>NZ_CP150322.1:3357500-5242500 GCF_051527395.1 Sorangium sp. So ce281
GGGACGGCGCGTGACGATGCGCGGGGGGACGGTCTCCGCCGTCGGCCCACGCGAGGCCATCCTCCACGAGCTGGAGACCTGGCGGGGGGGGCAGCCGGCAGGACGTGCCGGCACCGCGGCGAGCGAGGGGGGCGGTAGCACCGAGCTGGAGGGCTTGCGGCTCGTCTGGACCGATCGGGCCGACTCGCCCGCGGAGAGCCTGTCGGCCGACAACGTGCACCTGTCGCGCTCGGGAGGGCGGACAGCCATCGCGGCGCGCGAAGCGATCCTGTCCCTGGGACGGGCGGCCTTCTCGGTCCGGCACGGCCGGCTGGTGCTTGCCCGGGAGCAGGGACGGTACCAGGTGAGCGAGCTCTCGGCCGACTCCATCGACGCGAACGTGGCGCTCCCGGAGGTGACTCCTGAACCTCAGGTCGTACCCGAGCAGAGCGGGCGCACCCATCCGGCACAGCTGACGAGTACGGCCGAGCGCGGCAACGGGGCCGATGCGGGGCGGAATCGAGGGGCTGCAGTTCGAGAAGCCCTCCTGCGGGCGGCGCAGGGCATCGATCTGGCGCTCGGCAAGGACGCCAAGGTCGACGTCGCAGGTGTCACCGCGCGCCTCCGGCGCGACGCCGATCACCTCAACCTGGGACCGGGGCACCTCGCCGTGCGGCGTGAGGCAGGCTCGCTCGTGGTGGAGCTCTCGCCTGGAGAGGCCGCGATCGCGGCCGCCAGCGCCGACGCCCAGCAAGCGCTCACCTTTCGCCTTCGCGTGCCGCTCAGCGACGCGAAGGAGACCCCGCAAGAGATCGTCGCCGACGTGCAGGGCGGACCCATCTGGCTCTCCACCCTCGGCGTCCGTGAAGGGGACATGGGCCTGTTCGATGTGGCGCGGACGTCGATCGTCAGCCGCGCGCGGGTCGTCCTTTCGGCCGACGGCCAGACGCTCGGCGTCGATGGCGAAGGAAGGCTGAAAAACCTCTCCCTGCGGAGCGCGGCCCTGGCAGACGAGCCCATCGCAGGCCTCGACCTGGCGTGGCGAGCGAAGGCGAACGGCAAGCTCGACGGGTCCAAGCTCGTCGCCGAGGACGCCGAGGTCGACCTCGGTGCGCTGAGGCTGATCGCGCGCGGCGAGTACGAGCGCGCCGGGGACTCACACCGGGTCCGTGGCACCTTCGAGGTGCCCCTCACGGCTTGCCAGTCGATGCTGGATTCGGCGCCCAAAGGGATCGTGGCGAAGCTCCACGGAATGAGGCTCGCCGGCTCGTTCGGGATCGAAGGGAAGCTCCGGTTCGATACCGCGAACCTCGACCGAAATTTTTTGCTTGACTGGGACATCTCCAATACATGCCGCGTGACGGAGATGCCGCCGGAGCTCGGCGTCGATCGCTTCAAGCGCGCGTTCCGGCGCCTGGTTTACGGGCCCGGCGGCAAGCGCGTCGACATCGAGTCCGGGCCAGGGACCGCCGATTGGGTCCCCTACGAGGACATCTCCCGGTTCATGGAGGTCGCCGTGCTGACCACGGAGGACGGTGCCTTCCATCGGCACCACGGGTTCGACGGGGAAGCCATCAAGAACTCGATCCGCGAGAACCTCCGGAAGAGGAGGTTCGTGCGGGGGGCGAGCACCGTCAGCATGCAGCTCGCCAAGAACCTCTACCTCGAGCGGACCAAGAGCGTGGCGCGCAAGCTCCAGGAAACCTTGCTCACCATGTACCTCGAGCAGGAGCTCACCAAGGAGCAGATCATGGAGCTCTACCTGAACGCGGTGGAGTTCGGGCCGCTGGTCTACGGCATCGGCGCCGCCGCGCGGCACTACTTCAATGCGTCGGCGGCGCAGCTCTCGCTCGGACAGGCGCTGTACATCGCCTCGATCCTCCCAAACCCGCGCGTGCAGCACTTCGATGCGAACGGCGAGGTCACCGCTGCGTGGAGCGGGTACCTGCGCAAGCTCATGCAGATCGCGCACAGGCGCCACCGGATCTCCGACGAGGAGCTGGAGAAGGGGCTCCAGGAGGTCGTGGTGCGAGGCTCCCCTGCGCCTCATCTGGCGCCCCGTCAGCCGTCCGAGGACGGCGGTGAGGCCGGCGAGGACAGATCGGGAGAGGACGAGGGGGGCGCCTGGGCGGCGCCTTGACGCCCGCCCGCGCGGGCCGGGCCGTCAGCGCTTCGACGCGGCGGTCCGGAGCTTCGCGAAGAACGCGCGGAGCACGCCGGCGCACTCGTCTGCGAGCACGCCCGACGTGACCGCGAAGCGATGGTTGAGCCGGTTGTCGCGCCCGATCGCGAAGAGCGTGTCGACCGCGCCCGCCTTCGGGTCCGGGCAGCCGTAGACGAGCCGCGCGATCCTGGCATTGACGAGCGCGCCGGCGCACATGGGACACGGCTCCAGCGTCGCGTAGACCGTCGCCCCTTCGAGCCGCCAATGACCAAGCCGCCTGGCCGCCGCCCGCAGCGCGTCCACCTCGGCGTGACCGGTCGGATCCTGGTCGATCTCGCGACGGTTTCGACCGCGCGCCAGCTCCGTCCCCGCCGCGTCGACGATGAGCGCCCCCACGGGGACGTCACCGGCACCTGCCGCAGCCTCGGCCTCCGCGAGCGCCTCGCGCATCCACAGCGCGTCGACGCTCGCTGGTTCCTCCGGCTGTGCCACAGGGGAGAGGAGCAAATCCGCTCCGTCATCCATGACATCCATCAGAGGCTCAGGACCTTTTACACGACCGATCAGGCGCGCCCAGGAAGATTCGAACTTCCGACCCCCGGCTTCGTAGGCCGATGCTCTATCCAGCTGAGCTATGGGCGCTCTGGTGAAAACAAGTGCAAGACGTGGCTACGCCACCGCACTCCCGCGTCGCGCTCGGTTGCGCGAAGTGAGTGCCGGCGTTTATACGCCCCTGAGCGAGCTGTCAAAGGAAAAGTGATCGAGGCCTGAGAGCGTCTGCTCGGATGCGCGGCGTTCGCGGCCGAGGTCGTTCCTTCGTCGCCCTCACGTCTCGCGCCGTGGCGAGTTCCCCGAATGGCCGAGCCTTCTCGCCCGCAAAGGCTGATCCCAATCCGCGAAGTTGAGCCGCCGCGGGGCGCAGCAGGCGAGCGGGCGGGCCATGCGCGTGACGCACCCGAAGCCGGCGGCGGGCAACAAGCGCAGGACAAAAACAGGGCGCGCGGCGACTCCGTCACGGAATGGCCGCGCGCTTTCACACGCTCTCGAAGGGCAAGCGAAGCTAGAAGCGCACCACGAGATGAGCAGGCCAAGCTGACGAAACGGGAAAAAGCTGTAAGCCAAGCAGCAGCGGCGCCATGGAGAGGCGGGATGGCGCCCGCTGAACGACCAAGCACAAGCTAGTGAGGCCCGTCACGAGGGGAGGAGGACCGAGACACGCTGCAGCCCACAGCGCAGAACACGGTCAATTCCGCCTGGAGCAGCCTCTGTGCCATCTCGCGGCCTCCTCCTCGGCGCGTCCTCGCGCGCGCGTACGTCCAGCGGAATACTCACGTTTCGCCGCGGTTTCTTCGGCTGTCGTGGATCCGTGTCCGACGAGCGCTCGGGCAGCGGTGTCGCGTGCCATGCCAGGTTTCGCAATCTTTGCGGACCAAGAGCCCGGCCAACGGACGCTGTGACGCGTCGCGCTGTCGCGGGCCACGCGAGCGCCTACCGGGGGCCGCCGAAGAGGTGGTCGTGCGGGGCGTCGGCATGACAGCGTTTGCAGAGGGGCAGAGCGCCGCGGTGGGTGGAGGTGCCCTGGGGCGTGAGGACGAGGTACTCCCAGTTGCCGCCGTCGGGGTCATAGCCAGCCGGTCGCTTCACCATGGCCAGGAGCGTGTCCGGCTCCGATGCGCCCGCCCGGTAGTGGAACTCGACGACGGCCGCGCCGGAGGGGAGAACGCGATCCGGCCCGAGCTGCGGGTAGGGCGCAGCCGCCGCGTTGACCCTCACCTGCGCCTCCATCTCGCCGGTGAAGTGCTGGGAGCGAGCTCGACCCGTGACGGGCTGGAAGCTCGCGAGCTGCCCGGCGAGCTCCCACGCCGAGGGCGCCGCGGCCGGCGGTGCAGCGGGGGCCGGGGCCGGCGCGCGCGCCTCGGGGATGGAGCTGGAGCCGCGTCCGATCCACTCCGTGGTCCCCGCGACGTGAGCGGGGGACGGGGACGGCGGGGGCGGCGCACAGCCCAGCGGCAGGGGGGGCCACCCGGAGCGGACCCGCGCCTCCGTCGAGAGCGTCATCGAGGCGAGCGACGCTGCAGCGAGCGCGCACCACGCAGAGAGGTGGGTTCGGGACCGCACCGGTCGAGATGCTACACTGCCCGGATGTACCTGGCCTCTTCCAGGCGAGGCCGCGCATGGCGCGCCCTCTCGGCCGCCACGCTGGTGTCGCTGTCGGGCGCTGCGCTGCTGGGAGGCGCCCCGCACGCAGCCGCCGAGGGGGCGTCCCGCCGCGCCTGGCTGGGCGTGGAGCTGGAGCCAGGGGCGGCCGGGGGGGTGGTCGCGAAGCACGTCGTCACCAGCTCGCCGGCGGCCAAGGCGGGCATCGTGGACGGAGATCAGGTCATCGCGGCGGACGGCGTCCAGCTCGACGAGCCAAAGCAGCTCGTCGCGCGTGTCGCGCTCGCGGGGCCTGGGAACGTGGTGAACCTCCGGATCCGGCGCGGCGGACGAGAGCGAGACGTCGCGCCGACGCTGGTGCCGTTCCCCGGGCACGATCAGATCCTTCGCCTCGACAAGATCGGCACGTTCGCGCCAGCCTGGAGGTCGCTCACCACCGTCGGAGGGACCGTCCCGGCGAACATCGGGACCTTGCGCGGAAACGTGGTGCTGCTCGATTTCTGGGCGACCTGGTGCGCGCCGTGCCGCTTGATGGCCCCGCAGCTCTCGGCGTGGCACGCGGCGTACGCCGCGCAGGGGCTGCGGGTCGTGGGCGTGACGACCGACGACGTGAGCGTCGCGACGAAGACAGCGCAGGCCCTCTCGATGCGCTACGCGGTCGCGGCGGACGCGTCGGAGTCGACCTCCGCGGCCTACGGCGTCAAGGCGCTCCCCACGATGTTCGTGATCGACAAGAAGGGCGTCATCCGGGACGTGGTGGTCGGGTACGACCCGACCCGGCACGCCGAGGTCGAGAAGCTCCTCAAGGCGCTGCTCGCGGAGCCCGCGCCGGCGCCGTAGCCGCCGCGGGGCCGCGCCGGCTGGACCGGTACGCTCTCCATGCTCCTCTCCATCGACGAGTTCCTCTGGGCGCTGCGCCGCGACGGCTTCGCCGTCTCGACGGCGCAGGCCATCGATGTCGCGCGCGCGTGCGCCCTCGTCGGGTTCGGCGACCGAGGGACGCTGCGCGACGCCATCGGCGCGGTGATCGTCGAGCGCGCCGCCGATCTCGGCCGGTACCGCGCCTGCTTCGATCGCTTCTTCTCCCCCGCGGGCGCGCACGTCGGCGATCTGTGGGGGCGCCTGCGGGAGCGAGGGTTCTCGGATGGAGAGCTCTCCGCCCTGCGCGATCTGCTGAGCGCGGCGGCGGAGCGGAGCGGCGCCTCGGGCGACGCGATCGCATTCCAGGCGCTCGCGGGGACCGCAGGGGAGCTCGACCGAGCGCTCCAGGCGGCCGGGATCGCGCGCGTGCTCGCGCCGATGACGAGCTCGCTCCAGGTCGGGTTCTTCGCGCAGCGGGTGATGGATCAGCTCGGGGTGCCGGCCGCCGCCAGCGCGCTGCGGCGGATCCGGAGCGCGCTCGAGGAGGCCCTCGGCGAGGAGCGGGGGAGGGCCCTGGCGGAGGCGCTCGCCGCCGAGCTGGAGCGGATGCGGCGCCGCGTGCGCGAGCACGTGACGCTGTCGCTCCGGCGCTTCGAGGGCGAAGAGCCAGCTGCCCAGGGCCGCATGGATGTGCCGTTCGCCTCGCTCGGCGAGGGCGAGATGGAGGAGGTGCGCCGCGCCGTGAAGGAGCTGTCCGTGCGGCTCCGGGGCGCGGAGCGGCTCCGGAGGCGCCGCGCGCGGCGCGGGAGGATCGATCCCCACCGGACGCTGAGGCGCAGCCTCCAGACCGGCGGCGTGCCGTTCCAGCCGGCGCGTCGAGCGCGGCGGCGCGACAAGCCGCGCCTGATGATCCTGTGCGACGTGTCGGACTCGGTCCGCGTCGCCGCGCGGTTCATGCTCGAGTTCGTCTGCGCGGCGCAGGAGCTCTTCGACCGGACGCGATCGTTCGTCTTCGTGAGCGAGCTCGCCGAGACGACCGAGCTCTTCGAGGCGCTGCCGGCGAGCTCGGCGCTCGATCGGATCCAGCGCGGCGCGGTGGTGAGCAGGGCGCACAACTCGAATTACGGGCGCGCCCTGCTGGCCTTCGAGGAGCGACACGGGCGTGACGTGGACCGGCGGGTGACCCTCGTGATCCTGGGCGACGGGCGCACGAACTACTTCGCGGACGAGGCGGAGGTCGTGAGGAGGCTCCGTGACCGGGCGCGGGCGCTCCTGTGGCTGTGTCCCGAGGGGCCGGGCGCCTGGGGGACGGGAGACAGCGCGATGCCGCGCTACGCCGCCGCGTCGACGAAGGTGCTGGTCGCCCGGACGGCGCGGGAGCTCGAATCGGCGGCGCGGGAGGTGGTCGCCCGGCGCGCTTAGGGCTATGGGTCGCGCCATGTCGCTCGATCAGAAGCTGCGGGATCTCACGGCGCGCATCGAGAAGGGAGGCGCGCAGAAGTACCACGACAAGAACGCGGAACAGGGCAAGCTGTTCGCGCGGCAACGCGTCGCGCTGCTCGTCGACGAAGGCAGCTTCATCGAGGACGCGGCGCTCGCCAACGCGCTGGATCCCGAGCTGCCGGCCGACGGCGTCATCACGGGCACCGGGACGGTGGGCGGGCGCCCCGTGTGCGTGATGGCGAACGACTCGACGGTGAAGGCCGGCTCGTGGGGGCGCCGCACCGTCGAGAAGATCCTGCGCGTGCAGGAGACCGCGCGGCGCCTCCGGTGCCCGCTGCTCTACCTCGTCGACTCCGCGGGGGCGCGCATCACCGACCAGATCGAGATGTTCCCCGGGCGGCGCGGCGCGGGCCGGATCTTCTACAACCAGGTCGAGCTGAGCGGCCTCGTGCCGCAGATCTGCCTGCTGTTCGGCCCGTCGGCGGCGGGGGGCGCCTACATCCCGGCGTTCTGCGACGTCGTGTGCATGGTCGAGAGCAACGCGAGCATGTACCTGGGCTCTCCGCGCATGGCGGAGATGGTGATCGGCGAGAAGGTCACGCTCGAAGAGCTCGGCGGAGCGCGCATGCACTGCTCGGTCTCCGGGTGCGGCGACGTCCTGGTGAAGACCGAGGAGGAGGCGATCGCCTTCGCGAAGCGCTACCTCGCGCTGATGCCGCAGAGCTCCGCCGAGACCGCGCCCCGCGTCGCGCCGAGGCCGGAGAAGCCAGGGCAGCGGCCGCTCGAGGACGTGATCCCCGCCGACGAGAACAAGCCGTTCGACATCATGGCCGTGATCGACGCGATCATCGACGAGGGCAGCTTCGTCGAGATCAAGAAGCTCTACGCCCGGGAGATCGTCACGGGGCTCGCGCGCGTGGAGGGACGCGCGGTCGGCATCGTCGCGAACCAGCCGAAATACAAGGGCGGCGTGCTGTTCGTCGACTCGGCCGACAAGGCGGCGCGGTTCATCTGGCTGTGCGACGCCTTCAACATCCCGCTCCTCTACCTCGCCGACGTGCCCGGCTTCATGATCGGGACCGTCGTCGAGAGGCAGGGGATCATCCGGGCCGGGGCGAAGATGATCGCCGCGGTGAGCGAGGCGAGCGTGCCGAAGCTGTCCGTCGTCGTGCGCAAGGCGTACGGCGCCGGCCTCTACGCGATGTGCGGGCCGGCGTTCGCGCCCGACGAGTGCATCGCCTTGCCCTCGGCCTCGATCGCGGTGATGGGGCCGAGCGCCGCGGTGAACGCCGTCTACTTCAACAAGATCCAGGCGATCCCGGCGGGGCCCGAGCGCGAGGCGCTCGTCCAGAAGCTGCGCGAGGAGTACAGGGCCGACGTCGATCTGGAGAAGCTCGCGAGCGAGCTCGTGATCGACGCGATCATCCCGACGGCGAACCTCCGCCGCGAGGTGGCGCGCCGCTTCGAGCGGTACGCCGGCAAGATCGAGGAGAGGCCGCGAAAGAAGCACCTCGTGCCGCCGGTGTGAAGCGGCCCGCGGCGCGCTCCGGAGAGCGCGCGGCGAGGGCGGCGCCCTTCGTGACCTCGGCCGCGCGAGGACGTGGTGTAGACTCGCGGCGTGCTCGCCCGCAGGTTTCCGCTCTCCATCGCGCTGCTCGGCCTCGCTCTCGCGGCGGGTGAGGCGCGCGCCGACGTCCCGGCCCCGGCGGTGGCGCGCCTGCTCGGCTCGCGCCTGGGTCGGCACCCGCTCGCCGATCCGCGCGGGCGCATCCCCATGATGGTGCCGCTGCCCGCCGGCGCCGACGCGCGAGCGCTCGGGCTGCTCCAGGTCGCGCCGGGCTTCGGGACCATCCGGCTCGCGCCCGGCGACGTCGGCGCCTTCTCCGCCGCGCACCCGGAGCTCAGGCTGCTCACAGGACCACCGCGGCGGCCCCTGCTGGATCGGTCCAAGGGGTGGATCCGCGTCGAGCCTTACAGGAAGGCCACCGGCGCGGACGGCAAGGGGGTCGTCGTCGGCGTCGTCGATACCGGCCTCGACGTGACCCACCCGGATTTTCGAGACAAGGACGGCAAGACACGGATCCGATGGATGCTGCAGGCCGGAAGGCCGAAGGGGCTGCACGCGGCGCTCGAGCACACGTACGGGTGCGACGATCCGGATCAGTCGGCGTGCGCGATCTTCTCCGACGCCGACATCGACGCCATGCTTGCGCAGAGCAAGCCCGGCATCCTCCGCGATATCGCGGGGCACGGCACGCACGTGGCATCCATCGCGGCAGGCAACGGCGGGCCGATGGTCTCGGAGCGGCCGCGGTACGTCGGGGTGGCGCCCGCCGCGACGCTGATCATCGCCGCGCCCGCGCGGCCCGGCGAGGGCTTCGACGATCCGGACATCCTCAAGGCGGTGCAGTTCATCTTCGACCGCGCCGACGAGCTGAACATGCCGGCGGTCGTCAACCTGAGCGTCGGGAGCGATTTCGGGCCCCACGACGGGACGAGCCCGCTCGAGGCGGGGCTCGCCGCGATGGTCGGCAGCGCTCATCCGGGGCGGGCGATCGTCGTCGCCGCCGGCAACAGCGGCGCGACGTACGAGATCGACGGCGAAGGGCCGCTCGGGATCCACACCGAGGCCCACGTGTCGGCGTACGCCGAGACGCGCGTGCCCATCCGCACGCCGAGCGCCGAGCGCGGCGAAGGATACGTCTGGATCACCTTCCGGCCCGGGGACGATGTGTCGGTCGGCCTCGACGGGCCAGGCGGCGAGGCGTGGATCGGCCTGATCGAGCCCGGAGATGACGCCGGCTACACCGGCGACGACGGCGAGACGACCGGCGCGGTCATCAACCGGCTCGCGAACGGGAAGTCGCCCATCACCGCGGCGACGAACAGCGCCGTCGTGGCCTTCAGCGGGGCGTGGAAGGCGGGCGAGTTCGCGATCCGCCTGCGAGGCCAAGGGGACGCGCAGCTCTGGGTGACGGGGCTCGGCGACGTCTCGCCGTCGCACGATCTCGGGCTCCTGTTCCCGCGCGCCATCAAGCAAGGGACGATCAACGTGCCCGCGAGCCACCCTGGGCTGCTCGCCGTGGGGTGCACCATCAACCGCGTCCGCTGGCAGCCGCAGGGGAGCTCCACGAGCGTGCGCCTCACGAGCCTCGACGGCGTGGACATCGAAGAGGACAGCGCCTGCTACTTCAGCGCGGCTGGCCCCACGCCGTTCGGCGTGGCCAAGCCGGAGATCAGCGCGCCCGGCGGCCTGGTCGCGGCCGCCATGGCCAGCGGCGTCGACCCGCGCGACGATCCCGGAGGGCTGTTCGATACGCCCGGGTGCCCCGGCGACGAGCCGTGCTTCGTCGTCGACGACTACCACGCGATCGCGTCTGGGTCGTCCATGGCGGCGCCGCAGGTCGCAGGGGCGATCGCGCTCCTCTTCCAGGTCAACCCGAACCTGAGCCAGGCGGAGGTCACGGAGGCGCTCCAGGCAGGCGCGCGGTATCCGAGGGGCGCCGTGCCGCTCGACGCGCAGCTCGGTCCCGGCGTGCTCGATCTCGAAGGCGCGCGCCTCGCGCTCGAGGCCGCCGAGACCGGCGGGAACGAGCCGGCGCTCGACAAGAGCTGGTACGTGCTGTCGAGCACCTACGCGAGGCCCGACCCGTCGTGGCCGGTCTGGGGGACGATCGAGCTGCGACGCCCTGACGGCGCCCCGGTGAGGGGCGTCGATGGGAAGCTCACGGTCGCCGCCCGCGGCGGGGTGATGCACACGCCGCTCCGGGAGGTGCGCCGCGGGCTATGGCAGTTCGCGGTCGCCGCGCCGCGCGGCTCCGGAGGGGCGACGCTGGCCGTCGACGTGCTCTACGACGGCGCCTCGCTCGGCGCGCGCGAGCTCCCGGTCGGGAGCGACGTCTGGATGGCGAACGGAGAGCTCGAGGCGACCAGCGGCGCGTGCACCTGGGCCGCGGCTGGTCCGGACCGCGCGCCGCCGTCGAGCCGCGCCGCCTGGGGCCTCGCGAGCGTCCTCGTGGCGGCGTCCGCGGCGCGCCGGCGGCGCCGCGGCTGAGCACCCCCGCTGCCCGCGCGCCCTTGCGTCGCCCGGGTGCGCGCGCGGCTGCCGTCCGGCGCCGTCCGTGTCACGGTGGCCGACCGGCGGGGCGGGGTAGAGCACGGCGGCGATGGAGCATGGACGCATGGAGAGACGGGTGATCCTGGATCGACCTCCCGCGGCAGACGCGGACGCGGGACACGCGCGCGCGCCCCGGCCGCCGCGGTTCGCGGCGCGCACAGGCTGGGATCTCTCGGGCAACAGCCTCGCGTCCGTGCTCGCCGAGGCGCGCGGGGCGGGGCGCGCGCTCGTCGATTTCACCGAGTCGAACCCGACGCGCTGCGGGATCGTCGAGACGGCTCACCTCATCGCGCCGCTCGGCGAGCCGCGCGGCGAGCGGTACGCGCCGCTGCCGCTCGGCGATCCGGCGGCGCGCGCCGCGGTGTCGCGCTACTACCAGGAGCGCGGGCTCGACGTGGATCCGTCGAGCGTCGTGCTGACGGCCAGCACCAGCGAAGCGTACGGCTGGCTGCTCAAGCTGCTCGCCGAGCGCGGCGACGACGTGCTCGTCCCCGTGCCGTCGTACCCGCTCCTCGAGTACCTTGCCTGCCTCGAGGACGTCGCGCTCACGCCCTACCCGCTCCTCAGGGAGGAAGGATGGCGCATCGACCTCGGCGCGCTCGAGCGCGCGGCCGGCGAGCGGACGCGCGCGGTGGTGCTCGTCCATCCGAACAACCCGACCGGCTCGTTCGTGCGCCGCGACGACGCGGCCGCGCTCGAGGCGTGCGCCAGGGAGCGCGGGCTGGCGCTGATCGTCGACGAGGTCTTCGGGGATTACGCCCACGGAGACCTCCCCCCGGACCGCTTGCCGAGCTTCGCCGGCGCGCGGCAGGCGCTGACCTTCGTGCTGAGCGGGCTCTCCAAGGTGATGGCGCTGCCGCAGCTCAAGCTCGGCTGGATCGCGGTCTCGGGGCCGCCGGAGCTCGCCGCGGCGGCGCTGGAGCGGCTCGAGGTCATCGCGGACACCTACCTCTCGGTCGGCACCCCGGTGCAGCTCGCGCTGCCGGAGATCCTCGCCTCGCGGGCGCCCGTCCAGCGCGCGATCCTGTCGCGCGTGCAGGCCAACCTGGCCGCGCTCGACGCGGCGATCGCCGCGCGCGCCGGGGGCGCGATCCGGCGGCTCCCGATCGACGGCGGCTGGTACGCGACGCTGGAGGTCCCGCGCGTGCACGACGAGGACGGCTGGGTCGAGCTCCTCGTGCGCGACGAGGGGATCATCGTCCACCCCGGTTACTTCTTCGATATGCCGCGCGACGGCTTCCTCGTGGTCGGCCTGCTGCTCGATCCGGACGTGTTCGCGGAAGCCGCGCTGCGGCTCGTGGGCCGGATCGCGCGCGTGATCAGCGGTGAATGAGGACCACCGTGGAGCGGCCGGCGTCGCGGGAGGCCCGCAGGCCGTGCCATCCCTCCGGCACCGGCGGGTCGGTCCAGGCGAACATCTGCTTCGCGTCGATGGGGGAGAGGTTGACGCAGCCGCCGCTCTTCGGCTCGCCCCAGGCGTCGTGCCAGTACGCGCCGTGCAGCGCGTGAGGCCCGCTGAAGTTCTGCACGAACTGCACCTCGGAGTGGACGATCCTGTCGTTCGTGCTCGAGACCATCGTCGCCGTCACGAACTTCCCGTCGATGCGGAAGCGCCCGGTCGGCGTCGCCGCGGTCTCGATGGCGGGGATGCCCTGCCTCGGGACGCCGCCGCGCCCCGGTGAGATGAGCGTCGCGAAGACCGGGGTGAGCTCTTCGTAGGCGACGAACCAGCCGCCGAGCACGCTCACCTCGATCCACTTGCGCGGCGACGACGGATCGCCGTCGCCCTCGAGCGGCGACCTCTTCGCCGCCTCGATCACGACGGCGTCGTCCGCGCGCACGTAGACCCCCGGCTCCTGCGTCTCGAGGAGCCGCTCGCCGTCCTCGACCTCGGCGCGACCGGTGAGCCCGACCGAGGCGAGCCGCGCGAACGACGCGCCGGTCGGCTCGAAGCGGCCGCCGGCGCCCCGCTGGTACTTCGGCCGATCGGTCTTGCGGAAGAACGCGAGCGGGAGCGAACGCCCGTCCTTCAGCCAGACGCCCTGGAAGCTCGAGCGCGGGTAGGGCTTCAGGCGATCCTTCGGCATGTACGCCTGGTCCGAGGTCACCACCCAGGTCCGATCCTGCGCGTCGAACGCGCGGGTGAACGCCACCGTCGAGCCGTTCACGATCCGGTCGCGCCCCTCGCGCACGAGGCCGCCGAAAGGAAACAGCGCCGGAGCGGCGACCCCCGCGGGCTTCAGGTCGACGCCCACGAGGGCCTCGTCGATCTCGCGGATGGCTTCGTCGCCGGCGCCCTCGGCGGCGCGCGCCTTCGCGATGTTCGCGAGGTGCTCCTCGAGGTCCCACTCGGAGCGCCGCTGCTCCTTCGCGCTCGGGACCTGCGGGTAGCGAGGCGCGCCGGTCGACTCCGCGTAGTCATAGGGCCACGGCGAGTCGACCCTGGGCGCGTGCGGCCGCAGCGCGGCCACGACCGGGTCGTTCGGGTCGACCGCGGCGCTGGCGCCGGCGCAGACGTAGCCCCGCGGCTCGATGGCGTACCACGCGTTGCACCCTTCGCCCGGCGTCCGCGCGGCCTCGACGCTGCCGCCGCGCAGCGCGACGGAGCCGCCGAGCCCCAGGTAGCCGCTCCAGCCCCGCGTCGGGTAAGGGCCAGGGTTGATCCACGCAAACCGCGCCTTGGAGTAGATGCGCGCGCCTTCCGCCGCCGCGCTGGCGGGCGGCGTCGTTGCCGCCGCGCTCGCCGCAGGCGGCGCGTCGGCCTCCGCCTGGGCCGGGGCCTTCGTGACGTGCGCCGCCTCGACGACCGCGGCGCGCGGCGCGATCGCTCCCGAGGACACGCGCGGCGCGTCCGCTTCGGCGGGCGTCCGCAGGTCGTCCGCCTCGAGCGAGGCAGGCGCCGGCTCGGCGGGGCTCTCTTCGGAGCAAGCCGCGGCGCCCCCCGACGCGATCGCGCACGTCAGGGCCGCGAGGAGGAAGGAAGGCGGTGAGCTAGCCATGCAAGCAGGAGAGACTAGTTGCCGGATGCGGCCGCGGACAAGCGAACGACAGCCGCGCCGCCGGCTGCCAGCCGGGGAGCCGCGCTCGCCGCTAGAGCCTGCCGAGCACGGCCACCACGAGCAGGATGACCCCGACGAGCGCCGCCGTGATCATCGCGAACCTCATGAGGCGCGGCTTCAGCCACTTCCACAGGACGAGGCGAGCCACCTTCCACAAGAGCACCAGGATCTGCCGGAGGACCTTGCCCACGACGTGAGCGTAGCGCAGTCCCGCGGCGCGCGCTGCCAGCAAGGGCGGTAGATTTCGCGGCCAATGGACGAGCCCTGCGACCCTCGCCGCGCCGGACAGGGCGGGGCGCAGCGGCACGCCTGTCGGACACCTCCGCCAGCGGCCAGCCCGGCGTGCGGGCGATCGCTGCGGGCGGTGCGCGGCGTCACGTCACTCGATGTCGACGCTCACCTTCGATGCATAGCTGCCAGGAGAGGGGAAGGTGATCTCGCGCAGCGCGCCGGCGACACACTCGGCCGCCTCCTCGCCCCGTTCGTCGTTGCTGGACACGCCCACGCTGAGCGGCTTGCCGTTGGTGTCGATGTAGAGCGTGGCCTTGATCTGGCTGGCGCCCGCCTGGCTCCGGCACGACGCGAGCGCCGGCCTCGCCTTCTTGTACGGCGTCCCGAGCTGGTCGGGCGTCCAGGGCACGGGCAGGCGCTCGTCGCTGCTCGGCTCGAAGGTGAAGCTGTTCTCCGCCAGGCCCTCTCCGCCGACCGGCTTCGGCCACCTCGTCGCCTTCAGGACGCTCAGCATGCACGCCTCGGTCTCGCGATCGCCCAGGTTGGAGTCCTTCACGAACGCCCAGCGCGCCGTGCCCTCCTCGGTCACCCGGACCTTGAAGCGGATCTCGCCCCCGAGATAGGGGATCCGCTGGACGCCTTTCTGGTAGCAGCGCGAGAGCCGAGACGACGCGCGCTCGAACGCCGCTTGCACCTTCTCCTCGTTCATGCCGCCGATCTCGGAACCCGAGCTCATCTTCGGGCCCGACGTCTCGACAGGCTCGGCGTCGACCATCACCGGCGCCACGGACGTGGGCGCGGCGCCGCCGCAGCCCAGCTGGGCCGCGAACGTCGAGAGAGCAACGACGGTGATCGTACCCCTGAGTAAGTGCGTGAATTTCATGATCGAACGAGGACTCTATACGAGCCACGTCTTGGGCGAAAAGAGCGCGATGAGGGGAACGCGCGCTGCAGTGCGTGTGAGAGATTCTACGCCAGCGCGAACGCCGACGCGCCGCTCCGAACGCGCGCTCGCTCGGACAGGAGGCGCCCGCAACGCACACGGTAGAGGCGTAGCGGTGAAGGTCCGTCCACGAGCGCCTGAGCGCAGAAGATGCGAGGCGGCGCGCCTGAGCGCACCGGCGCGTCGTGCGCTCGGTGCGTATGGCCGTGGATCACGTGAAGGTGATCGTGCTCGTGGAGCAATGCCATGAGCTCAGCGCTGTTTCCGGGCCGGGCGGGGCCGCGCCGTTCGGCGAGCGATCGTCACGGGGCGGGCGTGGCGCTGCTCGGGACGGGGAGCGCGCCTTCGGCGAGCTGATCGCTCTCCTGGTTGCCCTCGAAGCTGTTGTCCTCCGACACCGACGGCGCCTGCGCGCCCTGCACGACGAGGCCAAACCGGTTGCCGGTGGACTCCGAGCTCGCGAGCGCGCCGTGGCTGTCGCTGAACAGCAAACCGGCGCGCGCGCAGCGCTGCACCTGCACCGAGCTCACCTGCGCCGTCGAGCCCAGGACCACGAGGCCGTCGCCCAGGTCCGGCACCGATTCCGTCTGCCCACCGGAGCCCAGGGCCGAGAACGTGCCGCCCTCGACCCCGAGGATGACCGTGTCCTCCACCGTGCTCGGCGACGCCAGCAGCAGGCCCGCCACGCGGCTCTCCAGCACGGCCGACCTCTGCACGAGGACCTGCGCCGCCCCGGCGCTCAGCAGGCCGACGCCTCCCGTGCCGTCGCGCTCCTCCGGCAGCGAGCGCTCGATGAGGCTGTCCGCGATCTCGAGGGTCGCGCCCCGGGACGCGGACACGCCCGCGACGTGGGGCTCCAGGACATACGTCGACGCAAGCGCGGCGCGGCCACCCTGCACGAGCACGCCGGCGGCGCTGTCCCGGTGCAGCGGGCTCGCGCGCGTGCCCTCGATGACCACGCCGCTCGCCGAGAGCGTCCCGCCCCAGACGAACAGCCCAGCGTCGCCGGCCTGGCGCACGAGGCTCGACGAGAGCGAGAGCGCTCCGCCGCGCTGCTCGACGGCGACGCCGAGGTGACCGCTCTCCGGGGCGGCCGCGCCATCGAAGAGGTTGCCGGATGCCTCGACCTCCGTGCCGGCGTCCGCGACGGCGAGCAGCGCGTCGCACGCCCCCGACAGGACGCTGGAGGCGAGCGACGCGCGCGCGCCCTGCTCCACGGCGAGGCCGCCGGCTTCGGGCGCCGCGTCCGCCGGGGCGGCGATGAGGTTGCGCGCCGCCACGAGCTCCGCGCCGGCGCCCGTCACCAGCGCGCCCAGGTGATGGTGGACGAGCGCGTTCGCGTCGAGCCGGAGCGTGCCGTCCTCGAGGTGCACGCCGACGCCGTCGCCCGTCGCCGACGGCAGCGCCGTGGCCTCCAGCAGGTTGCCCTCCGCGACCACCTCGGCCGCCTCGGAGCTGATGCGCAGGCTGACCGTGCCGCCGATCAGCGCGTTCTCGGTGAGCCGCGCCTCGGCCCCGGAGACGACGAGCACGCTGGTCCAGCCCTCGCCCGTTCCATCGTCCGCCCACGACGACTGGACGAGGCTGCGCGACAAATCGAGGCTCGCGCCAGGGAGCGCGACCACGAGACCATTGCCGCTCTCGCCCGTCACCCGGATGTCGCGCACCGAGACCGCCGCTGACTGGATCAGCACCCCGATCGACGGGCTGAGCAGGGTCACGCCGCGCACGCCAGCGCGGTCGACGTCGTGGATCCAGACCGCGCTGACGTTGCCGTCGGGATCGCTCTTCTCGCCCCGGAGCACCACCCGCGAGGCGCACCGCCCGACGATCTCGATGGGCTTCGCGATCTCGATCGGCTCGTCGTACTCGCCCTCGGCCAGGACGACGCGCCCGTCCGCCTGAACGCCCCCCAGCGCCTCCGCCAGCGTCGTGAACGGCCTCTCCCGCGACCCGTCGCCGTCTCCGCCCTCGTAGCCAGGATCGACGTGGAGATCGCCGGGCGTCTCGACGATCTCGCCCCACGGCGCCGAGCCGCAGCCGTCCGGGCCGTCGATGGAAACACAGCCCTTCTGCGGGACCGCGAATGTCCCCTCCGGGCACCTGGCCATGGTGGGATGGCAGGCGCCGCCCTCCACGAACTCCGCCGCACAGCCGGGGATCCCGACGTCGATGCAGCCCTCGTCGTGCTTCGGGATCGTCCCGGGCGAGCACTTCGCGAGCGCGGGGCGGCAGAAGCCGTCCTCGTCGATGAAGGCGTCGGCGCAGCCCCGAATGCCCACCTGCATACATCCGCTGGCGCCGCTGATCTGCCCCGGCGCACACCCCGAGTCGCCGCCGCCTTCCCCGGGGAGGTGGGTATACGGCGGCATGTCGGTGCTCTCGCAGCCGAAGAGCGAGACCGCGCACAGGCTGGAAGCGAGAGAAAAAAGACACCAGGGCGCCGAGTGTCCAAGCTTTGCGCGCAACACCCCACCAACCTAGCAGATGGTCCGATGCGCACGCCGGCAATGCGCGCCTCTCTCGCCGTCTCCGGCCGCTCGAGACCGGACATTCACGGGCGTGACCCGGACAGCCGCACGTCGGCTCGCGCCCAGGCGCGCTTGAAGCGCGCGTGTGCGGCGTCCGCTTCCTCTTCCCTGCCCTGTGCGCGGAGGCTGCGCTCGAGCCCGCACAGCGACCAGCCATTCTGCGGGTTTTGGCGCAGGTCCTCCCGGTACGTCGCCTCCGCGTCGCGCGCGCGGCCCGCCGTGAGGAGCACCGCGCCGAGCGTGTGCCGGACCGGCTCGGGCCAGTCCGGCGGCTCGAAATAGCGCAGCTCGTCCTCGATGCGCGCGGCGTCCTCGAGCATGCGAGCAGCGGCGCCGGTGTCGCCGCGCTCCGACGCGATCTGGCCCTCGAGCACGAGGGAGGCGATCTCGAGCAGGTCCTTCGCGCGGTTCCTGCCGATCGTCGCGTCCTCCCGGCTCTCGGACGCCATCGCCCGGAGCACCGCCGCCTCGCGCGCGGCATCGTCATGGCGCCCCGTCGCGGCGAGCGCGCGGCCGCGCGCATAGCGCCAGATCCCCGCCGTGTACCGCAGCCCGGGCGGCGGCGCCGGCTCCGCGAGGACGTCGTCCCACCGTCCGAACCGGACGAGCGCGAACAGCAGCGCAGGGCGGAACATCTCGAGCATCGGCATGTGTCGGACGTTGTGGTCGGGCACCGCCGCGGCCAGCTCTCGCGCGGCGCGCACGGCGACGGCGCTGCGCCCCTCCATGCTCGCCGAGACCGAGAGGAAATGGAGGTTGTGCGGGAAGTACATCATCGGATAGATGCCCTCCGGCCGCCGCTCGCGGATGTACCGGCGATCGACCAGCGCCGCCTGCTCGTTCGCGTCAGAGGCGTCCGCGTAGCGACCGACGCGCACGAAGATGTGCGACGGCATGTGAACGAGGTGCCCAGCGCCAGGGGCCAGACCGCCGAGCCGCTCGGCGCTCGGCAACGCCCGCTCCGGCGCGCGCGACGCTTCGACCGCGTGGATATAGTAGTGATTCGCGCCGAGGTGCTCGGGATCTCGCCGGAGGACGCCCTCCAGCGTGGCGATGATCTCCTCGGTCCCGGGCTGCGGCCGGCCGTCCTTCGTCCAGAGATCCCACGGGCGCAGATCCATGAGCGCCTCGGCGAAGAGGACACCCGCGTCGAGGTCGTCGGGGAAGCGACGGGCGAGCTCGCGCATCGCGCTCGCGTAGGCGCGGTCGAGGTCCGCGCGGTCGCGGCCCGGCGTTGAAGCGTGGCGCTCCGCGAGCGCGTCGATGTACGCGCGCTCGCGCTCGCTGGCGGACGCGGCGAGCGCGCGCGCCTCCTCCACGGCCTCGAGGGCGGCCCGCTCCCGCGCCGCGTCGGCCGGCTGGTTGATGTTGGGGCCGAGCGTGAGCGCGATGCCCCAGCGGGCCATGGCGAGGCCCGGATCGAGGCGGGCGGCCTCCCGGAATGCCTTCCGCGCCTCGTCGTGGTTGAACGCGTAGACGAGCCGCAACCCCTGATCGAAATAGCGTTGCGCGAGCTGCGATGACGTCGTCACGGGGTGATGGAGAGCGCCGATGTCCTCGAACAGAGGGACGCGCTCGGCGTCGGGCGCCTCCGCAGGCGCAGGGCCGGTCGGCGGCTCCGCTCCGGGCGAGGCGGGGCGTGGCTCCGCGCCGCACGCCGCGAAGGCGGCGCAGGCGCAGAGCAGGGGCAGGCTGAAGAGCGGGCGTCGAGCTGTCATGGGTAACCTCCCTGGAGCCCGGATCGCCACGGGTTCCGACGGTCCAACATCCCCTCGCGGGGTCGCTTTGCCTCGGGCGCCGCCCTCCGGCGCGATCGCGGAGGTCGAGCCGAGCGAGGGCCATGCACGCGCGGTTCCCGCGGCACGGGAAGGCAGCGCACAGAAGACCCGGGCGTGGCCGGGCCATCGACGCATCGGCGCCGTCAGCGCGGTGCTCGATGGACGGACGGCGCGACTTGCGGCAACCTCGGGACATGACGATGTGCAGGGATGAAGCTCTCCGCTGGGTTCACCGCTACGCGATCGGCGGGGCGGCGTTCGCCGCGCTTCCGCTCCCGATCTCGACCTCCGCCGGGCTCGTCGCGATCGAGACGCACATGATGGCGATGGTCGGCGAGATCTACGGCGAGAACATGGGATCCGTGGTGACGACCGCCGCCGGCGGGAGCTTCGCGATCCTCGGGCAAGGCCTGAAATTCCTGGCCACCCGGGCGGTCGGCTTCGTCCCGCTGATCGGGCCGGCCATCAAGATGGGCATCGCAGGGCTCACGATCGAGGCGATCGGCCGGGGCGTGGTCGGGCACTTCGAGCGAAAGTACCCGGGCAAGATCTTCGAGAAGGCGTGAGCCGACGTGGCGTGCGCGGCGCGCTGCGCGCGACGCGCTGCCTGCCGTGAGCACGAGGCGCGGCGCGCGCAATGCGCCGGCGCGCGGCGCCGCCTGGTGCGCCGCGCGCCGCTATCGACGTCCGTCAGTTCTCGCAGCCGCTGCAGGCGAGGGGGCAGGTGCCGTTCACCGTCGCCTGACAGTGAAGGTCGGGCGCGCCGGCGCTGTCGCCGTAGTCGCAGCAGATCTCGCCGGCGTCGCAGCATCGCACGCCGCAGCAGAGGCCTTCTTCGCAGCCGAAGCCGGGGGCGCACGCATCCGCGCACTCGCCCTGGATGCAGACCTGAGTCTCGGTGCAGGTCGTGCCGCACGACCCGCAATTGCGCGGATCGCCGGCCAGGTCGACGCACTCCGATCCACAGCACGAGAGCCCGGGCTCGCACGTGCACATGGTGCCGCCCTCGCCGCCCATGCCGCCCTCGCCCCCCGTGCTCGTCGTCGCGACGGTGGAGGTCGCTCCGCCTTCTCCGCCCGCGCCCCCGCTGGAGGAGCTCGATGCGGTGACGTAGATCGGCAGAACGTTCACGGTGCCCGGGTCAGCTTCACATCCAGCGACGGCGAACAATGCGGCCCACAACAGCAACGCGATCACCCGATGACAGGGCATGAGCACCTCCAAGCCAAAATCACACTACCACGGAGGGGCGCGGCGACACGAGGGGGGCATGGCACACGGCGCAGCGCCGGTTGTACGCGCTGCGTCGTACGCCGCTTCACGCGCGTCACGACGATGAACGCAGCGGCGCCTGCGACATCAGGGGGTGATGAGCTTGCAGTCCGACAGGAGCCCCGTGTACCAGTCATCGGTCCTGTCGAGCCATGCGCCCTCGCTGGACCAACGGATGCCGGGCCGCTTCATCCTGCCTTCGACGGTGTAGGTGCACTTCACCGCGAACCGTGCGGACGGCAGCTTGCCTGAGGTGAGCGCGGGCTCGCTCCAGAGGCCGGCGGCGAGGAACTGGACGCGGTCCGTGGTCGTGTAAGGACGGAGCAGCTTTTTGTCGTCCGCATCCCCCTTGGACCAACCCTTGGTGGGCGACTCGAACGCGCAGTGCCGGCCGCTGATCTCCTCGGCCGACCAGCAGGCGAGATCCTTGATGTCGGTGGACACGAGGGTGACCTCGACCTGGGACTTGTCCCCGGGTTTCCACTTGGGGCCGGACGTGCCGGCCGCAGGCTCACGCCCGAAATAGGCGAAGGCCGCGGCGAGGCCGCCGATGATGATGAGGAACAGGATCATGCTCTTGCCGAGCGAGCCGCCCTG
This sequence comes from Sorangium sp. So ce281, assembly GCF_051527395.1. Classification (NCBI taxonomy): domain Bacteria; kingdom Pseudomonadati; phylum Myxococcota; order Polyangiales; family Polyangiaceae; genus Sorangium; species Sorangium sp. So ce281. The sequence continues at coordinate 3,378,633 of NZ_CP150322.1, forward strand.
CGGTTGGGCGGCGGCGCGAGGCCGCGCGCCGGGCTTCTTGCCGGCCGGGCGCCGCGCTGCGCCAGCCTGCTTTGCAGGACGCGAGGCTCTGGCGGGCGCCGCGGCGTCGGCGCGGCCATCGCCGTCCTCGTCGCTGCGGGTGTCCTGCGCGTCGGTTTCGCCGGGAGGCGCTTCGTCCGTGTCGGGGCGGTCTCTGTCTTCGGAGCTCGTAGCCATCGAGGCGCTTTATGTACCGGAGCGCGTCCGCGACTCAAGCATTCCGTGGACCGAGCGGCAGGGCACGATCGCCCGTCCCAACGAGCAGCCCTTGATGTAGGCTGCGGCCGCGATGACGTTCGATGCCAGAAATCCACGCGCGCGCATCCTCGGCACAGGCCGCTCCCTGCCGCTCGCCGTCCCGACGAGCGAGGCGCAGGCGGGTGCGCCGCCGGCGGACGGCGCGGCGGGCGACCCTGGCGACGAGCGGCGCCGCGTCGCGCCCGGCGAGCGGACGAGCGACCTGGCGGCGCGGGCGGCGAAGGCGGCCCTCGAGGCGGCCGGGGTCGGGCCGCGCGATCTCGAGATGATCATCCTCGCCACCTCGAGCGGCGACGCGCCGATGCCGGCGACCGCGGTGCACGTGCAGCAGAAGCTCGGCGCCGAGCACATCCCGTCGTTCGACCTCTCCGCGTCGCTGACGGGCTTCCTCTACGGGCTGTCGGTGGCGAACCAGTTCGTGACGGCGGGGACCATGAAGCACGTGCTCGTCATCGGCGCGGACCTGCTCTCCCGCCGCCTGGATCCGCGGGACAGGGCCTCGGCCCAGCTGTTCGGCGACGGCGCCGGCGCGGTGGTGGTCGGGCCGGCGACCGGCGACGGTCGGGGGATCCTGAGCGTCGGCTTGCGCGCCGACGGGAAGAGGGCCGATGTGCTCCAGGTGCCCGGCGGAGGTTCCGCGGAGCCGCTCACCGTGGAGCGGCTCGCCGACCGGCGGCACTACCTGCGCGTGAAGCAGCCCGAGCTGCGGCAGGCCGCGGAGGAGCACCTCGGGGCCCACGCCCTCTCGACGGTCGCGGCCGCCGGGCTTGCGCCCGCGGACGTCGACTGGGTGATCCCGCACCACGCCGACCCGCACCTCGTCGCCCTCCTCGCCGAGCGCCTCGGGTGCTCGCCCGAGCGCGTCCTTGGCGCGGTCGACGGCGCCAGCGCGGCCGGGACTTGCGCGGGCTCGGTCGCCATGGCGCTCGACGCGGCGCTCCGCGATGGCCGGATCCTGCCCGGAAATCACGTGTTGCTGTGCGCGCTCGGCGGCGGCCTCACGTGGGGCAGCGCCGTGCTCCGCGTCTGAGGCGACGAGGGCCGGGGTCTCTGGCGGCGGGCGGCCCGGCGGGCACACGGCCCTCGAGGGAGCCCGCGCGCTGCGCTCGGTGGCGGTGGGCGAATTCCCCCACCGCCGCGCTCGCGGCGAAGGCGACGAGCGCGACGGTGGACTTGTCGCCGTGCGCTCCCCATCGTGCAGGAGAACCCATGAACGACGCTCCTCTCTACAAAGATGCCAAGCAGCCCGTGGGAAAGCGGGTGGAAGATCTCTTGCGTCGGATGACCCTGGACGAGAAGGTGGGGCAGCTCATGCAGCTCGACGCCCAGGGAGATCTGGAGGACGCGATCGGGCGGATGAAGGTCGGCAGCCTCCTGCACTGCAACGGGAAGGACGCTGACACGGCGATCCGGCGCGCGCTGGACACCCGCCTTGGCATTCCGGTGCTGATGGCCGACGACGGGATCCATGGCCATTCCTTCTGGGCGGGCGCCACGATCTTCCCCACGCAGCTCGCCATGGCCTGCAGCTGGGATACGGGGCTCCTGGAGCAGGTCGCGCGGGTGACCGCCGCCGAGATGCGGGCCACGGGACTCAAGTGGACGTTCTCTCCCGTCCTGTGCCTCACACGCGATCTCCGCTGGGGCAGGGTGGGGGAGACCTTCGGCGAGGATCCCTATCTGATCGGCGAGCTCGCCTGCGCGATGATCAAGGGCTATCAGGGCAAGGGCCTGGACGATCCGGACGCGGTGCTGGCGACCGCCAAGCACTACGCTGGGTACTCGGAGACGCTGGGCGGCCGCGACGCGTCGGAGGCGAACATCTCGCGGCGCTACCTGCGCTCGTATTTCCTGCCGCCCTTCGAGCGGGCCGCGAGGAGCGGCTGCATGGCCTTCATGACTGGATATCAATCCATGGACGGGATCCCGGCCACCGCCAACCGCTGGCTCCTGACGGAGGTCCTCAAGGAGGAGTGGGGGTTCGAGGGGATCCTCGTGACCGACTGGAACAACGTTGGCAATCTCGTGCTCGATCAGAAGGTCTGCAAGGACATGGCCGAGGCGGCCACGGTGGCGGTCCGGAGCGGCAACGATCTGATGATGGCGACACCGCAGTTCTACGAGGGCGCCCAGGAGGCGGTGCGCCGCGGGCTCCTCGCCGAGGCCGAGATCGACGCGGTCGTGCGGCGCGTCCTCTCGCTCAAGTTCTCCCTGGGGCTCTTCGAGGACCCCGGGTACAGCAGCGAGCAGCGCATCCAGGAGATCATCGGGTGCGCGGCCCACCGGGACCTGAACCTGGAGGTCGCGCGGGCGTCTCTCGTGCTGCTCAAGAACGACGGCCTCCTGCCGCTCGCGGAGGCGGCGGCGTCGAGGCCCTTGCGGCGGATCGCGGTGATCGGCCCGAGCGCGGACGACCCGATCGCCCAGCTGGGCGACTGGTCGCTCGGCTCGGGCCAGATGAGCGGCGGCAACGGGCCGCAGCACCCCCGCTCGAGCATCGTCACGATCGTGGATGGGATACGGGAGCTCGCGCCCCCGGGGTGTGAGGTGGTCTATGCCGCGGGCTGCTCGGTTCTCAGCGAGGACGAGTCGGGCATTCCTGCCGCGGTCGAGCTGGCCCGGGGCGCAGACGCGGTGGTGCTGGTCCTGGGGGACAGGATCGAGCTCATCGGCGAGACGAAGAGCACGGCGACCCTCGAGCTCATGGGCGGCCAGAGGGCCCTCTCGGACGCGATCGCCAGTACCTGTGTGCCCACGGTCGTTGTCCTCGTCAACAGCAAGCCGCTGGTCCTCCCGCGCTCGGCGCTCGGCGCGGCGGCGATCCTCGAGGCGTTCAATCCGGGGATGATGGGCGGGCGGGCCGTGGCCGAGGCGGTGTTCGGGGCGATCAACCCCTCTGGCAAGCTGACGATCTCGTTCCCTTACCACGTGGGCCAGCAGCCGATATTCTACAACCAGGCCCGCGGTCAGCACGGGAATCGCTACGCCGACCTGACGCAGGAGCCGGCGTTCGCCTTCGGCTTCGGCCTGAGCTACACGCGCTTCACCTACGGCGATCTGAAGGTCCTGACGCCGAGCGCGGAGCGAGGCGGCACGGCGTCGTTCGAGGTGACGATCACCAACGCCGGCGGGCGCGATGGCGTCGAGATCATCCAGCTGTACATCGAAGATCTGGTGACGTCGTCCACGTGGGCGCAGAAGGAGCTGAAGGCCTTCCGCCGCGTGAGCCTGGTCGCGGGGGAGGCGCGCAAGGTGCGCTTCGACGTGCCCGTGGCGGAGCTGTCCCTGGTCGACGCGGAGGGGCGCCGCGCGGTGGAGCCGGGGGATTTCCGTGTCCACATCGGCTCGTCGTCCCGGCCGCAGGACCTGCTCAGCGCCGGCTTCGCCGTGGCGTGACGGCGCGGCAGAGACACGGGAGACACGGGAGACACGGGAGGAGAGGACCGCCAGCGCGCGAGGAGCTCCAGGGATCTCGCGCCGGGTCGCCCAGGTTCGTCTCTCATCCTATCTTCTGAAGAACACGGCTCCTCACCCCACGCAGGTCGAAGCGCGGAGCAGCCCGCGTCGCCGAGGGGGGGCGCATCCGGCGGCGCTCTCGGCTAGTGTGCCGGGCCGTTCATGCAGCTCATCTCCCTGTCCCCCCTGGCCGCGTCGGCGTTGCTCTGGCGAACGGCGAACGGACCCTGTGTGACCGTCGCCGTGAAGGCGACCTTCCAGCTCTCGCCCGACGGCGTCGCCGCGCTGGCCGCGCCGCTGCCGCTCTTCGACGACGTCTTCCACGAGCAGAACGCGGGCCGGAGCCTCTATGTCGCCTCGGATACCGTGCCTCACAAACCCCGCGCCGACGTCCTGCTCACCGGCAGCGCGTACGCCCCGCCCGGCCAGCGCGTGAGCCACCGGTGGGTGCGCCTCGCCGTCTTCCACGCGCACGGGCAGGCGCCCGCGGTCGACAAGCGGCTCCAGGTCGTGGGCGAGCGGCAGCGCGATCCCGCGACCGGCCAGGCGATGGCGCCGGCCCCGTTCTCCAGGCTGCCCGTGCGCTACGAGCTCGCCTTCGGCGGCGTGCGCTGCCCCGAGAACCCTGTCGGAAGGGGGGCCGATCCCGCCGACCTCCGGCTGCCGAGCATCGTCAACCCCGCTGCGCCCGACGCCCCCGACGGCCTCGGGCCCATCTCGAGCGCGTGGCCGCAGCGGCGGCGCGCGCTCGCCGCGTGGGATCCCGCGAAGCTCCTGCTGCCTGTCCCGGAGCTCCCGATCGCCATGGACTGGGGCTACTTCAACGCGGCCCCGCGCGACCAGCAGATACGCTACCTGCGCGGGGACGAATGGATCCTGCTCGAAGGCCTCCACCCCACGGTCGCGCAGGTGCGCTCTCGCCTGCCCGGCGTGACGGCGCGCTTGCTCCTCCGCGCGCCGCGGCTCGCCGACCCCGCCGGCGTCGAGCTCACCGTGCGCTGCGACACGCTCTGGATCGACGCCGACGCGCTCCGGTGCACCCTGACGTGGCGCGCGTCCCTGGCCGTCGCCGAGCGCGCCCTGGAGGCCGTCGAGCGCGGCAGGATCCTGGTGACGCTGGCGCCCCTCGACGAGCGCGCGGCGTGGCCTGCGCCGGAGCCCGTCGCCGCGGCCGCGCCGCCGGTCGGCGCGACGACAGCGCCGCTGCCGGAGGGCGTGAGGCCGCCTGCGGGCGCGCGGCCGCCGCTCCCGATTCCCGAGCCGGATCCGTCGGTCGCCCGCGGCATGAGCGCCGAGGAGTGGGCCGCGCGCGGCGCGGGCGCGGAGGCGGCGCGCCCGTCGCTCGACCTGACGCAGACGCGCCCCCTCGACCCCGCTGCCTTCGCCGAGGCCCTCCGCGCGTTCGACCCGGCGCCGCCCGGCGCCGTCGCCGCGGAGGCCTCGCAGGCGGGTCCCGGCGCCGGGGAGGCGGCCGGAGGCGCGGGCGCGCCGGCGCCGCCGGTCTCCGGGCAGCCGCCGGTGCTCGCGGACACGCGCTCGTTCAACCTCCAGGACGTGCTGCGCGGCGCGCGCCAGGAGGACGCGCCGTTCCCGATCGCGCCGCCGCGGCCCGCGGAGCAGGCCGAGCCCGCGCGGGCCCCCGCCGAGGTCTCGCTGGAGGCCCTCCGGCAGGCCTTCCCCGCCATGGCCGCGCACATCGCGGCGCACGCCGGCGCGCCGCTGCCCACGGCCACGCTGCCGCTGCCCGAGCCGGAGCCGTCGAAGCCGACCAGCGAAGATCTCGCTGGCTCGCCCGACCTGCCGCCGACTGGACCTTCTTCAACGCCGCGCCCGCGGAGCAGCAGATCGCCTATCCCCGGGGGGACGAGCCGTTCGAGCTCTGGTCGGTGCGCCCGGAGGGCGAGGTCGTCCGGGGGCGGCTGCCCGAGCTGCGGGTCCGCGCGTTCAAGCAGGCGACGGAGAAGGCCGGCGGTGGGTTCTCCGAGGTCCCGATGCGGCTCGACACCGTGTGGTTCGACGCCGACGCGCTCCGGCTCGTGCTGGTCTGGCGGGGCCTGCTCGACGTGGCCGACGAGGACGCTTCCGAGATCGCGTCGCTGTTCGTCCTGAGCGAGCCGATGGCGCAGGGCGGGGCGAAGCGCGAGCCGGCGGCGAGGCGCGACGCGCGGGCGCGCTTCTTCGCGGAACTCGCGGCGGGCTCGGCGAGGAGCGCCTCCTCGTCGAGCCCCTCGGGGCTCTTGCACACGACGTGGAGCTGGAACTCGAACGGCTGCGAGATGATCTCGCGCCCCGTGAGGTCGTGGAGCTCGACCGCGTCGGCCGAGAAAGCACGCGATTCCAGGCGAGCAGAGAGCATGTCCTTCATGAGCGTCCCTCGGGTGAAGAGACGCTACCATCGCCCGCCGGCAAGCTCGCTTTCAAGCTGTTCGTGCAGCGGAGCGCCGCCGCGTCGCCGCGTCGCCGCGTCGCCGCGCGACGCCGCTCTCGGCAGCCCCTCAGCCCTCCAGCGGCACCTCGCGCGCCTGCCGCCGCGACAGCATCCGGAGCTTGCTCAATGCGTTCTCCTCGATCTGCCGGACCCGCTCGGCTCGTCGTCCCAACCAGAGGACCTGCTCTGCGCCGGGTTCGCCGTGGCGTAGGGCGTGTCGGCGGCGACCGCCGACGCTTCCGGTTTTCATTTCAATCCTGGCTGGTTGGTACCGTACACCTCCGTTCGGAATTCCAATTTTCTCCGGGTCGTGTATCACCGTCGACGGGGCAACGAGTGTCGGGTGAGGCCTCGGCGCCCGAGGAGGGAAGGACCGATGACGGCGAAGCGGGTGGCGCTGGTGACGGGCGCGAGCTCGGGGATCGGCCGGAGCGTGGCGGAGACGCTCGCGAGGAACGGGTATGTGGCCTTCGCGGGCATGCGCGATCCCGACGGCAGGAACCGAGCGGCGCGCGACGAGGTGGCGAACCTGGCGACCGCGGGGATCCCCATCGAGGCGGTCGCGCTCGACGTGACGGACGACGCCTCCGTGGCCGCGGCGGTCGCGACGGTGGTGGAGAAGACGGGGAAGATCGATGTGCTCCTGAACAACGCGGGCGGCTGCCTGATGGGGCTGACCGAGTGCGGCAGCGTCGATCTGCTGCAACGGCTCCTCGATACCCACGTCCTCGGGACGCAGCGCGTCTGTCGCGCCGTGCTGCCGCACATGCGCCGGCGAAAGACCGGGGTGCTCGCCTTCACGTCCAGCTTCGGCGGGCGCATCGTCGTACCGACCACGACGCTCTACTGCGCGGCCAAGGCCGGGATGGAGATGATGGCCGAGGGCTACAAGCGCGAGCTCGCGTCGTTCGGGATCGACGTCGTGATCCTGGAGCCGGGAATGGTCCAGACGAAGATCTTCGACAACATGTGGCTGGACGACGACACGGCGCGCGCCGCCGAGTACGGGGCGCTCGGGGGCGTGGGGCGCGCCATGCTCGAGATGGCCAAGATCATGAAGGGGCCATCCCCGGAAGAGGTCGCGGGCGTGCTGCTGAGGCTGCTGGAGATGCCGCACGGGCAGCGGCCGCTGCGCACGACGTTCGGCGCGGACGCGGCGCTGGCCGACCCGGTGAACGTCGCCGCGGACGAGGCCGCGCGGGCGCTGCACGCCCTGTTGGGCGCGCCGTAAGCGTCGTGAGATGACGTGCAGCCGTTCGCGCTGGCGCTCCTCCTGCGCGGCGGCACCGGATGAGGGATGCTCGACGACTACCTGCGGGCGATCACCCGCCGCGGAGTCGGGGTCATCCCGGAGCCATCGGAGCCCTCCATGTTGAACCTCCTTCTACGACTTTCCCCGCTGCGCCCCGCCGTCCGCCTCGAGACCGTCGAGCGGTGCGACTTCACCGAGCCGCGGCTGCGCGAGCTCCACGCCCTCTCGAACGCGCTCATGGCCGAGGACTTCGGGCACTTCTGCGTCCACGCGAGGACCAACGATGTCGTGCACGTCTTCCGCCGCGCCGACACCGGCGCGATCGTCGGCTTCCAGTTCTGGAAGACCGCGCCGCTCGCCTTGCCCCGCAGCCGGGCCATCGTCGGCGGGAAGCTCAGGATCTCGCCGGACTTCCGGACCCGCGGGCTGCACCTCGTCTCCGGCCTCCTGTTCTTGCTCGAGACGAAGCGCCGCGCCCCGCGCACCCGCCTCTACCGGCTCTCGATCGCCAGCCTCTTCGGGTTCGTCTCCATCACCGAGGCGCTCGCGCGTTACGAGCTCTTCGATCCGAAGCGCCGGGGCGCCGCGGAGGACGAGGCGGTGCGGGAGGCGTTCTTCAGGCTCGCCAGGGAGAGCAACTACCATGTCGACGACGAGACCGGGCTCTTCCGCGTCAACATCTTCATGACCGAGGAGACGGTGAGCCGCTATCCGCCGCGCTACTTCGAGCGCGCGGCCGCGCGGCGCTACGCCGCGGCCAACCCCGGCTTCCGCGCGAACGGCTGCTACGCCGGCTTCTGGTTCCTCTTCACCAGCGAGAACCTCCTCGCCATGACCCGCGCCGTCATGCGGAGGCTCTTCCGCCGGGACACCAAGCGTTGAGCAAGGGGGGGCGCAGCGACCTGCCGGCCCTATCGGGCGTCCGCAGCCAGGCTCCTCAGAATCTCCTCCATCTGATTCACGATGAGGCTCACGTGCCCCTCCGCTTCGAAGGTGGTGGCCTAATTTGAACATGAAGGCGGTAAGGCGGGAAGAAAAGATCAATGTTCTTCCCGCCTTACCGCCTTCATGTGAATCACTCCGGGGCAAATTAGGCCACCACCGCTTCGAATTCCTGGCAGCGAGCGCCGCTCAGGATCTTGGCCGCCCGCCTCGACGGGCGGCCAAGATCCTGAGCGCTCCCCACCACCGCCGTATGCGAAATCGGCCATCCGGTGAGAAAATCCCCGGAGCCTCCTCCGATCCGCCACATCTCGCGCGCAGCCCGGCCACGGCGCCGCGCCATGCTCCGTCCCATGACCGACGTCTCCTCCACCGCCGGCGTCGTGGTTCGCCCTGCGGCGGCGGGCCGCCTGCGCCGGCTCGGCGCCGCCGCGCTGTCGCTGCTGGTCGCCACGGCCGTATGGCTCCCGTGCCTCCACCTCTTCTTCCGGAGCGAGCCGGGCGAGCACCGCGCCTCGGGCGCGCTCTCGCCGCGTGGCCAGGCGCTGCTCGCGCATCAGCTCTCGCTCTGGGAGGAGGACAGCGCCGCGCAGGACGCGGCGCTCGCGCGGATGCGGGCCGCGAACGCCGAGTGGGACTTCATGGGACGGACCTTCCTCGTCCTCGGCCTCGCCAACGCCGCGCTGCGGGATCCGGGCGCCGAGGCGCGCCACCTCGCCGTCATCGACCGGATCGTCGACGAGACCCTCGCGATCGAGCGCGAGCGGGGGATGCTGCACTTCATGATGCCGTACGCCGCGCGGCGGCCGTTCGTGCAGCAGCCTGCGCGCAGCCTCTTCGTGGACGGCGAGATCGCGCTCATGCTGGGCGCGCGCGCCCTGGTCGCGCGCCGCGCCGACCACGAGGCCGAGCTCGACGCGCGCGTCGCCGAGATGCGGTCCCGGATGGAACGGAGCCCCGTGCTGTCGGGCGAGAGCTACCCCGACGAGTGCTGGACCTTCTGCAACACGCTCGCCCTCTCCGCGATGCGCATGGCCGACGCGCTGCACGGCGAGCGCCGCGGCCTCGATCTCGGCCGCCGCTGGCTCGCGGCGGCGCGCGCCCGGCTCCTGGACCCGAAGACGGGGCTGCTCGTGTCGAGCTACACCCACGACGGCAGGATCCTGGACGGCCCGGAGGGGTCGTCCCTCTGGCTTGTCGCGCACGCGCTGCTCCTGATCGACCCCGATTTCGCGCGCGATCAGTACGCGCGGGCGCGCCGCGAGCTCGGGGCGGAGCTCCTCGGCTTCGGCTGGGCGCGCGAGTGGCCCCGCTCGTGGGCCGGCCCGGGGGACGTGGACTCGGGTCCGATCGTGCCGCTCGTCGGGGCGAGCGCCGGATCGAGCGGCCTCGCGCTGCTCGGCGCCGCGGCCTTCGGCGACGCGCCGTACCTCGGAGGGCTGCTGACGTCGCTCGACCTGGCCGCGTTCCCCATCCGCGAGGGCGGCCGGCTGCGGTACGCCGCGAGCAACCAGGTCGGCGACGCGGCGCTGCTCTACGCGCTGAGCTTCGGCCCGCTCTGGGAGCGGATCGCCGGCGCGGGAGGTGCCCCGTGAGCCGACAGCTGGCCCTCGGCGCTGCGATGCTCATCGCGGCCTTCGTTGCCTGCCACATGCTCGGCCTGCGCGAGCAGGTGTCCGTGCTGAGCGGCACGCCCCCGCCCGCCGGCGGGGGCGATCCGTTGCTCGGCCTCGCCTACGCGCTGGCGTGGTTCGGCGGCGTGGTCTTCGCGCCGATCCTCGCGATCGCGGCGGGCGTGCTCGCGGTCGTCGACCGGCTCCGGTCGCGGTGACCCGCGCCCTCTCGGGCGGCTCGGCCGCCGCGCTGAGCGGCCGCCTGCGCCGCCTCGGCGGGCCCGCGCGGGGCGCCCTCGCGCGCCCCGCGCGCCCCGGCGGTGGGCGAGCTGCTCCACCCGCAGCACGGCGCCAGCAGGCTGCTGCCTGCGAAGCAGACACGCCGCCCGGCGTGCCGGCGCGCGCGCCATTCCCTCCGCGAACACGGGGCAAGCGCAGGGTGGAATGAAACGTGCTCAGCCGCGGCTCCCTCGGCGCGAGAAGACACACGACCTCGTGTCTGCCGATGGAAGGAGCTGATCGTGGATCTCGAACTCACCGGCAAGCGGGTCATCGTCACCGGCGGCAGCCGCGGTATCGGCGTGGGCTACCTGCGGACCGCGCGCGCCGTCGCGCCGCACCTCATCGCGAACGGCTGGGGCCGCATCATCAACATCGGCGGGCTGGCCGTGCGCAAGGCCGGCCGACCGATCGCCACGCTGCGCAACGTCGGCGTGGCGGCGATCACGAAGAACCTCGCGGACGAGCTCGGCCCGAAGGGGATCAACGTCACGGTCGTGCACCCGGGCGCGACGCGCACCGAGCGCGCCCGGCCCGAGGCCGAGAAGGACCTCGCCGCCTCGGTGAGCATCGGCCGGATCGTCGATGCCCGCGAGGTCGCGTGGGTCGTCGCGTTCCTCACCTCGCCGAGGAGCGTCGCGATCAACGGCGACGCCGTCGTCGCCGGCGGTGGCAGCGTCGGGCCGATCTATTATTGAGCCCTGAACCGACGGACCCGCGCGACGCGCGGGAGCTGAAGACGAGGGCGCCAGCTCGACGCCTCGAGCCAACAACTCCAGAGCAACAACGGAAGATCATGAGCATCCCGACGACCCGACTCGGCCGCACCGGCCTCACCGTTTCTCGCCTGTGCCTGGGCACGATGACGTTCGGTTTCCAGACGGACGAGGAGACCTCCCGCGCCATCCTGGACAAAGCCGCTGCCGCCGGCGTCAACTTCCTCGACACGGCCGACGTGTACCCGCTGGGCGGCGGTTTGGAGGCCGCCGGGCGCACCGAGGAGATCGTCGGCCGCTGGCTCAAGGGCAAGCGAGACCGCTTCATCCTCGCCACCAAGTGCGTCGGCCGCGTCGGCCCGAACGCGTGGGATCAGGGCGCCTCCCGCAAGCACATCCTGGACGCGATCGACGCCTCCCTGCGCCGGCTCGGCACCGATTACGTGGATCTCTACCAGCTCCACTCCGACGATCGTGACACCCCGATCGACGAGACGCTCGAGGCCCTCGACATCGTCGTTCGCTCGGGCAAGGCGCGGTACATCGGCGTATCCAACTACCTGGCCTATCGCCTGGCGCGCGCGCTCGGCCGCGCCGACGTGCGCGGGCTCGCGCGGTTCGTGTCCGTGCAGCCGCGTTATGCGCTGCTGTTCCGGGAGATCGAGCGCGAGCTGCTCCCGCTCGCGCAGGAGGAGGGCCTCGGCGTCATCCCGTACAACCCGCTCGCCGGCGGGTTCCTCACGGGCAAGCACCGCCGCGGCGAGCCCACGCCGGGCACCCGCTTCACGCTCGGCGCGGCGGCGTCCAACTACCAGCAGCGCTACTGGAACGAGCGCGCGTTCGCGACCGTCGAGAAGCTCGCGGGCATCGTCGCCGAAGCAGGCCAGCCGCTCACGACCGTCGCCGTGGCGTGGGTGCTCGCCAACCCGGCCGTCACGTCGGCCATCATCGGCGCCAGCCGGCCCGACCAGCTGGACGCCACGCTCGCCGCGGCCGCGCTCGAGCTCGATCCGCAGCTCAAGGCCCGGCTCGACGAGGCGACCGCGGAGTTCCGCCACGGCGACTCGCCGCGCTGAGCCCGGGGTCGAGGCGCCGGCGCGGCGGCAGCGCCGGTCAGCCCCCGAGCGGCGTCTCCAGCACCTGCCTCCGCGACAGTGTCCGCAGCTTGCTCAGCGCGCTCTCCTCGATCTGCCGGACGCGCTCCCGGCTCACCGAGAACATGCCACCGATCTCGGCGAGCGTGTGCGGCTGCCCGCCGTCGAGGCCGAACCGGAGCCGCAGCACGTCGCGCTCGCGCGGCGTCAGCGACTCGAGCAGCGCAGAGACCTGCGCGTGCAGGCGGCGGTGGACCAAGAGCTCGTCCGGCGCGGCGCCCTCGCTCGCGAAGAAGTCGCCCTGGCGCGCGCCGTCGTCGTCCCCCACCGGAGCGTCGAGGTACACCGGCGGCAGCGCCATCTCCCGCAGCGTCTGGAGCTTCTCCATCGACAGCCCGCTCCGCTCGGCGACCTCCTCGGGCGCCGCCTCGCGCGCGTGCTCCTGCTCGATCTCCCGCCGCGCCTGCAGCGCCCGGCGCCGGGTCTCGGCGATGTGGACCGGCACCCGGATGACCTGGCCCTGATAGAGCAACGCGCGAGAGAGCGCCTGCTTGATCCACCACATCGCATAGGTGCTGAACCGATAGCCGCGCCGGTAATCGAACTTCTCCGCCGCGCGGATCAGCCCGAGGTTGCCCTCCTGGATGAGGTCGAGCAGCGGCACGCCGCGGTGCCGGAGCTGCCGGGCCGCCGCCGCCACGAGCCGCAGGTTCGCGCGGACCATCTCGGCCCTCGCCTCGGCCGCCGCCCGGCAGGCGGCGCGCATCGCCGAGAGCGTCCCCTCGATCGCCTGGCGCCCGAGCCTGTCGACCGCGGGGATCGCCGCGCTCAGCGCGCGCTCGATCCGCGCCTCCACCAGGGGGCCCAGGCGCACGTCGGAGAGCCCGGCCGAGAGCGCGGCGCGCGCTCGCTGCCCGCTCGCCTCCGTCCGCCCGGCCTCCGCCAGGGACCGCGCGAGCCCGAGCAGCCGCGCCATCCTCACGGACGTCGCGTCGCTCGGCGCGTCGCCTCCGTCCGCGTTCAGCAGCAGATCGCTCATGTCCACCCGCCCCGCCCGCACGTCGTCCGCCAGCGCCGCGAGCGCCCGCAGCGCGACGGGCGACGCGACCCAGGCCTCGATCATCGCGCGCTCCGCCGACTCGATACGACGGCCGAGCTCCACCTCGATCTCGCGGGTCAGCGGCGCGCTTCCCGAGATCTCCTGGAGATAGACCGCGGCGACGTCCTCGCTCGGCCGCGCCGGCGGGGTGGCCCGCCGGCTGGCGGGCGCTCCCCGCCGCGACGACTGGGGAGGGCGGGTATCGGCGCCGACCGGCTCCTCGGCCCGCGTCTCGGCGACAGCGCCTCTTCCCTCCATCATCGTCGTCTCCGCCTCGCCCAGAAGGCGCGAGCTCGTGGGACTCTCGTTCATCTCGCCTGCTCCACCATGATGCCGCGTCGCGCGGTGATCGGCTCGGGCGCTCGCCGGGACACGCGGCCTGAGGGCAACCCCCCAGGATGGACCATGAAGCGACGCCGGTCATGCGGCGACAGAACAAAGGGGCTCCGCCGGTCCGCGTGATCCAGCGCCGGCGACGGCCGCGCTCGCTCCAGCTCGCCTGTCAGCGCGGCCAGGCGCCTGGGCCGCGCGGGCCGCCTGACCGAGACGTGCTGGACCTCACAGCAACACGGCCAGCGGGAGCACGGCGGGGCGCCGCGAGGCCTCGCGCCGGAACACCCGCCGCACGCCGCGGCTGAGCGCGTCCTCCAGCGCCGGCGCCAGCGTGCGCGCCGCGGGCGACAGCGCAGCGAGCGCGTCGCGCGCGCTGTCGAGCGCGGCGGCGTACAGCGTGCCGCCCTCCTCGAAGTGCGCCACGCCGCGCCCGAGGAGATCGGGGCCGCGCAAGATCTCGCCCGTCTTGCGGTCGGCCACCACCAAGATCATCACGAGCCCCTGATCCGAGATCTGCTCGCGCTCGCGGAGCACCAGCTCGGAGACGTCGAGCCCGCCGCGCGCGTCGAGCCACACCCGCCCGCTCTTCACCGTCTCGCCGAGGCGCATCCGGCCGTTCTCGAGGATCAGCGAGTCGCCGTCCTCGACGACGAAGACCCCCGACGCCGGCACGCCCATCCGGAGCGCCGTGCGCGCGTGGGCGAGCAGCATCCGGTACTCGCCGTGGATGGGGACGAAGTGCTCCGGCCGGACGGCGTCGAGGAGGACCTTCTGCTCCTCGGCCTGCGCGTGGCCGCTCGCATGGATGGGATCGAGGCCGCGATCGAGCACCACGGCGCCGCGCTTCGCCAGGCGGTTGGCGAGCTGGCTGACGGCGATCTCGTTGCCGGGGATCGCGCGGGAAGAGAAGATCACCGTGTCGCCCGGATCGACCCGCAGCCGGTGGTGGTCGCCCATGGCCATGCGCGCGAGGGCGCTGTTCGGCTCGCCCTGCGCGCCCGAAGCGAGCACGACGAGGCGCTCGGGCGGGAGCGAGGCCGCCGTGGCGTCGTCGACGAGCACGCCGGGCGGGACGCGCAGGATGCCGATTTCCTGGGCGATCCGCGTGTTGGTCGCGAGGCTGCGCCCGGCGAGCACCACCTTGCGGCCGAGCTGGGCGGCGAGGTCGAGGACGCTCTGGACCCGGTGCACGTTGGAGGCGAACAGCGCGACGAGGATGCGCCCCTTCGCCTCGCGAAACCGCCGGGTGAACCCTTCGGCCACCGCGGTCTCGCTGACCGACCAGCCGTCGCGCTCCGAGTTGGTCGAGTCCGAGAGGAGCGCCGCCACGCCGGCGCGGCCGTACTCGGCGAAGCGGCCGAGATCGAGCCGCTCGCCGGCGACGGGGGTGAGATCGATCTTGTAGTCGCCCGTGTGGATGAGGATCCCCTCGCTCGTCTCGATGGCGTAGCCGACCGCGTCGGGGATGGAGTGGGTCACGCGGAGGGGCTCGGCGCGGAACGGCCCGGCCACGACGTGCTGTTGCGGCTCGACCTCGCGGAGCGGCACGTCGATGCCGTGCTCGGCGAGGCGCTCGCGCACCAGCCGGAGCGTGAAGCGCGTCCCGTACACGGGGACGGGGAACTCGCGCAGCAGCGACGGCAGCCCGCCGATGTGATCCTCGTGGCCGTGCGTGAGCAGCACCGCGTCGACCCCGCCCGCCTCGCGGATGTAGCTGAGGTCGGGGATCGCGACCTCGACGCCGAGCACCTGGTCGTTGGGGAACATGACGCCGCAGTCGACGAGCACGCGGCGGCCTTCCTCCTCGATCAGCATCGCGTTCATCCCGACCTCGCCGAGGCCGCCGAGAGGAATAATCCGGACTCCCATGGGCGCAGCCTAGCATCGCGGATCGCACGAACAGAGGCCTCCGTGGGGCGCGCGGCGCGCGCGGACCGACCTGCGCGAGGCGCGGGCGGGGGGGCCGAGCTCAAGGGATCTGGCCCCGCGCCGCGCAGGAGGCCTGTCCCCGGTCTGCGGATTGCCTCTGCGCAGAGCGGGAGGACCTCATGGCACAATCCAACGCTTCGCTGGGCGCATACGAGCTGCCGACGACCTACCTGCCGCCGGACGACGTACCGACCGCGGAGCTCGCCTCGCTGGCCCCGAGCGCGCGGGAGGCGCGGCGGACGACGACGATCCCCTCGAGGCCGCTCCTCGGCGCCGCGCCCCTCGCGCGGATCGTCCCCGAGGACGTGCACTCCGCCCTCGATTACTCGAACGGGCTCATCGTCGCGCTGGCCGGGCTCTCCGCGCGGACGAAGGTCGCGAGGATCGCGGGCGTCGCGCTCGGCGCGTCGGTCATTTTCGTCTCCCTGCTCACCGACTACCGGCTGAGCCTGGCAAAGCGGATACCGATCGAGGCGCACGAGGTCATCGACCATGCCTTCGGCGTGTCGGTGATCGCGGCGCCGTTCGCGCTCGGCTACGCGAAGCGCGACCCGCTCGCCGCGGTCATCCACGTCGCCACGGGGGCGGCCACGATCCTGGGGTCGCTTTTCACGGACTATCGCGCGGTGAGGGGCGCCGGGCGCCGGCCGCGGCGGGCGTAGCCGCGCGCGCAGCCGGCCAGCACCGGCACCTTCCCATGTGCCGAGTCGCCCCGCCCTCGGGCCCACCGACGCTCCCCAAGGCTCCACGCAAGCCGCTGGTCCCCACTCATATGTGGCGCGGGAGGCGCTCTGGGGCCCTCTCTCGCCAGCTCGTCAGTCGCGCGCAGCGCGTGAGTCGCAGGTGCCCCGACGCCTCCCGCGCAGGGGTGGCCGGGGCGCGGAGGATCGGGGCCGACGGTGCCGAGGAATACGAACGCCAGGCGTCGTCGTTGGCACGGGCGATCGATGAAGCACCGACCATCAACCCTCCTCCTGGCCGCGCTCCTCGCCGCGGCTTGCTCGCGCCCTTCCAGAGAGACGCCGGCCGTCGAGCGCAGCGCCGAGGTCGCCGGGACGGCGGCGCCGGCTCCGCCGGCCTCTCCACCGCCGCAGCAGAAGCTCCAGGCCGTCACGCGGGTCGGCAGCGCGCTCGCGCGCGCGCCGCAGGACGACGCCCTCTATCTGGCCGACGAGGACCACGCCGTCCTCCGGCGCATCCCGCTTCCCGTCGACGTGAGCACGCCGCCTGTCGAGATCGCGATGCCGGGGCGGCCGGCGCAGGTGGTCGCGCTCGCGGACCGCGTGCTCGTCACGATCCGCGATCCCGGGCTCCTCCTTATCTTGCGGCCCGATCCCACGGCGGGGCTCGTGGAAGCGGCCCGCGTGCCCCTGCCGGCCGACGCCTGGGGGCTCGCGATCACGCCCGATGAGCGCACGGCGCTCGTCACCAGCGCATGGGCGGGCAAGGTCTCCGCGGTCGACCTCGCGACCGCGACCGCGACATGGGCCATCGATGTCCCGCGCGAGCCCCGCGGCGTCGTGATCCGCGAGGACGGCGCGGCCGCGTACGTCACGCACCTCACGTCCGCCTCGCTCACCCGGATCGCGCTGGGTGGCGCTCCCGAGGCCCGGCCGGTCGCCCTCCCTCCGTCGCCTTTCCGGGCTCCTCATGGCAGGTCGCTCTCCGCGTCGCTCGGCTACGCGGCCGCGCTCTCGCCGGATGGCCGCCGCCTCTTCGTCGCGCGCCACGCGCTCGGCGCGCTCGGCGAGCAGGCGTGGTTCGGCGCCTCGACGGTCGACGTCCTCATGACGAGCGACGAGGCGCCCCTCGCGCCCCGGCGCCGCCAGGGCGCGCCGCTCTGGCGGACGAGCGCGCTCGACGATGCCGCGTTCGACGACGCGGAGCTGGAGCTCCCCAACACCTCGCTCGCCCCGTTCGTCCAGCCGCGCGCGCTCGTGTACCGGAAGAGCACCCGCACGCTGCTCGTCGCCAGCGAGGGCACCGACGCCCTGGTGGAGCTCGACGCGCTCGCGGTCGATCCGGCGCTCCGCCCGCTCCGCACCTACGATCTCGGCCGCCATGCGGGCCCCGACATCTACGTGGCGACCCTGTGCGGCGCGCCCAGCGGCGTCGCGCTGTCCGCGGACGAGTCCATCGCGTGGGTGGTTTGCCGTTCCACGGACGCCCTCGCGATCGTCCGCCTCGACGAGCATCGCGACGACGCTCCGTTCGAGCCGAGCCCCGTGCCGTACATCGCGCTGGCCGACGCGCCGGTCCCTCAGCAGGCCGCCCTCGGCCGGAAGCTCTTCTACAACGCGGTCGACTGGGGCACGAGCGGCGGCCTCGGGTGCGCTGGCTGTCATCCGGACGGGCGCGACGACGGCCATGTGTGGCACGAGGCCCACGTGATGGACATCGGCGGCGAGAGCGTCAATTTCCTCGGATCCGCCGAGAACCAGCCGGCCGACGTGGCGCCGCGCGGCGGCGTGCCCCGGCAGACTCCCATGCTCGCGGGCCGCGTGTCGGCCGAGGGGCCTTATGGCTGGAACGCCCAGAGCGAGAACCTGGCGGAGCGCCTCCGCGAGGGGTTCGGCCTCCACCGGTGGGGGCCCGGTGGTCTGGGCAACGGCGAGCTCGCCCTGAGGGCGCGCCACCTGGCCGCGTTCCTGCGCGCGGGCCTCGTACCGCCGCCCAGGGAGGCGCGGAGGCTCACGCCGCAGGAGGAGCACGGCCGCGCCCTCTTCATGAGCGACACGGCGCAGTGCGCTCGCTGCCACGTGCCCGAGACGGAGCACACCGACCGCATGGGCTACCCGATGCCCGGGTTCGCGGCGCGGCCCGGGTTCGCGGAGGAGAAGGCGGGCCAGGTGTTCAAGACGCCCTCGCTGCGCTTCGTCGGCGGGACGGCGCCCTATTACCACGATGGATCCGCGAAGACGCTCGAAGAGCTCATCGACGAAAACCAGGACCGGATGGGTCGCACCAGCCACATGTCGAGGAATGACAAGGCGGCGCTCGCCGCCTTCTTGAGGACGTTATGAAGAAGAGAGCGGTGATCGGGATGGTCCTGCTCGGCGCGCTCGCGCCGGCGCAGGCGGCGGAGTCGGTGCTCGCCCCGGCGGGAGGCGCGGCGGCCGGGCCGCAGGCGGGAGCCGCGGGAGGTCCGGCGGACGCGGGAGGAGGCGCGGAGGCGCCGCGGAAGCGCGCGCTCGAGGCGACGCCCCCGCCGCCCGAGCGGACTGCGCGGCCGGCAGCGGCCGAGTGGGACGCCGCGGGGCAGGTGTCGCTCGCGCGCGTCGCGAGGGGCGGCGCGTGCAAGGCGTGCCGGCAGCGCGAGTGGCTGCGGATCGATTGCAGCGTTCCGTCGGTGGTCGCCGTGAGGTCGCTCGGCGCCGGGGCCGGAGGCGAGTCTGTCTCGGTCGGCCAGCACAGGGCCGACGAGGACGGCCCCTTTCCGTCGAGCGTCTCGGTGATCTTCCCCGTCCGGATCGGCGACAGGAGGGTCATCGAGATCCTCTCGATCGAGGAAGGATACCGCTTCCAGACCGGGCTCTCGACGAGCGTCATGATCTCCGAGCAATGGCTCGAAGGCGACGCCGGGCCGCTCGTCAGCGTGCTCTGAAACCACGCCGGCGCGACGCGCGACGCGCGACGGCCGACGCGCTGCCCTGCGCCTGCCCTGCGAGGCGCCACGCGCCCGGACGACACCCACACGAATTCGGAGGCATCCCGCGCTCCGAGCCGGGATGCCGCGATCGAGCGGGCGCGCTCTGCATCGAGAGCCTGTTCGCGAAATGTTGCGGTGCTCACCGCGCGACGCCGCATCGTGTGCGCCTTCCTCCTGCTCCCCGCACTCACGCGTGGCGCGTGGCGCGTGGCGCGTGGCGCGTGGCGCGCGTGGCGAGAGCAACCCGCGCGGCTTGCGGGAAGGGATTGGATCCGGCGTGACTACGTCGTAGTATGGAAAGCTCGCATCGACCATCGCACCGGCCGTCGGCTGCAGCATCCAGAGGAGCGATCCGGCGGTCGTCGCGCGCTCGGTCGAGAGATGGAGAGAGATGAGCTGCTTGAACGTGGATCCTGTCGTCATCGACAGCTTCGGGATCGAGCCAGCCTTGAGGGACGACACCCTCAGCGTCAAGCTCACCGGCACGGGGGACATGGCGGCATCTCTGCCGCTCAGCAGGTACGTCAAGGCGCTGGAGGGCGAGGTGATGCGCCTCTCGGTGAGCACCGTCGAGTTCGACGTGCGCGACGTGCGCTTCATGAGCTCGAGCTGCCTCAAGGCGTTCGTCGGCTTCATCTGCCGCCTGATAGGCCATGGCCTCAAATGCAGGATACGGTTCGTCACGGACGCGCAGCGGACATGGCAGCGTCGGAGCCTGAAGCCCCTGGATCGCATATGCCCGGAGCTGGTCTCGATCGCGGACGCATGATCGAGAGCCCGAGGCCATGACGAGGCAGCGTCGGACGCTCGCGTTTCTGATCGACAATGTCGTTGGCGACTACCAGTCCGAGCTGCGCGCCGGGATCGAGCGCGGCGCCGCGGCGCACGACGTCAACCTGCTGACGGCGTTCAGCGACCCGGCCATGGCTCGCCGGCCGGAGGTGGCCGACCGGGGCACCTTCTATCACCTCATCGGCCCTGAGACCGCCGACGGCGTCATCGTCGCCTCGTCGACGCTCTCCCCTTACGGCGGCATGGAGGTCATGCGATCGTTCTGCCGGTCCTTCGCGCCGCTGCCGGTGTGCAGCATCGGGACCGCGATCGACGGTGTGCCTAGCCTGATGGTCGACAACGCCCTCGGGAGCGAGATATCGGTCGGGCACATGGCGGACGAGCACGGGTGCCGGCGCATCGCGTACATCGGCGGCCCGAGCAGCAGCGAGGAGGCCGCGCTGCGCGCCGGCGGGTACCGGAGGGCGCTTGCGGCGCGGGCGCTCCCTTGCGACGAGCGCCTCCTCGTGTTCGGTGGGTTCACGATCCCGACGGGGCGCGCGGCGATGCGCGAGCTCCTGGCGCGCGGGGTGGCGTTCGACGCCGTGGTGGCGGCCAACGACAGGATGGCGCTCGGGGCGATCGAGGTGCTCAAGGCCGAGGGACGCCGCATCCCGGAAGACGTCCTCGTTTGCGGGTTCGATGACGTCGGCATCGCTCGCTTCACGAAGCCGTCGTTGACGACGGTGCGCCAGCCGATCGAGCGGCTCGGGGGGATGGCCGTGAGCACGATCCTCCGCATGATCGACGGTGAGGCTGTCGAGGCGCTGCAGCTCGCGCGTGTGGAGCTCACGCAGCGCGAGTCCTGCGGCTGCGGGTACCGCGCGGGCGACACGTTCCTTCAGCCGGTCCCCTCGGTGCGCGGCTTTCCGCGCCCCATCGCGGATCAGCGGGCGTCGCTGGAGCGCGCGCTCGCCAGCAGCGTGGCGATCCCGAGGGGCGCCCTCGACGGCTGGGCGGGCGACCTGCTCGCCGCGATGGAGGCGGAGCTCGCGGGCGACGAGGGGCGCTTCCTGCGCGCGCTCCAGGCGCTCCTCGACGGGGCGAGGCGCGAGGGCGTGCTCCTCGAGGAGTTCCAGGCGGTGATATCGCTCCTGCGATCGCGGGTACAGGGGTCGCCCGTGGGCGGCGACGCAGCGCTGGAGCAGCTCTGGCACGCTGCGCGCATCCTGATCGGGAGCGAGTGCGTGCACGTCGAGGGGGAGCAGCGGCTGAACGTCGAGCTCGCCGCGATCGATGTCACCTACGGCGCGCGGGGCTTCTCCGCGTGCTTGAGCCTGCCCGTGCTCAAGGGGTTGCTGGCGTCGGAGCTGCCGAGGATGCGGTTCTCGGACGTCGCCGTGTCGCTGTACGACGACGCTCAGCACGCCACCATGAAGCCGCTGTTCGTGATGGAGGACGGCCACGAGGTGGAGGTGCCGGCCGTGAGCTTCCCGGCGCACCTCCTCGCGCCCCCGGGCTTCCTGGACGCCGACGAGCGCATCAGCAGGATCGTGCTTCCGGTTGCGTTCGGCGACGAGGAGAGGTTCGGCGTCGCGGTGCTCGACCACCGCGCCAGCGGGATGATGTACGAGGTGCTGCGCCTCCAGCTCGGCTCCGCGGTCAAGGCCGCGGCGCTGCACCGGCAGGTCGTCCGGGAGGTGGAGCTGCGCGAGCGGCTGGAGCAGGAGCGGGTCCGTCAGGAGAGCCAGGTCGCGGCGCGCATTCAGACCACGCTGGTGCCGAAGCAGCTCTCGATCGAGGGGCTCGACCTCTGCGCGGTCATGAAGCCGGCGGCCGAGGTCGGCGGTGATTACTACGATGTGATCCCGGCGAACGGGGGCGGGTGGCTGGGGATCGGCGACGTCGCGGGGCACGGGCTCGCGGCGGGTCTCATCATGCTGATGATCCAGAGCATGGTATCGGCGCTCACGTGCAACGACCCGGCCGCGAGCCCGGCGAAGGTCATCACGGCGCTCAACAAGGCGATCTACAAGAACGTCCGCGATCGTCTGGAGCGCGACGAGCACGCGACGCTCCTCTTGCTCCGGTACGAGCGCAACGGGCGCGTGACGTTCGCGGGCGCGCACGACGATCTGGTCGTGTGCTCGGCGCGGACGCGGCGCTGCGGGTGCATTCCGAGCTCAGGCGTCTGGATCGGCGCGCTGCCCGAGATCGGCGCGCTGACGCGGGACGCCGAGCTCTACCTTGGGGATGGGGACGTGCTCGTGCTCTACAGCGACGGCGTGACCGAGGCGCGGAACGCCCATCACGAGCAGTTCGGGCTGGAGCGGCTCTGCGCCGTCATCGAGGCTGTCCAGACGGAGCCTGTCGGCGTGATTCGCGACCGGATCCTCGATGCGGTCGAGGGGTGGTGCCCGAGCCCGGACGACGACATCACGATCGTCGTGGCGCGGTATCGCGCGCCCGAGTAGCTGGGGCGGGTAGCGCTCGCTCTGGCCGGGCTCGTTCTTCGTGGTGGACCCGTCGCGCCGGTGGAGCTCCTCGCTGCGCGGGGCACGGCCGGTGCTGCTGCTGGCGAGCGGGCGAAGGAGAAGGCCGCGCGCAGTTACCGCGAGCGCCCTGGTTTCTGGGACCTCGCCGCGTTCTGTGCCCGCGGTCCACGGTCCGGCGCGCGCGAGCGCGTCTTGGCGGGGGATCGGCGGGTCGTGCTGGCTGGCTTCGACGCGAACACCTCGCTCATGGACGCTGCCGTCGCCGCGCTGGCGATCCATCGGTCGAGCTCCGCAGGAGCCGTGCAGGCATCAATGTGAGCCCGCTCATCCGCCGTCAGTGACAGGCCGCGCGCTTCGAGCACCGCGAGCAGGGCCTCGATTTTGCCCTCGATCTTGCCCTCGGCCCGACCACGCTTCTCGAAGAAGAGCCGGAAACGTCGAGACGCCGGGGTTTCAGGGACTTTGCTTGGATCCATGGCCATCTCCCTGAGCGCGGCCAGCATGGCGTCGCTCGGCACCGCGAGGATCGCACGCGCCTGCGCGTCCCGCAACGGCTCGTCGGCGAGGTGCTTTTCGGTCAGCTCCAGAGCGCGCATCACGATCCGGCGCGCGGCCGGCCCGCGGCGGTGGTGTACGGCCCAGGCGGCGAAGAGCGCGAGTTCCGGGTGCATCGGATCGAGCAGCGCCTCGACGCGTCGACCTGCCAGGAGCAGCACCCGCGGCGTCAGCTCGAAGCGCGTGCCGAGCGCGCCCTGGAGGTGTGCGACCCGCTTCGCCCAGGAAGCCACGCGGCGGCTGGCCGTGATCACGAGGACCTCGCCCATCGCCTTTTCCTGATGAACAAGCACGCTGACCGCAAGCGGCCAGCTCCTCCGCTTGCGCTCATCGATCGAATTCTGGACCTCGACCATCAGCCAGCCCCGCTGTCGCGAGCGCAGGAGCAGATCCGGACGAACCTCGATGGCTCTGGTGAAGCGCACGGTCGCATCGACCACCTCGGTCGGCCCGCCGAGCGAGCAGCCGGTGAGGTGGTGGAAGAGATCGGCGAGCAGCGCTGGACGATCCCGCAGCGCGACGACGAGCACCTCGTGCGGAGTCCCCGGCATCTGGCTGTCTCTACCCGAAGGGAGCGAGGTTGGCGAGCCTCGATGTCGTGAATTCGATCCTCCGTTGGAGAGGGCCGTCGAACGGACCGATGATGTGGAAGCGACCAATTCTTGCTGCTCATGATGAAATAGTCAGGGCGCGTGTAATGAGGCGCGGCGAGCGCCAGGAGCCACACGCACAGGGACTGCGCACAACTGCCTTGGCCTGTCGACGTGGCAACGCTCGCTCGCCGGGCACCTGCCGGTGATCCTCTCGATTCCGGCGGCTCCCTCTGGCGGCCGCCACCCCGTCCGCCGCGTCCGCCACCCCTCCCGCCGCGAAATTCCCTGAGTTCGCCGCCCTCTCCGCCTGGCACGCCTTTCGCGAAAGGGCTCCGGCATGCAGGCCACGGCGCTCACGTTCTCTCTGCTCGGGCTCGACGCGCACCCCATCCGGGTGGAGGTCGACTCGGGCCGCGGTCCGTCGTTCTTCCAGATGGTGGGCCTCGCCGAGGCGAGCGTCCGCGAGAGCCGCGTGCGCGTCCGCGCCGCGCTCCAGCAACTGGGCATCGAGCTTGACGAATATGTGATCACCGTGAACCTCGCCCCGGCAGACCTCAAGAAGAGCGGCGGCGCGTACGACCTCGCCATCGCGATCGCCGCGCTCGCGGCGCTCGGCAAGGTGCCCGCCGGGGGGCTCGACCGGATTGGCCTGCTCGGCGAGCTGTCGTTGAGCGGCGCGGTGCGCCCCGTGCGCGGCGTCCTGCCGGCGCTGCGCGGCGCGGCGGCGCAGGGGGTCACGCGCGCGATCGTGCCCCAGGGCAACGCGCGCGAAGCGGCGAGCGTGGCTGGTATCGACGTCCTCATCGCGGAGCACCTCGGCCAGGTCGTCGCGCACCTCCGCGGCAACAAGCCCCTTCCGGGCGCGGGGACCATGGCCGCGAACGACGCAGAGCAGAGCGCTTCAGCGGCGGATCTCGCTGAGGTCCGCGGCCAGCACGGGGCGCGCCGCGCCCTCGAGATTGCCGCTTCCGGGGGACACAACCTGATCATGGTCGGCCCGCCAGGCAGCGGAAAGACCATGCTTGCTCGGCGCCTGCCGACGGTCTTGCCGCCGACGTCCTACGACGAGGCGCTCGATATCACCGCGATCCACTCCGTCGCCGGGCTGCTCTCCCCGGACAGGGGCCTCGTCGCGATTCGCCCGTTCCGCGCCCCGCATCATACCGTGAGCGCCGCGGGCCTCGTCGGCGGCGGGGATCCCATCCGCCCCGGCGAGGTCTCCCTGGCCCACCATGGGTGCCTGTTCCTCGACGAGCTGCTCGAGTTCCGCCGCGGCGTCCTCGAGGCGCTCCGCGAGCCGCTCGAAGAGGGCACGGTCGCCCTTTGCCGCGCCCGCGCCCGCGTCGTGTTCCCGGCGCGTCCGATCCTGGTGGCCGCCATCAACCCCTGTCCGTGCGGCTTCCATGGCGACCGCGGCAATCGCTGCGCCTGCTCCCTCGATCGCGTCCGCGCCTACCGCGCGCGGCTGAGCGGGCCGCTGCTCGATCGCATCGATCTTCACATCTCCTTGCCGCCCGTCGATGTCGCTCACCTGTGCGCGCCGCTCGCCGACGGCCGGTCGTCGCTCGAC
Organism: Sorangium sp. So ce281; assembly: GCF_051527395.1. Lineage (NCBI taxonomy): Bacteria > Pseudomonadati > Myxococcota > Polyangiales > Polyangiaceae > Sorangium > Sorangium sp. So ce281. The sequence continues at coordinate 3,403,704 of NZ_CP150322.1, forward strand.
GCGCCCGAGAGCTCCGCGGCGGTGCGGGCGCGCGTGGTCGAGGCCCGGGCCGCGCAGCGCGCGCGCTTCGAGGCGGGGGAGGTCGGGGCGACGCACAACGCCGAGCTCGGCCCGCGCGATCTCGCGCGCGTCGCCATGCCGGACGCGACCGGCGCGCGCGTGCTCGCGTCGGCCGTGGAGCGGCTCGGCCTCTCGGCGCGGGCGTACACCAAGGTGCTGCGGGTCGCCCGCACGCTCGCCGACATGGACAGGAGCTCTGCCGTGCGGGCAGCGCACGTGGCAGAGGCGATCGGCGCGCGGCTGTTCGACCGCGAGGCCGCCTGCGGGCCGGCGCCCGCCAGCACCGCCGCGGGCGCCTGAGCTCGCCGCAGGGCCAAGGACCACCGCGCCCGCAGCGATGCGGGCGCGATCGCGGCCGCCCCGACGGCCGCGCTGGATCGTCTGTCCGCGCGCTCGGGGGCGCGCACGTTCAACACGCAGCATTTGAACCGCAACAAGCAACGAACGCACGTCGAAGAGGAGAGACCGAGATGATGACCGAAATCGCTGAGAAGCTCCGCACCGTGAAGACCGTCGTCGGCACCATCGAGAAGCAGTTCGGGAAGGGGGCGATCATGTCATTGAACGACGAGAACGAGACCCGGGACATCGGCCTGATCCGGACCGGATCCCTGTCGCTCGACGCGGCGCTGGGGATCGGGGGATACCCGCGCGGGCGCATCGTGGAGATCTATGGCCCGGAGTCGTCGGGGAAGACCACGCTCACGTTGCACGCGATGCGGGAGGCGCAGCGCGCGGGCGGCGTCGCCGCGTTCATCGACGCCGAGCACGCGTTCGACGTCACGTACGCGCGCTCGCTCGGCGTCGACATCGACAGGCTGCTCGTCTCGCAGCCGGACAACGGTGAGCAGGCGCTCGAGATCGTCGAGATGCTCGCGCGCTCGAGCGCCGTTGACGTGATCGTCGTCGACTCGGTGGCTGCTCTCACGCCCAAGGCCGAGATCGAGGGGGACATGGGCGATTCGCACATGGGCCTCCAGGCGCGGCTGATGAGCCAGGCGCTGCGGAAGCTCACGGGCATATGCCACCGCACCGACACCACGCTCATCTTCATCAACCAGCTCCGGCAGAAGATCGGCGTCGTCTTCGGCAATCCCGAGGTGACGACCGGCGGCAATGCGCTCAAGTTCTACGCGAGCGTGCGGCTCGACGTGCGCCGGATAGGGCCGGTGAAGGTGAGCGACGAGGCCATTGGAAGCAGGACGCGCGTCAAGGTGGTCAAGAACAAGATGGCTCCTCCGTTCAGAGAAGCCGAGTTCGACATCCGATGGGGAGCGGGCATCGACGGCGCGGCGGATCTCATCGACTTCGCCTGCCAGCTCGGGGTCGTGGAGAAGAGCGGCGCGCACCTGTCGTTCGCGGGCGAGCACATCGGGCAGGGGAGGGAGCGCGCCCGCGAGGCGCTGCTCGGCAAGCCGACGCTCGCCTCGTCGCTCCGCGCCGCCGTCGACGCGGCGGCGCCGGCGCGCGCCAACGGTAGCAACGGCGGCGCGGCGATGGATTCCTGATCTCGGGGCGGCCGGCGCGCCCGGCGGCTCGCCGCCGCCGGCGCGGCCGCTCTCGCTGCGCGACGACGCCGCGCCTCGCGAGAGGCGCAGGGCGGTGGGCGCCGGCGGATGGTGAGCGACGGCAGAGACGACACGGACAAGAGAACGACAGCAGACGACAACACAGAAGCGAACTGGAGCATGTCATGAACGAAGGACTGAACAAGGTGATCCTCATGGGCAATCTCGGCGCGGATCCGGAGCTGCGCTACACGGGCAATGGCACCCCGGTGCTTCACCTGCGCATGGCGACGAACGAGTCGTTCGTGGACAGGAACAAGGAGCCCAAGGAGCGCACCGAGTGGCACAGCATCGTGTTCTGGGGGCCGCGCGCCGAGGCGCTGGCCAAGGTGCTGACGAAGGGGGACGGCGTGCTCATCGAGGGCGGGCTGCGCACGTCGAGCTACGAGAAGGACGGGATCAAGCGCTACCGCACCGAGGTGATCGCGCGGGATCTGCGCTTCGCGGGGCGGCGGGCCGCGTCGACGGAGTCCGCGCCGGGTCCGGACGACGACGGCGAGCCGACGCTGCCCGGGGCGAGCGTGCCGACCACGGCGCGGCTCGGGAAGAACGGCGCGCGGGGGCGGCCCCCGGAGGTGCCCGCGCTGGATGAGATGCCGTACTGAGGCGGTCCGTCCGGACGAGCGCGCGGGGCGAGGCGGCTTGTATCGAGCCGCCTCGCGGCGTCCCCGGCATGCGTCATCTCACCCTGTCCGCGACATTCCCCTCCTGCGGTCGCCGTCGCGGCCCCATCGAGCCCCCCCGGCGCTCAGAGCTTGGCGTGTTGCTGGATTCCACTCAGGCCAGTTTCCAGGGCGATGTGTTACGAGGTAGCCCTTCGCGGACGCTGGCGCGCAGCGTCAGCCGCGAGATGCGCGAGATGCGCGAGATGCGCGAGATGCGCGAGATGACTGATTCGATGACTTCAGGTGACCATCACGCGGTGGACAGTATCCGGCAGTGCCGTCTGAAGAACCCTCGTGTCCTACATGAACACAGAAAAGTGATTGAATCGATGGATAACGTGCTCGAAGTGTGTTGACGAATGCCGTGCTTTGGAAGTAAACACTGGATGCTAGGCTCGACGCGACCAGGTGCGATTCTCTTGCTGTACACGATCGACCTCCTCAACCGAATCTGCTCGGCCTGCGGAACGGCAACGTGGTAACCGTCAACCGAGGTACTTCATGCTCAGCAATGCGGTTCGCTTTCTGATGGTGTCTGCTGCTGCTTCTGTCGTCGCGCTCGGCGCTGCGCCGGCCGACGCGTGCTCCCTGCTGTCCAGCGGAGCGCTCGACTTCATCGCTGCCGGTACGCCATCGGCGGTCGGGGCTGTCTTCTTCACGAACGTTCAGAAAGAGGAGTTCTGGTCCGATCCAGACCCGATCGTGGACGCGGTGAACGACGCGGCCAATATGTCCTACTACTGGGGTTCGACGAGCCCGAGCTCGGAGAAGTACTATACCGAGTTCACCAAGCCCGGGGCCATCGTCTCGCTGAGGTCGAACATCTCCGGCGTCGCTGCGGGTGACGTGCTCGTCATCAACAAGACGGTGGCAGGCGGCGTACAGACCGCATACGGCGGGCACACCGTGATCGTCACGGGCCCGGCGCAGCAGCTCACGACGGCCATCAACCCGATCTACTCGGACACGCTGCAGTGGGCGCTGCCGATCGCCGACTCCACCAGTTCGGTCCATGGATGCAGCACCACCTGGCGTGACAGCCGGTGGACGAGCACGTGCAGCGACTTCGTCGCAGGGCCGGGGACGGGCTACATGCGCATCTATACCGATCTCGCCGGAAACTTCGTGGGTCACACCTGGAGCGTCACCTCGGTTTCAAGCAGCAATTTTTACCCGATCGCGAGCACGACCGTCCCGGCGCGGCCCTTCGTCATCGGCGAGCTGACGACCTGCCCGCTGCCCACGCCGACCCCCTGAGCCGACGCGCCTCCGGCGCAGCGGCGCGATCGCCTGGCAATCCTGAGGGCGCGCGCCCTCAGGATCGCCGTCTCCCCCCCTCGGCGTTTACGGCGTTCCGCCCTTCTCGGCCGCCGCGGGCACGCGGCAGAGCTGGGCGATGCCTTTTCCGCTCAGCTTCTCGCGCGTCAGCTCGAACTGCGGCACGTACATGCAGAAGCGGCCGCCCTTCTCGGTCGCGATGCTCGTTCGACGCGAGATCATCTCCTCGAGCTCCGAGCGGCTGACGGCCTTGTCCGTCTTCAGCGTGTCCGAGATCTTGAGATCGACCGCGTTCGGGCAGCTGACGCTGGCGGCGACGGTGAGGTTGGGCTTCACCTTCTCCTGACCTTCGCGATAGTCAGCACCAGGCCCGGCCTGGCCGCCCGCTTGCGCCCTGCCGGCCTGGGCGCCTTCGTGGGGCTGGCGGCCGCCTTGAGCGCCGCCGGCATGGGCCTGGGCTTGGCTGCCGTCGGTCTGGCCCTGCGCCCCCGCGCCGCCGCCCCGTCCCAGGTTGCCGCTGCCGGTCTGGCCGCCCGACGGCTGCTGCGACTTGCCCGCCGCGACGGGATCGATCCGACCGTTGACGGAGGCCGTGTAGGTGCACCCTTCCTCGACCGGGAACGAGATCTGCTCCTGGAGATTTATCGCCTGTTTCTTCTGCCCCTGCCCCTGTTGCTGCTGCGTGCGCTGTGCGCCGCTCGGGCTGGGCTTGTCGCCCTGATGCTGCGCGCCGCCCTGCGCCGCTCCCCGCGAGCCCGGTTCACGTTGCTGCGGCGAGCCCGTGCCGCCCGTCTGTGCTGCCGCGAGCGCCGGCACGACCGCGAGCGCTCCCATGGCGAGCGCGAGTTGGATGGACCGATTCGATTTCATATTACCCCCAACCGTAGAATCTGCTTCCGATCGTACTCACCACCGCCGCGGGCCGACCGCCCACTAGGCGGCTTGTTCCCAGACCTTCCTTGACAGCGCGTCCTTGAGCCACGCGAGGTGCCGCTGCTCATCAGTGTAGTTGCGCTCGACGATCGCGCGCGCCTCGGCCGTGAGCGACTCGTCCAGCGCCGCCTGGTATTGCCGGTTCGTGAGCTCCTCGTTGCCGCGCATGGCGAGGAGCGCGCTCTGGTCTCCCTGGCTCGTGATCGCCGTGAACCCTTCGATGAGCTTGCCCTTGAGGTCGCGGGTCCGTGCCGCGATGCCGCCGAGCGACGTCACATGCGCGGTCAGATCCACCACGTGGCGCGCGTGATCGTCCCTGAAGCTCGCGAGCCGCTCCTTGGTATGAGCGTGCTCGCACGCATCGATGGCGCGATCGTAAGCGGTGATCGCGTCGCGATCGAGCTGGATGAGGTCGTTGAGCACCTCGATGACGTCTCTCGCCATGATGGACACTCCTTCCGGGATCCCGCTCCGCTCGGACCCCACCGCCCACCACCTGGGGCATTTGCGTGGGGGCGCAAGCCATGCGCACGTCGTCACCGGAACTTGTGGTCGCCGTTGCCGCGCCGGGCTCGGCCGCCGCTCGAGGCTCTGCCGATGGCGGCCGTGGCGGGCGGTCCGGCATCCCGAACGGTCCGGCAACCTCGACCTGGCACGGACCGTGAAAGTCAGTCGGGAGACGGGAGACGGGAAACCCTACAGCTTCCGTGGACCGGCGCCGCCAGCGCCGGCGCCGCGGGGAGATGGGATTGTGCCTATGATACGCTCTCTTGGCCGCTCCTCGATGCGCGCCGCGCTCGCGCTGCTCCTCGCCGCCTCCGCGGCTTGCGCCGAGGGGCTCGCGAACGCGCCCAGCATCAACCGCGAATGGACCCCGGAGGACCGTGGTCAGGACGCCATCGCGAATGGCCCGAGCTCCTGCCCCAGGGAAGGCCCCGATCCGCTCTCGCCTCCCGGCGAGCTGCGCGACATCTGCCCCAAGGCCGCTCCGACGCGGCTGCCCAACGCCGCCGCGTCGCCCTGAGCGCAGCCGGCTCGCGCCAGAGAACCTCGCTGCGCCCGCTGACCTCACGTTCGCGCGCGCAGGAGCGCGCGGCGAGCTCGGCACGAAAGAGGGCCTCCTGCGGCCGACCGCTTCCACGATTCGATTGCCCGGATGCGGTTGTGCCTGCCAGCGCGAAGGCAGAATGTCCCGGCTGAGGCGCGCTGCCTCAGGCAGAAGGAACGATCGCCAGGGCTCTGGTCTGCCTCTACGGCTCGGGCGCGACAGCTCCCGCCGCGGCGCCCGCTGCGGGGGGGCGACTCCGCCGCTCGCCCGCGGGGCACTCGCGGTGCCCGGCGCCTGCCGCGTCGACCGTGAGCTGGCCGGTCCGGCGTGGCTGCCGCGCGGTCGGGATGGTGATGGGCTCCTCGATGAGCTCCGGCGCCAGGGCGCCGCGGGCGGGGACGAAGCGCGGCTCACCCGGCTTGCGATCGTCGGCCACCTTCCACGCGCGTGGCACCTTCCTCAGCCCGACGGGATAGAGGGTGAGGCCGTCGCGGTGGACGTGAATCCGCAAGAAGTTCTTGTAGTCCTGGATCCGGAGCGCCGAGAACGCTTCGTTGCCGTGCCGCTGCGCGACGTTGAGCGAGATCAGGAGATAGACGCCCATGATCGTCGACCCGACCACGGCGCCGGCGGCGCCGACGAAGAGCGTCACGCCGAGGAGGCTCCACATGGACGGGAGGTCCCGGACGTCGACGCCGAGCAGCGTGCCGCCGAGGTGCGCGAGCCCCAGCGCCGCCCCGAGGTGCGCGAGCGCGTGGAGCGAGCCCGCGAACCGGCGATACCAGGTCTTGTAGGTGTCCGTGAAGACGATGAACACGAGCACGACGACGAGGACCCACCCCACGGCCCCCGGCCCGGGACGGGGCAGCGTCAGGGAGGAGAGCATGTAGACGAAGGCGGCGGCAGGCCAGAAGCCGAGGTTGTGCCGAGCGAACGAGAGGTTGCGCCAGGCGAGCCGGCGCGACTCCGACTCTGACGGAAACGAGGCGCGCAACACATAAGGGCGCTGGTCGGCGCCCGCGCCGGAGCGGACCACGGTGACCGGCTCGCCGTGGGTCGGGTGGAGGAACGCGCCGCCGCCGCCGGCGATGACGTTTTGCCGGCCGTCCGCGGACTCGTGGCGGCGATAGTGGTGCAGATCTCCGGCGATGCGCGCGACGATCTCGACCCCGGGCCGCGCGTCGGCGAGCTGCTTCTCGAAGAAGGCGAGGTTGCTCTGGAGCTCTGGGTTGTAGATGGCGCCCTTCACCCAGTCGGGCTCGGCGGTGCAGAGGATCACGCGATCGCCGTCGCGCATGTCGTGCGTCGCCAGCTTGCAGAAATACTCGATCTGCGGCTGGTCGATGTCGGACTCGAGCTGGATGTCGACGCCGAGCAGCCAGAAGCCGTGGGGCAGCTTCAGCGCGAAGTAGCTCCGCGACTGGAGCGTCTTCCAGGCGCCGAGCGTGCGTTTCTGGCCGAAGAGGCGCATGAAGCTCATCAGCCCGTCGTACCAGTCGTGGTTGCCAGGGATGGCGAACAGGTGCGGCGCCTCCGTCACATCGGCCTTCGGGAGCGCGGCCGCGTAGGGCTCGACGAGCCGCGTCCAGTACGCCTGACGCGTGGCCGAGGGGTAGACCTGGTCGCCGCCCATGACGAGCACCTCTCCGCGCCTCGTCTCCCGGCCGCCCAGCGAGAGGACCGGCCGCGCGAGGAGGCTCGCGATCGCGTAGGTGGGGTTGAAGCCATCGCCTGTGTCCGCCACGTAATCGATCCAGAGCTCGTCGCGCATGACGCCGTTTCGGACGGCATAGTCGAAGGGAGGCTGCGGCCCCGCGATCGCCTCGAGGAGGCGGAAATCGCCGCGCGCGCCCATCAGGCGGGAGACGGTCATGTCGAGCGCGGAGCGGGCCAGCTGGAAGGGGCTGTACCAGCATGTCATGACGCTCCGCTGGAGCGCCGCGAGCCGCTCGCGATCCGGGCGATCGATCATCCGTCCCTCCGCCCAAGGGAGGTTATCACCGCCGGAGCGCCGCGTCGCCTCGGCCGCGCGCTTCTGCGGGGCGCGACGACGTTGTGGGCGCTCACGCTAGGCGAGATCACTGCCCTCCTTGAGACAGCCGGCGAGCTCGCTGAGGAGCTTGTCGGTCGCCTCCAGACCGCTCGTGAAGGCTTCGCCCTCCTTGGCTCGGCGGGTGAGGCGCATGTCGGGCGACAGTCGGTAGGGTGAGGCCTTCGGTTGGACCAGCTTGAGCACCTTGGCATGATCGAGCGGGGTGTCCTCGCGCAAGTGCAGCGTCACGCCCTTGGCGCTCGCCTCGCATGCGAGCGCCTTCAGCCGGCGCAGCTCGGTCTTGAGCCGCATGAGGTGCACGAACCGGCGCGCCTCGAGCGGAGGCGGGCCGAAGCGATCCTCCATCTCGACCGCGAGGTCCTGCACGTCCTCGGTCGAGGCGGCACCGGCGAGCCGCTTGTAGAGGGAGAGGCGTATGCCTACATCGGAAATATACTCTTCTGGCAGAAGCGCGTCGGCGTCGAAGGAGAGCTCGGTGTCGACGTCGTGGACCACGGGCTCGCCGCGCAGCTCGTGGACGGCCTCGTCGAGCATCTGGCAGAAGAGCTCGAAGCCAACCTGGGCGACGGTGCCGCTCTGCTCGGCGCCGAGGAGGTCGCCGGAGCCGCGAAGCTCCAGGTCGAGCGAGGCGATATGGAAGCCGGAGCCGAGCTCGGTGTGGCGCTCGAGGGCCTCGATGCGGGCGCGGGCCTCGTCGGTCATGGCGTTCGGGGGCGGGACGATGAGGTAGCAGTAGGCGCGCTCCTTGGAGCGGCCGACGCGGCCGCGCAGCTGGTAGAGCTGCGAGAGGCCGAACATGTCGGCGCGGTCGATGAGGATCGTGTTGGCGCGGGGGATGTCGAGGCCGCTCTCGATGATGGCGGTGGCGCAGAGGACGTCGTAGCGCCCCTCGACGAAGTCGAGCATCGCCTGCTCGAGGTGCTGCTCGCTCATCTGGCCGTGGGCGACGCAGATGCGGGCGCTCGGGACGAGCTCGGCGAGGCGGGCGGCGCGCTCGTAGAGGCCCTCGACGCGGTTGTAGACGTAGAACACCTGGCCGCCGCGGCCGACCTCGCGGAGGACCGCCTCGCGGAGGACCGCCTCGTCGTGGCGGGTCACCACGGTGCGGATGGCGCGGCGATCGACCGGGGGGGTCGTGATGATCGACATGTCGCGGAGGCCGGAGACGGCCATCTGGAGGGTGCGGGGGATGGGGGTGGCCGAGAGCGTGAGGACGTCGACGTTGGTCTTGAGGGCCTTGATGCGCTCCTTGTGGGTGACGCCGAAGCGCTGCTCCTCGTCGACGACGAGGAGGCCGAGCCGCTTGAAGTGGACGTCCTTGGAGAGGAGGCGGTGGGTGCCGATCACGACGTCGACGCTGCCGTCGCGGAGGCCGCGAGAGACCTCGTCCTGCTCCTGCTTGGTCTGGAAGCGGGACATGACGCGGACCTCGATGGGGTAGGAAGCCATCCGGGATCGGAAGCTGAGGTAGTGCTGCTGCGCGAGCACCGTGGTTGGGCAGAGGACGGCGACCTGCCTGCCGGCGTTTGCGGCGCGGAAGGCGGCGCGGATGGCAACCTCGGTCTTTCCGAACCCGACATCGCCGCAGACGAGGCGGTCCATCGGACGGCCGGACTCGAGGTCGGCCGCAACCTCGGTGATCGCCCGGGCCTGGTCGGGCGTCTCGTCGAAGGGGAAGGTCGCTTCGAAGGCGCGGTAATCGTCGTCCGCCGGTGGAACGGGCTCCGCCGTGGCGGCGCGGCGCTCGGCGTAGAGGCGGAGGAGCTCGTCGGCCATCTTGCGGACGCTCTTCTCGACCCGCGCCTTTGTCTTGGCGAACGTCTGCCCGCCGAGCCGGTCGAGCTTGGGGGCGCCTTCGCCACCGCTAAATTTCTGGATCTGGTTCAGGCGGTAGACCGGGAGGTAAAGCTTGTCACCGCCGGCGTACTCGACGGCGATGAGATCGACCGTGGTTGAGCCGACCTGCTTGTGGACGAGGCCAAGGTACCGCCCGATACCGTGATCAACGTGGACAACGTAGTCGCCGACGCCGAGGTTGCGGAGGTCCTCGAGGAAGGCCTGCGACGGCTTCGTGGAGGAGGCGGCAGCGCGTGCGGCGCGGCGGTGAGCGCGAGCACCGAAGATTTCCTCCTCCGTGACCAGCGCGAGCCCCTCGGCAGGAGCGATGACGCCGCGCGCAAGAGAACCCGTAACGACGAGGGCCGTGTCGCGCGGAGACGCGGAGCTGCTGCCATCGAAGAAGGCGGGGTCGAACGGACCGAGGTTGGCCTTCACCCGCACGTCGCGATGGCGGAGCAGGGCGACGAGGCGCTCAACCTGGGTCTGCGCGCGTGCAGCGATAAGAACTCGTAGGCCCGCTTCTTGCCAAGCGACCACGCGGCGAACGAGCGGGTCGAGAGCGCCGTGCTTGCCGCGTGACGCGCGAGCCGTCTTGATGGCGCGCTCGAGGTCCGACTGGTCGCGCGTCGCGAGCGACGGGACGTCCTCAGGGACGACCTCGAAACGCTCCAGCGAGTTCCGGTTTTCCGCAGCACCCTCAACCCCGGTGCGGTGCAGGGCAAGCACGGCACGCGCGCCGAGCCACGAGGCAACGTGTGCCTCGTCCTCGTAGAAGGAGGCCAGCGGGAAGTGCGGCTCACGGTCCTTGTGGCTCCGATCGGTCGCAGCGCGACCGAGCTCGTTGCGCACGGCGGCGGTGAGGGAGGATGGGTCCTCAAGGAGGAGGAGCGCGTCGTCGGGCAGGTACGACGTGAAGGAGGCGAGGTCGATGAAGGCAGGCAAGTAGCCTTCGGCCCCGAAGAAGGCGCGGCCGCTCGCGACGTCGTCGACCAGGGCGCGCGCCTTGGTTGAGGGGAAGTCGATGACGTCACATGCGGCGCGTACCCGCTGGCGGGCCCGCTCGACATTGGCAGGCGTGAGGATCGCCTCGCGCGCCGGCGGGATCCAGACCTCCTTCACGTCGGCGACCGTGCGCTGGTCGTCGGGGTTGAAGGTCTTGATCGATGCGACGATGTCTCCGTAAAAGTCGATGCGCACCGGCAGCTCGGCGGAGGGCGCCCAGACATCGAGGAGGGCGCCGCGGACGGCGAAGGTCCCCGGGTCTTCTACGAGGGGGCTGCGGACGTAGCCCGATGCACCGAGGCGGGCCGAGAGCGCGTCGCGATCCATCTCCTGCTCGGCGATGACGAGCTCGGCGTGTTCGGTGATCTCGTCCCTGGGTACGACCTTGCGGGCGAGCGCGGTGATGGGGCAGACGAGGACCGACCAGGGAAGGTCCATGCCGAGGTGGAAGAGCGTGGCGAGGCGGGTCTGGGCGCCCCGGCGGTCCGGGTTGACATCCGCGTAGGGGCTGGCCTCGTTCGGCAGGTAGAGAAGGACGCGGCCGAACGTGGTCGAGCCGGCTGCCTCGGCGTCATCGGCATCCCGATCGACGAGCAGGAACGAGGTATCGGCCGCCAGAGCGCGGGCGCTGTCGACGTCGGGAGTGAGGGCGATGATCCGGCGCCCGGCGGAGGCCGCGACGAGGCGACGGATGACGAGGGCACCGGCCGAGCCGGCCGCGCCTGTGACATGACGGGTGCCAGGCGGCGCCACGGCGAGCTCTGCGGCGAGCTCACGGGGCGTGACGACCCGGCGGTCTGCCGGGAGATCGAACGACGGGAGCGGCTCGAAGTCGGCCGGCGTGGAGGCGGGCGGGCCGCTGGTAGCGGTATCGTTCGAGGCGCTGTCGTCGACGTGGCCTGAGAGCTCGGCGACCGTGGCGCTGAGCGGGGAGCTCGAGGTGGAAGTGAGGGAGCGCTCGGGGGGCATCGGCGCAGCGCGGTCTAGCATAGGCGGCGCGATTCGACCCGCGGTCTCGACCCGACCGTGGTTCGCGCCGCGCGCGGGAACGCAACCCCGCCGTGCTGCGGTCTCGACCCGACCGTGGTTCGCGCCGCGCGCGGGAACGCAACCCCGCCGTGCTTGGAGCGGATCTGGCCGTCGTAGCGGGGGCGCTACGTGACGCGCACGCCAGCTCGGTCCCGGTCCCGAATCGCCTCTCGTCACGATGGTAACGTCGACTCTGGACTCCACTCCACGCAGACATTTCGACCGCTCAAGCACTGTTCACGCCCAGCCTGGCAGCCTCGAGCGAACCCGAGCGGGCGAACCAGTACGCCTGCCGGTCAGTCGAACCGTCCGTTGTTGCGCATGAATCGAGCCTTGGAGGAGATCGAATGCTTGGTCCTGCCCGTCGCTTGCGACAACGCCGTGTCCAGGCGTCGATCGTGTTGTGCGGCGGGCGAACTGATCCTCCTGGTTTCCGATCTTAATATAATTGTGTCGGCGTGTGCTGGTCCTGCGTCTATGCCGTCGCAGGCTCGCCCTCGTTGACGGTGACCCCGTGGAACACGCGCATCCACCACGTGCCCACAGGGAAAATTACGCCGCGTACACCTGCGCGCCATTGATCGATCGAATGTCGGTATGCGATGCGAAAGGCTTGGATGGCCGCGATGGCGGCGTTCTTTGCGTCTGCCTGCCGGCGGCCGACTGCGAATGTTGGATTGAGATCGCGAAGCGGCTCGATGCTCGTTGCTCGTTTGTAAGGAGAAATGTTCCTCGCGCGCGCAGCCCCGAGGAAGCCAAGCCTTTGTCGCTGTAGGGTGGCGTGAGCCTGTCTCTCGTGCAGATCGATCCGTTCTGTGATCTCGCAACGAAATTTGTCGGCACTGGCATCGCTGATCGACGGTGGAAGCGTGATCGCAAGTGCGACGTCGGTTGGCCATTCGGGGTTCTGTGGATCGAAGTATATTTCAGGGCGTTGGGCGCGCAGGACGCCGCGGCCGATGTCGCCGACGAGCACCTTGGCTCCTGGCCACTCATGTGCATGCGGTACGAGACCAGCAGCGACCGGATTTGCGAGCGTGTAAGCGATCTTCTCCACCAGAGCGTCCCGTGTTGCTAGCCGTACCACGCTCGTTGCTCGATCGTCCCACACCGGCCCCTCCCACGCGCGCAAGATCTTGGTCCCGAGAGCGACAAGCCGATGGAATCTCTGCAAAAATCGTGGGAGCTCACCGTGTGTGTCTGTGACAACGATATGAATGTGCGTGGACATCACGCAGAGGGCGTGTACGAGGATGCCATGGCGGCGGGCCGAGACCGCCAGGGTATAGATCACGAGCCGTGTGATCGCGGAATCGGGGCGGAAGAGAAAATGCCTTCGCAGTACACGGCGGGTGAGAAGATACGTCGCGCCGGGGACGATCGCACGAGGCTGGCTCATGCCTGACGGGTATGTCAAGCGCCGTGCCAGACTCGAAATCGGCCGATTTTTGAGGATTTGGGTGATCGAGGAGGTGGCGGCCGTCATCCTCTTCGCCACCTGCGCCACCCAATGGTCAGGTCGGGGGGCAGAGCAGAGCGTGTGCGGAGCGCAACGTCAGTCGAGCGCGACGTCGCGATGTGGCTCGGTAGACGGCGGCTGCTGCGAAGGCCATGGAGGGGATGCTGGCGATGCATCGTGGGCCGGCAACAAAACCGAAGAAAAAGCTCGACAGTTCTACAGGTGGACCCCGCCTCCGAGCGATACCCCCCACGTAGTCGCCCCTCGCTGCCCGGCCAGCCCGGACGGCGCATCCAGGTTGACGGCAACCTGGGAGCGTACGAACACCGGCTCGAATTCGACATTCGCATACAAGATTGCTGCCCACTGTGAGAAATCTCGCCCTGCGAGCGGAGCCGACTGCGCGAGCATCTGCACTCGCACTCCGGGTGTCAGCGGACCCATCCGCAAGCCCGCGTGAGCGGCGGCCACGACCGCCAGCCGAGACGGGTTGGAGTTCACGGAAACGAGCACGGCTGGATCCAGCTCAGCGCCAACGACCACCGGCATGGACAGCTCCGCCCGGCTGCGGAGCAACAGCGCGATCGGGATCGCGTTCGGTGCCCACATCCAGTAATCCGCGAACCCGCGCGCGGCCGTAGCTACCGCGTAGTTGTACTCGGCCTCCGTATTCTTCGGGATGGTGCCAGGGAACGTCGTCACCGGCGGTGCAACCCCGACCCCGGCATAGATCGAGCGGTTTCGCTCCTCGAGAAGCGCCGCCTGCACGGTCACGAACGGATTCCCGAAGCGAAACGACGAGCGCCGCGCCTCTCCCTCGATCCGAAACGTAGTCCAGGCCGAGGTGATGTCCGCGGTTGCGAGCAGCCAGCTGTTCAGGCGAACGCCCGCCGCCACCTGCGGCGCGACATGAATCGTAGCCACCGTCCGGTCCTGCGGCGAGGCTGTGAAAATGCCGTACAGCGCAACATGGCCGCGGCCGCCAGGTCGCGACGGAATGTCCCCCGTCGTCTGTGCCCAGCTCGGCGCCGCCCCGACCGTGGCAACCACGGTGACCGTGAGCGCGAGCCCGCGCGCTCTCGTCCTCACTTCGTCCTCCGGAACTTCTGCACGCCGCGACCCCTCAGGCTGGTCACGTAGACGCTGCCGTCGTGCCCCACGGCGATCCCGTGCCCCCAGTCGATCTCCCCGGGACCGTCCCCCGATGTGCTCCACCGGTCCACGATGTTCCCGTCGAGGCTCATCCGCAGCACATGCCCCCGCGGCCGCTCTGGATCCTGATCGCCGCCGTCTACAACGTAGATATGCCGGTCGGGTCCGAAGGCGATCGCCCACGGTCGCCCCAGCGCGGCGCTCTTCCACTGCGCCAGGTAGTGGCCGTTCGCGCTGAAGACCTGAACACGCGCGTTCTCCCGGTCCGCCACGTAGACGCGCCCCTCGTCGTCGGTGACGATGCCGTGAGGCGTGTCGAGCTGTCCCGGCCCGAAGCCCTTCTCGCCCCACTCCATGACGAACCCGCCGTCCTCGGAGAAGCGCGCGATCCGCGCATGGTTGTAGCCGTCCGCCACGTAGATATCGCCGTCCAGGCCGAAGGCCACGTTGGTGGGCCGGTCGAGCTGCTCGGGGCTCGTCACGCACCCGATATCCGCGAGCAGTACGAGGATCCACACACCGATGCCCTTCATGGCGCCTCGCCGAGGGTCATGACCACATCCCCCTCCGCCGTCAGCTTGAACACCCGGTTCTGCTCGGAGTCCGTCACCCAGACGAAGCCGTTGCGATCCACCTCGATCCCGTGTGGATAGAAGAAAAGCCCCTCTCCCCACGCGTCGAGCAGCTCGCCCGTCTCTGGATCGAACGCCAAGATCGTGGGTTCGGGGATCGGCGCGTCGTTCCCTGACGTGCGCCCCGCCGCGTGGCTCACCAGCACGCGCCCTCGCGCGTCAACCGCCACATCAAGCGCTGGGCCGAACACCATCCCGTCAGGGACACGCGGCCACCCGTCCACCACCGCGTACGGCCCCGCAGGCGCGTCGTCCGCCGTCGGCGGTCGCGACGTGCATGCCCCCGCAAGCGCCAACCCTACCAGCCAGCGGCCCCCGCGCTGCGCCCCGGAGACCGACGTTGCGTTGCGAAACAGCCATTCCATGACCAAGGATAACAATGTTATCCTGGTGGCGTCAACGGGCGAGGTGCGGACGTGGCAGGATGGTGGGCATGGGTGTGATGGATGCGGATGAGCCGGTGGAGCGCGTGTTCATGGCGCTCTGCGAGGGACGGCTGACGCGGGACGAACTGACGGCCCGCAAGATCGCCGCATTCCTGGGCCAGACGACGATGGTGCTGTATCACCACTTCGGCTCGCTCGACGGATTCCTCATTCGCGTCGATGGCCTCGGGTGGCGGCGGCTCGCGGAGCGCCTCGACGCGCGGGCGCGCGCTGGCGCAGATGCGCGGTCGCTTGCCGTCGGTTACGTCGAGTTTGCGCTGCGCCATCCGGATCTGTACTGGCTGATGGCCGAGCGCCGCTTCGACCGCGCCCGCCTGCGCGAACAGGGGCGCCTGCGGCTCGCGCGCCCTCTTTGGAGCTCATTCGTCGAGCTCTTGCGCCATCACGGCAGCAGGCGGCCGGAGGAGGATACCTACGTGCTCTTCGCGGGCCTCCATGGCATCGCGATGCTCGCGCTGAGCGGGCGCGCCAACCTGGGTGAGGTTTCGTCCGGGGTAATTCCTTCCATCCTGGTTTCTTCCAGCTTGGGTGGATCTCTGTCTGGTTTACCAGGTACTCCAGGTACTCCACTACTCAACCCGAACCCGGGTGAGGGTCCCAACCTGGGTGAGGGGTCCGCCGCGGAGGAGGATCCCAACCTGGGTGAGGGATCGGGGGCCGCCGCCAACCCTGGTGAGGGCACCGTCGGAGATGCGGAGGTGGCCTTCGCCGCGGCACGCCGTCTCGCGGACCTCGTGCTCCCCGCCCGTCCACCCGAGCCGCCCGCCTCCCACGCGGGCCGCGACCGCGGCGGCCCCGGGCGCCGCGCCTGAGCCGTCCGCCCAGGCGCCTGCCGGTGCCAGGGCGCTCGCAGGACGCTCCGCGCGCGACGCACCGGCTTCCTGGCACACGGTTCGCCGGCCAGGAAGAAAGGGAAAGCGCGTCGACGCGCCTTTGCGCCGGGCGCATCCCTCGCGCTGCGCGGGGCTTGCGCTGGCGTTGTGCCGCTGGCGTCGTGCGAGACCGACCCCAGCATATCGCGCCCGTTCGCCGGACAGGCCTCGCCATGTCGGGCAAATCGGCACGTCCTGCGAGCTCGCGGCATCTATCTCCTTTCGGAGGTGTTATGGGCGCGCGACGCACGGTCGCTTGGTTGCTCAGCGGGGGGCTCCTCACCGCCGGCACCGGTTGTGGCAGCGACGAACCGGAGGCGCTCGGCGCAGCTCGGCTCGCGGCCGTCGCGAGGGCCGACCGCACCGTGCACGCGGTCGATGCGCTCGGCGCCCAGCACCAGGCCGCGATCGCCGCCAACGCGGACGCGAGCATCCTCATCGCGACCTACACCGATCCGCGCGGCGCCCTCGCGAATCCGATCAGCCTGTCCGGGGTTGCGCGATCCGCCGACGGCGGGAGATCCTTCGCCGAGGTTCTCGGCCCGAGCGGCGCGGGGGTGCTGCCCTCGGTCGCCGGCGGCCAGGTGCTCGGCGCCCCGCGCGTCGTCCACGATCCGACCCGCGACGTGTTCGTCAGCTCCTCCACCTACGTCCGCCCCGCCGATGGCCTCCAGGGCCTCTGCCTCCATGCCTCGAACCCCGGCAGCAGCACGGCCGGCTCCTCGTGGTCCGCACCGGTCGAGGTGACCCCCGCGTTCGTCGCGGGGGAGAGCGCCGAGCAGGCCTCCATCGACGTCAACGCGGCGACCGGGCGCCTCTCCGTTACCTGGGTTCAGCGCGGCGGAGCGTCTCCGAGCATCCTCTACAGCCACTCCGACGATCTCGGTCAGACCTGGTCGCCCGCGGCCACGATCGCGCAGGCGCCCGCCGGTGGCGATCTCGACGGGCCGAGCGCGCGCATCCTCCCCGGGGTGACCGACAGGGACTCGGTCGTCTATGCTGTCTTTCGCGCCATCGAGCCGGGGACCTCGCTGCGCAACGTCGGTTGCCGCCGGTCGATCGACGGAGGCGTCACCTGGGAGCCGCTCACCCTCCTCGACGAGACCAGCTACCCCACGGAAGACCAGATCCTCGGCGTCGACCACGGAAGGAGCGCCCCGTCGATCGACGTCGACCAGGCCACGCGGCAGGTCTACGTCGTCTATCAGCGGAGCGACGCCCACGGGACAGGGGACATCGCCTTGCGCTCGTTCACGGAGCAGTGCACCTCAGGCCCCGCCGTCCTCCTCAACAGCAATCCAGGGCGCGATCGGGCCCAGTTCTTCCCCTTCGTGGCCGTCGACCGAACGACCGGCACCGCGCACGTCGTCTACTACGACCAGGATGTCGAGAGCTCGGGCGACATGACCGAGATCGTCCACACCGCGTCGAGCGATCAAGGCGTCTCGTTCAGCCCGCCCGCGCCGATCTCGGACCACCCCTTTCACGCGGGCCACGGCAACGACGCCTCCCGGCAGAACCTCGGCGACCGCATCGGCGGCGTGGCGCTCGCCGGTGAGCTCTACAGCGTCTTCAGCATGACGGCCACCCCGCCGCGGTTCGACGAGGGGCAGCCGTCGTCGACCTCCCTGATCGCACCCAACGTCCACCTCGACGTCCTCGACGAGCTCGCCCGCGTCCCGCCGCTGCGCGCGGCCGGCGTCCGGATCGCGGACACCGCGTGCGGCGCCCTCGCGAACGAGCGCGTCGATCCGGGGGAGCTCGTCGACGTCGGCGTCTACCTCGAGAACTACCTCGCCAACGCGATCTCCGGCAGGACGACCGTCTCCCGGATCACCGCCACGCTGTCCACACGGACGCCCTCCGTGACCATCGTGAGGGCGAGCGCGCTCTACCCGGATATCGAGCCGCTCCGCACGGTCGCGGGCGACGCGCCGTTCGTCCTCAGGACGGGCCGGGACTTCGTTCCGGGAGCGCCGATCGATCTGACGCTCACGGTGAGCTCGGCTCAGGGCACGGTCGAGCTGCCGATCCAGCTCGAGACGGGCTCGCCGGGCGCCGCGGAGGTCCTCCTCCGCGAGGATTTCGACGCAGCGAGCGCGCCGGCGCTGCCCTCCGGCTGGCAGTCGGTGCGCGCCGGCGGGACGGCCTCCGCCTCGCCGTGGACCGTCGCGCAGACGCTGACGCCCGGAAACAACGCGGCATTTCACGACGAGGAGGCGGCGACGTCGCTCGTCGCGCTGGTGTCGCCCGCCGTGACCATCCCGGAGAGCTCCGGGAACTCCCACGTCACGCTCGACTTCGATCTCACCTACGAGCTGGAGGACGATCCGCAAAAGCTCGTCCAGGCGTTCGACGGTCTGACGCTGCGCGTGGAGGATGTCACGGCCGGCGCCGCGCCCCGGGCGGTGCTCGCGGAGGCGTTCGCCGAGCGGATCGTCACCGGCGGGAGCCACCACTTCCCAAAGCACCTTCCAGCCCGCGACGACCCGGACTACCTGGAAGATAACTCGGTATGGTCCGGCAGCTCCAGCGGGAGCAAGCGCGTGTCGATCCGCTTCCCTGGCGCGGGGCTGCGCGGGCGGACCGTGAGGCTCCGCTTCGACTACACGCAGGACGACAGCCGGGTCTGCACGGATATCGGGCGCCCCGGGCCGTGCGGCGTCGCGGTCGACAACATCGTGTTCGCGGCGGTGCCGATCGCGTCCGGGGCCTGCGGGGCGGATCTGGCCATCACCCAGGCGGCCGCGCCGGATCCTGTATCGCCGGGCGCGCAGCTCACGATGACGATCGACGTCGCCAACGAGGGGCCGGGCGACGCGAGCGACGTCGTCGTGTCGTCCGTGCTGCCCGCCGGGGCGAGCCTCGTCAGCGCCTCGGGGACCGGCTGGACGTGCGACCTGCCCGGCGAAGAGCTCGTGTGCCGGCGCGCCTCGCTCGCCGCGCGGGAGAGCTCGTCGATCGCGGTCACCATGGTCGCGCCCACGCTCACGCCGCCCACGGTCGACGAGGAGATCGAGAGCACGGCGACGGTGAGCGCGAGCGAGCACGACCCGGCGCCGGAAAACAACGAGAGCGACGTGCGCATCGACGTCTCCGTGCCAGCGCGCCTGATCGGCTATCTCACGGTCCTCGGCGAGCGCATCCCCGGCGAGGAGCTCGCCTATACGGCGCTCATCAGCAACACGGGGGGGCGCGTGCAGCCCAACAATGCAGGGTTCGAGTTCGTGGACGTGCTCCCGCCCGAGCTCCAGCTGGAAGGCGCGTTCGCGGACAGCGGCGCGGTCTCGGCCGATCCCGCCACCAACACGGTGGGCTGGGACGGCGAGGTCGGGCCGGGGGAGTGGGTGGCGCTCACGATGGAAGCGATCCTCCTTCCCCTGACCGATGGACTCGTCGTCACGAACCAGGGTACGCTCTTCTTCGACGCGGACTCGGACGGCGTCAACGAGTCGAGCGCGATGACCGACGAGCCCCTGTTCGCCGGCACGGCCGATCCGACGGTGCTCACGGTGAGGCCCGCCGTCTGCGGCGATGGCGAGCTCGGGCTCGGCGAGCAGTGCGACGACGGTGACCTGCTCAACGGCGATTGCTGCTCGGATCTGTGCACCGCCGAGCCGCCGACCACGATCTGCCGCTTCGCGACCTCGCTGTGCGATCCCGGGGAGTATTGCGACGGCGCAGGCAGCTGTCCGGCGGACGTGAGCCTGCCGGACGGCGCCAGCTGCGATGATTTCGATGTCTGCAATGGCAGCGAGGTTTGCTTCCAGGGACTCTGTCTGAGCGACATCCCGCTCTCCTGCGATGACGGGGATCCGACGACCACGGACGAATGCCATCCCTTCTTTGGCTGCCGGAACACGCCGATCAGCGCCACGGCGGGAGGGGGTGTAGGCGGCGATGACGGAGGGACTGCAGTAGGCGTAGGCGTGGGCGGCGGCGGCGCAGGCGACAGCGGCGTAAGCGGCGGCGGCGCAGGCGGCAGCGGCGCAGGCGACAGCGGCGTAAGCGGCGGCGGCGCAGGCGGCAGCGGCGCAGGCGGCAGCGGCGCAGGCGGCAGCGGCGCAAGCGGCAGCGGCGCAGGCGGCAGCGGCGACGCCGGAGGACCGGCCGAGGGCGCTGGAGGCAGGGGCGCCGGCGCCGGCGGCGATTGCTCCACCGATGCCGGCGGGGCGGGCGGCACAGGGGTCGGCGGTGGCCGAGATGCGGCGGGTGGGGGTGGGGAAGGGGGCCAATCCGAGGGAGGAGCGCCCTCGAGCAACTGCTGCTGTTTGAGCATCAGCTGCGCGTATGCCGTCATCGGCGGTGAGACCGGGCACGCGTCAGGAGCGGCCCGCGCGCTCGCGCTGTGCGGCGTCTTCCTGGCGCTCGGCAGCGCGCGCCGCGCCCGTCGCCGTCGCTGCTGACGGCGGCGCCCGCGCGCCCTGCGATCACCTGTAGACGAAGACCCCCTTCAGATCCTCGGTCTGCGAGATGGGCGTGCCGTCCTTCTTCGAGGTGGTCCTGAACTGGTAGATCATCCCCGGGATCAGCGCGGGACCGTCGTACTCGACAGAGACGTTCTTGCTCCCCGAGACCCTGGGGACCTCCAGGTTCTCCCAGACCTTGGCGCCGAGCGCGTCGAACAACCGCACCTCGTACAGGTCTTCGCTGGAGTCGTCCTCGAAGACGAACGTCGGTGTCCCGCTCACCTCCTCCAGCGTGCTCGCGCCGGGCGAGACCACGGCGAGCGCGCCCGTCACCTTGAACGACTCCGCGATGGGCAGGTCCTGGCCGGAGACCGTGATGCGCACGATCTCGGTCCCGCCGATCGACGTGTCAGGATCCCGCACGAGCGCGTCGTCCTCGAACGCGGCGAGGACCACGTAATCGCCATCGGGCACCCCGGCGATCGAGAACTCGCCGGTGACGTTGCCTTGCCGGAGCCCTCGCGGGGCCTCGCCGCGCGCGGTCGTCTCGTCAAAGGTATCGGCCACGACGAGGATGACCGAGGTCGCGCTCCCCCCTGGAGCATTCACGATCTCGACCTTGCCGCTCACCACCGCCGTGGCGTCTCCGGTCGCGTGCAGATCCACGCCCGTCGTCTCCTTGCCGGCGCTGACGGTCGCGCTCGCCGTGTCGAGCGCGAGGTCGGCGGCATAACCTTTCACCGTGACGTCGCCCGCAGCCACGTTGTAGATGGTGTAGCTGCCGTCGAGATCGGCCGCGCCGGTGGCGCCGCCCGCGACCAGCAGCGTCCCGCCGGGCTGGTCGGCGTGGACGACCCCGGAGATGGAACCGAGCCCCTCGCTGTCCGACAGCGGCAACAGCGAGATCTCCGTCGCCGCCGACGCGATCGCGGGCGGTTTGCCCGCCGCGGTGGAGAGGTCGATGGGCAGCGCGACCCGCGGCGCCTTCGGGAACGTCTCGTAAGCCTGCGCGTCGGCGCGCAGCGTGATGTTGGCCTCGACCGGAGCGCCGCTCGCGTCGCGCCGCGCGGGCACGACGAGCTCATAGGTCCCGTCGGCCCCGGTGATGGCCACCCGGGAGATCACCGCGTCGCTCGGGTCCCGGGCGAGCACGCGCGCGCCCGCGATGGCCTTGTCGTCGAGCGAGTCGTAGACGCGCCCCCTCAGGGTCACCGGCTCGAAGCAAGCGGGCTCGGCGCCCTCCACCTCCTCGCACACCTGCGGGGCGGCGCACCCGGTCTGCTCGGCCACCGAGCAGCTCTGCGGCTGACCCTCGTCGTCGCCGCCGCACCCCATCCCCATCAAGGCGCACAGCATCCCAACAGACATCGAGCGCATCACCATCGACTCGTCTCCTTTCAAACCACGTTTCTGCAGGCTCAGCTTCTCAGCTCGTGAGCGGCCAGCGCCGCAGCCTGCGATCCTGTCGCCGCTCCGAGCAGGGACAGTGAATCACGCAGGCGCGGCGGGCACCGAGCAGGGGGAACACATCCCTCCGGTTCTTCTGTGTCTTCATGGTTCAATCCCTGTCCTCGAATCCAGGGAGAACCCGGGCAAGCGTAGGGCTAGTTCAAGATGACCTGGCAGCAGCCGGTGATGCAGTAGTAGCCTGCGGCACAAGGCTCCTGGCCGGAGAGCCCGCACGGCTGGATCCCCGCCGCGCACTGGCCTTGGGGCTCGCCGGTGGGCCCGCCGCCGCTGCCGGTCGCGTCGCCGCCGCCGCCTGTCGCGGCTCCGCCTCCAACTCCGCCGCCCCCGGCGCCGGTGCCGGACTCGAAGCAGTCGTCTGGCAGCGTGTCCTTGCCAAGGCACAGCTCGCAGCGGCCGCACTCGTTCAGGCAAGCATCCACGGGCGTGCAGGGCTCGCAGCGGGTCGGGTCGGACTCGTGGCCGCGCGAGCAGGAGCCTTCACCGGTGCCATCGGCGTCGGAGCCGAGCCAGACGTACTTGCCGCCGCCCGCCGGCAGCTCGCAGCAGCCGAAGCAGTCGCAGCCGTTCGGCGTGAGCGGACCGCAGGTCGTATGGCACATATCGGACTGCTCGTCGTTGAGATCGCTGCAGCTCTTGCCATCGGCGCCCGGCGTCGAGGCCCCGCTGTCATAGGCGCACATCGTCCCGTTGATGGACTCCGGGTGAAAGCCGGGCGCGACCTCGTGCTCATCGCACTTGTGGTTCCAGTGGCAATCGTCGTTGCCGGAGCCGGAGTCCTGGTCGAAATAACAGTCGACGGTGCACGCCGGCCCCGCCTGGCCGGGGATCCCGCCGTAGTAGCTGCCCTCGGTGTTGTCGCACGGGCCGAGGCAGTCCGGATCCTGCGCGTCGAGGAGCCCGTCGTCGTCGTTGTCGACGAGATCCCCGCACGCGTACGTCTTGCCCTGACACTCGACGATGCTCGTCGGGGTCGCCATGCCTCCGCCGGCAGCGCCGGTGCCGGCCCCTCCGCCGCTCGCGCTGCCGCCTCCGCTCGCGCTGCCGCCTCCGCTCGCGCTGCCGCCGCCGCTCGCGGCGTCGCCTCCTCCCGCGCCGCCGGACGGGGCGGCGCCGTCAACGGTGCTGTCGCTGCAGCCGGCGCTGAGGGTGAGTCCAAACAGGGCGGTCACCAACGAGAGAGAGAGAGCTAGGCGCATGGTGTCTCCAGAGGTGGCTCAGGCGCTCCCGTCCGCAGCGCGCGCTGCGGAGCGGGACTACCGGCGCGTTCATCCGGAGCAGTTCCGCCGCGGTCAGGTCACGGCTCAGAAAAATGACCGATCGCGAAAAAAACGCGGAGCCATCGCGAAACCGGCGTGCGGTCGTGGGGTGATAACCCACGTTGTGCTCGCAGCTGTCTCTTCTCTTCCAGGGGGCAACCGAGCGGGCACGCTCGTCGCTTTCATGGGGTCGCGTGGCCGCTGCGCGCCAGGGCCGCGCGCAGCGGCGGTCACGCCGCGTGATCGCGCCGCCGGCGGGCGCCCAGGCCCAGCGCGCCAGCGAGGAGCGCCACGAGGCCGACGAGGGCGCCGCCGCGCTCGCCTCGCTGCATCGCGCAGACCAGCCCGGACGAGACCTCCGGCTCCGTGGACCCGCCGCCGCTGCCCGCACCGCCGCTGTCGTCGCAGGCGTCGCCCACCCCGTCGGCGTCGCCATCCCCCTGATCCGCGTTGGCCGCGAGCGGGCAGTTGTCGTCGTCGTCCGGGACGCCGTCGTTGTCGTCGTCCGCGTCATCGACGTCGCAGGCGTCGCCTTGATCGTCCTCGTCGTTGTCGGCTTGATCCGCGTTGGGGACGGAAATGCAGTTGTCCTGCTCGTCCGGGACGCCGTCGTTGTCGTCGTCTTCCTCGCAGGCGTCGCCCTGACCGTCGCCGTCGCTGTCGGCCTGATCGGGGTTGTGCTCCTCGTCGCAGTTGTCCGCCGCGTCGCTCAGGCCATCTCCGTCCACGTCCTCGCAAGCGTTGCCAACGCCGTTGTCGTCGGCGTCCGTCTGATCGGGGTTCGGTACGTGCGGGCAGTTGTCCGTCTCGTCCGGTATGCCGTCGCGGTCGCCGTCGACGTCGGCCCCGAGGTCGCAAGCGTCGCCGCGGCCGTCGCTGTCGCCGTCGGTCTGATCCTGGTTGGGCACGTGCGGGCAGTTGTCCTCCGCGTCCACGACGCCGTCGTTGTCGTCGTCGTCCTCGCAGGCATCGCCGTCGCCGTCGCCGTCCGTATCTTCCTGGAACAGATTGGAAACGACAGCGCAGTTGTCCTCCACGTCGACCACGCCATCGTCGTCGCTGTCGGGATCGCAGGCGTCCCCGAGGCTGTCCCCGTCCGCGTTCTCCTGGCCAGGGTTCTGATCCGCAGGGCAGTTGTCCTCTCCGTTGCGCAGGCCGTCGCCGTCGGCGTCGATGTCGGGCTCGCAGAAGTCGCCGATGCCGTTGCCGTCGCTGTCCTCCTGGTTCGGATTGCGCGTAGCAGGGCAGTTGTCGCAGAGATCGCCGATCTTGTCGTCGTCTCTGTCCTGCTGGAGCGAGTTCGGTACGTGCGGGCAGTTGTCGACGTCGTTGTCGATGCCGTCGCCGTCGTCGTCACCGACCTGACAAACGTCGCCGGTGCCGTCTCCATCGGAGTCCACCTGATCGGCGTTCGCCGTGAAAGGACAGTTGTCGTCGGCATCCAGGACACCGTCGTTGTCGTCATCGTCGTCGCAGGCGTCGCCGGTGTCGTCCGCCTCCGCATCCGACTGGTCCGGGTTCATCGCGACAGGACAGTTGTCGCACGCGTCGCCGATGCCGTCGGAATCCGAATCCCGCTGATCCTGGTTGGGAACGGACGAGCAGTCGTCGCACGCATCGCCGACCTCATCGCCGTCGGCATCCGCCTGGTCCGGATTCTGGATCTGCAGGCAGTTGTCCGCTGGATCCACGACCCCATCAGCATCGGTATCAGGGTCCTCCGCCCAGCCCGTCGCTGGCAGGATCAGCCCGAACAGGCCCGCCACGAGCCCCACCGAGAACCGTCGCCCGCGCGACCGCACGCCGCTCGTCCCCGCACGTTTCATCGCGCCTCCATCCTTCATGGCCTTCATGGCGACAGCTTGGTCACGAACACGTCCGTGCCCTCGCCTCCCTCGATCCGCTTTTCCCCGAACGTCACCCTCCCGGTGAACGCGCCGGTCACGTAGACCTGCCTGTCGCGGTCGATGGCCACGCCCGTCGCCCGGTCCGCGCCGGCGCCGCCGAAGCGGTGGCTCCACCGATAATCGCCCTCCGGATCGAGCTTGGCCACGAACACGTCGTCGTCCCCCGCGCTCGTCACCGACCCGTCCGCCAGCGTCGTGTCTCCGCGGAACCCCCCCGCGACGACCACGTCCCCCGCGCCGTCGACGAGGAGCTGCCCCAGCGACGCGCCGTCCTCGCCGATCACCCGGCTATAGATGTGCTCGCCCTGCGAATCGAGCTTGGCCACGAACACCGCCTGGTGCTCTCCGGCCGTCCGAGGGCCCCCGCCGAGATCGATCGTCGCGCCGAACTCCCCGCCGACGATCACATTGCCCGCCCCGTCCACCGCGACCGCCTTGGCCCGCTGCGGCCCCGCGTCGCCGAAGCGC
This sequence comes from Sorangium sp. So ce281, assembly GCF_051527395.1. Classification (NCBI taxonomy): domain Bacteria; kingdom Pseudomonadati; phylum Myxococcota; order Polyangiales; family Polyangiaceae; genus Sorangium; species Sorangium sp. So ce281. Next base: position 3,429,250 of record NZ_CP150322.1, read on the forward strand.
TTGCTCCAGCGGTGCTCGCCGAGCGCGTTGAAGCTCGCCACGAACACATCGAAATCCCCGGCGCTCTCCAGCGGCTCGCCGCCCAGATCGAGCGTGCCGGCGAAATCTCCGATCACGATCGCGTTGTTGCGCGCGTCCATCGCCACGGCGCGGGCCTGCTGATCGAAGCCGTCGCCGAAGCGCTTGCTCCAGAGCAGCACGCCGTCGTTGTTGAAGCTCGCCAGAAACACGTCGCTGCCCCCGGCGCTCTCGAGCCGGTCCTTGCCGACGTGCAGCGCGCCCGAGAAGCGGCCGGCCACGACGAGGAGCCCCGCCGCCGTCGCCGCCACGCTCGTCGCCGCCTGGAAGCCGATGCCCCCGAGCGGCTGCAGCCACAGCTCCTTCCCCTCCGCGTCGAGCCTCGCGACGTAGCCGTCTCGCCCGCCGGCGCTCGTCCGCGGCTCGCCGCCGAACTCCAGCGTGCCGGAGAACTCCCCCGCGACCAGGAGGCCCTCGTTCCCGTCCGGCACGAGCGCGTTCACCGTCTGCGGATCGAACGCACCGAAGCGTTTCAGCCCGAGCCCCGACCCGTCGCTCGCCGCGAGCCGCGCCCAGAAGACGTTCTCCTCGCCGATCGGGGTCACGCTCTCGTCGTCGAGGGCCACGTCCTCCGCCTTCGTGAGCCTGCCAACGAGCGCCGCGGTGCGGTCGTCGAAGACGGCCACGCTCGCCCCTGCACGCTCCCCGTCGCCCCGGAGCGCGCGCGCCCACTGCACCTCGCCGCCCGACTGCGGCGCGCCGCCGCCCTCGCCGCCGGCCCCCGCGGGGGTCGACAGGCTGAGCTCGGGAGCGCAACCGAGCGCCGCGGCGCCGAGCGCCGCAGCGCCGACCATCACGACGCCGAGCGCCGCGCCGGCTGTCGCCGGATAGAGCCTCCGCACCCTCATCAGAACACCCCCTGCCACACCACGCCCTGCGCCGTGGGCGTCGCGATCGGCACGAGCGACGACGCCCGCTCGCCGCCCGCCCTGGGCCGCAGGAGGATGCCGCCCAGCGCCGCGCCCACGCCCGCGAGGCCGACCGCGCCGAGCGTCACCGACAGCCCCAGGCTGCGGTTCCACCGCGCCCGGAGCGCCTCCATGCTCTCGAAGTCGTGGACGCCCCGATCGCATACGGACCCGGGGCACTCGTCCTCGACCCGAGCCCGCGCGGCCAGGTGGTCGGCAGCGAACACCGCGCCCCCCGCGAGCGCCGCGAGCCCCACGCCGCCCGCCGTCCATGCCCACAGCGGCACGGGCGCGCGGGGCTCCGTCGGCGCGTCCGCGGGCGGCAGCTGCCCGCTGCCCACGTTTGCGCCCATGCTCCCACCTGCGGCTGCGCCTGCCGTCGGCTCGGTCGACTGCCCTGGTACGAGGCGGATGCGGACCTCCGCCGGCGCGCGCTCCGCCTGCTTCAGCGTGACCTCGCGCCGCGCCGTCTGGAAGCCAGGCGCCGTCACCACCACCTCGTGGCGACCCGGGTTGAGCTTGCGCGGGTAGGGGAGCGCCGCGCGGGGGATCGGCTGGCCGTCCACGCGCGCGTCGATCTGGTCGAGCGCCGCGCCCTCGACCCGGAGCTGGAGCGACGGGATGCGCGCCTCGAGCTGCTCGACCATCGCCGCGGCGGCCGCCCGCGCCTGCGTGAACACCGGCGGCTCGTCGCTCCCGAGGGGCAGGTGGACGACCTCGTAGGCCGTCTCCCGGGCCTCGATCAGGCGACCGAGCGCCTCGTCGGCACGCGCGAGATCGAGTCCCGTCGTGGGGGCGCGCACGAGCGCGTGGGCCGCCTGGAAATCCGCGTGGGCGCCGGCGACGTCCCCCGCGTCGCGCTTCTTGCGCCCCTCGATGAGGAGCGTCCGCGCGGTCTGCCGATCGGCCGCCGAGGGCTCGGCCCGCGCCGGAAGCGCCCCGGCGACCGAGAGGACAGCCAGGGCTATGCCTGCGGCGCGGGAGGCACGGGGGCGCAACAATTTCATCTCATCACCAAGCCGCCCGGGACTGTCCCGGACTACTCGATCATGATCGCACGCCGCTCGCGCGGGGGTCAACTACGCCAGCGCGCGCGCATCGTGCTCATGGGGCCATGGCGCGCGCATCGCGTAGGGCGTCGATCGTGTTGATCATGTCGATCACGTCGACCTACGTCCCTTGCGCTCACCGCTCGTCGGCGTTCGCGACTCGCTCCGTTCACGTGGCCGGGCGACTCTGGTGCAGGGGCACGGCGGCCGGCTGGCCGGCGACCCCCTCCCGCTCCCCCGGCGGCGAGACCGATCCTCCGGCGCTGACAGGCGCCTCGCTCGGCGCGATCGGCGTGAGATCGGCCGTCGCCGGGCCTCGGAGGACGCGGCCCATGGCGTCGAAGCGGGCGCCGTGACAGCGGCAGTCCCAGCTGCGCTCCGCGGAGTTCCACGAGACCAGGCCGCCGAGGTGGGTACACATGGCCGACATCTCGTGGATCTGCCCTTGCGGATCACGGTAGACGGCGAGCTTCCTCAGGCCCCTGCGCACGACGGCGCCGGCGCCGGGCGCGATCTGCGCCACGTCAGGGACATCGCCCTTGCCGAGCCATGAGGCGTACTGGCACGCGACATTGAGGTTCTCCTTCGCAACCTCGGAGACGGCGGCCAGGCTCAGGTTGACGCGGGTGGGATCGAAGAGCGACGCCATCCGGCTCTCGCGGCCCTGCACGAGGTCGGAGATCACGAGGCCCGCGATCGTCCCGTGCGTCATGCCGTTGCCACAGTCGCCCGTGGAGATGAGGATCCTCGATCCCTTCTTGATGCGACCGATGTACGCGAGGCCGTCGACCGTCTCCATCACCTCGCCGGACCAGCGGTGCAGCACCTCGCCGGTCTGCGTGAAGCGCTCTCTCGCCCACGCATCGAGCCGCGCGTGGCGCTGGTCCGCGTCGCTGGCCTGTCCGGTCTTGTGGTCCTCTCCTCCCACGAGGAGCACCTCGTCCGGGCCGTCCGCGCAGTTGATGTTGGCGAGGCGCACGTAATGGAACGGCTCGGCCGTGTCCCAGTAGAGCCCCGGCGGGACGGCGCCCCGGGGGATGCGCAGGCCGACGACGTAGGTCCGGTAACCGGCTTGCTTCAGGTGGACGGCGATGCGCGGAAGGAAGGGGGAGTTCGTGGCGAGCACGGCCTCGCCGGCGGTCACCCGGTGCCCGCGCGCCGTCTTGACGACCACCCCGTGAGGCACGGCGTCCTCGTCGACGTCGACCACGTGCGCGAGCGTGTAGAGCTTGCCGCCGTCGCGCTCGATCGCCCGCGCGAGCCCCGCGAGGTACCTGCGGAGATGAAACTGCGCCTGATCGGGGAAGCGGACCGCGGGCCCCGTATCGAAATCGAGCAGCGGCGCGCGGTCGACGTAATGGGTCGAGCCGAGCCCGGCGCGGTGCGCGGCCTCGATCTCGTCCCGGAGGGTGGCCGGGGGCGACCCCGGGGCTGTGAAGAGATAGCCGTGGACGCGCCGGAAGTCGCAGTCGATCTTCTCTTCCGCGACGATCCGCTCGATCGTCTCGATGGCCGCCGTGTGGCTCCTCGCGGCGACGCGCAGGCGGCTCTTGCTGTGCAGCTTCGCGAGCGAGGCCCAGCGCCGGTCGAGCGCGTGCGTGATGTGCGCGGTGGTGAGCCCTGACTCGCCCCCGCCGATGGCGCCGTTGTCGAGGACGACGACGCGCTTGCCGGCCTTCGCGAGGAGATACGCCGTCGTCAGCCCGGCGATCCCCGCGCCGACGACGCACACGTCCGCCTCGTGGTCCGTCGCGAGGGGGGGCATCGGAGGGATGGCGGCGTGGGTCCAGGCGGTGTTCTTATCGTAGGCTCGCTCCGTCATAGGCGCTCCGCGTCTGGACGCCGAGCGCTTTGGCCCGGCGCTTCGTCTCGGTGATCGGTCGTGGGGTCCGCCGTCCGGGAGGCGTGATGATCCGCCGCGCCGGACGCCCCGGATACGGCCTCCATGGCCGCCGCGCCGCCGGCGCGCGCGGGGGGACGCGCGCCGGCGGCGCTCTTCGTTCGCGCGCGAATGCGCGCTCGGGTGAGCTCGTCAGGCCCCTCCCGCGGGTCGGCGGAGAGGTGGTTGTGCCGTGGCGCTCCTGAGCCAAGCCACCCACATCACTCGCGGGACGATGCAGATCGCGTACCGCGCCCACCGCCGCCCGGCGCGGCTTGTATGTTGGACGTGCCGCGGGGCTCGCGGTGGGGCATTCTGCCACGATGAGGCAACCCTGCGGCGCGCGTGGCGCGCGTCCGAGGCCATCGTAGGCCGTGTGCAAAAGCACGGTTGGTCAGCGGAGAGTCCCGTCCAGGCGAGGCGCGCCGTCCAGGCGGGACGCGCCGTTCCGGCGGATCCATGGGGTAGCCGATCGTTGCCACGAACTCGCCGCGATAGCTGCTTGATTCGACCCGCGCGCACGCGTACTTGACGTCCACGACACAGCAGATTGAGGACGTTCGACAGCCCACGGCGAGGGGGGTCGAACTGGCCTTGGCTCCACCGAGCGCCGGCGGCTCGGGCTCTTCGTCGAGACATGGAGGATGGATGAAAGCGCACTTGGTGACGAACGTGGCTCGGATTGCTCTTCTGACGAGCATGGGACTTCCCCTGGGCTGCAACGGCTGCGACTCGGAGCCTGAGGACGGCGTCACCTCGTCGGCGAGCGGCGTCGGAGGCGCCGGCGGCGAAGGCGGCGCCGGCGGCGAAGGCGGCGAAGGTGGCGAAGGCGGCGAAGGTGGCGAAGGCGGCGAAGGCGGCGAAGGTGGCGTCGCCGGGCAGGGCGGGGCCGGAGGTGGCGGCGGGCAAGGCGGTGAAGGGGGGGCCGGGGGACAGGGCGGGGTCGGAGGCGCCGGCGGCAGCGGTGGAGTCGGAGGCGCCGGCGGCAGCGGTGGAGTCGGAGGTGCGGGGGGGCAAGGTGGCGAAGCGGGCGCCGGTGCATCAGGTGGAGTGGGGGGCGCAGGCGGCGACGGGGGCGCGGGCGGCAGCAGCGGCGGCGGCGAGCCTCCGGCGTTCCTCGGAGATGCCCTGTGGGGGCTCGGCGCCGGTGAGGCGGAGAACGAGCGAATCGAGGCGATCGCGGCGGATCCGCACGACAACGTCGTCCTGGTCGGCGGCTTCGAGACGGCGATCAACTTCGGTGGCGAGGCGGACGCCCTCGCGAGCGACGGTGGTCTCGACCTCTTCGTCGTGAAGCTCGACGCGGCGGGAGGCCACGTCTGGAGCAGGCGATTCGGGGGCAAGTCCGATCAGGTCGCGTTCGCGGTGGCCACGGATTCGAGCGGCAACGTCGTCGTCGCCGGGGAGTTCGAGGGAACCCTCAACTTCGGCGCGGGCGCGAGCACGGAGCTCGTGAGCGCCGGTGGGAAGGACCTCTTCGTCGCCAAGCTCGACGCCGACGGCAACCACCTCTTCAGCAAGCGCTTTGGCGGCGAGCTCGACCAGGGCGCCACGGCCGTGGCCGTCACCGAGGAGGGCGAGATCGTCGTCCTCGGCATGGTCGACGGCAGCATCAATTTCAGCGAGGCGCCCGGGACCGCGCTCGAGGGGAGCGGCGGTCCCAACGTCGTCGTGGCGAAGCTCGACGCCGGCGGCGGCCACCTCTGGAGCCGGCGGTTCGGGTCCGCGGAGAGCTGGCAGCGCTTCCGCAGCATCGCGGTCGGCGGGTCGGCCCTCTACGCGGCCGGCGCCTTCGGTGGAAAGCTCGAGATCGACGGCCACGTCGTGGAGAGCGCCGTCGACGGGTCGCGCGACGACGAGCCGATCCACGGCATCGATGGGCTCGTCCTGCGGTTCGATCTCGCGTCGGGCGGCCTCGGCTGGGGTCGGTCGCTGGGCGCCGCCGGCGAGCAGTTCGCCAAGTTCATCGGCCTCGGGCTCGACGGCCATCCGGTCGTCCTCGGCAACTACAGCGCTCCGTTCCGCGTCGGGCCCACGGACATCGAGCGCGCCGCGGTCGGGGATTACGACCTCTACCTGGCCCGGCTCGACGCAGAGACCGGTGAGCCGCTCGCCGCCCGTGGGCTCCCGTCCGCGGGCGACGAGTTCGTCTGGGGCTTCTCGCAGGACCCCTGGGGCAACCACGTGCTGAGCGGTTACTTCACGGAGGCGCTCGAGCTCGGCGGGGCGCCCGTGGAGATCGAGCCGCCCGAGTCGGGCGATGCGTTCATCGCGAAGCTGAGTCCGGACTTCTCCGAGGAGCTCTGGTCCGACGTCTACCGCGATGGGGTGTTCTGCTTCTCGACGGCCCAGGCCGTCACCGGCAGCGGGAGCACCGTTGCCGCCGGCCTCTTCCACGGCGCGCGGATCGAGCTCGGCGGCGGCCTCCCCGCCATCGAGCACAGCGCACCTGTGGGCGATCGCAGCAACGGCGACGTCTTCCTCGTCACCCTGTCGCCGTGACGGACGATGGGGCGCGCAGGCATCCCCGCGCGCCCGATCACCGGCGGCGATCTGCCGCAGGGCTGCTCAGTTCGTCTCGTGGCGCGTCTCGACGGCGTCGGCGTGCCGTGCGGCGCTGCTGCCCTGCTCGCCCTCGCGCTCGCTCTCCTCCGGCGCGCCGCTCTGTCCGTCGCCGCGCGACTCGCCGCCCTTGCGGCCGATCTGCGCCATGTGTCCGCGGTTCTGGCTCACGGCCGCGCCGCCCTTGCGGCCGATCGCGGCCATGTGCTCTCGATTCTGGCTCACGCTCGCGCCGCCCTTGCGGCCGGCCGCGCGCGCCTCCTCGGAGCTGAACTCGTGGGCCGTGCCCTTCTCGTGCGCAGCCTTGCCGCCCATGCTCGCGATCGCGCGTTGCTGCTTCTGGTCCATCGCGGCGAACCCACGACTGCTGCTCTGACCGTGTTGCTGTGCCATGCGTCGTCTCCTTGGTGTCTGGGCGCATCGCTCCAGCGCCCTCGCGGGGCGACCCAGGCGTGGTGCCCTGTCGGATCGTCGCTGAACGATGCCGGCTCCTCCGGGGGACTGCAACGTGAGTGCCATGAAGAGGGATCCATGGCCACGCGACGTCACCGGCGCGGATCCAACGGGGCTTCCGTGGGATTCTCGTGAGCGCTCGGGAGCGTTCAGGGTGCGCTCCAGCAGGGTGAGGTGACCGCGATCCTCCACGCGCGCCCGGGAAAGACGCGGTTCCTGCGCCGACGTGCGCAGCGCCCGTCGCGTCGCGTTGCGTCCAGCGCCGCTCAGCCCGGCCGAGACCGGCGTTCCAGCGGATGCCCCGTCGCGCGGCAGACTGCCCCACCGGTCGTGAGCGCGCGGGCCATCGCGCCTCGTCCGCGCCGCGCGGTCGAGATCCACGGCGCCCTCTCGTGTGGACGCCTCCAGCGCTCGCGACGTCGCCGACGTCACGGCCGCCGGGCCGCCGCGACGATCGAGCTCCGGTGCCCAGCGCGCTTGACTGCGCGCGTTCTCGATCGCCATCGCCGATCCCCCGACCGGCGTTGTGGGCACAGCCGTCCCGCAGATTCAGGGGCGCCGCCGTCGCGCAGATTCTGCGCGTCCGGGAGCCCGGCAGCTCAACCTGGGACGCGCCAGCGAGCGTCGCGGCAGCCCAGCCTGGGAGCCCGGCAGCTCAACCTGGGAGCCCGGCAGCTCAACCTGGGAGCCCGGCAGCCCAACCTGGGAGCCCGGCAGCTCAACCTGGGACGCGCCAGCGTCGCAACCTGGGACGCGCCAGCGTCGTGGTGACGCGTAGACCCTGCGCCGCTGCGTCGCCGCGTTCGCACGCGAGCGGTCCGCCGAAGCGGCGGTTGGGCTGTCGCACGAGCGCCATGCCGGGGGCGTCGAGGCCCCTACCGCTGTCAGGCGGCGCGAAGCGGCCCGTCAAAAACTCGACATCCGTGTGGCCCCCGAGTTGCTCCGCCTGTTGCCTCCCGGTCGCTGGAGCGTCACCGATGTCACGGTGACGCCACGCGCGAACACGTGATACAGAGCGGCCCGGCGTCATCCGCCCATGCGCACCATGCCATCCCTGGAACGTCCCCGAATGCAAGAGAGGCTCACAACGGACTGCGATGAGGTCGCCGGCTCCGGCGGGCTGGTCGACGTCGAGCGCGAAGGCGCGCTGTTGAAGGACGCTCTGCGCGGCCTGGTCGGCGTGTTCGCTCTCCACGACGCGATCCTCATCGGCTATCTCGCCTTGACGACGATCTTCCTGCTTGGCGCGCCGCCGACGGAGCTGCGAGCGCAGTGCATGAACCGCAATCTGGCGGGCATCGCCGCCCTGGTGTCCGTCTGCGTGCTCGTGCGCCGCGCCACGATGCTGGCGCCCTTGCTCCGGAGCGTCCTTTACCGACTCTCGCTCGTCGGCGCCTTCCTCCTCAACTACCTGTCGCTCCGGACCCTCCTGCCGACGGTCCGGAGCGACAGCGTCGACGCAGAGCTCCTCCGCCTCGACCTCGTCCTCTTCCACGTCGAGCCAGCGCTCTGGATGGAGCGCTTCAACACGCGCCCGATCGTGGAGTGGTTCTCCTTCTTCTACTTCAGCTACTTCTTGATCTGTTTCCTCTCGATGGTGCTGGCGGTCTGGGTCGCCCGCCCCGGCCGGGGGACGACGGAGTACGCGGTCGGCTCCTGCATCGTCTACTGTGTTGGCCAGCTCGGCTACATGGCGGTCCCTGCGTACGGCCCCATCCAGGCGCTGAGCCACCTCTATCAGGGGCCGCTGGACGGCGGCTTCTTCTGGGGCTGCGTGAGCAGCGTCGTGCAGGCCGGCGGCGCGATGAAGGACGTCTTTCCCTCCCTGCACACGGCCGCGCCGCTCTGGTTCGCCCTGTACACGTTCCACCGCGCCCGCACCGACCGGCGCCTCTTCTGGCTCGCCGTAGTGGCCGCGTTCTTCTCGATGAACATCATCGTCTCCACCATGCTCCTCCGCTGGCACTACGCGGTCGACGTCGTCGCCGGCGCCGTCCTGGCCGTGGGCACGGCGTGGCTCACGCCGCGGCTCGTCCGCTGGGAGGAGGGCCTCCGCGCCCGCATGGGGCAGCCGCAGCCGTGGAGCTTCCGGTAAGCACGCCTCTCCGGCACTGGCGCGCTCCAGTCCCGCGCGCCTTCGCGTCGGGGGAAGCTGGCCTCAAGGAGCCGGCCTCGGCCTGAGCTCGGTGAGCACGAGTGCCCGCGGCCTGCTCGATCTGGCGGCCGCTCAGGCGAGCGGTGCCTCCCACGCTTTCAGCGGCGCACCCCGTGAGAGCTCGTCGGCGCGGTCAACCGTCGGCTGGAGCCGCGGTGCTTCGTGGACGCGGGCCGGCGGCGCCTCCATCGCCGCAGGCGCCTCGGCGGCGCTCTCCGGCAGGAATCCATCCGACTGCTTGCTCCAGAGCCGCTTGTAGGCCCCGTTTCGCGCGAGCAGCTCGGCGTGCGTGCCGTCCTCGATGATCCGGCCGTTCTCGAACACCAGGATGCGGTCGAGGTGGACCACGGTCGAGAGGCGATGGGCGACGACGAGCACCGTCTTCCCCTTCATGACATCGTCCATCGTATCCTGGATGGCCTGCTCGGTGATCGAGTCGAGGCTCGAGGTCGCCTCGTCGAGGAGGAGGATCGGCGCGTCCTTCAGGATGACCCGCGCGATGGCGATGCGCTGCCGCTGGCCGCCCGAGAGCTTGACGCCGCGCTCGCCGACCATGGAGTGATACTGGTCCTTCATCTGCACGATGAACTCGTGCGCGTGCGCCTTGCGCGCGGCCGCGACCACCTCTGCGTCGGTCGCGTTCAGCCGGCCATAGCGGATGTTCTCGAGGAGCGTCCGGTGGAAGAGGCTCGGGTCCTGCGGGATCAGGCTGAGCTGCGCGTGCAGCGCGTCCTGCGTCATGTCTCGGATGTCCACGCCGTCGATCAAGATGTGACCGGAGTCGATGTCGTAGAGACGCAGGATGAGGCTGACGAAGGTGGATTTGCCGGAGCCGGAGAAGCCGACGAGCCCGACGCGCTGGCCGCGCGGGATCGTCACGTCGAGGCCCTCGAAGATCGGCTGACCGGGCGTGTACCCGAAGGTCACGCTCCGGAGCTCGATCCGGCCGCGCTCGAGCGTCGGGGCGACGGCCTCGGGGCGGTCGACGAGCTCGTGGGAGCGGACGATGGTGTTCACCCCGTTCGCGACGTTGCCGACGAACTCGAAGAACTCGAGGAAGCGGCGGCTGAGGTTGCGCGCCTCGTTGATGATGAGGAGCGACAGGCTCGTCGCCATGACGAACTCGGCGACGCCGATGTCGCCGTGCTCCCAGAGCCTGAGCGATTGATAGAGCGTCCCCACCTTGAGCAGCGCGGCGGACGCGAACTGGAACCAGCGCACGCGCTCGGAGTACCAGTTCGATCTGCGCACCGCGCGGAGCTCGTGCTTGAGCTGCTCGTCCAGGTACGCGCGCTCGAAGCCGAACCGGGCGAAGAGCCGCGCGCTCGTGAGGTTCGTGACGGAGTCGACGAGCTTGCCTGTGGTCTCGCTCCGCGCGGACGCGGCGCGCACCGCGTGGGGCTGACACCGGGTCGCGAGCCAGTAGGAGATGCCGACGAACAGCACCGCCCAGGCCGAGACGACCGCGGCGAGCGCCGGGTGAGCGCGGTAGAGCAGCCCGATCGAGACCGAGAAGACGATGGCGATGGGCCAGAAGTCGAAGAGGATGGCCCACAGGGTCTGCGAGACCCCCATCGACGTCTCGCTGATCCGGTGGGCGAGCGCCCCGGCGAAATTGTTGCTGAAGTAACGATGGGAGTGGTGCTGGAGATACGCGTACAGATTGCGGGTCACGTTCTGTCGCTGCCACGGCCCGACGAGGATCTGGCAGAAGCCGGCGATCCGGCTGAACAGGAACTCGCCGGCGATGAGCGCGACGAACAGCGCCAGCGCGTCGCGCTGCCGTCCGCTCAGCGCGGCGCGGCCAGCGCCCGACGCCTGCGTCACCCCCTGGATGACTTGCCCGATGGCGTACGGGATCATGATCCCGCACGATGCGTGGGCGGACTCGAACACGAACATCGCCAGATACCAGGCGCGGTAACGACCGACGAAGTGAACGATGAACCGGAAGGGCGTGTCCGGGAGCGCCGGAGCGCCGGGGGCGCGCTGCAGAGAGGTCTTGAGTTCCACCGAGATGTCCTGGGCGCCCTGCGCGCCCTCATGAGATGACGGTCATTGCGCGCACCGCCCTCCAATGCCAAGTGCACTAACCGGGCCAGCTCTGCCCTGACCGTGACCGTGGAGGCGCGGTGGGAGGGGGCTGCTGCCTCAGCAGCAGCCGGTGGTGATCGGCTGCTGCGGCGCGCGCAGGGGTGGTCGTGGGCTCGAACGATCCGGAGCCACGCGCGGGCCGCCGTGGAAGTTCAAGGGTGGTTGTCGCTCGGCCCTTGCGTGGTCGGCGATCTCCACTAAGCGCTTCAGGATGAGCTGTTCTCTGCCTCGAGCAGCCGCAAGCGTGATGCGAGAAGGGATGAAACAGCCGTCGAGCGAGGAACGCGCAGAAGGGGGCGACTTCATCGAATGCCTGGAAGACCTCGCGATCGTGCGACCTGTGGATGACTCCGAAGATCATCTCCTCTGGGACACCGAGCTCCTGAAGCAGGAGCTCGCCCGCGCGAGCCCTGGCCGCGAGTCGGGGCTGATGCGGCTCCTCGCGGCGCGGGTCGCGATGAACAGCTCTTTCCAGTTCTTCGGCCTGCTCGACGCCCACGGTACGAGCTGGGAGTCGAACCACACCTCGACCCGCGGCGCCGGCGTGGAGCGGAGGGAGGTGCACGGCGTGCCCTTCTGGGAGTGCCGCTGGTGGCAGGGCTCGCCGGAGATCCAGGAGCGCCTGAAGGACGCTGTGCGGCGCGCGGCGCGGGGCGAGTTCGTCAGGTACGACGTGGAGGTCCTCGGGGGCAACGAAGGTGAGGAGCGCATCACCGTCGATTTCAACCTGAACCCCGTGAAGGATCGGCAGGGCAAGGTCGTCTTCATGGTCGCCGAGGGGCGGGACGTCACCGAGCAGCGGCGGCTCGAGCGCGAGGTCGCGCAGCACCGGGACGAGCTCGCGACGCTCGACCGCCTCAAGACGGAGTTCGTGGCCAACGTGAGCCACGAGTTCCGCACCCCGCTCACCCTCATCCTCGGGCGCGTCGAGGACGCGCTGTCGAGCCCGGCGGGGTCGCTCGAGGGCGACGGCCTCGCCGCGGCCCACCGGAGCACGCTCCGGCTCCTCCGGCTCGTGAACACGCTGCTCGATTTCTCCCGCATCGAGGCGGGGCGCCTCCAGACGTCGTTCGCGCCCACCGATCTCGCGCGGCTCACGGCGGAGCTCGCGAGCTCCTTCCGCTCGCTGATCGAGGGCGCGGGCCTGGCGCTCGTCGTGGACTGCCCGCCGCTGCCCGAGCCCGTCTACGTCGACGCGGCGCAATGGGAGAAGGTCGTCATGAACCTCCTCTCGAACGCCTTCAAGTTCACGTTCGAGGGGGAGATCGCGGTCTCGCTGCGCGCTCACCCGGACCACGTCGAGCTGACCGTGCGCGACACAGGCACCGGGATCCCCTCGGAGGAGCTCCCGCGCGTCTTCGATCGGTTCCACCGGGTGCAGGGCGCGCGCAGCCGGAGCATCGAGGGCACCGGGATCGGGCTCTCCCTCGTCCAGGAGCTCGTCAAGGCGCACGGGGGCTCGCTGCGCGCCTCGAGCGCGGTGGGGCAGGGGAGCGCCTTCACCGTGGCGATCCCGAGGGGCCGCGCGCACCTTTCGCCGGAGCGCGTGGTCGCCGCCGGGGAGCCGGCGCCCTCGGCGGCGAGCGCGAGCCTCCACGTGCTCGAGGCGTCCCAGTGGTCTTCACCCCAGTCACCCGGGCGCGAAGGAGCGGCGCCAGCGGGCCCGGAGCCGCGCGCCGACGCCGCGCCCGTGCAGGTCGCCCCGGGCGGCGGAGAGGGCCGGATCCTCGTCGCCGACGACAACGCGGACATGCGCGAGTACCTCGTCCACCTGCTCACGCCGAGGTGGAGCGTGGAGGCGGCCTCGGACGGGCGAGCGGCCCTCGAGGCCGCGCTCGCGCGCCCGCCCGACCTCGTGGTGAGCGACGTGATGATGCCCGAGCTCGACGGCGTCGCGCTCCTCCGGGAGCTCCGCGCGGATCCGAGGACGAGCAGTGTCCCTGTGATTCTCGTGTCCGCTCGGGCGGGGGAGGACGCCGTCGTCGAGGGCCTCGACACGGGGGCGGACGACTACCTGGTGAAGCCGTTCTCGCCGCGCGAGCTCCTCGCCCGCGTCCGGACGCAGATCGAGATGGTGCGGATGCGGCGGCGCGCGGTCGAGGCCGCGGAGCGGGAGCGCGCGCAGGAGCTGCCCCGCTTCCTGGACGCGGCGAGCGTGGTGCTGGCCGAGTCTCTCGACTATTCCACGACGCTCGCGCGGGTGGCGCAGCTCGCGGTGCCCGTCCTCGCCGACTTCTGCGTCGTCGACGCGCTCGACGAGGAGGAGGGCACCTTCCGGCGGGTGGGCGTGGCGCACTCGGACCCTTCGCTCGCGGCCGTGGCCGAGGAGGCGAAGCGCTTCGCGCCCAGGCTCGACGGCAACCCGGAGCACCCGCCGACCAAGGTGCTCCTCGAGCAGAGGTCGGTGCTCGTCGAGCACTTCACGGACGAGCAAAAGCGCGCCATCGCGCAGAACGACGAGCACCTCCGGGTGATCCGGGCCATCGGGGGGCACTCGTTCATGTGCGTCCCGCTGGCGCGGCGGGGGCGGCTCTTCGGGACGCTGACCTTCATCGTCGTGCGATCCGAGCGCCGGTACAGCCGGGCGGACCTCGCGGCAGCGGAGGAGCTCGGGCGCCGCTGCGCGCTCGCGGTGGACAACGCGCGCCTGTACAGGGACGCGCAGAGCGCGATCGCGCTGCGGGACGAGTTCCTCTCGATCGCCTCCCACGAGCTGAAGACGCCGCTCACCCCGCTCGCGCTGCAGATCCAGACCCTGATGCGCCGCGCGCCCGAGCTGTGCCCCGACAGGGAGCGCCTCCCGTGGCTCATGGACCGGCTCGGGCTCGTTCGCCGGCAGAGCGAGCGGCTGAGGCGGCTCGTCGAGAACCTCCTCGACATCTCCCGCATCTCCGCGGGGCGCCTCGCCCTGGAGCTCGAGCAAATCCGGCTGTCGGACATCGTCCGGCTGGTGGTGTCTCGCTTCCAGGAGGGCGGCGAGATCGCGGAGGCGGGCTCGCCGGTCACCGTGAGCGCGGCGGACGACGCCGCAGGGAGCTGGGATCGGGTGCGGCTCGAGCAGGTCGTCGAAAACCTCGTCTCGAACGCGCTCAAGTATGGTCAGGGAAACCCGATAGAGATCGCCGTCGCCTCGACGGGCTCGATGGCCACGCTGACGATCGCGGACCACGGCATCGGGATCGCGCAGGAGCACATCGGCCGGATCTTCGGGCGGTTCGAGCGCGCCGTGTCGGCGCGGCACTATGGCGGTCTGGGCATGGGGCTCTACATCACGATGCAGGTGGTCGAAGCGCTGGATGGTTCGATCGAGGTGAGCTCTGTCCTGGGAGAGGGCTCGACCTTCAAGGTGACCCTGCCGCTCGCCGGCCCTCGGGCCTCGGGCCGGCAGGGGCCGCCGGGATTCGAGGGCGCCTGAGGCGCCCGGCGCGAGGGGGCCCCGCGGGCCGGCCCGAGGTCGTGGCGCCCTGGTCGCTGTCACCCGGCGAAGGGAGCGAGTGCGCATGACGACGAGCCGTCCCAGGAAGCGCATCCTGATCGTCGATGACGACGCCGCGATCCGCCGGACGTTGAGCGAGCTCCTGGAAGAGGAGGGGTATGCGGTCGCCTGCGCCGCGAACGGGCGCGAGGCCCTCGCATGCCTGCGGGACGACCCCTCGTCCATCGCGCTCGTCCTGCTCGACCTGATGATGCCGGTCATGGATGGGTTCCAGTTTCGCGCCGAGCAGAAGCGCGACCCGACGCTCGCCGCCACGCCCACCGTCGTGATGACCGCGCGCGGCGCGACGGAGCGCGCCGGCATCGACGCGGACGCGATCCTCAGCAAGCCGTTCGACGTGCTGAAGCTGATGGACACCATCGAGCGGAGCTGCCGGCGGGGGTGAGCCGCGGCGCGGCGCGCCGATCGTGCGAGCGGCCGACGGCGCGCCGCAGGCGACCTAGGAGCCCGCCCTCGAGCCGCACATGGTCGTGAGCACCGCGAGCAGCTCCGCGGGCTCGATGGGCTTCGGGACATGGGTGTTGAACCCTGCTCTCAATGCGCGCATGCGATCCTCCGTGCGCGCATAGGCGGTGAGCGCGATCGCCGGGGTCCGCCCGCCGCTCGCCGCCGGGAGCGCGCGGATCTTGCGGATCAGCACGTAGCCGTCCTCGCCGGGCATCGCGACGTCGGACACGAGCACGTCGGGCTGAAGCGCCTTCACCGCGAGCAGCGCCTCGGCGGCGGACGACACGGCCGTCACGCGCGCGCCGCACTGCTCGAGCATCGTGACGAGGAGCTCGCGCGTGTCGTCCTCGTCCTCGACCACGAGCACGTTCAGCGCCGCGAGCTCCGGCGGGCGGTCGTTCCCGGCGGAGACGCACGGCAGCGGCGCCCGCCGGCGCCCCCGGTCGGGGCTCGGCGGCGCCGCGAGCGGCAGCTGGACGACGAACGTGGCGCCCCGACCCTCCCCGTCGCTCAGCGCGTGGGCCGTGCCGCCGTGCATCTCCACGAGGCTCTTCACGATCGTGAGCCCGAGGCCCAGGCCGCCGTGCCTGCGGGTCGTGCCGCTCTCGGCCTGCCGGAACTGCTCGAACACGTAAGGCAAGAACGCGGGCTCGATGCCCTGGCCGGTGTCGGACACGGTGATCTCGGCGGACCCGTCGGCGCGATCGAGCCGGATGCGCACCACGCCGCCGCGCGGCGTGAACTTCACCGCGTTGTTGAGCAGGTTCCAGACGACCTGCTGCAGCCGGCCCGCGTCGCCCGCGACGGCGCCCACGCCGGGCTCGAGGAGCGACAGGAGCCGCACCCCCTTGGCGTCCGCGGCCGGCCGCACGACCTCGAGGGCGGCGTCGATCACCGGCGCGAGCTCGATCGGATGGACGTCCAGCCGGAGCTTGCCGGCCATGATGCGCGAGATGTCGAGCAGATCGTCGATGAGCTGCGCCTGCGCCTGGGCGTTGCGCTCCACCGTCTCCAGCGCCTTGTCGCGGCGCTCCTCGGGGAGCTTGCCGGTGCGCAGCATCCGGACCCAGCCGAGGACCGCCGTGAGCGGCGTGCGGAGCTCGTGGCTCATCGTCGCCAGGAACTCGTCCTTCAGGTGGCTCGCGGCCTCGGCCTCCTGCCGCGCGGACTCCGCCGCGGCGAGCAGGCCTTGCCGCTCCTCCTCCGCGCGCTTCCGCGCGGTGATGTCGAAGAACGAGGAGACGACGCCGGCGACCGAGCCGTCGGTGCCGCGGAGCGGCTGCGCGTTCACCGAGAGCCACAGGACCGAGCCGTCCGGCCGCTCCAGCCCGAGCAGGACGCCCGACTGGGGCGCGCCGGTCCGGAGCGCGATCTGCGAGGGGTACATCTCGAGAGGGAACGGCGAGCCGTCCTCGCGGACGAGTTTGCACGACGGGCCCAGCATCGTGGACCCGACGAGCTGGGCCATGGGCAGGCCCAGGATCCGCTCGGCGCTCGCGTTCGCGGTGCGGATGACGCCGCGCTCGTCCTGGAGCGTGATGCCCTCCTCGAGCGCGCTGATGATCACGCGATAGCGCTCCTCGCTGTCCCGGAGCGCCCGCTCCGCCTCGATCGCGTCGGTCTCGTCGCGGGTGATCAGCACGGCGCCCGCGGGCGAGCCGTCGGCGTGCCTGAGCGGCGACGCCGTCCCGGCGAGGGCGCGGATCGAGCCGTCCGGGCGCGTGACGAGCCAGCGCGCGTTCTCGACCTTCTCGCCCCGGAGCGCGCGGTGGAGCGGGTCCTCGTCGGGGCGCAGCGGCCGGCCGTCCAGCGCGAGCAGCCCGCGGGCCCGGAGCGACTCGAGCGCGTCGCGCTCGTACACCCCGTGCTGCCGCTGGGCCTCGCCGTTGCAAATGCGGAGCGCCCCGCGCGCGTCCGCGGCCATGATGCCGTCGCCGCTCTGCTCGATGAGCGCCCGCAGCAGATCGCGCTCCACCGCCGCGATCCGCTCGGCCCGCTCGGCCCGCTCGCGGAGCCGCTTCGAGCGAAGGAGCGCGCCGACGCGCGCCGACAGCGCGGCCGCCGGGCAGGGCTTGACCACGTAGTCGTCGGCGCCCGCGGTGAGCCCCTCGACGAGGTCCTCCTCCTGCCCGGCCACGGTCAGGATGAGGATCGGGAGCCCGACCGTGGCGGCGCGCGACCGCAGGAGACCACAGATCTCGGTGCCGGACATGCCCGGCATCACCTGGTCGAGCACGAGGACATCCGGAAGATCGCCCCCCGCCACGCGCTCGAGCATCGCGGCGGCGTCCGTGAAGACCTGGGCCTCGTACCCTGGCGCGAGGGCGCGCGCGGCCATCTCGGCCTCCAGCAACGAATCGTCGAGGATCCACACCGCCCCGCGCTGCGCGTGCTCGCTCGGCGGAGATCCCATGCCCCCTTCCCGGACGTCTCGCCCCGCGACCGGCGCCTGGCGCCGGGGCAGGCCGTTCGCATCGCGCGCGGCGTCGGCGAGCACGAAGTCCATCGTCATTGACCGATTCATGGTTCTCCAGGAGCAGCAGGGACCGTGAGGCATATCGCCACAGGGCGGCGCCTCTCGGGGCGGGACCGGGCGCGGAGACGCGTTGGTTCCGCAAGCATCTTTGCCGCCCAGTCTCATCTGAGGGAGAGCCCGCGACGATGCAAGCTTACTACGATGAAAGGCGCCCTGTCGCCCTCTTCTGCGTGTCTGCGTCGGTTGCTTGTGGTTGCTTCTTGTCGCGTCTGGTCGGGTTTGGTTGCGTCAGGTTGCGTCAGGTTGCTTCCGGTCATTGCGCCACGCATCACGCAACGCTCGCAGGGACCCATCGACGTCTGTCGTGGCGCTGGCGCACCGGCGTGCTCGACGCGGGGGCAGCGCATGGCCGCTGCGCGCTGCTCACCCGGGCGTGACATGCGCAGCTCGGGACATGTCCGACGGGAGTTCCCTGATTCTGGCACGGACGCACAAGTGCGATTGACACCCCGCATTCGGAAAGGCTATTCCCTCGACCGAGCACCGCTGTGGCAGAGATCCTCGTCGTTGATGACAGCAGGGTGATGCGCGAGATGGTGGTGGCCTGCCTGCGGGCAGACCAGCACGGGTTCGCGCACGCGGCGAGCGGGCTCGAGGCGATTGAGACGCTCTCGCTCAGGCCGTTCGATCTCGTGGTGCTCGACCTGAACATGCCCGATATCGGGGGACTCGAGGTGATCGAGTTCATCCGGGGTCAAGACAGGCTGCAGAGCCTGCCGATCCTGGTGGTGACGACCCGGGGTGATGAGGAGTCCCGCGCCCGCACGCTCGCCGCAGGGGCGTCCGAGTTCATGACGAAGCCCTTCACTCCCGACGCCATCCTGGCCAGCGTGCGGGCGCTCCTGCAGGACAGCGTCGCCAGCGCCGGATGACCGGATGGGCGGCGCGCTCGATGTGAACGAGTTCGTGGCCGGCTACCTCGTCGAGGTGGAAGAGCACCTCTCCGCGTCGATGGCCAACCTCCTCGCCACCGAGGCGGCCCTCCGCGCCGGCGAGTCGAGCCCCAAGGCGATCCGCGAGCTCTTCCGCTCTCTCCACACCATCAAGGGCCTCTCCGCCATGGTCGGCGTGGAGCCGATTGTGGATCTCGCCCACGCGATGGAGACCGTGCTCCGGGCGGTGGACCGGTCGGCCGGGAGCCTCTCCGCCTCGTCGATCGAGGTGCTGCTCCGCGGGCTCCGGTCCATCGAGGAGCGGGCGCGGGCCCTCGCCGAGGGCAAGCCGGTGCTGCCGGCGGCGCCCGAGCTCCTCGCCGCGCTCACCGCGCTCGATCTCGCCGCCGCGCCGTCGCCGCCCGTGCCCACCATCGGCGCCGATCCCGAGATCCTCGCGAAGCTCGGGCCCGGCGAGCGGGTGCAGCTCGCGCAGGGCGTGGCCGGCGGGCGGCGCGCGCTGCGGGTCGACTTCGTCCCCTCGCCGGCGCGCACCGCCGAGGGGGTGAACATCACGACCGTCCGCGAGCGCGTCGGCAAGCTCGCCGAGATCGTCAAGGTCATCCCGCTCTCGGTGCCGGCCACCGAGGGGGCGCCGGGCGGCATCGCCTTCGCGCTCCTCGTCCTCACGAGCGCGCCCGACGAGGAGGTCGCGCGCGCGGCGGCGGCGGATGGCGTCCGCGCGCTCACCGTGGAGCCCCCCGTCCCGCCGGCCGTCGCGGCGCTGGCGGAGCGCGAGCCGGACGAGCCGGCGGACCGGGAGCCCCAGCTCCGAGGCGTCGTCCGCGTCGAGGTGGCGCGCCTCGACGACGCGCTCGACAAGCTGTCGGCGCTGGTCGTGACGCGGTTCCGGCTCGCTCGGGCGGCCGCCGAGCTGCGCGCCCGCGGGGTCGACACCCGTGATCTGTCGGAGATCCTGCGCGAGCACGACCGGACGCTGCGCGACCTCCGCGGCGCCATCATGCGCGCGCGCATGATCTCCGTGGCGGAGCTCCTCGAGCGCGTGCCGCTCGTCGTCCGCGGCCTCGGTCGCGCGACCGGCAAGCAGGTCCGGCTCGAGATCGACGCCGGCAAGGCCGAGCTCGACAAGGCGGTCGCGGAGCGCGTCTTCCCTGCGATCGTGCACCTGCTCCGCAACGCCGTCGATCACGCGATCGAGCCGCCCGCCGAGCGGCGGCGCCTCGGCAAGCCCGAGGAGGGCGTCGTCCGGGTCTCCTGCTTCGAGCGCTCCAGCAATCAGCTCGAGCTCAGCGTCGCCGACGACGGCCGCGGCATCGATCGCGCGCTGGTCGCGAGGCGGGCCGGCCGCCCCGCGCCCGAGAGCGACGCGGCGCTGCTCGATCTCATCACGCTCCCCGGGCTGTCGACGCTCGACCAGGCGACGAAGACCAGCGGCCGCGGGCTCGGGATGGACATCGTGCGCCGCATCGCCGTGGAGCAGCTCAGCGGGGAGCTCTCGGTGAGCACGTCGCCCCGCGCCGGCACCACCTTCACCCTCCGGATCCCGCTCACGTTGACCATCGTGGACGCCTTCTCCTTCCTGTGTGGTGACCAGCTGTTCGTGACGCCCGTCGCGGGCGTCGAGGAGGTCGTGGAGATCGACGCCGCGCGCATCCTCCGCGGCCCAGCGCCGGGCGAAGCGCGGGGCGGGACGACGTTGCCAGCCCTGGGCGAAGCGCGGGGCGGGACGACGTTGCCAGCGCCGGGCGAAGCGCGGGGCGGGACCAGGCTGCCAGCGCCGGGCGAAGCGCGGGGCGGGACCATGTTGATCGAGCGCCGCGGCGAGGTCGTGCCCCTCGTCGAGCTCGGCGCCCTCTTCGAGCTCGGGGCCTCGCCGGCGCGCAGGGCGCTCGTCGTCCGCCGCCATGGCGCGCCCTTCGCGTTCGGCGTGACCCGCGTGATCGGCCAGCAGGAGGTGGTCGTGCGGCCGCTCGAGGACCCGCTCGTCCGGGTGCCGGGCGTGTCTGGCTCGACGGATCTCGGCGATGGGCGCCCCACGCTCGTCCTCGACCTCGTGACCCTCAGCGGCAAGCTCTCCGCTGGCCGCGGCGGCCGCGGCGCGCTCGCCCGGGTGGTCTCGTGAGCGATCTGCACGTGATCCTGAAGGTGGCAGACGCCGAGTACGTCATCTCGGCGGCGGACGTGCTCCACATGGAGTCGTTCGCCGGGGCGACCCGGGTGCCGGGGACGCGCTCGTACGTCGGCGGCCTGGTGCAGATCCGGGGCCGCGTGGTCCCGGTCGTGGATCTGCGCGTCCGCTTCGGGCTCCCGAGCGCGGAGCCGACGCTGGACTCGCGCGTCATCGTCGTTCAGCGCGGCGGCCGTACCGTGGGCCTCCTGGTGGACAGCGCGCGCGAGGTCGTCAACATCGCCGAGGGCGAGCTGCGGCCGCCCCCCGAGGTCATGGCGGAGGAGAGCGCCGGGTTCGTCAGGGCCGTCGCGAAGCTCGGGGAGCGCCTCGTCATGCTCGTCGACGTCGGCAGGATCATCGGTGAGGAGCAGGATCATGGCATCTGATGCAATCGCGGACATCGACGGCGCGCTCGCGCGGGCGGAGCAGACCGAGCGCGCGCTCCGCCAGGCGGTCACGACCGTCGACGGCGTCGAGCAGGCGGCCGCGCGGCTCGCCGCCCTCGGCGCCGAGCAGGCCGCGGCCGGCAGGGAGCAGGGGGCCATGGCGGGGGCGCTCGCGGGCGAGCTCGAGGAGGCCGGGTCGGCCGCGCAGGCGCTCGCCCGCTCCGGGCAGCGGGTGGGCGACGTCGTCAGCGAGGTCGTGAGGGCGACCGAGGGCATGGCGAGCGGCATCGGCGCGCTCGCCCCCGCGCTCGCCAGCGTGAGGAGCGACGCCGAGACGCTCGCCACCTCGGCGGACACGACCGTGGCGGCGCTCGAGGACATCGCCCGCTCGGTGAAGGCGGTGAGCGCCAACGCCGAGGAGCTCGCGTCCTCCAGCGAGGAGCTCCTCGGGGCGGTCTCCGTGACGAGCGGATCCGCCGACGAGGCGGCGACCCGCGGCGAGAGCAACGCCGCGGCCATCGAGGAGATCGGGGCCACCATCGAGGAGATGTCGAAGGGCGTCGCGCGCCTCTCGGCCGACGCCAAGGGGGTCGGGGCGCAGATCTCGACCATGGCGGGGACCGTCATGGGCGTGAGCGGCTCCCTCGATCGCGTCGCGAAGGAGGCGACGGAGATGGCGAGCGCGGTCGAGGAGACCGCGGCGACCGCCGAGCAGATGGCGCGGTCGATCCGCGGGGTGGCCGAGAGCGCGAGGTCGCTCGACTCGAGCGCGTCGACGACCGCGAGCACGATCACGGAGATCGCGAGCTCGGTCGAGGAGGTCGCGGCCACCGCCGAGAAGAACGCCGCGACCGTCGAGGCGAACGCGGTCGCCGCCGAGCAGCTCGCGCGGACCGCGCAGCAGGTCGCGCAGAGCGCCGAGCAGATCAGCGGGCTCGCGGCCGGCAACGCCGCCACGTCGTCGCAGGTCGAGGCCTCGACGCGGCGGATCGTCGCCATCGTCGAGACCGCGCGCGCGACGGCCGAGCAGGGGGTCGCGACCGCGCGCCAGGGCGCCGCGACGGTCGGCAGGTCCATCGCCGGGCTCGGGAGCATCCGGCAGGCGATGGCCGACTCCGCCTCGGTCATGAAGGAGATGGGCAAGCGGGCGGAGGAGATCGGCGACATCGTCCAGACGATCAACCTGATCGCCGACCGCACGAACCTCCTCTCGCTCAACGCCAGCATCGAGGCCGCGCGCGCGGGGGAGCACGGCCGCGGCTTCGCCGTCGTCGCCGAGGAGATCCGCAACCTCGCCGATCGGGCCGCCGTCTCGAGCGCCGAGATCGCCAAGATCGTCCGCGCGCTCCAGGCGAGCGCCCGGGAGGCGGTCGCCGCCTCGAGCGAGGGCGTGAAGGTCGCGGACGAGGGGACCCGGCTCGCGAGCGACGCCGATCGGGCGCTCGCGTCCATTCTTCAGGGGGTCGAGGAGCTCGGCCGCTCGATCCGCGACATCGACCGGGCGAACGCGGAGCAGGTGCAGGCGGTGGCCTCCCTGACCCAGACGACCTCGCGCATGAGCGAAGAGGGCAGGGCGGTCGCGCGCTCCGCGGCCGAGCAGACCAAGGCGGTCCAGTCGCTCGCGCAGGGCAGCGCGGAGATGCGGCGCATGGCCCGGCAGACGAAGGACGCGACCGCCGAGCAGGCGCGTGCGCTGCGGGACGCCGTGAAGGCCAACACGCAGCTCACGTCCACCGCCGAGCGGGTGTCGCGGGCGATGGATGAGCAGGCGACGGGCGCGTCGCAGCTCGCCAAGGTCGCCGCGCAGATGCGCGCGCTGACCCAGCAGACCAGCGCCGCGATGGTCGAGCAGACCCGCGCCCTGGCCGGGATCACCGCGCTCACGCAGGAGGTCTCGGGCGCGTCGCAGCGCATGGTCGCCGGCCTCGCGGAGCAGGCGGGCGGCGCGACCGAGATCGCGCGCGCCATGGACGACATCCGGCGGGTGTCGGCCCAGTCGGCGCGGGGCATCGGCGAGCAGGCGCGCGCGGCGAAGCAGCTGGAGGCGTCCGCCCGCCAGGTCGCGCGGCTCGCGGCGGCGGTGACCGCCGCCACGGCGGACCAGGGCAAGGCGACCGCGTCCCTCGCGAAGGAGGGGGATTCCATGCGCCGGATCGCCAGGCAGACGGCGCGGGCCGTGGCCGATCAGGCAGAGGCGATCGCGGCCCTCGCGTCGGGCGCGAACCGGCACACGCCGTCGCTCCAGGCTGCCGAGAAGGGGGCCTTCGAGCTCTCGACCCGGACCGAGCAGCACGCCGCCTGGTTCTCGCGGTTGCGCGACCCGGTCCGGGAGCTGCTCGCCTCCACGGCCAAGAACGCGAGGGACACCGGCGCGATCGCGAGCGACGCGGGCCAGGTGCTCGAGCAGCTCGGCAGGATCCGGCAGGCGAGCGCGGAGCACGCGGACGCTGTCGCGGGCGTCGTCGCGACGGTCGCCCACGCCGTCGCCCACATCAAGGCGAACGGGACGCAGCACCCCGCACCGCCGGAGACGGCGGCATGATCGCTCGCCGGCACGCGCCCGCGCTCGCCGTCTCGGATGCGGAGCGGCAGCGCGTCGAGCAGGTCGAGCGGCTCGCCGCCTCGGGGCCTCCGGGGGCGCCCGGGCTCATCGAGATGCTCGCGGATCCGAGCTGGACCGTGCGGCGGGCGGTCGTCGCGTCGCTCGCCGCGCTCGGCGACGCGGCGGTCCACCCCCTCTGCGCGTGCCTCTCCGCCCGGCGCGACAGCGAGGCGCGCATCGCCGCCACGGTCGACGCGCTCGTCGCGTCGCTGGGCGACGTCGACGCCGCCGTGCTCGCGCTGACCCTGGATCATCGCCCCGCGCTCGTCGCCGACGCGGCGCAGATCCTCGGCCGCCGCGGCAGCGCGAAGGCCGTCCCCCGGCTCGCGGAGCTCACGTCGCACCCCGACGACAACGTCGCGGTCGCCGCGATCGAGGCGCTCGGCCGGGTCGGCGGCAGGTCAGCGGTCGACTCGCTCGTGGATGCCGCCTCGAGCGGAAATTTCTTCCGTGTCTTCCCGGCGATCGACGTGCTGGGCCGGAGCGGCGACCCGCGCGCGACCGGCCCGCTGGCGATCCTCCTCGATGATCCGCGCTACCTGCTCGAGGCGGCGCGGGCGCTCGGCCGCACCGGCAGCCGCGGCGCCGTGGCGCCGCTGGTGCGCCTCCTCGGGCGGCCGAGCGACGGCGTCGTGCGTGTCGCCGCGGCGGCGCTCGCCGAGCTGCGCGAGCGGTACCGCGAGCGCTACGGGACGGCCGCGCCGATCGACGAGGCGCTCCGGAGCGAGGCGCCGGCGCCGGGCGTGGCGCGGCGGCTCTCCCAGAGCCTGGCGGGCGCGGATCCGGCCGAGCAGGCCGCCCTCTGCAGCGTGCTCGGCGCGATCGGGGGCGACGAGGCCCTGCTCGAGCTGACGCGCCTGCTCGACGCCGATCCCCCCGTCGCGAGCGCCGCCGCGGAGGCGCTCGGCCAGCTCTCGCGGAGCGCGGACCCCCGGGTGCTCGCGGCGCTGCGCGACGGCGACAGCGCGCGCAGGCTCCTGCTCCTGCCGCTCGTCCGGGGCATCGCGGCCGCGGGCGAGGTGGAGCGCTGCCTCGCCGATCCGGACGCGGAGGTCCGTGCCGCGGCGTGCGACGCGCTCGCGCGCATCGCGGAGCCCGGCTCGACGCGCGCGCTGTTCCAGGTCCTCGACGACCCGAGCCCCCGCGTGGTCCACGCCGCGACGACCGCGATCCAGGGCCTCGGCGGCCCGGACGCCGAGGCGCTCGCGCTCGCCGCGGCCCGCGACGGGGCCCCGGCCGCGCGGCGGACGGCCCTCCGGATCCTCGGGCACCTCGCGCCTCCGTCGGCGCTGCCGGTCTTCCTCGACAGCCTCGGCGACCCCGACGTGCGGGCGCGCGAGCAGGCGATCCATGGCCTCGCATCCCTCGCGGCGCCGGCGGCGCTCGACGCGCTCGTCGCGGTCGCGGCCGATCCCCCGGCGCGGATCCGGGCCGTGGCGATGCGGGCGCTCGGGCAGTCGCGCCGGGATCCCCGCGTGATCGACGCGCTCCTCGCGGGGCTCGGCGACGGCGACGCGTGGGTCCGGTACTACGCCTGCCAGTCGCTGGGGAAGCTCGGGTGGGAGGCGGCGGCAGGGGTCATCGCCGAGCGGCTCCGGGACGAGAGCGGCCAGGTGCGCGTGGCGGCGATCGAGGCGCTGTCGGGGATCAAGGGCGAGCTCGCGCTCGCGGCGCTGGAGCAGGCGGCCCGGGACGGCGACACGGACATGCGGCGGTCGGCGCTGATCGGGCTCGGCATCGCCGGGCGAGAGGCGTCGCTGCCGACGTTGCTCGACGCGCTGTCGTCCCCGGACGTGGCGACCCGGCTCGTCGCGGTCTCGGCGATCTCCGGCTTCTCGTCGCCCGAGGTCCTGCCCGCGCTCGTGCGGGCGGCGGGCGACCCCGACGAGAGCGTGCGGTCGGCCGCGACCAGCTTCATCGCGGGGCGGCCCGGCGCCGAGGCGACGAGGACCCTGGTCGCGCTGCTGGTCACGTCGCGGGCGCAGGGCCCGCTCCTCGCCGCGCTGGCGACGCCCGTGCCGGGCCGCATCGAGGGCATCCTCGACGCGCTGGGCACGGCGGACGACGAGCTCTCGCCGCTCCTGACCGCGGCGCTCGCGCGGATGCGGCTCCCTGGTGCGAACGCCGCGCTCCTCGAGGCGCTCCGGCTGCCGCGCGCGCCGGCGCGGAAGGCGGCCGCCACGACGCTCGCCGCGGTGGCCACCCGCGAGGGCTTCGCGGCGGTCGAGCGCGCCTCCCGGACGGATCCAGATCCCGAGGTGCGGCGCGTGTCCGCGTCCGTCCTCGCGCAGTGGGTCTGATCCCGTGGGCATAAGGAGCCGCCTCCCCATCTCTCCGCAGGTCTTCGCGATCTTCAGCGCGCTCGTCGCCGAGAAGCTCGGCTTCCACTACGACGCGGCCGATCGCGAGCTGCTCGGCGACAAGCTGTCGGCGCGCGCCCTCGACGCCGGCTTCGACTCGCTGCTCGACTACTACTACTTCCTCCGCTACGACCCGGGGGGCGCGGCCGAGATGGACGCGCTGATCGACGGGCTGGTCGTGGGCGAGACGTACTTTTTCCGCGAGCTCGCGCAGCTCGAGCTCGCGGTCTCGGATTTCGTCGCGCCGCGCGTGGCGGCGGGCGGCAGGCCGCGGATCTGGTCGGCGGCCTGCTCGAGCGGCGAGGAGCCGTTCACGGTCGCGATGCTCCTGGCCGAGCGGGGCCTGCTCGACAAGGTCGAGCTCATCGCGAGCGACGTCAGCGCGCGGGCGCTCTCGCGGGCTCAGGCCGGCGTGCTCGGGCCGCGCTCGCTCCGGAGCAACGCCCCGCCGCCTCCGTTCGCCGAGCGGTGGTTGCAGGTGGCGCCCGATCGCGTCGTCGTGAGCGCCGAGCTGAGGCGGGCGATCGACTGGCGGCGGATCAACCTGCTCGACGCGTCCCAGGTCGCGTCGCTCGGGCAGCTCGACGTCGTGATCTGCCGCAACGTGCTCATCTACTTCCACGACAACACGGCGCGGTGGGTGGTCAAGAACCTCTCGGGGGCGCTCTCCGCGGGCGGGATCCTCCTGGTCGGGGTCTCCGAGTCGCTCTTCAGGCTCGGCACCGCGCTCGCCTGCGAGGAGCGGGGCGGCGTGTTCCTGTACCGGAACGCAGAGCCATGAGGTGCCCTGCGGTCCGCGTGCTCGTGGTCGACGACTCGGCCTTCGTGCGCAAGGTGCTGCGGCAGGTCCTCGGCGCGAGCTCCTCGATCGAGGTCGTCGACACGGCCATGGACGGCCTCGACGCGCTGGAGAAGATCGCGCGCTACAAGCCGGATGTCGTCACGCTGGATCTCGTGATGCCGAACCTCGACGGCCTCGGCGTGCTCGCGTCGTTGCCGCGCGAGGGCGCGCCGCGGGTGATCGTCGTCAGCAGCGCCGACGCGGACAGCGAGCTCGGCGTCAGGGCGCTCCAGGAAGGCGCGACCGACCTCGTCGAGAAGCCGACGGCGCTCGCGACCGATCGCCTCTTCGGCCTCGCGGACGAGCTGGTCCGCAAGGTGCTCGCCGCCGCCCAGGCGAAGGTCCACCGCGCGGAGCCGCCGCTCGCCCCGCCGTCCACGCCTGGCGCGATCCCGGCGCTCTCGCGCACGCGGCTCGTCGTGATCGGCGCCTCGACCGGCGGCCCGCTGGCGCTGACACGGCTCCTCGCGGCGATGCCCGCCGGGTTCCCGGCCCCCATCGTCGTGGCGCTGCACATCCCTGCTGGCTACACGGAATCGCTGGCGCGCCGCCTCGACGACGGGAGCGCGCTCTCGATCGTCGAGGCGTCGGACGATCTCCCGCTCCGGCCCGGGCTCGTGGTCCTCGCGCGCGGGGGGACGCACATCGAGGTCCGGCGCCATCTGGCGCGCGCCAGCGTCTGCTTCCCGGCGAAGGCCGGCGCGTCCCCCTATTGCCCGTCGGTGGATCTGCTCTTCGCGAGCGCCGCGGCCGAGTTCGGGCCCGGCGTGCTCGGGGTCGTGCTGACGGGCATGGGGGACGACGGCCTGGAGGGCTCCCGGGCGATCCGCGCGGCGGGCGGGAGGGTCCTCGCGGAGGCCGAGTCGTCCTGCGTCGTTTACGGCATGCCCCGCCGCGTGCTGGAGGCCGGGCTCGCCGCGGCCTCGGTGCCTCTCGATCAGATGCCCGCGGCCATCCTGCGGCATCTTTGACATCGTCGCCGCGTTGCCGTCCTGGGAGACGATGAAGGCGATCCGCTCCGGGTACCCCGCGACGAGCGCCGCGGCCGCGCGGTGGCGGGTGCCGCGCGCGTCGAGGCTCAGGCTCGCGTCCATCCCGTGCGGGCTACGCGGCCCGACGCGAGCTGCCGCCTTTCCGCTTCGGGCCCTCCGCCTTTCGCACCCTGGATTTGCCGCCTTCTTCCGGCGCTTTTCTGCCGTTTTTCGCGCCGTTTTTCGCGCCGTCTCTCGCTTCGTCGTTCGCGGCCCTCTCGCCCTTCTGTCCGAGGCTCTTCTTGAGCAGCGCGATGAGGTCCACCGTGCCGGTGGCGCGGCGGTGGCGCTCTTCCTCCACAGGCTCCGCGGGCGCCGTCGTGCGGCCGGATTTCACCTTCTTCTCGATGAGCTTCATCACGTCGTCGCGGTACTCGTCCTTGTATTTCTCCGGCTCCCACGCGGTGGCCATCTCGGCCACCAGCCGCTCCGCCATCTCCAGCTCCCGCTTGCCGAGCCCCTTTCCCTGGGCGTCCATCTCGGGCAGGTCGAGCTCCTCATCGGAGCGGAGCTCGTGCGCGAACCGGAGCAGGTTCAGCACGAGCCCTCTGCCGTGCGGCCTCACCGCGGCGATGTGCTCGCGCGTCCGGATCACGACCTTCGCGATACCGACCTTGCCCGTCTTCCGCAGCGCCTCGCGCAGCAGGACATACGCCGTCACCGGCGATCGCTTCTTGCCGTTCTGGGACGCGGGAGCGAGGAAATACGGTTTGTCGTAGTAGATCGGGTCGATCTCCGAGGCGTCGACGAAGTCGAGGATGTCCACGGTCTGCGTCGCCTCCACGTTCGCGCGGCGCAGGTCCTCGTCGGACAGGACGACATACTCGCCCTTCTCGTAGGGATAGCCGCGGACGATATCATCCCAGCTCACCGGCTCGCCCGTCTCCCGGTTCACGCGCTCGTAGCGGATCGGCGCCATGGTGCGCCTGTCGAGCTGCGTGAAGCGGAGCTCGTCGGGCTCCTCGGCGGGGTAGAGGGCCACCGGGATCTGCACGAGCCCGAAGCTGATACTCCCTTTCCAGATGCTGCGAGGCATGTGCGCTCCTTCGACCCGGAAGGCGACCCGGGGGGCCCGCGCCAGGTCCGTCATGGCGAGCAATGCAAGCCGGCGGCCGACGACGCGTCCTCGCGCACCCTGCGCCGCGCGCCCGTCCTGGCCGCCTGAGGGCCATCGCGGATCCTGCGCCCCCTGCCGTGCGCTGCCACGGCCGAGGTCGCGTTTCGCCACGGCGGACCGGGCGCGGCGGTGATCGGCGGTGATCGCTGCCCCACGCGCCCTCGCCCGCAGTATATAACCCGCGCACGACATGCCTCGGCGTCCCCACGACCTTCACGGCGCCGCGCCGGACGAGAGCCGGACAGCGCTGCTCCTCATCGACGTGATCAACGATCTGGACTTCCCGGGAGGCGATCGGCTGCTCGCCCACGCGCTCCCGATGGCGCACCGCATCCGGGCGCTGAAGCAGCGGTGTCGCGACGCCGGCATTCCGGCGGTCTACGTGAACGACAACTTCGGCCGCTGGCAATCCAACTTCCACCGTCAGATCGAGCACTGCCTGGAAGAGGGCGTGCGCGGCCGCGAGATCGCGGCGCTGCTGCGGCCTGGAGAGGATGATTATTTCGTGCTCAAGCCCAAGCACTCCGGCTTCTACGGCACCACGCTGGAGATCCTGCTCGAGTCGCTCGGCGCGCAGACGCTCGTCCTGACCGGCATGGCGGGGAACATCTGCGTCCTGTTCACGGCGAACGACGCCTACATGCGCGATTACCGGCTGCTCGTCCCGTCGGACTGCGTGGCCTCCGAGACCGAAGAGGACAACGGCCACGCGCTCCGCCAGATGCAGCGCTTCCTCAAGGCCGACATCACGCCGTCGGACGAGCTCGACCTCGAGCGGCTGCCCGCCTGACACCGGCCGATGCGCGGCGCCAGGCGGGCAGCTGCCCGAGATCACGTGGGATGACAGAGCGTCACGGTCAGGCGACGGCCCTGTGCTTCGACGAGATCCCCTCTTCGGTGAGGACCGCGACGTCGGTCGCGCCGCCGCGCTCGAGGATCTGCTTGGCGAGCGCGCGCTCGTTGCTGTCCTCGACGTGGACGGAGATGAGGATGTTGCCGCCCTTGATCTTGCCCTCGTACTGCTTGGCCTCGACCTCGGGGATGCCGAGCCCGATCAGGGCGCCGGTCACGCCGCCGAGCGCGGCGCCGGCCGCGGCGCCGCTCAGCGCGGCCATGATGGGGCCGGCCGCGATGAACGGCCCGAGCCCCGGGATGGCGAGCGCGCCGATGCCGGCGAGCAGCCCGATGGTCCCGCCGACCGCGCCGCCCGCGCTGACGCCCGCCGTCGCGCCCTCGGGCGCCTTCGTATGCTTCTCGTGCGCGAAGTCCCGCGTCCCGTGCTTGTCGGGGAAGAGCGCCGAGATGTCGCCGGTCATGAAGCCGGCGCGCTGGAGATCGCCGACGATGATGTCTGCCTGAGCGAGCGTGCTCACGAGGCCAAGGACCGCTTTCTTCGTTGCCATGGTGTCTTCCTTTCAGACCGTTCGTGTCGGTTCAGTCAACGTCGACTTCGAGCTGGTTATCGACCCTCTGCACACCCGGGATCCCGAGGGCGATCGCGGCGATGTCGGCCTTCTCCTTGTCGCTCTTCACCGGGCCGCGCAGCGTCACCACCTGCCCCGTCGTGATGATCTTGACGTTCTTCGCGCTCATCGAGAGCGTGTCGTTCGAGATCACCGCCTGCCGGATCTTCTGGGTGATCGTGCGATCGGCCTCGTTCTCGCCCTGGTCCCCGGGGGTCAGCGCGGCGGGATCGCGATCGCGATCGTTCTTGCCCGTGTTGTCGGCGGCCGTCGGCGTGGGGTTGTTCGCCCGCTGGGCGATCTCGCCCGGCACCGCGGGATTGCCGTCCGAGCGAGTCGTGCCTTCCGCTCGATCGCAGCCGGCCGCAGCGGCGATCGAGAGAGGCAGCAGCAGGACGAATTTTGCTGTGTTCATGCCCGCACCCTCGCAAGGCCCGGGCCATCCCTGGCGGAGAGCGCCTGTCGGTGCGCGGTCGTGGCCAGGGTGGAGCATGATCCCCGTCACGCCGATGGATGAGATCCCTTTCTCCCCGCCGCGTCGCGGGCGGCTCTTCCATCGCGTCGGCGCGCGGCGCCGCGCGGCTGGCAAGCTCATGGCTGGATAGAGGCCGGACTGCCCCAAGTGGGGCGAACTGCCCCGTGCCGGCGATGTCAATGTCAGGAGGGGAGAACCAACGCTGTCGGGCGGAGGACGGTGCGTGTGTACGCCTGTGACGGACGCCGTCCAGGGCGCCAGTCGCCAGCGTCCGATCGGGCCCGCGCTCGCGCTTTGGGCGCTGGGGGAAGGGCTCAGTCGTCGCGGGCGCCTCTCGGCCGTTCGATCGGCCGTTCGATCGGCCGTTCGATCGGCCGTTCGATCGGCCGTTCGATTCCGAGCCGCCGCAGCTTCCGGTAGAACGTCGCCCTCGACATGCCCGCCTCGCGCGCGGCCTGGAGCGCGTTCCAGCCGGTCCGCTCGAGCGCGGCGAGCAGCGCGGCGCGCTCGTCGCGCGGAGGTCGCCGCGCGCCGCGGCCGCCGCCTTCCTGCGCGCGGGGCAAGTCCACGTCGTCGGGGCCGATCCTGCGGCCGTCGCACAGCACGACGGCCTTCGTGATCACGTTCTCCAGCTCGCGCACGTTGCCGGGCCAGCCGTGCTGGCCGAGCCGCCGCAGCGCCTCGTGGGACAGCTGCGGCGCCGGGCGGCCCAGCTGCTCGGCGGCGCGGCGCACGAAGTGGAGCGCGAGCTCCGGCAGGTCCTCCAGGCGATCGCGCAGCGCCGGCAGCCGGATCTGCACCACCGCGACGCGGTAGTAGAGGTCCTCCCGGAAGCGCCCGCGCGCGGCCTCGGCCAGGAGATCGCGGTTCGTCGCGCAGACGAGGCGGAAGTCCACGCGCACGGCCTCGGCGCTGCCCACCGGGCGCACCTCCCGCTCCTGGAGCACCCGGAGCAGCTTCGCCTGCACCTCGAGCGGCATCTCGCCCAGCTCGTCGAGGAAGAGCGTGCCGCCGCGCGCCGCGACCACGAGGCCGGTCCGGTCCCGGTCGGCCCCCGTGAACGCGCCGCGGACGTGCCCGAAGAGCTCCGACTCGAGCAGCGCGGCGGGGAGCGCGGCGCAGTTGATCCCCATGAACGGGCCGCTCTTCCGCGGGCCGGCGAAGTGGATGGCGCGCGCGACGAGCTCCTTGCCGGTGCCGCTCTCGCCCGTCACGAGCACGTTGACCGGCGCGTCGACCACGCGGTCGAGCGTCGCGAACACCGCGCGGAGCGCGGGGCCGCGCCCCACGATGGCGCCGTAATCGTAGCGGTGCTCCAGGGCCTGCTGGCGGACGAGCACCTGCTCCTGCAGCCGGTCGATCTCCGCGGCCTGGCCGCGCAGGAGCTCCTCGACGCGGCGCCGCTCGGCCTCGAGCTCCACGGTGCGGCGGCGCAGGTCGTCGACGAGCCGCGCGTTGCGCAGCGCGAGCGCGACCTGGTCGGCGAAGGCGAGGA
Organism: Sorangium sp. So ce281; assembly: GCF_051527395.1. Lineage (NCBI taxonomy): Bacteria > Pseudomonadati > Myxococcota > Polyangiales > Polyangiaceae > Sorangium > Sorangium sp. So ce281. The sequence continues at coordinate 3,461,740 of NZ_CP150322.1, forward strand.
GCAGGTCGACGTCCTCCGGCGCGAACCGTGCGCGCCGGAAGCGGTTGTCGAGGTAGAGCGCGCCGAGCACGCCGTCCGGCGAGCGGATCGGCACGGCGATCACGGACCTGAGCCGCATCGCGTGCACCGACGCGTGCTCGTGGAAGCGCGGGTCTTCCTGGGCGTCCACGGTGACCACGGGCTCCTGCGTCGCGATCGCGCGCTCGGCGATGCCGTAGCTGAACTTGAGGTGGCTCCTGCCGACCTTCTCCCGGTCGACGTTGCGCGCGACCGCCACGCGCAGCTCGCCGCCCGGCTGCTCGATCAGCAGGAACCCGCGCTCCGCGGCCGTGAGGTCGATCGCGGCGTCCATGGCCATCGCGAGGATGTCGGCGATCTCGACGGAGGAGTTGAGCCTGCGGAACACAGCGAGGAGCCGCTCGAGCTTGGCCGTGCGCTCTGCCGCCGGCGGCGCCGCGGCCTCGGCCGCCGCGGGGGTGCGCGCCGGCTGCGCCGCACGGCGCCGGGGGTGGGTCCAGAAGGCGTGCTGCAGCGCCTCCGGCAGCGAGCGCGCCATGGCGGTCCAGGCGGCGGCCGCGCGCTCCCGCTGCGCCGCGGCGGCCTCCGGCTCGCCTGCGAGCTCGTGGGCTTCGGCCAGCGCCAGGCGGACGTCCGCGGCGAGGTCGGGCTGCGCCGCGCGCTCGGCGAGGCCCAGGGCGCGCTCGAGGCGCTCCCGGGCGGCGGTGAGGTCCTGACCGAGGTTGGGCTGACCGAGGTTGTGGCCGCCCTGACCGAGGTTGGGCTGACCGAGGTTGGGGTCGCCCTGACCGAGGTCGGGCTGACCGAGGTTGTGGCCGCCCTGACCGAGGTTGGGCTGACCGAGGTTGAAACCGCCCTGATCGGAACCGACCTGACCGAGGTTGCCGTCGCCCTCGCCGTCGAGCAGCGCGAGCCGCCCCTCCAGCAGCGCCGCGCGCGCCCCGAGGTCGGGCGCCTCCCGGGCGGCGCCGTGCTCCCGCGCCCGGCCCAGCGCGGCCCGCGCGTCCCCCACCGCGCCCCGCGCGAGGTGGGCCCGGCAGAGCTCCAGCTCCTCCTCCACCACCTCCCGCTGCGCCCCTTGCGCCTCGAAGCCGCGCCGCGACCGCTCGAAGCAGCGCGCCGCCTCCTCGGCGTCGCCGCCCGCGAGCGCGCAGTCCCCGAGGACCGAGGCCGCCGCCGCCGCGAAGAACGGCGCGCCCCGCCGCGCGGCCTCCGCCTCCACCCGGGCGGCCACGCGGGCGGCCCGCTCGAACGCCCCCACGTCCGCCCAGAGCTTCGCCAGATCGAAATCGAGGACGAGGACCAGGTCCGCCTGGCCCAGGGCGGAGGCGAGCCGCGCCCCACGCTCGTAGGCGGCGAGCGCTTCCCCGAGCTCGCCCGACTGGTGGCACGCCGTACCCACGTTGAGGCTGCAGCGCGCCACCAGGTCGCCGAGCCCGTGCTCCTCCGCCGTCGCCAGCGCCTGCCGGTACCCGACGAGCGCCGCCTCGACCTCCCCGGCCCGGAAGGCGTCGATCGCCTGGTACGACAGCGCCCGCACCAGCGCCCTCGGCGCCCGCCGATCGCGGTGCAGCCCGGCGGCGAGCCCGAGGTGCAGCCCCGCGAGCCGGCGCTCCCCGAGGTAGCTCGCCGCGACGCCGACGTCCTCGTGGAGGCTCGCCAGCACCTCCGGCTCGTCGCACCACGCGAGCGCCGGCTCGGCGCGGGCCCGCGCCTCCGCGTGGGATCCGAGCCGCAAGAGCGCCCGGCTCGCCAGATCGGCGAGCCCCGCGCGCTCGCGCGGCGTGGATGATGACGACGCCGCGCCCTCCCCGCCGGCCGGCTCGCTCCGCTCGGCCTCGTCGAGCCGCGCGAGCGCCGCCGTGGGGTCGCCCAGCTCCAGCAGGCACGCGCCGAGCCGGACGAGCGCCTGCGCGCGCCGCGCGCCGAGCCCTCCGGCCTCGTCGCTCGCGAGCAGGTGCTCCAGCACCTCGCGCGCCCGCGCCGCGCGGCCGACGCGCTGGAGGGTGGACGCGACCTCGAGCCGCGCCTCCGCCGACGTCGCCACCTCGAGCAGCGCCTCCGCGGTCGCGCCCCACGGCCTCGGATCCGCCTCGCGCTCCGCGCGGCGCTCGAGGAACAGGCGCTCGGCGGCCGCCGCGTCGCCCGACAGCGCGAGGTGCAGCACCCGCTGCTCGGCCCGCGCCGGGAGGGCGGCGGCCGCCCGCGCGTGCGCCGCGCGGACCGCCTCGCCGCCGAGGGCGCAGAGGAGGGCGGCGATCGGCCCGGCGCGCGTCAGCGTCCACCCCCCTGCGGTGCGCGCGGCGACGCCGCGGGCGGCGAGCTCGGCCAGGTGCGCGACCGGGAGCCCGAGCGGCGGCAGCTCCTCGTCGGCGACCGCGCCCCCCCGCACGGCCAGCGTCGCCACCGCGTCCCGCAGCGGCCGCCCGAGGCCCCGCAGCCGCAGCGCGTAGCGCGCGCTCGCCCCGGGCGTCGTCGCGTCGAGCCCGGCCAGGTCCCCGCTCTCGGCGAGCCGCCCCGCGATCACCACGAGATCGGCGGGCCACCCCGCGCTCGCGCGCAGCACGACCTCCGTCGCGTCGCCCAGGCCGATGTCGTCCATCCAGCGCTGCACCGCCTCGCGCCCGAGCGGCGGCAGCGCGACCTCGCGCGCGCTCCGCCCCGCCTCGGCGGCCACCGCGGCGAGCGGCGCCCGGCCGCCGCCGTGCGGGACGCGCTCGGCGGCGAGGAGCAGGACCGGATCCTCGGGGCCCAGCAGCCGGGCGAGCGCCTCGAGCATCTCCCGGTCCGCCCCGCTCACCTCGTCGGCGTCGTCGAGCACGAGCACCAGCGGCCCGGCCCCCGCCCCCGCGTGGCCTCCCCGCGCCCGTGTCAGGCGCTCGTGCGCGCGCAGGGCGCCCAGCGCGCCGGCGGGGAGCGCCTCCTCGCCGGTCGCGCGGCGCAGCATCGAGGCCACCGGCGCGCTGGCCCTGGCGAAGCCCTCCACGGCCTCCATCCGGAGCTCGGCGCTCCACGTCGCCTCGCGCAGGAGGCGGCTCTTCCCGCAGCCCGGCTCCCCGGCGATCACGCAGACGCGCGGGCCGCGCTCGCCTCGCTCGAGCGCGGCGAGCGCCTCGGCGACCGCGCGCAGCTCACCATCGCGCCCGACGAGGTGGGGCGGCTCCGGCGGCGGTGGGGCCGCGGCGCGCGGCGCTGCGCCCACCCAGTCGAGCACCTCGCCCGCGTCGGCCGGGCGGTCGCGCGGCTCGGACCGCACGAGGCGCTCGACGAGCGCGCCGATCACCTCCGGCAGCGGCTCCGCCAGCAGCGGCGCGATCGCCTCGAGCGTGCGGCCGAGCGAGAACAGGTCCGCGCGCCCGTCGGCCGGCTCGCCGCGGATCACCTCGGGCGCGAGGTAGCCCCGGGTGCCGGAGACGCCTTCGTCGGGCCTCCCCCCGAGCCGCGCCGCGCAGGACAGGTCGATCAGCACCGCGCGCCCCGAGGCCCCGACGAGGATGTTGGCCGGCTTCACGTCGCCGTGGCGGATGCGCGCGCGGTGGAGGAACCGCAGCGCGTCGAGCACGTCCACGATCGCGGCCCGCGCCTCCTCGAAGCGCCGCCCTGTCACGTACTCGTCGAGCGGCGCGCCCAGCACCGCCTCCGACGTGAAGTAGAAGCGCGGCTCGCCGGTCTCCCGGAGCATGCCGAAGTCGAGGACCCGGACGAGGTGCGGATGGAAGAGCCCCGCCAGCATCCTGAACTCGCCGCGGAACGCCGCCCGCTCCGCCGTGCGCGCGTGGCCGAGCAGCTTGAGGCACAGGTCCCGCCCGAGCGCCTCGTCGCGCGCGAGCCACGCCGTGGCCAGGCTCCCCCGCCCCAGGGGACGGATCAGGCGGTAGCGGCGGGCGAGCAGGGTCCCTTCGGCTTGGCTCACCCGCGCAGTGTCTCACGGATGTGCCATCTGAGACAGTGAGACACTCGATGAGACATCTGTGCCTCGCATTTCGCGACGATTTCCGTCCTTTTTCATTCGGCACCAGGTTTGCTCTAATGGCCGGCATGGCGATGCGGACGACATACGGAGACCGAGGACGGCGGGGCGCGCGCGTCGCGACGCTCCTCGGAGCGCTCCTTGGCGGCTGTGTCGTGAGCCCGCAGCCGAGCCCGCCGGTCCACGAGCCGATCCTGGACACGGGGCTCGTCGGCGTGTCGGGCGACCCCCAGGTCTTGCGGCAGCAGGTCTTCCTCAAGGGCGAGCCTGGCGCGGTCGAGCCGGCGGAGGGCGTGGTCGTGGTGACGAACCTCGACAGCGCGGACGCGCCCGTCATCGCGGAGATCAACCGCGACGGCAGCTTCGTGGCCGCGGTGGACGCGTCGACGGATCAGGTCCTGCGGATCCAGGTGAAGCAGGGCGAGCGCCGGTCGGAGCCGGTGGATCTGCAGCTCACGGGGGAGCCCATCAGCGCGACGCAGACGATGCTGGCGCACCTGCCTTGCCTCACGATCGAGCCCGCCGCGTGGGTCTCGATCGAGGCCGGCGAGAGCGACGTGGTCGTCCGCAACACGTGCGCCGAGGACGTGTCCATCGGCGCGCCGCGCTTGCGCCGCGGCGCGGGGCCGTTCGGGTTCAGCCCGGCGGCGGCGTTCGTGGTGGCGGCGGGCGAGTCCGCCGTCGTCACGGTGCGCGCGGACGGTGAAGGGGTCGAGCGCGAGGACGTGCTCTTCCTCGAGGTCACGGCGCCCGAGCCCGGGCGCCGCGTCCTGACGCTGACGCTCCCCGACTGAGCGGTCGGGGAGACGAACATCGAACTCGCGCGCCGCGCTCGACGTACTGCGCGCGGCGCGAGGTGCCCTTCCTCTGGAGAGGGGAGGGGCTCGTGGATGTCTATCGCCTCGCCGGGGACGGCGGGGCTCTTTTGGAGGAACCCATGAACGTCCAGAATCGTATCAAGAGCAGCCGTATCGGATCCTTCCTCTGGCTCGCGCTGTCGATGTTCCCGCTCGCCGCGGGCTGTCAGGTGGAGATCGCCGACGACAGCACCGCGTCCGACGCGGCGGAGGTGAGGGGGGGCGGCGGCGGGCAGGGCAAGGCCTGCGGCGGCCTCCTCGGCCTCTCCTGCAAGAAGGGCTTTTTCTGCGACTACGAGCTCGACGCCATGTGCGGCGCGGCCGATCAGACGGGCACCTGCCAGCCCATCCCCGAGGTGTGCACGAAGGAGCTCAGGGAGGTCTGCGGCTGTGACGGCAACACGTACAGCAACGAGTGCATGGCGAACGCGGCGGGCACGTCGGTGTCGTCGATCGGCCAGTGCGCGCCTCCTCCGGGGGACGTCTGCGGCGGCCTCCTCGGCCTCTCCTGCAAGGAGGGTGAGTTCTGCGACTTCGCGCCCGACGCCCAGTGCGGCGCGGGCGACATGACGGGCACCTGCCTGCCCACGCCGGGCGGGTGCACCAAGGAGTACAACCCCGTCTGCGGCTGTGACGGGAACACGTACGGCAACGCGTGCTCCGCGAACGCGGCGGGCGTCTCGGTCGCGTCGAAGGGCGAGTGCGCGCCGCCTTCGGAAGGCAAGGCGTGCGGCACCCGCGGCGGCTGGACGTGCGAGAAGGGCGAGTTCTGCAACTTCCCGCCCGAGGTCGAGTGCGGCGCGTGGGACGGGCCGGGGGTCTGCACGCCCATCCCGGAGGCGTGCACGTTCGAGTACAACCCGGTCTGCGGCTGCGACGGCCAGACGTACGGCAACGCCTGCGCCGCCGCCTCGGCGGGCGTGTCGGTCGCGTCGAAGGGCGAGTGCGCGCCTGCTCCCGGGAAGATCTGCGGCGGCATCGCGGGCTTCGCGTGCGAGAAGGGCGAGTTCTGCAACTACAGCCTCGAGGCCATGTGCGGCGCGGGCGACATGACGGGCACGTGCGAGACCATCCCGGAGGCGTGCACCGAGCAGTACGACCCGGTCTGCGGCTGCGACGACAACACGTACGGCAACGCGTGCATGGCGAACGCGGCGGGCGTGTCGGTCGTGTCGCGCGGCGAGTGCGCTGAGCGCCGGTAACGGTAAGCTGAGCGCCGGTAAGCGGACACCGTAGGCGCCGTCCGCGCCGCGCGTCGCGTGACACCCCCCATCGCGCGACGCGCGGCGCGGCGGCGCCGCCCTTGACCGGCTCCGGGCCGGTTCCCTAGCATCCTGCCGCGTATGAGCGCCGCTCGATCCCGGACAGCGTCGACGCTCCTCCTCGACGAGCACTTCGAGGCCGGCGACGACCGGTTCGTGGACGAGGTGCTCGCGTCCGAGGCGGGCCGGAAGCTGAAGGCGCTCGCCCCGCGCTGGTACGCCGACCGGCGCCCGTTCGCGCGCCGCGCGCTGCTCCGCTACATCGACGACGGCTGCGACCGGCCGCACCACCGCGGCCTCGTCAAGGTCCTTTACAAGCTCGCCGAGCAGGCGGGAGACGACGAGATCGTCGGCCGCTTCATGGTCGCCTTCGATCGCCTCGTTCGCCGCAAGCTGGTCAAGGTGACCCGCTACGACTGGGTGACCAGGACCTCCAGCGACGAGCCCTGCCTCGTCAGCGACACCGGCGTGCCGGCCAGCCTCCCGCAGGGCGACGTCGCGTCGCCGCGCTTCTCGATGCGGACGCGCCACTACCTGCGGCGCCGCGCGTTCCGCTACTTCCGGCGGCTCGGCCGGCGCGACGCCGCCCGCTACGGCCGCGCGATCCGCGCCGCGCTCGCGCTCTACCGCGACGAGCACCTCGACAGGCCCGAGCGCCTGCTCGACGCCTGGGGGCTGCTCCACGCGCTCTACTGGGGCTCCCCCGCCCTCGAGCGCCTCCCGCGCGGCGTCCGCCTCGCGGAGGGCGCCGCCCTCGCCGAGCTCGAGCCCGCCCCGATCTACCCCGAGGCGTGGCAGGGCGCCTTCGACGAGGTGCTCGGCCTGGTCACGGCCGCGAGGAGCCGCACCGTCCGGGCGTTCGCCGTGGGGCAGCTCGAGCGCGGCTACGCCGCCGAGCTCCGCGGCCTGCCGCTCGCCCGCGTGCGCGCGCTCCTCGAGAGCCCGCACGACGAGGTGCAGACGCTCGCCGCCGGCCTGCTCCGGCAGATCCCGGGCCTCGGGAGCCTGCCGATCGCCGACTGGCTCTCGCTGCTCCAGACCGAGAACGCCGCGGCGCTCGCCTTCGTCTGCGAGGCGGTGGTCGAGCACGTCTCGCCGGCGCGGCTCTCGCTCGCCGAGTGCGTGGCCCTCGCCTGCGCGCGCGCCGCGCCGGTCGCGGAGCTCGGCCTCCGCTGGGCGAGGACGAAGCCCGTCGAGACCGCCGCCGATCTCGACACCCTCGCGCGCCTCGCGACAGCGGTCGCGCCGCGCGTGCGGGAGGAGGCGGTCGCGTGGCTCGTCGAGGTGCTCGGGCGCTCGCCCCACGGCCGGGCCGAGCACGTGCGCGATCTCCTGGACTCCCGCCACGAGGACGTCCGCGCCCGCGCGCTCGCGCTCTTCGAGGCCGACGCCCGCTTCCGCGACGACACCGGCCTGTGGGCCGCGCTGGCGGAGACGCCGCACGCCGAGGCCCGCGCCTTCCTCGTCCGGCACCTCGCCGCGCGCAAGGCGGCCTTCTCGCCCGAGGCGCTGCGGCATGTCTGGGCGGCGGCGCTGCTCGCCGTCCACGGCGGCGCGCGCGACAAGCGCGCGGTCGTCCGGCAGATCGCGGACCGCGTGGTCGCCCGGCCCGGCGAGGCTGACGCGCTCCTGCCGCTGCTCGGCGTCGCGCTCCGCAGCGTGCGCGCGCCCGAGCGGCGCGCCGCCCTCGGCGCCCTCGCCCGCGCCGCGTTCCGCGCCCCCGCGCTGCGCGACGCCATCGCGCGCAGGCTCCCCGAGCTCCGGCTGTTCGAGGGGGAGGACGCGGCGTGAGCTTCGATCTCCGCTACCTCGGCACGAGCGGCGTCAAGGAGCTCGGCGGCGGCGCCGCCCTCAGCTTCGCGCCCAACCTCGCGCGCCCCAGGGTCTTCTTCGACGGCGAGCTCGCGCGGCCGGTGCGCTTCCGCGAGGCGATCAGCGCGCTCCACGACGTCGTCGTGGGCGACCTGCGGCGCCTGCCGAAGGATCGCTCCGCCCACGAGGCGTGGAAGCAGCAGGAGGCCGAGCGCGAGGCGCGGCTCCGCCGGGAGCTCCACGGCGAGGCCATGAAGGCCGAGCTCGCGCGCTTCGGGAGCGCGCCGCTGCCGCCGAACCTCGAGGCCGACTTCCGGAAGATGCACAAGCTCTACTGGGGCGCGCGCGTCCGCTGGGCGAACGAGCTCGCGCGGAGCGACCCGCAGCTCTTCCGCCACCTCGTCCCCTGCGATCCGGTCGTGACCGTCGCGCCCGATGTCGTCTTCTTCGAGTGCTTCTCCAAGGACGAGTCGAGCTACGGCTGCCTCTCGGTCGATCGCGACGCCTTCCGGGGCGCGCAGGACGCCGGCCTCGGCACGACGAACGTCGACTACTCGCTCGCGCTCTACGACCACTTCCAGACGCTCCGCAGCTACCGGCCGACGCGGCTCCTCGTCGATCCGACCGGCTTCGAGGTGGCGGTGGAGGGCCGCGGCGACTACCGCGAGGAGAAGATCGATCTCCCGCCCTCGTGGCTGCGCGGCTTCGGCCAGCTCCAGGCGGCGATGTGCCTGCCGTGCCGGCGGGTCGACGTCCCCGTGGAGGCGGTCTACTCGCTGCTCGCGCACCTCGATCGGCACCGCGAGCGCACGGGCCCGCGCAGCCTGCGCTTCCAGCTCACGCCGGGCAAGGCGCCGATCGTCGTGCTCGACCCCTGGGGCGTCTCCATCCCGTGCCGCGGCGTCACCTGCGACGATCTCCCCGTGGCCGTGGGGCCCGCGGCGGGCGCGGGCGGGCTCGGCCCGTACCGCTCCGGGGCGCCGAGGGGCGCGCCGGCGGCGGAGGCGACCGAGGAGATCAAGGTGTGGGGGAGGCGCCGCCTCTCGGTGCTCGCGCGCCTCTTGCCGCTCGCCGATCGCATCGAGGTGCGGCTGCTCGGCTCCGGGCTGCCGAGCCTGTGGATCGTCTTCATGGGCGAGATGCGCTTCACCCTCGCGCTCTCGGGCTGGACGGCGAACGACTGGACGTCCGGCTCTCACCTCGACGTCATGGCGGACGCCGTCACCCCGGACGCGCAGCTGGCGGACCGCGTCGCGCGCCACCTCGAGATGGTGCGGCGCGCGTCCCACGGCGAGCTCGCCGTGTCGATGGGCGCGCAGGACGGCGCGCTCCGCGGCGCGCTGCACCTCGCCGCGAAGCAGGGGCAGGTGGTTTACGACCACGCCGCGGAGTGTTATCGCTGCCGCCCGGTGATGCCGGTCGCCCTCTCCGACGCGCTGCTCGGCCCCGAGCCCCCGGAGCTCGCGGAGGGCCGGCGCATCGCCCGGGGCGGCGTGGAGATCGCGCGGGAAGAGACCCTCTCCGGCGGGCGCCGCGTCGTCATGGCCAGGGCCAAGGCGACGAGCTGCGAGCTGGTCCTCGACGCCGACGGCGCGATCAAGAAGGCGAAGTGCAGCTGCTCGTACTTCTACAAGAACCGGCTGCGCGCGGGCCCGTGCCGGCACCTGCTCGCGGTCAAGCTCCACCTGTCCGGCCGCGGTGACGCGGCGCCGTCGCTGCAGCCTCCGCAGCCGCCGGGGCAGGCGGAGGCCGGCTCGCGCGGCCCGCGCGCAGCGACGGCCGCCCCGCGAGGCGAGGCCGTGCCGTTCCCCGCGGAGCTCCTCGTCGAGATCGAGCGCGCCGCGGCGGCCCGGCGGGCGGGGCTCGCGGAGGTCGTCGAGGCGTCGTGGGATCTCGCGTTCGAGCGCATCCAGGGCTGCCGCTCCTGGGTCGAGGCCCTCGCGCTCGGCGGTCCGGAGGCGGAGCGGGCGCTCCGCGCGCGCGAGCTCCGCGCGCCGGTCGTCAGGACGCTCCCGGTCCACGCCGACGTGCTGGCCGAGATCCGGCGCGTCGCTGACCAGTTCAAGGCGAGCCCCGCCGCGGTGGTGGGCCTCGCGTGGCTCGTCGCCAGGCGATCGACGAAGTGAGGTTCACCAGAGACCTGAGAGTCCAGCCCTGCAAGGAGGTCCGTCCGCTCGAGCCCAACATGCTGCGGCGCTCCGCCGCGGTGGAGGTTGTTCTTCCATGCATCCCCACCCCCGATGTTCTTTGGGCGCCTTTAGCAGCTGTGCGGGTCCACTCAGAGGGACCTGCGGTCCTGGACCCGCACAGCTGCCCGGCGCCTGGGTGATCGGGCGTGGTCACGAGCAAGTAGTCGGGCGGGCGGGCCTCCTTGGAGGGCTGGACCTGGTGCTGTCCAGAGGAACGGTCGAACGGGCTTCTGGGACAAGCTGAAGTCGATGCTCGGCCTGGGCGGGGCCGAGCAGGCCCAGGGGGCGCAGGCCGGGCCCGCGGCCGCCGCGCAGCCGGCCGCCCGCGCGGGGCAGCCCCGCGGCGCGGCGGCGGGCGCGAAGCCGCGCCCCGCGGACCCCTACGCCGCCGGCGGGATCCTCGGCCTCTCCGCGGACGAGCTGCGCAGGCGCGCGCTCAAGATCAACCCGAGCACGACGGCCTGGATCGGCCGCGTGGACACGATCCCGCCGCAGAGCGACGAGCGCACCGCCCTCATCGATCGGGGCCTCATCCTGCGCGGCCTGCTCACCGAGGCGCAGATCGCCGAGATCCACCGCGTCGGCGATCTCTGGCTCAGGCACAAGGACGCCGCGGCGCTCGCCGGCACGGTCGCGGCGCGCTCGGCCGACGAGGCGATCGAGCGGCTCAAGCGCGAGAAGCTCGCCCGCAAGGAGGAGAAGCGGCGCCAGAGCGCCGAGCGCAAGCGCCAGCGCGCCGAGGCGGTCGCGCGCCGCCGGGCCGAGGACATCATCTTCCTGGGCCCCGACGTCTCGGCGGGCCTCGCGGACCGGCGCTCGCACGTCGAGTCGCTCGCCCAGCGCGGGCTGCCCGTGCTGTCCACCCCGGCCGACCTGGCCGCGGCCCTCGGCGTCGCCGTCCCGCGCCTGCGCTGGCTCTGCTTTCATGGCGAGGCCGTCGAGCGCCCTCACTACGTGTACTTCGACGTCCCGAAGCGCTCGGGCGGGACGAGGCAGCTCGCGGCGCCCCACGCCTCGCTGGCCGCGGCGCAGGCGTGGGTCCTGCGCGAGATCCTGGAGAAGCTGCCCGTCGAGGAGCCCGCGCACGGCTTCGTGAAGGGCCGCTCCACGGTCACCAACGCGCGCCCGCACACGCGCCGCGACGTGGTGGTGAACCTCGACCTGTCCGATTTCTTCCCGACCATCACGTTCCCGCGGGTGCGCGGCGTCTTCCACCGGCTCGGCTACTCCCCGGCGGTGGCCACGCTCCTCGCCCTGCTCTGCACCGAGCCGCCGCGGCGGCCGGTCGAGTACGACGGGCAGCGCTACTGGGTCGCGGTCGGCGATCGCGCGCTGCCGCAGGGCGCGTGCACGAGCCCGGCCATCTCGAACCAGGTCGCGCGGAAGCTCGATCGCCGCCTCGCCGGCATGTGCGCCCGCGCGGGCTTCACGTACACGCGCTACGCGGACGACCTCACCTTCTCGGCGCCCCCGGGCAAGCGCGGCGACATCGCGATGCTGCTCGCCCGCGTCCGCCACATCGTCGAGGAGGAGGGCTTTGCCATCAATCCGGCGAAGGGTCGTATCCAGCGCTCCGGCGGTAGGCAGGTGGTGACGGGCGTCGTTGTCAACGACAGGCCTTCGGCGCCGCGCGAGGAGGTGCGCCGCCTGCGCGCGATCCTCCACGCGGCGAAGAAGACCGGCCTCGCCGCCCAGAACCGCCGGGGCGTGCCGGACTTCGAGGCGCACCTGCGCGGCAGGATCGCCTATGTGCAGATGATCGACCGCGAGAGGGCCGCGCCGCTGCTCGCGGCCCTCGACGCGCTCACGGGGTGAACGCGGGGCGCATCTTCGTGCCGCGTCGTTCGGCTCGCTGCGTGGTACTTTCGTGCGCCTCACTCGCCTGCCTAGAGCACCAATCGATCATGTTGAAACCCGGAGAATTTTCACAGGGAGGCGAGGAGGCGGGGAGGGAGAAGAAAATGAATTTCTCCTTCTTGCCGTCTCTCGCTCCCCGCCTCCCCGTCTCCCTGTGAATTTCCTGCTTTTGCTCGGGGGTTCAACCCGTTTGTCGCTCTAGTGCTCGGCAGGCCTCGTCCGCGAGCGCTCGATCATCACGACCTGGACTCGACTCGTCCGAGCGGCCTGGCAGCGCCCGCCAGCGCGCTTTGTGCGTCCTGCCAGGCGGGGTCTCCGGGGTAGAGCGCGGTGCGGAGGTAGGCCCGCGTGAGGAGCTGGACGGCAGCCACGCGCTCGGGGTTCTCGTCGGTGGTCTCGGCGAGGTCGTAGCCCGCGACGCCCCCCAGCCCGTGCCCTGCGTCGACCAGCATGAGCAGCGACTTGGGGCCTGGGGAGAGGAAGTAGGGATCGGCGTGCCAGGCGGCGCCTGCGGTCGTCAGGTGGGGAGAGCCGTCCTTGTCGCCGGCGACCACGAGCGCGGGCGTTGTCATCGTGGAAAAATCGATGCTCGCGAAGAATGGGTAGTTCTCTGCTGCGTACTTGCTGAGGGCGTCGCCTCGGCCGGGCGCGGCGAGCAGCACGCCCGCCTTGATCCGCGGCTCGGCGACGCTCACCTCGCTTCCGTCGTGGGGACCCACGTGGCGCGCGCCGAGCAGCACGCTCGCGGTGTGCCCGCCCATCGAGTGGCCGAGGACGGCCACCTTGCTTCGATCCACACGCCCCGCGATCGCAGGGACGGCGCGCTCGATCGCGTCGAGCTGGTCGAGGATGCGGCTCATGTCCTCGGCGCGCGCGCGCCAGAAGAGAGGCGCATCGGGGTGGTCCGAGCCTCTGAAGGGGAGCGTCTTCGAGTCGAGATGTGTGGGCTGGATCACGACGAAGCCGTGCGCCGCGAAGTCGTTGGCGAGCGGGGCGTAGCCGTGGAGCGACGAGACGAAGTTGGAGGGGCCGTGGCCGTGCGAGAGCAGCAGGATGGGCAGCTCGCTTCCGGTCACGGGCGCGGACACGCGCACCTGGAGATCGACGGGGCGGCCGGGGGCGGGCAGCGCGACGGGGTGGATCGAGAAGACCTGCGCGGGGGCGCTGGAGGCGTTCGCTGCGGGAGTCGGTTGGCTCATGATGTGGAGTTCCTTTCGGGGGCTCGGCCCCGCTCATCGCCTTGGTAGCTCCCGCCACCGCGCTCTCATTGGAAGGACCGGACATTTCTGGAGCGCTCGCGCCGCGTCGGCTTGAACGATCGCAGCCGGCGCGCGACACTGCGACGGTGCTGCACACGACGGACACCGCGGCGACGTTCTCGCTCACGCGCTTCGTCGAGGGCGTTCACTCGCTCCTGCCGGTGGGGGGGCACACACGTCATGAACGGCTGCCCGACGGACGAACGATGCTCGTCTTCCGCGCGCTCGAGGAGGGCCGGAGAGGCGACGTGTGCGTCGCGGGGCCGCGCACGCGCGCGCTGTTCAAGAACGCCGGCGGCGTGGCGCGGGCGATCTGCATCCAGTTCAAGCCAGGCTGGTCGGCGCCGCTCCTCGGCGTGGCCGCGAACGCGCTGACGGATCGGATCGTCCCGCTGGAAGACATCTGGGGCCGCCCGGGCGGCGATCTATGCGACGAGCTGCTCGCGGCGCGCAGCCTGCCGGAGCTCCTCGACCGAGTGTCTTGCGCCATCGCCCTTCGTACCCGCCAGACGTTCGAATCGGCATCGGCGCGGCTCGCGCGCCGCGCGGTCCGCTTGCTCGAAGGAGGCGAGGTCCGGGTGGAGAGCGTGGCGGAGCGGCTGGGCGTCACGGCGCGGCATCTCCGCCGTGCCTTCACCGAGAGCGTCGGCGTCTCGCCGAAGGATTTCGCGCGCACCGTTCGCCTGCAGCGTGCCGTGCGGATGGCAGCGACCTCGAAGGACTGGGCGCGTATCGCGCGGGACGCGGGCTATTACGACCAGGCGCACCTCATCACCGACTTCCGGGAGCTCGTCGGGCTCACGCCGGGCGCCTTCGTGAAGCGAGCGGCCGACGACGGCGCCGCGAGGCGACTTCTCGGCCCATCGGCCGAGGATGCGCGCGCCTGCGCCGAGGGCGGCGCGAACGCCCGCCACGATGTCGGCGAGAGCGGCGTGGTCAGTGCGCGAGCGCGCATCGAGCGCGCGGCGTCGTAGCGCGACTCCATTCCCCGCGTCGCCTCGCGCGCCCGGGCATGCGCGAGGTCCACCGCATTCAAAGTGGCACCTTGAGCCAGAACAGGGCTCAATGACGGATATCCACCCACGCCGTCCCGCGAGATTCGTCCAGCCGCGAAGCGGCTTCATGGTACCATCCAGGACACATTCGTGGTGGGGCCATGCCACGCCGTGGGCTGTTGACCGCGCCTGACAGCGCCAGAGCACGTCTGACGTCAAGGGGAGTGATGCTGACGATCTCGGGTTATCGAGCGACCGACAAGATCTACGAGAGCGGCAGCTCGCGCGTCTACCGGGGCCAGCGCGCCGGAGACGGGCGCGCCGTGATCCTCAAGCTGCTGCGCTCGGACTATCCCAGCCAGACGGAGCTCACGCGCTACCGGCATGAATACGCGGTGCTCCGCGACCTGGATGCGCCGGGCGTCGTCCGGGCGCTCGACCTGTGCAGGCACGAGAACGGGCTCCTCCTCGTCCTCGAGGATTTCGGCGGCCGCTCGCTGGCGCACCACCTCCACCACCTCCAGCGCCGCCCGCTCGACGCCGCGGACTTCGTCCGGCTTGCGATCCAGATCACGAGCGCCCTTCGCGAAGTCCACGGAAGCGGAATCATACACAAGGATATCAATCCATCCAACATCGTAGTCAACCGCGAGACGGGTGTTGTCAAGATCATCGACTTCGGCATCTCGACGCGGCTTTCCCGGGAAGAGCTCTCGATCAAGAGCCCCGCGGTGCTCGCGGGGACGCTCGCCTACATCTCTCCCGAGCAGACCGGTCGCATGAACCGGTCTCTCGACCATCGCACCGACTTCTACTCGCTCGGCGCCACCTTCTACGAGCTCCTCACGGGCGCGCCGCCCTTCAGCGCGACGGACGCCATGGAGCTCGTCCACTGCCACGTCGCGCGCGATCCCGCCCCGCCGCGCGCGCGCTGTCCGGGCGTGCCGGAGGCCCTGTCGGACCTCGTGATGAAGCTCATGACGAAGGCGGCCGAGGGCCGTTACCAGAGCGCGGCGGGCCTCCTCCACGACCTGGAGGAGTGCGAGCGGCGGCTCGCGGCCACGGGCGAGATCGCCCCGTTCCCGCTGGGCCGCGCCGACGCCTCCGGCGAGCTCCGCATCCCGCAGCAGCTCTACGGGCGCGAGCGCGAGGTGCAGGCGCTGCTCGAGGCGTTCGAGCGCGCAGCGCGGGGCGGCGCCGAGCTGATGCTCATCGCCGGGTACTCGGGGATCGGCAAGTCCGCGCTGGCGCACGAGCTGTACAAGCCCATCACCGAGGCGCGCGGGTATTTCGTCG
Source organism: Sorangium sp. So ce281 (assembly GCF_051527395.1). NCBI lineage: Bacteria > Pseudomonadati > Myxococcota > Polyangiales > Polyangiaceae > Sorangium > Sorangium sp. So ce281. Next base: position 3,477,255 of record NZ_CP150322.1, read on the forward strand.
CGGGCAAGTACGACCAGCTCCAGCGAAGCACCCCGTACACCGCGATCACCAGCGCGTTCCGCGATCTGGTGCGGCAGATCGTCGCCGAGCCCGAGGCGCAGTTCGCGCTCTGGCGCTCGAAGATCAAGGCCGCGCTCGGGGCGAACGGGCAGGTCCTCGTCGACGTGATCCCGGAGATCGAGCGCATCGTGGGCGACCAGCCGGCCGTCCAGGCGCTGGGGCCCGCGGAGTCCCAGAACCGCTTCGTGCGCGTCCTCCAGAACTTCGTCCGCGTGTTCTGCGACGCCGAGCGCCCGCTGGCCATCTTCCTCGACGACCTGCAGTGGGCCGACGCGGCGTCCCTCAGGGTCATCGAGCTCTTGATGACCGACGCGAAGCTGCGCGGCCTGCTCGTGATCGGCGCCTACCGCGACAACGAGGTGGGGGCCGCGCACCCGCTCTCGGCCTCGATCGCCGCGCTGCGACGGGAAGGGGCGGTCGGCCGGGTGCGCGAGATCTCCCCGGGGCCGCTCGGCGCCGAGGTGGTCTGCCGGATGCTCGCCGACGCGCTGCGCGCGGACGCCGCCGCGGTCATGCCGCTCGCCGCGCTGGTCACGCGGAAGACGGGCGGCAACCCGTTCTTCGTCAACGAGTTCCTCCGCACGCTGCACCACACCGGGTGCTTGCGCTATGACGCCGGGCTCGCGGCGTGGACGTGGGACGTCGAGCACATCGAGTCCAGGAACATCACGGACAACGTCGTCGATCTGATGATCGGCAAGCTGCGGGAGCTCCCCGCGGACACGCAGCGAGCGCTCATGTCGGCGTCCTGCCTCGGCAACCGCTTCGACCTGGGCAGGCTCGCGGTCATCCGCGAGCAGACCCGCGCCGATGCCTACCGGCACCTCGTGCCCGCGCTGCAGGAGGGCCTCCTCGTCCCGCTCTCCCCGATGGAGCCCGCGGCGCCCGACGACCTCGCCGCGCCGCTCGTCTTCCCGGACTACAGGTTCCTCCACGATCGCGTCCAGCAGGCCGCGTACGCCATGATCGAGGACGGCGAGCGCAGCGGCCTCCACGCCGACATCGGCCGGCTGCTCCTGCGGAGCCTGGGCGGGCGCGCCCCCGAGGAGAAGGTCTTCGACGTCGTTTACCACCTGAACCGCGGCGCCGACCTGCTGAGCGACGCCGCGGAGCAGCGGCGCCTCGCGGAGCTGAACCTCCTCGCGGGCCGGCGCGCGCTGCTCTCCGCCGCCTTCGACGCGGCGCGCGGCTACTTCGCCCGAGGCCTCTCGCTGCTGCCCGCGAGCGCCTGGCAGAGCGATCCTGCGCTGATGAGCGCGCTCCACGTCGGCGCGGCCGAGGCGGCGTGCATGAACGCGGACTGGGGCGCGATGAAGGAGCTCGTGGACGCCGCCCTGTGCGAGATCCGCGACGTCATGAACAGGAGCAAGCTCTACGAGCTCCTGATCCTCTATCACCACACCCAGGCGGAGTTCCGGAAGGCCGTGGACATCGCCGTGGAGGCGCTCGCGCAGCTCGGAGAGACGTTCCCGGCGAGCCCCGGCATGCAGGATTTCCTCGACGCCTACACGAAGACGACGAAGCAGGTCGCCGAGCTCGGCCTCGAGCGCCTCGGCCGGCTCGCCCCGATGACGGAGGCCCCGAAGCACGCCGCGCTCGTGATCCTCCGGCGCGCGATCCATGCGTCGTATTTCGCCGCGCCGGAGATGCTGGGGCTCTTCATCTGCCGCGCGCTCGACCTGACGATGGATCACGGCGAGTCGCCGCTCTCGTCCTACGCGTTCGCGGCGTTCAGCGTGCTCGTCAACGCCGGCGTGGGCGACATCGCGACGGGATCCCGGTTCGGAGAGCTCTCGATCGCGGTGCACCGGCGCCGGGACGAGCCGTTCTACAAGGCGAGCGTCTACAACTTCTATTACGGGCTCTCCCGGCACTTCTACCGTCCGGCCCGCGAGAGCCAGGCGCCGCTCCTCGAAGGGTACCTGAGCTACGCCGAGAACGGCGACGCCGAGAGCGCCGCGTACTGCCTGATCAACGCCTTCGTGTGCGGCGCCGTCTCCGGGCAGAACCTCCTCGACCTCGAGGCGATGTTCGACAGGCACATCGAGGAGGTGTTCCGGTTCAAGCAGGAGCAGGTCATCAACCAGCTCAGCGTGTGGCGGCAGGTCATCCGGAACCTCACCGGCAGGTCCGAGCACGCGGCGAAGATCAAGGGAGAGTTCTTCGACGCCGAGCAGGCGCTCCCCGGCCTCTACGCGACAAAGAACTTCAACACCGTCAATTACATCCACACGGCGCAGGCCATGCTCTATTTCGTGTTCGGCGAATACGAGCTCGCCTACAAGCACGCCGCCGAGACGGAGCCGACCCTCGGCGCGAGCACGGGCAAGGTGTTCACGCCGCTGCACACCTTCTATTACTCCCTCGCCATGACAGCGCTCTACCCGGCGGCCTCGCCGGAGGACAAGGCGCGCTACCGCGCGAAGCTGTCGGAGAACCAGGCGAAGCTCGAGGCGCTGTCGGGGACGTGCGCCAGCAACTTCCTGCACAGGTACCTGCTCGTGGAGGCCGAGCTCGCGCGGATCGACGGCCGCGCGGCCGAGGCGCTGGACCTGTACGACCGCGCCATCGCGTCCGCCTCGGAGCACGACTACGTGAACGAGGCCGCGGTGGCCTGCGAGCTGGCGGGGCGGTTCTGGCTCGCGCAGGGGAAAGAGAAGCTCGCGCGCGTGTACCTCGCGGACGCGAGTTACCACTACGACCTCTGGGGCGCCGCCCGCAAGGCGCAGGACCTGGAGGAGCGGTATCCGCAGCTCGCCGCGCGCGAGGCGCACTCCCCGCGATCCTCGGAGCTCGCGCCCTCGCGGACGTTCGTCACGACGACCTCGCTCGGCGCATCTCGCCTCGACCTCAGGACGGTCCTGAAGGCGGCGCAGGCGATCTCCGGGGAGATCGTGCTCGACAGGCTCCTCGCCAAGCTCATGTCGGTCGCCATGGAGAACGCCGGCGCCCAGCGCGGCTGCCTCGTCCTCCGGGACAGCGACGGCCTGCGGATCGAGGCCGAGGTCGACTGGACGGACGGCCGCGACGAGCCGCGCTTCCCGGGGCTGCCCCTCGACCAGGCCGCGGCGCACGAGCGCCCGCTCCTCTGGGCCGCGATCGTCCAGTATGTCGCGCGCACGGGCCAGTGCGTCGTCCTCTCCGACGCCTCGACAGACAGGCAGTTCCAGCGCGACGACTACGTCGCGCAGCGCTGCCCGAGGTCGGTCCTGTGCACGCCCATCACCCACCATAACGGCCTTTACGGGGCCATCTACCTCGAGAACAACACGGCGGCCGGGACGTTCACCCAGGATCGGCTGGAGCTCCTCTCGATGCTGTCCTCGCAGATGGCCATCTCCATCGAGAACGCGAAGCTCTACACGGGCGTGGAGCAGAAGGTCCGCGAGCGCACGGCGGAGCTCGAGCAGGCCCACGCGACGATCGTCCGCCTGGAGCGGGAGGCGGTCGAGAACCAGATGGCGGGCGGCTTCGCGCACGAGATGCGCAACGCCCTCTCGGGGGCCGCCATGGTGCTCGAGTCCGTGACCCAGGGCGGCGAGACGCTGTGCGCGAAGAACGCGGCCCGGCTCGGCGAGCTGTTCGACTTGCTCAAGGGCGATATCCCGGAGGGCAAGATCAAGGCGGCCATCGCCTGTCTGGGCGACATCGAGGAGGCGGAGGAGACGCTCGACAGCGTGCTCCGGATGGTGGGCGACTGCACGGAGCGCGCGCTGAGCGTAACGAACAGGATCCTGGAGTACTCGAAGCTCGGCGTCGCGCTCGCCGGGAGCGAGGTCGTGAGCCTCCGCCGCGTCGTCGAGTCCGTCGCGGCGCGGCACCGCGACGAGTTCGCGCGCCAGGGCGTGTCGATCGAGCTCGATCTCCGGGGCGGCTCGGCGGTCGTCGGGTACGAGTCGCACTTCGACTCCATCGTGAGCAACATCGTCCTGAACGCGCGCGACGCGCTGCTCCTGGTCGGCGACGGCCGCGGCCGGCGGATGCGGGTCGAGACGGTCGACGAGGGGGAGCTCCATGTCCTCACCATCAGCGATAACGCCGACGGGATCTCGTCCGACGACCTCTCGAGGATCTTCCAGCCGTTCTTCTCGACCAAGCCGACGACCGGCGTGGGCCTGGGGCTCAGCTTCGTCTCCCGCCTCGTCGCGATGTACCGCGGGACGATCGACGTCGAGAGCGCCGCGGAGCGCGGAACGACGTTCGTCGTCCGGCTCCCGCGCGCGGCGCGCGACCAGCAGCCGCAGCGGCCGCAGACGGCCGGCGCGCCCGTCGGCCGGTTCGATCTCAACCTCTCCGGGAATTGAATGGAGGCGCCAAGATGACATCGGCGAAATTCACCAGGCGCTTCCGCGAAGCTTCGGGCGAGGCGCCGGAGGAGCCTGACAAAGAGCGGGCGATCGTGGTCGTGATCGACGACGACCCGCGGATGCGGTCTGCGCTCGAGTTCACGCTGCGGCGTGATTACGACGTGCGCCTGTACGCGAGCGCGCAGGAGGGCATCGCCGCCATGACGGAGATGGTCAGCCTGGTCATCCTGGATATCCGCATGCCGGGCATCGACGGCCTCACTGCCTACCTGAAGATCAAGGCGCTGTTCCCGAAGGTGCCGATCATCTTCTACACCGCCTTCCAGGACATCCTGGAGAAGCAAGATCTGCTCTCGACCCACAAGGCGTTCGGCTATTTCGACAAGAATGGCGACGTGTCGGGGCTCATCGCGGCCGTCGAGAAGGCCGTCCAGCATCACAGCCTGGTCTCCAGCATGGCCAGCGCGCAGAAGCTCGTGCGCGGGATCATGCCCCCGGACGCGAGCTGATCAGGAGCTCGCGCGCCGCCGCGCGCGCGGCAGCTCGACCGTGAACCTCGCGCCCTCGCCCAGGCGGCTCTCCACGCGGACCGTCCCGCCCATCGCCTCCGCCGCCTCGCGCACGATCCACAGCCCGAGCCCGAACCCGCCGTAGTGGCGCGACGTCGTCGCCCGCTGAAAGCAGCGGAAGATCCGCTCGTGATCGGCCGCCGCGATGCCGATCCCGCGGTCGCGGACGGTCAGGCGCGCCATGTCGCCGGACGCCTCGAGCGCCACGTCGACGGGCTTGCCGACGCCGTACTTGGACGCGTTGGAGAGCAGGTTGGTGATGATCTGCTCGAGCCGCGCCGGGTCCCAGTGGCCGCAAAGGGCGCTCGGCGCGTCGACGGTGACCGGGCACGCCGCGCGCCGGAGCAGCGCCGCGTGTGCATGCAGGATGTCCCGGAGGAGCGCGCCGAGGTCGACCTCCTCCAGCGCCACCGTCATCGGCGCCGCCGTGATCTGCGAGATGTCGAGGAGCTCCTCGACGAGCCGGTGCAGCCTCTCGAGCAGCGCCTCCACGGCCTCGAGCCTCGGGATCACCTCCTCGGCGGCCGGCGGCGGCCCGCCGGCCCTCCGGTACATGCGCAGGAGCGCCTGCACCCGGAGCATCACCGGGGTAAGAGGCGTCTTGAGCTCGTGCGACGCGAGGGTCAAGAACTCCTGGCGCGTCTCCTCGACGTGCTTCCGGTCCGTGACGTCCTCCGCGATGATGACGAAGTAGGCAGGCGCCCCGGAGGCGTGGCGGACCAGCGAGGTCGTGACCTTCGCCCAGACCAGCTCGCCGCCCTTCCGGACATAACGCTTCTCCCGCGAGCCCGTCTGGAGCTCACCCGACAAGATGCGGCGCACGTTCTCGAGATCGGCCGGCAGATCCGGTGGATACGTGATCTGCTGGGACGTGAGATCGGTCATCTCTGCGTGGGAGTAACCCACGAGATCGCAGAATTTCTCGTTCAGCCGGAGCCACCGGCCCTCGACCGACGCCTGGCCGATGCCGACCGCGGCCTGGTTGAAGGTGGCGCGAAAGCGCTCCTCGCTCTTCCTCAGCTCCTCCTCGGAGCGCTTGCGCTCCGTGATGTCGTGGAATGACGTGACCACCGCGTACGGGATGGACTCGCCCGCGCGGAGCAACGGCTGCGAGTTGATGGAGATCCACGCCATGTCGCCCGCCGGCCGGTGGACCCCCATGATCACGTTCTTCTGCGGCACCCCCGTGCGGAGCGTCACGATGGCCGGGTGCAGGTCGCCGTTGAACGGAGCGCCGTCCTCGTGGACGGCCCGCCAGCGGGGATCGCGGCTCTCCCGGCCCGCCATCTCCGCGGACGTGAGCCCGAGGATGCGCTCGGCGCTCGCGTTGCACGCCTCGATCGAGCCGCTCGCGTCCTGGAGGACGATCCCCTCGTCGAGGGCGGCGATCACCGAACGATAGCGCTCCTCGCTCCTCCGGAGCGCCGCTTCCGTCGCCCTCCGCTCCGTGACGTCGGCGCAGATCATGAGCAGCGTGGCGACGCGGCCGCGGCACAGGATGGGGCTGACCCTCGCCTCGTAGCGCGCCTCCTGGCCGTGCTCGCCGCGGATCGTGCACTCGCAGCTGCCGGACGCCCCCGACCGCACGACGCGCTCGACGCACGAGCGGGCCGCCTCTCGCGCCTCCGGCGCGATGTGCTCGTAGATGCTCGTCCGCAGCAGGCCCGTCGAGCTAGCGCTCGGCAGCGCGCGGCCGGACAGGAGGATCGTGCCCTCCGGGGAGATCACCAGGATGCACTCGGATGCGCTGTCCAGGATCGCCTGCAGCAACGCCTTGGCGCCGCCGGGCTCGGCCAGCTGTCGCTTGAGCGCGTCGGCGGCGCCCTCATCCGCGGATTTCCCCAGCACAGCCACGCTCCATGCATTGTTACCAGAGGTCGCGCGCGCAACCGCGCGGACGAGCTCGCGTCGGATGACAGGGCCGCGCGGGGCCCGCATCGCCGAGATCTCCAGCATCGTCCTCGTCGCGACGGGCGCTGGCGGGTGGCCAAACGCCAGGCGCGCCACTACGCAACCCTCCGGGCGAGGACGATGCAGAGCACACGGTTGGACGGGGCTGGCCGCCAGCGCTCCGAGGGCGCCACCGCGGCCGGGCAGGCCGAGGTGCCGCTGCGGGAGAGCGAGGTCCGCGACCGCGCGGCCAGCGCAGAAGCCGCCCGGCTGGAGGCCGAGGCGGCCGCCCGGCGGAGCGAGGAGCAGTATCGCCTCCTGAACCGCGCCACGAACGACGTGATCTGGGACTGGGATCTGGAGACGAACCGGGTCTACTGGAACGGAGCGGTCGTCCAGCATTTCGGCTGCACGCCGGAGGAGCTCGGCGACGGCCCCGAGGGCTGGCACGACCGCATCCACCCGGAGGACAGGGCGCGGGTGTCCGAGGGGATCCGCGCGGCGATCGACGGCACCGGGGAGAGCTGGACCGACGAGTACCGCTTTCGCAAGAGCGACGGCTCGTACGCGCCCTTCCTCGACCGCGGCTACATCGGCCGGAGCGCGAGCGGCGCGCCCACCCGCATGATCGGCTCGATGCTCGATCTGACCGAGCGCCACCGGGCAGAGGCCGCCCTGCGCGAGAGCGAGCTCTTTCACCGCCAGACCCTCGAATCGATCCCGGGCATGGTGTGGGCTACCCGGCCCGACGGCTATTGCGAGTTCTTCAGCGAGCAATGGGTCGAGTTCACCGGCGTGCCCCCCGAGCGGCAGTTCGGCGACGGGTGGCTCGATGTCCTGCACCCGGACGATCGGGAGCGGGTCTTCGCCGCCTGGCGCGCCGCGGTCGGGGGGCTCGCCCCGTATGATCTGGAGTACCGCGTCCGGCGGCGCGACGGCGGATACCAGTGGTTCAAGGTGCGCGGGCGGCCCATCCGCGACGCCTCGGGCCGGATCGTCCGGTGGTTCGGGATCGCGATCAACATCCATGACCTCAAGCTGGCAGAGCAGGCGCTGCGGGACGCGGACCGGCGGAAGGACGAGTTCCTGGCCATGCTCGCCCACGAGCTGCGCAACCCCCTCGCGCCCGTCCGCACGGCCGTCGCGATGCTCCGGAGGGTCGGAGCGGCGGATCCCGTGCAGCGGCGAGCCCGGGACGTGATCGATCGCCAGGTCACGCACATGGTCCGGCTGATCGACGACCTGCTCGACATCTCTCGCATCGCCCGCGGCCGGATCCAGCTCCGCAAGGCGCGCTGCGATCTCGTCGGCATCGTCCGCCAGACCGCCGAGGATTACCGGGCGAACCTCGAGGCCGACGGCGTGGCGCTCCGCGTGAGCGCGCCGGACGAGCCGCTCTGGGTCGAGGGCGACGACACCCGGCTGGCGCAGATGCTGGGCAATCTGCTGCAGAACGCCGGCAAATTCACCGACGCGGGCGCGAGCGGGGGCGGGCGCGTGCGCGTGCGTGTCGAGGCGGATCCTCGTCGTCGCGCGCCCGGGCGCGACGGGGGCGTGTCTGGACAGGCCGTCATCACGGTCGAGGACAACGGCGTCGGGATGGATCCGGGGCTGCTAGCGCGCATCTTCGATCCGTTCAGCCAGGCGGATCAGGGGCTGGCCCGGAGCAAGGGGGGGCTCGGGCTCGGCCTTGCGCTGGTGAAGGGGCTCGTCGAGCTCCACGGCGGGACGGTGGCGGCTCACAGCGAGGGGCCCGGCCGCGGCTCGGTGTTCACGCTGCGGCTGCCGCTCGCGGCGCCGGTCGCCCGGGGCCTGCCGGCCGCCTCCGACGGGGAGGAGGCCAGTCGCCAGGGGGTTCGCGTCCTCGTGATCGAGGACAACCACGACGCGGCCGAGAGCCTCGAGATGCTCTTGACCCTGAGCGGCTACGACGTGGAGACGGCGTTCGACGGCCCGACCGGCCTGACGGCGGCCCGGACGCGCCCTCCGGATGTGGTCCTGTGCGACCTCGGGTTGCCGGGAGGAATGGACGGTTACGACGTGGCCCGCGCCATCCGCGCCGAGCCGTCGCTCGCGTCGACGCGCCTCGTCGCCCTGAGCGGCTACGGTCAGGACGAGGACCGGCGGAGGTCGCGAGAGGCGGGCTTCGACAAGCACCTCGTCAAGCCAGCCGAGAACGCCGCGCTGATGGAGGCCCTGTCGGCGGGGCGCCGCGAGCTGCGCAGCACGGCGGGTCCGCTCTCGGGCTGACCCGCGGCCCCGCTCGCTCGCGCTCCGTCGCGCCGACAGGCAGCGCCGCGAGACCCTCGATGGTTCGCGGCGGTCACCTCGAGGAGGCTCAGCTCGCGCGCGCGAGGCCGACCGGGGCCGGGGCGCCGCTCTGGGCGAGGCGCTCGGCGAGGGCCTTGTCGTAGAGGGCCTGTTCGCTGGCCTTGTGGGCGGCCGTGAAGCGCACCAGGATCGCGCACACCGACGAGACGAGCGCGGCGAAGCCCAGCACCGCAAAGCAGTCCTGGGTGTCGCCGACCGCCTTGAGCAGGAAGCCCGCCGCGACCGCGCCGACGTTGCCGCCCGCGCCCACGATGCCCGCGACGCCGCCGAGCGCCTTGCGATCGATGAAGGGCACGAGCGCGTAGGTGGCGCCGCAAGCCATGTGCGTGAAGAGCCCGAACACGATCATCGCGAGCACCGCCATCCCCGCGGTCTGCGTCCGGGAGAACCAGAGCAGGCCGAGCCCCTCGCCGACCATCAGCGCGAACAGGAGGGTCGTGCGCGCGTCCAGGCCCTTCCGGTGGGCCAGCCGATCGGAGAGGATGCCGCCCACGGCGCGCGCGAACAGCGCCAGGAGCCCGAAGCTGCCCGCGGCCATGCCCGCGGTCTGGAGATCCAGCTTGAAGCGGTCCACGAAGTAGCTGGCCGCCACGTTGTGCACGAAGAGCTCGATCCCGAAGCAGGCCCCGTACGTGACGAACAGCATCCAGGACCGGTAGTTGCCCATCGCCGCCTTGAAGACCGCCCATCCACCCTTCTTCCCGCCCTCGATCTCGACGCCCGCCGCGCGGAGGTCCTTGTAGTTCCCTTGCGGGCAGTCCTGGGTGTACTTCCAGTAGAGGACCGCGACGACGAGCATGAGCGCGCCCGGCACCACCATCGCGAGGCGCCAGCCGAGCGATGAGCTGACACCCAGGCTCAGCACCGCCGCGAGCACCCAGGGCATGGTTGACTGCGTGACCCCCCCTCCGGCGTTGCCCCAGCCCGCGCTTGCGGCGTTCGCGGTGCCGACCACGTTGGGAGCGAACATGACGGACGTGTGATACTGCGTGATGACGAAGCTCGCGCCGATCATGCCGATCAGCAGCCTGAAGAACAGGAAGACCTCATAGCTCTGCGCGAGCGCGATCCCGAGCACGGGGATGGCGCCGAGCGCGAGCAAGCACGTGTAGGTCGCCCGCGGGCCGTACTTGTCGCAGAGCGGCCCGATCACCAGACGCCCCGCCACCGTGATTCCCACCGCGGCGATGTTGATGTTGGCGATCTGCTCCTTGGTCAGCCCGAATTCGCCCTTGATGACCGGCATCAGCGGTGCCACCGCGAACCACGCGAAGAAGCAGGCGAAGAACGCCAGCCAGGTCAGGTGGAATGCGCGCATCGCTGGAGTCGACAGCGAAAATAGCTCGATCTTGGTCGCCTTGGTAGCCTGGGTCATGGGTCCTCGTAAGTGGCAAGTTCTGAAGGACCTCGCGGTGCGGCGCTCGAGGCCTCAGGACGGATTCATAAAACAAGGACCGTAAATGGGTCGTAAATCGTATGTTTCCGGTCGATGTCGGAGTACAAATGGTTTGCAGATCGTATGTTTCCGGCCGATGTCGGACCCCGGATGGGTTGTCGAACGTATGTTTCCGGTCGATGTCGGACCCTGGATGGGGCAGGCGTGGAGATCTCGACCTGCCCGCCCTCGGTCAGGCGCACCGCGCTCGCGCCCCGGTAGGTGAGCCGGATCTGCGCCGGAACGGCCCCCGGCGCGACCACGAGCTCGCATTTCAGCGCGTGGGCCGTGCCCGAGATCTCGAGATCGACGCCGGGCCAGAGGTCCTCGTAAACCACCGCGGCATAGGTCGGGACGCCGGTCCTCCACGGCTCGCGAGGGCCCGTGAAATAGCTGACCACCGCGCCGGTGGGATCCTTCCCCTCGGGCACGACGCCGGCTCGATGGCGCTCGAACTCGAGCCTCACCGCCCAGCGGGGGAGCGAGGCCTCCGGGGCGCCGGCCAGGACGAAGGTGATGCCGTCGGCATCCCCGCCCCCGTCAACTTTACGCGATCTGCCTTCGTCTTGACGGCCCTCGCGTCAAACCGTCGAGACACAGAGGCGAAAGCCGATCGTGGTATGTCGCGCGACCTCGTGGCTCCAGTTGCGGTACGCCGACTGGAGCCTGCTCTCGATGCTGCGCCAGCACCCGCCGCGCAGCGGGCGCACCCGCGTCGCGCCGCCCACGCACGGATCCCGGCCGAGGCGCGCTCGTTCGAGGTGCGCGTCCGCGCGGAATGCGTCCAGGCACCAGCTCCAGACATTGCCGGCCATGTCGTGACAACCAAAGGGGCTCGCGCCGGCCGGGTGCGCGCCTGTCGGGCTCGGCCCGCCGCGATTCCAGTCCTCGGCGAAGCAGGCGCGCCGTTCGTCCGGGGGGTCGTCTCCCCAGGGGTATCGCCGCCCATCGAATCCGCGCGCGGCGAGCTCCCATTGCGCCTCCGTGGGCAAGGTCCCCCCGGCCCAGGCGCAATACCGAAGGGCTTCTATGTAACTCACGTTCACCACGGGCCGGTCGGGCGCGTCGAGCTCGGGCCGGCCCGCGGAGGGCGGCGCCGCGGCGCCCGTCGCCTCGACGAAGGCGTTGTATTCGGCGCGGGTGACCGGGTGCGCGCCGAGCCAGAAGGGGGACAGCTCGACGCGATGCGGTGGGTTTGGCGTCTCGGACTCGAAGATCGGATCTTGGCCCATCGTGAAGGTGCCGCCAGGGATCCACACGAGGCCGGAAGGCGCCGAGCGCGGGCCTGTCGTCATGGCGTCCGCGGGCCCGCCGCCGCGCGCTGTGCTTCGAATGGCTCGATGGAAGGCCACATCGACGCGCGCCGGCAGCCGATACAATCCTCCGCGACCGGAATCCCGGCGTCGAGCAGCCTGCGCGCCGCCGAGAGCTCGAGCAGCCCGGATTGGAACCACACAACCGACGGACGCAACACGAGCGCATCCTCGACGTGGGGCACGAATTCCTCGGGCTTGCAGAAGACGTTCAGCACGTCGACGGGCGCGGGAAGCTCGATCAGGCGGCGGCGGACGGGCACGCCGAGGATCCGGGTCGCCTCGGGATAGCGGGTCGGGACGGGGAGGATGTGGTAGCCGACCTTCTGGAGGTAAAGCGGGATCTGGTGCGCATCGAGGTCCCGGCGGCTCTCCGGCTTGATACCCAGCACCGCGATGGAGCGCGCATTCCTGAGCGTCCGTTCCATGTCCACGGTGCTGAGGAGAGGGACGTCGAGCATCTCGTGCGCCGCAGAAAAGCTAGCATGCGCGACGTCGTCCTGCGCCTGCGTGATCCTTGCGATGAAGATTCTCTCCATCGCCGTCGCGATCTCCGCGTTGAATGCTGCCGGGGCGCCACCGGCGGCTCGAGCAGCCGAGATGCGGTCGCTCGATGAAGAACTCGGTGATATCGAGGCGTCGATCCGGGGAGAGCACGAAGCCGAGGTCGCGAGGGGCAGCAGCGCCGCGCAGGAGGACCCCGGAGCTACGCCGCGGAGGCGACGACCAGGCGCTGGCGCCGAGCCATGGTAGCGCAGGACACCAAGCGGGGCGCACAGGGGGGCCGGGGCTTCGCAGGAGGGCGCCGGGGCTGCGTAGGAGCTGCGTAAACGTGTGATAGGGCACCAGGTGGGGGACGCAGGAGGGGGGCCGGGACCGCGCAGGAGCCATTCGATCGTACGGCAGGCCACAAAAATGGGTGCGCCGGAGGCTGCCAGGGCTGCGCAGGAAGAGCGCGGAGGCCGCGCAGCAGGACCGCCGGGACCGCGCAGGAGGGGGCTGGAACCGCGCCGGAGGCTGCCAGGGCTGCGCAGGAAGAGCGCGGAGGCCGCGCAGCAGGACCGCCGGGACCGCGCAGGAGGGGGCTGGAACCGCGCCGGGGGCTGCCGGAGCCGCGCAGGAAGAGCGCCGAGGCCGCGCAGCAGGACCGCGGGGACCGCGCAGGAGGGGGCTGGAACCGCGCAGGAAGAGCGCCGAGGCTGAACGACCGGGAGCCCCCCCGGCCGCGGCGCTACTTCCCCGGCGCGAATGGCCCCATCGACGCCCGCCGCGTCCAGGTCGCGCCCTCTCGCACCATGCGCCTCACGTGGATCTGATAGCTGACCTTGTCGCCCACGCCGTCGCGCGCTATCTCGATCTCGTTGTAGCCGTTGTGCTCCTGCACCTCCCGGCTGGAGAGCGACGGCGCCGCGACGATACGGATGGTCCGGTCCTCGTGCCGCTCCGGCCATTGCTCCTTGCCGAACCAGCCTGTGTGGCTGTGGCCGTGGAGCACCAGGCAGAACTCCTTGTGGGCCAGCGCGTCCTTCACCTCACCGGCGTTGATCAGGCCGCCGAAGCGGGCGAGCTCGGTGGACGGCAGCGGGGACACCGGGTGATGCAGGACCGCGATCCGGATCGGCGCGTGCCACTGCGCCCTGCGCAGGCGCTGGAGATCCGCGTCGTGGACCAGACCGGGATCGATGCGCGACACCTGGTCGCGCAGCGCCGCGGCGCGCTTGGCGTCCGGCTCCTCCATGGCGCCTTGCCGCAGGCGGCCGATGAGCGAGAGGAGCTCGTCCCGGACCGGATCCTTCTCCTCCTGGCCGCCGAACTCCGCCGAGCCGAGCAGCGCGAACTCCACCCCGAGATCCGCATACCGCGCCACCGCGAGCGCCCGCGTCGCCGGCGGCTCCTCGAGCGGCGGCCGCGCGCAGCGCGGGTGAGCGGCGAACGCCCTCGCGAAAGGCACGTGGCGCGCCTGCGTCCCGGCCTGCCCGGAGGCCGTCGCCTGACGCCAGTCGACGTCGTGATTGCCGCCCACGAGCAGCACGTGGGGCTCGTCGGGCGGCAGGCGAGGGTGATCCGCGAGGTGCCTGGAGAGCTGCTCGAGCCAGATACGGGCGTCGGCGTACTCGTCGTCGTTGGCCTGCTCGGCGACGTCGCCGGACACGACGAGGAGGTGCGGCGCACGGCCGGCCGCGGCGAGCTCGGCGACGTGCTCGACGTAGTGATCGCAGACGCGCGGGGGCCCCAGCCCGCCAGCGATGGTGTTGCCGTGCTCGCCCTTCTCCTTCACGTCGATGCGCTCGGCGGATTTTTTGCCGAAGTGGATGTCGGAGACATGGTGGATCCGCAGCGGACACAGGTTCGCTTCGAGGATCGGATCGGCGATCATGGCGCGCCCGCTGCGCTGCTCCACGAGGCCGCAGCGCTCGAGCAGATCGACGTTCCCGCCACGGGGCGACGCGCCGCGCGCGATCTCGCGGAGCACACCCCGCTGCGCGTCGGTCAGCCCCTCGTCGAACACGGTGCGGTGATAGGTGAACTCCCGGAGCTCGCTCTGCACGCGCGCCGTTCGCAGGAGCGTCCATGGGGCCTTCGCCAGATCGGGAAATTTCTCGGCGAGCTCGAAGACGAACTCGAGCAGGAAGGGATTCCGGCGCCAGGTCTCGGGCAGCTCGGGGAGGAGCGCCCTCGACGCCTCGGTGCGGGCGAGCTTGAGCGCCTCGGAGGGCGTGAGGGGATCGAGGAAGCGCATGTCCCGCGAGGAGAGGAACGCGGCGTCGCCGGCGGCCGCCCGCTCGAGCGCTATCCACTCGGCGGGGCTCATCGCCAGCAGGATCTTCGTGTTGGTGCTGTAGAGATCGGCGCACCAGCGCAGGAAGGCGCTCGCGTCGCGCCGGCTGCCGGCTTTGCCGGCGAGCTGCGGCTCGTCCAGGAGGAGCGTTGTCCCCGGCGGCACGCTCGGGAGCGCTGGGCCGACATTGCGCAGGTCGATGTAGCGCACGATCGTTCCCTGGGCGAGGCCGAGGTGGTGCTGGATCGCCTTGAGCATCCAGCTCTTTCCGGCCCTGCGCGCGCCGACGAGCGGCCAGAGAACGCCGTTCGCGGGCAGGGACAGCAAGAGATCGAGGAGGTGGCCGTGATCGCGGACGTCGCGCTCCGGCGAGTAGGGTCTCCTCACGTCGAACGCGCGCATCAAGGCTCCCTCCGTGGTTCCCTGGCCACCCGTCGAATCCAGTCGAAGAACGGCGGATCCGCGAGCCATGCGCCGAACGCATCGCAGAGGCCCGCGTCGCAGAGGACGGCGACGTCCTCGGAAGGTAGCCTGCGCACCTCGGGCAGCGCCGCGTCGGGGGCGCCGCGGAGGGCGCCGAGGACGGCGCGCGCGCGCGCGGGCAGCTCGGCCCAGCGGGGGCGGAAGAAGGCCGCGTCGCGGTCTAGGAGGAGGCGCTGCTCGTAGAGCTCCCGCACGCCGGCGCGCTCGACCAGGGCGCGGCGCTGGCCTGCGCGGACGGCCTGGACGAGGGCATAGCCCATCACCTGGAGATAGAAGGGCCATGGGCCGCAGAGCTCGACGATCCAGCGGGCGGTGCGCTCCGCCTCCATCGGGACGTCGGGAGGCGCGGTGTCGACGAGGAAGCGGATGGCGTCGGCCTCGGGGAGCGGACCGAGGTTGATCGGGGTGACATCGTTGCCGAACGAGGAGCCCGGGGCGGCGGCGAAGGCGTGCTCGACGATGGTGACCCAGTCCCAGTGCGAGCCGACGAGGACCACGCTGGTCCTCTCCTGGCCAACGGCGCGGAGCCAGGCGAAGACGGTGGCGTCTGCCTGGTGGAGATTGGCGACCTCGTCGAGGAGCAGGACAGCGTTGCCGGCGCCGGAGAGGCGGTCGCGGAGGGTGAACGCGGGGGTGGCGTCGGACTGGAGAGAGGGATCGAGGAAGAGGGCGAGATCGTCGGCGGTGCAGATGGGCTGGGCCCGGCCCTCGAGGGTCTTGTGGTGAACCGCGTGGCTCGCGGAGAGGCGCGCGGCAAGGTGGTGAAGGATGGACGTCTTGCCCGAGCGGCGCGGCCCGCGGAGGATCGCGGGGCTGCGGCTCTCGATCAGGGCAAAGAGCTCCGCCAGCACCGGGGCGCGGCCCGGGAGCGAGGGGGCGTCGATGAGGGCGGGGCCGGGACGGAAGGGGTTCGCGAGGGCGCTCGACAGCGGAGCGTCGGGCGCAGGGGGGCCGTCCGTGGCTGCGCGCGGCGGCACGGAGCTGACGGTCCGCGGCGCAGGCGCTCCTGGAGCACCCGAGAGGAAGAGCTCCTCGCCATCCCAGGGGACCCCGCCTGCATAGCCGTGCCGCGCGAGCTCCTCTGCGACGTTATCGCCGGTGAGATCGCCAGCGAGCGCGGCGCTCACTTTGTCTGGACGTTGCAAGATGTCACGGAAGCCGGCCAGGGGCAGGTACAGCGTCGTCCTCGAGTCGGGGCGGCGGAGGGTGAGGCGCGCGCGCTCCGGCTCCGCGCCGTCGAGCAAGCAGAAGCCCCCCGGCGTGCGCGCGAGCGCGGTCATGCCGGCGGAGGCGAAGCAGGCGAGGAGCCTGCCCTGATCCGCGCTCCAGATCCGCACGGTGCCATCGTGCCCCGCGCTCGCCAGGCGGTCGCCGTGCGGCTGCCAGGCCATGGCCATGACCCGCCGCGTGTGGCCCTCGAGCCGGGCGATCTCCTCGCCTGTGCGCGCGTCCCAGATCCGCACGGTGCCGTCGTGCCCCGCGCTCGCCAGGCGGTCGCCGTGCGGCGCCCAGGCGACCGCCGTGATCCCGTGCGCATGGCCCTCGAGCCGGGCGACCTCCTCGCCGGTGCCCACGTCCCAGATGCGCACCGTCGTGTCGTCGCCCGCGCTGGCCAGGCGCTCGCCGTCCTGGCGCCACGCCAGGGCCTTCACGTCGCGCGTGTGGCCCTGAAGCCGCGCGAGCTGTTTGCCGGTGTCCGGATCCCAGATCCGCACCATCGTATCGTGTCCTGCGCTCGCCAGACGGCCGCCGTCCGGATGCCAGGCCAGCGCGAGGATCCAGTCGGAATGATCCTCGAACCGAGCGAGCTCCTGACCCGTAGTCGTCTCCCAGATGCGCACGGTGCCGTCGTTCCCGGCGCTGGCCAGGCGATGGCCGAGAGGGTGAAAGGCAAGGGCCAGGACACCGTTCAAGTGGCCCACGAGCCGCGCGAGCTCCTCGCCCTGGCTCGCGTCCCAGATCCGCACCGTCTGGTCGTCGCCCGCGCTGGCCAGGTGGTTGCCGTCTGGGTGCCAGGCGAGGGCCAGCACCCAGTTGGAGTGGCCCTCGATCCGTGTCAGCTCCTTGCCGGTGCCGGTGTCCCAGACCCGCACCATCGAGTCGTTCCCCGCGCTGGCCAGGCGGTTGCCGTGCGGGTGCCAGGCGAGGGCCAGCACCCAGTTGGAGTGGCCCTCGAGCCGTGTCAGCTCCTTGCCGGTGCCGGTGTCCCAGATGCGCACCGTGTTCCCGTCGCCCGCGGTGGCCAGGCGCCTGTTGTCCGGGTGCCACGCCATGGCCCTGACCCAGTTGGTATGGCCCTCGAGCCGCGGGAGCTCGCTGCCGGTGCTCGCATCCCAGATGCGCACCGTGTTCCCGTCGCCCGCGGTGGCCAGGCGCCTGCCATCCGGGCGCCAGGCCACGACCCTGACCCCGCTCGATCGGCGCTCGAGCCGGGCGATCTCGCCGCCGGTGCCGATGTCCCAGATGCGCACGGTGTTCCCGTCGCCCGCGGTGGCCAGGCGCCTGCCGTCCGGGTGCCACGCCACGGCCGAGACCCCGCGCACGTGGCTCTCGAGCCGCGCGATCTCCTTGCCCATGCTCGCGTCCCAGATGCGCACGGTGTTCCCGTCGCCCGCGGTGGCCAGGCGCCTGCCGTCCGGGTGCCACGCCACGGCCCTGACCCCGCGCGCATGGCCCTCGATCTGAGCGAGCTCCCTGCCCGTGCTCGCGTCCCAGATGCGCACGGTCCGGTCGTCGCTCCCGCTGGCCAGGAGCTCGCCGTCCGGGTGCCACGCGACGGCCCTGACCCAGTCGGCATGGCCCTCGAGCCGGGCGCGCTCCTTGCCCGTGCCGGCGTGCCAGATCCGCACTGTGAGGTCGTATCCCGCGCTCGCCAGGCGTTGGCCGTCCGGGCGCCACGCCACGACCAGAACCCAATCGGAATGTCCCTCGAGCCGGGCGAGCTCCGCGCCGGTGTCCGCGTGCCAGAGGCGCACCGTATGGTCGTATCCCGCGGTCGCGAGGCGCTGGCCGTTCGGCGACCATGCGAGCGCGTTGATCGTGCCGGTGTGTCCGGACACCAGGTCAACGTGCGCCAGCGGCGGCGTCGCGGCGAGCCTGCGCGCGCGCTCCGGGTGAGCGCCCCTGCCCGCGATCAAGCAAGCGCTCAGGTCGGCCCCTTCGGCCTGCACGCCGTTCCAGCGGCATCCGGTCCAGGTCGATTGCCGCAGGACGGCGCCGCTCAGCTTGGCCAGCTCGACGACGGCCGCCTTCGCCTCGGCCTGCGAGAAGTCCGCCCGGTGCGCGATCGCGCGCCGGAGGATCGTCCCGTCGAGCTTCGCGCCGGACAGCATGGCCCCGCTCAGCGCGGCTTCCGTCAGGTCGGCGCCGGACAGATCGGCGCCGGAGAGGTTCGCGTCCCGCAGGTTCGCGCCCGCGAGGGGCGCGCCGCGCAGGTCCTCGCCGGCGAGCTGCACGCCGTGGAGATCCGCCCCCTCCGGGATCCACCCGGCGGTCTCCTCGGCCCATCGCGCGAGGCCGAGCAGCAACCGGAGCGCGTTCTCGGCCGGTTCCCTCGTCGAAGGCGTCAGTTGACGGTCCATCTTCAGGAACGACTGGACCGCGCGCACCGCCCCCGCGCGCCTCGGCTCGCCGAACGTCCTCAGGATCTCGCCGACGAACGCCGCGACCTCCCGCGTGATCGGTTTGGTCCGGAGCGCCTCGATCGGCCGCTCGGCCAGCGTCGCCACCAGGGCGCGCGCCAGGAAGTATTCGAGGAACGCCTTGTGCGCGAAGCGGTAGCCGTCGCTGCCCTCCTGCACAAGGAATGTCCCGCCCTGGATCTCCAGGAAGGCGGCGTCGGTCGGCATGCCTTCGGGCAGAAAGCGAAAGAGCCGAGCGCGGACCGACTGCTTGAGCTCCTGCCAGGTGCATGCCGGCTGGCCGGACCGCCACAGCTGCTCGGCGAGCGCCTCGGCGAGCTCCTTCTTCTGCTCGTCGGTGAAGCTCTCGGGGGCGTCCTTCCGCGTGTTGTCGAGCCACCGCTTCAGGTACGCCTCGTACAGGTCGGCGCGTCCCACCTTCGCCCCGGAGGCGAACTCGTCCAGCGTGGCCAGCACCATCCCGAGCAGCAGCGGCCGGTGCACGAGGTCCTTGAGGTCGTAGATCGCGGCGATGCGGGAGAGCGCCGCGGCGCCGTCCTCGCCGCGGATCTGCCGCACGAGCTCGCGCACTTGCGCCTCGGTGAACGGCTGGATGGTGAAGCGCCGTATCCCGACGGACGTGCCAGGCGCCTGGGAGGGCCCGCTCTCGGCGGTGGTCTGGAGGTGCGCCTCGGCGGGGAAGTGGTCATCCCGCGAGGAGACGACCATCTTGCCGCCGCCGGCGGCGATCTCCAGCAGGCTGGCGCGCCGCCCTGCGAGCTCGGAGGCCTCCAGTCGTGTCGCCATCTCGTCGAAGCCGTCGAAGCAGGGGACGACGAGCCGGTGGCGGATGAGCAGGCGCAGGGCAGCTCGGTTCGCGGGGAGGTCCGGGGCGCCGGCCGCCTGGAGCAGGAGCTGCTCCGGGCTCGCGTGGGGCGAGGCGCCAGCGAGGTTGACGAGCAGGGGTCTCGGCCCTTCGGCTGACGCCCATCGCCGCTCGGCCCACGCGGCGAGCGCAGTGGACTTCCCCAGGCCGAACTCGCCGAGCACCAGCGCGATCTTCTCGCTCGACGAGAGCCACGCGTCGAGGGCGCCGAGCAGGGGTGCCGGCTCGTCGTGCCCGTCGACGCAGGCGTCGGGCTCCACGAACCGCCCCCCGACCTCGCGCAGCCGCTGCTCGCGGAGCGCCGCGACGACGCCGCGCGCGCCGTCGAAGCGCGGTGACAGGCGCGCGATCCGCTGCGCGAGGGCGTCCTGAGGGATCGCCTCGAGCGTTGCGTTCGCCAGCCCTGACCGGACGGCGGCCGAGCGGAGCTTCTCCCACGCTCGCCGGGGCCCTCTCCACCGCTCGAGGCCCTCGATCCACAGCAGGGCCCACCCCTCGTCCCGGAGGGCCGCGACCATGAGCGTGCACCAGGCCGGCCGGCCTTCAGGCCAGACGCCGACCGCCGCCACGTGCTCCCGCCCCTCGGCGAGGGCGAGCAGAAAGACGGTCTCCGCCGAGAGGATCTGGTGCTCGGAGAACCGCGGGGCGTGCGCGCCCTTGCTCGGCTCAGCGATGGGGCCCGGCGCCGCGCAGGCATCGCCGTAGGCGCGCGGCGCGGCGTCGTCCATCGGGGCGCGGAAGTCGGATGGATGTCGCTGGAAGGAGAGCGCCCAGCCCCGGTGCTGCTGCGTTCCCAGCGCCATCGGGTCGAGCCTTCGCGGCAGCTCGACCAGCAGATCGGGCGGCAGGGAGCTCTCTCGATCGTCGTCGCTGGCCTCCGGCGCGCCGCGCACCGCCTGCGCCACCGCGCCGAGCGCCGCCATCCCGTCGAGCGTCCACTCGCCGTTGCCCCGCTTCGCGTCCACGGCCTTGCGGAGCCGCGCCTCGACCTCCACGAACCCGGCCTCGCGCGCTTCCCGCTCGGTCATCCACCCGAACACGACGTCTGCGGCCGCACCCGCTGTCGCCGCCCGCAGGGCCTCGAGCGGCAGGACCTCGGCGGGGACGATGATCTCCCGTGTGAACTGCCTTATTTCCTCGACGCGGGTCAGCTTGTCGAGCTCGCCATAGAGTCGGCGCAGCCGCCGGCCTCGCGCCGCGGCCCCGGACAGGGCGCCCGCGTTCAACAACACGTCGCGCGCGTCCTCGAGGCGCGCAACGAGCGCCTCGAGCGCCTCGTCGTCATCGCGTCCCAGGAGCTCCCTGGCGCCGTCGAGCCACCGCGCATAGGCCTCTCCCGCCGGGTGCCCTCGGTACACGAGTGTCGCCTCGGCGACCGGCAGGACCGGCCGCGGCGCGGAGCGAGCGAGGTACGCGCTGGTCCGCTCGTACCGGAGGTCAACGTCCGCGACGATCACGCCTTCGTCACCTGGCTCGAGATATCCCGCCCGATCCGGGAACCGCCGCAGGTCGTGGGGCTGGGCCTCGTCGACGTAAATCGAGGTGCCGCCACCTTCGGCGCCATCGCAATACAGCGTGGGCCGCCCGTACCGGCGCGCCTCTTCCCACATCTTTCTTGCGAGCTCTGGCAGCGTGGTGTGCGGGGTCGCGCTGGGCACGGCGAGGAAGCGGCACTCGCCGATGCGCTTCGCGACGGGCGCCAGGTCGTGCGCGCTGTCCCGGAGGAGGAAGTCGAGACAGGCCAGCACGCCCATGGGGCCTGCGATCCCGTCCGGCATCTCCACAGGCGCCCACGTCTCGCCCGGGCGCATCGTGCTCCGCTCCACCGCCGCCGTGGTCCTCTTCGCTTGCAGGCCGAGGAGCCGACCCTGGTGCAGCACCGGGCAGACCGACTGTCCGAGCGCGGGGAGCCCCGTGGCGCCGAGGCGCTCGTACATGCCGGAGCGGCGCGCCGCCCGGTCCACCGAGTGCGTCCCCGCCACGACCACCATGTCGCCCGCGGCGTCGGCGACGCCGCCGAGGATCTCCCAGGGGACGCTGTACTCGGGAAAGACCACGATCCTCGCCCCGTACTCCGAGCAAGCCGACAGCACCGCGCGGATGCGCGCGAGGAGCTGCGCATCGTAGGCTTCGCGGATGCGCCGCCGGAGCGCCTCGAGCTTCGGTTTGATCGCGACGGGCACATCAGCGCGCGCCGGGAGCAGCGAGTCCGCTGCTCTTCTTGGATCGAAGAGCGGATCCTCGAGCGGAGACCGTCGATCGATGATGATCGCTGGGTAATAGGCGAGCTGTACGACAGCAACCCGCGTATACATCGCTCCCCCCGCCGCCACCTGCATTCGTTTGCTCGCCGCTGCTCCCTTGTCCGCGCGTCGATCGGCGAGGCTATCGCGCGAGCGCGGCGCGTGGAAGCGAAAGCGGCGCGCCTGGCCGCCGTGGCCAGACGTCTGGCTATCTCTATGCCAGATGCCAGACGCCAGACGACGTGCCAGTCACCGGCGCTCGGTGACTGCTAGCCGGCCACGGCGGAAGAGCGCCCGCCGGAGCCGCGGCGCCCCCAGCGCGAGCGCGGCCCCGCACGCCAGCGCGAGCAAGGGCACGTAGAACCGCGGCAGCGCCACCACCGCCTCCAGGTGGTGCCGGCCGGGGCCGACGCGCACCGCGAAGAAGCCCGGGGCGACGCGCGTCGTGGCCAGCTCGGCGCCGCCGTCGCGCACGCGCCAGCCGCTGAATGCCGTCGCGCGGAACACGACGTCGACAGGCGCCTCCGCGTCGACGATCGCCTCGTACGCGCCCGGCTCGCGCGGCGCCTCGCGCACGCTGGCGCGGGCCGCATCGCAGCCGTCGCCGGCCACGGCCACGCGCTCGAGCGGGCCGCGGGCCGCCTCCAGCGCCACGAGCTCGCCGGGCGTGTCGAGCACGGTGCGCGGCTGCTTCAGGTGCTCGAAGAGCGCCGCGAGCAGATCGGCCTCCCGGCCGCGCCACACCTCGCGCACGCACCCGAGCCCCACGTAGTCCGTGCCGCCCACCCGCCGCGACAGCTCGACCTCGCCGCGCCTGTCCACGAGCGCCCACGCCTCGCGCGGCCCCGGCCGCTGCGCGGCGAGGTGGATGAGCGTGCGGATGCCGAGCGCCTCGGCGCGCGCGGCGCTCCCGGGGCGCTCGGGCGCCACCTCGAGGAAGGCCGCGGCGTGAACGCCCACATGCGCGCCGGCGCCTGTCGACCCGGCCATCGGGACCGCGCGGCGGAGATGGGCGGCGTGCATCCTCGAGCAGGTCGCGAACTCGTCCTCGGCGGCGTAGCTCGCGCGGCCGTGCGGCGCCTCGGCGAGCCAGCGGGCGATGAGATCGGGGTCGAAGCCCTCGGCGGGCGGCGGGCAGCCGCGCGACGCGACGAGCGCGGCCTGCTTCTCTGCCATGACGTGGAGATCGGCCGCGCGGGCGGGGATCTCGAGGGCCGCGACGAGCGCGAGCGCGGCCGGCAGGAGCCCGGCGAGCGCGGCTGGCAGGAGCCCGGCGAGCGCGGGGCGCGAGCGGCGCGCGCCCCGCGCGGCCAGCGCGGCGCCGATGCGCGCGAGCGCCGCCGCCGCGAGGTCGAGCGCGCTGAGGAGGGTCGCGGCCGCGACGAGCGGCAGGAGGGCGAGGGCGCGCATCGGCTGGAACAGCGAGAGCAGCGCGCGACCGAGCGGGCCTGCGCCGACGATCCAGCCGCCGCTCATCGACAGGAGCAGCGCGACCGCCGACGCCGCGAGGACGGCACGCGACGCCGGGGCGCGGAGGCGCGTCGCATGGAGGAAGCAGGCGGCGATCCACGCGGAGCCGATCACCGGGGCGTGCTCGTAGTCGAGCAGGTCGCCGTCGAGCATCCACGGCAGCACGCGCTCGGGCCCGAAGCCGATGTGCCGCCAGCCGAGGCCCGCAGGCCAGCCGAAGGGCGCGGCCATCGACGCGATGCCGGGGCCGTAGAGCGCGACCGCGACCAGGCCGCCGCCGGCGAGCGAGCGGAGCACGCGCGCGCACAGCCGCCGATCCCACACGGCGATCGCGGCCGCGCCCAGGACGGCGGCGCTCACCGTGAAGACCTGCGGGTGCGTCGCCGCGCAGGCGGCGGCGAGCGCCGGCCCGAGCTCGAAGCGGGCGGGGCGGATCACCGCGGCGGCCCAGGCGATGACGACGGGGATGACCAGGATCTGCGAGAGCAGCCCGAGGAGGAAGAACGACGGCCACCCGCCGGCGAACTGCACGTACGGCGCGACCCACGCGAGCGCCACCGCGCCGGCGGCGGCCGAAGCGGGCCGCGCGCCGACCGCGCGGGCCGCGGCGACGACGAGCAGCGGCGCCCCGATGAAGGCGGCGAAGCCGAGCCCCTTCACCGCGACCACCGGCGCGACGCCGAGGCGGATCAGCGCCGCCACGAGCAGCCAGCCGACCGGCGGGTAGTGCAGCGCGACCGGGAAGCCGCCGTTGTTCGTGGCGATCCACCCGTGCGGCAGGCCGCTCGTCGCGATGTCGTAGGCGATGGCGAGGTGCGAGATCGTGTCCTTCGACAGCGCGGCGCCGGGCCCGGCGAGCGCGGGTGCGTCGCGCAGCGCGGGCAGGAGCGCCACCACCACCGCCGCCGCCGCGGCGAGCCAGGCGAGGCGCGGCGCGGGCCCGGGCGCGACGGGTACGGCCGGCGCGGGCGCGGGCGCGGTGGGGCCTGCGGCCGCGCCGGCGCGGAGCTCGGCCAGCCGGAGGACGAGGACGCCGAGCGCGAGCAGGAGGTAGAGCATCAGCGGAGCTCGCCTTCGCCCGGGTCAGCCGGGGGCGCGTTGCCAGGTGCCGAGGAGCGACCAGCCGGTGAGCGTGCGCCGCACCGACACGAGCCGCATCCGCTCCCCGACGTCGAGCGCCGCGAGGCTGCGCTCGTCGAACTTGCTCGGGTGGATGTGCTTGCGCGAGAAGCCGTCGCGGCGCGCGATCCACTCGAGCACCGTGGCCTCGAGGAGCGGCAGCGTGGACAGCCGGCCGTAGTTCGGGGTCGTGAGCAGCAGCGCGCCGCCCGGCGCGAGGCGCGCCGAGAGCCCGCGCGCCCAGCGCGACGGATCGAGGGTGTGCTCGACGACCTCCTTCGCGAGCACGACGTCGAACGGGCCGTCGAACCCGCCGCCCGACGGGAGCTCGTACGGCCCCGGACAGACGGCGAAGCGCTCCGCGCGCGCCGGGTAGAGGCGCCGGCACGCCTCGATGGCGCGCGCGTCGAGATCGCAGCCGTAGAGCTCCGTCGCGGGCGGCGCGCCGGGGATCTCCCCTTCGAGGCCGCAGCCGACGAGGAGCACGCGCGGGCGCGGGCCGCGCGCGGCGATGGCGCGGGCGAGGGGGCGGGTGAGCGCGCCGTGGTAGAGCGACCACGGGAACCGCTCGCGGCGGCGGTGGTTCGAGAAGTAGTCGCCGGGCGGCGCCGCCGTTTCAGCCATCGGGCCCTGCCTGCGCCACGAGCAGGTACTCGGCGGCCGCGTCGCCGCCCGGGGCGAGGCGCCCGAGCGCGTTGACCACGGCGCGCGCCACGTCGACGGTGAGCGGGCGGAGCGCTGGCATGGCGACCCAGCGGCCGGTGAGCTTGCGCATCACGTAGCCGAGCAAGCTCGGGTACAGCATGAAGTCGAACGCCCACGAGGTCGGCCGGCCCGCGATGGGGCGCGTCTCCACGAGGTCGAAGCCCGCGCGCGCGAGGTGATCGCGCCAGCCCGCCTCGTCGTAGAGGTGGACGTGCGAGAAGACCCGATCGAGCGCGTCGCCGTACGTCCGCGAGAGGCCGACCAGGCCCACGGAGCGGAGCGCCTCGGGCAGGGCGAGCTGGTACGTCCAGTCGGGCGTGGGCACGATGAGCACGAACCGCGCCCCGGGCCGGAGCGCGCGCCGGATGTTCACGAGGGCCCCGTGGAGATCGGGCACGTGCTCGAGGCTGCAGTTGGCGATCGCGCTGCCGAAGAACCCCTCGGGCAGGTGGACGTTGACGATGTTGCCGCAGATGAGCGTGCGGTACGACGCGGTCCGCTGCGCGCGCTGCACCTCGGTCGGGTTGATGTCGATGCCCCACGCCTGCTTGTCCGGGTAGGCGAGGCGCGCGAACAGGCCGTCGCCGCAGCCGACGTCGAGCAGCGGCTCCGGCAGGTCGAGCTCGCGCACGGCGCGCAGCCGCACGCACTCGCGGATGGCGAGCGCCGCCGGCGCGAAGGCGTAGTAGGCGGAGAAGTCGTCCGCGTCGAGCGGCCACTCTCGGTCCATGGGGGCGCTCATCACCCGTGGAGGCGCAAGGAGCGCCGGTATGCGCGGACCGCATCGGTCGGGTCTGGCTCATCGGGGGACTCGACGATGGCTTTGAGCGCTCCGGGATCGAGGTGCGGCGGGGGCATGCGCCGCATCCTAACATCGGAGCGGCGCTCCTCGGGTACGGCCGAATTTCTCCGACACGGGGGACGCCGAGGCCGCGCTACGCCGGGTTCCGGCTCGGCCGGTCGGAGACGACCGGACGCGTGCTCGTGAAGCACCTTGTCTGCGCCTGTACGGGGCTGCCGCGCGAGGACGCGCCCATCTTCTTCGAGTTCGAGTACGCGGCCACGGGCAGCCAGATGTTTGGTCACCGTGTGATCACAGCTGTTGGTGGCACTTGGCGTGTCGAAGGGGAAATGCATTGTGCCGAGCGCGCGTAAGCGGTTTGCGATGCCCGCCGTGCGGGCGAGCCTGCACTTTTCTTCATCTCGTCCACTCGGCGTGCCAGCCTGCGCCCGCCATGCGGAACCGATTCGATCGGCTGGCGAAGGACATCGCTCAGGAGGGGATGACACCGATCGGCAAGGTCGTGACCGACGCCGAGGTCCCCGGAGAGGCGCAGCATGCGGACCTATGGTATGAGTCCGACCCGGCGCGCGCGTCGGGGCGAGAACGGCTCGGTCTCCTCGGCCGCCTCGCAGCGACGGCGTGCACCATCGAGGCCTACAGCGACACGCCGAGCGCGGACGAGGTGCGCGCAGGGCGGAGGGCGCGTGCTGCGAGAGGCGATCGAAGATTTCCGGCGGCTGCCGGAGGACGCGTCGGAGCGCGACATCGCGCTCGGTCCTCTGCTACGCTTCCGAGCGGAGGTCGCCCAGCGCGGGCCAGCGACACCGGAAGAAGAGGAGTTCGTGATGACCACGCAGGAACTCGTCGAGCCATTCATCGAGCAGGGACGCACGCAGGGGGTCGCGCAAGGGATGGCGCAGGCGACGATCGAGCTCTACGAGGCTCGGTTCGGCCCCATGCCGCCGCCGCTGCGGTTGGCCGTGGAGGCCATGCGCGACCTGCCGACGCTCCGAGCGTGGCATCTCCTCGCCGGCACCGGGACGCGCGAGGCCGTGCACGAGGCCCTCGCAGCCGGTCCCGCCGAGCGCTCGTCCTGACCCCCGCCGCCAGGTCATTCCGCCAGCCGCCCGGCGGCGGGCTGGCCGGAGCGCCGCACGCGCGACCCGCGGCGGCCTCGGGTCATGGGCCGAAGCGCCTAGACGACGCGTCGCGCTGGCTGTTACCGAACGTAACGCGAGCGCGTCGAAGCGTTACCGAACGTAACGTCACCTGGCCGGACGGCGCGCCCCGGGCGTTCTCCCGGCGATGAACCGTGTAGTAGTTCGAGTCCTCGTGTGACACACTCGATGGCGCGTGTGAGGGGCATGGCATCGGCCCGCGCTCTCCCGCGCGCCTCCGGACATCGACGGTGGGCAGCGCAGCCATCCAGACGAGCTCTTCGCTCGATCCGGGCTCGATCCGGGCGACGCTGTGCGCACGAGCGAACCGGCGCGCTATCGGCTGAAATCAAGGAAACTCGAAAGTTCGAATGCGCTGAAGGAGCTGCTGATCGGGGGCGGTGCGCCGAGGGGCAATTCGAACGATCGCGAACACAGCAATCTTTCGAGCGTCGAGGACCATGCGAAGAATTCTTTGTGCTCTTCTGTTTTTGGCTGTCGCCGGCTGCGGCGATGACACGGACACCACGACGTCGAGCAGCACGTCCAGCTCGACGTCCAGCTCGAGCAGCGCGGCGAGCTCCGGCGGGGGTGACGCCTCCGGCGGCGGCGGCGGCGCTGGTGGCGGCGACACCGGAGGCGGCGGCGCCGGCGCCACCGGCGGCGGCGGGGCCACGGGCGTGGGGGGTGGCGATGGCGGCGGTGGCGCCGGCGGCGCGGCGGAGGCGCACTGGGTCGGGACGTGGACGACCGGCCCGCAGCTGACCGAGGAGGGCAACAACCCGCCCGCGCCGGGCCTGGCCAACAACACGCTGCGCCAGGTGATCTATACGTCGATCGGCGGCAAGGGCGTGCGACTGCTGCTCTCGAACGAGTTCGGCGACGGACCGGTGACCATGGAGTCGGTCCACATCGCGGAGTCGACGACCGCCGACGGCATCAACGTGGCCACCGATCATGCCCTGAAGTTCGCGGGGGCCGATGCGGTGACCATCCCGGTGGGCAAGACGGTCTTCTCCGATCCGATCGAGTACACCATCAAGCCCCTCACCAAGATGGCGGTGACCATCAAGTTCGGCGCCGTGCCGGCCGGGATCACCGGACACCCGGGCTCGCGGACCAACTCGTATATCCAGACCGGCAACGGGGTCTCGGCGGCGAACCTGACCTCCCCTGTGTCCACGGCGCACTGGTACTACATCACGGGCCTCGACGTCGATGCGGTCCCCGAGGCCGCGGCGGTCGTCATCCTCGGTGACTCGATCACCGATGGCCGTGGCTCGATCACGGACATGAACACCCGCTGGCCGGACTTCCTGTCTCGCCGCCTGCGTTCCAATCAGGGGACCCAGCAGGTCGCCGTGCTGAACCTGGGCATCGGCGGGGGCAACGTGCTCGCCGGCGGGCTCGGGCCGACCGCCAAGGCCCGCTTCCAGCGTGACGTCCTGGACCAGCGCGGCGCGAAATGGCTGATCACGTTCATCGGCACGAACGACATCGGCACCGACAGCGCGCCGCCCGTCGGCGACGGCCTGATCGCGGCCTATGGCGAGTTCATCACCAAGGCGCATGACAAGGGGATGCTCGTTTACGGAGCGCCCATCACGCAGTTCAAGGGCAACAAGTACTACACCGACGAGCACGAGGCCACGCGCCAGGCGGTCAACACCTGGATCCGCATGAGCGGCAAGTTCGACGGCGTCATCGATTTCGAGCCGGCGGTCGCCGACCCCGAGGATCCCGCCAAGCTGAGAGCTGACTTCAACTTCGAGAGCGACGGGCTGCACCTGAACTCGGCCGGTCTGGAGGCGATGGCGAATTCCATTGACCTCCTGCTGTTCGTCCCCAAGCCATAAATCGCAGGCCGATCGTGGGGGGCGCCCGATCGGGCGCGCGGAGCTCGGAGCCCCTGCGCGCCCTGTGAAGCCCCCCGCTTCTCCGGCGGAGAATGCGCCTCGGTCCTCGCATGGCGCTGCGATCAGTAACCTGGACAACTGAGCCGTCATCGTTGGTGCGTTGCGTCATGCGTCCTCACGTATTCAGCCGCACCGGTCCTGAGTAGCCTTGTCCCATGCGCGGGCTCGAGGTGGCGCCGTGAGCCGGATCCTGCTGGTCGAGGACGAGGTCGTCATCCGGACGGAGCTCCGGCGGCTGCTCGTTCGTCATGGGCACGACGTCATCGAGGCGGGGTCGGTCGAGGATGCCTCGGCGGATCACGATCTGCGCGCGTTCGATCTGGTGCTGGCCGACGTGCGCCTGCCGGGCGCGCCGGGCACCGCGCTCGTCGGGCAGTGCGGCGGCGCGCCGGTCGTGCTCATGACGAGCTACGCCACGGTGAAGGCGGCCGTGGACGCCGTGAAGCGCGGCGCCGCGGATTACCTGTCGAAGCCGTTCGATCATGCCGAGCTCGTCGCCCTCCTCGACCATCATCTCCCCGGCGCGCGATCGGAGCGGAGCGCGCTCCCCGACGTCGCGCCGCGCGCCTCGGCGCCCGCGCCGTCCGTGCCGCCTACATCCGAAGACGACGAGCTCGAGGGCATGGTCGGCGGCTCTGCGGCCATGCGCGAGGTGTTCGCGCGGGTGCGCAAGGTCGCCCCGAGCGAGGCGACGCTGCTCGTCCTCGGCGAGAGCGGCACGGGCAAGGAGACGCTCGCCCGCGCCGTGCACCGGTTGAGCCCGCGCCGGCACCTGGCGTTCGTCCCGGTCCACTGCGCGGCCATCCCCGAGGGGCAGATCGAGGGAGAGCTCTTCGGCTACGAGCGCGGCGCCGTCCCCGGCGCGATCTCGGCGCGCGCGGGGCTCTGCGAGGCCGCGGAGGGCGGGACGCTGCTGCTCGACGAGATCGCCGAGCTGCCGCCCAAGGTCCAGGCGCGGCTCCTCCGCTTCCTCCAGACGGGCGAGGTGCGGCGCGTGGGCGCGACCCGCGCCCGGCGCGTCGACGTGCGCCTCATCGCGGTGACGCGCCGAGATCTCGCGGCGATGGCGCGCGACGGATCGTTCATGAGCGACCTCTACTTCCGGCTGCGGGTCCTCGAGATCCGCCTCCCGCCGCTGCGCGAGCGGCCGGGCGACGCCGTGCGCCTCGCGGAGTCGCTGCTCCGGCGGCGCGCGTGGGCGATGGGCCGCGCGCCGCTCACGCTGACGCCGGAGGCGCGCGCCGCCATCGCGGCGGCCCCCTGGCCGGGCAACATCCGGGAGCTGGAGAACGCCGTTCACCGCGCGATGGTGCTCGCCGATGCGAGCGAGATCGGGCTGGAGCTGCTCGGGCTCGACGCGCCCCCGCCGCCGCCTTCGCCCGCGCCTGCCGCGGACGCGCACGAGGGAGAGCCCCCGTCCGACTCTCTCGAGGGCTATTTCCGCCGCTTCGTCCTCGAGCACCAGCACGAGCTGACGGAGACCGAGATCGCCCGCCGCCTCGGCATCAGCCGCAAGGCGCTGTGGGAGCGGCGGCAGCGGCTCGGGATCCCCCGGCCGCGCTCCTGAGCCTCCGCCGCCGGCGGCGCGCCCCCGTCAATTTTGGTTGACTGGTGGAATGTGAACGTTCACAATTGACTCAGGCGCGCTCGGGCAGGGCGGCGACCTGACAAAGCCTCCCTTGGGCTGGGCATTTTTCGCGGGAAATTGAACAGGGAGGCGGGGAGACGGGGAGTCGGTGGAATTTTACTCCCCGTCTCCCTGCCTCCCTGTGAATTTTCCCGAAACTTTCGGGCGAACGCTTCCGGGCGGCGACCGCGCGACCACGCCGGGTCGTCCCGACCAGGGAGCCGCGTCGCCTCGACGCGTTCGTTTTTCTTTTTTTGACAGCGGTGCACCGCGCGCTCTCGCTGACACCTCTTCATCAGGGCATCACCATGCACTTCCCTTCCCGATCTACCAACACCCGCTCTCTCAACCGACGTGCAGGCGGTGCGGCGTCCGCTGTCTGTCTCCTCGCTCTCCTCGCAAGTTGTAGCGGCGAGTCGCAGGGCGGCGACGGTGATGGCGGCGGCGGCGCCACGGGCGCGACGACCGGCCCTGGACCGGGCGTTTCGAGCAGCAGCGGCTCGGGCGGGAGCGATGGGCAAACGACGAGCGGCGGTTCGACGAGCGCCAGCGGAAGCTCGGCCGCGTCCGGGGGCGGCGACCCCGGCGCCGGCGGCGGCGGCGGTGACGGCGGCGACGGCGGCAGCGCCCCCGCCGTCTGCCCCGAGACCTACTCCAATCCTCTCCTCTGGCAAGACCTCCCCGATCTGGAGGTCATTCGCGTGGACGACGCCTACTACTACACGGCGTCCACCTTCCACCATGCGCCTGGAGCGCCCCTGCTCCGCTCCTACGATCTGGTCCACTGGGAATACGTCTCCCACTCCGTTCCTCTGCTCGACGTCGACCCGTCGTACGACCTGGGCCGGGATAGATCGTATGTGAACGGCATCTGGG
This sequence comes from Sorangium sp. So ce281, assembly GCF_051527395.1. Classification (NCBI taxonomy): domain Bacteria; kingdom Pseudomonadati; phylum Myxococcota; order Polyangiales; family Polyangiaceae; genus Sorangium; species Sorangium sp. So ce281. Next base: position 3,508,825 of record NZ_CP150322.1, read on the forward strand.
CCTCCACGCTCCAGTACCGGAAGAGCAACAAGACCTTCTACTGGATGGGCTGCATGCACAACAAGGGCGGCGGCTGGGTCTTCACGGCCAAGTCCCCCGAAGGCCCGTGGGAGAAGCACAAGGGCGGCTGCTACTACGACATGGGGCTGTTGATCGACGACGACGACACCATGTACGTGGCCTACGGAAACAACACGATCAGCGTGGCGCAGCTGAGCGCAGACGGCTTCAGCCAGGTCAAGAATCAGGTCGTCTTCCAGACGCCGGGCAACATCTCCGGACCGCTGGAGGGCTCTCGCATCATCAAGAAGGACGGAGACTACTACATCTTCACCACGCAGTACGCGAACGGTGAGTACGTGCTCCGCTCGACGAGCGGGCCCTTCGGCCCCTACGAGCTGCGGCCCTTCGCGGTCAAGCTGCCCTACGCCGGCGCTCCGGGCTCCGGCGGGTCCCCGCACCAGGGCGGCGTCGTCCAGACGCAGAACGGCGACTGGTACTACCTCGGCTTCAACGACTCGTACCCGGCTGGCCGCATCCCGGTGATGGCCCCGATGACCTGGACCGACGGATGGCCCTCGCTCACCCTGGTGGACGGCAAATGGGGAGGTACGTACCCCTTCCCGAACCTGCCTTGCGGATCGAACCGAGTGAAGCCGCCCACGACCAAGGACACCTTCGCGGAGGCGACCCTGCGCCCCGAGTGGGAGTGGAACCACAACCCCGACAGCACCAAGTGGTCGTCCGGGGCCGGGCTGACCCTGCAAGCCGCGACGGTGACCAACGACCTGTACGCCGCGCGAAACACGCTGACGCGCCGTGTCGAAGGGCCCGTGTCGATCGCGACGATCGAGCTCGATCATAGCAAGATGCAGAACGGCGATGTCGCCGGCCTCGCTGCGCTGCGCGACGTGTCGGCGTGGATCGGTGTCAAGAAGACCAACGGGGCGGCGCGCGTCGTGATGACCAACGGCGTCAACATGAACACCTCCTGGGCCACGACGAGCACGGGCACCGAGGTGGCTTCCGCCGAGGCGTCCGGCAACACGATCTGGCTGCGCGTGGAGGCCAACGTCCGCTCGGACAACGGCGGCGCGCAAGCGCGCTTCTCCTACAGCACGGACGGCGCCCGATTCACCAACCTGGGCAACACGCTCAACATGAACAAGAACTGGCAGTACTTCCTCGGTTACCGGTTCGGCATCTTCAACTACGCCACACAGTCTCTGGGCGGCTCGGTGAAGGTCGCGTCCTTCGAGGTAACCAAGCCGTAAGATGCGAGCCGGCCGCCTGCATGGTCATCCGCGTGGCCGAGCGCGAGCGCCCCACGGGCCCGCTCGAGGGCGCGCTGCGTCGCCCGCCGGCTCGCGCACCCCAGGGGGTGGCATCGAGCCGGCGGCGTTCATCGATGACGATGGAGAGGCGTGCCTTGACGGGGGGTTGCCCCCCAGGGGCCGCGCCGGCGCAGGGGCGAGCGGGCCGTGGGGGAGGCCGAGCGGGGCGAGTCTAGTTCCTCGTCGGCGCGGGCGCGCCGCTCTGGATCCACTGGCGGAGGGCAGCGAGCTCAGCGCTCGTCACGGTCGGCTTGCCGTCCGCGGCCTGCGGCATGACGCCCGTCTGGCAGGTGCCTCCGGCGGAAGGCCTGCATCCGGCGTTCCCGGCCGTCCCTGCGACCTTGAGGTAGAGCCAGCTCTGGTCCGGATTTCCCGGGACCACGAGCTTGAACTGCCCGCCGCCCTTGGCGGTCTTGTTGACGAGGCCCGCGACGATGTCCGTCGAGCTGATGTCGCCGCCGAGCGACAGACCTGCCTGGGGACCGGTCGACGGCGCAGCGTGGCAACCGCTGCACTTGTGGATCGCGCTCTCGAAGATCGGACGGATGGTCTCATGGAACACGCCGGACTCCTCGGGCAGGGGATTTCCCGGATCCGGATCCGGCTTCAGGTCGGGATTGATGACCTGAGCGATCGCGTCCATCTCGTAACACTGGGCGGCCACCGCGTCCTTCAGCTTCTGGTCGGTGGGCGACATGCCCTTGGCGACACGGTACTTCTCCCAGACGTTGTCGATCCAGCCGTGCAGCTTCCAGAACATGTAGTTGTCGATGTTCGTGAACTGGTTGCCGAGGCCGTGGTCGGTGTTCTGGGGGCGCACCCACTTGAAGTGGAGATCGCCGTGAAGGCCGCTGGCCTGCTGGTTGGTGCCCGGGATGGCCTGGCCGGCGAAGCACTGGAGCCACATACCGAGCGCGCCCTCGTCCGGGAAGCGGCTCAGGTTCTCCGGCTTGTCGATCTCGTCGCCGATCTTCGCGTTGGCGAGCGTCGTGGAACTCCAGGGCCTGAAGTCCGATCTCCACTGCTGGGGCAGCTCCTCCGCCGTCGTGGGGAACTTCTTGAAGCCCTCGAACTGCTCCGAGTGCTTCGGCCAGAGCTGCTTCAGCGACTGGATCATGTGCCGGTGCATGGCGAGGAACTGGTAGCCGTCGCCCGTCGTCTTGCACTCCTGGTCCGACGGGACCGGGACCGCCGACTTGCAGATATTGACCCTGCTCATGCCCATGCCGCCATTGCAGCGCCGGATGCTGTGCCACTCGAAGTGGGCGGCTTGCCATTCGTTCTCTTCCATCCAGGAGATGACTTCCGGCTGAACCGTGAGATCGATCTGGTTGCTCTTCACGAACTCCGCCGCGCCGTCCTTCATCGCCGCGTCGCTGGGATGGGGATCGTACCCATCCACGCAATGATCCTTCGGGTGCGTGTCGCCCGTCCCGCTCGAGCCGCCGGTGCCGCCGGCGGGATCTCCGGTCGACGAGGAGGAGCCCGTGGTCGCGACGGAGGTGGAGGGGTCGCCGGCGCCGGCGCCGCTCGTGCTGGGGCCGGCGCTGGTGCCGGTCAACGAGGAGGTCGTGGTGGAGGCGGACGACATGCCGCCGCCCGCTCCACCAGAGCCCCCGACGTCGGGGTCTTCGCCGCCACAGGCGCCCAGCAGCAACGCCGTAACGCACGAGAGGAAACCGAACGTGCGTTGAGACATCTTGCCCAATGACACGGTGGACGGACCTGCCTGATCGTTGATTCGCATGGTGCTCCTCGTTACCGCTGGATGCCGGACCGCTGGGTTCCGGGCGCATGCTTCCGCGCAGCCGCTGAGCCGGACGCCAGATGGAGCATCGGCCAACCGCCGGTGACATTGGCGTAGCACGAGGCCTCCGAGCAGAGAAGCGGGTGTAAATTTGCTCCAAAACGATCATCGCCGTCGTTGGATGAGCCGCGGGGGAGGGGAAAGTAAAGAGTTTTTAATAAGTCAAGGGTGATCACCGCTCACCCCAGGTGATCGAGGGTTCCGTGCGCCATCCGCCTTCCTCTTGGAAAAGTGAAGCTGTATCGCCGGTTGATCCTGTTCAGTGAGGCCATAATTGCCCGTTTCTGCCCGACCGAGAGGCAGCGCGTGGAGGCAGCCCCGCCCAGGTGGTGCTCACCGGCGTCCAGCCGCGGATCGCGCAGTCGTTGATCGAACAGGGCGTCGGTCTCGGCGATCTCGTGACGCTTCAAACCCTGAAGGAGGGTATCGCGTTTGCGCTGCGGCGCGAACACCGCGGCTCTCGAGCGCCGGCTCGGGCGCGGGAAGCTCGATGAGCTCTCCACGATCGTCACGGAGCATGTGGGGCGGAGCGCGGGCGCGTCCTTTGCCTCGTTGCCCCTCTCGCGCGGCGCGAGCTACCTTGCGAGCGCCCCCATGACCATCCACGTCGTCCGTCAGGGCGAGCTCCCGGCCGCCATGGCGCGTCGCTGCTGAGGGCGATGCTCCCGGCGGACGAGGTCATCAAGAAGCTGGTGCACGTGCTCGCGCCGTACCTCGGCGAGAACATGGCGCGCGCGGCCGTGTGCAGCCAGGCGGACAAGCTGGGGTTCAAGCACGGGCGCCTCTCCCCGGCCGACGTGGAGCGCTTGCTGGCCGCTGTCGCGCCGGGGCTCGGCGTGTTCGTCGGGCGCGACAAGGCCCAGCGGATCCTCGACGAGGCGCGCGCCGCGATCGGGGCGCAGGGAGGAGCTCCATGACGCGAGTCCCCGTCCGCCGCGTGGCGCCGGTGGTGGTGACGATCGTGTGCGCGGTGTACGTCCCGCGCCTCGTGCCGCAGGCCGCCGAGCTCTCCGAGCGGCTCCTCCCGATGTCGGTCGTCGAGGCCGTGGGTCCGCTCGTGCGGCTCGCGTGCCTCGCGGTCGCCGCCGTGTTCGGCCTGCGCAGCGCCGCGCGCCTCGAGCGCGACAACCCGGCGCGCGGCCCGTGGTTCCTGCTCGGCGCGTGGCTCGCGCTCTTCACCCTGGGCCAGGTCGGGCTCGTGTACTATCCCCTCGTCGCGCGCGCGCCCGCGCCGCTGCCGTCGATCGCGGACGCCGCGTTCCTCCTGGGGTACGCGCTGCTGATCGCCGCGTCGGTGCGCTTCGTCTTCGTGTACCGCGCGTCCGGCTTCCCCGTCGGCAGCGCGCGCGAGCACCTCGGCATCGCCGCGGGCGCGGCGGCGGCGATGGCGATCGTCGGTTATCCCTTGCTCGCCCCGATCGCGCGCGCGCCGGTGCCGCTCGGCGAGCGGCTCATCAACATCGCGTATCCCATCCTCGATCTGATCGCGCTCGTCCCCGCGCTGGTGATGCTGCGGATCGCGCGCGCCTTCCGCGGCGGCAAGGTGTGGGCGATCTGGGGATCGCTGCTCGCGGGCTGCGCGCTCATGGCCGTGGGAGACATCCTGTTCGCGTTCTTCTCCTCGGCGAATGTGACCGCGTTCGGGCCAGGCGTGGACATGATGTTGCTCCTCGGGTACTTCGCGGCGGCGTGCGGGACGATGCTCCAATACGAGACGATCACCGACTGACGGCGGTGGCGCGGTGCTCGCCACGGGTCACAGAGCGCCCCGGCGGCGCGCGATGGCACGGCCAGAGCGTGACGGCGGGCGTGACATGTCACGCTGTCGGGCGTGACATGTCACGCTGTCGGGCGTGACATGTCACGCTGTCGGGCGTGACATGTCACGCTGTCGGGCGTGACATGTCACGGCGGCTCGCCCGGCGCAGAGGTCGAGCCGTCGGCCCGGCGCGCGCCGCGGCCGCCCATCGGGGTCGAATTTGCCGCGTCGGTGCGCTTGCGCTGCGCCCAGGGACGTCACGCCGGGGAGGGCGCGCCAGGCGGCACGCGCGTTGCGTGATCGCTCGCTCGCGACACCCGTCCACGGGCGCGCGGCGCCGCCGCGCCATCACACGGAGCTGAGCGCCATGATGTCTGGACCGATACCGATGACGACAATGAATCTCCTCACGAGGTCCCTCTCTGTCGAGGAGCGGCTCGACGAGGCGGTCCTCTGCGCCAACGTGCCGAGCCCGCTGTCCTCGGTCGCGTTCCATGAGGACGTCGAGTGCATCCGGAGGTTCTTCGCCGCGGGGTTCCCGGTTCACCTGGCGATTCATCGGGTGGACAGCGCCGAGGCGGCGCGCCGGGATTACACGGCGCTGCACACCCACGACGGCCCGGAGATCAACCTGATCCTCCCGGATCCCGCGGGCCTCGAGTACCGCGTCGAGCTCGGTTCCCGCGTCCACCACGTCACCGAGAGCACGAGCATCTGGATCCCGCCGGGCGTCCCGCACTCGGCGAACGTGGTCCGGGGCTCCGGCTACTTCATCACCGCGCGCTTCGACCACGGGGGTGCGCGATGAGACGTGCTCTTCCTCGGAGCCTCGACAAGGACGTCGGCGTCAGGAGGCACGCCGTGGCCGCGTCGAGCGCCGCGCAGGCCTACCGGAGAGGGAGCCTCTGGCAGAGGGGTCGCGGCGAGCGCCTCATCGCGTTCGCCGGCGTGAGGCGGGGCGAGCTCGTGCTCGACCTCGGCTGCGGCACCGGCGGCCTCACGCGGCAGCTCGCCGAGCTCGTGGGCCCCGACGGGCGCGTCCTTGGCATCGATCCGGACGAGGCGCGGATCGCGCTCGCCCGGCGCACCGCAGGCGCGCCCAACCTGGAGTTCCAGGTGGCGGCGGCCGAGGGCCTCGGCGAGGTCGCCCGGGGCCGCCCCTTCGATCTCGTCTTCTCGAACTTCGTGTTTCACTGGATCCGCGACAAGCGCGCGGTCCTCCGCCTGATGCGCGACCTGCTCCGCCCCGCGGGGCGCATCCTCGTCCAGTGCGTCTCCTCGCTCCCCGCGCTCGTCGGGGAGCTCTCGCGGCTCGCCGACCCGTCGGGGGAGAAGATCCTGCGGGATTTCGCCTTCGAGGACGCCGCGGCGCTCGCGCACCACGTCGAGGGCGCCGGGCTGCAGCTGGTCCGCCTGGAGGAGCAGCATGGAATTCACGTGTATCCGACGCTGGACGCCTTGCTGAGGTGGTGGCAGGCGACGACCCACGAGCGGTTCGACCCGCGGGCCGTCGAGCCCGCGGCGCTCTCCCGGTTCGCCGAGCAGCACGGCGACGGCGGCGTGTTCCGGGTGCGCGAGACGTTCTGCTGGTTCGAGGCGCGGCTCGCCCCGGCGCACTCGTGGGGACGCGAAGGCTGACTCCCAGAATCTCGAGGATTTTTCCGGATCGCGTCGACGTTTGTCTGGTCTCGGGGCCAGGACGACGTGATGCTCCTGGTTGCCACGCCCCGTTCTTTTCCGAGGTGGGCTACCCTGCGCTCTCCGCAGCCTCCCGCGGCGGCGCTCGCACCCAGGACCGATCCGAATGTCGATCTTCGAGCTCTCGTTCCAGTCCGGGGAGGCCTCGCTCTCCGTGCGCCGCGTCGTGGTCCAGGAGGCCGTCTCCGAGCTCTTCTCCGTCTCGGTGTGGGCCCGGTCCAGGCTCTCGGATCTCGAGCTGGAGTCGCTCGTCGGCCAGAGCGCGTCGCTCCAGATCCAGCCCGACGCCGCGCACCTCCACTGGCTGAGCAGCAGGCTCTGGCAAGGCGTGTGCAGCCACGTGGAGCAGGTGCAGGCCGAGCCGACGGGGCTCTCGACATACTACCTCCGCATCGTGCCGCGCCTCTGGCTGCTCACCCAGCGCCGCGGCCATCGCATCTACCAGCACCTCTCCATCCCCGACATCGTCGACGCGCTCCTCGGCGAGTGGGCGATCGAGCCGGCGTGGAAGATCGATCGCGGCGCGTACCCCAGGCTCGAGTACAGGGTCCAGCACGGCGAGAGTGATCACGCCTTTCTCAGCCGCCTCCTCGAGGAGGCGGGCATCGCCTACACCTTCCCCGACCGCGGGGCGGACACCAAGCTCACCCTGAGCGACAAGCTCGAGGCGGAGCCGCTGCGGCCGGGGCCGCCGCTGCCGTACGTCGACAACCCCCTCGAGACCGCCGAGCGCGAGTTCGTCACCAGGGTGCGGCTCGGCCACGAGGTCCGGCCCGGCGCGAGCACGATCCGCGGCCACGACTTCCGCAAGCCCTCGTTCGCGCTCACCGGCGAGGCGCCCCCGGCGCCCGCGCCCGAGGCGAAGTACGAGCAGTACCGCTACGAGCCCGGCGCGTTCCTCGCCGCGAGCGCCGGGGGCGGCGCGCCCATCGGCGACGCCAAGGGCGTTTACCGCCACGACCCGAAGCACGGAGCCGATCTCTCGACGCGGGTCCTCGCGGCGATGCGCGCCGACAAGCGCGGCGTGCTCTTCGAGGCCAACGTGATCGACCTCTACCCCGGCCGGGTCTTCGCCGTCGATCAGCACCCGCACCCGGAGCTCGGAAAAGGGCCGTTGATGGCGGCCGAGCTCGAGATCGTGGCCTCGCTCGGCGAGCCGTGGAGCGTGCGCGGGCGCGCGCTCTTCGCCGATCCCAGGGTCCCGTACCGGCCGGCGCGCAAGACGCCCAGGCCTGTCGCGCCCGGGCTGCAGAGCGCGACCGTGGTGGGGCCGCCGGGCGCCGAGATCCACACCGACGAGCTCGGGCGGGTGCGCGTGCAGTTCCCGTGGGATCGCGAGGGCAAGCTCGACGACAACAGCTCGTGCTGGATGCGCGTGAGCCAGGGCTGGGCGGGAGCCGGGTTCGGGATGTTCATGCTCCCCCGCGTCGGCCAGGAGGTGCTGGTGGCCTTCCTCGACGGCGATCCAGATCTCCCGATCGTGGCCGGGCGCGCCTTCAACGGCCGCGAGCTCGTGCCGTACAAGCTGCCGGATCACAAGACGGTGAGCACCTGGAAGAGCAGCTCGTCGCCCGGCGGCGAGGGGTACAACGAGATCAAGTTCGAGGACCAGGCGGGCCAGGAGCTCGTCTACATGCAGGCGCAGCGCGACAGGAACCAGCTCGTCAAGCGCGATGAGGTCGAGCGCACCGCGCGCCACAAGCGGAGCACCGTGGGCGGCGACGAGCACCTGGTCGTGAAGGGCGCGCGAAAGCAGCTCGTCCACGGGGGCGACCACGTGCACGTGAAGCTGGACCAGCGAACGGCCGTCGATGGCTCGGTGTCGCTCACGGTCGCGGTGAACCGGGACGAGCGCGTGGGCGCGAACCACGCGCTCGAGGCCGGCGGGCAGCTCCACATCAAGGCGGGCGCGACCCTGGTGCTCGAGGCCGGACAGCGGCTCACCATCAAGGGGCCAGGGGGCTTCATCGACATCCACCCGGGGGGCGTCGACATCGTGGGATCCATCGTCAACATCAACAGCGGCGGCGCGCCGGGCGCCGGCCAGGGTGCGAACCCGGAGGCGCCGCTCCAGGCCGAAGAGGCGCACCCCAAGGACACGCCGTCTCCCTGAGACGAGGAGGAGCGAGATCATGCCCGCCGCCGCGCGCCTCACCGATCTGCACACCTGCCAGACCCACCCTGGGCCCACGCCGATCGTCTCGTCGGCCGGGACGGTGAACATCGGCTTCCAGCCCGCGGCGCGGGTCGGCGATCGCGCCGCGTGCCCGGCCAGCGCCGCGATCGTCCAGGGGTCGGCGACCGTGTTCATCGAGGGCGCCATGGCCGCGCGGCTCGGCGACGAGACGGCGCCGAAGGGCGCGGTCGTGACGGGGTGTCCGACGGTGAACATCGGCTCGACCCCCGCCATCGACGCGTTGCTCGCCGCGTCCGTGTCGGGGACTCCGTTCCTCGATTGCGAGAGCTGCCGGATGGGCGGCGCCGGGTGAAGGCGCTGCTCCACGTGACATCAGGGCTGCTCGCCGGGCGGCGCGTGCGCCTCCAGGCCGGCGAGGCGCTGCGCGTGGGGCGCCTCGGGCGGGCGGATATCGTGATCTCGCAGGACGAGCAGATGGCGCCGGTCCACTTCGAGATCGCGTGGGACGGCGCCGCGTGCCGGCTCGTCGATCGGAGCCGCCGGGGGACGCAGGTCGACGGCAAGGCGGTCGCCGAGGCGATGATCGGCGACGGCGCCCTCGTCGTCGCGGGGCAAACCCACTTCCTGCTGCGGCTCGCGCCCGACGACCTGGGCGCCGATCTCCCGCCTGCGCTGCCGCGCCCGCCGCCGTCGCGGGAGCTGCTCGCCGCGCGGGCGGTCGCGCTGGAGGCGCTGCAGAGCGAGCCGGAGCCGCTCTTCGCCCTCCTCGACGCCGCCCGCGAGCGGCGCATCCTCACGCTGCTGCGCGCCTGCGAGGACGAGAGTCGCTCGCTCTTCGAGGGCGTCGCGGGCGAGGCGATGGCCCGGGCGGCGCCGCACCTGGTGCGGATCGAGAAGGGGTCGGCGCTCCTGCCGGTGCTCGTGAACGAGGGGTGGGGCGAGAGCTGGGGAGTCTACCTGACCGGGCGGAGGCCTCTTCGAGAGGTGCGGCAGAGGTTGCGGCGGTCGCTGATCGTGAGGGACGAAGAGACGGGGAAGGGGCTCTATTTCCGGTTCTACGATCCGCGGGTGCTGCGGTTGTTCCTGCCGTCGTGCTCGGCGCGGCAGCGGAGCGAGATCGTGGGGACCGAGATCGGCGGGTTCGTCATCGAGGGCGAGACGGGAGAGGTGCTGCGGTTCGGGGGGGCGTGACGGCGCCTGTCCGGATCCTCATGACGCGCGCCGCTGCCTGACCTGCACCACCCGCCCCAGCGCCGCCGCCTGGAGCGCCACCGGCTCCGCCTCCCGCTCGTCCATCGCCGGGTGCACCGCCGCGATCACCCGCGCCCGGAAGCGCGCCGAGAGCGGCAGCGCCTCGGCGAGCGAGGCCGGCAGGTAGATGACGAGCGGCTGCGTCTCTCCCGCCACGCGCAAGAGGCCGCGCAGGTGCGGCCCGCCCAGCACCTTGCGCTTCTGGTAGTGCCGCTGCTCCAGCAGCGCGCGCTCCACCTGCTCGTTCGCGAGCTCCACCCGGCCCTTCTTTCCGTGGCCGAGCGCCTCGCGGATCTTCCCGCCCAGCGCCTCGGCGACGGCGGGCGCTGTCGAGACGCCCGGCGTGGCGAGGAATTTCTCGGCGGCCCCGAGCGCCGCCGCGAGCGCGTCGTCGCCTGTCGCGAGCGGCGTCGCCGTGGAGACCAGCGCCTTCAGCGTCTCCACTTCGTCAAAGGACAGCGAGAGCTCGCCCTCGACCAGCTCGAGGGGCGGCACCGGCATGCCGCGCTTGCCGGCGGCGCGCGCGAGCGCCCCGTGCACGCCCGCGACGTCGGCGGCCGCGCCGCGATCGAGGATCTCGAAGACCTGCGCCCGGTCCTCGATCTCGGCGGGCTCGTCGGAGAGGGCCGGATCGTCGGCCTCCGGGTCGATGGGCTCGTCCTCCATCGCGTCGAGCAGGCGCTGCCAGGCCGGCTTGCGGACGATGCGCGGCACGCTCTTCCGATCGAACCACACGAGCGTCAGCGCGTCCCGCTGCGCCGCCGCCGGCGCGAACGCGGCGCTCGCGTCCGCTGCCGCGCCCGTGCCCGCGAGCATCGCGCCGATGGTCTGCGGCGCCGCCGGCGCGTGCGGGATCATGCCCATGGCGCTCGACCCGGGCTGCGGAGCGCCGGCCGCCCAGGGGCTCACCGGCTCGCCGGGCGAGGCCTTCGCGATCGGCGGGGCAGGGATCGGAGGAGGGGAGTTCGGAGGAGAGAAGTTCGGAGGAGGGAAGTTCGGAGGAGGGGAGTTCGGAGGAGGGGAGTTCGGAGGAGGGGAGTTCGGAGGAGGGGAGTTCGATGCGGCGGCGGGCGGCGGCGCCGAGGACGGGGCGACGAAGGGGAGAGGCACCTTCGTCGCCTCCTCGGTGAGATCGCTCGTCTGGCCCTCGGTCGCGCTCGGCTTCGGCCGGATATCGGGCGGCGCGGCCGGCCGCAGAGCGGGCGCCTCGGGAGGAGGCGGCGCAGGCGGTCCCGCGCGAAAGGGCATGATCGACGCCTGCACGGCGTCGAGCGACTTCGCCGGCATGTCGACGGTCTGCTTCGGCAGGCCGAGGGAGGGAGGCTTCACCCTGGGCGCGGCCGGGGCCACCCGCGGCGGCGGCTGGGGCTCCGCCGCAGCGGGGGTGGGCGCCTCGGCGGGCGCCTGCCGCGCGGGCCGCTCCAGCGAGACGCGGATCTGCCCTGACTCCTTCGGGCTCGCGAGCGGGAGCTGGCCCCGCCAGGTCAGCGTGCAGAGGAGGCGATCGGTGTCGATCACGAGCGTGTCGCAGCGCATGGCGAGATCGCGCGGCCCGCCGGCGCGGCCGGTGACGGTCGCCCGCGGGCGGACGCCGGGGAGGCTGGTGACGAGGCGCGGGTGGCGAGGATGGAGGTTCTCGAGCACGATCTGCTCGTCGTCGCGGAGCTGCAGCAGGCGCTGATCGAGCGGAGCGATGTTGAAGAAGGTGCGATCGAGATCCTCCGGCAGCGGGCTCGAGAGGAGCGCTCCCGACGACCAGGCCGCCGCGTGTCTGCCGAGCCTGCGGCGCCGCAAAGGCCAGGTGGGGGCGATGGGCCCGAAGCCCACGGCCGCGATGGGGTCGTCCGGGCCGGCCACGACCCGATCCACGGGGAGGAGGTTCGGGACGGCGGCCCTGCCGCGGGCGTCGCGCGCCTCGCGATGGATGCCCGCAGGGTTGTCCGTGTCCGGCCCGCCCGCGGCGCGCTCGTAGGCGAGCGGCATCGTCGTGAAGGGCGCTCCTTCCTGGAGCTCGCCCTCCTGGGTGAACAGGCGATCGCAGAACACCTGAATGGGTTTGTCGATCTCGCCCACCGCCATCCGCGCGATCAGCGACCGCGCGGGGCCGCCGCCGGGCGCGTGGGCGTGGCCGACGAGGACGACATCGGCCCCTTGCTTCAGCGGCGCGAGGTCGCTCGCCTCGATCAGGCTGCGCGCGGGGTCGTCGTCCAGGTGCGCGTCACGCTCGCGGATCGGCTCCTGCGCGGGCGCGAGCGGCGACTCGCCCGGCGCGAGCGTGAACGTCGCCTTGCAGACGACGGTGAGCACCCAGGTCAAGGAGCGCACCTGCCAGAGGAGCGAGGCGACGGGGAGCGGCCCGTCGGAGACGACATCCATAGGTGGGCCGACGGTACCACCACTCCGGCCGATTGGATTCGGTCAGGCGCGGCGCTCCGCGCCGCCAGCGGCGCGCGGGCTGTCCGCGATGAACGGGAGCCCTTCCGCGGCCGCGTCCCGGAACGCCTGGGCCGAGGCGGCGGCCCGCTGCAGGCACGGCCAGCACGGCTCCTCGTGCGCGTCGTCGGGCTCCTCCACCGGCGCTGCCGCGGCGCGCGGGCGCTGGGCCGGGACCGCCGCGGCGGGAGAGGGCGCGGGCTGGGCCAGGTCCTTCCCGGAGCCACCCTGGTCCGGGGCCTCCGCGACGTGCACCTGTCCCGCCGCGAGCGCGGCCGCGAGGTGGTCGATCACCTCGCGATCGTCCGGCGATATCGAGAGCCAGGGCCGATCCTCGCGGAGGAACCGCCGCAGCTCGTGCAGGATCTCGGCGCGCGCGCCGAGCGAGGCGACGTAGCGCCGCGCCGCGAGCCGATCGCCGCGGAGCGGCACGCGATCGCCCGGGGGCGCCTCTTCCCACCACCAGAAGAGATCGATCCACCGCGCCTCGCCCGGCCCCGCGGGCCCGCCGCCCGCCGGCGAGACAAGGTCGAGAAAACGCTCGTTCAACCGCAGCCGCAGCACCGAGGCAGGTTATCATGCCCGGGGCCGCGCCGGGCGGCGCCGCCGCGAGGTGATGGATGGATGGCGCCGCGCTCGATCGAATCGTTCAGCACCTCTGGGGCGCGGAGGCGGATCTGGTCTACGCCGTCCTCGACGGCGCGCGCGACGCGGCGATCTCCGACTCGGTGCGCTCCTCGGACCTGCCGCACTGCTGCCTCCTCGCGGGCGAGCTGGGCCCGGAGCTGGCCCAGGTGGCGCCCTACCTGGTGAGGCTCCAGCGATCGGGTGAGCTCACGCGGCGCCTGCTCCGGCTCGGGTGGGGGAAGAGCTGGGGTATCTTCCTCGCCACGCCGTCTCCCCTCGAGACCGTGCGGCGGCACCTGCGCCGGCTGCTCCGCGTCCTGGGCCCGGACGGAGCGGCCATGTTCTTTCGCTACTACGACCCGCGGGTGCTGCGCACCTACCTGCCCACGTGCAACGCCGGCGAGCTCGGCGAGGTGTTCGGTCCCGTCCTCCGCTACGCGGTCGAGGGCGAAGACGGCGGGGAGCTCGTCGTGTTCCGGCGCGCCGGGCCCGAGCTCGCGCGCTCCGTGGTCGACCTCCGCGCGGCCGCGCCGGCGTGAATCGGGTGTTCCCGAAGGGACCACCCCGGCTCGACATCCTGAGGTGACCGCCGCCGTCGCCCCTCGCCATGGCGGGGGCACGCTCCTTCGGTGGACATGGAGCAGAATAGGTAAGAAGCGCGCACGACATCGGGTGATGAGGTCGTGACCAACTCAATGGCCAACGAGCTTGACACCCACCGTTCCGTGTTGCTCGAGCCCCGCATGGCTCGCCCGACACGAATGCTTCGCGTGCTCCGATCCGCGGCCTCAGCAGATCCGCGGGAGCTGCTCGCCGGAGAGCAGATCGAGCGTGCGCCGGGTCCCGAGCCGGGTCCTCAGGACAACGCTCCCTTTTCCCTCGCCGACGATCCGACCGATGCGCGCGGCCCCCCGGCCGAGCGGGTGGTCGCGCAGGCTCGCCAGGGCGCGCTCCGCCTGGGCCTCCGGCAGGAACGCGACGAGCCGGCCCTCGCACGCCACGTAAAGCGGGTCGAGCCCGAGCAGCTCGCACGCCCCGAGGACCGCAGGTTCCACGGGGATCTGCGCTTCTTCCACCTCGACGTGGACGCCCGCGTCGAGCGCGATCTCGTTCAATACCGCCGCGAGCCCGCCGCGGGTCGGATCCCGCAGGCAGTGGACGTCGATCCCCGCGTCGATCAGCGCCGCAGCGAGGCCTTGGACCGGCGCGCAGTCGCTCTCCACGGGCTCCTCGAACGCCAGCGCCTCACGCACGGACAGCACCGCGATCCCGTGCCGCCCCACGTCGCCGGACACGAGCACGGCATCGCCCGGCCGGACCCGGCGCGGCGCGATGGCCACGCCCTCGGGCACCACGCCGATGCCGGCGGTGTTGATGAACAGGCCGTCTCCCTTGCCCCGGTCGACCACCTTGGTGTCGCCCGTCACGAGCTCGACCCCGCACGCTTCCGCAGCAGCGCCCATCGACAGCGCGATCTGCTGGAGCTCGCCGATGGGCAGACCCTCTTCCACGATGAAGCCGGCGCTCAGGTAAGCAGGCCGGGCGCCCGTCATGGCCAGGTCGTTCACCGTGCCATAGACGGACAGCTTGCCGATATCGCCTCCGGGGAAGAAGCGCGGATGCACGACGTAGGTGTCCGTGGTGAACGCGAGGGACGCGCCGCCGAGCCGCACCACGGCGCCGTCATGACGGGCCGAGAGCGGAGCGCTGTCGAAGGCGGGCAGGAAGACGTGCTCGATGAGCTCACGCATGAGCCGCCCGCCGCCGCCGTGAGCGAGCTGGACCGTCCTCTTGCGCAGCGCCGCGGGGCAGCTCATCTCGAACCGCACGGCGGGTCCGCCCTCCGGTAACGGTAATAGGCTGCGCACGCGCCTTCCGAGGAGACCATCGTGGCGCCCAGCGGGGTCTCCGGCGTGCATTGCGCACCGAAGGCGGGGCAGTCCGGCGGCTTGATCACCCCCTGGAGCACGAGGCCGCTCTTGCAGTCGGCCAACGCTCGGGGCTCCGGGTCGCCTGGCGGCGCCCTGCGCCCCGAACCCCCGAAACGCCGCTCCGCATCGTGCTCCGCGTACGGCGCCCGGAGCCCGAGCCCGCTCCGGGCGATGGGCCCGATGCCTCGCCAGGTCCGGGGCACGACCTCGAAGACCTCCCGGATCATGCGCTGCGCGGCCTCGTTGCCGGCCTCGCGCACCGAGCGGGCGTACTGGTTCTCCACGTCGCTACGGCCCTCCTCGAGCTGCCGGACGCACATGAAAATGCCCTGGAGGATGTCCATCGGCTCGAAGCCCGTGACCACGATGGGGACGCGGTGCTCGGCGGCGAGCGGGCGGTAGGCGTCGATGCCCATCACCGTGCACACGTGGCCCGCGGCGAGGAACCCGTCGACGCGCCGATCCGGCGCCCGGAGGATCACCTCCATCGCGGGCGGCACGAGCACGTGCGACACGAGGAGCGAGAAGTTCCGGATGCCGCGGCGTCGCGCCTCGAACACCGCCATGGCGTTCGCGGGCGCCGTGGTCTCGAAGCCGACCGCGAAGAAGACGACCTCGCGATCCGGCAGGCGCTCGGCGAGCGCGAGCGCGTCGAGCGGCGAATAGACGACGCGCACGTCGCCGCCCCTCGACTTCACCGCGAACAGATCGTCGCTCGATCCAGGGACGCGCAGCATGTCGCCGAACGAGCAGAACGTGACCTCGCGGCGCGAGGCGATCTCGAGCGCGCAATCGATGAGCTCGACCGGCGTGACGCACACCGGGCAGCCAGGGCCGTGGAGGAGCGAGATCTCCGGAGGCAGGAGCTCGTCCAGGCCGAAGCGGACGATGGCGTGCGTCTGACCGCCGCAGACCTCCATGATCGACCAGGGGCGAGAGACCACCCGCCGGATCGCCTCCACGTACGGCCCGACGCGCTGCGCGTCGCGGTACTCGTCGATGAACTTCATCGCGGCTCCTCCCCCTCGCGCGCCGCGCCGAGCTCGTCGAGGTACGAGAGCGTCCGTCGCGCCGACGCCTCGTCGATGCGGCTGATGGCGAAGCCCGCGTGCACGATCACGTAATCACCGGCCTCCGCCTCCGGCACGTAGGCGAGGCAGATCTCCTTGACGATCCCGCCGAAGGCGACGCGGCCGAGCCGGAGGTCGCCACCCGCGACGCCGAGGACCTTGCCAGGGACGCCGAGGCACATCGTCACATCTCCATCGCGTCCGATTCCGCGTCGGCGCCGCGCTGCGCGGCCACGAGGACCTGACCGAGCGACAGGCCGCCGTCGCCCGGCGGGTAGAGCCTCGGCGTGTAGACCTCCATGCCCCGCGCCGCGAGGCGCTCGCGGATCGACGCGGCGAGGAGCGCATTCTGGAAGCACCCGCCCGCCAGCACGACGCGCCCGAGGCCGCTCGTGGCAGCGAGCGCCTCGGCGACGTCCACGAGCGCCGCGTGAAAGCGGGCCGCGATGACGCCGGGCGGCACGCCGTCACGCCGATCGCCCAGCACCGCGTCGATCAGCGGTCCGAAGTCGATCACCGCCGGCACCCCCGGCGCGCCGGCGCGCAGCGGCAGCGGATAGCCCGCCTGCTCGCCGGCCGCCTCGGCCAGGCACTCCAGCTCCATGGCGGCCTGCCCCTCGAAGCTCGCCGCCCCGCGCAGGCCCGCGAGCGCCGCCACCCCGTCGAACAGGCGCCCCACGCTCGTCGCGCGCGGCGAGCCCGTTCCGCGCGCGAGCATGGAGAACAGCGGGCCCAGCTCGGCCTCGCGGAACCAGGCGCGCGCGAGGTCCCGGGCGCCCTCGCCGCGGAGCTCCCAGAGCAGGCCGAGCGCGGAGCGGCGCGGCTCCCTCATGGCGCGCTCGCCACCCGGCAGCGGGAAGGAGCGGAGGTGCGCCGCGCGGCGGAACGACGCCCCGTCCACGACCAGCGCCTCGCCGCCCCAGAGGGCGCCGTCGAGCCCGTAGCCGGCTCCGTCCCACGCGAGGCCGAGGACAGGTCCGTCGAGGCCGTGCTCGGCCACGCAGGCGGCGACGTGCGCGTGGTGGTGCTGCACCCGGACGAGCGGCGCGCGGAAGGCCGCCGCGAGCTGCTCGGCGATGCGGCTGGATGCGTAGTCGGGGTGGAGATCGCAGGCGATGCGCTCCGGCCGCACCCGGAACAGGCGCGCGAGGTCGAGGGCCGTGCGCTCGATGAGCGCGGCGCCCTCCGCGGTGTGCGCGTCGCCGAGGTGCTGGCTGACGACCACCTGGCCGTCGAAGAAGAGCGCCGTCGTGCTCTTCAGGTGGCCGCCGAGGGCGAGGATCGGCGGGGCGGCGACCCGCAGCGGGAGAGGCAGCGGGGTGAAGCCGCGCGCGCGGCGGAGGAGCTCGATACCCGCCGGCCCGACGCGGGCCACGGAGTCGTCGACGGGGCGCACGATCGGCCGGTCGTGCACGAGGAACAGGTCGGCGATGCCGCCCAGGCGCTCCAGCGCGTCCGATGTGTCGGTGCAGATCGGCTCGTCCGAGAGGTTGCCGCTCGTGCAGACCACGGGGCGACCGACGAGCTGGAGCACCAGCCGGTGGAGCGGCGTGTAGGGGAGCAGCGCGCCCAGGCGCGGCGTGCCCGGCGCGACCGCGTCGGCGATGGCGACCCGCGCGGCGGCGGGCGAGAGGCGCCGCAGCAGCACGATCGGCGCCTCGGGACCGCGCAGCGCGTCCGCCTCCGCGGGAGACACGCGGCAGGCGCCGCGCACGGCGTCGAGCGAGCCGAACATCACCGCGAACGGCTTGGCGTCGCGGCGCTTCCGCCGGCGCAGGAGCGCGACCGCGTCCGGGGATGTCGCGTCGACCAGCAGATGGAAACCACCGAGCCCCTTCACGGCGACCACTTTCCCCGCCAGCACAGCGGCCGTGGCCTCGCGGAGCGCGCCGTCAGGCGACCCGGAGCTCCGAATGCCGGGCTCCATCGGGTCTCCGGCTGCGGCGGCGAGCTGGACGCGCGGGCCGCATGCCGGGCAGGCGATGGGCTCCGCGTGGAAGCGCCGGTCCGAGGGGTCCGCGTACTCCGCGGCGCACGCGGGGCACATCGGGAAGCGCTCCATCGTGGTCCTGGCCCGGTCGTACGGGAGGCCCGAGAGGATCGTGTAGCGGGGGCCGCACTGCGCGCAGCTCGTGAAGGGGTAGCGGCGGCGGCGGCCGGTCTCGCCGTCCACCTCGCGGGCGCACTCCTCGCAGACGGCGAGATCCGCGGGGACCGACGGGCGCGCCCCGCTCCCCGCCTCGCTGCCGAGGATCTGGAACGGACCGGCGTCCTCCTCGGCTCGCCGCTCGATCTCGATGCGCTCGACGCGCGCGGGCGCGCTGGGCTCGCGGGTCACGCTGGCGACGAAGGTGTGCAGGCTGCGCTCCGGCCCCTGCACCTCGATCTCGACCCCGCCGGGGCGGTTCCGCACCCAGCCGCGCAGGCCGAGCGCGGACGCGCGCCGGTACACGAACGGCCGGAAGCCCACCCCCTGGACGACGCCGTACACGCGGAGCGCGAGGCGCGGCACGGCTACTCCACCTCCATGGCGTCCAGGCCGAGCCCCAGACGCCCGAGGAGCGTCGCCTGGTCGCCGCCGCAGCGCGGGCAAAGCAGCACGTGATGGTCGGGCGCGTACGTGCCGGCGCAGGAGAGGCAGCGCGCCTCGACGCGGTGGAGCTGCAGATCGAGGCGCGCCCCCTCGGCCGGCGTGCCGCGCGCATGCGCCGCGAAGTGGAGCGAGAGGCTCTCCGGCGAGAGCGCCTCGGCCTCGGCCACCCAGCCGCGCACCGAGACGACCCGCGTCGCCCCCGCGGCCGCGGCGCGGTCCAGGGCGGCGGAGAGCAGCTGCCTTGCGATGGACGACTCGTGCACGGGTTCACCCTCTGAGGAACGAGAGGACGCGGGCGACAGCCCGGGGGACCGCCGCGGCCACGTCGGGCGACAGGCCGAGCTCGTCCAACGCTCGGGGCTCCGGGTCGCCTGACGGCGCCCTGCGCCCCGAACGTCGGTCCAACGCTCGGGGCTCCGGGTCGCCTGACGGCGCCCTGCGCCCCGAACCCCGCTGATGAGGCATCATGCCGATGCTCACGCCGACGATGCGGATGTCGGGGGAGAGCCGGTCCGGCGCCGTGATGCGAGCGAGGTCGATGGCCTGCCCGACGCCGAGGCCGTGCGTCGAGATCGGGACAGGCGCACCGGCGGCGAGGTCCGAGGGCGAGAGATCGAGCACCTCCCCGGGCGGCGACGCGAGCACGGCGTCGACGACCACGACCGTCGAGGGCGTCTGGAGGAGCGAGACGAGCGCGGTCGCGTCCCTCGCCTCGACGACCTCCGCGTCGTCCGGCAGACCCCGGCGGCGCAGCGCCTCGAGCACGGCGAGCCCGGCAGCGTCGTCTCCGGCGGCGCGTTGCCCGAGGCCGATGATCCGCGTGGTCATCGCGGCGCCTCCTCGACGCGCAGGGTGAGGAAGTGCGTCGCGCAGGAGATGCAGGGGTCGTGGTTGCGCACGGCCTGCTCGGCGCGCGCGGTCGCCTCGCGGAGCGGCAGCGACGCCAAGGACGGCGACAGCGCGCAGAGGTCCTCCTCGATCGAGAGCTGGTTCTGCGACGTGGGCGGGACGATCTTGGCGTCCAGGATCGTCCCCTCGGCGTCGAGCGTGTAGCGGTGGTACAGGAAGCCGCGCGGCGCCTCGGAGCCGCCGTAGCCCGTGCCCGCGCGGACCGCGGGAGGCGCGACGAACGGCGCGGGCGGGGGCGCGTAGGCCTCGATGATCCGGATCGACTCCTCGAACGCCTGAAGGATCTCCACGAGGCGCACAAGCAGGCTCCGGAACGGGTTGCGGCACGGGACGGCGAGGCCGGCGGCGCGCGCCGCGTCCTGGACCTCGGGTAGCAGGCGATCGAAGCTCAGGTTGAAGCGCGCGAGCGGGCCGCACAGGTAGCTGCCGCTGCCGTGTCCGGACGTCCGGGGCTCCGGTTCGCCTGGCGGCGCCCTGCGCCCCGAACCTTGGTCCAACGCTCGGGGCTCCGGGTCGCCTGGCGGCGCCCTGCGCCCCAGACCCCGGATCCTCGACCTCAGCGCGGTCGACCAGGAGACGTGCTCCTCGACGAAACACGCATCGTAGTCGTGCACCTCGATGTCGAGCCCGCCCGAGGAGACGAGGCGCCCCTCGGCGATCGCGTACACGTCGTCGCTGCGGAGCGCGACGAACTCGTAGGGTCGCTCGAGCTCCGGGCACGGCAGCGTCGCCATCCAGGAGAGGCACGCGCGCGTGCGCTCGCGCCCGGCGCGCAGCTCGGGGAGCAGGCGCGTGAGCTCCGCGCGGGACGGCGCGCTGTAGAAGCCGCCGACGCGGGCGTTGACGGGGTGGATCTCGCGGCCCCCGAGGAGCGCGAGGACGGCGTTCCCCGCCTTCTTGATGGCGAGGCCCTTCGCGACCCAGTCGCGGTGGTCGCGCGCCATGGCGACCGCGTCCGGGTAGCCGAGGAAATCGGGCGCGTGCAGCAGGAAGACGTGCAGGGCGTGGCTCTCGATCCACTCGCCGCAGTAGAGCAGGCGCCTGAGCGCGCGGAGCTCCGGGCCGAGCTCGATGCCGAGCGCGTCCTCCATCGCGCGGCACGCGCTCGTGATGTACGCGACCGGGCAGATGCCGCAGATGCGGGACGTGATGTCGGGCGCCTCCGCGTAGCCACGGCCGCGGAGGAACGCCTCGAAGAACCGCGGCGGCTCGAAGATCGAGAGGCGCGCCTCCTTCGCCCGCCCGTCCTCGATCACGAGCGTCAGCGAACCCTCGCCCTCGACGCGGGCCAGGTAGTCGATCGCGATGGTGCGCGTCTCAGCGCTCATGCCGCTCGCTCTCCGCGCGGAACGCCGGGGCGTTCGCGTTGAAGGTGCGGTGGAGCCGCACGAGGTCGCGCTCCGGCACGCCCGCCGCCCGGAATGCGCGCGAGAGCGACTCCATGTTCGGCGCCTCCATGGGCCCGAAGCAGCCGTAGCAGCCGCGCTGGTAGGTCGGGCAGAGCGCGCCGCAGCCCGCGTGCGTCACCGGGCCGAGGCAAGGGGTCCCGGTCACCATCACGCACACGTTGCCGCGGCTCTTGCACTCGACGCAGACGCTGTGGCTCGCGACATTGGGCCGGCGCCCGTGGAGAAAAGCGCTGATCACCTCCAGGAGCTGGCGCTTGTTCACCGGGCAGCCGCGCAGCTCGAAGTCGACGGGGACGTGGTCGGCGATCGCCGTGGAGGTGGCGAGGGTCTCGATGTAGGCGGGCGAGGCGTACACAACCGACAAAAAATCACGTACATTCGCGAAGTTGCGCAGCGCCTGGATGCCCCCGGCCGTGGCGCAGGCGCCGATCGTGACGAGCGCCTTCGACAGCCGCCGGACCTCGCGGATCCGCTCGGCGTCGGCGGGCGTCGTGATCGACCCCTCGACCAGCGACAGGTCGAACGGCCCCGCGCGCTCGAGGCTCGTGGCCTCCTTGAAGTAGGCGATGTCGATCGCGGCGGCGAGCGACAGGAGCTCGTCCTCGAGGTCGAGGACGCTGAGCTGACAGCCGTCGCACGAGGCGAACTTCCACACGGCGAGCTTCGGCTTCGCGCGGCGCGCCATGGCGCTCACAGCTCCCGGACCGCGAGCAGCGGCCCCACGCGGTCGTAGCGGAGCACGGGGCCGTCCTTGCAGACGAAGCTCGGCCCGAGCTGGCAGCGGCCGCAGATCCCCACCGCGCACTTCATGTTCCGCTCCAGCGAGGCGTGGACGCGCTCGCCGGGGACGCCGCGGCGCTCGAGCTCGCGCGCCGTGAAGCGCATCATCACCTCCGGCCCGCAGACGAACGCGACCGCGCGGCCCGGCTCGAAGTCCGCGAGTCGCAGGAGGGCCGGCACGACCCCGACGTACCCGCGCCACCCGGGGCCCGCGCGGTCCACGGTCACGAGCACCTGCAGGTCGGCGCGACGGCTCCAGCGATCGAGCTCCCTGCGGTAGAGCAGGTCCTCGGGCCCGCGGGCGCCGTAGAGCAGCGCGACGCGGCCATACGCGGCCCGGTGCCGGAGGATGTGGCAGAGCGCTGGCCGCAGCGGCGCCATCCCGAGCCCGCCGGCGAGGAGCAGCACGTCCGCGCCGCGCGCCTCGTCGACGGGCCACGGGCTCCCGAACGGGCCGCGCAGCCCGAGCGCCATGCCCGCGCGGAGGCGCCCGAGCGCGCGCGTGACCGAGCCCGCCTCGCGGATCGTGTGCAGGAGCCGATCGGGCCGCGCGGGATCCCCGCTGATCGAGATCGCGACCTCGCCGACCCCGAAGGCGTAGAGCATGTTGAACTGGCCGGGCGCGAAGGCGAGGCCGCCCGGGCGGCCCGGCAGGTCGATCGTCGCCGTGAAGGTCGCCGCTGTCTCGCGGTGGACGCGCCGCACGCGCGCCGGCTCCGGCGCCCAGGGGTTTGGCGTCGCGGCGTCCGGCGCGAAGGGCAGCGGGATGTCCCGCGGCACGAAGGTCATGGCTCGGCCCTGTAGACGTCGAGCCGCTGCAGCCGCACGCGCTCCAGCCGCGCGTAGAGCTGCCGCAGGAGGCGCAGGGACACGGCGTACCCGAGCCCGGGATCGGCGTCCGAGCACGCCCGCAGGTGCGCGGCGTCGAGCCCGATCGAGCGGACCGGCGTGACCGCCCGCGCGTCGAGCACCCATCGCCGCGGCGGGAAGAGCCAGTGCAGGCCCAGGATGTCCCCGCCCGTCAGGCTCTCGACCTGCACAGGGGCGCGGCCGGGGCGGTGGATCTCGAGCGTCACGCGCCCCTGCGCGAGCAGGTAGAGCGTGTCCGCCTCGCCTCCCTCCCGGAGGAGGAACGCCCCCTCCGGGAAGCTCCGCGCAAACGCGCCCTCGGCCAGGCATGCGAGGTGCGCGGCCGGGAGCCCGTCCAGGAACGGGTGGGCTCCGAGAATGGGAAGGAGCTCCTCCGCCTTCATCGGCGCCTACCCCTTCCCGGCGGCGACGGCGCCGTCTCCGGCCCGGATGGCGGCCGCCTCTTCGGTGATGTCGATCCCGACGGGGCACCACGTGATGCACCGGCCGCAGCCGACGCAGCCGGACGTGCCGAACTGATCGATCCACGTGGCCAGCTTGTGCGTGAGCCATTGCCTGTAGCGGGCCCGGAGCGAGGCGCGGACGCTGCCGCCGTGCAGGTACGAGTGGTCGAGGGAGAAGCACGAGTCCCACCGCCGGAAGCGCTCGGCCGTCTCGCCGGAGGGACCCGCGTACGCGGGGTCCCGACCCGTGTCGACGGAGGGACCCGCGTACGCGGAGTCCCGACCCGTGTTGACGGAGGGACCCGCGTCAACGGGGAGGTCTGTCGCGTCCTCGATCGTGCTGCAGAAGCACGTCGGGCACGCGAGCGTGCAGTTCGTGCATCCGAGGCAGCGCTCGGCCACGTCATCCCAGCGGGGGTGCTCGAGGTTTCGATAGAAGAGCTCCTTGATGCCGTCTGTATCGAGCTTCCTGCCCATCTGGGTCGCCGTGCGGCGCGAGACCTCGAAGGCTGCGCGGGCGTCGTCCTCGCCCGCTCTGGAAGCGCCAGCGCGAGCGAGCAAGGAAGCGCCGGCGTCGCTGCCCACCTCGACGAAGAAGCGGTGGCCCTCGTCGAGGAGCTCTGTCAGCGCGAGGTCGAAGCCACGCTCTGCGCGCGGCCCCGTACGCATCGACACACAGAAGCACGTGCCGCCGGCCTGTCCGCACTGCACCGCGATCACGAAGAGGCCCCTGCGGCGCGCCACGTAGTCGGGATCCGGATGCGGGCCGTCGACGAAGACGCGGTCCTGCACGTCGATCGCGGCAAGATCACACGCCCGCGCGCCGAGGACGGCGAGGCGCGGAGGGGCCTCGGCCTCGTCGGTCCGCGAGATGGATCCGCCGCGCCGCCTGAGCTGCACCAGGCGAAGCCGGGGGACGAACAGGAGGTGCTTGAGCGACCGCGGCCCGACCGCGTAGCCGAACAGGGCCTCGTCCGCGCGCCTGGCGAGCCGGTAGCGGCCGGCCTCCTGCTGCTCGGTCCAGCCGGCAGGGAGCTCCTCCGCGCCCTGGATCTCGTCGTACACGATGGCCCCGCCGCGCAGCGTGGGACCGATGAGCCGGTATCCCTCCTCGCGCAGGCCCTGGAGGAGCGCGGCGATCCCCGGCCGGCCGAGCACGGCGCGATCGCCAGGATGAAAGCCGGTCTCTGCGCCGCTCATGCGGGGCCGGTGAGCATGGTCCGTGCCGCCGGATTCGAGCAGCAGACGACCAACACCCGCACCGCGGCGGGTCCGCTTGTTGCTCCGACGCACGCACGGGCGATCGAGCGTCCGCCGGCGCGGCAGCGCCGAGCAGAGGCATCCAGATCTCGATGATGATGAGGAGACACGGTGACCGCGCACGTCCTCTGGTTCGATTCATTGTCTCGCGCGGATGTCGCGTCCGCCGGCGGAAAGGGCAGCAACCTCGGGGAGCTCACGCGCGCCGGCCTGCCCGTGCCTCCGGGCTTCGTCATCACCGCGGACGCGTACCTCGCGGCGATAGGCGCCGCGGGCGTGCGAAAGCAGCTCGTCGCGCTCTTCACCGAGGCCGATCCGAGCGACCCGGCCGGGCTGCGCGCGACCTGCGCCGCGCTGCGGCGCCTCGTCCGCGCCGCGCCGCTCCCGGCGGAGATCCAGGCGGAGATCGTCGATGCCTACCGGAGGCTGGGGCTCGACACCATCGTGGCCGTCCGGTCGTCCGCCACCTCGGAGGACTCGGCCTCGACCTCGTTCGCCGGCATGCACGAGACGTACACCGACGTCACCGGCGAGCAGGCATTGCTGGATCGCGTGCGCGACTGCTGGGCCTCCGCCTTCGGCGAGCGCGTGGTCAGCTACCGGAAGTCGCAGCGCCTGACGGAGGAGCCCGCCCTGGCGGTCGTCGTGCAGCGCATGGTGAGCTCCGAGCGCTCCGGCGTCATCTTCACCGCGGATCCCGCCACGAAGGACACGTCACGCCTCGTCATCGAGGCGGCGTTCGGGCTCGGCGAGGTCGTGGTGGGCGGGCAGGTCGAGCCGGACACGTACACGGTCGCGAAGCGCGGGCCGCGGCTCCTGGAGGCGCGCGTCGGCCACAAGGCGTTCAAGCTGGTGCGCGCGCCGGACGGCGGAGAGCAGCGCGTGGATCTGCCGGAGGACGAGGGCGCGCGGCGCGTGCTCGAGGACGACGAGGTGCTCGATCTCGCGCGCCTCGCGCTGAAGGTCGAAGCGCATTACGACGCTCCCCAGGACATCGAGTGGGCCGTCGAGGGCGGGGCGACGTACCTGGTGCAAACCCGCCCGATCACCACGCTGGGCGCGCCGCACCCCGCCCCCGGAGAGCTCCTCGTCTCGGGGCTCGGCGCGTCCCCGGGCACGGCCTCCGGGACGGTGCGCGTGCTCCGCTCGCCGGAGGAGGGGCAACGGCTGAAGGCCGGCGAGGTCCTCGTGGCGCCCATGACGTCGCCCGACTGGGTGCCCGCCATCCGGCGCGCGGCGGCCCTCGTCACGGACAGCGGCGGGATGACCTGCCACGCCGCGATCGTCAGCCGCGAGCTCCGCATCCCCTGTGTCGTGGGCACGCGCGCCGCCACGCGGATCCTGCGGGACGGCGAGACCGTCACCGTCGACGGCGCGCACGGCAAGGTCCTCGAAGGGGCCCGGGCCGCCGCCGCGGCGCCCGGGGCCGCTCCGGACGGGGCGCCCGCGGATGCGGGAGCCGGGTCCGCCGCGAAGGCCGAGGCGCGGATCGAGCGCGTGCCGAGCGCCGCCGGCTCGCCCGCGGCTTCGCCGGCGGTGCTCGGCACGCGGCTCTACGTGAACCTGGCGATCGCCGAGCGCGCCGAGGAGGTGGCCGCGTTGCCCGTCGACGGCGTGGGGCTGCTCCGGGCCGAGTTCATGCTGCTCGACGCGCTCGGCGGCGCGCACCCGAAGGCCCTGATCGCGTCCGGCGGCCGCGACGAGTTCCTCCAGAAGATGTCGGCCGCGCTGCTCCGCATCACCCGCGCCTTCCTGCCCCGTCCGGTCATCTACCGGACCTACGATTTCCGCACGAACGAGTTCCGCGGGCTCAAGGGGGGTGAGCAATTCGAGCCCGCCGAGGACAACCCGATGATCGGATACCGCGGCTGCTACCGGTATGTCCGCGAGCCGGAGCTGTTCGCGCTCGAGCTGGAGGTGCTCGCCCGCGTCCGCGAGGAGACGCCGAACCTGCATGTGATGATCCCGTTCGTCCGCACGCGCTGGGAGCTCGCGGCCTGCCTGGAGCTCATGGACAGGAGCCCGCTCGGCCGCCAGCGCGGGCTGCACCGGTGGGTGATGGCCGAGGTGCCCTCCGTCGCGTTCTGGATCCCGGAGTACGCGCGCATGGGCATCGACGGCGTCTCGATCGGCTCGAACGATCTGACCCAGCTCATGCTCGGGGTGGACCGCGACTCCGCGGTGTGCGCCGAGCTGTTCGACGAGTCCGACGCGGCGGTGCTCGACGCCATCCGGCGGATCATCGAGGCGTGCAGGGCGGCCGGGATCACCTCGTCGCTCTGCGGCCAGGCGCCGTCGAACCGCTCCGAGTTCGCCGAGCACCTCGTGCGGCTCGGCATCACGTCCATCTCGGTGAACCCGGACGCCGAGCCGGCGGCGCGCCAGGTCATCGCGGCGGCCGAGCGGCGGCTCTTGCTCGACGCGGCGCGGCGGGCGTGACGGCGGCGACGAGACCACCGTGCCCGAGCTGGATGCCCCGCTCGGCCATCGCCTGGTAGCGGGCTCACACGTCGTGCCGGTATTCGTACGGAAGCGCCTTCATCTGCCCGAAATGGGTCATCTCCTCGACGGCGCGGAGGGTATCCTTGAGGATCGCCGTCTGCATCTCCACGTTGCGGGGCTCGCCGGCGTTCGAACCGATGGGGACACGGGGCGCGGTGATGCGGGGCGCGCCCTGCTGCCTGGCGATCGGAGGCAGTGCCGCGATGATGATCGTGGACATGCCCGCGGTCTCCACGGCGCGCTGCACCACGACCGCCGAGCGGTGGCACGTACCGCAGCCGCCCGTGAACACCGCGATGTCCACGCCCTCGTCCTTCAGGATCTTTGCGATGGACGGCCCGCTCCCGCCGCGGAATCTGTCCACGTCGCCGCCGCCCCCCATGAACCCGATCAGCGTCGGTGCGACCTTGCCGACGAAGCCCTCGGCCTCGAGCTCGCGCAGGCGGTCAATTGGGAACATCGCGTTGATGTCCCTGTTGACGTCGCTGTTGTCGAAGCCGCCGTGGCTGACCATCAGCTCGGACGACGGCGTCGTCGACGGGATTTCGCGAAACGTGTGATCGCCGGACAGGACGAACGGCCTCTGGGATTTCAGGTGGACGCCGCCCGCCGTGCAGAGGGCCACGACGCACTCAGCCAGCGGCTTCGCGAGGGGGGTCCAGACCGCAGGCGGCGTGATCGGAACAGCTATCTCGCTCTTCAGCCCTGTCGCCGTCGTCAGCTTCATGGAGCTTCTCCTCACGTCAGTCACGTCGGAGCACCCTCACGTGACTCAGATAAACCCGCTATGCTGGCTCCTGCGCGTACTCCGTGCCGCTCCCTCACTTGACGAGCCTCTGATTTGCGTCGATGACCGACTGGGTCCACCTGCGGTTGGCAGGCGCGATCGGGATACCCGCCATCTTCGTCTTGAGCATGAGAAGGGCGCGCCGCGCGTCCTCGAGGCACAAGGTGCTCTCGCCGAGGATCTCGCTCTCACGGCCCTCCGGGTTCTTGTTGAGCTCGATCATCGCGTCCATGTATCGGTTGCCGACGACGAGCTGGCCCTGACAGGCAGAGAACGACACGCCGACCACGCTGACCCCGCGCGCGCCGATTTGCTCGATGCTGTCGGCGAAGTCGATATGGTTGTTGCCGAAGCCCTCGGTCGTGACGATCGCGCCGTCCACGTCGAGCGCCTCCACGAGCGCCCCGAGCCGCGCCGAGACGAACGCCTTTTCATCATTGACTTGCGGACTGCCGATGAAGACGACCCCCACGAGGCCGATCTCCTCGTCCTCCGCCATCAGGCGCAGCTGCGGCTCACGGAAATAGTGGCGCGTGCCCTCCTTGGTCGCGGGGCCGACGCAGGTCAGCGCGTGGATGCCGCCGTCGCGCACCTCGTTGGGGGAGAGCACGACCGGCACGTTGCCAAGGTCGACATTCCGGCGACCGCCCTCGACGCCCGCGGGCTCGGCGGGCAGCAGCACTTTCTCATGCATCGCGCCCTGGCCCATGATCTCCTTGACGAGCACGACGCGCGGCCTGCCGGGCCTCTTCATGTCGCTATAGGTCTTCACCCCCATGCAGCCGCTCGTGGGGGCTCTCTTGAGCGCTTCGCGGACCTCTTGCATGATGGCATCACACGCCTTGTGCGCCGCATAGGGGCCGCGGCGCTCCATGCCGGTGCCGGCCTGGATGACGACGTTGACGCGCACCATGAGGTCGCCGGAGTCCGGGCAGCCCGGGCGGCCGAAGCTGATCTTCTCATCCAGATATCCCTCGCAGGAGCCGAACTCGTGCAGCTGAATGCCAGCTTCGTCCACGCCCGTGAGGATGAACACCACGCCATCCATCACGTGAGTCACGCCCTCGCCGAGCCTGCCCTCCGCCTTCGTGGCGACCGGGATCACATCCATGATGGTATTGGAGAAGACGTGCCGCCTGTCGGGGGTGATGACATCCATCTCCACCTTTTTGACGAGGGGATCGGCCTTCAGCGACTCCCTGCTCAGCGACTCGCGGACCGTCAGCCGCCCGTCCTCGAAGGAGGTCGCGCCCCTGATCTCTACCCGGCTGACGTCGTAGTTCCTGTGCGTGAGCGTGCGCACGACCCATCCCGGCGGCGCGGCAGGCTCGAGGGGCGCGGCGCAGCACGCTCGTGTCGTCGTCATGGTCATGCAAGAGCCGGGCGCGGGGAGACGGATGACCTCGGACGCGCGCCCGCCTCCGACACCCGCTCCTCACATCTCCCGCAGGCTGGCTGTGGAGTGAATTCGGCACCCTTCGATGCGTAGACAAGCTGTGGGAAGTCGGCCGGGGAAGCGAACAGGCAAGCCGCCAAGGGCGCCAAGAAAACCCCCGCTATCTCCCCAGCACGAAGCCGAACCGGAACGGATCGTCCGGGTCGACGAGCAGCTGCTGGAGCCCGGTGATGTACGCCTGTCCGGTGAAGACCGGCTCGACCACGCAAGTCTCGCCTATCTGCCATTGTCGCGTGAGCCTCCCGAGAAACCTCGTTCCCAGGATGCTCTCATTGGTGAACTCCACGCCCAGCGGGAGGTCCCCTCGCGCGTGGAGCATGGCCATGATGGCCGAGGTGCCGGTACCGCAGGGCGACCGATCCAGCTGTCCCTCTCCGAAGATGACCGCGTTCTTCGCGCCATGGCCTCCCGGCGCCGGCGCCTCGTAGATCTCGACCATCTCGACCGTGGTGATGTGCGGCGCCGTCGGGTGGCGCACCCGCATCGATTCATTGACCGCCTTCCTCAGCGCCACGCCCAGCTGGACCAGCCTCGCCGCGTTCTCGGGGCGGATCGAGACCCCGAGGTCCTCCGCTCTCGCCAGGGCGAAGAAGTTGCCGCCGAACGCCACGGCGATCTCGACTTCCCTGCCGCCCGGGAGCTGAACCTCGACGCCATCGGCGTAAAGGAAGGAGGGGACATTGACCACGGTCACATCGGCCACCTGATGCCCTTCGACCCGCGCATGCGCCTCGACGGTCCCTGCGGGTGTATCGAAGACGAGGGAGCCCCCCGGCGCGTGAGGCACGATCGCGCCGGTCTCGAGGAGCGCGGTCGCGATGCAGACGATCCCGTGGCCGCACATATCGGGGTAGCTCCTGCCCTCGATGAAGATCACTCCGTGGTGGGCGCCGGCCGTCACGGGGGGCGTGAGCACGGCGCCCAGCATGTCACGGTGCCCCCTGGGCTCCTGTACCGCGAGCGTACGGATGTGATCCAGGTGCGCTCGCATGTACTCCTTCCTGTCGGCCATCGTGGCTCCCGGCAGGGGCGGCACACCGCTCATGAGGATGCGATTCGGCTCGCCGCCGCTATGGGTATCGATGGCAGAGAGAACATGGGACAGCCTTGCCATGGTTCCTCCTGGGTGCGCCTGCTCGCGCCGGCGCATCGAGGACGCGCAGCGCGGCACGACCTGCTGCTCCGTAGCCGCCGAGAGCGCAACTATGGGATGCGTGGCGGCGAGCGTCACGTCAGGGCTGTCACCTGGGGCGCCTCAGGCGTCCGGGCGCCGGGCAGGCGTGGTTGAGAGCGGTGATGGCCGCCCCCGGCCGTGTCTGACGGGCACCTTGACGCGCGCAGCATGCGCGCAATAGCCGGACGGGAACGTGCGTCTCGAGAGCAAGCCTTCGCCCGGTCGCCTGCTGCACCTGTTTGCCGCGTGCGTCGCGGTCGTCGCGCTCGTCGCGGGAGCGTGCGGCCCGATCCGTGGCGAACGCAGCGCTGGCGACGAACGCGGCGCCGCCATCGTCATCGGCTCGGCGGTCCCGCTCACGGGCTCCAGCGCCAAGATGGGGCAGGACATGAGACAGGCCATCGAGATGGCCGTCGACGAGATCAACGGCCGCGGCGGCGTGCTGGATCGCAGGCTGGAGGTCAGGTTCGAGGACGACGCCTGCGACGCAGAGGCCGCGGTGGCCGCCGCCCACAACGGAAAGGCCGGCGTCGTCGCCTTCGATGCGGTGACGCCCGGCGAGCGGGACTTCTCCGCCGTGCTGACGCACCTCAAGGCCAGGCGCCCGGACGCCATCTACTGGACTGGATACTACGCCGAGGGGGGCCTCATCATCAGGCAGGCCCGTGGTCAGGGCATCGACGCGTCGATCATGGTCGGCGACGGCTCGCGCGACGCCGCCCTCATCACCACCGCCGGCCTCGCCAGCGCAGAGGGTGTGTTCGTCACGAGCCCCCCGAGCGCGGCCGAGCTCCCGGGCGCCGCGGGCTGGGCGCGGCGCTACGCGGCGGCTCACGGCGAGCCAGGCCCTTACAGCGCGCAGGCGTACGACGCCGCGCAGATCGTCGCAGCGGCCATCCAGGCGGCGGGCTCCACCGACCGCGCCGCGGTCGCCGCGGCCATTCGCGCCATTCACCACGATGGTGTGACCGGCGCGGTCTCCTTCGACGCCTCCGGAAGGCGCCAGAACGCGGCCTTCGTGGTCCTCGAGATCAGGAGGGGCAGATTCGCGCTCGTCCAGGGGCCAGCCGCCCCGCGCGCCGATGCCGCGCCCTCTCCGCCGCCGCGCGCGGCGGCGGAGCCCGGGCCCCCCGCTCGCTCCACGAGCCGCCTCTCGAACGCCCTCGAGCAGCTCTTGAACGCGCTGGTCATCGGTTCGTTCTACGCCCTGGTCGCCCTGGGATACAGCATGGTTTACGGGATCATGCGCATGATCAACTTCGCTCACGGCGACCTCTACGCGCTCGGCGCCTTCGTCGGCTACAGCGCCCTCGCGCTCGCGAGCGGGTCCTTCCTCGGCGCGGGCGCGCTCGGGATCGGCCTCGCCTTGCTCGCCGCCATGGCCGTCACGGGCGGCGTGGGCGCGCTGATGGAGCGGGTCGCCTATCGCCCGCTGCGCCGTTCTCCCAAGCTCGTCCTCCTCATCACGGCCGTCGGCATGTCGCTCCTCCTGGAGAATGCCATCATGCTCTTCGAGCCCTGGGGGCCCAGCTTCCGTGTATATCCCGTCACCCTGACGCGAGCCGGGACGTCGCTGCTGGGCGTCCACGTGGGATATGCCCACATCGCCATCCTGGCGACCGCGCTCGCGCTGATGTGG
The DNA here is from genome assembly GCF_051527395.1 of Sorangium sp. So ce281. Classification (NCBI taxonomy): domain Bacteria; kingdom Pseudomonadati; phylum Myxococcota; order Polyangiales; family Polyangiaceae; genus Sorangium; species Sorangium sp. So ce281. Next base: position 3,540,694 of record NZ_CP150322.1, read on the forward strand.
GCCTTGCGCCGGATCATCGGGCGGTCCACCGTCGGCCTGGCCATGCGCGCCACGGCGTTCGACGCCGAGACAGCCCAGCTGATGGGCATCGACGTCGACAGGATGATCTCCCTCGCGTTCCTCCTGGGAGCCGTCATGGCGGCGGCAGGGGGCGTGATGGCAGGCCTGTATTATGGCCAGATCAACTTCCTGATGGGCTTCATCGTCGGGATCAAGGCGTTCACCGCCTCGGTCCTGGGTGGCATCGGGAACCTCTCGGGCGCCGTGGTGGGCGGGATGATGCTCGGGCTCCTGGAGGTCATCGGGACGCGGAGCGTGGGCGGCCAGTGGAAGGATGTCTTCGCGTTCGCCGCCCTCATCGCGATCCTGCTCGTCAAGCCCACCGGGCTGCTCGGCGAGCGCGTCGGCAAGAGGATGTGAGGGTGGGGCGCCTCGCTGCGCTCGGCTCCGGCGGAAGGCGGCTCGTCCGGCGGTGGGGGACCGCAGCGCTGCTGTTGCTCGCGGTCGCCTTGCCGCTCGGGGTGCAGGATCCTTATCTCATGGACATCGCGGTCATGGCCCTCATTTACATGACGGTGGCCGTGGGCCTGAACGTCGTCGTCGGTTATGCCGGCCTCCTCGATCTCGGGCACGCCGCATACTTCGCCGTCGGCGCGTACACGGCGGCGCTCCTCACCCAGCGCGCCGGGCTCTCCTTCACGCTGGCCTTGCCCGCCAGCGGCGCCGTCGCCATGGCGCTGGGCTCCCTCATCGGCCTCCTCGTGCTCCGGCTCCGCCGCGATTATCTGGCCATCGTGACGCTGGGCTTCGGCGAGATCACCCGGATCACCGCCACCAACCTGGACGCCGCGCGTACGTCCTGGAGGCGGGCCGCATCACCCTGCAGGGCTCCGCTGGCGAGCTGAGCACGGACCTGGCCGTGAGCTCCGCCTACCTCGGTGGTCGAGGATAGCCCATCACATGCCTCCGCCGCAGCGTCGCTCCACGCGGATTCGAGCGCATCGGCTGGGGCGCATTCACCGCTTCGCGGGCGCCGGAGACCAACGATCCGCCTTCTCCGCGGCGCGCAGGGCCTCGCGCTGCGGGTCGGTCAGCTGCGGGAACGAATAGGTGAGCCAGCACAGCGCGGCGATGGCGGTGCCGTGCCTGTTTTGCACCTCGCGCGAGGCGATCGCCGGCTCGGCGTACTCGAGGTCGACCTGCGCTGCGCCATAGCGGCGCAACGCGATCCCCTCCAGCTCGCGACGGAGCGTGCTTGCGGCCGCGGCGGCGTCGTCGTGCCCCTCGTACTCGGCGGCGAACCCGCCGAGACAGGCGCCGGTCCGCCGATCGCGGACGCGGACGCGGCCCAGCCCCGCCGTGACGGTCTCGCCGGCCTTCCCGTTCACGGAGGCCATGATCACCTCCATCACCGCACCGTGGCGGAAGTGGGGCTTTGCGACCTCGATGGGGATCTCGTACGCCTCCGGCGGGATCACCGAGCTGCAGAGGACGATGTTGAAGTTCTCGATCCCGCCCATCGCCAGGGCCAGATCGAACGACCCTGTATGCCATGGATCGAGCCCACCGCCGAAGTCGGTGTCTCCGTATCCCGAAGTGACGAAATAGGCCAGCGGCACGCGGGTGAGGTAATCCGGTTCTCGCAGCATCGTCCTCGCCTCCGGGACGTCCAGGTTCCGCGCGGCACGTCTCGGCGTTCGCGCGCGAGATCCGTGGTGCTCGCGCGCATGGCCGGGCCCGCGCCCCGGCAGCATGAGATGCCGGCGCTGCCCCCCCGGGTCTCCGGCGCCCGCGAGGACCACGGCGACGGACTCGCGCTGTCCTCGCTGCCCGGCGCGTCGATCGGAGCGCTGGCTGGAGCGTGCGGGAGCGGTCAGGATGGCGCGGGTCCCCTCACCGCAGGAGCGCCTCATGACCACACCGGAATCCGGCTTTGGCGCCGAGCTCGAGCCCTTCGCCGGGATAACGTCGTTCATGCGTCTTCCGGTCACACGCGACCTGACCGGCGTGGACGTGGCCGTCGTCGGCGTACCGTACGACGGCGGCACGTCCTACCGCAGCGGCGCTCGCCTCGGGCCGCGACGGATCCGCGAGGCGTCCGTGATGCTGTGGGGGTACAACAACGCCCTCGCGGTCAAGCCGCTCGACGTGCTCAAGGTGGTGGACTACGGCGACGTGAACGTCATTCCGCCGTCCATCACCGAGTCGATGGCCAACATCGAGGCCAGAGCCGACGCCGTGCTGGCGGCGGGCGCGACGGTGCTGGCGCTCGGCGGCGATCACTCGGTCAGCCTGCCGCTGATGCGCGCTCACGCCAGGAAGTTCGGCCCGCTCGGGGTCGTGCACTTCGACGCCCACCCGGACACCTGGCACCGCGAGTTCGACGAGCAGCCCTACAGCCACGGCACCTCGTTCCGCCGCGCCATCGAGGAGAAGATCATCGATCCTTCGCGCTACGTCCAGATGGGGCTGCGCGGTCCGACGCCCGAGGCGATGGACTGGCAGTGGGCGCGCGAGCGCGGCGTGCGCGCGATCACGATGGATGACGTCGTGGAGCTCGGCCTGCCCGCCGTCGTCCGGACGATGCGAGAGGCCCTCCGCGGCCCGATCTACGTCTCGCTCGACATCGACGCCGCCGACCCGGCGTTCGCGCCCGGCACCGGCACGCCGGAGGTGGGCGGCTTCACCAGCCGAGAGATGCTGCAGCTCGTGCGAGGGCTGCGCGGGGTCGAGCTCGTGGGGTGCGATGTCGTGGAGGTGTCCCCACCGTACGATCATGGTGATATCACCTCGATCCTGGCCGCCAACCTGGCGTTCGAGCTCTTGTCGCTGATGGTCGTGCGGCGGCGCGGTGTTCCTGAAGGCAACAGCGAGCCCAGAAGATTCTCTATGCGATCCGACTGACTTCGTCCGTCGCAGAGCCGTCGCCAGCGTGTCCGGAGATGCAGTGCGTTCAGACGCGCGACAGCGATGCTGCACATGGTGCGAAGATGCATACGAGAGCTGCCCTGCGGGTGATGGATTCCCGGCTCCGCGAAGAACGAGGGGATCCCTCAGGCTGGGAGCCAGAAGCAGCGGGATGCCCGCCTTGCGGCAGATCTCCTCGGCCGCCTGGCGACGGGAGGTTTTGAGAGGCGCTCTAAGGCGTGAGAACGGTGCGACCGATGAGCTTGCCGTCTTTGAGGTCGATGAGCGCTTGCGTCGCTTCCTTCAGCGGCCGGCGCGTGATCGGGATCGGTGCGATCTTCTCGCGGCGCACGAGGTCGATCAGCTCCTGCATCTCCATGAGATCGCCGTCAAGGCTGCCTTGAATGGTCACGGATTTAAATGTGATCAGCGGCAGAGCCCATGGCGCGCCGCCGCCGAACAGCCCGACCATGATGAGCTTCCCGCCTTGGACGATGACGTCGAAGCCGATGGCCGCCGTCTGCTCGCTGCACACGAGATCAATGGCTACATGGAGCGGCATGCCGGCCGAATCGATGATCTGTTGGCGCGCGTCCGGCGCATTGCCGTCGACCACTGCCATGGCGCCCGCCTTCTTGGCTGCCTCGCGCTTCTTGGCATCGATGTCGACCATGATGACACCCTTGCCGCCCATCGCCTTGTGCAGGGTCAGGGCCATTAGCCCGAGGCCGCCCGCGCCGATGATGACGATCGGCTCCTCCTTCAGCACGTCGCCGACCTTCTTGAGCGCGCTATAGGTGGTCACGCCCGAGCAGCCATAGGGCGCCGCGACGACGGGGGCGAGCCCCTTCAGGTCGATCAGATATTTGGGATGACGGACGACGATGTGATCCGCGTAGCCGCCGTCGCAATCTATGCCGAGGAAGCGCGGAGTCAGACAAAGGTTCTCTTGGTCCCGCTTGCAAAGCTCGCAGACGCCGCAGCCCTGCCACGAATACACCAGACGGACGTCGCCGACGTTGACGCCGCGAGCTTCCGGGCCGAGCGCAACGACCTCCCCGACCGTCTCGTGCCCCAGGGTGATCGGCAGCGGGATGCCGCGATCCTTCAGCGACAGCTTGCCGCGTCCATGGCCGAGCTCGTAGCCGCCTTCCCAGATGTGCAAGTCGGTATGGCAGATGCCGGCCGCTCTGACCTTGAGGACGACCTCGCTCCCGGTGGGTTCCGGTGTCGGCGCCTCGACCTCGACGAGCGGCTGGCCGAAGTCGGAGACTTTGAAACTCTTCATGGCCCCCGTTCCTCCCCTTGCCCGTACGAGTAACGGCAAGCCGTGAGGGGCGCAAGTCGAACCGGTCGCGCGGGTGGTGGTCAATCAGGCATGCCGAGCCCAGTCCTCGACGGTGGCTCCAAGCGCGCGGCCCATGGGCTCGTGCTTTACCGGCCGAACGGACGCGCGCGGTATGTCAGTCCCGGAAGCCGCGCCCGTTGTGCGGTACGTGGAGACGCCTGCCGCGCGGGGCGGCGGCGCTGCCGTCGTTCGGCGGCGGGGGCACCGCGGTCTCTTGCTCCGGGAACGCGCCTGGCTGCGCCAGATCCTCGATGAACGCGTCGATCAGCTCGGCGGTCACGTGCTCCATCGCGTAGATATGGTTGTAAGTCCGTTTCTCGCCCTCCACGTAGATTGTCTCGACCGCCAGCGTGTACTTGAATTCCAGCTCGGCGTTCACGGCCTTGAAGCGGATTGCCAGCGATAGAGGGGCACGCGCGACCCACAGATCCTGCCCGAGCCGAGCCTCGAGCTCGAGCAGCCTCCGGTGCGCGTACGCGGCGATGGACTCGGTGTAGAGCGCCTTGTCCACCTGATCCTCGTACGAGCGGCGCGCCAGGTGGTGCCAGAGGACGACGGCCGACAGCCCGCTCCTCGACCCGGCGAACGTCGTATCCGGCGAGCCGATGTACTCCGGGACGCTGGGAGGGCGCAGCAGGTACTTCGTCCTCGTCATGTAGACGCCGCAGGGCCAGGGCGCGCCGATCCACTTGTGTCCGCTCATCACGATCGAGTGCACGAATGGAAGACGAAAATCGAAATTGGGCCCTCGTCGAGCGATCTTGCCCGCGTCGTGGGCCATTTCGAGGAAGGGCATGTAAGCGGCGCCGAGCGCGCCGTCGACGTGGAACCAGTAGCCCGTACGGACGTCGTACTTCTCCGGCCTCCTGGGATCGCAGTGGACCTTGCGCTCGTCGAGCCCGTACCTGCGCAAGATCGGGAGAAGGACGTTGCCCGCCTCCTCCACATCGTCGTAGGCGCCCTTGAAGGTCGTCCCGTAATTGAAGCACACGAGGATCGGGTGGCCCTTCGACGCGAAGAACTCCACGAGCGTGGCGAGCGCGGCGATGTCGATGACGCCGGGGCCGCCGGGGCCGCCGACGGAGGGCACCTCTCGCGGCCAGGGTCGCCCGGGCGCGAGCGGGTTGTCGTTCGGGTAGCGCGTGGCGCCGATCTCGTAGAATGTCCGGATGTCGAGGGCCTGCACCGCCTTGACGATGGAGTAGTGCGTGTCCTCCGAGTAGAACGCGAGAGGAGCGTAGGCGTTCGGGCTCTCGGCCGGCGCCTGCGCCTGCGCATAAACGAGGCGCTGCGGCGCCGCGCGGCGCTCGCCGCTCACCTCGGCGCGCGAGACGTCTCGCTCCGCTTCCGGCTCCTCGAGCAGGCACCGCCCTGCCAGGTAGTCCCTGCCGCTCCACAGGCTGTAGAGGTTGCCCTCCGTCGACCCCATGGTCAGCACAAAGCCCCAGTAGGACTCGCCGTCGAGGCGATCGTGCGGCCAGCGCGCTCGCCACAGCGCGGCGTAGTAGTCGAGCACGGCGCGCTCCATCCACTTGACGTTCGTCGTGACCCTGCTGCCGCGGAACGGATCGCCGATGTTGTTCAGGTGATAGTCGAGGTACCGGCCCAGATCTTCCGCGTAGCTGAGGCGCAGGTTGCACTGGTAACCGAGGAAAGTCGCTCGTTGACGAGATTGATGTTCGTGGAGCTGCCGGTGCGCCTCGGCGCGCTGCTCGGGCGACAGGCCCTGCGGGGAGAGACGGAAGGCCTCACAGTCGATTCCTCGCATCTCGGGGTACACGGCGCACGGGTCCGTGACGGGAGGCGCGGGGGGCGGAGCGCACGCGGGCTCGACCGCCGAGACGAGGGCCGGTTCATCCCCGAGGCCGGCCTCCGCGCCAGCTCGCGCTCTCCTCTTTTCATGTTCTGCGCTCATGTTCGCTCCACCCTGCGTTCCGCAGCTCTGTCGACCTGTCGGCGACGCATCACCGCGTATACGGTTGAGCCCGCCAGCGATGCCGTCAAGCGATCGGGTGCGCGAGAATCTTCGCGACGCTCCGGCGCACCGCATGGGCTCACCCGGCGACCGCGATGCTCCTCCCCGCCGAGCCTCCCTGGCTCGACGGCGGTCTGAGCCTTCGCGCGTGGTCCCGCCTGGCGAACGGCTTGCGCTCGCCCGCAGCCGATGCAGGCGCGCGCTCGGGCGCGGCGGCGCCCGACGCCGTCGGCGTGGCGCAGGATGCGCGCGGGATGCGGGGTATCGCCCCGCCCCCGATGATGAAGAGGGGCCCGTGCGCGCCGAGCTCCGGCCGGTGGACCGCCTCTTGCTGAAACCCGCGGAGCACGGGAGAAGGCACACCATGCAGCGCACGGTCACGGACTGGCGAACGCGTTTCGCCGACAAGATCACGACCGCCGAGCAAGCAATCCGCGCGATCCCGCGGGGGCGCCGCATCCTCGTCGGCTCGGGCGCCGCTGAGCCGAGCGACCTCGTGAACGCGATGGTCGCGTCCGGCGACCACCTCGCCGACAACGAGATCGTCCACCTGATGACCGAAGGCCCCGCGCCGTACGTCCGCCCCGGTCTCGAGCGGCGCTTCCGTCACACGGCGTTCTTCATCGGCCAGAACGTCCGCGAGGCGATCCACGAGGGGCGCGCCGACTTCATGCCGGTCTTCCTCTCCGAGATCCCGAATCTGATCCTGTCGCGCCGGGTGCGCATCGACGTGGCCCTCATCCAGGTGAGCCCCCCGGACGCCCACGGCTTCGTCAGCCTCGGCGTCTCCGTCGATATCGTCCGCGCCGCCGTCGACTCGGCCGATCTCGTCCTCGCCGAGGTCAACCCGCGAATGCCTCGCACCCACGGAGACTCGTTCTTGCATGTGGACCGGATCACCCATCTCGTCCCTGTCGATCGCGAGCTGCCCGAGCGCGAGGCCGAGCCGCTCGACGACATCGACCGCGCGATCGGCCGCAACGTGGCGTCGCTCGTGCCCGACGGCGCGACGCTCCAGACCGGCATCGGCAAGATCCCGAACGCCGTCCTCGCCGCGCTCGGCGACAGGAACGACCTCGGCGTGCACACCGAGATGCTCTCCGATGGCGTGATGGAGCTCGTCCAGCGCGGCGTCATCACGAACCGCAGGAAGACCCTCCTGCCGGGGAAGCTCGTGACCTCGTTCCTCCTCGGCAGCCGCGCCCTCTACGCCTGGGCCCACGACAACCCGGTCATCGAGATGCGCGGCTCCGCCTTCACCAACGATCCGCTGACGATCGCCAGGAACGACAGGATGGTCGCCATCAACGCGGCCCTCGCCGTCGACCTGACCGGCCAGGTCGCCGCCGACACGCTGATGGGCCGCTTCTTCTCCGGGATCGGGGGGCAGGTCGACTTCATCCGGGGCGCCGCGCGGAGCGCCGGCGGCAAGCCGATCATCGCGCTCCGGTCCACCGCGAAGGACGGCACGATCAGCCGCATCCAGCCGGCGTTCGAGCAGGGCGCCGGCATCGTGACGAGCCGCGGAGACGTGCACTACGTGGCGACGGAGCACGGCGTCGCCGATCTCTGGGGCCGGAACATCCGGCAGCGCGCGCTCGCGCTCATCGAGATCGCCCACCCCGACCACCGCGCTGACCTCCTCGCCGCGGCCAAGCAGCGCCGCTACGTGTTCGTCGATCAGGTCATCTCGCGCGCGGATTACCCCTGGCAGGAGACGCGCGCCGCGCGCCTGCCGTCGGGCGAGGAGCTGCTCTGCCGGCCGGTCCGGCTCTCCGACGAGGCCGCGCTCCAGGACCTCTTCTATCGCCTCTCGGACGAGAGCATCTACCGCCGCTTCATGAGCCACAAGCGGGAGCATCCTCACGAGGAGATGCAGCAGCTCGTGAACCTCGATTACGACCAGAACATGGCCATCGTGGCCTGCGCCGGCCCGGAGCATGAGACCCTCCTCGGGATGGCCCGGTACGACGTCGATCCGAAGAACAACCTGGCCGACGTCGCCTTCGTCGTCCGCGACGAGTGGCAGGGCAAGGGGGTCGGCACCCTGCTCATGCGGCGAATGGCGGAGATCGCGAGAGCCCGGGGGATCTCGGGCTTCGAGGCGGACGTCCTGCTCACCAACAAGGCGATGATGCGGGTGCTCGAGAAGAGCGGCCTGCACCTCTGCCTCGATCTCCAGGCCGGCGTTTACCACGTCACCGCCCGCTTCGATGCGGCCGCCGCCGGCGCGCCGGCGGCCGGCCCGAGCAGCTCCGGACCGCGCCAGGCGTGAGCACGGCGCGCCTCAGGGCATCCCCGAGCACCATCACCGCGGCGCCCCCGGGCAGCCACAGGAGCCACGCCGATCCCACCGGGACCATCGCGAAGAGCCGGTTCAGCCCAGGCATATAGAGGAGCGCGATCGTCAGCGCGATCTCGAGCGAGAGCCCCGCGGCCACCCAGGGATTCGACCAGAACGCGAGCCGCTTCCGGAGAGGCCCCTCGCGCTGCGCGAACAGGCACCCTATCTGACCCGAGACGATCCCGATGAAGGTCATCGTCGCCGCCTCGCGCTCCAGCGCGCGGAACGGCTCGAGCGCGCCGAACGGCCTCCAGCCGTGCGCCCAGTAGTACCCGAAGTACGCCGCGACGCCGAGCAACGCCTCCACGGTCCCGTAAAGGAAGAAAGTCCGCAGCGCGAGCGCCCGGGTGAGGATCGGTTTTCGGGGCGGCTCCGGGGGGACGAGCAACGTCGCGGGCGACGGCGGCTCCACGCCGAGCGCCAGCGCGGGGAGCACGTCGGTACCCAGGTCGATCGCGAGCACCTGCACGATCGCGAGCGGGAGAGGGATCGGGAAGAAGATGTAGAGAAGGAACGGGACGAGCTCCGCGACGTTGCTCGTGAACACATAACTCACGAAGCGGCGGATATTCTGCTTGATGGCCCGGCCTTCCTCGATGGCCGCCACGATCGTGGCGAAGTTGTCGTCGGACAGGATGATGTCCGCCGCCTGCTTGGCCACCTCCGTGCCGCGCAGGCCCATGGCCACGCCGACGTCGGCGGCGCGGAGCGCGGGGGCGTCGTTCACGCCGTCGCCGGTCGCCACGACCACCTCGCCGGACCGCCGCAGCACCTGCACGACCCGCAGCTTCTGCTCCGGCGTCGTGCGCGCGAGGCTCGCGCCGGCCTGGAGCAGCTCGAGCAGCGCCCGGTCGTCCATCGCGTCGATCTCGGGCCCCTCGACCATGCGGTCCGCCGCATCCAGCCCGATGGCGGCGGCCACGGAGCGCGCGGTCGCGGGGTGATCGCCCGTCAGGATCACGACCCGCACGCCCGCGCGCCTGCACGCGGCGATCGCCGCGGGGACCTCCGGCCGCGTCGGGTCGTGCAGGCAGGCGAGGCCCAGGCACGTGAGCGGGCCGCCGGCCTCCCTCACGGCGAGCAGGAGGACGCGCTCGCCGCGCTCGGCCGCGCCCACCACCGCCTCGTCGAGGCCCGCGGGCGCCGGCGCGCCGGTCAGCGCGACGACCGCCTCGGGCGCCCCCTTCACGAAGTCCCGCGCGGCGCCGCCTTCCGCGCATGTCACCGCCATGTAGCGCCGGTGCGCGTCGAACGCGGTGTCGGCGATCCGCGGCCACCGGGCGCGCGCCTCGGCCAGGTCCACTCCGCCGGCCGCGGCCCAGCGCGCGAGGGCCACGTCGACCGGATCGCCCTCGTAATCGCCGCCCGCCGGCGCCGGGCGCGCGTTGTTGCACAGCGCGGCCGCGAGCCGCGCCGCCTGTTCCGCGTCCGGGGGCGCGCCGCGCGCGGGGATGAAGCCGCGCACCGAGAGCGCGTTCTGCGTGAGGGTCCCCGTCTTGTCCGTGCAGATGGTCGTCACCGATCCGACCACCTCGACCGCGGAGAGGCGCCGCACCGGGGCCCCGCGCGCCGCCATGCGCTGCGCGCCGATCGCGAGCGAGACGCTGAGCGTCGGCAGCAGCCCCTCGGGGACGAGCGCCACGATCACGCCGATCGCGAACGTGAGCGCGCCGAGCGGGCCGACGCGGTGGAACGCCTGCGCGAGCACCAGCGTGGCCGCGCCGGCGATCACCGCGATGGCCGCGGTGACGTGCGAGAGCTGCGCGACCTGGCGCTCGAGCAGCGAGCCCTCGCGCCCGCCCTGCTCGAGGAGCATGGCGATCTTGCCCGCCGCGCTCTCCGCGCCTGTCGCGAACACGAGCGCCTCGCCCGCGCCGGTCACCACGGACGCGCCGCTCGGGAGCAGGCTCGGGAGCGCGAGCTCCTCCGCGCCTCGGCCCGGCGACGCGATCGGCGCGGCGTCGCGATCGACCGGGGCCGTCTCGCCCGTCAGCATCGAGAGGTCGAGCGAGAGGCTGTCTGCGCCGAGCAAGATGCAGTCGGCCGGGACGATCTCACCTGCCGCGAGCCGGACCACGTCGCCCGGGACGAGCTCGCGCGCCGGCGCTCGCCGCTCGACGCCCGCCCGTACGACGCGCGCGCGCACGGCCACACGGCGCATCAGGCTGCTGACGACCTGCTCTGCGCGGTGCTCCTGGATGAACGCGAACGCGCCGTTGAGCACGACGACGGCGACGATGGCGAACCCGAGCTCCGGGGCGCCCGCGGCGAAGGCCAGCCCGGCGCCGAGCCAGAGCAGCAGCGCGAGCGTGTGCGTGAATTGCGCGACCAGCGTCCGGAGCGGACGCGACCGCCTCGGCGGCGCGGGCTCATTGTCGCCGCAAGCGAGCCGCCTCCTCGCCGCATCGACGTCCGTCAATCCAGTCGGATTGGACCGCAACGCCTGGATTCGCCCCTCGACGGAGAGCGCGGCGAGCTCCGAGGGAGGGATGCGCCGCTGAGGGCCGGTGGCGCGAGACGACTTTGCCTGTCCGGCCGCGGCCACAGGAGAGGACGATCGACTCACTTCCGCGGGCCTCGGCGACGGAGTAGCAAACAGCAAGCCCCGAGTCCTCCGAACGATGGCGGGACAGCCACCTGCGCGCACGCTGAACATGGGTTGACCGTGGCGCGCGGCCGATCTCAGCGAGCTCGCCTCGAGAACGAGGGGAGGGGTATCGCTCCGGACGAGCTGCCGAGGCTCTTCACCCGCTATTTGTTTCGGAGCCTCGGCGCTACTTACGGTCGAGCGATCGCGTCGAGAACGAGCTCACTATCGTTCTCCTTGTCTCTGCAGGCCAACCTGGCCACATCGGTCGCCTCCGTGCCATAGCCAATCACAACACGACCTGGGACCACGGCGCTCTCCTCATGCCCTCCGCACCCTTGCCGTGCTTCCATCCGATTCATAGAGGTGAAAGTCGACGAACCCGACACTTCGTATACGCGTGTCGTTCGTGTCGGCGCAAGAACTGCGCGTTCGCTGCCCGTTACCGCCGCTGCGGCCCCTCGACGACGCCACCGTGCCAGATCTCGGCGAAGCCCGGCGGTAGGTCCCCGCGGGTTGCCCGGGCCTGTAGGTGGGCACCGATCCAAGGCTTGCGTGCTCCGGCCGGCTCGGGTCAGGTGGCTCGACGTGGTCGGGGCAATCGCTGGCACGTGCCCTGCAATCCTGCAATAATGATGCACAGCGCATCCACCTCGTCCTACAGGGAGCACGTCGTGAGCCAAGTTCGACCAACGCTTCTCGAGATCGTGGTCAAGACGGCCGTGACCCACTCTGTCACCTACACGATCGTGGGTCTCCTGGCGTCTTCGCTGCTCGATTATACACGGTTCTTCGCAGAGTCGAGCCTGAACCTCCTGATGCGGCCGACGAGCGATCCCTGGGTGATGGCGGGACCGCTGTTTCAACCTATCCGGGGAGCGATGTTCGGGGGGGTCTTCTATCTGCTGCGCGAGCCGTTCTTCGGGAAGAAGAACGGATGGCTGGTGATGTGGATCGCCCTGGTGGTGATAGGCATCCTCGGCACGTTCGGACCGGCTCCGGGCTCCATCGAGGGGATGGTCTATACAACGTTGCCGACATGGGTCCACCTCAGGGGTCTTCCAGAGGTCCTCCTGCAGTCCCTGTCTCTGTCGCTGCTGCTGTCAGCCTGGGTCCAACATCCGCAGAAGAGATGGATGCGCTGGACGATGGGAATTTCCTTCTCGGTCCTGCTGTCGTTCCCCATCATCGGCCTGCTGGTAGGTCAGCCACGGTAGCGTGTGGACAGATACTACGGAGCCGTCCGTGGGCCGCCAAGACGAGGTCGCCTGCGCGGCCTCGCCCTGCCGGTGCGGGCGCTGCGTCGCGGCGAGATCCCGCGCTGTCGTCTCGCCAGGCGATACCTCCCCAAGAACGGCACGATCATCCACGTCCTCCTGCACACCTCCGTGGTGCGCGACGAGAAGGGCGAGCCGGTTCACTACATCGCCCAGGTGGAGGACGTGACGGCGCGCAGGCAGGCGGAGGAGGAGCGGGAGCGCCTGAGGCGGTTCCTTTTCATGTGGCGGAGGCGATCGTGCACATGCGGTCCATGTCCTGCATCCGCGCGGCGACCCCGCGCAGGCTGCCCCCGCGCCGCTGCCGAGGCGAACGGAACGTGCTCTCCGCTGGGTCATGACTTGGTCGTACCGCGTGCGGCGACGATGCGCGTCCTCCGCCGGAGACCTCCGGAGAGGGCGGCGGCGGCGCTGTCCTCGGTGGCCCGAACCATGCAGCGGCGGCGCGGGCCATGGCCGGGTGGATCATGCCCAACCTCGATCTCGTGCCCAAACAGGAGATCTCCAGCTTCCGCAAGCTGGCCATCGGCACCTGGCGCACCGCCTACGATCCCTCGGTGTACGGCACGCTCACCCTGCGCATGGATCGCGCGCTCGACTACATCAAGGCGTTCCGTCTCAGCACCGGCCGCCGGCTCACGGTGACACACCTGGTCGCCAAGGCCTGCGCCGAGGCGCTGCGCCGCTGCCCCGACGCCAACGCGATCTTGCGCTGGAACAGGATCTACCTCCGGCGCGGCGTCACCGTCTCGGTGCTGGTCGTGCAGGCGGCCGGCATCGACGGCGAGGTGGATCTCACCGTGACCACGATCGAGCGGGCCCATGAGAAGAGCCTGGTGCAGATCGTCGACGAGCTGGACCGGACGATCGAGCGCGCGCGCCAGCGGCGCGACAGGGCGGTGGAAGAGACGAAGCGAACGATCCGGCACATCCCGTTCCTCTTCATGAACGTCTTCCTGCGCCTGCTCTCGTTCGTGATGTACACGCTCAACCTGGACCTGTCGAAGCTGGGGCTTCCGCGCGATCCGTTCGGCGCGCTCACGGTGACCAACGTCGGCTCGCTGGGCCTGGAGAACGCCTATGTGCCGCTCGTGCCCTATACGCGGACGCCGGTCCTCGTGGTCCCGGGCGTGGTGAGCGACGAGCCGGTGGTCGAGGACGGCAAGGTGGTGCCCGGCAAGGTGATGCGCGTGAGCGCCACGTTCGATCACCGCTTCATCGACGGCTTCCACGCGAGCGTGCTGGCGCGCACCGTGCGCGAGATGCTGGAGGACCCGTTCCGCTGCTTCGACCGGCTGGACGCCGAGATTTCCGCTTCTCGCTGACACACATCACGGCCGCCGGCGCCGCGGGCGCAGGCGAGCCGTCGATCTCTCGGGAGACGACGATCGGAGCGCGCGACCGGCACCCGACAGAGCAGGCCCTGAGGTTGCATCCTGGAGGGCGGCCACAGACAGAAGGTCGGCCGCGCTCGTCCAGGAGGTCTTCCGCGATGCCCCACAAGCAACTCCTTCTCCACGCCGCTGCTCGCGAGAAGGTCCTGCGCGGCGCCACGGCGCTCGCCGACGCGGTCCGCGTGACGCTCGGCCCGAAGTCGAAGAGCGTGCTCATCGGGCGCGCGTGGGGGCGCCCCATCGTGTGCAACGATGGTGTCTCGATCGCCAAGGAGCTGAGCCTCAAGGACCCGGAAGAGGACGTCGGCGTGCAGATCATCCGCGAGGCGGCCGAGCGCACGGGCGACGCGGTCGGCGACGGCACGACGACCTCCACCCTCCTGGCTCACGCGATCTACGCGGAGGGGCTCCGCAACATCGCCGCGGGCGCGAGCGCGATCGACCTCAAGCGCGGCATCGAACGGGGACTCCACGCGGCCGTCGACGCGGTGCGGTCGCTCTCCCGCCCCGTGCAGAGCCGCCAGGAGAAGATCCAGGTCGCCACGGTCGCGGCGCACAACGACGCAGCCATCGGCGAGCTCGTCGGCGACGCCGTGGAGAAGGTCGGGGGGGAGGGCGTCATCAGCGTCGAGGAGGCGAAGGGGACAGAGACGGCGGTCGAGGTGGTGCAAGGCATGCAGTTCGACCGCGGGTATCTCTCGCCGTATTTCGTGACCGACCCGGAGCGCATGGAGTGCGTGCTGGAGGAGCCGCTCATCCTGATCCACGAGAAGCGGATCGGCGTCATGAAAGACCTGCTCCCCCTGCTCGAGCAGGTCGCAAAAGAGGGGCAGAGCTTCCTGCTCATCGCGGAGGAGGTCGAGGGCGACGCGCTGGCCACGCTCGTCGTGAACAAGCTGCGCGGGACGCTCGCGTGCGTCGCGGTCAAGGCGCCCGGCTTCGGGGACCGACGCAAGGCGATGCTCGAGGACATCGCGATCCTGACCGGGGGAGAGGTGATCGCCGAGGAAGCAGGGGTGAAGCTGGAGCACGTGACGCGGGACCAGCTCGGGCGGGCGGCGCGGGTCGTCGTGAAGCAGGAGAGCACGACGATCGTCGGCGGCGCCGGCGACCCTCACGCCATCCAGACGAGGGTCGAGCTGCTCCGGCGGCTGAGGAGAGAGACGAAGAGCGACTACGATCGCGAGAAGCTCGAGGAGCGCCTGGCGAAGCTCGTCGGGGGCGTGGCGGTCGTCCGGGTCGGGGCGCCGTCCGAAACGGAGATGAAGTCTCGGAAAGAGGCTTTCGAGGACGCGATCAACGCGACCAAGGCGGCGGTGGTCGAGGGCGTCGTGCCCGGCGCGGGGCTCGCGCTCCTGCGCGCGAGCGTCGCGGTGGAGCACGAGGAGCAGCACTGCGACGGCGACGAGCGCACCGGCGTGCGCATCCTGCGCCGCGCGCTCGAGGCCCCGACGCGGCAGATCGCGGAGAACTCCGGCGTCGACGCCGGCGTCGTGCTCGAGCGGATGCGCGCCGGCAGCGGCAATCTCGGGTTCGACGCGGCGCGCGGCGCGTACGTCGATCTCGTCGAGTCGGGCATCATCGACCCGACCAAGGTGGTGCGCGTCGCGCTCGAGAACGCCGTGTCGGTGGCGAGCGTGCTGCTCTTGACGGAGGCGACGTTGACCGATGTGCCCGAGTCGGCGGCGAAGGATCGGGCGGCCGCGCCACCGCTCGAATGAGCGGCGCGTCGGGTTCATCGGCCATCAGGCGATCTCGTCCATCTGAGCTCTCGAGAAGAGCACCGGCAACCTGCGAAAACCGCGAGCTGCTCGAGAACGTGCGCGGCCGGCGGTCGCCTCGACCGCCGAGGTGGTTCAGCGCATCTGATAGCGCCCCGTCTTCTCCACGGGCTCGATGCAACCGACGACCGCGCCGCGCGCCCCCACGTAGGCCCGGTGGCCAAGCGTGTCGTCGGCGGACGCCTCGGACGGGCGCGGCCAGGCGTCCTCGTGGGCGAGGGACGCCAGCCGGTCGCGGATGCGCCGCAGGCCTTCGACCGCCTCCTGCGCCGTGAGCTCGCGGAAGACCCCGAACACGATGACGCTCTCCCAGTCAGCGAGGCTCTGGATATGGTCGACCTGGAAGCAGACCTCCGGATTTTTACGCATCATCCGGACCTTGGTTCCCTCCGCCGAGCGCAGGTAAAGGAGGCCTTTCTCGTAGGCGTAGCTCATCGGCACGACGTACGTCCGTCCTTCGGCGTGGCAGCCCAGCCGGCCGAAGGCGCCGCGCTCGAGGAGCGCCTCGATCCGCTCCGCGCTGAGGGGGCCTGCCCCAGGAGCCTCCGGAGGCCCCCCTCCTGCGGGCACATCGAACATGCGGAAATGGGCGCGGCACGCGGCGCAGAACTGGTACTCCGAGCGCACGCCGCAGCGCAGGCAGCGAGACCGCGAGGCGTACGGCGGCGGTCCCATGATCATCCCGGTCCCGCGGGCCTCCTTCTCCGGGGGCACCATCAGCACGGGGCGGCTCGAGGTCCGCGCGACGCGCTCGGCGACGCTGCCCAGCAGCACGGCCGTGGTGCCGGTGCGCCCGTGGCAGCCCATCACGATCAGCTGGACGTCGTCTTCCTCAGCACACCTGACGATCTCCTCCGCGGCAGATCCCACCCGGACGAGCGGGACGATGCGAACCCCGTTGCCGAGCTCCGCGGCGAAATGGCGCAGCGCCTCTGCCGCGTTCGGCTGCGCTTGCGCGGACGCTGCGACGTGGAGGATCCGGAGCTCGGCGCCCCAGGAGCGCGCTTGTTCCAGGGCGACCCTCACCGCCGCGCTCGAGAGCTCCGAGAGATCCGTGGTGGCCAGGATCCGCTGCACAGGCTGCATGCTGCCTCCGCTGGTCCATGTCCCATCGCCGTGGGACCGGCGCTTTGCGCGTCGTATCCACCGATCGCAGCAATCGCCGTGCCCGGCCTCACCCCGCCCGCACCTCGCGCTGTACTGGTTCCCCGTGAACGCGACGGCGGTGGGGTTCGAGGACGGCGATCACCGCCTGCCATGTGCGTGTCGACCTGGCCGTGCCTGGCGGCCATCGCGAGGACCTGGCTGAGCCGGAGCGATTCACGCCTTCAGGGAGCTCCCGATCATGTGCGCATCCTGCGCGCCAAGGAGACGACGGGTCACTCCTCCTCCTCGAGGAGCCCGCGAAAGACGTCCACATAGCTGACGATGCCGACCAGGGCACCTTCTCCGTCGACGACCGGGAGCGCGCCGATCTTGTTGTCGAGCATGAGCTCCATGAGCTCGGTCACGTCCGCGTCCGGACTGGCGCTCACGACATTGCCGCTCATGATCGTGGACACCGGCGCGCGGGCCTTCCGCAGCGCCCTGTCGACGACGGCGGCGTCCTCCGAGTAGGGCAACTGGAGCGCGCGCAGGTCGCGATCGCTGAGCATCCCGACCAGCTCACCCTGCTCGTCGACGACCGGCACGTGGCGGAAGTCCATCGTCTGGAGCACGTTCACCGCCTCGCCGATGGGGTCGTCGACCCGCACGGTCCGGGGGTTCTCGGTCATGAGCTCGGCGGCGCAGATCTTGGGTAACGGCATCTCCTCCGCGCTCGGTGCAACTCGCGGACCAGCCGATCCCGCGATGAGCCGCGCCGCCGGCGTGAGCCACATGGTCTCTTCCTTGCAACTCCGGTGCTGTACGAGCTGGCTGTGGGAGACGCGCGGGGTCACGTCGAGCTCGCCGAGCGCGCAGGGGTCGAATCGGAGCACGACGATGGGGCTGGCGCTCACCGACAACGCGAGGCGGGTCCTCGAGGCCCGATACCTCAGGAGAGGCGCGAACCGGGAGATCCTCGAGACGCCCGAGGAGCTGCTCCGCCGCGTCGCCCGCGCGGTCGCGCGGGCGGAGGGCGACTTCGCCGGCGGGCGTCCGGAGCCGTGGGAGGAGGCGTTCTTCGACGCGCTGGCGGCGCTTGATTTCCTGCCGAACTCTCCGACGCTGATGAACGCTGGCGCCCCGCTCGGGCAGCTCTCCGCGTGCTTCGTGCTGCCCGTCGAAGACAGCCTCGACGGGATCTTCGACGCGCTCAAGCACATGGCCCTCATCCAGCAGTCGGGCGGCGGCACCGGCTTCTCGTTCTCACGCCTCCGGCCGAAGGACGCCCTGGTCGCCTCCACCGGGGGAAGGGCTTCCGGCCCCGTGTCGTTCATGAGGATCTTCGACTGCGCGACGGACAGCATCAAGCAGGGAGGGAGGCGCCGCGGGGCGAACATGGGTGTGCTGCGCGTCGATCACCCGGACGTCGAAGCGTTCGTCGATGCCAAGCTCGACGGGCAGAGCTTCTCCAATTTCAACCTCTCGGTGGCCATGACCGACGCCTTCATGGCGGACGCAAGCGCGGATCGCCCCCATCCGCTGCGCCATCCTCGGACTGGCGAGATCGTTCGAACCGTCCCGGCGCACGATCTCTTCGAGCGCATCGCGCGCGCGGCCCACCGGAGCGGCGACCCGGCGCTCTTCTTCCTGGATGCGGCCAACCGCGCCAACCCGACGCCCGCGCTCGGCGCCTTCGAGGCGACGAACCCGTGCGGCGAGGTGCCGCTCCTCCCGTACGAGGCGTGCAATCTCGGCTCGATCAACCTCGGCCGCATGGTCCGCCGCGGCGCGGGCGGGCAGGCCATCGACTGGGGCAGGCTCGCCCGCACGGCGCGGCTCGCCGTGCGCTTCCTCGACGACGTGATCGAGGTGGGACGCCGGCCTGCGCCGCCGATCGACGCGGCGGTCCGGAGGACCCGCAAGATCGGGCTCGGCGTCATGGGCTTCGCCGAGCTGCTGCTCCGTCTGGGCATCCCCTACGGCTCGACGGCGGCGGTGAGCGCGGCCGAGGAGGTCATGGGCTTCATCGCCGAGCGCGCGCTCGCGACGTCGGAGGAGCTCGCCGTCGAGCGCGGCCCATTCCCGGCCTGGGAACAGAGCGTCTTTTCGGCGCGCGGCCGGCGGGTACGCAACGCCACCCTCACCTCGATCGCCCCGACGGGCACGATCAGCCTCGTCGCGGGCACCTCGGCGGGCATCGAGCCCCTCTTTGGCCTCGTGTTCCGGCACACCGGCGTGCTCGGCGGGCAAACGCTGGTGGAAGCGAGCCCTCTCTTCGAGCAGCACGCGCGCGAGCTCGGCGTCTGGTCCGACGCGCTCGCGGCCGAGCTCGCGGCGAAAGGCTCGCTGTCCGCGATCGCCGGCATCCCGCGCGCCGTCGTGGAGCTCTTCCGGACGGCGCTGGAGATGAGCCCCGAGGCGCACCTCCGGATCCAGGCGGCATTCCAGAAGTACGTGGACAACGCGGTCTCGAAGACGATCAACCTGCCCGAGACAGCTACCGCCGATGACGTCGCGGCCGCGTACCGGAGGGCGTGGGAGCTCGGGCTCAAGGGGGTCACGGTGTATCGTTACGGCAGCAAGGATCGGCAGGTCCTCGAGCTCGGCGCGCAGGAGAGCGCCGCGGCGATCGAGCACTTCGCGCGCTGCGATCCGGCCGCGTGCAAGCTGTAGACAGGCCGAGGGCCCCATGAGCGCGCACGTCGGCAGGACGGAGGCCGGCGCCCAAGCGGCTCGGAACCGCGCAGCCGAAGGCGGTCCCGAGCGGCTCCCGTCGTGCGGCGCGCCCGGCGCCCGTCGGCGGTTTCGCCTGTCGAGATCGGCTCGCTGCCGCGCGGGCGCGCCCGGCCTCACCCCTTCACCACGCCCATCGGCCGGAGCCGCGCCACCTTCCGCGCGATGCCCGCGCGGTGGACGACCTCGACGACGCGCTCGACGTCCTTGTAGGCGACGGGCGCCTCCTCCGCGAGCTCGGCGTTCGAGGGGCAGCGGACCACGATGCCGCGCCGCTCGAGCTCCTTGCGCAGCTCGTGGCCCGTCACCTGGCGCTTCGCCGCGCCGCGGCTCATGGTCCTGCCCGCGCCGTGGCAGGTGCTGCTGAACGACACCGCCGCCGACGCGTCCGTGCCCACGAGGACGAACGAGGCCGTCCCCATGCTGCCGGGGATGAACACGGGCTGGCCGAGCCCCCGGTAGCGCGCCGGGATCTCGGCGCTCGAGGGTCCGAGCGCGCGCGTCGCGCCCTTCCTGTGGACGCAGACCTCGCGGCCGGCGGCGCGCTCGATCTTCGCCGTGTTGTGGGCGACGTCGTAGACGAGGGCGAGCTCCCCGTCGCCCACGACGCGCGCGAACACGCGCCGCGCCGTCTCGGCGATGACCTGCCGGTTGGCGAAGCCGAAGTTCGCCGCGGCGCACATGGCCGCGAAGTAGCGGCGGCCCTCCGGCGAGGACAGCGGCGCGCAGGCGAGCTGGCGGTCCGGAAGCTCGATCCCGAGGCGCCCGGCCGCCTCGTCCATCAGGCGCACGTGGTCGGTGCACACCTGGTGGCCGAGGCCGCGCGAGCCGGTGTGGATCAGCACGGCGACGCGGCCGCTCGCGAGGCCGAGCCGCGCCGCCGCGGCCTCGTCGAAGATCTCCTCGACCACCTGGACCTCGAGGAAGTGGTTGCCGCTGCCGAGCGAGCCGAGCTGACCGCGGCCTCGCTGCTTGGCGCGCGAGGAGACGTGCGCCGCGTCGGCCCCGGGCAGGCAGCCGCCCGCCTCGATGACCTCGAGATCTTCGGGCCGACCGAGGCCGTGCGCGCGGATGAGCCAGGGCACGCCCTCGTTGAGCAACCGATCGAGCTCGTCGTCCGACAGCATCAGCGGGCCGCCGCGCCCCGCGCCCGTGGGTACGCTGCGGCTCAGCTCGTGCACGACCGCCTCGAGGTGCGGCGCGATCGTCGCCTGGTCGATGCGTGATACGAGCAAGCGGACACCGCAGTTGATATCGAAGCCGATCCCGCCGGGCGAGATCACGCCGTCGGGCAGGAGCGTCGCGGCGACGCCGCCCACGGGGAAGCCATACCCCTCGTGCATGTCCGGCATGCCCAGCGCGGCGCCGACGATGCCGGGGAGGGTGGTGACATTGACGAGCTGCTCGAGGCTCCGGTCGCGCTCGATCGCCGCGAGCTGCTCCGGATCCGCGAAGACGCGCGCGGGGACGCGCATGTCGCGGCGGTAGGAGGTCGGTATCTCGTACTCGAAGGGGCCGAGCCGCGTGAGCGGGACGCCGCGGGCGGGCGCCTCAGACGTCGAGGACGACGGTTGCGGATATGCCATGAGAGGTCTCCGTGATCTCGAGATCGTGCAGCGTCGCGGCCTTGACCAGCGCCCGCGCCTCCGGCGCTCGCGCGCCGCGGATCCAGGCGTCGAGATCGCGATCGGTGAGGCGCGTGAAGCGGAACTCGCTGAAGACCCTGCCCTCGACCTCGGTGCGGAAGATGAGGTCGTTCAGCCAGTCGACGAGCAGGGCCGCTCGATCGCGCGATCGCAGGCTGACCGGCTGAGCTTCGCCCTCGGGCGGGGGCGGCGGCCGATCGCCGCACGCGATCCGGGCGAGCGCGCGGCCGGCCTCGGCGAAGAGCTCCGCGAGCGCGGGAGCGTCGACGCGGAGGCGGAGCTCGCCCGTGTGCTCCTCGAAGGCGTGCGAGGCAGCAGAGGTCGGATGCGGCGGCACGGGCAGATCACCTCCTCACGAGGAGCATGGTCGCGCCGACCGCGCCGACAAGGTGGTGGCGTCGGCATGAGGGCGAACGACAGGGCGCAGCGGCCGCGCGGGCCGGCCTCGTGGCACACCGCCTGCCTCAATGAACGGCACGGCGGCGAGAGCGATCGAGCGCGCCGCCGGCTGGAAGGGATCCGACGCATGAGCACGGCATCGCCGGCCGGGGTTACGCGCCAACCGCGCGAGGACACGCGCCGTCGGATCGAGGCATTGCGCCGCGAGATCCGGGTCCACGACCACCTCTATTATGTGCTCGATCGCCCGGTCATCTCGGACGCCGAGTACGATCGCCGGCTCGACGAGCTGAAGCGGCTGGAAGGGCTCTATCCGGACCTCGTGACCCCGGACTCGCCGACGCAGCGCGTGGCCGGAGCCCCGCTGCCGGCGTTCCCCGAGGTCCGCCACCTGGCGCCGATGCTCAGCCTCGACTCGGTGGTCCACGAGGAGGACGTGCGGCGCTTCATCGACCGCCTTCGCCAGGCGCTCGGCCAGGGCCGGCCCACGTTCGTGGCAGAGCCGAAGCTCGACGGCGCGTCGATCGAGGTGGTGTACGAGCGCGGCGCGCTCGTCCGCGCCGGGACGCGGGGGGATGGCGAGCGCGGCGAGGACGTCACCGCCAACGTGAAGACGATCCGCTCCGTGCCCCTCCGGCTCGTCGATGACGGACGGCCGCCTCCGGAGCGGCTGTCCGTGCGCGGCGAGGTGCTCATGGCCACGGCCGCCTTCCGCCGCCTCAACGAGCAGCTGGCGAGGGCGGGAAAGCCGCTGTTCGCCAACGCGCGCAACGCCGCCGCGGGGTCGCTCCGGCAGCTCGATCCGCGCGTCACCGCCGCGCGTCCGCTCGAGATCGTCTTCTACGATGTGCTGGCCATGGCGGGCGGCCCGGCGCTCACGAGGCACTGGGAGCGGCTGGAGGCCCTCCGCGGGTGGGGCCTCCGCGTCAGCCCGCACAACCGCCAGGTCGAGAGCGACGAGGAGATCTCGCCGATCATTTCGGATCGATCGAGGCGGTGATGGCGGCCGACGAGCGCGCGCTGCAGCAGGTCGAGGGGATCGGACCGAACGTTGCGGCCGGCATCGCCGGCTTCCTGGGGCGCCCCCAGCACCGGCGGGTCATCGCGCGCTGCCTCGAGCGCGGGGTCCGTCCGGCGCACCGGCCCCGCCGCGCGGGCGCCGCGCCCGCCGCAGCGGCCAGCCCGCTCGCCGGAAAGACCGTGGTGTTCACCGGCGCGCTCCCGTCGATGACGCGCCCCGAGGCCGAGGAGCTCGTCCGCCGCGCCGGCGGACGCGCGTCCGGAAGCGTCGGAGCGTCGACGGACTACGTCGTGCTGGGCGAGAGCCCCGGCGAAAAGCTCCAGAAGGCAAGGGCGCTCGGCGTCGCCCTGCTGACGGAGGGCGAGTTCCGGAAGCTCGTCCAGGCGTGAACGGGGGGTGCATGGAGAACGTCGACATCGCGCGCATCTTCGAGGAAGTGGCGGATCTGCTCGAGATCCAGGACGAGAGCCCGTTCCGCGTGCGGGCCTACCGCACCGCGGCGCGCACGCTGGCGGCGCTCGGTGAGCCCGTGGCCGGGCTCGTGGAGCGCGAGGGCGCGGGCGCGCTCACCGGGCTGCCTGGAATCGGCAAGGATCTCGCGGGCAAGATCGTCGAGCTCCTCGAGACCGGCGAGCTGCCGCTGCTGAAGCAGCTGGCGGCGAAGACCCCCGAGAGCCTCGTCGAGATGATGCGGATCCCGTCGCTCGGGCCGAAGCGCGCGCGGCTGCTGTACGAGAGGCTCGGCGTCGAGACGGCGGACGAGCTCGAGCAGGCCGCGCGGTCGGGTCGCCTCCTCGAGGTGCGCGGCTTCGGCGAGAAGCTCGCGGCGACGATCCTCGACGGCTGCGTGAAGCGTCGGGCGACCGCCGGGCGCGTGCGGCTCGCGGACGCCGAGGCGCAGGTCGCGCCGCTGCTCAAGCACCTCCGGGCGGCGCGCGGGGCCCTGGCCGTCGAGGTGGCGGGCAGCCTCCGGCGCCGCAAGGAGACGGTGGGCGACGTCGACATCCTCGTGTCCGCCAGCCAGGGCGAGCCCGTCGCGTCGCGCCTGATGGCCTACCCGGACATCAAGCAGGTGCTCGCCCACGGCGCGACGAAGTGCTCGGTCGTGCTGCGGTCCGGGCTCCAGATCGACCTCCGCGTCGTGCCGCCGGAGTCCTACGGCGCGGCCCTCCATTACTTCACGGGCTCGAAGGCCCACAACATCGCCGTCCGCACGCTGGGCGTGAATCGCGGGCTCAAGATCAACGAATACGGGATCTTCCGGGACGATCGGCGGATCGCGGGGCGGGCGGAGGCGGACGTCTTTCGCGCGGTCGGATTGCCCTGGATCCCGCCCGAGCTGCGCGAGGACGCCGGCGAGATCGAGGCCGCGCGCGAGCGCCGGCTGCCCGAGCTCGTCGAGGTCGGCGCCATCCGGGGTGACCTGCACGTGCACACGACGACCACCGACGGGCGCGACTCGCTCGAGGCGATGGTCAGGGCGTGCAAGGCGCGCCGGTACGACTACGTGGCGATCACCGATCACACGCAGGCGGTCCGCGTGGCGCGCGGGCTCGACGCCCGCGGGCTCCGCGAGCAGGCGAGGGCCGTCGACAGGCTCCGCCGGACGATCGGCGGGATCGCGATCCTGCACGGCGCCGAGGTCGACATCCTCGAGGACGGGTCGCTCGACCTCGACGACGCGGCGCTGGCGGCGCTCGATTACGTCGTCGCCAGCGTGCACTCGAAGCTCACGATGCCGGAGCCCGCGATGACGCGCCGCGTCCTCCGCGCGCTCGAGAGCCCGTTCGTCACGGCCCTCGGCCACCCGACCGGGCGCCTCCTCGGCAAGCGCGAGCCGTACGCGCTGGACGTCGCGCGGATCGCGCGCGCCGCGCGCGAGCTCGGCGTGCTGCTCGAGATCAACGCGCAGCCCGAGCGCCTGGACCTCTGCGACGTCCACATCCGCCTCGCGCGCGAGGCCGGCGCGAAGCTCGTGGTCGCCACCGACGCGCACGCCGTGGGGGAGCTCGACTTCATGCGCCACGGGATCGATCAGGCGCGGCGGGGCTGGTGCGCCGGGGCGGACATCGCGAACACCGCGCCTCGCGCGGAGTTTCTCGAGCTCATCGGCCGGCGCAGGCGCGACGCCTCGCTGTCATCGGCTGGATGAGCGCTCTCATCGTGGGCGATTCGCGGCTCAGCGAGAAGACGGTAGATGCCCGCTCATCCCAGCTGCAAGCAGATAAGCGGCGTAGTTCATGCTCAGATCAGGAGCCCCTTGTTGATACCCGGTGAATCGATTCATCTGCTCTGACAGCGATCCTCCGCGATTGCTGTGGTGATGCACGCGACCCAGGAGCGCATCCCCTTTGCGCCGGAGCGCAAAGACGACGTCGTCGAAGCGCGGGTCGCCGAGGAGGAGCTCCTCGCCTGGGCGGAAGCGCGCGTCTTCCAGCGGCAGCCTCTGGAAGAACGGCAGGCTCGTGGAGGTGAGGACGGCCCTCTCCAGCCTCAGGTAGCGTTCGGCCAGCTTGTAGTAATACGCCGCGAAGGCGATCGTGAGACTTGGCCACGGGTTACCGAGCGAATCCCCGCGATATCCATCGTAGCGGTCTTCCGGGTAGCGGCCGATGGCAGTCCCCTCGATACGCCTCGACGGATCGTTGATCGGGTACATGGCCTCGAAGGTACTCTCCAGCGCCGCGGCCGTCGCGAGCACCTGCTCCTGGTCCACTGGGTAAACACAACCCCCTTCGGGGTGGAGGTCTTCTTCCGTGGCATATCCGCCCAACGTCGCGGCGACGACCGAGCTGTCCAGGCCGCTCCGAGCGCTCGGCCGTCCGTCCAGCTCACGGGTCGCGACGAGGTAATTGCGCCCGGGATCCCAGTGCAAGAGCAACTCATCGCCCAGCGCTCGCGACTGCTCGAGATACCAGCGGGCCGCGCCGGCATCCTCGAGCTTCATCGCGAGCGCGGCCCCCTCGATGAGCGCCGTCCGCTCCAGGAGCCGCGTGAAGAAATGGTGTCCCCACACCTCTTCCCAGAGATCGAAGCAGGGCTCGCGCCAGTGGTGCGAGATGTATTCCAGGTCCGTCTTGATCACCGAGTCGGTCGGCAGCTTCGCGTCGTAGAGCTTTTCACGCACCAGCTCCCGCTTGCCCTCGCTCAGAAGGACGAAGGCGAGACGAGTGAGCTCGATGGCTCGAATGGCAGGTCCGTCGTGCTGCGGACGTCCCCATGGCCCCGAGTAGGGCTCTCCGTCTATCGTGAACTTCGGCTCACCCAGCCCGGCAGGGCTTTGCGTGGCAGTCCGCTGAATGTGCCTGGAAAAATCCACGAAATCCATCAGCAGGTTGAAATACCGTTGCCGGGCCACGGGCTGCGTCGCCGACTGGTACAGGGAGAGGATGGCCTTCACCGCGATGCCGGAGTCCCGAACCCAGTGGAAATAGTAGTTCGGGTTCGATCGAGATGGGGAAGCCACGATGGCTCCTCGGATGGATCCCGGAGGCGATACATTCTTCAACAAGAGCTCCTTGGCGCGCTCCGTGTCCTGCTGGAGCCATTTTCGCAGGTCCTGTGCTTTCACGTCGATCTCCTGGAGCTGCAAGCGGGTTAAAACCGCATGAAAAGCGCAGGACTTCGGACCGCCAAGCGCACCGAGTACGCCAAGAACGGAGAGCTATCTTGGCGTCCTTGGTGTCTCGGCGGTTCATTTCTCGCTTGGCCAACGGGATCGGTGTCCTATCCACCTCGCAAGGAGGCGATCTCGCTGCGCCCGGCCTCGAACCGGTCAATCCACCATGATCCGAAGGGTGATCCGGGAGGAGCCATCGTTCCCGAGCATTGCAAGAGCTGGGCTTGGCCGGCGGCCTCCTGGGGTCCGCGGAGGGTCGTGCTCAAAATTGAACATGAAGACGGGAAGGCGGGAAGAAAAGATCAATGATCTTCCCGCCTTCCCGCCTTCATGTGAACTCTCTCCGGGCAATGTTGAGCACGACCCGCGCCGTGCCGTGCCTCACCCCACCCGCACCTCGCGCCGCAGGGGCACCCTGGTCGCCGTCAGCCCAGCTCGCTCCGCCGCACGCGCGAACACGATGGCATCGCGCACGGCGCACCCGGCGCCGTCGTTGTTGAAGAAGACGTAGGCGTCTGCGCCCGGGCCCCACGTGGAGGCGAGCCGCTCGGCCGCGGCGCGGAGGGCGGCCCCGCCGTAGCACGGGCTCGGCGTGGCGCACCCCGCGTGGAATCTCAGGTAGGCCCACGTCGCCGTGCGGTGGAAGGGTGTCTTGAACCACGGGCTGTCGGCGATGCACAGCGCGGCGTCATGCGCGGAGAGCAGCGTCGATATCTCCTCGGTGAACCACGAGGCGTCCCGGGGCTCGACGGCCACGCGGACGCACCGCGGGAAGCAGTCGAGGGCGGCCGCGAGCCTCCCCGCGTCGGCCTTCATCCGGGGCGGGAGCTGCAGCAGCACCGGGCCGAGCTTGCTGCCCAGGTGGCGCACGCGATCGAGGAACCGCGCCACCGGCTCGGCCGGCGCGCGGAGTCGACGCATGTGCGTGAGGAAGCGGCTCATCTTGACCGCCATCACGAAATCCTCGGGCGTGCGGGCGGCCCAGTCTTCACATGTCGAGGCCTCGGGGAGCCGGTAGAACGCGGCGTTCACCTCGACGGCCTGGAAGCGCTGGGCATAGTGCTCGAGCCAGCGCGAAGCGCTCAGGCGCTCGGGGTAGAAGCGCCCTCGCCAATGGGGGTACTGCCACCCCGACGTGCCCACGAGCACCGGCATGACAAGCAAGAGCCATGGGCACGGAGCCGGCCGCCCTCGACCCGCCCTCCGCCCAGGGGGCCACGCGCCCCGAGCCTCACTGGGCGAGGTAGCTGCCGAGCTTCGCCTGCTTCGACCTGGCCTTGAGCTTGCGCAGCGCGTCCGCCTCGATCTGCCGGATGCGCTCGCGCGACAGCGACATCGACGCGCCGATCTCCGCGAGGGTGAGCTCGGGCGCGCCGTCGAGCCCGAACCGGCGCCGGAGCACGTCCTGCTCTCGCGGCGTGAGCTCGCCGAGCAGCTGCATCGCCTGCGCGCGCATCCGGCCCTCGGCGACCTGCTCGTCAGGCGCCGGCGCGTTCGGGTCGGGGACGAAGTCGCCGACGCACGCCTCGCGGTCCTCACCGGCGGGGGCGTCGAGGCTGAGCGGCGCGGGCGCGAGCCCGAGGGCGAGCTCGATCTTCGCCTGGGAGAAGCCGGTCCGCTCGAGCAGCTCATCGCCCTCGGGCTCGCGTCCGTGCTCCTGGGCGAGCGCGCGCCGCGCTCGGAGGAGCTTCCGGCGGCTCTCCACCATGTGCACCGGCACGCGGATGGTCTGCGCCTGATCGGAGATCGCGCGCGCGATCTGCTGCTTGATCCACCACGCGGCGTAGGTGGAGAACCGGACTCCGCGGCGGAAGTCGAACTTGTCGGCCGCGCGGAGGAGGCCGATGTTGCCCTCCTGGATGAGGTCGTGGAGCGACAGGCCCGTGTGCGGGTACCTGGTCGCGAACCTGGCCACGAGCGGGAGGCACGAGGCGACAAGCTCGGCCCTGGCGAGATCGGCTGTCCGCCGGCCCTCCTGGACCGCCTCGATGGTGGCGCGCGCGGCCCCGTCCCGCGCCGGGGCTGCCCGGAGGGCGTCGACGACGCGGTCGAGGACGCGGCGGTGCAGCCGGGCGCGCTCGAGCCCGGAGGCGAGCGCGTCGCGGTCACGCCGGCGCGGCCGGCCGGCCTCGAGCGCCTCGGCGAGCGTGCCGGCGCGCTCGAGCAGCGCGACGAGCGAGGCCTCGATCGGATCGGCGGCGGCTTCCTCCTCGTCGGCGGCGCGGAGGACGTAGCGCGCACGCAGCTTGTGCGCCGCGAGCTCCTCGCCGATCCTGGCGAGCTCCCGGAGCGCGACGGGCGAGCCCACCAGCGCGCGCAGGATGGCTGCCTCCCCCTCCTCGATGCGGCGGGCGAGCGCGATCTCTTCCTCGCGCGTCAGGGCGGGGCGCGCGCCGAAGCCGCCGAGATAGCGGCTCGCGCCCTCGCGCCCGGGCGTCACGCTGCGGCGCGGCCGGGCCACGCCCAGGGGCCATCGGGAGCGCGGCGCGGCAGGGGTGTGCCGGCGCGGCTCGCTGAGCTCGTCAGGTCGGATAGCACTGTTGTTGGTGTCGAAAATGGAAGCGGTCTGTCTCATCGTGGGTAATTTGCGCGCATGCGCAGCGTCGTGCGCAACGTGTGGCGATTGCGGCGGAGCGTGCGCGGGCGCTCTGTCGCCCGACGCTCTACGCCGTGATGCATGATAACCACGCGAGCGCCTCGCGGAAGGCCCCGGCGCGGTGGGCGCGAGCGAGGTGTGCGGCGGCGACCGCAGCGGGCGGCTTTGGCCGCCGCGTGGCCTGTGCATCGCCGCTGCTCGGCACCATGGACTCGAAACATGGATGGCGCAGACTCGGTCACGAGCAGGGCCCACGCCGCGCTGGGCCGGCTCGGGTTTGACCTCCATCGATATCCGGTCCGACTCGAGTATCTGGACGGCGTGCTCACGATGGAGGGCGAGCTCCCGGATATTGCGGCGAAGAAGCGGGCGCTCGAGCGCGGCGCGGCGCTCCCCGAGGTGCGCTGGGTCGCCGACCGGCTCCGCGTCGAGCCGAGCGTCGGCATGAGCGACGTCGAGGTCCTCGGCCATATCCGGGATATCCTGCTCTCGGAGCCGACGTTCGACGAGTGCACCGTCCGGGGGCGCCGTGGGGGCGCGCTCGACGTGGTTCGCGAGCCGCCGCGGTCGCGCGGCGCGCTCGAGGTCGCCGTCGATGAGGGGATCGTGAGGCTCGAAGGGGCCGTGCCCAGCCTCTCGCACAAGCGCCTGGCCGGCGTGCTCTGCTGGTGGGCGCCAGGAACCCGCGACGTGGTGAACGCGCTTGAGGTCGACGCCCCGGAGGAGGACAACGACGACGAGATCTCCGACGCGGTGCGCATCGTCCTCGAGAAGGAGCCGCTCCTCGACGCATCGGAGATCGGGGTCAGCACCGAGCGCTCGCGCGTCACGCTGCGAGGCCTCGTGGCGAGCGAGGAGCAACGCAGGACCGCCGAGCACGACGCCTGGTACGTTTTCGGCGTGAACGACGTGAGCAACGAGATCGAGGTCTCCCCGGACATGGCCTCCGCGCGGTGGAGGCCTGTCGCCGCCTCATGAGTCCCCGAGGGAGCGCTTGCCGCGAAAGCCGTCCTGGTGCGCTGGCGCCCCGGCGCTCTCGGGCAGCGTGCGGAGGATGGCGAGCCCGCGCGCTCGCCGGCACCGAGGACGGCAAGCTCGGGCCGCTCGTCTGCATCGGGCCACGCGCCGCTCATCGGCAGCGGCGGGCACACCCCATGCTTCCTCTCCGCCCGTGATCCGAGGGATCACGAGAGGGGTTGGTCCATGGCTGTCATCGATTATTGCACCGCGAAGGTCGAGACCCTGCAGCCGGATGCGACCGCCGCCGAGGCGGCGCGGCTCATGCGGGACCAGGGGATTGGCTCGGTCGTCGTGCAGACCGCGGGCGGCCCGGGGATCGTGACCGATCGGGATCTGGTCGTGCGGGTGCTCGCCAAGCGGCATGATCCGAAGCAGCTTCGCCTCGCCGAGATCGTGAGCGCGCCGGCGGCAACGCTGTCCGCGGACGCCTCGTTCGCGGAGGCGGCGGCGCTCATGCGCGCGCGCGCGGTGCGCCGGCTGCCGGTCGTCGGCGCGGGCGGCGAGCTCGTTGGGATCGTGACCTGCGACGACCTCGTGGAGCTCCTCGGGCGGGAGCTCTCCGACGTTGCCGCGGTTACCCGCGGAGGAGCAGGGGACGGGGCCCCATGACGGGAGGGCGCTGATGTCGCTGATCGAATTCTGCCGGAGAGATGTGGTGACGGTGCGGCCGGAGGCGTCCGTCGGGGTGGCCGCGGAGCTGCTCGTTGATCAGGGCGTGGGCGCGCTCGTCGTCGTCGCGGACGGGACGCGGCCCGTCGGGGTCGTCACCGATCGGGACCTCGTGCTGCGCGTGATGGCGGCGGAGCGCGACCCCGAGCGCACCACGGTTGCGGACGTGATGAGCCAGCCGGCGATCACCGCAGGTCCGCTCGACCGCCTCGAGGCGACGACCGCGCGGATGCGAGAGCTCGGGGTGCGCAGGATGCCCGTGGTCTCGCCGGATGGGGAGCTCATCGGGCTGCTCTCGGCCGACGATCTGATCGACCTCTTCGGTCGGGAGCTCCACGATCTCGGGGAGGCGGTGCGAAAAGAAGTGATGGCGAGCCAGCAGCGCTCATGATCACAGCCGATGCCCCGCGGCCCCGGAGGCCGCACCGAGGGCCGGCGCACGTGGGTTGCTGGTGTGGACCGGAGCGCCGATGGTGGAAGCACGGTCGGGAGCGCCTCCCGGACCGAGCGGACGCCGGGGCGGCGGCTTGGACGAGGGGGGCGACTCATGATCATCCCGCCTGAAGTGACGTTTCGTAACCTGGAGCGCTCGGACGCCATCGAGGCGGCGGTGCTCGAGCGCATCGAGAAGCTCGACAGGTTCTACCCGCGCATCACGTCCTGCCGCGTGATCGTCGAGGCGTCGCACCGCCGAGAGAGGACGGCGGGCACCGTGTACCACGTGCGCGTCGATCTGACCGTGCCTGGCGGCGAGCTCGTCGGCCAGTACGAGCCGCAGCCGCAGCGCTTCCACGAGGACGTTTACATCGCGATCCGGGAAGCGTTCGACCAGGTGCGCCGGGAGCTCGAGGAATACGCGCGACGGCAGCGGGGAGACGTGAAGGCCCACGAGGAGCGGCCGCACGGCCGGGTCTCGAAGCTCTTCCCGGAGCGGGGGTACGGCTTCATCGAGACGCCCGACGGCCGCGAGGTGTACTTCCACGGCCATTGCGTCCACGGCCACGGGTTCAACCGGCTCTCGGTCGGCACCCAGGTGCGGTTCGTGGAGGAGGAGGGCGAGCAGGGGCCGCAGGCGAGCGTGGTCTTCATCGCCGGCAAAGGCTGACGACGTCCTGCGGCTCGGGTCCGTCGTCGATTCACGGCCGGCAGCCGCGCCTCGAACGGCTGCCGGTACGATGGAATCGCCGACTGGCGAGGTCGACGGCGATGGTTATCATCTCCGGAGACGATCGCTCGCCGCGGGAGCGGCTCGAGCGAGCGCAGGCGAGACGCGGTCGAGCGCGCCACCGAGAGGATAGCCGCCAAGGCGCCCGGCGTGGGCGCCGCCGTCGCGGTCCGGAGCGAGGACCGCCTGCGCGCGACAGGGGCTCCGTCATGCCCCAAGAGGTACGCGCACTATGAAGAATTGGTATGTGATCCAGACGTATTCGGGCTTCGAGACGAAGGTGCGCGATGCGCTCCAGCAGCGCTTCAGGCAGCATGGCCTCGAGAGCGCGCTCGGCGAGATCCTGATCCCCAGCGAGGTGGTCAGGGAGCCGGCCTCGCGAAGCTACAGGGCGGGGGTCCGGCATGTGAGGGCGCAGACGCCGGGCGTCGGAGCGGCGAAGGCTCGGCGGCTGGCCGGCGGGTGGACGAGGAGCGGGCCGCCCGCGGAGGTCGACCATGGCGATCATTGGCATCGATCTGGGAACTTCGAATTCGGCCGCAGCGGCGCTTCGAGGCGGCCGCCGCAGCAATGGGAGACGGGTCACGCCTCCCCGAGGATCCCGCGAAAGACGTCCACATAGCTGACGATGCCGAGCAACGTACCTTCTCCGTCGACGACCGGGACCGCGCCGATCTTGTTGTCGACCATGAGCTCCATCAGCTCGGTCACGTCCGCGTCCGGACCGGCGCTCACGACATTGCTGCTCATCATCACGGACACCGGCACGCGGGCCTTCTGCAGCGCTGCGTCCACCGCCGCGGTGTCCTCCGCGTAGGGCACCCATAGCGCGCGCAGGTCGCGATCGCTGAGCATCCCGACCAGCTCACCCAGCTCGTCGACGACCGGCAAGTGGCGGAAGTCCGTCGTCTGGAGCACGTCCACCGCCTCGCCGATGGGGTCGTCGACCCGCACGGTCCGGGGGGTCTCGGTCATGAGCTTGGCGGCGCGGATCCTGGGCAATGCCATCTCGCTCCACGCTCGGTGCAACTCGCGGACCGGTCGATCCGTCGATGAGCCGCCCCGCCCCCGTCCGGACGTTGCCTTTGCGTCGGGCCCCGCTGGTCGCTCCCGGAGGACGCGCCCGCATGCTGCGTCTCGCTCGAGTTGCGGATACGCCGCGCCGCCGCCAAGAAACGTCGGCGGCGGCGCGGCGCTCGCGATCCGGAGCAAGCTGGCGATGACAAGCGCGGACTGGGTGGGCCTCGGGGCGGTGGCGGTCCTGATCCTTCTGGCGGCGCTGATGGCGGCCGCCGAGGTCGTGATCACGCGCATGAGCCGCATCCGCGCCTACCGGCTGCGCGAGGAGGACCGGCACGGGGCGGCGTCGCTGGTGCGGCTGGTCGACGACCCAGCGCCTCACCTGAACGTCGTCCTCCTGCTCACCCTGCTCTTCCAGCTCGCGGGCACCACCATCGCCGGCTCCGTGGCGCTGCGGGTCCTCGGCGGCTACGGCGACCTGGTCGCCACGCTGATCATGACGGTGCTCTTGTTCGTGCTCGCCGAGGCGATGCCCAAGACCTTCGCCGTGCAGCACACGGACCGGATCGCGCTCCGCCTCGCGCCGATGGTCCTCGCCCTGGGCGCCATGCTCGGGCCGGTCGGCTACTCGCGCATCCCGATCTACGATGCTGGGCTCGATGAACTCGTCGGTGTCCTGTATGCGAAGGACGTGGTGCGCGAGTTTCACGCCGGCCACGTCGAGCGACCGCTCTCCGGGATCGCCCAGACGCCCCGCCTCGTCCCCGAGTCGAAGAA
This sequence comes from Sorangium sp. So ce281, assembly GCF_051527395.1. Classification (NCBI taxonomy): domain Bacteria; kingdom Pseudomonadati; phylum Myxococcota; order Polyangiales; family Polyangiaceae; genus Sorangium; species Sorangium sp. So ce281. Next base: position 3,574,058 of record NZ_CP150322.1, read on the forward strand.
GGTCGCCGAGCTGCTCAAGGAGATGCAGCGCGACAAGTTCCACATGGCGCTCGTCGTGGACGAGCACGGGACGCTGGGCGGGCTCGTGACGTTGGAGGATGTGCTCGAGGAGATCGTCGGCGAGATCGCCGACGAGTACGACCGCGAGGAGCCGAACGTGAAGCCCGTCGGCGAGAAGGCCTATCGCGTGAACGCGCGCACGTCGGTGGACCAGCTGAGGAGGAGCGAAGGACGACCGACTCCGCCCGGGAGGGTGAGGAGCCTCGCCGTCTGTGACGTCGCCGAGCGCGCTCACGCGGTCCGGAGGCCAAGGCCGCGCGCCGCACCTGGTCTCTTCCTTGCAGCTCGTGCAGCTCGATGGAGCGGCGACCCATGATGCAAGACGCGGCGAGGGAGCGGACCCAGGGCACGTCGACTGCAGATACTGCAGATGCTGTCACCCTCTCTCTCTGCGGTGACGTGATGACCGGCCGGGGGATCGATCAGATCCTGCCGTGCCCCAGTGCTCCGGTGCTGTACGAGCTGGCCGTGGAGGACGCGAGGGGGTACGTCGAGCTCGCCGAGCGCGCGAGCGGCCCCATTCCCCGTCCCGTCGATTTCTCGTACGTCTGGGGGGCCGCGCTCGAAGCGTGGAGCCGGCGGGCGCCCGCCGTCCGGCTGGTCAACCTCGAGACGGCGATCACGACCAGCGATGAGCCGTGTCTCAAGGGTATCAATTACCGGATGCACCCAGGGAACGTCTCGTGCCTCGCCGCGGCGCAGATCGGCTGCTGCGCGCTGGCCAACAACCACGTCCTCGACTGGGGAGTTGCCGGGCTGATCGACACGATCGCCGCGCTCCGGTCGGTGAACGTGACGACGGCCGGCGCGGGCCGCGACCTCGATGAGGCGGCGGCGCCGGCGCTCATCGAGGTCGAGGGCGAGGGGAGGGTCCTCGTCTTCTCGCTGGGCTCGGAGACCAGCGGCGTCCCGCGGCGCTGGGGCGCCTCGGTGGACCGCCCGGGCATTCACCTGGTCGATGAGTCGTCTCCCGCGGAGGTCGGTCGCGTGCTGGACGCGGTGCGGGCGGCCAGGCGGGAGGGCGACATCGTCGTGGCCTCGATCCACTGGGGCCCCAACTGGGGGTACGAGGTCCCGGAGGAGCAGATCGCGCTCGCCCACGCCCTCGTCGACGTCGCCGGCGTCGACGTGGTTCACGGGCACTCCTCGCATCATCCGAAGGCGATCGAGGTCCACGCGGGGCGGCTGATCCTCTACGGCTGCGGCGACTTCGTGAACGACTATGAGGGCATCAGCGGACACGAGGCCTATCGAGGCGATCTGGCCACGATGTACTTTGCCACGCTGCGCGCGGGGACCGGCGAGCTCGTCGGTCTGGAGCTGGTACCGCTGCGGATGAGCAAGTTTCGCCTCCACCGCGCCGCGCAAGAGGACGCGCTCTGGCTGAGGGACGTGCTGAGCCGAGAGGGCGCGCGGTTCGGGACGCGCGTCGAGCTCGGGGAGGAAGGCAGCCTGCTGCTGCGCTGGAGCTGATCCGCGAGCATCGCGCCGCTGCCCTCGTGCGGCTACGCGGTCGCCTCGAGCGCCTGGGGCGCCAGGTAGCGGACAAACCACGCGCTGGCCGCGCGCGCGACCTCTTCCAGCGTCCCTGGCTCCTCGAACAGGTGCGTCGCTCCCTCCACGATCGCGAGCTGTCGCGGTCCGCGCAGGAGATCGAGCGCCTGCCGGTTCAACGCGAGCACCTCGGTGTCCGCGCTCCCGACGATGAGCAGCGTGGGCGCGCGGACCTGCTCGAGGTACGCGCCGGCGAGATCGGGGCGCCCGCCCCGCGACACCACGGCGTCCGCGAGATCCGGACGCCTCGCCGCGGCGATCAGCGCGGCCGCGGCGCCGGTGCTCGCGCCGAAGTAGCCGATCCGGAGCGCGCTCGTCTCGGGTTGCTCGCGCGTGGCCAGGGCCGCGCTCATGACCCGCCCCGCGAGGAGCTCGACGTCGAACCGGAGGTGGCCAGTCCGCTCATCCACCGCCTCTTCCTCGCCGGTGAGGAGGTCGAAGAGCAACGTGGCCAGCCCGGCGCTCTGGAGCACCTCGGCGACGTACCGGTTGCGCGGGCTATGCCGGCTGCTGCCGCTCCCGTGGGCGAACAGGACGATGCCTGTCGCCCCGGCGGGGATCGTCAGGCTGCCCTGAAGGCGCGCGCCGTCGTCGAGCGCGAGCTCGACGGCGAGCTCTTCTGCCGGCTCGGGCGGGCCCGCGGGCCCCTCCTCGCCTTCCGCGCCCGCGCCGCCGGTGCGCGCCCGCTCGAGCAGCTCCACGACGTCCTCGTCCGTGGTCTGGCGGAAGTCCTGGTAATAGGCGCCTATCGCGAACATGTGCGGATCCGCGTCGAGGCAGACCACCTCATCGACCTCGGGGCGCAGCGATTCGAGCGTCGTCGCCGACGCGACCGGGACCGCGAGGACGAGGCGGCTCGGCCTGCGCCGCCGGATGGCCCGGAGCGCGGCGCGCACGGTCCCGCCGGTCGCGATGCCGTCGTCGACGACGATGACGGTGCGGCCCTCGATGTCGACCGGCGGCCGGCCGCTCCGAAAGCGCCGCACGCGCGATTCGACCTCGGCGGCCTTGCGGTCCACGATCTCCGCGACCTCCTCCTGGGGGACGCCGAGCTCCGCGAGCACCTCCTCATTGAGGTACACCTCTCCCCCCTCCGAGATGGCGCCCATACCCAGCTCTTCGTACCCCGGAGCGCCGAGCTTGCGCACCACCCAGACGTCGAGCGGCGCCTTGAGCGCCCGGGCGACCTCGTAGGCGACCGGGACGCCGCCGCGCGGGAGCCCGAGCACGACGGGCGCGTCGTCGCGGTAGCGACCCAGCGCGAAGGCCAGGCGGCGCCCTGCATCAACGCGATCTCGAAACAGCATGAAGCCCCTCCTCCGGTCGCGTGCTGACCGTGACCTCTCGCCCCTGTGACATACCCGGCCCTCAGAGCCTCCTCTGCGCTTCCCGCCGCTGCTGCCTCGTCACCAGCGCGCTCAGCTCGGAGAGCTCGTCCGACAGGAACTCGAGGAGATCGTCGAAGGCGATGATTCCCTGGAGCACCCCCTCGTCGTTCACCACCGGCACGCGGCGGATGCTCTCGGCGCGCATCCTGCCGAGGACGTCCAGGAGGTCCTCCTGCTCTCGCGCTGTGACCAGCGGCTCGGTCGCGACATCCGCCACCTGGAGAGACTCCAGGTAGGGACTCGCGTTCGCCACCACGCCGACCACGATGTCGCGATCGGTGATGATGCCGGCAGGCACGGTCCTCCCGGCGGGCTCGTCGACGATGACCAGGCTGCCGACGTGATGCGCCCGCATGCGGCGGGCGGCCTCGATCACGGTCTCGGTCTTGCCGATGGTGACGACGCGCCGATTGCAGAGCTCTCCCGCAGTGGTCACGGCATTCCTCCCAGCGAACGCTCCATGGAGCCGGAGTCGGCTCCGGGAAGCCCATACCCAGGGGTCATGGAGGCGGTGCGCTCCTATGGCACGTGTGGCACGTGGCGAGCCAACAGAGCAAACAGAGCAGGCAGAGCAGGCAGAGCAGGCAGAGCAGGCGCAGAGGCGTGATGACGGCGGAGGCGAGCGGACGTCACCGGAGACATCAGGCCCTGGGGTTGCATCTGGAGAGCGGTCACAGCTCGAATGAGCGGCGCCATGAGCCCCCACGACACGGCAGGCGGCGCAGCGGAGCAGCCATGGAGATCTGCCTCTTCGCGGGCAACGCGAACCTCCCTCTCGCACAGGCCGTGGCGGAGCGCCTGGGCGTCGGCCTGGGCGACGCCCTGGTGCGCCGCTTCGCGGACAGCGAGCTTCACGTGCAGATCCGGGAGAGCGTGCGAGGGCGGGACGTGGTTCTCCTCCAGCCGACGAGCCCACCGGTCGACGAGCACATCGCCGAGCTCCTGTTCCTCGCGGATGCATGTCGCCGCGCAGGGGCCTCGCGCCTGACAGCCGTCATGCCGTATTTCGGCTATGCCCGCCACGACCGCCGCGCCTCGGGAAGGGAGCCGGTAGGGGCCCGGCTCGTCGCCGATCTCTTCACGACAGCGGGCCTCTCGCGCGTGGTGGCCGTCGATCTCCACAATGCCGCGCTCGAGGGGTTCTTCTCCATCCCGCTCGAGCACCTGAGCGCGGTGCCGCTGCTCTCGGACGCGGCGAGACCCTGGATCTCCGAGCGCAGCGTCATCGTGGCGCCGGACCTGGGCGCCGCGAAGCTCGCGGATCGCCATGCCCGGCTCCTCCGCTTGCCTGTCGCCGTCGTGCACAAGACCCGCCTCAGCGGCGAGGACGTCAGCGTCCACGCCATCACGGGCGAGGTCCGGGGACGGTCGCCCCTCCTCGTCGACGACATGATCAGCACCGGCGGGACGATCGAGGCCGCCGTGAACGCCTTGCTCGCGGCGGGCTGCGCGCCGGACATCACCGTTCTCGCGACGCACGCCCTCTTCGTCGGCCCGGCGATGGCCCGGCTCTCCGCGCTCCCGGTGCGCCGTTTCCTCGTGACCGACAGCGTCGCTGCCGCCACGGGCGCGGCGATCCCCGTCGAGCTCGTCCACTTGGATGGGCTCCTGGCCGAGGCGATCCGGCTCCTCCATGACGGCCGGTCGCTGGAGGCGCTGCTGGCGCGCGGCGAGGCCGCAGGCCCTCCGCGCTGAGCCGGCGCCCGAGCAGGAGGACCCATGAGCGGCGCCGACGACGGGAAGCGCCCGCGCCGGTACGATCGTTGCCCGAGCCGAGCCCTGTCGCGGAGGTGTGTTGGATGGAGGCGCCTGTGCCGAGCAGGAGGCTGCGTCGTTCGAAGGAGCCCTCATGAGCTCGCTCGGGATCCCTCCGGCCGAGGCGCACGCCGTGCTGCGGGCGATGCTGCTCATCCGCCGCTTCGAGGAGCGGTGCGCCGAGCTGTACACGCTCCAGAAGATCCGGGGCTTCCTCCACCTGGTCATCGGTGAAGAGGCGGTCGTGGTCGGGGCGATGCGGGCGCTCGAGGACGACGACGCCGTGGTCGCCGCCTACCGCGAGCACGGCCATGCGCTGCAGCGCGGGGTCTCGCCCGCCGCGGCGATGGCCGAGATGTACGGGAAGGCGACGGGCTGCGCCCTCGGGCGCGGCGGGTCGATGCACATGTTCTGCGCGGAGCGGCGCTTCTACGGCGGCTACGCCATCGTGGCCGGCGGCCTGCCCATCGCGGTGGGGCTCGCGCTCGCCGACAAGCTCGCCGGCCGGCGGCGGGTCACGGCGGTGTTCTTCGGCGACGGCGCGACCGACGAGGGGGAGTTCCACGAGTCGCTGAACCTCGCCGCGCTCTGGAGCCTGCCGGTGCTCTTCCTCTGCGAGAACAACCAGTACGCCATGGGGACGGCGCTCGCGCGCCACGCCGCGAACCCGCGGCTCATCGACGCCCCCGCGGCCCACCACGTGCCGGCCGAGCAGGTCGACGGCATGGATGTGCTCGCGGTGGAGCAGGCCACGCGGCGCGCGGCCGCGGCCGTGAGGGAGGCGGCCGGCCCCCGCTTCCTCGAGCTGCTGACGTACCGCTTCCGCGCGCACTCGATGTACGATGCCGAGAGATACCGGGACAAAAGCGAGGTGGCCGCCTGGCGGGAGCGCGACCCCATCGACCTGTTCGTCGCGCGGCTGCGCGCCGAGGGGCTGCTCGACGACGGCTCGCTCGCCCGGATCCTGGGCGAGGTCGCGGCCGAGGTCGAGGCGGCCGTGAAGGCCGCGGAGGAGGCGCCGCTCGAGCCGGTGGAGGACCTGACCCGCTTCGTCTACGCCCGGGAGGTGCCGTGATCGCGCCCGGGGAGTGCGGCGAGGAGAAGGCGGAGTTCGTGAACGCATGGACGCGAACGCGCAGCGGCTCTCGGGCCTACCCCTCGCGGAGCTGCTCGAGCGGCTCGGGACCTCACCGGGCGGGCTGACGAGCGAGGAGGCGCGGCAGCGGCTCGGGCGGTTCGGCCCCAACGAGCCCGCGGCCACGACGAGGCGAGAGGCGGCCGTCGTCCAGGTGCTGCGCCGCTTCGCGAACCCGCTCGTGAGCATCCTCCTGCTCGCCAGCGTGGTGTCGGCGCTCCTCGGCAACCTGGCGAACGCGGCGGTCGTCGTGGTCATCGTGGCGCTGAGCGTCGCGGTCGAGTCGGTGCAGACGCGGCGGTCCCACCGCGCGGCCGAGCGGCTCCGCGCCCAGGTCGCGCCCACCGCGACGACGCTGCGGGACGGGGTGTTCCGCGAGCTCCCGCGGCGCGAGCTCGTGCCGGGCGACGTCCTGCGGCTCGCCGCGGGCGATCTGGTCCCCGCCGATGCGCGCCTGCTCACGGCCAAGGATCTGCACGTGCACCAGGCCGCGCTCACCGGCGAGCCGCTGCCCGCCGAGAAGAGCCCCGACCCTGGGCCCTCGACCGCGACGAGCCCGGACGAGATGACCCAGGCGGTGTTCCTCGGGTCGTCGGTGGTGAGCGGCACTGCGACCGCGGTCGTGTTCGCGACGGGCGCCGACACCGCGTTCGGCGGCATCGCCCGCGCCCTCGCGACCCGCCCTCCGCAGACCGAGTTCGAGCGGGGGATGGCGCGTTTCGGGGCGTTCATCCTCAGGCTCGTGCTCTTCCTCGTGCTCCTCGTCATCGCGTTCACCGCCGCGCTCCGGCGCGATCCGCTCGAGTCGCTCCTCTTCGCGGTGGCCCTGGCCGTGGGGCTCACCCCCGAGTTCCTCCCGATGATCACCACCGTCACGCTCGCGCAGGGCGCGGTGCGGCTCGCGCGCGAGAAGGTGATCGTCACCAACCTCTCGGCGATCCAGAACTTCGGCAGCATCGACGTGCTCTGCAGCGACAAGACGGGGACGCTCACCACGGGCGAGATGGAGCTCGAGGCCCACGTGGACCCGCTCGGCGAGCCGTCGGAGAGGCCGTTCCTCCTCGCCTACCTGAACAGCTACTTCGAGAGCGGCGTGGACAACCCCGTCGACGCGGCCGTGCTCCGCAGATCCGCGGTGGACCCGCTCGACGCGGCCGTGCTGCGCCACGAGCACCCCGACATCGACGGCTTCCACAAGCTCGACGAGCTGCCGTTCGACTTCGAGCGGCGCCGCGTGAGCGTGGTCGCCGAGCGCCAGGGCGAGCGGCTGCTCGTGACCAAGGGCGCGCCCGAGAGCGTCCTCGCGATCGCGACCTCGTACGAGGCCGGCGGCGAGGTGCGGCCGCTCGACGACGGCGCCCGCGCGCGGTGCGAGGCGGCGTTCCATGCGCTCGGCCAGCAGGGCTACCGGGTGCTCGCGGTCGCCTACCGCGGCGTGCCGGCCAGGCCGGCGTACGGGCGCGACGACGAGGTCGATCTCACGCTCGCGGGGCTGCTCGCGTTCGTCGATCCGCCGCTCCCCGACGCCGCCGGGATCGTGGGCGCCCTCCGTGAGGAAGGGGTCGACGTGAAGATCCTGACGGGCGACAGCGAGCTCGTCGCCGGGCACGTCTGCCGGCAGGTCGGCCTCGATCCCGGCGAGATCGTCCTCGGCGGCGCGATCGATCGCCTCGACGACCCGGCGCTCTCCCACCTCGCCGAGCGCACCCGCGTGTTCGCGCGCGTCTCGCCGGCGCAGAAGAACCGCGTCCTCCGCGCGCTCAAGGCCCGCGGCCACGTGGTCGGCTACGTCGGCGACGGCATCAACGACGCGCCGTCGCTGCACACCGCCGACGTCGGGATCTCCGTCGCCGGCGCCGTCGACGTGGCCAGGGACGCCGCGGAGATCGTGCTGCTCGACCGCAGGCTCGACGTGCTGCGCTCGGGCATCCTCGAGGGGCGGAAGGCCTTTGGCAACGTGATGAAGTACCTGCTCATGGGGACGAGCTCGAACTTCGGCAACATGTTCAGCATGGCCGGGGCCTCGCTGCTCCTCCCGTTCTTGCCGATGCTGCCCGCGCAGATCCTCCTGAACAACTTCCTCTACGATCTCGCGCAGATCACGATCCCGACGGACAACGTCGACGCGAGCTTCGTCCGGAAGCCGCGGCGGTGGGACATCGCCTTGATCCGCCGCTTCATGATGGTGATCGGGCCGATCAGCTCCCTGTACGACTTCCTCACCTTCTACGTGTTGCTCCGCGTGTTCCGCGCGCCGGCCCCGCTCTTCCGCACCGGCTGGTTCGTCGAGTCGCTGGCCACGCAGACGCTGGTGATCTTCGTGATCCGCACGATGGGCAGCTCCTTCAAGAGCTCTCCGAGCCGCGCGCTCGCGGCGACCACGCTCGGCGTCGTGGCCGTGGCCCTCGCGCTGCCGTACAGCCCCTTCGCCGGGCTGCTCGGCTTCGTGCCGCTGCCGCCCGGCTTCTTCCTGTTCCTCGCGGGCGCGACGCTGACCTACCTCGCCATCGTCGAGGCGATCAAACGCGCGCTCATGCGGCGCATCTTCGCGTGACGCGGGGCCGCCGTTCGGCCGCCGGTGCCCGGACGCCCGACCCTATCGACTTCACGAGATTCCGATCCGCCTCACTCGGACGCGGCCGGCGCCCTCCTCGCCTGGGCAGGGATCCATCGGTCGAAGGAGCCCGGCGCGAGGTGGTGCAGGTAGGCCCCATAAGCCGTCACCCCGAAGAGCGCGCCAGCGATCAGCAGGAGCACGGCGACGGACGACCGCACGAGCGCGCTCCTGGTCCGGAGCGGGAAGAGGATCGCCGCGAGGCCGCTCGCCCCGAACATCACTGCGGCGATCATCGGTATCGCGGTCAGGCGATAACGGAAGATCGCCACGGCCGACACGAGGTTGGTCACCCCCCCGAGCGCGCCCAGGATGGAGAGCGGCCCGAGGTCCACGCCGCGCGAGAGCGCGATGCTGCCGATGACGAGCAGCGTGCCGAAGTAGGCCAGAGGCTCGCCGAAGACGATGTTGTACTGTCCCGGGATCGGCCATGTGAGCGCAAGGTGAAACCCGGTCACGGCCAGGATCAGACCTCCGGCCCCGAACGCAGCGGCGAACGCTCTCCGGTGGTCCTCGCGCCGTTCAGCCCTCGAGACGTACCACGCGCCAAGGAGGAGGACGCCGGTGACGGCCACCAAGGGGAATGTCAGATAATTGATGTACAGCATGCTTCATCCTCTCCTTCCATTCCTTCGTCGCCGCTCTGGCGCGACGGCAGGCGCCCTTCTAGAAGCGTGGAGACGGACCCGCGGTCACGTCAACGAGCGCCGCTCCGTTTCTCCACTCTCCATATCGGTGCTCCTCGAGCGCGCTCGTCGCGCGCGACCTGACGAGATGTTTCATCGAGGGCTTGGCGGCGGCGAGCTGCATCCGGTCCAGCAGGCATGGCGCGAGGGGAGGTGTCCCAGTGCGGTTATTGCCAGCCGGATCAGCTGACGTGGCGGGAGACCGGAGAATTTAACGCCAAGGCGCCAAGGCGCAAAGGCGCAAAAATGCAAGAGAGAGGAAGGCCATTCTTGCAATCCATTGACGGCGCGATGGATGCCCTGCCTCACCCTCACTTCGCCGAAGTTGATGATAATCGCGAGCTTGAGATCGGATAGCCGCAGGTGGGTGAGGGCCTGCGCCTCGAACACCCTGTTGTAGGCGGCCGCCGCCTTGCACTCGACGGTGATTCGACGGTGATTCGACGGTGATTCGACGGTGATTCGACGGTGACTCGATCGCCCATGGGCAAGTCGAGGCGAAGGTCCGCCGCAAGACGCTTACCCTTGTACACGAGCGGTACGGGCGCACCACGGTGAGCCCTCGCGACTCGAGCTCGAAGGCAAGCGCCTCTTCGTAGACTGTCTCGAGCAGCCTGGGCCTCCAAGGGTACGATGCACCTCGCTCGCTGCGTCGACGACGACCTTGGTGATCTCATTCCCTGTCATTCTGTCCGCCTTTTTGCGCCTTTGCGCCTTTGCGCCTTTGCGTTTAAAATCCGAGATTCTCGACGACGTCGGCTGCGGGCGCGATGATGCACCCAGCGATCCGACGAGCTGCGGTTTGACGCCCTCCGTCCACGTGACTTCATGGTCAGCCGGGCGCGAAGCTGCGCGACGGCGCGTTCATGCGGTAACGACCTGCATTCACTGGACAGCGCGGTCGTGTGTTCGCCGTCGCGTGAGACGGGTCGCGCGGTCGCGGCTGCCCCGTATCGGCAGACAACCGCTGCCAATCGCACCAGGAGCTCGGCGCACCTCGCGGCCGAGCTCGCAGCGCCAGGCAGGCCGGCCCGTGCGCTCCGGCGCCGGTACGCTCGTTGCTCGACCTGGATCCACGGAGCCTGGATGTGATGAATGGCGGCGTCCGATCAGAGCAGCAGATCGCACAGCACCGCGCGGCCGGTCCCGAAGACGCGCTCGGGCTCCCTCCTCCCGAGTCGCTCGCCGTCGCCGTCCTCCGCAGGAGCGTGCTGCTCATCCGCCGCTTCGAGGAGCGCTGCGCCGAGCTGTACACCCTCCAGAAGATCCGCTGCTTCCTCCTCCTGCACACTCCTGACGTACCGCTTGTGCGCGCGTTCGATGTACGTCCGCGCCCCGGAGGACCCGTGACGTGAAGCGGACGGCGACCTACCGCGAGGCGGTCCGCTCCGGGCTGCGCGAGGCGCTCCGGCGCGAGCCGCGGGCCTTCCTGATGGGCGAGGACGTGGGCCGCTACGGCGGCGCCTATGCGTGCAGCGCCGGCCTGCTCGAGGAGTTCGGGCCGGAGCGGGTCCGCGACACGCCGCTCGCCGAGTCGACCTTCGTCGGCGCCGGCATCGGCGCCGCCCTCGGCGGGGCGCGCCCGATCGTCGAGGTGATGACGGTCAACTTCAGCCTGCTCGCGCTCGACCAGATCGTGAACAACGCGGCGACGCTCCGGCACATGTCCGGCGGCCAGTTCTCGATCCCGCTCGTCGTGCGCATGGCCACGGGGGGCGGCCGCCAGCTCGCCGCGCAGCACTCGCACAGCCTCGAGAACTGGTACGCGCACGTGCCCGGGCTCAAGGCCCTCGCGCCCGCGACGGTGCAGGACGCGCGCGACATGCTGCTCGCCGGGCTCGACGATCCAGACCCGGTGGTCGTCTTCGAGCACCAGTACCTCTACCCCATGGAGGGCGAGCTCGACGACGAGGCGCCCCCCGCGGCTCCCTTCCGCGCGGAGGTGCGGCGCGCGGGCCGCCACGTGAGCCTGATCGCGCACGGCGGCTCGGTCCCGAAGGCGCTCGCCGCGGCCGAGCAGCTCGCGGGCCGCGGCGTCGAGGCCGAGGTGCTGGACCTCCGGTGCCTGCGGCCGCTCGACGAGGAGGCGATCCTCGCGACCGTACGGCGGACGCACCGCGCCGTGCTCATCGACGAGGGGTGGCGGAGCGGGAGCCTCGCCGCCGAGGTGAGCGCGCGGATCATGGAGGGCGCGTTCTACGAGCTCGACGCGCCCGTCGCGCGGGTGTGCAGCGCCGAGGTGCCGATCCCCTACGCCCGCCACCTCGAGGAGGCGGCGCTGCCGCAGGTCCCGCGCATCGTCGCCGCCGTGGAGAGGACGGTGCGGCGCGATGGCTGAGTTCCTGATGCCCTCGCTCGGCGCGGACATGGAGGCCGGGACGCTGGTGAAGTGGCGCCGCGCGGTGGGGGACCGCGTCGCGCGCGACGACGTGATCGCCGAGGTCGAGACCGAGAAGGGGCTCGTGGAGGTCGAGGTGTTCACGAGCGGCGTCATCGACCGGCTCCTCGTGGAGCCCGGGCAGAAGGTGCCCGTCGGCACGGCGATGGCCGTGATCCTCGAGGGGCGTGAGGCTGCGGCCGGCGCGCCCCCGCCCGCCGCGCCCGCCGCGCCCGCCGCGCCCGCGCCGCCGTTTCCTCCCCCGGAGGCCGCCGCGGCGCCGCAGGAGGCCGCCGCGCCGCCGCAGGAAGCCGCGCCGCCGCCCGCGGCCCTCGCGCACGGGCCGCGCGTGTCTCCCCGCGCGAGGCGGCGGGCGCAGGAGCTCGGGGTCGACCTTGCGCGGGTCCAGGGGACGGGACCGGACGGCGCCGTCGAGGCCGTGGATGTCGAGCGGGCGGCGGCGGCCGGCACGAAGGAGGCGGCGGCCGATGCCACGACGAAGGAGGCGTCGGCCCGCATGCGCCGGGCGATCGCGGCGGCGATGGCCCGATCGAAGCGCGAGGCGCCGCACTTCTACCTCGGCACGACCGTCGACCTCCGCACGGCGATGTCCTGGGTCGAGCGGGAGAACGCGGAGCGCAACGTGGCCGGGCGGCTCCTGCCGGGCGCGCTCCTCCTCAAGGCGGCGGCGCTCGCCCTGCGCGCCGTCCCCGAGCTGAACGCCCGCTGGGAGGGGGATGAGGCGCCGCCCGCCCCGAGGATCCACCTCGGCGTGGCGGTGTCGCTCCGGGGCGGCGGGCTCGTGGCGCCGGCGCTGCACGACGCGGACCGGCTGCCGCTCGACGAGCTGATGGCCGCCTTGAAGGATCTGGTCGAGCGCGCCCGGGCCGGGACGCTCCGGAGCTCCGAGATGAGCGACCCCACGATCACCGTCACGAGCCTCGGGGAGCGCGGCGTGGAGACGGTGTTTCCCGTCATCTTTCCGCCGCAGGTGGCCATCGTCGGGTTCGGCAAGATCGCCGAGCGGCCGTGGGTCGTCGACGGCCGTGTGGTGGCGCGGCCGCTCGTGAACGCGACGCTCGCCGCGGACCACCGGGTGACGGACGGCCACCGCGCGGCCGCCTACCTCGCCTCGCTCGAGGCGCTCCTGCAACGACCGGAGGGACTTTGACCGATGGACAAGGACGAGATCGAGGCCGTCGTGCGCCGGGAGCTCCAGCGCATCGCGCCGGAGGCGGACCTCCAGGCGCTCGGCGCGGACCGTGACTTCCGCGAGGAGCTCGACATCGATTCGATGGATTTCCTTCGCTTCGTGACGGCCCTCGACGCGGCGCTCGGCGTGAGCGTGCCCGAGTCGGATTACCGGCGGATCGCGACGGTCCGCGGGTGCACCGACTACCTGGCGAAGACGCTCGCGCAGCGAGCGGCGTAGCGTCAGCCGCGCCCGCGGTCACCGCGCCGGAGCTGGCGCGCGACGTACCGCCACGCGCTCGCGCAGCCGAGCGAGAGCCCGAGCAGACCGAGGCCGGCCCGGAGCATGACGCCTGTCCGCAAGCGCGCGTCGAGCCAGCTCCCCACGAAGAGCCCGAGCAGGGCCGGCAGCACGACGAGCCACCCGAGGCCGACCAGGGACAGCGCGAGCCCGAGCGGTCGCCCCCGCTCCCACGCCCAGCGCCTGCGCCGCTCGCCGAACCGGACGACGCCCTCGTGCAAGGGGTCGCGCTCCGTCGGCGCGCGCCCCGGCCCCTCGCTTCCCGGGGACGTCACCGCGGCTCCAACCGAGGGACCCCATGGCGCGGCCCTGTGATCCGCAGGTGGTCGGCCACCCTGCACAGCAGCGCTCCCTCCAGCCGGCGCAGGCCGCGGGCGGCCTCCTCCTCGGCGGCGGCCGTGCGGCGATAGCGGACGAGCACGTCGCGCTCGAGCTGGTCCAGGTCGTCGCTCGCGACGGCCTCGCGGGTGAGGACCTCGACAGCCCGCCGCTCGCGGACGGTCAGCACACCGCCGCGCACCGCCACGAAGCGCTCGCGCCCCGCGTCGTCCCCGTACACGAGCACCGAGACGACGAGCACCGTGAGCAGATCCGCGTGCCCCGGGAGGATCCCGAAGGAGCCCGTCGGGTCCTCGGCGCGGACGTGGCGGACCGGATCCACCTCCGCGATCAGCGCCGCCGGCGTCACGATGGTGAGCCTCACGATCCCTTCACCCGCGCGCGCGCCTCGTCGAGCGTGCCCACCATGTACAGCGCGGCCTCCGGCCAGTCGTCGCACTCTCCGGCGAGGATCGCGTCGCACCCCCGGATGCACTCGGCGATCTCGACCGTCGCGCCCGAGCGCCCCGTGAACGCCTGGGTCACGACGAACGGCTGCGTGAGGAACCGCTGGAGCCGCCGCGCCCGCGCGACCGTGCGCCGGTCCTCCGGCGAGAGCTCCTCGATGCCGAGCATCGCGATGATGTCGGCGAGCTCCCGGTACTCCGCCAGCGTGCGGCGGACCTGCGCGCTGGTCCGGTAATGGCCCGCGCCGACGACGAGCGGATCCATCAAGATCGAGCTCGAGGTCAGGGGGTCGATCGCCGGATAGATCCCCTCGCTCGACAGCTTGCGCGAGAGCACGATCGCCGCGTCGAGGTGCGTGAGGATCTGCGCGACCGCCGGATCGGTCATGTCGTCGGCGGGGACGTACACGGCCTGGATCGACGTCATGGATGCGCGCGCGGTGGAGGCGATCCGCTCCTCGATCTCGGCGATCTCCGTGGCCAGCGTGGGCTGGTAGCCCACCCGGGAGGGCAGGCGCCCGAGGAGGCCGGAGACCTCGCTGCCGGCCTGGACGAAGCGGAAGATGTTGTCGATGAGCAGCAGCACGTCCTGCCCGCGCTCGTCGCGGAAGAACTCGGCATGCGCGAGCGCCGTCATCCCGACGCGGAAGCGCGCGCCCGGCGGCTCGTTCATCTGGCCGAAGACCAGCACCGTCCGGTCGAGCACCCCCGAGGAGCGCATCTCGAGCCAGAGCTCGTTCCCCTCGCGCGATCGCTCGCCGATCCCCGCGAACACAGCGATGCCGCGCTGCTTCGAGATCGTGCTCCGGATGAGCTCCATCAAGAGCACCGTCTTGCCGACCCCGGCCCCGCCGAAGAGCCCTGCCTTGCCCCCGCGCGCGAGCGGCGCGAGCAGATCGATCACCTTGATGCCCGTGGGATAGACCTCGCGCGCCCGCACCTCGGCCTCGAGCGGCGGCGCCGGGCGGGAGATCGGGCGGCGCGGGGTGTCCGGCGGGAAAGCGCCGCGCCGATCGAGCGGGTCGCCGAGGACGTCGACCAGCCGGCCCAGCGCGGCCTCTCCCACGGGCACCGAGATCGGCGCCCCGGCGGCCGCGACGCGCGCCCCGCGCTGCAGGCCTCCGGTGAACCCGAGGGCCACCGTCCGCACGTGCTCGGGATCGAGCTGCTGCTGCACCTCGAGCACGAGGCGGCGGCCGTCGAGCTCCAGCGCCAGCGCCTCGCCCGTGCGCGGGAGCGCACCTGCGGGGAACGCGACGTCGACCACCGAACCCCGCACCCTGCGCACGGCGCCCTCGGCCCGCCCCGCGCCGGCTCCGCCGCCGCCCGCCATCGTCACCCCTCCGCCTCGCGCAGCGGCTCCGAGCCGGCGGCGATCTCGAGGAGCTCGCTCGTGATCGCCTCCTGCCGCGCGGTGCGCTCCGCGCGCGAGAGCTCGTCGAGCTCGTCCCGCAGGCTGCGCTGCGACGCCTCCATCGCCGCGAGGCGCGCCGCGCGCTCGCACGCGAACGCCTCGCCGAGCGCCCAGACCACCTGGGCCAGGCAGTGCTCCTCGATGATCCGCGCGACGAGCGCGGCCGCCGGCAACGTGCGCAGCGGGGGCTCGCCCCGCGCCGCCCCCGCGCCGGACCCGCGCTCCGGCGGGAACAGCCGGAGCGCCTCGGGCCGCCACCCGAGCGCGCCGGCGCGCCGCGCGAACACCAGATCGACGCAGGCGATCGCGCCGCCGGCGATCGCGCCGAACAGGTCCCGCGTGAGCCGATCCGCGGCCGGTCCGACGCCCGGGATCGTCGACGGCAGCGGGCCCGAGGCCAGCGCGGCGACGCCGCGGTCGCGGCAGAGCCGGAGCCCCCGCGTGCCCAGCGCGGCGAGCTCCGCCGGCCCCGGATCGCCGCGGGCGACGCGGAGCGCCGCGTCGAGCAGCCGCTCGTTGAGCGCGCCGACGAACCCGTGCTCCGAGAAGAGGACCACGACGCGCCGGGCGCCGGCGGCGCCGGCGGGCTCCTCGAAGGGCGCGCGCCCCTCCTCCGCGTCGAGCAGCTCGAGCGCCTGGCCGAGCGCCTCCCGCGTCGCCGCGGCGTAGCGCTCGAACCCCATGAAGGCGTCGTTGGCCTGCCGCCGGTGCGACGCCGCGACCGAGCGCATCGCGTCGACCACCTTCGCCGCCTGCGAGAGCGTGCGGATCCGCGCGGCGAGCTCAACCGCGTCCATCGCCTCGCCCCTCGTCGCCGCGAGCTCCGACCTCGGCCACCATCGCGGCCAGCTCGGCGAGGAGCGCGCGGCGCTCCTCCGGCGCGGGCTCGACGCCCGCCTCGAGCCGCGCGAGCGTCGCGGGGCACCGCGACGGGAGCCCGCGGTCGAGCGCCTCGCGGAGCGCGTCGATCGCCGCCACCGGGAGCGGGTCGAGCAGGCCCTCCTGGAGCGCCATCAGCAAGGCGATCTGCCGCCCGACCGGCAGCGGCCGGTGAAGCGGCTGCGCCATCGCCGCGCGCGCTCGACGGCCGCGCTCGAGCGCTCGCTTCGTGGCCTCTTCCGCGCCCCCGCCGACGCGCGCGAACAGCTCGAGCTCCAGGAACTGCGCGTACTCGAGCCGGAGGCTCTCCGCGACGGCGCGCATCGCGGGCGTCTGCGTCTTGCCGCCGACGCGGGACACGCTCTTGCCGACGTCGATCGCGGGCTTCCATCCCTCGTTGTAGAGGCGCGGGTCGAGGAAGATCTGCCCGTCGGTGATCGAGATGAGGTTGGTCGGGATGTACGCGCTCAGGTTGCTGGCCTGCGTCTCGGCGATGGGCAGCATGGTCAGGGAGCCGCCGCCGAGCGCCCCGGTCAGCTTCGCGGCGCGCTCCAGCAGCCGCGAGTGCAGGTAGAACACGTCGCCCGGGAACGCCTCGCGCCCCGGGGGCTGGCGCAGCAAGAGCGAGATCTGCCGGTGCACGAGGGCGTGGCTCGTGAGGTCGTCGAGGACGAGCAGCGCGTGCCCGCCGCGCTCGACGAAGTGCTCCGCCATCGAGCAGGCCGCGTAGGGGGTGAGCCACTGGAGCCCGGCCGTGGCGTCCGGCGCGGCGACGACGCACGTGGTCCGGTTCTTCGGGCCGTAGCGGCGAACCGCGTCGATCACCGCGCCGACCGAGGACGAGGTCTGGCCGATCGCCGCATAGATGCACACGACGTCGGTCTCCCGCTGGCTCAGGATCGCGTCGACCGCGATCGCGGTCTTTCCGGTGCCGCGGTCGCCGATGATGAGCTCGCGCTGGCCGCGCCCGAGCGGGAGCATCGCGTCGATGAGGAGGATCCCCGTGAAGAGCGGCTCGGCCACGGGGTCGCGATCGACGATGGACGGCGCCCGGCGCTCTATCGGCGCGCGCGCGCGCGCGCGTGCGTGATAGACCGCCGCCCCGCCGAGCGGGCCGCCCCCGTCGATCGGCACCCCGAGCGGGTCGACGACGCGCCCGAGCAGCGCCTCCCCGACGGGCACGTCGATCACCGTGCCCGTCCCCTGGACGGCGGAGCCCGCGGCGATGCCCCTGTCCGGACCGAGCAGCACGCAGCCGATGGTGCCGGGATCGAGCGCCACCGCGAGGCCGCGCGTGCCGTCCTCGAAGACGAGGACCTCGTCGAGCTTCGCGCTGGGCAGGCCGCTGACGGCCGCGATGCCGTCGGCCACGCGGAGCACGCGCCCGACCTCCCGCGCCTCCGGTCCGAGAGGAAGGCCGCGCGCGCTCTCTCTCGCCCGCCCCGCCCAGCCGCCGAGGTCCTCAGCAAGCCCCATCCCGCACCTCGATGGCGGCCGCGATCCGCTGGAGCCACGCCCGGTAGCTGAGCTGCCACACCCCGTGGGGGAAGCGCAGCTCCAGGCCGGCGACCATCGACGGATCGACCTGGAACACCGGGGCCACGGGGCGCGCGGCGACCCCCGAGAGCCACGCGCGGAGCCGCTGCTCCGCGTCCTTCCCGAGCGGGCTCGCCGAGACCACCTCCACGCGCGCCTCGTCGAGCTGGTCGAGCTGCCGGGCGACGAGCCGCCGCTGCTCCGGCTCGTCCAGGGTCTGCATGGCCCGGGCGACCAGGAGGGCGTCCTGCCCCGCCGACGCCTCGCGGAGCAGCCTCTCCGCGATCGTGATCGCGAGCTCGGTCGCCTGCGCCTCGAGCTCGCGGAGCGCGTGCGCCCGCTCCTCCGCGATCTCGGCCCGCGCCTGCTCGATCAGGCAGCGCGCCTTCTGCTCCGCCTCCTCGCGGACCCGCTGCGCCTCCCCGTCGGCGCGACGCAGCGACGCCTCGAGCTCGCGGCGCCCCTCCTCGGCGAGCGCCGCGCGCCTGACCTGCGCCTCCTGCTCGGCCCGCTGCGCCCGCGCGCGCTCCTCGCGCGCATCGCCGAGCACGGCCGCGGCGTCCCGCTGCCGCGCCTCGACGATCCTCGCCACCGGCTTCCACAGGAAGCGCCGGAGGAGCCAGGCGAGCACGACGAAATTGACCGTCTGCAGCGCGATGTTCCAGCCGGAGACGTGCATGGCTCAGCGCACGAACGGGTTGGCGAAGAGCAGGACGAGCGCGACCACGAGGCAGTAGATCGCCGTGGCCTCGATCATCGCGAGGCCGACGAACAGGGTCCGCGCGATCGTCGTGCTGGCCTCCGGCTGGCGGGCGATCGCCTCCATGGCCGCGACGATCGCGCGGCCCTCGGCGAACGCCGGCCCGACGGCCCCGGCGCTGACCGCGAGCACGGCGCCGAGGATGCTCAGGCTCTCCGCGCTCACGCGGCCCTCCCGTCGACCTGCTCCTCGATCGCCGCGCCGACGTAGACGGCCGCGAGCACGGTGAAGATGTACGACTGCACGACCCCCACGAACAGCGCGAACGCCATGACGGGGATGGGGACGAGGAGGCCGGCCACCGACACGACCACGGCGAGCACGAGCCCGTGGCTCATGATGTTCCCGAGCAGGCGCATCATCAGGGAGAAGGTGCGGGTCGCCTGCGAGAGCAGGTGGATCGGCGCGAGCAGCGGGCTCGGTTCGAGGAAATGCTTGAGATAGCCGAGCAGGCCGTGCGCGCGGACGCCGTAGCCCGTGACGGAGAAGAAGACGATGAGCGCGAGCGCGAGCGGCGTCTCGATGCGCTCGGTCGGAGCATGGACCATGGGGAGCACGCCGGCGCAGTTGGCGGTGACGAGGAAGAGGAAGAGCGTGCCGAGGAGAGGCAGGTAGGGCTCGGGGTCGCGCCGGAGGATGGCGCGGATCTGATCGCCGATCGCGGTGACGACGACCTCCGTGGCGGCCTGGAGCCTGCCTGGCCTCACGGACAGCCGCCGTCCGATCAGGGCGCTCGCGCCCCCGAGCGCCGCGGTGATGGCGACGCTCGTGAGCATGGTCTCCGTGAAGGGCACCGGACCGACGTGGAAGAGGGTGGGCTCGGCCAGCGGCGAGATCATGCGCGCCTGTCCTCCGTCGGACGCAGGCATGCCCGCGCGACCATGCAGGCCACGGCCTGGACGAGCGCGAACCCTGCCACGACGGGCAGGAGGGCGCGGGCGTGGAGCCGCGCGATCGCGGTGAGCGCCGAGAGCAGCAGGATCCACCGCCCCGCGTGCAGCAGCAGCGCCCGCGCGGTGGCGCCCTCGGCGAGGAGCCGGCGGACGGAGCGGGCGAGCGCGCCGAAGAAGGCCGCCGCGAGCGACGCGCCGACCAGGGACCAGATGAGGGACGACATGCCGTTCTCCTTGCGCTCCGGGCCGCCCGCTCCGCGCGCCGGCGGCGCGCCGGACCAAGTCGGATCAATAAGAGAGCTGCGCCCGATCGAAAGGCGTGATCCCGCGGCCCGGAACGGAGGTGACGGCGACCCCGAGCTCCGGGGCGCTCGCGGCAAGGCCGGCCCGGGGCTGCGGAAGCGCCGCAGCGCGCGTGTGCGTGCGCTGCGCGAGCAGCGTGTGGAGCGGCCGTGGCCGCCTGGGCGGCGTGGGCTCTTTGTCGCCACTTCGGCGCCGAGGGCGAGAGCCCGCGCCGGGTACGGTGGTTGCGTGCCGGTCAGGGGAGGCGATGATGGAGGCGCCGAGGCAGATCAAGAAGCTTCGCGGCGCGGGAGAGCCGCCGCCGAACCTCGCCGACTACACGGAGGCGTGCCGCCGCTTCTCGTGGGCGGACGCGCGGGCCGAGCTGACCGGGCTGCCCGGCGGACAGGGGCTCAACATGGCCTACGAAGCCGTGGACCGCCATGCCGCGGGCGCTGGCAGGGATCGCGTCGCGATCCGCTGGCTCGGCAAGGACGGAGCGCGGGTGGACATCCGCTACGGCGAGCTCGCCGAGCTCACGGCCCGCTTCGCCGGCGCGCTCGCCGGCCTGGGGGTCCGGCCGGGAGATCGCGTCTATACGCTGCTCGGCAGGACGCCGGAGCTCTACGTCGCCGCGCTCGGCGCGCTCAGGCACCGGGCGATCTTCTGTCCGCTGTTCTCGGCCTTCGGCCCCGAGCCGCTGCGCGCGCGGATGAGCATCGGCGAGGCGCGCGTGCTGGTGACGACATCGCGGCTCTACGCGCGCAGGGTCGCGCCGATCCGCGGCGAGCTGCCGTCGCTCGAGCACGTGATCCTCGTGGACGGCGAGGCGCCGGGGACGCTCTCCTACCGGAGGTTGCTCGACGGGGCGCCCGCCGCGGCGTCGGTCCCGCCGACCGACCCGGAGGCGCCGGCCCTGCTGCACTTCACGAGCGGGACGACGGGCACGCCGAAGGGCGCCCTCCACGTCCACGCAGCCGTGCTGATGCACCATGTGACCGGGAGGCTCGCCCTCGACCTCCATCCGGACGACATCTTCTGGTGTACGGCGGACCCGGGGTGGGTGACAGGCACCTCGTACGGCATCCTCGCGCCGCTGACGAACGGCGTGACCCTGGTCGTCGACGAGGCCGATTTCGACGCCGAGCGCTGGTACGAGATCCTCGAGCGAGAGCGCATCACGGTCTGGTACACCGCGCCGACGGCGATCAGGATGCTCATGAAAGCGGGCGTGGAGCCGCTCCGCGCCCGCGACCTCCGCGCGCTCCGCTTCATGGCCAGCGTGGGTGAGCCCCTGAATCCAGACGCCGTGTCATGGAGCAACGAGGTGTTGGGTCGCCCCTTCCATGACGGCTGGTGGCAGACCGAGACGGGCGGGATCATGATCGCCAACCTCGCCTCCGTGGATGTCCGCCCGGGATCCATGGGGCGCCCGCTGCCTGGGGTGGAGGCGGCGATCGTCCGCCGCACGCCCGAGGGGGGTGTCGAGGTGATCGAGCAGCCCGACGTGGAGGGGGAGATCGCGCTGCGCCCCGGCTGGCCATCGATGTTTCGCGCCTACTGGAACAACCCGGAGCGTTATGCGAAGTGCTTCGCGGGCGGCTGGTACCTGAGCGGAGATCTCGCCCGGCGAGACGGGGATGGATACTACTGGTTCGTCGGGCGCGACGACGACGTCATCAAGAGCGCCGGGCACCTCATCGGTCCCTTCGAGGTGGAGAGCACGCTGCTCATGCACCCCGCGGTGGCCGAGGCCGCCGTCATCGGGCGGCCGGATCCGATAGCCGGCGAGGTCGTCAAGGCGTTCGTCGCGCTGAAGCCCGGGCACGCTCCGTCGCCGGACGTCGAGCGGGAGCTCATCGGCTTCGCGCGCAAGCACCTCGGGCCGGCGGTCGCGCCGCGCGAGATCGCCTTTGCCGGCTCGGTGCCGCGGACGCGCAGCGGCAAGATCATGCGGCGGCTGCTCCGGGCGCGCGAGCTCGGTCTGCCCGAGGGCGACCTGTCCACGCTCGAGGCGGCCACGGGGGCGACCGGCACGGCCGGGGAGGAGGCGCCGTGAGCGCCGTGCGGGCACGACCGGTCTCTCCGGTCGGCCGCGCAGGTTGGGTCAGCCGCGCGCCGCGTCCGCGCTCGCGGTGCGCCCGGCCGCCGGGCTCACGGCGCCCGGCGAGCTCATTCCCCGCACCTCGGCGCCGGTATGGTCGTGGCTCTGGCTGAGGGACGTGCTTAGCCGAGAGGGCCCCTGCCTCCCTGCCTCCCTGTGAAATCCCTGCTTCTACGTGGATGCATCCTCGCTGACGAGGAGGAGCACGTCGCCTGGATCCAGACGCAGCTCTTCCTCATCGAGAAGCTCGGCGAGAGCACCTACCCCCAGAGCCAACTCACGTCAGGCGGCGACGCAGGAACAGCCGCCCCGACCGGGGCAGCCGCCACGGCCGGGTGACGGCGGGACTGGCGCGAGCGCATGAGGGCTCTGCGAGCTTACCCCTCGCGAAGGAGCCCCGCCGGCTGAGGGCCTCGGGCGCCGGTTGACGAGGAGCATGACGCGGCGTGCCGTGCGTGGATCTCACCACCTCGCGAGCGGTTACGGCGGTGACGCAGCCGAGCGGTCCAGCTCGTGCACCGCGAGCCAGCAGAGCGGCGCAAGGGGGGCGCGGCGGGAGGCCGACGCGCTGGACAACGCGGGGGCGTGGACATGAAGACGATACTCGACGCGATAGGCGAAACTCCCCTGCTGAAGCTCGACGGCGTTCACGTAAAGTGCGAGCACCTCAACCCCTCTGGCTCCGTCAAAGACAGGCTCGCCAGGTACATCATCGAGAAGGCGGAGAGGGAAGGGCTCCTGAAGAAGGGCGGGACGATCGTCGAGGCATCGTCCGGAAACACGGGAACTGCCGTCTCCATGGTCGGCGCCGTGAAAGGCTACAAGGTGACGATCTTCATCGCCGAGGGCCTCTCCGAGGAGCGCTACAAGATGATGAAGGCGTTCGGCGCCGACGTGCGGACAGTCCCGCGGGATCGGACGGATATCGCCGTGCAAAGGGCGAGCGCCATGGGAAAGGAAAAGGGCCATTTCCATGTGAACCAGTTCGCCAACCCCTGGAACGCCGAAGACCACGACAAGCACCTCGGCGGGGAGATCCTTCGCGCCTTCGGTCGCCGGCGGATCGACGCGGTCGTCGCGGCGATCGGCTCCGGCGGGACCCTGATCGGCCTCGCGAGGGCCTTCAGGCGGGTCAACCCCGACGTCGAGGTCTTCGGGGTCGAGCCCGCCCGGTGCGCCCTCGTCTACGGGCGCCTGTACGGCCGGCCCGAGGTGTGCCGGCCCCATCGGATCGAGGGCATCGCCGACGGGTTCGTGCCCCCGCTCATCGAGGACAACATCGAGCTCATCGACGATGTCCTCCTGATCGAGGACGAAGACGCGATCGAGGAGGCGAGGCGGATCGCGAGGACGCACGGCTGCTTCGTCGGGGTCTCTTCCGGGGCGAACCTCCTGGCCGCCAGGCGGGTCAAGGAGAAGAACCCCGAGCTGAGGAACGTGGTCACCTTGTTCCCGGACGAAGGGGAGAAATACCTGAGCGAGTCCTGGTTCTCGCGCTGAGCGCGCGCTCGGCCCGCGTGAGTTCGCCCTGACCGGCGGAGCCCGCGGGCGCGGCGCGGACAGCGGCGACGAGGAGCACGGCCACGAGGAGGACCAGCGCGATGCCCGCCGAGAGGGCGCGGATGTGCTGCTCCCGCATCGATCGCCGCCCGGGCGGCCTCGATCCGACGAGCACGAAGTGCTCTGCGTGCACGCGCCCGCCGGGCGCGGCGCGGTCGCGGAGCGCCCGCTCCACGACGTTCATCATCGGCTCGGGGCCGCACACGAAGACCTCGGCGCCCTCGTACCGGTCGGTCAGGTGGCGGTCGAGGAGCTCGCGTCCGATGAGCCCGCCCTGCCCGCTCCAGCCGGGGGCCGGTCTCTCGATGACGTGCACGACGCTGAGGTCCATGGCGCGGGCGAGCTCTTCGAGCTCCTGCGCGAACACGATCTTGTCGACGGTGCTGCTCGCGTACACGAGGAGGACCGGGCGGCGATCGCCCCGGTCGTGCAGCGTGCGGATCATGCTCATCATCGGCGTGACGCCGATCCCGCCGGCGATGCAGACGAGCGGGTGCCGAGCCCGGAGATCGAGCGCGAAGGCGCCGTATGGCCCGGCGAGGTACGCCCGCGTCCCCACGGGGGTCTGCCCGATCGTGCGCGTGAAGTCGCCGAGCTCCTTGATCGTGAGCTCCACGCGCCGCGGCGAGGCCGCGCTCGACGCGATGGTGAAGGGGTGCTGCCGGGGCGAGAACGGCGACCGGCCCAGCGTGAGCCAGACCGATTGGCCGGGCTGGAACCGGAGCCCGTCATGCCCGGCCGCCTCGAGGACCAGGGTCCAGACGCCATCCCGCTCGCGGCGCACCTCGGCGACACGCCACGCTCGCCGGAGCGCCAGCAGCGGGCGCAGCAGGTGGGACGCGACCAGCGCCGCCGCCGGGACAGCGACGAGCGCCGTGACGGCGGCCTGCTTCGCCGGCGTCTCGCTCGAGCGTCCGATCATGAGCACGTGCCAGAGCGCGATGCCCACGACGGTCACCGCCAGCAGCCCATGCCCGACGCGCCACGCCTCGTAGGGGATGCGCAGCCGGGTCAGCTGGCGCGGGACGAGCACGAGCAGCAGGAGACCCATCAGCGCGAAGGCGAGGGCCAGCGCGCGCGGCGCGCTCGCGGAGAGGTCCAGGAGGTGCGCGACGTACCAGGGCTCGGCGACGGCGAGGAGCACGACGTGCGCGGCGACGAAGCCCGCGGTCCACAGCCCGGCCTGCCGGTGGAAGAGGAGCACCGCGTCCAGGCCGAGCGCGTTGACGATGCGCCGTGCCCGCGCCCCCAGCGCGAGCTGCAGAGAAAGGAGCGCCAGCGCGACGTAGCCGAGCCCTGCCGCGATCTCCACCGCGAGACCTCGTCCTCTCGGGACGGCGCCGACGAGCAGCAGCAAGAGGACGCTCGCGGCGAGCGCCAGGTAGACGGCGATCCAGAGCAGCCGAGCGACGCGCGCGCGCGCTGCCCGCGGTGCCTCCCATGCTTCCACGGTCGAGGCTACTCCGGCGCGCCCGCCTCGATCCACGCGCGCACCAGCCCGGCAGCGTCTCCCCACGCGGCCGGATGGCGTTCCGGCAGGGTGTAGTAAAGGCTCTCGTCGGGCTTGCCGGGCGTGACCAACGATCTCGCGGTGCGGTATGCCGCCATGGAGCCGCCCGGCGCCGTGGCGTGGCAGCCGTCACATCGCTCGGCGGCCAGCGGAGCGATCCGATCGGCGAACCGCGCCGGCTCCTGCGAGGGGGTCGAGCGGGTCTCGCTGCACGCCGCGAGACCTACGCAGGCCGCGCAGGCGAGCAAGCCCCGCTTCAAAGGCATCGAGGTCGCCGGCGCGACCGAGCGCCTGGCCTGCCGCGCAGCGGCGGACGGCTCGGTGGCGATCGGGGCGATCGGGCTCGGGCGGGTGCTCATCACATGACCTCCGTAGATACGCAGCAGAGGTGCGTTTGCGCCCAGTCATGCAGCTCGCGGGCCATGGCATGAAACGGTGGCACACGCTCACGCGAGCAGAGCGCCCCGGCCGCGCCGGGCGCGGCGCCTGGCGAGACAATTGCACCCTGCACCGAGCATCGCCGGCGCTCCCAGCGACGCCGGCTGGAGAGGGGAACATGCCGTTTCGAGATCGGGCCGAGGCCGGCCGCCAGCTCGCGTCGCGGCTGACCGCCTATGCGGGGCGGGAGGACGTGACCCTCCTGGCGCTGCCGCGGGGCGGGGTGCCGGTGGGCTTCGAGATAGCGAAGCTGCTGCGGGTGCCGCTGGACGTGCTGATCGCGCGCCGGATCGTGGCGCCGAACCATGATCACATGACGATCGGCGCCGTCGCGAGCGGCGGCGTTCGGGTCGTCGATGAAGAGCTCTGCCGAGCGCTGGGCGTCTCGGACACGACGGTGCAATGGCTCGCCGACGTGGAAGCCCGGGAGGTGGAGCGCCTGGAGCGCGTCTATTACGGCTGCCACAGGACGCCTGACATCCGGGATAGGACGCTCCTCCTCGTCGACGACGGCGTGGCGACCGGAGCGAGCATGCGCGCCGCCGTGACAGCCGTCGAGCAAGGCGGCCCGGCGGGCATCGTCATCGCGGTCCCCGTCGCATCGTATGCCGCGTACGCGGAGCTCTCGGGGCGCGCACGCGAGTTCGTGTACTGCTATATCCGAGATCCCGTCTATTCGGTCGGGCTCTGGTACGAGGATTACGCGCCGGTGTCCGAGCAGGACGTCTGCCGGCTCCTCGGAGAGGCGCTCGATCCGGCCGCATCGCGCCGCGGCGCCGCCGGCGCTTCCGCGTGGTAGCGCTCGCTCAGCGACGCATAGAGCTCCTCCTCTTGCGCGAAATGGAGCCGCAGCACCGCGTGGAGCCCATAGAGGATCCGCTGGAAATCCTGCACATCCGCGGCCGTGGGCCCGCGCGGGTCGAGCTCTCCGAGCAGCTGCTCGTACAGCCGGATCAGGTGGAAGATCTCCCGGTGCGTCGCGCTCATGGGCGCCAGAGGATCCTCGCCGCCGAGCAGCCGGGAGATGACAGGATAGACCTCGGCGTCGTCGGCGCGCTCGTGCGGGAGGAGCCGCTCGCGGAGGAAGCGGTCGAGCGCATCGAGCTCTGCGCGCGCCGCCTCCCTCGCCAGGTGGTCGATGCGCTCGGCGACGACCCGCACCCGATCGAGCATCGGGATGAGCTGGTCGTGCTCCAGCTCCAGCCGGCGGCTCATGGCCTCGCCGAGGGCTGGCCTCCTCGCGCCGCGCCCGCCGCCCTGCGCCCGCAGCGCGCTCAGGATCGCGGCGACGTCGATCGCCTCCTGCAGGAGCGCGCCGGCGGCGGCCGGCAGGAAGCCGAGCGCCGCCGCGCCCATCGCGAAGAGCGACAGCCCCATGCCGAGGATCGCGCTTTGCGCGGCGATCGCGCGGGTGCGGCGCGCAATGGTCACGGCCTCGGCGAAGCGATCGAGCCTGTCCACCACGAGCACCACGTCGGCCGCCTCGGCGGACGAGGTGGCCCCGCGCGCGCCCATCGCGACGCCGACGTCGGCGGCGGCGAGCGCTGGAGCGTCGTTGATCCCGTCGCCGATCATCACGGTCAGCCCCTCGGCGCGCGCCTCGCGCACGGCGGCGACCTTCTCCTCCGGCGAGCGCTGGGCGAGCACGCGATCGACGCCGAGCGTGGCGCCGACCGTCTCGGCGACGAGGGGGTGGTCGCCCGTCACCATCACGACGCGGCGAATGCCGACCCGCCGCAGCGCCCGCAAGGTCCGCGGCGCATCGGGGCGGATCGGGTCGTCGAGCGTCAGCGCGCCGATGACGCCGCTGTCCACGGCCACGAAGACGGTCATCGCACCGGCGCGGGACGCGCGGCGCCGGAAGGCGCGGGCGTCCTCCGGAAGCGGCGCGCCCTGCGCTGCCCATTCGGCGCTCCCCACGCGGACGGCGCGCCCGTCCACCCGGCCCGTCATGCCGGCGCCGGGCGCCTCCTGAGCGCCCTCCGGGAAGGACAGGTCGAGCCGACGCTCGCGGGCAGCGTGCACCAGGGCCGCGGAGAGCGGGTGTGACGAGATCTGCTCGAGGGACGCCGCCAGGCGGAGCACCTCCGTGTCGTCCTCGATCGACCGGAAGCACGTCACTCCGGTCACGCGCGGGCCGCCGAACGTGAGCGTGCCTGTCTTGTCGAGGAGCAGGATCTCCGCCCGAGCGAGGGCCTCGAGCGCGGCGCCGCCCTTCACCACGATGCCGCGCCGGGCCGAGCGCGAGATGCCGCCGACGATCGCGATGGGCACCGCGAGGAGCAGCGGGCAGGGCGTCGCGACGACGAGCACGGCGAGCCCGCGGCCGGCGTCGCCGGAGAAGCCCCACGCCGCGGCGGCCACGGCGAGCGAGAGCGCGGCGAACGCCAGGGCATGGCGGTCCGCGAGGCGGGCGAGCGGGGCCTTCGAGGCGGACGCCTGCTGCACGAGGCGGACGATGCCGGCGTACGTGCTCTCGTCCGCGCTCGCGACGGCGCGGAGCTCGAAGGCGGCGCCGGCGTTCGTTGTCCCGCTGCCCACGCGGTCGCCGGGGGCCTTTTCCACCGGCCGCGGCTCGCCGGTCAGCGCCGATTCATCGAGGAGCGCCCGAGGGCCCACGACGACCCCGTCGACTGGCACGATCTCGCCGGCCTTGACCAGCAGAAGGTCGCCGGGGGTGACAGCGCCGATCGGGACGGTCGTGACGTCGGCCCCCTCGCGGCGGTGCGCGACGCGGGGGGCGCGCGCGAGGAGGGCGGAGAGCTCGCGCCGGGCGCGCGCGGCCGCGTACCCTTCCAGGGCGCTGCCCGTCGCCATCATCACGCCGATCAGCGCTCCGGCCAGGTACTCCCGGAGCAAGAGCGCGCCGCCGATGGCGAGGAGCGCGATGACGTCGACGCCCGCCCGCTTCTTCAGCACGTCCGCCAGGATGCGCGCGCCCACGAGGGCGAGCGCGATCATCGCGCTGGCCGCCCAGAACATGTCTCCTAGACGCGCGTGTCCTTCGAGGTGCGCCGCGGCTCCGCCCAGCAAGCCCGAGAGCGTCGACACGACGAGCGCACCCCTGCTCAGAGACGGCCGCTCGAGTCGAGGTGTGTCGCGCTGTGACTGTGGACTGATCACGTGATCCGCCGAGCATGCATCGTGCGACAGCCGCTCTGCATGCGACCTGCCGTCGTCGTGCGAGCGCTGGTGATGTGCGTGCTCGCCTTCTCCCTTCTCTGGAGCGATTCCGGGCGCGCTGCGCCGATCGAGCCGCGCGCCGATGTGGAGCTGTTCGCGCGCGAGGGGTGCCCTCGCTGCGACGAGGCCAAGCGCTTCGTGGCCGAGCTCGCGGGCCGCCGACCCGGCCTGCGCGTGATCGTCTCGGATGTCGTCGAGGACCGCGCCGCGCTCGATCGGCTGAGGGCGATCGCCGAGGGGCAGTCGACCGCTGCCGTGAGCGTCCCCGCGTTCTATGTGCGCGGGGTGCTCGTCGTCGGGTACGCGGGGCGCGACGCGACGGGCCGGCGCATCGAGGCGTTGCTCGACAACGCGCCGCCGCCCACCGCGGCCGACGAGTCTGCTGCGTCCTGCCCTCTCACTCCTCCCACGTCTGCCACGTCAGAGCAGCCACCGTGCCCGGCAGACGGCGCCGGGCCGAGCGCGGGGGTCGTCGACGTGCCCGTCTTCGGGCGGCTGGACGTCCGCGATCTCGGCCTGCCGGCGTTCACCGTCCTGCTGGGGCTCGTGGACGGATTCAACCCGTGCGCCATGTGGGTGCTCCTCTTTCTCCTCTCCTTCCTCGCCACGCTGCGGAGCCGGGCGAAGATGCTGCTGATTGCCGGCGTATTCGTGCTCGTGAGCGGCCTCGCTTACTTCGCCTTCATGGCTGCCTGGCTGAACTTCTTTCTCCTGGTCGGCGCCTCGCGCGCCGCGCAGATCGCGCTGGGAGCCATCGCCGTGCTCGCCGGTTCGGTCCACGTCAAAGACTTCTTCGCATGGAAGCGGGGCGTGTCGCTCAGCATCCCTGAGTCGGTGAAGCCGGGGATCTACGCGAGGATGCGGGCCGTCGTCAGGGCGGAGAGCCTGCCCGCCGCGCTCGCCGCCGCGTGCCTCCTCGCCGTCATGGTCAACGTCGTCGAGCTCCTCTGCACCGCGGGCCTGCCGGCGCTCTACACCCAGCTCCTCGTCGAGAAGCGCCTCCCCGCGTGGAAGCACTATGCCTATCTCGGGCTCTACAACGTGGCCTATATGGCGGACGACATGATCATGGTCGGCGTCGCGGTGGTGACGTTGAGCCGCCGCAAGCTGCAGGAAAAGGAGGGACGATGGCTCAAGCTGCTGAGCGGAGCGATCATGGTGCTTCTCGGTCTCGTCCTGCTGTTCAAGCCCGCCTGGCTGGCGACATGATCGCCCCGGATCCCCGGCGGCCGCTGCACGCGGCGACATCGCGCTCGAACCGCTGCTACGCTCGCGGGCGGAGGCCGCCGAGCACGGGCCGGCGACGCGGGAGGAAGGGGAGCCCGTGATGGCCAGGAAGGAATTCGTCGGGCAATTCATCGAGCAGGGGCGCGCCGAGGGCATGGCGCAGGCGATGGCAGTGGCGACGATCGAGCTCTATGAAGAGCGGTTCGGCCTCATGCCACCGGCGCTGCGGTCGGCCGTGGAGGCCACGCACGACCTGAAGACGCTCCAGAGTTGGCTGCTCGTCGCCGGCGCCGGGGCGCGCGAGGTGCTGCACGACAGCGTCTCCGCCAGCTCCTCCGGGCGCTCGTCCTGACCGGCGGCCGACGACCCCGGCGAACGTGGGTCCAGCGCGCCGACGGGGATCGCCGGCGCGCGCGGAGCGCCGCCGGTCGCCGCGCCCCCCTCGCCACGCCGCGAGGTGACGGCGTGGCCCTGCGCGGCTAAGCTCGCGCTCGTGCCGTTTCCCCGGAAGACCAACCCCCTGCGCCGCCTGCCCGCGCTCGCGCTCGCGCTCGCAGCGCTGGCGGCGATCGCCGGCGCCGCGTGCGTCAGCAAGCCGACGATGCAGCTCGACCACGCCGAGATCACTGGGATCCGCATCGCCTTCCCGCCGAGCCTCGGCATCCTCATGACGATCGTCGTCAACGTCCACAACCCGAACTCGTACGACGTCGCTGTCCGCGCGGTGCGCGGTCAGGTCGTGCTCGCCGGCCGCTACCCGCTGGCGGTCGACTTCCGGGCCGACGGCGACGGCGTATGGCTCGCATCCGACCGCACGACCCAGGTCCGCGTCCCCGTCAGCGTCCCCGTCGATCTCGGCTTCCAGCTGCTCCGGGAGACGCTCTCGTCGCCCGTCGTCCCGTACCGCTTCAGCGGCCGGGCGGACGTCACCGCGACGCGCACCTTCCGGCTCGAGGCCGACGACTACTCGATCGACGATCACGGCGTCGTCGCCCGCAATCAGATCGAGACCGCCCTCGGCGTCCTGCGATAACACCCGCCGCGGCCCGAGGCCGCCGGCGGCGCCCTGGCGGCCCACGGGGCGCCCCCGCGCGGACGAACACGCGCTCGGTGTCCGGCGAGGACCACGCGCCGCGGTGCCCGCGCTGGCGCGGCGCGCGACGTGCCGAGCTCGCCTCGGCGGTGCCTCGCGCCGCCACGGAGCATGCGGGCATCGAGGCCAGTTCGGACATGGGCGGCGCGTGCTGAGCGAGGCCCCCGGGCATGTCGGACATGGGGGTACGGACCGGTGGCCTGGGTAACGGTTCAGACCGGGAGCCTGGGTAGCACCCGGACGGACCGGGGGCTTCGGTGACACATGTCGTAGAGGACCGGCGACGGAGGAGCGCCGGTGCCCTGGAAAGAGACATGTTCAGTGGACGAGAGACTTCAGTTCATCGCGCAGGTCAACGAGTCGGACGAGACGTTTGCGGAGCTGTGCCGGCGGTTCGGCATCAGCCGGAAGACGGGGTACAAGTGGGTGGAGCGCTACGAGCAGGCCGGACCTCGCGGCCTGGAAGAGCGGCGGCCCGTGGCGCACACGTTCCCGCATGCGACGCCAGCGGCGCTCGTCAACGCGCTGATCGAGCTGCGGAAGGAGCGCCCCACGTGGGGGCCGAAGAAGCTGCGTGCACGGCTGGAGAGCCTGGGCGTCGAGGGGCTGCCAGCGACGAGCACCATCGGCGAGCTGCTCAAGAAGCACGGATTGATCCGGCCCCGTCGCCGCCGCGTGGTGACGCCGCCGTCAGCGATGCCGTCGACGCTGGCTCCGGCCGAGCAGCCTAATGACACGTGGTGCGCCGATTTCAAGGGCCACTTCGCGCTCGGCGACAAGACGCGCTGCCACCCGCTGACGTTGACGGACCAGGCATCGCGGTACTTGCTCAAGTGCGAGGGCGTGGCGAAGCCGGACGACGCCTCGGTGCGGCCGCACTTCGAGCGCGCGTTCCACGAGTTCGGGCTGCCGAACCGTATCCGCTCGGACAACGGCCCGCCGTTCGCCACGCTGGGTATCGGAGGGCTCTCGGCGCTGTCGGTGAGCTGGATCAAGCTCGGCGTGGTTCCCGAGCGCATCGAGCCCGGCAAACCGCAGCAGAACGGCCGTCACGAGCGCATGCACAAGACGCTGAAGGCGGAGGCGACCTCGCCGCCCGAAGCGACGCTTGCGGCGCAGCAGCGCGTCTTCGACCGCTTCCGGCACGAGTACAACGACCAGCGGCCCCACGAGGCACTCGGGCAGAGAACGCCGGCTTCGCGCTACACGCCCTCGCGACGGACGATGCCAAGCAAGCCCTCCTCGCCGGAGTATCCGGACACGATGGCCGTGCGACGTATCGGCGACACGGGACAGCTGCAGTTCGGGGGCGGGCAGAGCTTCGTTTCCAAGCTGATCGCGCGCGAGCCGGTAGGGCTGCTTCCGCTCGCAGACGATGTCTGGGAGCTGTACTACGGCCCGGTTCTGCTCGCGCAGGTCACCCTGAAGAACAAGGAGCTGCAGCTCGTCAAGGCACGGTGACCTGCGCGCTCGCACGCCAGACCGTGAGGAGAGGCTCGCGTGCACCGAGACCGCGGGGAGCGGTTCGTGTATAGATCCTGGCGATCCGAGAGAGCGAGGCAAGCCTGTCGCGTCGATGAGGATCCGGTCCCTGTTTCCAGCCCTCCCGGAGCAGGGGCCTGTAGCTCAGGAAAGTGTCACCGCGGCTCCCGGTCAGAAGTGTTACCAGGGCTCCGCTCGTACATGGCGGGTGCCTGCTCGGCGAGACCCCCGGGCATGTCGGACATGGGCGGGTGCCTGCTCGGCGAGACCCCCGGGCATGTCGGACATGGGCGGGTGCCTGCTCGGCGAGACCCCCGGGCATGTCGGACATGGGCGGGTGCCTGCTCGGCGAGACCCCCGGGCATGTCGGACATGGGCGGGTGCCTGCTCGGCGAGACCCCCGGGCATGTCGGACATGGGCGCGCAGCCCGGCGTTCGCCTGCTCGTGCAGGTCTCGCTCCGCCTCGGCCGGGGTCTTGACCGCGGGGACCGCCTGGGACTTCCGGTCGATGGCCGAGCCCGCCTGGGGGTGAGGCAAGGTCGAGGGGAGGGGACGACAACGGCCAATGAGGACCGCTTCCCGGGCGCGCCTTCCCTTGTCATGGCCCTGGGGGGGACCGCCGTGTTACCATGCTCATGGAATGAGCGCCTGTCTGCACCCCGTCGCGTCGCGTTCGTGGCCTTGCCACGGCGCGCGTAGCGCGCTCGTTTCCCTGCGATCCCGGCTCCTCTGCCGGAGGTCGCCCGCACGCTCGTAGGGGAGCGGCCTTCCGGCGTTTTTCGCTGGCCGCTCCCGGAAGGAAGCGGGCTTGGCGTCGAGGGCGCCTGAGCGGGCGATCTGGGCGAGCATTCACGCTGTCCAGCTCGCCGGCGCGGACCTTCGGCCGAGCCCGGATCGCATCGACGACACAAGGAGATCCGCTCATGGCACCTCACACGAACCCCATCGTCCTCACCGAATTCGACCGCGATCGCCTCGCGCGGCTGCTCGAGGCGCTGCGCGCGCGGCCCGGGGGAGACTCCCCGAACCTGGAGGCGCTCGAGATCGAGATCGAGCGCGCCGACGTCGTGAAGGCGGCGGACATCCCACCGAACGTGGTCACCATGAACTCCAGGGTCGAGCTCGTCGATCTCGACACAGAGGAGCGGCTCTGCATGACCGTGGTGTTTCCCGGGATCGCCGACGTGAAGAGCGGCCGCATCTCGGTGCTCGCGCCGATGGGGCTCGCGCTGCTCGGCTGTCGAGAGGCCGAGGTGGTGGAGTGGCCCACGCCGAGCCGCACCCGGCGGCTCCGGATCGAGCGCATCGTCTATCAGCCCGAGGCGTCGGGTCGCTTCGATCTGTGAGCCTCCGGCGTGAACGGCCGGCCTCGCCGGGGTGGGCCCCATCGAGGGCCTGACCCCCGCGGCGCCCCCGTCCGTCGGCGGCCCTCGCCGCGTGGTCCGCGATCGCGAGGTGTCGGTCCGGCTGAGCGACGGCAAGGCGGAGCCCGTCGACGGCGACGCCCGGGGCGAGCCCGGGCTGCGCTTCATCGCCCGGCACGGCATCTTCTACGTGCGCGAGTACGTGCGCGGGCACGTGCGCGAGCCGCCCGGGCTCGACCTCGACGACCGGAGCGCCCTCCGCCGGGCGCCCGTGGCGTCGCTAGCGCGAGCCGACGCCCAGGAGGGCGGTCATCGAGAGCTGCTGAGGACCGTCGCCGAACCGCGCCTGCAGCCTGCCGAGGATCGCCTTGCCGAGCGCTTCCCAGCGCTCGTCGCCCAGCTTGTCCCGCAGGAGCACCAGCGGCGCGTTGCCCCGGTTCACGGAGCGCCAGAGCTCCTCGGTCGAGGGCGACTCGCGGGAGTGCTCCGCCTCGTGCACCGAGACGTCCCGGAACCCGGCGGCCTCCATCTCGGCGCGGAACTCGCCTGGGTCTCCGAGGGGCGCTTTGCCCTCGCCGAAGGGCAGCCCGGGGAGCTCGGCGCCGATCGCCGAGAAGAGCTCGCCCAGGATGGGCGTCCTGTCCATCGGCACCCAGCTCGCGACGACCGCGCGGCCGCCGGGGCGCAGCACCCGGAGGAGCTCGCGGAAGCCGCGGTCGCGGTCGGGGAAAAAGATCAGCCCGAACATCGAAAAGGCAGCGTCGAAGGAGCCGTCCTCGAAGGGCAGCGCCATGCCGTCGCCGACGCGGGCGTCCACCGCGAGCCCCGCGCGCGCGGCCCGCTCGCGCAGCTGCTCCACCATCGCGGGGGCGAAATCGATCGCGGTCACGCGCGCCTCCCCGGCGGCGAGGAGGGACAGGGTGCCTGGCCCGGCGGCCACGTCGAGCACGCGGGCGCCCGGGCCGACGCCGGCGAGCCGGAGCGCGTCGGCGGCATACTTCTCGAAGTGAGGAACGATGTCGGACGCGTAATCGCCGGCGACCAGGTTCCACGCGACGGGGGTGGCGAGGGGACTCGAGGGCTGGGTCATCGGCAGAGGTGCTATCACGGACGCGCCGAACGGATCCAGCCGCCGGTGCCCTGGCGCGGCGTATTCGTGGTCGCCGCCTCGCCCCGGCGGCGCAGGCGGCGAGCACGCCGCGCCAGCGCCATGCCGGGATGAGATGACGTGGTGATCACCGCGCCACCGCGCTCTCGCGCCGGTTCGCCATGCGCGCCTGCGCCAGCGCCTTCGGCACGGCCCTCGGGCCGGCGGGGCTCGCCGCCGCCTCCGGCGAGCCCGGATCAGCGTCCGAGTCGGCGCCCTGCTCCTCATCCGCCTTGTCGGCGCCGGCCTCGGTCGCGTCGTGGCGCGGCAGCACGGTCCTCGCGGTCGACACGAGCAGCACGCTGGTCAGCGCGACGACGCTCGCAGATCCAGCGACGAGCACCGCGATATGCATCATTGTGCGCTGGAGGAGGCTCCCTTCATTCAACTTCCGGAGGATCTTCAACATGGTGCTACCTGCCTCGTTCGCGAGCGCCCGCTCGCTGCCAGCGTCTCTGGGACAACTCCTGCGAATGCGAGCGTCGTGCCAGCAGGCATCCGCTGGAACCAGCGCATGGATCGAGGCGCTTCTTGCGCCGCTCTGCCAAAGCTGACACGTCCGCCACCTGTACAATGGCTCATCCTGCCAAAATGACAATCCGTTCTTTGAGCGTCTGGTGGTTGCGTTGCCGCGTCGTCACGTCGTCACGTCGTCACGTCGTCACGTCGTCGCGTCGCCGCGTCGTCACGTTGCCGCGTCGTCACGTTGCCGCGTCGCCGCATGGGCCGCGTTGCGCACCGAGCGCCGACCGCGCGCGCCGGCGACCGTGGCGACGGGAAGACATGCGTGTCTGACGTGCCTGCCGCGACTTCCACGCTTTCGGGTCGCATCCTGTCCTGTCGATCTGACCAGCCTGGACGAGGACTCCGTCGCTTCGTCCACCACACGCACCACACGACCGCACGTGCGGGCTCTTCCGGCGAGGCGCGCCGTCGTCGCGATCGCGCCGTCGCCGCCGATCGCTGCCCCCTCCTGCGGGCGGCGGGGTAGAGATCGGGCCCATGCTGCTCACCCGCGCCGAAGCCACCGGATTCCGGGAGACCTCCCTGCACGCCGACGTCATGCGGTTCGTCCGCGCGCTCGAAGGCCGCAACGACCCGCGCCTGCACGTGACCCCCTTCGGGACCAGCCCGGGCGGGCGGGAGCTGCCGCTGCTCGTGCTGTCCAGGGACGGCGTGCGATCCCCGGACGAGGCCCGCCGCGCCGGGCGCCCCGTCGTGCTGATGCTCGACGGGATCCACCCCGGCGAGGTGGAGGGCAAGGAGGCCAGCCTCGCGCTCGTCCGCGATCTGCTCGACGGCCGCCACCCCGACTGGCTCGACGCGCTCGTGCTCCTCGTCGTTCCGCTGTTCAACGCGGATGGCAACGACGCGCTCGACCCGCGGAACCGCCGCCTGGACCTCAAGAAGCTCACCGGCCAGCCAGGTCCCGTCGTGGGCACCCGGACCCAGAGCCAGGGCATCAACCTGAACCGCGACTACCTCCGCCAGGCCGCGCCCGAGATGCGCCTGCTCCAGCAGCGCGTGTGCATCCCCTGGGCGCCCGATCTCACGATCGACAACCACGCGACCAACGGGTCGGTGCACCGGTTCCACATGACGGTCGACGTGCCGCACACCATCGAGTCCGGCCGCCCGGAGCCGATCGCGATGGTGCGCGACCGCCTGGTCCCCGACGTGATGGCCGCGGTCCGGCGGCGCGGCTTCGAGAGCGGCTGGTACGGCAACTTCGTCGAGGACGAGCGGGTGCTCGACGCGGACGGCGAGGTCGACCCGGCGGCGCCCGTCGGCCTCGGCTGGATGACCTACCCGCATCACCCGCGGTTCGGCTCGAACTACCGCGGGCTCACGGGGCGGCTCGACCTGCTGCTCGAGTGCTACAGCTATCTCCCGTTCGAGGAGCGCGTCCAGACCGCCTCGGCGTGGCAGATCGAGGCCCTCTCCTGGGTCGCCGGCCACGCCGACGCGGTCCGCGAGGTCGTGGCCGCGAGCGCCCGGCCGCCGGAGCGCGTCGCGGTCCGGTACCGCCTCGAGCCGACCGGGACCCCGATCGACATCCTGACGCGCAGCCCGCGGGCGTTCGGCGGCGAGCCGGCCACCCTGCGGATCCCGCACCACGCGCGGTTCGTCGGGACCACGGTGGTGGATCGGCCGCGGGCCTACCTCGTGTCGCCGGCGATCGCCGAGGCGCTGCGCCGGCACGGGCTCCGCGTCGAGCCGGCCGGGGGCGTCCACGACGTCGAGGTCGCCCGGGTGGCGTCGCTCGGCGCCGAGGGCGGACGGGCGATCCTGGAGGCGGCCCGGGTCGGCGAGGTGTCGGTGCGGTGGCGCGAGGAGGCCCGGCGGGCCCCCGAGGGCTGGTCCCGGGTCGACACCGACCAGCCGCTCGGCGCGATCGCCGTGTACCTGTGCGAGCCGGAGAGCGACGACGGGGCGGTCGAGAACGGCCTCGTGGAGGCGCCCGCCATCGGGGACGAGCACCCGGCGTGGCGGGTCCGGTGAGCCCGGAGGGGTCGGGCGGTCAGGGCTTCCTGGTCGCCATCGCGAACGCGATCCCGTGCGAGAGGTCGCGGCGCGTGACGATGCTGCCGAGCTCCACCTCCAGGCCGATCAGCGCCTGAGCGACCTCGGGCCGGATGCCCGTCAACACCACCTCGGCGCCGAGCAGCCGCACCGCCTGGGCGATCCGCGCGAGCGCGCTCGCTGCCCGCGGATCGAAGGCGGAGACGCCCGTGAGGTCGACGATGCAAATCTGCGCTCCCTTGTCGGCGATCTTGTCGAGGAGCGCCTCCGTCATCTGCTGCGAGCGGCGCTCGTCCAGCGTGCCGATGAGCGGCAGGACCAGCACCTCGTCGCAGATCGGGATGATCGGCGTCGAGAGCTCGCGAAGGGCGGCGGACTGCACGCGCAGCCGATCCTGGAGCTCCTTCTGCTTGGTGATGACCTCGGTGAACATCATGATCCCGCCGATCTCGCCGCGCTCGTCGTGCCACGGGAAGACCTGCCAGCGCACCCACTCGATGCGCCCGTCGGCCCGCTGGAACGGGTCCTCCTCGTGGCGCTCGCTCGCCCCCGCGAGGCAGCGCGCATGGGTGTCCTTCCATCGCTGCGGGAGCCCGGGGAAGACCTCGTAGTGCGAGAGACCGATGATCTCGCGCGGCGAGAGGCCATAGTCATCGAGCCAGCGCTTGCTCGTCAGCAGGTAACGCATGTCGCGGTCGAACAGCGCGACCGCCGCCGGCATGTAGCTCGTCAGGAGTCGCACGTAGTCCTCGAGCCGTTCCACCCCCGCGTCGCGACGGATCCTTTCCTTCTCGAGCTCGCTCACGCGCAGGCGCAGCCGCTCGAGCTCCGCGACGAGCTCGTCGTGATCCCGTCCCTGCATGTCGCACGCTCCCCCTGTGTTGTCCCGGGCGCGCTCCCGCTCTCGCACGTCGTCGCGAGTCTATCTATGACTATAACGACGCGGCCGACGCCCGCAGCCCGTCGCGCGTCGCTGACGTCGCGCGTCTCTTGCCGCCGCCCCGCTTCGCGGCGCAAGCTGCGCGCATGGCGCCCCCCTCGACACGGCCGGCCCCTGCCGCTCCGACCGGCCTCCCGATCCAACGAGAGCCCATGCAGGACCAGATTCCCGGGTTTCTGTTCATCGACCACATCGCCATGGCGGTGCCCGCCGGGCAGCTCGACGCGCAGGTGAAGGCGTACGAGATGCTCGGCTTCCGCGAGGTGCACCGGGAGGAGGTGCGGGGCACGGATCAGGTCCGCGAGGTGATGCTCCGCATCGGCGACAGCGACAACCACGTCCAGCTCCTCGAGCCGCTCTCTCCCGAGTCTCCCGTCCAGAAGCTCATCGAGAAGAACGGCGGTCGCGGGGGCTTCGCCCACGTCGCCTACCGGGTCAGCGACGTCCAGGCCGCCTTCGACGAGCTCAAGGCGCGCGGCTTCCGCATCATCGACGCGGCGCCGCGGCCGGGCTCCCGGGGCACGACGATCTTCTTCGTGCACCCCCGATCGCGCGATGACGCGCCGTTCGGTCACCTCATCGAGGTCGTGCAGTCCCATGGATGACAGGCTCTTCGCCGATTTCGCGCCGGTCGCGCTCGCGACGTGGAAGCAGGCGCTCCACCGGGATCTCAAGGGCAAGACCGCGGACGACCTCTCCTGGGCGAGCGCCGAGGGGCTCCTCGTGCCGCCGATCTTCGCGCCGGACAGCCCCCCGCTCCCGCCGGCCACGGGCGGCCCGCTCGTGACGTCGCTGGTCGCCGAGCTCCGGAGCGGCGCGCCGGAGCTGCGCTTCACGATGGGATGCAGCTATTTCCTGGAGATCGCCCGCCTCTCTGCCGCGCGCCTCCTGGCCGAGCGCCTGCGGCCGGGCGCCACGATCACCGCCGTCATCCCGTCGGCCGCGGTCCCTGGCGACGAGGAGCACAAGAACCTCCTCCGCGGCGTCGTCGGGATGATGGCGGCCATCGCGGGCGGCGCGGACGACATCGTCGTCTCGCCGCCCGAGCGCCTGCTCGGCAACGCCCGGGTCATCCTCCGCGAGGAGGCCCGCTTCGACGCGCGAGACAGCCCGGCGGCCGGCTCCTGGACCATCGAGCAGCTCGCGCGGAGCCTCGCGCGCGCGGCGCTGCAGCAGCTCGGCGACACGACGGAGATCCCGGCGCCGGGCGCGGCCCCGCCGGACGTCGCGTCGCTCGAGCACCTCGGCTTCTCCGCCGGCGCGCCGCCGTTCCTGCGCGGGCCGTATACCAGCATGTACGTGGTCCGCCCGTGGACCGTCCGCCAGTACGCCGGGTACTCCACGGCCGAGGAGTCGAACGCGTTCTACCGCCGCAACCTGGCCGCAGGGCAGACCGGGCTCTCGGTGGCCTTCGACCTCGCGACCCACCGCGGCTACGACTCGGATCACCCGCGCGTGGTCGGCGACGTGGGGAAGGCCGGCGTGGCCATCGACACCGTCGAGGACATGAAGATCCTCTTCGACCAGATACCGCTCGATACGATGAGCGTGTCGATGACCATGAACGGCGCCGTGCTCCCCATCATGGCGTTCTACATCGTCGCCGCCGAGGAGCAGGGCGTGCGCCCCGAGCTGCTCTCCGGGACCATCCAGAACGACATCCTCAAGGAGTTCATGGTCCGGAACACCTATATCTACCCTCCGGCGCCGTCGATGAGGATCGTCGCCGACATCTTCCGTTACACCGCCGAGAGGATGCCGAAGTTCAACTCGATCAGCATCAGCGGCTATCACATGCAGGAGGCCGGCGCGACCGCCGAGCTGGAGCTCGCGTACACGCTCGCCGACGGCCTCGAGTACCTGCGCACCGGGCTCGCGTCGGGCATGGATATCGACGATTTCGCCGGGCGGTTCTCGTTCTTCTTCGGCATCGGCATGGACCATTTCACCGAGATCGCCAAGCTGCGGGCCGCGCGGCTCCTGTGGGCGAAGATCGTGAAGGGGTTCCACCCGAAGAACCCGAAGACGATGGCGCTCAGGACCCACTGCCAGACGTCGGGCTGGAGCCTCACCGAGCAGGACCCGTTCAACAACGTCACGCGCACGGCCGTCGAGGCGCTCGCGGCGGTGCTCGGCGGCACGCAGTCGCTGCACACGAACGCGCTGGACGAGGCGCTGGCGCTCCCCTCGGACTTCTCGGCGAAGATCGCGCGCGACACGCAGCTCTTCTTGCAGCGGGAGACCGATGTCTGCCGGGTCATCGACCCGTGGGGCGGCTCCCACCACGTCGAGCGCCTGACGGACCGGCTCGCGCGGAGAGCGTGGCAGTTCATCCAGGAGGTGGAGTCCCTGGGCGGCATGGTCAAGGCCATCGAGAACGGCCTGCCCAAGCTGCGCATCGAGGAGGCCGCGGCCCGGAAGCAGGCCCGGATCGACGCGGGCCGTGACGTCATCGTCGGGGTCAACGCGTACAGGCTGGAGAGAGAGGCGCCGATCGCGCTCCGCGAGGTGGACAACACCGCGGTTCGCGAGAACCAGCTCGCGCGGCTGCGCGAGGTGAAGGCCGCCCGCGCGGAGGGCGCCGTGGGCGAGTCGCTCGCCGCGCTCACCCGCGCCGCCGAGACGGGCGAGGGGAACCTGCTCTCGCTCGCGGTCGACGCCGCGCGCCGCCGCGCGACGCTCGGCGAGATCTCCGGCGCGCTCGAGCGCGTCTTCGGCCGCTACGAGGCCCCGGTGCGCACGGTGAGCGGCGTGTACGGCGCGGAGATCCGCGACGCGGGCGCCGGCCGCGAGGTGGAGGCGCTCGTCCGCGAGTTCGCGGCCCTCGAGGGCCGGCGCCCGCGCATCCTGGTCGCCAAGATGGGTCAAGACGGGCACGACCGGGGGATGAAGGTCATCGCCACCGCCTTCGCGGATCTCGGGTTCGACGTCGACATCGGCCCGCTCTTCCAGACCCCGGACGAGGTGGCGCGCCACGCCGTCGAGAACGACGTGCACGTGGTCGGGGTCTCCTCGCTCGCCGGCGGCCACAAGACGCTGGTGCCGCAGCTCATCGACGCGCTCGGGCAGGCCGGCCGCGGGGACATCCTCGTGGTGGCGGGCGGCGTGATCCCGCCGCAGGACTACCGGGTTCTGGAGGAGCGCGGCGTGGCGGGGATCTTCGGGCCCGGGACGGTCATCCCCGAGGCGGCGGCGCGGATCGTCCGGACGCTCCTCGGGGGCCTCTCGTCGCAGGAGGCGCGCTAGGTTGAAGTCGAGCCCGAGGCAGCTCGTCGACGGTCTCCTCGCGGGCGACCGGGCGGCGCTCGCGCGCGCGATCACGCTGGCCGAGAGCTCGCTCCCCCGCCACCAGGAGCTCGCCGAGGAGGTCCTGGAGCGCTGCCTGCCGCACGCCGGCGGCGCCACGCGCCTCGGCATCACCGGCGTGCCCGGGGTCGGCAAGAGCACGTTCGTCGACGCGCTCGGCGTTCACCTCGTGCGCGACCGCGAGGAGACGGTGGCCGTGCTCGCGGTCGACCCGAGCAGCCCTGTCCACGGCGGGAGCATCCTCGGCGACAAGACGCGGATGCCACGGCTGGCGAGCGACCCGCGGGCCTTCATCCGCCCCTCGCCGTCGGGC
Source organism: Sorangium sp. So ce281 (assembly GCF_051527395.1). Lineage (NCBI taxonomy): Bacteria > Pseudomonadati > Myxococcota > Polyangiales > Polyangiaceae > Sorangium > Sorangium sp. So ce281. Next base: position 3,615,859 of record NZ_CP150322.1, read on the forward strand.
GGCTCGCTCGGCGGCGTGGCGCGGGCCACGCGCCAGGCCATCCTGCTCTGCGAGGCGGCGGGATACCGCAACATCCTTGTCGAGACGGTCGGTGTCGGGCAATCCGAGGTCGCGGTCGCCGACATGACGGACTGCTTCCTGCTCCTCATGCTGCCTGGGGCCGGCGACGAGCTGCAAGGCGTGAAGCGGGGCATCATGGAGCTCGTCGATCTCGTGATCATCAACAAGGCCGACGGCGGGAACGTCGACAGGGCCGCGCGAGCGCGCCGCGATTACGAGAGCGCCTTGCACCTGTTCCCGCCGGCGCCTCACGGCTGGGCCCCTGTGGTCGGCGTCTGCTCGGCCCAGGAGGGCCGCGGCGTCAGCGAGGCGTGGGAGATCGTGCTGCGCCACCGCGCGCACATGCAGGCCAGCGGCTGGCGCCTGCGCCGCCGCGGGGCGCAGGCGCGCCGCTGGCTGTTCGAGCTCATCGAGGGGCACCTGCGGGAGGCGTTCCTGCGCAGCGCCGGCGTGCGCGAGCGCCTGTCCGGCGTGGAGGCGCTCGTCGAGGCGGGATCGCTCAGCCCGCTGCGCGCCGCGCGGCAGCTGCTGGAGGCCTGGGATCCGGCCGGGAAGGGGTGACGGCGGGGCCGAACGCGGTGCGCGCCGCGGCGTCACTGGCTCGCCGTGAGCGCGCTGTGCTTGCGGCTGTAGCCGAAGTAGATCGCGAGCCCGAGGAGGAGCCAGGCGCCGAGACGGAGCCAGTTCTCGGTGGGCAGCGAGAACATGAGGAGGAGACAGATCACGATCCCGAGGATCGGCGTGAGCGGGTAGAGCGGCACCCGGAACGGGCGCGGCGCGTCCGGCGCCGTCCGGCGCATGATCAGGACCGCCGCGCATACGAACAGGAACGCAAGGAGCGTCCCGATGTTGACGAGCTCCGCCAGGATCCGCAGCGGGAGGAGCGCCGAGAGGGTGGCGACCACAAACCCGGTGAGGAGGGTGGACTTCCACGGCGTCTTGAAGACCGGGTGCACCGCGCCGAAGAAGCCTCTGGGCAGGAGCCCGTCGCGGGCGATGGCGAGCAGCACGCGCGGCTGGCTGAGCATGAGCACGAGCAGCACGGAGGTGATTCCGGCGACCGCCCCGAGGGAGATGATGAACTGCGCCCACGGGAGGCCGACGCGCGCGAAGGCGTCGGAGACCGGCGCGTCGATGCTCAGCTCGGTGTAGGGCACCATGCCGGTCAGGATCGCCGCGACGGCGACGTACAGGGTGGTGCAGATGATGAGCGAGGCCACGATGCCGATGGGGAGATCGCGCTGCGGGTGCTTCGCCTCCTCCGCGTGCGCCGATACCGCGTCGAACCCGATGTAGGCGAAGAAGATGGTCGCGGCGCCGGCGAGCATCCCGAGCGGCTCTCCCCCCTTGCCGATCTCGCCGAATATCGTGTGACCGAAGACGCTGAGCCCCCCGAGCCCGAACGGCGCGAACGGCCGCCAGTTGTCCGGGGTGACGTAGAACGCGCCGACAACGATGACGAAGAGCACGACGGCGAGCTTGAGCGCGACCATCACGGCGTTGATTGTCGCGCTCTCGCGGATGCCCTTGAGCAGGATCACCGTGACCGCGGCCGTCACGACGATGGCCGGGAGATCGAGGATCGCCCTTGTGGACACCAGCTCGCCGAGCGCCGGATCGTAGTCGAACGGCGCGCTCCTGAGCTCTCTTGGCAGCTCTACCCCGAAGATCCCGATCAAGTCCTGGACATAGTGAGACCACCCGTGCGCCACGGCGGCGGCGCCGACGGCGTACTCGAGGACGAGATCCCACCCGATGATCCACGCCGGCAGCTCGCCGAGCGTCGCGTACGCGTACGTATAGGCCGAGCCCGCGACCGGCACCATCGCCGCGAACTCCGCGTAACAGAGGGCCGCGAACACGCAGGCCATCCCCGCGACAACGAAGGACAGCATCAGCGAAGGACCTGCCTTGTCGTGCGCGGCCTGACCGGTGAGTACGAAGATGCCTGTCCCGACGATGGCGCCGATCCCGAGGCTCGTTAGCTGCAGCGGCCCAAGGGCGCGCCGGAGGCGGTGCTCCGCCTCCAGCTCCTTGTTCATGACCGACATCGGCTTGCGGACGAGTAGCCGGCTCCCCATGGCCTTCGCTGCGCAGGCTCTGCGGCCCGGCCCGCGGCACGTCAAGCCGGAGACGCGTCCGCGGGAAGAGGCTCTGCCGGACGCGGCCTCAGCCCCTCCAGGAGCATGCCGCTGACGACGTTCGCGAGCTGCGCCGCCTCGACGGGCCGTTCGTATCGTCCGCGAGGGCGGCGACCCCCCGCTCGGTCCTTCGCCCGCCAGGGATGCGGTACAAGGGGCCTCCCATGCGCGACGTCTGCTGGCGCTGCCGGCGCCCCCGTCCGGTCTGCTATTGCGCGCTCCTGCCCTCCTTGCCGACGAGGACCCGGGTCGTGCTCCTCCAGCACCCGCGCGAGCGGAAGGTGGGCATCGGCACGGCGCGCATGACCCACCTGGCGCTGCCCAACTCCGAGCTGCACGAGGGGGTGGTCTTCGAGGACGACGCCCGGATCGCCGCCCTCGCGAGCGATCCGACCACGGCCCTGCTCTTTCCCGGGGGCGACGCGCCCGCGGCGGGCGGGGCGCCGGTGCGCTCGCTCATCGTCGTCGACGGCACGTGGTCGCAGGCGAGGAAGATGCTCGCGCTGAACCCGCGCCTGGCCTCGGTGCGCCGCATCGGCGTGACCCCCCGCGCGCCGGGCAACTACCGCATCCGCAAGGAGCCCCGGCCCGAGTGCCTCGCCACGGTCGAGGCGGTGGCCAGCGCGCTGGCCGCGCTCGAGGGCGAGCCCGCGCGCTTCGACGAGATGCTGCGGGCCTTCACGTTCATGGTCGACCGGCAGATCGAGCACCAGGCGACGAGCAAGGCCCCGCGACGGCGGCGCGCGCAGGCGGCCTCGCCGCTCGCGCCGCTGCGCCCCTACCTCGCCGAGCCGGCGAGGGTGGTGCTCGTCGACGGCGGGGCCAGCTCCGGCTGGCCGGCGGGCGCGGGCGCGGGCGAGCCGACGTCCGAGCTCGTGCACCTCGTGGCCTGCCGCGCGTCGGGCGAGCGCTTCGAGGCGTTCCTCCGCCCGCGGCGGCCGCTGGGCCCGAGCGTCGCGCACCAGCTCGAGGTGCCCGAGCGCCGCTTGCTCGACGGCGAGGACGTGAGCACCGCCCTGACCCGGTTCCGCGCCTTCGTCGGCCCGGGCGGCGTGCTGGGCGCCTGGGGCACCTTCACCGTGGACCTGCTCGCGCAGGAGGGCCTCGGGCGCCCGCCCTCCCTCGACCTGCGCGACCTCTGCGCGCGGCACCTGCGCCGGCGGCCCGGCGGCATCGCCAACGGGGCGCGGGCGCTCCTGGCCGGGGAGCCCGCGGCGCGCGGCGGCGGGCGCGCCGGGCGCACGGTGGGGTGGCTCGAGGTCGTCCTCGCGCGCCTCCTCGCCCTCGCGGGCGAGGACGACGTTGCCGCGCGGGGCGCCGCATGAGATCCTCCGTCCGTGCATTCCATCCGGTTCCGCTGAGTCCGGCATCCTCGTCCTCCCCGTAGCCACGGCGCCGCCGGGGCACGCGGTGAGCGCGCGGGTGCCTGTCCGTGCCCTGTCTTCCTCCGAGCTCGCTCGAAACGTGGAAGGCCGGGGCGCGTCGACTCACGCCCGGGAGCCTGGATGGATCACGCCACGCGCATCGGTCGTGAGCTCGCGCCGCGAGTCTTCCCCCCCTTCACGCGCGCTGCCCTGCCGGCGGCGCGCCCAGAGGCTCGCGATCATGACCGAACGCCAAGAACGCCAAGACTCCTCGTCCCCCAGCTCTTCCACCGCTCCTTCCTCCTTCGCGCCGACCTCCTTCGCGCCGATCGAGTCCGCCGGCGCGCTCCTCGATGCGGCGCGCCGCGAGGGGCTCCGGCTCGCCACGAGCCACGCCGACTTCGACCAGTCCGGGCTCGACTTCCTCGTCGTGCACGCCCACGACGAGGACGGCGCGCCGTGGGTCGTGCGCACGCCGCGCCGGCCCGCGGTGGTCGCGTCGGCCCGCGTGGAGGCGCGCGTGCTGGCCCTCGTGCGCAAGCACCTGCCGGTCTCCGTGCCCGACTGGCGCGTGCACACCGATCAGGTGATCGCCTACCCGCGGCTCGTCGACGTGCCCGCGATCTCCATCGATCCCGAGGCGGGCGTTCGCTGGAACCGCGTCGACCCGGCGGCGCCGTCGGCGGCGTTCATCGCGTCGATGGCCGAGGCCCTCGCGGCGCTGCAGCGCATCGGCGCGGCGGAGATCGAGGCGGCGGGCGTCCCCGTGAAGCCGATCGACGAGGCGCGCCAGGCCCTCGCGCGCGCCATGGACGAGACGCGCGCCGCGCTGGCGCCGCCGGACGTCCTGTGGGCGCGCTGGCAGCGCTGGCTCGCGAACGACGCGATCTGGCCGCGGCACCTCGCCCTCGTGCACGGCGACCTGCACCCCGGGCACATGCTCGTCGACGAGGGCGGCCGGCTCACCGGGATCCTCGACTGGACCGAGGCCCACCTCGGCGACCCCTCGAGCGACTTCGCGCTCTTCGCCGGCGCCTTCGGCAAGGGGGTGCTCGACGCGCTCATCGCGCGCTTCGAGGCGGCCGGCGGCGCCACGTGGCCCGGCCTCGCGGCCCACGCCGCCGAGCGCTGGGCGGCGTGGCCCGCGCTGGCAGCGAAGTGGGGCGCCGACTCGGGCAACGAGGGCGTGATCGCCCACGCGCGCAACCTGCTCGCAGGGATCGCGGCCGAGAGCGGGTGAGGCCCGGCTCGTCGCGCCCCATCACCCCATCGAGATAACGCGTTGCGTTGTGAGCCCGCGCATGTTCAGCCGCTGCGGCCCTGAGTAGCCTTTCCGCATGACCGGAGGACACGGCGCGGATGCCGGCGCGGCGGATCGCGCGCTCGTGCTCATGCTGCTGGGCACGGTGCTGCTCGTGTCGCCGGCGCGGCTGCTCTGGGCCCGAGGCCTGCTCGCGGTGGCCACGGTCTTCGCGGTCTGGGCCGCGCTGATCGCGTTCGCCGTGCTCGCGGCGCGCGGCGACCGCGGAGACCCGGCGATCGGCGATCCCGCGCGCGGCGATCCCGCGCGCGGCGATCCCGCGCGCGGCGACCCGGGGCCCGGTGACGGTGCCGGTGACGCCGATCGAGGGCCGCCGTGATCGACGTCGGCGTCCTGCTCTTCGCCACGGTGGGCTGGCTCGCCGTGCTCGCCGCGATCGCGCTCGCCGCGCAGCGCGAGCGGATCCCCCGCGCGCTCGCGCGTCACCCGCTCGTCCTCGCCCTGTCGCTCGGCGTCTACGCCTCGTCGTGGACCTACTACGGCGGCGTCGGCTTCGCGCAGCGCCACGGCCTCGTCTTCCTCGCGGTCTACCTCGGCCCGACGCTCGCATGCATCGCCACCCCGCTCCTCTGGTCGCGGGTCCTGCGGATCACGCGCGAGCAGCGCCTCTCCTCGCTCGCCGACCTCTTCGCCTTCCGCTTCCAGAGCCCCGCGGCGGGGGCGGTCGTCGCCGCGTTCTCCGTCGTCGCCAGCGTGCCCTACATCGCGCAGCAGTTCCGCGCGACCGAGCAGTCGGTCCGCTTGCTCTCCGGGCCCGGGCACGAGGAGGCCGTGGGCGCGGTCTTCTGGGCGCTGCTCACGCTCTTCACGGCGTTCTTCGGCGCCCGCCCGGCCGCCGAGCAGGGGCGGGAGGACGGCCTCGCGGCGGCGGTCGCGTTCGAGTCGGCGGCGAAGCTCGCGGTGCTCGCGGCCGTGGGCCTCGTCGCCGTGCTCGGGGTCTTCGGCGGGGCGGGCGGGCTCGCGGGCTGGCTCGGCGAGCACGCCGCCGAGGTCGAGGCGCTCGGCCGCCCGGTGCGCGAGGACAGCGGCTGGACGTCGATGCTCGTCATCAGCTTCGCCGCCGCCTTCCTGCTGCCGAGGCAGTGGCACATGGCGTTCGCGGGCGGCGCCGGCGATCGCGCGCTCGCCAGGGCGGCCTGGGCCTTCCCGCTCTTCCTGCTCGCGCTCAACCTGCCCGTCCTGCCCATCCTCTGGGCCGGGACCCGCCTCGCGCCGGCCGAGCCCGCCGACAGCTACGTGCTGCTCGTGCCGCAGCTGCTCGGCCACGGCTGGCTCGCGCTCGCCGCGTTCATCGGCGGCATCTCCGCGGCGAGCGCCATGGTCATGGTCACGGCCGTCGCCCTCGCGAGCGCCAGCGCCACGCACCTGCTCCTGCCGCTCGCCCGGAGGACGCTGCGCCGCAACGTCTACGCGCGCGTGCTGTGGCTCCGCCGCGGGCTCCTGGTCGTCATCCTCGCCGGCGGGTGGCTCTTCCACCGCGCGCAGCCGCACCGCGGGCTGCTCGTCGAGAGCGGCATCGTGTCGTTCGTCGCCTTCGCGCAGTTCCTGCCGGGGCTGCTCGCCGCGCTCTTCTGGGAGCGCGCGACGCGCGCCGGGTTCCTCGCCGGGCTCCTCGCCGGCATCGGCACGTGGACCGCCACCTGCCTCGCGCCCTTCCTGCCCGAGCTGTCCGGGCTCGACCCGGGGTGGCTCGATCTCCTGCGCGAGGGCGCGGGCCGGGCCGACCCCGCCGTGTACGTGACGGTCACGGACACCTGGTCGCTGCCCACGTTCGTGTCGCTCGCCGTCAACGGCGCCACGCTCGGGCTCGTCTCGCTCCTGCGCCCCCCGGCCGAGGAGGAGCGCGAGGCGGCGCGCCTGTGCACGCGCCGCGAGATCGGCCCGTCCGTCGAGCGCGCGACCGTGGCCTCGAGCGTGGGCGCGCTGGAGGAGCGGCTCGCGCGGCTGCTCGGCCGCGAGGCGGCCGCGCTCGAGGTCACGCGCGCCCGGATCGAGCTCGACATCCCGCGCGACGAGACGCGGCCCACGGAGCTCCACGCGCTCCAGGAGCGCCTGCACCGCAACCTGTCGCCGCTCGTCGGCCCGGTGCTCGCGAGGACCGTCGCGGAGGCGGACACGCAGGCCGCCCCGGGGGCGCTCGGCAGCAGGGCGGCGAGCGGCGCGCTCACCGAGGAGCTCCGGTGGCTGGAGCGGCGCCTCGCGCGCGGGGAGGCCACGACGACGTTCGTCGGCGCCGCGAAGGAGCTCGATCTCCTGCGGCGCTGGCTCCGCTCGGTGCTCGCGCAGCTCCCCCTCGGCGTCTGCGCCGTGGGCTCCGACGGCGCGATCAGCCTCGTGAACCGGCGCCTCGAGGCGCTCGTCGGCGCCGAGGAGCGCGACCTCGTCGGGGCGCCGCTCGACCGGCTGCCGGCCCCGTTCGCGGAGCTGTTCGCGCGCGCCGCCCGCGCCGCCTCGGCGGGCGAGGCCGGCGCGGACGAGGAGATCGAGGCGCACGTGGCCGGGCGCGCGCGCTCGCTGCGCGTCCACCGCGCCGCGCTCGACCCGCTCGACGCGCGCGCCGCCTCGGGGGGCGTGGTCCTGCTCGTGGAGGACCGCACCGAGCAGCGCGCGCTCGAGGCGCAGCTCGCCCACCGCGACCGCCTCGCCCAGCTCGGCCGCCTCGCCGCCGGCGTGGCCCACGAGGTCGGCAACCCGCTCACCGGCATCGCCTGCCTCGCGCAGAACCTCCGCGCCGAGTCCGACAGCGACGAGATCCGCGCGCGGGCGGGCCTCATCCTCGGCGAGGCGGCGCGCATCGAGGCCATCCTGCGCTCCCTGCTCGACCACAGCCGCACCGGCGCCGTGCCGAAGCCGGGCGAGGGCGCGCGCGCGCGGGTCGGGCGCGTGGCGCTCGCCGAGGTGGTCGCCGAGGCCGTGCGGCTCATCCGGCTCGACCGCGCGGCGCCCCACGTCCGGGTGGATCAGGCCTGCCCCGAGTCGCTCGTCGTCATCGGCGACCGGCGCGAGCTCGTCCAGGTCTTCGTCAACCTGCTCGCGAACGCGCGCGACGCGTCCGAGGCCGGCGCGCTCATCGCCGTCCGAGGGTGGATCGAGGCCGGCCAGATCGTCGTCGAGGTCGAGGACCACGGCTGCGGCATCCCCGAGGAGCTCCTCGCCGCGGTCCTGGAGCCGTTCGTGACGACGAAGCGAGACCCGAGCGGCACGGGGCTCGGCTTGCCGCTCTCGCGCTCGATCGTCGAGGATCACGGCGGGACCCTCGCGCTGCGGAGCGCGGTGGGGCGGGGGACGACGGTCGTCGTCCGGCTGCCGCTCGCGGGCGCGGGGTGAAGCGGTCGGCGCGGGACGTCGGGTGTTACCGATCGTAACGAGACGTGCCGAACGGGCCCGCCAACGTGCTTGCCCCGTGGACGAGCAGGTATTCTCAAGGCTGCTTGCGTGGTATTCGGAGCAAAGAGAGCAGCATTCCGCGAGCCGGGGGTGACAGGGCATCGACCCACGCGCTGCCGGCCCCTCGTCCTCCCTCGCGTGCGGGGGAGGAGGAGCCATGAAGAACACCCTGGCTGCCTCTTTCCGCTCGGCGCGCCTCTAAGCCCGTCTCCGGCCCTCTCGACAGGCGCTGGAACTCCTCCGAGGAACCGTTCTCATGGCACAGACGTCTCCCCAAACCTTCGCCGTGACGCCCACGAGCCCGGCCCCCGCGGCCGAGCGTGAGGTTGTCAGCAGCTCCACGCTCTGGAAGGTCATCTTCGCGTCCGCTGGCGGCACGATGATCGAGTGGTACGACTTCTATATCTTCGGGAGTCTCGCCGCGATCATCTCGACCCACTTCTTCCCGAAGGACAACCCGACGGCGAGCTTCCTCTTGACGCTCGGCACGTTCGCCACGGGCTTCGTCGTCCGCCCGTTCGGCGCGCTCGTGTTCGGGCGCATCGGCGACATCGTTGGTCGGAAGTACGCGTTCCTCGTGACGCTGCTGCTCATGGGCGGCGCGACGGCGCTCATCGGCTTCTTGCCGACGTACGACAAGATCGGGCTCCTCGCCCCGATCTCGCTCGTCCTGATCCGCCTCGTTCAGGGCCTCGCGCTCGGCGGCGAGTACGGCGGCGCGGCGGTGTACGTCGCCGAGCACTCACCTGACGAGAAGCGCGGCTTCTACACCTCGTTCATCCAGATCACGGCGACGCTCGGTCTGTTCATCTCGCTGGCGGTGATCCTCAGCACCCGCCTCCTCGTGGGCGAGGAGGCCTTCAAGGACTGGGGCTGGCGCATCCCGTTCCTCCTGTCGGTCCTCCTCGTCGGCGTGTCCTTCTACGTGCGTTCCCGCCTCAAGGAGTCGCCGATCTTCAGCAAGCTGAAGGCCGAGGGGAAGACGTCGACCGCTCCCATCAAGGACAGCCTCGGCAACAAGCGCAACTGGAAGGTCATCCTGATCGCCCTCTTCGGCGCCACGGCCGGCCAGGGCGTGGTCTGGTACACGGGGCAGTTCTATGCCCTCTACTTCCTGCAGAACACGCTCAAGGTCCCGTTCATCACGGCCACGATCGTGATCGCCACCGCGCTCGCCCTCGGCATGCCGTTCTTCGTGTTCTTCGGCGCGCTCTCCGATCGCATCGGCCGGAAGAAGATCATGCTCGCGGGCAACCTGTGCGGCGCGATCGGCTTCTTCCCCGTGTTCTGGGCGATGAAGCAGAACGCGGACAACCCGGTCGTGCTCACCGCGCTCGTGTTCGTGCTCGTGCTGTTCGTCACGATGGTCTACGGCCCGATCGCGGCCTACCTCGTCGAGGCCTTCCCGGCGAAGGTGCGTTACACGTCGCTCTCGATCCCGTACCACATCGGCAACGGCGTCTTCGGCGGGCTCTTGCCGCTCATCGCCTCGTCGGTGACGGTCGCGACGGGCAACATCTACGCGGGGCTCCTCTATCCGATCGCGGTGGCGCTCATCACCGTCGTCGTCGGCGGGATCTTCCTGAAAGAGCGCAGCGACGTGCGCCTCTGGGACGAGCTCGATCGCGCGGCTTGACGGCGATCTCCCGGCGGACGGAGCGCTGCTCGCGCGCCGTCCGCCGCCTCCTGCTCCTCGCAGATCCGCGGGATACGGGCTCAGCCTTCAGGCAATGAAGCGAGGCGTACGAAGGTATGCCGCAGCGAGCCGAACGACGCGGACGAGCCCGTGTAGCCGAGGCATCTCCTCGAATTTCCGCGCTCACCTTGTCTCCGTAACAGCCCTGTCATTTCGGCTCTCTAGGCGCCGCGCGCGACGACCCCACGCCACGGGGCCTACCGGATGGGCGCTGGCATGGGATGAGCCTGAGCGACGAGGCGATTCGGCTGAGAGGCGCTCTGTTACCGCATCGGTGCTTGACTCGGTACGTGGTGTGACCGAAGGGTCTCTCGTCGGGAATCCGGAAATCGGGGGCCGCGAAACAAGGTTAGATTGAGCGCGCCGCGTCATGTGCTTTGCGCGCGGCGCGTCGGCGTGGCATCTTGCGGAACTTGCTTGCGGCCGTTCGGCCGCTCCTGGGAGAAAATTTATGCGCTTTGCTAGCTTGCTGAGCTGGTGCTCGGTTTCGATCGCTTGCTGCCTGGCCGCCTGTATCGCTGCGTCTCCGGACGACGAAGAGATCCTGTCGCTGGAGGGCGGGCTGCTCAGCTCGGACGGGACGATGTCGGCGGAGCTGTCGTACCAGTCGCAGTGGCAGACGGGGTACTGCGCGAACGTGACGGTGAAGAACATGAGCTCCAGGCCGAGCACGTCCTGGGGCCTTTCGATCGCGCTCAACGGCGCGACGCTGGCCAACGCGTGGAACGCGCGGATCACGCAGTCGAACGGGCAGCTGAACGCCACCAACGAGAGCTACAACGGCTCGCTGGGAGCAGCGTCGACGGAAGCAGGAGCATCGACGACCTGGGGGTTCTGCGCGAACGGCACGGGGAAGCCCTCGATCACGTCGGTCAGCGGCAACGGGAACGGCGGCTCGACGTCGGTGAGCTCCAGCAGCGCCTCGAGCAGCTCCAGCAGCGCTACGAGCAGCTCCAGCAGCAGCTCCTCGGCCAGCTCGGGCGGAGGCGGCGCGGGCGGCAGCGGAGGAGCGGGCGGCAGCGGTGGCGGTCCGGTGGTCAACTCCGGCCTTCCGACGCCCCCAGGCTCCAGCAACGTGGCCAGGCCGTCGGGCGCGGTCGGCGGGTTCAGGGTCATCAACTGGGCCGGCTTCACGGGCGCCGTGTCGTACACGTTCGACGACTCGAACTCGAGCCAGATCCAGAATTACGACACGCTGAACGCGCTCGACGTTCCGTTCACCTTCTACCTCCAGACGGGCAAGAGCGAATCGACCAATTCGGTGTGGCAAAGGGCGCTGAGCGACGGGCACGAGCTCGGCAACCACACGAAGAGCCATTCGAGCAATGACAGCGGCGCCGATACGGACGCCGCGACGCAGTTCATCGAGAGCAGGTTCGGCACCAAGGTGTGGACGATGGCGGCTCCGAACGGCTCGTCGGTGTACTCGAGCATCGCCAGGACCCGCTTCCTCATCAACCGGGGCGTGGCCAACAACCTCATCGGCCCGAACGACTCGACCGATCCGTTCACGCTTCCCTGCTACATCCCCCCGACCGGCGCCTCCACGGCGGTGCTGGACCAGCAGGTCACGAGCGCGCGGGACGCCAGGAAGTGGCGCACCGTCCTGGTGCACGGCTTCACCGGCGGCTCCGACGGCGCTTATCAGCCGATAGGGCTCCAGGCCTTCGTCGATCACGTCAAGCACGCGAAGGCGCTCGGCGATATGTGGCTCGACAGCGTGGTCAACGTCGGCGCTTACTGGCGCGGGCAGAAGGCGGTCTCCTCCGCCACCACCTCGACGTCCGGCGGCGCGACGACCTACTCTTGGCAGCTCCCCGCCAACTTCCCGCCGGGCAGGTACCTGCGCGTGACGGTCACCGGCGGCACGCTCAAGCAGAACGGCGTTCCGCTGAGCTGGGATCCGCACGGCTACTACGAAGTCGCGCTCGACGCGAAGTCCGTGACGCTGGCGCCGTGACGAAGCGGGCCCGCGCCCCGCGGGCCCCCTCCTTGACGAGTCAGAGCCTGTCGGTCGGGGCGCAGGGGACGCCGGCCAGGGCGATCACCCGTACGGCGTCGGCGCGATCGTGATCACCCACGGCGAGTCGGACGCCGGCAGCTCCAGCCCGTGCCGCCGCTCGCCTGGGACAGCGCGCTCCCCGCGACGGGCGTCTGGGTCGGCTACGCCATGACCAGCGACGGCACGCCGTTCTCGGGGCGGACGTGGCGCTCGGGCCAGCTGCGCGACTCCGATCCGTTCGTCGGCTCGATGACGGGGACCGCGCAGCCGAACTACGCGGTGGCGTTCGAGGTGGCCGTGCCCTGAGCCTTGCGGGGGCGGCGCGTCCCTCGGGATTTGCGCCGGCCAGCTCGACGGCCAGACGCCTGGCCATGGACAGCCAGCCGTCCGGCCACGTCGACAGTCAGCCCCCCGGTCACAGGCGCGGATCGACCGGCTCGCTCTCCAGCGCCAGCACCCCGAACACACACTCGTGCACGCGATGGAGCGGCTCGCCCTCCACGAAGCGGTGGAGCGCCTCCAGGCCGAGCGCGTACTCCCGCAGCGCGAGCGCGCGCTTCCCCGCCACGCTGCGGTGGCGCAGCCGCGCGAGGTGCTGCGGCGCCAGGTACTCCGGCCCGTAGATGATGCGCAGGTACTCCGGCCCGCGGCACTTGATCGCCGGCTGGACGAGCCCGCGCGGGCCGCGGACCACCCACTCCCACGACTTCACCACCATGCCCTCGCCGCCGCGCTCGACCATCTCCGTCCAGAAGGCCACCGCCTGCGCCTCGCTCTGCGGGTCCGAGAGGTCGACCACGCGGTGCGGGGTCGGCACGAAGAACGCCGGATCGACCTCGCTGAGGCGCGCGAGCTGCCGCAGGTGGAAGCCGTGGTCCCGCGCCGCGTGCACCGCGCCCTCGCTCGCGAGCAGGTGGAACGGCGCCAGCCGGAGGTCCGAAAGCGACCGCACCGGCCAGCAGTAGCGCCGGTAGGCCGCCACGTACCCGTCCATCGCCGCCTTCCGGGCCGCGTGCCGCTCGAGCAGCACCCGCGCGCTCTCGTCGCGCGCTGCCGTCATCGTGAGCGCCCGCACCGCCGCGTCGAGCGACGCGCGGCCCGACGAGCCCACGGCGGCGTACTGGCCGCGCAGGAGATCCTGCGCCTTCGCCGACCAGGGCAGGAGCTCCGCGTCGAGGCAGACCCAGTCCGTGCGCAGCTCGGCCCACAGATCCGCCCGATCCATCGCCGCCCGCACCCGGTCGATGAGCTCCCGGCTCCGCGCCTCGTCCGAGAAGAACGGCCTGCCCGTGCGCGTCGTGCACACGCCGAGCGGCCCCTCGTCGAGGCGGAAGCGCCGCCGCCGCGCGGCCTCGTCGCGGCACACGGTGAGCACCGCGCGCGACCCCATGTGCTTCTCCTCGCAGACGACGCGGCCCACGCCGTTCTGCCGGAAGTACGCGAACGCCTCGCGCGGGTGCTCGAGCAGGCCCCCGTCCTTCGACGTCTCGCTCGGCGACATCGTCGGCGGCAGGTAGATGAGCCACCGGGGATCCACGGCGAAGCGGCTCATCGCCTCGAGCGCCGCCGCCGCGTTCTCCTCGCGGATCGTCACCATGCCGTGCACCCGCGTCCGGATCGCGCGCCGGCCGCGCACGTCGTCGATGTCGAGCACGTCGTAGGCCTGCCCGCGCGGCTCGGCCTTCGGCTCGCCCGCGAGCGGCGCGAGCGGCTTCACGGGCTCGTAGTACACGCGGCGCGCCTTGACCTCGACCAGCTCGCGCTCCGGGTAGCGGAGCGCCGTCAGCGCGCCGCCGAACACGCACCCCGTGTCGATGCAGATCGTGCGGTTCTCCCACTCGGCCACCGTCGTCGGCGTGTGGCCGTAAACCACCATCGCCTTGCCGCGGTACTCCGAGGCCCAGTTGTACCGCACGGGCAGGCCGTACTCGTCGGTCTCGCCCGTGGTCTCGCCGTACAGGCAGAACTCGCGCACCGCGCCAGAACCCCGGCCCTGGAACGCCTCCTTCACCCCCGCGTGCGCGACCGCGAGGTTGCCGTCGTCGAGCACGTAATGGCTGACGAGCCCGTCGATGAAGTCCGCCGCCTTCGCCTTGAACGCGTCCGTCTCCGCCTCGAGCTGCTCGAGCGTCCGCTCGAGCCCGTGCGTCGGCTTCACGTCGCGCCCGCGCAGCTTCTTCAGCAGCTTCACGTCGTGGTTGCCGGGCACGCAGAGCGCCGCGCCCGACGCGACCATCGCCATCGCGAGGCGCAGCACGTCGGGCGAGCGCGGCCCGCGGTCCACGAGGTCGCCGAGGAAGATCGCGCGCCGGCCCTCGGGGTGCGACGCGCGCGGCGCGTCCGGGAGCCCCTCCAGCTCGTAGCCGAGCGCCTCGAGCAGCTCGACCAGCTCGTCGAAGCAGCCGTGGACGTCGCCGATGATGTCGAACGGCCCGCGTTCGTCGCGGCGATCGGTCCACAGGCGCTGCCGCTCGATCGTGGCCGCCGCGACCTCCTCGGGCGAGGAGAGCACGTGCACGTAGCGGAAGCCCTCGCGCCGGAGCTCCCTGAGCGAGCGGCGCAGCTCGCGGCTCTGGCCCCGCACGACGTGCGGGCCGAACTGCCGGTCCGTACGGCCGGCGTTGCGCGCGTGGCAGAGCTTCTCCGGCATGTCGAGCACGATGGCCACCGGCAGCACGTGGTGCTCGCGCGCGAGCGCGACGAGCGGCCTGCGCGCGTCCGCCTGCACGTTGGTCGCGTCGACCACGGCGAGCCGCCCCGACGCGAGCCGCTTGCCCGCGATGAAGTGCAGGACCTCGAAGGCGGCCGCGCTGGCGGCCTGATCGTTCTCGTCGTCGGACACGACGCCGCGGTAGTGATCGGACGAGAGGATCTCGGTCGGCTTGAAGTGCGCCCTCGCGAACGTGCTCTTGCCGGAACCGGACGCGCCGACGAGCACGACGAGCGAGAGGGAAGGGACGATGAGGGGGGCCTGCTCGCTCACGACGCCGCCTCCGTCGCCTGCGCCAGGGCGCTGCCCGCGCCGCCCGCGCCGCCGTCCTGGGCCTCTGCGCCGCCCGCGCCGTTGGCGCTGCTCGTGCTGCCCGCGCCGCCCTCGCGGGTGAAGATCGCCATCTGCGTCGGCGCGCCGAGCGAGGGATCCATCGGGCCGATGGGCAGGTGCTCGACGGCGTAGCCGTGCGCGGCCGCGACGCCCTCGCAGAAGGCGTGGAACTCGGCGCGCGTCCACTCGAAGCGGTGGTCGCCGTGGCGGAGCGCGCCGCGCGGCAGCCCCTCGAACAGCGCGTTGTACTCGGCGTTCGGGGTGGTCACGAGGACGACGCGCGGCCGCGCGTGCTCGAAGACGCTGCGCGTGAGCGCGCCGAGCCGCGAGAGGTCCACGTGCTCGATGACCTCGACGAGCGTCGCGGCGTCGTAGCCCGAGAAGCGCGCGTCGCGGTAGGTGACCGACGCCTGGAAGAGCTGGATGCGCCGCCGCTGCTTGTCGGGCAGGTCGTCGAGGCGCAGCCGGTTCCTGGCGATCTCGAGGCTGCGCATGGAGACGTCGGCGCCCGCGACGCGCTCGAAGGCGCGCTCGTCGACGAGGCGCTTCAGCAGCTTGCCCTCGCCGCAGCCGAGGTCGAGCACGCTCCTCGCCTCGGCCCGGCGGAGCGCCGCGACGACGGCCTCGCGCCGCGCCTCGTCGAGGCTGATCCGCGCCTCGCCCCGGTCCTCGGGCGCGGCCTTCTCGTCCTCGGCCTCCTCGGGGCTCGCCTCGTCGTCGGCCACGAGCCGCGCGAGCGCGGCCCGGAAGAGCGGCCGGCTGTGCTTCAGGTAGCGGAGCGCGATCGCCTCGCGCTCCGGGTGCTCCGCGAGCCACCCCTTGCCCTTGGCGAGCAGGTTGTCGACCTCGGCGTCGCCCACGTAGTAGTGCTTCTTGTCGTCGAGCACGGGCACGAGCACGTAGAGGTGCGCCAGCAGCTCCCTGAGCCGGCACGTCCTCGCGAGCGACACGCGCAGGTAGGCGCTCTGTCCCCACTCCGGAAACGCCTCGTCGAGCGGGAGGCGCTCGGCCGCGACCTCGTAGCCGAGCGGCTCGAAGAGCCGCCGGAGCAGCGCCTCTCCGCCGCGGCACGGCAGGGCCTCGATCGTGGCGGAGAGGGGGATCGGCGCGTCGGCGAGCTCCGGGCGGTCGCGGCACTTGCCGCCGAGCGCCGAGCCGAAGACCTGCGCGATCGCCACGGACAGGAACGACGAGGCGACGTAGGGCCTATCGTTCACGTACTGCGCGAGCGTCCCGGGCTCGCCCGCGCCGCGCCCGCGCACGAGGTCCACGGGGTCGACGTCGAGCAGGAGCGCGGCGGTGCACCGCTCCTCGGTCGCCTCGGGATAGAACACGTGCGCCTCGCCGAACGACAGCGGGAACGACTGCGTGTACGCAGGGTTCTTGACGAGCAGGTAGCCAAGATCGGTCGCCGGCCGGTGCGTGGTGGTGAGCGTGAGGAGCATCGGGTGCCCGAGTCTACGCGAGCGGGACGACGCGCGACACGCTCCGCGCGCCCGCGCCTCGAGGGCTTCAAGGCGCTCGGCGTCGGCGCGGCCACGGCGGGCTGGGGCGTGTGGCACGTGGTCTCCCTGGACCGGGAGCGGAAGGAGGCCCGCGGATGTGCATCCAGTCGCTGTCGGAGAAGCCTGCAGCAGCGTGAAGACGGCGGGCGGTGGGGAGCCGCCCTCCGGCGATGGCTGTGCCCGCCAGCGGTCCGGCCCGGGATGGCCGTACCTCGTCCCCGGCTCGCGCTCTACGCTTGCGGCCAGGGTCAGCGGCGGTAACGGTGGTGGCGCTGCGCCGGCGCGCGCCCGAGACGCTTCCGTCGCGTGACGTCGCGAACAACAAAGAGAAAAGGCCCATGAAGCTTTGTTCCATCTCGGTCCTGATCTGCGTCTTTGCCCTCGGCGCTGCGTCGTGCTCGAAGGAGGCGCCGAGCGCCGGCAAGGCCGCGCCTGAGCAGACGCAGGCGAAGGCGGCGCACGCGCCGGCCGACGTGAAGCCGGGCTCCCACGAGGACTGGTGCGGAGAGCACCAGGTGCCCGAGTCGCAGTGCACCCGCTGCAACCCGGATCTGATCCCGGCCTTCAAGGCCACCGGCGACTGGTGCGCGGAGCACGGGCTGCCCGAGTCGCAGTGCCTCACGTGCAATCCCGATCTGAAGATCGTCCGGCCGCCGAAGGAGAGCTGACGTGCCAGGCCGCGTTGGCATCGCGGTGCTCCTGCTCCTCGCCGCGCTCCCGGGCTGCGGGGGCAAAGCGACCGACAACGCCGCGGCGGAGAAGGCCGGGGCGAAGCGGAGCGCGGCGCCGGCCGTCGAGGGCGCCATGTGCAAGGAGCACGGCGTGCTGGAGGCCCTCTGCACGAAGTGCAATCCGAGGCTCGTCCCGGTCTTCCAGGCCAAGGGAGACTGGTGCAAGGAGCACGAGCTCCCGGAGTCCATCTGCCCCATCTGCCACCCCGAGCGCGGCGGCAAGCCGGCGGCCGACGTGGCGAGCGACGGCGCGCCTGCCGACGGGACGAAGGTCAAGCTCAAGACCAAGGACACGGCCCGGCTCGCCGGGATCCTCACCGCGAAGGCCGTGGAGCGTCAGGGCGGCGGTGGCATCCCCGTGACCGCCAGGATCGTCTACGACGCGCTCAAGGTCGCGGAGATCAACGCCCGCGCCGCGGGGGTCGTCCGGCAGCTGCACGTGGACGTCGGCGCGGAGGTCAAGAAGGGCGCGCCGCTCGCGATCATCGACAGCGCCGGCGTGGGGGCGGATCGATCGCGGCTCGCCGGCGCGCAGTCGCGCCTCAAGGTCGCCGAAGAGAACCTGAAGCGCGAGGAGCAGCTCGAGGAGGAGGGGATCTCGTCGCGCCGGAGCGTCCTCGCCGCCCAGCAGGAGCTCGACGCTGCCCGCGCCGAGCGCGCCTCGTTCGCGGCCTCCCTGGCCGTCGTGGGCGCGAGCGCGGGCGGGAGCGGGGGCTACACGCTCACGACCCCGCTCGCCGGCGTCGTGACGCAGCGGAAGGCGACCGTGGGCAGGTTGGTCGGCGTCGAGGAGATCTTGTTCGAGGTGGTCGACGTCTCGAGCATGTGGGCCGAGCTCGACGTCCCCGAGACCGAGCTGCCTGCCGTCTCGCTGAAGCAGCCGGTGGTCATCGAGGTCGACGGCATCGAGGGGCGCGAGCTCAGCGGGGAGATCACGTACGTGGCGCCGGCCATCGACCCGGCCACGCGCACGGCCAAGGCGCGCGTCCCGCTCGCGAACCCGGGCGGCGCGCTGCGGGCCAACATGTTCGGCCGGGCGCGCATCCTCGCTCCATCCCGCGCGGCGGTCGTGGTGCCCCGCGCCGCGGTGCAGCGCGCGAGGACGGTGAAGCTCGTGTTCGTGCGGCTCGCGGACGACCAGTTCGAGGCGCGGCGGGTCGAGATCGGGGCGACCGAGGGCGATGTCGTCGAGGTGACCAGGGGCGTGCGCCCGGGCGAGGAGGTCGCGACCGAAGGGAGCTTCCTGCTCAAGACCGAGACGCTCAAGGAGAGCATCGGCGCCGGCTGCTGCGGCGAGGACTGAGGCGCGCGCGATGCTGAACGCCGTCATCACCTGGTCGCTCCGCCACCGTTTCCTCGTGATCCTGGCCTCGATCGGCCTCTCCCTTGCGGGCGTCCTCGCGTTCCGCCAGCTGCCGATCGACGCCTTCCCGGACACGACGCCGGTGCAGGTGCAGATCAACACCGTCGCCCCGGCCCTCTCCCCCGTCGAGATCGAGCGCCAGATCACGGCCCCCGTCGAGCAGGCGATCTCGGGCCTTCCGAGGCTCGAGGAGGTCCGCTCGCTCTCCCGCTTCGGCCTCTCGCAGGTCACCGCGCGCTTCGAGGACGACACGGACATCTACCTGGCCCGCCAGGTCGTCATGGAGCGGCTCCAGACCGTGACGCTGCCGCCGGGGATCCATCGCCCGGAGCTCGGCCCGGTCGCCACCGGGCTCGGCGAGGTGTTCCACTACGTGGTCACGGGCAAGGGCAAGTCGCTGAGCGAGCTGCGGACGGTCCACGACTGGGTCATCGCGCCGCAGCTCCGCTCGGTGCGCGGCGTGGCCGAGGTGAACGCGTGGGGCGGCGATGAGCGGCAGATCCAGGTGCTCGTCGACCCGGCGGAGCTCACCGCCCGGGGGCTCTCCCTCCACGACCTCTCGGAAGCCCTGGAGCGCAACAACGCCAACGTGGGCGGGGGCAACCTGGACCAGGCCGGCGAATCCAGCCTGATCCAGGGCATCGGCATCGCCACGCGCGTGAGCGACATCGAGGACATCGTTGTCGCGGCCAAGGGCGGCGCGCCCATCCGGGTGCGCGACGTCGCCCGGGTGGTCGAGGGCCGCGAGATCCGGCGGGGCGCGGTCACCGCCGACGGCAAGGGGGAGGTCGTGCTCGGCCTCGGCTTCATGCTGATGGGCGAGAACAGCCACGACGTCACGACGCGGCTCAAGGCGCGCCTTTCGGAGGTCGAGAAGAGCCTGCCGCCAGGGGTCGACGTCGCTGTCGTCTACGACCGCACCGAGCTCATCGACAGGGTGCTCGGCACCGTAAGGAAGAACCTGCTCGAGGGCGCGCTCCTCGTCGTGGCGGTGCTCTTCATCTTCCTCGGCAACCTCCGCGCCGGGCTCATCGTGGCCTCGGCCATCCCCCTGTCGATGCTCTTCGCGTTCGACCTCATGCTGCGCGCGGGCGTCGCGGGGAGCCTGATGAGCCTCGGCGCGATCGACTTCGGCCTCGTCGTCGACAGCTCGGTGATCATGGTCGAGAACTCGGTCCGGCGGCTCTCGGAGGACACGAGCGACCGGAGCACGACGGACGTCGTGCGCGACGCCTCGATCGAGGTCCGCAGGCCGACGATGTTCGGCGAGCTCATCATCATGATCGTCTACCTGCCGATCCTCGCGCTCGAGGGGGCGGAGGGGAAGCTGTTCCGGCCGATGGCGCTCACCGTGATCTTCGCGCTCATCGGCTCGATGATCCTGTCGCTCACGCTCATGCCGGCGCTCGCGAGCCTGCTCCTGCCGCGCCGCATGAAGGAGCGCGAGAACGTGCTCGTGCGCCTCCTCAAGCGGGCCTACCGGCCCGCGCTGCAGTCCGCGCTGCGGTGGCGCTGGGCGGTGCTCGCCGGGGCCGCGCTGCTCCTCGGCAACGCGGCCTTCCTCGCGACGCGGCTCGGCGCCGAGTTCGTGCCGCGGCTCCGTGAGGGCACCCTCGTCGCCAACACCGTGCGGCTCTCGGGGGTCTCGGCGGGCGAGTCGATCCGCTACGGCACCCGGCTCGAGCGGGTCCTGCTGGAGAGGTTCCCGGACGAGATCGAGCGCGTCTGGACGCGCACGGGCACGGCGGAGGTGGCGACGGATCCGATGGGGCTCGAGCTGTCCGACATGTTCATCACGCTCAAGCCGCGGGAGGCATGGAAGCGCGCCGCCACGCAGGACGAGCTCGTCCAGGCGATGGAGTCCGAGCTCGCGGGGATGCCGGGCATGCGCGTCATCTACACGCAGCCGATCGAGATGCGGGTCAACGAGATGGTCGCGGGGATCCGGGCCGATCTCGGGGTGAAGCTGTTCGGCGACGACTTCGACACGCTCAAGCAGAAGGCGCGCGAGATCGAGGCCACCCTCAAGAAGATCCCCGGCGCCGCGGACGTCGTGACCGAGCAGGTGACGGGCCAGCCCGTCCTCGAGATCGAGGTCGACCGCGCGGCCATCGCTCGCCACGGCATCGCGGCCGCCGACGTCCTGGATGTCGTCGAGGCGCTCGGCGCGCGGGAAGTGGGGCAGCTCCAGGAGGGCGAGCGCCGCTTCCCCGTGGTGCTGCGCATCGACGATCGCTACCGGGAGGACCCCGCCTCCATCGGCCGCATCCTGGTCACCGCGGCCGGCGGGGAGCGCATCCCCCTCGCGCGGCTCGCGAAGATCCGGACGACCGAGGGGCCGGCCGCGATCAACCGCGAGTGGGCCAAGCGCCGGATCGTCGTGCAGGCGAACGTCCGCGGCCGCGACGTGGGCACCTTCGTCGAGGAGGCGAGGGCGGGGCTCGATCGGGAGGTCGAGCTCCCGCCCGGCTATTACGTCCGCTTCGGCGGGCAGTTCGAGCACCTCGATCGGGCGCAGGCGCGCCTGCTCGTCGTCGTGCCCATCGCGCTCGGGCTGATCTTGCTCCTGCTCTACTTCACGTACGGGCGGCTCCTGGATGCGGTCCGCGTCTTCACGGGCGTCCCGTTCGCCGCGATCGGCGGCGTCGTCGCGCTCTGGCTTCGCGATCTGCCGTTCAGCATCTCCGCGGGCGTCGGGTTCGTGGCGCTGTCGGGCGTCGCGGTGCTCGGGGACATGGTGCTCGTCTCGACCATCCGGCAGCTCACCGCGGCCGGGATGCCGGCGCGGGACGCCATCGAGCTCGCGGCCGAGCGGCGCCTCCGCCCGGTCCTCATGACGGCGCTCGTCGCCTCCCTAGGCTTCGTGCCGATGGCGCTGAACACGGGCGTCGGCGCCGAGGTCCAGCGCCCGCTCGCGACCGTCGTGATCGGCGGCGTGATCTCCTCCACGCTGCTCACGCTGCTCGTCCTGCCGGCGCTCTACAGCGTGGTCGGCGGGAGGCTCCGCGCGGACGCCGCCGGCGAGGCGGGCGCCTCCGAGCCTCCGCGGCGCGCCGGCCCGGCCCTGTCGCCTGCGGCGGAGTAGCCGGTGAGCGCGCGCTCCCGCCTCCGCACGATCGCCGCCGCCGCGGGCGTCCTGATCCTCGTCCAGGCGCTCGCGGTGGGGCTCTACTGGGCCGTGGAGCGCCGCCGCGGCGCCGGGCGGCCAGGCCGCCCTTTCGCGGTCGAGCGGCTCCACGACGGCCGGCGCGTGCCCGACGCTGCCTTCGAGCAGCCGGACGGGACCTCGCTTCGCGCCGCCGCCTTGCGCGGCCGGCCTGTGCTGCTCCACTTCTGGGCCACCTGGTGCGCCCCCTGCCGCGCCGAGCTCCCGCGCTTGCTGGAGCTCGGCCAGCAGCTGGAGAGGGCCGGGAGGCTCCAGGTCGTGGCCGTGAGCGTCGACGAGAACTGGGAGGTCGTGCGCGCCTTCTTCGGGGGCGAGGTCCCTCCCGGCGTCGTGCGGGCCGGATCCCCCGCGGTGCAGCAGCGGTTCGGGGTCTCGACGTTGCCCGACACCTTCCTGGTGGAGGCGGACGGCAGGATGTCCCTCCGCTTTACTGGCGCGAGGGACTGGCGAGCGCCCGAAGCGACGACGCTGCTGCTTGGACAGGAGCGGCCAGCGCCCTGATCGCGCTTCCCGCTATTCGGCGCCCCCGGCAGATACCGACGACCCATCGAGGGAGCCGCCTGCGCCATTCGTGCCGCCTGCGCCAATCGTGCCGCCTGCGCCATCCGTGCCGCCGGTGCCATCCGTGCCGCCCGCGCCATCCGTGCCGCCTGCGCCGCCTGCGCCATTCGTGCCGCCTGCGGCATCCGTGCCGCCTGCGCCAATCGTGCCGCCTGCGCCGCCGGTGCCATCCGTGCCGCCCGCGCCATTCGTGCCGCCTGCGCCGCTTGCGGCATCCGTGCCGCCCGCGCCATTCGTGCTGCCTGCGCCACCCACGCCACTCGTGCTGCCTGCGCCGCCTGCGGCATCCATGCCGCCCGCGCCATTCGTGCCGCCTGCACCACCCGCGGCATCGGCGCCGCCCGTTGCATCGGCGCCGCCGGTGCCATCCGCGCCGCCCGTTCCACCGGCGCCGCCACCACCTCCCGCACCGCCCGTGCCCGGGTCCTCCAGGGGGTAATTCTCGTCGAGGCACAAACGGCCTTCAGGCGTCGCGGTGCAGATCTCTCCCGTCGCGCAGGCCCTCTGGCCCTTCGGGCACTTCGTCACGTCGAAGAGGCAGAATCCGTTGGTCTCCGCGCCGAGGAACACACACGAGGCGTGCGGCAGCAGGCAGTCGCTGTGGCTGTTGCACGCGGGCGCGCACATTCCGAGGTCACCAATCCCGGGCTCGGCGACCAGAGGATACGCACAGAGACCGTTCTCCAGCCCTCCGCAGTCCTCGTTGGCGACGTCCCCGCCGATCCCGCACACCCCGGCGCACACGCCGACGTCGGCGCCGATGTCGATGCACCACGCCGCGCAGGGATCCGTGCCGTCGGCTTCGAGCGCGCACGCGGCGCCTGCTGGCAGCCCTTGCGTGGGCTCGTCGACGCAAATGTTCATGCGGGGATCGCACACCCGCCCGCCGCACTGGCTGTCCGATCCGCAGTTCGGCATGCACACGGACACATCC
Source organism: Sorangium sp. So ce281 (assembly GCF_051527395.1). NCBI lineage: Bacteria > Pseudomonadati > Myxococcota > Polyangiales > Polyangiaceae > Sorangium > Sorangium sp. So ce281. Next base: position 3,639,133 of record NZ_CP150322.1, read on the forward strand.
TCGATGACCTCGCAGCGCAGCTCCTCGCGGCCGCGGCACTTCGTCGGATCGAGCTCGTCGACGATGGTCTCGAGCGGGGGCTCGCCCGAGGTGCAGCCGAGAAGGCAGAGGCCGTCGAAGCACGCGCTGCCTTCGCCCTCACAATCGCTGTCTCCATCGCACGCGTTCGTGCAGTACCCGCCCGCCGGGCCGCCGCCGAGGAACTCGTCGCCCGACTCCGTGAAGCAGAGGCCGCGCTGGCCGCAGTCCGCGTCCTTCTCGCACCGGGCGCCGAGCCCCCGCCCTTCGCCGGAGCCGCCGTCGCCCGAGCCGCCGTCGCCGGAGCCGCCGTCGCCCCCGGCGCCGCTCTGGGCGCTGGAGCCGCCGTCGTTGCCGTCGGAGCCGCCGTCGCCCGAGCCGCCGTCGCCGGAGCCGCCGTCGCCGGAGCCGCCATGGCCCGCCGTGCCCGCGCCGCTGCTGCCGGCGCCCGCGCCGTCGCTCGTCGATGTTCCTCCCGCGCTGTCGGAATCGTCAGAGCAGCCGAGAAATCCCGTCGAAAAGGCGACCGTGGTGAGCAAAGCCGCCGCAATTCTTCGCACTCTCATCGCTGTCACCCGAACCAGGAGGCCGCGCCCCCATCGGGCGCGCCATCGACTGATTCACAGACGGTACCGGAATCGGCGCCTCTCCAACATCGGCAAACCGCCTTGTGCCGGCGTTCGCTGCCCCCGCCGGGCCACCCGGGCGCGGTCCCGCTCAGAGCCGCACGAGCAGCCCAAGGAACCCGGCGAACGTCGGTCTCCCCGCGGCGCCGAGCCGCTCGCCGCCGAGCGTCACGACGGCGCGGGGCTCGGCGAAGATCGCGTGTGCATCCACCAGGAGGGCCGCGCGGTCGGTCAGGCGCAGCCCGGCGCCCCCGCCCACGGCCGCGGCGACCGACCAGACATCGCCCGTCGCGCTCCGCAGCGGCGGCAGGGGATCACCGCTGACGAACAGGTGAATTCCGCCCACGCCGGCCGAGAGCACAGGTGAGATCGCGCTGCCCGTGTCCAGCGCCCATACCGCCTCCAGAAAGGCCATCTCGTGACGGACGGACACCGTGCCGTGCTCGCCCTCGAGCGCAGGCCCCAGCGTCGGCCCAGCGAACGTCAGCCGCGCCGCGAGCCCCGCGGGCAGCGCGCCGCCGCGGCCGTCCGCGCCGGCCCCGTACGACAGCCGCAGCGCGGGCCCCAGCGCCGGCCCGACGCCGTCTGCGCTCAGGAGCGCCACGAAGCCGGCTTCCACGCCCACGCCCGCGATCATCCCGGCCCGCTCCGGCGCAGGGGGCATCCCGGCCCGCCGCCGGACGGGCGCCATCCACCGCCGCACGTCGTCGGGAACGGCGGCCCCGCCGTCCTCCGCGGCGCGCCCGTGCGGCTCCTGCAGGCTCGCCTCCAGCAAGCTCGCCTGCAGGAGCTCGACCGCGCGCACGGCCATCACCGACGGCGCCGCCGCGCCGGCCGCCTCCACGGCGCGCACCACCGTCTTTTGCGTCACCCGATCGACGATCCAGAGGTCGGCGGTCGCGCCCGTCCGCGAGCGGGCGATCGTCACGGCCGCGAACGCGTCCGCCTCCTTCGCGGCGCGCTCCAGCCCTGCGCGCAGATCGCCCTCGGGCGCTCCCATGACGCGCACCACCTCGAACCCGGCCGCGCCGAGCTCGGCCCGCAGTCGCATCGCCGCCTCGAGCACGAGCGGGTCGCTCACGCCGGCCTCGACGATCACCACCCGTGACGCGGCCGCCTCCACCTTCCGTGAGGGCGCGCCGGGCGGCGCCGCGTCGGCCCGCGCCGCGGCGGGCGCCGACGCGAGGAGGAGCCAGAGCAGGAGAGGGAGGGAGCGCACGCGCCAGGGCTCTATCAGATCGCACGCGGGGGTGGAGGCGCATCGCCGCGAACGGGTGGGGCCAGGGGAAGGGGAAGGGGAAGGGGAGGGGGCACGGGGCCCGGCGAGTAGCCGAGGAGCCGAGCCACGGCGATCCCGCAGCGTCCGTCCGGACGGGCCACGACCGGGAGGACCTCCACGATGCGGCGCGCTCTCGCGGAGGAGCGTCGATGGGCATAAGCTCGACTGGACCCCAACCTGCCGTCGAGGCGCCGCCGCAGGGATCAGGGGGCGACCGCGCCGATCGAGGGGAAACGCCATGGCAGATGGGGAGATCGAGGATCTGCAGCAGCTGCCGTCGCGCCAACACAGCGGCTCGGATTCGAAGCGCGAAGGCGGTCCGCTGGTGCTCGTGAGCCCGACGACCGGGGGCCGGCAGGGGCAGTCAGGCCATCAGGAGGCCTCGCCGGAGGCAGGGCAGCCCCCTTCCAGGCCAGAGCGGGCGCGGCGGCCGCCCAGCGGGCGAGGGGACGTACGGCAGGCGCCGCCCGCCGAGGAGATCGAGCTCGTCAACAAGACGGCTCGCCGGATCTGCATCCGGCGCGAAGGCAGCGATCTCGTCGTGGCGCCTTTCGACGTGGTGCGCACGACGGAGACGGCGGCGCAGGGGCTGGATCTGAGCGTCTGGCTCGAGCGTGGTTATGTGGAGAAGCGCGCCCCGGTCCAGTCCGAAGAGCCGAGCCTCGACGCCGCCGCCATCGCGGGGGTGCTGGTCCTCGGGGGGCTCACGTCGCTGTTCATGGTCACCCTGGACGGCTGGGCCCGCCTGGCCTTCGGCGCGGTCGGCGTCGGGATGATCGCGTTCACCGTGTTCCCGTCGCTGGAGCGCTGGGCCCGGCATCGCCATCGCAGCACCGCGTTGATGCTGCGCGACCAGTTCTGGCGCGCGATCGGCATGCTGGGGGTGTGCCTGGTGGGCTTCGGCATCCCCGCCGCCACGGTCCTCTTGCAGGCCGAGAAGCGCCTTCACGAGATCTTCACGCTATCGATGCGCAGCATGGCGCTGCTGCTCCTCTTTGCGCTGTTCATCGGCGCCGCGGCGACGCTGCCCGCGCTCCTGTTCTTTCTGTTCGCGGAGCAGCGCCGGAACGTGGTGAAGGAGCAGTTTCACCGCGACGTGCTGCGGCTCGACCCCGCGCTCCGCACGATCGACGAGGCGGAGCGGGCCTATTCTCCGCTGATGAAGGACGCGCTGGACACCCGGCGCGGTCCGCTGTTCTTCGTCCCGATCATCCTCAGCACGTTCCTCCTCTCGGTCGGCTGGGTGATCTCGGCGCTGCCGACGGTGGCGTCCGTGGCGGAGACGCTGGGGGACAAGCCGGTCGAGCTTCACTCCCTGTTCATCCCCAACCGGACCGCCTTCACGTTCGCGTTCCTCGGGACGTATTTCTTCGCGCTCAACATGGTATTCCGCCGCTATGTGCGGGCGGATCTCGGGCCCAAGGCGTACAGCCACATCTCCGTGCGCATCATCATCGCCACGATCCTGGCCTGGGTCATGAGCAAGACGTTCGAGGGCGCCTCGCCCTCGGGCGGCGCGGCGCCCATCGACAACGCGCCCTGGCACCTGCTCCTGCTCGCCTTCTTCATTGGCATCGTCCCGGACACCGGGCTCGCCGTTCTCCATGACCTGCTCAAGACACGCATGGTCACCTTCTTCGTCCCGACCCTGAAGGACCGCGACCCGCTGACCCACCTCGAGGGCATCACGCTCTACGACAAGGCGCGCCTGCTCGAGGAGGGCATCGAGAACATCGAGAACCTCGCGCACCACAACCTGATCGAGCTGATCCTGCGCACGCGCATCCCGGCCCCGCGCCTTGTCGACCTCGTGGATCAGGCGATCCTGTATCTCCACGCGCGAGACGAGGCCGAGCCGGCCCGGAACGCGCCGTCGAGCATCCTTTCGAGGCTGAAGGCGCACGGGATCCGCACGGCGACCGATCTCGAGCTCTGCATGGCTGCGGAGGAGACGCGCGACGCCGTGATACGGCTGTCCTCCGAGTCGCGCATCCTGCTCCTGCTCAGCGCGCTGCGGGACGACGAGTGGATGCCGCAGCTCCGGAGCTGGCGCGAGTTCCGCAAGACCTACGAGTACGCCTACACCGTCGAGCAGCTCACGCCGCCCTCGCCCGAGACGAGGCCCCGGGCGGCGTGACCGCGCGAGGCGCGGCGCGGCCCTCCGGCGGAGCGGGGCTGGCCGCCGTCCGTCACCGCGGGCCCGCGACCGCCCGCCACCACGGGGTCGGCGCCCCGACGCGCTCGGGCTCGAACGCGGCGCCGATCCGGGGGGTCACGACGCGCGCGCCGCGCTCGTTGGCCAGGGAGAGCAGCGTCTCGGCCGGCTCGTCCCAGTCGTGGAGGGCGAGGTTGAAGGTGCCCCAGTGGACGGGCAGGAGCGTGCCGCCGCCGAGCATCTCGAACGCGGTCAGCGCGTTCTCGGGGCCGAGGTGGATGGTCCCCCACGCAGGGTGGTACGCGCCGACCTCGAGCATCACCAGGTCGAAGGGGCCGTGTTGCTTGCCGATGTCCTCGAACCCGGGGAACAGCCCGGTGTCGCCGGAGAAGAAGACCTTGCGCCGCTCCGCCTCGATGACCCATGAAGCCCAGAGCGTCGCGTTGCGGCTCGTCGGCCCGCGGCCCGAGAAGTGCTGAGAGGGCGTCGCGGTGAAGCGGACGCCGCCGATCTCCGCGCGCTCGTGCCAGTCGAGCTCGGTGATCCGGGCCGGGTCGACGCCGAGCGCCTCGAGGAGCGCGCCCACGCCGAGGGGCGTGACGATGGGGACGCGCGTGCGGGCCAGCGCCTCGATCGTCGGCGCGCAGAGGTGATCGAAGTGGTCGTGGGAGAGCAGGACCGCGTCGAGCGGCGGCAGCTCGTCGAGCGCGGCCGGGACCGGGTGGAAGCGCAGCGGGCCGGCAAAGGAGACCGGCGAGGCGCGCTCGCCGAACACCGGATCGGTGAGGACCCGGCGGCCATCGAGCTCGAGGAGGACGGTGCTGTGGCCGAGCCAGGTGACCCGCAGTCCGGTGTCGCTCTGCCGGGTCCAGGTCTCGTGGGGCCGCACGACGGGCAGCGGCGCGGGCGGCTCCCGCCGGCCGCGGCGGAAGAAGAACTCGCCGAGCACGGGCAGCGTCGAGCCCTTGGTCATGGTGGGGCCGGCGCCCGACGGGTTCTCGAACTTGCCGTCCTTGAACTGGGTTGAAGCGCGCGCCCGCTCGAGCCGCAGCCCTTTGCGACGCCGTGAATCGTTCATGAGGGGACGACCTCCTGCCAGGCGCGGTGCCTGGCGAGACAGAACACGACCTTGAAGGCGACCATTCCGCGGCCTGGTCGCCGGAGGAGGCGTGGGCTCCTCCGGGGGGAGCGCGCGCTCGGCCAGGGTGGCTCGCTCACGCACCGGACGAGCTTTGCGATCGGCGCGCAGACCGTCAAGGCCTGAACTTGACAAATTGTTCTCAAATTGTCAATGTTGACCATCACCTGACGCTCTCTCCTTGCCCTGGGCCCTTGGCGATCCGCCCCGTGCCCCTCCGGGCACCGCCTCGGGGGAGCGACCTGCCTGGATTTGTGCAGGAATCAACGCATGGCGAATCCCTGGTCATCCGATGATCCAGGGGTGCCGCGGCAACTCTCGTTCAGGCGAGACTCGACCCGTTCAGTGGCACGGGCGAGAAGGGCGCGAGAAGCCAAATGTCTCGGTCGATGTGGGACATTGCGGCACAGGCCATTGGCCATCAACTGTCGTGGTCGTGGCTTCGTAAATAGTCGTTCATAAATGCCGGTAAAGTGAACGAGATGGACAGATGCGCGGCAAGGTGAAGAGGATCGACGGCGGGAGACCGGCGCGGAGATGCGCAAATTCGTGCGTGTTTGCGCGGATTTATAAGCGATCGCGCAAACGATCGCGCAAACGATCGCGCAAACGATCGCGCAAACGATCGCGCAAACGATCACGCAAACGATCACGCAAACGAACGTGGGTTCGAGCATGTGAACGCTCACGCGAGCTACCACGCAAACGAACATGCAAATGACGCGGCGGGACGCATGATTGGCTTGACTCGCAACACGGTACGGGACAAGAGTAATCCTCTTAGCGGTGCCTGACCGCCTGTCGAACGAGTCCTCCAGCTCCGCACCTCGCGATCGAGATCCCCTGGGGGGGCGATGACCGATGACCACCGCGGCCGTCCCTCCGGAGCCTTCGTCGCGCATTGCGTGTCGAGAGCCCCTGACCAGCGCAAGGGCAGCGTCGAGCTGTAGATAGACCGTACTTCTTACTTGATAGAGGAGAACAACATGAGATTCGCATCAAGGAGCGCCTTGCTTGCCTCCGCGACGAGCCTTCTCGCCGTCTCATGCATCGCTGGTCTGGACGACACCGGCAGCGAGCAAGGCGACGCGCTCGAGGAGAGCCTCACGATCGACCCGAACGCGGCCTACACGCTCGTCGGCGTGCAGAGCAACAAGTGCGTCGAGATACGCGGGGGCAGCACGGCGAGCTCGGCGGCTGCGCAGATCGCCACGTGCAACGGCTCCACGCGACAGCAGTTCCGGGCGGAGTCCGCGGGGAGCGGATACTTCCGGCTGCGGAACGTGAACAGCGGCCGCTGCCTCGGGATCAACGGTGGATCGACGGCGAACGGCGCCAGCGTCGTCCAATCCAGCTGCGGCAACGCCACGAGCCAGCAATTTTCGTTCGTGGACGTCGGCAACAACGCCCAGCGGATCATGGCCCGAAACAGCAACAAGGCGCTCGACGTCATCGGGCGGTCGACGGCAGAGGGCGCCGGCCTCCAGCAGTACAGCTGGGCGAACGGCGACAACCAGAAGTTCACGTTCAAGGTCGTGGGGGGCAGCTCAAGCAGCGCGAGCAGCAGCTCAAGCAGCAGCTCCAGCAGCGCGAGCACCGGCGGCGGTGGTTCGGGCGGGGCCGGCGGCGCTGGCGGCGCCGGTGGCTCGACCAGCTCCAGCAGCTCGACGAGCTCCAGCAGCTCGACCAGCTCCAGCAGCGCGAGCACCGGCGTCGGTGGTTCGGGCGGCTCGGGCGGCTCCGGCGGTGCTGGCGGCTCGGGCGGCTCCGGCGGCTCCGGCGGCGGCGACGCCGACACGGGGGTCAACCCGGCGTCGGGCTGCACGCTCGGCTACAGCCAGATCCCGGACGGGAAGGGCGGTAAGAACGTCGAGGCCGTCTGTCTTCCGAAGGAGATGAACTTCAACATGGCCGCGTCGCTGGAGGCCTTCAAGACGACGGTCTACCCGCTCTTGACCGCCAACTGCTCTGGCTGCCACAGCTCGACGGGCAAGGCCCAGGCGCCCATGCACGCCGACGTCGATCCGGCGCTGGCCCACGAGTACGCGCTCACGCGCGTCAACTTCAAGAAGCCGGCGGACTCCAAGCTCGTGGTCCGGATGGGCATCGACCGGCACAACTGCTTCGGCACGAGCTGCAGAGACGCGAACACGCAGATGCTCAACGCCGTCACGGCGTGGGCGAACGCCGTCGCGCCGACCCTGCCGGTCACCCCGCGCCCCGTCGCGGCCGGCGAGAAGGTCACCGAGGACCAGGTGAAGGCGTGGATCGCGACGGACAAGGCCACCGTCGCCGCGGCGGACGCGGAGTTCATCAAGTACGCCTCGCTGCACGAGCTCCACAACGCGGGCGTCAGCGCAGAGGAGCTCAACGTGGCCCGCGTGGGGCTGTCGAAGGCCCTGAACTCGACCGCGCGCTGGGCCCCGACGATCGTCAACCCGGTGGACATCAACGGCAAGGGCATGGTCTACCGCTTCGATACCCGCAACTACTGGGGCTACAACAAGGGGGTCACGAAGCTCCACTTCGGCGGATCGGACGACGACGTCTTCTTCGGGAGGACCTCCGTCAACTACCTGGGTGAGCCCGTCGGCTCCGACGTCACGTTCAGGGAGCGCTACAGATACACATCGACGGTCCAGGTGGATCCGAGCTTCGCCAGGCTCGTCTGGGGGCGCGTCCTCGCCGGCAACGTGGAGGGCGCGACGGACAGCCAGGTGCTGCCGCCCAACGTCAACGGCTTCAAGACGGATTACATCGAGGCGAGCCAGCTCGTCTACACGCTGACACGCCCGGACGTCTACAACGCCATCATGGCGATCCCCTGGTACGCGCAGGATCTCGAGGCCGAGCTCGGCGTCATCAAGGACGCGGGGATCAAGTCGTACGAGTACATGCTCACGAAGCAGGCCATCACCGTCGATTCCCGCATGTACTACAGGGCCAGGACGAAGAGCGGCGGGTATTACTGGAAGACGTGGGACGTCTTCTCCGGGCAGCTCGACGGCGTGACCACCATCGAGCAGGCGTACGAGACAGGCCAGATCCGGTTCCCCTTCTGGGCGCACCCGATCCCCAAGTTCATCAGCGGGGCCGGCGGCTCGGCGAGCAACTACAGCTTCATCGCGACGCTGGCTCAGCCGAACGGCACGGAGCCGCCGGGGTGCGACGGGGCGCCGAGCTACGCCGGCGGCAGCTACCTGAACTGCCGCTACTACACCGGGACCGACGGCCTCCAGCAGTCGGCGGAGGAGGTGATCTGGGATCTGCCGAACGGCCTTCAGGGGTACTCCCTCTGGGGCGGCATCAACCAGCGCCGCGTCGACGCCTTCGGCAACATCGTGCGCGATCCGCGCCTCCTCCGGAACGCCTCGGACGCGCAGATCAACAGCACGCTGGGCTTCGCCACCCAGGACCGCCGCCTGAACACCGGCAGCTCCTGCATCGGTTGCCATGCCGACGGCATGAACCGAGGCAACAACGACCTACGCGACTGGCTGGACGCCGGCGGCTCGCGCCTCCCGAAGGGCGAGCACGGGGTCGACGGGTGGATCAACGACGCGGCGACGGTGGCCCAGGTCAAGGAGCTGTATCCCCCGTCGACCGTGATGCGGCCGCGCATGGAGGACGATCGCAAGGTCTTCCTGACGGCGATGGCGAAGATGAAGCGGGGCATGATCCTCGGCGCGGACAAGAACGTGTACGTGGAGCCGACGATCTGGACCATCGAGTGGGCGCAGAACTTCTACAAGTACCCGCTGAGCCGCTCGAACTAGCACCCCGGGCGTCACGGCGTGAGGAGATCGCGCGCCACGGGCTCGTGCGCGCCGCGCGGGTGGCGCTTCAGGTAGAGCTCCGCGATGGGGCGCGCCGCCGCCCGGCCGGCCGTGCGCTCGACCGCCACCATCTTGCGGCCGAGCGTCTCGGCCGCGAACGGGCCGCCCGGCGACTCGGCGAGGTACGTGTCGTACCAGGCGACGGCCGCCTCGGGCGCGCCGCCGTCGTCGATCAGGCGGCCGAGCAGGAAGGCCGCCGCCTTGCCCTGGCTCGTCCCCGGGAACCGCTTGCGCGTCGCCGAGAGCGCGCGCTGCGCCACGTCGCCGCGCCGCGCGTACCGCGCCGCGTCCCCGAGGGCGACAAGGTCGTCCAGCGAGCCCCGCTCGAGCACCCCCCCGAGGCCGCGCTGCTCCGCCTCGGCCAGGACCGCCCGGAAATCCCCCGCCGCCACGCGCTGGGCCCAGCTCGGCGCCGCCGCCGCGCCGGCCGGCGCCGCCGGCCCCGGACCGTCCGTCGGAGAGCTCGCGGGCGCCCCCTCTGCCCGCGAGCCCTCCGGCCGTACGACCCCGGCGTCGCCGCCCCCAGCGCCGCCAGGTCCGATGGTCTTCTCCTCCCGGGGCTGCGCCGCCGTGCCCGCGGGCGGCAGCGCCTTCGGCGCCGGGTCCGCCGCGCTCGCGGCGTCGCCGCTCGAGATCTGCACGTCGCCCTCGCGCATCCGCGCCACGAGCCGCTGCCCGGCGCGGAGCGGCAGCCCGTCGGGCGCGAGCGGCCCGCGCACGGTCACGCTCCCCTCGTGCAGATCGACGCGCAGCGTGCCGTCGCCGCGGCTCCAGGACACGTCGAACGCCGTGCCGGTGACCAGCACCGCGAACGGCCCCGCCTCGACGGACCAGCGCGCCTTCGGCCGCCGCGTGACGCGCAGCGACGCGCGGCCGTCCTCGAGCAGCATGCGCGCCCCGGCCGCGTCGACGTCGACCACGCGCATGGCGCTGCCCGGCGAGAGCGCGACGGAGGTGCCGTCCGTGAAGCGGAGCCGCGCCTCTTCGCCGGCCGTCGCGGCGATGTACCGGCCCGCGGCGGAAGGCGCGCCCTCGACGGCGTAGTCGAGCGGCCGCGCCGGCCAGAGCGTGACGAGCGCGAGCGCGAGCGCCGCCGCGCCGGCGAGCGCGAAGCTCCACCGCGGCCGCCCGGAGAGCGCGCTCCACAGGGGCGAGGCGCGCAGCCACGCGCCCGCGCGGCCCAGGGCTCCCGCGCGGCCCGCGCCGCGGCTCACCGCCTCCACGAAGCGGGCGCGCTCGGCGGCGTCGTGCGCCGCGTCGACGTCCGCGGGGACGCCGCTCCGCGCGAGGTCCGCGAGCCGGCTCAGCTTCTCCGCTTCATTCATCGCGATCTCCTCCGTCGGCGGGGAGGGTCCCGGGCCGATCGAGGTCCTGCGGGGCGTTGGTGAGGTAGGCCGAGAGCGCGGGATCGCGCTCCGCGGCGGTGAGGATCCGGTGGGACGCGCGCGCGAGGTGGCGCTTCGTCGTGGCCAGGGAGCAGCCGAGCGCGGCGGCGATCTCGGTGAGCTCGAGCCCCTCGATGAACCGCAGCACGAAGAGCGTCCGGGACCTGTCGTCGACCTGGTCGAGGATGCGGTAGAGCCGCGTGAGCGCCGCGCGCCCCTGCGGATCCTGCTGCGCGCCCCCCAGGTCCGGGAGCTCACCCGAGGGCGACAGCTGGAGCCAGCGCCGCACGCGCCTGCGCCGCAGCTCGGCGCGCGCCACGCGCACCGCGATGCCGACGATGAAGCTCGAGAGCAGCGAAGGGTCCCTGAGGTCCTTCGCCACGCGGAAGAAGCGCAGGAATGTGTCCTGCACATGATCGTCGACCTCGTCGCTCGGCCCGAGGGTGCGCGTCAGGATCCGGCGCACGAGCGGCGCGAACCGCTGCCAGAGGATCGGCGCGGCGCCTGGGTGCCCCTGCGCGGCGGCGCGCGCGAGCGCCTCGTCGTCGGTCGCCGCCAGCGGTAGCGCCTGCACGCCCCGCCTTTGCGTGAAGGGCGCCACCGCTGTCAAGGGCGGGACGGTCGACCGGCGCGTCGGGAACACGCTCAGCAGTGTTCTCCAGCGGTCCGCCGCGGCTCAAGATTCCGCACGCCCGCGCACCGGAGGAGCTCGAGACAAGGTAACGATTGAGGAATATCGATGACATGTGAGCTGGACTACTGATTTCGGCCGCGGCGGCTCCCGACGCGGCGTCGAACGCTGTCACGACAGGTTCCGTATCGGTCGTAACCTGTACGCATGACGACACACGGGGCGGTTCATGTCATCGGATCGGCGAGCTTGCCGCAGGGCTACGCCGCGGAGGCCATCCTCCACGAGGGGACGATGATCACCGTGCGCCGCGCGCGCCGCGCGTCGGACGGGCAGCCCGTCGTGCTGAAGGGACCGAGCGCCGGGCGGGCGTCGCCGCGCGCGATCGCGAGGCTCCGCCACGAGCAGGTGATCACGCGCGAGATCGCGCACCCGGGCGTCCTCCGCGTCCTCGACGTCGAGGAGAGCGATGGGGGGCCCGTGCTCGTCCTGGAGGACTTCGGCGGCGCGTCGCTCGACATCGTCCTGCGGAGCGAGAGGCTCGGGCTGGGCACGACCCTGCGGATCGGCATCCACGTCGCGGACGCCCTCGCGTCGCTGCACCACGCGGGCATCATTCACAAGGACATCAAGCCGCACAACCTCCTCGTCCGCCTCGATCCGCTGGTGGTCAAGCTCTCCGACTTCGGGATCGCGACGCGCCTGTCGCAGGAGGCGCCGAGGGCCGAGAACCCGGACGCCGCGGAGGGGACCCTCCCGTACATGTCACCCGAGCAGACGGGCTGGATGAACCGCAGCCTCGACTGCCGGACGGACCTCTACTCGCTGGGCGTCACCCTCTACGAGCTGCTCACGGGCGCGCCTCCGTTCACCGCGCCGAGCGCCATGGAGCTCGTGCACTGCCACCTGGCCAGGACGCCGACGCCGCCGCACGTCGCGTCGGCCGAGATCCCGCGCGTCGTCTCCGATCTCGTCATGAAGCTCCTCTCCAAGGCCGCCGAGGATCGGTACCCGTGCGCCGAGGCGCTGCGCGCCGATCTCGAGGAGTGCCTCCGGAGGTACGAGGCCGACGGCCGCGTCGACCCTTTCCCGCTCGGCGAGCGCGACGCGGGCGGCCGGCTCTGGCTGCCCGAGAAGCTCTACGGGCGCGAGGCCGAGACGCAGGCCGTCGTGGCCGCGTGCGAGCGCGCGGCGGCCGGCGCCGTCGAGCTGTTCCTCATCTCCGGCCACGCCGGCGTCGGCAAGTCCGCCCTCGTCCGCGAGGTCTACAAGGTGCTCGCGCGGCGGCCCGGGTACTTCGTCTCGGGGAAGTTCGGCCAGCTCAAGCAGCGCACCCCCTACGCCGCCATCGCGCAGGCGTTCGGCGAGCTGTGCGAGCGCATCCTGTCGGAGGGCGAGGAGCCCGCGGCGCGCTGGAAGGCCCGGCTGAGCGCCGCGCTCGGCTCGATCGGGCAGGTCGTCATCGACGTGATCCCCGAGCTCGAGCGCATCATCGGCCCCCAGCCCCCCGCGCAGCCGCTCGGGCCGACCGAGTCGAAGAACCGCTTCAGCGTGGCGTTCCAGGCCTTCGTCCGCGCCGTCACGGAGGAGCACCTCCTCGTGCTCTTCATCGACGACCTCCAGTGGGCCGACCCCGCCTCGCTGAAGCTCCTCGAGCTCCTGATGACCGATCCCGACGCCCGCGGGACGCTCGTGATCGGCGCCTACCGCGACCAGGAGGTCGACGACGCCCACCCGCTGGCGAGGCTCATCCACGGCCTGCGCGCGGCGGGCGCGTCCGCCTCCGAGGTGTGGCTCGGGCCGCTCGAGATCGAGGACATCCGCCGGCTCCTCGCCGACGCCCTGCGCTGCCGCCTCGAGGACACGGACGCCTTCGCGGCGCTCATCCTGGAGAGGACCGCGGGCAACCCGTTCTTCATCCATCAGCTCCTGCACGCCCTCGCCGGGGAGGGGATCGTGCGCTTCGATCCGGCCGCGGGGGCGTGGGCGTGGAGCCTCGAGCGCGCCCGGAGCGCGGAGGGCGCGGAGGGCGTCGTCGAGCTGATGGCCGCGAAGATCCGGCGGCTCGCGCCCGGCGCGCAGCGCGCCCTCCGGCTCGCCGCCTGCGTGGGCCACCGCTTCGACCTCCGGACGCTCGCGCTCGTCGCCGAGCAGCCCCCGGGCGAGGTGGCCGCGGCCCTCTGGGGGGCCCTGCGGGAGGGCCTCGTCGTGCCCCTCGATCCCGAGTACCGCTTCGTCCACGCCGGCGACGCGGCGGTCGCGGGCAGGCTGCTCGAGGACCCCTCGTTCCGCGTGTCGTACCGGTTCCTGCACGATCGCGTCCAGCAGGCGGCGTACGCGCTCATCGACGAGCAGGAGCGGAAGCGGCTGCACCACCGCATCGGCCGGCTGCTCGCGGCGAGCCTCGGCGAGGACCCGAGCGACGAGGATCTGTTCGTCGTCGTCGGGCACCTGAACCTCGCCGCGGACCTGATCGAGGGCGCGGCGGAGCGCGGCGAGCTCGCGCGGCTCAACCTGGCCGCGGGGCGGCGCGCGCAGGCGGCGACCGCGTACGACGCCGCGTTCGGCTACCTGAGCGCCGCGGCGTCCGCGCTCGGCCCGGATCCATGGGCCGGCGGGGCGGGCCTCGCCTCCGGCGTCTTCGACATCTTCGACATCTTCGACATTTATGCCGCGAAGGCCGAGTGCGCGTACCTGAGCGGCCGCTGCGACGAGGCGGAGGCGCTCTTCGACGCCCTCCTCGAGCGCGCCGCCTCGGACGCGGAGCGCGCGCGCGTTTACTGCATGCGGATGGTCCTCTACAACGCGCAGCACCGCTGGTGGGACTCGCTCGCGGTGGCGCTCCAGGGCCTGCGCCTCTTCGGCATGGAGGTGCCCACCGAGGGCGAGGCGCTCGCCGCCGCGCTCCGCGCGGAGCTCGCCGAGGCCGAGCGCGGCTTCGCCGCCCGGCGGGGCGAGGACGTCTGCGCGGGCCCGGAGCTCGCCGATCCGCACGTCAGGGTCGTGGTGGAGATGCTCGGCTACGGCTCGCCCTCGGCGTACATCGTCAACCCGCCGCTGGCCCAGCTCCTCGCCGTCAGGATGGCGAACCTGTCGCTCCGGCACGGGATCTCGCCGATGGCCAGCGTGGCGTACGCGCTCCACGGCTTCTACCTGGCCGCGTTCTGGGGCCAGCCGCACGAGGGCTACAGGATCGTGCGGATGGGCGTCGCCCTGAACGACAGGTACCGGATCGACGCCATCAGGGCGAAGGTCGACTTCAATTACGGGGTCGTCATGAACCACTCGAGGCCGCAGCGCGAGGCGCTCGAGGTCCTCCAGCGGGCGCGGGTCGCCGGGATGGAGACCGGCGACTTCATGTTCGCGTCGGCGGCCTCCAACATCGTCGCCCAGATGAAGCTCAGCCTGGAAGGCGAGCTCCGGCGCGTGCGCGAGGACGTCGGCGGGTTCCTGCGCTTCACCTCCCGCACGAAGGACGCGCTGTCGACGGCGGTCCAGACCGTCGCGCTGCAGGTGATCCAGAACCTCGAGGGGCGCACGCTGGACCGCGGCACGCTGAGCGACGCCGGCTTCGACGAGGACGCCTTCGTGCCGAAGCTCGATGGGGTGGCCTTCGCGATCGTCGCTGGCTTCTACTACACGAACAAGCTCGCGCTCGCGTACCTCTACGGCGATCACGAGGGCGCGCTGCGGATGGCGCGCCGCGCGCACGAGCGGGCCCGCGCCCTGACGGGCCAGTACATCGGCATCGTCGATCTGCCGCTCTACACCTGCCTCACCCTCCTGGCGCTCGGCCCTCGGGCGAGCGGGGAGGAGGGCGGCGCGCTGGCCGAGATGCTCGCGTCGAGCCACGACAAGCTCGCCGTCCTCGCGCGGGACTGCCCCGAGCTCCGGCACCTGGAGCTGCTCGTCCGGGCGGAGCGCGCGCGCGTCGCCGGGGAGGCGCTGGAGCCGATCCTCGAGCTCTACCAGCAGGCGAGCGACGCGGCGGAGCAGGCGGGGTACGTGCGCTACCGCGCGCTCGTCAGCGAGCTCTGCGGCAGGTTCCTCGCGGCGAGGCGCATGCCGCGGCTCGCGCGCTCGTGCCTCGTCGAGGCCTACCAGGCCTACGCGCGCTGGGGCGCCACGGCCAAGGTGCGGCAGATGGAGGAGGCGTACGTCGAGCTGCTCCCCCGCGCGGCGGCGGGCCAGCCCGCGTCCGCGAGCGTCCTGTCGAGCCTGACCTCGGTCGCCTCGTCGACGATCGAGACGGGCGCGCGGCGCGTGGCGCTGCTCGACGCGGCGGCGCTCATCCGCGCCGCGCAGGCGGTGGCGCGCGAGATCGACCTCGGCCGCGTGATGACGCGGCTGCTCCGGCTCGCCATCGAGAGCGTCGGCGCCCAGCGGGGCGCGCTGATCCTGGACCACGAGGGCGGGCCGCGCGTGGAGGCCGTCGCCGAGGACGAGGGCGAGGTGCGCGTCGGCCCGTCCACGCCCGTGCGCGAGAGCGGCGCCGCCGCAGCCCGGGTGGTCGAGCTCGCGATGCGCACCGGGAGCGCCGTCGTCGTGGCCGACGCCGCGCAGGACGGGCGGTTCGACGGCGACCCCTACGTCGCGGCGCGCAAGCCGCGATCGGTGCTCGCGCTGCCCATGGTGAGCCAGGGGGAGATCTCGGGCGTCCTCTATCTGGAGAACAACGCCGCGCCCGAGGTGTTCTCGCCCGCCCGCCTCGACGTGCTCGAGCTCGTCGCCGCGCAGGCCGCCATCGCCGTGAAGAACGCGCTGCTCTACGCGCGCGTCCAGGCGGCGAGCGACGAGCTCCGCAGGGCCAACGACGCGCTCGAGGCGGCCGTCGCCACCCGCACCGCGGAGCTCTCCGCGGCGAAGGTGCAGCTGGAGGCGGAGCTCGTCGAGCGGGAGAGCGCCGAGCGGGCGCGCGCCGCCCTCCAGGAGGACCTCATCCGGGTGCAGCGCGAGCGGCTCGCCGAGCTGTCGACGCCGCTCATCCCGATCACCGACCAGATCATGGTCATGCCGCTCATCGGGACCCTGGACGCGGAGCGGGCGGACGAGGCGCTCGAGACGGCGCTGCGCGGCGTGGCGGACACGTCGGCGCAGGTCGTCATCCTGGACATCACGGGCGTGAAGGGCGTGGACAGCAGCGTCGCCGCGACGCTCGTCCGGGCCGCGACCGCGCTGCGGCTGCTCGGCGCCGAGGCGGTGATCACCGGGATCCGAGGCCACGTGTCGCAGACGCTGGTCAGCCTCGGGATCGACCTCCGCGAGACCGTCGTCCAGGGGACGCTCCAGCGCGGGATCGCGTACGCGCTCCGGAAGACCGGCCAGGCGCGGCAGCTCGCCGCCATGGCCCCTCGCTGACGGCCCGCGATCGCAGGCGCTCAGTTGGCGAGCTTGTTCGCCTCTCGCGGGCCGAAGATCGCCTCCCAGTTCGAGCGGTAGGCGTCGGTCGCGACCTGCGCGGGGCCTGACCGGGGCGACTCGCGCGCCGCCGGGAGGAGCACCTCCACGTCGAAGAGCCGCGCGTGCTCGGACCGCTGCGTCAGCTTCACGAGCTCCCCGTTCAGCGGGCGCCCGTGCTCGGTGGGCCGCAGCTCGCCGATCTCGAGCCGGTCCTCCCGGCTCCGGATCACCCGGAAGCCTTCCCCCTGCTCGACGGGGCTATGGATGAAGACGACATCCTGATTCGCGGCGGGCGCGGGCGTGTCCTGGTTCTGCGGGGGCTCGTCCTTGCCCATCGCGAGAGTTTCCCACGTTTGCCCCCCCGAACGCCAGGCGAAGCGAGCGCTGGATCACCGTCTGTCACCGCCTGTCACCGCCTGTCATTGCCTGCCACCGCCTGCCGCCCATCGCACACCGCCTCCGCCCGCGTTGCTCCGTCGCTCCCCGCGTCGCGTCTCTTCCCAGCGTCGCAACGCTGCGCATCACGGCGGCGCGTGTTCACCTGGCACGTGGCGCATGGCCGGAGCCTCCAAAACTTGGCCAGCGCGGGGCTTACGCCGTACTGCCGGCCAATGGGCGCTCTGCACCGCGGAGGGCCCGCGATTGCGGACGCGGCTTCGCGGCGGAGGTATGGGCGTATGAACGGTCGAGGCGCAGAGGGAGAGGGCGTTCGCAAGGCGCCGGAATCCTTGGACAGGGAGCGCGAGGGCGGCGGCGAGCGGCGCGCTGGCGCCGGGCAGCGGGTCCGCGTCGAGGCGCTCGTCGCGGTCGGCGAGACGGCGGGCGGCGGCTTCGAGGCCGAGTCGATCGACATGTCTCCCGAGGGGATGCGCCTGCGCACGGCGTACCTGCCGCGGGTCGGCGACGCCCTGATCTGCAGGTTCGACGGGCTCGGCAAGGAGCTGGTCGTCGAGGGCGAGGTCTGCTGGCGCGCCGAGCAGGCGCGCGGCGGCGAGTTCGGCCTGCGCTTCACCGGCCTCGACGCCGGGTCGGAGGAGGCGGTGCGCGCGATGTGCTCGTCGATCGACCCGGGCGGCGCAGGCGCCGCGGGCCCCGCGCCGGCGCTCACCGTCCAGGCCGCCGCCGCGTCGCTCGGGGCCGCGCAGCGGGGCGCCCGCGTGCGGCTCCACATCGAGGGCCTGGGCTCGCCCATGAAGGCGCGCGTGCGCGGCGGCGGGCTCGACGACCTGGAGGTCGGCTCCAACCTGGAGTTCCTCAAGGTGGGTCGCTCCCTCGAGCTGGAGGAGGTCGATCAGGGCACGCGCCGCGAGGCGTACATCGATCACGTGAAGGTCGAGGTCGACCCGGTGACGAGCGTGCCGCAGCTCGTGGTCACGCTGGCCTACGAGGCGCCCCGCGCGGCCAGGGCGCCGCGGCCGCGGCCCTCGTCGCCCGAGGCGCTCCCCCCGGCCCCGGCGCGATCTTCCCACGACGCCGGCGCGCCGGCGCGGGCGTCGTCGCCGCCGCCGGGCGAGCGCGCGGCTGGGCGACCGTCGTCGGCGCCGACCGTCCCGGCGCGCGATCACCAGGGCGAGCGCGCGGCCGCGCGGCCTTCCACGGCGCCGACGGTTCCGGCGCGCGATCATCAAGGCGAGCGCGCGATGGCGCGGCCGTCCTCGGCGCCGACGGCCGAGCCTCGGGGCGAGCGCGCCTTCTCGGGCGCGAGCGGCGGCGCGAGCGGCGGCGCGGCGGCCCACGCGGACGACGATCACGACAGCGACGTGTCGCCGGCGCTCTCGGCCCGGGAGGCGCGCGCGGGCGCCGAGGCGGCCCCGCCCTCCACGGACGACGCAGCGCCGTCTTCCGCGGGGAGCGCGGCCGAGGAGGCGGGCGCCGAGGAGGCTGCCGACGCGCAGCCGGGCCGGCTGCGCGACGTCGGCGAGAAGGCCGCGATGGCGGGCAAGGCGGTGGCGGGCAAGATCGCGCCCGCGCTCGCCGGCGCCGGGGCGCGCGCGGCCACGGCGATGGCGGGCCTCGTGGCGAGGATCAAGGCGCGGCGCGCCGCGCGCGCCGGCGACGGCGACGGTGACGGGTCCGGCAAGGACGGCGGCCCGCGCCGCAAGACGGCGCCGCCGCCGGCCGGCGCGCTGAAGTCCGGCGGGCGCCGGCTGGTGCGCGAGGAGCCCGAGGAGGCGGCGGGTGAGGGCGGGGAGCCGCCGCGCTTCAACAAGAAGGCGGCCGCGGCCGGCAGCTTCCTCGGGCTGGCGGCGGTGCTCGTGGTGTTCGGGGCGGCGCGCCTCTTGGGCCTGCGGGGCGGCGACGCGCCCTCGACCGGGGCCGAGTCGGCCGCGGGCGCGCCGGCTCTGCCGGCGTCGGCGTCCTCCGGCGCGCCGGCCCTCGCGGCGGCCGCGGGGCCGGCTGGCGCGCCGGGCGGCGCGCTCACGGCCAACGTCCCGCTGTTCGGCGCGACGCCGCTGTCGACGACGGAGCCTGTGCCGCCGACGCCGCCGGCGGATCCGGGCGCGCTGGCCGGCGGCGCGCTCGCGCCGGGCGCGGCGGTCCCGGGCGGCCCGGGCGACGACGACGAGGTGGAAGTGGCGGACGACGGCGACCAGGCGGGGTCGCGGGAGTGGGGGCAGGGGTCGGTGCGGAACCCCATCGTCCTGAAGCTGAAGATGGACGGCCCGATCGAGCAGCTGAACGGCGCGGCCGGCGCGATGGGCTTCACGGTCTCGCTGCCCGATCGGCGGGCGCTGTCGTCGGGCAACGGCCTTGCCCGCAAGGACAAGCGCATCGCGTCGGTGCGCGTGGTCAACACCGCGCACGGCGCGGAGGTCACCCTGCAGTTCAAGGACGGCGTGCCCGCCTACAAGGCGAAGGCGCGCGGCGATCGCCTGGAGATCGCGCTCGGCCGCGGCGAGTCGAAGAAGGTGGCGTCGAAGTCGAAGCCCGAGAAGCCCGAGAAGAACGAGAAGCACGGGAAGAAGAAGGGCAACGACGCCAAGAAGAAGAGCGAGAAGGCGAGCGGCAAGAAGGACAAGGAGCGCTGAGGGGCGCTCGGCGAGTATGGCTGACGGCTCGCAACGAACCGAGTCCGCTGCTGGTACCGAATCGCTCGACGATCGCTGATCCGCACGGCGCGCCGCCCGCCTGGGGTCGAATCCAGGCTCGGCGCTTTCCTCTCCTCCTCAGAGGAAGAAGTGGGCCGTCAGGTTGACGGACCCGCTGCTGGCGTTGCTGCTCTCGCCCATGTACTCGTAGCTCAGGATCGTCCAGCGCCCGGTCATCTCGAACCCGAAGCCCTTCGGACGACCCCCACAGAACGCCCAGCTCCAGCATGCCGCCCAGGGCGTCGTCGAACCGAGCCTCGGCGCCGCCGAGGACGCCGTCTCCATGGAGGTGCGGGTTGAGCTCCAGGATCCCGCCCGCGGCCACGACGCCGTGCCACGAGCTGTCGATTGCCACCAGGCTTCGGACGGAGGCCATCCCCCGCGCCGTAGGGCCGGGGCGAACTCGTTCGGAGCGCGATCCGCCTCGGGTGCTGAGGAGGGAACCTTGGCGCGCGCCACGGAAGCCCAACCTAGTATTCCCGCCCCCAGGGCCGTGATCACGATCCTCGCGTTGATGGTCATGGTCCTCGCTCCAATCCGGGCCGTCAGCCGGGGACGGCGATGAGGATCTTGTCGCGCACGCCGACGAGTACGCGTTTGCCAGTGCGGCTCTTCCCGACGTCGTTCCCTCCACAAGCATGTCGCTCGCGAGGACGAACTCCTCGACGGTCTCGTCGAGGTCGTTTTCTCCGAGAGGCTTCGCCTTCGATCGAGCACTACTCGGCGGTGTAGACGAAGGCGACACGGTGGCCGAAAATTGGATACGTGCCCCAACTGCTCCGCTCGCCGAACTTCGACCGCCTCGACGCTCGCGACGCGCCTGCTCGTCCACCGGAATCCGAACGACGAGCCCGCCGAGGTGATGCCGGTGAAGCTGAAGGCGGAGGTGGGAAGCGCGAACAGCGAGGAGCGCAGGACGGGCGCTCGGCAACGTGGTCGGAGCGGCGGACGGCGGTCGCTCGCCGCGCGGCGAACAAACGCGCGTACGACGCTTCGCGGGCACTGAGGGAGTGCTGGGATGGGAACCGAGTTCATCGCGAGCGGTGTGTGGTCGCGCATCACCAAGCTCGCGCGGCGCGTGCCGGGAGATATCGCCGTCGCCTACTGCGCCCGGGGGGCGCGGAAGCTGCTGCCGCTCAAGCGCGGAAGCCGTCTCGTGGTCGACGCCAGCGAGCGCGCCGTCAAGTCGGGCCAGACTGACCCGGCCGAGCTCCTCTACTTCATCAACCGTGGCGTGGCCGTCCACAGCGTCGAGAACCTCCACGCCAAGGTCTTCGTGTTCGCGGACACGGTTGTCCTCGGCTCGATGAACGTGTCCCGCCAGTCGGCTTCCGTGCTCCAGGAGGCAGCTGTGCTGATCACGGACCGCGCCGTCGTCGCCGAAGCTCGTCGCTTCGTTGAGAGCCATCTCGGCGAGGAGGTGACGGCCGAACACGCTAGGCAGCTGCGGAAGCTCTACAAGCCCCCGCAGATCGGGCATGCTCCGCCGTCTGCCCCCCGCCGGCGTTCAAGCAAGGGTGGCGTGCCAGAGCATCCGCCGCTCTGGGTCGTCCCCTTGACGACGAACGACTGGGACGAGGACGATGAGCGTGAGGCGAAGCGCGCACGGCCGGCGGCCGCGCGGCGCGTCCGTCGTGGTGCCGAAGAGCTTCAGGAGTTCGCGTGGGTTGGGGCCTCTCTCTGCGAGCACCTCGAGAAGGGCCACCTCGTGCTCCAGGTGGTGAAGGACGGTCGCCAGTGGCACGCGTACCAGGCAGCTCACGTCATCGAGATCCGGCGCTTCCAGGGGCCCAGAGGCGCGCGGCGAATGGTGGTGTTCCTCGCTGCTCGCCTCCACGCCCACCGCAAGGGCCTGCGTGCCGTGCGGGCCGCGCTCGGGGGGCACCAGCGCCTGCTACCCAAGGGCTGGCTCCCACGCCTCGTGCGGGTGCCCGCGGCTGCGCACGCGCTCCTCAATCTCTGGGGATCCGGCGGGGAGCGGCGGAAGTGAGCACAGCTGCTTGACACCGGGCAGCTGCGTCCGAGTCAAGACTATATCGACCCGCTGCGGCTCAGGATGACGTGGGGCAGTTTCTGCGCCTCAACGTCCGCGAGGAGCGCGCTGCCCAGCTTGATGTTCCCGCGATCGTCGGCGAGATGGGTCTCTCGGTAGATCCAGGTCGCGGGTCCGTCCTCCGACGGGAACTCGATCGCGTACTGCACTCGGATGGCCGGGTGCATGAGCACGGTGCTGCCTTCGGTCACCGGGACGACCGTGGGCGACCGTACGATCCGTACCTCGACGCTCATCTCGCGCGCCTTTTCGAGGAATGCCTTCCGATCGTAGATCTGGGTCACGAACATGGGCTCGCCCGGCTCTTTCTCGCTACGCCACCTGTAGGATCGCACATTTCTTGGCCTCCGCGAGCGGCGCCCTCAGGAACGACGAAACAAGGCGGAACGCCTTGGTTACGCGGCCGGCGACCGCCGGGTCCGCGGGGACCGTCTCGAGCACACGCGGCGCGGTCAACATCATCATCTGGTCGAGAAACGCGACGGCGGTGGGGGCGCCGGCCTCGCACTCGTAGAAGCGGTATGCCGGCTTGCCGCCATCGTCGATCTTCATGGCGATGGCACCCTCGTCCGAGAAGAGGAGGTCCGGAAGGAAGGGCGGGGCGAGCGCGGCCTGCGCCTCGCGTGCGGTTCGCTTCGCCTCGGCGTCGGACGCAGCGGTTACGGCGTTTCCGCGCTTGGCGCGCGCCTCGATGACGTCTTCGAGCCAGCCGCGGAACGTGGCCGATTTCGTCGGCGCTCCGAAGGAGAAGAGGGCGGTCACGAACGGGTTGTCGGCTCCGGCGTCGAGCTGGAGCCGTCCAAGCTGATCGACGGCATCGATGAACTTCGCCCCGCGCGCGAGGCCGCTCTTCACTTCCACCACTGCGCGCACCGCCTGCGGGATCGCGACGACCGTCGTCCCGACACGGAGAAGCATCGGATAGTCGATCGTGTCCACGAGCATGATGTCCGCCTGCGCGGTCGCCAATTGGGGCTGTCCCTGATCGTCCACGCGCGCGATCGCGCCGGTGAGGACCTCCAGGCGGCGCGGAACGACCTCGCGGAGCAGCTCGGCAAGCGCGTGCTCCCTGCCGGAACCGACGACCGTGGGGTGGTTCGTGAGCGCGGCGAAGAGATCCGCCTGGGCACGTAGGCGGTTCCGGAGGAGTTCTGCGAGGTTCATTGATTCGACCACCTCTCGCCCCCTACACCGACCTCCCCGGCCCCACCGGCGGCGGGATCGACCACTCCGCGCTGTCCGACAGCCTGGGCTCCGCCTCCTCCGCCGCGCTCCCGAAGAAGTCCGCGACGTCGTGCCGCCTCGCCTCCGCGTCCGCGCGCCCCAGCTCGATCAGCTTCCGCGTGAACGAGCCGTCGAACAGGAGATAGCTCGCGAGATCCGCGTCGTTCGCCGCGCCGACGTCCACCAGCGAGAGCAGCCGCCGCATCATCGCCGGCCCGCCCTGCAGCTTGCCCGCCCGCACGTGCTCCGCCGCCAGGCGCCCGAGATCCGTGCTCGGCCGCACCACCAGCGTCTCCACCCGCCGGTACGGCAGCGCCCCGCGCTGCGCCGCGGCCCCGTTGATCGATTGCAGGAAATCCGGACCGAACGCCTGCTCCCCGTCCTCGATCATGTGGTTCACCCGCGTCAGCACCTCGAAATCCGTCTGGATGTGGTCGAGCAGGAACGCGTTCAGCACCTTGCCGAGCACGAGCGCCATTCCCGGCGGCTTGCCGCTGTCCCCCGCGTCGATGCTCCGCACCTCGCGCGACAGCCCGATCGCCAGGACGTGCGTCGCGCCCAGCCGGAGCGCCGGCGCGATCGGCGTGTTCTGCCGCACGCCCCCGTCCATGTACAGATCGCGGCCGATCCGCACCGGCGGGAACAGGATCGGGATCGCCGCCGACGCGAGCGCGTGCTGCGGGCCGATCAGCGCCCCCCGGATGAGCGTCCGCGGCGGCGCCGTCGTCGGCAGCGCCCCGTCCGGGCCCGTCTGCATGAAGATCACCGTCCGGCCCGTCCCGATCTCCGTCGCCGACACGCTCACCGCCGAGAGGTAGCCGTGGCGCAGCGTGCGCGCGATCGCGCGCCACGGGATCTCCCGCTCGACGAGCCGCTGCATCGGCGAGACGTCGAACAGGCCCACCCCCTCCGACCCGCCCCCGAACAGGAGCTTCGGCATCGAGATCGCCTGCCGGACCCCGAAGCCGAGCACCGTCTCCAGCTTCAGCTGCGTCCACAGGTTGACGAGGCGCCGCACCCCCAGCGTCGGATCGTCGAGGTGCGCCGCCAGGTAACACGCGTTCACCGCGCCCACCGACGTCCCGCACAGGATGTCGATGCGCGGCGGCGCCCCGCGCAGGCGTGCGAACGCGTCGAGCACGTACGACAGGACCCCGACCTCGTACGCCCCCCGAGCGCCGCCGCCCGAGAGGATCACCGCCACCTTGCGCCGCTGCTTCGCCCCGGTCCTCGCGCCCGTTCCCGTCATGCCATCTCCCCGCGGCGGAGCGGGTCGTGCCCCGCCGCCGGACCGTCCGCCTCCGCGGCGAAGACCCGCCGCACCACGGTGCGCTCCAGGAACAGCGCCCTGAGCCGCGCGTCGCGGATGTAGCCCGCCACCCGCCGCACGTGCGCCGCCGCGCGGTGGTACGCGTCCGTCGAGCTCGCCGGCGCGCCCTTCTGCAGCGCCTCGCAGCAGAGGTCGCGCACCTCGATGCCGTACTCCGAGCTGCCCGCCTCGACCGCGCCGAGCGCCGTCCGCGCGAGCAGCACCCCGGAGTGGACCTCGCCCGCGTCCACCCGCGACGCCGCCTCGATCGCCGTCGCGTGGGCGTGGTAGCTCATGAGCCCCTGCGACTCGGCGAGCTGCCGCGCCTCGGAGGCGTTCGCGATCGCGCCCTGGATATCGCCTCGCGCCCTCGCCAGCAGGCCGCGGACGTTGCGCTCGTGGATCATGTCGTAGACGCTGCCGGTCACCGCGATGAGCGCGCCCGCATCGGCGCACAGCGTGTGCGCGGCGTCGACGTCGCCCGCCTCGAGGAGGATCCCCGCCGAGCAGAGGAGCGTGTCGGCCCGCGCATCCTGATCGTCATAGCGCTCGTGGGCCTCGCGCGCCCGCTTCATGTACGCCAGGCTCCGCGGTACGTCCCCGAGCTTCGCGTAGGCGTGGCCGATGTTGCTCAACGTTTTGGCGATCTGGAACCGGCCGCCGATCGCGAGATCGATGGAGATCGACGAGAGCCCGACCGCGATCGCGTCCTCGAAGCGCTCGAGCACGAACATCGCCACCGCGAGCGAGTTCTTCGCGCGCGCCTCGCTGCGGCGCGCCCCCACCGCGCGGAACACCGCGATCGCCTCGGCGTGGGCCTCCACCGCCTCCTGCACGCGGCCGACCCGGCGCAGGAGCACCCCCTTCGTGCGCAGCACCTCCGCGCGCGCCCGCGGCGTCAGCCCGCCCGCCTGCGTCACCCGGAGCGCGCGATCCGCGGCGCTGATCGCGCCCTGGACGTCGCCGAGCTCGCGCAGCACCTCCGACAGGATCGTGAGCGCCTCGACCTCGAGCGCGGGGCGGCGCGCGATGCGCGCGATCTCGGCCGCGCGCTGCGCCACCGGCAGGCTGCGGGCGAGGTAGCCGTCGTCGAGGTCGAACCGCGCGGTGCGCACGAGGGCGAGCGCCGCCCAGCGCGCCTGGCCGCTCTCCTTCGCGAGCTGGCGCAGCGCCGCGAGGTGCCGCCGCCGGTCGCGGCGGCGGCCGAGGTGGCGGAAGATCGCCTCCAGCGCCTCGTGCGCGATCATCCGCCGCGTGTCGCCGGCCGGCAGGAGCGACAGCGCGCGCTCGTAGTACCGCCGCGACAGCTGCGCCTGGTGCCCCGCGCGCGCGGCCCGCGCGGCGTCGAGGTAGAGCTCCGCCGCCGGCCCGGGCGCCTCGCCCCGCGCGAGGTGCTGCGCCACGATCGCCGCCGAGAGCCCCTGCGAGAGCGGCGTCGTCGAGAGGTGCTCGCCGAGCCGCCGGTGCATGCGCACGCGGCTCGCGCCGTCGAGCGCGAGGTAGGCCACGTCGCGCACGAGCGGGTGCCGGAAGTCCACCGCCCCGGCGCGGCGATCGCACAGGCCGCGCGCGCAGAGGCGCGTCACCGCCTCGTCGTCGGCGAGCCGCGTCAGGTTCAGGATGTCGTCCTTGAGCAGCGGCCCCCCCGCGACCGCCAGCCAGTTCACGACGTCGTGCTCCGCCGGCGGCAGCTCGCGCAGGCGGTCGCCGATGAGCTGCTCCAGCGTCGAGGGCAGGGGCTCGCCGCGATCCCCCGTCCGGTCGTGGCGCACGAGCTCGTGCCGCCCGCCCGGATGCTCGACGATCTCCAGCGTGCCCCGCTCGAGGAGCGCGTCGATCATCTCGAGCAGGAAGAACGGGTTGCCGGCGACGCGCGGCACGAGCTCGCCGCAGACGGCCGCCACCCCGTCGCGCACGCCGAGGCGGGCCTCGACGAGGCGCATCTGCTCCTCGGCGCTGAGCCCACGGAGCTCGATCCGCACGAGCCCCTCGATGAACGGGGTCACACGCTCCTCGGGGCGCGTGAGGAGCAGCACGAGCACCGGGAGCCGCTCCGCGCGCTGCTTCAGGAGCTCCGAGAGGAGCTCCAGGCTCGGCCGGTCGGCCCACTGGAGGCCGTCGATGACGACGACGAGCGGCTGGTGGCGCGCCAGCGAGCCGAGCAGGTACTTCACGCCCCGCACCACCACGTCGCGGCCGTAGGCGGCCGCTTCCTCCTCGGGGTGCTCGAGCTGCTTGCCCGTGACGAGCTCGGCGAGCCGCGTGACGATGCGCGCGCCGAGCGGCGAGCGCGCGATGGGCCCGAGCAGGGCGCGGATCACGTGGGAGGCGTCGTCGATCGCGTGGTCGAGCCCCATCCCGGTGACGTCGCGGAGCACGTCGCAGACCGTGGCGAGCGGCAGCTCGCTCTTCACGGGCGAGCACTCGACGTGGAGCACGCGCGCGTCGCCGGGGAGCTCCGAGAGGAACGTGGCGATGAGCGCGCTCTTGCCGATGCCCATCTCGCCGGCGATGACGCGCGCCACGGACTGGCCGCGGAGCGCGCCGACCGGCGGGCTCGAGGGCCTGCTCGAGATGCTCGGGGGCCTGCTCTGCCGGCTCCCCGGCGGCTCGCTCCCGCCGAAGCGCGCGGGCGGCTCGACGCTGCCCTTCACGGGCGGCGAGATCGCCCGGTGGTAGGCCGCGTGCAGATCGGCCCGCTCCGCGTCGCGCCCCACGAGGTCGTTCGGCGAGAGCGCGATCTCCGCCATGCGCTCCTCGCGGGTGAGCGGGCGCTGCAGCGCGTAGAGCCGCATCTGGTGCGGGACCGGGTAGCCGCGGGCGTCGTCGAGGTCGAGCGAGGGCGCGTCGCCCCAGCGGAAGTCCCGCCGGACGAGGCGGTAGACGCCGCCCGCGACCCAGGTCTTGCCGAACGGGGTGCGGCTGCCGATGCGCTCGGCGAGGAAGTTCGCGGGCTCCTTGAGGGCGTGGTTGATGAGGTGCCCCTGCTCGTCGCGCTCGCCGTACGCGATGCCGCGGACGATGCCGATCGCGGCGCGGAGCTCGACGGGCAGGTCCTCCGACGCGCCCGCGAGCGCCTCGTGCACGTCGACCGCCAGCGAGGCGGCGTCGGCGGCGGCGCGCGAGGGGTTCGCGAGCAGCCCGACCACCGCGCGCGCGCTCGCGTGCGACTCCCACGACCAGATCGCCCCGTGCTTGAAGGCGATCGCGTCGAGGGTCGTGCGGATCGAGCGCCCGCTGCGCTTGCCGGCGAGCCGGCCCTGCGCCCCGAGCAGCGCGTCGACGCCCTCGATGCGCAGCGTGACCACGGCGACGTGGCGCACCTCGCGCACGGCGCGCGGCGCGCCCGTGCCCTCGGCGTCGCCGCCGGTGCGCGCGGCCGGCACCGCCGCGAGCGTCTGCGGCTGCGCCACGGAGCCGCCGTCCGCGGGCTGCTCCTCCGCGCCCTCCGCGCCCTCCGCGCGCCGCGCGGCGCCCTCGCGCGCCTCCTCCGCGCGGTCGCGGCCGAGCAGGTGGGCCACGGTCTGCTCGACCGAGGCGTTGTCGACGAGCTCCTGCCTCGCGAGCAGCGCGCGCGCGACCGCCCCGGCCAGGTCGCGCGCGGTCTGGAAGCGGGCCTCGGGCTCGCGCTCCATGGCGCGCATCACGATCGCCTCGAGCTCCGCGGGGATGTCGCGCGCGTGCGACGACGGGGGGTCGAACCGGCCCTCCTTCACGGCCTGGAGCAGCGCCTCGTCGTCGAGCTTGCCGTACGGCGAGCGCATGGCGAGCAGCTCGTAGAGCACGACGCCGAGGGCGTAGATGTCGCTGCGCCGGTCGACGCGCTCGCCGCGCGCCTGCTCGGGCGACATGTACCCGAACTTGCCCTTCAGCACGCCGGGCTCCTCGCGGAAGAGGTTGGCGCTGGCGATGCCGAAGTCGGCGATCTTCACGACGCCCTCGAGCGAGAGCAGGATGTTCTGCGGCGAGACGTCGCGGTGGACGATGGCGAGCGGCATGCCGCCCTCGTCCTTGCGCTCGTGGGCGTAGTGCAGCCCCTTCGCCGCCTCGGAGACGATGAACGCCGACACGAGCGGCGGGATCCGCGACTCCTTCTGCTGGGCGGCCCGCATCAGCTTGCCGAGGTCGAAGCCCTCGACGTACTCCATCGAGAGGAGCAGCCCGTCCTCGCCGTGGTCGGAGAACTCGTAGACCTGGACGATGTTCGGGTGGTTCAGGCGCGTGGCGAGGTGGGCCTCCTCCACGAACATCGCGCGGAAGCGCCGCGACGCCCCGTGCGCGGGGAGGATGCGCTTGACGACGAGGAGCTTGTACGTCCCCTCGGCGCCCCGCTTCTTGGCGAGGAAGACCTCCGCCATGCCGCCAGCGCCGAGGCGGCGCTGGATCTCTAGGTCGGCGAGCTGGGACGGGTGCTTGGCCATGCAGCGAAGCGGCGCGCGGGCGCCCTGGCTGGGAGGCGCCGGGCGCGGTGAATCGGGTGACCGGTGATGAACGAGGTCCGCGCTCGGTTCCCCCGATCCATGGGAGGACTACGGGTTGACCCGCATGGTAGCGTCCCGCCCGCGTCTCCGGGGAGACAACCAGGGTGGAAAGGCGAATCTTTCTGGGTGGCTCGGGGATCCCCGCCGTGGGCGAGCCCGCCCGCGCGCCGCACATCCGCGATGGCGGCGCCGCCAGACCCCGGCCCTGACGTCTCGCTTGCAAGGCGCCCTCCCACGGCGCCCGACACCAGGCCTGTGCTGCGCCAGCAGCAACAAAGCTGTTGCCGAAGCACAGTTCGTCTGTTAAAACGGATGTCGCGTCTGTGATGGGAGACGCCGGGCGTCCGACCCCGGCCGCTGGCCGTTGGCCATTGGGCCGAGAGGCGGTGGGGTCGTCGTGTGCGCGCGCCTGAAACCTTGAGGGCTTGTAATGGACATTCGCGTGACAGAGGCGGACGTCGTCGTCGTGGGCGGCGGCAGCGCAGGCTCCACTGCAGCGGTGGAGGCGCAACAGCGGTTGCCCCGGGGGAGGGTGGTCCTCCTCGAGAAGGCGCATATCAAGCGGAGCGGCGCCATCGCGATAGGCATGGATGGGCTGAACAACGCCATCATCCCAGGGCACGCGACGCCGGAGCAGTACGTGAAGGAGATCACGGTGGCCAACGACGGCATCGTGAACCAGCGCGCCGTCTATGAATATGCGCGCAACAGCTTCGCGATGATCCAGGAGCTCGACTCCTGGGGCGTGAAGTTCCAGAAGACGCGATCGGGCGATTTCGACGTCAAGAAGGTCCACCACAACGGGAGCTACGTCCTCCCGATGCCCGAGGGCTACGATCTCAAGAAGATCCTGACGCGCATGGTCAAGCGCGCCGGCGTGAAGGTCGTCAACCGCGTGATGGCGACGCGGATCCTCGTGACCGACGGCCACGTCGCCGGGGTGATCGGCTTCGACACCCGGGAAGGACAACTCGAGATCATCAAGGCGAGGGCGGTCATCCTGTGCTGCGGCGCCTCGGGGCGGCTCGGGCTGCCGGCGTCGGGCTACCTCCACGGGACGTACGAGAACCCGTCGAACGCGGGAGACGGTTACTCGATGGCGTACCACGCGGGCGCCGAGCTCTCGGGCATCGAGTGCTTCCAGGTGAACCCGCTCATCAAGGACTACAACGGTCCGGCGTGCGCGTACGTGACAGGCCCGCTCGGCGGGCACACGGTCAACGCGCGCGGGCACCGCTTCATCGAGAGCGATTACTGGAGCGGGCAGATGATGCTCGAGTTCTACCGGGAGCTCCACTCCGCGAACGGCCCCGTGTACCTGAAGCTCACCCACCTCGCCCCGGAGACGATCACCGAGGTCGAGCGGGTCCTGCACCAGACGGAGCGCCCGAGCCGCGGGCGCTTCCACGAGGGGAGGGGGCACAGCTACGCGAGCGATCTCGTCGAGATGCACATCTCCGAGATCGGCCTGTGCAGCGGGCACAGCGCGTCGGGCGTCTGGGTCAACGAGAAGGGCGAGACCACGGTGCCCGGGCTCTACGCCGCCGGCGACATGGCGTGCGTGCCGCACAACTACCTGCTCGGCGCGCTCACCTACGGGAAGATCTGCGCCCAGAGCGCGCTCGATTACCTCGAGCGCGCGCCCGCGGTCGAGCCGCTCGCCGCCGCGGTCGACGCCGAGCGGGAGCGCATCCTCGCCCCCCTCTCTCGACGAAGCGGCGTGGCGCCGCACCAGTACGAATACAAGGTGCGGCGCCTGGTGAACGATTATCTCCAGCCGCCCAAGACGGGGAACAAGATGACGCTCGGGCTCGAGTACTTCCTGCGGGCGAAGGAGGAGCTCGAGGAGGTCACCGCGGAGAGCCCCCACGAGCTCATGCGGGTGATGGAGTGCCATTTCATCCGCGACTGCGCGGAGATGGCGGCGCGCGCGTCGCTGTACCGGACCGAGAGCCGCTGGGGCCTCTACCACCACCGGCTCGATTACCCCGAGATGGACGACCGCAATTGGTTCACGCACGTGAACCTGAAGAAGGACGAGCGCGGCGAGATGGTCGCCTTCAAGAGGCCGGTGGAGCCTTATCTCTTCCCGATCGACGACGGCGAGCGCGCGGCCTACCACCGGCTGCGCATCCCGGCCGAAGAGCAGCGCGCGTCGGTCTGACGAGCGCCCGAGAACGCGAGAACACGAGGTCAATCAAGCGATGGGTCACCTGCTCAACCGCGAATCCGTCAAGGCGCAGCGCGCCAGGTCCGTGGGCCACGCCGAGGCCGCCGTGCGGCTCGATCTGCCCGTCGTCGTCGACGAGGCGTCGTGCATCAAGGGCTGCCGCATCTGCATCGACTCGTGCCCGGTCGATTGCCTCGCGATCGATCCCGAGACGAAGAAGGCCCGCATGGCCTACGACGAGTGCTGGTATTGCCTCGCGTGCGAGATCGATTGCCCCAAAGAGGCCATCACCGTGAAGATCCCCTTTCTCATCCGATAGCGACACCACGGCAGAGACGACATGACACAGCCTTCGCTCGCGCAGGATCTCGAGGGCATCCTCGGGGATCCCGACCCCGGCGCGCGCCAGCTGGCGCTGACGCAGATAGAGGATCTCTCGGATCCGGAGATCCTCCACCCCCTCATCGCGGCGGTCCGCGACGAGGATCCGACGGTGCGGGCGCTCGCGCTCGGGCACCTCGAGGATCTCGGCGACGCCCGCGCGGTGCCGGCCGTCGTCGGGGCGCTCGACGACGAGGACGCCCGCGTGCGGGAGGCGGCCGCCACGGCGCTCCGCGAGATCCGCGGGGCGGACGCCGCCACGCACCTCATCGACGCGCTGGGGCACCCGCGCCCGTTCGTCCGCACCTCGGTGATCGTGGCGCTCCGCGAGATCCGCGACCCGCGGGCGCTCGCGCCCCTCGAAGGGGCGCTCGGCGACCCGGATCCCGAGGTGCGGCGCGAGGCGGTCCTCGCCCTGGCCTACCTGCGGCGGCCCGAGGCCGCGCCGGCGCTCCGCCCGAGCCTGCGCGATCCCGACGCGCGGGTGCGGCAGGTCGCGATCGGCGCGCTCGAATCGCTCGGCGCGCCGGGCGAACCCGCGCTCGTCCAGGACCTCGTGGGGCTGCTCTCCGATCCGGACTGGCGGGTGCGGGTCGAGGCCGCCGTCGTGCTCGGCCGCTCGGCGCACGCCCTCGCGGCGCCGCACCTCCGGAGCGCGCTCGACGACCGCGCCTGGCAGGTCCGGAAGGAGGCGGCGCTCGCGCTCGGGCGGCTCCGGGCCGCCTCGGCCACGGAGGACCTGGTCGGGCTGCTCGGGAGCGACCTCGCGGATCTGCGCAAGGCGGCCGCGCAGGCGCTCGGCGAGATCGAGGCGGCGGCCGCGGAGGCGCCGCTCCGCCGGCTGCTCGGCGACGCCGACGTCGAGGTGCGGAAGGCGGCGGGCCGCGCGCTCGAGGCCATCCGGGCGGGGATCGGACGAGGCGACGAACGACATGGGACCTTTGCGAGGGATTGAACCGATGACCAGGGCACTCCGCGCGCTCGCCTTCCTCAGCTTCCTCGCGGCGGTCGTCGCCGGGCTGTCGTGCAAGCCCGAGGCGAAGCAGACGATCCGGATCGCGATCGGGACGCAGGACACGACCATCAATTGCGCCACCGGCGGGCTGCTCATCCGGGAGCTCAAGCTGCTCGAGAAGCACCTGCCGAGGGACGGCAAGTACAAGGACGTCACCTACGAGATCGAGTGGAAGGACTTCACCTCGGGGCCGCCGCTGACGACCGAGATGGTGGCCGAGAAGCTCGATATCGGCGCGATGGCCGACTTCCCCGGCGTGCTGAACGGCGTGGCGTTCCAGAAGCAGGGGAGCCGCAGCCGCTTCATCGCCACGCTCTCCGGGAGCGCGCTGGGGAGCGGCAACGGGATCGTCGTGCCGAACGACTCCCCGGCCCAGGGCCTGAAGGACCTCAAGGGCAAGCAGATCTCGGTGCCGTTCGGGTCGTCGGCCCACGGCATGCTGCTCCGGGCGATCCGCGATCTCGGCTGGGACCCGGACAGGGACGTGACGCTCGTCTCGCAGTCGCCGGAGGTGGGCGGCTCGTCGCTCAAGGCGAACAAGATCGACGCACACGCGGATTTCGTCCCGTTCGCCGAGCTGTTCCCCTTCCGCGGCTTCGCCCGGAAGATCTACGACGGCTCCAGCGTGAAGGTGCCGACGGCGCACGGCGTGCTGGTGCGCGAGGCGTACGCGGAGAAATACCCGGAGATCGTCGTGGCCTTCCTCAAGGCGGCGCTCGAGGCCGACCGCCTGTTCGCGGAGGAGCCCGAGAAGCACAGCGAGCTCATCGAGAAGGTGACCGGGGTGGACGCCGAGGTCGCCTACATGTTCCACGGCCCGCTCGGCATCCAGACGCGGGACTTCACGATCAAGCCCGAGGTCCGCCGCGCGCTCCAGGTGGCGGTCGACACGCTCACGCTGCTGAAGCGCACGGACACGACCCTCGACGTCGGCGCGTTCGTGGACGACCGGTACATCCGGCGCGCGGCGGCGGAGCTCGGGCTCGACTACGAGGCGCGGCTCGCGAGCTACGCGAAGCTCCCGCTGTCCGGGAAGGACGCGCTGTCCGGGGAGCCGATCGCCGAGCCGACGCTCGTCGCGCAGATCTGGGTCGCGGGCGAGCCGAAGGTGCGCGCGTACGCCAGCCCGGGCACGGCGCTCGCCGCGCTCGGGCAGCTGACGACCGAGGGCAAGGAGATCCGCGCGGTGTTCGTGCACGATCGCGCGAGCGGGGTGAAGCTCCTGGCCGATCGCGCGTGGTACGCGAGGCGCCCGGACGGCGGCCTGTCGGCGTTCCTGGCGAAGGAGGACGCGGAGCGGTGGGCCGCGGAGAACGGCGCGGCGGTCGTCGATTTCGCGGCCCTGCGGGCCGAGCGCGCGAAGCTCACGGCGGCGGCGCCATGACGATGATCTCCGAGCGCAGCGCGCCGGCCGGGGCGGAGCTCGCCGGCGGCGCGGCCTTCGCGCCCGCCCCGGCGAGCGCGGCCCGGCGGGGCGCGCCGTCGCCCGCGCCGGGTCGCGCGCCCCGCGAGGGGCGCCCGCGCCGCGACCTCCGCCGCGCCTTCCTGCGCGCCCTGTCCGTGGCGGCGTGCATCGGCCTCTGGCAGTGGGCGTCGATGGCGCGCGCGGATCTCGGCGTCGTCACGTTCCTCAACGTGCCCGCGCCGACCGACGTCCTCGCCGCGGCGCGGGAGCTCTTCGCCTCGCCGAAGCTCTGGCAGCACCTCGGGAACAGTGTGTTCCGCGTCCTCGCGGGGTTCGCCGCCGCGGGCGCCACGGGGGTCGTGCTCGGGCTCCTCATCGGCAGGTCGCGGCTTGCCGAGGACACCCTGCTGCCGCCGCTCGAGATCCTGCGCCCCATCCCCGGCGTCGCCTGGCTCCCGCTCGCGATCCTGATGTTCCCGTCGGCCGAGCTGAGCATGATCTTCATCACGTACATGGGGGCGCTGTTCCCGATCCTGATCGCGACGATCCACGGCGTGGGCGCCCTCGATCCGCGGCTCATCGCGAGCTCCCGCAGCCTGGGCGCGCGCCCGCTCCGCCTGTTCCTCGAGGTCGTCCTGCCGGGCGCGCTGCCGAGCATCGTCACGGGGATGAGCATCGGCATGGGGACGTCCTGGTTCTGCCTCGTGACCGCCGAGATGATCGGGGGGCAGTACGGCATCGGCTACTTCACCTGGGAGTCGTACAACTTGCAGCGCTATCCGGACATCGTCCTCGGCATGCTGCTCATCGGCCTGCTCGGCATGCTCAGCAGCGCGCTCGTCCTGCGGGCCGGCGCGTGGCTCACCCCGTGGCAAGAGCCCCAGGAGAAGGGCCGATGACGCTCGACGCGAACCGCGCGGCGCGCCGGGAGAGCCCGGGGGGCGCCGTGGAGATCCGCGGCCTGTCCGTGGCCCTCGGGACGGGCGCCCGCCGCGTCGAGGCGGTGCGGGATCTCGACCTCCGCGTCGAGGGCGGCGAGCTCGTGAGCCTCCTCGGCCCGTCCGGGTGCGGGAAGTCGACGATCCTGAACGCCGTCGCCGGGTACGTGGCGCCGGAGCGCGGCAGCATCGTCGTCGGCGGCGAGCGGGTCGAGGGGCCGGGGCCGGCGCGCGGCATGGTCTTCCAGCAGAGCTCGCTGCTCCCCTGGAAGACGGTGCTGAACAACGTCGGCTTCGGCCTCAAGGTGCGCGGCGTCCCCGAGCGCGAGCGCCGGGAGGCGTCCCGGCGCCTGCTTTCGCTGGTCGGGCTGTCGGGGTTCGAGGACGCCTATCCGGCGCAGCTCTCCGGCGGCATGCAGCAGCGCGTGGAGATCGCGCGCGTGCTGATCACGGAGCCGCGCGTCGTGCTGATGGACGAGCCGTTCAGCGCGCTGGACGCCCAGACCAGGCTCTCGATGCAGGAGCTCTTGCTCGACGTCTTCCGCCAGGTGCGCACGACGGTGCTGTTCGTCACGCACGACATCGACGAGGCCATCTTCCTGTCCGACCGCATCGCCCTCATGACCCGCCGCCCCTGCCGGGTCGGCGCGGAGATCGCGGTGCCGTTCGAGAGGCCGAGGACCGCGGCGATCGTGGGCTCCGGCGAGTTCGCGGCGATCAAGCGGCGGTGCCTCGAGGCCCTCCGCGACGAGCGCGCGGCCGCCGCGCACCGCCACGACCTGGAGGCCCAGACGAGCGCGTGAGGCGCGGGCCGGCGCGCCGTGCCGGGCCGCGGGGGCCCGGCGCCTCGGGGCCGGCGGCTCCGGCCCTCTCGTACGCGCTTGCTGTCCCGGGCGTTCCTCCTTACTACCGAGCCGAGAGGAGTGATCCAGATGCTCAAGAGATTCCTGCGGGTAACCGACGTGCCGTTCTCGGCCTCGGTCGGGCTGCTCGCGCTGCGCGTCGTTATCGGCGTCGCGTTCATGTTTCACGGCTGGGGGAAGATCCAGGCCCCCTTCAGCTGGATGGGGCCCACCGCGCCCGTTCCGGGGTTCTTGCAAGGGCTGGCCGCGCTCTCGGAGTTCGGGGGCGGCCTTGCCTGGATCCTCGGCCTCCTGACGCCGGTCGCGTCGCTGGGCCTCGCCGCCACCATGGCCGTCGCGGTCGCGGTTCACGTTTCGAACGGCGATCCGTTCGTCGCGATGGGCGGACCCTCCTACGAGGCGGCGGCGGTCTACCTCGGCATCTCGGTTGCGCTCCTCCTCGTCGGGCCGGGGAGGCTCTCCGTCGACGCGGCGGTCTTCGGGACGAAGCGCTGAGCCTACGGGCGCGCCCTCGCGCGGTCCGCGCGAGGGGGTCGCCGCTCGAGCTCGCGCGCCGGAGCTCTCAGCCCCTCTCTCCTGGTTCCTGCTCCACCGGCGACCTCATCCCGAGAAGGGGGCTATCAGGCGAGCTCGTCAATCCGCGAGCGGCGGGCTCGTCCATCGATCCTACCAATCCCCTCACCATTGAATCGGCGTTTGTCCTGCCGCTGGCCGTTCTCCGTATTCCGTTTTGCGGGGCTGCCATCCTTTCACAGGTTTCTACGGCTCAGATCGTCAGAATGATTGCAGAAGGAACTTCCTGAGGTCCGTATCCTTGCTAGACCTGAGATCCGCTCCGGCCCGACGCCGGGGCAGTAAGGTGGCGCAGCAGTGAATTCCTGGTTCTTGCAGGTGAGTAAGCGGCTGGGGCCCGCGGGGCGCCGGCTCTGGGTGCTTGGGTTCATGGGGGTGGTGCTCGCGGTCACGCTCGGGCTCGCGCTGCGCGCGGCGCGCGAGTCGTCTGTGCAGCGCACGGCGACGTACACCGAGCTCCTCCAGATCGCGCAGGCGGGGCAGGCGACCGCGGTCGAGGTGAGCGGGGATCACTTCCTCGTGCGTCAGGCGGGCGGCGTCGCGGTGACGGCCGTCGTCGACGAGCCGACGCTCCGGCAGGAGCTGGTCTCCCGGTTCGCGGGCGCCGGCGCCTCGGTCGACTTCGCCCCCCGGGAGGATCCGTCGCGCGCGGCGTCCGCGGTGCTCCCGGTGATCGTGCTGACCGCGGTCGGCTTCGCGCTCTTCACGGTGAGCCGGCGGCGCAGCCCGAAGGTCTTCTCCGACGTGAAGGCCGGGGCCGCGCGGGCGGCGGTGCGCTTCGCCGACGTCGCGGGGATGCACGAGGTCAAGCAGGAGCTCGCCGAGACGGTCGAGTTCCTGAAGAGCCCCGATCGCTTCGCGCGCCTCGGCGGCCGCCCGCCGCGCGGCGTGCTGCTGACGGGCGAGCCCGGGACCGGCAAGACGCTGCTCGCGCGCGCCGTCGCGTGTGAGGCGGGCGTGCGGTTCCTCTCGGCGTCGGGGTCGAGCTTCCAGGAGATGTTCGTCGGGGTGGGCGCCTCCCGCGTCCGCGCGCTCTTCGCCGAGGCGCGCAAGTCCGCGCCGTGCATCGTCTTCATCGACGAGATCGACGCCGTGGGGCGGGCTCGCGCGAAGGGGCACGGCGACTCCGCCTCCGCGGAGCACGACCAGACGCTGAACCAGCTGCTCGTCGAGATGGACGGCTTTGACCACGAGACCGGCATCGTGGTCATCGCGTCGACCAACCGCGTCGACATGCTCGACCCGGCGCTGCTCCGGCCGGGGCGCTTCGACCGCAAGGTCACCGTGCCGCTCCCCGACGTGCGCGGCCGCGAGGAGATCCTCAACGTCCACGCCGGGCCGATCCCGCTCCAGGGGGAGGTCGATCTCAGCTACATCGCCCGCGGCACGCCGGGCTTCTCGGGCGCCGACCTGGCCAACCTCCTGAACGAGGCGGCCATCCTCGCGGCCCGCGAGGGCGCCGACGCGGTGGACCCGACGCACATCGACCGCGCGCGCGACCGGGTGCTCATGGGGCTCGAGCGCAAGGGGGTGCTCGTCGACGAGGACGAGCGCTATGCGACCGCCGTCCACGAGGCCGGGCACGTCGCGGTCGGGCTCCTCGCGCCGAGCTGCGATCCCGTGCACAAGGTGTCGATCCTGCCGCGGGGCCGCGCGCTCGGCGTCACCCAGGCGCTGCCCGAGAAGGATCGGCTGATGTACCGGAAAGAGTACCTCGAGGATCAGATCTGCATGCTGATGGGCGGCCGCGCCGCCGAGATGGTCGTCCTCGGGACGATGACGGCGGGCGCCTCGGACGACATCCAGCGCGCCTCGACGATCGCGTGGAAGATGGTCGCGGAGCTCGGCATGAGCCACCTCGGCCCCATCTGCGTCGGCGACGGGCACCCCTCGCGGAGCCCGGCCCTGCTCGACCGGGTCGACGAGACGGCGCGGGCGCTCACGGAAGCGCAGCTCTCGCGCGCCATCGAGATCGTGAGGTCCCGGCGCGGCGAGATCGAGGCGCTCGTCAGGGCGCTCCTCGAGAAGGAGACGCTCGGCATGGACGAGATCCAGGCCTGTTTCCCGGCCGATCGCAGGCCGCGCCCCGAAGGCCAGGCCGCCTGACCGACGGAGGCTCGAGGACGCCGGAAAGGGAAGTCCTTTTCAGGCGTCCTCGGCGGCAGGCCGCCCGCCCGCCGCGAGCGCGTCCGGCGCTCTCCCCATCTCGCCGCCGGACTCGACCCTTCCCCCCCTGCAGCCCAGCCGTCTCCTCTCGTCTGCGACGAGCCCACGCGTGTGGCCGGCGTGTGAAGAGCCTGTTGTCCGAGATACGTTGTGCTCGGAAAGCTCGTTTTCCGGCCACGCGCGCCGGATCCGATCCGGCGCGGGGGCGTTGAGCCGCGGCGCGTCGCGCCTTCCTTTCCGTCCGGAATGGCCAAATCTCCCCTTGCGATTGCCGGGCAAGCTGGTGAAGTGTGGCCACTTGCATGCGTGGACTTCGTTTCGTTCGCGTG
Source organism: Sorangium sp. So ce281 (assembly GCF_051527395.1). Lineage (NCBI taxonomy): Bacteria > Pseudomonadati > Myxococcota > Polyangiales > Polyangiaceae > Sorangium > Sorangium sp. So ce281. The sequence goes on from NZ_CP150322.1 coordinate 3,677,597, forward strand.
TCTCTCGACAGGCCACCCTCTCCGCCTTCGCCAATCGCCAGACCGCTCTCCGGCCGCTCCCTGAGCCCGGCGCAGCCGTCGCGGGCGCTCCTGCCCCGCGTAGGCCCGGAGGCGCGCGGTGCCTGAGCCTCGGATACTGATCCTGTCCAACAGAGATCCGGAGGAAGCCGTCGACGAGCCGCCACTCGCGCAGCGGGTGGGGAGCGGGCGGCTCCGGCTCGGTCGCGAGGACGGCAGCGCGGTGGTCGCGGAGAGCGTGCTCGCGGCCCTCGCCGCGGCCCCGGGCGTGCGCGTGGCGCACCGGCCCGTGCTCCGGCCGAGCGAGGTGCTCGCGGCCATCGGCGACCATCGCCCGGACGTGATCTTCAACCTGTGCGAGGCGCTCGACGGCGACAGCCGCCACGAGGTCATGTGCGCGTGGCTGCTCGCGGGGCTCGATCTCCGCTTCACGGGCAGCGATCACGTCGCGCTCCGGAGCTGCCTGCACAAGGCCGAGGCGAACCGGATCCTCGCGCGCGCCGGCGTGCGGGTGCCGGCGACGGTGCGGGTCGAAGGCCCGGATCGCATCCCGGAGGTCGCATTCCCGGTCATCGTCAAGCCGGAGCGCGAGGACGGCTCGATGGGCATCGATCGTGGCTCGGTCGTCCACGATCGCAGGGCGCTCCGCGATCAGGTCGCCGCGGTCGTCGCGCAGTGCCGCCAGCCGGTGGTGGTGCAGCGCTACGTGCACGGGCGGGAGATCTCGGTCTCGCTGCTCGGGTGGCCGACGCCGCGCGTGCTGCCGCCCGGCGAGGTCACGTTTCAGGGCCTGCCGGACGGGCACCCGCACGTGGTCACGTACGAGTCGAAGTGGCGCCCGGAGACCGCCGCGTCGATCGGGACGCCCTCCTCGGCGGCGGTGCTGCGGCCGCTCGAGCTGCGCCGGGTCGTCGCCGCGGGCCGCCGCGCGTTCGAGGTGCTCGGGCTGCGCGACTACGGCCGCGTGGACGTGCGGCTCGACGAGCGCGGCGCGCCGCACGTCATCGACGTCAACCCGAACTGCGATCTCTCGCCGGACGCCGGCTTCGCGCGGGCGGCGGCGCGCGCCGGCCTGTCGTACGCCGACGTCGTCTGGGAGATCCTCCGCGCGGCGCTCGCCCGCGGCGCGCGCCACGACGATCTGCTCCGCGCGCGGGGCCGCGCGCCGGCGCTCGCCCGCGCCGCGGCGCGCTCCGCCGCCCGCGGCGCCCTCGCCGCCGCGCCCGAGGCGCCGTGATCACCCGGCGCGGCCTCCGCGCGGAAGATCGGCCGCTCATCGCCGCGCTGCTCGAGTCGGTCCCGGCGTTCACCGACGACGAGCGCGCGGTGGCGCTGGAGCTCGTCGACGTGGCGCTCGGCCAGCCCTCGACGGACGGTCATGGCTACCGGTTCGTGCTGAGCTTCCAGGGCGGCGACGGGGCGCCGCGGCTCCTCGGGTACCTCTGCTACGGCCGCACGCCGATGACGCAGTCCACGTACGACCTGTACTGGATCGCGACCTCGCCCGATTTCGCCAGGTCGGGGGTGGCGCGGGGGCTCGTGGCCACGATGGAGAGCGAGATCGCGCGCGAGGGCGGCGGCCTCGTGCGCGTGGAGACGGGCAGCCGGGAGGGGCACGGCGCGGCGGTGCGCTTCTACGACGCGGTGCAGTTCACGCGGGCCGCGGTCCTCGCCGACTTCTACGCGCCGGGCGACGATCTCATGATCTACACGAAGCGGGTCGCCCAGGCGCGCGCCTCGGCCGGCGAGGCGCCGGCGCGCGGCGACGCGCCGCTTCCGGGCGAGCCTGCGCTCTACGACGCGGCGTTCGGCTACCGCGACTACGCCGCCGAGCGCAACTTCCTGCTCGCGTGCGCGCGCCGCTTCGGCGGCCGCCCGGTGCAGCGCGTCCTCTCGTGGGCCTGCGGGCCCGCGCGGCACCTGGAGGCGTTCGCGGAGCTCGGCGTCGGCTGCGCCGGCGCGGACGGCTCGGCGGCGATGATCGCCTTCGCGGAGCGCGCCGCGTGCGCCCGCGGCGCCGGGGCGGGCATCCGCTTCTCGTGCGCGGAGCTCGACGAGCGGCCGGACGTCGCGCCGGTCGATCTCTCGTTCGTGCCGCTCTCGGCGATCCACCAGCTGGCCACGCCGGCGGCGCTCGAGCGCCACCTCCGGCTCGCCGCCTCGCTCCTCCTGCCGGGCGGCGTCCACGTCATCGAGGCGACCCACCCCGCCGATCTCACGCCGTCCGGCGTGAACAGGACGGAGTGGACCGAGCTGCGCGGCGAGCAGTCGATCGACGCGCGGTTCCGTATCCACATCGAGCGGTCGACGCCCGAGCGCGTCGTGCCCGTGACCCTCGAGGTGGTGTGCTCGGCCCGGCGCAACGGCGGCGCGCCGAGGGAGCTCTCGTCGATCCGGCAGGAGGCGACGTGGTACGTCCCGGACCTCGCCGGGTGGCGGCGCGTCGCGGAGCGGGTGCCGGAGCTCTCGCTGGTGGCGACGCTCGGCGACTTCAACGTCGACGTCCCGTTCGAGCACGCCGCGGCGTGGCGGCTGATCCTGGTGCTGAAGCGCCTCTGATCGGCACGGCGCGGCTGCGCCCCGCTGGTCAGTTCAGGTCCCAGAAGTACTTGCCCCCGCTCGGCGGCGGCTCGTCCGCGGCGCCGCCGGGGCCGCCCGTGTCTCCGTCGCGCGTCAGCTGGAGCACCTCCTCGAGCGCGCTCGCCTCCTCGCGCCAGTACGCTTCCGTGCCGAAGTGCGGAAAGGTCCTCGGGAAGATGGGGTCGTGCCATCGCCGCGCGATCCACGCCGCGTAGTGGATCATGCGGAGCCCTCGGAGCGGCTCGATCAGCCCGAGGGTCGAGCGGTCGAAGCGGCGGAGCTCCTCGTAGCCCTCGATGAAGAGCTCGCGCTGCTGCCGGGCGGCCTCGTCGCGGCCGGGGAGGAGGAGCCACAGGTCCTGCACGGCGGGGCCGACGACCATGTCGTCGAAGTCGAGCACGCGGAGCGCGCCGTCGCGCAGGAGCAGGTTGCCCGGGTGCAGATCGCCGTGGATGCGGTGCACGTCGACGCCGCGCAGGCGCTCCTCGGCCGCGTCCGCGACGGCGCGCGCGGCCGCGAGGTACCGCCGCTCGACGGCCGCGGGGATGAGCTTGCGCTCGACGAGCCAGCCGAGGTCCTCGCGCGCGTAGGTGTCGGCGGAGAGCCGGACGCGGTGCTCGGCGGCGCTGGCCGCGCCCACGTTGTGGATGCGGGCGGCGAGCCTGCCGAGGCGCACGAACAGCTCGTCGCCGAGCTCGTCGGGGGCGCGGCCGCCCATGCGCTCGAAGAGGCAGTACGGGATGTGGTCGATCTGCTTGAGCGTCTCGCCGTCGGGGAACGGGCGCGTCGGGCAGACGGGGATCTCGGCGTCCGCGAGCTCCGCGAGGAACCGGTGCTCCTCGAGGATCTGCTCCCGCGTCCAGCGCCCCGGCCGGTAGAACTTGGCGATGACGCGGGTGCGATCCTCGCGCTCGACCTCGTAGACGCGGTTCTCGAACGAGTTCAGCGGGTAGCAGACGCGGTTGCAGTGGACGCCCGCGGCCTCGACGGCCTCGATCACCTTGTGCGGCGTCAGCGACAGGAAGAGGTCGGTCGGGGTGGTTGTGCTCATGGTGGGGAGAGTTGAGCACCGACCGGCGTCGCGCTCGACGAGAACTTTCGCCGCGCGCTCCTGGAAGCCGTCGCCGCGCGGCGAGCGCCGTTACTGAGCGGCGAGCGCCGTTGCCGCGCGGCGAGCGCCGTTACTGAGCGGCGAGCGCCGTTGCCGCGCGGCGAGCGCCGTTGCCGCGCGGCGAGCGCCGTTACTGAGCGGGCTCAGGGGCGCTGTGTCGAGCGCGGCCGTGATACGCTATCCTGAGGACCTCATGATGGAAGAAACGCAGCTTTCGTTTCGTCACCTCGAGATCAACAGGCTCGAGGCGATGGTCGAGATCATGTTCCTCGCAGCCTACGCTGACGGATCCATCAACGAGGCCGAGCGCGCCGAGCTCGCGCGGCACGTGATGGCCATGAGCGAGGGGCGCATCGGGGCCGACCTCGTGGAGTCGCTCCTCTCCATCATCGAGCGCTCGGTGCGCGACGAGGGCAGGAGCGGCCGCTTCGCGGCGTTGCGCGTCCGCCTGCCCGACGTGCGGATGCGCGAGGCCGCGATCGAGCTGGCCGTCCGCCTCGTGGCCGCCGACGGCGTGATCCACGAGAGCGAGCACGCGCTGCTCGTCGAGGCGGCCAGGGCCCTCGAGGTGCCGATCGCGTTCAAGGGGCGCGTCGTGCCCGGCTCCGCCCGCTGAGCGGCGCGAGGGGGCGACCGCGCCACGGCGACCCCGGCGCGCGCCCCCGTGGGGGCCTCGCTGGCCATCGGGCGATCCTGACCGACATCCGCTGTCGATGTACCCGTCGAGCGCCGGTGTGGCGTGCAGGGAATGCGTCGTGCGACGACCGTTGCGCCGACGGATCGGTCGCGCGCTCGTCCCGGAACCGCGCCGGCGGACGACGCGTCGCGGTCGCGGAAGACGCGCGCGCCGGTCGCGGCGGACGGCGCGCAGCCCCCGGGGCGGGCCGATGGCTGCGGGCGCCGGATCTGATGCCTCCACACCGCAATCCCGGCGCCGCGGCGGGCGGGAAAGAGGCGGATCTGAGGCGATTTTCATCGGCCTGCTCCTTGCAGCACACGTGGGCAAGGACATGGACAGCCACCGAACTGACAGCTCCACGACGCCACATGGCGGCTCGATGGATCCCGCGTCGAATCGCTCCCGCCCCCCGAGCGGGGGCCGAGCCTCTCAGCGTGCGTACCGCTCGCCGCGGTCTCCGCGCTGGCCTTCCTCTCACCGCCCTCCGTTCGAGCCCGTCGACCTCCGGACGTCGGGCCGCCTGTCGCGGCCGTCCGGCTCGGCCTTCCGTCACGGCGGGGACGTCGCGCCGCTGGAGACGCCGAGCGACGCTCCGGCCACCCCGGCGAGCGTACCGCCCGCCACGCTGCGGACCGGCCTTGCCGGCGCGCCTCCCCCCGCTGCCGCCCTGGCGGTTCCTGCGAACGACCCGTGCTCCGCCGCGCTGCGGCGCTACGCCCCAGGCGACGTCCTCGGGGGGCGCTATCGCCTCACTGAGCTCCTCGGAGAGGGCAGCATGGGCGCCGTGTGGAAGGCGCGGAATCTCTCCTTGAACCTCGATGTCGCGCTGAAGCTCATCCGTCACGACTGCGCCGTCCCCGAGGCCGTCTCGCGGCTGACCCGGGAGGCGCAGGCGACGGCGCGGGTGTCGCACCGCGCCGCCGTGCGGATCTTCGATCTCTGCTTCACGGAGGAGGGAGAGCCGTTCGCGGTGATGGAGCTCCTCCAGGGCCGGTCGCTCGCCCAGGCGCTCGCCGAGTCGGGCGCGATGTCGCCCATCTCCGCGGTCCAGCTGCTTCTTCCCGTGATCGGCGCGCTCGGCGCGGCGCACGGCGCGGGGGTCGTGCACCGGGACGTGAAGCCGGCGAACATCGTCCTCGTGCGCGAGGGCCGCCGCACGGTCCCCAAGCTGATCGACTTCGGGATCGCGTTCACCGCGGTGCGCGCGGCGGGCGACGAGCGGAGGGAAACGCTGGTCGGGAGCCCGGCCTACATGGCGCCCGAGCAGGTCCGCGGCGGGCAGGAGTCGGACGCGCGCGCCGACGTGTGGAGCGCGTGCGTCGTGCTCTACGAGCTCGTGAGCAGCCGTCGCCCGTTCGGCGGCCCGAGCAGCATCTCCATCGTGCACGACGTGCTGCGCGCCGCCCCGCCGCGCCCGGAGGCCCTCGAGCTGCACCCGCGGCTCTGGGAGATCATCGAGCGCGGCCTGGCCAAGGACCCTGACGGGCGCTTCACGACCATGGCGGCGCTCGGCCGCGCGCTGGCCCAGTGGGCGATCGCGGCCGGGGTCGCCCACGACGTGACGGGCGCGTCTCTCGTCGACTACTGGCTGTCGTGAGAGGGGCTTTCAGTACGTCACGCCGCAGCCCTTCGCGTCGGCGAAGGCCTTGATCGTCTCGAGCTCGGCCGTGGTCGCGTCGCTGTAGGCCCAGCTGATCGCGCCCGCGTATCCCTGGCTGTACCAGCTCTCCAGGAGCGTCGGCAAAGCGGCCGTCGCCAGGCCGGCGATGGGGAAATCTCCCATGATGACGGGCTTGTCCGTGATGCCGTAGTCCTTGGGCGACTGGTTGTATGGCCAGTACAGGTTGACCCGGTCGTTGATATGAAATGTGTAGAAATCGACGTCGGTGTTGCGCCAGGACTGCGCCCACTTCATCGACGCCGAGCCGATCGTGACGAGCGCCGTGCTCTCCGCGCGCAGCGCCTGGATGGCCTCGCCGAGGAACGCCGCCATCTGCGCGTGCTCGACCGGGTCCACCTGGGAGTCGGGTTCGTAGCGAGGGCCGTCGTCCGGGCTCGGTCCGGTCATGGCCAGCTCGGGCTCGTTGATCACGTCCCACGCGACCATCCGGTGCCGGTAGGGGCTCTGCGCCACGGCCCTGGCGATCGGCCGGACGACCTTGTCTATCAGCTTCGCGCGCCGCTTTGCGTCCTTCACGATGGAGGTGATACCGATGGTCTTCACGTCGGCGTCGAGCCGGGTCGGGTGGAAGTTGTCGAACGAGAACAGGCAGAACACCAGGTTGACGTCCGCCTGCTCCGCGAGCTCGAGCGCCTTCTGGACGTCGCGCCGCGCCGTCCCGCCGAGGCCGGTCGGGTTCTCGCTCGTGTCGAAGACGACGCTCTCGCCCCGGATCTCCGGCAGCATCCACCACCGCACGACGCTCGCCCCGTGAGCACGGATGTCGGCGAGGTTCTTCGCGTGCGTCTCCGCCTCGGCCGCGACGCCGCGCTTGTCCCACGCGGCGATGCCGCCGAAGTCGCCGGCGAAGTTGTGCCACGCGTAGTTCATTCCGAACATGAAGCGCTTCTTGCAGCCGATCGTGATACCAGCGCTCTCCGCGGGGCACTCGTCGACACACGCCACGGTGTCGCTCGGCGCGCCTCCCTGTCCTCCATGGCCCCCCTCGGAGGAGGCGCTCTCGCCGCCGCCGCCGCCGGCGCCGCCAGCGCCCTTGCCGGCCGCCTCGCCAGCAGGCGGGCTCTCGCCGGTGCAGGCGACGAGGACCAGCGCGGCTGTCGTGATGAGCGCGCGGAGACCCAGTGGGCAACGGAGTGTGTTCATAAGGACAGCGGGGTGATCGTACGCGTGCTGTCACGCGAACGCCATCCTCGGGTGGGGGCGCGGGCAGCGAGCGGGCTGCGCATGCGGGCAGGCCGGGCGGCGCAATGCGGGCAGGCTGGACGGGGGGGCGAGGCGGGGCGGCGCCAGCGGGGTTCCCCTTGAAACCTGCTTCCCCGCCCGGCTATTGGAGGGGCTCGGGCGCCGCTCGGGCCCCGAACGCCCCGCTTGCGGGAGGAGAACCACCGATCATGAAAGCGCGCGCAGCCGTGGCCCACAAGGCCGGCGAGAAGCTGACGGTCGAGGACGTCCAGGTGGAGGGCCCTCGCGAGGGCGAGGTCCTCATCGAGATCAAGGCGACGGGCGTCTGTCATACCGACGCTTACACGCTCTCGGGCAAGGATCCGGAGGGACTCTTCCCCGCGATCCTCGGCCATGAGGGCGCGGGCGTCGTCGTCGACGTCGGGCCGTCCGTGAAGAGCCTCAAGAAGGGCGATCACGTGATTCCCCTCTACACGCCCGAGTGCCGGCAGTGCTCTTATTGTACGAGCGGAAAAACCAACCTCTGCCAGGCCATCCGCGCCACGCAGGGGCGCGGGCTCATGCCGGACGGAACGAGCCGATTCTCGATCGGCAAGGAGCGGATTCACCATTACATGGGCACGTCGACCTTCTCGAGCTTCACCGTCCTGCCCGAGATCGCCGTCGCCAGGATCCGCGAGGACGCGCCGTTCGACAAGGTCTGTTATATCGGCTGCGGCGTGACGACGGGTATCGGCGCCGTCATCAACACCGCGCAGGTGAGGCCCGGCGACAACGTCGTGGTCTTCGGCCTCGGCGGCATCGGGCTGAACGTGATCCAGGGCGCCCGGATGGCCGGCGCCGACATCATCGTCGGCGTCGACATCAACCCGAAGCGCCGCGCGCTGGCCGAGCGGTTCGGCATGACCCACTTCGTCAACCCGAGCGAGGTGGCGGGGGATCTCGTGCCCTACCTCGTCGATCTGACCCGGGGCGGCGCCGATTTCAGCTTCGAGTGCATCGGCAACGTCAAGGTGATGCGCCAGGCGCTCGAGTGCTGCCACAAGGGCTGGGGAACGAGCATCATCATCGGCGTCGCGGGGGCCGGCGAGGAGATCGCCACGCGCCCCTTCCAGCTCGTCACCGGGCGCGTCTGGAAGGGCACCGCGTTCGGCGGCGCCAAGGGGCGCACCGACGTTCCCAAGATCGTCGACTGGTACATGGAGGGCAAGATCAAGATCGACGAGCTGATCACCCACACGATGCCGCTCGACGACATCAATCACTCCTTCGACCTCATGCACGAAGGCGAGTCGATCCGCAGCGTCGTGCTCTTCTCCTGAAGCGGCGCGGAGCTCGACGCCGGCCGCCTCGCGCGTGACCGCAGGGGCGGACGAGCGCACTGGGCCGCTCGCCGCGCGGGCATGGCGCGCGCCGAGCGCGGCGCGCGCGCCAGGCCTGCGCGCCATGGCCGCGCGCCATGCCTGCTCTTCGGGGCGCATGTCGGTGCCCTATCGGCGGCGACGGGTGCTGCAAAAATGCTGACCCATGTGACATCATTCGCCGCCATGGTCCATGTCACCTCCCTGGCGGGGCTGCCCGCCAACGCCCTCGCGGAGTCGAACGCGGCGATCGCGGCGTGTGATGCTGTCGTCCTCGTCGCGCCATCGCCCATCGCGAAGTACGCGGGGGGGCTCGGGTCCGCCGTGGGCGCGGTGGTCGAGGCGGCGGCGCGCGTCGACTCCGCGCTCGAGGGCAAGAGTGCTCCGCTCGTCCTGCCGGCGCCGGGGGTGCCTGGCGGGCGCCTGGTGCTCGCGCCGATGGGGCCTCTCTCGGAGGACATCGATGACGTCCGCTCCGTCGCGGAGGCCGCTGCGGCCGGCTTCGCGCGGGCGGTGGACGCGGGGGCGAGCCGGCCGCTGCTCGTCGTGCGCGCTCCGGTGGGCGCCGCGCCGCGGTTCGCGCGGGCCGTGGAGGTGGGCGCGCTCGCCGCGCTCGGGAGCCAGTGGACGCCGCTCGAGGCGCGGGAGGCGGAGATGGCCCCGCGCTCGGCCGAGTCGGTCGCGGTGCTCGGGCTGTCGGAGGCCCGCGCCCGCGAGATCGCGGCCATCGAGGTCGGTCGGGCGCTCTGCCGCGACATCACGGGCACCGAGCCGGAGCGGATGGCGCCCCGCCGCGTCGCCGAGATGTGCGAGGCGGCGTTCGCCAGGACGGGGGTGCTCGTCAAGATCGAGCGCAACGTCGATGACTATCCGCTCATCAGCGCGGTCTCGCGGGCGTCGCGGGTCGTCGAGCGGCACCGGCCGTGCGTCGTGCGGCTCGACTACAGGCCTCGCGGGGAGATCCGGCGAACGGTGCTGCTCGCGGGCAAGGGCGTCACCTACGACACGGGCGGCGTCGATCTGAAGACCGACGGGCACATGGCCGGCATGTCCCGGGACAAGGGCGGCGCCGGCGCGGTCGCCGGCCTCGTGCGCGCGGCCGCGGCGCTCGGCCTGGAGGGCGTGCGCATCGTCGGGCTCCTCGGGCTCGTGCGCAACAGCATCGGCGAGGAGTCCTATGTGAGCGACGAGATCATCCGCAGCCGCGCCGGCGTGCGCGTTCGGATCGGCAACACCGACGCCGAGGGCCGCCTCATCCTGGCTGACCTGCTCGCGCTCGGGCGGGAGCTCGCCATGAGCGGCGCGGCCGACCCTATCGTGTTCTCGGTCGCGACGCTGACCGGGCACGTCTACCGCGCCCACGGGCCTTATACCGGCGCGATCGGCAACTCCGCCGCGCGGCCGGAGCTCGACAGGCTCGACGTCCTCGCGGAGCGCTGGGGCGAGCCGATGGAGCGCGCCCGGCCGCGGCGCGAGGACTACGCGTTCGTGGCGCCCCGATCGAGCGCCGAGGACGTGGTGTCCTCGAACCGCCTCGCCTCGGTGAACACGCCGCGCGGGCACCAGTTCCCCTTCGCGTTCCTCGACATCGCCTCGGGGCTCAAGGGGGGGGCGCTGCCGTTCATCCACCTCGACATCGGCGGCGTCGGGGTCGAGTCGGCGGACTGGCAGTTCGGCCGCCCGACCGGCGTCCCCATTCCCAGCTTGACAGCCTACCTCTCAGGCGAATCCTAGCCGATAGCAGCGGGAAGGAGGAGACAGGGGGCCTTCCGAGCACTCGTGGAGAGTCCGGAGGGAGCTCGTGTTTTCCGCGCTCGATGGGCGGGTGATCCGTTCTCGGTGGCAGCGTGGGGGGCGGCCCGCGCGGATGTGTCGCGCGGTATCATCGGGGCGATGGGGGCGGCCGGCACGTCGCTGGCAAGCTGGGCCGTCATGCGGAGAACTCGCTCGACCACGACCGGCCATCGCGCACCGATCTCGCGCGCGCTCGCCGGGGGACTCGCCCTCGCGGCCGCCGCGTGCAGCACGGGGGAACGGGGGATCAACCTGGATGTACCGCGCCTGCCGGCACAGCGCGACAGAGGCGATGTCCTGCCGGCTGCCACGAGCGACGGCGAGCAGGCCGAGCGCGCGCAGCCGGCGCCCGATACGACCGGGATCACGAGCATGGCAGTCCCGATCGGAAGCACCGGATTCGCGCGTGGACGGTCGACGGTGGTCGTGAAGGGCTCGCTGGAGCGCGTGCGCGCCGCGGTGCTCTCGTTCGAGCGTTATCCGGAGTTCATGCCGCACTACAAGAAGTGCCGCCTGCTCGGGCGCACGCCCGCGGGCGGGTGGGATCTCTACATGGAGGTCTCGGCCCTTTCGGGCGCGGTCACGATGTGGGCGCGCATCGAGATCCAGAAGCCGGTCGTCGAGGATGGCGTCGAGACGTACTCATCCCGCTTCATCTCCGGCAATGTGCAAGATCTCCAGGCCACCTGGCGGCTCGAGAAGATCGACGCCCAGTCGATGCGCCTGTCCCTCGAGGTGTTCCTCCGGCCGAAGCTGCCGCTTCCGAAGAGCCTCCTCAACGCGGAGAACCTGGACGGCTCGGCGCGCGCCGTCGCAGCCATCCGGGCGCGTGTCGAGCAGCCGCAGGACGGGAATCGCTGACGCGCGCGCGAGCGAGGCGGAGAGGCGGCGAGGCCGGCGTCACGAAAGCCGCTCGCCGGGCGCGCTCGCCCGTGGCCGGTGATCGCCGCGCGGCGGCGCGAGGCGCTCGCGGCCCTCAGGGCAGCCGGGTGCTGAGGTTGGCTATCCCGTCCGAAGGGCCGTCGAGGGGATGGGAGCCGAGCGTCCATTTGCGGACCGGCGTGCCCGGCGGCAGGCCGACGTAGTTGTGGCGGTGCCGGGACCCGTTGAGGTGCGCCCGGTTGCCGGTGAAGGCGCTGAGCCCCGCGGGATCCTCGTCCTGGATGCCGTAAAGCGTGTTCCTCGACAGCGTGTTTCCCTCGACCAGCGCGCGCGCGCAGGCCCTCAGCCAGATCCCTTTGCCGTCGTTGTTCGCGGACTGGCAGCCGATGATCCGCGCGTCGCGCTGCGTGTCGAGCAGGAACCCCGCGCCCTTCTGCGGATCGCCGCGCGACGGACCGGCGTCGACGGGCGGGGCCGGCGGCTGCACGAACAGGGGCGCGCGGTGGACCGTGTTGCCGTCGGCGATGCAGTCGACGAACGCGTTGCCCTCGCCGCCCACCAGGCCGCCCTGCGGATCCGCGAGCGGCGTCGAGGCGATGAACCCGGCCGCGAGCCCGTCGTCCTCGGCGGTCCCGCTCGCGTTCCTGTTCCCCACGGCCACGCAGCGCCTCAGCACCACGTGGCGGGTCGAGTGGAGCGCGAAGCCGCCGGCGGGCGCGTTCGCGCTCGCGCCGTGGTTGCCGAGCGCGCGGCAGCCCTCGATCAGCCCGCGGTACACCGCCCTGCCGATGCGAAAGCCGAGCGCGGAGAAGTCCTTGACCGCATCGGCGGACGCGGCCGGGTTCGCGTTGTAGTTCCCGTCCGCCTCGCACTCGACCATCTCCAGGTTGCTCGTGGTCGAGATGTTGAATCCGCACGCGCGGTTCCCGGTGAGCGTGAAGTTCCGGTTCGCCCTGCAGCGCAGGAATTTGTAGTTCTCTCCCCACGCGAAGAAGCCGGCCGGCTCTCCGCCCGACGTGTTGTCGTGCGCCTCGCAGTCCTCCACGAGCACGTTGCGGCAGATGACGAAGTCGGCGCCGACGACGTTGAACTGCACGCCGCTCGGCTGGGCGCTGGTGTTCGCCGTGCGGTTGAACACGCACCCTTTGACTTGCACGTCGTCGCAGAACAGGACGAGCGCGCCCAGCGTCACGACGAAGTCGAGCCGGCTCGTGTTCTCCGAGCACACGCAGTTGATCATCCGGATCCCTGCTGCGAAGGCGACGCCGCCGGCCGCGTCCCGGGCGCCCATCACGAAGATCCCGCCGTTGCGGCACAGGAAGCCCGTGTCGAACACGCCGTCGCCGCCGCACCGCCGGACCGACAGATCGAGCAGATCCAGCTGGCTGCACGCCCTGGCGGCGATCCCCACCCCCTGGATCCCGAGCACGCTGCCGTTCCTGATGACGAGCCGCGTCCTCCCCTCGGCGAACACGCCCACGTTCCCGGAGACGACCTCGCCCCGGCAAGGCCTCGCGCCCGGGCCGGGGGCGAGGACGGGCGCCGGAGGGTCGATCTGCCGCAGCGTCCTGCCGCGCAGGTCGAGGGTGACGTCATCGCTCGCGATCGTGATGGCCCGCGCGTTCGCGTCCGGCGCCACCCAGTCGACGTCTTCCACGAGGGCGTACACGCCGGGCGTCGTGATGACGAAGGGGGCGCGGCGCTCCGGGTCCGGTCCGCCGTTGATGTCCTGCGCCGTGATCGGCGTCGCGGGGAGGCGCGCGCTGGCGCCGGGGAGCTCGCTCATGGTCCTCGGCCGGGAGTCTACGCCGCTCAGCCCGCTCCGCGCGGCGCTGGCGAGCGCGCGCCTCACTGGATCGGCACCGCGCGCAGCGACTCGGCGAGCTTCGCGTAGAGCGAGGTCCGCGGGTCGTCGCGCCGGTAGATGAGCCGGAAGTGATCGCGCGCGAGGGGCGCGGACGGCAGGAGCCGCTTCAGCTTGCCGCCGCGGAGCTCGGCGGCGACCATGTGGCGCGGCAGCACGGCGACGCCCTCGCCGGCGAGCACCAGCGCCTTGATGGCGGCGCCGAGCCCCACCCAGCGGTGCCGCGCGAACGCGAAGCAGCCGGCGCCGCCCGCCTGATCCGCGAGGTACCGGAACAGCGGCATGGTCGGGTCGATGTCGAGCAGGCAGTGCCGCGACGCGTGCTCCGGGCGGGCGAACGCCTCGCGCCGGAGCAGCTTGGGGGAGGCGACGAACGCGTAGCGCTCCTCGTGCAGCGTCTCCGCCGCGAGGGTCGTGGCGCTCCAGCGCGCGCTGGTGACGACGCAATCGACGCTGCGGTCGTAGAGGCGCTTCAGCAGGTCGTCGGAGGCGCCGAAGTAGAGGTGGAGCGTCAGCTCGGGGCGCCGCCGCGTCAGCGCGCCGAGCTGGGGGACGAGCCACGACATCCCGAGCTCGAACCGCGTGCCGAGCGTCAGCTCGACCGGCGCGGGCGCGGGGCCCATCGCGCTGCGGAGGCAGTCCTCGGCGAGCGCCAGGCACTGGCGGGCGCGCGGCAGCAAGGCGAGCCCGCGCGGCGTCAGCTGCACCCGGCGCGTGGTGCGCTCGAACAGCGGAGCGCCGACCTGCTCCTCGATCTGCCGGATGCGCTGGCCGAACGCGGCGGGGCTGAGCGCGACGGCGCGCGCTGCGGTCCGGAAGTTCAGCGTCCGCGCCGCGGCCTCGAAGCAGGCGAGGTTCTCCAAGGAAGGGAGCAGCATCGCGGTATTGTATCGTTTTGCGCAACAATCCCTGTCGTAAAATACGGGATCGCGCCGGCCACGGCGCGCGGTCCACCTCGCGCCGCGCCGCGGCCGGCGCGCGTGATCCGGAGGGCTCGGGTCGTCCGGACGCCGGGGCGCTACCGGGGATCCTCGACGGGCGCGGTCTCGAGCGGGACGGTGCCGCCGTTCGCGACCCACTTGAAGCCGTCGACGAGCGCGGTCGAGTCGAGCCTTTCGTCGCCGGTGTCGAAGATCATGAACCGCAGCTTGAGCTCCTCGCCGCCGGTCACCGGGGCCCGCGTGCGCAGCCAGCCGGTCGCGCCGGCGTCGTTCCAGAGCCCGAAGCCGGTGCCCTCGAGCTCGTCCGTCCCGAGCGGGCACGCCTCGCAGACCTCGAAGAAGCTGAGTTTGACGCTGACGGGGTTGCCAAGGCTATCGAACGAGAGATTGCCGTTGAGCGACCCTGGCGGGGCCGGCGTCGCCAGGGCGACGAACTGGTCGTTGAAGCAGTCCTCGACGAACTCGGGGTATTCGAAGGTGTAGAACTTGAACGCGAACTCGTAGCCTGTCGCGTTCGTCGGCGTGCGGAGGACGAGCTCGAGGGCGATGTCGTCGTTGATGTTCGCCGAGGGACCGCACTCGAGGCTGCCTTGCGGGAAGCCGGGCGGCGCCTCGCCCGGCCCGTAGTTCTTGCAGCTATCCGCGTTGCACGAGCCCGGCCACCGGGCGATCCGGGCGCGACCCGAGGACAGGACGAGCAGGCGGGCCCCGCCCTGCGGGCGCACGTTGGGGCCGAAGGAATCGAGCACGCCCACCGCGGGCGAGGGCTCCGCGGGCGAGCCGTCGCCGCGCACGTACTGCGCGCTCAGCACGCCCCACTTCCTGTCCCCGGGCGACGCCTTGGCGCAGAGGTCGATCGCGTGGGCCCCGTGGATGGCGTCGAAATCGGCAGGAGCGATGTTCCTGTCGCAGGCCGGCGGCGCGTTGTCGATCACGCCATCGCAGTCCTCGTCGGCCGGCTCGGGCACCGCGCCGCTCTGGTCGGGCTCCGTGATCACGACCTCGACGGCGCCTGGGTTGACGTTCGGGTCGCCGTCGTTGCAGTCGCCGTCCTCGATGGTGAACCCGTCGCCGTCCTCGTCGGGCGACGGGCCCTCCTCCGCCGGCGCGCCGCCGTCGCCGAAATCGGCCCAGGAGCCCGTCGACTCCACCCGTCCGCCGGCGCCCGCCTCCGCGGTCGTGGCGCTGGTCGCGCCTCCGCCGCCGCCCTCGCCAGGCGCCTGCCGGTCGCGCGCCGTCGCGGAGCACGCGCCCGAGGCCCAGAGCGCCGCCCCGACGCTCGCGCAGAGACCCAAGTAGACGAAGCGCCCGCCTCTCATGGTGCATCCACCTCGATGGTTCGTCCGGACCGCCGGAGCGCCGCGTTCCCGGCGACCTGCGGCAACATGCGAGCACATCACGGCCTGGGCTCGCTGTCTTCTGTTCGCTGCCGCGGCGGCGTGGGGTCGTCGGGCGGCGCGCCTCGCTCGCCTCGCTCGCCTCGCTCGCCTCGCTCGTCTCGCTCCGGTTCCCCTCGCTGGAGGAGCCGCGCGGCCCACAGCGAGAGCGCGAGCAACCCGACGGCCAGCGCGCCCCCGATCGGCGCGCGGTGCCGCTCGGTGAACGGAAGGTCGCGCGCGACCGGGGCGGCGCCGAGCCCCGGGTTTGCCGCTGCGGCGCGGAGCCTCGCGGCGGGGGGACGCTCGCGCGCGGTGGGGTCGAGCAGGTCGACCAGATCGTAGCTCGGGCGCTTGCCGAGCGTGTCGCCGACGTAGAGCCAGTGCGGCCCCGGCCGCGCGGCGCGGAGCACGATCTCGCGCGCCCGCACCTCGCCTTGCGCGCCCGAGAGGGAGAGCGGCGCCGAGTCGCCGTCGTGGATCGTGAGCCGGAGGAAGCGCTTCCGGGTGGGGCTCAGCGGGATCCGCGTCGACGCGAGCGAGGGCCCTGACGCACCGTGCGGATGGATGCGGTGGATCATGCCGCTCCCCACGGCCGGCCAGACCGCGCGGTACGTGGTCGAGGCGACGTCGACGCGGCGGCTGAACTCCGGCGTGGCGACGTCGAGGAGGACGGCCTCCAGCGGCGCGCCGTCGGCGCCGGCGTCGAGGGTGACGAGCGTCGTCTTCGCCTCGCTGTCCCGCTGCGTCTCGACGATCGCGAGCGGCAGCAGCGCGGGGGACTCGGTGGGGGCCTGCGGCTCGCACGAGACGGCGCCGCCCGTGATCCGGACCTCCGCGGCCGCGTCGCGCGCCGGGGCGCCCTCGGGGACAAGGCGGATCCGGACGAGGGCGGCGCGCGAGAGGGGATAGCGGACCGACAGGTGCTCGACCGTCTCCGTGCCCTGGGGGATGCGGTACACGTAGGCGCCGCGCGCGACCTCGCTGAGCGCCCTCGGATCCGCGCCGGTCTCGACCCGCGCCTCGCGGAGGAAGCTGCCGCCGGTGACGCTGAGCTCGACGCGGCAGTGGCGCGTGCCGAGCGCGTCGAGCGCCCAGGTCGCGTGCGCCACGCCGGCGGCGTCGACCCCCGGATCGAGCATCGTGGCCGCGATCCGCCCGGAGGCGTGCGCGGCGCCTGGCTCGCGGATCACGTAGGGCACCTCGGCGCCGTCGGGGCCGGCGATGCGGACGTCGGCGAGCAGCTCTTCCGCGCGGCTCTCGCGGTAGAGGTCGAGATCGACGTCGACCCGGTGGTCGCCGGCGGCGTCCACGCCCTCGATGGGCCGGACGAGCGCGTGCCTCCCGGTCGGGAGCGCCGCGCCGGTCTGCGCCTCGGCGGGCCGCGCGAGGCTCATCGCCGCGAGCAGCGCGAGCGGCCCGGCCGCGCCCCGCGATCCGGCGCGCAGGAGCGTCACGAGGCGCCGGCCGAACCGCGCGTAGAGGAACCCTCCGCCGACGAGCAGCGCCCCGACGCCCGTGAAGAGGGCGATCTGGTAGATGCGCTCGACGTGCCAGACGTCCCAGGTCACGAGCTTCGCGATGGTGACGGCGAACAGGGAGAGCCCGGCGTAGCGATGGAAGGCGTCGCGCGCCGCGAACCCCGCGGTGAGCAGCGCGATCGCCGCGAGGGCGAGCACGAGCGTGGTCGCCATCGCGAGGCTGCCTTGCTGGCCCTCGAGGGCGGCGCGGTGCTGCACGGTGAGCTCGGCGAACTCGGCCGCGTCGAGCGGGGCAGGGGGGGCGGCGGGGAGCGCGGTGATCGCGCTCCGCACCTCGAGGACGACGGTCGTGATGAGCAGGGCATACCCTGCGCCCAGCGCCGCGGCCGCGGCGCCGCGCAGCTCGGCGCGCGCGGCGTCCGGGGGGCGGGCGAGCGCCGCGCGCGACAGCAGCCGCCCCGCGGCGAGCAGGGCGGCGCTCACGCCCGCGAACGCATAGGTCCTCGCGTTGAGCAGGACGGGAACCGCCATGGTCCCGTCGCGGCCGTGCGTCGCGAACCAGGTCGTCACGAGCGCCTCGGCCTCGGCCCGATCGACGACGAGCGCCCGCGCGAGGGCGGCGGCGAAGAGCAGCAGGGTGACCGCGAGCCAGGCGCGCTCGCCGGTGCGCGCGGCGATCGCGGCCGCCACGGCCGCGAGGATGCTCCAGACCACGGTGACCGTCGCGCCGCCGAGCCCGAACGCGACGGCCGCGGCGAACAGGGCGAGCGCCTGTCCGAGGAGCAGGGCGATGCGATCGGCGGGGGGCGCGGCGCCGGCGCGGGTCACGCCGGCGCGGAGGAGCGCGGCGCCGAGCGCCAGGTCCAGGGCGCCGGCGCCCGCGGTGAGCAGCGCGCGGAGCGTCGGCGCGTCCTCCGGCGTGGCGCCGAGCGCGGCCGCGACGAACCCGAGCGTCGCCACGCACGCGGCGAGCGCGTCGGACCACGAGGGCGCCGGCGCGCCGGGCTCGCGCGTGCGCCGCGCCGAGGCGCCCGCGGCGCCGAGGAACACCAGCATGACGAGCGCTGATGCGCCGAGGAACCCTGCGTTGACGGCGCTCACGGCGTCGACGGCCCCGGCGGCCGCCGAGGCGCCCGCGTCCGCCGGCGCGATCGCGAAGCGCGCGGCCGCCGCGAGCGCGCCTGCCGAGACGAGCGCCGCGGCGAGGAGCAGGGCGGGGAGCGCGGCGCGCGCGGCCGTCCACGCCGCGAGGGCGGCCGCGCCCGCGAGCGCGAGCGCGAAGAGCGCCGCATCGTCCTCGATCAGCAGCATGCCCGCCGTGCAGGCGAAGAGCGCCGCGCCGGCGGAGCACGCGATGGCGGTCTTCCGATCGAGCTGACCTGTGAGCCCGGCGCCGCGGAGCCACCCCGCGAGGTAGACGAGCGTCCAGGCCGCGACGAGCGCGACGAGCGTCGTCCGGTGCGCGGCAGGCGCGTCCGCGAACGTCGCGGCGAAGGCGAGGAAGGCGGCGCCCATCGGCGCCAGCAGCCAGGCGCCCTCCTCCGGCGCGCGCAGGGCGACCAGCGACGCGAGCGCGAGCGCGATGGCGGTGGCCGTGAGCGCGCGCGGCGCGTCGAAGAGCAGCGCGGTCGCGCCCGCGTGGGCGAGCACGAGCGCGGCGATGCTGGTCGCCGTGGCGTCCGCGCGCGCCGCGACGCGGAGGACGCCGGTCGCTGCCCCGCCGGTCAGCGCGGCGCTTCGGTCGGGGCTCGGGGCGGGCGCGCGGCGCAGCCACAGCGCGCGCACGATGCCCTGCGCCGCGGCGAGCGCGACGAACGCGAGGGGCGCCGCGCGCGCGGCGAGCGGGAAGTAGGGCCCCGGGAGCGCCTGCGCGGGCGAGTCGAGCCAGGGCGCCGCGTCCGGGTCTCCGCTGGCCGGGGCGGCGCCGGCGTCGAAGTGCGTGGCGTACCAGCCCCAGAACAGCGCCGTATGGCCTGCGATCGCGAGCCACGGCGCGACGCGGAAGCCGAGCCTCGCCGCGACGGCGTGGGCGACGCTCGTCATGAGCAGGAGGTAGCCGAACAGCACGAGCGGCCGGTCCTGCCCCGTCGACAGCACGACGGGGTTGAGGAAGCCGGCGACGAGGCTGAGGATCAGGATGGCCTCGCCGCGGTGGCGGAGCGCGAGGCCGGCGCCGAGCAGGAGGAGCACCGTGTCCGCCGCGAACGCAGCGGGGATCGGGATGAGCTCGTACAGCGCGGCGCTCGCCCACACCGACGCGATCAGGACCGAGAGGCCGAGTCCGAGGAGCGTGTGGACGAAGCGACGCTGCGCGCGCTCGCGGAGCACCTCGGCGATCGCGAGGAGCGCGGCCCCGGTCGCGGCGCCGATCGCGACGCGCCCGAACGGCCCGATCCAGGCGTTGTCCGAGGCGTACTTGAAGAAGAAGAGCGCGCCGAGCAAGAAGGTGGTCGCGCCTGCGCGGGTGAGCCAGGTGAGGCCGAGCCGCTCCTCGATGGAGGGTCGCTCCGGGGCTTCGCGGTGCGCGGGCGAGCCGGCGCCGAACGCGCTCGCGTCGAGCGTCGCCGTGGGGCGAGGCGCTGGAGGAGCGGCGGGATCCGGGAACGCGACCGCGGGGGGCGCCGCGGCCTCCGCGGCGGCGAACGCGGCGGCGAACGCCGTGGACGCGACCGCCGGCGGCGCGCCGGCGGTCGCCGCGTCGAGCGCGGGCGGCGCGCCGGCGGTCGCCGCGTCGAGCGCGGGCGGCGCACCTGCGCTCTCGGGGTCGAGCGCGGCTTGCCCCGCCGCTGGGGGCGGGATCGCGCCCTGGGCCATCGGCTCTTGCTCCAGGCCGTGTGTGCTTCGCGGGCTCTCCGCCGCTGCGGTGAGCGCTGCGCGGCCGCGCTGTCCGGAGAGCTCGGCCACCCGGTGCTCCAGCGCGTGGATCCGAAGCTGCAGGTCCTCGTTGCGCCGGTTGGCCCGGACGGCGAACACGAAGGCGACGAGCGGGGCAACCAGGAGATAGGCGACGAGCGCGAGCCCGAAGAAGACGACGATTCCTGCCCCCATGCATGCTTCGTAGCATGGGGTGCGCGTCGCAGGCGCCGCCCGTCCGCGCGATGGTGTTTGTGCTGTTCACGCTGCTCGCGCTGACGGCCCCATCGGAAGGCGAGGACCTTTCGGCGCGCGCTGGGATTCGGGTAAGGTGCATCCGCATGAGGAACACACGCCTGCCTGATCGCCGCGCGCCGGGCGCCTGCTATCTTCCCCGTGTTCCCGGACGGCGGCGTTGCTCGGGGGGGGAGCGCGGCCATTCGGGAACAGTTCTTCTGTCCTCTCGACCCTCTGCGCCGGAGACGTCACGATGGTGAAGCACCCGACCGTCTCTGCATGGCAGCGGGATCACGAGGAAGGTGGTTATACGGCCGAGTTGCACGGCTGGACCTTGCGGGTCCGCTGGATACCCGAGCGCCCGGGGGAGGTCCGCGGCTTCGTGTGGGAGGCGGTCGATCCCTCGGGGAACAAGGTCACCTCGCGCGAGATCCACGAGGAGATCGAGGTGGCGATGGCGTACGCCGAGGAGCGCGCGGCCCCCGATCCGAAGAAGCACGAGGGGAAGACCGTCGATTGAGCCGCGCGCCGCGGCGCCGGGCTCAGCCCGCCTTGTCTGCGGGCGCCGCCTTGCGGCTCCGTCTGGCCCCGTAGTTCCGGATCACGATCTCCCCCACGCGGCCTCTGGCGTCGCTCTTCGCGTTGATGCTCCGGAGCGCCGCGACGCGGTCGATCTTGAACCGCTTGTAGAGCGGCGGGATCTCCGGAACATCGGAGTTCGAGAGCATCACCTGGACGCCTCGCCCGTCGAGCTCCGCGAAGAGGGCGGCGAGGCGCTCCTGGTCGCGGAAGCCGAAGCCGCCCGCGCTGTAGGACGTGAAGTTCGCGGTCGGCGAGACCGGCGAGTACGGCGGGTCCAGGTACACGAAGTCACCTTCCTGGGCGTGGTCGAGCACGCGCTCGAAGTCGCGGACCTCGATCTCGACGCCCTGCAGCGCCGCCGAGCAGGCCCGCAGCTGGGGCGGGTTGCAGATGGACGGCTTGACGTAGCGGCCGAAAGGCACGTTGAAGCGGCCGGCGCTGTTGACCCGGTAGAGCCCGTTGAACCCCGTCTTGTTCAGGAAGATGGTCCGCGCGGCGCGCTCGGGCAGCGTGAGCGAGGCGGGATCGACGTCGCGAACCCTGTAGTAGTGCGCCTCCTCGTAGGCGTGGCCGCCCAGCGCGGCGATCACCTCGTCGACCCGATCGCGCACCGCCCGGTAGCAGTCGATGAGCTCGGCGTTGACGTCCGTCAGCGTCGCGCGCTTCGGCTGCAGGCAGAAAAAGAGCGCGGCCCCCCCCATGAAGGGCTCGAAGTAGCGCCCGTAGGACGCGGGGAGGAGCGGCTGGAACTGCCGGAGCAGCTGGCCCTTGCCGCCCGCCCATTTGAGAAACGGGCGGGGCGTCACGGGCGCGTCGTCGTCGGAGTCGGTGACAAGGGCGGTGGTCATCGCGCAATACTGGACGCCAACCTACCAGGGCGCGCGATCGTCCTCAACCGCCGAAGGCCACCGCGTGCGAGCACCCTGGTCCGACGCGCCTCGCCGGTCCGCCCCCGACGCGCGGGTGCCCGGGGCCATGGGTCTCTCCAGGCTAGGTCGTTCTATGTCCACGTCGCGGCCCCGTCGGGCGGCGATGTGCCTTGAGGTCGACAGTGGATGTTGGTCTGATTTGCTAGTGATTCCGATTGCTTGTAAGCATGCGTGAGCGTGCGTGTCCCGGCTGGAGCGCCGCCCGGATCATGGCATGTCGCCGCTTGCGCGATCGCCGAGCAGGGATAAGTTGAAGTCTCGACACGCGGGCTGAACAGCCGCTGGTGGAGCGGAGCTCTCCCGCATTCGCGCACCGCCGCGTCAGGCCATCTCGCCGGTGGACCTGCGCGGCGCGGCAGGGGCTCGCTCGGGCGCTGGGCGCGGGCGTCCCGCGCCGGGTGGCGGCTCCTCCAGGGGCCGCCATTCGTGGCAGCCGCCGTTGCTTCTCGACAGGAGGGATGCCGCCATGATGCTTGCCTTCGACCTCGATCGCGACGACGCCCCGCAGCAGCGCGGCCCCGGTCCTGCGGACGGACCGGGTTGTTTCGGTGAAGCCGCGGACTACCGCGCTCAGCGGATCCTGTACGCCGCCCGCGACTGGATCGGCGAGCAGGACGGCATCACGACCGACGGTCGCTCGCTGATCCTGCTGCACGCCCAGCGGACGCCGCCGGATCGGCGCGAGGCGCTCGTGCGCTGCTTCGAGCGCGTGATCCTGCACGCCCCCCGGCCGGAGCTCGCCGCGCTCGCCGCGTCGCTGCGCCAGGCGGGGCTCTCCGTGGACGAGGACCTCTCGGTGATGGGCGCCCCGGCCGGCGAGGTGCGCGCCGCGGTGCAGGGGCTCAGCCGGTTTCGCACATTCCCGCCGGGCCTGCGCCTGTCCAGGGTGTCGCCGGACGACGACGAGGCGTCGATCCGCGCGATCCAGGAGCTTCAGGCCGAGAGCGGCCACGCGCCGCTCCCGGGGTGGTACCTGCGCGGCGGCGAGGGGCGCTCCTTGACGTTCGCGCTGCGCGACGGCGCGGGGGCGCTGATCGGCTGCACCACCCTGTGCGTCGTGACGCGGCCACAGCCTGCCGAGATCGGCGGGCGCGAGGCGCTCGCCCAGCTCGGGCTGCTGGGCGCCCCGCCGCTCTGGATCTCCGACGTGGGCGAGGCGCCCTCGTGGACGGCCATGCCGATCTGCACCTGCCTGCGCGAGGACCACCGCGGGCGGGGGCTCGGGGCCCCGCTGCAGGCGGCGGCGCTCCGGGAAGGGCACGATCGCTTCGGGATCCGGTGGTTCTACGCGCTCGTCAAGGCCGGCGACGAGATCGCCAAGCGCATGAACGCGCGTTGCGGGCTCGCCCCGCACCGCGCCGAAGGGTTCCTCGTCGCGTCGGCGGTGCCCCCCGAGAAGCCCCGGCGGCCGGCGGACGGGCGCCGCGGCTCAGGCTGACAGCACGGGCGCGAGGAGAAAGCGCCGCCGTCCTAGCCGAGGAGCCACGGGGCCGGCGGCCGCCGCGCGGGGCACCTCGCCTCGGACGAATGCGCCAGAGGGTAGCGCAACGTGAACGGAGCAGGACGTTCTCGCTGATCTGCGTGCTCGCGCGCTCGTCGAACGACGCTGCGCTTCGCGTCGCGCTCGACGCACGACATAGACGGAAGCAGCAGGAAACGAGGCGAGGGGGTGAAGTGGCGATCCCAGCGGGAATCGAACCCGCGTTACCGGCGTGAGAGGCCGATGTCCTAACCGCTAGACGATGGGACCTTGTTCTGCGGAGAAAGCCGACAGCTGAGCTGAGCGGCCTGGCTGGGGGACAAGGATTCGAACCTTGATAGCAAGAGCCAGAATCTTGCGTCCTGCCGTTAGACGATCCCCCAAGGGGTCAGCGCCGTGTTCATCAGCGCCACGGGCCGCGGAATCTACTTGGGCTGCCTGGATTGTCAAGCGATCAAGATCGGACCCGCCGAAGAAAAATGCCCGCTGCCAGAAATCGCCCATATTTCGCATGGTTCGAGCGCTTCATGGGGTGAGCAAGGCCTCCCCCCTGCCCAACCCCTCGCTCAACCCGCTCCGCCCTCGTTGCATGCCGTCCGTTGCTGCCGTCGCGCGTCGCGCGTCGTCGCGCGTCGTCGTGCTCTCGCCATGATCCGTCCAGATTGTCCACGTGCTGTCGGGGGCTCGTCCCCGAGGAGGCTCCACGAGGTCGCGACCGCGCCCTCGCCGTCGCTTCTCCCGACATCTCGGCTTCGCCGTTCGGGACTCTCGGCTCCGGAAAAGTCGCGGCTCCCTGCTGCGTGCCCTTGACGCGCCGGGTGACTGATTTACTTTCGGCCGCGGTTTAGCCACCGGCCTAGGAGAGTGCCAAGAGACTGCGATCTCGGGCACTTAGCTCTCGTCGCGCGGGCGGAACGCCCCAGCGGGGGGGCGAACGGGACCTCCGGCGAGCCGATGGTCAGTCAACAAGCCGAGGACGAGGGAGCCACCATGAAAATCAGGCCGCTGCAGGATCGGATTGTCGTCAAGCGCGTCGAGAGCGAGACGAAGACCAAGGGGGGCATCATCATCCCCGACGCCGCGAAGGAGAAGCCGATCGAGGGGCGCGTCGTCGCGGTGGGCAACGGCAAGGTCCTGAAGGACGGCAAGGTTCGCCCGCTCGATGTGAAGGTCGGGGACAAGGTGCTGTTCGGCAAGTACAGCGGCACCGAGGTGAAGCTCGACGGCGAGGAGCACGTGCTCATCCGCGAGGACGACGTGCTCGCCGTGACCGAGCCCGCCGCGACGTGAACCAGGTCTGAGGCTACCGAACGCAAGCGTTAGTACACGCGGCCTCGCGGCCGCGAGGGGATTGAGAGATGGCTGCCAAGCAGATCGTTTTTAGCCGCGGCGCTCGCGCCGCGATCCTCAAGGGCGTGAACACGCTCGCCGATGCGGTCAAGGTGACCCTCGGGCCGAAGGGGCGGAACGTCGTCATCGAGAAGAGCTGGGGCTCCCCGGTCGTGACGAAGGACGGCGTCACGGTCGCCAAGGAGGTCGAGCTCGCCAACAAGCTCGAGAACATGGGCGCCCAGATGGTGCGCGAGGTCGCCTCGAAGACCAGCGACAAGGCCGGCGACGGCACGACGACGGCGACGGTGCTGGCGCAAGCGATCTTCGGCGAGGGCCTCAAGCTCGTCGAGGCCGGCCACAGCCCGATGGATCTGAAGCGCGGCATCGACGCGGCGGTCGCGAAGGTCATCGAGGCCGTGCAGAAGGCCGCCAAGCCGACCAAGGACAAGGACCAGATCGCCCAGGTCGCCACGGTCAGCGCCAACGGCGACAAGGAGATCGGCCAGATCCTCGCCGACGCCATGGAGAAGGTCGGCAAGGAGGGCGTGATCACGGTCGAGGAGAACAAGCGCATGACGACGGAGCTCGAGACCGTCGACGGCATGCAGTTCGACCGCGGCTACCTCTCGCCCTACTTCGTGACCGACCCCGAGAAGATGACCGCGGTGCTCACGAACCCGCTCATCCTCGTGCACGAGAAGAAGATCTCGGCCATGGCCGACCTCCTGCCGCTGCTCGAGCAGGTGGTGAAGCAGGGGCGCGAGCTGCTCATCCTCTCCGAGGACGTCGAGGGTGAGGCGCTCGCCACGCTCGTCGTGAACAAGCTGCGCGGCACGATCAAGGTCGCCGCCGTGAAGGCGCCCGGCTTCGGCGATCGCCGCAAGGACATGCTGAAGGACATCGCCATCCTCACGGGCGCGACGCCGTTCATGGAGGACCTCGGCCAGAAGCTCGAGAGCGCCACGGTGCGCGACCTCGGGACGGCCAAGCGGGTCGAGATCGACAAGGACAACACGGTCATCGTCGACGGCCAGGGCGACAAGGGCGGCATCAAGGGCCGCATCGAGGCGATCCGCAAGCAGATCGCGGACACGGCGAGCGACTACGATCGCGAGAAGCTCCAGGAGCGGCTCGCGAAGCTCGCCGGCGGCGTCGCCGTGGTGAAGGTCGGCGCGGCGACCGAGACCGAGATGAAGGAGAAGAAGGCGCGCGTCGAGGACGCGCTGCACGCGACGCGCGCGGCCGTCGAGGAAGGCATCGTGGTCGGCGGCGGCGTGGCCCTCTTCCGGGCGGCCGCCTCGCTGGAGTCGCTCAAGTTCAACGACGACCGCGACGTCGGCGTGAGGCTCGTGCGCCGCGCCGTGGAGGCGCCGCTCCGCCAGATCGCCCAGAACGCGGGGGTCGACGGGACGGTGGTCGCGGAGAAGGTCCGGTCGGGCGCGCCGACGTTCGGCTACAACGCCGCGACCGACTCGTACGAGGACCTGCTCGCCGGCGGCGTCATCGACCCGGCCAAGGTCGTGCGGCACGCGCTCTCCAACGCGGCCAGCGTCGCCGCGCTGATGCTCACGACCGAGGCCCTCGTCGCCGAGAAGCCCAAGAAGGAGAAGGCCGCGGCCGGCGGGGTTCCCGGCGGCATGGGCGGCATGGGGGGTATGGGCGGCATGGGCGGCATGGGCGGCATGGGCGGCATGGGCGACTTCGACATGGGTTGATCGCCCATCCGCGCCGCTCCCGGGCTGCCGCCGCCTCCGCGCGGCGCCGGCCCGCCGGGCGCGCTGCCCCGACGAAGCGGGCCGAGGGGTCCTCCAAAGCATGCTGGCTCGGGGGGCCCCTCGAGTTTTGTGAGCGCCAGCGCTCTTGCCCGGGTTTTTGACCCGCGGTCACGTGGGGCGCTAGACTCCCGGGCAATGTCGGAGTCGTCGTTCGCCCGCTATGGCCGCGAGTATGTGCCGGGCGACGTGCTCTTTCGTGAGGGGGACTCCGGCGACGTCATGTTCGTCATCCAGTCGGGCGCCGTGCGGATCACGAAATCGGTCGCCGGCGAGGACAAGGTGCTCGCGGTGCTCGGGCCCGGCGAGTTCGTCGGCGAGATGGCGATCTTGAACGGCAAGCCTCGGAACGCGACGGCCACCGTGAGCGAGCCGTCCCGCTGCGTCGTGATCGACGCGCGGAAGCTCGAGGTCATGCTGCAGCGCGACGTCGAGATAGCGCTCCGTCTCCTCAAGAAGCTGGCGAAGCGGCTCGACGCGGCGAACTCGCTGGTCGAGATCCTCATGCACCGTGACCCGAAGGCGCGCGTGATGCTGGCGCTCGCGCGCCACGCCGAGGCCTTCGGCGAGGAGACGCCCGAAGGCATACGCGTCCGCTCCTCTCCCGAGGACATCGCGCGCGAGGTCGACGTCGAGCGAGAGACGGTGGACGAGGTGATGAAGCGGCTCCGCCGGCTGAAGCTCCTCTCGTACGGGCCGCCTGGACCCGCGGCGATCATGGTGACCGACATGCGCAGGTTCCGGGATTTCATCGAGTTCCTGGACATGCCGCAGAAGTTCGGCGGAGAGAGCTGAACCAGTGGAGCTCCGTGTCATCGGCTGCCACGGCGGGGAGACCCCCAGGCATCGCACGTGCGCGTTCGTCGTGGACGACGTCCTCGCGATCGACGCCGGCTCGCTGACCAGCGGGCTCGAGGTGAAGGACCAGGCGCGGATCGAGGCGTGCCTGGTGAGCCACGCGCACCTCGATCACATCCGCGACCTGGCCACGATCGCGGACAACCGCTGCCAGCTCGGGTGCCCGCCGCTCGTGATCGCGGGCACGCGCGAGACGCTGCGCACGCTCAAGAAGCACTTCTTCAACAACGTGCTCTGGCCCGATTTCGCGGTGATCCCGAGCGCCGGGCAGCCGACCATCCAGTACCTCGAGCTCAAGCCGGAGCGCCCCACGCCGGTCGCCGGGCGGCTCGTGCGCGCGGTCCACGTGACGCACACGATCGACGCGTCGGCGTTCGTGATCGAAGGGGACGGCGGCGCGATCGCGTACAGCGGCGACACCGGGCCCACGGAGCGGCTGTGGGAGGTGCTGAACCAGCAGCAGGACCTCCGCGCGCTGCTGATGGAGGTCAGCTTCCCCAACCGGGAGCAGCGCCTCGCCACGGTGAGCGGCCACCACACGCCGCAGACGCTCGCCCTCGAGCTCCAGAAGTTCCGCGCGCCGAGGGATCTGCCGACGATGCTCTACCACATCAAGCCGGTCTTCCAGGCCGAGGTGGAGCGGGAGTGCGCCGCGCTGAAGGGGCTGAACCTGGAGGTCCTTCAGCTCATGGATCACTTCGTCCTGTAGCCGACGCATCGGCGCGGGGACGTCCGGGGCGTCGTGCGCGCGCGGGTGATGGCGGCGCTGCGCTCGACGGGATCGTGGCGCCGAGCTGCCCGGCCCGAGGGCGCTCGCTCGCTGCTCCGGGCGAGAGCGCGCCGCGCAGGAGGTGAGGCCTGCGCGGCGGGGGTGTCGGGAGCTCGCGCGCGGCCGCAGAGCGGCGCTGCGCGGCGGGCTAGCGGCTTTCCTGGGTGGGCTCGTCGTTGAAGGGGCGCTTGCCGTCGGGCACCTCTTCGACGCGGGCGAGGACGACCGTGATGTTGTCGGTGCCGCCGAAGTAGTTCGCCCGATCGATGAGCGCCTTGCACGCAGCGTCCAGCGAGCCGCTGGACATCACGAGCTCGAGGATCTGATCGTCGCTCACCAGCCCCGACAGGCCGTCCGAGCAGAGGAGGTACACGTCACCGTGCCGCGTCTCGTCCGTCACGAGATCGACGAGGACGTCCTCGCGGATGCCGAGCGCGCGCGTGATGACGTTGGCCGGCAGCTGCCTGACCTCCTCCTCGGTCATCCACGGCGCCATGTGCGCCGCGTCGCTGACGAGCGAGTGATCGCGGGTGAGCTGCGTGATCTGGCTGTCGCGCAGGCGATAGCAGCGGCTGTCCCCGACGTGACCCACCGTCACGTGCTCGGCGTCCTTGGAGAACATCGCCGCCACGATCGTCGTGCCCATGCCGAAGTCGGCGAGCGTCTTGAGCGAGCGATCGAAGATGCGCCGGTTCGCCAGCCTGAGGCCGGTGACGACGTAGTTCTCCTCCTCGGTCAGGTTCGGATCGGCAGGGAAGGGCCAGGTGGCGTCCCTCCCGACCGTCACGGACAGGAAGTCCGAGAGGGTGCTCACGGCAAGCTGGCTCGCGACGTCGCCCGAGCGGTGTCCGCCCATTCCATCCGCCACGGCCACGACACGGTACTCCTCGCTGACGAGGAGGTTGTCCTCATTGTGGTCCCGGAGGAGCCCGGTATCCGTCATCCCGGCAAACCGGGTCCGCAACATGGGCAGAGAGTAGACGCGGAGCAGGGGGGCAGCGCAAGTTCAAGGCGAGGGCAAAGCTGAAATCCTGGGCCGGATCTCCCACAGCGGCCGCTCTGTGGCCGCTGGAAGCGGCCGGCGGCAGGGGCAAAGCACAGTTCCGGAGGCGCTCGCTCGCCGGACGCACTTTGCTCTTGAAAGATGGGAGAGGACGTGGGGTTCCGCGCGGCGCGCGCCGAGGCGACGGGCGCTCGAGCTCAGAGCCAGCTCTCGCCGATCGCGATCCCCGCCGAGGCCGCGATCGTCTCGGCGGCGCGCACGCCGCAGGCGTGCGCCTCCTCGAAGAGCGCCATCCCCGGCTGATCGACGTGGGCCCAGGCGACGCGCTCGGACAGCGCGCAGCGCGGCTCGAACGGCCGCGGGCCGAGGAAGCCGGGGCGCGGGCGCGGCATCGCGTGCCCCCAGATCATGACGTCCATCCGCTCGACGTCGTCGCGCAGGTGCGGGTGCGCCGGCGCGAGATCGCGCAGCACGCCGTCGGCGAGCGACGCCCACGGCGCGCGGAGCAGCGCCGCGCGCGCGGCGGCGACGTCCGGCCCGCCGAAGGCGCGGTAGTACGTCAGCACGGTGCGCTGCACCGGCGTCGCGAGGCGCGACCGCTGCGTCGTCGCCGCCGCGAGATCGGTGAGCTGGTGGCGGGCATCGACGTAGCCGAGCCCCTCCGCGCCGTAGAGGACGGAATCCCACGCGTGGTTGGGGTCGATGGGCCGCTCGACGTGCAGGTTCGCCACGAGCCACGCCGACGCGACCCGCTCCGGCAGCTCGCCCGCCGCGCTCCCCGCGAAGATCCGGCGCACGACGAACGCGGGCGCCGCGAGGATCGCCGCGCGGGCCTCGACGCGGCGCGCCTCGCCGCGCTGCACGTCGACGTAGTCGATCTCGACGCGGCCGCTCGGCTGCGGGCGCACCGACGTGACGAGCGCGCCGAGCGACACGCGCGGCGCCGCGCGCTCGAGCAGCGCCTTCACGAGCCGGCCGTTGCCCTCGGGCCAGACGAGGTAGCGGCTGCCCGCGAGCTCGGGCGCGCGCGCCTTGCGCCCCGCGAAGTAGTGCAGCCCCGCCCAGGCCGAGATCTCCTCGGGCGCGCCGCCGAAGTCGTCGAGCATCGCGTAGCGCACGTACCAGCGCAGGAACGGCGTGCGGTACCCCTCGCGATCGAGCCACGCCGCCATGCTCATCCGGTCGAGCCGGAGGAGATCGGGGTCGCGGGAGGAGCGATCGAGCGGGATCTGGAACGCCGGGAGCCCGTCGCTGCCGGTGAGCTCCGTGAGCTCCTCCTCGAGCGCGTGGAACCTCTCGAGCTCGTCCAGCGCCTCGCTCGAGAGCGCGTCGACCGGCGCGAGGCCGCTGTGCCACGCGCCCTCGTAGAACAGCCGCTCGCCCGGCGCGTGGCACAGCCGCCGCGGATCGAACACGGGGCGCCCCGCCGCGTCCCACCCGGTGACGACGCCCATCTGCTCGAGCAGCCGCAGCGTCGCGCGCGCCTCGACGTTCGGCGCGGCGAGGTAGTGCGCGCCCCACGGGTACGGCACGACGCCGTCGTCGCCCCACGCGCTCGTGCCGCCCGGCCTCGGCTCGAGCTCGAGGACCCGCAGATCGAGCCCGGCGCCGGCGAGCCGCCACGCGGCCGACAACCCGCTCACCCCGCCGCCGACGATCACGACGTCCGCGCGCTCGGCGGGGCCGCTCGCCGCGGGCAGCGGCCCGCCGCGGAGCAGGTGGCCCGCGCCGTGGGCCGCGCCGACGATCTCGCCGGCGAGCGGCGCGCGCCCCGGCGAGGCCGTGTGCACGACCCAGCCCGCGGCCACGGAGCTCAGGAAGCCGCGGCGGTTCACCGGATCACCGGGTCCACTCGGCCCACTCGCGCGTGTACACGGAGACGAGCTTCTGGTCGTTCAGCCGGTTGATCGGCGCCTCGACGCGGCCGAGATCACGGGGGAACCGGAAGAGCTCCGGCAGGCCGCTCGAGTCGAGGTAGCGGAGGCTCGACGGATCGATCCGGAGGGCGCCGGGCGCGGCGAGCCCCTCGCCGCCCGCCAGGATGAAGCCCCACTCGCCGAAGCTCGGCACGTAGACGTGGAGCGGCGCGGTCTTGAAGCCGGCCGCCTCGAGCGTCGTCACGACGCTCCAGAACGACTCGCGCGCGTAGTGGGGCGACGTCGCCTGGACGACGGCGAGCCCGCGCACGGAGAGCCGCTGCCGGAGCAGGTGATAGAAGGCGTCGGTGTACAGCTTGCCGACGGCGTAGTTGCCGGGATCGGGGAAGTCGACGATCGCGAGATCGAACGACTCGGTCGACTCCTCGAGGTACTTGAACGCGTCCTCGTTGCGGACGGCCACGCGCGGGTCGCGCAGCGAGCCCTGGTTCAGGTCCGCGGCGAGCGGCAGATCGCGGAAGGCGCCGGTGACCGCGCCGTCGAGGTCGACGAGCAAGATCTGCTCGACCGACGGGTAACGGAGCAGCTCGCGCGCGGCGAGCCCGTCGCCGCCGCCGAGGATCAGCGCGCGCCGCGGCTCGCGCCCCAGCGCGGCGACGGCCGGGTGCACGAGCACCTCGTGGTACCGGTGCTCGTCGTCCGACGAGAACTGGAGGTTGCCGTTGAGGAAGAGGCGCGTCGTGCGCGTGCTCCTCGTGATGACGAGGCGCTGGTACGGCGACTGCGCCGCGTAGACGATGGGCGCCCCGAAATAGAGCGCCTCCGAGCGCTCGACGAACCGCGAGACGAGCGCGAAGGCGACCCCGAGCCCGGCGATCACGATCAGGCAGAGCGCCCGCAGCCGGACGACGACGGCGCGATCGAGCGGGAACAGGAACGTGCTCGTGAGCGCGACGGCCGCGTTGAGCACGCCGAAGAACAGGCTCGTCTGGTGGATCCCGAGGCGCGGCAGGAGGAGCGAGGGGAAGAGCAGGCTCGCGGCCAGCGCGCCGATGTAGTCGAGCGTGAGCACGCGCGCGACGAGCCGCTTGAGATCCAGCGAGAAGTTGAGCAGCCGGATGAGCAGCGGGATCTCGAGCCCCACGAGCATCCCGATGAGCAGCACGAGCGAGTAGAGCAGCGCGCGGAACGACCCGAGCGCGGTGTAGACCCGGAAGAGCATCGGCGCGGAGAGCCCGCCGACGAGCGCGAGGCCGAGCTCGATCTCGACGAAGCGCTCGAGGAGCCGGGTCTCGATGTACTGGGAGAGGTACGAGCCGATCCCCATCGCGAACAGGTAAAGGCCGATGACGAAGCTGAACTGCGTCACCGAGTCGCCGAGGACGTAGCTCGCGAGCGTGCCGGTGATGAGCTCGTAGACGAGCCCCGACGTGGCGATGACGAACACGCTCGCGAGGAGCGCCGGGTGCACGAGCCGGGGCAGCGGCTGCGCCGCAGGGAAGGGCGCCAGGGCGTCCCCGGGAGGGGCGCCCCGAGCTCCCGCAGGGCTCTCCTCGGTGGCCGGCATCGGCGCGGTCCTAGCACCGCTCGCGCTGGACCACAGCCTGTTCGGGCTCGCCGGCGCGCCCGAAACGCTTCCTCTTCCGTCGTCGAGGCCTCTAGTATGGTGCTCGCGTGAGCACGCCCTTCGACCGAGCTGCCGCGTGCCCTTCCTGCGGCGCGCCGATCACGTTTCGCTTCGCGGGCGCGATGGCGCAGGTGTGCAAGCACTGCAAGTTCGTCGTCGCGCGCACCGATCGGGACCTCCGCGCCGTCGGCCGCGTCGCCGACTTGGTCGAGATCCCCACGCCTCTCCAGCTCGGCGTCACCGGGCGTTGGGGCAACGAGCCGTTCGTGGTCGACGGCCGCGTCCAGCTCGATCGGGCCAGCGCGCCGGGCGCGCCCTGGCAGGAGATCTTCGTCGCGTTCCCGGCCAGCGGCCGCTGGACGTGGGTCGCGTTCGCCCAGGGGCGCTGGTACGCCACCACCGAGGCGCCGCTCCCGCTGAACGGGCTGCCGCAGTGGAGCTCCCTCCAGCCGGGCGGCCGTGTCCACCTCGAGGGGCACGGCATGTTCACCGTCGTCGAGGTCGGCCGCCGGCGCGTGATCTCGGCCGAAGGAGAGATGCCCCACGTCGCCGCGCCGGGCGTGGTGACGGGCTTCGTCGACATCGCGGGGCCGAGGGGCGAGTTCGGGACGCTCGACTACGGCGACGGGCGGACGATCCCGCCCAAGCTCTACCTGGGCCGGCAGATCGACCCGGCCATCATGAAGCTCGACACCGGGGCCCCTGTGGACCAGCCCACGGCGCAGGTGTCGGCCGTCGCGTGCCCGAGCTGCGGCGGCAACCTGCCGCTCGCCGCGCCCGGCACGACGGAGCGCATCGTCTGCCGGTACTGCGGTACGGCGAGCGACCTCACGAAGGGCGCGCTCGTCGCGCTCGGCCAGGTCCCCAGGCCGCCCATGGAGCCGTACGTCCCGCTCGGCGCCGAGGGCCAGCTCCGCGGCATGCGCGTGCTCTGCATCGGCTTCGTCATCCGGGGCTGCACCGTGGAGGGCGAGCGTTACCGCTGGCGCGAGTACCTGCTCTACGGCGGACCGAGCGTTGGCTACCTGTGGCTCATGGAAGAGGACGGGGCGTGGCAGCTCGTGACGCCTCTCTCGCCCGGCGAGGTCCAGCCGATGGGCTCGACGGCGAGCTACCAAGGGCGGACGTATGCGCTCAAGCAGAGCGTCCACGCCGAGGTGGAATACGTCATCGGCGAGTTCTACTGGAAGGTCGAGATCGGCGAGGCCGTGCAGGCCACGGAGTACCAGGGCGAGGGCGGCAAGGTCAGCGTCGAGCAGGCCCCGACCGAGGTGAGCGTGTCGTTCTGCTCACCGCTTCCAGGGAAGGAGCTCGCCGCCGCCTTCCACCTGCCACCCCCGCCGAGCCCCTCGTTCGGCGACGGGACGGGCGCCGGCGCCGGAAGGGTCGTCGCCATCGTCGTCGTCCTGATCGTCGTCCTCCTCATTCTCATCGCGCTCAGCGACTGCGGTGGGGGCGGCGGCGGCGTCATCTTCATTCCGAGCGGTGGGGGCAGCCCGAGCTTCGGCGGCGGGAAGTGATCCAGCTCCACTGATCGATTCGGCTGCGTATGAAATGAACGGCCTGTGCCGGTTCGTCTCTTGCGATCCCCGCTGGTGTCGAGTCGGGCACGTGCAGCGCTGGACATGTCTATGTCCACCTCCGTGGAAAGGCGACATCGCGTCGAGCGGAGCGGTCGGATTCGGGCAGATGATGGTCGGTTTCGGGTATCGCGCCGCTCCGGCCGCCGCTGGCGATCGAGTAATTTCAATGGCTTACGCGCTGGCTCACGGCGGCCCGTGACGTGCAATGTGCCGTCCGACGCCGGCGGTGGACCGGCGGCGGAGGCCCATGCAAACGGTAAATTCGATCGACCCGCACGCACAGCTGCGCGCGCTCTACATCTCCCTGCTCCGAAACCAGGAGCACTTCGACGAGTTCAAGCAGCTGCTCGCCCTCTACATCGTCGCGCCCGAGGCAGATGAGGAGCCGGTGGACGCGGCCAGGATCCGCGCGCAGCTCAACGGCCGCATCCGCTCCTGGATCGGCGGCTTCTTCGATGGGCTGAGCGCCTCCCAGGTGCTCCAGTGGCGCGCGATCGTGGTCGAGGAGCGCTTCAACGTGTGCCTGTCGCCCTGGAAGGAGTCGAACGTCTATTGATGCTGCGGCGCAGGCGACAGGCGGGGTTGCACCGCCATCGGCGTACGTCTCACCGGCGCGGCTCTGCCCCGGTGCCATCTACCGGCGCCCGGAGCGCGCCGCGCACCGCGAGCGCCGAGCCCGGCGCGCCGCGCGGGGTGATGGAGGTGCCCGCGCATGGATGACGCCCTCTGGGTGGACGAGCTCTACAAGGCGTTCTGGCGGACCCTCCCCGGGATGCTGCACGCCGACGCGCAGGGGCTGGCCTACACGCTCGGCCTGTCCCCGTCGCGCGACGTGCCCTGGAGCGCCTTGTTCAGCAACGAGTTCACGCTGGCCGCGCCCGCGCTGCTCGCGGAGGCCATGCCGGGCGTCCGCGGGGCCACGGTGCAGGACGCGCTCCTCGCGCACCTGCTCGCCGTCATCGAGGCGTTCGGCACCGATCGCATCAAGGACAAGCAGGTCCGCCCGACATGGCAGATCGAGGCCATCCTGGCGCACGCTCGGCGGGCGCGCGACGAGGCGCTCCGCCGCGTCGCGCCAGGCGTCGACGACCCGGCCATCGATTTCGCGCGCGCGGACGAAGCGACGCTGTTCGCCATCGAGACCGAGCGCAGCCTCCTCGCGAGCGGCGGGCCCGCCGGGTTCAGCCGCTATTACGCGCTCTCCCTCGGCAAGCAGAGCGTCGGCTTCCCGGCGTCGATCGCCCTCGCTCACGCCGCAGGCTGGACGGCCGAGCGGCGCGAGGTGCTCGCGCGGCTGCTGTCGTCGGTGGGGCTCGGGCTGCAGCTCCACGACGACGTCATGGACTGGCAGGACGATTACCAGCGAGGCGGCGCCTGGGCCGTCGTCCTGGCCTCGGAGCTCCGATCGCGCGCGCACGGAGAGCCCGGGGCCGAAGAGCGCGATCGGGAGCGCGCCTCGGAGCCGCGCCACCGCGGCGCGGTCGCGTACGGACCGCTCGGCACGCCGCCCTGGGGGATCGCGGTGACGCCCAGGGCGCAGGGCGAGCCGCCGACCCCCGACGCGCCCTCGTCCCTGCTCCCCGTCCGCCGGATGGTCCTCGAGTCCGGCGTCCTCGCGGCGATGCTCGACGGCGAGCGCCGGTGCTTCCGCGCCGCGCGGCGGCGCGCCGCGGTGCTCGGCGCTCGCCGCGTCGCGGCCTGGGCGGAGGGGAGGGCGGCGCAAGCGCAGGAGCTCGCGCGGTGCGAGGCCGAGAGCCCCGGCTTCGCGAACCGCGCCCACGCGCTCAACGCGTGGGCCAGGGCCGTGCTGGCATGAGCCGCGGCCGCGGCGCGGCCGCGCGAGGGGGGGCGGGCTCTCCGGAGGAGGGGTCCGCGCGCGCGCGTCCGGCGCCCGGCCGCAAGAGCGCGCCGCCCCCCGCGTCGTCCGCCGCGCCCAGGGCGCGCCCGCGGCGCCCGCCGTGGGACTTCGGCTATGCCCCGGTCCCCACCGCCGCCGGCGACGACGACGATGGTCCCCTCGACATCGTCGTCGCCTCGCGGTGCCCCGTCGCGCCCGACGCGGTCGCCGCGGCGCTCGGGGCGCGCTGGTCTGGCGTCGCGGTCGAGCGCGTCATCGAACGGACGCCCATCTTCTGGCTCCGCGTCCGCTCCCCCGACCGCGGGCGGCGCGCGGACGTCGCCGCGGCGCTCTCGGCCGCGGCGCTGCCGGTGCGCTACGTCGCGTCGGCCCGGCGCCCGAGCGCCGCCGTCGCTCCGCGCTTCGACGCGGCCGCCGGCGCCGCGGCGCGCCCTGAGGGTTGGAAGGCGCGCAGCGCATCGGTCGAGGACGAGCCCGTCACCCCCGGCCGCTGGTTCCTGCGCGACGAGGGCGGCGGGATCGGCGTCGATCGCCGCCGCTGCGGGGGCGGCGCCGGGATGCGCCTCGGGGTCATCGACGACGACGCCTGGACGGCCGACGAGCTCGGCCTCGAGCGCGAGGTGCTCGTCATGATGGAGCGGCCGCCGCGCAGCCAGGCGCACGGCGCGTTCATGGTCGCGTGGGCCGTCGGGGGCCGTCACCCCGGCGGGTTCCGCGGCGTCGCGCCGGACGCGTCGCCCCGGCTCTACCTGATCCCGAAGCCTGGATCGTGCGTCCTCGCCCTGCCGGTCGCGATCGTCCGGGCGGTCAGCGACGGCGCCGACGTCGTGGTGTGCGCCGCGTACGTCGAGGGCTCGACGACGCCCATGCTCGACGACGCGCTCGAGTTCGCCGCCCGCCTCGGGCGCCGCGGCCGGGGCTGCCCTGTCGTGTTCCCCACGGGCCGTGAGGCCTCGAGCCCGCCCGAGTCGCTGCACGCGAGCTTCTCGCTCGGGTTCGGCGAGCCAGCGAGCGACCCGCGCGTGTTCTGCGTCGGCCCGGGCGCCCGCGGCGACGGGTGGTTCCTCTGGCGGGACCGGCGGGGGCGCAGCCGCCCCTTCGCCAACCGCGGCCCGGCCGTGCGGTGGCTCGCGCCGGGCGACGACATCACCTGCCCGCTGCCGCCCGCGTCCAGCGCGACCCCCGCGCTCGAGCGGCTCTGCCACGCCGAGTCGAGCGGGGCCTCGGCCCTCGCCGCGGGCTCGCTGCTCCTCGTGCTGTCGCAGAACCCGTCGCTCCGCCTGCCCGAGCTCGACGCCCTCGTGATGCGCACGCTCGCCCCGGTGCCTCCCGCGGCGCCCGCGTCGGCCGAGCCGATCGCCGACGCGTGGGACGTGCTCCCCGACGGGCGCGATCGCGACGGCCACAACGCCAAGCACGGCTACGGCCGGATCGACGCCGGTCGAGCCTGCCTCGCCGCCGGAGATCCCATCGCGCTCGCGCTGGTGTCCGTCGGCGAGGACGGCGCCGCGCGCATCTGGCACGACGCCCGCGCCGAGGGGCCGCTCGTCCGCCGCCTGTACTCGCGCCGCCTCGCGCGCTGGGCGGTCCGGGCGCTGCTCGTCGACCCGAGCCTCTGCCACGGCGTCTGCGCGCTCGTGCGCCACGCCCGCCTCACCGCGGGCGACCCGCGGCGCCGGCGCGCCCACGGCGCCGGCGCCGTGCTGAGGCAGCTCTCGCTCCTCGTCCGCGCCCTCGCCGCGAGCCGCGCGGCGCCGCCGCCCTCGCCGCGCGTGCGCGACGAAATCACCGCCCTGCTCGACCGGCTCGAGCGATCGGCGACCGACGCCGCCGCCGTCGCCGACGTCGAGTCGCGCTTCGGCGCGCTGGCGGACGTCGTGTTCGCGGACGCCACGGACGGCGATGCGCACGAGGGCGCCGCCTGAGCGCGCTGCCGTCCCGCCGCGGGGTGATCCCGCCCTCATCTCCGCGGGAAAACGTAATAATAATTGCGTAGTAGCGCCGCTGCGGCGCCGGGATCGCGGGTGACGGGCGCGTTGCGCCCCGTCCGGCGCGCGAGCCCCGTTGGTTCACCCGGAGTTCCAGCGTATCGTGGGTGGCTGGCGGCGCAATTTGCGCGCCGTCGGCTCTCCCGATGCCAGCTATCGAGAATCGCCGTTGGCTCCTCGCGGTGGTCGTCCTCGCGGCGCTCGTGCTGGGCGGCTCGGGGATGAGGAGCGCTCTGAGCTGGTACGAGCGCCCGTTCCCTGGCGTGCTCGTCGATCCGGACGGCGTTGTCTCGAGCGTGGGCCTGCCGTCCTGGGAGGGCTTCCAGAAGGGCCTCCGGTACCCGGATCGCGTCGTCGAGGTCGACGGCTGGCGCCTCGAGAGCACCGCGGGGCGCTACCGCGCGAGCGCCTGGGACGCCGCGGTCGAGCGGGCGGCGCGCGAGGGGCACAGCTCGGTGCACGCCCGCGTCGAGACGGCGGAGGGGCTGCGCGACGTCGAGCTCTCCCTCGTCCCCTTCGACGCGCTCGCCTGGTGGTTCTACGCCGGCGGGCTGATGGTCGTCGCCTCGCTCCACGTGGGCGCCGCGCTCATCGCCCTCAGCGCGAGCCCCCACGGCAAGCTCGCCCGCACCTTCGCGAGCGCCGCGCTGTTCGCCGCGCTCTTCCAGTTCGCGCTGTTCGACTACCACAGCTCGCGCAACCTCGTCCCGTTCTTCCACGTCGCCTACGCGCTCGTCCCGATGAGCCTCTTCACGCTGGCGCTGCGGCTGCCGGACGACGTCCCGTTCATCGCGCGCTACCCCGTCGTCGCGCGGATCGCGCACGGGCTCGGCGGCCTGCTCGCCGCCGCCCTGCTCGCCTCGCACGCCATGGGCTGGACCACCGTCGCGCTCCGGAGCGTCTGCGCGATCCTCTTCGTGGCGTCGTTCTTCTTCTTCGCGGCCACGCTGATCCTCCGCGTCGCCGCGGCGGAGGGCGATCGCCGCCGCACGCTGCGCGTTCTGCTCCTCGCGATGGCGCCGCCGCAAGTGGTGATCGCCCTCGGCTTCATGCTGGCCATGCTCGGCGCCCCGGCGTCGACGCTCGCGTGGTTCGCGATCCCCGCGCTCGCCCTCACGCCCGTCTCGAGCGTCGTCGCGTTCATCCGCTACGACCTCTGGGGGAGCCGAGCGCTCCTGTCGCGCCCGCTCACGCGCGTCATCATCGCCTGCATGATGGTCGCGCTCACCGTGATCCTCTGCTCCGCGTGCGCGGGGTACGCCGGCCTCCCGCTGCTCGGCGCGATCAAGGTCGTGGCGCCGGCCGCCGTCGTCAGCGCGGCGCTCGTCGTGTTCGCGCTCGGCGCCGGCGATCGGAAGCTCTTCCCGGCGCGCGCGGAGTACAAGCCCACCGTCGAGCAGCTCAGCGAGGAGCTGACGCTCGTCGCCGACCCCGACGAGGTCGCCTTCGCGGTCGAGCGCACGGTGGCGCGCTGGCTCTCCTGCGAGCGGGTCACCTTCCGTCGCATCGCGATCGACGCGGCCGACGGCGCGAGCGCGGGCAACGCCGGCGCCGCGCCCGGCGAGCCGGCGCCGAGGGCGGACGAGTCGAGCGGCGAGCGGGTCATCGAGGTCGAGCCGCCCGACGCAAGCGCGAGCGAGCTCTCGCTGACCGTCATGTTCCGCGGCCGGCTGCTCGGCGTCCTCGAGGTGGGCAAGAAGCGCGGCGGCGCCCTCTTCACGAGCGAGGATCTCGACCTGCTCCGCACGATCGGCAACCAGGCCGCGCTCGCCATGGCGCACGCCCACAGCTACGCGGAGCTGGAGCGGCGGCGGCGGGAGCAGGCCGCCGCGTGGCGCGACGAGCGCGCGGCGCTCATCGAGACGCTCGCGGCCGAGATCACCCACGAGGTGCGCTACCCGATCAACTTCTTCCGCTCCGTGTTCAAGCGCGGGTCGAAGAACCAGAGCCTGGACGCCGAGGAGGTCGACATCGGCTGCGAGGAGGTCGAGCGCCTCGAGCGCCTCGTGATGGGGCTGCGCCGGGTGACGCACAGGAAGCTCGAGCGCCGCCGCCTCGCGGTCGAGGAGCTCGTCAGCCGGGCGGAGATGCTCCTGCGCGATCAGCTCGGGAAGCGGCGGATCGAGGCGCGCGTGAGCGCTGGATCGAGGCTCCGCTGCGATCCCGATCAGGCCACGCAGGTGCTCGTCAACCTCCTCTCGAACGGCCTCGACGCGGCCGGCGACAAGGGGACGATCGGGGTCGTCTGGGAGACCACCGAGAGCGGCGCCGAGCTCGTCGTGTGGGACACGGGGCCCGGCATCTCGGGGGACGCGTCGCGCCTCTTCGCGCCCTGGTACACGACGAAGCCCCGCGGGACCGGGCTCGGGCTCGCCATCACGCACCGCATCGTCCGGGCCCACGGGTGGCTGATCGAGCCGGAGCGGCGCGACGGCACGACGCGGTTCGTGATCTCGATCCCCGCCGCCGACGTCTCCATGACCGCGGAGGACGAGGTCGCGTGAAGATCCTGATCGTCGATGATCAGCGGAGCGGCCGCCGCACGCTGCGGCAGATCCTGGCCGCGCTCGACGAGGTCGAGGTGCTCGAGGCGGTCGGCCTGGACGACGCGATGGCGGTCGTGGAGCGGAGCGCGCCGGACCTCCTGCTCCTCGACGTGCGCCTGTCGGACGATCCGCGCGACCGCGGCGGCCTGGAGATCCTGCGGCGGGTGCGGGCCTCGGGGCGGAGCACGCCGGCGCTGATGGTCACGTCGGTCAGCGAGCTCTCCGAGATCCGGGAGGCCATGCGGCTCGGCGCGCAGGACTACGTGCTGAAGGACGAGCTCTGCCCGGAGATGCTCCTGCCGATCATCGAGGGGCAGCGCGAGCGGCTGCTCCTGAAGGGCGAGGTGGTGCGGCTCCGCGAGCGGGTCGACCGCACGTTCGGCACGAAGGCGCTCCTCGGCTCGTCCGCGGGGATGGAGCGCGTCCGCCGGATCATCGAGCGGGTCGCCGAGTCGAGCAAGACGGTGCTCATCCGCGGCGAGACCGGCAGCGGCAAGGAGATGGTCGCCCGCGCGCTGCACGAGATGAGCTCGCGCCGCGGCGAGCCGTTCATCGCGGTGAACTGCTCGGCGCTGCCGGGGACGCTCATCGAGTCGCTCATCTTCGGGCACGAGCGCGGCGCCTTCACCGGCGCCGAGAAGCGCATGCGCGGCCAGCTCGAGCTCGCGGGCGCGGGCACCATCCTGCTCGACGAGATCGCCGAGATGCCCGGCGAGCTCCAGGCGAAGCTCCTCCGCGTCGTCGAGGATCGCCGCTTCCGCCCCCTCGGCGCCGAGTCGGAGATCCCGCTGCGCGCCCGCGTCCTCGCCGCGACCCACGTCGACCTGGAGAAGCGCATCAGCGAGGGGCGCTTCCGGGAGGACCTCTTCTACCGGCTCAACGTCGTCACGGTGCACGTCCCGTCGCTGGCCGAGCGCGACGCCGATCTCATCGAGCTCCTGCTCGCGTTCAGCGCGGAGCTCCCGCGCAAGCTGCGTTACACCGACGACGCGATCGCGTGGCTGGTCCGGCGGCCCTGGCCCGGCAACGTGCGCGAGCTCCGGAACGTCGTCGAGCGGCTGGGGCTGCTCGCGGACGACGATCTCATCGACGTCCCCACGCTCGAGGAGCTCGCGCGCGAGCGGCCGGTGGTGGACGCCACCGCGGAGATCGACCGGCTGGCGCGCGCCCTGCTCGCGCTGCCCGAGCGGCTGGGATCGAAGCTCCGCGTGATCGAGCGCGCCGTCCTGCACCACGCGATCGAGAGCTGCGGCGGCAACAAGGCGGCCGCGGCGCGGCTCATCGGCGTCGATCGGAAGATGCTCGAGCGGCGCTGGGACCGGCACACCGGCGAGGAGCCGCCGAGCAGCCGGCGGATGTCGATGCCGACGTCGATGGCCGCGCGCCACCTCGGCGAGGAGCCGCCGAGCAGCCGGCGGCACACGCCCGCGAACGGGACGCGGCACCTCGGCGAGGAGCTGCCGGGCAACCGCAACCACACGCCCGTGAGCTTGCCGCGGTACGTCGGCGAGGAAGCGCCGAGCACCCGCCGCCAGGCGCCGCCGCCAGACCACGACGACGCCTGAGGGGCGCGGCGCCGCCGGCGTAGCGCGCGCCACCGGCGTCGCGCGCTACTTCCTGCCGATGCCCGTGTAGGCGAACCCCATGCCGCGGAGCTCGTCCGGCTCCCAGATGTTGCGCCCGTCGAAGAGCGTCGGGGAGCTCAGGATGCGCTTCAGCCGGTGGAAGTCCGGGCGCCGGTACTCGTGCCACTCGGTGACGACGACCAGCGCGTCCGCGCCCTCGGCCGCGCCGTACATGCCGTCGCTCAGGAGGATGCGGCTCCCGTAGATGGCGCGCACGTTCGGCATCGCCTGCGGGTCGTGCGCCTGGACCGTCGCGCCCGCCTCGAGCAGCGCGTCGATGAGCGTGAGCGCCGGCGCCTCGCGGATGTCGTCCGTCTGCGGCTTGAACGCGAGCCCCCAGACCGCGATCGTCTTCCCCTTCAGCGCGCCGTCGAAGTGGGCGCTCACCTTGCTGGCGAGCAGCTGCTTCTGCCGCGCGTTGATCCGCTCGGTCGCCCGGACGATCTCCAGATCGTGCCCGACGGAGCCCGCGGTGTAGAGGATGGCCGAGAGGTCCTTGGGGAAGCACGACCCGCCGAACCCCGGTCCGGCGAACAGGAACTTCGTGCCGATGCGCGGGTCGGCCCCGACGCCCTTGCGCACGAGCTCGATGTCCGCGCCGAGCTTCTCCGCGAGCACGGCCAGGTCGTTCATGAACGAGATGCGCGACGCGAGCAGCGCGTTGGCGGCGTACTTGGTGAGCTCGGCCGAGCGCGCGTCCATGAGCTGGATGCGGTCGCTCGCCCGCACGAACGGGTTGTAGAGGTGGCGCAGGATCTCGCGGGCCTTCGGGTCGTCCGAGCCGATGATCACGCGGTCGGGCTTCATGAAGTCGTTGACCGCGTCACCCTCCTTGAGGAACTCCGGGTTCGACGCGACAGCGAACGGCTGGGTGGCGTTCGCGCCGATGATCTGCCGGAGCCGGTCCGCCGTCCCGACGGGGACCGTGCTCTTCGTGGCGATCACCTTGAAATTGTTCAGGTTCTTGCCGATCGTCTCGCCGACGGCCTCGACGGCGGAGAGGTCGGCGGAGCCGTCGTCCGCCTGGGGCGTACCGACGGCGATGAAGACGATCTCGGCGTCGCGGATGGCGCTGGCGACGTCGGTGGAGAACCGGAGCCTGCCGTCGCGGGTGTTCTTCGCGATCAGCACGTCGAGGCCGGGCTCGTAGATCGGCACCTCTCCGCGCTTCAGCATCTCGATCTTGGCAGCGGACACGTCGACGCACGCCACGTCATTCCCGAAATCCGCGAACCCCGCGCCGGCGACGAGGCCGACATACCCTGTTCCCACGACGGCAAGCTGCATGGGCGGGACGCTACCACGACCTCGGCGCCGTTCGAGCCGGCAGTCGCACGGCGTGTGACCTCCGATCGATCTGTCCCGCTCCTCTCGCGTGGGAGCGCGCCGAGCGTTCGTGCTGCCCTTGCCCTCCCTGAGCCGAGGGCCTGGCGGGCGCTCCACGGCAGAGGGGCCGCGCGGCTCAGGGGTGGACGAACACCACGGTGCCGGTCAGCGAGCGCGCTGCGCCGTGCCATCCCGGGGGGACGGCCGGCTCGGTCCAGAAGAACAGGCGGCGGGCGTCCTCTGGAGACAGGTTGATGCAGCCGTGGCTCTTGGGCCGGCCGAACTTGTCGTGCCAGTACGCGCCGTGCAGCGCATACCCCTCCTCGAAATACTGCACGTAAGGCACGTCGCGCAGCTCGAACTCCTCACCGACAGCGTCCGAGTCCATGGTGCTCGTGACGAACTTCGTGTGGATACGGAAGATCCCGCGCTTGGTCGCGGTGCTGGACTCGTGGTCACCGAGCCCCGCCTCGCCGCTCGAGATCAGCGTCGCATAGACGGGCTTCGTGCCCTCGTAGGCGACGAGCACCTGCTTCGTGATGTTGACGTCGAGCCACTTCTCGCCGTTCTTGCCCCAGGCAGGCATCTTCTTGGCAGGGTCGATGCGGCCGGCGTGGCGGTCGTCGACCCAGTCGCCGTCCTTCGTCTCGTAGTGCAGCTTGCCGCCGAAGAACTGCTGTTTGCCGGTGAGGGGCACGGCGGAGCGCCACTCGAGCTCTCCGCCGTCGACGAGCTTCTTGCCCACGACGCGCCATCGCTTGCCCCCGGCGCGGCGCACGAGCGCGAACGGGAAGTCGACGTCCTTGCCGATCTCGACGCCGTGGAACTCGGAGCCGCGGATGGGGCGGAACCTGTCGGCCGGGACGACGCGCAGATCGGTGGTGACGTTGTAGCGCCGGCCCTCGTGGAGGAACGACTCGAGGAACGCCATCCCGTTGCGCCGCGAGACCTCGTCGATCTTCACGGCGTCGCCGGTCTTGATGAGGCCGGAGAGGTTGGGGGCGCGCCGGCCGTCGCGCAGGTACCAGGGGATCTCGCGATCGGTGATGCGCTGCGCGAGGGCGTCGAGCGCGGGCGGGGCGGGCTCGGCGCTCCATTTGAGCCAGACGTCGAGGCCGTAGGTGGCGCCGCTCTCCTCGTCCTTGGCCCAGCGATCGAGGTGCTTCTTGAGGCTCGGCTCGAAGCGCGCGAGATCGTCCTCGGTCGGGAGGCGCGCGTAGGCCGGGCCGCCGCGCGTGACGGTCCCGTACATGTACGGGAGCTTGTGGGTGACGTCGGGGCGGCGGGCCGTGGCGCGGACGATCTCGTCGTCGAGGTCGAGCGTCGCGTCGGGGCCGACGCACACGTAGCCGAACGGCTTGACCTTGCGGAAGCCCCCGGGGCAGCCGGACGTGCCGGCGGGCTCGGGATCCATTTCCACGACCGCGCCGGCGCGCAGGAAGCCGACGGGCTTCGCGTCGGCGCTGGGCCGCGCAAGGACGCGGGTGAGCATCGAGGTGCTGGCGAGCCGCGGGCGGCCCTCGGGGAGCGGCGCCGGCAGGGTGGCGACGCCGCCGAGCGAGACGATGGGCGGGCCCTCGGGCAGGCCGGGCGGCGGCTCGTCCTCGGCCGGGGCGGGGGAGGCGAGGGCGGCGGGGGAGGCGAGGGCGGCGGGGGAGGCGCCCTGGGCCTTCTGGCTTCCAGCGGCGC
Organism: Sorangium sp. So ce281; assembly: GCF_051527395.1. Taxonomy (NCBI): domain Bacteria; kingdom Pseudomonadati; phylum Myxococcota; order Polyangiales; family Polyangiaceae; genus Sorangium; species Sorangium sp. So ce281. The sequence continues at coordinate 3,722,481 of NZ_CP150322.1, forward strand.
CGGGGAGCTCGACGGGCGCGTCGGCGGCGCTCCCGGAGCGGCCGCAGGCCGAGAGAAACGCGGCGAGCGCGAGGAGCGCGAGCGCATGGCGGTTCGCCGCGAGCGTGGCTGCGGCGCGCGTTCGAGGCGGCGTGTCCATGGCGCGCCGACCGTAGGCACAGGAGGGGGAGGAGGGCCAGTTTTCGGCGGTCGGCTGGAGGTGGGCTCTCGGCGCCTCACCTCGGAGACGGCCTGGACGACGAAGCGGCGCCTCGCTAGGCGGACTGGTCGAGCTCTCGCAGGATGTCGCGGAGCGCCTGGGCCTCGGCGCGCTCGAGGATCAGGGGCGCCGATAGGCACGTGGGCGCGTGGTCACGAAACTCCACGGGCTGGAAGGCGGCGAGCGCACCGGACGCGGTGTAGGCGAGATCCAGGCGCACCGCGGAGGTGTCCGGGTCGCCGTCCTCATCCAAGGCGAAGGGGAGCTTCGCGATGGCGGCGAAGTCCCGCCTCTCCAGGGCGGCGGTGAGCGCTCCGATCGGGCACGTGAAGTAGCGGAAGCCTTCTTCCACCTTCTCACCCGTAGAGGTGTATACGAACTCGCTCAGGATCAGCCACTTGCGACGGGTGGTGAAGCGAGGATCGGCGCGCAGGAAGTCGGACAGATCTTGGATCTCCATCGGGCGTTCATACCGCAACCGGGCCCAGGATCTCCACCAGTCCGTCGGTGCGAATCACGCTGCTCGGTCATCACACACAGGAACGCAGGGTGGGTCGCATTGACGCCTTCGCCCTGTGACATGGCCCTACGGCGGGGGGCGATGAGGGGCTATGACCGTCCGAACCTCAGCAGCAGCCCGAGCCAGCCCTTCGCCAGGTAGAGGAGGTTGATCAGCACATACATCCAGAAGAACACGTCGAGCCGGTCCGCGAGCGCGAATGCCCAGATGTGGCTCGGATAGTGGTTCAGGAAGCGCAGGAACGTCATCACGAGCGCCGCCGCCCGGGCGGCGGGCGACCGGGGCCGCTCCTCCGTGGCGGTCTCGTAATAGGCGGAGACCGAGGTCTCCTTGCCGCTGATCTCCGGGCGGCGGACGAAGTTCGTCAGCGAGATCGCCGAGGCGATCACCGCGACCCCGACGACGCCGGCGAGCAGGAAGCGCGGGTCTCCGCCGGGCCACCGGCCGCCGTCCAGCCCGAGGCCGCCGGCGCTGAAGAGGCGCATCGAGAGGGCGCCCGAGAGGAGCACCGCCTTGAGCTCGTCCGTGAAGAAGTCGAAGAGGTGGCCCTCCTTCGACGCGAGCTGCTTGTGGCGCGCCAGCATCCCGTCGGCGCAGTCGAGCAGGTAGCTCAGCTCGAGCACGGCGACGGCGACGAGGCCCCCCGCCGCCGTGGGCAGCGCGACGAGCAGCGCCGCCGCGACGACGAACACGGCGAGGTTGAGCAGCGTCACCTGGTTCGGCGTGATCGCGGTCCGCGCGAGGAGCGCGACCACGCCGCCGGCGAGCGGGCGCATCAGGTAGGTGTTGAAGAGCTGATCGTGCTTCTTCCGCGTGGCCAGGTAGATCCGCTTCGCTTCGCCGAGCATGGCCGGCGCATCCTAGCCGAGCGGCTCCCGTCTTGCTCGGGCGGCAGCGGCGCTTTCGCCCCGGCTGGCGGACCCGCCCGCCGCCAGGTCAGCGCCGCGCCGGGCGCGAGGCGGGCGCGCCCGCGTCCAGCGGCTCGTCGCTCCAGTCGACGGCGATCGAGTCCTCCTTCGCGGCCTCGGGGCGAACCCACTCCTTGGTGATGGAGCCGCCGCTCACGGGCGGCTCGTCGCTCCAGTCGACGGCGATGCCATCGAGGGAGATCGACACGCTCGCGGGGTGCACCGGGATCGTGGGGGGCCCGCCCTCGTCCGCGGCGCCCCGGGGCGACGGCTGCTCTCGCAGCGTGATCGCGTCCGGAGCGAGCGCGTGCGCGAACCGCGACGCGCGCGGCGGCGGCTCGCTGCGCAGGAGGGCGCGCACGTCCTCCAGCATCTGGCGCGCGTCGGGGTAGCGCTGATCGCGGTCGAAGGCGAGCGCGCGATCGACGACGAGGCACACGTCGCGCGGCGCGTGCGGCGCGCGCTGCGCGAGCGGCGGCGCCGGCTCCCTGCCCATCTTCAGGAGGAGGTCGAAGTCGGTGCTCGCCTCGTGGACATGGCGGCCGGCGATCAGCCGGAACATGGTGGCGCCGACCGCGAAGAGGTCGGCGCGGGTGTCGATGTCGCGGCCCTTCGCCTGCTCCGGCGGCATGTAGGGCGTCGTGCCGAGCACCAGGCCCATCCGCGTGAGCTCCCCCTGGAGGCTGGAGTCCTGGCGGATCCGCGCGAGCCCGAAATCGAGGACCTTGATGCGCGGGGCGCCGCCGTGCGCGGGCGTGTCCGCTGCGCCGTCGCCGACGACGTACAGGTTGGGCGGCTTGATGTCGCGGTGGATGATCCCCTGCGCGTGCGCCGCGGCGAGCGTGTCGAGCACCTGCGCGGTGAAGCGGAGCACCTCGGCCAGCGGGAGGCCGCCGAGGCGGCGCTCGCGCTCGGCGAGCGACTCGCCCTCGAGGAGCTCCATCACCAGGAACGGCGCCCCGTCCTCGGCGACGTCGATGTCGCGGATCTCGACGGCGCCCGGGTGGCGGAAGCGGTTCGCGGCCTGGGCCTCGCGCTCGAACCGGTCGCAGATCTCCTTCGACTTCGCGGCCTGCGGGTGCAGGATCTTGAGCGCGTCCCGGCGGCCGATCCGGTGGACGCCGACGTAGACGGCGGCCATGCCGCCCGCGCCGAGCAGCCGCTCCAGCGTCCACTTGTTGCGGATCGTGGTCCCCACGCGTTGTGAGGCGGTCTCGCTGCTCATGGGGTCCTTGCCTTCATGGAAGCGGCGCGGCCGCACGCGGTCAAGCGTATGCTCCGCGCGGTCGCGAGGAGAGCGATGGGGAAACCGGGCAAGCAGGGCGGGCGGCAGTACACCGAGGCCGAGGTGCGGGCCATCCTGGAGCGCGCCCTCCGGGACACGCAGGCGCGTGGCGTGAGCCATGACGAGCTGGTCGCGGCGGCCGAGGAGATCGGCATCTCCCGGGGCGCGATCGAGGCCGCGTCGCGCGACATCGAGCATGTCCGGGGCGAGGAGGAGGCGCGCGCGGCCATCCGCGCGCGCCGGCGCAAGGAGTTCCGCTCGCACCTGTTCTCGTACCTCCTCGTGAACGCGTTCCTCTTCGCGGTGAACGCGCTCACGGACGGGCCGTGGTGGTTTTTCTGGCCGTTGCTCGGGTGGGGCCTGGGGCTCGCCTTCCACGCGCTCGGCGCGCTCTCCAGCGACGTGTCCCCGCGGCAGATCCGCCGGGAGCTCGAGCGCAGCGCGGAGCAGGCGCGGAAAGAGCAGCACCGGCGGCTGCAGGAGCAGCGCCGGGCCGAGCACCTCGAGCGCAAGCAGCGCCTCGAGCAGAGCGCGGCGGACCTCGGGCACGCCGTCGAGGAGGGGGTCGCGACGGTGCTCTCGCGGATCGCGCAGGAGATCCGCGGGAGCGCTCCGCCGCCGCCGCCGGTTGAAGGCGCGTCGAAGAGGTCGCGGATCGCGCCGCTCGACGCGGACGAGGCCGAATCGGAGGAGCTCGGCGAGGAAGAGGCGGATCGCGGAGCCCGGCGAGGCCGCGGCGGGCGCTGAGTAGGGGCGCAGGAGGGGAAAGCGGTGAGCAGGACACAGAACGGGACGCGCAGGAGGGTGTCGGGGCGACGCAGGCGCTGATTCATGGTTGCGCAGGACACAAGCATGGGGGCGCAGGAGGGCGGCGGGGCTGCGCTGGAGCCGCACAATCGTGATGCGGGACACTGAAATGGGCGTGCAGGAGGGACGGCGGGGCTGCATTGGAGGGGCGCGGAGCTGCGCAGGAGGGGCGGCCGCGTTGCATAGGAGAGGCGGCGGGGCTGCATTGGAGGGGCGCGGAGCTGCGCAGGAGGGGCGGCCGCGTTGCATAGGAGAGGCGGCGGGGCTGCATTGGAGGGGCGCGGAGCTGCATTGGAGGGGCGCGGAGCTGCGCAGGAGAGGCGGCGGGGTTGCATAGGAGAGGCGGCGGGGCTGCATTGGAGAGGCGCGGAGCTGCATTGGAGAGGCGCGGAGCTGCATAGGAGGCGCGCCGGGCTGCACCCCCGCGCTCCGCCACGGCGGGGCGTGCAGCGCTCCACTATCCTTCGGATGCGCCCAGAGCCGGAGCCCTCCTCGGTCATTCTCCTCGCCTTTTTGCGCCTTTGCGCCTTTGCGCCTTTGCGTTCGAATCCGAGGATTCGACGACGTCAGCTGGAGGCTCAATGAAGCGAGCGCCCAGACGAGGGATCTCCGGGACGCCTCATGCAAGCGGGAGGAGCGGCGCAGCCGGCTCAGGAGCGATCGCGCAGGGTGAATTGCCCGCAGAGCATCTCTTTCTTGAAGCTCAGCTCGTCCAGGCCGACGACGGCGTCCAGGCCAGCCGACTTCGCGAGCTCGTTCATGTCGAACGCGACGAGCCGGATGTTGGAGGCGAAGCGCGCCGCCCAGAGAACCCGACAGGCATCTGTCGATTTCTTTCGTCGAGCGCTCGCCCAGGTCGCCGCGGGCCTTCGCCCAGCGCCGCTCCCCCACGCCAACCGCCCGCCCCTCTCGCTTCCGCCTCTCCCCCCGGCGGGCTACCCTCGACGCGATGTTTCACCCCGTCGTCGACCGGTGGTTTCGCGACCGCTTCGGCGCCCCCGCCCCCGCGCAGGAGCGCGCCTGGCCGGTCATCGCGGCCGGCCGCGACGCGCTGATCAGCGCGCCGACCGGCGCCGGCAAGACGCTCGCGGCCTTCCTCTTCTGCCTCGACCGGCTCGTCCGTGACGCGGCGCGTGGCGCCCTCGAGGACCGCACGGACGTCCTTTACATCTCGCCGCTGAAGGCGCTCTCCCACGACGTCCACCGCAACCTCGAGCAGCCGATCGCCGAGATCTCGGCGGCCATGGAGGCGGCGGGCCTGCCCGCGCCGGGCATCCGGGCCCTCGTCCGGACCGGCGACAGCCCTGCGGCGGAGCGGCGCGCCATGGCGGCCCGGCCGCCGCACGTGCTCGTCACGACCCCGGAGTCGGCGTTCATCCTGCTCACCAGCGCGTCGGGGCGGCGCGCGCTCTCCGGGGTGCGCACGGTGATCCTCGACGAGGTCCACGCGATCGCCGGCGACAAGCGCGGCGCCCACCTCGCGCTCTCGCTCGAGCGGCTCGAGGACCTCGTGATCGGCCAGGGCGGCGCCCGGCCGCAGCGCGTGGGCCTCAGCGCCACGGTCCGCCCCATCGAGATCGCCGCCCGGCTCGTCGCCGGCGCGCGCGAGCTGCCCCAGATCGTCGACGTCGGGCAGCGGCGGGATCTCGATCTCGCCATCGAGGTGCCCCGCGACGAGCTCGGCGCGGTCTGTACGCACGAGCAGTGGACCGAGATCTACGACCGCATCGCGGCGCTCGCGGAGGGGGCGCGGTCGACGCTGGTGTTCGTCAACACGCGCCGCCTCGTCGAGCGGGTCGCGCACGCGCTCGGCGCGCGGCTCGGCGAGGACGTCGTGGCGGCCCACCACGGCAGCCTCTCGCGGGCCCGGCGCCTCTCGGCGGAGCGGCGCCTCAAGGCCGGGGAGCTCCGGGTCGTCGTCGCGACCGCGTCGCTCGAGCTCGGTATCGACGTCGGCGCGGTCGACCTCGCCTGCCTCGTCGGCTCGCCGCGGTCGATCAACGTCGCCCTCCAGCGCATCGGCCGCTCGGGCCACGCCCTCGCCGCGACGCCGCGCGGGCGGCTCTTCCCGCTGACGCGCGACCAGCTCGTCGAGTGCGCGGCGATCGTGCGCGCGGCGCGCCGCGGCGAGCTCGATCGGATGGCGTCGCGCGAGGGGCCGCTCGACGTGCTCGCGCAGCAGATCATCGCCGCGTGCGCGTGCGAAGAGCGGGACGAGGAGGGGCTCTACGCGCTCGTCCGCCGGGCCGCGCCTTACGAAGGCCTCTCGCGCCGCGACTTCGACGCGGTGGTGGCCATGGTCTCGGGCGGCGCCGCCGCGGCGGACGACGGCGCGTCCGCGGCCCGTGGCGCGCGGCAGCGGGCCGGGTCGCTCGTCTACCGCGACGCGATCGGCGGCCGGCTGCGCGGGCGGCGCGGCGCGCGGCTCGCGGCGCTCACCTCGGGCGGGGCGATCCCCGACATCGCGGCCGTCGACGTGGTGCTCCAGCCCGACGGCACCAAGGTCGGCACGCTCGACGAGGATTTCGCGATCGAGTCGTCCGGGGGCGACGTCTTCCTGCTGGGCAACACCTCCTGGCGGGTGCTCCGGCTGGAGGGCGGCCAGATGTGGGTCGAGGACGCCCACGGCGCCGCGCCGACGGTGCCGTTCTGGCTCGGAGAGGCGCCGGCGCGCACGCCGGAGCTCTCGGCCGAGGTCGCCGCGCTCCGCGCCGAGGTCGCGGCGCGCCTCGACGAGGAGCGGGCCGATGGGGCGCGGCCGGCGGCCGAGCGGGGCCAGGGCGGCGAGGAGGCGCGGGCGGCGCGGTCCCGGGCGGCGCGCTGGCTCATGGAGGCGTGCGCGCTCGACGCGCGCGGGGCGCTGCTCGTGCGCGACTACATCGAGGCGGGGCGCGCGGCGCTCGGCGCGGTCCCGGGCGGCGCGACCGTCGTTGTCGAGCGCTTCTTCGACGAGGCCGGGGGGCAGCAGATCGTCGTCCACACGCCGCTCGGCGGCCGCGTGAACCGCGCGCTCGGGCTCGCGCTGCGCAAGCGCTTCTGCCGCTCGTTCGACTTCGAGCTCCAGGCGGCGGCGACCGACGACGGCGTGCTGCTCTCGCTGTCGGCGGAGCACGGGCTCCCGATCGACGAGGTGCTCGATCTGGTCCGCCCCGAGGGCCTCGAGGAGGTGCTCGTCCAGGCCGCTCTCCAGGGCCCGATGTTCCGCACGCGCTTCCGCTGGGCCGCGTCCCGCGCGCTCGCGCTGCTCCGGTTCCGCGGGGGCCGCCGGGTGCCGCCGGCGCTCCAGCGCATGCGCGCCGACGACCTCCTGCTCTCGATCTTCCCCGAGCAGCAGGGCTGCCAGGACAACCACGGGCTCTTCGCGCACGTCGAGCCGCCGGATCACCCGCTCGTCCGCGAGGCGCTGCGCGACTGCCTGACCGAGCTGATGGATGTCGAGGGGCTGCGCGCGCTGCTCGTCGGCCTGCGCAGCGGGGCGATCCGCGTCGTCGCGCTCGACACGCCGGAGCCGAGCGTCTTCTCGCACGAGATCCTGAACGCGAACCCCTACGCGTTCCTCGACGACGCCCCGCTGGAGGAGCGCCGCGCGAGGGCGGTCCGGGTGCGGCGCGGGCTCCCGGCGGAGGTCGCCGAGCGGCTGGGCGGGCTCGATCCGGCGCTCGTCGCCGAGGTGGTCGCCGAGGCGCGGCCGGACGTGCGCGACGCGGACGAGCTGCACGAGCTCCTGCTCGACCGGGTCGCGCTCCCCGCGGAGGAGGGGATCCGGAGCGGCTTCGCGAGGCACTTCGAGGCGCTCTGCGCCGCGGGGCGCGCGGCCGAGGTGGGCGCTGCTCCGGGCGCGGGGGCCGGCGCGCCGCGCGCGCCGCGCTGGGTGGCGACCGAGCGGAGGCCGCTCGTCGAGGTGATCTGGCCGGAGGCGGTGTTTGCGCCCGACGTCGCGGTGCCGCCCGCCGTACGCGGGGCCGCCGGGGCGGTCGATCGCGGCGCCGCGATCACGGCGCTCGTCCGCGGCTTCCTGAGCGCCGCGGGGCCGATCTCGACCGAGGAGCTCGCGTCGCGGCTCGACGTGCCCGCGTACGAGGCGCTGTCCGCGCTCGCGCGGATCGAGCTCGCCGGCGGCGCGCTGCGCGGGCGCTTCCTGCCGAGCGCGCCCTCGCGGCCGGCGCAGCCCGCCGCGGGCGGCGCGGGCGATCTGTCGACGGAGTGGTGCGATCGCCGTCTCCTCGCCCGCATCCACCGCCGCACCGTCACCGGCCTGCGCAAGGCGATCGAGCCCGCGACCGCGGCGGAGCTCCTCCGGTTCCTCCTGGCGTGGCAGGGCGTGCGGCCGGGCACGCAGGCGCGCGGGCCGGGGGGCCTCGGGCGGGTGATCGAGCAGCTGCAGGGCTTCGAGCTCGCCGCCGGCGCGTGGGAGCAGGCGGTGCTGCCCGCGCGCGTGGCCGGCTACGACGAGGGGCTGCTCGACGCGCTCTGCCTGTCCGGCGAGGTGGCGTGGGGTCGCGTGGTCCCGCGCGACGCGGCGGCGCCGACGCGCGCTGCGCCGATCACGCTCGCGCTGCGCCGCGATCTCCCGTGGCTCCTCGCGCCGCGGGAGGCCGAGGGCGCGCCGCCGCCGGCGTCGCTCTCCGAGGCGGCGCAGGGCGTGCTGTCGTTCCTGACGCGCGCGGGCGCGTCGTTCTTCGACGACCTCGCCGTCGGCGTGGGCGGCGCGGGCGGCGCGGGCCGCTCCCGGGACGAGGTCGAGGAGGCGCTCTGGGAGCTCGTCGCCGCGGGGCTCGTGACCGGCGACGGCTTCGCGGCGCTGCGCTCGCTGCTCGGCGGCGCGGCCGTCGCGCTGGGCGCGGGCCGCCTGCGCGGCGGGGCGCGCCGGGGCGGCCCCGTCGCGTCGGGCAGGTGGTCGCTCCTGCGATCGCGCCCGGACGCGTTCGCGCCCGCTGCCGGCGAGGGCGTCGAGGGCCCCGACGCTGTCGAGGCGCTCGCGCACCAGTACCTCCGCCGCTACGGCGTGGTCTGTCGCGAGCTGCTCGCGCGCGAGCCGCGGCCGCCCGCGTGGCGCGACCTCCTCCGGGTCTACCGGCGGCTCGAGATGGCGGGTCAGCTCCGGGGAGGGCACCTCGTCGCCGGCTTCGTGGGCGAGCATTTCGCGCTGCCCGAGGCGCTCGACGCGCTCCGCGCCGTCCGGCGAGAGCCCCTGTCCGGCGAGATCGTGCAGCTCTCGGCGTGCGACCCGCTGAACCTGGTCGGCATCGTCACGCCGGGGCCGCGGGTGCCGGCCGCGCTCGGGAACGTCGTCATCTACCGCGACGGCGTGCCGCTCCTGCCCGTGGCCGCGGCTGCGGCCGCGCCGGCAGAGGCGATGTCCGCTGCCGCGGGAGCAGCGATGTGAGGGCGACGACCCAGCCTTCTCGCCTCGCCTCGCCAGCGGAGAGAATTCAACGCCAAGATGCCAAGACGCAAGAATGCACGACGATTGTTCTTTCGTTTGCGCTTTGCGCCTTTGCGCCTTTGCGCCTTTGCGTTGAATTCTCTCTCCGGATCCCTGGCGGGCGGAACTAGGACACCGATCTCGTTGATCGAGACACCCGCAGCGCCTGCGCCTGAATCGACCTGACGGTAGCGCGATCGGACACGCTGGCAGCGCGATCGGGCTCGCCAGGAGCGCGATCCGATAGGACGGCAGAGCGATCCGACACGTCGAGAGCCCGATCCCAGCCACTTTCGCGAAGCGGACACCGCTGCGGCGTGCCCACGCGCACGTTGCGCTCCAACCCTGATGCGTCCAATATCCTGCGGCGAACACGCGCTCGGGGGGGCGTTCCTGGTCATCTGAGGCCGCCGCCATGTGGACCGTCCTTTCCGAGCTTCGCCAGCCCGAAAACTCCCGTCACCGCGCCTCCGGCCCGCCAAGGGGGCTCTGGGCATCGGCGGTCGCGTTCGCGGTCGCTCTGCACTGCCTCGCGTGCAATCAGGGAGCGTCCCAGCCCGGCGGCGCGAAGGCGGAGAAGCCTGCGGCCAGCGTCAAGGAGGTGACGCTCGCCCCCGTGACGGAGCTCGTCATGGAGCAGGCCATCGACATCTCGGGGACCCTCGACGCCGACGAGCAGGTGACGCTCGGGGCCAAGGTGGCCGGGCGCCTCGCCTCGATCTCGGTCGACCTGGCGAGCCCGGTCCAGCGAGATCAGGTCATCGCTCAGCTGGAGGCGCGGGACTACGAGCTGCGCATCGAGCAGGCCACGGCCGCGCTGGCGCAGAGCCGCGCCCAGCTCGGCTTGCCCCCGGACGGGCCAGGCAGCGAGCTCGATATCGAGGGCACGGCGGTCGTGAGGCAGGCCCTCGCGACGCTCAAGGAAGCGCAGGCCAACCAGGTCCGGGCGCGGGGGCTCGCCAGGGAAGGGCTGATGTCGGGCATGGACCTCGACGCGGCCGAGGCGGCGGCGGTCCGCGCGGAGGCCGCCGTGCAGTCGGCGCGGGAGGAGGTGCGCATCCGCGAGGCCGCCGTCCGCCAGCGGCGCTCCGAGCTGCGCATGGCGCGGCAGCAGCTCGCCGACACCCTGGTGCGGTCGCCGCTCGATGGCGTCGTCCAGGTGCGGAGAGCGAACGTCGGCCAGTACCTCGCCGCCGGGGCGCCGATCGTGGACGTCGTCCGGATCGACCCGCTGAGGCTGCGCGTGGCCATCCCCGAGCTCGAGGCGGCCAGCGTGCGCGCGGGCCAGCCCGTGCGCGTGACCCTCCAGGGAGACAGCGCCACCTATCCGGGGACGGTCGCGCGCCTCGCGCCCGCGCTCGACCCGCAGAGCCGCACCCTGCTCGTGGAGAGCGACATCAAGAACCCCGGCCACCTGCGGCCGGGCAGCCTCGTCAGCGCGCAGATCGTCGTGAGCTCGAGGCCCGTGCCGACCGTGCCGGCGACCGCCGTCGTCCGGTTCGCCGGCCTCGCGAAGGTCATCACGGTCGAGGACGGCAAGGCGAAGGAGAAGCAGGTCACCACCGGAAAGACGTCGGGGGATCGGATCGAGATCGTGTCCGGCGTCGCGGCGGGGGAGTCCGTCGTCGCCCGGCCCGGGTCGCTCCAGCAGGGGCAGCCGGTGCGCGTGGTGGAGGGGGGCTAGGGTGCAAGCGCTCGCCAGGATCTGCATCCAGCGGCCCGTGTTCGCCGCCATGCTGACGCTCGCCCTCGTGGTGGTCGGCGCCGTGGCGTACTTCAAGCTCGGCGTGGATCGCTTCCCCGCCGTGGACCTGCCGACGGTCTCGGTCCGCACCACGCTCCCCGGCGGCGCGCCCGAGGACGTCGAGTCGGAGATCTCCGAGGAGATCGAGGCGGCGGTCAACACCGTCGAGGGGATCGCCGAGCTCCGCTCGATCTCGACGAGCGGCACCTCCGTCGTCATCGCCACGTTCAACCTCGACCGGGACATCGACTCGGCGGCGCAGGACGTCCGCGATCGCGTGCAGGCGGCGCTGCGCCGGCTCCCGGTGGGCACCGACCCGCCCGTCATCGCGAAGCAGGACAACGACTCGACCCCGGTCATGTCGATCGCCCTCTCGGCCGATCGCTCGATCCGGGAGCTCACCGAGGTGGCCGACAAGCTCGTGCGGGTCCAGCTCGAGCGGTCGTCGGGCGTCGGCGAGGTGCGCGTCGTGGGGGGGCAGGAGCGCGCCATCAAGATCTGGCTGAACGCCGACCGCCTCGCCGCGTACGGCCTGCCGATCACCGCCGTCCGCGACGCGATCGTGCAGCAGAACGCGAACATCCCCGCGGGGAACGTCACGGGGAAGGAGGAGGAGCGGACGCTGCGCACGATGGGCCGCATCGAGGACGCGGGCGCGTTCAACGATCTGGTCGTCGCCACCGTCGACGGGCGGCCCGTCCGGGTGCGCGACATCGGCCGCGCCGAGGACGGCACCTACGAGCAGCGCTCGCTGGCCCGCCTCGACGGCAAGCCCACCGTCGTCCTCGACGTCGTGCGGCAGTCGGGCGCCAACACCGTCGCGGTGATCGAGGCCGTGAAGGCCAACCTGGCGAAGCTCTCCGAGCAGATGCCCGAGGACGTGCGGCTCGAGGTGATCCGCGATCAGTCGGGCTACATCTACACGGCGCTGCACGAGATCAACGTGCACCTCGTCCTCGGCAGCATCCTGGCGTGCGCGGTCGTCCTGCTCTTCATGCGGTCGTGGCGGTCCACGATCATCGCGGGCGTCGCCATCCCGACGTCGGTCGTCGCGACGTTCGGCATGATGTGGCTGCTCGACTTCACGCTGAACAGCGTGACGATGCTGGCCCTCGTGCTGATGGTGGGCATCGTCATCGACGACGCCATCGTCGTCCTCGAGAACATCTTCCGCTTCGTCGAGGAGAAGAAGATGGACTCCTTCGAGGCCGCCAGGGCCGCGACGCAGGAGATCGGGCTCGCCGTGCTCGCGACGACGCTGTCGCTCGTCGTCATCTTCGTCCCCGTGTCGTTCATGTCGTCGATCTCGGGGCGGTTCCTGTTCCAGTTCGGGATCACGGCCACGGTCGCGATCCTCGTGAGCCTGCTCGTCAGCTTCACGCTGACCCCGATGATGAGCGCGCGCCTGCTCCGCGAGGAGGGCGCCCGCGCGCACGGGGCGGGCGAGGCGGGGGGGCCGGGCGGCGGGGGCGAGGCGGCGACGCGGGAGGGCTTCTACGGGAGGCTCGAGGCCAGGTACACGCGCGCCCTCGCGTTCGCGATGCGGCACCGGGCGCTCGTCGCCGCTTCGGGCGCGCTGGTGATGGCGTCGGCCGTGCCGCTCTACGGGCTCGTGAAGCAGGAGTACATCCCCTCGGGCGCGGACGACGCGCAGTTCGAGATCCGCGTCACGGCCCCGCTCAGCGCGAGCATCGGCGCGATGGACGACGTGATGCGGCAGATCGGCGACGACGTCCGCGGGGTGCGCGGGGTGCGGAGCGTGCTCGCCACCGCGGGCGGCGGCTTCGTGGGCGGCGTCAGCGCGGGCCAGGCCTTCGTGCGGATCGCCCCGCACGACGAGCGCACGTTCTCCCTGACGCGGCTGCTCCGGGAGACGCTCTACGGCCATCCATGGCGCGCCTTCAAGGACAACTACTCGCAGAAGGACGTGATGCAGGAGGTGCGGCGCAAGCTGCGCAAGTACTCCGATCTCCGGATCTCGGTGCGCAACGTGCCGTCGTTCAACATCGGCGGCGGGAACTTCGAGATCGACTTCGCGATCCAGGGCCCCGACATCGAGCAGCTCGAGCGTTATGCGAACGAGCTCCGCGAGCGCTCCGCGCAGCTCGGCGGCATCGTGGACGCCGACGTGACGCTGAAGATCGACCGGCCGGAGCTCCGGGTGCTCATCGAGCGCGAGCGCGCGGCGCAGCTCGGGGTCCGGACGCAGGACATCGCGACCGCGCTGCGCCTGATGGTGGGCGGAGATCAGGCGGTCTCGCGCTTCCGGGACGAGGCCGAGAACGAGAACTACGACGTGCAGCTGCGCGTCATCGAGGAGGATCGCGATCGGGTGGCGGCCGTCCGCCGCCTGTACGTGCCCCGGACGGCGCGCGCGCCGGCCGCGCCGCAGCCGGGCGGCGCGGCGGCGCCCTCGGCCGCGACGCCGCTGCTCCGGGGCGACCTCGTGCGCCTCGACAACCTGGTGCGCATCGAGGAGGCGAGGAGCCCGTCGCGCATCGACCGGCTCGATCGCCAGCGGGTGTCGAGCCTGCGCGCCGGCGTCGCCCCCGGCTACGCGCTGGCCGACCGGCTGGAGGCGCTGCGCGGCGCTGCCCGGGAGATGGACATGCCCGCGGCGTACACGACCAGCGTGCGCGGCCGCGGCGCGGAGCTCGAGCGCACGTTCGGCGAGTTCATCTGGGCGTTCCTCCTGTCGATCGTGCTCATGTACATGATCCTGGCGTCGCAGTTCGAGAGCCTGGTGCACCCGGTGACGATCCTGCTCTCGCTGCCGCTGTCGGTGCCGTTCGCGCTGCTCAGCCTGTGGGCGACCGGGAACACGCTGAACCTGTACTCTGCGCTCGGCTTCCTCGTGCTGTTCGGCGTGGTGAAGAAGAACTCGATCCTCCAGGTCGACCACATGAACAAGCTCCGGAGCGAGGGCGTGCCGCGCGAGGAGGCGATCCTCCAGGCGAACCGCGATCGGCTGCGGCCCATCCTGATGACCACGCTGGCCCTGGTCGCGGGCATGCTCCCGCTCTGGCTGGGCACGGGGCCCGGGGCCGAGGAGCGCCAGACCATCGCCGTGGTGGTCATCGGCGGCCAGTCCCTGAGCCTGCTGCTCACCCTGATCGTCACGCCGGTCTCGTACTCGCTGCTCGACGATCTCGCGCGCAGCGAGCGCTGGGGGCGGGTCCGGTCCCGCATGGCATCCCTCCGCGAGCGCGCGTCGGCGCGGTTCGGCCGGCTCTTCGCGCGCAGGACGACGTAGGCGCGGCGGCGCCCGCTGCCGGGCGCCTCAGCCCTTCGCGAGCCCGAGCGCGGCCACGGCCACCGCGCCCCAGCCCGCGAGCAGGAGCAGCCCGCCGAACGGCGTGACCATGCCGAGGACGCGGACGCCGGTCACGGTCATCACGTAGAGGCTGCCGGAGAAGAAGAGCACGCCGCCCGCGAAGCAGAAGCCGGCGACCGTCGCCGCAACGCCGCCGGTGCGCGCGGCGAGGTGGGCGGCGAGCGCCAGCGCGAGCGCGTGGGCGAGGTGGTACTGGGCGCCCGTTTGCCACCAGGAGAGGCGCAGCGCGCCGTCCGGCGCCGCGTCGAGCGTCGCCTTGAGCCCGTGGGCGCCGAAGGCGCCGAGCGCCACCGCGAGGAACCCGTAAACGCCCGAGAGCAGGAAGAAGAGACGTTCCATCGGGCGCGGAGCTTAGCCGATGGCCGGAGCTCGTCACGGGGGCGCTCGGCCGAGCGCGCAGCGCGTCAGCCTCCCTCCGCCCGCCGCCGCGGGAAGATCGTCCCCCGGATCTCCGCCATCGACGTGCCGAACGTCGCCGCGAGCCGGCCGAGGACGAGGCGGTTCAGCCGGCCGTCCGGCGGCGCCTTGACCGCGATCACGAACGCGGCGTCGATCGGCGCGCCGGCGTGCCTCGCCGCCCGCTCGGCGAGCGCCGCCGCGGCGGCGTCGGACAGCTCCTCCCGCCGTGCGACGCGGATCTTCACGTAGAGCGCAGCCCGCATCAGCGCGTGATAGCCGTGCATCCAGGCCATCCAGCGCTCCTCCGGGCCCCCGGCGAGGGCCCGTGAGAGCGCGTCGCGGCGCCGCTCGATCTCGTCGAAGGGCAGGTTGTCGAGCTCGTTCAGCGCGCCGGGGAACTCCCCCGCGAGCGCGCGGAACACCTCCTTGCCGGGGATCGGCTCCCCGGCCGCCCGCGCGCGCCGGAGCTCCGCGAGCGTGAGGTACTTGCGGGCGAGCTGCGACAGGACCTCCGGGGAGAGGCGCGCGTCGCCGTCGGGGACCCCCGCGCCGGTCACAGCCAGCCGTGCGGGAACGCGAGGACGTCGCCGATCGACGCGGCGCCGAGGCACAGCGCGACGAGGCGATCGACCCCGAGCGCGTTGCCCGCCGCGGGCGGCATCCCCTCCTCGAGCGCGTCGAGGAAGCGCTCGTCGATCGGATAGACCGGCTTGCCCTGGGCGGCCCGCGCCGCCTGATCGGCGAGGAGCCGCGCGCGCTGCTCGACCGGGTCGGTCAGCTCGCCGAAGCCGTTGCAGAGCTCGACGCCCGCGACATACAGCTCGAACCGCTCGCAGACCCGCGGATCGCTCGGCTTGAGCCGCGCGAGCGACGCGAGCGGCGCGGGGAAATCGACAAGGAACACCGGGTGGGGCAGCGCGGCGATCGCCGGCTCCACCGCGTCCACGAGCAGGCGGAAGAACCGCTCCTCGTCGCTCGACGCGAGCGCGATCGCGTCGTCCGCGGGCACGCCCGCCCAGCGCGCGAACGCCTCGCCGATCGAGATGCGCGGGAACGGCCGCTCCAAACGTACCTGCTTGGCGGACGTCGAGATCGTGCCCTCCCCGCCCAGCGCGCCCGCGACGCGCTGCACGATCGCCTCGGTGTCGGCCATCACCTCGTCCACGCCGGCGAAGGCGCGGTACCATTCGAGCATCGTGAACTCCGGGTTGTGCCTGTCCCCGAGCTCCCCGCGCCGGAAGCAGCGCGCGAGCTGGAAGCAGCGCGGGACGCCCCCCGAGAGCAGCCGCTTCATCTGGTACTCCGGGCTCGTGATCAGGAACGTCGGGCGCGCCGCCTGCACCGCGAACGCGTCGAGGTGCAGATCGAGCCCGGGGGAGGGGACCATGCTCGGCGTCTCCACCTCGAGGAAGCCGCGCTCGGCGAACAGCGCCCGCACCGCGGCGAGCGCCGCCGCGCGCTGCGCGAGCGCCGCGCCGCGCCCGCGATGGAGCGCGCGCTCCGTCTCGCTCGACGGCGGCGCCGCGGCGCCGGCGCGCGCCCGCGGCGGCCTCCGGGGCGCGATCCGCTCGACGAGCCGCGCGGACGCGAGCGCGCAGTTGACCGGCGCCGGCGCCGGCGCCGGCGCGCCCTCGACGATCGCGAGATCGCCGACCTCGAGCGACGGCGCGGGCGTGCCCTCGAGCGCGACGCGCAGCGCGCTGAACGCGTCGCCGACGACGATCGCGCCCTCCGCGACCTCGAGCACGCGGCCGCCGACGCGAACCCGTCGGGGCAGCGGCGCACCGGAGGGACCGGCGGGGCGCGGGGAACAGGCGGAGACGATGTCGCTCGGGGCGAACGTCGCCGGGAATCCAATGGAGGTGTTTGTTTCAGAGAGAGCCACGGCAGCCTGCGTTGAAGGTGCCGGAGACATACCACGCAGGTTGACCAGGGAGGTCACGTAACGAGGCAATCGCGGCCACAACTCCTTGATTTTCCGCGAGGACGTCGCGTCGCTTCTCCTTGATGAGCCAACGCAACTCGTTACGTTGGTCGCGCTCGTCGGTCCGGCCCTGCCGCGCCTCACGCGAGCGCTGCTTGCAGAAAGCCAGCAGAAATTCAGCCGGAGAGATGAACCCATGAGACGACTGCCGCTCTTGCTTCCGTTGACCGCACTCGCAGCCTTGGCCGCTGCGGGGCCCGCCGCCGCGTCGGAGTGGCACACGCTACGGCAGGGCTCGCCAGGAGCGGCGCTGTCCTTCCGCGGCACGGATGGCGCGCGGGGCGCGGCGGAGGCGGCTCTGAAGCACGCCGCTTCAGACCTCCGCCTCCAGGGCGTCTCGCTGCGTTACCAGAGCGAGCTCGTGGACGGCGATCACCGCACTGTCCGGTTTGCGCAGGTCCACGCCGGACTGCCCGTGCTCGGCGCCGCGGTGGCGATCGATCTCACCCGGGACAACCGCGCGGAGGTCGTGGTGCTCGACGTGGCGCGGGGCTTGTCGGTCGCGACGACGCCGACTCACGGGGAGGAGGCCGCGCTGCGCGCGGTCGAGGCGACCTACGGGATGACGCTCGCGGAGCGGCCGAGCGCGGCGCTCGCGGTGTTTCCCGAGGCGGAGACGGGCGGCAAGCTCGTCTGGGTCGTCGATGTCCGGTCGGATCGCGGCGGGGAGCGCTACCTCGTCGACGCGCACGCGGGCAAGGTCGTCCACAGGCGCTCGCTGGCCGTGCACGCGCGAGGGCGCGTTTACCCCATCAGCTCGGCGGTCACGCCCGAGGTCCAGGATCTCGAGCTCAGCAGCCTCGACGCGGCGGACCCCCAGACCTTGAGCGGCTGGAACGGCAACTTCAAGGTGGTGAATTACGTGGATGGCAACCTCACCGCCGGCGTCCCGCTCACCCTGGAGCAGAGCGTCGGGCCGAACGCGGGGGAGGACTTCCTCTACGACCCGCCCACGAGCGCGGAGGATGCGCACGACCAGTTCGCGCAGGTCGGCATCTATTACCACCTCACCCGGATGCGCGATTACTTCGTGTCGACCCACCAGATCGACATGGGGGCGCCTGGCTGGAAGCTCGTCGCGGTCGCCAACATGCTGGAGGCGGGCCGGCCGATGGACAACGCCTTCTTCTCGGGAGAGGGCGTGGGCGAGCCCTTCAGCGCGCCGAACCTCATCGCCATCGGCCAGGGCTCGTTCTTCGACTTCTCGGACGACTCCGACGTGTTCCTCCACGAGTTCACCCATTACGTCTCCGCCAACGCGGTCGGCTACAATGGGGGCCAGTTCGCGATCAACGAATATGGCCTCTCCCCCTGGGCCGGCAGCATCGATGAGGGCATCGCGGACTATTTCGCCTGCACCGTGAACGGCGACTCCACGCTCGGCGAGGCGACGCTGGCGCCCTTCGGCATGGCGCGCGACCTCGCGAAGGACACCAAGACGTGCCCCGGCGATCTGGTGGGCGAGGTGCACGAGGACGGCGAGCTGATCGGCAGCCTCGCGTGGTCCTTGCGCGAGAAATTCGGGGCCAAGGTGGGTGACAAGCTCGTCTGGGGCACCGTGACGCTGCTGACCCCCAACGCCTCGTTCGGCGATTTCGCCAAGGCGCTGAAGAGGGCGACCGGCAAGCTGGTCACCGCCGGCGAGCTCACGGAGGCGGACGCCGGCGCCGTCGACGCGCTGATCGAGAGCCGGGGACTCGACGACTGCGAGGAGGTGCTCGATCTGACCGGGGGCAAGTCGCAGACGACCAACATGTTCGGGATCGACTCGCTGGTCTTCGGCTCGGGGGCGTCGTGCGCGGATTACCGCTCGCAGCTCAGCCTGCAGAGCCTCTTTCACTTCAAGAGCAAGCCGGATCGGGCCGCGAAGGGCGTCCGCTTCACCGTGGAGCTCGAGCCCGACCGCGGCAACGACGTCGAGTGGAGCATCTACGTGAGGGCCGGCCGGCACGTCGGCTTCACGCTGGGCGAGATCCTGCCGGAGGCCACGAACTACGATTACAGCGTCGAGGGGATCACGGAGACGAGCGGTGAGCTCGTCATCGACGAGACCTCCGATCCGCCGTTCGATCCCACGCGGACGTACTACCTGGTGATCGGTCACAAGAACTGTCCGTCCTCGTCCGTGACGGTGGAGAGCGACGATCTCGGGGTGGAGCCGCCGGTCGATCCGACGGAGCCCGTCGAGCCGGAGCCCGCCGGCTCCGCGGGCGGCGCGACGCCGGATCCGATCGATCCGGTCGAGGATCCCGAGCCGGAGGTCGTGGGGTGCGCTTGCCGCGCCGGTGAGCCGAGCGCGCCCGTCGCGCCGTGGACGGCGCTCGCCGGGGTCGCGCTCGCCGGAGCTGCCGTGCTCAGGCGGCGTGCGCGTGCGGGTCGCGCGCTGGGCTGAAGTGACGGCCTGAGGGCCTGAGGCCGCTGGCGTCGCGCGGCGGGCGGCGCATCGACGCGCGCCGCCGTGGCGCCTGCCCTCCACGCAAGCGCGAGGCGTGGAGCGCTCGCGCCTGTCGCTTCTGTGGGTGGGATGCGGGGGCTGTCTTCGCTGCGCTAGCGCCCGCCCGCGCCGCCGGTACCGCCCGCGCCGCCGGTGCCGCCCGCGCCGCCGGTGCCGCCCGCGCCGCCGGTGCCGCCACCCGCGCCGCCCCCGCCTCCGCCCGTACCACCGGCGCCACCCGTACCGCCCCCGCTTCCGCCCTCGCCTGTACCGCCGCCCCCGGCCGTTCCGTTGCCGCCGGTGCCACCGCCCGCGCCACCGCCGCTGCCGCCCGTGCCGCTCGTCGTCGGATTCTGGTTGGGATCGCAGACCTGCGTGATCACATCCGGTCTGCAGCAACGATGTTGTTGCTGCTGCTGACCGATGCCCATGCACTCGAGGCCATCGGCGCAGTCATCGTTGCCGTTCGCGATTTCGCAGGGCTCGCCCTCTTGCTGCCGGCTGCAGCTCGCGGCGGAGGCGACGAGCGCCGCGGCGAGCGCGGCCAGGAGGAGCGCGGGGCGCAAGGCGTTGCGCGATGTCTTCGAGGCTTTCACGCGCGCTGGTCTAGCAGAACCAGGCGGGCTTGCCTATTGCCCATCTACTGCGGAGGCGCCGGCCGGTTCTTGGCGTCGATGGCGTCGATGAACAGGCCCATGTACTGCGCGGCGCTCGTGATCGAGAAGACGAGCGATAGATAGATGAGCAGCCGTCCGACGTGCACCACGTCGACCTCTCCGAAGTCGACGCCGAGGTGGATGTGGTACGGGTAGCCGAGGATCAGGCAGACGATCCCGATCATCTGCAGCGCTGTCTTGATCTTCCCGCCGTCGCCCGCCGCGATGACGAGCCCCTCGGTCGAGGCGATGGAGCGGAGCGCCGTGATCGTGATCTCGCGCGAGATGAGCAGCACCACCGCCCACGCCGGGATCCGGCCCATCGGCACGAGCCACACGAGCGTCGCGGCCACGATGAGCTTGTCGGCGAGCGGATCGAGGAACTTGCCGAGCACGCTCACGAGGCCCTGCCGCCGCGCCAGGTAGCCGTCGAGCATGTCGGTGATCGCCGCGAGCGAGTAGACGCCCGCGGCCCAGAAGCAGTCCCGCGGCGCGCCCCTCGACAGCAGCAAGAGGACGGCCGGGATCATGAGGATCCGGGCGAACGTGAGCAGGTTCGGGAGGTTCCGCGCGTCTTCCCAGAGCGTGCGCCGCCGCTGCGCCTTGATGCCCCGCAGGGACGTGCCCGCGCTAGCGACCATCGACCAGAACCATCCCCTCTCCGCCGAACGTCACGAAGCCCTGCATCCCTCCGGGCGCCTCGGAGGCGGGCAGCGTGCGCGGCAGGAGCCGGCCCATCCACCCGAGCACCGCGGTCGCGCGCATCGACGTCGGCCGCGACGGGGTGATCTCCAGCGCGGCGGCGCGCTCGGGCACCGACAGGACCATGTGGCCGCGGCCGCGGAGCTGCACCATCGCGACCGCCTCGCCCTCGCCGGCCGGCAGGCGGCCGTTCTCGTAGCCGATCGGCAGATCGAAGCCGGCGAGGACGTCCTCGCGCAGGTAGATGGACTCTTCCCCGAGCGTCACCGGGTGGAGCCGCCGCCCCTCCGGCGCGCCGAGCACGAGCTCGCAGCGCCCGCCGATCTCGATGAAGGGCGTGCTCGGCCCGCCGAGCGGCTCGTCGAAGATGCGCCCGCGCGCCTGCCGCTTCAGTACATGCGTGGCGGTCCCGGAGTGCACGCTCATGGTGCGCAGCGCGTCGAGCCGGGCGACGAAGCCCTTCGACGACTGCACGAGCACGACGCCGGTCGGGTGCCGCGTGATCGCGGCCTCGCGCGGGAAGACCAGCAGCCGCTCGCGCGCGAGCGCCGAGAGCGTCTCCAGCGGCGGCGCCGCGGCCGGCGGCGGCGCGGCGGGCGCCGCGGCGGCCGGCGGCAGCGAGGACGACGACGTCCGCCCGGCCGCCTTCTTGCTCGCCGCCGCCGCGTCCGTCGCCGCGGGGACGGCGATCGCGAAGCGGCCCGTCGCGGAAGGCTCCTCGGGCGCCACCGTGCTGCGGCGCACGGTCGGGGCCACGCTCCCTCCCAGCGGCGCCTGCACCGCCGGCATCGACGGGACCGTCGGCGCCGCGCCGACCCTCGGGCCGGGAGCCTTGCCCGCGCCGGGCGGGCTCGTCGCGCCCCCCGCGCGGCCGTCCGCCCCGAGGCTCTTGAACGACGGCGGCGCCGGGATGGTCGGCATCGTCTCGCGGCCAGGCTCGATGGCCGACCATGTCCCTGACGGGATGCGCGGCAGATCCGAGTCGTGCCGGAAGCCAGCGCCGGCGCGATCGAGCGCCTGCACCGCCTCGCCTGCGGCGCGCTGCACCTCGGCCTTGGCCTCTATCGGCGGCTGATCCTCGGTGTCGGGCGGATCCATCGCGTAGCGGCTCGCGGCGCCGCTCGTCATGTCGAGCAGGCGGCGCGCCATCGCGTCGTGGCCGCCCGCCGCGAACGCGTGGCTCGCGCGCTCGTAGTCGCCCATGCGCTGGAACGCGAGCCCCAGGTAGCCCCACGCGCGCTGGTGCTTCGGGTTCTGCTCGAGCGCCTTCTCGAGCTCGGCCCGCGCCTGCGCCGGCTGCCCGGTCTTGAGGTACGAGAGCGCGAGGTTGATGCGCGGCTCGACCGCATCCGGGTGGGCCTGGATCAGCCGCTCATAGATCGCGATCGCCCGCGGGTAGAGCCCCAGCCGGAAGTAGACGATCCCGAGCAGGTCTTGCCCCTTGGGATCGCTCGGCTGGAGCGACAGCGCGCGCTCGAGCTCTGCCTTCGCGGCGTGGACCCGGTTGTCCTGCAGGAGCTCGCTGCCCCGGTGCAGGTGGAACAGGAACTCCTCCGCCGCGACTTCGCGTGTGGAGGGCCGTGGGTCGTCGCGCTCGTGCATTGTCGGGGGGATCGTACACGAAAACCCACACACGCCGTCAGGCGCTCGCCGCCTCGATCGCCTCGGCGAGCGTGAAGGCCCCCTCGTAGAGCGCGCGGCCGACGATGACGCCGCTGACGCCGGGGATCTGCGCGAGCGCGCGCAGGTGAGCGAGCGATCCGACGCCGCCGGAGGCCAGGACGGGGAAGCCGCACGCGGCGGCGAGCTCGCGGGTGGCTTCCAGGTTGGGGCCGACCTGCGTGCCGTCGCGGGAGACGTCGGTGTAGAGGAGCGCCGCGACGGGGGCGCCGGCGAGCGCGCGGGCGACGTCGAGGGCGGTGACGGAGGAGACCTGCTCCCAGCCCTGCACGGCCACGCGCCCGTCCTTGGCGTCGACGGCGACCACGACGCGCCCCGGGAAGCGGCCGGCGAGGTCGCGCACGAGCGCGGGGTCGTTCACCGCGGCGGTCCCGAGCACGATGCGATCGGCGCCCAGCGCGAGGTAGCTCTCGGCCGCGGCGGCGGAGCGGATGCCGCCGCCCACCTGCACGCTGCCGCCCTCCGCGCCGAAGGCCGCGATGACGGCGCGGACGGCGTCGGCCTGGACGGGCAGGCCGGCGCGGGCCCCTTCCAGGTCGACCACGTGCAGCCGAGCGCAGGCGCGGCGGAGGCGCGCGGCGAGCGCCGCCGGGTCCTGGTCGTAGACGGTGACCTGATCGTAGCGCCCTTGATGGAGGCGCACGGCCTGGCCTCCGAGGAGATCGATGGCGGGGATGAGCTGCACGCGGCGGGTCTAGCGCGCCTCCGCGCCGGCGGGTAGAGGCGGCGAGGGCGGCGACGGCCCGCGGCGCCGCCGCGTCACCACGACCCGCTCGCCCCGAGCACGACCCCCTCCGGGCCTGCCGCGAGCACCCCTGCGCGGATCCGCCTTGACGGCGCGCCGGCGGTCATGTCGCTCTGCTTCGGCTCGGTCAGGTAGAGGACCGCCGCCGCCCCGAGCCCGGCCAGCCCCACGCCGAAGCCGATCGTGCTCACGAGCCCTGTGGTGCTCGCGCTCTCCGCCGCGTCCAGGCCCGTCGGGTCGCAGGCCGTCGGGTCGCTCAGGCCGATCCCGCTGCCGCAGTGGTCGCGGACGGCGCTCTTCTTGCCGAGCGTGAGCGCGCCCGTCACCGCGCCGAGCACGAGCCCCGCGACGCCGACGCCGCCGGCCGCGTAGACGGCCGCCCGCCGGCCGGAAAGGCCCTCGGCGGACGGCGCCGGCGCGCTGCTCACCCGCAGCTCGACGCGCTTCTTCTCGCCGTGAGCGAGGTGGATCCGCGTCTCCTGGACAGGCCCTCCCGGCGCCTGCGTCGACACGACGTGCTCTCCCGGATCCACCGGCACGCTCGCGCCCAGCGCGGCGCTGTCCACCGCGCGACCGTCGCGCTTCACCGCCGTCCCCGCGGGGGCTCCGGGCGGGAGGGAGAGCGCGAGCTCCGGCACGAGCGGGGCCAGCTTCTCGCGCTCCTCCTTGGCGACCTTGGGCCGCTCGCCTTGCCGGCGCTTCTGCTCCGGCGTCAGCTGCTCGTGGAGCGCGAGGTACTCCCCGAAGTGCGTGAACGCGCTCGCGACGCGGCCCCACCTCGACTCGCAGACGGCCAGCGTGAAGAGCGCCCCCGGCTTGGGCTCGATCCGATGGCTCTCGGCGATCGCGTCGCAGCCGGTCTCGTACCGGCCCGCCTCCATCTCGGCGAGGCCCCGGTCGAAGAGGGCCTCCGCGGCCGCGCTGTCCTGCGCCGCGGCGGGCGTCGCGGCGGCGAGCGGCCAGAGGACGAGAGCGAGGGGAGCCATCCGGCGCAGGCGACGTGTCATGTTCTGGGGCATCCACGGGCGAAGGTGTCAACCGCTGCCGGCGAGGGTCGGACCGGCGGCGCGGCGGACATCGGTCTCAATCTCGTCCGAGCAAAGGGACTTTGGGGCGAGCGGCGGCGCCTGTTCGCCCGGTCGAAGCGGGCCTCGGCGTCGCCTTCGGGGGAGCGCCCGCCGCCCCGCGCGCGGCCGGCCTCGCGCTGGTCGCGGGCTGGGTGGGCTCCGCGGCGAGCGCTGGCGCGGAGGCGCTGGGCGGCGGCGCGGGCGGCGCTGCCGGCGGCGTCGCGCTCGGCGCAGCGGTGGCGGCGGCGCTCGCCGAGGCGGCGTCCGGCGCAGCGGTGGCGGCGGCGCTCGCCGAGGCGGCGTCCGGCGCAGGGGCCGAAGGCGGCGCGGCCACGGCCGGATCGGCCTGGGCCCCGGCGTGGATCAGGAGCCAGGTCCCTGCGCCAAGCACCCCGAGCCCGAGGACGACCGCGGCGGCGACGAGCGGGGCTCGGTTTGGCGCGATCGGTGTGATGTTCCCTGAAGGGACGGACGTCACCGACGTCTCCATGGTCGCCGCGAGGGGCGCGACCGGGGAGCGAGACGGGTGCTCCGGCCCCATCGGGCCGACGCTCGTCGCCACCGGCGGCATCATCGAGGGCGCCGTGAGCGCGGGCGCGGTGAGCGCGGGCGCCGGCGTGGCGAGCGCGTGCGCCGAGGGGCTCGCCAGGGCCCAGGGCGGCGTGGTCGGGCGGGGCGAACGCCCGCTGCTGGCCGGGGCGAGGCCGAGCAGCTCGGAGAGCGCCTGCGCCGCATCGCTCGCGAGGCGGAACCGCGCCGCTGGATCGACGGCCGTGGCCCGAGCGAACCAGCCATCGAAGCTCTGCGGCAGCACCACCCGCTGCGACATCGCCCGGTGGACCGGCGGCTCCTGCGGCCCCTGGACGGCCACGAGCGCGAACGCGATCACGTCGTTCGCGCTGAGCGCCTCCGGGCTCCAGTACGGCGCCCCCACGAGCAGCGTGTACGCGATCATCCCGAGCGCGTAGATGTCGACGGCGCTGGTGAGCTTCGTGTCGGTGCGGAACTGCTCGGGCGCCATGTAGATGGGCGTCCCGAGGCTCCGCGTGATGCCGGCCGCCGTCCCGCCCTCGGCGAGCAGCTTCGCCACGCCGAAGTCGAGGATCTTCATGCGGGGCGTCCCGTCGTCCCGCTGGGTGACGAACAGGTTCTCCGGCTTGAGATCCCGGTGGATGATGGACGCCGCGTGGGTCCGATCGAGGGCCGACGCGGTCTGCTGGAGGTACGTCGCGACCTCGCCGGGAGGCAGCCTGCCGAGGCGCTTGAGGCGCTGGCCGAGCTCCTCGCCGCGGAGCAGCTCCATCACGAGGAACGGCATGCCTGTCGCCTCGTCGATGCCCGCGTCGAAGACGTCGACGATGTACTCGCTCTCGATGTCCGCCGTGATCTGCGCTTCGCGCTTGAAGCGGCTGCGCATCTCCTCGCTCTGGAAGAGGTACGCGTGCATCACCTTCAGCGCCCGGCGGCGGTTCGTCTCGATGTGCACCACCTCGTAGACGGACCCCATCGCGCCCACGGCGAGGAGGCGCGCCACGCGATAGCGGTGCGTGAAGACCGTTCCGTCCGCGAGCGTGCCCGACACGGCGGGAGGGTCGCGCGCGGCGGCTGTCGCGTCAAGGTTCCAGGGACCCCCGAAGGGCGGCGCGCGCCGCGCGGAGCGGCGGCCGCGACGCCGCGATGCCCAGCTGCGCGCATCACCGCGCTCGTGCGCACCGCAGCCCCGCGCCGGCGAAGTGGCCCTCCGGCGAGCGCTCCTGGAAGGCGGAGGTGAGCAATGTCTCCTTCCCGCTGCGCCAGCCCCCGCCCCAGATCATGTGGTTCGTGTCGGGGGTGAGGACGGCGCAGTCGTCGCACGCGATCGGGTCGTCCGCCGCGAACGAATCCAGCACCCACTCCCACACGTTTCCCCCCAGATCCGCGTGTCCCCACCGCCCGTCGCCCCGCGGCGACCTCGACCCGCCCGGCTGGAGGTCCGCGATCTCGCACGACCCGTCGAGGCCGCAACCGTACACCGCGTAGCTCTCGTCGGGCTCCGGCGCGCTCTCCGGGCTCGACCATGGATACGCGCGCTGCTCGTCCCCGCCGGCGGCCGCGTGGCGCCGCTCTGCTGACGTGGGCAGCCGGCCGCCGTCCCACGCGCAGAACGCGAACGCCACGTACCAGCTCACGCAGGCCACGGGCAGGAGCTCGTGCTCGCCCACCTCGTCGGTCCATGAAAAATAGGGATCCTCGCAGTGCAGCGACGCCGAGAGCGCCGCCCGGTCCACGGGCAAGTTGGCGTCCCACGCGGCGCGCCACCCGCTGTCCGGAATCTTCGGGTGCGCTCCTGCCCCCACCACGGGCCAGCTCGCCGGGTACTCCGACAGGAACGCGCGGAACCGCCCCACCGTCACCTCGAACCGATCCAGCCGGAAGTCGCTCACCGTCGCCAGGCGCGGCTCGGCGTCGCCCCGATCGAACGTGCCTCCGGGCACCGCCAGGCTCCCGCAGCAGCCCTCGTCTCCGCGCGGCCCGCAGATCGCGTCCATCTTGGCGCAGCTCCGGGGGACGACGCAGCGCCCGCCGTCACACAGGGGCGCCTCCGCCGGGCACTCGGCTTCCTCCTGCCACGCTCCGGCCTCGTCGCACGTCTGCGGCCTGTTCTGCGCGCACCGCACCTCCTCCGGCGCGCACGTCTCGGCGCCGCCTCCGCTTCCGCCGTCCGCCAGGTGGTACGGCTTGTCCACGCCCGCGATCGCCGTGCAGCCCCCGATCACGAGGCATGCCCCCGTCCACGTCGCCACGGCAGACGCTGCGATCTGCATCAGCGCCGCGCTCCGAGGCGCTCGACCGGCGCGGACCGCACCGCGCGCAGCGGACGCCAGGCGGCCATTCCAAGGATCTCCATGCGCGGGATTCTACTGACATTTCGCCTCGCGAGAGGGCCCGCTCGACGCCGCTCTGCCGCCGTGGGGAGCGAGGTGCGACCGGCGCCCTCCTCCGCAGCGCCGAGCTCTGCCGCGTGCTGCCGCGTGCGTCCCGCTGCATCGCGGCTTCTGTCCTTGGCGCGCCGGCCGCCATCCGCTCGGGGCGAGGCGTTCCGGCCCGGCGGGCGCTGGTTGCGCGAGGTCGTCGGGCAGATACCATCGCTCGCTGAAGATGGCTGTACTCACGCTCGAGCAAGCGGCGATCCCGCTCCGGCAGGCGTACCGGGAACGTCGCCTCATTCCCTTTCTGGGCGCGGGCTTCTCTGCCCCGCTCCGGCTGCCGATGTGGAAGGAGCTGATGGGGTGGATGGGCGCCGCGCTCGGGTTCGAGCCAGCGCTCTTCGAGCTGCACGGCCTGCCCCCGCAGCTCGCCGGCTTCTTCGCCCGCGAGTGCGCGGGCGGCCTCGACAGCTTCATCGCCGAGATGCGCGCGCGCTTCCACGCGCGCGAGGTCGACGAGCGGCGCAGGAGCTCCTGCCAGCACAAGGCCCTGGCGCGCCGCGACTTCTCGACCATCTACACGACCAACTTCGAGCACCACATCGAGGAGGCGCTGCGGGACGCAGGAAAAGAGGCCGTGGCGCTCGCCAGGTTCGACGACTTCGCGCGGTGCCCGGCGCAGGGGGCGTGCCACGTCATCAAGTTTCATGGAGATCTCGACTGGCCCGAGACGGTGGTGCTCACCGAATCGCAGTACTTCAGCCGCCTCCGGCTCGAGGCGGCGCCCGATCAGCGCCTGCGGGCCGATCTGCTCAGCAACAGCTTCCTCTTCCTCGGCTACAGCTTCGGCGACGTCGACATCCGGTACATCTGGTACCGCATGGAGCAGATGCGCATCGAGGGCAGCCCGCAGCTCGCGAGGCGCGCGTCGAACCGCCGCGGTTACTGGGCGACCTTCGGCGCCGGGCTCGTCCAGCCGGCGCTGCTCGAGGACTGGCACATCGACGTGATCGAGCTCGACCCGAACGACAAGACGAAGAGCGTCGTGGCCCTGCTCGACGCTCTGGACGGGCGAGGGGACGGGTGACGGCGATGGTCACGGTCTATTTCGTCTCCTCGAACCACCGCAAGCTCGCGGACATGACCTATGTATGGAAGGACGCCCCGACGCCGCTCCGCGTCCTCCGGCTCGACGTGCCCCAGATCCTCTCCTCGGATCTCGACACCGTCGTACGCGAGGAGGCCCTCGCCGCCTACCGGCTCTCCCTCGTGCCGCTCTTCGTCGAGCACGGCGGCCTCTTCATCGAGCACCTGAACGGCTTCCCGGGCCCGCTCGCGATGCCGTTCTGGGAGCGGCTGCAGGACCGGATTTGCTCCCTCATCCCACCGGGGCAGTCGCGCGCGGCGCACGTGGTCCAGAAGGTGTGTTATTGCGACGGCCGGACGCTGCGTGTCTACACGGGCAGCGTCCCCGGCGAGATCGCCGTCGAGCAGCGGGGAGACGAGGGCATCCACTGGGAGCCGATGTTCATCCCGGCCGGGCACACCCGCACGCTCGGGCAGATGCCTCGTGACGAGCGCCTCCGGTGCTCTGCGAGCGCGGAGGCGCTGCGGGCGTTCCGGTTCGATCTCGGGCTGTGATCGCGGAGCGCGCCAGACGGGCCGTGCTGGCGGGCCGCTGCGGCGCTCCCTGCAGCGCCGCGCGCTGGCCACGGCGGTGCTTGACTTCCGGATCGCTTTGGAGTTCCTACCCCTCCACGACCGCGGCAAGGGGGCGAGAGCCTGATGTCCGGCGCTCCTCCCCCTGCGCTCAGAGGTTGTCCCCATTTGGCGCGGAGGCGATTCATGGAGTTCAGACAGCTCGGCGGGTCAGGGTTCAAGGTACCGGTGCTGAGCCTCGGGACGGGGACGTTCGGTGGCTCCAACGAGTTCTTCCGGGGGTGGGGCGCGAGCGACGTGGCCGAGGCGACCCGGCTGGTCGACGTCTCGCTCGAGGCCGGGATGAACATGTTCGACTCGGCCGACATCTACTCCGACGGGCTCGCCGAGGAGATCCTCGGCCACGCGATCAAGGGCAGGCGCGACAAGGTCATCCTCTCCACCAAGGCGACGTTCCGGAGCGGCAAGGGCCCCAACGACGTCGGCTCGTCGCGGTACCACCTGATCCGGTCGATCGAGGGGAGCCTGCGCCGGCTGCAGACGGATTACATCGATCTCTTTCAGCTGCACGGCTTCGACGCGGTCACGCCGCTCGAGGAGACGCTCGGCACGCTGGACGATCTCGTGCGAGCGGGGAAGATCCGCTACCTCGGGTGTTCGAACTTCTCCGGCTGGCACCTGATGAAGTCGCTCGCGGTGTCGGAGAAATATGGGCTCTCCCGGTACGTGGCGCACCAGGCCTATTATTCGCTGGTGGCGCGCGACTACGAGTGGGAGCTGATGCCGCTGGCGCTCGATCAGAAGGTCGGCGCGGTGGTCTGGAGCCCGCTGGGCTGGGGGCGGCTCACGGGGAAGATCCGGCGCGGGCAGCCGTTGCCGGAGGTCAGCCGGCTCCGGAACAAGCTGTCTGTCGAGGGGGGGCCGCAGATCGACGACGAGTACCTCTATCGTGTGGTCGACGCGCTCGACGAGGTGGCGAAGGAGACGGGCAAGACCGTCCCGCAGATCGCGCTCAACTGGCTGCTGCAGCGGCCGAGCGTCGCGAACGTGATCATCGGCGCTCGTAACGAGGAGCAGCTCCGACAGAACCTCGGGGCCGTCGGCTGGAACCTCGCGCCGGAGCACATCGCGAAGCTGGATGCTGCGAGCAAGGCGAAGCTGCCCTATCCCTACTTTCACCAGACCGGGTTCAGCGAGCGCAACCCGTTCCCTGTCGCGCTGTGACGGCCGCGGCCCCCGGCGCGATCGGCGGCCGCGGTCATGGACGGGCGCTGGTCGGACCAGGGCAGCACGGCGGTGGCGTCCGGCGTGGCGGCGTGCAAATGAGCGGTCGTGCTCATTCTTTGCGACTTCGACGGCACCATCACCCGCGACGACCTGACGAACCGGATCTGGGACGCCCACCTTCGCTATGACTGGCGGCAGGTGCTGCTCGCGCCTGCCGCCCGCGGCGAGATCACGCCGTTCGAGCTCCTCCGCCGCGGCTACGCCGACGTGGATCGCCCGGCCGCCGAGCTCCTGGCCGCGCTGCGCCCGCACGCCGAGCTGCGGTCGGGCTTCGGGGATCTTCTGGCCCTGTGCGCCCGCCGCGCGTGGGAGTTCCACGTGATCAGCCACGGCCTGCCGTTCTACATCCGCGAGTTCCTGCCGCCGGGCACCGCGTTCTCTTGCTTCGATGCGGTCTTCGATGGGCGCTGGCGCGTGACCGTGCCCGAGACGGTGCCGCTCGGCCCCGGCGAGGACTTCAAGATCCGCGTGCTCGACCAGCTGAAGGCGGCCACCGGCGAGACCTCCACGGTCTACATCGGCGACGGCCGGCTGGACTACCCCGCCGCGCGGCGCTGCGATCGCGTGTTCGCGGTGCGGGACAGCGCCCTCGACGTGCTCTGCTCCCGCGACGGGATACCGTGCACACCCTTTGACGGCTTTGCCGAGATCTGCGCGGCGCTCGAGAGCAGCGCCCCTGGCGGGGAGCGCGCGGCCGACGCCACGCCGCCGCCTGGCTGATCCATCCGAGGTTCCTCCAGCCCAAGGGCCCTCTCGCTCCGGGTCACGCCTGCTCGATCGCCGCCGCAGGCGCGGCGCGGCTCAGATGTGCTTCGGCGGGTTCAGCTTGTCTTCCGCCGACCTCCGCTGGACGAGCGCCTTGGCCTTCTCGTAGAGGACCCGCAGCCGCCCGCCCTCGGGCTCCCAGTACTCGGCGCGCTCGACATAGAGCTTCAGGAGGGCGGCGTGCGGGTGGGTGGGGCCGGCCGGCAGCCACGCCTTCCACGAGGGCTTCCAGAGGCTCTGGATCTTCTCCTCGTTCCTCTCGATCGTCGCGCGCGCCGAGATCGAGATGTACGCCCGATCCCGCGGCCTGTAGCAGCAGACGGCCACCTGGTGCTCGCGGGCGATCTCGCCTGTCTTCGCCGCCTCGTCCTCCGTCACGAACCAGAGATCGCAATCCATCAGCTCGGCCGGCTCCTGGATCTCCATCGGTCGCCCCCGCATCAGCCCTTCCGGCGTCATCGTGACGAGCATGGCGGTGTCGAACTCCCTGAGCAGCGCGTGCAGCTCGCTCATGGATCCGCGTACCTGAGCCCTGGCCCCCGGCTCCATACTCCGGTGTTGCTCTCCACTCTGGTGTTGCATGCGGACAAAGCTGCTCCGCGGACCCTGCCCCGCAAGCAGGGGCGCACCCTGACCCGTGTACCGCAGCGGCCTGGCGGCGCTCCGGCGTGACCCGAGGCGCCGCCCGCTGCAGAACGGCCCAGGCGGCTCGGCTCACCTTCGCTGGTTTTTTGCGCAGTGGACGGCGCGATGCGACGCCTTGACGCGCGTCCGCTCGGCAGATGGGGCGCTCGCCTGCCGCCAGAAGTGGCAATCTGCGGGCCATCCTGGGGCGGCACACCCCGTGCTTTCGCGGGCGCGGAGGCACACCACAACTCCGCCCAGCAGGCTCTGCCATGACCGCGTTTTTGGACGACTTCGACCCTCCTCTCCCCGCTGTCCCGATCCGCGACGACACCGCCCGGATCCGGGAGGATTTCCTCGTGCTCGCCGCGCACGAGATCAGGACGCCCGTGACATCGCTCCTCCTGCAGCTCCAGCTGACGAAGCGGATGAGCCAGCAGGAGCCGGAGAAGACCCCGGCGTGGGCGGCGGCGATGTTGATCGTCTTCGACCGTCAGCTCGGCCGTCTCGCCCGGCTCTGCGACGACATGTTCCAGGCGAGGCACGGCGGCCTGGCCCGCGGCGCCCCGGCGCGCGAGCCGGTCGATCTCGTCGGGCTCATCCGCGAGGTGATCGCGACGGCGGTCGCGCACCGGCCGGCCGCGTGCGGCGCCATCTCGGTCGCGGCCGAGGGCCCGGTGATCGGCTGGTGGGACCGGTCTCACCTCGAGCGCATGGCGTTCCACCTGATCAAGAACGCGCTCACCTTCGGCGAGGGCAAGCCGATCTCGATCGAGGTGCGCGCGACGCGCGCGCGGGCGCGGCTCATCGTGCGCGACCGCGGCATGGGGATCGCGCGGGAGGACCAGGCGCGGATCTTCGCGCGCTTCGAGCGGGCCGTCCCGGTGGAGCGCTTCGGCGGCCTGGGGCTCGGCCTGTACATCGCGCACGTCGCGGCGCGCGCGCACGGCGGCGCGATCCGGGTCGAGAGCGAGCTCGGCTGCGGCGCGGCCTTCATCGTCGATCTCCCGCTCGCCCCGCGGCGGCCGCAGCGGGGGAGGGCGGCGCGGCGCTCCTCGCCGATCTCCGCGCCGGTTCCCCCCTCGCGCCCGCGCCGGGCGCGGCGCGGGCGCGGCGTGGGCGCGCCGCGCGCGTCCGAGCTTCCCCTGGGCGCGCACCTCAAGCTCGCGCAGGTCAAGCAGGTGCACCAGCGCCTGCTGCGCCCGCACTGACGCGCGGGCGGGTCAGCCGTTCAGGAAGCGGGCGAGCAGGCGCAGGCCGGCGGCCTGGCTCTTCTCGGGGTGGAACTGCGTCGCTGTGACGTTGTCCCGCTCGATCGCGGCGGTGATGCGGTGCGGGCCGTGCTCCGTCGTCGCCGCGACAAGCGCGGGGTCGAGCGGGACGGCGTGGTAGCTGTGGACGAAGTAGACGAAGGGGCGCTCGCCCGCGAACACCGCGAGCGGGCCCCGCACCTCGCGCGCGAACGCGATGCGGTTCCAGCCCATGTGGGGGATCTTGATCCCGACCCAGGGCTCGCCGGGAGCCGCGTCCGCCCCGGCCGCGCTCGGCTGCGCGGTGAGGCGCTCGACGGTGCCGGGGAACACGCCGAGCCCGCGCGCGCCCTCCGCCTCCTCGCTCCCGTCGAAGAGCGCCTGCATGCCGAGGCAGATGCCGAGGTAGGGCGTCCCCTTCCGGATCTGCCCCCGCAGCGCCTCGCCGATGCCGCGCTGCAGCGCCGCGGCGCAGTCGCGGAACGCGCCCTGGCCGGGCACCACCACCTTGTCGGCCCGGCCGATGATCTCCGGGTCGCCCGTGCGCGTCACCGCGCACGGCGCGCCGGCGTCCTCGGCGGCCTTCTGGAGCGCCCGCTCCACGGAGCGCAGGTTGCCCATCCCGAAATCGACGAGCGCGACGGCTTGCATGGCTCAGAGGCTCCCCTTGGTGGACGGGATACCGGCGACGCGCGGCTCGAACCGGGTCGCCTTCATCAGCGCCTTGGCGAACGACTTGAAGCAGATCTCGACGATGTGGTGCAGGTTGTCCCCCTCGATGAGGCGGACGTGGAGGTTCGCGCCGACGCCGCGCGCGAAGCCCTCGAAGAACACCGGGGCGAGCTCGACGTCCCAGGTGCCGAGCTTCGCCTTGGGCAGCGGCACGCGCCAGACGAAGTAGGGCCTGCCGGAGAGGTCCAGCGCGCACTGCGCGAGCGCCTCATCCATGGGGAGCGTCGCCTCGCCGTAGCGGGCGATGCCCGCCTTGTCGCCGAGCGCCTTCTGCACGGCCGTGCCCAGGGTGATGCCGCAGTCCTCGGTCGTGTGGTGGCCGTCGATCTCGACGTCGCCCTCGGCGTGGATCGCGAGGTCGAACAGGCCGTGGCGGGCGATCTGATCGAGCATGTGCGTGAGGAAGGGGAGCGGCGTCTTGATCTCCGAGCGGCCCTGGCCGTCGAGATCGATCTCGATGCGGATGTCGGTCTCGCGCGTCTTGCGCTCGACGTTGGCGATGCGGGGCATGGCGCGTAGGGTAGTCGCCCTCGGCGGCAAGGGAAGCGGCGTGATCCCGATGACGTGACGGGCGACCCGGCAATGGCCTTGGACGCGAGCGCCGGATCGCATAAGGTGGCCCCCTGGATAACGTGGCGGTGGTGGCGCCCTGGAGGCAGCCCCAGCGCGGGAGCGTCCGTGAGCTCACCGGTCACCGAAGGTCAAATTCTATCGGGGAAATACCGGGTCGAGCGCATCCTCGGGCAAGGGGGCATGGGCGTCGTCGTCGCCGCGTTGCACGAGCAGCTCCACCAGCGGGTCGCCATCAAGCTGCTCCATCCCGGCGCCAACGACGAGATGGTGGAGCGCTTCGTGCGCGAGGCGCGCGCGGCGGTGCGCCTGAAGAGCGAGCACGTCGCGCGCGTGCTCGACGTCGGGACGCTCGAGACGGGCGCGCCGTTCATGGTGATGGAGTACCTGGACGGCAGCGACCTCCAGGAGACGCTGCGGCAGCGCGGCCCGCTCGAGCTGGAGGAGGCCGTGGGCTACGTGCTCGAGGCCTGCGAGGCCATCGCGGAGGCGCACGCGGCCGGCATCATCCACCGCGATCTCAAGCCGGCGAACCTCTTCCTCACGCGCGCGGCGGACGGCAGCGGCATGGTGAAGGTGCTCGACTTCGGCATCTCGAAGGCGCTCGCGGACCCGTCGACGGCCGGGGCCGAGCCGGAGCTCGGGCTGACGAAGACGGCGATGGTGCTCGGCTCGCCCCTCTACATGGCGCCCGAGCAGATGCGCTCGGCGCGCTCGGTCGACGCGCGCGCCGACATCTGGTCGCTCGGCGCCATCCTCTACCAGCTGGTCACGGCGCGTGTCCCCTTCGACGCGAGCTCGCTGTCCGAGCTCATCCTGATGATCAACACCGAGCCGCCGCCGCCCCCGAGCACGTTCCGGAGCGACCTGCCGCCGGGCCTCGAGGCGGCGATCCTGCGCTGCCTCGAGAGGGACGTCACGAAGCGCTTCAAGTCGGTCGCCGAGCTCGCGGGCGCCATCGTCGATTTCGGGCCTCCGCTCGCGCTGGCCTCGCTGGAGCGGATCGAGCGGACGCTGGGGCTCGTCCCCGCGGTCTCCTTCCGGGACCGGGCGAGCTCCGTGCGCGAGCGCATGAGCACGCCGCCCCCCTGGCAGACGTCGCAGGAGCGCGTGAGCGGCGTCCCCGCGGCGACCGCGCGGCACAGCGCGGCGCCGCCCGCCGGCGCGACGGCGGGCGGCGCGGCCGGCCACACGGCTGGCCCGGCGGGCACCGCGCCCGGGGCGCGCGCGCGGAGCGGCGTCGTGCTCGCGCTGGCCGTGGTGGGCGCCGCCGTGGTGATCGGCGGGGTCCTGCGCTTCGTCACGTTCCATGGCGGCGCGGACGCTCCTCCCGCCGACCTGTCCGCCGCGACGGCGACCGCCTCCGCCGAGCCCTCGGCGCCCGCGACGCCGGCCCCGCCCCCGCCGGTCGCGCCTCCGGAGGTGACCGCGGAGCCGCAGCCGCCGGCGACCGTTGCGCCGTCGGCGACCGTGTCCCCGGTGGCGACCGCCGCGCCGGTGGCCACCGCGGCGCCGCTGCCGACCGCCGGGCCGAAGACGCCGGCGAGCGCGACGCCGGTCGCCACGGGCCCTCGGCCGAAGCCCACCGCCGCGCCCTCGGCCCCACCGGCCGCGACCGCCGCGCCGACCGCGACCGCGACCGCGACCGCGACTGCCGCGCAGCCGGGGAGCATCTTCGATGTGCTGAACGACAAAGGTAAGCCCAGATGAGTTGGCCAGGAAGCGAACGGCTCCCGCTGTGGAGCCGCAGGGGCCGGCGTACCGGCGCCGCGGTCGCGCTCGGCGGCGCCGTGCTGACGGCCCTCGCGCCCGCGGGGGCGCAGCCGGCGCCCGCGGGGGCGCAGCCGGCGCCTGCGGGAGCGCAGCCGGCGCCCGCGGGGGCGCAGCCGGCGCCCGCCGCGGGCGCGCCTGCCGTCCAGGGGCCGCTGTCCGCGACGCTCACCGGCGAGGCCAAGGCCGAGTACGAGGCGGCGCGGATCCTCTTCAACGACGGCGACTACCGCAACGCCATCATCAAGTTCGAGCGTTCCTTCGAGCTCTCCGGCGACCCGCGGCTGCTCTGGAACATCGCCCTCTGCCAGAAGAACCTGAAGCGCTACGCGCGCCTCCTCGGGACGGTCGAGAGGCTCCTCAGGGACGCCGGCCCCCAGCTCGGGGAGCAGGATCGCCAGGACGCCGCCGCGCTCATCGAGGCGACGAAGGCCTACGTGAGCCGGCTCGATCTGAAGGCCAGCGAGGCGGGGGCCACGGTCTTCGTCGACGGCGAGGAGGTCGGCAAGACGCCGCTGAGCGAGCCCGTGCTGCTCGACGTCGGCACCCGGAAGATCCGGGTGACCAAGAAGGGCTTCAAGGACGTCGAGGTCTCCCAGCAGGTGACGGGCGGCGGCGAGGTCACGGTGACGGCCACGCTGGTGAAAGAGGTCCATCAGGGGCGGCTCATCGTCACGGCGGCGCCGGACGCCGTCATCTCCATCGACGGTCGCGTGGTCGGCCGCGGCGGCTACGACGGCCCTGTGCCGAGCGGCGGTCACGCGCTCCGCGTCACGGCGTCCGGCATGGTGACGCACCAGTCCGAGGTGATGATCCAGGACGACCAGACGCGCCGCGTGCAGGTCACGCTGGTCCCGCAGCCCAGGCAAGGGAACGTCGAGACCTGGCTCTGGATCGGCGGCGGCGTGCTGGTGGTCGCGGGCGCGGTCCTGGTCGCCACGGGGGTCTTCGGCCCGGAGCCGCCGGTCGACGGCCGCACGTCGCCCGGCTCGGTCTCCCTGGCCCGGAAGGGCGGCGCCACGTTCACGATCCCCTTCGGGGGTGGCCGATGAGCGCCGCCGCCCGGGCGGCGCTCGCCGCGCTCGCCGCCGTCGCTGCCTGCGGGTGCTCTCCGCCGGACGAGATCATGCTCGCCGTCTCGACGGATCTCGAGGTGCCCAAGGACTTCAGCGCCCTCCAGGTGCAGGTGTTCGAGGGCGGCACCCCCAAGTTCTCGGCGTCCTACGAGCGGCTCGGCAAGCCCGACGCCGCCGCGCGCCTGCCGGCGACGATCGGCTTCTACTCCTCGAGCGGCGGGGGCGACTCGATCCGGATCAAGGTCAGCGCCCTCATCGGGGACGAGCTCGGCGCGATACGCATCCTGCGCGAGGCGGTCACGAGGATCCCGAAGAACCGCGTCGCGCTGCTGACGCTGCCGCTCAACTTCCTCTGCGACGACTCGGGCGAGAGCGACGAGAGCGGCGGCGTGGTGAACAAGCACTGCTCGGAGGGGCAGACCTGCGTCGCGGGGGCGTGCGCGTCGAGCGAGGTCGACGCGGGCGCGCTCCCCGACTACGCGCCCGGGGACGTCTATGGCGGCGGCGACGGCGACGGCGACGGCGGTTGCTTCGACGTGACGGCCTGCTTCCAGGGCACGACGCCTGCGGAGGTCGACGCGGCGTGCTCGATCGCGGGCGAGGGCGGGGTCCCGCTCAACGTGGCGCTGGAGACCGCCGCGGGAGACGGGATCTGCGATGACGCCGACCGTTGCCTTGTGGCGCTCGACGCCGGCAGCGCCGATGGCTTCCGGGTGGCGGAGGACGGGCGGATCCAGCTGCCGACCGCCGTCTGTGATCAGGTGGCCGCCGGCAAGATCGCGGCCGTCGTGACGTCGCCGGTGACGGCCGCGTGCGTCCAGAAGACCGTGGGCCTGCCGACGTGCGGGCCGTGGTCGGCGTCGGGCTCCGCGAAGCCGTGAGGATGGAACCGCCAAGAGACGCCAAGAAACGCCAAGAAAAACACAAAAAATTGGCGTCTTTGGGCGTCTCTTGGCGGTTCAAAAGACCTTACCTTTGGCCGGAGTCCCCCTCCATCCACCCGAGGGCTCGCCGTCCGGCGTTCCGGCAGGTCGCGATCTGGGCGAGCGCTCGACATCGATGTGCCGTCGAGAGCGTGACCTGGGCTGACGCTCGTCGTCCGGCGTTCCGGCAGGTCGCGATCTGGGAAAGCGGTCGACAGCGACCCGCCGTCAAGGACGTGACCTGGGCTGACGCTCGCCGTCCGGCGTTCCGGCAGGTCGCGATCTGGGAGGACGCTCGAGCTCGGGTGTCCCGCCGAGAACGCGACCTGAGCTGACGCACGTCGTCAGGCGCTCGCCCAGGTCGCGATCTGCCCGAGCGCAGGAGCTCGACGCGCCGGCAAGATCGCGACCTTCCCAGGACCTTGCCAGGCTCGCGGAGCCCAGGTCCACACCTGGGCTTCCCTTCAAAATTACGCTCCGCGCCAGATCGGGGCCGCCTTCCTCCGGCTTTTGTGAGCCTCGGCCCATGACGGGCGCCGGTGAGGGCCGTCACGTCGCGTCGGTCACCCCGAGGCGCGCCCTGGGGCCGCGCTGCGCGCTCCGCGGTTGCTCCTGTAATCGGGTGTCATCGACAGGACACGAGACCGGCGCTTCCCTGGCACGACACGCTGTCCCCCACGTGGAGGTCTGTCCCATGTTGAAACACCTGATGATTGAAGAGATGGTCGCCCTCGTCGCTCCGTGGATCGAGGATGCCCAGCGGAAGCGGCTGTTCCTGTCGATCCCGGAGATCGCCGGGCTGCACGACAAGGTGGCCGAGGTCCACGGCGCCGTGCTGGCGGTTCGCCCGACCAAGACGGGCGTGTCGGCCGGGATGACGGCCTTCAACGAAGAGATCTCGAGGGTCGACGAGCGCCACGATCACCTGGCCAAGGCGGTCTCGTACGGCATCGACGCGCACCGCGAGCACTGTCTGGCGGAGGAGCCGCCGGACGTCGGGCGGGCGGAGGCGTGTGATCAGGCCCAGGCCAGCCTGTTCCCGACCGGGCTCGCCATCATCAAGGCGTCGCCCACCGCGGAGTCGGGCAACACGGCGCGGATCGCCCGGCTCCTCGACGAGGAGCCCTCGATCGCCGCGTTCCTCAAGGCGATCCCGGCGCCCGGCAAGACGACGCTGCTCCACACCGTGCAGCGGTGGATCGCGTCGGGCAAGGAGCTCTCGACGATCGAGCACCGGCGGGACGCGCTCGCCGCCAAGGAGAAGACCGCGCCGGTCGTGAACGCGACGATCCTGGCGGCGCGCAATCAATGGCTCCGCGTCGTCGCCGCGGTGCTCTCCAACCTGGAGATCTCCAGCGCTCCGGCGGAAGCCATCGAGACGATCCGCGGCCCCGTCCTGAAGGCGTCCGAGCGAGCCGGCAGGCGCTACGCCGGCGGCAAGGCCGGGAGCGCCGGCGCGGAGGGGCCTCGCCAGCCGGCGGCAGCGGGGGAGGGGGGCGCCGCCGCCGGAGGCGCCCCTGTCAGCACGGCCGTGGAGTGACGCGGCCGTCGGCGCGCGTCACCCGCGCCGCCGCCGCCACCGCGCGAGGAGCGCCGCAGCGGCGAGCCACGCCGCTGCCGAGCCCGCCGGCCCGCCGGCGCCCGCCGCGAGCCCGCAGCCGTTGCCGTGCGCCCGGGGGTCGCCGCGCAGCGGCCTGGGGGTGAGGCCCTCGCCGCCAGAGCCGTCTTCGCCGCCGCCCGCACCGGCGCCGCCGCCACCCGCACCGGCGTCGCCACCGCCCGAGCCCGCATCGCCGCCGCCGCCCGAGCCCGCGTCGCCGCCGCCCGCACCGTCTTTGCCGCCCGCGCCGCCGCCTCCGCTGCCGGCGTCGTCGGGCACGCAGCCGCCGGCCACGCAGGTGCCGCCGGGGCAGCGGGCGCCCTCGTTGGGGAAGAGCGCGCACTCGCCGTGCCTCGGGTGGCACTGCGCGGAGGTGCAGACGTTCCCGGAGGGCGCACACGCGACCGGATCGCCGCCCTTGCAGGCGCCGCCGTCGCACGCGTCGTTCCGGGTGCAGGGGTCGCCGTCGTCGCAGGGGGCGCCGTCGGGCTTCGCCGGCGCGCTGCAGTCGCACGCGTCGCCGACGTGGTCGCCGTTCGCGTCCTCCTGCCCTTCGTTCGGGAGGAGCGGGCAGTTGTCGTCGGCGTCGGGGGCGCCGTCGCCGTCGTCGTCGTCGTCGCACCGGTCGCCGTAGCCGTCGTCGTCGCCGTCGCGCTGGCTCGGGTTCGCCGTGAGCGGGCAGTTGTCGCCGTCGTCGGGCGCGCCGTCGCCGTCGTCGTCGTCGTCGCACGCGTCGCCCTCGCCGTCGCGGTCGAGATCGGACTGGTCGGGGTTCGGGATGGAGAGGCAGTTGTCCACGCCGTCCTCCACGCCGTCGTCGTCCCTGTCCAGCGCGTTCAGGTCGCACGCGTCGCCCCGGCCGTCCGCGTCGGCGTCGGCCTGATCGGGGTTGGGGACGAGCGGGCAGTTGTCGCCGTCGTCGCCCAGGCGGTCGTTGTCGTCGTCGTCGTCGCACGCGTCGCCGCGCTCGTCCGGCGGCGACTCGTCCTTGTTGTTCTCCTGCCCCGCGTTGGGCGCCGACGGGCAGTTGTCGATGTCGTCGGGCACGCCGTCGCCGTCGTCGTCGGGATCGCAGGCGTCGCCCGCGCCGTCGCCCTCGAGGTCCGACTGATCGGCGTTCGGCGTGAGCGGGCAGTTGTCGTCGCCGTCGAGGACGCCGTCGCCGTCGTCGTCGCCGTCGCACGCGTCGCCCTCGCCGTCGCGGTCGAGATCGGACTGGTCGGGGTTCGGGACGGAGGGGCAGTTGTCGTCGAGGTCCTTCACGCCGTCGCCGTCGCCGTCGCCGTCGCCGTCCGCGTCCCAGTTGACGACGTAGGACCGCTCGCGCGCCGACATCCCGGCGAGCGCCGGCGCCGGGAGCGCGTCGAGGTGGGCCGCGCCCGCGTGGGAGTCGGCCCGGCTCGCGCGCTGGCCGCCGAAGTGCATGACGATCCGCGTCCCCCCGGGCGGCAGCTTCAGGGTGAACTCGACGACGGGCCCCTGCGTCGCCGCGCAGTCGAAGGTGGTCATCCCGACGCTCCCCGGCACGATCGCCGCGGAAGGCCCGAAGAAATTGAAATGGAGGCTCGGGTCCCCCGCCATGTCGTCGGCGTCGTCCGTGGCGAGCCATCGATCCGCCGGCGTGAACGCCAGATCGCCCGTGTACGACTGCGTGATGGTGGTGCCGTTGTCGGATCCGACGTTGGTCTCGATCCGCACGACCGCCGTCCGCTCGCCGGTGGTGGGGTTGCGGAGGATCTCCAGGAAGCGCGCCCAGCCCTCGTCCGTCGGCACGTAGATCTTCCGGGTGACCTCGAGCTCGCCCATCAGCGCCGGCCCGTGGACGAGCTGCCGCCCGTCCATCTCCTCGGCCCGGGGCGAGGAGGGGAAGCTGGTCCCGTCCACCCGCAGCGCCATGCCGGTGTCGAAGGCGTCGTTCGTCCCGTCGCCGATCACCCCGTCCATGCCGATGTCCCACCGGAAGGCGAGGCCATCGATGAGGTCCTGCAGCGGGCCGGCGGCGGAGCACTGCGCGGCCGCGCTCCGCGGCGCCGCGGCGAGCGCCAGCGTGACGCCGAGCGCGGTGATCATGACGGTTCGCTTCATCCTCTTCACCCTCTCTCGCCGCGCGGGGCCGCGTCCCATGGCCCGATCGCGCTCGTCGCCGTCATCGCCCCGCGCCGCCGGCGGCCGGCCCCTGCTCGCCTTGCGCCGGCTCGGGGCAGCCGCGCCGCGACGGGTCGCCGCCCCCGGAGCCCGCGGCCGCGTGGGGGCAGAGGTCGTCCTGATCGGCGACACCGTCCTCGTCCTCGTCCTCGACGGGGCAGCCGTTCCTCTTCGCGTCGGCGCTGGCCGGGCCGTGCGCGTACGGGCACGCGTCCCGCGCGCCGGGGATGCCGTCCATGTCCGGATCCGCGTTCGCGTCCGCCGCCGCGCCGGCGGGCGGCGGCGCCGGGGGAGCCCACGCCACCGTCCCCATCGCGCGGAACGACGGCGTGCCGATCGCGTCGCCGATGCCCGGCCCGGCGGCCGCCCCGACGACGAGGCCGGCGAGGGGGCGGAACGGGCGGAACGGGCGGAACCGAGCGCCGAGCAGGAGCTCCGCGCTCGTCGTCCTCTCCACCTCGACCCGCTCGCGCGCGGTGAGCGACAGGGAGCCGCCCTGGAGCATCGTCTCGGCGACCACCTCCGGGCCGAGCTGCAGCCGCTCGTCCCAGAGGAGCACGCCCGCGCCGCCGCCATAGGCGAGCGTCGAGGGGCTCTCGGAGCTCCGCATCACCGCGCCGGCCGCGACGCTCCACACGACGCGCGCGATGCGCCCGCCGAGCAGGAGCTGCGGCGTGACGCGGACCGCGCCCTCGCCGACGTACGCGTCCGAGCTGCCCGTGGGCAGGTGCAGGGACGCGCTCGTGCCGAGCTGGAAGGGGTCGCCC
Source organism: Sorangium sp. So ce281 (assembly GCF_051527395.1). Taxonomy (NCBI): domain Bacteria; kingdom Pseudomonadati; phylum Myxococcota; order Polyangiales; family Polyangiaceae; genus Sorangium; species Sorangium sp. So ce281. The sequence goes on from NZ_CP150322.1 coordinate 3,764,444, forward strand.
TCGTCGCCGAGCAGCCGGACGCGCACGCCGAGGCGCAGATCGCCGAGCTCCGGGGAAGACGGCGCCTCGGGGGCGCCCGCGCCGGCCGCCGCCGCGGCGCCGTCGCCGCTCTGGGCGAGCGCGAGCGGCAGCGACGCCGAGACGAGCAGCCGATCCCACAGCGAGAGGGAGCCGCCGACGTGGAGGAGCGACTGGCTGCCGACGATCGTCCGCTCCGGCGAGGCGCCGCCTCCGAGCGTGAGCGGGTCCTCCGCGTGGTCGAACAGGGCGAGCCCGCGCGGGACCAGGTGCCCTCCGATGAACGGCGACGGCACACCGAAGAGCGGATCCCCCGCGGGTGTCGGCTCGAACCGGCTGAGCGCGACGGCGCCGGGCCCCTCCGCGCGCGCGGACGACGGGCCGAGGGCGATGCCGATCAGCGCGCCCGCGAGCGCCGCGCCCACCGTGATGAAGCCTCTCATGGGCGCCGGATGGTATCCCCGCCACCGCAAGCGGAGCAAAGGCGATTTGTCCGAGACGTTTCCAACAGTTGCTCGTGCGGCGCGTGCATCGGGTAACATCGCGGTGATCCGAGCTCGAGAGTCGGAGAGTCGGGGCGCGGCCATCGCGGCGTGCCTCCGCCAGCAAGGAGCATCGATGCGAGGGAAGCACCTGGGCCATTGGGGGCGCGCCACCGCGGCCGCGCTCGGCGTGTGGCTCGCGGCGGGCGTCGCCGCGGCCCAGCCGGCGCGCACGGCGCCCGCCGCGACGCCGCCCGCTGCGACGCCGCCCGCCGCGACGCCGCCCGCCGCGACGCCGCCCGCCGCGACGCCGCCCGCGGAGGCGCCGCTCGCGGAGTCGCTGACCGGGATGGCCAGGGCCGAGCACGGGGCGGGCGCGGCGCTGTTCGACGACGGCGACTACGCGGGCGCGCTCGCGCGGTACGAGCGCGCGTACGAGCTGTCGCGCGATCACCGGCTGCTCTGGAAGGTCGCGCTCTGCCAGAAGAACCTGCGGCGCTACGCGTCGATGCTCGCGACGCTGCGCCGGCTGGAGGCCGAGGGGGGCGCCGCGCTGTCGGCGCGCGACAGGCAGGACATCGCCGATCTGCTCAAGGCCGCCGGGATCTTCGTGTCCCTCCTCGCGATCACGGCGAGCGAGCCGGGGGCCGCGGTGTTCGTGGACGACGAGCCGGTCGGGACGACGCCGCTCGCCGCGCCGGTGCCGATCGACATCGGCGAGCGCCGCATCCGCGTGTCGAAGCCGGGCTTCGTCGATTTCGTCCGGCAGGTGAAGGTCGTGGGCGGCGACAGCGTCGTGCTCGAGGCGCGGCTCGACCGGGCGGTGCACCGGGGGCGGCTCGCCATCGCGGCGGGGCAGGACGATCTCATCGCGATCGACGGCAAGGTGGTGGGCAAGGGCCGCTGGGAGGGCTCGGTGCAGAGCGGGACCCACGCGCTGCGGGTGACGGCGCCGGGGATGGCGCCCCACGAGGCGCAGATCCTGGTCCGCGACGACGAGCGCCGCCGGATCGACGTGTCGCTCGAGCGCGCCGCGCAGCGGGGCGGCGCGAGCAAGTGGCTCTGGATCGGCGGCGGCGCGGCGATCTTCGCGGGCGCGCTCGTCGCGGGCTCGCTGCTCTTCGAGCCGGGGACGCCGGCGGAGCAGGGCAGCCTGGGCACGGTCCCACTCGGCTTCGGAGGGAGACGTTGATGCGGATGAAGCGGACGAAGCGGACGAAGCGGACGGGACCGATGTCGGCGGCGGCGTTGCTCTCGCTCGCGGCGGCGGCGGGGGCTCCGGCCTGCGGCGGGGAGAAGGGGCAGCTCATGGTCGTCTTCCAGACGGACATGTCGCTGCCGAAGGACATCGATACGGTCCGGATCGAGGCGACGCTCGACGGGTCCGTCGTCTACGACGAGACGTTCGAGCGGCTCGGGAGCGAGGGGTCGATCCTCCTGCCGGCGACGCTGGGCTTCCTCACGCCCGACGACCCGTCGCAGGCGCTCCGGGTGCGCGTCATCGCGAGCCGCGGCGGGAAGGACGGGGTGCGCCTGCTCCGCGAGGTGCTGACGACCGTGCCCGAGGGGCGCACGGCGACGCTGCACATGCCCATCCAGTTCCTGTGCGACGGCTCGGCCGAGGTCGAGCGCGACGAGCAGGGCAACGCGCGGCGGGACGCGGAGGGCAACGTGCTCGTCAAGAACAGCTGCCCCGAGGGCCAGAGCTGCGTCGCGGGCTCGTGTGTGCCGCGCGAGGTCGACTCGCGCGCGCTGCCCGATTACGAGGCCGTGGCGGTGTTCGGCGGCGGGGCAGGCGACGGCGACGGGCTCTGCTTCGACACTCTCCAGTGCTTCGCCGGCGCCGCGTCGGCGCCGATCGATCTCGAGGCGTTCGCCGCGGACGGCACCGTGTGCCGGGCCGCCGCGCCGAGCGGCGACGTGAACGTCGCGCTGCTCACGCAGGGCGGCGGCATCTGCGGCGAGAGCGCGTGTTTCGTGCCGCTCGACGCGGAGAGCGACGCGGGCTTCCGGGTGGAGGAGGGCAACGTGCTCCGGCTGCCGGTCGAGGTGTGCCGGCGGGCGCAGAGCGGCAAGCTGGCGGGGCTCGCGATCGCGGCGGCGGGCGAGGGGCAGTGCCGCAGGAAGGGCACGGATCTGCCGACGTGCGGCCCGTGGTCGGCGCTGCAGGGCGGCGAGTCGACGAGGCCCGACGCGTCGGCGCCGGTCCCCATCGCTGTGGCGCAGGTCCACCCGGTGTCGCTGCAGGTGGCGGGGGGCGGCGTGACGTGGATCGCGGGCGCCACGTTCGACGGGGAGGGGATGGCCCACGAGGACGGGGAGCTGAAGACGGCGCCCGTCGGCGGCGGAGATCCGCTGATCCTCGGCGCGACGCAGGCCTCGCCGCGGGATCTCGCGATCGACGAGGTGCGGCAGGTGGCCTTCTGGACGAACGCGGAGGACGGCACGCTGCGGGTGGTCCCGCTCGCGGGCGGCGAGCCGCGCGTGCTGCTCGCGGATCTGGAGCAGCCCGAGGGGCTCGCGCTCTCGGGCGGCGCGCTCGCGTGGACCGAGCTCTGGGGAGGCGGCGTGTTCCGGGCGCAGCTGAGCGGCAGCGGCGCGGACGTCGAGCTCGGCGCGCCGGAGGAGCTGACGCCGACCGGCGCGGCGTTCTCGTCGCCCTACCGCGTGGCCAGCGCGGGGGACACCGTGTGCTGGACGTACCAGGGCACGCTGGGCAGGACCGACGGGGCGGTGGCGTGCCGCGTGGGGGAGGCCTCGGTGACGATCGCCGCGGAGCAGCTCACGCCGCGCGAGATCGCGCTCGACGTGGACGGGGAGGGGAGCGCGGCGGCGGTCTACTGGGCGAGCTTCGAGGGCGGCAGCGTCTTCCGGGCGGATCTGAGCGGGGCGGAGGTCGGCGCGCCCGAGGAGATCGCGTCGGATCAGGGCCAGCTGAACGGCCTCGCGGTGGACGAGGGGCACGTGTACTGGACGCGGCGCGACGCGGGGACGGTCGTGCGCATGCCGAAGGGCGGCGGCGAGCAGGAGGTGCTGGCCTCGGGGCAGGCGCGGCCGGGCGACATCGCGGTGGACGAGGCGACCGTCTACTGGATCAACGAGGGATCGCCGGACGGCAGCGACGGCGCGCCGGTGAAGGACGGGGCGGTGCTGAAGCGCGCGAAGTGACGGGCGATAGTCCGTCAGCTGGACGGCGTGGCGGTCGCCAGCGGGACGCGCGCCATGTGCTCGTCGATGCGAGCGCGCTCCTTCGAACGGTAAGGCAGCTCCGCCGCATGCTCATGCCACGCTTCGCGCACGCGCTCCGCCGCCTGCCGGACCCAGCCCGCTACCTCGTCGAACGGGCGATCGACGACCTCTGCTAGCAGTCGGAACGATTCGATCCGCACGTCCTCGAACCGGCGCGAACCGCCGAGGTCGAGCGCGAGCCCGTCGCCGAGCGGCGGTACGTAGAGGATGGACGCCACCAGATCATAGGCGGGGGACAGGCGAGGGTGACGCTTGTCCGGATAGATCAGGGACCAGTTCTTCAGATGCGCGTCGGTGTTCCCGCAGAGCATGCAGAACACGAGGCGCTCGCAGAACGGTCGCAGATCCTCGGGCGCGAGGTGCGCGAGGATGGTTGCGATGTGCTCGTAGCGTCCCGTGTACTGTCCTGGGTCGCCAGGCGGGCGATCGAGCACCTGGGCCAGATCTTCGATGTGGACGCGCTCGCCGCCTGGTAGACGATCGAAGCGCTCGATGAGGAACACCGTTCCGTCGCCGATCGGGGTTCCCTCCGGAAGGGGCATGAATTCCTCGATGCGCGCCTGCCGACACGGCGGGACCGCGATGCCCGACGCTTTTGCCCAGAGCATCGTGGCGAGCTCGACCCGAGGTAGCTCCTTGTGGAGCGGATCATGAAACTTCGCGATGTAGGATCCCGTCTCTCCTTGCACCGGGAGGGTCAGGCCACGCTCTCCCTTGCGAACGGACAGCTTGTACTGCGCCCCCGCGAGCGATGAACGAAGCAATCCCTCTGCCGTGGGCGGAGGCTGGATGCGATTCACGCCGGGCTCGCGCGTGAGCCGCGGCAGGCAGGGTGCCAGGATGACGGCGCCCGGAAGATCCTCGCCGAGGACTTGCAGTAGATCGAACTCGTCATCGTCGTCGCAGTGCGCTTGCTTGGCGACGGCACGGCGCAGAAGTCCTCCCTGAGGGAGGAGGTGATCGAACCAGCAGAGCAGGTTGCCGGTGCTCTCGATGTCGTGCGGTTTGCGGTCCTCGAAGAGCTGGCCGAGCACCGGCGGCTCAGCCATACGGAGCCAGGAATCGTCGAAGGAGAAGCGGTAGTCCCAGTCTTTGAAGCGTTCCAGGATGCCGACCCGCACGGCTCCGAGGCGCACCTCAAGGGCGCTCATGTCGTGGCAGCCTGCGCCTCAACCCGCCGAACGAGCTCGGTGACGGGGAGGCGGTCGGTCTCGCCCGGAGCGCTTCGCTCGGAGAAGAAGCGCTGAAACCACCGGTCGAGCTCCCGCGCGCGGCGCTCGACGAATCCGGCGATGTCCCCGCGTTGAAGCGCGTCTGCGGCGTCCCGGTCCATACCGTGGCTTCGTAGGACCTCATCCGGCGCGCGCGGAAGCCTGGCGAGCTGCCGGCTGACTGGAAGCAGGAGGCGCCGTGCGACCGTCGACGGCGCGCTTTGGTCCACGTCGCGGAAGATCTTGGCCAGATCCCGCCTGTCGAGCAGCTTCTGGACCTCCTGCGTGGTGTAGACCTCGCCCGTCTCGACGTTCCGAGGATCCATGTGAAGCATGGCGATCGCGCAGAGGCGCGTGGCTGCGCTGTGGCCCGACCAGGCCGTAGAGGCGGCCGGTGGCTCCGCCACCTTCGGGACCGTGAGGAGCAGGCGCTCCACCGAGGCGAACTCATCGCGGTCGATCCCGGATTGCAGGTTGTTGACGGTCGCGTGGCTGCTGTCCGTGTGAACGCCGGCGAGCGCTCCGCGCCAGATCCAGCGGACCAGGAGCGTCCGCGTACGCGGGTGCGGATTCGGGTGCAGGTGGAAGAATCGGGCGAGGAGGATGAGCGGGAGCCGGTAGGGCAGGAGCTGCAGATGAATGATCCCGGCGTCGTCGGCGAGGAAACCGATCGCACGGCGCAGCGCGGTCTCGGTGTCCTCGACCGCGTACGCCCTCACCTCCGCGGCATCGCCCTCGCGTTCTGTGAAGGTGCGCCGCGGATCCCGGCCTTCGACGGCCTTGAGGCAGCGTAGGAACCAGTCTCGGTCCATGACGCCGAACCCGGTCTGCTCCTGGAGGCGCGCGCAGGAGCTCTCGATCGGGCGCAGCTCCGTACCGTCGAAGAGCGCCTCGAACACCTCGCTCTCTTTCATCCGCACGCCGGAGGTGTTGGCCCGCTTGAAGATCAGCCGGAGGACTTCCTTCGATGCCCCTTCCACGATGTACGCGGGGATCTGGTACTCCCGGATGGCCTTGCCGAGCGCGATGGCACGCTGGACCAAGTCGGGCCGCTCGCTACGGAACGGCCACTCGTGCAGCCAGCTTAGCAGCAGGAAGGAATCGGAGATGACGTTCAGCGGGATCCAGTGCGGCGGCGGCTCGGCCGAGCGAGAGCGGACGAAACACTCTTTCTCCAAATCGAACCATATCGCGTGGATGTCGCCGCGTGGTCGCGTGTCGGGGTGCAACAAGGCGCCGGCGAGCGCGTTGATGCGTTGCTGGCCATCGACGACGAAGAGGGCGTCGGGAACGGCGGGGGCATCCACCCGGAGCGGGCCGAAGTGCAGGAGCCGCGCCTCAGCTGATCTCTTGGACAGAAGGAGCTCGCCGACAGGGAACCCGCGGTACACGCTGTCGAAGAACTCGAGCACATGGGCGGAGCGCCAGCGGAGCGGGCGCTGAAAGTCCGGGATCCGAAGCCTGCCGTCCCGGATGTCCAGGAGCAGACGCTCAACACTGAGTGCTCGGGCTTCCGGGCGACGTTCGAGCCGGAGGTTATCCATCTGTCGAACGTGTTAGCGCCTCCTGGCGATCCCCGGCAAGCCGCACCCAGACGCCGCGCCATCTGCGCGCTCGCCGCCGCGTGTGCTATGGCGCGATCCGTGAAACGCACGGCGCTTCTCCTGCTCGCCCTCGCGCTCCCGGCGTGCGGATCGAGCTACGCACAGCAGGGCCCGAGCGACACGCTCCGGGCCTACGCGCAGGCGCTCCAGGAGGGGCGCGTCGACGCGGCCTACCGGCTGCTCTCGGACGAGGCCAAGCGGTCGATGTCGCTCGAGGCCTTCCGGCGCGCGGTGCGGGACAACCCGGACGACGCGCTCGAGATCGCCCGCGCCATCGCGCGGCCCGCGGCCGATCCGGTGGTGACCGCGACGGTCACCATGCCGAACGGCGAGGAGCTCCTGCTCGTCTTCGAGGGCGGCCGCTGGCGGCTCGACGCGGCGGCGGTCGATCTCTACGGTCAGGCGACGCCCCGGCAGGCGCTGGTGGGGTTCCTGCGGGCCTTCGAGCGGAGGCGCTACGATGTGATCATGCGCTACGTTCCCGACGCCGAGAGGGAAGGCCTCGTCGAGCCCGCGGGCGCCGCGCCCGATGAGGCAGGCGCGCCCGGCGAGGCGGGCTCCGCGCGCGCCGGCGGCGAGGGCCCGGCGCAGCCCGCCGGACCTGGAGCCGCGCCGCCCGGCGCGGGAGCTGACGCGGCGCAGAAGCCTGGCGGTCGGCCCGGGACGGTCAAGGCCGCGGCCGACGCGGGGCAGCTCACGCCCGAGAAGCTGAAGAGCGCCTGGGAGGGGCCGCAGAAGGAGCAGATCAACCGGGTCGTCCAGGCGATCAAGGCGGCGCTGCCGACCGCGACCATCGAGGAGACCGGGGACAGCGCGTCCATGGCCTACGGCGCCGGCGGCACGGTCGCTTTCACGCGCGAGCACGGGGTCTGGAAGATCAAGGACTTCTAGCGGCGCGCCCGCGTCATGGCTTCGAGAAGAGCGCTGTACTAGGGTTGTCTGCATGCCGACCGGCGATCCTTCTTCGCGAACGCCTCCCTCGCCCGACGCGGATAGCGTCCCGATCCTCCCGCTGCGCAACTCGGTGCTGTTCCCGATGTCGGTCGTGCCGATCAACGTCGGTCGGCCGCGGAGCGTGCGCCTCGTCGAGGATCTCCTCGGCCGCGAGCGCGCGCTGGTCGGCGTGATCAGCCAGAGGTCGCCCGACGTGGACGAGCCGACGTTCAAGGAGCTCTACTCCGTCGGGACCGTCGCGCGCGTGGTGAAGGTCATCCGGCTCGGCCCGAACAACTACTCGGTCGTGCTGAACGGGCTCGGCCGCTTCCGGGTGAAGTCGGCGTTCTCGCTGGAGCCGTACATGCGCGCGCGGATCGAGCGCATCCCGGAGTCGCTCGTCCGCGATGTGGAGCTCGAGGCGCTCGGCGCGGGCCTGCGCGAGGCGACGCGCGAGGTGCTCGGCCTGATGCCGAACCTGCCGCGCGACACGGCGGGCATCCTCGACAACGTGCGCGAGCCGGGCGCGCTCGCCGATCTGATCGCCTCGAACTTCCCGCAGGCGCAGGCCTCGGTCGGCGACAAGCAGGAGATCCTCGAGGCGTTCGACGTGAAGGCGCGCGTGCGCCTCGTGCTCGCGATGGTCGGCCGCCAGCTCGAGGTGCTGCGGGTCAAGAAGGAGATCTCCTCCATGGTGCAGGAGGAGATGGGCAAGTCGCAGCGCGAGTACATCCTCCGGCAGCAGATGAAGTCGATCAAGGAGGAGCTCGGCGAGGGCGGCGACGACGACGAGATCGAGGAGCTCCGCGAGCGCATCCGGCGCGCCAAGGTGCCGGCGGAGGTCGACAAGGTGGTCCGCAAGCAGCTCAGCCGGCTGCGCTCGATGGCGCAGCAGTCGGCCGAGTTCAACGTGACCAAGACGTACCTCGAGTGGATCGCGGATCTGCCGTGGTCGAAGACGACGGTGGACAAGCTGAGCGTCGAGAGCGTGCGGCGCTGCCTCGACGAGGATCACCTCGGGCTGGAGAAGGTGAAGAAGCGGATCGTCGAGTACTCGGCGATCCGGCAGCTTCGCACGGACAAGAAGGGGCCGATCCTGCTCTTCATCGGGCCGCCCGGCGTCGGCAAGACGTCGCTCGGCAAGTCGATCGCGCGCAGCATGGGGCGCCGCTACGAGCGGATCGCGCTCGGCGGCGTGCGCGACGAGGCGGAGATCCGCGGGCACCGGCGCACGTACGTGGGCGCGCTGCCCGGGCGCATCCTGCAGGCGCTGAAGAAGGCGGGGACCAAGAACCCGGTGCTCGTGCTCGACGAGGTCGACAAGATGGGCGTCGACCTGCGGGGCGATCCGGCGGCGGCGCTCCTCGAGGTGCTCGATCCGGAGCAGAACTCGACGTTCCAGGACCACTACCTCGACCTGCCGTTCGATCTGTCGCAGGTGATGTTCCTCGCGACCGCGAACAACTGGGACGGGATCCCGGGGCCGCTCGTCGACCGCATGGAGGTCATCGAGGTGCCCGGCTACACGCGGACGGACAAGCTGGGGATCGCGCGGGAGTTCCTGGTGCCGAAGCAGCTGTCGGCGCACGGGCTCACCGACGAGCGCCTGGAGTTCACGGAGCCGGGCATCGAGGCGGTCGTCGACCACTACACGCGCGAGGCGGGGGTGCGCGGCCTGGAGCGGCAGATCGCGGCGGTGTGCCGCGCGACGGCGGTGAAGGTCGCCGAGGGCCACGACGTGCACGAGGTGGCGACGCCGGAGCACGTGGAGCAGGTGCTCGGCCCGCACAAGCACCGCCCCGAGATCGCCGAGCGGACGCTCCAGCCCGGGGTCGCGACCGGCCTCGCGTGGACGCCGGCCGGCGGCGAGATCCTCTTCATCGAGGCGACGAAGATGCCGGGGAAGGGCAACGTGGTGCTCACCGGCAACATGCGGAACGTGATGCAGGAATCGGCGAGCACGGCGGTGAGCTTCGTGCGCAGCAAGGCCGATCGGCTGCACCTCGATCCGGAGTGGCTCAAGGAGATCGATCTGCACGTGCACATCCCGCAGCACGGCACGCCGAAGGACGGGCCGAGCGCGGGCGTGACGATGTTCTCCGCGGTGGCGTCGCTGCTGCTCGGGGCGCCGGTGCGCAGCGACGTCGCGATGACGGGGGAGATCTCGCTGCGCGGGCGGGTGATGCCGGTCGGCGGCGTCAAGGAGAAGCTGCTCGCGGCCCACCGCGCCGGGATCCGGCACGTGCTCATCCCGGCGAAGAACCGGCGCGACCTCGAGGACGTGCCGCAGGACGTCAAGGATCAGATCCAGATCACGATGGTGTCGTCGATGGAGGAGATCCTGCCGCTCGTGCTGGAGCCGCCGCGGCGCGCTCCGGCGCAGAGCGCGTCGCAGGAGGAGATCGAGGAGCAGGCGGGGGCGCGGTAGGAGCGAGGTCGTCGAGGGGGGCCTCGCCGTCTTCGCTCGACGGGCTTCGGGGGCCGCGGCGGCGCTAGCCGTGGCAGGCCCGCACGAAGCCGCAGCGCAGCTTGCGGCACGCCTCGACCGGGACGCCGTCGAAGCGATCCTCGGCCCTCGCCTCGGCGAAGCGCTCGGCTAGCCGGGCGAGCTCGCGCTCGAACCGCGCGTGCTCGTCGTCGGTGAGGGTCCCCATGGGGCCCGAGGCCGGGAGCCACGCGGGCTCGACCTCGGCGCCGACGAAGAGCACGCCTGCGCGGACGGGGCGGTCGGGGTGGCGCCGCCTGAGCGCGAGCGCGCACGCGCGCAGGCGGAGCTCGTACGGCGAGAGATCCGCCCGGGGGCGCGCGCGCTTGTACTCGACGACGTCGACGAGGCCGCCCGGGTGCAGGACGGCGAGATCGATGGCGAGCGAGAGCGCGAGCCTCGCGCCGCGCCGCCGTCCGGCGTGCTGGGGCTCGACGTCGAGCACGAGCGCCTCCTCCCGGAGGAGCGACGCCTCCTCGCCGCGCACCTGCCGCGCGTAGGGGCCGTCCAGGAAGCGCGCGACGCGCTCCGCGGTGCGCAGCACGTCCGGGCCGTGCGGCGGGAACCCCTCGAAGGCGAGGCGGGCGGCGACCTCCTCGGCCTCGGTCGGCTCACCCCAGCGCGCGCGCGGCCAGCGCTGGAGCACCCGGTGCACGGCGCGGCCAGGAGGGCGAGGGTCCGCGCCGTCCTCGAGCTCGACGCGCTCCTCGCCCGGCAGCTCGGGCGGGCCCTCGACGTCGAACAGGCCGAGCTGGCCCTCGCCGGCAGGCTCGCCGATCCCGAGGAGGTGGCGCAGCCGGAAGCGGCGCGGGCACGCCTGGAACGCCGCGAGGGACGCGGCCGCGACCAGCACGGTCTGCGCGCGCGCGGGCCCCGTCGCCGGCGGCGCCCGGGGGGCCGGCGCGGCGCGCGCGTACGCGTCGGTGCCGGGCGCGGGCGCCTTCGCCCCGGCGAGCAGCGCGCTGGCGTCGAGCGTCGCGCGGATGGCGCCGGCGAGCGTGGAGGCCTCGATGCCGAGGTCCTCCGCGGCGCTGCGGGGCTCGCCGTCGGCTGCCGCCGCGGCCCGGGGCTCGGCGTCGACCGCCGCCTTCAGCGTGAGCCACGCCGAGCCGCTCCGCGGCTTCGCCTCGGCGCCGACGAGCACGAGCTCGCGGCGGGCGCGCGTGATCGCGACGTACGTGAGCCGCTGCCGCTCGGCGCGCTCCCGCGCCCGCACCTCGGCGCGCGCCGCCCGGAGCGCGGGCGTGCTGACGGGCAACAACGGCCCGCGCGCCGACGCCCCGGCGTCGTGGAGCGAGCCGGTCCGCGAGCGCCCGTCGACGACCCGCGCGAAGTGGCGCACGAGCAGGGCGGCGGGCCGGTCCCCCGCGGCGGGGACGTAGCTCAGGCCGGGTTGCGCCGCGCGGGGCTCCGCGTTGAGATCCAGGAGCACGACCGCCGGGAAATCGAGCCCCTTGCTGGCGTGGATCGTCGTGAGCCGCACGGCGTCGTCGTCGGGCGAGAAGACAGCGGCCTCGGGCTCGTCCGCCTCGTCGCGGATGCGGCGGTCGAGCCAGCGGACGAAGCTCGCGAGCGAGCCGCCCCGGCGGCGGGCGATGGAGACCAGGCGGTCGACGTTGCCGAGGCGGGCCTGCGCGCGAGGGAGCGCCGCGATGACGCGGTCGAGATCGAAGGCGGTGACCGCGGCGCGGATCGCCTCGCCCGGCGTCGAGCGGAGCGCGGCGCGGCGCAGGCCGGCATAGCGGGCGCGGAACGCCTCGAGCCGCTCGCGGTCCCCCGCGGGGAGGCGCGCGAGGGCGGGGAGCGGGCGCCCGCCGTCGAGCTCGGCGTCGTCGGGCGAGGGCGACCAGGCCCCTTGCGCCGGCGCGGCGGCGGGCCAGCGGCCGAGCAACGGGACCGCGAGGCCGCGGCCGGGAGGCGCGAGCAGCGCCAGCGACGTGTCGGAGAGCGCCACCACCGGGCCGCGGAGGACGGTCGCCAGGGCCAGGCGATCGCGCGGATCGAGCAGGAGGCGGAGGATCGCGGCCAGATCGCGGACCTCGGCCGCGTCGAAGAGCGCGCGGCCGGCCACCACGTACGGGATCTCGAGGCGCGCGAGCGCCAGCTCGACGAGCGGGATCGTGCTCCTCCGACGGGTGAGCACGGCGACGTCGCGGAAGCGCAGATCGCCGGTCGCGGCGCCTTCGCGGCCCGCGGCGCCGTCGCCGCCCGCGGCGCCTTCGCGGCCCGCGGCGCCGTCGCCGCCCGCGCCGCGGACGCGCCGCGCGATGTACGCGGCCGCGATCAGCGCCTCGCGAAGCTGCCCGCGCGCGTCCCGGACGAGGGCGTCGACCCCGTCCGGAGCGCCGCCGCCGTCGCTGACGAGCACGACGTCCGTCGGGCCCTCCGCGGCCCTGCCCGGCGCCGCGACGAGGTGCTCGGCCGCGCTGTAGGCGATCTCGAACTCGCGCGGCGAGGCCGGGGGCGCGCCCGCGTCGCTGTCGCCCGCGCCGCCGTCGCCCGCGCCGCGATCCTGGGCGAAATCCCGCGCGGAGAAGGCGTTGATGAACGCGAGCAGCTCGGGCGTCGACCGGCGGCTCTCGCGGAGCGCCACGAAATCGGCGCTCGGATCCGGCGACCAGAGCGCGGGCGCGAGCTCGAGCGCGCGGCCCGCGGCGGCGCCGGCGAGCTCCGCGCAGACGCGGCAGAAGATGGAGACGTCGGCCCCGCGGAACCCGTAGATGGATTGCTTGCGATCGCCGACGAGGAACAGGCCATGACCGGACAGGCTGGCCGCCGTCGGGGCCGCGCCGGCCGGGCGCGCGAGGGCGGCGTCGTCCCGCTCGCGCAGGAGGTACACGAGATCGCGCTGCACCGCGCTCGTGTCCTGGAACTCGTCGACGAGCAGCACGTCGACCGAGCCGCGGACCGCCGCGCCGATCGCCGGATCGTCCCGCAGGCCGTCGCGGGCGGCGCGCAGGAGATCCCCGAACCCGAGGCCGCCCTCGGTGCGGCGGATCGCCGAGAGCCGCTCGCGGATCTCCTCCAGCAGCTCGATGATCCGCGCCTCGCGGCGCGACAGGGCCGGGGCCTCGCGGAGGAAGCCGAGCAGCTGCTGCGCCTTGTCGCGGTGGGTCTCGCCCGGCAGCCCCTCGCGGAAGGCGATGAGCGCCTCGTCGGCCGGCGTGGACTTGTTCTTGTGCGGCTTGCGCTGCGTGAGGAGCTCGATGAGCGGGGCGCTCGCCGCGCTCGCGGGGAAGGGCGCGCCGCCGTCCTCGCGGCCGAGCGCCGCCACGAGCGCCGCCGCCGGCGCGCGGAAGGCGGCGCTGCCGAGCGCGGCGCTCCCGGCGGCGAGGCGGCGGAGCTCCCGCGCGAGCGCGCTGGCCTCGGCGGCGTGGTCGGACACGGCGAGCCGGCGCGGCGCGAGGCCGTCCTCGTCGAGCCGGTCGAGCAGCCGCGTGATCTCGCTCCGCGCGGCCTCGACGCCGCCCGTCGCGGCCATGAGCGCGCGCGCCGCCTCGGCGCGCTCGCCCCCCTCGGCGAGCGCGCGGCTCAGCGCCTCGTCGACGGCGAGGTCGCTGAGCGCCTGCGCCTCCTCCTCGTCGAGGATCCGGGCCGAGGGCGAGAGCCCCATCGCGATCGCGTGCCGGTCCACGATCTGCTTGGCGACGCCGTGGAGCGTGTCGATGCGCGCGGCAGGGAGGCGGGCGAGCGCCTCCTCCGCGCGCTTGCGCAGCTCGGCGACGGGCAGCGGCGCGCCGCCGCCCGCGCCGGCGAGGCCGGCGACGGCCGCCTGCCGCGCCCGGAGGATGTCGGCGAAGGGGATGTCCGCCTCGCCGTTCCAGCGGGCGATCTCGCGGAGCGATCGCTCGACGCGGTGGGCGATTTCCCGCGCCGCGGCGCGCGAGAACGTCGTCGCGACGATGCGGTCCGGCGGCACAGGCGGCGCGGCCGACGCGGCGTCGGGCAGGCCGACGGAGGTGAGGCCGAGCGTGAGCAGCACGTAGAGCGCCGTGAGGCGGTGGGTCTTGCCGGTGCCGGCGCTCGCGGCGACCACGACGTTGCGGCGGAAGGCGTAGATGAGCGCGTCGCCCTCGGCGAGCGCCGCGCCGCGCGGGGCGCCGCTCACGCGACCTCCTCCGCGGCCTCGTCGCTCGGCACGACCGCGGGGCGGCGGCACACGTCGCGCGCGTCGCACCGCGCGCACATCGTCGAGAGCGCCGGCCGCGGCGCGGCCTTGCCCTCCCAGAGCGCGATGACCGCGGCCCGCGCGGTGCGCGCGGCCTCGGCCCAGCCCTCGGCGAGCGCGCGCTGCTCGTCCGCCGTGCGCGGCCACAGCTCGATGAGCCCGCGCTGGCGCACGCCGATGTAGACGGCCCGCACCTCCTCCGCGCCCAGCGCGCGCGCCGCGATGGCGCTGTACAGCGGCAGCTGGAGCGCCCGCCGCCGCTCCTTGGCGTCGGGGAGCTTGCCGGTCTTGTAGTCGACGACCCGCACGACGCGCTGGTCGGTCGATCGATCGAGCCTGTCGATCTGGCCGTCGACCCACAGGCTCGGGCCGCCCTCCTCGTCGGACAGCGGGGGGAGCTCGAGCGGCTGCCACGGGGGCGGCTCTCCGGCGCCGAAGCGCCGCTCGGCCAGGAAGAAGCGGAGCTCCGGCGACGCGTCCTCCCCGTCTCCGTCGAGCGTGCGGGCCACGACCTCCATCACGTCCGCGATCGCCTTCTCGACCGCCTCGCGGCGGAGCGGGGCCATGGGCGCCGAGGCGCCGAGCGCCGCCTCGGCCGCGGCGCGCGCCGCCGCGAGCTGCTCGGCCGGATCGCGCTCCGGGCCGAGCTCGCGCAGCGCCTCGAACGAGGCCTGCAGGGCGCGGTGGATCAGCGTGCCGCGCTCGCGCGCGTCGGCCGACTCGGCGAGATCCTCGGCGCGGCGCACGTGCAGGACGCGCCGGGCGAACGCCGCGAAGGCGCAGCCCACGGCCCGCTCGATGTGGGTGACGGCGATCGGTCTGCCGGGGTGCGCCCCGCCGATCGCGGCCCTGAGCTGCGCGGCGAGCGCGGGATCGCGGTCGACGAGGACGCGGCCCGTGTGGAGGTCGATCGGCGCGCGCGGATCGAGGAAGAAGTCCGCGCGGGCGCGCTCGATCCGGATCCGCTCCGCGAGGTCCGCCGCCGGCCGCCCGCCGCCCGCGAGGGCGATGAGCTCCGCGTCGCGCGGGCCGAGGGGCGCCGCGTCCGGGGCGACGCGCGAGGCGGGCTCCGTCCGCTGCTGCGCGCCGGCCGCCGCGGCCGCGACGAAGAGCGGGTGCGGCTCGTTCGGCTCGCTGTCGTCTACCCCGCGCGTGTAGCAGACGGCGACGCGCCGGGCGCCGGCGAGCGCCCAGCCGAGCTCCGCGCGCTGGGCCGCCTGGCGCTCTCGCCCCGACGCGGGGCGGCTCGGCGCCGGCAGCCTCCCGCGGAGCGCCTCGCCGAGCAGCGTCTCGTCCGCGCCCGGGCTGCCGCCGTAGGCGCGCGCGTCGAGCCCGGTCACCACCACCACGTCGTGCTCGAGCGCCGTGAACCCCGCGGCGACGTCGATGCGCACCGCGCCGGCGCGGCCGGCGTCGCCGCGCGGCCCGGCGCCCTGCTCGGCCGCGGCCCGCTCGAGCTCCGCGTAGATCTCGGCCGCTGTGGCGGGGCGCTCCTCGCAGCCGAGGTCGTACGCGGCCCGCGCGAGCGCCTCGGCCTGCTCGCGGATCGCGCGCGCGGCCCGCGCGCCCTGACCCATCGCGCCCATCGCACCCATCGCGCCCATCGCCTCGAGCGCGAGCGCGCCGCCGCTCCGCCGCTCGCCGCGCAGCGCGGCGCGGAGCTCCTCGATCCCGGGCTCGCCGAAGCCCAGCTTGTCGAGGAGCGACAGGAAGCGCCGCACGATCTCGGGCCGCGTCGCCGCCTCGCCGATCCAGCGGGCGCTGGCGAGCAGCCGCTCCAGCGCGTGCGGCATCCACGCCTCGTCGTCGTCGTCGTCCTCGTCGCCGTGCGCGCCGCCCAGCACCGAGAGGCCCAGGGCGAGCTCCGCGTCGCTCAGCGCCTCCTGCGCTGTCATCGGTGGCGCCGGCGGCGTCCGCCCCGTCCCTGCGCGGCGGTCCGCGCGGCGGGCCGCCACGACCGAGATGAGGCCGTCGATGAGCAGCCGGCCCGTGCGATCCACCTCGACAGGCACGTCGCGCAGCCGGTGGGCGAGGTCGGTCGAGCGCCGCTCCGCCTCGGCGGCGGACGTGCGGTCCATCCAGGCGCCGGCGTGGACCCCGGGGGCGCGGAGGATCTCGATCGCCTGCTCGCGGCGCACCGGCCCGACGGCGAGGCGCAGGATGGCGAGCGCGACGCGCCCGTCGGGGCAGCTCGCGGCGGCGCGGCCGCGCGGCTCCGACGAGCGGACGCCCGCGTCGGCCAGCGCGGCGCGGAGGGGCTCGAGCGCGGCGTCGTCGAGCGCCGGCACGACGACGGCGATCCGCTCGGGCGGGATCCCGCGGCCGAGCGCGGCGGCCACCTCGGCGGCGGCGGCGCGCGCCTCGCCCTCCGGGGTCCTCGCCGCGATGGCGACGAGCGGCTCCGCTCCGCCGTCGGGCACCCACGCGATCTCCGGCGCGTCCTCGAGCGAGGCCCAGCGCCGCTCCAGGGCGTCGGCGACCGGCGCCGCGCCGTCGTCCGGCAGCGCGGGCAGCTCGACGGTGACGCCCGCGCCGCCGCGGGCGCGGACCGTGGCGTGGAGCGCCTCGACCCAGGCGAGATCGTCGGGCTCCCAGGCCACGGCGCCGCGGATCGTGACCTTGCGCGGGAGCGGGAGCGCGGCGGACGCGCCGGCCGAGCGGAGCGCCCGCGCGAGCAGGAACCCCGCGCAGCGCGGGTCGACGAGGCGCGCTGCCCGCAGGGCGGCGTCCGCCCGATCGAGGACCTCGGCGATGGCGATCGCGGACGGGGTCCCGAGCGCCCGCAGCTCCGCCGGGGAGGTCCCGGCGCGCCGGAAGCTCCCGAGGGCGCGGTCGAGGGCGTGCGCTAGCGCGACGCGCGCGGCGGGCTCGGCCGGCTGCCGCAGCCGATCCGGCGGCAGGGCGTCGAGGGCGAGCCGGGTGGCGAGGCGGGTGGTGTGAGGGCTCGCAAGGGCGGCGTCCGGCGCCAGCAGGGCGAGCGCCTCGGAGACGAAGCTCCACCGTGAGCGGATTTGCTGGTCCGCGGTGCGCGCGTCGCGCAGATCGAGAGAGGCGAGCTCGCGTTCAACGTGCCGCTCGGTCGGGACAATGAGGAGCGATGTTCTGCTCACCACCGCGAGACGGCCGAGCGCCGCTCCCGGGAAGCGCAGGCGCCGGCCACGGCAGGAGGCTGAGAGGGCGCCGGCGCATCTGAATGCACGTCCAGCAAGGGGTACCTCACGGCAGACGCTTTACTTCATGCATCCGTCCCCTCGCAACCTCCGCCGGGGGCGCGCCTTGTTGAAAAAGTTCCGCGGAATGTGGGAATTCTTGTGGGGAAATCGGAATGCGTGTTGAAAAACCTGTTGAGAACCCTGGACGGTCCGGGCCGCAGCCTCCGTAGATCTGCGGAATTGCGCCCAACGAGCGCGCGCCGGAGCTCGCCCGGGGCGCTCCGGGGTTTTCAACAGGCTCAGTGGTGAACGGCGGCGATCGGGGGCGACCGGTAGTGCAGTCATGTGAACATGAAGGCGGGAAGGCGGGAAGAAAACCCGAATGATCTTCCCGCCTTCCCGTCTTCATGTGGCCCCTCTCGGGGCAAATGACCGCACCACCGGGCGACCGGGCGTCACGACGGGCGTGAGCCGCCTCGGTAGACCGAGCGGGGAAGGGCGGACGGAAGGGGGGAGGCGAGGAGGGGTGGCTGGGCGCTCTGTCCCGAGGCGCCCTGTCGGCTGCGTCGGTCGCGTCGGTCGCGTCGGTTGCGGGGAGAGCTAGCGGTGCGCCACGTCCTTGTCGCGGCGGACGCTTGTGTCGTCGGCCGGCGGCAGATCGGCCACGCTCGCTGGCAGCACGGCGGGGGCCGCCGTCACGCTGCTCTGGTCGTCGCCTCGCGCGGCGGGAGCGGCGCCAGCGGACGCGGCGGCCGACGTGCTCGCCGCGGTGCCTGGCGGAACGTCGGTGGCGGCGGCGGTCGTCGCCCCGACGCCGGGGGGGGCCTCGGACTGTGCGCGATTCCGCACAGCGGTCACCGCCTTGTCGGCCGCCTTGACGAGCTGTGTCGTCACGACCGAGGGCGGGAAAGGGAGCTTCGGGGCGACGAACAGCTCGAGCTTCAGGATCGTGTGGTGCTCGTCGACGGCGCGGAGCCGCCAGCGGGCGCGGAAGTCGGCGACGTTGCCGCGCTTGTGGCGGCCGGAGATCACCTCGTCGGCGCCGTCCTTGGTGGGCGGCGACATGTCGGCGACCGTCCAGATGTGCGCGGCGCCGTTCAGGATCGGCACCTGGAGATAGACCTCGCTCGTGCCCTTGCGCTTCCCGAGCACGCGGCTCTGGTCGAAGGGGCCGATGAACGTCTTGTAGTTGCCGTAGGAGGTGACGATCTTCCGGACCGTCGGCAGGGGCGCTTTCACGAGGATCGCCGCGCCCCCGGTGTCGATCGCGGCGACGGGCCCGGTGGTCTTCAGCGTGTACCGGAGCGCCTTCCCGAGCGACGCGAGCTTCTCCGACTCGGCGTCGGCGGCGCGGGCGGCGCGCGGCGAGAGGGAGAGGGCGAGGACGGTGAGCGAGAAGGCGATCAAGGACAGGGACCACAGCTTCTTCATGGACTCTCCTGTTCGAGCGACGTCCGTCAGCGCGGGCTCCCCCCCACGTCGCGGACATGCGCCTCGGGCGGCGAGACGGCAGCCCCTCGCTAGATGTACCTCCGTCAGCACGCGGCCGCACGCCTGCGCACTACAGAAAACATGCTTTCGTCGGACGAGGTCGGAATTCAGCGGTCGGCGTCGGCGCGCTCAACGCTCACGCGCGTGTTGCACGTTGCGTGCTGCCGCCGCTGTCGTCGATCGTGGGCGTCGTGGGCGCGGCGCTCGCGGCCTGTCCGGCAGCGTCGGCGTCGGGTTCGGACGACGCCGTGGGCGGCCGCTGGGGCCGCTCGCCTGGCTCCTCGTCGAGCGGGGCCATCTTGCAGGAGCCGTCGAACTGCACGCCGCGGTCGATGAAGATGGCGGGCGCGTGCAGGGCGCCGGTCACCTTGGATGGAGCGTACAGCTCGATGGCATCGCGGGCGCGGATGCTCGCCTGGACCTCGCCGCCCGTGACGATGCACGTCACGACGTGGATCTCCCCGATCACGAGCGCCCCTTCGCCGATCACGAGCACGTCCTCGCCGCGGATCTCGCCGCGGAAGCTGCCGTCGATGCGCACGCGGCCCTCGAAGAAGAGCTTGCCTTCGAAGTGCGTACCGCGGCCCAGGAGGGCGTTGATCTCGGTGGGCCGGTGGCCCCCGCCGTCGTCGCCGCGGGGGCTTCCTGGAGATCGCGGCGAGAGGGGCGAATCCCTGTCGCCCGGGAAGGACATCGGCTCCATCGCCCGCTGGCTTACTTCAGGCATCGTCACATTCGCAACGGGGGTGCGCGTCAGCCCCGTAACGGGCGCGCGGCGGTGGCGGCATATATTGAATAATTTCCGATGCTTGGGTTCGATTTGCGGCAGGGTACGTTTTCTGCACGTGGGGCGGACCGAGCAGGTCCCCCGGCGCGCTGACCGCCGGGGGGCGCGCGGAGTGTGGCCGACGTCTGGCCAAGCGCGCGGTGGAGCGTGAGGGGCCGAGGCGACCAGGAGAGGGAGTGGAGATGACGTTCCGATCGTTGCTTGTGGCTGCCGGTGTCCTGGGCAGCATCTCGGTGGCGTCCGCGCAGACGCCGCCCGCGCCGCCGACAGCTCCGCCGGTCGATCCCACGCCGCTCCAGCCGGCCGAGCCACCGGCCGCCCCGGCGCCGGCAGCGCCCGGCGCTCCCGCTGCGGCGCCCGGCGCTCCCGCTGCGGCGCCCGGCGCTCCCGCTGCGCCAGGCGCTGCTGCTGCTGCGCCGGGCGTGGCTGCTCCGCCCGGCGCTGCTCCGCCCGGCGCTGCTCCGCCCGCGCAGCCAGCGCCGCCCGCGCAGCCGGACCCTCCAGCAGAGCCGCTGCCCGCCCCGGTGACACCGCGGCCCGACGCAGCGGTCTCCCCGATGGTGCAGTGGAATCAGGCCACTGGGGCCGACACCGTCCAGGAGGAGGACGAAGAGACGACGCTGCGCTGGCGCGGGACGACGTTCACCTGGAACCAGGGCGGTAGCACGACCCTCTTCGGCGTTGGCGGCGGGTATATCCCCGCCATCCAGGTCTACGGCTGGGACTTCACGTTCCGGCCCAACTTCTATGTGCTCGACCAGCCCAAGGACAAGGTGTCGGTGGCCGCCGAGATCGGCTGGGTTACCGAGCTCACGAACAGCGACACCACGACGGATTACCGTGAGCCGCAGTTCAAGGACATCGGGCTCAGCGCCCGATACAGCCGCGAACTCTGGAAGAGCGGCGGCGCGAACCAAGGCGAGTACAAGACGGACGGGGCCATGCGGCTGCGGGTGCTCCTGCCGACCTCGCCGATCAGCTGGAACTCCGGCAGGTACTTCCTCATGTCGGTTGGCCCGCAGATCACCCAGAAGATCAAGCTGCTCGGTTCGAAGGCCGACGGGCTGAACAACGTGACGGCGACGCTCGGCGTGACCTACGCCCATCTGTTCGCGGACTCGTACACGCCAGTGAGCTCCGGCCTCCGGCGGCCCCGGACGGCGGCGAGCGGTGACCCGATGTTTGACGACCAGCTGACCGGGGCGTCTCAGACCATGGATAGCCTGACCACGGGCCTCGAGGTCGGCCTGCCGCTCTACAAGGACCTCTCCCTGGCGACGAGCTTCAGGCTCATCAGCCAGTTCAAGCACGAGTTCGAAGAGGGATGCGCCAAGATCCCGACCGGCTGCGCCCCGTACGAGGGCTCCCAGGGGCCCACCTACGCCGCCCAGACGGCGTTCGATCTCAACGTGAGCTACCCGGTCTACGAGGTCGTCGACCTCACGCTCGGCTACAACAACACGACGAGGCAGCTCGGGGAGGACGGACAGCGCAGGAACTTCTTCTACAGCCCTGACGCTCAGTTCTATCTCGACATCAACGCCAACCTCGACGTCATCTACTCGAAGGTGACCGGCCGCGGGAAGAAGGCCGAGAAGGCGGGCGCCGCCAGCGCTCCGCGCCGGCAGGCGCTCTGACGCGCGCGAGCCGTCGCGGCCCGTCTGCGGCTCGTCAGCGGCTCGTCAGCGTCCAGTTACGCGCGCCCGCGGCTCTCGCCGGTGGTCAGCCCGCCGGCGATGAGGTGCGCGGCGCGCAGGGGCTCGGGGAGGTGGCCGTTCACCGAGAGCCGCGCGATGAGCGCGCTCGCGTCGTCCAGCGAGATCCCGGCGCGCTGCACGTACACGCCCGCGACCGGCTCCATCGGGCCGGCGCGCTGGATGAGCGCCCACTTGCGGCGCCCTCCGCGGACGCGCGAGAGCAGCGCGTCGCGGATCGCGTCGAGGTCCGGGAGGCGCCGCGCCACCACGACGACCGGCAGGGCGAGGGCCTCGCGCAGCGCCGCGAGATCCACGACGTTGAAGCCCGCCACCGCGATGCCCTGGAGCAGGACCACCTGCGCCTGGGCGTAGAAGCGGGAGCCGCGGATCATCGCGGCGATCGCGGGCGTGGCGTTCCGCCCGTCGCGCCTCACGCGGGTGGAGAGGACGCCCTCGAGGCGCAGCCCCGAAAAGACCGTCCCGACGACCTGCACGTCGCCGCGGTGGTCGCGGGCGAACGGCGCGTCGTCGACGCCGATGACGTGCGAGAAGCGTGGAGCGCGGGCCGGCACACGCAGAGCTTACCGTGCTGCCGTCTTTGCTGGGCCAGGCGGTCGTGCTGTACTGCTAGGATGCGACCTTCCAGGCACCTCTCGCTGAGCCTCTCGCTGGCCCTCGGCCTCGCCTCGTCGCTGGCCCTCGCGCAGGGCGCCACCGCCCAGCCGGCCCCGAAGGCCCCCGCCGCGCCGGAGAAGGCCGCGGCCCCGCAGAAGCCGGCGGTCAACAAGCCGCGCGGCGGCAGCGCCGGCGCGCCGCAGCGCCCCGGGCGCGCGCGCAAGCCCAAGAAGGACGCGCAGGCGAGCCTCGCCGGGCGGCCGATCGCCACCTTCCCCGGCTTCCGCATGCTCCCGACCGGCGGCTCGCGCGTGTTCGTGCAGATCCACGGGGGCAAGGTCGACGTCGCCGAGTCGAAGGCCGCCGGACGCCTCGTCTACCGGCTGAAGGGCGCGGGGGCGATCCAGACGAACCGCTTCCCGCTCGTGACGTCGTTCTTCGCGACCCCGGTCACCCAGGTGCAGCTCGTCGGCCAGGGCAACGATCTCGACATGGTGATCGACCTGCGCACCCAGGCCGACGCGACCTACCGCGTGATCGAGACCGATCAAGGGATGGTGCTCCAGGTCGACTTCCCCCCGTCCGTCCCCGAGCAGCGCTCCGCGGCGCCGGCCGACGGAGCGCGCACGCGCTCGGAGCGCCGCACGATCTCGCAGGACCCCGGGAGCGACGAGGAGAGCTCGGAGCTCTAGAGCGATTTTCAGTTGAGCCTGGTACGAGCGTCGCAGAGCGGCGGTCACCCGCACAGGAGACGGGTCCAGATCGGCGTTTTCGGCGCGGAAGCGCACTCCAGTGCGCTGAGCACCGAAAACGTCGAGATGGGCCCGTATCCGACGCGGGTGACCGCCGCTCTAGATGGCGACCGCCTCCCGCCGGGCCTTCTCCCCGGGCGGGCCCGCGTCCGCCGCCGAGGCCGACTCGCTCATCGCCGCCGCGGCGAACGTGACGAGGACCATCCACAGGAGATCGGCGAGCAGGAGGTGGACGAGCTGCATCCACACCGGCGCGAGCAAGAAGAGGTTGAGGAGCCCCGCGCCGATCTGCAGCAGCACGAGCGCCCCGGTCGCCGCCGAGAGCCGCGCGACCTCGGGCGAGGGGCGCCGGGCAGCGACGGCGCCGCGGGCGAAGAGGAGGTAGACGCCCACGGCCGCCGCCACGGTCGGGTGCAGCACGCGCAGCTGCAGCAGGAAGTGCCCCGCGGGCGAGAAATCCTGCGCCAGGCCCTCGCGGAGCGACGCCGCGGCGAAGAGCGTGTCCCCGAGCGCGGCGATGGCCCCGGTCACGCCCACCGCCAGGACCCCGGCGAGCCCGACGCCGAGCAGCGCGCCCGTCACCCCCTGGCCGCGCAAGCGCACGCGCCGGCCCCCGCGCGCCCAGTAGAGGGTGCAGGTCATGGCGCCCACCAGCAGGAACGTGTTGATGAGGTGCACGGCCATCCAGATCGCGCGGGCCGCCGACGCGTCGTGGGCGACGTACTCGAGCAGGACGATCCCGGCGCCGACCGCCGCCTCGGTGATCATGAACAGCATCGACGCGGCCGCGCCGCCGCGCACGGGGTGGCCCGACGGATACGCGACGAAGGCCCAGACGAGCTGCAGCGCGACGAGCAGGAACGCGACGCCCGAGGTGGCGCGGTGCGTGAACTCGATGAGGGTCGCCGCGCTCGGAGAGCGCGGGATGACGTCGCCGTTGCACGTCGGCCAGTGGCTGCCGCAGCCGGCGCCCGAGCCGGTCGCGCGCACGAACGCGCCCCACAGGATCACGCCGAGCGTGAAGGCCAGCGCGAGCGCCGCGAGCTTCCAGAACCGCGCCTGAGTCATGCCGGGTCCTTACCGCGAAACCAGCGCGACGGCAGCCCGCGCGAGATCGGCGATGCTGGGGCGACTTGCCCGGGCAACTCCTGCGATTGCCTTCGTGATTGCGCGCGACCGCGCGCGACCGGCGGCGAGGCGGCGTCCGCCGCAGCGCGATCTCGTTGCGCCCGGCCCCGGCCGAAGGGAGGATGTGCCGGTGCCGAACAGCGACGAACTCCGAAGCGCTCCGCTCTCCGCGCCGATCGAGCTCCCGAGCGGTCGACCGGCCAGGATCGTCGTCGCGGACGACGACCGCCTCGCGCGCCAGATGCTGGTGAGCATCCTCCAGAAGGCCGGCTTCCAGGTCGAGGCGGTCGACGACGGTCAGGAGGCGATCGAGCTGATCGGGCGGGGAGGGGTCGATCTCGTGCTCCTCGACATCGTGATGCCCCGGCTCACCGGCCTCGAGGCGTGCAGGCTGCTCAAGAGCATGACCTCCGAGTCGTTCCTCCCCGTCGTGCTGGTCACCGTGAAGAGCGACACGGCGAACCGGGTCGAGGGGCTCAAGATCGGCGCCGACGACTACGTCTGCAAGCCGTTCGAGGAGGAGGAGCTCCTCGCGCGGGTCGGCGCGATGCTCCGGATCAAGCGGCTGCACGACCAGGTCGCGGCGCAGCGCGCCTACCTGGAGCAGCTCTCCATCCACGACGAGATGACGGGGCTCTACAACTACCGGTACCTCTTCACGCGGCTCAACGAGGAGTTCAAGCGCGCGGAGCGCTACCACGAGCCGTTCGCCTGCGTGCTCGTCGACATCGATCGGCTGAAGGCGATGAACGAGACCGGGGGGCGCACGCTCGGCGACGCCGTGATCCGGCGCGTGGCCGATGGGATCCGCCGCTCCGTCCGGGAGGTCGACGTGGTCGCGCGCTACGGCGGCGAGGAGTTCCTCATCGTCCTGCCGAGCACCCACTTCGCCGGGTCGCTGACGGTGGCCGAGCGGATCTGGCGCGAGGCCGCCGGCAACCCGGTCGAGTTCGGCGGAGAGGCGAGGCCGTGCAGCGTCTCGATCGGCGTCGCGCTCTACCCCTCGCGCGACGTCCGCTCCAAGGACGGGCTGATCCGCGCCGCCGAGAGCGCGCTCAACCAGGCGAAGCGCGAGGGCGGCAACCGGATCTGCGTCTTCCAGCAGCACGGCCAGATCTACACGCCGGCGGCGGGCGGCGAGCCGCAGTCCTCGCCGCCGCCGGGGAAGCTCCGCCGCTCCAGCGATCCCGCCTTCGCCGCGACGCACACGGCGCACACGGCGCACGCGGTCACGGACGAGCCGAGGGAGCCGCAGACGCGCCGGGGCACCGACATCCCGCCCTTCGCCCCACGCAAGCCGCTGTAGTCCCGCCCCGCCTCGTGAACGCCGCAGATCGCGCCCGTATCCTCCTCGTCGACGACGAGCCGGCCCTGCGCCGCGGCCTGGCGCGCGCGCTCGTGCGCGACTTCGACGTCCTCACCGCGGAGGACGGCCCCGCGGCGCTCGGGCTGCTCGCGACGACCCGCGTCGAGGCGGTGCTGCTCGATCTCGCCATGCCGCGCATGAGCGGCGCCGAGGTGCTCGACCGGATCAGGGCCACGTACCCCGACGTCGAGGTCGTGGTGATGGCCGGCCACGCCGACCTCGACGCCGCGATCGCGGCCGTGCGCGCCGGCGCGTACGGGTTCGTGACGAAGCCCGTCGACGCGGAGGCCGCGGTCTCGATCGCGATCGAGCGCGCGATCGAGCGCCGGCGGCTCGCGGGCCGCGCGCGGGCCCTCGAGGAGCGGGTCGACGAGCACGAGCAGCTCGGCGAGGTGATCACGAGCTCCGCCGCGATGCAGGACGCCTACAGGAAGGCGCTCGGCGTGGCGGCCGTCGGCGCGCCCCTCCTGCTGGTGGGCGAGCGCGGTACGGGCAAGGAGCTCGTCGCGCGCGCCGTCCACCGGCGCGGCCCGCGCGCCGCGCGGCCGTTCGTCGCCGTCGACTGCAGCGCGCTGCCAGGGTCGCGGGCCGAGGGCGAGCTCTTCGGCGAAGGCGGCGACGCCTCGCCGGACGGGCGCGCCCGCGGGGGCCTGATCGAGGCGGCGGACAAGGGCACGCTCTTCCTCGACGAGGTCTCGGCGCTGCCGCCCGCGGCCCAGGCCAGGCTGCTCCGGGTCCTCACGCACGGCGAGATCGCGAGGGCGGGGGGCGAGCCGCGCCGCGTCGACGTGCGCGTGATCGCGTCGACGTGCGAGGGGCTCCGCGAGCTCGCCTCCGCCGGCCAGCTCCGGGAGGATCTCGCGTACCGCCTCGGCGTCATCGTCGTCGAGCTGCCGCCGCTCCGGCGGCGCAAGGAGGACGTCGCGCTGCTCGCGAGCCACTTCCTGAACCGGTGCGCGCGCCGGCACGGGCGCGACGTCAAGCGGATCGGCCCCGAGGCGGCGCGCCTGCTCCGCGAGCACGCGTGGCCGGGCAACGCGCGCGAGCTCGAGAGCGCCATCGAGCACGCCGTGATCTCCGCGCGCGGCGAGGCGATCTTGCCCGCGGATCTGCCGCCCTCGGTGTCGGGGCGCTCCGGGCCGCCGCTTCGCCCTCCGAGGGACGCGCTCGTCTTGCCGGCCGAGCTCTGCGATCTCCCCTACGCGGAGGCCAAGGAGCGCGCCGTCGACGCGTTCGATCAGATCTACGTCGGGCGCCTGCTGGAGCGCACGGGCAACAACCTCAGCGAGGCGGCGCGGCAGGCGGGGATGGATCGCTCGAACTTCCGGAGGCTGAAGAAAAAGGTCACGTCGCGCGGAGACGAGGCGGCGCAGGGGGAGAGCGACGGGGCGGGGCCGAGCAAGGGCGGCGCGGGCTGACGCGCGGACACGTCGGTCGCGCCGGGCGCACGTCGCAGAAGCGCGCGCCCGGCTCGTGCTACGTTGCGCCGAAAATGGCCCGACGCGCTGCACGAGCTGCCCTTGCTGCCGCCGCCTTTTCCCTCGCGGTCCGGCTGGCGCTGCTCCCTGCCGCCGCCGCCGACGCCGGCGGGGCTCCCGGGCGGCGAGCGGCGGTGGTCCACGATCTCCCCGGCGTGCTCGCGCTCGCCGATCGCAATCACCCGAACGTCGCCGTCGCGCGCGCGAAGCTCGACCACGTCCGCGCGCAGCTCGACGAGGCCCGGTACGCCCCGTTCTCGCAGTTCAAGCTGACGGGCGGCGTCGCGCTCGCGCCGACCGTCCGCGGGAACAACGTCTTCAGCCCGAACACCGACGTCTCGCTCACCTCGAGCCTCGGGGTCGGCTGGCGCGTGAACATCGACGGCGTCGTCCCGCTCTGGACGTTCGGGAAGATCACGAACCTCCGGGACGCCGCCGAGGCGAACGTCCGGGTGAACCAGGCGAGCGTCGAGAAGGAGCGGGACGCGGTGCGGCTCGACGTCCGCAAGGCCTATTTCGGCCTCCAGCTCGCGCGCGACTCGCGGAGCCTGCTCGTCGACGTGAGGGCCGAGATGGACAAGGCCCTCCGGCGCCTCGAGGAGCAGGTCGAGCGCGAGGAGGGCGATCCCATCGAGCTGCTCAAGCTGCAGACCTTCGGGGCCGAGCTCGAGGCGCGCGGGGCCGAGGTCGACAAATACATCTCGGTCGCGCTGGCGGGGCTGCGCTTCTACACGGGCGTCGCGGATCTCGACATCCCCGACGTCCCGATCCGCCCGCCGAACCACCGGCTCGGCCACGTCACCCGTTACCTGACCGCCGCGCGCCTCTACCGGCCGGAGCTCGCGCAGGCGCGCGCGGGCTTCGACGCGAGGTCCGCGCAGGTGCGGCTCGCGCGCGCGCAGCTGTTCCCCGACATCGGCATCGCCCTGCAGGTCGGGGTGAGCGCCGCCCCGGAGGTCGCGGATCAGCTGAACCCGTTCACCAGCGACCCCGGCAACTTCTTCCACTACAGCGCGGCGCTCGCGCTGCAGTGGAAGCTCGACCTCTTGCCGCAATCGGCGCGCATCCGCGCCGCCGAGGCGCAGCTCGAGGAGATGGCCGCGACGCAGCGCTTCGCCATGGGCGGGGTCGCGACCGAGGTCGAGACCGCCTATGCCGAGGTCGTGGAGGCCCAGAAGCGGCTCGACGCCTACACCAAGGCGGCCAGGTACGGGAAGCGCTGGCTCGTGATGGTGCAGCAAGGAATCGACGTCGGGACGATGGCGGACAAGGATCTCATCGATCCAGCCAAGGCATATGCCACGAACCGATTCAACCAGCTGAACGCGACGATGGATCTCGACATGGCGATGTCGCGGCTCGCGAAGGCGACCGGCTGGGACGCCATCGCGCCCGACGGCACCTGAGCGAGGGGGCGGCCGCGCTGAGGCGCGCGCTGCGTCGCTCGGGCGCCGCTCGGCCCCGCGTCACCCCGGCTTGAACGCGACCGTCCTTGGCAGTACGGTGCGCGACAGCATGGGAGCCAACGTCAACGTCGAGCGGGCGCCGCACAAGGTGGCTTTGGCAGCGAACGGTGATGCGGCGCGGCGCGCGGCGAGCGGCGCGTCCGCGGGCGCCAGCATCGCGTTTTACGTCCTGCTCGCGGCGTCGGCCCTCGCCGTCATCGGCACTCTCCACTTCGTGGCGTACGTCGTGCCGACCGAGGCCACGATGGGGATCGTGCAGAAGATCTTCTACTTCCACGCCCCCGCCGGGTACGCGATGTACATCGGCGCGACCGTCTGCTTCATCGGCTCCGCCGGCTACCTCGCGCGCGGCACGCAGCGCTGGGATTCGCTGGCGAAGGCCGGCGCCGAGGTCGGCGTGGCGATGGGGCTGATCGTCCTCGTCACCGGCCCGCTGTGGGCCGCCAAGGCGTGGGGCGTGTACTGGACGTGGGATCCGCGCCTCACGACGTCGCTGCTCAGCGTGCTTATCTACATCGCTTACGTCGTGCTCCGCGCCTTCACCGGCGACAGCGACGCCGAGCGCAAGTTCGCGGCGGCCCTGGGCGTCCTCGGCGCGGCCAACCTGCCGATCATCCATTATTCGGTGAAGATGTGGGGCGGTAACCACCCCACGGTCATCACGGGCAAAGGCGGCGGCCTCGGGCACCCTGACATGAAGATGGCGCTCGGCTTCGGCTTCCTCTCGTTCACCCTGCTCACCCTCGCGCTCGTGTGGGCGCGTTACCGCGTCGATCTCGCGTCCGCGCGGCTCGCGGAGCTCGAGCAAGAGGCCCTCGAAGCCGGCATCGGAGAGGACTGACAACATGAAATCCAATCATTCCTTGTTCTCCCATGCGGCGTTGCAGCAGCCGACGAGCACCACGACGGACGACCGAGCGCAGGCCTTCCGCCCCGTCGAGGGGGGGAACGACATGCAGAGCGGAGAGAAGCTGCTGGTCGAGGCGTACGCCGCGATCTGGCTCATCCTCTTCGCGCTGGTCTTCGTCTCCTGGCGCCGGCAGAGGCAGATCGACCGGCGCATCGACGCGCTCGAGGCCGCCGTGCAGAAGGCACGGGCTGGAGCGGGCCAGGGGGCGGGCTGATGCCGAACCTGGGGGAGATGACCCCGCAGCACGCGCTCTACATCCCCGTGGTGCTGATGCTTGGGCTGATCGTCGGCTACATTCTGGGCAGCCGCGCCGTGCGCGCCGAGCTCGAGCGGCGCAGGCGCAGGATGAAGGAGTGACGGGGGCGCAGGCCCTCGTCCCGCATAGCTGGCGGGCCCGGTGAGCGCCGTCCCCGCCCCACTAGCCGGAGGTCACAAGGTGGTCGATTTCTCTGTGAGCGAAGAGCACAAGGCTCTCATCGATACGGCGCGTCGCTTCACGAAGGAGCGCATCCTCCCGATCGCGGCCGAGTGCGATCAGAAATCGTACTTCCCGATGGATGTCTTCGTGGAGGGCTGGAACATCGGCCTCGTCAACCCGACCTGCCCGGCCGAGTACGGCGGCCCGGGCATGGGCGAGCTCGAGAACGCCCTCCTCGCCGAGGAGCTCTCGTACGGGTGCACCGGGATCCAGACGAGCTTCCTCGCGAACGGCCTGGCGCTCACGCCGATCAAGCTCGCCGGCAACGAGGATCAGAAGAAGAAGTACCTCGGCATGCTCACCGCCGAGCCGATCATGGCGAGCTACTGCACGAGCGAGCCGGACGCGGGCAGCGACGTCGCGGGCCTCAAGACGCGCTTCACGAAGCACGGGGACGACTACGTGCTGAACGGGCAGAAGTGCTGGATCACGAACGCGAGCTACGCGCGCTACTACGTGATCTTCGCGACGTCGAACCCGGAGCTGCGGCACAAGGGGATCGCGGCGTTCATCGTCGACCGCGACACGCCCGGCGTCCGCGTCGGCAAGAAGGAGGACAAGCTCGGCCAGCGGGCGAGCGACACCGCCCAGGTGTTCCTCGACGATGTGAAGGTGCCGAAGGCGAACCTGCTCGCGCCCGAGGGACAGGGCTTCAAGCTCGCCATGGAGACCTTCAACCAGACCCGCCCCGACATCGGCGCGGCCGCGACGGGCCTGATGCGGCGCTGCGTCGACGAGTGCGTGGCCTACGCCAAGGAGCGCAAGACCTTCGGCCAGCCGATCGGCAACCACCAGCTCATCCAGTGGATGCTCGCGGAGATGGCGATCCGCGTCGAGGGGACGCGCCTGCTCTACCAGAAGGCCGCGTGGAACCTCGATCACGGGGTGCGCGACCCGATCGTCTCGAGCTTCGCGAAGGCCTACGGCGCTGACAGCGCCATGCAGACCGCCGTGGACGCCGTGCAGGTGTTCGGCGGCAACGGCTACGTGAAGGAGTACCCCGTCGAGAAGATGATGCGCGACGCGAAGGTCCTCCAGATCTACGAAGGCACGAGCCAGATCCAGCGCCTCGTCATCGCGCGCCAGCTCCTAGCGTAGCGCGTAGCGCGTAGCGCGCCGCGCTGCTCGGCCTGGGGAGCGCGGTGCTTCGGCCGAACGTGCCGCACCTCGGGGATCGCCAGGCGCCTCGCCGCGAGGCGCGGCCGGCGTGTCAGGTCTGCGGGTGCCAGACCAGCGTGAGCTCGGGGCCGAGCGTGAGCGCGAGGCCCTCGGCGGGCACCATCACGCGGCGGACCTTCTGGCCTGCGAACCTCGTCCCGTTCGTCGAGCAGAGATCGAGGGCCATGATCTCCGCGCCGTCCCGCAGGAGCAGCAGGTGGGTCCGCGAGATGTGCGTGCTCAGGACGGCGCGCAGGCCGCGGTCCAGGCAGTTGTCGGCGCGCCCGAGCAGCACGCCGTCGTCGAGCGCTTGCTGGGGCAGCTCGACCGCGGCGCTGCGCTCGCTCGATTGCAGCGTGAGCCGCACGTACCCGCTCTTCGCGCGCGGCGCGACCATCTCCTCGATGTGCGCGACGGGGCGCACGGACGTGATGTGCGAGATCTCTCCGCGGGCGAAGCGGTGGCTTGTCGTGATGCCCTCGGTCGCCGCGGGCGGCGCGGCGCCCTCGCTGACGGCCTTGTCCGCGACGCTCTCGAGGCCGCGCGGCGGCTCGCTCATCCCGCACGAGCTCACCTCGAGCACCCTCGACGAGGCGCGCGGCCCGACCGGGAGCCCGCCGACCACGTGCTTGCCGATGCGCACGAGCAGCGGGCCGCTGACGACGATCGACCGCCGCGGCACGTCGTCGTCCACGAAGAAGGGGATCGAGGTCTGCAGATCCATGAGCCGCAGCCCGAAGCCGCCGTCGGGGAGGTTGCAGCAGGTGGCGACCAGGTGGCGCACGCAGACGTCGTCGCCCGACGCGAACTTCACGTCGCAGCGCGGGTGCGAGCCGAAGACGGCGTATGCGCCGCTGTTCGCGGGCAGGTCCAGCCACGCGACGTCACCGCCTGACACCCGGAACAGCCGGTACCCCTCGCTCATCGGCGACTCGGGGGGGTTCAGCGCCATCACCGCCTCGGCGGTGGACAGCGCGCGCCGCATCGTGGCGACGTCGATCCGCGGCTCTACCGTCATCGCGCGCTCCGCGAGCGGCGCGAGGTCGCGCGCCCCGCAGTCCGCGCCGGACCGCCGAGCTCGAGCGTGAACGGCGGAGTCGCTGCGCAGGCCTCCGGCAGAGCCGCGGCGGGAGCGAGCGTGGTGGATGTCAGACAGCGGCGAGGCCTCATGCGGTCGAGCCGAATCCTACCGGAATTTTTCGTCTGGGGCTCTTTCGCTGCGCGCCCCGAATCTGCTGTGGCCGGCGGGGCTCGGGTCGAGACGGCGGCTGTCCGGTTCAGCTCACGCCGACGCTGACCTCCGCAACGAGCTCGCCGCCCCAGCGCCAGAAGGCCACCGAGCGGCTGAACAGGACGATGACCTCCAGCCCGAGCCCTCCGCCGAATTCGAGCCGAAAGCGCCCGACGTCCACCTCGATGAGTTGCATGCTCCCCGAAGACGCGAGAGTCGGGCCAACTGTGGATCCGTGCGCGTTGCACGCTGGTGTGTCCGCCGGGGGCACGGCCTCGCCTCGACCGGGGGCGCAGGGCGCGCCGGCCCGCGTCAGCGGGGCCAGGGCGCGGCCCCGCTGCGCGCCGCCACGCCAGGGGGGCAGCGGGGCGGCAACGTGGCGCGCGCTCGCGGCAGGGGGAGGGGCGAGCGCCGGCCGGCGCAGGCGAGCGGGCGCGGAGCCGCCGCGCGGCCGTCGACAGACGCGCCATTTTGACGCCGCCCGCACGGTGTCTATCCTGGGCGCGGTGTCCCGGATCCTCCCTCGCTTCGACTATCGCATCGAGTTCGCCGCATCGACCGATGTCGGCCTCGTCCGCCCGAGCAATGAGGACCGGATCCTCTGTTGCCCCGAGCTCGCCCTCTTCGGCATCGCCGACGGGATGGGCGGCCACGCCGCGGGCGAGGTCGCGGCTCAGATCGCCGTCGACACGGTGCGCGCCGAGGTGCTCCGGCCGCCCGCCGCCGCCCTCCTCGACGCGTACGTGGCCGACCCGAACATCGAGGCGCGGCGCGAGGTGTTCGCGCTGCTCCGGCGCGTGGGCGAGGCCGCGCACGCGGCCATCCTGGAGGCGCGCCGCATGGAGCCGAGCTACCAGGGGATGGGCACGACGCTCGATTTCGTCGTGCTCGCGCACAGCCGGGCGTTCTTCGCCCACGCGGGCGACAGCCGCGCGTACCTGGTTCGCCCGACGACCACCGTCCAGCTCACCCAGGACCACGCCCTCTACGATACGCTCCGCGCGGCCGGCAACCCGACCCCGGCCAGGAAGCCGCAACGGAACCCGCTCGTGAACGCGATCGGGCTCGCGGGCACCGTCGCGGTCGACACCGTGTTCGTCGATCTCTCGCGCGGCGACCGCATCGTCCTCTGCACCGACGGGGTGCACAACGCGGTCGACAGCGAGGCGGCGCTCTCCCGCTTCTGCTCGAAGGGCGGGCCCGAGGAGGTCGCCGCCGGCCTCCTCGGCCACGCGCGCGATCGGGGAGGCCACGACAACGCGAGCGTGATCGTCATCGACATCAAGGAGCGCTTCGTCAAGCGCGCGGACGACGCCGGCCCGTCCTCGCGCGATCTGTCGGTGCTCTCCGCGTGCCCGCTCCTCGCCGGCATGAGCCCCGCGGCGGTGCTCGGGGCGCTCGCGGCCGGCGTGGAGGTGGAGCTCGGCGCGGGGGATCGGATCCCGCGCGACGTCGCGAGCGATCTTGTCGCTTACCTGGTGCTCGACGGGGCCGTGAATCTGCCGGACGGGCGGCGCGTCGGGTCCTCCGGCCTGCTCTTCCCGGAGTCGCTCGTGGGCGCGCGGCGCAAGGGCGACCTGCCCGTCGCCGCGGCGCGGACGCGGCTCATCCGGATCCGCAAGGACGATTTCGCCGAGGTCTGCGAGCACGACGCGGAGCTCGCGGCCGCCCTGTACCAGCGGCTCGCGCGGTACCTCGCGCTCGGGACGGGATGAGCGCGGCCGCGATGCAGCTCTCCCTGCTCCACCTGGACGATCGCGTCGCGGCCTTCGCGAAGCCGTCCGGGCTGCTCGTGCACCGCGGCTGGGGCGACGCGCCGGTCGTCTTCGTCGACCTCGCCGAGCGCGCGCTGGGCCGGAAGGTCTACCCGGTCCACCGCCTCGACCGGGCGACGAGCGGCGTGCTGCTCGTCGCGCTCGACCCCGCCGCCGCGGCGCTGCTCTGCGCGCAGTTCGAGCAGGGCCTCGCGCGGAAGCGCTACCTGGCGCTCGTCCGCGGCGTCCCCCCCGAGCGCGGGTGCATCGATCACCCGATCCCGCGGCGCGAGGGGGGCCCGCGCGTGCCGGCCGTCACCGACTTCGAGCGCCTCCACGCGCTCGAGCGCTACGCCGTCGTCGAGGCGCGCCCGCGCACGGGCCGCCTGCACCAGGTGCGGAGGCACCTCAAGCACATCAGCCACCCGATCATCGGCGACGTGAACTACGGCAAGGGCGAGCACAACCGCCTGTTCCGCGAGCGGTATGCGCTGCACCGCCTCGCGCTCCACGCGGCCGAGCTCGCCGTCGCCCACCCCGAGACGGGCGCGCCGCTGCGCCTCGCCGCGCCGCTGCCCGACGACCTGCGGGGCCCGTTCGACCAGCTGGGCGTGCCGGCGTGGATCGGCGCCGTCGGCGACGCGGCCGCTAGCCCGCCCCTGGAGAACGGCGCTCCGGGGTGACGCCGTGGCCGGCGCGGATCCCCTCGAGGGAGAGCGCCGGGCCTCGCTGGACGAAGCCGCCGTCGAACGGGTTCTCGGCGAGGAACATCGGCGTGTCGAGATCGACGAACGAGAACCCGCCGAGGCCGGCGGCCAGGCACGCCGACGCCGTCATCGCGAGCACCGACTCGACCATCCCGCCGATCATGAGCCCGAGCCCCGCGGCGCGGGCGACCGCCGCGATGTCGAGCGCCTCGACGATGCCGCCCTTCATCAGCTTGATG
Organism: Sorangium sp. So ce281; assembly: GCF_051527395.1. NCBI lineage: Bacteria > Pseudomonadati > Myxococcota > Polyangiales > Polyangiaceae > Sorangium > Sorangium sp. So ce281. Next base: position 3,799,003 of record NZ_CP150322.1, read on the forward strand.
TTGACCACGGTCGCCGCGCGCTCCGCCGCGACGCGGAGGACGTCCTCCGCGGAGGCGGCGCTCTCGTCGGCGGCCACGTCGACGCCGGCGCGCCGCGTGACCTCCTTCATGCCGTCCCAGTCGTCCCGCGGCACCGGCTGCTCCAGCAGCGCGACGTCCGCGCCGAGCCGGCGCGCGTGCGCGACGAGCGCGAGCGCCTCGCCCGCCGTGAGCCCGCCGTTGCCGTCGAGGATCAGCGACGCCCCGGGCGCGGCCGCGTGGATCGCCTCGATGCGCGCCGGGTCCGACGCGGCGAGGCGGCCGCCGACCTTCACCTTGAGCGCGCGGAAGCCCATGGCCGAGGCGCGCCGCGCGGCCTCCTCCGCGCGCTCCGGCGAGCCGGTGGTGATGGTGATGTCGGTCGTGAGCGCCGCCCCGGAGCCGCCGAAGAACGCCCAGAGCGGCATGCCCGCGCGCTTCGTGAGCGCGTCGAGGATCGCTGTCTCGATCGCGCAGCGCGCCGCGCCCGCGCCGCCCCCGGACGCCTCGCGGAGCGCGCGCGCGACGGCGCGCCACGCGCGCGCGTCCGAGCCCACCACGGCCTCGCGCAAGGAGAGGGCGGCGGCGCGCGACCCGTCCTGCGTCTCGCCGTTGAACGCGGGCAGCGGCGCCGCCTCGCCGAAGCCGAGCGTCCCGTCGGCGAGCTCCACGGTGACGAGGAGGTTCGCCGCGCGCTCCTGCGCGCCGCCGGCGATGCCGAACGGCTCGTGCAACGGGATGTCGAGCGCCTCGACCGAGACGCGCCGGATCAGGGTGGGGGTCGTCACGACGCGCGTCGCCTCCTCGGGGACCTCAAGGGGATCGGCCGCCGCCGCCGGCAGGCGGCGGAGCGGCCGCCGGGCCGAGCAGCGCCTCGACCTCCCGGGAGATCTTGTCCTCCTCGCCGTCCTCGTAGCCCGCGTGGACATGGCGCACGACGCCGCCCCGATCGACGACGAACGCGGTCGGCATCCTCCGCGGCCTGTACGCCTTCTCCGCGCTCTGGTCCTTGTCCCAGAGGATCTTGAACCTGACGCCCGCCTCGTCCGCGAACCCCGCGAGCTGCTCCGTCGAGACGTCCTCGGGCGCATCGAGGGAGACGGCGAGCACGGCGAGATTGCCGCCGAAGCGGTCGACGAGCGCCTGGTACTTGGGGAACGACTTTCTGCAGGGGCGGCAGTAGGTCGCCCAGAAATCGACGATCACCACCTTGCCGCGGGCGTCCTTGAGCGTGGAGGGCCCCTCGCCGCTCACGACCTCCGCCGCGAGCTCGGGCGCCGCCGAGCCGATGAGGCCGCCGCCCGTCTCGGGCGCCGGGGGCGCGACGGGCGCGGCGCCGCCGCAGCCGCCTGCGAGCGAGAGCGAGGCGCAGAGGGCCGCGAGGACACGGGCGAACGACGGCGACGGGCTGGGGCTCATGACGAGATCTCCCTCTCTCTCCGATCAGGGCTCGCGATCGACGATGGACGCGAGCATCTCTCCCTCGGCGCAGAGCGTCCCGTCGACGCTCGCCTCGCCGCGCAGCTTCCAGACGTTCGAGCGGTGGTGCAGCACCTCGGCGTAGAGATCGAGCCGGTCGCCGGGCGTCACGGTGTGGCGGAACTTCGCCTTGTCGATGCCGAGGAAGAACATGAGGTTCGACGTGGCGTCGAACGGATCCGACGCATAGGCGAGGATGCCGCCGAGCTGCGTGAGCGACTCCAGGATCAGCACCCCGGGCATGATCGGCCGCTGGGGGAAGTGCCCCTGAAACCAGGGCTCGTTGTAGGCGACGCACTTGTAGCCGCGGATGCACTTGTTGGCGGTGATCTCCGTCACCCGGTCGACCATCACGAGGGGGTAACGGTGCGGCAGGATCGACAGGATCTGATGGATGTCGAGCGTGACGGGCGCTTGGGTTCGCTCGGGCAAGGCCGGCTCCTTTCCGCGGTGTGGAGCGCGCGGGCGGCGCGCTACTTCGCGTCGTCCTTCTTCTCTGCCTTGTCGCCGCCGGCGTCGTCCTCGCCGCCGCCGGTGTTGTAGAGCTGGATGACCTGCTCCGTCAGATCGAGATCGGCGCGGACGTACGGGGCCGCTTGCTTGTCGAAGATGATCTCGTAGCTCGACCTCTTCGCGATCCTGCCGACGATGAGCATCATCTTCTTGAGGATGGGCCCGGTGAGCTCGCCCTGCTTCTTCTGGAGCTCCTTGTTGTAGTCGACGAACACGGTCTGGAGCTCGACCATCTGGCGCTGCCAGTCCTCCATCCGCTTCTGGAGCGACTCGCGCGAGAGCACGCGCGACTGCTTCTCGATGTCCTCGCGCGCCCGCTGGAGCTCGGTCTGCTTCGCGTCGAGCTCCTGCTGCCGCCGGTCGAAGAGCTTCTTCAGCGTGGCCTGCGCTCGGATGCCGTCCTCCGTCTGCATGACGGCGTGCTGCACGTCGACGACGGCGATCCGGGTCTCGGCGGCGGCGACGCTCGGCACGGCGAGGGCGAGCGACACGGCGGCGGCGCGGGCGATCCGAGCGAAGAGCGGCGCGGGCCGATGGACGGGAGAGCGGGAGACCATTGGAGGCGATTACCCGCCGCGTGACGGACGGTCAAGGTGTGCGGGAGCTCAGAGGCACTTGCCCGAGATGCAGCGCTCGCCGTCGGGGCAAGGCTCGTCGAGCGAGCACTCCGGCGCGACCTCCTCCCGCGTCTTGCAGAACCCGTCCTCGCAGCCGACGAAGCGGCTGTCGATGAGCTGGCAGGCCCGCGTGTCCTCGCACGGGTAGTGGCAGTAGCCGTCCTCCATGCACTCCTGGCCCTGCGCCGCGCAGGCCTTGGCGCCGCAGCCGGGCTGAGGCGAGGGGTCGTCCATGCACGCGCCGGTGGCCGCGTTGCACACCTCGCCGGGCGCGCAGTCCGCGTGCGTCGCGCAGCCGGTTGTGCAGGCGCCGTCGACGCAGATCGCGCCGCCCCCGCACGGGGCCGCGTCGCCGCACTCGGGGTTCGCGGGGTCGGGGACGCAGACCCCGCGATCGCAGCGCGTGCCGGGCTCCGCGCAGGGCGCGGCGCTGGAGCAGCCACCTTTGCACTCGCCGTTCACGCACACCCTGCCGTCGCCGCACTCGTAGCTGAACTCGCACGCCGCGATGCAGAGCCCGTCGACGCACCGCGTGCCGTCCTCGCACGCGCTGTCGCCGTCGCAGGGACACGTGGTGAGCTCCGCGTCGCACTCGGCCTCCGCGCCGCCCTGGCCCGCGCCGCCCTGGCCCGCGCCGCCCTGGCCCGCGCCGCCCTGGCCCGGGTCTGCCGGACCCGCGCTGCCCGAACCCCCGCTGCTGGCGGTGTCGATGTCCGGCTCTGCCGGGCGACACCCGTAGCCGTCGCAGAGGAAACAGTTCTCGCCATCGGGGTCGCACTGGAGCGACGCATCGCCACAGCCGCCGCAGCCCGTCGCGGTCGCGGTGATCATCAGGAACAGCGCGCCTCGACCCAGGATCTTCGCAAGGGGGGAATGAAGCAGCATCGAAGTCCTCCAGCGGCGGCCGGCACCGGCGCGGCCTTCCCGCACGACTACCATGACGCGCGCTAACACGCAGCGTGCCACGGGGCGGCAGGAGCGGAGCGCCGGGAAGCCCGACGAGGCGCTCATTTCGTGAACCCGCTTGTGAACCTGCGTTCACCTGCGCTCGTCGCGCGAGGTTCACTGATCCGCGGGGATCGCGCGGAGGTGAGGCGGGGGACAGCCGGCGCTCGGGGCCCGGGAGCGGTGGGGAAGGCCGCGGCCGGCGCTTCCGGTCGGGGCGAAGGCGTGGGGGCGCTCCCTGCGAGCAGCCCGGCCGGTCACCCCGCGAGGATCAGGAGCGGTACCCCGCGTTCACGTCGACGTAGCCGTGTCCGAGATCGCTCGTGAGGTAAGCGAAGTCGCCGGGGCCGCCGCCGAGCACGAGCTCGATGACGTAGGTGTCGCGCGCGAGCACCTCGTTCGCCTTGAGCTCGGCTTCCGCCCCGACCGGCGCGCCGTTCCGCACGATCGGGATCCCGCCGACGAGGATCTGGGCCTCGCGCGGGTCGAAGGGGACGCCTGCGCGGCCCGCGGCGGCGAGCAGCCTCCCCCAGTTCGCGTCCTTGCCGAACAGCGCGGTCTTCACGAGCATCGACGTGGCCACCGTGCGCGCGACGGCGCGCGCACCGTCGCGCGTCGCGAGCCCGCGGACGCGGATCTCGGCGACGTGCGTGCTGCCCTCGCCGTCGGCCACCATCGAGCGCGCGAGCTCGCCGCAGACCTCGGTGAGGCCCGCCGAGAGCTCGTCGCGCGAGACGCGGCGCTGGGACGCGCCGGAGGACAGGAGGAGCACCGTGTCGTTGGTGCTGGTGTCCCCGTCGACGCTGCACGCGTTGAACGTCACGTCGCACGAGGCCGCAAGCGCGTCGCTCGCCTCGCCGGCGTCGAGCACGGCGTCGGTGAACAGGAAGACGAGCATCGTCGCGTGGGGCGGGCCCACGTCGGGGTGGATCATCCCGGCGCCCTTGCCGATGCCGAGCAGCGTCGCGCCGGCGCCGAGCTTGCGCTGCGCGAGCTTCGGCCAGCGGTCGGTCGTGCAGATCGCCTGGGCGAAATCGAGGTAGCCCTTCGGCGACAGGCGGGCCGACAGCTCGGGGACACGCTCGATGATCCGGTGCGCGGGCAGGACGGCGCCGATCACGCCGGTCGAGGCGGGGAGCACCTCGTCCTCCGAGGCGCCGATCGACTCGGCGACGGCGCGCGTCGTATCGAGCGTCGCCTTCCAGCCTGCCTCGCCCGTGCAGGCGTTCGCGCACCCGCTGTTGGCGACGACGGCGCGCGCGCGCCCCGACAGGACGCGCTGCATCGCGATGTCCACGGGCGCCGCGCGCACCACATTCCGCGTGAACATGCCGGCCACGATCGCCAGCTGATCGGCCACCGCGAGCGCGACGTCGATGCGCCCGTCTTTCCGGATCCCGGCGCTGACGGCGCCGAAGCGAAACCCTGCAACTGGCTCGAAGCTCATGAGGGCGTGGAGTCTACGCACGAACGCGCGCCGGGAGAAAGCGACAAGCGGAGGGCAGGCGCCGCGACGGATGAGAGGCCCGGAGGCGGCCGAGCTGAGCGCGGCATTTGCAATGCTCTGCCCCGATGATCTCGGTGCGGATTGTCGACATCAAGGGCCTGTATCTGCCGGGCTTTCACGACAGCACGGCGCCGCCGGGGACGACGCGGGCGGCTGGATACAAGCCTGGTTACAAGAGCCTCGATAACCGGGGACGCGTCTACATCAATCGAGATCTCGATGGGCAGTGGGCAAAGAATACGCAGCTCGTCGAGATCACGGTCGAGGTGACGAGCTCCGACGGCGAGCTGCCAGAAGGAGCCCGGATTCGCTGGAGCGCGCGCGATCCCGACGATCCCTCGAATGAGTGGCCGGAGGTGCACCCGGACTGGGCTCCCACCCTCGACGAGAACGATTACGACGCCGCGGGGGACTATGTGGGGCCGGTCGAAGACGACAACGAGGGAACGCAGGACAGGGCGCCTGGCTGGGAAGAGGTGGAGGGCTACGCGCTCTCCGACATCACGGAGACCAGCGCGAGCACGGCGATCGTCGGGAGGAGGAGCAAGGTCCGGCGCCACATGTCCGATGTCGCCGGGGACAACCTGATCGTGAGCGCCGCGCTCGACGCCGCCGGCGTCGCCGAGGCGGCCGGCGACGAGACCGGGATCATGACGCTCTGGCGCCGGATCGACGTCGAGTACATCCGGATGGAGAGCGCGCCCCCGCTGCCCGTGGAGCTGGCGCCGGAGCACTTCGAGCCGGTCTTCACCCAGCTCGATTTCGCCGAGGCGCGCGTGATCCAGGACCTGCAGCACCTGGCGCTCGACGCGGACGCGCTCGGCGAGATGGCCTCGCGCTTCGTGAGCGAGCACTTCGAGCATGCCGGGGACCCTGGCTGGTTCTGCCTGATCGCCGCGCTCGAGCCGCACCCGGTGCCCGAGGTCCGGGGCGAGCTGCTGTTCTCCGGGAGCGTCACGATCCTGGACGGCGGCGAGGGCGAGCGGCGCGGCGAGTACGTGGAGATCCCTGGCACCCACCCGGACGCGAGCTACGTCACGTTTCGCTGGGACGGCTGGCAGATCAGCTTCTCGGCCGCGAGCGCGGCCGTCCTCGACGACCCGCCGCGGACCCGCCTCTGGCTGGCGCCGCACGACATCCAGCGCCAGTTCACGGCGGGCGACGGGTCCCTGGCGCACGCGTACGAGCGGCGCCTCTTCTTCTTCCCGCGGGCCCGCCGCAGGGACGGGGCGTGGGAGCCCCCGGGCTACGGCATCCCCGCGAGCGTCGAGGCCGACGTGCGGGGCCCAGGGGCCTCCTACGTCGCCGGCATGAGCCCCACGATCGACATCGGGCCGGCGAGGTACTTCGCCGGCAGGACCATCCTCTTCACCCATCACAGGGCGTGGTGGGACCCCGAGGCCGCGCGGCCCCGGCGCGGCTACGAGCAAGCCACGCTCCACACCATCGTCCACGAGCTCACGCACGCCTTCGGGATGCCGCACAAGTGCGGCTACTTCGATTACCGGCAGCCGCGCCGGACGACGTGCTGCATGAACTATCGGTCCCACTGGATGGTGGACGCCGACCAGCAGCTCATCCCTGGGACCGACGGGCGGGTTGGCAACGACCTGTGCGGGCGCCACGTGAAGGAGACCCGGCGCGTGCGCCTCGAGAACAACAGGGGACTTCGATGGAGATGAGGGATTGTCATGTCCGATGAACACACGCGGAGCGCCGGGGACCCGGTCGACCCGCCTGGGCTGGTGCTCCGCTCGCTCGATCACGATCGCCGCTATGTGCTCGGCTTCCCCCTGCACGTGGCCATCACGCTGTGCGCCGACCGCCCTGGGGCCTGCATCCTGCGGTTGCCGCGCCCGAGCTGGGCGGGCAACGCAGGCTCCATCGGCGTCCGCCTCGCGCGGGCGGACACCGGCGAGGAGGTCGTGCGGACCGAGCCCTCGCCGATCGTGCTCCCTGAGCACGGCACGCCGGTGTTCCGCCTGTGCCCGGGCGAGTGCAGGCGCATGCTCATCGACGTCTCGTCGTACCTCCCTGCGGGGCTCGAGCCCGGGCAGTACACGCTGGCGATCGTCTACGTCGGGCCGCCGGACCGCGCGGAGAGCGCGCCGGTGCCGATCGAGCTCGCGGCGCCGAGCCCCGAGGAGCAGCGCGAGCTCGGGCGCCTCGCGCCCGAGGCCGCCCGCGTGGGCTCCTGGGGCCGCTGGACGAGCCTCCCTCCGGAGAGCGGCGCGGTGGTCACGAGCCGCGTGGAGCCGGGCGATCCGCTCCGCTTCGACCGCATCCTGCGTTACCTGATGTACGGGCCGCGGCCGCTCGGCGACGTGGACCCGGCCATCCTCGACGTGCTCCGCGGCGTCTACGAGCCGGAGGCCCACGCGCTCCGCGCCGAGATCTACGCCGCGCGGGGAGACACGGCGCGCTTCGCGGAGACCGCGGCGCTCATCCGGGCCGCTTACCCGGGGCTCGGCTGGTGGATCGAACAGATCGAGGCGGGGCAGAGCGAGATCGGCTTCGTCCGGGCGTGCCGGGCGAACCCGTGCGGCGGGTGAGCGGCGGCTCCGGTCCACGTCCGCCCACGCCCGCCCACGCCCTCGCCGCCGCGCCGGCTCCACACGCGGATCACGCGATTGCAACGCGATGGTCACGTGGAGCGGGTTCACTTGTCGCAGAGCGATGCGTGACGCGATGCGAGCGATGGCGAGGTGCTTCTACAAAAGGACGCGGTCGTGAGCGCGCTGCCGCCCGACGCCGTGGCGTCGCTCCCGGGCGCGGAGGCCGCCGCCGTCTCGTGGCGCACGCAGGGACAGCGCTACATCACGATCATCGTCAAGGCGAGCTTCGCGTTCACGCCCGGCGCGGCCATGTGGCGCACGGAGCCGCAGGAGATCCTCCGCGCCGAGGTGCATCACGGCAAGAACCCCGCGCGGAGCGTGCGGTTCACCGGCGATCTCGCGCCCTACCTGGGCCGCGCGGACGTGCTCTTCACGGGCGACGCGCACGCCCCTGACGGCGCGCATGTCGAGTCCTTGCCGGTGCGGCTCGCGGTCTTCGGCGCGGGCGGCTGCGCGCTCGACAAACGCCTCCTCGTCCGCGACGAGAAGCCGTTCCAGCGGATGCCCCTCGTGTACGAGAAGGCGGCGCGCGGCGCGAACGGCTGGGAGAACCCCTTCGGCATCGACGCGGGCGACGGCGAGCCCAGGGTCCTCGATCCCCAGGACCCCGCGCGGCCCGCGGGGCTCGGCCCGATCGCGCGCGCCTGGCCGGTGCGCAAGCGGCTGCTCGGCAAGACCCGGCGCGAGACGCTCGAGGGCCCGAACGCGGAGATCCCCGCTGGCTTCGACTGGTCGTACTTCCAGGCGGCGCCCCCGGACCAGCGGATCGACTACCTGCGCGGCGACGAGTGGATCGTGCTCGAGAACCTGCACCCGGCCGCTCGCCGGCTGGAGATGCGCCTGCCCCGGGCGCGCGGTATGGCGCGGATCCAGGGGCTCGCCGCGCCTCCTGCGGCGGGGGGCGACGTCATCGAGCTCAACGCGGACACGCTCCGGATCGACGGCGCCGAGCAGCGCTGCACGGTCGTGTGGCGTCGGATCGTCCCCGTCCCCGACGGCCACGCCCTCGCGCCCGTGCGGATCGCGGCCGGCGTCGCCGTCGACGGCGAGGAGCTCGCGTGGCCTGACCTGCGCCCCGGGCGGGCCCCGGGCGCCGCGGGAGCGGCTCCGGCTCCGCTCCCGACCGGCCCGCGAGGGACCGTGCACATCGAGGACGCGCCCGGCGCGCCTGGCCAGGCGCGCCAGCGGGACGGGGATCCGGGGCGCACCATCCACCTCTCGGACGACGAGATCGAGCTCATCGACCTGATCCAGCGCCCGTCGCCGCTGCAGACCGTCGCGCTCTCGGACGAGCAGGGCGAGGCGGCGGTGCGCGCGCCGGCGCTTCCGTTCGCGCCCGCGCCGGGATCGGCGCGGCAGGGCCGGCCCGAGCCAGCGCGACCGCAGATCGACGCCGGCGCGAGCGCGACGCTCGCGCTGTCGAGCGAGGAGGAGGTGCGCGCCGGCGAGCGGCCCGCGATCCCGTTCTTCTTCGACCCGAGGCCCGCGCCGCGCCTCGAGCTCGGGGCGCCGATCCCCGGCGCGCCCTGGTCTGGCGCGCTCGTTTCACCGCCGCCCGGCCCGTCCCTGGGGCTCGCGACCCTCGCGCTGGAGGAGGCTCCGCCGCCGCCCGCCGAGGTGTTGCCGCCGCCCGTCGAGTCATCGTCGTACGCCGCCCCGGCCTCGGGCGTCCTCGCGCGCGAGCCCGAGCGACCCGCCGCGTCCCGCTTCTTTCACGTCCTCCGGCGCGAGGACGGATCTCCCTCCGCGTCGCTCCCGCCGCTCGGCGACGGCGACGAGGTGAGCCTCGAGCGGTGCGCCATCGTCACGGCGGAGCTCGCCGAGAAGCCGGTCCCCCGCGCCGAGGTGCTCAGGGCGCACGGCCTGTCGGAGGCGCGCTGGGCAGCGGCCGAGCGGCGGTGGCGGGACTCGATGACGGAGGAGGCCAGGCGCCGCGAGCGGGCGCTCCGCGACAAGTTCGACGCGGCCTACGTCGGCGCGTGGGAGGCCGTCTGGGGCCCGCTGCACGCGGCCGACTATGCCCGGCTGATCGTCGCGACCGAGCGCAGCGGGAGCGCCGCGGCGCCCGGCGACCGCGTGATCCGGCGCACCGTGTGGGTGCGCATGAAGCGGCTCTGGGCCAGGCGCCTCGCCGACGATCCGCGCCTCAGGGCCCGCGTCGAGGCCGAGATCGCGAGGCTGCGCGAGGCGCCGCGCCAGCGCGCGCAGGACGGCGCTCCCGCCGCGTACGCCGTCTGATCCGCGTCGCGCGCCGTGCCCCTTGACCGCGGCGCCCGGGGTTCCGAACATCCTCGCTGGTGCAAGCGATGGTCCGTTCATGATCGACGCGTCGACGCTGGGCAAGGAGCTCGCGGGCCGGTACAGCGTGGAGGGGCTGCTCGGCGTGGGCTCGATGGGCGCCGTCTTCCGCGCGCGCCACCTCGCGCTCGCGCGGGTCGTGGCGATCAAGGTGCTCACCGGGCACACGGATCCGAACGCCGGGGAGCGGATGCTGCGCGAGGCGCGCATCTCGGCGCTCATCAAGTCGCCGCACGTGGTGGGCTGCTACGACTTCGGCTTCCTTTCGAGCCGATCGCCGTTCATGGTGATGGAGTACGTGGGCGGCCCGTCGCTGTCCGCGCGGCTCCAGGACGGGCCGCTGCCGCTCGACGATCTGCGGCGCTACATGCTCCATGCGGCGCGGGGGATGGCCGCCGCGGCCGAGCTCGGCGTGATGCACCGCGATCTGAAGCCGTCGAACATGCTGATCGCGCCGTCAGGGGAGCTGAAGGTCGCCGACTTCGGCCTCGCGCGCCTGACCGCCACGACGGGGCCCTCGGCGCTCCGGGAGCAGCCCCTCACCGCGATGGGCACCGTGCTGGGGACGCCGTTCTACATGGCGCCCGAGCAGGCGTGGAGCCCGCAGGAGAGCGACACGCGCGCGGACATCTACAGCTACGGCGCGTCGTTCTACCACGCGGCCACGGGCCAGCGGCCGTTCGAGGAGCAGGAGCTCCTGCCGCTCCTGCTCGCGCACCGGCAGGACATCCCGGCCCGGCCGCGGGCGCTCCGTCCCGAGCTCGACGAGGACGTGCAGGCCGTCCTGGAGCGCTGCCTGGCCAAGGACCCGAAGGACCGCTTCCAGTCCTTCGACGAGATCGACACCGCCCTCGTGGGCGCCCAGAGCACCCGCTGGGGGGATCCGCACGATCTGACGCTCCGCGTGTACATGGAGCAGTACAAGCGCTTCCGGCCCGCCCTCCTGTCGGGCGGCCCTGCGGGGCCGGTCACGGCCTTCCAGTTCCACGGGGACAGGACGCTCTCGATCGTTCGCGCGAACATCGCGGGCGTCTCGGCCGACGCGCTCGTGAGCGCGGACGACGGGCAGCTCACCATGTCGGGCGGCGTGGCGCTGGCCCTGAACCATGCGAGCGGCGGCGTGTGCCACATGGAGACGCGCAAGTACGTTCCCGTGCGGCATGGCGGGGTGGTGGTCAGCTCCGCTGGCAGGTTGAACGCGCGGTTCGTGTTCCACGCGATCACGCTCGACTGGGATCACGTGGCCACCTACAGGCCGACGCGCGATCTCATCCTGCGGCTCCTGGAAGGGTGCTTTTATCACGCGGACACGATGAAGCTCCGGAGCATGGCGCTGCCGCTGCTCGGGGCGGGGAGGGCGGGTTTCTCGCCAGCCGAGTGCCTCGACACGATGGTCGAGTTCCTGGTGAAGGCGATGCTCCTCGGCGGGACAGGGCTGTCGCACGTGACGATCGTGCTCCGGGAGGGCGCGGGGGTCTGAGGGAGCGCTCTCTCGGCAGGTAGCGCCGCGCCATCGAGGCGGTCGGTCGTCGCTGGTGGCGTAGCGCCGAGCGGGTCGTGGTCCTGGTCGTGGTTTCGACGGCACGAGCGTGAACGTGAACGTTCTGCCCAACCTCGGTCGGTATTGCACGGCGCCCTCGCAGCGCCGGCGGCCTCCTGCACGTCGATTGTGTGTCCTTTCTCACCGAATGCCGCCTCCTGCGCAGCGCCGCTGGCTCTCCTGCGCAGCCATGGCCACCTCCTGCGCAGCGCGAGCTTCGAGCGATGCGGAGGGCCTGGCTCTCTCGTCCCGCGGAGCGGCAGAGTACACGCTGAGCCCCGACCGCGAGGCCGAGCTGCGCCGAGAGGCCGAGTCGCTCGGCGACAGTACGATGTATTTCCCAGGCAAGCTCGCTCGCCGCGTCATCTGGTCGAGCCGCATCCAGCTCGCCGCCGGGCGCGACGCGGCGGATCTCGTGCGCAGGCCGTTCGCCGACGACGAGCCCCCGCTCACCCGCGAGGAGATCCGCGGGTTCCGCGACAAGATCGAGCTCCTGCGCGCCACGCAATCGCGCTGGCACGCGAAGACTCCCAATCACATCACTGCCAGAACACCGGCATATGCCCGGGACGGGTCGACTCCTGTCACTTCGGATTGCTCGCCGAGTTTCTATTTGACGCCCAGATCCCACCAAGAACAATGGCGGGTGTCCCCACACCGCGTGTCGAGGCTCGGCCAGGAGCGTTTACCATGTCGATGCGCTTCCACGGCAAGGTCGGCCTGCTCTGCGCTCGTAGCCTCGTCGCCAGAGGCAAATCGTTCTTCTGGTTCTCGGTCTCACGGGGTGCAACTTCGACATGGGAGAGTGCTACGTCCGGGGTCATGGAACGGAGGGGGCCGGCGGGGGCATCATCACCCCTACCGGCGGGGTCGGAGGCTTCGGGTATGTCCCGCTGGAGCCGCAGAATCACACGGGCTACGACGAGGACCCGTGCAGCGCCGGCTCCCAGCTCGCCGAATGCACGGTCACGTGGAAGGCTGGCTCGATTCAGCTCTACCTTCACGCCATCGGACGGAAGCGCGCCGCGGACCATAACGATCCGTATTAGCGACCTTCGAGAGGAACCGGACGGGTTGTGGTCTGTGGCCGTGGACGTGCTAGGGTTCAAGACCGATGACCACGTGCGCCTCAAGGGCGCTGACTGGCTCAACGCCATCGAGAGCGCCGCTGGCTTCATTCGGAGGCTGGCGGGAGGCAAGGTCAGGGATTACGGCGGTACCATGACCCCGCTCCTCCTTCCGCCTTGACATCTGGGCCGCGAGAGTCCGAACTCGCGCCGCGCTGTCTCGGGTCGAGGTGCCCCAGTGGCGCGGCGGCCGCGGTGGCGTCCGCCTGGCTGAACTCGTGCTGCCTCTCGCCGTCGACGTGGCCGAGCTCCATGTGGTGGCCAGCGTGGAGGGCGGCCGTCCGGGCATTCCCCCTGTTCCCTGGTTTTCTTAGCGGTTTAGCGGTTCGTTTCCCCGGCCGACTTCCCGCAGTAGAGTTAGGTCGTCCAGCGCTTTGAGAAATCTGGTGTTTCGCCGCGTTCGATGGCGAGCGTCCATTGGTCGAGCCGTGCTGCGCCGCTCTTCCAGAACTTCTTGCAGCCGTCGATGTAGTCGACAACCGCGTCTCTCTGCCCCATGGAGAGCAATCGGGATGCGAGCTCGAAGTTGGGCCCAAATGTGTCGAGTTGTGGCGAACCGCGGACCTCGCCCGCAGCCCGCAGGTGTTCTGCTGCGTTGGTCGGATCGTTGCGTGCTAACGCGACCTTTCCCAGGGTGATGTGCGCGTAATGTACGGCATTCCCATACTGAAATGTGTCGGCGTGATCCGTGGCATCGGCAAGCAGTCGCTCTGCGGCTTCGGTCGCTCGCCCGTAGTTCTCAGACATGATCGCCGCTTTAGCGATGTCCATGAGGATTCCGAGCGCTTTCAGCGAGCAGCGCTCAAGTGTGAGCGCCGCTTCGTATTCCGGCTCTCCATCCTTGCCATCGCCTGCGAGGAACACGCTCTCCCGCACGATCGCCCTGGCCCCGGAGCTCAGGATCATCGCGATCGACGACTTGCCATCGTCCGCGGACGCATCCGCCGCCTCGACGCGCACGCCGAAGACCGTGGACGTGGCGCCCTCTTCTCCTCCCGTGAGCACCCGCAGCGGGATCCCCACCGGCGGAGCGAGGATGGTCGGGTGATCCGGTCCGCCGAACGACCCATCATACGACCAATCGCCGCCGTCACACAGTCGCCCGCCCCAGAGGTCGACCCCCGAGGGCAGCGTGATCTTCTCCTCGAACGACCCGCCGCACGCGTACACGCGCCGGGTCGCTGCCTCCCCGTGGCCTCGCCCGTGCGCGGCGAGCCCGATCGCGTGCTGCAACGTCCTCACCGGCGCGCCCTTCGTGCCGGCGCTGTTGTCGTCGCCCCACTCGCTGACGAACGGGCTGAGCTGGTGAAGCCTGTCGCGGCCCCGAGCGTGAGAAAAATCGAGAGCGAATGCGCGATATAACGCATGCAGTCACGGTACTGACGCCGGCCGTTTGGCGTCAACCGGGAGGAATCTGCAAGTCTTGGCCCATTTGCGAGAAAATATCACCCGAGACCGCAATGCTGCCGTTGGTCTCAAGGGGTCAACGGGCCTTACCAGCGAATCAAGGTGCCTCGCATGGCGCGCTTTCCGGTTGACAACGCACCGGTACTGCGCAGCCCAGACGCGGCCGTTCCGCCCTCGGTACCTTCGCCTCCGCCGTCGTGACTGCCCGGATCGCGCTGTCGTCGCTTTTCCAGGAGAGTGAACGAATCGAGGGGCGACAGAGGTCCATGATTGAACCCGTGCGCGCAGCGTGGCTGTATCTTGCAAGGCACGGCACCGCGAAACTGTCGCGATGAAGCCGTAAGGACCCTTGACTTTCGCCTCGTAATTATAAGAATATTCCAAGCCGCCCATGGCGGTCCGGACCTCTCTCAGCAGGGCGCCGCAGTCGGTTGCAGGATCGCACAAGGGCCGACTCCGGGTGAGGCCACTGCGGGGATCACTTGCTTCTTGCGGCTGCGCGTCCGAGGTGCTCTCGCTCTCTCTGACGTGATGCCCATCCCCATTGCATGGGGCATTCGCATGTGCGTGTCTCTTCGACAAACGTCGTGATCGCCAGGCCTGTGGTCGGCGCAGGCACTGCGGGTGCATCCATGATCACCGGGAACATGGGCGCGCTCGCTGGAACACTCGAGTCTTGACCGCTGGATCGAAGGGGCCGCAGACGGCTCGATGGGTTCATGAATCCATCGAGAGAAGAAGTCTGAGGCTCGGCCGGTCCATCATGGAGAACCCTTCGATGCGCGTCGCTCCCTTGCTTGTCTACGTATCCGCTTCGGTCTCATGCGGCCTGCTGTCGTGCAACGTCGAGCGCGTTGTGGGCGAGGACCTCGACGTCCTGGACTCCTCGTCGAGCAGCTCGTCGTCGTCGAGCAGCAGTTCGGGGACGGGCGGCGGTGGTGCCGGCGGCGGCGGCGGGGGCTCGTCGTCGAGCAGCAGCTCGGGGACGGGCAGCGGCGAGGCCGGCGGCGGCGGCGGGGACTCGTCGTCGCGCAGCAGCTCGGGGACGGGCAGCGGCGAGGCCGGCGGCGGCGGGGACTCGTCGTCGAGCAGCAGCCCGGGGACGGGCGGCGGCGGGGCCGGCGGCGCCGGCGGGGAGGGTGGGGCCGGCGGCGCACCCGACACGTGCACGACATCCGAACCGGCGGTCTGCGGCAATGAAACCGGCAGCCACTGCGGCTTCACCTATCAACTCTGGATGGACCAGGGGACCGGATGCCTGACCAACACCGCGGATGGCTTCAGCGTGGAATGGAGCGACATCAACAGTCTGCTGGGCCGCAAAGGTCTGAGGCCCGGGTCACGGAATCAGATCGTGACCTACGAGGCGGACTTTCAGCCAAACGGCAATGCCTACCTGGGTGTCTATGGATGGACGAAGAGCCCGGCCGTGGAATATTATATCATTGATGGCTGGGGCACCTGGCGTCCCCCTGGCGCACCAGGAACCATGGGCACCGTTGCGAGCGACGGAGGCGTCTATGACATCTACAAAACCCAGCGATCCGACGTGATTGGGATTGATGGCATCAATCCCCCATATCAGTTCTGGAGCGTTCGTAAGCAGAAGCGCACGAGCGGAACCATCTCCGTCGCCAACCACTTTGACGCATGGCAGAGTCTGGGGATGAACATGGGGAGCTTGAGCGAGGTCTCGATGTTCGTGGAAGGATATCAGGGCAGCGGAAGGGCTGATGTGAGCGTGTCGATGAGGTGAGCGCCGGGGCTCGAGCGTCGATCCCGGCCCGCCCCCGGGCCGCTCGCCGGGCTACCGCCCGCTCGGGCCGTCGCCCCGCGCGGCCACGGACAGCCGCAGCGCGCCGATCCCGCGCGCCTCGGCCGTGGCGCCGGCGATATCGATGACGAGCTCGTCGCCGGACACGAGCGGCCCCACGCCCTGGGGCGTCCCGGTCGCGATGACGTCGCCAGGCTCCAGGGTCATCACCCGGCTGATGTACGCGACCAGCTCGGGCACTCCCCAGATCATCTGCGCCGTCATCCCGTCCTGCCGCACCTGGGAGTTCACGACCGCCCGCACGCGGAGCGCCGCGGGATCGAGCGCCGTCTCGATCCACGGCCCGACGGGGCAGAACGTGTCGAACCCCTTGGCTCGCGTGAATTGCACGTCCTTCCGTTGCAGATCCCGCGCGGTGATGTCGCCCAGGCAGGCGTACCCGAGCACGTGATCCAGCGCGTCCTCCGCCCGCACGGCCTGGGCGCGGCGGCCGATGATCACGCCGAGCTCCGCCTCGTGCTCGACCCGCTGGCTCTCCGGAGGGAGCACGATGGACTGGCCAGGACCGATCAGCGCGGAGGGCGGCTTGAGGAAGAGGAGCGGCTCGACCGGGACGTCGTTGCCCAGCTCCTGCGCGTGCGCGGCGTAATTGCGCCCCACACACACGATCTTCGTGGGGGCCACGGGGCAGGCGAGATCGATGTCGGTCCACGCCACGGCCTCTCCCGTGGTCTTGCCGCCGAGCCAGGGCGGAGCGTCCAGGACGAGCGCGGCTGCGCCGTCGAGGCGGGCGAAGAAGGCTGGGCGATCCTGATCGGGAGGCGCGAGGCGAGCGAAGCGCATGGCGCGAGCAAAGCGCGATCTTCGCGTCGCGGCAAGCCTGGGGACCCGCGCAGCGCGACGTACGAGCGCCGGCGTCCGCCAGCGCGGAGCTCGTGCGTCGTGGTCGTCGCGCGACGCCGGCGGCGGGCCGCCGTCACGGAGGAGGCGCCGCGACGCCCCGACGCCGCGCGACGAGGCGAGCCTCGTGGTGCCCTTCCTCGAGCCACCCTTCCTCGTAACGGACCACCTCGAGCGCCTCGCCGAGGAGCCCCGGCAGCTCGCCGTCATCGAGCAGCCAGCGCGCGCTCGGGTGCGCGTGCCGCAGCAGGTTCGACCGCGTCGGGTGCACGACGACGAGGCGGCCGCCCGGGGCGAGCTCCGCCGCGCAGGCCGCGAGCCTGCGCTCGAGGAAGTAGAAGATCAGGAGGAGGTCCCACGGCCCGGCAGGCAGCGGGTCGCGCTCCACGTCGAGCGCCACCGTGCGCAGCGCGAGCCCTTCTCTCGCCGCGGCGGTCCGCGCGATGCCGAGCCCGACCTCGGAGATGTCGGCCAGCGTCACGTCGAGCCCGCGCCGCGCGAGCCACAGGGCGTGACGACCCGCGCCGCCCGCCAGGTCGAGCGCGCGCCCGCGCCGGGGCAGGAGCGGATCGAGCGCCGTGAGCGCGGCGGACGGCTCCCCCGGATCGCCGCCGCCCTCGCGGTAGCGGGCGTCCCACCTCGTGCGATCGTCGTCCGACACGCTGTCCTCCTGTCCTGTTGGCCGCGCCGGGGCGAGCACCGGCGAGCGCCCCTCGCTGGCGCGGAGCGTACCATCCTCCAGCGGGGCGGCTCCGGCGCGGGGCGACGGCGCCGGCCGGCGTCTTCTGGACGCGCGGCATGACCTGGCCTAGCACGCCGGCGGTTTGCCATGCCCGAGTGCCTGACCCTTGCCCCGACCCCGGATCCCCGCCGCTTCCGCGCGCCCGACGGCGCGCTGCTCTCGCCGCCCGAAGGCTGGGTGTGCCTGCCCCCGGGCGACGCCGGGCTCACCCGCAGGGTGAAGCTCGCGGGCCCGTCCTGGATGGTCGTCGAGAAGCGCGGGAGGAAGACGTTCTCCCGGGGTCTCTGGGCGCCGGCCGCCACCATCGAGGCCGCCCGCGCTGCGCTCGAGGCCGAGCGCAGCACGCCCGCGTACGCGAAGAAGCGGGAGGCGGACGCCCGGCGGAGGGAGCGCGACCAGGAGGAGTACGTGCGCGAGTTCGAGGCGGCGGTGGCCGCGTTCCTCCGGTTCTCGCCGCGCTACGCGGCGCTCGCGCGGGCGCTCGCGACCAAGGTGGCGCTGCACGCCACGCCGGTCGGCAGCGGCACCGTCGCCCGCACCGAGCGGATCCCGGTCGCGCAGCGCGCCGAGTCGGCCGTGATCGCCTGGATGCGGCACCAGACCACGGCGTACGACGCGATGGCCATCCCGCGCGTGAAGGGGATGCGCCGCGAGGTGCGGCGCGAGCTCGCGCAGATCTCCCGCGCCATCCTCGATCTCCATCGCGGCGACGCGCCGCACGCGGGCGCGTCGTGCCCGCTCTGCGCGGCGGTCTGACGCGCGGGGCGGCGCGGGGCGAGCCCGTCACGCGCCGAGCAGCCCCTCGCCGGCCAGCCGCGCGCGCAGCCCCGCGGGCCCGTCGAACACGTGCGCGCGCATCCCGACCGCGGCCGCCGCCGCGCAGTTCTCGGCGCGATCGTCGACGAACAGGCACTCGCCCGCGCCGACCTCGATGCGCGTCATGAGCCGATCGAAGAACGCGCGCGCCGGCTTGCGCACGCCCAGGTGATGGCTCGAATAGACCCCCTCGAACAGGACGTCGAGCGCGAACGCCTCGCGCACCTCCTCGACCCACACGGGGTAATTGCTCGCCACGAACCTGAGCGCGCGGCCCTCGAGCGACGCGACGATCTCGCGCACGCCGGGCAAGAAGCGATATCCCGCGCGGCGCACCCGGTTGAACGCGTCGAGGTCGAACGAGAGCCCCTCGGCGCCTTCACGAAAGAACCGGCGAGCGAACTCGGCCTCATCGATCTCGCCGATCTCGAACGCAGGCCAGCACGTGGGGTCGCGGTGCCTCGCAATCTCGAGGGGCGCGGCGGGCGCGGCGGGCGCGGCGGGCGCGGCGGGCGCGGCGGACCGGATCGCCGCGGCGAGCGCCTCCCGGTACGGGTCGTAGAGGACGGTGTCCATCAGATCGAAACACACTGCGCGGACCATCAGGCGCGAACCGTAGCACCGGCGCGCGCCTGTGTGCGCCTGCAGGTCACACAGGCGCACAGGCGTGCGGCCACACCGGTGAGTTGCGCTGAGGGCGCGCGAACCAGCGCGAACCAACGCGAACCAACGCGAACCGACGCGAACCAACGCGATTGCACGAAACTGATACGAACTTTGAGAAGGCGCATCTCGCAATGCGTCGCGCGATGGCTTATACTGGGAATGGGTGGCGAGTTCTCAGGAGCGTGGTCCGGCGATGCGCCGGCTCCTGAGGTCTCGTGTGGTGGTCTGCTTTATCTACCGGCGCGCGGCGCCGGTACTTACTTATAAAGGAGTCAGGCCATGAGATTGCCTGCGATGGGCATTGCCTTGTTCACGGTCGCCGTTGCCAGCGCGGCGTGCGGCGGGGGTGGTGACGAGAATCTCGATCAGAGCGGCGCGGGCGCCGGGAACAGCTCGGGCAATGGGACCGGAGGAGACGACGGCGGCTTCGGTTCAGGGGGGGTGACCTCGGGCAGCGGCGCCGGCTCGGGCAACCCCAGCAGCGGCGCAGGCCCTTCGACCGGGGCCGGCGAGGCGTGCGCCACGCAATCGGCCCAGGCCGGGCTCCAGCCCGTGTACCTGGCTGTCGCGTTCGACGTGTCGGGCAGCATGGGGATGAACGACAGGCCCTCGCACAGCAAGGAGCTCAAGTGGGATCCCGTCGTCGCCGCGACCAAGCAGTTCTTCAAGGATCCGGCGTCCGCGGGGCTCACCGCCTCGCTCACGTTCTTCCCCGGCGAGCGGCGGATGTGCGACGCCAGCACCTACCGCACGCCGGACGTCCAGATGACGCCGCTGCCCTCCGGGGCGTTCGGCGAGGCGATCGACGATGTCACGCCTGCGACCGAAAACGACTGGGGCACGAGCACGCCGACGGCGTTCGTGGTCGACGGGACGGTCACGTTCATCGAGGCGCAGCGCCAGGAGAACCCCGGGAAGTACGCGCTCGTGCTCGTGACCGACGGCTACCCGCAGCGCTGCGGCGGAGACGCGGACAGCGTCGAGGCCGTCGTCGAGCGCGTCGAGGGGGCGCGCCAGGACAACGTCCCGACCTACGTGATCGGGGTGGCGAACCCGCCAGACGACGAGCCGGGGAACGTCGACAACCTGCGCGACATTGCGGTGGCGGGCGGCACGGGGAAGGCGTTCATCATCGAGACCGGCAACCCCGACGCGACCGCGACCGCGTTCAGGGCGGCGATCGACGAGATCCGCGGCGCCGCGGTGTCGTGCACGGTCGCGATTCCGGCCGCTCCCGACGGGCGGACGTTCGACAAGCAGCGGGTGCGCGTGACGTACACGAGCGGAGGGGGCCAGCCGAAGGCCGTCGCGTACGATCAGGCGTGCGCGAGCGCCGACGCCTGGCGCTACGACAATCCGTCGAACCCGACGCAGATCGAGCTCTGCGAGAGCGTGTGCGGCGCGATTCAGTCCGATCCCGAGGCGTCCCTGGGCGTCGACTTCACCTGCGAGGACGTGCTCGACATCCCGCAGTGATCGGCGGCGGGGGCGCTCCCTCATCCGGGCGCGCCCGCCGCTGGCGGGCGCGTGGCGCGCCGGCCCGCGTCGCGGGCGCTTCCCTCAGGGCGCGCAGGCGGCCTGTGGGCTGAAGAGCGCCGGGGCGAGGCCCCGGTAGTCGTCGTGGGGCACGCCGCCGCGGAGATCGCCGCCGAGCTCGTAATAGTAGCACCGCGAGGCGGGGATCCCGGCGGCCGTGTACGTCGCCACGTCGCTCGGCATGTTGCCGAAGCCGAAGGAGGGCACGATGCCCGTGCGCGCCTTGAGCCATCCGAGCTCGATCGTCTTGTACTCGGCCGCCGCGCCGCCGAACGCGCCGGTGACGCCGATGGTGGTGTGGAGGATGCCCGGCGGGAAGCCCTGCTCTCGCAGCCAGACCCTCGTGCTGCCCACGAGCCACTCGGGGCGCGCGGTCACATAGAAAAGGTAGATCCCGCTGTCGGCGAGGGCGCGCATCGCCTCCGCCGCGCCGGGGTGGGCGGCCGGCGGGCCGCCGCCGACGAGCTCGCCCACGACCGCCACCTCGCTCGACGTGAGCGTCCCGTCGACGTCGGTCACGGCCACCTGCGCGCCGGACGGGAGGACCTCGATGAACAGATCCGCGCTCGTGGCGTCGCCGGCCACGGCGAGGTGGACGCGGTGCCGGCCGACCTCGAGGCGCCGCCCCGCGGCGAGGTCGATGTAGACGCGCCCGCCGGTGTCCGGGATCCCCTCCGTGGTCGGGTGCGGGTGGTCGTCGTCGCTCGTCCGGAAGGTGCCGAGCCGCTCCCAGGCGCCGCTGCAGCCGCGGAGCAGGTAGGCCTCGACGTCCTCGTCCTCGAGATCGTCGTCCTGCGGCCCGTAAGCGAGCTTCGCGATGGCCCACTGGGGCCCGTCGGCGCGGGCGAAGAGGTCGCGCCCGCGGTGGCGCGGCCACCCGGCCGCGACGAGGCGCGAGCGCGTGTGCCTGAACCCGCGCGGCAGGGCGGCCGGCGGCGGCGCGTCGCAGGCCGGACGGGCCGGGCAGGCGCCCGCCCGGGGCCGCGGCGGCGCGGGAGCGTCCGCCTGACGCGGGGCACCGGCGCAGGCGACGAACGAGACGGCGGCGAGGACCAGCGGGGCGAGCGGGGCGGGGCGCACCACGATCACGTATACCGCGGCGGCGCGCCGCGACGCGACCAGGTCGCGCACCGCGGCCCGGGGCGGGAACGCCCCGGAACGCCCATCTCAGGTTCAGGTCCAGAAGCCCGTCGGCTGCCCCAGGAGCGCGGCGCCGACCTGGCCGAACCAGCCCTCTGCGGCGGCGGCGTGCTGCGAGAAGGTGTGAATGTCCCGGAACCGCCGTTGCACGGGCGAGGCGTTCCGGGCGACGCCGCCTCCGCCCGCCTGATAGCAGGCGTCCACGGCCCGGGCCGTCACCTCCGTCACCCAGGCCAGGGCGCCCGAGATCCGCGGCGCCATCGCGAGGGCGGCGCCAGGGTTGTTCACGCACGCGTCCCAGAGCTCGTCCCCCGTGTCGCGCAGCAGGGCGCGCGCCGCGCGGACGCTCGTCTCGGCGCGGCCGAGGTTCACCTGGAACAGCGGGGAGTCCGCCAGCTGGGCGCGCGCATACAGCCGCTTCTTGCCCGAGCTCGCGAGCGTCACGACGTCGTCGAGCGCCCCCTGGGCGATCCCCACGGCCACGGCCCCCATGTGGAGCACGAAGTGCAGGACCGGCGCGACGAAGCCCGGCCCGGCCACCGACGGCTGGCCCCGGAAGATATCGAAGGCGTTCGCCTCGGGGCAGAAGGCCCCTTCCAGCGCGATGTCGTGGCTCCCCGTGCCGCGCAGGCCGAGCACGGACCAGGTGTCGATGATGCGCGCCTCGCTCGCCGGGAACAGCATGCCCCGCATCTCTGGCGCCTCGCGCGCCTCGCCCGCCTCGCCCGCCTGGCCCATCCGCGGGCGGCCGCCGTCCATGATCACGCAGTTCCCGAACAGCCAGCTGGCGTGCTCGCAGCCGCTCGCGAA
Source organism: Sorangium sp. So ce281 (assembly GCF_051527395.1). Taxonomy (NCBI): domain Bacteria; kingdom Pseudomonadati; phylum Myxococcota; order Polyangiales; family Polyangiaceae; genus Sorangium; species Sorangium sp. So ce281. The sequence continues at coordinate 3,821,453 of NZ_CP150322.1, forward strand.
GCTCCAGCGCCCGGTGACCCGGTAGCCGCCGTCCGTCGCGTGGGCTTCCCCCTGCGCGTTGAAGCCGCCGCCGATGATCACGTCCGGCCCGCCGGCGTAGATGGCGTCGAAGCGCTCGCGCGTCAGGAGCGCGAAGAGGTGCGGGCTCTCCGAGCCGATCATCACGGTCCAGCCGGTGGCCCCGTCCGCCCTGGCGAGCGCCTCGAGGACGTCCATCCCCGTGCGCAGATCGACCTCGTGGCCGCCGTGGCTCCTCGGCAGGAACATCCGGAAGCAACCCGCCGCCTTGAGCTGGCCGAGGAGATCCGCCGGGAGGCGCCGCGCCTCCTCGATCTCCGCGCTCCGTGAGGCGATCGCGGGGGTCAGGTCACGGACGGCATGCAGCACCTTCGCGGCGTCTTCGTTCTTCATCGCTCGCTCCTTGAGGTTTGGGGGGGTCGCGGAGCCCGTGAAGGCCCGGCAAAACGGCTCATCGTACGGCGGTTCTGGGGCTCCGCGCGGACTTTCGGCCCCCTCCGCCGGGAGGAACGTCATCGCGGGTCGGTCACGCGGCCCATGAACAGCACGGCGCCAGTCGCCACGTCGCGGATCAGGAACACGAACGGGTGATCCGCGCGGAACACCTGGGGCTGCGCCGGGGCCGACCGTGTCGCCACGACGACGCCCGTGGCCGCGGCGGCTTCGGTCCCTTCCTCGTTGACCTCCACGAACGCCTTGTGGCGCACCTGGGAGATGAACAGCGGCTCTGCCCTCGTGATCCCGGTGAAGTCGGCCTTCTTCTCGTCGAACGCGAGCGGCATGCCCAGCGCGCTCAGCGTCGACGACAGCTCGAGCTCGGCGGTCATCTTGAAGCGCGGGAGCGCCACGTCGACCCGCGCCGGATGGAGCGCCTCCACGTACGCCTTGAGCTCCCCCGCGGCCAGGCGCTGCTCCACCTTCGCCAGCCCGTCCACCTGCGCGGGCAGGACGACGACCATGGCCAGCCGGCGCTCGGGGCTCTGCGCCTCGTACGCGAGCTCCAGCACCGACGCGTCAGCGGCCTTTCCAAAGCCCGCCAGGAGCGTCTTGCGCATCATCGGCACGGCCGGCGCCGTCCCGGGCTTGACCGTGAACGGCTCGCTCTTGGTGGCCTGCTTGTCGAACGGCGTCGCCCACTTCCCCTTGAAGTAGACGGCGTTCGTGAGCACGAGCCGCGTGAGACCGGTGATGCTGCCGGCGGGCATCAGGTCCTTGATCTTCCCGCTCGTCTGTTGTTCGACCCATTGATTGATGCGCCCCCGCGCCGGCTCGCTCCCGCCCTTGAAGTCGACGAGCTCGATCCCGGCCCCGTAGTGCTGCTGGGTGGTGCTCTGGAACGCGGGCTCGATCGGCAGCCCGGCCTGGCCCCACAGCCGGTTGGCGATCCGGAGCTCGGGCCCCTTGGGCCCGGTCGCCAGCGCCAGCTCCTTGAGGAGCCCGGCGAACGCGGGGTGGAGCGCCTCGGGCGGGAGGGTGAACTCGAGCGTCTTCGCCATCTGGGCCGCGGTCTCGCCGCGGGCGCCGGCGTAGGTCATGGCCAGCGCGGTCGAGATGCTCGCCGGCGAGAAGAAGAGCTTGTCTTTCGTGGCGGCGAGCTTGCCGTAGAGGCGCTGCGCGAACGCGGCGTTCGCGTCGGCGAGCGCCGTGGGCGGCGGCGGGTCGGCCTGCTGAGCGTCCGGCGTGGCGGGCTCGCTCGGCCCAGGGGTCGCCGTCCCGGCGGCCGGCTCCGGGCCCTGACAGACACGCACCCACCGGCACGCCCCGTCCTGGGCGCGCACGCACTGCGGGGCGCCGGTGGAGCCATCGTCGCAGAGGTTCCCCGCGAGGGGGCCGCAGTCGGCGGGCAGGCACACGGACGCGCTCGGGGCCGGCGCGGCCGGCGGGGCGCCGTCCCGGGCCTGACACCCGAGCCCCAGCAACGTGCACAGCGCGGTCGTGAAGAACGAGATCGGTCTGGCCATGGCGCTGCGGTACCAGCGCCCGAGGCCGGCGGGAAGCTCGACCGGAACGAGGAAGGCGGCGAGGGCGTGCGCCCCCACCGCGCCGGCGGTCGTCGCCGCGCGCCGCGCGTCGTCAGAAGTTGTGGACGAACGTGAACCGGCCAGCGAGCTTGTTCCCGCCGATCTGGCTCTCCTCCTGCGTCTCGTAGCCGAGGTACAGGAGCAGCTTGTTTCCCGTGCCGTAGTTCAGCCCGATCACGCCGCCGACCTGCAGGCTGGCGAGGCCGCTCGCGTCGACGTCCGCACCGGCGGTCAATGGATCGTCCTCGAGCGTGACCTCGTTGAGGTCGAGCGTGGCCTCGAAGTGCGGGCCGATGCCGAAGTCGTCGATGGGGTAGTAGAGCAGGAAGTCCCGCGTGTAGACGTAGTTCTGGACGCCCTCGTTGAACATGCTGGAGAACGACCCCAGGATCCACGACTCGAAGTAAACGGGCTTCGAGTCGACGAAGGTGAACAGCTGCGGGGCGACCAGCGACGCCGGCTCCATCGTCATGAAGTTGAACGAGAAGCCCACCATCGGGTTGATGGTGACAGGACCCATCGTGAAGGCGGGGCCGATGTCGAACTCCGCGGTTCCCCCCGTGGTGAGGTAGATGTCGCTCGAGAGGCTGATGGGGCCGACCTGGTGCGCGGCGCCGGCCCAGAGCTGGAGACCGACGTTGTCTGCGTCGAAGCGGAACCAGCTCGGGATCTGGCTCTCCTGCGGCGCCGGCGCGGCGGGCTCCGCCGCGGCCGTGGCCCCGGCCGCGGCCGCTGCGCCCGGATCAGCCGGGGGCGGCGCGGGATCCTGAGCCCAGGCGGCCGGCGACGCGAGCAACCCCACGACGCAAGCGAGCGCCGAGCAACATCTCCCCATATCGTTCTCCATCATCGAATTGCCTCCTCTGCACAGCATGAGGTGAAAGCAACATGAAACGTGAGAGCAACATGAAACGTGAGAGCAACATGAAACGTAACGGCAGTCGGCTGACACTAGCGTAATGGAGAGCAATTAGGCAAAGCCGATGTGCACGGAAGGCCCCCGAGCGGCGCGCGGCGGCGTGGCCCGCCCTCGGCGCGCTTGGCGGTTGAAAAGACGCCACCTGGTTTGAGAGGAGGATCACAAGGGGATGTGCTGGATGCCCGCGGCCGCCCCGAGCGACGCCAGCGCGGCGGCCCCGACGAGGAGCAGCGTCATCTTCAGCAGCGTCCCCTCGATCTGGTCCGTGACGAGGCCGTCGACGCCCTGGGCGAGCTCGTCCCGCACCTTCAGCAGGTCGATGCCGCCTCCCTGGTTGGCCTCGTTGCGGAAGCGCGCCAGCGTCAGCGTCTCGATGGTCCCGAGCAGCTTCGCCTCGATCCTGCGCCGCAGGAACCCCCGCACGCCGCCCCCTGCCGGCGTCGCCTGCAGCCTGTGGATCACGGCGAGGCGCAGGCGCTTCACCGCCTCGTTGAGCGGGACGCGCTCCACCGCCTGCGCCACCCGCCCGCCGCGGGCGCCCGCCTCGGCCTGCTCGGAGACGCCGAGCAGCCGCTCGAACACGGCGGTCACGAGCGTCCCGCCGAGGCGCTTCGCCCGCACGATCTGCAGGATGCCCGTGCCGAGCGCCCGCTTCCACGACAGCGTGAAGCCGATCACGGCGGAGAGCGCGAGCGCCGCGACGGCCGCCAGCCCCCCGCGCAGCGCCGAGCCGTCGGCCGCGATGGCGTACGACGAGGCCGCGAGGACGAGGGCCAGGAGCGACATGGCCGCGGCGGTCAGGAAGAAAGAGCGGAGCGCAGGTCCCAGCGCCCCGGCGACACCTTGCATGAACGGTCGAAGATCCATGACCGCTCAGCTGACCACGCCCGCCGCGCGGCGAAAATGCCGAACTTGGCGGGCGCGCGTCGATCCGCGTCGAGCGCGGGAGCGGGCCCGGAGGGCGCTCCTCCCGGCTCACCGGCTCACCGGCTCAGATGACGCCGAACTTCTTGCCGACCTTCTCGAACGCCTCGAGCGCGTGATCGAGGTGCTTGCGCTCGTGGGTCGCCATGTAGCTCGTGCGCAGGACCTGCTGCTTGGGCGGGACGCCCGGCGTGATGAACGGGTTCACGTAGAGCGAGTAGTCGTCGAGGAGCGACTTCCACATCATCACGGTCTTGAGATCGTCGCGGATGTAGATGGGGATGACGGCCGTCTCGGTCTTGCCGAGCTCGAAGCCGAGCCGCTGCAGCTCCGTGCGCATGTACGTGAAGTTCTCGCGGAGCTTCTCCTGGCGCCAGGGCTCCTCCTGCATGACCTCGAGCGAGGCCATGGCGGCGGCCACGCAGGGCGGCGCGGCGCTCGCCGCGAAGAGGAAGCTGTAGGCAAAATGCTGAATATAATCGAGCACCTTCCGCTCACCGACGAGCCAGCCGCCGATCGAGGCGAGCGACTTCGAGAAGGTGCCGCCGATGAGGTCGACCTCCTTCTCGAGGCCGAAGTGCGCGGCGGTGCCGCGGCCCCCCGGGCCGATGACGCCGAGCGCGTGCGCGTCGTCGACGAGGAGCCGCGCCTTGTGCTTCTTCACCACCTCGACGATCCCGGGCAGACTCGCGATCTCGCCCTGGGCGCTGAAGACGCCGTCGGTGATCACGAGGGCGCCCTCGGTGTCGGCGATCTCGGAGAGCGCGCTGTCGAGGGCGGCGGGATCGCTGTGCTTGTAGCGCACCATCCGGGCGCCGGCCGCCTGCGCGAGCCGCACGCCGTCGTAGATGGATGCGTGATCGTCCTTGTCGATCATCGCGACGCTCCGCTTGTTGCTGAGGAGCGCCGAGATGGTCGCGATGTTCACCTGATAGCCCGTCGTGAACACGAGCCCCGCCTCCTTGCCGTGGAAGGCGGCGAGCTTCTGCTCGAGCTCGTTGTGGAGGCGCATCGACCCGTTCACGAGCCGCGAGCCGGTCATGCTGGTGCCGTATTTGTCGATGGCGTTCCGCGCGGCTTCCCGCACCTTCGGGTGGGTCGTCAGCCCGAGGTAGTTGTTCGAGCCGAGCATGACCACGGTCCGGCCCTCGAGCTGCGCCTCGGGGCCGTTGTTGAAGTCGAGCGGGCGGAAGAAGGGGTAGACGCCCATGGCGCGGGCGTTGTCCGCGGTCATGAACTTGTACGCCTTCTCGAACACGTCGCGCCCGCCGATCCGCGACAGCGACGTCCGCGCCGCCATCTGGGTCGCGAGCTTCTGCTCGGCCGCCGCGGCCACGTAGGTGCCCGCGCCGTTCGCGCCCACGCCGTTCACGTGCGGGCGGCTCGCCAGCCCGCCGCGCTCGCGCGGCGCGTCGCTGCTCGCCGTCTCCTCCACGACCGACAGCCCCGCGCCGCCCGCGCCGCCCGCGGCGGGCTGCCGGGCCGCCGCGCGGGACGGCGTCGCCACGTGGACGCCGGCCTCGTCGTCGAGCGCGGGATCGATGTTCGGGAGCGCGTGCCCGTTGAGCAGGATGTCCCAGGCCTCCGCGGCCCGCTCCCGGGCGGCGCGCAGGCGGTTCTTCGCGTCCATGACCCCCGTGGCGAGCCGCATCACGCGATCGTTGCTGACGACACGGACGACCACGCCCGACGAGGTGAGCTTCTTTGCTTGGTCGACCAGACGATCCTTCATCCTCATGCCCTGGCTCCTCACGCGATCGAAATAAGGGGGCGCGGTTCTGTCCGCGAAAGCCGCTCCGGCGTGCAGGATCGAGGCCTCTCGGGCCCCAGCTGGTTCCCTGCGCGTGTCGCCGCTAAAGAGCAGCCTGCGCGGGCCGCGTCAACTGCCACCTCCGCGTCGTCCTGGCGTGCCGCGAGCGCCGCGGAGCGCCGTCGCCGCGCACGCGCGTTCCGCGTCGCGCAGGGGCGTTCGCGTGGTGCGCGGCGACGTTCGCAGAGCTCGCCCGCCGGGGGCCCGCGCGCGCTGCGCCCGACTCCCAAACACTGCGGATGACAGGCTGCGGCAGGGGCAAAGACGCAACTCGTTGCGGAGTGCTGCGCGCCGGTGTAGGAAAAGTTTTCAGGGTGTATGCGCCGTGTCCTAGTCGTTGACGACGAAGAAAACCTGCGCCTCGTGGTGCGCACCTTCCTCAAGCGGGATGGCTACGAGGTCGAGGCGGTCTCGAGCGGCGAGGAAGCGCTCGCGATGGTCGAGACGTTCGGGCCCGACGTCATCCTGACCGACGTCCGGATGCCCAGGATGGGCGGGCTCGATCTGCTGGCGACGCTGAAGGCCAAGGGCAACGAGGCCACGGTCATCGTGATGAGCGCCTACGGCAACGTCGACCTGGCGATCGAGGCGATGAAGGCGGGCGCCTACGATTACCTCCAGAAGCCGTTCAAGGCCGAGGAGGTGCTGCTGACGCTCCGCAAGGCCGAGGAGCGGGAGGCGCTCCGCCGGGAGAACCGCGTCCTGCGCCAGGAGATCCGGCGGGAGAACCTCTTCGAGGAGATCCTCGCGAAGAGCCCGCCGATGCAGGTGATCTTCAAGACGATCGCGAAGGTCGCCGACTACAAGACCACGGCGCTCATCACGGGCGAGAGCGGCGTCGGCAAGGAGCTCGTGGCCCGGGCGATCCACCGGCGGTCGAGCCGCCGCGGCGGTCCGTTCGTCGCGGTCAACTGCGGCGCCATCCCGGAGAACCTGCTGGAGAGCGAGCTCTTCGGGTACAAGCGGGGCGCGTTCACCGACGCGGTGAACGACAGGGCGGGGCTGTTCGAGCAGGCGAACCACGGCACGCTGCTGCTCGACGAGATCGGCGAGCTGCCGCTCGCGCTGCAGGTGAAGCTGCTCCGGGTGCTCCAGGAGGAGACGCTCCGCCGGCTGGGGGACAGCAAGGACATCAAGATCGACGTCCGCATCCTCGCGGCGACCCACCGCGACCTGATGGCCGAGACGCAGGCCGGCCGGTTCCGCGAGGACCTCTTCTACCGGATCAACGTGCTCCCGATCGCGATCCCTCCGCTCCGCGAGCGCCGGGAGGACATCCCGATCCTCATGGATCACTTCCTCGCGAGGAACAACGCGCGGTTCGGCATCAACATCCGCGGCTTCGAGCCCGAGGCGCGGCGGCTGCTCCTGGAGTACCGCTGGCCGGGCAACGTGCGGGAGCTGGAGAACACCGTCGAGCGCGCCATGGTGCTCTGCGAGGGCGAGCGCATCGGCGAGGCCGACCTGCCCGAGCGGATCCGCGAGGCGCGCGATCCGATCCAGATGCAGCTGACGAGCGGCGAGCTGTCGATCAAGAAGACGTCCCGCGTCATCGAGGAGATCCTCATCCGGCGCGCGCTCCAGAAGACGAAGGGCAACCGGACCAAGGCGGCCGAGGTGCTGGAGATCAGCCACCGGGCGCTGCTCTACAAGATCAAGGACTACCGGATCGATCTGTGATCGCGGCGGGCCGCCTGGAACAAAGCGCGGACGACGTGGGCGATGTTTCCGATCCGGCCGAGTTGAAGCTCGGTATCTCTCCCGATGTCCGGGCTCCTGCCGATCAGCGGGTGACGGCATCCTCGGGCGGGCGACTCAACACTCCCTTGCGCCCGTCGCCGCAGGCGGCTACGCCGTCGCGCTCCCCCCATGAAGAAGAACTACGTTCTCGACGCGAACATCGTGCTCCACGATCCCCACGCGATCTTCAAGTTCGAAGACAACGACGTCATCATCCCGATCTACGCGATCGAGGAGATCGATCAGTTCAAGCGGGAGGGCTCCGAGCGCGGGCGCAACGCGAGGACGATCGCCCGGCTGCTCGACGAGGTCCGCGGCGCCGGGACGCTCGCGACCGGGGTGCTGCTCGAGAGCGGCGGCACGCTGCGGATCGCGATCCCGGAGCGGCGGCCGGAGCTGCTCGTGGGGCTGGAGTCCGGATCGCAGGACAGCGCCATCCTGCAGACGGCGATCGACATCCGCGATCGGCACAAGGATCGGCCGACCATCTTCGTGACGATGGACACGAACCTCCGGATCCGCGCCGACGCGCTCGGGATCCCGGCGGAGACGTACGAGAACCAGCGGGTGCACGACCCGGCCATCGAGCAGTCGGTGGTGGAGCTCGAGGTGCCCGGCGCCGAGGTCGACGCGTTCTTCCAGAGCGGCATTCTCGCCGGCGCCAACCTCGCGGATTTGTTGCCGAATTCTGCGGTGCTGCTCCGCGACGCGGGGGCGCCGAGCCACACGGCGCTCGGCCGGTTCGACGCGGCGCGCGGGCAGATCGTCGCGCTCCGCGTCGGGCGGGAGGGGGTGATGGGGGTCCGGCCGCGCAACAAGGAGCAGGCGTTTGCGCTGGACCTCCTGCTCGACGATTCGGTCCGGCTGATCACGCTGATCGGCAAGGCCGGGACGGGCAAGACGCTCCTTGCGCTCGCGGCGGCGCTCAAGCGGACGACCGAGGACAACGCCTACAGCCGGCTGCTCGTGAGCCGGCCGATCATGCCGCTCGGGCGCGATCTGGGCTTCCTTCCGGGCGACGTGGACGAGAAGCTGAACCCGTGGATGCAGCCGATCTTCGACAACCTCGAGTTCCTGTTCTCGAACGGCGGCTCGAAGCCGGGGCGCGACGCGCGCGGCTTCGTGGAGCTCCTGGAGAGCGGGCAGATCCAGGTCGAGCCGCTGACCTACATCCGGGGGCGCAGCCTGCCGCACCAGTACCTCATCGTGGACGAGGCCCAGAACCTCACCCCGCACGAGGTGAAGACGATCATCACGCGGTGCGGCGAGGGGACGAAGATCGTGCTGACCGGCGACCCTCAGCAGATCGACAACCCGTACGTGGACCACGCGTCGAACGGCCTGCTCGTGGTGGCGGAGCGGTTCAAGCGCGAGCGCATCGCGGGTCACGTGGTGCTCGCCAAGGGCGAGCGCAGCGAGCTCGCGGAGCTCGCGGCGAACCTGCTCTGAGGCGGGCGGCGCCGGGCGGGCGGCGCGCTCGCGGGGCGGGGGCGTACGGGACGGGGGCGTGCGGGGCGGGGGCGTGCGGGACGGGGGCGTACTTGGAAGGAGCGGCGGGCCGTGAAGCGGCGTCCTCGAGCTAGATCGGCCGAGCGGCCGGCACCTCCGGCGTGGGTGCCGGACGCGGATCGGCTCCTCGGCGCCGCGGCGCGGCGGATCCGCGTCGTCGGGTCGAGCACGCCGGTGAACCTCGTCGAGGAGCTCGCGCGGCTCGCCTCCTCCTGGGCTCGGAGCGGCGGGGAGCTCCCGCGGTTCGCCTACGCGCCCGCGCAGGACCACGGCGATCTCCGGAAGGCGATGGAGGCGGCGGCCGAGCGGCTCGCGGGGCAAGGGGAGCTCGGCGCGGTCTACGCCGGCCGCGCGAGCGAGCTCGCCGCGGAGGCCGCGATCTGCGAGGCCGCGGGCGGGGCCGGGTGCTGGGCCGCCGCGCGCCGCCGCTACGCCGCGCGCGACGCGTTCGACGAGCAGGCGGACGCGCTCGCCGCGGCCTGGGTCGAGCAGGAGGCGGGCGCCGCGTCGAGCGACAGGGAGCGGGTGCGGAGCGATGACGCGCGCTCGCCCCGGTCGCTCGTGTCGCGGATGCGCCGCGAGATCGGGGCGTGGCGCCTGCCCCTCCGGGTCGTGATCGCCGACATCGCGCCGCTCGCCGCGACGGGCGACGGGGTGATCCAGGTCGCGCGGGGGCGCATGCTCACGCGCGACGACGTCGAGCGCACGGTGCTCCACGAGATCGAGGGGCACGCGGCGCCCAGCGTGCGCGCCGCGGCGCTCCCGCTCGGGATCTTCGCCATCGGGACCGCGAACGGGGGCGACGATCAGGAGGGCTGGGCGCTCGCGCTCGAGCGCGCCGCGGGGTACCTGGTCGGCGCCCGCCGGATCGAGCTCGGGCTGCGCCACCTCGCCGCGCGGAGCGTCGAGCGCGGCGCGGGCTTCGTCGAGACCGCGCGGCTGCTCGAGGCGCGCGGCGCGCGCTCCACGGGGGACGCCCTGCGCATCGCGGCGCGTGTCCACCGGGGCGGCGGCCTCGCGCGGGAGGTCGTCTACCTGCCGGCGCTGCTGCGGGTCGAGGCGCTGCTCGTGGAGCAGCCAGCGCTGGGGCCGGTGCTCGCCTCGGGCCGGGTCTCGGTGGGCGCAGCAGCGTCGCTTTCGTCCTGGGCCAGGGAGAGGTGATGGATCGTGGCTCCCCAGCTCGACCGGGGTTGCCCGGCTCGATCGGGAGGACGGGAAGCCGGGAAGAAAAGTCCGATCCTCGCTGAACTTCGTGCCTTCCTGTGAGACCGATCCCATGAAATGAAGGCATCGCCGGTCGGGTGAGTCGGGTGAGTCGGGTGAGGAGCGGGCGAGAAAGGGGGCTGCGTGAAGGGAAGGATCACTCCAGCCATGCGAGCGCGGCATGGAACGCGCTTGACGTGGTGGCCGGGGGGCGGGCTGCCTCGCCCGTGCGGTCGCCTCCGGGTCGACCGCGCGGCGTGCGGCGGCGGTCCTGGGAGCGGACGGGCCGGTGGGCGGAGGCGGGCATGAACTCGAAGAAGGCCATGGAGAGGGAACCCAGGCGGCCGCCGAGGGGTGGCGAGGCCCCGACGGTGGTCCTCAAGGGTGACCTCCATGTCCTGGAGCTCGGCGCGGGCCTGATGCTCGACGTGTTCATCAACGTCGAGGGCCGCCTGACGACCTTCGTCAGCCTGGATGGCCAGCTCATCGCGGAGCTCCGCGTCGCGGGTCTCGCCTGAGGTCCCGGGCCGATCAGGGGCCCGAGAACTCCCGGACGACGCGGAGGATGCCCTCCCCGTAGCTCGAGATCTTCGCCTGCCCCATGCCGCGCGCGAGCGCGAGATCGTCGAGCGACGCGGGCCGGATCCGCGCGATTTCCCGGAGCGTCCGGTCGTGCGCGATGACGTAGGCGGGCAGCGACTTCTCCTTGGCGAGCGCGGCCCTGTGGGCGCGGAGCGCCTCGAACAGCGGCACGTCGCGCTCCTCGAGCTCGACGCCGGGCTCCTCTTGCGCGCGCGAGGCGGGGAGGGGGGCGCCCGGCGCGGGGCGCGCCGCGTCGTCGCGGATCGCTGCGGACGAGAACGCCTGCGGGGCCGGCTGCGCGCGCGCCCGCGCGGAGGGCGCGGCCGCCGGCGGGCGCGGTGCGGGCGACGGGCCCGGCGCCCCGCGGCGCGGCCGCCGGCGCGCGGCGGGGGCCGGGAGCCGCACCCGCGCGGGCACGTCTCCGCGCATCACGCGCCAGCCCGCCGGCGTGATGAGGGGGACGGGGAAGTCGCCGGTCGTGAGATCGATCCACGCGTTGGCGAGCAGCGCGCGAAGGATCGACATCGCCTCGTCGTGGCTCTTGCCCTCGAGGACGCCGAACGTCGAGAGCCGGTCGAGCCCCATGCGGCGGACGCGCTCGTTCGACTCGCCGACGAGCATCGACGCGACCGCCTGCATCCCGGCGCCGCCCTTCACCCGCGCGACGCCGGCGAGCGCGCGGCGCACGAGGTCGTTGTCGCGGGCGAGCGCGGCCGGGTCGCTCGCCTCGAGGGCGTCGACCTCCAGGCAGACGTCGCAATGGCCGCAGCCGCCGAGCGACTCGGCCTCGTCGCCGAAGTAGCGGAGGATGAAGTCGTGCCGGCACGTCGCGGCGTCGACGTAGCGGAGCAGCTCGCGGAACAGCCCCCAGGCGCGCGCGGCGTCGTCGGCGCTCGCCTCGACGCCCCCCTCGCCGAGCTGGCAGAGCCGGCGGCGCAGCGCGATGTCCGCGGGCGCGAACAGGAGGAGGCCGCGGGCCGGGGCGCCGTCCCGCCCGGCGCGGCCGACCTCCTGGTAGTACGCCTCGATCGACGACGGCGGCTGGGCGTGCACGACGAGGCGGACGTCGGGGCGGTCGATCCCCATGCCGAAGGCGTTCGTGGCCACGACCACGGAGAGGCTGCGATCGGCGAAGCCCGCCGAGAGGCGGGCGCGGGACTCGGGGGCGAGCCCGGCGTGGTACGCTTCCGCGTTCCAGCCGGCGTCGCGGAGCGCCTCGGCGAGGCGCTCCGCTCCCTTGCGGGTGGCCGCGTAGACGATGCCCGCCCCGCGGGGCCGCCCGGGATCGCCGAGGGCCTCCAGCAGCGCGCGCGCCGTGCGGCGCCCCGCCTCGCGCGGGCCGTCGACCGCGGAGACCTGCAGGTGGAGGTTGGGCCGGGCGAAGCCGCGCAGGATCACCGTGGGCGGCGGCTCCTCGGGGCCCCGCCCGCGCCCGCTCGCCGCATCGCCGACGCCGTCGCCCGCGCCGTCGGGCGCGGGCAGCGGCCAGCCGAGCCGGCGGATGATCTCGTCGCGCGCGCCGGGGGTCGCCGTCGCGGTGCAAGCGAGGACCCGGGGCGGCCGGAGCCGCGCGAGCGCGGCGCCGATGCGCAGGTAGTCGGGCCGGAAGTCGTGCCCCCACTGGACGATGCAGTGCGCCTCGTCGACGGCGACGAGCGAGAGGCGGCTCGCGGCGAGCGCCTCGAGGAACCCGTCGAGGGCGAGGCGCTCGGGCGCGGCGTAGACGAGCTTGTACTCGCCGCGGCGGAGGGCGGCGAGGCGGCGGCCGTTCTCCTCGCGCGCGAGGCTGGACGCGATGAACGTCGCCGGGATGCCGCGCGCCTCGAGGGCGCGGACCTGGTCTTCCATCAGGGAGATGAGCGGGCTCAGGACGAGCGCCGTGCCGGGCAGGGCGACGGCCGGGAGCTGGTAGCAGAGCGACTTGCCGCCGCCGGTCGGGGCGACCACGAGGACGCGGCCCGCGCCCCCGAGCAGGGCCTCGATCGCCTCGCGCTGCCACGGCCGGAACGCGGCGATGCCGAACCGCTCCGCGAGCACGGCGTCGAGCGACGGCGGCGGGCTCTCCGGCGGGCGCAGCGGGGAGGGGGCGAGGCGCTCGGTCACGATCGGCGAGGGGCGTTCAGCGAGGACCATGGCGGCGTCGTCGAGCGAGCGCCGTGCCTGCCGCGAGCCCTAGCATTTTCGCGCGCTTGCGTCGCCCGGTGGGTGGCGGCGCCATGGCGGTGATCAGGCCTGGACGACGCCGATGCCCTTGGCGAGCCCTTCCATGTCGTCGAAGTGATAGACGTGGCGACCGCTGCGCCCGTCGAGCGCGGCGGCGACCATCGCGCCGGCGACGGTCCTCGCGTCGATGGGCCGGTACCTGCGCAGGCCGCCCTTCATCGTGAACCGGAGCGTCTGCGCCGCCGCGACGCCGATGGCCTCGCCCTTCCTGACCTCGCCCCGCTCGCCGAGGAGCAGGCTCGGCCTGAGCACGTGGACCGCCGCGAAGCTCGCCGCCGAGAGCTCCTGCTCGAGCTCGCCCTTCACGCGCAGGTAGAAGCTGGTCGAGCGCGGGTCTGCGCCCACGGAGGAGACCAGGACGAACTGCTTCACCCCGGCCTTCTCGGCGAGCCTGGCGACGGTGATGGGGTAGCGATAATCGATCTCGTAGAAGGCCTCTTCGGAGCCGGCCTTGGCGATCGTCGTCCCGAGCGCACAGAACACGTCGCTCACGCCGGCGAAGTCCGCGCCTTCGAGCCGGTCGAAGTCGACGATGCGCTGGGAGAGCCGCGCATCGTCGATCGGGGCCGGGCGGCGGAGCAGGGCGACGACCTTCGTGTACGCTGGCTGTTGCAGGAGGAGGCGCAGGCAGTGGCCGCCGACGAGGCCCGTTCCTCCCACGATGAGAGCTGTCTTGTCGACCGTCATGTCTTCCATGTCCGTGCGGAATCACCCGCGGAGAGCGCCGCCGCGGGGATCCACAGCCGTACCACGCAGCGTAACGCAAGCGGCGCGCGAACCATAGCGGCCGGCCGTGCAGGGAGCGAGCGGACCGACGGCGCGGCCCCCCCACGCTTCCTTTCCTGGTGTGTCCGGGCGCTACATGCTCTGTCCTCGGACAGTCAGGCGCCGGTCACGCGCCGCGCTCGCCCGGAGCAGCATAGACGGACGACCGCAGCGCTCCATCGAGCTGCTGGCTCTGGAGATGGCCGTACCCTGAAGGGGGATGATCGCACATCTCTGTGATCTTGCGGGCGCCTCTCCACGCGAGCGTGCGAGATGTGCCTTGAGCGGGGCGCCGTCGACTGCGCCGCGGCGGCGCGGGGCCCGCGCGGCGCCTCACATGAGGGGCGCGCTGGCGACCTTCTGCGAGCGCTTCGCGCGCTGGGCGTGGAAGGCCTTGATCGCCATCGGGATGACCTGCTCCCGGTGCTTGGGTACCAGGTTGTTCGGCAGCTGCTCGACTGGCCACCAGGTGCCCGTCGCCGGGACCTCGGCGAGCTTCGCCTGATGGACCCGGGAGAGCATCCAGCCGCGCGCGGCGGCCGAGAAGTAGTCGCCGACGAACGTGAAGTCGGAGATCGTCATCCCGACCCGGTGGAGGACGTGCTCGGGCTGCTCGCCCGGCGAGAGGACGCTGCCAGGGCAGCACCACTCTCCAGGGCCCGCCGCCGACGCTTCGCGCCGCGTCAGGAGCACTTCGAGGGCGCCGGAGTCCGCGTTCCTCCGGAGGCATACGGCGTCCGCGGCGAGGTGGATGGGGAGCCGGGAAAGAGCGTTGATGAGCGAGCTGCCGAGCGGCTCCCGTGGATCGACGTACCCGAGGAGCCAGCCGGCCATCGACTTGATGCGGCTCATCTCGGCACCCTCCGCGAGGGCGTGCGGCGGGGCCGCTGGAGCACCGCCCGCCGGGCGTTCAGGCGAGCGCGTTGGCGCTGTTCGGGGCTGGACGACGCGCCAGGGTCGTTCTTCGCGCTGCCGCCGGGGCGGCGCGGCCGGGTCGATGGGATCGAGGTTCGAGTTGGATCTTTCATAGAGGTTGCTGCGTTGGTGTCGTTGTGCGTTGTTGCGTCATGTTGGGCAGGTTCAGATCTTCATGTCGTTTCTCCTGGGATGCCGGGCTGCGCCGACGACGTTGATGAGCCTACAATGCGCTCTGTTTCTTTGTCGTTTCAGTCGTGCAGCTCGGACGTGAATCGTTGTCCTGCGTCGTTGCTCGCGTGTCTCGCCGAGCTCCAGGCGCCGGTGTTCGGGTGTCGTGGGTGAGAGTCGCTGGTGCTCCGGGCAGCGCGAGCGCGCATGCGTTCCCCGGGGCATCCGGTGACATCGGGGTGTCAGCCGGGCAGTCGTCGCGTCGTCCGCGCGGGCCCGCCGGCTTCATCCTCCCCGGCGCCCTCGGTCACCTCCGCATCGACGTCGATGACCTGCCATGACGCCGGTTGCCCGCGGGACGCGCCGGCGCGCCCCTCGGCGCGCGGACCGAACGGTCCGCCGCCCAGGTCGATGACCCTCATGCTGAAGAACGCGCCGTTGCCGGGGCCGCCAACGCCGATGCCGGCGGCGCTCGCCGCGGCCACCCGCCGTTCGAACCGCTCCCGCACCACCGCCGCGATGCGGCGGCGCACCGGCGGGAGCAGGAGCAGGAGCCCTGCCACGTCGGTCAGCACCCCCGGCGTGACGAGCAGCGCCGCCCCGAGGAGCACGAGGAGCCCTCCCGTGAGCCCCTCGTCCGGGACGCGCCCCGCGGCCATCGCGCCGCGCCAGGAGGCGAGCACCTTGAGCCCCGCGCGCTTCGCGAGCGCTGCGCCGAGGACCGCCGTCCCGAGCGCGATCGCCACGGTAGGCCAGAAGCCGATGACGTCGCCGATCGACAGGAGGAGCCAGAGCTCCAGGATCGGGAGCGCCGTGAAGAGCAGGATGAGCTTACCCATGACCCCCGTCGTCTAGCGCCGCCCGCCGCGCCGCGCACGCGTGAGGCCGCCCGCCGCCGGCGTCGCCACGGAGCGCCGTCGTCCCGCGCCGCGCCGTCATCGGCCGCCGCCGAGTCCCGCGAGGCCGGCTGTTCCATGCTCCGCCATGGATCCTGCGCCGGAGTACCGGCCGCGGTGAGAGTGCGCTAAGAGCGTTTGCCCCGGAGAAATTCATGACGACTGTCCCCGTGGAGCAGGAAAAGGTGGAGGCGTGCCGCGCGTTCGCCGCCGACATCGCCGACGAGGTGCAGCGCTTCATCGACCGCCACACCACGGTCGGCGTCGAGCGCACCGTCGCCCGCGCCTACGGCGTGGTCGGCGCCGACGCCGAGGGGACGCCGCTCGTGAACGCGCTGGTCGATCGCATCCACCGGGCGGGGCAAGCCGGCCGCGGCGTCGCGTACCACCTCGGCCGGGCGCTCTGCGAGGGCGCCGGCTCGGTGCAGGAGGCCGCGGAGATGCTGGCGTTCAGCGAGGCGGCCGACCTCGGCGCGGGGCCCTCCGCGGCCGAGGCGCGCGGCGCGCTCGAGGCCGCGACGCGGGAGGCGATCGCCAGGATCGACCGGGCCCGCGACGAGCGCGAGGCCAACAAGGCGGCGCACCGGGTCGGCGTCGCGCCGCTCAAGTACGTCATCGTCGCGACGGGCAACATCTACGACGACGCCGTGCAGGCCAAGGCCGCCGGGTTCGCTGGCGCCGACATCGTCGCCGTGATCCGCGCGACCGCCCAGTCGCTCCTCGACTACGTCCCGGAGGGGCCGACCACCGAGGGATACGGCGGCACGTACGCGACCCAGGAGAACTTCAGGATCATCCGCCGGGCCGCCGACGAGGCGACCCGCGACACCGGCACCTACCTCGCGCAGACGAACTACTCGTCCGGCCTCTGCATGAGCGAGATCGCCTGGATGGCGGCGGTGGAGCGGCTCGACATGCTGCTCAACGACGCGATGTACGGGATCCTGTTCCGCGACATCAACATGCAGCGGACGTTCATCGATCAGTATTTCTCCCGCAGGGTCATCGCGAGGAGCGGCATCGTCATCAACACGGGAGAGGACAACTACCTCACGACCGCCGACGCGGTCGAGAAGGCCCATACGGTGCTCGCGTCGCAGTTCATCAACGAGGCGTTCGCGCGGCGCGCCGGCCTCCGCGAGGAGCAGATGGGCCTCGGCCACGCCTTCGAGATCGACCCCTGGCTCGAGGACAGCCTCCTCTTCGAGCTCGCCCAGGCCCAGCTCGTCCGGCAGATCTTCGACCGGCACCCGATCAAGTGGATGCCGCCCACCAAGTTCAAGACAGGCGACATCTTCCACAGCCACGTCCACGACGCGATGTTCAACCTGGTCGGGATCACGACCGGCCAGTCGATCGAGCTGCTCGGGATGTTCAGCGAGGCGGTCCACACACCGCTCCTCATGGACCGATATCTCTCGCTGAAGAGCGCCCGCTACATCTTCACGGCGGCGCGGCACCTCGGCGACGAGATCCAGTGGAAGCCGGGCGGCATCGTCGAGCGGCGCGCCCGCGAGGTCCTCGACAAGGCGCACGGGCTGTTGCGGGAGGTCGAGCAGGAGACCGTCTGGGACGCCATCGGGCGCGGCGCGTTCGGCGACGTCAAGCGCACGCGCACCGGAGGGAAGGGGTACTCGGGGGTCGTCGAACGGCACCCGGAGTACCTCAATCCGATCCTCGAGGTCCTGGAGCGGTCGTAGGGCGCCGGCGGCGTGGGCTCCGCAGGCCGGGCCCCCCCGACGATCGGGGGAGAGGCGCGGCTGTGCGCTTCCCTTGCCCCGACGACCCTGACCAGGCTGGAATCTGCGACCATGGCCGCGTGAGCAGGAAGACGCCTGAGGGGACGCGGCGCGGCGGTTCACCTTACCGGAGCGACGCGACCGACGCGGTGCGGATCGAGATCCTCGAGGACCGGGTCGAGGAGCAACGGCAGGCGCTCGACAGGCAGCAGCGCGCGATCGACGAGCTCAGGGAAGAGCTCGAGCGCGTCCGCGCTCAGCTCGCTCACCTCCCGGCGCTGGCGCTCCCCGCGCAGGGCAAGCAGCCCAGGAGAGACGACGTCCACCGCGCGGCCGAGGACCTCCTGCGCCGCGCGGAGCACCGTCCCTCCTCCGAGGTGTTCGCCGAGCTGCGCAAGCTGGTCGACGAGCACCCGTCGCACGCCGCCATCGAGGAGCTCGTCGACCGGGGCCACTGCGCCCGCTGCGCGCGCCGGCTCCGACGCCCGGACCCCAGCGAGCCGAGCCACCACGAGCGGTACTGGTCGGGCCGATGTCCGCGCTGCTACGAGCCCCTCCGCTTCCAGCGCTGACGGGCAGATCGAGGGGAACGGAAAAGGAACCTCCAGGGCACCAGGGACGCCAGCAACACCAGGGATCTCTCTTCCTGGCGTCTCTGGCGTCCTTGCGGCTCAATCCCTTCTCGTCCGGGCACCGCGCCTGCGCGGCGGCCAGGCCCAGAGCCGGAGGGGGGACGCTCTGGAGAGCCATGTCACTCGAGTCTTCAAAAGACATGCTTCCTGACCTGGCGTGGCCGCTTTGCTCGCTCTCGGCCGCGCGATCGCCCTAGCCGCGCAAGGCCGCCAGGCGCTACTGTCAACGAGGGATCGGCGCAGTCCGCCCCCCTTGCAGTCGGAGGCGAGCATGACACCGCGAAACATCCTGCGTGCGTATGGCGACCGCGAGGGGGACGGGATGGTCCAGATGTCGTTCACGCTCCGCGTCCTGCCGGGCGACCGCGCGCGCGAGGCGGCGAAGCGCTTTGCCGAGTCGCACGGCCTGCGCGAGCCGCTGGTCACGGCGATGGAGCAGGCCAGCCGGGAGCACACGTATTTCGTCGTTTACGGGCACTCCCAGCACGGGGTCGACCTCTCGGACATCGAGGTCCAGGAGCTCGCCGCCCAGCCGCTCACGCGGGACGACATCGAGGCGCAGGCGAAGAAGCTCGGCCGGAAGATCGTGGTCGTCGGGGCGTGCACCGGCAGCGACGCGCACACGGTCGGCATCGACGCGATCCTGAACTACAAGGGGTTCGCCGGCGAGAAGGGGCTCGAGAGCTTCAAGTGCTTCGACGCCCACAACCTCGGCGCGCAGGTCGAGAACGCCGAGCTCTGCGAGAAGGCCAAGGCCCTCGGCGCGGACGCGATCCTGGTCTCGCAGGTGATCACCCAGCGGAACTGCCACAAGGAGAACGCGGCGGCGCTCGTCGACCTGGCGACGCGCCAGGGCTTCCGGGACAAGGTGATCCTGCTGCTCGGCGGCCCGCGCATCGATCACAACCTGGCCGTCGAGCTCGGCTTCGACGCCGGCTTCGGCCCGGGAACCAAGCCGATCACCGTGGCGTCGTTCCTGATCGAGCGCCTCGTGGGCCGAGCGTAGGCGGTCAGGCGACGAGCAGGTGGTACGCGGCCGAGAGCTCGGCGAACCGCGCGGTGCGCAGGGCGCCGTCGCCGGCCAGCGCGGCGGCGCGGTCGGGGTGCAGGGTCGCGGCCAGGCGGCGGAAGGCGCGGCGGATCTCGGCCTCGGTCGCGCCCTCGCGCAGGCCCAGCACCTCGAGCGCCCGGCGGCGCGGCTCGTCCACGCGCGCGGCGCGCGGCGGCGCGCTCCGCGGCGGCGCGCCCGCCGGCCCGCTGTCCGCGGCGCGCGACGACGAGCCGGCGCGCCGCTGCCGATCCCGCGCGCGCGGGCGGCCGTGGAGGAAGTCGCTCGGCGGGAGCGGGCCGGTCTGCCGCAGCGACCCGGCGAGGGGCCTCGCCGTGTGGAAGCAGATGGTCGCCTCCTCGATGCGGAACAGCGCCTCGAGGCGCGCGCGGAGCTGGATCCGGAGCGCGCGCTCGACCGCGCTCGCCGGGATGAGCCCCGCCGCCACGAGCACCTCGCCGGTCCGGCGCCCCCGGTGCGCGGCGACGAGCGCGGCGAGCCGCTGGATCGACGGCTCGGGCGCGGAGCCCTCGTTCGCGAGGATCTCGCCGAGGCGGGGCACCCGGAGCGGCGTCTCGACGGCCGTCACGAGGCCGGAGAAGAGCTGAATCCGGTGCTGGCGGCCCGGCACCGTCGAGCCGCTCGGCGTCCGGAGCTCGCAGAGCTCCAGGAGCCCGGTGGTCTTCTCGCGGTGCAGCGCGCCGAGCAGGTCTCCCAGGGTCGACGTGGAAAGGCGGCTGGGCAGTTGCATCGAAGGCGGCGTTATCACTGCCGCGCTCGATCGGCCAAGGAAGCGGCGCGGGCGCTCGGGCGCGCGGCCGTCGCCCTCGCCGGACGGGCCCGCTCGCGCGCGCCGTCGCTCGGCGCGCGCTCGGCCCTCGCTCGGCCCTCGCTCGGCCCTCGCTCGATTGCGTTGCGCGCGCCTGCGCGCACGAATGTGTGCCCGGGCCGAGGCCCGCCGTGCGAAGCTCCGCGCGAAAACGGCACGGCGCACCGCGCCGGCGCGCGGATCAGGAGGAATCTGCGATGGGCTTGCTCGACGGAAAGGTCGCGATCATCACGGGAGCCGGCGGCGGGATCGGCCGCGAGGAAGCGCTGCTCTTCGCCCGGGAGGGCGCGAAGGTCGTCGTCAACGACCTCGGCGGGACGCGCGACGGGTCGGGCTCGAGCGACGCGATGGCGGCGCAGGTCGCGGAGGAGATCAAGGCCGCGGGCGGGCAGGCCGCGCCGAGCTTCGACAGCGTGGCGACCCCCGAGGGCGCGGCGAAGATCGTGAAGACCGCTGTCGACGCGTTCGGCCGGGTCGACATCCTGGTGAACAACGCGGGAATCGTCCGCGACAAGACGCTCCTCAAGATGGATGAGGGCATGTGGGACGCCGTCATCGCCGTTCACCTGAAGGGGACGTTCCTTTGCACGCAGGCCGCCGCGAAGCAGATGGTCGCGCAGGGCGGGGGAGGGCGGATCGTCAACACCACGAGCGTCTCCGGGATGCTCGGCAACTTCGGGCAGGCCAACTACGCGGCTGCCAAGGCCGGCATCTACGGCCTCACCCGCACCGCCGCGATCGAGCTGCAGAAGCAACGGATCACCGTCAACGCGATCGCGCCCATCGCCAAGACCCGGTTGACGGAGGATCTGCCCATGTTCCAATCGGCGGGTGACACGCTCACCCCGGCGCACGTGGCGCCTGCGGCGCTGTTCCTCGCGTCCGACCTGTGCGCCGACAAGACCGGCAACGTCCTCGCCGTCGCCGGTGCGCAGATGTACATTTACAAGGTCGTCCAGAGCCCCGGGAAGTTCAAGGACGAGGGCGGCGTCTGGACGGCGCAGGAGATCGCGGATCACTGGGACGCGATCATCAAGCTCTGATCGCGGCGCCGGCGCGACGGCGCAGGGCGCCTCGCCGAGGGCGGGCGCGGCCGGGGCGCCGGCGCGCGAGCCGACCGTTGCTGCGCTGATCCCTGGATGCTAGGTTCGAACCGCTTCCGGGGTACGTTTGGCGCATCGGCGCACTGTTCGAGCAGGTCGTTCACGCGGAGTCTGGAGGTGCCACCGGTGACCGTCTTTCGCTGCTGTTACGCCTGCGCCATGTCGCGCGGTGCGGCCTCTGCAGCGCGGAGGCGTTGAGCGCCGTGTCGCGTGACGCCCACATCCCGCTCGCCCTGTGGATCTGCGCGGCGATCGTGGCGCACATGGCGGGCGGCGGCGGCGCCGTCGAGGTGGCGCAGGTCATCGAGGATCGCGCCCAGCTCCGCCAGATGATCCACGCGGTGAGGGATGGCCTCCGGCCGGGCGACACGACGTTCGAGATCTTGACCGACGGCGCGACGCTCACGCCGCCCCCCGCCCCGCTCGCGCCGCCCGAGCTGCCGTCGGACAGCGAGCCGGCCAAGGACGGCACGCCCGATCCGCAGCGGCCGAAGCCCGAGCCGACCAAGGCGGCGGCGATCCCGCCGCGGAAGCCGCCGAAGGTCGAGCCGCCGCGCCAGGCGAAGGCGCCGCCGCCCGCGCCGCCAAAGCCCGAGCCGCCCAAGGAAGAGGTGGCCAAGATCGTACCGGTCCAGCCGGCGCCGCCGCCGCCGCTGCCGCCGGCGGATCGACGGATCGCCGTCCGCCAGCACGTCCAGAAGGACCAGCAGGACAACCCCGAGGCGAACCGGATCGCGGACGACGCCAACAAGGTCGACGAGGAGACCATGGCGCAGATCCGCTCGAAGGATCAGGACGATCCCGAGCCGACGCCCGGGACGCCGTCGGGGCCGAAGGCGCCGACGGACAGGGTCGGCGACAGCGACCACGATCACAGCGGCCACAGCGAGGAGCGCGCCGGCAACGAGAAGCACGCGCCCGGCGAGGGGAACCCCGAGAGCGAGAGCGCGGAGCACCACAGCCCGGCGTCGCCGGCGCAGGCCGCGCAGGCCTCCCGGGCGGCGCCCCCCCCGAGCGTGCCGGGCGCGAGCGGCGGCGCTCGCGTCGCGCAGGTATCTCCCGCGCTTCCGCCGCCGGAGAAGGGCGCCGCGGGCGGCTCCGGCCCTGCGTCGCCCGAGGTGATCGACGGCGCGCGCGGCGGCTACACCCTCAATCCGGCGAACCCGGGCGGCGACGGCAAGAGCCGCGTGGCCGGCAAGAAGGCGACGCCGCAGCCCTACCAGAGCCCGGTCCGTGTCGGCTCGATCGGCCTCGGCGCGCCGGGGCTCCCCAGGGGGCCCAACCTCAACCTGGACATGGCCGGCGTGCAGGCGGCCGTCGGCAACGAGAAGCTCAGGGCGGAGCGGGCCTCGGACGGCGCCTCCCGCAAGAGCGCGCACCGGGGCTCGTGGGAGACGACGGACAAGTGGAAGAAATGGCGTGCCGCGATCGAGAACTACGATCCCTCGGTCAAGCCCGGCAACCAGACCTCGCTCAACGCCGCGCGGGTGCCGTTCGCGACGTACATCAACATGATCCACAACCGGCTCCACCCGATCTTCGCGGAGGAGTTCCTGGCGTCGCTCGACAGCTTGCCCTCCGGGCACGCGTTCAACCAGAACCGGATCACGCACGTGGAGATCGTCCTGAACAAGGACAGCGGCAGCGTCGTGCGCCTCGGGGTCACGAGGCCGAGCGGGATGACGGCCTTCGACATCGTCGCGCTGAACTCGGTGCACCGCGCGTCGCCGTTCGGCAAGGCGCCGGACGCGATCGTCTCGCCGGACGGCAACGTGTACTTGCACTGGGAGTTCCACCGGGATCCGTACGACGCGTGCTCGACCCGCAACGCCCGCCCGTTTCTGCTGAAGGCGCCCTCGGGCGCCGCCCCGATCGAGCCGGCGCCTGTGCGCAAGGGGCCGCGGCCCGTCCCGGGCGACGAGGGGGCGCGGGCGCCGCCAGGTCCGCTGCTTCCGCTCAGGCGTTAGGTCCCGGCTCTGCACCGGGACCGCGGCGATGTATCCTCCGCGTCATGCCGAAGGATTCCGACGAGGCCGTTCGAGTGACCAACGCGCGCATCGAGGCGGCGCTCGCGGATTCCCCGGCGTTCACCCGAGTCGAGCCGCAGTTCTACGTCGTTCGCCAGGGGACCGCGTACGTCTACCTTCATGTCCTTCCCTGGGCGCCCGATCGCGCGCTCGTGCGGCTCGTCGCGCAGCTCGCCCGCGGCGTCGAGATGACGCCGGACCTCGCGATGAAGCTGCTCCGCCTGAACGCGCGCATCCGCTTCGGCGCCTTCGGTTACGTCGCGCAAGGCTCGTGTGTGGTCATCGTCCACACGCTCCTCGGCGGCGAGACGCTCGACGCCGACGAGATCCTGGTCGCCCTCCGGGATCTGTCCGTGCTCGCCGACGAGTACGACGATCGCATCGTCGAGGAGGCGGGCGGCCAGCGGATGCAGGACCTGATCGACGCCTCGGCGACCGCCGCGGTCTTCACGGATCTCGACGCCCCCCGCGCCTGGGACAAGGGCTGAGCGACGGGCGCTCTTCTTTCATGCTCCTCACCATCGATCTCCCACCCGAAGGCCCTCCTCCCTCCGCCGCGCCGGACACCGCTGCCTCGCCTCGTCGCGAGGAGGGCGGCGGGCCTCCACCCGCAGAGCGCCGGTCCTCCGGCGCCGGGCGGCCTCCGCTCGCCGGCCTGCCAGTGCTCGCGCTGATCCGGCCGCTCGCCGTCCTCGCCCTGCTCGCGATGATCCTCGGCCGCATGGTCGCGCCGGCGATGGTCGGCCTGGCGGTGGGCATCGAGCGCGCTGTCCACACGATCGAGCTCGCCGGCGCGGGCGCCTCGCAGCTCTTCGCGATCGGCGCCATCGTCGTCGCGATGGCGCTGATCAGCGCGGTCGTGCGGAGCCGCGTCCCGTACGCGCTGCGGATCGGCGCGATCGTCGCGGGCAGCTTCGTCATCCTGGTCGTGCTGCACGCGACCGTGCAGCGCGTGCCCGATCTGTCCGCCGCGCTCATCGGCGTGAGCGCCGCGATCCTCGCGCTCGGCAGCGCGTGGGAGGCGCTCCGCGTCCCGTTCGTGCGGCCGGTCGCGGCCGCGCTCGGGCTCGTCGGCGCCTCCGCGCTCGTGCGGCTCGCCGGCGTCCTCCTGGCCGTCTGGGCGAACGACCGCGGGTCGAAGGCGCTCGCCGGCGCGACGAGCTCTGTTGCGACCGCCGCGTTCGCCCTCGATGCGCTGGCCGTCCTCGCGGCGACGGTCGCGCTCGGCGCCGGCCGCGAGGCGCGGCCGCGTGACGCCGAGCCGCCGCGGCCGCGCCTCGTGAGCCCGTTCTCGCTGGTGGCGCTCGCGTCGGCGCTGTTCGCCACGCGGGCGGCGCTCGCGGGCGCCGCCGACGACGCATCCATGGTCGAGGCGCTCGTCCGCCGCGCGCTCGACCGGCTGCTCACCCGCCCCGCTCCGGTCGTGCCGCTCTCGATACAGCTCTTCGTCGCCGCGCTCTCGGTGGTGATCGTCGCGCTCGCGCTCGTCGCCCCGCCGCGGCTGCCGGCGCTGGGCGGCGCGCTCGCGCTGCTGCTCGTCGCGGGCAGCGCCCCGGAGGTGCCGCTCGGCGCGCTGTCGCTGGTGATCGCGGCGCTCTGCATCGCGCTCGCGGCCCGCGACGAGCGCGGCCTCTGGGCGGCCATGCTCGCGAACGAGCGCGAGCGCACATCGAGCTCGCTCCCGGGCGCCGGGAAACCGGACACCACCGGCGGCGCGTCAGGTTGACGCGAGCGACGACACTCGTTAAGCACGCCCTCGCTGTGCGGAAGAACAGCGCGCGGCATTCCACCCGCTGCTCGCCAGAAGGACGCGGGGGGAGCCGCCGCCCGGTCCAGACGGTCCCTCCTTAAAAGGCCAGGTCAGGCTCGGAGGGGCGCGAACCAGGCTCGCGTGGCGCGCCGCGGGCGCGGGAGAGTCCTCATGCATCGTCGCGATCTCGCCTCGCTCTCTGCTCTCGCGCTCACCGCGCTGGCGCTCGCAGGGTGCCCCGAGGAGCCCTCGAGGCCCAGCGGCGGTACGGCCGCGACCGCCACCACGGCGGCGCCCCCGGTGGCCTCGGTCGAGAAGCCCGCCGCGGCCCCGCAGGGGTCCGAAGCGCCCAAGGCCACAGCGCAGGAGGCCGCCCCGGCTGCCCCCGCGGGCAAGGGGATCATCAAGGGGGTCGTCAGGTTCACCGGCAAGCCGGTCGAGATGAAGGTCCCCACCGCGCGCAAGGACGCCCCGGTCTGCCAGGACAAAGATGTCCTGTACAACGCTGTTGTCGTCAACGATGGCAAGCTCAAGGACACCTTCGTCCGCATCGCGGTCGGGGGCGTGCCGGGCAGCTGGAAGGCGCCCGACGCGCACGCGGTGGTCGACCAGCAGGACTGCATGTATGTGCCGCGCATCCAGGGCGTGGTCTCCGAGCAGCAGGTCGACATCAAGAACAGCGACCGGACGCTGCACAACGTGCACACCTACAAGGGCTCTGAGACGCTGTTCAACCAGGCGCAGCCGGGCGGCGCCGCGCCGCTCACGAAGGCGTGGAAGGACGGTATCATCAAGCTCACCTGCGACGTCCACCCGTGGATGCGCGGCTTTGTCGTGGTGACGGATCACCCGTTCTTCGCCGTGAGCGGCGATGACGGCTCGTTCACGATCGAGAAGGTCCCTGCCGGCAAGTACAAGCTCGAGGCGTGGCACCCCCACCATGGCCTGAAGACGGCCGACGTCACGGTCGCGGACGACAAGCCCGCCCAGGTCACGTTCACGTACGCCGGCACCGAGCCTGAGCCGGCGGAAAACAGGGACGAGCTCAAGGGCCTTTGGTGAGGTCCATGGCAGCGCCTGCGGCAGGCGTCGCCCCGCCCCGGGCCGCCCGGCTGGCGGCGAGCGGCGCGGGGGAGCGACCTTTCCAGGCTCGCTCGACGCGCAAAGAACGGATGAGCACGCCACGACGGTTGCCGCAAGGCGACTCGTGCCCTAAAGGGAGGCGGGCGACAACTGACGAACTCGACTCCCCGAGACGTGTTGTGCGCGCTAGTCTCCCGGCCCCGATGCTGTTTTCTCCCGCCTCCCGCGCTCCGGTGATGACGCAGTTTTTCAGTGTGGCTGTCCCGAGACGAGGGATCTTCGGGGATGTCGCGCGAGCGCGCGGCGCGGGCGCCGGGCACAACAGCGAGGTGAGCGCGTGACCATGAGCGTCGAGCAGGCCGCCGAGCGCGCCCCGGTCCCTTACGTTCGCCAGGCCGAGCCGTCCGAGGGCGGCGGCTGTGCTGTCCCCACGAGCGCGCGCCCGCTGCTCAAGGGAGCGGCCGATCTCGTGAGCCTCACCAAGCCGCGCATCACGAGGATGGTGGTCGCGACGATGCTTGGCGGCATGTGGGTCGCGAGCCGTTATCTCCGCGCCGGGCTGGCGGGAGAGGCCGCGATCGAGCGCGCGGCGGTGCCGCCGGCGCAGCTTGCGCTGGCGTTGCTGGGGACGGTCCTCGTCGTGTCCGGCGCCAACGCGCTCAACATGTACATCGAGCGCGACACCGATCTGCTGATGGAGCGGACGCGGAGCCGTCCCTTGCCGGCGCGGCGGCTTTCGCCGGATCTGGCGCTCTGGTTCGGGATCGCGCTCTCGGCGGCCTCGATTCCGGTGCTGTTCGTCGGGGTGAACGCGATCACGGGCGTGCTCGCCGCGGCGGCGCTGCTCAGCTACGTCCTCGTCTATACCCCGCTCAAGCGCAGGACGACGCTGTCGCTGCCGATCGGCGCGATCCCCGGCGCCATCCCGCCGCTGCTCGGGTGGACGAGCGTCACAGGGCAGATCGACGCGCCCGGCTTCCTGCTCTTCGCTGTCATGTTCCTGTGGCAGATCCCGCATTTCCTCGCGATTTCGCTCTTCCGTCAGGACGAGTACCAGCGCGCGGGGCTCAAGGTGCTGCCGCTCGAGAAGGGCGATCTCACGACCCGGCGCCACATCGTCGGCTACCTCGCGCTGCTCGTGGCGTCCTCGGTGCTGTTCGTCCCGCTCGGCGTGGCGGGCCCTGTCTACCTCGGCGCCGCGGTCCTCCTCGGCGGCGCGTTCTTCGGGCTCGGCGTCTACGGTCTCCGCGCGGGCACCGGCGCTCGCTGGGCGCGTCAGGTCTTCTTCGCCTCCATGGTGTACCTGGTGCTCCTCTTCGCTGCGCTGATGATCGGCGCCTGAGCGGCGCCTCGTCGCCTTGACTCACTGGCGACAGGCCCTTAAGCGTCACCGGATGGTCTCAACGGAGCCCACGCGCCACGCGAGCGGCGCTCTGCCGCCTGCGGAGCCGACCGGCCAATCACTTCCGTCCGATCGCGGCGACGCGGGGAGGCCCCGGCGCGGCGGGCTCGTGGGCACGCCGGTGTTCTGGGCCGCGCTCCTCGCGCTGGTCGGGCTCGTGGCGCTCGTCACCATCGGGGTCGCCGGGCGCGCGCTCCACGGCCAGGCCGCGGAGACGCCCGCGATCCGCATCCCTCTGCCCGCCTTCGAGCTCACGGATCAGCGGGGCGCGCGGTTCGGGCTGGAGCAACTCCGGGGCCGCGTGTGGATCGCGGACTTCATCTTCACGACCTGCCCGACCGTCTGTCCCAAGCTCACGCAGCGCATGAGCGAGATTGAGCGCCGAGGCCGCGATCTCGGTGACGCGCTCCACCTCGTGACATTCACCGTCGATCCGGAGAACGACACCCCGGCGGTGCTCGCGGCCTACGCGGCGTCGCAGCGGCTCCCGCTCGAGCGCTGGACGTTCCTGACAGGCCCCCTCGATCAGATAGAATCGACGATCCTCGACGGCTTCAAGATCGCCATGGGCAAGAAGGAGTCGAGCCCTGGCCTCTTCAGCATCTTCCATGGCGAGCGCCTCGTGCTGGTCGACCAGCAGGGCGTGATCCGCGGCTACTACGAGGCGAACGACGACGGGATCGACGCGATCCTGCGCGACGCGGGCGCCCTCGTGAAGTCGAGGTGACCCGCTCGGGCCCGCCTCACGCCTCGATGGAGAGCCGCTTGATCATCTTCTGAAGGCCGAACCTGGACAGGCCCAGCAGCTTGGCGGCCTGCGTCTGGTTCCCGCGCGTGCGCTCGAGCGCGTCGCGCACGAGCTCCGTCTCCAGCGCGTCGATCCTCGCCCGGACGTTGAGGCCGAGCTCGAGGGGCGCCGCGTTGCCGCCGTGCGCGATCTCCGGTGAAAGGTGCTCCCGATCGATGGTCCCGTCGCAGAGGACGATCGCCCGCCGGATCTCGTTCTCCAGCTGGCGCACGTTGCCCGGCCACGCGCAGGCCGAGAGCCGCTCCATCGCCCCGCGCGTGATCCGGACCGGGCCGCGGCTGTGCTTCTCGACGAAGTGCTGGACGATGAGCGGCACGTCCGTCGCGCGCTCGCGCAGCGGCGGCACCCGGATCGTGATGATGTTCAGCCTGTAGAGCAGATCCTCCCGGAATGCGCGGGCCCGGACGAGCGCCTCCAGATCCCGGTGGGTCGCGGCGATGACGCGCACGTCGACCTTGCGCGCCCGCTCCGAGCCGATCGGCCTCACGAGGCCGTCCTCGATGACCCGCAGCAGCTTCGTCTGCATCGCGAGGCTCATCTCGCCGATCTCGTCGAGGAACAGCGTGCCCCGATCGGCCACCTCGAAGAGCCCGGCGCGCGGGCGATCCGCGCCCGTGAACGCGCCGCGCACGTGCCCGAAGAGCGCCGACTCGAGGAGCCCTTCGGGGATCGCGCCGCAGTTCTCGCTCACGAAGGCGTGCGCGGCGCGCGGGCCGTTGTGGTGGATGGCCCGCGCCACGAGCTCCTTGCCGCTGCCGGACTCGCCGCACACGAGCACCGGCACCTCGGAGGCGGTCACCCGATCGACGAGGCGCAGCATCGCGCGCAGAGGCTCGCTCTCGCCGATGATGGCGTCGTACCGGTAGCGGGTGTCGCGGCCGCCGCGCGCCCTGGCGAGCTCGAGCGCCGCGGCGTCGAGCTCGGCCTCGCGCCGCGCGAGCTCCTCGGCGAGGCGCGACGAGGCGCGCTCCGCGCGGCGCGCGGCGCGGCGCAGCTCGACCTGCGCGCGCGCGTCGGAGATCGCCAGCGCCGCGACCGACGCGATGGCGCGCGCCCACCGCAGCTCCTGCGCGCCGAACGCGCCGCGGCGCACGCGGTCGTCGAGGTAGACGACGCCGAGCGCCTCGCCGCGCGCCACGAGCGGGACGGCCAGCACGCTCCGCAGCTTCAGCGCGTGCACGCTGTGGTGCACGCTCGGCAGCTCCCCCGCCGCGTCGACCGCGACCACCGGCTCGCGCGCCTCCAAGGCGCGGCGCGCGAGCGTCTCCGACAGCGCGAGCTGCTCCGCGCCGAGGCGCGAGCGCGCCAGGTTGCGCGCGGCCCGCGGGACGAGGCGCCCGTTCGGGGCGCGCAGGAGCAGGAGCCCCCGCTCGACCCCCGTCCAGAGCACGAGCGCGTCGACGACCCGGTCGAGCAGCGGCGCGAGCCGCTCGCGCTCGCCGAGCGCGCCGACGAGGGCCTCCAGATCGCGCGCCTGCTCGGGCCGAAGCCCGCTCTCCGGCAGCGCCCGCGCGCGGACGACCCACGGGAGCGACCGCACCGCGCCGGAGAGCGCCGACGCCCCTGGCGAGGCAGCGGAGGCGCCCGCCGAGCCTGCGCCCGCGGTGCGCCCGCAGAGCTCGCGCGCGGCGTCGGCGAGCGCCGCGAGCACCCGGTGCGCGACGTCCGTCTGCCCGGCCCTGACGGCCAGCGCGTGCGCCGCGGCCAGCGCCGGACCGCGCGCCGCGATCGGGGCGCGGGCGCCCGCGAGCGCGGCGATCGCGGCGAGGATGCGGTCGCTGCGGCCGCGCCACGCCGACGCGCCCGCCGGGCCGAGCGGCGCGTCGTCCGCGGCGAGCGCGGTCGCGGCGCCGACGCCGTCCGCGGCGAGCGCGGTCACGGCGCCGACGTCGTCCGCGGCGAGCGCGGTCACGGCGCCGACGTCGTCCGCGGCGAGCGCGATCGCGGCGCGCGCTCCCCACCAGTCGAGCCGCGAGGCCGCCGCGGGCTCCGGGCCGTTCGCGAGCTCGTCGAGCTCCTCGACGCGGGCTCCATCGAGCTCGCCCGCGCCGTGGCGGAGGAGCCGCGCGGCCGCCCGCAGCGTGTCGTCCGCGGAGCCTCCGGCGAGGAGCGCCGCCGCGCGCGCCGCCGCCGCGCGCGCCGCCGCCGCGCGCGGGTCGACGTGCGATCCGACGTCCGCGCTCACGACGCCGTCGCCTCGCGCGGCGACCACGTCGGCGATGGCCCAGAGCGCGTACGCTTCCGCCTTCGCGTCGCCCGCGTCGCGGGCCCGCGCGATGGCGTCCTCGGCGCTCCGGCAGGTCTCGTGCACCAGGCCCGCGGTGGCGTAGGCGGCGGCGCAGGCGAGCAGCGCCCGGGCGCCCTGCGCCGGCCGGCCGAGGTGCTCCCAGAGCAGCGCCGCGCGGGTCGAGGTCGCGATCGCGCCGTCGAGATCGCCGAGATCCACCGCCGCCGCCGCCTCGCCGGTCCGGTAGGTCGCCTCCTCGACCACCGCGCCGGCGCGGACGGCGTAGTCGACCGCGGCGCTGAACGACGCGTGCGCGCGCTCCGGATCGCTCGCGTGCCACGCGTAGCCGCGCACGGCGGCCATCCGCGCCAGCTCCTCGACGGAGCTCGCGAGCGCCTCGCCCCGCGCCACCTCCGACAGCGCCCGCGCGGTGTCGCCGCGCAGCACGGCGAGCAGCGCGCGCACCTCGCAGAGCGGCGCCGTGGCCGCCTCCCCGGCGAGCGCGTCGGCCGCCTCCAGCGCCCCCGCGTCGATCGCGACGCGCGCGAGCACCGCGCGCGCGCGCCCCTCCGGGTCCGCGCCGGCGTCGATCGCGGCGCGCGCGCGCTCCTCCGCGAGGGCGCGATCGCCGGCGCGCCGCAGCACCTCCGCCGCGAGCGCCGCGGCCTCCGTCGCGCCTCGAACGCACGAGCGCAGCATCAAGCTCCGCGCGCGCCCGGCGTCGCCGTGCAGCCGGAGCGCGTTGGCCGCCGCGACGACCAGGCAGGCCGGCGCGTCGTCGCGCTGCTCGATCGCCTCGAGCGCGAGCGGATCCGGCGGCACCCGCGCGATCGCGAGCGCCAGCGCCGCCGCCTCCGCCGCGCCGATGGCGTGCGCGTCGGCGGCGCCCTCCGCCGCTCCGCGGTCCTCCGGCGCCGCGCTCGCCCTCCGCCGCGCGCCGCTCCCCGGGGTTCCCAGCACGGCCGCCTCGACGTCCGCGAACGTCCAGGCGCGCGGCGGGACCTGCCGCGCGAGCGCGACGAGCGCGTCCGCGAGCGCCCTCTCCGGCGCAGACGCGAGCGGCCCCATCGGCCACGCCGCCGCGCTCGTCCCCGCGAGCGCGGTGAGCCACCGCGCGACGCGGTCCGGCCCGAGCCGCCCCAGCCACGCCGCGTCGCTCTGCGGCGGACCCACGCGCGCCGCGCCGTCGCCCGCGCGGAGCGACGCGCCGGAGAGCGCGCGCACCCGCTCGACCACCGCGAACGCGTCCACGAGCCAGGGGGCGACATCGTCGCGCACCCCGAGCGCCGCCTCGAGCTCGTGTCGCCGCAGGCGCAGGTAAGCGGCGCGCACGCGGCGCGCGTCGCGGTCCTGTCGATCGCGCGCTGCGCCGGGCGCCCCCGCATCGCGGCCGGCGCGCCCCGCGGCGGGGGCGGCGAACGGGGGCCGCGCGCGCTGCGCGCCGGCGATCGCGGCGCGGGCCGACTCGGTGACCCACGCGGACGACGGGCGCGCCGCGGGGGAGGGCGAGAGGAGCGCCCGGCAGATCGCGTCGAGCGGCGGCCAGGCCGCGCGCTCCGCGGCCGCCGCGGCCCGCGCCGCGCCGATGGGATCGTCCGCGTCCGCCACGCCGGGGAAGGCGATCTCGGCGAGCAGCGTCCCCAGCGCGAGCAGATCCCTCGCCCGCGCGTCTCCGAGCTCGGCGTCCCCGCGCGCGATGTACCGCAGCGTCGCCCCGTCCACGGACGTCTCGTGGATCGAGCAGGCGAGCCCCAGGTCGATCACCGCGATCCGCCCCTCCGGCGTCAGGATCAGGTTCTCCGGCTTGAGATCTCCGTGCGCCAGGCCGATGCCGTGCAGGTCGGCGAGCGCCTCGCCCGCGTCGCGCGCGGCGGCGAGCGCGAGCGCCGTGCGCTCGCCAGCGGGCAGCCCGCGCAGGGCGTCGGCGACGGCTCTCCCTTCGATCCAGCGCATCGCGACGAACGCGCGCCCCTCCTCGCCAAGGGCGCCCTCGGCGCGCGCGACGCGCGCGACGCCAGACGCCGCCGCGAGCCATCCGACGTCGACGAGCTCCGGCAGCCGCG
Organism: Sorangium sp. So ce281; assembly: GCF_051527395.1. Lineage (NCBI taxonomy): Bacteria > Pseudomonadati > Myxococcota > Polyangiales > Polyangiaceae > Sorangium > Sorangium sp. So ce281. The sequence goes on from NZ_CP150322.1 coordinate 3,853,860, forward strand.
GCGAGAGCGCCAGCGCCGCGTGCAGCGCCTCGCGGCCGAGCGCCCGCCGCGCGGAGGCGCGCTGCGCCGCGGACGCTCCGCGCTCGCGCGGCTCGAGCTTGAGCGCCACCATGCCGCCGCGCTCCTGATCGACGGCCCTCCAGACCTCGGCCGACCCGCCGGACCCCGCGACGTCCAGCAGCCGGAAGCGCTCTGCCAACCGAGGTGGCACGGTCGACGGCTCGCTCATCCCAGAATGCTCCCGGGCGAGGAGCCACCTGTCAACCTGGTTACGGATCCGGCGGAGCGCCCCCCGCCGCGCCTGCCCCGCCGCCTCCGCCGCCGCCTCCGCCTGATCCCTCGCCGCAGATCGGCGCGCCGCCGTCTGGCAGATCGATATCGACGGCCCCCGCGTCGCTGCATGTGTCTTCCGGGCCCTTGCCGTAGTGGTCCGCCACGAAGCGCGCGAGCGACGCTTTGTCGAGGCACGTCGCGGTGTACGTCGCGCCCCAGGCCGCGGCCGCGACCGGGGTGTCCAGCGCGCTGTCGGGCGTCATCACGAGCCGCGCCTCCGGCCCTCCCGGCACCAGGAGGCACTTCGGATCGGAGGTGGCCTCGGCGCGCACCTCGTCGAGCACCGCCTTCACCTCTGCGCAGCCGGACGAGGCGCACCGGTACGCGAGGACGATCGCGCCGTGCTCGAGGTTGTGGACGTACATCTCGCGCGGGACCTCCGCCTCGAAGCGCTTGTACTCGGCCCACAGGCCCCAGTGATCTCCGCCGCTCGGCGGGTTGGTCGCGTACTGGACAGGCGCGCACGTGGCCACGTGTTGCGCCGAACTGACGGGGATCCCCGTCCTGACGACGACCTTGCACTCGGTCTCGCCCGGGAGCGGCGGCGCGTCCGGAAAGCTCGTGACGGTCTCGGGTTGTTGCGGCGCGGGCGCGGCGTCGCCCTCGTCGATCGGGGGCGCGCTCGTGCCACACCCGCTCAGAGGAACGGCGAGCCCGGCGACCATCGTGGCAACGACACACATCTGCGCGAAACCGCAGTGTTTCATGGCCGAAGCCTACCATGTCCGACGCGCGACGCGCGTTGCCCTGGCACGTCGGCTCTGGTGTACTTGGGTCCCCTAGCGTGGCGAAGCACGAGAACGATCATCGGCAGACGCTCGTCACCTGCACCGCGATCGCCCCGCCGGTGCTGCCGGTGGCGCCGGGCACCGCGTGCCTGGTGGTGATCTACGGCACCGAGCTCGGGCGCCGCATCGCGCTGGGGACCGGGGCGATCGAGTGTGGGCGCGCCATACAGACCGATATCCCGCTCGACGACGACGCGGTGAGCCGGCGTCATGCGCGCATCTCCTGGACGGGGATGAGCTACGTTGTCCGCGATCTCGGCTCGACCAATGGCACCTACGTGAACGACGTCTCCGTCGATGAGCGCGCCCTCAAGGACGGTGACCAGGTGAAGATCGGCCGGACGATCTTCAAGTTCATCCAGGGTGGGAACGTCGAGCTCTCGTATCACGAGGAGATCTACCGGCTGATGACCTTCGACGGTCTGACGCAGGTCCACAACAAGCGCTCCTTCGAGGTCGCGCTGGAGCGCGAGGTGTCGCGGGCCTGCCGCTACCATCGCCACCTCGCGCTCATCATGTTCGACATCGATCACTTCAAGAACATCAACGACACCCGCGGGCACCTCACGGGCGACGCCGTGCTCCGCCAGATGGCCGCGCTCGCCGCTGCGAACGTCCGCCGCGACGACATCCTCGCGCGCGTCGGCGGGGAGGAGTTCGCCCTGCTCGTGCCGGAGATCGCCGTCGACGGCGCCCGCCTGGTGGCCGAGAAGCTGCGCGCGCTCGTGGAGCGCACGCCGTTCCGCTTCGAGGAGGGTGAGGTCGCCGTCACCGCGAGCTTCGGGGTCGCCGGCGTCACCCCGGACGCGCCGGTCTCGCCGATGGAGCTCTACCGCCGCGCCGACGAGCGGCTCTATCATGCGAAGAAGGCCGGGCGGAATCGCGTGATGTGACGCCGCGCAAGCGCCGTCAGGGCGAGGCAGCCGGGGCGGAGCAGTCTCGCGGCGCGGCGCCGTTGAGGATCCACGCGGACAGGATGTCCATACCGTCCACGTAGGGCGTTGTGTCCTGATCCTCCGGCGTCTGGGGGTGGAACCAGAATATGGGGTTTGAAGGCGGGGGCGGCATCGGCATCCCCACCACGAACGCCGCCTGCAGCCGCTCGGTCTCCTGGCGGAGCTTCTCCGCCGCATCGGCGGGCAAGGAGGGGTCGAGCGCGCTCTGCCCGATGAGGAGCTTGTAGAGCAGGTAGCTGTTCCCCGGGTTTCCCGGGTCGATGAGCGGCATGGCCCTGCCGAAGCGCTCCGGGGATGCCTCCGCCACGTGCGCCTTCTCGCCTATCTGGGTCTGGTGCGCGGTGCGCCCGATCGCGGTCTTGAACAGCGGATCGAGCTGGTTGAACGCCGTGCCCAGGTTCAGGTCGAGCCCTGCGGCGGCGCTCCCGCCGTTGTGGCACCCGAAGCAGCCGTAGAAGAGGTAGTACGCGGCGCCCCTCACGCAGGCGACGCACGTCGGATCCGTGGGAGCGTCGCCCTGGCAAGCTGCCGTGGCCGCGACGCACTCGAGGTCTCGCTGGCAGAAGAAGTCGCCGCTCGGCGGGCGCTCCGGCATCGCCTGAGGCGGGTTCGTCGCCGCGACGGAGAACTCGATGCGCGTGTTGCCGCCGAGGGGCGCGCCGTCGAACGCGCGGACGCCGGACGGCGCAGCCTCGTCCGCCGGCTTGAAGACCGTCAGCGCATACCGGGTCCCGGGAACCAGACCCGGCATGCCCTCGATCTGGCGGAAGATGACCTCCCGCTGGACTGGGTTGTACGTGGGCGCCAGGGCGATCGGATTGATGCAGTCCGCGTAGGTCTGGACCGTGGCCAGATCGCCCGAGACGCACACGGATTCGGCGCCGACCGTGGCGCTCACCGAGCTCGGCAGCAGGTAACGATCGAACTTCAGCACGAAGCTCGCGGTCGACAGGACCTCGGTCGTGCCGGTGGGATCGAGCGCGGTGCGGACGGGCTGGTAGTTCTGGTCGAGGCTGGTCGTGGCGCGCGCCTCGATCAGCTGGACAGGAGGGGCGTCGATCGGCTGGAGCGTGGCCTCCCCCACGTCGCAGCCGGCCGTAACGAGGGCCGCCTGCAGACAGAGGGGGAGGGGGGCAAGGCGTGTGGCGCGAGCCAGCGTGCTCAGCTCTCTGAGTAGAGCGAGAGCTGCTCGCGGACGACCTTCTCGTTCACCCCGGACTGGATGTGCTCCTTGAGACAGTCGGCCAGCGTGATCAGCATGTCGTCTACCCCTTTCTCCTCGATGAGCTTCGACAAAAGTTGGCGTGCCTCCCGTCCGTCGTCTTCGCGGAGGAAGCCCCGCACTGTCTCCAGCGTGATTTCCCCCTGGAAATCGAGATAGAGGTTGTCGATCAGGTACTTGATCAGCTCCTTCACGCCCGTTCTCCTTGGCGTTCGCGGCGATCGTTAGGGAAGCCGCGCGCACTTCGCTATACCCGTCGCCGGAAGGCCAGGGCAAGGAATATACTGACGGATTTTGACTTTTCATTGGCACCGCTGCACGAACCTGTCGCTCGACTGATGGCACACCAGGCACGGACGCGGGTTCCGGGAGAACGCCGTCTTGCACTTGCTCTCGAAGCCGAGGGGGTGCGGGTTCAGCCCTTGCCCGCCTGACGCCCCGCGCGTCGCGTGGCAGGTCGCGCAGTCCCGCTCGGTGTGGCAGGAAACGCACGCATTCAGGTTTCGCTCTGCTTCCCAGGCGTGGTGCTTCGCGCTCCGCGGCGCCGTGGTCCACTCCGCCGGCGGGGGGTGGAAGCGGCGCCCCGCGGGCCGCGCTGCGCTCGGCGCCTCGCGCGCCACGCCCGTCCGCCGGTGACAGTCCGCACAGAACGTCTGCTCCTGATGGCAGCTCACGCAGCGAGGATTGTCCTGCCGGGCCGCTTGCGGGTGCATCGAGAGGAAGTCGTTCGGGTGGACGTTGCGCGGACGGATCTTCCCGTCGTGGCAGTCGGTGCAGTAGTTCGCGCTGTGGCATGACCCGCAGAAGGCGCTGTCGTTCGCGGCGACCTGCTTGTGCCGCTCGAGCCAGTCGGGCGTGTGCCCCGCGCTGTGCAGCCACGCGGGCGGCAGCAGATCGCCCGTGGCGAACGCCGTCACGAGCCGCCCGTCGGGGCGCGTCAGGTGGCAGACGTCGCAGTCGCTCTTCGCCTCACCCTGGGCCGCGCCGCTCATGTTGTGGCACGTGAAGCAGCCGGCCATGCGAGGCAGCTGATCACGGGTAGCGAGCTCGATCCGGTCGACGCGGCCGTGGCACTGGCTGCACTTGATGTTCCGGTTCACGTGCTTCGCGTGAGGGAAGCGGAGGTTCGCGTGCGGCAGCACGAGCGGCGCCACCTTTCCGTCGCTGCCAGCGTTCTCCCCGATATGGCAGTACGCACACTGTCCGTTCTCGTTCGTCCCCGCCTTCACCTGGGTGAGGTCGGAGTGATCGACATCATGACAGTTGTCGCACGTCTCGCTCGGCTTCGGCAGCAGCCGGTCCGTCACCGCGCCGCTCGTGTAGGCCGCGCCGTGGCACGATTTGCACGTCTGCTTGAGCCCCTTGACGTGCTTCTTGTGGTTGAAGCGGATCGTCAGCGTCTGCGGGGGGTAGATCTCGTCGCTCGGGACCGGGGTCGCGCTCGTCCCAGGCGGCATCCACGCCAGCGGCACCTCCGCGTCGGCGGGCATCGGGTGGAGGCCCGACGTGTACGCGCCGCGCGGCGCCTTGGCGGGCGCCTCTCCCTCGGCGTCGCCTTCCTCGGCGTCGTCATCCGCCGTCTCGGCGCTGTCGTCTCCCGCTGCCGCCGGTGGCTTCGCCTGGGCAGCCGCCTCGGGGCCCACGATCGCGAGCGCCAGCGCGCCCAGGCATGCGACGATCGCGACCCACCCAGGGACGAACCTCGCCTCGTCTCGCCGAGCGCGGCGGCGTCTGTCCTGTCTTGCGTCCATGCGTTCCTCGCTCACGGCGCCACCCGCAGGTTCACGAGGCCGACGACCCGGAAGCGCTGGCCCACAAGCCGGTTCATGTCGTGCTCCCACTCGATCTTGAAATCTGCGGCCTCGCCCGGCCGATACCCGGCCCCGAGGACATATCCGAACGACGTCGCGCCCCGGTCCGGCCTGAGCGGATCCTCCCAGTCGTACAGCGACATCCGCGCTCCGAGCGCGTAGCGCTGACCGCTCAGCCGCTTCTCTCCCGAGAGATCGGCCCCCGTCCGCCGCCCGCGCTCCCCCGTCTGCAGCATCCCGCGGAGCTCGACCGACGTCGTGCGCGTGCGGTAGCGGCCCGCGAGGTTCGCGAGCACATCGGTCGAGATCGTCGTGGCCCGGTTCTTCTCGTCGCGCGCGTAGTCGCGGAGATCGCCGTCATTCGGATCGAGCGACGTCGCGCCGACGCAGCCTGGTCGCTCCACCGCCTCGCACTGGCCAGCGCCGAACTCCTCCGGGTTGCCTTCGGCGATCCACATCCGCGTGCCGCCCCAGGCCGCGACGTCGAGCTCGCGGGTGATGTCCACCGCCGCCCGTCCGGTGATCGTGGTGATGGGATCGTGGGTGAACCAGTTCCAGATCGAGTCAGCGTCGAACGTCGGAACGAAGTAGTCGACGTCCGCCCCCAGCGTGACGCGGCTCCCGGCGTACACCTCCACGCCGCCGTAGAACGAGCCGACGAGCTGGTTGTAGAAGTCGTACGTCACTCCGCCCTTGATGCCGCCAAGGTCCGGCTTGTTGATGTTGGCGGCGTACCCGAGCCGATCCTGCGAGATGCGCGACCCGTCGGACGTCCGGACGCCTCCGTCCGGATCCGGGAACTGCTGGGTGACGGAGGTTCCCAGGTTGTAAACGCGGCGGTAGGTCAGGCGACCGTGGATGTAGCTCGGGCCGGCGCTCTCGAGCGCGACGCCGAACGCCGGCGCCAGATCGGCCTCCTGATACGACGGGAAATCGGCCGCGCTTCCGGGTTGAGTCCGGTCGTCACCGAATCCCCGGTGGCTGCCGCGCCAGATCCCCTGCCGCTCGAAGCGCGATGTGGAGAGCGGCAGGCCGCCGCGCTGCTCGAGCCCGCCGTACGCCTCGAGCTGAACGTAGTAGGGCGTCGTCACCCGGACGAGCGCGCCGTCGAACGACCACCACCCGAGCACGTCGCTCACGTACTGGCGGCCGACCCGGAAGCCGAGCCACCCGCTGGCGACGTTCCGCCCTTCGACGTACGCGTACATCAGATCGAGGGGCGCCTCGCGCAGCCCCGGGATGTAGCGCGAGCCGCCATCGACGCTGTAGTCGGTCTCGCCGCCCCGCTGCGCGCCGTCGAGGTGACCATTCATCCCGAAGTCCGCGTCGAGCCGGAGCCGCACGGTCGCCGAGTAGTCGGCCCCGCCTGGGGCGGAGTCGCCCTGGAGGTTGTAGACGGCGAGCCCCAGCGTCTGAAGGAGCCGCCGCCGCTCGATGTTCGTGTCGCCCCAGGGGCCCGCGACCTCGTAGGCCTGGACGCCGGTCGTCGACTCGACCTCGAAGTCGGCTGCGGCCGCGCTGCGCGCGGCGAGCGCGCAAGGCAGCAGGCACGCCGCGGCCAGCGCGCGTGACAGGGGGAGGCGACGGAGGGGAACGCGACGGGCGCTCCCCACGAGCGTGCCTGGGCGCGCGTCGCTGGGGCGCCGGGGACGATGTCGTGACGGAAGCTCCGCCATCCTTGAGCGGTGCTCAATCACAGACTGCGCTCGCTTTCGTCTTGTTGTGCGGGCCGGTCTGCGCGGCTTCGCTCTCAGCTACCGCCGAGGGCTGAACAAGCATGGCGTGGAGTTTCGTCCACGCGCGGTGATGCTGTCAACCCGATCGCAGGACGAACGGACTTGTCACGATGCGCGCCGGGTCAGCTGTATCCGGCGCCCTTCCGGAGCTTGCCGTCCGAGCCCACGCTGAAGCCGTTCGAGTCCTGGAGCGCCTGGCTCGCGCTGCTCCGCAGCTCGGCCGGCACCGTCCAGCCCCGGGTCATCAGCCCCTCGGCGACCTTGTTCTTCACCCGGACCGACTCCTCGGTCGCGAGCATCTTCACCAGCGCTGGCACGCTCGCCTCATCGCCCTGGGAAAATATGGTCTGCACGGCGTGGAAGCGGACCGTCTCGTTGACATCGTCGAGGAACCGCTCGACCCCCACCCGCACGTCGTCGCCCTTGATGTCGCCCAGCGCCATGATGAGCTGCTGCTTCGGCTCGACGTTGCGCGCATACTCCGTGTCGAAGCGGTCGAGCAGCTGGACGAGCTCGGTCCGGTACCCGGTGTCGTCGAGCAGCGCCCGCAGGATCTTGAGCGGCCAGGTGAGCGCCTCGGCCTTGATGCAGAACTCGACCACGGCCGGCACCGCGTCCTTGCCCGCATCGACGATCCCCCGGAAGGCCAGATCCTTCTCCTCTTGATCCGTGATGGAGGGGTCGATCGAGAACGTGAAGCGCCTGAGGAGCGCCGCCGCCGCATCCGCGCTCTTCATCGCGGCGAGCGACTGGATGGCGTCGAGGCGGTCGTACGTCTGAGCGCGCTTGTCCGCGACGACCTTCGCAGGCCCGGCCACCTTCTTGTCGGAGGGGGCGCCCCCGGCAGGGGGATTGCTTTTGCGGAGAAAATCGAAAATACCCAACGCTGACCTCTGGTGGCTGTCCCCGCCGCCCGGTCCGAGCTACCCGGCGAACGTCGCCTGATCTATAGCGGGGCGCATCTTCGTGCGCTACCGGCTCACCCACGTCGTTCGGCTCGCAGCGGCAACCTCTCGTATGCCTCACGCGCCTGCCTAGCGGCTGAGCCCGTATCACACGAACCTGCACCCCGCTAGAGTGGCTCCCTGCAGAGGGTGCTTCCCGCCCGAGCTATCCCGGGCGAACCGGCTCGGTCACCGCGAGCCGGCGCAGCCGTCTACTCCGTCGTCTTGATGCCGGTGGGGAGTTGAATACTCAGGCTCACGGTGACCATGCTCGTGAAGTGGAATTCGCGGTCCTTGTCGTCCACCTTGCGGTCAGGGAACGCCTCGTCCGTTCCGAGCCCGTGGTTGTCGAAGCCCGAAGTATTCCATGCGAACGGCAGGGCGCGCCACTCCGCGCCGAAGCCGATGAAGTCCGATGGGTAGAAGTTCCAGCCGAGGCCGAACGTCGGCGCGAAGGCCATGCGGCTTTCGAGCCCGAAGGTCTCCGAGCAGGCGTTCTGGTTGGTCGTGCCGCACTCCTTGCGCTCCTTCACGCCGATCGCCGCGGCTCCCGCGAAGAAGCTCACGTCGGTGTCAACGAAGAGCTCGGCGAACAGCGCCAGCTTTCCGCGGAAGGGAACGACCGTGACCTGGGGCGCTGCGACCCACTGGATCTGTCCGAGCTGATCCTTGGTCAGGTCGCCCTTGGTCAGGTTGACGCTGGTCAGCTGGCACGCCTTCGTGAACGGTTGGGCGTCGCAGTTACGCCCGTCGATCGCGACGCGCTGGAGCTCGTCCGTCAACCCGGCGTTGTACTGAAACCCGTACCCGCCCCAGGCGCCGAAGCCGAGCCAGTCCGTGAAGTGGTAGGTGAGCCGCAGGCCCGGCATGATCGTCCGCCGGTACTCGTCCAGCAGCGTGAACGATGCGCCTGGAGCCACCTCGAACCGCCCGTCACGGTGGAGCCGGAGCTTCCGCACGGCCGGCGCGCCGGCCAGAGGGCCCGTGAGCTGAATCTCCTGCGCCTCCGCGGGCGCAGCCGTCATCAGAAGTGCACAGCCGGTAAGCCCTGCCACCACGGTGCAGAGGCTCTGGACGAATCGACGCATCATGCCTGTCCCCGTCTTTGGCTGAATCATCCTATGTCTCGCGCTCGGCGTCTGCGCGTCCCCGCGTCCAAAATCCTCACTTCGGCAGCCGATATTCCCAGGAGAACGGCAGGAAGACCGACAGCCCGACCTGCGCCTGGACGTTGTTGGTGAAGCTCTTCCCCTCGGCGAGCCAGGTGCTCTTGTCCTGAGGGTTGATTGTGTCGACGCTGGGGTTCTCGAGCTCGTCGAAGAAGATGTAGTCGCTGACCTCGAACATCGCCGCAAACCAGCGGTTGAAGAAGATGCGGAGGCCACCGCCGACGTGGAACGAGAGCTTCGGCTTCCAGTCGAAGGTGCGGTTGTCGGGATCGACGACGGCCATCGGCCTCGTCGAGATCGCGCCGACACCGCCCAGCACGAAGAAGTCGTAGTGGAAGATGAAGTCGCTGAACCCGGCGAACTTGCCGTACGCGGGGACGTAGGTGAAGTTCGCATTCGCGTTCCACTGATACTCGGTGATCGGCTCGCCGACACGCGCCGCCCTGCTCGTCTGGAAGTTGAAGTCCGACGGCGTGTTGAGGGCACCGTACCAGTTGCCGTTGACCCCGATCGCGAGGACGTTGGTGAGGTACCAGTTGACCGCGAGCCCCGGCCCGTTGTGGCCGACGAACTGATCGTTCATCGTCAGCCCGAAGTACGGGTTCACCTCGAAGCGGTGGTAGCGCAGCGCGTAGATCTGCTGCACCGCGTAGGTCTCGTTCTTGAGATCCTTCGCGGCCTCCTTCTCCAAATTGATCGTAGGACACGCCGTCGGGTCGATCGCACAGATGTCCCCAAGCCCAGTCGTCTCGCCGCCCTCGGCAGGGGCCGCGGGCGCCTCCACCGGCTCCGTGCCCTCGGCAGGAGTCTCTGGCTCGTCGAGGTTGATTTCCTTGGGTTGCTCTTTTGGCTGAGCCAACGCCGTAAGCGGCATCGCGACCAGCGCAGCCGCAACGAGAATCCCCACGCGAGCCTGGTTCATCGCCATCCCTTCCGAAGTCCGTGCGATGCGAGCGATCGATCGCCCAGGTAGTACAACAGCTTCCTAACTACTCGAATTCATTAAATAATTCGGTCAACCGCCAAGCCCGACGGACTATATCACGTCGAAAATAAAAGGATCAACAACCAAATCCTTTTGCCACGGACGACCGGCGGCGTCGCAGAGGGGACCCGCCGGGTGGGCACGCGGCGAGCGGCAGACTCGCTGCACAATCACCGCGGGCTCGGATCGCCGGTGTGCTTGCGCCGAGGGCGCGACGATGGTGACCCCTGACGGGTTCAGCGGGAAAGGCGCGGCGTGCCGAGACATCGGAGCCATCGCCCGTTGGTTGGACCGGTGTCGAGCCGCGCGATTGGGTGGTGAGGAGAGATCGAGCGCCGCCGGCGCTCACGCCGCGGAGTGCGCGTCAGGCGGCCGCGTCTTCGGAGCCGCTGGCGCGGCCGAGCATCGCCTCGACGAACTCGTCGGGCTCGAACTCGCGGAGGTCTTCCGCGCGCTCGCCGATGCCGACGTACCGGACGGGCAGCCCGTGCTCGGCGCAGATGCCGAGGATGACGCCGCCCTTGGCGGTGCCGTCGAGCTTCGTCAGCACGATGCCGGTGATGGGCAGCGCCTCCTTGAAGAGCGCGGCCTGCTGCATGGCGTTCTGGCCGTTCGTCGCGTCGAGCACGAGCAGCGTCTCGTGAGGCGCACCCTCGAGCGCCTTGTTCATGGTGCGCGCGACCCGGGACAGCTCCTCCATGAGGTTCGTCTTCGTGTGCAGCCTGCCGGCGGTGTCGGCGAGCACCACGTCGGCGCCGGTGTCCTTCGCCTTCTGGATCGCGTCGAAGATCACCGCGCCGGGGTTCGCGCCGTCCTTGCCGCGCACGACCTCGCAGCCGACGCGCTTGCCCCAGACGTTGAGCTGCTGCACCGCCGCCGCCCGGAACGTGTCGCCCGCCGCGAGCACCACCGTCCGGCCCTCGGCCTTGAGCTGCGTCGCGAGCTTGCCGATCGTGGTCGTCTTTCCCACGCCGTTCACGCCGACCACCATCACCACGGTGGGCTGCGCCTTCAGCGGCAGCCCGCCGCCCGCGCCGACGCGCAGGATCCGCTTCGCGTGCTCGCGCAGCGCGTCCCAGACCTTGTCGGTGTCGGCGAGCTCGTTCCTGCTGAGCGCCGACCGGATCTCGTCGAGGAGGAGCTCTGTCGTCTTCACGCCGACGTCCGAGGTGAGCAGCACCTCTTCGATCTGCTCGACGACGTTGGGATCGATCTCCTTCTTGCCGGCGAACAGCGCCTTCAGCCGGCCGAAGAACCCCTCGCTCTCCCGCACCTTCGTGAGGCCTTTGCGGAGCCCCTCGATGTCTCGCTTGCGCGCGGCCGGAGGCGCGGTCTCCCGCGCTGGTCTGGCGGCCGGCTTGACGGCCGGCGCCTCGATCGCGGGCGCGACGGCCGCCTCCGCGACGGCGGGCTCGGGCGCCGCCGGCGCGATGGCGGGCGGCGGCGCGACGGGCGCCTCGACAGGGGCGGGCGCCGCCGCGGGCGGCTCCTCCTGCGGCGCGGGCTCCTTCGCCTTCGCCGGAGGAGCTTCCTCCGCCGGAGGCTTCTTCGGGGCACGCGGCTTCTCGGTCGGCTTGTCCGCCGGCTTCTCGGAGGGCTGCTTCGCCTTCTCCTGGAGCTTCTTCGGTTCGGGGGGCGCTGCGATCTCCGGTGGCGGCGCCTTCTTCGTGACGAAGTAGACGATCGCCGCCATCACGACGAGGCCGACGATAATTAGGGCGATTTCCACGTTGGCGTTCTCCGGCGAGGGAGCCGACTATATGGGACGCACCCCATACGTCAACGTGCGGTCGCGCGGGGGCGCGATCCGACCAGCGAAACGGCAGATCGGCGCGGCGACGGGGCCGGCGCTCCGCGGGCCCCGTCGCCTGGCTCACGGGGCCAGCGGCGAGGCGCCCGGCTTGGGCTCCGACGCCCCGAGGTCCTGCTCGATCCGCTCGTCCACGGGATCGGGGCCGAAGGCGGCGTGCTCGATCCGGCTCGCCCAGAGCTCGACCTCGCGCTGCTGAACCCTGCTCGCCGCCCGGCGCACGTGCCCGGGCGTCGGCTCCGGCGGCCCCTCGAAGGGCGCTCCCTGGCGCCGCGCCCAGCGGACGAGGCGATCGAGGACGGCGCGGCGCCGCGTGACCAGCGCGATGCCCAGCTTGCTCGGCGACGGGAGCGCCTGCTCATGGCTGCTGTGCATCGGCGCGCGGACCACGAGCCTCGCGTCGCTCCGGTACGGCGCCTCGATCGAGAACTCGCCGACGTCGTCGGTCAGCGCGCGGGCGATGACGCCGCTGCCGTCGAAGGCGGGGACGACGATCACGAGCTCGGCGCGCGCGATGGGCGTTCCGTCATGCGCGTCGGCGACGGCGCCGCGCCAGCCGGTCGCGCCCTCGAGCGGACCCATGACGCGCACGCCGGCGCGGCCGGGCGGCGCGACGGGCCGCTCGTCGCCCGCGCGCGCCGTCGCGGCGCGCTTCGGCGCCCGCCGCCATCCGCCGAGCACCCAGCCCGCGATGGCGAGGACGGCGGCGCCGAGCGCGATCTGCCGCCACGCCCCGGGGCCCGCGACGGGCACGTCGATCGCGAGCTCCGCGCCGGGGATCCACCACGGAGCGGCGGGCACGTAGCGGAGCGAGATCGGGACCGCCCCCGCTCGCTCGGCGGTGAACGCGGCGATCACCCGCGCCTTGCCGCCGGTCACGGTGGCCGCCCCGACGGGCTCGCCCGCGCGCAGCGCCTCGACCACGCCGCCTTCGACCGGGCCGCGGGACGAGCGCACCTCGACGTCGATCGGCACGCCGTCCTCCGCGCGCGCCGGCTCGACAGGATGCGACAGCGCAAGCGTGACCTGCGCGTACCGGACGACGCTCTGGCTGACGCTCGCCTTCGCGAGCGCGGCGGTGCCATCGAAGCGCGCGCGCAGCACGCCCTGTCCGGCGCCGTCGAGGCGCTCGGTCGGGAGCTCGAAGCGCGCGCGGCCGTCGCCGCCGGTCGGAGCCTCCGCGAGCCGCGCGCCGCGCTCGTCCTCGAGCACGATCGGTTGGCGCTCGCGCTCGAGCGGCGCGCCGCTCCCGACGCCGCGCGCGCCGCTGCGATCGAGCCGGAGCGCCACGGTGACGTTCACCGTCGGGCGATCGAGATCGACCGCGTCGACCGGCGGATCGAACCGGAGGATCACCGGCGCGAGCGGGGCCGCGTGCGCCTCGATCGGGATCTTCGCCTCGACCGCGTCGTAGAGCTTTCCCCCTGCGAACCGGATGCGCAGCGTCGCGTCCGCGAGCGGCGCGCGCCCGCGGAGGCAGAACCCGCCGCGCTCGTCCGTCGCGATCACGTAGCCGCCTTGCGAGGGGCGAGGCTCGCGTGCGCGCGCCGCGCCGTCGGCCGCGCACCCGTCGACCGCCGGCAGGACCGCGGGGGCGCCGGCGCTCGTGAGGGCATCGATGGAGAGGGGCGCCCCCGCGATCGCGCTCCGCGCGTCGTCGACCACGCTTCCGCGCACGACGAACCCGTCGGGCTCGGTCCATGCGACCGCCTCGATCTGCGCGCTTCCGCGCACATGGATGCGGAGCGGCGCACCTTGCGTCTGCGCGTGCGCCGCGGGCGCCGCCGCGAGCGCCGTGGCCGCGAGGAGCGCCCACGGCAGGCATCGTCTCAGTCCGCGCATCTCCCGAAGGCCTCCGGCGAGCTCCTCGTCATGGTCGCGCATTATCCGTCACGCCGACGCGGTACGGGCAAGGGGAAGCCGATCCGGAGCCGTGCCGAGCTCGCGCTCGCCCGGCGCCCGCGGCGCGACCGAGCGAGCAAGCGGCGAGTGCGGACGTAAGCGGACGTGAGCGGACGTGCACGCGAGCTCGCGGCAGCGCGTCGGGTCGATGGCGGCAGCGGTGGGTAGACAAGCGGATGGTGAAGCCGTGTTCGCCGTGAGCCCAACATGGTTCACGCGTTGAAGCGCCGCGGGCAGGCCGCGTCAAACCGTCCAGTCTGGTCGCAGCGAGGAGCGAGCGAATGCAAGGCAAAAGTGCGAGCGTGTGCGCACCGAATTTCGGGCGTAGACCCGCTGATCCGATCGCCACGGCGGCGATGCGCTCGTGTATCGTCGAACGTGGAATGCGTCGGCCCTTTTCAGTGCTCGTGTTGCTGGTTGTGACGCTTGTACTCTCGCTGATACCCACGAGGCTCTACGCGGATCAGCGCACGGGCTACCTCGCCGACCAGCTCAGGACCAACGAGGACTATCGCGTCCGCACGCAGGCGGCGCTCGCGCTCGGCGCGTCGGGAGACGACGCCGCCACGAGGCCGCTCTGCGACGCGCTCACGGACAGCAACGCGTCCGTCAAGGTCGCGGCGGCCGCGGCGCTCGGCAAGCTCGGCAAGCCCGCGGGGCTCGCGTGCCTGGAGCGCGCCGAGGGCCGCGAGCAGACGCCGGCCGTCAAGTCGCAGATGCAGAAGTCGATCGCGGCGCTGTCCGCCGGCGGCGGGGGCGGCTCGGCGGCGCCGCCGCCTCCGGGCGCGGACACGAAGTACTATGTCGCCATCGAGATCACGAACAAGAGCGGCCGCCCCGAGTCCGAGATCGAGCCGCTCGTGCGCGCCGCGATACAGTCGAAGCTCCTCGCGAAGGCCGGCTACGCGGTCGCCCCCAAGGGCGAGACGGCGGCGCAAGGCAAGAAGATTCTGAACGGCAAGAAGCTGAAGGGCTTCTATCTCCTCGCCACGGTCGAGCCCGCCGTGTACCAGGGCGGCAACCTCACGCAGGTGGTCCGCGTCAGCATGTGGACCTATCCGTCCAAGTCGCTCCAGGGTGAGTTCGCGCCGAAGCTCACGCAGAGCGGCACCCCGAAGAAAGACGTCCAGAGCGAGAACATCCTGATGAAGATGTGCGTCGAGAACGCGGTCGAGACCTTCCACAAGGTCGTCGCCTCGTTGTGACGCACCTTCGCCGCTCGATATTGGCTTCTCCAGTGCCTCACGACCGTTGTCATCTCCAGCCAGCTTCGAGGATCCCATGAGCGACGCTTCCAGCACGGCCCCGCAGACCTCCGCGCCGGAGGTCAGAGCGCGCTACCAGCGGAGCGCGCGGAACTACCTGCTCGACCAGAACTTTCAGCTGAAATACACGGGGTTCCTCGTGGGGATCAGCCTTGCGCTCTCCGTGGCGCTCGGGGTCCTCCTCTGGAACGCGAGCTCGAAGATCATCGAGCAGAGCCGCAGCGCCGTGCAGCAGGGGCAAGAGATCGTCCGGCAGGGTCAGGAGACCGTCAAGCGCGGCCAGGAGGTGCTCGTCCAGAGCCGTCGGGTCAGCGAGGTCGTCGCGATGAACATCGCGAAGGAGTACAAGGACGACCCCGAGCTCGCGAAGACGTTCGGCGAGGCGGCGCAGCGCGACGAGAGCAAGCTCAAGGACGAGCAGTCGCGGCTCGAGCGGGACGCGGCCACGCTGCAGCAGCGGGCGGAGGCGCTCGAGCGGCAGGCCGCCGACGTCGCGAACAACCAGCAGATGCTGCTGCGCCTCATCGTCGCGCTCCTGTCGTTGCTCGTCCTCGGCGTCGGCATCGCGGGCATCGTCTTCACGCACAGGATCGCCGGGCCGATCTTCAAGATGAAGCGGCTGCTCCGTCAGGTCGGCGAGGGCAAGCTGATCGTGCGCGAGAAGCTCCGGAAGGGCGACGAGCTCCAGCACTTCTTCGAGGCGTTCGAGAAGATGGTCGAGGACCTGAGGGCGCGTCAGCAGGGCAAGATCGCGACGATGGATGCGATCCTCGAGAAGCTCGAGGCGGGGGCGCGCGCCCAGAAGGGGACGATGGAGATCGACCCCGAGGGCCTCTCCCAGCTGAAGCGCCTGCGCAGCGAGATGCAGGAGCAGCTCGACGCGTGATCGAGCCCGCGCGCGGTCGATCGACGGTCGCGCTGTCCGAATCCCTCCCGAGATCAAGCCAAAAATAAGAGAACGCCGGGCCGCGCGCTCCGGGTCCCTCCGGCCCCTACCGTCGCCGCGCGGTGCTCGCGCGCACAGGAGACGGGTCCAGATCGGCGTTTTCGGCACGGAGGCGTACTTCAGTACGCCGAGTACCGAAAACGTCGAGATGGGCCCGTATCCGCAGCGCGCGAGCACCGCGCTAGAAGGCGGCCTTGATGATCTCGACGCTCGCTTCTCCGCTCGGGAGGAACGTCACGGACGCGGCGTCGAAGCGCATCCGCTCCACGCCGCGCACGCGCGAGAACGTGGCGCGCCAGAGCCGCTCGCCCGCTCGCCGCACGCGGGCGCGCTTGCGCGCGTCGATGCTGTCGAGGGCGCGGACGTACGAGCCGGCGCCGCGCGTCCGCACCTCGATGATCACGATGACGGGGCCGTCGCGCGCGATCACGTCGATCTCCAGCCGCCCGACCCGCGCGTTGCGCGCGACGATCTCCACGCCCTGCGCGGCGAGGTGAGCGACCACCGCGTCCTCCGCGCGCGCACCGAGCGCTCGCCGCGCGTCGGCCGCCGGAGCGCCAGCGGGCCCGATCGCGGTCCGGCTCGTCGCCGAAGCCGCCGGCGCGCTGCGCGTCGCGGCGCGCCCGGGTGGCCGGCCGTCGCGTGAGCCCGAATCGTCGCTGGGAGGGAGGGAGAGGGAGGTGCCGGCCAGATCGGCCGCCGTCGGGCGAGGGCTTCGCGAACCGCGACGGCCGGTCACCCGACGCCTAGAAGCCTTCGCACTGGTCCGAGTTGGCGCGGCCCTGCACGTCGCCGCAGGCCCCCTCGTTCTCGAACCCCGTGTTCTGCTTGATGCAGTACTTGCCGGTGATGTTCGGGTCCCCGAGGCCGACGTTCGGCCGGATCTCCGAGCAGGTGAAGCCCTGCGGGCACTCGCAGAAGTTGAAGTTCGGGTCGTCCGGCTCGCCGTCGGCCACGCCGCACCGGCACGAGCAGTACACCGCCTGCTGGGCGTTCCGGTTCGAGTTGGCGGCGCACTGGCCGCACACGGGCGACGCGACGGGCTGGTCGTCGGTCCCTGGCACGCAGCAGGACAGGCCTTCGTTCTCCGCTGCCGACTTGGTCGGGTCCTGGCAGCCCTTGAAGTTGTCGTGGCAGAGGTACAGCTTGCAGACGCCCTCCTCGCACTCCCAGCCGTTGCCGGGGCAGTCCTCCTTGACGCCGCAGCGACAGAAGGCGCCCGCGGGGTCGCACATGCCGCTGAGGCACTGGCTCGCGCCGCCGTCCGGGCTCGACGGTTCGCAGTCGGGCGCGTACGTCCCCGACTCCTTGCAAGTGGTGCACCCGCCCTGCCCGGGCGTACACGTCGCGGGCGCCTCCTGGCCGAGCGGGCAGCTCACGCGCCCCTGGAAGTGGTTCACCAGGCAGATCCGCGTCTGGCACTGGAAGGATCGCGATTCGATGTTCTCTTCCGTCACCTTGAAGCCAGCGAACTGCGAATCGTACTCGTCTTCAGGCAGACACGGGTCGCCGACGCCGCCGCTCTCGCACGCGGAGGGCAGGCTCGCCATTGCGACGACGCTGAGCAGGCCGAGCAGGCCGGACAGAATGGAACGGGTCATCAGAACGTGCTCCTTCGGCGGCGGTGCGCGCCACCGCTTCGGCAGAGGCGCGCGGACGGGAGGCAAGAAAACGCTCAAGTCGAGGTGCTCAAAGGCACAACGTCAGCGGTTGGACCCTAGACGAAGCGCGCCTCGAGCGTCAACAGCCGGATGGGGCGCGCCCGTCCACGCCGCCGAGGTGGGCGGGTGCCGCCGGTGCGAGGCGTTCGACCCTGCCCGCGCTGGTCCCTTGGCAGCGGACGGTCAGACCGTCGTCCGGGCGGCGGCGGAGGGAGCAGCGCGGCGAGGGCGCGACGATCGCGTTGTAAGGAAGCGAGCGCGCCTCCGTTCGATAATTCCACCGTCGACTCCTACGCGGTGCGCAACCCCAAGGTCGACCCGGCGCCCGGTGTCTCAGGACGGGAATACAAGAGGGCGCCCCTCGCCCGGCATCGCTTGACAAGCTGCGCGCCACAATCCTACCATCCCCCGCCACACGCAAGTATCCGTTGATTCTCATTGAACTTTTTGGTTCCTGACCGAGCTGCCTCGGGGGTCTACGGCGCGCGTTCTCCGTGTGTGGAGCCGCGAACGGGGCGAAGGGGCCACGATCTTTACGTCGCCGAAAGCGAGGAACGACGATGCGGAACCGGGTGGCGAGTATCTGCCTTGTAGCTTCTGCCCTGTTGCTATCCCCCGCCGTGGGGCATGCGCAGCCCGGCAAAGGTAAGCCCGTCGCGGCTGAAAAGGCGGACGCCAAGGGCGACAAGAAGCCCAGCAAAGAGGTCAACCTCGACGAGGATGCCGGCCCCGTGACCGCGGGCCAGATGACGGAGGAGGCGGCGCAGGGCAAGCGGCTCTTCGACAGCGAGCGGTGGAGCGACGCCGCGCGGCAGCTGAAGCGCGTCGTCGACGGCGACACCGGCGATGACGATGGCAACAAGCAGATCGCCCAGTACCACCTCGCGATCGCGCTCTACCGCCTGCAGTTCTACCAGGCGAGCTACGCGATCTTCTCGCAGATCGCCGACAAGCCGAACCACCTCAAGTTCAACGAGACGCTGCTCTGGCTGTCCAAGCTCGCGACGCAGCTCCCGGAGCCGGCGGACATCATCGAGCGCGTCGGCAAGTACAAGACCGAGCAGATCGCGCGGTTCAACAACCCCCAGCAGCGCGACCTCTACTGGCAGCTCAACTACCTGCTCGGCCGCTACAAGTACCGGAACCGGAACTACGAGGAGGCCATCAGCCTCTTCGCCAAGGTCGACCCGAACAGCAAGTACTACGTCCAGGCCCAGTTCTTCAGCGGCATCTCGTACGTGCAGCTGCGCAAGTCGGTGCCGGCTGTCAAGTCGTTCCAGCGCATCGTCCAGGCGATCGACGAGGGCGTCGAGGGCCTCGAGGACGAGGCGCGCATGCGCGACCTCGCGTTCCTCTCGATGGCGCGCACCTATTACTCGGCCTCGGTCCGCCTCGACGACAACAACGTTCCGACGATCGACGCCGCGAAGCTCTCGGCCGCCGTCAAGTACTGGAACCGCGTCGACGTCGCGAGCGAGTACTGGCTGGACAGCCTCTTCGAGCAGTCCTGGGCGTACTTCATGGCCGGGCTGTACCCGCAGGCGCTCGGCAACATCCACACGATCGAGTCGCCCTACTTCCCGAACTCGTTCTATCCCGAGGCCGACATCCTGAAGGCCGTCGTCTCGTTCACGATCTGCCAGTACGGCGACGCGACCACGATCGTCGCGAAGATGAAGAAGAAGTACGAGCCGATCAAGAAGGACCTCGAGTCGATCCTGGTGCGGTACCAGGGGGAGGGGAACGAGGAGCGCTTCTTCCAGTTCCTGAAGGACGTGGGCGCCGGCAAGGGCGACATCCCGCCGAGGGTCCGGCCGATCGTCGAGAACGCGCTCTCCGACCGCCAGCTCCGGCGCAACATGGAGTACGTGCGCATCCTCGATGAGGAGGCGGATCGGTTCAAGAAGGCGCCCGTCAACTTCCGCAACTCCCCGGTCGGCAGCGACGTGACCGACGCGCTCGAGTTCGCGAGGAGCCTCGCGGTCCGGAACGCCGGCACGCTCGGCCGGGAGCGCTACCAGCGCAACCTCGACGAGCTCAACGAGCACCTCCGCGACTCGTCGAAGATCCTCATCGACATCACCGCGGCCGAAAGGAACAAGCTCGATCAGCAGGTCGTCAGCGGCCAGCTGTCGAAGGAGGACGCGCTCACGTACGGCGTCGTCAAGCCCGACGACGAGCACGTGCTCTGGCCGTTCGACGGCGAGTACTGGCGCGACGAGCTCGGCTTCTACCGGCAGGTCGTGACGTCGAAGTGCAGCAAGTGAGCGATTTCATCATGGTTGGCCCCGCGGCCAGAGGTCGCGGGGCAGGCAGCGCTTCCTCACGGGGGTCCGTGGCGGAGGGACGGAGATGGAGATGAAGCAGTCGAAGTTCGGTGTACTGCATGCGCTCCGCGCGGCGGCGGGTACGTTGGCCGTGGCGGCGTGCGCGGTCACAACGAGCCCCGCGTCGGCGGCCGACGCGTGCATCACGCAGCCGGCGAAGGATGCGATCGCCGCCTGTCCGGGCGGCAAGCTCCAGGTGTCGGCGGGCAAGAAGCCGCAGGTCAGCTTCAAGTCTGCCCCGCAGGGGATCCAGCTGAAGAAGCGCGAGGACTTGACGAAGCCGACCAATCCGACGGCTTCACAGGCCTCGGCGCAGCGCGACGAGCGGCGAAATCGCCTCGCCCCGAAGGTGAGGAGCCTGCTGGTGACGGAGATCCAGGGGCTCGAGGGACTGTACTCCTCGACGCCGAAGAACGCTCCGGACCGGCCGAAGCTGATGCGGCGCCTCGCCGAGGGCTACGTCGAGCTCGAGTCGGCGGCGTTCCGCGACAAGACCGAGGGGCAGATCAAGGCGGACGAGGCCAAGCGGAAGAACCCGAAGGCGGTCGCCGGGCTCCGGGCCGAGATCGGCAAGGCCGACAAGATCCTCGTCCTCGCGCGGAAGCAGGCGATCAAGTACTACACGGACCTGAAGACGCAGTATCCGAAGTACTGCCAGAGCACCAACGCGGCCGACCCCGCGAAGAGCACGGGCTGCACGGACGAGGTCCTCTACTACCTCGCCTACGAGTACGAGCAGGCGCAGCAGCTCGAGAACGCCCGCAAGGTCTACTTCGAGCTCATCAAGAACTGGCCGAACTCGAAGTACATCCCGAACGCGTACCTCGCCTTCGGTGAGCTCTTCTTCAACGAGGCGCAGGGCGACCCGTCCAAGTGGGACCTGGCGGAGCAGTCGTACGTCAAGGTCACCCAGTACCCGCCGCCCGAGAACAAGGTCTGGGGCTACGCCCACTACAAGCTCGGGTACGTCTACTGGAACAAGGGCGACTTCGCCCGCGCCATCAGCGAGTTCAAGAAGACGATCGAGTACGGGCAGCAGTTCCAGCAGATGCCGAACGCGGCGCAGCTCGCGGTCTCGGCGCGGCGCGACATCATCCCCGTCTACGCGCTCGCGGGCGACCCGCGCAAGTCGCACGACTTCCTCCGTCCGCTCAGCGGCGACGCGAGCGGCAGCTCCGAGAAGACGTTCAAGATGATGGACGACCTCGGGCAGAACTACCTCGACACCGGTCACTACAAGGAGGGCATCGAGCTCTACACCGACCTGATGACCCGCGATCGGGGCCCGAGGTACTGCGTCTACCAGGGGCACATCGCGGAGGCGACGCTCGCCATGAAGTCTGGCAACAAGGACCAGATCATGGGTGAGCTCGGGCGCCAGCTCGACGTCCACAACAAGTTCCAGGGCGAGGGGCACCCGGCGGACGCCAAGCTGAAGTGCTCGAACATCACCGCCGGTCTGCTGACCGAGACGGCGATGGCCTGGCACCTCGAGGCGGTGGGCTCGGGCGGCGTGCGCGGCACCGGCGACAAGAAGACGATGCAGCTCGCCGCGCAGCTCTACGACAAGGTCGTCAACAACTTCAAGCAGGAGCAGTTCGCCAAGTTCGAGTTCCCCCGCATCCTGAAGGAGGACTGGCCGAACATCTTCAAGATCAAGTACGCGATGGCCGACCTTCTGTACTTCCAGAAGGACTGGGCCAAGTGCGGTCCCGCGTTCGACTCGGTCGTGGCCGAGGACCCGAACGGCCCGCAGGCGGCTGAGGCCGCGTACGCCTCGGTGCTCTGCTACCAGAACATCTACACCGAGACCCACAAGGACGGCTCCGACAAGAAGGGGTCCGGCAACCTCCCCGACGGGGGGACGGGCAAGAAGGGCGACAAGAAGGCGGAGAAGGCGAAGTTCCAGCCGAAGGACTTCAGTGACAGCCAGAAGGGCATGATCACCGCCTTCAACCGGTACGTCTGCTACATCAAGCCCGCGGCCAACGACAAGGAGGCCCAGGAGCAGTACGTCGAGGTGAAGTACGCGCGCGGCCGCACGTACTTCGAGGCGCAGCACTGGGAGGAGGCCGCGCTCGCGTTCCGCGACGTGGCGCTGAACCACGCCGACAAGGAGGTCGGCATCTACGCGTCTCAGCTCTACCTCGAGTCGCTCAACGTCCTCGGCGCGAACATGGATCCGCCGCGTCCGTCTTGTTACGACGACATGGCCGCGGATGTGCCCAAGTTCATCGACCTCTACTGCAAGGGCGGCAAGGAGAAGGAGAACGCCGAGCAGTGCGGCATCCTGATCCGCATCCAGCGCGACATCGAGCGCCTGCGCGCGCAGAAGCTCGTCGAGGCTGCTGACGCGGCCGGCGGCGTCGAGGCCCTCAAGAACTATGAGAAGGCCGCCGGCGCCTACATGGACATGTGGAAGAAGTACGGCGAGGCTGCCTGCGAGGCGAAGCAGTCCGCGTGCGAGAAGAGCGAGGAGATCCTCTACAACGCGGCCAAGGCGTTCCAGGCCGCCCGCCTCATCGCCAAGTCGATCTCGGCCCGCAAGATCCTGCTCGACCCGCGGTACGGCCTCCACAACACCGAGCTGGCGAAGACGTCGATCTACGAGATCGGCGGCAACTACCAGGCGATCGCGGTCTACGACGAGGCGGCGAACTGGTACGAGCGCTACGCCCGCGAGAACCCGAAGGGGGACAAGGCCGCCGAGGCGCTCCAGGACGCGGTCGTGCTGCGGCTCGGCCTCGGTCAGGAGGACCAGGCGATCAAGGACGCCGACCTCTTCAACAAGAACTACGGCAGGGCGAAGCCGGCGCAGACCGCGCAGATCGCGTTCGCGATCGGCGCGCACTACATCGATCGCGAGGACTGGGATCAGGCGCGCCGGCGGCTGTCGACGGCGATGCCGCAGATCGACCGCAACGCGACGTTCGACGTCCAGGTGCAGGCGCACGCGATGTACGCGCGCGTCCTGCTGCGGACGAAGAGCGTGACCCCGGCGAACGGCGAGTACAACAAGGTCCGCGGCTACTGGAAGGACCCGGCGGCCGCGCTCAAGAAGCTCGACGCGATCGGCGGCGAGGAGCCGGAGAAGCTGCGCCGGCTCGGCAAGGTGCTGACCGCGGTCGGCGAGGCCTACTTCCACTTCGCCGAGCAGAAGCGGAAGGACGTCGATAAGATCAAGTTCCCCGAGTACAAGGGCTCCGGGAACCGCGAGGACGTCCTCAAGCACATCAACACCAAGGTTGCCGACTGGGTGAAGAAGAAGCGCCCGGCGATCGAGGCGGCTGACGTCGAGTACCAGAAGATCCTCAAGCTGGAGCCGACGCCTCCGCCGAGGTGGGTCATCGCGGCCGGCGCGCGCGTCGGTCAGATGTGGGGCAAGTTCGTCGCCGAGTTCCGTGCCGCGCCCATCCCGAAGGAATGGAAGGGGCACGGCATGGTCCCGGGCACCGACGTCTCGTACGACGAGATCCGGGGTGAGTACTACTCGCGCCTCGACGAGGCGAGCGAGCCGCAGAAGCAGATGGCGAAGGGCGCGTTCAAGACCTGCCTCGACCTGTCCGTGAAGTACCAGTACTTCGACGACTACTCGCGTACCTGCGAGGTGTGGCTGTCGAAGAACTACGGCGCCGAGTACCACCTCATCGACGAATTCCGTGGCTCGCCGTCGCGGGTCAACTCCGGCATGAGCGAACGCCCTGCGCCGCTGAACCTCGACGGGACCCCCTTCCGAGAAGCGCTGACCGCAACCGACAAGCCGGCTGCGAGCAAGGACAAGGAAGAGGGCGAGGACAAGAAGGCGGGCGAGGATAAGAAGGCGGCTGGCGCGTCCAAGGAAGGCTCGGCGCTCGATCGGGCCACGACCCGACCCAGGAAGTGATGGAGCGAAACATGAGAAGCATCACCTCATTGACAGCGGTTGCGATGCTCCTTCTGGCCGCGACGGGTTGTGGCGGCGGCAGCACCGGCGGTACGGCCCAGGGGGCGAAGGACCCGACGACGGGCAAGACGATCACGGACAGCAAGGGCCAGGCCGTGTCGGTCGAGGCGGCCAACAAGTTCAAGACCGCCATGGACGCCATGGTCCAGCACGACAAGGCTGGGGATTGGTCCGAGGCGACTTGCAGCTCGACGGCCCAGCTGTTCCTGGACGCGGCGGACCAGCAAGGGGACGCGACGTTCGCCGAGGCCATCTACAACGCGGGGCTCTCGTACCAGCGTTGCAAGAAGGACTCGGAGGCGAAGAAGCACTTCACGCAAGCGCTTCAGAAGAACCCGAAGTTCCACCCCGCGCGGGTCCAGGTGGCGCTCTACAACCTGGCGGAGTCGGGCGAGAGGAACCTCGACGCGGCGATCAGCGAGATGCGCCAGGCCGCCGTCGTCGATGCTCAGTACAAGAACGTCGAGGCGCTCGTGCACCTCGCGCTCCTGTACATGAAGCGCGGCAACCAGGTCGCGGACAACGATGGCCCCAACGACTTCCAGCGCGCGAAGCGGTACATCCAGAGCGCGCTGGCCGTCGATGATGCCTTCATGCCCGCGTTCAACCAGCTCGCGATCTACTACCTGGAGACGGCGAAGCAGAAGGCGGGCAGGAAGACGGGCAAGGCGGTCGCGACCAACGTCAGCAAGCAGAAGAAGGTCGACACCCAGGCGCTGGAGCTCGCGGCGCTGGTCTGCTCCCAGGCCATCCGCAAGAACCCCAACTACGCGCCGATCCACAACACCGCGGGGATGATCCAGGTCGAGCTCGCGAACCTGAACGGCGCCGTCCAGGAGTTCAACCTCGCGAGGAGGCTCGATCCGAGCTTCTACGAGGCGCAGATGAACTACGCGGCGGTGAACCTCCAGTTCCGCGGGTTCCAGCAGGCGGACGAGGCGTACCGCGCGGCCCTGAAGATGCGTCCGAACGACTACGACGCTCATCTGGGCCTCGCGCTCGCCCTGCGCGGTCAGATCGATGACGCGAACTTCGACAGCATGGTGGCCGCCGCCAGCGCTGAGCTCGAAGCCGCCAAGAAGGTCGCCCCCGAGCGCGCCGAGACCTACTACAACGAGGCGATCCTGACCCAGGAGTACAAGGCGAAGTCGGGCGGCAAGGGGGCCGAGGGCGCCCTCATGTCGGCGAAGGGGCTGTTCGGTCAGTTCATCCAGAAGGCGGGCGCCAGCGCCGAGTTCGCCGACGCGGTGAAGCGGTCGAAGGAGCGTATGAGCGAGATCGACCAGATCATCGCCTTCAACAAGCAGACCGAGGCCGAGCGGAAGGCGGCCGAGGCCGACATGAAGACGAAGGAAGCCGAGCAGGAGGCAGCTGCCGGGAGCGAGGGCGAAGGGGGCGATGCGACGACCCCGGCCCCGGCTCCTGCCCAGTAGCGGAGCCTCGCCAGCGGACGTCTCGAGCGGTCCGGGTCGCAAGGAGGGGGAGCGAGGGATACGGTAGTATTCCGGGCGAGCTCGACGGGCGGGTCGGACTGCGTGATGGTGCGACAGACAGCGGCACCTGGAGCCCTCTTCTCTCGCTGCACGAAGCTGCATCAAGGAGAAGGGGGCTCGCTCTTTTCGTCTTCGTCGCCGCGTTCTGGGAACCTTGGGTGGAATCGGTTGTCGAGGCGTGTGTGGGTCGTTCTCTCCGACGCCTCGATAGCATGCGAAGCTGGTTGACCGGCCGCCGCGGAAGGCGGTACAATGGCACTGTAACCGAGTCGAAACATTGTGAGGAGGCTGGAATGAGAGGGTTGACCCGATTGGGTGCGGGAGTCGTGGCTGCCGTTCTTACGAGCGTGGTCGCCTCATCGGCGTTCGCGCAGGGAGCGGCTCCTGGCGGTGGGAAGAAGGACGAGGGGTACGGGTACGAGTTCTCGGACGATCCGCTGAACGCCGGCGGGTTCGGCCCCAACGACGCCACCATCCGCGTGCGGCCCGGCCCTGTCCGGACGACGCTGATCAGGCCCCGCACCTCGTTCGTTCCGGAGATGCTCAAGTCGGTCGAGAACCTCTGATGTGACGGGCAGGTTTGGCACCTGCCCTATCGATTTACCCCCCGGTGCTGGGGGCGTGCGCCGCGCGGCGCATAGGGAAGGCTGGCGGAGATGGAAGGCAAGCAAAGGGTCGCTCTCACATTTGCGCTCTACCAAAACGAGGCGCTCGTCCGCCGGGAGACGATCACCCAGGATATCGTCAAGGTAGGCAAGGACGCGAAGAGCCATCTGCGTGTCGATGACGAGCTTGCCTCGCGCATGCACGCGGTCATCGAGGTCGCCTCCCCGCAGGACATCACGCTCATCGATCTCGGCAACGAGCCGGGCACGATGGTGAACGGGGCGCGCGTCAACAAGTGCAAGATCAGCCCAGGCGACCAGCTCCAGATCGGCGGCACGAAGATCATGCTAGAGCGCGCGGAGCCGGTGGCGGTCGCCGCGGCCGCGGGCCCTGCGAAGCCGGTTCCCGCCAACCCGTTTGCGGCGGCGCCTGGTGGGAACCCGTTCGGCGCTGCGGCGCCCGGGAATCCGTTCGCGGCCGCGCCGCCTGGGAACCCGTTCGCCGCGGCCTCCGCTGGCGGGGCGGACCCGTTCTCCTACAACAACCCGTTCGCGCAGTCGGCGCCGGCCGTCGACGAGGTGCCCCCGGACGCGCCCGAGGGCTCCTACACGTACACGCTCGTGAAGAACGGGCCGGACGTGCCGAGCGACGAGACCGAGGTCCCGGCGGCCTCGGTCGAGGTCATGATTCTGTGGGATGCCGCGGTGCTCCACGTCGAGCACCTCACGCCGCCGCGCTCCTTCTACGTGGGTGAGGAGGCGGGGAAGAACTTCAAGTGCGACTACTTCATCCCCTCGGAGAAGCTCGGCACGACGCGGGCGCCCATCCTCCTCGCGGATCGCTCCGGCTCGGTCTCCGTGGTGCTCCTGCCCCGCGCGACCGGGACCATCGAGATCCCGGGTAGGCCGAAGATGACGGTGCAGCAGGCGATCGATCAGGGCCTCACGCAGCCGTGCTCCGAGCTCTCTGGCGCCTATCAGATGGCGCTTCCGTCGGGCGGGAAGGCGAAGGTCGAGCTCGACGGCATCATCTTCCAGGTGTCCGCCGTGAACGCAGGCAAGGTCGTGGCCGGCCACCTCCAGCTGGACACGCAGAGCCTGCTGTACACGGGCCTCTCGATGGCGGTTCACCTCGGGCTGCTCGCGGCGATGGCCTTCTTCATGCCGCCCCTCGGCGATACGGGCGAGGACGGGATCTCCGCTGACCAGCAGTTCCTCATCCAGCAGTACCTCGCGGCGGCCGCCGAGAAGGAGATGGAGGAGAAGGAGACCGAGCAGATCGCCGACAACGCGGCGGACAACAAGGAGGGCGGCACCGGTACACGCGCCAAGGGTGAGGAGGGTTCGATGGGTAACCCGAACACCAAGGCCACCGGCAACCGCTACGGCGTCCAGGGGCCCGCCGACAACCCGGATCCGCACATCGCCCGCCAGGCTGCGCTCCGCGACGCCGCGGAGTTCGGCATGATCGGGCTGCTGAACGCCGGCGCCGGCGGCGATCCGAACGCGCCGACCGCGCCGTGGGGACGCGACGATTCGCTCGGGAACGATCCGCTGAGCGCCCGCGGCAACATGTGGGGTGATCAGATCGGCGACTCGTTCGGCGCTGGCGGCCTCGGCCTCTCCGGCATCGGCGAGGGCGGCGGCGGGCGCGGCGAGGGCATCGGCCTCGGCTCGATCGGCACCATCGGGCACGGCGCCGGCACCGGCACCGGCCAGGGCTTCGGCTCCGGCCATGGCCGCCTCGGCGGGTCGCATCGCACCAAGCCGCCGCAGGTGCGTATGGGTGCGACCAGCGTGAGCGGCCGTCTGCCCCCCGAGGTCATCCAGCGTATCGTCCGCCAGAACTTCGGTCGATTCCGGCTCTGCTACGAGAACGGGCTCAGGAACAACCCGAATCTGCAGGGCCGTGTCGCGGTGCGCTTCGTCATCGGTCGCGACGGCGCGGTCTCCAACGTGGGTAACGGCGGTTCGGATCTGCCCGACAACGGCGTGGTTTCCTGCGTCGTTCGGGCGTTCTACGGCCTGTCGTTCCCGCAGCCCGAGGGCGGTATCGTCACCGTCGTCTACCCGATCATGCTCAGCCCCGGCGGCTGAGCCCGCCTCGCAGCTCGGTTCGAGCGAACGCCCCGCACGCCAAGTGCGGGGCGTTTTTCGTTTCAGCGCTGGCTGCGGCCGGCGCCGGGCGTGGGCAGCGGCCTGCGGCGAGCGCCGTGGGGTGGCCAGCTCGGCGCCCGCCGCGCGGGGGAGGGCGGGGGCCCCGCGTGGAGGCGCTGCAGCGAGGCGCATGCGCGGGGTCTGAAGCCCTGGACTTCCGCGGTTGCCTCCGCCTATTCTCGCGTCGCCGCGCGAGGTTCGACGCGCGCCACCTCGGGACGCTTGTGACGGTGCCACACGGAGCGGGGCAGCCCGTCTCCCAGATTGCTGACGGAGCGGCGCAGCCGACTCCGGGACGCTGGAAGGAGCGGCGCAGCCGACTCCGGGACGTTTTGAAGAGGGGCGACGCGACGCCCAGGTCACTCAGAGGCCGGCGATGCCGGGGCCATTCGAAAGGTGAGCGAGATGAAGCTTGGGGCATTCTTGATGGTTGGCCTGGTCGCGGCGAGCGCGGCAGGCCTGGGCTGCAGCCGCCATCGCCAGGAGGCCGTCATCCTGGCGAATCAGGCCGACAAGGAGGTCGCCGTCAACCCCGACGGTGCGGCCAACAAGTACGAGCAGGCGACCAAGCTCGACCCGAACAACCACCGCATCTTCTTCAAGCTGGCGATGGCACACAAGAAGTCGGAGTCGTGGGACAAGGTCGCATCGACGCTGGCTCGCGCCACGCAGATCGCCCCGAAGTTCGCCAACTACTGGTTCGAACGGGGCTGGGCGCTCGAGCAGCAGGCGAAGAAGAAGACGATCTCGTACGAAGAGGCCAAAGAGCCGTACCAGAAGTGTATCGAGAACGACCCCAACTTCGCGGATTGCTACTCCCAGCTCGGGAACGTCTACCTCTGGACGGACGACGAGCAGAAGGCGCTCGAGAACCTCACCAAGGCGATCGAGCACAATCCGGGCGAAATCCGCTACTACGCGGTGCTCGCCGACCTGTACACCCGTCTCGGGTACACGAAGGAGGCCGAGCAGGTGCTCAAGGAGGCGAAGTCGTTCGCGAAGCCGGGGGACAAGTACCTCTTCGGCGTCCACAGCCTGCTCGCGTCGGTCTACCAGGACCGGGGGTCCACGGCGGAGATGGTGTCCGAGCTCGAGGCCGCCAAGGCGGTGGCGCCCACGGATGGTCCCGAGTCGGTACAGATTCTCTGGAGTCTCGGGAGCACCTACGCGACCCTGGATCCGCCGCGCAAGCAGGAGGCAATCCAGATGCTCAAGGGGTTCACCACGCGCGCCTGCAAGGGGTCGAAGGCGGCGAGCTTCAAGACCGAGTGCGAGACGGCGAACACGCTCGTCGCGCGGCTCGGCGGTCAATAGCCGTGATGCCGCGCGCGGCACGGGGCACCTAAGCGTTTCAATTCGTTCGAAGGTCGGGGCCGAGGGTCGATAATCAATGGATCTTGCGCAGCGTCTCAATCATCTCGAGTCGGTTCATGACTGGCAAGGGCTCGTCGAGGAGCTCGAGAAGGGGATTGCGGCCGAAGGGGACGCGACCCGGAAGGCGGCATATCACCTGAAGCTCGGGCGGCTGCTCGAGGAGAAGTTCCTTCAGGCCGTCAAGGCGCTGAAGCACTTCCAGGACGCATACAAGCTGAATCCAGCGCTGCTCGAGGCGCTGGAATCGGCTCGTTCCATCTACTGGGACCTCGGCAAGACCAACATGGTCCAGAAGCTCCTGGAGCTCGAGCTGAGGAACGCCCCCGAGGGGACCACGGCCGCCGAGCTCCGCGTGGAGCTCGGCGACGTGCTCTGCGACGCGGGCGATTTCGAGCGCGCGACGGAGATGTACGCGAAAGGGCTCGCCGCGTCCGGCGGGACGAGCGAGGAGGCGCGGGCCTGCCTCTTCGACATGCAGGTCGATCAGTCGTCGTGGTCGGCGCGCATGGCGGAGCTGGTGGACGCGGCCGACGCGGTCGCGAGCGCCGACGAGCGCAAGCGGCTGCTGCTCCGCGCGGCGCGCCTCGCGAAGCGCTTCGATCGTGGTCAGCTCGAGGACCTGCTCCGGAGGGCGTACGAGACGGCGCCTTCCGACAAGCAGGCCGCGGCGATGTTCGAGGGGCTCCTCGTCGAGGCGGAGCGGCCGCAGGCGATCGTGGAGACGCAGCGACGCATCCTCGACGGGCGCGCCGGCGTGGCGCGCGGCGAGGCGGCGTTCAAGTTCGGCGTCCGCTGGGCCACGCGGCACCAGAACGTCGAGATCGGATCGAAGCTCCTCGAGGAATCGCTCCGGTTCGATCCCTCGAACGAGGCTGCGTTCGCGTACCTGCGCGAGCTCTGGGGGACGAAGGAGGGCAACTGGGAGCGCGTCGCGTTGCTGGCGGAGAGCGCTGCCAACCAGAACGGCAGCTCCCCGTACATGATCGCGCAGGCGGGCGGCATCGCCTGGCGCCAGCTCGGCAACCTCATCCGGGCCAGGAGCTGGTTCGAGAGGCTCTCGGCGGTCGCCCCGACGCACCCGAGCGTGAGCGCGTTCGAAGCGCAGATCGGCGAGCGCCTCACGGCCGCTCCTGTCGCGCCGTCCGCGCCTCCGCCGTCCGCTGCCGCGCCTGCGCCCGTCGTCGTCGCGCCTGCGCCCGTCGTCGTTGCGCCTGCGCCTGTCGTCGTCGCGCCGGTCGCGCCTGCGCCCGTGGCCGTCGCGCCCGCGGACGCCACGCCGCTCCCCACGAGCGCGCCTGCGCCCGTCAGCGGGCCTGCGCCCGTCAGCGCGCCGGCCCCGGTGAGCGGCAGGGCGAGCGCGCCCGCGAGCGGTCCTGTGGGCGACTCGTCGGTGGACGAGCGCGACGCGAGGTCCTCCGCGAGGTCCTCGGTGGCCGACATCGAGCCGCCGCCTCCCGCGCGGGCTCCCGCCGAGAGCAGGCCTGCGGATTCGGAGGTCGGCCGGCGGCCGACAGCGCCGCCGCCTCCCGGGGCGGAGGTCGCGGGCCGCGTCGAGGAGCTCAAGGCCAAGGCCCAGAAGCAGGAGCAGGCCAAGCGGTACAACGAGTACGTCAAGACGCTGATCGAGATCGCCGAGGCGGTCTCGGATCCTGCCGAGAAGATCGACAACTACGCGAAGGCGGCGGAGCTCTACTCGGGCAAGTTCTCGAACGCGGCCGAGGCGGTGAAGTGCTACGAGGCGATCCTCGCGATCGACGGCGAGCACGCGCAGGCGATCGACTTCCTCCGCCAGAGCTACGAGAAGCGGCGCGACTGGGAGAAGCTCATCGGGCTGCTCCGCCGCGAGGCCGCGGCGCTCCCGGAGGGCGGCGATCGCGCCGCGAAGTACCTCGAGATCGCGAAGCTCGCGTCGGAGCGGGTGAAGAAGGTCGACTTCTGCATCGAGCTCTGGGACGAGGTCCTCGCGAACGACCCGGAGAACCCCGAGGCGCTGAACGCGCTGGCCGGGCTCTACGAGAAGAACAAGGACTACCAGGCGTTCGCGAGGGTGCTGCAGAAGCAGGTCGACACGACCTTCGACAGCACCCAGAAGCTCGCGCTCCTCAGCAAGCTCGCGCAGCTCTACGGCGAGCGCCTCAAGGACGACGAGGCGGCCGTCAAGGCATGGCAAGAGGTGATCGCGCTGAACCCCCAGGACCGCAAGGCCCAGGAGGCGCTCAAGAAGGCGTACCTCCAGCTGCAGCGCTGGGACGACCTCGAGGTGTTCTACGCCGAGAGCGGCAAGTGGGACGAGTTCATCCGGGTCCTCGAGTCGCAGGAGGCCAAGGAGACCGACGACGCGGCCAAGATCAGCCTGCTGGTCAAGATCGCCGAGCTCTGGATGGTCCAGAAGCAGAAGGCGGATCGCGCGGCGCGCGCCTACGAGAAGGTGCTCTCGATCGACGGCTCGCACCTCGCCGCGGCCGAGGCGCTCATCCCGATCTACACGCAGGCGAACAACTCGAAGGGGCTCGCCGGCGCCATCGAGGTGAAGCTCTCGCACGACCAGGACGACGTCTCCCGGCTCGACCTCTACAGGCAGGTCGCGGCGCTCTACGAGACGCGCCTCAAGGAGCCGCAGCGGGCGTTCGAGCGTTACCTCTCGGCCTTCCAGATCGCCCCGCAGGACGAGCAGTGCATCGATGACGTCGAGCGCGCCGCGCGCTCGACGGAGGGGTGGGACGCCCTGATCCAGTCCTACTCGTCGGCGATCGAGCGCGCCGAGGGCGAGGGGGACATCGCGCTCGGGGTCGATCTCCGGCTCCGGCTCGGGCGGGTCTTGCTCGACGAGGTGAAGCGCATCGACGAGGCGCTCTCGCAGTTCCGCGCCGTGTACGAGGCGGACGGCGAGAACCAGGCCGCGATCGGCGCGCTGGAGCGGCTCTACCGCGAGACGGGCCGGTTCGGCGAGCTGCTCGGCATCTACGAGAAGAAGCTCGGCATCGTCACCGAGCCGGAGGAGCGCAAGCAGATCCTCTATGCGATCGCGGAGCTCTACGAAGGGGAGCTGCGCGACGCGGCGCAGGCGATCGGGACGTACCGCCAGGTGCTCGACGACGAGCCGACGGACCCGCAGGCGCTCGCGGCGCTCGACAAGCTCTACCGCGAGCAGCAGGACTGGGAGTCCTACGTCGACGTGCTCCGCAAGCGGATCGACTCTCCGCTCGACGAGCAGGCGCTCATCGACCTCAAGTTCCGGCTCGGGAGCACCCTCGAGAAGCACCTGAACGATGCGGCCGGAGCGCTCGAGAACTACAAGGAAATCCTGATCCTCGATCCGGGCAACGACGAGGCGCGCCTCGCGCTCGAGGCGCTGCTCTCGAACGAGTCCCTGCGGGCCGAGGCGGCGGCCATCCTGCAGGAGATCTACGAGGGGCGCGGCGACTGGGAGAGGCTGATCCAGGCGCTCGAGATCCTCGCCGCGGCCGAGGGCGACACGGCGACGCGCGTGGCGCTGCTCCGGAAGGTGGCGCGCACGGCGGCCGAGAGCCTGAGCGACCTGGGCCGCGCGTTCGACGCGCAGTCGCGGGCGCTCAAGGACGACCCGTCGCACGCCGAGACGCGGGCGGAGCTCGAGTCGCTCGCCGCGCAGGCGGGCGCCTGGGACAGGCTCGACGTCATCTTCAGCGAGATCGCCGATTCGCTGAGCGACGCGCGGCTGAGCCGCGAGTACTGGATGCGCCTCGGGAGCATCCACGAGCGGCTCGGCAAGGTCGAGGAGGCGGCGAACGGCTACCTCCGCGTGCTCTCGATCGATCCCGCCGACTCGGAGGCGCTGGAGGCGATGGACGAGCTCTACCGGCGCACCGAGCGCTGGGGCGACCTCATCGGCGTCTACCGGCGCCGCATCGAGCTCGTGCACGAGCCGACCGAGCGCGAGGGCCTCTATGCGCAGATGGCCGAGGTCTACGAGCAGCGGCTCGGGCAGCCGGAGGAGGCGATCGCCGCCTACCGCGAGGTCCTCTCCATCGACAACACGAGCATGGTGGCGCTGGCGGCGCTGGACGGGCTCTTCAGCCGCCAGGGCATGTGGGAAGAGCTGGCGGACAACCTCGAGGCGCAGCTCGGCATCGCGGTCGAGGAGGAGGCGCAGATCCGGCTGATGCTCCGGCTCGCCGCGCTGCGGGAGTCGCGGATGCGGCTCGTCGACTCGGCGATCGACATCTACCGGCAGGTGCTCGAGCGCGAGCCGACCAACGTCGAGGCGCTCGGGGCGCTCGAGCGCCTCGGGAAGGTCGCCGAGCACGAGCTCGCGATCGCGGAGATCCTCGAGCCGCTGTACCGCCAGTCGGGCGACTTCCAGAAGCTCATCGGGGTGCACGAGGTGCAGGTGCGGCGCAGCGACGACGTGACCCGTCGGGTCGAGCTGCTCCACCAGATCGCCGTGCTCTACGAGGACGCGGGCGGCGACCTCAGCTCGGCCTTCGACACCTACGCGCGGGCGCTGAGCCAGGATCCGGCGTCGGAGTCGACGCAGGAGGGGCTCGACCGGCTCGCGCGCGCGACCGGCCGCTTCGCCGACCTGGCGCGCGTGTTCGAGACGCTGGCGGCGCAGCAGACCGACGCGGAGCTCGCGAGCTCGCTCTACACGATGAGCGCGCGGATCTACGAGGGAGACCTCGGCGACATGGACAGCGCCGTCGGGCACTACCGGCGCGTGCTCGAGATCGATCCGCGCAACCTGCACGCGGCCGAGTCGCTCGAGCGGCTGTTCAGGACCTCGGAGCGCTACAACGAGCTGTCGCAGATCCTCCAGCAGAAGGCGGACATCCTCGACGACCTGAGCGAGAAGAAGCTCGCCCTCTTCCAGGCCGCGAGCCTCGAGGAGGAGGTGCTCGAGCGGCACGATCAGGCCATCGCCGTCTACGGCAAGGTGCTCGAGCTCGACGCCGAGGATCTGCGGGCGATCGACGCGCTGACGAAGCTCTACCTCAGCCTCTCGCGCTGGCAGGAGCTCCTCTCGGTCTACGCGAAGAAGGCCGATCTCGTCCTCGATTCGAACGAGAAGAAGCGCATCTACTACCAGATCGGCGCGGTGTACGAGCGCGAGCTCGGCAACGTCGCGAGCGCGATCGACACGTACCAGCGCGTGCTCGAGATCGATCCGGACGACCTCCAGGCGCTCGGGCGGCTCGACGTGCTCTACCAGACGTCGCAGAACTGGCTCGAGCTGCTCAGCGTGCTCCAGCACGAGGCGGAGATCACCGCGGACCCGGCGGAGGGCATCAGCTACCAGTACCGGATCGCGGAGCTCTACGAGAAGCACCTCGACGACGTGTCCCGCGCGATCGAGCTCTACCGCGATCTCTTGCAGCAGATGCCCGATCACGAGCCGACGCTGCAGGCGCTCGAGCAGATCAAGGACGGCAGCCGCGAGCCGCTCGGCGCCGCGCTGGTGCTCGAGCCGATCTACGACGCCTCCGGCGAGTGGCAGAAGCTGATCAGCGTGCTCGAGGTCCGGGTCAAGGTCGCCGAGGACCCGTACGAGAAGGTGGATCTGCTCCACCGCGTCGCGCGCCTCTCGGAGGAGATGCTGAGCGACCACGTCACCGCGTTCGAGACGTACGCGCGGGCGGTGACGTGCGACATCGGCAACGAGGAGTCGCTCTCGAACCTGGAGCGGCTCGCGATGATGGTGAACCGCTGGCCGCAGGTCGCCGCGCTGTACGACACGGAGCTCGGCCGGCTCGGCGAGGAGCCGGCGCGCTTCGTGGAGCTCGGGCTCCGGCTCGCGCAGATCTTCGAGACGCAGCTCGACGACATCGACAGCGCCGTCGCGCGCTACCGGCGCGTGCTCGAGGTCGAGCCGGAGAACCAGACCGCGATCGCGTCGCTCGATCGCCTGTTCACCGCGACCGAGCGGTGGGGCGATCTCGTCACCATCCTGTCGCGCGAGTCGGAGATCGCGCAGTCGCCGGACGAGATCCTCGAGTTCAAGTACCGGCTCGGCGTGGTCTATCAAACGCGCCTCAACGACCTGCCGGCGGCCATCGGGGCGTACCGCGAGGTGCTCACGGCGGCGCCCGAGCACTCGCCCACGCTCGAGGCCCTCGAGGGGCTCTTCGCGGCCGGGATCAAGCAGATCGAGATCGGCGCCATCCTGGAGCCGCTCTACCAGGCGGCGGCGGAGTGGGAGAAGCTCGGCGGCGTGCTCGAGGCGGAGCTCACCCACCTCACCGAGGCGCAGGAGCGGCAGGCGATGTACTACCGGCTGGGGGAGCTCCAGGAGGAGCGCCTCATCTCGCCGGACGGCGCCCTCGCCGTCTTCATGCGGGCGTTGAAGGAGTACCCGGGCGACGAGAAGACGCTCGAGGAGGTCGAGCGGCTCGCCGGCTCGGTGGACGGCGGCTGGGAGATGCTCGCCAACGCGTACGCCGACGTGCTGGGCATCCACAGCGACAAGGACGTCCAGACCGGCATCGGCAAGCGGCTCGCGCGGGTCTTCGAGACCGACCTCAGCGACGTCGCCAAGGCCGAGGAGACGTACCGGTACGTGCTCGGCATCGAGCCGCTCGAGGCCGAGGCGCTCTCGAACCTCGATCGGATCTACACGCAGCTCGAGCAGTACCCGGAGCTCGCGAGCGTGCTCGAGCAGCGGGTGCGCGCGACCGAGGATCGCCCGGAGCTCGTCGACCTGTACCTCCGGCTCGGGCAGACCTACGAGGAGCGGCTCGGTCAGCTCGACGACGCCATCCGCGCGTTCCGGCGCATCTTCGACGAGCTCGAGACGACGAACGAGCAGGCGATCAGCGCCCTCGAGCGCATCTACACGGCCAAGGGCGCCTGGACCCAGCTCAAGGTCGTGCTGGAGCGGGAGCTCGAGAACGCGATGGGCGACAGCCAGGAGGCCGACATCCGCGCCAAGATGGCGCACCTGCTCGCCGATCGGCTGAACGACGTCCAGGGCGCGGTCGAGACCTGGAAGCGCGTCCTCGACCTCCGGGGCGAGGATCCGGAGGCGCTCGGGGCGCTGTCCAACCTCTACGAGCGGGTGGGGCAGTGGTCCGAGCTCTGCGACGTCCTCGAGCGGCACTACGACATCGCGATCGACGATGAGTCGCGCGTCGCCGTGCTGCTCCGCCGCGCCAAGCTGTTCCACGAGCAGCTCGGCCGCGACGACTCGTCGCTCGACGACTACCAGCGCGTCCTCGACATCGACTACGCGAACCTCGAGGCGCTTTACGCCATCGCGGCGATCTGGCGGCTGCGCAACGAGCCCGAGCAGATCGTGAGCTCGCTCCACCAGACGGTGGATCGGGCGCGGGACGTGCTGCCGGCCGAGAACGTGATCGCGCTGTACCGCGAGCTCGGGACGACCTACCAGCACGTCCTCGGGCAGGCGTACGACGCCATCGACGCCTGGAGGAAGCTGCTCGAGGTCGACCCGAAGGACTTCGAGGCGATGGCCGCCCTGGAGAACCTGCTCCGGGCCGAGGGGCGCTGGGTCGAGGTCATCGACGTGAAGATGGGCCGGGCGGCGGCCTACGAGTCACCCGCGGACAAGGTGCGCGAGTACCTCGAGGTGGCGCAGATCTGGGAGCACCAGGTCGAGGAGAAGGACCGGGGCACGCTCGCGTACGAGAAGGTCCTGGAGCTCGAGCCGACGCACGACCAGGCCTTCGCGGCGCTCGAGGAGCTGCACGACGCGGCCCGGCGGAGCGAGCCGCTCATCGAGCTCTACCTCGCGCGGCTCGAGTCGCGCGAGGAGGTCTCCGACAAGACCGACATCCTCCGCAAGGTGGCCCGGGTCTTCGAGGAGCAGCTCGAGGACAAGCCGCAGGCCTTCGACGCGCTGCTCACGGCGTTCGAGATGGACTTCTCCGACATGGACACGGTCCGCTACCTCGAGCGCATGGCGCAGGCGACGAACCGCTGGCCCGAGCTCGTGCAGACGGTGAACGGGTGGCTGCAGCAGCAGACGGCCCCGCTCCAGAAGATCACGCTCTGCCTGCGCCTCGCCAAGTGGTACGCGGAGGACCTCGGCCACCCCGAGTACGCCCAGCCGTACTACCAGCAGATCCTCGCGCACGACCCGAACAACGTCGCCGTGCTGCGCCAGATGGCGAACTTCTTCAAGAAGACCGGCCAGTGGCAGCAGCAGGGGCAGATGCTGACGAGCGCCCTCAACGTCGCGGTGACCGACGTCGATCGGAAGGAGGTCCTGACCGAGCTCGGCGAGGTCCTCGAGAGGCACATGGGCGAGGTCGAGCAGGGGCTCAGCTTCTACCGGCGCGCCCTCGACGTGGATCCGCTGCACCTGCCGGCCCTCGAGGCGCTGGAGCGCATCTACACGGATCGCGATCAGCCGAACGATCTCGTCGACGTCCTGCTCCGCAAGGCGCGGGCCGTGAACGAGTCCGACGTCGTCGCGGCCGTGAAGCTGCGCACCGCCGGCCTCTACGAGTCCAAGCTCGGCCTGATCGAGAAGGCCGGCGCCGTCTACCGCGAGGTGCTGGACATCGACGCCTCGAACCTCCTCGCGATGCGGGGGCTCGAGCGCGTCTACACGGCGACGCACCAGTGGCCCGATCTCGTGCGCGTCCTCGAGATGCAGCTCGACGTGGTCACCACGGAGCGCGAGCGCATCGACGTGCTGATGAAGATCGCGACCCTCCAGGAGGAGCAGTTCCTGAAGCCCGATCTGTCGGCCGCGCGCCTCGAGCAGGTGGTCGAGATCGACCCGAGCCACGAGCCCGCGCTCGAGGCCCTGGAGCGCTGCTATCGCCGGCTGCGCCAGTGGCACGATCTCATCAGCACCTACGATCGCCACATCAACGCGGCGGAGGACCGGCAGAAGAAGATCGAGCTCTGGTCCCACACGGCCAAGGTCTACGCAGAGGAGATCGAGGACCTCGACCGCGCCATCGACGCGTACCTGAACATCGTCGACATCCAGGACACGCACATCCCGGCCCTGGAGGCGCTGGCGAAGCTCTACGAGAAGCAGGACAACACGGCGAAGGCCATCGAGTACATGACGCGCGTCGCCGACCTGACGGTCGACGGCAAGCAGCGCGTCGAGATGTACTTCCGGATCGGCAGGCAGCTCGACGAGAAGCTCGGGGAGCGGGTCCAGGCCCAGGAGCGCTTCGAGATGGCGCTCGATCTCGATCCGTCGCACGTGCCGACGCTGGCTGCGCTGCGGGTGATCGCGATCGACGCGGCCGACTGGGACCGGGCGGCGCGTTACCTCGATCAGGAGCAGATGAACACCGACGCGCCCCGCGCCAAGGCGCGGCTGCTCGTCGAGCTCGGCAAGCTCCGGGACGACATGCTCGGCGAGCACGCGCTCGCGGTGCAGGCGTACGAGATGGCGCTCCAGAGCGACCCCGACAACGAGGACGCCGCGATGCCGCTGCTCAACGAGTACGTCTCCACGGAGCGGTGGGCCCAGGCCGAGCCGCTCGCGGAGATGCTCGTCAGGAAGAGCGGCAAGCGCGATAGGTCAGAGCAGCACCGGCTGCAGCGGACCTTCGGGCGGGTCCTCGATCGGCTCGGCAAGGACGACGCCTCGCTCAAGGCGTACACGGCCGCGCACAACCTCGATCTGACCGACCAGGAGACGATCCGGGGCCTGGCGGACGTCAGCTTCAAGCTCGGCGACTGGGCGAGCGCGCTGACGAACTACCAGAAGGTGCTCACCAGCCTCGACGAGGCCGAGACCGAGGAGCGCGCGACCGTCTACTACAAGCTCGGCTGCATCAAGCAGGCGCAGGGGCAGTCGAAGCAGGCGGTCAACAACTTCGAGAAGGCGCTCGGGGCCGATCCCGCGCACCGGCCGACGCTCGAGGCGATGGTCGCCGTCTACGAGGCGCTCAAGGACTGGAAGCAGGTCTGCCACTACAAGCGGCTGATCCTCGACAACATCATGGACGGCGCCGAGCGGTTCAAGATGTTGAACGACATCGGCGACATCTGGGTCGACAGGGAGAACAACATCCCGAAGGGCGTGGAGGCCCTGGAGGAGGCGCTCGACCTGGAGCCGCAGAACCACGTGCTGCTCCACAAGCTGCTCCAGCTCTACCAGCGCACGGGGCAGTGGGAGCGGATGGTGGACTGCCTCCAGCGCATCGCGGAGCTGGAGCCGCAGCCGGATCGGAAGAGCCGTTACCTCTACACGATGGCGCAGATCTACCGCGACAAGCTGGACGACCCGGCGCGCGCGGTGGAGCTGTTCAACGACACGCTGGACCTGAACCCGCACTCCCTCGAGGCCTTCGAGCGCATCAACAAGATCCTCACGGCGCAGAAGGAGTGGAAGCAGCTCGAGCGGGCGTACCGCAAGATGCTGCACAGGGTCGCCGGCAAGGGGAACACGGACCTCGAGTACAGCCTCTGGCACGCGCTCGGGCTCATCTACCGCGATCGGCTCGGCGACAGGACGGCCGCCCTCGAGACGTTCCGCATGGCGTCGCGGCTCAAGCCCGAGGACGCGACGGAGCACCTGATCCTCGCGGAGCTCTACGAGCAGTCGGAGCAGTTCGATCTGGCGACCGGCGAGTTCCAGGCGATGGTCAAGATCGATCCGATGAAGATCGACCCGTACAAGCGGCTCTACCGCCTGTACGTGGACAGCAAGCGCTACGACCAGGCCTGGTGCGTCGCGGCGGCGCTGTCGTTTCTCCGCAAGGCCGATCCCGACGAGCAGCAGTACTTCGAGGACTACCGCCCGCA
Organism: Sorangium sp. So ce281; assembly: GCF_051527395.1. NCBI lineage: Bacteria > Pseudomonadati > Myxococcota > Polyangiales > Polyangiaceae > Sorangium > Sorangium sp. So ce281. Next base: position 3,894,000 of record NZ_CP150322.1, read on the forward strand.
GGGGCTCATCCAGGCGAAGAGCCGGCTCGACAACGAGCAGTGGATCAGGAACCTGTTCCACGAGGAGGAGAACCTCTACGTCGGCAAGATCTTCGAGATGATCGCGGGGGCCGCGCTCAGGGCGAAGATCGAGACGCTGAAGCAGCGCCGTGAGCTGCCGGTCCTCGATCAGCGCTTCCTGCAGGATCCGGCGACCTCGACGGTGACGTTCGCCCGGACCTTCGGGTGGGCGGCCAACGTCCTCGGCCTGCCGGCGCCGCGGCTCTACGTGCGGAGCGACGTGCCCGGCGCGCTCGTCGCGGTGGCGAACGAGCAGCCGGCGTCCGTCGCAGGGCAGACCGTGCTGACCGGGTTCTCGCCGCAGGAGCTCACGTTCATCGTCGGCAAGCACCTCGCGATGTACCGCGGCGAGCACTACATCAAGACGCTGTTCCCGACGGTCACCGAGCTGACGGTGCTCCTCTTCGCCGGGATCAAGCTCGTCGCGCCCGACACGTCGGTCCCGCCGGACATCGAGAAGCAGATCACGGCGACCGCGCAGACGCTCCGCGGGTTCATGCAGCCGATGCAGCTCGAGGGGCTCCGCATGGTGGTCAAGAAGTTCCTTGCGGAGGGCGCGAAGGCCAACATCAAGCGGTGGGTCCAGTGCGTCGACATCACCGCGGCGCGCACCGGCCTGCTCCTCTCGGGCGATCTCGAGATCGCGAAGAAGATCATCGCCGCCGAGCCGCAGCAGCCCGGGGATCTCCCGCCCCAGGACAGGCTCAAGGAGCTGATCGTCTTCTCGACGAGCGATCAGTATTTCGCGCTGCGTCAGGCGCTCGGGATCGCCATCGGCGAGGGGTGATCCCGCGCGGCAGCAGGGCCTAAGTAGCGGAATTCACCCCAATAACCGGAGCACCCGGGGCATTCAGGGGAGCGCGCGCGCGCTCCTCGCCCCGGGGCTCCGCTGTGCCGGAGGGATGCACATCTCCATGAGTCTGCTTGACGAGTCAGCAATCCTTACGAACGATCAGGTGCTGTGACCTCGTCATCGATGATCGTCCGGCTCCCCGTGCAGTCCGCGAGAGGCTTCGGGAGATACAGGCTGATCGCAAAGCTTGGGCAGGGAGGGATGGCCGAGGTCTTCCTCGCTGCGCATCGCGGCCCGCTCGGGTTCGAGAAGCTGGTCGTGATCAAGCGGCTCAAGCCGGGGATCGCGACCGAGCCCGAGGTCAACGCGATGTTCCTCGACGAGGCGAGGCTCGCCGCGCGGCTGAACCACCCGAACGTCGTGCAGACGTACGAGTGCGGCCAGATCGACGAGCAGTACTACATCGTGATGGAGTACCTGGAAGGGCACTCCCTCGATCGGATCTGCAGGAAGATCGACCCGTCGCGTCACCGCGCGGTCTACCTGGCGATCCTCGCCGACGCGCTCGCCGGGCTTCACTACGCGCACGACCTCATGGATTTCAACGGCCAGCCGCTCCAGGTGGTCCACCGCGACATCAGCCCGCACAACATCTTCGTCACCTACGACGGGCAGGCGAAGGTCGTCGACTTCGGCATCGCGAAGTGGGCGACGCGGGACGCGGACACCAGCACCGGCGTCGTGAAGGGGAAGATCCGGTACATGGCGCCGGAGCAGGCCCTCGCGACGATGGTCGACCGCCGCGCGGACATCTTCTCGATGGGCCTCATCTTCTGGGAGCTCGTCGTGGGCGAGCGCTTCTGGGGGGATCTCTCCGACGTGCAGATCCTCCAGCGGCTCACGTTCGGCGAGATCCCGAAGCTGCGCGAGCGGTGGCCCGCGGCGCCTGACGCCCTCGAGCGGATCTGCTCGCGCGCGCTCGCGATGGCGCCCGAGGAGCGGTACGCGACGGCGGCCCAGATGCGTGACGACGTCGAGGCGTACTTGGCGACGATGGGCCGCCGCCCCTCCTCGGCCGAGATCGGTCGCCTCATCGGTGAGACCTTCGCGCACCGCCGCGCCGAGGTGAGGTCCGCGATCAGCGACCAGCTGGGGCGGCTCCACGCCGGGGCGGCCGAGGGCGGGGAGGAGTTCGAGATCCTGCCCGTGCTCGAGGAGCGCGGCGCCGTGCCGTGGTCTCAGCGCATGCCGCTCTCGCAGATGTCCCAGCAGTTCTCCACGCCGGGCGGGGACCAGATGCTGGGCGACGACCCGTCGCGCGAGGACAGCATCTCGAACCGCCAGACGATCCCCACGATCATGGTCGCCAACACCAAGTCGACCCGACGAAAGGCGCTCTGGAGCGCGGGGATCGCCGTGCTCTCGGTGCTGCTGATCGGCGGCGCGTGGGCGGTCCTCACGCTCCGACCCACGGCGACCGAGGTGGAGAGCGATGCTCGGACGGAGGCCAGGGACGAGCCCGCGAGTTCTCCTCCGACCTACGCGCCCCCGGTCGCCAACCTCGTCGAGCTCCGGATCATCGCCACGCCGCTGGACGCGAAGATCTACCTCGACGACGTGGAGCTCCCCAGCAACCCGTTCTTCGCGAGGTTCAGCCGGGATGGCACCGGGCACCGCGTCCGGGTCACGGCCGACGGGTACACCCCGGAGGCGCGCTTCGTGGTGTTCACGCGCGACGAGGTGCTGACCATCAACCTCCGCCAGGTGCCGATGTCCCCCAAGGCGGGCGGCGGCGCCGCGCCGCGGAAGTGACCGGCAGCGCCGCGGGCTCGGCCTGACCGCCGGAGGCCGCGCGAGGGGGCGCCGGAGCGCCGCGCGGGGCGTTACGGCCGGCCGCTCAGCATCACCTCGAGCTCCGGCGACACGCAGCCGTAGGCCTCGGCGGCCGCGAGCAGCGCCGAGTTCTGCGGCAGGTTGAGCAGGAACGAGCTGGCGTAGGGCGTCCCCTCGAGGCCCTTCAGCCGGCGCAGGAGCGGGGGCATCGCGCGCTCCATCGCGGCCCGCGCGCCCTCCAGATCGCCCATGTCCACGCAGGCGTCGTGGAGCGCGAGGTAGATCGGCGCCTCGTTGAGCAGGCTCGGCGCGCCCGCCTCGACCAGGGCCGCCGCCTCCCGCGCGATCTCGCGGGCCTGCTCGGCGTTGCCGAAGCGGCGCTCGGCCTCGGCGCAGAACCCGAGCGCCACGGGCAGGACGTCGCGGTTGTCGGTGACGCGGTACGCGTCGGTGGCCTTCTTCAGCAGCGAGCGCGCCCGCGCGAGGCCCGACGACTCGAGGCGCAAGAGCTCGCAGCCCCGGTAGAACAGGATGCCCAGCGTCACGCGGTCGCGCACGACCCACATGCTCCCCGCGGCCTCGTCCGCGCTCGCGCGCGGCTCCGCGAGCACGGCGTCGAGCCGGGGCTCGGGGCCGAACGTCGCCGCCCAGCAGAGCAGGATCATCTGCCCGTGCCGCGCCGCCCCGGAGCTGCCGATCGCCTGCGCCCTGGCGATGCCCCCCTCGATCTCCTGGAGCGCCTCTTCCCGGGCGCCGATGGTCGTCAGCGCGAAGCCGACGTTCATCGTCAGCATCGCCTCGCGCTCCTGCAGCCCGGCGCGGCGCGCGGCCCGCGCCGCGTTCCGGCGCGCCCCCAGCGCGGCGGCCGGCTCGCCGCGCGTCTGGTGGGCGACCGCGCGCGTCTGCCACGCGTCGACCGCCGCCCAGACGAGGTTCCGCCGCGCCGCCAGGTCGAGCAGGTGCGCGGCCTCCTGCTCGGCCATCGCCAGCTGCCCGGCGAACGCGTGGACCTGCGCCAGCGTCGCCGAGCACTGCGCCTCCTCCTCGACGAGATCGATCGACCGGGCGCGGTCGCGCAGCGCCGTCAGCCGCTCCTCCAGGTCGATCCCGGAGCCGCACGCGTGGTCGTAGCGCGCGCGGGCCGTCAGCGTGCGCAGCTCGCTCGCCTCGTCGAAGACGTTCTCCCACATCGCCCGGATCGCCGAGTCGCGCTCGGGCGAGCGCGCGTCGAGCCGCGAGTACGCCTCCTCGAGGAGGACCGCGCGCGCGAACGCCGTCGGCTTGTCGGGGGAGAACACGAGCGCGCGATCGGCCATGGTGACCGCGTCGCGGAGCGAGTTCGTCGCCAGGGCGCGTCGCGCGGCGGCCTCCCAGCGGATCGCGGCCTCCTCGTGCTCGCCGCCGAGGTCGAAGTGCTGCGCCACCGTCGCGCTGTCCTCGCCGAGCCGATCGAGCCAGCGCGCCGCCGCGGCGTGCAGCCGCTTGCGGAGCTCGTCGCCGACGGAGGCGTACGCGACGTCGCGGACGAGCGCGTGCTTGAACAGGAACTCGCGCGCGGCCGGGAAGCGCGACGCGGGCTGCGCGACGAGGAGCTCCGCGGCGATGAGCTTCTTCAGCGCCGTCGCGGGCTCTGCCACCCCGACCTCGGCGAGGCCCACGTCCCACACCGACAGGCCGAAGACGCTCATGCGCACCACCGCCTCCCGGGTGGGCTCGTCGAGCGCGTCGAGGCTCACCTGGATGGCCGCCTCGATGGTCGGCGCCGTGGCGGCGTCCTTGCCTGAGGCGATGACCCGCGCGAGCTCCTCGGCGAAGAGCGGCGAGCCGGCCGCCTGCTGCGCGACGCGGTCGAGCGTCGCGTCCTCGAACGGCCGCGCGGCCGGGGCCGCGCTGAAGACCGCCCGCGCGATCTCGCGCGTGGCCCGGCGCGCGATGGGGCGCAGCTCCACGCGCACGTGGTCGCGGCCGGCGAAGCGCTGGCCCTGGTCGCGCCAGAACGCGGGGCGCACCATGAGCAGGATGAACAGCGCCCTCCCGGTCGCCCGCCCGAGGAGGTGATCGAGCCACGCGACGCTCTCCGGGTCGGCCCACTGCGCGTCCTCGACGAGCAGCGCGCACGGCTCGCTCGACGCCGCGTCGACGGCGATGTCGGTCATCGAGAGGTAGAGCGCGTCGCGCGCGCCGCGCAGGTCGACGCCGTCGGGGAACGGCTGGTTCGCCAGCAGGCGCGCGAGGAGCCCGCCGTCGCCGTGGAGCGGCCGCCGCGCGCGCACCGCGTCCTCGGCCTGCTCCAGCGACGCGCCCTTCGGCAGGCCCATGAGGACCCGCAGCGCGTCCGTGGCGACGCCGAGCGCCTGCGCGCGGCCGAACGACTCGCAGCGCAGCTGGATGAGCCGCGGCGGATCCGGTCGATCCACGATGCGGGCGACGAACTCGCGCGCGAGCCGGCTCTTGCCGATCCCCGGCGGCCCCGAGATGCTCATCACGACCGGCGTCCCGTCCTCCACGCAGCGCTCGAACGCCGCGACGGTCGTGATGAGCTCGGCGTCCCGCCCCACGAACGGCGTCTGCGCGTCGGGCCGCTTCGGCGCGCGCGCGAGCACCCGCACGGCGCCGCTCTCCAGCGGCTCGCCCGTGAAGCGCCCGCGGGACAGCTCCACCGTGGTGGCGTCCGCGAGGACCCTGCCGGGGCCCGCCTCGCGCGCGAGCGCGACCGCGCGGTCGACGACCTCGCCGGCCGCGCGCGTCCTGTCGACGCGCATGCGGCCGGAGGCGACGCCGACGCGGCCGCCGCGGCCGCCGAGCGCGAGCCCGAGCTCGAGGGCGCGGGACGCCTCGTCGCCGTGGGCCTCCCGCACGCCGAGGTGGGCGGCGATCGAGTCCGTGCCGAGCGGCAGCGCGTCGGCCCCGCGGCGGCGCAGCGCTTCGAGCTCCCGCTGGCGCTCCTCGCCGGTCGCCACGTGCAGCGCCACGATCGTGGTCACGAGGCGCGTCCCCATCGCGCCCGGCGGGTTGTCGCTCACGCGCAGCGGCGACGGGGTGGGCAGGTACGGCTCGTCGGCGAGCGCCGCGAGCCTGTCCGCCACCTCGCGCGCCGAGCTCGGCCGGAGCTCCCGGTCGGCGAGCAGGAGCGCGTGGATCAGGTCGTCGAGCGCCGGGACCACGTCGAGCAGGAACTCCGAGAGGCGCGGCGCGGGCGTCGTCGCCAGGCGGACGAGGGTCGCGATCGAGGTCGGCCCCATGTGCGGGGGCCGGCCGGCGACCAGCTCGAACAGCGTCGCGCCGAGCGAGTAGAGATCGCTGCGCGCGTCCACCGTCGCGTCGCCGCGCGCCTGCTCCGGCGAGATGTACGCCGGCGTGCCGACGAGGCCGCCCGCGTCCGTCGTGAGCACGAGCTCCTTCGACGCCGCCACGCCGAAGTCCACGAGCTTGGTGCGGAGCGGGGCGCCCGGCGAGCCGCGCAGGAGGAGGATGTTGGACGGCTTGATGTCGCGGTGGACGACGCCCGCGGCGTGCGCGGCCGCGAGCGCGCTCGCGACCTGCCGCCCGACCTCGATCCCATCGCGCAGCGAGAGCGGGGAGCGCTTCTGGCGCGCCGCCAGGTCCTCGCCGTCGAGCCACTCCATCGCGATGAAGGTCGCGCCCTCCTCGATCCGCCGCCCCTCCGCGTCGACCGCGCTCGCTTCGAGCGTCCCGAACGCAACGACCCTCACGATCCCCGGGTGATCGAGCTCGGAGAGGATCTGCCCCTCGCGGGAGAGCCGGGCTTGGCCCTCGGCGTCGACGCCGACCGCCGTGATGATCTTCAGCGCGACGTACCGCTCTGTCTGCACGTCGAAGGCGCGGTGCACGGTGCCGATCCCGCCGCGGCCGACCTCGTGCTCGATGTGGAACCGGCCTGCGACGAGCGGCCGTGCGGACTCGATGCGCGCGGAGCTCATGCGCTGGCCGACGTGGTCCGTGGGATGAGCGCCGAGGGGGGGCTCCGGCGCAGCGGAGAGGCGATCTCATGGCGCCGGGCCGCGTGGGCCTGCGGTGTTCCGACGGGGCGCATTCGCGAAAGAGACTACGCCGTCGCTCATGGCAGTTCCAGTCTCGCGGTCACGGGGACCCGGCAGCGTCGCGGACGCGGCGATCCGGCCGGAGACGTCGTGGCGCGCGCGGCGGGCCTCTCTTGACGGATCCGGCGGCTCCTCCTACGGTCGTCGGCTCCGCTGCTCCTTCGACGTCACGTCAGTTACGTCAGTCACGTCAGTCACGTCAGTCACGTCAGTTACGTCAGGCTCGAGCGGCGGGAGCCATTTCGATGCTCGATCGCGTCGCCGTTCACCAGACCCGGCTGCGCACGCCCGGCCTCGGGCTCGACGCCAAGGGGGTCGCGCTCGGCGCCAAGGGGCTCGTCCTCCTGCCGTCGCTCGATCGGCTCGTCGCCTTCCTGGCGCTCTACACGCGGCAGGGCTCGCTCGCGGACATCCTCCGCTCGCTCGTCGTCGAGATCGTGCGCTCGAAGCTGGGGGCGCGGGAGGTCACCCTCCTGTTCGCGGCCGAGAGCAGCGATCGGCTCGACCGTGTCGCCGAGATCGCGCGGCTCGCGGGCGGCTACAGCTTCACCGGCACGAGCCGGCACTTCGTCCAGTACCGCGACGCGGCCGCGCCGTTCGGGTACGACGTCCCGCAGATCCTGCCCAGCGACGCGGCGCTCTCGCTCTACCACAACGCCTTCTCGCAGACGTACGAGGTCGAGCGGCGCGTCGACGTGCGCACGCTGCTGCTCCGGCTCGAGCCGCACCTCGATCCGTCCGCCGGGCGGGACCCGGGCCCGCGCTGGCTGCTCGCGGAGTCGGGGCTCGGCCCGGCGCTGATCCGCTACTTCTCCCGGAGCAGCGTCGAGGCCGAGGTCGGCCTGTGCGAGTGGCCGCCGGAGTCGAGCTTCGATGACGCCCCGGTGCTCCGGTACCTCTTCCGCGTGCCGGCCATCCCTGCCCGGATGGTCCCGTTGCTCACGAGCACGCCGGGGCTCGGGTATTTCGTCCCGGTCGCGCCGGGCGCGGCGGTGGAGGTGGGGTTCCGGCACCCGGTCAACCTCCGCGCCTGCCCGGTGTTCGGCGAGGCGGGCCTCGTGCTCTTCCGGGGCGGGGGCCGCGAGGCGCTGGAGATCGCGAAGCTTCCGGCGATGGGCGACGTCGCGGCGTTCGCCCGGGTGGAGCTCGGCCGCGAGCCCGTCGCGGCGAAGGTGGCGGAGGGCGACGCGCTGCGCCCCGCGTCGGTCGTGCTCTCGCTCCGCCTCGTCCCGAGCTCCGAGCCGTGGCGGTCGGTCACGGCCTCGTGGATCCAGCCGCAGGAGATGCCGCTCCTGCGGCACGTCGCCTACGCGCTCGGCCCCGAGACCCTGCGCCGCGCCCGCATCGCCTTCACCGCGGCAGGCGCGTTCCTCCGGCACCCCACGGGCATCGAGGGGATCCCGGTCGGCGAGTTCTTCCGGGAGGTCCATCCGGGCCTCTACATCCCCGCCGGGTACGACGCGGTCCCTGCGGTCGCGCCCGGCGTGCTGTTCCGCGCGCTGGGCGCCCCCGCCGGGCAGGCGCTGTTCATCGGGCGCGACGGGGGGGCGATCGGCGTGCCGGAGGAGGCGTTCGTCCCCCTCGAGACGGCGCTGCTCGAGGCCCAGCAATGGTCGGCGGTGGCCGTGTCGTCCGCGGGCCTCACGGCGGCGCTGGCCACCGAGCTGCCCGAGGTCGTGCTCGGCGGCGTCGGCATCCGGCCGCTGCGCGACCTCGCCCCGTCCGAGGCGCTGGCCGAGCCGAGGGCGCTGCCGCCGGGCCCTGGCCGGACGCCCCAATGACCCAGCCTGAAGCGATCGCCGAGCGGCTCTCCGAGCTCCAGGCGAACGTGCTCGCCCCGCTCGTCCTCGGCGGTCCGCTGCGCCTGGTGCGCCCCTTCGGCGTCCGGCTCGCGCTCCTCCTCGGCGACGGCGCGCCGGCGATCGATCGCGACCTCGGCTCGCGCATCGATCTGGTCCGCGTCCGCGTCGCCCGCCTCATCGCCCCGATCGACGTGCTCCCGGAGCTCGGCGCGGCCGAGTGGGCGCTCCTGGCCGCGCTGAACGACCTGCTCCAGCTCACGAACCACGAGCTCGCCAGCGTGCTCACGCGCAGCCGCTATCCTCGCCTGCTCGCGAGCGTGCGCGACCTCTGCGAGCTCGTGCCCGCGCCGGCGGACGTCGGGTCCGCGCTCTCGCGGCACGCGACGTTCGCGCGGGTGCTCGACTGCTTTCGCACGGACGCGCTCGTCGCCTGGTGGACGGGCCGCGCGAGCTTCCGCGGCCAGCGCCCGCCCCCGCGGCTGCTCCGGTGGCGGCAGCTGCGCGGCGTCCAGGTCGAGACCCGGCGCGTCGGCCTCGCGGACATGGGCCACGGCGTCCCGGGGCTCGCCCCGCCGGACTTCGCCGAGGCGCTCTCCCTCTGGATGACGCGCACGCCGCTCACGGATCTCGCGACCGCCGCGCGGAAGGATCCGCCGTTCGCGTGGTCGGCCTCGACGCTCGCGGTCGTCGCCACGCCTCCTGGCCGGAGCCTCGCGTACCGCGTCCTCCTGCGCCAGCCCCACGACCTCGCCGTCGCGGCGCTCGCCCGCGCCGCCCGGGAGGTCCCGCCGCGGTTCGGCCAGGCCCGGGCGCTCGCCGAGTCGTTCGCCAGCGAGGTCGCCGCCGGCATCAAGCTGCTCGACGAGCGCTCTGCGGCCGGCTGACCCGCGCCTGCCACGCGCCCGTCCTGTCATCGCGGCACCCCGCGCGCGGCTTTGCTCGGCTCGAACGGGGCGTGGTACGCTCCGTCCTCCTTGGAGAGGCGCGCCTGCCACGCGCTCGCGCCTTCGACATCACCTCACGGGCATCGCCCTGGGAGCGACGAACCGTTTGAACCGGCAAGACGCTGAGACTTCCGACAAGTTGCTTGCTTCCCCCTGGCGCGCGCGGCGCCGCGGCTCCTGCCTCGATGCGGTGCCGCGCGCCGGGCGCGCCTGCGCGCGCCTTGCCGGCGTCGCGTTCGCGCTCGCGCTCGCGGTGAGCCCGGGCGTCGCGTTCGCGCAGGCGGAGGCGCTGCTCGACGAGGGCAAGAGCCTGATGAAGAAGGGCAAGGTCGCGGAGGCCTGCCCGAAGCTCGAGGAGAGCTACAGGCTGAGCCCGAGGTCGGCGACGCTCCTCGCGCTGGCGATGTGCCACGAGAAGCAGGGCAAGATCGCGACGGCGTGGTCCGAGTACATCGATCTCGGCGCGGCGGCCCGCAAGGAGGGCAACAAGCGCCTGGAGGCCGACGCGAAGGCGAGGGGAGCGAGGCTGGAGCTGTCGCTCCCGCGGCTGACGCTGAGCGTGCCGCGGGCGGCCGCGATCGAGGGGCTCGAGGTGATGCTGGATGGGGCGCCGCTCGACGGCGCGCTCTGGGGCCAGGCGAGGCCGATCGATCCTGGCCAGCACAAGGTGAGCGCGAGCGCACCTGGCAGAAAGCCGTGGGAGAAGTCGGTCTCGATCAAGCGGGGCGAGCGGAAGACCGTCGCTGTGCCGGCGCTCGCCAGGGACGCCTCGGCCGCTGCGCAGCCTGCGCCCGCGGCGGAAGCGCCCGCGCCGGCGCCGCCGGTGGCGGCGCCGGCGAAGGGGAGCGCGGGGGCCGGGGACGGCGCCGCGGGGCCGGGGAAGGGCGCTGCGGCGCCCGGGAAGGGCGCCGCGGGGCCGGGGAAGGGCGCGGCTGCGGCGGAGGCTGGGAAGCGCGCTGCGGGGCCGGGGAAGGCTGCCGCGGGGCCGGAGACCGATGCGCCGCCCGCGGCACCTCCCGCAGCCGAGGAGCCGGAGCCGAGCGCTGGATCTTCGCCGAGGCACACCGGGCGCTTCGTGATCGAGGCCGGTGTGGCCGGCGGCGCGTTGCTCGGCCTGATGGACGCCGGCAGCTTCGGCGATCTGAGCGCGTACTCGTACAGCTACAACATCCCGGAGGGTGAGCTCATCGCGCCCTGCGACGACGAGGTCTGCCATGCCAGCTTCGATCCGGCGCTCGGTCCGTTTGCCGGCGGGGAGGCGTTCATCGGGGTTGCGCTCTCCGAGGATCTGCACCTTGGCGCGCGTGTGCTGGGCGGCTACCGGTTCGGCGGCGGTTATCTCGTTGTCGGCGGCCCCTCCGTCTCGATGCGCCTCGGGCGTCTCTGGCTCGGCCTTTCAGGGCTCGTGGGCCCGGTGGGGCAGGAGGCGAAGGTCACCGGGATCAAGGGGGAGATCCCCTCCGAGGTGGTCCACCTCAACTACGGTCGGAGCGAGGTCGCCGTGAACGCGCGCGAGGGCAGCCTCCCCGAGAGCGCGCTCGTGGAGACGCTCGCGTTCGGCGGGAGCGTCGACGTGTCGCTGGTGCTCGCGGACCTTCCGAGCGCGGGCTGGACGTCGGGCGCGCTCCTGCTGAGCGTCTCGCCGACGGTCATGAAGGGCCTCGACGGCTGGGTCTTCGCGGCGCCGGCGAGCCTCGGCTACCGCTTCTACTGAGCGGCCCCGCGACCCGTCGCGCTCCCGCCGGACGTCCGGCTGAGGGTACCGGGAGCTCCGGTGCCCGATGAGGGAGCCGCGCGAGAGAGGGCGGCAGTGGATGCCCACCCCCGGTCCGTGCTCGGCGCTCCGCGCCTGCGCGCGGCCCGCTCCTCGGGCGAGCTTATGGCCGGGCTGGCCCGCCCCTCAAGCTCAGCGTGGAATCATCGGATCGCCCGTGCCCAGCCGAGGGCGGCGATGTCGAGCGCGATGACCTCACGGCGGTCGTGGCTCACAAATTCGACGGCGGGCCAATCGGCGAATCTCTCCCGAACGTGTGAGGGGACGAGGTGTCCTCCGAGGAGGAGCCGCGCGAGGTGAGAGAGGGATGGGCGCAGGGCGAGGAGATCCTCGAACGGGAACCTCCTGGCGTCATCCGTCGACCAGATCTCAAGCGACTGAAGTCTTTGGATCAGAGGATGTGCTGCGAGTACACGGAGCCCGTCAGGGCGCGTGGGGCGATACCAGAGCCCGAGGTGCTCGAGCGCCGGGAGCTTTCCTGGACCGAGCGGCGCGAGGGCTCCCCGCACGTCATCGTCGCCACGAAATACCGTCAGGTAACGCAGAGCCGGCGCAGGCTGAGCGAGCAACGCCCCGACCATCCGCTCCGGCGCGCCCAGCCCCCGAAGGTCGGCCAGCGCGGCGCCGATGGCCGCGCTGGCCCCGCGGGCGACGAGCGATGCGACCGCCGATGCGCACCCGTACGTGTTGAGCACGTCGAGAAACGGACCGAGCGTGCCGAAGGTCATGAGGCGAAGAGACCGGAGCGAGCGTCCGGCGGGGCTCGCCAGGAGCCGACGTAAGCGGTGCAGACCGGCGACGCCGAGCGAGATGCCGCGGTCGTCCGGCGAGAAGCCGAGCGAGTCGCGGCCGATTTGCTCGAGCTCCGGCCGGAGCTCCTCGTCGATGGTGGCGTCGTCGTCGTAGACCCACCCGACGAGGCCATCGTGACCATCGTCGACGCACGTCAGTGGTTCGCGGAAGTCGGGGATCGGGCCGAAGGTCATCTCCTTCGTCGACTCGAGGAGCTCGCAAGCCATGGCACGCGCATCGTCCCCATCATGACGAAGCCGCTCGACCTGGAACGCGATCAGCGTACCCGTCGGGTCGCCGCGCCGCTCGAGCTGTGCGCCGATCAGCTGAGCTGCGGCGAGCATGTCTTCCTGGGGGGACGCACTCGTGATGGATTGACCGCCAGCGGCGAACCCCTCGGCGCGGAGCTTGGCGAGGCGGTGCTCGAATACGACTTCAGCGATGTGCGCCCTGGAAAAGCTCCGATCGAACGACACCCGGCTACCCCGCCCGACCGGGCGCTCCGTGACGCGGACGCCGTCGATGCGCAACTCGATGTGTTCGTCGCGGCGGTCAAGCCGCAGCACGAGGCTCGCCGGCAGCTTGATGGTGTCGAAGCCACGGTGGAACGCCTTGCGGGAGGTCATCGTCGCCTCGAAAACTGGCCGTTGTCTACGTTCCAAATTCCCAGATTCATGGCACCGTGTGCGTTTGGACGGCTGAGGTGGCTGGTCGGATGGGACGCATAGCCTTGGCTCGCGTTTGTGCCTCCACCAATCACGCGTTCGCTCGGTGGTGGTCGCCCGGCCATCGTCCAGAGTCGGGGAATGAGCTGAGAGCAGTTCGGGCACGCCGGCACAGCGTCGTTCGATCCGGTTTCCGAGCGGATGGTGTCGACCTCGCGGAGCGCGCTGTTGAGATTCCTCTGCCAGTTGGGATCTCCAGGGGCGCACGAGCGGCCGGTCCGGCGTTCCCAGTCTCTGAGGTGTTCAGGGAGGGCTTGCGGCTCGGCGCACCCTTCCGGCGGTCTTGGATCACCTGGCTGTCGAGCGTTCGTCCTCGGTAAGGCCGCTGCGACCGCAGGGTGAATTGATTCCTCGCTGCCTCCGCTGCTCCTCACGACCTGTGTGCCGTTGCGGCGGGTGAGGACACAGCGAAGGCGCCCGTCGACATCCACCCAATCCATCGGGTAGTTGTCGACATACGCATACGGATTGAGGCTCCCCTCGATCCCGATCGGCTCCGGGCTGAGGTACTCCCCGGTCTCCGGGTCGTAGTACCGGTGCCCGTTGTAGTGGAGCCCGGTCTCCTCGTCCGCGTACTGCCCTGGAAGCCTGAGCGGCGTGATCCCCGCCAGCTCCGCCGGCACATCGCCGTAGAGTCCTGCCTCGATCTCCGCCGCGACGCTGCCGTCTCCCTCGAACAGCGCCTCCGGAAACCCGTTCACGCCATGCACGAAGTACCTGAGCGCTCCTGCCGCGCCCTCCCGCTGCGCGAGCGGCAGCACGCTGTCCGGAAGCGTGACGTAGCTCCGCTCTTCCACGACGGGGGACTCCCCGTCGCGCGCACGCTGCGTGCGCTCATGCACCATCACGTCGCTGCGAAAGGCGTACCGGGTCACGCTCTCGACCTGTCCGAGCCGCGCCACGCGCTTTTGTAGTCGTACCGTACGGTGTCTTGCTCCGTCGCGCGCGCCGTCAACTTCCCCCCAGGCGCGTACGTTCGCCGCTCGCCAGCTGGCTCCACCTCTCCCGTCGCGGTGAAGCGGAAGCGCTCCGCGACCTTGCCGTCCTTGCGCCGCTCTACGACGCGGCCGTTCGCATCGCGCAGCAACTCTCCCATCTCACCGCCGAGATCCTCGTCGGCGCGGAGCAGCCCCGCGGGCGACCACGCATATGTCTTACGCCACATCTCGCGCGACGGCAGCGGTCCGACCCACGCGGGCTCACCCGGACGGACGCGCGGCGCCGTGGGTCTGCCGAGCACGCGCTGCCGCTCCATCAACCCCTCTGCGCTGACGTCGGTCGCGATCGTGCCGCCGCCTGGCAAAAGCCGCTCGACCTCGAAGCCGCGCGCATCGTAGGCGAGGCGCAGCGGTGCGCTCTCCCCGCCGATCTGTACGGCCACAGGCCGCCCCCTGACGTCGCGCTGCACGCCAATCTCGCCCCCCGGCCCGCGCACGGAGGTGGCCTTGCCCATGGCGTCGTAGGTCCACGCGAACGCCGCGAGCACGTCGGCGCCCCGCCGCGTCACCTCGGTCATTACCCGCCCCCGCCGGTCGTAGGTGTACTCGCACTCGATGTCGCCGCTGACCGCGCGCTCGATCCGGCCGAGCGGATCGTACTCGAACACGTCCTCGCGCCCGTCGGAGGTGCTCCGCTTCACGAGCCTGCCGAGCGGATCGTACTCCAGGTCGACGCGTTCGAGACCGCACTCCCTCCGGACGATCCTGCCCAGCAGATCGAGCTTGTACCGGATCTCCCGCCCGTCGAAGGTCCGCTCGCCGGTGATGCGCCCCTCGGCGTCGCGCTCGATCCGGTGCTCCTCTCCGGCCTCGTTGACGATGCGCACCAGGTCCTGCTCGCGGTCGTAGCGGTACCGCACCGTGCTCCCGTCGGGCCTCACGAGCTCGGTGACGACGTGGAAGCCGCCCCAGCGCAGCGTGGTCGTGCGCCCGTCGGCGTCGCTGATCCTCGCCAGGTTGCCGTCGGCGTCGAAGTCGTAGCGCGTCACCGCGCCGCCCGGCCCGAACACGGCCGCGAGCCTCCCGCAGGCGTCGTAGGCGAAGCGACGCGGCGGCGGCTCCCCTAGGCGCGTCCCCCCACGCGGCGGTGCACGCCGGCGGGCGTCCCCCCACGCGGCGGTGCATGCCGGCGGGCGTCCCCCCACGCGGCGGTGCACGCCGGCGGGCGTCCCCCCACGCGGCGCCGGCCCCCAGGCCGCGTCGCCGACGGCCGCCTCCGGGATCCGCGAGAGCTCGCCCGAGCGGACCGCGTTTCCAGAGGCATCGACGGCAGACCTCTCCCGGCGCGCGCGATGCGCCGCAGGCCTCCGCCGCTCCTTGGTGCCCCCGCGTCGGCAGACTACCGTCTCGGCATGTCCAGGACCGGGCGGCGCAAGCAGAAACCCACGCCGCGAAAGGGCGCCCCGGAGCTCACGCCGAAGAACGTGGCGCGCATGGAGGTCGACGCCGCGGTCTACCGCCTCGTCAAGCTCCTGAGCCGCTACCCGGACGAGCACCCCGACACGAAGGCCCGCGGCGCCCTGGAAAAGACGCTGCCCGTCCTCGACGCGCTCCGCGCGAGCCACCCGGACCACCCGCAGGTCGCCTGGGTCTCCGGGATGATCCTCCGCAAGCTCGGCCGCCTCGACGACGCCGTGCAGCTCGCCCGCCGGGCGTTCGAGCTCGATCCGACGTTCGCGACCGCCGTGAGCCTCGCCTACACCCTCCGCGAGCGCGGCGAGATCGACGCGGCCCAGGGCGCGTTCGAGGCCGCAGCTCGCCTCGATCCCGAGGACGTCTCGGCCCGCTGCGACCTCGGCGCCATGCTCTGCGAGGCCGGCCGCACCGACGAGGGCCTGCGCCACCTCGAGGCCGTCCTCGAGGCGCAGCCGGCGCACCCGACCGCCTTCCCGATCCACGCCTACCACCGCGCCGCGCGCGACGGCGACGCCTCCGCATATGACAAGCTCGCGGCCTACGCCAGGGCGCACCCGGAGAGCGCCGCCGCGGCGTGGTCGCTCGAGCGCCTGCGCGCCGAGGGGCTCCACCATCCCGCTCCCGTCGCGGTCGTCGAGGGCTTCATCGCGGGCGCCGCCGAGGCGCTCGACCACCTCCACCGCGATCACGATCCGTGGCTCAACCGCTTCGGCGCCCGCGCGCACGGATACCGGCTCCACCCGCCGCTCACCCGGCGAGACATCGAGCGCATCGAGGCGTCGTGCGGCGCACGCATCCCCGCCGACTACGCCGCCTTCCTGACCCGCGTCGGCAGCTCCGGCGCCGGCCCGTACCACGGGCTCCTGCCGCTCGACGGCCCTGGACAGATCGAGAGCCTCACCGGCGAATTCCCCCACACGAGGGCGTACCGGCCCGATCCACGCACGCTGACCGCCCCGCAGCGCGCCGCGCTCCAGTCCGACGAGGTCGTCCGCGGGACCGTCGCGCTCGCGCACATGGGCTGCGGCTACTTCTCCGTGCTCGTGATCCGCGGCCCGCGCGCCGGCAGCGTCTGGGCGGATCTGCGCGCGGCAGGCCTCGGCGTCGTCCCGACTCACGACAGCTTCACCGCGTGGTACCGCGGATGGATCGACGCGCTCTCCAGGGGAGAGCCGGCGCGGATCCCCGTCGAGCCAGGACGGTGCTCGGCGCCCGCGGCGCTCAGCGATTACCTTGCTTCATGGGAGCGGCAGCACGCGCTCCGGCCCGGCTCCCTGGACGAAGCAGGGACGCGACGGGCGCTGCGCGAGATCCACGACGCCGGCGTCGCGATCCAGGCGGCGGCGTCCAGGTACTTCGACGCCGGCGATCCCGTGGACCCCTGTCCCAGCTGCCAGCACATGCTCGATCACTTCCTCCGGAAGGGCATGCTGCAGCCCGCGCAGCTCCGCCCCGGCGTGCCGCCCAGGGCAGCGCGGCGGGCCCCGCCCGAGGCGTAGCCTACCCCCTCGGGTCCGCGCGCCGCCGCCGGGCGCGGCGCGCCTCGCCGCGGACGCTGTCCGCCCCGCTGGCGGGCCCGGGCGGCGGGGCGAAGCCGATCGCCGCGAGATCCTTCTCGCCGATGACGTCGCCCTTGGCCACGAGCGCCGCGCGGAGCAGGACCGCGCCCATCTCGGCGTCGTTGCCGGGCCACGGGTGGTCGAGCACCGCCTGCAGCGCGCGCAGATCCAGGCCGAACGGCCGGCCCCGCAGGCGGACGCCGATGCGCGCGAGGTGATCGAGCGCGAGCGCACGGAGATCCTCGGCGCGCGACGACAGCGAGGGCAGCGCGACGGCCCGGTCGCCGAGCCGGTCCGCGAGCCGCTCGCTCAGCTGACCGGTCGCCGCGAGCGCGTCCACGGTCTGGGGCACCGCCACGACGAGCCCCACGTCGTCCGGCAGCGCCGCGCCGAGGTAGCTCTGCACCTCGGACGGCAAGGCCTGGGCGTCGAGCACGAGCAGCGTGCCCCCCCGCGCCGCCTCGATGGGCGAGCTGTCCGGATCGCGCCACAGCGCGAGCGCGCTCGGCGTCCCCGCGGAGCCCTCGATCGCAGCCGCCTCGTCGCGCGCCGGCGCAGCGGCCCGCGCCTGCGCGAACGCCTGCGCGAACCCCTCGGGGACGGGCGCCGCGCCGTCGACGATCGCCAGCGGGCCGCCCGCGCGCGGCGAGGTCAGGTGGACGACCGCGCCCCACGCCACCGCGTCGATCCCGGGGGCCGTCAGCAGCGTGACCGGGCCGCCGGCCACGCCGAGCCGCTCGAGCTGCTCGAGCGCCGAGCGGGCGGCGGGGCTGTAGGCGGCGGCCCGCGCCGGCCGCGCGAGCAGCGCCGCGATCGCGCGGAACCGCCCCGCGCCCTGCGCCACGGCGCGCTCGAGCCGGCTCACCTCGCGCGCGCGCTCCTCCGCCTCGCGGCGGGCGGCGACCTCGCGGCCGCGCGACCCCGACAGCGTCGCCGAGACCGCGATCACCGCCCCGAGCCGGTCGGCGACCGCGCGCAGGCCGCTCACCTCCTCCAGCGTCATCGGCGACGCGCGCCGGGCCCGCGGGATGGCGAGGGCCCCGATCGGGCCCTCCGCGTCGTTCACCAGGGCGACCACGCCGACGTCGCGCTCCGCGAGCCAGGCGAGCAGCGGGCGCACCTCCGGCCGCCGGACCTCGACGGCCTCGGCGGCCTCGACGCGCAGGACGCGCTCCGGCTCGAGCTGGGCGAGCTCGATGAGGCGCGCCGGCACCTCCGCCGGCTCGGTGTGCTTGTAACCGGCGCGATCGACGGTCACCTGCTCCGGCGGCGAGAGCAGGTAGAGCGCCGGCGGGGCCTGCCCCGCGACGCCGGCGTCCGACGCCTCGCGCAGCGCGGAGAGGGCCGCCTCGAGCGCCGCCTCCGGCTCCGGGTTCATCGCCGCGCGCGTCGCGGCGTCGAAGGCCCCGAGCCAGCGCGCCCCCTCCGGCGCGAACCGGCGCGCGAGCGCCGGCGCCGCGAGCCCCGCGAGCGCGCAGAGCGCGCACGCGCCGAACACGGCGACGCCGACGGAGGACTGCGGCGCGCCGCGGAGCCCGAGATCGCCGCGCGGCGCCTGGTGCACGGCGTAGACCGCGAGCAGCGCCGGCGGGGTCGCGAGCGTCGCGACGGCGAGCGTGCCGCGGAGCGCGCGCGAGACCTGCGCCGCGTCCGCGGCCACGGTGCAGAACGCGACGCAGACCGCCGCGGCGGCGCTCGTGACCGGCAGGATCGACTCGGGGGGCGCGACGCCGACGAAGGCCGCCGCGAGGCCGACCGCCAGCGCGGTCGCCGTGAGCAGCAGCGCGGCCTCGACCCTGTCGGCCACGCCGAGCTCGAGCCGCCGCGCGATGCGGACGCGCGCGATCGCCACGAGCGTCACCGTGAGCGAGCCGAGCGACGCGGCGGAGGTGGCGTAGTGGATGAGCAGCGGATCGAGATCCGCCGCGCGCTCGGGCGCCACCGCGGAGACGGCGGGCAGGGCGACCGCCACGGTCCAGAAGAGCGACGCGAACGCCGCCGCGTCGAGGCGCCGCGTGCTCGGCGGAGGCTCGAGCAGGCCGCCGAGGCCCGCGATGCGCGCGAGCCCGACCAGGGCGGCCATCGCCGCGGCCGCGGCGCCGAGGTTGCCGAGCGCGATCAGCGCGAGCCCGGCGGGGCCGCTCCGCGCGGCGGCGAGCATCGCGGCGCCGGTGAGGCAGACGGCGGCCGCGCCGCGGGCCGCCGGCTCGATCCGGTCCTCTCCCCGCGGCGGCCGCTCTACCCAGCGGAGGCCGAGCGCGAGCAACGCCGGCAGCCCGAGCAGGGCGAGCCACGCGGGCCCGTGGCCGCCGGACGCCCGGAGCGCGGCGAAGGCGGTGTAGGCGACGGCGGCCGCGGCGATCCAGAACGAGCGCCGGCGCAGCATCGCGGCGAGCGTAGCGTCTGGCCACGGGGGCGCCAACGAGGCGGTCTCATCGAGGTGACGACCGCGCCGCCCGCGCCGCTGCCGCGGCCAGACGCTCCTTCGCTACCTCAGGGCGAAAGCGCCGCGATGTAGTCGTAGAGACACTTCTTCTCGTCGGCGCTGAGCTCCGGGCCGAGCGGCATCCGGCTGTCGCACGGCGGGGGGTCCGAGAGCTTCATGTAGAGCAAGCTGGCGTCCGGATCGCCCGGCACGATCACCGTGCCGTTGCCGCCGCAGTCTGACGCCTGGCCCGCGACCCTGGTCTCCCAGCCCGTCGACAGATCGAGGCCCCCCAGGTTCGCTCGCCCATCGTGGCAGCCCGCGGTGGCGCACTTCGCCATCACGAGCGCCTGCGCTTCCGCGCATCCGGTCCCACCGCCGCTGCTCGCGCTGGTGGTCGCAGCGTCGCCGCCGCTGGTGGCCGCAGCGTCGCCGCCGCTGGTGGCCGCAGCGTCGCCGCCGCTGGTGGTCGCAGCGTCGCCGCCGCTGGTGGCCGCAGCGTCGCCGCCGCTGCCGGTGGTCGCCGCGCCGTTGCCCTGGCCGCTCCCACCGCCAGGCCCGTCGCCGCCGGCCAGGTACTGGTCCTTGTCCTCGAGGGTTCCCGCGCAGCTGATGATCAACGCGGCGCCGCTCATCACGGCGGCGGCGAGCGCGGTGCGCCCGCCAAGAAAAGCGATGTACGTCACGTGCTACCTCTCTCTCGCTCAGTAAACGTAGGCTCCGGCGAGCCGCACCCCAAGGTACTGGTCGATCGCCCCGCCGGCCACGTACGGGTCGCCGATCGCGGGTTCGAACGACGAGAAGAACCGCGCGTACTCCAGCAGGAGCCGCGCCTCGACGCCGGTCGTGACGGGCACGAGCACCCCGGCCATCGCGCCGATACCCTGCACGCTCGCCCCCTCGAACCGTTCGTAGACCTGGCCTGACGAGAGCGGGAAGAGGTAGTCGGCGCCGAGCGCCAGCGCGACCGGGCCGACCGGCACCCGCGCGTCGAGGCCGGCCCGGATCAGCGTGTAGGAGACGTTCGGCACCGTACTGGCCAGGGCCTCCGCCGCGTCGACCTCGAAGGTCAGGAGCCGGAGCCCGGCGGAGATGCCGAGCACGGACGACTCGCCGATCGACAGCCGCTCCCGCAGCCCCAGGTTGATGCGCTGGTAGGTCGTGCCGAGCGGGTCGCCGTCGCCCACCGCCGAGTTGAGGCCGAGCGCCATCATGTACCCCGCGGTGATGCCGAGGCCCTTGAGCACCGGGATGTCCGTCGACGCGAGCGGGTACACCTCGCCGGAGATCGACAGCGCGGGCTGACCGAAGACGTCGTAGGGCCGGAGGTTCTGCGTGACCGGATCGGAGTAGTCGAACCAGCGGCCGGCAAACTCGACGCCGGCCTCGATCGAGAAGAGCGCCGAGCGGGGGTCGTGGGGCTTGCGCTTCCCGCCCTTGTCGCCGTCGTCGCCGTCCTTGTCGCCGTCGTCGCTGCTCTTCTCGTCGCCGTCGCCGTCCTTCTCGCCGTCGCCGCCGTCGTCGCCGTCCTTCGGCTTGTCCTCGTCGACCGTGGCCGCCGGCGCGATCTGCGAGAGCGTCGGGCCGAGCAGCTCTTCCAGCGCCTTCCTGCGGTCGTCCCGCGAGCCGCTCAGCGGCACCGCGCTGTCCACCGCGAGGTCGCCGGCGTTCTCGTCGACGTAGACGAGGTAGACCTCTTTCTTCTTCTTCTTGTTCGTCCGCGAGACGCCGTAGATCACCCCCTCCGCCTTCGCGGCCTTGCCCGCCTTGCGGATGCGGTCGATGGCCTTCTTCCGCTGGGCCTTCATCACCAGCGCGTTGCCCACCGGCTTGGTCTGGCCGGCGCTGCGCAGCGACTTCGAGAACGCGTCGTCGTCCACGACCGTCAGCGTCTCCGGGACGAGGGACACGATGTCTTCGCGGATGTCGTCTGCGTTCGGCCCCTCGATGCGGATCGCGATCGACTTCGACCCCTTGGGGGCGGCGAGCGCGATGGGCGAGAGCGCGAACGTCGTGACCGTCGCGGCGGAGAGCCCGAGGAGGATCCTCCCGCAGAGGCTCAAAGAGAGGGACAGCGTTGTGAATCTGGTCGGCTTCCGCGCGGGCCTTTTGCCGGCAGCGGCGTCAAACGAAGCTTGCACGCGCGCGAGCCTACAAGCGATGTCGCGGCTGGATCCAGCGTCTTTCGAGGGGACTGAGCGACATTTCCGATGACGCGCAGTGTAGCTACGAGACTCCGCTACGATCGGACTCGCGGGGCTCGACGAGCCTCGTCTTCCTTGTCCTTGGCGCCTTGACGGGCCCTCGCGATGTGAGGCATGTCGTTGCTCGTGCGCGGCGCCGCGGCGCCGCGACGCCGCGGCGCACCGCATCGCAGGCCAGCGCGTCCCCCAGGGGAGAGGGCAGATGGATCGGTCAAGAGGACGGCACCGCCGCGCGGCGCGCGGCCCCGGCGGCTCTCTCGGGCTCGCGATCGTCGTGGCGGCGGCCGCCGCGTGCTCCGGCGGGCGCGGCGGCGGGGCCGCGGGGGGAGCGGAAGGCGAGGCGCCGCGCTGCGCGGAGATCCGGCCGGGCGCGTCGCCGCTCCGGCGGATGACGCGCTTCGAGTACAATAACACGATCCGCGATCTCCTCGGCGACGACAGCGCGCCGGCCGACGCCTTCGTGGTCGAGGAGGAGGCGCTCGGGTTCAACAACCAGGCGGCGGCGCTCGGGGTCACGCAGCTCCTCGCCGAGCAGCTCATGAAGGCCTCCGAGGCGATCGCGGCGCGGGCCGCGAAGGATCTCGGGAAGCTCCTTCCGGGGTGCGACCCGGCGGTGCAGGGGCCCGACGCGTGCGCCGCGGAGCTCATCGAGCGCCTCGGCAAGCGCGCGTTCCGCCGTCCCCTCGCGCCCGCGGAGAGCGAGCGGCTCGCGCGGCTCTTCGCCTTCGGGAACGACGAGCACGGCTTCTCGACCGGCGTCGAGCTCGTGATCCAGGCGATGCTCCAGTCGCCGCACTTCCTTTACCGCGTCGAGCACGGCATGCCGGATCCGGCCGGCGAGGGCGTGGTGGCGCTCTCGGATCACGAGATCGCCTCGCGGCTCTCGTACCTGCTCTGGAGCTCGATGCCCGACGACGCGCTGTTCGCAGCCGCCGACGCGGGGGAGCTCCGCTCCGCGGCGCAGATCGCCGCGCAGGCCCGCCGCATGCTCGAGGATCCGCGCGCCCGCGCCGCCGTCGCGAACTTCCACGCGCAGTGGCTGCAGCTGTCGAACATCGACACCCTCACCAAGGACCCGGCGGTCTACCCCGGCTTCCACGCCGGGCTCCCGGCGCTCCTCCGGGCGGAGACCGAGGCGTTCCTCGATCACGTCGTGTTCGAGGACGGCGCCGGCGACGTGGCGACCCTGCTGACGGCGCCCTACTCGCTGATGAACGCCGAGCTCCGCGCGTTCTACGGGCTGGGAGCGGCGGGCGGCGCGGGGGCGCCCGGCGAGCTCTCGGTCGTGCCGCTCGACCCAGCGCAGCGCGCCGGCTTCCTCACCCACGCCAGCGTGCTCGCGGTGCTCGCGAAGCCGGATCAGTCCTCGCCCGTCCACCGCGGCAAGTTCGTCCGGGAGCGGCTGCTCTGCCAGATCCTGCCGCCGCCGCCGCCCGACGTGGACATCCAGCCGCCGCCGGTGCGGGAAGGGATCCCGACCCGCCGGCAGTTCGAGCGGCACGCGGAGGACCCGGGCTGCGCCGGTTGCCACCGGCTCATGGATCCGATCGGCTTCGGGTTCGAGCGCTACGACGGGATCGGCCTCTACCGCGAGGTCGACCAGGGCGTGCCGGTGGACGCGAGCGGCGAGATCGTGGGGAGCCGGGATGTCGATGGACCCTTCGACGGGGCGGTGGAGCTCGCGCACCGCCTCGCGGAGAGCGACGAGGTGCGCCAGTGCGTCGCGACGCAGTGGTTCCGCTTCGGCTACGGCCGCGCCGAGCAGGCGGAGGACGAGTGCAGCATGCGCCAGATCCAGGCGGCGTTCGCCGAGAGCGGGTACAACATCAAGGCGCTGCTCGTGGCGCTGACCCAGACGGACGCGTTCCGCTACCGCCGCGCGGCGCCGGACGCAGGGGGTGCGCCGTGAGCGGCGCCGCGCAGCGCCGGGCGTCGAGGGGGCGCCTCGATCGTCGCGCCTTCCTGCGCGGGGCCGGCGGGCTCGCCCTCGCGCTCCCCTTCCTCGACGCCATGGCCGGCTCGGCGAGCGCCGTCGATTTCCCGAAGCGCTTCGTCGTCTTCTTCACCGGCCTCGGTACGGTGAAGGAGGCCTGGCAGCCGGCCGGGACCGAGACGTCGTTCGAGCTCGGAGAGATCCTCGCGCCGCTCTCTCCCTACCGGGACAAGCTGCTCGTCGTCGAGGGCATCGACATGGAGTCCGCCCACCACGGGCCGGGCGACTCTCACCAGCAGGGCATCGGCCAGGCGCTCACGGGGACGGAGCTCCAGGAGGGGACCCTCTTCCCGTACGCCTGCAACCCGGCCGCGCGGGTCGGCTGGGGCGGGGGCGTCTCGGTCGACCAGTTCCTCGCCGCGAGGCTCGGGGATCGCACGAAGCTCTCGTCGCTCGAGCTCGGCGTCCAGGTCCAGTACGCCAACGTCTCGTCGCGCCTCTCGTACCTCGGCCCGGGCCAGCCGGTCCCGCCCGAGGACGATCCGCGCGCGGCGTTCGACCGCCTGTTCCTGGACCTCAGCGCCGATCCGGCGGAGCTCGCGCGGCGGCGCGTCCTGCGCCGCCGGGTGCTCGGCGGCGTCATGGAGGACTACGGCGCCCTCGCGCGCGAGCTGGGGGGCGAGGACCGGCGGAAGCTGGAGCAGCACCTCGACGCGCTGAACGACATCGAGCAGCGGCTCGACGTGCCGGCGCTCCTCGGCGGCGCGTGCGCCCTGCCGGCGCTGGGCGAGCCGCTCGACGTCTACGCGAACGACAACTTCCCCGCGATCGGGCGGCTGCAGACCGACCTGCTCGCGATGGCGCTCGCCTGCGATCTCACGCGGGTCGCGTCCATCCAGTGGAGCGCGACCCAGGCGGGCAAGGTGTTCACGTGGCTCGGCCAGTCGGAGACGCACCACGCGCTCTCGCACTCGAACATCGGCGACGCGGAAAAGCAGCGGCAGCTCGTCGACATCGGGCGCTGGCAGGCGGAGCAGCTCGCGTACCTGCTCGAGAAGCTCGACGCCGTCCAGGAGGGCACGGGCACGCTCCTCGACAACACGCTCGTCCTCTGGTGCACGGACATCTCGGAGGGGCAGAGCCACTCGCGGCGCGACATGCCGTACGTGATCGCGGGGGGCGCCGGCGGGGCGCTCAGGACCGGCAGATTTTTGCGCTATGCCGGAGATCCCCACAACAACCTGCTCGTCGCGCTGTGCAACGCGATGGGCGTGGACGTGTCGACGTTCGGCAACCCCGCCTACTGCACGGGGGCGCTGCCGGGCCTCCTGGCCTAGTTGCGCGCGCCCCCCGCGTGTTTTGGGCTTTTCGTCGCGCGCCGATTTTGGCAAGTACGCCCGCATGGGCGCCCTGCTGTCCTCCGGGAAGCCTCACGGTGCGCGGCGCGCGGCGCGCCTCGCTCTCTGTCTCGCTCACCTCGCGGCGCTCACGGCGGCGGCGTGCGGCTGTCGCAAGCCCGCGGACGTGGGGGCGGCGGGCCCGGCCGACGACGCGGGCGCCGACGCGGCCCCCGCGGCGCTCGCGGCGACCGACGGGCAGGCCGCGCCCGCGGAGCCCTCGGCGCCCGCGTGGCCGCCGAGCGACAAGCCGCTGCTCGGCGTGACGGCCTTCGTGGCGACCGTCTACAAGGAGCCGCGCGACACGTCGAAGAAGCTCGGGTACCTGCGCGTCGGCTCCAGGGTGCCCCGCTCCGCCGAGCCCGCCGGCACCGCGGGCTGTCCGGGCGGCTGGTATGCGATCGAGCCCCACGGCTATCTCTGCGTGGGCGAGGACGCGACGCTCGACCTGAACGACCCGATCCTCAAGGCCGCCGGCCCCGGGCCGAACCTGAGGACCGCGCTCCCGTACCGGTACGCCTTCGTCCGCGCGGTGCTGCCGCTCTACCTGCGCGTCCCCACCGCCGAGGAGCAGCGCAAATCGGAGTTCAAGCTCGACGAGCACCTGTCGTGGTTCGAGGAGAACAAGGCGACCGTGCAGCGGGTCATCCTCGGCGCGAACGACGTGGCGATCGACGCGCGCGGCGTGCCGCTTCCTGGCAAGCAGCTCGGCGAGCTCGGCCTGGGGAAGAACTCGCTCGAGCTCGGCGAGGGCGCGCTGCTCGGCGGGGAAGGGGACGGCGACCCGATCCCGTTCTGGCTCGAGGGCGGCAAGCGCCTCATCCGCAACATCAGCGACTTCAAGGTCCCGGACTACGCGGTCTTCGCCGATCGCGCGCGGCGCTTCACCGGGCTGTCGCTGATCGGATCGTTCGCGACCGGACCGGAGTCGCTGAGCCGGCGGTTCGCGATCACGACGGATCTGCGGCTCGCGCCTGCGACGAAGATCAAGCCCGACACCGGCTCTCCCTGGCACGGGGTCGAGCTGACCGACGCGCTCACGCTGCCGCTCGCCTTCGTCCGCGCGCGGGGCGCTCGCGACGTCCAGATCCAGGGCGGCAAGGCGACGCCGGGCAAGGAGCTGCCGTTCCGGGACATCGTCCCGCTGACCGGCAGGATGCGCCGGATCGAGGGCGTGAAGTACTACCGCACCCGGGATCAGCGGTACGTGAGCCAGCTGGACGTCGGGCTCGCGGTCGCGCCGTCCGCGTGGCCGCAGGTCGCCGAGAAGGGCGAGAAGTGGATCGAGGTGTCGATCACGCACCAGACGCTCGTCCTCTGGGAGGGCAAGCGCCCGATCTACGCCACGCTGGTCTCGACCGGTCAGGCCGGGGTGGCCGATCCCAAGACCACGACCGCGACGGTGCGCGGCGTCTTCCGCATCCGCAACAAGCACATCACGGCGACGATGGACTCGAACGAGTCGTCGAGCGTCGGCGGCCGCGCGGAGACGACCGCCGACGTGCCGTCGGCCTCGCGCGGCGCGAAGCCGGAGAAGGGCGGCACCTCGAAGGAGCGCTCCCCGAAGAAGCCCGGCGCGAGCGCGGCGGCGAAGCCCGCGGCGGGCGAGAAGGTGGCCCCGCGGAGGGGTGACGGGGAGTACGGCGTGACGCGGCGCCGCGGCGAGGGGACCTACGCCCTCCGGGACGTGCCGTACATCCAGTATTTCGCGAGCGGCTACGCGCTCCACACCGCGTACTGGCACGACGTCTTCGGCACGCCGCGCAGCCACGGCTGCATCAACCTGTCGCCCATCGACGCCCACCGGGTGTTCCTGTGGACCGATCCCCCGGTGCCGCCCGGATGGCACGCGATCAACACAGGCGAGGAGCTGGGCGAGGGCACGACGATCATCGTGCATGAATAAATAGGGGAGGCGATCGCCGTCTGGATGAAGGGGAGCGGCGGGCGCTTCAGTGCTTCGGCGCGGTGTGGAGGAGGTCGGTCAGCGCCTCGTCTGCCGAGGCGGCGAGGGCGTCGAGGAGCGCGGCCAGGCGGGCGTGCTGGTCCGGGGTGAAGGGGGGCATGCCGAAGCGCGCGCGCACGCCTGCGAGGCGAAGCACGAGGCCGGCGCCGTCCTGGTAGCCGGCGATCCAGGGGCCGCGGATGAGCTCGTCGCAGATGCGACGGAGCCGCGACTCGAAGGCGGCGCGATCGGCGAGGGCGCCGGCAGGAGAGGGGGCGCGCTGCTGGAAGTGGTGGATCGAGGCCGCGGTCTCGGTCGGGGCGCCGTCGATGGCGTCGAGGCCGGCGCGGAGGTCGTCGAGGAGGGGCGCGAGGCCGGTCCTGCGGACGAGCGCGCCGTCGAGGCACATCTCCCAGAGCACGTGGGCGAAGAGCGCGAGCCGCGGCGCGCCGAGCGAGGCGGCGCGCAACGCGGCGGCGAGGCGGCGTTCGCCCTCGACGAAGACGGGGGCTGCGTGGAACCAGCGGTCGGCGGCGACGTGGTGGTCGATGCCGGCCAGCACCTCGGCGAGGCGGGGCGGCGGGGCGGCGGGGCGATCGGGCGCGCGGGAGGGCCTGACGCGCCGGTCGGCCATGCGCCAGAGGTCCGGGAGCATCGCCGCCGCGCCCGCGGCGGCCGAGCCGAGATCGCGCGTGGCGAGGTGGCGATGAAGCAGGAAGTTCATGCGTTCAGGATGGCGCCGCCGTCCGCGGCGGTCGACGGTGAACCGATGCGGCGCGCGCCCGGCAGCGCGGGGCGGCTGCTCATCTCCATGGCGCGCATGTAGGGGGAGCGGTGCTGTCGAGCTCGCATCTCCTGCCTCCGCTACCCGGCCAGCGGAGAGGGATCCATGCCAGTCGCCCGCCGCGGCCGTCATGGCCCTTGGAGCCGCGCGTTCGGCGGGGCCCCACGCGCGCCCCGCCTCACACATCCCCTCGCCCGCGGCCGCTGCTTCTCTTGCTCGGGGTTCGGCGCAACAGGTAGCCTAGGCAACGATGCAGGCCAGCGACCCGTTCGGCTGGGTGGGGTCGATCATCGACGGCCAGTTCGCCGTCGAGGCGCTGGCGGGCGAGGGAGCGTTCGGCGTCGTCTATCGGGCCCGGCACCTCGGCTTCGATTCGCCGGTCGCGGTCAAATGTCTCAAGATCCCCGCGGGTCTAAGCCCTGACCAGCAGGACGGCTTCCTCGCCAAGTTTCGCGAGGAGGCGCGCCTGCTCCACCAGCTCTCCCGCCGGACGATGGGCATCGTCCAGGCGCTCGACATCGGCGCCGCCGCCGCCCCGCAGGGGCCATGGACGCCGTACATCGTCATGGAGTGGCTGGAGGGCGAGACGCTCGAGCAGGATCTCAAGCGCCGCAGCGCCGAGAAGCTCCCGCCGAGGAGCCTCGGCGACGCGATCCGGCTCCTCGCGCCCGTCGCCTCCGCCCTCGCCGTCGCCCACGACGAGAACGTGTCTCACCGCGACGTCAAGCCGGCCAATCTGTTCCTGCTCGGCGATCGCATGAAGGTGCTCGACTTCGGGCTCGCCAAGGTCTTCTCCGAGACGCCGACGTTCGCAGAGGCGCTCGTCCAGACGGGACGAACGTTCCGCGCCTTCACGCCGCAGTACGGCGCGCCGGAGCAGTTCAGCCCGCGGTTCGGCGCGACGGGGCCGTGGACCGACGTCTATGCGATGGCCCTCATCCTCGTCGAGGTCGCGAGCGGTCAGCCCGCCCTCTCGGGCGGCGACGTCATCCAGCTCTTCGTCGCCTCGAGCGACGAGGCGATCCGGCCGAGCTTCCGCGCCCGCGGGGTGAACGCGAACGCCGACGTCGAGGCGGTGCTCGGCCGCGCGCTCGCGATCAACCCCGCGCAGCGGTTCCACAACCTCGGCGAGATGTGGGCCGCCCTGGAGGCCGCCCACCGCTCCAGCGTCGTCGTCGTGGCGCGCGACACCCTGCGCGCGCCCGCCTTCGGCTCGAGCGACGCGGACGACGACGCGGATGACGGGCTGCTCGACCTCGCCGCCGTCCACCTGCCGCCGCTGCCGCCGCCGCCGGCGCTGTCCGTCCCGCCGCCGTCGCTGCCGCCGTCGTCGACGCCGTGGCGGGCGCCGGACAGCAGCGGGATGAGGGGGAGCGTGAGCTCCGATCGCGGCTCGCCGCGGACCCGTGCCGCGCTGCCGTTCGAGGGCGGTGAGCACCGGGTCTGCACCGTCCTGTTCGCCGATCTGTCCGAGGCGACCGCGCTCTCGTCGCGGCTCGATCCCGAGGACGTCAAGGACGTCGTCGACCGCTGCTATCAGGTGCTCGCGGAGCAGGTCGAGCAGGTGCACGGGATCGTCGAGCGGCCGATCGGCGGGCGCGTCATGGCGGTCTTCGGCGTCCCTCGCTCGACCGACAGCGACGCCGAGCGAGCGATCGTCGCGGCGCTCGGCGCGCAGGCCGCGATCCCGCGCCTCACGCTGCCGCGCGCTGCGCGGTCGGTCCGCCTCTCGGTGCGGTTCGGGATCGCGACGGGGCGGGCCTTCGTCGGCGTCGGGGGCTCGGCGCGGCAAGATCTCGCCGTCATCGGCGACGCGGTCGACGGCGCGGGGCACCTGCAGCAGCTCGCGCCGCGCGGCGCGATCGTGATCGGCCGCGACACCCACCGCCTCGTCCTCGGGCGCTTCCACGTCGAGCCGCTCGACGCGGCCGCGAGCGCCGGCGCGGTCCGGGCGCCGCCGGCGTCGCCAGCGTCGCCGGCGCCGACCGCGCACGGCGCGGCGCCGCCGATCTACCGCGTGCTCGGCGAGGCGCCGCTCCACCACGCGCTCGTGCCGCCCGATTTCCATGGGCTCTCGACGCGCCTCGTCGGGCGCGGCGCGGAGATGCAGCGCCTGTGTGATCTCGTCGAGACCGCCTTCCACGAGCGGCGGCCGCGCCTCATCACGCTGGTCGGCGCGCCCGGCGTGGGACGGACGCGGATGCTCGCAGAGCTCTTCGCGGGCCTCCGCGACGGCGGCGCCGGGGGCGGCGCGCCCTCCTCGGAGCGCGGGTACGCGCTCGCGCCGCCCGGGGGGCTGCTCGTCCTGTCGGCGCAGTGCTCGGCGCTCGCGCAGGACGCGAGCTATGGCCTGGCCGGCGCGCTGCTCCGCCGCTGGTTCGGGATCCACGAGGCCGA
Source organism: Sorangium sp. So ce281 (assembly GCF_051527395.1). Lineage (NCBI taxonomy): Bacteria > Pseudomonadati > Myxococcota > Polyangiales > Polyangiaceae > Sorangium > Sorangium sp. So ce281. The sequence continues at coordinate 3,923,842 of NZ_CP150322.1, forward strand.
TCCGGCCCAGGTCATCCTGCGCAAGCTGCGCCGCGGCCTGCGCTGGATCCGGCTGCGCGCCGCGCGCGCCCGCGTCCGCGCCGAGCGGGAGGCCGCCGGCGCGGGGGCCAGGGCCGCCGCGCTCGGGGGCGCGTCGCCCATCGTGACCCGCGCGTCGTCCGTCCCGCTCCGAGGGCCGATCAGCTCGACCGTCAGCGGGCGCAGGGGAGCCGGGGCGGCGCGGTACGAGGACGACGACGAGCTCGATCCGTCCCCCTCGCTGTCGAGGCCGAGCGGGGGGAGCGACCTCGAGGAGATCCTCGCCCGGCTGGCGGCCATCCTGGGCGCGCGGCCTGCGCCCGCCGGGCTCCTCGAGGCCGCGGCGCGCGGCAGCGTGCTGGCGAGGCGCCGGATCGCCTCCGCGCTCGCGCTGCTCGTCGCCTTCGCGCTCGAGCGGACGCCGATGGTGATCGTGTGCGACGACCTGCAGTGGGCCGACGACGCGACGCTCGACCTCGTCGAGGAGCTCGTGGCGAACGCCGAGGGGCTGCCGCTCTGCATGGTGTGCACCGCGCGCCCCGAGCTCTACGAGCGCCGCCCGGACTGGGGCGTCGGGAAGGAAGCGTACGTCCGCGTCGACGCGTCGCCGCTCGCGCGGCGGCACGCGGAGGAGATGATCCGGGATCGGCTCCGCGGCGCCGCCGCGCTCGACCACGAGCTCGTGCGCGCGATCGCCGAGCGCTCCGAGGGCAACCCGCGAACCGTGGAGGAGACCCTCCACCTCCTCGTGGACGCCGGCGTCATCGAGGCCCAGGACGGCGCGTGGCACGTCCGTGACGACGCGCTCGGCGCGCTGAGCCTGCCGCCGGCGGTGCACGGCGTGGTCCAGGCGCGCCTCGACCGCCTGGACGAAGGCGCGCGCGGCCTCCTCGCGCAGGCCGCGGTCGTCGGTCGGACCTTCTGGGAGGGCGCGGTCGAGCGGCTCCGGAACGACGCCCCGCAGGCGCGCTCGCCGATGTCGAGCGAGCGCATCCTCGCGGAGCTCCAGGATCTCGATCCGCCGTTCTCGGTGCGCCACGGGGGGAGCGCGTCCACTGCCGAGCTGCTCGCGCGCCTCTGCGAGCGCCAGCTGATCCGGCTCCGCTCCCCCGCGTCGTTCCCCGGCGAGCGCGAGTACGTGTTCGTGGAGCAGGCCACGTGCGAGGTCGCCTACGAGATGCTGAGCCTCAAGATCCGCCGGCGGATCCACCTGCTCGTCGCCGACTGGATCGAGCACCGCGCGGCGAGCGTGGAGGCGCGCGACGAGGGGGCCGCCCTCCTCGCCCACCACTACGAGCGGGGCGGCGATCTGCGGGCGGCCGCGGCGGCGCACGACCGCGCCGCGGCGCACGCCGCCGCGATGGGCGAGGGCGCCGCGGCGGCGCGCCACGCGGCGCGCGCCCGGGAGCTCCACGACGAGCTCGCGGCCGACGACGCGTAGGGAGGCCGCCGCTACCGCGCCTTGCGGCGCGCGCTCGGCAGCCGGGCGCCGGACATGGCCAGCGCGTGGCGCAGGGCGTCCTCCAGCGCGCCGAAGGTCTCGAGCGTCCGCGCGTCGCTGCCGAGCGTCACGATGGCCTGCGCGACCCCGGGGGAGATGCCGGAGACGAGGCAGCGGCTGCCGAGCAGGCTCGCGGCCCGGGCCACCCTCCAGTCGGCATTCGAGCGCCGTCGCCTTCGTCGATGTTGTCTGCCTGCCACCCGCTGGCGGCGACCTCTCGCATGCTGCGGGCGCCGTGGTAGCGTTGGTCTGTATCGCGGGGGGGTCCTTCTGCGCTGCCTGTCGGCAGGCAGCTCTCGGGCGGTGCGAGGGGGGTGCGATGATCTCGGAGGCGTGCGGGCTCTGCGCTTGGCCAGCGAGCCTCGTTGTCGACGACGTGCAGCGGCACAAGGGGGCGCTCCTGGACATGGCGCTGCAGATGCGTGCGGACGACAAAGAGCCGCTCGCGCGCGTGGCCTTCCGGGGCGCGCTCTACTGGCAGCGCTGGCTCCTGACGAAGGAGCCTGGGCTCCACGAGGAGGCTCGGGTCGTCTCGGGGCTCGAGTTCGCCCGAGAGGCTGGCGACTGGAAGGAGGCCGATATGCTCCTTGCCCACGCCGACAGCTCGAGCGCCCTCGCCGGTCTGCCGTTCGTCGATCACTGGAAGGCGCTCGTCGCGCAGCACTTGCCGGAGCAGGTGAGCGACGAGCACGAGCTCGAGGAGACGTTCCAGGAGTTCCGGCGGCACCCCAGCGAGGAGGCCGCGGAGAGCGTGCGGCGCTGCGCCACGGCCATCGCGCCGCTCGGGTCGCCCGTCCCGGTGCACAGCCTCCTGGCGCGCGTGGCGATGGATCTCGGCCAGACCGAGGCGGCGGAGTTCCACCTCGCCGCGCTCGTCGTCTGCAGGCCGCTCTGGATCCCCTACGTCGTGCAGCTGGCCGAGCACCAGGCGAGGCTCGATCTGCCGCGCGCCCTCCGCACCATCGAGGACGCGCGCCGACTCTTCGGCCCCGACTTCTGGCTCCCTCTTTGAGCGGGGCTCACCCGCTTCGGATACGGGCCCATCTCGGCGTTTTCGGTGCTCAGCGCACGGGAGTGCGCCTGCGCGCCGAAAACGCCGATCTGGACCCGTCTCCTGTGCGGGTGAGCCCCGCTCGGCGACGCATCCGGTGAGAGCGTCAGCTATCGACGGCCTCTCGCCTCAGGTGTTCTCGAGGGTGCGCATCCAGCCGCTGATCCGCGTCCCCGCCGGCTTGGGCCAGCCCATCCGCGCGAAGCGCTCGAGGAGCTGCGGCGTGTGGTCGCCGGTGCGGCTGTCCTTGAAGGCCGCGCGCGCCGCGTCGAGCTCGCGCGCCGCCTCGTGGAAGCGCCCCTCGTGGTACGCGAGCCAGGCGAGCGTCAGGTGCCGGTGCTGCCGGGGCTCCGCCTCCGCGAGCGCCACCGCCTCGCACGCCATCAGGTGCTCGCGAGCGAGCTCCGCCTCCCCGCGGTGGAGCGCGATCTGCGCGAAGAGCAGCCGCGCCTCCACCAGGCCCCACGGATCCCCGAGCCGCTCGAAGAGCCTGCCGGCGGCGAGCGCGTGCTCCTCGGCGAGCTCCGGCGCGCCCGCGTCGAGCGCAACCATCGAGAGGAGGCGCTCGCACCCGGCCTCGCCGCGCGGGTTCGCGACGTCGCGGAAGCTCTGCCGCGCCGCGAGCGCGCCCGAGCGCGCCGCCTCGAAGTTGCCGGCGCGGTGGTCCGAGTGCGACAGCGCGAGGTCGCACTGCGCGAGCCCGAGCCGGTAGCCGATGGCGTCGAAGTCGGCGTGCGCGGTCGTGAGCAGCGCGCGCGCCGCCTCCGAGGTCGCCCCGGCCTGCTCGACCATGCTCTGCAGCAGCAGGCACTGCGCCCGGCCGAGCCGATCGCCGACCTCCGTGAACCGCGACGCCCCGGACGCGAGCACCGCCCGCGCCCGCGCGTGCTCGCCGAGCAGGTAGTCGATCTCGCCGAGCAGCACCTCGCACTGCGCCTGCCCGTGGCCGTGGCCGATCTCGTCGAAGATCGCGTGCGCCCGCGCCACGAGCCGCCGGCCCTGCGCCTCCGCGCCGAGGTCCGACGCGATGTGCCCGAGCAGGCGCAGGCAGTGCGCCTGGTTCTCGCGGTCGCCGGCTTGCTCGAAGATGCGCCGCGCGTCCTCCGCGTCGCGCCGCGCCTCGTCGAGCCTCCCCGCCAGCCGCAGCGCCTCGGCGCGGAAGCGGAGCTGCGTCCCGAGGCGCGTCCCCGTCAGCACGGGCCGCGCGTCCACCCCGCCCCGGAGGCCCGGGCGCGAGTCGCTCCCCCCGGGCAGCTTGCCGTCGAGCACGGCGAGATCGCGGAGCGTCGCCGCGATGTCGCGCGAGCTCTGCCAGTGCGCCGCCACGTGCGCGTGCATGAGCGCCGCGGCCTCGTCGGTGTCGCCGGCGCGCAGGAGGCTGACCACCCGGTGCCGGAGGATGCGGCGGCTCGACGCGGCCGGGTGCGCCCCGAGGGCGTCGGCGGCGGCGCGGAACACGCGGGCCGCGTCCGGCTCGAGGAAGAGCTGCGAGAGGAGGTGCTCCTGGAGCAGCGCGTGCGGCCAGCGCAGGCGATCGCCCACGGCGAGGAGGATCTGGGCGCGCTGCATGGACGCGATCGCCCGGTCCGCCGAGATATCGAGCGAGGTGAGCAGCGCGCGCAGGATCTCGCGCCGGATGTCGCCGCCGAGCGCGGCGGCGGCGCGCGCGCCGGTGCGGAGCTCCTCGGGCAGCGCCGCGAGGCGCTCTTCCCAGAGGTCGGCGGTCGTCGCCGCCTGCACGGCCATCGACGCCCTCGGCACGAAGTACTTGCCCGCGCGGAGCTGGAGGTGCCCGCCGCCCGCCCACGCGTGCAGCAGCTGCAGCGCGAAGAGCGGGTTCCCCTTGCTGCGGGCCGTCGCCGCCTCGGCCGCCGCGTCGTCGAGCGGGAGCGTCTCCCGGAGCAGCGCGTGCGTCTGCGTGGGGTTCAGCGGGGCGACGTCGAGCCGCTCCCCGACGTAGGCCGCGAGCGCCCCCTCGATCCGCCTCGCCGCCACCGGATCGCACTCGACCGCCTCGCTCCTGACGGTCGCCACGACGAGGAGGCCCAGGTTCGGCGCGTCGCGGTGGAGCGTGAGGAGCCCCTCGAACGTGGTCGACGAGGCGTAGTGCAGGTCGTCGAGCCAGAGCAGCACCGGCCTGTCCCGGCCGATCCTCTCCAGCGTCTTGCGGATGATCAGCCAGCGGAGCTCGGGGCGATCCAGGCGGAAGCGCTTCCCCGTCGGGCCGACCGCCTCGCTCCCCGGGGGCGACGGCTTGATCCACTCGGCGGTCGCCGCGACCCACGTCTTGCCGACCTCGTCCTCCGGCGGGACCTCCCAGAGGTTCATCAGCACCTTCTCGACGATCTCGCGCTCGGCCCGCTCCAGCCGGTAGTGCTGGGTCACCGCGCCGAGCACGCCGTCGAGCGGCGCCGCGATGCGCCGGTAGCGCGCGCGGAGCGGCACCATGAGCGCCCGCTCGTGGACCTCCTCGCAGAGCCACTCGGCCAGCCGGCTCTTGCCGACGCCGGCCTCGCCCGCGAGCAGGACGAACCGGTGCATCGCCTTCGGCGCGTCGACCATCTCGGCCACGACCTCCATGAGCCGCCCCCGCTCCCCGGTCCGCGCGACGAACGGGCTCGGCCGGAGCGCGAGCAGCCCGGTGGTCGTCACGGACGGCGGCGGGTCGTCGTCTGGGGGCTCGATGAGCTCGGGCGTGAGCAGCTCCTTGCGGCTCGGGGGAAGACGGCCGCTCGTCAAGAGGGCGATCGGCAGCGGCGTCGCCGTCGCGTTCGCGTTGTTGTGCGGCTCGAACCGCTTCCACACCCGCCGCGCGTCGCCCGCGAAGTCGAAGCGGTGCCAGGGCCGCTTCGCGAGCAGCCGCTTCGCGAACTTCGCGACGTCGCCCGGCACCGCCGATGGGAGCGGCAGGTCCGGGATCGACGCGCTCCGGTGCTGCTGGAGGAGCTCGTCGTTGTTGCCGTCGTAGACCTCGCCGCCGGCGAGCAGGGCGTAGAGGATGCAGCCGAGCGCGTAGAGGTCCGTCGGCGGTCCGACGTGGGGCGCCGCGAAGCGGATCTGCTCGGGCGCCATCCAGCCCGGGGTGCCCGCGCCCCAGCGCACCGTGGGCTCGCTCTCCCTGGAGCCGTCGAGCCGGTGATCGACCCGGTCCTGGATGAGCCAGGCCAGCCCGAGGTCGAGCACGTGCACGAGCGGCGGCTCGCCCCCGTGCTGCAGATCGACGAGGACGTTGGACGGCTTCAGGTCCCCGTGGATCACGCCGCGCGCGTGCGCGTGCGCCAGCGCGCCGAGCACCTGGTCGATGACGCTCCAGATGATCGGCCAGGGCAGCGGGTCCTCGAGCCGCGCGAGGTAGAGCCACTCGTGGAGCGATCGACCTGGGACGGCGTCCATGACGAGGTACGGCGTCCCGTTGGTGAGCGCCCCGAAGTCGCGGGCCTTGACGAGCGCCGGATGGGAGAGCCCGGCGAGCGCCCGGGCTTCCTCCTGGAACCACCAGGCGTCCTCGGGGCGGGCCGCCGCGCCTGGCCGGTCGAGCAGCTTCACGGCCACGCGCTCGTCGATCACGAGATCGCGGCAGAGATAGACGACCCCCATGCCGCCGCGGCCCAGCTCTCGGCGGACCTGATAGCGACCGGCCAGGATCGTGCCCGGTAAAAAGCCTTCTTCCGACATGACGGTGAGCCGCCCGATGATAGCCGTGCCGACCGGGCTCGGTAGACTCGAATCTCGCCAGGCGCTAGGAGCCGGGCGCCCGCTTAGGAGCCAGGCGCCTGGGCGGCCCGAGGTCGCTCGGTGGCAGTTCGTCGTGTCGGGTCCGCGGAGCGATGCTAGGTTGCGGTGATGGATGCAGCGGTACGCGTGCTTGCATTCGCTGGCGCGAGGGATGTGCTGGGTGCCGGAGAAGTGGCGCTGCCGCTGGCTGGCCCCTGCACCGCAGCGGAGCTCCTGGAGCACGTCTGTGCTCGTTATCCGGGGCTCGGCCCCTACAAGGGCTCCATCCGGGTGGCGGTGAACGGCGTCTATGCGACGCCGAGCGATCCTGTAGGTTTCGGTGACGAGGTCGCGCTGATCCCGCCGGTCGCGGGTGGCTAGCGAGAGGACCCGAGAGGGACGCGCCATGCCTTTTTCTACCGGCGGCCTCGATCCTGCGCGCACTACGGGCGACGCGTCGGCTCAGCGGCGGCGATCGCTGCCGCTCGTCGGCGGCGGAGACGCTGGCCGACGCGCCGCCGTGATCCCGTACCGCGACGGCGCCCGCGGGGCAGCTGGCGAGCACGCGGGGCCCGCGCCGCGGAGCGCGCGCATCTCGGTCACGGATCGGTGCGACTTCGCGTGCACCTACTGCCGCCCGTCGCGGCACGACGGCTATGCCGACGGCAAGCTCATGACGTCCGCCTGGCGCACCATGTTCGAGGCGCTGCGCGACGCCGGCGTCCGGCGGGTGCGCCTGACCGGCGGCGAGCCGCTGCTCCACCCCGAGATCGTGTCGATCGTCGGGTGCCTCGCCGCGCTCGGCTTCGAGGATCTGGCCCTCACGACGAACGCGTCGCAGCTCGCGCGGCTCGCCGGGGCGCTGCGCGCCGCCGGGCTGCACCGGCTGAACGTCTCGATCGACACCCTCGATCCTGGGCGCTTCGGCGAGATGACCCGGGGCGGCGAGCTCGCCCGGGTGCTCGACGGCATCGACGCCGCGATCGCCGCGGGCTTCTCGCCGATCAAGCTGAACACGGTGGTCCTCCGCGGCGTGAACGACGACGAGATCGAGCGGCTCGCGCTGTGGGCCTGGGAGCGCCGGATGGTGCCGCGCTTCCTCGAGGTGATGCCGATCGCCGAGGGCGCTCGGCTCGTCGGCAAGCACCTCGTCACCGCGGCCGAGATGAGGGCGCGCCTCGCCGACCACCTCCTCCCGGAGGAGGCGGCCGCCGAGCCCGGCCTCGGCCCGGCCAGGTACGTCCGCGCTCGCCGCGACCCGTCGCTCCGCGTGGGCTTCATCACGGGCACGAGCGACACGTTCTGCGAGAGCTGTGATCGGCTGCGCGTCTCCTCGACGGGCGTGCTCCGGCCGTGCCTCGCCACCGACGATGGCGTCGACGCCTCGCGCGAGGCGAAGATCGGCGATCGGGCGGCGATCCGCCTGCGCCTGGACGAGGCGTGGCGCCTCAAGCCGGACGGCAAGGTCTGGAAGGGCTGCACCGAAGAGACGGCCTCCGCGGTGTCGATCCGCGCGATCGGCGGCTGACGGAGCGGGCGGATCCGCGCGGGGCCGGATCACGTTCGGCTTCCGGTCCTCACGGCTGCCGTGTCAGATTCCGGGGCGATGCCGCGAACCCCTGATCGACCCGGCGAGGGCGAAGCGCTCTCGACTCACCTCTCTCCGAGCGGCGAGGCCCGCATGGTGCCTGTCGAAGGCAAGCCCGTCACGCACCGCCGCGCGGTCGCGTCCGGCGCCGTCATGATGCGCCCCGAGACGATCGCCCGGGTCGCGCGCGACGGCGCCCCGAAGGGCGACGTGCTGGCCGCGGCGCGGATCGCCGGGATCATGGCGGCGAAGCGCACGCCGGAGCTCATCCCGCTCTGCCACGGCATCGCGCTCACGCACGTCTCGGTCTCGCTCGACGTGGACGAGCCCTCCGCGACGATCCGGGTGACCGCCGCCGCGGAGGCGGTGGATCGCACGGGCGTCGAGATGGAGGCCATGGTCGCGGTGAGCGCCGCGTGCTTGACGATCTACGACATGCTCAAGGGGATCGATCGCGAGATGGTGATCTCGGACATCAAGCTCCTCGAGAAGAGCGGGGGCCGCTCCGGCCATTTCCAGCGGAGCGCGCCGTGAGCCGGATCCGCGCCGAGCCGCTCGGCCTCGACGAGCTCATCGCCGCGGTGTCTCACCCTGGCGCGGGCGGCATCGCCACGTTCCTGGGCGTGGTGCGCGACGTCAACGAGGGCCGCTCGGTCACGCTGCTGGAGTACGAGGCCTACGGGACGATGGCCGAGGCCGAGCTCCAGCGGATCCTGTCGGAGATCGCCGCAGAGCTCCCTGGCGTGCGCGTCGCCGCGACGCACCGGGTGGGCGCGCTCCACGTCGGCGATGTCGCCGTCGCCTGCGCCGCGAGCGCGCCGCACCGGGGAGAGGCGTTCCGCGGGTGCCGCCTGCTCATCGACCGCATCAAGGAGCGCCTGCCGATCTGGAAGCGTGAGCACGGGCCGGACGGCCCCTACTGGGTCGGATGGGAGGACGCCCGCTGCGCCGGCGAGCACGGGCACGAGGCGCCCCACGGGCACACGCACGGCGACGAGGAGCCCGACGGCCACGGCGGGACGGCGCCTCCGGCCAGCGCTGGCGCCTAGCGCAAGCGCCGGCCGGGCGGCGCTGGCGCCTAGCGCACGCGAAGCCCGGCCGGCGAAGGCGAGGAGAGCGGGTCGTTCTCCTTCAGGCGGTTGTGGTGCCGGATGTCCGTCCCCTTGACGAGGAAGACGACCGATTCGGCGATGTTCATCGCGTGATCGGCGATGCGCTCCAGGTACTTGGCGATCGACTGGATGCGTGTGGCCCTGTACACCGTGCTCGGGTCGCGGCTCATGACGAGGAGCACCTCCTGGAAGATGCGGGCGTAGTGCTCGTCGATCACGTCATCGCGCGTGAGCAGCTGGTTCGCTCGCTCGCAGTCGCGGGCGACCAGCGCGTCCAGCGCCTCGTGCACCACCTCGATCGCCTCACCCGCGAGGCCTTGCAGATCCGCCACCGGCGCGAGCGACGGCTCCTCGTTGAGCTCCTGCACGCGCTCGCAGACGTTCACCATGAGGTCGCCGACCCGCTCCAGATCGGTGACGATCTTGAGCGCCGTGGTGACGAAGCGCAGGTCGGACGCGACGGGCTGGCGCGTCGCGAGGATCCTCATACAGAGCTCGTCGACCTCGCACTCGAGGCGGTTGATCCGGCGATCGAGCCGGATCGTCGCCTTGGCGAGGCCCGTGTCGCGCGTCGCGAGCGCGGTCGAGCCTTTCTGGATCATCTCCTCGACGAGGCTGCCCATGAGCAGCAGCTTCTCGCGAAGCGTGCGTAGCTCGTGCTCGTAGACCTTGCTCGTGTGCGACGTCGGCATGACCCTATCCCCCGCTTCCATCAGCCGAACTTCCCGGTGACGTAGTCTTCCGTCTTGCTCTCCTTGGGGTTGGTGAAGATGGTCTGGGTCCTGTCGAACTCCACCAAATCCCCCATGTAGAAGAAGGCGGTATAGTCAGAGCACCGCGCGGCCTGCTGCATGTTGTGTGTTACGAGCACGCAAGTATATCGCTCTTTCAGCTCGTCGATGAGCTCCTCGACGCGCGCGGTCGCGATGGGATCGAGCGCCGAGCACGGCTCGTCGAGCAGGATCACCTCGGGCTCGACCGCGAGGACGCGGGCGATGCAGAGCCGCTGCTGCTGGCCGCCCGAGAGGGATAGCCCGGACTGATCGAGCTTGTCCTTCACCTCGTCCCAGAGCGCCACCTGGCGCAGGCACTTCTCGACGAGGCCCGTGGGATCCTTGACGGAGACGCCGTTCAGCTTGTGCCCGGCGAGGACGTTCTCGCGGATGGACATGGTTGGAAACGGGTTGGGTTTCTGGAACACCATGCCGACGCGGCGCCGCAGCCGCACCGGGTCGACGGCTTTGTCATAGATGTTCACGCCGTCGATCATGACGGAGCCCTTCGCCGAGGCCCCGGGCACCTGCTCGTGCATCCGGTTGAGACAGCGCAGGAACGTCGACTTCCCGCACCCGGACGGGCCGATGACCGCGGTGACCTGGCCGTCGGGGATGTCCAGCGTGATGTCGTGGATTGCGTGGAACTTATGAAAATAGGCGTTGAGCCGGGTGACGCTGATCTTGGGTGGCGGCGCCTCGTCCTCTGGCCCCCTGGAGCGGCTGTCGATGCCATCGGGGTCGAGCCCGCTGCGGCGCTCCCCGGAACGTATTTTGTCGTGCAGTGAGCCAAACGAGCTCATCGAGTGCCTTTAGCGCGCCTTGACGCTCCGCGACGTGGCGATGCGCGCGAGCAGGTTGAGGAGGAAGACGATGACGATCAGCACGAGGGCGCCGGTCCACGCCTCCTGCTGCCACTTCGGGTAGGGCGAGGTAGCGTTCCGCCAGATCTGCACCGGCAGCGAGGCGATGGGGCGGTCGATGGCGAAGCTCCAGTACGATGAGCCGAGCGCGGTGAGGAGCACCGGCGCGGTCTCCCCGGCGATGCGGGCCACGGCGAGCATCACGCCGGTACCGATCCCGGGCGAGGCCGTCCGGAGCACGACGAGGAGGCTCGTGCGCCACTCCGGCACGCCGAGGGCGAGCGACGCCTCGCGGAGGTGGGCGGGCACCAGCTTGAGCAGCTCCTCCGTCGTGCGGGTCACCGTCGGGAGCATCACGATGGCGAGCGCGATGCCGCCGGCGAGCGCCGAGAAGCGCTTCATCGTGACCACCACGAGGGCGTAGACGAACACCCCGATGGTGATCGAGGGGACGCCGCCGAGCACGTCGGCGATGAACCGGATGGCGGCCGCGAGCTTGCCGCGCCCGATCTCGGCCAGGTAGATGCCGGCGAGGATGCCCGTCGGCAACCCGATGCCGCAGCCGATGGCGACGAGGATGAGCGTGCCGACGACCGCGTTGCCCATGCCGCTCCGCTCGTCGCCGACGGGCTTCGGCAGCTGGGTGAAGAAGTCGAGGGACAGCCCGCCGAGGCCCTTGCTGACGACGTAGATGAAGATCAGGAACAGCGGGACCAGCACGACGACGGCGCTCGAGACGCAGAGCCCTTCGAAGAAGTAGCTGCGTACGCGGCGCAGCGTCTCGCCGGGCGCGGGCTCGAGCAGCGTGCGCCGCGGGGAGCTCGTGGGGCTCGCCACGGGGACAGGGGTGTCGCTGTTCATGCGTGCTTCTCCAGCTGGCTCTTGGTCGAGCTCACGAGCCACCGGGCGAAGAGGTTGAGGAGGAGGGCAACCCCGAAGAGGAGCAGCGCGATCTTGGACAGCGCCGACACGTACATGTCGCTGGTCGCCTCGACGAACTCGTTGGCGATCACGCTCGCCATCGAATAGCCGGGGTGGAAGATCGACGCGCTCACCTTCGGGACATTGCCGATCATCATCGTGACGGCCATCGTCTCGCCGAGCGCCCGGTTCAGCCCGAGGATGATGGCCCCGATGATGCCCGAGCGCGCCGACGGGAGGACGGCGTAGCGGATCGTGTCCCACGCGGACGCGCCGAGGCCGACCGCCGCCTCGCGGTGCAGCTGGGGCACCGCCTGCATCACCTCGCGCGACACCGACGTGATCGTGGGGACGATCATGATGGCGAGGATGACGCCCGCGGCGAACATGCCGAAGCCGAGCGGCGGGCCCTCGAAGAGCGGGATGTAGCCGAAGTACTTGATGATGACCGGCTCGACGGTGTCCCGGAGCCAGGGGCGGAGCACGGCGATGCCCCAGAAGCCGTAGACGACGCTCGGGATCGCCGCGAGGAGCTCGACCATGAACCCGAGCGGCTTGCGGATCCGGTGGGGGGCCAGATCCGACAGGAAGATCGCGAGACCCAGCGAGACGGGGACGGCGATCACGATGGCGATCAGCGAGGTGACGACCGTGCCGTACACGAACGGGAGCGCGCCGAACTCCTCGCGCGCCGGGTCCCACACGCGCCCGGTGAGGAACCCCAGCCCGAACTTGTCGATGGCGAGCCGCGACGATCGGATGAGCTCCAGCACCATCAGCGCTGGCACCGCGAGCACCGTGAGGCCGAACATCGTCAGGATGGCGCGGAACGCTCGATCTGCTCCGCGCGTGCCGTGGGGCGCATCGCTCTGTGGCCCGGACGAGGCGGCTTGTTGCATCGGGACTTCTACGGTGCTCATGGACGTATCCTGCGCTCCTGCGCGCACGCCAGCCGCGCGCGGCGGGGCGCCGTTCGCGCGGCTGACGCGCATTCCTGGGGTCATGGGGCGAGCAGGGGCTTGCCGTCAGGGCCGACCAACGCGGCGAGCTTCTTGTTGACCTTCTCGACGACGGCCGCGGGCAGCGGGGCGTAATGGAGGTCGTTCGTGAACTTCTGGCCGTCTTGCATCGCCCACTTGATGAAGTTGGAGAGCACCTTGCCCTTCGCGAGGTCCTTCTGCTCCTGGTACACGAGGAGGTACGTGAAGCCGGCGATGGGGTATGCGTCCTCGCCCTCGGCGTCCACGAGCGAGATCCGGAGGTCGTCCGGCATCTTGGCGGCGGCGCCGGCGCCGGCGGCGGTCGTGCTCTCCAGCGACGGGGCGACGAACTTCCCGCTCTTGTTCTTGAGCGAGGCGAACGTGAGCTTGTTCTGCATCGCGTACGCGAGCTCGATGTAGCCGATCGAGGCGGGCGTGCTCGTGATGAGGGCGGAGACGCCGTCGTTGCCCTTGGCGCCGAGGCCGCCAGGCCAGTTGACGCTCGTCCCGGTCCCAGGTCCGCTCTTCCACTCCGGGCTGACCGCGCTCAGGTAGTCGACGAAGATCTTGGTCGTTCCGCTGCCGTCCGAGCGGTGGACCGTCGCGATCTCCTTGTCGGGGAGCTTCACGTCCGGGTTCTCCTTCTGGAGGGCCGGGTCGTTCCACTTCTTGATCTTGCCCAGGAAGATGTGCGCGGCCGCCTCCGGGGTGAGCTTCAGGCCAGACGGGACACCCTCGACGTTGTAGGTCAGCACGACCGCGCCCAGGCAGGTCGGCAGGTGAAGCAGGCCGGCGGCCTTCCCGAGCTGCTCCTCGTTCATCGGCGCATCGGAGGCGCCGAAGTCGACGGTCCGCTCGGTGATCTGCCGGATCCCACCCCCGGAGCCGATGGACTGGTAGTTGATCTTGACCTTGGAGTTGGCCTTCTGGAACTCAGCGATCCACTTTGTGTAAAGCGGGTACGGGAACGTCGCGCCCGCGCCCGTCAAGGTGATGTCCCCGTCAGCGGTCGGCTGCGGCGCGGTGTCCTTCTTCGCGCCGGGGAGAGAGCCGGTTTCTTGAGGGGCATCAGAGCGACCGCACGCCGCGGTCAGGAGGAACATCGCCAGGGTGAGCAGAATTCGAGCCATGCAGAGCAAGGCGTAATCGAGGTTTGTGACAGCTCCGTGACGGCAAGGTGGAACAGCGAGTACCGCGCTTTCCTGGCTTTGCGTGGTTCGCGCGGTTCACCCGGTGCGCGCCAGGCGGACGGTGAGCTGGGTGCCGCGGCCGACGGCGCTCTCGACCTCGATCGAGCCGCTCATCAGCTCGACCAGGTGCTTCACGATGGCGAGGCCGAGACCGGTGCCGCAGCGCTTCGCGTGCCGATCGATGACGTCGACGGCGGCGCGCGGGCTGTGCTCCGCGAGCAGCGCCGCTTCCATGTCGCGCGCGGCGAGGCGCTCGATCGGGACGCCAGCGACGAGGAGGGCGAGCGCCGTCCCCGCCGCGAGCATCGCGCCGACGGCCAGCCCCCTCGGCAAGCGCACGGGCCCTCTAGGCGATCTCGGGCTCGGCGCGGAACCGGTAGCCGACGCCGCGCACGGTCTCGATGTAATCGCCCGCCGCCCCGAGCTTCTCGCGGACGCGCTTCACGTGGGTGTCGACGTTGCGCGCGGTGACGTCGACGTGCGAGCCCCACACCTCGTCGAGCAGGAGATCGCGCGACAGCACGCGCCCGCGGCGATCGTAGAGCATCATGAGCAGGCGGAACTCGAGCGCGGTCAGCGCGATCTCGGCCTCCTGCACCCAGGCCCGGTGCGCGGCGCGGTCGACCCGCAAGACGCCGAAGTCGAACTTCTCCGGCGCCGACGCCGGGCTCTCCGAGCGCTTGAGGATCGCCCGCGCGCGCAGGATGAGCTCGCGCACGCTGAACGGCTTGACGACGTAGTCGTCGGCCCCGAGCTCGAAGCCGACGATCCGGTCGATCTCCTCGCCCTTGGCCGTGACCATGATGACGGGCACCGCCGAGGTCTGCGGGTTCTGCTTGAGGCGGCGGCAGATCTCCGTGCCCGACATGTCCGGGAGCATCAGGTCGAGCAGGACGAGATCGAACCGCTCCTCCTTGACCGCGCGGAGCGCTGTCTCCCCGCTCCCGGCGGACACCACATCGAACCCGGCCTGACGGAAATTGTAAGTGAGAACGCGCTGGAGGTCGCGCTCGTCCTCCACGATGAGCACATGGCTCGGCATGGCGGACGTATGTAGCAGCGCATTGTGACAGCTTGATGGCGATCGCGCGCGTCGCCCTCGCGAGACGGAATTGCGACAAGGACGAGGTGGAGCGCGAGCGCGAGGAGAGCGCGGAGAGGCGAGACAGACGTCGGGCGGATCGGACGCGGCCGAGCCGCAACCTGGGGCGCGGCCGGGAGAGCAGCCTGGAGCGGCGCGGCGGGATGGACAGCGATGACGGAAGCGCGGCCGGGCGGCGGATCGTGCAGCGAGGCGGGCGACGGACTCCCAGGACGGAATGCGTGGCGCTTGCAATGCTCGGCGTTTTCGCCTAACTGGGCCGCCCATGGCCCTCGAGCGAACTCTCTCAATCATCAAGCCTGATGCGATGGAAAAGAACACGGCCGGCGCGATCGTCGCCCGCCTCGAGCAGGAGGGCTTCACGGTCAAAGCGATGAAGCGCATCCACCTTACCCGCGCGGAGGCCGAGGGCTTCTACGCGGAGCACCGGGGGCGCGGCTTCTTCGACGAGCTCGTGACGTTCATGTCGCGCAGCCCCATCCTGGTGATGGCGCTCGAGCGCGAGGACGCGGTGGCGAAGTACCGCGAGGTCATCGGCGCGACGGACCCGGCCAAGGCGGCGGCGGGGACGATCCGCAAGCTCTACGGGGCGAACGTGGGCGAGAACGCGGTCCACGGGTCCGACAAGCCGGCGACCGCCGCGCGGGAGATCGCCTACTTCTTCGCGGGTTACGAGGTCGCCCCGAGCGCGACGGCCTGATGCTCGGCGAGCGGCTCGCCGCTGCGCTCGGCGCGGCGCGGGACGGCGCGGCAGGCATCGAGAGCTTCGCGCACCTGCTCGGCTCGCGCCGCGTCGGGCCGCGTGGGGTCGCGCTCGCGCTGCCGGAGGTGTGCGAGGGGTGCGCGGCGCTCGTCGTTGCCCTCGACAGCCTGTCCGCGGCGGTCCGCGACGGCTTCGTCGACACAGACTCCGCCGCGGCGGCTGACGCCGCGGCGGCTGACGCCGCGGCGGCTGACGCCGCGGCGGCTGACGCCGCGGCGGCTGACGCCGCGGCGGCCGACGCCGCGGCGGCCGACGCTGCCTGCGCGGTGCTCGGCCACGCGGGGGTCGAGGTCGCGCGCCTCACGGACGAGCTGTCCCGCGCCGCGGCGGGCGCCTCGCCGGCGCGCGGCTCTGGCCGCGGCCGCGCGGATCGCGGCGGCTCCGAGCGCGGCATCGACGCGCGGCAGCGCCTCGGGCTCGAGGCGTCGGTGCGCAGGACGGCCCGGGAGCTGAGCGGCGCGCTTCGCCTGTCCGAGCTCGTGATCGCGACCCTCGAGCTGCGCCCGACGCCGCTCGATCTCATCGACGTGCTCCGCAACTGGAGCGCCGCCCCGGCCGAGGGGCGGCCTGTGGTCGGCATCTCGATCGCCTCCTCCGATGGCCGCGCCAACGAGGTGGAGGGTGACGTGCGCGCCGTGAGCGGGCTCATGGAGCTCGCGGTCGGCATGGTCAGCGCCGCGGGCGTGGCGAGCCCGCACCTCACCGTGTCCCGCCTCTCGGACGGGCGCTCGATGGTGCGCATCGCCGAGCGCGGCCCGCGCGAGGGGGCGCCGGCGGTCGCCCTCGACGTGGTGCTGCGCGACGGCGGCGAGCGGGCGGCCGCCGTGGCCCGCGTCGTCGCGCGCCGCGCGCGCATCGAGCTCGTCGAGGGGACGGGCGGGCGCGTCGTCACCATGACGTTCTGACCCCGGTGCCGGTGCTGGCTCGGCCGTGCTAAAGGCGGCGCCATGGCCACCGAAGAATCCATGAAGTCCCTCGTTGAGGCGGCGTTCCGCGATCGCGAGCTCCTCCGCTCGCCCGCGCACGAGGCCGCGATCCTCCGCACGATCGAGTGCCTCGATCAAGGCCTGCTCCGCGTCGCCGAGCCCGACAAGACCGCGCAGGCGGGCGGCGAAGGCGCGGCGTCCACCGACGAGGGCGCCCCGCACAGGTGGGTGACGCACGCGTGGATCAAGGAGGCGATCCTGCTCTACTTCTCGCTCCGCGGCATGAGCGTGATGGATGTCGGCCCCTTCGAGTTCCACGACAAGATCCCGCTCAAGCGCGGCCTCGACAAGGCGGGCGTGCGCGTCGTCCCGCCGGGGACGGTGCGCTACGGCGCGTTCCTCGAGCAGGGCGCGATCGTGATGCCCGGCTATGTGAACATCGGCGCGTGGGTCGGCTCGGGGTCGATGGTCGACACCTGGGCGACGGTCGGCAGCTGCGCGCAGATCGGGCGAGGGGTGCACCTCGCCGGGGGCGTCGGCATCGGCGGGGTGCTCGAGCCGCCGGGGGCGCGGCCGGTGATCATCGAGGACGGCGTCTTCGTGGGCTCCCGCGTGATCGTGGTGGAGGGCGTCGTGGTCGAGGAGGAGGCGGTGCTCGGCGCCGGCGTGGTGCTCACCGCGTCGACGGCGATCCTCGACGTCACGGGGCCGGAGGTCGTCGAGCACCGCGGCCGGGTGCCCGCGCGCAGCGTGGTGATCCCGGGAACGCGGCCGAAGCGCTTCCCCGCAGGGGAGTTCTCGATCCCCTGCGCGCTGATCATCGGCAAGCGGAGCGAGGCGACGGACCGCAAGGTGTCGCTGAACGCGGCGCTGCGAGATTTCGCGGTGCCGGTGTGAGCGCGCGCGCCGACGCGGACGCGGCGGCCGCGGCCGATCTCGCGGACACGCTGCTCTGGCTCTGCTCCGTCCCGTCGCCCACGGGCGAAGAGCAGGAGCTGTGCTGCGCGGTGGCGGAGCGGCTCGGTCGGGCTCGGCTCGCCGCGCCGGTGCGCCGCCACGGCGACTCGCTCGTCGTGCAGGTGACGCAGGGCACGGGCGGCCCGAAGATCGCGCTGGCCGGGCACCTCGACGTGGTGCGCACCTCGCACGACGGGCCGCCGCGGATCGAGGGGGATCGCCTCTACGGCCCCGGCGCGAGCGACATGAAGTCGGGGCTCGCGCTGATGCTCGACCTCGTCGAGGGCGAGCGGGAGGCGATCGCGGGCGTGGATCTGACGCTCGTGTTCTACGCGCGGGAGGAGGGCCCGTACCTGGAGAACGAGCTCGCGCTGGTCATCGAGCGCGAGCCGGGCCTCCGCGCGCTCGATCTCGCGGTGTGCCTCGAGCCGAGCGACAACCGGCTGAGCCTCGGCGCGAGCGGGTCGCTCCACGCGGGGCTGACGTTCCGCGGGCGGACGGCGCACAGCGCGCGGCCGTGGCAAGGGGAGAACGCCATCTACAAGGCGGGCCCGCTCCTGTGCGAGCTCGCCGCGCTCGCGCCGCGCGAGGTCGAGATCGACGGGTTCGTCTACCGCGCCGTGACGACGGCGACGATGGCGCAGGGCGGGCGCGGGCGGAACGTCGTTCCGGACGAGTTCACGATGAACCTGAACCACCGCTTCCCGCCTGGCACGTCGATCCAGGAGGCGCAGCGGACCATCGAGGCGCTCGTGGACGGCCGCGCCGAGATCGCCTGGCGCGACCTCAGCCCGTCGGCGCCGCCGCACGCGTCGCACCCGCTCGTCGTCGCGCTGCGCGAGGCGGGCGTCGCCGCGGTCGAGCCGAAGCAGGCGTGGACCGACGTGGCCCGCTTCGCGGAGCTCGGGGTGCCCGCGGTCAACTTCGGCCCCGGCGAGAACGCCCAGGCGCACCAGCGCAACGAGTGGTCGTCGCTTCGAAAGCTGTCCGAGGGTCGCGCGATCCTCCGCCGCTGGCTCTCGGCGCTCGGACCGGCCTGACGCCGCGCGCGCCCGCTGCGCGCGCTCCGTGTCACGGGGAGCCCGCCTGATCGCGCGCAGCGTTCGGGGCGCGCCCCGGTGACCCTCGTGCCCTTCAGGTGGCTGTGCGCACCGAGAGCCCGGCGGCGGGGATGGTGAAGAAGAACGTGCTGCCCTGGCCGGGCGAGCTCTCGACCCAGATCGTACCGCCGTGGGCCTCCACGATGCCCTTGGTGACGAACGCCGCGAGCCCCATCCCTTGTCCCATGGGCCTTCGAGGGGGCGCGTGGCGAGCGAAGAGCAGCGGTTGTTGCTCCGGGGAGATGCCAGGTCCGGTATCGGAGATCGAGAATCGCGCGTCGGTGCCCGACGGCTCGGCGCGCACCGTGATGCGTCCGCCCTTCGGCGTGAAGCGCATGGCGTTGCCGAGCAGGGTGGCGATGACCTGGACGATGCGCTCCCGATCGCACGCGATGGGCGGCAGCTCGTGCGGCAGCTCCTTCGCGATCTCGAGCGGCTTCAGCGCGACCGTGGGCGCCACGAGCTCGATCGCCTTGTCGAGGATCGGCTCGACCTCGTGCGCGCCTTTGCCCACCTTCAGCGAGCCGTTCTCGATGCTCATGGCGTCGACCAGGTCCTGCGCGAGCTGGTTGATCTCGTCCGCTGCGCGGGTGATCGCCTCGATCTGCCGCCTGCCCGGGCCCTCCTGAGGGACGGATCGCATCAGCATGCGGGCGCTCACGACGATCACGCTCAGCGAGTTCCTGAGGTCGTGAGAGATGGTGGATACGGTCTCGCGCAGGATGCGCTCCGCCGCCTCCGCGCGGCGCTCGAGGGGCTGGCCCTGCTCCTCGACGAGCCGCTCGCGCTTGGCCGCGTCGCCCCGTGGGGCGAGCCGCTCCGCGTCCGCCTTCGATCGCCTGGGCGCCCTGGCGCGCAGGGTCGCCGGTCCCGCGGATCGAGGCCCGCTCGCCGCAGCGGACGTCGAGCCCCGCTTCGGAGCGCGCAGGGGCGCCGCCGTGGTGCGCCCGCGGAGCGTGCGGCCGTGCGCTGCGTCCGCGCCGTCCGTCGCGTTTTTTCCGGCTTTTTTTCTGGTCACCCCCGCCATTCTTGTCCCCTCGTGCCTCTCAAGCTCTCAGTTAGCCAGAAAGACCGCACCGAGAATAGTCAGGTGGTGCCGCAGTCCAGTCCTGGCAGCGCGGGAGCGCAGGTGCGCGATTCGCGGTCTCGCGGGGGGCACGCGCCTCGCGGATCTCGCGAGCTCATGCGCGCTGTGCAGGTTTCGCCGGTTCCGTGGAGAGGGCGGTCGCGGCGCGTCAGGGCGCGCTTTCCGGCTGCGATGACGCGCTGCCGCGCGACAGGAGGCGGCGAATCTCGAGCACGAGCGTGTCCGGCATACACGGCTTCGTCAGGAAGGCGTCGCACCCCGCGTCCTTCGCCTCGCGCGAGTGCCCCGCGAGCGTGTGACCCGTGAGGGCGACGATGGGGATCCTCATGGTGCGAGGATCGTTCTTGAGGTGGCGCGTCGCCTCCCAGCCGTCGATCTCGGGGAGCGAGAGGTCCATCAGGATGAGGTCCGGGATCAGCTCGAAGGCGCGATCGAGCGCCTCGCGCCCCGTCGCCGCCTCGGCCACGCGGAACCCGGAGAAGGACAAGTACTCCGCGAACATCTCCCGGTTGTCCTGGAAGTCGTCCACGACCAGGACGAGCGGCGAGACCGCGTTGTCATCAGACTTCACTTCCATCCCAGTGAACCTTTCCATTCCTCGGCGCGCCGCGCCGCCCGATCGATCGTGAGGGGCTCCGGCATCGCTCGGCCGACCTCTCACGCAGGGTCATGTAGGGGGGCGATCCGCTCGGGTCACGTCATGTTTGTATACCTGATTGAGGGCACAATGCCGGGCATTTCCCCTCCCGCGCAGGGGTTATCCTGCATTTGCCCTGAAGGGGTTTCAGGCCGCTCCTGATGGGGCCTAGGTAGGTCCGTAGGGTCGGCGGACGCCGACGATCTCGTGGAGCAAGCGAGCGGCGCTGTCCCAGTCGACCGGCTTCACGAGCACGCCGTCGAACGCCGAGGCGTTGAGGGCGGCGCGGGCCTCGAGATCGCGCCGGCCAGTGCACGCGAAGATGGCGACGTGCTGGGTCGCCGGATCGGCGCGCAGCGCCTCGGCGACGACGAAGCCGTCGATGCCGGGCATCCTCAGGTCACACAGGATCACATCCGGCACGTCCTGCGTCGCGAGGAACACGCCGCGCAACCCGCCGGCTGCCCGCTCCACCAGGAAGCCGTGCGCAGCGAGCGCCGCCTCCGCCATGACGAGGAAATCGGGATCATCATCGACGATGAGGACCCGGCGCCGCCGCTCGAGCACCAGGGTATCCTCGTCTCCCTGCTCGTCGTGATGCTCGGTGAACTCTCTGCGCTCTGCCTCGGACATGCTCCCCCGCTCGCGGCTCGGCTGACAGCGCTCCCCAGGTGCTCGGGCTTCAATGCGCGATGCGCGGAAGCATGACCATGGACTCATGGAACATGGAACATGGAACATGGAAGGAGAGCAGCGAAGAGCAACGACCTCCCGCCGGCGTTTCTGGAAAGGCCCCCCCGCGCTGGTGGAGGCGGAACCCGAACCCCAGGTACACCTTGTGCCCAGGTCGCTTATCCGCAACCATCAACTGTCCAGCGCAGATGGGGGTCTCTGCGCGGCTCACCCCCAGCCTCCGGCGACCGCCGTTTCGGGGCAGCCCCGACGACAGTTGGCTTGCTCGTCTGATGCTCGCGGTCCGCGCTGCTGCATATTCGGAGCAGGCGTTTATGTGGATGGATGACGAGTTCTTCGCGCGTGTGGGCCACGATCTTCGGGGCGAGCTGGCGACCATGCTGGCGGGGGTCCACTATCTCCTGCGTTACCAGAAGGATCTCGGGGCGGCGCCGCGGGACATGCTGGAGCGCGTGCGCGGCGCGGGCGAGCGGCTGAAGCGGCTGCTCGACGAGTTCGACAACTCCATCTGGCTCCGCGCGGACGCGAGCCGTCCCATGGCGATCGCCTCGTGCGATGCTGGCGAGCTCGCCCGCCGCGCGGCGGGGCATCTCGAGGCGGCGGCCACGGCGCGTGGCGTGCGCATCTCCTTCGATCCCGAGCCCGACGAGGGCGCGCCCGTGGAGGGGGATCCGGAGCTGCTCCGCGTGGCGATCGAGTACGTGCTCGGCTTCGCCATCCTGCGCTCGCGCGATCGCCCCGTGCAGATGCGTGTCTCGATCTCCGGCGGTGAGGCGGTGGTGACCGTCATCGACGAGGCCGGCCCCGTCGCGCCCGAGCCGCTCGCCCGGCTGCTCGATCCGTTCGGCGAGCGGGCGGCGATCCCCGCCGACCCTGTCGCGCCGCGCCGTCGAGAGCGGCTGGGCCTCGGGCTCGCGATCGCGCGTGGCATCCTCGGTGCGCACGGGGGCGGGCTGATCGTCGAGCCGTCGTCCGAGCGCGCGGACGGCGGCTCGACGGAGCCGGCCTCGGGGCTCTCCGCGACGGGGCTGCGATTCACGTGCTCTCTCGGCGACGTTCGGCGGGGCTCTCCCCCCGGTTCGCCCGAAACGACGGGTCGCGGCCGTGCGGCGAGCGCCAGCGGCGATGGGCGATGACGGATGAGATCCTACCTGGGCTCGCAACGCGCGGATCGTGTCCGATGAAGACTTCGTCTAGGATGGACGGGGTCGCACGTCGCGAGCGTGCTCCAACTTCCACTGCCCACCGATGAATGCGCCTCGATGCCGACGCTGAGCTCTCTCCTCGTGCAGCATGGGGTTACCTCGATGCGGGTGGTCGAGGAGGCGATCGCCCGCCAAGTGCTCCACGGCGGCGATCTCGCCACGAATGTGCTGGAGCTGGGTGCGGTGCGTGAGCGAGAGCTCACGGCGCTGCTCGCGGAGAGCCTCGGGCTCCCGCCGGCCGTGGGCCGGCTGCGGCCCGCGTCGCCCGAGGTGCTCCGGACGATCCCCGTCGATCTTGCGGTCCAGCACCGCGTGTTCCCCCTCGACGTACGCGCGGGCCTCGACGTGGCAGCGACGGGAGCCCCGCAGCGCGAGGCGACGCTCGTCATCGCCACGGCAGAGCCCCTCGCGTTGCCCGTGGCGGAGGAGCTGACTTTCGCGCTGGGGGTCAGCCTGCGGCAGCTCGCCGCGCCGCTGGTGCGCATCCGCCAGGCGCTCGCCGAGTACTACGGCGTGGTCCTGGAGCGGCGGTTGTCGCGGCTGGTGAAGCAACTCGACGCGCGCGCCGAGCCGAGCCCGAGCGAGTCGAACCCGGCGAACGAGCCTGGCCCTCCGGTCGCGGCTGCGGTCCCGCCGGCGCCGGCGCCCGCCTCACCTGCGGGCGCCGACGCGGCTCCACACGCGGCGGTCGACGCCAGCGCGTCCGCGCAGATCGACACGAGTTCGCCTGACGAGGTCGTCGCGGATCCATCGGCCGAGCTCGCTGCCGCCTCGCCCCCTGGCGCGGATGCGGATTCACCGGCAGGCGTCCGCCCCACGTCACCTCCAGGAGTCGAGGCGGCTTCGCCGGCCAGCGTCGATGAGCTTGAGGATGCCGCTGAGACCCAGCAAAAGCGACCCAGCATCGAGGATGCGCCGACGGTCGAATCGCTGACCTCGATCTACGACGAGGACACGGTCGTCGCGGACGTCGCGCTCAACGAGGCGGTGCCCACGCCGAGGAAGCCGCCGCTCCACGAGATGGATGACGAGCCGACGGTCGTCGCTGCGTATCCGCTCGATCTCTCCTTGCTCCGCTATCCCGAGGCGCACATGCCTCGGGTCGAGGCGGTCGCTTCACCGCGCGCCACGCCAGCTGCTGGCGAGGCGGCTGCGCATACCGGCCAGGCGGCCGCGTTGCGGGAAGAGCCGGCGATCGAGCCGGCAGTGCCGACGCCGCGCTCCGAGCAGCTCGCGCCGCACCTTTCGCCGCTGGGGCCATCGGAGGCCGTGCGCACGTCGCCGCCCGTGGAAGCCCCGGGGCCGCCCGTCGAAATCCCGGAGCCGGCCCCGAAAGCAGCGGCCTCGCCGGCGTCGGCGCTGTCGGGCGTGCGTTCGCCAGCGCCAGGCACTCAGCTCCTGACGGGCTGGCTGAAGCGGGCCTCTGCTGCACACCGGCCTCAGCAAGAGCCGCTGCCGCGAGCCGCTGCGGCGCTCCAGCAGCAGCCCCACGGATCCGCATCCACGGCGTCGGCAACGGCGGCATCGGTACTCGCTGTATCGACACCTGAGGCGCCGGTACCCGTGCCGTCAGCGCCTGCGGCGCCGGCACCTGCGGCGCCGGCACCCGCGGTGTCGGCACCTGCGGCAGCTCCGGCGGAGCGACGCGAGCTCTCCTCGAGCGCACCGGCGGCGAAGGCCTCCATGCGCGAGGCGGGACGGTCTGCGCCCGCTGCGCAGAGGCGGAAGGGCCCCTTCACGCTGGCCATGGCCGAGCAGGCGCTCGCCGCCGTCGGATCGAGCGAAGAGGTGCTCGGGGTCCTCTTCGACTTCGCTCAACAGTACTTCGAGTACACGGTCCTGTTCACGGTGCACGGAGAGCGCGCTGAAGGCCGCAACGCTTCAGGTCCAGGCGCCGAGCGCGAGCGCGTCACGAAGATCACCGTGCCCTTCGAACGTCCGAGCGCCCTCGCCAGGGCGCGCGCGCTCCGCGCGCCGGTCGTCACCGCCGTCGCGGGCAGCGCGCCTGACGCCGAGCTCCAGCGCGAGCTCGGCAGGAAGGTCCACGCGGCCGCCGTGGCGGTCGTCCCGATCGTCGTGCGCGGCCGCGTCGTCGCGCTCGTCTACGGCGACGACGGCGCCACCTCGGTCGAGCTCTCGAGCATCGGAGACCTCATCGCGCTCGCCGGCATCGCGGCGACCGTGCTGGAGCGGCTCATCCTGCGGAAGAAGCAGAACCGCAGCGGCGGAGCCCAGCAAAGCGACGGCCCGGCGCCCCACGAGGCCGCCGCGCCGAAGCATCCCGCGCCCGCGCCGCAGCCTCCTGCGCCCGCACCTCTGGAGGACGCCGCCGCGCCTCCGGAGGGCGACGCTGCGCCGATGGACGAGCAGGCAACGGAGGGACCGCTCTCCCTGCGCACCCGCGCCGCGCTCATGGAGCTGAGCAGCATGGTCCGCGCGGACGCGCACGGCTCGCACGTCGCCGCCGCGGGCGCGCAGCTGCCTGCGGCGGACGCAGACCGCGACGCGGGGGAGCCCCCGCCCGCCGACCCCTCCGACGTCGCGCCGCAAGCCGTGCGGCCGCAGGGCGGCTGGACCACGGAGGACGGCGCTTCCGGGATCGACGCCGTCGCGCGGGCCTTCGGCCTTCGCGGCACCGGCGTGGAGACCGAGCCCGTGCGGCCGGACGACGGTGTCGGGCACGCGATGGCCTTCAGCTCGACGATCCCGCCGGCCCCGACGCCGCACGCGCAGCGCATGGGCTCCGAGCCGCAGTTCCGGTCGGGCCTCGATGTGGACGCGGCCGTCGTGTCCGGCACGGCCGTCACGGCGCCGATGATGCCGGCGGTCACGGCGCCGATGATGCCGGCGGTCACGCCGCTTCCCGCGCCGCGCGCCGCGGCGTCGTCGTCGCCGGCGATCATCGACGAGATCCCCGACCTCGAGATCCCCGCGGCGCCGGTCCCTTCGGCGTCGGAGGACCTCGATCTCGGCGAGCCGGAAGAGGCGCGGACGAAGCGGTACTCACGGCCTCCGTGGATGCTCGACAGCTCGATCACGCCGGGCGCAGAAGAGCACCGGGAGCTCGGCCCGTCGCCGGCCGCGGGGCGGCCCTCGTGGCGCCGCCGTACGCCTGTCGCCGTCGATACCGCCACGGCGTACGCGAGGCCCCCGTCCGAGCGGCGCGCCGCGGTCTCGCCGTCGCCGGCCGGCGACTTGCGCGCGGAATACACCTCGCTCCTTCAACACGTGCTCGCGGGCGGCGAGGCCGGCGCGAGGGCGTTCGCCGAGCTCGTGCGCAACGGCGACACGGCGATCTCGGTCGTCGCCGCGCGGTTTCCCGGTCCGCTCCGGATCGATCGTCAGCGCTTCCGTGAGCAGCTCGCCGGCCCGGAGGGCGCCGCGATCGTCGCCACCGCGCCCCCCGCCTCCCAGTGCGGGCCGCTGCTCGAGCTCATCGTCGCGATCCGGCGCCCGGCGCTGCCCTTCATGACCGTGCGGAGCTCCTCGCCCGACCCCGAGGTGCGCCTCTGGGCCACGCACGTGCTCGGCGAGCTGCGGTACCCGGAGGCCGCCAACGCGCTGCTCCCACGGCTCTTCGACGACAGCATCGCCGTGCGGCGGATCGCGATCCAGTCGGCCGCCTCGCTGATCGCGGCGCCGCCTGCGGGCGGCCCGATCCTGCAGGGGCTCGACCACATCGCGCGCGACCGCGAGGAGGCGTCCGCGCGGCGGCTCGCGGCCATCGAGACGATGACCGAGATCCGCTCGGGGGCCAGCGTGCCGGCGCTCATCAGCGCGCTCACCGATCCTCACGAGGCGATCGTCGAGGCGGCGGCGCGGGCGCTGGTCGTCGTCACGCGGGACGATCTCGGCCGGGACGCGCGCAGGTGGCTGTCGTGGTGGTCGAGGAACGGCGAGCGCCATCGCATCGAGTGGATCATCGACGCGCTCACGCACGAGAAGCCTGCCATCCGCCGCGCGGCGATCGACGAGCTGAAGGGCGTCACCAAGGAGTACTTCGGCTACTACGAGGACCTGCCGCGGCAGGAGCGGGAGGCCGCCCAGGAGCGCTACCGCGCGTGGTGGATCTCCGAGGGACGCTCGCGGTTCCGCACCACCGGCTGACGCCGCAACCATGGAGCGGGCGGCGGCGGCTGGCGGGCGGCCCGCGGCGCCGCCTCCCGCGGGAGCGGCGCGCCGGCGCCCCACGGGCGACGCGCGCAGAAGGAGGCTGAGCCCGCGCGCGCGGGGAGGCGGGCGGCTCAGCCGCTCAGCGGGAGCCGCCCGTCGGGTGGGCTTCAGGGAGGGTCAGGGGAAGGGGAGAGAGCGAACCGCGCAGCGGCGGTTCACTTCGGCGCGGCGGGGGCCGCGGCCGGCTGCGTGGCGGGCGCCAGCCTCTTGACGGGCAGCCCGGCGGGCGCGGTCTCGCCGGCCTCCTTCATGGCCTTGTCGATGAGCTTCTTGAACTTCGAGAACGGCTGCGCGCCGCTGATGAAGTAGCCGTTCACGACGAACGCCGGCGTCCCGCTGATGCCCGCCTTGTCCGCCACGGAGTTCTCGGAGTCCACGAACGCCTTGTGGGTGTTCGCGTCGAGCGCCTTCTTGAACTTCGTCATGTCGAGGCCCTGCTCCTCGGCGTACTTCTCGAGCGAGGCGCGCGAGAAGGCGTCCGGCTGCCCCTGATTCTTGAAGAGCACCTCGTGGTACGCCCAGAACCCGGCGTTGCCCTTCTGCGTGTAGGCCTCCTGCGCGGCCTCGGACGCGAGCGGCGCGTTCTTGTGCATCGGCAGCGGCCGGTGGCGCCACACGATCTTCAGCTTGTCGCCGTAGGTCTTCGAGATCTGGGAGACCGTGTCCTCGACGCGCTTGCAGAACGGGCACTCGAAGTCCGAGAAGACCTGCATCACGACCTTGGCCCTCTCGCCGCCCTTCCACGGGCTGTTCGGCGCCGGCGCGGAGACCTCCTTGCGCTCGGGCGGGGGCGGCTCCTTGCCGTTCTTGATGATCTCGGCGTAGAGGTCCTTGGCGGCGACGCCCTTGGCGAGCAGCGCCTCCGACTTCTTGATCTCCTCGTCGATGATCGTCTTGAACTTGTCGATCGGCTGCGCGCCGACGAGCCGGCGGCCGTTGATGAAGAAGTGCGGGGTCCCGGACGCCTGCAGGTCGTCCGCGAGCTCCTGATCGGCGGCGATGGACGCGCCGAACTTCTTGGTGGCGATCGCGGCCTTCACCTTCTCGACGTCGAGCCCGAGCTCCTTGGCGTAGCCGAGCAGGTCGTCGTCGCTGAGCTTCTGCTGGTTCTTCCAGAGCAGGTAGTACGCGTCCCAGAAGCCCTTCTCGCCCTTCTGCGCGCGGGCCTCCATGGCGAGCTCAGCCGCGGGCTCGGCGCGCTGGTGGAACGGGAGCGGGTTGTTCTTCCAGACGAGCCGGACCTTGTCCCCGTAGGTCTTGATGATCTCGTCGAGGGTCGGGACGACCTTGCTGCAGAACGGGCACTGGAAGTCGGACCACTCGACGATGGTGACCAGCGCGGTGGCCGGGCCCTTCGCCGGCGCGTCGCCGACGGGCACCTTCCAGACGGTCTTGTCGTCCTCCTGCGGGCGCTCGCGGTCCTTCTGGGGCGGCGCCTTCGCCTTGTTCTCCCCGGCGAGCTTCGCGTACACCTTCTCGGGCTTGGTCCCGGCGGCGACCGCCGCCTGCGCGGCCTTGAGCTGCTCGTCGATGACGGACGTGAACTTGTCGATCGGCTGAGCGCCGCTCAGGAACACGCCGTTGATGATCGAGGCGGGCGTGCCGGTGACGCCCGAACTCTTGCCGACCGCCATGTCGGCGTCGATCTTGGCCATGTACTCCTGCCGATCGAACGCCGCCTTGAACTTCGCCCTGTCGACGCCGGCGTCGCCGGCCCACTTCTCGAAGTTCTCGGACGTGAGGCTCCTCTGATTCTGGAAGGCGAGCTCGTGGAACTTCCAGAACGCCTTCGAGCCGCCGAGGCGGAACACGGTCTCGGCCGCGAGCGCCGCCGGGCGCGCGTTCTTGTGGAAGGGGAGCGGGTTGTTCTTCCAGAGGATGCGCAGCTTCTCAGGACCGTACTTGTCCTTGAGCTGGTTGATCGTCGTCTCGACCTTGCTGCAGAACGGACACTCGAAGTCGCTGAAGACGACCATCGTCACCGGCGCCGCCCGCGTGCCCCACATGGGGTCCTTCGACGACACCGGGACCGCCGCGTCCTCGTCGGTCCACGGCTGACCGTCCTCGAAGGCCGCCGAGATCTCATGCCCGCGCGAGCCGGCGCTCCGATCGATGCTCCACATCAGCCCCATCCCTGCGATGAAGCAGAGAAGAAAGCCGACGATGGCTGTTCCCTTGTTCATGATATT
The DNA here is from genome assembly GCF_051527395.1 of Sorangium sp. So ce281. Taxonomy (NCBI): domain Bacteria; kingdom Pseudomonadati; phylum Myxococcota; order Polyangiales; family Polyangiaceae; genus Sorangium; species Sorangium sp. So ce281. Next base: position 3,952,385 of record NZ_CP150322.1, read on the forward strand.
TCCTCTCTCAACGTGGTGGGGCTCCGCCAGGCGGGCCCCTCCTTCAACGCGGGCGCGGCACCGGGTGCAGCGCCCGCGACAAGATCGCCAATCGTGACCTCCCGGGGCGGCGAGCCACCCCGGGCCGAGGGAGCCGCCGCCGCGTGCGCGCGGCGCAGCCCCCGGCGGAGCGCCAGGGCCACTCTCGACCCTCACGCCGGCGCCTGCGACCGGCCTCGAGCGCGGCTGGCACGTCGCCCTCGGGAGGGCGAGCCTGCGCGACGTGGGACCGGACCAGCGCCTAGGAGGCTCGGGTCAGACCGGCAAGCGCTCCGGAGCTCGCGGCAGCGCCGCCCTCGCGCCAAGAGCTGGGGTCTGCGAGAGACCACGCGGCGCGATCGCGTGCGGGCTGCCGGCGAGCTCGCCTCATCGAGGCGGGTGGTAAACGCCCTGCGCGATGCCTGGACGCGGTCCTCCGGAGACCGCCGCGAACGAGAAGCGCGAGAGCGGCGCGCACGGGGCAGGGAGGACGAGGTCAGGAAGGAGCAACGCCTGCTGCGGGGCGCTGGAGAGCTCGCTCACAGGGCCGGGGTGCCGCGAGTTCGGCCCGACCATCGGCCCGCCATCGCTCCTGGCGCAGCCTGGCGCCGCGTCGATCCGCGCGTCGGTGATCGGGAGGGTGCGGGGCGGAGCGACCGAGGAAGCTCCGCGGGGATCGCAGATCGGCGCGTCCCTCGTCTCGCCCGTCGCATCGTCGACGCTGGTCAGGACGGTGCACGACGGCTCGTCCGGCGGGGCGACGATCGTCATCCGGTCGTCCTCGCACACCGGGACGATCGCAGCGCGCGCTGTCAGCGGCAGGACCAGCGCCAACGCGAACGTCAGCACGGTCATCAGGCGCTGGACAGCGTGTCGCGACATCCCTCGCAAGGATTAGCCGAGGCATGCAGGGAGAGCAATGGCCGGGATCCCCGCAGGAATGCGACACTTCGGGGTCTTCCTGGACGGATCCCGATGCTTCTCCAGGGTACCGCCCGGAGGACGCCACTTGTCGACGGGGTGTGGATACCCCTGTGGATAAGTTGGAGATCCCCTGTGTCGAAACGGTGGTTCGAGCGGCCCGCGTCAGCAGGAGCACGGCAGGTTTCCGCGTCGCGCAGCGGTTCGCGCGAACTTGGCCCACCTTGTCCTACATCCGGTAGGTTCGCTCCATGGCGAACTCCTCCGCGACCGTGCCTCGCCCGGTTCCTCCGCCCTCGCACGAGCCCACCAGGAGCGGCTTCGCTGCGGACGATGTTCCCCGGCCGCTCGGCCGTTACGTGCTCCTGCGGCGCATCGCTCGGGGAGGCATGGGGGAGGTGTTCCTCGCCTCCACGACCGGGCTGGAAGGCGCCGAGCGCCCCGTCGTCGTGAAGATCATCCGCCGCGAGCACGCGTCCGACCCGAGCTACATCGCCCGCTTCCTGGACGAAGCGCGGGTGCAGGCGCAGCTCCAGCACTCCGGCGTCGCGCAGGTCATCGAGGCGGACGTCGACCCCGCGACGGGGGAGCCTTACGCGGTGGTCGAGCACGTCGAGGGCCGGAGCCTCGGCGAGGTCCGGGCCCGCGCGGTGCAGCTCGGGCACCGCTTCGACTGGGCGGAGGCGGTCGCGATCGCGACGATGATCGCCGAGGCGCTCGCCCACGTGCACGAGCGCAGGGACCCGTCGGGCGCCGCGCTCGCCATCGTCCACCGCGATCTGTCGCCGCAGAACGTGATGCTCGGCTTCGCCGGCGACGTGAAGATCATCGATTTCGGCACCGCGCGCGGGCAGAACCGGCGCTGCCACACGGTCGCGGGCGTCGTCTTCGCGAAGCCGGGCTACGTCGCGCCGGAGGTCGCCAACGGCGACCCGGGCGACGCGCGGGTCGATCTCTACGCGCTCGGGATCATGCTCTGGGAGCTGTGCGCGGGGCGCCGGTTCCTCCAGGGCGACGCGCAGACGCACATGGCCGCGGTCGCGCGCAACCAGAACGACCCGCCGCCGATCGCGCTGTCGCTCGGGGCCCCGTCGGCGCTCGACGCCGCCATCGGGCGGCTCACGGCCTTCGACCGCGAGGCCCGGTACCCGTCGAGCCGCGCCGCCGCGCGCGACCTCGCCGCGCTCCTCGGGGCGGCGGTGGCCCTGCCCGGCGGCGAGCGCGGCGTGCGCGCGCGGGCCGCGCACCTGATGCAGCGCCTGTTCCCTGGCGAGCCGGGGCGCTCGCGCGGCGAGTTCGCGGCCCTCGTCGCCGCCGCCAAGGCCCGTCGCGCCACGGCCGTGACGCCGGTGAGCCCGCGCGCCGAGGCCATGGCCTCCGCCGAGCGCGTGGACGACGGCGCGCTGCCCGGGACGCGCTACCGGCTGCTGCGCGAGATCGGGACGGGCGCGAGCAGCACCGTCCACGAGGCGGAGCACGTCGATCTGGGGCGCCGCGTGGCGCTCAAGGTCGTCTCCGCGGAGCACTCGGCGACCGACGTGATCGCGAGCCGCTTCCGCCGTGAGGCCCGCGTCCTCTCGCGCCTCTCCCACGAGCACCTCGTGAAGGTCCACGATTTCGGCATGGCCGCGGACGGTCGGCTGTTCTGCGCCATGGACCTCCTGGAGGGCGAGACGCTCGACGCCCTGCTCGTCCGCGGCGACGCGATCGACTGGAGGGACGCGCTCGCGATGGCCGTCAAGGTGCTGAGCGCGCTCGAGCTCGCGCACGCCGAGGGGCTCGTTCACCGGGACATCAAGCCCGAGAACCTCTTCATGACGCGCCCGCGCGGCGCCGAGGGGGCGCTCTCGCTCGCGGACGCCGGCCTGAAGCTGCTCGATTTCGGGCTCGCGAAGCGCCTCTCCGAGGATCGCGGCGAGGCCTATGGCGTCGCGGACGAGACGGGCGCCGGCGAAGGGCCGGCCCGGGCCGCGGTCGCGATCGTCGGGACGCCCGAGTACATGGCCCCCGAGCAGGCCGCGTCGGGGCGCATCGACGGGCGCGCCGATCTCTACGCGCTCGGCTGCGTCCTCTACGAGATGCTCACGGGGCGCCTGCCGTTCGTCGAGCAGAGCCTCGTCGCGCTGATCGACGCGAAGATCAAGGGCAGCCCCGAGCGCCTCCGCGAGCGCGCGCCGACGCGGCAGATCCCGACCTTCGTCGACGATCTGGTGATGCGCGCGCTGGCCCGTCACCCGAGCGTCCGCTTCCAGAGCGCCGCCGAGATGCGAAAGGCCATCCTGGAGGCGCTGGGGCGACCTGCTCGCGCGCGCACCCGCCGCCGCGCGCTGGGGTTCGCCGCGGTCGCCGCCGCGATGACGCTCGCGGGCGTGCTGGTCGTCGGCAAGGGGCGCGAGCTGGTGGCCCGTGTCCCCGCGGTCGCTGCGCTCGTCGGCGCTGCGGGCGAGGCGGCCGCGACGTCGGGCGACGCGGCGCAGCCCGCCGCGCCGGCGATCGCCGCGGAGGCGTCGGCGGCAGCCGCGGAGGCGTCGGCGGCAGCCGCGGAGGCGCCGGCGGCAGCCGCGGAGGCGCCGGCGCTCGCGGCAGCTTCCTACGCGCCGGCGTCGGTCGCGGCAGCCCTCGCAGCGGCCAGCGCGGCAGGGCCTGGCGCGGCAGAGGGGAGCGCCACGCCTTCGGCCCTCGCGGCTGTGCCCGCCGACGGCCCCGATGCCGCCGCGCCCCGAGAGGGAGCCGCGCAGCCTGCGGCGGTCGTGTCGCCTGCGCAGGCCGCCGTCGCGAAGAGCGACGCGGCGAAGCCGCCCGCGAGGGACGAGGTCGCCCGGCGCGCCTCGGCGAGGACCGCGCGCGCGCCGGCGCCGAAGGCCGACAAACCTGCGGCGCGCGGCGCGGCGGATCGCGCCTCCCGCGAGGTCGCGAAGCGCGAGCCCAAGGCGCGCGAGCGATCGTCCTCGTCTGCGGCGCGCGCGTCGGCCGCGCCGACACCCGCGCGTGGCGAGGCTGACACGGCCTCGAAAGGAGCGCACGAGGATCGCAGCGAAGCGAAGCGGCGCCGTCACAAGCGCCGGTCCCGGGTCGCGAAAGCGGAGTAGCCGCGCGTCGCGCGGCGCATTTCGCTCGCGCATGGGCCGCGGCGTTGTATACCGCGCAGCCTGCGATGGCTCAGATCGCCCCGTCCGCGCCGGGCTCGAACGCCGTAACTTCGGGCCCACCCCATCGCGCCATCCTGCGGCTCGCGCTGCCGACCGTGGCGGCGATGCTCACCCAGAGCATCGTCAACGAGGTCGACATCGTCTTCTTCGCGCACCTGCCGTGCCCCGAGTCCTCGAACGCGCACGCGGCGCTCTTGCCGTCGCTGATCGTCCTGTGGCTGTTCGGGGGCTCGCTCAGCGCGATCTCGGTCGGCACGCAGGCGTTCACGGCGCGCCGCTTCGCCGAGAATCGCCCCGGGGACGCTGGCGCGGTCCTCGCGAACGCCCTGTTCTTCGCGATCGTCGCCGGCGTCGTGTTCTCCGCGATCGGGTACCTGACGATGCCGTACATCCTGTCCGTCATCATCAAGGTGCCCGACGCGCGGCAGGCGGCGCTCGATTACCTCGGCTGGCGCCTGCTCGGCGTGACGTCGATGGCGGCGACGTTCGCGCTGAAGGCGTTCTTCGACGGGATCGGCAAGACGCACATCCACCTGGTCTCGGCCCTCGCGATGAACGGGCTGAACATCGTGCTCTGCCTCCTGCTCATCTTCGGCAACGCCTCGCTCGGCATCCCGAAGTACGGCATCGCCGGCGCCGGCATGGCCGGCTTCATCTCGACCTACGTCGGCCTCGCGATCATGCTCGCGTACGCGCTCCTGCCGGAGTACCGGCGCCGCTACCGCCCGTTCGCCACGAGCAAGCTCTCGGCCCCGCTCGTCTGGTCCATCCTCAGGCTGTCGATCCCGAGCGCCGTCGCGACCGTCGCGATCATGACGGGCTTCGCGCTCTTCTACGCGATCGCCAGCAAGCTCGACCAGGTCACGCCGGCGGGCGTCGTCTCGCCGCTCTGCCCCGGCGGCCGCGCGGAGCCGGTGTACGGTGCCGCGACCACGGTGATCGTCGGGATCCTGAAGCTCACGTTCACCGCCTGCCTCGCCTTCGGCACGTCGACGGCGACGCTGGTCGCGCAGTCGCTCGGCGAGAAGGACGGCGACAAGGCCGCGCGCTTCGGCTGGGCCAGCGTCCGGCTGGGGCTCGCGATCTTCGGCGTCGTCGGCCTGCTCGAGGCGATCTTCGCGCCGCAGATCCTCGCGTTCGCCAGCAGCAGCGAGCTCGTCCAGGCCGCGGCGCTCCGGCCGCTCCAGATCATGGGCATCTGCACGCCGCTCGTCGCGGTCGGCATGATCCTCACGCAGGCGCTCTTCGGCGCGGGCAACACGCTGTTCGTCATGGTCGTGGAGCTCATCCTGCACTTCACCTGCCTCGTCCCGCTGGCGTGGCTGCTCGGCATCACGCTCGGCTTCGGCCTGATGGGCATCTGGGGCGCCGGCGTCGTGTACGTGGTCCTCCTCGCCGCGACCATGGTGTGGAAGTTCCGCTCGGGGGACTGGAAGAAGATCCGGCTCGACGCCCAGAAGCCCCTCGACGGGGCCGCGCTCGGCGAGGGCGGCGGCGGCGGGGCGAGCGCGCAGGGGCGCTGAGCCGACCGGCTCAGCGGGGGAAAGCGGCGGCGTTCCCGCCGTCGACGGTCACGACGCAGCCCGTCGTGGCCTCGGCGGTCGCGAGGTAAAGGAACGCCTGCGCCACGTCCGCCGCGGTGGTCTCGCGCCGGAGCAGGTTGTCGCGGAAGTAGTCGTCGACCGAGACGTTGCGGGCGCGGGCGCGCGCCTCCAGCAAGCCGGCGCCGAAGAGCGCGGTGCGGATCCGGTCGGCGTTCACGGCGTTGGCCCGGATGCCCTGAGGTCCGAGGTCCACGGCGTACTGGCGCATCAGCGAGACGAGCGCCGCCTTGGCGACGCCGTAGGGGCCGAAATCGGGCCCCTGGTTGAACGCGCTCTTCGACGCGTTGAACAGGATCGCGCCGCCTGAGCCCTGCGCGAGCAGCACCCGCGCCGCCGCGCGGGCGACGTTCTGGTGGCCGAGCAGGTTCAGCTCGAGCGACGCGCACAGGGCCTCGTGCCCCTCGGACGTGTGGAGGGAGCCCGAGAACGCGCGGCCTGCGTTCGAGACGACGATGTCGACGCCGCCGAGGTGCGCCGCGCTCTGCGCGAACGCGCGGTGCACGCTGGCCTCGCTGCGCACGTCGCAGGCAACCTTCATGCAGCGGCCGCGGTAGCGGCCCCCGAGCTCGGCGGCGGCCCTCTCGAGCGACTCCTCGTCGCGATCGGCCAGCACCACGTGCGCCCCCGCGGCGAGGAACGCCGCCGCGGTCGCGTGACCGATCCCCGAGGCGGCGCCCGTGATCAGCGCGATCCGCCGATCGAGCGGGCCCCGCTGGCCTGCGCCGAGCTTCAGCTTCGCCTGCTCGAGGCTCCAGTACTCCATGTCGAAGAGGTCGAGCTCCGGGACCGGCTGGTACCCGCCGAGCGCCTCGGCGGCCTCGATCACGGAGACGGTGTGGGCGTAGACGTCCGCGACGATCTCCGCCTCGGCGCGGGAGCCGCCCACGCACAGCGCGCCCGCCCCGGGGAACAGCAGCACCCGAGGGAACGGGTCGAGCTCGTCGCGGACGACGCCCCGCGCCGCGCAGGAGCGGCGGAAGTACTCGTGGTACTCGTCCACGTACCTCGCGATGGCCTGCTCGACGGTCGCGCGGAAGCGCGCCGTGTCGGTGATGTCGTGGCCGTGGATGACGAGCGGCCGCGCCTTGGTGCGGATGACGTGATCCGGCGTGGCGCAGCCGATCTGCGACACCCTGGCCAGATCGTCGCGCGCGCAGAACGCGAGCAGCTCCAGGCCGGTGCGGAGCGTGCAGACCCAGGGGCGCCCCGACGCGCGGGCGAGCGCTCCGCGGACGACCGGCCCGATGGCGGCCCGGAGGTCCGGATCCGCCACGACCGTGGGGTGCGAGACGATCACGCTGCGCTCGGCGATGTAGCGCTCGGCGCGCGTCACGGCGTCGATCATGCGCGTGTAGCTCTCCTCGGCGGTGTCTCCCCACGTGAAGACGCCGTGCTTGTCGAGGATCATCAGCGACGGGAGCGCCCCTTGCGCGAGGCGCTCCCGGACGAGCTCGGCGACGCGGCGGGCGAGCGCGAAGCCCGGCATGACGTACGGCACGAAGAGCGCGCCGTCCCCGTAGATCGCCCGGACGACCTCGGCCGAGCCGGGCTGATCGATGACCGCGAGCACCGCGTCCGCGTGCGTGTGATCGACGAACTTCGCGGGGATGATCGCGTGCAGCAGCGCCTCGACCGACGGCGTCGGGCTCGCCGGATCCAGCATCTGGCCGCGCAGCAGCGCGACCATCTGCTCGTCGGTCATCGCCTCGAGCGCGCACGCGCGCTGGAGCGGCGCGAGGCGGCACGCCGGGAAGCCGCGCGGCTCGATGGTCGCGAGGTCCCACCCGCTGCCCTTGATGAAGAGCACGTCGACGCGATCGCCGAGCAGGTCGACCGCCGTGCTCTTGACGCTCGTGTTCCCGCCGCCGTGGAGGACGAGCGACGGATCGGCGCCGAGCAGGCGCGATGTGTAGACGCGGAGGGCGAGATCCTCGCCCCAGGTCGAGGCGTAGGTGTCGAGGGTGCGCTGGGCTTCGTCCTTGCTGTGGCGAGGATCCATCGATCGGCCGCCTACCCCAGCGGCGGAGGCGCCGAAAGCCCGACGCTCAGTAGCGGTAGTTCTCGGCCTTGAAGGGGCCCTCGGCGGGGACGCCCAGGTACTTCGCCTGCTCCGTCGTGAGCTGGGTCAGCTCGACCCCGAGCTTCGGCAGGTGCAGCGCCGCGACCTTCTCGTCGAGCTTCTTCGGCAGCAGGTGGACGCCGATCGCATGCTTCTCGGTCCACAGGGCGATCTGCGCGAGGACCTGGTTGGAGAACGAGGTCGACATCACGAACGACGGGTGGCCGGTGGCGCACCCGAGGTTCACGAGCCGGCCGCGCGCGAGGACGATCAGCCGCTTGCCGTCCGGGAAGACGAAGTGATCGACCTGCGGCTTGATGTTCTCCTCCTTGATCTCGGGGTTCTTCTCGAGCCACGCGATCTGGATCTCCGAGTCGAAGTGCCCGATGTTGCAGAGGATCGCCTCGTCCTTCATCGCGATCATGTGCTCCGCCCGGACGACGTCGGCGCAGCCGGTCGCCGTGACGAAGATGTCGCCGACCGGGGCGACGGTCTCGAGGCGCTTCACCTCGTAGCCCTCCATCGCCGCCTGCAGCGCGCAGATCGGGTCGATCTCGGTGATGATCACGCGCGCCCCCAGGCCGCGCAGCGACTGCGCGCACCCCTTGCCGACGTCGCCGTAGCCGCACACGACGGCGACCTTGCCGGCGAACATCACGTCGGTGGCCCGCTTGATCCCGTCGCCCAGCGACTCGCGGCAACCGTAGAGGTTGTCGAACTTGCTCTTGGTCACCGAGTCGTTGACGTTGATCGCGGGCACCTTCAGCTTGCCCGCGCGGTGCATCTCGTACAGCCGGTGCACGCCGGTCGTCGTCTCCTCGGAGAGCCCGCGGATCGGGTCGGCGCCGGTGAAGAGCTCCGGGTGCTTCTCGTGCGCGACGATCGTGAGATCGCCGCCGTCGTCGAGGATCATGTTGGGCCCCTTGCCGCCCTTGAAGGCGTAGAGCTGCTGCTCGATGCACCAGTCGTACTCCTCGAGGGTCTCGCCCTTCCACGCGAAGACCGGGATGCCGGCCGCCGCGATCGCCGCCGCCGCGTGGTCCTGCGTCGAGTAGATGTTGCAGCTCGTCCAGGTGACCTCCGCGCCGAGGGCCACCAGCGTCTCGATCAGCACCGCGGTCTGGATCGTCATGTGGAGGCAGCCGGCGACGCGCGCGCCCTTGAGCGGCTGCGTCGGGCCGTACTCCGCCCTGAGCGCCATCAGCCCGGGCATCTCCTTCTCGGCGATGCGGATCTCCTTGCGACCCCAGTCCGCGAGCGTGATGTCGGCGACCTTGTACGAGAGCTTCTTCTCAGCAGTCATGGTGTCCCTTTGCCTTTTCGGTGAATGCGCTTGTGCGCGCGCCGCGCCAGCCGACGAGCAGCTGCCAAACCAGGTGTCGATCCGGGCCTTCGCCCTGCCACGCGGACGGCAGCCGCCGGAGCTCGACGCCGGAGAGCCCGGCCTCCTCGGCGAGGCCTCGGAGGTCGCCCGGCGAGAAGCCGAGCCAGATGTCCGCCTCCTGCTCCCGGAGGGCCTGATCGTGGTGCGCCTCGTAATCGAGCACGCACACCGCGCCCCCGCGGGCGTGAGCGCCGTCGCCGCGGCCGGGCGCGGCCGGGCGGGCGAGCTCGACGAGCGCGCGCATCGCCTTCGCCGGCTGAGGCGCGTGGTGCAGAACGCGCGCCGCGAAGACCACGTCGGCGCCCCCGGAGAGGGCCTCGCCGGCCTCCGGAGGATCGCCGCCGAGCGCGCGCGCCACGGCCCGGATCACCTCGGGCCCGTCGATCTCGCCGCACACCAGCTCGACGTTCTCGAGGCTGCGCCGCCGCAGGCGCTCCCCGGCGAGCTGCAGCTGCGCGCTCGCGCGATCGAGCGCGACGACGCGATCGAAGACGGGCGACAGCACCTCGAGCAGCGCCCCGTCGCCGGTGCCCGCGTCGACCGCCAGCCGCCGATGGGGCAGGAGCGGCGCGAGCGCCGCGAGGTAGGCGGCGAGCTCGGCCGGCGGCCCCGGGCGCAACGGCCGCCCGCCACGCGCGAAGAACTCGCGTGTCTCGGCGTCGCGCGCGGCCAGCACCTCCTCGATGCGCGCGAGCGTCCCGTCCGCCGCGCACGCGCGCTGGCCCGCGCGCACCGCGTCGTCGACCACGGGATCGGTCGTCGCGCGCGGATCCAGGCGGAGCAGCGTCCACGTCCCCTGGCGCCTGGCGAGCAGGATCCCCGCCTCGCGGAGCGCGGCCGCGTGGCGCGAGATCTTCGGCTGGCCCTCGCGGAGCAGCTCGGCCAGCTCTCCGACGGCGAGCTCCTCCGCCGCGGCCAGGCCGAGGAGCCGCACCCGCACCGGATCCGCCAGCAGCCGGTACAGCTCGCACCGCGCGACCGCCTCCTCCGGTTGAGCCGGCGTCTCTGCGATCGAGACCATGGCTCATATATATGTGTTGATGCACATAGATGCAAATAGTTTGAACAAGGCCCTGGACGCGCCCGGCTCGCCGCGAAGGCCGGCTGACATGTGTGCCAGGGCACATCCGGCGCGCGCGGCGGGGCAGGCCCTCGTGCAGCGGGCGGCCGTGGCCCGTCCTGCGCGCCGGGGGCGCCCGTCAACGGCCGCCTCCTTCCGGGGCTCCTTCCGCTTCTTCTGCGATCGCCGCTGTCGTGGTGCGCCGCGGCGCCTGGCTCGCGCTGGGTCAGCCGAACGCGCGGACGGCCTTCTCCAGCTTCGCCTCTTCCGAGGAGCGGAGCAGGCCCACGGCCACCACGGTGAGGCGCTCCGGCCGGAACAGCGCGCGCGCGGCGTCGCGCACGTCGGCGACGCTGACGCGGACGAGCTCCTCGTGCCGCGCCTCCGGGGTGCGCGTGATGTCGGCGAGCGCGGCGAGCCCATGGAAGCCGGCGGTCGCCTCGGCGTCGTCGAGCATCGCCTCCACCGACCAGAGGTGGCGGTCGCGCGCCTTGGCGAGCTCGTCCTCGCGCGGGCCGACCTCGGCGAGCTCGCGGAGCAACGCGAAGATCTCCCGGACCACCACGGTCGCGCGGTCGTGCTGGACGCCCGCGGCGATGTCGACGACCCCGTCGTCCTCGTAGGCCTCGAACATCCCCGACACGTCGTAGCAGAGGCCCAGCCGATCGCAGATCCGCTCGTACAGCCGCGTCGACATGCCGTCGTCGAGGACGCGGAGCAGCATCTCCACGGCGGGCTCGCGCGGATCGCGCTCGCTCACGCCACGGAACGCGATCCGCAGATCGGTCTGGCTCGACTGGTTCTCGATGAAGCGGAACCTCGGCTTCTTCTGCCCGTTGGGCGGCGGCGCGGCGGGCACCTGCTCGCCGCGCGGCATGGCGCCGAAGTACCGCTCGACGGCCCGCGCGCACGCCTCGGGATCGAGCCGCCCCGCAAGGCACAGCACCGCGTTCGCCGTCGTGTAGTGCCGGGCGTGGTGGGCGCGCAGCATCGGCTCGTCGAAGCGATCGAGCGCCTCGATGTCGCCCGTGATGGTGAACCCGAGCGGGTGTCGCTCGTACATGAGCGCGCGCGCGTTGTTGTCCGCGTCGATGTCGCGCCCCTCGTCGTCGAGGTCCTCGAGGATCTCCTCGCGCACGATGCCGCGCTCGACCTCGATCGCGGTGAAGCGGGGCGACGTGGTCACCTCGCCGAGCAGGGCGAGCACCGGCTCCAGGTTCGTCGGCGGCACGGAGATGCTCATCACGCCGTGGTCGACGTGGGTCGCCGCGTAGAGCGTCCCCCCGAGGCGCTCGAAGGCGAGCGCCTGCGCGTGCGCGGTCGGCAGCGTCGGCGTCCCCCGGAACACCATGTGCTCCAGGAAGTGGGAGATCCCGTTGTTCTGCTGGCTCTCGAACCGCGAGCCGACGCGCAGGTAGAGCGAGGCGACCGCCCGGTGGACGTGCGGTTGCGGGACGAGGACGACCTTGAGGCCGTTCGAGAGGACGACGTCGCGCGCGTCACGCAGCGGGAGCGACGTCATTCCCCCTCGTCTTCGAGCGGCAGCGGCGGCTCGCCGGAGCCGTCCTCGGCTGGCTTGGACTCCTTGAGGAGGTACTGGTCGTACTTCACCTCGCTGCCGATCGTCGACTTCAGCCGGCGAATGTACCCGATGAGCGCGTCGTTCTGCTTCGCGGCGCGCATGGCCGACGTGTAGAACTCGCGATCCTTGTCCCACTGCTCCTGGCTCGCAGAGGTCTTCTCCTTGAGCTGGACCACCGCATAACCGTTCGCCAGCGCCACGACGTCCTTGGGCAGGTCGCCCGGCTTGTCGAGCTGGAAGGCGATGCGCGCGGCCTCGGTGCTGTCCCTCGCGTCGGCGATGGGCGAGCCGGAGACGTTGAACGGCAGGCTCGTCTCGACGGTGGGCCGGTTCGGGTGCGTCGCGATCGTGTAAGGAGCTCGCGCCTCCCCGGCCTCGGCCTGGCCACCCTCCTTCGCGCTCGCCTTCTCCTTCTCCTTCGCATTCGCCGGCGTGAGCTGGGCCATGTACGCGGCGAGCGCGTCCTCCAGCGACTTGCCGCCCGCGGCGGCGGCGAGCACCTGCTTCGCGGCCTCGGCCGCGAGCCGCTCCGACTCGTGGGCGATGTAGAGGTCGCGCGCCGTCTCTTGCCGGCCGATCTTCTCGGCCTCGGCGTCCTTCGCGATCTGCTCGAGCTTGATCACGTGGAAGCCGTCCTCGGTCTCGATGAGGTCCGACACATCGCCCGCCTTCATCTCGAAGAGCTTGTCCTCGACAGGCTTGCTCAGGCGCCCCTTGGCCACGCATCCGAGCACGCCGCCGTGCGCCGCGCTCGGATCGTCGCTCGCGCTGCGGGCCACGTCGGCGAAGCTCTCGCCCTTCTTGAGGCGCTGGACCGCGCCCTCGATCCGCGCCTTCGCGGCGGCCTTGCCCGCCTCCGGCCCCTGCTCGGCCTCCTCGGGCTTCACCTCGACCGCGAGGACTCGAGCGACACGGCACTCGGGCTGATACTGCGCCTTCCGCCCCTCCCAGGCCTTGTCGAGCTCTTCTTTGTTGTTGTCGGCCCAGGCCTGGATCGCCTTCTCCGACGTGTCCACGATGAGGTCGCTGTAGAAGCGCCGGTCGAAGCGCACGTAGGCGAGCGACCTCGTGGATTTCTCGCGCGAGAACTGCTCGAACGCCTCATTCTCGCCGACCCGGACCCGCGCCCGGATGAGCTCGCGCATCCGGGCGGCGATGAGCTCCTTCCGCTGGTATTCGCGGAAGTCCGTGGGGCTCATCTTCGTGATGTTCCGGATTTGCTTCTCGTACTGCTTGTTGTCGAATTTCTTCGTTTGCCGGTTGCGGACGTCCAGGTAGCGAATGAGGTCTTCCCGGAGGCTGAGGGCGTAACCGACCTGGCGGATCTTGTCTGCCGGGAGCGAGACACGCACCCTGCCAGCCACGAGCTCGTTCGTGAGCTCGTCGTCCGAGACGGTGATCCCGAGGCGCTTCGCGTCCTCGTTGAGGAGCCACCGCTCGTAGAGCCCCTCCGCCGTGAGCCGCCGGTAACCCATCGCCCGGAGGCGGTTTTCGTCGGCGCTCCGCATCGCGAGCAGGTTCTTCGACGCGTTGAAGTCGATCGAGGAGATGCAGCTGCCTCGGACCTCGACCGCACAGGTGTTCCCGGTCGACTGCACGGGGCCCGTGCTCGGGCGGAACTGGACGATGAAGACGACGGCGATCGCGATGACGATGGCGGCGCCGAAGATTTGGCTCAGTCTGTTCACGAAGGGCTCGCTCCCGGGGCGTGCGCCGCTCGCTCTTCGAGCGGCCTCCCGCCTTGGCCTGGCGCGGCATAGCACGGCGTCGACGGCGTGTCTTTACGGCGGTCGGGAGCGAGGCTAGGGGCAGATGCCATGGCAAGCTCGAAGTCACACCTCCCCGATTGCGGCCTCTACCTGACGACAAAGCCGCTCCCCGGACACGAGGACAAGGTGCCTGCTGGCACCATCGTCTCCTTCCACAACCACTCGGACAACGGTCTGCCGACGGTCACGACGCCCGACCACAACGTTCACAACCGCTGGCACTTCCACGGCCCTGCCGTCGCGTTCCGGGGCACGACGTGGGCGGACTCCCTGCAGCGCCTCCCCGCCGAAGGGTTCTACACGCTTCGCAAGGAGCTCGCGTTCGACGGCGGCAACTGGCCGAAGGGCACGCTCGTGCAGCTCGGTTACACGCAGGCGGGCATGCCTATCCTGTTCATCGCCCGTGTGCGTTCGCGGCTTCAGGAGAACGACCTCTTCTTCTCCGACAAGGGCGTAGGCATCAAGCGCGAGCAGCTGTCCCTGCTCGAGCCCGTCTCCGTCTTCGAGGAGCCGAGCGACGGCTCCGGCCACCAGCCCGATCACGCCGAGGCGCACTGAGCGGCCGCCGTAAGGGGCGCATCCTCGTGCACCGCGCAGGACGCAGCTCCCGTCCATGCTGAATATCGACCGGAGCCCACATTTCTGTCCCCGGGCACGGCGTGTGCTTGTAATTTTCTTTCGTGATTCGACGCAGAGCCCTCACACCCCCGTCACTCCAGATTCCACCTGAGCTCCTGGCCAACCGTCGCAGGAGCCCGCGCCGCGAGCTGAGCGAACGGGTACGCCTGGAGACCGGCGCGCGCGCCGTCGCCGGCTGGACGCTGAACGTGAGCGTCGGCGGGCTCAGGGTGGTGATAGAAAATTCACTCGATCCCGGTACCGAGCTAACGGTCTGGCTCGACGGTAGAAGCCCACGTTTGGGTAGGATAATGTGGGTCCAAGACGAGCCCGATGGATCGATCGTCGGGGTGTGTTTCCTCGATGGTCTGGAGGATCGGAAGGGCATCAACGGCCTGGGGGGCCTGGAAGGAGGCCCCTCGGGGTCGCCGCGATCGAGCTCCTGAGCCCACAGGGGCGCGCCGGCGCGCCAGAGCGCCACACGTGGTCGGCGCTGTCGGCTTGACGAGGCACCCGCAATTTTGCGATGGATGTTCCTGCTGATAGCTGGGGGTAGCCGGAAACCAGCGGAAGATGCCGACACCCGCGGAGATAAAGAAGGCCCTGCTCCAGGCCGGATTCGAGGTCTACCGCACCCGGGGCGACGCCGTGCAGGTCGCGGAGCGGGTGCGGGAGAACCTCCTCATGGACTCGGGGATCGTCGTGGGCGCCGAGCCGCTGCGGGTCGGGTTCGTCGTGCGCGCCCAGCGCAACGACTTCCCGGGGGTGGCGGACGAGCAGCTCTTCGAGCGGGCGCGCGGGATGGCCGAGCCTGCCGTGGCGCGTGGCTACACCGAGGTCGAGGCCGCCCTCCGCCACGTCCGCGACCCCGGCGACGCCGAGCGGACGCTCGATACGTGGTGCGAGGTCCACTTCGAGAAGCGCGTGGCGTCGCTCGAGCTCGCCGTCAGCGAGGTGGGGTTCGCCCTCTCGCTGGAGAAGGCTGCTCTGCCGCGCTGAGCGGTACGCGATGCCCTTCGACCGCGCCGCGAGCCTGCTCGGGCCGTCGGGCCCGTTCGCGCGCGGCCTGGACGGGTACGAGGACCGACAGGGGCAGGTGGCGATGGCGAGCGCCGTCGAGCGGGCGCTCGCGGAGGACCGCATCCTCCTCTGCGAGGCGGGCACCGGGACGGGCAAGACGCTCGCCTACCTGGTGCCCGCGATCCTGAGCGGTCGCAAGGTCGTCGTCTCGACCGCGACGAAGGCGCTCGAGGACCAGATCTACACGAAGGACCTGCCGCTCGTGGCCGAGCACCTCCGGCTGGATCCGCGCGCGGCGCTGGTGAAGGGGCTCGGCAACTACCTGTGCCTGCGGCGCTTCAGCGAGCTCCGGACCAGCCCTGGCGCGGGCGCCGGGATCGCGGGGCGCTCGCTGCCGCTGATCGAGGCGTGGGCGCAGGAGACCGAGATGGGCGACGTCGCGGAGCTCGCCCACCTCGCCGAGGGGGATCCGCTCTGGCGAGAGGTCGCGTCGTCCAGCGAGACGCGCCTCGGCGCCTCGTGCGAGTACTTCGAGAGGTGCTTCGTCACGCGGATGAAGCGCGACAGCGAGGCGGCGCGCCTCCTCGTCGTCAACCACCACCTCTTCTTCGCGGATCTCGCGCTGAAGATCGCCGGAGCGCGCCGCGGCTTCGCCGGCGCCGGCGCGCTCCCGCCGTACGACGCGGTCATCTTCGACGAGGCGCACCAGCTCGAGGACATCGCGACGGGCTTCTTCGGCGTCCGCGTCTCTCGCGCGCGGGTCGACTCGATGCTGCGCGACGCCGACCGGGCCTTCATCGCGTCGGGCCTCGCCGATCGCATCCTCGGGCGGGGCGAGGGGACGGCGATCACGGCCGTGGTGCGCGAGTCCGCGGACGCGCTCTTCGATCGGCTCGCCTCGCTGGGCGGCGCCGCCGGGAGCGGGGATCGCGGCGAAGCCCGGAGCCCGCTCGCGAGGGACGCCTGGTCCGGCGAGCTGCTCGACGCGTACCACCGCCTCGACGACCACCTCGAGGCGCTCGCGGCGTACGCGAGCGCGAACGCGATCAGCGAGGCGGTGCAGCTCGTCGGCAACCGCGCCGCGCAGCTGCGGGACGACGCGGCGCGGATCGTCGACCCCGCGACGAACCAGGTCACGTGGGTCGAGGTGCGCGGCCGCGCCGTCTCGTTCGGCGCGTCGCCGGTCGATCTCGGGGACATGCTGCGCGAGCACGTCTTCGAGCGGATCGGCGCCGTGGTGCTGACGAGCGCCACGCTGACGACGGGCGGCTCCGCCGGGGCGGGGTTCCGCTTCCTCCGCTCGCGGATGGGCCTCGACGAGGACGTGTCGGTCCCTGTCGACGAGCTCGAGGTCCCTTCGCCCTTCGACTACCCGACCGCCGCGCTGCTCTACACGCCGCGCGACCTCCCCGAGGCGACCGACGCGGCGTTCGTCGAGCGGGCCGCCGATCGCGCGGCCGAGCTCATCGGCATCACGGGCGGCGGCGCGTTCCTCCTCTGCACGTCGATCCGCGCCATGAACGCGCTCGCCGCGGCCCTCCGCGTCCGGCTCGGGCGCGCCGCGGCGGTGGCCCGGGCGGACGGCGGCGCTCCGGGGCGGCAGGTTCCGCTGCTCGTGCAGGGGGACGCGCCGAAGGGCGCGCTGCTCCGCCGCTTCCGCGCGGAGCGGCACGCGGTGCTCGTCGCGACGATGAGCTTCTGGGAAGGGGTGGACGTCCCGGGCGAGGCCCTGCGCCTCGTGATCATCGAGAAGCTCCCGTTCGCGGTGCCGACCGATCCGGTCGTCGCGGCCCGGTGCACGGCGATCGAGCAGGGCGGCGGCAACCCGTTCATCGCGTACAGCGTGCCTCAGGCCGCGATCACCTTGAAGCAGGGCTTCGGCCGGCTGATCCGCGCGCGCACCGATCGCGGCATCGTCGCGATCCTGGACCGGAGGATCCGCACGCGCGGCTACGGCCGCGTGCTGCTCGACAGCTTGCCCGACGCACGCCGGACCGACCGCATCGAGGACGTGCGCGCCTTCTGGGCGGCCCGCGCGGCCGACGCGGAAGCGGAGCGAGGAGGAGCGCCGGCGCGGACGTGAGGCGCGGCGCGAAGGGGCCGCGAGGCGGAGCGCGAGATGAGGCGCGCGCTCCGGCGATGCGCGCGCTTCGTCGGCGCGATCGTCAGGGATACGACGTCTTCCCGTAGATGCACCAGGCGCCGCCCTTCCGGAGCGCGATGACCTGGCGGAGCCTGTAGTCCGCCTTGAACCTGGGGTCGTCGTACGAGGCGCGGGAGGAGGGCACCGTCGGGGTCTTGCAGTCGATCCCGGAGGAGATGAGCAAGAAGTAACGCGGGTTCTTCGCGAAGATCGCGTCGGTGTAGCCGGCCCCGACCTTGTGCGTGTACGCGCCCGGCAGGCGGGAGACCTCGGGGCTGAGCAGCCCGAGCATGTCCACGACCGGGAAGCCGGTGCGGTAACCGACGTAGCCGATGTCGGCGAGCGCGATGGGGCCAGGCTCCGCGTTCTTGACGAGCCACTCCGCGGAGCGCCCTGCGGCGTCGTCCCAGAAGCCCTTGTCGTTGACGAGGAGGTTCCGCTGGGCCCGCACGAGCTCGCCGGCGCGGGTCGCGATCGTGATCGCGCCGAACGCCGCGATCGCGAGCGACGCGACGCGCTCGCGGCGCGCGGCGATCGCGCGGACCGCGTCGTCGGCGAGCAGGAACGCGAACGGCTCCGCGGGCGCGAGGAACCGGAAGTAAGGCATCCAGTCGCCGCCCACCGCGACGACGTACACGCCGAACAGCAGCGCGATCGACGCGATCGCGAGGCCGCTCCGGCGCCGGTGGACGATGGATGAGGCGACCGAGAGGATCCCGAGCCACAGGAAGGCGCCGGCGTGCTGCGCGTACTTGCGGACGTAGTCGCCCCCGCCCTGGATCTGCTGCGCGAAGTCGCCCGTCTTCGCGGCGAGCGTGTTCGGGAGCCACGCGCCGTAGTAGCTGTGCCGCCACGCGAGGTGCGCGGCGACCGGGAGCGCGAACGCGACCAGGCGCAGCACGCTCCGGCGCGAGAGCGCCTGCTCCGAGTGCCAGACGACGAGCACCCCGAGGAACAGCGGCGCCTCCGGGCGGGTGAGCGCGGCGAGCGCGAACACCGCGCCGGACCAGGGGAACCCGGGGAACCAGGAGAAGACGCGCGCGGGTCGAGCGCCGCTGTCGTCGCTGGCGGCGTCCTCTTCGCGGAAGAAGAGCTCGGTCCCGGCGAGCGTGAGCAGGAGGAACAGCGGCGTCTCCAGCCCGAACACCGCGTAGCCGGAGAAGAGGACGCTCATCGCGAGCAGCCACGTCGCGAGGCAGGGCACGTTCGAGAACGGACGCAACCGCCGGGAGAGGAGGTAGGTCGGGACGAGCGCACCTGCGGCGCACGCGGCGCCGAGCACCTTCGACGCCACCGCCGGCGCCGCGCCGAGCTTCACCGCCGCGGCGAGGAGCACCGTCCAGAGGAAGTTCGTGTAGCCCTCGACGCGCTCGCCCACGTTGTAAACGAGCCCGTTTCCGTTCGCGAGGTTCTCCGCGTACCGGAACGAGATGTACGCGTCGTCGATCGTGAAGCTCGCGACGCGGAGCGCAGCCGCGATCGTGATCACCATCGGCGCGAGCAGCCCGAGCGTGAGCTCCAGCGCGGCGGGGAGGGGAGCGCCAGCGAGCCAGGTTCCAAGATCGCGCGCCGGCGTGCTGTGGCGCTCGGCTCCCGACAGCTCGTCGCCTTCGAGGGGCTCGTCGTGCCCCACCTCCTCGCTCCTCTCCACTGCCGTCACGGGGTCGCCGCTCATCGGGCGCCGACCATACCCCGATTGTCACAGCCACAACGTCGAGCTGCGTAAATCGGGACAGGATGGTGTGCGAACACCCGGACGCAGTGCGAACGAAATTGCGCACTCTGACTGTAGGGCTACGCTGTCGAGGCAGCCACGGCGACGGCTTCCCGTGCTGACAAGGAGGGAGTCGAGTGATGAGCGAGCTCGTTGCGCACCTGCCCGTGATCGGTCCCGTCGTTCTCCTGGCGGCGCTCGCCCTCGCCGCCGTCTTCCTCGTGCGCAGGGCGTCGGCCCCCGGTGCGCCCCCTTCCGCGCTGTCCGTGAAGGAGCGGGCCATCGTGGCGGCCTGCGCTGACGCCCTGTTCCCGGCCGGGGGCCCGATCCCGGTCTCTGGCACGGAGGCCGGGCTGGTCGAGTACGTGGACCGCTACGTCGCGCGCACACCGCGGCCTCTCCGGCCCTACCTGCGGCTGCTGTTCCACTTCGTCGAGCTCTCGCCCTGGGTCTTCGGGCCGCGCCGCGCGCGCTTCACGCGCCTCCCGCAGGCCGATCGCATCGCGGTGCTCACGTCGATGGCGCAGAGCTGCATCTACCTCCGGCGGGTGACGTTCCTCTCGCTGCGGACGATGCTCTCGATGGGGTATCTCGCGAACGAGAAGGTCGCCGGCGCGATCGGCGTCGCCTGCTGCGCCACGCCCTTCGAGCGCCGCGCCGCCGGGAGAGCGGCGGGTGAGCCCGCCGCCGCCGCGCCCCCGTCGCTCGCGCCGGGGGTGACGGCGTGAAGCTCCCCGTCTTCCCGGAGCCGCCTCGCGCCGCGGGCCGCGAGCGGCGCTCGCTCTCCGAGGCGACGCTCCGAGCGAGGGGCGCGGTGGAGCCGCTCGCGCCCGGCGAGCCACGCTCGCAGGTGAAGGTGTTCGCCGACTACGAGGGCGAGGTGCGGGCGTCGTGCGAGGTGCTCGTCGTCGGCTCGGGTCCGGGCGGCGCGGTCGTCGCCAAGGAGCTCGCCGAGGCGGGGCGCGACGTGATCCTCGTCGAGGAGGGGCCGCCGTTCGGGGTGGAGGATTTCCGCCAGGAGGCTGGCGAGTCGCTCGCGCGCACGCTGCGCGAGGGCGGGATGCGCGCCGCCCGCGGGCGCATGCTCATCCCGACCATGCAGGCGATCGCGCTCGGGGGTGGCTCGGTCGTCAACTCGGCCATCTGCGCGCGCTCGCCCGCCTGGGTGTTCGACAAGTGGGCAGAGCGGACCGGCGCGTCCTCGCTCACCCTGGACGCGCTGCTGCCCCACTACGATCGCGTCGAGCGCCTGCTCGGCGTCTCGCCCACGCCGATGGAGGTGCAGGGCGAGCGCAACCTGCGCTTCAAGCGCGGCTGCGACGCGCTGGGGCTGTCGAGCGAGCCGACCCACCGCAACGTGCGCGGCTGCCGCGGCTCGGGCGAATGCTTCACGGGGTGTCGCAACCGCGCAAAGATGTCGACCGACGTCTCGTACGTCCCCGCCGCGATCCGGGCGGGCGCGCGCGTCTTCACCAGCGTGCGCGCCGAGCGCCTGCTGCTCTCCGGCAGGCGCGCCGCCGGAATGCGCGGGCGCACGATCGAGCCCTTCACCTGGCGCGAGGGGGCGCCCGTCGAGATACGGGCGGAGCTCGTCGTGCTCGCGGCCGGCTGCATGGCGACCCCGCTCATCCTGCTCCGCAGCGGCGCCGCCGGCTCGAGCGGCTACGTGGGCAACGAGCTGCAGCTCCACCCGGGGCTCGCCATCATGGCGGTGTTCCCGGAGCCCATCGATCCATGGGAGGGCGCGACCCAGGGCTATCACTCGCTCCACTTCATCGAGCAAGGGATCAAGCTGGAGGTCCTCTGGTCGCCTCCGGCCGTGCTCGCCGCGCGGTTTCCCGGCCTCGGGCACGACTACCAGCGCCACCTCCGGACATACAACCGGATGGCGCCGTTCGACGTCATCATCGCAGCCGAGCAGTCGCGGGGGACGGTGCGTCCGAAGCGCGGCAGCTGGGACCCTGATGTGCGATTCGACTACGCGCCGCGCGACGTCGAGAAGATCCAGCGCGGTCTCGGCATCTTGTCCGACATCTGCTGGGCGGCGGGGGCCTCGTCGATACTGCCCGGGCTGCACGGCGTGCCGGACGAGCTGACGTCGCCGAAAGAAGCCGAGATCCTGAAGAGCAAACGGCTCGACGGGCGCGACACGATCACCGCGGCGAATCACGCCTTCGGTACGGCGCGGATGTCGAGGCGCCCGCGGGACGGGGTGGTCGATGAGGAGGGGCGCTGCCACGATCTGGACAATGTGTACGTCGCTGACACGAGCATCTTTCCTGGAAGTCCCGCAGTGAATCCGATGCTTACGTGCATGGCGCTGGCCGATCGCATCGCATGCGGCATCATCGAGCGCTGGTGAGGCGCGCGGCGGCGTGTCACCACAGGCGTCAGTGAGCCAGGGGCGCCACATCCGTCGGGCAGGCACGGCATGTCGCAGACGGTATGTGAGGGGGACTTTGCACCCGAGAAGGAGGCAACTCCCGAGTTGATACGAGGCCCCCGCGAGGTACAAGTTTAACGGCACGTTTCAACTCGCACGGGGCCGAGCCGTCCGTCCGCCGAGCTGGGAGGGAAGCTTTGGGACCGAACGCAGTTTCAGCTGCAATTCCGCGCGGACAAGCGCGCTCGCCGCATCGGAGCCACAGCCATCACGGCCGTGTGCTCCTCGTCGAGGACGAGCCCGACCAGGCGGCCATCCTCGAGGCGGTGCTGCGCCACGAAGGGCTCGACGTCGTCGTTGCGTCGAGCGGCGAGCAAGCGCTCGAGATCCACCAGCGGACGCCGGCTGACGTGCTCGTCACGGATCTCAACCTGCCAGGCATGACGGGGGTCGATCTGATGCGCCGGCTCTCGCCCGGCGAGCTCGAGGGGCCCGAGCCGAAGGCGCCGCCGCCCCACGTGGTCATGGTCACCGGCGCGGCGTCGATCACGAGCGCCGTCGACGCGCTCAAGCTGGGAGCGGCCGACTACCTCCAGAAGCCGCTCGATCCGGCGCGCCTCGTGCTGCTCGTGCGCGAGCTCCTCTCGTCGCCGCCGACCGAGTTCGACGACGACGATCCCCTCCATGGGCAGCTCGTGTTCGAGGGGATGATCGGCGGCTCGCCGCGGATGCGGGAGGTCTTCACCCGCATCGATCGCGTCGCCGCGACGATGGCCCCCGTGCTCATCGTCGGCGAGAGCGGCACGGGCAAGGAGCTCGTCGCGCGCGCCATCCACAACCGGAGCCGCCGCCGCGGGGGTCCGTTCGTGCCGGTCCACACGGGCGCGATCCCGCGCGAGCTCATCGGCAGCGAGCTCTTCGGCCACGAGAAGGGCTCGTTCACCGGCGCGTTCGCCGCCGCGGAGGGCAAGTTCGAGGCGGCGGCGGGCGGCACCGTCTTCCTCGACGAGGTGGGCACGATGGACGCCGCCGTGCAGGTCAGCCTCCTCCGCGTGCTCGAGACGTACCGGTTCACGCGCGTCGGCGGCCGCAAGGAGATCGAGGCCGACGTCCGCGTCGTCGCCGCCACGAACAAGGATCTGCTCGACCTCGTCGACGACTGCGTCTTCCGCGAGGACCTCTACTACCGGCTCAACGTGTTCACGGTGACGCTGCCCCCGCTGCGCGAGCGCAGGGAGGACATCCTGCCCATCGCCGAGCGCTTCCTGCTGAAGTTCGCCAAGCGCTACGGCACCCCGGCCCGCCGCCTCTCGGACGCCGCCGTCGAGCGGCTGACCGAGCACGACTGGCCGGGCAACGTCCGCGAGCTGCGCAACGTCATCGAGCAGACGGCGCTCTTCGCCTCGAACGAGCTGGTCTCGGCCAACGACGTCCAGCTCGGCCAGGGCCGGATCGAGCGGCGCTCGGGCCGGCGTTCCTATGACAGCATCCCGTCGGCGAGGGTGGCGGCGCCGGTCGTCCCTGCCGAGCCGGCCGAGCCGCTCTCGGTGCCGATCGTTCATGCCGCCGACCTGGTGGTCCCCTCCGAGCCCGTGCCGTCGCACGTCGGCGCGCAGCCTGTGCCGTCCTCCATCAGCCCAGCCTCGATGCCGCGGAGGCCTGGGGAGGCGGGCACGCACGAGGCCGAGCCGTCGCGGGACACCGGCGAAGCGGCCGAGCACCCGCTCGTGCTGCGCCTTCCGGTCGGAACGCGCCTGGCGGACGCGGAGCGCAAGCTCATCCTGCTGACCCTCGAGGCGGTGCGCGGCAACAAACAGCGCGCCGCCCGCGTGCTCGGGATCAGCCGCCGCGGCCTGTACTCGAAGCTGCAGGCGTACGGGGAGCACGTGGGGAGCCACGAGGCCCAGGGGCACAGCGAGAGCGCCGAGCCGCAAGACCCGGTCGACGAGGTGCCGGTCGTCACCGACGAGCCCGTCCTGGAAGAGCTCGGTTCCGCGCGCGGCGACGCCTGACGGAGCCTCCTTGCCGCTCTGCGCCGCGAGGCCGCGCCGCGAGCTCACACCGCCACACGGCAGGTTCGCAGTACCGCAGCAATTACGGGTCGCGCGGGCGGGTCGAGTGTGAGGCGCCTCCCAGCGCGGATGGGCGCCTGAGCCGCGCCGCCAGGGGGCTGGTCGCACTCCGGAGCCCGACCTGCGCGCTGCTGCGCCGCGCCCCGACAACGGTCCCGTCGGCGGTCCGTCCCTTTGTGCTTTACGAAGGGACGACGACCTCGGCTATCGTAAAGCGGAGCTGCGAGATCAGACGCGCGACTGGCACGTCAGAGAGCGGGCCACCGGCGCGGCATCAAGGTAAACTCTACGCGACGCCTCGCCGGCACTACACCCCAGCGGGCCAGCCCCCAATGAAGATCACCTGCCAGTCCTGTCAGTCGAAATACACCGTCTCGGACGAGAAGGTCCAAGGCAGAACCGTCAAGATCAAGTGCCGCAAATGCGGCGCGACGATCCTCGTGAACAGCTCGGGCGTGACGACCAACGGCGGGGTCGCCGATCCGGTCTCCGGCACGAGCGTTCCGAATGACGGGACGACGTACCTGGTCAACGTGGCGGACGGCGATCAGCGCTCGATGGCGCTGGCCGAGATCGTCACGAGCTACCAGTCGGGGGTGATCAACGCCGAGACGTACGTCTGGGCGGACGGCATGGCCGACTGGCAGCCGCTCGGCCAGATCGACATGATCGTCGCGGCCCTGCATGCAGGCAGCGCTCCTGCCTCCGTGGCCGCGCAGGAGGCGGCGCCGGTGCCGTCGACGTCCGTGCCCAGCGGGGGAGCGGCCCTCGGGCAGACCTCCCCGGGCGTCGAGTCGGTCGCGGCGGCCGCTCCGCGAGCAGCGGCGGTGCGTCGCGATCCGGCGCGTCCGACGCAGGATCTCTTCGGCGCGAGCCCGGGCGTCGAGGCGCACCGGCCCAGCTCCGACGACGTGGCCACGAGCGCTCCGCTCTTCAAGAGCGGCGCCGCGCCTGGCCAGCGCGACGAGAACTCGATGCTGTTCTCGCTGAGCGCCCTCACGGCGAAGGCCGCCGCTCCGGCCCCGGCGCGGGCGGCCGTCAGCGCTTCGGACGACTCCGGCCTCATCGACCTGAAGGCCCTCGCGTCGGGCGCTGGCGTCCGAGCGCCGTCGCCCGTCGCGAGCATCGTCGCCAACGATGGCGGCCTGTTCCAGCTCAGCGCGCCGATCGTGACCACGGCGCGAGCGCCGTCGGTCGCGCCGCCGAACGTCGGCGAGGCCCCTTCCAAGAACCGCGCCCCGTTGATCATCGCCGCGGGCATCGCGATCGCGGGCATCGCGATCGCAGGTGTCTTCTTCCTGATGAAGGGCGGCGGCAGCGCGCCGGTTCCCACCGCGGTCGAGACCGCGCCGACCACGGCCGCCGCGCCCGCGACGCCGGCGCCCCTCGACACGGCGCCGGCGCCCGAGCCCACCGCGTCGGCGACGGCGTCGGCGTCCGCGACGGCAGAGCCGGTCGCGAGCGCCGCGCCGAGCGCCGCGCCGACGGCAGCAGGGGCGCGTCCGAGCACGAGGCCCTCGACGCGACCGAGCACCGGTGGCAGCACCGCAGGCAAGCAGGCGCCTGCTGCGGCCGCCCCGGCGCCGGCCGCTCCGGCCCCCGCGAAGCGCGGCGGCTGCGGGTGCGCGGTCGGCGATCTGATGTGCGCGATGCAGTGCTCCGCAAAGGGCAAGTGAACGCGCGTCGGCCGTCGTCCGATCGGTGAGCGGAGATCCTCGCCGCCGGAGCCGCGCGTGCAGCGGCTGCTCCGGCGCTGGGCGTGCGATGCGCGATCGGCGTGAGCCAGCCGCTGCAGACACGCACGGCGCGAGCCGCGGCTGAACCTTGGCGTGGGCGCCCGCAAGGACGGTGCGGCGCCTGGATCGCCGCGCTAGCATCGTCCGTCATGAGTGAGCCCGACGGGCGGCTGCGCGCGCCGGTTCTTCGGCGGATGCCGGGCGCGGCGCGGCGCTCCGCGATGGCGCTGCTCCTTTGCGCGAGCGCGGCAGGGTGCGGTGGACAGGCGGCGATGGCGCCCTCCGGAGGACCGGCGTCGAGCGATCGCAGCGCTTCCGGGCAAGCGTCTCGCCCGGCTCCGGGCGGGCGATCCTCGCAGGGGGCGCTCGTGACCATGGTCACTCCATCGCGGCTGCTCCCGGATCTCGTCGGAGAGCGCGGCGTGGTGGCCAGCGAGGCGGGGGCCAGGCGGGTGCTCATCGATCGCATGCGCGTCATCGCGCACGACGATGGATCGCTCGAGCGCGCCGCCGACCTGTTGCCGTCAGGTCAGGTCACCTCGCTCAAGCTGCCGACGCGCCTGGGCGGCGGGTACCTGTTCCACGCCTCGAACCGCGGCAGCGCGCAGCTCTGGCGGGCCCAGGCGTGGCTCGCCCCGCTCGAGCCGCTCGTCCAGCTGCCGTCGGAGGCGAACGAGATCCTCGCGGGGTTCGATCGCCTCTACGCGCGGCTCTCGCACAGCCACCGGCTCCTCGCGATCGACGCGCAGACGGGCGCGGCGATGCCGCTCGGCCCGCTCCCACCGGCGAGCACGTACGGCCAGATCGCGTTCGCCGACGGATGGCGCGCCCTGGTCGAGGCCGATCTGCGCGGCCTGCTCGTCACGTTCGACGCCGGGGCCACCTGGCGTGAGGTCGAGATCGACGCGCGGCCGACCTCTGTCGCCGTCGTCGGCGGCGATCCTGCCGTCATGACCGCGAGCGGGCTCTACGCCGTCGATGCGCGCGGCGGCGTGACGTACCGCACGCTGGAGGCCTCCGACGACGTGCAGGAGCCGCCGGCGCGCGCCCAGGGGCCTCTCGGGAGGCGCCCGCTCCGCGCCGCGGTCGAGGACGGGTGGCCCGACTCGAGCACGACCGCGGTGGTGGCTCGCGGCGGCGCCCTGGCGCGCGTCTCGCTGCGCGACGGGGCGATCATCGACGTCGCGCCCGACGCCTATCCGGAGCGAGAGGCGGCCTGCCATGCGATCCGCGCGGGGGCGTCGTTCGGGTTCGTGTGCGGCGAGCGCGAGGGGCCGACGACCCTGTACGCTTTCCAGCCGCCGCTCGGCATGCGCCGGCTGATGCGCTTCGACGAGCCCCGCTTCGTGGTCGCGAGCGGCAACGGCGCGCTGGTGATCCGCGGCTCCTGCAGCGAGGACAGCGTGGTGCGCGCCGGGCGTGCGTACTGCGTCGTCGCCGCCGACGGGCGCGCCCGCGAGATCCACGTCCGCGCGCCCGCGCGAGACGTCGGCATCGAGCGCGTCGTCGCGCTGTCCGACGGCCGCATCGCCGTCCTCTCGCCGCCTCGCCTGGACGCGTCGGGGCAGCTCACGCTGCTCAAGGGGAGCGACGTGACGACCGTCCCGCTGATCCTCCCGCCCAAGCCGCGCAGCACCGCGCGCGATCTGCAGCGCGGCATGTGGATCGAAGGGTTCGAGGAGCGTGAGCCCGGCGTCATCGGCGGCTGGGTGGAGGCAGGCGGCCCGATCGTGGGCGTTCGGATCGACGCGAAGAGCGGGAAGGTGACCGCGGGGGCGCCGCGCCAGGACGGCACGGGCGCGCTGCTGTCTGGGCGGTTCGCGTTCTCCCTCGGAGAAGGCGAGCGCGCCGCCGAGTCGACGGACGGCGGCATGACCTGGCGCTCGCTCGATCTGCCGGAGCGGGACGACGACACCTCGATGTCGAGGACGCGCGCGTGCGGCCCCGTCGGCTGCGTCTTCAGGGGCTGGATCCGGGTCGGCTGGGGCAAGACGGCGCTGCCGGACGATCTCGCCGAGGCGAAGCCGCCGCCGGTGCTCCAGACGCCGCTCCGCGCGGGGAGCCCGATCGCGATGCGCTGCGAGGCCCTCGGCTCCTCGACGCCACCGCTGTCGGACAAGCCTCCCGCCGCGCCTTCTGCGCGCGCCGAGCGAGCGCGCCCGGCCTCGTCGGTCACGCGCTCGGCGTCGACGGAGACACCGACGTCGCCGTGGGCTCCTTTCCGCAACACGCCGCCGCCCAAGCGCGGGGCCGACGAGATCGGCCTCGACAACGGGGCTCCGTACGACATCGTGACGATGCGCGCCTACGCATGGGGCAAGCGAGGCGCAGACTGGGCGCGCGCCGGGCGCTGGCTCCTCCGCTTCGACGATCGCTTCGACCCGGATGGCGGGGTGCGTTCCAGCGGCGTGAGCGCCTCGCCTTGGTCGGATGAGGCGTCGGCCGCTGAGGCGCTCGGGGTGGTGGCTCAGGGGGCGGCGTCCTGGGGCGCGTACCTCGATCCTGGCGGACGGGCCGCGCTGACCCACGTGTGTCGGGGCGCCGGATGCAGCCTGTTCGCAGCCTCTGAAGGGCTGCCGATCCTTCCGTTGCGCGACAGCGCAGGCCGCGCCGGCAATTTCCTCCGGCCGTTTCCGAGCGGCGCCGTGCGGCTCGGCGAGACGTGGTTCTTCGTGACGCCCGGCGGCTCGTATGACGTCGTGGCGCTGTGGCGCGCCGACCTCGGGATCGCGCGGCAGCTGGCGACCTACTATCGCCCTGGCCGCACGGGCTACGGCGTGGATCCTCCGCGCCTGGTCCGGCGTGCGCTGGGCGGCGGCGTCGGCCTGCTCATCTCGGCGGCTCCCGACCCTGGCGTGCGCGCCGGCTCCTGGCACGTGCTCCCGATCGATCGCGAGACCGGCGCGCTCGGCGAGGCCGTACCGCTCGGCCGCAAGGACCTCGCGGATACACGGATCGAGCGCTGCGCGCCGGGTCAGGACGGCTGGCTCCTCGACACGAGCCTGGAGGGCTCGTCGAGCTTCGATGTCGGCGGAGGCTCTCCCTCCGTCGACGGCGCCGAGTTCCGGCTTCGCCTGGATCCAGGCAGCGCGTGCGTCGAGGCGATGGCGGTGAGGCTGCAGGGCGCCTTCTCGAAGGCACCCGAGAAGCAGAGCGACGTCGGCGCCAGCGCGATCCCGCTCGCCGCGACCGAGCGCGCAACGGGCCGGAGGTGGCGGTTGCGTTGCGAGCCGAAGGACGCCGCCAGATGATCCGCTAGTGGGTAATGGCCTCCGGCGAAACGGCGTTCACCCGTCCCTCGACGCCGACCTCCTCGCCTTCTCCGTAGCGGATGGTCCCGAGCCAGTCGCCCGTCCATGCGATCGGCGCGGCGGAGCTGTCGAGCTGCGCAGGGCCTGAAGCGTTCACGACGATCTCGCCGACCATCCCGGCCGTCTCCGATGCCTCGGTGCCAGCGCGCCACAGGAGCTTGAGCCCGCCAGCGCACAGCATCGCCACGCAGTCGCCTGTGCAGTCGGAGTAGCCGCCGAGCAGCTCGCCGAGCGTTTGGCACTCAGCGGCAGCGGCGAGCGCCGCGGGGACGGACTCCGCGTCCGTCTCCGCTGCGACCCCGAGCCCGGTCACTCCGCCGATGGTTCGGGTCGGTGACCACGTCAGCGTCCCCGCGAGCCGGAGCACGTCGCCGGGATCCGCCGTCCACGACATGAAATGTGCCGGTGGTACGCCCGCGTTGTCAGAGGTCACGCTGCCGAGCCAGCTCGCCTCGAAGAGCGCGCGTCCCTGCATGTCTGCCACGCCGCTCAGCTGGCCGTCGAGCGCGAGCGGCGTCCCCGCGAGCCCGGTACGCGCCCATCCACGACACATGTCGCGCAGGGGGAGCGGGAGCGCGGCGAGGTGCGCCTGTGCTGCAGCGTCCCAGTCACGCTCGATCCGCTGCGCGGCAAACGTGGGCGCCTGGTCCGGCGGCGCCGCGCGCTGCATGGCGTCGAGCAGGGACGCGGCTTCCGCGCCGGCAGGCAAGAATGCGTCGAGCAGCTGCTCGGTCGCTGCTTCGAGCATCGCGGTCAGCCCCTCCGCCGTCACGAGGGTCAGCTTCGTGTCGAGGCGCGTCGCCGCCATATCGATCGGCAGGTCCTTGATCGGGACCCGGACGTCGCGCGCGGAGCCGGCCTGCAGCTCTCGTTCGCTCACGCAACCCCACATGATTCGACCGCTGTGCAGAGCGACGGTAAGGCTCGGCCCCACAGGCGCGCCCTCGACGACCACCGGTTCGTCTGGACCGCCGTGCGCCACGAGCGCGCCCACGGGGGCTTCGGGCGCAGCGGCTGCGATCTCCTCGCAGGTGGCCTCCGCGACGACGCTCGCCGTCCAGTCCTTCGCGACGCGCGTCCCCTCGTAGACCGGGATGACGCGGAGCGTGCCGAAGCCCTCCGCGCTCACCGAAACACCGAGCTCCGCGGACGGCCCGCCCTTCGTCGCGGCACGGAGCCGAAACGTGCTTCCCAGGGTCGACGCATGGAGCTGAACCGAGGCCCTGCCATTTTCGTCCGTGACGGCCGTCGTGCGGTCGACCCATGCACCTGCAGCTTCGCCGAGGAGGGTGAAGCTCACCTCGTAGGGCGCCGGCGGTTGTCCCATGACCCAGACCGTCCGCAGCTCCCCTGGCACGAGCTGCAGCGTCCCTTCCTCCTCGAACGCCAAGACGGCGGGGTGAGCGGCGTCCCCGGGCAACCCGGGGCTGTCCGCCGACTCATCGGCCATACGAAAAGAGCAGGACGCTAGTCCGACGATGGCGATCCAGGGAGCCGAGTACTTCCAAGGCAAGCTCACCCTTGGAGTGTACCTTGCATCTCCCCCGGCGAACAGTGGAGGGGCAAACGTACGACGGCATTCCGGGTGAGCCCGGTCCGTCGGCCACCGACGCTGCCGAGCAGAGCTCGGGGTGAGCGGGGTCACACAGGAGCGTCGTCGCGGGCTGTGCCGCGAGGCGGTGGTGCCAGGGCCGCGTGGCGGCAGCGGACGATCGCAGGACAGCGGACGTCCCGAGGCGCGCGCGGTGGCGCCGCGCCTCGATGCGTGAGGCAGACGGCGCCGGCCCGCAGGGACGCGGCTACTTCACGTAGATCTGGGCGACGGCGAGGCCGCTGCCCCGGACCGTCATGATGGCCTTCGCGGGGCCGCCCACGGGGAGCGGATTCTTGAAGCAAGAGCCTTTGCCACCGAGCGTGGCGTTCGGTCCCGTCGTGTTGTCCTGGGAGAGCACCACGGGCGGCAGCATCGGCGCGGGCTGCGCGACGATCTGCAGGTTGAGCTCCTGGACGCCGAGGCCCACGCCGATCACCGAGTAACACTTGCCCGGCTGGATATTGAACGGCTGCTCGAGCGTCTGGCCGTCCTGGAACTGCCCGGCGAATGCGCCGCCCTCCGGCTGCATGCCCTGGACCTCGGAGGCCGCCATGGCGGTGAGGATCGGGGTCGCTGCGCTGACCGCGGCAGGCGCGATCGGGGTCGCCTGGCCGGTGCTCGTGCCCGTGGCGGTCGGCGTCGTCTGCGTCGGGGCGGGGGTCGTGGTGGCCGGCGGCGGGTACTGGCCCGGCTGGGTGGGTTGGCCGTACTGGCCCGGCTGGGTGGGTTGGCCGTACTGTCCGGGCGGGTATTGTCCGGGGGGGTACTGGGTTGACGCCCCGTACTGGTTCTGCATCTGCGACGGGTTGTTCGGCTCCGGGTCGCTGCCGCCGCAGGCGAGGGGCGCGAGGCCGAGCAGGGCCGCGGGGATGAGGACGTGCAAGCGCATACGAGGCTCCTTCAGGGTTGTGCGGGTGAGGCCGCGACAGTGGGACGCTCGCCGCACCCGCGGCGGCTCACCGCCGCGTCACGGTCGGTAAGACGGCCGAGGTGGGGGCGTGTTCTACAACGACTTGGCGGCGCGAGGCCAGACGCTGCGGTGCAGATGGCGCGAGGCGCGTCCAGCGAGCGGAACGCGGCGTCGCCGCAGCCTGCGGTCACAGGTCCTGGAGCACGTTGTCGACCAGCGTTCGACGTCTCCGTGTTCGCGGGCGGGCGCGCGGTGTCGATCGCCCGCCGTGTCCCCGCATCGCCGCGGCCGTCGAGCCCCCGATGGATGCGCTGAGCCTGGCCGGCGCTGCCTACCGCCCCAATTCCCGCGCGGAGACGCACCAAGCCGTCGGCGCACCCGCCCGAGGATACATACACTGGTCCCCGCAGCCCTCCATGGGACCCCTGCGGCGCTCCAGCCCAGTTGACGCGGGCGGAGGGCGACACCAGAAACCCCGTTCACAACCGCGCGCGGGGCGGGGCGGTCCGTGGTCCGCTTGGCGAGCCCAGCGCGGTCCCGTCGCGAGCCCCGCCGGCACGCCACGGCGTGCGGCCCGGCAGCCGCGCGCCGCTTCTGTGTAGATTGAACAATGGGCGATCCCGCTCGCGGCGGGAGATCAGGAACGAGCCATGAGCGACATCCACCAGGCGATCAAGGATACCGTCGAGAGCAACCGCGTCGTCCTCTTCATGAAGGGCACCAAGACCTTCCCGCAATGCGGGTTCTCGGCGCGTGCCGTCGACATCCTGAAAAAGTGCGGCGTGGACTTCAAGGACGTCAACGTGCTGTCCGATCCCTCGCTGCGCCAAGGGATCAAGGACTACTCGCAGTGGCCGACGATCCCGCAGGTCTACGTGGACGGGAAGTTCATCGGCGGCTCCGACATCCTGACGGAGATGTTCCAGTCGGGCGATCTGCAGAAGCTCCTGTCGAAGCAGGACTAACGTCCAGATCGCTCGGGGGCGCGAAGCCCCGCCGCGCTGGCGGCGCGGCGCAGGACCTCGTCGAACATGTCGCCGGTGAGCCGCCCCGTCTGGGTGTTCTGCTGGCTGACGTGGTAGCTGCCGAAGAGCAGCGCCGCTCCGGCGCCGCCGCGCGGATCGGGGATCGCCGCCTCCACGCCGTGCGCGAACGGTGGGAGGCGTGGGTGAGCTTCCGCGCGATCCCCCGCGGACGCGCCGCGCGAGCGGACGAGCGCGCCGACGGCGTCATAGCCGATCTTGCCGAGCGCGAGGTAGACGCGCGCCCGATGCAGCGCCGCGAGCTCTCGGTCGATCCACCCGCGGCACGCCGCGAGCTCGGCGATCGTGGGCTTGTTGTCCGGGGGAGCGCAATGGCAGGGGGCGGTGATGAACACGCCCCGGAGCGAGAGCCCATCGTCGCGCGCGGTGCTCGTCGGCTGCGAGGCGAGCCCCGCTCGATAGAGCGCCGCGTAGAGGAAGTCACCCGAACGATCGCCCGTGAACATGCGGCCGGTGCGGTTCCCGCCGTGCGCCGCCGGGGCGAGCCCGACGATCACGAGCGGCGCGTCCGGATCGCCGAAGCTCGGCACAGGGCGGCCCCAGTACGTCTGGTCCCGGTAAGCGCGCCGCTTCTCTCGCGCGACGTCCTCGCGCCACGCCACGAGCCGCGGGCAGCGCCGGCACTCGACGAGCTCCGCCGTGATCCGATCGAGCGCGCGCGCCGCGCCGCCGCGGCTCACGCGGCGGGCTCGCCGCCCGAGCTCGTCGAAGCGCCGCTCGGCCCCACGTCCGCGCCGCGCTCCGATGCGCGCGCCTCCGCGAGCGGGCGCGGCGGCGCCGCCGCGCGCTCTGTCAGGCCGCCCTGCTCGCCGGCCACCATCCCGGTCACGATGCGGTCGAGCACCGCGTCGAAGCGCAGGCGATTGAAGCGGGCTCCGCTCGCCAGCCAGTCGATGTGCCCGCCCTTGCCCGGAAAATGGCCGACGATGTCCAGGTGGTCGGCCTTGCCGGCCCAGATGAGCTCCCCCCAGACCTGCGAGGCCAGCGGGACCACGCCGTCGTTGGCGTCCAGCGGCGGCAGCTCCCCGAGCACGCGCGCGAGCTTCTGCTCGATCGAGCCGTCATGGGAGCGACAAGGGTAGTGCTCGTTCAGGCGGGCGGTGATGTTCGACAGCGCGGTGAAGATGGCGGCCGACATCGCTCCCCACGGCGACCGGAGCGCCGATACCCAGTCCCGGACGGCGTTGCGCGGCGCGTACGTCGCGACGCTCTGGTACCGCAAGCCCGCGCGGTCCTCGAGGCCGGCGTGGAGCAGATCCATCGCCTCGGGCATGAGCTGGACGATGGCGCCCTGGTCGTCGCGCAAGAGCTTTAGCCAGGCGCGCAGCTCGCGGCTCGAGGCGTCGTCGAGCACGCGGATGAAGCTCTCGACCGCGCGATCGATGAGCTCGATCTCGAAGAAGCCGAGCTGCGCCCGGCCGAACGCGGCGACCAGCGCCGACGCGGCCGCGAGCGGCGGCGCGCCGAGCTTGAGGCCGGCCACCGTCAGCGCGGTGACGGCGTAGAGCAGGCGCTGGCCGCTCACCGTGGCGAAGAAGGCGGCGAGCGGGGTGCCGAAATGAGGTGTGTTGATGGTGGTGACGGACCGCAGCCGGCTCGTCCAGCCGAGCCGGCGGTGAGCGTTCCCGGGGAGCCGCGCCGTCGGCGAAGCGACGAGGCGAGCGTCCAGGCCTCCGGTCGAGTGGCCTACGATGTGGATGGGGCCGTCGTCGTCCCCGGCGCTCTCGTCCACGAGGCGGGCGAGCTTCGCCGCCCGGCGGAGGATGGAGGCCGTCGGGTGGACCTCGCAGACGTGGATCTCGACGATACGGCCGCGATCGCGGAACCGCTCCTCGATCGCGCGGATGAAGTGCTCGAAATACTCGAGGGAGGCGAGGGTCGCGAAGCCGAACATGCCCGGCGACAGGTAGACGCGCGTCTTCTGCACGCGCGGGAATGTGCCATGTCCGCCGGCCCTCCGCGGTATTTCCATCGCCGCCCGCGCCTGCGACCGTGACGGCCGGGCGGCGTGAAGAAGCGGCGGCATGCCGGCGGCAAATCCGGCTACCCTGCGATCGTGGACGACCCCAGCGCGCGGGAGATCGAGGCGGCTGTACAGGAGGCCCTGGGCCTGTTTGGAACATCGGGCTCGGTGAGCGTGCAGGGACGCCAGATCGCGCTGCGTGGGCGCGGCGCTCCCGTGGCCATCGATCTGGAGCAGCTGGTCGAGCAATGGCCGCTCCTGCCACAAGAGCTGCGCACGCGTAAGGCGTCCGACATCGCGCGGCGGCTCGCTCTGGCGCACCGCGCGGTGAGCTCGCTCGCGCCGCCTGCGCCGGCCGCCCGGGTCCGGCCAGCGCGGCACCTCGTGATCCCCGTCGGCGCGCTCGCGCTGGTGGTCGTCGGCGCGCTCTTCGCGTCGCGCATGCTCCGATCGCGGGAGGCCCCGGCCGCCTCGCCCACAGAGCCGGAGACGACCGCCGGCGAGGACGCGGCGCGGAATGCGCGCACCTGCGAGGCCGCGCGCAAGCGGATCTACGCCGGTGCTTCCATGGGGCCCTTCGAGCTCGCGGGCTGGGTCGCCGAGCTCTGGCTGGCGATGCCGCGCGGCGCCGCTGCAGCGGAGGTCGCCGCCGGCGCAGGGGAACCGGCCGCTCTGACCGCGGAGTCCGTGGGGCTCGGCGCGCTCATCGCGCAGGGCAAGCTGACGTCGGGCGCCGACGCCGAGCTCGCCGCGATCACCGACGGGGTCGTGGAGATCGTCCCCGGGTTCGATGCGGAGGAGGCGAGGCGCTCTCCGTCGTGGCGCGCGATCACCGCGCGCTTCTCCGGCGGATACGCGCGGGCATACTTCGATCCCGCGCACCGGGCGCGCTTCGTCGCGCTCGGCGACCGCATGGCCGACGCGGCCGCCGCGGCGCTGGGCGCCCTGTACGCGCGCTGCGCGCACCTGCCCTACCACGACGCCGGCGCCTGGTTCCGCGGCTCGGATCCGGCCGCGGCGGCGACGGCGCTCGTCTATACGTCCGGCCTCTTCGCCGAGATGTCGGCGGTCGATCGAGGGGCGCTCGCCGCGCTGCCAGGGGTGGGGCCGATCGACGCCTTGCGTGGCGCGGGCGCCTCGCTCGACGCGGCGAGCCTGGGGAAGCTGGTGGGCGCGCACGGCGGGGGCATCACCAAGGGCGGGACAGGGGCGGTCGTCATCACGTTCCCCGTCGGCGGGCCGACCCGGGCGACGACCGCGAGCCGCACCGTCGCGCGCAAGCTGCAGGTCGGCGTGGGCCAGGAGTGAACGCTCACTCGCCCGCGGCGAAGTGCACGATCGAGAAGACCGGCGCCGCGTCGCCGGCGCGCTCCGCGAGGAGCGCACGACCGCCGAGGAAATCGAGCTCGACGACGAAGGCGAAGCCGGCGACCTCGCCGCCCTGCTTGCGCGCGAGCTCGGCCGCGGCCGAGGCCGTGCCGCCGGTCGCGAGCAGGTCGTCCACGATGAGGACCCTGGCCCCCGGCCTGATCGAGCCCTTGTGCATCTCGAGCTCTGCCTTGCCGTATTCGAGCGCGTACGCCACGCGATCGGTCGCGGCGGGGAGCTTGCCTGGCTTGCGCACGGGCACGAAGCTGGCGTTGAGCCGGGCCGACAGCGCGCCGCCGAAGATGAAGCCCCGGGACTCGACGCCGACCACGACGTCGACGTGCTCGCCGACGAAGCGCTGGGCCAGGAGATCCAGCGTGATGTGGAGCGCCCGCGGATCCGCGAGGAGCGGCGTGATGTCCTTGAAAAGGATCCCGGGCTTCGGAAAATCCGGGACGTTCCGGAGGTGCGCCTTGAGATAACGGAGCGCGTGCTCGGAGGGCAGGGCGTCGTGATTGAACATGACGCCGAGCGTAGGCGAGCGCATTCGAGCCGGAAAGCGCTCCACGCGTCGCGACGCGAGCTACGTCAGGTGATGTGGCCGTCGTTGAGCTCTGCGGCGAGGAGGCCTGCGATGCCCTCGTGCTGCGCGGCGAAGAGGTCGAGGGTCAGCGGCGTGACGCTGACGGCCCCTGCGTCGTAGGCCTCGGTGTCCGAGCCGGGGACGAGGTCGTGGCGTACGCCCGCGCCGCCGATCCAGAGGTACTCGTGCCCGCGCGGATCCCGGCGAAAGATCACCTCTTCGGTGTACAAGCGCGCGCCCATGCGCGTGGCCCGCACGGGCCAGCTGCTGCCCGCAGGGATGTTGACATTGAGCAGCGGCGCTGGCCGGCGTCCCTCCTTCCCGGCGGCGCGGTGGAGGGCGAGGGCGAGCTTGACGCCGAGCGCCGCTGCGGCAGGGAGCGACGCTCCTGCATCGGCGGAGAGCGCGATCGAGGGGACGCCGCGGAGCGCTCCTTCGCGCGCGGCGGCCACGGTGCCCGAGTAGAAGATGTCGGCGCCCAGGTTGAGCCCGTGGTTCATGCCCGACACGACCAGATCGGGGCGCCGCGGTAGCACGCGCGTGCCGGCGTGAAGGGCGACGTAGATGCAGTCGGCGGGCGTCCCGTCGACCGCGAACACGCCGGGCGCAGCCTCCAGCAGCCGGAGGACGCGGTGCAGGCTCAGGGAGTGGCTCGTCGCGCTCTGGTTGACCGCGGGGGCGCACACCACCACGTCGGCGTGCCGGGCGAGCTCGTCCCGCACCGCGGTCAGACCCGGCGCGGAGTAGCCGTCATCGTTGGAGAGGAGGATCAGAGGGCGCATGCGTTCGCTCGATGGGTCTCTGGATCAGCGACCGAGCAGGCGCCTCGCGAGCGCGGCGACGAGCTCGACGAGGGCGCTGACGCGGCCGAACCATCCGGCTCCACCGCGCGCCCGCGCCATCGCGAAGGCGACCGTCCGGAGCGCGGGCGTATAAGGGTACCACCACAGCTCGCTCTTCGTCCTGCTGCGGTCCTCGAGCAAGAAGCGCGGCCGCGTGAGCTCCGCGAGCGCGTGTGGGCTGCTCGTGACGCCGTAGCCGCTGTCTCCCGCCCCCGTCCACGGCGCGGCCGGGAGCGCGCCCGTGAAGCCGTGGTTGTTGATCGTCACCACGCCGGAGCGCAGCCGTCGCGCGAGCGCGTGGGCCCGCTCGTAGCCGCGGGTCCAGAGGCTGGTCGTGAGCGCGAAGCGGGACGCGTTGGTGCGCGCGATCGCCTCCTCGGCGTCCTTCACCACGAGGATGGGAAGAACGGGGCCGAAGGTCTCCTCCCGGAGCAGCGGCGTGTCCTCGCGCTCCACCTTGAGGACCGTCGGTGGGAAGGCGAGCGAGCCCTCTTTCGGCGCGCCGCCGGCGAGGATCTCCGCCCCGCCCTCGACGGCCGCCTCGAGCTGATGCCGCACGATCTCCGCCTGCCGCGCCGTCGTCATCACGCCGACGTCGATGCCGGCTCGGAGCTGCCCCGTGAGCGCGATGACGCGCGCGATGAAGCGGTCCGCGATCGCCTGCTCGACGTAGACGCGCTCGATGGAGGCGCAGCTCTGTCCGGCGTTCGTG
This sequence comes from Sorangium sp. So ce281, assembly GCF_051527395.1. Taxonomy (NCBI): domain Bacteria; kingdom Pseudomonadati; phylum Myxococcota; order Polyangiales; family Polyangiaceae; genus Sorangium; species Sorangium sp. So ce281. The sequence goes on from NZ_CP150322.1 coordinate 3,989,943, forward strand.
AAGGCGCCCCAGAGGACGCCGCGCGCGGCGCGCTCCAGATCGCAGTCGCCGAGGACAATGGCGCTGTCCTTCCCGCCGAGCTCCAGGGACGTCGGGATGAGGCGCTCGGCGCACGCGACGGCGATCTTCTTGCCGGTGGCGACGCTGCCGGTGAAGACGACGAGATCGACGCCGGCCCCGACGAGCGCGGCGCCGACGTCGCTGCCGCCCTGCGCGACGGCGAGGACGCCGTCCGGGAGCAGCCCGTCGAACAGCGAAGTGACGAGCGCGCCGGAGCGCGGCGTGACCTCGCTCGGCTTGAAGACGACGGCGTTGCCCGCGAGCAGCGCCGGCACGATCGTGCGCAGCGGGATCGCGACAGGGTAGTTCCAGGGCGTGATGAGCGCGACGACGCCGCGCGGATCCCTCTGGATGCGCCCGACCTTGCCGGGGTAGGCGAGCGGGTCGAGCGCGACGGGGGAGTCGTCGAGGAGCTCCTCGATGGACCGGGTCCAGTAGTCGATGAGATCCGCGTTCGGGAGCACTTCAGCGAGCGCGGCCTCCTCGATCGGCTTGCCGCACTCGCGGTGCACGAGCGTCGCGATCTCCTCGGCCCGCGCGAGCAGGCGCTTCTTGACGCGCGCGATGAGCTCGGCGCGCTCCCTGATCGGGACCTCCGCCCAGGCGATCTGCGCCGCCCGCGCGCTGGCGACGATCGTCGCGAGGGCGCTGAGCTCTGTCTCCGCCACGTCGTCGAGGGGCGCTCCCCCTGCCGGGCTGCGCAGCGGGAAGGGACCGGAGCTCGCTACCCTGACGGACGCCGACGACGCCGCGTCGCCAGCTGCGGCGCCGGCCTCGTGGGGAAGGGGAGTCGTCTCGGAAGCCATCGGGCGCGGAGCCTATCACCGCGCTCCTGCCCCTCTGCATGGGGCATGTCGCGACCCCTAGGGAGCAGGCCCCGACCGGACCGGCCGGGGGCGCGGGTTTCTACGGAGCGGGATCAGGCGCAGGCGCGGTCTCTTCAGCGGGCGCGGGCGCAGCGCCCTCACCGTCCGGGGTGGCGGTGCCGGCGGGGCTGCCTTTCCGCTTCGTGGGGCGGTTGGGCGTCGGGCTCGCCGCGGAGGGCGTGATCGACACGACCGTTTGCTTGCGGCAACCGACGATGACCGCCTGGCCGGCGGAGAGCCACGCGGGGTTCGACGTCTTCTCCGTCGTCAGCTTGCCGAGCCGCACGTAACGCGTCCCGCAAGGCACGTCGAGCGCCTCTCCGGTGCTTCCGGCGAGCGAGCCGTTCACATACACCGACGCGCGCTGGGGCGAATTGACCATCAGGTGGCCCCGGCTTGGCGGCAGATCCTCGGCCTTGCCTGCGGCCGGCGCAGCGCTCGCCTCGGGCGCAGCGCTCGCCTCGGGTGCAGCGCTCGCTTCAGGCGCAGCGCTCGCTTCGGGCGCAGCGCTCGCTGCCGGCGTCGCGGTCTCGGCCGCGGACGGTGCAGCGGGCGCCGTCTCGGTGGGCGCGGCGGTCGGCGTCGGCGCGGTGGCCGGCGGCTGCGCGGTCGCGCCCTGGGTCGCTCCCGGAGACGTGTCGACGTTGGGGAGGGGCGCGGGCTCGGGGTCAGACACGCTGAGCCGGTACGCGACCGCTGCGCCGCCCACGAGGAGCGCCACGGCGGCGATCACGATGCCCACGCGGGAGCGCGGGCGCGGCGGCGGTCGCACGGTGATTCCGGCGTCCGCGGCGGGCCGCGCCGTGACGTGGTCGGAAGGCTTCACGTCCTTGTCGGCCGGGAGGGGCGGGTCCTTGGTGATGACCTTCGGGAGAAGGTCACGGTCGGCCGCCTTCGGCCTGGACCTGCGATCCGCTTCGTCGCTCGCGTCTCTGGGCAGCGTTCCAGGCGACGCATCGCCGGCCTCTTCCGCGACCGATCGCGCGATGGCCTGGGCTTCGGACCGCGCGGAGCGGACCGCCGTCTCCTCGTCTTCGAGGCCCTCGGGGCGAGAACGAATGACGGTGGGCTCGTCCTCGAGCATGCCGCGGATCACGGTCGGCTCGTCGTCGACCATCTCGCGGCTGAACTCTCGCTCGGTGGCAGGCTCCCCCATCGCGCGCCGCGTGGCGACGGCGATCGGATCCGGCGCCTTGGGGGTGACCGGCTCACCAGAAGAGGACGGCCCACGGGCGGTGGCCGCCTCGAGCGTGGAGGCGTCGTCCGCGGCGGCCGACGCGGTCGTGGCGTGCACCTCCGCGCGGTCGGGCCGGGATCTGCGCTCCGCGCGCGCCTCGGCATCCGGCGCCGCCCTGCGCTCGGCCGGGAGCTTCAGCGCTGCAGCGGGCTTCTGGCCGGGTTCCGGCTCGTCGGGGAGGAGCCCAGCGAACGAGAGCTCGCTGTCGCTCTCCGCCACCTTCGGCCGCGCAGCGACGTCCTCGTGAGGGAAGAACGGCTTCGTCTCTGCGCGCGGGCTGGAGCCTCGGGCCGGGGGCACCGCCGGGCCTGCAGCGGGCGCGTCCTTGCCCAGGGCAGCTGACCTGGCCGCAGGCGCCGTGACCTTGGCCGCGGTCCTGGCTGCCTCTCTCGGCTTCGGCTCGGCCGCCTCCGCGGGAGGGCGGAAGGTCTCCTGAGCACCGGCGGGGGGGCCGGCGTCAGCCCGCGGGAGATCGAACGAGGCGGCGGGCCTCGCGACCGGCTTCCCGGGTGAGCTGGGAGGCGGCGCAGGGGTGCGCGCCGGCGTCGCCGTGGCCGGCTTGAAGGCCGCGGCCTTGGCCCCGCTCGCTGCGGGCGTGGCCGCCGCTGCCGCCTTCACCGGCGGCTGTTGCGGCGTCTTCGCCGGAGATTGCTGCGGTGCCTTCGCGGCCGCTGCGGGCTGCTTCGCGGCGCTCGCCGCCGCGGCCTGCGATGCCTTCGCGGCCGCCGGGCTGAAGGCGTCGATGCCACCGACGTCGTCCAGGACGGGCTCGATGGCGCGCGGCGCGGACGGTCCACTCGCGGCGACCGCGCTGGCCGCCGCTGCCGGCCGTGCTTCGTTCGTCGGCGACGTTTCCGTCGAGCTGAACCTGGGGCCGGGCGAGGCCGCGCCCGCCGTGTCGTTGGCGATGGCGCCGGGCGCCTCGCCGCGATGCGGGACGAGCTCGGCGGAGGCCGCGAGCTGCGCCCGGGTGCGAGGCGCAGCGGCGTTCCGCTGCACCCGGTGGAGGAGCGCTTCGAGGGTGGCGACTTTTTCGGCGACGTTCACGCCGCGCCAGCATATCGCGGCTCGGCGCTCGTTACATCATTCGCGGTGAAGGAGCGCGATCGGGCGGGCTCATCGGCGGAAAATCCCGCCGGAAGGGGTCAGAGGGTCTCGAGGTAGGCGACCAGATCGTCGATCTGGGCGTCCGAGAGCTGGGACGTCTTGCCGTGCCGGTCGCCGCCGCCGCAGGCGGGGTTGGTGAACCGGTCCTTCAGCGTCGGCGCGCATCCGTCGTGCATGAACGGCGCGCGCACGCCGATGCGGACCAGCGACGGCACCTGGAAGGGCTTGCCCGTACCGACGTCGAACGAGTCGTTGGTCGTGAGCTGAGCGCCCGCGTGGCAGGTCGCGCAGTCGACGGCCTTGTCGTGGAAGAGGGCCTCGCCGCGCGCGACGGCCTCTGCGTCGGGCGCCGACGACACCGGCGGGGCGGGGAGGCTGTCGATCCACCGGGCGAGGACCTTCACCCGGCGCGGTCCCTGGTGCATGCCGCCCATGCGCCGCTCGAAGACCTCGTCCATGATGGCTTCGATCCCCGACATATCGCCGTCCCAGTGGAACGGGGCGGTGTTGAGGATCCCGCCGCTGACGAACTGGGTGCGCCGCGGTCCGATGGGGTTGAAGTGCCAGGTATGGCTGTCCTCGCCTCCCTCCGGATGGCACGACGCACACGCCATCGGGCCGGCAGCGTTCCGGTGGAACATCTCGTGGCCGGTGTCCCTGCGGCTCTCCCCGGGGAGCGTGATGACCTTGGCGACGCGGTTGCCGGCGGTGTTGGGAGCCCCGAGGACCTGGATGCCCGCCGGCTCGCGGGTCTGCACCACCACGGAGCCGCCGGCGAACGCGACGGCCGTGGGCTCGCCTTCCACGACCACGCGCTGATCCGCCTCGACGCAGGTTCCTTCGGGGGCATCCATCGTCATGTTCAAGTTCGCGCGGCTGGTCATGAGGATCTCGCTCCTGCCGGCCGCGACGACCGCATACGAGAGACCGTCATCGGACACCGCGACATCCACCGGCAGGGTCGCGGAGGGGAGGGCAGCGGCCAGGTTCGGCTGGCCGTCGGAGTCGGGTGTCCCGACCTCCGAGACCGTGCCGTGGACGACGCTCCCATCGCATCCGCCGGAGCTGTAGCCCCCCTCCACGATCTCGACGGGCGCGATCAAGGCGCGCTGGTGGACCATCGCGATACCGCCTGTCGGCAGCTTGATCGTCCGCCAGGCGACGGTCGGCGCGAACTCCTGCCCGAACAGGTTGAACTTCGGGAGCTTCTTTTGCTCCATCACGATGCCGTCCGCCCCGATGGTGAGCAGCTCGGCAGACCGGAACTTGCTGACCAGGAGCCGGTCCCCGTCCACGACCACGTCGCGCAGGTCGCGATCGAGCTTCAGGCGGCGCGTCGCCGCGCCGGGACCGGCCGGGAGCGTGACGAGCTCGCCGCCGAGGCACGCGACATGGAGCGCGTCGGTCTGCGCATCGTAGGCGACCCCCCGCGGGGCCGGGCATACGTCGCGCCGGTCGACGACCGTCCCGCTGTCGGCGTCGACGGTCACGATCGCGCCGCCGCGGCGGAGCGCGACGTGGAAGCGACCCGCGTCGTCCTCGACGACCCTGCCCGGCTCGTCGCCCTTCTGAAGGGCGATCTCCGCGGTCAGCTTCTGCGCCTGGAGATCGACGATCCAGACCCGGTCGCGATCCGGATCCGCGGCCACCGCCCGGAGGGCGCTCTTGCTCACGGCGAGCGTTCCGCCGCTGATGGCGGGCGGCGGCTCCGCCGCGACCGCGACGCTCCCAGGATCGTCGATGTCGGGGGTGTCGTCCTCACCGAGCTCCCACGGAGCGCAGGCGGCAAAGGGTGATGCGATCACAAGGATGGCGAGGAACGGGGAGAAGCTGCGGCGCGACGCAAGCAGTCTATGCATGAGGGCCTCCGGTCCGCCGCCAAGCAAGATGGCGGCCACTTCATTCGATGTTCTTCCATCCGATCGCGCGCGGCAATATGTGTTGCCGCGGAGAGAGCGACGTATTCCTGCCGTCCACAACGCGCGTGAGCGGGGTTGGGTGGCGCGTCTGGCGCGGGTCCCGTGATGCGCATCGGTGACGACGTCCCTGCTGTCGTGGCCCACTGCGGCACGGCATGACGAGCGCACCAGACCATCGGGTCCGGCGTGGTCCCGGACGGTGTCCGGCGCGGCCAGCCCATGACGCGGGCCTTGGGGCGCAAGCATCCCGTGGGCCGGGAGCGCGGGCTGCCCGGTCACCTTCGCAGACGGCGAGGCGAGCCATCGCCGAGACGCGATGCGCGGGATCGCCTGTGACTTGACGGGTGCTCTCGCCGCCCATAAGTGACCGACCGGTCATGACAAGCACCGCACCCTCGTCTCGACGCAGCATCTCGCTGGCTTCGACGCTCGCCGGGCTGCTCGCCCTCGGGCTCATCGCCTCACCGGCCGCGGGGCAGCCGGCCGCTCCCCGACCGGCGGCTCCGCAGCCGGCCACCCCGCCGCTCGCGCCGGCGCCTCCTGCCGCGGGCCAACCGCAGCCCCCGGGCGCTTCCATCGCTGCGGCCCAGCCGGCCGCGCCGAAGGCCGATCCGCTCGCCACGGCGCTTGCGCCGCAGCCGGGAGGGCTGACGCCGGACGACGTCGCGAAGGCTGCGCTGCGGACGCGCGCGTCGCTCCGCGCCAAGCAGGCCGAGCTCCGCGCGGCGGCCGCGAAGGTCGACCAGGCGATGGTCAATTTCTTTCCGCGGCTCACGGTGACGGCCACCTACACCCGGCTGTCAGAGATCGAGAGAGAGCCCCCGGGGACGGCTCTGCCCCCCGAGCAACAGGCCATCATGGACGCGCTCGGGCAGTTCATGGCGCCACCGCCGCCCAACAGCTACTCGCTCACGGCGAACCTCGCCGTCCCCATCTCGGATTACGTGTTCCGCCTCTCGCAGGGATACGCCGCTGCGTCCCACGCGGAGAGCGCGAAGAAGCTCGAGCTCCAGGCGGAGACGCTGCAGGCCGCGGCCGACGCGAAGGTCGCATTCTTCAACTGGGTCCGCGTGAAGGGGCAGGTCGTCGTCGCTGGTGAGGCGGTGTCTCAGGCGAAGGCGCACGTCGAGGACGCGCGCCGCACCTTCGAGGTGGGTCTGCTCTCGCGCGCCGACGTGCTCCGGCTCGAGGCCCAGGTGGCCGGCGCGGAGCAGGTGCTCAACGAGGCGCACGCCGCGCTCCTGGTCGCGGACGACCAGATCCGGATCGCGCTCGGCGCCGCGCAGGACAGGCCGCTCACGCTGGGGATCGATGTGATGGGCAGCGCGCCTCCGAAGCCGCCCGCCGAGGCGCTCCCGGCGCTGGTCCAGGAGGCGCTTCAGAAGCGCCTCGAGATCCGCGCGCTCGACGAGACGCAGTACTCGCTCGAGAAGGTCGAGGCGGTCACGAGGACCGGCTACTTCCCGCGCGTGGACGCGTTCGCCGATCTCACCTACGCGAACCCCAACCAGCGCATTATTCCGACGCAGGAGAGGTTCGATCTGACGTGGGCCGCCGGCGTCCGCGCCACGTGGGTCGTCAACGACATCTTCGCCACCGCGGCCGCCTCCGCCGAGGCGAACGCCCGCACCACGCAGATCGCGGAGCAGAAGGCCGCGCTGCGCGACGCCCTCCGCCTCGAGGTGGTCTCGGCGTATTCCGAGCTGAGCAAGGCCACGAGCAGCATCGAGTCTGCAGAGCGCCAGCTCGCGGCGGCCGCGGAGTCGATGCGCGTCCGATCCGAGCTGTTCCGCGCAGGGCGGGCCACGAGCGTCGACGTGGTCGACGCCGAGGGCGAGGTGACGCGCGCGCGGCTCCAGCAGATCAACGCGCGTGTCGGCGCGCTCGTCGCGAAGACCCGGCTGGACCACGTGGTCGGACGCGACGCGAAGGACCTGAAATGACCTGGCCGCGCGCGTCTTCTTCGCTTGCGCGGCCCTCCTGGCCGGAGTAGGGAAGGCGTGCGCCGCTGCAGCGCGGGTTCCTGCGGCGCCCTTGTCGACACCGCGGCAATCACCCGCATCGTTCCTCACCGGCCGAGGCAGCGCGTCCACGTTGCGCGCCCGGTCCGCCCGTCATGACGGAGCTTGCGCTCATCCTCAGCGGCGGCCTGCTCGGGCTCGCCTTTGCGGCTTACCTCGCTCGCTGGGTCATCGCGCGCCCCGCGGTCGAGCCCGAGATGCAGCGCGTCGCCGCGATCATTCAGGGGGTCGCGGAGGCGTACTTTCGCCGCCAGAGCAGCGTGATCGGCGCGGTCTCCGCGATGCTCGGAGGCGCCATCTTCCTCGCTTACGGCCTCCTCCGGCGCGCCGGGGAGAACAACCCGGTGCCGGCGCTGGAGCTCGGTGTCTGGCTCACGCTCTCGTTCGCTGTCGGGGCCGCCAGCGCGGTCGCGACCGGCCGCGTCGCCACCTGGATCGCGCCCCGCACCAGCGTACGCGCCGCGAGCGGCGCCCGCCGCTCGCTCGATCTCGCCCTGCAGATCGCCCTCCGCGGCGGCGCCGTGTCGGGGCTCTTCGTCGCGAGCATGAGCCTGCTCGGCCTCGGCGGCCTGTTCGCTGCGGTCCTCGCGTTCCGTGGCGGCCTCGGCGCCGAGCCGGCCGAGGCGCTCGCGCTCGCCCCGACCATCCCCTGGGTCATCGCCGGTTACCCGCTCGGCGCCTCCTTCGCCGCCCTGATGGCGCAGCTCGGCGGCGGCACCTTCTCCAAGGCGGCCGACCTCGGCGCGGACCTCGCCGGCGCGGAGGTCGGGCTCGACGAGGACGACCTCCAGAACCCGGCCACGATCGTCGACCTGGCAGGCGATACCGTCGGCGACTGCGCCGGGCGCGCGGCCGGCGTCTTCGCCTCCACCGTCACCGAGAACGCGGGCGCCATGGTGGTCGGCGCGATGCTCTTCCGCAACAACGTCGGGCTCCCGAGCGCCCTCGCCGTCGTGCTCTTCCCGCTCGTCAGCCGCGCGTTCGGCCTCATCGCGACGCTCTTCGGCGTGATGGTCGTCAAGACCGACGACCGCGAGGACGCCTTCAACGCCCTCGTGCGAGGGCTCTACGTCACGGCCACCCTCCACGCAGTCGGCATCGCCGGGGCCGCCAAGTGGCTGCTCGGCGCCCACTGGGTCATCTTCTTCGCCTGCGGCGTCATCGGCATCGTCACCGGCATCGGCGTGCTGCACGTCACGCAGTACTACACCGAGCAGCGGCACCGCCCGGTGCGCGAGCTCGCCGAGGCGGCCCGCAGCGGCTCCGCGATGGTGGTGCTGCGCGGGCTCGCCATCGGTCTCGAGAGCTCGGTGCTCCCGCTCCTGGTCGTCGTCGGCGCCACCTTCGGCTCCTACCTGCTCGGCGCGCGCTCCGGGCTCGCCGGGGGCGGCCTGTTCGGCACCGCGGTCGCGACGATGGGGATGCTGGGCACCTCGGGGTACGTCCTCGCCATGGATGCGTTCGGCCCCATCGTGGACAACGCGGGCGGCATCGTCGCCGTGACCGTCGCCCGCGAGCGGCCGGACGTGCGTGGCCGCACCCTCGTGCTCGATGCCGTCGGCAACACGACCAAGGCGCTCACGAAGGCGTACACGGCCGGCGTGGCCGCGCTCGCCTCGCTGCTGCTCGTGGCTGGCTACCTCGATGAGTCCCGGCGCCGCGCGCTGACGTCGAGCGCGCCGATCCGCGGCGAGACGACCGCGATGGTCCTGCGCCTCGACCGGCCCGAGGTCTATCTCGGCGCCCTGGTCGGGATCCTCCTTGTCTTCTGGCTGGCCGGCCGCTGCATCCGCAACGTCCTCCAGGCTGGCCGACGCGTCCTCGACGAGGTGAGGCGCCAGGCCCGCGCCCGCCCGCCGGGTTTCGTCGGCGACCACGAGCCCTGCGTCGAGATGGTCTCTCGGGCAGCGCTGCGCCACATGATCGCGCCAGCCCTCGTCTCCGCGGTGGTGCCCGTCGTCGTGGGACTTGCCTTGCGCTTTGCAAGGACGGAAGATAATCCTCTGGTCGCGGCCGATTCAGTCGCGGCCTTGATCATGGCCGGGACGGTCGCAGGCGTCCTCGGGTCGCTCTTCTTGGGGAATACCGGGGCGATCTGGGACAATGCGAGGCAGTACATCGCGACCGGCGCGCACGGTGGGCGCTACCTTGTCGACGAGACGGGGGCGCGGGCGGACAACCCCACCTATGGTGCCGCCGTCGTCGGCGACACGATCGGCGATCCGCTCAAGGACGTGGCCGGCCCCGCGATCCACGTGCTCATCAAGATGCTCCCCGCCGTGATCATCGTGTTCTTGCCGTTCTTCATCTGATGCCGGTTCTTCACCCAGCGGGATTTGCCAAGAGATCCCGTTCACCCGACCCATCCCGGCGAATTGCCGCCGCACCCGTATCCCGAGCCCACGACGTGCCGCCTCCGATCTCCGACGCACTCTCCACCCTCAGCGATCGTGGCCTGCGAAGGCTGCTTGGCGCCCGCACCTTCCTCCGCGGGCTGGAGTACTTCCGCCGCCGTGTCGTCGAGGACATCTCCATCAACGAGACGATGGCGAGCGGCACCGTCCGCGCCGCCGACTCAGAGCCGTATCCGGTCAAGGTCGAGCTATCGCCCGATGGCATCCAGTCGCAATGTTCCTGTCCGGCGTTCCAGAAGGCCGGGCAGCACTGCAAGCACGTCGCGGCGCTGCTCATCAGCATCCGCGACCAGGCGCGCGGCGCGCAGCCGCGGCGCGAGCCGCCGATCCCGGCGCTCGTCCCGCAGACCGCCCACGCCGGCGGTGACGCCCTGAAGCGCGTGCGCCGCCGCGACCGCCGCGGGCGCCTGGCGATCACGCCGGCGGCGCCCGTCCCGACCGTCGTCGGCTCCCACGGGCCGCCGGGCTCACCCGTCGCCCTCGCGGCGCCGATCCTGGACGCGACGGCCAAGCAGACCGGGATCGGCGCCTGGCTTCCGCCCGAGGGCGTCACCGGGGCGCGGCGCGTGGAGTTCCGCCTCCACGTGCGGCAAGGGGCGCTGACCGTCACCGTCCTCGACGCCGAGGCGCGCGTCCCGGTGCTGCCCTCCGCGGCGCTCGCCTGGCAGGCGCTCTATCCGACGCCGGATCGCGACGCGCTCCGGCTGCTCGCCCGGTTCGAGAGCGGCAACCCGCGCCACCCGGCCGTCGACATCCGCGGCGAGGACGTGGCCGAGCTGCTCCCGCTGCTCGAGGGCCAGCGCGTGCTGCTCGAGCCGGCCCTGATGCAGCTCCGCTTCGGCGACGACAGCCTGCGGCCGCGCTTCGATCTCGAGACCGTCGGCGGCGACACCATCATCGTGAAGACGAGCTTCGAGCGGGGGAACGACAAGCGCCGCTTCTCGCTGCTGCAGGGCGGGTGGTTCGAGGGCTGGCCGGGCTGGCACATCGACACGCAGGAGGGGCTCGCGCGCCGCATCGACAAGCGCGTCTCCCCCGCCGCGATGCGCCGCCTGCTCCGCTCGCCGACCATCGGCGAGCCGATGAGCGAGCTGGCCCGCATCATCATGCAGGGGCTGCCCAAGATCGCGCTCGAGGTCGGCGCGGAGCTGCCCGACCTGAACCAGATCGCCGAGGTCGTCGATCTCGTGCCCACGTTCCGCATGCGCGCGGGCGGCTCGCTCATCGAGGCGCGCGTCACGCTGACCGCCGCCTACGGCGACGCCGAGGTCGCGGTGCGCGCCGACGGCATGTCGCCCCCGGTGCTCGTGCAGCCGCCCGAGGAGGGGATGAAGCGCGCCCGCTGCATCCGCGTGGACATCGCCGCGCAGCAGGAGGCGGCGAGCAAGCTGCTCGCCCTCGGGCTCAAGCCGGACGAGACGGGCCAGGGCTTCATCGCGAACGGCGACCAGGCGCTCACCTTCTGGACCGAGGGGCTCGCCGAGCTCCCCGACGACTGGGACCTCTTCGTCCCCGAGGATCTCGTCGACACGCAGGTGCGCGGCAGGCCGATCGGCGTCTTCGCCAAGGTCACCTCGGGGATGGACTGGCTGAACGTCAAGCTCAGCTTCGAGAGCGAGGGCGTCGGCGTCGATCGCGACGAGCTGCGCCGCTGTCTCGCCGAGGGCAAGCGCTACGTCCGCCTCGAGGACGGGTCGTTCGCCGCGTTCGACCCCGACGCCGTGCGCGCGATGCTCGATCGCGAGGTCGAGCTGATGATGGCGGCCGGCAAGAACGGCCGGCTGCCGCTCGCGCAGGCCGGGCGGGTGCACGAGCTCCTCCAGCACGCGAGCGGATCGAACGTGACCGCCTCCGCGCGCGAGCTGTTCCAGAAGCTCAGCAACATCGACGAGATCGGCAGCACCAAGCGGCCCAGGAACCTGAAGGCGACGCTCCGTCCCTACCAGGAGGCGGGCCTCTCGTGGCTCAAGTTCATCCATGACATCGGCTCGGGCGGCGTGCTCGCCGACGACATGGGCCTCGGCAAGACGGTCCAGACGCTCGCCCTCCTGCTCGCCGTCAAGCAGGAGGAGAAGCACATGCGCGCGCTGATCGTCGCCCCGACGAGCGTCGTCACGAACTGGGAGCGCGAGCTCGCCCGGTTCTCGCCCTCGCTGTCGGTCGCCCTCTGGCACGGCGCCGATCGCAAGGATCAGATCGACGAGGTGAAGGCCGCGGAGGTGGTGATCACGAGCTATGCGCTCCTCCGTCGCGACGAGGATTTCCTCGCGCAGCTCGACCTGAGCTACGCCATCCTCGACGAGGCGCAGCACATCAAGAACCCGATGAGCGCCACCGCCGCGGCGGCCAAGCGGCTCCGCGCGAAGCGCCGGCTCGCGCTGACGGGCACGCCCATCGAGAACCGGCTCTCGGAGATCTGGTCGATCTTCGACTTCGTCTCGCCGGGCCTGCTCGGCTCGCTCGACAAGTTCGAGGCCCGCTTCTCGCGCCCGATCGAGGCGGGCGACTACAAGACCGCGCAGCGGCTCCGCGCCGCCATCCACCCGTTCATCCTGCGCCGCACGAAGCAGGAGGTCGCCAAGGATCTTCCCGAGAAGATCGAGATGGATCAGATCTGCGATCTCACCGGCGAGCAGCGGGCGCTCTACATGCAGGTCGCGCGCGAGGTGCGGGCGCAGGTCCTCGGCGAGGTCGAGCGCGTCGGCCTCGCGAAGAGCCAGCTGCAGATCCTCGCCGGCCTCACCCGCCTCCGGCAGGCGGCCTGCGACCCGCGGCTGCTCGGCTTGCCGCGGGAGTTCGGCGACGACGACTCGGGCAAGCTCGTCGCGGTCCGGGAGCTCATCTCGAACGCCGTCGAGGGCGGGCACAAGGTCCTCGTCTTCAGCCAGTTCGTGATGATGCTGAGGCTCATCGAGAAGGCGATGAAGGAGGATGGTGTCGCCTACGAGTACCTCGACGGCTCCACGAAGGACCGGGCGGAGCGCGTCGAGCGCTTCCAGAGCGATCCGAGCGTGCCGGTCTTCCTCATCAGCCTCAAGGCGGGCGGCACGGGCCTGAACCTCACTGCGGCCGACACGGTCATCCACTTCGATCCGTGGTGGAACCCGGCGGTCGAGCAGCAGGCCACCGACCGCGCCCACCGCATCGGGCAGACGAAGGTGGTGACGGCCTATCGGCTCATCGCCGAGGGGACGATCGAGGAGAAGATCCTGCTGCTCAAGGACAAGAAGCGCCAGCTCGTCGCCTCCGTCCTCAGCGAGGACGCGGGCGGCGCGAAGAAGCTCACCAAGGCCGACCTGGAAGAGCTGTTCGCGGTGGACTGAAAGGACGACGGCGCGCTGGGGGAGCGCGCCGGTCGGGGAGCACCGGCCGATTCATGAGGGCGCGCAGGGGAGCGCGCCCTCAATGGGGGCACGGGTGGATCCATGGCGGCGCTCGGCGTGGCCCTCGCGGGGCCTTCCGGCACCGCAGGGCGGGGGAGGGGGCTACGGCTTGCGGCCGCCGCTCAGGACCATCAGGTGGTACTTGCCGAACTCGCTCTGCCCCAGGGTGAACAGGACCTCGATCAGGAGGCGGTACGGCGTGGTTGCGTCGGCGACGATGATCGCCTCCGACGACGACGGATCGAGCCCTTTCGCTGCGCGAATGGCCTTGTCCGTCTCGCGCGCGTGGGACAGCGCGTTCGCCAGCGGCACGATGTAGAGATCGTTCGGGCCGCTGCGCTTGTATTTGGCGTCGACGCCCGACTGCGCGAGCTGCTCGCGGTTGGGCAGCACGACGATCGGGGTCGGATCCTCGCCGACCAGGATCTGCGACTTCGAGACGATGACGACGACACCCTCCTGGGAGGGCTCGGCCTGCATCACCGACTTCGGCAGGGTGAGGTCCTTCGACTGCGGGATGGATGCCGCCGACGATCCCACGCTCTTCAGCAAGAAGACGAGGATGATCGTCATCAGGTCGAGCATCGCCGTGATGTTCAGGAAGTCGATCTCGGGCTCCCGCCGGTTCCTTCGGATCGCCTTCCGGAGGGCCGCTTTGTAGCGGACGACGCTCGCGCTCGGCCGCGGGGCAGGTCGCTGCTCGGCGCTCATCGGGCCACCCCGAAGTGGACCTCCGGGAACAGCACCTCCCCGTCGTCGCTCCTCAGCGCATCCATGACGTCGATGATCGTCTTGTAGTCGATGCCCGGGTTCGCCGTGATCGTCACCTGCGTCTCCTCTTTGAACTCGGGGCGGGCGTTCTTGAGGCGCTTCGCGCACGCCGTGAGCGCGGGGTAGTCATAGCTGTCGTTCGCCTTCGGCACCGTGACCCCGCCGCCCACGTCCTGGCAGCCGGTCGCGATGTTGCCGCTCGACGTCTTCAGCGAGATCCCCTGGCTGGTGATGAACGCGGAGAGGTTCAACGCCTTGCTCGAGAGCTCGCTGCGCACCTTGCCGCCGCCGATGGATGGCGGGGTCGTGTCGATCGACGACACGAATGTCACCGACACGCTGGCGAGCACGAAGATGAGGATGTTCGTGATGATGTCGAGGTACGGAACGACGTTGAGCTCGCCGGCCTCCTCCCCGGCATCGGGCTCCTTGGGCTGCGATAGGCGCCGGATCTTCGATCGCTGCGCCGAGCTGAGCGGGACGTCTTGCGGGTCCGCCATGGGCTAGTAGCCAGGCTTGCTGCTGATCGTGAGCAGGTTGAAGACGCGCTCGGTCGTCGACTCGAGATCGTGCTGGATGTTCTTGGAGCGGGTGTGGAGCAGCACGTGCGCGATCATGCACACGACCGCGATGGCGAGGCCGAACGCCGTGTTGTACATGGCCTCCGCGATGCCGTTCGAGAGCATCCGCTGCTTGTCGGCCTGCGAGAGGCCCTGGGCGGCGATGGAGGCGAACGTGTTGATCAGGCCGGAGACCGTCCCGATGAGGCCGATCAGCGTCGCGATGTTCGCGAGCGACCACAGGGCGCCGATGCGCTTCTCCACGGCCGGCTTCAGCTCGGACAGCTTCTCGCTGAGGGCGGCGTCGATCTCGTCGGCCCCCTTGTTCGCGTGGGTCAGGCCGGCCTTGACGAGCTGCAGGATCGGGTAGTCGCTCGCGTCGCAGAGCTTGATCGCGCGGTCGATGTTGCCGGCCGCCACCAGCTTCTTGACCTGCGCGAAGAACTCCTTGGAGTTCACGCGGTAGCGTCCCAGCTGGAACGCGGTTCGTTCGATGATGATGGTCACCACGACCGCGGAGACGACCAGGTTCGCGATCAGGAAGGTCGGATTGTGCTTGATGGCCTCCCACATCCCACCTTCGCCACCACCCTCGGCCGCCAACATCAGCAGATGACGCATCCTCGAAGTCCCTTTCTCAGCGTCGTCAGAAGCCCGACAATCTCCAGGCGCGGCGACTATAACTGCCGCCCGATCCCGTGTGCAAGCTCGGCGATGCCGGCGCGCCCCGCGCCGCGAGGCCGAGATCGCCGAAAATCGCCGCAAGAACCAGCGTGTCTCACGGCGAGCTCGCCCCGGCCGCGCGGAGGGGCGCCGTCCGCGCCGAGGCCGGACAGGTAAGTCCGGAGACCCCTGAGTCGCTCCGGCTGCCGGCGCCTGAGCGGGCTACCGTGCTCTGCCACCGCCGCGTCGTCCGGGCGGATGAGCCGCTGCGCTCGCTCCCGGGTGACGCGGCGCGCACTGCCGCGGCGCGCGGTCGGGCCGGCGGTGGTCATGCGGGCGCTGCGCCCCCTGAAATTCGCGGCATCTGCCGCTGGTCGGCCCCCATCGCTCCCGGCCGATCATGACATAACCCCGCGATTGTTGTAAAGTTTTGCCCGTATCAGAGCGCTCACGTGTGGCCAAATCTCTCTTGACGGCGCCGGGTCTCAATCGCGAAGATGCGCGAGTCCCCCGGGCGCGTCGGCGTAGCTCGGCCACAAGGCGGCACGCTCTGCGGTGAACGGGGAGCCGCGCCCAGAGCCATGAAAGGGCCCCTGGCGCGACGACGCGAAGTCAGTCTTGGACGACAGGTGGGAGAGCTGGGACGGCGCCGCGCGCCGGCACCAGAAGAGACGATCAGGACTCTTGCAGAGGTCAGCGCCGCTCGGCTAGCGTCCCGTGGGCATCTCGCCAGAGAGCGACAGCAGCACGCCGTCCACGGCCAGCGCCGCCAAGCAAAATAGGCCTCTCATCCGTCTTTACGTGTGAGTGAAAGACTGCCGCCCCTCGGCAACACGAGTCTGACAAAGGGAACCGATCGAGTTGCGCGAAACCTCATCCCGGGGACGCGAGGCGAACTGGAGGACAGAAGCAATGCACGGAGCGTATGAAGCTTTCAAAGAGGGTGGGTGGGGTATGTGGCCCATCCTGTTCTGGTCGATCCTCACGATCGGCATCATCGTCGAACGCGCCCTCTACCTGTTCGGCTCGTCCATCAACAAGGACGTCTTTCTCGCCACCATGCAGAAGTGCATCCTGGCGGGTGACGTTGCCAAGGCCGTGAAGATGTGTTCGGCGGCGAACGCCCCGCTCGCCCGCATCGTCCAGGCCGGCCTTGTCAAGGTGAACCGTCCCGACGAGGAGGTCCAGGCGGCGATGGACGAGGCGGCTCTCCGCGAGCTGCCGAAGATCTCGGCGCGCACCTCGTACCTCGCGCTGCTCGCGAACCTCGCGATGCTCTCCGGCCTCCTCGGGACCGTGACGGGCCTCATCAAGTCGTTCGGCTCCGTCGCCGGCGAGTCGGTCGACCCCAGCCAGAAGGCCCGCGTGCTCGCGCTCGGGATCTCCGAGGCCATGAACTGCACCGCCTTCGGCCTCGGCGTGGCCATCATCGGCCTCATCGGCTTCGCCGTGCTGAACGGCAAGACGCAGCACATCGAGGACGACATCAACGAGGCGTCGGTGCAGATCCTCAACCTCGTCGTCGCGAACCGTCAGAAGGTGAATGTCGCAGCAGTGGGTCAGGCGGCTGCCTGATGGTCCTCGGCGGGCCCGGGTCGTCGAGCGCCCTCCGCGCGCGATGTCGCCTGGGCCCGCTCTCGCGCCTCGAAGCCCCGGACGGCGGCTTCCGCCGCCGGGGCCCCGGGAACTTCGGAAGAGCGACGAAGTCAGACCCAGCATGGTGCCCCACCGCGAGCTGCGGGCAGGGCGTTCCCCGGAACAACTTGGATAGGTGAGCTCTGGCTCACGTTGGGAAGGCAATATGGGCGGCGTAGACGTCGGCGACGGTGGTGGCAAGAAGCGGTCGACGAACAGCGATATCAACATGATCCCGTTCATCGACCTGCTGATGGTCACGATTGCATTCCTGTTGATCACGGCGGTCTGGGTCACCAACTCGCGCATGAACGCGGACGCCCAGGTCCCTGGCCCTCCGGACCCGAACAAGGAGCTCACCCCGCAGACGCCGGAGAAGGTGCTGAACCTCCACATCGGCGAGAGCGAGTTCGGGCTCGTGTGGAAGCAGGGCGCGACGGTGGTCAACGAGGTCAAGGTGAACAAGTCGCCCGTCGAGATCGGCGACGCGAGCTCGAAGATCGTCCGCTACCCCGAGCTGGCGAAGCGGATCGAGGAGGAGTGGAAGACCCACGGCGGCCACCGGGATCCGAGCGACAAGAAGCTCGACCAGGCCATCCTCCACACCGACAACCGGACGCCCTTCAAGGAGATCGTCGCGGTGCTCGACGCGCTCTACGCGCCCAAGCGCGAGATGCGGCTGCCCGATGGGAACAAGCAGGTCCCCGTGTTCAACATGACGTTCTCGGTCCGCTGAGGCAGGAGCGCGCACATGGATAGGTTCAATCCGAAGCACCACAAGAACCCCCACGCCCACGTGATCCACCAGCCGGGCCGCCGGCTGATGAAGGGCGTGCCGCTCCGGTTCGTGTGGAACAAGGTGTCCGGACACGGCGCTCGCAGCCCGAACGCGGGGCTCAACCTCGTGAGCTTCATCGACTTCCTCGTCGTGACAGTGATCTTCCTCCTGATGTCCTTCTCGGCGTCAGGCGAGATCGCCGTCGACAAGAACGTCAAGCTCCCGAAGGCAGAGAACGTCGAGGACGTCATCGACGCGCCGATGGTCGCCGTGAACGGCAACCAGATCCTCGTCGACGGCGCCCTGGCCGGGTCGACCCGCGCGATCGAGGAGCTCGGGCGGCTTCAGAAGATCGACGAGCTCTTCAACCTGCTCAAGAACAAGCGCGAGCTGTGGAAGCAGGTGCAGCCGAACAAGCCGTTCCCCGGCGTGTGCATCCTCCAGGTCGATCAGAACGTGCCCGCGCTGGTCGTGAAGAGCGTGTTCCAGACGGCGGCGTTCGCCGGTTACCCGAACGTCAGCTTCATGGTCAGCAAGCTCCCGAAGTCGCAGTGATCCCCGCTTCTTGACCTATCGAGCACAGAAGGATGGGGCACGCCGGGCGACTCCCGGCGGCCTCGGTCACCATGGAACGTGGTGGCTCCAGCGGCGCGCTCGGCGCGGTCTTCCCCTCTACGCGGCTCGTGTGGAGGAGGCTGCCTTGCTCGGGTGATCGGGCTGGGGCCTCCTGCGTGGAGCCTCTGCTATGTCCTCTGAACAGCCGCCCCGCGAGCGCGGCCTGCCGTCGGTCTACAAGGCGCGCGAGGCGCGCTCCAAGATGCGCTGGCCCCCGGCGAAGTTCTGGGGTTACACGGCCCTCGTCCTGGCGGTCTCGGCGATCCTCCACTGGAAGTGGTCCCAGGGGCAGATGGAGAGCGCGCGCCAGAAGCTGATGGCGCGCCAGCGCGCGGTCGCCGTCGAGCTCGGCCCGCGCTGGTTCCCCATGCGCGAGCGCGTGGAGGGCTGGACCCTCGATCTGGCGCGGAGCGCCGGCGCCGATCTCGTGGATCGGGAGGCGCTCAAGACGTGGAATTTCCGTGAGCTTGCGGGTATTTACCTGCGCCTCCGGGTGGACGAGGCCACGGGCGTCGACGCCGTCCGGAAGAACGCGCAGCAGTCGCTCCGCGACGCGTTCACTGCGTGTCTCTTGCGTGTGCCGAACCCGAACCCGCTGGCCGGCGCGGAGTGCAAGCGCACGCGGGACTGCCCGGCGGGCGAGTACTGCAACGAGGCGGAGCGCTGCTCCAGGCCCGCGCAGCCCTTCAACCTGCGCGTCGCCTACAGGACGATGCACGTCCTCTCGAACGAGTGGGTGCGTGACGCACAGGATGCCTCGAGCGAGCTCCGCTTGCGGCTGCTGGAGTCCAGCTTCGAGGACACGATGCGCGACGATGTTCCGCTCGCGGCGGAGCTCCTCACGCGGGCGCAGTATTACCTCCTCGTCCTCGACGAGCCGGCCGAGGGAGCGGCGAGCACCGAGGCGTTGCTCGGGGTGCCGCACATGGCGCGGGTCGGGGTGTGGCGGCTGTCGGACGGCAAGCCCATCCTGCGGGTGCGCCGCGAAGCGAGCGGCAATCTCATCGGCGGGACGCCCTCGGTCGAGGGGAGCGTGCTCGATGCGCGGCAGCGGCAGGCGAACAGCTGCGCGCTCGCGCTCGCCGTGCGCGAAGCGATGGGCGACACCACGGCCGCGGTCACCGAGCCGCAGTGAGGGCGCGCCGCCCCCGAGGCGCGCGTGCCGCTCATCGCGCCTGCGCGCGTGAGCTCGCCTCGTAGCCCGCGTCGCCGCGTGGGCTCACGCGCGCTGCCGCGCCGCAGCGCGCGCTGCCGCGTCAGCGCACGCGCGCGCCTCGGAGGAAGTCTCGCGCGACGATGTGCAAGTCCGTGAGGTTGTGACCTGTCGGGCCCGTCTCGACACGCGTGCCGAGCGCGCGGTGAACGACGGCGTCGTCGAAGCGCGCGAGCGCGGAGTCGATCGTGCGGTCGTCCATCGCGGCGGCTGCCGCGCGGGCAACGGCCGCTCCCGCGGCGCCGGAGCTGCCGTCGACGCCGTCGGAGGCCGCGCAGAGGAGCGCGACGTCCGGTGGCAAGCCGCGCAGGGCAGCGAGCGCGATCCATCCTGCGCGGCCGCCGGCCCCGCGGTGGGCCGACAGCGCCAGCGTCGGTTCGCACGGGATCACGGCCGCTTCGCCGGGAGCGAGGGCGCGCGCGAGCGCGAGGCGACGCTCCACGATCGCGCGCGCGTCGCCGTCCTCGGCGGGGGCGGCGGTGGCGCGGAGCCCTGCCCTGACGGCGAGGGCCGCCGCCACGCGCTCCGCGAGCGTGTCCGGATCGGCGAGCACGCGCGCTTCCAGGCGCCGCGCGTCCGCTGGCTTCAGCGACTCGCTGAAGGCGGGCGTGAGCCGCGCGAACCGAGGGGCCCAGCGAGCGAGCGCGGCGAGCGCCTCCTCGACGCGCGTCGGGTCCGGGACGGTGGGGCCAGAGCCGACGTCGTGCGGGAGTCCACCCACGACGTCGCTCATGAGCAGCGTCAGCACGCGCGCCGGGGCCGCCGCCGCCGCGAGCCGCCCACCCTTGATCCGCGACAGGTGGCGGCGAACGAGGTTGACGTCCTGGATCGGCGCGCCTGCTTCCAGGAGCTCTGCGACGACGGCCTGCTTGTCCGCGAGGGACACGCCCGGAGGCGGCGCGGCGAGCAGCGCCGAGGCGCCTCCGGAGAGGAGGGCGACCAACAGATCCTCGGGCCCGAGCGCGGCCGCGACGGCGAGGGCCGCTTCGGCCGCGTCCACGCTGCGCGCGTCGGGGATGGGGTGCGCCGCCCGCATCACGCGCAGCGGGCGCAGCGCGGCCTCCCCGGGGTCGGCCAGCGATGTCGTCTCATCGCGCGCGGCGAGCGCCGGGGCCGCGACGGTGATGACGAGCCCTCCGGCGATCCTGTCACCCCAGCGGCGGAGCGCCCCCAGGGCCATCCCGGGCGCCGCCTTCCCCGCCGCGATCACGAACACGCGGCCGTGGTGCGCTCCGGCCTCGACGTCGAGCGCGCGCTCGACGAGCCCAGCTGGGTCGAGCTCTGTCAGCCCGGCGCGGAACGCGGCCACCAGCGCCGCGCGCAGCTCGCCGAGCGCGGCGCTCAACGGGTCCTCGCGCCGACCACGCCGCGCTGCGCCGCCCCCTGGGCGGGGGCGCGGTCGCCTGCGTCGACGAGGTGCGCGCGGAGGACGTGATGCCAGCCGAGCGTGACCGAGAGGAGCGCCCGCTGCGCGTCGCGCGGGCCGTCGTCGCCCGAGAGCTCCGGCCCGCGAAAGCGGAGCGCACCCCGCAGGCCGAGGAACGGGCCCGTGGCGTCTCCCAGGAGCGGCACGTCGAGCGACAGCGAGAGCTCCAGCCCGGGCTCCGCGGCGAGCCCGGCTCCGGGCGGCGCTTCCCAGAACGAGCCCACGCCGAGCGCCACCGAATCGATGAAGAGGTCGAGCCAGGGGGCGCTGCGCTCGAGATCGCTCGCATAGCGGGCGAGGAAGAGCGGCTGGATGAAGACGCCGCTCGCGATCGAGCGCGCGACGAGCGCTCCCTCTGCGCCGAGCGCGTCGGTGTAGTGCGCGTACACGCCGGCGGTCGAGAGGTACACCGCGGCGCCGCGCGCGCAGAGCGCCGGACCGCCGTCCGCGAACGAGGCGCCCGCGCCCGCGCGCAGATCGAGGTCTCCGTCCAGCCGGCCGTACGCGCCGTCGCCTTCCGCATGCGCCGTGGACGCCCCCGCGAGCACCGCGAGCGCTGCGACGCCGGCGACCGCTCCGGTGAGGGCGCGGCGCGTGGGCTCGGACGATCCACGGGCTGCCTTGTTCCTGGTGGTCATCAGCGTATCAGCGCCTCCCGCACCGTATCCCGCAGCTCGGGCGCGAAGAGGAGCCGGGTGCGTGTCATCGTCTCGTTGCGCAGCCGATCCAGCAAGAAGGACACCTCGGCGGGGCGCCGCGGGCGCCCTTTGGCGTAGACGACCATGAGCGACGCGTCCTCGGCGTAGGGCGTGTCCTCGGCGACGTCGACGCCGACGTACACCTCCGGGTCGAGCCCGGCGCTCTGCGCGATCTCGCGCACGGTCTCGAGCGCCGCCGCGCGCCGGGCGTCGTGCTCGGCCGGCGACTCGCCGGGCTCCGGGAACAGCTCGACCGACTTGAAGAGCGAGCGCACGCGCAGGCGGCGGGCGAGATCGGACAGCACGGGATCGGGCGCCGCTTCCCAGGCATGGATGGCCCCGAGCAGGACCTGATCGTCGAGCTCGAGGTACTGCTCCAGGGTGGGCATCTCGCCGACGGCCATCGCGGCGACGGCCGTGGGGACCTCGGGGATCCGGTCCCCGGCGGCGAGGCGGGTGACGACGCGCCGCAGGATGGCGCCGATCATCCACTCCGCGCTGCGCGTCGTCTTGTGGAAATAGACCTGCTGAAACATGAAGAAGCGGGCGAGCAGGAACGACTCTATCGCGCTCATCCCCTTCGTCCCGTCGATGGCGAGCGCGGGCGCTGGCGGGGCAGACGCGGCGCCGCCGCCGGGCATCTCCACCTGGACGTCGCTGAACCTGAGGCTGCGGAGCAGCCATGGCAGGTCGTACTCGCCGTACCTGACGCCCGTCGCATGCGCGTCGCGGAGCAGGTAGTCGCAGCGATCGACGTCAAATGTGCCGCTCACCGCCTTGGCGAGGTACGGCAGCTCGTGCCGTCCGCCGATGAGGTCGGCGACCCGCCGCGGGAGGTAGGGATCCTGGCGCACGAGCACCTGGTGCACGTCCGAGGACGGGTCGAGCAGGATGCGCTCGGTCCAGCGCTCGTGGTGGAGCGCCCCCGGCATGGCCTCCTCGAAGAGGTGCGACAGCGGGCCGTGGCCGAGATCGTGCAGGAACGCTGCGGCGATCGCGTCGCGCGCGCGGTCGCTGGTCACTCTCTGCCAGAACGGAAGGTCGCGATCGATTTGACGGAGCCTCGCGATCAGGAGGCGCATCACGTGGGCGGCCCCGAGCGCGTGCGAGAAGCGGGTGTGCTCGGCGCCTGGGAAGGCGAGCGACGTCAGCCCGAGCTGACGGATGCGCCGCAGCCGCTGCACCTCCCGAGCGCCGAGCAAGCGCGGAACGATGGCCGCTTCACCGCTCTCGAACTCGATCAAGCCGTGGACTGGGTCGCGCAGAATCAAGATGGGTCTCCACTCGACGCCATGGGCGCAAACGGCGCCGAGTCACTCAGGAGTCGCCTGATGGCGTCGATCTGCGGGCGTGCGCGCGGGGGGGAGGGCTCGTTGCTTCGGGCGTGCGGTGTGGAGCACAGCATGGTGCGCCTCGAACAGGGGCAGGAAATCAAGGAGGTATGCGACGTTCCCACGTGGGCCCGCGGGAAGGCAAGCGCGGCTCGTCGCCGAGCCTTCCTCGTGAGCGATCCAGCGAGCCGGTCGGCTCCGCCTGACGAGGACGGCAGGCGCGCGGCATCGGGGCGTCATGAGCGTGGCGTGCGACGGAATCCACGCGACGGGGCCAGCCACGCCGAGGCGGAATCGCGCGGCGGGCGTCGCGCGGCGGGCGTCGTGCGGCCGACGTCGCGGACGTCGCCAACGTCGAGCGAGGGGCAAATCGTGGGGAGCGTCGCGTGAGGCGAAGGCGCGTGTGGCGCACCACGGCACGGCGAGCGCTGTCCCGCGGCCGCATGCGATTGCGTACGAGCGCGTGTGATTGCGTGCGGTTTCGTGCGGTCGCGGTACACGAGACGAGCGCGCGAGATGCGCGGCTGAGATGTGCCTGAGGTGAATCGGGCGAACAGCGGGTGAGCGTGCGAGGAACGTGCGAGGACGACGCGAGGAACGTGCGAGGACGACGCGAGGAACGTGCGAGGACGACGCGAGGAACGTGCGAGGACGACGCGAGGAACGTGCGAGGACGACGCGAACCACAGCGGGGTGAACAGACGCGAGCACACAAAGAACAGACGAAAAGGAGGCGCCGCGATGCCAGCGAGCGAAATTGCGATGGGAGAAAATTGTGTTCGGAGGAGGAAAGTGCTCGATTTCTTGAAGCTGGACGAGCATCCTGGTGTACGGTAGGAGGCTGACTATTCCGTTGGTTAACGCGGGTCATCGGGTATCCGGGAGATCAAGTCGAGCGCATGACCACGACCAACGGACGACAGTCGGGGCGGGGGCATCCTGCAGATGAGGAGCAAGGTCGGGTGACACGCGAATCGGGAGGCATGGCGAGCAGTGATGAGGCTGAGCTCGACGAGTCGCCGAGGCGGCTCGACGCCATCCTCCGCGCCCTCCCAGAGTCGGAGCTCAAGGGCCTCATCACACGCATGGGGATCCGCATCGACGCCGCGAAGCGCATCGACGCGCCTTCTCAGGCGGCGCGGGCGCTGGTCGGCCTCCCCGACGTGCGCGACCCGTCGCGGCTCCCGACCGCCAGCCGCGAGCTGCTCCATCGCATCGCCGAGGCGGGCGGCGTGCTCGTCGTCCCCTCGCTCCCGGCCGGGCTCGAGCCGCTCATCGCCCGTGGCGTCGTCTACGCGCGCAAGACCGACGAGGGCATCGAGCTCGTGCTCCCGGCGGCGTTCCTCGTCCAGCTGAAGAGCTGGGAGAGCGAGGACCCCCGGGCGATCCGGGCGCTGCTCGCGCAGGCGCCCTTCGAGACGATGAGCGCGATCGCGACGCACTACCTCGGCCGCCCGGCCACGCCTCCCATCGCGCTGTCCCTCGAGAACGCGTGGGAGACGCTGAGCGCTCCGGAGCGGCTCCGCGAGGAGATCGATCGCCTCGCGCCCGTCGAGCGCCGCCTGCTCGAGTCCATCGAGGCCGTCGGCGGCGAGGTGGACACGCAGGAGCTGCTCGATCTGGAGCGGGAGCCGATGCGCCTGCGCAGCGCGAGCGGGGTGACGGCGAGCCGCCGCGGCGCGGGCTTCGCGCTCGAGCGCCGCGCCTTCCTCATCCCGATCCATCCGAACCGGCACGTCGTGCCGACCGAGGTGGCCGCCATCGTCGGCGCGGATCGCCGCCGGATGCGCGAGAAGCGGCGCGAGCAGATCCGGTCGTTCGTCCTGGAGGAGGATCACGCCCCGCGGCGCGCTCGCTTCGCCTCGGATCCCGGGATGCTCGCGCTGGCGCTCGCGTACTGCGTGCGCGAGCCCGGCAGCGACGTGCGCCCCGGCGTCGGGACGCCGCGGTCGCTGCTCGTCCGGCTCGCGCAGCGCTTCGGGCGGGACGTCGAGGGCGTCGCGCTCGTCGCAGCGCTGTCGCGCGCCGTCGGGCTCTGGGACGCATCGGCCGCGTCGCCGGCGACGCCGCCCGGCTCGCTCCAGGTGCAGGAGCTGACGCCGCTCCTGTTCACGACGTGGCGCCGCGGCGGCGCGTGGGATGAAGCGCGCGCCGAGCGGGAGGTGCTCCGGGTCGCTTCGGACAACCGCGACGCGAGCCCCATCGGCGCGCTCCGCGAGATGGTGCTCGACGCGCTGCACGACCTCGGCGAGGGCCGCTGGGTCCCCTGGCAGTCGCTGCAGGGCTACCTGGCGGCGGACGAGCGCATCGCCGGGGTCGAGCGGCTGGTCCGTCGCTGGGCCGAGCGCGCCTCGGTCGAGGCGCCGGAGGTCCCCGACATCACGCGGCGGATCGCGCTGGAGTCGCTGCCGGCGCTCGGGATCATCGATCTCGGCGGGGCCGAGGACGTGGCCAGCGCGGAGCTGGCGCTCCGGCTGACGCCGCGCGGGCGGGCGCTCCTCGCGGGCGCCGCGCCGAGCTCGGACAACAGCAAGAGCAAGTTCGTCGAGGCGCACGCGCTGCGCGTCGGCCTGAGCGCCAAGGTCGCTGCCGTGCTCGGGCTCTCGTCGTTCGCCGAGATCGGCCGCGTCGGCGATCAGGTCGATCTCCTGCTCACGCCGCCGTCGATCGCGCGCGCGCTGTCGGTGGGCCTCGACAGCGACGCCCTGCGCTCTCGCATCGAGGCGGTCGCGCCGCTGCCGGACACCATCTCGCGCATGCTCATCCAGGCGAGCGTCGTCATCGGCAAGGCGAGCTTCGTCGGCGCCTCCGGCTTCCTCTGGATCGAGGATCCCGAGATCCGCGAGCTGCTCCGCACGCGGAGGCCGGCGGCCGAGATGTTCGTCGATCCGTCGCCCCCGTCGGGCTTGCTGATCGAGGCGGGGGTCGATCTGGAGCGGCTCATCCGTCGCTGCCGCGCGCTCGGCGTCGAGATCGAGGCCGATCTCGGCAACCTCAAGGCGACGCGGCAAACCCCGGCGCACGGCACCGAGGGACCGCACCGGACCTCCTCGACGGCGAACATGCGCCGATCCCGGACTCCGCCGGCGCGCACCCGTTGAGCTCGCTGTCAACCGGCATCGAGAGGCCACGAGCGCGGGCCGACCGCTGAGCCGAACCTGAAGGAACGGCCTGGCGGTCATCGGCGCTCACAATCTCGGACCCAAGGAGCGCGTCGTCCGCGGTGCGGCGATGCGTGAGGCGCGCAGGCTGGCCCTGGGCTGCGCTTGATTCCGCCTGTGCCGCGCCCGCGTCCCACCTGGGAGGCGGTTTTTCGCAGCTCTTTGCATTCCTGCGGCGTGAGGGGAATCGCTTCGGAGAAGCGCGACGTGTATACCTTAGCTCGATGGCGCCCTCCTCTGGTGAGCCGGACTCGACCGAAGGAGAAGTCTCGGTCGGCCCGGAGACGGCTGCGTTTCCGCTCGGCCCGGGGGAACCGAAGGCTGACAACGTCTACACGATTGCGCCTGGCACCGTCATTGCGCGCAAGTACCGCGTCGAGCGCACGATCGGCCGTGGAGGCATGGGCCTCGTGGTCGAGGCGCTGCACCTCGATCTCGATACGCGTGTCGCCATCAAGTTCCTGCTCCCGGAGTTCATGTCGTACACCGAGGCGTCGGAGCGGTTCATGCGCGAGGCGCGCACGGTCGCCAAGCTGCAGACGCACCACGTCGTGCGCGTGCTCGACGTGGCCGCCCTCGACAGCGGCGAGCCGTACATGGTGATGGAGCTGCTCGACGGCATGGACCTCGCGGGCCACGCCGCCGAGGCGGGCACGCTCGCGATCGGCGAGTGCATCGATCACATCGTCCAGGCGTGCGAGGCGCTCGCGGAGGCGCACGCGCTCGGGATCGTCCACCGCGATCTGAAGCCGGCGAACCTGTTCCTGACGAAGCGCCCGGACGGCGCCCCGCTCATCAAGGTGCTCGACTTCGGCGTCTCGAAGATCCTCACCGGCGACACGGGCAACGTCTCGCTCACGCAGACGACCACGATCCTCGGGTCCGCGCTCTACATGTCCCCCGAGCAGATGCGCTCCTCGAAGAGCGTCGATCCTCGCACCGACATTTACGCGCTCGGCGTGTGCCTCTTCGAGATCATCGGCGGCAGGCCGCCGTACGTGGCCGACAGCTTCCCCGAGCTGTGCGCGAAGATCTACACGTCGCCCCCCGAGGCGCTCCAGGATCTCCGCCCCGAGGTGCCGGAGGGCCTCGTCGAGGTGATCGAGAAATCGATCGCGCGCGAGCCGGAGGATCGCTACCAGTCGATCGCGGAGTTCGTTCAGGCGCTCGCGCCGTTCGCCGCTCCGGGCACGCGCACGACCATCGGCGGGATCCTTCGCCAGCACGCCGTGGAGCTCGATCTGCCTCCGCCGGCCTCGCGAGCGGCCATGACGCGGACCTCGCGCGCCTCGCGCGCGAGCAGCGGCGGGCCGTCGGTGAGCGACAGGGGCGCGCGCACGGGCAGCTCTGCGCCTCCGGTGGAGGAAGAGGCCCCGCGCCGCGGGCGCACGCTGCTCTACGTGGGGGTCGGGGCCGTCGCCGTCCTCGTCGGCGCGTGGGGCGCGCTCCAGTTCCAGCGCAGCCGCTTCGCCGTGGGAGGGAGCGAGGCGACCGCTCCGGCGGACGCGCCCTCGTCAGGCGCCACCGCGGCCCCCGGCGCGCCGACGGCGACGGCGCCTCAGGCGCCAGACACGGCCGCCGCGATCCCGACGGTCGCTGTCCCTGCGGCCGCCGCATCGGCCGCTGACGCGGGCGCGAGCGCGGCGAGCGCGAGCGAGGTGGACGCAGGCGCATCGGATGCGGGCGTCGGCTCGACCGAGGCAGCGGCGGACGCGGGGAGCGGGCCGTCCGCAGCGGGGACGACGTCGCCGAGCGCCAGCGCTGGCAAGCCGCCGCGCGCCGGCGCGGGCGGGCGAGGGCGCACGCGCCCCACAGAAACTGGGGGGGTTGCCGTGGATGCGCCGGCGCCGCCGCGCACCGTCACGCCGACCGTGAACGACGATCTCTCGCTGGAGACATGCACCGCCACGATGCCGGACGGCTCCAAGAAGGTCGTCCCCTGCAAGTGACGCGCGCCGGGCCGCCCGTTCGCGGCGGGGGCTCTCCGGTCACGCCGGGATCGCGGCCGGATCGCTGAGGATCGCGCCGGTGAAGCTGGGGCGGAGGTAGAAGCCGCGCGGCAGCGCGGCGATCATCTCCCCGTCGCGTCCGAACGCGAGCGTCCGCGAGCGCCCGCTCGCGGCCTTCGGCCGCACCTGGAGCCAGCGCCCCGCGTGCGCGGTGAGCGCCTCGACGGCGCCGATGCCGATGAGCCCCATCAGGTCCTCGAAATCGGCGCGCAGGACGCGCTCCTGCGCGTCCGTCGGCCGCCAGAGCCGCGGGGCGCCCAGCCGTCGCTCCTCGCTCGGCAGGCCCGGAGCCGCGATGATCGGGACCCAGAGCACACAGGCGAGCTTCGCGCGAGCGCGCGACGTCTCCCACTCCGCACGATCGGCGTCCGACAGCGAGATCGAGCAGACGAACGTCGACTCCTGCGGCGCCCCGGTGACCTCGACGGGGATCGTCTTGAGCTCGATCCCGAGGTGGGGAAAATCGGGCCTCGACGTCGAGCCGGCCGTCGCGCCGAGCGCGCGCTCGACGAGCGCGCCGGCGGCGCCCTTCGTGCGCACACCGCCGCGGGGCACGGCGCAACCGAGCGCGCGTGCGAGATCGGCGAGCGTCAGGCCGGCGAGCGCGGCCGCCCGGCACCGGAGCTCGGCTTCGTCGCGAGGCGGTTTCAGCGCGGAGATCAACGACGCCGCCCTTAGAGCATCGCGAGGCGCGACTCCAGCGCTCAGCCGCGATCGAGAAAGATTGGCCGCCGGGGTGCGCCGGGACGTCGATGGGGATCGAGCAGCGCTGACCCGGGGGCCATGGCGGCCTGATACGCGGCCCCCCCGAACGCGCCGCCGAGAGACAACCTACTGCTTAAATCCTTCTTTGAGCCGACAGGATTCAGAGGAAAAGAGCATCAGGAATTTCCTGCATGGACTTTCCGGTGCCCACCAGCGTTGGGCCTGGCAGCCCGCTCGTCGTCGAGGGGCCATCTCAGGTCAGCGAGCTGGCCGGTGATCCGCAGCAGCATTTCCCTCAGCGAGGAAGCGTTCGCGCGATCGTTCGGGTTGTGTCGTAAACAGGCATACATGAACGCCGCGATGTCTGCGGTCCTCGGATCGTCGGCGATGCGCTTGATCGGCGCAGGGAGCCCGTCGTGCGTGACGTGCGCCGTGATGAGCGCGACCTCGGTGGGCGCGTCGAACAGCGTCTTGCCGGTGAGGATCTCGTAGGCGAGGCAGCCGAAGCTGTAGACGTCGGCCGTGAGCGGGGTGGGCGTGACCCCGGCGGGGACGACGCCCCAGATCTCCGGGGCGCCGTAGCAACCGGTGGCGCAGCCGGGGCGGATGTGGCGGCCGGCGAGGCCGAAATCGACGAGCACGGGCTCGCGTCCCCCGCGCAGGATCACGTTCGTCGGCTTGATGTCGAGGTGCCCGACGCCGACGGCGTGCATGGCTTCCAGCCCGGCGAGGATGCCGTCGAGCAGCGCCACCGCGCTCCGCGAGGTGAGGCCTCGAGCGTCGAGCAGCTTGTCGCAGCGGATGCCCTCGATGAGCTCCATCACGAGGATCGGCTTGGGGCGGGCGCCCGCGTCGAACGTGACGAAGCGGGCGATGTTCGGGTGATCGGGCAGGGAGAGCAGCGCGCCCGCCTCCTCTCGAAAGAGGCGGAGGAAGTCGGCTTCCGAGACGCTCCTGGCCGCCGTGTGATCGTACTCCGGCACCTTGAGGGCGAAGCGCTCCGCCGACGGATCGTGTCGCTCCTCGGTGCGGGTGACGACGAACACCGTCCCCAGCGAGCCGCCGCCGAGCTGGCGGTGCACGTAGAAGCCGCCGAGCGTGCGCCGGCTCGGCAGCCACGCGGGCAGCGGCTGCTCGGGCAGGGCGACCCCGCTCGGCGCGCTCTGCCGCCGGACGGGGAGCAGCAGGACGCGTGGCACGACGAGGGCGACCACATCGGCGAGCGCGCTCGGGACGCTCGCGCGCGCGGCCGAGACGAGCGCCTCGATCGGCGCGGCGACGCTCGGCTCCGCGTCGCCTTCCTCCTGCAGCGCGACCTCGATGGCGAGGCGCAGCGGCTCGGTCGCGCCGGAGGGCGCGGAGGCAGGGTGCTCCCCGCAGCGCCGGCGCGCGCCCGCGGTCAGCTGCGCGAGGCGCGTCAGGGCCTCCTCCAGGGCGGCGAGCGGCGAGGCGTCCGCGTCGCCGTCACCCGCGCCGGTCAGCGCGCTGAGCGCGCGGGCCGCGTTCATCGCTCCGAGCGCGCGCGCGAGGCGGGCGAGCGCGCCCCGCACGATCTCCGTGCGCTGCGACGCGCCCGCAGGGAGCGCCGTGACGAGCGCCTCGAGGGCGGCGATGCGCTCGAGCGCCACGCGCGCGCGCTCGGCCTCGGCGAGCTCCGCGTCGACGCCGGCTTGTCGGGGCGACCGGCGCGACGCCGCGGCGTCGCCCTCCGGCGCGCGCGCGCCGCCGTCGCGCCCGCCGCGCGCGAACCGCGCGTAGGCGCGCAGCAGCTGGGCGACGTCCGGGTGCATGCTCGCCTGACCGAGCACGTCGAGGTCGTCGGGGTCGCCGCCGCGCATCGCCGCGTGCAAGAAGATGTCGGCCGCGTCGGCGGCGCCTTCGCGCACGAGCGCGTCGAGGCCGCGGGCGACCGAGGCGGCGATGGCGCGGCGGAGCGACGAGCCGCGCTCGGCGCGCAGCCGGTCGAGCAGCACGCCGATGGCGCCCGTCCAGCGGGCGAGCACCCGCGCCTTGAGCTCTGGCTCGCTGCCGAAGTCGGTGCTCTCGCCGTCGATCAGGTGGATGAGCGCGCGCAGGTTGCGCTGGTGCACGGTGACGTGCAGGGGCGGGGAGGTGCCCGCCCGGGCGGCGGACCCCTCGGCGCGGAGCAGCCAGCGAGCGAGCCGCTCGTCGAGATCGTCCAGGGACGCGACCCCGGTCGCGTCCTCGCTCGGCCGCCGGTTCAGGAGCAGGAGGCTCTTCAGCAGGCCGGAGCCGAGCAGCTCGGCGTCCAGCTCGCGCACGAGCCCCACCGCGGCCCTGCGCGCCGCGGTGCTCTGCGCGTCGTCGTGCTCGCAGAGCTCGATCTCCTCGAGCGCGCCCACCACCTCGGTCGCCAGGGCGTAGGCCTCGAGCGCGCGGCCGCGCGCGTCGCGCGGGCCGGTCTCGACGAACGCCGCGACGGCGCCGTCGAGCGCGCCCCGCAGCAGCGCCACCCCGGCGCCGTCCATCGAGAGGTCGCGGTGGATGACGCGCGCCAGCGCCGCGAGCCCGTCATCGCGGACGTGCGCGCTGGGCGGGGCCTCGAGCGCGTCCTCGAGCGCGCGGGCGCAGCGCGCCGCGGCGCGGGCGCCGAACGGCTCGCCGCGGCTCATCACGCCGCGCAGCTCGCGCCGGAGCTCGACGATCGCCTCGGCCGTCGCCATCGGGGACGTGCGCGCGATCTCGTCGAGCAGCGCGTCGGCGGCCTCGGGCTCCGCGTCGGCCGCGACGGGGAGCCCCCAGGCCATCGCCGTGGCGATGCCCGGGTCCGCGGCGAGCAGCGGGCCCCGGAGGAGCTCGATCGCGCGTCCGAGCGCGCCGTCCGGATCCACGGCGATGCTCGCGGCCAGCGACGCCGCGCCGCGCCGCCACTCGGTGGGGGAGAGATCCTGGGCGAGCAGCGCGCGCACCTCCTCGGCGAAGTCGGGCAGCACCCCGGCGAGCAGCCCTCGCGCCGAGGCGACGTGGCGCCACACGAGCGGCTCGCGATCGGCGAGGAGCGTCTGCCATGCGAGCGCGATCCCGTCGGCGCTGCGGTCGAGGTCGCGCCGGCGCCCGTCGCCGACGTTGCGGAACAGCCGGAGCGGGAGGTCGTCGCCCTGCATGGCCCGGCGGGTCGCCTCGCGGGCAGCGCGCTCGAGCAGGCGCGCGGCGAGGCGCCGCTCCGGGAGCGAGCCGGTCGATGGCGCGGCGATCCAGTCGCGCGACAGCTCGCGCCGCGAGGCGAGCAGGAGCGCGAGCGGTTCGACCGGGACGTCGGTGCCGGCGGGGAGCCAGAGCGAGAGCATCACGCGGGCGCGGATCCCTGCCCCGGACAGGCCGCGGGCCGAGCCGGCCGCCATGCGCGTCGCGAGCGCGACGAACGTCGCTGCGTTGCCGGCGTAGAGCTGTCCCAGGACGCGCCTGCCCAGCTCGCGCCGCTCCGGCCCGAGCGGGAGCGCCCCGGCGATCTCGTAGAGCGCCACGCTCGCCGCGGCCGGCGCGAGCCAGCTCAGATCGTCGAGCAGCCCGTCGGCCATGGCGGTCTGGACGCTCCGGAGCAGGCCATCCGGGCTGAGGGAGTCGAGCGGGGTCGATCCATCGAGCGCATCGACGAGCGCCAGCGAGGCGATCGTCTGCCGGAAGAGTGCGCGCCGGACGTTCGGGTCGTCGTGGGACGTGAGGTCGACGAGCCCTTCGAGGTATTCCGCGCGTGGTCGCATCGGCAGGTTGCGCAGTCTAGCGCGCTGACGCGCCGGCCCCCCTCCCGCGCCGCAGCAATCCTCGCCGGTCATGGAACCTCCCACCTCGATCCGGAGCGCGTGCCGCTCCACATGGCTCCGAGAGAGCTACCTCCCCCTACGATGATCGGACCGGCCGGAGGCGCGCCCCCGTCGCGCGCGCCGCCGCCTCGCCCCGGCGAGCACGTCATGACGGGGCGAGGAGCCTGCCCTGTTGATGCTCGATCTCGTGCAGAAGCGGGTCCTCTCGCGTCCGGCCGCCTGGGCTGTCGGCGCGCGTGTGGGGCAGGTGGCAGAGCGCTCCAGCCGCGCCACGCGCGTCGAGGACGCAATCCACGCATCCTGCGCAACGCACCGCACCCCACGGACCGACTGGGTGGAAGTGGGCATCGAAGTGGGTTAAGCGGCAGCGCGTGCGGGGCCTCGTCGCCCTGCGTGTTCGCCGCGACGCCGCGACCGAAGAGCTGGAATGCAAGGAGACGTGGAACAGGGCTTCTCTCTCGACCTCGACGCGTTTCGCGCGGCGTACTCGCGCTTCCTCGCGCCGGCGGGGGGCGCGGCGCCGCGCGTCCTGCTCACGGGGCACTCGCACCAGGCCTGGCCGGATGTGGCGCGCGACGCGCTCGCCGCATGCTTCGACGACGCCGCGCGGCTCGTCGACGGCAAGTGGGACGCCGCGGTGTTGCCGAGGCTCGCGGCGGTCGGCGCGGCGATCCTGGAGCGGATGGGCTTCGAGCGCGGCGACGCCATCGCCTTCGGCCAGAACACGCACGAGCTCGTCTACCGCCTGATCACGTCGCTCCCTCGGCGCGAGCGGCTCCGGATCGTCACAACGCAGGGCGAGTTCCACTCGCTCAGGCGCCAGCTCGCCCGCCTCGCCGAGGAGGGCGTCGAGATCGACTGGGTGAGCGTCGAGCCGCGCCACGCGCTCGCCGACCGGCTGCTCGCCGCGCTCCGGCCGGGCACCTCGATGCTCGCGATCTCGGCCGTGCTCTTCGAGAGCGCGACGGTGGTGCCGCGGCTCGACGAGATCGTCGCGCGCGCGGCCGAGATCGGCGCCGTCCCGCTCGTGGACGCCTACCACGCGTTCAACGTCGTCCCGCTCGCGTGGGGCAGCGCGGCGCCTCACGTCTTCGCGGTCGCGGGGGGCTACAAGTACGCGGCGATGGGCGAGGGGATCTGCTGGATGCGCGTCCCGCACGGCTGCGGGCTGCGCCCGGTCTTCACCGGCTGGTTCGCCGACTTCGGCTCGCTCGCGGGCAGCAGCGGCGGCGTCGCGTACGCGCCCGGGGGCGCGCGATTCGCGGGCTCCACGTTCGACCCCTCCGCGCTCTACCGCGCCGCCGCGGTGATCGAGCACTGGGACCGCTTCGGACTCACCGTCCCCCGGCTGCGCGCGATATCGCTCCGGCAGACCGGGCGCGTCCTCGACCTCCTCGACGCCGCGGGCCGCGGCGGCGACGTCGTCTCGCCCCGCGAGCCCGAGCGCCGGGGCGGCTTCGTCGGCGTGCGCTTAGCGCGAGCAGGCGACGTCGTGGAGCGCCTCCGCGCCCGGCGCGTGCTCGTCGACGCCCGGCGCGACGTGCTCCGCATCGGCCCCGCGCCTTACCTCACCGACGCCGAGATCGACCAGGGCGTCGCGGCCCTCGTCGAGGAGCTCGGTCGCTAGCGCCCTGGCGACGTTCTCGTCGGGACGATCAGGGGTCGCTGTGGACGCGCGGCGCGTCGGGGTACAGCGACCGGAGCCCGCGCCAGGCGACGTCGGCCGCGCTCTCCGCGGGCTCGGCGAGATCCCACTCCAGGTAGAGCTTGTCGCCGTCGTAGCAACCGAAGCTCGTCGACAGGCAGAGCAGCGGCTCGCGCTCGGTGGCATACCCCTCGCGCGCGACGTCGTGCCCGTAGATCGCCACGCGAGCGTCCGGGTCGATCGCGCGGAGGAAGGCATGGGCGCGGTCGCTCGATGTGCTCCGCGCCCAGAGCAGCGCGCCGAGCGTCCCGTGCAGGCTCATCTCCGAGAGCTGTACGTCGAGGAACCCGTCGAGCGGGAGCCGATCGAGATCTTGCCGGCTCTGAATGCGGGCGTGCGGCGCCGCGTGGAGCATGACCAGCCGGGCCGCGCGCGCGGTCGCCACGAACGGCCACCCGCGGAACCAGCTTCGCATCGCCAGCGTGTCCTCCGGGCCGAGGAGATCTTCGAGCCGCAGCGCCTCGTCCGGGAAGAATTTCGCCACCACCGGACCTCCCACGTGCGCGTGCTCGTGGTTTCCGAGCAGGTAGTGAACCCGGCCGGGGTGGCGTTCCGCGAGACTCCTCGCCTTTTTCAGCAAGGTCACGGAATCGCCCCGGTAGAACGAGCCCAGGTAGTCGGGCCATTCACCCTCGTCGAGCTCGGGCCCGTGGATCAGGTCGCCCGTGATCACGAGGACCGCGCCGTCACGGCCGGTCGCCGCCTGCTCGAAGATCTCGGCGATTCGCTCGAAATCCGCGAGATTGCCCTGAAAGTCGGTGGCGACGATCAGTCTGCCCCGATCAGGGAGGTCGACGACACGCTGCACGTCTCCAGCATAGCCGAACGTCCCTGCGTTCGCCTCGCGTGAACTGAGCGTGAACGCCGGCCGGCTGCCACGCCACGCCCCCTGCCAGATCGTCCAGATTTGACGAAATACTACAATAGTACTGTCGCTTGGCGGAGGTTCTCGCTCAGGCTAGGCTCGCAGCCGTATGCAAAACCGGAAACTTTCAGCGTGGGTGGACGAGGTCGCCCATCAGACGCGGCCCGATCGGGTCGTTTTCTGTGACGGCTCCGAGGCGGAGAACCGAACGCTGATCCAGGGGATGCTGAGCGACGGTACGCTCCTCGCGCTCGACGGGGAGAGGTACCCCAACTGCTATCTTCACCGGAGCGACCCGACCGACGTCGCCCGGACTGAGCACCTCACGTTCATCTGCACTCGCGATAAGGAAGACGCGGGCCCGACGAACAACTGGATGTCGCCGGACGAGGCCTCGCAGCGGGTCGGACGGCTGTTTGACGGGGCGATGAAGGGGCGGACGATGTTCGTCGTCCCGTACCTGATGGGGCCAGTGGGATCGCCCTCGTCGAAGGTCGGAATCGAGATCACCGACAGCCCTTATGTCGTGGCGAGCATGCGGATCATGACCCGTATGGGCCAGGTCGCGCTCGATGCGCTGGGCAGCTCGGATGATTTCTGCAGGGGGCTGCACTCGCTCGGGGACCTGAGCCCCGAGCGCCGCTTCGTCTGCCATTTCCCGGCGGAGCGGCTCATCTGGAGCGTCGGCTCCGGGTATGGGGGCAACGCGCTGCTCGGGAAGAAGTGTTTCGCGCTGCGCATCGCGAGCACGATGGCGCGCGACGAAGGGTGGTTCGCGGAGCACATGCTCATCCTCGGCCTGGAGGACCCGGGAGGGCGGGTGACGTACGTCTGCGCGGCGTTCCCGAGCGCCTGCGGGAAGACGAACCTCGCCATGCTGGTGCCGCCGGCGTCCCAGAAGGGGTGGAAGGTGTGGACCGTCGGCGACGACATCGCCTGGCTGCGGATCGGCCGGGATGGCCGGCTCTGGGCGATCAACCCCGAGGCCGGCTTCTTCGGCGTGGCGCCGGGGACGAGCTCGAAGACGAACCCGAACGCCCTGGCGACGCTGGCCCGGAACTCGATCTTCACGAACGTGGCGCTCACGCCGGAGGGGACGCCGTGGTGGGAAGGCTTCGACGGTCCGGTGCCGCCGGTGCTCACCGACTGGAAAGGACGCCGGTGGACGCCCGACAGCGGGGAGCCCGCGGCGCATCCGAACAGCCGGTTCACCGCGCCGGCCCGCCAGTGCCCGTCCATCTCGACGGAGTTCGACGCCGCAGCGGGCGTGCCCATCTCGGCCATCGTCTTCGGCGGACGGCGCGCGCGGCTCGCGCCGCTCGTCTGCGAGGCGCGCGGCTGGGCCCACGGCGTCTATCTGGGCGCCACGATGGCCTCGGAGACGACCGCGGCGGCCACCGGGAAGGTCGGGGTCGTCCGCCGCGACCCGATGGCGATGCGCCCCTTCTGCGGATACAACATGGGCGATTACTTCCGGCACTGGATCGAGCTCGGCGAGAACCGCGCGGCGTTCCCGAAGATCTTCCACGTGAACTGGTTCCGCCAGAGCGAGGCGGGCGCGCTCCTCTGGCCAGGCTTCGGCGAGAACCTCCGCGTCCTCCGCTGGATCGTCGCGCGCGTGCGCGGCGAGGCGAAGGGACACGACACCGCCGTCGGGATCATGCCCACCGACGGCGAGCTCGACACGAGCGGCCTCGGCGTGAACGACGAGGCAATGCGCGAGCTCTTCGCCATCGATCGCGACGCGTGGGCGGAGGAGGCGCGCGATCGCGAGGCGTTCCTGGAGTCGTTCGGCTCGCGCATGCCCGAGGCGCTGCTCCGGCAAAACCAGGATCTCATGGCCCGGATCCGGGCGTGAGCTAGCGCCGTCGAGAGCGCTCGACAGGCCGCGCGGGCGCGCGCGGCCCAGGAAGTGACCCGCGCGCCCGCGCCAGCCCACGAGCCCGCGCCAGCCCACGAACCGAGAACCGACCCGCTCGTCCGCGCTGCGTGGCGAGAACGGTCGGGAATGTCTTGACGCCGACGCAAGTAGACCCACACAGTTCTTTCAAAGAATTTTGAAACTTTCATGAGCCACGCAAGCGACATCCATCGCCAGGCGGAGCTGCTCGCGGCGGACGCGATCGGCGACGTCATCGAGCACTGGGGCTTTCGCCGGGTGCTCGGGCGGATCTGGACCGTCCTGTTCATCGAAGGCGGAGCCCTCTCCGCCGCCGAGATCGGCGAGCGGCTGCAGGTTTCTTCCGGCGCAATGAGTATGTCGCTGACAGAATTGCAAAGGTGGGGTGTAGTACGAAGAGTATGGAAACCGGGCGAGCGGAAGGAGTTCTTCGAGGCCGAGACGGACTTCTGGAAGATGATTTCCAAAGTGTTCGCCGAGCGCGAGCGGCTGATCGCCGACTCCGTGAGGGAGCGCCTCGAGCGGGCTTCGGCGCTGCTCGAGGGCCTGCCCCCCACCGACGCCGCCCGGTTCAGCCTCGATCGGGTGGAGCGGCTCCTCTCGTTCGTGATCGTCGCGCAGGCGGCGCTCGACGGGTTCATCAAGAGCAGGACCGTGGATTTCTCGCGGTTCGGGGATCTGGTCCGGTTCCCCATCCGCGCCGTGCGTTCCCGGCGAGGCGCCTAGCGGGACCGTGATTTCGGAGAGCTCGATCGTCACGGGGGGCCCCGCGCGGTGCGGGGCGCAGCGTGCGCTCGTGCTTCCAGGTGGAGATGGGATGACTGCGACTACAACGTTTACTGGGGCGGTCCAGCGGAGCGATGTCGTCTCGAGCCTCGGAGGCATGTGCGCTGGGCGAGGGCTCGACGCGCTCGCTGCGCGCCTCGCGGAGCTGAGGCGCCTGCTCGACGGGGACCTCGGCGACATCGAGCGCGAGATCGCGAAGGTCGGGCTGGACGGGGAGACGCCGGCGCACAGGAGCGCCCGGCACTTGCTCGGCCTGAATGGCAAGCGGCTGCGGCCCATCTGCGTCGCGCTGGCCTCCCACATCGGAGGCGGCTTCAACGACGCCGCGCGGACGTTCGCGGTCGCGGTCGAGCTCGTCCACAACGCGACGCTGCTGCACGACGACGTCGTCGATCTCGGCGACCGCCGGCGCGGCGCGGACGCGGCGCGGGTCATCTACGGCAACGCCGCCTCGATCTTCGGCGGCGACTACCTCCTGCTCGACGCGCTCTCCAAGATCCAGGCGGTCGGCATGGCCGACGTGCTCGAGCGGGTGCTCCTCGTGATCAAGGAGATGGTCGTGGCCGAGGCGCTCCAGCTCGCGTCGCGGGGCCGCGTGCGCACGAACTCGAGCGAGTACTTCCAGATCGTCGACGGCAAGACGGCGTCGCTGTTCCGCTGGGCGATGTTCGCGGGGGCGCGCGCGGGCGGCGTGAGCGAGCCGCTCTGCAAGGCGCTCGAGAGCTTCGGGACGAGCCTCGGGGTCGCGTTCCAGCTCGTCGACGACGTCCTCGACTTCGCCGGCGACCCGGAGGCGACCGGCAAGGCGCTGCTCACGGACCTGCGCGAAGGCAAGATGACGTACCCGCTGCTCCTCGCCATGGAGCGCGACCGCGAGCTCACGCCCGCCCTCGAGGCGCACTGCGCGTCGGAGGACACGGCCGTCGAGCCGGAGCTCGGCCGGCGCATCGCGCAGATCATGGTCGAGGAGCGCGTCGTGGACGACTGCCTGGAGCTCGCGTCCCGGCTCTGCGGGGACGCGGTGCGGAGCATCGAGCCGCTCCCGGAGAGCCCGGCGAAGGCGGCGCTGGAGGGGGTCGCGATGTCGACGCCCCGGCGGAAGCGGTGAGCGGCGATGACGAACCCCTCGATGCAGTGCGCGGAGCGCGCGCGCCGCTCGCGAGCGCGCGCGGCGCGCGGAGACACCCGATGAGCCAACACGTGTCCAGCCGGATCAGCGGCTTCTACAAGCGGTGCCTCGAGGAGCGGCTCCGCGCGATCCAGGCGCTCGGTCTGCTCGACGAGGAGGCGCTCGCGCACCTCGCCAGCGGGGGAGGGCTGCCGACGGCGGTGGCCGATCGGATGTGCGAGAACGTCATCGCGACGCACGCGCTCCCGCTCGGCCTGGCGCTGAACTTCCGCGTGAACCAGCGCGACGTGCTGGTGCCGATGGCGGTGGAGGAGCCGAGCGTCATCGCCGCCGCGTCGAACGCGGCGCGCATGGTCCGGCGGTCGGGCGGCTTCTCCGGCGAGGCGGACCCGCCGATCATGACCGCCCAGGTCCAGCTCGACGACGTGCCGGACGCGGAGGCGGCCGCGGGCCGGCTGGAGGCGGCCCGCGCGAGCCTGCTCGCGGCCGGGGACGCGGCCATCCCCAGGATGGTGGCGCGCGGCGGCGGCTGCCGCGATCTCGAGGTGCGCGTCCTCTCGGCGGAGCTCGGCGTGCTCGTTGTGCACCTCTACGTCGAGGTCGGCGACGCCATGGGCGCGAACCTGGTCGACACCGTGGCAGAGGCGGTGGCGCCGCTCGTGCAGCGCATCGCCGGCGGGACGCTGGGCCTGCGGATCCTCTCCAACCTGACCGTCCGCCGCCTCGTCCGGGTGACGGCCACCGTGACGGACGACGCGCTCGGGGGCGCGGACGTGGCGAGCGGCGTCGCGCGGGCGAGCCGCTTCGCGGAGCTCGATCCGTACAGGGCGACGACCCACAACAAGGGCTTCATGAACGGGCTCGACGCGGCCGCGGTGGCGCTCGGGCAGGACTTCCGCGCCATCGAGGCGGGCGCGCACGCGTACGCGGCGATCGGCGGCCGGTACCGGCCGCTCAGCACGTGGGAGCGCATCCCCGGCGGGCTCGTGGGGCGGGCGGAGCTGCCGCTCGCCGTCGGCACGGTGGGCGGCGCGACCGAGGTGCACGCGGGCGTGCGCGCCGCGCTGCAGCTCGTGGGCGCGAAGAGCGCGCGCGAGCTCGCGGTGGTGCTGGCGTCCGTCGGGCTGGCGTCCAACCTGGCCGCGCTGCGCGCGCTCGCGAGCGAGGGCATCCAGCGAGGTCACATGCGGCTCCACGAGCGGAAGCGCGCGCCCGGCGTCTCGTCCACAGCGGGCGGGGAGGCCGCCGGGCCGGCGTCCAGCGAAGGCAAGCGGTTCTCCGTAGAGCGAGCCGAGGCGCCGCGCGCGGCGCACCAGGCGGGGAGCGGGACATGAGCGAGGCGAGCCAGGATCAGGCGCCGCGCGGCGGGCGCCGCTTCGGCACGGGCGAGATGTTCGACGGCATCGCGGAGCGGTACGACCTCCTGAACCGGGTCATCTCGCTGGGGCTCGATCAGGGCTGGCGGCGGCGCGCGTTGCGCTCGCTCGAGCTCTCGCCCGGCGCGACGGTGCTCGATCTCGCGACCGGCACCGCCGATCTCGCGATCGCGATCGCGCGTGCGCACGAGGTGAAGGTCATCGGGGTCGATCCGTCGCAGGGGATGCTCGGCGTCGGCCGCCGGAAGGTGGAGGCCGCGGGGCTCGCCGGGCGGATCGAGCTCGAGGTCGGCGACGCGCAGCAGCTCCAGCTCGGCGACGCGAGCGTCGACGCCATCTCGATGGCGTTCGGGATCCGCAACGTCCCGGATCGCGCGCGGGCGCTCCGCGAGATGGCGCGCGTCACGCGGCCCGGGGGGCGCATCGCGATCCTCGAGCTCAGCGAGCCGCGCAGCGGGCTCATGGGCAAGCTCGCGCGCTTCCACATCCACACGGTCGTCCCGTACGTGGGGGGCGCGATCTCCGGCAAGGACGAGTACCGGTACCTGCAGGACTCGATCGCGAGGTTCCCGCCTCCGGACGAGTTCGCGGAGCTGATGCGCGGCGCGGGGCTGCGCGTGCTCCGCGTGGAGCCGCTCACGATGGGCGTCGTGTGCCTCTTCGTCGCGACGCCCGAGGGGGCCTGAGGTGCGCGCCAGAGAGGGCCTCGGGGGGCGGTGATGGGCGGGTCGAACCTCCACTCTGCCTGGGCGCAGCTGTTCGTTCGCGCGCTCGCGCAGGCCGGGGTGCGCGACCTGGTCCTCTGCCCCGGCTCGCGCTCCACGCCGCTCGCGATCGCGGCGATGGAGAGCGAGGAGGTGCGCTGCGAGAGCGTCGTCGACGAGCGCGCCGCCGCGTTCTTCGCGCTGGGGCAGGCGCGCGTCACTGGCCGGCCCAGCGTCTTCGTCTGCACCTCGGGCACCGCCGGCGCGCACGCGCTCCCGGCGATCATCGAGGCGCACCTGAGCTTCACCCCGCTCATCGCGATCACGGCCGACCGCCCGTGGGAGCTCGCCGACGCCGCGGCCGCGCAGACCATCGATCAGACCAAGCTCTTCGGCGACCACGTCCGTCACTTCGCCGAGCTCGGGCTGCCGGATCCGTCGCCCCTCGCGATGCGCGCGGTGACGCGCATCGCGGCCCAGGCGGTCACGCGCGCGCTGTCGCCGACGCCGGGCCCGGTCCACATCAACGCGCGCTTCCGCAAGCCGCTCGAGCCGGTCGACGCGGCCGGGCCCGAGCCGTGGCAGGGAGAGTGGGAGGCGCTGATGCGCCGCGCCGGCACGCGGGTCGTGCCGGCCCGCGCCGGGGTCGATGGGCGCGCGATCGAGGAGCTCGCCGCGCGCTGCGCGCGCGCGGAGCGGGGGCTCATCGTGTGCGGCCCCGCCCAGAGCCGGGAGGACGACGCGCGCGCGCGCCGCGCGGTGCTCGCGCTCTCGCGCGCCACAGGCTTCCCGGTGCTCGCCGAGGGCACGAGCCAGATCTGCTTCGGCGGCCTCGCCGAGGGCGTCGTGATGCCGGCGTCGTTCGATTCTTTCCTCCGCGCGCCCGAGTTCCGCGCGGCGAACGCGCCCGACGTCATCCTCGAGCTCGGCGCCCCGCCGACATCGGCCGGTTACGCGACCTACATCGCCGAGCACACGAGCGCCCGCCGCGTCGTCGTCTCCTCGCACGGCTGGAACGATCCGACGAGCGCCGCGGCTGCCCTCGTCATGGGTGAGCCCGTGGAGGTGTGCGAGGCGCTGGCGGCGCGACTCGCCGGGGCGGCGCTGAGCCTGGGGCGCGGGCGGCGGGACTGGGCCGCGACGTTCGCGCGCGCCGGCGAAATCGCGGCGGCGCACGCCGCGCGGGCCTGCGCCGGGGACGAGCTGACGGAGGGCGCCATCGCCCGGATGGTGGCCAGCGCGTGCCCCGCGGGCTCGCTGCTCGCGATCGGCAACAGCATGCCGGTGCGCGACCTCGACACGTACTGCCCGCCGTCGGCGCGCGGGTTGCGCGTGCTGCACCAGCGCGGGGCGAGCGGGATCGACGGCCTCGTGTCGGCGGCGGCCGGCGCGCGCGCCGCGGCCGCCGCGCCGGTCACGTTGCTGCTCGGCGATCTCAGCCTGCTGCACGATCTGACCGGGCTGCTCCTCGCCGCGAAGGCAGCGGGCGACGGCCGGGCGCCGCTCGTCATCGTGGTGGTCCAGAACGACGGCGGCCGCATCTTCGAGCACCTCCCCATCGCCAGGCGCGGCGCCGAGCTGCTCGAGCGGTGCTTCACGATGCCGCAGCACCTCGATTTCGCGCCGGCGGCGGCGATGTTCGGGCTCGCCTACGAGCGCGCCGGCACCGCCGGGGATCTCGCCCGCGCGCTCGCCGCGGCGTACCAGCGGACGGGCGCGACGCTGATCGAGGCGGTGGTGCCGCCCCACGACGGCGCCGCCCGCGTTGCGCGGCTCTGGTCCGACGTTCGTCGCGACGTCGCAGCCCTGGTCAGCGCGCCGGCCGCGGACGGCGCGGCGGCCGATCTGCAGTCTCCATGAGCGGCGCGCGCGCCGAGAACCCCGAGCTTGCCGAGAGGGATCCACGATCATGAGCCAGGTCAACGCGAACACGAGTCCCGCACCCGACGACGTCGCGCGAGGCGCGTCCGGCGAGGGCGCCGCGCAGCGCGGGAGCGCTCGCGCCGCCGCGAGGGCGCGCGGGCCCCGTGAGCCGGGGAGAGGATCGTGAGCGCCGCGGCGGCGCCTCAGGCGGCGGGCGCGACGGGCGCGGCGGGCGCAGCGGCCCCGGGGGGCGTGCGCCCCGGCTCGCTCCGGGCGTGGCTCCTCGCGTCCCGGCCGGCGACGCTCACCGCGGCGCTCGCGCCGGTGATGGTCGGGACGGCCGTCGCCTACGCGCTCGGCGGGATGCGGCTCGGCCCGGCGCTCGCGGCGCTCGCCGGCGCGATGCTCATCCAGATCGCGACGAACTTCGCGAACGACGTCTTCGATCACGAGAAGGGCGCCGACACGCACGAGCGGCTCGGCCCCACGCGCGCCGTGCAGGCGGGGCTGCTCACCCCGCGCCAGGTGCGCGCCGGGCTGCTCGTCACGATCGCGCTCACGCTGCCGTTCGGGGTGTACCTGGCGTTCGTGGGCGGGTGGCCCATCGTGGTGATCGGCGTCGTCTCGATCCTCGCCGGCGTCGCGTACACCGGTGGGCCGTACCCGCTCGGCTATCACGGCCTCGGCGACCTCTTCGTGTTCGTGTTCTTCGGCCTCGTCGCCGTCTGCGGTACGGCGTTCGTCCAGCTCGGCTCGGTCCCGCCGCTCGCGTGGGCGGCGGCGGTGCCGATCGGCGCCATCGCCACCGCCGTGCTCGTCGTCAACAACGTCCGCGATCGCGAGACGGACGTCGTCGCCGGCAAGCGCACGCTCGCCGTCCGGCTCGGGCGCCGCGCGGGCGTCATCGAGTACGCGATGCTCTTCGCCGCCGCCTACGCGGTGCCGGTCGCGCTCGCCGCCGGCGAGGGCCGGCGGTGGACGCTCCTCGTGCTCGCGACGTTCCCTCGCGCGGTGCGCCTGCTCCGGGTGCTGGCGACGACCGACGGCCGGCCGCTCAACGACTGCCTCGCCGGGACGGCGAAGCTGCTGCTCGCGTACGCGCTGCTCTTCTCGCTCGGCCTCGCGGCCCAGCTGTAGGGATCATGCGCGTCGTCGATGCCCGTCTCGCGTCCCGGGTCCTTGATGGCGCGCGCCGGGGCCTCGTGCTGTCGCTCACCGACGACGAGGGGCGCGTCGGCCTGGGTGAGGCCACGCCGCTCCCCGGCTTCTCACCCGACACGGCGGACGAGGACCAGCGCGCGCTCGCCGAGCTGCCGGGGGCGCTCGGCGCGATCGACGTGCCGGCCGAGGGCGCTCCGCCGACGGCGACGGCGTCCGCGATCCTGCGCGCGCTCGCGCCGCTGTCATCGCGGCTCTGCGATCTCCCGGCGGCGCGCTTCGCCCTGGAGACGGCGTTGCTCGATCTGCTGAGCCAGCGCCTCGGCCTCTCGATGTCGGCGTGCCTCGGCGGACGCGGGCGCTACGCGGAGGTCCAGGTCAACGGGCTGCTCACGACCGCGGTGGCGCTGCCGGAGATGCTCGATCGCGCTCGCGTGCTCGCCGCGCGCGGCGTCCGCGCGATCAAGGTGAAGCTCCGCTCGCGCGGGGACGACGGCTTCGCGCGCGACCTCGAGGCGCTGCGCGCGCTGCGGCGGGAGCACCCGGGCGTCGAGCTCCGGCTCGACGCCAACGCGGCATGGTCGCTCGACGAGGCGCCCCGCCGGCTCGCGCTCCTCGCGCCGCTCGGCCCGCGCTTCGTCGAGCAGCCGGTCGCGCCGGAGCTCCTCCACCACCTCGGCGCGCGCGAGGTCCCGTGGGCGGCCGACGAGTCGCTCGCGGTCGAGGGCATGCCGGAGCGCCTGCTCGAAGCGGAGGGCTGCGCCGCGTTCATCCTGAAGCCCGCGATGCTCGGCCTGCTGCGCGCGCACGCGCTCGGCTGCAGGGCGCAGGCGCGCGGCATCGACGCCGTGGTGACGCACCTCTTCGACGGGCCCATCGCGCTCGCCGCCTCGTGTGAGCTCGCGCTCGCCTTGCCGCGCGCGCCGCTCGCGTGCGGCCTCGACGCG
Source organism: Sorangium sp. So ce281 (assembly GCF_051527395.1). Lineage (NCBI taxonomy): Bacteria > Pseudomonadati > Myxococcota > Polyangiales > Polyangiaceae > Sorangium > Sorangium sp. So ce281. Next base: position 4,034,730 of record NZ_CP150322.1, read on the forward strand.
CACGCCGGCCTGGAGGCGTGGCCCGCGATCCGGATCCCGCAGCTCCGCGAGGGCGGCCTGGTCGCGGCCAGCGATCAGCCCGGCCTCGGCGTCCGGCCATGGACGGGCTGAGCCTCCTCGATGCCGCGCGCGATCCCGCGATCGCCGCCCGGACAGCGATCGTCCTCGGCGGCGTCGAGGACGGCGCGCCGCGCGCGATCGACGTCCCCGCCCTCGGCGTCGGCTCCGGCGGCGCCCTCCGCTTCGGCGAGCTGGCGCCCGCGGTCGCGGCCGTATCTGTCCGGCTCGCCCGCGCGGGGATAGGGCAGGGAGCCCGCGTGGCGCTCGTCGCCCCGAACGCGCTCGGGACCGTGGTCGTCATCCACGCGCTGCTCGCGCTCGGCGCCGTCCTCGTCCCGATCCATCCCCGGCTCACGGCCGGCGAGGCGGGCCTCCTGATCGACGACGCGCGCCCCGACCTCGTGCTGCGCGAGCCTGCGCTCGCCGCCCTGCTCGACGACGCCGCGCCGGAGATAAGCGCGCTCTGCGAGCGCGGGGCGCGCGCCGCCGAGGCCGCGCGCGTCCCGCCGCCGGACGCTTCCGGCGATCTGGCGATCGTCTACACCTCGGGCACCACCGGGCGTCCCAAGGGCGCGGTGCTCTCGCGCCGCGCGTTCCTCGCCGCCGCCGAGGGGAGCGCGGCCAACCTCGGCGTGCGCGACGACGATCGCTGGCTGCTCTGCCTTCCGCTCTGCCACGTCGGTGGCCTCTCGATCGTGACCCGCTGCTTGCTCGCGCGCCGCGCTGTCATCCTCGCGCCTCGCTTCGAGCCCGCCTCGGTGCTCGCCTCGATCGTCCGCGACCGCGCGACGCTGCTCTCCGTGGTGCCGACGATGCTGCTCGCGCTGCTGGAGGCCGATCGCGACAACGTCCTCGCCCGGCTCCGCGCGGTGCTCGTCGGCGGCGCGGGCGCTCCGGCGCGGGCGCTCGACGAGTGCGCGCGCCGCGGGGTCCCCGCGCTCACCACGTACGGCCTCACCGAGGCGTGCTCGCAGGTCACCGTGCAGCGCCCGCGCGATCCGCGCGCGAGAGAGCCGGGCTCCGGCTCCCCGATCGCCGGCGTCGAGCTTCGCATCGAGGGCGCCGGCAGCGACGGCGTGGGCCGCATCGAGATCCGCGGCCCGGTGCTGTTCCGCGGCTACTACCGCGGCCCCGACCGCGCGCCGGAGCTCTCGGTCGACGGCGCCGGGTGGTTCGGCACCGGCGATCTCGGCGCGCTCGACGCCGGAGGGCGGCTGCACGTCGCGGCGCGCCGCAGCGATCTCATCGTGACCGGCGGCGAGAACGTCTACCCCGCCGAGGTGGAGCAGGTCCTCGCGTCCTGCGAGGGCGTCGCCGGCGCGGTGGTGTTCGGCGTGCCTGACGAGCGCTGGGGCCAGGTCGTCGCCGCGGCGATCGTCCCCGACCAGGCCGCGCCCGGCCCGGCCGGCGGCGCCGCACTCTCCCCCGCATGGCTCGGCGATTTCGCGGCCGCCGTCGCGTCGCGGCTCGCCCCGCACAAGCGCCCGCGGCGCCTCTGCGCCGTCGCGGCGCTGCCGCTCACCGCGGCCGGCAAGCTCGATCGCGCCGGCGCGGCGGCGCAGCTCGCGGCCGCGCTCGCCCCGTTCCCACCACGCTAGCGCCCGGCGCGCCGTCCGGCGGCCGCCGCTCGGCGCGGCTAGGCGAGCGCGCTGCGCAGATCGTCCGGGAGCGGGCACGGCGTGAAGCGCGCGCCGTCGATGCACACGTGCACGGTCTGCCCGATGGCGGCGACCCGGCCCGCCGTCGTCACGCGGTAGCCCACCGTGAACGACGTGTCGCCGAGCTTCGGCGCGAGCACCTCGACCTCGACGGTGTCACCGAACCGGAGCGGCAGGAGGTAATCCGCCTCGGCGTGGACGAGCGGCAGCTTGATCGTGCCGCCCGCGATCATCGCAGGAAGGTCGATGCCTCGCTCCTTCAGCGCGATCATGTACGCGTCGCTGAAATACTCGAGGACCCGCGGATAGAAGACGATCCCGGCCGCGTCGACGTCCTGGAAGCGCACGGCGCGGCGCTCCACGGCGAGGCGCGGCGCGGTCTGCTTGAGCTCATCGACGCTGAACGCGCGCTTCATCGCGCCGCAGGGTAGCGCAGAGGGGCCGAGCACGTCGCGAGGAGCGCGGTGCTCCGCCGCACCGCGGCGCCCTCCTTGCTCGGCCCTGACGCGGGCGGTCAGGCCTGACCGCCGACGCTTCGCCGGGTCATTCTGCTGTCCCTTTCTGCTCGCCGTCGTCCGTCTCGCGGTCCATGCTCGCCCGCGATGGCTGACCGACGTCCCGGCGGCCTCGGGGCTGGGTCCCGCAGGCTGCGTCGCGCCACCGCGAAGGATCGCGATCGCCGCGCGATGCGATGCCTCGGGCCCCGAGCGCCGCGCTCCCGCGGCGCGCTCGCGGCGCTCGCTTGCCTCCTGGCAGCGAGCTTCGCGGCCGCGTGCGAGTCGGCGCCGGCGTCGACCCCGACGCCGATGCCCTCTCAGAGCCCGCCCGTCGCTGCGCTGCCGCGGCCTGCGTTCGCGGAGACCTCGACGCCGACCGGCGCGGCGCACGCGTCGAACCCGCTCGGCCTCCCCCCGTACCCGATCAAGCTCGAGCCAGGCCGCCGCGTGTTCACCTTCTCGGACCGGATGCTCGCCGGGGCCAAGCTCGGGTCCACGCTCGTGCTGTACGCGGCGACGGTGGTCGGCTTCGACGGCGACGACCTCATCGTCGAGGGGAGGGGCGGACCGTCGTACAAGGTTCACCCGGGCTACGTCATCCCCGTGCCCGACGCGCCCCGCCTCCGGCCCCACGACCCGCTGCTCACGGAGTGGAACGGCGTCATGAAGCACGCCGTCCTTACCCGCTTCGTGAAGGACAAGATCGAGGTCCGCTACACCGACATGGACCCGCGGACCCCGCTCGCGCAGCTCAAGGGCGTTCGCTTCGTCGTGCAGACGGCGGGGCTCGCCCCCGGCAACTTCGCCGCATGGAAGGACGGCGAGACGTGGCGCCACGTGCTGCTCGTGTCGCGGCTCGGCGGTCCCCCGGCCGAGCCAGGCGCCGTCCTGACGTCGCACTCCAGCAGCTCCGCGCGGTGGTTTGCCCTCGGTTATGGTGGCGCCGCGCTGCTCGCCGACGAGTCGGCGCTCCGTCCGCTCCCCGTCAAGCCGCGGCTCAAGGTCGGGGCGAGCGTCTGGGCCGAATGGGTCGGCGCGCTGCGCCCCGCCGTCGTGCAGAGCGCCGAGGAGACAGGCCTGTACACGGTCAAGTTCGAGCGCGCCGGGCGGCCGGCCACGGTCGGCTGGGGGCTGCTCACGCCGCCGCTCGCGCCGTAGCCCCGCGCCGCGAAGCGGCGATCCGGAGCCGAGCAACGCCGCTTGCACGCAGCGCCGCTGCGCAAGACGCTACGCGTTTTCGCCCGATATGGAGAGTGGTAAGCGCTGTAGTATGGATCTCAGGAGCGCATGGCTGGCGACGCGCCAGTGGGTTCCTTTCACCCTCAGGACCATGGCGTACGGCACCGTGTCTCTGACGCTGGGCCCCCTCACGCCGCAGCGCTCGGCGAGCCTGTGGGCGATGCGACGATGGTGTCAGGCCAGCGCGCGAGGGCTCGATATCGAGATCCAGGCGAGCGGGCTCGAGAACGTCCCTCCCGGGGTGTTCGTCTACTGCTCCAACCACCAGAGCTTGCTTGATATCCTCGCCCTCGGCGCCGTGCTGCCGGGCGATTTCAAGTGGGCTGCCAAGCGCTCCCTCATGAAGATCCCATTCCTCGGCTGGCACCTCCGGCTCGCGGGCCACGTGCCGGTCGATCGCACGGTCGGCTCCCGCGCTGCGGTCGAGGCGATCTCGCGGTTCGAGGAGGTGCTCAAGAGCGGCAAGCCGCTGCTCGTCTTCCCCGAGGGGACGCGGAGCGAGGACGGCATCCTCCGGCAGTTCAAGAACGGCGGCTTCTATGCGGCCGTCCGCGCCGGCGTCCCCGTGGTGCCGGTCGCCATCGACGGCACGCACCTCCTCATGAAGAAGGGCGCCCTCGACACCGGCGACGGCACCCTGCGGATCATCCGCGTCCGGGTCGGCGCGCCGATCGCCGTGCGCCCGGACGGCCGCGAGGGCGCGCGGGTCAACGAGCTGCGCGAGCGCGCCCACGCCGCGGTGAGCGAGCTCCTCCGCTCGATCGGCGGTCGCGTCGAAGCGCCGGCCGGCGCCCCGGACGCATCGGAGGCGCCGGCGAGCGACGCCCGGACCGAGCAGGCGTCCGGCTGACGGGGCGGCGCGCCGGCGGGGCGGATCAATCGCAGAGGCTGGGGAGCGCGTCGAGCTCGGCGAACAGCTCGTCGTAGCCGTCGATGCGACGGCCGCCGTGCGGCTCATCGTCGAACCGGTAGAACACGCGCCGCGCGAGCGGCATCACGCCGCCGTTGTCGTAGGCCTCGGCGTCCGTCGCCGTGTTGCCGAAGGCCCACGCGGGCAGCATCTCCCTTCCGTCGAACAGCCGCTCCAGCTCCGCCGTCTTGTACTCCACGGCGCCGTCGCCCGTCGCGCCGGCCAGGCTCAGCGTGGTGTGCACGATGCCAGGCGGGAAGCCGTACGCCTCGAGGAAATCGCGTGTGCGCTGGACGAGCCACTCCGGCCGCGCGGTCAGGTACATCGGGCGGTAGCCCTTCGACGTGAGCCGGTGGAACGCCGCCGCCGCGTGCGCATGCACGTCGGGCAGCTCGCCGAGGAGGAGCGAGGTGAACTCCTCGGTCTCCGTGCCCGTGAGCGTCCCATCGACGTCGCTGACGAACATCGGCGCGCCCCGCGGGACGACCTCGATGAAGAGGTCGGTGCTCGAGAGGTCGCCGCGGACGACCAGGTGGACCCGGTGCCGGCCCGGACCGAGCCGCTGCGCCGCGGGGATCTCGAAGTAGACGCGGCCGCCGTCATCGCTGACACCCTCGACCGCGCGGTGCGCCGAGTCCGCTTCCGTCGTGGTCGCCGAGCCGAGGCGCTCCCACGCGCCGCCGCAGCCGCGGAGCAGATAGATGTCGACCCGCTCGTCCTTCAGGTCCTTGTCCGTGATCCCGTAGGCGAACTTTCCGATGATCCACTGCGGGTCGTCCGGCGTCAGGTAGAGGTCGCGTCCGCGGTGGTTGGGGCTCCCAGCGCCGGTGATGACGTACGAAGATGGGTGATTCCACGCGAGCTCCTCGCCCGGATCGGGCGGCGCCGCGTCGCACATCGGAGGTGGGTCGCAGAAGGCTCCCGGCGCCCCGCTGCCGCCCGAACCGCCGTCCTCGCCGCTCGGCGCGCCGCCGACGCCGCCATTGCCCTTACCCCCGCCGGCATCATCCTGGCCCCCGCCGCTGTTCTGGCCGCCGCCCTCGCTGCCCCGGCCATCCTCACCGCCTCCCTGGCCACCGCCCCCGCCTCCGTTCGGCGTCCACTCGAGCGTCGCGTCGGCCGATCCGCAGCCGATCGCGAGCGCTGTTGTCGCCATGACAAGTAGGATCCTGGTCTGCATCGGGACCGAGTGTGACCGAGTCGCCCCCGTTCGAACAGCGACCTCCGGTCGTCGAGGGCCTCCCGGCGGACCGCTCGCCCCTTGCGCGCTGGCCCGACTCCGGGCAATCGTAGCCGCCCCAACGATGCCCACGCCCGATCCGAAGGTCTTGCTTCGCCACGCAGGTGACTATCTCAAGGCGCACCCCGAGGAGATCGCGAGGGCGCTCCGCGGCGCGCTCCGCCTGCGGTTCGGCGTCCCGATCGATGCGCTGCGCTATCTGGCGCGAGAGCTCAGCGGCGGCAAGCGCGCGCCGAAGGACATCGTGATCGAGGCCGCGCCCCCGGGCCTGCGCCTCGCCCTGACGGTGAAGATCATGGGCGCCCCGATCCGGGCCTCGTTCACGGCCTTCGCCGAGGAGCTCGACGTGCGCGCGGACGCGATCCAGGTCGGCCTGCGGATCGCCGACCTCAAGCTGCAGGTCATGGGTGACGAGGCCTCGCCGATCGCCGGGCTGATCGGCTCGGGGGCGATCGACCTGAACAAGCCGGGCGATCTCGTCTCCTTCATGCCCAAGCGGCCCGCCGCGCTGATCGACGCCAAGGGGGACAGGATTACCCTGGATCTCCTCAAAATCCCGGCCCTCGGCGGGAATCCGACGGCCGTACGGGCGCTGCGCATCTGCGCGCCGGTGCTCGGTGTCCGTGCGCTCAAGACCAAGGATGACCACCTGGACATGCACCTCAAGGCCACCCCCTCCGGGGTCGCCGCCGCGATCGCCGCGGTGCGCGCGGGCGTCTGAGGCTCTTTCCGGTGGGGGCCGTCGCCCGCTAGACTTCCCCGTGCATGTCTCGGCTCCCCGAGCCCGCGCCGGTTGCGCTCTCGTTCCAGTTCCTTGCCGAGATCGCGTCCGGGGCCACCACCCGCGTTGATCTCTGCAGGTCGGCAGGTCCGCACCGGCCTGGGGAGTTGCTCGCCGTCAAGCGGCTGCACCCGCACTTCGCCGAGGATCAGAACGTCTCCACCCGGTTCCTCGACGAGGTGCGCACGACCGCGGCGCTCAAGCACCCGAACGTGGTCGAGGTCGCCGGCTGGGGGACGGACGAGCAGGGGTGGTACTTCGCCGTCGAGCTCGTGCAGGGCGTGAGCCTCGCGCGGCTCATGAAGACCGTCTTCGACACCGGCGAGATGTTCTCCGAGCGGCTCGTCGTCCACGTCGGCGCGACGCTCTGCCGCGGGCTCAGCGCGGCGCACGAGCTCCGCTCGCCTGCCGGCGCGCTGCTCAACCTCGTGCACCGCGATCTGACGCCGGGCAACGTGCTCGTCGGGTTCCAGGGCGAGGTGAAGATCGCCGATTTCGGGCTCGCCAAATCGTCGCTCCGCGTGATGACGACGGCCGTCGGGGCGCGCCGGCGCGTGACGACGTACATGGCGCCGGAGCAGGCCCGCGGGGGCGCCGCCGACAGGCGCTCCGACCTGTTCTCGCTCGGCGTCGTGCTGTTCGAGCTCTTCACCGGCAAGCACCCGTGGCCGTCGACGAGCGACTACGAGCTCTTGCAGAGCATGTCGACGCAGCCCGCGGCCGACCTGCGGGAGCTCCGGCCGAAGATCGACAAGGAGCTCGTGTCGATCGTGATGCGCTGCCTCGAGAGGGACCCGCCGTCGCGCTTCCAGAGCGCGGACGAGATCCTCGCTCGGCTGGAGGGCTGGCTGCACAGCCACGGGTACCACGAGGGGAACGAGGAGGCGCTCGGGCGCTTCGTGCGGCGCAACGCGATGAGACAGATGCGCTGGTTCGAGCGCGCCGTCACCGGCGGCTTCGCCGGGGGCGCCAAGGCGCCGCGCCCCTCGCTCTCGACAGCCGAGGCGATCCCGCGCCGGCCCTCGGCCGATCCGCGGGGCAGGGGGGCGAACGCCCCCGGTCGGCTCCGCGGCAGCGGGGGCGCGCGCGCTCAGAACGACGACGCGACCGACGTCGAGTCGCGCCGCGCGACGCTGTCCCCGTCGCCGACCGGCCTCACGCCGCGCGAGGCGGGCGCCGCGGACGGCGACTCCGGCCGGCGCGGACCGATGGCCTCCGAGACGGCCGACGAGGCGACGGTCGTCGTCGGCAGCAACGGCAGGGGGCGCGCGGACCCCGGGTCTTCCAGCTCGGGCGGAGGACGGCGCCGCAGCAGCCTGCCCTCGTACGGATCCCTCACCGATCAGGACAGCGAGCCGCTGCCGGTGTCGGGGAACGCGCTGCGCGCGACGTCCGAGAACGAGGCGACGCCCTCGATCTCTCCCGTGGCCACGTTCTCCGTGGATCACGACGCCGACACACCGCTCACGGCGCAGGGCGTGCCGGGAGGGGCGAGGCCGCTGCACGCGGAGGTCGACCGCCTCACGACCGAGGCGCTCCGGCTCCGCGAGGAGGCGCGCTTCGCGGTCGCCCACGCCGAGCGCAAGCTGGCGCTGGCCAAGGTGGCTGCTCACCTCTCCGAGATGGCCACCGAGGCGCTGCGCCTCTCCGCGAGCGCCGCCCCGGAGCGCGCGTCGCACCGCCTCGACGAGGCGCTCGCGCTCGAGCGGGCGATGCACAAGGTGATGTCCGCGCCGCTCACGCTCGCGTCCGAGACGACGGTGCTGCCTTCCGTGTGGGGCAACGAGCAGCGGGCCATCCTCGCCCAGCTCGGCCTCGAGCACCTGGCGTCACCGGCCGCGTCGCGGCCCTCGGATTTCGGCGCGCCCCCGCATCGGCTCACGCCGGCGCCCGGCGACGCGAGCGCGGCCCAGCATCGTCTCACGCCGACGCCCGGGGACGCGGGCGCGGCCCAGCCGTTCATGGGCGCCGCCCCCGCGAGGAGCGACGCGCCAGGCGCGCCATCCGCCGCGCTCGCCGTCCGGCGTGACGCTGCGGGCGACGCGATCGGTCCGTCCACCGCCGCGGACGCTGTCGCGTTTCAGGCCAGCCTCCGGCCGATGCTCCTCGGCGTGCCGCGCGCGCTCGCGCTCGCCGTCGCGGCGGCGGCCTTCATGGCGTTCGTCTTGCTGGCCTGGTTCTATTCCTGAAGCGCCGCTGCGCGCGCGCGAGCGCGCCCGACGCGCCGAGACGTCGCTTGATCCCGGCGGGGCACGGCGGCTACCGTCCTTGGATCATGAGCGAGCAAAGCGACTGGGTGCTGATCGGCCTGGATGAGACCACGGCGCGCCGGCAGGGGATCCCCGCGCGCATGCCGGTGCCTCGGGGGGAGTTCGAAGGGCTGGCGGACAAGGGGCTCAGCATCGACGCCGCCCGCAAGTGGATCAAAGACTTCCTCACGAACTCCGAGCCCGGCAAGAGCGGCGTCTGGCGCAAGCAGAACAGCACGCTCGTCTCGCAGTTCGAGGCGTTCCTCGACAAGGCTCCGGTCTGGGAGCGCGCGCAGAAGGCGTTCGGCGAGCGCGATTACGAGAAGGCGATCTCGGCGCTCAAGCGCATCATCACGATGGATCCCGACGATCACGCCGCGCGGCTGAACCTCGCCTCGGCGCAGGCGAACATGGGCGATCACCCCGCGGCGCTGAAGAGCTTCCAGGCGATCCGAAAGACGTTCCAGGGGGACGCCGACTACCACGTGGCGGTCGGGCAAGTGCACCTGGCGATGCAGAAGAAGGACGCTGCCCTCGACGAGATGGTGCTCGCGCTCGAGGCGAAGCCGGACTGCCAGCCGGCGCTGGACGCGATGGTCCAGCTCGGGGTCCTCCTGCCCATCTACGAGAACCCGCGCGACGCTGCCTCGCTCGTCTACGTGCGCTCCGACGCGGTGCTCGAGTACCTCGCGGGCCAGTGGGACGCGGCGCCCCGCGACGGCGCCTTCTATCTCGAGCAGCTCGCCTACCACGAGCGCGAGCTCCGCCACGACGTCGCGCTGGCCGCAGCGGAGCGCGCCGTCGCCGCCTCGGGCGAAGGGGCGAGCGGCGAGCGCGCGCACCTCGCGCGGATCGCCGCGCTCCGATCGCTCGGGCGCACCGACGAGGCGCTCGCCGCGGCCGAGGCCTTCGTCGCGACGGTGCCGTCCTCGTCGGGCGCCTGGGTCGAGCTCGCCAAGTGCCTGTCCCAGGCGGGCCGCGGCGCGGAGGTGCCCGCCGCGGTCGAGCGCGCGCTGGAGAGCGACCCGGGCGACCTCGCGGCGCTCTCGCTCCGGTTCTGGCCGAGCGATCCCGCGGACATCCAGAAGGTCAACGAGGCGATCCCCGCGCTCGCCGCCTTCGTCGCGGCTCACCCCGAGAGCGCGGGCGCGCGCCGCTCGCTCGCCCGCGCCGAGCTGGTCGCAGGTCGGATCGACGACGCGCTCGCGGGCTTCGCGGCGGCCGTCGCGCTCGCGCCCGGCGACGACGACCTCCGGGCCGAGTACTGGACCGAGCTCGGGAAGCAGCAGCGGTACCCGGACATCATCGCCGATGCCGCGAAGCTCTCGGACCTCGCGAAGCGCGACTGGAAGCTGCGGTGGAACGAGGCCGAGGCGTACGCCGCGCTCGGCAAGAACATCGAGGCGCGGGCGGCGTTCTCGGCCATCAACTTCGACGAGTCGCTGCACGTCGACGTGCGCCGCAGGGCCAAGCGCGCCGTCAAGACGATGGATGAGACGCCGCCCGTCGTGCCGTGACGCCGGGCCGCGGGCGGCCCGCGCTCAGAGCGAGCCGGAGACGCCGAGCCCGACGGTGTCGCCCGTGACGATCGGCTTCACCGACAGGGAGACGTCGTTGCGGACGAGCTTCTTCTCCGGCGCGGCGAGGCCGCCGATGAACATCGCGGCCCCGGCGACCTGGGCCAGCCCGTCGACCATGAGGACGAAGACGCCGCCGCCCTTCGCGTCGGCGGTGCCGACGGTGATGAAGGGGCCGGCGAGCGGGATGTAGAGCGGGAGGTAGCTCTCGCCGCTTCCGCCGCTCGCCCTGTCAGCGCTCTCCGCCACGAGCCCGACCATCGCCGAGAGGATGTAGGTGACGCCGAACGTCACGGCGCCGCCGATGACCAGGCCGCGGCGCGCCCTCTCCTCGACGCGGTAACCCTCCGGGACGGCCTGCCCTTCCTCGTAGTTCATGATCCTCGGGCCGACCGGATACGAGCCGGAAGGCGAGGCGTATCCCGGCGGCGGGGCGTACCCCGGAGGCGGCGCGTATCCCGGCGGCGGCGCGTATCCCGGCGGCGGCGCGTATCCCGGCGGCGGCGCGTATCCCGGAGGCGGGTAGTAGCCGGGCTGCTGCCCATACTGGGCAGGCGCGCCGTACGGCGCAGGGGCCCCGTAGGGCGCGGGCTGCGGCTCGGCGCCGGCTGGGCGCGGCGAGGACGCAGCAGGAGGCGCCTGCGCGAAGGCGGAGGGGGCGCTGAGCAGGAGTGCGGCGAGAGGTGCTGCGCTGGCGAGGAGCGCTCGCCACGGGTGCGTCGGGGCGCCCTGTCCGGGATGGGTCGTCATGGTTCAATGACGCTAACGCAGCTCCGTCGCCGAGGTCCAGACGAGCGCAGTACGCCGGCGGGCGGCGTGTGTGTGTGTTCTCGGGCGGCGGCTATGCGCGCGTGCGCGCGGGCTCCATCGGCTGGTGCCTCCTCACGGCGCCACCGTCCATGCGCGCCTCGAGCTCCGGCGCGCGGTGGTCCTCCAGGAGCGGCGGGACCGCGCCCGTGATCAACCGCGAGGCGCGCTCGTAGGTCACGTAGGACAGGGCCCACGAGAACAGCACCAGGAAGCGGTTACGGAAGCCGATCAGGAAGAGGATATGCACGAACAGCCACGCGAGCCACGCCAGGAACCCGGAGAGCTTCAGCCTGCCGAAGTCGGCGACCGCCGCGGCGCGTCCGATCGTCGACAGGGATCCCCGGTCGTTGTACCGGAACGGCAGCCGCGGCAGCCCTCGCAGGGTGCGCGCGATGCAGCGCGCGGCGTGGCGCCCTCCCTGGATCGCCGCGGGCGCCACGCCGGGCACGGGCGTCCCGTCCTCCTGCTTCAGCGACGCGAGGTCGCCGATGACGTAGATGTCCTCGTGACCCGGCACCGTCAGGTCCGGCGCCACCAGCACGCGCCCTGCCCGGTCGAGCGGCGCTCCGAGGGTGCGGGCGAGGGGGGACGCCGCCACGCCGGCCCCCCAGAGCACGGTCCTGGCTTCGATCCGCTTGTCGCCGATCGAGACCCCCTCCTCGTCGATGTCGGTGACGCGGCAGTTCGTCCGCACCTCCACGTTGAGCGCGGCCAGCTGCTGTCGCGCCTTCTCGCCGAGCTCCGGCACGTACGACGGCAGCACCTGCCCGGCCCCTTCCAGCAGGAGGATGCGGGCCTTGCTCGGATCGATGTGCCGGAACTCGCGTACGAGCGTGTGCCTCGCGAGCTCCGAGAGGGCGCCGGCGAGCTCGACGCCCGTCGGGCCCGCGCCCACCACCACGAACGTCATCCAGGCGCTCCGCCGCGCCGGATCCTGCTCGCGCTCGGCCGCCTCGAAGGCGAGGAGGACGCGCCGGCGAATCTCGAGCGCGTCCTCGACGGTCTTGAGCCCGGGCGCGACGGCCTCCCACGCGTCGTTCCCGAAGTACGAGTGCGACGCCCCGGCCGCGACGATCACCTTGTCGTAGCCGAGCTCGCCGTCCTCGAAGATCACCCGCTTGTGGACGGGATCGATCGCCTTCACCTCGGCGAGGATCACCCTCGTGTTCTTCTGCTTGCGCAGCACGTGGCGGATGGGCGTGGCGATGTCGCTCGCGCTCAGGCCCGCCGTCGCGACCTGATACAGGAGGGGCTGGAACGTGTGATGGTTGTGCCGGTCGATCACGGTCACCCGTACCGGCTCGCGCCGGAGCGCCCGCGCCGCGTAGAGGCCGCCGAAGCCGGCACCGATGATGACGACGTGCTCCATGCCGTGGCCCTGGTTCCCGTACGCCATCGCAGCAAGAGCCGGAGCCGCAGATCTCCCGCTTTGACCCTGGACGTGCAGGGGCGCGCCCTCGCTCGTTCGCGGGATGGAGGCCGCGAGGCGGCCGCTCGCGATCCCCTCTCGTCCCCCTGTCGTCCCGCTCTCGTCGGCGTCGCCGTCCGTTCGTCGGGCAGCGCCGGCGTCAGGCGCCCCGGGGGGTGAGCGGCAGGGAACGGCCGATCGCCGCCCGCCCGGCTAGGCCGTTTTGCCCTGGGCGATCCACTTGTTCATGAAGACCGCGCTGACCTCCCACCCTTGCCGCAGCTCCTTCTCGGCGCTGTTCTCGAGCATGCCGCCGACGCCGAACACCTTCGCTTCGATCGTGATCTCGGCGATCCGACGCACCTTGTTGTCGCCGATGGCCTCGGCGCGCACCACGCCCTCGTTGCGCATCTTGTCGGCCAGGGTGCTTGGCGTCAGCTTGAAGGTCCACACGTTCGTCGCCTTGTTCAGCCTGCCCTCTTCGGTGTAGCGGAACCCGGAGCCGAGCAGCTTCTCGACGGGGCCGGGCAAATTCATCTTCGGCTTCCCGGCCGACCTCCGGATGATCTCCGTCGCCGTCTCGACCTGCTCCGTGATCGTGAACTCGGGGAAACCGAGCTCCTTCCTGTAGAGCTCCTCGTTGAATGTCTTGTCCAGGAACAGCTTCCAGAACGTCTCGAGGTTGCAGTTGATCTCGTGTGTGAGGGTGAACTTGCCCATGGGATCGTTCCTTTGCGGTGCGCGGGGTCGATGACGTCCAGCTCCGCGTGTACCGCAGCCCGTACGTGGCGTCCATGTCTCGGCCGGGACCGCTGAACACGGGATCTACGCTGCCGACGCGTCCGTCTGCGTTGCGCGCGCCGGGCGCTCGTCGCCCCGATCGCGTTGCGCGCGCGGTCACGCCGAGCGCAGGCGGACGCGGGGGCGCGGAGCAGCCGCCGGGTTGGAGGCGACGCCGCGAGTTGGAGACCGGCGCTGCGCACGGTTGCGTACGCGCGCTCCGGGCGATGCGGGGGCCGGCGGCGGGCTTCCAGCGCTTCTGCCTCCGTGCGATCATGACGCTGTGACGTGCATCCTCGTCATCGACGACGACGCCGCGATCCGAGCCATGTTTGCGCGTTCGCTCCGCACGCTGGGCGACGTCGAGGAGGCGAACGGCGGCGCGCCGGCGCTGCGCCGGCTCTCCGCGCGCAAGTTCGATCTCGTGGTGCTCGACCTGCACATGCCGCTGATCGACGGCTTCAGCGTGCTCGAGTCGCTCTCGGCCAAGGGAGCGCTGAACCGGGACACGCCCGTCTTCGTCGTGACGGCCGATGAGTCGCAGCAGGCTCGCATCCGCGCGCTGCGACGGCACGCGATCTTCCTGCTCTCGAAGCCGGTGAACCTCGCCATGCTGGTGTCGCTCGCGGAGTCGTCGCTGAAGAAAGCTGCGGCCCGCGCCACCCCGCCCCCGCCGCCCGACGAGGCGCAGCCCGAGGAGCCGAAGGACGACTGAGCGCGATGCGCCGGCCGCGCGGGCTGCGGGGGAGGCAGCCGCGCCCGGTCCGAAGGCGCTACCGCGGCGCCAGGTCGAGGGGGGGCGCAGCGGGCCGCGGCCGCGGCGGCGCCTGCCCGGGGACGGGCCCGCGCGGCAGCGTGGAGGCGGGCGGAGTCGCCGGCAGCCCGGGCTGGCTCGCGGGCCGTGGCGGAGGCCACCCGGTGACGGACGGCGTGGGCAGGGGCCCTGGGACGCGCGGCGCAGGGGTGACCGAGGAGCCCGGGTACGGCGCCCCCGGCGCGGGTGCGGCGGGCGCCCCCGGCGCGGGTGCGGCGCCGGGGACGTACGCCGGCTGCCCGCTCGGGAGAGCGGTGGCTGCATCGGCGGGCACCGCGGCATCCGCGGCCGCGTCGGCCGGGGCGGCCGCGTCGACGGGGGCGGCCGCGTCGGCGATCAGCTCGGCCGCGGCTGCGTCGGTCGGGGCCGCGGCGTCCGCGACGGCGTCGCCCGCGACCGTCGACGCCGTCGCTGCCGCGTCCGGCTTTGCCGCGACATCGGCGCCGGCATCGGGCGCTTGCACCGTCGGCGCGGACGCGCTGGGGCTGGCGGAGGGCACCGCCGCACCGCCGAGCCGCATGCGGCCGGAACGCGCGAGCAGCACGAACGCAACGGCCGCGACCACGCCCAGGACGATCAGCGCGAGCAACGCCACGCGGACGAAGGACCCCTTCGCGGGAGGGGACGCGCGGCGCTCGGGCGCGGACGCGACAGCGCCCGTGGGGCCGCTCGCGTGCGCCGCCGGACCGGCGTAAGCCGCCGGCCCCGGGGGCACCGGCGGCCCCACGTGCAGCGGCGGCGGGAGCAGCGGCAGCGGCGAAAGCCCCGCCGGGAAATCGAGCGGCGAGCCTGCGCCGTCGGGGTTCGACTTGCGGGTCGCATCCGGGGTCGATTTGCGCGTCGCGTCCGGATTCGACTTGCGCATCGGGTCGGCGTTCGCGCGGCGCGGGCTCGTCGGCGCCGGCATGCGCGAGCTTGCCGGCCCCGACATGCGCGAGCTTGCCGGCCCCGACATGCGCGAGCTTGCCGGCCCCGACATGCGCGAGCTTGCCGGCCCCGACATGCGCGAGCTCGCGGGGCCTGCCGGGGACGAGGGCGGCGCCGCGTCGGCCGCGCCCCCGCCCTCCGTCGCCTCCGGGCCGTCCTGCAGGATCGGCAGCATGGAGATGCGCCGCAGCATCACCTCGGTCGCGTCCTCGGGGCGCGAGGCCTGCGGCTTCTGAGGGTGGGCGCGCTCGGCGAGGATCCGGTCGAGCTCGTCGAGCGCCTGATCGATCCGCTCCTTGCGCGCCTCGGCGACCCCGGGGAGCAGATCGCGGACGAGCTGGCCCACCTGTTTGTCGGTGTAGCTCTCGCGGACCGCGGCGCTCACCTGCTCGAGATCGCGGCGCAGCTCGGCGGCCGTCTGGTACCGCTCGTTCGGGTTCTTGGCGAGCGCCCGCATGATGATGCGGTCGAGCTCCGGGTGGACCTCGGGCATGATCTCGCGCGGCGGCTGCGGGTTGCGGTTGGCGATCTGCTGCATCGCCTCCAGCGGGCCCTTGCCGCGGAACGGCGTGTGGCCCGTCACCAGCAGGTAGAGCAGCACGCCCATCGAGAAGAGATCGCTGCGGCGGTCGAGCGCCCCGCCCATGACCTGCTCGGGCGAGAAATACCCGGTCTTGCCCTTGATCGCGCCGACGCGGCTGGTCTGCGCGCGCGCCCGCGTCTTCGCGACGCCGAAGTCGACGACCTTGACCATGCCGTCGAACGTCACCATCACGTTCTCGGGCGTGACGTCGCGGTGGATCAGGTTGAGGAGCTCGCCCGTGTCGTCGCGGACCTCGTGCGCCGCGTGCAGCCCGGCGCACGCGTCGATCATCACGTGGAGCACCCAGCCGAGCGGCAGGAGCGCGCGCTTCGCCTTCTGGTTCGAGAAGATCTTCGCGATCGGGGCGCCGTCGATCCACTCCATCGCGAGGTACGGCCGGTCGCGGACCTCGCCGTACGCGAGGATGTGCACGACGTTCGGGTGGAGGATCCGCGACGCGGTGCACGCCTCGTCGAGGAACATCGCCCGCGCGTCGTCATCCCCGCGCATCGCGTCCGACAGCAGCTTGACGGCGACGATCTGGACGGAGCCGTTGGGCCGCCTGAGCCGCGCAGCCCACACGGCGGCCATGCCGCCCACGGCTGCCGGGAACAGCAGCTCGTAGGGGCCGATCGTATCGCCCGGCTGGAAGTTACCGGGGTCGTCGTCGTTCCAATCACTCCACGGATCTTTGGCCACGCGCTCCCCCACCATGTCGGAAGACGTGCAGCGCGACAAGACCTGGCGCTCGGCCCCGTCTTCCCGCTCCCCTGCGCGGCGCCGCCGGTGTCAGGCCCGGCGACGCTCGCCTACCATGCGTTCGAGCCGCCCGAGCGCCCGGACGAGGACGTCCTCGCTCGGGCCGAAAGAAAAGCGGACGTGGTGGCGGAACCGCGACGGCCGCCCCGCCCGGCGCTTGCCGGGGTTGACGTCGAAGAACTCGCCCGGCACGACGATGATCCGCTCCCCGAGGGCCGCCCGGAAGAAGCCGTAGCCGTCGGAGAGCCCCGGGGGCAGATCCGCGACCGAGCCCCACACGTAGAACGTGCCCTCGGGCTCCGCGTCGACCGTGACGCCGATCCTGCGCAGCCCCTCGAGCATGATCCCACGCTTGTGCGAGAACGTCCGGTGGATGGCCGTCGTCTCGGCGCGGGTGTGCTCGATGGTGAGCAGCTCTGCCGCGGCGCGCTGCATCGGCTTGGAGCCGCCGCCGTCGAGGAAGCTGCCGGCGCTCGCCACCGCCTCGATGACCTCGCGCGGCCCCAGCGTCCACGTGACGCGCCAGCCGGGGTAGCGCCAGTTCTTGGTCAGGCCGTCGAAGATCACGACCGGATCGCGGTCGACCTCCTCGACGTAGCGTGCGGCGCTCTCCATCGGGGCCACGTCGCCCATCCCGTAGATGTAGTGGGAGTAGAACTCGTCGAGCAGGAGCGCGCAATCGAGCTCCTTCGCGGTGCGGACCCAGGCGGCGAGCTCCTCGCCGCGCACGTGCTTCCCGGTCGGGTTGCAGGGGTTCGAGGCGAGGATCGCGCTCAGGCCGCGGCCCAGGATCTCGCGGCGCAGGTCGCCGACGGAGAACGAGTAGCCGCGCTCTCCCTCGAGCAGGATCGGGATCGGCGAGAACAGCCGGAAGACGTCGAGCAGCTCCTCGTACGCGGTGTAATCGGGGAGGAAGTGGCCGAGGTTGATCTGCCCGAGCGCCGCCGCGGCGCGGGTGAGGGCGATGCGACCCCCGCCCGACACCGCCACGTTCTCGGCCGTGTAGCGCGACGGCATGCCCCGCCGGTACGCGCGGTTGTAGAGCGACGCGATCGCCTCGCGCAGCTCCCAGAGGCCGGCCACGGGCGCGTATTCCTGGTCGTCTCCGGAGATCGGCACCGCCGCGCAGCGCGCGGGCGCGCCCGGGAGCGGGCCCGTCTCCGGCTGGCCCTGCCCGAGGTTGCACCAGCCGTCCGTCCCCTCGTCGGCGCCCGCGGACGCGGCGTCCCGACCCGGGTTGAAGCCGAGGCGCGCGGCCTCGGTCGTCACATAGATGACGCCCGTCCGCGGGACCTTCCGGAAAGCGTGGACCGCCCGGTCGTCGCCGCGCGGCGGGGCCGGCGTGTTCCCCCGGTCGGCCGCCGCCCCAAGATCGCTCGGCCGGGCCTCGCTTTCCTGGAGGTCGCTTCGCTCGTCGGGATGCTCTCGCTCTGCTTCTATCATCATCTATTTCCAGGCATGAAGGCACTGCCGTGGCGCCCCGCAGGAGGCGAGCGCCTCAGGCCTGCTGGGCCGTCGGCTTTCCGCTGTCCTCGCTCGCCGGTTCGGGCTGCCGCGCCCACGGCATCGTCTTACCCGAGAAGATCCAGAGCAGGTAATAGCAGAAGGCGAGTGAGACAGCGGTGAGCACCGTGTACTTGTCGTCGTTGTAGTTGAACGTGATCCAGATGAACTGGCTGAGCGCCGCCAGGCCGAACAGGGGCACCTCGATCTGGCGCTTCACCCGGGTGAGCGGCGCGCTCAAGATCATGAATGAATAGTAATAACAGGTGAGCTGCGAGAGCAGGATGACGAAGATCTGGGCGAGGCACTGGGCCACCCACAGCGAGCGGACCCGCCGGCACACGTAGACGAAGCCCGCCAGGCTCGCGGCGATGATCCCGTAGGCGATCCAGCGGTATTTCGCGTAGCGCTCGTTGCGCATCCGCTTCCAGACCTCGAACGGATCGACGAGCTTCGTGTCCTTCGTGTACTTCATGCGGCCGGACTCGACGCCCGTACCGGGCTCGTGGCCGACGAGCACGCGGAGGCCCATGTGGTTCGTCAGCGGCGTCTGGTCGTGCACCTTGAGCGTGTGCTCGTAGAACTGCCGGTACGAGTCCGTGCCCGAGACCTTCATGCTCACCGGAATGAGCACGGCGGCCGCGAGCACGCCGCCGATCAGCACCTGCACGTGCGACCTCGCCATGCGCTTGTGGCGGACGAGGTGAATCCCGGCGACGGTGAGCCAGCCGATCACGGGCAGGCCCGGGAAGATGCGCAGGAGGCCCGCGTAGACCATGCTCGCGCCCGCGAGCTTGAAGTAGCGCTTCCGGATGAGGCAGGCCGAGAGGACCAGGTAGAAGAGCCAGTCCTGCCGGAGGAACGCGCCGCCTGTCCAGTAGAAAGGCGCCGACGACTGGCAGCCCCAGAAGATCGCCGCGACGGCGAAGACCCGCCATCCGAAGGCCCAGTAGAGGGCGGCGAACATCCCGAGCAGATAGAAAATATCGAAGCTGGCGAGGAACTGGAGGTAGCGGGTGCTGGCCGGCTGGAGGTCCGCCCAGAACTTACCCATGATCGTCCAGACCGGCGGCGGGTTGTAGCCGTGGTCCTTCTGCATGTCCTCCCAGTAGCCCTTGTCCGAGGCTGTCCGGAAGAACTGCACGTCGGCCTTGAACGCGTCCCAGCGCTCCGGTGCGAAGTGCGCCTTGCACATCTCGGGCGTGCTGAGCACCTCGCTCGCCGGCATGAGGAGGTTGTCGCCACCGAGGTTCCGGATCTTCTTGTCCGGGTGGCGCACCTCCTTCGCCATGTCCAGCTTGACCTGCCGCCCGGTGTCCTCGTTCGTGTACGTGACGAGCCCCAGCTCGTCCTGCGCGATCAGCGCGCATTTGTAGAGGCCGTCGTACCCCATCTCCGGGAAGTACTTGGCCCCCATGTAATAATGGAACTGATCCCAGCGGTGGTAATACTTGGCATAGCCGAAGCGGAAGCCGTTGAAGTACGCGATGATGGCGGCGATACCGAGCGCCACGCCGGCGAACCGCTTCCAGCGCTCCGCGATCGGCCGGCGCATCCCCTCGCGGTGCGTCTCGTAGAAGACGCAGAGCGCGGCGCCCATCGCGATCGCCACCTTCGCCATGTCCACGGCGCGGGCGTGCTCGTCGATGTACCGGTCCAGACCATAGAAGAAGAGCGCGACGCCCGCGGCGACCGTGCTGTACCGCGCGAGCACGCGGAGCCGCGACGGGGCGAACCAGTTGAGCGCGAACGCGACGCCGAAGTAGGCGCAGAGCGCGATGACGATCTCGATGACTTGTTGTGACGTGAGCTTCATTGCCTGCGGTTCGGATCGGGATCGAGGTGACGCGGGACGCGCCGGCGGGCCTCTTCGCCGGCCTTCCGCGGCAGCGCGCCCGGCGTCGGGCGCTGCTGCCGCCCCGACCCGTCGCTGCGGGCTGGAGCCCGTCGGTCGGGGCGACGCCGTAGGTGCAGGACGCACCCCGTCCCGGACGGGCTCCACGGGGGAGGCGGCGCCACCTTAGCCGAAATCCCGGGAGTGTGGCGTTCTCGTTGTTGCCGCCATGGGCATCGGCGAGCGTACCCAGGCGGCGTGCGTGTGACAGGTGTGACCGGGGCGGAGCCGTGTCGTCTCGACGTGCTGCGCAATTGAGCGGGCTTCCTCCGCCGAGCAGAGCTCGTGTATCGTCTCCCTTCGTGTCGAACGACAGTTTCTCTTCCGCTTCTTCGGGGGGCTCGGAGCGAGAGGGGGCCCGCGGTCCCTACGGTTTTCTCGTCCGGGTCGACGGCGCGCCGCCGTTCTGGTGCCGGGAGGTGCGGGGCTTCCACCGCGCCGCCGTCGCCGCGGCCGATCCTGACGCGCTGCCTCCCGCGCAGCTCGTGCTCGTCGGCCTCGACGAGGCGGCGCGCGCGTGGCTCGCGTCGTGGGCCGAGGACAGCGAGCGCGTGCGCCGCACGCTGACGATCCGCCGGCTGCTCGACGACCGCGAAGCCACCGCGGTCGTGACGCTGGCGTCCTACGGCTATGGAGTCGACACAGCGCTCGCGGTGGAGTCGGTCGTGGTGCCCGGGGTCGACGGCCCGGCGGCCATCCTGCGCAGCGGGGTCCACACGAAGGAAGAGATCGACGCGATGCTAGCGGTCCTCGCCACGGCGCTGCCGGAGGGCGAGGAGGCGAGCTGGTTCGCGCACGTCTGACGCGCGCGGGGCCCGGTCATGGCGCGCTGATCCGCCGCGCGACGTCCTCGACGTTGTTCCACCGGACCTGTTCCGGTAGCCACGCGCTTGCGTCCGGCACGTCGTCTCGCTGGAGCGCGCTGCGCCTCGTCCTGCCGAGACGCGCCTTGCACCTCGCCCTGCCTGGTTGATCGTCCGGTGACGCCTGCCTGGCCGCGTGCGGCGTGCGGCGTGCGACGTGCGACGTGCGTGCGATGATGTCGAACGACGAACGCCGCCTGCCCGGCTGTGCTGCGAGACGCGGTGGGAGCGGTGGGGCCCTGCGGACCGTGGGTGGACCCGTGGCCCGTGGGTGGACCCGTGGGTGGACATGGATGGAATGGAAGAGAGTCGCTTTCGATGTTTCGGTGCGTGAGCCCCTTGCTCGCCTGAACAGCGGTGATACGCTGGTCCTCGGCCTCGGACGGAGCATCAGCTCCAGGATGGTCCTGCCGTGGAGCACCACGGTGCCGGGGGCGACACCAGATCGGCGGGCTCTCCGCTGATCCGCAATCGAACACCCTTGCCATGCCGGACGATCTCTTTCGATCCGGCGCGGGGTGCCGGCAAGCCGGAGGAGGGATGGACACCATGCACAGTACCAGTGGCTCTTCTATACCGGAGGCTGGGAACGGCTGACCCTCGTGGAGCGTGGACGCAGGGTCATCGGGGCCTTGCAAAACGCTACCGCGCTCGGCCAGGTCCGGCGCTCGATAACCTGTTGACTGCCATCGCGACCTCCGCGAAGCCGGCAGAGAGGGAATCGAGGAAGACTCAGGTCTTCCGGCAACGATTCTCACCGGCGCTCCGGGGCTGAACGCTCGTCGCGATGGGACAGGGGTGGCGCCGCACAGGCGGGATCAAGCGGGGTCCAGAAGGCCTCCGGTAGAGGCCCACGGGACGGGTCGGGTGCGAGCGAAGCACCCGACCCGTTTTTATTTCCATTGCCCGCGAGCGCTTTTTTGTCCTGCGCCGTGCCCGTCTGGTACGCGGGCTCGATGCGGATGCTGCTGCTCGCGATGCTGCCGGCGTTGCCCCTGCTTCCAGCGTGCGCCGACGCCTTCGGAGATCGGGAGGCGCCGGAGCGGGGGACCGCGCTCGGCGCGTTCCACGTGGTGGGGACACAGACGGCGAACACGTGCGGGGAGGGGGCGCTCGGCGCGAAGCGCCTGTGGGAGTTCGACGTCGAGCTCGCGCGCGGCGACGGCGCCCTGTACTGGAACAACGGCGCCAGCGTGATCGCAGGCGTCATCGACGACGACGACGTGAGCTTCTCGATCGGCGGGCGCGTGGTGGTGGACATGCGCGCCGGCGACGCGCCGCCGGGGCCGCCGTGCTCCCTCGAGCGCCGCGACCGGGCGCTCGGGCAGCTCGGCGGCAGAGGGGATGACGTCGCGGGGTTCAAGGCGACGATGTCCTTCGAGTTCGTGCCCACGGCGGGGTCTCGGTGCGAGGACCTCGTCGCCGGCGAGCTCAGCGTCGCGCCGGTGCTCGCGGCGCTGCCGTGCGGCATGGCCTACGAGCTCAAGGCCAAGCGGAGCGCGCTCCCGCCCGAGTGAGCGTCGGGTGGGCGTGGACCTCCCGGCGCGCGCCGCGGTAGGGTGCCACGGTCGTGAAGCACGTCATCCATTCTCTGGGCGGGCGCGGCGGGCGGCGCACCGTCCTGGTCCACGGCGGCGCGGGCAACGTCGCTCCGGAGCGGCGGCCGCTGCATGCGGCGGGGTGCCTCCGCGCGGCGCGCGAGGGAGCGCGCGTGCTCTCCGAGGGAGGGAGCGCGCTCGACGCGGTCGAGCGCGCGGTGCGCGTCCTCGAGGACGATCCGCTCTTCAACGCGGGCACGGGCGCGTGCCTCAACGAGGAGGGCCACGTCGAGCTCGACGCGTCGATCATGGAGGGCCGCGGGCTCAGGGCCGGCGCGGTCTGCGCGCTCTCGGAGTTCGCCGAGCCGATCGCGATCGCGCGCGCGGCGCTGGAGGACGGCCGGCACGTGCTGTACGCCGCGCACGGCGCCGCGCGGTTCGCGCGGATGAAGGGGTTCACGCCCGTGGGCGAGGCGGCGCTCATCACGCAGGCGGCCCGGGAGGCGCTCGCGGCGGCCCAGCAAGGCATCCGCGCGACCTCCTGGGCGGGCAACACGGTCGGCGCGGTGGCGCTCGACGAGGGCGGGCTCACCGCCGCGGCGACGAGCACGGGCGGCACGGTCAACAAGCGGGTCGGGCGGGTGGGGGACTCGCCCCTCATCGGGGCAGGGACGTACGCTGACGACGAGGCCGGGGCCGTGTCGACGACCGGCCACGGCGAGGGGATGATCCGGCTCGCCGTGGCGCACTCGGCCGTGGAGCGGATGCGCGCCGGCGTCGGCGCGGTCGACGCGGCGAGCGGGATCATCGCGCACCTGGCGGAGCGCCTCGACACCACAGGGGGCGTCATCGCGCTCGATCGGACTGGGCGGTTCGGGCTGGCGCGCTCGACCGCGACCATGTCGTGGGCAGCGGTCGGCGATTGGGGCGAGGAGAGCGGTGTGTGAATTGTTTTTGACAGAGACCCCCCCAGGTATTCCATGGTCACTGTTCGTCACGTGACGCCCCGGGCGCTCTCGCGTGTGCGCTCGTGAGCCTCACTGTCAACCCGCGTTCGTCCTGAGCTGGGGTGTTCGCAACCGAGCCGCGGCGCTGTCGCGCGCGTCGGATCATGGGGCGTCATGCACGGCGAGGCGGCCTGATGATCGCCGTCCAGACAGACCATCAGGCGGAGTTCGACGCGGTGAGCCCGTGGCGCACGAAGAAGCGCCCCGCTATAGTCCGCCGCCCCCATGATCCCTGCCGGTCCTCTGCCCATCACCCCGCTGTCCTCGCCGCCGGATCTGATCTGGCGGGTCCCTGGCTCGAAGAGCATCACGAACCGCGCGCTCGTGCTGGCTGCGCTCGCCGACGGTGAGAGCACGCTGGAGGGGGTGCTCCACAGCGACGACACGCGGCACATGCGGTCCGCCCTGGAAGCGCTGGGGATCGGGATCGAGGACGCCGGGCCGCACACGCTGGTGGTGAAGGGAGGGCGGGGCCGGCTGCGCGCGCCGGGGCGCGAGCTGTTCGTCGGGAACAGCGGCACCACGGTGCGGTTCCTCGCGGCGCTCGCGTGCCTCGTGCCGGGGGAGGTGGTGCTGGTCGGCGACGAGCACATGGCCAAGCGGCCGATCGCCGATCTGGTCGACGGCCTGAGGCAGCTCGGGGCGGACGTGGCGTGCGCGACCGGGTGTCCGCCGCTCCGGATCCGGGGCGGCCGGCTGAAGGGCGGCACGCTGACGATGCGCGGCGATCGCTCCAGCCAGTACTTCTCTGCGGTGATGATGGCAGGCCCCTTCGCCGACGCCGCCATCGACCTGCGCGTGGCCGGCGAGCTGGTCAGTCGCCCCTACGTCGAGATCACGCGGCGCATGGTCGCGGATTTCGGCGGTCGCATCGACGAGGCCGCGGGCGGGTTCACGGTCCATCCCGCCGCGGGGTACCGCCCGCGGGCGTACCCGATCGAGCCCGACGCGTCGTCCGCGAGCTATCCGTTCGCGCTCGCCGCGGCCGCGGGCGGATCCATCACCGTGCCCGGCCTCGCCGAGGGGGCGTTGCAGGGAGACTACCGGTTCGTCGAGCTCCTGGAGCAGGCCGGCGCGCGCGTGAGCCGGCAGGCCGATGCCACCACCGTGCGCAGCGACGGGCGCCTGCGCGGCATCGACGTCGACATGCACCACATCTCGGACACCGTGATGACGCTGGCCGCGATCGCTCCGCTCCTCGAGGGACCGACGACGATCCGGAACGTGGCGAACATCCGGATCAAGGAGACGGACCGCCTCGCCGCCACGGTCGCGGAGCTCCGCCGCCTCGGCCAGGAGGTGACCCACGGCGACGACTGGCTCCGCATCGAGCCTCGGCCGCTGACGCCCGCGCTCGTGCGCAGCTACAGCGACCACCGCATGGCGATGAGCTTCGCGATCCTGGGGCTGTGCCGGCCGGGGATCACCATCGAGGATCCGGCCTGCGTGGCGAAGACGTATCCGACGTTCTGGGAAGACGTCGAGCGGTGCCGGAGCGCGGTCGGCGGCGGCGCGCGGCCGGGGTGACCGCGGTCGGCGGAGATCGGCATCCGGCGTGAGCCGCCGTCCCGGCGGACCGGCGCCGGCGCGCGCCACGCTCGAGTTTGTTTGACTTCAAAGCAATCTGCGCGAAGCATCCCGGCCGATTCGGCGCGGGACGAGCACGTGTCCCGCCGCCGTGCGCTCGGTACCAGTTCCCGGAGATTGACGAAGTGAAGCGAACCCGAACGGGGATCGCGACGGCGGCGCTGCTCGCGCTGCTGGTCGCCGTGCTCATGATCTCGACGCGCGCCGCCGCGGGGCCGCAGGACGGCCTGCCGCTGGCGCCTGCGGACGCGGACCGCTCGACGCCCCGGCGCGCCCTGCGGCTCCTCGTCGACGCCTCGCGCGAGGGGCGCCACGATGTCGCGGCGTACGCGCTCGACCTGTCCGCCATCCCGCGCGCCGCGCAGGCGGAGCGCGGGCCCGAGCTCGCCGCGCAGCTCACGTTCGTGCTCGATCAGCGGCTCTGGAACGTGTGGGAGGAGCTCTCGGACGAGCCCGAGGGCGATCCGGCCGACGGGCCCGGCCGCGACGAGATCGGGCGCATCCCGCTCGGGGATACCGCGATCCCGATCGTCCTGAGCCGCGCGGGCGGCCCGGGCGGCGCGCGGATCTGGCTCGTCTCGCGAGCGACGGTCGCGGCCGTGCCCGAGCTCCACGAGGCGTTCGGTCCGGGGCCGATCGCCGAGCGGCTGCCGGCGGTGCTCTCCCGGGTGCGCTTCCTGGGGCTCGCCGCCTGGCAGTGGCTCGGCCTCGCGACGGCGATCGCCGCGTCGTCGCTCGGCGGCCTGCTGCTCGGCCGCCTCGTCTCCGTCGCCGTCAGCAGGTTCGTGCGGCGGACGGAGGTGCAGTGGGACGACCGGCTCCTCGACGGGATCCAGACGCCGCTGCGCGCGCTCTTGATGCTGGCGCTCGCGAGCGGCCTCGTCAGGCCGCTGCGCCTGGCCGCCCCCGCGCAGGAGGTCGTCGACACGCTCCTCCAGACCCTCCTCATCGCCGCCACGGCGTGGCTCGCGACGCGCTTCGTGCGCTTCGCCGGCGACACGGTGACCGAGCGCGTGACCGCGAGCACCGCGGACGCGGCGCTCGTCCGGGGCAGCAAGACCCGCGTCGCCATGCTGCGGCGCATCGCCAGCGTGCTCGTGGGCGTGGTGGCTGTCGCGCTGGTGCTCCTCCAGTTCGACGTGGTCCGGAAGGTCGGGGTCTCGCTGCTCGCCTCCGCCGGCATCGCCGGCGTGGTCGTCGGCTTCGCGGCGCAGAAGTCGATCTCCACGCTGCTCGCCGGCCTGCAGCTCTCCTTTTCGCAGCCGATCCGCATCGGCGACACCGTGATCGTCGAGGGGGAGTGGGGCTGGATCGAGGAGATCACGCTGACGTTCGTGGTCGTGAAGGTCTGGGATCTGCGCCGGCTCGTGTTGCCGATCACCTACTTCCTCGAGAAGCCGTTCCAGAACTGGACGAAGGTGTCGCCGGATCTGCTCGGCACGGTCTTTATCCACGCGGACTACACGGTCCCGATCGACGAGATGCGCGCGGAGGTCGCGCGGCTGTGCGCCGCCGACGCGAACTGGGACGGGAAGGTCGCGGGCCTCGTCGTGGTCGACGCGACGGCGCAGACGATCGCGCTCCGCGCGCTGGTCTCGTCCTCCGAGGCGGGCAAGCTCTGGGACCTGCGCTGCGCGGTGCGCGAGGGGCTCATCAAGCGGCTGACGTCGCTGGAGGGCGGGCGGTACCTCCCGCGGGCGCGCGTGGCGCTCGGGGGAGAGGGCGAGCCGCGGGGCGCCACGGGCCCGACGGGGGGGATCGCGTCGGCGTGAGCCGGCGGCGCGCCGCCCGGGCCTCGCGCGACCGCCCTCTCCATACGTCGATCCCGGGGACTGGATCGTCGGTGGCCGCTCGCTCGCCGAACAGGGCAAGAGCAGCCTCTACCTCGATATCAAGATCACCGACGAGACCGCTGTAGAAGCGCCGCGAGCGCCATCCCCATCCCCACCACAACCGTTCTCGCGGCGAGCCGTTCGAGCGCGAGCACCTGCTACCCGGAAGGGGCTCGGGCCAGTCGAGCCCGTTGTCCTCAGGCGCATGGCGGTAAATTTTCAATGCCCGAGAAATCGTGCGTCCCGTGCAATTCTCGTGACTGACTTCGTCCTGCTCTCACAACCTGGGTGAGAAACGAGGCCACCATTCCGCTCACGGCCGGGAGGCGAGGCGCCGACCGGACGATGAGGGGCCGCGCGAGGTATGCATGAGACGACCTATTTTCTTGATCTGCTTTGCGCTCGCTACCGCTCACCTGGCATGCGGATCGAGCGGTGAACCTGGAGCCGGCTCGGACGGGGCCGGCGGGGACGGCGCCGGGACCGGCAGCGGCGCGACCGGCGCGGCGTCCAGCGGCAGCGGCAGCGGCGCCGGGACCAGCGCCGCGTCCGGCAGCGGCGGCGCCGGGACGAGCGCCGCGTCCGGCAGCGGCGGCGCCGGGACGAGCGCCGCGACTGGCAGCGGCGGCGCGGGGGCCGGCGGGCCGACGGGGTTCGCGCAGATGGAAGATCTCGACCGCGGTGTCGTGGCCGTGCCCACGGACGGCGGCACGTACGTGGGCTTTCGCCTGTTCGGCTACGACCCCGACGACATCGCGTTCAACGTCTACCGCGACGGCGTCAAGGTCAACGCCGCGCCGCTCACGGACTCCACGAACCTCGTGGACCGCGGCGGCTCTCCGAGCTCGGTCTACACCGTGCGCCCCGTCGTCGGCGGCGTCGAGCAAGGTGAGTCGGAGTCCGCGCCCGTGTGGAAGGATGGAGCCCTGTCCATCCCGACGACACCGCCGCCCGCAGGGGACGGCTACACGTACTCGAGCGGCGATGGCAGCGTGGGAGACGTGGACGGCGACGGGCGGTACGAGATCATCCTCAAGTGGGATCCGTCGAACCTCCAGGACAACTCGAAGGCCGGCCGCACCGGCAAGACCTACCTCGACGCTTACTCGCTCGACGGCAAGCGGCTCTGGCGCATCGATCTCGGCGTGAACATCCGGGCCGGAGCGCATTACTCGCCGTTCCTCGTGTACGATCTCGACGGCGACGGGAAGGCGGAGGTGGCCGTCAAGACGGCGCCGGGGACGCGCGACGGGAGGGGCGAGTACCTGAGCAAGGGGCCCGCGGCCGGCGATGACGACTCCAAGGATTACCGCAACAACGACGGCTATATCCTCACCGGCCCGGAGTACCTCACCGTGTTCGCCGGCGACACCGGCGCGGAGCTCGCCACCACCGAGTTCAAGGTCGGGCGCGGCGACGTGTGCAGCTGGGGCAACAACGAGTGCTACGGCAACCGCGTCGACCGCTTCGTCGGCACGATCGCGTTCCTCGACGACACGGGGCGCCCGAGCGTGGTGTTCGGGCGCGGCTATTACGCGCGCACGACGCTCTCGGCCTGGAACTACCGCGACGGCGCGCTCTCGAACCTCTGGACGTTCGACTCCAGCTCGAGCCGCGCCAACGAGGCGTTCGGCGGCAAGGGCTGCCACTCCATCAGCGTCGCGAACGTGGACGACGACCCGCAGCAGGAGATCATCAACGGCGGCGCGACGTTCGACAACGACGGCAAGGGCCTCTGCGCGGTGAACTACTATGCTCACGGCGACGCGCTGCACGTCACGGATCACGTCCCGTCGCGCCCTGGCCTCGAGGTGTTCCAGCCGTACGAGGGCAGCGAGTCGCCCGCCTACGCCATGCGCGACGCCCGCACGTGCGAGGTCATCTGGAAGGGGCCAGGCAACGGCGGCGAGGAGGGCCCCGGCCGGGGTGTGGCGGCGGACGTCGACCCGCGCAGCCCCGGCAGCGAGGCGTGGGTCAACAACAGCGAGCTGCTGCGCGGCTCGGACGGCGGGGGCGTCGGGAGCCGCCCTGCGTCGAGCAACTTCCTCATCTGGTGGGACGCGGACCTGAGCCGGGAGCTCCTCGACGGCAACGGCATCCGCCAGGCCGACGGCCAGGGGGGGAACTTCACGGCCGCCGGGTGTACCTCGAACAACGGCACGAAGAGCACGCCGACGCTCAGCGCCGACATCCTGGGCGACTGGCGTGAAGAGGTGATCTTCCGCTGCGGCGATTCCATCCGCATCTTCACCACGAACCAGGTCGCGACGAACCGGATCTACACCTTGATGCACGATCCGCAGTACCGCGTTGCCATCTCGTGGCAAAACGGCGCGTACAACCAGCCGCCTCACCCGAGCTTCCATATCGGAGAGGGGATGGCTGCGCCGCCGAAGCCGGATATCCACGTCCGCTGAGACACCGGCGCTGGCGAGTCGCCTCGCTCGACTCGACATCTGAAAGCCCACGGCCTGGCTACCGAGTCACCACGCGTCGAAAGGGCCGCCCTCACTGCACAGACTGCCTGTGAGCGTTCACAAGGTTTATAAATCCACGAGCACAGTATGCTCGTTAACACCGTTGACGAAGCTCGCGTGGCGCTGGTAGAGTGGTGTTACCTGCCCGAGGCGAGGCGGGTTGCGCCTGACGGACTGAGCCTAACGGCCTGAGAGCCTGAGAGAGCGACATGCGATTTATCGACCTGAACCAGGGTTCTGCAACCGACCTCCGTACGTCCCGGCGGGGCCTGGCCACGCTCGCCGCGCTGGCCGCGTTGCTGCTCAGCGCGTGCGCCGGTGACGATGGCAACTCGTTGAGCGGCGCGTCGGAGGGCGGCGCGGGGGGACCCGACGTGACGGGCGGGACGGGCGGCGCGGGCTCGCAGTCGAGCGTGAACTCAGGCTCTGGCGCGGGCACCGGCGCGGGCTCGCAGGCGAGCACGGGCGCGGATTCGGGCTCGGTCTCGGGCTCTGGAGGCGCCGGTGTCGGCGGCGGTCCGGACGACCATCCTGCGTACGACCACTGCGTGAGCGGGTACATGCCCCACCCGAGCGACTCGGATCCCAACATGAAGGATGGCCCGGCGGAGTTCTTTCCGCCCGGCAACAACAGTCCGGACATCGTCGATACGACGGTGCAGCCCCAGGTCCTGGACTGGATGTATGAAAACAGGTGGCAGGACGCTCACGTCGAGTGGCACGCGATCCGCGCCTGCAACTTCGGGGGCGCCGGAAGCAAGGTGGGCATCTGCAAATTCAAGCAGCTGGTCCCGAAGGATCAGAACTGTCAGACCGCCGGCGACGGCTATCAGTTTCTCGTGTTTCACCGCCACATGATCCAGGCGCTGCAGCAGCTCTGGCCCAATCATAAAGAGCAGTTCACGGGCTTCACCAAGTTCCCGACGAAGGCGGAAGATGTGCCGTCCCAGTGGCGCTCCGCGTGGAAGAACTGGGACGCGGCCGCCCTCGAAGCCGGGAAAATCGGTGATGAGATCGACAAGCCCGAGAACCTCGCGAGGTTCAAGGACGAAGGCGAGCTCGGCTTCTGGCTTCAGTGCAACGTGGGGCAGAAGCTGGCGGGGGCGACCAACATGCCGTGGGTGGGTCTCCACTTCGTGCTGCACGCCAAGTGGGCGCGGCCGGGCAACACGACGCACGGTGTGAACAACACCAGCGCGAACATCGACAACTACATGTTCTGGAAGCTCCACGGCTGGATCGACAACGTGTGGGAGAAGTACCGGCGCGCCAAGGGGATGTTGCCGACGGATCAGAAGCTGAAGGACGATCTCGTCGCGCAGTGTCGCGAGATGGATACCGAGATCAAGATCATCAAGGAGAACCTGGACCCCGAGGATGTCAGGGATCCCAATGCGCCTTTGCCGGAGGAGTCAGGGTACTTCCACGAGAAGGTGAGGCCCATCTTCGAGAGCGCGACGAACCTGTGCAGCGGCTGCCACGCCGAGTCGGGCCCCAATGCGGGGCTCTCGCTCGGTGGCCGCCTCAGCTCCAAGGAGATCGTCGACGGTCTGGTCAACGTGCCCTCCCGCGACGGCGGTCAGTTCAAGCTCGTCGTCCCGGGCGACCCCGACCACAGCTGGCTCTACCTCAAGGCCGCCGGCAAGGCGGAAGCCGCGGGTTGCCAGCAGTCCTCCACGGCGCAGTGCATCTCGGGCGTGATGCCGCCCAGCACGGGGGGGCCGACCGTCAGCCCGGCGCAGCTCGAGATCTTGCGTAAATGGATCGCGGACGGCGCCCCGGGACCGACGTGATCCTGGCGAACGCCTGAGGCCGGCGGGAATCGGAGCTGCCGGCCTGACGACATTCGGGGCTCGGGGGGCGCTATCAGCGCCTCCGCCCCGCACCCCGAGGCGTCAGAGCATGCCCGGGGGCGCTCCGCCTCCTCCCGGCACCCCGCACATCGATCCCGTTGCTCGCCTCGTGGCATGGGCGTTCACCACGCTTCGCGCCGCGCTCTCCCACATCCTAACATTGCTGCGGGAAGTTGCCCCGGATCGGCAGAAAGCCGCCATGGCGCCAAGGGCGCCAAGAAGCCAGGGAAATGGGAGGGGCAGAACAGGAATTTGAACCGCCAAGCGCGCCAAGATTCTGGTTTGTTCTTGGCGTCCTTGGCGCGCTTGGCGGTTTATTTCTCGCTCGATCAACGTGATCGCTATTCTAGGGTCCAGGCGGCGGGTAGTTTTCCTTCATCTCCTGGATCCAGCGCGAGACCACCTCCACGCCCGTCTCGTCGACCTTGTGCGTCCCGATGCGCGGCATCTGCCCTTCGAAGCCGCGGAGCACCTGACGGGCGACAAGCAAGCTGCGCGACGGGTCCCCCGGCCGGATGTCGTACCAGTTGGCGGGGTCGGGGTTCGGGAGCCCCTCGTACTTCGCGTTTTCCGCGGGGCGCTTGTTGATGGCCGTCCGGGCGGCGTCCGTGGCCATCACGTCGCCGAGCTCGCTCGCCTCGAGCCGCAGGTACAGGCCCGTATCGTGGGCCGCCGCCTCGGGCAGGTCGTTGTGACAGCTCACGCCGCAGTTGGCGTGCAGGTAGCCGAGCGCCTGGCGCTCCACCTCGTTGCCAGGAATCGTGAGGGCGAGATTGCTCGCGTCCGCGATCACGCCGAGCTCGACCAGCTTCTCGGCCGAGAGCCCCTGGGCGCCAGAGCCGAGCATCAGCGCGTCCCAGCCGAGGACGTAGTCGGCGCGTCCGACGTGGCACTCCTTGCACTGATCGCGGTTCGGCACCGTGTGGCCGGTGCCGTAGAGATCGGTCACGCCGAAGTCGTTCTGCATCTGGATCGCCTGCTTCTCGTCCTCGGACCACACATAGCTCGTGTAGACCCAGCCGGCGGCCATCTTGCGCAGGAGGCGAGTCTCCGCGAGGCGCTGCGCGCCGCCCGCGCCCGTCACGCTGAACTCCTTCCAGAACTGCGTCCCCTCGGGGTAGATGAACGCGTCCGGATTGCTCGTGTCCACCTGCTGCCCCTTCGGGATCGACACGAAGCGCCGCTTCCTGGCGCCGTCGCTCCAGAGCTCCGCGGCAGGCTTGTACTCGAGCACACCGCACGCGAGCTCGCGCCGATCGAAGTCCCCGTAGAGCCCCGTACAGCGCAGGTCCACCGGCAGCACGCCGTCGAGCGGCGCAGCGCAGTCCACGTCGGCGGGCATCGCGAACTCTGCGCAGCTCGCGCCCCCCGCGCCCCCCGCGCCCCCCGCGCCGCTCGTTTGCGCGCCCGATCCGCCGCTGCCCACCGTGGCGCCCGACCCCCCTTCGCCCTCGGGCTGCGCCTGCCCGCCGCCCGAGCTGCATCCCGCCGCGAGCAGCAGCGCGCCGGCGAGTGAACCGTTCCTCACGACATGAAAAAGCATGCGCCCAGTCTGCCACAGGAGAGGAGCGCTTGGGAGCGTGGCGTCACGCCTTCGCCATGCCGCGTCGCGCATCGCCCGCGCGCCGCGCGCTTCATCCGGTCACCGGTCGTCTGCTTTGCAGGGATGTGAACGTCGATCAATCGACGATCGGCCGGACAGAAGCGGTGGGGCCGACAGAGCCCGATGAGGGCAGGGCGCCCTCTGAAGAAAAGGTGAACCTATCGAATGGTCCACTCTTGCTGTACACCGCGCGTCCAGCGCCGGATCGTTCACGGCCTGGACACCCGGCAGGGCCTGTCCACCGCGCTCTTGCGCCGCTCCGGCGCCATGCTCGCGCGGTCGCGGCGGGCGCGGTGCGGCCTCGGCAGCAGGCGCTGCTGACCGCGTGCTCGTGACGCAGCACCTGGCGCGCGGAGTCCGGCGGAAGCGCGTGGAAATGCCTGGCACGGCGCGTGCGATGCGACAGGCGGCGCGCGTCGGAGCAGCGACCTGGCTCCGAGGGCGCGGCGGCGCGCCGCCCGGGCCGTCAGCCCGCCGAGCGCGCCCGAGAACAACCTTTCGGATCGAGGGGAAGCGGCTCTTCGCCATCGCACACAAGCCGGCGTCGCACTGAGCTGACAGGTCGATAGTCGACCACCGCACCGCGACGCCATTCCAGCATCTTTATCGCTTTTCTCTGCCACGAGGAGAACTCCGCATGAGCGCTACACAGAACCAGAGCAACAACGTCCTCGAGATCGTCCCCGTCGCCGGCCGGATCGGCGCGGAGGTGCGCGGCGTGCGCCTCAGCGGCGATCTCGACGCCGCGACCGTGAGCGAGATCCGGAAAGCCTGGCTGCGATACAAGGTCATCTTCTTCAGGGGCCAGCACCACCTCGACGACGGCTCGCAGGAGGCGCTCACCACGCTGTTCGGCGCCAAGCCCGTCGCGCACCCGACGGTGCCCGTGGTCAACGGCACCGATTACATCCATGAGCTCGACTCGCGGGAGGGCGGGCGCGCGAACTCCTGGCACACCGACGTCACGTTCGTGGACGCCTACCCGAGGGCCTCGATCCTCCGGGCGCTCGTGATCCCGGCGTACGGCGGCGATACCGTCTGGGCCAACACGGTCGCCGCGTACCAGGATCTGCCGCCCGCGCTGCGGGCGCTCGCGGACACGCTGTGGGCGGTCCATAGCAACGAGTACGACTACCAGGCGCGGAAGCCGAACTCGTCGGCGGACGACGTGCGGCGCTACCAGGAGGTGTTCACGTCGACCGTGTACGAGACCGAGCACCCCGTCGTGCGTGTCCACCCGGAGACCGGGGAGCGGTCGCTCGTGCTTGGCCACTTCGTCAAGCGGCTGCTCGGCGTCTCGTCCCACGACTCGGCGCACCTCTTCCAGGTGCTCCAGGAGCACATCACGCGCCTCGAGAACACCGTCCGCTGGCGCTGGGCCGCAGGCGACGTGGCGATCTGGGACAACCGCGCCACGCAGCACTACGCGATCAACGACTACGGCGATCAGGTCCGCGTGGTGCGCCGCGTGACGGTGGACGGGGACGCGCCCGTCAGCGTCGACGGCCGGCGCAGCGTCACCCGCAAGAGGGCGCCGCGCGCCGCCGCCGCGAGGAGCGAGGGCGCCGGGGTCGCCGTGGCTGCGGCGACCGCGTAGTCGCGCCGAGCCGAGGCGCGTCCGCGGGCGTCAGGGGATCCTTGACGGCCGCGGACGTGTGCGCTTCACCTGCGGCGGAGGAGCACCCCGTGGGTCCAACAAGCAAGCGCGACGACGCTCGAGACGGAGCGCAGAGCACGGCGCACGTCGTGGTGATCATGCTGATCGTGGCCTTCGGCGTGCTCGCGCTGCCGTGGATGGTCCTCCGGAAGCTGGACGCCCGGGCGCCGACGGGCGGCGTGGCGGCCTCCGGCGTCCCGGACGAGGACCTCGCCCAGGGCGGCAAGATCTATTATCGCTCGTGCGCCAACTGTCACCAGGCCAGGGGGGAGGGGAAGCCGGGCCGCTATCCGCCCCTCACCGGCTCGTCGTGGCTGCTCGAGGACAAGGAGACGCCGATCCGGATCACGCTGCTCGGCGCCGCCGGCCCGATGGAGGTGAACGGCGCGCTCTACAACGACGTGATGCCGAACCTCGGCGTCACGCTGTCGGACGAGGACGTCGCGCTGGTGCTCACCTACGTGCGGTCGAGCTGGGGGAACAGCGCGCCCGCCATCACGCGCGACGAGGTCGCGAAGGTGCGCGCCTCGCTGGGAGACCGGGTGGAGCCGTGGGCCGGCGGCGCGGCGCTGTCGGCGGCGCGGGAGACGCGCGTCCTGCCCTGAGGCGCGCAGGCGAGCGGGGCTGGCTGCCGCGGCGGCGCTGGCAGGCGAGGGGGGCGGTCACTCCCGCACGGGCTCCTGCAGATCCACCCCGAAGTGCTCGCGGTAGCCCCGCCGCGCGGCCTCGCGCAGCTCGTCGTCGCCGCGGCTGACCTGCTCCTCGAACGCCTGCGCGTACGTCTCGGGATCGACCTCCCGCGCGCCGAAGCGCAGCTTTTTCCCGGAGAGCGTCTCGAGGACGAGCGTGGCCGCCCGGTGCTCGGCGCCGCCGCGCGCCACGACGCCGAAGGGGAACAGGTGCACGAGCGTGAG
Organism: Sorangium sp. So ce281; assembly: GCF_051527395.1. Taxonomy (NCBI): domain Bacteria; kingdom Pseudomonadati; phylum Myxococcota; order Polyangiales; family Polyangiaceae; genus Sorangium; species Sorangium sp. So ce281. Next base: position 4,069,750 of record NZ_CP150322.1, read on the forward strand.
CTGCGGCGGCGCGTCGCCGGCCGTCATCTCGGCGATGTACGCGGAGAGCTCGCGGCTCACGCGGTCCTGCGCCTCGTCGGAGAAGCCGGCGAGCAGCTCGGTCACCGCGGGCGAGAGGGGCAGGTGAGGGCCGTCGATCTGGTGCTGGAGCTCGTGCCGCTCGGTGCCGGCGAGCACGGCCCGCTCGAGCGTGGAGCCCAGGCGCTCGCGCAGCTTCGCGAGCGCGGCGTCGCAGCGCGCGAGGGCGCCGGCGTGAGCGCCGGCCGCGCCGTCCGCCGCCGCGTAACACGTCGCGCCCTCCTGGTCGAACCGCTCGGCATAGGACCGGACCTCGGAGTCGAGGACGAGCGCGAAGGGATCCTGGTCGCGCGAGAAGCCGAGGTGGACACGGCGCTCGTCCGTCATCGGCTCCACGAGGAGCGTCGCGAAGCGCTCGTCGCCGACGCGGTAGGCGTGGACCTCCTTGACCCGGTAAGGCGTGGTGTAGAAGCGCCGCGTGGCGCCGTCGGCCGAGACACCGAGATTGACGGCCGCGTCGAGGTAGTACCCGAGCCCGGCGCGTCGCGCCGCGTCGTTGGCCTCGGCGACGAGCCGGCCGAACGCGCGGCCGGAGAGCTCGAGATCGTCCACCTGAGCGGCCAGCGTCGCGAGCGCCGCGGCGACGTCCTTGCCGTCGGGCTGCGCCCTGGCGACCGCGAGCATCTCGCGGCTGCGCGCCCTGGTCAGCACCTGCGCCTCCGCGCCCGTGCCCTGCGCGCGTCCGCTGCGCGCGTGCGCGTCGCGGGCGATGCGCGCGCGCTCCCAGCTCGGCAAGAGCTCGCCGTACACCCTGTCCCATTCGGTCGTGGGCGCGCCGAGCCTCCAGTCGACGCCCTTCGGCGCGGGGCGGCCGAGCACGAGCAGGGCGCCCAGCAGCGCGGCGACCGAGGCCGCGGCCGCGCCTGCCGCCACGATCGGCCGGGCGCCGCCCGCGCTGGCCCCGATGCCTGGCTCCAGCTCGGCTTCGGGCACCATGACGCCGAGCGCGAGCACCTCGATCGCGGCGGCGAGCGTCGCCACGACCGCGGCGAGCAGGAGCGCGAAGAAGGCGACGGTGCCCGCCTCGACGCCCCAGCCGCCCGAGAGGAAGGCGCGGTACACGAAGAGCAGCATGAGGCCGGGCATGGCCCACACGGCCGCGATGGCGAGGCCCGGGTGCTCGCGCCGGGGCACGCTGCGCGCGTACGCGAGGCCCAGCAGGGCGATCGCGAGCGGGCCGAGCACGAAGAGCAGGACCATGCCGTAGCCGAGCTGGAAGCGGACGTCGGGCAGCGTCGCGACGAGCACGGCCGCGCGCGCGATCGTCTGCGCGGGGATCTCGCCGCGGGACGGCCAGAAGTAGAAGACGAGCGCCGCGGCGAGCGACGCGATGAGCAGCCCGCTTCCGCCCCTGCGCGTCCGCGCGTGGAAGCGCAGCACCACGCCCGCCGCGGTGAACGCGAAGACCGCGAGGAACGGGGCCGGCCGCGTCACCAGGCTGTCCGGCAGCGGCAGCATGTCCCACGCCGAGCTCCGGCGGCCGATCCACATGGCGACGTTCACGGCCACGAACGCGGCGAGCACGGCGATGGCGCGCGACGTCGGCCGCTCGACGAGCAGGCCCGCGCGCCGCTCGGTGCGCGCGCCGAGGAAGAGCAGCCACAGGCCGGCGAGCGCGGGCGCGAGCGCGGCGACCTGGGCGGCGGGCGCGAGCTCGGGGAGCACGCTCCACACGAAGATCCCGTGGCCGTAGGCGACCTCGTACGGCACCAGCGCCGACAGCGCGAGCGCGAGGCCGCTCCACAGGCAGCGCGCGCGGAGGCGCTCGGCCGACATGCGGTAGAACATCGCGGTCGCGGCGCTCTCCTCGCCGGGAGGAGCGGCGGCGTCCGGCGGCGGGGCGCCGGCGTTCTGCGGGGCACCGGCGCCGTGCTGTGGAGGGAGGAGGGGCGCGCTCACGGCTCGACCGCCGCGCTCGCGATGCGCGAGATCGACCGCTTCTGCGGGAACACCGGGTCGCGGTACCGCACCTCGAACAGCACGCGCTTCCCATCGGCGGAGAACCGCGGCACCCGCTCCGTCGCGGAGCCCACCGTCAGCTTCTTGATCTCGCCCGTGGAGAGCGCCAGCACCGCGATGTCCGTACCGCCCGCGCCCCGCGTCTCGAACGCGACGCGCGCGGCGTCGGGCGAGAACGCGGGCCACGAAGCCCCGTCCGGGGCCGCGTACACCTTCCGGCGCCACGTCGCCGTGTCGATGACCGCGATCCCCGGCTCGTCGCCGTCGACGACGCACACGATCTTCGTCCCGTCGCTCGATGCCGCCGGGTTGCGCAGGTCCTCCCCGGGCTTCGCGCGGAACGGGCGCTCGATCGACAGCGGCTGCTTGCCCACGTCGACCACCGCGAGGTGCGGCGCGTCGCCCTCCGACGCGTCGGGCACGTAGACGAACGCGAGCCTCGTCTCGTCGAGCCACGCGAACCCGCCGAGCGACTCATTCTCGGTGTGGAGGCCGAACACCTCCTTGCCGCCGTCGGTGTCGAGCACCATCAGATCGGCTTGCGCGTCCGCCTCCGGGCGATCGTAGACCGCCACGAACCTGCCGCCGGGGGCGAGCTTCGGGTCGACGAAGCGGTGCTCCGGATCGACGCGCACGCGCTTGCTCTGCCCGGATCGGTCGACGACCGTGATCGTCTTCGCCCAGCCGAAGAAGTCCTCCACCAGCGCGACCCGGTCGCCGTCGCCCTGCGACGACGGATACGAGTACACGTGATAACCCCTCCACATCGGCGTGACCGCGCCGGGATCCGTCGTGGGGACGGCCGGCCGATCGAGCGGCCGCCACTCGATCGTCTCCAGCGCTTCGCTGCGGGCGAGGTCCTTGGACCTCACCGAGTGGAACACCGAGACATCGGCCGTCTTGACGAAATAGCCGCCCTCGGCCGTGCCCACGAGCAGGTCCTCCGCCGCCTGGGGCGACAGGAAGGTCACGCGCCCCTGCTCCTCGGCCTCGATCTCCTTCGCGCGGGCGGCGTACGCGCCGGCGGCCCGGTCGAGGTTCGCGGCGCGGTCCTTCACGAACCTGCGCGCCGACGCCAGCCGCTCCAGCAGCTTGATGTCCGATCCCTCCGTGATCTCGCGCACCGAGGGGTGGTCCATGAGCTGCGCGATCACCGCGTCGAGCGCCTGGGAGGCCATGGAGTTCGCGAGCAGCGCCATCGCGCGGTCCTTCTTCGTCGCCCCGGAGTAGCCGCCGATCCGTCGCTCGGTCGACGTGCCCTTGTCGAGGAACGTGAGCGTCACCGGCGCGTCGACCCGGAGCTCGAAGTAACCCTCCTTGACGGGGTGCTCCACGATCTCGGGCGCGAGGCGCGCCTCGATGATGAAGCCGGCGCCGAGCGCCTTCGCGGCCTCCTTCGGGTCCTTGGCGCTCTCGAGCGCCTTCATCACCTTCGGGTCGCCGCCCTTCACGGGATCGAACCCGAGCTCCGCGAGGTGCTCGCCGAGCTCGTCGGCCAGCCTCGCCGCGGGCTGCGACCCCTCCCACCAGGTCCCGTCGAGATCGATCGCCACGAGGATGCGCAGCGGATCGGTCGCCGTCATCGAGCGGAAGGCGAGGAGGCCCGCCGCCGCGATCACGAGGCCGAGCACCGCGAAGACCGGCCAGAGCCTGCGCTTCGGCACGAGCGCCTCGAGCGACTCCGGCGGTTCGGCCTCGGGGGCGGGGGGCTGCGCGTCGGTCGGGGTTCGAGGCTCCTCCATGGAAAGGGACGTGCCCTATCCGCGAGAGGGCGTAAAGCTGCGTGAGCGTCGCGTGGGCGAAGGGAGCTGGCCAGGTTGCCCGGGAGTCCGCGGCTCTCCCCGCCAGTCTGGCGACGCTGCATGAACAGGAGTGGAGGGGCCTGCTTCAGGAGGGGCCCCGCCTTCGGGCCCGCCACCCCCATGACTGCCCGACCATACTCTGCCGGCGCGGGAGCTCGAAGTCGGCCTGAATTCGGGGAGGCATGCGCCGTGCAGGCGCGTACAAGTCCGTCCAAGCGCGTCCGGACCTGCCCTTCATCCACGAGGTGCCTGATGAATTCCGCACATGCCTTTCGCCGCACACTGGCCCATCGCCTCTTCGCCCTGCTCGCGCTCCCCGTCGCGGGCGGCGCCGCCGGCTGCACCAACACCTGGAGCAGCTGTCCCGAGGATCCCGAACCCGTGTCCAAGGTGGCCTGTTTCGCGTGGCCGCAGGACGATGCGAGCGGCCTCGGAGGTGCCGGCGGCGAAGGGGGAGCCGGGGGCGGCGGAGGTGCCGGCGGGGGCGAGCCTGTCGCGTGCCCTTCGCGGCCGGAGGCGCAGGAGATCCTCAATCAGTCCGCCTTCGGATCGCACAGCGTCAAGAGCGATGGAGCCTTGCAGGACGGCCAGTGCTGCTATCAGACGTACTTCCTCCCGATGTGCGAGGGGCGCCCGTACCTCGTCGAGGAGGCGGCGCGGACAGCTCCCTTCGTCCGCGCCCGCGGCAGCGCCGGGTGGGGCGCGGCGGAGGCCGCCGCGCCGCGGATCGATCAACTCAGCGCGGATCTGCGGGCGGCGCTGGCCGCGGCGTGGACGCGCGACGCGCTCTTCGAGCACGCGTCCGTGGCCTCGTTCGGCCGCTTCGCGCTCGAGCTGCTCGCCGCGGGCGCGCCGGCCGATCTCGTGGAGGAGGCGCACCGCGCGGCGCTCGACGAGGCCCGCCACGCGCGCCTCTGCTTCGCCCTCGCGAGCGCCTATGCGGGCGAGGCGATCGCGCCGGGCGCGTTTCCCTTCGACGGGCGGGTGGACGTGGAGGCAGACCTCGCGTCGATCGCGGCGCGCGCCGCGAAGGAGGGCTGCATCGGCGAGACCATCGCGGCGGTGGTCGCGGCCGAGGAGCTCGGCGCCGCGGAGGACCCGGCGGTGCGGAGCGCGCTCGCGATCATCGCGGCAGACGAGGCGCGGCACGCGGAGCTCGCGTGGGGCACGGTAGCGTGGGCGATCCGCGCGGGCGGCGAGCGGGTGCGCGCGGCGGTGGAAGAGGTGTTCGCGGGGCTCGGGCGCGCGGAGCTCGGGGGAGGCGACAGCGCGGGAGGCGCGCAGCTCGCGGCGCACGGGCGGTTCGGCGCCGCGGCGCGCGGCGAGGCGGCCGCGCGCGCGATCGAGGAGATCGTGCGGCCGGCGTCGAGGTTGCTCCTGGCAGGGCGCCCGGACGGAGCGGCCCAGAGCGCGATGATGGCTTGAGGGGAGGGGCCCTTCCGGTGGCCTTGTCCACGCGATACGCTCCCTATGTGCCATGAAGGACGAGGTGCCAGCCCGAACGCCGCGTGTGGAACGGCGGCAACCCCCGGCCTTTTCGGTGTATACATTTTGCGTCTTACGGCAGGATTCCGGCAGCCGGAAGGCTGTGCCCTGGGCGGCGACTGCGGATCCTGCTGCATGGATGCGCCCCCTGAACTCGGCACGCCCGCAGCGATCTCGCTCATTTCGAGGAGAGGTGTTGTCGTCAGAGGCTCGACCCACGAACCCGGCAGCCTTCTTGCACAGCCGCGCCGGTCGCAGGAGGCGCAATGAAAAATCTATCCGGAGCGGGGCTCACCACGCTCGTCGCCATAATTGCGGCTATCGCCGGGTGCAGGGTGCTCGACGGCTATAACGAACTCCCCTGGGATGAGAACGCACCGTCCACGGGGCCCCAGAAGCCAGATATGGGCCCGGAGTTCTCCGCGGTGCCGCCTCCCCCGATCAGCGGCGGGACGCTCCTCGTGACCGCCGACAAGGCGCGCGCCATTGCTGCGGATCCGGACCGCGACAGGATCTCCATCGTCGACCTCGTCGCCTTCGAGGTGGACACCATCCTCCCTCTGGAGAAGGACGACGAGCCCGGGCGCGTGGCCGAGGGGCCGGCTGGCTCCGTTCATGTGGCACTCCGCCGCGGGGGCGCGGTGGTCACGATCGATCTCGCGACCGGGGAGATGCACCGCAGGCCCGTTTGCCCCGCGCCCCGCGGGATTGCCTATGACGCCGCGACAGACCTGCTCCACGTGGCGTGCGCGGGCGGCGAGCTCGTGACGCTCTCCTCGGACATCGCTGCCCCGCCGGTCCGCGAGCTCCGCCTCGACCGCGACCTGCGCGACGTGGTCGTCGAGGGGGACTCGCTCCTCGTGAGCCGCTTCCGGTCCGCCGAGCTCCTGGTGGTCGCGAAGGACGGGACCGTGGCCGAGCGGTTCAAGCCGCCGGCGTACATCCAGAGCACGTTCAGCGGCGTCGAGCGCGAGTTCGAGCCGGCGGTGGCGTGGAGGACGGTCCCGCTGCCCGGGGGCGGCGTGGCCATGGTGCACCAGCGCGGCGTCGTCACGCCCGTCAGCAACACGGTACACGGCGGCTACGTCACGAACGATTGCCACCGGCGCTGGATCCATGCGGCGGTGGCCCTCATGCGCCCGCAGCCCAGCGAGGCCCATTCGTCGAACCCTGCGCGGCCCACACCTGGCGTCGGTGGCATCGGAATGGGGCGGCTCCCGGTTGATATCGCGGTATCGCCGGATGGGCTCAGCGCGGCGATCGTACAGGCGGGCGACCACGAGATCGTCGAGACGCCGCTGAAGACGCTGGAGCAGCACGACGCGCTCGACACCTGCTCGCTCGCCCCTGACCAGCGCATCCTCACTGTCGAGGGCGTGGGCCAGCCCATTGCGGTCGGCTACGACGGAGAGAAGAACCTGATCGTGCAGATACGGGAGCCGCCGCGCTTCGTACGCCTCGCGGCCCTCAGCGGCAAGAGGCTCGGCGCGCTCGAGCTTCCCGGTGAGAGCCGGCGCGACGATGCCCACAAGTTCTTCCACGGCGGCGTCGCTGGAGACTTGTCCCTCGCCTGCGCGTCCTGCCACCCGGAGGGGCAGGAGGATGGACGCGTGTGGAACTTCAATCCCATCGGACCGCGCCGTACGCAATCCGTCGCAGGCGGCGTCCTCGCGACGGCGCCGCTGAACTGGGACGGCAACCTGGCGGACTTCAGCGCCTTCATGACGGAAGTCTTCGAGAAGCGGCTGGGTCGTCCGGATCCGAGCCTCGAGTACAGCGACGCCTTCGCGGCGTGGCTCGACGCGATCAATGCCCTGCCCCGGTCGAAGCCGGCGGACGAGGACGCCGTCGCGCGCGGCGAGGCGCTCTTCAACGACCCGACCCTGGCGTGCGCGACGTGCCATTCCGGCGAGACGCTCACGAACAACGAGACCGTCGACGTGGGCACGGGCAAGCCCTTCCAGGTGCCCTCGCTGCGCGGGCTCGCGGCGCGCGCTCCGTACATGCACGACGGCTGCGCCGCGACGCTCCACGACCGCTTTGGCCCGTGCGGCGGCGGGGACCGGCATGGCGTCACCTCGGCGCTCACGCCGGCCCAGATCGACGATCTCGTCGCGTACCTCGAGACGCTCTGACCCGAGCGCTCCCGGTTCACGCCGAGCGCCCCCCTCGAGCAGCAGCGAAGCGCCCTGGCTTGGGGGCGACGTGCCCTGCAGCTAGACTGCATCGCATGTCCGACCTGCTCGTCAACATCGATGTTCCGGCGCTCGATCCTGCCATCGCGTTCTACACGCGCGCGTTCGGCCTGCGCGTCGGGCGGCGCTTGGGGGCCTCCGCGGTCGAGCTGCTCGGCGCGGCGGCCCCCATCTACCTCCTGGTGAAGCCGGCCGGCAGCGAGCCAGCCGCCGGTGCGTCCCCGCGCGACTACCGGCGTCACTGGACGCCGGTCCACCTCGACTTCGTGGTCGACGATCTCGAGGCCGCCGCGCGCCGCGCGCAGGAGGCAGGCGCGGTCCCCGAAGCCGAGATCGAGGTGGCGGCGTGGGGGCGCATGCTCCGCCTGGCCGATCCCTTCGGCCACGGCGTCTGCCTTCTTCAGTTCAGCGGCCGCGGCTACGACGAGATCGCCATGCCCGGCTGAGCGCGCCGCCCGGCGCCGAGGTGGAGGGAAGAGCCTCCACTCCTGGCGGGGCCGAGCGCCAGCGCGCGCCTCGCGTCCCCCCAGGATGGGTCGAGCGCCGCGCAAAAATGGGGTGCACGGGCTCTCCGCGTGCCCGGCAAGGGCTTTGCTACGGCTGTGCTCGGCGGCACGCTGAATCCGATCGAGCTACCGCGCAGGCCACGCGACACCTCTCGAGGTGGTGTCGCCTGGCGCGACCGCGGGCTCCGCCCGCGCAGGAATGGACCGAGCCCCCGCACGCGCGCCCGCGAGATCCGCTCACGCGCCTGCGGCGACCCCAGAGAAAGGCAGCGAAGGAAGACCATGAACACCGGCTAGTTTGAGCGAGTCCTTTCGGTCCTGACGATGACGCTCTCTGCCGGTTGCGCGGCCGAGGCGCTCAGCGAAGAGGAGCAGAGCGAGGTCGTGGGCGAGGCGGAGGAGGCGATATCGGTCTTCTCCTTCAGCCGGAGCGCGACCAACAACGCCACCGTGAACACGGCCAATTTCAACCTCGAGAGACGATCTCCTTCGGCACCTGCGCGGCGGTGCTCTACGGGGCGAGCCGCTCGGGGATGTCGTATATCCGCCTCTTCGATCGCAACGGCGTGCAGGTCGCGGTGGACTCCGCCGAGACGATCGGCTGCTCCGAGATGCCGAAGACGACGCACGTCGCGGCGCTCTCGGATTACTACACCTTCCGCGCCGGCTGCGTCGGCAACGCCTCGTGCACCGCGACGGTGGCCGTCTACGCCGAGTGAGGCTCGACCAGCTCGCGGCGAGGGGCTTTCCTGTCAGATCCAGCCCACCGATCGAGGCTACTTGCCCGCTTGCCGCTGGGCCTGCTCGGAGCGCCGGAATTCCCGGATTCATGGACAGACGGTTATTGTCCGGTGTTCGTGCGTCGATGAAATCTGCGCCACCGCGCGGATCAAAACCCGCGCTGGCACCATGGCGTGACGCCTGAGGCGCTGTAAGGTTTGCCCCGCCTACAGCAAAGGAAGCACCTCGAAGGATGAGCTACCCGTCCGTCGCCGCCGAGCCGTCCCCCGGAGCAGACCTCTCCCTCGCCGGCGGGCGCGCGCATGGCTACCCGCGACCGCAGCTCCGGCGCGCCGGGTGGGAATCACTCAACGGTACGTGGAGCTTCGCGCTCGATCCCGAGGCGCGCTTCCGCGGGCCGGCCGACGTCGGCTGGGAGGGCTTCATCGAGGTCCCCTTCGCGCCGGAGACCGCGCGGAGCAGCGTATGCGCGCGCGGCCTCTTCCGCGCCGTCTGGTACCGGCGCACCGTCGCGGTGCCGGAGCTCCGCGGTGGAGAGCGGCTGATGCTGCACTTCGGAGCCGTCGACTACGACGCGACCGTCTGGATCGCGGGGAGCCGCGCGGCGCATCACGCCGGCGGCTACACCCCCTTCAGCGTCGACATCACCGACCTCGTCGGCTCGGCGCGCGCCGTCGAGATCGTCGTGCGCGCAGAGGACGACCCGCTCGACCTCGCCAAGCCGCGCGGCAAGCAGGATTGGCAGCTCGAACCGCACTCCATCTGGTACCCGCGCACGACCGGCATCTGGCAGACGGTGTGGATGGAGCGCGTGCCCGCGAGCTCGATCGCGGCGCTCCGCTGGCAGTCGAGCCTCGACCGATGGGAGCTCGATTTCTACGCCCGGATCGACGGCGAGCGCCGGGACGGACTGCGGCTGCGCCTGCGCCTCACCGCGAACGGCGCGCTGCTCGCCGAGGACAGCTACGCCGTCGTGCTCGGCGAGGTCCACCGCCGGATCGCGCTCTCCGATCCGGGCATCGACGACTCGCGCAACCAGCTGCTCTGGAGCCCGGAGTCACCCACGCTCATCGACGCCGAGATCGAGCTCGTCACCCGCGACGGCGAGACGATCGATCGCGTGCACAGCTACACCGCGCTCCGGTCCATCGCGGTGCAGGGCGACCGCGTGCTGCTCAACGGGCGGCCCATCGTGCTCCGCATGGTGCTCGATCAGGGCTACTGGCCCGAGACCGGGATGACCGCGCCCGACGACGACGCGCTCCGGCGCGACATCGAGCTCACGCGCGCCATGGGGTTCAACGGCGCACGCAAGCACCAGAAGATCGAGGATCCGCGCTATCTCTACTGGGCCGATCGGCTGGGCTTGCTCGTGTGGGAGGAGATGCCGAGCGCTTACCGCTTCACGCCCCTCTCGATCGAGCGCCTGACGCGCGAGTGGACGGAGGCGATCAGCCGTGATTTCAGCCATCCGTGCGTCATCGCCTGGGTGCCCTTCAACGAGTCCTGGGGCGTGCCCAACCTGCCGGACAGCGCGCGCGAGCGGCACGCGGTCAAGGCGCTCTATCACCTCACCAAGACGCTCGACCCGACGCGCCCGGTGATCGGCAACGACGGCTGGGAGGCCGTGGCCACCGACATCATCGGTATTCATGACTACGATCCAGATCCGGCCCGGATCGCCCAGCGCTACGACGGCGGCGAGTCTCGCCCGCGGCTCTTCCGGCGCGAGCGCCCGGGCGGCCGCGTGCTCGTGCTCGACGGCCAGTCGCGCAAGCTGGAGCACCCGATCGTGCTCTCGGAGATGGGCGGTATCGCGCTCCGCCGTCCCGGCACGTGGGGATACACCTCCGCCGACAGCCCGGCGGCGCTGGAGCGGGCGTACGAGCGCCTCCTCGCCGTGGTGCGCGCGACACCGCTGCTCGCCGGCTTCTGCTACACGCAGCTCACCGATACCTACCAGGAGGCCAACGGGCTGCTCTACGCCGATCGGACGCCGAAATTCCCGATCGACGCCATCGCCGCCGCCACGCGCGGCCGGGCCGCCGGGCGGGTGCACCCCGACCCGATGGAGCTCGTGGAGCGCGCCGGCCCGCGCCAAGAAGGCATCCTCGCGAATGGGGTGATCGCCGGACAGGAGTGATGTTCAAACGGAGCCTCGCCACACCGGACGGAGGCTTCGGCGGCGCGGTGGTGATCCTCGCGAAGCGCGGATCCGTCGCGCCGTGGCCGAGCGCGTTGCGCGGGCGTACGACGCTCGATCCGGGTTCACCCCGAGGGTGCTCATCCCGATGGCGTGAGCACTCGCTCGCGAGCTCTGCTGTTCGTGACACGTACTTCCTGTCAGGTACGCTCCTTGTATTGCCCCTCCCGGGCGGCACGCTCGTGCACATCAGCCGCGCCGCGGCCGCTATCGAGGAGGACAAGCATGAGCCCGAAACGGCGGCCGGACGTCGTCTGCTTCTCGCACCTGCGCTGGAGCTTCGTCTTCCAGCGCCCGCAGCACCTCCTCTCGCGCTGCGCGCGCACGCGACGCGTGTTCTTCTTCGAGGAGCCGGTGTGGAGCGACGGGCCGCCGCGGATCGCGGCCGCGCCCGTCGATCGCCACGGCGTGCGCGTCGTCACGCCGCACCTGCCGCCAGGCCTCGACGACGCGCGGATCCACGCGCTGCAGCGCGATCTCGTCGACCACATGCTCGATCGCTTCGGCATCGACGATCACGTGCTCTGGTACTACACGCCGATGGCGCTCCTGTTCTCGCGGCACCTCGCGGCCAGCGCGGTCGTGTACGACTGCATGGACGAGCTCTCCGCGTTCGCCGGCGCGCCGCCCGCGCTCAAGCATCACGAGGCCGAGCTGCTCCGCCGCGCCGACGTTGTCTTCACGGGAGGGCGCAGCCTCTACGAGTCCAAGAGGACGCTGCACGCGAACGTGCACCTGCTCCCGAGCAGCGTCGACATCGCCCACTTCTCGGCGGCGCGCCGGCCGCTCGCGCCGCCCGCCGATCAGGCCACGATCCCGGGCCCGCGGCTCGGTTACTTCGGCGTCATCGACGAGCGCATGGATCTCGATCTCATCGCCGGCGTGGCCGCCGCTCGGCCTGGGTGGCACCTCGTCCTCGTCGGTCCGGTCGTGAAGATCGATCCGGCGAGCCTGCCGCGCGCGCCCAACATTCACTATCTCGGCAAGAAGACCTACGAGGAGCTGCCCGCGTACCTCGCGGGCTGGGACGTGGCGCTCCTCCCGTTCGCGCGCAACGAGGCCACGCGCTTCATCAGCCCCACCAAGACGCCGGAGTACCTCGCGGGCGGCAAGCCCGTCGTCTCCACGTCGATCCGCGATGTCGTCCGGCCCTACGGCGAGCTCGGCCTCGCGCGCATCGCGGACACCGCGGGCGATTTCGTGGCCGCCGTCGAGGCATACCTCGCCGAGGACCACGCCGCGCGGCTCTCGCGGGCCGACGCGCTGCTCGCGCAGGGATCGTGGGACGCGACATGGTCGAAGATCGAGCGGCTCCTCGACGGCGTGCTGAGGGGGGGCCGGCGCCCGGCGGCGCGGCAGGGCGCCGATGTTTGACTATCTCATCGTCGGCGCCGGCTTCGCCGGCTGCGTGCTCGCCGAGCGGCTCGCGCGCGGCTCGGGCAAGAGGGTGGTGCTCTGCGATGTCCGCCCCCACATCGGCGGCAACGCCTACGATCACCACGACGCCGCCGGCGTCCTGGTGCACAGGTACGGCCCCCACGTCTTCCACACCAACTCGCGGGAGGTCTTCGAGTACCTCTCGCAGTTCACCGAGTGGCGCCCGTACCAGCACCGCGTGCGCGCCTGGGTGGACGGGCAGCTCGTCCCCATCCCCATCAACCTCGACACCATCAACCAGCTCTACGGCCTGCGCCTGAGCGCGCCCGAGGTGGAGGCGTTCCTCGCATCCCGGGCCGTGCGACGCGAGCAGATCCGTACCAGCGAGGACGTGATCGTCAGCAAGGTCGGCGTCGAGCTCTACGAGAAGTTCTTCAAGCACTACACCCGGAAGCAGTGGGGACTCGACCCGTCCGAGCTCGACGCCGCCGTGACCGCGCGGGTGCCGGTGCGGAGCAATCGCGACGATCGGTACTTCACCGATACCTACCAGGCCATGCCGCTCCGCGGCTTCACGCGCATGTTCGAGCGGATGGTCGATCACCCGAACATCAAGATCCTGCTCAACGCCTCGTTTCGCGAGATGCAGAGCGAGATCCCCCATCGCGAGGTGATCTTCACCGGCCCCGTCGACGCCTTCTTCGACCATCGCTTCGGAAAGCTGCCGTATCGATCCCTCGAGTTCCACTTCGAGACCAAGGATCAAGAGAGATACCAGGACGCGCCGGTCATCAACTATCCGAACGAGAACCCCTATACCCGGGTCACCGAGTTCAAGTACCTCACGGGCCAGGCGCACCCGAAGACGACCATCGTCTTCGAGATCCCGAAGGGCGAGGGCGATCCGTATTACCCCGTGCCGCGGCCGGAGAACGCGGCCCTCTACCGCAGGTACGAGGAGCTCGCCAAGGAGACGCCCGGCGTCCACTTCGCCGGGCGGCTCGGGACCTATCGCTACTACAACATGGACCAGGTGGTGGCGCAGGCGCTCACCCTCTATGCCAAGCTGGCCGGCGTGCCGAACCGACAGCTCGCCGCGGCCAAGGCGGCTTGACCATGGCGGGAGAGGCGAGGGCGCTCCTCGAGATCTGGGGCGGCGTGGAGTGCACGGTCAACCGCGTCGGCGACGTGGTTCACCACCAGCTCGAGCGGAGCGGGCACGCGCGCCGCCTCGATGATCTCGATCTCTTCGCCGCGCTCGGGATCCAGGCGCTGCGCATGCCCGTGCTCTGGGAGCGGACGGCGCCCGATCGGCCGGAGCGCCTGGACTTCGGCTGGGCCGACGCGCGGCTCGAGCGGCTTCGGGCGCTCGACGTGCGGCCCATCATCGGGCTCGTCCACCACGGCAGCGGCCCGCGTTACACGAGCCTCGTCGATCCGGGCTTCCCGGAGGGGCTCGCCCGCTTCGCCCGCGCGGCGGCCGAGCGCTATCCGTGGGTCACCGACTGGACGCCGGTGAACGAGCCGCTCACGACGGCCCGCTTCTCGGGCCTCTACGGGCATTGGTACCCGCACGGCCGCGATCCGCGCACGTTCGTGCGCGCGCTGCTCGTCGAGTGCCGCGCGATCGCGCTCGCCATGCGCGCCATCCGGGAGGTGATCCCCCGGGCGCGCCTGATCCAGACGGAGGACGTCGGCAAGACGACGAGCACGCCGCTGCTCGCCTATCAGGCCGAGCACGAGAATCACCGGCGCTGGCTCAGCTTCGATCTGCTCACGGGGCGCGTGGACGGCGATCACCCGCTGTCTCCGCTGCTCCTCAGGTGGGGCGCCTCGCCTGCCGAGCTCGCGTGGTTCGTCGAGGAGCCATGTCCGCCGGACGTCCTCGGCATCAACTACTACATCACGAGCGAGCGATTCCTCGACGAGCGGCTGAGCTCTTACCCCGCCTGGTCGCACGGCGGAAATGGCGAGCACGCGTATGCCGATGTCGAGGCCGTGCGCGCGGTCGCCGGGGGCATCGACGGGCACCGCGCGCGGCTCCAGGAGGTCTGGGATCGCTACCGCCGGCCCGTGGTGATCAGCGAGGTGCACCTCGGCGGGCCGCGCGAGGAGCAGCTTCGCTGGCTGGTCGAGGCGTTCCGCGCCGCAGAGGCGGCGCGCGCGGCGGGCGCGGACGTGCGCGCGGTCACCGCGTGGTCGCTGCTCGGCTGCTTCGACTGGAGCTGCCTCGTCACCGCGGAGCGCGGGCACTACGAGCCGGGCGTGTTCGATGTGCGCGGCCCCGAGCCGCGGTCGACCGCGCTCGCGCGGCTGGTCTCCGCGCTCGCGCGCGGCGATCGCTTCGATCATCCCGTGCTCGCCTCGCCGGGCTGGTGGCGGCGCCCGGAGCGGCTGACGTACGGTCCGGTCGCGGCCGTCGCGCCCGCGCCCGAGGCCGCCGCCGCCGGCCCGCCCATCCTGATCACCGGCGCGAAGGGGACGCTCGGCCGCGCGTTCGCGCGCCTGTGCGCGCTGCGCGGCCTGCCCCATCGCTCGATCGGGCGCGACGAGATGGACATCGCCGATCCCGCGTCGGTCGAGCGCGCCTTCGATCGGTTCGCCCCGTGGGCCGTCGTCAACACGGCGGGGTTCGTGCGTGTCGACGAGGCCGAGCGCGAGCCGCACCGCTGCGAGCGCGAGAACGCGCTGGGGCCCGCCGTGCTCGCGAGCGCGTGTCGCCGGCGTGACGCGCGGCTCGTCACCTTCTCGGCCGATCTGGTCTTCGACGGCGCGCAGCGCTCGCCGTACGTGGAGACCGATCCCGCGCGGCCGCTCAACGTCTACGGCCGCAGCAAGGCGACGGCGGAGTGGAACGTCCTGGCGATCCTCCCGGAGGCGCTCGTGGTGCGCACCGCCGCGTTCTTCTGTCCCTGGGACGAAGCGGACTTCGTCGGCGCCGCGCTGCGCGCCCTCGGCGAGGGCCGGAGCTTCCACGCGGCCGACGACGTGATCGTCTCGCCGACCTACGTCCCGGATCTCGTGCACGCGACCCTCGATCTGTTGATCGACGGCGAGCGCGGCATCTGGCACCTCGCCAACCGGGACGCCACGAGCTGGGCGGAGCTCGCCTCGCGCAGCGCGGCGCTCGCGCGCGTCCCCGCGACGCGGCTCGTGCGCTGCCCGAGCCACGCGCTCGGCCTGGCCGCGCCGCGCCCGCGGTACAGCGCGCTCGGGAGCGGCCGCGGGCTCCTGTTGCCATCGCTCGACGACGCGCTCGCGCGCTACGTCGCGGAGCGTGACCCCCGGCCACAAAGCTAGCGCTGACGCGCATCCTGGTCACCCGCGGAGCCGGCTACATTGGCAGCGTGATCACCGAAAAGCTCGTCGCGCGCGGTGACGACGTCGCGGCTCTGGCCGAGAGCACCGGCCCGGCGTTCGGCTGGGCGCTCGCCCGGCGACGCGGAGGCGGCGCTCGCCCGGCAGCTTGATCTCGCCCACGCCGGGGTTCACGAGCAGCGGCGCCGAGGAGGCGGAAGCGTGGCCGCGATCGCGTTCGAGCATGTGTACAAGCGCTACCAGGGGAGCGCGCCCATCGTGGAGGACCTGTCGCTGCGCATCGAGGACGGCGAGCTCCTCGTGCTCGTCGGGCCTTCCGGGTGCGGCAAGTCGACCACGCTCCGGATGATCGCGGGCCTCGAGGACGTCGACGGCGGGACGCTCTCCATCGGCGGCCGCGTGGTCAACGACGTGCCTCCGAAGCAGCGCGACGTCGCCATGGTCTTCCAGAGCTACGCGCTCTACCCGCACATGACGTGCTTCGAGAACATGGCGTTCTCGCTCGCGCTCCGCCGCGTGCCGCGCGACGAGGTGAAGCGCCGCGTGGAGGCCACGGCGCGCGCGCTGGCGATCGATCACCTCCTCGATCGCAAGCCGCGGGCTCTCTCGGGCGGCCAGCAGCAGCGCGTCGCCATCGGGCGCGCCATCGTGCGCGAGCCGGGCGTGCTGCTCATGGACGAGCCGCTCTCGAACCTCGACGCCGCGCTGCGCAGCTCGATGCGCGCCGAGCTCCGCCGCCTGCACCGTCGCCTCGGGACGACGCTCGTGTACGTGACCCACGATCAGACGGAGGCGCTCACCCTCGGGGAGCGGATCGCCGTCCTCCGCGGGGGCGCGCTCCTCCAGCACGACAGCCCGCAGCAGCTCTATGACCGGCCGGCGAGCGTCTTCGTCGCGACGTTCATCGGCGCCCCCCCGATGAACCTGATCCCCGCCGAGCTCCGCCTCGACGGCCCGACCTCGGTGCTCTCGGCGCCGAGCGTGCGGCTCGCGCTGCCGAGGACGCCGGAGCACCGCGAGGGCCGGGTGATCGCCGGCGTCCGGCCCGAGCACCTCGGCCCCGCGCCCGCGGGCGCCTCGCTCGGCGTGGAGGGCGATGTCGAGGTCGTCGAAGCGATGGGGTTCGAGTCGTACGTCCACCTGCGCGTCGGCGACGCCGCGATCGTATGCCGCTGGCTGGATCGCGGCACGACGCCGGCCGTCGGCGCGCGCGTGGCGCTGGCCGCCGCGCCGGAGCACGTCCACCTGTTCGATCCGCGCACGGAGGAGCGGGTCTGAGATGGCCCGTCGCGCGCTCTGGCTCGCCGTTTGGTGCGCGTCCATCCCGACCGCCGGGTGCGCCCCGAAGGCCGAGCCCCCCGCGCACGTCGCGCGCACCACCATCACCTTCGTCGGCTGGGGGATGCCGGAGGAGCGGGCCATCATGCGGTCGGCGCTCGCCGCCTTCGAGCGGATCCACCCGGAGATCCACGTCGAGTACACGCAGGTGCCCGGCGTCGGCCACGACTACCTCAACAAGCTCCGGTTGATGATCGTGGCGAAGCGCGCGCCCGATGTCTTCTACGTGCCCGACGGCGCGTTCGGCGAGATGGTCAGTCAGGGCGCCCTGCGCGACATCGACGGTCTCGTGCAGGAGAGCCGGACCCTCGACCTCGCCGACATCTGGCCGACTGCCCTGGACCGCTATCGCTGGAATGGCCGCGTCCTCCACGAGGGCAGCCTCTACGCGCTGCCGAAGGACATTGGCCCCACGGTGCTCTACTACAACAAGGACGAGCTCCACCGGCGCGGCGTCCCCGCGCCGGATCCCGAGGTGCCGATGACCTGGGACCAGGCCATCGCTGCCTTTCGCGCGCTCACGTACCGCGAAGGGTATGTCCAGCACTGGGGGATCACCGGATATCCCTATGAAGCCGCGGTGTGGTCCGCGGGCGGCGAGATCGTGGACGCCGAGCGGCGCCGGTGGCTCATGGACTCCGACGTGTCGATGGACGCGGTGCAGTGGTGCGCGGATCTGGCTCTCCGCCATCACGTGGCGCCCAACCTCGCCCGCGGCGGCGGCGCCGGGCAGAGCGAGCTCTTCGAGGCCGGGCTCGTCGCCATGCACATCGATGGTCGCTGGATGGTCCCGCGCTATCGCCGGATGCGCTTCGACTGGGATGTCGCGCCCGTGCCGGTCCCGGAGCCGGGCTTGACCTCGGTGAGCTGGTCGGGCTCCGTGGGGCTCGCCGTCAGCGCCGCGAGCCGGCGCATCGCCGAGGCGTTCACGTTGATCGAGTACCTGGCCGGCCCTGAGGGACAAGGCGAGCTGGCCCGATCCGGGCTCCAGGTGCCCAATCAGCGATCGGTCGCCGCGACCGCCGCCTTCCTCCAGCCCGGGCAGCGGCCGGCCCACGCCGAGGTCTTCCTGCGCGCCGCCGAGACGAGCCGTCCGAGCCCCGAGACCGAGCTGCCCAACGCCTTCTGGCACGAGGTCTTTTCGAGCTTCATCCCCGAGGTCTGGCGCGGCGAGCGGCCCGCGCGCGAGCTGCTCCCGGCCCTCGCGCCGGTCGTCGAGCAAACCATGCGGGAGAACAACCCCGGACCGGAGGCAGCGCGTTGAAGAAGCAGATACCGCGCGCCCGCGCCGAGGCGCGCTGGGGTTGTGCGTTCGTGGCGGTTCCCGTGCTCGGCTTCGTCGTGTTCGCGCTCGGCCCGATGCTGGCGTCGCTCTATCTGAGCTTCACCCGCTTCGAGGTGCTCACGCCGCCGCGCTGGGTCGGCCTCGATAACTACGCTCGCCTCTTCGCCAGGGATTTCTTCGCCTGGCGGACGCTCGCCAACACGGCCTTTTACCTCCTCGGCATCCCGGTCGGCATCACCATCTCCCTCTTGCTCGCGCTCCTGTTGAACCAGAAGCTCAGGCTCGAGGGGTTCTTCCGCACCGTCTATTTCATCCCCTCGGTGTGCTCGATCGTGGCCGCGGCGCTGCTCTGGAAGTGGATCTACAACGCGGATTACGGGCTCATCAACACGTACCTCCGCGCCCTCGGCGTCGCCGACCCGCCCGCGTGGCTCTCGAGCCCGCACCTGGTCAAGCCCGCGCTCGTCGTGATGGGGATCTGGAGCGGGCTCGGCTACAACATGGTCCTCTTCCTGGCCGCGCTCCAGGGCGTGCCGCGGTCGCTCCTCGAGGCCGCGGAGCTCGACGGGGCGAACGCCTGGCAGCGCTTCCGGCACGTGACCCTGCCGGCCATCAGTCCGATGACGTTCTTCATCGCCGTCACCAGCGTCATCGGCGGGCTGCAGAGCTTCGATCAGGTCTACGTGATGACGCGCGGCGGCCCGGAGTTCCGCTCGGCGACGTTCATGCTCTATCTCTACCTCACCGGCTTTCAGTACTTCCAGATGGGTTATGCGTCGGCGATGGCCTGGGTGCTCGGCGCGCTCGTGATGATCGTGACCGTGCTCCAGTTCCGCCTCGCCCGGCGCTGGGTGCACGATGAGTAGCAGCCGGAGGTCCCGAGAGCGCCGCGCGCTCCGGCTCCTCTCCTATGCGGTCCTCGCGCTGGTGGCCGTCTTCGTGCTCGCGCCCTTCGCGTTCATGATCAGCACCAGCGTGAAGCCGGCGGACGAGATCTACGCGGTCCCGATCCGCTGGATCCCGGCCCGCCCGACGCTCGCCAACTACCGGCAAGCCTTCGCCGAGATCGACATCCTCCGCGGCACCTGGAACACGCTCCTCATCGCCGTCCCCTCCACCCTCGGCGGCCTCCTCACGGCCTCGTTCGCCGGATACGCCTTCGCGAAGCTCCGTTTTCCGGGGCGTGACGCGATCTTCGCCGCGCTCCTGTCGACGATGATGCTGCCCGGCGTGGTCACGTTGATCCCGCAGTTCGTGGGCTTCGCCCGGATCGGCTGGATCGACACCTACTATCCGCTCATCGTGCCGGGCGCGACGGGCAGCGCGGTCGCGATCTTCCTGATGCGGCAGTACTTCGCGAGCATTCCGGACGAGCTCATCGAGGCCGCGACGCTGGACGGCGCGAACCCTTTCCAGACGTTCACGCGGGTGGTCTTCCCCCTCGCCGGGCCGGCGGTCGCGACGCTCGCGGTCCTCGGGCTCAAGGCCGCCTGGAACGACTACTTCGGGCCGCTCGTCTACATCACCTCTCCGCAGAAGATGAACATCCAGCAGATGATCGCCGGCACCCAGAACGCCTACGGCGGCGAGCCGGCCGTGCTCATGGCGGGCGCCTCCCTCGCGATGTTGCCGCTCGTGGTGCTCTTCCTGTTCGCGCAGCGGTACTTCGTGGAAGGGCTCGCGCGGACCGGGCTCAAGCGCTGACCCACGACCTCGCCCGGAAAGCCGACCCCCTTCGGTGAGCTCTGGCACGCTCCCCGTCCTGCGCATTCCCCGCCAGCCGCCCGGCCCGCTGCTCGCGAGGGGGAAGGCGAGGAAGGCGAGGCCGGCGTGGAAGGCGAGGGCGCGGCAGACGAGGGCCAGACGGAGGCCGAGGCGTCGGAAGACGTAGATCCGGGCGACGACGACGAGCGGTGATCGCGCTGGACCGCCGCCGCACGACCCTGGGGTCGCGGCGCGAGCGCATCCGCCAGGTATGCAAGCGACCATCTCAGGATCGAAAACTTCAGGGGCTCCCTTACGGGCAAGTCCTTGAAACAAGTACGGATGGGCCCTGGCCCGTGTCCTGCTAGGTAACCACGGCAGAGCGCCCGTGACGGCTTCCCCCCCGCCGTCGAATGGGCGCTCTGTTTTTTGTGGGCTGGCGCGGGAGGGCGCGAGGAGCGCCCGCTGGGCCGCTGCGGCTACGGATCCGCGGTGACGAGGGCGATGGCGTGGCCATCGTATCGCTTGCTGCCCGCGGTCTGGATCGCCGTCGCGCTCACGCGTCGCTCGGCGGCGAGCAGATCGCAGCGCCCTCACACCCTGGTCGCTCCCCGCGACAGCTCTCGGTTCTTTACGTTGCGCCCCCACCGCGCGCTGCGCAGCGCTTGGCGAGCAGCTCGGCGATGGCCTCTGTGTCGGCCGGCTTGCTCAAGTGAAGATCGAAGCCGGCGCGCCGCGCCTCGGCCTTGTCCTCGTCGCGGCCGTAGCCGGAGAGCGCCACGAGCAGGCAGCCCGCCGTCCCCTGCTCCCGGCGCGCCCTTCTCGCCACCTCGAACCCGTCGAGGAGCGGCAGCCCGAGATCGATGAGGGCGATGTCGGGGCAGAGGCGGCCGAACGCATGGATCGCGGCGAGCCCATCGTGCTCCATCCACACCTCGTGGCCATGAAGCTCGAGGAGCATCTTGAGGCGCTCCGCCGTGTCCAGGTTGTCCTCGACGACGAGGATCCGCAGTGGGCTCCCGGCGGTCGGCTCGCGCAGGCCAACCGGCTGCGTCTCGCGCGCGCTTCTGGGGAGCGCCGGCAGCGTCACGGTGAACGCGGCCCCCCGGCCCCGCCCCGCGCTCTCGACGTCGATTCGCCCGCTGTGCAGCTTGACAAGCTGCTTCGCCAGCCAGAGGCCAACGCCCAGCCCGCCCTGGGAGCGCGCGAGATCGGATGTCTCCTGCACGAACGCCTCGAACACGCGCGGTTGCATCGTTTCCTCGATGCCCACCCCGGTGTCCGTCATCCGGATGACGGCCTCTCCGGTCTCCGAGCGGCTCACCTCGATGCCGATCCGTCCGCCCGGCGGCGTGAACTTGGCGGCGAATGATGGCTTGGCATGATCGACCACGCCTCGGTCCACGAGGTGCTCGGCCCGACCGCAGGGAGCCTGCGCGGGCGCACCCTCGTGAACCTCACAACCAGCACGCCGAACCAGGCTCGTGAGCTGGCGGCGTGGTCGGCGTCCCATGGCATCGACTACCTCGACGGCGGGATCATGGCCGTCCCCGAGATGATTGGCGGCCCGGGTTCCGCGATCCTCTACAGCGGCTCGCAGACCGCGTTCGACGCACACCGGGCGCTGCTCGACCTGTGGGGTGAGAGCACCTACTTTGGATCCGACGCCGGCATGGCCTCGCTCCACGACTTGGCGATGCTCGCCGGCATGTACGCGATGTTCGCCGGCTTCCTGCACGGCGCGGCGATGGTCGGCTCCGAGGCCGTGACGGTATGGAACCGCACGCCGAGCCGGGCCGATGAGCTCGTCACTGCGGGAGCCACGCTGGCACGCACGCCGGCCGACGCCCTTGTGGCCAGCGAGCTGATCATCCTCAGCCTCACCGACTACCCGGCGATGTACGACATCCTCGGTGGTTCCACCGGCGCGCTGGCCGGCAAAGTGCTCGTCGACCTCAGCTCGGATAACATTATATCAACGATTTATCCATGCATGGAAGGGGCCGCCTTCACTCCACAGCCTGCGGGAGCGAGCATGTTCCGGTATGGCGTTCAGGGTCAGACAGTCCGGGCACTGAACGCTTACCGTAGATTTTTCGGACGGAAAGACCTTCGCCGATCGCTCTCGAGCGAGCGCCTCGCGAGCCGCTGTGCGCGGTGACTCAGCTCGGTGCGTGGCGTCTGAACGCAACACTTGCGTGCGCGCGAGGTGTGCTGCATGGTTTTGCGGCCAGCCGGTCGATTCTGAGCGGCTCGACGCGTTCACCTGGTCGCCGGGCTGTAGATGGCCTCCGAGAGGCTAGGACGTCGAAGGCCCCTTCTACCGCCCAGTGGCCGGTTGTCGGGGCGCCTCGGGTCGGCGGCGCTGCGCGACCGAGCGCGTTTGCCGCGAACCTGTGCGCGGGCAGCGCCGCGGCGCACGTCGGCGTGGACGCCGGCGTTGCGGGCGAAAGGGGGCTTCGCCTGCGGCGCTCACGCCGCTTCGCAGTTCGGGCTCCGCGCACGCGCGATGGGAGGCGCCTCGCTCGGGAGCCCGAGATGCTTGAGGCTGGCGACGATGACCTCGCGCTCGGAGATGTCGGCCACGAGCCTCCGCCGCCCGCCACACGGGCAGGCCAACACGTCCTCAAGGTACACCCTACGGAGCAGGCTCGTCCAGTCGATGCACGCCTCCGCCGCCCGCCACACGGGCAGGCCAACACGTCCTCGCGGTACACCCGACGGAGCAGCCTCGCCCAGTCGATGCGCGCACCGACTGGCTTGGTGACGCCGGTGCCGAGGCGAGTGCGCGGACCGCTCTGCGCGTCCGGGGCGCTCGCCTCCGAGGGGGGCGCGAGCGGCGCGCCGTCGCGCTCCACGCTCACGGCTACCGCAGCGCCGGACCCCGGCATCGTCGGCTTGCTCTTCGGAGGTTTCGGCGATGACCTCGTCGCGCTCGCCGCTGGCACACGCGACACCACTGCGGCGCGCCACGACGCGTGCGGCGCGAGCACGCCGGACAGGCGCAGCAACGGGTAGCGCGGTGGAGGGATGACCGCAGCCAGCCTGGCCATGAACGCGATGGGCTCGAGCACGAGGTGTGTGGCGCCGTTGCGCCGTGGCCTCCGAAGCCGATAGGCGATGCGGCCGTCGGGCAGCAGAGCGAGGCGCTCCAGGCTGAACGGCGGGCGCGCGCCGTAGCGGCACAACTTCTCGAACCCCTCGCGGTCGCCCGCGCGCACGGTGACGCCAGCGTGCACGTTGAAGCCGGAGACCTCCGCGGCCCAGGGGCTCCTCGCATCGGATCCGGAAGCGCTCCTCGTCGAGCGAGGCCTCCGAGCCCGCTGAAGGCACCGGCGCTCTCGGGGAGCGATCTCGATCGCGAGTCCCGCACGTGCGTGATCACCGGGACAGCGCAGCGATGCGCGAGATCCAGGTACCGCTCGCAGTCGAACACGGCGGCTGCGTGGGCGAACACGGTCGCCATCCCGGCGAGGCCGTCGTAGAGCCCCGTGCCCATCGGCTTGTAGTCGAACGTGTCCTCCCGGACTCCCTGAATGCTGACGCCGATCCACGTGCAGTCCTCCCGGCCGAGGATCGCTCCGTCGGCGAGCCGGGCCAGGAGCTGCTCGGCGACGGCGCGCACCACCGCTCGATCGAGCGCGCAGCCGGCGTCGAGCTCCCGGGGCTGCGCGTCGGCGCGGCCGGACCTCTTCAAGGTCCTCATCGTATCCCGGATGATCCGCACCTGCGCCTCTCGATGGCTGTCGCTGAACATGCTCAGCCGGGCCTTGAGGCCCCGGCAGCGCGGCTCGGCGAAGAACGGGCCGTCGAGGAGCTCGCCAGCGGCGTAGATCCCGGTCTCGATCGGATACCCGCGGTCGCAACCTCCTGCGAGGCAACATCGCCTTCGAGCAATGCGGAGGTCGCTTGGTGGTGGTGCCGCGGCGCTCACGGGCGAGCGTCGGCGCGACAAGCCTGGTTCCCAGGGTGCGCCTCGAGATGGACGCCGGCCCAGGCTCGGCGCCCATGACATGTCACGGCGGCAGCGTGACAGGCCCCATGACATGTCACGGCGGCAGCGTGACAGGCCTCATGACATGTCACGGCGGCAGCGTGACAGGCCTCGTGACATGTCACGGCGGCAGCGCGATAGATCCCGTGACATGTCACGGAGACGGCGCCCCATGGGCGCGGCGCCCTCGCCGGCCGCGTGGCGCGCTAAAGCGGAACCTTTCCGCGGACCTGCGCTCCGCGCCCGGCGCCTTCCGCGCTCCGCCGTGCCCTCCACCTCCGGGACAACCGACGGGCGCCGGACACGGCCGGCGCTCTGTGAGCGAGAATACGCGATTGGCCTGCAAAGTGCATTGTCTACCGGGTACAGCAGCATCGCCGTGCGCCAGGGGATGACCGCACAAGCGCTCACCGCTGCGTCGCATTGTTCCACGACGCTGTATCTGCGGCTCGCCGTCGCTTTGATGACGGCCATGACCACTGGAGGAGATCCTCATGAAGCTCACGAAGACTCAGCTGGACGCCTACAATCGAGACGGGTTCGTGATCATCCCGAATGTGCTGTCCGACGCCGAGCTCGGGCGCATCCGGGCCGATGCCCGCGTCGCGCTCGCCGAGGAATCGCCGCGCCGCGTCCTCGAGCGGGACGGGCAGACCGTGCGCGGTGTTCACGGCCAGCACAAGACGTTCGAGAGCTTCGCCAGGCTGGTCCGCCACCCTCGTCTCGTCGAGCCGTGCCGCCAGATCCTGGCGGATGAGGTGTTCGTCTATCAGTTCAAGATCAACCTCAAGGCGGCGTTCGCCGGCGAGCTCTGGCCCTGGCACCAGGACTTCATCTTCTGGCGTGAAGAGGACGGCTTGCCCGAGCCCCGGCTGGTCAACGTCGCTGTCATGGTCGACGACAACACGGAGTCGAACGGCCCGCTCATGTTCCTCTCCGGCTCGCACCGCGAGGGCGTCATCGAGGTGCGCCAGTCCGCGAGCCAAGGCGGGGCCTACGCGGGCGAACCGGCGTGGATCCACAACCTGACCGCAGACCTCAAGTACGTGCTGAGCCGCGAGCAGGTGCGCTACCTCGCGGCTCGCTACCCTGTACGGACCGCGGTGGGATCCGCCGGCTCCGTGCTTCTGTTCCACCCGAACCTCGTACATGGGTCGAGCAACAACATCACGCCGATCGACCGGTGCCTCATCCTGGTCACGTACAACAGCGTTCTCAATCGAGCTCACCCGGTCGCGACGCCGCGGCCGGAGTTCCTCGCGAGCCGTGACTACACCCCGGTCATCGCCGGCCCCGAGAGCATCCTCATGGAGTGATCACTTCCCCCACGAGCGGATCGGCTGACCAGGAGACATTTCCGACCGGCGCACGAGGCGCCGCGCCTTCGCAGGGAGTTTGCACATGCACACCGACACCTTCCATCACGTCGAGCAGCACTCGAACATCGTACAGCCCGAGCCCTGGGCTGCCTCTCCGGAGACCAGCCGGCGGCGCGCGGATGAGCTGATCCGGTGGGTGCGCGATTACGCCGAGCGGCGGATCAACTCCCGCCTTATCGACGAGCGGCGCTGCATCCCGCCGCACGTGATCCTAGACTTCGGCAACCGCGGCTTGCTCGGCATGCAGGTGCCCGAGTGCTATGGCGGGCTCGGCCTCCGCTGCGGCGACGCCCTCCGCGTCCTCGAGCAGCTCTCGGCGATCGATCTCACGCTCGCGATCGTCGTTCTGGACAGCATCCTCGGCGCGCACACCATCGGCCACCACGCGACCGAGGCCGTGCGCGGCGAGTTCCTCCCGCTCGTCGCGTGCGGCCGAGTCTTCGCCGCGGTGGCGATGACCGAGCCCAGGGCGGGCTCCAACCTCCGCGCCATCGAGACCAGGGCGGTCCCGGAAGGTAGGGGCGCGTGGCGCCTCCACGGCAGCAAGCTCTGGGTCGGCGCCGGCTCCGCCGCCAGCGTCATCCACGTCTATGCCCAGCTCTTCGACGAGCGCGGCCGCTCTCGTGGGCTGACGGGCTTCATCGTCCGCCAGGGCGCGGACGGGCTCCATATTGGGCCAGAGGCGCTCACCCTGGGGCTGCGCGGGTTCACCAAGAACACGGTGGTGCTCGACGGCGTCCGCGTGACCACGGCCGACATGCTCGGCGCGCCGGGCGGCGGAATGGAGGGAGCCCGGGACACGATGATGCTCATCCGCTTCTATTTGGGCGGGATGGCGGTCGGCGGGATGAAGCGCTGCGCGCAGCTCATGCTCCGCTACGCGGAGCGGCGGCAGATCCTGACAGGCAACCTCCTCGACAACCCCGTGACGCTCGCCCGCCTGAGCGAGCTCGCAGCCCGGATCACGTCGGTGGAGGCGCTGGCCACGCGGATCGCCGAGCTGCGCGACGCGGGCCGGAGCGTCCCCGCCGAGGCGTACATGGCCTGCAAGAACGCCGGCGCCGAGTCCCTAGGCTGGGCCGTCGATCAGCTCGTCCAGTTCCTCGGGGCGCGCGGCTACGAGGAGAGCAACCTCGTGCCGCAGATGTACCGCGACGCGCGCCCATGGCGCATCTTCGAGGGCCCGACCGAGGCCTTGAACATGGTGCTCGGCTCGGGCGCGCTGCACGCGGACCGGAGCCTGTACCGCTTCCTCGCCGAGACGTGCGCGTCGCCAGCGATCGCCCGCCGCCTCGAGGAAGCAGCCGCACGGGTGCGGGCCCGCGCGGGGAATGCCGCGACGCCCTTCGACGACCGGTCGACCGCCCTCTACTGGGGCAGCGCGCTCCTCGGGGATGCCACGACCGACGCGCTCCTCCTCGCCGCGGTCGAGAGCAGCCGCGGAGATGCGTCGGCCCTGCGCCCGGCCGCCGCGTGGCTCGGGGGACGCTTCGACGCGGCGCTCGCGGCGGCGTGCGATGGAGCCCGGGAGGAGGCCGCCCTCGTGAGCCGCGACGCGCTCGCGCTCCGCATCTCCCGCTACGCCGCCGCGGTCGGCGACGTCGAGCAGGGGCTGCCGGGCACCTGCGACGCGCTCGATCCCTACCTGCGCCGCAGGTTCGAGGAGGATCTTGCCTACTGGACGCCGCCTTCGCGCGCGCGTCGCGCGGAGGCGCCACGGACCACGCTCGCCGCGCCCGCAGGGGATCTCTGGCCAGGCGGCGCGCGCCCGGCGCGCACCGGCGAGAACGGCGCTGCCCACCCCCGTGGCGCCTCCGACGACGCGGCCTGCGTCCACGACCTGTTCGCGCGAGCGGCGGAGAGAGCTCCGAGCGCGATCGCGGTCGTCTCCGGCGCCCGTTCCATCACCTACGCCGAGCTCGACGCCCGCAGCAACCAGCTCGCGCACCACCTGGCCGCGCTCGGCGTCGGCCGCGAGGCGCTCGTCGGCATCTGCCTGGAGCGCTCGATCGAGCAGATCGTCGCGATGCTGGCCGTGCTGAAGGCGGGAGGTGCGTACGTCCCCATCGACCCCGCCGAGCCGGAGCCTCGTCGCGCCTACATCCTCAAGGACGCGAGCGTGGTGACGGTCCTCACGTCGGAAGCGCTCGCCTGCCGGCTGGCGTCGCAAGCGGCGCACGTCGTGTGCCTCGACGCCGACCGCACCGCCATCGAGGCTCGTCCCACCGCCGCGCCGGCCGCCGCCACGGGCCTCGGCCAGGCCGCGTACGTCATCTACACGTCGGGATCCACCGGCCAACCGAAGGGCGTCGTCGTGGAGCATGCCGCGCTGTCGCGCTTCACGCGCTCGGCATGCGTCGAGTACGGCATCGGCCCGGGCGATCGCGTCCTCCAGTTCGCCGCGATCAGCTTCGACGCTGCCGTCGAGGAGATCTACACCAGCCTGACCTCCGGCGGCACGCTCGTGCTGCGCAGCGAGGCGATGATCGGCTCGGCGCCCGCGCTCGTCGCGGCTTGCGCGGAGCTCGGGTTGACCGTCCTCGATCTGCCGACCGGCTACTGGCACCAGCTCACGGCCGAGCTCACCGCGTCCGGCCTGAAGCTGCCGCCCTGCGTCCGCCTCGTGATCATCGGCGGCGAGCGCGCGTCGCTCGCGCGGGTCCTCGCGTGGAAGGCGCATTGCGGGCCGTCCCCGCGCCTCGTGAACACCTACGGGCCCACCGAGGCCACGGTCGTCGCGATCACCTGCGACCTCTCCGCCGTCGACGAGCTCGGCGCCGAGGTCCCGATCGGGCGCCCGATGCCGCACGTCGAGGCGCACGTGCTCGGCCCGGCGGGCGAGCCCGTTCCCGGAGGGGTCGCAGGGGAGCTCTACCTCGGCGGGGCCGGCCTCGCGCGCGGCTATCACGGCCGGCCAGAGCTCACGGCGGAGCGCTTCATCACGAGCCCCTTCGATCCAGCAGCGCACGCTCGCCTCTACCGGACAGGAGACCTCGTGCGCTGGCGCGCCGATGGACACCTCGAGTTCGTCGGACGCGCCGACCATCAGGTCAAGATCCGCGGCTTCCGCGTCGAGCCGGAGGAGATCGAGGCCATCCTGGCCGAGAACCCGCTCGTGGGCGACGCCGCGGTGGTCGCCCCGGAGCACGCCGACGGCTCGCGCCGCCTCGTCGCCTTCGTCGTACCCCGGACGCCCTCGTCGAACCTTCCGCAGGAGCTGCGCGGCTTCCTCGCGTCGCGGCTGCCCGCCTACATGATCCCTTCGGCCTTCCACGCGATGGACTGCCTCCCTCGCACGGTGAGCCGCAAGCTCGATCGCCAGGCGTTGCTCTCGCGGGCGTCGCTGCCCGCGGAGCTCGCGCCCGCAGGGGACACTGGCATCGATCCGGCGGATCTCCCGCGCACCGCCACCGAGCGCGCCCTGGCCGCCATCTGGAAGGAGATCCTCGGCGCGGAGGTCGGCGTTCACGACAACTTCCTCGATCTCGGCGGCAACTCGCTGCTCGCGATCCAGGCCGCCGCGCGGATCAGGAGCGCGCTCGGCGTCGAGCTCTCGGTGGATGCGCTCTTCAGCGCGCCGAGCATCGCCGAGCTCGCCGAGCACGTCGACGCAAAGCACGCCCTCCGGGAGGAAGACGCCGGCAGCCAGCTCGCGGCGCGCCCGGCGGACGACGCCACCGCTCTCGCGGCGCCGCAGCACGAGCTCCCGCTCTCCCCCGGCCAGGAGCAGATCTGGTTCCTGCACCGCCTCCACGCCGGAGAGCCGCTCTACAACGAGCCTTGCGCGATCCGCATGCGCGGCCCCGTCGATGAAGGCGTCCTCGAGCGGTGCTTGGTCGAGCTCATCCGCCGTCACGAGATCCTGCGCACGGCGTTCGTCGAGAGGGAGGGTCGGCCGGTGCGGCTCGTTCGCACCCCTTCCTTTTCTTTGCGCGTCGTCGACCTGCGGGCGGTCCCTCCGGCGGACCGTGCGCCTGCGGCGCAGCGCCTCGCCGAAGAGCAAGCCCGGCTCTCCTTTGACCTCGGGGCACCTCCCCTCCTCAGAGCGACCTTCGTGCGCCTCGCCGACGACGAACAGGAGCTCCACCTCGTCCTTCACCATCTCATCGTCGATGGCATCTCCCTGTACCGCGTCCTGCTCGCGGAGCTCGAGGTGGCCTATGACGCCCTCTCCCGCGGCGCGACGGCGCCGCCGTGGCCGCAGCTCCCGGCCCAGTACGCGGACTTCGTCGCCTACCAGCGGGCCGAGGCCGAGCGGGCCGCGAAGGTCGAGCTCCCGTGGTGGATCGAGCGGCTCCGCGGCTTGCCCGAGCTCGAGCTCCCGCTCGACCGGCCCCGCCCGAGCGCCCCGCGCTGCAGCGGAGAGCGCGCGTGCATGGCGCTCTCGAGCGACCTCACCGAGGCCCTGAGGCGCCTCGGTCGCAGGGAGGGGGTCACGCTCTTCATGACCGTGACCGCCGCCATCTACGTTCTCCTCCATCGCTACACCGGCCAGCGCGATCTCGCGCTCGGCACGGTCATCGCGCAGCGCGGCCGGCCGGAGCTCGAGCGCGTGATGGGCTATTGCGACAACACCCTCGTCCTCCGCGCCGACCTCTCCGGCGATCCCACGATCGGCGAGCTCCTGCGGCGGGTCCGCGGCCTCAGCCTCGAGGCCCTCCAGCATCAAGCGCTCCCGTTCGAGGCCCTCGTCGCGGCGCTCCATCCCCGGCGCCACGCCGGCCGGAATCCCCTCTTCCAGGTGGCGTTCATCTCCCAGCCGCCGCTCGCGGCAGGCCCGCTCGGGTGGACGCTCGACCGCCTCGGCGTCCACACAGGCACCGCGAAGTTCGACCTCATGATCGAGATCGACGAGCGCGCGGAGGGGATCCTCGGTCGGATCGAGTACCGCAGCGATCTGCTCGCGGCAGAGACCGTGCGGCGGATGGCCGGCCACCTGGAGGTGCTGCTCGCCGCGATGGCCGAGGACCCCGCGAGGCGGATATCCGAGCTGCCCATGCTCACCCCCGGGGAGCGCCGGCAGCTCCTCGACGACTGGAACGCGACGGCGATCGAGCGCCCCTCCTGCTCCATCGTGGCGCCCTTCGAGGCGCAGGTGCGCCGGACCCCGGACGCCGCCGCCGTCGTCTTCGGAGCGGAGGAGCTCACCTATGACGCCTTGAACCGCCGCGCCAACCAGCTCGCGCGTCGCCTGCACCGGCTCGGGGTCCGCCGCGATACCGGCGTCGCCCTGCTCCTGGACCGGACGCCGGAGCTGATCGTCGGCGTGCTCGGGATCCTCAAGGCCGGCGCGGCCTATGTCCCGCTCGATCTCAGCTATCCTGCGGAGCGACTGCGCTTCATGTGCGCCGACGCCGGCGTCCGCGTGCTCGTCACCCGCGCGGGGCTTCTCCACCTGTTGCCGGACCACGGCGCCGAGGCGCTGTGCATGGACGCCGCCCAGGACCTCCTCTCGGCCGAGCCCGATCACGACCTGGACGACGAGGCCTCACCGGATCAGCTTGCCTATGTCCTCTACACCTCGGGCTCCACGGGGACTCCCAAGGGCGTCGCGATGCCGCAGGGGCCCCTCGTCAACCTCCTCGCCTGGCAGCTCCGCCAGACCGCGCTCGGTTCGGGCGACCGCACCCTGCAGTTTGCGCCGATCAGCTTCGACGCTTCCTTCCTCGAGCTGTTCGCCACCTTCTGGACGGGCGGCACCCTGGTCCTCATCTCGGAGCCGGCGCGCCGAGATCCGCTCGCGCTGCTCGGGGTCATCGCGGATCACCGCGTTGCCCGCATATTCCTCCCCTTCGTGGCCTTGCAGCAGATGGCGGTGGCCGTCGACCACGGCGCCCCGACCCCGGAGAGCCTGCGCGAGCTCTATGTCGCGGGCGAGCAGCTCCGGATCACGCCCGCGGTGCGCCGCTTCTTCGAGAAGCTCCCCCATTGCGTGCTGCAGAACCAGTATGGTCCCTCGGAGACGCACGTCGTGACCGCGCTCACGCTCTCTGGCCCGGCCAGCGCATGGCCGGAGTTGCCGTCGATCGGCCGACCGATCGACAACACCCAGATCTACCTCCTCGACCCTGCGGGGCACCCCGTCCCGATCGGCGTCCCCGGCGAGCTCTACGTGGGCGGCGCCGCCCTCGCGCGCGGCTATCTCGACCGGCCAGAGCTCACGGCGGAGCGGTTCCTCGTCGATCGCTTCTCCGCCGCTCCCGACGCTCGCCTCTACCGCACCGGCGACCTTGCGCGGTATCTCCCCGACGGCAACATCGCGTTTCTCGGCCGCACGGACGCGCAGGTCAAGATCCGCGGCTTTCGTGTCGAGCTCGACGAGGTCGAGGCCGTCCTGGCCCGCCATCCTGGCGTCGAGGCTGCGGCCGTCGCCGCCAGAGACGACGCGACCGGCGGCAAGCGGCTGGTCGGTTACGTCGTCCCGCGGGACGGCTGCGATGTCGGTGATCTGCGCGAGTTCATGAGGGCCACCGTCCCTGATTACATGGTCCCTGCGGTGATCGTCCCTTTGAGCTCGCTTCCGCTGACGCCGAGCGGGAAGGCCGATCGGCGCGCGCTCCCGGAGCCCGAGGGGCTCGCGGCCCCGACCGGCCGTGCATGGGTCGCTCCTCGCGATGAGGTCGAGCTCCGCCTCGCGCGCATCTGGTCCGAGGTCCTCCGCGTCAATCCCGTCGGTGCGACCGACGATTTCTTCGACCTCGGGGGCCACTCGCTCCTTGCCACGCTGCTGACGGCGCGCATCGAGCAGGAGTTCGGGCAGGCCTTCCCGCTCGCCGCCCTGTTCGGAGGCTCGACGGTCGAGCGCGTCGCGAGCGCCCTGCGCGCGCCCGCGCGTGCGCGCCCCTGGACGCCCCTCGTCCCCATCCAGCCGAACGGCGGGCGCCCGCCCTTCTTCTGCGTCGCCGGCTCCGGCGGCAACGTCGTCTACTTCCACGCGCTCGCGCGGCACCTCGGCGCGGATCAGCCCTTCTACGGCCTCCAGTACCCCGGCATTGACGGGCAGTCGCAGCCGCTCGCCACCATCGAGGCGCTCGCCGCTCATCACCTCGCCGCGATCCGCGCGTTCAGGCCTCATGGCCCCTATGCTCTCGGTGGCCACTCCGTCGGCGGCGCCATCGCCTTCGAGATGGCCCGGCAGCTCGAGCGCGAAGGCGAGCAGGTCGCCCTGCTCGCGATCCTCGATGTCCCGGCGCCCGTTGCCGAGAGCGACTGGATCGGCTTCCGGTGGGACCATGCCCGCTGGCTCACGGCCATCCTCGCTCTCTTCGAGCCGATGTCCTCGGAGGCGCTGCGCTCGCTCGACGAGGAGCTCCGGGCGAGGAGCCCGGAGGCGCAGCTCGAGCTCTTGGCGCGCCGGCTCGGGGCTGCTGGCGTCCTGCCCACGGACGCGGGACCCGATCGCGCGCGCGGCATCGCGGAGGTCATGAAGGCGAGCGATCTCGCGTACGGCCGCTACGATCCAGCCCACGTGACGGTGGATCGCATCGTGCTCCTGCGAGCCTCCGAGCCGAGCCGCTTCGACCCTCTCGTGGACCTTGGCCTCTTCGCGCGCGCGGCGGACGACCCGGCCTGGGGCTGGGGCAAGCACGCCTGCGCCGGCGTCGATATCCGCTGGGTGCCCGGCGATCACATGACGATGTTCGCCGAGCCCCATGCGCGCGCCGTCGCCCAGCTGCTCGCGCCGAGCCTCGAGGCCGCGGCCTCGACGGCGGGCCGTCCGGCTTGAGGCTCCGACGCGCTGACTGAGCTCTCGACGAGGCAGTCGTGACGGCGGTCCGTGGACGTCGTCAAGCCTGGATGTCTCGCTTCCCGAAGGCAGAAATCGCGACAGCATCAACATGGCGGCGATCTTCGAGCCCTCTTGCCCAGATCCCGGCGAGATCATCGCTGGCCGGCCTCGAGGCGCTTCATCCGCTCGAAGCCGCGCTCGCAGTCGGCGTTGCTCGTGCAGCCCTGCGCCTCCCTCGAGCGCCAGCTCCGCGCAGCAGCTCGTCAGACAGAGCCTGAAGCGGCGCTCGCTCGACCGTTACTCTTCCCGCAGAGATGTCTCAAGGGGACGCGCTGACACGTCGAGCAGGTCGCGCTCGGTCAGGATGCCAACGAGCCGCCGACGCTACCGTCGGCATCGTCCCCGGCGCCGCCCTCTGGAGGGTAGTGCCCGACTGCCTTGACAAACGCATCTGGGAACGCCCGGTACTCGATGGTTCCCGGCCCCTGTCCCACGGGGACGAGGCGCTGGCCGTCGAGGCAGAGCTGGTCATCGCCGTCGCACCGCACGCCGCGGATCTCCCCACGGCCCTGGGGCCGCGGCGCGAGTGCATCCGTCAGGTCTGCAAGCGACCATCTCAGGATCGAACGTTTCAGGGACTTCCTGACGGGTAAATCCTTGAAATGATTACGGAGAAGCCCTGGCCCGTGTCCTGCTAAGTGAGCACGTCAGAGCGCCCGTGACGGCTTCCCCCCCGCCGTCGAATGGGCGCTCTGTTTTTTTGTGGACCGGCGCGGGAGGGCGCGAGGAGCGCTTGGCCGCTACGGCTACGGATCAGCGGTGACGAGGGCGATGGCGAGGCCGTCGTATCCCTTGCTGCCCACGGCTCGTCCTACCGCGGCACGAGGACGCGGACGTCCCAGGGCGCGAGGTCCAGCGCGAGGGCGCCGGCCCGGAGGTGCGCGCCGGCGCCGCTCAGCGCGTCGCGCAGGCCGCCTCGCGCGTGGGCGGCGAACGGCTCCGGGACGGTGAGCCGCTTCCTCACCGAGCGCTCGCTGAAGTTCAGGACCACGAGCGCGAAGCGGGACGCGTCGTCGCCGTGCCTGACATAGGCGAAGACCTCGTCGTCCGGCCCCCCGGCGTGCACCGTGTGGTGCCCCGGCGACCGGAGCGCCGCGACGCTGCGCCGGAGCCGGATCAGCCGCTCGTAATGCTGCGCCAGCTGGCCGCGCGGGGGCCGTGAGACAGGGGCGAGGCCGCCGTACGGCTCGTACTCGGCGCCGAGCTCGTCGAACGTGTAGACGCACGGGATCCCCGGCAGGGTCAGCAGCGCCGCCGCGGCGACGCGCGTCAGCCCCGGCCCGTGGCGGGTGACGAAGCGCGCGCCGGTGTCGTTGTTGTTGAGGAACCTGAGCGTGCGCTCGGGGCGCTCGGCGCGCGCCGCGGTGGCGGCGAGCGCCGCGCCGAGCCGGGCCGCGATGCCCCGCGGCGCGCCGAACACGTCCTTCCAGGCCCAGTGTCCGAGCTCCTCGGTCCAGTCATACGCCGCGTCGAACCCGTTCTGCAGGTAGTACGGATCGCGCGCCGAGGCCTCGGCGATCAGCGCGACGTGCGGGCTCACGCGCCGGAGCTCGGCGGCCCAGGGGGACCAGAGCGCGCCCCGCCGCTGCTTGATGCCCCACGCGGCGTCGACGCGATAGCCATCGATGTCGAACCGGCGCACCCAGTGCAGCGACGCCTCGAGCATCCAGCGCGCCACCTCGGCGCTGTCGTAGTTCAGGTTCGGCAGGTGCTCCCAGTCGAAGTAATGCGTCGGCTCGCCGCCGTCGTCGCGATCGTAGAAGCCGAAGGTGTGGGCGCGGCGCATGCGCCGCTCGGCTTCCCGGAAATACGGGTGCTCGGCCGAGGTGTGGTTCGGCACGAGATCGAGCAGCACGCGCAGGCCGCGCCGGTGCGCGTCGTCCACGAGCTCGCGGAGATCTTGCTCCGTCCCGTAGTCGGCGCGCACGCTGAAGTAGTCGGTGACGGCATACCCGAAGTCGCCCGCGGGCGCGGCGAAGAGGGGAGATAGCCAGATCGCCGTGACGCCGAGCCGCTCGATCGCGGGGAGGGCGGCGCGGACGCTCCGGAGCGGCGGGTCGCCGAAGAACGGCGGCACGACGCCGTAGAGGACGGCGTCGTCGAGCCACGCCGGTGCGGCCCTGCCGGAGGCGGCCTCGAGCGGCGGCGCGACGCGCGCGGCGTCGCCTCGGCCGCGCGCGTCGCGCACCCTGAGCTCGACCAGCGCCTGATCGCCGGCGTCGGGCGCCGGCAGCTCGAGGCGAGCGCCCTGTCCGAGCGGCTCCGGCGCCGCGCCGCCGCGCACGCGGAGCCAGTCGAAGGCGACGATCTCGGCGCGGGAGCGCTCGCTGGGCTCGCTGCTCGTCGCGTCGAGGACGAGCTTGCCGCCGGCCAGCGCCGCGCGGGCGCGGGCGCGCGGCGTGTCCTCCAGCCGGACGCGGTAGGTGACGGGCGGAGACTCCAGGTCGCCCGCGCTCGCCTCCCGGCAGCGCGCGACGATCTCGTTCTCGCCCTCGAGCAGCGGGACGTCGGCGAAGAACCGCTGCTGCTCGATCGCAGCGGGGAACACGTCGCCGCCCACCCGGATCGCGCAGCCCTCCAGCGTGCCCGCCCCGGCGAGGGCGCCCTGGACGCGCGCGCTGAAGGCCCAGACGTCGGCGTCGCCGGCGTGCAGCTCCAGCCGGGCTTGCGCCGCTGCGGAGGGGCGCGGCGAACCCGAGGGGGTGACCGATTCGCACGAGGGCGCCGCCAGGAGCAGCGCGGCAGCCCATCCGAGCCGGGTGAGCGGCCGCGCGTGACGCGATGGGCCCAGGGCGCGCTGCCGGTGGGCGCCCGTGGCCGCGCCGATCGGCACGACCGGTCCAGATGGAGATGCGCAGGGAGAGGAGGCGGCGGTCGAGCGGAGGAGGCGTCTCAGCATGGGGGCGATGCGGCAAGCGGGGAAGCCCCTCTATTCCACATCCACCCCTGACGATCGCCGAAGCGCTGAGAGCACGGAGGTTTATATCGTGATCTTCTCGCTCTCCTCCATGTCCGCCGTGTCGTGGCCTCCACGGCGGCGCATTCCCGTGCTGGGGCTTCCCCGGCGCCTCCTCGCGCCAGGATCAGGCGGCGGCGTAAAGGCGGCTGCGGCCCCGGGCGCGCATGACGAGCGGGACGCCGCCTGACGGGCTCAGCGTCAGATTGCGGCGCACGGGGCGGGGCGGGCGCTCGTCGAGCAGGCGGAACTCCCATGCCGACAGCGCCACGCCGAGCACGATCTTCATCTCGAACATCGCGAAGGCCGCGCCGATGCAGCGGCGGTGTCCGCCGCCGAACGGCAGGTACTCGAACGGGGAGAACTTTCGCTCCAGGAAGCGCTCCGGCCTGAACCGGGACGGCTCGGGGTAGAGCTCCGGGTGGTGGTGCACGAGGAGGATGCAGGGCGCCACCCCTGTTCCCGGCGGGAGCTCGTGCTCGCCGAGGCGGAACGGCTGCGCCAGGAGGCGCGGGGACTCGGTGACGATCGGATAGACGCGCAGCGCCTCCTTGCACACGGCGTCCAGGTAGGGCAGGGCAGCGAGGCGCTCGGGGTCGGGCTCCGGGCCGAGGGCGTCGATCTCGTCGCGGAGGCGCGCGAGGACGCCGGGGTGGCGGTGCACGTGATCGAGGGCCCACGCGAGGGCGAGCGCCGTGGTCTCGTGCCCGGCGAACAGCAGCGTCCGGAGCTCATCGAAGATGGCCTGATCACTCATGCGCGATCCGTCGTCGTAACGGGCCGAGACCAGGAGGCTCAGGATGTCGTCGCCCGGCGCCGAGCGCGCCCGCTCGATCTGCCCGCGGAACAGGGCCTCCAGGTCGCCGACGCGCCGGCGGAAGCGCGCGTAGGGGCCGACGCCGCCGAGCTCCCGCTGCAAGGGCGGCAGGAAGGTCAGCGCCGGGGTCAGCGCGTCGGTCATGGCGACGACGGCCCGAGCGAACGCGCTCGTTCGAGACGGCTCCTCCACGCCGAAGACGGCGCGGATGATGACGTCGAGCGAGATCGCCTGCGTGAGCTCCTGGGCGATGGCGCGGGGCGCGCGCGCCGCCTCGGTGAGCCGGCGCGCGGCGGTGTCCGCCATCGCCGCCGCGTAGGCGCGCATGCGATCGCCGTGGAACGGCGGCGTCAGCAGCTTCCGCTCGCGCCTGTGGCGCTCGTCCGAGAGCATGAGCAGCGAGTGCTCCCCCACGAGCGGCGCGATCGCCTTGGTGGCGAAGGGAAGGAAGGTCTCGGGCGGCGCCGTCAACACGTCCTGCACCGTCCTGGGGCCTCCGGCGATCACGACGTCGCCGCTGACCACGGGGACGTTGAAGACATCGCCGTAGGTGGCGGCGCAATGCGTGAGGAACTCGAACGGACGGGTGAGGAACTTGTAGGTCGTAAGAAGTCGGCTGCGCGGGCCTCGGGGCAACTGGCTCATGGCGTACCTCGGCGGGGGCTCGATCCCGAGGGCGCGCGGCGCCTCGCCGGGATCGGCGCAAGGATGGGCTCGGCGCGCCGCTGCGGCAGCGGCGTCGGGCGCCAATGTTGCGACGGACGGCGCCAGGCGGAGCGGCGCCGCGCGGTGTCCGCCCGACCAAGGCCACCGTGACCACCCCGTCTGGGTCGGCCGGCGCTAGCGCACTCGCCCCCCGAAGAGCCCGCCTGGGCCGCCGTCGGTGTGTTTATGCAATTTTCATGCCATAAACGAACGCCCGCCGAGCACCTGCAGGCGGGATCCGCTTACTATCACGTCCAGGTCCGGGTACTTGCGGGCGAAGTACTCCAGCGCCAGCCACGTGTGGCAGTGCCGGACGTCGGGCTGGCGCGCCGTGGGGCAGTTGCAACCCAGGAAGACGTCACCCTGCCGGGCCTCCTCCGCCAGCGCGTCGAAGCGCTCCCGTTGCTCCGCAAACCGCTCATCGAGCACCGCAAGGTAGGTGGCGCGAAACCTCTTGAAGCCAGCTTGCGAGGGGTCCGACAGGAACTCTTCGACGATCTCCGGGGTGGGCCTCAGGACGTGGTGCGTGTGTTTGCGCGTGTCGTACCGCTTGCCTTCTGGCAGCGGATCGTCCTCCCGACGGTGGCCGCGGACGATCTGGTAGCGTGCAAGCATAGGTGCTCATTCCTCCTGTCGTTCGTCGTTTGCAAACATCGGCCGTGAGGTCTCATGGCGGTCCGGACGAGGCGCGGCGCGCAGCACGAGGGCGCCGCTCACCGCGGCGCCGGCGCGCGCGCCACGCGGCCGCCCACGACCACCATGTCGATCGGCGTGTCGACGAGCGAGCGATCGGGCGAGAGATCGCGGCCGAGGACGGTCAGATCGGCCACGTAGCCAGGCGCGATCCGGCCCCGCTGGCCCTCGGCGAAGGCCGCGTACGCGGGCGTCGCGGTGAACGCCAGCACCGCCTCGTCGAGGTCGAGCCGCTCCTCGGGCATCCACCCGCCCGGGGGCTGGCCCGAGAGATCCTGCCGGGTCACGGCCGCGTAGAGGCCGAGCAGCGGTGATGCGTCCTCCACCGGGAAATCCGAGCCGAACACGAGGCGCGCGCCCGACGACAAGAGCGACCGCCAGGCATACGCGCCCTTCAGGCGATGGGCGCCGAGCCGCGCGGGCGCCCACGGCATGTCGCTCGTCGCGTGGGTCGGCTGCATCGAGGCGATCACCCCGAGCGCCGCGAAGCGCGGCAGATCGTCGGGCGAGAGGATCTGCGCGTGCTCCACCCGGAACCGCAGCGCCGCCGCCCGCCCCGGGCCGAGCGCCTCGAACGCGTCGAGCACGGCGCGGTTGGCGCGGTCGCCGATCGCGTGCACCGCGAGCTGGAAGCCCGCGTCCGCGACGAGCCGGGCCGCGCGCGCGAGGGCCTCGCGATCCATCATCAGGAGACCGCTCGTCGAGGGCTCGTCCGCGTACGGCGCGAGCAGCGCCGCGCCGCGCGAGCCGAGCGCGCCGTCGGCGAACAGCTTGACCCCGCGCAGCACGAACATCGCGGTGCCTGTCGGGTCCACGTCGGGCGCGCGCGCCTTCAGCCCCTCGAGGTTCCCGTCGCCCGCGAGGTACGCGGTGACGCGGATCGGCAGCCGCCCGGCGGCGGCGAGCGCGCGGTAGACGGCCACGGTCTCGTCGTCGATGCCCATCTCGTGCACGCCCGTGAGCCCGGACGAGAGCGCCTCGTCGGCCGCGCGCAGGATGCGCCGCTCGCGCACGGCGGGCGGGTCGGCCGGGACCTTGGCCTCGATGAGGCCCATCGCGTTGTCGATGAAGACACCCGTCGGCTCGCCCGCGGCGTCGCGCAGGATGCGCCCGCCCGGCGGATCCTGCGTGCCTCGGCCGACCCCGGCCGCGCGCATCGCCGCCGCGTTCGCCCAGAGCGCGTGCCCGTCGACGCGGCGCAACGCCACCGGGTGCTCCGGCGCCGCCGCGTCGAGCGGGGCGTGCGTGGGGAACGCGGCGCCCGGCCAGAGGTTCTGGTCCCAGCCGCGCCCGGTGATCCACTCGGCCCTCGGGCGGGCCTTCGCCGCCTCGGCCACGATCGCCGCCGCGTCCTCCGCGCTCCTGGCGCTGCGCACGCTCAGCGTCTCCAGCGCGACCCCGAGCCCGTAGAGGTGGGCATGCCCGTCGACGAGACCGGGCACGACCGCGCGCCCCGGCAGCTCTTCGACGCGCGTCCCCGGCCCGACGAAGGCCTTCGCGCCGGCCGCGCTGCCCACGAAGACGATCCGCTCGCCGCGCACGGCGACCGCCTCGGCGCGCGGGTTCCCGGGGTCCATGGTCCGGACGACGCCGGCCGTGATCACGAGATCTGCGGGCGCTTCGGGCG
The DNA here is from genome assembly GCF_051527395.1 of Sorangium sp. So ce281. NCBI lineage: Bacteria > Pseudomonadati > Myxococcota > Polyangiales > Polyangiaceae > Sorangium > Sorangium sp. So ce281. Next base: position 4,109,701 of record NZ_CP150322.1, read on the forward strand.
TTGACGTCGCGGCGGACAGGCCCGGCGAGGCACAGCCGGAGGCGAGGCTGCCGAAGAGGCTCAGGAGCGCCGCTCGGAGCGCGTTCGACATGAGCGCCACCCTAGCACCCGCATGGGGCGCGCAACGGCGGGCACGGGGCTACCAGAGGCTCAGCGTGACCGCGACGGTCAGCAGCGGCAGCGGCGCGAGCACCGCGATGAAGAAGACGAGGACGTCGATGCGCGCAATCCGCGCGCGCCCTCGCTCGAGCAGCCCGGCCTGCTCTCCGGCGACGATCTCGGCGCCGCAGAGATCCCCTCCGCGGTACGTGCCCCCGGACGTCGGTCCGAGGACCACGACCGGTCCGGGCGGCAAGCCGCGGTCTGCGGCGCGCACGGGAGGCGAGCCGTCCGCGAAGTCGAGCCAGCCGTTTTCCTCGAGCACCGCGACCCTCGCCCCCGCGATGCGCGCGAGGGCGCGGCGGGCACGCCAGCGGTAGCGGAGCAGCGCCGCGGAGAGCAGCGCTCCGCAGGCCGCGACGGCGATCGCGCGGCGGTGGGCGCCGAGCACGTCTGCGACGAGGCGCATGGGCGCGGGCGTCGCGAAGAACCGCGGCGCCGTGACGACGACCGGACCTGCTTCGCCGCCGCGATGGGCATCGTAGATCGCTCCGTCGAGCACGAGCAGCTCGCCCCGCTCGCGGTGGTTGGCGAACAGAGACGCTTCGCGAACGAGCGGCGACGCCTGGCGGATGACGAGAGAATCGCGGGGATTGATCCAACCCGGCTGCTGCCAGCACGCCTCGGGGTCGACCATCGTGTAAACGCCTCGCTGAGACAGCCACGTCACGAGGTGAGCGTCGAAAGGCCTCCCGGCCTCCTCCACATCGAGAAAACACCTCTCGGACAGGCTCGGGCACAACCGGCGCACGCCCAGTCGACCGATGGTCACGTCGTGGATGCGCGTCACGAGGGGCGGTCCGGACGGGTCCGACGGGCCCTCGGCGATCATCGAGGGCTCCCCCTCGACGGGCGGGACGACTCCGATGCTCGGAAGGGACGTGATGTGATGCTCCGGATCGGGCTCTCGTACGGCGTGAACGGTCGATACGGCAATGAGGCTCGTGGTCAGCGCGAGGACGGCGACGCTCGCCGCGTGGAGAGCGCGCGGCGGCACGTGGACCATGGTGCTCGCCATGGCAGCGAAGAACACCACCCCGAGGGCGCCGACGAGGGCGGACGTGAGCCCGAACACGCTCCCGATGGCCGGCAGCCACTCTCGCCATACGTGCCAGGAAGGGGGGATGTCGGGGCACGTCATCGCATCCCGGGTCACGCGGAAGAAAAGGTACGCGAGCGGAAGGACGAAGAGGGGAAGAGAGACGCGCACCGCAGGGCTGCGGGCCGCGGCGGTGACGCAGAGGAGCGCGACGAACAAGCCCGCCTCCACCACGAACCAGGGGACGGACACGTGCTTGCCCGTGAGGACGGCGAGTGCGACGCAGGGGCCAACCAGGACCCCCACGCACGCGGCGTGACCCCTCGGAGGGTCCGAGAAGAAAGAGGGGGGATGATCGCCCGGTGCCAGCATCAACGCTCCCTGAGCTTCACCGAGGTGCCCCGCCCGCTGCAGGACCACCTGGACGTCGAGGACCGCGCTGCACGCTGCGCGCCTCGGAAAAACGCGCTTCGGTCTGCATGTCCGACGATCCCATGGGGCGCCGATCGCCGTCAAGGAGGCCGCCGGATCGCGACGGACGGGCGCTCGACTCCTCGGGCTCGTGCACCGAAGGCACCGCGCTCCCTTCACGGCCTGCGGGACGTAGGCGGCGCGGGCGGCGCCGACCCGTCGAACGAGCACAGAGCCTGCGCGGGCCGCGGCCTCCCGGGCCAGAGAGCACCTGAGAAGACACGTGGTGGAGGCTCGCGCCGTCGGCGTGGGGGCTCAGACCTCCACCGCGCCGCGCGGGCGCCCCCCCGGCGCCGCGCGGTGGAGCGCGAAAACCACGAAAGAAGCCGTCATCCCCGTGGATCCTGGGCGCGCCGGGGGCGGCCCGAAGCGCCCCGACAACCTGGCCTGCCGGTTGCTCTATCGGGATGCGACGCCGCGAGACAGCGACGAGGGCCACCCGGGCGATTCGGTATCGCCAGAGGCGGCTGACACGCGATCTCGTGAGCGTGAACCCCGACCCAAGGAACCACCACCATGAAGCTCAAGAACCTGCTCCTCTGCTCGCTCATCTCGTCCTTCTCGCTCGTCGGCTGCATCGCCGAGCCGCTCGACGGCGACAGCGCCGATGAGGGAGCGAGCGACGCCGCCGAGGTCGTCGGTGAGGGCGCCGAGGCGATCATCGGTCCTGGCGGCGATGACGGCGGCGGCCCGGTCACGAAGTCCGTGAACCTCTCGTGCTCGATCACCTATCCCAGCATCTTCAACCCGAACGCGGCGATCAAGAACACGTCGTTCTTCGGCGTTCCGGACTCGGCGAAGATCACCTTCACGGTCACGCACTACTACGGCGATCCTGGGCCCTACACGCGCTCGGTCACCGGGCCGCTCGCCAAGGGCCAGACCAAGCTCGTCCCCCTCACGCACCCCGGCGCGCTCGACGCCTACGGCTGCACCGCCAAGGCCACCTGGACCCTCCTCGACTGAGCCCGACCCTGCTGGTTCATTTCCGGGAAATTCACAGGGAGGCGGGGAGAAGGGGAGTAGAATCCCACCCATCTCCCTGCCTCCCCCGAACGAACCGCTCGCGACCGGAATGGTGATGCTGGATCCGCACTTATCCACGCATCGAAGGAGCCCGTTCACGACACGCTGGGCGACGCCTCGCTCCCGTTTCTCAGCGCATCGCACCTCATCGCCGGAGGAGGCGGAGCGCGGCCACGAGCCAGAGGCGCTCTCCGGGCTGGCGCACCGTGGCCAGGTAGAGCGTGCCGCCCCGGCGAGGGGCTCGAGGGCGCGGTGTCGGCTCAGGTAGCGATCGAGGGGCAGGACGCTCCCTGGCTCGCACGCCCCGTGTTGCTTCTCCAGGCCTGCGAGCGCGGCGGCGCTGATGATCGCGAGTACGCTTGCCATGAACCGATGCTATCTCCGGAGGCGGCCCCGAAGGGCGAGCGGATGCGCTCTCGAAAGCGGGCTCCGCGAGGGCAAGCTCGGCTCGTCCACGCAAGGCCGTTCCTCTCGAATCAGCTGGTGAATACAGCGTTATGTATCCCAGGAGGAAGGCGGTTCGCGCAAGGGACCTTCTGTCACCTGAGGTGAGCGCGGCGATCCGCGCTTCCTCGGTCGGTCGTCCCCCTGGATCGGTCGCCCTCGGCGTGGTCGCACCCAGGAATCGCCTTTTCTTGTACATGGCGCTGTGTTTGCCTGGGGGCGCCCGCCCGATCGGTCGGGCGAGGAGGACGTGGACCATGCGCAAGCTATGGGTGGCTCCGGTGATGGCGGCGGCGGCGCTGATGACTGCGCCACGACCCGCTGAGGCGTGCGGCGGATTCTTTTGCGGGCGACAGCCGGTGGACCAGACCGCGGAGCGGATCTTGTTCGCGACGAACCAGGATGGCTCCGTCACGATGGTGACGCAGATCCAGTACGCGGGCGCGGCGCCGGACTTCGCCTGGGTGGTTCCGCTGGCCGAGGTGCCAGCGGTGGAGAGCCTCGCTGTGTTCCCGCAGCTTGCGCTCACCGCCCTCGATTCAGCGACGGGCCCGCAGTTCCAGTGGCCCGACGACCCGAGCTGCTACCCCGCCTTCCCCGAAGCGGCGGGAGGCGGGCCCACCGCGGACGGCACCGACGACGGCGACGTCACGGTGCACATCCGGGAAGAGGTCGGGCCGTACGACGTGGCCGTGGTCGAGTCGACCGATCCGGCGGCGCTCATCGGCTGGCTTCGCGACAACAACTTCCGCGTCAACGACGCGATGGCGCCGTACATCGGCATCTATACGAGCGAGGGGATGAAGTTCCTCGCGCTCCGGCTCCAGCCGGACGCGGCGGTCACCGACATCCAGCCGTTCCGCTTCACGCTACCCTCGGGGTCGCCGTCGATCCCGATCCGGCTGACGGCGATCGCCGCCGAGCCGGAGATGGGCATCACCGTGATGATCCTCGGCGACCGGCGCTATGGGCCGGCCAACTGGCCGGACGTCGAGATCGACGACAACCAGATCGTCTGGAGCGCGAACCAGTGGCCGGTGCAGACGAACTGGACGGCGCTCGTCGCGCGCGGCGTCGACGAGGCCGGCGGTCGCGGCTTCGTCACGGAGATGAGCGGACCGACGGCCGGCATCGCCGAGCAGGTCCGCAACACGATGAGCTCGGACGAGCAGCAGGTGGCTGCGCGCGACGCGCTGCTGCCGCTCCTGGAGGGCAACGCGACCATCACCCGGCTCTATACCCGCCTGTCGCCCGAGGAGATGACTGTCGATCCGATCTTCCGGCGCACCGACGGTCCCGTGGTGTCGAACACCCGCCTGCTCCCGCGCTACGTCGATGACCGCGACCTGTGCGTCGCGCCGGGCGCCGAGGCTGCCGGCGCCGCGTCGCCTTGCGACTTCGCGGCGTGCGGCGCAGGCGGCCTGTGCCGCGTCGTCGAGGGCGTAGGCGGCACCCAGCCCGTCGCCGCCTGCGCGTGCGTGCCCGGTACGACCGCGCGCACCACGTTCGATCCGTCGGGTCGTCCGACGGTGACCTGCCAGGACCTCCGCATGTCGTTCCTCAACCCGGGTGACCGGGCGCTCCCTGACGCGCCGCCGCTCGCGGATCCTTGCGCGACGTTCGATTGCGGCGCGAACGGCGAGTGCGTGCCCATGAACATGACGCCGACCTGCCGCTGTTCGACCGGCTATGTGGCGGTAGGCGCGATCGCCGCCGACGGCAGCCGCGCGACGACCTGCGTGCTTCCCGACGAGCCCGTCCCCGCGTCCTTCTACGACCGGCGCGTGCCGCAGCTGCCCGATTCGCTGCCGGGTGGCCGACCTGTCGATGTGCCGCCCCCCGCCGTCGCGGCCGCCTCTGGAGGCTGCAACGCCGGCGGCCATGCTGGCAGCGCCGTCGGCCTCAGCGGCGCGTTGCTCGGGCTGCTGGTGGCCGCGCGCCGCCGCCGGCGCTCGTAGGAGCCCGTGCCGTGGCCTGCTCGCCCTCCGCCGCCGGTTTCGCCGTGCTCCTCGCGCTCGCCCCTGGCTGTGGCGGCGGGGACGAGCTGCCGGCGCAGGGTATCGCCGAGCTCGGCACCGGCGAGTGGCAGTTCGAGCCGCTCGCCGACGGCCAGGAGGTCGAGCTCGCCCACGGCGCGCAGGGCGGCTGGCACGTGTGGACCAGCGTCCGGACGCTCGGCCTGGAGCCCGAGGGCGCAGAGCTCGAGGTCACGACGACCGTGATCGGCGATCCGTCCTCGGCGACGACCAGCCGGGGGAGGATCGAGCTCGAGGAGCTCGAGGACGGCCGGTGCGAGTTCATCGGATGGCCGGCCGTGCTCCGCGAGCCAGCTTGTGCCATCGGCCAACCGCTCCGGATCAGGGGGGTGGTGACCGACGCGCGAGGCACGGTTGCGACCGCCGAGCGGCTGGTGCACCCCCGATGGGACGGCGACGAGGCCTGTGCTGGGCGGCCATAGGGCCCGAAATCCACATCGCCAGTCTGGGCCAGCAGCTCTGGGGCAGAGCCGGCCGTCCGGTCAGCCGCTCCGGCGCTTCGCCGCCGTCCTGGAAGAGCGACGCTATACGAGTAGATTACCCGCCCATCGAAGGGGCCGCCCTCGCCCCGCAGCAGCTGCGGGAACACGCAGCCGGAATCGTTCATGAGGCGATCGGCCGGCTGCTCGGCCTGGTGCCAGCACGGGAGGGGAGAGAGAGGTCGCGCCGACGGTAGCAAGCCGCATTGACGAGGCGCCCGGATAGGACAATAGGACACGAGGACAGGAGATGCCTCAGAAGGTGGGCATCACGTGGCCCGGCTCGCCCTTGTGAAACCAATTGACGCGTGGTAACCTCGGGAGTACGGAAAGCCCACCATGCCGTCTGTCCACCTGACGCGCCACCTCTACACCTTCTTCCCGCACCTCGAAGGTCAACACCTGATCGTCGAGGCGTCGACAGCGGGTGAGGTCGTAGCGGCCCTGGAGCGGCTCGCGCCCGGCATCGGCTTCTACATCTGCGACGAGCGCGGCCGCTTGCGGACGCACGTCAACATTTTCGTCGGCAAGCAGATGATCCGCGACCGCAAGGGACTCACAGACGCCGTCGCTGCCGACGACGAGGTCCACATTCTGCAAGCGTTGAGCGGAGGGTAAATGGCAAGCCGTATCCTGGTAGGCACGCGAAAAGGCACCTTTGTCGTCGAAAAACAGAACGGCTCGTGGAAGCCGCGCCTCGCGGGCCATGCCGGCGGCGGCGTCAACTATGTCGCGCGCGATCCCTACACGGGCAAACTCTGGGCGCTGCTCGGCTTCGGCCATTGGGGGGCCAAGCTGTCCGTCTCGACGGATGAAGGCGAGACCTGGAATGACAACCCCGCCCAGATCAAATATCCCGAGGGCGCTCGCTACATCGGCCAGGACATGTACGAAGACGCCGGCAGCGAGCTCGGCGTCGGCATGAAGATCGTCACGCGCCCGGCCACGGTGCAAAAGCTCTGGATCATCGGCTTCGGCCCGGGTGGCGCGGTCTACGTGGGCACCATTCCGGGTGGCTTGTTCGTCAGCCGCGACGGCGGCGCCTCCTTCGAGCTCAACCGGCCGCTCTGGAACCACGAGTCACGCGGCGGCGACCTGTTCACAGGCGCGGGCAAAGGCGAGACGAAATGGTTTGGCACACCGGCCTCCGAGGGGGGCGAGTTCGCCCCGGGCATTCACTCCATCGTGGTGGACCCGCGTAACCCGAAGCGAATGCTCGTCGCCGTGTCCACGGCGGGCGTCATCGAAACAACGGACGGTGGAGAGACATGGCAACCGCGCAACAGCGGCATGCGGCTCGATCACACGCCCGAACCAGACGCCGAGTGGGGCCACGATACGCATTACATCGAGCAATGCGAGGGCGATCCCGACCATGTCTGGCAACAGAACCACGTTGGGATCTACTACAGCAGCGACGGCGCAAAGAGCTGGCGCAAGGTGAGCCGCCCAGAGCAAGGCGTGCATTTCGGCTTCCCCATTACAGCGGACGCGAGGGACGGACGCACGGCGTGGGTCGTCCCCGGGAAGTCGGACATGCAGCGAATCACCGTCGACGGCGCGCTCTTCGTGGCTCGCACGAAGGACGGCGGTGAGACCTGGGAGCAACTCCGCCGGGGTTTGCCCCAAGAGCAAGCCTACGACGTCATCTACCGCCACGCGCTCGCCAACAAGGACGGCACTGTGGCATTCGGCACCACCACGGGCAATCTCTACGTGAGCGATGACGGCGGAGAGGGTTGGGCGACCGTCGCCAATAACCTGCCGCCGATCTATTCGGTGCGCATGGCGTGACATGTTGGTTGGTCAGGAAAGGCGGACTACAGATAGATCCCGCTTCCGCGACCGCTGCCGTCTCCGCCCGGGGACTCGTACGCTTCATGCGCCGCCGCACGGCGTACTGCCTCGTCGAACGACGATGGTTTTACGTCGAAGACGCCTGCGAGGGTGGCAAGGACGGGGCCCTCGTTCAGCGCGCCTGCCCTCGTCACATGCCCAGGTAAACCGGACGCAGAACCCGCGCCAAGCGGCTGTTGCTGTGGACCTGAAACCCTGACCGACAAGACGAGCGTCCGGCATGCTCCTCAAGATCCTCATCGTCCTTTTGCTCGCGCTGCCAACTCTGTTCTCCCTCTACGTCTTTTCGATCGAGGGGACGAAGCTGCTCAGACCGCTGGCGTTTGCCTTCACGCTGACTTCTGCGCTCTACGTCCTTGTCATCCGTGTCGTTCGCGTCCGTCGCCCTTCCACGCCGTACCTCGGTTTCTGGATCGTGTTGCCCATCTGCTCGGCGCTCATTCTCGCTTGCGTGGTCATGGCTCTCTCCGTCGTCGGTCATTGAAGAGCGTGAACCCGCACGACGGGATGGTCTGCTGCCATCACGGCGTCCGCAGCCGGAGCGGGGCTGCCGGCGGACGCCGCTCGTCATCGACCGGTGTTTGCGGCGGGATTCCTGATACCGGAGCTACCGGGCGCGGGCGCGCCGGTACTCTCCCGGTGTCGTGCCTGTCCAGCGACGGAAGCTGCGGTAGAAGTGGCGGGGCTCGCCATAGCCGAGCAGGAACGCGATCTCCTGGAGCGCGAGGTCAGGCCGGCGGACGAGATCGAGCGCCTTCACCCGCCGGGCCTCGTCGAGCTGCGCCGTGAACGAGGTGCCGATGTCCTTGAGCGCGCGCTGGAGCGACCGTGTGCTCATGCCCAGAGCGCGCGCGATCCCCTCCTGGTCCACGTCGCCGCGGTCGAGCCGCTCGTCGATGCGGGCGCGCACGCGCGCGTCGAGCGTCGCGGCGCCGGCAGGCGCGGCGCGCGCGGCGAGGAGCTGCTCGGCGTGGCGAACGAGGTAGTCGCGGACCGACGGGTCCGCGCCGACCAGGGGCGCGTCGAGCAAACGCGCCTCGTAGACGAGGCCCGTCGCGCCCGCCTCGAAGCGGGCAGGGGCCCCGATCGTCTCCTCGTAGAGCGACGGCGGGTGCCGTCGAGGATGGCGGAACAGCGCCTCGATCGGCCACGCCGAGCCGCCGAGGTAGAGCGCGATGAAGCGCGCGAGCGTCGCGATCATCATCTCGATCGGCTCGGCCATGGCGACGACGCGCGGCTCGTGCTCGAGCGCGAGGCGGGCGACCCCGCCGTGCTCCTCGAGGGTGACGCGGAGGTGCGGGTCCATCAGCCGGCAGAAGCGGCCATAGACGGCGACGCCGTGCCGCAGGGTCTCGCTGTGGCGAAGGACGTGCCCCACGATGCCGACGACCGACACCGGGATGCAGCGCGCATAACGCAGCCCGAGCGGCTCGCCGGGGAGGCGCTGGAGAAGGAGCTCCCACAGCGAGAAGAGCGATGCATACGGCACGAGCTCGTCGGGCGCGGCGAGGACCTCGGGCGCGACGCCGGCGGCCCGGAGGAGATCCTCCTGCGGAATTCCGCACGACGAGGCGAAGGCGATGAGCCCGGCGGGCATGGATGCGAACACGAGATCGCCGTCGGACATGGCGTGCGCCGAGGATAGCGCAGCCGCCCGGGGGCCCGGCGCCGAACCCGTCGCGCTCGATCGCCGCGGGCCCTCCGAGGCCCCCGCCGCCTCGCTGTCCAGGGCCGCTCGAGCGTCCACTCGAGCGTCTAGGCAAGGCGCGTTGCGTGGGACGACGAGAGCGCGTGCTGCGGTGTGGCTCAGGGCGCTGCCGGAGGACCTTCCCGGCAGGGCGCCACCCGGTCTGCGCCGCCGAAGAACTCTCCCGCGAGCAGCGACCACGCCCGCGCGTTCTCCGGCGGGCCGCACTTGAACGGCGCCTTCGCGAGCCGCTTGCCGCGGAGCGCCGCGCGCTGCTCGCGGTAGTAGCGGATCGCCAGCTCGGCGGCGTACTCCACCACGCCGTTTCCAGGCTGGAACGAGTAGTACGTGCCGCCCTTCACGAGGGTCTCGTTCGGCGAGTACGGCGTGAGGCAGGTGATCCTCGTCCCGCAGCGCGCGACGATCCCGTCGTAGATCGGCGAGAGCGCCGCCTGGGACCACCCGCCGTGGGCGCCGTCGTTCAGGTGGAAGAGCTCGTGGAAGAGCGTCTCCCGCACGTCGTCCGCGGAGCGGTGGAGCGAGCCGGAGAGGTTGTACGCGACCGTCCAGCCCGAGGCGTACGCGGAGGGCGTCCGCGCCCGCACGGACCGGAAGTACTTGAGCGCGAGTGCGCGGTGTCGATAGCGCACGGGCGAGCTGGCCCCGGCCGCGAGATCCGCGACGAAGGCGTCGAAGTCGGCGATGGCCGCGACCGTCCACTCGAGGTGGCGGCGCTCGGCGCGCACCGGCAGCTCCGGGACGAGGTGGAGCATGCCGCGGTAACCGCCATCCATCATGTGCTCCCGCTCCAGCCCGGCGACGCTGCCGTTCTGGTCGAAGAGCGCGGTCGCGCTCGCCGCGGCCTGCGGGTCGCCCTGGTAGCGGAGCGCGAGCAGGCAGCGGATGCGCTCGGTGCCCGGGCTGGGCGTGGCCGCCGTCCCGGCGTTCCCGCGCCGGCAGGCGTCGATGGCGTCCCGGTGGGCGGGGGCGTCGCCCGGGAACAGGATCGCCTCGGCCTCGTCGGCCGAGATGGCGGGGGCCGGCTCGGTTGAAGCGGGGGAGGGCGCGGCGCCCTGCGCGCCATCGGCCCGCGCCGCCCCCGAGGACGCGGCGGCGCCGGCTGGCCCGGGGCCTCCCGGGCCAGAGGGCACGCTGGTCACCGCGAGGGCTGGCGTGCCTGGCGGCGCCGCGGCCTTGCCGGCGGGGCCCGGAGGGCCGGGGCTCGCGGGGGCACACGCCGCGACGAGCACCGGCAACGCGAGGGTCACGACGGCGACGAGCGGCGTGGCCTCGGGGCGCATCCTGCCCAGGATGCCAGAACTCGGTGCGGCGATCATCCAGCGATGTCCGTCGGGGCAGGGGAGGACGCCCATCGAAGCGCAACGGGCTCTCTGCGACGTGAGCGCTGCCCACCCGCGCGCGCCGCAGCCGCACGCGGACAAGCCTGCTCCCGGAAGACGTGTCCCCGATGCGGGCCTTCTACGGCACCACCACGGTATCGTTCGTTTGCAGCGGCAGGTCCCCGCGGAGATCGCCTTTCCCGACGACCTCATCGAACACGAACGGAATCCTGCGCTCGCCGATCGCGTCGCGCCGGACGATCACCACCTCGTCGGGATCGGCGAAGCGCGTGAATCCGCCCGCGAGGGCGAGCGCCTGGAGCACGGTGATCTGCCCCCTCGGCGTGAACTCGCCGGGGCGCGACACCTCGCCCATCACGTAGACCCGGTAGCTGTGGAGCTCTGCCACCTCGACGCTGACGACCGGCTTTTCATGGTAGAATTTGGCGGCCTGCGTCGCGATGTCCTCGGCGATGCCCATGACGGTGCGCCCCGACGCCAGGACGTCGCCGACGAGCGGGATCGTGATGAACCCGTCGGGCCGCACCGTGACGCGCTGGCTCAGCGCCTCGTTCTTCCAGGCGCGCACCTCCAGCACGTCGCCGGGGCCGACGGCATAGGCGCTCGTCGCGCGGCGCTCCGCATCGAAATCGACGCGTGGTGCGCGCGCGCGCGCGCCGCAGCCCGGGAGCGCCATGAGGACCGTGAGCGCGGAGCAGAGCAGGGCAATCCGGACACAGCGGGAGCACATGCGGTTTCCAGCCTCCTTGATGGGATGGCGCTTCAGCAAGCGCCGATCCCGCGGCCGCGCTCCGCGCCTGCTCCGCGCGCGCGCACTGCCGCTCTTCCCGCGTGCCGCTCGGAGCCGCGGTGCTAGATCCGTCGCGCGGAAGGGGGGAATGCGCGCCGCGCCTCATCGCGCCCGCGCAGGGCGCCTCTGCGCGGCCGTCACGAGGGCGCGGCGCGGGCCGCCCGTGCGCGGCGCGCGCCACGCGAACGGCGCGCCACACCATGGCAGCGTGGGTCGTGTGCGCGCTGTGCGCGCTCGTCATCATCAAGCCGCAGGAGTTCATCCCCGCGCTCTCGGGGATTCCGCTCGTGCACGCGGCGTTCGGGATCACCCTTCTCTGCGTCGCCCTCGACGTCGTGTGGCGGCGGCTCAAGCCGGCGCTCGCGCCTCAGGTCGTCTATGCGCTCGCGTTCCTCGCCTGGGCGGCGCTGACCACCGCGCTGAAGCGCCCGGCCGCGCTCGAGGAGCGCGGCATGCAGCTCGCGACCGTCGCGGGCATCTTCGTCGCCGTCGCCGTCGCCGCCGCCTCGCCGCGAGGGCTGCGGGCGCTCGCGATCACGCTCGTCGGCTGCGCCGTCCTCACGACCGTGGTCGCGATCGTGCAGGCGTTCCAGCCCCACGGGTGCATGATCGCCGCGCCCGACGACTGGGAAGGCAAGGGCGAGCTCGAGCCGGATGGGCGCCCCTGCGAGACCAACCTCGACTGCCGCATCGAGGCGCCCGTGCCCGATGGCAACTACCGGTGCGAGCGCCCCGGGCCGCTCGGCACGTCGACCATCGATGGCCGCGTCCGCTACCGCGGCTCGCTCGCCGATCCCAACGAGCTCTCGCTGATGGCCGGAATATCGATCCCGCTCGCGATCGCGCTCGCCGAGCGGCGCGCCGGCCCGCGCCGGCCGCGCAGGTCCGTCCGCGGAGGCCCGCCCCCGTCGGCCGGCGGCGCTGCGCCAGGGCCGGCGCGGGCCGGCGGGGCGCGCCGCGCGCTGGCGCTGCCCGTCCTGCTCACGGATCGGCTGATCTCGCGCGTGGCCGGGGCGCTCCGCGCGCTCCCCGTGACGGCCATCATCGCGGCGATCGGCGCGATGGTCGTCCTGTCGCGCTCGCGCTCGGGCGTCATCGTGTACCTGGCGGTCCTCGGCATCAGCTTCATCCGGCGGAGCGGGACCCTCGGCGTCATCGCCGCCTGCTTCGTCGGGCCGCCCATGCTCCTGCTCGGGGGCCGGAGCGGCGACGAGGCGAGCGAGAGCTCGGGCGAGCGCGTCGAGCTGCTCCGGGAGGCGTTCGAGCTGATCCGCCGGACGAAGGGGATCGGCGTCGGCGCAGGGCAGTTCGGCGACGAGTCGTCGCTCGGCTTGACCGCCCACAACTCCTATCTCCTCGCCGCGGCCGAGACGGGCCTGCTCGGGATGTGCCTGTTCGCGCTCGCCCTGTACGCGTCGATCAAGGTGCCGCTGTCGATCTGGCTGGGCGACGTCGATGTCGGCCCCACGAGGCGGTTCGCGCCGGCGATCTTCGTGAGCCTGTGCGGCGCGCTGATCGGCATCTTCTTCCTCTCGTGGGCCTACAAGGACGTCCTCTACATGGTGTTCGGCGCCTCCGCCGCGCTCTACGGCGCCGCGCGGGCCGAGGACAGCCGCGTCGTGGTGCGCGTGTCCGGGAGGGAGGTCGCGCTCGTGTGCGGCGGGATGTCCTTGGTGCTCGTGCTGCTCAACGTCCTGCTCCGGTTCCTCGGGTGAGCGCGCCCGCCAGCGCCGGGCGCTCCGGGACGGTGGCGGCGCGGCCTCGCAGGTCGTCCAAGGACGGGAGCGCCCTGGAATGATGGTATGCTGGGCGGGATGTCGGCTCCCATTCGCAAGCCCGTCGACCCCGCCGCTGCGCCCATCCCGGTTGAGGCGCCGCGCGCCCCGACGGAGGCCCAGTGGGCTGCGATGTCACCCGCTCAGCGCCAGCAGGCGATCGCGGCGCTCGTCGACTCCGTGTCCCAGGAGGAGATCGACGAGCGCCTGGCCATGGCCGAAGGGGATCCGCATTTCGACGCCAAGGTGGAAGCGCGCGACACGCTCCGCGCCTGGTTCGGCCGGCGCGGGCGGCGCATCTACATCGGTGCCGAGATGAAGGTCCACTATCCGGGCGAGAAGGGCTTCACGCCCGACGTGATCGCGGTGACCGACGTCGATCCCGGCCCGCGCGTCTGCTGGATGGTCAGCGCCGAGGGCAAGGGGATCGACCTCGCGATCGAGGTGCACTACGCCGGCAACTGGCGCAAGGACTTCGTCGACAACGTCGCGCGCTACGCGACCCTCGGGATCCGTGAGTACTTCATCTACGACATCCCGCGCGGGCACCTCAAAGGTCACCGGTTACCGCCCACCGGCGAGCGGCGTTACGAGAGCATCCCCTCGCGCGCCGGGCGGTACCGATCGGAGGTCCTCGATCTGGATCTCGCCGTGGAGGCGGGGCGTCTCCGCTTTTACGCAGATACCGCCGAGCTGGTCACCGCCAGCGAGCTGGTGGGCAAGCTGGAAGGGATGATCGAGGCCGCCGAGGCCCGCATCGAGCAGGAGCAGGCGCGGGCGGAGCAGGCGGTAGGGCAGCTGTCGGCGGCGATCCTGATGCTGCTGAACGCGCGCGGCGTCCCGGCGAGCGAGGAGGCGCGGGGCCGGATCCTCGGCGAGACGGACGTCGACGTCCTGGGACGCTGGCTCCAGCGCGCGGCGACCGCGGCGGCGGTGGAGGAGCTGTTCCTGGGGTCGACCGGCCGCTGACGGAAGCCGGACCGGGGGCTCCCGGCTCAGCGTGATTTCCTGACGATGGTCCATTCTCGGCGTGGAACTGGCGATCTTCAGGCGAGCGACGCGGCATCAGGGAGCCACGTACGACGCATTCAGCGCCATCCGGAGCTCGGGTGTGTGCGCAGGCGCGAGATGCCTCTCAAGCAGGCGGCGCGCCCATTCCGAACGGCGTGACCGGCTGCACGATGCCGTTGCCACGCGCAGCACCTCGTGGTCTTTTGAGGATACCGTGTCTTCCCTCACCCAGCAGATCGCCGCGCTTCCTGGCCCGCTCCTCGCTCGCCTCCGGGCTCGCGGGTTCGACCCCGATCGCGTCGCCCGGTGGGCCGCGTCCATCGGCAAGGACCGGGACGCCCGCAACCGCCTCCAGGGCACGGTCGAGCCGCCCGCGCCCGGCGACATCGCCGACCTGCCCGCCGAGGGCACGCCCGAGCACGCCCGTTGCCGCGAGGCGGGCCTGGCCGCGCTGCGCCGGGGCGAGGTCGCCCTCTGCGTCCTCGCCGGCGGGATGGCCACCCGGATGGGCGGCGTGGTCAAGGCGCTCGTCGAGGTGCTGCCCGGTCGGACCTTCCTCGATCTGCGCCTCGCCGAGAGCGATCACCTCCGGCGCACGACAGGGGTCCCGGTCCCGCTGTGGCTGATGACGAGCGAGGCGACGAACGGACCGATCCGCGAGGCGCTCGGCCCGCGGCTCGATGAGCCGGGCGATCTGTGCGCCACGTTCGAGCAGCATGTCTCGCTGCGCCTGACCCCGGAAGGCGGGCTGTTCCTGGACGATGCGGGCGCGCCGAGCGTCTACGCCACCGGCCACGGCGACCTCCCGGACGCCCTCCGCGAGAGCGGCCTCCTCGGCCGCTTCATCGCCCGCGGCGGGAAGATCGTCTGGATCGCCAACCTCGACAACCTCGGCGCGACCGTCGATCCGGTCCTCCTGGGCTGGCACCTCGGCCACGGCGGGCCCCTCTCCGTCGAGGTGGTCGACAAGGGCGGCGACAAGGGCGGCGGGCCGCTGCGGTGGAACGGCCGACCGGTGATGGCAGAGGACTTCCGGCTGCCGGTCGGGTTCGATCCGAAGGTCGTGCCCGTCTTCAACACCAACACCTTCCTGGCGAGCGCCGAGGCGCTCGACGCGCTCGCGCTGGACTGGATCTATGTGGAGGTCGAGAAGAAGGTGGACGACCGCAAGGCGATCCAGTTCGAGCGCATCCTGAACGAGGTCACGTTCGGCCTGCCGGCCCGGTTCGTTCGCGTCCCGCGCGAGGGCCTCGCGGCCCGGTTCCTTCCCGTCAAGGACGTCGAGGAGCTGGAGCGGCGGAGGCCGGCGATCGAGGCGATCGCGCGCGCGCGCGGCTTCCTCGGCTGAGCCGAGGGCACAGGCCGCCGCGTCGCGGGGCGCGCGGCTGGCGAACGAACGTGTCTGTCGTCGTGAATCGATGCGTGTGACGAGGCGCTGCGCGCCGCCGAGGAGCGCCCGAGCGCGCGCTGGCGGACGGGAGGACTGGATATGACAGATGCGCAGACGGTCTCTCTGGACGCGGCGACGCAGGCGGATGCCGAGATCCTGTCCAACCTTCTCGAGCTGTACATTCACGATCTCAGCGAGGTGTTCCCCGCCGTCGAGCTGGGGCAGGACGGGCGCTTCGGCTACCCCAAGCTCCCTCTCTACTGGTCGGAGCGGGAGCGGCGGTTCGCGTTCCTCATTCGATGCGGCGGGCGCGTCGCTGGGTTTGTCCTGGCGGCGCGCGGCTCGCCGGCGGTGGAGGACCCGGACACCCTCGATGTGGCCGAGTTCTTCGTCCTTCGCCGCTATCGCCGCGCTGGCGTGGGCCGCCAGGCGGCGTGCCTCCTATGGAACGCGGTTCCCGGGAAGTGGACCGTGCGCGTCGCCGAGGGGAACCGGGGCGCTCTCGCGTTCTGGCGCGGCGTCGTCGCGGGGTTCACGAGCGGCGCCGTGACGGAGCTCGTGCGTCCTGGCCAGCCACACGCCTGGCGGGTGTTCTGCTTCGAGAGCGTGCCTGAGCGCGTCGCGCCCTGATCCCACGGCGGCGAGGGTCACGGGCGCCGGCCGGCGCGCCCCTCCGGATCTTCGGCGAGCAGCTCCTCGATCTCGGCCGCCGCCTTGTCGAGCACCTTCACGGTGCGCGCGAGCACGGCCGGCGTGATGCGCCCCCGGCGCATCGCGTGGCGCAGCATCTTCATGAGCGAGCCGATGCGCTTCGTGACGTCGCCGAAATCCTCGGCGAAGCGCTCCCACGAGGTCTCGACGAAGCGCTCGTAGAACTCGTCGACGTACTCGCGGTTCGCCTTGAGGTCCTCGCGCCCCGCGTCGGTGATCTCGTAGATCTTGCGCCCCTCGGCCTCGATGACGCGCGCGTGGCCGAGCTCCTCGAGCATCTGCAGCGTCGGATAGATGACGCCGGGGCTCGGCCGGTAGGTGTCGCCGCTGCGCTGCTCGATCGCCTGGATGACCTCGTAGCCATGGCGAGCTCGCTCGGCGAGCACGTCGAGCACGAGGTAGCGCACGCCGCTGCGATCGGCGCGAAGCGGCGGCCCTCCGAACCAGTCGCCCCACCAGCCCGGCGGGCCGCCACCCATGCCGGGCCGACCCCTGCCGAACGGACCCCCCCCCTCGGCCCTCGCGGGCCTGCGCAGTGAGGGTGTTCGCCAGCTCAACCTGGGTGGGGTCGCGGCTCAACCTGGGTGGGGTCGCGCCGGCTCAACCTGGGTGGGGTCGCGCCGGCTCAACCTGGGTGGGGTCGCCGCAGCTCAACCTGGGTGGGGTCGCGGCGGTTCGCGGCTGTTCGCGGCTTGACACAGGGCGCACGTCCCTGTAACGAAAATGAAAATGATTTTCAATATCGACGCTGCCCCTTCGTTTGCTCGACGCGAGCTCGCGGGAGTCGCCGCGTGCGCGTACGCCTCCGACGCGTTTCCCGACCTCGGGCTCCACGACGAGGAAGCGCGCCAGCTCGCCCGCGTGCTCGAGGTCGAGCGCGCTGGCTTCACGGAACACGAGCTCCGCCCCCTCGCGACCCGCACGCGGCTGGTCGACGACGTCGTGGACGACTTCTTCCGCCGTCACCCGGACGGGCTCGCCATCGGGCTCTTCTCCGGGCCGTGCACCCGGTTCTCGCGCGTCGACAACGGGCAGCTCCACTGGATCGACATCGACGTTCCCCGCGTGGTCGCGTGGAAGTCCCGGCGCGCCCCGCAGACGCCGCGGTACGCGCTGGCCACGGCGTCCCCCGGCTGCGATCGCTGGATCGATCAGCTCGCCGACGCGCAGGACTGGCCCACGTTGATCCTCGGCCTCGGCCTCTTCTCCCACCTCGGCCCCGAGCGGATCGGCGCCTTCTTGACCCAGGTCTCCCTGCGCCTCGCCAAGGACGTGGAGCTCCTGCTCGACGCGAGCCCGTGCCTCCAGCTCCGTCCCACCGCGGCGAGGGGCGCGCGTCACGTGGAGCTCCACCGAGAGGGAGGCGTCGTCGAGACGTTTCCATGGCTGCGCGTCCTGGGCGATAGCGACTATCCCGAGCCGCTCGGCGCCCGCATCCGGACCACGAATGGACTCGCGCGCTTCTTCCGCAAAGCGCAGTTCCCGATCCTCCGCCACCTCCGGCGCGTGTGAGCCCCCGATGGCACCGTCGGGTACACCTCCATCACAAGGAACAGCAAGACCCATGAACAAGGACAGAGACGCTCGATGAATATCCAGGACTACGTTGACGCACCGGCGCCCTGCGGCGCCGCGCTCCACCATCGCGACGCGCGCGCGTCCCTGGGGAGGGCCCGGGCATGAGCCGTTACACCGGACCTCGCGTCAAGGTCATGCGCGCGCTCGGGGTCGAGCTCCCCGGGCTGTCGGCCAGGAAGACGGAGCGGAGGCCTTACCCTCCCGGGCAGCACGGACAGGCCCGCAAGAAGCTCAGCGAGTTCGCCCTGCGGCTCCGCGAGAAGCAGAAGGTCAGGCTCAACTACGGCCTCACCGATACGCAGCTGAAGACGCTCATGCTCGAGGCGCGCAGGAGCGACCTCGCCGCCGGGACGAAGCTCATCGAGCTGCTCGAGCGGCGGCTCGACAACGTCATCTTCCGCGCGGGCTTCGCGCGCACCATCCCGGCCGCGCGGCAGCTGGTGGCGCACGGGCACGTGCTCATCAACGGAAAGCGCGTCGATATCCCGTCCTACCGCGTCACCACCGGAGAGACGGTGAGCGTGAGCGAGAAGCGCCGTGACCACCGGACCGTCGTGGAGGGCCTCGCGAGGACGGACATGGAAGCCCCCACGTGGCTCGCGGTCGACAAGGACGCCCGGCAGGCGCGCGTGGCCGCGCTGCCGGACGAGACGAGCATCCCGTTCCCCATCGCGGTTCAGCTCATCATCGAGTACTACTCGCAGCGCCTGTGACGAGGACCAGGGCTCGCCGCGCCGGCGAGCCCGCCTCCCTCGACGCGGGGCGGTCGCGACGAGCGCCCACCTTCCTGGGAGCGTCCGCGAGGCGAGCCGCGCTCGCCGGACGCGGAATGTCCGTGGCGTTCGCCGGCGTCGGCCCTCTCCCACGCGGTCAGCGCGTGGTGGCGCCGAGCCGGCTGCGTCCCGGGGTGACGCGCCCGCGAGCACGCGCCTTGCCGTGCGGGAGCGGAGCGCCCCCGCGCGCGCCCGCCGCGCCACGCGGAGCCGGACGCGCTGCCCGCGGGGCGAGGAACACCATGGCCAGCCTGAGCACGGAGAGCACACCCCGGGAGCGCCTGGATCGCGCGATCAGCGTCCTCGGCCGGGTCCGGATGTACTGGCGCGGAGCGGCCGCGATGATGGCCGTCGGACTCGCGATCTCCCTCGCCCTGGCGCTCGCCACGAAGCGGGTGTGGCGGAGCGAGGCCACGATCCTCTACCGCGACACCATCCAGACCGGCCGCGATCCCCAGAGCAGCACCGCGCGCGCGGCGCGCCTCGGGTCGAAGCTCAAGGACGCGCTCACCGCGCGCGGGACGCTCGCCGGCGTCGTCGAGGCGTTCGGGCTCTACCCGGAGAAGACCGCCCGCTCGATGGTCGAGGCCGTCGAGGAGATGAAGACCCACGTCGGCTTCCGCGCTCAGAGCAGCGATACGTACGTCGTCTCGTTCACCCACGACGATCCGCACGTGGCGCAGCAGGTCGCCGCCCGCCTCACGCAGATCCTGCTCGACGACTACCGCCGTGACAGCCTCGGCACGGCGACGATGACCCGCGATTTCCTGCGGAAAGAGCTCGCCGAGGCCAGCTCCAAGGTCGACGCGGCGAGCCGCGCGCTGGCGACGTTCCTCGCCAGGAACCCGCAGTTCCAGTGGGGGCTCAACGACTCTCCGTATGCGCCGGCGCCCCAGCCGCTCGGCCCGCCCGGCGTGCCCGCGGCTGGAGCGCGCGCTCTGTCGTCAGCGCAGCCTGCCCGCCCGGTCGACCCGCAGCTCGCGGCGCTCGAGCGGCAGCTCGCGCGGGTCGAGGCGCTGCTCGGGGCCGGGCGCTCGCGGGCGGCGGCGCCGGGGCAGCCGCTGCCCCAGAGCGTCGTCGAGGCGCAGCGGGCCCGCACCGCCGCCGTCGCCGCGGTCGCGGCAGCCGAGGCGGCGCTCGCCGAGAAGCTCACGACCGTGACCCCGATCCACCCGGACGCCGTCGCCGCGAAGCGCCGCGTCGAGGCGGCGAAGGGCCAGCTCACCGCGGCCGAGAGCGCGCTCGGGCTCGTGCGCGCGGGCGTCACCGAGGCGTCGATCGGCGAGGCGCGCGAGGCGCGCGCGCTCACGCCGTCGCGGCGCGCGGCGCTCGCGGCGGAGCGGACCGCGCTCCTCCGGCAGATCGCGGGCCTGCGCGCGCGCGCCGGAGGCGGCAGGGCGCCGGCGAGCGAGGCGCCGCGCGCGCCGGCGGAGAGCGCGGCCAGGGGCGAGGCGCCGCGCGCGCCGCCGTGGACGGCCGACGGGGGCGCCGAGGAGCGCGTGATCGAGCTCGAGACCGAGTGGCACCGGCTCCGCCTCGATCTGGAGCGGGCGCGCGAGTACCTGAAGGCCGTTCAGGCCAACGAGCGGGCCGCCGACCTGTCCGCGGACGCCGCCGAGAACAAGAGCGAGACCGAGCTCGACGTCCTCGACCAGGCGTACCTGCCGAGCCGCCCTGACCGGGGGCGGGGCCGCGTCTTCTTCGCGGGCGCCGCGGTGACGTTCTTCTTCGCGCTCGGCGTCGCCGGGGCCCGGGTGCTGCTCAACGACACGCTGTACGACGGCGGCGACATCCACGCGCTCGGCGGCCCGGCCCTGCTGGCCGCGATGCCGGAGCTCCCGGCGCGCCCGCCGCTCCGCGAGCGCACGATCGTGCCCGCGTACTACGCAGAGCCGCCCGGCGAGCCGGGGTACGGCGCGGAGCCGCCCGGCGGGCCCGGGTACGGCGCGGCGCCATCCGCCGCGGCTGGGCCCGGCACGGAGCCGTCCGGCGGCCTAGGGCATGGCGCAGAGCCGCCCGGCGCGCCGGAAGAGGCCGCTCCGGACGGCGCCGCCCCGGAGGACACGCTCCGGGACGGCCTCGACCTCGGTGACTGCGAGGTGGTCGACCGATCATCCTGGAGCGCGCCCGAGGCGCCGCTCGCCCGCGTGGGCGTTCGTTCGTTCGCGCGCGCCGGCAGCCCCGCGCTCGACGGGCCCGAGGTGGTGATCATCGGCGCGGACCTCGATCCCGAGGGGCACGGCGTGTTCGAGCTGCTCCGGGGCGCGCCCGCGCCCGCGCTCGCGGCGCTCCGGGTCCTCCGGCACCGGCTCGATCAGCGGCGGGCGGGCGAGCCGCTCGTGGTCGCGGTGGTGAGCCCCGGCCGGGCCGAGGGCAAGACCGCGCTCGCGATCCGCCTCGCGATGACGCTCGCCGAGGCCGAGCGCGCCCGGGTGCTGCTCGTCGACGGCCACCTCGCGTGCCCCCGCGTCGCGGCGACGCTCGGCCTGCGGCTGCCCGCGCACGCGAGCTTCTCGGAGCAGCTCCGGCGGCGGATGGCCGGCGAGATCCGCCCGCTCGGCGTCATCGCCGTCAGCCAGTCGCTCTCGGTGCTCGCGGAGCCATCGCTCGAGGCGAGCTACCCCGCGGCGCTCCACTCGGTCCACTTCGAGGCCGCGATGCGCACGCTGCGGCGCTACCACGATTACGTCGTCATCGACGGCCCTCCGGTCCTTGGCTCGGGCGACGCCAACGTCATCGAGGACGCCTCCGACGGCATCGTCCTCGTCGCGCGCGCCTCGCTGACCCGGGCGTCGTCGCTGACGACGGCCGCCGAGCAGCTCGGCGATCGCCGCATCCTCGGGGTGGTCCTCAACGACGTGGCGCCGAGGCCCGTCGCAAGGAAGCGGGTCTGTATCGACGGTGCGCCAGCGGGGCAGTCGGTCTAGAGCGACGGTCACCCGCTTCGGATACGGGCCCACCTCGACGTTTTCGGTGCTCAGCGCACCGGAGTGCGCTTCCGCGCCGAAAACGCCGATCTGGGCCCGTCTCCTGTGCGGGAGACCGCCGCTCTGCTCTGCATGGTGCAGAGGTGGGAGAAGCGAGCAGGCGCCGAGAGGGGGAACAGGGAAAGAAGCGCCGGAGGAGCAGCGGTGGTGCGCTGGCGCCCGTGCCGATTTCAATCCACTCTCTGTCGGCTCTTCAATGCTCTCGCCGCATCCTCGCGGTCAGAACGTGATCTTTACCGCGTCCGATGACCTGTTCGCCGTGCCGTGGTGGACGACCTCGATGTTGTTCCCATCCGGGTCGAGCACGAACGCCGCGTAGTAGCCGGGGTGGTACGGGCGCTCGCCCGGAGCGCCGTTGTCCTTGCCGCCCGCGGCGACCGCGGCGGCGTGGGACCGATCGACCGTCGCGCGGTCGCTCGCCTGGAACGCGAGGTGCGTCCGGCCGGTGGTCACGCCGGCCGCGGACGGCGAGTCCACGCTCGAGATGAAGAGCTCGTCGGCCCAGAAGTAATCGTCGGCCTCGCCTGCGATCGGGATCCCGATCGTCTCGAAGACGGCCCGATAGAACTTCTTGCTCGCCGCGAGGTCAGCCACGACGAGCTGAACATGATCGATGAGGCGCCCGCGATAGATCTCTTGAGTTTCCATCACCTCGGGATACCGCACTTCGCCTGTGGCGCAAGCAGACTCATTCGAGCTCATCTGCTCGCGGGCTGCGCGCGGCACGGTGCTAGCGCCGCGCGCCTGGGCCTTCAGCCGATCTTGAAGTTGATCGATTTCGGCCGCGTCAGGTGCAGGAACCCGAGCGTCGAGAGCGTCGCGCCCTTGCCGCTGTTCTTCGCGCCCGTCCACGGGAGCGCCGGATCCAGGGTGTCACACTGGTTCATGTAGACCGTGCCGACGTCGAGCTCGCGCGCGAGCCGCGCGGCGCGCTCGCGGTCGCGCGTCCAGACCGACGCGGTGAGCCCGAGATCGCTGTCGTTCATCAGCGCGAGCGCCTCCTCGTCGGACGAGACCGGCACGATGGGCAGCACCGGCCCGAACGACTCGATGCGCATCACGTCGAGATCGGGCGCCGTGTCCACGAGGAGCGTCGGCTCGAAGAAGCGCCCGCGGCCGTCGACCTGGGTCGCGCGACCGCCGCAGAGCGCCTTCGCCCCCCGGGAGAGCGCCTGCTTCACCTGCGCCTCCAGGAACGCCGGCGCGTGAGGCTGCGCCATCGGACCCAGGTTCGTCCGCTCGTCGGTCGGATCGCCGAGGACGTAACGCTTCATCAGCTCCAGCGCGGCCTCCACGAACTTCGGATAGATGTCGCGGTGCACATACGCGCGCTCGACAGCGCAGCAGCTCTGTCCGGCGTTGTAACAGGCGCCGTCGACGATCCCGTCCACGGCCTTCTCCAGGTCCGCGTCGGCCGCGACGTAGGCGCCGTCCTTCCCGCCGAGCTCGAGGCCAGCGTCGACGGCCACCTTCTTCGATGTGGCCGCATAGATCCGGCGTCCGCCTTCGACGGAACCGGTGAAACCGACGAAGTTGACCCGCGGGTCCGACGCGATGCGCTCCGACGTGGCGTGGTCGCAGTGGAAGGCCTGGACGAGGCCGGGCGGCGCGCCGGCCTCCGCGAACGCCGTCGCGAAGTGCTCTCCGCAGAGCGGCGAGCGCGGCGAGTGCTTGAGCAGCACCACATTGCCCGAGAGCACCGCGGGGATGACCACGTTCACGGCGGTGAGGAGCGGATAATTCCAGGCGGGGAGATTGAAGACCACACCGAGCGGAGCGCGCACGATCCGCCGCTCGAGCCCGGGGAGCTCCGGCAGGATCACCTCGGCGAGCGCGCCCTCGGCGATCGAGATCATGTGCCGGGCTCGCTTGGCCATCCCCGCGACTTCATTGCGGGATTGGCGCAGGGGCTTGCCCATCATGCGGGTGATGTCGGCGGCGATCGACGGGGTGTTGGCCTCGATGTGCTCGACCGCGCGCTGGCACAGGGCGGCGCGCTCGGCGACGGATGTGCGCGAGAAGCGGCGCGCGGCGGCGGTCGCGGTGTCGAGGAGCCGGTCGGCTGCCGCCTCGTCTGCAAGAGGCCGGCGGACCGCTTCCTCGAGGGTATACGGGTTGTCGATCACGAGGTCGGACATGGCGGGGAGATTAACCCAGTTCCCTGGGGGGCCAAGCGTCGTCTAGACTCGGGGCGAATGCGCGCCACCGCGGCAGGTCTGTCCGACGTCGGCAGGGAGCGGGTCCACAACGAGGACCGATACATCCTCCTCCCCGAGTTCAACGTCTACGTCGTCGCGGATGGCATGGGCGGGCACGAGGCCGGCGAGGTCGCGAGCCGGATCGCCGCGAGCGCCATCGCCGGCTACTTCCGCGAGGCGAACGGCAAGCGGCGCAAGGCGTCGACCGGCGACAGGCTGCGCGCCGCCGTGACGTACGCGAACGCGCGCATCTTCGCGCACGCCGACGACTCGCGGTTCTACCGCGGGATGGGGACCACGGTCGTCGCCGCGGCGTTCTCGCCGCGGGAGCGGAAGTTCTACGTCGCCCACGCCGGCGACAGCCGCTGCTACCTCCTCCGCAACGGCGATATCTCGCAGCTGACCCGCGACCACTCGCTCATCGCGGACGCGCTCCTCGAGCGGCCCGACCTCACCGAGCGCGATCTCGCCTACCTGCCCCGCAACGTGATCACACGCGCGCTCGGCATCGGCCCCAGCGTCGACATCGACCTGCGCGCGGAGCGCGTCGAGGCGGGCGACGTGTTCCTCCTCTGCTCCGACGGCCTCCACGGGCTCGTGGACGATCGCGAGATCGCGCGCATCGTCGAGGACAACGCCGTGCTCGCCGACGCGTGCGGCAAGCTCATCGATTGCGCCAACGAGAACGGTGGCCGCGACAACATCACCGCCGTGCTCATCCGGATCGAGGAGACGGCGTCGGCGTCGTGGAGCCAGCGCCAGGGCGTCAGGAGCCGCAGCGCGCGGTAGCGGGCTTCAGGCCGAAGCAGGGGAGGGATCCCGGCGGAGCGCGGCGCGCCGGCCGCCGCGCTCAGAGCACGCCGGCGTGCGCGCGATCGAGCAGGCCGTCCATCACCTCGAGCAGCCGCCGGTTGCCGTCCTGGGAGTAGCCCGCGAGCTTCTCTTCACAGGCAGGGATGGCCTTCACGAAATCCGCGACGACGGCCGGGTCGTCGAGCGAATCGGCGCCGCGGCCGAACCCCTCGCGCTCGAGGTAGCGGGCGTTGAGCACCTGCTCGAACTGGCGGCCGAGGGGGACGGCGAGCATCGGCTTGCGCAGGTAGACCGCCTCCCCCATCAGCGTGAACCCGCCGCCGGCGATGACGGCGCGGCACGAGGCGAGGTCGTCGATGAAGCCCTCCTCGCTGAAGGGGCGGTAGCGGAGGTTGCCCTCGACCTGCTCCTCCGTGATGTTCCGGCGCATCCCGTAGATGCGGCACTCGAGCCCGGTCTTCGCGAGCGTCGCCGACAGCGCGTCGTTCCCCTCGGCGGTCTGGTACACGAGCAGGTGCTCGCCGGGGCGGCGGTTCGCGGCGATGATCTCGGGGCGGAGGATCGGCGGCACCAGCGTCGTCTCCTGCTTGCGGACCGGCGGGCGGAAGAACGTGGCGATGACGTAATGGTTGCAGAACGGCAGCTTGCTCTTCACGAACGCGCGCGTGAGCTGGAAACCCGCCTCGTGGCCGGCGAGGATCTCCGCGTCGTGGGTGCACCGGTTGATGATCTGCATGTTGTCGACCGAGAGGATCGGCAGCCGGTGGAGCTTGGCGTAGAGGTACGTCCACGACTCGAAGTCGCTGACGGTGAGCTCGGGGCGAAAGTCCTTGATGAGCTCGAAGTACGCGGCGATGTTCTTCGGCGTGCCCGTCGCGCCGGAGAGCACGTTGGACCAGAGCGTCTTGCCGCGCCGCACCCGGTTCTCCTCGTAGATCATGTGGAGCCCGTGGATGCGGTTCACCCCCGCGAAGCGCTTGGACAGGAAGTCGGTCGCCCTGCCCGACGCCATGATCTCGAGCTCGTGTCCCTGCGCGAGCAGGTGTTCGATCACGACGCGCGAGCGCATGGCGTGCCCCATCCCTTCGCCGACGACGCCATAGAGGATCTTCATGACGCGCGAGTGTAGCGGGGGCTCTGGGGCGTTCGAAAGGAAACGGCGGCGCCGCCGCGCGGGCGGCGAGGGCGGCGGCCGAGCGCAGGCGGCGCCGCGGCGCGGGCGGCGGGCATGACGCCCCGCCGCCGGATCTGGAGCGAGCTGCTGCCGCTCGAGGTGGTGCGGGCGCCCGGGACGCTCGCGCTGCTGCGGCGGTATGCGCTGGAGCTCTCGATCGCGGTGCGGCCGGAGACCGCAGCGGGGCTGCCGGATCTCGCGGCGGCGTGCGCGGACGCGGGGGTGGCGGTCGCGGTGTGGCCGATGATCGCGGACGAGGACGGGCGCTGGGCGAGCGCCGGCAATGCGGCGGCGTTCGGCGCGGTCGTCGCGCGGCTGCTGGACGCGCTCGACGCGCGGCGCCTGCCCGCGGCGGAGGTCGTGTTCGATCTCGAGCCGCCGATCGAGGCGGTGCGGCGGGCGCTCGCGGGGGGGCGCGGCGCGCTCGAGCTGCTCGGCGGTGGGCCACAGGGAGCCCGGGGGATCCCGCGGTGGAGCGATACGCAGCGCGCGTACGCGGAGCTGGCGGGCGCGGTGCACGCGCGCGGGGCGGCGACCTCGGCCGCGATCGTGCCGCTCGTCTTGGCCGACGGGCGCGACGGGCCGGAACGCGGCTGGGAGCGGCAGCTCGGGACGCCCGTGTCCGCGCCGCCGTGGGGGCGCGTCGGCGCGATGCTGTACACGTCGCTGTTCGAGGGGTATTCGCGCGGCGCGCTCGGCCGGGAGGACGCGCTCGCGCTGCTCGCCTGGGGGTGCCACGCCGCCGCCCGGCGGTTCGGTCCGAGGGCGGCCGCCTCGCTGGGCGCCGTGGGCAAAGGCGCGCTCGGCGACGAGCCGGTCTACCGCTCGGTCGCCGAGCTCCGCGAGGACGTGGCCGCCGCGGTGGCGGCCGGGGTCTCGGATCTCTCGCTGTTCGACCTCGGCGGGGTGCTGGCGCGGCCGCCGGCCGAGGCCTGGCTCGAGGCGTTTGTCGCGCCGCCGGAGGCGCGCTCACCCCCGGATACGCTGCGGGCGCGCGGCGTGATCGCGGCCGCCGCGCTCGTGGGCCGGGCGGCCGGCTGCGCTCGCCGGCTCACCTCGCCGTGACGGCGATCACCCGTGGTGGGACTTGCCCTGGCCGCGGTAGCGCTTCCAGTGATGTCGCTTGTTCTTGTTCTTCGGCCTGCTGTTGCCGGACAGACCGATAGACGTCTTCTTCATGTGCGTTGACATGAACCCGTCATGGCGCCGGGACGGGGCGGGCGACAGGGGTCGCGAACGCCGGCGCCGCTCGGGCCGGACCGCCGGGCTGAGGAGACGACAACCTCTCTGTTGGTCAGAGCGGGGCGCTCCTGGCGGCTCGCCGGTCCGTCCCCATCGCCGGGAAGCTCAGGCGCCTTCGCGATCGGGCGCTCTCGCGGCGGGCGGCTCCGCTGTGCTGACCGCCGCGGCCGCCTGCAGGATCGGCGCCGCCTCGGCGGCGCCCGCGGAGGCATGCCGGATGCGCCGTTTCGCCTGCACCATGTGCACGATCTGGTCGAGGATCACGGCGACGAGGATCACGCCGCCGATGATGATGAAGGTCCAGTTCGGGTCCAGGCGCCAGATGCGTTGAATGCGGTCAGCGTCCTGGTACGGCAGCTGAAACATGTTGATGCCGTTGTCGATGACGCGCATCACCGCGGAGCCGATGATGATGCCGAGCACCGTGCCTTCACCCCCGCGGAGCGAGCAGCCGCCGAGCACGGCCGCGGCGATCGCGTACATCTCGTACGCGATGCCGACCTGCTGCGACATCTGTCCGATGTACGACGCGTAACAGACGCCGGCCACGCCGCCGAGGCCCGCCGAGATCACATAGGTAGACGTCTCCACCCGCTTCACGTTGATGCCGGAGTACTCGGCCGCGTCGCGGTTGCCGCCAATCGCGTAAACGTAACGGCCGAACACGGTGAAGTGCAGCGCGTAGGCCGCCACGCCGCTCACGGCGAGGAACATCAGCAGCGGATACGGGACGAGCGCGTCGCTCCCGCTCTTGAGCAGCCCGCCGTTCGCGAGGGTGAGCAGCGGCGAGCCACCGAGGCTCAGCGTGCCCCCCCCGGCGATGGTCTGCGAGACGCCGCGCAAGAACAGCATGCCGCCGAGCGTGACGATGAACGGCTGCAGCTTGAGCCGCGTGATCAACAAGCCCTGGCCGAGACCGAACAGCAGCGCCACGCCGAGCGCCACCGGGATGCCGATCCACAACGGGTAACCCAGGCCGCCGAGCTGGGTCGACGAGAGCTTGGCGATGAGGACGCCCGTCAGGCCGATCACGGACCCGATCGACAGATCGATGCCGCCGGCGATGATGACGAACCCGATGCCGATGGCGAAGATCCCGAGCATCGAGATCTGCCGCAGGGTGTTGATCGAGTTCGACTGCCCGAGAAAATCCGGGTTCGAGATGTAGAGGCCCAGACACATCACGACGAGCGCGATGGTCATCCCAAGCTCGCGCCTCACGACAGATCCTCCTTGTCGGCGTGGCCCGTCATCAAGGTCGCGATCCGCTCCTGGCTGAGCCGTTCCCGCGGCAATATGCCCTTGATGCGCCGCTCGTGCATGACGGCGACGCGATCGCTCATTCCGATGATCTCTTCCATGTCCGAGCTGACCATCAAGATCGTGATGCCCTCATCCGCGAGGGCGGCCATGTGGCGGTAGATCTCGGCCTTGGCGCCGACGTCGACGCCCCGCGTCGGCTCGTCCAGGATGAGCACGCGCGGGTTCATGGCCAGCCATTTCCCGAGCACCACCTTCTGCTGGTTTCCGCCGGAGAGGTTCACGACGGGCTGACGGATGCCGGGCGTCTTCGTCCTCAAGCGCTCCACCTCCGACTCGGCGACCCGGCGCTCCGTCTCCCTGTTCAGGAAGCCCCAGCGGCTGTAGTTGCCGATGTCGGGCAGGGAGGTGTTCTCTGCGACGCTGAGCGGCAGCACGAGGCCGTGGCGCTTGCGATCCTCCGGCGCCAGGTAGACGCCGCGGTCGATGGCGTCCCTGGGCTTTCGGGGAGCAAACTCCTTGCCTTCGAGCGTCATGCGCCCCCCGAGCGCCTTCGTCACCCCAAAGATTGTCTGCATGAGCTCCGTGCGGCCCGAGCCGACCAGGCCGGCGAAGCCGAGGATCTCCCCGCGTCCGGCCGAAAACGAGATCTGCGCGGGCGCGCCGGGCACGACGAGCCCTTCGACCACCAGCACGGGCTCGGTGGATTTGCGGGGCCGTTTCTCCGGGAAGTAGTGCGCGCTGAGCTCGCGGCCCACCATCATGGAGACGATCCGTTCGCGCGTCGCTCCCGCGCGCGTGAGGTCCCCGACGTGGCGGCCGTCGCGCAGGACCGTCACCCGGTCCGCCAGCATCATGACCTCGTCCATGCGGTGCGAGATGTAGACGACGCCGATGCCGTCCGCCCGGAGCTTGCGGATGATCCCGAAGAGGTGCTCGGACTCACCGCTCGTGAGCGACGAAGTCGGCTCGTCCATGATGAGGATGCGCGCGCTCAGGGCGAGCGCCTTGGCGATCTCGACCATCTGCATCTGACCGGCGGTCAACGCGGACACCGGGGTCGAGGGCGGGAGCCGCAAGCCCACGCGCAGAAGCAGCTCCCTGGCGCGGGCGGCCATGTCGCCCTTCGGCAGCGGGCGGAGGAGCAGCCCCGTCGCGCCGCCTTCGTTGCCGAGGAAGATGTTGGCCGCGATGTCCAGGTTCGGCGCCAGCATGAGCTCCTGATGGATGAGCGCGATGCCGAGGCGCTTGGCGGCGCGCACGCTCTCGAGCGCGACGCTCTTCCCCTCGATGCGGATCTCGCCTTCGTCGGGTTGCAGGGCGCCCCCGAGGATCTTCATGAGCGTGCTCTTGCCGGCGCCGTTCTCGCCCATGAGGGCGAGCACCTCTCCCGGCTTCAGCGAGAGAGAGACGCCCTGGAGCGCGACCACGCCGGCAAACCGCTTGGTGATCGCGCGCATCGCGAGCAGATCCGGAGAGGACGCCGTCACGCTCACTTCTTCATTTCGGCGAGCTGCTGCTTGAAGGTCGCCACGTTGGTCTTCTCGATCACGTCGATGCCGGTGTCGATGCTCTTGTTGGCCGGGATCTGCGCCTTCGCCGTGTCGGGCTTGACCGAGAGCTCATGCGCCCACTTGCTCGCCAGGTAACCGAACTGAAACGGCTTCTGGACGACCGTGGCCGAGATCGTGCCGTTCTCGATGGCCGTGAGCGTCTCCTCTTCCTCGTCGAACACCGCCGCGAGGACCTTGCCCTTCTTCCCGAGCGCCTCGATGGCCGCGGCGATGGCGGGGCCGTTGTAGGACCACAGGCCCGCGACGAGCTTCAGGTCCGGGTGCGCGTTGATGATGTCCTCCACGTTGGAGCGCGCCTTCGCGCGGTCGGTGTTGTCCTCCCGCTTGTCGACGATCTCGATGTTCTTGCCGGCGATCGCGTCCTGAATGCCCTGCAGGCGCTGCTTCGCGTTGTCCGCGGAGAGCGTGCCGACGAACACGGCCATCTTGCCGCCCTCCGGGAGGAGCTTCACGATATGGGCGCCGAGCGCCTTGCCGGCCTCGTGGTTGTTGGTGCCGATGTAGAGCAGGCGGCTCGATGCCGGGGCGTCCGAGTCGAAGGTGATGAGCTTGCTCTTCTCGGCCACCTTGTTGAGCACCGGGACCTGGTCGGCCGGCGCGATGGCGCTCACGGCGATGGCGTCGTAGCCCTGACTCGAAAGGTTCTCGAGGATCTGGTTCTGCTCCTCCGTGGTGCCGTTCGACGGCATCTTCACGTCGACCTGGACCTTGCTCTCTTGCTCATATTTCCGGACGCCCGCCTGAGCGATCTTCCAGAACTCGGACGCGTTGTTGGTGACGAAGGCGAGCTTGACGATCTTCGGCTTCGCGCCGCCGCCTTCGGCGGGCGCGGCCCCCGTCCCCTCGCTCTTCTCGTTGCACCCCGTCATCGCGAGCAGCGCCAACAGGAAGGGCGCCACGGCCGCCCAACCCTTGCCCCAGGACATCGTCTCTTTCACGGCTGGTCTCCTTGCTGATTGACTTTCAAGAACGTATTGACATCACGCGTGGCGTCGCCCTTACCCGGCCGTTGTCCCCGTGATCTGCCGGAAAGCTGGCGGCGCGTTCTTCCCGCAAGTGCGCCCCGGTGGCTGGGGTCTACCCTCCGCGTCCTGGAGGCCGAACCACTCCTTGGTGTCCACCATCGGAATGGATGTGGAGGACAAAGGACGCCCGCAGGAATGCACTGTGAACGTTCACATTTTCGGTGTCAACTACGATCGGCGGGTGCTGTGCGCAGCGTGTGATAGGTTGGTGCGGTTCCAACGTATTTGTCTTGCGACATTGGCTTGAGCGCGCGGAGGTGCCTGTGAATCGAGGCGAGCGGTGGGTCGTCGACGCGACCCGGGTGATGTCCGCCCCAGCGGCGCGTGCCCGGACGGGGGTCGCGCTCGGCGTGGTGCTCGCGGCCGCGGCGTGCGGTCAGGAGGGCGGCGACCGCGATGCGATCGCGGGGAGCGGCGGGTGGGGGACGGGCGGCGCGCTCGCGACAGGCGGAGCCTCGGAGACGGGCGCCGGGGTCGGCGGCGCGGAGAGCGCCGCGAGCGGCGGCGCGCCGGGGGACGGCGGAGCGGAGAGCGCCGCGAGCGGCGGCGTGCCGGGAGACGGCGGAGCGGCCGGGGAGGGCGGTGGCCCGGGCAGCGGCGGCGCGGGCGGAGCGCCCGAACGATGCAGCAGGGCCGCTGCCTGCGGGACGCACAAGTGGGCGTGCTGGCCCATGCCCAACCCGGCGGGCAGCGGCCTGCCCAACCCCGCGAGTTATACCGATGTGGGGGGCGGTGTGGTGCGCGACAACGTCACGTGCCTCGAGTGGCAAGAGACCCCTCCTTCCGAGGCGTACACGTGGGAGCAGGCGATCGGCTATTGCGACGATCTGACGCTCGGCGGGGTCTCCGACTGGCGCCTTCCGACGCGCATCGAGATGACGTCGATCGTCGACTTCACCCGGAGCCCGGCCATCGACAGGGGCGCGTTCCCGGGGGCGCGCGGGGGCTTCCACAAGACGTCGTCCGACTGGATCCTCACCATCCGGCAGGCCGGCGCCGGCGCGGGGCGCGACGATGCCTGGGCCTTCAACCTGAGCGACGGGATCGTCAGCAACGCCTACTCCAAGGCGACCGCGGCGAGCCTGCGCTGCGTGCGAGGCAACGGCGAGGGGGAGGCGCCGAGCAGCCCGGCCGTGGCCCCGCCCGACCAGTACGCCGTCGTGTCGCCCGGCGAGGTGATGGACAGGTACACAGGCCTCGTCTGGCAGCAGGGGTATTCGCCGGCCGCGCTCGCCTGGACCGAGGCGGAGAGCTACTGCGCGACGCTCGATCTCAACGGCCACACGTGGCGCTTGCCCAGCATCCGGGAGCTCGCGACGCTCGTCGACGAGGCGCAGGTGGCGCCGTCGATCAACCGCGCGATGTTCCCCGACACGCAGTACGGCGCCCGCAGCAACGACTGGTACTGGAGCTCCCACGCGGCCGTGGGGAACGCCTCGGCGGCCTGGGCGCTCAACTTCGACGACGGCTTCACCGGGTTCAACGCCGGAGAGAGCGGCAAGTGGAACCATTTCACGGCCGCGTGGGTGAAGTGCGTGCGCTGAGGGCGCCGTCGCGGCCGCCGCGCTCCGCCCGGGGAGAGCGCGGCGGCGGCGGCCGGCGCCGCCTCGTTTCGATGGCGCGCCGCCGCCGGCGTCGGATAGCGTGGCTCGGGTGAGCCCGAGCACGCCGCCGGCGCGCCCTCGCCTCGCCGCCCACGTGCTCGCGCGGCGCCACCTGGTCGGCGAGGAAGAGCGCGTCATCCTCCACGATGTCCGCACCGGGCAGCTGCTCCAGCTCGGCCCACGGGAGTGGGTCCTGCTCTCCGCGGCCGACGGGACGCGCGACGTCGAGGGCATCGTCATCGCGGCGGCCCGCGAGGGCGCGCACGCGCGTGTGCCCGCGGCGCAGGCGTTCTTCGCGGAGCTCCAAGCCGCGGGGCTGCTGGGAGCGGATGACGCCGGCGAGGACGCGGGGCCCTGGAGCGCCGCGGCGCCCGCGGCGCCCGCGGCATCCACGCCTGATTCAGGGGAGCGCGATCCCCGCGAGCGCCCGCTGGAGGTGCTGCCCGACTTCAGCCTGCACTGCGACGGCCGCGGGAGCTGCTGCCGGATCTACGCCTCGATTCTCTTCGATCCGGAGGAGGCCGCGCGGGCGCGGGCATTGCGGCCCGACGTGCTGAGCGGGGGCGCGCGCCACGAGCGGGCCTTCACGCCGGAGCGCGGCACGTGGCCGTGCGCGGCCTCCGTCGTGGCGATGCGGGACGGGCGGTGCGCCTACCTCGAGGGCGAGGGGCGCTGCTCGCTCCACGCGAGGGGCGGGCCCGAGGCCAAGCCGCTCGGGTGCCGCACCTTCCCGACCAGCTTCGTCGATGACGGCGAGTCGGTGCGCGTCTCGGTCGCCGTGGAGTGCGCCTGTGTGCTCGCCAGCGTGGGCCGCCCCGGCGGCGCGCCGCTGCTCGATCCGCGGCTCGTCACGCGGGGGGATCTGGACGAGCGCATCGATATCGCCCGGCTGCCGGGCCGCGCGCAGGTGGCGCCCGGCGCGACCGCCTCCCGCGCGGAGGTCGTCGCCTGGTCGCGGCGCCTCGCCGCGGCTGCGCCCCCGCCCGACGTCGCCGCGGGCCTCTTCTCGCTCGCCGCCGCGCTCGAGGCCGAGGGCCTCACCGACGCGGCGATCGCGCGCTTCGAGCGGCCCGAACCGCTGGATGCGGCGGCGCTCGCGCCCTGGCTCGCCGCGCTCCACGGCCGCGCGGCGCGGCGGGCGCGCGAGGACGCCGCCTGGCGCAGCGAGCGGGACCTCGCCCGGAGGGTTATGCAGTGGATCGCAGCCGCGACCCGGGCGCTCGGCGAGCCCGACCTGCTCGGCGCGCTGCTCCTCGCGCCCGTGCGCGCGCCCGACCGGGAGCGGTTTTACCTCCGCGCGGCCTTGCACGGCCACCGCCTGCTCGGGGCGCTGCCGCTGTCGCACGCGCTCCGCGATCGCGCCGTGCGGCTCGTCGTGGCCCGGGCGTTGCCGGTGGTCGTCGCCGGCGCGGGTGAGGACGACCCGGCCTGCGCCGAGCCGATCGCCCTCGTCGAGGCGGCGCTCCGCGGCCACGGCCTCGACGCGTACGTCGCCGAGGTGGCCGCGGCCGGGTGATCGCGCGCGCCGCGCGCCTCCGTCGAACTCGGAGAGACATCGCCTCCGATCCTGTCGATAATGCGCCCGCGATGAGCCAGCCCCCGCTCGACAACAAGACGGACTTCGCCGCGCACCCACAGCTGCTCGTCGACCGGGACGGCGAGCAGCTGGTCACGATCGTCAAGGCGAGCTTCGAGCTCCAGGACGACGGCAGCCTCGAGCTCGCGCCCCCCGAGCGCACGCGCGGGGTCCGCCTCGCTGACCTGCCCTGGGAGGAGAAGAAGCCCGAGAGCGTCGCGTACCCCGCCGACGTCTGCCTGTTCAAGCCGGCGACCGACGTGATCTTCGTGGCCACGGCGTACGCGCCGAACGGCAAGGCGGTGCCGTCCTTCGACGTGCGCGTCGAGGTGGGCCCGCTCAGGAAATCGCTCGTCGTGTTCGGCAAGCGGCTCTGGGTGGACAAGGGCGCCGCCCTCACCGCGCCGGCGCCCATCGCGCAGATCGACATGCGCTACGACCACGCCTGGGGCGGGCGGGACGACGACGATCCCGCGGAACCACTAGAGGAGCCGCGCAACCCGATCGGCACGGGCGTCACGCGCGCGCCGGCCTCGCTCACCCACCAGCCGGCGCCGGCGATCGAGGATCCCTCGTACCCGATCCGGACGGCGAGGACCGCGCCGCCGCCCGCGGGGATCGGGGTCGTCGGCCGGCACTGGGAGCCGCGCCGTGGGTATGCCGGGACGTACGACGCCGCGTGGCGGGAGAACCGCGCGCCGCTCCTGCCCGAGGACTTCGACCACCGCTTCAACCTGTGCGCCTCGCCGGGCCTCATCGCGGAGCCGCCGCTCGCGGGCGGCGAGCCGGTGCGGGCGCTCAACCTCACGCCCGAGGGGGCGCTCAGCTTCGAGCTCCCGAAGGTGCAGGTCGAGATCGAGTTCCACGTGAAGGATCGCGCGCCGGTCGCCTTCGCGCCGCACCTCGACACCGTGCTCGTCGACCTCTACGCCACCGGCCCGCAGAAGCCGGTGGCCGTCGAGATGGTCTGGCGCGCGCACGTCAAGGCGCCCCGGCGGATGAAGGACGCGCGCGTGATCGTGCGCGAGCGGGGGCGAGCGTGAGGCCGCTCGCCGTCCTGGTGGCCGCGGGCGCGATCACGCCCGTCGGGCTGCGCTCGATCGACACCGCGTTCTCGCACCGCGCCTCGGCCGCGGCGATGCGCGAGTCGCCGCTCGTGGACGGGCAGGGCGAGCCCGTCACGATGTGCTTCCTGCCCACGCTCGATCCGCGGGTCACGGGCGCGGCGCGCGCCGTCCTGCTCGCGGAGCGCGCGCTCCGCGAGGCGCTGGAGAAGCTCGGCCCCGCGGCGCGGGGGCTGCGCATGCAGATGGGCCTGTGCCTCGACGAGCACCTCGGGCAGCGGCCGCCGGGCGGCGAGGCCCCGGCGCAGCGGGTCGCCGCCGAGCTCGCCGCGCGGGCGCAATCGTACGGGGGCGCGCCGGAGATCGCGGTCAAGGTCTCGACGCGCGGCCCCGCCGCGCCGGGGTACTTGCTGCCGGAGCTGTGCGACGCGCTCGCGCGAGGCGCGATCGACGCGGCGCTGCTCGGCGGGGTGCACACCGACTACGACCCGGCGCGCATCGCCGCGCTCGACGCCGCGGGCCGGCTCTTCCGGCCGGACAACCTCGACGCCCTCGTCCCCGGCGAGTGCGCGGCCTTCGTGGTCCTCGTGCGCCCCGACGTCGCGCGGCGCGCGCTCCTCCGAGAGCTCGGGCAGATCGTCGGCCTCTCCACCGCGCACGAGCGGGCCCGCCCGGACAACGACGAGTCCGCGTTCCAGGCCACGGGCCTCACCGCAGCGCTGCGCGCCGCGCTCGCGCCGCTCGCCGAGCGCGGGCTGCGCGCCGGCTGGGTGCTCACCGATATCAGCTTCGAGACCTTCCGCCATTTCGAGCTCCAGGCCGCGTCGGTGCGCACGCAGCAGCTCTTCTGCGATCCGCAGCAGCTGGAGTGCCCCGCCCAGCGGATCGGCGCGCTCGGCGCCGCGGCCATGCCGCTGCACCTCGCGATCGCGTCGGAGGCGTTCGCGCGGGGCTTCGCGCCGCACCCGTGCGCGGTCTCTCTGGCCGGGAGCGACGGCGGGGAGCGCGCCGCGATGGTGGTCGTGGCGCCGGGGTGACGGCGAGCGCGCCGCCCGCGTGCGCGCGTCCGCTCGACGTCGCGCCGAGGAGCCGGTCGACGCGCGCAGCGCCTCCTCGCGGCCGAGACGACTACATCCGAGGCGCAGGCGCCGGGTAGGCGACCGGCATCCGAACCGCGAGGCATGGCGGTGCGGCGTGCTACCTTCGCCACTCTTCGCCACTCGCGGCGCGCATGAACAGGAGACGACCTGCCTGACGAGGTACGACCAGCCGCCCGTGGAGGAGCTCGCTCAGGCTCGGCTGTCGGGTATCGGTGCCAAGCCGTGCCCGGCACAAATCTGACGGAGGCCACATCGATGACGATCTTCCTGGACCAGCCGGGTCGCTTCCTCTTCTTCACCGGAAAGGGGGGGCGTCGGCAAGACGGCTCTCGCGTGTGCGACAGCGATCCGCCTGGCGGATGCAGGGAAGCGAATCCTCCTGGTCAGCACCGACCCGGCCTCGAACCTCGACGAGATGCTCGGCGTCGCGCTCTCGAACCGACCGACCAAGGTCCCCGGTGTCGACCGACTCTGGGCCCTCAACATCGATCCCGAGCGGGCAGCCAGCGCCTACCGCGAGCGCGTCATCTCGCCGTATCGCGAACTCTGGACGGAGGGACAGCTCGCCGAGCTGCGCGAGCAGCTCGCCGGCGCGTGCACCGTCGAGATCGCCGCATTCGATGAGTTTGCCGAGCTGCTCGCCGGCGACCAGGCGTCCGCGGCGTTTGACCACGTGCTGTTCGACACCGCGCCCACCGGACACACGTTGCGGCTCCTCAGCCTGCCACGCGCCTGGACCAGCTTCCTCCAGTCGACCGCGCAGGGAGCCTCGTGTCTCGGTCCGCACACGGGGCTGAGGATGCAGGAGGCGCGATTCGCCGCGGCGATGGGCGCGCTGGCCGACAGCGCTCGCACAACGATCGTCCTGGTGACGCGGCCTGACCGAGCTGCTCTACGCGAGGCCGAGCGGACGTCGGGTGAGCTGATGGCCATCGGCATCAAGAACCAACGGCTCGCCATCAACGCGGTGTTCGAGGCTGCCGATCAGGCCGATCCCGTCGCTGCTGCGCTCACGGAGCGCGGGCGAGCGGCGCTCCGCGCGCTGCCTCCTCGATTGCAGGGACTGCCCAGGTCGCGCATTCCTCTGCGCGCGTTCAACATGGTCGGCCCGCCTGCTGGCGCTGGCGCGTGACGACGAACCGCAGCGGCGCGTTCCTTAGGAATGGGTCGGTTGCGGTGGTGGTCTCTGCCGCGGGAGGACGGTGCCGGGGGGTGACGGTCCGCGCTCTCACGGAACCCATGAGCCACACTGCCCCCCGATGGCGCCGCGCCCGCGCCGGCCTCGCGCCCCGCTCGACGAGCGCCAAGTCGATTTCCTGCGTCCATCCGCTCGGATCCCCGTCCTCCAGGCAGGAGGCCCGAGATGACCGACCGAACCATCGACCAGACCCGTGAAGCTGTCCGAGATCATTATGGAAAAGTAGCCGTGGCCGGGACGGGCTGCTGCGCCCCGAGCTGCTGCGCGCCGGCGCAGGCGGCGTCGCTCAAGCTCGGCTATACACGCGAAGACCTCGCCGCCGTCCCGGAGGGCGCGGACATGGGCCTCGGCTGCGGCAACCCCCAGGCGATCGCCGCCCTCCGGCCGGGCGAGACCGTGCTCGACCTCGGCAGCGGCGGCGGGTTCGACTGCTTCCTCGCCGCCAGCCAGGTCGGCCCGGGCGGGCGGGTGATCGGCGTGGACATGACCCCGGGAATGATCGCCAAGGCGCGGGAGAATGCGCGAAAGATCAACGCGGCCAACGTGGAGTTCCGCCTGGGCGAGATCGAGCACCTGCCCGTCGCCGACGCGGCCGCCGACGTCATCCTCTCCAATTGCGTCATCAATCTCTCCCCGGACAAGCCCGCCGTGTTCCGCGAGGCCTATCGCGTCCTCCGGCCCGGCGGCCGGCTTGCGATCTCCGATGTCATCGCGACCGCGGAGCTGCCCGCCGCGCTGCGCGAGCAGGTGGCCGCGCTCACCGGGTGCGTCGCGGGGGCGGTGAGGGCCGACGAGCTCCAGGAGCTCTTGCATCAGGCCGGATTCACGGACATACGCATCGGGGTGAAGCCCCAAAGCCGCGAGTTCATCCGTGACTGGGTGCCCGGGTCGGGCGCCGAGCAGTACATCACGTCCGCGACGATCGAGGCGCTCAAACCCGCTCGGCCGGAGGCTCGAGCATGATCGACGCGGACGCGCGCGGCGCCTGGCATCAGCTCGAGGCGCGCCTCCGCCCCTTCGTCGTGCGCCGCGTCTCCACGGCGGCCGACGTCGATGACGTCGTGCAGGACGTGTTCCTGCGCATGCAGCGGGGCGTCGGTGGGCTGCGCGACGACGAGCGCTTCGGCCCCTGGGTCTACCAGGTCGCCCGCAGCGCCATCGCCGAGCACCACCGGGCCCGCGCGCGGCATCTCCTCGTCGAGGGTGACGTCCCCGAGATGGAGGCAGAACCCCCGAGCGGTGAGGACGGGGCCGCCGATCTCCTCGCCGTGGCGATCGGTCCGCTCGTCGCCATGCTCCCGTCGCCTTACCGTGAGGCCCTCACCCTCACCGAGCTCGAAGGCCTCTCCCAGAAGGCCGCGGCCGACATGCTCGGCATCTCGCTCACGGCGATGAAGTCCCGCGTCCAGCGCGGGCGGGAGAAGCTGCGCTCGCTCGTGGAGCAGTGCTGCGAGGTGGCCCTCGACGCGCGCGGGCACGTCATCGACTGCGTGCCGCGCGCTCCGAGCAACGGGCCCCGCTGCTCCTGCGGTTGACGCGCGACCCGCCCTCCTGGCCGATCCACCCTAAGCCCCGCTGCCTGGCTGGCAGAGCGCTCGTCGCCTCGCCGCCCCCTCCGCGATCGATCCCCTCGCTCCTCTTCATCTCCTTCGTCTCCCTGCGTCTCCTTCGATTCTCTGCGTCCTC
Source organism: Sorangium sp. So ce281 (assembly GCF_051527395.1). Taxonomy (NCBI): domain Bacteria; kingdom Pseudomonadati; phylum Myxococcota; order Polyangiales; family Polyangiaceae; genus Sorangium; species Sorangium sp. So ce281. The sequence goes on from NZ_CP150322.1 coordinate 4,148,789, forward strand.
GTCGCTCGATTCCCGTCCTTCTCGGCGGAGGTAATCGACATGAACGAGATCGCATCCATCCTGCTCGCCGTTTACGCCGCCGTCGGCGCGATCGACGGGATCTATTATCATCTCTGGAAATACCGTCTCTTCGCCCATGAGGCCTCGCGCCGCGAGCACCACCTTCACACGATCCACGCGGCGCTCTTCGCCATCGTCGTTGGCGCGCTCTACCTCGCTCCGAGCGCCGGTCTCCTCCTCTGGGCTGGCGTGGGCGCCCTCGCTGCCTCCTTCGTCGTCGCCATCCTCGACGTGCTCGAGGAGCGGCGCTCCCGCGAGGACCTCGGTGGGCTCACGCCGCGTGAATACGCGCTCCACGCGGGTCTGATCGCGCTCTACTCCGCCTCGGTCGCGCTCCTCCTCGCCGCCCGCCCCGCCTCGGCTTGGTCGCTCGATGCGCCCGTCCTCCTCGACACCGCGCTCCCGGCGCTCACGCACGCCATCGCGCTCAACCTGCTCCCGGGCGCGGCGCTCACGGCGCTCGTGCACGTCGTGCTCGGGCTGCGCCCCGTCGCGCTCCGCTTCGCGCGGCCTGGCCTCGCCTGAGGCCACCCCGCTCAGGGCTGTCCCCTCCTCGACGCGACGCCCGAGCGCCTCACGGCGACACCAGGCGTGAAATCCGCCGATTGACAGAGGGAGCATCGTCGCCTATCGTTAATTTGCGATGAAAGCGAAGCCGGAGGTGACCGACCGCTGCTGCCCGCCTCCGAACGAGCAGGTAGACCTCCGGCCGATCGAGGGCGACGATGCCGACGAGGAGCTGGCCAGCCTGTCGAAGGCGCTCGGACACCCGGCGCGCGTGAAGATCGTGCGCATCCTGATCCGAAAGAACGCCTGCGTCTGCGGCGACATCGTGGACGAGCTGCCGCTCGCCCAGTCGACCGTCTCGCAGCACCTGAAGGTGCTCAAGGAGGCCGGCCTCATCCGCGGCGACGTCGACGGCCCTCGCGTCTGTTACTGCATCGAGCCCCGGGCGCTCCGGCGTCTGAAGGCCCTCGTCGGGGGGCTCTGAGCGCCGTCGCACGTCTAATCTATCGTCCATCGACGATTAACGAGAGGAAGTTCCCATGTCCATGACCATCCGCGTGTTCGACCCCGCCATGTGCTGTTCCACCGGCGTTTGCGGACCGAGCGTCGATCCCGAGCTGGCCCGCTTCGCCGCCGATGTCGACTGGCTGCAGAAGCAGGGTGTCACCGTCGAGCGATACAACCTGTCTCAGCAGCCGTCCGCGTTCGCCGGGACGCCTGCCGTGAAGGAGGCGCTCGCGCGCGGGACCGAGGTGCTCCCGCTCGTGCTGGTCGGTGACCGCATCGCCGTCGAGGGGGCGTACCCGTCGCGGGAGACGCTTGCCGCGCTCGCCGGCGTCGTCGTGAAGAAGCTGGAGACGGCGCCCGCCGCGTCGAGCGGCTGCTGCGGGCCGGCCACCTCCGCCAAGTCGAAGACCTCCTGCTGCTGATGGAGACCGCGATGCACCTCCTCGAGCGCGCTCCGCGAAACCTCTTCTTCACGGGCAAGGGCGGCGTCGGCAAGACGAGCGTCGCCTGCGCGACCGCGGTGGAGCTCGCGGCGCGCGGGCGACGGGTGCTGCTCGTCAGCACGGATCCGGCCTCGAACCTCGACGAGGTGCTCGAGACGAAGCTCGGCGCCGAGCCTCGTCCCATCGCCGGCGCGCCGGGGCTGTTCGCGCTCAACATCGATCCGGAGGCGGCGGCGCACGCGTACCGCGAGCGCATGGTCGGGCCCTACCGCGGGGTGCTCCCCGACGCCGCCGTTCGCAGCATCGAGGAGCAGCTCTCGGGCGCGTGCACCGTCGAGATCGCTGCGTTCGACGAGTTCTCGAGGCTGCTCGGCGACGAGCGCGCGACCGCCGACTTCGACCACGTCGTGTTCGACACCGCTCCCACCGGGCACACGTTGCGGCTCCTCGAGCTGCCGGCGGCGTGGACCGGGTTCCTCGAGTCGAACGTGGGCGGCACGTCCTGCCTCGGACCGCTCGCGGGTCTGAAGGCGCAGCAGGCGCTCTACGACGGGTCGCGCAGGGCCCTCGTCGATGGGACGCGCACCGCGCTCGTGCTCGTCTCACGCGCCGAGCGGCCTTCGCTCAGCGAGGCCGAGCGCACGCGCCGCGAGCTCGCGGCCCTCGGCATCGAACGACAGGAGCTGGTCATCAACGGCATCTTCCGTGCGCAGGACGCCCGCGACGCCGTCGCGGTGGGCATGCAGCGTCGAGGCGAGGAGGCGCTCGCCGAGATGCCTGAGGGCCTCCGGGAGCTGCCGCGCACCGCGCTGCCGCTGCTCCCGTTCGGGCTCGTCGGCATGGCCGCGTTGCGGAGGTTGTTCGGTGAGCGAACGCCGAGCGCAGTCGACCCGGCTCTGGCTCCCGCGCCTGCGGTGTCGATTCCTCCACTCGCCCAGCTCGTGCCGTCGCTCGAAGCAGGTGGGCGCGGCGTCATCATGACGATGGGCAAGGGCGGCGTCGGCAAGACGACCGTGGCGGTGAATATCGCCGTCGAGCTCGCCCGCCGTGGACACAAGGTTCACCTGACGACGACGGACCCCGCCGCGCACGTCGCGGAGGCGCTCGGGGCAGCCGTAGACGGGATCCGGGTGAGCCGCATCGACCCGGTCCTCGAGACGCGCGCGTACGCCGACGAAGTCATGCGCACGGCGGGAGCCAGCCTGGACGCCGCGGGGCGCGCGCTGCTCGAGGAGGATCTCCGGAGCCCGTGCACCGAGGAGATCGCAGTCTTCCGAGCCTTTGCACGCATCGTCGATGAAGGCGAACACGGCTTCGTCGTCATCGACACCGCGCCCACCGGCCACACCCTGCTCCTGCTCGACGCCGCCGAGTCGTACCACCGAGAGGTGCTGCGCACGTCCGGGTCGGCACCCGAGGAGGTGCGCCGCCTGTTACCACGCCTGCGGGACGCGGAGTTCACGAAGATCCTCCTCGTCACGCTCCCCGAGGCCACGCCCGTACACGAAGCGGCAGCCCTGCAGCGCGACCTGGAGCGCGCGCAGATCCGCCCCTTCGCGTGGGTCATCAACCAGAGCCTCGTGCCTCTCAGCGTCACCGATCCGGTGCTCGTTCGTCGACGCGCGAACGAGGGTCGCTTCCATGCTGAGGTTCGTGACCTCGCTTCGCGTGTGGCTGTGGTGCCGTGGGCTGCGCCGAAGTCCGCGCATGCCCGGCTCGATCTCTTCGCCGCGCCCGGTCAGGTGAGAGCGGAGGTAGCGCCATGACAGCGCAGTCGGGTACGACGACGGCATACGCCGCGTCGGCGAGCACGCGTGTCGGAGGCGAGGAAGCGCGCGAGAGCCTCCGGGCTCGCATCGCGTCGTGGCACGCGTCGCTTCCAGGCACGGACACGACGCCTCGCACGACCACAAGGAACTGAACTCGAATGACCAACGCAAAGGCCGGCCTGCTCGGCAAGCTCTCCTTCCTCGACCGCTACCTGACGCTCTGGATCTTCCTCGCGATGGGCCTGGGCGTCGCCCTCGGCTTCCTCGCGCCCGGGTTCACGACTGCGCTCAACGACATGAGCGTCGGCACGACGTCGATCCCTATCGCGGCCGGGCTGATCCTGATGATGTACCCGCCGCTCGCCAAGGTCCGCTACGAGGAGCTCGGCAAGGTCTTCCGCAACAAGCGGGTGCTCACTCTGTCGCTGGTCCAGAACTGGATCGTGGGTCCGCTGCTGATGTTCGGGCTCGCGGTGGTGTTCCTGCGCGACAAGCCAGAGTACATGCTCGGCCTCATCCTCATCGGGCTCGCGCGCTGCATCGCGATGGTCATCGTCTGGAACGATCTCGCGAAGGGCGACACCGAGTACTGCGCCGGGCTCGTGGCCTTCAACTCGATCTTCCAGGTCCTGTTCTTCTCGGTCTACGCGTACTTCTTCGCCACGCTCCTGCCGACCTGGCTCGGACTCGAGGGAGCCGTCGTGAACATCACCATCGGCGAGATCGCGACGAGCGTGGCCATCTACCTCGGTGTGCCCTTCGCCGCCGGGTTCCTCACGCGACGGGTGCTCGTGCGCACGAAGGGGCGTGACTGGTACGAGAAGGCGTTCGTGCCTCGCATCGGCCCCATCACGCTCGTCTCCCTGCTGTTCACCATCGTGGTGATGTTCTCGCTGAAGGGCGAGACCATCGTGCAGCTGCCGCTCGACGTTCTTCGCATCGCGGTGCCGCTGCTCATCTACTTCGTGCTGATGTTCGCGGTGTCGTTCTTCATGAGCAAGCGCGTCGGCGCGGACTACAAGCAGTCGGCGACGCTCTCGTTCACGGCTGCGTCGAACAACTTCGAGCTGGCCATCGCTGTCGCGATCGCGAGCTTCGGCATTCACAGTGGTGCGGCGTTCGCGGCGGTCATCGGTCCTCTCGTCGAGGTGCCCGTCCTCATCGGCCTCGTGAACGTCGCCCTGTGGGCGCAGAGGCGCTTCTTCCCCAACACCCCGCTCGATGTCGCGCCGCCCGCATGCGCCGGCCCGAGCACTCCCGAGAGCAAGGCCTGACCACGATGAACACCGGCAAGACGATCCTTTTTCTTTGCGTCGCCAACTCGGCGCGCAGCCAGATGGCCGAGGGCCTTGCTCGCAAGCTCTTCGGCGCGCGCATCGCCGTGCAGAGCGCGGGGAGCGAGCCGTCGAAGGTGAACCCGTACGCGATCGAGGTGATGCGCGAGGTCGGGGTCGACCTGACGACGCACCACTCGAAGTCTGTGCAGACGATCGACGCCGCCACCGTGGGCACGGTCATCACGCTCTGCGCCGAGGAGGTCTGCCCGGTCTTCCTCGGCAAGGCGCGCCGGCTGCACTGGCCCATTCAGGATCCGGCGAGCAAGGATCCGTCGATCCCACGCGAGGAGATGCTGACGCGGTTCCGGACCGCGCGGGACCAGATCCTGGCGAGGCTCGAGGTGCTCGACGCGCTGCTCGATCTCCCCGAGGGGCCACAGGCGCAGGAGTTCCACGCCAGCGTGCGCGTGAAGGATCTCGCGAAGAGCACGCGTTTCTACGCTTGGCTCCTCGGCACCGAGCCGAAGGAGTGGACGCATCGCTACTCGACCTTCGTTCGGCCGGAGCTGCACACGAACTTCGTGCTCGTCGTCTCCGACGGCAAGGAGCTGCACCGAGACACGCTCTACCACCTCGGTATTGCCGTCGCTGGCAAGGCGGCGGTCGTTCGGTCCTACGAGCTCGCGACGGCCGCCGGGTTGACGGTGAGCAAGCCGCCGCGCACGACTTGGCGTGGCACGCCGCTCCACGAGCTGTGGCTCGAGGACCCTGACGGCAACCTCGTCGAGATCTACGCCCGGCTCACGCCGGACGAGCTCGCCGAGAAGCCGGAGAACCTCGAACCCACGGCGTTGGCGTAGCGCATGCGCGGCCCCGCCTGGCTCTGACCGGTGATGGGAGAGCTGCTGGGCAGCGCGCTCCTCGTCGCCGTCATGTTCGGGTCGGGCGCGGTCCGGGCGGCCGTGCAGCGCAGGAACCTGCTCCCCTTGGCGGTGTCGAAAGGCACCATGCCCAGGCCTTCCCTTCCGCTCGCCGGCCTCCTCCTCGTCGCCGCCCTCGGCGCCGCCGCGACCTCCGACGCGGCCACGGATGGCCGCGATGCGGTCGCCCGCGGCCTCGACCTCTTCCTTCACGCGCCCGACCGCGGCGCGCCCGGCGCCACCCTGCCGGTCCAGGTCCTCGCGCTCGGCTTCCCCACCGCGATCACGCTCCGGCCGCTCGAGGCGGCCACCGTGGAGGCGACGTGGGATCCCGAGCACCTCGGCAAGGTCAGCGCCGTCCCGCCGCCCGTGCGGGTCACCACCGACGCGAAGGGGCGCGCTCACCTCGACGTCCCGATCCCGGAGGGGCCCGAGCGCGAGCTCCGGCTGCTGCTCGGCGTGCGCGCCGGAGACCGGCAGCGGACGCGGACGCTCACCGTGCACCGACTCGCGCCGCTCCAGGTCGACCTGCACGTCCCTGACACGCGCGTGGTGCCGGGCAGCGCGATGTCGGCGTGGATCACGGTGCAGAGCCAGGCCTCGGGGCAGCCGGCCCCTCGGGTCCCCGTGGAGGTCAGCCTGCTCGAGGGCGGCGTCGCCCGGCACACGGCCGTGGTCACGACCGATGTGGCCGGCGTCGCCATGACGCGCGTGCCCGTCCCCTGGATCGACGAGCCCGGCTGGCGCTGGATCCTCCGCGCCCGCGCGCGGAGCGCGGCGGGGGCCTCGTCGAACGCCGCGGAGATCTCCCTCTCGCCGCGCGAAGAGACGCCCGGCGCCCCGCAGATGCTGGCCGAGTGGTCCGAGCAGGACCTGCGCGCCGGGGATCGCGCAAGCTACGTGATCCGGATCCGCGATGGCGCCGGGCAGCCCGTGGCCGGGCTGCCGGTGCGGATCTGGACCGGGCCGAAGGGCACGAGCCCGCCCGAGGACTGGGCCGCATGGGAGAAGCTCACGACGCCCGCGCGCACCGACGCGGCCGGCGAGGTCCGCGGCGCGGCCGTGGCGCCCACCACCGTGGTGCAGGGCGCGGGGACCACGCTGCGCGTCGTCGCGCGCGCGACGTTCGAGGGGCACGAGCTCGAGCGCGAGGCCACCGTCTCCGTGGAGAGCCCCACCTCGGAGGCGACGCTGCTCCCGGAGGCGGGCGCCATCGTTCCGGGCGTCGCTCAGCGCATGCTCCTGCGCGTCCGCGATGCGCGGCGGAAGCCGGTGCAGGGCACCTTCACCGTCGAGGGCGACGGGCTCCAGGCCGCCGTGACCACCGACGCGTACGGCGAGGCCGAGGTGACCTGGGACGCGCCCGTCGAGCTCGGCGCCTTCCGCAGCGTCGGGCCGTGCGCTGGCGGCGTCGCGGCGGCGGTGCGCGTGCGGCCCGCGGGCGAGCTCCCGGCGCTCGCGTCGCGGCGCGAGCCGTTCGCGCTGTGCGTCTCCGTCGATCGCGACGCCACGGCGCTGCTCCGGCCCGAGCGGCTCCTCGCCCGCGCCGGCGACGCGCTCGCGCTCCGCGTGATCGACGCCGGCGGCGCGGGCCCGCGCGCGGGCCGGCGGCCGGAGGGCGGCAGCGCAGCGGACGGCGCCGGCTGGAGCGTGATCGTCCAGGCCGGCAACTCGGCCCGCGCGGCGAGCGCCTGGATCGCCGGCGGCCCGGAGGGCGGCGCGCTCGGCCTGCCCGAGGGCGCGGCCGGCGTCTGGACGCTCAGCGCCGCCGCTCCCCGGCCGCGCGCCGCCGCGCGGCAGGCGGGCGGCGCGGTGCTCGTCACGCCGCGCGTGCTCCCTCGGCTCGAGGCCCGCATGACCGGGGGTCGCGCGGCCCCGCGCGGCGCCATGGACGTGGACCTCGCGCTCACCGACGGGGGCAACCGCGGCCTGCCCGGGACCGTCGCGGCCGTCGTCGTGGATCTGCACGGCGGGGGCAGCGTCGGCGGCCTCGCGGCGCTCGACACGCGCGCGCGGCTCTGCCAGGGCATGGTCGAGCCCGAGCGCTGCGGCGCCTTCCTCCAGGGCGATCCCGCGCTCGATCCGCTCCGGCGCGCGGAGCTCGGCGCGCGGGCGCGCGAGGCGATCGCGCCGGCGAACGATCCGGCCGGCTCCGCGCGGGCGGCGCTCGACGAGGCGTTCGGCCAGGTGCTTCGCTCGCTCGAGGGGGCGGTCTTCGAGGCCACCAGCGACCCGGAGCGGCTGCGCGACGTGCGCCGCCGCGGGCCGGGCGGCGCCCATGCGTGGAACCCCGAGCTGATGACCCTGGTCACGGCCGCCATGGATGCGCCCCCCGAGACGCCCGGCGGCGAGCCGCTCTCGCTCGCGGACCTCCTGGCGGTGGACCCGCAGGTCACGTTCGATCACGTCGCTCGCCGCGTCACCCGCCTCAAGCTCTTCCGCATCCTCGCCGCGGCGCGCGCGTTCCGGCGCGAGCGCCTGCTCGACCCGGACGAGCCGGCGCTCCGCGATCCGAACGCGCTGCTCCGCCGCCTGGTGCGCGACGCGCAGCTCGAGGAGTCGCTCCTGCTCGATCCCTGGGGCGGAACGATCCAGTTCACCCCGACGACCGCGCCGCCCGCGCCGTTCCTCACGGTGCGGCGCGGCTTCGCCCTGCACGCGCCCGGGCCCGACGGCCGGATCGGCACGGGCGACGACGTGCGCGATCCGTTCGAGCGCGTGCTGCGCTCGGGCACGCCGTACGCCAGGGCGGTCGGCGAGGATCGCCTTGTCGACGCGAAGTTCGACATGGAGGTCGGCGACGCCACGGTGTCGGCATGGGAGAGCCTCCTGGAGGAGCTCACGGGCACGTCCCTGGGCGAGGGGATCGGCCAGGGCGGCCTCGGCCTCTCCGGCGTGGGCGCGGGCGGCGCCGGGTTCGGTCAAGGCCACGGCAAGCTGGGCGGATCCCACCGCACCTCGTCCGGCGCGCCGCGGGGCGTGTTCTTCTGGTCGCCGCCCCAGCGCACCGACAAGGATGGCCGGCTGCGGATGCGCGTCCCGCTCGGCGACGTCGAGACGACCTTCCGGCTCGTCTTCGTGGGCGTGCCGGACGGCGCCACGCCGGCCACGGCCACGCTCGACGTGCCCACCGCGCAGCCGCTCTCGGCGCGCGTGGAGGCCGGCGCCGCGTGGGTCGAGGGCGACGAGGTCGACGTCGAGATCTCGGTCCGGAACCGCTCGCCGAGGCCGCTCCGCGCGAGCGTGGAGCTCACGGCGCGCGGCGTGGCCGCGCTCGTGGACCCGCGGCGCCGGGCGGTGGCGGTCGACGTGCCCGCGGGGGGCGCGGCCCCGGTGCGCGCGCGGGTGCGGGCGCTGCGCGCGGGGCGGGCGGAGCTCGCGGTCGCCCTGAAGGCGCAGGGGACCCCGGGCGACGCGCTCGTGCACGCGTGGGACGTCCGCCCGGCGGGCGAGCCCACCGACCTGAACATCGCCCGGGTCGTCGAGGGCGGCGCCGCGGCCACGCTGCGCATTGCGGCGGACGCGGAGCGCTACCAGCCCACCGGCCGCCCGCGGCTCGTCGTCGAGCGCGGCCTCGCGGGCGCGCTCGCCGCGGCGCTCGAGGCGATGGATCCCGACCGGCTCTCGTCTGCCGGGGCGATGGCGGACGCGGTGGAGGTCGCGGCGCTCGTGCGCCGCTGGGCCGCCGCGCGGGGGGGCGACGGCGCGCCGCTCGCCGCGCGCGCGGAGGACATCGGCCGCCGCGCCGTGGGCCGGCTGCTCGCGTACAAGGGCAGCAAGAAGGACCTGGTCTCCTGGCCTCCGGCGCTCCGGGCGCGCACCTTCGCGCCCGCGTCCGTGGCGGAGGAGCTGCCGAAGATCGACGTGCGCTGCCCGCCCGAGCCCCTGCAGCCCGCGGCGGCGCTCGACGCGCTCGACATCGAGCCCTCGCCGGCCGGGGGCGCGGTGAACGCGTGCTGGGACGCGCTCGTCACGAGGACGCTGGACGAGGTGATCCGGAGCGGCGATCGCGTGGCGCTCGCCCGGGTCCTGCTCGCGCTCGCGGAGCGGCCGCACCGGGCGGCGCTGGCCGCGAACGTGGCGGACCGGCTGCGCGCCTGGGTGGCGCTGCTCCCGACCGGCGGCGTCACCTTGCCGCCGGGTCAGGCCGAGGATCGGAGCGCGCGCGCTATGGTCTACGCGGCGCTCCTCCGCGCCGCCGGGCTCGGCCGGAGCGCGGCGCCGCCCGCGAGGCTCCTCGGCTGGGTGGGCGTGCAGCGCGACGTGCGCGGCGGCTACGGCGCGCCGGCCAGCACGCGCGCGGTGGTGCGCGCGCTCCTGGCCCACGGGGGCGAGGGCCGAGGGGTGGCGCGAGTCACGGTCACGTCGGGCGGCGCGCGCCGCGACGTGGAGGTCGGGCCGTCAGGGCGCCTCGTGGTGCCGCTCGACGCGGGCGCGACCGAGGTGACGGTCGAGGCAGCGGGGCCCGCGGTCGTGGCGCGCCTGGAGCGCCCGGCGCTGCGGCGCTGGAGCCGGCCGCCGGCCCCGGCGGCGAGCCCCGTGCAGGTGGAGATCTCCTGGCCGAAGCGCCCGCGCGCGGGGACGACGGGGAAGCTCGCGGTCTCGCTGCGCCACACGCTGGGCCGCCCGGTCGAGGTCGACGTGCGCGTCCCGCTTCCGCCAGGGGTGTCGCTGGCCGCGCCGCTCGGGGGCGTGCGGCAGGTGAACGGCGTCCTCGCGCTGCGCGCTTCCCTGGAGGCGAGCCGGCTCTCGACGCTGGTGGAGATCCCGGTGCGCTTCGCGCTTGCCGGGAAGGTGACGGCGCCCGAGGCGCAGGCCCGGGTGGCGCAGGAGGAGCTGCCGCGCGCGGTGGTCCCGGCGCGGCCGATCGTGATCGAGTGAGCGCCGCAACGTCAGCTGCGGGCAACCCGCAGCGCCGCCGGCGCGCCGCGCGAGCAGGCGGGCGGCAACTTCACCGATTTCGTGGGACACCTCTTCTTTGGAACTTCTTCTGTCGATCAGGTGGCCGGGCGGTACGTCGCGGCCATGAGCTCTTGGCAGGACGAGGTTGAAGACAAGTACGACGCGTTCTTGCTCGACCCCGGCATGGGACCGATGACCTACCTGACCTCGGACGGCCGCGTTCTCGAAGACCTCCGATCACGTTGAAACCCGGAGAATTTTCACAGGGAGGCAAGGAGGCGGGGAGGCAGAAGAAAATGAATTTCTCCCTCTTGCCGTCTTTCGCTCCCCGCCTCCCCGCCTCCCTGTGAAATTCTGGCTCTTTCTTGTGGTTTCAACCCGTTTGTCGCAGGAGAGCTATTCCCATGACCCAAGAGCTGCGGAAGTTTGATTTGTTCGCCCCCGATTTCCAGGCGGACCCGTTCCCCACCTACGCCGAGATGCGCCGCTCCGGGCCGGTGTGCGTGCTCGAGCCGCTGGGCGCCTGGGCGGTGAGCCGGTACGCCGATGTCATCGCCGTCCTCAAGAACCCTCAAAAATTCTCGTCCGCTGGCAACGTCGACGCCTTTCACCCGCCTTGGCTCCCGAGGCAGCCGGGGGCGCACTCCCTGCTCGCAATGGACCCGCCCGAGCACACGAAGCTCCGGAACCTCGTCAGCCGCGCCCTGGGTCCCGGGATCATCACGAGCATTGAGCCTAGGGTCCGCGCCATCGCCGAGCGCCTCTCCGACACCCTGCAATCCAGGGGTGAGTCGGATTTCGTCGCCGACTACGCCGTCCCGATGACAGCGGGCGTCATCGGCGAGCTCCTCACCCTGGATCCTTCTCTCCACGCCAATTTTAAACGGTGGACGGACGATATCCTCAGCGTCACGCCCGTCCCGCAGAGCCCCGAGCACGCCGAGCGCGTCCGCGCGTCCATCGCCGAGATGGAGCGCTACCTCGGCGACGTCCTCGAGGCGCGGCGGCGCGCGCCCGGCGATGATCTTGTGAGCGCGCTCCTCCAGGCCGAAATCGACGGCCATAAGCTCACCCCGGAAGAGCTCATGTCCTTCATCTTCGTCCTGGTCCCAGCGGGGTTCGATACCACATCCACATTGATAAGCAAATCAATCATTGCCCTCGCCAGGCGCCCCGCGGACACGGAGCGGCTGCGCGAAAACCCGGCGCTCATCCCTCGCTTTATCGAAGAAATGCTCCGGTGGGACCCGCCTACCCATAACATCTTCCGCAAGGCGATGCCCGGAGCGGAGGTGGGCGGCGTCAAGGTGCCCGCCGGCGCTCCAGTGACGGTCATCCTCGCGTCCGCCAACCGCGACGAGGCCGTGTTTCCCGATCCCGACGAGTTCAATATGGACCGCGATGTGCCAAAGACCGGGACGGGGGCGTCGGTCGCGTTCGGGCACGGTGTCCATTTCTGCGTCGCCCACCTCCTCGCGCGCCTGGAGGCGAGGGTGGCGCTCGAATCCTTGCTCGCTCGATTCAAGCGAATCGATTTGGTCAACCCGACCATCGAGTGGAGCACGATGGTCTTCGTGCGAACCCCATCGCGGCTGCCGGTCCGCGGCGTCTTGCCCTGATCAAGAACCGCCTGGCGTGCCGAACAGGTTGGAGCTCGCCTGAATTCTAGAGCCCAGATCTCGCCGCGGAGCGGGCGCCGCGTTCGATCGGGCGGCGCGCACGGCTCGGCGCGACGGCGGTAGGCGCGCTCGCGCTGGTCCCGGGCCTCGGGCGCTCCGCGAACGCGCGCGGCGCAGGGCGCGCGGCGAGCTCGGATCGCGCGGTGGGCACGCGAGGGTCTCGGATCCGCACGATCCGCCCCCCACGCCCCTCTTCCCGCGTCGGCGCCGCGTCGCATTCCAGCGCCAGGGCTTGGCGCCGTCCGCCGATCGCCTACCATGCCGCCAATGGCCGCTACCTTCGCCACCTTCTCCCTGGAGGGCGACAAGCTCCCCGCGGACGTCGCCGTGACCCGCTTCGAGGCCGTCGAGGCGATCTCCACGCCCTACACGGTCGAGGTGCGCTTCGCGACGCTGGACGCCTCGTTCCGGGTCGAGGACTGCCTGCGCAGCCGCCTCTGCCTGCGCGTCGTCGACACGTCGGGCCAGGAGCGGCTGTACGACGGCATCGTGGACCGCGCCGGCTTCGCGCACATCGTGGGCGAGAGCCGCCAGTTCGACGTCCGCCTGCGGCCCGCGCTGGCCGCGCTCGCGCACCGCGAGGGGTGCCGCATCTTCCAGGAGAAGACGATCGTCCAGGTCGCGCAGTCGGTCTTCGAGGACGCCGGCTTCGGCGACAAGGTCGAGTGGCGGATCGCGAAGGAGTACGAGCCGCGCGAGTTCATCGTCCAGTACCGCGAGTCGCACCTCAACTTCGTCTCGCGGCTCCTCGAGGACAACGGCCTCTTTTACTACTTCCGGCACGAGGCCGCCGGGCACACGATGATCATCACCGACGACCCCGCCGCCTTCGAGGTGGAGGAGGGGCTGCCGGTGAGCTTCCGCATGGCACAGGGCGGCCTGCCCGGGAGCCTGCCGCTCGCCAAGTTCACGAGGACGCGCGCGCTGCGCACGAGCCTCGTCCACCTCCGGGACCACGATTTCGAGAAGCCCGACGTGAAGCCGGAGTCCGCGCTGCCCCGCAAGGAGGCCATCGCGCTGCCCTATTTCGAGTACCCCGCCGGCTTCACGAAGGGGAGCGTGGGCGCCCGCCGCGCCGAGGCCCGCATGCGCGAGCTCTCCGCCGACGCCGACGTGTGCGAGGGCGAGAGCCGCGCGGCCGGGCTCAAGGTGGGCGAGCCGTTCGCCGTCGAGGGCGCCGCGGAGCCGTGCCTGAACGGCGAGTTCGTGGTCACCCGCCTCGTCTCGCGCGGCAACCAGACGCTCACCGGCGGCGTGGCGAACTACGACGTCGAGAACCACTTCCGCGGCGTCCCCAAGGGCGCGCCCTTCGCGGCCGAGCGCCGCGCGCGGCGGCCGCGCATCCGCGGCATCCAGACGGCGGTCGTCACCGGGTCGAGCACCCAGGAGCAGGCGATCCACGTCGACAAGTACGGCCGCATCAAGGTCCGCTTCTTCTGGGACCGGCAGGGCCAGCAGGACCACACCTCCAGCTGCTGGCTGCGCGTCTCGCAGATCGCGATGGGCGGCTCGATGATCCTCCCCCGCGTCGGCTGGGAGGTCTCGGTCGCGTTCCTCGACGGCGACCCGGACCGGCCGCTCGTGCTCGGGCGCACGTACAACGCGGAGAAGACGCCGCCCGACGCGCTCCCCGCCGCCAAGGCGTCCGGCACGCTCAAGAGCATGTCGTCGCCCGGCGCTGGCGGCCACAACCAGATCGGCATGTCCGACACCGCGGGGAGCCAGGGGTTCGGCATCCACGCCCAGAAGGACCTCAACGTCACCATCAAGAACGACAAGGTCGAGGAGGTGACGGTCAACGAGGAGCAGCACATCAGCGTGAACGGCTCCCGCTCGGTGAAGGTCGACGACTCGACCTCCGTCGCCGGCAATCAATCGCTCGACGTCGGCGCGGTGCTCTCGCACAAGATCACCGGCAACCAGAGCATCTCGATCGGCGGCAACGACACGACCAACGCGATCAGCAACTACGTCGAGAAGGTCACCGGCAACCGCTCCTACACGGTGAGCGGCAACCAGATCACGATCTCGAACGGCGTCAGGCACTCCATCACCGGGGACATGAGCCGCAAGGTCGGCGCGCTGCAGCTCTCCGGCAGCCTGGGCTCGATCAACGACAACGTCCTCGGCGGGATGACGGAGACGGTGGGCGCCGTGAAGGCGCAGATCATCAATGGCAGCCACGGAGAGCAGATCACGGCCAACAAGGACCAGACCTCGCTGGCGGCGGAGCTCCACCTCACGAAGGGCTCGCTCTCCCACGTGGCGCTCGGCGTCACCAACATGGTCGGCGGCCTCCATTACCAGAAGCTGGACGGCGATCTCGTGGTGCAGGCGCCGCTCATCACCCTCCTCGGCGCCGTCGGCGCCTTCAAGGGCGGCGGCAGCGAGCTCAAGCTCGGTGGCGGGCCCGTCGTGATCAAGGGGAAGAAGATCGCGGTCAAGGGCGCGCTGGTGGTCAAGATGGGCGCGTCGATGAAGCTCGGATCGTGAGGGCCCATGAGCGCTAGCGACGTGAAGAGAGAGGTGAAGAGTGGCTGAACATCATGTCCTCGCGATCCCCTCGCTCAGCGTGGAGGGCAAGATCTACCGGGTGCTGCGCTTCGAGCTCACGGAGCAGCTCTCGGAGCTCACCCGCCTCGAGTGCGAGCTGCTCGACGACGAGGCGGCGCTGCCGAGGCCGAAGGAGGTCCTCGGCAAGCGCGCGGTGTTCACGCTGTCGCGCAGCGACGACACGCAGACGCGCTCTTTCGCCGGGACCATCGTCCTCGCCGAGCTCGTGCCCGACCCCGACGACGTGCCCACGCTGCGGATCGAGGTCGCGCCGGCGCTCTGGAACCTCGGGCAGCGCTCCGACTGCCGGATCTTCCAGGACAAGAGCGCGGTCGACATCGTGAAGGAGGTCCTCGAGGGCGCGGGCGTGCCCGGGGGCCAGCAGGACTGGCGCGTGACCGAGCCCCACCCGACGCGGGTCTACACGGTCCAGTACCGCGAGCGGGACCTCGATTTCGTGCACCGCCTCCTCGCCGAGGAGGGGATCTACTTCGCGATCCACATGAAGGACGACGAGGACGTCGTCGTCTTCGGCGACTCGCCGACCGGCCTCGAGGACATCGAGGGCGCGACCTCGCTGCCGTTCTTCCAGGACTTCGGCGTCGAGGGCTTCGCGGATCGCGTCGTCCGCCTCTCGCGGGAGGTCTCCGTGCGGAGCGACAAGGTGTTCGTCCGCGACTACGACCCGGAGAAGCCCTCGACGAAGCCGGAGGCGTCGGCCGAGGGGATCGATCCCGGGGAGCACGTGCTCGAGATCTACGAGCACCCGGCGCGCACCGCCGACGCGAGCGTCGCGGAGCGGCTCGCCAAGGTGCTGCTCGACTCGGTGCAGGCGGAGCGCGACGTCGTGCACGGCGAGACCGGCTCGCTCGCGCTGCTCCCGGGCCGGCGCTTCTCGGTCGACGGCCACCCCTACGACCCGCTCAACCAGGAGTACCTCGTCGTACGCGCGCGCATCGCCGGCAGCCGGCCGCGGAGCTTCGAGCTCTCCGGCCGCGCGGGCGCGGAGGACGGCGCGCGCGACCTCCGGTCGAGCTGCGAGTTCTGGGGCGTGCCGACCGGGACCACGCGCTACCGGCCCCCGCGGCGCGCCCGCGAGCAGGTGATACCGGGCGCGCAGACCGCGATGACCACCGGGCCCTCGGGGCAGGAGATCCACACCGACGCGGGCGGGCAGGTGAAGGTCTCCTTCCACTGGGATCGCTCCGGAAAGAAGGACGACACCTCGAGCCGCTGGATCCGCACGAGCCAGGTGCCGACGGGCGGCTCGATGCTGCTGCCGCGCGTCGGATGGGAGGTCACCGTGCGCCACGTCGAGGGCGACGCGGACCGGCCGTTCGTGATGGGCCGCATGTACAACGCGCTCACGCCGCCGCCCTACGCGCTCCCGAAGGAGGCGGGGAAGAGCTCCCTCCAGACCGCGACGACGCCGGGCGGGGGCAGCACCAACGAGCTCCGGATGTCGGACGCGAAGGGCGGCGAGGAGATGTTCATCAACGCCTCGAAGGACATGTCCACCGAGGTGAAGAACAACGCGACCGAGTCGATCGGCAACAACCACAAGAAGAAGATCGGCGCGGACCAGACGACGAACGTCACGGACAGCATGACGACCAGCATCGGGTCGAACCAGACGCTCTCGGTCTCGGGCAACCAGTCGATGAAGATCGAGACCTTCCACGTCGACGACATGGGCGGCGATCACTCGCTCTCGATCGGCGGGAACCGCGACATGAAGATCGGCGGGGATCACAAGCGCGACGTCACCGGCGACAGCTCGCTCACGGTGTCCGGCAACCAGATCGATCTCGTGGTCGGCTCGGTCACGGATCAGACCCTGGCCGGCTTCAACCACGAGGTCGGCGCGGCGCTCGTCGAGCTCGCGCTGGGGCACCGCTCGGTGACGGTCCAGGGCGACCGGAGCGAGACGGCCACCGGCGCGAAGGTGATCGCGGTCAAGTCGGGCCGCGGCGTCCAGGTCGGCGGATCGATGAACGTGAAGGTCGGCGGCGCGATCGTCAACGTGGCGAACGGGAACCGCGTGGAGAGCTCGCTCGGCACGTACACCGAGCTCGCGGGGGGCGCGCAGCTCGTCAAGGCGAACAACGCCGTCTTCGAGGCGACCGGCGCGCTCACGCTGGTCATGGGCGCGTCGATCCTCTCGCTGACGCCCGCGAGCGTCGCGATCATCGGCGTCTCCGCGAAGCTCGACGGCGACGTCTCCGACACCGCCGCGCTGGTGCTCGACAACTGAGGAGGAGGCGAACGTGGCACGCGAGATGATTGCGCACTTCACGATCGACGAGGTCCCCGCGGCCCGGGTGCTCCGCTTCGAGTCGATCCACGAGGCCGGCAGGCCGCTCGTCCTCGACGTCGAGGTGTACCTCCACACGTACCAGGAGCTCGAGGCGATGATCGGCAAGCCCGCGGCGCTCTCCTTCGGCGTGCCCGGGGAGGCGCCGCGCGTCATCGCGGGCACGGTGGAGGCCGCGACCTCGATCGGCACCACCGAGCTCGGCGTCGAGGGGCTGCTGGGCGTCCGCTACGCCGTCCGCGTCGTCTCCTCGCTCGCGCTCCTCGCGCGCAGCATAGGCTCGCGGATCTTCCAGGACATGAGCGCCAAGGAGATCGTGGCGAAGGTCCTCGAGGAACACGGGATCACCAGGGTCGCGTGGCGGCTGAGCGGCGACTGTCCGAAGCGCGAGTACTGCGTGCAGTACCAGGAGAGCGCGCTCGCGTTCATCTCGCGGCTCATGGAGCACGAGGGCATCTACAGCTTCGTCGAGGTCGACGCCGACGGCGAGCTCCTCGTCTTCGACGACGACAGCACCGTCGCCGGGCCGATCCCGGGCGACCCCGCGCTGCCGTTCCGCCGGCGCACCGGGCTCAGCGCGGCCGACGAGCGCGACGCGATCTACGCGATCCGCGAGCTCGAGCGCGTGCGCTCCGGCAAGTTCGTCCTCCGCGATTTCGACTTCGAGCGGCCGAAGCTCGATCTCACGGCGACCGCGGCGTCGGGCGAGAACGACGCGCTGGAGCGCTACGACTACCCGGGCGGCTACTTCGAGCCGAGCGAGGGGCAGCGGCTCGCGCAGATCCGGCTGGAAGAGGAGCAGGTCGAGCGGCGCACGATCGAGATCGACACCGTCTGCTCGCGCCTCGCGGTCGGCCAGAAGCTCACGATCACGGACGCCGGCGAGCTCGACGGCGAGTACTTCCTCTTCGCGGTGAAGCACACCTACGTCCACGAGGAGGACGACGCGCTCGGCGGCGAGCGCGCGACGCCGCGCTCCAGGGCGCGGGCGCGCCTCGTGCCGGCTTCCGTGAAGTACAGGCCGCGGCGCATCACGCCGATCCCGCTCATCGAGGGGCCGCAGACCGCGACGGTGGTGGCGCCCGCCGGCTCGCAGACCGAGGCGATCCACACCGACGAGCTCGGCCGCTGCAAGGTGAAATTCCACTGGGATCGCAGCGACATCATCGACGACAAGGCGTCGTGCTGGATGCGGGTCGCGCAGCTCCAGACCTCCGGCTCGATGATGCTCCCGCGCATCGGCTGGGAGGTGATCGTCGAGTTCCTCGAGGGGAACCCCGATCGGCCGATCGTGACCGGGCGCCTCTACAACGGCGTCACCATGCCGCCGTACGCGCTGCCGGAGGGCAAGACCCGCACGGCGATCCAGACCGCGAGCACGCCGGGCGGCGGCGGAGCCAACGAGATCCGCTTCGAGGACAAGGCGGGCTCCGAGGAGATCATGGTGCACGCCCAGCGCGACATGAAGACGGTCGCGGCGAACAACGCCAAGCGGAACATCGGCAACAACGAGACGTCGGTCGTCGGGAACAACGCGTCCCTCGAGGTCGGCGGCAACCAGACGACGAAGATCACGAAGGGCTCGCAGAACACGGTGGGCGCGAACCAGACGATCAGCGTCGGAGGCAACCGCAACGTCGAGGTGAACGCGGTGTCGGCGCTGACGGCGAAGGGCAACGCGACGACCACCGTGGGCGGCAACCAGTTCGAGATGGACGGCAACCCCCTCGAGGCGATGCTCGCGCTCGCGGCGCAGGCGGCGGTGCAGTTCGCGAGCGTGATGGCCAACAACGCGATCGCGGCGGTCCAGGGGCAGGTCGACGGCGCCATCAACCAGGTGATGGCGCCGATCAACGGGCTGACCCAGAAGGCGGCGGGGGTCGCGGGCGCGATGCAGGCCGTCGCCGGCGGGGACATGAGCCGCATGCCCGGAATGATCGCGGGCGCGTCGGGCATCCCCGGCGCGAGCCAGCTCGCGGCCTCGATGGGCGGGGGCGGGGGCGGGGGCGGCGCCGCCGGCGGCGCGCCGGGCGGCGCGGCACCCAACATGTTCGCCTCGATCGCGTCGAACGTGGCGCAGAGCAGCCTCGCCGGGAAGGTCTTCGTGAAGCCGGAGGCGCTCGCCTCGGCCCTCGGCATGGACGGGGGCGGCGGCGGCGGCGGGTCGACGGCCAACGTCGGCGGGCCGGACGGCGCCGTCGATGGCGTCGACGCGACCGACCGCGAGAAGGGGCCCGGGCACACGACCGCCAAGGTCACGGGCACCCACAAGGAGGACGTGGGCTCGATGAAGGCCCTGGGCGCGATCCAGGACATCGACAACAACGTGACCGGCAAGAAGACGATCGACGTCGGCGCCGCGACCGTGCAGGTGGCGTTCGGCAGCTACGCGGAGAGCGTCACGGGCTCGAAGAGCGAGAAGGCGACGGGCCTGGTCGTCCTCAGCAACGGGGGCGAGAGCGAGACGGTCACCGGCTCGCGCACCGCGATGGTGGGCGGCGCGGTCGTCGACAAGCTCAAGGGGTCTCACGTGGTGCAGGCCGTGGGGCCTGCGACGTTCATCGGGGCCTTCCACAAGGTGGAGGCGAAGGGCGCCATCGTCTTCAAGTGCGGCGCCAGCGAGGTGGTGATCGACGGCGCCGGCGTCACCATCACGTCCCCGCTCGTGACCATCCTGGCGCCGAAGATCCAGCTGCCGAAGAAGGTCTCGGAGGTCTGATGGCGACTCGGTTCGAAGGTGGTTTGCCGGAGGCCGGCGCGCCGCTCTCGCTGGAGGAGCCGGACGCCGGGGCCACGGCGGAGGAGGCGTCCGAGTCGCCGCGCGTGACCCTGGACGACGTGCTCGCCGAGCCGGCCGCGGCGCCGCTCCCGGTGCGGGCGGCGCAGCCGCTCGGCGCGGCCATGCGGACCGCGCGCGTCGCCTCGATCGAGGGGCGGAGGGCGTCGATCCTCGTCCGTGGCGCGGAGGGGCCCGTCGATGCCGAGATCGCGCCCGACGTCGACCCCGAGGTGATCGCCGATGCGCGCGCCCGCGGCGACGCCGTGCTCGTCGAGCTCTGCGAGGGTGAGCCCCCGCTGATCGTCGCGGCCCTGACGACGAAGCGGCCGCATACGCTCCACCTCAAGGCGACCAACGTCACCATCGAGGGCGATGAGGAGCTGCTCCTCCGCTCCGGCCGGGGTGCGATCCGCATCCAGAAGATAGGCGACATCGAGATCGTCGGCACCCGCATCAGCGCCGCGTCGCGGGGGCTGTTCCGGATCGTGGGGAGGCTCTTGCGGTTGAACTGACGGCGCGCGCGGCGTGTCCGCTGGAAGGCTCGGCTGTCGTAGCTTTCGCTCAGGGAGCGTCGAAACAGCAATGCGAACGGCACCTGTCCCCAACATCCGGCCATCCCGGGGATGAACCCCGGCGTCTTCGTTCTCGGCGGCGGCGGTGACGGCGGCGGGGCCGGCTCGATCTCGGAACACCGACCCGACCCGGAAGTGGCGATGGCAGACACCGGCGAAGAAGCTGCGATTTCGGGCTTGCTCGGGGGGCTGGAGCGCGCGCCGGACGGGGTCTGGCAGGCCACGCGTGCCTGTCTCGCCTCTCCGGCCGTGGCGGCCTGGCTTCACGGCGAGCAGTGTGCTCCGGCCTCGTCCGAGCAGCGCCTGTGGTCAGCGCTGGAGGCGCTCTGGGCGAGCTCCCGTCCAGGCGAGCGGGCCTTGATCAGGGCTCCTGCGCGCTCTGGCGCGAGCTCGTTGCTCGGGGCATTCTGTCTTCATCTCACGCGGCGAGGGCTGGCCCGCGTGGCGTTCATCCCGATCTCGGTCCACGGCGGCATGGCGGATCCCTCGATATGGGTCGCCGCGCTGCATGCGCGGCTCCGAGCATTGACGTCCAGAAAGGCGTCCGAGCGCGCGCTCGCCCCGCGCGTGGCAGATGACATCCGACCGATCCTCGACGGTGACGAGAGCCCCGAGATGCCGCTGCTGCTCGTCCTCGACGGCGCCCACGAGAACGATGATCCGGCGGTATGGTCGCGCATCGGATGGTCAGCCGGGCTGCCCGGGAACGTCCGCGTGTGGGTGTCTGCGGACAATGATCCCGGTGTCACGGCCGCCCGATGGGGTGAGGCCCTTCATTGGTTGAACGATTGGTCTGATGTCGTCCTGGAGACGCCGTCGGAGCGCTCCGCCACGGCGTTGCCCGGTGACGTCGACGCGGATACCGTGTGTGTCTTGAGCGCTGCCAGCGGGCCGATCTCAGGGGCAGAGCTGGTCCAGATCGTGGGAGGCGATCGGGCCGACGCACGAGTGTCTGCCACGTTGCGGAAGCTCGAGCCATGGCTCTGTCACACAACCCATGGCGCCGCGTTCCTGCATCGAAGTCCCGGGAAAGATCTCGCTCTGCGCTTGAGCCATCTGGGCGACGTCCGTGGTCAGGCGCTCTTGACCGCACATGTCCGGGCGACTCTCGATAGCTGCTCCGAAGGAAGCATCACCCCTGTCGCTCGATCGGAATACGTCATTCGATACGGGGCGATGCACTTCTTGCGACACGATACCACGGCGGAAGAGCTCGATCGCGTGATCGCTGAGCCGATGCGAGCCGCCTGGGAACCCCTGGATGGCGGTGCGTTCGGTTTTCGTGCGCTCGTCGTGGCCGCGTGGCGGCGAAGCCACGCGGCGTTCGGCGAGGCGACGTCGGAAGCCGCGCGCGGTCGGTGCATGGTGCAGGCGCTGCGGCTGCGCACGATCTTCGAGCAGATCATCAGTTTGCTCGTGCATGCGCTCCCGGACGTGGTCGCCGGTGCCATCCACGAGGGGATCTTTCGGCCGGAGGCAGGCATCGAGCTCGCCAAGCCGCTGAACGAGAAAGACAGGCTGCGGCTATGGCGGGCGGTCCGGCCCGCTGTGTCCGAGGCGGATGTGGCATGGCCAACGCCATTGCTGCATGAAGCAGACCGCGCCGTCGGAGGGCTCGAGGCCGCGGGCGCGACCGAGAGCCCGTCGGCATACCAGCTTGACCGCAGACGCTTCGTATTGGGCGGGCTGAAAGCACGTCGTGTCGTGAAAGCGCTCGTGATCGGGGCGCTCCGGCGTATCGCCGAGCGGCTGCGCTCCCCCGCGCGGGAGGAGGTCCTGCTGCTGGCGGCCAGGCGCCTTGCCGGGCTCCATCCAGAGCGCCGTGCGTTCTGGGCTGCCCTGCTGGCGCCGCTCTACCCCGAGGAGCGCCGCGCCGAGCGACTCGAAGACGTGGACGCGCAGATCTCCGCCTTGCCGGAGCTCGGAGATCGCCTTGAAGTCTTGACGGAGCGGCTCCTGGAGACCTCGGCTGGAGCGAGCGCGATCGTTCAGCGAGCCATGGGATGGCTGCTGTCCTCCGAACGATTTCCGCTCATGGCGCAGCGCTTTCTTTTTCATGTTCCCGAGAGTGAATGGAACCGGCTCGTTCCCGAGGAGGCCCGCGCGCTCGTCCGTCACTGGCAAGGCGAATCGCGAGGATCCACGGATGCGCTCGGGCCGCTCCGCTGCCTGCGGCTGCCTCCGTGGCTCGCGGCCGAGGTGCAGGATGCTCCCCTCGCGGAGGTGAAAGAGCGGACGGACGTCTCCGACCGCAACTACGTCGCCTCCGAGCTCATATCCTTCGTCACGGCGGACGTCCGAGCGGAACTGGTACGCATGTTTATATCGGTACCGCCAGAGACCTTTCGCGGCGAGGACCGCACCATCAAGAACTGGGCGGAATCGGCGACGCTGGAGGAGCTCCGCTACATTCACCAGGAGGTGTTGCCGTGCATGGGCTCTCAGATTGACGACGCGCTCGCGGCGCTCTCCCTCCGTGCAGTGGCGCTCGGGGACAGGGACCTCGCGACCAGCTTTTGCGCCGCGATGGAGGGAGACGACGACCGGCATCAGGCCGAGTTGGAGATCGCGGTCGCTCTGGGCTCGTTTTCCGACGTGGAGCGCCTCGTGCGTCCGGACCTGGACGACGAGGAAGCGTCTGGAATGCTCGAGATGGTAGGGAAGGCGCTGAAGGGCGAGGAGGACGCGGCACGCTTCGCGGAGCTCGTGCGCGGCGCTGCCCGAGCGTCGAACAGGCTGTCCGCGTGGGCGGCCGTGTTCCCGTCGCTCTCCCCGGAAGCGAGGGAGAGGTTGTCCACCGCCGTCGCCGATACGGTGAAGGAGGTGCTCCGCGAGCCCCCCGAGGAGTCGGACGACACGCTCTGCAGCATGTTCCCCTGGATGTCGAAAGAGAGCCTGTGCGACGTATGGCGAGAGCGCGCCTCACCCGACGCGTGGCGCCCCACGATCGCCGAGATCACGCCTCTCTTCACGTACGATCGACGTTATGACAACGGAGCGTGCCTGGACACGCTCCTCCTGCGTCTGGGAGGTGAAGCCGCGCTCGTGGCCTGGGCCAGGACGCTCGCCGAGCTCGACGACTGGTTCTCGGAGATCGGGCCCGGGGCGGAGTGATCGCGCGCGCCCGCGGCGATGTGGCCATCGCCGGCCGGGCTACCGATTCTAGCTCGTCACTCCCGGACGACGCCCCCTCCGGCCGCGCTGCCGGAGCCCCAGGGACGCCGCGAGCAGCGCTGTCAGCGCGAGGGCACCTCCGGATGGAGCGCGGCTCGCCGCGCGACAGCTACAACCGGCCGGATCGCCCGACTCCCCGCCGGAGGTGCCCCCCGACGACGCCTGGGCGGCTGGCGCTGGGCTGGGGGACCCTCCACCCGTGGCCGCACCCGTCGAGGGCGCTCCTCCGGAGCCGGAGCTGGAGCTGGAGCCGACGCCGCCGCCGGCGCCGCTGACGCTGCCGTCGCCCCCACCGCTCGTGCTTCCTCCCGCGCCACCCCCGCCGGCACCCCCGCCGCCGATGGGCGAGAATTGCCAGAAGTTCATGTTGAAGAGGTTCGACCCGCCGCCGGTGAAGACCAGATAGAGATCGTGCACGCCTGTGGCGCCGTCGACCTCACACGACGTATCGCTCCACGTCTGCCAGCCCCCCGTCGCCGCGACCGCGCAGGTGCCCACGAGCGTGCCGTCGCGCGCATCCAGACGGAGCTCGATGCTGCCCCCCTCCGCGCCGCTCGCGACGCGCGCGCGGAAGCTCTCCGCCCCTTCGCCGAAGTCGACCCCGCGGAGGCGCACCCAGTCGCCGCCGTTGATGAACGAGAGGTTCATCCCGCCCTCCTCGCAGCGCTCGGTCTCGATGCCGCTCTGCGCGTTGAAGGTCTCGGCCTCGACGCGCGCATAGGGGTCGAGGTTCCCGGTCTGCTTGACCCCGTCCGTCGTGTAGGTCACCGGCACGATGGAGCCGTCGTCCTTGTAGGTGAGCGGCTCGAGCGCGATGTTCCGGCGATAGCCGGTGGGCTCTCCGGCATCGGTGGCGACAGCGCGGTTGTGGTACGCGTGGTACCAGGAGCCGCCATACTCGAAGATCGCCGCGTGATTGTTGTTGTTGTTCTTCGGCGGCTGGGGCCCCGCCGTGCCACGGTGGGTGAAGCCGGACGTGGGGCTCGTGCTCGTGAGGTAGTCGATCCGCAGGGCATTGTCGGGGTTCGTCGAGTACGACAGGTAGTAGAGGCCGTTGCGCTTGTGCATCCAGGCGGCCTCGAAGAAGTACGGGACCGTGATCGCGGTGGCCGAACCCGAGACGCTCACCATGTCGTCATTGAGCTTGATGACGCGCGCGTTCTGCTCGCCGTTGCCGCCGAAGTAGAGGTACGCCTGGCCGTCGTCGTCGACGAAGGCGCCCGGATCGAAGAGCCACATGTTCGGGCCCGAGGCGCCGGGCGTGTTCGAGGTCACCAGGGCGCTGCCCTTCGCGTCCTTGAACGGTCCGGTCGGGCTGTCGCTCGAGGCAACGCCGATACCGTTCCCGCTGTTGCCGAAGTACATGTAGATGGTGCCGCCGCGCTCCACGACTGCCGGGGCCCACGAGAAAGTCGCCCAGGAGGCGGCGCTGGGCACGCGCAGCACTTCCCCGTGATCGGTCCAGTTCTTCAGGTCGCTGCTCGAGACGGCAACGATCGAGGCCATCTCGTAGCTGCCGTCCGAGCCGTCTGCCTTGACGTTGTCGTCGTCGTTCGAGCAGTAGAGGTAGACACGCCCGTCGTGCACCAGCGAGGCCGGGTCGGCGAGGTAGCGGTGCGAGGCGATGGGGTAATCGGCCTGCGCGGAGGGGCTCGCGACGAGCCCGACCGAGGCGAGCGCGACCCCGCAACAAGCCATTCTCGCCAATGTACGTGAGCGACGCATGTTCACCTTACCTGTTGGTCCAGAGCCGTTGATCACGGCCGCTCGAGCGGCCGAGGCCGATTCCTTCATGCTCGAGCCGGGCGCGCTGAAGACAGTCCCTCTCGCGTCACGGCGCGCTGTGTCGATCGAGTGGTAGACGTCGCCGCCGCCTTCATCGGTGGTGACGGCGCCGTGTGCCGTCGTTCCGCCGTCCGCGTATCCCGCTCCCGTCGAGGGATCGGAAGAGGCTCCGCCCATGGCGCCGCTTCGCCCCCGAAGTGCAGCGGGCGAGGTCACGAGCGCAGGCTGTCCACGGCGAAGCAAAAGGATGCCCCGGGACCGCACTGTGAACGTTCACATAGCCGATGTCAATCAAAATAGACCCACGCGCGGCGAGCCTCGACACCTCTCGACGCCAGCGCTGAGCGGCGCCCGACTCGAGCGCTTGTGTCCTCAGCTCTGGGCGCTCTGGTCGACGAGCGCCTGCCACTGCGCCTTGAGCGCCGGATCGGACTCGAAGCGCTCGTGCCAACTCCTGTGGAGCGCGATCCAGCTCTGTGGGGTCAACCCATAGTGGCTCTGGATCTGCGGGATGTGATTCGGATGGTCGCGCAGGTCGGCGCACAGGCGCGCGTACCGCGCGAGGGAGATCCGCTCCACGCGGCGCATCGTCTCTTCGTCATCCACGCCGGCGTGCGCTTGCGCGGCGGGCTCCGCGGGCGCGGGGCTCGCGGGCGGCTCGACGGCGCTTGGCTGAAGGAAGGGCAGGGCCCAGCTCCCCGTCGGGATCTGGGGCGGCTGCGGAGCGATCTCTCCCCTGGCGGGCCGCGATGGCGCGGGCGATTGGCCGGGACGAGCGAAGGGCAGCGCGTTGCCGGCGGGCGGCGAGGGCGTCGGTCGCGAGAACGGCAAGGCGTTATCGGCCGGCGGCGAGGAGGCCGGTCGCGAGAAGGGCAAGGGATTGGTGGCCGGCGGCGAGGAGGCCGGTTGAGAGAAGGGCAAGGGATTGGCGGCCGGCGGCGAGGAGGCCGGGCGAGAGAAGGGCAGGGGATTGGCGGCCGGCGGCGAGGAGGCCGGGCGAGAGAAGGGCAGGGGATTGGCGGCCGGCGGCGAGGAGGCCGGGCGAGAGAAGGGCCAGGGATTGGCGGCCGGCGGCGAGGAGGCCGGGCGAGAGAAGGGCAGCGCGGCGTCGAGCGGAGGTAGAGGGGCCGTGCCGGAGAAGGGCAGCGCGGCGTCGAGCGGAGGTAGAGGGGCCGTGCCGGAGAAGGGCAGCGCGGCGTCGAGCGGAGGTAGAGGGGCCGTGCCCGAGAAGGGCAAGGCTCTGTCGGCCGCCAGCACGCCGGCCGTGCCGATGCTCGTCATCTCCATCTCCGGGCTGTCTGCCGGTGACGTCGCTGCACCCTCGACCGCGGGCGCGTTCGACACGTCTTGGCGGAACGGCAGCGCATCCCGGCTCGGGAGAGACGTCGTGCCGAGGAGCGTCATGCGGGCTCGCGGTGCCGTGGACGGCCGCTCCAGGCTCGGCATGGGCAGTGACGACGGCACCGTCGAGAGCAGCGACGGCACGGCCGGCGGCAACGGCACGGCCGGCGGCAACGGCGATGGCTGCACGACCCCGGGCGGCGGCAACGGCGATGGCTGCACGACCCCGGGCGGCGGCAACGGCGAGGGCTGCACGACCCCGGCCGGCGGCGCGGCGGCGTTCAGCCTGGCCCAGGGAGATCGCGCAGCCCCCTCGTCGCTCACGCCCGCGGCCGGCGGCGGCGTCGCCCCATCCCGGGGCGCCCCTTGCAGCGGGGCGATGCGCGCCGCGGGCGCCACCGGCATCGGCCCTTCCAGCTTCCTGCGCGCGCCCCGCGCCTTCTCCTCGGCGCGGCGCTTCTGCGCGGCGACGAGCTCCAGGTACCGGCGACTCGATCGCAGCTGCCCGCGCGCGGCCTGAGCGGCGAGCCTGGACATCCACCGCTCCCGCTCCGCCTCCCACGCCGCGGCCGAGAGCCCCGCGTCCGCGAGCACCTCGTCGCGCGGCAGGCCCGCCTCGAGGGCCCCGGCCACGGCGGCGAGCTCCTCGAGCCGGATCGATCGGACCTCCTCGTCGCGCCCCACCATGTCCACGAACATACCCCCTCGTCACCGTCGGGCGGCGCGCTGCGGCGGCCCGGTCGATGTCGCCCCGCGGCCGTCCCGGTTACCTCATCGCCCGCTGAAACCGCGCCATGAGCGCGTCGTCCTCGAGCATCGCCGCGGTCCATCGCTGCTGCGCGCTCAGGTAGTCCTCGAGCGTCAGGTCCAGGCGGCTCAGCACCGTCGCCATGTCGGTGCCCCGCTTCAGCCCGCGCGCGGCCTCGAGGAAGCGCTCGAACGACAGCTCGCTCTTCGCTCGGGCGCGCTGCACCCTCGCGAACGTCTCGGCGAAGGCGACGACGAGCGGCGGCACGCCCACCTCCTCGCCGTCGTCGTCGTCCGCCTCGGAGAGCCGCGCCTGCCAGGCGTCGTCGAGCGCCTCCCAGCCGGCCTCGTCGAGCCCGTGCGCCGCGAGGAGCGCCACGCGGTCGGCGCTCGGGTCTGCGAGCTGGGCGGCCAGCGTCGCGTACACCTCGACGTCGTCGACGTTCTGCGCGCTCTGCGGAGCATCCTTCATCGTCCGGGCAGGCTACCTCAGCGCGCGTCTTGGGGCCCCCTTCGCGCAGGTGTATTCATGGCGCGTGTCCTTCTCATACCTGCCCTTCGTCGCGCCAGGCGGTCAGGAGGGGCAGCCCTCCGCGCCCGCCGGCACGGACGTGCTCGCCCACGACAAGCTCGAGAACGCGCACGCCGCGCTCCGCCGCGCAGCGCTGTCGCTCGAGCACGACGTCGAACCGGTGACCGACCTGACCGGGCCCGCGCGCGCCCTGGAGCGGGCCCTCGGCGCGATCTACGACGCCTTCGACGGCCGCGCCGAACCCCTCGGCGCGGTGCGTGCCGCCCTGGCGGAGACCGACGACATCGCCGCGCAGATCGGGCAGGCGCTCGGGCTCGACGCCGGCTTCGCGGCGGTGGACGAGCTGCTCCGGGGCGCGCGCGGCTGGCTCGAGCAAGCCGCGGCGCGGCTCGCCCTCGTGCCGCCGGCGCCGCCGCTCGACCTGCCGCCGATCCTGGCGAGCCGCGACCGGCCGCGGCTGCATGCGGTCCAGCGGGCGTCGCTCGCGCCGCTCATCAAGGTCCCGGAGCCGCCCCCGGCCGAGCTCGTCGCGAAGCCGCCGCCGCCGATCCCGCGGCCGCGGACGTTCGAGGAGCTCACGGCCGCCGTCGAGGCGCTGAAGCAGCAGGCGCCCGCGCCCGGCGCGCTCCCCGCGGCGGCGGAGGTGCGGCCGCCCGCGGCGCGCCCGGACGAGGGAGCTGCGCGCCCCGTGCCGCCGGGCTTCGCGCCCGAGATCGGCGACGCGATCGACGATCTCGCCTTCCTCCGCGCCCGCGCCCGCGAGTGCTTCGAGGAGGTCGCGATGGTCGGCATGCAGCGGGCGCCGCTGCTCGGCGATCCCTTCCGCGGGGCGCTGATCCTCGAGCGGCGCATGCTCGCGGCCATCGACGTGATCGCGGCGATCGGGGCGCCGGCGCTCGAGCACGTGCCGCGGCTCGTGGCCGACGCGCCCGTGAAGGACGCGAGCGTCGCGTTCGCGGGCGCGATGGTGCTCGGCTGCTTCGCCGGCCGCGACGCGCTCGCCGCGGCCGAGCTCGCGCTGCTCCGGAGCGGCAAGGACAGGGCGTTCATCGACGCGCTCGGCGCTGCCTTGAAGCTGGTCCCGCACGAGCACCTGCCGCTCGCGCTCCGCAGCCTGCTCCGCGAGCCCGAGCCGCTGGTCCGCGCGATGGCGATCGACGTCCTCGCCTACCGCGGCTTCGCGACCGAGGACGAGCTCGTCGCGGCGGCGTCGGACGACGAGGCCCCCGTGGCGGCGTGCGCGCTCCACCACCTCGGCTGCACGCCGTGCCCCCGCTTGCCCGAGCTGATCCAGCGGGCGCTCGCGTCGACCGCGGCGCCGGACCCGGCGCTGCGCGAGGCCGCCTGGACGGCCATGGCGCTCTCGGATCACCCGCACGCCCCGCCCGCGCTGCGCGGCGCGCTGGACGAGGCCGACGGCGCGGACGTCGCGGCGCTCCTGCTCGCGCTCGCGGGCGACGAGGCCGACGCGCGGCTGCTCGCCTCGCGGGTCGCCGAGGCGCCGCGCCGCGGCCTGATCTTCGCCGTGGGCTGGGCTGGAGCGGCCGCCGCGGCGCCGCTGCTCATCGACCTGCTCGAGCGCGACGTGGACGGGGACGTGAAGCTCGCCGCGGCCTACGCGCTGGAGCGGATCACCGGCGCGGGGATGTGGGAGGAGGTCGCGGTGGAGGACGAGGAGATCTTCGTCGCCGATCCGCCCGAGCCCGACGTGGGCGAGCCTCGCGAGCTCAAGCTCGCGCAGCTGGTGAGCGATCCCAACGACCTGCCCGAGGCGCCGGCGCCGGAGATGGCGGAGCAGCCCACGGTGGACGCCGCGCGCTGGCGGGCCTTCTGGCGCGAGCGCTGCGAGGGCTGGGACATGAGCGCGCGCTACCGCCGCGGGCGCCCCTACACGCCCGACGTCGTGCTCGACGAGCTGGACACGGGGCGGGTCACCCCGGGCGAGCGCCGGCTGCTCCAGCGCGAGCTGATCCTCCGCACCGGGCACTTCGTGCGCTTCGATCCGCACGACTTCGTGGTGGCGCAGGAGGAGGCGATCCAGGCCTGGCGGCCGATCGCGGCGCGCGCCTCCGGCGCCCCGGGCCGCTGGACGAGGCCCCGCCGGCGCGTAGCAGCGTAAACGGCGCGCGGACGTCGGCGAGCCGAGCCGAGCGCGAGGAGGGGCGCGGTGCTCGGCCCGGAGGACATCGCGCCGCGCGGCGTGAGCCACGCGGCGCCCCTCGAGCGACGTACGCGGCTACTTCTTGGCGGGCGCGGCCGGCTTCGCCGGGGCGGCGGGCGGCGCGCCCTTGGCCGGCGGCGCGCCCTTCGCGGGCGGCGCCTCGCCGGCCTGCCCGCTGTTGTACATCTGGATCGCGCGATCGGTGAGCTCGAGATCGGCGCGGTAGTAGGGCACGGCCGACTTGTCGAGGATGAGGTCGTAACCCTCCTGCGCCGCGAGGCGCCGGAGAAGGCCGAGCACCTTCTGCAGCATCGGCGTGGTGAGCTCGCTCTCCTTGCGCTGCATCTCGCGCTGGGCGTCGAGCGTCGTCGCCTGGAACTCGGCGGCCTGGCGCTGCCAGGTCTCGAACCTGCGCTGGAGCACGTCCTTCGGCGTCTTGCCCGCCTGCGCCTCCTTGTCGAGCTTGTCCCGCTCGTCGTCGAGCGCGCGGCGCTTCGTGTCGAGCTCCACCTGGCGGCTGTCGAACAGCTTCTTGAGCGTCGCCTGGACGCGGAGCCCTTCCTCGGTCTCCAGCATGGCGCGGCGCACGTCGACGACGGCGATCTTCGACTGCGCCGACGCGGGCGCGGGCGACAGCAGCGCCGCGCTGCCGAGCGCCGCGGCCGCGAGCAGCGGCAGGACGCGCGCCGTGAGCCACCGGCCCGAGGTCGAGCGGGCTGCCAGCGCAGCACCCTGGCTCGCGCCGGCCGGACGCGCAGGGGTGGAGAACGTGGAACAGCGCGCGACGAGCCGCTCAGGAGCGTTGTTTCGCATCGCGGATGGCCTTAGCTACCCGGCCACCCAACGTCAAGAACGTGGCGCGCCCTTCTCGTGCGCTGCCGCCGCCGCGCCCTCCGGGTGCGCGTCCTTGCTCTGCGCAGGGCTCGCGCCCCGGTGCGCCGCCGGATCGTTGTTGCTCGGCGCCTCGGCGCGCTCCTTCCGTCCCGAGGCGCCGGCGGTCTTCGCGACCTTGCTCCGCGGCGGCGCCCCGGCCCGCTGGGCGGACGGGTCCGCCGCGTGCGGCGGCCGCGACGTCGAGGGCAGCGACCGGCCGAGGCGCTCTCGAGCGAGGGCGATCAGACGCCCGACGTCGTCGTTCCCCCGAAGGAACGCGTCGCGCTGGCGGGGATCCCGCAGGGCCTCGACGCGCGCGGCCAGGGCGGAGAACGCGGCGTCGAGCGCGGCGTTCGCCTCGCGCTCGTCCCCGATCGCGAGGAGGGCCTCCACGAGCGTGACGCGGATCGCGTCGCTCCACTCCTCGATGGGCCCACCCGCGAGGTGGCGCGAGGCCTCGCGCGCCGCGTCGACCGCGGCCCCGAGCTCGCGGCGCGCCAGCTGGACGCGGGCCATCGCGAAGCTCGCCATCGCCCGCTGCGCGGCCGCGTGGTGCGCCGCCTCCTCGCAGAGCCAGCGCGCGACGGCGTGGGCGGTCGCGTGGTCACCGGGGGCGCCGCGCCAGACGAGGAAGAGCGCCTCGTACAGCCGGCCGACGAACCTGAGGCGGGAGATCTGGCACGCGTCGGCGATCTCGCTCGCCTGGCGCTCGAGCGCGACGCCCTCCTCGATGTTGCCGAGCCGCGCGCACGACATCCCGAGGTTGTGGAGCGCGAACCCCTCGATCGCCCGGAGCTTCCGGCTCCGCGCGTCGAGCAGCGCGCGCTCGAGCAGCGCCTGCGCCTCCTCGAACAGGCCGAGCTGGTTCAGCGCCGAGCCGGTGTTCACGCGGGCCCTCGCCGCGATGACGGCGTCGCCGGCCCCGTCGGCGTCCGCGACGAGCGACGCGCCCAGAGAGGCGGCGGCGGCCAGATCGCCGGCGTGCATCAGCGCGGCCAGGTGGGCCTCCCGGGCGTGGAGGAGCGCGTCGGTCGAGCCGCTCCCGCGCGCGGCCTCCATCGCCGCGTGCGCGGCGCGGAGCGCCTCGGCGGGCCGGCCCAGCGCCGCGAAGGCGCGGACGCGCGACGCGAGGAGCTTCGCGCGGATCGACCGCGAGAGCGCCGCCGCGAACTGCGGAGAGAGCGCGGACGCGGCGCGCGCGTCGCCCTCGGCGCTCTGGCCCGCCTCGATCATGCAGGTCACCGCGACGACCTGCGCCTCGCCCCACAGATCCGAGCCGGGCAGCGCGAGGCGCGACGCCTGCTCCGCCGCGTCGAGCGCCTCGTCGAGGCGGCCGAGGAGCTCGAGGAGCTCCCCCCGGCGCACCAGGAGCGCCGCGCGCGTCGTCCCCTCGGCCCCGCAGGCGAGCCCGCGCGTCGCGCGGTCGAGCGCCTCGTCGAGCTCCGCGCCGCTCGCCGCCGGGTCCCGCGTCGCGCGCGCGTAGAGCAGCGCGGCCCGCGCCTTGTCGCCGCCCGCCTCGGCGTGGCGCGCGATCAGCCCCGGATCGATGCCCGCGGACTCGAGCCACGCGGCCGCGGCGAGGTGGAGCGCGGCGCGGTCTTCCTCGAGGATCGACGCGTACGCCGCGTCGCGCACGATCGCCTGCCGGAACGCCCACTGCACCTGCCCCGGAGCCCGCGGCTCCAGCTGGCGCGCGATCATCTCGCCCGCCTCCAGCTCGGCGAGCTCCGCGCCCACAGCGCGCTCGAGCAGCGCCGCGATGCCCGCCGTCCAGAAGACCTGGCCGAAGACGGACGCGGCGCGCAGCGCCCCGCGCACCCCGCTCGACATGCGATCGACGCGGGCCTGCACCAGGGCCTGCACGCCGAGCGGCACGCCGTCGCGCCCCTCCGCGGCGGACCGGATGAGCTCCTCCAGGAAGAGCCCGTAGCCGCCGGCGCGCTGGACGATGGCGCCGCGCGTGGCCGCGTCGGCCTGCGGGAGGGCGCTCGCCACGAGCCGATCCGCGGCCTCCGGAGACAGCGGCGGGAGCGTCACGCGGGTCACGTCGCGGTGCTCCCACAGCGACGGGAACCGGGCGGAGAGCTCGGGCCGCGCGAAGGCGAAGACCCCGAAGCGGAGATCGGCGCAGCCGAGCAGCCAATCGACGAGCTCGACCGTGGTGCTGTCGGCCCAGTGCATGTCCTCGATGACCAGGATCTGCGGCGCGGTCTCGGACTTCGAGCGGAAGAACGCCTCCACCGCCATCCGCGTGCGCGATTCCATGAGCTGCGGGCTCTCGCGGGCCGCGCGCAGCGGCTCGTTGCCCTCGTCGGGGAAGGGCACGCCGGCGAGCTCCCCGATGAAGCCGGCGAGGAAGCGGAGCGGGCGGGCCAGGCGCATCGCCACGTGGGCGCTCACCTTCTGCACCTGGTCCTCGAGGCGCTCGCCGTCGCGGATGCCCATGAGCGCGCGCAGGGCGCGGCCCAGCGTCGTGAGGCCAGCGCCCTGGCTCATCGCGTCGCCGCGGCAGAGCAGGACGATCGGCGCGTGCGGCGCCGTCTCGAGGTGCTGGATCAGCTCCGCGCGGACGCGGCTCTTGCCGATGCCGGCGGGGCCCGTCACGATCGCCGCGCGCGGCGCGCCGTCCTCGGCGATCTCGCTGAAGATGCCCTGGAGCCTGGCGAGCTCGCGCTCGCGCCCGAAGAGCGCCGCGGGGAGCCCGGCGAGCTTGCGCGCGTCGAAGCCGGCCGCGTCCTCGTGGATGATCACGCCGCCGCGCGCGTCCTCCTGGACCACGAACCGCCCCTCCAGCGCCGCGGTCGCGTGGGCGTCGATCCGGACCGCGCCGGGCGCCGCGTACTCCAGCTGCTGCGCGGCGCGATCGAGCGCCTCGCCGGCGAGGCTCGCCCTGCCGCGGACGGCGTGCCCGACCGCGACCGAGGCCCGCGCGCCCGGCGTCGAGCGGGCCACGGTCAGCGCCGCCCGCGCGGCGCGCGCCGCCTCGTCGCCCCGCGAGCGCTCCACCCCGAGCGCCGCGACGAGCCTCCCGTCGGGGAGCGGCTCGAACCGCGGGTCGTCGCCGAGGACCTCGCGGAGCGCGGCGTCCACCGCGGGGCGGAGCGGGCCGGCGCCCAGCTCGAAGAGCGCGCACGCGATCACGCGCCGCTCGCTGCTGGCGAGCCGCACCTGCGGCCGCTCGTCGCCCGGCCCGGCGGGCCCCGGCATGACCTCCTGCGCGGCCGCGCGCCGGACGATCGAGGCGGACCTGTCGGTCGCGGGGGGATCGTTGTTCAGCTCCCCGACCCGCGCGAGCGCGCGCGCCAGCTCGCCGCCGTTCTCGTACCGCTGCTCGCGATCGCGGGCGATGGCGCGCGCGAGCACCTCGTCGAGGGCCTCGGGCACGTCGAAGCGGATCTGCTGCGAGCGCGGGGGATCCTCGACCGCGAGGCGGCTGAGCAGGGCGATCGCGTTCTCGGTCTCGAACACGTTCCTGCCCGTGATCAGGCGGAACAGGACGGCGCCCAGCGAGTACACGTCGGCCCGCGCGTCGACCGCCTCGCCGCGCGCCTGCTCGGGCGCCATGAAATGCGGGGTGCCGATGATCGTGCCGCGCTCGGTCGGGCAGTCGTCCGGGACCGCGAGCTTCACGACGCCGAAGTCGATCAGCTTGATCGCGGTGCCCTTGCCGCGGACGAGGAAGATGTTGGAGAGCTTGAGGTCGCGGTGGACGACGCCGCGGGCGTGGATGGCGGCCATCGCGGCGGCGCTGCGCCGGACGACCTCGACCGAGTCGCGCAGGCCGAGCGGCGCGCGCCGCTGGCGCTGCCCTAGATCCTCGCCGTCCAGCCACTCCATCGCGAAGAACAGGCGCCCGTCGAGCCAGGTGCCGTGCGCGACGTACTGAACGATGTTGGGGTGCCGCAGATCGGCGAGGATCGAGATCTCGCGCGCGAAGCGGGCGCGCTCCTGGGGCGACGCGGCGGCGCGCAGGACCTTGAGCGCGACCGCGGCGCCGGTGCTCTGATCCGTGCCCTTGAAAATATCACCCATTCCGCCGCTTCGGCTGCGGGCTTCGATCATGAAGCGGTCGGTCGGGTCGGTGAACTCCGGGAGCACCGTCCGGATAGGCTACGCGAACCTCGCGTCCTCATGCCAGCGAGAAGGCGCCCTGCGCGGCGCGGAGCGCCGGCGGGCGACCTGGGCCGAAGCCCGAATCGCGCGCCATCGTCGTGCTGCTCCGCAGCGTAGCGCCGCCGTGAGCGGCGCGATCGGGACGCGGCGCTCGAAAATTCCAGCCAGGATCCGCGCCGCCGTGCCGTCCGCACCACCCTCCTGCCCGCGCGGGGCCCTCCGTGCGCTCAGAACCCCGCGAGCAGCCCGGCGCCGAGGGAAGCGCTCGGACGCGGAGGTCTCAGCGCGCCGGCGAGCGGGTGGTCGACGAGCCCGAGCGCGGCGAGGACCTCGGCGTGGGTATAGAACGAGAGCGTGTCGTTGAGCGCGAGCTCGATCCCGCCGCGGAGCCCGAGCGCCATGAACAGCAGGGACACGTCGGTGGCGGGGGCGGCCCGATCGCCGACCTGCGCGACGCCCATCTCGACGAGCGCGCAGGTGACGAGCAGGTCGACCGTGTGAAGGCACGGAGCGAAGGCGCCGCTCGTGTGCGTGCGCAGGTACGGCGAGCGCGCGTCCGTGCCCCCGCCGGGGCTCGGGGCGTCCGGGCTCGACACCTCGCCGTGTCCGAGCGCGCTCGGCGTCGAGACGACGAACGTGCCCCGGCTCTCCAGCGAGAAGGAGAGGCTCTGTGACCAGCGAACCCTGACGAGCAAGGAGGCGCCGCCGAAC
The DNA here is from genome assembly GCF_051527395.1 of Sorangium sp. So ce281. Classification (NCBI taxonomy): domain Bacteria; kingdom Pseudomonadati; phylum Myxococcota; order Polyangiales; family Polyangiaceae; genus Sorangium; species Sorangium sp. So ce281. Next base: position 4,184,508 of record NZ_CP150322.1, read on the forward strand.
AGCCCCTCGGGCACCCCGAGCCCCGCTATCGCGCCCACGCCGACCCGCGCCGAGCTCCACGGCTCGCCGGGCCTGCTCGCGGGCTCCGGGCGCACCGGCGCGATCTCCGGGCGAGGCGGCGCGGCGGGCGCTTGCTCGTCGCTCGCGAACGGCGTCAGCGTGAAGGAGATCGCGACCGCGACGGTCTGGGTGAGCTGCTCGCAGGCGCCGTCTCCGTGCGAGAGGTCAAAGCCTCGGCCGGAGACCCGCCCGTCGGCGTTCCGGTAGGTCGTCGTCGCGACGACGTGGGCGCCGTGAGGCCTGATCGCGACGGCGACCTCCTCGGTCGCGTCCTCGCGGAACGGATCGTACCCGACGCGAAGCCGGATCCGCTCGCGCAGCGCGCGCTCTCCAGGGCACGAGGCCGCTTGCGCATCCTCGCTGTAGCGCAGCCGCAGCGCGCGGCGTGCCGGCTCCGCCGCGCGCGACGGCGCGCTGAGCAGCAGAGAGGCGAAGACGATCATGCAGAGAAAGGAGCGTGCCATATCCCCGGTCGGCGGCTCCGCTGGACGAGCCATCCGTGGCCGCCATGAAGCGCTCTCGAGGCAAAGCGCGTCAAGAGCTCACGTCGTTTCTCTTCGCGATCCCGGCTGGTGTCAATTGATGTGATAATCGAGGCGCTTGAATGGTAATGGCCTCGAAATCGCGATTACGCGCGAGCGGGATCCGGATCCGTGACGAGCGTGACCACTCGTCCGTATGCACGCAGCTGGCCCCGCGCGGAGCATGAGAATCCGTCGGGGTTGGTGGCAATGCAGACACGCTGTCTGCAATGGCCTGCGCGCGGCGGGCATGCTCCGCCGGCCGCGCGGACCTCTCGGTCAGCGCCGTGCGCGGTCGATCTCGCTGGAGGGGAGGGAGGGGGCGAGGGGGGGAAGGGGCCGGCGAGCGGTCAGCCAGCGCTGGCGCCGGCGCTGGCGCCAGCGCGCGAGGCGAGCCGCGCGAGGTCCTTGGGGTCGCTGACGCGGACGAGGATGACGGTGATGTTGTCCCGCCCGCCCCCCGCGTTCGCCTTCTCGATGAGCGCCTGCGACGCCTTCTCGGGATCGGGCTCGGCGAGCAGGATGTCGCGGATCGCCTCGTGGCTCGTCATCTTCGAGAGGCCGTCGGAGCAGAGGAGGTAGACGTCGCCGGGGTGGGGCCGGGCGATGATCAGATCGACCTTGACTGCGGGGGAGATTCCGATCGCCCGGCTCAGGTGGTTCGCCATCGGCCCGGTGATCCCCGCGGCGCCCATCGTGTGATCGGTGGTGAGCTGCGTCAGCTCGTTGTCGCGCAGGCGATAACAGCGGCTGTCGCCCACGTGACCGATGTAGAGGCGCTGCTTGTTGGGCGAGAACCGCGCGCTGACGAGGGTCGTGCCCATGCCCGTGAGGCTCCGCTCGGCGTGGGCCCGCTCGTAGATCGCCTGGTTCGCTTGCTGGATCGCGACCGCGAGCTCGCTGCCGCGACGAGGGACGTCGGGGTAGGGGCTCTCCGTGTCGCTCTCCACGAACGACTGATCCTTGAACGCGCGCGCGATCGTGTCGACCGCGAGGCGGCTGGCGACGTCGCCGCCCGCGTGGCCGCCCATGCCGTCCGCCACGGCGAACAGGTAGTGCTCGTCCAGGCAGAGGTAGCAGTCCTCGTTCTTCTTGCGTTTCTGACCGGGGTCTGTCTGGCCGACGGCGCTGATGAGCAGGAGCGGCGACGAGCTGGTCGGCTCGTCGACGGCTGCCTCGTCGTCGTAGATGATGGGGACGGCGGACGGCTCCTCGCGCTCGTGCCCGTCGTCATCATCATCGTCGTCGTCGTCGCCGCCGTACGACGGGACGCTCGCGCGCTTGATCGTGCTCTGCAGCACCTCCGGCGGCGCCAGCGTGATCAGCGTGAGGTCGTCGTCATCGTCGAACGCGTCGTCGTCGTCGCAGCGCGATGGGCCGTTCGAGCGCTTCCAGTCGGCGCTCGAGACCCGCTCGGTGCGGCCGTGACCTCCTGCGGTGTTCGCGTGGGCGCTCTCGCCCGCGGGCGTGTCGCCCCGCATCCCTGCTGTGCCTGGCCTCGTCGTTGAATCTTCGAGATCTCCCTCCCCCTCGTCGAGGGCTTGGGCTCCTGGGCCCCCCTGCGTCAGCGCCGTCGCCGCGCGAGGACGGGCCCGGTCGCCGTTGTTCGAGCGAAAATACCAATAGATCAGCCCAAGAAGGGCGATTCCCATGACAAGGGCGGCTGCGAGATCGGCCATGTCCCGGCGACCAACGTAGCAAAGGCGCGCCGCGTCTCCGAGATCAACGTGCAGGGGGACGGACGACGGCGATCGATCCTGGTCGAACTTGACCTGCGGAGCTCACACTGCAGGGGCGCACCTTGGGCACCACCCGGCGCGGGGAGCGCCACCTCACCCCGCCGCAGGGCTGCCCGCCCCGTGACGGGCGACCGCTGCAGAGCGCCTCGCCCAGAGCAGCGCGCCTCGCCAGGAAGAGGCTGCGCCTGGCGGGCTGTGCGCTCACCCGGGGCAGGCCGCGCGGGCGTGCTGCGCTGCGGCAGGTGCGCGCGAGGAGCGAGGGCCTTCGCAGCGGCGCCTGCCGCTCGTTCGCCATGAGGCCCGCCGGGAGCGCCGCGCGCCCGCGCGTGTCCGCCGCAAACGAACCCACCGAGCGGAGCGGGTTGCCAGTGCTCCTGGTGCTGACTAGTCTCCGCGCCCGCATGAAGCTCGCCCGCACACTTCTCCAGACACCTCGCATCGTTGGCGTCGTCCTCGCGGCCTCGATCGTGGGCGGGCTCGGGGTCGCGGGCTGCTTCGTCGAGGGCGAGGGCCTCCCGCCGCCGGTCGAGGGGCTCTATTATCCGACGGGGCTGGCGGCGTCTCCCGGGGGACGGGTCCTCTACGTCGCGAACTCGGACTTCGATCTCCAGTTCAACGGCGGCACGGTCCAGGCGCTGGATCTCCAGCGGCTGCGCAAGCGGGCGCTCACGCTCCAGTCGGAGCTCGCTCCCGGCGGGCAGAACGCCACCGTGCGCGGTGCGTGCAAGAACGTGGGGCTGGCGACAAACGCTGCGCCGTCGCTCTACCCGGGGCCGTGCGGGCCGCTCGACATCTCCGCCCTCGAGGGCGACGACGAGGTCGTCCGGAGCTCGGCCGTGATCGGCGCGTTCGCGTCCAACCTCCTCCTCGTGCACAGGCCGCTCAGCGGCGAGGGCGCCGACCCCGGCGCGGAGCGGCAGGCGCGCCTGTTCGTGCCCGTGCGCGGCGACCCCTCGGTGACCTTCTTCGACGTCGCCGACGACCGGTCCGACGACGCCGGCGCGCAGCGCTGCGAGGGCGATGCCTGCTTCCAGCTGGACTGCGGCGCGAGCGCGGCGGGCGGGCGCTGCAGCAGAGATCACCGCATCGGGGAGGACCCGGGCCGGGAGCTCATCCGGCGCAAGCTGCCGCTGGAGCCGTTCGGGATCGCCGCCGGCCCGGGCGGGACGAGCATCGTCGTGTCGCACCAGACGGAGAACGCCGCGAGCGTCATCGTGAACCGCTGGGAAGCGAGCGAGCGGCCGCAGCTCGCGCACGTCCTCACGGATCTCGCCTTCGGGCCGACGGAGCTCGCGGCCGTGCCGCGCCCGAGCGTGCTCGGGGCGCTGCAGCAGAGCGGGTGGGCGATCGACGACCAGCCGGCGTTCGCGGTCACGTACCTCGCGGCGCCGGAGCTCGGCCTGCTCCGCTATGAGGACGCCGCTTCAGGCGGGGCGCCGCGCCTGTACGAGTCGACCCCGACGCGGATCACCGCGCTCGCGAGCGGCACCAACTCCCGCGGGATCGCGTTCGACGCGAGCGAGCGGAAGGCGTGCGAGGACGGCTGCGCGGATGACGCAGACGTGGCCGAGTGCCTCGAGCGGTGCGTGGAGATCCCGATCCCGGTGTACGTGGCGCATCGCGGCCCGAACTCGCTGCTCATCGGCGAGCTGACGACGACGCTGGTCAAGAGGGACTCGGACGTCCCCACGGCGAAGCGGGCCTCGGTGTTCGACACGATCGCGTTCCACGACTCCGCCGTGCTCGGGGCCTACCCGTCTCGGATCGAGATCGGTGAGGTGATCGACCTGGAAGGCGTGCCTCGCCGGAGGGTCTTCGCGCTCGCGTTCGACGCTGGGCTCGCGTTCTCCTACGACCCGGAAGCGCGCCAAGTCGACGCCGTCATCAAGACCGGGCGTGGGCCGCAGGCGCTCGCGTTCGACACGGGCTCCACGTGCAGCGACGATGACGAGAAGGCGCGCTGCGACTGCGAGCAGGGCAGCGCCGGCTGCGAACCCTATTCCCTCATGTACATCGCGCATTTCACCGACTCGTACCTCGGCGTTGTCGACCTCGACATGCGCAAGACGAACACGTTCGGCATGCGCAAGGCGAACACGTTCGGAACGATGATCCTCACGGTGGGCACGCCCGTCCCGCCCCGGGAGTCCCAATGAAGCCGCGCCTCGCGCTCCTCGCTTCCACCTCCGGCCTGGCGCTCGCCGGGTGCGCCGCGGAGGCCACGCCGGTCCCCGTCGAGGCCCTGGCGCAGTCCGGCCGCAGCGCCTTCGTCTGCCTCGCCATCGACCGGCCGGATCCCGACAAGCCGGGCGTGATGCGCTCGCTGCCGATCACGGACTGCTCGTACGGCACCGTCGAGTCGTCCACCGACTACGAGGTCGACGCCAAGGACGGGGGCAGGGCCACGCTCCCGCACCTCTACGGCCTCGTCACGCAGACCGCGCGCGGCGAGGTCGCGGTCGTCGATCTGACGACCGAGTCCTCGCTGATCGTCGATCGGGACACGGGCACGCCCGCCCCGAGCTTCCTCCCGGTCGGCGCGCAGCCGGTCGACATCGTCGCGACGCCGGGCGGGACCGCGTCGTTCGTCGCCGTCGCCGAGCCGGGGCGCGCGGGGATCTACGCGCTCCCGTCGGCGAAGGTGCTGCCGCGCGAGGGCTGCCCGGTCCCGTCGCTCAGCTCCTGGCCGGCCTGCTCGCTCCCCTCGGCGCCGGGCGAGATGCTGCTCCTCGCCGACCCACCGGATGCCAACGGCAACGTGCGCAGCTCGTGTGACGCCGGCCCCCCCCCGTACGACGCCGAGCCGACCCCGCCTGGCGACCCCGGCGCGTTCGTGGACGACGTCTGCGCCACCTCGAACGGGAGCCTCGCCATGGAGGGCGGCGGCCGGCAGAAGCTCCTCGTGACCCTGCCCGATCTCGGCGGCTTCGTCGTGATCGACGCGCAGACGCTCCTCGAGCACGAGGACTACAGGGACGGCGGCTTCAAGGCGTGCGAGGTGGAGCGGTGGGTCCCTCTCCAGGTCTCGCTCCCGCCGGCCGCGCCGCCCGACGAGCCGCCGCCCGGCGACGTGTCGCCCGACGACGTGTCGTGCTCTCAGCCGGCGGTCGCGGCCAGCCCGGAGCAGGCCTTCGACAAGCCCCGGCCCGCGGGGCTCGCGCTCTCCGGCGACCGGCTGTTCATCGCCGATCTCGACGCGCCTGTGATCCACGTCGTCGACCTCCCGACGCCCTGCGAGCCGCGCGAGCAGCCCCCGCTGCTGCCCGCGTCGACGCTCGACCCCGGGCGCGTCGTCACGACGAGGCGCCTCGCGGTGAGCCAGGCGTCGCCCCCCGAGTTCAACCGCTACCTCTACGCGGTCGACGCCGGCGACGGCAGCGTGATGGTCTTCGACGTCAGCGACGACGTCGGCGAGGACGCGTCCAGCCGGTCGCCGCTCTCTCGCGAGAACCCGGACTGGAACCCGTTCCAGCCGCCCGACCGCATCCGCCTGCCGGCGCCTGTCCGCGATCTCGCGATCGTGCAGCGCGAGGTCCCGAGGAGCCTCCCGGCGACGGGCGTGGTGCCGAGGGGGATCCGGTGCAGCCCCCTCCCGGAGCTCAGGACGTGCGACAGCAGCGTCACGTCGTGCGACCTCGAGACGCTGTACCGCACGTCGACCGATCGCGACTCCGGCGCCGGCCCGCTGAAGCTCCGGGGCACGTTCGCGTACATGGCGCTCACGAACGGGCAGGTCGCGATCGTCGACATCGACGACCTCGACGCGGCGTGCCGCGGACCCGAGCGCCAGAGCGCCCGCGCGGGCTGCGGCGCGGACGCTTCGCCGAGCGGCCCGCCGCTCGAGACGAGCGGCGAGGCGTCGTGCAACGTCGTCCTCCCGCACGCTGTCCGCTCGGAGACCTACATCGTGGCGAGCGACGGCTCCGGCCAGATCGAGCCCGGCGTGCAGGGCCTGCCGATCCTCTACGATCGCAGCGGCGCGGTCGTGCCGCTCTCCGGCGAGAGCCCGAAGATGCGCGCCACGTTCCCGTCCGAGGGGGCCGCGCCTGACCTCGGGCTCGCGGTGGGGGTGCAGCGCGAGGCGATCGCGTCGAGCGACAGCGGTGAGAGCGAGCTCGACGAGCGGGGGCTCGTGCTGAGGTCCGGCGGGCCGCAGCACGCGCTGACGATGAACCTCGAGGACCCGCGGGTGCACATCGCCAACGAGACGTGGACCGTGACGTACGAGGGGGTGCTCACGTCGATCACCCGGGCCTCCATCGCCTTCGACGAGAACCTCCACCTGAGGGGCACCGACGCCCGCTTCTGCCGCCGCGGCGTGCAGAGCCTGACCAGCGTGACGGCGCAGCTCAAGGCCGCGGGCGTCCCGGAGGGCGAGGCCGAGACCCGCGCCGAGCAGCTCGCCGACTTCGCGCAGATCACGTCCGAGCTCCCGGACGAAGACGCCACCTACTGGAAGAGCGTCGACCCGGCCGTCTGCTCGTTCGACACCTGCAACGCGAAGTACGGCAGCGTCATCACGTCGCGCCCGGCGCTCCGCATCGTCGAGGCCTACGAGGACCACCTCGAGCTCGAGCGGACGGACGAGGTCGAGTTCGCGGCGTGCTGCTTCGCCGGCTCGGTGCAGCTCGGCATCCGCGCCGGAGGCCAGTGGGTCGTCCGGAGCAACGGCGCCGGCTTCCTGCACCACGTGATCGCCGATCCTGCGGGCGGCTATTGCCGCAACTCGTGCGACACGCGCCTCTCGCGGTTCAACGGGCGCGTCGTCCACACGCCGCGCGACGGGCGCGTCACCGACGGTGACGTGGGAGCGTTCCTCAACCCGATGTTCCGGTTCGCGGTCACGGGCGGCGTGCCCGAGCAGGACATGCAGTTCCGCTTCACCACCCAGGGCGCGTTCAGGCCGCTCGCCCTGGACCTCGCGGCGATCAGCGACACACCGGAGCTCCAGCCGCAGTCCATCCAGCTCGTTCCGGCCACGGGCCAGCTCGCCGTCACCGACGGCTCGGTCCAGGGCCTGTTCCTGCTGAGCTCACGCGACGTCGCCGTGACGCGCCGGTACCGCTGAGCCGCCTGCCGGCCCCGCGGCATTGCGGTCTCGGCGCCGATATTTCCACGAAAACAGCGGAACAAACGCGCGATTCGCGCGTGGACCTCCCCGGCGGTCGAGACTAAGACGCCGGCGATGCAGCCGTCCGAGCAGCCTGTGGCCAGGAAGAAGCTGACGCCGGTGATGCGCCAGTACGAGGATGCGAAGGCGCTCCACCCCGACGCCATCCTCTTCTTCCGGATGGGCGACTTCTACGAGATGTTCAACGACGACGCGGTCCTCGTGTCGCGCGCGCTGAACCTGACGCTCACCAGCCGCAACAAGGGCGAGCCCGACGAGTCCCCGATGGCCGGCGTCCCGCACCACGCGGCGCACGGGTACATCGCGCGGCTGCTCGCGCTCGGCCACAAGGTGGCGATCTGCGAGCAGTGCGGTGATCCGTCGAAGATCAAGGGGCTCGTGCCGCGGCAGGTCGTGCGCGTCGTCACGCCGGGGCTCGTCACCGAGACCGAGCAGCTCGACGCGCGCGCCAACCACTACCTGGCGGCGGTCGACGGCGGCGGCGCGCCCCGCGGCGACGCCCTCGGAGCGGGGGGCCCCTACGGCCTCTCGCTGCTGGATCTCTCCACCGGCGAGCTCTCGGCCACGTCGGTCCCGGACGCCGCGACGCTCCTCGCGGAGCTCGCCCGGGCGGATCCGCGCGAGGCGCTCATCGCCCGGGACCTCCCGGACGTCCGCGCGGCCGCGGCCTCGCTCGCCTGCCGGGCGGCGCTGCGCGACGACGAGGAGCTCGACAGCGCGCAGGTCGCCTCGATCCTCGACGACGCCGCGATCGAGCCCATCTCGGCCGCGGCGCTGGCCGAGCACCCGCTCCCGGCGGTGCGCGCCGCGGCGCGGGCGCTGCGCTTCGCGCGCCGCTGCAGCCCCGGCGCGCGCATCCCGGTGCGCCGCATCGCCCCGCACGACACCTCGGGCACGCTGCGCATCGACGAGACGGCCCAGGCGCACCTGGAGCTCGTGCGCGCCGCGGACGGCGGCCGCCGCGGCACCCTGCTCGACGTCATCGACTGCACGGTCACCCCGGGCGGCGCCCGGCTCCTGCGCCGCCGCCTGCTCTCGCCGCTCGCCGACCTGGCGGGCATCCGCCGGCGCCTCGACGAGGTGGAGCTCTTCGTCTCGCACCCGCGCGCCCGCGGCGAGCTGCGGCAGGCGCTCGGCGGCGTCGGCGACCTCGAGCGCCTCAGCGTCCGCGCGCTCCTCGGCGAGGCCACGCCGCGCGACCTCGGCCTCCTGCGCGACGGCCTCACGGCGGCCCCGGCGGCGATCGCCGCGGTCCGGTCGATCCCCGACCTCGGCAAGGCGGCGGCGCGGAGCGACGACGGCGCCGCCGCGCGGGGCAGCGACGCCGCTGCGGCCGGATCGAGCGCCGAGCCGCTCCTCGCCGAGGCGGCGGCGCTGGATGTCGTCGCCGACGTGTGCGCCGAGCTCACCGCCGCGCTGATCGAGCGGCCGCCCCCGAACACGCGCGAGGGCGGCATCTTCCGCGAGGGGTACGACAAGGAGCTCGACGACGCGCGCGGCGTGGAGAAGAACGCGACGGAGCTCATCCTCGCGCTCGAGGCGAAGCTGCGCACGCAGACGGCCGCGCCCTCGCTCCGGGTCAAGTACACGCGCGTCTTCGGCTGGTACATCGAGGTGACGCGCGCGCACATCGCCAAGGTCCCGGAGACCTTCCGCCGCAAGCAGACCGTCGCGACCGGCGAGCGCTACACGAGCGACGAGCTCGACGAGCTCGCCGACAAGATCGAGCACGCCGGGGCGCGCGCGCTGGAGCGGGAGACCGCGCTCTTCGACCGGCTGCGGGCCCTCGTCGCGAAGAGCGAGGGCCGCCTCCGCGCGCTCGCGCGCAAGCTCGCGGCGTGGGACGTCGCCGCCGCCCTCGCGGACGTCGCCCACCGCAACGACTACGTGAGGCCGCACGTCACGGCGGGCGAGGCGCTCGCGATCCGCGACGGCCGCCACCCGGTGGTCGAACGCTACGCGGCCGCGGGGCACTTCGTGCCGAACGACACCCGCCTCGATCTCTCGGGCGAGCGGCTCTGGCTGATCACGGGCCCCAACATGGCGGGCAAATCGACGCTCATGCGTCAGGTGGCCCTGATCGTGGTCCTCGCGCAGATGGGCAGCTACGTCCCGGCGCGCGAGGCGGAGATCGGCCTCGTCGACCGGATCCTCTCGCGGGTGGGCGCGAGCGACAACGTCGCGCGCGGCGAGAGCACGTTCATGGTGGAGATGCGGGAGACCGCCGAGATCCTCCGCGACGCGACGCGGAGATCGCTCGTGATCCTCGACGAGATCGGCCGCGGCACGAGCACGTACGACGGCCTCGCGATCGCGTGGGCCGTGGCGGAGCACCTGTTCGACGCGATCGGCTGCCGCGCCCTGTTCGCGACGCACTACCACGAGCTGACGGAGCTCTCGGCGCGCGCGCCGGGCATCGCGAACTACTCCGTCGCCGCGCGCGAGCACGGCGACGACGTGATCTTCCTCCACAAGCTCGAGGCGGGCCCCGCGAGCCGCAGCTACGGCGTGGCGGTCGCGCGGCTCGCGGGGGTCCCCGAGGGGGTGCTCGCGCGCGCCCGCGCGATCCTCGCGACGCTGGAGTCGGGCGCCGCGCTGCCGGGCGGCAAGCACGCCTCCCTCCGCGGCCGCACGCGCGGCGGCGCCGCGCAGCTCGACCTGTTCGCCCCCGCGCAGGCCTCGGTGCCGCCGGAGCAGTCGGCCGTCATCGAGACCCTCCGCGCCGTGGATGTCGATCGGCTCGCGCCGCTCGACGCGCTGCGGCTCGTGGCCAAGCTGAAGGGCCTCCTCGGCGGCGGCGGCTGACCGCGGCGGCTCAGTCCGGCGGCGCGATCTCGCGGAGCTCGGTGCCGCCCGCGTACCCGTAGCTCACGAACGAGTCGAACCCCGTCACGAGCAGCCCCACGGGCGCGGAGGCCGTGAGCCAGTGCACGCCGTCGCGCTGCATCCCCGGCAGCACGTTGTCCGGCGCCTGCCGCGCCGGATCGATCGCCGCGAAGCTCAGCTGGCAGCGGTAGACGACGAACGACGGCGCGCCGCCCCCGCGCTGCGCCTCCGTGAGCCCGTCCGCGGGCGCGATCTCGCACTCGTCCGGCCCGAGCGTCGCGTCGTCGAGCCGCACGACGGCCGACCGCGGCGCGACCACCGAGATGAAGTCGAACGCGTACTTGTCCGGCGTCAGGAACACGTAGTCCGGCCGGAACTGCTCGATGGGCGGCAGGATGGTGAGGCTCGGGTCTCCGCCTGGCAGCCCCTGCTTGACCCCCGTCGCGTTCTGGCTGGCCATGATCTGCGACACGATGATCGGCTCGGAGCTCTCGATCATGAAGTCGCCCCACGCCGTCACCTCGCGGAACTCGCCCAGCGCCGACAGCGTGATCCGATCGTCCGGCGGCGGCAGGGTCGTCTCGATCACGGCGCCCTTGCCGCTGGCCGCCACCATCCTGACGTACTCCGGCTCGGGCACGGCCTCGATCCGCGCGCCGGCCTTCTTGACGGTCAGCGACCGGCTCGGCGTGTGCGGCACCGCGAACCGCTTGCCGGCGGTCCGGGTCGGATCGAGCTGATCCTCCAGGTGGTCGGCGCAGCAGCGGCGATCCGCGAGCACCTCAAAGTGCGGCGCGTCCGAGGCCTCGCTCCCGGTGAAGACCGCGATCGGCTGATCGGCCTTCACGATCGAGCCGGTGAAGTCCGCGTTGAACCCCCCGCTCTCCAGGTTGAGCACGTCGAACGCGCCGAGCTTGACCTCGATCGACCCGCCCTCGGGCGTCTCCGGGACGGGCCCGCCCCCCACGACCCTCGCCGTCGTCGTCACCTGCACGGTCGTCCCTTCGCGCGTCCCGACGATGGTCAGGAACGCCCGAAGGTCGATCGGGTTCTGCGGATCGAAGTTCGTGTCCGGATCGTCCGTGACCGCGATGGTCTGCGGCCACCCTGTGACGACGTACGCCGTCGCCATCGCGCCCGGGCTGTACGTCAGCGCCTCGCGCGGCTTCAGCAGCGAGGCGTCGTTGGAGAACACGTTGGCGTTCTCCAGCGGGTTGAACTGGTAGGCGACGATGGGGAACTTCGACGTGATCTTGTACGCGTGCCGCGTGAGCGCCGTGTGCGTGCCCGTGTTGTACTCGCCCTCCGGGCTGCCATCGACCTCGCGCGGCCCCAGCTTGAACACCTGGAGATAGAGCGGCGCGATGAGCCCGCTCGCGATCTCCACCGGGGCGGGCTCGTCGCCCGGCGCGCCGTCGTCCTGGAAGATGCGGATCTCGTTCGGCACGTCCGGCTGCGGGTTCGAGACCACCACCGCGAACTGCTGCGCCGCCGCGTTTCCTGTCGCGTCGATCCGCGCGTTGTCCAGATCGACCGCCCAGTACTCGCACCCCACGTTGCTCCGCTCGAGCTCCGCGACGGCGCAGAGGTGCTGGCAGCTCCCGCTCCGGCACGCCTCGCCGGCCTCCGTGTCGCACGTGTCGATCACGCGGCCGAAGCGGCCGTCCGCGTCGCAGACGACGACGTCCTGATCGCGGCACGAGTGCGCGGCGGGCACGCAGGGCCGGCAGCCGAGCTCGACCGACGCGCAGACGAGCCCTCGAGCGGCGCAGTCGTCGAGCGTCACCCACGCCAGCCCTGCGCCGGTCTCCTCGCAGCGGACGAGCTCCGCGCCGCAGCGCACGTCGCCGGCCGTGCAGGGCGGCGGCGCCTCCGGCCGCTCCCCCCACCGCGTGCCGCTGTCGAAGCAGCTCGGCGCGAGCCCGAGCCCCGCGGCGACGGCGACGAGGGCGGCGGCTGCAGCGTGCCGCGATCGGGCGCGCGCCGGCCTGCGCGCTCGCGTCGGGTGGGGCGGGGCGCTCATCACAGGTGCGCGTTGAAGCTGTCGAGGGAGTAGGCCGCCATCCCCGCCGGCTTGAGCTGCCGGTAGACGAGCTTGCCGTAATCGAAGCCGTCGATCCGCGCCCCGTACACCCCGATCGTGAGCGGCCCCGGCGGCAGCGCGCCGTGCTCCAGCCCGAGCTGCCGGAGGTCCGGCACCTCGACGGCGTGCGACCCTGCCGGCACGGCCACGGTCCACCGGATGAGGCCGTTTCCGCTCGCGATGTCGTAGACGCTGAGATCGACGGGCGCACCCGCGCCGAACGAGGTCGCGAGGTGGGACCCATCCCAGGCGCCGTTCTGCGCGGGCGCCTCGAGCGTCGGCACCCCCACGAAGTCGCCGATGCGCACGGGCTCGCTCGTGCTGGTCGAGAGGACCCGCCCGACGACGGACAGCGGCGCCAGCCCCGCCTGGCCGGTCACCGCGCGCGCGGACGAGTGGTAGCTCGCGCCGAGCAGATCGCGGGCGAGCGGCGGCACGCCCACGAACGTCAGCCCCCCGTCGAACGGGATCAGCGGGCTCTGTGCGCCGATCGGGAGCGTCGCGAACCCGTCGTTGCCGATCATCAGCGACACGTTCGCCTGGATCCGATCCGGCCCCTTCGGCCCCTTTGCCGGTGCCCTCACGTCCATCGAGAGCGCGTGGTCGAGCGGCTGGTTGATCCGCACGAACACCTCCCTCGTCCACTCGTTCGGGAGCACGGGGATCCCGCGGACCACGCCCATGGCGTACGCCGTGAACCGCGGCGGGGTCGTCGAGCGATCCTCGAGGCCCGCCAGCGCGTAGATCGTGCGGTTGCCGGGCGCGATGTACATCGTGAACCCGTGCCCGAGCTTGCCCGACGTCTCCGGCGTGAGCGCCTGGAACTCGGACGGCAGCCTGAAGGTCGCGAGAGGATCGGCGCCCGTCGTGAACAGGTACGCCGCCTTTCGCTCGGTCTCGCGGCGCGGGCTCGGGATGTTGCCCCACGCGACGCTCCCGGGGTCCAGCGACGTGTCCCAGACGAGCTCGCCCTCGATCGCCCCCGCGCTGCCGACCTTGCCGCCGACTGGCGGGGGCGGATCGCCGGACGCGCCGCACGCGGGGGTGAGCACCGGATCCAGGTAGACGGTCACCGTGTCGACCGGCACGTCGACGAACGAGATCGGGCTATGGCACGTCGCGGCCACGGTGACGGTGCGCGGCGAATCGAGCGACGCGTCCTCGATCACCGCGACGCCGGACGCGTCGACCTCGATCGGGGAGGTCGTGTCGGTGCCGACGACGACGCTCGCTCCCGGGATCGGATCCCCCGTGAAGTTGTTGTAGACGAGCACCTTCAGCCGTCCGGCGAGCGGCGCGCCGCTGAGCCCGCCCTTGAAGCCGTTCTCGCTGTCCTCGTAGGTGTAGCCGTCCAGCACGAGGATCGTCTCGCCGCCGGTCGTCACCGAGATCGTCTTCGCGCCCGGCGTGCCCTGGGGCACCGTGCACAGGAGCCGCGTCGGCTCCTGGACGGCGAGCGACGTGCACGGCTTCTGATCGATCTTCGCGACCGTCCTCTCGTTCCAGCGCGTGCCCTGGCCGACGAGCTCGATGGTCGTCCCGCCGGAGATCGGCCCGCTCGACGGGGACGCATAGAGCGCGTCGTACACGTAGCCGCCCGGCAGCGTTCGCCGGGTCGACGTGTCGTCGCCGTTCTGCACGGCGAGCTCCACCGGGCCCGCCGCGCCAGGCGGCGCCGCCACCTGGACCCGGCTGGGATCGATGGGCACGATCGCGGACGGATCGACCTCGACGTCGCCGAACCAGACGCGGACCTGGGAGCTGAAGCCGTTGCCGTGGAGCAGGACGCGCTGGCCTCCGTTGAACGGCCCGTGCGTCGGGTCCGCGCCGAGCAGCGCGTGCGGATCGCCGCCGGGCAGCCCTGCGCCGGCCGACGATGACGTCGACGTGGTCTGCGGGTCCACGCCGAAATCGCCGCCATCGCCGTCGGTCTGCCGGCGGATGCCCTCCGGCGCCGAGGCGATGCACGCAGAGACGATCGCGAGCCCTGCGCAGACCGGAGCGAAGCGTGCGGTAAGAAAGCCTCGTGATGCGGTTCGCACGAGGCGAGTGTACGCCTGCGCGGAGAGCCGCGCGAAGACACACGCAAACACACGGAAATTGTGCACGCCGAGGTGGCGGCTTCGTCGCTTGACAAGCGAGGTGCCTCGGGGTAGCAAACCGCCCCCCTTCTCGCGGTCTCGTGACGAGGGGGACAGCGGAGGCTGAATCCTCGCCTTCGCTGCCGCAGAACCGAATCCACACGCTCTCCTGGCACCCACGGCATTCCGCGGCCCGGTGCCCCAGCAGCACGGACACTCCTGTCCGCGCATGGGGTTGGTCGCGGGAGGGGGAGCGGCGGACCAACCGAAAGGGCACTGCCGTGACTGATACCAGCTTCTCCGCATCCGTCCCCGCGGCCGACACCATGCAGGCCGTTGCCCCCCAGCCGGGGGATTTCCCGCTTCCGCTCCGCTCGCTGCTCGACGCGGGCGTGCACTTCGGCCACCAGACGAAGCGCTGGAACCCGAAGATGCGGCCGTTCATCTACGGCGCGCGCAACGGCATCCACATCATCGATCTCGACCAGACGACGCGGCTCTTCAAGCGCGCGTATGACTTCCTGACCGACGCCGTCGGCCGCGGCGGCCACGTGCTGTTCGTCGGCACGAAGCGCCAGGCGCAGGACATCGTGCAGGAGGAGGCCCGCCGGGCGGGCATGTACTTCGTCACGAACCGCTGGCTCGGCGGCACCCTGACGAACTTCCGGACGATCAAGCAGGGCCTCGATCGCCTGCGCACCCTCGAGCGCATGAAGGAGGACGGCACCTACGAGCAGCTGCTCAAGAAGGAGGTCGTCCGCCTCGAGAAGGAGCGCGAGCGGCTCGAGAAGTACCTGGGCGGCCTCAAGGGGATGGGCGGCCTCCCGGCCGCGATCTTCGTGATCGATCCGCACCAGGAGTCGATCGCGATCAGCGAGGCGCGCAAGCTGAACGTCCCGGTCGTGGCCATCACGGACACGAACTGCGACCCGGATCTCGTCGACTTCGTGATCCCTGGCAACGACGACGCCATCCGCTCGATCCGGCTGATCACGGCCCGCGTCGCGGACGCGTGCGTCGAGGGCGCGCAGCGCCGCAAGGATCACGGCGAGGGCGGGCAGCAGGCGGCGGTCGCGGCCAGCGCGACGAGATCAACGTCTACCAGGGCGGCCGCGGCGGCCGCGGCGGCGGTCCGCGCCAGCAGCAGGCGTCGTAGCGCGGCGCGAGCCGCAACGGAGCGGCCCAGCGCTCGGGCGGCGCGGTGACGACGACGTCGCCGCTCGCCTGGGCGGTGTGGCAGCCGCGAGAGAGCAGAGAGGGCGCAGGGACAGAAATGAAAATTTCACGCCTCTGCGCCTTCTGTGCCTCTGCGGTTCGACCCGTCCTTGCTCGGGCCGTTCGTGCAAGAGCAGTCGGACGTGTGGTGAACGGGGGCCGCTCGGCGCGGCCTCTTCCTAGCTAGTTTCCAGGTTGAAGGAGAAAGAGCCATGGCCGGCATCAATGCGCAGGCGATCAAGGAGCTTCGTGAGCGTACCCAGGCGGGGATGAGCGACTGCAAGAGCGCCCTCACCGAGGCCGAGGGCGACATGGAGAAGGCGGTCGAGATCATCCTGAAGAAGGGTCTCGCGAAGAGCGCCAAGCGGGCCGGCGCGTCCGCCACCGAGGGCGAGGTCCGCGCGGTGGTCGCGGCCGACCGGCGGAGCGCGACGATGGTCGAGGTCAACATCCAGACCGACTTCGCCGCCCGGAACGACGCGTTCCGGCAGTTCGTCGGCGACGTGCTCGCGGCGGTCGAGAAGGCGCCCGACGGCGCGGACGCGGCTCAGCTCCCGATCGGCGGCAAGTCGATCGCCGACACGGCCACCGAGCTGACCGCGCGCATCGGCGAGAAGGTCGCGGTGCGCCGGTGGGATCGCGTGTCGATCCCGGCGGGCAAGCACGGCGTCGCGCACGCGTACGTGCACCTCGGCGGCAAGATCGGCGTGCTCGTGGCGGTCGAGGCGTCGAGCCAGGCGGTGGCGGAGCACCCTGCGGTGCAGAAGTTCGTCGACGAGACGGCGATGCAGGCCGCCGCGATGAGCCCGCTCGTCCTCCGTCGCGACGAGGTCTCGGCGGAGCTGAAGGCCAAGCAGCAGGAGATCTTCGAGGGGCAGCTGCGCGAGGATCCGAAGCCGAAGCCGGAGGCGGCGTGGCCGAAGATCATCGAGGGCAAGTTCAACAAGTGGTACTCGGAGGTCGCGCTGCTCGAGCAGGAGTCGGTGGAGGCCGCGTCGCGCGGCGAGGCCGGCCAGACGATCGAGAAGCTCCTCCAGGCGGCGTCGAAGGCGGCCGGCGGCGAGCTCAAGCTCACGCGCTTCGTCCGGTACGAGCGCGGCGAGGGCATCGCCAAGAAAGAGGACGACTTCGCCGCCGAGGTGGCGAAGATGGCCGCGAGCTGACGCGGTCCGATGGGGGGGCGCCTCGCCGCCGTCTCGATCGACCTCGACGAGGTCCCGAACTACTTCGCCATCCACGGGCTCGCCGTCCCGGATCGCTCCGGGGCGGCGGCCGCGCTGAGCGCCGTCTACGACACGGCGCTCCCGCGCATCGCTGATTTCGCTGCCTCCCACGGCATCCCCGTCACGCTGTTCGCGATCGGCCGCGACCTCGCGCGCCCCGAGAGCGCCGCGGCCTTGCGCGCGCTGAGCGACGCCGGCCACGCGGTCGAGAACCACTCGTACGGGCACCGCTACGACCTCTCGCGGCTCCCGCGCGCCGCGATCGCGCGGGAGGTCCTGCTGGGCGCCGAGGCCATCGCGGAGGCGGTCGGCCGGCGTCCGACGGGCTTCCGCGCGCCTGGGTACACGGTGAGCGACGCGCTGTTCGACGCGCTCGACGCCGTCGGGGTCGCGTTCGACTCCTCGGTGTTCCCGTGCCCGCCGTACTACGCCGCGAAGGCGCTCGCGATGGGCGTGCAGCGGGTGAAGGGCAGGGGGTCGTCGTCGATCCTGGACACCCCGCGCGTGCTCGCGGCGCCGCGCCGGCCGTACCGGCCGGGGCGACCGTGGTACCGGCGCGGCGGCCGGCGCTTCGTCGAGCTGCCGATCCAGGTGACGCCGGGGCTCCGGCTGCCGGTCATCGGGACGAGCGTGGCGCTCGCGGGCGCGGCGGGCGCGCGGCTCCTGGCGCGCGCGTGCGCCGGGGAGGCGCTCGTCAACCTGGAGCTGCACGGGATGGACTTCCTCGACCGGAGCGACGGCCTCGAGGCGCTCGCGCCGTACCAGCCGGAGCTCCGGATCGCGCTGGGCAGGCGGCTCGAGGCGCTGGGGGCGTTCGTGGAGGAGCTTGCGCGGAGGGGAGCGAGCTTCGTGCGGCTGGACGAGGCGAGCCGGGAGCGCGGGCTCGTGGAGTGACCGGCGGTGCCGACGGGCGGCGCGAATTCCCTGACGAGCATGGTGCCGTCGGGTACCTTCCCGGCGATGGAGTTCGAGCGCCTCCAGGAGCTCGACAACCGCTGCAACCCCGACGAACCGCTGTCGCCGGGCGATGAGCGCAACGTGGACATCGACGTCCGCGGCGTCCGCGGGGCTCACTGGACGAACAAGCTCGCGCGGCAGATCGAGCTCTCCAGGACGCCGGTCTGCCAGCTCTTCACCGGCCTCCGTGGCACGGGGAAGAGCACCGAGATCCAGCGCCTGGCGGCCAGGCTCTCCGATCCGAAGCGGTGCAACCTGCTCACGGTCCTGATCGACGCGGACGATGTCCTCGACCTGACCGTGGAGATCGACATCTCGGACGTGCTCGCGCTCGTGCTGCTCCACACCGAGCGTACCGTCCTGGCCGCGGAGGGCGAGGACGCGGCCAGCGCGCTGACGGACGGGCCTCACCGGCGGCTCTGGGCGTGGCTCTCGCGGACCGACGTGGAGATCGGAAAGCTGACCGCGGGCGTGGAGGCGGGGGCGAAGACCGGGGTCGAGCTCAACCTCAAGACCAACCCCACCGTGCGCCATCGGGTCCGCGAGATCGTGGCCAGGCACCTCTCCACGTTCGTCCGCTTCGTGCACGACGAGCTCCGGGAGCTCGACTGGCGCGCGCGCAAGCTCGGGCGCTCCGGCGTCGTGATCCTCTTCGATTCGCTGGAGAAGCTCCGGGGCACGAGCCTCACCTGGAAGCCGGTGCTCGAGAGCGCCGAGCGCATCTTCTCGACCGGCGCGCCTTACCTCCAGCTCCCGGTGCACGTGCTGTACACGATCCCGCCGGCGCTCGCGCGCCGCATGGTCGAGCCGCCCGTGTCGTTCCTGCCGATGATCAAGGTCCGAGACGTCGAGGGCAGGCTCCACCCCGAGGGCGTCGAGGTCATCGCGGAGCTCGTGAAGAAGCGCATCGACGAGGACGCGCTCCGCGAGCTCTTCGGCGAATCGGCGCTCCGGGACCGGCTCCGCGCCATCGCCCTGTGGTCGGGCGGCTACCCGCGCGAGATCGTGCGGCTGCTCCAGACGCTGCTCGAGCTCGAGACGTTCCCCGTGGAGGCGAAGACGCTCGAGCGGGAGCTCCACCGCGCGGGGAACGCCTACCGGAGCATCGTCTACGACAGCGGCGCGATCCCGTGGCTCGCCACGGTGAACCGCACGAAGCGCCTCATCACGAACAACGAGCACGAGCGCGAGGCCGCCGACCACCTGCTGCAGAACAACGTCATCCTGCGCTACCTCAACGACGACGAGTGGGTCGACGTCCACCCGTCGGTGGCGGGGATGCAGGAGCTCGCCGGTCCTACCGCCGACGCGGGGGGCACCGAGCCGGAGAAGGGCGCATGACCGGCGCCGCGGGCGGGGAGCGCTCGCGGCTCGTCCGGGCGCTCGCGCTCTCGCGGCGGTTCCATCTGTACCTCGCGCGGTGCGCCAGCCCTCGCGCGGCGGATGCGCTGGTTGCGGAACTCACCGCCGAGCTCCCGCGGCTCGGGCGACCCGAAGTCCGCCTCGTGCGGCTGGAGCCGTACAGCGGGCGGACGGAGGACACGCCGCTCACCGACGGCGAGCTCGCGGATCGCGTCCTGCTCCCGCTGCTCGACCCGCCCGGAGCGCTCCGCGGCGCGATCCACTTCGTCGACGCGTCGCGCGCGGCCTATGCGGACACGGCGTCGTGGGCGCGCTTCTTTTCGCTGTGGAACGAGAAGCGCAACGTCCTGGGCCCGTCCCGAGGCGAGGTCGTCGTGATGCTGCCGGCCGCGCTCGCGCCCGTGTTCGCGAGCACGGCGCCGGATGTCTGGTCGATCCGGAGCGGGGAGTACGTCATCGACGAGCGCGGCAGCGCGCGTGACGACGGCCTGGAGGCCTACGAGCCGGGATCGAGGTCCTTTGTGGGCGCGGCGCCCGCGGCCGCTTCCGTCGTGGCGACGGCTTCGGAGGGCGCGGCGGCGCGCGTCGAGGTCGCGCTGCAGCTTCTGCGCGCTGTGCCGCCGCTCGCGCTTTTCGGCGGCGATCTCGTGGTCCGGCCCTGGGTGGAAGATCTCCGTTCCGCGGTCGCCGCGCGTGAGATCAGCGACCCCAGTGAGTACGAGCTGCGCGGGATGGATGACATCCCGCCGCCGCTTGTCGCACGGCGCAAGCTGCGCCTTGCCGGCTGGAAGCTTGCCACGCGGCGATTCAGCGAGGCCGAGGAGCTTTACGCCGAGCTCATCTCTCGCGCGGATGGCGACGACGCAGAGCTCACGGCCCACGCGCTCTCGGGTCTCTCCATGGCGCTCGCCGTCACGGGCCGAGCGGCCGAGGCTTCCGGGCACGGAGCTCGGGCGCTCTCGCTGGTCGGATTCGAGCGCGGCGGAGATGGCCTCGCCGCGCGCTTGTCACCCGACGTGACAGCTCGTGCGCTGCGCGCAAACGCGCTCGTGCAATGGTGTCTGGGTCATCTCACCGCGGCAGAGGAGCTCGATCGGGCGCTCGCATCCGTGAGCCAGCCATCGAGCGCGCGCCTCCTCTCGCGCGTCCTCCGGCTGGCCGAGCGCGGCCAGGTGGGGGCGGCGGAGGCGCTGCTCGGTTCCGGAACGCTCCCCCCGTCCCCGCGGCTGATAGCGTTCCCCGACGACATCTCGCTGATCGTGCACATCGACGTCCTCTTTGCGAGAGGTGAGATAGACGCCGCGCGCCTTGGCCTCGCGTCGCTCCTCTCCGGGGTCGGTGATGCGAGCGTATCCTTGTTCGACGACGACGCGAGTCTCGCTGACCGTTGTGAAATAACCGCCGCGCTCATCGAGATCCTCCGCGGGGACGAAGAAGAAGCGTCGAAGCTCCTCGCGCGTCCGATGAATGCATCGTCGCTTTCGTCCCATGAGAGCGAGCCGGAAGGTGGCAGCCGGGCAGGAGCCTTCCACGCGCTCGCATCGGGTATCCTCGCGTGGAGCACGCAGGGGGCTCAGGGCGCGTCGACGTGGTTCGAGCGCGCTCTCCGCCACGTCTCCGCGTGGGGGCTCTCTGGCCTGGACTTCCGCTCGCGCATGCGCGCGCGGGCGGCCGTTGCGCTCCTCTGGATCGCGGTCCAGCCCCAAGGCGAGCCTTGGCTTGCAGCGGCGCGGGACGTCGTCGATCAGGCCGAGGCGCTCCTCGGCGACACGGCGGAGGACCACATGAGCCGCGCAATTGCCGTGGCGGCGCACCGTGAGTTCGCGCGGCGCCTCGCGAGCGCGGGCGCCGGTGACGCCCGCTTCGCCGCGCAGCGCGCCGCGGCGCTCGCCCAACCTCTCGGCGGCCTCGGCGTGCCCGCGTGGGACGAGCTGGTCCGCGCTGCAGCGCGCCCGTCCTGAGTTTCCCTGGTTCCACCCACCAGGAGTCCGGCCGGGGATCGGGAGACAGAGTTCAACGCAAAGGCGCAAAGGCGCAAAGGCGCAAAGGCGCAAAGGCGCAAAGGCGCAAAGGCGCAAAGAAGAATTTCATGCAGTTTTGCGTCTTTGCGCCTTTGCGCCTTTGCGTTGAATTCTCTTTTCTCTCGCGAGGCAGATCCCCCGGCAGGAGATCCCACCCGCCGTACTGGACGCGGCGAGCCTGCGGCGCGGCGATCGCCGGCCATGGGGGTAGGGGAGATGGATGACGCGATGCGTTGTGCGCGCGTTCCCGGCGCGTCGTGCGTGTGCCCGGGATCTCTGGCGCGCGGGGTCGACGAGCTTGCCGCATGCTGCGTCCGCGTCGTGCGCTCGTCCGAGCGGCCTGTGCGCGCGTCGCCCCGCGCCGTGCGCGCGCCCCGCGCCCGTGGTGCGCTGGCGCGACCGGGGTTGCGCGCGTTCCCCCGCCGGTCTCGCGCGCGCCGGCTGCCCTCGTAGCGCCGTTGATCTCGCCTGGCGCGCGCGTCGCGTCCCGCCGAGCGCGCCACAGTGACCGATCCTGCGCCGCTTTCCCGGCCCCCAAGCATTCGTTCGGACTGGATCGTCGCGACGTGATCGTGCCCTCTGGAGGTGCTCCCTTTCCTCGCGTTGACGCTTTCTCATAGCTTCTCCTTTCATGGCCACCACCAAGACCAAGAAGCCCGCGCCGGCGGCATCGCCGGCCGAGGTACCGACCGTTTCATCCACCACCATCAGCCTCGACGCCCTCGCGCGGGAGCTCGGCCCCGCCGATGGCGCGTTCGCCGCGCGCACCTACGCGGGCATCCCCGAGGAGGACCTCGTCACCGAGGGGACGCGCATCGACTCGCAGAGCCTCATCGACGACGTCCCGCACTTCGTCGCCTCGGCGCGGCGGATCCTGGGCTCGCTGTCCGAGGCGCAGCGCGGCAAGGTGCGCATGCCCGCGGCGCTCTTGCCGCTGCTCGTCGCCGAGGCGGGCAGGCTCCAGGCGATGAAGCGGTCGCACGACGCGGCGGCGACCGAGGCGGCCGGCGCGAGGGCCGCGCTCGAGGTGCAGGAGCGGAGCGCGATGCGCGACGGCATCGGCGAGCGCGATCTCTGCTACGGCGGCCTGCGCAACGCGCTCGGCGCCCGCCGCATGGCGCGGGTCGACGCCGTCGTCGGGCGCGCGGACTCCCCCGAGGGCCTCGCCAAGGGCCTCGAGGCGCTCGCGAGCTTCATCGACGAGACCCGACGGGCCGATCCGGCACAGGACGCGAGGCTCCTCGAGGACTACGGCGTCGGCGCCGAGTGCGCGGCCGCGCTCCGGGCCACGGCGCAGCGGGTGCGCGGCGTCGCCGGCGTCCAGATCGCCGCGGGGCGACGGGTGACACAGCGCGCGCTCGATCTGCAGGACGGGCGGGTCGCGGTCGTGATCGAGAAGATCCTCCGCGCCTTCCGCGCGGCGCGCCGGGTCGACGGAACGATCCTGGTCCCCGAGCTGAACAAGGCCGCATGGATGTTCGAGGCCCGCTCCGGCAGCTCCGGCAAGAAGCCATCGCCCGCCGGAGAGAAGCCCTCGCCCGCCGGAGAAAAGCCCTCATCCGGCGCAGAGACGCCCCCGCCCGCCGCGGGCGGAGCGCCGGCCGCAGGCGGAGCGCCGGCGCAGGGAGAGACGACGCCGAGCCTCGGCGCCGACGGCTGAGCCTCATCCCCCAGGACCACGGGCGGCGCCGCCTGTCGCCGACGCTGTCCACGGCCCGTCTCCACGCCTTCAGCCCGCGACGAGCCGCCTCGCGACGACCATCCCGAGGACGCCGGCGAGCAAGCAGACGACCAGCGTGATCGCGATGTTGGCGAGCCCCGCCGCCCACGACTTGTACTCGATGAGCCGGATCGTCTCGTTGTTGAAGCTCGAGTACGTGGTGAAGCCGCCCATGACGCCGGTGCTCAGGCTGAGGCGGAGCGTCGGCGACAGGAGCGCCGTCGTCGCGGCGACCTCTCCGATGGCGCCGAGCAAGAACGACCCGATCACGTTGACCGCGAGCGTCCCATACGGAAACTCGGCGCCGAGGCGCTGCTGGCACCACGTCGACAGCCCGTAGCGGGCGAGGGTCCCCGCTGCGCCGCCGAGGCCGATCCAGAACCACCGATCCATTCGTTTCTCCTTCTCGCTCGAGTCGCGACGACCGTGCTCGGCCGCCGTGCCCTTGCGTCCTCACCGCCGCTGGCCCAACGCTCGCGCGGGTGAAGCGCCGCTTCAACACGACCGGGCCGTGCCGCCCCGATCTGCACTACATGATCCCGGCCGAGAGCCGCCTGCCCGAAGCCCCGGGGCTCGTCGAGCAGATGGGGTACTTCGTCGTCCACGCCCCGAGGCAGACGGGCAAGACGACCGCCCTCCGCGCCGTTGCCGAGCGGCTCACCGCCTCGGGTCGACACGCCGCCGTCCTCTTCTCCTGCGAGGAGGGAAGCGCCGCCGGCGACGACTACGGCTCCGCCCAGCGTGCCGTCCTGCGCGAGCTCACGCGCGCGGCGCAGATCGCGCTGCCGCCCGAGCTCCAGCCGCCGCCGTTCTCCCTCGAGGGCGATGAGGGCCTCCTCTCGGCGGCCCTCACCGCCTGGGCGCGCGCCTGCCCGCGTCCGCTCGCCCTCATCTTCGACGAGATCGACTCGCTGCGTGGCCAGGGCCTCCTCAGCGTCCTGCGCCAGCTCCGCGCCGGGTTCCCGAGCCGCCCCGAGCACTTCCCCGCCTCGATGATCCTCTGCGGCCTGCGCGACGTGCGCGACTACAAGACCGCGAGCGGCGGCGATCCCGGGCGCCTCGGGACCGCGAGCCCGTTCAACATCAAGCTCGAGTCCCTGCGCCTCGGAGACTTCTCGGAGGAAGAGCTCCGCGCGCTCTATGCCCAGCACACGGAAGACACCGGCCAAGTCTTCGTCGATGCGGCGCTCTCCCGGGCCTTCGAGCTCACCGCCGGCCAGCCATGGCTCGTCAACGCCCTCGGCCGCGAGATCGTCGAGAAGATGGCCGTCCCGCCCAGCGAGCCCATCACCCGCGCGCACGTCGAGCAGGCCAAGGAGCGCCTCATCCTCGCGCGCGCCACCCACCTCGATTCGCTGGTCAGCAAGCTCGCCGAGCCCCGCGTCCGCCGCGTGCTCGAGCCCTTGCTCGCGGGAACCTACGAGGGCGGCGGCGACACGTACGACGACGACGCCTCCTACGTCCGCGATCTCGGCCTCGTGGCCCAGGGCAAGCCGCTGCGTGTTGCGAACCCCATCTACCGCGAGGTGATCGCCCGTGTCCTGTCGTCGTCGGCCGAGGAGCGGATCGACGCCCCGCCCGAGCGCTTCCGCCTGCCCGACGGCCGCCTCGCGTTCCGGCGACTGCTCCGCGCGTTCGCGGCCTTCTGGCACGAGCACGGCGAGGTGCTCGCCTCCGGGATGCCGTACCCCGAGGTCGCCCCGCAGCTCGTCCTGATGGCTTTCCTCCAGCGCGCAGTC
Source organism: Sorangium sp. So ce281 (assembly GCF_051527395.1). NCBI lineage: Bacteria > Pseudomonadati > Myxococcota > Polyangiales > Polyangiaceae > Sorangium > Sorangium sp. So ce281. The sequence goes on from NZ_CP150322.1 coordinate 4,209,186, forward strand.
AACGGCGGTGGCTTCATCGATCGCGAGTACGGCGTCGGCCGTGGGCGCATCGATCTGCTCGTCCGCTTCCCGTACGAGAAGCCTGATGGCTCCCGGGCCCTTCAGCGGCGCGCGATCGAGCTCAAGGTGTGGCGCAAGGGCCAGAAGGACCCGCTCCTCGAAGGCCTCGCCCAGCTCGACGACTACCTCGCACGCCTGCGCCAGAAGCGTGGGACGCTCGTGATCTTCGACGCGCGCGGGCGCCTCGCCCGAACCGCGCCCCGGTTCAGCGAGGTCACGACGCCTCGCGGCCGCCGCGTCGCGGTGCTCCGCCTGTAAGCGTCCTCCAAGCGAGGGTAGGCCCGAGGAGACCGTGCTCGTCGCGCGGCGCTCGACCCGGCGGCTACTCCGCCGCCTTCCTGAACTCGATCACCTGCCCGCCCTTGCTGTCCGCCAGCGCAGGCCGGTTCACCCGCGACACCTCGTCCGTCGCCACCCCCGACGCCGCGATGAACTGGCGCGCCTGCTCGTTGTCGCCGTGCGCCAGCTCGTCCGGCGTCCCCGACGCGACGACGCGCCCCTGGATCACGAGGAACGCCTGGTGCGCGATGCGGAACGTGCTCGCCATGTCGTGCGAGATCACGACGCTCGTCACCTTGAAGCGCGACCGCGTCTCCTCGATCAGGTCGTCGACCATCCGGCTCGTCAGCGGATCGAGCCCGCTGGTCGGCTCGTCGTAGATGAGGATCTCGGGCTCGAGCATCAGCGCGCGCGCCAGGCCCACGCGCTTGCGCTGCCCGCCGGACAGCTCCGACGGCATCCGGTCCTCCTTGTCCTCGAGGCCGAGCGAGTTCAGCATGCCCACGACCTTGTCGCGGATGTCCCGCTTCGACATGTGCTTCCGGTGCTCGCGCAGCGGGAACGCCACGTTGTCGAAGATCGTCAGCGAGTCGAGCAGCGCCGCGTACTGGAACACCATGCCGAACCGCTGGCGCATCCGGTTCATCTCGAAATCGTCGAGCGCGCCCATGTCCACGCCGTCGACCCAGATGTGACCGGTGGTCGGCCGCTCCAGCCCGATGAGCAGCCGGAGCAGCGTGGTCTTGCCCGCGCCCGACCCGCCGATGATCACCGCCGTCTCGGTCCGCCGGAGGTGCATCGTGATGCCGTGCAGCACCTTCGTCGCCCCGAACGATTTCTTGATGTCGTCGACGAAGAGGTGATCCTCCGGCTGCCACCCCGGCGGCATGTTGCCCACCTGCTGCGCCTCCGGGGGGGCCGCGCGCTCGGGGGAGACCTGGCTGGGCGGCCTTCTCGACATCCGCGCAGTACGGTACCACGGAGGGGGCCCCCCAGGACGCCGATCGCCTTGTAGCACCGTAAGGGCGAGCACGTGCTTGACGCGGCAGGGCGCGGGACGGAAACGTTGCTCATGACCGACGACCTACTCAAGGCAGCCCTCGAGACGGCAGAGGCGAAGACCGACAAAGACGGCTGGGCCGAGCTCCCTGAAGGGCGCATGCTCACGCTCTATGCCGCGCACGACGGCGTGTCGCTCCCGGTGACCAAGATCGAGGCCGTGTCGAGCGCGGGCGGGCTCCTCAAGGCGCGCAGCTCCAAGGGCGAGACGTTCGTGCTCGCGCTGAAGGACGTGTTCGCCATCGCCCTCGACGGCGGCGGCAAGGGAGCCCAGGCCAGGAAAGCCGGCTTCCTCGGCTGATCGCGGCGACCTTCCATGGCCCGATCGTCGAGAGCGGGAGGAGGTCCTGTGGCGCGGTCCGCCCAGCGGGCCGTCGACCTCGCGCTCGCCGAGCTGCAGCGCCGGTTCGGCCTGGGCCGCAGCCCCGCCGCCCCGGGCTGGGTGCGTGAGCGCGTCCTCGCCGTGCTCAGCGCCGTGGCCGCGCGCCACGGCGTGTCGCCGCTCGCGGCCGCCGAGCGGCTGCGGGACGACAGGGAGGCCATCGAGGAGATCGTCAGCGCGCTCCGCGTCGGCGAGACGCGCTTCTACCGCGACCCGATCATCTGGGAGGCCATCGCCACCTCGGTGCTGCCCAGGCTCCCGCCCGACCTGCCCATCGCCGGCCTCTCGGCCGGGTGCAGCACCGGCGAGGAGGCCTATACCCTGGCGATGGTGCTCGCGAGCGCGGGCCGCCGCTTCAGCGTGCTCGGGGTCGACCGCGCCGCTCCGGCGATCGAGGCGGCGCGCGAGGCCGCCTACTCCGCCGAGGCCGTCGACCAGCTCCCCCCGTCCTTCGTTCAGCGCTACTGTGAAGAGAAGGGCGGCGCGCTGCACGTCGGCCAGCAGCTCCGCGACGTCGTGTCCTTCGAGGTCTGCGATCTGGTGCACGCCGTGCCGAGCGGCGGGTTCCAGATCATCTTCTTCAAGAACGTGCTCCTGTATCTCGCAGAGCCCGCCGGCGACGCGGTGGCGCGCCGCCTCGCGGCCGAGCTCGGCCCGGGCGGGCTCCTGTTCTCCGCCGCGAGCGAGGCGCCGCGCCTCTGCGGCGCCGGCCTCACGCCGGTCAAGGTGAACGCGCACGTCACCGCCTTCCGCGCCCCGGGCGCCTGAGAAAGCAGAACGACACCGCATGAGCGTCGACCTCTCCCCCACGTCCAGGCCCAGCGGGCTCGTCGAGCTCCGCGCCGCCTACGCGCGCGAGCGCGCCGAGCTCGATCGCGCCGTGCCGAGCGGCCCCACGCCGGCAGCGGACCCGGCCGCCGTCGGGGTCGCCCTGGGGCGGCGCCACGCGCGCCTGCTCGACGATCTCCTGGCGCGCCTCTTCCACCTGCTGCGCGAGTCCGGCGGGCCCAGCCGCAAGGAGTGGGACTCGGTCGCGATCGCCGGGGTCGGCGGCTACGGCCGCGGCGCGGTCGCGCTGCGGAGCGACCTCGACCTGCGCATCCTCGCCCGCAACGCCCAGCGCGCCAGCGCCATCGCGGACGCGCTGCTCTACCCGCTCTGGGACATGGGGGTCGCCGTGGGGCACCAGGTCGTCACCATCGACGACCTCATCGACGGCGCGCGCGAGGACCTGCCCACCGCGACGGGCCTGCTCGACTGGCGGCACGTCGTCGGCGACGCGTCGCTGTCGGAGTCGCTCTGGCAGCGCGCCTCGTCGGGCATCTTCGCGCACTCGGAGCTGCCCCGCTTCATCGAGCGGCTCGGGAAGGAGATCTCGCAGCGGCACGAGCGCTTCGGCGGCTCGGTCTACCTCCTGGAGCCGGACGTGAAGAACGGCGCGGGCGGGCTGCGCGATCTCGACGTCGCCCGCTGGGCCGCGAAGGCGCGCTACGGCGTCGGCGAGTTCGACGCGCTCGTCCGCTTCGGCGCGCTCGTCGCCCGCGAGGCCGAGGAGATCCGGAGCGCCGCCGAGATGCTCTGGCGCATCCGCAACCTGCTCCACGCCCACTCCGGGCGGAGGACCGACCGGCTGACGTTCGACGAGCAGGAGCTCTGCGCGGGCGCGCTCGGCTACAGCAAGGGCGCCGGTCCGGCCGAAGCCGGCCGGAAGAGCGCGCCGCCCCCCGACGAGGCCGCCGTGTCGCCCGAGGCGATCGAGCGGATGATGAGCGACTACTACCGGAGCGCCCGGGCCATCTCGCGCTCCCTCGACATGATCGTCTCGCGCGCCACGCCGACGCTGACGCGGCGCCGCCGCCGCGACGAGGACCTCGGCGCCGGGGTCCGCCTCTTCGACGGCTGCATCACGATGAGCGATCCGGATCTGCTGAGGACCGATCCGGCGATCGCGCTGCGGCTCGTCTCCGAGGCCGTCGAGCGCGGCGTGCCGCTCTTGCCCTACGCGCGCGGCGCGATCGTCCGCGCCGCCGGCGATCCGGCGTTCTGCGCGGCGCTCCGCGAGAGCCCCGAGGCCGCCGAGCGGTTCCGGACCCTCGTCGCCACGTGCAAGGAGACGCAGCTGCAGAGCGGCTCGGTCGTCCGCGAGCTGCACGACCTCGGCCTGCTGCTCGCGATGATCCCGGAGTTCTTGCCGGTCGTCGGGCGCGTCCACCACGACGTCTACCACGTGTACACGGTCGACGTTCACTCGGTCGCCGCGGTCGATCGGCTGGCGGCGCTCGTGCGGGGCGAGCTCGCGGGCGAGTTCGGGCTCGCGTGCCGGCTCGCCGCCGAGGCGACGCGGCCGACGATGCTGTTCTTCGCCACGCTCCTGCACGACGTGGGCAAGGCGATCGGGGGCACCGATCACAGCGGGCGCGGCGCCGAGATGGCCCGGAAGATCCTGGCGCGGCTCGGCTTCCCTCAGGAGGACATCGACGAGGCGTGCCACCTCGTGCTGAAGCACCTCGTGATGTACCTCATCGCGACCCGGCGCGATCTCGACGACCCCGCGACGATCTCGGAGTTCTGCCAGGAGGTGCACGGCCGCGAGGGGCTGCGCGATCTCTACCTGCTCACGGTCGCCGACATCTCGACGACGAGCCCCACGTCGATGACGTCGTGGAAGGCGCGCATGCTCGACGAGCTCTACCTCTCCGCGGACAGGGCCCTGCGCGGCGCGCGCGAGGACGCGGGGGCGTTCGACCTCGACGACCAGCGCATGACCCGCGCGATCAGCGGCACGGTCGGCGCCCTCGAGGACCTCCCGGCCGCGAGCGAGGCCGAGCGGCGCGCGCAGCGGGACTTCCTGGCCCGCTACCTCGCGTCGATGCCCGAGCGCTACCTGCTCGCGAACAGCCCGGCCGCGATCGCCGCGCACTCGGAGCTCGCCCGGCAGCAGCAGTCCGGCGGCAACAGCGTCTCGGTCGCGCTCGTCCCGTCGCGCCACCCGGAGGCCGCGGAGGTCTGCGTCGTGGCGCCGGATCGCCCCGGCTTGCTCGCGGCGATCACGGCCGCGCTCGCGGCCTCGCGCCTCGAGGTCCACGCGGCGCAGATCCACTCGCGCGCGTGCGACGACGAGGGGATGGACGACGGCGGCGTGATCCGCGGGAGGGCGGGCTCGTCCCCGCCGGCGGGCGTGCGCCTGCAGGCCGTCGACCTGTTCTGGGTGCGCGACCGCGGCGAAGGGGTAGGGGGGGTGGCGCGCGCCATCCCGAAGCTCGTGACCGACATCCAGGCGGTGCTCTCGGGGCAGCTCTCCGGCGCCGAGCTCGCCAAGAAGCGCCGGGGCGGCGCGCTGCGCGAGCGCCCGACGCCGAAGGTCCGGACGCAGATATCCATCGACGAGCGCGCCTCGCACCACACGGTGATCGAGGTCCTCACGCGCGATCGCCCCGGCCTCCTGTTCGCGATCTCGGACGCGCTCTACCAGCTCGGCCTCTCGATCTCGGTCGCCAAGATCAACACGGAGGGGACGCGCGTGGCCGACGTGTTCTACGTGAGCGAGGCGGACGGGACGAAGGTCGCGAGCGGCAAGCGGACGCAAGAGGTGGAGGAGCGGCTGCACGCGGTCCTCCAGGGTCTGGACGGCGAAGGGAGTGTCGGATGAACGAGAGGTGGTTTACGCGCGCGCTGTGGACGACGACGGCGACGACGACGGCGAGGCCCGCCGCGCAGCGGGTCCTTTCGGCTATGGCGCTCGCCGCGTGCGTCGCGGCGTGCGCCCTTTCGTGTGGTGGAGCGCAGGAGCCCCAGCGCGACCCGCTCCTGGCCGATCCGCCCGAGGGCAGCGGCGCGGCGGCCTCGAAGGGCGCGTCGTCGACGGCGCTGGACCGGGGCATCGCGTACATCAAGAACGAGAAGTACGAGGAGGCGAAGCAGCACCTCCTCCAGGCGATCGAGCACGAGCCGGGCAGCGCCGAGGCGCACTACTACCTCGGCCTCGCGAGCGAGAAGACGGACGATCGCGCCGGCGCCGAGGCGTCGTACAAGAAGGCGCTCGCGAGCGATCCCAAGCTCGAGGCCGCCGCGCTGAACCTGGCCGCGCTCTACCTGGACGAGCCGCCGCGGCCGGACGAGGCGATCGCGGTCCTCTCGAAGGCGATCGAGCAGGCGCCGGGCCGGGCCGCGCTCCACCAGAACCTGGGCTACGCGTACGGGCTGAAGGGCGACGTCGGGAGCGCGAGCAAGCACTACGAGGCGGCGCTCAAGGCGGAGGACACGGCCGCCACGCGCTTCGCCTACGGCGCGATGCTGTTCGAGGCGAAGGCGCTCGACCGGGCCGCGGCCGAGCTCAAGAAGGCGCTCGCGGCGACCGGCGACGACGTGGCGACGATCGCGACGATCGGGCGGATGCTCGGGCCGGCGAAGGCCTACGCCGACTGCGTGGCGGCGTTCGACCGCGCCATCCAGCTGAAGCCGGAGGCCGAGTTCCACGTGCGCCGCGGGACGTGCCGCCACGAGCTCGGCGACGAGCCGGGGGCGCGCGCCGACTACCAGGCGGCGATCAAGGTGGACCCGCGGTTCGCGGCCGCGCACTACTACCTCGGCCTGTCGTTCCTGGCCGAGCGCAAGCCGCAGAGCGCGATCGCCGCGCTCACCGAGGCCGGGAAGCACGGCGGCGACACCGAGATCGGCAAGCGCGCCCGCGCCAAGGTCAAGGAGCTCAGCGCCAGGGTGAAGTGAGGCGCGCCGCGCAGGCTCACGCGCCGAGCAGCGCGATGATCCTGTCGAGCTCGTCGAGCGAGCCGTAGGTGATGCCGAGCTCGCCGTGGCCGCCCGCGTCGCGCACCTCGACGCGGGTCCCGAGCCGCCGCGCGAGCCGCGCCTCCAGGTCCTTGATCGCGGGCGACTTCCCGCCGCGCTTCTTCTCGCCCGGCTCCTCGCCCTCGGCGGCCCGGAGCTCCCTCTCCTTCGCCGCCTTGATCAGCGCCTCGACCTTGCGGACGGGGAGCTTGCCGTGGACGGTCCGCTCCGCGACGTCGGCCATCACCTTGTCGCTGGGCGCGCCGAGCAGCGCGCGCGCGTGGCCCTCGCTGAGCTCGCGCGAGATGACCATGGTGCGGATCCGCGGCGGCAGCCGGAGCAGCCGGAGCGAGTTGACGATCGTCGTGCGGTCCTTGCCGACGCGCTCGGCGAGGGTCTGGTGCGTGTAGCTGTGCTCGCGCAGCAGCCGATCGAACGCCTCGGCGATCTCGATCGGGTTGAGGTCGGCTCGCTGCACGTTCTCGACGAGCGCGAGCTCGAACGCCTCCTTGGGGGAGACGTCCTTGACGACGACGAGCACCTCCCTGAGCCCCGCGCGCTGCGCGGCGCGCCACCGCCGCTCGCCCGCGATGAGCTCGAAGGCGTCGTTCCCCGCCTGCGTCCTGCGCACGATGAGCGGCTCGATGAGCCCGTGCTCGCGGATGCTGCCGGTGAGCTCCTCCAGCTCGGTCTCGTCGAAGTGCTGCCGCGGCTGCCCCTTCTGCGGGACGATCTTCTCGATCGCACACACGAACACGCTGCGCCCCTCGGCCGCAGTCGCTGTCGCCGGCGGCGCCGCCGGGAGCAGGGCGTCGAGCCCCCGTCCGAGCGCGCGCCGCGCCCCTTTCTGATCGGCATTCATGATCTGGGTCGTGCGTCCCTCGCGCGCTCTCCGGGGTTCTGCGGGGGCGAAGGCTCGGCCGGCGGCTCCGCCTCGGCGGCGCCCCCGCGCGGCCGCTGCTTCGTGTCTGCCGCGGCGGGCGGGCCGTCCAGGATCTCGCGCGCGAGGCTCAGGTAGCCCTGCGCCCCCTTCGACTGCGCGTCATAGAGCAGCGCCGGCTTGCCGTGCGACGGCGCCTCGCTGAGCTTCACGTTGCGCGGGATGATCGCGTCGAAGACGCGGAAGTGCGCCCTCACCTCGTCGGCCACCTGGTGGGTGAGCGAGTTGCGCCCGTCGTACATCGTGAGGACGACGCCCTCGACCGCGAGCTCCGGGTTGAAGGCGCTCCGCACCCGGTCGATGGTCGCCATCAGGTGCGTCAGCCCCTCGAGCGCGTAGTACTCGCACTGGAGCGGCACGAGCACCCGGTGCGCCGCGGTGAGCGCGTTCAGCGTGAGGAGCCCGAGCGACGGCGGGCAATCGAGCACGACGTAGTCGTAGCCCGCGAGCTGCGGGCGCAGGGCGTTGCGCAGCCGCACCGCGCGGTCGTCCGCGTCGACCAGCTCGAGCTCCGCCGCGACGAGGTCCTGGGTCGCGGGCACCACGCCGAGGAGCGGCACCTCGGTCGGGACGATCGCGTCCTTCAGCGCCGCCCGCCCGATCAGGACGTCGTAGAGCGACAGCTCGAAGCTCCCGCGCCGCACGCCGACGCCGCTCGACGCGTTCCCCTGCGGATCGCAGTCGACGAGCAGCGTACGGCACTCTGCCGCGGCGAAGCTCGCGGCCAGGTTGACCGAGGTCGTGGTCTTGCCGACGCCCCCCTTCTGGTTGGCGACGGCGAAGATGACAGGCGAAGGCTTGGGGGCGGAGCCGGGCTTGCCGGGCGCGCCCCCCTCGTTGGGCGATGGCATCGTGCTGTGTCGCGTCCGACCAGGCTGCTTACACGACCCCCATCGGCACGTCGAGAGAAGCGGGCGCCTCGACACAAACGTTCGACCGAGCGTGCGGTTCCGTCCTGCGGCCGGCCCAGCGCGCTGCCGCCGCGGGCGTCCCGGGACGCCCGCCCGCTGCGCCCGCTGGGCCGCGGCGCCCAGGACACGCGCCCCGGACGCCGGGCTGCGGCACCCCCGGCGGCGTGACCCGCGCGGGGCGGCGTGACCCGCTCGCCGCCATCCCACCGTTCGCTCGCCAGATTGTTGGCCTGAACGGCAGGGGAATCTACAGTGCCCACATGTCGCTTGATGTAGGCAAAGGTGGCCGAACGGCGAAGGCATGGGCACGCGGTCGAGCCTCGGGGCGCGGCCGCTGCTTCGGCCTCGGCGGGGCGCTGCTCGCCTGCTGCGACCCGGGGCCCGTCGATCGGGTCCTTGCTCGCGCCTTCTGGGGCGATGGGCGCGGCCCTGCGCCGCTCGCTCCTGCGCAGGTCCTCGTGCTTTCGCCTTCGCTTCAACGCAGGTCGGCGATCGGCTCGCGCCGTCGTCCGCCCTCGACCTCGAGTCGCGGGCCGACGTCGACCGCCCTTTGATCACGGACGTGGTGCCCAGCTTCGCCGAGCAGACCGACGCACCGACGTCGCCTCGGCACATGTGAGGAGGACAGATGCCGCTTCCCAGGTCGTATCAGAGCTTTTCAGAGTTCGAGCGGGAGATTCTCCGCCCGAGCCGTGTGGGCTTCTCGCTCGAGGACATCGTCGAGGAGGAGGGATCCTTCGACGCCGAGCTCGACTTCGACAAGGACCCCTTCGACGTCTCGGACGACGACTGAGCGCGGCGGCGCGGCGGCGCGGCGCGCGGGATGGCTTCAACGTCCTCGCACGTCCTCGCGGTCGCGCTCGGCGCTGCTGCTCCGTCGCGTCGCCAGCGCCGGCGCCGCGCGGCGCGGCACATCAGCTTGCACGATCCCTCCCGGGATCCGAGCCCCGGCGGCCGCCTCTCCGCCGGGGCTCCTTTTTTTAAAGCAGCGTCCTGTCGCTCGTCTTGACCCCCCCAGCGACGCGTGGCACGAGTGCCGCCCTTCGAAAAAAACGCCATGCAAGTCAACGTCGAAAAGCTTTCTCCCGTGCTGATGGAGTTTCAGGTGGAGGTCCCCGCGGACCGGGTCCGGAGCGAGGTCGACAAGGCCTATACGGCGCTCCAGCGGACGGCCCGGGTCCGGGGCTACCGGCCTGGCAAGGCGCCGCGCCAGGTGCTCGCGCACCTCTACGGCGGCCGCATCCACGCCGATGTCGCCCAGCGGCTCGTCGACGCCACGCTGAACCAGGCGCTCGCCGACAAGCAGGTGCAGCCCCTGTCCCAGCCGGCGATCGCGCCCACCGAGCTCCGCCCTGACGACGCGTTCTCCTACAAGGCCCGCTTCGAGGTCCGCCCCGACATCGCCGAGGTGACGTGGGAGGGCTTCGAGGTGAAGCGCCCCTCGACCACGCCGACGGACGAGATGATCGACGCCGAGATCACCGCCCTCCGGCGCGAGCACTCGACGCTGCAGGCGCCCGAGCCGGAGCGCCCCGCGGGGAAGGGGGATGTCGCGACGATCGCGTTCACCCTCGAGGTCGGCGGCGCGCTGCGCGACACGAAGGAGCAGGAGATCGAGACCGAGCTCGGCAGCGGCCAGGTCTTCAAGGAGATCGAGGACGCCCTCGCCGGGATGACGCCCGGCCAGTCGAAGGACGTGCCGGTCACGTTCTCCGAGCAGCACTCCAACGCGGATCTGCGGGGCAAGCAGGCGACCTTCCACATCACGCTGAAGGATCTGCGGGAGCGCATCTTCCCGGAGGTGGACGATGAGTTCGCGAAGGACTGCGGCGACGAGAGCCTGTCCGCGCTCCGCGAGTCGCTCCGCAAGAAGATCGAGAAGGAGCTGACGCAGCGGGCGAGCGACGCCGTCGCCGAGCAGCTCGTGGTGGAGCTCTGCAAGGCGAACCCGATCCCGGTCCCGCCGTCGCTCGTCGATCAGCAGGCGCAGCTCGCCGAGCGCGAGCTGCTCGCGACGGCGCGGAGGCAGGGGCAGCGCGTCGATCCGACGCCGGAGTTCCGCGCCCGCGTGCGGCTCGACGCCGAGATGAAGGTGCGCGCGGGCCTGGTCATGGCCGAGATCGCGAAGGCGAAGGCGGTCAGGATCACCGAGGCCGACCTCGAGAAGGGCTACGAGGAGCTCGCCGAGCAGACCGGCAAGAACGTGGCGAAGATCAAGGCGGAGTACCGCGAGCCCCAGAAGCGCGAGCTCTTCGCCGGGATGATCCTCGAGGACAAGATCCTCGACATCATCGAGGCTGCGGCGAAGGTCGCCGACGCGAGCTAGCTTCGCCCAGCGGCAGTCCGGCGCGGAATGGCCAGACTTCTGCACCGCACGCCGGCGCCTCGGCTCTGCTGCGCCGGCGTGCGCCGTTTGTCCAGGTCGCGCCTCTCGCGCTCTCGATGGACGTCGGGCGCGCGCGCGGCTGGATCGAGCGGGCCGCGGCGCGCCGCGTGTTCCGTGCGCCGCGCGGCGAGCGGCCGATATTTCCGGTAACCTCGGGCGCGTTCGGTCTTGCGATCGGACGCAGTCTGGCCCAGGAGTAGAGCCCCTGCCGCGCGGCAGCGAACCCCCCGGAGCACCGGATGACCCGACGAGTCGAAACCCGCACCCAAGCCATCGAGTTTCTCGAACGCGAGAAGGCCTACATCCTCCCGACGGTCACCGAGGTGACCCACCGCGGCGAGCGGGAGTGGAACATCTTCAGCCGTCTCCTCAAGGATCGCATCGTCTTCATCGGCACGGAGATCGACGACTTCGTCGCGAACGCCGTGATCGCGCAGTTCCTCTTCCTGGAGAGCGAGGATCCCGAGAAGGAGATCCAGGTCTACATCAACAGCCCGGGCGGCGTGGTGACGTCGGGGCTCGCGATGTACGACACGATGCAGTACGTGCGTTGCCCGGTGTCGACGATGTGCATCGGCCAGGCCGCGTCGATGGGCGCCGTCCTGCTCGGCGCCGGTCGCAAGGGTCGGCGCTTCGCGCTGCCGCACGCGCGGATGATGATCCACCAGCCGCTCGGCGGCGCGCGCGGCCAGGCGACGGACATCGAGATCCAGGCGCGCGAGATCAAGAAGATCAAGGAGACGCTGATCGACATCCTCGTCGACGCGACCGGCAAGAACCGGGACGAGCTGGCGAAGGACATCGAGCGCGACTTCTACCTGAGCGCGACGCAGGCCAAGGAGTACGGCCTGATCGACGAGGTCTTCCCGAAGCGGAACAAGTAGGTGGCCGCGCCGCCGCGTCCGGCGGGCGTGCTCGGGAGGATGGCCGGCGCGGCGTCGCCCCGGGCCGCGCCGCGGCGCGGCGTCGCGACGCCCCGCCGCGCCCGGCCGCCCTGGCGGGCGGGGCATTGCGCGCGGGCGCGCAGCAGCGGAGCACGCGGGCCCGGCGCCTCATGCGCCGCGCTGCGCTCGCTCGATCCGCTGCATTTCGCGCTTTTCGCGCGATGCGCGGGGGTGTCGGCGGCCGGCCGCGGGGCGCCATCGGGTGATTCCCTGACTTCGGCCACAGGCTGGAGACCACCCCCGTTAGCTTGCGACGGTACGGGCACCGCACTAGAATCCGAGCGCGGCGTTTGGCTGCGCATCGCTGAAAATCCAGGGGACGGTGGAAGCCGTTCCCGCGGCAAGTTGGAGGGGCCGCCGCCGCGGCGGGACCCCACCTCTCATTGAAGCGGTAGCGTCGGCAGACCGCACTGAGGGTCGAAGTGGAGCGAAGGCGGGACGATCACTCGAATGGCAATTTAAGCTGCTCTTTCTGCGGCAAGTCGCAGAAAGAGGTGAAGAAGCTCATCGCGGGCCCCACGGTGTACATCTGCGATGAGTGCATCGGGCTGTGCAATGACATCATCGCGGAGGAGGTCGAGAAGGACGAGCCGTACGCGGGGTCGACCCCGGTGCCCAAGCCCGCCGACATCAAAGCGACCTTGGACGAGTACGTCGTCGGCCAGAACCGCGCCAAGAAGATCCTCGCTGTGGCGGTGCACAACCACTACAAGCGCATCGACAGCCGGGTCTCCTCGGACGACGTGGAGCTGTCCAAGTCGAACATCCTCCTGCTGGGGCCGACGGGGTCCGGCAAGACCCTCCTCGCGCAGACGCTCGCCAAGATCATCAACGTCCCCTTCGCCATCGCGGACGCGACGACGCTGACCGAGGCCGGGTACGTCGGCGAGGACGTCGAGAACATCATCGTCCAGCTCCTGCAGAACGCGGATCACGACGTCGAGCGCGCGCAGCGCGGCATCGTCTACATCGACGAGATCGACAAGATCAGCCGGAAGAGCGACAACCCGAGCATCACCCGCGACGTCTCCGGAGAGGGCGTGCAGCAGGCGCTGCTCAAGATCATCGAGGGGACGATCGCCAATGTCCCCCCGAAGGGCGGGCGCAAGCACCCGCAGCAGGATTTCCTGCAGGTCGACACGACGAACATCCTGTTCATCTGCGGCGGCGCGTTCGTCGGGCTCGATCAGATCATCCAGCGGCGCATCGGCCAGAACACCCTCGGCTTCGGCGCGGACATCAAGGCGAAGAAGGACTTCAAGCTGGGCGACCTGCTCAGCGTCGTCCAGCCGGAGGACCTCCTCAAGTTCGGGCTCATCCCGGAGTTCATCGGGCGCTTGCCGGTCGTGGCGACGCTCCACGAGCTGAACGAGGAGGCGCTCATCGACATCCTCACGAAGCCGAAGAACAGCCTGGTCAAGCAGTACCAGAAGCTCTTCGAGATGGACGGGGTGAAGGTGAAGTTCACCCGCGGCGCGCTCGTGGCGGTGGCTCGCCAGGCCCTCGAGAGGAACAGCGGCGCCCGCGGTCTTCGCGCCATCCTCGAGTCGGCGATGCTCGACATCATGTACGACGTCCCGTCCCGCACGGGGATCAAGGAGGTCGTCGTCAGCGAGGACGTGATCGTGAAGCACGAGCCTCCGCTCATCGTGTACACGAAGGAGGCGGAGCTCGCGTAGCGCTCGCCTCCCGGGGGGCATCGGGCCGGGGCGCAAGGCGCGGCCCGAGCTGCGCCCTCGCCCCCGCAGGCTCCCCCCCGGGCGTGCCGGCGCCGCGTGTCCCTGGCGGGCAGCGGGGCGAGCCGGCGGAAGTTCAGCATCAGATCAAGGTATTTTTGACAACCGAGGTGGGGGTGCCCCGACCTCCCGAGACTCCCGGAAAGACGGCGGATGTTCTTCAAGAACGACAGTGATCGCGGCAAGAACGCACCCGAGCGCGGGATCGTCCCGTTGCTCCCGCTTCGCGACATCATCGTCTTTCCACACATGGTCTCGCAGCTGTTCGTCGGGCGCGAGCGCAGCATCGCCGCCCTCGACGAGGCGATGAACCGCGGCAAGGAGATCTTCCTCGCCGCGCAGCGCAACGCGAAGACGAACGATCCGACGCCGGACGACATCTTCGGCGTCGGCTCGGTCGGCGCCATCATGCAGCTGCTCCGCCTCCCGGACGGCACCGTCAAGGTCCTCATCGAGGGCAAGCGCCGGGCGCGCATCCGCCGCTACGTCCAGAGCGATGCGTACTTCCTGATCGAATACGACGAGATCGTCGAGAGCTCGGTCGCGAGCGTCGAGATCGAGGCGCTGATGCGCTCGGTCCAGTCGACGTTCGAGATGTACGTCAAGCTCAACAAGAAGATCCAGCCCGAGGTCCTGATGGCGGTGCAGGCCATCGACGAGGCCTCGCGGCTGGCCGACACCATCATCGCCAACCTGCCGACCATCAAGCTGACCGACCGGCAGGCGCTGCTCGAGATGGAGGAGCCGCAGAAGCGGCTCGAGCGTCTCATCGAGTTGATGCAGGCCGAGATCGAGATTCTCCAGGTGGAGAAGAAGATCCGGAGTCGCGTCAAGAAGCAGATGGAGAAGACGCAGAAGGAGTACTACCTCAACGAGCAGATGCAGGCCATCCAGAAGGAGCTGGGCGGCGGCGAGCGCGACGAGTTCAAGAACGAGATCCAGGAGATCGAAGAGGCCCTCAAGACCAAGCGGATGAGCAAGGAGGCCGCCGCGAAGGTCAAGAAGGAGCTCAAGAAGCTGAAGATGATGCACCCCACGAGCGCCGAGGCGACCGTGGTGCGCAACTACATCGATTGGATCCTGGAGCTCCCCTGGTACGACAAGAGCGAGGAGCGTTATGACCTCGTCGAGGCCGAGCGGATCCTCGATGAGGACCACTACGGCCTCAAGAAGATCAAGGAGCGGATCCTCGAGTACCTGGCGGTCCAGGCGCTCACGAAGAAGCTCAAGGGGCCGGTGCTCTGCTTCGTTGGGCCGCCCGGCGTCGGCAAGACGAGCCTGGCGAAGTCGATCGCGCGCGCGACGGGGCGCAAGTTCGTGAGGCTGTCGCTCGGCGGCGTGCGCGACGAGGCGGAGATCCGCGGCCACCGGCGGACGTACATCGGCGCGCTGCCCGGCAAGCTGATCCAGTCGCTCAAGAAGGTCGGGACGAACAACCCCGTGTTCCTGCTCGACGAGGTCGACAAGATGTCGACCGACTTCCGCGGGGATCCGGCGGCTGCGCTGCTCGAGGTGCTCGATCCGGAGCAGAACCACACGTTCAACGACCATTACCTGGATCTCGATTACGACCTCTCCGACGTGATGTTCATCACGACGGCGAACACGCTCTCTGGCATCCCGGTGCCGCTCCAGGACCGCATGGAGGTCATCCAGCTCTCGGGCTACACGGAGTTCGAGAAGCTGAACATCGCCGTGAAGTACCTCGTGCCCCGGCAGCGGAAGGAGTGCGGCCTCGAGGACGTGTCGCTCGACTTCACGGAGGGCGCGCTCCGGACGATCATCCACCACTACACGAAGGAGAGCGGCGTGCGCTCGCTGGAGCGCGAGATCGCGAGCGTCTGCCGCAAGGTGGCCAGGCGGGTGGTGTCCGACGGCAAGGAGAAGCCGATCGAGGTCGTCGCGAAGAGCATCCCGAAGTACCTCGGCGTCCCCAAGTACCGGCTCGGCCGGCGCGAGGAGCGCGATGAGGTGGGCCTCGTGAACGGCCTCGCCGTGACGAACGTCGGGGGCGATCTGCTCCCGGCCGAGGCGACGGTGGTGCCGGGCAAGGGCAAGCTCGTGATCACCGGGCTGCTCGAGAAGGGGATGGAGGAGAGCGGGCACGCGGCGATGAGCTATGTCCGCTCGCGCCTCGATCGCCTCGGGCTCGAGCCGGACGTCTATCAGAAGGTCGACGTCCACATTCACTTCCCCGATTTCGTCCGCAAGGACGGCCCCAGCGCCGGCGTCACGATGGTGACCGCGCTCGTCAGCGCGCTCATGAGGGTACCTGTCCGGAGGGATCTCGCGATGACGGGCGAGATCACCCTGCGCGGCCGCGTGATGCCGATCGGCGGGCTCAAGGAGAAGCTGCTCGCGGCCCATCGCGGCGGCATCGCGACCGTCATCCTGCCGAAGGAGAACCGGAAGGATCTCCGGGACGTGCCGCGGCGCGTGCTGAAGGCGCTGCGGCTCGTGCTCGTCGAGCACGTCGACGACGTGCTCCGTGAGGCGCTCATCCTGCCGGACGCCTATGCGATCTTCGGGCCGCCGAAGGGCGTCCTGGAGTACCGGGACGGCGAGCTCGTCACCGAGGCGGCGCCGGTCAAGGCGCCGCCGGCCGCGGCGGGCGAGCCGACGCCGGCCGCGCCGCCCGGCGCGTGAGCGCGGCGCCGTCGGATAGGGTGGCGGTCGCCGCAGAGACGCACTAGCTGTGCGTCGCAATGATTCGACGCGCACTGATTTCGGTATCCGACAAGACGGGATTGCTCCCGCTGGCCAGGCGGCTCGCGGAGAAGGGCGTGGAGATCCTCTCGACCGGGGGGACGCAGCGGGCGCTCGCGGACGCCGGCGTGCCGGTCATCGGGGTGGAGGCCTATACCGGCTCTCCCGAGGTCATGGATGGCCGGGTGAAGACGCTCCATCCGCGGGTGCACGGCGGCATCCTGATGCGCGGCGCGATCGACGACGAGGACCTCGCGCGGCTCGGCGGGGCGCCGATCGATCTCGTCGTGTGCAATCTCTATCCCTTCGAGGCGACCGTCCGGAAGCCGGGGGTCACGCACCCCGAGATCATCGAGAACATCGATATCGGCGGGCCGTCGATGGTGCGGAGCGCGGCCAAGAACCACGCGCGCGTCGCGGTGGTGGTCGATCCGGCCGACTACGATGCTGTGCTCGCCGAGATCGACAGTCAAGGTGAGGTGTCGAGCGCCACCCGCCGCCGCCTCGCCACCAAGGCGTTTGCGCACACGGCGGCCTACGACGGGATGGTGTCCGGTTACCTCTCTTCGCTCCCCGAGGAGGGCGAGCCGAACGCCGCGGAGCGCGAGGCTTATCCGCGCTTCCTCACGCTCGCCCTCGAGCGGGCCTATCCGCTCCGGTACGGCGAGAACCCGCACCAGTCCGGCGCGTTCTATCGCGAGCGGGGCGCGGCCGCGGGGTCGCTCGCGCTGGCGGAGTCGCTGGGCGCGGGCGGCAAGGAGCTCTCGTTCAACAACCTCGTCGACGTGGACGCCGCGTTCGAGGCGGTGCGCGAGCTCGCGCAGCCCGCCGCGGTCGTCGTGAAGCACACGAACCCGTGCGGCGTCGCGACCGGCGACAGCCTCGCGGCCGCGTACCGGACGGCGCGCGACGCGGACGCCGTGAGCGCCTTCGGTGGGATCGTGGCCCTGAACCGCGAGGTCGACCGCGCCGCCGCCGAGGTGCTCGTCGAGACGTTCCTGGAGTGCGTGGTCGCCCCCGCCTACACGCCAGAGGCGCTGGAGGTGCTCCGGACCAAGAAGAACCTCCGGCTGCTCGCGACCGGCGCGCTCCTGGCCGCGGAACACCGGGAGCTGACGTTCAAGCGCGTCGGCGGGGGCCTGGTGGTCCAGGAGCGAGATGCCTCGGCGGCCGGCGAGGTGCGCGGCGGTCGGGTCGTGACGAAGCGTGCGCCGACGGAGAAGGAGCTCGACGCGCTCGATCTCGGCTGGCGCGTCTGCAAGCACGTGAAATCCAACGCGATTGTGCTCGCGATCCCGGGGAGGACGGTCGGGATCGGCGCCGGACAGATGTCGCGGGTCGAGAGCGTGCGCATCGCCTGCAGCAAGGCGGGCGAGCGGGCTCGCGGGAGCGTCCTCGCGTCGGACGCGTTCTTCCCGTTCCCGGACAACGTGGTGCTCGCCGCGGAGCACGGGATCACGGCGGTCGCGCAGCCAGGCGGCAGCGTGAAGGACGCGGAGGTCATCGCCGCGGCGGACGCGGCGGGGATCGCGATGGTGTTCACCGGGGCCCGGCACTTCCGTCACTGAGCTGGCCTGGCGCCGGGGTCCCGTCGCTGAACCGGCCTCGCGCCTCCCTCCCGGGGCGCGCGCGCTCCAACTCCCTCGCGCCGGAAGGGGGCGTCACGCTCGCAGAAAAGTTGACCTTTGCGCCTTGACTGTGATGATGGTCAGCGCTGCGCCTGGGC
This sequence comes from Sorangium sp. So ce281, assembly GCF_051527395.1. NCBI lineage: Bacteria > Pseudomonadati > Myxococcota > Polyangiales > Polyangiaceae > Sorangium > Sorangium sp. So ce281. The sequence continues at coordinate 4,227,100 of NZ_CP150322.1, forward strand.
AAAGCGCTGTGCGCTGTGCGCGGCGCGAAGGAGCGAGCTGTGGGCGGAATCAGCGAGACGTGCAGCGTGTGCGGGACCGGATTCGAGGTCCAGTTCCGGTACCAGATGGAGGAGAAGGACGGCGGCTTCTCCTTCTTCTGCTCGCAGAAATGCCTGGAAAAGAGCCAAGTCGGCGGGCAGGACGGCGCCGCGCTCGCCACGTGCGACGCGTGCGCGAAGCGGTTTCCGCCGGATCTCGTGTCCCAGGTGCTCTACGTCGCCGGGCGCCGGCACTACGCGTGCTCGCTGGGGTGCCGGACGCAGCTGGTCCGTGAGGCGAAGGGGGTGCGGCTCGGCGAGATCGCGGCGGCGGCCGCGGCGCCGGCCGAGGGAGCAACGCCGACCGGTGACGAGGCGCCGCTGGCAGGAGGCGGGTCGCGCTCCGCCGTGGCGGCAGGCGAGCCGGCGCCGCCGGCGGCTCGGGCGAGCGCCCAGGGCGAGGCGGCGGGGCGGGCCGCGCCGGCCGTTGCGCCGGTCGCGTCTGCCGCTCGCCCGGCGGAGCCCAGAGCGCAGGGCGCGGTCGCGGTGCCCCTGTCGCCGGCGGGGGGCGCGAAGCGGCCGGCGCAGCCGCCGCAGCGCCCGGCCGGGGTGCCCCGCTGCCTGGCCGTGTTCAACCACAAGGGCGGTACGGGCAAGACGACGACGGCCGTGAGCGTGGCGGCCGGGCTCGCGGCGTGCGACAAGCGGGTGCTCCTCGTCGACACCGACGCGCAGGGGAACGTCTCTGTCTCGCTCGGCGCGGGCGCGGAGCGGTCGCTCTATCACGTGCTCGTGATGGGGCTCCGGGTCGCGGACGCGACCAAGACGGTGCGTCCGAACCTGGATCTCTTGCCGTCCAACGAGACGCTCGCCGCGGCAGAGCTCTACCTGGCAGGGCGCCAGAACCGCGACCGCGTGCTCTCGGATCGCCTCTCCGCAGCGGCGGCCGAGTACGATTACGTGGTGCTCGATTGCTCGCCGAGCCTGTCGTTGATGAACCAGAACGCGCTGGTGTTCGCCGACAGCGTGCTCGTCCCGGTCGCGTGCGACTACCTGTCGCTCGTCGGCGTCCGGCAGGTGATCAAGACGGTGAAGAACGTGAACGCGCTGCTGCATCACCCGGTGCAGATCTGGGGCGTGCTGCCGACCTTCTACGACGGCCGCGCGAAGATCGCGCGCGAGGCGGTGAGCACGATGAAGCAGCACTTCGGGGAGCGCTGCCTCGCGCCGATCCGGCAGGCGATCAAGGTCAAGGAGGCGCCCGCGCAAGGGCAGACGATCTTCGAGTACGCGTCGGGAACCCCTGCCGCGGACGACTACCTCGCGGTGGTCGACCGCATCATCGAGAGCCGCGCGCGCAGCGCGGTGGGCTCCGAGGCAGGGGCAGCGCGCGACGGGACAGCGCGGAGCGTCGACCGGGGGGACGCGGCCACCGAGCGGCCGGGCGCTGCGGCGGCGGGGGCGTGAAGGGACCCGCGGACGCGGAGTCCCGCTGGACGAAGGGACCCGCGGACGCGGCGTCCCGCTGGATGAAGGGACCCGCGGACGCGGCGTCCCGCTGGACGAAGGCACCCGCGGACGCGGGGTTTCGCTGAATGATGGGCCCGCAGTCGCGGAGCCTCGACCGGGCAGGGGAGCTGGAGGAAGCAATGAAAAGCGAAGGCGATCTCGGGGGCGCCGCGCGGGCGCTGCTCAATCGCGACGAAGTGGAAGGTGTTTTGTCCGGGGCGTTCTATACGTCCGCGGAAGCGCCTCGCGTGCGCGGGAAGCCCCGGACGAGCGGCGCCGCATCCGAGCCGGGTGCTGCGCCGGCGCCCGACAGACCGCAGCACTACAAGGTCATCTGTATCTCGATGTACACCGAGGATCTCGAGCGGCTGGACGAGATGGTCAGCTCGCTCAAGGCGCGCGGGATGACCAAGGCCAACAGGAGCGCGCTGATCCGGCATGCGCTCTCCCAGGTGGACCTCGACAAGATCCCGAAGGGGATTTAATCCCTTCTTCCAGGGCGACTTCGACAGGACGCAGCGCGCGACGTCCGCATTTCCATCCTCGTGCGGCGTGCGCCGCGGGCTCCGGGGGGCCCTGAGCGGTGCCGTGGGGGGCCTGCGGGCCGGCCGGCTTTCCCGGGAGCCGGCGATCGGGGGAGGGCCCCTGCACAGGCGCCGGCGCTCACGGCGTCGTGGCGCAGCGCCTCGTCCCCCGGCCGCCTCGCCGCGGGCATGCGGCGTGCTTCACGTGCTAGAGTCGAGGCCTACCAGAGAGGGAACATGGACCAGAACTACGTAGGATACGGGAGCCGCTCGTCGGTGCTCCGCGCCGGTGCCGAGTCGCGCGAGCGCTTCATCGTTCGAACGTACAACCACCTGTTCGGTGCGATCGTCCTCTTCGCTGCGATCGAGGTCGCGCTGTTCAAGACCGGCGTCGCCTCGGTCATCGCCAGGGCGATGATGGGCACGAGCTGGCTGCTGGTTCTCGGGGCGTTCATGCTCGTGAGCTGGCTGGCCAGCCGCGCGGCGCACACGTCGGTATCGAAGCCGGCGCAGTACGCCGCGCTCGGCGGCTTCGTGCTCGCCCAGGCGATCGTCTTCGTGCCGCTGCTCTACATCGCGGACATGGTCGCTCCTGGCGCGATCCAGAGCGCTGGGCTCGCCACGATGGCCGGCTTCGCCGGGCTCACCGCGATCGCGTTCGTGACCCGCAAGGATTTCTCGTTCCTTGGGGCTCTCCTGCGCTGGGGCGCCATCTGCGCGCTCGTCCTCATCGCGGCAGGCGCGCTGTTCGGCTTCCAGCTCGGCACCTTCTTCAGCGTCGCGATGGTCGCGTTCGCTGGGGCCGCCATCCTGTACGACACGTCGAACATCCTGCACCACTTCCCCGAGGATCGGTACGTCGGCGCCGCGCTCGAGCTCTTCGCGTCGGTCGCCCTGCTGTTCTGGCATGTGCTCCGCCTCTTCATCAGCTCCCGCAACTGAGCGGGGCGCACCCGCTTCGGATACGGGCCCACCTCGGCGTTTTCGGTGCTCGGCGTACAAGAGTCTCAGGATTGATCATATTTTCCCCACCTCCCTCGCGGCGCTCCAGCCCTGGACGAGGGTGAGGAGCTGCTCGTAACCACGGCCCAGGGTCTGCCAGCCGGGCTCGCCGTTTCGCCGCAGGTGTCCGCCGAGCCCGGCGATTGCCAGGAAGGCATCGCGGGCCGTGGCGTTCTCGGGCAGGGGCTTGCGCGCGAAGACCCGCAGTACCTCGAGCTGGGTGGGCGTGAGCACGGCGGTTGCGGGCTGCTCCGGAGCGCGCCGAGCCTCGCTGCGCAGCAGCAATAGCTGCCAAGCGATGGGCGCGAAGAGCGCCAGCACGTTGCGCAAGCCGTGCAGGTCCTCGATTTGGCGCTTCTCGTAGGCGCATCCGGTCTTCAGGGCCTTGAAGAACTCCTCCACCATCCAGCGCGCCCGGTACCAGTCGACCAGCTGCGTCAGCTGCTCGACGGACTCGACCGGCTCGCTCGTGAGCAGCACCCACTCGACCGGCGCTTCGCCCGGCGGCGGCTCGATCTCCCAGACGCGTACGACCTGGAGCGAGAGCGTCGCAGGCAGCTCGCGCGGCTGGGATCTCGGTCGCCGCAGGGTCACGCGCGTGCTTCCAAGAGCGAGCTTGGCCAAGCGTCCTGCGCGCGGAGGATGCAGCCGTTTCTGTTGAGGGCTGCGATTGCCCGCCGGCCGCGGCGAAAGCTCTACCTCGCGTACGGCCATCGCTTGAACATGCGCGAGCGCCTGCTCGAGCTTGGCCTCCTCTCCGAGGGCGTCAGCCTCGACGAGGCGATTGTGCGCGAGCCGAATCACGAACCGATGCCGTGCGCTCAACAGCTGCGCGAACAGGCCGTAGTCGTCTCCTTCGCGGTCCATGACGTGCACCACATCGTGCGGAGCAGCGCCCAGGGCCGCGACTCGCTCCACCTGCTCTCCCCAGCGGTCGTGCTCGTTGTCCGTCGTGCCGTCGTCGCGCACGTGCGTGCTCAGATCGAGCACGCCGAGCGGGCGGCGCGTTCCATCGCCGCTGACCGCCAGCGTGAAGTGGGCGAAGAACGTCTGCCCCGAGGAGCGCAGCCGTCCGAGCCCCTGCCGCTGGCCGTCGGAGCGGAAGGAGAGGGTCGTGGTGTCATGGATGGCGAGCACGACCGGCTCGGCCTCCATGCGCGCGAGGGTGGCGCGCACATGCGGAGCCAGAATCGCCGCGGGCGTGACGGCGTCGTTGCCGAAGAAACGGTACGCCGCCTCCAGCTCGCTGTCGGACAAGAGCGAGGGGAAGCTCTTGTCCGGCGCCTGCGCCAGCTTCTGCACCAGCTTGCTCTGGCGCTTCGAAAGCCGCGCATCGCCGAAGTGCGCGTCGCTCATCTCCTCGGCGAGTGCCGCTGCGTGCTCTGCTGCAGGTGAACCCATCCGCAGCTTTGATCACGTCGCCCAGTACACATCAAGCGAGATGTGTAGGATCCTGAGACAAGAGTACGCCTGTGCGCCGAAAACGCCGATCTGGGCCCGTCTCCTGTGCGGGTGCACCCCGCTCGGGCGGCGGCCGTTGCGGAGAAGACTTGGGGGGCGGCCGTTGCGGAGAAGACTTGGGGGGCGGCCGTTGCGGGGAAGACTTGGGGGCCGCCGTTGCGGGGAAGACTTGGGGGGGCGTCAGGAGCCGAAGAGAGATTGTAGCGCTCTTGTCAGCGAGAAGAGCATGAGAGCTGTCAGGGCGAGGATGCCCGCCAGCGCCAGGAACAGGCCGGCGTAGAAACGAAGATCGGAGGGCGGCGCGCCGCCCTGCGTCCGCACTGCGAGGTGGGCGCGCAGCAGGTCGAGGTTGCGCGCGTTCGCCTTGTAGGTCGCGTCGAAGAGATCGCCGACGAGAGGGACCGTGCCGAGCAGCGTCTCGAGACCCACGTTGAGCACCATGCGCAGCACCGCGGAGGCAGGGAGACGGTAACGCGTCGCCGCGAGCACGATGTAAATCGAGAGCGCGAAACCGATGAGATCGCCGACCCCCGGGATCAACCCGATCACGGCGTCGTAGCCGACCCGATAATCGATTCCAGGGATACGGATGGAGTTGTCCAGAAAGTGCCCGAGCGCGTTCAAGCGTTTCAGGCGCTCGTCCTCGAGATCAACGGCCATGAGCGGGGCGAGGGGCGGCGCGGGCACGGCGGACCCATCTCTGCGAAGCGGGGGAGACATCCCTTGCAGTTTACTTCTCGCCCCCTCCAGCGGCGACTCAAGAGCGACCGCGGGGCGGCGTCGCAGGGACACGCGGCGCGGCGGGCGAGGATCGGGCAGGAGCACGTCGCCTCGGGAGGGGGCCGTGGGCGGGCGGGCGCCGCCGCCATTGCGGCGACGGGGCTGTGAGCCATGCTGGCGCCTGCCATGCCGAGCCCGCGCGCCCTGGTTCGCAGCTCCGGAGCGCGCCGAGCGCTGCTCGGCCTCGCCAGCGCGCTGCTCGGGACGCTCGGCGGAGACGCGGCGCGCGCGCAGGGAAGGTACGAATCCGCGCTCCTCGGCGGGCGATCGGCGCTCCTGGGGGGCACGGGGGTCGTGCTGGGCGTCGACGGCGCCGCGCCCTTCCTGAACCCGGCCACGATCGTCCGCATCGAGGACCGGAACATCGCGTTCTCGTCGGCGTTCTTCCGCTACGCCCACCGCACACTGCAACGGTGGCACCAGCCAGGGCCGGTCGACCCCGGCCTGTACGGCGATCTCCGGCTCGATCGCACGTCGGTGAGCGATCATGGGCTGGACAGCCTGCCTGACGCGACATGCTACTTCTTCAACTGGAAGCCCGGCGCACGAGGCGCGGATTCGACGCGGGTGCCGGTCGGCCGCCAGGTCGTCGCCGCCTGCCTCGGCAAGACGGAGGAGAACGAATTCGGGTTCGACGCGCTGCGATTCTCGGGGGAGTCCGCCTCGCGGCGCGTGAGCCAGGCGCAGACGCTCCGCTACGCGTGGGGTCGCTTCAGCGCCGGTCCTTCGTGGAGCTACAGCGCCACCTCGCGCCTCGCCGTGGGCGCCTCGCTCTCGCTCGTGCGCACCCGCTACACGAGCTCGCTCGGCGTCGCCAGCCTCGTGGAGGACACCGGCGCAGGCTCGGCGAGCAGCGCGACCTACCAGGCCGCGCTCTCGGGCGACTCATGGGACCTGCTCGCGCACCTCGGCATCACGTACCGGCTGAACCGGGTGTTCTCGGCCGGGATCAGCCTGCGGACGCCCAGCGTTCACGCCGTCGGCTCCCTGGACGCGAGCTACGTCGACACGCGCGCCGACGGGACGGCGGCGGCGCGCTACTGGGCCGGTGAAGGGGAGTTCGTGGCCCCCTCTCCAGCCCGCGTCGCGGTCGGCGCGAGCGCGGAGTGGAGCAGGCTGCGGCTGGAGCTCGACGGCTTCTTCTACATGGGCCAGCGCGAGTTCGCGCGGATCTCCGCCGATCGTGAGGAGATCGCGATCGCCGGGGGCGCGGTGACGAGCCGGGCGCGGGGCCGCCTCGACATCGTCGAGGCGGCGGCGCCCATCGTCAACGTCGGGCTCGGCGCCGAGGTGTTCCTCACGCGCGACCTCAGCCTCGTGGGCGGCGTCGCCTCCGATTTCAACGCGCTGTCGAGCCTGCGAGGCCCCATGTCCGCCGAGTCGAAGCTCTTCTTCGAGCGGATGAGCGGCGCCCACGCGTCGCTCGGGTTGGTCTCCTATACCCGGTACGGCGACCTCGTGTTCGGCGCGCGCCTCGATTACGCCGCCGGGCAGATGGCGGCCGTCAACGCGTTCGCGTCGCCGGTGCGGCTGGATCCCATCGACTGCAGCGAGATCGGCGCGACCCTGGTGCTCGCCGGGAGGATCAGCCTGCGCACCGTGGAGGACGTGGCGCGCGAGATAGGCGACGCCGTGGAGGGCTCGGCCGCCGCGCCCCCCGAGCGGACCAGGCCGAGGGAGCCGATGCGGGCGCCCGCTCGAGAAGAATGAGCGGCGACGCGCGCGCCGCGGATGATCGAGCGGGCGCCGCGCTCGCCCGGCGCGAGGAGCTGCGCCCGCAGCTGCGCCTGAGGCCGCTACCGCGCCGCGGCGCCGCGGCGCTCACGCCGCCCCGGCGTCCCGCGGGCGCACCCCGGCGCGCTCCGCGAGGGCCTCGGCCTCCGCGAGCGCCTCGATCTCCGCGAGCGCCTCCGTCTCCGCGAGGGCCTCGGCCCCGGCGAGCACGTCCGCGTCGCCTTGCTCCCTCAGGCGCTCGAACGCCGCGAGCGCCGCCGGCGCGATCGCCGAGAGCCAGCGCCGGCTCGCGGCGTCGAGCCGCAGCTCCTCGCGGAGCCGCTCCACCTCGCCAGCGCCCGCGGTGCCCGGGCTCGCCGCCGCGCGGCACACGTCGGCGAGCAGCTCGTCGCGCGCGTTGAGCGGCAGGTCCGCGTCCCGCTCGGTGAGGCGCGCCGCCCCGGCGATGTCGCCCTCCCGCGCCCGCAGGGCCAGCGCCACCCGCAGCCTGGCCCTCTCCAGGAACGGGTACGACGCGTACCGCTCCGCGAGCAGCGCCATCTCGGCGCGCGCGTCGGCGCTCCGGCCCATTGCCGCGAACACGAACGCGCGCTCGGCCAGGAGCGCAGGCAGCAGGATGTCCGCCGCCATCGCGCGCGCCACCTCGGTGTTCAGCCGCGCGAGCCCCGCCTCGCACGCCGCGAGCGCCGCGAGCAGCTCGCCTTGCCGGTCCGACAGCTCGGCGAGCGCGAGGTACGCCTGCGCCGCGGCCGCGGGCACCCTGGTCCGCGTGAGGGCCTCGAGCTCGGCCTTCCCGCGCTGCGCCTCGCCCTTCGCGATCGCGACCTGGGCGGCCACGAAGCGCTGCGAGAGCTTGCGCGTGCGCACCGCGTTCACCAGCACCGCACCGACGAGCATCACGATGAAGAGGATCGGAAACGCCATGACGATCGCGAGCGGTCCGAAGATCGGCTCCGCTGGCAGACGCTCGACCCCGGGCGCCACCCGCGGCGCCTGATCGGAGTTCAAGAGCTGCCACACCCCCAGGAACACCATCACCAGGGCCAACCACAGCAGCAACATGCGGCGTGCCGCCTTCGCCACCGGCTGGCGGTTGCTCCCGGCGCGCCCTTCCGCCGCGGCGCGCGCAGAGGCGTCGGCGCGGTCCACCTCCGCGCGCGACAGCTCCTCCACCCCGCCCGCCGCCGGCGCGGGGGCGCGCATGAACGGCGCCGCGTCGGGCGAGATGCGCGCTGCCCAGTCCGCCGGCGAGAGCTCGCCTCCGGCCTCCGGCTCCCGCTTCGCACCGGTGCGGTAGACCGAGCTCGCCTTCGCCTTCAGCATGCGCTGGTAGGCGCGGACGAGGGCGCGCTCGCGCGGGCGCGTGTGCTCGACGAGGAGGCTGCGTTCGCGGAGCAGGTGCACCCGCAGCGCCTCCCTGTCGCCCGAGCGCTCCAGGAGCACCGCGGCCGCGAGCTCCGCGCGGGCGAGCACCTCGGGTGACGCGAGGGCGCTCGCGCGCACGATCTCGATGTCCGCCGCGGCGCCGTCGCGATCGCCCGTCGAGGCGCGGAGCAGGGCCCTCAGCGAGCGCGCCGCCGCGATCGTCACGTGCTCCAGGTGAAAGGCGAGCGGGTCGGTGCGGCGGGTCACCGCAGCGTCGGCGCGGACGAGCGCGCCCGCGAGATCGCCGCGCTGCATGGCGGCGAGCGCGCGCTGGACGTCGATGACGCGCAGGACGTAGCGCGAGCGGCACGTCTCTTCCGCGTAGTCGAGCAGCTCGGCGGCGTCCTCGCGCTGGCCGGACGCCGCGAGGTTGTACGCCTTGTTGACGACCTGCACGGCGACGCTCATCGAGCGGGTGCGGAGCCCGATCGCTATGATGAGCGCGCCGGCCATCCCGAACGGCAGCCCGGCCGCGACGCTGCCGAGCCCCGTCGCGCTCACGCCCGCGCCCAGCACCGCCATCACCCCGCCGAGCGCGATCTGCCGGTTCGCCATGCGGCGCACCGCGTGCGGTGTGATCCCGAACCTTGCAGGCAGCGCTCTCGCCATCGCGCGAGCGTAAGAGACCGCCGGCCGAGCGGGCCAGCGGATCTCGCGGGTACGGCGTGGCCCTACCGGAGCCCGCGCCTCGTCGCGCCCGCGCCGTGAGCTCCGTCCGCCGCGCGGGCGACGGCGCGCCGCGGGCTAGGGCAGGGGCGCCGGCGGGTCGATCGGCTCGACGCGCACCCGCTCCTCGTAGAGCGCGCCGCCCTCGCCGATGTCGGTGGTGCGCGCGGTGATCAGCGCGTTGGCGCAGCGGCCGTCCCGGAGGTGGCCTCCCTTCGGGAGGAGCGCGACGTCGCGGCGCTGGGCAGGATCGTGGCGGAGCAGCGCCGTCATGGCGCCGACGCGCGACGTGATCCGGCAGGCGCCGCCGTCGGGCACGCCGCCGGCCGCGTCCGGGTGGACCGTGACGACGGCCGGACCGGGCTGGGGTCGCGCCCACTGCGACGACTGGGACTTCTCGGTGGAGAGCGCCATGAGCAGCAGCGGGAATTCGCTCGCGCCGGGATCCACGCGCTCCTCGGGCGCCTCGGTGATGAGGTTGACCCGGCCGCTCGGGGTCGGGAACTTGCGGTCCTCGAACAGCACCTTCGGCGCCAGCGGGTTGCGCACCGGCCCGCGCTCCAGCGTCTCGAGCGTGACGCCGAGCGGCGCGAGTCTGCGCTCGGTGACCCGCCGCTTCCAGTCGCGGGCGCTGCCGTCGAGCGCGCCGCCGAGGCCCACGCGCTGCGCGAGCGCCTGCATGATCTCGAGATCGGCCTTCACCCCGGCCGGGGGCGGGACCACGGGCGTGGCGACGCCGAGGTAATGGTGGCCGTAGGCGCCGACCACGTCGTCCGCCTCGAGGAGCGTCGTCGTGGGCAGCACGAGGTGGGCGACCCGCGCCGTGTCCGTGAGGAAGGAGTCGACCACGACGACGAGCTCGCGCGTCCGGAGCGCCTCCGCGACGGTGTCGGACTCGGGCAGCATGGCGACCGGGTTGCCCGCGGTCACCCAGACGGCGCGGATCGGCGGGTCGCTCATCCCGAGCACCTCGCGCCCGAGCAGGGGCTCGCAGACGGTGCGGGGCGCCGGGCGCTCGCCCTCGAAGGGCGAGAGGTCGAACGCGCCGCGCCGCTTGAAATAGAACGAGACGCCGCCGCCCGGGACGCCGAGGTTCCCGCTCACGGCCCCCAGCGCGTCGAGGGCGCGCACGATCGCGCCGCCCGTGGTGCGCCGGCCCATGCCCCAGCCCACGAGGATCGCCGTGGGCCTCTCGGCGAGGCGGCGCGCGAGGTCCAGGGCCGCGCGCTCGGGCACGTCGGCCTCGCGGCACCACGCGGCGACCGAGCTCCGGCGCGCGAGCGCGCGGAAGGCGTCGAGGTGATCGCAGTAGTCCGCGGCGCGCGGGTCCGCCCACCCCTCGTCGAAGAGCACGCGGGCGACGGCCATCGCGAGCGCGAAGTCGCCGCCGGGGCGCGGCTGGTAGAACGCCCCGCAGAGCGACGCCGTCCTGTGGTGCACCGGATCGATGAGCACGAGCTCCGCGCCGCGCGCCTTCGCCTCGCGCAGCACCGGGAGCGTGTGAGGGCTCGAGGTGAAGACGTTCTTGCCCCAGAGGAGGATGTGCCGGGCATTGAGCAGATCGGCGAGGTCATGGCTGTCCTCCTCCCCGAAATCGGCGAGCTGCGCGGCGTCGCCCGCGCCGGAGCAGATGTCGCCGCGCTTGACCGTGACCGGCCCGAACCGCGCGAAGAACGCGTCGGCGATCCCCGTGAGCATCCCGAGCGAGCCGCCGCTCCGGTAATGGAAGATCGCGGCCGGGCCCGACTCGCGCCGGATCGTGAGGAGCTGCTCGGCCGCGGTGTCGAGCGCTTCCTCCCACGACACGGGCGTGAGCTCGCCGCCCTTGCGGAGCAGCGGCGTCGTCAGCCGCTCGGGCGAGTACTGGGTCTCCAGGAAGCGCGACGTGCGGTAGCAGAGGAAGCCCCGCGTGATCGGGTGGTCCGGGTCGCCGCCGAGGCGCACGACGCGGCCGTCCTCCACGGTGGCCACGATGCCGCAGGCGTCGGGGCAGTCGCGGTTACAGGTCGTCTTGCGGAGCTCCTGCATGGCGGCAGCGTAGATCGGGCCTGCGGGGCGGTACACCCGCCGCGCCCCCCGGATGTCCGTCCGGACCTGGCCGGGCCTCCGCGCCGCGCCGGGGCGGCTCCGCGCGCCGGATCAATCGGCCGCGAGCCGCTCGGGCGCGTACTCCCGCGAGTCGTCGCCCGAGACCTCCTGGGCGATCGCCCGCAGCTGCTCGTAGCGCTCGCGCAGGAGCGACCACAGCCGATCGCGGATGTCCCTCGAGTCGAGCCGCTCCGGCGGGCGGGTGTTGCTGAGCAGCCACTTCGCGGTGCTGTTCAGCTGGGTCAGCTCCTCCCTGGTGATCGGGATCCGGCTCTGCACGTGGCTCCACCGGTCCAGGATGAGGTTGGTGATGGTGGCGGTCGCGCTCGCGGGATCGCCGGCGACGAGCGCGCGCCGGACGATGCCGAAGGTCTCCGGGACGATGCTGCGCGGGAAGTACACCTCGGCCGTGGCGAGCGTCGGGCGCAGCGCCCCGTAGAGCAGATCGAGCTGCTCGACGACCTCGATCGGCGGCGCGCTCTCGGGCTGCATCCGCGTCACCGCGTAGTCGAGCGCCATCGCGAGCTCCGGCAAGCTGCGGATCGCGTCGAAGCGGGACTTCGGCAGCCGGCGCCGGTGGCGCGCCGGATCGCGCGTGACGGACTGCACCGCGCGCCGGACGATCGCGAGCACCCCGCTCGCGTCGCCGCGAAAGGCCTGCACGTTGGCCGCGGGCAGGTCGCTCGCCGGCATCGCGTACCGCTCGTAGCGCTCCCGATCCAGGCTCTCGTCGCCCCGGGCCCGCGGGTCGGCCTGCTGCGGCGCGCCGCCGGGCGAGGCCGCTGCGGCCCGCTCCGGGCCTGCCTGCCGCGGCGCTCCGGCGCCGGCCGGCTCTCCTGGAGACGGCGCCGCCGCGTCCCGCCTCGTCTCTCCCGGACCAGGCACCGGCCCGGATGTCGTGCTCTGGGCGGTGCTCTCGGCCTCGAGCGGTGTGGACCGGCGCGCTGGATCCCGCAGCGCCTCGAGGTCGTCTCGCGCACGCGTCATCTCGGCCATCGTACGTAAGTCGGCACTTCGGCACAAGATCCGCAGGCGCTCGAGCGCGCTCGCGCGGGGCTCCGGTCAGCCGCGTCCATGGCGCGCCCGCAGGCGCCGCCTCGCCCACCGGTGTCATCGCGTCCCGCAAGCGTCACCCTCCACACACACGAGCGGAGGGGTGGCCCGCGATGGATCCGCCGCATTCCGCGTGGATCACGCGTCGATCGCGTCCCAGAAGGTGCGCAGATCGTCCGAGAGCGGCGCCTCGATGCGCACGCGTTCGCCTGTCATCGGGTGCGTGAGCTCCAGGAGCGCGGCGTGGAGGGCGTGACGGTCGAGCTCGAGCGCGCGGCGGTCGTCGTCGGTGAGCACGCCGTCGGCGCCGCGCGCGAACATGCCCTCGTCCGGGCCGTAGAGCTTGTCGCCGACGAGCGGAAGGCCGCTCGCCGCGAGGTGGACGCGGATCTGGTGCTGCCGGCCGGTCTCGAGCGTGCAGCGGACGAGCGCGTAGCGCCGGCCGGTGAGGGGATCGGCGCGGCGGCCCAGCACCTCGCACGCGGTGGCCGACGCGAGGCCGCGGCCCGGCGGCGCGACCCGCATCTTGACCTTGTAGCGGCTCGCGTCGTCGAGCTCGAGCGGCAGCTCGACCCGGAACGTATCGCGCTCGGGCCAGCCCCAGGCGATCGCGGCGTAGCGCTTGACGACGCCGGTCCGCTCCTCGAACTGCGCCTTCACGGTCCGGTCGGCCTCGGGCGTGCGGCAGAGCAGCAGCACGCCGCTCGTCTCCCGGTCGAGCCGGTGGGCCAGGAACAGCCGCTCGTCGGGGCGCGCGGCCTCCATCATCTTGATCACGGTGCTCTTGTGGTACCGCGCCGTGGGGTGCACCGGCAGGCCCGCCGGCTTGTCGATGGCGAGCAGCGCGTCGTCCTCGTGGAGGACCGGGATCGGGGTGTCGGGCGCCTGCTCGTCCCACGGCTCGCGCCAGAGGAGGATGCACTGCTCCGGCCGGACGCGATCGCTGCCGCGCAGGCGCCGCGCCTCGGGCGAGTAGGCGCCGCGGGAGACGATCTCGGCGGCGCGCGTGCGGCTCGTCCGCTTGAGCTGGGTCTGCACGAACCGGTCGAGCCGCATGCCGGCCGATTCCGGCGGCACGCGCAGCACGGTGACGACCGACCCCTCCGGCACCTCCGCGGGGCGCACCACCGGCGTGCCGCGGCCGAAGGGGCCGCTCGTGCCGGCGAGCTCTCGCGCGCTGATCCTGGTCATGGGTCGAGCCGGCCTTCGCCTTTAGCAAAAGCGCCGGCCTGCGGCGCGGAAAAGGGGCGGCGCGCGCCCGCGCGCCGTTCGCCGGGTTTACTGGGGGACGAGGATCTCGCAGGGGAAGTCGAACGAGATCTCCCGCGCGTCCTTGAGCTGCTCGCAGGCGTCGCCGACGAGGGTGAGCTGGGTGGCGCTCTCCATCGTCCAGCCGTTCTGCGCGTCGTAGGGCACGGGCGTGCCGTCGAGGAGCACCTGGCCGAGCGACGCGTTGCGGAGGTCGACCTCGATCGAGCCCTGGAGGTCGAACGTGCAGCTCTTGACGCCGGCGATGGCCGCGTCGAGCTCGTCCTCCAGGGAGGACGCGTCGGTGGGATCCGGCGTGTAGTACGTGGCGGTGCCGCCGGCGTCGGCGTACGTGCCTGCGCCGACGAAGCAGTCCGCGTCCGTGCCGCTCCCGGGCCGCTCGACCGGCTGGCCCGCGCCGGCGTTCGCCACGTCCTGCAGGTGCTGCGCGAGCGCGCCCGACCCGAGGCCGAAGACGAACGTGCCGATGCCCTGCTCGTAGGCGTCCTGCACCGCGCCGACGACGTCGTCGCGCGCGCACTCGGCCCGCACGTCGTCGCAGCGATCGGGCTCGCCGTCGGTGACGAACAGGATGTACTTGGGGCCGGGCTCCGGGAACGCGAGGAGCTCCGGGACGACCGTCTCGTTGAACGTCATGGCGGTGGGCGTCTCGAGCTTGCCGGGCGGCACGGTGGAGGCCTCTTCGTAGGCGGCCGCGATGGCGGCGTGGTGGTTGAGGGCGATGCCGTCGGCCCCCGCGAGCAGCGGGCACTGCTGGTTGGCGGTCCCGGTGAACGTCAGGAAGCCGAACCGCACCCTGTCCTGCAGCCTGTCGACGACGCTGAGCACCGCGGTCTTGAGCGGATCCCAGAAGCCGCTGCCGTACATGCTGCCCGAGCGATCGACGACGATCATCACGGTCGGCGTCTGCGGCTCGAACGTGATGTCGAGCTGCTGGCATGCGCCGCCGCCGCCGCCGCCCGTGCCGCTCGAGCCGTGCGAGCCGGCGAAGTCGAGCCCGGAGCCGCCTTCTCCGGAGCCGGAGCTCGAAGCGGGGCCGGGGTCGGCGCCGCCCGCGCCGCCGCCGCCATGGCCACCGATGCCGCCGGAGCCCTGGGACGAACCGTCGCCGTCGTTCTTGCCGCCACAGTTCACGGCGACGCCGGTGGCGAGGAGGGCGAAGAGCAAGGAAAGCCTGCGAAAATTAAGGGTGCTGCTCATGGAGAAACGATACACAGGCCCGGACGGCGCGTCTGCGCCATGCAGGCCCCAGGAAGAAGGCACCTGGAGGTAGCGCAGCATGCAGATGTGCCTGCGCGGGCCGATCACGAAGTGAAAAATCATACAGATCTGCCTGCTGGAGCACGAGAAAAAGTAATCCAGCATGCAATGTTGAGTGCGATCGGACCTTCCGGGTGAGGTCGAGCAGCCAGCGCTGCCTGCGGCGCCGGTTCAGCGCGTGCCGCCGGCATGGCGCCGGGGCTCGCGGCGCTCTTCGACCGTGGGTCCCGCGGGCAGGGGAGGTCGTGCACGAGGAGGAGGGACCTCGCGAGGGGATCGCGAGGGCGTGCCGCCGGCCGTGCGAGCGCCCGCCTGTGGGTTCGGAAGCCGCGCTGTGCGCGCCCCGGTTCGTGCTACACACGGCGCCCGCATGGACATCCTCTTCGCTGCGTCCGAGATCGCGCCCATCGTCAAGGTCGGCGGCCTGGCCGACGTCGTGTCGTCGCTCTCGAAGGCGCTCCGGTTGCTCGGGCACAAGGTGACGATCGCGCTGCCGCGCTACCAGGCGCTCGACTCGAGCGGGCTGATGATGGCGCGCCGCCTCACCCCGATGCCGCTCGAGGTCGATGCGAAGGTGTCGCCGGGCGGGCCGATCCAGGTGACGCTCTTCGACGGGCGGCTCAGCACGGGCGTGGAGCTCGTCGTCCTCGACGTACCAGGCTTCCACGATCGGCCCGGCATCTACGGCGAGGAGGGGCGCGACTACGAGGACAACGCGCGCCGGTTCTCCCTGTTCTCCCGCGCCGTCGTGGAGCTCGTCCGCCAGCGCGCCCGGTCGGGCTCGCCGTTCGATATCGTCCACGCCCACGACTGGCCGACGGCCATGGTGCCGTACCTGCTCCGCCACCAGCCGTCCGCGCCTGGCCGGACCGTGCTGACCCTCCACAACGTCGCGCACCAGGGCCTCTTCCCGAAGGACGCGCTCCCGTACCTCGGCCTCGACGACGACCACTTCCGGCCCGAGCGGCTCGAGTTCTACGGCCAGCTCAACTTCCTCAAGGGCGGCATCCTGGCCGCGGACGCGCTCACCACCGTCTCGACCACCTACGCGAACGAGATCCTCACGCCGAAGCAAGGCGAGCGCCTCGACGGCGTGCTCCGCACCCGGGCGAACCAGCTGTCCGGCATCGTCAACGGCATCGACTACGCCGTCTGGAACCCGATGACCGATCCGGCCATCATCGCCCGCTACGACGCGGAGGACGTGAGCAACAAGGGCCGCTGCAAGAGCGCGCTCCTCCAGGAGCTCGGGCTCGAGATCCGGCCGGATCGCCCGCTCCTCGTGTCCATCGGCAGGGTGGTCGCGCAGAAGGGCAGCGACCTGCTCGCGAACGCCATGCCGAAGATCCTGAAGGGCGACGTCAGCGTCGTCGTGGCCGGCGAGGGCGACGCCGAGCTCATGGAGAAGCTCTCCGCCGCCGCGGCCAAGGCGCCCGAGCGGGCGAAGTTCCTCGGCGGGGTGAGCGAGGCCGTCGTGCACCGGCTCATGGCCGCGGCCGACCTCGTGGTCGTGCCGTCGCGCTTCGAGCCGTGCGGCCTCGTGCAGCTGTACGCGCAACGCTACGGCGCTGCCCCGGTGGCGTGCAGGACCGGCGGCCTCGTCGACACGATCGTCGACATCGACGCCGCCCTGGAGACCGGCACGGGGTTCCTGTTCGACAAGCCGACGGCCACGTCGCTGCTCGGCGGCGTGCAGCGCGCCCTCGCGGCCCTCACGTCGCCCCGCTGGCCCGCGGTCCAGCGCCGCATCATGCGCCTCGACCTCGGCTGGGACCGCCCCGCGCGCCGCTACGTCCAGGTCTACCGCCAGGCCCTCGCCAGCTGAGCAACCGCGCCGCCGCCGAGCCCCGCGCGCGGTCGCGAGGCGCTGCGCGCGGAACGGAAGCGGCTCGGCGCGCCGCGTGAAGGTGCGGCCCGACCGAGATCAGGCGCCCTCCGCGCGACAACGTGTCGCATTGGCGCGGGGCAGGAGCCGCGCCTATAGGTGCGGCCGTGCTGGCCAGAGCCGTCTCCGGAGTGGTGCTCCTGCTGTCGCTCGCGGCGCACCCGAGGGCCGCGCACGCGTCGGCCTGCTGCGGTGCGGGGCACGGCATGGCCCAGTGGCTCGCTCCCTCGGAGCGCGCCGCGGCGAGCTTCTCCGTCCGGCTCACCGAGCAGCTCGGGGCGTGGGCGGTGGACGGAGGCTTCGACGCGTCCGGCGAGGGCGTCTACCACCGCGAGCTGAGGGCCGAGGCCGGGTGGCTGGTGCGGGCCGGGGATCACCTCCAGCTCGCCGTCTCCGTCCCGATGATGGTCACCTGGAGCGGGGTGGGGCTCGGCGCCGCGTCGTCCGGCGGCGGGCCGGGTGACCTGGGCGCGGCGGCCAGGATCGACCTCATCGAGGGCGCGGCGTCGCCGTGGATCCCGTCCGCCGCGTTCACGCTCGGCGTGACGCTCCCGACCGGGCGCGGCCCGAGCACCGGGACGGCGCCGCTCGACGCCGGCGTGAGCGGCGCGACCGGCGCCCGCGTGATGGGCGCCGACATCACGGGCGCCGACACGACCGGCCTCGGGGTGGCCGAGATCCGGCCGGGGATGGTCTTCGAGAAGTCGTGGGGCTCGTTCCACGCGCTGCTCGCCGCCTCGATAAGCGTCCGCACCAGCTACCGTCTCCCCGACGGCGACGCGGCGCGGTCCGCGCCCCGCGTGCAGATCCTCGCCGCCGCGGGGCCCTCGTGGCCCTCCGGCGCCTCGCTCACCGTGGGCGCGCTCCACGAGCGCGAGGGCGCGCCGCGCGAGGATGAGCCTGGCCCGGGCCCGCGCAATCCCATGGGGAAGGAGCGCGCGCGGACGGCGCTGCTCGCCGTGCTGGCCCACGACGTCGGCGCGCGCTGGACCGCTGTCGGCAACCTCCAGGTGGACGTGCCGATCTCCGGGATCGGCCGCAACGAGGGCGCGTTCGCCGCCCTGTCCGCAGGCCTTCGCTACGTGTGGGGAAGACGTGATTGAACCTCGTGAACAGCCTTCGCCGAAGTCACCTCCCAGGCGCCGCTGGGCGGGCGCCTGCGCCGCCCTCGTCGCGGCGCTCGCCGTCCTCTCGCCGGTGGGCTGCGGATCCCGGGACGTGGAGCCGGACGACGGCCACCGGCTGGACGTCGGCGCGAACGGGCGCATCGAGTTCGCTGTGGAGTCGACCGAGCCGATCAAGCGAGGCTTCAACACCTTCCACGTGCGGCTCACCTGGACCGACTCGCGGGACCCGGCGCAGCGGATGAAGCTCCGCTGCTACGCCAGCATGACGGGCATGGGGCACGGGTCTGTGCACGAGGGCGCGGAGATCGAGCCCGGCCTGTACGAGGTCGCCGACGTGCCCTTCGGGATGGGGGGCCTCTGGGACGTGCAATGCCGGGCCCTGACCTCGTCCCTCGTCGACGAGGCGGTATTCGAGTTCGACGTCCACTAGGCTCACCCCTCGTGCGAGCCCCTACAGAACGCTCCGTGCGAGCCCTCCCAGCGCCGACACGTCACCCCCACGGCGGGCCAGGCGCGCGGCGGCGCGGCCCCCTCTCGTCCTGCGCGGCGCCGCTGCTCTCGGTCGCGGCGCTGCTCTCGGTCACGGCGCTCTCCGCGCCGGCCTCGGCCAACGGCCGCTTCCCGGCCGCGGGCTTGATCGCGTCGCACCCGAGCGACCCGTCGCGCCTCATGGTCCGCGCGACCTACGGCCTGCTCGCCACGCACGACGGCGGCGAGCGCTGGCGCTGGATCTGCGAGCCGGTCGTCGGCTTCGGCGGGAACGAGGATCCGATGCTCGCCTTCCTCGCCGACGGGACGATCGTCGCCGGGGTCTTCGACGGCCTCAGCGCGTCGAAGAACGGCGGCTGCGACTGGTCGTTCGCCCAGGGCGATCTGATGAACCGCTACGTCATCGATCTCTCGGCCGATCGCGAGGACCCTTCCCGTGCCGTGCTCGTCGTCAGCATGGGGCTCGGGGCGGGTCAGTTCCTGACCCAGCTCTGGGAGACGAGCGACAACGCGGACAGCTGGACGCAGGCGGGCGTCGATCTGCCCGAGGACTTCCTCGCCCACACGGTCGACGCTGCCCCCTCGGACCGCGCGCGCGTCTACGTGAGTGGCCGCTACGGCGCGCCCGACTACGCCGGGGCCCTCCAGCGCACCGACGATCGCGGCGCGACCTGGGAGCGGCTCGACATCCCGGGGAGCGACGACATGCGCCTGCCGTTCCTGGGCGCGGTCGATCCCGTCGACCCCGACGTCGTCTACGTGCGGCTCGACGGCGATCCGACCGACGCGCTGCTCGTCTCGAAGGACGGAGGGCGCAGCTTCACCACCGCCTTCGAGAGCGCCGGCGACCTCCTCGGCTTCGCGCTCTCGCCGGACGGCGCGACCGTGATCGTGGGCGGGCCCCAGGACGGAATCTGGCGCGCGCCGGCCGCGTCGCTCGAGTTCGAGAAGATCTCGGACGTCGGCGCGCGGTGCTTGACCTGGACCGCCGCGGCGCTCTTCGCCTGCGGCGACGAGTTCGCCGACGGCTTCACGGTGGGCCGATCGATCGACGAGGGCGAGAGCTTCTCCGCGCTGCTGCACCTCGACGGGCTCTGCGGGCCGATCGAGTGCGCGCCGGAGAGCGGCGCGACATCGACCTGCGCTCCGCTGTGGGGTGCGACGGCGCTCACCATCGGCTCTCAGCAGTGCGACGGCGCCGCAGCGACCGGCAGCGGCGGCGGGGGATCCGAGCCGCCGCCAGCGGAGTCGCCGGACGGGTGCGGGTGCAAGATCGGCGCGGCAGGCGCGGGGCGGGGCGAGGACGCCGCGCCGCCCGCCAGCGGCGCGATCTGGCTCGCGCTCGCGGCGGGCCTCGCGAGCGCGCGGCGGCGCTGTCGCGCTCGCTGGCGCGGCGACGCAGGCGAGCGCGATGGCGCAGGCGTGCAGGCGAGCGCGACATAACCGCTTATGGAAGGGCGCTCGCGTGGCGCAGGCAGAGGGGTACGGACGGAGAGGGCGGACCGACTCGGCGCCGTCCGCGGGGGCGCCGGACGGGCAAGCCGCCGCCGGTTCGTTTCTGGATCTACGTCCTCGTGGGCTGGCGTAGACTGAGGGAGCCGCGGCTCCGGCCAGCGCGTGAATGGCCCCTAGAGACCTTCCCAGATCGCCGCTCGCCGTCTTCCTGCGCGCTCACAGCGCGGAGATCCTGGAGGCGTGGGAGCGCGCCGAGCGTCGCCGCGCGCCGGGCGAGCAGTCCCCCGGCTACATCGCGCTGCGCGAAGAGCTGCCCTCCATCTTCGCGCGTCTCGCCGAGCGCCTCGAGGCGGCCGTGTCCGCCGCGGCCGCGCCGCCGGGCGACCAGGAGCAGGACGCGTGGAGCGGCGTCGAGTCGGTGTCGGTCGAGTTCCCCGAGCCGCTGCTCGGCTTCCGCGTGCTCGACAAGCTCCGCGACGGGTTCGAGCTGGAGGACGTGGCCGCCCAGTACTCGGTGCTGCGCCGCTGCGTGCTCCGGATGCTCGAGCGGACAGGCACGCGGCCGTCGTGGGTCGAGATGACGATCCTGCACGAGGTGCTCGATCAGGTGATCATCGATCCGGCGACGCGGAGCGCCGCGCTCCGCGAGCGCGCGCTCGGCGCGCTCGATCGCGTCTCGGCCGAGGGCATGGGCAACGTCCACATCGATCGGCTGCTGCGGCGGCTCGTCGAGGTGCTCGTCGAGTCGGCGCGGTCGGTCGACTGGGCGGTGATGCTGCTGCTCGAGGGCGAGGTGCTGCGGATCCGCGCCGGCATCGGCGTCGATGAGGCGCTGTGGGGCCTGCGCGCCTACAGGCTGGCGGAGGGCTTCGTCGGGCGCGTGGTCCGCGAGCGGCGCCCGGTGGCGCTGCGCTCGGCGGCGCCGGATCCGCTGGCCACCGACGCCGGGGGCGGCGCGGCGGGGCCGGAGTCGGGGGCGCAGAGCGAGCGCCCGAGCGACGCGCTCCACGCGCTCTACGGCGTGCCGATGCTCTCGGAGGGCCGCCTCGTCGGCGTCACGGTCGTGAGCTCCCGCCGCGTGCCGGAGTTCTCCGAGGGGGACCGGCTGCTCTTCAAGAAGGCGGCCGAGCGCGCGGCCGCGCTCGCGACCCAGGCCCAGCTACGCGAGCAGCTCGCCGCGGAGCGCGGCCGGTTCGAGGCGACGATCCAGCGGCTCCCGGTCGGCGTGGTCGTCGCGGAGGGGACGTCGGGCGCCGTCGCGCTCAACAACCGGCGGTTCGCGGAGATCGTCCGCGGCCCCGAGGAGACCCCGAGCAACGCGCCGCTGCGGACGCTGCTCAACGAGACCGACGACGACCAGCGCGCGCGCTGGCTGCTCCACCGGGCGCTGCACGGCGGCGAGACGGTCTCCCGCGACGAGATGGAGTTCGTCCGCGCGGACGGAGAGCGCCGCCTCGGGAGCTTCAGCGTGGCCCCCGTGCGTGACGCCGAGGGGCGCATCACCGCGGCCGTGATGACGGTCGAGGACGTGACCGAGCTCAGGAAGGCCGAGCGCGCGCGGCAGATCCTGATCGACGCGAGCGCGCTGATGGCGGAGTCGCTCGATCACGACGGGACGATCGAGCAGGTGGTGCGCCTCGGCGGCGAGCGCTTCGCGGACCTCTGCGCGCTCGATCTCGACGACGGCGGCGCCCCGCGGCTCGTCGCGTCCGCGCGCCTGCCCGAGGCGCGGGCGCTCCTGCCGAGGCTGCTCAAGCACCCGCCGCTGCTGCTCGGCGACGCCGCCTCGCTGGCCGAGGCGACGGCCCGCAGGGAGGCCACGCTGATCCCGCTGGTCACCGATCCGTGGCTGCAGCGGATCGCCCGCGGGCCGGAGCACCTCTCGGCGCTGCGAGAGCTCGGCGCCCGCTCGGCGATCCTCGTGCCGCTCGCGGCGCGCGGCCGCAAGCTCGGCCTGCTGAGCCTCTGGACCGTGGAGCGCGAGCTCCGGCAAGACGACACGGGCGTGGCCGCGGAGCTCGGGCGCTTCGCGTCGCTGGCCATCGAGAGCGCGCGGCTGCACGGCGAGGCGGCGCGATCGAGGTGACGCCGCCCGTGGGCCTCGGGACGTGACGCGCGTGCCTCGGGCGCGCTCGGAGGGCCACGCCCGCTGCCGGCGTCGGGCTGTGCCTGCCTGCCCTCGTGGTCCGCGTCGGGGCGAGCTCGGCGGATCGCCGGAGCGAGCCCGGCGGGTTCGTCCGAGGCGACGCAGCGAGGCACGGCGAGCGCGCGGCGGCTTGCGTCGCGGGGGTGGATGAGGCGAAGCTCCCGCCTTCGCACACGACCGTATGACCACGACCAACCAAGAACGTTCCCTCGCTGTGCTCGTCGGGGTGCAGCTCCCCGGCATCGACGATGTGGAGCACGCCGCCGATCTGGCCGAGCTCGGCCGCCTCGTGCACACGCTCGGCTTCGATGTGATCGCGACCGTGTCGCAGCGGCGCAGCGCGCTCGCGGCGGCCGCTGTGCTCGGGGAGGGCAAGCTCAGGGAGCTCGCCGAGCTCACGGGCGGCAGCGGCGTCGTGCCCTCGGGCGCGCCGGAGCGAAAGAACAAGGCGCGCGCGCGCCGGGCCGCAGAGAGCGGTGAGGGCGACGAGGACGAGGTCGAGCTCGGCGGAGACGACGGCGACGACGCGGGCGACGGCGGCGCGGAGCCGCGCGCGGGCGGCGCCGGGCAGGCGGCGCGCCTGGCGACGGTCGTGGCGGTCGACCACGACATCTCGCCGAGCCAGGCGCGCAACCTGGAGCGGGCGACGGGCGCGCAGGTGCTCGACCGGGCGGGCGTGATCATCGAGATCTTCCACCGCCACGCGCGGAGCCGGGAGGCGAAGCTCGAGGTCGAGATCGCGCGGCTCAACTACGTCGCGCCGCGGCTCCGGGAGACGGGCGGCGGCGGCGACCGGCAGCGCGGCGGGATCGGCGGCAAGGGCGCCGGCGAGAGCGCGCTCGAGCTCGATCGGCGCAAGATCCGCGATCGCATCGCGGAGCTGAAGGAGGAGCTCGCCGCGGTCCAGCGCGAGCAGACGACGCGCCGCGCGCTCCGGCAAGGGCAGCGCCGCGTCGCGCTGGTCGGCTACACGAACGCGGGGAAGTCGTCGCTGATGCGGGCGCTGACGGGCAGCGAGGTGCTCGTCGCCGACAAGCTCTTCGCGACGCTCGACACGACGGTGCGCGCGCTCCACCCGGAGGTGCGCCCGCGGATCCTCGTCTCGGACACGGTCGGCTTCATCAAGAAGCTGCCGCACGATCTCGTGGCGAGCTTCCGCTCGACGCTGGACGAGGCGCTCGAGGCGTCGCTCCTGCTCTACGTGGCCGACGCGTCGGATCCGACGTTCCGCGATCAGCTCGCGGTGACGCGCGGCGTGCTCTCCGAGATCGGCGCCAGCGAGGTGCCGAGCCGGCTCCTGCTGAACAAGGTGGACCGGCTCTCCGAGGAGGAGCGGGACGCGCTGCGCCTCGAGTTCCCCGAGGCGACGCAGCTGTCGGCGAAGATCCCGGACGACGTGGCGGCGCTGCGGGAGGCGATCATCGCGTTCTTCGAGCAGTCGATGGTGGAGGCCGAGCTGCTCTTGCCGTACGCGAAGCAGAGCCTCATCGGGGAGATCTACGAGAACGCGCGCGTGCTCTCGGAGGAGTACGACGACGTCGGCGGCCGGCTCTCGGTGCGGGCGCACGCGGCGGCGCTCGATCGGCTGCGCAGCCTGCTCGCGCGCTGAGGGGGCGGCGGGTGGCGCGGGCGCGCGTGGCCTCGGCGCGGGCGGGCGGCGCGGGCGCGCGCGGCGTCAGCGCGGGCGGGCGGCGCGGGCGCGCGCGGCGTCGGCGTGCGCGGCGATGGCGCGCGCGGCGACGGCGCGCGCCTCGTCGGCCTGCAGGCGTCGCCGTCGCCTGCGGCGGCGCAGGACGATGCCGATCGCGAACGCCAGGAGGTGGAGCCCTGCAATCACCGCGACGAGGATCCACCGCTGCACGCGCCGAGCGTAGCACCGGAGCGCCGGCGCGCGGGCGTCCGGGGCGCGTGGTACGCTCCGCTGTCCGCTGTCGCTCCGCGCCATGAGCTCCTCCACCGACGCCGCGCTCGAAGCGATCGTCCAACGCGGGCTGGAGGCTTACCGCGCGGGGCGGTTCTTCGAGGCGCACGAGCTGTGGGAGTCCGGGTGGCGAGACGAGACGGACCCCGTGAGGAAGACGTTTCTCCAGGGGCTCATCCTCGTCGCCGCGGCCCTGCACAAGCTCACGAGGATGCGGAGCCCGCCGGGGGCGCTGCGCCTGCTCGACAAGGCGCGCGCGCGGCTCGCGGGCACGCCGGATGGCATGGGCGGGCTGGCGATCCCGCTGCTCGTCGACGACATCACCCGCGCAGCAGCCGTGATCGAGCAGCTCGCGCGCGGAGAGAAAACCGAGATCGACGCCTCGCTTCTGCCCAGGATGGAGATCGCGGGCGATCTCGCGCCGCCCTCGCCGTCCGGGGCGCGTTCGCGGCCGTGAGCTTCTGACCCGAACGGGCTCCGCAGTCGATATTGCGCTCGTCGCGTGCGACATGGGACGCGGGCGTGACATCGTTTGCCTGAGTGGTGTTCGCGCATCGGAAGCGCCCGTGTGGGGGGATATCGTGGCAGACGGGTACTGTGGAACCGGAGTGGAGGGGACGGCGAGCGCCGAGCCTCGGGCCAAGCTGCAAACCGAAAGGAGCCGCGTGACACGGCGCAAGCAGATCCTGATCGTGGACGACGACCAGGAGATCCGGGAAATGCTCGAGATCACGCTGGAGGAGGAGGGCTATGACGTCCTCTCGGCGAGCGACGGCGAGGCCGCGCTCGCGCTGCTGGAGCGCAACCGGCCGAATCTCATCCTGCTCGACATGCGCATGCCGGTGATGGACGGTTGGGGGTTCGCTCGCGCGTACGCGTCGTGTCCTGGTCCGCGCGCGCCCATCCTCGTGATGACGGCCGCGGTGGACGCCGGCACCTGGGCCCGCGAGGTGGGCGCGTGCGCGTCGGTCGCAAAGCCGTTCGATCTGAACCGCTTGCTCGATTCGATCGCGGCGCACGCGGGGTGCCCGTCCGGTCCGAGCCCGGCCTCCGCCTGAGCAGGTCCGGGCGCGGGCCCGGCGCGCCGCCTGAGCGGGGTCCTGCCGGGCGCGAGCCCGACCCGGGCCGCGGCGGATCTGCCGAGGGGCTCGGCGGTGGATCAGCCGCCCGTGGCGCGGCGCATCGCGCAGAGGAGGTCGCCGCGGCACGGGTCGGTGGGAGCGCGGCGGTCGGTCGTGCTCGGCGCCGCAGGGCCCGGCTTGGCGCGCGTCAGCGCGGCTGCGCCCGTGGCCCGCGCGCGGCGCTCGGGCGCGCGCTGCGAGGCGGCGACGCCGTCGGGCGCGTCGCCAGAGCTGCTGCGCTCGGCAGGAGGCGCGACCGGCGCGCGCTCGGCGGGCGCCTCGATGCGCGGGAGCCGCGCCTCGACCGCGCGGGCGGCGGCGGCGAGGCCGGCCGCCGCGCGAGGGCCGGTGGCGGCGGCATCCGGGGCAGAGATGCCCGCCGTGAGGGCCGCGATCGCGGCGGCGCCTGCGAGCAGGACGGCGATCGAGCGGGCGCGCCACGCGCGCGCCGGCATGTCGAGCGCCGGCGCCTCGGGCACGGGTGCGGACGCGGGCGGCTCGCCGAACGGGAAGATCGGCAAGAGGTCGAGGACCTGGGGGCGGGCGCCCTCCTCGCCGGCCTTCAGCGCGGTGAGGTCGATCTGCCCCGAGGACGCGTCGCGCTCCTCGCTCGCGGCGGGCGCCGCGGGCGGGGTCGTGACGGCGGCATCCTCCGTGATCGCCGGCGTATCCAGCGAGGGCGCGTCCACCGAGAACGAGACCGATGTGTCCTCTCCGGGGCTGGTGGCGGCGGCTCGCGGTTCGTTCGTCCACTCCTCGTGCTGCGTGTACTTCATGGTTGCTCCCGCTTCAGCCCTATCGGTCGAGCGCTGGAGTCGCGCGCCTGCGCCGACCGGTCGGCATGTCCTTTCGAGATTTGGACATGCACACGCGCGCGTGCTTGGGCCCTCCGCGCGCCCAGGCCCACGCTGATCGGCGGCGGTCGCCGAGCGCTGTGATCGATTCCGCCCCGCGCGCGCGCCGGCGTTTGCCGCGTTCGCCGCGTGCCTCGCGTTCGTCGCGCTCGCCGTGTTCGCGGCGACGCACGCGCCTGCTACCGAGGTCGGGGAGCACCTGAAGCGCGCCCGTCGGCGGCGTTCGCGATCTTGCGAGCGGGCTCGTGACGCCCATACTCTGGCCGCTCGGAGCGCCGAGGGGTGCAGCCGGCGGGCCTCATGACCGCGTGCGCTCGGGGAAGTTGGTTGCGATCGGGGCGTTCCTCGTCGAACAGAAGTTCCCACGCAAACGCGAATCGGATACTTGAGGTGAGATGAAACCTACACGGCTCTTCACGGTTCTGGGGGCGCTGATGTTCCCCCTTGCAGTGGCTCTGGTCACCAGCGGGTGCCCCAAGAAGGAAGAGGACGACGTTCCGCCGGTGCCCTCGGCGCCCGTCGTGCCGACGCCGGCCCCGACGCCGACCCCCACGACGCAGATCGTGCCCGAAGAGGACGCCGGGGCGGATGCGGCGGACGCCGACACGGCGGACGCGGACGCTGGAAAGAAGGTGGTCGGCACGGGCGATTCCAGCGGGATCCGCAAGTGCTGCGCGGCGCTGCGCCAGAACGCGAAGTCGGCCCCGCCCGAGCAGCAGGGCGGCTACCTCGCGGCCGCCTCGGCGTGCGACGGCCTGGCGAACTCGCCGCAGGGGCGGCAAGCGCTGTCGACCCTGCGCGGCCTCCTGGTCGGCGCGCAGATGCCGGCGTCCTGCCAGTAACCGGACGGACGGGAGGGTCAGCAGCGGTCGGGTGAGCGGGTCCCCGCCCAGCTTGTCAGATGCACCTGGCGAGCTGGGCCGGTCGTCCGGCTGTCGTGAGGGGGTCGGGGAAGCCGGAGCCGTCAGCCGTGCACGGAGCCGTCAGCCGTGCACGGAGCCGTCAGCCGTGCACGGAGCCGTCAGCTGTGCACGGAGCCGTCAGCCGTGCACGGAGCCGTCAGCCGTGCACATAGACGAGCGTGCCGCCGCCCTCGATGTTCATCGCTCCGTGCCACTCGGGCGGGACGGCGGGCTCGGTCCACTCGAAGAGCCAGGCCGCGTCGGCAGGGGCCAGGTTGATGCAGCCGTGGCTGCGCGCCTTGCCGAACTCGTCGTGCCAGTACGCGCCGTGCAGCGCGTAACCCCCGTGGAAGTACTGGGTGTACGGCACGTCACGCAGGTCGAACGCCGCCTCGGACGCCTCGTCATCGCCGTCCATCGTGGTCGAGACGTGCTTCGCGTGGATGTAGAACGAGCCACGGACGGTGGCGTCGGTCTCCTCGGGATCGGCCATGCCGCTGCGACCGCTGGAGATGAGCGCCGCGAACACGGGGCGCGTGCCCTCGTAAGCGACGAGCATCTGGCGGCGGATCGAGATGTCGATCCACTTCTTGCCGCCGCGCGCGAACCCCTGAGGGTCCTTGCGCAGCTCGGCGATGACGAGGTGGTCGGCGGCGAGCCATGAGCCCTCGGTGGTCTCGAGCAGCCCCTTGGCGCCGCCACGCGTGCGGCCGGTGAGCACCCAGCCCGAGCGGTGCGGCGCGAGGCCCGCGTTGACGAGCGCGCGGCCCGACGCGGAGAGGCGCTGCCGCGTGGTGCCGTGGACGCGGACGAAGGCAGGGGCGCCCTTCAAGGCGGGATCGGGGCGGGGATCGGTGCCGGGCGGCGGGGGAGGCAGCTCGTCGGCGGGCAGCTCGGCGATGGAGAAGCTCGCTGTGTCGGCCGGTGGAGCGGCGGCGGGCGTCGGGGCGGCCGAGGACGTGGGGGATGCCGATGACGCCGCGGCGGCCGGGGATGCCGTGTCGGAGGCGCTCGCGGGGCCCTCGGCGCCCTCGGCGTCGAGATCCTTGATGATCACGCCGCGCATCGCGCTGAGGCGCGCGGGGCGGGTGCGATCGAGCGGGATGAGGTCGAGCTCGGTCGTGAGGCCGAAGCGGCGGTTGGTCCACTCGAAGGTCGTGATCAGGCCGAAGGCGGAGCTCTCCTTGGTGCGGCCCGTATGCACCGAGTAGTGGAGCTTCTCCTCGGCGCCGTACGGCTTGGGGAGATCCCGGCCGGCGAGGAGGAACTCCGGCACGGGATCGAGCGGCAACGATGAGGGCGCGACAGCGGCGCGGGCGAGGTGGACGCCGAGCTTGGACCCCTCGACGCGGCGCTGATCCTCGACGGTCGGGAGCCGGAAGTAGAGGTGCGGCGGGGGCGAGCGCGACATGACGTAGTGATAAGGCACCGGCGCGCCACGGCGCGGGCCGCGCACGGCGGCGGCGACCACCTGGTGCTCGAGCGCGAGCGACGCGCCCTTGCCCACGCAGACGTAACCGCGCGGCGCGATCCGGTACCAGCCGCCGGCGCATCCGTCGGTGCCCGCAGGGAGCTCGGCCCGATCGACGACCGCGCCGGCGCGCAGGTAACCGAGCTTCGTCGAGCGCTCGTCGGGAGCGACGTAGATCCAGGTGCGCATCGCGATGCTGGCGATCTTCGCGCCCCGGCCCGGGAGCGTGGCCTCCTTCGAGGAGGGCGATGCGGCGGCCGATGACGCGAGCGACGCAGGAGACACGGCGTCCGGCGCGGCGGACCCAGGAGAGGGGGCCAGCGGTTCGGGCGAGGGGAGACCCGGGCCCGCGAGGGCGGCACCGGTGGCGAGCGGGACGGTCGCGTGAGCGGCGCCGGAGCGGCGATCGTCGGTGGCCCTGCCGGGCGGGTCCTGCGACGGAGAGCAGGCCGCGGCCGAAAAGGCGAGCGGGGAGGCGACGGCGAAGGCGGAGGCGACGGCGAGAGCGCGGAGCAGGGCGCCGGAGGGCGAGCGGGAGGGCGCCGTGGTGCGAGAGCCGACGCGGGGGCGAGCGCGCGTGCGCGGAGAGCGCTGCGGTGCGGGCTGCGACGCGGGGGCGGAGGCTCGAGCGAGGGAAGGCATCGACGCGAAGGCGGAGGCAGGGACACCCAGGCCCGAGGTGCGAAGGCGCGGGGCCAGCGAGCCAGCGGGCGACGAGAAGCCGAAGCCGGAGAGGGAGACGGGAGGGGGAAGAAGCGCTAGCGCTTGACCTTCTTCGCGAGCAGGTCACCCAGCGTGCCGAAGTTGCGAGGCGAAGGCTTCGCGCCCTTGTCGTTGCCGCCGCCGGAGCGCTCGCCTTTGGCGTACGACTCGAACTGGCCGCGCTCCTCGTCGACGCGGAGCGCGGAGATCGAGAGGCGGATCTTGCCGGACTCGTCCACGTTGAGGATCTTCGCCTCGACGTCCTGCCCCACCGTGAAGTGCTTCTTCAGGTCGGCGGAGCGAGGCGTCGCCGTCTCGGCCGTCGGGACGAGGCCGCGGCCCGAGCGACCCGAGGTGCCCGCGATCTGGACGAAGACGCCGTAACGCTCGATGCCCGTCACCTTGCCCTTGACCCGCGCTCCCTCGACGAGCAGCGGCGCGCCGCCCGCGGCAGGCGCGGAGACCGCGAGCGACGTCGCGCCGTCGCCGCCGTCGTTCGCGCGCACGACGACCGGCGTGAGGCGCACCTGACCGGTGCCAGCGTCGATGCCGGATACCACGGCCGAGATCCGCGAGCCGACCGCGACCCGGAGGTTGCCGTCACCATCGGCGAGCGCCGGGCGCTCGAACATGCCCTCCTGCTTGCCGCCAAGATCCGCGAAGACCGCCTCGCGAGCGATCGCGACCACGGTCACCTCGACGGTCTCCCCCGTGTGGTACTGGCGGCGGCGCTGCTTGCCAGCTCCTTCGGACTGCTCGAAGAGCGAAGCGAACGATTCCTTGGAGGCGGCGGAAGGGCGTGACGACGACATGGCGCGACCTCATAGCGCGAGGCGAGGGCGCGAGGAAGGCGGCGGTGAGCGGGAAGCGAGGGGAGAGGCGGGAGGAGGGGGAGGGGGGCCGAAGCAGGGGCAGGGGCCGAAGGGGGAGGAGGGGGAGACGGGGGAGACGGGGGAGGAGGGGGACGGGACCGGGGAGAGGACGGGGAGGGCGGAGAGCAAGGAGGCGGCGGGAACGGAAAGGTGGAACCTGGCGGGGGCTTCTGCTAGCTTCGCCGGCCGCTGAATCGGGTCGATAGCTCAGTCGGTAGAGCTGCGGACTTTTAATCCGTAGGTCCAGGGTTCGAGTCCCTGTCGACCCACTGAATGATTCCGAGAGGTTAGACGCGAAACCTCAGGAGGAATCGAGGGCGAGGTGGGCAGCGGCGCTGCCCACCCGGGCGTCTGGCGGACGGCGCCCTTGATGGCCGTCTCGCTCAGGTGCGCGTAGCGGTGCGTCGAGGCGCTCGACGTGTGGCCGAGGTGCTCGCGGGCCTCCTCCGAGCGTCTGCGACGGCCCCAGCCGGCGACCAGCGAGCGGATACGTGGGGCCCGCTCCTCGCGCGCGAGCGGCCGGCATGAGCCGACGCTCGCGGCGAGCCGCACGCGCGAGCGGCCGGCATGAGCCGACGCTCGCGGCGAGCCGCACGCTCGAGCGCGACGATCCGCATTGCGCGCTGCGTCGGGACGTCCTCCACGAAGTCGCCGTCGGTGCGTTCGCCTTCTCGCTCTCGGGGTCGCGCTCGCTGACGAGGTGGTGCGCGAACAAGGATGCGAGCTCGCGGCCCCTGGTGGGCTGCTGCTCGGCCGCGTCGTCCCCGTGCGGCTGTGCGGTGGGGCTGCTCTCGTCATCAACGCACCAAGCGTACGTGATGTCTCGTCGACCTGGCCGAGCTCTGAAGTCGGACGCAAACAGGTCGTGGGACCCGTCTCGACAGCTGATGGTGGCGTCCTCGATCCCATTGCGGCGAGACGCTATCGAGTCGACAGGAAATGGCCGCCGTCCCCTATCTTCTTCTTGAACTTCATCGGTATCCCCCTCCTCGTCGATGCGCATTGCCCCGGGCCGCGAGCGTGTTGGTGCATCCGGGCCCCAGGCGGTGTACCTTCGCCGGGATCGCACGGCGGCAAGGCCGCACGAGACCCGGGAGACGACCATGGCCCGCACTGCGCCTGTACCGAACATCCCCGCCATCCCTGGAATGAACCCGGGCGTCTTCATCATGGGAGGGGGCGGGGCCGGTGGCGGGGGTGGTGGCGCTGGAGGAAACGGCTCTGGCGGTAAGCAGGGCGGCAATGGATCCAACGGCGGCAAGGACGCCGGCGGCGGCGGGAAGTCCGGGTGTGGCAGCGCAGGCGGCGACGGCGCCGGCTGCCCGAACCACCATGGCGGCAAGAAATCGGGAATGGCAGCGAAGGGCGACCCGGTCGACGTGGTGACGGGCCGGGTGTTCACGATTCCCGCGGTCGACCTCGAGCTTCCGGGACCGCTGCCGCTCTCGATCGTGCGGTCCTACACCACCGCGGCGTTCGAGCGCGACGTCGGGCTGGGGTTCGGGTGGAGCCACTCGCTGGCGTGGGAGATCGAGGTGCGGCAGCGCATCCTCCGCGTCTGGACCGACGATGGGCCGGTCGACCTCGACACGATGCCCGTGGGCGCCGGCGTGGCCGGCCCCCACGGATGGGTCCTCGCCCGGGAGGAGCGCGGCTTCGTCCTCGATACAGGCGATGGCCGCTGGTACGTGTTCGCCGAAGCGGCCGGGAAGCGGTTCCTGCTCACCGCGATCAAGGACCGATACAACAACGAGATCAGGCTCTCGTACCGCGAGGGCGTGCTCACCGAGATCACCGACAGCGTCGGCCGGATCGTCCGGGTCCGGCGGGCGCCCGACGGGCGCATCGGCGCGTTCGAGATCAAGAACGCGCGGGAGCGCGGTGTCTGGGTGCCTCTCGCGCAGTACAGCTACGACGCCGCCGGAGATCTCACGTCCGCGACCGACGCCGACGGATACACGACGCGCTATACGTACCAGGAACACCTCCTCACCTCCCATACGAGCCCTACAGGGCTCACGTTCTCATTCCGCTACGACGATCGGCGCCGCTGCGTCGAGACGTGGGGCGCTTACGCCGATGGGCGTGACCGCAGCCTGGCGGAGGACGTGCCGACGCACCTGGCCGACGGGAAGACCGTCGCCAGAGGCATCTACCACTGCAAGCTGGAGTTCGGAGAGGGCGGATACGTCGAAGTCGCGGACTCCATCACAGTTCATCGCTACTTCGGGAACCGCTTCGGCAAGCTCGACAAGGCCGTGAGCGCCGGGGCCGTGTTCAGCCGGACGTACGACGAGCACGGGCACCTCCGGACGTTCGTCGATCCGGTCGGCGCCATGACCGTCTGGCAGCGGGATCGCCTCGGCCGCGAGCTCTCCATCACCGATCCGCTCGGTCGAATGACGAAGATCGAGCGCGATCCGGACGGGCACATCCGCCGAGCGATCGATCCGGCGGGCGGCGTCACCGAGATCGGGCGGACGCCCGACGGGCTCATCTGGACCGACCCCCTCGGGGCGGTGTTCCAGGTGCGCCAGGACGCGCACGGGCGGCTCATCGAGACGGTGGCGCCGAACGGCGGCCGCACGACGTACCGCTATGACGATCTCGGGAACATGGTCGAGAAGACCGACGCGCTCGGGGGCAAGACGCAGCTCGCCTACGATTACTGGGGCCGGTGCCGCTCGATCCGGGACACGAGCGGCGCGGTGCTGTCGTACACCTATGACAATCGCGGCAACCTCACCGGCGTCCACCGGCCCGACGGCGGGACGACCCGCTACGAATACGACGGTATGGGGGACTGCACCGCGGTCCTCCAGCCAAACCAGCAGGTGACCCGGTTCGTGCGAGGCGGCTTCCACAAGCTCTGCGAGGTGCACAAGCCGAACGGAGAGAGCACACGGTTCCGGTACAACCGTGAGGGGCGCCTCGTCGAGATCCAGAACGCGCTCGGGGAGCGCCACAGGATCGAGCTCGACGCCGCGGGGATGGTGACCAGCGAGCGTGGGTTCGACGGGCGCGTGTCTCGAACCAAGTACGATTACAATGGCCGGGTCATCTCCTTCCAGAACGCCGCGGGCGAGAGGACGGAGTACACGTACGACCTCGCCGGGCAGCTCGTCGCGCGCACCTTCGACGACGGCAGCGTCGAGAGGTTCACGTACGACGACCGCGGCGACGTGATCGCCGCCGAGAGCCCCGCCGGTTCGTTCACGTATGAGCGCAACGCCGTCGGCTGGGTCGTGTCCGAGACCCAGATCGTGGGAGGCGAGGCCGCGACCGTCCGGCGCACCTTCGATCTCATGGGGGATGTCGTCGAACGCACCACGTCGTTCGGTCACTCCGCCAGGTGGATTCGCAACGTCGGCGGGCTCGCGGAGAGGGTGATCCTCGACGGAAGAGACGAGGTCCGGATCGCGTACGACGCCGCGGGGCGTGAGATCTGCCGCGCGCTCCCGCGAGGCGGCCGGATCGAGAGCGCGTGGGACCTGATGGATCGCCTCGTCGAACGGCGCGTCTGCTCGCCGTCGAGCCGCGTGCACGTCGGGCCGAACGAACCGGAATGGGTGGGCCCGGCCCCGGCGTCGGTGACGGTGCACCAGGCGTACCGATACTCGCCTGCGTCGGAGCTCGTCGAGGCGTGGGACCAGGCGTACGGCACGCGCCGCTTCGAGTACGACCCTGCGAGCCAGATCCTGGCGAACGTCCCGGAGCACGAGCGCGCCGAGCTCTTTCGCTACGACGCCTGCGGGAACGTGTTCGACGTCGCGGCTGGCAAGAAGGATCGCTCGTACGGTCCTGGAAATCGTCTGCTCAGGAAGGGAGACACCGAGCTCCTCTGGGACGACGACGCGCGCCTCAAGGAGACGCGGGCCAGGACCCCCGCCGGAGCGATCGAGGTCACCCACTATGCGTGGGACGCGCGTGGGCTCTTGCAGTCGGTCGAGCGCGCCGACGGCACCGTCGTGGAGTTCTCGTACGACCCTGACGCCCGGCGCGTCGCCAAGCGGGTCTCCCGGCGGCTCTCGACCGGCGAGCTGCGGCCGGAGAGCGCGACGAGGTTCGTCTGGGATGGCGCCGAGCTCGTGCACGAGATCCGGCAGGTCACGGGCGACGCGGCTGCCCACGCCGTGCCGACCGTGGATGCGCGCACCTACGTCTTCGAGGCGGGCGCGCCGTGGGCGCAGCGCGCCGGGGACGGCGAGTGGTATCATTACCTGAACGACGAGATCGGCACGCCGGAGCGGCTCGTCGGCCCCGATGGCGCCGTCGCTTGCGAGCTGCGGCGGAGCGCCTGGGGAAAGGTCGAGCCCGCGCGCAACGCGCTGGCGCCCGTGTCGACGCCGATCCGCTTTCGCGGGCAGTACTGGGACGAGGAGATCGGCCTCTGCTACAACCGCAACCGCTATTACGATCCCGAGACGGGTCGCTACATCAGCGCGGATCCGATCGGGATCCTCGGCGGTCTCAATGGATTCGCCTACGCGGAGAACCAGCCGACGCGGCTCATCGATCCGGACGGGCTCATGGCCAAGGCCGGGACCGAGATAGAGACCGCCGGCGGCAAGACGCACCGCGGGTCGAGCGCGTTCGGGGGGCCGCTCGACCCCGCGCTCCAGACCGCGGTCGACAATGCCCACAAGAAGTTCGACGAGGGCCAGGTGGCGGGGCCGAAGCCGTCGAGCGCCGGGCAGTGCGCCGAGATCGAGGCGCTGAACAACCTGGCGAAAGACATCCGGCAGGACCGCCAGAAGAACGGTAAGACATTGAAAGACCCCGCGGCCGAAGACACCGAGATCAGGAAGGAGATGCAGAAACAGGTGAAGGAGGGCAAGATGACGACCAAGACGGACAAGGACGGTCTGCTCATGGATCCGTGCAAGTTCTGCGCGCAGGTCATGCGTGAGCTCGGCCTTCACCCGGCGAACAACGGCGGTACTGGCAAGAGGAACGGCGTCATCGGCTCGGACGGCAAGGCGTGGAACGGCAATGTCTGGCACAAGGGACGCTCCATGCCGTTCAGGACCGCTCCCTCGAGCACGCCGCCCTTCGCAGGGACATGAGCCCTCCTTCGCGAGCACCGGATGCGCCGGCCGCTGGCCCGGCGGCGGCGGAGCGCGGCGTCGTTGCGTTCTGGCGCGAGGTCGAGCGCTGCCGCAGCGCCCCCCTCGGCGGGGGGGCGCGCGCTGGCGCCGTGGCGGGCCTCGAAGCGTGGCTGGAGAATGGCGGCGCGCGCGTGGCGCTGCTCGGGCCGAGCGGGCGCGGCAAGTCGATGCTGCTGGGCGCGTGGGCGCTGGCGCTGGCCCGCGCGGGCCGGCACGAGGTAGCGTTCGTCCCCGTGAGCCGCCGGTTCGGTACGGCGCTGGAGTCCACGGCGCTGAACCTCCTTTATGCGCGCGTGGCTCCGTTCCTGAGGTCGCCGCGGCGCGCCGGCGAGCGGCCGCACGGGGTCGAGCAGATGCGGCGCGACCTCGCGATCATGCTCGAGGAGGGCCGCCCGCCCGGAAGCAGGCCGCTCGTCGTGATTCTCGACGGGTTCGACGAGGGCGCCTCCTGGACCGTCGATGCAGCGCAGCGATTCCTGCGAGACCTCGGCCCCGGCGTGCGTGCCGTGCTGTCGGCGCGCTCGATCGAGGCACTGGGAGGGCTCCGGGAGGAAACCGAGGTGATCGCGCTGGCGCCGATCGCAGTCGACGAGGTCGCGGAGGCGATCGGGGGGAGGCTCGGCGAGCTGCCGGCCAGCGTGAAGGACGACGTCGCACGGGTGAGCGGCGGGGAGCCGCTGCTCGTGGAGGCGCTCGTCGAGGCCTTCGCGCAGGATCCCGCAGCTGTCGCGTCGGCGCTCGCGAGCGCTCCCGCCGGGGCTTCAGGGGTCCTTGAGCTCTGCGCCGGCGGCGCGATCCGCCCCGTATTGCCATGGCTTGCAGGCGCGCTCGGCCCGATCGACGGTGAGGAGCTTTTCTCGATCTCGACGGTGAGCGTCGGCGCCTGGAACGAGCTGAGCGGACCGCTGGTCGCCGCCGGAGAGTCGGGCCTCGCGCTCCGTCACCCGGCCTGGGCGGAGGCCATCGAAGGGCGGCTCGCGCCGCACGAGCGCGCGGCGGTCGATCGCCGGTTCGCCGACCACGGGAAGCGCGCGTTCACGTCGGGTACGGTCTCCGACTACGTATGCCGGAACTGGCGCGCTCACCTGGAGCGGGTCGGCGCGAGCCTCGCAGAGCGGATCGAGCTGGCCTCGAGGGCGTGGCTCGACGTGTGGAGGACACGCCCGGATGGCTCGTCCGGGTTCATCGCCGACGTGGACGCGACGGCGGCGTGCGCGGCGAGCCTTCTGGTCGATGCCGCGGCCGGAGGCGATGTCGTGGCGGTGCTGGCCGCGCGGGTCCGCTGCCTGCTCGTGACGAGCTCGGTGCGGACGATCCTTGGCTTCGAGGAGACGCGGCGTGTGCTGGCTGCGCAGGCCGCGCAGGACGACGAGGAGGAAGAGGAAGGGGCCGAGGGAGGCGAGGGCTCCGCCGGACCCCACATCGAGATGCCGCGCGTCGGCGAGGACGTCGTCGAGGCCGGGCGGCCGATCGCCGACGCCGCCGAGCGCGCCGGTGCCCTGATCCGGCTGGCGTACGAGCTGCCCGACGCCGAGCGCGCCGTCGTGCTCGGCTGGGCGCTCGAGGCCGCCAGCGAGGAGCACGCCGAGGGGGGCGCGCTCGCCGCCTTGGCGCACGCGCTCGACGGGCAGGCGCGCGTGACGGCCGCGCGCGAGGCAGCGGCGCGGCTCGGTCGCGAGCGGACCAGGGAGAGCCGGCTCGCGCGCGTGTCCCTGGCGGCGCTGCTGCCCGAGGACGAGGCGCACGACCTCGGTCGCGAGGCGTTTGCCGAGGTCCCGGCCGACGAGAGGAGCAACGAGCTGCCGCTGCTCTCGGAGGCCGCCGCGCGATGGTC
Organism: Sorangium sp. So ce281; assembly: GCF_051527395.1. NCBI lineage: Bacteria > Pseudomonadati > Myxococcota > Polyangiales > Polyangiaceae > Sorangium > Sorangium sp. So ce281. The sequence continues at coordinate 4,263,776 of NZ_CP150322.1, forward strand.
TCCCGCGGCGGTGCGCGGGCTCTGGGCATGGTCCGAGGCGCTGCCCCCCTCGGATCGGCACCTGGTCCTCGCGCGCCTCGCTTCGGGCCTGCCCGCGGAGGAGCGGGAAGCGGGCGCGTCGGAGGCGCTGGGGCTCGCGCTGTCGCTGCTCTCGAGCGACGCGCTTCCGCCGGACGCGTGCTGGAGCATCTGCGCGCTCGCGCCGCACGCACCTGCCGGCGCCGCGTCCGCGCTGGTCCAGGCGTGCGCGGCTGCGGCGGGCCTCCACCTCCCGGTGGTGACGGCCGTCGCCGCGCGCCTCTGCGATCTGGGGCGCGTGCAGGATGCGCTCGCGCTGGTGGACACGCTGTCCCAGCCGTCGGACCGGCTCGAGGTGCGATCCGCCCTGCTCGCGCACCTGCCCGCCGCGGTCCGCGAGGCCGCCTGGGCCCAGCTGTCGGGCGATCTGCGGGCGAGCGACGGCGCGCGCATGCTCTTCGCGCGGAACGCCGCTGCGTGGACTCGGGTTCTCGGGGCGGATGCGCTCCTCGACCTGTCACGCGAGATCGGCGCCCCGTGGTCAGACCTGGTCGCGATCGCCGGGGCCTCGCCGGACCACGCGCCGGCGATTGCGCGCGATCTGGTCGAGCGCGCTCTGGAGCAGCCGAGCGACGAGGACGAGGCGCTCTTCGCGCTGATCCCGCTGGCCGCGTCGATGACCGAGCCGCACGCGCGCCGCGTCTGCCAGAGACTCCTGAACGAGCTCGGCTGGAAGCCGCGGCCCGATCTCCTCGACGACTGGACGAAGGACGACCTCGGGCACCTGGCGCCCTTGTTCGCCCGCGTCGCTGGACCGCAGGGCGTCGTCGCGGTGGCCCGGGAGATCGTCGATGTCGCGCGGTGGCTTCCATGAGCGTTCGCGGAGCGACCTTGCGCGCCGAGCCGTTCCCGCCAGGTTACCATCCGGGGACATGGCGCCACGCCCCTGCCTTGCCGCTCACGGACGGTACCGCGGATCGTCGAGGAAGGCGGCATCGGTCAGCGACCGCAGGAACGCCACCAGATCGGCCTTCTCGTCCGGAGCGAGCCCCAGCTCATCGATCTGCGGATCGGTCGAGAAATGGCCCAGCCCGCCGCCATCGTAATGGTCGACCACCTCCTCCAGCGTCGCCAGCGATCCGTCGTGCATATAGGGGGCGCTCGCCGCGATGTTCCGCAGGCCGGGCACCTTGAATTTGCCAAGGTCTCCCGTGCGTCCGGTGATCCTCTGCCGCCCGACGTCGCCGCCGTCGCGGTAGGTGCCGTTGTTGAAGAAGCCTTCGTTGGTGAGCATTCCAGATGGGTGGCAATGGAAGCAGCCTGTCCGCTCGGTCAGGAACAGCTCCTCGCCGCGGCGCTCGGCGTCTCCGAAGCGCGTGTCGTCCCCGCGCCGGTGCCGGTCGTACGGGCTGTCGGCGCTGACGATCGAGCGGAGGAAGCTGGCGATGGCCTTGCGCAAGGACTCCTCGCCGGGAGGCCCGCCATAGGCATCCTTGAACGCCTTCACGTAGACGTCATCGCCGGCGACACGAGCCACGGCCTCGGCGAGCGGTAGATCCATCTCGTCGGGGTTCTCGATGGGCTTCCCCACCTGCTCTTCCAGGGTGGCCGCGCGGCCATCCCAGAAGAAGCTCTCGCCCCAGGCCAGGTTCACCAGCGCGGGCGCGTTCCGCTGCCCCAGCCGGCCGTCGACCCCCCGGGAGACGGGGTCCGGATCGGCGAAGGCGTACTCCTGGCGGTGGCAGTTCGCGCACGCTACCTCGCCGGTGCGAGAGAGGCGCTTGTCGAAGAAGAGCCTCTTGCCGAGCTGGGCTCTCGCCTCGGTGAGCGCGCTTTCGGCCGGCGCTCTGGCCGCCGCGGTGCGCGCCGGAAACCCGGCGGGGATGGCGTCCGTGACGAGCGGCGGCAGAGGTCCAGGGGCCGCCGGCCCGTCGTCGCCGCATCCGCCCGCAAGGAGCAGCGCCGAAAGGCCGATGGCCCCGCCACGGTGGAAGCCCGGCGTCACGGACCGAAGGCGAACACCGTCAGGTCGGGGAGGCCGCGCCGCAGGCGCTCACCCGCGAGGAGCTCGTCTCCCACGGGCCCGGGCGGCGGGACGAACCCGGTCAAGTCGACGTCCGCCGTGGCGCCCGCGAAGACCTCATCCAGGACGACCCGGACGACCTTGCCCGTCGAGCCGCTCGCGGGCACGGACAGGGCGCCTCGTACCTCGACCCTGGGGGCGAGATCCATGGCCAGGTTGCCCCCCATGTGGACCGCCGGCGGAACCGTGGCCGTCTCTCCGTCCGCATCGTCGGAACCACCCTCACCCTCGGCCGGCGGAGCCACGCTGCCCTCGTAGCGCAGGAAGAGATAACCGGTGTGCGGCCACGTCATCTGGGAGGCTTCCGACAGAGGCGCGACGTTCGCTTCGGGCCGGGAGACGTTGCAGGCCTGGTGCAAGCCCCAGACGAAGCTGACGCCTTCATAGCTGCCAGCCGGAGCGCGCAGCCGGAGCGTGGCCGAGCCCGGATCCTCGGCGTTGTAGAAGTGGACCCCGTAAGGAGTGGCGGCGCCGTCCGGGCCGACGATATCGACGGGCACGAGATCGCCGTCCGCCCCGATCAGCGCCGCGTGCGAGGCGTAGAAGCGAACGTTGAGCGGCGTGACCGTGCTGCCGTCCGGCGCGACGTTCGGCTCGCCGAACAGGAACGGCGCGCCGCCGAGGACGAGCTCGAACGCGAGCTCGACGAGGGCGCCCTCGGTCCTGATGGACGCCGGCTGCTCTGCGCAACCGGTCGGCCAGGTGGCCTCGGCCTGGCCGCCCGCTCCGCCCGCGCCGCCCGTGCTGCTCGCTCCACCGGACCCGTCGGGCTGGCTGCCGCCCGCCCCGCCGGTCCCGGACGCCATTTGCTGCGGATTCGAGGACGTGCCGCAAGCCGCCGCGGCGCCCAAGAGCAACCCGATCAACCGGAACAAGCCAGGAGATTTCATCGTGGGATCGAGTGTACGCGATGACGCACCACACCGGAACAGATGACGCATCGCCGGGATCTTGCTGGGAGACGCGATCAAGGCGCGATCGACGGCGTGACGAGCGGTGAGGCGAGGGATGATGTGCGGGGCAGCCGTGCACCAGCCGCGAGCCCCGGCCACGAACGCGGCGAGCGCCGCGCCTGCCTCGAACGACACCTCGCGATCGTCGCGATCGTGCACGACGAACAGCGGCGCGTTCATCCGCGGGGCCGCAGAGAGCGCGTCGAGGTCCGCGAGCGGCACGCCGTAGCGCGCCTCGAGGCGGGCGACCATGCGGCGCCGGACGGCCTCGTCGATGCCGAGGAGCTTCGCGAAATGCTGGGTGTAGCGGACCGCGCTGATCGGCGGCGCGATGAACACGAGCCTCGGCGCCGGAGCGCCCGCGGGCCGGACGGACGCCGCGCGGGACAGCGCATACGTCGTCGCGGCGCCCCCGATCGAGTGCGCGACGATGGCGTGGACGGGCCCGACCTCGTCCATCGCGACGGTGACCGCGCGGGCCAGCTCCACGAGTGTGGCCGACGTCGCGGATCAGCACGAACGGTCGTTCTATTATGGGGCGACGAATGGACCTGACTGGCTTCCTGCATGGGGGACCTCCTCGGGGGATTGCGAGACGGATCAGGCAGAGCGGCAGGGTGAACGCCGGGCGTCGGTCACGAGCCTCTCGAAGGCGGCGCGGGCCCGGCGCTCCGACGTCTCGTCGCGCATCAAGCGGCTGAGCGCGTGGGAGCCGGACGCGATGGCATAGGCCTCGAAGGCGAACTGCGAGAGGTCGAGGTCCGAGCGGAAGTGGCCCTCTTCGACGGCGATGCGCCTCGAGCGCGGCGCGATGGTCGCGGTGGATCGCGTGCTGGCACCCGCACGGCCACCCGCAACAACCCGCGGGCTCCGGGCACGACAGCACGCAGTCGGTGGGGCCCTGGCAAGCATAAGGGTCGCTCGACGCGGGCGTGCTCCGCGAGGGGACGGAGGGCGGCGGGGGGCTCGGCGGCGACTGAGGGCGCGCAGCCCCAGGCACATGCCGGCGCACGCTAGGCGCGCTTCGCCAGGTAGGCATCGACCAGCTCGATCAGCCGTGCCCGGCCGAAGCTGGGGTCGTGGCCTGCATGCACGATCTGCACTGGGAGCTCCCGCAACCGCTTCATGGTGCGGACGTAGGCGGGAATGTCTGCGCCCTCGATCTCATCCAGCAGCGGCCCGTCATAGATCGCATCGCCCGAGAACAAGGTTCCGGTCGCCGCCTCCCACAGACCGATGCTGCCCGGCGAGTGACCGGGCAGGTGCAGCACCTCGAAGTGACGGTCGCCGAGATCCACGATGTCGCCTTCGGCGACGACCTCCGTGACCGGCGCGTCATGCAGGGCGTAGCTTGCCATGTCGTACTCCGCGTAGGGCAGGGCGGTGATCACATCGCCCTCGATCGGATAGCCAGCGCCGCGCAGCTTGCGGATTTCCGCGGCGCCCATCACCGAGGCCAGCAAGGTGCCGCGGTCGGTCGGTGAGCGCAGGTTCTCCGCCTCGAGATCGTGCACCAAGGTGTGCTCGAAGTCATGGTGGCTGCCCACATGATCGGTGTGGGTGTGGGTCGCGACCGCCGTCACCGGCTTGTCGATCAGGTGCTTTATGGCCTCCCGCAGGCTGACGATGCCCATCCCCGTGTCGATCATCAGGTCGCGATCGCGACCGCGCACATGCCAGATGTTGCAGCGCATCAGCGGCACCACGTGCGGCTCGATCAGCAGCGTGATGTCATCGCTGACGCGCGTGATCTCGAACCAGCGGTCGGCGATCGGCAAAGGGGCCATGGGTTTCACTTCAACCGCCCGCCTGATTCGCGAGCAGCAGCGCACGTTAACACGCGTGTCTGGGTGGTGGCCGAATTTGAACATGAAGGCGGTAAGGCGGGAAGAAAAGATCGATGATCTTCCCGCTTTACCACCTTGATGTGAATCACTCCGGGGCAAATTAGGCCACCACCGGGGGCGGGAGCGTTCCTCGTCGTCCGCCTCTGCGAGGGGGACGCCGTCCTCGTCGAGGCGCACAGAGGTGCCGCCGAAGAGCGACAGTTGCATGCACGCTTCGAGCGGGGAGAGCTCGGGGACCTCGTTGGCGCGCTCCTCGCTCGGCCGGTCGTCCACGGTTACCAGCTCCTGGTCACCCCGCCGTTCCGGTTACCACCTCCCCTGGTAACGGCGTCGGTGCGACGCTCGCAATCCATTGAAATTCAATGGATTGGCGTGATGGCCCGAGAGATGCTTCAGGGCCGGGCAGGAGATCTTGCCATGGTAACCGCACCGACATCCCACCGCCTGACGCTTTCCGTCCTCCTCGCCACCCTGATCGCCGCGTGCTCCGGAACGACCGACAGCGGCAGCTCGACCGGCGGCGTGGCGCCCGATCCGCCCGATCCGCCCGGTCCAGCGCCTCACGATGGCGTGGCGCCCGATCCGCCCGGTCCGGCGCCTCACGAGGGCGTCCCCTCCGACCAGCAGGCCGCGCCCGCTGTGCCTCCGGCGCCGGATCTCGCGTACCCCGGCAAGGGCTTCATCGTCCACGAATGGGGCACCGACACCGTGGTCGTCGGCTCCGACGGCTCGCTTCAACCGGGGCTGCACCACGAAGAGGAGGACCTCCCCGCCTTCGTCTATGACCGGCTCGAAGCCGGCTCGCTCGATGGCTCGATGTCGACGAACGTCAACGTGAAGATGGAGACGCCGGTCACTTACTTCTACGCCGAGGAGCCGCTCACCGCGCACGTCCAGATAGCGTTCCGCAAAGGGATCTTCACGCAGTGGTACCCCGCCGTCCGCGACTTCTACCCGCCCATCATCGCGCCCAACACCGTTGCTGGCGTGACGACGTACGCGGACCCGGCGTTCGACCCCGAGTTCCCCTTTGGCTCGCCGATGTGTTCAGAGATGTACGGCCCGAGCGTGAACGGCCTCCTCCAGTGGAGTACGTTCGAGATCCTCGGGCGCGACAGCGACGTCCCTCTGCCCGAGGCGCCGCTCGATCGGTTCACGTGGGCTCACGCGCGCCAGGTCGGCGCCAACCCGCTCCGCGTCGCAGGCGTCCCCGGCGCGACGGAGGCGCCCCAGCACGAGCGCTTCCTGTTCTATCGAGGGCTCGGCAACTTCGACCTGCCCGTCCGCGTGACGGCCGGCACCGGCGGGGCGATCTCCGCCGAGAATACCCTCCGCGAGGCGATCGGCGCCGTCTTCGTCCTCAATGTCGGCGCCTCGACGGGAGCGTTCGTCGCGCATCCCCAGGGCATCGCCACAGGCGGCACGCTCGTCGAGCGCGCCCCCTCGCTCGACGGAGCGCCGCCCCTCGACGAGTTCGTCGCGTCGCTCGGCGCGAGCATGATCGACGCCCTCGACGCGACAGGCCTGTACCACGACGAGGCCGTCGCCATGGTGAACACCTGGAAGCGCCAGTGGTTCCGGACGCCCGGCGTCCGGGTGCTCTACCTCGCTCCTCAGGCGTGGACCGACGCCTCGATCCCGATCCTCGTCGATCCCGCGCCTGCCGACGTCGTGCGCGTCATGATGCTCCGCGTCGAGGTGCTCTCGCCCGAGATCGAGTCGACCGACGTCGGCGCGGCGCGGCGGCTCGCAGACCCATCCCTCGCCGGCGACGCTGCGCGCCACTTCGACGGTCTCGGGCGCTTCGCCGAGCCGCGCCTCCGCCGCGCGCTCGCGCTGCTCGGCGAGCCCGCGTATGGCGAGCCCCTGCTCGCCCGCATCGCAGCCGGAGCGACGGCGAGCGCCGCGCGCGAGTAACCTCTCGGCGATGCACGCTCCGCGGCGCGAGCCCTTCGTGGCCCATGCTCGGTACGAGCCGGGCGAGATCCTCGGGCAGGGGGCGCAGGGCGTCGTGGGGCGCGTGATCGACCGCGAGGCGCGGGGGCGCGAGCTCGTCGCGAAGGTGTTCCGTCAGGGCGCCTTCCGCGAGGACACCCTGCTCGGCGAGTTCGCGCTGCTCGCGCGCCTGCGCGTCCCCGGCGTGGTGCGGGCGCACGATCTCGGGCGGGACGAGCGGACGGGGGCGCCCTTCCTCGTCGAGGAGTACGTGGCCGGCGACGACGCCGCGGCGTGGGTGCAGGGGGCCCCGGCCGGCGAGCGCCCGGCGCGGCTCGCGGGCGTGCTCGCCGGCGTCGCGAGGACGCTCGCCGCCCTGCACGACGCGGGGTTCGTGCACAGCGATCTCAAGCCGGCGCACGTCCGGATGCGGCCCCTCGGCGGGGGCGGCGCCGAGGCCGTGCTCCTCGACCTCGGGGCGGCGGTGTCGAGGGCGCGCGCGCCGGGCGGCGCCGTCGCGTTCACCTCGGCGTTCGCCGCGCCCGAGCTGCTCGCCGGGGGCGCGCCGTCGGCCGCGTCGGACCTCTACAGCCTGGGGGCGCTCGCGTGGTGCTCGGCCGCGGGCCGCCCGCCCGGGCCCTTTCGCGCGCGGCGCCCGCTGCGCGACGCCGCGTCGTGGGTCCAGCCGAGCGTGGCCGAGGTGATCGAGGCGCTGCTCGCGCTGCACCCGCGAGACCGCCCTGCCGAGGCGCGCGAGGTGCTCCGGCAGCTCGGCGTCGCGGCCGCGGAGGCGGGCATCGCCGTGGGGGCGCCGCCCGCGCCCATCGGGCGGGAGCGCGAGCTCGAGGCGCTGCAGCAGGCGCCGTCACCGTCGGGCCGCGTGCGTTACGTCACGGGGCCGAGCGGCGCCGGCAAGAGCCACCTCGGCCGCGAGCTCGTGACGCGGGCGCTGCTCGCCGGGCGGAGCGCCCGCTACGTGGCGTTCCCGCGCGAGGCCGACCCGCTCCTGCTGCGGCTCATCGCGTTCTTCCGGGGCGCAGAGCAGGCGCCGCCCTTCGTGACACCGCCCGGCGGTGGGCCCCCGCTCCTGCTCTTGCTGGACGACCTGGACCAGGCCCCGGCCGAGCTCCGCGCCGCGCTCGACGCGTACCGGTGCCGGCCGGCGGCGCCCGGCGGCGCGGCGATCGAGGTGGTCGCGACGGCCCGGAGCGCGCCCGAGGGCGCGGCGTGCGTGGCGCTCGGGCCGCTCGGCGACGCGAGCTTCGGCGCGCTGTGCCGCGCGCTCGGCGTGGACGACGAGGCGAGCGCGCGCGAGGCCGCCGTGGCGTCGGGGAAGAACCCGGGGTGGCTCTTCGCGTCGCTCGGCCGCGTGCCGCTCACGAAGGACACGGCGATCGAGCGCGTGCGCGGGCTGTCGGCCGACGCCTGCGCGACGCTCGCCGCGCTCGCGATCGCGGGCGGCGCCCTGCCCGAGGCGCGCTGCGCTCTCGGGTTCGGGCGCGGCGGCCGGGCGGACGCGCGGGGCGGCGGGCAGCCGCGCGCCTCCGGCGAGCGAGCCCTCGGCGAGCTGCTCGCGGGCGCGCTGATCGCGCGGCGGGAGGCGGCGGCCGGCGCGCTCACCACGCTGTCCGCTCCCGCCCTGGCGAGGGATCTCGCCGCGGCGCTCGCCACGCCGGAGGTCGCCGAGGAGGTCGCCGCGGCGCTGCTCGCGGATCCCGGCGCGCCCGCGTCGGCGCTCCTCTCGGCGGCGGCGGCGCCGTGCACGAAGGCCCGGCGCGCGCAGCTCCACGAGCGGGCCGCGGCGCAGGCGCGCGAGGCCGGGCTGCGGTCGGAGGAGATCGAGGCGCTGCTCGCGCTCGGCGAGGACCCGGACCGGAGGACCCCGGCGCTCCTCTGCAGGCTCGAGCGGCTGACGCGCGACGCGGGCGTGGGCGCGGCGCACCCGCAGGTCGTGGCGTGGCTCGACGAGGCGGCGCAGCGCGACGAGCGGGTGCTCGTGCTCGCGCTGCGGCGGCGCGCGGAGAAGCGCGCGCGGGATGGGGACGCGACGGCGGCGAAGGAGCAGGCGCTCGCGGCGCTCGCGGCGGCGCGGCGGCTCGGCGGCGGGGCGGCCGAGGCGTTCGCGCTGTCGACGCTGGGGCTCGTGGCGCTGATGCGCGCCGACTGGGGCGAGGCGGAGGCGTGGCTCGCGGGGGCGCAGGCGAAGCTGCCCTCGGCGGGCGCGCGCGTGGACGGCGTGGACGACGTGGAAGAGGTGGCGCGGCTCCACCACAACGCGGGCATCGTCGCCCTGTACCGCGGCCAGGTGGACGGCGCGGTGCGGACGTTCGAGGCGTCGCTCGCGGTCAAGCGGACCCTCGGGGACCGCGCCGGCATGCGCTCGTGCCTGATGAACCTCGGGATCGCGCTCGGGAAGGCGTCGCGCTACGAGGAGGCCTTCGGCGCGCTCGACGAGGCGATGCGCCTCGCGCGATCGCTGGGGCAGGTGGCGGGGCGCGGCTGGTGCCTGTCGGCGCGCGCGGACATCGAGGTGCGCCGCGGCGACGCGCGCGCGGCGGAGCGCTGCATCGAGGAGGCGTGGGCGCTCGCTGCGTCGCTCCCCGCGGCGATCCAGGCCGATCTGGTGATCGCGCGGGCGAACGTGGCGTTGCTCGACGGCGACGGGCGGCGGGCGCTCGCGGCGCTCGCGGCGCTGGACCCGGGCGTGCGGTCGAACGACCCGCTGGTGGACGCGCGGGCCCAGGTGGCGGAGGCGCAGGCGCACCTCACCAGGCTGCCGGCGGAGCCCCGGCGGGCGGCGCGGGGGGCGATCCGGGCCGCGCGGCGGGCGCGCGCGGCGATGCTCGCGGAGGTGGAGGCGCAGGCGCTCGACGTGCTGCGCTCGGCGCGGCCGGGCGCGCGGCGGGCACCGGCCGCGGCGGCGGCGCCGGGCGGCGCGCAAGGGGCACCGTCCGCAGTGCAGGGCGCACCGGCGCCGGCGCAGGGCGCGCCGGCGGTAGCGGGCGGCGCGTATGCTGGCCCAGGCATGACGGCGGCGGCGAGCGGAGAGGACGGCGCGCTCTGGGCGTGGCTCGCGTCGGTGGCGACAGCGGACGGCGCCGCGGAGGCCGCGGTCGGGCTCGCGCGCGCCCTCGTGCAGCAGTCGGGGGCCGAGCGCGCGTTGCTCGCCGTGGTCGACGAGCAGGGGCGGGTGGTCGCGGCCTGGGGCGCCGACCTCGACGGGCTGGAGATCGCCGAGGCGGCCCGGCGCGTCGCGCCCGACCTGGCGCAGCTCGCCCTGAGCCAGGCCGCGCCCGTCCACTACCAGCGCGACGTGGAGACGCCGGGCGGCCGCGGCTCGCGGCTCGTGCTGCGCGCCGGCGCGGGCCACGCGTCGGCGGGCGCGCGTGCCCTGGCGGCGAGCGCGGCCTCGCCAGGTCCGGCGCTCCCCGGGCCTCCGCGCGCGCTCATCGTGGTCGAGCACCGGTTCCGCCCGGCGTGCTTCGACGCCGTCACGGAGGCGCGGGCCGCTCGCTGGGCGTCGCTCGCGGGGCTCTTCCTGCGGCTCTTCGCCGGCTCCGGCGCGCCGGAAGATCTGCGGCTCTTCGCCGGCCCCGGCGCGCCGGAAGAGCCCCGCCGCGAAGGCCCGGCGCCTGCCTGCCTCGCCTCGCTCGCGGAGCCCGCGCCCGATCTCCGTCGCGCCGACACGACCGTCGTGCCCGCGGCCCAGCCGCGGAGGAGCTTCCCCGACATCCTCGGCCAGAGCGCCGCGCTGGGCCGGGCGCTCGCGCGCCTCGACGCGGCCATCGACAGCGATCTGCCCGTGCTCCTCGTGGGCGAGACCGGCACGGGCAAGGAGCTCTTCGCCCGCGCGCTCCACGATCTCGGCCCGCGCCGTTCGCGCGAGCTCGTCGCGATCAACTGCGGCGCCGTCCCCGACGCGCTCTTCGAGGCGGAGCTCTTCGGCCACGCGCGGGCCTCGTTCACGGGGGCCGAGCGCGCGCGCCCCGGCCTGCTCGCCCGGGCCGAGGGCGGCACGCTCTTCCTCGACGAGCTGGGGGAGCTGCCGCTCGCGCGGCAGGCGGCGCTGCTGCGGGCGCTGGAGTCACGGCGCTATCGCCCGGTGGGCAGCGACGACGAGCGTCCGTTCGACGTGCGGATCGTCGCCGCCACGAACCGGGATCTCGCGCAGGCGGTCGCCGAGCGGGCGTTCCGGCAGGACCTGCTCTTCCGGGTGAACGCCATCGAGATCCACCTGCCGCCGCTCCGCGACCGGGAGGGCGACGTCCCGCTGCTGCTCGCCGGGTACCTGGCTCGGACGGGCGCCCCCATCGAGATCGCGCCGCGCGCGCTCGCGGCGCTCGATGCCTACGCGTGGCCCGGCAACGTGCGGGAGCTCGCGCACCTGGTCCAGCGCCTGGCCGCGCTGGGCGTGCGCCGCGTCGAGCTGGAGCACCTCCCGCGGGGGATGCGGGCGAGCGCGCTGCGGGCGAGCGCGCGCCGGACGCCCGACGCCGCCGAGCGCTCCGCGCCGCCGGTCCGACCGCCGATGGCCGGACCCGTCCCGCCGCCGGCCGCGGGGCGGGGAAGCTCGGGCGAGGCGCGCCACGCGCTGGCCGAGGACGACGAGCGCGGGCCGATCCGGCGCGCGCTCGCGGAGACCGGCGGGAACATCAGCCGCGCGGCCGAGCGCCTCGGCATCACGCGCCACGGTCTGAAGAAGCGCATGGCGCGCCTCGGCATGCGCGCCCCCTCCGGAGCGCAGAGGAAAGCGGAGTGACCCCCCTCGCGAAGGCGCCGCTGACAGAGAGGCAAGCAAACGCAGTATCGGAGGACTCTTTATGAAGGGCAGCGGTTCCGGAGCACTGAACACATCGAGGCTCGACGAGGAGCACCGACAGGGCCGCGCGGCAGGAGAAACGGTCTTTCCGATCTCCCCGCGCCCCTGCCATCGAGGACCGAGCTCTCGCCGTGGATGGAGCGGGCGGTTCGCGCTCGCGCTGCTCGTCGCGGGCTGCTCGCCCGCGGCCGTCGACGAATCGCGGGCGGTGGTCGGAGAACCGCCTGCGGTCGTCGACGAATCGCCGGCGCTCCCGCCGGACGGCGGAGGCGGCGCCCCCGCCGCGCCGCCCTCGCCCGCCGCGTGCGACGCCTCCGCGGCCGACGGCGTCGCCGTCTTCGCCTCGAGCGTCGACACAGGCGCCCCGCAGGCGCCCGGCGCTCCCCCCTACGCGATCGACGGCTGCCTGCTGGCCTACGTCGCGCCGCGCGAGGCTGGCGACGCGAGCGGCGCCTTGAGGCTGCGTGATCTCGGTACGGGCGAGGAGCTCCTCCTCGCGCCGGCCGCCGAGGCGCCCCGCCGGCCTGCGCTCGCCGGCGACGTCGTGGTCTGGGAGGCGACGGACCATGGAGCACGCGTCGTGCGCGTGCGCCGGGGTGGCCAGACGCAGACGATCCGCGGCCCGTTCGATCACGCGGGCGAGCCGCGCGTCGAGGGAGACGCCGTGGTGCTGACGGGCTGGCTGACCGCGGACGAGAGCGGCGACACGGACGTCTTCCTGTACGAGATCGGCCAGGCGGAGGCGGTCCCGATCGCGTCCGGCCCGGGGCAGCAGCGTTTCCCGGACATCTCGGCGACGCACGTCGCCTTCGCTGATTTCTCCGAGGATCCCGACGGCCGCTTCGACGAGGACGCGCGCGATCTCGCGGACATCGTGGTCTATGACCGGCGCACGAGGCGCGCTGTCCCGCGCTCCCGGGAAGGCAAACAGTCCTTCCCGATGCTCGGCGCCGGAGAGCGGGTGGTGGCTTATCTCGAATGGGCGCCGTCTCATCCGGAGCCCAAGTTCGAGCAGTTCGATCTGCGGATCGGGGACATCACCGCGCCTGCGGACGGCGACGCCCTGGCCGCGAGCATCGAGCAATGGGGCCGGCCGTACGTGCTCCCCGCGGTCCGCGGCGAGCTCATCGAGTGGGTGGAGCGGCCTGCGGACGGCAATGCGTCCTTGCGGCGGAGGCCGGCCGATCTCTCGGCGCCCGCGGCCGAGGTCCCCGGGCTCTCGGCGCTCGAGCTGCTCGGGCCGTCGGCTTCCGCGACGATCACCGTGGTCGCGGCGCGCTCGCCGGGAGGCGAGCTGGAGCTCCGCGGCGTCGCCCGGTGATCCGGGGGGCGCAGGCTAGCGCGACAAACGGGCTGAAACTGCCTGAAAAGCGCGGAATTTCGAACCGCCAAGACACCAGGAGCGCCAAGAAGAGAACCTTATCTTGGCGTCCTTGGTGTCTTGGCGGTTCATTTCTCGCTTGAACAACGTGATCGCTATTCCAGGTCCGCTGCGACGCGGCGCAGGTCCTGGAACGCTACCTCCCGGCGGGACAGGCCTTGCGAGGGGAGTCGGTGTCGGGCGCCCGCGATCACCGAAGTGATCCCGAGCGCCCCGCGCCTGTCGAGCTACTTCTTCGCAGCGGCAGCAGGCGCCGCGGCCGGCGCCTTCGCAGCGGCAGCGGGCGCCGCGGCCTGCGCCTGCGGCGTGATGATGCGGAACTTCCCGCTCAGGTGCAGCAGCGACATCGTGTACAGCATGCCGTCGTAGTACCGCCACTTGCCGGTGGGCGCCTCGCGCTGATACAGCTCTTCGACGAAGCGCCAGGCCCGCGGATGGGTGGCGGCCAGCGCCGCGACGGCGTTCGTCGACACGAGCCCGAGCGAGTCGTAGTCGACGGTGGGCTTGCCCTCGAGGGTGAAGTTGCCCTTGTACTTCGGGCCCTGCGCCTCGAAGAACGCGAGGAGGCGATCGCTCAGCTCGGTCTGCCGCGGATCCTTCGCCCACCACGCCGCGTCCACCGACCAGTTCATCGCGGTGCGGAACGCGTCCTGACGGAAGTTGGCGGTCCCCGCGTCCCAGGAGGCAGCCTTGGGGGTGCCATCGAAGTTGGCGTAATCCGGAGCGAGCCCGGTCTTCGGATGGGTCACCTTGACGAAGTAATCGCGGCTCACCTTGGCCGCCTCGGCCCAGAACGCGCGATCCGCCTCGGGGCCCCAGGCCGCCCAGAGGTCGTAGAACGCCGGCAGGTGATACGACGGATCGGTGTGATCGCCGTTCTTCGCGAAGTTGTCCGCGTCGGGCGTGAACCGCACCATCTTGTGCTCGGTGTTGAAGAGCGCGTGCAGCGTCGTCTTGCGCTTGTCCTTGTTGACCGGACCGGTGATCGGCTTCCGGTTCTTCATCGCGTCGAGGATGGCGAAGGCTTCCTTCTTGTAATCGTAGATCCCCTTGCCGTTCCCCCAGCGGTTGGACGCGAACAGCAGCGCGGTGGCGAAATACTCCTCCGCGTCCGGGGCCGGATTCTCATCCATGGCCGTGCCGTCCGGGCGCATCTGCCACGAGAAGTAGCCGAAGCCGGGGTGCTTCGGATCCGCGCGGTACATGTGGGACTTGGCCCAGTTCCACAGGGCGTCGAAGTCGTCTTTGCGATCGACCTGCACGGCGATCATCATGCCGTACGACATCCCCTCGGAGCGGACGTCGTTGTTGCCGATGTCCATGATGTACGCCTTGGGGCCGTTCGCGTTCTTTCCCGCAGGGAACAGGACGGCCTGCTCCTTGGGATCGCCGTGGAACAGCTGCTCGTAGGCCTTCGCGATCTTGGCGTCGATCTCGGCGGGCTTGTGTCCGAGCTCGGCGAACAGGTTGCGATACTCCCCCGTGGCGAACGCTCCGTTGGCAGCGGGCTTGAGCGGCGGACCGAGGGGCGCGGGCTCCGCCGGGGCGGGCGTCTGGGCCGCGCCGCTCGGGGTCGCGGTGCTGGCCGGCGCGGCGCTGCCGGTCGGGTTCGTGGAGCTCGCCGGATCGGGCGAGCCGACCTGGGTGCCTTGGTTGGTGGGCGCGCAGGCGATCACCGTGACCGCAAACCATGCCGATGCGACGGGAGACGTTAGCATTCGCAAGTTCATCGCTGTCCTCGTGTTCGAGCTCGCATCCTCTGAGGACGCGCTCGGCGTGAACATCGCTGGCGACGTCCACGTGATGACGCTGCTGGGGGAGGGGGGAGAAGGAAATCCAACCGCTCCGAGGCGTCAAGCCCCAACTGCCGGGCTTGCCCCGGGGTGAGAGGACACCGTGACAACCGCGATCCGGCTCTTCTGGAAAAGTTGCGTGATCCCAGCATCTTTTCATGTGTCGATCTTCTTGAGGGCCTTGTCGGTGGGGCCCCAGGTCTTTCCCAGCCTGGAGACGCCGAGGTGGGCGTGCTCGACGAACCGCGCCAGCGTCACCTTGCCGGACGCGAGCGGGCTGCCGCGGCGCACCACGCCGACGAATCCGCGGCGCGCGGCGTGGGCACGAGCCGCCGGCCGGCGCGCACGAGGATCGGGTCGCCCACGGCCTCGCGGACGATCTCGACATCGCGCCGGATGACCTGCGGCCGTACCTGGAGCATGTGCGCGGCGCGGGCAGCGGCTACGGGTCGGTGGAGATCCCGCTGGGGGACAGGCTGGAGGTCTCCTGCTGGCACGGCCGCGACGGGCGCGAGCGCGAGGCGTGAGGTAGGCCGCCTCGTTCCTCGCGCGAGGGCGAGGAACGAGGCGGCGCGTGCGCATCAATGCTTCTTCTTGCAGCCCCCGTAGCGTTCCACGCTCGCGAGGGTCGGCGGATTGCTGAAGTACGTCGCGTCATACCCGCCCGTGATGAGGACCGAGCCGTCTTGCAGCGTCGTCGCGGTGGGGAAGCCCCTCTGGATCGGCTCGTCGATCGCGGTCCAGCTGCCGTTCGCCTCCTTGTAGATCTCCGCGCCGTCGCTGCCGACGGCCATCACGCGGCCGTGGGACAGGGGCGTGACGGCGGACGCCCACGTGTGGAGGAAGCTCGGCGGCGCGGTCAACGTCCACGTGTCGTTCGCGGGATCGTAGATCTCGGCGGTCTCGCCGGCATCGACGAGGACCTCGATCTCCTCCTCGGTGCCGCCGTAGATCCTGCCGCCGCCGCCCACCACCAGCACGCGCCCGCTCGGCAGGAGCGTGGCCTTGTGCTGCATGCGGGGCAGGTTCGTCGGCGCCGCCGCCGTCCAGGCGCCCGTGGCCGGATCGTAGATCTCCACGCTCGTGCGGCCCTGGGGCATCTCGTTGCCGTTCAACGTGTAGCCGCCGACGACGAGCACGCGCCCGTCCTGGAGCAGCGTCGCCGTATGCAGGTAGCGGGTCACCGACATCGACCCTGCGCTGGACCACGTGTTCGTGGCAGGATCGTAGAGCACGGCCTCCTTGAGGGTGCTGTCGTCGTCGCTGCCGCCGGTGCGCAATACCCGCCCGTCCGGCAGGAGCGTGAGCGCGGTATAGGCGAACTCCCAGCCGCGGGTCGCCTCGCCGGGCGTGAGCGGGACGCTCGCCGTCGTGCCCGTGACCGGATCGTAGACCAGCCCGCCCGGGCTGAAGAGCACCCTGCCGTCCTGAAGGAGCGCCGCGCCCACGGGGGACATGGGGTAGGGCAGCGTGTCACCGGTCGTCCACGTGTCAGCGGCGGGATTGTAGAAATCGACCGTCGTGGGGTAGGGGTAATCGCCGCTGCCGCCGGCGACCATCACCTGGCCGTCCGGCATGAGCAGGGCGACGTGCCGCTCTCGCGCCACCGGCAGCGGCGCCACGGACGACCACTCCGCGTGGACACCGACGTTGGGGCGGCACTTCTTGGGCTTCTTCGCGTGATGGTTGGCCAGCGGCGCCGAGCTCACCTCGATCGCCGCCTCCTCGAGCGCATCCGCGGCGAGGGATTCAGGCTCCGCCCCTGCACCGCAGCCGGCGACGGCGACGGCGGCGAGGGAGAGGAAGGGGACAAGACAACGACGATGGCGACGACCGATGGTGGACATGTAGGACCTCGTCAGGAGCTGGGGGAGGGGCAGCCGTCCCCTGCCGGGGAGGCGCCATGGAGCGCAACAGAAGACCATATCAGATGGTCGTGTAAGCCGGAACGGGGCGGGCTTCGGCGACCGAACGAGCTTGATTAACACCTCTGCCCGCTACACCCCCACTACCGCCCTCGCCATCGCCCCCTGCGCGCTCGCCACGGCCGCAAACCGCTGCCCCAGATACTCCGCCACCTGCACATTCTGGCTGAACACCACATTGAACCGGATATGCGGATCCCCCGCACCATCCGCCATGAACGTCGCCCCGCGGGCCAGCAGGATCTTGTTGAGGTACGCGTCCTGCACCAGCTCGTCGATGTCCACCCCGCGCGGCGCCGCGCCCCAGAGGAACAGCCCGCCTTCACCCGGGTGGTCCAGCAGCACGCCGGCGTCGCGCAGCCGGCGCGCCGCCGCGTTCCGCGCCGCGCCGAGCTTCTGCTGCAGCCGGTCGATGTGCTTGCGCCACCTGCCGGCCGACAGCACCTCCAGGAGCACGAGCTCGTTCAGCGCGCCGGTCGTCAGCACCGAGTAGATCTTCTCGCGCAGGAGCGGCTTCAGCCGCCCTGGCTCGGCCGCGATGTAGCCCAGGCGCAGCGCCGGGCTCAGCGCCTTGCAGAAGCTCGAATAATAGACGACCCCGTCCAGCCCGGAGAGCTGCGCCAGCCGCGTCGGGTGCCCGGGGTGGAAGTGACCGTGCACGTCGTCCTCGGCGATGAGGACACCGTGCTGGTGCGCGATCGTCAGCACGCGGTGCAGGTTGGCGGCGCTCGAGCCCCAGCCGGTCGGGTTGTGCAGCACGCTCTGCAGGAACATCAGCCTGGGCCGGTGCTCGCGGCACGCAGCTTCCAGCGCCCCCAGATCCACGCCGTCCGGCCTCCGCGCCACCGGGACGAGGCGGTAGCCCGCCTGCCGCAGGCGGCCGAACAGCAGGAAATAGCCCGGGTCTTCCACCAGCACCGCGTCGCCTGGCTGGAGGTAGCCCCGGCAGATCAGGTCGATCGCATGCGTGCCGCCCCAGGTCGTGAGCACGCGCCCCGCGTCGGCCGCGATGCCCTGGGAGCGCATCAGCATCGCGATGCGCTCCCGTAGCTCGGGTAGCCCCTGCGGCGGACAGCGCGCCGCCATGCCGGCGTCGCTCCTGGCGAGCGCGCGCTGGAGCACCGTCGCAGGGATGGCGTCGCTCAGCCAGCTCGCCGGCAGCGCGCCGCTGCTGGCCAGCAGCACGCCGGCGCGCTGGTCGTTGGACTGCTGTGCCAGCCACACCGGCTCCTGCTCCTCGCCGGCCTCGAGCCACGCCTCGTTGGGCATGGCCGAGGCCCCCTCGCACACGAAGAACCCGGCCGTGCCGCGCGACTCGAGCAGCCCGGCCGCCACCAGCCGATCGTAGGCCGCCACCACGGTGTTGGGGCTCACGCCGAGCTGACCCGCCAGCTGGCGGATCGACGTCAGCCGCGCGCCGGGCGGCAGCTGCGCGCCCTCGATCAGCGCGCGCAGCCGCGCCTCGATCTGGTCGGCCAGGGGAACGGCGGAGTCGCGGTCGAGCGAGAACATGGATCAACGCAGGAACAGGAGCGCCAGCACCGCCAGCGCGCCGGCCATGATGCCATTGAACAGCCGGTGCCGTCGCGGATCGGTCAGGAATCGCCGGATCGCCACGCCGAACAGCGCCCACGCCGAGGTGCACGGAAAGGTGATGGCGAGGCCGACGACGGACACGAGCAGGGCGCCGCTCGCCACGCCCATGCCCGCCGGCATGAACACCGAGGCCACCGTGATCGCCTTGACCCAGCTCTTCGGGTTGACGGCCTGGAACAGCGCCCCCTGCGCGAACGACAGCGGCCGAGGCACCTCGGCGCCCTTGACCGCGGCGCCGCCGGTCAGCTTCCACGCCAGCACCAGCAGGTACAGCGCGCCGGTCACACGCAGCACGGCGTGCAGCGCCGGGTAGGCGGCGAAGAGCGCGCCCAGGCCCAGGCAGGCGACGAAGGTCTGGACCGCGCCGCCGACGCTGATGCCCAGGAGATGCGGCAGCGAGCCGCGGTAGCCGAAGTTGGCGCCCGAGGCGGTGAGCATCATGTTGTTCGGCCCAGGGGTGCTCGACATCACGAAGCAATAGGTCAGGAGGGGCAGCAGATCGGTCATCGCAAATCGCTCCGGTCGGGGATGGACCGGAGCGTAAGGAGGCGGTGTTCGCCGGTGAAGGCACAGGGGACGCGCCGCACGAAAGCACTGTGTCAGTCGCGCGACCGGTACAGTGAAGGGCCCGGCGCTTGGGGTGGCGCCCATGGTGAACGACCCGGAGGCGGCGGGCGCGTGACCCCCGTCTCTCCCTGCGCGCTCGCGCCTCCGGGGGCATCAACCTCGCTTCATCTCGGAAAGTCCGTCGACTCCGCCACGGCGCGCCACGCGGCGAGCTCCTGCGCCACGAGCGCGTTCTTCGCCTCGATCGCGGCGACGGCATCGCTGCCGAGCAGGCCGAACACGTTCGTCTCGAAGACGCGCCGGACCTCGTCGCCCGAGGTCTCCTCGATCGCGCCGACGACGCCGTAGCCGGCGTTGTTCACGAGGACGTCGATCCGGCCGAACCGAGCGATGGCCGCTCAGTCGCACTCCCCGGCGCTCCACATCCCGGGCGCCTCCACGTGGAGCGTGACGATCTCGTCCTCGTCGAACCCGAGCGCCTGATGCACACCCGTGGTGCGGTATCCAAGGAAGATCTGGTCGTCCCCGAGGTCCACGATCTGCTTGTGGGCGCGGCCGTGGATCTCGTGCTCCGCCACGGACGCGGTGATCGCGTTGCAGGCGAAGGGGACATAGCTCACGTGCGCGAGCATGATCGGCCCGGAGACGTTGAAGTCCGTGACCGAGAGCCCGGTGAACTGCCCGTCCGCGTCGTCGCTGCTCGGGTCGGTGAGCGGCGTGAAGGTCCGGCCCCCCTCCTCGTTGTAGAGGTTGGTGAGGGAGCTCGGCGAGCTCGGGTTGCTCGCCATGACCGCGATCTTCCCGTCGCCCGCCTTCCTGGCCTCGTCGACGCGGTAGATCGCCACGCCGCCGGAGACGTCATCGAAGTCGAAC
Organism: Sorangium sp. So ce281; assembly: GCF_051527395.1. Taxonomy (NCBI): domain Bacteria; kingdom Pseudomonadati; phylum Myxococcota; order Polyangiales; family Polyangiaceae; genus Sorangium; species Sorangium sp. So ce281. Next base: position 4,283,566 of record NZ_CP150322.1, read on the forward strand.
CAGCGCTGAAGGCCGCGGTCGTATCCCTCGTTCTGGCGGTTGTCGATCAGGAAGTACTGGTCCGGATCCGAGGTCTCGATCTTGTAGATCGTCGGCGCGACGCCCTGCCCGAGGAACTCCGCGCCGGCCGTCCGGACGATGGCGATGTCCTGCGGCGGGGACCCGGGCTCGATCACCGTCGGCGCCAGGAATCCGGCCTTGATCCGGCTCCAGGCGCCCATCGCCACGGGCACCGAGCCGGCGGGCGAGCCGCTCGTGCTCCCCCAGCTCCCGCTCGCCATCACGCACCATGAACCGAGCGGGGTAGGGCCCTTGTAGAGATCCGGGAGGCCGACCGCCGCGTGCCCGAGCTCGTGGACGATGACACCCACCGTGGCCGGCATCGTGGTGGGCACGCCGCGGACGGCGTGGACCTGCCGTTCGCCGAACGCGGCGTAGCCGGTGAGGACCTTCCCGTCGAGGGTGATCGGGTCCTCGAAGCCCTTCGCATGGGCCCAGATGGAGGGCGTCTTGCTCGTGTTCGCGGTCTCGTAGCCCGCCACGATGAAGACCGTGTTGAGCTCGTCGCCGCGGACCTTGCCGTCCGCGTTGGTGTCGTAGGAGGCGAAGTTGACGAAGGGATCCGCCATCACCAGCGCCTCCTTCAGGTACAGCTGGAGGAGGGAGAAATCCTTCTTGCTGTTGGGGTGCGCGAACGGGAGCTTGATCCGGACGATGCCGTCGTTGGCGGTGCCCTGGGTCTCCTTCGCGCGGGTGAAGGAGAACTTCCCGCGCGACATGTCGGCGTAGTAATGGTTCACCGAGCCCGGGAGGCTCCCGTACATCGTCTGCTTCCAGTACGCGAAGTCGGTGGCGAAGTTGCCGGTGAACGCGCCTGGCGCGGCGAGCCCGCCCCCCTGGGTGAACTCCAGCAGGATGGTCAGCAGGGGGCGCCGGATCCCGGAGATCACGGTCGGATTCGCCGCGAACGAGAGCGCGCCCCGGGAATGTGCGATCTCCGCCTCCCAGAGGGTATCGAGCGCGTCGTCGTCGATGCGCTGGAGCAGCGCCGGATCCACGGGGCCGCCCTGCCCGCGGAGATCGCGGACCAGCACCCCGGAGGGGACGAGCCTGAGGGTGCCGCGCGCGTCCGAGCCGAGCTCGGCGACCTCGTAGTCGCCCGAGAGGTCGTTGAGCACGACGGCGGTGCCGTCCGCCATCCGGAGGTAGTCGAAGTGCTCGTCGCCGATCAGCTCGGCGCGGAAGGTCGCGCCGGTCGTGTCGAGCGGGATCTCACGCAGCCCGGGCTCGGCGCTCACCGCGGCCGCGGGGCGGCTCGCCGAGACGGCGCTCGCCAGCACGGCGAGCGCGACGAGCCCGAGCCGCGCCGATCGGCGCGCGCCGGCGATGCCCTGGTGATCCACGTTGCCCGCGCCGCTGTTTCGAGACGTCATGTCCGCATCCTCCTCAATCCGCGTTTCGCCGCGTTCGAGGGGCGCATCGCAACGCGTGTGCCGGAACCGGTCAGCAGCGCGAAGCGCCGCGTTTCCAGGCGGATCCGCGCGTCTCCGGCGAGCGCTTCGCCCCGCGCCGACACGCCGCCGGGACAGCTGTCACGCGCGCGCGACGGGCGCTGTCGCGGCGGCGTGACAGCGGTCCTGCAGGCGCTCCACCGGTGCGCGTGCGGTGCAGGCGCGGGCGCGGCCCGCGGGCGCGCTGGTTCCTGGTTGACGCGGCCCCCTCCAGGGGCACCATGGCGAGCATGGGCGACGATCCCGGGGCGGCCTGCACGCTCACGAGCTTCGATGAGGGGCGCTCTCTCCGGCTCCCGGCCGTCTCGGTGACCGTCACCCTCCCGGACCGGCGCACGCTCACCGCGCCGCTCGATCTGCGCCCCCTCCTCGTGGGCGCGGGCGCCGACTGCGATCTCGTCCTCGCCGATCCACGCGCCTCGCGCAGGCACTGCGAGATCCGGCTGACCGAGCAGGGCGTGCTCCTGCGCGACCTGGGCAGCAAGAACGGCACGCTGATCCGCGACGTGCGGATCCGCGAGGCCTTCCTCCCGCCGGGCGTCCCCGCCTCGGTCGGCGGCTCCGAGATCGTCGCCGGCCCCGCGGGGCCCGCGGCCGTCCTGCCGCTCTCCGCCGCGGACGCGTTCGGCGAGGCGGCGGGGCGGAGCCTCCCCATGCGCGCGCTGTTCGCCCGGCTGGAGCGCGCGGCGCCGACCGATGAGACGTTGCTCCTGCTGGGCGAGTCCGGCACCGGCAAGGAGGTGCTGGCGCGGGCGATCCACGCGCAAAGCCGCCGCAAGGACGGCCCGTTCGTGGTCGTGGACTGCGGGGCCATCGCCCCGAACCTCGTGGAGAGCGAGCTCTTCGGCCACGCGCGGGGCGCGTTCACGGGCGCCGCGGCGGCGCGGCCGGGCCTGCTCGAGCAGGCGGGCCGCGGCACGCTCTTCATCGACGAGATCGGCGAGCTCCCGCTCGAGCTCCAGCCGAAGCTCCTCCGCGCCATCGAGGGGCGGCAGATCCGGCGGCTCGGCTCGAACGAGTGGCTCCCCTTCGACGCGCGGATCGTGGCGGCCACGCACCGGAACCTGCGCGCGAAGGCCCAGGACGGCTCGTTCCGGGCCGATCTCTACTTCCGGCTCTCGGTGGTGGAGGTCCACGTCCCCGCGCTCCGGGAGCGCAAGGACGACATCCCGCTCCTGGTCGAGCGCTTCCTCGTCGCGCGGGATCCGCCGCGCGCGCTCGCGGACCTGCCGCCGGGCGCGCTCCCGCTGCTGGAGGCGTACGACTGGCCGGGGAACGTGCGCGAGCTCCGGAACACCGTCGCGCGGCTCGTCCTCTTCCCCGAGCTGCTCCACGAGATCGTCGGCGGCGCGCTGCCGGCGCCGCAGGGGAGCGCCAGCGCGGAGCCGGCGCGCCCCGATCCCTCGGGCGCTCCGCCCTCGGGCGCGCCGCCAGCAGGGCCCGGGGACGCCCGCCTCCGCAGGCTCCTCGAGCTGCCGCTGCCCGAGGCGCGGGAGGTCGTGCTGGAGGAGCTGGAGCGCGCGTACGTCACCGAGAAGCTCCGCCTGCACGGGGGCAACATCTCGCAGGCGGCCGACGCGATGGGTGTCTCCCGCCAGCTCGTCCACCGGCTGCTCCAGCGCCACGGCCTCCGCGCCCGATGATCCCGCCCGTGGACGCCGACGATCCCGGCCTCGACGCCCCGCCGTGGCCGCGGCGCGGCCGCGACGACGCGACCGTCACCGGCCCGGCCCCGCCCGCCGCGCCCGGGGCAGCGCCCGATGCGCCCGGGGCTTCGCCCGCCGCGCCCGAGGCCACCTCCGATCTCGGCCTCGGCGAGGAGAGCCGGCGCTCCGCCGCCGCGCGCGGGTCCATGCCCGCCGCGCCCTCGTCGATCCCACCCTCGCCGATACCGCCCTCGCTCCACGCCCGCTTCGAGGACTTCCACCTCCTCGGCCGCGGCGGCATGGGCGTCGTCTACCGGGCCCGGGATCTCCGGCTCGGCCGGCGCGTGGCCATCAAGCTCCTCTCCGCGGGCGCGCAGATCGACGGGAGCTTCCTGCGCGAGGCGCGCTCCCAGGCGCGGCTCCGCCACGAGAACGTCTGCGAGGTCCACGAGGCCGGCGTCGCCGATCACGTGCCCTTCCTCGTGATGCGCTTCATCGACGGCCCCTCCCTCCAGGACGCCCGCGGCGACCTGACCCTCGAGGAGAAGGTCCGCGTGGCGCGGGCCATCGCCGCCGCGCTCCACGAGGCGCACCGCCTCGGCCTCGTGCACCGCGACGTGAAGCCGAGCAACGTCATGCTGGAGCGGGGCGCGGACGGCGCCTACCGCCCCTACCTCATGGACTTCGGCATCGCGCGCGAGGCGGGGGAGAGCGGGCCCACCCTCACCGGCACCCTGCTCGGAACCCCCGCGTACATGGCGCCCGAGCAGGCCGCGGGGCGGGTGCACGCCCTCGATCGGCGGACCGACGTCTACGGCCTGGGCGCGACGCTCTACGCGCTGCTCGCCGGCCGCCCGCCGTTCACGGGGGGCACCGTGATGGACGTGCTCCGCCAGGTGCTGGAGGCGGACGCGCCGCCGCTCCGGAGCCTGGACCGCGACATCCCCCGGGATCTCGAGGCGGTGGTGATGCGCTGCCTCGAGAAGCAGCCCGGCGCCCGCTACGAGTCGGCGCGCGCGCTCGGCGAGGATCTGCAGCGCTTCCTGGACGGCGATCCCGTGCTCGCGCGCCGCGCCTCGCTCGGCCGCCGCCTCGCCCGGCACGCGCGGCGGCACCGGGCGGCCGTCGCGGGCGTGACCGCGCTGCTGCTCGCGGCGCTGGTCGTCGCGGGCTTCTTCGTCCGGAGCCGGCGCGCCGCCGCGGAGCAGGCCGAGCTCGCGCGCGAGCTCGGCGAGACCGTGAAGGAGATGGAGCTCTTCCTCCGCGGCGCCCACGGGATGCCGCTCCACGACGTCGAGCGCGAGCGCGACGTGGTGCGCGCCCGGCTCGGGACCGTGGAGGCCCGGATGGCGCAGGCGGGCGAGAGCGGCCGCGGCCCCGGAGAGTACGCGCTCGGCCGCGGCCTGCTGGCGCTCCAGGAGCCGGCCGCCGCGCTCGAGCATCTCCGGGCGGCCGAGCGGGCGGGTTACCGATCGCCGGGGCTCGACCACGCCGCCGGCGTGGCGCTCTCCGAGCTCTACCGCCGCGCCCTGGAGGAGACCCGCCGCATCCGCGACCCGGCGCAGCGCGAGGCCCGGATCGCGGCGCTCGAGGCCGAGTACAAGGCCCCGGCGGTCCGGCACCTCCGCGCGGCGCTGGGCGGCGCCGGCGAGGCGCCGGCGCACGGCGCCATCGAGGCGCCCGCCTACGTGGAAGGGCTGCTCGCGTTCGCCGAGGGCAGGCACGACGAGGCGCTGGAGAGGGCCCGGGAGGCGTTCGCGGCGGCGCCGTGGCTCCACGAGGTGAAGAAGCTGGAGGGCGACGTGCTCTTCGCCCTCGGGAGCCGCCACCGCCACGACGCCGCCGCCTTCGACTTCGACCGGATGAAGGGCTACTTCGACCGCGCCGCCGAGGCGTACCGGATCGCCGCCGAGCACGGCCGGTCCGACCCCTCGGTCCACGCCGCCGCGTGCGAGCTCTGGACCCAGACCATGAACGCCGCCGGCAAGCGCGGCGACTCGATGCGCCCGAGCTTCGAGCGCGCGCGGGCGGCCTGCGAGCGGGCGCTCGAGGCGAGCCCGCGGAGCCCCGAGGCGCTGGTCAAGCTCGCCTGGGTCCACAACTGCTTCGCCTGGTGGGCCGCGAGCGGCATGCAGCCGGGCGAGGACGCCGAGGCCGCCCTGCGCGCCGCGACCGCGCGCGCCGAGGCGGCGCTCGACAGGAGCCCGGACGACGCCTTCGCCCGGTACGTCGCCGCCGCGGTCGCCCGCGCGCGGGCGTACCACGCCGACATGCTCGGCCGCGACCAGCGCGCGGACCTGGAGCGCGCCATCCAGGGCTACGAGGCCGCGCTCCAGCGCGAGCCCGACTTCGCCTGGGCCCTCGCCGAGCTCTGCTCCGTCCACGCCGAGCTCGGCCGCCACGACTCGCTGCACGGCCGCGACCCGAGCCGCTCCTTCGAGCGCGCGGGGGCCCGCTGCGACCAGGTCCTCGCGCTCGACCCGGGCCTCGACGGCGCGCGCACCTCGCGGCTCGTCACCGGCGTCTACGAGGCGGAGCACCTCGTCCGCGCCGGCCGCTCCCCCGAGGGGGCGGTCCAGCGGACGCACCGGGTGATTGATGCGATGCATCAAAAGGACCCTTCCTGGGGCTGGGCGCCCTACTGGCGGGTCTGGCTGGATCACGCGCTCGCGCTGCATGCGCTCGACGCGGGCGCGGATCCCGGCCCGGCGCTCGCGCGCGTCCGGGCGAGCGCGCTGGAGGTGGCGCCGGGCGCGACCGCCTTCCCGGAGTCGCTGCGGGCGATGCTGGCGGTGCTCGAGGCGCGCGCCGGGGTCGCGCGGGGTGAGGACCCGTCGCCCTCGATCCGGATCGCGCGCGAGGCGCTCGATCGTCAGATCGCGGTGGCGCCCTGGGACGTGTCGGACCGGCTGCAGCGCGCCGAGGTGGAGCTGCTCGCCTACCGGTGGAGCGCGCGGCGCGGCCGGCCGGACGCGGCGCGGCTCGACGCGGCGCTCGCCGTGCTCGACCCCCTGCTCGGCGGGCAGCGCGCCGATCCCCGGCTCCCCGCGCTGCTGGCCGAGATCCACGAGGCCCGCGCCGCCCACCGGGCGGACCGCGGGGGGGACGCCGCCGCCGACATCGCGGAGGGGCTCCGGCATGCGGACGCGGCGCTCGGGCTCCACCCGCGGTTCGACCGGGCGCTCGTGGCCCAGGGCGGGCTCTGGCTGCTGCGCGCCGCGGCCGCGCCCGGCGCGGCGGCCCGGCGGGAGGCCGCCCGGCGCGGGGCCGAGGCCCTGGAGGCGGCCCTCCGGGCGAACCCGCTGCGCGCCCGGACCGAGGGCACGCGCCTCGCGGAGGCGCGGCGGCTCGCGGGCCAGGCGCCCGACCCCGCCGCGCCCTGACCGCCCCCGCGGCCCGCGGCGTTCACCGGCGGAAGAGCGCGCGCCCGGGCTCGCGCCCGGGCTCACGGCACCAGTCGGGCTCGATGTCCGTCAGCCACGTCATCGTGCACGGCTTGCCTTCGCAGATGAACTGGCCGGGCGTGAGCCCCACGGGCCTGACGGGCCGGCAGGTGCCGTCAGCGATGCTGTCCGCCAGGGGCCCCATGTAGGTGAGGCCGCAGGTCCCCGGCTCGTAGCAGTACCGCTGCTTCAGCGCCGACTCAGGGTCGACATCGCAGTTTGCGATGAACGGGGCCGTTGCATAGACGGACACCGCGGCGCCGAACGCGGTCGAGGGGGCCGCGCACCAGAGCGCCTCGCGGTGAATGTAATCGTCGTGAGGCTCCCCGTCGTCGGTCACGTGTTTGCCCGTGAGCAGGACGCTGATGTCGTCGGCCACGTCGTTGACGTACGCGATCACGCACTCCAGCACGTTGCCGATCACAGGCTCGGAGAGCCCCTCCTCCGTCCAGGCCGACGCGGTGCTCACCATCCCTCGCCCCAGGTAGACCTCCCCGCCGTGATGCACGACGGTGCCGGCGGCGGCGGCGCAGCGGACGGTGTGATCGAAGACCTCCTTGCCGTCCACGCCCCCGGGGGCCGCCGCGTCGAGGATCTTGGTGGCGAGGATGTCCGGGTGGATCTGGTCGCCCCGGAGCAGCGGGCTCCGCAGCGCCGTGACCACCGCGTACTTCCAGGTGTGCCACGCGAGCTTCGGGGTCCCGTTGGTGTCCGGGATACCGGGCTTCATCCCCGTCGCCTCGAGCCCTGGTTCGTCGAGCTCGACTGCGATCTCCGACTCCGACGCCGGCCCGCAAGCCGCCATGAGGAGCCCGACGCCCATCACCATCCCGTGCACACCGACTGAGCGCTTCATCGCGATCTCCTCGTCCAGAGAGTTTCGAGCCTTCGTTCACGGCAACGGCGAGCTCGCCGAGCGTGGACACAAGCGGCCATCATCGCCGCGCTGCGTGCCGGGGACAAGGAGCATGCGCCGTGCCACGCGTGCGAGCGGCGCGGCGGCGGCGGATTTGGCCGCGCGTCTCCCGGCGAGGTGGTACGGCGGCGTTACAGCTGACCGTCGCGCGGACAGCCGCTGTTGCAGCGCCATGACAGGCGCACATCGGAGCTGCCCGAGCTGCCGGAGCGAGGGGGCGGCGAGAGGGGCGTCGCCGGGCCGCGGAGAGGTGATGTTCTCCTCGGTCCCTGGAGATCCAGGCCAATTCAACGGGAGGGGGCGGGGTGAAATCGACCGAGGCCGTGTCGGGTCCGCGGGACCTTTTGCGGGAGCAGGGGAGAGAGGGCGCGATCCGCGCGCTCCACGATCGCCTTCCACCCGAGGTAGACGCCATGAACAAGCCGTCGTCGCTCGCCCTTTTCCTGTCGCTCCTCCTCGCCGCGGCCGGCTGTGGCAGCACGGAGCCCGTCGAAGCCGAGACGCCCGCGCCCGCGCAGGAGGCCCTGCGGGGGAGCCGCTACTGCGAGATCCTGCTCGGCGACGCGGATCTCGTCGCGGGATCGGTGACGATCGACGTGTACAACACGCAGGGCCTGAACGAGTGCCCCGAGGCGGCGTGGGTCGCGGTCGACGAGGCGGAGGTGAAGGCCGAGACGATGGCGGACGTGGTGGTCATGAACGGCCCGCGCCACTGGATGATCGACAGCTTCGAGGGCTCGAAGGTGCTCGAGCCGGAGGTGCGCACGCTCGGCGGCATCGAGATGCGCAAGACGGGCACGCTCACCGTCGCCCTCGCCGAGGCCTCGGGCAAGGCGAAGCCCTACGAGACACGCACCGTGCGGCGCGACACGACGTGGGGCTACGACGCGGGCAAGACCGTCTACGAGCTCGTCGATCCGGAGGGCGCGGTCTACGACATGCAGTCGTACAGCGTGCAGGAGGTGCAGCAGGACGAGGCGTCGCTCGCGAAGCTCGGCGAGACATTGACGCTCCCCGACGGCTGGGTCTTTCGAACGCGGGTGATCGAGGAAAGGCTCGAGGTGGAGGCGGTGGACGGGCTCGCCGTCGTGGTGCAGGACGACTTCGGGAATACCTATCAGCGCTCGCAGCAATAGCGAGCGGCAGCTTCTCGACGGCCAGCACGGCCCGCGTTTCGTCGGGTAGCACTCCTCGCCATCACGCGGCGTGCTCGATGCGAGGGGCCGCGGCATGCGCTGCGGAGCCTGATCCAGAAGATCGAGGGCCACGCCGACCCGGAGATCCCGGGGAGCGAGGCGCTGGCCGCGTTCCTGCTGGCGCCCTACGTCGAGATGGTCGACGACCTCGCGAAGCCCCGTCGAAGAGCATCCGCGACAAAGCCCGAAGCCGTCTCGACGCCACCGCTCGGGGCGGGCGGGATGCCGTGAACCCATCCGGGTGAGCCGGCTCCTCCACGCGGGAGACGAGGTGCACTCGTCTCCCGGTGGACGTGGCTCCAAGAAAAGACGGGTGGCACTCGTCTCCCGGTGGACGGTGGCTCCAGCAAAAGACGAGTGCACTCGTCTCCCGGTGGACGTGGCTCCAAGAAAAGACGAGTGGTACTCGTCTCCGCGGTGGAGAGGCCCCCCTCCGGCCCTGCGACCCCGTCGGCCAGCTAGCAGGTCTCCATCTGACCGGGACAGCGCTGCGCTAGAGCTGGTCGAGGCTAAGCTTGGTGAATTCGCCGACAATTCGCGCGTCGATCAAGCCGAGCCACTGCCCAGCCAGGCAGCAGGATCGCGTCCATGCCGGCGTGAAGGCAACCCTTTGGCGTGCTCACCGGAGCCGCTCCTCGATGACGCCGAGCATCTCGGGGAGGCGCGCGGGCTGCTGCTTCATCCACGTCTGGAAGAACGCGGCCCGCGCGGGGCGGCCGTACTGCTTCGGCGCGTGCTTCTGCTGGAGAGCGCAAAAGGCCTTCCACGCCTGCTCCCGCAGCAGGGGGAGGTCTCCAGAGTTCAGGCCGAGCGTCTGGTCGACATCGGCGCTGAGAGCGGGGTGATCCGATGTGATGAAGAGCCCCTCGTGGATGTCGCGGCGCTCGTACCGAAGCTGAATGCACGAGGCTTGCACGGTCGGGTCGACGGTCAACGCCGTCGATCCCTGCGCGGCGTCGCAGCTCCTCGTCCGCCATCCCGAGCGCTGCCCGCCGTCGCACGAGCCCAGGAGGTTCCTCCACGAGAGGGCCTGCGCTGGATCGACGTCTATCGGCGTGCGGTGGGCGATCTTCATCGTGCGCTCGCCGCGAGCGTCGGCGGCGTCAGGGGCGATACGGCGCATGCAGAAGGCGCAGAGCCAGCCCTGCTCGTGCGCGAGGTCGGCGCGTACGCGACCCTTGTCGATCTGATCGAACGCGGTGCGAGCTCGAGCCACCGTGGAGAGGTCGGTCGTCGATGCGGTGCGTGTCTCCGTGACCGTCGCCGGCTCGGCGCCCTTCACGATGTGCCTCACGAAGCGGCCTCGGTGGTGTCTTCAGGCGGCAGGAGCTGCTGGTAGAAGAAGACGTCGGGGTCGTCCCCCTCGATCATGGTGGACAGCTCACGGATGAGCTGGCGCGCCTCGTCGAAGCGGTCGGCATCGACGGCGTCGCGCAACAGGTTCAGCTTGGCCGCTACCTCGGGAGGCCGCCCTGGATCGCCGAAGGCCGCCTCCAGGATGCGGTTGGTGTCGCGCCGCCATGTGCCGCGGTCGAGCGTCCGGAGCTCGAAGCGCTCCAGGACGCGGACGTTCGCCGCGTGCAGCGAGGAGAGCACCTGGGGAGAGTGGGTGGTGATGATGAACTGGGCCCGCGGGAACACCTTCTGGAGCCGCGGCAGGATCACCCGCTGGAGCCCGGGATGGAGGTGGAGTTCGATCTCGTCGATCAGGACGACCGCGGGGTGCTCGAGCGGGTTCTCTATCTTCGGCGCCGCGAGCGCCATGCGCCGCGCGAGGTCCCCCGCCATGGCGAGGAGGCACTTCTCGCCGTCCGAGAGCTGGGCGACGTCGAGGCGCGTGCCGTTCAGCTCGACAGTCATGCGCTGCGGTCGCCGCTCGATACGGACCCTACGCGCGCCGGGCAGGAGCGCCTCGATCGCCCTGCGGACGACCGGCAATGGCGACGGCGTGGAGGAACCGTCGAGGCCTTGCTCCTCGTGCAAGATCTCGAGGACCTGCTGCTCGTTGAGGATGTCTTCTTCCTGGCGAAACCATTCGAAGAAGCCCCGGAAGTTGCTCGCCCCGCCCTCGAGTGCGCCGTCGTAGGCGCTCACCGCATCGAAGGCGTGGGGCGTGCGGATCCGCTCCGGGATGTCGAGCGCGCTCCGGTTCGTGGGGAAGTAGACGACGAGCGGGAGGAAAGGGGAGCCGAGCGCGATCGTGGCCTGCGCGGCCGCGACGGGCTCATGCAGCGCGTCGAGCGCGCTCGGCGCTCCAGGCGGGTGCCCCGGCAACGTCTTCGCGATGCTCCACTGGGTAGGCTGCACACTGATCTCCGCGGTCAGCGAGAGCTGCGCCGTCGATGCTCCAATCCGGACGTCGCTCGCACTTGGCGCGATGGTTGCGGGCTCTTCCGAGCGGATGCTCTCCACGAGGCACGAGAGCAGGAGCGCGAGCGCGTCGAGGATCGACGTCTTGCCGGCGCCGTTGACGCCGACGAGCGCGGTGACGTCCGGCGAAAAATCGAGGTCGAGGCTCCTGAAGCCCCGGAAGTCGCGGAGGGAGAGGCGGGTGATCTTCATGGTGCGGACGGCGTGACCCTATACCGGAGAACGAACGCGTGGCGAGCCCGGAGGGCGCGGTCGAGGTCCCCAAGCACGCGCGCAGGCTCTGCTCAGGAGAGCTCTCCGTGCGCGGTCACGGATTGGTCGACCTCGCGAAGGGAAAGGGTCCGGCATGCCCCTACGTTCACACCCTGAGAGGGCCGCGTGGACGCCGCTCGCGAGCGTGCGTACGGTGCATCGCGTCAAGGAGGGCACCATGCAGGCGTGGGTGGATCCCGTGGGGCGCTCGTGTTGACGGGGGCATCGTCGCTGCGCTGGTGCCGGCATGCACGATCCTCCTCCGCCCGTCCGATGGGGAACGAGATCGAGAACGTCCGCGGAGCACCCGCCGCCGGCTCACCCCGACGAGGACAGCGAGACGGACGACGACGTGGAGGGCGATGACCTTGTGGCTGGAGCCTACATTCTGATCCCGCACGGCTGGGGCCCCGGCAAACCTCAATGCACTGCCAGCACCAACGACGACGACTGGCCGGGGCACGGGATCTATCTCTGGGAGTACGCACCACAGCAGGCATGGTGGTGGGCGCGCCGCCGCTGCGGGGAGGATGACGCGGCCGTCGTGGGCGCCATGATCCACCTCGGGAGGTGCCTCGACCTGCTCGATCCGGTCAACGCCCGGCTCCTCGGGACGGCGCCCTGCCCCGGGCTCTCACCGCGACATCGGTGGAGGAGGACATCGCTCTGCTGAAGCGCGCCGGCATCCTCACCAAGGAAGGCAAGCTCGCGAAGCGGTATACGAGCTGGGGGGACAAGGTCTCCCGCACACCGGAGATCAACGAGCGGGGCGAGATGGAGGGGTGAGCGCACGGCGGCGCGAGGTGTTCGTCGAGGCCGCGGCAGACCCGGCGCGAACTACAAGCCTCCCGCGGGCTACACGTTGAAGACCGGCTACGATACCGCATGATCGTCCAGCCCAAACAGCACGAGCTCCTGAAGAGCCTGTCAGCGCGCGCGCTCGCCACGCTCGATCTCGGTCCCCGCGACGCGCGAGCGTCGATGAGCTTGGACGAGCTCCGCCGCCATCTCGCTGGAGCGCGGCTGCCGGCCTGGGACGTCCTCTTCGGGCTTCACGCGCAGCTCGCTGGCATCGGTCCCCGGCGCGCGCCCGGACAGGCGGATCTGTGGCTCTTCCCAGAGGCCGACGATCCGGCGATGCTCGTCCCCGGACGCCTCCGTGGAGGTATTGAGGCTCCCCCCCGATGCCGGCCCGCAAGGGCGGCCGTAAGCGGGAAGCAGACGGCCAGGGAAAGCACGACGTTTAGGAGAGCGGATATCGTCAGGCGCCCGAGGCAAACGCGCCGGCCGGCGCCAGCTTGGCTCGCGCGAAGTGCCATGGTATCAGCTGGCGCATGGCCGTCCTCCTCAAGGAAGCGATCGAGCAGCTTCGGGAGCGCATCGAAGCCGGCGCGCCGAGGATCGCGATCCAGGCGCCGCCCGGCTTCGGCAAGACGGCGGTCCTCCGGGGGCTCGCCGCCGCGCTCGCCGGGAGCCGGCGCGTCGTCCGAATCGAGGTGCCCGATGGCGACGACGCGGCGCTGGTGGCGCTCGTCGAGGCGGCCGCGCAGCTCGACGGGGCGACGCTGATGGATCGCGTGGTGCCCCGGCACGAGCCCGCCCGCGTTGCATGGGCCGACAGGATCGCTTCGGTACGGGAGGCGCTGTCTCGCGCAGGGAACGATCTTCTGCTCCTCCTCGATGGGCCCCGATTCCCGACGGCCCTGGGCCCCGAGAGTGAGCTGTTCACAAGGCGCGCTGTCGAGGTGACCGAGACGTTCCTCGGCACACGCGCCGGCACGCTCGTGCTCGCAGGTCCACGCATCCCCGAGGGTCTCGCCGAAGATGCGAGCTTCCGGCTCCCGCTGGTTCGAGATGCGTCCCTGGGAGAGGCGGGCGACGCGACCGTCCGGCTGTCCGGTGGTCGCCGCCGCCAGCCTGCGGTACCGCCGGTCGTGCAGCAGGTGCTCCAGGCGCTCGCGGCAGGAGGCATCGACGTGGAGCGCATCCCGGCGCGTGATCTCCGGCTGGATCGCCTGATCCCGAGGCTCAGAGACCTGCTCTCGGACGACCCGGGAGGGAGGCGCGTCGTCATACGCCTCGCGGCCCTACGCGTCCCGTTCGCGGACAGCCTGCTCGTGCGCGCGGGGTTCATGGCGCTCCCCGACCGGACGAGGACGATCGTCGAGCCGCTGATCGAGGTGCTCGACGATGGATCCAAGGTGGTCCCGGATGCTCTGGCGCGAGAGATCCGTTCATCGCTCCTCACCGACAGTTCCGCCTGGGCGCTCGATGAGCCACAGGGCGATGCGCACCACCTCGCAGCCGCGTACCACCGCGAGCGGTTTCAGGCCGCTCGTGACCGCGGGGACGTCGTCGCCGCCGTCCGGGAGGACATGGAAGAGATCCACCAACTCACGGAGGCAGGCGACGCCGCGGCGCTGCTCTCCCGCTCTCTCCAGTTCGTCGAGCAATACGACGCGCTCGGTAAGAGCCTCAGCCAGAAGGCGCTCCGCGCTCCGCGCGAGCAGGAGGAGAAGCTCCGCCGCGACGCGGTCCGGGCGTACGAGCGGGCCATCGAGCACGATGAGCGGGACGCCTACGCCCACCATTACATCGCCTACAACCTCGATATTTTGGGAACGGAGCCCGAGCGCGTCGAGCGGGAGTACACCGAGGCGCGGGACATCGACCCGGCGCATCCTTGGTATCATGGTCGGTACGTCTGCTTTCTGATCACGACGGCCTGGATGAGCGACGCGCGCGCGGCCTGGGACCGTGCGCTGGACGATCTCGCCGCGACAGGGGGCTTGTCGACACCGGCGGTCTACGAGGAGCTCCATGGCCAGGTGGCGCGGCATCTGCTGGCGCAGAGCGAGCTCGACTTCGCAGAGGGCGTGCTGGACGACGTACCCGACGCGATTCGGGTATCCCCCTGGTGGCGAGCGCTGCGCCAGCTCCTCGTTTGCCTCGAGGAGGATCGCGACGAGCGGCTCGTCTTTCCGCCGACCGTTGCGCAGGAGGACCGTTGGAAGGGGCCGCACCTGACCGAGGAGCAGGATTCGCTGGAGGTGAAGAGCTGGCAGCCAGGGCGGGTGATAGGTCGAGACGCGAGAGGCGTCGTGCTCCGGATCGCGCAACACCTCGCTGAGCCGTCGGAGGTGACGCTCTCCACAGTGATCGTCGAGCTGCGCGCCCTGTCCACGGAGTGGCACGCGCAGCCGGCCTGGTTTGGCGTGGGCACGTTCGTGGAGCGGATCGAGTTCATGAACGGCACGAAGGTATTGCGGACGTGGCCTCGCGGCGCCTCGTCCTTCGACGCCGTGAGCTACCTGCCGAGGCTCTTTCCCTCCCTGGACCGGTACGTACGCCGTGCCTTTGCCTGATCTCGCCCCCGATCACCTGGTCGTGCTCGTGTTCGGCCCAGGCAAGGGCGAGCTCATCCTGGTCCGCGTGCCGCCTGCCGCATGGATGGTCGTGGACGGCTGCGGCGCCGAGAGGGTCCACTACGCCCTGGAGGCGCTCATGCAGTATCAAGCCCGCCCGCGCATCGTGCTCCTCACCCATCCGCACGACGATCATAGCTGGGGTGTCGCCAGGGTGATTGAGGCCTCGACGCCGCGCGATCGCAAGGAGACGTGGCGTCGCATCGGGATGGTGCTTCCGCCGGGAGCCGACGTCGCCGCGCGGTCCACCGGCTTCATCGCCGGCGTCACGCGCCGGGCTATCGCTGCCGTCCAGTCGCGCTGGAGCGAATCACCGGCATGCCGCTGGGATGTCAACGCCGGCGACCTCGAGCTGCTCGGCGATGCCACGCTGCGTGTGCTCTCCCCCCGCGCGGATGTGCGCGAGCAGCAGCTCGACCTGTGGAGGATGCGACAGCCGTTCGACAGGAACGTCATCTCCACCGCGCTGCTCCTCACATGGCGCGGGAGGCGCATCCTGCTCGGCTCGGATCTGGTCGAGAGCCCCGGCTACGGTTGGAGCAACACCCTCGTGCTCGAGCCCGAGCTCGGCGATCACGATCTGTTCAAGGTGCCGCATCATGGTTCTGACCAGGCGCTGCACGACGAGGTGTTGCGACCGAGGAGCCGCGTGCCCGAACCGCTACGGGTCTTCACACCGTACGGATCCAGCCGGCTTCCGCGCTTTCATCCTGGGGAGGGGGCCCACCGCGTCGTGTCTCATGGCGGGAAGTCCTACCTCACCGGCCTGCCGCGGCCGCATGCCGAGCAGTCCGGGCGCGCCGAGGCCCGCACGCTCACCGAGCTGCGAACACACGACACGATCGCCTTCGATCCGACGACGACCGGCTTCCCCGACTGCTACGTCCTTGTGTCGATCCCACCCGACGGCGGACCTCCGAAGATCGAGCAGGGGCCAGGGAGCGTCCGCGTCGTGCCGGACTCGATCGGGGGTGCATCAGCAGGTCGGTTCGAGCGCATCGTCGGCGACGAACTCTGATCCGTCTCGCGCAGCTGGACGCGGGCGCGCATGCCCGACGTGACCGCTCCTCGAGACCGCCTCGTCCGCGCCCTCCATGCCGACCTCGTCGGCGGGAGCATTGCGCAACAGCGCAATCCGTTGCGGATCATGACGGGGCATTGCGCTCAGCTCCTCGCTGTCTGAGACGTTTCGCCGAGACATTCACGCATCTCGCGCCGGCACGTGGGTTGCCGTGCAGCCACGCCGCAACGAAACCACGGCGTGTCGCCACGGCGGCAGGCCAGAACCCATCAGACATCACAGGAGGTTTACCCCGTGAGTGAAACACCGATGTTTTCGACCATGGTCCTCCCCCAGGAGCTCGTCGCAGACGACGTGATCGGTCTCCGAGATCAGATGAGCGCGCGCATCGCGGCGGTGCTCCGGCCGAAGGGCGGTAAGCGCAAAGAGGGCGACGCGCCGCTGCCCAAGGGGGTCGAGCCCGTCGCGGCGCTGCCGCCGCACATCGACAGGCCGTGGAGGCGGTTCGACGCGGCCGCGACGGAGCTCCAGGGGTTCCGCGGCCTGCGGGCGAGCGCGCAGGCCGACCAGCGCCATTCTGGGACGAGCGAGGCCGAGCGGAGCGCGGCGAACACCGGCAGCGACGACCGATGGCGCGCGCTCGAGCAGTGGAACGCGGGAGCCGCCGGGCTCTCCGAGGATGGGCAGACGCCGTCGCCGTCCGACGCGCGCTGGCTGTACGGGCAGCTCTTTCCGGCGCCCGAGGGGCTTCGCTTCATCACGCGCCGGCCGCGGGTCCAGTGGGCCGCGATGGTGCAGCGGATGAAGACGCTGGAGGAGGAGCGCGCCCAGGCGGTGATCGAGCAGTTCGGCGGGACCCGGCACTACCGGCAGCTCGTCGCCGCCCACGCGCGCTTCGGCGAGGCCTACGGCTTCACGACCGTGGTCCTCGCCAAGGACGGCGGGCGCGGGCAGACCGACGGCCGGCCGCAGTGGAGCGCCGCCCGGGATGCGCTGCGGAGCGTGATCCAGAAGATCGAGAGCCACGCCGACCCGGAGATCCCGGGGAGCGAGGCGCTCGCCGCGTTCCTGCTGGCGCCCTACGTCGAGATGGTCGACGATCTCGGGAGATCCCGTCGGAAGGCCCCGGCCAGGAAGCCCGAGGTCGTCTCGGCGCCCCCGTTCGGGGCCGGCGGGACGCCGTGAACCCATCCGGGTGAGGTGGGTCGTCCACGGGGGAGATGGGTGGCACCCATCTCCCGGTGGACGTGCCTCCAAGAAAAGATGGGTGGCACCCATCTCCGCGGTGGACGTGCCTCCAAGAAAAGATGGGTGGCACCCATCTCCCGGTGGACGTGCCTCCAAGAAAAGATGGGTGGCACCCGTCTCCGCGGTGGAGAGGCCACCCTCCGGCCCCGGCGAGGTAACCACCCGGTCATCGCCATGGGCACGGCTGCTTGCGGCTCTCGCCGGGGCCGACGATGCTCAGCGCGGCGCGGCGTCGGCCCACGACGCGGCGCGGGCACGGGCGGTTCCGAAAGGGGGCTCGGCGATGCGGCCTCCACCTGCGTCGCCGGCCGAAGCTCGCGTTCTTCAGGTCGGGTCGGTGTCGTGACCGGCCACGCAGCTGCCCGACGCGGCGCTGGCGCCGGAGCTCCGTGGTTTCGACTCTGGACGGCTGCGCATCGAGCAGGTCTCCGCGAGCATCGACGCAACGTGCATGGTGCCGGGCGCGCGCTGTGGCGTGGGCCCGCGGACGCTCCACGGCCACCGGTCGCCTTCCGTCTCTCCGTACAGCGGTCAACGTGCTTCCGGAGCAGTCCTCGTGGTCGACGTGATAGGGCTCGTGCACCTCCGCAGACCAGGTTAGCATCCGGCTCGTGGCACGGACGGCTCCCATTCCGAACATCCCCGCCATCCCCGGCATGAACCCTGGCGTCTGGATCCTGGGCGGCGGGGGCTCAGGCGGCGGAGGGGGAGGGCCTGGAGGGAAGGGCGACGGCGGCGGCCAAGGGGGCGACGGTAAGAACGGCGGCAAGGACGCCAAGGGCGGAGGGAAGAGCGCGAAGGGTTGCGGCCAGGGCTCCGGCGCCGGGTGCCCCAACCCGGCTCATGGCAATGGTGGCTCGGTGTCGGCGGGCGATCCCGTCGATGTGTTCACCGGGCGGGTGTACACGGTTCCAGCGATCGATCTCGGGTTGCCGGGGCCGCTGCCGCTCGTCATCGAACGGCACTACTCGAGCGCCGCCCGAGAGCGCGACGTGGGCCTCGGCTTCGGCTGGTCCCACAGCCTGGCCTGGGAGATCGAGCAGCGGCGACGGACGGTGCGCCTCTGGAACCCGGAAGGCACCTTCTCGGAGGGAGCGCTGCCCGCGGTCGGCGAGAGCCTCCCGACCCCCAGAGGCATGCTGACCCGGCATGAATGGGGATACTCGCTCGTGTCGGACGAACGCATCGTCCGTGTGTTCTCCGAGCACAACCTCGACCGCTCGCGGCTTCGCCTCTCGATGATGGTCGACCGGAACGACAACATGATCGAGCTGCGATATCGAGACGGAGCGCTCGAGGCCATCCTGGACAGCGCGAGACGGCTCATCCGCGTGAGGCGCCACCGAGGCGGACGCATCGCCGCGTTCGAGGTGAAGAACAGCGCGCACCAAGGCCGATGGACGGCCTTCCGTACCTATGAGTATGACGCGAACGGAGATCTCGTGGCCGCGGTCGATCGCGCCGGTCACGCGACGCGGTTCTCGTACGCCGACCACCTCCTCACGTCGTACACGTATCCCGAGGGGCTCTGCGTCCAGTACCGTTATGACGGCGCGGGTCGGTGCATCGAGACATGGGCGGAGTACCCGGGCAAGGTGGACGAGAGCCTCTGCGACGACGCACCGCCGCTGCTCGCTGACGGTGTGACGCGAGCCAGAGGCGTTCACCACTGCAAGCTCGAGTTCGGGCCTCACGGCTACGTGGAGGTCGCCGACTCGCGCGGAGTACACCGATATTTCGGCAACGAGCACGGGAGGGCCGATCGGGCGGTGATCGGTGGCGGCGTCCACGTGAACTCGTACGACCATGCCGGCAGGATGACGGCCTATACCGACCCGTGCCATGCCACCTGGCGCTGGGAGCGGGACCTCTCCGGTCGTGTCGTGCGCGCCGTCGATCCCTTCGGCGCGATGACCTCGTATGGCTACAACGATCTCGGCCTCCTGGCCAAGGTCGTCGACGCGCTCGGGCAAGCGACGCGATATGCCTACGATCTGCGTGGCAATCTCGTCTCCGTGGACGACGAGGTGGGAAACGCGGCCAGCTACGAGTTCGACCGGCGGGGCCAGCTCGTCAAGGCCACGCTGCCCGACGGCGGCACCACGCTCCTCGGCTATGATGACGCCGGAAACCGCGTGCTCGTGCGAGAGCCGAACGGAGGTGTCCGGAAGATCCGCTATGATTACCTCGGGCGCGTGCTCGGCTTCACGGACGAGCGCGGGTTCGAGACGCGGTTCACGTATGGCGATCGTCTCGAGCTGCGCGCGGTCCACCTGCCGAACGGCGGGCAGCTCTCGTACGAGCACGATCGCAACGGCAGGTTGAGAGCCGTCACCGGCGCCGACGGCCGCCGCTACGAGCTCTGCTGGAGCGGGCTCGATGTGGTCCATGAGCTGCGGAAACCCGATGGGCAGCGGATGCGCTACCGCTACGATCGCGAGGGGGCGCTCGTGCAGGTCATCAACGAGCGCAGCGAGGTGCACCGGATCAAGCGAGACCCCGCCGGCAGGATCCTGGAGGAGGAGACGTTCGACGGGCGGCGAGCGCGGTATCGACTGGACTGGCTCGGTCGCATCGTGCGCATGGAGGGCGACGCGCGCGAGCCGACCGAGACCACGTACGACGCCGCGGGGCGGATCGTCGAGCGCTCCTACCACGACGGATCGAAGGACGTTTTCTCGTACGATCCTCTGGGAAGGCTCGTCGAGGCGGACAACGGCGGCGTGCGCTGCTCGTTCACTTATGACGGGCGTGGTCGCATGACGCGCGAGGAGCAGGAGGTCGCGGGGGTCTCGCATACCGTCGACAACGTCTATGATGCGATGGACCGGCGCCGCGAGAAGCGTTCGTCTCTCGGATATATCGAGCGTGTGACGTACGATGTGATGGGCCTTCCGGCGCAGGTGAGCTTGGGTGGAACCGCGCCCGTGGCGTTCCGCCGGGATGCGGCCGGCCACGAGCTCGAGCGCATCCTCCCCGGCGGAGGCGTGATGCAGCGTGTGGTGGACGCGATGGGCGGTGTGACGCGGCAGCGCGTCCTGATGCCTCCGCGCCAGCCCGTCATCGCGCCGGGGCAACCTGCCTGGGTGGGGGAGCTGCCGTGGGGAACGACGAGCGATCGAGCATTCCAGTATTCGCCGGCGGGGGACGTCATTCAATCGTGGGATATGCAGCAGGGCAGGACCACGTTCTCGTACGATCTGTTGGGGCAGGTCATCGCCAGGATCCCGGAGCATTCGAGGGCAGAGCTGTTCCGCTACGATGAGTCAGGCGATCTCCACGAATCTGGGCCCGAAGCGGAGCCGCGCGTCTATGGGCACGGTGGCAAGCTGTTGAAGCGCGGGACGACCGCGTACTACTACGACGAGGAGGGGCGCCTCGTCAGGAAAGAGAAGACGGCAGACGCCCCCGACGCTGTCCGAGCGTGGTCCTATCGCTGGGACGGTCGCGGGTTGCTCGAGTCGATCGCCACGCCCGACGGGCGCCGGATCGAGTTCATGTACGATTCGTTCGCGAGGCGGGTCCAAAAGCGTGTCTCCTCGCAGGACGGCACGAGCGCGACGACGCGGTTCGTGTGGGATGGTGATCAGCTCCTGCATGAGCTGCGGAGCGTCGGCGGGGTAGCGACCGTCGAGGAGCGGACCTACAGCTTCCTGCCGGAGACACATCTCCCACTCGCGCATCGCGACGCCGTCGTCCGGGGGGAGGAGCGGTCCACGGGCGAATGGGTGCACTACATCAATGACCTGAGCCAGGGGCCGGATCTCCTGGTCTCCGGGAGCGGCGATCTCCTTGGACGCACAGGCGTCTCCGTGTGGGGGAGCGCGGCGCCGGACGCGGCAGCAAAGGCGGACACGCCGCTGCGCTTCCCCGGCCAGTACGCGGACCCGGAGACGGACGTCATCTATAACCGGTTTCGTTATTACGACCCGGAGGCAGGAAGATTCATCAGCGCGGACCCCATCGGCTTGCAAGGCGGCGTGCGCGCGTTCGCATACGCCGACAACCAGCCGCTCGGCGTGATGGACCCGGACGGGCTCGCGCCGGTGATCACGACAGTCACCTCGGATCAGACGGACAAGCGGGGCAGGCGCCGTTCGAAGAGCGTGAGCGTCGGGAGCGCCGGCACAGAGTCGAGCGGAGACATCCATGACGTCGTGAAGCAGTCGTTTCCGCCCAGGAACGACGCCGGCGGGTGGCCCTACCCGGGGCGCTACGATCCGTCGAGCTGCGGAGAGCCGCGCGCTCTCTCCCAGCACATTCGCAACTGGGAGAGCAAGATCGGCCGCAAGCTCGACCCTGATAACCCCGACGACCACGAAGAGATCAAGAAGTGCCTCGGCTCGATCACGGCCATTCGCTCGGAGGAAGAGGGCGGGGTCAAGCGCACGCCGTGCCCGAACTGCAGTCAGCTGCTCGCCAACCTCCACGAACGGTGGGGTGCGCCGGACCCCAAGGCCATCCGCAAGGGGTTCGGGCCGGAGCTGAACCGAGGGAGCGAGCCTGCGAAATTCACTCAAGCCAACCCGAACTACAAGCCTCCCGAGGGCTACACGTTGAAGACCGGCTACGATACCGCATGATCGTCCAGCCCAAACAGCACGAGCTCCTGAAGAGCCTGTCAGCGCGCGCGCTCGCCACGCTCGATCTCGGTCCCCGCGACGCGCCCGCGTCGATGAGCTTGGACGAGCTCCGCCGCCATCTCGCAGGAGCGAGGCTGCCCGCCTGGGACGCTCTCTTCGAGCTCCACGCGCAGCTCGCTGGCATCGGTTCCCGGCGCGCGCCCGGGCAGGCGGACCTGTGGCTCTTCCCTGGGGCCGACCATCCGGCGATGCTCGCTCCGCCGCTTCGTGCCCGATCCGGCGCGATCCTCGCCGTCCCCGTCGGCATGGCGAGCCTTGGGGGCCGGACTTTCCCATTGCTCGCCGATGAGCGAGGCGCCTTGCTGCACGCGAGCGGCGCGCCTGCGGCCACGTCAGCTCGCGGGCTGATCGAGGTGCTCGCGTTGCTCGCCGATCGTGAGCCGGTCGAGGCACACCGCATCCGTGCCGCCTTTCGCCCGCGCCTCGGCGCACGGCTCGCGGAGGCGCTGGCCGCGCTGCCGGTGGTGGAAGCAAGCGACACCTCTCACACCTTCTGGGTCTATCCGGGGGGCGTGATCGCCGATGGTCACCCTCTCCGTGACGATCTTGCAGGCGAGACCTTCGTCTGGACGAGCTCGCTCGCGGACGTGGCCCGTTGCATCGAGACGGCTCGCGGCGCCGCCTCCGAGGAGGCCGGCGTCGACGTGGCGGGGCTCGAAATGCTGGAGGATGCTCGCCCGCCGGAGGAGGCCCCGAGGCCGCTCTCTCCCGAGGAGCGGCGCGCGCGTGGTGCCATTCGGACCCTGTCGGAGGAGCCGGGGCAGGCCGGATACGTCTGCGCCAAGCGATCGGGCCGTGACGTCGAGATCGAGGTGTCACGGGAGCACGCAGGGCGCGTCCTCAAGGCGGAGCAGCTCTACCACGACGGCCGCATGGTGCTCGACTATGTGAACCCGCTCGAGGCGCTGCGCCCGTACCTCTCCGACCGCACGCTGGCCTATTACGCGACCATCGATCTCCGGTGGAACGCGGGCGACACCTGCTCGCCCGGAGAGCTCGCCGCGCTGTTCCATGCCACGGGGATGGAGCTGTCCGAGCCGATCGCGGCGTTCGAGAAGACGTGCGGTGGATTGACCTTCGCTGGGCTCTCCTGGGGGATCTATTCCCACGTCAAGCGCGGTTTCGCCTTGCGAGCCATCGAGGGGCCGATGGCTGCGCGGCTCGTGCACGTCGGCCATGCGACGGACACCGACAGCAACTATTACCTGGATCGAGAAGGCACGTTGTACGTGGACGCGAGGGAGATCGGGCTGCCGCCCTCGCCCGTCGCTGCATCCTGGTCCAGGTACTTCGAACGAGTCTTCACCGCTGGGCGGGTGTCTCCGTCCCGTCCGTTCTCCCTCGAGACGTTCGAGCGTGTCGGCGGAGCCTTGGCGGAGGCGTTCCATGTGCCCGTGCTCGGGCCCGGTACGGACCGTCATGCCTCCGTCTGGCTACGCGAGGAGCTCGAGATCTACGAGCAGGTGAGCGACATCTTCCATGCGGCAGGGCGGCCGCGCACGGTCGTCGTCACGGCGCAGCTCACCGATCTCGTGCAAGCGCTCCGCGGTGTCCTTGATGCGGCGCCCAGCGCGACGTTCTCCCTTCGGACTCCCAGGCCTATCGAGGACCGCCCCTTGCCGAGTGAACCGCCTGCTCTCTGCGCCCCGCTCCACGACGACGCGCGACGGCTCTCGCGGCGTGAGCTCCGTGTCTACGGCCGACCCGGCGCCCCCAGCCTCTGGATCGGCGACCCTGGGCGCGGCAAATGATGTCCGAGGCTCTCGTCCCCGGACGCCGCGCGGACAGCCGCTGTTGCGGCGCCATGACAGGCGCCCGTCGGAGCTGCCGGAGTTGCCGGGGCGAGGGGGCGGCAAGAGGGGGCGTCGCCGGGCCGCGGAGAGGGGATGTTCTCCTCGCTCCCTGGAGATCCATGCCAATTGAACGGGAGGGGGCGGGGGGAAATCGACCGAGGCCGTGTCGGGTCCGCGGGACCTTTTGCGGGAGTAGGGCTCGAGGTGGAGGCGGTGGACGGGCTCGCCGTCGTGGTGCAGGACGACTTCGGGAATACCTATCAGCGCTCGCAGCAATAGAACGCGAGCCCACGATTTGGACGTCGAGGCGGGAGGACGATGACAGACAGGGAAAGCTCGACGTCTAGCCAGCCTCTCCAGCGTCTGGACCTCCGGGGCCCGGAAGACGGAGTGCGGTGCTACGGCTTCGCCGGTGGGAGCGAGGTGGTCCACCCCATCCACCAGAGCGGAGGATCGAGGTCACGGGAAGCCGCAACCGCCCTGGCGAGCGCCGCGGAGAGCGCGCCGCGCTCGACCAGCACCCGCAAGAGGGCGTGTAGCCCAATGATCCTGCCAACGTCGCCTGGGAGCTCACGGTAAAGCTTGGGCTTGCCCTGGACGGCCCGGACGTCTTCCGTCACGAAGATGAGATCCGAGCGACGCGATGCGACGGCGATCGAGGCTGCTTCTCCTCGATCCACGAACGCCATGAGGATGCCCCGCGTCGCGTCTTCCTCCGAGCCGGCCAGCACCTCGATGAGCTCCACCGAGCTCCCGCGCAGCTCTCGGCCGGCCTCCTTCATGAGGTTCGTCTCGGGATCGGTCGGCTTCCTGGGAACGGTGAGCTCTTCGAGCACGTCGTCCACGATGGCCATCGGTACGCTCTTCGCTGCAGCCACGAGCGCCTTCAGGCAACCGGCGCGCTGGAACGGGATCACCGCGTTGGTGTCGAGGAGGTACCGAACCATGGAAACGCTCTGGCTCACGCGCCCGTGGGCAAATCATCCCAGGCGGTCAGCTGCAGCAACTCCCGCGCGCGCCCGGCGGAGATCAGATCGCGATCGAGCGCTTCGAGCACGCGTCGGGTGAGGACATCGTGCCTGGATGGATCCAACAGAGGGAGGGCTGCCGCCGAGCCGCCGCTCGTACGCCTGGCCTTCTCGATCACGGCTTCTTGCTGGAAGTGGACGATGTACTCGCGATTGACCAGATGGTTCACCGTGATCTCGATGGGGGTCTCGAAGTGCTGCCGGGTCCGAGCCAGCAGATCGAGCGCCTTGGACGTGGCCATCTCATACTGGGGGGGGCCCAGGAGCTGCCGCAGTCCCTCCGCGGGCATGAGGAGCTCGGCGGCAAATGC
This sequence comes from Sorangium sp. So ce281, assembly GCF_051527395.1. Lineage (NCBI taxonomy): Bacteria > Pseudomonadati > Myxococcota > Polyangiales > Polyangiaceae > Sorangium > Sorangium sp. So ce281. Next base: position 4,308,369 of record NZ_CP150322.1, read on the forward strand.
GCGCGCTCGCCTCTCGCCGTGCCATACGACCTTGCCCTCGTCACCCTCCTGATCGACCACGAGGTTGATCTCTCCCTGCGGAGGATCGAACAGGATGTGCCCGAGCTCGTGAGCAAGGTCGACGCGGGCCGCCCATGGATTGGATCGGCGCTTGCTCGCCGTGTTCAAGATGACCGCTGCGACGCCGGTTTGCGGTTCCTTCAACGCAAGCGCATCGATCCGAGCGCTCGACAGCGCCTTGGCCCGCACCAGGACGTCAAACTCCTCTTCGAGCAGCTCGGCCATGTCTCCGAGAGGGCCGGTCTCGTCTCCCAGCGCGCTCCGTAACTTGCGAGCGAGGCGGTACCCGTCCTTGAAAGTTTCCGGGGTGGGCTCCTCTGGCTCGAATCGTTCGCGAAGGCCGGGAGGTCTCCCCAGGAGGGTGTTGACCTTCCGGAGGGCGAGCGCGCGCTCGAACGTTGCCACGACCTCGGGGCGATCGTCGACGTCGCGGAAGTCCGCAAAGGCGCCCTGCCGGAAGAACAGGGCGGCCGTCGGCGAGCGCTCGATCCTGCCTTGCCGCAGGACGCCCGCATCCACGCAGAGGACGTACGCGACGCGGTCCAGCGCCGCTGCGGTGATGTTTCCCTGCCCCTCCTCGAATGCTTCCAGCGTCGCGAGCGGCACGCGTGCTAGCTCCGCGAGCTCCTCATGCGAGAAACCCACCTCCGACCGGCGGGTTCTTACGAGCGTTCCGATCGCCTGACTCATGTCGAGAATGTATGCCCGAGAGGTATGAACTGGTACCCGGGCGAGGCTGAGGAAAACTGTACGGATTCCTGGAATCCGCGCAACAAATTTGAACTAGGCTGGAGAGACCGCTCCGGTAGGCCATCGACCGCCTTTTCGTCCTCAACGCCGCGCGTGCCGCTCAGGAGAAGCATGCCGCCGCAGCCATGGCGCCAGCTGCGAAATCCAAGCGAGGCGGCGTCAAGATGCCCGCTTACGAGGCCGGGAGCGGCGCGCCAGCGGCCGGGTCAGCCCGCGGCCTGAGGAGGCTCCAAGAAAAGATGGGTGGCACCCGTCTCCGCGGTGGAGAGGCCACCCTCCGGCCCCGGCGAGCCCCCCTGGGCGCCCTTCCTCGACGGCAGCTGTTTGTAGGAAATATGACCTGGGATCCGGAGACCGGCGAGGGCCGCTCGCCCGCGATGGTGCTGCCCGGCGGCCTCGCCGCTACGCCGCGCCGCCGAGGCGCGCCTCGAGGTACCGTCGCGCCGCCTCGAGCGCCGCGGCGGCACCTTCGGGCCGTGAGCCGTCGGCCCACGCCACCTCCGGTCCGCCCTCGGCGCTGCCCTCCACGGCCGGCGCGGCCTGCGCCAGCACCTGATTCGCCTCCACGCCGCGCTCGACGAGCCCTCGCGTGGCCGCCGCGACGAGCGTCGCGGTCCCACCCTCCGTGCCCGCGAGCGCCACCGCGGTGCACGCGCCGGCCTTGCACAGCTGCTCCGCGAGCGCGCGCAGCTGCTGCCGGGAGATCTCGCCCAGGTGATGGACCACCACGGTCGCATCGCCCAGCCTTGTCGCGCCCTCGAGCAGCTGGCGCGCCACCGTCGCCCGCTGGGCCCGCGTGGACGCTCGCCGCGAGCGCTTCTCCTCGTCCCGGCGCCGCGAGAGCCCCTCCAGCCGCTGCCGCAGCGCCACCGCCCGCCGCGGGGGGCACGCCCATTCTTCCAGCGACCTCGTGAGCGCCGAGACGCGGTCGGCCAGCGCGCTCCCCTCCAGCGCCGACGCCGCGTCCACCTCGCGCTCCAGCGCGTCGAGATCCCGGCGCAGCCGCTCCGCCGACTCGCCGGGCGACATGAACGGCGGGGCGAACGTCTCGGGAATGCCATCGAAGCCGACGACGGCCTCGTCGATCCCTCGCAGGATCCCGCGGGTGACCTTGAGCAGCACGTCGTTCGCGAGCCGCTGCAGCAGACGCCAGCCGAGGCGGCGCCGGGAGGGCAGGTGACGGACGTAGAAAGCGTTGTAGCGGGGGACCGGCCGGTCCCCTCGCAGCGCCTTGAAGCCGTCGGCGCCGCCCCCCGTCTCGATCGCGATGCCCCGCTCCAGCGCCTCCTGCATCAGCAGGCTGTTGAGGATCCTGTACAGCCCCACCTCTTGAGGTCTGGTCAGATCGTACCCCGCCGCGGGAGAGTAGAGGACATCGCCCTTCACCATGAAGCCGTAGAACGTGTCGATACGGCCGTCCTTCACGAGCAGCCGGAGCCGGACCATCTCCCCGCGCAGGCACACCTCGAAGAACGCGGGCGACATGGGCGGATTGGTCCTGTACTTCTCGCGGTTCAGCATCTGGTACAGCTCGGCCAGCCGCGGGGCGCAGCCGGGCATGTCCCGGCCGTCCACCACCTCGTAGCCGGAGGCCTCCAGCAGCCGCGCGTCCCGGCGGCGGTTCTCGCGCACCTTGCGGCTCAGCTCCACCCCGTAGGGCAGGAGCATGCGCGTGTACGACATGTACGTGAACGCATAGCCCTCCTCCTTGAGGCGGTTGAGCAGCGGCGCGTGCGTGGCCGGGCTGAGCGCCGGAAAGACGATCGCGTGCTCCGGATAGCGCGCCGCGAGGAAGTCCGTGATCCGCCGGATCTGGCCCGCGCCGAGCGGCGGCGCCATGTTGCGCAGCGAGGGCCAGTTGTCGACCTGGATGCACCTGTCGATCTGCGTGGCCTTGAGCAGCGCGCCCAGGCCGAGGAGCGCGCTGCTCGCGCCGGACGCCAGGGCCGGGCTCCAGTCCAGCGTGGCGATGGCGGCGCGCTGGCTGGTGATGTAGCGCGCGAACAACGAAAAGAAGTAGGAGTTGCCCTGGTCGGCGTCGTTGATGGACAGCGGGATCAGCAGATCATCGACGCTGAGCAGCCGCAGCGTGCTCCGATCACCGAAGAGCGCCTGGGGGCCTCGCTGGAAGAGCGGGACGAGGAAGCCGCGCGCCTTGCGCCCCTCCTCCGTGTCCGGCCAGGGGGCCGCGTCGATGGTACTCGCATCGTAGAGCTTCATGGTCCGCCGAGGCCTCGTCCAGCGCGCGCTCCGGTGCGTACTGCATCGCGCGGACGGCCGCCGCGGCGAGCTCCGGCGGGATGAGCCGGCGCGAGAAGACCATGCTCGGTCGGTGGTGTCAAGGCGCGGACCCGCGGCCCAATCGACGCTCTACGACGATCGCCGCGACCTCCGGGGTGACCGGATTTTTCATGACATGGCGACGATGCTCGTAAGTTTATGTGAACACTGTGCCCGAACTTCGACAGGACTTCGATTGAGAAGGACGCGTCTCTGCGTATGGACTTCAAAGTCCGTCTCGAGTATATGGCCGTCGGATGCTCGGCGACACTGAGTACAAGCGGGTCCCAAAGGAACTACTGGCCGAGGCGCTCAAGCGTGGGGCTCATGCGCCCTTCGATCCGCTGCTGTGCGCTTACCAGTACCTCTTCGAGCGCCTCGCGGTCCCGCGCACGGGCGTGCTCCACCTGGGCGGCCACATCGGACAGGAGCTGCCGATGTACGCGGCGCTCGGGTTCCGCCGCGTGGTGATGGTGGAGCCGCTCGAGCGCGAGTTCGCGCAGCTCCAGCGCCGGGTCGACGCGTTCAACGCGACGTGCGGCCCGATCGCGGACTTCATCGATGACCCGGTTCGCCCCCGCGCGTACGCGGTGCGCTGCGCGGTCGCGGACCGCTCGGGCGAGGTCAGCTTCTGCCGCACGCACATGACCTCGCTGTCGTCGCTCTCCAGGCCGGTGCCGGAGAACTTCGCCGAGCAGTGGGAGGAAGCGCGGTCCCTGCCCTGGTACAAGCGTCCGGTCGGGTGGCTGACGACCGCGCTGCAGACCGCGACCGCGCTGAGATACCAGGAGATCAAGGTGCCCTGCACGACCCTGGACGGGCTCGTCGGAGGGCTCCCGTACGGCTGGCGAGCGTCGGACTTCAGCTACCTGCGCATGAACATCCAGGGGGCCGAGCTGCGGGCGCTCCAGGGCGGCGCGCAGACGCTGGAGCACGTCAGGCTCATCGATCTCGAGACCAACATCAGCAGGAGGTACGAGGACGCGCCGGCCCGGCAGGACTTCGATCGACTGCTGTCCGGCCACGGCTTCTCGTGCGTCTTCGCGTACCGCATCGGCGGCCTCGGCAACCTCGTGTACGCGCGCACCCGAGGGGTGGCGCAGGCCTGAGCCGCACGCATGGAGAACCCGATGAGCGACGCCATCATCCGTTTGCCCCGCGGCTACGACGCCGCGCGGATGCAGTCCGAGCTGCGGCTCCTGGAGGACCTGGAGCGCGTCTCCGCCGGGTACGCCGGCGAAGGGAACCGCGCCTGGGAGAGCATCAGCCTCATCGCTCCCGGGGGGCGCGCCCGGGCCGGCGACGGACACCAGCGGCTTGCCGAGCAGGCGAGCGACGACTACGCGCCGACCGAGGCGCTCCGGCGCGCGCCCTACCTGGCCGAGATCCTCGACGGCCTGGCCTGCCCGAAGCGGCTGGTTCGCCTGCTGTCCCTGGGGCCGGGCGGGATCATCGCCCGGCACCGAGACAATTTCGTCTCGTTCGAGGAGGGCATGTTGAGGCTCCACGTCCCGGTGGTGACCCACCCGGACGTCGACTTCTTCATCGATGGAGAGCGGTGCGACTGGAAGGAGGGAGAGCTCTGGTACGGCGACTTCTCCCGGTTCCACAGCGCGCACAACCGCAGCCCGATCACCCGCGTACACCTGGTCATCGACCTCCTCGTCAACGACTTCGTGCTCGGCCTGTTCCCGCGCGATTTCGTCGAGGCGCAGCGCGCCCGCGGGATCAGGATGGCCGGCGAGGCGCGCCCTGACGACGCGCTCCTCCAGCGCTTCGCCTTCAGCTTCCGTCTGCCGGCGGGCTTCGTGCCGCCGGGCACGTCCTACGAGCCGCTGCCCGCGCCCGTCGACGGCCGCGTCCAGGTGCAGGACGGGACGCTCATCGTGATGGTCAACGAGCAGCCGCTCCTGCGGCTAGAGCCGGCGTTGGGCGGGACGCTCGCCGTCCACGGGCTGGCGCCCGGCACCGTCATGGAGTGCGATTTCGACGGCGGGCGTGTCGTCGGCGCCACCCTGATCTCCGGCGTGGATGGTTCCCGGTTCCACCTCCACGTACAAGCCCCCTGACCCTCGGGTCGGCGCGCGGCCCTTCATGTCACCTCGATTCGCAATGCCCCTTCTCTTCGTGGAGTGGAGAACACATGAACACGGATGAAGACGTCACCACGGCCAGGTTCGCGGCGCTCGACAGGAAGCTGAAGGCCGCCTGGGAGGACCTGTTCGCGCGCTCCCGGCTGATCAAGACCATCCAGGAGGGGCGCATCGACAAGCAGCTGTACGCCATCTACCTGATGGAGACCTACCACTACACGCTGCACAACGCGCGCAACCAGGCCCTCGTGGGGGTCCGCGCGCTGGACATCGGCATCCCCTACCTGAAGTTCTGCTTCGAGCACGCGACCGAGGAGACGGGGCACGAGCACATGGCCCTGCACGACCTGCTCGCGCTCGGCCTGCCGAAGGAGGCGCTCAAGATCCCGCCGCCCCTGCCGATGACCGAAGCGATGATCGCCTACCTCTACTGGGTCTCCGCCACCGGCAACCCGGTCCGCCGGCTCGGGTACAGCTACTGGGCGGAGAGCTCGTACGACTTCGTCATGCCCCTCGTCAACAAGGTGAAGGAGAGCCTCGATCTCAAGCCCGCGCAGATGACGTTCTTCGTCGCGCACTCGAAGATCGACGAGGATCACGCCGCGCAGGTGCGCAGGATGATCGCCCAGAACTGTACGACCGACCAGGACTGGCAGGACATCGAGCGCGTCATGACCACCAGCCTGCGCCTGATGGGCAACATGATGGAAGAGGTCTATGCGGAGTACGAGCGGCTGCAGAAGGAGCAGTCGCCGGGCTATGCCTTCCTCGGTCTCATGAAATGAGCTCGGACGCCAGGGCAGCGGCCTACTTCGACGAGCAGCTCAACTACTCGCTGGGCGATGAAGACTCTTCGGTCGAGCTCGCGGTCCTGCCCGCGCGGGCCCGGCACGTCGTCGCCATCGCGGGCTCGGGCGGGCGGGTGCTCCCCCTGCTCGCCCGGTCCCCGAGGAAGCTGACCTGCGTCGATATCTCCAGCCCGCAGCTCGCCTTGACGGAGATGCGGCTCGCCGCCCTCCGCGCGCTGGAGCACGAGGAGTACGTCAGCTTCCTCGGCTACCCGCCGCGGCCGATGACGCCCGCCGAGCGGCGGGAGCGCTTCCAGCGGCTGGAGCTGTCCGCCGGGGCGCGGAGCACCCTGGAGCGGATCTTCGAGGCGAGCGGCTGGGCGCGCATCGTCTACCTCGGTCGCTTCGAGAAGACCATGGCGCAGCTCTCCAGGGTCAACCGCCTGCTGACGGGCCGGGCGGGGCAGCGACTCTTCGAGGCGACGGACCTCGAGGCGCAGCGGGCCTACCTGGCCTCCTCGTTTCCGCGCGCTCGCTTCCGCGCGGTCCTGCTGCTGCTGGGCAACGCCGCCGTGCTCAACTCGCTGCTCTACAAGGGCGAGTTCCCCAAGAAGAACCTCCCGGGGAGCGCGTACGGCATCTACCGGGGCATCTTCGACAGGCTCTTCACCGAGCTCCTGGCGCGCGAGAGCTATTTCCTGCAGCTCGTCTTCTTCGGCGAGCTGCGGTACGCCGAGGGAAACCCGATCGAGTGCGACCCAACGATCTACGCGCAGGCACGCCGCGCCCTGGCCGAGACCGAGGTGTCTTACGTGAAGGGCGATGTCCTCGAGGTGGTCCGCGGCGCCGGCGATGCGGTCGATTTCCTCTCGCTGTCGGATGTGCCGACGTTCTTCAAGGGCCCCCTCGAGCACCAGTTCCTTCAGCAGGTACGGCCTGGCCTTGCCCGCGACGCCCTCGTCGTCACGCGGGGGCACCTCCGCGTCGTGCGGCCCGAAACCTCTGGATTCCAGTCTCTGGCCTCCCAGTACCAGGAGACCATCGACCGGGAGCGGACGCAGCTGTGGCAAGTACAGATCTATCGCGCATCCTGACGCCGACCGCGCCAGCGCCGGCGGCGTCTCCCTCGCGGCGGGGCGGCTCGCCGCTCTGCGAGCTCGGGGGGATCTCGGTCCACGCGGCCCGGCTCGAAGACGATCCCGAGTTCGTCGAGCACATCGTCCAGCTCCGGGCCATGGCGTTCGGCGAGGGCGAGTCGTGGAACTACGGCCTGGATCTCCAGGACCGACAGGCCATCCAGATGGTCGCGTTCGACGCGACCGGGCCGGTGGGAGCGCTGCGGCTGTGCCCGGGCGACGAGCTGCTCGCTCGGCACGGCGTCGAGGGCCTCTACGTGAGCTCGGGCTGGGAGCTCGAGCTGGGGGCCGAGGCGTTCTTCGATACGGCCGTGGAATACGGGCGGTTCTGGGTCGTCCGGGGGCACCCGCGGACCCGGGGTATCATCGACGCGCTGCTGGCGTCGATCAGCGCGTTCGGCAGCGCCCACCCGAGGTACCAGAACGTCTTCGGGACCGTGGCCTTGCTGGACCACGCGCCGGAGTCGTGCCGGCTCGTCGTGGATTACCTGCGCCGTTATCACCTCTCCGACGTCCGCAGGGTGCGACCCCGCCGCCCGCTCGGACCCGACGCGAGCGCGCCTCCGCCGCTCGCTCCGTCGCTGCCGCCGCAGCGCAGGGCCTTTCGCCTCCTCGTCCAGCAGCAGAGAAAGGCCGATCCGGACCATCCGCTCCCGGCCCTGCTCCACCTGTACCTCAGGCAGGGCGCCCAGATGCTCGGGGATGTGACGTGGGATGCCAGCGGGCGAAAGCTGCTCATCCCGCTCTACGTCAGCATGGCGACGTTCCAGGACTACGCGGTGCGGCTGCGGGGGAGCTCGGCCGGCTCGCCCGGACCCGAGTCCGGACCCGAGCCCGACTCCGCAGGCCGGCCGTGGAGCAGCGACGATGAGATCCTCTAGGCCATGTCCCTCGCGCTGACGTTCCATGGCTCCGTGAGCCACCTGAGCGACGCGGAGCTGGATGCGCTCACGGCCGGAGCGGGCGTGTTCTTCGGCCGGCGCTGGCTCCGGATGCTGGACGCCGTGGATCTCGCCTTCCTGGTCCGGGGGGAGCTGTCCCTGCGGTATGCCATCGTCAGCCAGCAGGGGGTCCCGATCGCGCTGTGCCCGTTCTTCATCACGCGGAGCAAGACGATCCACCCCCACTACTCGCTGGAGAAGTTCTTCTTCACAAGCTGGAAGGCGGATCTCGAGCGCCTCAACCCCGGCAGCGCCCGCTGGAGCGGGCTGGCGATCGCCGTGGCGGATGCCTACCGCCGGCTGGCGTGGCTCTCGGGGGCCGGGGCCGACGGCGCGGTGGTCGTGGCGAGCCCGCTCAGCCTGCGGGGCGGCGTCCTCTGCGCGCCGCAGCCGGCCCCTGTCGCGGAGCGGGCCCGGAAAATGGTCGTCGAGGGGCTCCGGGAGCTCGCGGCGAGCGAGCAGTGTCCGCTCTACTTCTACGGTGTGCCCGAGGAGGACGTCGCGCTGCGCGAGGCGCTCACGGGGGCGTCCTTCCAGGAGCTCTTCCTCTTCCACGACAACCTCGTCGACGTCCCCGGTGAAGGCCTCGAAGATTACCTGGGCAAGTTCAAGAGCGACGCCCGGCGGCTGCTGAAGAAGGAGATGGCCCAGGCGCGGAGAGAGGGCGTGCGCTTCGAGCGCGTTTCCCGGCTCAGCGAGATGGGGGGCCACTTCGAGCGCTTCTACGAGGTGACGTATTCCCAGTACGGCAAGGAGCACTTCCGCAATCCGGCCTGGTTCTGGGCTGCGCTCGAGCGGCACGTCTCCCCGGAGGCGGAGGCGGTGGTGGCCATGAAGGGCGCCGAGCCGGTCGGGTTCTCCCTGCTCCTGCACAAGCAAGAGGATCTGTGGTTCTACCGGGTCGGGCGCGCGGAGACCGGCGCCTCGGCGTCGGCCCTGTATTTCAACCTCGCCTTCTACGAGCCGGTGCGCCGGGCCTATCAGCTCGGGGCCCGGAGGCTCTGGCTGGGGCCTGGCGGGTACGAGACCAAGCGGCGGAGGGGGGCGCGGCGGCATGCGGTCTCCGGGTTTCTCTGGATCCCGCGGCGCTGGTCGCGCACGGTCTTGCGACCCTACCTGTCCCTCTTCTCCCGCCTGAGCCGGGCCCAGGTGCAGGGCGACCCCCGGAGCGCTCACATGGGCGGGGCCCCCTGACCAACGCTCGCATGGGCGGGGCCCCCTGGTCCGGCCGAGACTGGAACGCTAAGGTACGCCGGATGTACATCCCCAGGTCGTTCCACGAGCAGGACGAGTCGGAGCTGCTGGCGCTCATCGGCGAGCACGGCTTCGCGACGCTGGTCACTGTGGAGAACGACGTCCCCTGTGCGACGCACCTGCCGCTCCTCGCCGAGCGGGACCCCGAGGGACGACTGCTCCTCCAGGGCCATGTGGCGCGGGCGAATCCGCAGTGGCGGGCGTTCGCGCAGCAGGGGGAGGTGCTCGCCATCTTCACGGGGCCGCACGCGTACATATCCCCCTCCGTTTACAGGCGGCCCGGCGTCCCGACCTGGAACTATGCGGTTGTCCATGTCTATGGCACACCCAGCATCGTCGAGGAGCCCGCGAAGGTCCTGAGCTCGCTGCGGCGGCTGGCCAGCAAGTACGAGGCCGGGAGGGACAACCCCTGGAGCCCCGATGACGCCGAGGCGGTCGTGCGCCAGCTCTTGGGCGGCATCGTCGCGTTCGAGATCTCCGTGACCCGGCTGGAAGGCAAGTTCAAGCTGAGCCAGAACCGCGACCCGCAGGATTACGATGCCGTCATGCGGTTCCTGGAGCTCGGCCGTCCACGCGGCGGCGAGGGGCTCGTGGAGCTGATGGGCGCGCGCAGGCCGAAGGGTGACGACGCGTAGAGGTCTGGTCGTAATCCTCGCTTTATTGTTGAATCCCCCGGTGGCGCCATGGGCGAAGGCGCTCCGTGCGCGGAACCAGTTGAGCAGGAGCTCTCGCTCAGCTGACCATGAAGTCACGTTGACGGAGGGCGTCAAACCGCAGCTTGTCAGATCGCTGGGGGCCTCGTCGTGCCTGCTGCTGACGTCGTCGAGAATCTCGGATTTTAACGCAAAGGCGCAAAGGCGCAAAGGCGCAAAAAGGCGGAGAGAATGACCGAGAACGAGATAGCCAAGGTCGTCGTCGAGGCAGCGATCGAGGTGCATCGTACCCTTGGAGGCCCAGGGCTGCTCGAGACAGTCCACGAAGATGCGCTTGCCTTCGAGCTCGAGTCGCGAGGGCTCACCGTGGTGCGCCAGTAAGGCCGTACCGCTCGTGTACAAGGGCGAGCGTCCTGCGTCGGACCTTCGTCTCGACTTGGCGCCTTGGCGTTAAAATCTCCGGTCTCCCGCTACGAGTAGACACGCCCATGCACCGCCTCTGCGACCACGGTCTGCGAGCAGGCGACGCATCCCACAGATCCCGCGACGCATCGCCCAGCCATGCGCTGCGGCAGGGCGCCCCGCGGATGCCCGCAAGCGGTCCACGCAGAGCCCGGGCATCCGAAGCCCCGTCGAAGAGCCTCCGCGACAAGGCCCGAAGCCGTCTCGACGCCACCGCTCGGGGCGGGCGGGACGCCGTGAACCCATCCGGGTGAGGTGGCGCGTCCACGCGGGAGACGAGGTGCACTCGTCTCCCGGTGGACGTGGCGCCAGCAAAAGACGAGGTGCACTCGTCTCCCGGTGGACGTGGCTCCAGCAAAAGACGAGGTGCACTCGTCTCCCGGTGGACGTGGCTCCAGCAAAAGACGAGTGGCGCTCGTCTCGGCGGTGGACGTGGCTCCAGCAAAAGACGAGCGGCACCCGTCTCCCGGTGGACGTGGCTCCAAGAAAAGACGATTGGCACTCGTCTTTCGGTGGAGAGGTCACCCGTCGGCCCTGCGAGCCCCCTCGGCCAGCCCTGCTCATCGGCGCTCCGGCGTCGGCATCCGAGGGGGCACGATCTGCTCGTGCGCATCACTCCGCTCGGTGGATCGGGCCTCGTCGCGCGCTGGAGCCGTCGGCGCGATGTGCTGCCGCTCTGCTCTTTCCAGGTCCAGGCCGAGGGTAAGCGCCAGGAGCAGGTCGTGCGACGCTCGCGCGCAACCCGGTGAGCCGTCGACTGAACAATCTTCACCGTGTCGTTGCCGAGGCGTACCTTGCCGTGGGCCGCCAGCTCTGCGCGGCGCGTGGAACCCCGATGTCGATGTCCGTGTCCTTGCCCTCCGCTTCCTCGCCCTCCGTCCGCACGCTCCTCGAGTCGCTGCCCTCACGGGGACGCTTGATCGAGCTCGCGCGCTACTTCGGCGTCTTCGTGCCCCAGCGCGGCACGAAGGCCGAGCTGGTCGCCGCCCTGGCGCGCTCCGAGCAGGTCCGCATGCGCGCCGTGGTCGAATGGATGGGCCGCGACGAGCTCCGCGCTGCCTGCCAGGCCCACGGCCTGGACGCCTCCAGCCGCGCGCGCCAGGAGCTCGCAGAGCGGCTCCTCCAGGCCGTCGGCGATCGCAAGACGGCCCCTCCGGCGGGCCTCTTCGGAGCCCACGTCACCCCGCGCCTCACGCCCGTGAAGGGGGACATCGCGCTCGTCCGGCAGCGCCAGTACCTCGTCGAGGACGTCATCACGCCCGAAGCCCCGAGCGAGGCCACCCGCGTCGACCTCGTCTGCCTCGACGACGATGCGCAGGGCGTCCGCCTCTCGGTGCTCTGGGAGATCGAGCTCGGCGCGAAGGTCCTCCAGCCCGAGGCCGAGGGGCTCGGCGCGGTCGCCTCGCTCGACCCCCCGCGCCGCTTCGCGGCCTACTTCCACGCCCTCAAGTGGAGCAGCGTCACGGCCACGCGCGCCGATCTCTTCCAGGCGCCGTTCCGGGCTGGCATCAAGCTCCTCGACCACCAGCTCACGCCCCTCAAGAAGGCCCTCGAGCTGCCGCGCGCGAACCTGTTCATCGCCGACGACGTGGGCCTCGGCAAGACCATCGAGGCCGGGCTCGTCATGCAGGAGCTCCAGCTCCGGCAGCGCGTGGACTTCGTCCTCGTCGTCTGTCCGGCCTCCCTCTGCCTCCAGTGGCGCGGCGAGATGGAAAAGCGCTTCGGCCAGCGCTTCGAGATCATGGGCCGCGAGCTCGTCGCCCGCCGGCGCCGCGAGCGGGGCTTCGGCGTCAACACCTGGAGCACGCACAACCGCTTCATCGTCTCCTACCAGACGCTCCGCCGCACCGAGTACCGCGAGCCGCTCATCGCCCACCTCGGCGCGCGCATGAAGAAGAGCCTGCTCGTGCTCGACGAGGCCCACACCGCGGCGCCCGCCTCGGCGAGCCTGTACGCGGTCGACTCCCACGTCACGACCTTGATCCGCGACGAGCTCGGCCCGCGGTTCGAGAACCGCCTCTTCCTGTCGGCGACGCCGCACAACGGTCACTCGAACAGCTTCAGCGCCCTCATGGCCATGCTCGACCCCCAGCGCTTCACGCGGGGCGTCCCCATCCAGGCGGGGTCGAAGGCGCTCTCCGCCGTGATGGTCCGCAGGCTCAAGCGCGACCTCCAGGCGCTCGGCAAGAGCGATTTCCCCGTCCGGAGCGTCGTCCGGATCGCCCTTACGCGCGAGGGCGACGGCTTCCGGGCGCGGTGCTTCGAGGCCGAGGCCGGCCAGCGGGAGAAGCTCGCCGCGGAGATCGCGCTCGGCCCCGTCGGCACGCCCGAGCTCGAGCTCTCGCGCCTCCTGGCCGAGTACACCGAGGCGATGAAGCCGAAGCGCGGCCGTGGGCAGCTCGTCTTCATCAACCTCCAGAAGCGGCTCCTCTCGAGCATCGAAGCGTTCCACCGGACGCTGAACGCGCACGCCGCGCGCGTCGACGAGGGGGCGGCGAGCGCCGATTCCCGCCGCTCGGCGGGGCGCACCGCCATGCTGGACGACCAGCTCGATCTGGAAGGAATGGCGAGCGCCGCACCAGCGCCTGCGCCGCTGCTCGGGCGCAGGCGGTCCGAGGACGACGACGCGTATGGCGTCGACGACGAGCAGCGCGACGAGGAGGACGCGGCCGAGGTCGCTTCGGCGTCGACCGCGCTCCCGTCCCCCGAGGGGCGCGCCCGCCAGCTGCTCCAGCGCATGCTCGACCTCTCCCGCCAGCACCGCCATCGGCCCGACGCCAAGGTGGCGGCGCTCCTGCACTGGCTCCGCGCGGAGCTCTGCCCGGGGGTCGGCGCGTCGGAAAGGGGCAAGCGCACGAGCGGCGCCTGGGGCGACCGGCGGGTGATCATCTTCACGGAGTACGGCGACTCCATGCGCTACCTCCAGAAGACGCTCGGCGCCGCGTTCGAGGACACCGACCGCGGCGATGAGCGCATCGCCATCTTCCACGGCGGCATGGGCGACGAGGCGCGCGAGGAGCTGCAGCGGGCGTTCAACGGCGATCCGGGGGAGCACCCCGTGCGCGTCCTCATCGCCACCGACGCCGCGCGCGAGGGCCTGAACCTCCAGAACCACTGCGCCGATCTCTTCCACTTCGACGTCCCGTGGAACCCCGCCCGCATGGAGCAGCGCAACGGCCGCATCGATCGCACGCTCCAGCCCGCGAGCAAGGTCCGCTGCCACTACTTCGTCTACCCGGAGCGCGCCGAGGACGCGGTGCTCGAGAAGCTCGTGGGCAAGGTCGAGACGATCCAGACCGAGCTCGGGAGCCTGGGCGAGGTCGTCATGGAGCGCATCGAGCGGGCGTTCAGCCATGGCATCGATCGGAGCACCGCGGCCGCCCTCGACGAGGCCGAGCGGCTCCCCGAGCAGGCCGAGACGACCCGGCGCGAGCTCGAGACCCAGCGCGAAGGCCCGGCCGCGCTGAGGAAGGAGATCGACGAGGCGCGCCGCATCCTCGGCCGATCCCGCAAGGTGATGGACTTCAGGGAGGAGCTCCTGCACGACGCCATCGACGTCGGCCTGGAGCTCGCGGGGGCCGCGCCCCTCGCGCCGCACGCCGAGAAGGTGGAGGGGCAGCAGGCGTTCGCGCTGCCGCCTCTGCCGGCGAGCTGGGACCGCACCCTCGACAGCCTGCGCCGCCCTCGCCGCAGGGACGAGCCCGAGTGGGAATGGCGCAAGCTCGCCCCGCAGCCCGTGGTCTTCAAGGCGCTCGACCGGATGGGCGAGGAGCGCGTCCACCTGCACCTCGAGCACCCGTTCGTGCAGCGCATCCTGGCGCGCTTCCTGGCCCAGGGCTTCGGCGCGCAGGATCTCTCGCGCGTGACGGTCGTGCCCGACGACCGCTCGGGCGAGCCGCGGGCCATCGCCTTCGGTCGCCTCTCGCTGTTCGGGCCCGGGGCCGCGCGCCTGCACGACGAGCTCATCGCCGTCGCCGCGCCCTTCCGCGAGAGCGGCGACGGTGATCACCTGAAGCCCATGGGCACCGAGGAGGATCGCCAGGCCGTCGCCCACCTCGAGGAGCTGCTCACGCGCGTGGGCGGCCTCCCGGCCGTCCCGGAGCCCCTTCGCCGGCGCCTCGCGAGGGCGGCCGCCGCCGACTTCGGCGTGCTCTGGCGGCACGTGCAGGACGAGGCCGACGGCCGGGCGCACGAGGCCGCGCAGCTCCTCTCGGCCCGCGGCGCCAAGGAAGCCGAGGACCTGCGGCAGATCCTGAGGGCCCAGCGCGTCGAGATCGAGGGCCAGCTGAACGTCCAGCTCTCGCTCTTCGGCCAGCTCGAGGGCGACACGATGAAGTCGCAGCGGGAGCAGCTCGAGAGCGAGCGAGAGGACATGAGGAAGCGCCTGGGCCGCATCGAGGACGAGATCCGGGACGAGCCGGTGGAGCTCGAGGCGCTCTACCGCGTGAGCCTGAAGCGGCTCGCGCCGGTCGGGCTCGTGTACCTCTGGCCGACGACGAGCATCTAGCAGGGACGAGAGAGGCCATGAGCGACGCCGACAAGCGATTCCACGAGCAATGGATCGGCATGGCGCAGCCCTCGGAGGGGCTCGTCGTGTCGGTGCCCGTGCTGGTCGATGCCCAGTGCGCGGAGAAGCTGCCGCGGGAGGCGCACCTGGCCTTCCTCGAGTGCCTCGAGGAGGACGCCGAGAACAGGCTGCACGTCCCGGATCTGGCGCGGCTCTTCTCGACCGTGCTCGACCTCGACGCCGAGCGCTTCGACGCGGCGGAGGCGCTCCCGAAGGAGCTCTCGCTCTACGTCGTGGAGGGCAAGCAGCTCCTCCGGCCGACGCGCGCGCTCCGGTGGAACAAGCCCCGGGAGGAGGCGGCCGCCGCGGCGGACAGCACGCCCGCGGCGCAGGCGGGGCGGCCGTACGCGATGCTCGTCTGGGAGGTGCCGCCCGAGGTCGAGCAGCTCGACAGGCCCGAGCAGGTCACCGGCGCGTGGGAGTACCCGGCGCAGGCGAAGTTCGAGCGGCTGCTCCGGGAGTGCCGCGTGCCGATCGGGCTCCTCTCGAACGGCCACGAGATCCGGCTCGTGTACGCGCCGCACGGCGAGTCGAGCGGGTGGATCGCGTTCCGCGCCGCCGACATGGCGTCCGTCAGCGGGCGGCCGATCTTCGACGCCTTCGTGATGCTGCTCTCGCGGCAGCGCTGGTTCGGCGTGGCGGCGGAGCAGTCGCTCCCGGCCGTCCTGGCCGAGAGCCGCAAGCGCAACGCCGACGTCACCACCGAGCTCTCGCGCCAGGTGTTCGAGGCGCTCGAGGCGCTGCTCGCGGGGTTCGCCGCCGCCGAGGAGCGGGACGGCACGGGCGCCCTCCGGGACGCGCTGGAGCGGGAGGACGACCACCTCTACGCGGGCCTGCTGACGGTGCTGCTGCGGCTCGTGTTCCTGCTCTACTGCGAGGACCGGGGGCTCCTGCCGGCCGAGCACCCGCTGTTCGCGCGGAACTACAGCCTGCTCGGGCTGTTCGACGCGCTCCAGGCCGACTTCGGGAAGTACCCGGACACGATGCACCGGCGCTTCGGGGCGTACCCGCGGCTCGTAGGGCTGTTCCGGGCGGTCTATCTCGGTGTGTCGCACGGGGAGCTCGTGATCCCGGCGCGGCGCGGGCAGCTCTTCGAGCCGAACGCCTATCCGTTCCTCGAGGGGTGGGGGCCGGAGGGGAGCGCGCCGATCACGCAGGCGGAGGCGCGCGCGGCCGTGAAGCTGCCCAGCATCGACGACCTGACCGTGTACTCGGTGCTGGAGCGGCTGCTCTACCTGGGCGGCCAGCGGCTCTCGTACAAGGCGCTCGACGTGGAGCAGATCGGCAGCGTGTACGAGGCGCTGATGGGCTTCGGGGTGAAGCGCATCGAGCGCGGCGCGGTGCGGATCCGGCTCGGGAGCAAGAAGGGCGCGGCGCGGGTCTGGGTGGAGGCGGACGCGCTGCTCGCGGCGGCGGCGAACCAGCGGGAGCGGTGGCTCCAGGACGAGCTCGGGTTCGACAAGAACGTGGCGGCGAAGATCGCCGAGGCGGTGAAGGGCGCGAAGAAGGCCGAGGAGGCGCTCGGGGCGATGGAGCCCCTGAGCGGGCGGACCCCGGAGCGGGCGGGCGCAGGGACGCTGGTGATCCAGCCGGGGCCGGAGCGGCGGCGGACGAGCAGCCACTACACGCCGCGCACGCTGACCGAGCCGATCGTGGAGCGGACGCTGGAGCCGCTGATCAAGGCGATGGGGGAGGCGCCGAGCTCGGAGACGCTGCTGAACCTGGTGGTCTGCGATCCGGCGGTGGGGTCGGGGGCGTTCCTGGTGGCGGCCTGCCGGTACCTGGCCGATCACGTGGTGGCGGCGTGGACGCGGGAGGGGCGGCTGGAGGTGATCGCCAGCGCGCACGAGGACGTCGTGAACCACGCGCGGCGGCTGGTGGCGCAGCGGTGCCTGTACGGCGTCGACAAGAACACGTATGCGGTGCAGCTCGCGCGGCTGTCGCTGTGGCTCGTGACGATGGCCAGGAACGAGCCGTTCACGTTCGTGGACCATGCGATACGGCACGGCGACTCGCTGGTGGGGCTGAGCTTCGACCAGATTCGCGCGTTCCACTGGAAGCCGCAGGCGCAGGTGGAGCTGTCGGCTGGGCTTCTGTCAGAGGCGCTGGACGAGGCGATCGGGATACGGAAGAGGATCCTGGAGCTGGCAGGCGAGGGGACGTACGCGGCGCAGCGGGAGAAGGAGCGGCTGCTGTTCGACGCGGAGGACGCGCTCGACCGGGTGCGGCTGGTCGCGGATCTCGTGGTGGGGGCGTTCTTCGGGCAGAAGAGCGACAAGGAGCGGGAGAAGGAGCGGACGCGGCGGCTGGACCGGGTGACGGCGTGGCTCGCGGCGGAGAAGCGGGGGGAGGGGGAGACGGCGGGGGGGATCCTGGCGGAGCTGCGGGGGATGCAGGGGGAGATCCGGCGGGAGCAGGTGCCGTTCCACTGGATGATCGAGTTTCCGGAGGTGTTTTCCGTCGAGAGGCCGGATCCACTCGAGGGAAACAAGGTCACTGGCAAGGCGATGGTGGATGCCTTTGTTGGAAATCCTCCTTTTTTGGGTGGAAAGAGAATTTCGACTGAGCTTGGTGATGCGTTCGGTAGCTGGATCGCGGAGGAGCACACCACCTCGAAAAATACCGACATATGTGCTCACTTCTTCCGCCGCGGGTTCTCGATGCTGGGTGCGCATGGTGTGCTGGGGTTTGTGGCGACCAACTCGCTCGCACAAGGTGATAACCGAAGCGGTGGTCTTGCCTGGATTCTTGCTCATGGTGGTGTGATCTTCTCTGCAACGCGTAATGTCGCCTGGCCAGGAGATGCGGCGGTTACGATCTCCGTTGTTCACGTTGCCCGCGGAATTGAGTCGTTCGGCGCTGCATGTAGCCTCGATGGAAACTGTTGCAAATTCATTGATTCCCGTCTGCTTCCAAGGGCTGAGCGGCCAGATCCTACCCCGTTGAGTGCAAATGCGCTCATATGTTTCAGTGGGTCATACGTGGCAGGTCAGGGATTCTTCTTGTCTCCGGATGAGAGACGCGAAATTCTCGCTGAAGATCGCAAAGCGACGCCCTTGGTTCACGAGTACATGGGCGGCGAAGAGCTCGCAACATCACCCGCGCTCGATGCGGTTCGGTGGGTGATTAACTTTGGAAGCATGTCCTTGGAAGAGGCTGAGAAATGGCCGTCGCTTATGAATGTGGTGCGAGCGAGGGTGAAGCCCGAGCGTGAGGCGACTCGGCTGATGACGGGGCCGGGCGGGCACGGAAAGAAGTATTGGTGGCAGTATATTTCGCGCTGCGATCCCCTGTACCAGCGGATTCGCTTGTCGCGTCGGTGTCTGGTGGTCTCGCAGGTGTCCAAGTATCTAGCATTCGCTTGGCAGCCGACGACGCGGGTGTTCGGGCACACGATGTACGTGGTCACGAAAGATTCCGCATTCTACTTTTCGGTGCTGCAGTCGCGCGTCCATGAGCCATGGGCGCGACTCCTGTCGTCTTCGATGAAGACGGACCTTCGCTATACCCCAACCGACTGCTTTGAGACATTTCCCTTTCCGAATCCAGAGTCCCGCGCCATCATTCCTACACTCGAATCCATCGGCGAGAAGCTCTACGAAACCCGCGCTCGCTTCATGGTCGACACCAACCAGGGCCTAACAAAGGCCTACAACGCCCTGAAGGACCCCGCGAACGACGACCCCCGCATCCTCGAACTGCGCGCCCTCCACGAGGAGATGGACCGCGCTGTGCTCGCCGCCTATGGCTGGAGCGACATCGCTGTTCCCCCCTACTGCCCGAAGACTGACGAGGATCGCGCCGCCGTCCAGGCCTTCGAGGACGAGGTGATCGACCGCCTCTTCGTCCTCAACGCCAAGCGCGCCGACCAGGAAAAGCAAGCCGCCGCAGCCGCCGCACCTCCCGCGAAGGGCGCCAGGAAGTCCGCCACCAAAAAGCCCGCCGATCCCGCGAAGAAGCCCCGCACCCCGCGCGCCAAGCCGGCGGCGCCCACGTTGCCCGGCTTCGCGGACGAGAGCGACCCGTGATCCGACGCTCCGCGGCACGACCTCGCCGGGGCGCTCCCAAGGCGGCTCCGCTCGTGAAGACGCCGCCCGCGCCCTCCGTGGCGCCCTCGAAGCTCGTCGGGGACATCAGCCGCCTGATCGAGGCGGCACGCCAGCGGGCGGCGGTGACCGTGAACGCCGTGCTCACCCGGCTCTACTGGCGCATCGGCGCGCGGATCCGGACCGAGGTGCTCCGGTACGCCCGCGCTGCCTACGGCGACAGGGTGATCGCCGCGCTCGCGGAGCAGCTCCAGCGCCGCTACGGCCGCGGCTTCTCGGAGAAGACGCTGCGGCGCATGGTCCAGTTCGCCGAGGCCTTCCCCGAGGAGTCGATTGTCGCGACGCTGTCGCGACAATTGACCTGGAGCCACTTCGTTCTCCTGCTGCCGCTCGAGGCTCCCCTCGCGCGCGCGTTCTACGCCGAGATGTGCCGCGTCGAGCGCTGGAGCGTGCGCGCGCTCCACCAGCAGATCGACAGCATGCTCTACGAGCGGACCGCGCTCTCCCGCAAGCCCAAGCGCGTCGTCGAAGCCCAGATCGCGGCGCTGCGGGCCGAGGACCAGGTCACCCCCGAGATGCTCCTGAAGGACCCCTACGTCCTGGATTTCCTCGGCGTTCAGGACCGCTACCTCGAGAAGGATCTCGAGGACGCCATCCTGCGCGAGCTGGAGGCGTTCATCCTGGAGCTCGGGAGCGGGTTCTGCTTCGTCGCCCGCCAGAAGCGGATCCAGATCGACGGGGACGACTTCTACATCGACCTCGTCTTCTACAACCGGAAGCTCCAGCGGATCGTGGCGGTCGACCTGAAGGTCGGCGCGTTCAAGGCCGAGTACAAGGGGCAGATGGAGCTCTACCTGCGCTGGCTCGACCGCCACGAGCGCGAGCCCGGAGAGGAAACACCCCTCGGGATCATCCTCTGCGCCGGCAAGCGCCGCGAGCAGATCGAGCTCCTGGAGCTGGGCAAGACGGGCATCCACGTCGCGGAGTACCTCACCGTCCTGCCGCCCCGTGACGAGCTCGCCCGCAGGCTCCACGCCGCCATGGAACATTCACGCGCGCGGCTCGCGCCGCCCGAGGAGGCCAGATGAGCGACAGCACGTCGACGCAGCCGAAGAGGAGCCCGCCCACGAACCCCCGCGACCACCTCGTCCGCGCCCTGCACGCCGACCTGATCGGCCCCTACCAGCTCGACGAGGAGGGCATCGTCGAGCAGGAGGTCCTCGAGCTTCCGCCGTCCCGCCACTACCTCACCGGCTTCCTCGCCTCCGAAGAAGAACGCGAGCCCGAGGACCCGACCGCCGACGACAGCCTCGGCGCCGGCCCAGACGAGCCCGAGGAGGAAACCCAGGGGGAGGAGCCCGAGGACAAGCGCCCCAACCTCTGGCCCGCGTCCATCGGAATGAGCGTGCTCGTCCCGAAGGAGACGCGCGACGTCAAGGCCACCGTCCGCTTCGCCGAGTATCACCCCGAGACCGTGAAGCCCGAAGGGCGCGGCCGAGGGCAGCGCGTCTGGAAGCGAACACCGCGGCAGACGATCGCCACGGACGTCCCGCTGGACCCGCAGATCCTCAGGAACGGGATCCGCCTCCGGGACACGGTGGGCCTCGTGATCTACGGCCAGATCAAGGCCGTCGAGCACGCGCGCGGGCTCCGGGAGGGGACGCAGGCGCTCGCGCTCTTCGTCGTGAACCAGCGCGGCGCCGGCGAGAAGGGCCGGCGCGACGAGCAGATGGTCTTCCAGATCGAGATGGAGATCGCGTGCGCCGAGGGCATCGTCCCGCGGCCGAACTTCTCCGACGAGGAGAGCGACCAGTGGGACCAGAAGGTCGCCGATCTCCAGTTCCGCGAGCGCGTCGAGTACGCGGTCGGTCACGGCGTCGCTGTCGTGGTGCCCCCGGGTCAGAGCTCGGTCGTCCGCGTGAAGACCACATGGCTCCCCGAATACGAGGTGCGGCGGGTCGTTGCGCACGAGGAAGACGACGTGAACGTCGCGATGGACGAGCTCGCGAAGCTCGACAGCGCCGAGGTGGTGCGCGAGCGGCTCCAGCGCCTGCCTGCGGCCTACGGGGCGTGGATCGAGCGGCAGCGAGGCGTCGCGCTCGAGGGCGACAGGCGCGCCGAGACCCGCGACGAGCTCATGCGGAAGGCCGACGACGCCCGGCGGCGGATCCAGGAGGGCATCGCGCTCCTCGAGAGCGACAGGCAGGTCCGGCAGGCGTTCTGCCTGGCCAACGAGGCGATGGCCGAGGCCGCACGGCACCGGAGCCCTTCCCGGTACCAGGGCGGCGAGCGCCCCGAATGGCGCCTCTTCCAGCTCGCGTTCCTGCTGATGAACCTCCACGGCGTGGCCAGCGGCGAGCACCCGGACCGCGAGCGCGTCGAGCTGATCTTCTTCCCGACCGGCGGCGGCAAGACGGAGGCGTACCTCGGCGTCATCGCCTATTGCCTGCTCCTCCGCCGCCTGCGGCGGGCGAAGCTGCCCGACGGCGGTCTCGGCGTCGCCGTGCTCCTCCGGTACACCCTGCGCCTGCTCACGCTCGACCAGCTCGGCCGCGCGGCGACGCTCGTCTGCGCGCTCGAATCCCAGCGCCGGAAGATGCCCGCTGTGCTGGGCGATACGCGCTTCTCGGTGGGCCTCTGGGTCGGGCGCAGCGCCACGGCCAACACCCTGGACGAGGCGTCGAAGCTCGTCACCGGCTTCAAGCTCGGCGCGAACGGCAATCCCTGCCCGCTGCCAACCTGCCCGTGGTGCGGCAAGGAGCTCGGCGCGGGCAGCCTGACCCTCCTGCCCTCGAAGACCGCGCCCGACGAGGTGCGGGTCGGCTGCACCAGCGAGATCTGCGAGTTCTCGCGCGCCAACAACGACGAGGGCATCCCGGTCGTCTTCGTCGACGAGCAGGTCTACCGGGAGCTGCCGAGCTTCCTCATCGCCACCGTCGACAAGTTCGCGATGATGCCCTGGCGCGGCGAGGCCGGCATGCTGTTCGGCAAGGTCGGCGCGCGCGACGGCCGGCGCTTCTACGGCCCGATGGACGGGAAGCCGCCGCGCACGGCGAAGAACCTCCCCGGCGGTCTCGCCCCTCCCGAGCTCATCGTGCAGGACGAGCTGC
The DNA here is from genome assembly GCF_051527395.1 of Sorangium sp. So ce281. Classification (NCBI taxonomy): domain Bacteria; kingdom Pseudomonadati; phylum Myxococcota; order Polyangiales; family Polyangiaceae; genus Sorangium; species Sorangium sp. So ce281. Next base: position 4,330,509 of record NZ_CP150322.1, read on the forward strand.
ACCTGATCTCGGGACCTCTCGGCACCATGGTCGGCCTCTACGAGACGGCGGTCGACGCCCTCTGCTCGCGCCAGACCAGCACCGGCGTCGTGCGGCCCAAGGTGCTGGCCGCGACAGCCACGGTCCGCCGCGCCGATACCCAGATCCAGGCCCTCTTCGGTCGCCCGGCGAGCACGGTGAGCGTGTTCCCGCCGCCTGGCATCGACGACTCCGAGACGTACTTCGCGACCGTCGACACGAAGAGCCCCGGCCGGAAATACGTCGGCGTGGCCGCGCAGGGGCGCAGCATGAAGGCGATCCTCCTGCGGGTGTACCGGACGCTGCTCGCGGGGGCGATGAGGACCTACGACCCGTCGTCGTCGCCCGAGCAGACGGCGGACGCGTACATGACGCTCGCCGGCTATTTCAATAGCCTCCGGGAGCTCGGAGGGATGCGGCGGCTGGTCGAGGACGAGGTGCTCGGCCGCGCCGCGCAGGCGGAAGAGGCGCGGCCGATGAACGCGACGGGCAAGCACCTCTGGTTCGCCGACCGGGAGCTCGGCGAGCCGGTCGAGCTGACGAGCCGCGAGCACACTGACGCGGTGAAGCGCACCAAGGACCGGCTCAACAAGCCCTGGAGCGATCCCGAGCGGATCGACGTGCTGCTCGCGAGCAACATGATCTCGGTCGGCGTCGACATCGATCGACTCGGCCTGATGGTTGTCGCGGGGCAGCCGAAGACGACGGCCGAGTACATCCAGGCGTCGAGCCGCGTCGGCCGCCAGGACAGGTGGCCGGGGCTCGTGGTGACCGTGTACAACCTCCACAAGCCGCGGGATCGCTCCCATTACGAGCACTTCGCCGCCTACCACGAGAGCTTCTACCGCTTCGTCGAGGCCACGAGCGTGACGCCGTTCTCGGGTCCCGCCCTCGACCGCGGCCTCGTCGGCATGCTCGTCGCGATGGTCCGGTTCGCCTCCCGCGATCTGACGCTGCCGAAGGGCGCCATGGGGCTGCCGGCAAACCGGCACCTGGCGAACGCCGTCCTCGACCAGATCGCCGCGCGCGCGAGCGGCCAGCCCGAGCTGAATCAAGACGGGCAAAAGAAGCTCGAGGAAGAGCTCCGGATGCGCGGGCACAACCTGCTCGACACCTGGACCGATCTGGTGCGGTCGACCCCCGAGGAGCCAAAGCAGCGCCGGTACTCGAAGTTCGACCGGGAGAAGGTCGGCGGCAAGCCGCTGCTCTACACGCCGCTCGACGAGGAGCGGCCGGGCCCCGACACGCCCGATGGCCGCTTCGCGGCGCCCACGTCGCTGCGGGACGTCGAGTCGACCGCGCACCTCTGGCTCATCGGGCGGCGCCTGGGGAGGCAAGGCTGATGGCCATCGCAAAGAAGACCGCGAAGGGTGGGCACAAGCCCCCCGAGGGCAAGATCCGGCTGGGCCAGGTCGTGATGACGTTCGGTCCGGGCGCGATGGTCGACCTGCTCGACCACGCCGTGCTCATCGGCGGCACCGACTTCTGGCGCTACGACAGGCACAAGGATCAGGGCTTCATCGACGAGCCCCGCCTGCGCGACGCCATCCTCGCCAGGGTCGGCTCGAAGCTCGGGATCGAGCTCAGCATCAACCGCGCGTTCCGGCTGCCCCCCGCGGGCGACGACGACGCGCCGTCGCAATACAACGGTATCCAGGTCGCCGAGTTCCCGTCGTGGTTCCTCTGCCAGCGTTGCCGCGCGCTCGGGCCGTCGAGGAACCTCGAGCGTGAGAAGGGGCGCTACGTTCACCGCTGCACCAACACCCAGCAGGGCTTCTGCGTCCCCGTGCGGTTCGTGGCGACGTGCAAGCGCGGCCACCTCGACGAGTTCCCCTGGAGCTGGTTCGTGCACCCGTCCCAGGAGACGCGGTGCGAATCGCTGGATCTCCATCTCAAGGAGGACGCGTCCGGCGACTTCGCCCATATCCGCGTATGCTGCGGCGTCTGCGGCGCCGAGCGAAAGCTCTCGGAGGCGCGCGAGCCCAAGATCCTGCCCCAGTGCCGGGGGGAGAGGCCGTGGCTCGGCTTCGAGGGACGCGAGGAGAAGGGCTGCGAGGAGAAGCTCAACCTGCTCGTCCGCACCGCGAGCAGCGGTTACTTCTCGCAATGGATGAGCGCGCTGTCGATCCCCGACAAGGCGCGCGAGGTCCTGAACAAGGTCAGCGAGGCGGACGTGTGGAATGTCGTGCAAGAGGCCAAGCGCGAGGAGCTCGCGCTGCTGCGCAAGGTCGTGGCCTCCGTGCGCAATGCGCTGCGCGACTACGACGACGACCAGGTGTGGACCGCGATGGAGACGATCCGCAAGGGCAAGTCGCCGGCGAGGGACGAGCTCCGGACCGCGGAGTACAAGGTCTTCCTCGAGGCGAAGGACGAGGTGGATGGCCAGCTTCCGCCGCGGGACGAGGACTTCTTCGCCTGTCGCCTGTCTCCGGAGCGGCATCCGTTGCCGCCGAAGGTGAGCCGCATCGTGCTCGCCAAGAAGGTGCGTCAGGTGCGCGCCCAGATCGGCCTGACGCGCCTGTCGGCAACCCAGATGAACCTGCAGGGCGAAACCGAGGACACGAGCAACCTCCAGCCGCTCGGGCTGACGCCGACCTGGCTGCCGGCGGCAGAGATCTTCGGCGAGGGTGTGCTGGTCTGCCTGGACGAAGAGGACGTTCGGAAATGGGAGACCCGACCGGCGGTGATTCGTCGTGAGGAGGAGCTCGCCGAAGGGTACAAGCAGGAGTTCAAGGGAAACAACCGGGGGCCGAAGTTTCCGGGGGCCAGGTTCTACCTCCTGCACTCGCTCTCGCACCTCCTCGTGTCCTCGATCTCGCTCCAGTGCGGCTATTCGGCGAGCGCGCTCTCCGAGCGCATCTACTGTGCGCCGGCCACCGACGACCTGCCGATGGCGGCGATCTTCATCATGACCGGGACGAGCGGCGCCGAGGGCACGCTCGGAGGGCTCGTCGAGCAAGGTCGCTTCATCGGCCGGCACCTCCGTCGCGCCTGGGACATGGCCTCGCTGTGCTCGAACGATCCGGTCTGCGCGCATCATTCGCCCGGGGACCAGTCGGGGCGCCACCTCGAGGGCGCCGCCTGCCATGGGTGCCTGTTCGTCGCAGAGCCGGCGTGTGAGCGATTCAACCGCTACCTGGACCGGGCGCTCGTCGTGCCAGCGATGGGGCACGATCCCGAGCTCGCCTTCTTCAAGGTCCGCCCGTGACGGGGGCGGGGTTATCCGCGGTCACGGAGCAGGATCTGCTCGCCCTCGTCGCCGCGCTCGACCGGGGGGACGTGCGCGCGCCGATGAGCGAGACGGGCCTCCGGGCCAACGGCTTCGGGCACCTCGTCGACGCGCTGCGGCCTTATCTCAAGCTCGGTCGGGAAGGCATTCACGCGGTCGTCGACGTCGTGCTCGCCGAGCGGCGGCATCGCAAGGCCGCCAGGCTCACCCTGGTCTGGACGGGCGACGACCCGGGCGTCAGCCATTCTCGCCACACGCGGGTCCTCCTGCCCGAGCTCTTCGAGCGGGCGCGGCAGCACGTGCTCGTCGCCGGCTACTCCATCGACCACGGCGCGGAGCTCTTCGCGTCGCTGCACCGGGGCATGGTCGACCATGGGGTGACGGCGGATCTCTTCGTCGACGTGGATCAGCTCGCCAGGCGGCTGGAGCAGGCGGCGAAGGGCGCAGGGCAGAGCTGGCCCCTGGTGTCGGCGCCGCTCGTGGCCGCGAAGGGGAATGTGGCGCGGGGGCAGGCCGTGGTGGCGCTGTTCTTCCGGCTGATGTGGCCGTTCGGCGATCCGAGGCCGGTCGTCTATTTCGACCCGAGGACGGCAGACAGGCAGAGCGCGGTCAGCCTGCACGCGAAGTGTGTCGTGATCGACCACGAGTACACGCTCATCACGTCGGCGAACTTCACGGATCGTGGGCAGACGCGGAACCTGGAGGCAGGGGTGGCGATCGAGGACCGGGGGTTCGCGGCGAGCCTCGAGAGGCAATGGCTTAACCTGGTGGACGCGGGGGTGGTCGTGAGGGCGTGACGCGCGCCCGACCGGAAAGGAGCTTGCGTTGATCTCGACGTTCACCTGGCTGGATCATTCGGATCGGGAGCGGCAGCGCGTCCTCGAAGCGATCGACCGCTTCAAGGAGAGCGACACGCGCGACGAGCTCGGGCTCGGTGGCATCCGCGACGCCTTCGCGGACCTCTTCTTCCCGGGCACGAGCGTCATCCAGACGCGGGCCAGGTACTTCCTGTTCGTGCCCTGGATCTACCGCGAGCTCGAGGCGCGCAAGACACCCTCGAGCGAGATCGAGGCCAGAGCGCGCAAGGCGGAGACGAAGCTCATCCAGGTGCTGAAGGCGTCGGACGACCCGCTCGGCACGATCGGTGGCCTCGCCGGCGAGACGCTGAAACGGCTGCCGAGCAACGTTTACTGGCTCGGCCTCGAGGCCTGGGGCATCCGCGCCTTCGATGGCTCGCAGGACGACTATCACCGCTCCCTCGACCGCTTCTACGCCGCGCGCGACCGCGCGGGGCGCGACGACGACGGCGAGCGGCTCGACGGGCGCGCGCGCCGCAACTGGCACGCCGAGATCCCTGATCCTCCCGATGGTTTCCCGGGCAACGCCGGGTTCGCCTTGCGCCGCGAGGAGGCGCGCTACCTCGCCGATCGGATCCAGCTCGCTGCGCCGCGCTCGTTGCTCGCCTTCCTGGCCCGCCGCGGCCGCCCCGCCGCGGTCGATTATGCCTGGATGCACCCCCAGTTCGGTGAGCTCTCCGGCGAGGTGCAGGAGGCGCTCACGCACGCGCGGCTGCTCGCGGAGACGATGCAAGGCGCGGCGTGGCTCTACAACGTGCTGCTCGCGGAGGAGCGCGCGCGAACGACGGGGAACCGCGAGGCGGTGGAGCGGTTCCGGGGCGCGCTCGCCGAGTGGTCGGAAGAGATGCTCGGACGGCGCAAGGCGATCGCTGCCTGGGATCGCTCCGCATTCTGGCGCCTCGTCCGCCAGCGCACGCGCGTGGCGCGGACGACAGAGGCGTTCGTCGAGGGCTGGCTCAAGCTCGCGCCCTGGGACAAGCCGGGCGGTGGGCCTGATGACAAGGCGGCGCGCGCGCTGGTGTGGCAGCGGGAGCAGCAGCTCAAGGGTGGCCGGGCGCGGCTCACCAACCCCCGCGCGCTGGAGCTCTGGGGGGGCGAATCGGGCACGGCGCGCCTCAGTTACCGGTGGGCGTCGGCGAGCCGGCTGCTCGCCGACCTGTACACGGCCCTGGGCCGGGGAGGGGACGATGCTTCAGCCGGATGATCGACGGGTGCTCCTCGAGGCGCTGCGGCCCCCGGACGGCTACGTCGTCGACCGGACCCTCGCCACGACCTACTCGCTCGACCTGATCGCATTGCTGGTCGCGCCGCTGTCCTTCTCGCTCTTCGACCGGATCGCACGCCGCGGGGATCCAGCGGCCGACGAGGCCGAGCCGCTGGGGGCGACGGCGCTGCTCCAGGCCGTGCGCGCCCATGCCGAGAAGCTGGTGGTGTTCTGCCAGGCGGGTTGCATCGCGCGCCCCGCGCAGTACCGCCAGCTCCTCGCCTACCTGGAAGGGTCCGTCGTCCAGGTGCGCGCGCGAAGCGAACAGGGGGTGTTCCACCCCAAGGTATGGGTGCAGCGCTTCACCTCGGTCGACGGCCCCGTGCGGTATCGGGTCCTGGTCAACTCCCGTAACCTCACCTTCGATCGGTCGTGGGACACGATGCTCTCGCTGGAGGGCGAGCTCAAGGACCGCACCAACGCGATCGCCCGGAACCATCCGCTCGGGGACTTCCTGGCGGCGCTCCCTGGCCTCGCGGTGCGCCCCGTCTCCGGGCGGGTGGTCACGGACACCGCGCTCCTTGCCGACGAGGTGCGCCGCGTCGCGTTCGAGGAGCCGGAGGGGTTCGAGGATCTCAAGTTCTGGCCCCTCGGCCATGACGACAAGACGCGGTGGCCGTTCGATACACGGATCGATCGGATGCTGGTGATCTCGCCGTTCGTCGCCGCAGAGACGCTCGGGCGGCTGACCACGACCGGGAGCGGGCACGTGCTCGTTTCGCGGACGGAGGAGCTCGCCCGCGTCTCCCCCGCGACGTTCGCGCACTTCGACGAGGTGCACGTCCTCAATGAAGGAGCGGAGGGCGAGCGTGAGGACGGTGACTCCGGCGGGGACGGTGACGCCGGCGAGGCGATCACCGCCGATACGGCCGCGCGCGGGCTTCACGCCAAGCTCTATATCGCCGATGCGGGGCGTAGCGCGCATGTATGGACGGGATCCGCCAACGCGACGCGAGCGGCGTTCCACGAGAACGTAGAGCTCCTCGTCGAGCTCACGGGCAAGAAGGGCAAGGTGGGCATTGACGCTGCGCTCGGCGACGGCGGCGGGTCGGCTGCCCTGCGAGCGCTCCTCGTGCCGTTCACGCCGTCCGGGGAGGCTGTGCCCGAAGACCCCGTCGACGCGGCGCTCGACCGTCGGCTACGCGGCCTACGCCTCGCGCTGGGGAGCGCTCCATGGCGGGCGAAGGTCGAGCGCGAGCCCGCGTCGGGGGACGACACCGAGCGCTACTGCGTCCACCTCCGCGCGGAGGGCGTGCAGCTCGACTTCGGGCCGGGCACCGAGGTGCGCTGCTGGCCGATCGCGCTCCCGCCGGATCACGCGATGGGCCTGTCGCTGTCCAGTGCCGGCGCGTCGACCACCTTCTCCCGGTGCTCGTTTCAGGCCCTGACGAGCTTCTTCGCCTTCCGTGTCGTGGTTCAGGAGGGCGCGCGGACAGAGCGGATCGTCTTCGTGGTCAACGCCCCGCTCGACGGGGCGCCGGAGCACCGGCATGCGCGCATCCTCCTGGCGATGCTCGATGATCCAGCCAAGGTGATGCGCTTTCTCCGGATGCTCCTCGCGCTCGATCCGGTGGAAGGCATCGAGGAGCTGCTCGACGCGGAGGGCACGCCGGAAGGGGCGGCATCCTGCTGGTCCGACGGGGGCTCGGGGACGCCGCTGCTCGAGGCCCTTCTTCGGGCGCTCGATCACGAGCCGGAGCGGCTGCGCGAGTTCGAACGCGCGGTGCGGGAGCTCGGGACCACCCCGGAGGGCGCGGCCGTGCTACCGCCCGATCTCTGGCGCATCTGGGAGCCCGTTCGCTCCGCCTGGGAGGCGCAGCGCTCCAGAGGAGGCCGGTCATGAACGGAGGCAAGGAGGCGCGCGTCGCCGATGCGGTGCTGGCAGGACTCAAGGACTTCCAGCGGCGGACGGTCGATTGGGTGTTCGAGCGGCTCTATGAGAAAGAGGGCGGGAGTGGTCGTTTCCTCGTGGCGGACGAGGTCGGCCTCGGCAAGACGCTCGTCGCTCGCGGCGTGATCGCGCGCGCGATCGATCACCTGCGCGCGACGGTGCCGCGCATCGACGTGCTGTACATCTGCTCGAACGGTGACATCGCGAGGCAGAACATCCAGCGGCTGAAGCTCGATGGAGACGGTCACGTGGCCCTGGCGTCGCGCCTGACCATGCTTCCCCTCGAGGTGGGCAAGCTCAAGAGCACGAGCACCGGGGTCAATTTCATCTCGTTCACGCCGGCGACGTCGTTCGACGTACGCGATGGGCTGGGCCAGGCGCAGGAGCGGGTGCTGCTCTACTGGATGCTCCGCAAGGCGTGGGATCTCGGCGCTGGCAAGGCGATGATCAACGTGTTTCGTGGTCACGTCGGCGCCGACCGTTTTTGTGAACGGATCGACAGCTTCGACCGATCCTTGATCGACGTTGCCGCCCAGGAGGCGTTCGAAAAGGCGCTCTCCAAGCGCGTGGCGCAGGAGAGGGAGGGAGGCGCAGTCGATCTGCGCGCGCAGCTCGACGCGCTGTGCCAGGCCTTCTCCTCGTCGAGCCGGACGATCGACCAGGAGACCGGCCGCGCCCGCGGCCGCTTCGTCGGCGCGCTCCGGTCGGTGCTGGCGGAGAGTTGCGTCGAGGCGCTCGAGCCAGATATCGTGATCCTCGACGAGTTCCAGCGCTTCAGCCATCTGTTCGACGACGACGAGGATGAGGCGAGCGTGCTCGCGCGCGCCGTGTTCGAGTACCCGAAGGTCCGGGTGCTGCTCCTGTCGGCGACTCCCTACAAGATGTACACGCTGAGCGACGAGGAGGGCGAGGACGACCACTACCGCGACTTCGTGCGCACCATCCGTTTTCTCGAGGGGAAGACGGGCGGCACCCGCCTGATCGAGGACGAGATGGAAGCGTACCAGTCCGCCGTCCTCGGGCTGACGCAGGCCGATGGGCCCGAGCGCCTCCGCAGAGCGACCGGGCGGCTCACGGAGCGGCTCCGCCGGGTGATGGTCCGGACCGAGCGGCTCGCCTCGACGCCGGACCGGAACGGGATGCTCGTCGAGGTGACCGGAGCGCCGCTGGAGCTTCGTTCGAGCGACGTGCTCGACTACCTCGCCGTGCAGGCCGTGTCGCGGGTGGTCGGGCAGCAGGACGCCATCGAGTACTGGAAGAGCGCGCCTTATGTGCTCAGCTTCCTGGACGAGGGCTACAAGCTCAAGACCGAGCTGCGCAAGGCGCTCGACGCGGGCGACCAGAGGATGCCTGTCGCCCGGGCCCTGTCGGTCTCTCCGACGGCCACGCTGCCCTGGGACAAGGTTCACGGCTATAAGGAAGTCGAGCCAGGCAACCCGCGGATGCGGGCGCTGGTGGACGAGCTCCTCGGGACCGGCGCCCACCGCCTGCTCTGGATCCCGCCCGCGATGCCGTACTACGCGCTCGGCGGGCCGTTCGCGGATGCGGGCGTGGCGCGGCTGACGAAGCGGCTCGTCTTTTCGTCGTGGCGGGTAGTCCCACGGGCCATCGCGGCGATGCTGAGCTACGAGGTCGAACGACGGGTGTTCAGCGAGGATCCGGGCGCGGAGTACACACCGGAGTACCGGGCGGGGCGGCGCGGGTCGCTGCGCTTCGGTGCCGAGGCCGATGGCCGCCTGACCGGCATGGCCGTGCTCGCGTTGCTCTACCCGAGCCTCTACCTCGCCGAAGCGTGCGATCCTGCGAAGCTTTCGGTCGAGCTCGCCCGGGATCGGTCGTGCGGCGACGCGCCGTGCAGCCTGGGCGCGATCCCCGCGACAGACATCCTTCAGCTGGCGAAGGAGCGGATCCAGTTCGCCGTGGACAAGCACCTGCCCCGCACCCGGGCGGATGGCCCTGCGGACGAGCGCTGGTACTGGGCCGCGCCGTTGCTTCTCGACCGCAAGCTCAGGGAGGCGACGACTGTCGCCTGGTTCCAGCAAGAGGACCTCGCTGCGGCATGGTCCGGCGCGGCGGACGCTGACGAGCCTGCCGAGGGCGAGGAGCGCGCCGGACGGGGCCGCTGGGCGGAGCATGTCGAGGAGGCGCGGACCGTCGCGCTCGGCGGCGTGGCCGCGGCGACGTCGGCGGAAGGGCAGAAAGCGCTCGGGCGGATGCCCGACGACCTTGTAGATGTCCTGGCGCATCTCGCCATCGGCGGGCCTGCGGTCACCATGTTCCGGGCGATGCTCCATGTCGTGGGCGGGGAATCCGCTCTCGACGAGGCGGGGCGGACGGCCCTGCGCAATGGCGCGGGGACCACCGCGTGGGCGTTCCGCGCGCGGTTCAACCAGCCCGAGGTGGTGGCGCTCCTGCGCGGCATGAGGCGGGACGATGATACGACGCCGTACTGGCGGCAGGTCCTCGACTACTGCGTCAACGGCTGTCTCCAGGCGGTGCTCGACGAGTACGTGCACGTGCTCCGCGATCACCTGGGCCTGCTCGCCGGGACGATCGGCGAGCGCGTTCACGAGGTGGCGGACGAGATCGTGGAGGCGATTGAGCTCCGGACGTCGCGTGTCGCCATCGACGATCTTGTGCGCAGCGAGGCCGGCCGCACGGTGAGGCGCGTGAGCCGCAATCTGCGGACGCATTTCGCTCTCCGGTATGGAGATGAGCGGTCGGATGACGGGTCCCTGGTGACGCGCGCTGACCACGTGCGCAAAGCGTTCAACTCGCCGTTTTGGCCATTTGTGCTGACGACGACATCTGTGGGCCAGGAAGGGCTCGACTTCCATACATATTGTCACGCCGTCGTTCACTGGAACGTGCCGTCGAACCCGGTCGACTTCGAGCAGCGTGAGGGCCGCGTTCATCGCTACAAGGGCCACGCGGTGCGCAAGAACATCGCCGAGGCGCACGGGGAAGCGGCGATTCACGACGGCGACCGCGATCGCTGGGAGGCCATGTTCGCCCGCGCCCTGGAGCGGCGCTCCGCAGACGCGACGCATATCGTACCGTACTGGATCTTCCTCGAGGGCGCCGCGCGCATTGAACGGCACGTCCCTGCGCTGCCGCTCAGCCATGATCGAGAGCGCATCCAGCGACTGCGCAGCTCCCTCGCCGTCTATCGTATGGTCTTTGGCCAGCCGCGACAGGAGGACCTTGTCGCCTACCTGATCGAGCGGGTACCCCGGTCGGAGCTGGACGCGTTGATGGCGGAGCTGCGCATCGATCTGAGCCCGGACTGCAGCGTGTCAGCCTGAAGCGCGAGTGGCGCTCTTCACTCTCGGCGGTATGGAGGAGAGCTCATGAAGATCCTACAGGTCATCCACGGCTATCCCATGCGCTACAACGCGGGCTCGGAGGTCTACACGCAGACGCTCTGTCGCGGGCTCGCCGGGCGCCACGAGGTCCACGTCTTCACGCGCGAGGAGGACCCGTTCGCGCCGGATTTCGCGCTCCGCCACGAGAAGGACACCGACGATCCGCGCATCTCGCTCCACCTCGTCAACACGCCGCGCGTTCGAGACGGCTACCGGCACGCCGGCGTCGACCAGCGCTTCGCCGAGCTCTGCGACCGACTCCGTCCCGACGTGGTCCATATCGGCCACCTCAATCACCTCTCGACCTCGCTCGTCGCGGAGGCCGCCGGGCGAGGGATCCCCGTCGTGTACACGCTGCACGACTACTGGGTGATGTGCCCGCGCGGGCAGTTCATGCAGACGCACCCGGCGGACCCGGACGATCTGTGGGCGGCGTGCGACGGCCAGGAGGACCGAAAATGCGCTGAGCGCTGCTACGCGCGCTTCTTCTCGGGCGCGCCGGACGAGCGCGAGGAAGACGTCGCGTACTGGACAGGCTGGGTCGCGCGCCGGATGCGCCACGTGCGCGAGATGGCCGATCTCGTCGACCTGTTCATCGCGCCCGCGCGCTACCTGGAGCGCCGGTACCGGGAGGCGTTCGGTCTGCCCGAGCGCAAGCTGGTCTACCTGGACTATGGCTTCGATCTCTCCCGCCTCGTCGGGCGCGCCCGAACCCCGGGGGAGCCGTTCACCTTCGGGTACATCGGGACGCACATCCCGGCGAAGGGCATCCACCAGCTCCTCGAGGCCTTTGGCCAGGTGAGGGGAGACGCTCGGCTCCGCATCTGGGGTCGGCCGCGCGGGCAGGACACCGAGGCGCTCCGCGCGATCGCGCAGAGGCTGCCGGGCGACGCGGCCGCTCGCGTGGAGTGGCTGCCCGAGTACCGCAACGAGGATATCGTGCGCGACGTCTTCGACAGGGTCGATTGCATCGTCGTGCCATCGATCTGGGTCGAGAACTCGCCGCTCGTCATCCACGAGGCCCTGGAGGCGCGCGTGCCGGTGATCACCGCGAACGCCGGCGGCATGGCCGAGTACGTGCACCACGAGGTCAACGGCCTCCTCTTCGAGCACCGCGACCCTTCCTCGATGTCGCGCCAGATGCAGCGCCTCGCAGACGATCCGGCGCTCGCCCGCCGCTTCGGCCAGCGCGGGTACGCGCAGTCCGAGTCCGGACACGTGCCCGACCTCGCAGGCCACGTCGAGGCGATGGAGCGCATCTACGCCGAGGTCATCGCCCGCCGCGACGCCGCTCGGATCGAGCCCGGCCAGGGGCCGTGGCGCATCACGTTCGACACGAACCCGGACACCTGCAACCTCCGCTGCATCATGTGCGAGGAGCACTCGCCCTACAGCCCTCTGCAGGAGGCGCGGAAGGCCGCTGGAAAGCCGCGCCGGTCGATGCCGATCGAGCTCGTGCGTCGCGTGATCGCCCAGTCGGCCGGCCGCGGCCTCCGCGAGGTGATCCCTTCCACCATGGGCGAGCCGCTCCTGTACGACCATTTCGACGAGATCGTCGACATCTGCCGGGAGCACGGGGTCAAGCTCAACCTGACCACGAATGGGACCTTCCCGCGGCGGGGGGCCCGGGAATGGGCCGTACGGCTCGTGCCGATCACCTCCGACGTGAAGATCTCCTGGAACGGGGCCACGCGGCAGACGCACGAGCTGATCATGCTTGGAGCGCGCTGGGAAGCCGTGCTCGAGAACGTGCAGGCGTTCATCGCCGTCCGCGACGCGCACGCCGCCGACGGCGGGAACCGCTGCAGGGTCACGTTCCAGCTCACGTTCCTGGAGGCGAACGTCGCCGAGCTCGCCGACATCGTGCGGCTCGCGATCGGCCTCGGCGTGGACCGCGTCAAGGGACATCACCTGTGGGCGCACTTCGAGGAGATCAAGCCGCTCTCGATGCGCCGCGATGCCGCGGCGATCCGGCGCTGGAACGAGGCCGTGCTGGCCGCGCGAGAGGCGGCGTCGGAGCGCGCATTGCCGAACGGCAAGCACGTGCTGCTGGAGAACATCTTCCTGCTCGACGAGTCGGCTCCCGAAGACCTGGCCCCGGGAGGTCGCTGCCCGTTTCTTGGCCAGGAGGTGTGGATCAGCGCCGAGGGACGCTTCGACCCGTGCTGCGCACCCGACGCGGAGCGCAGGACGCTCGGCGATTTCGGCAATCTCCACGAGGCGGGGCTGATGGAGATATGGAACGGTGAGCCTTACCTGCGGATGCTCAAGACCTACCGGAGCCGTGCGCTCTGTCTTGGGTGCAACATGCGGCGGCCGGCCGGTGAGCCATGAACGACTGGCGATGTGCCCGGGTCGCCCCGGAGAGGACGCACCACCTCGTGGACGGCGAGCCGCTGTACTCCGCACGCTTCGAGGAGGTGCTCGCGTTCCACGCCCCGGGCCTCTCGCCCGTGCGGTGTGGCAGCACGGCCTGGCACATCGATGCGCGCGGGGAGCCCGCCTACGCGCGGAGGTTCGAGAGGACCTTCGGTTTCTATGAAGGGCGCGCTGCCGTCTCGGCTCCCGAGGGCTGGCATCACATCCTGCCGGATGGCGCCGAGCTCTATCCAGAGCGGTACTCCTGGTGCGGCAACTACCAGGACGGTCGGTGCGTGGTCCGCGACAGCGAGGGACTCTACAGCCACATCGATCAGGCCGGGCGTCCCCTGTATGCGGGGCGGTGGCGCTACGCGGGCGATTACCGCGACGGCGCCGCTGTCGCACAGGGCGAGGATGGCCGCTCCACGCATATCGATGCGCGCGGCGAGCTCGTCCACGGTCGCCGTTATCTCGACCTGGACGTGTTCCACAAGGGCTTTGCGCGCGCCCGCGACGAGCGGGGGTGGATGCACGTGGATGGCCGCGGGCAGCCTGCGTATGGTCAGCGGTTCGCGATGGTGGAGCCGTTCTACAATGGCCAGGCGCGGGTCGAGCGCTTCGATGGATCGCTGGAGATCATCGATGAGGCCGGGCGCACGGTGAACGTGCTGCGGGCCCCTTTGCCAAGCGCGCTCGCGGCGCTCTCCGCGGACCTGGTGGGTTTCTGGAAGACCGAAGCCCTGGCGGCAGCGGTGGAGCTCGGCGTCATCGAGGTGTTGCCTGCGACGGAGGCGGAAGTGGCAGCGCGTTGTGGCCTGCCAGAGGAGCGGGCGCGCCGCCTTCTGCGTGCGCTGGGCGAGCTCGGCATCCTCGAAGGGGCAGCGGACGGCAGGTGGTGCACCACGAGCCGCGGGGAACACCTGCGCTGCGAGCCGACCGTCCCCTGACGCGCTCGAGCGCGGCGCTCGAGCGCGCTGGACCGCTGCGCATCTGCTGGTGGCGTTTCCAGGGTGAGGTGGCTCGGCCATCGCTGCCACTCCCTCCTCGCCGCCGCTTCGCCTCAGTCGATCCCGATCACCACCTTCCCGAAGTGCTTCCCCGCCGCGAGCTTCGCGAGCGCCTCGTTCGCCCGCTCGATCGGAAAGACCTCATCGACCACCGGCCTGATCCCGTGCAGCTCGAGCGCCGCCCCGAGCTCCACGGTCGACTGCCGCGACCCGACCACCGCCCCCTCGACGCGGATCGCCCGGAACAGGATCGGCATCGGATCGATCTGGCTCCCAACCCCGCTCAGCAGCCCGATCAAGCTCACCACGCCCCCCGTCTTCACCGCCTGCATCGATCGCGGCAGCGTCCCCGCGCCGCCCACCTCGATCACCCGGTCCACCCCTTCGCCGCCCGTCAGCCGCAGCACCTCCTCGTGCCACTCCGGCTGCTTCCGGTAGTCGATCGCCTCGGTCACGCCGAGCGCGCGCAGCCGCTCGATCTTCGCCGGGCTGGACGACGTGGCGATCACGCGCAGCCCCGCCGCGCGCGCCAGCTGCGCGGCGAACAGCGACACGCCGCCGGTCCCCTGGACAAGCACCGTCGCCCCAGGCGCCGGCCGCGGCCCCGACTCGAACAGCGCCGTCCACGCCGTCACCCCGGCGCACGTCAGCGTCGCCGCCTCGTTGAACCCGAGGTGCGCCGGCGCGCGGACGATCGCGTCCTCCCCGAACACCACGAGCTCCGCGAGCACGCCGTCGTTCCCGCCCGCACCGAGCGTCGTCGCACGGTACTCCCCGCGGAACGGCCCCGAGGCCCACGCCGGGAAGAACGTCGAGATCACGCGATCTCCCTCCTTCCAGCGGCGCACGCCCGCTCCGATCGCAACCACCTCGCCCGCCGCGTCGCTGAGCGGGACAAGCTCGTCCTTGCGCTCCCCGCCGTACCGGCCGCGCACGACCATGAGGTCACGGTAGTTGATCGACGCGGCGCGGACGCGCACCAGCACCTGCCCCGGACCGGGCCTGGGCGCGGGGCGCTCGGCGAGCGTCCATGCGTCCGACTCCGAAGCGTTCTTCCGAATGATGACAGTCTTCATGGCGTGTCCTCCAATCTTCCCTGGACACCCCATCCGTAGATCCATTCCTCCGGGCGCGGTAGTCCGCGCGAGGGAACGTCACCTGTGCTATTTCAGCACAGATCATGATCTCGCTCGCCGCGATCGAGCTGCTCGTCGCCACCGTCGAGACCGGGAGCTTCTCGGGCGCCGCGCGCCGGCTCGGCGTCACGCCGTCCGCGGTGAGCCGGCGCGTGATGCGCCTCGAGCAGGAGCTCGGCGTGGCGCTGCTGGCGCGCACGACGCGGTCGCTCCGCCTGACGGACGACGGGCAGGCCTTCTACGCGCGCTGCGTCCGCATCGTCGAGGAGCTCGGGGAGGCGACCGAGGCGATCGCGCGCGCGAGCAAGCAGCCGGTGGGGCTCCTGCGCGTCGACGCGCCGGTGGCGCTCGGACGGGACGTGATCGCGCCGAGCCTGCCGCGCTTCGCGGCGCGCTACCCCGACGTCCGGATCAACCTGACGCTGCGCGATCAGCACGTCGACCCCGTGGCCGAGGGGCTCGACCTGCTCGTGCGCATCGGCCCGCTCGGCGACTCGAGCCTCGTCGCGCGCCGCCTCGGCGCGAGCCGCCTCGTCCACTGCGCGGCGCCGTCCTACGTCGCGCGGCGCGGCGCGCCCGCGACGCCGGCCGATCTCGCGCGCCACGACTGCGTCGGGTACCTGCGCGACGGGCGGCCCACAGGGTTCCGCTTCCTGACCGGAGACGGCGATGCCGTGCTCGAGGTGCCCATCTCCGGGCCGTTCCACGCGAACGACGTGGATGTCCTGAGGCACCTCGCGATCGCCGGGAGCGGGGTCATCGCGATGTTCGACTTCCTCGCGAAGGACGCGCTGGCCGAGGGGACGCTCGTGACCGTGCTCGACGAGTTCCCGACGACGACCTGGCCGATTCACGCGCTGTACCCGAAGAACCGGCACCTCTTGCCGAAGGTGCGCGTGTTCGTCGATTTTCTCGCGGGGATCTTCGCTCCACCCTCGCCCCAGCGCCGGGGCGAGCGCCGGCGGAGCGGGCGACGTTGAGCGCCCCCTCGCGGGGGCCGTCAGCGCTGTCAGAACTGGTAGAGCCCGCCCGCCTCGACGCCCCAGCCCGTGCGGTCGGCGTCATGCTGCAGTGCGGCCGCCGGATCGAGCTTGTGGCGCGTGAGCAACAGGGAAGGCTCGAGCACGATCGAGAGCCCCTTCAGGGGCGCGAAGGCATACCCCGCGCGCAGGGTCACGTTGCGCTCGATGCCGGGACCATTGGTGCCCACGCGCGCGGCAGCGGTGGCCGGCGCGCCGCCCGCCGCGGGGGTTCCGGGCGTGTAGCCGAGCTGCATCTCGTCGGTGCTGAGCACCATCGCGGTCCCGGCGACGAGGTGCAAAGAGTGCTTGTCGAACGTGACCTTCCCCGACACCCAGCCGCCTACCTCGGCGACGTCGTCCGTGCGAGAGCCCTGCCCGAGCGTCAGGAGACCCAGGTTGGCGAGGTTCTTCCCGCCGTACGCTTCGGCCCGCACGTTCAGCGAACCGGCCGTGATCTCGCCGAACAGGTTGCCGCCGAGCGCCAGCCGCCCCTCTTCGGTCGGCAGGTTCGCGTCGAAAGCGAGCCGCGTGCCGATCACCGAGGCGCCCACCCATGCGGTCTTCTCGGCGCGATAGCTCGCGCGCAGCGAGACGGTCGGCGTGCGCGAGTACTCGACGTTGTTGAGGATGGCCGTGACGTTCTGGCTGACCAGACCGAGCGCGGCGCCCACCTCGACGCTGCCGACGTTCGCCAGGTAGATGAACTGGTGGCGCACGAAGCCCGAGTTTCCGGACTGAAACATCCCACCCACGAGGTTGTACGTGTGCGTGTTCAGCGGCGAGAACAGATCCCAGGTCTGGCCGAGCGTGAGCTTGTGCCCTTCGGCGGGAGTCCAGTCCAGGAACGCCTGACGCAGGCGAAGGCTCGTCCCCTGGGCCGGAGAGGACTTGCCGAAATCGATGAAGTCGACCTCGACCTGCCCCTTCACGGGCGTGCCCTCCCCGACGGCCACGCCAAGGCGCGTCTGCTGCGCCTGAAAGGTGAGGCCGACGGCGTCCGGATCGGTGAGGAACAGCGGGTTCACCGCGGCCGTCGGGGCGGTGTAGTTCGGGTTGCCGAAGGACTCGAGGCCGTTCCCCACCACGACCGTGGGCTTGACGATCCCGTAGACACGCACGAGAGGCTTGTCGTCGGCCTTCTTCTGCTCGACCGGCGGAGGAGGCGCAGGGCGGGGCTCCTCCACGGGCGGCGGCGCGGCCGCACCCGGCGCAGCCTGCTGAGCCGGCTCCGCCGGCTGCGCGTTGCTCGTGGCCGGCGCAGCGACCCCGGCCAGCGAGAGAGAGACGACAAGGGCTGCGCTGGGCGTCTTCCAAGTGATCATGAACAATCTCCTCCGGCGGTGAATCGGCTACGCGGGTTCACGCTCCGACGTCCACGAGGGCTGCATCGGCGCCGCCGTCGACCATGCCACCCGTCATGTCGGTATTCACGTGGGTCTCCCGAGGGCATGGTTCGCGCGAAGCGATTTCAATACGCCGACAATCTTATCGTGGGCTGTGAATGGCGGGACACCCTACTATCGATCCGTCGGGCTACCAAAAAATACGCCCCAAATCAACGGGGATCCCCGCGGCGAGCGCTCGGCGCGGTGGCGCGAGCCGGAGCGCGCGGACGCCGACAGATAAAGATCAATCCGGATCGTAGCTCCCCGCCAGCCGTGCGGGCCGACCCAGGGACTAGACCGTGCCCTCCGGCGCGCGCTGGCGGAGCGCGTCCTCCAGCGCGCGCTCGAACACCGCGCGCGACGGATGGACGGTCAGCTTCCGGATGGCGGTATTCGCGATCTGAACCCCGAAGATGACCACCCTGGATTGGAGCAGGAAGTGAGCTCCCTCGACCGCATGGAGGACGGAAATCGTCGCCGCGGTCAGCCGCGTGCGCGTGACGTGCTCGTAATCGGTCATCGCCTCCCAGTCATTGAAGACCAGCACTCGGCCCTCCGCGGCGACCCGCCGCAACAACACCTCCTCGATCGCCGCGGCGCCCGCCTCCACCAGCACCCCGGTGACACACGTGACCATCAGCGCCGGCGCGGGGCACCAGATCTTTACCGTGCCCTCGTTGCACCAGTGGGTCTGAAGCGGGCGGGCAGGGAGCGAGACCATACGGCTGGCGGGTAGACTGGGCCGCGGGCGACCCTTCGTCGAGGACCTCGACGCACGATCTGCATCCGAGTGAGAAGCAGCGCGACGGGCCACGATCTCCGCGCTGTTGTGCTGTGAGGGGCCCGACCCTCACGCGAAGTGAAACATTCAATTCGGGCGGCTGAAAACAACCTGTGCAGTTCTCCTGTTACAGCGACGGATCTTTATGCTGCCCGGGGCCGACCCGCCTCGCCTGCGCGCGGCGCGCGCTCCGGGCAGCCTGCCCCGTCAGGGCTTCGCCGCGCCCGCCATGAACGCGGCGAACGCGTCGGCGTACTCTGGATGCCAGCGCGACAGCGCAGGTCGGTTCCGGATCAGGTCGTCGGCCGCCCACTGCACGCGGCGCTCGTCCATCTCGCGCGTCACCGCGTTGTCGGGACAGAGCAGGTAGAAGTCGCCACGGGCCATGCCTTCGATCATCCGATCCACCACCTGATCGGCGGTCCATGCCTCCGCGGGCTTCTCCGGGCCTCGCGCGGTCATCCCGGTGAACGTGTAGCCCGGGATCAGCAGGTGGGCGGAGATCTTGCAGCCCGCCACGTTGCGCAGCTCGTGGGCGAGCTGCTCTGTCAGCACCTTCACGCCGGCCTTCGAGACGTTGTAGGCAGCGTCGCCGGGCGGGGTGGTGATGCCCTGCTTCGAGCCCGTGTTCACGATGGCGCAGGCGGTGCCCTGCGCGATCATCGCCTCGGTGAAGGCCTGCACGCCGTGGATCACGCCCCACAGATTGACCTCGATGAGCCGCCGCCAGCGCTCGATGTCCCTCCACGGCTTGCCGCCGCCGCCGACTCCGGCGTTGTTCATCAGGACCGCCACCTCGCCGAACGCGTCGTAGGCGGCCTGCTTCAACCGATGCACGTCCTCGAGCCTGGCGACGTCGGTCGGCACCGCGCGCACGCCGGCCTGGCCGCCGGGCGCGGCGGCGGCGACGCGCGCGGCGGCCTCGTGCAGCGCCGGTCCGTCCAGATCGGCGAGACAGACCTTCAGGCCCATGCGCGCGAAGCGCTCGGCGGCCGCGAGGCCGATGCCGCTGGCGGCGCCGGTCACCACGGCGGCGCGGCCAGGTGTCAATGCGGGATGGTCATTCACAGCAGATCTCCGTCATGTGTTGATGGCGCGCCGCCTCTGGCGCGGCGATCGGGGCGAGCATAGTGGGCGCCGGCGGGTCTGGCCACCACCCAGGGCGCGCGCCGCGAGGCCGCCTCAGCCCGCCACCCATCCGATCATCAGCCGACCGACGGCGAGGATCACCAGCAGACCGACCGCGAAGCAGCCGAGTCCCGGGCGCTTGCCGCCATCGCCTGCTCCCGCCGCCTGCAGGCTCACCGCGTCCGGAGGATCAAGGCACTTTTTTTTTAGCGTCGGCGCCCGCTTCCACCGCGCGGGCGCGGCGTCGCCTTCGAGCAGCGCCACCGGGGGCGTGCGCTTCACGATCGCCATCGCGCGCGCCGCCCGGCTCTCCGGGACACCTCGCCTCGACGCGCGGACCGCCGCCTCGGGCAGCCCGAACACCTCGCCGGAGCCGTACGTCCCCGCGAGGCCCTCGAGCACGCGAAGGTGCCAGTCGGCGGGGATCGCCCCGGGCAGCGCCTCGATCGCCTCCTCCGGGATCGGCGGGAACCACACGGCGAAGTGCTGGACCTGCCTTCCGGTCCAGTCCTTCCGCGCCGGATCGAGGAACCGCGTCGCCACGTAGGGAAACACGAGAGGGCCTCTCGGCCCGGGCTCGTCGATCTCGAGCAGGCCATAACGGAGCTCTCCGGCGCTCGCGTCGGCGTCGCCGATCATGGCCTCGAGCGCCGTGAGCCAGGCGGGGAGGGCCGGGATCTCGGGCACGCAGATGAACTCGTAGTCCCAGTGCTCGCCGCGCGTCCTCCAGAGGAGGCGCGAGGTCTCGACGACGGGCGCTGGCGCGGGCGCGAGCATGGCTGTCCTACTGGTTCTGGTGGTAGGCCCGCGCCCCCTCGTCGTTGCGCAGGGCCGCGGCCATCGCGCTCAGGACCGCCGTGAACGCGTCGCCCCTCCGGATCGCGCCCTCGCGGGTCTTCTGGAGCCTGTCGAGCCGCGTGGTCGCGAAGTCCTTGATCGAGACGAACCGCAGGATCTTGCTCACGATCTGGTATCGCTTCGGGAGGAAGTCGTCGAGGGAGTCGACGAACGTGACCAGATCGCGCAGGCCCTGGAAGAACGTCTCACCGGCCGATCTCTCCTTCCGCGTGGCCTGCGCCTCGCGGACCGCGCCCTCGACGGTGCTCACCAGGACCGCGGGCGCGAGCGTGCGCACGCCGAGCGAGGTGCCCGGGTCGACCTGCGCGTCGGCGTCGACCGGCGCGGCGACCGACGAGAGCAGCATGAAGCGGTGGCCGAACGCGCGCTCGGCGCGGAGCACGGCGCAGAGCTTGGCGAGCTGATCGTCGGCGTCGCGGCACACCTCGCGCTCGAAGTCGCTCGCGCTGTACTCCGGCGGGAACAGGTCGGCCTTGCTGAGGGCGAGGATCCACTCGCGCGGGAAGCTCACCTCGTCGCCCGTGGCGGCGCTGGTCCGGCGCAGCCGGTCGCACTCGTCGGCGAAGTGCTCGAAGAGCCACCGGATGTAGCCGGTCCCCTCGCTCCGGTACTTCGCGCCGTCCGCAAGGAGGATCCCGACGTGGCTCATGCCGAGCTTGAGCAGGCCCTGGCGCATCGCCTCCCGCTCTTCCGCGTCGATCGGCTCGTCCTCCCACCAGCGCCCGGGGTAGTCGTACCAGTGGATGCGGAGCGCCGCCTCGGGCAGGTCCCTCGGGAAGAAGTCGAACTCGTACGCGTCGAAGCGCGTGCTGCCGTCCGGGAACCTGCCCTCTTCGAGGCGGTAGAAGCGCCCGAGGAGCTGGTTGCCCTGCGCCTTGTTGACCGCCTGGATCTTGTAGGCGTGCTCGATCTGAAACGACGGCTGCGTCTGCGCCCGGTAGAAGGCCGCCAGGAGGACCGTCTTGCCTGCGCCGGAGGCGCCGAACAGGGCGACGTGCAGATCGAGCGGCGGCATGACTACTCCTGCTCCCGCACCTCGACCTCCATCTGCCTCACGCTCGAGCCGCCCCGCGTGTCGTGGACGACCGCCCACAGCGACACGCGCCCCGGCTTCGAGGGCGGCGTCCAGGTGGTCCCGTGGCGCTCGCCGAGGCCCGTCACCGCGTCGCTCACGAGGCGCCTCGCCCCGTCGAATCCGCCCCCGTCCGTGTAGTAGTCGACCCAGAGCGCCTCGTGCGCGGGCGGCCCCCCGAGCCCCGTGGCCTCCACGTCCACGTCGGCGGCGTCGGACGGCACGATCACGTCGATGTCGTAGGTCGTGCAGTCGTCGGCGTCCGGCTCTGCCGGGCCGCATCCCTGGGCCTTCGTTTCCGGCCGGATGCACGGCTCCACGACGGGCAGGCCGCTCTCGCCGAGCGCGACCTCCTTGTCGTCCAGCTTCAGCGTGAATTCGTCGATGGGCGGGTTCGTGTTGGCTCGCTGATCCGAGTCCTGGAAGACGAACACCTGCGTGTAGCCCACGACGAAGCTGTCTGGACCGAGCACCTTCCCGTCTTCATCGACGCACTCCAGTGGAATCCCCGTGATGTCTCCCAGCGCCGCGGACGGGTCAGCGCCTGTCAGAACCGCCGTCAGCGCTGCTGACAGCGCCGGCGTCGGCCGCACCTTGCCGGCGCACACGGCGAACAACACGTAGGCCGACGAGTACTTCGTTCCGGTCGCGGTGTGTCCTGCGTCCGGGCGCCTGAGGATGTCGCCGGACAGCGTCCACGTGAACGACGCTGCGTTGGGCTTGCCGCTCAGCGCCGGCTCGAGCTCCTGTCGCTTGAAGAGAGCGGTCTGCTCCTCCTGGCCGCCATCGCCGCCGGCGCTGCCGCCATCGCCGCCGTCGCTGGCGCCGCCGCCGCCGTCGCTGGCACCGCCGCCGCCGTCGGCGCTGCCGCCGCCGCCATCGTTGGCACCGCCGCCGCCGTCGTTGGAGCTGCCGCCACCTCCGCCTCCCTGCGGCGGGATCATTGCCGCAATGGAGGTGCCTATCCACTGCGGGAGGCACCCGATCTGCGCGTCTATTCCGACAGGCGGGTTCACGCAGCCCCCGATCCACGCGACCTCGACCTTCCGCGGGTTGCCGTCGGCGTCGCCCAGCCCGTCGGCGTACGTCATCTGGAACGTCACGGGCGTGCCCCGCGCCGGGTACGGCCTGTCCGCCGTCACGGCCAGGACGCGGAGCCCCTCCACCTCGGACGACGGAGCCAGGTCGCTCCCCGAGCAGCAGGGGATGCCGAGGGCCAGGGTCGAGAGCGCGGCGAGCAGCGCGCGGCGAGAGGGCAGTCGGGTCCGTTTCATCAGAAGTCTCCTCGCAGCCCGAGCGTGGGCAGGAAGGGGAGCCCCGTCACGTACTCCCGCTTCGTGTAGTTGAAGTTGTAGCTGATGCCCTCCGCAGCCTCGTAGTTGTAGACGTTCTGCACGTCCAGGTAGAGCCCGAGCTGCCACGTCTTGAATCGCCACGTCTTGTCGACGCGGACGTCGAGCTGATGGAACAGCGGCATCCTCTCGCTGTAGTCGCCCCCGAGCGGGAAGGGCGAGTACTTGCCCGAGGAAGCATGGTAGATCGCGTTCACCCGGTTCGGATTACACCCCTTCTGCTCCGGATCGCAGACATAGGGTGTCTGCAGGTTGCCCGACACGAGGCGGAAGCGCGCGCCGACCTCCCAGCCCCGGCCGAGCTGCAGGTTCCCGAGCACGGTCAGCACGTGCGTCTGGTCCCACGGCGTGGGGTGCTCCTCCTCGCCGGGGCCGTCCGTGCGCACCGACCGCGAGAGGGTGTACGCCGCCCAGCCGAAGAAGCGATCGTCCGGCTTGTACTTCAAGAGCACCTCGCCGCCCACCGCGTACCCGGTGCCGTTGTTGGCATATCCGTCCTTCTCGGCCGAGAAGACGACCTGCCGATCGAGCTGCTTGTAGAACCCGTCCACCGTCACGTCGATCTGCGGCGTGATCTCCTGCTCCACCCCGAGGCCGTAGTGGATGGATCGGTTCGACTTGATATCCGCCGTTCCGAACGGCTCGACGCTCTCCTCGAACTGGGGCGCCTGGTAGTAGAGGCCCACGCCGCCCTTCGCCGTCGTCCGCGGGAAGCCGCTCCGGATGTCGTAGCGCGCGTTGACCCTCGGGCTCACGTCGAGCGTGTGCGTGTCGAGCGCGTAGTCGACGCGCACCCCGGGGACGATCCGCGCGCGCGGCGAGGGGACCACCTCGAACTCGGCGTAGGCGGCCGGCCGGGCGTACGGGCCGTCGAACGACTGGTCCTGCGCGGGGAGCGTCGAGAACGGCTGGTTCGACGGGTGACCTGCAGGCTGCCTCGTCGGCGCGTGGAGGTTGACCGTCGCGATGCCGCTCGTTAGGTCGGTCCCGACGTTCATCGTGAGGAACCTGGCGAACCGGTGCGAGTACTCCAGCCGCAGGTCGAGCGAGGCCGAGGTGATGTTGAAGGAGAGGGGAGCGACCCCGAAGTCGAAGACGTCCCTGCCGAGGGCCAGCGACCAGAGGATCCTGTCCCGGTTCCCCAGGCGGTTCTCGTAGCTGAGCTGGAGGCGCTGGAAGGCGGTGTGCAGCCCGAAGTCGCCCGTCAGCGCCGGCTCGTCCTCCGGCGGCTTGTCCAGGGTGATCTTGAAGGCGTCGTCCGATCCGTAGAAGCTCGCGCGCACGCGCTCGCTGGCGGAGGGGCGGCCCTCGAGGACGAACTGGTAGTCGTAGTAGACGGGCGCCTGCGTCACGCTGGAGCCCGCCTCCTTGAGCACGGGCCCGAGCCACGCGTCGACCCAGCTCCGCCGGCCCGCCGCGATGAACTTCCAGTCCTTGAGGTACGGGACGGGCCCCTCGAGGAGCACGCGCCCGTCGATGAGATCGAGCTGGACGACGCCGTGGTACTTGCCGTCCTGCTTCGGCGAGCGGAGCCCGACGTCGACGATGCCGCCCATGGCGCGGCCGTACACGGCGCTGAAATTGCCCGGGTAGAAGTCGATCTTCTCGAGCATCTCGGTCGGCACGACCGAGGAGAGGCCGCCGAAGTGGTAGATGATCGGCACCGGGGTGCGATCGATGAACGTGAGCGTGTCCTGCGGCGCGGACCCGCGCACGATGAGCAGCCCGAACCCGCTGCGCGCGACGCCGGGCAGGCTCTGCAGCGAGCGCAGCGCGTCGCCGCCGGTCCCCGGGATGCGGTCGATCTCGCGGCGCTCGAGCGTCCTCCGGGTCACCTCGCGCGGCGGGCGCTCGCCCTGCACGGTCACCTCGATGCCCGGCGCCGTGCCGTCCTTGGGCGCCGCGAGCGAGATGCGGTAGCGCACCTCGATCGCCTCGCCCTCCGCGATGTCCTCGTCGGCCGTGAACGGCTCGAACCCCGCGGCGGCGACCTCGACGCGGTACTTGCCGGGCGGGAGGTTCTTGAAGCGGAACTTGCCGCGCTGGTCGGTCTTCACGTCCTCGCGGCCGCCGTCGGGCCGGAGGAGGCTGACCGCGATGTCCGGGAGCCCCTCGCCGGTGCTCGCGGACAGGACGGTCCCGACGACCGTCTCGACGTCGGCGGGCGGCGCCGGAGCCGCCGTGTCGGCGGGCTTGGGGGTGAGCGTGAACGCGTACCGGTAGAGGATGCGCGCCGGCGCCGGCGTGCCGTCCGGGCGCCGCGCCGGCTCGAACACGAGGCCGGGCGCGGCCGCGAGCGCGGCCTCGTCGAAGCCGTGCCCGCCCGGCGTCGCGACCTCGGCCTTGGTGACGCGCCCGGTCTTGTCGATGTCGAGCTTGAGGATGACGCTCCCCTCGACGCCCGCGCGCTGGGCCTCTTCCGGATACACGGGCGGGGCGTACGTGATGAGCTTCGGCGGGCTGACGGCGGCGGGCTGCGCCGGCTGGGCCGTGCCCGGCTGGGGGACGACGACCGCGCCGGCTCCGCCGCGAGGAACGGAGGCCCCGCCCACGTCTCCCTCGAGCGGAGGCTCGTCGGCGGGCTGCGCGCGCGCCGCGCTGGCGGTCATCGCGACCGCGAGCAGCAGCGCTTCCGAGACAGCGAGGCGCATCGCAGAGGGCGCTTTGAAAGAACGCATGTGCGTGGTGCTCTCGCACATCGAGGACGAGGGGAAAAGCCGGAACACGCGGCCGGGATGTGCTCGGGGGGCCTGTTCGGGGCGCCTCGACGCGGGACACGGAGGCCGATCAGCCCCCGACCTCGGCCACGAACCGGCTCACGTCGTCGCCGTCGCCCACGAGCAGCAGCGTGTCGCCGTCCCGGATCACGTAGTCCGGCGTGGGCGCCTCGAGCCGCGGCTTGTCGCCGGGCAGCTTGCTCGTGTGCGGCCGCACGCCGAGCACGTTGATACGGTACCGCTGGCGGATCTTCGAGCCGGCGAGCGTCTGCCCGACGAGCGGCCCGTGCGCGTTCCAGGGGACCACGCGGTAGTGGCTGGCCAGATCGAGCAGGTCCTGGGCGAGCGGCATGGTGATGTCGGCGCCGATGCGGCGGCCCATCTCGGTCTCGATCTGGATCACCCGGGCCGCGCCCACGGCGCGCAGGATGTCGGCCTGGCGATCGGTGGCGGCGCGGGCGATCACCTCGCGCACCCGCATCCGGACCAGGGAGGCCACGCAGAGCACCGACGGCTCGAAGTGCTCGCCGAACGTCACGATCGCGGTGTCCGCGTACTGAGCGCCGATCCCCTCGAGCACCTTGTGCACCGTCGCGTCGCCGACGAAGGCGGCCGAGGTCTTGTCCTTCACCGCGTCGACCGCCTCGGGGTTGTTGTCGATCGCGATCACCTCCGCGCCGTTCTTCCAGAGGGTTTCGACGATCGACGTGCCGAACCGGCCGAGCCCGATGACAAGGACGCTCTTCGATCTCATGGTCTCGCGGCGCCGCCCGGCGGCGCGCGCCGCGAACGTCTCACGGATCCGCGGCAAGCGCCACTGATCCGCGGGCCGGGCGGGGCGCCGGGGCCGGGCCGCCGGCCGGCCGCGCGCTCAGCCGATGCCGACGCGCTCCTCGGGCAGCCGGTAGCTCCGCGCCCTCGCCTGGTTGGCGAGCGCCAGGGCCATGGTCAGCGGCCCGATGCGGCCGATGAACATCGCGAGCGTGACGACCACCTTGCCCGGCGCGCTCAGCGACGGCGTGACGTTCGCCGACAGCCCGGCCGTGGCGAACGCGCTGACCGCCTCCATCGCGAGGCCCATCGGGTCGTGCGGCTCCAGGGCGAGCAGGATCAGCACGAACACCGAGACGAGCACCATGCTGAGGAACGCGACCCCGAGGGCGCGGCGCACGGTGGCCGCGGGGAGCGTCCGCCCGAGCAGGTGCGGCGCCTCGTCGCCGCGCAGCTCGGCGCGCAGCGCCGCGAACAGCGCCGCGACGGTCGTGACCTTGACCCCGCCCGAGGTCGAGCCCGGCGCGCCGCCGATGAACATCATCATGGAGGTGAGCATCAACGCCGCCGGGCCCATGAGGCCGAAGTCGACCGTGGTCAGGCCCGCCGAGCGCGTCATCGCCGACTGGAAGAAGCTCGCCATCACCTTGACGGGCCACGACAGGCCGGCCATCGACCGGCGCCACTCGAGCAGCAGGAAGCCCGCCGCGCCGGCCACGAACAGCACCGCGGTCGTGAGCAGCACGACCCGGCTGTGCAGCGACATCCGCGGCGGCCGCTCGCCGCGGAGCCGCAGCCGGAGCCGGCGCACGAGCTCGTCGTGGACCGGGAAGCCCAGGCTGCCGAAGATCACGAGCCCCCCCAGCACGACGGAGACCGCGGGCGAGCCGACCAGCGGGACCAGCCCCCCGCCGAACAGCGAGAAGCCCGCGTTGCAGTAGGCGCTGACCGCGTGGAAGACGGCCGCCCAGAGGTGATCGCCGGCGCCGGACAGGGGCTCGCCGGGCACGGGCCCGGAGGCGATCTGATGGTACGGCAGGAAGCTGAACAGGAGCGCGATCGCCCCCACGAGCTCGACGCCGAGCGTGAACAGGACGATCGCGGCCACGTTGCGGCGGAGGCGGGCGAACGACTCGGCGTCGATCATCTCGGCCATCACGGCGGCGTCGCGCAGCCTGAGCCGCCTGCCGGCGAGGATGGCGAAGAACGTCGACAGCACCATGATCCCGAGCCCGCCGATCTGGACCAGCAGGAGCAGGACCGCCTGGCCGAACGGCGTGTACGTCTCGGCGATGCCGTGGACGGCGAGCCCGGTCACGCACACCGCGCTCGCGGACATGAACAGGCCGTCGATGAACGAGGCGTCCTCGATGTGCCGGAGCGACTGCGGCAGCGTGAGCAGGAAGCTGCCGATCAGCGTGGCGACCCCGAACGACACGGCCATGAGCCGCGCCGGCTGCTCCGCGGCGGTGGCCATGAGCCGCTCGAGCGGCCGGCGCCCGAGCAGGCCGCCGAGGGCCAGGGAGAACGCGAGCACGGTGTACGAGCGGTAGAGCACGACGCCGCGGTGCCCCGTGTCGCCGGCCGGCTGCCAGACGAGGAGCCACTTCTCGCCGATGCACGCGAGCAGCAGGCCGAGCGCCAGCAGGAACAGCGCGAGCCGGGGCCGGCTGGCCTCGGCCTGCGCGCCGGTGAGCGTCCGGTGCGCGCGCTCCAGCGAGACGACGGCCACGACCCAGGCGGGCACGAGCAGCGTCTCCAGCGCGGTCAGCGCCATCGAGGCGCGCGGGGTGATCGCGAACGCGAGGTCGACCCCCAGGAGGACGGCGCTGCCGGCCAGGAGGGAGGTCGGTCGCATCCACGCGGCGCGCGGCCGGGGCGCGACGGCGGCGGCGGCGGCGGCGGCGGCGGCGGCGGCGGAGGGCGGCGGCACGGACGGCGCGCCCGGCGAGGCGACCGTCAGCGCCGGCTCCGCGCGATCGCCGCGGCCGCCGGGCCGGTGCGCGCGCGGCGCTCCCGACCAGGACGAGGGGGGAGGCGAGGGATCCACACGCAGCATTCACGCCGCCATGTCGGGCGGTGTCAATGTCCGCTCCGGCCGCGCGACGATCGGCCAGCGGCCCCGCGCCGGGCGGGCGCGCCGATCAGTAGAGCGCGTCCTGGTGCCGCCACCGCTCCGAGATCCACGCCTTCAGGTACGCGATCTCCTCCTCGTACGTCGTGAAGTCGCCGCGCCCGCTCCAGCCCTCGTAGCTCCGGTACGCCTCTCCCCACCTCGCCTCGTCCCGGCGCGCGCTCGCGTCGATGCGCGCCACGTAGCCGTCCACGATCGCCTGGATCTCGGCGTCGCCGAGCGCGCCGCGCAGGACCTCTCCGTAGCGGGCGCGCAGCGGATCGCCGATCGAGGGCTCCTCCAGGAGGCGCTGGAAGAGGAGGTTCACGCCGAGGTACTCGACGCGATCGGAGGCCGGCTGGCGCTCCGTCTGCCACGTCTGGCCGAAGCTCGCGTTGAAGTCCCACGGCGCGTAGCGGAACACGCCGCCTGCGACCGGATCGCGGTAGTGGTAGCTGTTCTTTCCGGCCGAGTCGTCGGCCATGATGAACGTGGCGAAGATCCACCAATCCTCGTAATCGCGCAGATCGATCCTCGACCCGATCTCCGCGGCGAACACGGCCTCTTTGGACGTGGCGACGAAGCTCACGAGGTCCTCCAGGTCCGCGAACGCCTCCGGCTCGCCCTCCGGCGGCGTCCCCTCTTTCTTCTCGAAGCCGTCGTGCAGCGTCTCCTTCGGCTCGCCGTTGTGCGCGGTCAGCGCGAAGTTCGCGTCGTGGCTGACCGCCTTGTAGAGGTTGCCGTCCTGCGAGTACCCGTGGTCCTCCATGAGGTAGCCGTCGACGTGATCGGCCACGGTGTAGAGCCCCGCGTACTGCCCGTCGAGGTACACCACGGCGCTGTACGTCTTGATCTGGATGTGCTCCGGATCCAGGCGGTTCCAGAGGTCGTACGCGAGGCGCTGCCGGACATAGGAGTTGTCGTCGAACGTCGTGATGAGCACGACCTTGCGGCGATCGGTGAACCCGCCGGCCTCGTCGGGCTCGTTGAACTTGTCTTCCTTGGGGAACTTGAGGGTGAAGCTGTTCTTCGGATACCCGAGCGAGCTCTCGCCGCGGAGCTCCGCCTCGGCGTTGTACGTGCGGCCGCGGTAGACCACCGTGGCCGGCGCGTACTCCTTCGCTTCTGGCGTCGGTGAGAGGAAGAGGACCGGCAGGCCGTACTCCTCGGGATAACGGGCCGGATCGACGACAGGCACGTTCGAAGGATCGGCCCAGTCGTCGGCGACGCCGATCTTGACGCGCCCGACCTCGGACGTCTGCGCGACGCGGATCTCGATCTCGTAGACGGCGGCCTGGTCGAGCCCGGGTGAGAACGTCACCTCGCGCGCGACCGGGTCGTAGGTGGCGCCGTCGGGGAGCGGACCGACCTCGATCGCGCCGTCGGGGAGCGCGAGGCCGGTCGCGCACGTCACGGGGAACGTCACGGTCTCGCCCTCGAGAAGCCAGTGCGGTCCGCCGCCCGACGGCTCGCAGCGCGACCCCTCGGGGCTCGACGTCCCGCCAGCGGTCGCGCCCGCGCCAGCGGTCGACTCGCCGGAGCAGCCGGCACCTTGCAAGGATCCCAGGACCAGGGCCGTCGCCAGCGGCAGGAGAAGGCGGAGGTTGCGCATGCTGGCGATCCTAGCCGAGCGCGCGCGGCTCGGCCCCCCGCGCCGGATGTGCGCTGGCATCCGCACGCGCGCCGACACGCGCCTCTCCGCTCTCACGTCGTCGACGCTCGAGGACCGCCGCCGCCCTCGTCGAGCCCGGCCCTTGACACACCGATGACTCGCTATTAAACAATCGTTTCAAACGGTAGATTGACAGGAGCGCTCGCGGGGATGCGGCTCCTGAGCCGACCGCGACGACAGGAGGCGTGTGATGACGAGGGGCGAAGCTGTGCGCAGGGCGCGGAGCGCGGCGGTGTTCGTGCTGGGGGCGGTGGGGACGATGGGGTGTGGGGGCGACGGGGAGGCGCCCGCGCCGCCGGGGCCGGAGGTGACGTGGTACCGGGACATCCAGCCGCTCGTGGAGCGCTCGTGCGCCTCATGCCACGACGGCGCGGGCGTCGGCGGGGTGGCGCTGACGGACGCGGCGACGGCGCAGCGGCTGGCCGCGCTCATGTCGCTGCGGGTGAGCGCGGGGGACATGCCGCCGCCGGTGCTGGACCCGAGCTGCCGCAGCTACGAAGGCGCGGAGAGGATGAGCCTCAGTCAAGAGGAGCGCCTCCTCTTCGACGCATGGGCGCGCGACGGCGCTCCGCTCGGCGATCCGGTCGATTCGCCGCCGCCGCGGGGCCGGGCGGACACGATCGCGTCGCCCGACGCCACGCTCGAGATGCCCGAGGAGCACGACGTCTCCCTCGACGACGACGGCAACGAGTACTTCTGCACGATCGTCGACAACCCCTTCTCCGAGCCGACCTGGATCACGGCGTTCGAGGCGGAGGTCGGCAATCCGGCCGTGGTGCACCACATGGCCGTGTACCGGGATCTCGGCGGCGACGCGGGCATCGGTTACGGCGTCGCGCCGGGGACGCGCGCATTTCCGTGCCGCGATCCGGTCATCGAGCTCGACTGGCAGCTGCTCCACAGCTGGGCGCCCGGCGTCGGGGTGACGCGGCTGCCGGAGGGCGCCGGGGTCCGCGTCGAGCCCGGCGAGCAGCTCGTGATGCAGATGCACTATTTCGGGCGCAGAAACTCGGACGCGCGCGATCGGTCCGGCTACCGCCTGGAGCTCTCGCGCGAGGCGCCTCGCGCCGAGGTCTACATGGATGTGTTCGGCCCGGTCCCCTTCACGATCCCCGCGGGCGCCGAGGCGCACACCGAGCGGAGCGCCGCGCCGAACGAGGGCCCGCCGCTGCTCGTGTACGGCGTCATGCCGCACATGCACGTGCTCGGCCGCTCCTACCGGGCCTGGATCGAGCGCGACGGGGGAGCGAGCGAGTGCGCCGCGCGCGGTGAGTTCGAGTTCCACCACCAGGCGCTCTACATGTTCGATGAGCCGATGCGCTGGGGGTCGGGCGATCGCTTCGTCACCGAGTGCACATGGGACAACACGGTGGACAGCGAGGGGCAGTTCTCCCTGCCGCCGCAGGACGTGCCCTGGGGGGAAGGGACGAATCAGGAGATGTGCTTCATGATCGCGTATCTGTCGAAGGAGTGAGCTCCATCGGCTCACCCGTCCTCCTTGAACTCCTTTGCGCGCTCGGGTTCGCCGCGCGGGCGCTGCTCGGAAGGCCCGTACTCGTCGACCCGCGTTCCGGGCGCCCGCACGCCGCTGCGGTACGCCGCTCGCGCGAGGATGTGCGCGCCGAGGGGCGCGGTCACGGCCACGAAGAGCAGCGCCAGCGCCGCCTTGGTCACGCTCGAGAGCTCCTTGAAGTGCAGCGCGAGCGCGGCGAGCAGGAACGCGAGCCCCAGCGTCGCGGCCTTGGTCGGCGCGTGGATGCGCGCATAGAAGTCCGGCAGGCGCAGGACGCCGAGCGACGCCACGAACATGAAGAACGTCCCCGCCACGGCGGCGGCGATCTCGAGCGCGCTAGCGAGCAAGGGAGCCCTCCAGGTAGGCGGCCAGCGAGATGGTGCCGATGAACCCGAACAGCGCGGTCACCAGCACCATGTCGATGAACGCGTCCGTGGCGAGCAGCATCGATGCCACGAGCGCCACGCCGACGACATTCATCAACAGGCAATCGAACGCGAGCAATCGATCGAAGTTCGTCGGCCCGCGCGCGATGCGGATCGTGCAGAGCCCGATGCCGACGCCGAGCACGAAGAGCGAGGCGAAGAGGACGGCGGACCGCGGATCGACGCTTTCCATGTCATTCCTCCAGCGACGGCGGCAGCCCGCGGCCTGCGGCGCGCTGGATCAGACGGACGAATCGGCGCAGCCGGCCGCGCAGCTCCGCGGGATCGCCCGCGTAGAGCGAGTGGACGTAGAGCGCCTGCTCCTCCAGGCCCACGTCGACCGTCAGCGTGCCCGGGGTCAGGGAGATGAGGCAGGCGAGGAGGATCGTCTGCACGGGGCTCAGGGCGCGTACATCCAGGCGGACGAACGCCGGATGGAACACGGGCCGCGGGCGGAGGATGTCGCGCGCGAGCGTGAGGTTCGACAGGACGAGCTCCGTGACGAAGCTCCAGGCCAGGGCGAGCACGCCCGCCGCGGCGCGCGCGTAGAAGCTCCTGCCGAGCGCTCGCTCGGTGAGCGCGATCGCGCCGAAGCCGACGAGGAAGCCCACGACCAGGCGCCCCAGGGAGAACTCCACCTGGAGCAGGACCCAGACGATCGCGAGGAGCAGGTTCAACGCGAGGTGGTTCATCGGCTCATCGTCGCTCCAGGAGGACCGCGTCCACGTACGGCGTCACCTCCAGGAGCGCGGTCGCTGTCTGCTCGAGGTGCGCGAAGAGCGGCGCCGCCGCGAGGCCCAGGATCACGGTCAGCGCGCCGAGGCCGAGCGTCGCGCCCAGCATGCCCCGGTCGCGGCCGGTGCGAGGCATGCGCAGGCAGGTGGGCTCTCCCCAGAAGACGGCCGCCCATATCTTGAGCATCGACGCGAGCGTGAGGAGACCGACGACGAGGGATACCGTGGTGGCGACGACGGCTCCGGCCCGGAAGCCGGCGATGACGAGGAGCAGCTTGCCCCAGAACCCGCTGAGCGGGGGCAGTCCGGCCAGCGACATGGCAGGGACGAGGAAGCCCGCGGCCACCCACGGGTGGGTGCGCGCGAGCCCGCGGGCGTGGCCGAGCGCCCCGGGCACTCCGATGCTCTCCACGACGCCTCCTGCGAAGACGAGCGCTGTCTTCGCGACCATGTTGTGGAGCGTGTGGAACAGCCCCGCCGCGATCGCGATGGGGCTGAACAGCGCTAGCCCGAAGATCATGTAGCCGACCTGGCTCACGATGTGGAACGACAGGATGCCGCGCACCGTGCTTCGTCCGAGCGCCCCCACGACCCCGATGACCATCGTGACGGCGGCGATGACCAGGAGCGCTGGGCGGAGCGCGCCGGGCGCGGCGTCGCCCAGGAGCGGGACGGCGCGGAACAGCGTGTAGACGCCCACCTTGGTGAGGAGCCCGGCGAAGAGGCCGTTCACCACGGCCGACGCCTCCGGGTACGCGTCGGGCAGCCAGAAGAACACCGGCGCCAGGGCCGCCTTGACCATGAAGACGGCGATCACCAGCGCTCCCGCGCTCCAGAAGGCGGAGGGCAGGCCCCCCTCGCGGACGCGCACCGCGAGCTCGGCCATGTTCACGGTGCCGGCCGTGCCGTAGACCGCGCCGACGCCGCCGAGGAGCACCGCGCTGGCGACGAGGTTGATCACCACATACGCGAGCGCATGCCGCTGCGCTTCCGCCCGGGTGCCGAGCGCGAGCAGCGCGAAGGACGAGAGGAGCATGAGCTCGAAGAAGACGAACAGATTGAAGAGATCCCCGGTCACGAGGGAGCCGTTGACCCCCGCCATCATGAGCTGCTGGAGCGGGTAGAAACACCGCCGCTCGCGCGCGCCGCGCAGCGATCCGGGCGCGTAGGCGAGCGCGGCCAGGGCGACGATCGACGCGAACAGCAGCATGAGGGCGGAGAGCGAGTCCGTCACCCACACGATGCCGACGCGCGGGCTCCAGCTCCCGATGGCGAGCACGAGGATCGCGCCGCGGGTCGTCCGGGCGGTGATCGAGAGAGCGGTCGTGAAGAGGAGGGCGCCGCCGGCGAGCGACAGCCACCGCTCCAGCCGAGGCCGCCCGGAGAACAGCGCCAGGAGCACGGCGGTGAACAGGGGCAGCAGCACCGGGACCACCACGATCGCGGCGTTCATGCGTCGTCCCTCCCGGACGGCTCATCGCCCCCCTTCCTCCGGTGGATTTCGACGGCCATCGCGAGCAGGAAGGCGGCCATCCCGAAGCCGATCACGATCGCCGTGAGGATGAACGCCTGCGCGAGCGGATCGGCCGTGGGGCGGGCGAGGGCGGCGGCCGGCTCGTCCTCCGGGATCAGCGGCGGCGCCGCGCCCGCGGGCATCCCCGAGGCGGTCAGCACGAAGAGGTTCACGCCGTTGGACAGCAGGAAGAAGCCGATCGCCACGAGCTGCACGTCGCGGGACAGCATGAGATACAGACCCGCAGCGAGGAGCACCCCGGCGGCGATCGCGGCGGCTCCGATCACGGCGGCGCCTCCGCGGCGAAGGCGTCGAGCACCTGGATCGCAGCGCCTACCACCGTGAGATAGACCCCGACGTCGAAGAGCAGCGTCGTCGAGAGGCGGAGCGCGGGAGCCTCGGCGGCG
Organism: Sorangium sp. So ce281; assembly: GCF_051527395.1. Taxonomy (NCBI): domain Bacteria; kingdom Pseudomonadati; phylum Myxococcota; order Polyangiales; family Polyangiaceae; genus Sorangium; species Sorangium sp. So ce281. Next base: position 4,365,100 of record NZ_CP150322.1, read on the forward strand.
CCGATCGGCACGTGGTAATGGGTCAAGAAGCTCTGGCCGCGCGCGACGGCTGGCAGCCCCGACGCCGCGGCGACGAGCAGGCCGACCCACGGCATCCGGCAAGCGAGCGGGGAGAGCGCGGCCCGCACCGCGCCCGCGCCGAAGGCCAGGGCCGCCAGGACGAACGCGATGGTCGTGACGAGCCCGGCGATGAAGCCGCCGCCCGGCGCGTCGTGCCCGCGGAGCAGCAGGAAGAGCGCGAAGACGACGATCAACGGGAGCGCCCCGGTGGCGACGTAGCTCAGGAAGGGCGATCGCATGATCCGGACCCCCCTGGCCTGGACGCCGGCGCCGGCTCGCGCCGCGGGCGCAGCGCCGCCACGCCGAGCGCGGCGACGGCGAGCACCGTGATCTCGCCGAGCGTATCGGCGCCCCGGAAATCCACGAGGATGACGTTGACGACGTTCCTTCCGTGGGCCTCGGGGAGCGACAGCGCGCGCTGTTCCGCTCCGGCAGGGGCGCTCGGAGGATGGACACCGGTGTTCCACGCGAGGCTCGCCGCGAGGGCCGCCACGGTGCCGGCCACAGCGGCGTGGGTGATGCGCACCCCGCGAGGCCGCGCGTCGGGAGCGAGCCTGGGGAGCCTGCGAAAGACGAGCAGGAGCAGGATGAGAGAGACCGTCTCGACCAGGATCTGCGTGAGCACGAGGTCGGGCGCGCGGAAGAGGATGTAGAAGACCGCGACGCCGTACCCCGCGACCGCCATGGTCACGATCTTGGCGACACGGCTCGTCCCGAAGGGCGTCAGCGCGGCGCCGGCGACGATCATGAACGCCGGGAGGCAGGCGACCCCGAGATCGGGGCCCCACGTCCCCGTGGCGCCGAGCCCATCCCCCAGGGCGGCGGCGGCGCACGACGCCGCGGCGGCGAAGAGGAGCATCACCGCCAGGTAACGTGGCAGTCCGCCGGCCTGTACGGCTCGACCGGCCCAGCCCGAGAGGCGGAGGACGACCCCGGAGATGCGGTCGGAGAGGATCTGTGTCTCCGGCTCGCTGGGGGGCTTCGCGTGCCGCCTCCAGAGGAGATAACCGCCCGCCCCCAGCGCGATCGTGATCAAGCTGAGGGCGAAGAGGGCGTCCACGTGGTGCCACACGGCCAGCCACCCCAGCCGCTCGGCTCCGGGCTCGAGCAGAGAACCCAGCCGCCCGGGAGCCACGCCGCCGATCACCTGCGGGGCGAGCAGGAGGAGGGGGACGACCAGCAGCCATGGCGAGAGCTGGTGTCTCGGATGGCCGCGATCTTCGGGCGGAATGTCGGGGCCCCAGAACGAGCCGACGAAGAGCTTGAGCGCATAGGCGACCGCGAGGGCCCCGCCCACGACGGCCGCCACGACCGCGATCACGCCGGCCGGGGAGCGATCGGTGAGCAGCGCCTCGAAGAGGACCTCCTTGCTGATGAAGCCGAACACGAAGGGAAAGCCCGCCATGGCGGCGGCGCCGAACCCGATCAAGACCCCGGCGACCGGCTCGCGCCGGAACCAGTGCTCCCTCTTCAGCACCGAGAGATCGCGTGTCCCCGTCACCTTCTCCATCCAGCCGACGAGCAAGAACAGAGAGGACTTGTACAGCGCGTGGTTCGCTATATTGAGCAGCTCACCGCGCGTCCCTGCCCTCGCATACAGGCCGTAGAGCGCGGTCAGCACGCCGAGGTACGCCACCGTGCTGTAAGCGAGGAGCTTCTTCAGGTCCCAGGCCCGGACGGCGTCCCATCCGGCCACGACGAAGGTGGTGAGCCCCACCGTGACGAGGACGGGTTGCCAGGCGGGGGACGCGTGAAACACCGGGAACAGGCGGCCTATCAAGAAGATGCCGCCCTTCACCATCGTGGCGGAGTGGAGATACGCGCTGACGGGCGCGGGCGCGGCCATGGCGCCCGGGAGCCAGAAGTGAAACGGGAACTGCGCCGATTTGGTGAACGCCCCGGCGAGCAGGAGGAGGAGCGCGGTGACATGGACCGGGTTCGCCACGATCTCGCCCGCGCGCGGGGCGAGATCGGACAGGTTGTAGGTGCCGGCCATCTGCCCGAGCAGCACCACGCCGGCGAGCATCGCGAGGCCCCCTGCGCCCGTGACCAGGAAGGCGCGGACCGCGCCGCTCCGCGCCTCCGGATCGGTGAAGTCCATCCCGATGAGCAGAGCGGACGTGATGGTGGTCAGCTCCCAGAAGACGTAGAGGAGCACGAGCGAGTCCGAGAGGACGACCCCGATCATGGCCCCCATGAACGCGAGGAGCGTCGCCCAGTAGGCGGATTTGCCCTTCGGTCCCAGGTAGGCGCGGCTGTACTGGACGACGCCGAGGCCCACGCCCGCGACGAGCAGCACGAAGAAGGCGCCGAGGCGGTCCAGGCGCAAATTCGCGGTGATCCCGACGGAGGGGAGCCACTCGATCGGGATCGTCGTCGACGCACCCCCGGACACCTCGGACCAGCGCGGAAGCATGAGGAAGAGCACGAGCACAGGGGGGAGGAGCGCGACGCGTCCAGCCCACCGCGGCGAGAGAAACAGCGCGAGCGCCGCGCCCAGGAAGGGAATGGCGATGGTCCATGCGAGGGTCGGTAGCATGCGAGAACCCCTGTTGCCGAACGGGGTAGGCCCCGCCTGGCATGCGGCTACGCTCTGCCCTGCATGCCGCCATGGGCTCTCCGATCTGCGCGCGCGCTCCGCGTAGACCATCGCGCCCGTGGGCGTCGGCGCCGCATGGGTTGCGCCGCGGGCTCGCCGCGCGAGCTCGAGGCTTCTGCCGGCGCGTAGGTCGCGGGCACACACACGGCGCTGCACGGCAGGCTCGGCTGAAGGATGGCGCGCCAGACGGGCGCGCGCCACGGGGGACCTTGCGACGGATCGCGAGCGAGGATCAGGAGATCGACCTGCTCTCGCCAGGCCAGGCGGAGCAGCTCGGCGGCCGGATGACGGGTGACAATCTCGATCTGTGATGTCGCCCCGTCGAGCGCGCGCGGTTCGACCGGGCTGCGAGCCCCGCCCAGGGGCCTGTCGCGGTAGGGATGCACGACGCCTCGGGTCGCCGCGGCCGACACGAACCGCGTCCAGGAGCTCACGGGGCCGAGCTCCCGGTGAAAGGTCGCGACGAGCGCTTCGAGCGGCCCCGCGCCGTCGAGCTCGGTGAGCCAGCCCAGAGCGGCTCGAGAAGCGTCAGAGGGATCGAGCGCTACCAGGACGCGCAAGCAGCGCTCGCCTTGCAGCCAATCGACCAGGCGATCGCAGCGCTCGGTGACCAGCACCGGGACGGGCGAGCTCCGGAGTATTCTTTCGACGCCGCCCCCGAACAGCCGCTCGAGCCGGTTCGCGGGGCGGCGCGAGATCACCATCAGGCGGGCTCGGCAGGCGCTCGCGATCTCGGCGAGCCAGACGTGCCGGAACCCGGCGACGAGCCGCGCCTCGACCCGCGCTCCAAGCTGCCGCAGCGCTGCAGTCTGGCGATCGAGCATCTCGCGCTCCGGATCGAGCAGCGCGTTCTCTTCGTGGCCGATCAGGAATTCGGAGCCGAGCTCGTCGACGACGTGGACGAGATGGAGCTCCTCGCCGAGCCGCTGGGCGAGCGACGCGGCGGCCCGCCCAGCTTGCTGTGCGGCTGGAGAGAAGTCGGTGTCGCAGACGATCGGCATGGACTACCGTGGAGCAGCGAAAGGTGTGCCTGCCTGTGCGGCGTGCGGCGATTGCGCGCTCGGTTGCTGGTCGAGCGACCGCGCAGCCGCCTCGCCCGTCCCGACCGGTCGCGCGCGGCGTCCCGCTACCGCTCGTCGAGCACGGCCGAGTGATGCTGGCCACGACCACGGAGGGCGACACAGCGCTGCGACCGTCATCGTGGCCACCACCTGGCGCGCGGCGGGCGTCGTTGCCGCGAAACGCTCACCGGGCGGGCTTCGTCGCCGCCTTCGCGGCGACCCCGGCCGCGTCGATGCGCTGCTCGAGCTCGCTCAGCTTCCTGTCGATCTCCGCCCTCGCCGAGCTCCAGGGCTGCTTCGTGTCCTTGCCTAGCTCGTTCAGAGCCCCGATCACCTCGCGGTGCTTCGCCTCGATCTCTTGCAGCGCATGGTCGACGGGGCCCCGGTCGACTGCAGGCACGGTGGGCGCCTGCGCCTTGAGCTCCGCCGCCCGCAGCTCCAGGAGCCGAGCCCGCTTGCGCGCGTACTCGATGTAGTCCTCTTTCGTGTCGTGGCGCGCGTCCTTGAGCGCCTCCTGGAGCTCCCGGCGCTCCTCGGCCACGTCCTTGCGCACGTCGGCCCGCTCCTGCCTCGCTTCTCTCTTGGCCTCGGCGATCTCTTTCTGGGCCTCGCGCCGAGCTTCGGCGATCTTCTGATCCGCCTCGCGCTGGATGCGCGCGATCTCCTCCTGCGCCTCTTTGCGGGCCTGAGCGAGGTCCTCTCCCGGGTTGCGGTCACAGGCGACCACGAGCGCCGCGGCGGCCATCGCCGAGACCAACGATGCGTTCCTGTAGAACATCATGCGTCCTGCTCCCCTGATTCAGAGTTGCTTCACGCACGGTCGAGCCGGTGCGTGAACGAGCGCAGCCACCCGCACGTGAGAGGCTGTAGTGCCCTCGGCTGGTCGGGGCACGCGACGTTCGCATGCAAATTCGCGCCCCGATCGCCGCGTGCGAGCGACGGAGCCCGGCGCTCGGGGCCAAGCGCGCCGAAGCGCTCGACGACACCTGTGGTGGAGCGCGTTCGCGCGCGCGCGGGCGCTCTGCTCGACGAGGCGCACCTCGCCCGAGCGGCATCCTCGATGCCATCAGCTGCCGGTGCGACGAGCTCGGGTCAGCCATGTCCATTGACATGATGGTCAGGCCGGGGATGTCCAGGGGTAACCGAGACGTCGAACGTATCGTCGTGGTCGTCGCTGCGGCTCTCTCACCAACGCGCTCAGCTCCGCCGCGCCGATGCCGCCCGAGCGCTCGGCGACATCGGGCCCGTTTCGCCCTCCGCGAGGGGCAGCTCGAGGAGGAAGACCGATCCCTGGCCGGGCGCGCTGCTCACGCCGAGTGACCCGCCGTGCGCCTCGGCGATCCGCCGCGCGAGCCACAGCCCGAGCCCCACGCCGGGCACCAGCTCGCGGCACGCGCCGACGCGGCGGAACGGCTCGAAGATCCGCTCGACGTCCTCCGGCTCGATGCCGATGCCCTGATCGGCGACCGTGACGAAGGCACGATCGCGGTCCTCTCCCACGGAGACGGTGATCCCTCCTCGCTGAGGAGAATACTTGATGGCATTGCTGATGAGGTTGTTGAGCACCTGCGCGATGCGCGACGGATCACAGCGGGCGACCACCGGTCCCGCGGCGCTCGAGACGATGATCTCATGAGCCGATGACAGAGGTTGGAAGAGCTCCGCCGCCTCGCGCGCGAGCTCGCGCAGATCGCAGGCCTCCAGCTTGAGCTCGATCCGGCCGGCGTGGATCCGGGTGGCGTCCAGGAGGTCGCCGACGAGCCGATCCATCCGAGCGACCTGCCGTGCGACGAGATCGTTCGCCCGCCGGGCATGCTCCGCGGTCGGCGCCGGGCCGGTCGGGTCGAACCTGCCGACCTTCATCTGGAGCGCCGTCAGCGGGTTGCGGAGGTCGTGGGCGACGCCGGCGATGAAGGTGAGCTGATTCTCCTCCTGGCAGACCAGCGTGTCCGCCATGCGGTTGAACACGCCCGCGATCGAGCGCAGCTCCGCGGGCCCCGTGGCCCGGGCGCGCGCGGTCTTGTCGCCGCGCGCGAAGCGCTCGATGGCCCGCTCGAGCTCCGACAGCGGGGAATGGACGAAGCGCTCCAGGGCGACGAGCGACGCCACGATCGCGATCGCGGCGAGCAGGGCGACCCCGATACTCAGCACGTTCGCCGTCGAGTCCCAGGCGACGGCCTGGCGCATCGCGGCCCGGGTCTGCTGGCTGTTCTTGTCGACGAAGTCCTGGAGGCTCGTCATCGCGGCGTCGAGCAGCGGAGAGGAGGTCCGGATGGCCTCGCCCGGCGTCGCGCGGCCCTCGAGGAGGGCTCTCCGGGAGGCGAAGTAGTCGTGCATGCCCTGCTCCACCTCGCGCAGCAGCGATTCCTCCTCCGGGCTGCCGACGTATTTGCGGACCTCGACGAGGCGCCGGTCCGCGCCGGCGACGATCGCCTCCAGCGCAGGGCCGGTGTCCTCGGCGGAGGCCAGCGAGCCCTCCGCCGACGCCAGCGCGAGGTTGCTGAGGCGGTTGTACTGCGTCATCTGCTGTTGCAGCTCCATCGCCAGCCGTACGCCATCGACGCTATCGTCGATGAGGAGCGCCGTCCGGTGAAGAAACGTGGTCAGCAGCCACATCGCCGCCGTCGATAGCAGCAGGAGCACGGCCAGCACCGCGATCACTCCTTTCACGATGGATCGCAGGCTCGCTCGGCCCGCCTCCGCGCACGACCTCGGCTGTCCATCGTCGGGCGGGCGCTGATGATTCGCGGACATGGGAGGCATTATGACAGCGGCCGCGCATCGCGTCGGCGGCTTCGAACGCCGGTCGGCCCGGCGCCCGCGCGCCCTTCCAGGCCACGGCGCAGGCGCCGCTCTTCACGTGCCCTGACGTCGTAGGAGCGCCGCTCGCAAGCCCGCGGCGGCGGTAGGAAGATGCGGAGCTCCCAGGTCGGAAGCGTGCCGTCGGCGCGCACCAGCGTGCTCGCGGTCGCCGGCGGCGTGGTCGCCCTGTGCCTGGCCGTCCATCATCTCTGGCCCGCTGTGCTGTCGCTGCTCGTCGGCGGCGCCGTCTACTACCTGCGCCGGGATCCCCGGCATGCTGCTCGCGGTGCCGGTCGCGGGCCTGGCGAGGACGGCGCTCGACATCTTCTATCGGGAGGCGTGGTGCGAGCGGGCCGAGTGACCCGCGCCCGCCGTCACGGCGCGCGCCGCTCGCGCCGGCGCGCGTGGGCCTTGCGGAGCTCCTCGACCCAGAGCACCAGGCTCCCGACGGCGCCGATGGCGGCGACCTCCTGGATCGGCAGCGGCACGGTGTGGAACACGTCGTTGAGCGGGGGGGCGAAGATCACGGCGGCGTGGAGCGCGTTGCCGAGGAGGAGCCCCGCGATGAGCCAGCGGCTCTTCGCCAGGTCGAGGCTCAGCCCCGAGGCCCGGTCGGAGCGGCAGTTGAGCACGTTGAACCACTGGGCGACGACGAGCACCGTGAACGCCTCCGTGCGCGCCTGGACGAGCGGGACGCCCAGCGACAGGCGGTAGGCGAAGTAGCCGAGCGTCGAGGCCGCGATGGCCGGGACGATGAACACCATCCGCCGGAGGACCTGGGACGAGAGCAGCGGCTCGCCCCTGGGCACGGGCGCGAGCCGCATCTCGTCCCCCTCGGGCGGGCCCATGATGAGCGGCACGGTCACGAGCCCGCTCGTCACCAGGTTGACCCAGAGGATCTGCACGGCGACGAGCGGGACCGGGAGGCCGATCACGAGCGCGGTGACCAGGGCGACGACCTCGGCGAGGGAGCTCGATCCCAGGTACAGGATGAGCCGCTTCAGGTTCCGGTGGACGTGCCGTCCCTCGGCGACGGCATCGACGAGCGTCGCGAAGTCGTCGTCGGTGAGGACGATCTTCGACGCGCCCTTCGCCACCTCGGTCCCCGTGATCCCCATGGCGACGCCCACGTCGGCGCGGGCGAGCGCCGGAGCGTCGTTCACACCGTCGCCGGTCATGGCCACGATGTCCCCGCGGGCCTGGAACGCCTCGACGATCCGGAGCTTCTGCTCGGGATGCACGCGGGCGAACACCGAGATCCGATCGAGCTTGCCGGCGAGCTCCTCGTCCCCCAGCGCGTCGAGCTCCCGCCCGTCGACGGCCACGTCGCCCTCGCGCGCGATCGCCAGCGCGCGCGCCACCGCGAGGCCCGTCGCCTTGTGATCGCCGGTGACCATGACCGGGCGGATCCCCGCCTCCTGGGCCGTGAGCACGGCGCCGCGCGCCTCCGGGCGGGGCGGATCGAGCTGCCCCACGAGGCCGAGGAGCTGGGCCCGGCCCGCGAACGCCGCGTACCCGCGCTGCGGCTCGATCGTGGCCTCGTCCACCAGCGCGATCGCGAGGACGCGGAGCGCGCGATCGGCCATGTCCTCCCACGCGCGGCGCGCCTCGCGCGCCTCGCCGTCGCCGAGGGGCTCGGCGCGCCCGCCCCGCCGGACGCTGGCGCACAGATCGAGCACCGACTCCGGCGCGCCCTTGATGAGCACGCGCGGCGCGCCGCCCCGGCCGTGCTGCGTCGCCATCATGCGCGCGGCGGCGTAGAAGGGGATCTCGCCCTGCCTCGGGGACCGGCCCCGCTCGGCGCGGACGTCGAGCCCTCCCTTCGCGGCGACCGCCAGCAGCGACGCCTCGGTCGGGTCGCCGAGGGCGCGCCATCGGGGCTCGTCGTCGTCGGGCGGGACGAGCTCGGCGTCGTTGCAGAGCAGGCCGGCGAGGAGCAGCTCGCGCGCGTCCGCGTCCGCCCCCGCGTCGATCGCGCGGCCGTCTTCGGTGAGGCGCCCGGAGGGCTCGTACCCCGTGCCCTCCACCTCGACGCGCCGGCCGCCCGGGAGGTAGAGCACCGTCACCGTCATCTCGTTCCTGGTGAGCGTCCCCGTCTTGTCGCTGCAGATGACGTTCAGCGAGCCGAGCGACTCCACCGCGGAGAGGCGCCTCACGATCGCGCGGCGCGCGGCCATCCGCCGCACGCCGAGCGCGAGCGCGACCGTGACGGCCACGGGCAGGCCCTCCGGGATCAGCGAGACGAGCTGGCTCACGGCGATCATCGAGATCTCGACGAGCGGCAGCCCCCGCAGCGTGCCCAGGGCGACCACGGCGCCGCACATCACGATGCCCGCCGCGATCACGTGGCGCCCGAGCTGCGCGATGCGCTGCTCGAGCGTCGTCTCCGGCTCCTCGCCCGTCGCGGTGAGCGTCGCGATCTTGCCCACCTCGGTGCCCGTCCCCGTCGCGACGACCAGCGCTCGCCCGCGCCCCGCCGTCACGTGCGTGCCCGACCAGACCATGTTGGCGCGATCGGCGAGCGGGGTGTCGGGCGCGGTAGCGCCCGGGGCCTTGGGCACGGGGACGGACTCGCCGGTCAGCGCGGCCTCGGCGACCTCGAGCGAGGCGGCCTCGATCAGCCGTGCGTCGGCGACGATCGCGTCGCCGGCCGCGAACAGCACGACGTCGCCGGGGACGAGCGCCCGCGCCTCGAGGAGCAGCTCGCGCCCGCCGCGGACGACGTGCGCCGTGAGCGCCGACAGCCGCCGGAGCGACGCCAGCGATCGCTCGGCGCGCCCCTCCTGGACGGCCCCGATCACGCTGTTGAGCGTGACGACGGCGAGGATGACGGCGGCGTCGCTGCGCTCGCCCAGCGAGAAGGCGAGCGCCGCGGCGGCGAGCAGCAGGTAGATGAGCGGGCTCCGGAGCTGGCGCAGGAGGACCGCGAGGAGCGAGGTCCGCCTCGCCTCCGGCAGGGCGTTCGGCCCGAAGCGCGCGAGGCGCTCCCGGGCCTGGTAGTCCGCGAGGCCCGCGCCCGGGTCGACGTCGAGCTCCGCGAGCAGCGCCTCGACGGGCACCGCGTGGACCGGCCGCCCGGTCCCGTCCGGCGGCGCCGCCGCTCCGGCGGGCGGCCGGTCTCGATCCGCTCCGACGGGGCCCTCCGGGCGCCGCTCCCCCTCGGTACGCTCCAGCATGGCGCAGGCGCGCAAGCGCGTTCCGTGCCGCGGGAAGGCCGCCTGTCGCGAGCGCGGCTAGGGCGATCCCGCGCGCAGCGACCGCCCGGAGACCGGCAGCGCGAGCAGCCGCAGCACGCCGCCGCGTGGCGCTTCGCCCGCGGGCGGGTCCCCGGTGCGCGTCATCCGCCCTCCTGTTCTCGCCCGCGCTCACCGAGCGCGCGCGCGAGGCTCACGCCGCTGGCGATGAGCCCGACCCCGATCCAGCGCGACCTGACACCGCGCCGCGGAGTACGTGAACGGGCGCCCCGCGCTGCGGACCTCCCAGATGCCTCGGCGCGCGCCTGGGGCCACCCCCGAGGCGCCGGGGGCGAGGCCCTCGCCCCGCGCGTCCACTCAGCCGTGGCGGTCCACCCTGCGGTCCAGGATCGCCACCAGCGCGAAGGTCCTGCGCAGGCTGTCCCGGCGGCGCAGCGCGCTCGCCAGCGCCGCGCGCCGCGTCGCGTGGCGGCGCGCGGCGGGGCGGGGCCCGGCGCCCGCGCCGGGGCCGTCCCCCGGCGATGCCCAGGTCTGCTCCTCGGGCCGCGGCGCGGCCGGTGAACCCCGGAGCCGCCCCGCGGACCGCGGCGCGGCGCGCGCGGGCCGGCCGGCCGGTCCCGTGTCGGGCGGCGCGCGCGGGAGCGCCTCGCCGTCCTCTCGCCGCTCGCGCGCCCGGCCGAGCGCCGCGCCGAACCATGACATCAGCGCAAAGAGCAGGAAGAGCGCGATCAGCAGCAGATCGGCCAGGCTCACGGGTGTCCGCTCCGCTGCTGGAGCGCCTCCGTGGTCCCGTCGGCGCCGGCCATGTCCGACGCGATGGCGCCGCGCATGTTGGTGTCCGCCTGGACGTTCTTCATCCGGTAATAATCCATGATGCCGAGGTTGCCCCGGCGGAACGCGTCGGCCATGGCGCGCGGCACCTCGGCCTCGGCCTCGACGACCCGCGCCCGCATCTCCTGCTCCAGCGCGACCGCCATCGCGCGCCGCTCCTCCGCCTTGGCCTGGGCGATCTGCTTGTCCGCGTTGGCCTGATCGATCTGCAGCTTGGCGCCGATATTGGCGCCGACGTCGACGTCCGCGATGTCGATGGAGAGGATCTCGTAGGCCGTCCCGGCGTCGAGCCCCCGCGAGAGGATGTTCTTCGAGATGTGATCGGGGTTCTCGAGCACCTGCTTGTGGGTGGCCGCCGAGCCGATGGTGCTCACCATCCCCTCCCCGACCCGGGCGATGATGGTCTGCTCCCCGGCCCCGCCCACGAGCCGCTCGATGTTGGTCCGGACCGTCACGCGGGAGATCGCGATGAGCTGGATCCCGTCCTTCGCGACCGCCGCGACGCGGGCGGTCTCGATGACCTTCGGGATCACCGACATCTTCACCGCCTCGAGCACGTCGCGGCCGGCGAGGTCGATGGCCGCCGCGCGCTTGAACGGCATCGGGATGTTCGCCTTGTCCGCCGAGATGAGGGCGTTGACCACGCGCACCACGTTGCCCCCGGCGAGGTAGTGCGCCTCGAGGTCGTTGACGGAGATATCGAGCCCCGCCTTGACGGCGCTGATGCGCGCCGTGACCACCGTGCCCGGCGGGACGCGCCGGAAGCGCATCCCGACGAGCGTGAGCAGCCCGACGTACGCGCCCGAGGCCCAGGCCGCGATCCAGAGCGGAATCGGGATCATGTAGAGCCCGACGAACAGCGCCGCGAACAGCAGCAGGACGAGCCCGAACAGGCCCAGATCGATCCCCATATCCGTCACCCCCCTTTCCCTTCCGCCGCTATCCGGCGCACGACCACGCGGTTGCCTTCGACGCGGATCACCTCGATCGCCTCGCCGGCCTCGATGAACTCGGCCTCGGACACCACATCGACCCGCGCCTCGCCGATGTGCGCGATCCCGGCCGGCCGGAGCGTCGAGGTGGCGATACCGCGCTCGCCCGGACGCGGCACGCTCGCCGGGGCCTCCTGGCCGGCGGCGACGTCCGCGCCGAGGCTCGTCGCCAGGATCAGCCGCCGCCCGAACGGGAGCCGCGGCACGAAGCGCAGCGCGACGAGCGCGCCGGCCAGCGCGAGCGCAATGGCCAGCGCGACCTGGCCGACGGCCGCGAGGGCGCGCTCGAGCGTCACGCCGGCGCCGACCAGGCTCATGCTCAGGCCGGCGATCAGCGCGATCGCGCCGAGGACGCCGGCGATCCCGAAGCCGGGGATCACGAAGACCTCGAGGCCGATGAGCAGCAGGCCGGCCGCGGCGAGCGCGATCTCCTCCCAGCCGACCAGGGCCAGCAGCCATTGCGCCCAGAAGAACAGCACCAGGCAGGCGGCGCCCACGAGGCCCGGGATCCCGAACCCCGGCGTGCGCAGCTCGATCAGCAGGCCCATCATCCCGAGGCTCAGGAGGAGCGAGCTCACGACGGGCATGGTCAAGAACCGGAGCGCGCGCTCTGCCCAGCTCGGCGACACGGCGTGGATCTCCGCGCCCTCCAGGCCGAGCCGGGCGAGCACGGCGTCGATGCCGTCGGCCTGGGCGTCCGCGACGCCGAGCGAGAGCGCCTCGGCGGTCGTGAGCGTGAGCAGCTTCCCCGGACCCACGACCCCCTCGACGGCGACGTCCTCGTCCACCATCGCCTCGGCGAGCTCCGGGGGCCGCCCGCGGCGCTCGGCGGTCGAGCGGAACTCCTTCCTGACGTACGAGGTCGCCTTCTCCCCGGCCGGCTCCGCGCCCTCCGGCCCGGCGCGCACCGGCGCCGCGGCGCCCAGGGTCGCGCCGTCCGCCATGACGATCTGCTCTGCCGCGAGCGCGATGAGCGCGCCCGCCGAGATCGCCCGCGGGTCGACGAAGACGACAGTGCGGAGCGGGGTCGCGAGCAGCGCGTCCCGGATGACGATCGCCGCGTCGACGCGCCCGCCGAGCGTGTTCATCGGCAGGATCAGCGCGCTCGCCCCTGCCGCCTCGGCCCCGGCGATCGCGCGCTTCACGAAGGCCGCCAGCCCGGCGTCGATCTCGCCCTGGATCGGCGCGACGTGGACCACCGGCGCGGCCGCGGCGCGCGCCGACGACGCGAGGAGCGTGGCGACGAGCGCGAGCACGCACGGAATCCAGCGCAGCAGCTGCGCGCGCAGGCGCCTTCCTGTCAGCGACACGCGTCTCACCCTCGGGCGGACACCTAGAGCGGTGATCGCCATGGTGAAAGGCGTCGGCGTGCGCGGCGAGATCCCCAGCCTTTCGGGCATCTCCACCATGCGCAGACTCTTCAGCCCCGCAGCGTTCGTGCCCATCCGTCGGGTGTGGGGGCGATCTGGCGGGCAATCTCTCGCCTGGCCGATCATGACGCCTGCGCTCACTGGGTAGGCCGCGACAGGCGCCGCCGTGGCTCCTGCCCAGACGCAGCGCGCTCCGAGCGCGCCCCCGATGAGCCGCGACCACCAGGACCGCACGGGCGCCGGAGGCCGATCGACGCGCGACGCGCTCCGGCGTGCCGGATCAGCTTGCGCGACGCCGCGCGATATGTTTTGAGTTCAAAGGATTCGTTCCGCCGTTCGTCCGCGGCGATCCCGGGGGGGCGTCGCGCCCTGTTGGTTTCCGACGGCTCGCGGCGCCGCGCCTCGCGGCGCGCGCCCGGCGGGGTGAGGGAGGTGCCGCGCCTCGCGCCCGGCGGGCGGGGCCTCGACGCCGCCAAGGAGGGGAGTTCCATGGCCCGACTGCTCATCGTCTCCAACCGTCTCCCGATCAGCGTGCGCGTCGACCGCGGCGCGCTCTGCCTCACGCGCTCCTCGGGCGGCCTCGCCGCCGCCATGCGCGGCCCCCACGAGCGGCACTGCGCGATCTGGATAGGCTGGCCGGGCAGCGTCGCGAGCCTCTCCCCGGAGCAGCGAAGGGACGCCGACGTGGCGCTCGCCGGGATGCGCGCCGTGCCCGTGCACCTCGGCGCCGCGGAGCAGCACCGCTTCTACGACGGCTTCTCGAACGGCGTCCTCTGGCCCCTGCTCCACTACCTGCTCGACAAGGTGAACCTCGACGCCGAGCTCGACTGGGAAGCCTACCAGCGCGTCAACCAGCACTTCGCCGACGTGGTCGCCGCGCAGTACACGCCGGGCGACGCGATCTGGGTGCACGACTACCAGCTCCTGCTCCTCCCGGCGCTCCTCCGGCGGCGCCTCCCCGGCGCGCGGATCGGCTTCTTCCTCCACGTCCCGTTCCCGTCCGCCGAGGTCTTCCGCATCCTCCCGTGGCGGGAGCAGATCGTCCGGGGCCTGCTCGGCGCGGACCTGATCGGCTTCCACACGGCCGCCTACCGCAGGAACTTCGCGGCATCGGCGGCGCACGTGCTCGGCGTCGATCCTGGCGAGGCGGTGCTCGAGCACGACGGGCGCAGGATCGCGCTGGGGGTCCACCCCATCAGCCTCGACGCCGCCGAGATCGAGCGGCTCGCGGGCCACCCCGGCGTCCGGGAGGAGGCGGCGCGCATCCGCGCCGAGGCGCGCGGCCGCAAGATCGTGCTCGGGATCGACCGGCTCGATTACACGAAGGGGATCCCGCGCCGGCTGCTCGCGATCCAGCGGTTCCTCGAGCGCGAGCCGGACCTGCGCGACCAGGTCCGCTTCCTCCAGCTCGCCGTGCCCACGCGGGAGATGGCCGGCGCGTACGCCGACTTCCGGCGGCTCGTGAACGAGATGGTCGGCCGCATCAACGGGCAGTACGGCACGACGTACGCGACGCCGATCCACTACATGCACCGCTCGCTGCCGTTCGAGCAGGTGGTCGCCCTCTACCTCGCCGCCGACGTGATGCTCGTGACCCCGCTGCGCGACGGCATGAACCTCGTCGCGAAGGAGTACGTCGCCGCGCGGGTCGACGACGACGGCGCCCTGATCCTGAGCGAGTTCGCGGGCGCGTCCTCCGAGCTCGCGGAGGCGATCTCCGTCAACCCGTACGACATCGGCTCGGTCGCCGCCGCCGTGAAGCAGGCGATCGCCATGCCGCCCGCCGAGCAGCGGCGCCGGATGGCGGCGCTGCGCCGCCGCGTGGCGACGCACGACGTCCACGCCTGGGCGCAGACGTTCCTCGACGAGCTCGACCGCGCGGCGACGCCGGAGCCCGCGGGGGCCGCCGCGCCGTCGCGCCGAGGGATGCCCGAGAGCGTCGTCGAGCGCGTGCGCGTCGCGCCGGAGCGCGTGTGGATCCTCGACTACGACGGCACGCTGGTCCCCTTCGCGCCGGTGCCCGACCTCGCCGCGCCGGACGAGGAGCTCCTCGCGCTGCTGAGGGCGCTGTCCGAGCGCGACCGCGTCCACATCGTGAGCGGCCGCCCGCGCGCCGACATCGAGCGCTGGCTCGGCGCGATGCCGCTCCACCTGCACGCCGAGCACGGCTTCTGGTCCCGGCCCAACGCGAGCGACGGCTGGGTCGCGCTCGAGTCCGACGCGGCCGCCTGGAAGGGCGAGGTGCGGGCGATCCTGGAGGACTTCACCCGGCGCACCCCGGGCAGCTTCATCGAGGAGAAGACGGTGACCCTGGCGTGGCACTACCGCACCGCGGAGCCCGAGCTGGCGGGCGGGCACCTGCGCGAGCTGCGCGCGCGGCTCGCGGAGCGCATCCCTGCGGACGCCCTGGAGCTGCTCGCCGGCGCGAAGGTGCTCGAGGTCCGGCCGCGCGGGGTGCACAAGGGCAGGGTCGTGCCGCGCATCCTGGACGACGTCCCCGCGAGGGCGGTGGTGATCGCCATCGGGGACGACCGCACCGACGAGGACATCTTCGCGGCGCTCCCGCCGTCCGCGTGCACCATTCACGTCGGCAACGAGAGCAGCTGCGCCGCCTACCGGCTGCCCGACGCGCGCGCGGTGCGGCGCCTGCTGCGCTCGGTCCACGGGGGCGACGCCTGATCACGCCGGAGCCACGCCGGAGGCACGCCGGACGCGGCCGCTGCTCGCGGCGCGGCGGCTATCGCTCCGTTGACGTCTCGGCTTCCTCGAGCGTCAGCGCCGCGTCGGGCGTGGGGGTCCCGGGCAGCGCGAGCCTGCCGGCGAGGAGGCCCACCACGGCCGCCAC
Source organism: Sorangium sp. So ce281 (assembly GCF_051527395.1). NCBI lineage: Bacteria > Pseudomonadati > Myxococcota > Polyangiales > Polyangiaceae > Sorangium > Sorangium sp. So ce281. Next base: position 4,380,854 of record NZ_CP150322.1, read on the forward strand.
GGCCGAGGCGAGCAGGACGCCCAACTTCGCCGCGGCGAGCATCGCGGCGTCGCCGAACGCGAGGCCCGCGATGAAGATCGCCATGGTGAAGCCGATGCCCGCGACGCACCCCACGACCGCGATTCCGCGCCAGCCGACGCCGCGCGGCAGGGCGCAGACGCCGAGCCGGACCATCGCGAAGCTCGCGAGGAAGACGCCGATCGGCTTGCCGGCGACCAGGCCCAGCATGACGCCGAGCAGGATCGTCCCCGAGGCCGTGTGGCCGAGCGAGGAGCCATCGACGCGGACGCCGGCGTTGGCGAAGGCGAACAGCGGCATGATGCCGTACGCGACCCACGGGTGGAGCGCCGCCTGGAGCCGGACCACGGGCGGCAGCGCCTCGCGCTGGGCCTGCCGGATCCGCCCGAGGGGGGTCAGCAGGTCGTCCGCGCGGTGGCCGTCGCGCTGGGTGAGCGCGGCGACCCTGTCCACCACGTCGCGCGCCGCGGCGAGGAACCCGTGGCTGCCGAACCAGGAGCGCACCGGCGTCAGGAGGCCGATGGCGACGCCGGCGATCGTGGGGTGGACGCCGGCGCGGAGCATGCCCCACCAGACGACGGCGCCGGGGACCACGTAGGCCGCGGGACGGCGGACGCCGAAGCGCTGGAGCACCAGCACGCCCAGCGCCCCGCCGCCGGCGATGAGCAGCCCGCTCCACGCGACGCCCGACGAGTAGAAGAGCGCGATGACGATGATGGCGCCGATGTCGTCGATGATCGCGAGCGCGAGCAGGAGCACGCGCAGGGCAGGGGGCACGCGCCTGCCGAGCAAGGCGAGGACGCCCACCGCGAACGCGATGTCGGTCGCCGTGGGGACGCCCCAGCCGTGCCGTGAGGCCGGCGAAGCGTTGAGCGACAGGTAAAGGAGCGCAGGCGCGATCATGCCGCCCAACGCCGCGGCGACCGGGAGCGCCGCGCGCTTGAGATCCGAGAGCTCCCCTTCGTGGATCTCCCGCCGGATCTCCAGGCCGACGACGAAGAAGAAGATCGTCATGAGCCCTTCGTTGATCCAGAAGTGCAGGGGCTGCGTGAACACCAGCGAGCCGGCGCCGATCGTGATCGGGACGTGCCAGAGGTGCTCGTAGGCGTCGCCCCACGGCGAGTTCGCCCATGCGAGGGCGGCGACGGACGCGATGAGCAGGACGATCCCGCTCGCGGCCTCGACGTGCAGGAAGCGTTCGATCGGGCCGAGGACGCGCTCGGCGATGCGGCGCGCGGGGGCCCAGGTTCCGGGGGCAAGCTCGTGAGAGGGGGATCGGCGCAAGGGGGACCGCGAGGGCGCGAGCGACGTCGCGCGAGGGGGGGAAGGCGGCCCGACCGTCCCATGAAGACCTGTCGCGGCGCTCCGCCGCCGCGACACCCGCGCGAGAGAATACTCATCCGGGCAAACGAAGCCAGTGAGAACGGGCTCCCTGGGCCAGGCGCGCCGCGCCGGCGCGCTCGCGCTCTGCTGCTCCGGGCCGCCCCTCCGGCGCGCCCCGAGCCGCGCCCATGTGGGCCTCTCGATGACCTATCGGCTCCGACCCTCTGTTTTCCATCACGGAACGCGCGCGCTCCGGAGACAGTCACGGGCATGAAGCGCTCCTCGTTGATCGTGCACGCGGCTCTCGTCCTCCTCGCGTGCGCCTGCGGTGACGGAGGTGATGTCGGCGGTCAGGGCGGCCAGGGCGGCCAGGCGAGCGCAGGTCCGTCCACCGGCGCGACAGGCGCCGGCGCAGGCTCGTCCACCAGCACGGCAGGCGCCGGCGCAGGCCCGTCCGCCAGCACCGCGGGCGCCGGAGGAGGTCTCGGCCCCCACGTCCCTGAGCCGAGCACGCCGACGCGCGGCGGGACGATGACGTTCACGAACATCGGCGCGCCCGGCTGGTGGCCCCGCCGCATCGACCGCGAGCCGGGCGACCCGGCGTGCGACTACAAGGACGGCGACGACACCTGGGGCGGGCACTGCTGCATGACGGAGCATCCCACGACGAGCGACAAGCTCGCCCCGTTCGATGAAGAGATGACCCTCATCATGAAGGCGATCCGCGTGAAGCAGCTCGCCGTCTACCAGCCTGGCAGCGACCCTGCCGCATGGCAGATGGTCTCGTCGTGGGACGCGAAGGTCGGCGCGGGCTCCAACCTGCTCGTCACGGAAGGGCAGACCACCTCCGCCGACTTCACGGGCGACCTCACGAAGAAGGACTGCGTCACGTACTTCACGCAGGACAAGCCCTTCGCGTGCGGTGACGGCAAGGATTATTACTGTCCCGACGATCCGGGCGTCATGCACCTCGGCTGGGCGGGCTCGAAGCTCGTCGTCTTCCTGGCGTCGATGACGTTCGACGACGCGGGCGTCGAGAAATGCGACGGCGACGGGCAGGGCCACCCCGGCCCGTGGGTCGCGTTCGTCGCGTCCGAGCTCATTCGCGACGGCGGCCGCAAGTGGAACGGGCTCTGCAACTGCTACTCGAAGACGGGCACCGTCGGCGACGGCTGCGGCGAGATCAACGTGTTCGAGGTCGTGATGGACAACAACGAGTACAGCAATCGCGAGTTCATGAGCACCGGTGTCCGCTCGTACCAGGAGGGGCACATCGGCGGCAGCGTCTGCGGGACCGGCTGTGATCGCGACGCGTTCGCCGAGGATGTCGAGGTCGTGGATGCGTGCGCGCAAAAGGCCTACGACACGGGGCCCGTCATCGAGGCCGGAGGGCGCTCGGACGGCTGCCCGACGTGGCGCCGGCCCAGCGGCGATCGCTACTTCATGATCCTGCTCGATGAGGCGCAGCGCACGATCCAGGTCGCGGTCATCCACCCCGAGAGGATCCCCTCCGCCGCGGCCGAGATGCTCCCCGATCTGCCGGGCGGGCTCTCGCGCGGCTCGATCGACGCCATGCTCTCGATGCGCCTGCCGGAGTGAGCCCCATGAAACCGAGGAACACCATGCACAATCTCCGTCAGCTTCCGGTGCGGTGGGTCTTCATCGCCGCGATCGCGTCCTTCGCCGGCGTGCCGGCGTGCTCGAGCAGCGACGACGAGGCACAGGCGTCGTCGGGGTCGAGCGGCGCCGGCGCGGGCAGCTCGAGCAGCAGCGGCGCAGCAAGCTCGAGCGGCGCCGGCGCGGGCAGCTCGAGCAGCAGCGGCGCGGCGAGCTCGAGCTGCAGCGGCGCGGCGAGCTCGAGCGGCAGCGGCGGCTCTCAGCCGACGGGCTGCAAGCGCGGCCTCGCGTATGGCTATCACTCGAAGGCCGACATGGATGCCCTCTCACCGGCGGTGTCCTGGTGGTACAACTGGACCCATGTGCCAGACGAGGGTGTCCGGCCCGATTATTACAGGACGCTCGGCGTCGAGTACGTACCGATGGTGTGGGGCGGGAGCGACCTCGACGGCGCCGCCGCCGGCCGCATCGCCGCCGAGATCCCCGAGGGGGCGAGGTTCCTGCTCGGGTTCAACGAGCCGAACTTCGGGGCGCAGGCCGACCTTTCCGCGGCCGAAGCCGCGGCGCTCTGGCCGCACGTCGAGGCGGTGGCCGACGCGCGCGGCCTCGCGCTCGTGTCGCCGGCCGTGAACTTCTGCGGCGGCGATTGCCAGGAGACGGATCCATTCAAGTACCTGGACGACTTCTTCGCCGCGTGCAGCGGGTGCCGGGTCGATTACATCGGCATCCACATCTATACCGGCTGCAAGGGAGAAGGCGACAACCAGGCCCAGTGGCTCATCAACCACGTCGAGACGTACAAGTCACGGTTCGACAAGCCCCTCTGGCTCACGGAGCTCGCGTGCGACAGCGCGGGCTCCCTCGGCGAGCAGAAGGAGTTCCTGGTCGACGCGCTGGCGTACCTCGAGAACGAGCCCCGGATCGCGAGGTACGCGTGGTTCTCGGGCCGCGCCGACAACGTCCGGCACGCGAGCTTGCTCGGCGACGACGGCGAGCTCAACGATCTCGGTCAGGCCTATGTCAGCGCGCCGCAGCACGCGTGCGGAGCCTCGACGGAGTGAGCGTGACGCGGCGTGCAGGCCGGTCGCCTGCGCGCTCTCCCGCCGTGGCCACAGCGCCGCGGCGCGCGCGGGCCGCGGCGCTCGCCGACGATCGTCGACGCTCGCCGCGCCAGTTTGTGATTGACGCCGACTGTGTGAGCGTTCACATTCGGCGCTCCGAAACTTCTTTTACCTTCCCCTGGATTGGGCCGCCAGGCGCACCGGGTCCTGCGCCCTGCGCGTTTACCTCGACGGTCGCGCCATGGCGCCGGACGAGGCGCATGCTGGGGGAAAGAAGGAGCAGCCGTTGGGCTCGGCTGGGATGACATCAGGGCGCGCTCCAAGCGCGGAACATCTGGCAACCACCTGTCGGCCAGTCTCGCCGTTCGCCGTCGTCGGTCTCACGTGAGCGCTTCGCGCAGGCGTAACGCAACCAGAGGGGCATCGTGCACTACGAAAAGAAAACCGTCAGTCGCTTCCATGTCTTCTGTTTGCTCTCGAGCGTCGCGATGCTGGCGTGCGGCGACGAGAGCGGCGACGCAGCACAGGCCGCGGGCGCGAGCAGCTCGAGCGTGTCGGCCGCCAGCGGGGCGTCGACCGGCGTGACCGCTGGGTCGAGCAGCGCTTCCGGTGGCGCGAGCAGCGGCGAAGCCGCCGGCAGCGGCGGAGCGACCGCCGGCGCCGGTGGAGCGGGCTCGGGTGGAACGGGCGGCGCGGGCGGCGCCGGGACAGGCGAGGCCGGCGGCGGCGGGGGTGGCGGTGATGCGATGAGGTCCGCCGGCTGCGGCAAACCGCGCACGCTCCAGAACGGCGCTGGCACCGTGCAGAGCGGCGGGACGAGCCGCAAGTACACCCTGCGCGTCCCCGACGATTACGACAACGGCCATCCGTACCGGCTCATTCTCTCCTTCCACGGGGCCACGGGCAACAGCGGCCAGGTTGCGCCCTCGTATTTCGGGCTCTGGTCGCTCTCCGAAGGGAGCACCATCTTCATCGCGCCCGACGCTGTCGGCGGGATCTGGTCGGCCGACGATGTGACCTTCGTCGACGACATCCTCGAGCAGGTCACGGGCGATCTCTGCATCGACACCTCGCGCATCGAGCTCGAAGGCTTCAGCCAGGGGGGCGCCATGGCGTGGACGCTGGCCTGCGCGCGTCCGGACGTCTACCGCGCCGCGGTGGTCCACTCCGGCGGCGGTCTCCCCCGGCCGGCGAGCTGTCAGCCGGTCGCCTTCATGTCTTCGCTCGGCCAGCAGGAGAGCGGCGGAGCCGGACAGACCTCCAACAGCGATTTCTTCGCCAAGCAAAATGGATGCACGGTGGAGGCCCTGGCCAAGGCGCCCAGAGGTGGCCACGCCTGCTCGGACTACAAGGGCTGCTCCGCGGGTCATCCCACCCGCTGGTGTGATTACGACGGCGGTCATACCCCGTCGCCGAACGACTCCGGGAAGCAGATGTCGTGGATGCCCCAGGAAGTGTGGACGTTCCTGAGTCAGTTCTAGCGTGCGCGAAACAAGGCGGTGCTGGCTCGCGTGCCAGGTTGTCGTTGATAGGGAGTCTCTGTTCGATGGACCAATTCAAAAGTCACGTCCTCGGGCTCGCGTCGCTCTCGTTGGCGCTGCTCGTTGCGCTGCCTGCGCGCGGGGCATCGCTGCAGAAAGTCAACCAGAGCGAATGGGGGGCGGACGGCCTGCCCAGCTACGTCAACATGTACATTTACGTGCCTGACAAGCTGGCGACCAGACCTCCCATCGTCGTCGCTCCCCATCATTGCCAGGGAAATGGCCAGGGGACGTTCAGCGAGATGTCGAGCCTGGTTTCCATAGCGAACACCAGCGGCTTCATCATGATCTTCCCGGAGGCCACCGGGCAGAACTGCTGGGACGCGGGATCGACGAGATCGCTCAACCACGGCGGCGGCGGCGACACGGGGGCCATCGTCCAGATGGTGAAATACACGCTCGCGAAGTACAGCGGCGATGCGGGCCGCGTGTACTCGGTCGGCGGGTCATCGGGCGGCATCATGACCGAGGCGCTGCTCGGGGTGTACCCCGACGTGTTCATGGCCGGCGTGTCGCTCATGGGCGTCCCGTGCGGCTGCTGGGCCGAGGGCTACAACGACGTCACCGGGACGGGGAGCTCGGCCCAGTGGAGCGGGCCCTGCGGGGGCGGCAACGTCACGAAGACCGGGCAGCAGTGGGGAGACCTCGTTCGTTCGTACTATCCCGGTTACACCGGCCATCGCCCGCGCCTGCAGCACTGGCATGGCACCGCCGACACGATCCTCAGCTACAAGAACATGGCTGAGGACGTCAAAGAGTGGACGAACGTCCTGGGGTTGAGCGAAGCCCCGAGTGGGACCGACACGCCAGAGCGCGGAACCACGCGCCAGTTCTGGAAGAGCTCCTGCGGCTACACGGTCTATGAGGCCTTCTCGATGGACGGGGTCGGGCACGCTGTGCCGTTCGACGGACCCGCCGTCGCCGCCTATTTCGGCCTCGACACGGCCGGTGGTCAGGATCCGGAGACGGCAGCTTGTCCCGGCGCCGTCCCCGGCGGCAGCGACACCGGAGGCGCGGGCGGCGCGGCCGGAGCCGGAGGTGCGGGTGGCGAGGCCGGAACCGGAGGCGCGGGAGGCGAGGCCGGAACCGGAGGCGCGGGGGGCGAGCCCGGGACCGGAGGCGCGGGCGGGGCCATGGTAAGTGGCTCAGGCGGCGGCGCAGGCAGCGGCGGCGCGATGGACACCGCGTCCGGCGGGGCGAACGGACAGGACGCCAGCGCGGGAGCCGGCGACCCGACAGAAGGAGAAAGCTCCAGCTCCGGCTGCAGCTGCGCCGTGGGCAACGACGCGGGAGACTCCGGCGCCCAGGCGGGTCTCCTCCTCGCGGCGCTGGGATTGCTGCTCGGTCGCCAGAAGCGCCGCCCGCGCTGAGCGCGCGGGAAGACCAGGGTCTCACTTGCCGTAGGCCACCCGCCACACGGTGTTGCTCTGGTCGTCGGTCACCAGCAGCGCGCCGTCCCTGGCCACGGCGACGCCGACCGGACGACCCCACACGTCGCCGGTGCTCGTGACGAAGCCGGTCATGAAGTCTTCGTAATATCCCGCCGCCTCGCCGTCCTTGACCGGGATGCGGATCACCTTGTATCCGGTGCGCCGCGAGCGGTTCCACGAGCCGTGCTCCGCCGGGCGCGCCGGATCTCGTCCTCGTCGTCATCGACGTTGGAGCGGGAGCCCACGGACACGAACATCCGCTGGTTGTCCTTGCTGAAGGCGATATCGCGGGTCCAGTGGCCGCCGCCGCCCACGGCCTCCTTGCCCGAGGGGATGTTGGTGACCAGCGCCTCGGCCGGGCCGCTGGCCCTGGTGTCGCCCGCCTTGTAAGGGAACCGCACCACGCTGTCCGTATTCGCGATGTAGACGTGCGTCGGCGCCTCGGTCCCGCTCGGATAGAAGGCGATGCCGAAGGGGCGGTTGAGGCCCTCGGCGTAGACGCTGCGGAGGTCGGCCTTGCCGTCGCCGTCCGTGTCCCTGAGCACCTGCACCCGGTCCGCCGCGCTCTCGGCCACGAACACGTCGCCGTTCGGCGCCACCTGCACGACGCGCGGCTTCTCCAGACCCGTGGCGAGCTCGGCGACGGTGAATCCCGACGGGACTTTGGGGAACACACCGGCTGGACGATCTGCCTTGCTCGGGCGGTTGGTCACCGACTCGCCCTCGTTGGGTGCGGGGAGATCGGCGACGGTGATCTTGCGCTTCACGCCGGGCGCGTCCGTGGTCCAGTCGCCCAGCGCGTCGGCGCCGGTGAGGATCCTGTCGGTGGGCGCTGGCTGCGGTGTGACCTCGGCGCGCTTGGGCGAGCAGGAGGCCAGCGCGCCCGCGCCGGCGCCAACCAAGAGCACCTGAGCCACCCCACGCCGGGCCCAGGGGCGGCCTGATCTTCGGCTGTCTATGGACTCTGGTTGCCATTCGGCCGCTCCTCTGTCCACCGCTCCTTTCGACCGATGAGCCCGCCAATCTCCTCGCCTCTCGCCACGCGCAGACGCGGGAGCGCCCCCCTCCATCCAACCCCTGCTGCCGCTCCTGTGCCGCCTACCAGTCCGCCTCGATCACCCCTCCGGTGTACTGCGTGCTGGTCGGCGTGTACTGGTGCACCTCGAACTTGTTGCCGTCGGGGTCCGCCAGCCAGATCTGGTAGGTATTGTCGCAGCCGAGCTTCTTCTCGGTGAACGGGACGCCGCGGCTCTTCAGCGTCGCCATCACGGCGTCCATGTCGTCGGTCTCCAGGCAGAAGTGGGCGATCCCGGTATTGACCACCTCGCCGAGGTTCCGGTCCTCGAACATCTCCATATAGTTGCCGTCGGCGATCTCGAGGTAAGCGCCGAACGGCGCGCCTTCGCGGGTGAAGCTGAACTTGGTGGCGAACCCGAGCTTGCCGTAGAAGTCGACCGAGCGCTGCAGATCCCTCACGTTGAGACAGACGTGCGCGATGCGTTTGAACATGGGACAGCCTCCGCGACGGCGCCGGGGTAGGGGAGCGGCGCGCGCGGACGAGGATACCCCACCCGGATGCCCTGGCGCGACGGCGGCCCTTCGCCGTCCCCGTTCGCCTCAGCGCAGCCCGAGCCGCTTCGCGAGGTGGTGCAGGTTGCTGCGGTGCATCCCGAGCGATCGCGCCGCGGCGGCCCAGTTGCCGTCGTGGCGCGCCACGGCCCGCTCGATGAGCCCGCGCTGGAACGCGTCGACCTGCTCGTTCAGCGGCGCCGCCGCCGCGGCGGGCGCCTTCTCCGCGTCGTCCTCGCGCGGCGCGGGCTCCGCCGTCGCGGCGACGTCGACCCCGAGGTGGGCCGGCTTGACGACCACGGGCGCCCCGCGGGGCACGCCCCGCGACGCCTGCAGCACCATCCGGAACACCGTGTTCTCCAGCTCGCGCACGTTCCCCGGCCAGGCGCCGCCCGCGAGCAGCTCGCGCGCCGCCTTCGTCAGCCGCACCGGCCCGACGCCGAGCCGCGCGCGCGCCTCGTCGCAGAAGTGGCCGGCGAGCAGCGGGATATCGCTCCTCCGCTCGCGCAGCGGCGGCACCGCGAGGCGGTAGACGTTGAGCCGGTGGAACAGGTCGGCCCGGAAGCGCCCCTCGGCCACCTCTCGCTCGATATCGCGGTTCGTGGCCGCCACGACGCGCACGTCGACGCGCAGCGACCGATCGGCGCCGACCCGCTGCACCTCGCCCTCCTGCAGCGCCCGCAGCAGCTTCGGCTGGATCGACAGCGGCAGCTCGCCGATCTCGTCGAGGAGCAGCGTGCCCTTGTCCGCCACCTCGAGCTTCCCCGGCCGGCTCTGCTCCGCCCCGGTGAACGCGCCGCGCACGTGCCCGAACAGCTCGCTCTCCGCCACCGACTCGGGCAGCGCCGCGCAGTTCACGTGGAGCAGCGGCTCGCCCCGCCGCCCCGACGCCGCGTGGACGGCGCGCGCCACGAGCTCTTTCCCCACGCCCGTCTCGCCCGTGATCAACACCGTGAGATCCGACGGCCCCACGAGCGCGATCTCGTCGCGCAGCCGCTGCATCGCCGGGCTCGTCCCGAGCAGGCTCGCGCCCCGCTCCCGCTCCGCCGCCCGCCGGAGATCGTCGGCGACCAGGCCGAGCCGCTCGGCGCTGTGCTCGAGCGCGTCGATGAGCTGGCTCGTGTGCACCGCCGCGCCGGCCAGCGCGCCCAGCCAGGAGAGCGTCGCCGCGTCGACCCCCTCGAAGGCGCGCGGGTCGCGCGCGTCGGCCGTCAGCAGCCCGATGAGCGTGCCCTCGACCCGCAGCGGCCAGCCGAGGCACGCGTGCACGTGCGCCAGCGCGGTCGCGTCCGACGCGAGCAGCCCGTCGAACGGATCCGGCAGCTCGGTGTCCGGCGCGAAGCGCACCGGCGCCTCGGCGTGGCAGAGGATGTCGAGCCGAGGGTGCGCCTTCGTGCAAAACGTGCGCCCCAGCGCCTCCGGCGCGAGCCCGTGCGCCGCGAGCGGCACCAGCACGCCGTCCTGGTACCGCATCAGGCACGCCGCATCACACGGCACCACGTGCCGCACCGCCTCGAGCAGGCGCCGGTACCGATCCTCGGCGCCCAGCGACGTCGTGAGATCGAGCGCGACCGACAGAAGCGCCTCCAGGTTCGGCTTCACCATGTTGTCGATTGTACAACGTAGTTGTTGATTTGACAACGCACGGATGTTGCGGAAATCGCAACATCACCCGCCAGGAGGCACGAGACGAAGGGGCGCGCGGCAGCGGCACGCCGCCTGCTTCATGGCCGGGCGTCACGATCGGAGCTCCCGAGGTCGCGCCGCGGAGGCGCGGGCGCGCCGGGGCTCACGCGAACAACGAGGTTGCTATGCATAACCTGCGACGACTCTGGCTGGCGCTCGCCGCCGTCATCACCGCTGGCTTCTTGATACTCGGCTTCATGGGTCGGGAGGTGTACCGCAAGGCCCCGCCGATCCCCGAGCGGGTCGAGACGCCGTCCGGCCGGGTGCTGCTCACGAAGGACGACATCCTGGACGGGCAGCTGGTCTATCAGAGCATCGGCGGACAGCAGGTCGGCAGCGTCTGGGGGCACGGCGCTTACCAGGCGCCGGACTGGTCGGCCGACTGGCTCCATCGCGAGGCCGAGGCGCAGCTCGCGCTCTGGAGCCAGCGAGAGCACGGCGCGGCGTTCGCGGCGCTCCCGGACGAGGCGCAGGCCGCGCTCAAGGCGCGGCTCCAGAAGACGATGCGCCACAACGGCTACGACGCCGCGACCGGCGCGCTCACGGTCTCCGAGGATCGCGCGCTGGCGATCGAGCAGACCGCGGCGCACTACCGCGCGCTCTTCGGCGACGAGCCGAGCCTCACCGACCTGCGCGAGAGCTACGCGCTGCACACGGGCGCGGTCCCCGACGCCGGGCGGCGCGACAAGCTGACGGCGTTCTTCTTCTGGACCTCGTGGGCCGCGGCCGCGGAGCGCCCTGGCACCGGCGCCAGCTACACCAACAACTGGCCCCATGAGCCGCTCGTCGGAAACGTCCCCACGGCCGCCAACGTGGTCTGGTCGATCGTGAGCGTCGTGCTGCTGCTCGCCGGGATCGGCGCGCTCGTCTGGTACCACGCGTTCCGCCGCGCCGAGGAGCCGCCCGTCGCTGCGCCGGAGCGCGACCCGCTCTCGGGGTGGGTGCTCACCCCGTCGATGCGGGCCATCGGGAAGTACTGCGTCGTCGTGGTCGCGCTGCTCGTGCTCCAGGTCGCGCTCGGGGCCCTGACCGCGCACTACACGGTGGAAGGACACGAGGTCTTCGGCCTGCCGGTCGCGGACTACCTGCCGTACGCGGTGACGCGCACCTGGCACGTCCAGCTCGGCGTCTTCTGGATCGCGACCGCGTTCCTCGCCGCGGGGCTGTTCCTCGCGCCGGCGGTGGGCGGGCGCGAGCCGAGGGGGCAGCGGCTCGGCGTCAACGTCCTCTTCGGGGCGCTCGTCTTCGTCGTCTTCGGCTCGCTCGCCGGAGAGTGGCTGGCGGTCAAGCAGTGGTTTGCCCTCGAGACGTCGTTCTGGTTCGGCCACCAGGGGTACGAGTACGTCGACCTCGGCCGCGCCTTCCAGATCGCCCTCTTCGGCGGCCTCATCCTCTGGCTCTTCCTGATGCTGCGCGCGCTCTGGCCCGCCCTCGCGCGGCGCGACCTGAGCCGGCACATCGTGATCCTCTTCACCGGCGCGACCGTCGCGATCGGGCTGTTCTACGGCGTGGGCCTGTTCTACGGCGCGAAGACCCACCTCTCGGTCATGGAGTACTGGCGCTGGTGGGTCGTGCACCTCTGGGTCGAGGGGTTCATGGAGGTGTTCGCCACCGCGGCCATCGCGTTCCTGTTCACCCGGTTCGGGCTCGTGCGGCCCGACAGCGCGGCGCGGGCCGCGATCCTGTCCACCTGCATCTTCCTCATCTCGGGCATCCCCGGCACGTTCCACCACCTGTACTTCAGCGGCACGCCGGTCTCGGTGATGGCCGTCGGCGCGAGCTTCAGCGCCCTGGAGGTCGTGCCGCTCGTCCTCGTGGGGATGGAGGCGCACGAGACGTGGCAGATGCAGCACCGGAGCGGGTGGATGCAGGCCTATCGCTGGCCCATCCAGTTCTTCGTCGCCGTCGCGTTCTGGAACTTCGTGGGCGCTGGCGTGTTCGGCTTCCTCATCAACCCGCCGCTCGCCCTCTATTACATGCAGGGCCTCAACACGACCCCCGTGCACGCGCACGCCGCCCTCTTCGGCGTCTACGGGCTCCTGTCGCTCGGCCTCGTGCTGGTGATGCTCCGCCGCCTGCGCCCCGACGCGGTGTGGAACGAGGCGCGGCTCCGGGTGGCGTTCTGGGGGATGAACGGCGGCCTCGGCCTCATGATCCTCCTGAGCCTGCTGCCGATCGGGCTGGCGCAGGCGTGGGCCAGCGTCGAGCGCGGGCTGTGGTACGCGCGGAGCGCGGAGTTCCTGCAGCAGCCGGTCCTCGAGGCGCTGCGCTGGATGCGGCTCGTCGGAGACACCCTGTTCATCGTCGGCGTCCTGGCCTTCGTGGGGTTCGTCGCGGGGCTCTTCACCCGCCGGCCGGCGGGCGCTGCCTCGGCGAAGCCCGCGCTCGAAGGTGAGGCGGCAGGGATGCCCGCGCCGGCGGCGAGCGGCGCGCCTGCGGCCTGATCCCCCGCGCGCCAGCGCACGGCAGTCCGCTGGCGCGCCTCCTCCCTGTCGCGCCGCGCGGCGCCCCGAAATGTGCGCGTGGCGTCGAGCACAGCCGTGATCCGCCACGCTATGCTCGGGTCCTGGAGCGCCGCGGCGCTCGCCCCCGGGAACCCAGCATGTCCACCGAACACTTCGACGTCCTGATCGTAGGCGCCGGCCTCTCCGGCATCGGGGCCGCCTACCACCTCCAGACGCGCTGCCCCGGCAAGCGGTATGCGATCCTCGAGGGGCGCAGCGCGATCGGCGGTACCTGGGACCTGTTCCGCTACCCTGGCGTCCGCTCGGACTCGGACATGTTCACGCTCGGCTATTCCTTCCGCCCCTGGAAGGAGGCCAAGGCGATCGCGGACGGGCGGTCATCCGCGACCACGTGCGCGACACGGCCCGGGAGCTCGGCATCGACCGGCACATCCGGTTCAATCACCGGGTTCGAGCCGCGTCGTGGTCCTCGGAGCAGGCGCGCTGGACCGTCGAGGTGGACGTCGGTCCAGGCGAGGAGCGCGTCCGCACCTCCTGCAGCTTCCTGTATATCTGCAGCGGCTACACCCGCTACGAGAGCGGGTATACGCCGAGCTTCCCTGGCCGCGACGACTTCCAGGGGCAGCTCGTGCACCCCCAGCGGTGGCCGGAGGATCTCGACTACCGGGGCAAGCGCGTCGTCGTCATTGGCAGCGGCGCCACGGCCGTGACGCTTGTGCCCGCGATGGCCGCCGACGCAGCGCATGTGACGATGCTCCAGCGCTCACCAAAAAATTAGCAACAGGCGCGTCCATCGCGCGCGCTCATGCTAACAACCGCGCCGGTCGCCCGAACGCAGACGAGCTGGCCATGGACGACCGCAAGCGGCCCTCCTCATGGCCGCCTCGACGCCCGGGCCGGCGATGCATGGAGCTTTGAATGAGGTACAACCTGTTCGTTGGATTGCTTGCCTTGCCCCTCCTGGGTTGCGGATCGGATCCTGCTGACGACGCGGGCGCGACGACGACGGGCGCGACGACGAGCACGGGATCCGGGGGGACGGGAGGCGCGGGCGGGGAATCGCCGGGCTGCTCTCCGGCCGCTGCGCCGGAGGTCACCGATGTCTCCGGCACGTGGGCGTACCGCGCCATCGGGTCGCAGCTCACCCAGGCGCAGGGTCTCCCGCCGTTCCAGACGCGCATCGTCAGCGTGATGCTCATCACGCAGCAGCAGAATGGTGACGCCATCTCGCTGCAGGGCACGTATTGCGACCATTACACCGAGGACCCGGACGCGATCGTGCACGCCGTCATCCCGGACAGCTTCCGCGAGGCGCTCGCGCCGGTGAGCCGCGAGGGCACGTTTGCGGCGAGCGAAGGGGGGCTCCGCTACAAGCTCGGGCCCCTCCACGAGGTGATCGGCGCGGCGCTCGACGACCCGGCGCAGGACGAGCTGCCCACGGATCCGGCGGACGCTCGCGTCGTCGATCAGGACGAGGATGGACACCCGGGGATGACGGTTCAGCTCCAGGGGCTCATCGACGGGTCGGTGTACGTGGCCGAGCGGGCGCGGACCGAGCTCGACGGCGTGGCGGTCGCGACCGATCGCATCGAGGGTCGGCTCGGGTTCGTGTCGGAGCAGAGCGTGCTCGAAACGGACCCTTCGAGCCTCAAGGCGACCATGGCCGCCTCGAGGACGTACCCCGATCCGGAGGAGTGCAGCAGCACCTTCGTGATGGTCCGTACCCCTGACGGCGCGGACTGCGCCTGGATCAAGGAGAGGGCCGACACGCTCTTCCAGTAAAGCCACCTCCCGGCGGTCGCGGCGCCCCGCGTGACCGAGCGCCTCCGGGCATCCGATCGAGAGGACGCCGGCTTCGCTGCGCTGCTCACTCAGGCAGCCGCAGGACGAAGCCGGCGCCGGCCAGCCAGCCGCCGCTGGAGAAGCCGGGATAACCTGGGTTGTTCGTCTGCAGCCCCTCGACGCCGTCGAGCGGCTCGCCGCTCACGATGTCGACAAGGTTGTCTGGGACCTCATCGATCACGGGGTTCCTGGCGGACGCGCTCTTCGACACCTCCCGTGGCACGAGCAGCTGGCCGTGCAGGAACGCTCCCACGCCGAAGTCGGCGCCGAAGAGCGACACCGGCGTCTCGAACGAGGCGCTGACCGCGAGGCGCGGGTTGTCGACGTAGTTGGTCCTGCCGGTCTGGTCCGGCACGGGAGACGGCGTGAAGGCGACGTCGGCGGAGAGCCTGCGGCTCCCCAGCACGACCGCGCCGCCGAGCCCCACGGACACCGTGCTCGACCACGGGTCGGGCGGGCTTTCGGCGTGCCGATCGCGGTACTCTGACCACCGCGTCAGGAGCGCGTGCCCGCCGATCTCCCAGGCGGGCGGCGCCGGGCTCTTCGAGCGCGCGGCGCGCTCGCCCCCTCGGTCCTCGCTTGGCGGGCCCATGACCGAGGCCCCCACGCCGACGCGGGTCGGCTGGTGGCCGAGCGTCAAGCGATAGGACTGGGGGACCGAGGTCTCGCCCTCCGGATAGGTGTAATTCCAGAAGCGGATCCTGTTCTCGCCGTCGGTGTCCGACGCCGAGGCGAGGTGGAGCGTGGCCGAGAGGCGCAGCCAGGGCGCCGGGCTGGTCGCGAAGGCGAAGTAAGGAGCGAAGACGCTCTCGACCTCCACGTCGGGGTTGATGAGGGCGGCCCGCTGGTCGCTCGCGTCGGGCACGTGGACGGCGGTCCGCGCGCTGGTGCCGATCGTGACGTCGACGCCCGCCCCCACGGATAGCCAGCGGGTGATCCGGCCAGCCATCGACACGGCCAGGCTGGTGACCGACAAGCGATCTCCCAGCAGCTCGAACTCCAGCCGATTCGAGAAGTACTGCGCGCGCTCGTCGGCGAAGAAGGCCCGCTGCTCCTGGAAGCTCCTGAGCGGCAGGATGGCGTAGAAGCCCAGGACGAGGCGGTCCTCGTAGAGCGGCCGCACGAACCCGAGCGTCGCGTAGCTGTTGATCTGCCGATCGCGCGTGTCATCCCGCGGGCTCGGGAGCTTCGACCCGGGCAAGGGCCGGTGGGTGAGCCGAGAGGTCGAGCCGTCCGGATTCCGGATCTGGCCATCGTACACCGACTCGGGCACGTCGACGCCCGGGGGGCGGGGGGCCAGGGTGATGTCGCCGTGCGTGACGAGCACGAAGAGGCCCGCTTGCGTCGTCGCGGGCGCGAACGGCAGGAGCGCGGGGTTGAAGAACGCGGCCTCCGGTCCCCGCGCGAGCGCCCGTGCGTTCAGCCCGTTGGCGCTCGTGGGAGCGCCGGTGATCTCGAGCGCGCCCGACGCGCGGACGGCCTCGGCATGGAGGAGTAAGGCGGACGCCAGCGCGAACGGCGTGGCGACGCAGATTCTGTGCGGCATAGGTGCTCGAGGCGCGGGAGTCTGCCGGAGGGGCGGCTGCGAGGTCAAGCCCTGAGGACATCGGACGCGCTGCACGGAGCCTCAGCTCCAGTGAGCGGTCAACTCGAGGTGATCGTCGTTATCGCCGCCGCCGGCGAGGATGCGCTGGCGGACGTGATCGGCGCCGCCGATCACGAGGAGCTGCTCGCAGGAGCCGATGACTTCGGTCCACATGTTCTCGTCGAAGCCTTGGCAGCCGATCCAGAGAGCGCGGGTGAAGCCGCGGCGGGATTCGAGGACACGAACGTGGCCGGCGGAATAGTAGTTGGAGAAGACGCGCTGGCCGAGGGAGAAGAGGGTGGAAGGGGAGATGAGGCCCGCGATGACCTTGTAGATGCCGCTCATGTCGTCGTGCGTGCACTGGCGGCCAATCTGGTGGATGAGCTCTTTGCCTTCGCCGGTCGTGCGCCGGATGGCCTGGAACAGGTCCTTGTACCAGGCGATCGGGTACCAGCCGGTGGAGACGAGGCTGCCGTAGCGGATGCCGTCGCGCAGCGGTTCACACATCTCATCCAGGCTGCGCTTCTGGACAGGCTCGCCGCGTAGCTTGCCAAAGCTCGCCACCACGGAGCGAAACGCCACCCCCTTGACCCTCGGTTCTTCGGTCATCCCATCGCGCGAGCGCGCTCGGCAATGAGGGTACCGCAACCCGCGGGGGCAGGCCAGCGCCCTGGGTGGCAGCGACGGGCCCGGCCAGGCGCGAGCCGCGGCTCCGGGCTCCTGAGCCGGCCTCCGCGCGCGGCGCCTCGGCGCGCGCGGCCTCAGGGGGCGCTGCAGTGACCCGCCCGCCTCAGGGCGACTCAGGCGCAGCTCGCGGCAGCGGCAGCTCGACCGTGAAGGTCGCTCCTTGCCCGAGCTCGCTCTTCACGGACATCCGGCCACCGTGCGCTTCGACGACAGAGCGGGCGATGTAGAGGCCGAGCCCCAGCCCTCCATAGTGCCTCACCGAAACGCCGCGCCCGAATCGCTCGAACAGCTTCGACTGCGTCTCTTGATCCATGCCGATCCCGTGGTCGGTTATCGACAGTCGGGCGGTTCGACCATCCGACGCGAGCGCGATCTGGATCGGCTTCGCTCCGCCGAACTTGACGGCGTTGGTCAGCAGGCTGGTGACCACCCGCTCCAGCCGGTCGCCGTCCATGCTGGAGAGGAGTTCAGAGGGGCCGGACGTCGCCCCCGAGGTGCCCGGCGCCGTCGCGCAGATCGTCCTGAAGCTCCTCTCCAAGACGCCCGAGGATCGCTATCAGAGCGCTCGCGGCCTCCGGCGCGATCTGGAGAGATGTCTCGCCGAGTGGACCCTGAGTGGGACGATCAAACCGTTCACACCGGGGGAGCACGACGCGTCCGATCAGCTCCAGATCCCCCAGAAGCTGTACGGGCGGGACGCCGAGATGGCTTTCCCCTCTCCCCTTGGCGTCCTTGGCGGCTTGGCGGTTTTTCTGCTGATCCGGGGCAACTTCCCCCAGTAGAGCTAAGGCACACGCGCGGTCTCCGGCGGCGCGGGCGCCCCGAGGCCTGCCGCGGGGCGGCGCAGCGTGAGCACCGCGCGGCAGCCGCCGCTGGGCGCGGCCTCGAGCCAGCACTCGCCGCCGTGGCGGCGCGCCACCTCGCGCGCGAGCGGCAGGCCGAGGCCGAGGCCGGCGCGGTTGCGGCGCCGCCCCTCGCCGGTGCGCGTGAACCGGTCGAACACCGCGTCGCGCTCGCCGGGCGGCACGCCGGGGCCTCGATCGTCGACCTGGAAGACCACCCGGTCGGGCTCCGGCACGACCCTCAGGACCACTGGCGCGCCCGCGGCGTAGGCGGCCGCGTTGCGGAGGAGATTCGAGAGTGCCGCCTCCACGAGCGCCGGGTGCACGCGCAGATCGGCGTCACCCTGCGCATTGAGCTCGAAGGCGCAGCCCGCGCGGACCAGCCCCGGCCGCTCGCGGGCCGCGGCCTCTTCCGCCAGCGCGACGGCGCCGGCCGGCTCGAGGCCCTGCTCGACCTGGCCCGCGTCGACCCGGGCCAGCGCGAGCAGGCCCTCCACGAGGCCCCGCAGGCGCTCCACCTCCTCGCGCACGGAGTCGAGCACCTCGCGGTACTCCTCGGCCCCGCGGGACCGGCGCAGCGCCACCTCGATCTCGCCGAGCATCGCCGTCACCGGGGTGCGCAGCTCGTGGGCCGCGTCGGCGGTGAAGCGGACCTGGGCGCGGTGCGCTGCGCCCAGGCGGTCGAGCAGCGCGTTCACGGCGGCGAGCAGGGCGCGGAGCTCCGCCGGGCCCGCCTCGGTGAGGCGGTCGCCGCCCGCGAGCGCGGTCACGCGCGCGGCCTCGGCGCACGCGCGATCGAGCGGCGCGAGCGCGCGGCGCACCGTGCGCCGGAGCAGCAGCGCCGCGGTCAGCGCGGCGGCGGCGGCGAGCGCGCCGTAGATGGCGGCGAAGGGGCCGACGCTGCGCGCGAGGGTGACGCGCGGGGCAGCGGCGGCGATGAGCACGTGCTCGCCATGTCCGTCGCGCTCGGCCTCGACCTCGGCCGGCAGGACCAGGAGGCGGAGATCGCCGACGTCGCCCGCGGTCGGGCGCTCCGCGGCGAGCGCTTCCCGCGCCAGATCCGCCGGGACGCGCGGGTCGCTCTGGCTCGAGACCCACACCGACGCCGGCGAGCGGCTGTGCTCCACCTCCCACGCGCCGGGGGCCTCCGGGTGGGCGTGCTCGTGGGCCGCGGCGAGCAGCGCCCGGTCGAGCGCGCGCACCTCGGCCTCGTGCAGCAGCGCGGCGGTGCCGACGCCGACGCCCGCGAGCGCGCCGAGCACCACGGTGACCGCGCCCGCGACGAGCGCATCGGCCAGCGAGCGGCTCACCGCGGCCGCTCCTCGAGGACATAACCGACGCCCCGCACCGTGTGGATCAGCGGGCGCGCGAAGCCGCGATCCACCTTGGCCCGCAGCGCGCTGATGGCCACGTCGACGACGTTGGTGCCAGGGTCGTGGCCCACGTCCCAGACGCGCTCCAGCAGGCGGGTGCGGCTGAGCACCCGGCCGGCGCTCTCCGCGAGCGCGCGCAGCAGCGCGAACTCCTTCGCCGTGAGGTGGATCTCCCGCCCGGCGCGCTCGACCCGGTGGGCCGCGAGATCGATCAGCAGGTCGGCCACCTCGACGCGCTCGCTGCGCCCGGCGCGGCGCGATACGGCGGCGATGCGCGCAAGCAGCTCCTCGAACGAGAACGGCTTGGGGAGGTAGTCGTCCGCGCCGCCGTGGAGGCCCTCCACGCGCTCGCCGACCCGGTCGCGCGCGGTGAGGCAGATCGCCGGGGTGGCGGCGCCGCCGCGGCGGAGCTCGCGGATGAGGTCCAGGCCGTCACCGTCGGGCAAGGCGCGGTCGACGAGGAGGAGGTCATAGTCGCCCTGGGCGAGCGCGCGCCGGGCGCCTGCGAGGTCCTCCTCCACGTGCACCTGGTGCCCTTCCTCGGCGAGGCCGCGGCGCAGGAAGCCCGCGATCTTGCGCTCGTCTTCGATGACCAGGATGCGCATGGGTCTCCGCCGTACTCGAGCCGGGGGCTCAGTCGTCGTCCTCTTCCCGTTCGCGTCGATCCGCGCCGGCGGCAGGCGTCGCCTCGCTGGCCGGTGCACTCTGGCCTCGGGCAGGCTCGGCGGCCAGGGCGCCGCCGCGCGTCTCTGGGTGCCGGATCTCGCCGCCCGCGGCGCCGGTCCAGGCCATGGCGCCGCTGGTCAGGATCGCGGCTCCGAGGGTGATCACCACCGGCGCGCTGGACACCGTCGGCCGGCGCTCGGGCGCATCGGCGAGCGTGATCGCCGCCGGCGCGCCGGGCGCCGTCCGGCGGCGCTCGGCGAGCAGCAGCGCCGCCATCCCCGCGAGCGCGGTCAGGCCCGCGAGCGCGGTCGCCACGCCGGCCCGCTCCTCGTGGACCTCCATGGCCTGCTCGGAGGTGCCCGGCAGGCGCTCGATGACCTCCTCGGCCGGCTCGCCGCTCAGGTAAGCGGCGGCGGCGCCGGCGGCCGAGAGCACCAGCACGAGCACCGCGGACCGCAAGGCGCCGCGCTCGGCGGGATGGAAGAACGCCAGGATCAGGAGCACCGCCGCGATGGCGAAGCCGACGATGGGGAGGTGGTTGATGATGAGATGAAAATGCGCTGCGTTCATGAGGACCTCGCTCGGTTCAGCCCTCAACGTCTTCCCGGAACCTGGACCGGACCTCTGGCGATCATGAGAATTTCATGAGAACGCCGCGCCTCGGCCCACGCGCGGCCTCACGGGCCCTCGGCGTCGAAGATCGCGTCGACGTACCGCAGCGTCGCCTCGCGCCGGCGGCGCGCGCGCTCGGCCGAGTCCTCCTCCACGAGCACCTCGTCGGGCTTCACGCGGAAGAGCGGCTGGCCCTTCTGCACGATCGTCCCCTCGCCGCCGTCGATGAGCACCTCCTCGATGGTGCCGGAGCAGGGCGCGAGCACCTTGTTGAACATCTTCATGACCTCGATCACGTAGAGCGGATCACCGGCGGCGAAATGGCTGCCCTTCGTCACGAGCGGAGGCCGGTCCGGCGCCTCCTGCGCGTAGAACATGCCGCCGGTGACCGCGACGATCTCGTTGGCCCGCATGGCGGGCGGCGGCGCGAGCACCTTGCGCATGCGGGCCGAGAGCTCGCGATCGAGCAGGCGCTCCGGGATGGCGACCGTGCCGTCCTCCCGCGCGCGGAGCTCGAAGAAGCGCGCGGCGTCGCCCGCGAGGACCAGCGCGTCGAGGAGCTCCAGGCCCGCCTGGAAGCCGAGGTGCGAGCCGCGAACCCGCCGCCAGAGCTCGGCGTCGTAGCCGTGAGGCGCTGTATCGCCGGACAGGTGCGCTCGCAGCTCGGGCCACGGAGGCGCGCCGCCCGCCTGGCCCATCCGCTCGCCGACGCGCCGGTAGAAGCCGAGCGCCCGCGAGAGCACCTCCTGGTCGTGATCCCAGATCACATGGGCCGCGGGCGCCTGCGGCTGCGGCGTCATGTTGAGCAGCCAGTACGTGTCCGCGAGCACCTCGATCGGGTTCTTGAGCCAGCGCACCCGCCCCGACCGGATCTCGAACGACCCCATGTTCCGGCTGAGCCACGCCGACAGGAGGTGCGGCTCCGCGCAGATCTTCTCCACGGGACGGCGCACCAGCGTGTCCTTCAGCGTGAAGACCTTCTTCAACGCCCCTCCGCCCGCCGCCTCCGCCGCCCCGGCCCGCGCCGCGAGGCGGCGCTCGTGACGGGCGCCGAGCTCGGCCCACATCGCGTCGAAATCGAGCTCCCCGAGCTCCACCGCGAGCAGGCCGACCTGCGTGAGGTAGGGGACCACGAAGCGCGTCGTCGGCTTCGTCCACACGCTCCGCGCGAGGAACCAGTGCACGAGCCCGTAATGGAACAGGAGGTTCGTGTGAAGATCGCTGCCGCGCAGCGTGGTCGTGCGCAGGATCTCGCAGATCCGCTGGTAGGCCTCCTCGCGCGAGGCGCCGTAGGTCACGAGGAGCGCGATGTTGCTGTCGTAGGCGCCGGCGACCCGGTAATGCATGAACACCCCCGTGTCGGGGTTCTTCACGCAGATGCCCTGATCGTCGCGGATCTCGTGCGGGTGCGGATCGCTCCAGGACACGATGATGCCGGCCGCGTGGGGCTCCAGCGCGCCGTTCGTCGCGTTGAGGCGCGCCTCCACCGCGGACCCTTCCCGCCGGACGCGGATGGGCCGGGGCAGCCGCTCCCCGTGGCGCGCGAGCAGGACCATGCACTCGACGAGCGAGGTCACCTCGAACGCGTCGGCCGGATCGGCCGGGTTCTCGAAGCGGAGGGCATAACAGAGCTCCGACACCCGGTGCTCGACCTGGATCCGGGTGTTGACCTCCATGAAGTAGTGGTGATCCCCCTCGACGATGCACTCGAACGTCGAGGCCGAGTTCAGCCCGACCGCCTGCCCGAACCGCTCCGCCTCGGCCTCCATCCGGGCGAGCGACGCGCGCTCGCGCTCGAGCGACGCCGCGCGCGGCGCCTCGCCGGCCGCGCGCGCCCGCTCGATCGCCTCGCGCAGCCCCTCCTGCGTCATCGCCACCTCGAGCAGCTTCTGCTCGTGCATCTGCAGCGAGCAGTCGCGCCCGCCCAGCGCGACGCACCACGCGCCGTTGCCGATCAGCTGGATCTCGTTGTGCCGCGTCTCCTCGATGTTGAGCTCGAGCAGGACGTTCTTGTTGTCGCCGACGCCCGCGGCCTTCACCTCCGCGAGGATCTCCCGCGCCAGCGCGGGGACCTCGGCCGCCCGCGCCTGCGCCGCGGCCTCGAGGGGCGCCGCGTCGGGCGCGACGCCGGCGAGGAGCCGCTGCCCCTTGCCGCCGCCGCCGCCGATGGCCTTGAGCCGGATCCGCCGCCCCGGGTGGCGAGCGAGCAGCTCGGCCGCGCCCCGCTCGAGCTCCGCGCAGAGCTCGTCCGTCGTGTAGAGATCCACGCGCTGCGCGTACGCCGCCGCGAGCAGCGCGTCCGCCGCCTCGGCGAGCGGGACCTCGTCGGAGAGCCGCGCGCCTGCGCCCTTCGGGCCGCACAGCCCGCGCTCGGCCGCGGCCGCGCGCAGCGCCGCGTGATCGGGCCACTTGCGGAGCACGATCCGCCGGGTCGCGTCGTCGATGCCGGGCGTCACGCTGACCGCGGTCGCGAGCGCCGTCCGCTTCGCCTCGTCCTTGAGCCCGGCGGCGCGCTGCACCGACGAGCGCGGGCCGATGAAGACGAGCCCCGCCTCCTCGATCGTGCGCACGAACTCCTCGTCTTCGGCCATGAAGCCGTAGCCCGCGAACACGTGCGTGTAGCCGCCGGCGCGGGCGATCGCGACGATCTCCTGCATCAGCTTGACGCGCTCGTCCTTGGTGGCACCCGTATAGTCCTTCACGCGGTGCACGTGCGCCGGGTGGATGCAGCGAAGCTCCGGCGCCAGGGCGTGCGTGTAGACGATCGAGTCCTTCTCCGACAGGAGGATGCCGTAGCGCTCGATCCCCATCTGGGCGAAGACATCCATCGCCTCTTTCCGGATCGGGCCCCGGCAGACGATCAGCGGCCGCACGTCGTCGGCGGCGAAGGAGCGCGCCCACGCCGAGCCCGAACGGCCGAGCCTGCGGTCGCGCGCCACCCTCGGGTTGCGGTCGTAACCTCGCTTCGCCTCGAATCCATCCATGATCAATGGAACTCCCGCTGAACACCGGTGAACGGCCCTGGCTGGTAGTGCCGCAGCAGGAACTCGAGGTTCTCTGCGATCACCGAGCGGAGCTCGCGCGGCATCACGAGCCGCGAGATGGAGCCCAGGCTGAGCCCCTCGCGCGGGTTCATGAGCTCTCGCTCGTACCGCGCGCCGAACTCGGCCTCTCTCGCCTTCAGCCACGCCGCGGCCTCGTCGCGGGCCTCCGCCTTCGCCCTCGCCTCGTCGAGGCCGCGGGCGAGCCGCTCCTTGACGCCGGCCTTCTCCCTGGCGCTCGCCTGCGCGCGCACCTTGCGGAGCTCGTCCTTGTAGACGAACTCCTTGCCGGCGGGGCCCATCACCGCGACGCGGGTCGTGGGGAGCGCGAGCACGACGTCCGCGCCGGTCGCGTAGTTGTTGAACGAGGCATAGGCGCCGCCGAACGCGTTGCGCACGAGCAGCAGGATGCGCGGGGTGCGCACGTCGATGATCGCGTCGAGCATGGCCCGGCCGGCCTGCACGATGCCCATCGCCTCTTGCTCCCTGCCCGGGAGGAATCCGGTGGTGTCCTCCATGAAGAGGAGCGGGATGTTGTAGAGGTTGCAGAAGCGGATGAAGCGCGCGTTCTTGTAAGCGGCCGCCACGTCGATCTGCCCCGACGCGACCGCGCTGTTGTTCGCCACGAAGCCGACGACGCGCCCGCCGACCCGCCCGAACGCGGTGATCGTGTTGCGCGCGCGCTGCGGCTGCACCTCGAAGTAGTCGCCGTGATCGCAGATGCGCTGGATGATGATGTTGATATCGAGCGGCGTGTTATAGCCCGTCGGGGACGAGAGCGTCCTGCGGAGGAGCGTGTCGATCTCGGTCGTCTCCCGGCCCACCGGATCGCTCGTCCGCTGGAAAGGCGCGCTCTCGCGGTTGTTGCTCGGCAGGTAACCGAGCAGCCGGACGGTGGTGCGCAGCGCGCCCACCTCGTCTGGCACCGTGAGATCGGCCACCCCCGAGGCGCCGTGGACGCGCGGGCCGCCGAGGTCGTCGGGCGAGACCACCTCGCCGAGGACCGATTTGACGACCGCCGCCCCGGTCAGGCCGAAGAACGTGCCGCCCGGCTGGATGACGAAGCTGCCCTGCCGCGGCAGGTAGGAGCCGCCGCCCGCGTTGAACCCGAACATGCACATGATGCTCGGGACCACGCCGCTGATCTTGCGCAGCGCCGCGAACGCCTCGGCGTAGCCGTCGAGCCCGCCGACGCCCGCGGGGACGTAGGCGCCGGCGCTGTCGTTGAGGCCGACGAGCGGGATGCCCCGCTCTCCCGCGAGCTGGAACAGCCGCGCGAGCTTGCGGCCGTTCGTCGCGTCCATCGACCCGGCGCGGACCGTGAAGTCGTGGCCGTACAGCGCCACGTCGCGGCTGCCGATGCGCAGGATCGCGGTGACCAGCGAGGCGCCGTCCAGGTTGGGCCCCCAGTTCTCGAAGACGACCCGCGGCGGCTCGGGCGTGAGCACCCGGATGCGCTCCCAGATCGTCATCCGGCCTTTGCTGTGCTGCCGGATGATGTTCTCCGGGCCCGCGGCGACATAGGGGCGCCTGCGCAGCTCCTCGGCCTCCCGGAGCGCCGCGTCGTACGCCGAGGCGGGCGCGGCCGGCGCCCCGGATCCCTCGTCGAGCGGATCGTCGAGCGAGGGCACGGGGGCGGAGGGCTTCACGGCGACATCGTTGTGATCAAGAGGGCTCATGGACGGGCGGGCCGCTCTATATCATGGCAGGATCCTGGGGCGCACCTCGCGCGCCCGGCGAGGCGCGCGCCGGCGTGTGGGGCGCGCCGGCGTGTGGGGCGCGGCACGAGGCTCGTGCCCGCGGCGCTCCGCGATCCGGGTCTGCGGCTCCACGCCGCGATGGGGGGCACCGCGCGCTGGCAGGCAGCGCGCGCCCAGCTCGACCGGTTCGCCGTCAGGACATCTCTTTCTCGGTGAGCACGGCGGCCAGCACGGCGAGCGCGTCGGTCGTCGTGAAGACGCCGACGACCTGTGCGCCGTTCAGCACCACCGCCGATCCGTACTTGTGCTCGGCCATCTCGCGGACCACCTCGGAGAGCGGCGCGCTCGGCGCGACGGCGTAGGGGCACGGCGACATGGCCTCGCTGACGACGAGCTCATCCCCCTCTTGCTCCTTGAGCGTCTCTATCCAGTAGATGTCCCGCTCGGAGAGGATGCCGACCAGCCGGCCGCCGCTCAGCACCGGCAGGTGCCGGATGCGATGTCCGCGCATGAGCGCGCGGGCGAGGCCGACCTTCTGATCGGCGCCGATGGAGTGAGGGCTCCGGGTCATGCAGTCCTGGATGCGAATGGTCGAAGAGCTCATGGGGCCTCCCCTGGCGCTGGGCGTCCGCGATGATCCATTCGAGCTGATCGAACCGGCGCCCTTCGATCGAGCTCGGTTTGCCACGATGGGCCACGAGGCGGGTTTGCAAGATGCGGACCGCCGGGATCGGCGTTCGCGCTACGACACGCAGCGGGCGTGCGGCGCGTACGCTTCATCGGCGAGCCATCTCCTCAGGCCCGCTTGCGCGCCGGCGGGATCAGGTACCCGCAGCACCGCCCGAACCACCGCAGCACGTCGAGCGACGACACGATGCCGACGACCTTGCCGTCGTCCGAGATGACCGGCAGCCGGTGCACGCCCTCGTAGGCCATGAGCGACGCGGCCTGCCGGATGCTGGCGCTCTCGTGCAGCTGCACCACGACGGGCGTCATCACGTCGCGCGCGGTGACCCTGACGGGCTCGTAGACATGGAAGCCCTGGCTCATCTCGAGCGGCGCGACCTCGCCCGACCGCGAGGCCACCTGACGCGACTCCTCGGTGTCGCCGCGCTCCTCTGCTGCACGGAGCACGTCGGCCCGCGACACCATGCCGACCGGCTTGCCCGCCGCGTCCACGACCGGCATCCCGCTGATCTCGTGGCGGACGAGCAGGGCCGTGATGTCGTCGAGGGAGACCTCCGATCGGATGCAGATGACGTCCTTGGTCATGATGTCGGCGAGCGGCGCCTCCGGATTCACGGCCACGTCGACGCCCGCGCTGCGCAGCGGATCCGCTTCCTCCGTGCCCGGCGCCGCGTGGCTGGCACGGCAGACGACCGACGTCGTGCGCGAGCCCTTGTCGAAGTGCAGCGCATGGAAGCGACTGCACGACTCGCACTCTCGCGCCGCCATCGAACGCTCCCGCACCGGACAGTAGACGGTCGCCACGACCGATTCCTCGCCGTCGTCTCCAACGATGTGCGCGCTGCGGATCGTGTGGTGCCGGAGCTGGTGCTCTCCGCCGGTAGGTCCAAGGGTTGTCATCGTCGTCTCCCGTTCGCCTCTGCGTCCTTCGCTCGAGGTGCGCTGTGGGATGAGCACCGTTCGTGCCACGCCCGCGAGATCGCCGGCGTGCGGCGGCGGCCCTGGTACGCCGCGGTCACGTCTGCGCCTCCGCGCGCCGTTTGCGCCGCGGCGCAAACGGCTGCGGGCTGCCTCGCAAGGCGCCCGCCCACAGCGCTCGCGGCGAGAGGAGCTCGCTCTCGGCTCGCGCGAAGCGTCCAGCTCGCGGGAAGAGCCCCGCTCGCGCGAGGGAGCCAGCGCGCGCGAACCCCTCCTCTCCAGCCCCGGAACGCCTGGCATGCGGCGTGCAAAGTGTTCGACAGACGGGCAAATGGGTAGATGGGTAAAGCGAGGCGACCGCTGGTCGGGGCCTCGCATGGAGGGTGAGGAGGCTGTCATGTCGAGCGCAAACGCAACGAATCGGTTCATCGTCGTGGTCGGGATCGACTTCTCGGAGCCGAGCAACCGTGCGCTTGATCAGGCGCTCGAGTCCGCTTGCTGTCGCGAGAACGCCGAGGTGCACGGGGTCTACGTCGAGCCCGAGAGCTGGGTCGGCGTCGGGCTCTCGCGGGCGCCCATGGCGGCCACCAAGCCCGACGTGGCGCTCCAGCAGCTCCAGCAGCGCGCGAGCGAGCGCGTGAGCGCCATGGGCGACAAGCTCGACGGGGAGCGGCTGAAGCGCGTCGTCGTCCACTTCCGCCGCGGGGATGCGGCCGAGAACATCGCCCAGCTCGCCGCCGACCTGGACGCCGACCTCGTGGTCGTCGGCTCGCACGGCTACCGCGGGCTCGAGCGGCTGCTCCTCGGCTCGGTCGCCGAGCGCGTCTCCCGGCTCGCGCGCTGCCCGGTGTGGATCGTCCGGCCGAAGGATCACGCGACCGCCGGCCGGGTCCCCGAGATCGAGCCGCCCTGCCCGGAGTGCGTGAAGCACCGGCAAGAGACGGGCGGCGCAGCGCTCTGGTGCGCGCGCCACGCGGAGCACCACGTCCGGCCGCACCGCTACTCGTATGCGACCAACGGGGTCTACGCGGCGTCGAGCGCGGCCTACCAGTCGACGCCCGAAACGACGTGATCGCGAGGCGAGCTCGACGGGACCGCGCGCCTGTCAGGCGCACAAACGCCCCATACGTGCCCTGAGGACGCAAGGCGAGTGCCTGGCAAACGAGGCTCCCACCCTCGTGCGTCGTGGTCACTCCGCGCGCTCTCCTCGATCGGCGCGGCGTCGAGGCGCCGCGCGCTCCCTCCGGTCGACCGCGATCCCGCCGCGTTGACGTTCCACCGCGCGCGGGGGATACACAGCGCCATGAAGCGGTCTTGCATCGCGCTGGCGGCTTTCGTGCTGTCCCTCTCCGCTCCCGCGCTCGCGCAGCCGGTGAAGGTGTTCGTCCTCGCCGGCCAGTCGAACATGGTTGGCTACGGCGTGGGCCGCCAGCTCCCGGTCGAGCTCCAGAGCCAGCCGGACGTCTGGTACGACCACTACAACCCCGACGCGCGTGACGGAGGGCCGTACGCCGCGGCGACGAGCGCCGACTGGGGGCCGCTCGAGCCGAAGGGCGAAGCCCGCCGCTACGGGCCCGAGATCACGTTCGGCCGCGCGATCGCCGCGGCGTACCCGGAGCACCGGATCGCGATCGTGAAGATGGCGCAGGGGGGCACCAACCTCGTCGAACACTGGGGGCGCGGGCTCGCGCCGGATCCCGAGGTGCTCTACAAGTCGCAGCTCTACCACGCGCTCCTCGGCAATCTGGACTCCGCGACGTACGAGGGCGACCGCGCCCTCCGCTATCCCGAGGAGGCGACGCGGCTCGACGGCGCCCTGGCGCGGCTCGAGTCGGAGGGGTACGCGTACGAGATCGCCGCGCTCATCTGGATGCAGGGCGAGAACGAGGCGGGGTGGTCGGCCGCGTTCTCCTACGGCGACACGCTGCGCGGCTTCATCGCGACGATCCGCGCGGACCTCGGCGTCCCCGGGCTCCCGGTCGTGCTCGGCAGGGTCAGCGACAACCTCTACCCCGCGAACGGCGGGCCCATCGCCGCCGGAAAGGAGGCGAACATCGACGCCGTGCGCGCGGCGCAGGTGACCGTGGCCGAGGAGGACCCGCGGGTCGCGTGGGTCGACACGGACGACTTCACCGCGCGAGCGCCCGACGACGCGTATCACTTCGACTCCGCCGCGTACCAGCTCCTCGGCGAGCGCTTCGCCGAGGCGTACCTCGCGCTCGTCCGCGAGGAGGGCTCGTCGACCGCGTCGTCGGCGAGCAGCGCCGGGGGCGCGGCTGCAGAGGAAGGGAACGCCACCGGCGCCGGAGGCGGCGCCACCGGGGGTGGCGCCGCGGCCGGATCGAGCGGGAGCACGGCAGCGGCGGGCGACGGCGGGAGCGCAGGCGAGGGGGGAAGGGGCGCCACGGCCGGATCGAGCGGGAGCGCGGCGGCGACGGGCAGCGCCGAGGCCGCGGCCAGCTCGGGCGGGGTCGCGCCCGACAGCGCCGACGGCTGCGGCTGCCGGACCGCCGCCGGCCAGGGCCCCGGGGCAGCGGCAGCGCTCGCGCTGGTCGCGCTCGCGGGCCTGCGCCGCCGCCGCCCGCGCGGGCAGGGCTGAGCGCCGAGCGGCCCTCGTGGAGAGCTGGTGGAGCGGGGAGGGGGCGCGCGCGGCGGCCGCGCCGGGAGTGGTGGAGCAGCCGCGCCGCGCTTCGTGGAAGAGGCCTCGTCGTCGCCTCATGGCGACGCGGAGGTTCATCGCTTCAGGGGCGCCGCAGGGGTCCGTCGTCAGGTCGTACGGACCCGCCTGCGAGCCTGCCCGTCATCGGGTCATCATTCCGGGACGCAGCCCTCCTCCGCCGCGCACACATAGCCGTCGCGGCAGTCGCCATTCGTCGCGCACGCGTGGTTGCAGGTGCTGTCCGATGCGCAGACGCCGCCCTCGGCGCAGTCGCCGTCCGTATCGCAGAAGCCCGTGCAGGAGCCGCCGGGCCAGGGGGTGTAGCAGAGACCGCCGATGCACTGGCTGTCGGCGGTGCAAGGGTCGCCGTCGGCGCCCTCGGCCGGCGCCGGGACGCAGCCCTCCGGCGTGCACGTATAGCCGCTGCGGCAGTCGTCCGTCGTCGCGCACGCGCTGTTGCAGGTGTCGTCCGATGCGCAGACCCCGCCGCCGGCGCAGGGATTCGATGCGTCACAGTAGCCCGAGCAGTAGCCGCCGGGCCAGCCCCACTCCTCGGGGACGCAGAAGAGGCCGGCGCAGTCGCCGTCCGCCGTGCAAGAGACACCGTCGGCGCCTTCGCCGGGCGGCGGGACGCAGTGACCCAGGTCCACAAGGCAGGTTGCACCGTCGCCCGTGCACTGAGCGTCGCTGGTGCAGGCCGGAGCGCAGAGCCCCGCCGTGCACCCATAGCCGTCGCGGCAGTCCGCGGACGTGGCGCACTCGATGAGGCAGTAGCCTGAGGCGCTGCAGATGCCGCCATCGCAGTCGCTGTCATCCTCGCAGAGACCCGTGCAGAAGCCGCCCGGATAGCCGTCCACGGCCTCGGTGATGCAGAGGAAGCCACCGCACTCGGCGTCCGTCTCGCAAGGGCTGCCGTCCGGAAGGAAGCAGCCGCCGGACGCCTCGTGGCACGAGCCCACCTCCGTGCACTGATCGTCGCTGGTGCAGCCAAGCCAGCAGAAGCCGTCGTCGCACCTATAGCCGTCGCGGCAGTCGGCCGACGTCGCACACGCGGCCATGCAGATGGAGAGTGTGTCGTCCACCGGGATGCAGATGCCGTCGCCACAGTCGTCGTCCGACCCACAGCCGGCGGTACAGTAGCCGGAAGGCAAGCCAGACTCGCTCTCCACGAGGCAGAAGCCGCTCGCGCACATCGCATCGCTGGCGCAGGCAGCGCCTGGGCCACCGAGCTCGCCGCCGCCGGCGCTGGTGGTGGTGATCGACGTCGTGGAGGTGACGCTGCCGCCGCCGTCGCCGCCAGCGCCCGTGGTGGCCGCGGTCGTGGTGACCGAGGTCGTGGAGGTGACGCTGCCGCCGCCGTCGCCGCCGGCGCCCGTGGTGACCGAGGTCGTGGAGGTGACGCTGCCGCCGCCGTCGCCGCCGGCGCCCGTGGTGGCAACGGCCGAGGTCGAGGAGACGCTGCCGCCGCCGTCGCCGCCAGCGCCGGTGGTGGCAGCGGCCGAGGTCGAGGAGACGCTGCCGCCGCCGTCGCCGCCGGCGCCGGTGGTGGCAGCGGCCGAGGTCGAGGTGACGCTACCGCCGCCGTCGCCGCCAGCGCCGGTGGTGGCAGCGGCCG
The DNA here is from genome assembly GCF_051527395.1 of Sorangium sp. So ce281. Taxonomy (NCBI): domain Bacteria; kingdom Pseudomonadati; phylum Myxococcota; order Polyangiales; family Polyangiaceae; genus Sorangium; species Sorangium sp. So ce281. Next base: position 4,411,791 of record NZ_CP150322.1, read on the forward strand.
AGGTCGAGGACGCGCTGCTCGATGAGGCCGAGCTCGAGGTGGTGCCGCCGCCCGCGCCGCCGCCGCCCGTGTCGCCGCCGCCGGTGCCGCCGGTGCCGCCCGCGCCGCCGCCGCCCGCGTCGCCGCCGCCGGTGCCGCCGGTGCCGCCGGCGCCGCCGGCGCCGCCGCCGCCCGTGTCACCGCCGCCGGTGCCGCCGCCGGTGCCGCCGGTGCCGGCATCGCTGCCGCCGTTTCCTGTCGTGCTGCTGGCCGAGGTGGCGCCTTCACCGCCGGTGCCGCCGCCCGCACCCCCGCCGCCCCCAGTCCCGATGATCGTCGAGTCGTCGTCGCCGCACGCCGTCGTCGTCATCAGTCCAAGAACGAAGAGACACACCAAAGATCGCATCTTCATCCGCTGCTCTCCAGCCGGTAGGGGTCCAGTGACGCGGCGCCGGCCGTCGGAGGCAAGGAGCCGCAGCGCGATACGCGCGCACGCATCTTCTGTCGAAACGGCGCGGATGCCAACGCCTCTTTACTCCTTCACGGCGCTTTCGGGCGGAGGGCGCCCGCGCAGTCCGCATCCTACCTCGTCCACGCTCATCCGCGCCCCGGGGCCAGCGACGAGCGAAGCAGCTTTTCGACGGCCGAGCGCGCGCGATTGTCGCGTCCGCTCAACGTTCGTGGAGCGCGTTTTGGAGGTCGCGACGCTCTCTTCTCCACTCGTTTTCACCCGTTCCACCCGTCCGGCGAGCCGTCCTTGCCGACCTGCGCGTCTCTCTTCTCCTCAGCACCTTCCCGAGCCGGAGCGCACCTCACGATGTCCGTGAGGTTTCGGGCGTCCGCTCCTCAGCTCGCTGGCAAGCCCGAGCGCATCGAGCGCACCTCCCGAGTTCCGTGAAGTTCTGGCCATTCCGCCCCTGTCGCCACGAGCGCAGCGGCGGCCGCTGCCCCCGCCCGCTGTCGACTCAAGCGCCGCCTCGCGACGATTGACCGGCAGCCGTCGGAGCTGGTATAGGTAGCCGTTTTCTTTGAGTTGAATTTTCCAGTCACAGACGAAACGAAAGGCGGTCGGGCGCCGTGTGCGCAGGTGAAGGGTGCCCTGGTGCTTCCAGCGCCAGCCATGTCGTCTTGCCCTTGCCGCGTCGCGTCGGGGCCCTGCGCGTCCGCGGACGACCTCTCATTTCAGCCAGAGGATGAGGAGACCCCATGCGTGTCCGACACGTGATGATCACAGCAGCGATCGCCGGTCTATTCGCGGCCTGCGCCAGCTCGGGGAGCGATGATGGCAAGACCGAGCAGCCGGTCTACGGGACGGTCTGCGAGGCCCGCTGCGCCTGCGAGGACTGCTCTGGCGACAAAGAGGGCCTGTGCGAGGCCGAGGAGGAGGCCAGCGCCAAGCGAGCCGAGGAGCGCTGCCAGGACGAGCACGCGGCGTACATCGACTGTGTCCGGCTGGAGGGCCGGTGCGTGGACGGTCATCACCTGGCGGAGGTCTGCGACGTCCTTGCGGCGGCCCTCCTGGGCTGTCTCGAACCCACGGGCCAATGTCCCAGCGCGGGTGATGGCATCTGCGACGAGCCCCAGGGCACCGGCAAATGCCCGGCCGGGACCGACGCCGCCGACTGCCTCTCTTCCTGTCCCTCGACCGGCGACGGCACCTGCGACGAGCCCGAGGGCACGGGCCGGTGTCCGGCGGGCACGGACGTCGACGATTGCAAGCTCGCGCCGTGCGACCGCGTGCGGGACGGCGTCTGCGACGAGCCCGAGGGCACCGGCCTCTGCGACGAGGGCACGGACGTCGCGGACTGCGCGGCAGGCGCGCCGTGCGCTTCCAAGAACAACGGCGTCTGCGACGAGCCCGAAGGCACCGGCCTCTGCGAGGAGGGCACGGACCTCGCCGATTGCAACGCCACCCTGACCTGCGACGACCTCGACGAGTGCGGCAGCGACACGAGCGGGTGCGTCGGATGCGCGGCCCAGGGGAGCTGCGCCGATGAGCTCGATGCGTGCATCCTCGACGACGACTGCATCCTGTTCGCTCGATGCGCCGTGACCTGCAAGGACGGGGACGACGCCTGCTTCACCGCGTGCATGGACAGACATCCGGACGGAGCGCGGCTCTATCTCAACTACGACACATGCGTGAACTGCGACGAGTGTTTTTACTCGTGCGGCAACGCCAGCATCCTCGGGTGCTGATCCGCAGCCCGCCCCCCTGAGCCGCTCCCGGGCGGCGCGATCCGCGCCCTCGTTCTGGTAGCATCGCCCGCCTTGCCGGAGCTCCCTCTCACCCCCGCCGATCTCGACGCGGTGCTTGCGCCGCTCCCCAGCGCCCGGCCGCTGCCCGCGCGCGCGTACTGGGACGAGGACGTCTTTGCCTTCGAGCAGGCCGAGATCTTCGGGCGCTCCTGGCTCTGCGTCGGCCGCGAGGACGAGATCGCCCGCCCAGGAGAGTGGCTGCTCGCCCCCCTCACGCCGGCGGGCGTCGTCGTCCTCCGCGGCGCCGATCTGGAGATCCGCGCGTTCCACAACGTCTGCCGCCACCGGGCGGCGACGCTGCTCGACGGCCCGTGCGGCCGCCTCGCGCACCTCGAGTGCCCGTACCACGGCTGGACCTACGAGCTCTCCGGCGCGCTGCGCGCCGCGCCCCACGCGCCGCCCGGCTTCGACCGCGGCGCGCACGGGCTCCTCCCGGCGCGCGCCGGCGCCCTCTTCGGCTTCCTCTTCGTGACGCTCGATCCCGGCGCGCCGCCGCTCGAGAGCGCGATCGGCGAGGCGCCGCCCTGGCTCGCGCGCCCCGGGCTGCGCTCGCTCCGGCGGGGCAGGCGGGTGGAGTACGAGGTCGCCGCGAACTGGAAGCTCTGCGCGGAGAACTTCCAGGAGTCTCACCATTTCCCGCGCGTGCACCCCGCGCTGGAGCGGCTGACCCCGTGCGACGACGCCGTGTCCTGGGGCCGGGGGGGCCCGTGGCTCGGCGGCGTCATGGACCTCGCGCCGGGCGCCGACACCGTCTCGACGAGCGCGGCGCCCGGCGCGCGGCCGCTCATCGTGCCCGAGGCGGAGCGGCGGCGCGTGCGCGACGCCATGCTCTTCCCGGGCCTGCTCACGAGCCTCCAGCCCGACTACCTGCTCACGTACCGGCTCGCCCCGCGCGCGCCCGACCGGACGCTCGTGATCGCCGACACGTACTTCCACCCAGCGGCGTTCACGAAAGGCTTCGATCCGGGCGACGTGTTCACCTTCTGGGACGCGGTGAACCGGGAAGACCGCGCCATCTGCGAGCGGCAGCAGCGCGGGATCCGCGCGCCCGGCTACACGCCGTCGACCTACGCCATGGTGGAAGACGGCGTCCACGCCTTCGACGGCCTGGTCGCGCGCAGGTACCTCTCGGCGCTCCGCGCGGGGACGGCATGAGCGAGCGCTGCGGCCGGTGGGGTCGCCCGTGGACCGATCTCTCGTTACTGCGCGACGCAGTTCTCCTTCATCACTTCCCAGACTGCATCTCCGGTGGCGATGCTACCGGCAGAGGTGGGGTGGATTCCGTCTTGCGTATAGTCGTTGTGTCCGTTCCAGGTCGGACGAAGGTCCAGCCAGTAGCACTTCGGCGACGTGAGCCCGTCGCACAGCTCCTTCATCTTCGGCCGGAGCGTGTCGAGGCAGCTCTTGAGCGACGAGAAGTTGTTTCCGATGGGGTCTGGATAGAAGAAATAGACCACCTTTTCGACGTTGTCCTTCTCCATGGTCTCGAACAGCGACTTCGCCGCCGCGAGGGCCCCGTCGCCGTCCCCTCTCAGCAAGCAGTCGTTCCCGCCGCCATCCATCAGCACGTACTTGATCATGCCGTTCTCCGCGGCCTTGCGGTACTGGCTGGGGATCTGATCGTTGGCCAGCGTCGTGCCGCTGACCGAGTTGTCGATGTAGCGGTCGTTCTGGGGGAGGGAGCCGTTGGCCTTGGCCTGCTTCTCGATCTGCTGCGTGATGCCGTGCGTCGCGGCGATGAACGATTCGCCGATGACCGCGACTTGATTCCCCTTGGTCTGGCCCTTGACGCACTCGGCCGGGTCCCCGCCCGTGCCGACCGTCTCTCCGCCGCTGGCCGAGCTGCTGGCCTCCGCGGTGCTTGCGGTGCTGCTGCTGCTGCTGGTGCTGCTGCTGCTCGAGGTGCTGCCGGCTGCCGCGCCTCCGGCGCCGCTCGTGGCCGTACCGCCCGTGCCCGTGGCCTCCGCGCTGCTGGTGGTGGTCCCGTCAGGGGCGCCTCCGCCGGTCGAGGACGTACCACCGTCATCGGCCTCACCACAGGCCCAGATGCCGATGCTCAGGAGACCGAGAACGCTCAGTTTCGTAGCAACGTAGGAACGTATCGACCTCATTTTATTTCTCCAGTGTCCGCTTGGCGCCGAGGTTTCAAGCGGCGAAAGCCACTTATTTCCTTGTATTGACAATTCAACCATGCATCGAAGAAGCCGCGTTCGCCCGATGCAGGTGACTGCCACGACGTCGTACCCAAGCCGGCTGACTCGATGTATAGGCATACTCGCCTATGCCTCGATGCGAGACGTCACGCGCATGTCGGTGGATTGAACAATTCGGGCGGGAGTCGAATTCGGTGCCTGCGCCACGGCCCATCCTTCTGGGAGGCCCCCGAGGCGTTCGGTCCCGAGCGCTTCGCGCCCGCGCTGCGCGTCCATGCCGCTCGGCGGCGGACCGCGGCGGTGGTTCGGCAACCTGTTCGCGAGCGCGGCCCGCCCGCCGGCTGGGTCACGCGTGCGCCCGACCGGACGCTCGTGATCGGCGGCAGGTACTTCCACCCGGCGGCGTTCGCGCCGGGCTACGCCCCGTCGACCTGCGCCCTGGTGGAGGACGGCGCCCACACGTTTGACGGCATGGTCGCGCGCGGGTACCGCTCGGAGCGAGGACGGCATGAGCAAGCTCTGCGGCCTGTGGGGCCGCCCGTACATCGACCTGTCGCCGCTGATCGACGCGGCGTGCTTCCCCGAGCTCGATCGCGAGATCGTGCGCGGCCTCTGCCGGGCCGAGCCCTCGTACACCGGCGGCAGCCTGAAATGGATGGGCGTGGTCGCGCCCTGGGTGCACGACGACCCGTACGCGGATTACGGGCAGGTCATCGGGGGCTTCTCGCGCGACGAGTTCTGCGACTTCATCGCGCTCGGCGACGACCCGTCCGCCTTCGATCCCGACCGGCGGCGCGAGTACACGTTCGGGGACGAGACGGATCACCCGCTCACGCGGGCGCAGATGCTGTACCTGAAATACCGCTATGGCGTCTATTTCCCCTGGAAGGTCTGCTATCATCTGCTCGAGAACGATCGCTGGGAAGACAAGCACTCGGGCGCAGGCAAGGACTTCTCGGCGGAGGCCAAGGCGATGTTCCCCCGGACGGTCGAGTTCATCCGGGGCCTGCCGTTCGTCGAGATCGGGCGGTGCGTGATCTTCGGCCTCGAGGCGAACGATCACGCGCCCGCGCACCGGGACACCGAGCCGGGGAGCGCGATCGGCGCGGCGCAGTCCATCTCGTTCGACCCGCGCGGCGACAAGCGCTTCTATGTCTGCGACAGGGCAGGGGAGGAGCGCACGGTCGTCCGCGCGCCCATCTACTGGTTCAACGACATGGATTACCACGGGGTCGAGCCGGACCCGTTCTTCCGGTACTCGATCCGCGTGGACGGCGTGTTCAAGCCGGAGTTCGTGAAGCGGCTCCAGCGCCTGTACGGGCGGTAGGCGCGGGCGAGCGCCCCGCCGTGAGTGCTCCGCCGGCTAGCGCATCGCCGGCGAGGCCCCGTTCACCACGAGGTGGATGAACTGCAGCTTCGCCACGGCGGGGCGCGGCAGCACGAACGGGTAAAAGTCATGCTGGCCCATGCTGCGCGACATCTCGTTGAGCACGGCCGTCAGCTCCACCCAGGCGTTCAAGAAGCCCAGGAAGGTCTCGGCCCCTCGGTCGTCCGGCCGCCACAGCGCGTCCGCGCCCCATGGCTCGACGTCGAGCTCCACCTCGTCGGCGTCGATGCCGAAGCTGAGCGCCGTATCGACGGTGTCGACCATGTGGAGATAATGGGCCCAGGTCTCGGCCCAGTCTTCCCACGGGTGCATGCTGGCGTAGGCGCTGACGAAGCGCTCGGGCCAGTCGGGCGGCGGCCCCTGCTCGTAGTTGGCCTTCAGCGCGGCGGCGTAGTCCTGCTGCTCGTCGCCGAACAGCTCCCGGAACGGCGCCAGCCACCCGCTGTCGCGCACCAGGCGGTCCCAGTAGTAATGGCCGACCTCGTGCCGGAAATGCCCGAGCAGCGTGCGGTAGGGCTCGCGCATCGCGGCGCGGGTGCGCTCGCGCGTGGCGTCGTCCGCCTCCTCGATGTTCAGCGTGATCACGCCGTCGGCGTGGCCGGTCATCACCCTGGGCCCGTCGGGCGGCGAGGCGAGGAAGTCGAAGCAGATGCCGCGCTCCGGATCCTCGCCGATCTTGGACTTCACCGGCAGGTTCAGCGCCAGGAGCTGCGACACGAGCCGTCGTTTGGCCGTCTCGAGCAGGCCCCACAGCGCCTGGTGCTCGGCGACGGAGAGGTCTGGAATGGTGCGGTTGAGCCGGCACGCGGCGCAGAGCGGGGGCGCCTCCGCCGCCGGGATCAGCCAGTTGCAGCCCGACGCCAGGTCGAAGTTGGCGCAGCGCCTGTAGAGCCGCGGCGGGTCCGCCGTGTCGTGCCAGATCTGCCAGGCGCCCTCGGTCGGACCGGCCTCGAGCGGCAGGACCTGGGCGCGCTCGGGCTCGTAGCCGAGCGCCGTCTTGCAGCCCAGGCATTCGCTGTTGCGGAAGAACACCGGCCTTTCGCACTGGCAGCGGTAAGCGCGCGGGGCGGTGGGCTGCTTGGTCCGCTTCCATGCGCTGCGCAGGCGCGCGATCAGGCTGTCGAAGCGATTGGTCATGGTGGGTTGAGCGGCCTCCATCGTGTCGGCCTCTGCTGGCGATCGCAAGGATCGCAAGCCGTATGCCAAGCCTGCGGCTCGGCGCTCGCGGCACGGGCAGGACCGACGCGCCGTGGACGGACGTCGCGAAGTGTCTCGGTGTGGCAAGAATGCCGGCGACCCGATCCAGGTTGGTACGCCGCGTCTCCCCGGCGCTTGCACTGCTTGCTGCGCGCGACTCGCTACTTCGTCGCGCGGTAGCTCTCCGGCGGCCCCAGGTAGCTCGGCTTGAGCCCGCCCGTGTCCACCACGAGCTTCTGCACCACCACGCTCGGGTCGACCATCCAGAACTTCAGCACGTGCTCGCCCGGCTGAGCGATGGTGTGCGTGGTCGACGTGAGGTTCACGTTGTCGGACGTGTTCCTCTCCCAGGACTTGTTCATGGGAATGCCGTTGAGCGCGGTGGTGGTATTGACGATCTGCGGCTGCCCATCGTCGATCGACACGGCGTACTTCAGGCCGTCGGAGTGCCGCACGTTGTTCCTCGGCGACAGGTAGGCCCAGACCGTCACCTTCCCGCTCGTGAAGAGGTTCATCTTGTACTCGAGGCGCGGGCTCTCTCCGCCGGGCGTCTGTCTCGCCGAGGTGACCGGGAACGGCGTCATGCCCGATTCCGTCCGGCCGATGTGCGGGATGAGCTGCCAGGAGATCGGATCCGCGCTCACGGCCCGGGTGAAGTGCTCCGCCTCGATGGAGACATAACCGTTGCTCTCCACGAACCCTTCGAGCTCTGCGAGGTTCACGGCCGGATTCTTGACAATGGCTTGCACGACCACGCTGCCGCCGCTCGGGCCCGTCACGGTGATGGGCACCTCCGTCGTCCCCTCGGGCGCAGCGCTCCAGTCGACGCTCACGAGGGCGCGCACCTCCTTCTCGATCTTGCCGTTGTTCGGCGTGATCTTCACCCACGGCACGGACGCCGCGATCTGGTAGTCGAAGGCCTGCTGCCCGCGGTTGAAGACCTCGATGTACTGCGCCGGGTGGGTCTGGAACGGGCTGAACTCGGGCAGCACCGCGGCCGTCCGCTCTGCGGGCCAGTACTTGTCGGACCCGTCGATGGCCACGCCCATGCTCGCGCTGTTCGGCACGTTGATCTGCTTGAGCGACGGCCAGATGAAGTCCTCCAGGACGGTGTTGTTCCTCTCCGGCTGCTGCCAGCCCGAGTCCGGATAGTTCCCGCCGTAGCCGATCTTCGGCTGCGTCTGGAAGCCCTTCCACTTCCCGCCGGCCAGCGTCTCGTTGTAGTAGCGCGACATCGCCTTGTCGTCGGCGAGCCGAGCCTCGGCGGCCGCGGCCATGTCGCCGGTCGCGGCGCGCCCCTGAGCGGCGTAGAGGATGTTCTTGAACCCGGCCAGGCGGAGCTCGTACAGGTTGGCGCTGGCCTTCACCTGATAGAGCACGAGCTGGTAGTAGGCGTCCCGGTACTCCTCCGGCAGCTCCTGGTTGAGGCGCTCCGCCTCGGCCGCGAGCGCCTGCCACTCCGCGACGACCCGCTCCGCCTCGCTGTAATTGGTGAGGCTGAACGGGCTGCCGTCGGAATAGACGATGGCGTTGTTCGGGTCCTGGGCGATGTTGGCGCCGGCCCTGACCGTGATGAGCCGGTTGAGCAGCTCGGGCTTCCGGCGCGACTGGAGCCTCGAGTACATGGTCAGGACCTCGGCGATCTCGGCCGCGTGCTCCGGCCCGAACTGCTGCGCCGCCCACTTCCTCTCCCACACGGGGAGCCGCTCGATCGGCCACCGCTCGGGGTTCCACGCGTAGTCCAGGAAGAACTCGAGCGGGTGCTCCTCGTTCTTCAGGTCGCCCACGTTCACCATCCAGAGCCGATCGACGCCATAGCGGTACGACAGGTGGAGCTGCTCCCAGATGTTGGGGAGGAGGTTGGTGTCCACCCACTTGTAGTTCCGGCCGCCGCCCACGTAGTCGAAATGGTAATAGAGCCCGTACCCGCCGGACCGCGGCGGCGCGGACAGATCGGGCAGCTCGCGCATGTTGCCCCAGTTGTCGTCGCACCAGTTGATGATCACGTCGTCCGGCGCCCGCATGCCGTCGTCCCAGAAGGCCTGGACCTCCTTGTAGAGCGTCCAGACCTGCGGGATGGTGGTGACGTCCTTGCCCGTGACCTGGCCCAGGATCTCCCGCTGCGTCTTCACGATCCGCTGCATCAGATCGATGTTGCCGCCGTTGTCGATGGGGAGGTCGCCGTTGCCGCGCATCCCGACGGTCACCACGCTCTCGTAGCTCCCCATCCGCTTGATGCCGTCGGTCCAGTACTTCTTCAGGAACTCCGTGTTCTGGTCGAAGTTGAACTGACCGCTTCCATAGCGGTTCCACTCGTCCTGCGCCCGCATCATCGGGGCCTCGTGCGAGGTCCCCATCACGATCCCGTACTCGGCGGCCAGCTTCTGGTTCTCGGGATCGTCGTCGAAGAGCGACCTGCCCCACACGGCCGGCCACAGGTAGTTCGCCTTGAGGCGGAGCATCACCTCGTAGACCTTGGCGTAGAGCTCGTGATCGAAGCCGTCCTGGTGGCTCGCGTTGGGCGCGGGGCCGAACGTGTTGCGGGCCCAGGTGCCCAGGGCGGGGTTCTCGTCGTTGATGAAGAAGCCGCGGTACTTCACCTTCGGCTCCCCCTGCGAGTAGCGCCCCGGCAGGATGTACAGCGCGGGGTGCCTGTGCGCCGGGACGTCGTCCCAGTAGTACCAGGGCGACACGCCGATGTTCCTCGAGACGTCGTACGCGCCGAAGATCGTCCCGCGCTGGTCGCTGCCGGCGATCACGAACGCGCGGCGAACGCCCGGCGCCGGGTCGCTCACGACCTGCAGGAGGGATGTCTCCCACTTGCCCTCGATCCCGGTGACGTCGAGCTTGTTGGCGCTCACCAGCTGGTCCACGAGCGGGCTCCTGCCCAGGGTCCCGATGATCACCACGTCGTCCGTGGCCGGGATCTCGTCGAGCGAGACCTGCGGTTCGATCCGGGTGACCCGGCCGATATCGGCCTTGAGATCGTTCACGACCCGGATGACGCCCGGGAAATCGCTCGAGCTCACGACAAGCGGCGCGGCCTTGCCCTCCGCGGCCATGGGGAAGCTGTCGGGGGTGGGCTCGAACGCGACGTACTTCTCAGGATCCTCCGGGTGGGGCGGGTCGGGATCTCCCGTCGCCGAGCCGCCGGCGCCTCCTCCGGTCGCCGAGCCGCCGCCGGCGCCTCCTCCGGTCGCCGAGCCGCCGCCGGCGCCTCCTCCGGTCGGCGCGCCGGCGCCTGCTCCCGCCGTCGCGCCCGGATCGCCGGGCTTCGGCGAGGCTTCATCCGATCCCGAACAACCAGCCCCCAGCACGGTCAACGAGAGGGGCAGTACCCCGCAGAGGATCCCCATCCGCACCATGGGCCTCCAGGTGGCCCAGAGCGCGCCGAGCGCTCGCCTGGGCCGGCCGGAACAGGGATGACCGACGCGCTGCGCGCCGATGGCTCCCCCATGGGACTGCGCCAACTCGCTGGCTCTGAAATCGTTTCCGAAGTGTGTCATGTACGGCCTTCCCGGCTGTTCATGCGAATGGACGACAAGCCCCAGCGGACGCGCGAGATGCGCGTGAGCAGGCGTGGACACGACCGCACAGCCCCTCGCTGCCACGAGGAATGGCTCGCTGGTCGGCCTCAGAGATTCCCCGAGCGCGCCGATCTGATCACGCCTGCCACGGCGAGAGCGGCAGGCCCGTCGGCCCCGAGCGCGCCGGCTCCGGCGGGCGTACGGGGCCGCGCCACACTTCTTGGAGGTTCAGGTCCAGCCGCAGCTTCCTCGCTGCTCGCGGCCGTCAGGCCGGCCGGGAAGGGGGCGGCCGCCGGCGACTCCGCCGGCGGCTTTGCCACCCATGGCGGGCAGGTCAGTTGGTGGGCACGAAACGCAGCGATGCGAGGCGCACGAGCTCGCCCTGGCCGCCCTTCACCTTCAAGTAGACCTCGTGCGTGCCCGACGTGGGCGCCACGTTGCACGTCGTCGTCGTCCACTTCTCCCAGCCGTCGGTACCGGGGAGGGCGCAGGTGCCGATCATCGAGCCGCCTGCCAGCGGATCGATCCAGACCTCCACGGTGCCGCCGTCCCCGGCGCTCGAGGCCTCCAGCGCGATCGCCTTCGACTGTACACCCCCGCTGCCGAGGTCGACGCTCCCGAACATGGCCCAATCGCCGTTCTCCAGATCACCGAGCACCGGCCCCGCCGACGTGCTCGGCACGACCTGGGCACCGGACTGCTGGTCCGCCTCCGCGGCCGGGATCGGGGTGAATCCGTCACGATAGGTGAACAGGTCGAAGTAGGCACGGCTATTGGTCGCGAACATGCCGGCCTGGTTGCCAATCCAGGTGTGAGCCATGGCATAGAACCCGTCGAGCGTGGAGATGTCGACCTCGGTGCCTACCTGGGTCCATTCGACGCCATCCGTGCTGAACCAGCCCGTAGCCTTGTGCTCGGAGCGGACCAGCTTCAGCCAGACCGCTTTCCCGGAGGGTGCGGGGACCGACGCGCCCACGACGACCGGCTCGGCAAGCTCGGTGTACGCAGCCCCCGCCTCGGCCGGGGCCTGCACCGAGCGGGACCGGAAGGAGAAGCGAATCATGTCTTCCTCGCCCTCCATGACCCGCGCCACCGAGACGTCCATGATGGCGGGGAGCCTGAACTGCTCGCTGTCGTTCATCCACGTCGGGCAGGAAAGCACCTGCTCGTCCTGCCAGTAGCCGTTGCCCACGCGGATGCCGGCCGCGTCCCCGTCGGCCGCAGGCGTGAACTCGACCCTCGCGACCATGCTGCTCGAGTGCAGCGTGTCCTTCTGAACGACCCACGCGGTCTCTCCGGTACCCGGCGTGATCCGCAGCCACCCCGGGCGATCCGCCACGGAGTACTTTTCCTCCGACGCGCCGTAGGTGGTCCACGCGGAGTTGATCGTGGCCGACGAGAAATCGTCGTTCACGGGCAGCAGGAAGGGCACGCCGCTCTGCGGCAGCTTGGGCGCGGACAGATCGCCCTTCTTGGTCGGGAATCGCGGGACCGGGATCGTCTTCCCGTTCACCTCTTGGTCGACCCAGGTCACCTCCAGCAGCAGCCCCTCGCGGCCAAGCCCCTGCCAGTCGCCGTTCTTCGAGGTCTTGGTGTCGTCGGTGCCCACGTTGCTGCAGTCGTACGAGTGGGCAAAGGCCCACCACGAGCCGTCCTCCAGCGCGATCGGCGACGTGGTGTGCTGGACGCCGGCGTACGGCTCCTCGCCGGTAAGGACGTAGCCGAGCCACGTCCAGTCCTCGGGGGTGCTGCCGACCAGCTTCTTCGACGCCCAGGCGTGCAGCTGGCCGCCGCAGGCCGTGTGCGTCGAGACGAAGTAGTAGTACCATTCGCCGCGCTTGGCCATCGTCGGCCCCTCGGCCCACTTGCTCCAGTCAGGATTCGTGAAGTCGCCGCAGCCGCCGGTCTCCTGGTCCCAGTTGATGAAGCTCATGTCGATGCTCGACTCGGGCAGCAGCATCCCGGTGTCGGGATCGATCTCCGTGACCAGGTTGATGCCGAAGTCGTTGGGGTGATCCGCGTCCCATTTGCACAGGCCGTTCTTGATGATCATGTACGTCTTGCCGCTGTCGGGATCGACGAACACCGAATTGTCGGAGCCGGTCCCTCGTTCGTACGAGGCCTCGCTGCCGGGCGGCGTGTAGGGGAAGATGTCGACCTTGGTGGGCTCTGACCACGGGCCCTCGAGGCTCGGCGCCGAGGAGAAATGCTGGGTGGCCCCGATGGAGTAATAGACCCGGTACACATCGCCGGCCTTGACGATGAAGCCGCCCCAGGTGCCCTGGCCCGGGCCGAGCTGCGCCTCCAGCGCGGGAGCGGTGGAGTGGACCACCCGGTTCATGCGCTCCCAGTGGAGGAGATCCGTCGAGCGCAGGATCTCGAAGGCGGGCATCATGTGGAAGTTCGACCCGACCAGGTAGAAGGCGTCGCCTTCCCGGTAGATGTTCATGTCCGGGTGATCACCGGGCAGAACGGGGTTCTGGTAGGTCGTCACCTCGAAGGCCGCGTCGCCGTCGCCGCCCGCCCCACCGCCGCCGGCGTTCGGAGAGCCACCCGTGCCCCCGGAGCCGCCGTCGCCGCCGCCGCCGCCGTCGCCGCCGGTTCCACCTCCGGATCCGCCCTGACCCGCGGAGCTTGTCGAGGTTGGCCCGGACGAGGTGCTAGATCCCGCCGGACTGGGATTGGGCTCGTCCGAGCCGCACCCCATCGCGATCAATCCAATGAAAGTGACAATCCCTGCTGCATAAGAGCGCACGATGACCTCTCAGTTCCTTGTTGTGGATCCTTGAATTCCCGAGGGCTTCCGAATTGATCAATGAACGGGCACGAAAGTGCCTATCGGAGCCACACGGACCTTGGCGGAACGCACTTCATCCCCGTCCTGTCACGCCGTACGGGCGCGCCGCTCGAAGAGCCGCTGGAGCAGGCAGGCGACCAGGAGGAGCAGGCCGATGACGATCTTGGTCCACCAGGAGCTGAGCGTGCCCTCGAACATGATGAGGGTCTGGATTGTACCGTAGATGAGCACACCGAAGAGGGTGCCGACGACCGTGCCATGGCCGCCGGTCAGCAGGGTCCCACCGATGACGACGGCGGCGATGGCGTCCATCTCCATTCCGCCGGCGTGCAGCGCGTAGCCGGACACCATGTAGAACGTGAAGGCGATGCCCGCCAGCGCCGAGCAGAACCCGCTCAAGGTATAGATGAGCACCTTGGTCCGCGGCACCGGCAGGCCCATGAGCAGGGCGGATTGTTCGCTGCCGCCGATCGCATAGACCGTGCGGCCGAAGCTCGTGTAGTGGGCGACGTAGATGGCCGCGGCGAACAGCGCGAGCGCGATGACTACGTTCCAGGTGATCGAGGTGTCGAACAGGAACGGGATGCGGTGCGACGAGACGTCGACGTAGAAACCGTTGCGGATCGTGATGGAGTCGATGCTGATGAGGTAACAGAGCCCGCGCGCCAGGAACATGCCCGCCAGCGTGACGATGAAGGGCTGCACCTTGAAGTACTGGATGACGACCCCCATCACGAGGCCGATGCCCGACCCCATGGCCAGCACGAGCGGGATGACCACGGCAGGGCTCACGCCGTGCTTCTCGACGAGCGACGCCGAGACCATCGTGGTCAGCGCGATGACCGAGCCGACCGAGAGGTCGATCCCGCCGGAGAGGATGACGAAGGTCATCCCGATGGCGGTGATCAAGAGGAACGCATTGTCGATGAAGAAGTTGAGGAACACCTGCAGCGAGAAGAACCCGTTGAACAGGTACGACCCGGCCGCGAACATGAGCACGAACAGGCTGCTGGTGACCGCGAGCGGCAGGTGCCTCGGGTCGATCCGGACGGAGCGCCCGGTCGCGGCGGTGGTGCCGCTCCGTCCGGTCGCGGCGATGGTGCCGCTCCGTCCGGTCACGGCGGCGGTGTCGATCATGGTGTGACCACCCTCCTCGTCCGTTGCTTTGCGATGAGATCCCTGACCTTCTGCGATTGCAGGATGGTGATCAGGAAGACGACGAGCGCCTTCACCACCAGGTTGACCTCCGGGGGCACGCCGGCCGAGTAGATGGTGGTGGTGAGCGTCTGGATGATCAGGGCGCCGATGACGCTCCCCGCCAGCGTGAATTTGCCCCCGGAGAGCGACGTCCCGCCCAGGACCACGGCCAGGATGGCGTCGAGCTCGAAGAGGAGGCCCGCGTTGTTCCCGTCGGCGCTCTTGACGTTCGAGCTCACGATGAGCCCGGCGATGCCGGCGCACAGGCCGCACACGGCGTAACAGGCGAAGGTGATCGTGCGCGCGCGGATCCCCGCCAGCCGCGAGGCGACCGGGTTCACGCCGATCGCCTCGATGAACATGCCGAGCGCGGTCTTGCGGGTCAAGAGCCAGACGACGGCGCTCACGCCCGCCACGATGAACAGCGAGACAGGGATCCCCAGGAGGAAGCCGTTCCCGATGACGTGATACGGGCTGTAGTAGATGGTGATGATCTGGCCGCCCGTGATGAGCTGGGCGATGCCTCGCCCCGTGACGAGCAGGATCAGGGTCGCGATGATCGGCTGCATGCCGAAGATCGACACCAGCGTGCCGTTCCACATGCCGAGCGCCAGCGCCACGCCCAGCGCGCTCCAGACGACGATCGGCAGCGGGACACGCGTCGCGTCCGCCATGCCGGTCCCGCCGCTCGGCGAGAGCTCGCCGCCGATCAGCACCGCCGCGACCGCGCCGGAGATGGCCACGACCGCGCCGACGGAGATGTCGATGCCGCGGGTGGCGATCACCAGGGTGAGCCCCATGGCGATGATCATGAGCGGCGATGCGCGGTTCAGGATGTCGATGACGCTGCCGTAGAGGTGGCCGTCCTTGAGCGTGATCGCGAAGAACTGCGGATTGCTGAGGAGGTTGAACAGCAGGAGGGAGCCGAGCATCGCCAGCGGCCAGAACGTGCTCCCGCTGGCGAGCCGGCGAAGGGAGGCGGCGGGCGCGCTCACGGCTGACCTCCCGCGATGATCTGGTAGACCGCCTGCTCGTCGGTCTTGTTCGTGGCGAGCTCCGCCACCTTGCGCCGGTCGCGCAGGACGACGACCTGGTCCGAGTAGCGCAGCGCCTCGGCCATCTCCGAGGAGACGAGCACCACCGCCATGCCCCGATCGCAGAGCTCCATGACCTTGCCCATGATCTCGCCCTTGGCCGCCACGTCGATGCCGCGGGTCGGCTCGTCGAGGATGAGCATGCGCGGATCGGTCGCCAGCCAGCGAGCCAGGAGCGCCTTCTGCTGGTTGCCGCCGCTCAGCTTGGAGATGGGCACCTCCGCGTCGGCCGCCACGATGCCGAGCCGCTGGATGTAGCGGCGGGCGATGTCGTCCTGCTCGTCCCGGGACAGGTTGCGGAAGATGCCGCGCTTGGCCTGGAGGGCGACGACGATGTTCTCGCGCAGCGAGAGGTCGCCGAGGATCCCCTCGACCTTCCGGTCCTCGGGGCAGAAGCCGAGGCCGCGCGCGATCGCGTCGAGCGGCGAGCCGATGCGCGCCGGCTCCCCGTCGATCTCGATGGATCCCTGGTCCGCCCCGTCGAGCCCGAACAAGAGCCGCACCGTCTCCGTCTTTCCGGCGCCCAGGAGGCCGGCGAGGCCGAGCGCTTCGCCGCGCTGCACGTCGAGATCGACATCGCTGACCGAGCCCTTCTTGCCGAGCCCTCGCGCCCGCAACAGGGGCGCCTGCCCGCCCGCCGGCATCGTCGCCCGCGCGCGCTCGGCCCGGGCCGGGCCGTCCTCCGCGACCTCGCGCCCGACCATCCGCGTGACGAGCTCTATGCGCGACAGCTCGGCGGCCGGCGTCTCGCTGACCAGCTGACCGTTCCTCAGCACCGTGATCCGGTCGGAGATCTCGAACACCTGGTCGAGGAAGTGCGAGATGAACAGGATCGCCATCCCCTGCGCCTTGAGCCGATGGATGACCGAGAAGAGCGTCTTCACCTCGTCCTCGGCCAGGCTCGAGGTCGGCTCGTCGAGGACGAGGATCTTCGCCTTGGCGCAGAGCGCGCGGGCGATCGCGACGAGCTGCTGCACGGCGATCGAGAAGGTCGAGAGCGGCGCGGTGACGTCGACGTGGATGTTGAGGTCCGAGAGCAGGGCGCTCGCCTTCCGGCGCATCTCCCCCCACCGGATCGCGAAGACGCCGGCGTCCTCGCGCCCGAGGAAGATGTTCTCGGCCACGGAGAGGTTGGGGCAGAGGTTCACCTCCTGGAACACGGCGCTGATGCCGAGCGCCTGCGCGTCCTGCGGGCTCGAGGGCCTGATCTCCCGGCCCTCGAGCAGGATCTGCCCGTCATCCGGGGGGTGGACGCCGGTCAGGACCTTGACCAGCGTCGATTTGCCCGCGCCGTTCTGCCCCATGAGCGTGTGCACCTCCCCGGGCAGCAGGCGAAAATCGACGGACGAGAGCGCCTGCACACCAGGAAACCCCTTGGAGATCCGCTTCATCTCGAGCACGGGCACGGCTCCGCTCTGCATCGCTCACGTCCTCCCCGGCGCCACCGTTACGCGCGCTCAGTACTTGCGCTTCGGGAACTCCTGAGCGGCGGTCTCCATCGGGAAGACGCCCTCCTCGGTGACGATGCGCTTCGGCAGCTGCTTGCCCTCCTTCAGGTCCTTCACGGCGCTCATCAGCTGCGGCCCGAGGAGGGGGCTGCACTCGACCGTCACGTTGAGCTTGCCGGCCATCATCGCCTCGAACGCGCCCTTCACCGCGTCGATCGAGATGATGAGGATGTCCTTGCCGGGTTTGAGCCCCGCCTCCTCGATGGCCTGGATCGCGCCGATCGCCATGTCGTCGTTGTGGGCGTAGAGGACGTTGATGTTCTTGCCCTCCGCCTTGAGGAAGGCCTCCATGACCTCCTTGCCCTTGGCGCGCGTGAAGTCGCCCGTCTGGGAGCGGAGGATCTTGAACTGGGGCTTGTCCTTGATGATCTCCTCGAACCCCTTCTTGCGATCGATCGCGGGGGCCGAGCCGACGGTGCCCTGCAGCTCGACGATGTTGATCGGGTCCTTCTGGTCCTTCGTCTTCTCGACCAGCCACTTCGCGGCGCGGCGGCCCTCCTCGACGAAGTCCGACCCCATGAAGCTGACCCAGAGGGTGTCGTCCTTCGTGTCCACCGCGCGATCGGTCAGGATGACGGGGATCTTGGCCTCCTTGGCCTCGCGCAGGACGGGCTCCCAGCCGGTCTCGACCACGGGCGAGAAGGCGATGACGTCGACCTTCTGGGCGATGAACGACCGGATGGCCTTGATCTGGTTCTCCTGCTTCTGCTGCGCGTCGGAGAGCTTGAGATCGATCCCGGCCGCCTTGGCGGACTCCTCGATCGACTTCGTGTTCGCGGTCCGCCACTCGCTCTCCGCGCCGATCTGGGAGAACCCGAGCGTGATCTGCTTATTTTCCTTTTGACAGCCCGGCCCGACCAGGATCAGCGCCAGCCCGGCCAGCGCCACCATCCCTGTGGTGACAAAGTTTCTCCTCTTCATGGCGCAGCTCCTCTCCTCTCGTCGTCCATCGCCTCGTTCCATGAGGCACCTCGCTCATCCTCGCCGTCGTCCTCCGACGTCCGGCGTCACTTCTGCCCGTAATACGCCCGCTTCCCGTGCTTCCGGTCGAAGTGCTTGCGCACGAGCGCGTCGGGCAGGCGCGCGGCGCCCGGGTGGATCGTGCGGGTGATGAAGGCCATCCTCGCGATCTCCTCAAGCACGGCCGCATTGTACACCGCTTTCTCGGCGTCCTCTCCCCACGCGAACGGGCCGTGTCCCGCCACCAGCACCATGGGTGTGTGAAGCGGGTTACGATCCCTGAAGCACTCGATGATCTGCTTGCCCGTCTCCGTCTCGTAATCGCCCTCCACGGCGTCCGGCCGCATCACCTCGGTGCAGGGTACGTCCTCGGCCAGGTGATCCGCGTGCGTCGTACCGTAGATCGGGATCGGCATCCCTGTCTGCGCCCAGCCGGTCGCGTAGGTCGAGTGCGTGTGCACCACGCCGCCCAACCCGCGGAAGCTCGAGTAGAGAACGATATGCGTCTTGGTGTCCGAGGAGGGGCGGAGGTGTCCTTCTACCACCTTCCCCTCCAGATCGACCACGACCATGTCGTCGGCCGACAGCCGATCGTAAGGGACGCCGCTCGGCTTGATCGCCAGGACGCCCCTGTCGCGATCGAACGCCGAGACGTTGCCGAACGTGTAGATCGCGAGCCCTCGGCGCGGGATCTCCATGTTCGCCGTGAAGGCGCGCTCGCGCAGCTCTCGATAGGTCGCGCTCACGTCATGGTCCTCAGTGCGCCAGCCGGTAGGCGAGATCGTTCCAGCGGAGCTCGTTCTTGAGCGAGCGGACGTCGGTCCCTTCGCCGATGCGGACCAGCTCCACGCCGGCGATGGAGGCGAAGTCCTCCACGTGCGCCATGGTCACGGCGCGGCTGTGGGCACAGTGATGGGCGCCACCAGCCAGGATCCACGCCTCGCAGGCGAGCCTGAAATCGGGCTTCGGGATCCACACCGCGCGCGCCACAGGCAGCTTCGGCATCGCCTTGTCGGGCGCCACCGACTCGAGCTCGTTGGCGACGATCCGCATGCGGCCGCCCATGTCGATCATGGCAACGTTCACAGCGGGCCCGACCCCGGCGTCGAAGACGAGCCGGCACGGGTCCCCCTTGCCGCCGATCGAGAGCGGGTGGATCTCCAGCGACGGCCTCCCGGCGGCGATCGAGGGACAGATCTCCAGCATGTGGGCGCCGAGGACGCGCTCTCGCCCCGGGACCAGGTGATACGTGTAGTCCTCCATGAAGGAGACGCCCCCGCGCAGGCCCGTCGCCATGACCTTCAGGGCGCGGACGAGGCCGCAGGACTTCCAGTCGCCCTCCGCCCCGAAGCCGTAGCCGTCGTCCATGAGCCGCTGCACCGCGAGGCCGGGGAGCTGCTTGAGCCCGTGCAGATCCTCGAAGGTCGTGGTGAAGCCGCCGAAGCCGCCCTCCTTCAGGAAGGAGCGCATCGCCGCCTCCTGCCTCGCCGCGTACCGCAGATCGCCGTGTCGATCTCCGCCCCTCCTCAGGGCGGGAGCGATGGTGTACGCCTCGTCGTACTCCCCCACCAGGCGATCGACCTCGCGCTCGTCGACGTCGGCGATGCGGCCCACGAGATCGCCCACGCCATAGCCGTTCACCGACCAGCCGAACTTGACCTGCGCCTCGACGCGGTCGCCGCCGGTGACGGCCACCTCTCGCATGTTCATGCCGCCGAAGCGCGCGATCTTGAGCCGCCGCCCGTCGAGGATGGCGCAGGCGGCGCGCGCCCAGACGTCGAGCTTGGCGAGGACGTCGCTGTCCGTCCAGTGGCCGACGACGACCCTCCGGTCGATGCGCAGGCGAGCGCCGATGTACCCGAACTCGCGGTCCCCATGGGCCGACTGGTTCAGGTTCATGAAGTCCATGTCGATGCTGTCCCAGGGCAGCTCGCGGCCGTACTGCGTGTGCAGGTGCGCGATCGGCTTCTCCAGGCGCTTGAGCCCCGCGATCCACATCTTCGCGGGCGAGAACGTGTGCATCCACGTGATCACGCCGGCGCACCGCGGCGACGCGTTGGCCTCGCGACAGACGGCGAGGATCGCCTCGGAGCTCTTGAGCGTCGGCTTCCAGACGACCCTGACGGGGAGCTTGCCCGATGCGTCGAGGTACGCGGCGATCTCCCGCGCGTGTTCGGCGACCTGCTTCAGCGCCTCCTCACCGTAGAGGTCCTGACTGCCGGTCAAGAACCACACCTCGAAGCCTTCTCGAAGATCCTGCATGGCGATCCCGCTCATTGCGTCAACTCCCTCTCAACAAACGATCCCAGCGCGACGTAATCCCGGTACAGCGCGTCATAGAGCCTGGCGCGCGTGGGATCCGGCAGATACCGGGCCTCGGTCCCAGGCGACATCGCGCGCTGCGCGTCCTCGACGGTGGCGTGAAGGCCGGCGGCGGTCGCGGCGAACATCGCCGCGCCCAGCGCGACCGGCTGCTCGCCGGCGCGGACCTCGACCGTCATGTCGAGCACGTCCGAGAGGACCTGCATGGTGAGGGGGCTCTTGCGCGCGACGCCGCCGACACCGATGATGCCGTCGATGCGGAGCCCCTCGGAGCGGAAGCGCTCGACGATGGCGCGCGATCCGAAGGCGATCCCCTCCACGAGCGCGCGGTAGATCCGCGGCGCGTCCGTTCCCAGATCGAGGCCGACGATGGCGCCCCTGAGCCGCTGGTCCGCGTCCGGGGTCCTGCGCCCGTTCAGCCAGTCGAGCGCCAGCACGGAGCTCCGCGCCGGCGGGATCTCCGCGGCCGCCCGCTCCAGCTCGGGGATGATCCGCTCGATCGCCGCTTCGGCGAGCGTCACGTCGGCGACCGTCGTCCGGAGCGAGTTGCCGTCGCCGGGCAGGGCAGGGAGGATGGCGAGGAGCGGCCAGCTGAGGAGCTGCTTGAACCAGGCAAAGACGTCACCGAAGGCGGACTGCCCCGCTTCGTAGCCGATCGCGCCCGGGAGGATCGAGCCGTCGACCTGGCCGCAGATCCCGGCGACGAGGACCTCCGGCGCGCCGCTCTTCGGGACGACGAGCATATCGCACGTGCTCGTGCCCATGACCTTGAGCAGGCGGTTCGGCTGGATGTCGCCGCCGACCGCGCCCATGTGCGCGTCGAAGGCGCCGACGGCGACGACGGCGTCGTCGGGGACGCCGAGCGTCGCGGCCCACCCGGGCGAGATCGTCCCGAAGGGCACGTCGGCGGTCCAGGTCTGCGAGCCGAGGGTGGCCTTGAGCGCGGGCAGGCGCGGATGGAGCCTCGCCAGGAACTCGTTCGAGGGATAACCGTCGAACTCCGGGTGCCACATCGCTTTGTGCCCGGCGGCGCAGCGGCTCCGCTTGATCTGCCGGAGGTCGTCGGTGCCGGTCAGGACGGCGGGGATCCAGTCGCAGTGCTCCAGGACGGTGACCGCCGCGCGCGCGACCGCCGGATTGGTCTCGAGGACGTGGAGCACCTTGGCCCAGAACCACTCGGACGAGTACACCCCGCCCTCGTACTTCGTGTAGTCCACGCCGCCCCAGGTCCGGGCGACGCTGTTGATCCGCGCCGCCTCGGCCACCGCGGTGTGGTCCTTCCAGAGGATGAACATCGCGTCCGGGTCCTCCTCGAAGCGTGGGCTGAGCGAGAGAGGCCTGCCCTTCGCGTCGGCCAGGACCGGCGTGGATCCGGTCGTATCGACCGCGATCCCGCGCACGTGCGCGGCGACGTCGCTGCCCGCCTGGTCCAGCGCCGCGCGGATGGACGCCTCCATGGCATGCAGGTAGTCGAGCGGATGCTGTCGGAACCGGTGCGCGCGCGGGTCGCAATAGAGGCCCTGCGCCCAGCGCTGGTAGGACGCGACCGAGGCCCCCGCGAGCTCGCCGTTCCGCGCGTCCGCGACGACCGCCCGAACGGAGTCGGTGCCGAAATCGATCCCTATGACGAATGTTCCCTTGCGCATGACGACCCGTTGGCCGGGCTAAGCCAGTTAAGGATGTGCCCCGCGTTCAATGTGAACGTTCACAATGTGACTGTCAATCACAATCTACCGGATCGCGACGCTTCTCCGTCCCGGAGGATGAACCAGGCTGCAACTCTACTCTCGTGCGGTCAGGCCGGGAGGGGGCGATGGTCCGCAGGCTCACGCGACGACCGCGACCACGACCACGTGAACGCTCACGACCACGACCACGCCCACGTGAACGTTCACGTTGGTGACCGATGGTGGTGGAGCGGGCTTCGTGCCCTGAGCGTGAGCGAACGAGCTTGGCGAACGCCTGTGTGGATGCGGCTCAGCCGCCTTCGAGGCAGATCCTGCGCATGAAGCGCCTCACGGTCGAGGCGCGATGCTCGGCGTAGTAGCCCTCCGCCGCCGCTCTCGACGCCTCGCCCGGCGCGTCGAGGCAGTTTGCGATGATCTCGTAGCCGTCCTGGAGATGGTTCGGGTCGCCGGGGTGCGTGCGACGATATTCGTGCACGAGCTCCCGCATACGCGCGCCGTTCCGCGCGCTCATCGCGTCGTTGAGCAGCCCGATCAGGCCGTTCTCATGCTGGATCTCGACGTGGCGCTGCGTGATGGGGTGGGGGTGGGCGGGGCCGTGGTGGCGGTCGTCGGGGCTCGGCCCGATGACGGGCAGGTCGTCGATCGCCGCGGCGAGCACGGTGCTGCCGGCCGATGCCGGTCGTTCGTTCGACTCACGACGCGACGCTGCCTCGCGCGGCGCCTCCTCTCGCGACGCCTCCTGCCGAGAGGAAGGCAGCGGTCGCGCGTCGGGCTCTCGAGAGTGATGCACGAGGTAAAGCGCCGCGCCGAGGAGCAGCAGCGCGGCGACGGACCAGCGCCTGCGCGCCGACCTCATGGAATCGTCACGGTCCACGTCACCGTCTCTCGCGAGCGGGGCCAGTTGTCGCGACCCCAGCAGGGATCGTAGTAGCGGGGATTGGTCGAGGGAGGAGGGTCGAGGCACTCGCCGCTGCGGTAGCGCACCAGCTCTTCGCCGGCGTTGTCGTAGGCCTCGGCGACGATGGTGTGGGTGCCCGAAGCGAGGCCCGCCGCGGCGACGTTGTAGACGGGGCCGCCGTCCGTCGCGATCACCTCGCCGTCGAGCGTCCAATCCACGCTGATGACGTCGGGATCGATCACCTTGACCGCGAGCGTCGCCGGATCCGTGACGGCCCCTGCGGGCGGATCGGCCGAGTCGATCGGCTTGATGCGCATCCAGATGTCCATGATCATCTTCTCGCGCGAGACCGGGTTGAAGCTCGTGTTCTTGTTGTCTCCGAACAGGCTGTTCATCATCGAGTTCGAGGACGGGCGGTACTGTCCGCTGTCCACGTAGCGGCTGCCGATGAACGTGCCCTGGACGCCCGTGGCGTCGGCGGCGTCGTACTCCAGCCACCTGTCCCATTTGCCCGCCGTCGTCGTGCAGTTGCCCGTGGTGTTCACCTCGACGTACTCCGTGCCGCTGCCGCTGCACGTGTTCGCGCCGCAGGCAGAGCCCGTCGCCTTGGCGCAATACTCGTCGGCGAGCTGATGGAAGCCGTGGCCGCCTTCGTGCAGGGCCGCTCCGGCGGCTTCCCCATGCCCGCCGGACCAGAGCATCCAGGCCGAGCCCGTGTTCCACCAGCGATCGTTGTTCAACACGATGGCGTGCCAGTCGACCTCGAAGTCCTCGGGGAGGTTCGCCTTGAGCGCCTGATCCGCCGCGCGGGTGTCGCACTCCGCGAGGCGGCTCTCGTCGTCGCCCGTGCAGCCGAGCGCTCCAGGGATGCCGTTCGAGCGGCTGACCAGCTTGACGGCGCAGATGTTGACGAACTTGCGGTACCTGCCGTACGGCTCGCCGATCGGGCTGCTGAAGCGCTTGGCCATCGCCTCCTCGATGTGCTCGAGGTACGTGGTGTTCACGGTCGTGGCGTCGTAGCCGTCGCCCACGATGACGTAGTTGATGCGGTTCTCTGGCGGGCCCGCGCTCTCGATGGCCACGCCGTTCGCGCCGCAATCGAGCACGTAAGCGGAGTCGCCTCCTCCTGTGCCGCCGGGCACGAAGCTCCCCCCGGCGCCCGTGCCGGTCGAGCCGCTCCCGGCCGCGCCGCCCGCGCCGCCCGCGCCGCCTGCACCGCCGGAGCCCGGAGCTCCGCTGCCTGTTGCTCCGCTGCTGGCAGCGCCGCCGGACGCGGAGGTGCTGCTCTCCGACGTGCCGCCGCCGTCGGTCGTCGCCGCGGGGCTGTCCGGCGCCTCGCCGCAGGCGCAGAGCGTCATGAGGCTCAAGAGGTGCAGGTGGAAGCTCGACTTCATCATGTCCACCTCACCACCTTTCGCAGGCGGCGTCCACGCCAAGCTCCACCGTATCCCATCCCCGAGGCTCCCCAGAGCGACAAACGGGTTGAAACCCCGGAAAAGAACAGGAATTTGAACCACCAAGCGCGTCAAGGACGCCAAGATTGTGGTTTGTTCTTGGCGTCCTTGGCGCCTTGGCGGCGCATTTTTCGCTCGATCAACGTGATCGGTGTCCCAGGCGTTAACCAAGCTCGTTCGGCCACGTTCAGGGCACGAAACCCGCCCCCTTCACCCACCATCGTTCACCAACGTAAACGTTCGGATGTGGGAGGATGCGGCGTGAAGCTTGGTTGACGCCTACGTCCGGCCCACGTTCAGCCGAACAGCCCCTCGATCGCCGTGGTGTGCTGGTCGTTGTCCCCCATCACGAGATCCGGGACCCCGAAGGAGCGCGCGATCGCCATCCACAGGTCGTTGGTGGAGCGGCCGCCGCGGTTGCCGTTGGTCCACACCTGCCCGCCGCGCAGCGTGGTGCCCTCGCCGCCGAACAGCACCCACGCCATCTTGTCCCAGTTGTGGTGCCGCGTGCCGACCTCCGTGATGTACGGGACCAGCGTGGTGTCGAGCAGCGTCCCGCCGGCCACGTCCTTCGTCTCCGCGAGCTCCTTCAGGAAGCCGGCGACGTAGCCGGCGTAGAACTCTTCCACCCGCGTGAGGAACTCGAGGGTGTCGGGCGTATCGGGATCGTGGCTCGTGGTGTGGTGCACCTTGAAGATGGAGGAGTTGGGCGGCCACAGCTCGCCGAAGCTCACGTGGTTCGTGCCAGGGGACCACTGGAACGTGACCATGCGCGTCAGGTCGCAGCGGAACGCGGCCTTGATCACGGCGAAATGCAGCGTGCCGATGCGCGCGTGCTTCACGTCGTCGCGCTCCGAGACGACGTGCGAGCTGCCGTAGGGATCGATGTGCCCGCTCACCTGGATGACCTCGGGCTCCTGGGGCATACCGCAGGTCGCGGGATCCCTCGGGTCCGCGTCGAACTCCGCCTCCACCTCGCGGATGGCGGCGGCGTGCCCCTCCAGCGCCTCTCGCTGGGAGCTCGGCGCGAGGCTCTGAAGGCGCTTCAGGTCCTTCATCGCGAAGTCCAGCACGCTCTTCTTTTGCAGGCGCGCCCGCGCCAGGGCATCCAGGTTATCGCTCGTCGGGCCGCCCGGCATCAGCGTGCCGAACACCCGCCGGTACACCTCTTGCGGCTGGTAGTAGGGCTTCATCGGCGCCCGCGCGCCCGAATAGGACATGTGGCGGGTCGACACCTCGGGCGTGTCGGCGCGGTTGTCGCAGGACACCTGGAGCGACGCGATGGGCGTGCCCTGGAACTCGGCCGACTGCTTCACGAGCAGCTGGTCGATGCTCGGCGCCTCGGCCATCGGATCGTCGCCGCCGTTGCCCGGGTACAGCTGCTTGGTCCGCGCCCCCGTGCACATCAGCACCGTCCCGCGCTCGTGGCCGCCGCCGACGGACCCCTCGTGCGGCAGCTTCAGGTCGCGCATCACGACCATCCGGGCCTTCATCGCCTCGAACGGCGTCAGGATGCGGGAGAGCGTGAAGTTGGTCCCGTTCCCTTGCGGCCAGTAGTTCTCGTACACGGTGCCCACGGGGCGCTGCACGATCAGCAGGCGCCTCGGGGGCGCCGCGCCCTCGGCGGCCGACTCGAGGCCCTTGAGCACCGTCATGAGACCCGCGGCGGCGCCGATGCCTTGCAGGAAGCGGCGGCGAGACCATCCGTAAGAAAGGTTGTAGCCCACGGTCATTCCTCCTTGGCGCGCTCGGTCAGCGCGGGCGACGTCACGATGGCTTTCACGACGTTGGTCAGCGTCCGCTGGCCCTCTGGCAGCGCCTCGATCACGCGCTCGACCTGACAGTCGCGGGGCCCGAGCGTCTCATCGTCCGTGCCGTAGGTCAGCAGGTGCCGCGTGATGCAGGCGGCGAACCCATCGTTCTGCGCGACGGCCTCGGCGAACTCGACGGCGCTCGTGTAGCTCCCCCCGACGTCGGAGATGTTGCCCAGGTTGACGCGCGCGTCGATCGGCTCCCCGTCGAGGGTGTCGCGGTACCTGCCGACCGGATCGTAGTTCTCGAGCAGCAGGCCGAACGCGTCGAACTGGGCGTGGCACGCCGCGCAGGTGGCGTTCGCAGCGCGCGCGTCGGCGCGCTCGCGCTCGGTCATGTCGGCCTCGAGCAGCTCCTTGATCGCGTCCGAGAGCGACTCCGGGGGCGACGGGATCTTCCCGAGGCAGAGCAGCGCGCCGCGCACGAAGAGCCCTCGCGCCACGACGCTCGTGTTGTCGGTCCGGGACAGCGCCGCGAGCAGGCCGGGCTGCGTGAGGATCCCGGCGCGCTCCTCGGCCGGCAGCTCCACCTTCGTGAACTCCTCCGGGCTCGCGCCCGTGTGCTCCACGCCGTAGACCTCCGCGAGCACGCGGTTCACGAACGTCTCCCTCGTGGTGAGCAGGGCCGACACGTCGGCTCCGCGGCTCCACAGCAGGTCCTCCAGGAGCAGCTCGGTCTCGTGGAACATGCTCGCCTGGAGCGCGGGGGTGTACTCCGGGAAGAGCCCTGGATCCTTCACCGTGCCGAACAGGTTGCTGAGCCCCCACGCCGCGATCAGCGTGGTGTTCAGGGTGCTGCGCGTCTCGGGCTTCTCCAGCAGTCGCTCGGCCTGGCGCGTCAGCTCCTCCGGATCGTTCAGGGCGCCGGAGTCGGCGGCGGCGGCGAGCTCCGCGTCGGGCAGGCTGTCCGTCAAGAAGAACGAGAGCTCGCTCGCGACCTCGTGCGCGGCGAGCTTCACCACGTCGCCGTCCGCCGCGCCGCCGAGCTCGGTGCGGTAGGAGAACGAGGGGGACGCGATGAGCGCCTCGACCGCGAGCGAGACGCCCCGCTCGTAGCTCGTCTCTTTCCCGAGCGCATAGACCGACCACAGGTTGTCGAGCTCCGCCTGGTCCATGGGCCGGCGAAACGCCCGCTGCGCGAACTTCGTCAAGAACGTCTTGGCGCAGGCGTCGTCTCCGTCGGGGGCGCACCCCGTCACCTGCTCGAAGCGCCCCGAGATGCTCTCGGCCGCGTAGGCAGCCCTCGCGAGCCGCGTATGCACAAGGGAGGTCCCCACGACGAGGCCCTTCTTGGCAAACGGCTTCGTTCGCGCGTCCGGCGCCTGCTCCGCCTCGATGGCCTCGTCCCCCAGGAGATCCCGGATGGCGTTCATGAACTGCAGGTCGGCGAGCAGCACGACCCGCCGTTCGAGCCGCGGGTTGCACGCGGCGCCTCCGCCGCCCGAGGAGGAGCTCGTGCCGCCGCCCGTCGGGTTCGCGCCGGCGCCCGAGGAGCCGGCGCCCGAGGAGCTCGAGCTGATGCCGATATCGCCCACGCATCCTGCAACGAGGAGCGAAGAGCACAGGGCCGCTCCCAGCAGCCGGGAGGACACCCCGCTGCGAGTGAACGTTTCCACCTTCCATCGATCACATGCGGTGTTCGGACCGCTATCGTCAGTGGAAGATTTCATGGCTTCTGCTGCGCGACCTCGGCCATCGAGCCACCTCGGCGCTTTGCGGGGCGCACGCCCCAAGGTGGCGGCCAATAAAGAAGATAGCTTCACACGATCCCTCCTGTGAGTCCGCCCTGCTCTGTGAAAAGGTGCCTTCCTGACGTCTGGGGCTGCGGTAGACGAGCCGGCGCTGCGCCGCGTAACACCTTCACGAACCGCCGCTGCCGCGCGGCCGACCCCAGCTGGCTGTGGCGCGGGAGGCGAGCGCACCGCACAGCAGGTCAGGCCCGCTGTCTCTCATCGCGCTGCCATCGATGACGAACACCCAGGTGCGTACGACGATGACCCAGCCGACGCAATGCTTAAGGATGTCCCCCGAATTGTGAGCGTTCACATGGGCCATGTCAACAGGAATCGACCGGCGCCCAACGATTTCTGAACCGGTTGAGTCAGAGGGCCAGCAGCGCTCCTCCGGAGCGCCGCCCTCAGGGGAGGAGAGGCCGGGCTGCCGACCTGGTCGA
Source organism: Sorangium sp. So ce281 (assembly GCF_051527395.1). Taxonomy (NCBI): domain Bacteria; kingdom Pseudomonadati; phylum Myxococcota; order Polyangiales; family Polyangiaceae; genus Sorangium; species Sorangium sp. So ce281. The sequence goes on from NZ_CP150322.1 coordinate 4,440,195, forward strand.
GCTGGCCATGCCCGCCGGCAGACGTCGGCATGCCGTTCGCATAGGTCAGATATGACAGTCGGCGTGAAAGTTGCGGGATCGATCGCGGCCCCACCGGGAATGGCATCTACGACGACGAACGACCAGCGTCGGTGCCGCGCTCGATCCCGATGGCGAGGATCCTCGGTGCGCACCCGCCAAGTGACGCGAAAGCCGAGTGAAATGAAGAATTCCGACCAGTTTGTGAACGCTCACATTGAAGAACTCCGTTCCAATCGACCGGCCCGCGACTATCCTCCCGCGCCGATGGCTGACAAATCTCTTCCGATGCGCCGCGTCAAGAGGGGCGGCGGGCGGCGGGCCGCGGTCATGGTCGACGTGGCCAAGCTTGCTGGCGTCTCGTATCAGACGGTCTCGAGGGTCCTGCACGACAGCCCCCACGTGCGCCGCGACACGAGGGAGCGGGTGCTGGATGCGATCCGCCAGCTCGACTACCGGCCCAGCTCGGTGGCGCAGGCGCTCGTCACCGGGCGGTCGCGGACGCTCGGTGTGGTCAGCTTCGACACGACGCTCTACGGTCCGGCGTCGACGCTCCTGGGGCTCGAGGAGGCGGCGCACGACGCGGGTTACGGCGTGAGCATCGCCAGCTTGAAGTCGTTCAGCCGCGCGCCGGTGCTGGAGGCCGTGCAGCGGCTGCGCGACCAGGGGGCCGACGGCATCGTCGTGATCGCCCCGCAGCGGTCGGCGGTGGACGCGCTCCGCCACGTCACCTCCGATGTGCCGGTGGTCGCGGTCGAGGGCGGTCCGGACGATTCGGTGCCGGTGGTCGCGGTCGACCAGCTCGGGGGCGCCGTGTCCGCGACTCGCCACATGCTCGATCTGGGCCACAAGACCGTGTGGCACATCGCCGGCCCGACCGACTGGCTCGAGGCCGACCAGCGCATCGACGGCTGGCGCTCGGCGCTGCTGGCGGCCGGCGCAGAGATCCCGCCGCTCCTGCGGGGGGACTGGAGCGCGCGCTCCGGCTACGAGCTCGCCCCGCAGCTGACGCGCACGCCGGGCGTCACCGCCGTGTTCGTGGCCAACGACCAGATGGCGCTCGGCCTCCTCCGCTTCCTCCACGAGAGCGGGCGCGAGACGCCGCGCGACATCAGCGTCGTCGGCTTCGACGACATCCCGGAGGCGGCCTACTTCACGCCGCCGCTCACCACGGTGCGCCAGGACTTCTCCGAGCTCGGGCGCCGGTGCCTCCACGTCCTGCTCGGGCAGATCGAGAGCGGCCAGCGCTCGTGGTCGCGGGTCGTGGTCGAGACCGAGCTCGTCGTGCGCAAGAGCACGGCCGTCCCCCGGCGCCGGTGAGACCGTGCGCGCTCTACCGTACCGACGCCGTGATGTGTTCACCGACCGGGCCTTTGGCGGGCAAGCCAGGGGCACCGAGCTGGGCTGCCGCTTGAGTTGCAAAGTTGCTTCATGATTGCGACATGCGCTGTCGATGCATGTTTCCTGTCAGCCAGGAACTTGCGATGTAGGACGCTTCGCGCGCGTGTCGTGATCACTTCCAGGTGTGGCGGGAATCATCCGTCGCGAGTTGCACGGCGTGCGTATCGCTGAGCGTGGGCGCCGCCGTTCGTGCCGCTGCCCCTCGGCGTTCTCGCTCCCAGCTTCACCAACGACAACCGTCCGATTTGCGGAAGTCCAACATGAACAAGAAGCGTTCTTCTCGATTGCTGTGCAGCACGGCCTGGATCGCGCTCGGCATGGCGACCCTCCTTGGATGTGGCGATGGGGGCGACGGGGTTGACGACGGCGTGGGTGGCTCGGGCGGGGCGGGGAGCGCCAGCACGAGCTCCGGCAACGGCACGAACAGCAGCTCCAGCGCCGGCACGACGACCGGCGTTGGCCCTGCCACCAGCAGCAGCTCGGGCGATCCCGCGACGACCAGCACCACCTCCGGCGGCGCGACCACGGGGGTCGGCGGCGGGGACGCTTCGACCAGCGCGTCGACCGGAACCGGCGGAACCGAGCCCGAGGGGAAGTTCGTCGGCAACATCACGACGAGCGGCGCCGTGCGCGACGGCTTCGCGAAGTACTGGAACCAGATCACGCCCGAGAACGAGGGCAAGTGGGGCTCCGTCGAGAGCTCCCGCGGGAACAAGAACTGGAGCTCGCTCGACAGGACTTACAAGTACGCGCAGGACAACAAGATCATCTTCAAGCACCACGTCTTCGTGTGGGGCAGCCAGCAACCCTCCTGGCTCGGGAGCCTCTCGCCGGACGAGCAGAAGAAGGCCGTGCGGAGCTGGATGGAGGAGTTCTGCAAGCGCTATCCGGACACGAAGTACATCGACGTCGTCAACGAGCCGCCGCCCCACACCACGCCTTCATACACGGCCGGCCTCGGCGGCAACGGCGCCAGCGGCTGGGACTGGATCGTCAACTCCTTCAAGTGGGCTCGCGAGTTCTGCCCGAACGCAATTCTGATCCTCAACGACTACAACAACATCGAGTACGAGAACGAGCACAGGCACTTCAAGGACATCGCGAAGAAGGTGATCGACGCGGGCGCCCCGGTCGACGCCCTCGGCGCGCAGGCCCACGACGCCTTCAAGATCAACACCAACACGGTCAAGGGGTACATCGACTCGCTCGCCGAGCTGGGCAAGCCCGTGTACATCACCGAGTACGACATCGGCGAAGCCAACGACAACAGGCAGAAGCAGATCATGGAGGAGCAGTTCACCATGTTCTGGAATCACCCCAAGATCCCGGGGATCACCCTGTGGGGTTACATCGTCGGCAAGACCTGGAGGACCGGCACCGGCCTCCAGCAGGAGAACGGCACCATGCGGCCGGCGATGCAGTGGCTGATGGACTTCCTGGACCGTGGTGGTTGACGCGGAGCCGGCGCGCTGAGCTCTACGAGCTCCCTCGACCGAAGGAGCTCGGGCGGGCCCGCATCTCGTACGGAGGCCGGCGCGCTCTCTCCAGGTCTGCGTCAGTCTCTCTGGCCTGAGCCGGGTTCACGACCCGATCTTGGATCGTGAACCCACTCGCAGGGTGCGTATCGGGAGGCGAGCAGCTGGCCGGCGCCTCCTCGCGAAGACCCGTGTCGGTCAGCGAGCGTCGTCGATCACTGGGGCACTTGGATCACGTCCTCGCAGGTGAAGTCGACGCCCAGGGAGACCTCGACGTCGGCTTGGACCACGGCGCACGTATCGTCGCAGAGGACGATCGCCGTCGGGTTCGCAGGGTCGTCGTAGCGCCACGTGCCTGCGACCGAGCAGGCCTGATCATACGAGAGGGTCGTCGGCATGTTGGTCGTGGCGCTCGTGTAGGTCACATTGACCTTTTGCTTGTCGAAGCTCCTCCCGTCGGGCGGCGGCGGGATCGGGATCGTGCATGAGACCGCGGCGCCGCGGATCTTCTCGATCGCGGCCTTGAACGCGGCCGTCGTCTGCGCGGGGTCGCCGGTGTTCAGCATCGACGCCTCTCCCGTGCCGCCCGCAGCCGCGATCTCGTGCAGGTTGGTGAGGCTGGGCGGCGCGCCTTGCCCCTGCGGACTGTCGACCCCGATCACGAAGGTCGAGATGTTGCTGGAGAGCGCGGCCTCGACGTTACTCACGACGTCCGCGAGCGTGTTGCCTTGCCGGCACCCCTCCGGATAGCCGTCGGTCACGAGCACGATCGCATATTTCCCGGGGTTCTGCTGGCGCTGCGCCTCGATGAAAGCGACGGTGCCTTCGACCGCGAACGCCGTCGGCGTGCTGGTGCGCCACGAGAGCCTCTCGCTGATCTCCGGCTCGATGACGTCGATCGCCTCGCCGAACGCCGGGGAGGGCAGCGGCGTCATCGGGACATCCGGGGTCGAGTAGTCGGCGGCCTGGCACGCCTGAGTCGTCTGAGCCGAGCTAGGGAAGAACGCGAGCGACGCCTGGAACCCGGTGGACGCAGGATCCACGAAGAACTGCTTCGTCGCGGCCACGACGGGATCCCACTTGAGATCCTTCCTGCGCCACTCCACGTCGCTCGCCGTCATGCTGGCCGATACGTCGAAAGCGAACACGAGGTACACCTGTTGAAACCCGGCCTGGGACGACTGGGTGGCGCACGCCTCCCCCGCGCCCGTCGAGCCCCCGCTGCTGGCGTTGCTCGAGCCCGAGTTCCCGCTCGAGCCCAGGTCGTCTCCGTTGCCGAAGTCGTCGTTCCCGGTGCCGGTGCTGGTGCTGGTGCTGGTGCCGGCGCCGGCGCCGGCGCCGGCGCCGGAGCTGCCGGTGCTGCTCTGCGAGCCAGTTCCGCCCTCGCTGCCGTCGTTGGTTCCGCCGCACCCTGCGCCGATCAATGCCACCATTGGCAAGGCAATGGCTATCCTAGGCAATCTCATGAGCCGACTCCTCCTCGAACGCGTGCCAGCGCGGTCGGCGGGCACGAAGTTATCTGGCAACGAGAGGTCTCCGAACGTGGAATTTTCTATTGACGCGCCTTGCCGGAGCCCCGGGATCGGTGACGAGTATAGTCGATGACGCTGATCTTTGCGCGGGATACGGTCCGAAAAGGCGCAGCGTCGAGTTGTGGCCGTCATCGCGCAATGCGATCCCGATCGCCCAGCCAGCATCGTCGCCGGCGTGAAATCTCACATCTGCGCGCCGTGGGGGCTGGGCTGCGGCGCCCTCGTGGCGCGCGCTCCAGGCGCGGGAATGGATGTGTTATCGTACAGCAATGCTGCACGCGCTGATCGACAGAGCGGCTCGCGTGCGGGTCGCCCTCTCGGAAACCGACCCCATTCAAAGATTCATCTACGCATCGAACTGCCACGGTTCCACGCCGCCCGCTGGGCGCGAACTCGAGCATTTTTCCGGGCGGCGTATCGACGTCCGCGCCGGTTCGAGGCAAAATTCCGCCGTGCTCTGGCGAGGGGCTTCCTTGCTCACGCGGGATGGCGATTGGCTGTTCGACGTCCAGGGGTACCTCGACTCGAAGGACCAGACGTGGGACGTCAGGTCATCTCGCCGAGCGAGGAGCGCGGGGCCGCGGCCCGGACCCGGGTGCGGCGCGCGCGCCGGGTCCTGCGCCGTCGCGGGGGCGAGGCGGGACGACCCATCGGGTCGGCTCGACCTGGCCGCCCCCCTCCCGCACGGCGAGGTCGACCAGCGCGGCCATCCTCGTCGCTACATCCGTGAAGGTGTCCTCGGCCTCGCGATCCTGCGGCAGCCGATCCGGCAGGGTGGGGCGCGTGCGGTGGATACGATAACGGTCGGACAGGCGCGCGCCGGGGAAGGCGCGGCGCAGCTCCTCCATCCCGCCGATGAGCGCGACGAGCGAGCCCATGGTCGCCGTGCCGTTGTCGGAGTCCCAGCCGGACAGGGTGCCGATCTGGACGGTGCGGCGGAAGCTCCCCTCACCGAACAGGAGGGCCAGCGTCGATGTCGCCAGGTTGATCGCGGATTCCGTGAACCCACGATAGACGAAGCCAGACGCCGAGGCCCGCTCCTGGTAGCGATCCGCAATGGCATCGCGGGCGCGCTCCCAGCCGTCGCGATCGCTGGTCGATAGATAGGCGGACAGCACGAAGTCGATGACGTCGGCGGCCTTGGACTCCGCCGGCAGGTAGCTCCTGGCCTCACGGACGATGCGCACGATCTCCTGTCGCCGCGGCTTCTCCAGATCGACAGTCGCCGCGAGCGAGAAGAGGAGAACGTGGAACTGCGCGGCGTGCGCGGCGTGATCGCGCGCGGTGGTCCGGATGGGGAGGTCGGCGATCCGCAGCGCCAGATCCGGCATGCCGGGCGCGAGGGCGCCGAAGATCTCCGTGGTGAGCTGGGCGTCGATCTGGAGCGCGTCCGGATTGAGCGCCGGATCGCTCGTCGCGGGGGGCAGCACCCCGCGCTCGAGGAGATCACGCGCCCTCCGGTTGGAGACCCAGATGAAGTCGTTGATGTGCGCGCGCCATCCGTCCCGGATTCGCTCCGGGGAGAGGAAGAGCGTCCCCGCCTCGGTCATGAGGTGGAGGTAGACATACTCGATGTCGGTGTCATCATCGGCCGGGCAGGGGTCGAGGAGGACGAAGTCGATCGGCGCCCCGTCGCGCCCCAGGGGCTTTCCCCAATCAGCGTCGGTGAAGAAGGGGCGCTCGATGCGGACGCCCTCGGTGCGGAGCCCTGTCCAGTTGGCGATGCACGCGCCGCTCCACATCGCGCGGAGCCGCTCGGCGTAGGCTGCGCGATCGAGCTCTAGCCGCGGCTTCGGGGACATTCCCGGGGCGCCCCGTTGCTCCATGGGAGCGGCGAGCGCGCGGCGCGGCGCGTCGCCGGCGCCCGCGAGCGGCGAGAGAGAGAGGAGCGCGAGCAGGAGGCCTCGCGCGCATGCGCGTGGCCCGACGCTGGGCGAGCCTTCGACAGGGCGTCGATCGCGGCGGGTGCGCATGAATTACCCCCCTCGAGTGCGCGATCGGTGCGCCGCGCATGTCCTCGCTTCGGGGCGGTGCAAGCGAGGTGCCTCGCCGAGCCCGCTCCCCTGGCGCTGTCCGCGCCATTAGGTTTCGATCATGAACGCCGGAAGTCTCGACGGGCGCGGCGCGCGCGCGCTCCTGGACCGCATTGTCTCGAGCGCGGCCCGCCATCTCCTCGGCGCGTCGCTCGCCGTCGCGCCGGGCGCCGCGTCGATCACGCCGGTGCTGGAGGATCTCCTCTCCTTTCATCCCGGGTGGATGACACGGAGCGTGACCACGCATGACCCTGCAGGGGGCAACGAGGATGGATATCGCCCGGGGGTCGCGCTCGAGGGGGACCACCGGGTCCTGTTTCACGCCCGCGGGGAGGGGAGAATCGCGCGGATCTGGATGACCGCCCCCCGCGCGGAGCTCGAGAGGCCGGACCAGGAGATCTGGATCGAAGTCGACGGACACACGGCGTTCCGCGGGTCGCCCGGCGATTTCTTCGGGGGCAGGGGCCCCTGGAGATCGCCTCTCGTGCTCGACGTGGACGCGAGCTCGGGCGCGTACACCAGCTACGTCCCCTTCGCCTGGTCGAGCGAGGCCAAGGTCCGCTTCCGGGGCGTTCCCATCTATTACCAGATCACCTACCGCGAGGGCCCCGGGGCCGCGTCGGGACCGACGCCCGAGGAGCTCTCGCGATTCATGACGGAGGACTGGACAGCCACCCTGCCTGCCCCGCCGCGCCGGGAGAGCGTGAGCGCCAGCGCGCCGCTCGTCCTGGCGACTGGCCCCGCGACCGTATCCGGGATCGACGTTCGCATCCCGGCGGGGCGCTTGAACGACCTGTCGGTGAGGATCGGCGGACAGCCGCCGATACCCGCGTCGTTCTTCTTCGGCCTCGCCAGCTCGGGCACCGACGCCGACGGCGGATGGACGCCCTTCCGGAGCGCGCTGCACGCCGCCTGGACGCCCGACGCCGCAGGGACGGGCAGGCTCGCGACGCGCCTGCCGATCCCGCTGGCCGAAGGCGAGGTGCTCTCGATCGAGGCCGCGCCCGGGCGGGAGATCGCGGGTGTCGAGGCGGCCGTCGACCTCGCGCCCGCCCGCCGAGGCGTGCGGCTGATCGCGCAATACCGCGATCAGATGTCCCCCGGACGCGAGACGACGATGCCCCTCTTCGAGAGCGATGAGCCGCTCCAGCTCGTCGCGCTCCTCGAGGAGATCAGCGGCGGCCGGCCGAACGATCGGACGTACCTCGAGGGCGACGAGATGATCCGGACCGACGGGATGTCGCACCCGCTGCAGATAGGGACCGGCACCGAGGACTACTTCAATGGAGGCTTCTATTTCCTGGGCGCGCACCATAACCCCTTCAGCGGGCTGCTCCGCTTCCTCGTCGTCGATCCCGAGGATGGATGGAGGAACGCCACGTTCGTCCATTCCCTGTACCGCCTGCACGTGGCCGATCCCATCGTGAGCCGCTCCGGCCTGCGCTTCGGCATGGAGGCCGGGCCGAGCGGCGCCTACACGCCGCTGCGGGTGCGCTCGCTGGGCCTCTCTTACGCCTTCTCGGATCATCAGGTGATCGGTGAGCAGAAGGTCCGTGCGGCCGGGCGGCGGCGGCTCGTGCGTTCGGCCGTCGACGCCGAGCGGCTGGAGCTCCGGCGGCGATCCTGGTCCAGCGAGGGCCGCGGGATCACCCGGATCGAGGTCGCATGCCCGTCCGATGCGCGCGGCCTGTTGCTGCTCCGCGCGTACTCCGCGGCGAACGCCCCCCAGACGGCGCGCGTGAGGCTCGACGGGCGGGAGGTCGGCGTGCTCCACGAGATGCAGGCGAACCCTGTCCGGTCGCTCGCCGAGGACGCGCTCTGGATCGACCTCCTCCCCGAGCAGTGCGGCGCAGGAAGGCGCCCGGTCCTCGAGATCGACGCGACCCAGTCTCCGGCGCCGTGGAGCGAGCGGGGGTACACGCTGCGGTTCTTCTCCGGGCCTCCCGCGCCTCAGCTCACGCAGGGGCCCGCGGTGAAGATCTTCGACTCGGAGAGCCTCCCCGGGGGGCCGTTCTATGTGAACGATCACTCGATGATCCAGCTCGCCGACGGCCGCTGGATCCTCACCGGGATCTTTCACGGCGAGCCTTATCGACCGGACGCCGAGCGCGAGTTCGTCCTCGCCACCGCGCCTGGACCTGGGCCGGTGAGCTGGATGGAATCCGTCTCGCCGAGCCTCACGCTGGCGCCGGAGCGCTTCTCGATTCGCGCCCTCTCCGACGAGCGCTGGATCTGGGCCCCGCACATGGTCCGGGACCGGGACGGCAGCCTGGTCATGATCTTTCACGTGGGCACGCACGACCCCGACCGATCCGGCTTCCGGATCGCGCGCTCGCGCGACGGATTCACCTGGAGCCGCGAGGGAGGGACGCTCTTCGAGGAGTTCTGCGTCGCCCGCGATCCGATGCTCGCCCGGCTCGGCGATCTATGGGTTGTGTACTATACGCGCTGCGTGTCGATCGAGTCGCCGCTGAGCGGCGTCGCCTACCGCACGTCGCTGGATCTCCTCCACTGGAGCCCGCCGGCCATGGCGCTCACGCTCGGGCCGGAGACGGCGATGCGCAACAGCGGTTATACCGAGTCGCCGTTCGTGTTCGAGCGGAAAGGGTGGTTTTACCTGACGCTCACCAGCTATCCTGTCGATTACGACGCCACGTTCGTCTACCGCTCGCGCTCGCCGTTCTCGTTCCCGCCGCGCGCCGTCGCCCGGCTGCGCGCCCACGCGGCCGAGTGGGTCCCGGAGGGCGGCGACTTCGAGGCGGGGCGCCTGTTCTTCACGCACGCTGGGGCAGGGAAGGGCGGCGTGTTTCTCCAGGAGCTCCTCGGCCTCTGAGGCGCGCCGAGAGGGGTTTCTGAGCGGCGCCGTCCGACCCGGCTCGACCTGCGCGCGCGCTCGTCGGTTCGACCCGGGTGAATGACGAGCTGCAGGCGAGCGTCGCGCCGGGATGAGCTTGCCCGCGCCGGGGGCAGCCGAGAACTCCCATGGTGCTTGTTGGACGGATCTCCGCCGGCGACATGCTCGCCCGCGCGAGCGTGGGCGCGATCCGTCGACTATCCTCTCGCGCCCATGAGCGTCCATGTCGTCGTGTGCGCGTTCGCGATTGCCGTCCTCGCCGCGTGCTCCAAGACGTCGTCATCGGCGACGACGTCCACGGATGCAGGCGCGGGCGCGAGGGGCGGCGCGCGCCTCCGCATCGCCGTCGTGCCAAAGGGGACGACACACGAGTTCTGGAAGAGCGTGCACGCAGGCGCGGTGAAGGCCTCGCGCGAGCTCGACGTCGACATCGTCTGGAAAGGGCCGCTCCGGGAGGACGACCTCAAGGCGCAGGTCGATGTCGTCTCGAGCTTCGTCGCGCAGGGCGTGTCCGGCATCGTGCTCGCGCCGCTCGACGCCACGGCGCTGAGGGCGCCGGTGCGGGCGGCGAGGCAGGCGAAGATCCCGGTGGTCGTGTTCGACTCCGATCTCGCCAGCGACGATCACGTGAGCTTCGTCGCGACCGACAACGAGGCGGCCGGCAGGCTCGCCGGAGAGCACCTCGGCAAGGCGATCGGCGAGAACGGCAAGGTCGTCGTGCTCCGTTACCAGGAGGGCTCGGCGAGCACGCAGCACCGCGAGAAGGGGTTCCTCGACGCGATCCGGGCGACGCCCGGCATTACCATCGCGAGCGAGAACCAGGTTGGCGGCGCCACCACGGAGTCGGCGTTCCACAAGAGCGAGAGCCTGCTGCTCGCGCAGAGGGCGGCGGAAGGGGCCATCGCCGGGGTCTTCACGCCGAACGAGTCGACGACGTTCGGGATGCTTCAGGCGCTCCGCAAGGCGAACGTCGCGAGGAAGGTGAAGTTCGTCGGCTTCGACGCGTCGGAGAAGCTCCTCGGCGCGCTGCGCGAGGGGGACATCGAGGCGCTCGTCGTGCAGCACCCGTTCAACATGGGGTACGTCGCGATCAAGACGATGGTGGCGCACCTGCACGGAGAGAAGGTCGAGGCGCGCATCGACACGGGCTCGCGCGTCGTCACGAGGCAGGACCTCGACGACCCGGCGGTGCAGGAGATCGTGAGACCCGACCTCGCCAGGTGGCTCGGGGAGTAAGCGGCCCGTGGGCGGAGAGCGCGCGCCCCTCCTCGAGGTGACCGGCCTCGCGAAGGCGTTCGGCCCGAACCCGGTGCTGCGCGGCGTCTCGCTGCGGGTAGCGCCCGCGAGCGTCCACGCGCTCCTCGGCGAGAACGGCGCGGGCAAGAGCACGCTGGCGCGCGTCCTGCTCGGCATGGAGCGCGCGGACGCGGGCGCGATCCTGCTCGGAGGGGCGCGGTACGCGCCGGCGTCGGCCGAGGAGGCGCGCCGCGCGGGCGTCGTCCTGGTGCCGCAGGAGCGGACGCTCTGCGCGCACCTCACGGTCGTCGACAACGTGGTGCTCGGGATCGAGCCGCTCGCGCGCGCGCGGCTCGGGATCCGGGACCGCTCGCGCGCGCGCGCCGTGGCGCGGGCGGCGATCGCGCTCGTCACGGCCGATCCGGGGCGCGTGCCGCTCGACGCGCGGGCCGGGGAGCTCGGCGTCGCCGATCAGCAGCTCGTCGAGATCGCGCGGGCGCTCGCGCAGGGCGGCCTCCGCGGGGACGGCCGGCTCGCGGCGCGGCTCCTCGTCCTCGATGAGCCGACGTCGAGCCTGGGCCAGTCGGACGCCGCGCGCCTCTTCGAGCGCGTCGGCGCCCTGCGAGGCGCCGGCCTCGCGGTGCTGCTCGTGACCCACTTCCTCTCGGACGTGCGCGCGCACGCCGATCGCTACACGGTGCTCCGCGACGGCCGCGTCGCGGGAGAGGGCGATCCGCGCGAGATCGAGCCGGCGCAGATCGTCCGCGAGATGCTGGGCCGCGCGCTGGATGACACGCGCGCGAGCGCCGACACACGCGCGAGCGCGGTGTCCGAGGCGGCGCGCCCGGACGGCGGCGAGGTGGTGCTCGAGGCCGACGGCGTCTCCGGCGTGAAGCGGCCGAAGCGCGCGTCGCTGACGCTGCGCCGGGGGGAGATCCTTGGCATCGCCGGCCTCGTGGGCTCGGGGCGGACGGAGCTCCTCCGCATCCTCGCGGGGCTCGATCCGAGGCGCGGCGGGACGGTCGCGCTGCGCGCTCCTCGCGGGATCGGCCTGCTGAGCGAGGATCGCGGCGGGGAAGGGTTGATGCTCGGCCGCTCGCTCGCCGAGAACGTCTGGCTCTCGCCGCGCGCCCCGCGCCTCGCCAGGCCGAGATCGATCCTCTCGGAGGGCGCGCGCTGGATCGAGAAGCTCGCGATCCGCGCGCGCGGGCCGGAGCAGCGCGCCGGCGAGCTCTCGGGCGGCAACCAGCAGAAGGTCCAGATCGCGCGGCTGCTCCGCGAGGACTTCGACGTGCTCCTCGTCGACGAGCCGACCCGCGGCATCGACGTGGCGAGCAAGGCGCAGGTGCTGGCGCTGCTCCGGGAGCTGGCGCGCGCCGGCAAGGCGATCGTGCTCGTGTCGAGCCAGCTCGACGAGCTCGTCACGACCTGCGATCGCATCGCGGTCCTCCGCCGGGGGACCCTCGACCCGCCGCGGCCCGCGTCGTCATGGACCGAGGCGTCGCTCCTCCTGGAGGCATCCTCGTGAAGAAGCGTCCGCCGTGGGTGGGGCCGCTCGTCGCGCTGCTGCTCGTCTACGCGCTCTTCGCGGCGCTGACGCCCGACACGTTCCTGCGCAGCCAGAACCTGCTCACGATGGCGCGGCAGACGGTGGTGGTCGGCATCTGCGCCGTCGGCATGACGCTCGTCATCGCGACCGGCGGGATCGACCTCTCCACGGGCTCGCTCGTCGCGTTCACGACGGTCGTCCTCGCGAAGCTCCTGCGCGCGGGGGTGCCGGCGCTCCCGGCGGCGCTCGTCGCCGCGGCGGCGGCGGGCCTCGTGGGCGCCCTCGTAGGGACGCTCGTGGGGCGGGCGCGGATGGTGCCCTTCGTCGTGACGCTGGGCACGATGAGCGCGCTGCGCGGCGCGGCGAAGGGGCTCGCGTCCGAGCAGAAGATCGACGCGGATCCGCGCGGGCTCGACGCGCTGCTGTCGTCCGATCTCACCGCGCCCGGGCTGTGGATTGCGGCGGCGCTGGCGATCCTGGTCTTCGCCGTGCTCCTGTTCACGCGCTTCGGGCGGCACGTGTTCGCGGTCGGCAGCAACGAGGCCGCGGCGCGCCTGTGCGGCATCGACACGGGGCGCGTGAAGATCGCGGTGTACACGCTGTCGAGCCTCCTCGCCGGCGTCGCGGGGGTGATGGAGTTCTCGACGCTGACGGTGGGCGACCCGACCGACTCGATCGGCCTGGAGCTCGAGGTGATCGCGGCGGTGGTCATCGGCGGCGCGCCGCTCTCGGGCGGCGAGGGGAGCGTCGCGGGGAGCGTGATCGGGGCGCTGCTCATCACGGTCATCCGGACCGGCGGCGTCCACCTCGGGTTGCCGAGCTGGGTTCAGGAGATCGCGACGGGCGCGATCATCGTGATCGCCGTCGCGGTCGACCGGGTGCGGCGCGCGCGGGGGGCGCGCGCGGCCGCGGGCTGACGTTGATCCGACGCGCGCGGCCTGCGCGTCGCGGCGTGTCCGATGCTCACCGATCACCGCGCAGCGCCGCGCGGATGGCTTGCTCGACCGGTGAGCTCTCGCCGTCTTCGCGATCGAGCCGCAGCGGTTCGGTCGGGAGCAGGGGCGGCTGAGCCATGAAGCGCGGGCACGTGCCGCGGTGCGGCTGCGCTGCGTGGACCAGGAACGGGTGGCACAGGTAGACCGTCCCCGCCTCGCCGGTCGCGAGCACCTGCGGTCGGTGGGCCGTCTCGGCGAAGCCGTTCGCGGCCAGCTCTCGCAGCGTCAGCCCCGGCTCGCCTGCCGGCGCGAGCTGCCTCGCAATGTCCAGGTGGGACCCGGCCCGGATGCGCGTCGGCGCGTCGGATTCGCCGACATCCGAGAAGAGGAACAGCATGAGCAGCGCGCGGCCGCGCGACGCGACGTTCACGCGCCATGACATGAAGTCGGGGTTCTCGGTGCCGAAGCTCACGTCGACGTGCCAGCCGGCATCCCCTGGATCGTCGGGAGACGGAAAGCGAACGGGGAAGGTGCCGAGCGCTTTCTGCGGTTGCCAGCGCCCGCGGCCGACCAGCCGATCGAACGCGGCCCGCAGCACCGGCGTGTTCGCGGCGTCAGCGAACGGTCGCTGGCCGTACATCCCGAGTCGAACGACCGGCTTCGTCCAGGTCTTCGGATCCTGCGGATCCATCCCGGTGTCACGCCACAGGATGGCGCGGCCCTCGTCGGCGAGGACCCGCGGGAACGCCGCGTCGATCCGGACGAATCCATCGGCGATGAAGCGCTCGATCTGTTGATGGCTCAGCTCGACCATGGCGCGCGGACCAGTCTGCATGGCCGCTCCCGCGGGTGCAAGCGGGCCACGTCGGGCTCGCCCGGCGTCGTGGGCCGCGCACAGGCGGCCTCGGCGCCTGGATCAACGGCAGGGGCTCGGGCCGCACATCGCTTACCGCGCGGCGGAGCTCCACGGTTTTCACCTCGGTTTGCGGCCGTCCTCAGGGGATCTCCACCTCGGTGGAGCCGATCTTCTTCGGATCGTTCGGATCGTTGATGTTGTCCCAGCGGCGGTACAGCGCGACGGCAAAGGCCCCCTTGCTCAGGCCCTTGATGGTCATGTCGATGTCATAGCGGCAGTCGCACCCGGCCACGGACCCGGGGTCCATGTCCACGGGCTGCACGAGCACATCCACCCTGCTGTCGGCGATCCGGACGAACCCTTCCACCTCCTGATCGCATCGGAACTGCGCGGCGCGGTACTCGAGGTGAACAGCGCCGCGCTCGGGCGTCGCCACGAGCGCCTCCTGCACCGTGTCGTCGTACGCGCCCGCCCTGCACTCGCTCTGGGTGAGGCCCTCGATCGCCTCTGCATCCTCCCAGTCCTCGGGCAAGTCCGCCCCGCCGCAGCCGACCACCAGGAGCGCCGCGGCCATCCACGCCGTGTTGTGCATCTCGTCCCTCCGGTGAGCTCTCACTGCAACGTGTGTGCCTGGTGTGTGCCCCAGCCTCACAGGGCGCAGCGGCTGATCTCGGGGGACATCCGTGTCGCGGGTGCGCCATGGGCTCTTCGGTCGCTGTGGGATCGATGAGCGGACCGCCGCACGACGGAGGTACTCTGCGATGATGCTGGCGACTGGCCACGCGAGGAGCGAGCGGCCCGAGAGGTGTCCACGCCGCTGAGCAGAACCTTTCATATCGAGGAGGGCGTGATGCGGCGATCGCTGGGACTGATCTTGTGCTTGTCGATGGCGACCGTGGTTGCGGCTTGCGGGGACGACCAGCCTGGGGGTGAGGGGGGGACGGGCGCGGGGGGCGCCGGAGCGACGAGCGCCTCGGGGGCCGGCGTGGGCTCCTCGGGGGCCGGCGCGGGCTCGGGCGGCGCGCTTCCGGAGCCTCCGGTGCACGAAGGCGGCGGCCCCGCGGCAGGCAACCCGGAGGGGAGCTGCGCTGTTCCGGCCGAGGCTCAGGCCGCCGACACGTCGTCACCGACGACGGTGATCGGCGACGGGACGCCGGAGAGCTGCACCTCGGAGGCGGTCGTCAGCGCCGTCGCGGCCGGCGGCATCATCACGTTCGACTGCGGGCCGGAGCCGATCACCATCACGCTCGAGGAGACGGCGAAGATCTTCAACGATACCGGCCCCGAGATCGTGATCGACGGCGGCGGGCTCGTGACCTTGAGCGGCGGCGGGCAGCGGCGGATCCTCTACATGAACACCTGCGACGAGGCGCAGGTCTGGACGACGCCGAACTGCGACAACCAGGACCACCCGCGCCTGACGGTCCAGAACCTCACCTTCCTCGGGGGCAACTCGACGAACGATGACGACGAGGGCGGCGGAGCCATCTTCGCGCAAGGCGGGCGCCTGAAGGTCGTCAACTCACGCTTCTTCAACAACACGTGTGATCCGACCGGCCCCGACATCGGCGGCGCCGGGATCCGGGCGTTCATGCAGTACAACGGCCTGCCGCTCCACGTGGTGAACAGCACCTTCGGCGGCGCCGAAGGCTACGGGAACGAGTGCGCGAACGGCGGTGGCATCAGCAGCATCGGCGTCTCCTGGACGGTCATCAACAGCCTGTTCTCCCACAACCGCGCGCTCGGCAACGGCGGCAACCCCGCGATGGCCGGGACACCGGGCGGCGGCAGCGGCGGGGCCATCTACAACGACGGCACCACGATGACGCTCATGCTCTGCGGGACCCGGATCGAGCGAAATGAGGTGAACGCCCACGGGAGCGCGATCTTCTTCGTGAGCAACGATCACACCGGAAACATCGTCATCGACCGGTCGGTGATCACCAACAACATCGGCGGGTCGTGGTACCCGACCTATCCGCAGATCTCGAACCACGACGACACGCCGATCATGGTCACGGCGTCGACCATCGAGTGAGCGCGGCCGGTCACACTCTGCCGCCGCCGCGCGATGAAGGGGTATGCCGAACCGCCGCTCGCCCCCCGGACCGCATCCCCTGCTCGCGCTCGCGCTGGCCGCGGCGCTGACCGCGCCCGCTGCCCCCGCGCTCGCCGAGACCTGCGCCACCACGGAGAGCGAGGCGCTCCCGGACGCGCTGTCGATGCGCGACTTCGCCGCACGCCTCGGCGAGCGCATCGACGCGTGCGCCGCCGCCGCGCGGCGCCCCGACGCCGAGCGCTTCTGCGCGGAGCACGGGATCGCGTGCGGCGCCGGGCGGGTCCGCGACTACGTGCGCGTCCGGACGCTCTTCGAGATGACGCGCGACGGCGGTCCGTTCCGGCTGCGCTGGGGCATCACCGATCGCAACCCGACCGCCTGGCACATCTGGGCCGCGTGGAGGCAGAGCCCTCCGCTCGCGTCGTCGGCCGGGCCCTCGGCGACGGCGGAGTGCGACGAGCTCTCGGCGCTCTTCGCCGGGCTCGCGCGCCGGCTCGACGTCCGCGGGGTCGGCCTCTTCTGGCCGACGTGGAACCACACGATCGCCGCGTGGGACGTGGCCCCGTCCGTCCGCGTGCTGGTCCCGACGTCGCAGATCTTCCTCTCGTGCGACGCGACGTTCGACCGGACCACGTTCCTGCCGTCGAAGCAGCGTGTCGTCTACGAGCTCCGCCTGACCGACGCGCTCGACAGCGTGCTCGTGCCGCGGCCCCTGGCGGCGTTCCTGCTCGATCAGGTGGCGCACTACGCGGGCGCGTCGCTCGACGTGCTCGCGATGATCCGGACGCACCGGGCGCTGCGCTACGGATCGAGCGTGCCGGCGTCCTGCGGTGAGGGCGCCGCCGCGGAGGCGAAGGCGCTCCGCGCGCGGCCGCTCTCGCCGGCAGACCGCCGGGCGCTCGCGCGCTACGGAGCGACGGAGCTGGGGCTCGCCGCGCCGTCGGCCGAGGCGACGCTCGCGCAGATCGCGCGCTGACCGCGCCTCGCGAGCGCGGCGCCCGCCTTCGTGCTCCGAGCGCTGTGCGTCAGGGGCTCGCGGCTCGGCGTCTCGGCCGCTTCGACGACGCGCTCGTCGCGGCGCGCGCGGGCGAGCCGCGGCGCCCCGCAGCGCTCAGTCCTCGCCCTGGACGCGATGGATGATGTACCTCGCGGCGAGCTTCCCGAGCTGGCTCGCCGCGGTCCGCGCGCGCCCTCCGCTCGACGGGTTGGTCAACGAGGCTGGCACCGTGGTGTCGATCAAGAACTCGTCGAACACGCCCCCGGCCGGATCGGTGAGCTGCACCATCGCCTTCAGGCGCGTGTTCTTGTTGAGCACGACCGCGAAGATGCCGGGCTCGTAGAACGTCACGTTCGCGCGGAGGAAGAACGGCGCGTCGGCTGCGCTCCTCGCCCTGACGATGGCGACGCCCTCCGACGCCGCGGTCGCGATCAGCGCCTCCGTGAACTCCTCGTTCATCGCCGCCTTGTCCTCCTGCCAGCTCTGCTGCTGCTCGGCGTCCTTCTCCGCCATCCATTCGGCCTCGGAGCCGTCGCCGACCTGGAGGCCGTAGAAGACGATCGGGACGACCCCGAAGCGCCCCTGGCCGTAAAACGGGTTCGGCACGGCCTCACGCATGGTCTTCCAGGGGTGCCCGCACGCGGCGAGCAGGGGAGCCAGGCAGAGCATCAGGATCCAGAGCGCATGGCGACGGTGCACGGAGGGCCTCCTTGGGAAGCGGTCAGCGATCAGCGGTCAGCGTGCCGGCGCGGCGCGGCGCGTCGACGCTCAACCGCCGAGGATCGACGAGAGCCCGAGATAGCAGGCCCAGGCCACGACGGCGCTCACCGGGATCGTGAGCACCCACGCCCAGAGGATGCGCGTGGTCACGCCCCAGCGCACCGCGCTCACCCGCTGGCTCGCGCCCGCGCCCATGATGCAGCCGGTGATCACGTGCGTCGTCGACACCGGCATCCCCAGGAACGACGAGGTCAAGATGGTCGCCGCCGCGCTGGTCTCGGCAGCGAAGCCATGGATCGGCTTGAGGTCGATGATCTTGGTGCCCATGGTCTTGATGATCCGCACCCCGCCCGCCGCCGTGCCGAGGGCCATGGCCGTCGCGCAGGCGAAGACGACCCAGAGCGGCACATGGAAGTCGCCGTGGCTCGCGGGGATGACGCCGTACGCGACGAGCGCCATGGTGATGATGCCCATGGTCTTCTGGGCGTCGTTGCTCCCGTGCGAGAGCGCCATGAAGCCCGCGGAGACCATCTGCAGGATCCGGAAGCGCCGATTGACCACCGCCGGCCGGGTGTGCCGGACGAGCCAGAAGATGGCGATCATCCCGAGGAAGGAGAGCACGAAGCCCACGACGGGGCTGATGATCAGGCTCTTGACCACCTTCAAGAGCCCCGCCCCCTGCACGGCCGCGGTGCCCGCCCGCCCGGCGCCCGCGCCCACGAGCCCGCCCACGAGGGCGTGGGACGACGACGACGGGATACCGAAATACCAGGTGAAGAGGTTCCAGAAGATCGCGCCGACGAGGGCGCTGAGCACCACCACCTGGGTCACCGCCGAAGGGACGATGAGCCCTTTCCCGATGGTGCTCGCCACCGCCGTGCCGGTGAGCGCACCCCCGAAATTGAACAGCGCCGCGAGCAGCACGGCGGTGCGGATGGGGAGGACTCCGGTGCTCACCACCGTGGCGATGGCGTTGGCCGTGTCATGGAAGCCGTTGATGTAGTCGAAGACGAGCGCGACCACGATCACGAGGGTCAGCGTGACGAGGAGAGTGTTCATGGCGCGCCCCTCAGGCGTTTTTGATCACCAGCGCCTCCAGCGCATTGGCGACGTCATCGCAGGCGTCGAGCGTGTTCTCGAGCCCCTCGAGGAACTCCTTGTGCTTGATGAGGTGGATGGCGTCGTTCTCGGTGTTGAAGAGCTCGACGATCGCCGAGCGGAATATCTGATCGCCGTCGTGCTCGAGCTTGGCGATGGCCTTGCAATGTCGGTTGATCTCCGTCACCCGCTTCATCCCCCGGAGCAGCTTGACGGCGCTGTGAATCTCGGAGCATCCTTCCAGGATCTTGGCGGCGAGCACCTGGCTCGCCGGCGGGAGATCCTCCATGGCGTGGACCACGACCCGCATCATCGTGGAGTGGACGCGATCGGAGACGTTCTCGAGGTCCGTCGCCAGGGCGTAGATGTCGGAGCGATCGAGCGGCGTGACAAACGTCTTGTTGAGAGCGTCGTAGACGTCGCGGATCACCTCGTCGGCGGCGTGCTCGATGTCGGTGATCCGCGAGACCAGGGCTTGCCTCTCGCTGGCGCTCCGGGCGGTGCAGCACTCCGAGAGGACGTTGGCGCTCTGCAGCGCGCAGTCGGCGCCCCGCTCGAGCAAGTCGAAGAAGTGCTCTTCACGAGGTAAGAGCGATTTGATGACCCGATCGAGCCACATCATGCACCTTTCTTGGCGGGCGGGCGCATCCTAGCACGAGCACGCGGCGCTCGATGGGGCGCTTCGCGACGGGCAGCTCCCGCCGCCGCTGTGTAAGGTCTTATCCAAGCGTTGTGTAGAGGGGTAGGAAAAAATTCGCTCGTGTCCGTGGTCGCAGGCGTCGCAGGCGTCGCAGGCGTCGCAGGCGTCGCAGGCGTCGCGGGCGTCGCGGGCGTCGCGAGGGGGAACGGCGGCGGTCTCGGTGGTTCGGGGCCTGCGCCGCCGGGGGTCGCTCGACGCCGCGCCCACGCCGGAGCGACTCAGCGGCGGCGGGACCACGCGCCGGGCGGCACCCCGTTCCAGCGCTTGAACGCGCGGGTGAACGCGGCGACGTCGGTGAACCCGACCGCGAACGCCGCCTCGGTGACGGTCGCGCGGTGCGCCGCGAGGAGCTCCTCGGCCATCGCGCGCCGCGCGTCGTCGACGATCGCCTGGAAGCTCGTCCCGCGCTCGGACAGGCGGCGCTGGAGGCTGCGCGCGGCTCGCCGTAGCGGATGGGCGCGCGGAAGACGCTGCGCGCGAGCGCGTCGTCCGCGGGCGGCGGGCGCACGAGGCGGACGACCGTGGGCTCGCGGGGCGGCGTGGCGGCGCGCCGGAAGCGCAGGACGGTGGTCGCCGCGAGGTAGTCCCACACCGCGCTCGGAGCCGTGTGGCCGGGCGCGAGCGCGAAGCGGAACGTCACCTGGGCCGGCCCCTCCTCGAACGTGTGCGCGGCCGCGTCGTGGATGAGCCGCTGGAAGCGCAGGAACGCCCGCACCGCGCCGCGCACGTCGCCCGCGCTCGCGAACGTGTACTCGACGAGCGACTGAGGCGCGGCGTCGACGAGCACCGCGGCGCGCAGGCCGAACGACTCGTCCGCAGCCGAGAGCGCGGTCCACGCGCGGCAGAGCTCGTCGTGCGTCACCCGCGCGTCGGGGCGGCCGAGCACCGCGGGGTCGACGCCGGCCCGCGCGCACACCTCGGCCGGCGCGATGCCGTCACGCTGCGAGGCGGTAGCGACCGCGATGCCGAGCGCCTGCGCGAAGACCGTGGCCGGCTGGGTCGCGGGGCGCGGGGTCACGGAAGCGGAGCCAGGGTTTCTGCGAGGGGCGGCGGCGTCAAGAGGCGTTCCGCCTGGCCCGCCCTTGGCTCACGGTTTGCAGACTCTGCAGATGCAGATTGCGGGTGCGCCCAGCGCTGCCGCGAATCACGCGTCCTGTGTGTGGCGCGGAATACAAACATCCCTCAGGGGCGCAGCCAGCCGCTGCGGCCAGCTCGTGTTCGCTCTCGGAGGAAGATCATGACCGATTTGCCCACTCGCCTGCTCGGACGCACCGGCGTCCGTGTCACCACCCTCGGCTTCGGCGCCATGGAGCTGCGAGGCGCCCCGCGGGGCCCTGAGCTCTCGGATCAGGAGGCGGAGCGCATTCTGAACGGCGTGCTGGACGCCGGGATCAACTTCATCGACACGTCCATCGACTACGGTCGCAGCGAGGAGCGAATCGGACGCTTCCTCTCGCACCGCAGGCGCGAGTACTTCCTGGCCTCGAAATGCGGGTGCGTCGTCGGCGGTGCCCAGGGCGAGCACGTGCATACGGCGCAGAACATCCGGCACGGCGTGGAGAACAGCTTGCGCCTGCTGAAGACGGATCACCTCGATCTGGTGCAGTTTCACCGGAGCCTCACCCGGCAGGAGTTCGAGCAAGACGGCGCCCTGGAAGAGGCGCTGAAGCTCAAGAGCGAGGGGAAGGTGCGCTTCCTCGGTGTCTCGGGCACGCTGCCCAACCTGGTCGAGCAGATCGAGCTCGGCGTCTTCGACGCCTTCCAGATCCCGTACTCCGCGCTGCAGCGCGAGCACGAAGAGGTGATCGGCAAGGCCGCCCAGGCTGGCGCCGGGACCATCATCCGCGGCGGCGTGGCGCGCGGCGCGCCCACCGACTGGCAGCGCACGAATTACATGCTGCCGGGCACCACGATGCAGGACCGGTGGGAGCGGGCCAGGCTCGACGAGCTGCTCGATGGCCTGACCCGGATCGAGTTCACCCTGCGCTTCACGCTGTCGCACCCGGGGCTCAGCACCACGATCGTCGGGACCCGGGACCCGAAGCACCTGCGCGACAACCTGGAGTTCGCGAGGAAGGGCCCCCTGCCGAGCGAGGTCGTCGCCGAGGCGAAGCGGCGCTTGAGCCAGGCGGGATCGGCGCCGGAGGCGGTGCCCGCGTCGAGCGTACGCGCGGCCGGCGCGGCGCAGGCGACGGCGCAGGCGTAGGCGCAGAGCCGGCTCTGACGAACCGCCGCAGGCGGCACGCCTGCTCAGGGCGGCGCCGTGGACCCTCGTTGCTGCCATGGAAGCAGCCGCTGCTGATCCGTTGCTGCGGTACGGGCACTCCTCGAGCACCGCTCACCGCTCTTCCGACAGCGCCACGCGAGCGGGTAAGGTGGTCGTCGATGCTGGCCTTTCTCAGGAAGCGGCGGCGCGACGCCGTCCGCCGTGAGCCCTTTCCGCCTGCATGGCGCGAGATCCTCGACCGGAACGTGCCCTGCTTCGGCCGCCTTCCGGCCGAGGACCAGCAGGAGCTCCTCGGGCATATCCAGGTCTTCCTGGACGAGAAGCCGTTCGAGGGGTGCGGCGGCCTGGAGATCACCGACGAGATCCGGGTCACGGTGGCGGCGCAGGCGTGCCTCCTCCTCTTGCACCGCGAGACCGACTACTACCCCGAGCTCGAGGTCGTCCTCGTTTACCCGAGCACCTACGTGGCCCGCGGCCGGGAGGTGCGGGAGGGGGGCGTCGTCGTCGAGGGCGATCACGCGCGGCTCGGAGAGTCGTGGTCGCGGGGGTCGGTCGTGCTCGCGTGGGACGGCGTGCTCGCGGGCGCGGCGGACATGAGCGACGGTCACAACCTCGTGCTCCACGAGTTCGCGCACCAGCTCGACCAGGAGGAAGGCCCGGCCGACGGCGCGCCCGAGCTGCCCGAGCGCTCGATGTACGCGGCGTGGGCGCGCATCCTCGGCCGCGAGTACGAGCGCCTCCTCCGCGACGAGGCGAGCCTCATGCGCACGGTCATCGACCCGTACGGCGCGACGAACCCGGCCGAGTTCTTCGCCGTCGTCACCGAGGCCTTCTTCGAGAAGCCGCGGAAGCTCAGGGCGAAGCACCCGGAGCTCTACGAGCAGCTGAAGGCGTTCTACTGCCAGGACCCTGCCGGCCGGTAGCGGCGCCGCCCGCCGTCGTCGCCGCCCCCGCGCGCGGCCGATCGCCCGAGCGCCGCCGGTCCATGGTATCTCCGGGCTCCCCCGATGGCCCGAAAGCGCAAAGGCAGGTCCCGCAAGGGCGGCGCGTCCTCCGCTCCTCGCCCGGCGTCTCCCGCGTCTCCTGCAGCCTCCGCGTCGCCTGCGGCCGCCGCGCCGCCCGCGAAGCGCGTGCGCTCGTTCCGCCTCCGCCTCGACGTCACCGCCCTCGAGCTCGCCTCCGGTCACGACGGCCTCCTCCGCGGCGCGCCCGAGCCAGTCCTCCTCCTCGCCGCGTACCTCCTCTTTCCCCATGACCCGAGCGGCCCGGCGGGGCTCACGCCTCCTCGTCCGCTGGGCCGCACCCTGGTCCGCTTCCGCCCGCCGGAGGGCCGCTTCCCCGCCGTCGTCACGCTGCGCGCGCCCCTCTCGTTCAAGGCCCGCGCTCGCGCCCGCGAGGACGACCGCGTCCTGCTCCTCGCCCTCGCCGTCGAGGAGGACGCTGGCAAGGAAGTCGAGCGGCTCTACGCCCATCTCACGGACGCAAAGCACCTTCGCCTCTGGGACCTCGACGCGCCCGTCCCATCACCGCTGGCCCCGGCCGAGCTGATCGCTGCCCCGTACCTGCGGGAGCACGCGGCCCCGGTCCGCGTCGGCGTGCTCGACGACGGCGGCGATCTCCGCGACACCTGCCGTGAGGACGACTTCATCGGCGCGTGCGCGGCCGTCGTCTCGACCGCTCGCCATGAGGACACGCTCCGCTTCCACTTCGTCTCGGCCGACGGCCGCAACGACTGGACCGCCGTGACCAGCGTCAGCGTCGACTGACGCCCGCCTCGTCGGCAGGGGCGTCAAGGCCAAGGCTCATCGCGTGTCCTCCGGCCGCCGAGGATGGACCGAGACAGGCGCCGCCGCCGACGTGCGCGCGCTCGGCGGCCACGCGCCGGCGACCCCGCCGGGTTGATCACCAGCAGCTGTAGTCGTAAACCGTGTGCAACGTCTCCCCGAGGCGCTCGACCAGCAGATCGCCGTCGAAGACGTAGGTGAAGCCCGGCAAGGACAGGCTAGGCGTGCCGTCGAGCGGGTTCACCCCCTGCTCCCGGCGGAGGAGACGACAACCCTCGTAGACGATCTCCGTCGTGATGGTCGGCAGAGCATCCGTGAAGCGGTCGAACGTCAGCTGCGTGAGGCGCTCCTGGTCATCGCGATCGTATCGGACGAAGTAGTCGTCGTTACCATAGGTGATCGCCCGCGCGTCGTCGTTGTAGTCGATTTCGAGGACACGGGTGTCGGCCGCGCCAGTCCGGGTCATGCGGACCATGCGCTCGCCCTCGTAGTCGAAGGTGTGTGTGTGGGTTTCGCTGCCCAGCGTCTCGACCGCTCCGACGAGACGCTGGCCGTCATATTCGTAGACGAACGACGTCTCCTGTCCCGTGTCCGTCTCCATGTCCGTCTGGGAGCACGGTCCGGGATGCGGCCCATACATCCACGGACCGAGCTCCGGCATGGGGATGCGGCCAGCGAGCTCTGGACAGCCCGTCGCGCCGCCGCCCCCGCCTCCCTCGCCTGACCCGCCCGCGCCGCCCGAGCCTGTCGAGGCCGACGAGCCTGAAGCGCCTGCGCCCCCGCTCCCCGACGTCGACGTCTCGTCGGAGGCCTCGTCGTCACCGCATGCCACGAGCGTGAGCAGGCACATCGTGGCCAGGGTTCCGCACGTCCTGAAGACAAATCGATGCATCTCTCTTCTCATCCGTCAACCTGGGTCGTGTCGCCGGGTCGTCGCGCCCCGGTCGTGGTCATGAGGTCAGGCCGGCATCGCGCTGCGCGGTGAACACGAGGTCCTTCTGGATACTTTGATCGCAAGCGCTGCTCATCGCCTCAACGGCACCGCCGGGCACTGCGCGGAGCGGGCCCGGCGGACACCCAAGCGTACCTGTCCGCGGCCGCCCTGGCAACCTGCGATCCGGTCGAGCGCTGATCCTCGATGACGGTGCGAGCGGGTCAACGCCTGTTCCGCGGGATCGAGGCAGCTCTATCGCCCGCGAGGACAGCGGGTTGACCCGCAGCCAGGATCGAGCGCGCCGGTTGACGTTCCGCGCCGGTTCGCAGTAAGTGGCGTCCCATGCATAGAGCCCTCGCCATCACCGCGCTGCCGCTCCTGGTCCTCGCGTGCGCCCCCGCGACGCCCCAGCCTGTCGCGCCGGCGGCGCCAGCGCCGGCCATCGCGGCGGCGGCGCCCGACGCCCGCGAGCAGCGGGCGCTGGGGGAGCAGCTCGTCGCCGCCTTCAACGACGCCTGGAACCGGCACGACATGGATGCGTTCGCCGCGCTTCAAGCGGAGGACGCCGATTTCGTGAACATCTTCGGGATGTGGTGGCATGGGCGGGACGAGATCCGGGCGAATCACGTCGGCATTCACAAGAGCGTCTTTGCAAAGAGCCGCCTCGCCAGCGTGCGTGTCGAGACACGCTTCGTCGCGCCGGACATCGCGGTCGTCCGCTGGGCATGGGAGCTGACGGGCGTCGTCACCCCGGATGGCCAGCCCGTGCCCGACATGCAGGGCATCCTGGTGCACACGGCGCGGCGCGCGGGGGACCGGCTCCAGATCGTGACGACGCAGAACACGCAGGCCACCGCCGACGCGTTCCGCGCGGTGCGCGCCATGGATGCCCCGGCCCGCCCCGCCCAGTAGCCGCCCGCGGGCGCGCTCGCCCTGCGAACGCGCCTACCGCACCAGCGCCGGCGCGCTCAGCGCCGCCGCGTCCGTCATCCCGGCCTGGACGCGCGCGTAGATGCCGCAGGCCTCGCCGGCGATCAGGTAGATGCCGTAATTGACCGACTCGCGCCGCGCGTTCTCCAGGGCGGAGAAGTACCGCTGCGCGATCCACCGCCCCTCCCGGGCCTTGGCCAGGGACGCGCGCCAGACCTCGTCGGGGGTGTGGCGCCCGAGGATCACCTCTTCTCCCTCGGCGCCGTAATCGCTCTTCAGGACCCACTCCTCGCGCTGCGCGAGGAGCAGCTCGGGGTGCACCGTCTCCAGCCGCGATGTCACCGGGACGTGACGCTGGATCACCGACTGCGCGTGCGGCGAGAAGCGATGGAGGTGCTCCCACATGAACGCCATCGAGCGCTTGTTCTGCGGCAGCACGGCCCCGAGCGGGTTCAGGATGGCGGCGCGCCCGTCGGCGGCGGCGGACAGCACGGCGCCGAGCGGGCCGGCGAGCGGCTCGGCGTCGGGGATCTGCTCGTCGGTCCACACGCTCGAGCGCTCTCCCCACCAGTCTGTCTTGTAATGGCGCAAGAGGACCGAGAAGGGGACGTCGAAGAGCGACAGGCCGCGGTCGTCGTGGCCGAGGTTGTACGGCGAGCCGAGGAGCACGGAATACCCGCGCTCCGTGAGCCAGCGCCGGTAGAGGCGGACGACCGAGAGGTCCTCGGTGAACTCCGTCGGATAGACGAAGCCGAGGCGCCGCGTCGCGGCCTCGCCGAGGAGCGCGCGGGCGACCTCGTCCACCATCGCGCAGAACCGGGCGCCGAGCTCGCCGTTGGGGTCGCGCGCGCCCGGGTGATCCGGCGCCGCGAGCGCGCTCAGCACGACCGCCTCCGCCTCGCCCGTCGGCGTGTCGCAGTTCAGCTCGGCGATCGCCGGGCCCTCGTCCGTCAGGAAGACGTCGGCGCGCGCGATGCCGTGCCACAGCGGCTGTGACGAGAGCCACATCGCCTTCTGACAGGGTGTCAGACAGAAGAAGTCGTCGAGCAGCGACGGCTCGTCCGCGACGATCAGGCAAAGCTCGTTGTAGACCGCCGCGACCTCCTCGGCGGCGCGGTACAGGGCGCGCTGCTCGGCGGCGGTGACGAACACCGGCTCCTCGCGGAAGCGCGGGGCCCCGTCGCACCAGGGGTCGGTGATGAGGCCCGTATCGACGATCTTGGCGGCGAAGGCGTCGTAGGCGCGGTCAGCGGAGGTCATAGGAGGCGCGCGATGGCGATCGCGGTCGCGAGGTAGGTCGTCGCCTCGAGCGCGCCGAGCCCCTCGTTGCGGTCGGCCGCGATGCCGGCGTCGAGGCGGCCGCCGCGCAGCGCGAGCGGCGCGCCGAGCAGCACGCTCTGCACGAGGAGCTGCCGCACAGGGTAGAGGGCGAACAGATAGAGCAGCACCCCGCCATAACCCTTCAGCGAGATGAAGAGCCCCTCGAAGTCGCCCTCCAGCGCCCGCGCGATGATGATGGCCACCGCGATCGAGGCGCCGGCGTAGCTCAGCGCGGCGGCGAGGTTCTCTCCCTGGATCTGCTCGGCGTCATCGTACGTGGTGAGCGCCCGGAAGAGCGAGATGAACACGTGCAGCGTGATCTGCGCGAGGACGAAGAAGCCGAGCGAGATCGCGAGATCGCCGAGATCCTTGCCCGCGATCGCGCGCGAGGTGATGAGCCCGGTCGCCACGTAGTGCGCGCCCGCCGCGAGCCCCGCGGCCGCGTTGCCGCGCTCGATCTCGGCCGGGAGCCGCGCCCTGAGCAGAAGGCGGATCCCGAGCTGGCCGGTCGCCAGCACGAGGAGCAGGCCCACGACGGCGAACGCGCTCACCCAGAGGAGGTCGCGCGCGAAGCCCTCCCCCTCGAGGCAGTTCTTCACGGCGTTCGCGGCGACGAGGAACACCGCGAGGACCTGGCCCACCGTGAGCAGCCGGCGGGCGGCGTTGCTCTCCGTGAGATCGCGGGCGACCGTGTGCGCCGGCGAGAAGACCCTCTGCCCGATGCGCAGCAGGGCGAGCAGAGCGAGCGTGGTGCCCAGCCCGAACCCCATGACGTAGGACAGGTCCATGGGACGCACGCTACAGAACGCGCCGCGCCCTCACAAGCCCAAGCCTCGCGTCACGCCGCCGCGAGGCGCAGGCGGGCTTCGGGGTTTGCGGGGCGCCCCGCGCTTTGTGATATGGGTAGGCCTGCCGGGCTGTGACGCCCTGGCTCCCGCGGCGGACCCATGGTCGAACCTCCTTGTGACTCCGGCATCCACGGCATCTTCGCGCGACCCTATATCGATCTCGAGCCGTACCTCGATCTCGCCCCGCTCGGCGAGATCCACGAGGAGATCTGCCTCGGGCTCACGCAGGTGCCGATCGATTACACCGGCGGCAGCCACCGCGCGATGGGCATCATGCCGCCGTCGCGCCGCGGCGAGGCGTTCGCCGACTACGGCGAGGTGATCCGCGGCCTCGGCGACGAGGAGTTCGCCACGTTCCAGCGCCTCTCGGACGACCCCTCGTCGATCGAGAGCTCCGCGCGCGCCGCGCTCGAGTTCGGCGAGGAGCGCGAGATCCCGCTCTCCCGGCGACAGATGCTGTGGCTCAAGTTCCGCCATGGGGTGTACTTCCCCTGGAAGGTCTATGTCGAGCTCATCCCGAACCGCACCTGGAGCGACAAGAGCCGGAGTGAAGGCAAGGACTTCACCCGCCTGGCGAAGTCGTTCTTCCCGAGGACGATCGCCTACGTGAAGCGCCTGCCGTTCTCGTCGATAGGGCGCTGCAACATCATGGGTCTCGAGGCCAACGATCACGGCACGGTGCACCACGACGGGGAGGGGACGCCAGGGGAGGAGAGCGCGCCGGGGGAGGGGAGAGCGCCGGACAGCGAGCCCGACCACTTCATCACGCTCTGCCCCGCGGGCAACAAGCGCCTTTTCCTGTGGGACGAGCGGGCGCGGCGGAAGACGGCGGTCGCCGGTCGGGCCTACTGGTTCAACGATCACGATTACCACGGCGTCGAGGCGGACCCGTACTTCAGGTACTCGGTGCGCATCGACGGCACCTTCACGCCGGAGTTCATCGAGGCGCTCCGGCGCGACCACGCCAGGGCGGTCGGTGTCGCGCCGCCGGCGCCGGCCGAGCGCGCGCCGCAGGGCGCCGGGGAGGCCGCCGCGTGAGCAAGATGGACGAGCCGTTCGAGCGCGACGAGGTGCTCGACAAGCCAGGGATCGTCGGGGCGCGGTGGTGGCACAAGGGCCTGGCCGACGCGCCGAAGGACGCGTCGCGGCGGAACGCGATCCTGGCCGCGCTCGGCGCGGTCGGGCTCGTCGGCGTGGCGGCCGCGATCGCCGTCGCCGCGGACGGGTGCTCGGGCGATGAGACAGCGGTGCAGCGGAAGCGGGCGCTCGACATGCAGCGGACGTTCGGCTGGAGCTTCGGCGCCGCGCAGGAGAGCGTGACGTTCGACGGCGAGTCGAAGAAGCCGTTCGACCGGGCCGCGCTCGCGAGGATGTCCACCGACCTCAGGCCGGCGGACGAGGGCGCGCGCGCCTACTACGTGCCCGCGCTGTTCGAGTCGCCGTCGGCCGTGCCCACGCTCGTCGCCGAGGGGGATCCGGCGCCCATCACGCCGCTCAGGGACGTGCTCCGGCCGATCTTCACGCCGGCGATGGACCGCGCCTACCGGAGCGGCAAGGCGCTCGCGTCGCTGCTCCTCGCCGCCCGGACGGACAGCGGCCTCCGCCGCGACATCGCGGTCATCGTGGATCTCGACGGCCCCGAGTCGGTGGCCTTCGCCGCGGGCGCGGCGGAGGCGTTCGACCCGGTGTTCACGTTCGACAATTGGCCGCACCCGCGGGGCGTCGTCAAGGCGCACCTGACGCTCGCCGCGGCGGCGTACTACCAGCCGCTCTTCGCCCGCTCCGTTCCCGGCCCCCGCGCGACGATGTTCGTCCTCGATCGACAGCGGCTCTCGCCCTATTCGGACGACGCCACGCAGTTCGACAACCGGCATGTCGCGAGGCTGCCGTCCGCCGATGCGCTCTGGGACAGAGGGGTTCGCCATGTGCTCTATGTGGTGCCCACGGAGAGGGACACGACCGAGTCCGACGACCTCAACGACGACCTCGTTGCGTTCCGGTCGCGCCGGCTCGATGTCGGGTTGATGGCCGCGAACGTCTTCGCCGCCGACCCGGCGGAGCCGAAGCCCGCGAACGAGACCGAGGACTGGCCTCCCTATTACTATGGCGGCCGCGCCGCGTCGCACGGCTGGTTCTGGATCGACTATCCGTGGGGGCCGCCCCCTCGCCCGGCGCCGGTCGAGCCGAGCGCGCCGAGGCCCGGCAAATTGTACGTGCCGAAGCAGCGCGCGACGCCGTTCTCGAGCAGCGCCGCGTCGAGCGGGGTGTCGCCGATCCCGGACGCCTTCGGGACGGTGCCAGTCGTCGTGGCGCTCGGCACCGGCGTGATCCTCGGCGCGGCGCTCAGCCGGAGCGGCTCGTGGAACCGGGCTTCGGGCGGATACGGAGGCTGACCGTGGAGCACTCGATCTTCGCGATGGAGGTGTGCGCGCGCATGGACCCCGGGAGCACGCTGCAGCGCGCGCTGCACGAGGCCGTCCAGGTCCAGTTCGAGAAGATGAGCCTGCAATACAAGTGGTACCAGTACCGCCGCGCGCAGATGGCGCTGCTGTCCAACCTGCACGCCATCGAGAAGGGGTGCTGGGACTACTTCGACGACGACTCCCGGGCGCTCAACGATTACGGCATGTGGTCCCGCGGCATGATCACGGAGGAGGGCGCGCGCAAGGGGCCGTCGGGGACGCCGGACCCGTACCGCGGCCAGCCCCGCTACCTGACCTTCACGATGGCGTTCCTGCTGATCCAGGGCTCACCCACGGATCGGATGCTCCGCACGGTCTGCGACATCCCCAAGGATCGCCTGTGGCGCCGCGACGTGTTCGGCCACATCCTCCAGAACCTCGGTCACGTGAGCTTCGCCAGCGTGAAGTCGGACGTCATCTACCTGATCCCGCGGGACGAGGGCTGGGCGCTGACGGCCGACGATCTGACGGATCCCAAGTTCCACTACCTGCGGAAGATCGTGTAATCGCGTGAACCGGGGGATACCGTACTGAGAAGGTCCACGAGGCGTTGAAGGGCGAGACGCCCACCCGCCGGCCGCCCCGACCTTTACACCCCGACCCGGCGCGCCGATAGCCGATACTCGCCCCGTGCAACCAGCGACGGTCTTCGCGGAGCGCTACCGCCTGGAGGGCCGTTCATCACGGGCCGGCACAACCTCGGCTTCGCCCTCGGCCGATCTTGGAGCTCGCGCGGGAGTGGCTCGGGGCCGCTGCCATCGCCCCG
Source organism: Sorangium sp. So ce281 (assembly GCF_051527395.1). NCBI lineage: Bacteria > Pseudomonadati > Myxococcota > Polyangiales > Polyangiaceae > Sorangium > Sorangium sp. So ce281. The sequence continues at coordinate 4,470,929 of NZ_CP150322.1, forward strand.
GCGTTTGCTGGGGACGGCTGGCCACCGGCGTAGGCGTGGAGGCTGATTCAAACAGCCCTCGCGGCGATCCGCCGAGTGAGCAATCAATCCTTCAAGCCTGAGCGCGCCCCGCTCACTTCATGGATGTTACGGGTCGCAGCCCACGTCCCGCCCGATCACAGTGCGACGACGTGCACGCCACGTCGTTTCAGCGAATCTGCCCGCGAGTTTCGGTCCTCGGCCTTTGCGGGTAACCGCATGGGTCCTATGAATTGTAAACCTGTCGGTCACATCCTTCGCGCCGCGGGCGGCGCGACGTGGAGACCGGCCGCCAGCGGTCACCCGTCGCGGAGGAGCTCATCAAGGCTCGCCATACAGCTCCGCCGCCCCTGCCTTGTCGAGCCAGGTCAGCACGTAGTCTCCCCCGTTGGTGCCCTCGCACCGGCTCTCCGCGTTGTAGTGCATCACCGACCCCGGATCATACGGCGTGAGCGCCCGCCAACCGGGACGTTCCCTGCAGGCGCCGTTGCCCTCCGGCCGGGCGTGCTCGTGCCGGAAGCCGAGGACGTGCCCGAGCTCGTGCCGGAGGACCCCGGTCAGCGTCCTCGAGGTGGCCCGCGCGATGTTCTCTAGATCGACGAAGACCTGGTGATACCCCCGCGCGACCATGCTCGGAAGGAAAGCTCGCCCGTTGTACGTGGTGCCGCTGGCGGGGACGACCTCGAACAGCACGGGATGCTCCTCGTCGTACTCGCAGGCCTCGTCGTGGTCGGGCTCGTAGACGAAGCGGACGGCGGCGGCGCTCGCCCAGGCGGACCCGGCCGACAGCGTCGCGGCGACCACCGCGTCATGATCGTCGCCGAAGCGCGGAGAGACGCAATACGTCAGGTTCATCTTCTGCTCGTCGCTCCAGCGGTCATCGCTCCCGTCGCTGCGCGTGTTGACGATGAGCGCCCCCGGCTGCTGGTACGCGGCGGAGAGCCCCTTCAGGGTCACGTCGTCGTGGACGCCGATGTCGCCGTCGACGAGATAAGCGCCGTCGTTCGGATCGCGCGGGAGGCTGGCCTTCCATTCATCGAAGCTCTGGTACGTATCACCGACGGGCTCGCCCGCATCGGACGACGCGTCGACGACGCAGCCCGACGCGATTACGGAGGAGGCGAACAAAAGGAGGAGAGAACCGTGAATGGATGGAGGGATGAACATGGTGAGCTCCTTACTCGGGCCGATCCGGGCCAACACCCCATGACTGCGCAAGCGCCATGCCAGGGCTTCAAGGCCGCCGGGAGGATGGAAGTTCCCGTGCCAGGTTCGATCGCCCCGGTGGAGGTGCGAAGCGGCCGCCTCGTTGTGCGTTCCAGGGCCACAGACGATCTCCTCATGTGGCATCAGTTCTCGTCCATCGAGGCGCGGCTCGGTGCTCCTGAGTTGTGACCGGTGTGGTCGCGGCGCGGTGACCCAGGGGTCACCTCTGCCCCAGCGCGACGACCACGGCCGTGACGGGGATCATGTACAGCGCCTCCTCGAGGCCGGGGTTGTGCCGGATGAGCCCGTCCGTGTACTGCTGGCCGAGGAAGAAGGTCGTGACCTTGCCGGGATGATCGAAGGCCACGAAACCGCCGAGGCGACCCGCGGTCCAGCGGAACAAGAGGACCAAGGCGATGGCGTCCACGTAGCGCCACGCACGGCCACCGAGCCGGGCGGGAAGAGCGCCGCGCCCATGACCGCGCCGAGGAAGCCGCCGAACGACCAGCGCCGCCCCGCGCGGCGCCCCGGCCGGTCTCAGGGCACGCTCTGGTGTCCCGCGCCGGCCGCCCCGCCCGGGCGCATCTGCGCGACCCGACGACACGCGGCGGCGCAGCGGCGGCATTCGTCGGCGCAGGCCTTCATCTGCGCGTCACCCGTGACACAGGGCGATGCTTGGAACAGATCGGGGTGGATGGGATTCGAGGGTGGGCGATGGGATCGATGTGACCTGCACGGTCACTTTGAGCTATCCGAGCGACCAGGCTGTCACTGTCCGCAGCCGGTGCGCTGGCGCGAGCACGCCGCCGTGGGCAGGGAGGCGATGCCGCCACGGAGCAGCGCCACGTCGGCCGCGGCGACCGGGAGGTTCCGGCTGTGACACAGCGGTGCTAGAACCACGTCTCCCAGCGGCCGCTGTCGATCTCGGCCGCGTGCACCGTCGCGGAGATGCGGTCGCGGTCGCCCGGGAACGGCTGTATCTGGTGCAGGCGGTAGCTGTCGATGACCAGCGCGCCGCCAGGGCTGTAGCCGGCGACGAGGCTCCGCGCGGCGAGCGCCTCGTCGCCCGGGTCGTCTCGCCCGTCGTAGAGGACATCCCACAGCTTGAGCCCCCCGTCCGCGTCCGGGAGCTCCAGCATCACGACGACGGTGATCGCGCGGAGCCGGCGGGCAAGGTGGTAGTCGGAGAGCCCCTCCGTATCGAAGTGGATGACGCCGCCCTCGCGCGCGACCTTCTCCCCCGCAGGGAAGATGTGGACGCCTGGCCCGCAGAAGCCGCGCCGGGGCTGCGCGAGCCCGCCGGTGAGCGCCGCGACGAGTTCGCGCATCCTCCGCTGGAGCCCGGGGAGGTGGCGCTCGACACGCGCATCCGAGGCCGCCGCGTCGGCGAAATAGACCCGGGAGCGTCCCTCTTCCAGGTGCGTGTAGAAGGCGCGCCCGAGCGAGAACTGCTCGCCTCCGAAGTCGGCAGTCCACTCGGCGCGGGCCGCGCGGACACCCGCGACGAGCGCGGCGCGCTCCGCCTCGGAGAACACGCGCGGGACCTCCAGCGCGAAGTGGCGATCGAGCGCGTCGACCGGCCGGGGCGTCGCGCGCGGGGACGCGGGAAAGGAAGAGAAAGCGGCGGAGGACGAGGCGGGCGGGGGATCGAGCCGCAGTACGGAGGCGCGGCGCGCGGTCGGCATGGCCAAACCACCGTTAGCACCGCGCGAGGCGGCCAGCCAAGCAGCGGCGCGCCGGCCGCAGGCAGCGACGCGCCGGCCGCGCGGCGAGGCCCGGAACGCCTACCGGTTTTTCCCGCGCGAGGCGCCGGATCCGGGTTACAGTGCCGCGGCGGGAGCACCTTTTTGCGAGCGAGGACAGCGATGGTGTCGGGCAGGCGAGGGGAGAAGCGGCAGGAGCAGCAGGCGTTTGCGCTCAAGGGCACGATGCCCGCCATCACGATGCTCTGTCTCAAGACGGCGGATGTCTCGGCCGTCGAGCGTCAGCTCGCCGACCACATCTCGCAGATGCCGCACTTCTTCCTGCACCTGCCGATCCTGCTCGACCTGGCGGAGCTCGGCGACGAGCCCGTCGATCTCGGCGCCCTCGCCGGGCTGCTGAGGAAGCACAACCTCGTGCCCATCGCCGTGCGCAACCCGACGGACGCCCAGCGCGAGCGGGCCGTCGCCGCCGGCCTCGGCGTGCTGCGGACGCCGCTCACGCGCTCGTCTCGCCAGGCCGCGCCGGCCGAGGGGAGCACCCCCACGCCGGGCCCTGTGGCGGTAGGGCCCGCGCCGGACCGCGGCGCGCCAGGGGCCGCCGCGGCGGAGCGCGGCGCGGCGGCGCCCGCCCGCCGCCCGAGGGAGGCCGCGCCGCCGCCGGACGCGGCCGGGGAGCCGCCGCCGGCGGGGCTCACCGTGCGGCAGCCGGTGCGCAGCGGGCAGGTCATCTACGTGCCGCACGGCGACCTCGTGGTCCTCTCGCCGGTCAGCTCGGGCGCGGAGCTCATCGCGAACGACAACATCCATGTCTATGCGCCGCTCCGCGGCCGCGCCATGGCCGGCGCCCACAACAACGCGGACGCGAGCATCTTCTGCATGAGCCTCGAGGCGGAGTTCGTCTCCATCGCCGGCCGCTACCTCATGGCCGACGAGATCCCCGACGAGCACCGCGGCAAGCCTGCCCGCATCTCGGTGCAGAACGACGGGCTCGTCGTCACGCGGCTCTAGGGCGCGTCACCTCGGCCGGAGCTCGGTCAGGACGAGCAGGTACTCCGGCGGGTTGTTCGGCGTCAGCTTCGCGTACGGGTTCTCCATCGTCGGGAAGCCGGTGAACCGCTTCGTGCTGTATTCGCCCCACGACGGGTTGTTGAAGAGCGGGATCACCGGCGCGGCCTGCACGAAGATCATCTGCAGCCCGTCCAGGATGCGCTTCTGATCGGCAGGGGACGTCGCGGACTCGAACGCGTGGAACAGCACGTCGGCCTCCCTGGCGCCGAAACGGTGCCAGTTGCGCGGCGCCACCTCGCCGAGCGGCTTCACGAGATCTGCGCTCATCAGATCGCGGTAGAAATTGTACGGCGTGGGCTCGACGCTCGTCCAGCCCATCGACAGATCGAACAGGCCCTTCTGCAGCGCCGCGTAAAACGCGCTGAAGTCGTAGGTCTTCATCGACGCGGCGATGCCCACGCTCTCCAGGTTCTGCGTGATGATCTGGACCGCGCGGACCCAGTCGGACCAGCCGCTGACGACGTTGATCTCGAAGTGCATCGGCTTGCCGAGCCTCGTCCGGATCCCGTCCGCGCCCCTCGGATAGCCCGCCTCGTCGAGGATCTGGTTCGCCCGCTGCGGATCGAACTTCACCCAGTCGCCCGCCTGCACCGCCTTCTCGCTGCGAAACCGCTCGTAGGAGTCGTCCAGCCCCGTCGCGTCCGCGCCATGGGTGTAGTTGTCCGCGGCGAGCTTGACGATCTGGTCGCGGTCGATCGCCATGCTGATGGCCTTGCGCACGCGCACGTCGTCGAACGGCTTCTTCGTGGCGTTCGGGTACAGCGTGGCGGTGCCCCCGACGAGCGGGAACCAGTAATGATGATGGGCCGGATCCTTGGCGACGAAGACCCGCTCGATGTCCGGCACGAACGCGCCCGCCCAGTCGATCTCGCCGTTGACGAGCGCCAGGGTGACCTGGTCGTTGCTCGGATACGCCGGGAAGCGCAGCCCGTCGACCGCCGGCTTGCCCTCCTGCCAGTAGCGCGGGTTCTTGCCGAGCTCGTACACCTGGTTCTGGAAGACCTTCACCTCGGTGAAGGGCCCTGTCGCCACGGGGTTCTCGTTCGCGAACGTGACCGGATCGACGACGTCCTTCCACACGTGCTCCGGCACGATCGGCTGGTGGCCGATGTAGCTGAGGCCGGGGACATAGGGCCGCCGCAGCGTGAACTCGACGGTGGTGTCGTCGATCGCCGTCACGGCGCCGAGGAACCGCCACACCCCGGCGAGATCGAGCGCCGCGTGCTTCTTGAGGAGCGCGAACGTGAACGCGACGTCCCTCGCCGTGAACGCCTGTCCGTCCGACCACTTGACGCCGGAGCGCGTCGTGAAGGTGAGCTTCTTGTTCGCGTCGCTCCACGCGTAGCCCGTCGCGAGCCACGGCGTGTAATCGCTCCGCATCGTGTTGTAGACGAGCAGCGGCTCGTAGATGCCGGCGACCGTCGGGAAGCGCGCGCTCCCCTCGGGGAGCAGGGGGTTGAAGTTGCGCACCCAGGTGGCCTGCTGCTCCCTCGCGATCGTGACCACCGCGGCCCGCTTCGGCGGGGACTGCTGCGCGGAGGCGGCCGCCGCCTGCGCCGACCCCCCCGGCGTCGCCGCCCGCTCCGGAGCGGCGGACGGGTTCTCGCTGCCATTCTTCGAACGACAGCCCGCCGCGGCGCACGTGGACAGCAGCAGCGCCGACAGGACGAACGCGCGGCGCGGCATGGTTCGACTCATCCCAGACATCCACCTCTCCACGCGGGCGATCTCGACCCCCCCGCGACGCTCCGTTCCCGTGACCACTCCAGCGACGACGCCCGGCCCCCGCCGAGGCACCCATGCACGACGCGCGCCCCCGTGAACCATCGGGCCAGGGTTCGCCGCGCTCGCACTGTATCGGCGCATGTGAGCGTATGTCAACTCGACCGGCTCGCGCCCGATTTCTGGATCTCCTCGCGCCCACTCGCGAAACTGGCGGCGGCTCGGGGCCCCGACCGGGCGCACAGGAGGCTCCGCCGCGCGGAGCCCCTTCCAAGGAGCCGACCGTGACCACCCCCGTCTCACGAACCTTCGTCGATCTGAGCCACACCGTCGAGCACGGCATGACGACGTACAAGGGCGTGCCGGCGCCCGTCGTCTGCGATTTCCTCTCGCGCGAGCAGTCCCGCGGCGTTTACGCGGAAGGCGTCGAATTCCACATCGGCCGAATCGACATGGTCGCCAACACGGGCACCTACGTGGACAGCCCGTTTCATCGCTATGCGAACGGCAAGGATCTCGCCGGCTTGCCGCTCGAATCGCTGGCCGATCTGGAGAGCGTGGTGGTCGAGGCCCGGGGCCGGTCCGGGAGGGCCATCGACGCCGACGCCTTCGACGGGCTCGATCTCGCCGGGAAAGCCGTCCTCGTGCGCACGGGCTGGAGCGCTCACTGGCGCACAGACCGCTATTTCGAAGGACACCCGTACCTCACGCGGGACGCGGCGCAACTCCTGGCCGGCGCAGGCGCCGTGTTCGTGGGCGTCGACACCTACAATATCGACGACACGGCCGATCCCGCGCGGCCGGTCCACTCCCTCCTGCTCGGAGCGGACATCCCGATCTGCGAGCACATGACCGGGCTCGATCAGCTCCCCGCCGCCGGAGCCCGCCTCTTCGCCGTCCCGGTGAAGGTCCGCGCCTTCGGCACGTTCCCGGTCCGGGCGTTCGCCATCGTGTGAGCCGCGCAGGCCGCTCGGTGGAAGCTCGGTGAGGCGCGGGCTTCCCGGGCGCGGCGTCGCGGCGTCGCAACGCCCGCAGCCGGCTCAACCCCCGTCGAGCGGGAAGAGCTGCAGGTTCACGGCGACGACGCGCTCGGGCGGCCGTGATTCTGCGATCACCGCGCGCATGTTCTGGAAATAGCTCACGTGGAGCTCGGAGAGCTTCTCGAGATCGGCCGCGGAGACCGTGAAGACGTTGAACGAGAAGCGCCCCTCGGCCTTGCGTGTGAGCCGCGCCAGCCCGACGCCGGCCCAGAAGCACTTGAGCCGGTGCTCCGCGTCCGGATCCGGGCGCGTGTCCACCGTTCGGACTGGCGCGACGCTCCACCGCCCGCGGCTCCTCCGGATCTGGCCGGCCTCCGCGAGCCGATCCAGGCAGCGCGCCTCGTCCTCGACGGGAAACCCGAGCCGCCGCGCGATCCACCCCGGCTCGTGGCGCGGCAGCGCCCGGTAGGCCGGCAGCTCCAGCGCGAGCAGGACGGCGGGGAGCAGCGGCTCCTCGTAGACGGCGCGGCGCTGGGCCTCGAGCGTGCGCCACGCCGCGCTCGCCGCCGGGAGCGCCGCCGGGTCGGCGAAGAGCGCCACGAAATCGAGCAGGCGCAGCGAGCAGGCCTCGACCATCCGCAGGAAGTCGGGCAGCCGCGGCTCGGCCTCGCCCGAGAGCCAGCGCGCGACCGCGTAGCGGCTCCTGCCCGCGCGCCGCGCCACATCGACGATGGGCGACATGGAGCGCATCTCCGAGAGGAGCGCCGCGACGCCCTCGGCCGACGCCGGATCGGCGCGCGCGAGCCACGCGGGCAGCGAGGGGAAGAAGCGCCTCAGCGCCCCCGCGACGTCGACCCCCGCGCGCCGCGCGGCGACGAGGAAGGTGGCCGCGGTCGGCCAGCGCCTGCCGGACTCCCACGTGTAAACGACGTTGGTGCGGAAGCCGAGCCGGCGGCTGAAGGCCAGCTGCGAGCGCCGGCCGCGCAGGGCGCGGATCAGCTCTCTTGCAAGGAATTCATGGTCCACGTATCGCAGCTTCGCACATGGGGAGGCCTTTTTGCCCTATGGAATGTGCGAAGCTGACCTGGCGTCGCGTCGACCGCGAACGCAAGGTACGCCGCAGGAGGTCGTGAACATGCGCGAGCGGCGTTGGCTTTCTTGGGTGATCGTGGCGGCGACGAGCGTCGGGCTCTTCGGGTGCGTCGACGGCGCGGGCAGCGGGCCGCAGGGCGGCCAGATCGGCGGAGTCCACGGATCCGAGGGCGGGTGTGACGAGGAGAAGGAGGACATCGGCGCAGACGACGTCTCCCCGCTGGGCTTCTCGGCGCGAGAGGCGCTCACGGCGATCTCCGGAGAGCGCTCCGTCCCGCTCACGTGGGCGAAGGGCGGCAGCACGACGGCGACCGTCTCCGTGGGCGAGCTCGTCGCCGCGCGCTTCGTGCGATCGACGGTGGCAGAGGGCGATTCGAGCGGCGCCGAGCCGGCGCTCGCCGTGGATTGCTCGGATCACCTGCAGATCGACGTCCCGCTGGCCTTCTCGACCGAGGACGGCGCCTTCGACGAGTCGTTCGCGGTCACGCTCAGGGTTCCGCGGGTCGACGCTGCCAGCTTCTTTTACAAGATCGACCTCTCCGCGCTCCAGGGCTCGTACGAGGTCACCGAGGTCGATCCCGCGGAGTTCAAGGCGGTCACCGTGTACCTGAGCGGCGCGCTGAGCAGCGGCGCGGTCTCCGGCACGATCAGCGGGGTCGCCGAGAGCCACCCGACCGGGAGCGGGCCGGACGCGTTGGTCTCCGCGCAGCCGTTCGGCGTGGCGCAGTTCTGAGCGCGGAGCCGCGGTCGCGCGACAGCCCTGACGCGTCAGCGGCGCAGCTGCGCGCGGACTTCCATCAGGATGACGCCCAGCATGTTCCGCCCGCTCCCGTCGCCGCCGTCGGCCCAGTAGGCGTCGTTCGCCGTGTGCTCGACCAGCTCCGCGTCCCCGGTGTCGAGCAGGGCGCGCCGGAGATCCTCGTGCTGGGTGAACTTCGCCAGCACCACCTCGCGCATGACATCGTCTTTGACCTGCTCCCAGTCGGGGCGCAGCGGGCGGCTCCGCTGCCGGCCCATGCGCGCCGCCTCGCCGGGGCCGGAGGCGTTGCGGATCGCCTCCTCGTGCTCGGTGCCGGGGAACTTCTGGGCCTGGAAGTAGTGCTCGCTCGTGGGCCACACCTTGCCTTTGAGCGTGACCGGGTGGCGCGAGAAGTTGGAGAAGAACCCGTGAGCGTCGCCGGAGCGATAGAAGCGGATGACGGTCATGAGCCCAGTCTACCCCACGGCCCCGCGGCGCCGGGGTGGAACCTCGCCGCGAGCCCGCCGCCGTCCACGGCGCCGCTACTGGATCGAGCCGATCTGGTCGAGGAAATCGTTGTATTCGTCGAACTTGTCCTGCGGGACCACGTCGACGCCGATGTTGACCCGGTGCTCGTCGGGCATCTTGTTCTCGTCGACCATCAGCGGACGGAGGATCTCCTTCGTCGCTTCGAGGCCGATGTGCTCGATGCCGTAGAGAATGTAGGGCACGAGGTACCCCTCGTAGTACTGCCGCTGGACGATCGTCGCCTTGATGCGCTCCTTCTGCATGTATTCGACGGTCTTCGGATCGAAGTCGAACGTGACGATGGGCATGTCCGGCCTGCCGGCGGCTTCTGCGGCCATCACGCACCGATACGAGATGTTGAACATGCCGATCATGCCCACGACAGGCGGGTCCGCGCTCATGATCAGGCTCTTCAGCTGACCGACGTCGAAGTCTTCCTGGCCGTTGACGAAGGCGGCCTGGACCACCTGCACCGTGTAACCGGTCTTCCCGAGCGCATCCATGGCGCCGAACGTTCGCTGGGACCCGTCGTACCACTGCGCTGACGTGTCGCCGTGGAGCACCACTGTCCCTGGCGGGGGGGGCAAGCCTCCGATCTTGCTATCGAGGAGGGCCTGCGCCGCCTTGGCGCCGGCTTCCTTCTGGATGGCCCCGACGTAGAGCGTGCGCCCCGAGTCCTTCAGGTCGGTGTCGAACGTCACCACGTGGAGCTTGCTCTCCACGGCTTTCCTGATGGAGACCTCGTTGAGGGAATCGTAGGGCGATATGCCGATGCCCTGGGCGCCATCCTCTATCGCGTTCGCGATCTGTTGATTCTGGAGGCTCTGCGACGTCGTCCCGTCGTCCATCACCATCTGCGTGGTGGGGCCGAGCACGTTCCCCACGGCCTCGAGCTCCCCCATGGCTCGGTTCGCGCCGGTGGCGATCGGCTCGAAGAAGGTGGAGAGGTGCTTCAGCAGGACCACCATCTGAATCGGCTCGAGCCCACTCCGGTTGATCGCGTTGGCGAGCTTGTCGACCGTCTCCTCGATGTCCTCTGGCGTGAACTCGGTGACCGGAGTCCGGTCTCGCTTGATCAGCGCGATCTCCTCGGTTGGCTTGTCCGACTGGGGGGCGTCCTCTGCTGCGCACGCCGCCGTCATCAGCATGAGCCCGAGGGCCGTCATCCAGCGTCGTCCTGTCATCTTCATGACATTCCCTCCTCGGCGGTCGGCGAGCACGATGCCACGATCTGGGACGCGAATCCCACAAGCATCCTGGTCTCCCTACAGTGCGGCCGACATCTGCGATAAACCAGCACCATGTCGGTTCGACGGGCGCATTGCAGCGTCTTGGGCGTCCTGAAACCCATGTGTGCAATTTTGAGATACGACGTCGACGAAGCGACTGTCAATAGGCACGGAAAATCGCCGATGAGGAGTGGCGCGAAGGCGAGGTGACGGGCTTACGTGAGCTCGCTGAGCGCGCCCGTGGTGAGCGCCGGGTCGGGCTGGGAGCCGAACGGCTCGATCTCGACGCCGGACGCCTGGGCGATCCACCTCGGCGAGCGGCTCCCCCGAGCGCCGCCGGCCCGCCCCCCGGGCTTTCGTCTGGAGCGCGCCCAGCGGCTGATGAGGCGGCGCAACGCACGACCGGAGGGTGCACCTACATGTAGGTAACTTGGATCCAGATCGCCGGCCGGGTTACGCTGCAAGTTTCGTCGCGAAAAAGTTGTTCGTTCGGTTCGCGATGACGTACCCAGTCGAGCGCGTCCCCGGCCTCAATGGAATCGGGTGGGCGCCGAGCTCTCATCACGTCGACGCCGCCCCCTCAACGCCGGGAGGCGGGCATCCGCGCGGGCTCGGCCGTAGGACAGGCCACGTCTCTCGAACCATCTTAAGGAGGTTTCTGGTGTCAAAGGTAGTCGTCGTCACCTCGGGCAAAGGCGGAGTCGGCAAGACCACCACGACCGCAAACCTCGCGTCCGGCCTCGCGGCCGTCGGTTGCAAGACGATCGCCATCGATTTCGACGTGGGGCTCCGCAACCTCGATCTCGTGATGGGGTGCGAGCGGCGCGTGGTCTACGATTTCGTCAACGTGATCCGCGGAGAGGCGACGCTCCGTCAGGCGGTGATCCGCGACAAGAGGCTCGATTCGCTCTACGTGCTCCCCGCGTCGCAGACGCGGGACAAGGACGCCCTCACGCTCGACGGCGTCGGGCGCATCCTCGACGAGCTGCGGGGCGCGGGCTTCGAGTACATCTTCTGCGACTCGCCGGCGGGGATCGAGTGGGGCGCCCAGATGGCGATGTATTTCGCGGACGAGGCGATCGTGGTGACGAACCCCGAGGTCTCCTCGGTGCGGGACTCGGATCGCGTGCTCGGCCTCCTGGACGCGAAGACCCGCAGGGCGGAGGTCGGCGAGGAGGCGGTGAAGACGCACCTCCTGCTCACGCGGTACGCGCCGGCGCGCGTCGCCAAGGGCGAGATGCTGGCGCACCAGGACGTGCTGGAGCTCCTCGGCATCCCGCTGCTCGGCGTGATCCCGGAGTCGCCGGCGGTGCTCCAGGCGTCGAACGCCGGGACGCCCGTGGTGCTCGACCCGACGAGCGACGCGGCGCAGGCCTACCTCGACGTGGTCCAGCGCTTCCTTGGCGCGGAGCGCCCCCACCGCTTCCTGGAGCCGGCCAAGAAGGGGTTCTTCAGCCGAATCTTCGGTGGCCAGGCGGCGACCGTCTGAGGGAGTTCTGCCATGTCGATCATGGACTATTTCCGTAAGTCGCAGCCGAAGTCGGCGACCGTGGCGAAGGAGCGGCTGCAGATCATCGTGGCGCGCGAGCGCGTGCGCCCGACGGGCGAGCCGGACTACCTGCCGCGGCTCAAGCAGGAGCTGCTCCAGGTGATCTCGAAGTACGAGCGGATCGACCTGGACCAGGTGAGCGTGAACGTGGAGCGGAGCGGCGATTGCGACGTGCTCGAGCTGAACGTCGTGCTCTCCGAGTCGGAGCGGGCGGCCGTGCGCGCCGCCGCGTCCCGGGCGGGGGCCCCCGCCGCGCGGAACTGCTGACGCGCCGGCTCAGCCGCGCCCTCGCCCCCGCGGCGCGCCCTCCGCCATCGCGATCTCCCGCGCCCGTTCCGACGCCGCCCGGAGGAGCGGCCCGAAGAGATCCGCCGGAGAGCGCTCCTCGCTCCAGCCCGGCGGCGCGCCGAGCTGCGACAGGAGCGCCGCGTGGGCCGCGGGCGGCGCCAGCGCCACGTCGAGCGCCGGCGGCGCCGCGCGCCAGGCGTCGTAGTCCTTCGCCGCCATCTTGCCGGGCGTCACCGTCGCGATCGCCGGCGCGTCTCCGGCGCAGGGGGCGCCTTTCCCGGCGCCCGCCCGCCTGGCGCGCGCCGGAGCGCCCCGCGCTGCGCGGATCGCCTCGATCACCTGCTCGCGCGTGCGCCCGCGCAGCTCGAACAGCAGGAAGGGGTCCTTGTCGAACGCCTCCCCGAGCACGTAGTGCGTCGCGGCGACGTGCTTGCAGGGGTTCGCCATGTCGGGGCACGAGCAGGCCGTGGTGAGGTCCTCCGGCCGCTCCGGGAACAAGCTCGTCCCGGCGCTCTGGAACGCGGTCTCGATGTCCTCCGGCATCTGGCCCGCGAGGAGCTCCGCCGCGAAGCTCGCCCGCTTCGCCATGGCGGCGATCGCCTTCGCCCAGGTGGCGTCATCGAGCCGCGCGATCGTGAGGATCACCTTGTACGGCCTCGGCTGTGAGCCGGTCACGCGCGCGGTCACGAGGCCGGGCTTCACCGTGAGATCGTGCGTCCGCCCCGTGCGCGCGTACGTGCGCCCGCGCGCGAGGCGGCCCGCGTCGTCGGGCGCCATCCGCTCCAGCGCCTCCACCCAGCGCTTGCCCCACCAGGTCGTGCCGGCCCGCTTCATCCGGATGCCTCGCGCCGGCGGCGGCGGCTTCGGCCCGGCCTCCCGGGGGAACGGCGTCCATCGCGCCGGCGGGCTCATTCCGGCTCCTCGCGATCGTCCAGCTCGCCCGCGCCGGTCACGGCGTCCCTCGACAGCGCGAACAGCTCGCGCAGCGCCGCGTCGTCGAGCTCGGTGATCCACGCCTCGCCCTGGCCCACCACCTGCGCCGCCAGGTCGCGCTTCTGCTCCAGCATCCGGTCGACCTTCTCCTCCATGGTGCCCGCGCAGACGAGCTTGTGGACCTGCACCGCGCGCCGCTGCCCGATCCGGTGCGCGCGGTCCGTCGCCTGGTCCTCGACCGCGGGGTTCCACCAGCGATCGAAGTGGAACACGTGGCTCGCCGCCGTCAGGTTGAGCCCCGCGCCGCCGGCCTTCAGCGAGAGCACGAACACGCGCGGCCCCCGCGGATCGTCCTGGAACCGCCGCACCATCTCGTCGCGCGCGAGCCTCGGCGTGCCGCCGTGCAGGAAGAGGACCTCCGTGTCGAGCGAAGGCGCGAGGTGCCGGACCAGCCGGTCGCCCATCTCGCGGAACTGCGTGAACACGAGCGCGCGATCCCCCGCCGCGAGCGCCTCCTCGAGCATCTCGGTGAGCCGCGCGAGCTTGCCGGACCGGCCCGCGAGCGGCCCCGCCTCCCCGAGGCACTGCGCCGGGTGGTTGCAGATCTGCTTGAGCACCGTCAGCAGCGAGAGCACGAGCCCGCGCCGCTCGATGCCCTCGGCCTCCTCGATGCGGCGCATCGCCTCGTCGAGCGCCGCCTGGTAGAGCGTCACCTGCTCGCGCGTGAGCGTGCAGAACACCCTGGCCTCGTCCTTCGGCGGAAGGTCCTGAAGCACGGCGGGATCGCTCTTGAGGCGTCGCAGCAAGAACGGCCCGGCGACGCGCCGGAGCCGCTCTGCGGCCTTCCGGTCGCCGTAGCGCTCGATGGGCACCGCGTAGGCGCGCCGGAACGCCTCGAGCGGGCCGAGCAGTCCGGGGTTCGCGAACTCGAGGATCGACCAGAGCTCGGCGAGTCGGTTCTCGACGGGCGTTCCGGTCAGCGCGACGCGGTGCGGGGCGCGGAGCGCGCGCGCGGCGCGGGCGGTGCGCGACGAGGCGTTCTTGATGTTCTGCGCCTCGTCCAGCACGACCGCGGCCCAGTCCACGCCGGCGAGCGCCGCGGCGTCGCGGCGGAGCAGGCCGTACGTGGTCAGGACGAGCCCGCCGCCCGCGCGGCGCGCGCCGCCGTCGCCGCCCTCGGCGGGCCGCTCGCTCGCGCCGGACGCCCGCGACGCGAGCTCCTCGGCCGAGCGGGCGCGCCCCTCGCCGTAGTGCCGCACGACGGGCAGGGCAGGGGCGAAGCGCGCCGCTTCCCGCTCCCAGTTGCCGACGACGGACGTCGGGGCGACGAGCAGCGTCGGGCGCGCGTCCTCGGGCGCCGCCGCCCGCCGGCCGACGAGGAACGCCAGCAGCTGGACGGTCTTGCCGAGGCCCATGTCGTCGGCCAGGCAGGCGCCCAGGCCGAGGCTCGCCATCGTCTGCAGCCAGGCGACGCCGCGCGCCTGGTACGGGCGCAGCGTCCCCACGAACCCCGCGGGCGGGGCGGCGGCGCGCTCGGCCCCCGAGCGGAGCCGCTCCATCGTGCGCGCGAGCGCGCCCTCGGCGACCACGGGGACGGCCAGGCCGTCGACGCGGGTCTCGCCCGCGAGCGCGCCCTCCAGCGCCTCGCGCGCCGAGATGCGGCCGCCGCCGGCCTCGAGGCGCCGCGCTATCTCGGCGAGCTCCTCGGGGACCACGACCACCCAGGCCCCGCGGTGCCGGACGAGCGGCGATTTCTGCCGCGCGAGGGCGGCGAGCTCGCGCGCGGAGAGCGCCTCGTCGCCGAGCGCCGCCTCCCAGGCGAAATCGAGCGCCTCGTCGAGGCCGAGCCCGGCGCTGCCCGCGACGACGCCCGCGGTGCGGCGCGCCGCGCCGACGCGCATGCGGAGGCGCAGGCGGCGCTGCCCCGAGGCCAGGAGCTCGCCCGGCACGACCACGCCGAACCCGGCCTCGCCCAGCGCCGGCGCGGCCTGCGCGAGGAAGTCCCACGCCTCCGCGGGATCGAGGTCCACGCGCTCCGGCCGCGCCTCGCCGAGGGCCCGGGCGATCGGCGCGAAGCGCCGCGCGGCGGCGCCGAGCGCGCCGAGGAGGACCTCCTCGGCGCCGGAGAACGCGCGCCCGAGCGCCTTCAGCGTGCGCCCCTGGGTCTTCCACACGTCGGCGGCGGGCACGAGCAGGCTCGGATCGTCGGTCGCCTGCAGCAGGAAGCGGAGCACGAAGCCGCGGTCGCCCTGGGGCAGCTCCAGCCGGAAGCAGGCGCGCAGCGCGTCGCACGCGCCGAGCGCGGGCCGGACCCACGCGTCGAGATCGGCCACGAGCGCGCGCTCGGCGAGGCCTTCCGCGGCGAAGGTGCGCCGCGGCCCCGTCAGGGCGAGCACCAGCCGGCGCTCCCAGGGGGTGTGCGAGGAGCGCGGCGCGCGCGCCGGGCGATCCGTGGCGCCGTCGCGGGCGAGCGCGTCGGCCGCGGCGTCCAGGAAGGCGCGCAGCAGGGCCTCCGCGGACCAGACCTCCGCGGCGCGGGGCCCGCGGGGGCGCCCGCCGTCGCCGCTGGCTTGCTGCGCGCCCGCCGGCACCGCGTGCGCGGCCGGCGGCATGGCGCGGGCGAGCGCCGCGACGCGCGCGGCGTCCTCCGGGGCGGCGAGCGACACCGCCCAGCGGGCCTCCGTGCGCCCCCCTGCGGCGCCGGCCGGCACCACGCGGGGCACGACCCGCTCGCGCACCACGAGATCGAGGGCGAGCTTGCTCGCCAGGCTCCACGCGGCGACGGACGGAGGCGCTCGCCCGAGGTCGTCCTGGGCCATGCTGGCGAGCGCGGACAGGCCGTCCAGGAGCGCCGCGGCCTCTCCGGTCTTCCTCACGGCCCGACCCGCCTCGGAGACCACGACCGCCTCCGCCGGGGTCGTCGCGCCGAGCGACCGGGCCGCGAGCCGATCCACGGCCGTGTCGTCCCAGAGGAAGAAGCGGAGATCGCCGGGCAGAAAGACGAGCGGCATCGACGCGCAGATCCATTGCACACCTGACGACGGCGAAAAGGGGGCTTCACGCGTCGTGAGCCAGAAAAGCGATGGGCCGGACGGGAGCGCTCCCGCTGAAGCACGGGTGTGGCCCATTGCGGGTCATGGCTGCGAATTGTCAGAATTTGTTTGAAACCTCTGATCGGGAGGGTCGGAGAACATCTCATGGAAAAAGATCGTGGCTCGAGGCAATGGGCCTCGCGGCGTGCTGTGCTGGGAGCGTGACGCGCTCGAGCGGCCGGTTGACGCCGAGCGCGCGCAGGGGTGCCCGGGCGCCGCGCACGCCGCGCGAGAGACCGGTGATCGGGGGGGCATCTCTCCGCTCGACGATCGCGCCCGGCCGAGCGAATTCCAAATACGTTCACGGACCCGCGGGGATTATGGGGACGAGGGAGCCGTGGCAAACGCGGGCATCCGAGGGCGTTCCGAGTGGCAGCCGGGCGGTTGTCTTCATTGAGGCAGGAAAAATACGACCATGTCAAAGCGCATGAACCGAAGAATTTTCCTCCGGGGGCTGGGCGGAGCTTGCGTCGCGGCGCCGTTCCTCGGCTCGATCCTCGACCGTTCCGTGATGGCGCAGCCGGTCACGCCGCCGAAGCGGCTGATCGTGATGTTCACGCTCTATGGCTGCATCACGACGAGGTGGTTCCCGAAGAAGTCGCACGGCCCGCTCACCGCCGCGGACCTCCAGTCGACGACGCTCAAGCACCTGGCGCCTCACGTCGACAAGCTCCTCATGCCCCGAGGCATCCGCGCGATGAACGAGTGGACGGCGACGCTGGAGCGGGGGCAGGGGAACGATCCCCACACGCAGGTGGTCGGGTCGTACTTCACTTGCCACCCGGTCACGCCCAACAGCGACGACCCGTTCAGCTTCGACGCGGAGACGAAGTTCAACGCCAAGCCGACCGGTCCCTCGCTGGACCACGTCATCGCACGACAGCTCAGCCCGCAAGGGACTCCGTTGCTCTTGAACACGGCCGGTCAGAATGACAACGCTCAGTCGGCGATCTCTTACTCCGCCGCCGTGACGCCCTTCAGGGGCCTCAACGCGTCGCAGGTCTTCAGCAGCCTCACGGGCATCTTCGAGGCGGGGAAGCCGCCGTCTCCGGACACCTACGCGGCGATGCGCGGCAAGAGCGTCCTCGACATCGTGAAGGACGATCTGCAGAGGCTCGAGCGGTTCGACATGAGCCGTGCCGACAAGCAGAAGCTCGCAGCCTGGAAGGAGCTCATCCACTCGACAGGGAACGTGGTGGCTTCCGCGCAGTGCGACACGTCCCTCGCCACGGCGCTCGGTGCGACGCAAGAAAACGTCAACCTGGCGATCACGCGCCCGAGCGTCGACGACATACTGACGCAGCGCATCTCGGACACCCTGGACGCAGCGGACCTCTGTTCGAACCTCGCCGTGCTCGCGGCGGCGTGCAACGCGAACCCCGTCATCTTCCTGAAATACCCCGGGAACTACGCCTTCAAAGGGCTCGGCGTGACGCTCGAGAGCGCCAGCCTCTCGCATCGCCTGGACAACGCGGGCATGACGGGCACCTGCGTCCCCGGCGCGATCGACATGCTCCTCACGATCGACGACTACTATGCGAGGAAATTCGCCCACCTCGTCGACCAGCTGAGCCGCATCGAGGAGGGCGACGGGACGCTCCTCGACAGCTGCGCGGCCGTCTGGTTCCAGGACGTGTCGGACGGCTGCGCCCGCAACCTCAACAACCTGCCGATCGTCCAGGCCGGCAGCGCCGGCGGCTATTTCAAGACCGGCTGGGCCGTGAACGTCGACGACGGCTCGCCCGATCTCACGACCGGCAACAGCGAGATCACGTGTACTGAAGGCACCTCGAACCAGGTCGACGCGATCTCCCAGGAGACGGGGACCGATCCGTCGCTCGCCAACGCGCCCATCAACAAGTACTTCTGCAGCTTGATGAACGCCCTCGGCGTCAAGGCGGGCGCGGATGGTTTCCCGGCGCGGGGCGGTTCGGGGCCGGTGACCCACTTCGGCATGTACGACCGGACGGAGGACTTCATCGGCGGCGGGGTCAATCCCCCCACCATCCACGATCCTGGCGAGTTCACCGCGCTCAAGGCGAGCTCCTGAGCGTCTCGTTCCCGAGCCTGTCGGCCCGGGGCGGCGCGTCTGCTCGAGATGTCCCCATCGTCGAGGGGGGTGTTATGCTCGCGCGCGTCGAGCGGGCGCGGCGCGGCGCCGTGCCGGGAGGTCGTTGGATGTCATCTGTCAGGGGTTTCACCCTCGAGCTGTCTCGGATCGAGTACGTCGGGCAAGGCCTTGTCCGGCCGGAGTGCGTGATCGCCGAGCCCGGCGGCACCCTCTGGACCTCGGATGCTCGCGGCATCGCGACGCGCATCGAGCCCGATGGCAGGCAGGCGACCCTCGGCCCGGAGGTGCCCGAGCCGAACGGCATGGCGATGGATCGGCAGGGCAACCTCATCGTCGCCAGCATGTCGGGCGGCAAGATCCACAAGCTCCACCGCGACGGCCGGTCCGAGGTCCTCCTCGACTCCATCGACGGCAAGCCGCTCGGCGCCGTGAACTTCTGCTTCATCGACTCGCGGGATCGCCTCTGGATCTCGGTCACGACACGGCAGCTCCCGTGGTGGTCCGCGGTCGTGGGCAGCCTCCGCGACGGGTACATCGTGCTCGTCGACGAGAAGGGCGCCCGGATCGTGGCCGACGGCCTCAGCTTGACGAACGAGGTGCGCCTCGACGCCGCCGAGCGGTTCCTGTACGCCGTCGAGACCGTCCCCGGCCGCCTCCTCCGGTTCCCGGTGCGCGACGACGGCAGCCTCGGCGATCCCGAGCAGTTCGGGCCCGACAGCCTCGGCATCGGCGGGTACATGGATGGCTTCGCCTTCGACGCCGAGGGCAACCTCTGGGTGGTGGCCGTCTGTCGCAACGGCCTCGGGGTGGTCTTCCCCGACGGCAGCTACCAGACCGTCTTCGAGGATCCGCGCCCTGCCGTCCTCGAGACGATGACCCTGAAGCAGAGGAACGGCACCATCGAGCCGGCCGATCTCGGCGCCTGCGCGGGAAACACGCTTCAGCTGCCCACGAGCATCGCGTTCGGCGGCCCCGATCTCCGCACGTGTTACATGGGGTCGCTGGCGATGCCCCACCTCCTCACGTTCCGCGCGCCCGTCGCGGGGCTCCCGCTCTCGCACATGCGGTGATCGGCTTCACGCCAGGAACTATCCATGCCTCGCGTTCACCTCGTCACCACCGGCGGCACCATCGCGAGCCGCGTCGACCCGAAGACGGGCGCCGCCGTGCCCGCCGTCCGCGCGGAGGAGCTCGTCGCCGACGTGCCCGCGCTCGGCCGCGTCGCCGAGATCGCGATCACCGAGTTCTGCCTCGAGAGCAGCTGGAACCTCGGCCCGGACAGGATCGCGGCGCTCGCGCGCGCCGTGCGCGATCTCCAGGCCGATCCCGACGTGACCGGCGTCGTCGTCACCCACGGCACGGACACCCTCGAGGAGACGGCGTTCGCGCTGGATCTGCTGCTCGACGGGGACACCCCGGTGGTGCTCACCGGCGCGATGCGGGACGCGAGCACCGCGGGGACCGACGGCCCGCGCAACCTCGTCTCGGCCGCGCGGATCGCGGTGGAGCCCTCGGCGCGGGGGCTCGGCGTGCTCGTCGCGCTGAACGATGAGCTCCACGCCGCCCGGTGCGTGATGAAGACCCACACGACCGCCCTCGGCACGTTCGCCTCGCCGGGCGTGGGGCCGCTCGGCTGGGTCGACGGCGAGGGCGTCCGCGTCCACGCGCGCCCCGCGAGGACGCCGACGCTGCCGCTCGCGCCGCCCGAGCCGCGGGTCTACCTCGTCAAGATGGCGTCCGGGATGGACGATCTCCTGCTGCGCGCGATCCTGGAGGCCGGGGCGCGCGGGGTGGTGATCGAGGGCTCGGGCGCGGGGAACGTCTGCGGGAGCTGGGAGGGGGCGATCGGCGCGCTGGTGCAGGCGGGCACGCCGGTGGTGCTGAGCTCGCGCTGCCCCGGCGGGCGGGTCACGCCGACGTACGGCGCGCCCGGCGGCGGGCGGCGGCTCCGGGATCTCGGGGTGATCGCCGCCGGCGCGCTCTCGGGGCCCAAGGCGAGGCTCGCGCTGATGTTCGCGCTCGGGGCGGGGCTCGACGGGGCGGCGCTACGCGCGTATTTCGACCGGCTTGCCGGGTAGACCCTCGCTCTTCGCGCCCGGCTGCGGGCCGCGCCGCTCGTCGCCGGCGCCCGCCTTTCGCTTCAGCTTCTCCTCGACCCGCGTGCCCTTGAAGAAGCTCGCGTTGGCCTCGGTGTAGAGCTTGTACGGGTTCTCGAACACGTACGCCTTGAAGTCCTCGGCGCTGAGGACCCCCTCCTCCACGAGGCGATAGCTCTCCGCGAGCGCCTCGGTCAGGTCGGGGACGTCCCAGTGGCCGACGTCGGAGGAGTAGATGGCGTTGATCTTCACGCCGAGCGGGTTCGCCTTGTGGTTGAACGCGACCGCGATGGTGCGGTCGTCCGACTCGGATCCGAAGAAGAAGTTGTTCACCCAGCGATCGCGGATGTCCTCGATCTTCTCGATGCCCGCGGCCTCGAAGTCGTTGCGGTACTCCGGCGCAGGCTGGCGGGCGTCGCTCGTGTACCCGGCGCCCAGCGTGTCGGCGATCAGCTGCTCACCCTCGATGGAGCGCCCGTTTGCGAGCTTTGCGAGATCCGCGCCGTACCGCCGGAAGAGCTCGGTGAAGAGCGCGCGATCGGTCGCCGCGGGGTCGTAGTGCTTGAGGCCCTCGGGGCCGCGCTTCTGGAACCGGTCGACCAGGTGGATGTAGACCCGCGCGCCCCAGTCCGCCCCGCCCTCGAGCATGCCGATGCGCAGCCCGGGGAAGCGGCGGGTGACGCCGCCGAAGAACAGCGCCTTGGCGAACGCCTCCGAGCCGTCGGCGAAGTGGCCGACGTGGTTGTTCATGTAATTGCTGATCGACGAGCGCCCCGTCCAGCCCTGGCTCCCATAGTGGGTGAGGACAGGCACGCCGAGCTCGACCACCTTCGCCCAGAAAGGATCGTAGTTGTACTCGCTGTCGATGCCGTAGAAGTCGATGTACGTCGCGTACCTCGCGATCTCCGGGTGGTGCTCCGGCGGGTACTTCTCCGCGATCGCCTTGATGGGGCGGCGCACGCCGCCGGCGATGTTGATCGCCTTGAGCCCCAGCTTCTTGACGGCGAACTCGAGCTCTTCGATCCCCTCCTCGGGCGTGTTCAGGGGGATGCCGGCGACCGGGGTGAGGCGGTCGCTGTACTTGCGAAACAGCTCCGCGTGATAATGGTTGATCGCGCGCTGGAGCGCCTGCCGCGCGCCCGGGTCCTTCACGGCGAGCGGCGCGAGGGTGTTGTTCGGGAACAGGACCGAGTAGTCGGACCCTTGCTCCTCGAGGCGCTCGGCGAGCAGCTCCGGCAGGTGGTAGGTGGCCACGTCCAGCGTGTTGCGCGTCACCCGCGCCCACCACGGCGACCTGACGGTGCGGAAGCGCTGCCGCTCCTCGGGCGTCTGGCTGTACCAGTCCTTGCCGCTGCTGTTCTCGGCGTTGCGGCGGCGGGAGCTCAGCGCCTTGCGCAGGTCGTCGACGAGCTTGGCGCCGCCGTACGTGGCGACGAAATCCTCCAGCGCCGGCGAGTAATCGTTGGTGTGGATGTCCGTGTCGATGACGGGGTAATCGAGCTTCTCCTTGACAGCCACGGAGGGCGAGGCCTTGAGACGAGCGATACGGTCAGTCATGAAAGACTCCGGAAAGGGGTTGGGCGCGGCGATGTCGCCGGTGTGAGATCGATGGCCGTGCTGGCGCGCGGCACTCTGCAACCTGCGTGCCCTGGCGCCGCTGCCCGGATGTCGCTCCTCGACCGCGGATCTCGGCGTATCTCCGGCGCGCTCTGCCCGCGCGTTGCTCGGAATCGAGCACCGATTCAGCGCGGCTGCTGCCGGAGCAACACGGACCGCGGGCTGCGAGCGCCCGGAGCGCATCCGGCGCTACGCCGGCGAGCGTGTCACGACGGGCTGAAGAGCGCGAGGCACCGATCGGTGAGCACGCCGCCGACGAGATCGACGGGCGCGCCGGAGCTCTCGTTCATCCACTTCGCCGGGACGGCCAGCTCGCGCTGCGCGCCGCCGGTCGCCTCCGTGACCTCCCGCATCGTGCAGCCGAAGACGACGCGGCTCACCCGGGCGAGCCAGGCCGCGGTGAAGCACATCGGGCAGGGCTCCACGGTCGTGTACAGCGTGTAGCCCGTGAGGTCCGGCCCGGCGGCCGCGCACGCGCGGCGGACGGCGCCGACCTCGGCGTGCCACGTGAAGTCGCGCCGGGCGTTCACCTCGTCGATCGCCTCGGCCACGACGGTGCCGTCGGGGGCGGCCAGAAGGGCGCCGAACGGCGGCTCGCCCGCGCGCTGCGCGCCGCGCGCGAGCTCCAGCGCGCGCCCCATGAGCGCCTCGTCGCGGCTCATCGGACGAGCCTCGGGTCGAGCAGCGACTCCGGCGCCGGCGCCTTCTTGACGAGCTTGGACTCGACCGCGAAGTCGACCACCGCCTTCATCGAGGCGTACACGGGGCCGGCCTTCTCCGCCGTGCCGAAGAGCTGCTTGTTGTCGGCCAGGTCGTAGATCTTGTCGCCGGCCAGCATGCCCTTCACGTCCTCGGGCGGAGCGCTCAAGTACTTGCCGACGATGGGAATCGCCTTGTCGGGCTCGCCGCGCAGGACGCGCACCCCCTGATCGATGGCGCCGATGAACCTCGAGCAGGCGTCGCCGGACTCGGCGAGCCGCGATCGGCGCACGGCCACCGCGTCCATGATGGTGTCGGGGACGCTGGCGCTCGAGAAGATCACGCGACCGCCGCCCTTGGTCGCCTTGGTGATCCACGGCTCCCAGGTGACCGCGGCGTCGACCTTCCCCGCCACGAACGCGGCCCCGGCGTCGTCCGCGCTCATGCTCGTGACCTTCACGTCGTCCGCGGAGAGCCCGGACTTCTTCAGGCCGGCGAGGAACAGCATGTGATTGACCTCGCCGAGGGTGAGCGCGACCGTCTTGCCCTTGAGATCGGCCATGGACGCGACCCCCTCCTTCGCCACCACCGCGTCCGCGCCGTTCGAGCTGTCGATGAGCGCGATGGCCACGACGTCCGTGTCGCCGTTGCCGCTCAGCACGGCCAGGTTCTGCAGGGTCGTCAGGCCGATATCGAGCTTCCCCGCGGCCAGCGCCGGCAGCGTGTCCCCGGGGTTCGAGAACGGCTTGAGCTCGACGTCGAGGCCAGCCTGCTTGAACAGCCCGAGCTCGTTCGCGATGAACACGCCCGCATAGCCGATCCACAGGTCGTGTCCCACGGTCAGCTTCACCGGCGCGTTCGCCGCGGCCCCGGGCTTCTCGCCCGGCGCGGCGGCGGCGGGCGTCTCGCGCGCTGGCTCGTCCTTCTTCGAGCAGCCTGGCGACAGGAGGAGGCAGGCGAGCGCTGCCCCGAGCTCTAGCACGACGGTTCTTCGGTTCATGGATCCTCTCCCCTCGGCGTCTTCGTGAGCCCGAGAAGCAAGCGGCGGCGCTGCTCCTCGGGGCGGGCCTTCCCCCGCAGGAGCGACAGAATATCCCGTTTGAGGCGCAGCAACGCCTCGTCGAGCTTGAGGTCGGGCGAGCGATCCGCCCGGGGTACCGGCACGTCGAAGGTGGCCACGACGCGGCCGGGGCGCTCGGAGAAGACCACCACGCGATCGGACAGGATCAGGGCCTCATCCACGTCGTGGGTGACGAAGAGCGTCGTGATCCGGTGATGTTGGATCACATGGAGCAGGAGCCCCTGCATCTCCTCACGTGTCTGGGCGTCGAGGGCGCCGAACGGCTCATCCATCAGCAGCACCTCCGGTTGCGCGGCGAGCGCCCGCGCCAGCGCGGCGCGCTGCTGCATGCCGCCGCTCAGCTCCGCGGGCGCGCTGTCGCGGAAGTCCCACAGATCGACGAGGCGCAGCAGGCGCTCGACGCGGTCCGCCTCTCGCTCGGCGCCGGCCTGCCGCGCCCGGCCGCGGTGGCGGGCCAGCGTCAGCGGGAAGCGGACGTTCTCCCGCACGCTGAGCCACGGGAAGAGCGTCTGTTGCTGGAACACGACGCCGAGCTCGGCGCCGGGGCCGAGGACGCGTTCGCCGCCGAGCGTGACGGTCCCGGTGGTCGCCGGCTCGAGCCCCGCGACGACGTGCAGCAGCGTCGATTTCCCGCACCCGGAGGGGCCCACGAGGCTCACGAACTCGCCCTCACCGACGTCGAGGTCGAGCGGGCAGAGGGCGCTGGTCTCGCCGCGGCGGCCGGCGTACGCCTTGCTGACGCCGCGCACGGAGAGCGTCACGCGTCGCGCCCCCTGGCCCAGCGGAAGAGCCGGCGGTGTGCCGCGCCGAACGCCCAGTCGAGCCCCAGGCCGATCGCGCCCAGCACCGCCAGGTACGCGTAGATGCTGGGCGTCTGGATGAAGCGATAGAACCTGAGGACGCGGAAGCCGAGGCCCTCGGTCGCGGCCACGAGCTCCGCGACGACGACGTAGCTCCACGCCCAGCCGTTGCACATGCGCAGCGCGCTCCAGATGCCGGGGAGGGCGGCCGGGGCCAGCACGCGCCAGACGATCTCCCGCCGGGTGGCTCCGAGGCTCTGGCTGACCTGGAGCAGCGGCGCCGGGACCCGCCGCACCTCGTCCGCGGTCATGAGCAGCAGCTGGAAGAAGGTCCCCAGGAAGACGAGGAGGACCTTCGCGCCCTCGCCGATGCCCGCCGCGATCATGACGAGCGGGATCAGCGCCGGCACGGGGACGTAGCGGAGGAACTCGGTCGGCGGCTCGATCAGCGCGGCGATCGATCGGAACGCGCCGGCGAGCACGCCGAGCGGGACCGCGAGGAGCGCGGCGGCCGCGAACCCGGCAGTGACCCGGAGGAAGCTGTAGCGGACGTCGAGCCAGAGCTCCGCCGAGCCGAGCGCGTCGGCCGTCGCCCGCCCGATGCTCGCGAGCGTGGGGGCGAGGGCGGTGTTCACCCCGTCGCGGCCCGCGAGCCAGGCGTACGCCGCGAGGGTGGCGAGGAAGCTCGCCGCGCCGAGCGCGAGACGGGCCGGGGCGGGAACGGGGCGGCCGAGCGCGAGCCAGCGCGGCGGTGGTCGCTCGCACTGGCGCGACGGGGCTCGCGGCGCTCGGTCGCCGGGCATCCGTCAGCCGAAGAGCTGCATCACCGCGGCGCTCTCGGTGACGTAGGCGAAGGCGTTGCTCATGCAGAGGATCGCGGCGTCGTGGAGCTCCGGTGAGGTCCCGGCCACGGCGTCGACCGGGAGCAGCACGCGGTAATCCAGGTTCCTCGCGGTGAGCACGGTGCTGAGCACGCAGATGTTCGTGCACACGCCGCAGCAGATGAGGTTCTCCACCCGCTTGCACCGGAGCAGCAGGTCGAGGTCGGTGCCCAGAAAACAGTCGTAGCGCCGCTTGGTGAAGATCCGATGATCCTGCGGCTCGATCCGCACCCCATCGACCATCTCGGCGCCGCGGGACCCCTCGAGGCAGTGCAGCGGCTCGAACTCCAGCTCGATGCCGAAGTCGCACCGATCGGCCCTGTGCATCTCCTGGGTGAAGACGACCGGCAGGCCGTGCCCTCTCGCCCACGCGGCGAGCGCGTCGACGCGCTGTACGATATCGAGGGCCCCGCGCGCCTCGCAGGGCGCGCCCTCCTCGACGAAGTCCCGCTGCATGTCGATGACGAGGAGGGCGGTGGTGGCGGGGCGGATCTGGTCGAGGGGCAACGGGCGGATACGCGGCGTCATCGCTGGTCTGGACTTCGACGCGCAGGGGACACCGGGCGCGACGAGCTCGCTGAGGTGTGGTGAAGTGGTGAACCGACCGTCTCTACATCAGCCGGGAATGCAGCGCTAAAAGCCTGAACGGAACTTAGCCGGCGCCTCGCCGGAGGGTCAAGCGAGACCTGGGTGCGTGAGCACTTCGAGAGGGCGTGAGGTCGCCCGCTGCGTGGAACAGGGTGCGAGTGGGAGGGGAGATGTCTGTCGGCGCCGCTCGGCGTCGCCTGACGTCTACCGTCGCGCCATCGGCTGCGCGCCGGTCAATTCCTTCCGCCGCGCCATCGCGTAACGCACGCCGGCCCGGAGATCTCTCCGGAGGACGATCCCCTCCAGCATCTCACCGAGGCTCGCGAGCGCCGCGGCGGTGCTGGCCGACATCCCCACCAGGACGCTCTCGGCGCCGAGCAGGCCCACGGCCTGCACCGCGCGCAGGAGGTGGAGCGCGACCGCGCTGTCGATCATCGGGACGCCGGTGAGATCGACGATCACGAGCTCGGCGTCGTGGCGCTCCACGCCTTGCAGGAGCGCCGCCATGAGCTGGGTGCCCCGCATCGTGTCGAGATGGCCGATGAGCGGCACGACGATGACCCCGCGGTCGATGGGCAGGACCGGCGTCGAGAGCGCGGCTATCGTCTCGAGGAGGCGCGACTGGATGGCGAGGAGATCGGACTCGGTGCTCCGCAGCGCCTCTTCCGTCCTCTTCCGTGCGGTCATGTCGACCACGACCCCGACCATCCCGATCACACGCCCGCTCGCGTCGCGGAACGGGACGTTGTTCTCCAGCGTCCAGCCGTCGCTCCCGTCCTCGAGCTTCCACCGGAGCTCCACGTTGATCCGCGGGATCCCCTCGGACATGATGATCTCGTCGTTCTCGCGGTAGCTGCGCGCGACCTCGTCGACGAATATCTCCTCGTCGCGCTTCCCGACGATCCTGTCGATCGAGAGGCGATAGTGCTCCGAATAGGCCTTGTTGACGGCGAGGTACCGGTGGTCCCGAGCCTTGAAGAACACCATCGCCGGGATCGCGTCGAGCATCGTGGCGTACCCCGAGGCCTCCGCCGCGAAGAAGCTGGCCAGGAGCTCATG
Source organism: Sorangium sp. So ce281 (assembly GCF_051527395.1). NCBI lineage: Bacteria > Pseudomonadati > Myxococcota > Polyangiales > Polyangiaceae > Sorangium > Sorangium sp. So ce281. The sequence continues at coordinate 4,497,968 of NZ_CP150322.1, forward strand.
CTCCTGCGCGGCGGGCCGCGCCTCGCGCGCGGCTGAGCCTGGCCGCTGCGCCTCGGCCAGCGCCTGCTCGAGCTCCGCGACGCGCCTGCGGAGCGCCGCGACCTGCTCGTGCAGCGACGTCTCGTTATCTGGGTCTGAAAGACACTGCATTACAGGGTACCACGTGTCGGCCGGGCTACGGTGACCGCATGATTGTCGGGGGCGCAACACTTGTCAAGAGATCGATGTCCGTTGTCGACTCACGGCGTGTCGCCGGTGTGGGCCGGCAGGTCCCGTGGATGTCGACCAAGACGTTCCTCGCCCATGCGGAGCGCGAACGCGCGCCGTTGCGTGCCATTACGTGCCGTTACGCGCCGGTTACGCGCCATTTACGCGCCATTTACGCGCCGTTCAAGCTGGGCCCGTGCTCATTTGTCAGGACCGGATCTGCGGAGGGCGGGAATCTGCCTCGTACAACGCGGACGATGGTTGTGCGTTGCGCGTGGCCGATGAAGCGGCGTGGACGTGAGATTCGTTGTCTCGCGGTTCTCGATTCCCGGTCGGGTGGAACGACGGAGGCGCCTTGAACGATCGGCTCTTCCCTGGTCGAGACGCGCCCTGGCCGGGGGTGGCCCCGCCGCCTGCGCGAGGCCTTGTGTCTTGGCCGGCAGCGGCGCAAACCGCGGCGCGTGAGCGTTTCGGGCGTACCAATGAGCGCCGCGGGCGCGCGCCGCGCGGCGAGCGGGCGCAGGGTAGGCGCACCAGCCGGCGCGTCGCCGGCCCGTTCACACGAGAGAGCGCACCATGAAAACGCAACCGAAACGCCTCGCCGCGGTCCTCGCCTGCCTCGCCGCCGTCCTCCCGGCGTGCGCCGAGAGCGAGGCCCCGGCCGCGCGGGAGCTCCGCCGCGTCGGCGGCTTCAGCACACCCGAGTCGGTGCTCCACGACGAGGAGCGCGACGTTTACCTCGTCTCGAACATCGTCGGCTCACCCGTCGAGAAGGACGACCGCGCGTTCATCTCGCGCGTCTCGCCGGACGGCGAGATCCTCGACCTGACATGGATCGACGGCGCGTCGGAGGGCGTGACGCTGAACGCCCCGAAGGGCATGGCCATCGCGGGCGGCAGGCTCTATGTGGCCGATATCGACACGATCCGCGTCTTCGACGCGAGCGACGGCACGCCCATCGACGACATCGAGGTGGCCGGCGCCGGCCTGCTCAACGACGTCGCCGCCATGCCCGACGGGTCGATCGTGGTCTCGGACTCCGGCGTGGCCATCGAGGGCGGCGCGTTCACGTCGATCGGCACCGACGCGCTCGTCGCGGTCGATCCGGGCGGGGAGGTCTCCCGGCTGATCGCGGATCCCGCGCTGCCGCACCCGAACGGCGTGGCGTGCGCGGAAGGCGAGATCTGGGTGGCTTACCTCGGCGCAGCGCGGGTCGACGCGCTCGACGCTTCGGCGCAGCTCCGGCGCGAGATCGCCCTGCCCGCTGGCACGCTGGACGGCCTCGTGCGCCTCGACGACGGCCGGCTCCTCGTGTCGAGCTGGGACGCGGGCGCCGTCTTCGAGATCGAGCCCGCCGGGGACGCGGCGCCGCGCATCTCCACGCTCGCAGCGGAACTCCCGAGCCCCGCCGATCTCGGCTGGGACCGCGCGAGGAATCGCCTGCTCGTCCCGCTCTTCAACGACGGCGAGCTCGTCCTGCTCGACGTGAAGTGAGCCGGCGAAACAGCGCTTTGGGTCCACGGGCGGCGCGGTTACGCTGCGCCGCCCAAGCCGGCCCTGCGCTGTGTCTGCGCGGCGAGAGACGCACCCTTTCCATCGGGAGCGACGATGAAGACCCAGCTCACCCGACTGCTCGAGCCCACCGATCAAGCCCAGGCCTGGGGCGCGCTCAGGGAGGCCATCTCCCGCCTGGAGCGCACGTCCTCGGCGAGCGGCGCCGGCCTGGCCCGGTGGATCGGCGTCTTCACCCGCACGCGCGAGCGGATAACGATACAGCGGCTCTCCCGGCCGCTCGTCGTGCTCATCCTCGACGGCGCGAAGCGGATCTTCCTCGACGGCCCGGACGGCAACACGCGCCTCGTCGCCCGGGAGGGGCAGATCCTGCTCGTGCCGCAGGGCATCCCCCTCGAGCTCGTGAATGAGCCCGATCCCGAGCGCGGCGCCTACCGCTCGTTCACGATCGAGCTCCTGAGCGAGGTCGACGAGCGGCTCCAGCGCCGGTATCCCACGCTCTGCGTCCAGCGGGGGCTCGGCGGCTTCGAGGCGGATCGGCCGCACCTCCTGCGCTCCGCGATGCCGTCGATCCAGGCGCTGATCCACCTCGTGAACACGCTCCTCTTGCCCGGCGCGCACGCGCTGCTCATCGAGCACCGGCTGGAGGATCTCATCCTGACCCTGCTCCTGCAGCACCGGGAGCAGCTCGACGAGGCGCGCGCCGCCTCCTCGACGCTGGCGCTCGATCCGACGCTCGCGGTGCGGGCGCTGGTGCGGCGCGATCCGGCGCGCGCGTGGGCGGCCCCGGAGGTCGCGCGCGCGCTCGGGGTGAGCGACGCGACGCTGCGCCGCCGGCTCGGCGCGAAGGGGGTCTCGTTCAGGGCCCTCCTGTGGAAGGAGCGCCTCGACCTCGCCAAGGCGCTCCTGCGCTCCGGGCGCCACGGCGTGCTGGAGGTCGCGACGGCCTGCGGCTACGACTCGGCGTCGCGCTTCGCCGAGCAGTTCCGGCGCTCCGAGGGCGTCAGCCCCTCGGAGTACCGCGCGCGGCACCGCGCGAGCGCGAACGACTGCTGGAGCGAGGAGCCCGAGCTCGACGCGAGGTGAGGGATCGGCGCGCCGGGAGGCGGAGGCGAGGGGCTCAGCCCGCCTTGTCGATGCGGCCGTCGGGGTAGCGCGCGAAGCGGCCTTCCTCGCGCCCGTGGACGGGGCCGTCGCTCGGCCACGGCCATCCGCCGAAGCCGGTCCGCCGGTAGTCGAGGAAGGCCTGCTGGACCTCCGCCATCGAGGTCATCACGAAGGGGCCTTGCTGCGCGACGGGCTCGCCGATGGGCTTGCCCTGGAGGAGCAGGATCTCGCCCTCGTCGGGGCCGTTCTCGAGCAGCGCGGCGGCGCCGTCGCGGAGCGTGATCCTGTGGGCCGCGGGGACGCGTCGGGCGCCGACGCGCAGCTCGGCGCCGCGGAAGAAGTAGAGCGCGCGGTTCGCGCCGGGGGAGGCGGCCGGCAGCGTGAACCGCGCGCCCGGGGCCATCTTGAGCGTCCAGATCGCGACGTCGGACGCCGCGCGCGCCGCCCACGATCTCGGCGGCGGGGCCGGCGGGCGGAGCTCGCCGAGGCGGCCGGCGACGATCGTGATCTCGGTCGTCCTGCCCGCGGCGTCGCGCGCGATCTGCCTGGGGATCGTGTCGCCCCACATCATCACGAAGCGCGGATCGGCGAGCTTGTCGGCGCGCGGCAGGTTGAGCCAGATCTGGAAGAGCTCGAGCGGGTTGGGCCCGTCCTTCTCGACGAGCGGGAACATCTCCGCGTGGACGATGCCGCCCCCCGCCGTGAGCCACTGGACGTCGCCGCGGCCGTAGCGCGCGGCCGCGCCGAGCGAGTCCGCGTGATCGACGAGCCCGCGCCGCACGACGGTCACCGTCTCGAAGCCGCGGTGCGGGTGCTGCGGGAAGCCGGGGACCACGTCGCCGTGGTACATGCGCCAGCCGTCCTTGCCCGCGAAGTCGCGCCCGATGGCGCGGCCCGCGAGCGAGGCGGCCGGCCCCATCCGCTCGTCGCCGGCCGGGTACGCGTCGTCGTGGTGGACGCAGAACAGGAAGGGATCGAGCGTCTCCCAGGGGAACCCGAGCGGCGCGACGTCGCGGACGACGTCCGCCGCGGCGAGCGCTGCCTCGTCGGCGCGACCGGGCGGGGGCGCGGAGGGGTCGCACGCGGCGACGACGGGCGTTGCGGCGAGGGCGCCGAGGGCGGTGCGGCGATCCATGGGGCTCATCGCCTCATCGTAAGGTGGACCTCATGGAGCGACAACGGTCGCGAGCGCGCAACGTGGCGTTGCGCCGGGAGCCATGCGCGCGACGTGCGAGCCGCCGCGCGGGCCGGGTAGAGCAGGGGAGCTGTGAGGGGGCGCGTCTGGGCCTGAGCGCAGCGCATTTTCGTGCGGAGGCGGGGCCGGCGCGCCTGGAGTCGACTAGAGTTGACCCTCGTGTCCAAACGGCGCTCCGAATCGAGCATCATCTTCCTTGTCGCTGCGGTCCAGTTCATCAACATCCTCGACTTCGTGATGGTGATGCCGCTCGGGCCCGACTTCGCGGTCGCGCTCGGCATCCCGATGTCCAGCGTCGGCTTGATCGGCGGCAGCTACACGGCGGCGGCCGCGGTCTCCGGCCTCGCCGGCGCGTTCTTCCTCGATCGCTTCGACCGGCGCAGCGCGCTCGCCGTGGCGATGCTCGGCCTCGTCGCCGGCACGGCGGCCGGGGGCTTCGCCACGGGGCTCCCGAGCCTCATGGCGGCGCGCGTGCTCGCCGGGGCGTTCGGTGGGCCCGCGACGTCCGTCTCGTTCTCGATCGTCGCCGACGTCATCCCGCCCGAGCGGCGCGGCAAGGCGATGGGCGTCGTGATGGGCTCGTTCTCGGTCGCCTCGGTGCTCGGCGTCCCCGCCGGGCTGGAGCTCGCGCGCCGCGGCGGCTTTCCGCTGCCGTTCTTCGCGGTCGCGGCGCTCGGGCTGCTCGTCGCCGGGCTCGCGATCTTCCTCCTGCCGTCGATGCGAGATCACCTGACGGGCGCGTCGCCGTCGGGCGGCGCGCTCGGCGAGCTCGGCGCGCTCCTCGGCCGGCCCATCGTGCTGCTCTCGTACGCGACGTCGGCGATCCTGACGATGGCGTCGTTCCTGGTGATCCCCAACATCTCGGCTTACGTGCAGTACAACCTCGGGTATCCGCGCGAGCGGCTCGGGCTGCTCTACTTCGTGGGAGGCCTGGTGAGCTTCGCCGCGATGCGGGCCGTGGGACCCCTGGTGGACCGCTTCGGCGCGTTTCAGACGGGCTCGGTGGGGGCGGTTGTGCTCGTGAGCGTCCTCTACGCTGGGTTCGTCTCGTATACGCCGGGGCTGCCGGTGCTCGCCATCTTCATCGTCTTCATGCTGGGCATGACGTTCCGCAACGTCTCGCACAGCACGCTGACGTCGAAGGTGCCGCGCCCCGCCGAGCGGGCGCGCTTCACCTCGATGCAGTCGGCCGTGCAGCACATGTCGTCCGCGATCGCGGCGTTCGCGGCGGCCAGGATGCTCCACGAGCTGCCGGACCACCGTCTCGATGGCATGCCGGTCGTCGCGGGGCTGTCGATCGCGTTCACTGTGGCGCTGCCGCTGCTGTTTCTGGGGATCGAGCGGCGGGTCGCGGTCGCGGCAACAGGGCGCGCGTAGCCGTCGCCCCGCGGGCCACGGCGCCATGCGGCGCCCGAGCCCGGGTGGTGCGGTCATTTGCCCCGAGAGGGTCCACATGAAGGCGGGAAGGCGGGAAGATCATTCAGGCTTTCTTCCCGCCTTCCCGCCTTCATGTTCAAATGACCGCACTACCCACGCAGGAGACGAGTGGCACTCGTCTCGCGGTGGACGTGCCTCCAGCAAACCCCTTCTCAGGCCCGCCGCCGGCCCTCAGCGCTGCTGCGCCCCGAACCGCGCCTTCGCCGCGTCCACCGCGGCCTTCGTCCACTTGTCGACTTCCTCGTCCGTCAAGGTCCGCTCGGCCGACCGGAACCACAGCGCGAACCCCAGCGAGTGCGTCCCCGCGGGGAGCTCCTCGCCGCGGTACCGGTCGAACATCTCGACCTTCTCGCAGCGCTCCCCCGCGGTGGTCCGCAGCACCTCGAGCACATCCCCCGCCGGCACGTCGAGCGGCAAGAGCAGCGCCACGTCGTGCCGCATCGCCGGGAACCGGCTCGGCTTCGCGGCCACCGGCGCCTTGTACGCCGCCGCCACCGCCGCGAGGTCCAGCTCCGCCACGACGGCCCCGCTCGTGATCTCCAGCGCCTCGCGCACGTCCGGGTGCAGCTCCGCCACGTACCCGACCTCGCGGCCGTCGAGCAGGACGCGGGCGCCCTTCTTCGGGTGCGCCCACGGCGGCGCCTCGCCCGCGAGGTCGAACGCCGGCGTCACGCTGCCCGCGAGCTCCGCAATCACCGCCTCGACCGCGCCCTTGCCGTCGTAGAAATCGACGTCCTCGGGCCGCGTCAGGTAGCTGTCGCGCGGCCCCGCGAGGAAGATCGTGAGCCGCGTCGGCTCGTTCACCGGCGGCCGCTCGACCCGCGCCAGCTGGCCCGCGCCGCCCGCCTCGCCCTGCCACGGCAGGAACACCTGGCTCACCTCGAACAGCCGCACCCGCGGCACGTTGTACCGCTGCGAGCGCTGCACCACCGTGAGCAGCCCAGGGACCAGCGACGGCCGCATCACCGACTTCTCCTCGGAGAGCGGGTTGAGCAGCCGAAGGAGCGACCCGTCGTCGTAGCGCGCCGCCTTCAGCTCCTGGGGCGACAGGAACGAGTACGTCACCGCCTCGTGCAGCCCGATCCCCGTGCAGATCTGCCGCACCCTGCGCCGCAGCCGGTAATCGCCGCGGGCGCCCGCCGGCGCAGCCCCCACGCGCGGGAGCCGGCTCGGGATCTGGTCGTAGCCGGCGATGCGCGCGACCTCCTCGATGAGGTCGATCTCCTCCGCGATGTCGGGCCGGTGCTCCGGCACCTCGACGAGGAGCCGATCGGCCTTCTGCTCCAGCACCGAGAGCCCCAGCGTCTCCAGGATCTCGCGCGCCTGCGCCGGCGCCTCGGCCCCGATGATCCGCTGGTACCGCGGGAGCCGCAGCGTCAGGCGGCGCGGCGCGCGCGGCGCCACGTACACGTCGATCGGCTCGCCCACCGCCTCGCCGCCCGCGAGCTCGCAGATGAGCGCGCTCCCGCGGTCGCGCGACAGGGGGACCCCCGAGAGGTCCACTTCCCGCTCGAAGCGGTGCGACGCCTCGGTGTGGAAGCCATACCTGCGCGCCGACCTGCGGATCCCGCGCGGCTCGAAGTACGCCGACTCGAGGAACACCCGCCGCGTCGTCGCGGTGACGCCGCTGTCCGCGCCGCCGATGACGCCCGCCAGGGCCACCACGCGGTCCGCGTCGGCGATGACCAGGTCGTCCTCGTCCAGGGACAGCTTCTGCCCGTCGAGCGCGACGAACGCCTCGCCGGGCTTGGCCCTCCGGATCTCGATCGGGAGCCGCAGCGTGTCGAGATCGAAGGCGTGGAGCGGCTGCCCCCGCTCGAGCATCACCAGGTTGGTCGCGTCGACGATGTTGGTGATCGGCCGGACGCCGAGGCGGCCGAGCCGCACCCGCGCCCAGAGCGGCGAGGGGCCCACGCCGACGCCCTCGATCACCTGCCCGTCGTACCGGGGGCAGCGGTCCCCGTCGCGCACCTCCACGGCGGCGCGTGTCTGCACGGCCGCGGGCGCTCCGGCGCCGCTCGCGCCGTTCGCTCGCGCCGCGGCGACGGCGGGCGGGCGGAACGGTAGGCCGAGCACCGCGGCCACGTCCCGCGCCACGCCCAGGTGCCCCAGCGCGTCGGGCCGGTTCGGGGTGACGCTCAGCTCGATGATCCAGTCCTCGAGGCGAGGCTCCCAGTCGAGCAGCGATTGCCCCGGACGCCCGCCCTCCACGGTCAGGAGCCCCTCGTGGCTCGACCCGAGCCCGAGCTCGTCCTCGGCGCAGAGCATGCCGGGCGACGCGAAGCCGGCGACCGCCTTCTCGGTCAGCGTCACGAGCGCGCCGGTGCGGTCGAGCACCTGCGCCCCCACGGGCGCATAACAGACGAGCGCCGGAGCCGCCGGGATGACCGGCGCGCCGCACGCGACCTCGACCTCCCGCCCGCCCGCGTCCACGCGGACCACCGTCAGGCCCTTCTTGCCCGCCGGGTGCGGCCGCGTCGCGACGACGCTCGCGAGGACCACGGAGCGCAGCGCGGCGCCGACGTGCGTCACGCGGTCGACCTCGAGCCCGCCGCGGCCGAGCGCCGAGGTCACCGCGTCGACGCCGGGATCGGCGCCGAGGATCTCTTGAAGCCACTTGTAGGATATCAACATGGGGAATCGGGGCTGCGGGCGAGGGGCAGTGGCCTAGAGGCTTCCGAGGAAGCGGACGTCGTTCTCGTAGAAGGCGCGGATATCGTCGACGGCGAACTTCATGTTGGCCGTGCGATCCACGCCGATGCCGAACGCCAGCCCCGTGTATTCCTCCGGGTCGATCCCGACGTTCCGGAGCACCGTCGGGTGGACCATGCCGCACCCGAGCACCTCCAGCCAGCCCGTCCCCTTGCACTGCGGGCAGGCGCGGTTCTCGCCGAAACAGACGAGGCAGGACACGTCGAGCTCCGCGCTGGGCTCGGTGAAGGGGAAGTAGCTCGGCCGGAAGCGCGTCCTCGTGGCCTCGCCGAACATCCGGCGGCTGTAGACCTCGAGCAGGCCCTTCAGATCGGCGAGCGACACGTCGCGGTCGACGACGAGCCCCTCGATCTGCACGAACATGGGGCTGTGGCTCGCGTCGTCGTCGCGGCGATATACGACGCCGGGCGCGACGATCATCACCGGGGGAGGGTGGGAGAGCATCTCGCGCACCTGGACCGGGCTCGTGTGCGTCCGGAGGAGCACGTTCTGGCCAGGATCGCCGGCCATGTAGAACGTGTCGTGCATGTCCATGGCCGGGTGATCCGCCGGGAACCCGAGGAGATCGAAGTTGTAGCGCGCGAGCTCGATCTGCGGCCCTTCGGCCACGTCGAACCCGAGCCCGACGAAGATATCGACGATCTCGTCGAGGGTCCGCATGATCGGGTGCGGCCGCCCGGGCGCGCGCCAGCGGCCGGGCAGGGTGATATCGAGGGGCGGCGCGGAGAGCTCGCGATCGCGCGCAGCGCGCTTGATCCTCGCCGTCGCCTCCTCGCGGGCGCGCTCCACGCGGCCCTTGACGGCGTTGAGGCGCTGGCCGAGCGCCTTGCGCTCCTCGGGCGCCGCGCCGGGCAGCTGCTTCATCAGCGCATTGAGCGACCCACGGCGCCCGAGCAGGCTGGCATACAGGCGGTTCAGCTCATCGAGATCGCCGGCTGCGGTGAACTGGACGTCCACCGTGCGATCGACCTCGTCGATGAGGCGGCCGAGTTCGGGACCACTCATTGCCGCCCCCTTACCGCGAAGGCCATGGCAACGCAAGACGTTGGCCTCCCGCGCCGCCCCCCAGGTGCTCGCGCCAGCCAGCGCGCGACCCGCACGCGTGATCCGGAGGCTCGACGACCACGACCGCGGCGGGCGTGCCCCGATCCAGGAGCTGCCACCATCGCGAAGCCCCGCGCCGCGCGGCGGTCGCGCAACCACGGTTGTGAGCTTCGATGAGCGCGGGTGAGCGCGAGCGCTGCGAGCATTCCAATCGATGCGCAAGACATGCCAAGCATGCTCGTCGGGCCCCCTCCGCCCTGACGACAACCCGGCCGGTCGCGCGGCTGCCGCTCCAACACACCACGCGATCGGCGCACCTCGAATCCCGTCATCCATCGTTCTTGCGACGCTGAGCACGAGCGCGCCCGTGCAGCGAGCGCCCCCGCGCCCTGGCACCCCGTGTGCTTGGAGACCGGAGGCCTGGGACCACGCGCAATCCAGGTGACTCGATGCCGGCGGCGCAGCGCCGGCGCGCGGTGGTGCAAGGAGTCGATGCATGAAATTGCTTGGAGTTGCCATGGCGGTGCTGACCGTGGCTGCGGTCGGGCTCGGGTGCGGCAGCAGCCCGAGCGCCGGGGGAGAAGGTGAAGGGGCGAGCTCCGGCGGCAGCTCCGGCGCCGGCTCGGGCGAGGGGGGCTCGCTGGACATCGGCGGCGGGATCGGGCCCGGCTCGAGCGGCGCCAGCCCCACGGGCGGAGGCGGAGCGTGCGCCACCCAGACGGCGGCGGCATCCCTCCAGCCCGTGTACCTGGCGTTCGCGTTCGACGTGTCGGGCAGCATGGGCAAGGGCGACAAGGACTGGCACGACAAGGCCCTCAAGTGGGATCCCGTGGTCGCCGCGACCAAGCAGTTCTTCTCGGATCCCGGGTCCGAAGGGCTGACGGCCTCGCTCGCGTTCTTTCCCGCCGACGACGACAGGTGTTCGGCCGAGATCTACGCGACGCCGGACGTGCCGCTGACGCCGCTCCCCTCGGCGGCCTTCACCGAGGCGATCGACGCGATCGAGCCGGCGAGCTCGGACGACTGGCGCGGCGGCACGCCGACCGCGTGGGTGATGCGGGGCACGAGCGGGTTCATCGAGGCGCAGCGGCGGCAGAACCCCGGGAAATACGCGATCGTGCTCGTGACGGACGGCTACCCGCAGGGCTGCGACGAGGCCTCCGACACGATCGATGCCGTCGTGGCCGACGCCCAGGCGGCGCTGGCGGAGGGCGTCCCGACCTACGTCATCGGGGTCGAGAACCCGCCGATCGAGGGCGCGCCGGACACCCTCGACGACCTGCACGAGATCGCCGCGGCCGGCGGCACCGAGGGCGCCGTGCTCATCGACACCGGCGATCCCTCGCAGACCACGGCCGCTTTCAGGGCGGCGGTCGACCGGATCCGCGGCGCCTCGGTCTCGTGCACGATGGCGATCCCGCTCCCGCCGGACGGGAGCACCTTCGACAAGGAGAAGGTCCGCGTGCTCTACACGAGCGGATCGAGCGCGACCACGGAGCTCGTGTACGACCCGAGCTGCGCGACCGAGGGCGCCTGGCGCTACGACGAGCCCGCGAGTCCGACGCAGATCGTGCTGTGTGTCGACGCGTGCACCACGGTCCAGGCGGACATGGTGGCGAAGCTGAGCGTCGATTTCACCTGCGAGAGCGTGATCGAGGTTCCCCTGTAGCCACAGGCCGCCGCGCCTCTGCCGCGCCGCGCCTACGGGGCGCTCGATCCGACGGCGCGCGCCGCCAGCCCGACCCATGTCAACGGTGAGTTGACACTGTGGACACACGCAGTTGCTTCTCCACCGGTCCACCTCGGCAAGGGCGGTCAGTCACCCACCCGCCGGGTCGAGCGCCCTCGCGCTGCCCGGCGCCATTGGCCGACCGACGCGAGCGCGGCGCGCAGGTACCGTCCGGCAACGCTGCCGAGATGTTGTAGAACAGGGCCAGCATGGCACCTGCTCAGGAGCGCGAGCGGCGGACCCTCGATCGGTACACGCTCCATGGCGTGATCGCCGCCGGGGGGATGGCCTCCGTCCATTTCGGGCGGCTCGTGGGCGCCCATGGCTTTGCGCGCACGGTCGCGATCAAGCGCCTGCACCCGCAGTTCGCCAGGGATCCCGAGTTCTCGTCGATGCTCCTCGACGAGGCGCGGCTCGCGGTGCGCATCCGCCACCCGAACGTCGTCACAACGCTCGACAGCGTGCAGGCCGACGACGAGCTCTTCGTGGTCATGGAGTACATCGCGGGGGAATCGCTCTCGAGCCTGCTGCGCGAGGCCGGCCGGCGAGGGGCCCGGGTGCCGCAGCCGATCGGCTCGGCCATCATCGCCGGCGCCCTCGCGGGCCTGCACGCGGCGCACGAGGCGACCGACGAGGAGGGCGCCGCGCTCCAGATCGTCCACCGCGACGTGTCGCCGCAGAACCTCCTCGTCGGCGAGGACGGCATCGCGCGCGTTCTCGATTTCGGGATCGCGCGGGCGGCGGTGAGGAGCCAGGTGAGCCGCGTCGGGCAGCTCAAGGGCAAGCTCAGCTACATGGCGCCGGAGCAGCTGCGCGGAGCCCCGCTGAACCGCCGCGCCGACATCTACGCCGCGGCCGTGGTCCTCTGGGAGGTGCTCACCGGACGGCGGCTGTTCACGGGGGAGTGCGACGCGGAGATCTTCGGGCGGATCCTCGAGGGCGTCGTCCAGCCGCCGAGCGTGTACGGCGACGTGCCGAAGGCGCTCGACGAGGTGGTGCTCCGCGGTCTCGACAGGGATCCCTCCCGGCGTTACGCGACCGCGCTGGAGATGGCGGCCGCGCTGGAGGAGGCGCTGCCGCCGGCGGGCCCGCGCGCTGTCGGGGCGTGGGTCGAGGCGACGGCGGGGGCGCTCCTCGAGGCGCGGGCGAAGAGCCTCGCCGCGATCGAGACGTCGCAGCGGAGCGCGGCCCCGGCGCCGCCGCCGCCGAGGCCCGCCGCCGTGGACGACGCGCCGCCGCGGGACGTCGAGGCGCGCCTCGCGCAGCCGTCTGGCAGCCGCGGGCGCGCGCTGCGGACCTCGGTGACGGTCCCGACGATGACGAGGACGGTCGAGGACATGGCGCGGCCCGTGGCGTCGGCGCTGGCGACGCCCGTCGCCGCGGCGGCGCCGCCGCGGCTGGCGAGCGCGCAGCTCGTCCGCACCTCCACGCTCGCGCTCGGGGCCAGCGCGCTGGTGCTCGTCGTGGCCCTCGGCAGGAGCTGCAGCGTGCGTCCGGAGCCCGATGCGTCGCAGGACGAGCGCGCCGGCGCCGGCGAGTCCTCGCGGTCGGTCGCCTCGCCACAGGCCGTGGCGGCGCCCGCCGCGAGCGTGGGGGCGCCGGAGCCGCCAGCGGCCTTGTCGGCCTCGCCTGAGGCATCGGCGGCCTCGCCGGAGCCGGCCTCGCCGGAGTCGGCCGCGCCGATGGCGTCCGCGAGCGCCGCCGCGGCGCCGGAGCCGGCCGCGCGCGCTGCCGCGCCGGATCGCGCCGCGGGCGTGCGCGCCGCTTCCCCCGCGCGCAGCGCGCGGCCGCGGTCGCGCTGCGTGCCTCCCTACTATCTGGACGCCAACGGCATCCGGCGGATCAAGCGAGAGTGCCTGTGAACGACGGAAGCGTGTAGCCTGCGCTGCGATGAACGGGCGCCTCCTCGCCGCCTTCGCCGCGGCCGTCACGCTCCTTTCGGGCTCACGCGCCCGCGCGCAGGGCGTGGGAGAGACGTGCGCGGCCTCGTACGAGCAGGCGCAGCAGCTCCTCCGCGACAAGGCGCTGCTGCGCGCCCGCGCCGAGCTCCGCGTCTGCGTGAGCTCGTGCCCGGCGACGCTCGCCCGCGATTGCCAGAGCTGGAGCGAGCAGGTCGAGCGCGACATGCCCAGCGTCGCGCTGTCGGCCACGTCCGCGGACGGCCACGCTCCGGGCCGGGTCCGGGTGCTCCTCGACGGCGCGCCGCTGGTCGACGCGCTCCCGAAGGACCCGATCGAGCTCGATCCCGGGCGCCATACGCTGACGTTCGAGGACGCGGCGGGGACGCGGGTCGTCACGGTGGTCACGGTGCCGCCGGGCGACAAGGCGCTGCCGATCGCGGTGCGCTTCCCTGCGCCGGCGCCGTCGCGCCCCGCGGCCGGCACCGACGCGCCGCCCGTGCGGCAGCGCTGGCCGCTCGTGCTCGTCGGCGCCGGCGCGGCGGGGCTGGGCGTGGGCGCGTTCCTCGGCGTCAAGGGGCACCTCGACCGGAGCGAGCTCCGCAGGCGGTGCGCGCCCGGCTGCCCGGCGGAGGACGTCGAGGCGATCGATCTCACGTGGAAGGCAGGCGCGATCTCCGCGGGCGTGGGGTTCCTCGCGGCCGGCCTGGGCGCGGTGCTCTATTTCCAGCTCGATCCCGTCGCGCCCGCCGCGCCGGTCGCGAGCTTCTCGTTCTCGCCGGGCGGCCCCGGGCTCTCGCTCCGCAGCGTGTTCTGAGCGCACGCACGAGGCCTGTCACCTGCTGCTTGCGGCCTCCTCCTGCGCGGCGCCGGCGACCCTCGTGCGCGGCCTCGGCCTTCTCCTGCGCAGCGCCGGCGACCCTCCTGCGCAGCCTCGGCCTCCTCCTGCGCGGCGCCGGCGACCCTCCTGCGCAGCGCCGGCGACCCTCCTGCGCAACCACGGCCTCCTCCTGCGCAGCGCCGGCGACCCTCCTGCGCAGCGCCGGCGACCCTCCTGCGCAGCGCCAGCGGTCCTCCTGAGCCGCCTCGGCGCCCTCCCGTGCAGCGCCAGCGGCCCTCCTGAGCCGCCTCGGCGCCCTCCTGCGGGTAGTGCAGTCATTTGAACATGAAGGCGGGAAGGCGGGAAGAAAACCTGAATGATCTTCCCGCCTTCCCGCCTTCATGTGGACCCTCTCGGGGCAAATGACCGCACCACCCTCCTGCGCGCCCATCTGTGCATCAAGCGACGGCTCTCACGCGGGAAGCACGACGGCATCGGGCTCGCTTCGAGCATGACCGGTCGCGACCTGAGCAGCCGAAGGCCGCTCGCCGCGCCGCCGTCAGCCCCTGCTGCGGATGCCGTGGTGTTGCTCAACGTGGGCCCGCACGGGTGAGCTCTGCGTGAGAGGCGTGCGGTCTCGGCCGCCCTGCTCTCGGACATACTCCTGATTTCCGCCGGAACTTCCGAGCGGTACGGCTGTGGCGTATGCTCCCACCGGCATGCCGGATCGGCCGAAACAGAGCGTCCTCGCGGTGCAGAACATCAAGGGAGGGGTCGGCAAGACGACGATCGCCGTCAACCTGGCCGCGCTTCTCGCCGAGAGGCACCATCGCCGGGGTCGTGCTGAGCATGTTCCCGCCGGCGAGCGACGCCGATCAGCGCGCCAAGGCAGAGCGGTACGTGAAGGCGATCAGCGATCTGTGCGCGGCGCAGAAGCCTGCGGTTCGCTGCCTCTCGAAGGTGATCTCCAGGAATGAAGCTTACCGTGACTCGTTCGAGCGGAACGAGCCGCTGCCGTTCTCCGGCGATCCAGACCACGCGGGGCTCGTCGACGAGCTTGAGGCGGTCGCGCTCGATGTGGGCCTTCTCGGAGGTGCGCCGTGACGAGCCCTGAGCGTGCAGGCACTGATGGGATACGGGCAGCGCGAGCGCTGCTGAGCCTGGTCGAGGAGCACTCCGCGGACGACTTCCAGGCCGCCGAGGCGATCCTCGGCGGGCAGAAGGAGCTGGCGCAGGTCCTCCAGCTGCTCCGCGACTTCAAGCGGCAGCAGAGCCCCACGGACGAGGACCACGGGCCGGTCTCGATCGAGCGGTTGCTCGAAATTGTCAAAGACGAGCTGCTCAAGTTGGCCCACGACAGTGCCGATGTCGAAAAGAAGCTCCGTGGACTCCTCGGCAAATCTGCGAACGTGCGGCCGGATTCCCCGATCAACGACGTCATCGAGCAAGCGCTCCGCAACATAGATAACCTACGCCTCGCGCCTTCCGCGCGAGCGTTCACAATCGCGGAGCTGCTAAGGAACACGTCAGAGGCTGCGGGGGCAGAGCAGGAAAAAAGGATTGAATCGATTCTCCGCAACCTCGCGATCGCAGCAATTGAAGAGAACGTGATCGTGCTGCCGACGTTGCACTCCATCGCGCAGCTCCGGACCACGTGGGCGCCGGTTCCACTGCCCTACAAGGCCCAGGAATCGCGCCGGCACCTCGCAGAGAGGCTCTTCAAGGACGCGGAGCGCCTCGCGCCCGCGAAGAGCGGGGGCATCACGACGCACTTGCTGGCCGAGGGGCTGCGCAGCCCTGCCGACCGAGCGATCGCGGAGACACGTCGTATCAACACAAAGAAGGCCCATGGCGAGTAAGCGACAGCGCCGCGAGTCACCGCGCGAGAGGCTGCTCGCGGAGGTCGGCCGGCAGGCCAAGCGCCGGCGCGGAGGCTCCGGATCGGAGCTCGCCGCCTCCCAGCAGACCCTCGCCTACCTGAACTGGCTCGCGTGGCACTGCAGCGGCTTTGCGACGGTCCCGGCGTTCCTGAACGCTGCACGAGCCGACATCCTCGCCATCTTGCATGCAGGCGCGCTCGGGGTGGAGCGCACCGCCCATGTCCACGCCCGGAGCCTCCTGGAGAACCTCGTCCGGCACTGCTACTTCGACTCGCGACCCTCCCTGTTCGTGGCGCGTTGCCTCCTCCCCGAGGAGGACGTGAGAGACGTCTGGGCCGACCTGCTCAAGGAGATCCAGCGCCTTCCACACTTCCAGCCCGCGCTCGGCGACGCCGCCGGAACGTCCTCTCTGTTCTCCGAGATCGTGCACGCCTACCAGCAGTCGAGCCGTTTCGTGCACGGCTCCACCGCGCGTTACCGGAGCCTCTACCGGGACATCCGTTCGATCGACCTCGACGCGGAGCGTGCCCGGGACCTCGACGCCGCCCTCCGGCGCCTCGCCGAGGCCTGCCTGCTCCTCCTGGCGCTGTATCACCTTGGGCCTTACCTGCTCGTGTCGCAGCCCATCCGGCGTTACATGTTGCGTGACGCCATGGGCGACGACGGGCGCGACCGATTTCTGCGCTGCATGGCGTCCGTCTCCGTGACCTGGGCGCAGCACCAGCGCTCTGCGGCGCTCCGCGCCTGGCGGGAGCGGAAGCGCAAGCCTTTCCCGACGAGCGACGGCTTGCTGCTCGACAGGAAAGGGCTCGCCCTGGTGGTGAGCCCAAGAACATCAACCAAGTCGTAGACTCCGCTCTAGGACACCAATCACGTTGTTCGAGCGAGAAATGAGCCGCCAAGGCGCCAAGTACGCCAAGAACAAACCACAATCTTGGCGTACTTGGCGTCCTTGGCGGTTCAAATTCCTGCTCTTTTCTGGGGTTTCAACGCGTTTGTCGCTCTCGGTTCCCGATGCCGCGAGCGCCGCGCCGCGCACCCTGAGCGCCGCGCGCCCTGTCAGCCCTTGCTGCGGATGCCGTAGCGCTCCATCAGCCGGTGGACGAGCTGCCGGGAGACCCCCATCGACGCGGCGGCCCGCGCCACGTTGCCGCCGCTCTCCCGGAGCTTCATCGCGATGTACGTGCGCTCGAACTGCTCGACGACCATGTCGCGCGCCTCGCGGAGCGGCAGCGCGGCGAACTGGCCGACGCCCAGATCGGCGGGCCGCGGCACAACCTTGACGATCGCCTCCTCGGCGAGGTGCGGGAACAGCATGAGCCGCGCGACGGTGTTGCGGAGCTCGCGCACGTTGCCCGGCCAGTGGTGCCCGCGGAGCAGCTCCAGCGCGTTCGGCGGCAGGTCGGCGAGCGAGCGCGGCGGCACCTGCGCCGCGAGGAAGCGCTCGACGAGCAGCGGGATGTCCTCCTTGCGCTCGCGCAGCGGCGGCACGACGGTCTCGACGACGGCGAGCCGGTAGTAAAGATCCTCGCGGAACGCCCCCGACGCGACGCGGCCCTGGAGATCGCGGTGCGTGGCGGCGATGACGCGGGCGTCGAAGGACGTGTACGCGGCGGCGCCGATGCGCCGCGCCTGGCGGGCCTCGAGCGCGCGCAGGAGCTTCGGCTGGAGATCGAGCGGGAGCTCGCCGATCTCGTCGAGGAAGAGCGTGCCGCCGCTCGCCTCCTCGAGCAGGCCGGCGCGCGCGCCCTGGGCGCCCGTGAACGCGCCCTTCGTGTAGCCGAAGAGCTCGGCCTCGATGAGGCTCGGGGCGACGGCGCTGCAGTCGAACACGACGAAGGGGCCGCCGCTGCGCGGGCTCGCCGCGTGGATGGCGCGGGCGAGGACCTCCTTGCCGGTGCCGGACTCGCCGAGCAGGAGGATCGTCTCCGAGGTGGCCGCGGCGCGCTCGAGGCGCGCGAAGAGCGCGCGCATGGGGACGCTGCTGCCGAGGGCCTCGCCGAAGCTGGCCGAGGTGGAGAGCGGGACGACGACCGGGGCGCCGCCGACGCGCACGGTGAGGGGCACGCCGCCCAGGGAGGCGATGGCGCCCGGGGTGAGGAAGCCCTCGACGATCAGGACGTCGTTGATGAACGTGCCGTTCTTGCTGCCGAGGTCGGTGAGGACGACCCCGCGCGGCGAGAACCGGAGCTGGCAGTGGCGGCGCGAGACGCGCGAGTCGGGGATGATGACGTCGCACTCGCCGCTCGTTCCGAGCACGAGCGGCGCGACGCCGAGGGCGGCCTCGATCGGCGGGCTCTTCTGCGGGGTGACGAGGATGCGCAGGTCCGGGAGCTCGACCGCGTCGCTTCGGAGGGTCGTGATCGTCCGGGTGGGGTCGTGCATGGATCGCGCGGGAGGGGGACGGGGCAGCATCTCCGAATTTCCGGCGGATTTCCAGCGCGCGGTGCGTCCCGGGCGCTGGGCGCACCGCCGCCAGGTTATCCTCGTGAGGTGCTCGAGTTCTCGCAGTCCGAGGCCAAGGTCCTGTCCCAGTGCGTCTCCCGCTTCACGGATGCGTTCCGCCGCGACGTGGCGGACGTGATCCGGCAGGAGTTCCGCGGCTACGAGCCGCCGGAGGTGACGGAGCTCATCGGACAGCTGAGCCTCCTCGGGCGGCAGCTCGAGCTGCGCCCGCCGCACGCGCAGATCCACGACACGCAGGGCCCGCTGCTCAAGCGCATCCTGATCGACCTCCGGCGCGACAGCGCCACGGCGATCGAGGAGCCGCTGCAGAAGGCCGTGAACGCCGAGACGATCCGGCACCTCCGGCGCGAGGTCCACGGGCTGGAGCAGCTGATGGCCGCGCCCTGGTTCGCGGCCACGCGCGCGCTCAAGGTCCCGCAGCTCACCGACTACATGTCGATCCGGCACGCCGAGGCCGTGATGCCGGAGGCGCCGCCGCTCCGCCCGCGCGAGTACGACGAGAAGTTCCACATCCTCGAGGCGCCCGGGCTCTTCCTGCCCGATCTGGCGCACTACCGGGCGCGCTGCGCGCTGCGCGGCGCCTCGATCGCCGTGGCGTTCGTCGACATCGACGACTTCAAGGCGTTCAACGTCCAGCACACCGAGACCGCTGTCGATCTCCACGTGCTCCCGCCGCTCATGGAGAGCATCGAGGCGCACGTCTTCGCGCACGGGCACGCGTACCGGTTCGGCGGCGACGAGTACATGATCACGCTGCCCAACGCGACGCGCGCGTGGGCGGTGGACTTCCTGCGCGCGCTCCAGGAGCGGCTCGCCCGCCGACGCTACCGCCGCGTCGAGCGGTCGCCGACGATCTCGGCCGGGCTGTGCGTCGCCGACGTCGACTGCTTCCTGACGGATCGCGAGATCCAGGGGCGCGCCAACCTCGCGAAGAACCACGCGAAGGCCACGGAGAAGGGCAGCGTCGCCACGTACGACGGGGAGCTGTTCCGCCCCGAGGATCTGGTGCTCGCGTGAGGCCGGACGGCGGGATCGCGGCGGGCGACGCGCGCGCCGACGGCGACGCGCCGCCGGAGGCCCCGGACGGCCTGGCCCTGCCCGAGCCGCTGTGGGGCGCGCTGCGCGCGGCCTACGGCGAGCCCGGGCGCGCGTACCACGATCTGGCGCACGTGCGCGAGGTGCTCCGCTGGGTGGGCGAGGTCGCCCGCGACGTCGGCTGGCGGAGGCCGCGGGAGGTGTTCCTGGCCGCGCTCTTCCACGACGCCGTGTACGTGCCCGGCCGCCACGACAACGAGGCGCGCAGCGCGGCGCTCGCGCGCGAGGCGGTGGCGCGCTGGCTGCCCGGCGAGGGGCTCGACGAGGGCCTCATCGAGCGGCTCATCCTGCTCACGGCGCGGCACGGGGCCCTCGGGCCGGCGGACGTCGGCGAGGAGGAGGCCCTCTTCCTCGATTGCGACATGGCCATCCTGGGCAGCGACGCGGCGGCGTTCGACGCGTACGACCGGGCGATCGCCGCGGAGTACAGCGCCGTGCCGCCCGAGCTCTACGCTATAGGCCGGCGGCGCTTCTTCGAGAAGCTGCTCGCGGCGGAGCAGATCTTCCTCTCGCCGTACTTCCACGCCCGCCTCGAGGCGAGCGCGCGCGACAACCTGCGCCGGAAGCTCGACGCGGGCGCGTAGCGGCGCTGCGCGGGGTGCAGGGGGCAGCGACGCCGGCGCGCGCGGCCCCTCGCGCGCTCACCAGCTCTTCACGTCGCTCTTGCTCACGCGGCACGTGGCGGTGTCCCACTGGCTCGCGCCCCCGTGGAGCTTCTCGGACTCGCCCATGTGATCGGTGACGGCCCTGTACTCCTGGCAGATCTTCGGCTTGTCGCCGCCCGCGTCGTAGCCCCCCTTGACGTAGAGGTTCGTGATCGTGACCGTGTCCCCGTAGTTCTGGTTCGCGCCGGCGACCGTCGTCTTCACGCGGTCCACCCTGACGTTGTCGATGATCAGGTGCCGCGGCCCGCCGTTCGCGGTGCAGTCGCCGCACGAGCGCCAGAGCTTCCCGAAGTCGGCGATGTACGAGTTCGTGACGATGGTGGTGGAGCCGCCCTTGGCGTTGTGCTGGAAGATCTTGTCGGCCGAGTGCAGGGCGATGGAGCTGTTGATGCGCATCGTCGCCCCGTCGGCGCTGTTGGTCGCCGCGTCCTCGCAGACGTCCTCCCAGTAGACGTGATCGAGCGTGCAGTCGCCCTTGCAGACGATGCCGTTGCCGCCGGGGAGGCCGCCGGCGATGATGAGGTTCTTCACGGTGACGCCGTCCTCGACCTCGAACACGGTCTTCTGGCCCTCGCCGTCGTCGCAGTCCGCCGTGTTGTTCACGCCGATCTTCTGGTTGTTGAAGTCGTAGACGTCCTGCCCGCCGTGGGCGGCGTTCTTGAGCACCGTCGTCTGGGTCCTGATCTCGCCGTTGCCGTTCGTGGGCGTCGGGATCACCATCGGGAGCTCGTCGCCGAGCGGCTCCTCTCCGCCCGTGCCGCTGCTCGTGGTGCTCGCGGCCGTGGTGCTGGCGCTGCTCGTGGTGCTCGCGGCCGTGGTGCTGGCGCTGCTCGTGGTGCTCGCGGCCGTGGTGCTGGCGCTGCTCGTGGTCGCGCCGCTCGTCGTGCTCGCGGCGTTGCCGCCGCCGGCGCCGCCCGTGGTGCTGGTGCTCCCGCCGGTCGCCGCGGCGCTGCTGCTCGAGCTGCTGCCTCCCTGGCCGTCGTCCGGCGTCGCCGCGTCGTCCGAACAGCCGATCTGCATGGCTCCGACGGCGCCGATCACGAACAGCAAAGTGAAAGCTGACTTCATTCCAGATCTCATCTCATTACCTCTCGTTCCGGCATCATGATGGACGACCCGCGGCCCGGAAGCGCTCGTACGGCGCTGTCGACTCCTCGACGCAACCCGTGGAGAGGGCAACCACGAACTCGCGCTTCGCGCCGTTCAGGTGGCTCCTGCGCCGAGCTCGTCGAGGTGAATGCAAGCGGCGATCCAGGATGCGCGCCGGGACGTCGAGCATCGCGCGGAGGCGTGCTGGGGCCGGCGTGTCAACGCGGGGTCGACACCGGTTGACGAGCGGGTTGACGCGCAGCTGCTCCGCGCCGCGGAGCTCCGGGGGGAGAGCGTGCTTTGAGGGGCGGCGATCCCGGCAGCTCCGCCTCGACGATCCTCTTCCGCTCCCGCATCTCGATGCCCCTCTCCCGGAGCCGTCGCGCGCCCTCGCGCGGCGGCGAGCGTCCAGGCACGACGTGAACCCGCTCGGCGCCGGCGTGTCGAGGCGCCGGTCGGGCGCGGGCTTCTCTGCCCGCTCGCTTCCCCATACCGCCCGCCCGCGGCTCGCGCTATCAACGCACCTGCGTGAGGCGCGGGCGACGCCCGCCGCCGTCGGTGTTCGCGCCTCTCGCTCGTTTCGCGCCTTTCGCATGTTTTGCATGGTCGCCGCATGATCGCCGTGGTCGCAGAGAAGCCCGCCGTCGCCCGTGACATCGCCGCGGTGCTCGGGGCCTCGAAGCGCGCCGAGGGCTCCCTCGAGGGCGGCGGCTACGTCGTCACGTGGGCGATCGGGCACCTCGTCGCCATCGCCGAGCCGCACCAGATCGACCCCGCCTGGAAGCGCTGGCGCCTCGACCTCCTCCCGATGCTGCCCGGGCAGTTTCCGCTCGTCGTCCTCCCCGGGACGCGGGCCCAGTTCGAGATCGTCCGGAAGGTCCTGGGCCGGCGCGACGTCGAGCGCGTCGTCTGCGCCACCGATGCCGGCCGCGAGGGCGAGCTCATCTTCCGGTACATCTACGAGGCGGCCGCGTGCAAGAAGCCGGTCGAGCGGCTCTGGATCTCGTCCCTCACGCCCGACGCCATCCGCGACGGGCTCCGGCGGCTGCGGGACGCGCGCGGCTACGACGGCCTCGCCGACGCGGCGCGCGGGCGCAGCCGGGCGGACTGGCTCGTCGGCATGAACCTCTCGCGCGCCTACAGCCTGGTCTTCGACCAGGATCTCTCGGTCGGCCGCGTGCAGACGCCGACGCTGTCCATGGTCGTCGAGCGCGAGCTCGCGATCCGGCGGTTCGTCCCCGAGCCGTACCTCGAGGTCGTCGCGACCTTCTGCCCGCTCCGGGAGGACGGCTCGGGCGCGGCCGACGAATCCTACAAGGGCACGTATTTCAACGACAAACCGCTCCCTGGCGAGCCGCCGGCCGCCGGCGGGCCGCCGAACGCCGGCGAGCGGCCCGAGACCGCGCCGTCGCGGAGGCGCCTGCCGCCGGACGGCGAGGAGGCGCGGCGCATCGTCGAGCGGGCCCGGCGCGGCGAGGCGCGCATCGAGGCGGTCCGGTCGGAGTCTCGCCGCCTCCCGCCGCCGCTGCTCTACGACCTGACCGAGCTCCAGCGGCACGCCAACCGCCTTTACGGCTTCTCTGCGCAGAAGACCCTGGAGGTGGCCCAGGCGCTGTACGAGCGCAGGAAGCTCATCAGCTATCCGCGCACCGACAGCCGGCACCTCTCGACGGAGGTCGCGGCCACGCTCGGCGCCGCGGTGCAGGCGATCGAGGGCTCGTATCGGGGGATGCTCGCCCCGGGGACGGGGGCTCGGCCGCTCGGCAAGCGCTTCGTCGACGACGGCAAGGTCGGGGATCACCACGCCATCATCCCCACGGGGGCTCGGTCCTCGCGCGCGGAGCTCTCGACCGACGAGCAGAAGATCTTCGACCTCATCTGCCGGCGCCTCCTCTCGGCGTGGCACGAGGATCACGTCACCTCGATCACCACCGTCATCACCGCGATCACCACGCGCGGCGGCGCGGGCGCGCGGGGCGGCGAGCCGATCGTGGACCGCTACCACAGCGCGGGCAGCGTCGTGGAGAAGGTCGGGTGGAAGGTGCTCGACATCGGCTTCGGCAAGGCGCCTGCGAGGCCGCGCAGGAAGGGCGAATCGGACGGCGACGGGCCCGATGCGCGCGATGCGCGCGACGGGGAGGGCGGGGAGGGCGAGCGCGAGACCGCGGATCAGCGGCTCCCGCCGGGCCTCGCGAGGGGGCAGGTGCAGCTCGTGCTCGACGCGGAGGCGCAGGCCAAGAAGACGCGTCCGCCGCCGCGCTTCACCGAGGCCACGCTGCTCACCGCCATGGAGACCGCGGGCCGCAGCCTCGAAGAGAAGGAGCTCTCCGAGGCGATGAAGGACTCGGGCCTCGGCACGCCGGCCACGCGGGCCGCGATCATCGAGACGCTCCTCCGGCGCGAGTACATCGTGCGCAAGGGCAAGCTGCTGCACGCGACCGACAAGGGCGTCGGGCTGATCGAGGTCGTCCACGCGGACGTGAAGAGCCCCGCGATGACGGGCGCCTGGGAGGCGAAGCTCGCCCGCATGGCCCGGGGCGGGGGCGATCTGCCGTCGTTCATGGCGGGCATCGAGTCGTACGTGCGCCAGGTGGTGGCGGAGGTGAGCGCGGGGCGGCGCGCGGCCGGGGACGGCGCGCCTTCCCCGGAGGCCGGGGCGTCGCCGTTTCAGGAGCGCGGCGAGGCGCGGTCGCGCGCGAAGGGGGGCCGCGCCGCGGCCGCTGCGCCGGGGACCGGTCGAGGCCGCGAGGCGACGCCTCGCCGCGCTCCGGGCAGCAGCGCAGGCGCCGGGCCGGTTGCATCGGCTGGGACGCTGCAGGCGGTCGCGGCGGCGGCTGCGGCATCGCCGCCGGCTCGGGCGCAGGCGAGGTCGCGTACGGCGGCGGCGGCGGCGGCGCCGGCGCGACCCGCGGCGGCAGCGCCGTCGCCCGCGCGTGCGGCGGCCATCGGGCCCTCCGCGGCGCGTGGCGCGGGCACGGCGTCCTCGCCGGCAGTGGCCCCGTCTCCAGCGCGCCGGCCAGAGGATCTCGTCGAGCTGCTCCACCAAGGCTTCGGCTTCAGCGCCTTCCGTCGCTACCAGGAGGCCGTCTGCCGGACGGCGGCCGCGGGGAGCGACGTGCTGCTCGTCATGCCCACCGGCGCCGGCAAATCGCTCTGTTACCAGCTCCCCGGCATCGCCCGAGGCGGCACGACGCTCGTCGTGAGCCCGCTCATCGCGCTCATGGAGGATCAGGCCTCGAAGCTCCGGGCGCGCGGCTTCGCCGCCGAGCGGATCCACTCCGGCCGGAGCCGGGCCGAGTCGCGGAAGGCCTGCATCGATTATCTCGAAGGCGCGCTCGACTTCCTCTTCATCGCCCCCGAGCGGCTCCGCGTGCCCGGGTTCCCCGAGATGCTCGCCCGCCGGAAGCCCGTGCTCGTCGCCGTCGACGAGGCCCATTGCATCTCGAAATGGGGCCACGACTTCCGCCCTGATTACCGGATGCTCGGGCAGCGGCTCCCGGCGCTCCGGCCCGCGCCGGTCATCGCGCTGACCGCCACCGCCACGCCGGTCGTGCAGGACGATATCGTCGAGCAGCTCGGCCTCGCGTCCGCGGCGCGGTTCATTCACGGCTTCAGGCGGAGCAACCTGGGTATCGAGATCCTCGAGGTCAGCCCGGGAGAGCGCCTCGCCCGGGTGCGCGCGCTGCTCGGGAAGGAGGGCCGGACGCCGGCCATCGTCTACGCCGGGACGCGGAAGGACGCCGAGGCGCTCGCCGCGGGCCTCTCGGAGGACCTCCCGGCCGAGGCGTACCACGCGGGCCTCGCCGCCCCGGTGCGCGACCGGATCCAGGCGGCCTTTCTGGACGGCAGCACCGAGATCATCGTCGCCACGATCGCCTTCGGCATGGGCATCGACAAGCCCGATGTCCGCACGGTCGTCCACGCCGGGCTGCCCGGGAGCGTCGAGGGGTATTACCAGGAGATCGGCCGCGCCGGCCGCGACGGGCTCCCGTCGCGGGCCGTGCTGATGCACTCGTATGTCGACCGGCGAATGCACGAGTTCTTCCACGAGCGCGACTACCCTGATCCGGCGATGCTCCAGCGGATCGAAGAGGTCCTGTCGGAAGAGCCCCGCCCGAAGGAGGCGATCCTGGGCGATCTCGGCATCGATCCCGATGTGGCGGACAAGGCCCTCGAGAAGCTCTGGATCCACGGCGGCGCGCGCGTGGATCCGGACGGGGGTGTCGCCCTGGGCGAGCCGGGGTGGCGCGGGCCCTACGAGGCGCAGCGGCGCCACAAGCTCGCCGAGCTCGTGCAGATGGCGCGGTTCACCGAGGGCCACGGCTGCCGCATGCTCCACCTGGTCCGCCATTTCGGCGACCAGGAGGACACGGGCGAGCCCTGCGGCCTCTGCGACGTCTGCGCGCCGGCCGCCTGCGCCGCGCGGGAGTTCCGGGCGCCGAGCCGCGACGAGGCGCAGGCGATCGCGAAGATCCTGGCGGCGCTTCGCGAGAGCGAGCAGCCGACGGGCCGGCTCTACCGCGAGGCGTTCGCCGACGGATCGCTGGAGCGGCGCGACTTCGAGCACCTCCTCGGCGGGCTCGTGCGGGCGGGCCTCGTCTGCGTCCGCGAGGACTCGTTCGAGAAGGCGGGCGAGCTCATCACGTACCAGCGCGCCTCGCTCACGTCACGCGGCCTCCTCGGCGGGCCGCGCGGCGCGAGCGACGTCGTGGGCGATGTGCCGCTCGCGAAGCTCCCGCCGAAGGTGAAGAAGCGGCAGAGCGCGACGTCCTCGGATGCGCGGAGGGCGTTCTTCGCCCGCAAGGCGCAGCGGAAGAAGGGCCGATCGCGCTGAGCGGCGCGAGGGCGGCGCTCAGCGGAAGATGCCGAAGTGGCCGAGCGCCCACCAGAGCAGGACGAAGATGAGGAGGGTGCTGAAGCACCCGCCGCCGAGCTTCTTCGCGCCGTAGCCCGCCGCGATCCCACGCAGAATCTTGCTCATCGAATGACCTCCGGCCCCGTGTCGGGGTGCTCGGTGAGCAAAGCAACGTGGGTGCCACCTCGAGGGGGCGGATTCTCGGGCTGGAGGGCGAGGACCTCGCTCGCTCGGCGTCGGGGAACGGCAACGCTCGCGTCACAGTGGGGCATTTCGCTACGCTGGAGGCTCGGGGCCGCCGGCGCTGCGCTGAGGCCAGGCAGCCGGGGCGACGGCGGCCCTATCGGCCGAGCTTGCCGACGATGAGGTGTTGGCGGTCGTTGTCTCCAAGGCCGGGGATAGGACCCGCGCCCCAATCCGCGGCGTTTGCTCTCGTCCAGCCCGCAACGAGCGTCTCGCCGTCCGGCGTGACGGCGACGGCGTAACCGACGGTGTCCTTGCCCAAGAGGCGTTTCCATACGAGCTCCGCGTCGGGGCCGATCTTGGCGACAAAGCCGGAGCGATCCTCCAGCGCGATCGGGCCGTTGCCGAAGTCGATCTGGCCCGTGGCGTTCCCGACGATGACGGCGTTGCCGAAGGGATCCATCGCTATGTCGCTGGCCCACTGGTCCTTTGCACCGCCGAAGGTACGTACCCATCCCGCCGCACCGTTGGCCTCGAACTGCACCACGAAGACGTCTTGGCCGACCGACGTTATCGTGAATGAACCTATCTTCACATCGCCGCTGTGATACCCGCCCAACACGGGCCTTCCCAAGGGATCCACGGTGATGCCCATGACATCTACGCTTGCCGGGAGCGGATCGAGCGCGTACATCGTCCTGATCCAGGCCGGTGCTCCGGACGGCGTCGTCTTCATGACGAAGCTGCCTTTGTCAATCGTGAACCGATCGAGCTCAGCGGTTTCGAGCGTCGAGCCGGCGATGAAGATGTTGTTCGAGCGGTCGACCGCAATGTCGATGATGCGCATGGTCGCGTTATCGCCAACGAACGTGCGCGCCCAGCAGCCCGGCGCGGTCACGAGCCCTGTGGCACCGTCGAGCTTGGCCACGAAGACGTCCGAGTCGTCGCCGGGCTGGATCGGCCCGCCGCCCAGCTCGATCGGCCGACTGAACGTTCCCGCGACGATGATGCGATCGTTTGCGTCGATCGCGATGGCGTGGATTCCACCGCCTGGAAGGCCCTTGCTCCAGACTGGTTTGCCCGATGCATCGAGCTTCGCGATAAATGTTCCCGCCGGAAGCTGGCCATTGCCGAAATCGATGCCGCCGCTGCTGGTGCCGACCAGGATCGGGTTGCCCTTGGAGTCGACGACGAGCACGCTCGGCTCGTCCGTCAAGTAGTCGCCGAAATTCTTGGCCCACAGGGGCTCTCCTGCCGGGTTCAGCTTGAGGAGCAGCACATCGGTGGTGCTGGAGGAAGAGAGTGTATCGTCGCCGATCGTGATGGTGTTCATGAACGCGCCGCTGGCGAACACGTTCCCTTCGGCATCACCTGCGGTGTCCATCAAGTAGATGTCGCCCGTCTGCTTGTACGCGGTCGTCCAGACGACGCACTCCAGGCCGTCACAGTTCTCGTCGTCCGCCGCGTCGCAGCGCTCCACCGCGGGCACGATCTCTCCCTCGCATACGCCCCAGGTCCCGTCGGTGTCACATGTGCGCATCCCTCCCCGGCATACCCCCTTGTTCCGGGTGATCGGCGGCCCCATGTAGCACGCTTCCGACGTGTCCGGTGTGCAGGCCGTGGGCTCACCCTCGTCCCCAGCGCCCCCAGCACTGCCGGCGCCTCCCGCGCCTCCAGCGCCTCCAGCGCCCGCGCTGTCCGCCGACTGATCGACGAACGTATCGAGGCCGAGCAGCGCCGCGCACCCGCTGGCGCACACGGTCAGGCCGACGACGGAACCAAGGACATAAGCTTGTGCTTGCATGAGACGTTCTTCTCGCTCGAGCGCTCCTGCGGAAGCGGCCACGCGGGCGCCGGAACAGAGGCTATCACAGCGACAGAGCCGCCGGCGCCCCGTCACCGGATCGAGCGCCACGGGGCGGGGCGCGCGCTCGCTCGCTCGCTAGCCTCGGACGCCTCGCGTCGGGGCGCCGTAGCCGAGGACCGAGAGCCCGATCCGCGATGAGAGCCGGCGAATCGCCGCGCGAGGGAGGAAGCGGGAGAGCTGGGCCGTCGCCTTGCTCAGCGCGGTCGGGACGGCGACCACGTCGCCCCGATCCGCCGCCGCGATGCCGTAGGCCGCGCAGTCCTCGGCGGTGAGCTCGAACGGCATCTTCCTGCGCGGCACGCCGGGCGCGCCCGCGTCGAAGATCTCGGTGGTCACCGGCCCCGGGCACAGGGCCGTCACCGTGACGCCGGTCCCGTCGAGCTCGACGGCCAGGCTCTCGGACAGCGAGAGCACGAACGCCTTGGTCGCTCCATACACCGCATGTCCCGGGGTCGGCTGGAACGCGGCGAGCGACGCGACGTTGAGCACGCGCCCTCCGCCGCGGGCCACCAGGTCGGGGACGACCGCCGCGCAGAGCGCCACGACGCTCTCGCAGTTGAGCCGCACCAGCATCGCCAGCGCCGCGGGATCGCCGTCCAGAAATGGCCCGAACCGCGTCGTTCCCGCGTTGTTGACGAGCCAGGCCGCGCCGCCCAGCTCGCGCGCCCGATCCCGCACGCGGAGGGCAGCGCCCTCGCCGGTGATATCGAGCTCCAGAGGGTGGATGGGCGCGTGCCCGGCGGCGCTCGCCCTTGCGGAGAGCTCCTCCAGACGGTGCGCCCGCCTGCCGATGGCGAGCACCGGCTGCCCGCGCGCCGAGAGCTGCCGGGCGATCTCCGCGCCGATGCCGGACGAGGCGCCTGTGACGATACCGAGGCCCGAGGTCGTGGTCATGGAGCGAGCCTTTTATGCTGCTTCGTCCAGGATCGCGAGCGGGCCGTGCCCTGATCTGCGGGGGCCCCGGTCAGCAATCTTTCCGCGCGATCTTGCCGCAACGCAGCAAGATCGCGCGAGGGCCTCGGGCGCGTCATCGGCTCTGGGGAGCCGAAGGTCGCGCGCAGGTGTCGACCTCGTGCCGTTCCCGTCACCCGACCATCCGCTCCAGGCGTGTGCGGCCGATCGCCCGCGCGGTTTGCCAGCCGTCCCGTGCGCATGACAGCATCGGACCATGGGACGGTAGGGGTGGTAGTAGAGGACCGTCGCCTACATGCAGAGCGGGCTTTCGCAGCCTTCCTCTTGCAGATCACGGCGCGGAGCGGCTAGCCTGGAGCTCGTACTTCCGGAGCTCGGGTGCTGAGGACCCGCGAGCGATGCAAAGGACCCGCGAGCGAGCCATGCGCATTCGACGAGCTGCTCTAGTCGCCACGGCCCTGCTCGGGCTGCTGCCGGCGCCGGCGCGCGCACAATCGCAGCCATTCGGCCCGGTCACCCTCTATGAGCCCACCATCGGCACGTTACCGGAGGTCGAGGGGACCGGCCTCTGCGCCGCATCGGCCCTGTCCGACAACGTGGATAGGGATTTCTACGTGCCCCTCATCGACCCTAACGACCCTGGCGAGCGCCTGGCCTACAATGACAAGGTCAATGCGTTCATCACCAGCAAGATCGGCGATGTCGAGGCAGAGTATCGCGAATACGTCGTTCGGACCGTCCTGGATCTCAGCAACAACAACAGCGACCTTGATGATGACCAGGACCCGATCGAAGAAGGCCCGCTGAGCTACGGCGACTTCACCGGACTGATGTCGCCGACGTGCCAGGAGGGCGGGTGCGACTTCCCCTGGAACAGCCACGGCACCAGCCAGCCGTTCGGCTCCAGGCTCCGCGGGTTCTTGCTCGTCCCCGAGGAGATGGCGGGTCGACCCGTTCATATCGGTTTCTACGCCGACGATGCGGTGAGCCTCACCTTCTGGGACAAGTCCAACGGCGTGAAGCCCGTCATGGTCCGTCCGGCGCGGCTCGGCCTTCCGACATGGCGCCTCACGAACACCGTCATCTTCGTGAAGGCAGGCCTGTACCCGCTCGAGATCCTCTACGTCGAAATCGCCGAGCACGCGGCGCTCGAGATGTCCTACTTCGTCGGCGAGTTCGAGGACTTCGAGCTCGGCGCGCGGGTAGGGGGCAGCGAGAGCCTCAAGGCGGCTGGCTATTCCATCTTCCAACCCGCGCAGTTCTTCCAGACGATGAGCGGGTCGCCGTCGTTCCCCGATCTCGACCAGTGCCAGCAGTGCAATCGCCAGTTCGCCGGCCAGGCCGGGACCAACGGCTGTCCTGGAAGCTACTACTGCAACGAGGCGGCACTGTGCGCCCCGTGTGACACGGCACGATTCTGCGGCGAATCGTGCTCGGCCTGCACGGGCGACACGCTGTTCTGCATCAACCTGGAGGGCAGGGCTCAGTGCGCCGAGTGCCGCACCAGCGCCGACTGCCAGGGCGGCTTCGTCTGCGACCCCGAGACGCACGAGTGCAAGGAGGAGTACGAGTGCGAGGAGGACCCGGACTGCCCGCGCGACAAGATCTGCGTCGATCACACGTGCGTCCTGTGTGACACCTCCGACCGGTGCGCCGGCAACTCGTGCAACTGCTGTCCGAACGGCATCAACGGCACGCAGATGGACTGCGCCGCCGTCGAGCCGGGCGGCAGCCCGATGTGCGTCGAGTGCCTCACCGACGAGCAGTGCCCCGACGGCAAGGTGTGCCACGTGCCCACGGGCCACTGCGTGGACAGGCCGCTCCCGACGAACGCGCTGCCCAACTGCTGCGGCGAGGGCTGCGTCGACTGCATGCACCCCGAGGACCCGAGCGACCCGCAGTCGCCCCCTGTGCCGTTCTGCCTCCCCGGGCCCGTCGGGACGGCGTGCGCCGCGTGCCGCAACGACATGGATTGCGCCGCGGGGCAGTACTGCCTGAGCGGTGAGTGCAAGGAGTGCGTCAAGGACCGGCGCTGCGGGCCGCGCTGCGACAGCTGCGGCGGCGACACGCCGTTCTGCTTCGGCCAGTTCTCCCAGCTCGCGGCGTGCGTGCGCTGCACGTCGGACGAGCAGTGCGCCGGCACGACCTGCAACCGCGAGACCCACGAGTGCGACCCGCCGGGGTGCATGGCGACCTGCGGCGAGGACACCCCGTACTGCGACGGCGAGAGGTGCGTCGAGTGCTACGCCGACACGCAGTGCCCGTGCGGCAACACGTGCGACCTCGCGACGAACACCTGCGACATCTCCTGCAAGACGAACCTCGACTGCCTCGGCAACGAGCACTGCCGCTGGACCGACGAGGCGGACGCCAAGGAGTGCGCGCTCGGCCCGATGCCCGACAACGTCGCGTGCGGCGGCACCCTCGCCGAGATCTGCAGCGTCTCGGTCGTCGGCCAGAAGGGCGCCGATCCGCGGGCCGCCGGGCTCGTCGCCCTCGCGGCGCTGGCCCTGCTCGAGCGAAAGCGCCGCCGGCGCAGCGGAGGTGCCTCGTGAGAACGCGTCCACTCCTCGCCCCGCTCCTCGCGCTGTCCGCGCTCCTCGCCGGGCGCCCCGCGCTCGCCGAGGAGGGGCGCTTCGATGCCCAGGTCTTCCGCCCGGCAGCGGCCCCGCGCGATCTCGTGATGGTCCAGAAGTCCGAGGTCATCGGGAACCTCTCGCCGACCGTCGGCCTTTACAGCGACATCGCGGCCGACCCGCTCGTGCTGCTCGTCGCGGGCGACGACACGAGGCAGGCCGTCGACGCCATCTCCGGGCGGCTCGAGCTCGCCTTGCTCGCGGGCATCGGCTTCTTCGACGTGTTCGACGTCACGATGGCCATGCCGCTCGTCCTCTTCCAGGAGGGCGGCAACCTCCGCCGCTTCGGCACCGAGGGGTCGGTCAAGAGCTCGTCCGTGGGCGATCTCCGCCTGTCCACGAAGATCTCGCTCCCGTACCTGAACCGGAAGGAGCAGGTCAAGGAGGGGTTCGGGATGGCCATCGCGGGCAACCTCAACTTCCCCACGGGCGACCAGAACGCGTTCACCAGCGACGGCGCGCTGAGCGGCGGCGCGACGCTCATCGGCGACTACCGGTTCAACTTCGGGCTGCTCCTCGCCGCGAACGCTGGCATCTGGCTGCGGCCCGACAACCAGTTCGCGGGCGTGCGCGTCGGCGATATGGCGCAGTTCGGCGTGGCGGCCGAGCAGTACGTCGTCCAGAGCTGGGGCCTGTCGGTCATCGGCGAGGTGTACGGGTACCCCTCGCTCACGAGCTACCCCGACGACCCGGGGCAGATCCCCGCGGAGGCGCTCCTCGGGCTGCGCTGGCAGACCAAGCACGGCATCACGATCACCTTCGGCGGGAGCTTCGGCGCGGCGTGCGGCTTCGGCGCGCCCTCGATCCGCTTCTTCAACGTCATCACGTGGCAGCCGAAGACCTCGCAGGAGCAGGAGGAGATCAACCGCCTGCAGCAGCGCGACAAAGACGATCCGGATCGCGACGGCCTCATCGGCGCCGCGGACCGCTGCCCCGACGTGCCCGGGAGCCCCGAGAACTTCGGCTGTCCGGACCTGGACACCGACGGTGACGGCATCTTCGATCGCGACGACAGGTGCCCCGACAAGCCCGCCGGCCCGCACGGGAAGGACGGCTGTCCGCTCGCCTTCATCCGTGGCGACGAGATCGTGATCACCGAGCAGGTCCACTTCGCGACCGACAAGGACATCATCCTCGAGGACTCGAACTCGACGCTCGAAGCGGTCGCGCAGGTGCTGATCGACAACCCCGACATCCGCGAGGTGCGGATCGAGGGCCACACCGACGTGCGCGCGACCGACCTGTACAACATGGCGCTGTCCCAGCGCCGCGTGGCGAGCGTCATGGCGTACCTCATCGCGAAGGGCGTCGAATCCGCGCGGCTGCAGGCGGTCGGCTACGGGCACACGCAGCCGATCTACGACGACACCGGCTGCCAGGGGCCCGACGATCAGCTGTCGCCCGACTGCCAGTTCATGACGTCGAAGAACCGGCGCGTCGTCTTCCGCATCCTCCGCTACGGCGCCGCGGGGGCGAAGCCGCTCACCGGCGCGCCCGAGGGGGGCGAGCAGCTCCTGCCGTCCGGCGGGGTGCTGCCGCAGAAGACCCAGGGCACGCTGCCCAGTCAGGGGACGCTGCCGGGGCAGGGGGTCCTCAAGTCGAACGTGCTGCCGAGCGGCGGATCTTCGCTTCCGCCGGCGGGCGGGGCGCCCGGCGGCGCGGCACCCCTGCCGAACCGCGGCAACGCGGGCGGCCTCCCGAGCAACACGGGTGTGCTGCCGCGATCCGGTACCCCTGCGCCCGCGCCCGCGCCGCCGGCACCGGCGCCGTCCTCGTCGAGCCAGCCGCCTGCTCCCGGAGGCGGGGGGACTCGCTAGGAGGGCGTCGATCCTCGGGCCTGCGGAGATGGACGGAAGGGGGCTCGATGGCGATCGAGCCCGCATCCGAGAAGCGCAGGCGTAACTCGAGGCGGCCGAGCTCCGGGCGTTTCAGGGGAGGAGAGAACAGCCGGACGTCAGCGTCACAGCGGTAGGAACCGCGCGACGCCGACGTCTTCTGTTGCGCTTACTTCTTCGGCGCGGGCTTCACGGGCGCCGACGACGTGGCGGGCTTGGCCGACGACGACGGGGGGAGCGACGACGGCGGGGCAGAGGAGGCCGGCTTGGCCGACGCCAGCGGGGTGGGCGACGCGGGCTTCGCCCCCGGCTTGCCTGGCTTGGCCGAGGTCGCAGGAGCGGGCGAGTCCTCGTACGGCTCGTCGGATGCAGCCGGAGGAGCAGCAGACTGGTCCGCCGGCGGCGCCTCCGGCTCGACGGGCGCCGCCGAGTCGGCGGGCGGCGCCGCCGGGTGCAACGTCAACGGCTTCGCCTCTCCCTCGGTGCGGCGGACCCAGATCACCGCCGTCCCGCTCGCGACGCTGGCATAGCGGCCGTCCTCGGTGCGGATCTCCTCGTTGACCGCCTCGATGACCGCGTCGCCGCCGACGCCGCACGCGGCCTTGCGGAGCGACTCGAGGCGCTCCGCCTCCGTGCGGGCCGTCGGATCGCTCGCGATCGGCTGAAGGCGATGGTACTCGCGATCGGGCAGCTGGCCCGCCGGAATGACGTGCATGTCGCTGCAGAACTCGCCGGAAGGCGTGCGTTTGTCTCGGAACTGAGTGCTGCAACCGGCGATCATCGCGGCACCCAGGGCCGCCGAGAGGAGGAGGCGCTGCATGCTGCCTTCTTACCAGCGATGCGACGCGCGATGCAAACCCAGTGTTCCGATCTCGTGAACGCCTGGATATGCTCCGCGGTCGATGCGCCCGATCGAGCGATCCGCTCCTCTCGGCTTCCTCACCGTCTTCGGCGCGGCGCTCGCCGCCGCGTGCAGCGCGCCTCAGGCGGCGGCGCACGCCCCTCCGCACAGCGCCGCCCCTGCCGAGGAGAGCGCCTCGAGCGCCGCGGCGTGCCTCGCGGCCGCCAGCGCACCGCGGCAGGCTCGCCCCGACGAGCCGCCGCGGATCGGCGTGAAGCACATCCTCGTCCGCTATGCCGGCGCCGATCGCGCCGAGGGCACGACGCGCACACGGGAGGCGGCGTGCCTGCGCGCGATGGCGGCGCGCGACGAGATCCGCGGCGGCGCCGACTTCGGCGAGGTGGTGGCGCAGTACAGCGAGGAGGCCGGCGCGGCGTCGCGCGGCGGCTCGCTCGGCACCGTGGAGCGCGCCGACGTCCTGCCGCCCTTCGCCGATGCGGCGTTCGAGCTCGATATCCAGCAGCTCAGCGACGTCGTGGAGACCCGCTATGGCTTCCACGTGATCTTCAGGACGGAATAGCCCTCCTGCGGAGAGCGAGCCTCCCGCCGGAGACCTCTCCGCCTGCCCGCGCGCGGCCTCTCCTCGCGGGCCACGCATCGTCACGGCGCCTCGCGGGCCGCGCGCGCAAGGGTTGCGTTCCCGGCGGAGGCGCAGCATGAAGCACCGATGCGCGCTCACAAGCTCCTCGCCGCCTTCGCCGTGATGATCGCCTCGCCAGCGCTGCTGATCGCGGCATGCAAATCCAGCGACGAGCCGGAGGAGGTCGCCCCGGCGCCGGGCGCCGTCACAGCCACAGCGCCGACCGCGACGGCGCCGCCGCCCGCAGCGACCGGGACGGTGCCGGCGGCGACGCCGACCCCGGCCGCGCCAGCGACCACGACGGCCGCCCCGACCCCGGCCGTCCCGGCGACCCCGAAGCCGAACGCGGGCGCGCCGGTGGACGCGGGCGCGCCGAAGGACGGGGGCGCCACCACCACGGCCGACGCGGGGGCGCTCTCGACCAAGCTCGCGGAGTGCGCCGCGAAGTGCCAGTCGATCCTCCAGACCTGCCTGACGCCGAAGTTCCCCGCGGACGGCGGCCTGCCCGCGCTCGCCGATCCGGCGGCGTGCCAGAGCTCGTTCGACTCCTGCCGCACCGCCTGCGCGCCGTAGCGCCCGCTCCCCCTCGGCGAGGCCGGCCAGCGCCGCCGAGCCTGCTTGCTACTTCTTCTGGGCGCCGGTCGGCAGCGTGATCCGGAAGAGCGCGCCGCCGGCCGCGCCGGTCGTCACCGTGATGTCGCCGCTCATCGCCTCGACGAGGTGCTTCGCGATGGACAGGCCGAGCCCGGTGCCGCCCGACGCGCGAGAGCGGCCCGGATCCACCCGGTAGAACCGATCGAAGACGCGGGCCTGGTGCACCGCAGGGATGCCCGGACCGTCGTCCTCGACCTCCAGGACGACGCGCGCGTTCGCGGCCCGCGCGCGCACCACCACGTGCGAGCCGTTCGGCGTGTGATGGATCGCGTTGTCGACGAGGTTGGTCAAGATCTGGTCCAGCGCGCGCGGATCCGCCGCGACGAGCGTGCCCGGCGCCACGTCGATCTTCACGTCGGTGTCCCGCTCCATGGCGCGCCCGCGCAGGAGCGCCACCGCCGCCTCGGCCTGCGCCGAGAGGTCGAGCGTGCCCGGCGAGAGCGGCCGCTCGCCGCCCTCGATGCGCGACAGATCGAGCAGATCGTCCACGAGCCGGTGCAGCCGGGTCGCGTTCCGGTCGATCACCTCGACGAAATCGCGCGCCGCCTCCGGGTCGTCGAGCGCCCCGCCGAGCAGCGTCTCGCTGCTCGCGCGGATCGACGCGACCGGCGTGCGCAGCTCGTGCGACGCGTTGGCGATGAAGTTGCGCTGCAGGCCCTCGATGCGCCGGAGCTCCGTCACGTCGAAGAAGACGGCGACGACCCCCGTCGCCCCGCGGCTCTGCGCCGGCAGCGCGAGCGGCGCGGCGTTCACGAGCAGGATCCGGCGCCCCGGAGGCCCGGCCACGCCTGGCGACGCGGGCGCGATCTCGATCTCGCGCGTCGCCGCCGCGCGCGCGAGCGCGACCTCCTCGATCAGCTCGTGCAGGCTCGACGAACGCAGCACCTCGAGCGGCGGGCGGCCGACCGGGTCCCTGCGGATGCCGAGCAGCTGCGAGAGCGCCGGGTTGACCAGCGTGATGTCGCCCTTCTCGTCCGTGACGAGCACGCCCTCGCGCATCGACTCGAGCACCGCGCCGAAGCGCTCTCCCTCGCCCCCGAGCTCGCGCCGCGACACCTCCAGGCTCTCGGCGAGGTCGTCCAGCGCGCCGCCCAGCGTGGCGATCTCGTCGTGCCCCTGCATGCGCGCGCGCCGGCCCAGGTCGGCCCGCATCTCCCGCGCGACGCCCGTCAGGTAGACGAGCCGCCCGGAGAGGGCGCGCGCCCCGGCGAGCGCCGCGGCGACGGCGAGCGCGAGGGCCAGGAGGGTGCCCTCCACCACGCGCGTGCGGGCGGCGGACAGGCTGCGGTCGATCGCGACCGGCTCGAACGCGACCCGGACCACCCACGGCCCGTCCGGGCGATCGAGCCGCTGCGCAGCGTAGAGCATCCGCATCCGCGTCGTCTTGCTCACGCGCTCGCTGCGCCCCGTGCCCTGGTGCCGCGCGTCGGCGACCTCGTCGCGCGTCGCGTGCGTGTCGAGCTGGCCGAGCCCCTCCGGCGCGACCGACGAGTCGCCCCGCACCGCGCCCTGCGGATCGATGAGCGTGACGCGCGCTCCCGCGGTCTTCGACAGCGCCGTCGCGAGGGCGGGCGCCTCGGCCGCGAGGTCTCCTGATCTCGTGGCGACCTCGGTGACGAGCGCCGTCCGCGTCGCCAGGTCGTCCTCCGTGTACGCCGAGAGCTCTGCCCCGAGCGTCTTCAGGACATAGCCGTCGAACACCAACGCCGCGAGGATCGCGATCCCCACCGCGAACGCGATGAGCTTGCTTCGTATACCCATGTCACCAGCGTGCCGAGCCCACGCCGCGCGCGACGCGGGCGAAGGACCTTATATTACCTGGTTTTGTCCGTTCCATGACGACTCGTTGACGTGATGCGGTGAGACAGGTAAACGCCCGGCCCCATGGGATTGACCCGTGACGCAGTCTTCTTCGACGCGCTGGCCAACCATGCGCGGCAGAGCGTCGCAGCGAGCGAGCTCCTCCTGGAGATGCTCGACCGGCTCGACGAAGCCCCGGCCCTGGTGCAGCGGATCTCCGACCTCGAGGACGAGGCCGACAGGATCACCCACGAGTGCCTGGCCGCCCTCCACCAGACGTGGATCACCCCGCTCGATCGCGAGGAGATCCACGCGCTCATCACCCGCCTCGACGACGTGCTCGACTGCATCGAGGCGGCGAGCGTGAGGATCGTGCTCTTCGAGATCAGCAGCATCCTGCCGGACGCGCGCCTGCTCGCGCAGGACGTCGTCGACGCGTGCACGGTCATGAGCTCGGCCATCCAGTCGCTCAGGGACCTCAAGAAGCAGCCGCACCTCCTCGAGCTCTGCGTCGAGATCAACAAGATCGAGAACGCGGCGGACGCGCACTACCGCAACGGGTTGGCGGCGCTCTTCAAGAAGGGGAACGACCCGCTCCTCGTGATGAAGTGGCGCGACATCTATGACCTCTTGGAGCACGCGACCGACCGCTGCGAGGACGTCGCGAACATCATCGAGGGCATCGTGCTCGAGCACGCATGACGACCTACATCCTCGCCATCCTCGTCATCGCGCTGGCGTTTGATTACATCAACGGCTTTCACGACGCCGCGAACTCGATCGCCACGGTCGTCTCGACGCGCGTCCTGTCGCCGCGCACCGCGGTGCTCTGGGCCGCCGCCTTCAACTTCATCGCGTTCGCGCTGTTCGAGCCCACGGTGGCGCGGAACATCGCGAAGGGCGTCGAGCCGGGGTTCATCACGCCGAACGTCATCCTGGGCGGCCTGCTCGGCGCGATCATCTGGAACCTGCTCACGTGGTGGTGGGGGCTGCCGTCGTCGTCGTCGCACGCGCTCATGGGCGCGTTCGCCGGGGCCGCGGTGAAGAGCGCGGGGCGGCTGTCGGTGCTCGACGCGACGGTCTTCGGCAAGACGGCGGCGTTCATCCTGGTGTCGCCCTTGCTCGGCGCGATCATCGGGTTCTCGCTCATGCACGCCATCCGGCGGCTCGCGCGGGGCTGGACGACCGGGAAGGTGAGCTCCCGGTTCCGGCGGCTGCAGCTGCTCTCCGCCGCCGCCTACTCGCTCGGGCACGGCGGCAACGACGCCCAGAAGACGATGGGCATCATCACGGCGCTCCTCATCTCCGCGGGCCTCCAGGAGGGCGGCAAGGACCCGAAGCCGATGCTCTGGGTCGTGCTCCTCTGCCACGCGGCGATGGGCCTCGGCACGCTCTCCGGCGGCTGGCGCATCGTGAAGACCATGGGCATGAAGATCACGAAGCTGAAGCCGGTGGGCGGCTTCGCGGCCGAGACGGCCGGCGCGGCGACGCTGTTCAGCGCCACGGCGCTCGGCATCCCCGTGAGCACGACCCACACGATCACGGGCGCGATTGTCGGGGTCGGCGCCACGAGCGGGCGCATCTCCGCGGTCCGCTGGGGCGTCGCCGGGCGCATCGTCTGGGCCTGGATCTTCACGATCCCCGCCTCGGCCGCCCTCGCCGCGATCGCCTACACCATCGCGAACGTCATCAGCGGCCAGCCCTGACCGCGCAGGCGAGCGCGGCGG
Source organism: Sorangium sp. So ce281 (assembly GCF_051527395.1). Classification (NCBI taxonomy): domain Bacteria; kingdom Pseudomonadati; phylum Myxococcota; order Polyangiales; family Polyangiaceae; genus Sorangium; species Sorangium sp. So ce281. The sequence continues at coordinate 4,536,774 of NZ_CP150322.1, forward strand.
CGCGCCGCGCGGCGTGACGCCACGCAGGCGAGCAGGCGCCTCGCTCGCTCGCGCGCCGGGCGGCGGCGCTCGCGCGGCCCACCCTGGGACTTACGAAGCGCGCCGCCGATCTCCATAGCGCGGACCATGCGGGCGCTCGTGACGGGGGCGGCGGTGGCGCCGGGAGGGGCGGTCGCGCGGGCCTTGCTCGCCCGCGGGCACCGCGTGCGGGCGTTCTCCGCCACGCCTGGCGATCCGGCCGCGGCGCGGCTCATCGAGCTCGGCGTCGAGGTCGTCCAGGGCAGCGCCGACGAGCCCCGCTCGATCGCGCGCGCGGCGGCCGGCGTCGACGCGGTCTTCGCCATGGGCTCGCCGATCGAGGGCGGGCTCGCCGTCGAGGCGGAGCTGCGGCTCGGCCTCGCCGCCGCCGAGGGCGCGAGGGCCGCGGGCGGCGCACACCTCGTCTACACCTCGGTCGCGAGCGCCGACCGGGGCACGGGCGTCCCCCATTTCGAGAGCAAGGCGACCGTCGAGCGGCACATCACCGCGCTCGGCGTACCTTGCACGATCCTCGCCCCGGTGTGCCTGATGGAGAACCTGCTCACGCCCGCGGTGCTCCTCGGCCTCCGGCGCGGCGTGTACGCCGCCCCGCTCCCGGCGGGCTGCCCGCTGCAGCAGATCGCGGCCGACGACGTGGGGCGGTTCGCGGCGCTCGTGCTCGAGCGCCGGCGCGACTTCCTCGGGCACCGGATCGAGCTCGCGTCCGACGAGCTCACCGGCGCCGAGGCCGTCTCGGCGCTTTCCCGCGTGGCCGGCCGGGAGATCCGCTACGCCGAGGTGCCGCTCGCCGAGGTGCGCGCGCGCGGCGAGGACCTCGCGGCCATGTTCCGCTGGCTCGCGCGCGGAGGTCACGGCGTGGACCTCGGGGCGCTCCACGCCGCCTACCCGGAGGTCGGGTGGCACCGCTTCGAGGACTGGGCGCGCGAGCACCTCGCGGGCGCGCTGACCCGAGCGGTCGCGTGAGCCGGCGAGGGCGCCGCGCTGATCCGGCGCGCGGGGCTCACCCGGCCCGCGCGGGCGCGGCGCTCATCCGATTTGCGACGGAGCGCGGCTCGGTCGGGCCGCCCCGAGGCTGATGAAGTGGTCGAGGATCCAGGTCTTGAAGCGCTTCAGGTCGAGCCGGTCGAGCAGCGGCAGGAACGCCCGCTCCACGCCGTCCTCGCGGCGTATGGAGGCGAAGTCGAGCACGCCGACGTCGTTCGCGGCGAGCACGTACGGCATCACCTCGGTGCGCCCCTCGTCGAAGGCCGCGAGCAGCAGCGACCCCTTGAGGAAGGCGGCCGAGACGTCGAGGAAGGCGGGGCGGATCCCGCGGATGTACCGGCTGAACGGCTCCGCGATCACGCGCTTGTCCGACGAGTCACGGAGCCCCGCGCCCTCGAGCTGCATCTTCAGGTAGTCGCTCGCCGACATGCCGGGGTGCTCCTTGCGGCGGCGCTCGGCCTCGTAGCCCTCGGCGACGATCACGAGCGCGTAGTCGGCGCCCTTGAGGCCGTCGGCGAGCTCGCCCAGCACGTCCTGCGGGAAGCGGAAGAAGGGGAGCACGATGAGGTGCGCCCGGGCGGCCACCGCGCAGTGCAGCGCGTGCCGCCCGCTGCGGTTGCCCATCATCTCGAGGATGTAGATGCGCTTGTGCGTATAGGCGTCCTCGTAGAGCCCGCGCGCGATGGTCGCGCCCGTCTCCACGCCGGACAGGAAGCCGATCGCGCGATCGCCCTCCAGATCGTTGTCGATGGAGACGTTCACGAAGCCGGCCTGCGGGCGCACCTCGAACTCGTCGAGCCACGCCTTGATGCCCTCGAACGTGCCGTTGCCGCCGACGCAGATGAGGTGCGTGAACCCCTGCGCCTTGAAGGTCGCGGCGGCCTGCTTGCGCTTCTCGCGATCGAGGAAGCCGGAGTAGCGCTCGCTGCGGAAGTCGCTGCCCGCGTCGAGCACGCGCCGCCCCATCGAGCGCGCCGGGATGCCCTGCGCGAGCAGATCGTAGCGCTGGCGGCGGCTCATGATGAGGCGCTCGAACTGGGGCTGGGCGCGCGCGTCCGCGGTCAGGGAGCGGAAGCCCTCGGTCGCGGCCCACACCTCGTAGCCTCGCCGCGCCGCCTCCTCGGTCAGCGCGACGGCGACCGACGAGTAGCCAGGGGCGTTGCCGCCGTCGAAGACGAGCAGCAGGCGCTTGTCCGATGCCGGGAGGGTGTCGGGACGTCCGAACTCGACGATGCTGGTCATGGCGCCGGCCTTCTACCACGCGACGACGAGGTTGGCTGAGCGATTGTCACACGTTCGTGATCGTTGTTTGACGACGCCCGGCGTTGGACGACAGCGCCGCGCGGCGTCGAGCGCGTGGCGTCGAAGGCGCGCTGTTTCCGCCGTGTTTCACCCCGTGTTGCGCATGCCGGCGGCGATGCCGTTCAGCGTGAGCAGGAGCGAGCGATCGCGCCCCGAGTCCCCGCCGCGGCTCGCCCGCAGGAGCTCGACTTGCAGGAATGAAAGGGGGTCGACGTAAGGATTGCGCAGCGAGATGGACCGCTGGAGCGTCGGGTTGCCCTCGAGCAGCCGCCGGTTGCCCGTGAGCCGCTTGAGCCACGACCGCGTCCGCCTGTATTCCGCGATGATCCGCGGCGCGACCGCCTTGCGCGCGGCGGCCGGCGCGAGCTCCGCGTAGCCCGCGAAGATCGTCATGTCGGCCTTCGCGAGCACCATCTCGACGTTGTCGATGACCGCCCGGAAGAACGGCCACGACGCCATCATCTCCTTCAGCAGCTCCGCGCCCTCGGGGCGCTGGCCCATCGCCTCCAGGCCGCTGCCGACGCCGTACCACCCCGGGAGGATGGCCCGGTTCTGCGTCCACGCGAAGACCCACGGGATCGCGCGCAGCGACTCCAGGCCGCCCGCGCGCCGCTTGCTCGGGCGCGAGCCGAGCGGCAGGCGCGCGATCTCGTCGATCGGGGTCACGGCCGTGAAGAACTCCACGAACTTGGGCTCCTCCCAGACGAGCGCGCGGTAGGCGCGCCGGCCGGTCTCGGCGAGCTCGTCGAACGCCGCGGCGTAGCGCAGCTCCGACGCGGTGGGCGGCCGCGGCTGCGCGCCCAGCGTGTGCAGGAGCACGCCGCTCAGCATGATCTCCAGCGTGCGCATCGCGAGCTCGGGGCGCGCGTACTTGTGGTCGAGCGCCTCTCCCTGCTCGGTCGCCTTGTAGCGGCCGCCGACGCTGCCGGCCGGCAGGGCGAGCAGCGCCTGGTGCGCCGGTCCGCCGCCGCGCGCCACCGACTCGCCGCGGCCGTGGAAGACGCGGAGCGGCAGCTCCGCCTCCGCGGCGATCTTCGGCAGCGTCTCCTGCACGCGCCGGAGCGCCGCGCTCGCCGCGAGCAGGCCGACCTCCTTGCCGGAGTCGCTGTAGCCGATCATCACCTCCTGCACGCCGCGGGCGAGGACGTGCGGCCGGTACTCGGGGTGCGCGAGCAGCGCGCGCAGGATCCTCGCGCTGTCGTTCAGCGCGGCGAGCGACTCGAACAGCGGCACGACGTCGATCCGCGCGCACGAGCGCGCCTCGTCCCACAGCCCGGCGGCCTTCGCGCTCGCGAGCGCGGCGAGGACGTCGTCCTCGCTGTGGGTCATCGACAGCACGAGGGTGCGGCAGGACGACTCGCCGCCGTCGCGCTGCGCCGCGGCGATGCGCTGGAGCGCCTCGAACACGCGGCGCGCCTCGGGCGTCATCTGCGCCGGCTCGACGCGGCCCGCCGCGACGCTGGCCGCCGCGGCGCGCGCGTCCTCGGCCGGCGCGCGCATCTCGAGCTCCGCGAGCGCGAACCCGAGCGCGCGCACCTGCGAGAGCAGCGCCCGGGCGCGCCGCTCGCCCGAGCTCGCGCAGCGCGCGGCGCGCAGGCTATCGGCGACGACCGCGAGGTCGCGCTCGAGCTCCGCGGGCTCGCGGTAGGGGACCGCGAGCATCGGCTCCTCCGGCCGCACGAAGGCGCGCCCCTCGCGCGCGGGGCCCTGCCCGGAGCGCGCGCGCGCCTCCGCGCGGCCGTGCTCCGCGTGCTCGAGCGTGGCGGTGAGGCGCGCCTCGATGAAGTGCAGCTTGCGGCGCCACGGCTCGCCCTCGGTGCGCGGGCCGAAGTGCGCGGCCACCTCGGGCATCGCGGCGGCGTCCTCCTCGATCGAGGCGAGCAGCCAGGGCGGCGGCGTGACGTGCCGGACCGACTGCGACAGCGCGCCGCCGAGGTCGCGCACCGCCCGGACGAGCCGGCGCAGCCCGCGGATGCGGTAGGCGAACAGCGCGTCCTCGAGCACGGCGGGCACGACGAGCGGGTTGCCGTCCATGTCGGCGCCGACCCACGAGTGGATCCGGAGCGGCGCGATCTCCGCGTCGAGCGGCTCGCCGTAGGCGGCCTCGAACGCGCGCCCGATCACGGTGGGCAGATCGGGGAGCAGCTCCCAGAGGATCTCCTCGATGTACCAGGCGACGTTCTTCACCTCGTCGCCGACGGTGGGGCGATCGCGGCGCACCTCGTCGGTCTGCCAGAGCGCGGTGATCTCCTCGCGGATCTCGGCCAGCTTGCGCGCCGACTCGTCGGGCGTCAGCTGGCAGCGATCGCGCTCCTCGAGGTTCTTCGCGATGCGGTAGAGCTTCTCGAGCACCGTGCGCCGCGCGGCCTCGGTCGGGTGCGCGGTGAGGGTGAGCGTCACGTCGAGCGTCCTGAGCGCGGCGCGCACGCGCTCCGCGGGCACGCCGGCCTTCTTGAGCGTGTGCATCGCGGCCTCGATCGAGCCGCGCTGCGGCCGCGCGCCCGGATCCGTCGCGTACGCGCGCGCGCGGCGGATGCGGTGGTGCTGCTCCGCGAGGTTGACGAGCCGGAAGTAGACGGTGAACGCGCGGATGACGGGCTCGAGGCGATCGTGGGGCAGCTCCGCGAGCAGCTTGCTGAGCTCCGCGGCCGCGTGCGCGCGCCCGTCGCTGGGGCCGCGCCGCCGGCGGATGGCGAGCGTGCGGATGTGCTCTTCGATGGCGAAGAGCTCTTCTCCCTCCTGCTCGATCAACACTTCCCCGAGCAGGCGTCCAAGCAGGCGAACTTCTTTGCGAAGAGGTCGATCGACCTCGCGGCGACGCGGCGGCATGGGCGCCAGCCTAGCGCGACGCGGCGTAAAACGGACCACCGAGTGTGGCCTGGGCGGACGGTCGGTGGCGCCGGGGTGTGGCAGCGCCGGGGCGGGGGGCGGCGCCTCGGGGCCTGGGGGAGGTGGGCGGCGGTGCGAGCACGGCCTGTGCATCGCCCGGTCATCCGCGCCCTTTCGAAGCCTCGTCGGGCTCGTGTACCCTCCGGCGGATGGCCGATGATGTGTTCGGGATCGTCGGCACGACCCAGGGGGCGTTCAAGGTAGAGCGGGTCGTCGCCGAGGGTGGGTTCGGCGTCGTCTATCGGGCGTACCACGAGGCTTTTCGAGCGCCGGTCGCGCTGAAGTGCCTCAAGGTCCCGGCGACGCTGCCCGAGTCGCTGCGCGTGCAGTTTCTTGAAAAATTTCGCGAGGAAGCGGAGCTGCTGTTCCGCCTGTCGGCCGCGATCCCTGCCGTCGTCAGGCCGCTGCACCACGACGTGATCTCGGCCGCGACCGGCGCCTTCGTGCCGTTCATCGCGCTGGAGTGGCTCGAGGGCCGCACGCTCGCGAGCCACATCGCCACCCGCGCGGCGGTGGGCGCGCCGCAGCTCTCGCCGGGGGAGGTGATCCGGCTGCTCGCGCCGGTCGCGCGCGCGCTCGAGGCGGCGCACCATTTCCCCGGGCCGAGCGGCCCCACGTGCGTGGTGCACCGCGATCTCAAGCCGGCGAACATCTTCCTCGCGCAGATCCACGGCGCGGAGGTCGTCAAGATCCTCGACTTCGGGATCGCCCGCGCCCGCGACGCCGCGACGGTCATGGCCGGCCAGACCGCCACCACGTCGGGCGGCCTCTCGACGGCGTTCACGCCCGCCTACGGCGCGCCCGAGCAGTGGGCGCCGAAGCGCTTCGGCAAGACGGGCCCCTGGACCGACGTCTGGGGGCTCGCCGTGACCGTCGTCGAGGCGCTCGCCGGCCGCGAGATCATCGGCGGGGATCACGTGGCGATGATGGGCACGGTGCTCGACGAGAAGCGCCGCCCCACGCCGAGGAGCGAGGGCATCTTCGTGCCCGACGCGCTGGAGGCCGTCTTCCGGCGGGCGCTGGCCGTCGATCCGCGCGAGCGCTTCCGGGACATCGGGGCGTTCTGGGACGACGTCGAGCAGGCGCTCGGGCTGCCGCGGAGCGCTCCGCCGATCGCGGTGCCCAGCCGGAGCCACGCGCCGGCCGCCGCCCGCGTCCGCTCCTCGGTGTTGCCCGCATCGCCCTCGTCGCCGGGATCGACGCGGTCGCAGGATCTCCTCCAGGGCACCAGCCTCGCGGCGCCGGCGGCGTTCGCGGAGGCGACGGCCCGGGAGCTCCACCTGCCGGAGCGCGGCGGCGGCCGCTTGCCGCCGCACAGCCTCCCCACCGAGCCGGTGGTGCCGCTCGCGCTCGACTGGTCTCCTCCCGCGCCCGCGCCCTTCGCGCGGCCGTCCTACGCGCCGTCGAGGATGCCGCCCCCGATGACGGAGCGCGCGCCCGCGCGCCCCAGCCTGAGCACCGGGGAGCTCATGGCGATGTTCGCCTTGCCGGTGCGGCTCGCCGGCGCGGGCGTCGTCATCACCGTCCTCGATCTCGCGGCCGCCTCGCTGCTCTTCGGCGGCCAGCGCGTCGGCGTGGGCCCCATCGGCGGCGTGGGCCCCATCGGGCTCTTCCACGTCGCGGTGGGCCTCGTGGTCCTGGGCATCGGGATCGCGGTGTTCCGGCTGTTCTCGTCGGACCGCTAGCGCAGCCCATGCCCGCGAGGCCGCGGGACCTGGGCGACACGCGGTGGGACGCCTCTCTACGGCTCCTCGCGCCGCACGCCCGTCGATCCGTAGCCGCCCGCGCCGCGCGCCGTCGGCGCGAGCGCCGGGACCAGGACCACGTCCGCGAGGGCGACCGGGCAGATCACGAGCTGGGCGATCCGATCGCCGCGGTGCACCGTGAACGGCGCGGCGCCGAGGTTGATCAGCACGACCTTGATCTCCCCGCGGTAGTCCGGATCGATCGTCCCGGGGCTGTTCAGCACGGTGACGCCGTGGTGAAGCGCGAGCCCCGAGCGCGGCCGCACCTGCCCCTCGTGGCCGTCGGGGAGGGCGACCGCGTAGCCCGTGGGCACGAGCTTCCGCTCCCCGGGCGCGAGCGTCACCGGCGCCTCGATGGCCGCGCAGAGATCGAGCCCGACGGCTCCCTCGGACTGGTAGGCGGGGGGAGGGACCTCGATCGGCCCCACGCGGAGGAAAGGCACCTGGATGCGCACGCGGCGGAGCCTAGCCGGTCACGGGCGCGGCAGCAGCGCCTCGAGCGCCGAGCCCCGGAGCGCCTCGAGCGCCGAGTCCGACCACACCCGCGCCCGATCCGAGAACCCGGCCTCCACCGCGCGCCGGAGCAGATCGAGCGCCCCGTCGAGGTTCCCGTCCTTGGCGCTCGCGCGCGCCGCGTCGTACGCGTCCTGGCCGAGGCCCACGCGGCGGAAGATCGCCTCGTAGAGCCGCGCCGACCAGTCGAACGCGCCGCGCTCGAACGCGATCTCCGCCATCCGCCGCGCGTCGTCCTCCGAGAGCTGCTCCACGATGTCCAGCGCCACGGCCGCGGCCCGCGCCACCTCGCCCTGCTCCACGAGCACCCGGATCAGCGGGCCCGCGACCTCCTTCCGGTCGTCGCCGGCCTCCCGGGCCGCCTCGAGCGCCTTCCGCGCCTGCTTCAGCTCCCCGAGCGCGAGGTGCACCGCCCCGACAAGCGCCGGGTCCGGCTCGCCCTGCTTGCGCGCCTGCGCGAGCGCTTCCCCAGCACGCTTCTCGTCGCCGAGGAGCAGGTGCGACCAGCCGATGAGCTCGTGCGCCTCCCGCAGCGCGCGCTTCGGCGGCGCCGGCGACTGCGCGAGCACCTCCGCCGAGAGCGCCATCGCCTCGCCCGTCCGCTCGTCCTCCACGGCCCGGCGCGCCCGCTGGAGCAGGACGGCCGTCTCGGGCGGCATCGGCTCCTCCTGGAACTCCGCTCGCCGGCGGTTCATGGAGGGCGACGGCGCCGCCGGCTCGCTGCGGAACCGCTGCAGGCTCTGGAACGCGGACATGGCGAGGATGAACGAGAAGAAGAAGAACCCCGCCCTCAGGAAGAAGATGGCGAGGAGCACGGCGGCGATGCCCGAGATGGCCGCCGTCAGCCGGGCCCGCTTCGGGCCGAGCGCGTGCTCGAGGACATGGCCGCCGTCGAACGGGAGCACGGGGATCAGGTTGAGGACGCCCCACCACACGTTGACCGTGACGAGCATCTCCATCCCGCTCAGCACCAGGGCCGGGAGGGCGTAGAGCGCCGGGACATAGTTGAGCACGAGGTGAAGGACCCCGGCGACGAGGAAGCCGGCGAAGGGGCCTGCCAGGCTGATCAGCACGTGCTGGAGCCGCCCGAGGGGCAGGAGCGAGCGCCAGGTCGTGGTCCCGCCCATGAAGTGCAGCGTGATCTCCGGCTCGATCCGGTACCGCTGGATGGCGAGCGCGTGGCCGAACTCGTGCATCAGGACCGACAGGAAGACCACGAAGATCCAGACCAGGAACAGCTGGTACTGCTGACTGGCCAGGATCCCGTACCCTAGCAGCGCGGCGGAGAGCCAGAACCCGAGCTGGACGTCGACCGAGACTCCAAACAGACGGAAGCTCATGCGCATGTAATAAGCCGTGCGGGCCCTTCGCTCAATGATTGCTGTGCGGACGCGGCCGGTCGTAGAGTGCGCGGCGTTGCGCGCGGCCAGGCAGGAGCGCGGAGCGCCAGAGGGCGCGCCGCGCCCCTTCTTCCAGGCCGCGCGCGGCGTCGGGAGCGAGCATGGGCAGGGAGATCCGGGTCAGGAGATGGGCGCTCGCCGGGGTTGCCGCGGCGGGCATGGCGTGCGGCGCCGCACCGGCGCCCCCGCCGTCCCCCGAGGCCGCGCCGGCGCCCGCGGCGCCGGCCGAGGCCTCCGCGCCGGCCGCTGCCCGCCCGCCCGGGGCCTCCGCGCCGGCCGAGGCCGCCGCCGCGCCGACGGCCGCCGTGCCGCCCGCGTTCGAGGTTCCGCCCAACACGGCGGTCCTCCACGTCGGCGACTCGTTCGCGGTGGCGGGCTTCGCGCAGGCGCTCCGCCCCAGGATGCAGGAGCACCGCGTGCGCTACGCGGTGAAGGCCGAGACCAGCTCGTACACGGTGACGTGGGCTTCCAGGATGGAGCTCCTCGTCGCGAACTACCAGCCGGACCTCGTGATCATCAGCCTGGGCGCCAACGAGGTGGAGAACGTCAACCCGCCGGCCCACGCCGGCGCGATCCGCCGCATCGTCAAGGCGATCGGCGGTCGCCCGTGCGTGTGGGTGTCGCCGCCGCTCTGGCGCAAGGACACCGGCATCATCGACGTGATCCGGACGAACTCGGCGCCGTGCCGCTTCTTCGACTCCGACGCGCTGGTGCCGGGCCCCCTTCCGCGCCAGAAGGACAAGATCCACCCGAACGAGGTGGGGGGCGCGCGCTGGGCCGAGGCCTTCTGGAGCTGGCTCACGGCGGAGCACCTTCCGGCCGGCGAGGAGGGCGGCGGGGCGGCGCCGGCGCGCAGCCCCTGGGCGCTCCGGCCGTCTCCGCCGGAGGAGCACCGCTCCCGGGCGGAGGCCCCGGAGCGCGCGGTTCAGCGAGGCGAGCAGGCGTCCGAGCGGCGGGCGGAGTGATCCCGAGCTGACCGGCCGGCGCCCTACGCCGGCGACGTCGCCACGCCCGCGCCGCGGTGGACCAGCCCAGGATCGTGGCCGAGCGCCCCTGCGATCGCCGCCCTCACGTCCCGCATGAGCCGGTTGCGGCCCCCGGCGCCGTAGGGCGCAGGATCGATCGGCGGCATGATCGTGACCACCACCCGGTGGTGCTCCTGCACCACGAAATCCTTGGCCCGGAGCACGTGCCGCGTGCCGTCGATCGCCACCGGGAGGATGGGCGTGTTGGTCTCGATCGCCATCCGGAAGCCGCCGCTCTTGAACGGGAGGAGCGCGCCGGTCTTGCTCCTCGTCCCCTCCGGCGCGATCCAGACCCGGGTCCCGTCCTGCAGCATGGACGCGCCCACCTGCAGGCTCGCGCTGGCCTGGACGTGGTTGCTCCGGTTGATCCGGATGAACCCCGCCGCCTTCATCGCCTGGCCGAAGATCGGCACGTTGAACAGCTCCTTCTTGGCGATCATCCGGAGCCGCCCGGGGATCGCGCGGAACACCACCGGGATGTCGAAGAGGCTCTGGTGGTTCGACATCACGACGAACGGCCGTGTGCCCGAGGCGTTCTCGCGCCCGCGCACCACCAGATCCACGTCCGCGTCCTCGAGCACCTTGCGCGCCCACCAGTCCAGCCGCTCATCGCAGCGCTCGAGGGTCACACGCCCCCTCATCGCGTCCACCACGGTCGGAAAGCAGATCCGGGCAGTGTCGAAGATTCCCATGAACGTCGTCTGAAGGCTCATCGCTCTCTTCCCGCTGGTTCCGCTGATAAGGTGGGGGGATCGGGTGGCGCGCCGGCGACCGAGCAGGCCCTGCCGCGCGCGGCGGGCAAGCAGCCCCGAGGGGCGCCGAGCTCATCCAGTGCTCATGCAGCACTCGTCCAAGGCTCGTCCGTACGCGAACGCCGCAAAGTATACCACTCAACCCCCGGCTGTGGTGCCGGTCACGGTCACTACCACGCGGCGCGCGTGAGGAGAACTACGGTGCTCCCAGACATACAGGGCCTGCCAGGTCCCGAGCGCGAGGCGGCCGCCGGAGATCGGGATCACCTCGCTCGAGCGGGTGACGGCGCTCCTGAGGTGGCCCGGCATGTCGTCGGGGCCCTCGTCGTCGTGCTCGTACTCGCGGCCCTCCGGGGCGAGGCGCGACATCCAGCGCTCCAGGTCGCGGAGGACGGCCGGATCGGCGTTCTCCTGGACGATGAGGCTCGCGGACGTGTGCTGCAGGAACACGGCGCAGAGGCCGACGTCGACGCCCGCGCCGGCGACGACGCGCGCGACCTCGCGCGTGATATCGACGAAACCCCGGCCGCTCGTGCGGATCTCGAGCGTGCGCTGGACGATGGTGGTCACCGCGCCATCTTAGCCGCCTTCGGCGCGGGCGCCCGGCACGACGTCGACGATGAGCCCCCAGCTCGTCCATCGCTGGAACCACACGCCGACCCGCTCGGCCAGCGCCGCGCCCGCCCCCTCTCCGGCGCCCGTCGCCTCGCCGGAGGCCTCCGCTCCGGCTCCGGGGGCTCCGGCCGCCACCTCCTCGCACGCCGGGACGAGCGGTACGCCCCGCCCGAGCGCCTCGAGGAGGGCGAACGCCGGCGGCTCGAGCTCCTCGAAGCGGATCGTGAGATCCGCGCCGCGGAACACGGCGAGGTGGACGGGGCGGGGCGCGGGCAGCGCGGGCGACCGGCCCTGCTTGAGCTCGCTCCGGAGGACGTGCGCCGGATGGCCGAGCCGCACCAGCGCGAGCAGCGGGTGAAGGACGATCCTGGCGGTGGACCAGCCGTCCGCCGGCATGCCCGTCACCTTCGCCGGATCGAGCGGAGGGGGCGAGGCGCCGTCGAACAGATCGACGAGGGCGTGCTCGTACCGCGCCACGTCGCGCGCGAGATCCCGCAGGGCAGGGGGGAACCCCTCGTGGGCGCCCGCGAAATCGGCGACGTCTCGCCCGAGGTCGCGCAGCGTGAAGCTCGCGGGCGGGTGCGCCGCGAGGTAGGCCCTCGCGAACGCGTCGAAGCCGTCGTCGCCGAGGACGTGCGCCAGCGCGGGGTAGTCCTCGCGGAGCGCGTCCCTGTGCCGCAGCCAGAACTGCCGCCGGTAGATGTCGGCCTGCTCGGCGGGCGCGAGCCGCTCGCTCGCGGCGACGTGCTCGCGGCACAGGCCGGCGAGCTCGGCGTCGTCCGGGAGCGGCGCGCCCGCCGTGAACACGCGGGTGAGCTGGCGCATCAGGGCGGCGAGGCCGGCCGGGGGCGCGGGGTCAAGCGGCGCGCGCACGCGCCACCTCCTGCCGGATCGCCCGCGCCTTCTCCGCCTCGGCGGCGAGGACCTCGAACGAGGGGATGTCGTCGTCCCACTCGATCAGCGTCGAGACGTCGCCGGCGCGGGCGACCGCGCGCCGGTAGAGCGCCCACACGGCGTCGACCACGTGATCGCTGTGGGTGTCGAGGATGTAGGCGCCCTGGTGCGTGTGGCCGGCGAGGTGAAACTGCACGATCCGGTGGTGCGGCACGCCGTCGATGTAGGCCTCCGGATCGAAGCCGTGGTTGTACGAGGAGACGTAGACGTTGTTGACGTCGAGCAGGATGCCGCAGTCGGCCTCCTCAGCGACCGCCGAGAGGAACTCCCACTCGCTCATCCGGCTGGCCGTGAAGGTCAGGTAGCTCGACACGTTCTCGAGCGCGAGCCGGACCTCGAGGACGTCCTGCACCACCCGCGCGCGCGCCGCGACGTGCCGCACGGCCTCGTCGGTGTACGGCAAGGGGAGCAGGTCGTGCAGGTTGATCCCGTGCGCGCCCGTCCAGCACAGGTGATCGCTCACCCAGGGCGAGCCCACCCTGGCGAGCAGCGCCTTCAGCCGGCGCAGGTAGTCGAAATCGAGCGGATCCGTGCTGCCGATCGACAGCGAGACGCCGTGCTGGACGAGGCGGTAGCTCGAGAGGAAGCGCTCGAGGTTGGCGATCGGCATGCCGCCGTCCACCATGAAGTTCTCGCTGATGATCTCGAACCAGTCGACCCGGGGCCGGTGCTCGAAGATGTGCCGGTAGTGCGGGATGCGCAGCCCGACGCCGACGCCGAGGTCGGGGAGTCCCAGCCGCATCCGTTCGGGATTCACCATGGTTCACCGCGAGCCTTGCTCAGGGGTGGAGGGATGCGCCGCGGCGCCTCACGGCCCAGCGGAGCCGGCGGACCCGCGTGGCATGGCCCGACGGCCCAGCGGATCTGCGTGGATCCGCCGGGCCGGGCGCGCCGGGCCTACGACGAGCAGTCGGCCGGCTTGCAGCCGCCCTTGCCCTTGCACTCGTTCTGGCCGGCGCACGCGTGGCTGTCGCTCTTGCAGCCGCCCTTGCCCTTGCACTCGTTCTTGCCGGCACAGCACGCCTTCGCGGCGTTCTCCGGCGCCGCGGCCGGAGGCGCATCGGCCGCGGGGGCGGCGCCCGCCTCGGGCGCGGGCGGAGGCGACGAGGCGCAGCCCGCGAGGCCCGCCACCATGCCCGACACCGCCGTCAACGCCAACGTCTTGCCCATGTCGATCGTCATCTGATCCTCCACGCTCGTCTTCGTCGCGATCACCGAGCCCACCGCGCGCCTCGCCAGCATGGCGCGCCCGCGCGCTGGAGCCCGTCGGGGCTCGCCGGCCTCTCGACCGCGCCGAGCCCATCGGCTACGCGTCACTACGCCCGGCCGGTTCCACGGTTTCACTTCGGACGCGTTGATTCTTCATTCAACTCCCCGTAAGTGAGCGGGGTTGACCTCCACGCCCACGCGAGCCCCCCCTGCGTGCACGGCGTCCGGCGGCGTAGCCTCTGCGGCTGGGGCGCGCGGCCAGCGTGCAGCGTTCCATGCACGACGTAACTCGCTTCGGGCGGCAGGCGCAAGACAAAGCGTCCAGCGCGGCGCGCCGGCGCCGTGGCGCGTCCTTGTCCACCCGCGCCGCGGGGCGCTCCCCGTGCTCGCGGCGCTCTCGCTGGGGGCGGCCGGCTGCGCGGGGGCCGGCGCGGCGGGTGATGCGGCCTCCGGGCGCGAGCTCCCGGTCGAGGCGATCGCCGCCGAGCTCGAGGAGATGAGCGGCGCGGTGCTCGAAGGGCGGGGAGCGACGTTCCGGGACATCCTGGCCGACGCGCTCGCGAAGGACGCGTACCTGTGCCAGCCGGCGCCGCGCCGCGTCTTCTCCGGGGCGCGCGGCGACGTGCCGGAGGGGGAGCGGCGGATCGCCGGGATGATGCCGCACTACGGCCTCTTCTTCGGTCCGATGAGCTACCTCGTGCGGCGGCGCGGCGGCGCCTGGGAGGTCGACGTGCGCATCGCGGTCGAGCCGCCGGAGGGCGCGGGCTGGCTCGAGCTGCCCGACTGCGGGCTCTCCGCCCGGCTCGGGGGCGCGATCGCGTGCCGCGGGACGCCGTACGCGCGCTCGGGATCGACGGACGCCTGCCCGGGGTCCGGCGTGTTCACGGCGAGGGCGACGCCGGCCGCGATCCGCGCGCTGCTCGCGCGCTGGTCGGACGAGGCCGAGGGGTACTGGAACCGCGACGCGCGCGCCTTCGGGCTGCCGGTGCGCTACGACTTCGACTTCGTGCTGGCGGACGAGGCGCGCGCGCGGGCGCTCCGGGTCGATCTCGCGGTGCCGCTCTCGCCGACGTGCGGCAGGACGCCGTACTTCAGCGCGATGCGGGCCGGCTGGTCGCTGCCCGTGCTCGCCCACGAGGTGGGGCACGTGCTCGGGCTGCTCGACGAGTACGAGGCGCTCTCCGGGATCGTCCGCTGCTATCCGAAGACGCCGTTCCCGGGCGCCGAGATCAGCCGGATGGGGCTGTCGATGAAGGAGGAGACGCGGCTGCTGCCGGTCCATCACTACCTCGTGCTCCGCCGCTTCTTCTGTCGCGAGCCCGCGTCCATCGACCCGTATGCCGGCGCGATCCGCTGACCCGATGGCGGCGCGATCCGCCGAGCGCCCCGCGCGGCCCCGCGCCGGTCGCCGCCTCGCGACCGCGGCGCTCGCCTACGTCAGCGCCGCGGCGCTCGCGTGGACGGGGCTCGCGGGCTGCCGCTCGGAGCGAGAGCGCGGCGCGGCGGACGCGGGGCCGAGCGCGGCGGACGCGGGAACCAGCGCGGCGGACGCCGGGGCCGGGGCGCCGGACGTGGCGCCGCCGCTCGTGGGGGCGCCTCCGGGGCCGAGGGCGCTCGCGCCGCCGGCGGAGCCGCGCTGTCCGCCGGAGATGGTGCGGGTCGCGCGCCGGTTCTGCGTCGATCGCTACGAGGCGGTGCTGCTCGACAGGGAGACGGGGCTCGAGATCTCGGCGTTCTATCCTCCGTCGCGCCAGGCGGCCGCGTCCGTCGAGCGCGTGTGGTCGAAGATGCGGCTGCAGCTCGGGGACGACGAGGCGCGCCGCATGGAGCTGCCGCTCCTGCCCGGCTGGCAGAAGCAGCGCGAGTTCGAGCCGCGCGCGGTGTCGCGCAAAGGCGTGCTCCCGCAGGGCTACACGACCGGCGCGCAGGCGGAGCTCGCGTGCCGGAACGCGGGCAAGCGGCTCTGCTCGCTCGACGAGTGGCGGACGGCGTGCCGCGGCGAGCGGGACGAGCGGTTCCCGTACGGGCCGACCTACGCGGACGGGCGGTGCAACGTGTTCCGCGAGCACCACCCGGCCGGCGTGCTCCACCGCGACGTGACGCTCGGGCACAGCGACCCTCGGCTCAACCTCGTGCGCGTCGCAGGGGCGCCGCTCTTGCGGCGGACGGGCGAGACCGCGACGTGCGCGAGCGCGTGGGAGGACGACGCGATCGCCGACATGGTCGGCAACCTGGACGAGTGGATCGACGATCCGGAGGGGACGTTCGTCGGCGGGTTCTACGCGCGCGCGACCCGGGAGGGGTGCATGGCGCGCGTCGCGTCGCACGATTTCACCTACTTCGATTACTCGACCGGCGTCCGCTGCTGCGCGGATCTGCGCGCGCCGTGAGGGCAGCTGAAGTGGCGAGCACCTGGAGGAAGGACATCTCCAGGACGAACCACCCGTCAGGGATCTCCATGGGGTCGAGGACGTCGTCGAAATCGCGTTTGCGCGCGTTCATGAGCGAGCACACGAAGCGGTAGTTGCTCCACTCGTAGGCGAGCTCGCGACGCTTCGACTTCGGCGCGACGTGATCGACGGATCGTGCCCCCGTGCCCCGCGGAACGAGCACGCACAGGTAGGCGCAGATGCTGCGGTAGCTGTCCCGGAGATCGTCCAGGCACTCCCGCCAGGTTGGGGGCAGGGGCTCCAGGTTCGCGGTGAGGGCGCGCAGGCCGGGCTGCCGGACCAGCGCGTCGAAGCGCGCCGGCTCGGGCTGGAGGTGCACGTGGATCACGGCGTAAGCCCGGCTTGCCGAGCCCTGACGAGCCACCGCGTAGGCGAAGGAGAGGATCCGCTTCATCCCGGCGGACGCGAGCACCACCGGGACGTTGCCGTACGGCATGTCGAGGGTGGGGATGTCGCGCACGTCGTGCAGCGATACACGGGTCGTGATCGCTCCGGGTCGGAGGGTCTCTCCAGGCCTCGGCGACAGGACCTCCAGCACGCGCGTCAGCAGATCGAACGTGCTGTCTCGCCGGAGCTGCCATGTCGTCCAGTCGCGGATCAGGCCGTTGCAGAGCACCGAGCCGTCGTGGTCATCGGCGGTGAGCCCGTTCCAGATCTGGCTGGGCGCGAAGTGAAACCCAGGCACGGGTCCCGATGATCTCGCGCCGAGTGGGAACTGCAGGTGCGCCGCAGGTCGAAGCGGATCCCACACGGAGAAGCTGCCGTCGACGCGGGCGTAGAAGATGAGGCCGGAGCGCCTGGAGGCCCCGCGTGGGTAGACGGTGTGCCAATTTTGCTGCTCGAAGTCGAACGATGACGAGATCCGATGCACGGACTCCCCGTCACGCGTCTCCCGGACGATCTCTGGCCGGACCGCCGGGCCGCGTCGCGGTGCCGCGGGATAGCCGGGCCACGTGCTTGTCAGCGCGAACCAGCTGACATCCAGCACGAAGGTCTTTCCGAGTCCGTTGTCGCCTGCGAAGAGGTTGAGCCGAGGCGCGAGCGCCCCATGTCCTCGAACGAGCGTGGTGACGGGGGTCTGGAACGGATCGAAACCGTTGAGGAGGGGCTGGCGACGGGGGCCGTAACGGATCGCATCCGTCGAGGTGGGCTGGCGACGGGGGGCCTCGACGGATCGCAACCGTCGGGAGGGGCCTGCCGCCGGGGGGCCTCAACGGATCGAGTGAGCGCGAGGGGCCTGCCGCCGGGGGTCTTCGACGGATCGAGTGAGCGCGAGGGGCCCGCCGCCGGGGGTCTTCGACGGATCGAGTGAGCGCGAGGGGCCCGCCGCCGGGGGTCTTCGACGGATCGAGTGAGCGCGAGGGGCCCGCCGCCGGGGGTCTTCGACGGATCGAGTGAGCGCGAGGGGCCCGCCGCCGGGGGTCTTCGACGGATCGAGTGAGCGCGAGGGGCCCGCCGCCGGGGGTCCGTAACGGATCGAGTGAGCGCGAGAGGCCTACCGCCGGGGGTCTCCA
The DNA here is from genome assembly GCF_051527395.1 of Sorangium sp. So ce281. Lineage (NCBI taxonomy): Bacteria > Pseudomonadati > Myxococcota > Polyangiales > Polyangiaceae > Sorangium > Sorangium sp. So ce281. The sequence continues at coordinate 4,554,165 of NZ_CP150322.1, forward strand.
ACGGATCGAGTGAGCGCGAGGGGCCCGCCGCCGGGGGGTCCGTAACGGATCGAGTCCGTCGGGACGCCCTCAGGTCGTGGGGCGGCCGACCGCGAGGAAGGCCTCCTCGCCCTTCGGGCGCCGCCGGTCGCGCCAGACGAGCGCCGCGGGCAACACCAGCACGGCCGCGAAGAGGCACGCGAGCTCGCCGATGACCGCGGCGACGCCCAGGCTCCGCACCGCGTAGTTCTGCGAGCGGACCAGGGCGAGGTAGCCCAGCGTCGTCGTGAGGCTGCACAGGATCACGGCGCCGCCCGTCTCGCGCACCGCGGTCAGCGCGCCGCCGGCGCCCTCCCGCGCGTACCGCTGCACGATGTTCACGGCGTAGTCGACGCCGATGCCGAACGTCAGCGGCAAGGCGATGAAGTTCAGGAAGTTGAGCTTCACGTCCATCAGCACGAGCAACCCCGCCATCCACGAGGCGCCGACGAGCAGCGCGCCGAGCACCGCGAACGCCGGGCGGCCGCCGCGGAAGGCGACGAGCACGACGAGGACCGTCGCGGCCAGCGAGAAGAGCACCGCCGGCGGCACGTCGTCGATGACCGCCGCCCACATGTCCGCGTAGATGACCGCGCGCCCCGAGCCGCGCACGACGCTGCCGTCGGGGAGCCGCGTCTCGCGGTACGCGTCCGCCCACCGGAAGAGGTAGTGCGCGTCGTGCACGCTCTCGGGCGTGGTCGGGCTGATGTACACGATGCGCCCGCGCGTCCCGTCGGTCTCGGTGAAGGCGCGCGCCACGCCCGCCGGCAGATCGTCGATCCCGAACGGCGCGAGATCGTCCGGCGGGATGACCGCCTGGATGCGGCGCCAGTCCTCGTCGCCCACGAGGCCGCGCTTCCGCGCCCTGAGGACGCGATCCTTGATCTCCTGGAGCAGCGGGAGCTTCTCCGCCTGATCCCGCGGGACCAGATCCTGGAGCGCGTAGATCTCCTTGAACGGCTTCTCGCCCTCGAGCGCCGCGTCGCGCCTCGCGTAGAGCGCGGCGCGGAGCGGCTCGACCTGCTCGGGCCGGTCCACGAGGATCGCCATGCCGTCGGTGCCGACGTAGCCGGTGATCTCCTCCGCGAGCGAGCTCAGGCGGATCTGCGCCGCGCGGGCCCCCTCGTCGTTGCGGAGGTTCTGGAGGTTGTACTCCATCGGATCGGCGCGCACGTAGCTCACCGTGGCGACGAGGCCGGCCGCGGCCAGGGCGAGGCCCGCGAGCGTGAGCGTGACCGGGCTCCGCGACGCGAGCCGCGCGAACGGCGCGCCGAACGCGATGCCGCCCTGGGCGCGCCGCCGCAGCCTGCCGAGCAGGCCCGGCGACTCCTGCTCGAGGGGGACGATCCGGTCCATCACCGCGAGGATGCTCGGCAGCGCGACGAACGTGGCGACCCAGCAGAGCACCATGCCGGCGCTGCCGATGAGGCCGAAGTCGTGGAACCCGCGGAACTCGGTGACGAGCAGCGAGCCGTAGGCGGCCGCGGCCGCGCAGCCGGCCGTGAGCGTGGGCAGCCAGGTCTCGCGGTGGGCGACGCGCACGCCCTCGAGCAGGCTCGCGCCGCCGCGGCGCGCCTCGAGGTAGCGCGCCATGTAGATGATCCCGAAGTTGATCCCGTTGCCGGCGACGATCGAGAAGAGGAACCCGGTCGCCATGTTGAGGTGGCCGAGCGCGAGCTGGGTGGCGCCGAACGTCCAGGCGACGCCGATGCCGATCGTGATCAGCATGGCGACGAGCGTGCGCAGGCGCAGGTAGTAGAGGAACACGACCGCGGCGATGAGGACCGCGCCCGAGACGCCGACGTCGGTCAGGTCCTCGTTGATCGCCGCGTACTCGGCGATGCCGGTCTGAAGATCGCCGGCGAGGCCGTGGGTGATCCCCGGATCGAACGAGGCGGGGCGCACGCGCTCGACGACCTCGCTCACGCGCCGGATCGCCTCGGAGCCGGCGGCGAAATCGCTGGCCATCACCTTCGAGCGGATGGCGACGACGACGGTCTTGCCGTCCTTCGACTGGTAGTAGCCGTCGGGGTAGCGCCCCGTGTCGACCCCCTGGAGGCCGAGGCTCTGCTCGATCGAGCCGGCGCTCACCTCGGGGGGCGGCTCGTCGTCGTCGAGCAGCGCGCCCGTCGCCTTGTTGACCTCGTAGGCGTGGCGCGCCTCGATGTCGTCCCTGAGCTTGGTGAGCCTGTCGCGGTCGACGTAGAGCCCGGCGCGCGGCGCGAGGAAGCGGTAGGCCTCGTGCACCCCGTCCTCGACGCTGCCGACCCACGGGGGGCCGATCTTCTCGATCTCCGGGACGAGCGCGTCCGCGGCCCGCTGGAGCGCGGCCGTGGGCGTGCCCTCGCCGCCCTGGAGCACGACGAAGAGCGTGGAGACGCCGGCCGTCTTGGCCGCGACCCGGTCGAGCTCCTGCACGCTGGGCCGCGACGCCGGCAGCAGCGACTCGAACCCGGTCAGCACATGGAGCCGCGTCGCCAGGAAGAGGGCGATGACGGTGAGGATCCCGGTCACGAGCAGCGGCAGCGCCGGCCGCTTCACCTGGAGCTCGGCGAGGCGCGACGCGAGCCCGCCGCCGCGCGACGAGGGCGGCGCGCGGCGGGGAGAGGGCTCGCGGGGAGCTTCACCGGAGCTTTCGTGTGAATCAGGGGAATCAGGGGAATCAGGGGAATCAGGGGAATCAGGGGAAGGAAACGGGCGGGGCGCCGGAGGCGGTGGCATGGGGGGAGCGGACATGAGACGGTGTGTAGATCCGGGGCGGAAAGGGACGTTGGAAGGACGTTGGAAGCGCCGGGGTGAAAGCGCCGGTGGACCACGTTCTAGGGAACGGGATCCCCGGTGAACAGCGGTCGTGTGCGGCGCGGCGACGGCGCACCGCCGAGGTCCAGACGGCCGCGGAGGCGCGCCGGGACGGCGGGCGCTCCCACGGCCCCGCTGACCATGATGCGGTGTTCGGGATGCGCAACGACGATCTCGTGCGCCGCCTGATCGGTCACGAGATCGCCCGCATCGCGGGCGCGAAAAAGCGGCACTCCAGGGAGCTCGTGGCCGGCTCTCGACGTGATGGGCGCCGGCGTGCCTCCCGTGTCGAGTCCGCTCCCCTACGACGCCTCTCCCGGGGGGCCTCGCGCAGCCTGTGAAGCCTTGCTCGCGTCGCGCACGGGCCAGGGCAGCTAGGGTGTCGCCGGCGGCCAAGCGCGCCGACCGATCGCCTCATGAGGTATACGAACAGGCCCTGGTTCCGCGTGCCACGAATCCCGCCAGAGATCTGTCTCGCAACCGAAGGGAGATCTGACGCAACGACGCAAACTACAAAAATCTGTTCTTTTTTTGCGTCTTTGCGTCTTTGCGCCTTTGCGTTGAATCTCTCTCCGGATCCCGGGCCGGACCTCCGGCGGGCGGAACTAGGGGCCGGGCGGCGTCGTGCCGGCGTCCGCGGCCCCCGTGCCGCGAGGCTTCGCGACGCCGCTTGCGCCCCCATCGCGAGGCGCGCCGGCGTCCACCGGCCTGGCGCCCGCGTCCACCGGCCTGGCGCCCGCGTCCACCGACGCGGCGCCCGCGTCGGCCTCGGCGCCCGCGTCCGGCGGCGGCTGGTCGGGCGCCGCAGGAGGCGCGGGCGGCGGGGGCGCCGGGGGGACCTCGCTCTCCCAGCACTCCGGCTTCGGGGGCGCCGCGAAGTGGACCGTGCGCGAGGCGGCGTCGCCCTTCCGGGTGACGAGCTTGTCGGTCTTGTACACGGTCGCGTTGCCGCACGCGTACTCCGCGGCGTCCTTCGACTCGCGCGCCACCACGCGCGTCCGGGGCGCGCGCTGGTTCTCGCACTGGGCCCACTCGATCTCGTACTCGGCGTCCTCGTCGGAGAGGAGGATCCGGCTCGGCGGGTCGTCCTTGGACCGGCGCCCGGTGAGCGTCGTCCGGGTGATCGGCTCCTTGCCCTCGCGCACCGTCAGCGTGACCGGGAAGCGAAAGCTCCCGCGCATGTGCGCGCGCGTCGCGCCGATCTCGAAATCGGGGCAGATCGGCTCCCCCTCGATCGGGGACGGCGCGGGCGGGCCGCCGCACGCGGCGCTGGCGAGGATGCTGCCGAGGAAGAAGACGGCGAGGGGTCGGGCTCCGGGGCGGAGGTTCACGACGGGATTAGTCGTTTCCCCGGGTCCGCGCGTCAAGCGATCTTGGTCTTGCCCAGCTTCAGCACCCGATCGAAGTGCTCCTTCGAGACGGGCACCACGCTGAGCCGCGACCGCTTCAAGAGCGAGATCTCGGCCAGCGACTCGTCGCCGCGGATCGTGTCGAGGCTCACCTGCGCCTTGAGCGGCGCGACCGGCTCGATGTCCACCACGCTCCAGTCCTCGTCGGCGTCGGCCGTCGGATCCGGGTACGCTTCGCGCTTGACGCGCGCCACGCCCGCGACCGCCTTGCCCTCGCTCGAGTGATAGAAGAGCACGAGATCCCCCTGCTTCATGGACCGCATGTTGTTGCGGGCCTCGAAGTTCCGGACGCCGTCCCAGATCGTCTGGCCGTCGCGCACGAGCTGCGCGAACGAATATTTCTGTGGCTCGCTCTTCATCAGCCAGTAACGGCGAGACATGCACGATCTCCAGGGCAGGCGCGAGGGCGGCGCCGGCCTCGCCGTCGCGCTCTCATCCTCGACGGACAGCCCGTCGATTTGACCGGCTACCCTAGCACCGCCCGCTCAGTCGGTGATCACGATCTTGGCGCCGTCCGGCGTTCGCCGCGCGATCTCGTCAATCTCGTCGTCGTCGAGGGCGATGCAGCCGAGCGTCCAGTCGCTCTCCTTGTGCACGCCCGCGAGCTGCGCGCTTCCTACGCCGTGGATGCCGATGCTGTGCCCGACGCCGCGGCCCGGCGGGACCTCGCCGCGCCGCTTGAGCTCGGCGAAGCGCGCGCGGTCTTCCTCGTTCGGGTAGCTGACGATCAGGAACCGATGGAACAGGCCGTTGATGCGGCCCGCGACGCGGTACGTGCCGACGGGGGTGCGCCTGTCGCCCTCGTAGCGCTTCGGCCCCGGCCCGCCCGGCCCGAGGGCGACCCGGTAGGACCGGACGATCTTGCCGCCCGCGACGAGATCGAGCGTGCGCTCGCTCTTGTCGATCCGGATCTCGGTGACCGGCGAGCCACCGCCCTGGGCGGCGGTCAGGGAGGGGAACGTGTGGGTGAGAGAAGCGGCGAGCAACGCCGCGGCGAGGACGAGAGGGGGCCTGAGGAGCATGCCCGACCGTCGGCGCCGCGCCGGAGAGTGTGACGCCCGGCCGGGGCCTGCAGTATTCTCGATCGGGCGCGTCACGCTCCGCGGCCGCGGCGCGATGCAGGGTCGATGAGCACGCCGATGACCACCGAGGACCGCACCCCCGCGACGAACCCCCTGGCAGAGCCAGGGCTCCGCCGAGCCCTCGAGGATTTCGTGCGGCGGCGCGTCCCGAGCGGCGAGGTCGACGACGTGGTGCAGACCGTCCTCTGCGACGCGCTCGCGTCGCCGGGGCGCCCGGCCGACCCGACGGAGCTCCGGCGCTGGCTCCTCGGGATCGCGCGCCACAAGGTGGCCGACCACCACCGGCGCTCGGCGCGGGAGGCCGCGACGGAGCTGCCCGACCTGCCGGTCGGACCGCCGCCCGTCGAGGCGCGCGAGCTGGCGCGCTGGGCCGAAGAGCAGGCCTCCGCGAGCCGCGACGCCCGGCAGACGCTGTCGTGGATGGCCCGCGAAGGGGAGGGCGAGAAGCTCGAGAGCATCGCCGCCGAGGAGCAGGTGCCCGCCGCCCGGGTGCGGCAGCGCGTGTCGCGGATGCGGCGATGGATGCGGGAGCGCTGGATGGCCGAGCTCGCCGCGGTCGCGGCGCTGGCCCTCCTCGCGTTCGTCGTCGCCCGGCTCCTGCGGTCGACGAGCGACGCGCCCGTGATCGCGCCCCTGCCCGAGCCGCAGCCGAGCGCGCCGCCGGACGGGCCCTCGCCGCCCGTCGCGCCGCCGTCGCCGCTCGACGCGCTGGAGCGCGCGCGGTCGCTGCGGGCCGAGGCGCTGCGCGCGTGCGACGAGGCGGCCTTCCGCCGGTGCCTGGACCAGCTCGACGAGGCGGATCGGCTCGACCCGGCGGGCCGCGACGCGCCGGAGGTGGCCGCGGCCCGCGAGCGCGCGCTCGAGGCGCTCCGCGCGCCGACGGAGAAGACCCCGGCGCCGGGGCCCGTCGACGAGAAGCTCGACAGGAAGGACGAGAGCAACGCTCGCCCCGCGCCGAAGCCTCGCCCGAAGGTGGCGCCGCCGCCCGCACAGAAGCCCACCTCGTCGGTGCCCGCGGAGCAGATGCTCAAGGAACAGATGCTCAAGTCGAGGAAAGCAGCGCCGAAATCGAAGATCGACGAGATGGATTTCCCGTCGGAGAAACTCTAGTCGCTCGCGCCAAGAGGCGAACGACGCGCCGAGATCGAGCCGGACTCGACGGCTCGCCGTCGCCTCCGGAGCGGGGGGGCCGACGCGCTGCCGAGGGGGAGCGGCGCGCGCCGCCGTACGAATCCATCTCGCAGTTTGCGGCGTAGTCGTCTAAACACGCTGGCGCTCGGCGCCGTCAACGACGCCAAGGAGAGGAGCCCAGGAGATGCGAACGACGAGATGGCTTGGAATGGCATTCGCAGTATCGCTGCTCGCGGCGAGCGCCGGCTGCGCGGTCGAGCCCCAGCAGCAGACCGCGAAGGCGCCGGCACCACCGCCCGCGCCGCCGCCGCCTGCGCCGCCTGCGCCGCCCCCTGACGCGGACGCGGACGGGGTGTTCGACGACGGCACCGACAAGTGCGTGGCCGAGAAAGAGGACGGCCTGCCGCCCGACGCCAAGGACGGCTGCAAGTCGACCGACCCGGACGGCGACGGCCTCGTGGCCGACGCCGACAAGTGCCCGACCGAGGCCGAGGTCAAGAACGGCTACAAGGACGACGACGGTTGTCCCGACGTCCCGCCGGTCGCCCTGGAAGGCAACGAGGTGAAGCTCAACGAGAAGATCGCCTTTGTCGCCGGCAAGCCCGATATCGAGCCCGCCTCGCAGGGGCTCCTCGCGAACATCGCGCAGATCCTCAAGGACCATCCGCAGATCCAGTTCGTCGAGGTCGCGGCCTACTCCGAGAAGGTCGGCAACGACGCCGCCACCGTGACGCTCACGAAGAAGCGCGCCGAGGCGGTGGTGAAGGCGCTCACCGCGCTCGGGGTCGAGAAGAACCGCGTGCGGGCCGCCGGCTACGGGGCGCACTGCGCGACCGATCCGGGCGAGACCGAGGAGGCGAAGGAGAAGAACCGCCGCGTCGAGATCAAGATCATGCGGCTCGACGGCAAGGACACCGGCGTCGCGCTCGCCTGCGCCGCGGTCGCCACCAAGGGCCTCAAGCCGGCCGGCGTGCCCGCGACCGCGCCGAAGGGCGCCGTGAAGGCCTCCGACGCGAAGCCGGTGGACCCGAAGGCCGCCGCCAAGCCCGCGGATGCGAAGCCCGCCGCCGCGCCTGCCGCACCGGCGCCCGCCGCCGCGCCGCCGGCTGCAGCGCAGCCCGCCGCCGCCGCGCCTGCCCCCGCCGCGGCGAAGCCCGGGGATACGAAGCCGGCCGCGGCGAAGCCCGCGGACACGAAGCCGGCCGAGACGAAGCCCGCCAGCGTGAAGTAGGCGCTCGGCGCCGCGCGCGCGGGCAGGCTAGCGAGCCTGCCCGCGCGCGGCCTCGAGGAGGCTCGTGAGCGCCTCGCGCGCGGCCTGCCGGCGCTGCGGCTCGGGCAGCGCGCCCGGGCGCAGGCGCTGGATCTCGGCGCACAGCGCGGCGCGATCGCCGGCGAGAGGCGCGCCGCACGGCGCGTCGCGCGCGCCGTCTCCGGGGGCGTCGCGCGGCGCAGGCTCGCCGGCGAGCACGGCCGCCGCGGCCTCGATGAGGCGCGCGGTCGCCGCCGCGCCGGCGTCCTCGCCCCGGAAGCGACCCACGAAGTCGGGCTGCTTCGAGAGCCGTGAGAGGACGTCCCAGCGCTGCTCGCGCACGGCGAGCTCCGTCGCGAAGAGCACGACCTTCAGGTTGCGGCCGAGGTCGGGGAGGGCGCGCGTCTCGCCGTCGAGCGCCATCAGGTCGTCGACGACGTTCGCGTCGAGCGCCGCGGCCGCGCAGCGCACCGCGACGCTGAGCAGATCCGCGCGCAGGGCCGGGCCGAGCGAGGGAGCGCGGCCGAGCGCGCGCGCGGCCGCGAGCACGACGGGGCCGCAGTGCCCCTCGCGCCGCTGCCGCGCCAGCATCACGCCGGCGTCGTAGAGCCGGCCGCTCTGCCGCAGCGCCTCCACGGCGGCCGTGAACGCGTCGGGGTCGTACGTCCCCCGCTCCGCCGCCGTGAGGAAGCCGTCGAGGCTGCGCAGGGCAGGGCACGCGGCCGCGCTGCCCGCGCGCGCCCGTCGCTGGAGGTGCGGCAGCTTGCCGAGGACGTCGGCGATGCGCAGCGAGAGCGCGAGCGGGTAGGCGTCGCAGGCGGGCTCCTCGTAGCCGCCGAGCTCGACCCTGGCCTCGGTGCACGCGAGCGGCCTGGCGACCGCGGCGAGCGAGCGCGCGGTCCTCGCGACGAGCGGGTCGAGCCCCTGGACCGCGGCGAGGCCGGCCGGGAGCGGAGCGAGGAGCGCCGCGACCGCGGCGTCGTCCGCGTCCGGCGGCAGGAGGCCGCGGACGAGCGTCCAGAGGTCGCCGGCGAGGAAGGGGTGACCCGCCTCGGCCGCGAGCTGGGCGTCGATCGCCAGCAGCGCGCGGGCGTCCCGGCCCCAGGCGAGCGGCTGGTCCGGGCGCAGCGCCCGCCGCCCGAGCCGGAGGCCGAACGAGAGCGCGGCGATCGCCCGGCGCGCCGCGGCGGTGCCGCGCTCGGCGTCGCCGTCGAGGAAGTGGTAGGCGGCCGCGAGCGCCGCGGCGCTGACGTAGGCGCGCGCCGCGTCCTCGTCGCTCCGGGGCGAGCCCTCGGGCGCGAGCGCCGCGGCGAGGGAGCCCTCGGGCTCGCCGCGGGTGCGGAGGCCGAGGCCGAGCTGGAAGCTGTTCGCCCCTTCGAGGAGCCCGGCGCCGTACGAGACGTCGAAGCTGAGCGAGAAGACGCGGGTCGCGGTCTTCTCCTCGTAGCGGTAGGTCATGCGCGGCACGCGCAGCCCGCGGGCGTCGGCGGCGGCAAGGACGCGGTCGAGGGCGTCGCGCGCCTCGGCGCGCCGGCCGCCGGCGAAGTCGCGCACGGCGCCGACGAGGGCGAGCACGTCGCCGGTGTCGGCCGCCTGGCAGGCGTCGTCCGACGCCTTGCTCATGGCGGCAGCGTACGCCGACGGATCCGGGGCGATGCCGGCCCGGGCCTTCCCGATCTCGCCGAGGTACGAGAGCGCCCAGGCGACCCGGCTGCCGCTGTCGTTCGCGAGCGCGATGGCGTCCGGCGACGGGGGCCCGCCCAGCACGGCGGCGCCGAGGAGCGAGGCGAGCAGCGCGAGGTCGGCCTGGTCGCGCAGCCCGAGGGCGGAGAACGCGCGGGCGTAGCCGACGAACAGGCCCCGCAGATCGCCGCCGCCGTCGCGCGCGGCGGGGAGCGACGCGAGCGCGTCGAGCAGCGCGCCGCCGGCGGGGCCTCGTCCGACGCCGCCGCTCCGCGCCGGATCGTCGCGGAACGCCGCGGAGAGCCCGCGGAGCACCCGGCCGAGCGGGGCGCCGCTCCGCTCGGCGAAGCGCTCCGCGGTGGACGACTCGAGGAGCGCGCGGGCGAGCGCGTAGCCGCCGGTGAGCGCGTCGGCGAGGTCATGGTCGACCCAGCCGGAGAGGCCCGCGGCGACGGCGGCCTCGGCGTCCGCGGCCGGGAGGGTGAAGCGCGGCGGAGCGGCGCGCGTCGGCGCGCCGGCGGCGCGCGGCGGCGCCGAGAGGAGATCGATGGCGTCGGAGAGGAGCGTCACGAGGAGCCGCGCCCGGCGCGCCCACGGGCCGTCGCCCTGCCTGTACCGCGGCGCGAGCAGGATCCGCCGGCGGACGTCGCCGAGCCGCGCGAGGGCGCGGCGTCCCTCGGGGCTCGGCCCGCGCCCGGCGGCGCAGGCGGCCCCGGCCGGCGGCGGCTTGCGCGAGCGCTCGGTGAGGAGCACGGCGAGGACGCCGTCGGCCAGCGCGGCGACGTCCTCGACGAGCTCGGGCGGCGGCGCCTCCGCGGCGTCGGCCGCGCCAGCGCCGGCATCGCGCGCCGCGAGCCCCGCGACGGCGCGCCGGAGCGCGTCGCGCGCCTGCCGGCGCTCCGGGGGGAGCCCGGCCGCGCCGGTCGCCTGCGGATCCAGCGCGCCGGCGGCGCCGAGCGCGGCGTAGCGGGAGAGGCTCGCGGCGAGCGCCGCGAGGCCGGGGTAGGGCAGCGCCGGGGCGGGCGCGAGCGCGCGCTCGATCTGCGCGGACGAGAACGCGAGATCCGGCGCCTGACCGGAGGCGAGCCGGTACAGCGCGTCGGCGGCGTAGAGGCCGGCGACGCCCCATCCAGCCTGCTCGGTGAGCTCGCCGCGGAGCTTGGCGGTGAGCGCGCCCTGGAGGGCGAGGAAGTGCGGGGGCTGCACCTCGGGCGGGTACGCCATGCCCGCGAAGACGCCGGCGAGCGCCGCGCCGAGGACGGCCTCCGGGTCGTGCGCCTCGGCCATGCGGCGCTGCACGGCGATCTGCGTGAGGTCGACGATGGCGTCGCGGAGGGGCTCGTCGGCGAGCACCCCGGGGCTGTAGGCGAGGGGGATCAGCGCGAGCGCGCGGTAGCGGCGCGGCTCGGCCTCCGCGAGGGCGCGCAGCGCGGCGAGGTGCGCGAGGCCGAGCTCGGTGGCGCGGCGGTGGACGGCGCTGCCCGCGCTGCCTGCCTGGCGCGCGGCGGGCGTGGGGCCGCGCTCGTGGAGCAGGGCGGGCGCGTGGGCCCACGCGGTGCTCGTTTGCTCGACGGCGCGGACGAGCGCCTCGTAGCGCGGCAGCCACGCGTCGAGCGGGAGGCGCCGTCCCGTCGCCGCCGCGGTGCTCGCGGGCGCGGCGGCAGGGTCGCCCGGGGCGAGGGCGCCGGCGAGCGCCGCGGCGAACACGAGGTCGCGCGGGCCTTCCATGAGGGGCGCGACGTCCTGGCCGCAGCCGGGGGCCTTGCCGAGCAGGTCGTCGAGCGCGCCGCGCCGGTCCGCGGGGACGGCCCGCAGCACGGCCGCGCCGCGGGCGCGCCACGCGGCGCGGCCGTCCCGGGCCGTGCGCACGCGGAGGAGGTCGCCGTAAGGCGTGTCGCCCCGCGCGGGCGGCGGGCCTGGCCGGGGGGCCGAGGGCGCGAAGGGAGCGTCGTCCTCGGCCTCCTCGAGCGCGACCCCGGCGGTCGCGAGCAGCTGCAGCGCGTAGCGGCCGCGCAGGACCGGCTCGTCGTCCGGGTCGCGCCCCTTCACCGCGGCCGCGAGGGCGTCGGCCGCGGCCGCGGCCTCGACGTAGCGGAAGCGGCCGGCGGCGCCGAAGGCGCGGCGGACGAGCGCGGCGAGCGCGATGTCGTCCGCGACCCGCGAGAGCGACGCGCCGCCGCGCGCGATCGGCGCGAGGCCGGCCATGAACGGCGCGAGCGGATCGGCCGGAAAGAGCTGGACGGCGCCGTGGCGGGCGCGCGCGTGGACGAGGTGCTCGTACCCGAGGGCCTCGCCAAGCGCGAGGAGCAGCGCGTCGGCGGCGAGGGCCCCGGGGGGCGGCAGCGGCGCGGCGCGGATCCATTTCGCCTCCGCCGCGGCCACAGGCGCCCGCGCCGCGGCCGTGGCCTCCGCGCCCGCCTCGACGATGACCGCGGCCCGCGGCCCGCGCCCGCCGCGGCGCTCGAGGTCGCGGAGCAAGAGCACCCACGGGTCGTCAGCGTCGCGGGCGGCGCGGGCCGCGACGTAGCCGAGGGCGAGCTCGCGCGGCGGCCGGCCCTCCGCGAGCGCCGCGGCGAGGGCGCGCTCACACGCGTCGAGGTGCGCAGGATCGCACTGGGCGGCCTGCGGGGGGGTGGCGCCCGGGGAGGCCGCGCCGCCGCAGCCGGCGGCGAGCAGCGCGAGGAGCAGCGCGGAGCAGAGCGGGAGCGCAGGCGCCGGAAGACTCCTCCGACCGCTGCGCTGACTGCGTCGACGCGGGCCGAGCGCTCGAGCGTTCATCCCGGGGCGCCGACCAGCTCGTTGATGACGCGGGCGGAACCGGTCGCACCGAGGCGCGCGAGCAGCGCTTCGCGAACCGCAGCATCCTCCCAGACGGCATCGAAGAGACCTTCGTAGCCGCGGTCAGAGAACCACCCCGCCATGTGCGACGCAGCGTGGGTCTTGTTGAGCTTCTCTTGCGCCGGGGGCTCGGGTCGCGACGCAAGCCAGACAGAGACAGCCTTGCCGCGCGTCGGGTACGCCTCTGCGAGCGCGGCGCAGACGAGCCGCTCGAGCGTCTGCTGCGGGGGCAGGAGCGCGGAGGCGGCATCGGGCGCGCCCCATACGACGATCGAGAGACGGGTCGGGACCATGCCTCCCGTCAGCTCGAACTCCTCGGTGTCGGGCACCCGGCTCGCCTGCTGCTTGATCGCCCACGCGTCGAAGTCGCTCTGCCGTGCACCTCCTCTCGGGGTCGGATGCGGATCGTCGGCATCGTAGACGAGCACGATGCGCGCAATAGGCTTCGTCGCGCTCTGGATGATCAACTCCTCGGCCGCTAGGGTCACCTTCGTATCGCCGTCCACGGGAAGGATCCGTAGCCACCCCCCGCTCGGTGTCTTGAAGCCATATTGGCCAGCTCCCCGCAAGGGCTTCTCGCCTCGATAGGGCTTGTTGAGCAGTCCTTCACATCCGAGCCATGTGAGCCAACCACGCAAGAAGGCGCGATCATGGTATCCTTCACAGATAAGGACGGACTCTGCGGGGAGGCTCATCGCAGGTCCTCGTCGAGCTCTCGCCGCGCCGTGGCGATCATCGGTCCCGGGAAGCGCGAGCTGCGCAGCATGCCTCGGTCGAGCACGACGCGCATAACACAGAGACGATCCAGATCTTCCTGGGTCGCCGTGGCGACGAGCGAGTCGATGAGCTCGAGGCTGTGCGTGGAGACGACGACCTGGATGTCCCGGCGCGTCGCTGCGTGCAAGACCCTCGCCGTTCGATGGATGCCCGCGGGGTGCTGATGGATTTCCGGCTCCTCGACGAGCACGAGCCCGCCGGGCAGCGCAGCGAGCTCGAGGGCGAGGCGCACCAACGCATAGATGCCGGAGCCTGCGCCGGCGACGGGGACGCTGTGCGTGGCGTAGTCGAGATGAAGAATCGGCTGGTCCACGGGCGCGTCCTCGACCGTCAGCACACGGAGATCGACGACGCCGTCGAGCGCTTCGCGCACGATCTCGATGACAACGTCGAGCCTCCCCTGCTCCGCTGCGTCGGAGAACACGCGGTGGAGCGCTGCATGGTTTGCGCCGGCCGCGGGCTCCACCAGCCGTACGGCGCGCGCGTCACGGAACTGGCGCACATCGGAGTGGGCATCGGCCCTGCTCAGATCGAAGCGGTACTCGTTGCCGACGGAGATCACGGTGCGTGAGCGAAAATGGCCGAGCGAAGACGTCACGTCACAGCCGATCTCGATGGGATGCCGCTCCTGTTCGCGCTCGGGCAGCCTTCGCACGAGATCTTCGGAGGGGGTCGATGACCAGCTCAGCTCGCACGCTCGGGTGCCAGTGTCGTCCCCCTCGAGCACGATCCGCGCGTCGGGCTGGCGCCGCTCGAAGAGCCAGGGCCCGCCTTGGGGCAGCTCGGCTCGGCGGCGCACCACGCGCCCTATGGCGTCGCCCGGGGCGCCGCCCGCGGCGATGAGGAGCGCATCAAGGATCGTGCTCTTGCCGGCGCCGCTCGGCCCGACGAGCACGGTGAGCGGCGTGAGCTCGGAGAGCCGTCCCGTGCGGATGCCGCGAAGCCGCTCGACATGGACTGCGCTGATCACGCGTGCCCTCTACCCGAGCGATGGTGTGGCCGCAACCACGGCACCGGGCCGAGCTAGGCGGCGCTCGCGGGCGAACGGCGACGCGCCACCGCCGATCCATCGCCGATCCATCGCCGACTGCCACGGCGCCCTTGCTGCGCTTCACCTGGGGAGGATCGGCGTTTCATGCACGCGCCCGCACGCGCGCTCGCGCCGGGCAGCCATGGTCTTCCTGCCCCCGGAGCGCCGTGCTACGCGCGCGCTATGCGACGGGCTCCGGAGCGACGAGGTGCCGGCGGCGCGGGGGGCGGCGGGAGCGCCGGTTGCGGGGCGCGCGGCGCCTCCGCGGCGCTCGGGCTCGCGATCCTCGCGCTCTCGGCGTGCAGCGAGAGCGAAGGCGGGTATGCCGGGACGACCGCGCGCGTCGGCAAGGACACAGAGACGATCTACATCAACAATGGCAGCGAGCCCGAGTACCTGGATCCAGGAAAATCCAACGACTCGGCGAGCTCCACGCTCGTGCAGCAGATGTTCGAGGGGCTGACGACCTACGGCGCCGGCGACCTCCGCCCGGTGCAGGGGGTCGCGACCCACTGGGAGCAGAGCGACGACAACCGGCTCTTCCGGTTCCACCTGCGGCCGGAGGCGCGCTGGTCGGACGGCAAGCCGGTCACGGCGCACGACTTCGAGTACGCGTGGAAGCGGGTGCTGCGCCCCTCCACGGCCTCGCTCGCCGCGACGAACCTCTACGTCCTCAAGAACGGCGAGCTGTTCAGCCTCGGCAAGCTCAAGGCGCTGCGCGAGGCCGCGCCGCTCCGCGCGGCCCCGCGGCCCGACGCGCCATCCGCGCTCGATCTGCCGAAGGGGGCGTTCGTCGTGGTGCTGGCGCGCTCGCCGATCCAGGTCGACACCGCGATCGCGCCCCTCGCGGCGCTGCCGGAGGGCTCCGCCGCCGTGACGTTCGCGAAGGGCGACGGGAAGGGCGGCGCGAGCGATCGGCTCTCGTTCGGCGCGGCAGGGGGCGGCCCAGCAGGGGGCGACGCGGCCGCCGGCGGCGCGGCGCCGCTCGGCTCGGCGCCCGGCGGCGGCTGGCAGGGCGCCGTTGTCGACATCGTCCGCGTGGGCCCGCCGTGCAAATGCAACGGCGCCGCCGACCGGTGGTTCGAGATCGAGCGGGGCGGCGCGCGCGGCTTCCTCCCGGGCTGCGCGCTCGTCCCCCCCGCGGGCAACGCCGGCAACCCGGGCAAGGAGGGCGCGGGCGCCGCGCCCCGGTCGGAGGCGTACGCCGTCGTCACGCCGCACACGAGCCTCCCCACGTACGACGCCGCGGCGCCGCCCTCCGGCAGCGCCGCGCAGGGCGAGCCCCCCGTGGGCTTCGTGCCCGACGCGCTCCTCGTGGAGGACGACGGCGCCGTCGGCGTCCGGGCGAGCGACGACCATACGCTCGACGTGCAGCTGGAACAGCCCACGCCCTACTTCACCGATCTCACGAGCTACGTGACGCTCTTCCCCGTGCGCAAGGACGTGATCGAGGCGTTCGAGAAGCGCGGCGAGCCCGAGCTCTGGTTCCGCCCCGAGAACATCGTGGTCAACGGCCCTTACACGCTCGATGAGTGGAAGTTCCGTTACGAGATCACGATGAAGCGGAATCCGATGTACTGGAACCACGACAAGCTGAAGATCCACCGCGTCGTGTGGCTGGAGGTCGAGCTCTACAATGCCACGATGAACATCTACAAGGCGGGGGATCTCGACTACCTGGGCGACAACACCTCGCTCCCCGCCGAGCACATGGACTGGCTGTCGACCAAGCGGGATTTCCAGCGGTACCCGTACCTATCCATTTACTGGTTCGAGTTCAACACGAAGAAGCCGCCGGTCGACGACGCCCGCGTCCGCTGGGCGCTCAACCTCGCTGTCGACAAGCGGCAGCTCGTCGAGAAGGTCACGCGGGCGGGGCAGACGCCGGCCACGCACTACGTCCCGGACTACACCGGATCGGGCTACGACGAGGCGGTCGCCGAGGACAGGAAGCTCGGGGTCGATCCGTTCTCGTCGCCGGAGGTCGCGTTCAACCCGGAGCGCGCCCGCGCAATGCTCGCCGAGGCAGGGTACGAGGTCGTCCAGGAGGGCGACGGGTACCGGGCGAAGAACTTCCCGGCGCTCGAGCTCCTCTACAACACGAGCGAGGGCCACAAGCAGATCGCGGTCGCGGTCCAGGACATGTGGAAGCGTCACCTCGGCGTGTCCGCCACGCTGCGGAACGAGGAGTGGAAGGTGATGCTCAAGAACGTGCGCGACGGGCACTACCAGGTCGTGCGGTTCGGCTGGATCGGCGAGTTCAACCATCCGGCGACGTGGCTCGGCACGCTGCTCTCGTACAGCCCGCAGAACCGGACGGGATGGGCCGATCAGGAGTTCGACAACCTGATGCGCGCCGCCGCGGCGACGGCCGATCCGAAGGAGAGCATCCGGGCGTTCCGCAAGGCGGAGAAGCGGGCCCTCGACGGCATGCCCAAGCTGCCGCTCTACTTCTACACGAAGTCGACGCTGGTGAAGCCGTGGGTCAAGGGGTTCAAGGGCAACTCGCGCGGCGTGCAGCTCGTCAGGTGGCTGTGGAACGACCCGAGCTGGCGCGACAACCCGTCGAACGAGACCGCGTTTCCGGAGCTCGAGTTCCCGACGCCGGGGCGGCTCGGCGTGCCCTGACGCGCCCTGACAGCGCCCCGCCGGGCGGGCCGGCTGCGCCCCGAGGTCCCCGTTGACGCGCCGGCCTGTGCCGTGGCCTCATCGACGAGAGCGCGGCATAGACCCTCTCGGGAGAACGACATGAGCAAGACGATCCTGGTCACCGGAGGCGCGGGCTACATCGGCTCGCACACCTGCGTGGAGCTCCTCCACGCGGGCTACCGGGTGGTGATCCTCGACAACCTCTGCAACAGCCGCAAGGCGGCGGTGGAGCGGGTGGAGCGGATCGCCGGGAAGCAGGTGACGTTCATCCTGGGCGACATCCGCGACGCGGCGCTCCTGGATCGGCTGCTCGCCGAGCACCCGATCGACGCGACCATCCACTTCGCGGGGCTGAAGGCCGTCGGCGAGTCGGTCGAGAAGCCGCTCTCGTACTACGAGAACAACGTCGCGGGGACCGTGTGCCTGCTCAAGGCGCTCGACGCGCGGGGCGCGCGGAAGCTGGTGTTCAGCTCGTCCGCCACCGTGTACGGCGATCCCGAGCGCGTGCCGCTCGACGAGGGGAGCCGGCTCGGGCCGACCAACCCCTACGGGCAGTCCAAGTTCATGGTGGAGCAGATCCTGCGCGACGTGGCGGCCACCGGGGGCTGGTCGCTCGCGTCGCTGCGCTACTTCAACCCCGTTGGCGCCCACGAGAGCGGGCTCATCGGGGAGGATCCGAACGGGATCCCGAACAACCTGACGCCGTTCATCACGCAGGTCCTCGTGGGGCGGCGCGACAAGCTCCGGGTGTTCGGGGGCGACTGGCCGACGCCGGACGGCACCGGCGTGCGCGACTACATTCACGTGGTCGACCTCGCGCTCGGGCACCTCGCCGCGCTGAAGCGCATCTTCAGCGTCGGCGACAGCTTCACCGTCAACCTCGGCACCGGGCGGGGACACTCGGTGCTGGAGATGGTGGCCGCGTTCGAGAAGGTCAGCGGGAGGCGCGTCGCCCACGAGATCGTGGCGCGCCGCCCCGGGGACGTCGCCTCGGTGTACGCGGATCCCGCGCGCGCGATCGAGCTGCTCGGCTGGCGCGCGGAGCGCGATCTCGAGACCATGTGCCGCGACAGCTGGCGCTGGCAAGAGCAGAACCCGAAGGGGTTCGCCGATTAGGGCCGCGGCTCTGAGGCGCGATAGAGCGCTCCTGCTCGCGGCCCTCTCGTGTCCGCTCGCGGCCTGCGCGGGCGAGACCGAGGGGTACGTCGGGACGACGTCGCGCGTCGGCAAGGACGTCACGACGTTCTACGTCAACAACGGCGACGAGCCGGAGTACCTCGATCCAGGCAAGGCCGTGGACTCCGTGAGCATCACGCTGCTCCACCAGATGTTCGAGGGGCTGACCAGCTACGCGCCCGGCGATCTCCACGCGGCGCAGGGGGTCGCGGCGCGCTGGGAGCGGAGCGACGACAACCGGTTCTTCCGGTTCCACCTGCGGCCGGAGGCGCGCTGGTCGGACGGCAAGCCGGTGACGGCGCCCGACTTCGAGTACGCATGGAAGCGCGTGCTGCGCCCGTCGACGGCCTCGCTCGCCGCGACGAACCTGCACATCCTCAAGAACGGCGAGCTCTTCAACCTCGGAAAGCTCAAGGCGCTGCGCGAGGGCGCGACGCTGCGCCGCGCGCCTCGGCCCGACGCGCCGCCCGCGCTCGATCTGCCCGGAGGAGCGTTCGTCGTCGTGCTCGGCCAGTCGCCCGCCCGGGTGACGTCGGCGGTGGCGCCCCTGCCGGCCCCGCCCACCGGGGTGACCTCGGTGACCTACGCCGAGCCCGACGAGGCGACCGGCGCCGGCGAGCGGCTCTCGTTCGACGCGGCCGGCGCGGCCCCGCCGCCCGCGCCGCGCGACGCCACCCCGGGCGGCGGGTGGCGGGGCGCCGAGGTCGCGCTCCTCGCGGCCGGGCCGCCGGTCGCCTGCAATGGCGCGGCCGACCGCTGGTTCGAGATCGAGGGGCCGGCGGGCCGCGGCTTCCTCCCGGGCTGCCTGCTCGCGCCCGTGGAGGCCGCCGCGTACGCGCTGGTCGCGCCCCACGCGAGCCTCCCGACGTACGACCCCGCCGCGGCCAAAGGCGCTCGCGCCGCGCCGCCTTCCGGCTCCGGCGGGGCGACCGGGTTCGTCGCCACGTCGTCGCTCGTGGAGGACGACACCGCCGTGGGCGTGCGGGCCCGCGACGACCTGACCCTCGACGTCGAGCTCGAGCAGCCGGCGCCGTACTTCACCGATCTCACGAGCTTCGTCACCCTCTTCCCGGTGCGCCGCGACGTCGTCGAGCCGTTCGAGGCGCGCGGCGAGCCGGAGCTCTGGTTTCGCCCCGAGAACATGGTGGTCAACGGGCCCTATCGGCTCGACGAGTGGAAGTTCCGGTACGAGATCACGATGAACCGGAACCCGGCGTACTGGGGCCACGACGCGCTCAGGATCCACCGGATCGTCTGGATGGAGATCGCCCAGTACAACGCCACCCTGCAGCTCTACAAGGCGGGGGACATCGACTACCTGGGAGACAACTGCGAGCTCCCGTACGACCACCGCGGCTGGCTGTCCGGGAAGAAGGATCTCCGGCGCAGCGAGTTCCTCTCCACGGTGTATTACGAGCTCAACACGAGGAAGCCGCCGGTCGACGATCCGCGCGTCCGGTGGGCGCTGAACCTCGCGATCGACAAGCGGGAGCTCGTCGAGAAGATCACGCGGGTCGGGAAGCCGGCGACCCACTACGTGCCCGACATCACCGGATCCGGCTACGCCGAGCAGGCGGCGGAGGACAGGGCGCGCGGCGTGGATCCGTTCTCGAGCCCCGAGGTCGGCCACGACCCGGCGCGCGCCCGCGCGCTGCTCGCCGAGGCCGGGTACGAGGTCGCCCGCGAGGGAGACGAGCTGCGGGCGAAGGGGTTTCCGCCGCTCGAGATCCTCTACAACACGGGGGAGGGGCACGCGCAGGTCGCCGTGGCCATCCAGGACATGTGGAAGCGCCACCTCGGGGTCTCCGCGACGCTGCGGAGCGAGGAGTGGCGGGTGATGCTCAAGGACCTCCGCGACGGCAACTTCCAGGTGATCCGGCTCGGCTGGCTGGCCGACTACAACCATCCACAGACGTGGCTCGGGACGTTCCTGTCGCAGAGCCCCCAGAACCGGACCGGCTGGGCAGACGCGGAGTTCGACGAGGCGGTCGGCGAGGCGGCCGCGACGGCCGATCCCAGGGACAGCATCCGGCGCTTCCGGGCGGCCGAGCGGCGGGCGCTCGACGGGATGAGCAGGATACCGCTCTACTTCGAGGAGAAGCCGACGCTCGTGAAGCCGTGGGTGAGGGGGTTCATCCCCAACGCGCGGAACACGCAGCTCATCAAATGGCTCTGGATCGACCCGGACTGGCAGAAGGGGCCGGCCGGAGCGCCGCCGCCCGTGCTGGAGTTGCCGCCGCCGGGGCGGCTCGGGGGGCCATGACGGGCGCGCGCAGCCTCCTCACCGACGCCTCGATCGGCGCGACGCACGTGCTCCTCTGGGGCGCCCGCGCCGCGGTCGAGATCCGCTGTCCAGGCCCCGGCGTGCTGCGCGTGCGCCACGCCCCCTCGTCCGCGGTGACCAGCTTCACGCACCCCGAGCAGCCGCCCAAACACTCCTTCGCCGTGGTGGCAGACGGCGCGCTGCCGCTCTCCGCGCGCCGCGAGGGGGACACGCTCCACGTGAGCGCCGAGGGCGCCTCTCTCGAGGTCTCGCTCGCGTCGGGCACATGGGCCTTCAGCGACGCCGCGGGCCGCGCCCTCGCGCGCAGCGAGGCCGTCTCGGGGCAGGTCCGGCCGGCGTTCCCCGTGGACGAGCTCCGCTCCAGGCTCTCGCTCGCGGCGCCGCCGGGCGAGGCCTACCTCGGGTTCGGCGAGAAGGTCGGCCCGCTCGACAAGCGCGGCCTGCGATTCACCTTCTGGAACACCGACGCTTTCCCGCCGCACGTGGAGTCCGACCCGCTCTACGCCTCGATTCCTTTCTTCATCGCCCTCCGCGGCGGGGTGGCCTGGGGCCTCTTCCTCGACGAGCCGTGGCGCTCGGAGGTCGATATCGCCCTGAACGACCCGACCCGCATCGAATGGGAGTCGCGGGGCCCCGAGCTCGACGTCTACCTCCTGGCCGGCCCGCACCCGGCCGACGTCCTCCGGCGCTACGCCGCGCTCACCGGTCGCCCGGCCATGCCGCCCCTCTGGAGCCTCGGGGCGCACCAGTCGCGCTGGGGCTACGAGACCGAGGACGACGTGCGCGGCGTCGTCCGCGGCTACCGATCGCGCGGCCTCCCCCTCGACGTGGTCCACCTCGATATCGATTACATGGATGCTTATCGGGTCTGGACCTGGGACCGCTCGCGCTTCCCCGACCCGGCGCGGCTCGCGCGCGAGCTCGCGGCCGAGGGCGTCAAGCTGGTGACGATCGTCGACCCGGGGATCAAGGCCGACGAGGGATATGCCGTCTACGACGAGGCGAGGGCGCGAGACTACCTCGTCCGGCTGCCTCGCGGCGGCCCCCTCGTGGGAGAGGTATGGCCCGACCCGGCGGTCTTTCCCGATCTCACGCGCGAGGAGGTGCAGCGCTGGTGGGGTGATCTGCAGAAGCCGTTCGTCGACGCGGGCATCGCCGGCATCTGGAACGACATGAACGAGCCGGCGTGCTTCTCCGTCCGCCCCGACAGGGGCCTGCCGGCGCCGAGCGGCGGGCGCGCCGCGGGCCTCGGCGCCATCGAGGGCAGCACGCTCCCCGACGACGCGCGCCACGGCGCCCGGCGCCACCTCGAGGTCCACAACGTCTATGGACTCGGCATGTCGCGGGCCGCCCACGAGGGCCTCGCGCGCCACGCGCCGGAGCGGCGCCCCTTCGTGCTGACGCGCGCGGCCTTCGCCGGCATCCAGCGGTACGCCGCGGTGTGGACCGGCGACTTCGCCAGCAATTTCACGCACCTGGAAGCGTCCATCCCGATGCTGGTCGGCCTCGGCCTCTCGGGCGTGCCGTTCGTGGGCGCGGACATCCCGGGCTTCACGGGGCGCGCGAACGGCGAGCTGCTCGTGCGCTGGATGCAGGCGGGGCTGTTCTATCCGCTGATGCGCAACCACGCGGCGAGGGGCAGACCGGCGCAGGAGCCCTGGCGCTTCGGCGAGCCGTACCTCGGCCTCGCGCGCGCGGCGCTCGAGCGGCGCTACCGGCTCCTGCCGGCCCTGTACACGCTCATGCACGAGGCGGCGGAGACGGGGATACCCGTCCTGCGGCCGCTGTCCTTCGCGGCGCCGGGCGACCCCGAGGCGCTCCACGCGTTCGATCAGCTCCTGTTCGGCGGCGATCTGCTCGTGGCGCCGGTGGTGCGGCCAGGGCAGTCGAAGCGGCTGGTGTACCTGCCCGCCGGCGCATGGCTGGACTTCGCGAACCTGGAGCGCGCGGGGAGCGTGGAGCAGGGCGGGCGCCACGTGATCGCCGATGCGCCGCTCGGGGTGGTCCCCGTGTGGCTGCGCGCCGGGGGCGCGGTGGCGCTCACCGCGCCTCGAATGCACACGACGAGCGCGAGCTGGGAGGAGATCACATGGCACGTCCACGCGGCGGAGCGCGTGAGCGGCCGCCTCTATGAGGACGAGGGCGACGGCCACGGCGCGTCGCGCGTCACCCGGATCGAGGGCGGCCTCGACGGCGCCACGTTCGCGCTCGAGCGCAGCGCGACGGGCGATCTGCCCCTCGCGCGCGAGGTGGAGACGATCCGCGTCCACGGCGTGCCGGCGCCGCGCTCCGTGGTCGGGGCCAGGTCGCACCGCGCGATCGACGGGGGCGTCGAGATCGAGGTCGCGGCCGACTGGCTGCGGATCGAGCTCCAGGTGCCCTGATCGCGGCGGCGCCGCGCGCCGTGGCGGTCAGCGGTGCTTCATCACCCAGTCGATCGCCAGCCGCACCCGCGTGGAGAGCAGCTTCCGCGACGGGTACACCGCGAAGAGCTCGCGGGGCTCGACCGTGCGCCCCGTGATCGTGAGCTCGACGAGCGCCTTGCCCTGCTGCTCGATCACCTCGCGGGGCGCGCAGACCACGCCGAGCCCCTGCGCCGCGGCGGCGATCGCCACCCGCGGGTCGTTCACGCAGAACTGCGCGCGCGGCCGGACCTGCTCGACGGAGCCGTCCCGCCGGCGAAGGCGCCACGCAGCGCCCGGGTGGCTCAGGACCGCGGGCACCGACCCGAGCGACGCGCGCGCGAGCCGCGAGCGGCCCTCGAGCGCGTCCTTCACGAGGCGCGGCGACGCGGCCAGCGCGTACGGGAGCGACCACATCCGCCGCGCCACGAGGTCGGCGTCCTGAACGGGCCCCGCGCGGAAGGCGAGGTCGATGCCCTCCTCGACCAGGGGGACGACCGCGTTCGTGAGCGTGAGCTCCAGCGACAGGCGCGGGTGCCGGGCGGCGAAGGAGAACAGCGCTGGCGCGATCCGCTGCGCGCCCGTCATCACGGGCGCCGTCACCCGGAGCCTGCCCGCGGGCTCGTCCTCCCTATCTGCGGCCCTGTCGAGCACCGAGCCGAGCTCGTCGAGCAGCGGCCCGGCGCGCTCGATCAGCCGCGCGCCCTCGCCGGTGAGGCCGACCCGGCGTGAGGTGCGCTGGAGCAGCCGCACCCCCAGCGCCTCCTCCAGCTGCGCCACCCGGCGGCTCACGGTGCTCGTGGGCACCCCCGTGCGCCGCGCCGCCTCCACGAAGCTCAGGTGGTGAGCGACGGCCGCGAAGAGCCGCACGTCCTCGAGGGAGATCGTCCCGCTCATGGGATGGATCATGCCACAGCATCCCATGGTTTGCTAGAGGCGCGCGCGCTACGCCTCGCTCATGCACCTTGAAGATCAGCATGTGGTCGTCATCGGTGGCTCGTCGGGCATCGGCCTCGGCGTGGCCAGGGCCTGCCTCGAGCGCGGCGCGTCTCTGACCGTCGTGAGCCGCTCGCGCGAGCGCCTCGCGCGCGCCTCGGCCGAGCTCGGGGAGCCGCGCCGGGTGCGCACCTTCGCGGCCGACGCGACGCAGGAGGCCGAGGTGCGGAGTCTGTTCAACGAGCATCCGCCGGCGCGCCATGTGGTGGTGACGGCGGTGGAGGGGCATTACCAGCCGATTCGCGCGCTGGACATCGCCGCGGCGCGCCGCGTGATCGACTCGAAGCTCGTCGCGGCCCTCCACGTCGCCAAGCACGCGCGGATCGAGCCGGGCGGCTCGCTCACGTTCACGGCCGGGATCGCGGCCGAGCGGCCGGGGCCCGGCGGGGCGGTCGTGGCCGCGGTGAACGGCGCGCTCATGGCGCTCGTGCGCGCCCTGGCCGTGGAGCTCGCGCCGGTGCGCGTGAACGCGCTGTCGCCGGGCTGGGTCGACACGCCGGTCTGGGACTCCCTCGCGGGCGGCGCCAAGCAGGAGCGCTTCGAGCAGCACGCGCGCCGCCTCCCGGTCGGGCGCGTCGGCGCGCCCGCGGACATCGCCCACGCCGCGCTCTTCCTCATGGGAAACGGGTTCACCACCGGCGAGGTGCTGCGCGTCGACGGGGGACACCGCCTCGTCTGAGCCTGAGCCCCCCGGGGAGGTGGCCGGATTCGACAGGTGCGCAACGCGAAACCGGGACCGGGGAAGGCAAGCGCGGGAGGCGCGGGAAGCACGAAAAGCGCGGGAGACGCGGGAGGCGCGGGGGAGAGCCATGGCCACCGCCCGTTCCATCGAACAAGGCATGTTCCCCGAGCTTGCCGCAACGCTTCACCACGCGATCGCCATGAGACGTGGTTGACAAAAGCCGCGAAATATGGTTGTGCTACTGCTCCCTAGGAGTGCACCATGTACCCTCGTTCTTTCTTTCTTCTGACGTTCGCAGCCATGGCCCTGGCGTGCTCTTCGGCGCCCGACGAGAGCAGCGGCCCCACCTCCGGATCCGGCGGCAGCAGCGGGACGCCCGCGAGCAGCAGCGGGACGCCGACGAGCGGCGTTAGCAGCTCGACCGGCGACGACTTCGGGACCATCACGGGGGGCAACGTGACTGCCGGCGGCGGAGGCGGCGGCGGCGGCGATTGCAAGAGCGTCCTCGACGTCACCTATCGCGACTTCAAGGAGACGCACCCCGACTTCGAGATGGCCAGCTTCAGGGGCGACGAACCCCGTCGCCAGCTCATCGAGCCGACGCTCGACGGCGATCGGAAGCCGGTGTTCCTCGACTCGGTAGGCTGCTTCGCGCAGCTGCCGGCCCCGCTCGGCTGCAGGGACGGGGTCGGCAGCCAGAAGACCATCACGAGCGAGGAAAGCTTCAACCAGTGGTACCGGGACGTGCCGGGCGTGAACATGACGTTCCCCAAGGAGCTCGCGCTCCAGGAGTCGCCGCCCGGATCGGGGCAATACGTGTTCGACAGCGCGGATTTCTTCCCGCTGGCGCCGGAGGAGGGGTTCGGGATCACCCCGCCCAACAACGGCAAGAGACAGAACTTCCTCTTCACCACCGAGATCCACCTGATGTTCGGCTACGTCGCCGGTCAGAAGTTCACCTTCCGGGGCGACGACGACATCTGGATCTTCATCAACGGCAAGCTCGCGCTCGACCTCGGCAGCATGCACGGGCCCGCGGAGAGCGTCATCGACTTCGATGCCCAGGCCCAGGATCTCGGCATCTTCCCGGGCAACAGCTACGCGATGGACATCTTCCACGCGGAGCGGCACACCGACGGGTCGAACTTCCGCATCGAGACCAACATTTCCTGCTTCGTGCCCGTCGACATCCCCCTGTGAGGCATCCGGGCTCGCGCCGCGCCCTCCCGCAGGCCTGAGCCCGGCATCCGACCGCTCCCACCCGCCCCAGGTACAAGCGTCGCAGAGCGGCGGTCACCCGCACAGGAGACGGGTCCAGATCGGCGTTTTCGGCGCGGAAGCGCACTCCTGTGCGCTGAGCACCGAAAACGTCGAGATGGGCCCGTATCCGAAGCGGGTGACCGCCGCTCTAGACGTCGAGCGCGATGTTGTTGGGGTTGGCGGCGTCGATCTTGACCGGCACGACCAGGCCCGGCTGCACGCGCGGGATCGCCATCTGATGGATGACCGCGAGGATGGCCGCGCGGTACGGCGGCGCGTTCGGGCGATACACCTCGAGGTCGACACGGCACTGCGGCTGGTAGTTGATCATCGTGCCGGTGGGCTGGACGACGAGCACGCGGGCCTGCGCGGGCAGGCCCGTCATGCGGAGGTTGGCCGCCGCCGTCTGGGCCTGGATCATCTCGTTCGCGCCCGCGAGCATCTTGTTCGCGTTCTTCATCATGGGCAGAAAGACGGTGACGAACACCACGGCCATGACGCCCAGCACGACGAGGGTGATCACGATTCCTAAGAGGGGACCGGCGATCGACATGGGAGCCTCCACACGACTGCGTTGACGGGCCGGCGGTCGGCGGAGCGTGGGGGAAGGACCCCGAGCTGCGCGTCGCGCCGGCGAGGGAGCGACCGATGCCACGGGGCTCCTCCGCGATCACCAGGGGAGCACGAAAGGGCGCCAGCGACAATCCTGCGGAGCGCGCCGCCCTCGCCGTGGCCTGGCCGCGGGAGAGGTGCGGCGATCGAAAAAGAGGCCAGATCCACCGAAAGCGCCGCCAGTGACGCGCTCCTGGGACGGTGACAGGCTCCTCTCCCATGATCGATGAAGAGAGGATTGGCCGATGACCAACCGCGTTGAACCACTCAACTTCAGCGACGAAGCGCGCTGGACCGCCCTGGCGGCGAGCTACGAGCGCTGGGCCGAGCCGTTGACGTCGGGCTTCGCGCGCGCGGCGCTGTCGCTCGCGGGCGGGATCGGGCACGGCGAGCGCGTGCTCGACGTCGCCGCAGGGACGGGCGCCCTGACCTTGGCCGCGGCCGAGGCGGGCGCGCGCGTGCTCGCGACAGATATCTCGCGCGGCATGGCGGCGCGCCTGCGCGAGCGACTGCAGCCCTTCGCAGGGAGCGAGGCCCGGGTGATGGACGGGCAGGCGCTGGAGGTCGAGGACGCGACCTTCGACGTGAGCTGCTCCGTGTTCGGCGTCATGATGTTTCCCGACTGGCGCCGCGGCATGGCCGAGCTCGTCCGCGCGACCCGGCCCGGGGGCCGGATCATCGTGGCGACCTGGTCGAGCCCGGAGGGGGCGGGCCCGGGGCCGCTCTTCGTGGAGGCTTATCGCCGCACCTTCCCGGACGCGCCGATCCATCCGCCGCCCCAGGGCATGACGGTGCTGTGCTCGCCGGAGGGCCTGAAGGCCGAGATGCTCGGGGCCGGGTGCGGCGAGGTCGCCGTGCACGCGGTCGACGGCGCATGGGGCGGCGCTTCGGTGGACCAGCTCATGGCGGATCTCGGCGAGATCCTGCGCTTCATGCCCCTCTACGTCGCGCTGGACGGCGATGGGCACGCTCGGCTACGCGGCCCGCTGCGCGCCGTCATCGAGCCCTTCGCCGAACCAGGCGGGGCCGTGCGTGTCCCGGTGACGGCGAACATCGCGATCGGCCGCAAACCCGGCTGACCAAGATCAGCCGGTCACGTTGTCCCACGCGACGGCCGTCGGCCCGAGGAGCGAGCGCCCGCCGGTCGCGATGACCTCTCGGTACCAGGAGAACGAGTCCTTCGGGATCCGTCGCTGCGTCGCGTAATCGACGTAGACCAGCCCGAAGCGATCCTTGTAGCCCTCGGCCCACTCGAAGTTGTCGAGGAGCGACCAGGCCCAGTACCCGACGACCGGGACGCCCTCCTGGACCGCCCGCGCCAGGCCGAGCAGGTACCGGTGCATGACGTCGATGCGCTTCGGGTCGTGGACCTTGCCGTCGAGGAAGACCTGGTCCCGCGTCGCCAGGCCGTGCTCGGTGATCCCGATGGGCAGCTTGTACCGCTCCCAGAAGTACCTCGATCCCCAGTAGAGCGTGCTGGGGACGATCTGCAGCCAGTCGAGCGTCCCGCGCGGGTAGCCCGGCGGGGAGACGACGCGCTCCGGCCTGCCGTCCTTGCCCTGCCGCCACGTGCCCGCCGAGTACATGTTGAGCCCGAGGTAGTCGATCGGCCGCTTGATCTGGTCGAAGTCGCTGGCGGGGAACTCGGGCATGTCGTCGCCGAAGAGCTGGAGGCCGCTCTCCGGATACCGCCCCTCGAGCACCGGACAGATCCACCAGGCGTTGTTCCACGGGTGCTTGTCATAGACCGAGAAGATCGCCTCGCGCGCCGCCTCGATGTCCGCCGGATCCTCGGTCGCCGGGCGCTGCACCTGGGTGGCGAGCACGTAGCCGATCTTCGCCGCCGTGGCCGCGGCGCGCAGGGCGTCCACCTGCTTGCCGTGCGCCCGCATCTGGTTGTGGGCGGCGGTCAGGTACTCCCGGTAGGGGAGCTTGAGCCCGGGGGCGAAGACCCCGTTGAGGAGCGCGTTGCCGATGAACGCCTGTGGCTCGTTCTGCGTCACCCACCAGGGCACGCGATCGCCGAGCCGCCGGGCGACGACGGTCGTGTAGTCCGCGAACCAGTCGGCGACGTCGCGCTGGAGGAACCCGCCGCGATCCTGGAGCGCCTGGGGGAAGTCCCAGTGGAAGAGCGTGCACATGGGCACGATGCCGGCGCGGAGGAGCTCGTCGACGAGGCGATCGTAGAAGTCGAGCCCCTTCGGGTTGACCTTGCCGGTGCCGTCCGGGAGGACCCGCGTCCACGAGACGCTGAAGCGGTAGCTCTTGACCCCGAGCTCGGCGAGCAGCCCGACATCCTCCTTGTAACGGTGGTAGTGGTCGCAGGCGACGTCTCCGGTGTGCCCTTCGAAGACCTTCCCGGGGGTCTTCGAGAAGACGTCCCACACGGAGGGCGTCCGCCCATCCTCGCTGGCGGCGCCTTCGATCTGGTAGGCCGCGGTGGCCGTGCCCCACAGGAAGTCCGCGGGAAACGGCGCGACCGTCGCGTCTGCTCGGCCTAGGCCGGCCGAGGCGGCGGTCACAGGCGGGGGCGCGGACGAGGGCGACGCGGGAGAGGCGTTGCTCGCGGAGAGCGACTCGGAAGGATGGAGAGCCATGGAGGCATCATCCACGGCGTGCGCGGGACAGCAATGGGTTCGATGCGCGTCGGCTTCGATGCGGGTCGATGATCGCGCCGGTGGCTTGACGGCCCAGCGCGCCTCGACAACATGGGCGGCATGCTCGCGATCCGACCGAAAGCCGCAGGCGGCCCCGAGGTGATGACGCTGGAGGAGCTCCCCACGCCCGCGCCGGGCCCGGGGGAAGCCGTGGTCCGCGTCGAGGCCGCCGGCGTGAACTTCATCGACATCTACCAGCGGAGCGGCCAGTACAAGCTCGAGCCGCCCATCCCGCTCGGCCTCGAGGGCGCGGGGCGCGTCGAGGCGGTGGGCCCGTCCGTCACCGAGGTGAGGGAAGGGGACGAGGTCGCGTGGACCGGCGGCCCCGGCTCGTACGCGACGCACGTCCGGATCCCGGCCGCGAAGCTCGTCCCCGTGCCCGCGGGCGTCGGCGCGAGGCGCGCCGCGGCCGCGATGCTCCAGGGCATCACGGCGCAGTACCTCGTGCGCTCCACGTTCCCGCTCGGCCCCGGCCACACGTGCCTCATCCACGCGGCCGCGGGCGGGGTCGGCCTGCTCCTGTGCCAGATGGCGAAGCGGCTCGGCGCGCGCGTGATCGGCACCGTCTCGACCGAGGAGAAGGCGCGCCTCGCGCGAGGCGCCGGCGCCGACGAGGTGATCCTGTACACGAAGGCCGATTTCGAGGCCGAGGCGCGCCGGCTCACGGGCGGCGCCGGCGTCCACGTCGTCTACGACGGCGTCGGGAGCGACACGTTCGTGAAGGGCCTGGGCGCGCTCCGCCTGCGCGGCACGATGGTGCTCTTCGGCCAGTCGAGCGGCCCGGTGCCGTCGTTCGACCCGCAGATCCTGAACCAGAAGGGGTCGCTCTACCTCACGCGGCCGAGCCTCGGCCACTACACCGCGACGCGCGAGGAGCTGCTCGAGCGCGCCGCCGACGTGCTCGGCGCGATCGCGCGCGGCGAGCTCACGATCTCGATCGGCGCCACGTACCCCCTCGCCGAGGCCGCGGAGGCGCACCGCGCGCTCGCCGGGCGGGCGACGACGGGGAAGGTGCTGCTCATCCCGTAGCGGACGGAACCATCGCACGGAGGCGCGATTCGAGGCGCGGAGGAGCTGGGGAGTTCGGCCCCGCTGCGGGAGCTCCGTGTCTCTCTGGCTCTCTCTCAGGCGCGCGGCCGTGCGCTGTACGCGAGCGGTCGCCGGCCGATCCGGCCGTTGCCCGTGTCGTCTTCGGGCCGGTACGCTCCCGGCGCGGAGGTGCTCATTCCATGGCCGAACGTCCCACGCTTGCTCCCGAGAAACTCTCGGACACGGTGAAGTCGCAGATCGCCGGATTTCATCGGTCCATCGTCGACGAGGTCGCGGCGGCGGTGGGGCGCGACCGGGTGGTCGTCGTCGGGATGGCCCAGAATCCCTTCGTGAAGAAGGCGCGCCAGCTGCTCGACGGAGAGAGCGTGAAATATACCTACCTGGAGTACGGGAGTTACCTCTCCAGGTGGAAGGAGCGGCTCGCAATCAAGCTCTGGGCCGGCTTTCCGACGTTCCCGATGGTGTTCGTCGGCGGGGTCCTCGAAGGCGGCTACGCGGAGCTCGTGAAGCTCCGCGATCAGGGCAAGCTCAAGGGGTAGCCGCGAACAGGCGCGGATGAACGCGGGACATAGCGCGCAGGCCGCCTCGGCCGCGGCGTTTCGCGCGGCGCGACGTGCCGCGCGAAACGCCGCGGTCGACCGGCGGTTCCGTGATATGCGGGAGGTCGCGGCGCGCGCTCGCGGCGATCGCGGCGGTCGCCGCGCTGAAGGAAGGCAGCACGGAGGCACCTCGTGACATCGCTCGGGATCCACGGAAGGCGGCGGGATGACGAGGCGAACGGCGCGGCCCGACGGCCGGGAGGCGGCGCGCCGTGAGCTCCTACGCCATCAAGCGGCTGCTCTCCATCATCCCCACGCTCTTCCTCGTCGCCACCCTGGTGTTCGTCCTGGTGCGCATCGTGCCGGGCGGCCCGTTCGACCAGGAGCGGGCCGTGCCCGTCGAGGTCCAGCGGCAGCTCGACGCCAAGTACCACCTGAACGATCCGGTGCTGAAGCAGTATGGCGACTGGCTCCTTGCGCTCGTCACCCGAGGCGACCTGGGCCCGACGTTCAAGTACCCGAACCGCACCGTCAACGAGATCATCGCGCTCAGCCTGCCCGTGTCGATGCAGCTCGGGTGCTGGGCGATGCTCTTCGCCCTCGCGACGGGCATCCCGCTCGGCATCATCGGCGCCATCCGCCAGAACACCTGGAAGGACACGGCGGCCATGGGGGTCGCCATGGTCGGCCTCAGCGTGCCGCGGTACGTGCTCGCCCCGCTGCTCATGCTCGTCTTCTCGCTCAAGCTCTACTGGTTCCCGGTGGCGCGCTGGGAGACGTGGCGGCACATGGTGCTGCCGGTCATCTGCGCCGGGCTCCCGGTCGCGGCCTACATCGCCCGGCTTACGCGCGGCGGGATGCTCGAGGTGATCCGCTCGGACTTCATCCGCACCGCCCGCGCCAAGGGGCTCTCCGAGCGCAAGGTCGTCCTGAAGCACGCGCTCCGGGGCGGGCTGCTCCCGGTCGTGAGCTTCCTCGGCCCCGGCTTCAGCGGCCTGCTCGTCGGCTCCCTCGTCGTCGAGAAGATCTTCAACATCCCCGGCATGGGCCGTTACTTCGTCGAGGCGGCCACGAACCGCGACTACAACCTCGTGATGGGGGTCATGCTCGTCTACGGCTTCCTGCTCATGGTCTTCAACGCGATCGTCGACGTGGCGTACGCCTTCATCGACCCGCGGGTGGAGCTGCGCTGACCATGCTCCACGCCGCCCTCCCGCAGCCCGCCGCCCCCGGCGATCCGCCCGCCGCCCCTGGCGGCGCGGGCGGCGCGGCGCCGAGCCCGGCCGGCCCGCTGCGGCTCGACGCGCTGGAGCAGGGCTCGAGCCTCGGCCGCGACGCGTGGCGGCGGCTCCGGAAGAACCGCGCCGCGGTCGCCTGCGGCGTCGTGCTCATCGCGATGATCCTCGCCTGCGTCCTCGTCCCCGAGCTGTCGAGCTACCGGTACGACAAGGCGGATCTCAAGCTCGGCGCGCAGCCCCCGTCGCTCGCCCACTGGATGGGCACCGACTACTTCGGCCGCGACCTGATGGCCCGCGTCTTCTTCGGCGGGCGCATCTCGTTCGCCGTCGGCATCGTCGCGACGCTCGTGAGCTTCGTCATCGGCGTGAGCTGGGGCGGGATCGCCGGGTACTTCGGCGGCAAGGTCGACGCGATCATGATGCGCATCGTGGACGTGCTCTACACGTTCCCGTTCCTCATCCTCGTCATCCTGCTGATGGTCTTCTTCGCGAACGACCAGACGGTCCTCTACCGCGCCTGGAAGGTCGCGCTCGGCCTCTTCGTCAAGGAGCCGTCGGACCCGAGCTACTTCCCCATCTTCCAGATCGTCGTCGTCTTCGCGGCCCTCGGCGGCATCTCCTGGCTCACCATGGCCCGCATCGTCCGCGGCCAGGTCATCGCGCTGCGCGGCCAGCCGTTCATCGAGTCGGCGCGCTCGATCGGCGTCGGGCACGCCGCGCTGATCTTCCGGCACCTCGTGCCGAACGCGGTCGGCCCGATCATCGTCTACACGACGCTCACCATCCCCGAGGTGATGATGACCGAGGCGTTCCTGAGCTTCCTCGGCCTCGGCACGCAGGAGCCGCTGTCGAGCTGGGGCCTGCTCGCGTCCACCGGCGCCGACGCGATGGACCTCTTCCCCTGGCAGCTCATCTTCCCGGCGCTGATGCTCGCGCTCACGCTGATCTGCTTCAACTTCCTCGGCGACGGGCTCCGCGACGCCCTGGATCCTCGCATCCGAAAGGACTGAAGGGCGCCGCGCTCCATCTCCGGGACGCGCGCCGGCACGGACCATGCAACCATGCTGATCGAGGTCAAGAACCTGAAGACCCACTTCTTCACCGAGGAGGGGGTGGTCCGCGCGGTCGATGGCATCTCCTTCAGCCTCGATCGCGGCGAGGTCCTCGGCATCGTCGGCGAGTCCGGCTCGGGCAAGAGCGTGACGAGCCTCTCCCTCCTGCGGCTCATCCCCGACCCGCCGGGCAGGATCGTCGGCGGCCAGATCCTGCTCGAGTCCGAGGGCGGCGTCGTCGAGGACCTCGTGGAGGTGAGCGAGGCGCGGATGGAGCGCGTCCGCGGCGACCGGATCGCGATGATCTTCCAGGACCCGATGACGTCGCTGAACCCTTACCTCCGGGTGAGCGAGCAGCTCATCGAGGTGCTGGAGCTCCACCGCGGCATGGGCCGCGCCGAGGCGCGCCGGCGCAGCGTCGAGATGCTGCAGGCGGTCGGGATCCCCGCGGCGGCGTCGCGGATCGACGACCACCCGCACCAGCTCTCGGGCGGGATGCGGCAGCGCGTGATGATCGCGATGGCGCTCCTGTGCGACCCCGATCTGCTGATCGCCGACGAGCCGACGACGGCGCTCGACGTCACGATCCAGGCGCAGATCCTGGACCTGATCGGGGAGCGGAAGGAGGCGCTCGGCGCGGCCGTCCTCCTCATCACGCACGACCTCGGCGTCGTGGCGAAGATGGCCGATCGCGTCGCGGTCATGTACGCCGGGCGCATCGTCGAGGAGGGCCCCGTCGGCGCCATCTTCCACGCCGCCCGGCACCCGTACACCATCGGCCTGTCGCGCTCGATCCCGCGGCTCGACGACGCGCGCGGCGGGGACCTGGTGCCCATCCCCGGGATGCCGCCCTCGCTCGCGCGCCTGCCGCCGGGCTGCCCGTTCCACCCGCGCTGCGCGCACGCGATCGCGGCGTGCCGGGAGGAGGCGCCGCCGCCGCGCGTCGTCTCGGGCGAGGGCAACAGGAAGGCGCTGCACGTCGTGCGGTGCCACGTCGAGGACGTCGCAGGACGAGCGCCATGACCACCGCTGCAACCCCCCCGCCGCTGCTCTCGGTGCGCGATCTCAAGGTCCACTTCCCGGTGCGTCGCGGCCTGCTCCAGCGGCAGGTCGGCACGGTGCGCGCGGTCGACGGCGTCTCGTTCGACGTCGGCCGCGGCGCGACGCTCGGCCTCGTCGGCGAGTCCGGCTGCGGCAAGTCGACGACGGGCCGGGGCATCCTCCGCCTCGTCCCGCCCACGTCGGGGAGCGTGAAGATCGACGGCCAGGAGATCCTGACGCTCGATCCGCGCGCGCTGCGGAAGGCGCGCCGCGAGATGCAGATGATCTTCCAGGACCCGTACGCGAGCCTGAACCCGCGCATGACGGTCCACGACCTCATCGCCGAGCCGCTCTCCACCCACGGCCTCGTCTCGTCGCGCGACGAGGCGCTCCGCGAGGTGGCGCGCCTCATGGAGCTCGTGGGGCTCTCGCCCTCGTACATGCGTCGCTATCCGCACGAGTTCTCCGGCGGCCAGCGGCAGAGGATCGGCATCGCCCGCGCGCTCGCCCTGAAGCCGAAGCTCGTGATCGCGGACGAGCCGGTCAGCGCGCTCGACGTGAGCATCCAGGCCCAGATCGTCAACCTGCTCGCGTCGCTCCAGCGCGAGCTCTCGCTCACGTACGTGTTCGTCGCGCACGACCTCGCCGTGGTACGCCACCTGTCAAGCGAGATCGCGGTGATGTACCTCGGCCGGATCGTGGAGCGCGCTCGCCCGGACGAGCTCTTCCGTTCACCGCAACATCCGTACACGCAGGCCTTGCTGTCGGCGATCCCGATCCCGGATCCCGACGTCGAGCGCACGCGCCGCCGGCTGCCCCTCGTCGGCGAAGTACCGAGTCCGCTGAACCCGCCGTCAGGGTGCCATTTTCACACACGCTGTCCGTATACGATGGACCGGTGCAGCGCCGAGGCCCCTCCGCTGGAGGAGCGTCGCCCTGGGCACTGGGCCGCCTGCCATCTCACCGAGCTGCCCACGTCACCTACGCATCCGTGATGTGATCCGGCGGCGCGCAGTACCCCACATCGGCTGAGCCCGTTGTCCAGACATGACGTGGAATGTCCGATGACAGGATTTTCCTGACCTCTGCGTGCAGTAGCGGGGTTAGGATCCTGGGACCGATGCCGCGAATCTCTGACGCCACGCTTCGCGCCCAGATCCCGACGGCCCTTCTCATCGGCGGCGATCAGGCGTTGCTCCAGCGCTGCCAGACGGCGGCGATGGATGTGGGGATCATCGTCAAGGCGTGCCCGGTATCGATGGCCGCCGCGCTCGCGGAGGAGCGTCGGCCGGTGGTCATCGTGGTCACGTCGTCGACTTATGCGCTCGCTCCCGAGGCGTTCGAGGAGATCGCGCGCGACGTGGTCAGCACGCTCGTGCGGGTCGACGAGGCGATGGTGGCAGACGAGCTCGGGGCGTTGCTGGCCACGGCGGCGCGCGAGAGCCGCAAGCAGCGCTCGCGGCAGCAGACGCCCGGTCGCTACTCGATGATGCCGGCGGACGAGAGCGCGTCGGTGCCGCGGTCGGAGCGCTTGACCATCGGGGTGATGAAGCCGGACCCGGCGTCCCGGCGCGACCCCGAGGCGACGCCGCTGCCGCGCTCGGGGCCGCGCAGCGCGGGCGCGCAGGAGCCGCGAAGCGCGGGCGCGCAGGAGCTCGCGTACCGCGAGCGCGTGGCGGCTGCCGTGGCTGCGCAGCGGCCGGAGCGCTCACGCGCGGAGGCGCCGGGGGAGGCGGCGCACCGCCCGCGCGAGGCGCCGGTGCCGCAGCGCCTGGGGGTCATGGTGGGGCCGCCCTCGTCGCGGGCGCGCCGTGAGCTGCCCGCTCCGACGCCGCTCCCGCCGCCGCCGGCCGCTGGCCCGGCGGTTGCGCGCCGGGACGCGTCCAGGCCGGCGCAGGCATCGCCGGCGGCTGGAGCGTACGTGCGGCGGGATACGCCGCTGGCCGGCTCGCATCCGGTCGAGGCATACGCGCGGCGGGATACGCCGGTGGCCGGCTCGCAGCAAGCCGGGGCGTACGCGCGTCGGGATGCGCCGGCCGCGACGTCTGCACGGCGAGAGACGTCGGCGCCGCTGTCGCAACAGGCCGTTCCGCGCTCGCGGCAGCAGGGCGGGGTGGTTCCACGTCGGGACACGCCGGCGTCGCATGCGCTTCCGCGGCAGGTGCCTCCGTCGCCTGCCGCGCAGCGCGACGCGCAGCCGTGGGAGCAGCGCGACGCGCAGCCGTGGGAGGAGAGCATCGGCCTGCAGCCGGGCGCGGCACCCTCGCAGCGGGGGGTGCTCGCGATGGGCTCGCAGGACGGCGAGGCGCACGGCGGTCATTCCGCGTCGCCGCCGAGCTCCCACCGCGCGCCGCCGAGCTCCCATCGTGCGCCGCCGAGCTCCCACCACCATCAAGCACCGCCGTCCTCTCGAAGAGCGCAGTTCCACGTCGACATCGCGCTCCTGTTCGATGAGCGAGGTCTGCCGCGCGCCGATCCCCAGGCGAAGTGACGCCCGGCCGGGCGCGCCGGGCGGCTCATTCGCTGGTGGGGGCGCCGGGCGATCCCTCTGCGGGCGAGGGGCCGCGCCCCACGGGTGACCGGCGGCGCGGCGGAGGGTAAGCTTCGCGCGGCCATGACGACAGGAACGAAGCAGGAGACGATCCACGGCAAGCTCGTTCGCGCGCTCGATCCCGTGCACATCGAGGTGGAGAACGAGAGCCGCATGCACAGCGTGCCGGTGGGCTCGGAGACCCACTTCAAGGTGCTCGTGGTGAGCGAGGCATTCCGGGGCCTGAGCCCGCTCGATCGCCACCGCCGGGTCAACGAGCTGGTGCGCGAGGAGTTCCGCTCCGGGCTGCACGCCCTGACGATCCGCGCGATGACGCCGGACGAGTGGGAGCGGCAGGGGGGCGCGGACTTCCGCTCTCCCCCGTGCCTGGGCGGCTCCAAGGCGCCGGAGCCCGGCGCCAAGTCGGGCTGAGCGGCGAGGCGCGCATGGAGCTCGTCGTCGCCCTCGTCTCGGACCTGCACTTCGGCCCGGAGGCGTCGTTCGGGGGCAAGCTGCGCAAGCTCACGGGCGAGGCGCCCGAGCTGACCCGCGCCTTCGTGCGGCGGATGAACGAGATCACGCGGCCCGATCTCGTCGTGAACCTGGGCGACGACATCGAGGACGAGGGGCCCGAGGCGGACCGGGAGCGCTACGGCGCCTGCATGGCCGCGCTCGGCGGCCTGAAGGCCGAGCTCTTCCACGTCGCCGGCAACCACGACGTGATCCACCTGAGCGAGGCCGAGCTGCTGTCCGCCTGGGGCAGACCCGAGGCGACGCGGCTCCACTACGCCTTCGACCGCGGCGGCTTCCACTTCACGGTCCTTCACACGCGCGAGCGCAAGGATCACGACATCTCGCTCGGGCCAGAGCAGCTCGCCTGGCTCGGCGAGGACCTCGCGGCGTCCCCGCTGCCCAAGATCGTGCTGATGCACCACAGCGCGGCCGATCAGGATCTCCGGGGCAACCGCTGGTTCGAGGGGAGCCCGCACATCTGCCTCGTGCGCGAGCGGCGCGCGATGCGGAAGATCTTCGAGGAGCACGGCGTGCTCGCCGTCTTCAACGGCCACCTGCACTGGAACCACCTCGACGTGATCCGCGGCATCCCGTACGTGACGCTCCAGAGCCTGATCGAGAACCTCGACGACGACGCGCCGGGCCGCCCCGCCGCGGCGCACGCGGTCGTGCGGCTCGGCCCGAAGCGCATCGTGGTGGAGATCGAGGGCGCGGAGCGGGCGCGGTACCAGTTCGACCGGCGGTAAGGCGCGGAGAGCGCCCGAGCGGAAACTGGATAGGTCAGGCGGAGCTGGGCGGGAGCGGCATCACGGACTCCACGAAATAGCGCAGGATGTCCTGCGGCGTGATGATGCCGACGAGGCGCCCCTCGCGCACCACCGGCAGATGGTGGATCCGGTTCGCGCGCAGCAGGGTCATCACCTCGTCCGTGGGCATGAACTCGTCCACGCAGATGGGCGGGGTGCTCATCACGTCTGCAGCCGTCATGCCCGCGGACTCCTTGCGCAGGAGCACGCCCAGGAGATCCGTCTCGCTGACGAACCCGACGATGTGGTGCCCCTCGTCGATGACCGGCGCGCCGCTCAGGTGATGGTTGGCGAACAGCTGCAACATGTCGATGACCGGCGTGCCCTGCTCCAAAGCGATAACGCGCTCGGTCATCAGATTGCGCGCATGGCCCTTCATGGTCCGGGGCATGTAATGATCAGCACGCAGCGACGTCAAGGGCGCCGATGCACCGCGCCGAGCAGCCCGTCCAGCCGCCGTCCTTCGCCCCAACGCCAACGCCCCCGCCCTCCGTCGCGCGACCGCTGCGGACGGCCGGGGGGCGCAACGCACCGGCCGGCTCGGACGACCTCGGCGCCTCCCTGCCGGCTGCCCCGGCGGCCAGCGGGCTCGCCGGGGGAGCTCAGGGAGTCGACGGCGGGGCCTGGAAGGCGCAGGCCCAGGCCGTCGCCCGCTCGGATGGATCGAGCCCGCCGAGCGCCTCTCCGGGCGCGTCCCGGCGAGGAGGTTGGCTGTCGGTGACATGCCATCGTGTCGCCACCATTGCACTTCGACCGCACCCCATCACGCCTCCGTCCGCGGTGCCAGCATCGCTGTCCATGATGCCTTGGACAGAGCAGGAGTCTCGCGCCGACAGCGCCGCAACAACGCCAACAGAGCGATCGCGCCGCGACACAAAAAAAGAGACCATTGCGTGCGCGTCGGTCTTTGCCCGGCGGAGTATCAGTGACATCTTTCCATTTGTCTCTGTAGCGGAGATGGCCCCATCGGCCGCTCCGACTCGTGGGCTTCTTCGCGGCTCGTGCATCTGAACAAGATCACGCGCCGGTGTTCGATGCGCGTACCCCT
Organism: Sorangium sp. So ce281; assembly: GCF_051527395.1. NCBI lineage: Bacteria > Pseudomonadati > Myxococcota > Polyangiales > Polyangiaceae > Sorangium > Sorangium sp. So ce281. The sequence continues at coordinate 4,592,716 of NZ_CP150322.1, forward strand.
TGGCCCGCGCCTCGGCGCCGGTCGTTTCGGGAGCTCGTGGGCCATGCGCTCATGGGCATCCCAGGGGGGTGTTATCCATGGAGCATTCGCCGAAGCTAGCTGCACTCCTCCTGGCCATCGCGGCGCTCTTCGCGAGCGCGTGCGCGGTGGCGCTCGATCCGGACGCTCCGGCCGAGGACGCCGGGGACGCCGCGTCCCAGGCCGCCCAGACGGCGAACGCGCTCACGTCGAACGCGCTCACGTCGAACGCGCTCACGTCGAACGCGCTGGCGTCGAAGGCGCTGACGTCGAACGCGCTCACGGCCGAGGCGCTCTCGGGCCACCCGCTCACGGCCGAGGCGCTCCGCGACCCGGCTGCGCGCACCCTGCTGAAGTACGTCGCGGGCTGCGCGCTGCCCGCGGGTGAAGGCTTCACCGTCGCCGTGAACGGCGACGAGCACTCTTTCCCAGGGGAGCTCGGCCTCGCGGCGAGCTGGGGCGAGGAGGGCGGCGCCTGCGACGAAGCGTGCCGGTCCTGGGTCAGCGGCTGCGTCCTCGCCCGCGTCAATTACCTCGGGCACAAGGTGAGCATCTCCGTCCGCGGAGATCGCGAGGAGCTCCAGGCCGACAAGGTCGAGCGCGCGGCCTATCCGAGGCGCGAGGCCACCTACTACGGCAACATCTTCGCGCCGCAGCGCCGCTACCACGCGTGCCTCCCCCCCGAGCCGTCGTCGCTCGCGCGCGCCTGCGGGCCCTCGCTCGAGACGTGCGCGATCCAGGTCGCCGGCTCGTGCGAGAGCCTGTGCGACAGGCCGGACAGCGACGGAAGCTTCCCGAACTGCCGCGGCAAGGTCCGCGGCAGCTCGGGCAAGCTCACCGTCGAGAGGACGCCGAACCCCGGCTCGATCACCGTGTTCCTGCGCTGACGTGGGCCACGCGGAGATCATCGCGGGGCGCTTCGTCGTCGAGGGCGAGGCCGCCTCCGGAGGGATGGGCACCGTCTACAAGGCGTACGACCGCCTCGGCGGCGCGGCGGTCGCCCTCAAGATCGTCCGGCTGAGGAACGAGATCCAGATCGAGCGGTTCGAGCGGGAGGCCGCCCTCCTCGCCGCGCTCGTCCACCCGGGGATCGTGCGCTACGTCGCGCACGGCGGCACCCCGGAAGGCGATCGCTACCTCGCCATGGAGTGGCTCGACGGCGAGGACCTCGCCGCGCGCCTCGCGCGCCGCGTCCTGCCGGCGAGCGAGGGGCTCCTGCTCGTGCGCCGGGCCGCCGACGCCCTCGCGTTCGCGCACGCGCGCGGCATCGTCCACCGCGACATCAAGCCGAGCAACCTCTTCCTCCCGGGGGGGGACGCCGGGCGGGTCAAGCTCGTCGACTTCGGCATCGCGCGGCCCAGCAGCGACGCGGGGCGCGTCACCGTCACCGGCGGCGTCCTCGGCACGCCGGGGTACATGGCCCCGGAGCAGGTCGAGGCGCACAGCGTGCCCGACCCGCGCGGCGACGTGTTCTCCCTCGGGTGCGTCCTCTTCGAGTGCCTCGCCGGCCAGCCTGCCTTCGCGAGCGCGAGCCCCATGGCCGCGCTCAGCAGGGTGCTGCTGATGAGCCCGCCCCGCCTCCGCGACGTGCGCGCGGACGCGCCGGCGCCGCTCGACGAGCTCGTCGCGCGCATGCTCTCCAGGCAGCCCGGCGACCGCCCGCGCGACGGCGCCGAGGTCGCGGCCGAGCTCGACCGGATCGCCGCGATGCGGGGCGGGTGGACCGCGCCGCCCGACGCGCCGACGCTCGCGGGCGGCGCGGCGCCCGACGCCCCGGCCCACGGCCTCGCCCCGCGCGACCGCGCCGCGCTCACCCTGGGCGAGCAGCGCGTCGTGAGCCTCGTCTTCCTCGGCGAGCCCGGCCACGGCGCAGCCCGGGCGCCGCAGCCCGCCCCGCAGGCCCCCCAGGAGGCCCCTGGCGAGCCGCCGCCCGGATCGGGCAGGTCGCAGCCGCCCGCCTCGCGCAGGTCGCAGCTGCCGCCCGGATCGAGCAGGTCGCAGCCGTCCACGTCGAGCGCGCGGGCCGCGGAGATCCGCTCGCTCGTCGAGCTCCACGGCGGCAGGCTCACGCAGCTCGTCCCGGGCGTGGAGATCGTCATGATGTCCGGCCCCGGCAGCGCCGTGGATCGCGCCGAGCGCGCCGCCCAGTGCGCGCTCGCCCTCCGCACCGAGCTCCCGGCCGCACCGCTCTGCGTCATCACGGGGCGGGGCGTCTTCTCCGCGGGCCTCGCCGAGGGCGACGTGATCGACCGCGGCCTCGCCGAGCTCCGCGCGGCGCTCGATGAACGCGAGGTGCGCGCGGTGCGCATCGACGGCGCGACCGCCGACATGCTCGGCCCGCGCTTCATCGTCGCGCACGCCGCGCCCTCGGCGCCGGGCGGGCCGCTCTTCCTTTACGGCGAGCGCGCCGTGGACGAGATCGCCCCCGCCTTGCTGGGGAAGCGCACCCCGTGCGTCGGCCGCGCCCGCGAGCTCTCGATGCTCCACGGCGTGCTCGCCGGCTGCATCTCCGAGTCGCTCGCGAGCGCGGTGCTCGTCCTCGGGCCGCCCGGCGCCGGCAAGTCCCGGCTCCGCCTGGAGCTCTTCGCCGCCTTGAGGCAGCGGGACGAGCCGATCGAGATCCTCTGGGGCCGCGCCGACTCGGGCTCTCCCGGCTCGCCGTTCGGCATGATCGCGGACGTGCTCTGCCGGGCCGCCGGCCTCCGCGCGCGCGACCCGGCGTGGGCGCGGCAGCGCAAGCTGAAGCAGCGGCTCGGACGTCACCTGGGCGGCCCTGCGCTCGATCGCGCGGCGGCGTTCCTCGGCGAGATCTGCGGCGCGCCGTCGCCGGAGCACGCCCGCATGGTGCGGGCGGCGCGCCAGAGCGCCACCGGGATGAGCGACGGCGTGGGGGCCGCCTGGGAGGACTGGCTCGCCGCCGAGTGCGCCGCGCGCCCCGTGCTCCTCGCGCTCGAGGACCTCCACTGGGGCGACGCCGCCACCGTGCGCCTGCTCGACGCGACGCTGCGGAACCTCCGCGAGCTCCCGCTCATCCTGCTCGCGCTCGCGCGCCCGGACGTCCACCGGCTGTTCCCGAGCCTGTGGGCCGAGCGCGAGGTGCAGACGATCAAGCTCGGACCGCTGCCGCGCCGCGCGAGCGCGGAGCTCGTGCGCGCCGCGCTCGGCGAGCCTGTGCCCGAGGGCGTGGTCGCGCGCCTCGTCGAGCGCGCCGGCGGCAACCCGTTCTACCTGGAAGAGCTCATCCGCGCGGTCGCGAGCGGCAAGGAGGAGCTCCTGCCCGACTCCGTGCTCGGCACGGTGGAGGCGCGGCTCGACGCCGAGGGCAACGAGGGCAAGCGCGTGCTCCGGGCGGCCAGCATCTTCGGCGATCGCTTCTCGAAGCGCGGCGTCGCGGCGCTGCTCGGCGGCGAGGAGCGCCTCGCCGACGTGGAGGCCTGGCTGACGGCGCTCGCCGACCGCGAGCTCGTCGCGCCGGCCTCGGCGTCGGCGGGCCTCGCCGACGCCGCCGACTACGTCTTCCGCCACACGCTCGTCCGCGAGGCCGCGTACGCCATGCTGACCGAGCGCGACCGCGCCCTCGGCCACCGGCTCGCGGGCGCGTGGCTCGAGCGGAGCGCCTCCGCCGATCCGCGGGGCGTGGCCGAGCACTTCCGCCGCGGCGGAGAGCCCGGCCGCGCGGTGCGCTGGTACCGCCGCGCGGCCGAGCAGTCGCTCGAGGCGAACGACCTGCGCGCCGCGCTCGAGCGCGCCGCGTGCGGCGAGGCGTGCGGCGCCGAGGGCGAGGATCTCGGCGCGCTCCGGCTGGTCGCGGCCGAGGTCAACGTCTGGACGGGCGACCTCGCGGCGGCCGAGGAGCTGGGCGCGTCCGCGGCCGAGCTGCTCCCCGCCGGCTGCGCCGGGTGGTTCCGGGCGGTCACCCAGATCGCCGCCGCGGCCGGGAAGCTCGGCGCGGTCGACCGCGTTGCGCGGTGGGCCGCCGTCGCCGAGGGGATGTCGGCGGCGCCGCCCTCCTACGCGTCCGCTGCGCCTCCCACGTTCGCGTCCGCGGCGCCGCCGCCCTGCGTGCCCCCGGCGCCGCCCTCCGTTGCGCAGGCGGGGCCGCCGTCCTTCGCGCCCCCGGCGCCGGCCTCCGCCGCGCCCGCAGCGCTGTCCTCCGGCGCCGCCGCGCTGCGCCGCGCCCGGATCGCGTGCTTCTGCGAGTGCGGCGCGCAGCTCGTCTTCGGCGGCCGCTACGCCGAGGCCGGCGCGCTGCTCGCGCGCATCGACGAGGACCTCCGCGCGCCTCCGCCGCCGGACGCCGAGCTCGTCGCGATGGCGCAGCAGCTCCGCGCGATCCGCGCCTCGGCCGGCGGCGATCCCGAGGCGTGCCTCGAGGGCCTGGAGGCGGCGCTCGCGGCCTTCGAGCAGGCCGGGGACAGGCGCAGCGCGTGCGTGATCGGCGCGAACCTCGGCTTCATCTACGCCGAGCTCGGCGAGCTCGGGGCGGCCGAGTCCGTCCTGCGCGCCGCCCTGGAGGCCGCCGACCGCATGGGGCTGCGCGAGCTCGAGACGGTGGCGCTCCACAACCTCGGCCACGCGCTCGGGCAGCTCGGCAAGCTCGACGAGGCGCTGCTCGTCGAGCGGCGCGCGGTGGAGGCGTTCCAGCAGCGGGGCGACCTCCGCATGGAGGGCGTGGCGCGGACCTACCTCGCGAAGATCGCGCTCCTCTCCGGCGACGCCGCGACCGCCGAGCGGGAGGCGCGCGCGGCCGAGGCGGCGCTGCACGTGGCCCCCCGGCTGCGCGCGGCCGCCGTGGCGGTGCGCGCGCGGGCGCTGCTCGCCGCGGGCGAGGTCGCGGCGGCGCTCGGCGCGGCGCGGGCGGCGTTCGGCGAGCTCGCGGCGCTCGGATCCCTGGAAGAAGGCGAGTCGCTCGTGCGGCTCGCCTACGCCGAGGCGCTCGCGGCGTCCGGCGCCCACGGCGAGGCGTCCGCGGTGCTCTCGGAGGCCAGGGAGCTCCTGCTCGCGCGGGCGCGGCGGATCGCGGACCCGCGGCGGCGCGAGCGGTTCCTGACCGCGGTGCCCGAGAACGCGCGCATCGTCCGCGGCGCCACGGCGACCTAGCCGCCCCGAGGGCGCGCGCCCTCCGCCTCGCCCGTCCGCGTGTCCCGGCCCTCCCCGCGACATGGGCATTGGGCGCCCCCGCGCTGATGTCCTGTCGCGCCGCCCGGACCGACGTGACCCGTGAAGGGGAGGACACCGGCCTTCCGATTGTCCAGGATGCGCGAGGTGACTGTGGCGCTGAGAGCCTGTGAGTTCTGCTTGATTCGAATTAAACAAATACTCTATCAGAGGTGACAGGTGATCAGACGAGCTCATTCCTCCAGCACGCGCGCTGCACGACCCACCGCCGTCACACCCGCTCGAAATCGGGAGAGAGTCGAGAGAAAACGATGGGCCGGGCGCCGGACGTTGATTGACGCATTGCGGTACACGGCCGGAGCTGTCGTGGTGCTGCTCTCGCAAGGATGCGTCGCGTCGATGGACGAGCCGGTGGACGCCGAGCGCGTCGAGGTCGGCGAGGGCGCGCTGGCGATGAAGAGCTATGCTCAGACGCGGTATCCGATCGTGCTCTGTCACGGGATGGCCGGCTTCAAGGCGATGTTCGGGGTGATCGACTACTTCGGTGGGATCGCGTCTGCGCTGCGCTCCGGCGGAGCGGAGGTGTATGCCACCGAGGTGCCCCAGTTCGACAGCACCGAGGCGCGGGGGGAGGCGCTGCTCGCGCAGGTCGAGGACATCGTCGCGCGCACCGGGAGCGGCAAGGTCAACCTGGTCGGGCACAGCCATGGCGGGCTCGACGCCCGGTATGTCGCCGCGGTGCGGCCGGATCTCATTGCCTCGGTGACCACCATCGGGTCTCCGCATCAGGGGGCCGAGCTCGCCAGTTTCCTCCAGGAGAACCTGCGGGAGGGCGGGTTCGCGGAGGGGGCGCTCTCGTTCCTCGCCAACGGCCTCGGCGCGGTGCTCAGCCTGCTCAGCGGGCACACGGCGCCCCAGGACGCGATCGCCGCCGTCAGGTCGCTGTCCGCCGCCGGGATGCGCGAGTTCAACGCGCGTTACCCCGCCGGGCTGCCCGACGGCCGGTGCGGGCAGGGCCCCGCCGAGGAGGGCGGCGTGCGCTTCTTCTCGTGGTCGGGGACATCGGTCGTCACGAGCGTCCTCGATCCGACCGACCTGACGCTCAAGCTCATCTCCACGCTGTATTCGGAGTCGAACGACGGGATGGTGGGCAGGTGCAGCTCCCATTTCGGGGAGGTGCTCCGCGACGACTATGCGATGAACCACCTCGACGAGGTCAATCAGCTCTTCGGGTTTATCAACCTGTCTGGCCCGAACCCGAAGTCCGTGTTCCGGTCGCATGCGAGCCGGCTGAAGGCCGTCGGCCTCTAGCCTCCTGGAGGGCTCTTCGTGGCGCGTCGTCGCAGGACAGCTCTCTTCGTGGCCATGGCGCTCGTCGCGGCGATCGGCGCGGGCCGCCTCATCTCGGGGGAGCGGACCCGGCCGGCGGCGCCCTCAAGCCGATCGAGCGGGGCCGCGCGCCCCGCTCGGAAGGAGGCGCTGCCCGCGCTGTCGGTTGCGCCGGCCCCCACGCGCGTCCGGCAGGCGCTGTCGGTAGCGCGGCCCCCTGCGGCGCCGCGCCCGCCGACGAGCGCGGCGCCCCCTTCGCTCCGCGGCACCGACGTCGACGGCGCGGTGACCGTCGACGAGCGCGGCGATCTGGTCGTCGGCCCGGAGCTGCTCGGGCTGTTCGACTACTTCCTGAGCGCCACCGGCGAGGAGCCGGCGCCGGCGATCCGGGCCCGCGTCGTCGCGGCGATCCGGGAGCGGGCGGCGGGGCGCGGAGCGGAGCAGGCGATCGCGCTGTTCGACCGGTACCTCGGCTACCGCGAGGCGGCCGGCGAGGCGCGCGTCGAGCAGGAGGCCGATCCGGCGGCGCGCCTCGCCGCGCTGCGCGCGATCCGGCGCGCATGGTTCGGCGAGGCGGCCGCGGCGCGGCTGTTCGGCGACGAGGAGCGGGAGATCGAGGCGGCGATCGAGGAGTCCCGCATCCTCGCGGACGAGGCCCTCTCGCCGGAGGAGCGCGACGCGCGGATCGCGGAGGTCGAGGCGGCGCTCCCGGAGGCCGTCCGCGAGGCGCGGGAGGCGGCGACGCGCCCGCTCGCGCAGCAGGCCGAGGAGCAGGCGCTCCGGGACGCGGGCGCGTCGGACGAGGCGCTGCGCGCGCACCGGGTCGCGACCGTGGGCCCCGAGGCCGCGGACCGGCTCGCGGAGCTGGACCGGCACCGGGCGGCCTGGCAGCAGCGCCTCGACGCGTTCGCCGGCGCGCGCGCGGACATCGAGGCGACGGTGGCCGATCCCGACGCGCGGCGCGCCGAGGAGGAGGCGCTGCTCGATGGCTCGTTCACGCCCGAGGAGCGGCTGCGGGTGCGGGCGATCCTCAACCTCGCGCCTCGCGCGGTGACGGGCGCGCCTACATCGATCCGCTGATCGAGAGCCCGAGCCCGCCGGGGGTGACGAGCGGGGCTGCGCCCACCTGGAGGACCTGGCCGCGCTGCAGCGGCACGCGCACCTGCGAAGGCATGGCGATGCCGCCGAGCAGCATCCCCAGGCCGACGGCTTGCCCGGCGCCGAGGAGGGAGAGCCCGACCGCGCTGGCCGCCGTCGGCCGCCCCGTGCCGAGGTGGATCCACGGACCCGCGAGGGGGATCAGCAGCGAGGCGGGGTTCGCCGAGGTGCGTTCGTAGCGCCGGACGACGAAGCAGGCGCCCTGGGAGCACTGCGGCACCAGCCGGATCCGCACCTCCGGCTGCCCGAGGGAGAGCGCGGCGCCGCGGACGGCCGACGCGACCCAGAAGCCGCCCAGGGTCGACGCGCCCCCGATGATCCAGCGCGCCCTCCGCGGGTTCGCGACGTAGGTGGCGGTCGCGACCCGCTGCGGGGCGCGCTGCGTGAAGGTCGTGGTCTGCCGCGGCGGCGCGGCACGACCCTGCGCCCGGGCCTGAGGCGAGATGGCCTGGGTCGCGTCGCCGGCGGAAGCGCTGGAGATGCCGAGACAGAGGCCGATCCCGAGAAGCCCGGCGAGCCCCTGGACGACGCCTTTCCCGCTTGTTGACCTACCGCTGGTTCTCCCCGTCTTCGAAGTCCACATGCGCCCCTCCCGGTGCTATCGACGCACCTGCGGTGGAGAGAGCAAGCCTCGGGCCTCCTCCAGGAGGTGCCTTTCGCCCCGTCGATCGAGTGCCCGGGATCCGGGGCAGGGAGGTGCAGTGAGCACAGAGGGCAAGGAGAGCACAGCGATTTTCTGCGATCCCCTCGGAGTCCTCGGCGCCGCGGCGATGCCCCTTCATGGAGAGGAGGTACCGAGTCCCGCGTCCCGGGAAGACGCCGCAGACGAGGAGCGTCTGACACGGCCAGGCCGGGGATCCGCGGCGCTCTCGAATTTTTCGGGGGAATTGAACGGAGAGGCGAGGCGACGGGGAGTACAATCCCCAAAATCTCCCGGTCTCCCCGTTCAATTTTCTGCTGAAATGCCGACAAATGATGGATTTGTCAGCCCGCAATCCACACGTGGGAAGCCGACGATGACGTTCCGACCTGTCCGACCCGATCGAGCCGCCGCGCGCCTCCGGCTCGCCGCGCCGGCTCACGGGCGAACCGGCGCGGGCAAGAACGTGCCGCCGCGCCCCTGATGACGCGCTGCGATTTTCCTGCTCCGATGAATGCGCAGCCCGTTCATTGCATCGTAGTCGCCGAGCCGCCGAGGGCGCGGGGACGGGCGTGTCCTGGAGACGTTCAGGTTCGTGGGTTTCACTTGTCTTGCGGAGGTAATCTATGAGGTGTGCGCGACACAGCATCGGACGCATGGTGGTAGCTTGTTGTTTGCTCATCGGATTCAGCTCGGGGTGCGAGAGCTCGGTTGTCCTTCCCGAGCCATCTCCCCACGACGACTCGGTCGATCCGCCGCACGACGAAGAGGCGGCTGACGTCGCCTCGCCGGACAGGCCCGTTGCCCGGCCGGGGACGGGCGAGCGCGTCGTCGATGTGCCGAACGGCGGCGGCGCGGATGTGCCGACCGGCGGCGCGGATGTGCCGAGGCCGACCGGCGGCGGCGCGGGCGATCGATGCGCGGGCCCGTTCCCCGGCGAGGAGCCGAGCGACGGCAGCGGCTACTACCTGAAGCCCGGCCTCCTCTATCCTGCGGAGTCCTCGGGCGTGGTCATGGGTCAGCTGTCGCTGGGCGACATCGACGGGGACAGGCGCTTCGACTTCGTGAGCACGGATCGCGAAGCGATGTACGTGCAGACGCATCCGCGCGTACAGGAGCTGAACGGCGCAGTCATCTACACCCCTTCCACGCCGGCCAACTCGGTCGAGGACACGTTGCTGCTCGACGCGGACCGCGACGGCGCGCTCGACGTCGTCGTCGCGCAGCAGGAAGGGCTCGCCTTCCTCCGCAACCAGGGCGGCGGCGCCTTCGAGCCCCCGAGGACGATCGCCGGGCCAACCACGTTCTCCCCGAGCGCCGTGGACCATGACGGGGATGGCATCCTCGACATCGTCGGGCTCGGCTATCACAGCAAGATCCTCGTCTACCGGGGCGACGGCGGCGGCGGCTTCGCGCTGGCCCACGAGCTGCCTGCCGGCGTGTTCATGTCCGGCATCGTCACCGGCGATGTGACCGGGGACGGCCACCCCGACGCGGTGATCGCGATGACCGGCGTGGGCGCGGGCATCGCCGTCTTTCCGCACGACATCGAGAGCGGGTTCGACACGACCGGACAGCAGGTCTTCTTCGAGACCACGCCGCCGAGCTCAGGCGTCTCGTTCGTCTCGGTCGCGGTGGGCGACGTGAACAACGACGGACGCCAGGACGTCGCCGCCGTCACGCACGAGTACACCGACGGGCCGATGCGGGTCTGGATCCTGCTGCAAGACGACCTCGGCCACCTGACTGCGCCGCAGCCGCTGCTCACCCTCGATGACCACCAATATTTCGTCTCAGGAGGCCTGCAGATCGCCGATCTGAACCTCGATGGGCGGAGCGATCTCGTCGCGGTCAGCCGGAACACCGCCGAGATGTGGTCGTTCCTCCAGACGCCGGAGGGCACGTTCGAAGCCGAGGCGGCTCCATTCCCCGGCACCTTCGAAAACATCGACGGCTTCGGCGTCGGCATCACCGATTTTGACTGCAACGGGTGCCCTGACGTCGTGGGCGTCCAGCTCGATGGTCTGGTCGTCTTCCGCGGTCGCGGCTGCGCGACGGCGCCTTGAGCGCGGCGGCTACACAGCGCCGTCGCGGAGCCACTCGCCGAACCGCTCGCCGATCATCAGCGCTGTCAGGTTCGTGTTCACGCTCGGGATGGTCGGCATGATGCTCGCGTCCGCGACGACCAGGCCCTCGACGCCGCGGACCCGCCCGCGCCCGTCGACCGCCGCCGCGAGGTCCCCCTCGGGCCCCATCGGGGCCGTCCCGCACGGGTGGTAGCCCGAGCCGCAGCTCCGGGTGATCCACCGCTCCAGCGCCTCCCGCCGCCTCAGCGTGCGCTCCGTGGGCCAGACGAACCAGCCGAGCTCGCGCATCGGCGCGGTGCGGGCGATCTCGTACGCGAGCGTGAGCGCGTCGACGGCGCGCGACCGATCGTCCCGGTCGACGAGCATGTTCGAGGCGATGCGGGGCCGCGCGTGCGGGTCGGCGCTCACGTGCTCGATGCGGCCGACGCCGCGCGGCTTGCCGATGCAGCACGCGATCGCGAACGCCGGCACCGTGAGGCGCGGGTGCAGCGGGAAGAACGAGCCCGGCTGGAGCATCACGTCGTTCGGGTACGGGCTCCCGCGCGAGGTATAGCGGAGCATCGTCTGGACGAGCGGCTGGCGCAGGACGTCGATCAGGCCGCGGCGGCGCGGCCACAGGCCGATGGCGGCGCCCGGATGATCGAGCAGCCGCGCCCCCACGGCGGGCACGTCGGACACGAGCGCGACCCCGAGGCGCGCGAGCTCGGCCCGCGGCCCGATCCCGCTGCGCAGGAGGATCCCGGGCGTCGCGATCGCGCCGGCGCTCAGCACCACCTTCCGCGTCGCGACGACCTCGACGCGCCCGTCGGTCTCGATCTCGACCCCCTCGACCCGGCGGTTCCGCACGAGCACCCGCCGCACCGTCGTGCGCGGCCGGAGCCGCAGGTTCTCGCGCCGGCGCACCTCGGCGGTCAGGTAGCAGCGCGCCGCGCTCATCCGCTGTCCGTCGATCTTGTTCATCGCGTGCGCCCCGACGCCGCCGGGCGCGCGCGGATCGTTGGTGTCCGCGCACTCGGGGTAACCGAGCGCCCTGCACCCGTCGACGAACGCCGCCTGCCACGGCACGAGCTCCTCGCGCCGGGCGCGGCGGATCGGCACCGGGCCGCCCTTGCCGTGCCAGGGCTCGCCGAAGTCGAGATCGTCCTCGAGGCGCTTGAAATAGGGCAGGCAGGCGTCGAAGCCCCACTCGGGCAGGCCGAGCGCCGCCCACTCGTCGTAGTCGTACGGCTGGCCGCGGACCGCGATGCACGTGTTCACGGCCGACGAGCCGCCGACCACCTTGCCGCGCGGGAAGAGGAACATGATCTGCCCGGGCGTCGGCCGGTGGCGATAGCCCCAGTCGTGCGCGAGCCACGAGTTGCGGGTGCCGTCCCGCAGATCCGCGGGCAGGCCTTCCGGGTCCGGGTAGTCCGGGCCCGCCTCGAGCAGCAGGACCTCGCGATCCGCGCGCTCCGTGACGCGCGCCGCGATCACGGCGCCCGCCGAGCCGGCCCCGACGACGACGAGCTCCGCGGCGGCGGCCGGGCGGGGCGAAGAGGACAGTGACGATCGAAACACCTTGGAAACCCGACCTACACGGGATCGCGCCGCCGGGCAACGAACCCTCGAAACTGTCCTCGCTGTATGACCTTCATGCGGCGCCAGCGCGGCGCGCGCCGGGCGGCGTACGGCGCGCTCGCCCGTCCGAGGGTCCGATGATCCGCCCGGGAGGCCACATTGGAAACACCGAGGTTCATACAGGGTGTCTACTCGTTCGAGGGGCAGGGCCTGGAGCAGCCGGTGCCCCTTCGTCCGGCGGTCGGGTACACCGTCCCGCGGGACAAGCGCGCTCAGCTCATCTACCTGCGCGCGGGCAACTCCACGTCCGAGCTCATCTACCTGCTCCTCAAGCGCGACGGCCACCCGATGCGCTATTTCCCGATCGGCGCCAAGGCGGCGATCCACGTGCCCCTCGTGATCATCGAGGACATCCACCCGGAGAGCGTGATCGAGCTGTGCGTGGGCGCGCCCGAAGGCGCGCGCGGGCTCGCGACGATCGACATCGGCCTGGCGGAGATCTGAGCCATGCAGAAGAAGCGAAAGCTCGTGTTGATCGGCAACGGGATGGCCGGCGTCCGCACCGTCGAGGAGATCCTCGCGCGGGGCGGGGCCGATCAGTTCGAGATCACCATCTTCGGCGACGAGCCGTATGGCAATTACAACCGCATCCTGCTCTCGGAGGTGCTGAACGGCTCCCAGGACCCGAGCGAGATCTTCCTGAACCCCCTGGCCTGGTACCGGGAGAACGGCATCCAGCTCCACGCGGGCGTGCGCGCGCGGGCGATCCACCGGCACTCGCGCCAGGTGACCGGCGATCACGGGGTCGTGGCGCCGTACGACAACCTCATCATCGCGACGGGCAGCTCGCCGTACATCCCGCCGATCCAGGGGGTGCGGCTGGAGGGCGGCAGGGAGAAGCCCGGTGTGTTCGTGTTCCGCAGCCTGGACGACTGCCACAAGATCGCCCAGTACGCGCGGGGCAAGCGGAGCGCCGCGGTCATCGGCGGCGGGCTCCTCGGGCTCGAGGCCGCGCGCGGGCTGCAGAACTTCGGCCTCGACGTCCACGTGGTCCACATCAGCGGTCACCTGATGGGGCAGCAGCTCGACGCCACGGCGGGCGGCATCCTGAGGACGACGCTCGAGCAGCTCGGCGTGGCGGTGCACCTCAACAAGAGCACGAAGGAGGTGCTCGGAGAGGACCGCGTGACGGGGCTCCGCTTCGCCGACGGCGAGGCGCTCGCCTGCGATCTCGTGGTGATCTCCGCGGGCATCCGGCCGAACGTGGAGATCGCCCTGCGCGCCGGCCTGACCGTCGAGCGCGGGATCGTGGTGGACAACCACATGCGCTCGCCCGACGACCCGAGGATCTACGCCGTCGGCGAGTGCGCGCAGCACCGGGGGCAGGTCTACGGGCTCGTGGCGCCGCTCTGGGAGCAGGGCAAGGTGCTGGCCGACCACATCACGAAGCGCAACGAGAAGGCCTCCTACGCCGGCTCGAAGGTCTCCACGAAGCTCAAGGTCATGGGCATCCAGCTCGCCTCGATGGGCATCACCGAGCCCGCCGACGACCGCGACGAGATCGTGCAGTTCCTCGAGCCGAAGAAGGGCACGTACAAGAAGCTCATCATCCGCGACGGCAGGCTGCTCGGCGGCATCCTCCTTGGCGACGTCAGCAAGGCAGCGTACCTGATGCAGGCGTTCGACAAGAGCACGCCGCTCCCGGAAGAGCGGCTGTCGCTGCTGTTCGAGCTCGGCGCGCCCTCGCCGCAAACGACGATCGAGGAGATGCCGCAAGGGATGCAGGTTTGCAACTGCAACGGCGTCACCAAGGAGGGCCTCGTCGCGTGTGTGCGCGCCGGCAAGCGGACCCTCCGGACCGTCATGGACGCGACGCGCGCGGGCATGGGCTGCGGCGCCTGCAAGCAGCTCGTCTCGGAGGTCGTGGCGTGGGCGTGCGGGGGCGCGGCGGAGCAGGACCCCGCGGCCAGCTACTACGTGCCTGGCGTCCCGCTGAGCAAGCCCGAGCTGGTCCAGGCGATCCGCGAGCGCGGGCTGCGGTCGGTGTCCGCCGTGTTCCGCGAGCTCGCCGGCGGGAACGAGGACCCGGGGAGCAAGCCGGGGCTCGCGTCGCTGCTCCGCACGGTATGGCACCACGACTACGACGACGAGCGTGACGCCCGCTTCATCAACGACCGCGTTCACGCCAACATCCAGAAGGACGGCACCTTCAGCGTGATCCCGCAGATCGCGGGGGGCGTCACGTCGGCCGCGCAGCTGCGGCGGATCGCGGACGTCGTCGACAAGTACCGCGTGCCGCTCGTGAAGCTCACCGGCGGCCAGCGCATCGACCTGCTCGGCGTGAAGAAGGAGGACCTGCCGGCCGTGTGGCGCGACCTCGACATGCCTTCTGGGTTCGCTTACGGCAAATCGTACCGCACGTGCAAGAGCTGTGTGGGGAGCGACTTCTGCCGGTATGGGCTCGGCGACAGCATTGCGCTCGCGGTGAAGATTGAAGAGCGCTTCCACGGCATGGACACGCCGGCCAAGCTGAAGCTCGCGACGGCGGGCTGCCCGCGCAACTGCTCGGAGGCGATGGTGAAGGACGTCGGGGCCGTCGCGGTGGAGGGCGGCAGGTGGGAGATCTACGTGGGCGGCGCGGCCGGCGCCCACGTGCGCAAGGGCGACGTGCTCTGCGTGGTCGACGCGCACGAGGACGTGCTCCGGCTCATGGGCCGCTTCATCCAGTATTACCGCGAGAACGCCAGGTACCTGGAGCGGACGTACGGATTCGTGGAGCGCATTGGCATCCAGAGGATCCGGGCGGTGGTCGTGGACGACAGCGAGGGCATCGCGGCGCGCCTCGACGAGGAGATGCGGAAGACGGTCGAGGCGTACCGCGATCCGTGGAGAGAGGCGTACGCCCCGGCGACGCCGAACCAGTTCCGATCGGTCCTGCCGATCGTGCAATGAGGGGGCGCGAGATGGAGATCACCCTGGGCCCCCTCTCGGCGATCCCGCCGGGCGAGGGGCGCGCGTTCGAGGTCGGATCGGAGCGCATCGCGGTGTTCGTCGCGCGGGATGGCCGCGTGTTCGCCACGCAGGCGAGCTGCCCGCACCGCGGCGGCCCGCTGGTCGACGGGCTGCTCGGCGGCTGCACGCTCATCTGCCCGCTGCACGCCCAGAAGTTCAACCTGGAGACGGGAGAGGCCCTGAGCGGCGGGGAGGGGCTCAAGACCTATCCCGTCCGCCTGAGCGCGACGGACCAGATCCTGGTGCGGATCGAGGGCGGCGGGGGCTGAGCGCCGCCCGCCCCGCCGGGGGCCCGACCCCGGCGGCGGCGCTTGCCGGGCGGGTGAAGCAGGCGGCGGCGTCTCCTCGTCATGATGGAACGTGGCAACGTCGGACCACGGTCGACCCCCACGCTCGCCATGGTGGCAATCGATCCCTTGACGCCCTGATCGCCTCCTCCCGAGGCGCCTAGAGCGACGAACGGGTTGAAACTGCCTGAAAAGGACAGAATTTCGAACCGCCAAGACGCCAAAAGACGCCAAGATTTTTCTGTTTTTTGGCGTCTTGGCGGTTCATTTTTCGCTTGATCAACGTGATCGTTGTTCTAGGAGGGGATCCGCTTCGGCCGCGAGGCCAGCTCGGCGACGGCCTCGATCAAGGACTCCGGCGCTTCCCAGTTGAGCAGGTGCCCCGCGCCGTCCACCCAGACGAGGCGCGCGCCCGGAATGCCGGCGGCCAGGCGCGTGGAGTGCCACGGCGGCGTGGTGCGGTCCTGCCGGCCGCAGATGACCACGGTGGGCACGTCGATCTCGCCCAGGCGCGCGTAGCGATCCTCCTGTCCGAGCGCGCGTAGAACAGGGACGAGCTGCCGGTGATCTTGCCGGCGAAAGAGGTCCATGAACACGCGGCTCTCCGCAGGCGAGGGGCGAGCCCCGGCGAGCGAGGCGCCGAACAGCAGCCCCGCAGTCTCACTGGCGATGAGCTTCTGGAGGACCTGGTGCTCGAGCAACGGAATCTGAAGCCAGTTCTGAGGGGCGCCTTGGAGGATGCGCCCGGCAAAGGTGGCGAACAGCACGAGACCGCGGAGCCGCGCGGCCACGCCGGGCTGCTCCAGCACCGCGGCGATCGCCAGAAACCCACCCATCGAATGACCGATGAGGAAGCCATCTTCGACTCCGAAGCGCTCGAGCACCGCGAGGTAATCCCCGGCCATCGAGCTCGTGCTGACACCGTCGGATCCGATCGTCGATTTCTCGTGGCCCCGCTGATCGAAGCACACCACGCGGTAGCCCGCCGCGAGGAGCCCATCCCATACGATGTTCCACTCCAGCACGGACGCGCCGAAGCCGTGCGCGAGCACGACGGTCGGTCCCTGACCGGCGGAGATCGCGCGCAGGCGCGTGCCGTCGGGGCGCTCGATCTGCACTTCGGTGCCTTTTGGCTCCTCCCGGAGCCGCTGCTCCGGGTAGCGATCGGGCTGTGCCAAGAGCCTCTGCCTCAGCGTGCGGAGGGCCAGCGCCCCGGTGGAGAGCAGCGCCAAGGGAAGGAGGAGGTGACGCATCGACATCGGATATCACGGATCGCCGTGGTCCATGGAGCGCGATCGACGCGTCCGCCCCTGGCGTCGGTGTCCGGCCGTCACCGCTCGTCGTCGAGCAACGCACGATCCTGCCTTCAGCCCAGGCGGGCGGGGGGTGCGTGCGGAAGGTGGATCCGGAAGGGATCATGACCACCGTCACGGGAACGTGCAGGCAGAACGGCCACTCGGGAGACGGTGGGCTCGCGACGGAGGCGCAACTGCGGTTTCCTTGCGGAGCGAGCCTCGATGGCAACGGTGGCCTGTAGTTGTCGGGCTCACTGCCGCGAGCGGCAGATGTGAAGTTCAGATTCGACGTGACCCCAAGCTCCGGTCCCTACTACATGGACAAGGTTCGATTCGAGAACTGATCCGCGTCGCGCTCTCGTGAACGGGGCGCCCGGCTCCCGCCCCCTTGGCTCCTCCGGCGGCCTCGGTTCAGGTCCGATCGAGGCGCTCTGCGGAGCCCCTGGATCGCGCGTCTTTGGATACGCTACCGGAGCGCGTCGCGCATCTCCCGACGTCGCCTGGAGGGTTCCCGTTCGCCATGGTCGACCCCACGACAGCCGCACCGCTCGCCCCCGGCACCGTCCTCGGGGGCGATTTCCGCGTCGTCCGCCCCCTGAGCCAGGGGGGCATGGGCGCCGTGTTCGTCGCCGAGCAGCTCTCGACGGGCAAGCCGCGCGCGGTGAAGCTGATGCACGCGCAGCTCGCGCAGGACCCGCGCTTCCGCGAGCGCTTCGAGCAGGAGGCGAGGGTAGGGGCGCGGATCGAGAGCGATCACGTCGTCGAGGTCGTCGCCGCGGGGGTCGATCCCGCGACGCAGACGCCCTGGCTGGCGATGGAGCTGCTCGACGGGGCCGACCTTTCGGCCGTGATGGCGCAGCGCGGCGCGCTGCCGCCCGACGAGGTGCGCGAGCTGATGGGGCAGCTGTGCCACGCGCTCGGCGCGGCGCACCGCGCGGGCGTCGTCCACCGCGATCTCAAGCCCGAGAACATCTTCATCGCGCGGCCGCGGCAGCAGAACGTCCGCTTCAAGGTGAAGGTGCTCGACTTCGGCGTCGCGAAGATCGTGGCCGAGGCGCGGGCGACGACGTCGATCACCGCCTCGGTCGGGACGCCGCTCTGGATGGCGCCCGAGCAGACCGAGCTCGCCGCGCAGGTCGTCCCGGCGTCGGATGTCTGGGCGCTCGGGCTGCTCGCGTTCTACCTGCTCACCGCGCGCGTCTACTGGGTCGAGCCGAGCCGCGGGCAGAGCGCCTCGGTCATGTCGCTCATGCGCGAGGTGCTCTTCGGCCCGCTGGACCCGCCGTCCGCCCGCGCCGCGCAGCTCGGCTGCGCGCACCTGATCCCCCCCGGCTTCGACGCCTGGTTCGCCCGGTGCCTGGCCCGCGACGTCCGCGCTCGCTTCGCCGACGCGGCGCAGGCCATGGCGGCGCTCGACCCCGTGCTCGCCGCGGCCGCCCACAGGTCCGCGCCGCTGCCGGCCGTGCCCTCCATGCCCACACCGCCGGTTTACTCCGGCCATTCCGGGCCGATCACCGCGCCGACCCAGCCGGGGGTCTACCGCACCGACGTCGGCGGCATGGCCGGCGGCACGCTCGTCCCGGTGCCGGCGCTGCCCCCGCGCAGGGCGCCCTGGGGCCTGCTGCTCGCGATCGCAGGCGGCGGGCTGATCGCCGTCGCCGCGCTCATCGTCGGCGGCTTCGTGGCCTTCCAGCGGCTCCGCGCGGCGGACCGCGCCGCCGACGGCGCGCCGCCGGCGCCGCTCTACGGCGGGGGCGATGCGCCCGCGGGCGGGGCGCCGACGCCGCCGGCCAGGCCATCGAGCGCCGCGGCGAGCAGCGAGGCCGATCTCGCCGGCACGTACGACATCGTATCGTCGCGCAACCCGGGCGGGCAGGGCAGCTACTCGGGCAACGTCCTCCTCTCCCGGAGCGGCGATACGTACCGCATCGCCTGGATCATCACGAAGGGCGAGGGCTACGAGGGGATCGCGTTCGTGCAGGGGCAGACGCTCGCCGTGGGATGGGCGAGCGGCGGCCCCTACGGCGCGGCCGCCTACCGCATCGACGGCGGGCGCCTCCGCGGGCAGTGGATCGCCACGGACCGGCCCGGCCAGGTGATCTCCGAGGAGCTGGAGGGCCCTGAAGGGCTGGTCGGCAGCTACCGGATCGTCGACGGCGCTCGCAAGGGCACGGTCGTCATCGTGCCCACGGGCGAGACGTACGCCGTCACGTGGGCGCTGAGCACCGGCGCGCTGAAGGGGGTGGGCATCCGCTCGGGCGATCAGCTCGTCGTGGGCTGGTCGCCGAGCCAGCAGGTCGGCGTGGTCAGCTATGCGATCGCGGGCCGGCAGCTCGCGGGGCGATGGGGGACCCTGGGCGGCGCGCTGGCGGGGAGCGAGGCGCTGCTGCGCCGCTGATGAGCGGAACGAGCGGAACCAACGTAACCACGCGCGAGGCGAGCACGGACGCGCTGTTGCGACCGGGAGAGTCCAATGTATCTTCCCAGGATCATGCCCTCTTTGCCCGCGCCGAACACCCCGCTTTGCGATCTCGAATTGCCCGCGCTCAGCGTGTCGGCGCGCGAGCAGCTCACGCGCCTCTGCGCGTTCCTTTATGTCGTGCGTCTTCCGGAGATCCAGACGCGCGCGCTCCTCGCGGAGTACACGCCGGAGATTCACGCCGAAGGCGTCTACTGCGCGAGCGTCGTGAGGGGAGAGCGCTCGTTCGGCGAGTGGCGTCGATGGCGCGCCCTGCGCCCCCCGCGCGACCCCGACCTGCCCGAGCTCGTGTCCGAGCTCGACCGGTTCGCGAGCCGGTGGCAACCGCGGGCGCTTTGGGCCGCCGCGAGGGTGGCCGACGCCGACGACCGCGAGGAGCTCGAGGACTACCTCGGCGCGCCCATCGAGCGCCCGAGCCGGACGTGGCGCGCCAAGGCGTGCGTCCGGTGCATCGAGCACCTCGGCGCGGTCCCGGACCCCTCGTATCGGGCCACGTGGGCCGCGCTCGTCGACGAGGGCATCCAGACCGAGCTCGCGCGGTTCCACGAGGTCCTCAAGACGGTCCAGGACTTCATCGCCACGGCGCCGATCGACGCCGACGAGATCGCCGACATCCAGGCGGCGCGCGAGGAGAGCGCCGCGTCCGTCGCAGCGTGGCTGGCCGCGCGGCGGCGCCAGTTCACGGGGCACTTCACCGAGGAGACGCTGAATCTCCTGGCGCTCGGCGAGCCCGTGCCTCCGCCGCTGCCCGAGGTGCCCCTTTCCTTGCTCGCCCGTTTCCGGCCGGCGGCGCGCGCTTAGCAAGGTTCGCGGAGGACGGAAGAGGGCCGGGGCGCCGCCCGCTCAAAGCGCTGGCGACGCCCGCCGACCATGGCAGCATGTGTCGCGCATCCCCCGCATCAGGGCTCACGTGGGCACCAATCCCGTCTCGTCCGATCACGGGTCTTCGTCCCGTTACGCCATCATCGAGACCCTCTACGAGGGCTCAGACACCCTTCTCTACCGGGGTGTGCGCGAGGACGACGGCCGTCCCGTGGTGCTCAAGGTCCTCCGGCGCGATCACGCGAGCCCTCGCGCCGCCGAGCGGCTTCGCCACGAATACGAGATCGCTCGGGCGCTCGACACAACGGCCATCGTCATGCCCCATGGGCTCGCGATGCTCGGCGAACAGCCGGCGCTCGTCCTGGAGGATTTCGGCGGCGTGTCGCTCGATCGGCTGCTCGATGGCGACGGGCCGACGCCGCTCGAGCGCTTCTTCCCCCTCGCCATCCGCCTGGCCGAGGCGCTCGCCGGGCTGCACCGGCACAACGTCGTCCACAAGGACATCAAGCCGCAGAACGTGCTCCTCAACCCCGCCACCGGCGAGGTGAAGATCACCGACCTGGGGATTGCGTCCCGGATACCCCGCGAGCTCCAGCACCTCGAGCACGTCGGGCTCATCGAGGGGACCCTGGCCTACATGGCCCCGGAACAGACAGGCCGGATGAACCGCTGGATCGACCAGCGGACCGATCTCTACTCCCTGGGCGTCGTCTTCTACGAGATGCTGACGGGCACGCTGCCGTTCCAGGCCAGCGATCCCGTCGCGTGGGTCTATTGCCACATCGCCCAGGCGCCGCGGCCGCCGCACGCGCTCGTCCCCTCGATTCCCCCGCAGCTCTCCGCGGTGGTGCTCAAGCTGCTCTCCAAGGCCGCCGAGGAGCGTTATCAGAGCGCGGCGGGCCTGCGGCACGACCTCGACGAGTGCTTCGCCCGATGGCGGGCGAGCGGCTCCATTCCGCCCTTCGCGCTCGGGGGGCGCGATCTCTCCGACCGGTTCCAGGTCCCGCAGCGGCTGTACGGGCGCGAGCGCGAGGTCACGGCGCTGCTCGCCGTGTTCGAACGCGTGGTCGCGAGCGGCCGGCCAGAGCTCGTGCTCGTGTCGGGCTACTCGGGCATCGGCAAATCGTCGCTCGTCGCCGAGCTGCACCGGCCGGTGGTGAGGGAGCGCGGCTTCTTCCTGTCCGGCAAGTTCGAGCAAGCCGCGAGGGACGTCCCCTACAGCGCCTTTCATCAGGCGTTCCGGGCGCTCTTTCAGGAGATCCTCTGCGCGAGCGAGGAGCAGGTCGAGGGCTGGAGACGGCGTTTCCGGGAGGCCCTCGGCGAGAGCGGCAGGTTGCTCGCCGACGTGCTCCCCGAGCTCACGCTGCTCCTCGGCCCGCAGCCGCCCGTGCCCGAGCTGCCGCCCGCCGAGGCCCAGAGCCGGCTTCACGCGACGCTCCAGCGCTTCGTCTCGGCATGCGCCCGGAAGGACCACCCCGTCGCGCTCTTCCTCGACGACCTGCAGTGGGCCGACGCCGGAAGCCTCCAGTTGCTCGAGCAGCTCGCCACCTACGCCGGGTCCGAGCACCTCCTGCTGATCGGCGCGTACCGCGACAACGAGGTCGGCCCCGCGCACCCGCTGCGGCTCACGCTGGCCGAGGCGCGGAAGCGCGGCGCCGCCGTCGTCGAGCTCGTCCTCGATCCGCTCTCGGCCGCCCATGTCGGGGCGCTCGTCGCCGAGACGGTCCACGCGCCGCACGCGCCGGCAGAGCAGGCCGAGCCGCTCTCGGAGCTCGTCTATGAGAAGACCGGCGGCAACCCGTTCTTCGTGCGCCAGTTCCTCATCGCGCTGCACCAGGAGGGGCTCATCACCTTCGACGCGGAGGAGGGCAGGTGGCGCTGGGACATCGCCGCGATCCGGGACAAGGAGTTCACCGACAACGTCGTCGAGCTGATGGCGGGCAAGCTGAAGCGGCTCTCGGGCCCGACGCGGGACGCGCTCACGCTCGCCGCGTGCCTCGGCAGCAGCCTGGAGCTCGACACGCTCGCGGTGGTCGCGGGCCGTCCGGCGGCGGAGCTCCACGACGCGCTCGAGGAGGCCGTGCAGGAGGGGCTGCTGCTCCGCCGGGACGGCGCCTATCGATTCCTCCACGACCGGGTGCAGCAAGCCGCAACCTCGCTCATCCCGGCGGGACAGCTCGCCGAGATGCACCTCTGTATCGGGCGGCTGCTCCTCGGGGCACGACGCGCGGAGGAGCGCGACGACGCGCTCTTCGACGTCGTCGCCCACCTCAACCGCGGCGCCGCGCTCCTGCGTTCCCAGGCGGAGCGGGACGAGGTCGCCGCGCTGAACCTCCGCGCCGGCAGGAAGGCCAAGGCGGCCGCGGCCTTCCAGTCCGCCGCCGCGCTCTTCGCGGCTGGCCTCTCGCTGCTCGCGCCGGCCTCGTGGGAGACGCGCCACGAGCTGACCTACGGCCTGACCTTCGAGCGCGCGCACATCGCGTACATCACCGGCAGCTTCGAGGAAGCCGAGGGGCGCGTGGAAGAGCTCATGGATCGCGCGAGGACACGGCACGAGACGGCCGCCGTCGTCGAGCTCGCCGTCGCGCTGAACGCCACCCGCGGGCAATACGCCCGCGCGGTGGAGATCGCGCTCTCGGGCCTCCGCGCGTGCGACGTCGATCTGCCGCTCCACCCCACCGACGCGCAGGTCGAGGAGGAGACCGAGAGCGTCTGGAAGGCCCTGGGCAATCGGGCCATCGAGGACCTGATCCACCTGCCGCCCATGACGCACCCAGGGATCGAGATCACGATGGGCGTGCTGCAGAGCGTGTCCCTCCCTGCGTTCTTCGTGGACCCGAACCTGTACCACCTCGCCGTCATGCGCATGGTCAAGCTCAGCCTGCGCCACGGCAACGCCGAGCACTCCGCCGTCGCGTACGCCGCCTTCGCGATGGTGATGAGCTCGAGGTTCGGGCGATATCAGGAGGCTTATTCGTTCGGCAGGCTCGGCTACGACCTGGCGCAGAGGAGCGGCCTGCTCACCACGAAATCGGTGGTGGTCATCCTCTTCGGACACTATGTCGTCTTCTGGACACGCCACTACCGAGAGACGTATCCAACCACGCGCGACGGCTTCACCGCCGCGGTCGAGTCCGGTGATGTGAACAACGCGTGCCTCAACTGCATCTGGGCCGCGCTGTTCCCGCTGCTCGCCGGCGAGCCGCTGGAGGACGTGCTTCACGAGGTCGAAGAGCGCC
The DNA here is from genome assembly GCF_051527395.1 of Sorangium sp. So ce281. Lineage (NCBI taxonomy): Bacteria > Pseudomonadati > Myxococcota > Polyangiales > Polyangiaceae > Sorangium > Sorangium sp. So ce281. The sequence goes on from NZ_CP150322.1 coordinate 4,615,757, forward strand.
TCGGTTTCGTGCGCAGGGTCGGCCACACGTTCGCGCACAACGCCCTCCTCGGCGGCCACGCCATGATCCAGGCGCTGCGCGGGAGGCCGGTCCGCTTCTCGATGCCGGACGGGTCCGAGCTGGATCCGCCGGCCTTCGAGGCGCGGCTGGAGCAGGGGGGGCACCTGGAGGCCGCGCGCGACTTCTATTACAGCTTGAAGGCGCAGGCGCTCTTCGTGCTCGGCGCTCCCCGAGAGGCGCTCGCGGCGGCGACCCGCGCGATCGCCGAGCACCCCGCCAGGGTCGGTCCGCACGCGCTCATCGCCGAGAGCTTCTATTATCGCGCGCTCGCGCTCGCGGCCCTCTTCGACCCGCCGCAGGGCGCGGGCGAGGCGCAGCCATCCGCGCCGTGGGTGCTCCCCGAGGAGCTCCTCGAGTGCGAGCGGCAGCTCGGCGCGTGGGCCAGGAGCGGCCCCGACAACTTCCTCCACAAGCACACCCTGGTCCGCGCCGAGATCGCCCGGCTCCTGGGGCGCGAGCCGGAGGCCAGCCGGCTCTACGAGCAGGCCATCGCGGCGGCGCGCGAGGGCGGCTTCGTCCAGCATGAGGCCATCGCCTGCGAGCTCGCCGCGGAGTTCTACCGCGCGCGCGGCCTCTCGACGCCCGCCGACAGCTACCTGCGAAGCGCCCGCGCCGGCTATTTCCGCTGGGGCGCCCGCGCCAAGGTGGAGCAGCTCGATCAGCGCTACCCTCACCTCGTCGAGCGCAAGCCGATCGCCCCCACCGTCACCTTCGCCGTGCGGGCCGAGCAGTTCGACGTCCTGTCGGTGGTGAAGGCCGCGCAGAGCATCTCTGGCGAGCTCAAGCTCTCGCGGCTGCTCGAGGTGCTGCTTCGCATCGTGGTCGAGCACGCGGGCGCCGAGGAGGGCTGTGTCCTCCTGGCCCGGGAGGAGCAGCTCTGGCTCGCGGCGATCGAGGCGCCGGGGGGCGCGGTGCGGCTGCTGGACGCGGGCGAGGCGCCTTCGGCCGCGTTGCCGCAGTCGGTCCTCAACTATGTTCGCCGGAGCCACGAGCGCGTGCTGCTCGACGACGCCGCCGGCCGGCACCCCTTCGTGGAGGATGAGTATTTCCGGCGCAAGCGCGCGAGATCGGTGCTGTGCCTCCCGATCGTGCGCCAGGCTCGGCTCATCGGCCTGCTCTACCTGGAAAACAACCTCGCCACCGGGGCGTTCACGCCCGGGCGGCTCAGCGTCGTCGAGCTGCTCGCCTCGCAGTCGGCGTTCTCGCTGGAGAACGCGATGCTCTATGCCGAGGTGGAGCAGGAGAACGCCGAGCGGCGGCGGGCGGAACAGGCGCTCAAGGCCAATCAGAAGATGCTCCAGGCCATCGTCGACAACTCGGCGGCGAGCGTCTACGTCAAGGATCGAGAGGGCCGGTTTTTGCTCGCCAACCGGCAGGTCGGCGCCCTCCTGGGCGTGCCGAGCGAGCAGCTCCTCGGGAGGACCGACGCCGACCTCTTCCCGGCTCCCTTCGCCGAGATGGTCCGCGAGCACGAGCGGAAGGTGCTAGAGACGGGCGCGCCGATGGAGTGGGAGGAGACGGTGCCGCTGGAGGACGGGCTGCACACGTTCCTGTCGATCAAATTCCCTCTCGGCGAGGGGGTGATGCCCGGCGTGCTCTGCGGCATCTCCACCGACATCACCGAGCGCAAGCGGGCCGAGCAGGCCGAGCGCTTCCTGGCCGAGGCGAGCCGCAAGCTGATGACGCTGGGGTACGGCGCGACCTTCGAGAGCGTGGCGCAGCTCCCGGTGCCCGAGCTCTCGGATCAGTGTGTCGTCGAGGTGCTCTCGGCGGACAGGACAGCGGGCCCGACGGTCGTCGCAGGGGTGCCCGGCGAGCAGCTGGAAGCGCTGAAGGACGCGCTGCGCGCGCTGGCAGGAGCGCCGCCGGCCGGATCCGAGGGGGTCGATGGCCGCGCCGAGCCGCTGGTGCAGCAGGTGCGTTCGCTCGACCCGCGGGTCAGGCCGCCCTGGGAGCGGCTCGGCGTCCACGCGTTCCTGCGGGTTCCGCTGCTCGCGCGCGACCGGTACTTCGGCGTCATGACCCTGCTGGCGACGGCGCCCGAGCGCCGCTGTGGCCCCGCCGACCTGCGGCTGGCCGAGGAGCTGGGGCGCCGCGCGGCGCTCGTGCTCGACAATATCCGCCTCTACACCGAGGCCCAGGAGGCCATCGAGCGGCGGGACGAGTTCCTCGTCGTCGCGTCTCACGAGCTCAAGACCCCGCTGACCTCGATGCAGATGCAGGTGCAGGCGGCCGAGCGCCTGCTGCGCCGCCGCTCGCTCGCGGGCGTTCCCCCGGAGCGGATCGAGGCGATGTTCCGTATCCTCGGCCGCCAGACGTCGCGGCTCGGGCGCCTGGTCGACGAGCTGCTCGACGTCACGAGGATGAACGCCGGGCGGCTGACGCTCACGCGGGCGCCGGTCGATCTGGCGGCGCTGGTGCGTGAGGTCGTCGAGCGGATGCGCCCCCAGCTCGCGGACGCCCGCTGCCCGACGCAGCTGGATCTGGGAGCGCCCGTGGTCGGGCACTGGGATCCGGATCGCCTGGAGCAGGTCGTCGTCAACCTCCTGTCGAACGCGGTGAAGTACGGCGCAGGCGGGCCTATTTTCATCGGCGTGCGGCGGCAGGCGGATCGCGCGCAATTCATGATCCGGGACGAGGGGATCGGGATCGCGGAGGCCGATCAGGGCAGGATCTTCGAGCGCTTCGAGCGCGCTGTGTCGGTGCGCAACTTCGGCGGCATCGGGCTCGGGCTCTACATCGCACGCTCGATCGTGGCGTCGCACGGCGGATCCATCCGGGTGCAGAGCAAGCCGGGCGCCGGCGCGACGTTCGTGGTGGAGCTGCCCCTGAGCCCACCGGAGAGCGCCGTGCCGCATCCAGGGGCCGGAGAATAGGCAGACGTGGCTCCGGGAGCGCGGTCGACGTGAAGCGCGGTGTCACGGCGGTGCTCGGCACGAAGGAGCAGGTGAAGGCCGTGCGCGAGCACCTGCCCAGGATCGCGGTCGACGAGCTCCTGGAGCTGCCGGACCTCGCGCGGGCGCTCCTGTTCGCCGCGCGCGAGGCGCTGCCCCGGGCGGCGGGCCCGAAGGAGATCGACAAGGCGCTGAAGGAGATCGGCGGGCCGCGCGAGGATCTCCTGACCCAGGCGGAGCTCTTCGCCCGGCGTGGCCTCCTCGACAGGGAGCGTGTCGCGCAGATCCGGGCCGGCTCGGGGAAATACGATATGGCGCGGGACGGGATGGAGCTCGCGGCGCTGTTCACGGAGCACGCGGCCGCGCTCAAGGGGCTCCACCCGTTCACGAGGGAGGAGATCGACAAGCTCCGGCGGACGAGCGAGTGGCTGCTCGAGAACCTGACCCCGGCCGGAGCCCGGGTGGAGGTCAAGAAGAAGGAAAAGACAGCGGCCGAGGACGCGAGAGATCGGCTGTGGACGCTGCTCCTGCGGCGGCACCCGGCGCTCCGGAAGGTGGGTTACTACCTTCACGGCGACGATTTCGAGTCGGTCACGCCGCGCCTGCTCTCGCGGGCCGCCTCCGGGCAAGCCGTCGAGGAGGCGCTGGAGGAGGAGCCCGAGGCGATCGCGAGCGACGCGAGGGGAGATGGGGAGGGAGAGGGAGCGGCGCCCTGAGCCCCGCGCCGCGACCGGCCTGAGCGAGCGCGACAAGGCGAGCGGCGTCCCTGGCGCGGCCGATCAGAGCTGCCCGTACTCACGGATCCGGTCGCGCCTTTCTTCCTTGTCTCCTTCGTCGGGCTCCAGATCGACGACGATCCCGAGGCGCGGTTCGACGTAGGCCGCCCAGAGGATTCCATGTCCGGGAACGCTGATCCAGGCATTCATCTCCGTAATCGACAAGAGCCCGTCGATGCTTCGTTCGAAGATTCTCATGTCCCTGAATCGTGGCCCGAGCGTGAGTCCGATCTGGGTGTCGAGATTGAAGGAGTTGACGTCTGCACCGAGGAACAGGTCGACGTGTGTGGTCCGGATAAGGGTCCCCTGGGGCCTCAAGGTCGTGGTGAACACGGGAAGAACGGCGCCGATCAATTGGTAGAACTGAAGGCTCGTGGCCGCGCTCGCCCGGAACCGTCCGGCCTCGAACGTGCCGTGGATCCCCAATTTCTCGTCCTCGATCGTCGACATGTTCTCCTTGCCCACGCCGACGCCGATGAAGTACCCGATATTGAGCACCCGGGTGGGACTCGCGGTCTGCCCGAAGCTCACCATGACCGAATGGACAGCCCCCGGAGCCGTTCGGCCGCCGTACGTGACTCCGAGCCTTGCGAGATGGGGGAGCTTTGTCTGAACGATACCGTTGAGACGGAGGCCGTCCCAATGGAATTTCTCTGGGGGCCCTGGCTCTTGCGCTGATGCCGGAGCGGCGAGGGTGAATGCTGCAAGACCTGACAGCGCGCGCAAGAATGGCGGCCCTCGCCCGTTCGGCCAGCGGGTCGATGGCTCCCACGAGATGAACGGTGGCTCGAGATGGGTTCGAGTCATTCGGTCTGCATGCGGGCGATACACTCGGGGTTCTTTACGAGTTCGTCGATGTCGATGTCGCCGTACTCGTCTTTGGTCATATAGGCGCTTTCCATTGCGTTGATTCCGCGGACGTCGCTCGTGACGTCTGGCAGCGATGCGCTTTCGAAGCGTCTTAGAACGGCGGAGTAGGTCAAAATTGCTCTCTCGCCAATTCTCGAATGCTCAACACGGATTCGCAGTCGATCGTGGCGTTGCCCAGTATTTCCTCGTACGCACTGAATTGCCACCTGAAGTCCCTGCAGCTCTCGGCCATCCTGTTGAGCTCCGTCGCTCGCGATGCGATGTCGCATTGCTCTGAAAGCGCTGGCTCAGGTGGAGGTGTGGGACTGCCTTGGCCAGCATGGGGCTTTCCCTCTCTCTTCTGGTGTTGGTGGTCGCGGCGCTGGAGGGTCTCTTCGCAGCTGACCAACCTCCTCCGGGTGACGCTCAGAGCTGACCGGACATCGGAGTCGTTATTCCTGGCGGCGTCCTGGTGCGATTGATGTTGATCGTCGCTCCCCGCCGAGGCGCGTCCCAGATTGTATGCTGCCGCCGACGCGGCGATCGCGACGACCCCAAACCCAAGCCATCTTGTCGGTTTCGATGATCTTTCCATGCGTCGAACGTCGCGGATTGAAATTTTAACGGCACTCGCGGAATGGCGGACCTAACCTGTTCGGCCGACGGGGCGATGGTTTCGGCGACCTGAACGGAGGAGTGTATTCGAGTTATTCGGCCTGCATGCGGGCAATGCACGCTGGGTTATTTACCAGCTTGTTCATGTCGACGTCGCCGTACTTGCTGCTGATTGTGTAAGCCTCTTCTATCGCGCCGGCGGCGAGAAGGTTGCTCGTCGCGTCCTGGGTTCCGGGCTCCTCGTTGATTCTTGTGATGAGAGCGCAAATCTGGCGCTGTCTCCGGGCAAGGTCTCGAATGCTCAAGACGGTTTCACAGCTGACGGTGCTGCTCCCCAGGATTGCCTTGTATGCATCGAAATGTCTTCTAAGGTTCCTGCACTGCGCGCCCGTTATATTCAGATCCTGCGCTTGCATCGCGATGATGCATCGCTTCGAGAGCCCTCGCTCAGGTGAAGGTGTGGGGTTGCCGTCACTGCTGTTGTAGGGCTCCCTCGCTCCCTCGTGAGGGTGGTCGTCGCGACGCTGGCGGGTCTCTTCGCAGATGGCCAACCTTTGCTGGGTGGCGCTCAGAGTTGACCGAAGATCGGGTTTGTTCTTTCTGACGTTCTGGCGCGTCTGAGGCCGGTTGTCGCTCGTCGCCGAGATGATTCCCAGGTTGTACGCTGCCAAGGCGGCGACGGCGACGAACCCCAATCCAATCCATGTTGTCGGTTTCGGTGACATTTTTATCTGACGAGCCTTGCGGATTGATGGCGATTGTCGTCGGAGCCGCAGCTGGTGAGGTGTGGATGAGTCTCCGGGTGCTGTGAGCTAGAGCGACAAAACGGGTTGAAACCCCGAGAAAAAGCAGGAATTTCACAGGGAGGCGAGGAGGCGGGGAGCGAGAGACGGCGAGAAGGAGAGATTCTTTTTTTTTCTTCCTCCCCGCCTCCTCGCCTCCCTGTGAAATTCTCCGGGTTTCAACATGATTGGTGTTCTAGTAGTAGCAGGGGCCATCTTGGTCGGCGTTATCCCGACATCCTGCGGGGCGATGATTAGCGAGGGGCCGCTGACGGGTTGCGATGACTCGCGCCATTCATAGCATGTATTCGTGGCTAGTATGAGGAGGAATCGGTCTTGTAGCAGCAGCGCGTTCTCGCAGTAGATTGGCTGAGGCCGGACGGTCTCTTGTGCACACAGCGCTTGGCACTCGGGGGATGGATCCATGCACGTCGGTCTTGGTTCTCTATCGAGGATCGTGCATCCAGCTTGAGATAGTACCGTCGCGGAGATGAGCTGGGTGAGGCCGAGGCGGGTCGTTCTTGGACGACGAGTTGCTGCGGTCATAGGCTCTTGCTCCCAGGGGCATCTGATGGTGTCTTGCGTTTGCCTCAAGAAGCAGTCAGGAGGATGCAGGAAAGGCTGTCGTTCTTCGATGAATCCGTGTGTATGGCTGCGGCCAGACGTCGCGAGCGAGCGCGTCGAGCTCGCCAAGGCATGTGCGCGATGTCCAGGACGTCGGGAGCAAGCGATGACTCGCGCGGCCGGTCGCGGACAATCTCGCTTCGCTTTCAGGGGATCGATGGGGGGCCAATCGGTTCGCGCGGTCACGCCGCGAACGCTCGCTGGCAGCGCACCCATTCCGTGGCGCACAGCCGCCCCTCGGACGTCCGGGCCTGCACCGCCATGTAGCGGCTTCGGGCCGAGGGACGCCGCACGCTCGCGGGGTCGATCATGGCGTTCTGGGTGCGTGAGCCGGTGGGGCCGGTGGTCGGCTCGGGGCCGCTCGCAGGCGCCCTGGGCGCGGCCCTCCGCGACGAGGAGCGCGGAGAGCTCGCGGATCGGGTGAGCTGCTCTGCCGAGCGCGAGGCGATGATCGTCTGTTCTTCTCGCGGGCCCTAGAGCGACAAACGGGTTGAAACCCCGAGAAAAAGCGGGAATTTCACAGGGAGGCGAGGAGGCGGGGAGCGAGAGACGGCGAGAAGAAGATTTTTTCTCTCTCTCTTCCTCCCCGCCTCCTCGCCTCCCTGTGAAAATTCTCCGGGTTTCAACATGATTGGTGTCCTAGGCCTGGCAGCAGAAGGTCGACGGCTCGGCCGGCAGCAGCTCGCCGGTGGGCTCGCCGCCGCTCGGGGCGCAGCCGCCGGGGTCCACGGCCACGACCTCCGCCGACTTGCTGCCGAGGGCGACGCCGGGCGGCGTGACCCCGCAGAACGGCGTCGTCGAGCTCACGACGGCGGACACGAGCAGGTCCGCGCACGCGCCGTCGCTGTAGACCGACGCCATGACGGTGCACGACGCGCCCTCCAGCGCCCCGCAGCCGCACTCGGAGCAGCCGCGCGTGTCCTCGGCGCCGCCGTAGAAGACGTGCCTGTCGAGGTACGGCGCGTCGCACGTCACGTCGCCCTCGTGAAAGATGCACGTCAGGAAGCCGCCGGGCGGCGGGACCCCGGGCTGGTCCGGCGACGGCATGCAGGTGCTCCGGTCGCCCAGGCACTCGGTGTAGGCGCCGGGCACGCAGGCGAGCGCCCGGGTCAGCCAGGGATCGAGGAGCGCCGGCGGCGGAGGCTCGTCGACCCTCGGCGTGCAGGAGACGGTGACCAGCGCGACCGGCGCGTCGATCGAGATCGACTGCACGCACGGCTTCCCGCCGCAGTCCTGGCCGGCGGGGATCGCGTTCGCGGCGGTGCAGGCACCGTCCCAGCCGTCGGGCCCGGCGAAGGTGGTCGCGACGCTGCCGGGGTCGCCAGCACACGTCGTTCCCGTCGCCGTGTGCGCCGACCAGCCCAGCGGCAGCTGGCACGAGGCCGTCGCCGCGTCAGGCGGATCGCACAGGCAGGCCGCGCAGGCGAGCGGCGCGGGCGCCAGGTCGGCGAACCCCTCGTAGCCGATGTTCGGCGCGGCGGCGGGGCAGTCCGGCACCTGGTCCCGCGGGCCGAACCAGAGGAGCGCCGGGCCAAACCAGCCGAGCGGCGCCGGTGGGACGCAATCGCCGGCGCAGGCGGTCTCGTCGCCGCCGCCGGCCCCGCCGCTGCCGCCGGCCCCGCCGCCGCCCCCACCACCCTCGCCGCCGGCCCCGCCGCCGCCCTCCTCGGGCCACGGGCAACCTGGGTTGCCGTACTCCTGAGGCTGACAGGGACCGATGACGGTCGGATCTTCTTCGGCACAGCCAGGCAAGAAGAGGGATCCTACGAGCAGGAGGAAGAGGGTTCGCATGCCGGACAAGATACGTAGAGATGGCCCGCGCTCACAACGGGCAGCTTTCATGAGAGAATCGATTGCACTGAGCATTATGGTTTCCTTTTGAAATTTCTCACGTCGTCGGCGAGGAGAGCCGGGCTCCACGAGGTCGTTCAGTACGTCGCCGTGACACCGAGTCCGAGGGCCGCGCCGACCGGAGGTGAGGACCACGTGACGGATCCAGCGGTATCGCGCCGCTGGCCCCGGCGCCGGAGCACCGTGTCATCCACGATCGCGCTGGCCTCGGCGTATCCGTGCGCGCTCCACCTGTCCGAGAGGGCCCAGGCGCTGCCAAGCCGCGCTCCAACGCTGAACAGACGGTTGTCGCGCACCGTCATGTCCCACGGATGCCGGGGCACGAACCGGACGAAACCGACGGTCGCGACCCCGCAGCCGAACAGATGGCTGTCGCGTAGGCAGCCCACACCAGCCGCTGTGAGGGCCCTCGTGCTGATGGTCATGTCTTCCACCTCCTGCGCCAGGGAGAAGAGCCCGCGCCCCTCCACCGCGATCGACCATCCGGACCGGCGAACGCCCACGGCCAGCGTCATCCCGGCCGCGGCCCCCGGCGTGATCCCCAGGCCGAGGGTCGCCCCGAACCCCGCTTCGAGCCGCAGCGGCTCCGGCGGGGTCGGCGCGGCCTTCGGCGGGGTCGGCACCGGTAACCTCTCGGCCCGGCGCGCTGGCTCCGGCGGCGGCGAGGGCGGCCATGGGCGCTCGGACGGCGGAGAAACCTCGGCCGGCGGGTGAGCCCGCTCCGGCGTGGTCAGGATACGCGCCACGATCGCGAGGGCCACGCCGGAGAGCAGCTCCGCGCAGCCGCTCCGGGTGCTGAACCCCTCGGCCCAGGCCGTATCGCCCGCGCCCTCGCCCTCGCGCAGGGCCATCGAGGCCGTGAGCTCCGGCCCCTCCCGCGCGATGCTGAGCGTGAGCACCCGCGGCGCGTCGTCCTGGAACGGATCGCCGCCGAGCCCGCGCGCCACCTCCGCGCGCAGGAGCGCCTCGCCGGCGCAGCCCTCGGCGCCGGGGCCCCGCACGACCTCCAGCCGCATCGCAGCCTGCGGCAGATCCGGCGCGGCGTGCCCCTCCGCGACACGGAGCAGGACCATGGCCGCCGTGGCCGCCGCGACGGCGGCGCGCGCCGGCCACCTCGCGCCCCCGCGCGGACCGATGCCGCACCGGGCCAGGCGCGCGCCGAACCTCGGTCTGCCGCAGGGCCCGCTCATCGCGACGGCTCGCTCCCCGTCGCGCCCTGCTCCGGGGCGGCGACGCGCGCCAGGGCGACCGTGCGAAGCCGCTCCCGCACGTTCTTCAGCTGGCCCCCGGGGAACCGCTGCTCGTGCACGGCGATCTGCCGGAGCGCCCCGGCGGGATCACCGGCGGTGAGGCGCTCTCGCGCCGCGGTGAGCAGCCGCAGCTCCTCCGCGAACGTGTCATCGCGCTCGCTGGCCTCCCTGGCCCGTGGCACCGCCCGGGGAGCAGCAGGGCACGGGCGGTGGGGCGTCTCGATCACCGGGGCGCCGGGCCCCGGCTCCGACGCCTGCTGCGGCGGGGTCGCTGCCAGGCAGGCGGTGCGCGCGGGCAGCAGCTCGGGCAGCACGGGCGCGAAGCGGCGAGCCCAGAGGGCCGGCGGCGGCGCGAGGGCGAGCAGCACGGCGACCGTTCCGGCGACGCCCGCCGCGGCCGACCCGAGGGCGAGGGCGATCCGGCCAGGCCTCCGTGGCAGGGTCGCGGTGGCAGGCGAACGCGGCGGGGGTGCCGGCGGTCCGGACGGAGCCGGCGGCGCAGGCGCTGCCGGCGGGGCTGCCGGCGGTGCGGGTGCCGCAAGCGGCGCAGGCGCTGTCAGCGGGGCTGCCGGCGGTGCGGGTGACGCAGGCGGCGCAGGCGCCGGCGGCGGTGCCGCCTGCGCCGAGGTGCTCGCGCCGCCGTCGCCCACCAGAAACTCCGACGCCAGCGGGAACGGGAGCCAGCACGCGCGCAGCGCCTCCCGCTGGTCCGGGCGGAGCCGCGCGACGGCGGCGCGGTAGTCCTCACGGGCCAGGCGCAGCCGGTTCGCGGCCGTGTTGTAGTTGATGCCGAGCTCGCGCGCGATCTCGACGATCGGCACATCGCAGGCCTCGTGCAGGACGAGCAGGACCCGCCGCTCGGGGGCGATCGTGCTCAGCACGTCGATCGCGAGCTCCAGCCGCTCCCGCTCCACGACGCGCTGCTCGCTGCTCGGCGCGGGATCGACGGCCTGGCCGCGCGGCGCGGGGTGCAAGCCGTCCGGCACCTCGCGGCGGCGGTAGGCGCGTTCCAGGTGCTTGCTGACCTTCCGCCACGCGATCCCGAAGAGCCATCGGGCTTCCGCGGTGCCGCGCGGGCGCCGGCCATCCCGCTGCGGCGGATCGACCGCCGAGTCGGCCTCGCGCGGAGGCGGCGGCGAGGCGGAGGCGGGGTAGTCGGGATCGAACCGATCCAGGCTCTCGTACGCCGCAAGGAGGACGTCCTGGACCAGGTCGTCGATGTCGGGCGCGGCGACCCCCAGGAGCCGGAGCGAGCGCGGGAGCGTCTCAAGCGCTGCGGTGTGAACGGAATTCCATGTAGCGGTGCGGGTGGCGTCCGCGGGAGGAACGTGGGTGCTCATACCCAGAATTGCGGGGAGCTCTTCGGGGTTGTTTGGAAAACGCACGGCCCGGCGCACGGGACGGAGGCGCTCCTGCGGCGCGCGTCGCGCTCACGACAGGCTGCGGCTGTCCGGCGGGATCCGCGCCGAGTGGGGCGAGATCGTCTCCATGTGGGCCAGCACCTCGGCCTGACCCCAGCGCTCGAGCGCGTCCATCTCCGCCGGGCCGAGCAGCCGCCGGATCGCGCCCCAGGTGCGCTCGAACTCGAGCGCGACCAGGTGCTGCGATAGCCCGGTGAGGGGGCTCAGGTCGGCGTCGTCGGCGCGGTACGCCGCGTAGGCCTCGGCGTCCCATCCCTCCAGCGGGAGCGCTTCCGCCTCGTCGATGCGCCGATCCAGCGCGTCCTCGGCCTCCGCCCACGCTCGGGCGATCTGGAAGAGCTTGGTGATCTTGTCGAGCGGCAGGCCGAAGCGCGCGACGCGGTGCTCCTTGCGGCGCGACAGCCATATGACGAGCACCTGCCACATGGTCCGCCAGTCCGGCAGCCGGTCGAGGACGAAGTAGCGCTCCTCGATCCACGCGCGGATCTGCGCCGCGGCCGCCGTGCCCTGGGTGCGCTCCACGTCGGCGAGGAACGCCGCGATGTGCACCGCGATCATGGCTTCGTAGTCCCGCTCCTCGTCGTCCAGCGCCTCGATCGCGATCTCCGCCCGGACGCAGCGGCGCGCGGCCGCCTTCACCGCCTCGACGCCGTCGATGCGAAGCCCGAGATCGGGCCAGAAAGGCGTCACCCTGTCCAGGCTGAGGAGCCGGACAGCGTGCGTGTAAGCGTAGGACACATCGAGGTCGAGGAGATCGAGGGTGGGGGTCATCGGCAGCGCGGCTCGGGTTGGTCTGGAGCGGCCAGCGTAGCCGCGCCGGGGGTGAGCGGGTAGGTCGCCCCGACCTCGGAGCGCCGGAGCGCGCCTCTCCGGCCGGGGCCGTTCTAGAATGCGGCCATGCGATTCGAAGGCCCGCGCGCTCCGGGCAAGCCGCTCGCAGTCGCGATCGCCGCCTCGCGGAGGTCGTCGTGACGGAGTCCGCCCACCGGTCCGAGATCGAGCGCGCGCTCCGCTTCATCGCCGCGAACCTCGAGAGGCCCATCACGGTCGCGGACGTCGCGCGCGCGGCGCGCCTCAGCGAGTTCCATTTCCACCGGGTCTTCCACGCGGCGGTCGGCGAGCCGATCGGGCGGTTCATCACCCGGAGGCGGCTCGAGCAGTCGGCGCTGCGGCTCGCGTACGAGCCGGACCGAAGCATCATGGATGTGGCGCTCTCGTCCGGGTACTCGTCCGCGTCGAACTTCTCGAAGGCGTTCGCGGCGCACTTCGGCTGCAGCCCGTCGCAGGTGCGGAGCCCGGAGCGCGGCCTCCCCGTCGCGATCGGGAAGCTGACGTCGCTCTACGGAAAGGACTTTCGGCCGGAAAAGCTCTATACGCTCCCGCCCGAGCGCGCGGTCGACGAGCGGCGCCTCGAGGCGGCGGCGTGGAGCGCGCGGGTCCGATTCGAGACCACGAGCGGGCTCGACTTCGCATGCCTCGCCAGCCCGAGCGGGTACGACGTCCCGGCCCTCGAGCGCCTCTGGTCGGACCTCATCGCTGCCGCCCGGCAGCTCGGGCTCTGCGAAGACACCGTGGATGCCTGGGGTATACCGCACGACAGCCCGCAGATCACGGCCCCCGAGCTGTGCCGATACCACGCCTGCGTGCCCTGTCCGGAGGCCGTCCCGCTGCCGCCCCCGCTCTTCCGCGGCCGGATGAGCGAGGGCCGCTACGCCGTCTTCCGCTATGCCGGCGAGGTGTCCGGGATTTCAGAGGCATATCGCAGCATCTATTCGTGCTGGTTCAGGGAGAGCAGCCTCGCGCCCGACGACTTCACCTCCCACGAGCACTACGTCACCGACGAGCCGAAGGACGGCCGCGTGGACCTCGAGCTCTGGTTCAAGGTGCGGCCGCGCCGCTGACCGCGGCAATGCAGGAGAGCTCATCCACGACCCCGGAGATGCGACGCGCGCGCTCCTGCCGTCGATGCTCCTTCGCCGCGCGGGCGTCGTGACCGTCTCGTCGACGCTCGGGATCGTCGCGTCGCGACGCGATGCGTTGTCCATCGCACCAACATCATCCTGTTGCGAGCCCGGCTTCCCAACAGCGATGCGCTTCTGTTACAAGCCATCTTGTTGTGGGGGGACATACGGGAGGGAGACGATGGCGAGCGAAATGGACGCTACTTCAGCGCTGCTGCATACATTTCTTGCAACCTGTCCAGAGATGCTCTTCATCGTGGGGATCGATGGGGATGTGCTGCACGCGAGCGGCGCGCTCCGTCAGGCGCTGGGGGCCGGGATAGCGCATGGCAATTCGCTCACGGCGCTCGTCCATGCGGAGGATCGCGCCGACTTCGCCGCTGCGTGGAGCCGGCTGAAGGAGCAGACAGAGCCGGTGCAGGTCGATGTGCGCCTGATGGACGCCCAGGGCGCTTACCGGCGTCTGACGTGCAACGCGCGCCGGGCGCCCGAAGGGGGCACGATCCACGGGTCGCTGCGGCAGGCCGACGCCGACGGCAAGCGCAGCCCTGCAGAGCCGGGCCTCAAGGAGCGGCTCCTCGACGGGCTGGCAGACAACCTCCAGGTCGTCCTCTGGGCGATCGACACCGAGGGGACCGTCATCTACCACGACGGCAAGGGGCTCGACGCCGCCGGGCTCGCGCGGGGCGAGCTCCTCGGGAAGAACCTGCTCGAGCTCTATCCCGAGAAAGACCGCCTCATCTTGCGGGGAGCGCTCGCCGGCGCGATGGCCCATGACCACAACACGGCGCACGGCGTCCACTGGGAGAGCTGGGTCGTCCCCGTGCTCAACGGGCGCGACGAGGTCGACGCGGTGCTCGGGTTCTCGCTCGACGTCACCGCGGTGAAGCGCACGCAGGAAGAGCTGCGGGCCAGGCTCTCTCAGATCGAGAAGCAGCAGGAGGTGATCCGCAACCTCTCCACGCCGATCATCGAGGTGTGGAACGGCGTGCTGACGCTCCCCATGATCGGCGTGGTCGACAGCATGCGGACGGCCGAGGTGATGGATGCGCTGCTCGCGCGCATCATGGAAAAACAAGCCCATTTCGCGATCCTCGATCTGACCGGGGTCGACATGGTGGACACGAAGGTGGCGAGCCACCTCATCGAGCTCGTGGCGGCGATCCGCCTGCTCGGCGCCGAAGGCATCGTCGCCGGCATCAAGCCGAACGTCGCGCAGACGATGGTCGCGCTGGGGCTCGATCTCTCGACGATCTCGACGCAGCGCGATCTGCGGGCTGCCCTGAGCTACTGTATCCGGCGCATGGCGCCGCAGCCGCCTCAGGAGAAGCGCGACAGCGTGACCGCCAGCTGACGATTCCCGCGCGCGGCTCCAGCGCCGCTCGGGCTCGCTCCGGCACCGGAGAGCGCCTCCGGCGCGAACGCCGTCTCCCTTTTTCGGCGACTCTGCTCACCCGGAGGGTGCAGAAGCGCGAGAACGGAGCGATGATGCGCCCCGTTATGACCGTTCAGCAGCGGGGGCCGCGCTCGGCCCTCGCCTCCTCGCGTCGAGCTCACGGGGTGGGTGCGTGCACACGACAGCCGAAGATCGCGCAGAGGCGCTTCACATCGATCCACGTCTCCTGATCGAGGCCCTGGACGACCCCGCGCTCGTCATCGACGCGCGGGGCGCCGTCCTGTGCAAGAACGAGCGGCTCGATCGGCTCCTCTCGGGGTTCGGGGCGCCGAGCCTGCCGCTGTCGCCGGAGGGCGATCGCGTGCTCCTGTCGCTGGCGCCCGCGGCCGCCGACGTCGCCCGGATCCAGGCGCTCCTCTCGGGCGAGGTCGATCGAGCCGAGATCGACCTCCCGGACGAGGGCCGCGGCGCGCCGCGGTGGGTGCTTCGCGGGCTCGCCTGCACGATCGGCGGCGGCCGCTGCGCGCTGCTCCGCCTCGTCGATGGAGGGGAGCGCCGCGCCCAGGAGCACCAGCGCCGGTGCGCGCAGGTGGTCGAGTCCATGCACCTCGGCTGCACCTTCCTCGCCCTCGAGGCCCCGGAGGACGACCGGTCGCTCCGGTACGTCTACATGAACCGCGCCGCCGAGCGGATCGCCAGCAGGCGCACCGCGTCGATGCTCGGCCGGACGATGGACGAGAGCGCCCCCAGCCTCCGTCAGATCGGCATTCCTCAGCGCCTGGCGGAGCTGATCCGCGGCGGCGGGACGGACGAGAGCGAGGTGATCCTCCCCCAGGAAGAGGGCACGCGCGTCATGACGACGTGGTCGTTCCCCGTGGGAGATCGGTGCGCCGCCGTGGTCTACGACGACGTCACCGAGCGCCGGGCGACGGCGGCGTCGCTCGAGAGCGCGCGCCTCCTCCTCGACGGCATCGTCGAGCACCTCCCGCTCATGCTCTTCGTCAAGGATGCGGCGGAGCTCCGCTACGTGCGGGTGAACAGGAGCTTCGAGGAGTTCCATGGCCACGCGCCAGGAGAGCTGATCGGCCTGCGCGCCAGCGACCTGTTGCCGCAGGCGCTGGCCGCGAAGATCGACGCGGAGAGCCGCGACGTCCTCGCGGGGGGCGTGCCGGTCGAGGTCCCTGAGCTCCGCGTCCCCTCGAAGCGCTTCGGGGACCGCATCGGCCGCGCCCGGTTCGTCCCCATGGAGGACGCCACGGGCAAGGGCCGTTATCTCCTCGGGCTCATCGAGGACATCACCGATCGCAAGAAGATCGAGGACGCGCAGCGCCAGGAGTCGATCCTCCTGGAGACCCAGCGGCGGCTGATCGAGCTCATCCAGGAGCTCTCGACGCCGAGCATCCCCATCCACCCGGGCATCCTCGTCGTCCCGCTCATCGGCCAGATGGACAGCTCGCGCGGCGCCCAGCTCGTCGAGTCGCTCGTCGCCGCGGTCGAGCGGCACCACGCCGAGTTCGTCATCGTCGATATCACGGGCGTCACGTCGGTCGACAGCGCGGTGGCCAACCACCTGCTCCAGGCCACGCGCGCCGCGGGGCTCCTCGGCGCCGAGTGCAGCGTCGTCGGCGCCTCGCCCAGCATCGCCCGCACCGTCATCGAGCTCGGCATCGAGTTCGGCAAGCTCGCGACGCACCGGGACCTGCAAGCCGGGTTCCGCCACGCGCTGGCGCGGAAGGGGTACGTGATCAGCGCGCGCGCGGATCGAACGGCCTGAGCGCAGCGGAGCCGCCCGCGCCCCGCGAGACGGTCGCTTGCGCTACCCACGACCTCCTTGACGTCCGCGAGGCTCGCTCCTGGCACGGCGCGCAGAGCGACGCTGCCAGCAGGACGACGGGGCACCAGGTCGGGTGAGACATCGAGGGGCTCTCCAGGGTCGCGACGCTCGACTGCCGCGAACCGAGGAGGGGAGCAACCATGTTCAGGCGAGCGCGAAACGAGGCTGGCGATGCGGTGAGGCCCTGACTCTTCCGCCCGTGCCCCTTGCGATCCGGCCCGTCCGCACCAGAGCCTCCGGACACCGCCCATGCCTGAAGGCGACACCCTCTTCCGCATCGCCGCCGCCCTCGGCCCCGCGCTCGCGGGCGCGCGCGTCGTCGCGCTGGAGCTGCCCCGGAGCGACCAGCCGTGCCGCTGGCTCGTCGGCCGCCGCGTCGAGCGCGTGGAGGCGCGCGGCAAGAACCTCCTCATCTTCTTCGACGAGGGGACCGTCCTCCACACCCACCTGCGCATGAGCGGGGCCTGGCACCTCTACCGCGAGGGCGAGCGCTGGAAGCGGTCCGAGGCGACGGCGACGGCCATCCTCGCGGTCCCGGGCTATGTCGCCGTCTGCTTCCGCGCGCCCGTCGCGCGCCTGCTCCGCGCGAGCGCCCTGCGCGGCGACCGCCTCCTCGGCGGCCTCGGCCCGGATCTGCTCGGCGGCGCCTTCGACGCCGCCGAGGCGCTCCGCCGCCTGCGCGCCCTCGACGAGGCGCCGCTCGGCGTCGCTATCATGGACCAGCGCGTCGTCGCCGGCATCGGCAACATCTACAAGAGCGAGCTCCTCTTCCGGACGCGCCTCGATCCCTTTGCCCCGGTCCGGGCGTACTCCGACGAGGAGCTCTCCGCGATGCTCGACGTCGGCCGCCGCCTCCTGCAAGCCAACGTCGAGCCGCGAGACGCCGCCAGCGCGTACCGTGGGCCGACCGCGCACTACGCGGCCACTCGCACGACGCGCGCCGGCGGAGACCGCAGGAGGCCGGTCAGCGTGTACGGCCGCGAGGGATACGCCTGCTACGACTGCGGCGCCGCGATCCAGATGCGCCGGCAGGGGACGATGATGCGGTCGACCTACTTCTGTCCTCGCTGCCAGCCGACCCGCGCCGCGCCGCCGCCGGCCGGGCCTGCTCCGTCCGCGCCATGACCACGGCCGCCGGCGGGCGCGCTGCGGCGCGTGCGAGGACGCCAGCGTTCCCGGCGATCGCGCGTCGCGCGGAACAGTGCTTCCCGGCAGACCTTTCCTGCGCTCCGATCGTACGATCCGCTCCATGCGCCTCGCCCTGCTCCTGATCCTCGCGCTCGCGTCCGGGTGCAGCCGCCCCCTGGACGAGCCCATCACCCCTGACGACGCCGAGAACGCAACGCCCCCTCCGGCCCCCGTCTCCTCCTCCTCCGCGAATGCGCCGGGCTCGCCGCCCGAGACGGGCACCGCCGAGGCCGAGATCGACCCCCGCCTCGCGCCGCTCATCGCCGCCGCCTTTCGCGACTACAAGCCCTGGGGGCGCGTCGACGACGAGCTCCGCTGGGCGCCCTGGCTATGCCGGATGCCGCTGCCCGGCCGCGTCCGGATGAGCGCCGCCGAGGACGGCGGCCACGCCCGCAAGCTCTACTCGGTGTTCGCCAAGCACCGCGATCGCTATCCGCTCGCCGAGGGACAGGCCCCCGTCGCCCAGCCGGTCGGACAGGTCCTGATCAAGGAGAGCTATGTCCCCGAGCTGGTGGAGGACGGCGCGGCGGCCGCCCTCCCGGGCGCCGGCGCCACGCCGCCGGACGCCGCGGATCACTTCGACCCCATCCTGCGCGACGGCGATCGCGTCTACCGCGCGTCGCGCCTCGCCGGCGCCTACGTGGTGCTCAAGGTCGCGCCGGACACGCCCGGCACCGACGCGGGCTGGGTCTACGGCACGGTCACGCCCGCGGGCGAGGTGACCTCCGCCGGCCGGGTCGCCTCGTGCATGGGCTGCCACGTGAGCGCCCGTCACGAGCGCGTCTTCGGGCTCGCGCCGGCGCCGTCCGCGGCGCCCTGACAGGTTCCGGACGCCGCGGCAGCGTCGACGACCCCGGCGAGCGCATCCAGCGACATCGGCTTGACGAAGTGGGCGTCGAACCCTGCCGCCTCGGCGCGGCGGCGGTCCGACGCCTGCCCGTACCCCGTGAGCGCGACGAGCGCGCCCGAGCACAGCTCGGCCTCCCTGAGGCGCCGCGCCACCTCGTAGCCGTCCATTCCTGGAAGCCCGATGTCGAGGAGCACGAGATCGGGCCGATGCTCCGCCGCGGCCTTCAACGCGCGCGGGCCGTCGCCGGCGATCCACACCTCTTGCCCGAGGGCCAGCAAGGCGTCGGCGAGGGTGCTCGCCGCGTCCACGTTGTCCTCGACGATCAGGACGCGGAGCTTTCTCGCCGCCGGAGACGGCAGCTCCGCGTTCTTCGAGGGCGCGGACGTCGCCCCGACGGCCGCGGCGGGCACACGCTCGTCCGCCGCCGCGGGTGCGCGCTCGTCCGCCGCCGCGGGTGCGCGCTCGTCCGCCGCGACGGGCAGGTGCACGATGAACTCGCTGCCTTGCCCTGGCCCCGGGCTCGTCGCTTCGATGCTCCCGCCGTGGAGGGCGACCAGATCGCGGACGATGGTCAGCCCGAGACCGAGGCCGCCGGGCGCCCGATCGAGGCTGCGATCCGCCTGATGGAACAGCTCGAAGACATGGGGCAGCACCTCCCTGGCGATCCCGATCCCGTCGTCGCGGACGCGCAGCTCCACCTGGTCGCCGCGCTGCTCGACCGTCATCCCGATGTGGCCCCCGATATCCGTGTACTTGCACGCATTGGTGAGCAGGTTGACGAGGATCTGCTCGAGGCGGACGGCGTCCGCGAGGACGTGGACGGCGGCCGCCGGCAGCACGAGCCGGATCTGGTGCCGCCGCGCCTCGATCTGCTCGCGCGTCGACTCCACGGCGCGCGTCACGGCGGCCTTGACGTCGACCCGCTCCTTGCGGAGCTCGATCTTCCTCCGGGTGATGCGCGACACGTCGAGCAGATCGTCCACGAGGCGCATCAAGGTCCTCGTTTGCCGCGCGATCACCTCGACGTGCCGGTCCGGCGGCCCGCCGCGGCTCCGCCGCCGGAGGAGCTCCACGGCCACGCAGATCGGCGCCATGGGGTTGCGCAGCTCGTGCCCGAGCATGGCCAGGAACTCGTCCTTCCGGCGATCCGCGTCGGCCAGCGCGTCCTCGACGCGCTTGCGCTCGGTGATGTCCAGCGACGAGCCGACGAACCCCAGGAACGCTCCGGCGGCGCCGAAGCGCGGGGCGCCCTGCGTCACGACCCACCGGCTCTCGCCGTCCCGGCGGAGCATCTGGCATTCCAGCATGAACGGCTCGCGCGTCTCGATCGACTCGGCGCACACGCTCGCGACGAGCGGGCGCTCGTCCGCGTGGATCGCGTCGAGCCAGCCGTCTCCCAGCTCCTCGGCGAGGGAGCGCCCCGTGAAGCGCAGCCACGCGGTATTGACGTACTCGCACCCGCCGGAGGGCCCGCACATCCAGATCATCATGGGGGCGCAGTCGGCGAGGGAGCGGAAGCGCTGCTCGCTCTCGCGGAGGCGCTCGACGTCCTCGTCGACCTGGCGGCGCAGCCTGGCGATCTCGATGCGCCCGCCGACCCGCGCGAGCAGCTCGCGGACCGAGAACGGCTTGACGAGGTAATCGTCCGCGCCCGCCTCGGCGCCATGCACGCGCGACGCTTCCCCGGATCGGGCCGAGAGGAGCACCACGGGGACGAGCCGCGTCGTCGGATCGGCGCGCAGCGCCTCGAGGAGGCCGAACCCGTCGAGCCCGGGCATCATGACGTCGGTGAGCACGAGATCGGGCGCGCGCGCGCGCGCGGCGCAGAGCGCCGCCTCGCCGTTCTCGACGGCCTCGACGGTCCACCGCGTCGCGAGGACGTCCCGGAGGTAGGTCCGCATGTCGCGGTTGTCCTCGACGAGCAGGACGTGGCCGGCCGGGCCCTCCGCCGGGCGCGCGTGTCCTGCGCTCGCCGGTGGCTCCAGCGGCAGCTCCGCCGGCGGCGCGGGCCCGGAGACCCACTGCGACGCTTCCTCCACGAACGCCTGGACCGTCACGGCCGTCATGCCGAGCTCCCGCTCGGCGCCGACGCGCTCCGCGGCCACGTGCGCTGATCCGGCGGGGATGCGGACGGTGAACGTGCTGCCCCGACCGACCTCGCTCGCCGCATGGACGTCGCCCATGTGGAAGCTGACCAGCTCCCGCACGAACGCGAGGCCGATGCCGGAGCCCTCGTGGCTCCGCCCGCGCGCCCCCTGGATCCGGTGGAAGCGCTCGAAGATCCGGGGGAGCTCCTCGGCGTCGATCCCTATCCCCGTATCGCTGACCTCGAGGCGCACGTGGTCGCCGCACCACCGGAGCGAGATCGCGATCTCGCCCTCGAACGTGAACTTGAACGCGTTCGAGACCAGGTTGAGGACGATCTTCTCCCACATCTCGCGATCGACGTAGACGCGCTCCGGGAGCGCCGGGCAGTCGACGACGAGCCGGAGCCCCGCCCGCTCCACGGGCCCGCGGAACGCGCTCGCCACCTCGGCGGTCAGCGCCGACAGGTCGAGCGCCTCGTAGGTGACCTGCATCCCGGCGGCCTCGAGCCGGGCGAAGTCGAGCAGGTTGTTCACCAGCTTGAGGAGCCGCCGCGCATTGCGGCGCGCGAGCTCGACGAGCTCGCGCTGCCTGCCGGTCAGGCTGCCGGGTGCGATCGTCAGCAGCTCGTCGATCGGGCAGAGCATGAGCGTGAGCGGCGTCCGGAACTCGTGGCTCAGGTTCGAAAAGAACCTGGTCTTCAGCTCATCGAGCCGGTTGAGCTGCTCGTTCGCCACGCGGAGCTGCTCGTTCGTGCGCTGGATCTCCTGCGCCCGGAGGAAGACCTCGGCCTCGACCCGCTCCGCCCGCGTCTTCAGCTCCTCCGTGCGCCGGGTCTGCTCGATCCCACGCTGCTTCAGGCGGACGAACTCGGTCACGTCCTCGACGCGGTGGATGATGTACGCGACGTCGCCGTCCGGCCCCACGACGGGCGAGTTCATGGGGCTCCAGTACCGCTCCTCGAAGCCGCCTTCCTCCGCTCCGGGGCGCTGGATATCGTATTTCTGCACGGCCATGCTGTCGGGGGCGCGCGTCTCGAGCACACGCTCGAGCGAGGCGCGCAGGTTCCTCGTGCCGGTCGCGTGCGGATCGTCCGGATTGTCCGGGAAGGCATCGAAGATGTCGCGGCCCAGGAGCTCCTCGCGCCGGGTGCTCGTGGCCTGAACGTAGGCGTCGCTCACGGCGATGACGGTGAAGTCCGGGCGGAGCACGAGGTAACACCCCGGGAGCCCCTCGAAGAGCGCGCGAAAATCGGGGCTCGCCGGCAGCGCCTGCTCGCTCTCCGACTCCGATCGCGGACACGGTTTCATGCTCGTGATGACGCTCGTGGACATGGGCTGATCTTCAAGAGAAGACCTGGTGCACGAGGCCAGCTATCGCTACCCGGGTCTCCGCGCTCCCGCGACGCTCGGCCGCAGCAGCGAGCTTGGCGCCGGCTCGCCGCTGGCGGGCGCCGTCTCTGGCTCCTCGGGCGCGGGCTCCATGATGCGCGCGACCCACGAGAGCCCATCCACGTTCTCCAGCGTGATCTTCGCGACCATCATGATGGGCACCGACAGCAGCGCGCCCGCCGGCCCCCAGAGCCAGCCCCAGAAGAGCATGCCGAGCAGGACGGCGAGCGGCGACAGGCCCAGGGTCCGCCCGAGCACGCGCGGCTCGAGCACGTTGCCCACCAGCAGGTTGATCAGCAGGTACCCGATGGCCACGAGGGCCGCGGTGCCCGGGCCCTGGCTGGCCAGCGCGGCGAGCACGGCCGGGATCGTCGCGACCGCCGCGCCGATGTTCGGGATGAAGTGCAGGACGAACAGGCTCGACGCCAGGAGGAGCGCCAGATCCACGCCCAGGACGATCAGGAGCACATAGGCGAGGACGGCGACGAGCAGGCTCGTCAGCGTCTTCACCACGAGGTACTTCTTCACCTCCCGCACGATGCGATCGACGTGCTCGAGCCCGCGCGCAGGGGTCGAGAGCAGCCGCCGCACCTTCGCGCCCGCGCCGGCGCCCTCGCAGAGCGCGAAGAACACGACGAGGAGCACCACCCCGAGGCTCGACGCCGCGCTGGCGACCGTCACCGCGGCCCCGCCGAGGAGGGGGACCAGCGACGCCGTGTGCAGCGTGCGCGAGAGGAACGCCGGGTTCACCGGGAAGCCGCGCTCCGTGAGCGTCATGGCGAGCGCGTCGGTCATCGAGGACATCCGGACCAGGTAGACCGGCACCTTCTCCTCCAGCTCCACCCCGGCGATGGTGACCACCGCCCCGACGAAGACCAGGATCGCCAGATCGACCACGAGCGCGGCCAGCGCCCCGAGGGCCGCGGGCAGCCCGCGCCGGGTCACCCAGGTCGCGATGGGCGACGAGATCGCCGCGAGCGCGACGCCGAACAGCACCGGCACGAGGAACGGCTCCGCGTGGCGCAGCCCCACGATGACGACGACCGCCGCCGCCGCGACCACGACCCTCTGCGCTCGACGAGACATCGTGAAGATCCCCATGCCCAACCTCGCTGCTGACGGGTCCTCGCGCCGCGCTCCGCTCCGGTGGAGCGGAGCGCGGCGCAGCCTCCTCGAGCAAGAGCAAGGGGTGCGCCACGCTCCGTCCCGCTCGATCCGCGGCGTGGATCGCTATCGCGCGGACACCCGGTCATCGCCGGGCTGCCCGCGGTTCAGCGGCACCGCGCCGTGCTGGGCGGCGTCGGTCTTCGGCGTCGTCCCGGTGACGTACGCCTTGACCGCCTCGACGAGGAACCGGAGCCCGGCCGTGCCTTCGTTGTCCCAGTACTCGCCCTCGAGCTCCGGCCTCGGTGCCAGATCCGGACCATGGCCGGAGCGCGCGGTGGAGGGCGCGGATCATGGCTCTGCCGTGCCGCACCGAGCGCGCGCTCGAGGCATTCCGCCACAGCGGCCGGGCGAAGCTACGCCGCGCGCGCGAGCACGAGCGCCCCGATCACGAGCGCGACGAGCACGAGCGCGCCGGCGACCACCAGCGCCACCTTGCCCCACGCGATCGGCGCCGTGCCTGTGACGTGGCTCGAGTCCTGGCCGTGGACGACGGCGCGGTAGCTGCGCCCCTTGTAGCGGTAGGCGAGCACGTACGATGGCAGCGCCAGCCGGCGCGTCTCGAGCGCGTGCAGGAGCACCGCCACGTGCACGTTGCGGAACGTGGACCCCGGGATCACGCCTCGCGTCAGGGCGTCCTCCGCGCTGGCGGCGATCCGCTCGCTGACGATCTTGCGCGCCGCCGAGCGCTGCGCGTCGAACTGCTCCAGCACCGCGTCGGGCGGGCCGAGCTGCTGCTGTGTCCGGTGCGCGGCGGGCACCGCCAGGTCGAGCCGGAAGTACGGCGCGAGCTCCCGGGCCTCGTCGAGCGAGAGCCCGCGTGAGGCGGACAGGAGCAGGTTCCGGAACGGCAGCCGCGTCTGTCCGGCGTGCGGGGCCCAGCTGCTCAGCCGGGCGCCCGCGTTCGAGTCCGCCGTCCAGCTCACCACGGCGTCCGCGCTGACGAGCCAGCCCGCCCACCAGATCGGGCGCAGCCCCTCGACGGTCGCCGCGCGCGAGAGATCCGACGGCCGGAAGAAGCCGAGCGTCGACATCCACCGCCGCAGCGCCTGATCGGCCTGATCGGGGGGCACCCCGAACGGGAGCAGCCAGTCGGCCTGATCGATCGGGTCGACCGGCTGCTCGATCCGCGTGACGGCGCCGCAGAAGCGGCACTTCGGCGCCTGCGCCTCGGCCGAGTACGAGACCGCGGCGCCGCACTCGGTGCACCGCAGCACCTGCACCGCCTGCGGGGCCGGGGCGCGGCCCTGCGGCGCGGCGAGGCCGCAGACGGCGCAGCGCAGGTCCCCCGGCTCCAGCGGCCCCTGGCAGCGCGCGCAGCACGGCCCCGCGGCGCTCGTGGTGGCCGAGGCGACGTCGTCCATGCTCGCGCTCATCGCGTCCCTCCGGTCGGTGTGGGGCTGCTCCCGGGGCGGAGGCGCTCGGCCGGCGCGGCGGCGGCGGGGGCGGGCGGCCGCGCGGCGCCGCGCCGCTCGGCCGGATCGCGGCCCCTGTCGCGCGCCGCGGCGAGGACGAAGGGCGCCGCGATCAGCGCGATCACGAGCACGACGGCGAGGGCGATCTTGATCCAGGAGAGGGGGGCCTTGCCGTGGATCGCGCCGGTCTGGCCGTTGATGAGGACCCGGAAGGGCGGCTTCTGCGGGTCGTGCCGGAGGGCGAGCACCCAGAGGGGCACATAGAGCAGCTCGAGCGTCTCGCGGTCGAGCTGCGTCTCGTGGGTCAGGCCGTGGTGGCTGTCCCCGGGCATGAAGCCCGACAGGTCGCGGCCGATCTTCTCCAGCGCCTCCCGCCGCGCCAGGCCGTAGCACTCGGCCTGGGTCATCGTCGGCTCCTCGGCGATCCAGCCGCTGAGCACCGCGGGCGTGTAGCGCCGCATCGTGCGGAGGTCGAACGGCTCGATCGCCTCGAGCTCGGCGTTCGGGACGGCGCGGGACGCCACGACGAGCACGTCCATGACGTAGGTCGCGTGCTGGCCTTCGAGGTGCCGGTGCTCGGTCCTTGTGACGACGCGCGTCCGGGTGACGCTGTTCCCCTTGTCGTCGGTCGTCGTGTACGTCTCGGTCTGCTGGTAGTTCTCGCCGATCTGCGCCGCGTAGCGCGTCTGCGCCATCGCCGAGTACAGGTAGGCGGGCGTGTAGACGCCGCGGATCGCGTCGATCGTCGCCGTCTTGACGCTCGACTGCACGAAGAAGCTCCGCTTTCCCAGCCACGCCTTGACCGCGCCCTGCGCGCTCTCCCGGGTCGTCGTGAACCCGACGACGAAGTGCGGCGACGGCCGATCCTGGGAGGGCGGCCGCTCCACGACCGACGGCGAGGCGCAGTAGGGGCACACCGCGGTCCGCTGGTCCGCGTCGACGCGCAGCGAGGCGCCGCATGTCTCACATTCGAGTTGCACCGGCGCCCGAGAGAACCGCACCGGGGGGCGCGGCGTCAACAGGGAACGGGCGGCGGGCGGCTGGCCTGCGGCGCGCGGGCCGCCGCGGCGGATGCGCGCGGGGCGCGCGCCCCGGTGCGCAGGCGCGGCGCGGCCCGCGGCTCGTCGAGGAACCGGAGGAGATCGGGGGCGAGATCGCTCACCGCTTCCCTGTGCGGGTAGTGCCCCGCCCTGGCGAAGCGCCGCACGGCCGCGCCCTCGATGTAGCGGTCGATGTCCGCCGCGTGGCGCGCCGGGATCACCTGATCGCGCTCGCCCCAGTAGACGGCGAGCGGCGGTATCTCGGGGAGCCGATGCGCGATGTCCATGAGGTGATGGCGCTGGCCGCGCAGATCGATCGCGTGGCGGAGCGTGCGCGACAGGGCGCGCGCCGTGCCGGGCCGCGCGTTCATCCGGGCGAGGTGCCTGCGCTCTTCCGCGCTGAAATCGCCGCCGAGCACCAGCACCCCCGCGTGCGTGCCGACGCCCATGAGCACCGGCGCGGCCAGCTCGATCAGCCCGGTCACGGCGGCGAGGCGCAGCGGAAGCGCGACCTCGGTCCCGATGCCGCCCGCGGCGACCAGCCCGACGCGGTGGATGCGCCCTGGCCGCTCGGTGGCCACGCACATTGCAATGCTGCCGCCGAACGAGTGCCCCACCAGATCGAAATCGCCGAGCCGGAGGGCACGGATCCATTCAGCGACCACGCCCGCGTACCACGCGACCGTATAGGGCGCGTCGGGCCGAGCCGAGTCGCCATGGCCGGGCAGGTCGAGCGCGACGACCCGGCGCCCTGCCGCCGCGAGCGCGGGGGCGAGGCGGTTCCAGGTCCGACAGCTGTCGGAGAGGCCGTGTACCAGGACCACGGGGCGCTGGTCCGCGCCGCCGTTCCGGGAGGGGGTCCATTCTTGCCAGTGGACCTCGCCAGCAGAAAGGACGCGAACATGGCTGCGACACGTGACCGGCATGTTCTTCATCAAGAGTTCGCACGAAGTGTCGCGTCTGTCCAGATTGCACAGCGGCCGCGTGCTCGTTGTGGACGGTCGACATCGTCTCGGCGCGAAGCGTGTGTCGGGCCCGGTGTGGGTTGTGCAGCGCCAGCGTACGCCATCCTGGTAGGTGGACCGGACCGGTGCCCGGCCTCTCCCCTGACCCGGCATGTCCCTGCCGCCGTCCGCCGCCTTGTCGTCCTGCCATCCCGCCTCGGTCATGCGCCCGCCGCCCTGGCCGGCCGTCGACCCTGGTGCGACACGGGTATCCCCCCCAGGAATGGCCGAATCAAGATCACGTGGCCTGTCAGCCCGCGCCCCCCAGGCTGCGCAACCTGGCGAGAGGCACGATGGCGAGTCGCAGCTGCCTTGTGCTCTCGCTCATTGCCCGTATCTCTGGCGCCTTCATTGGCCGCGTCTCTCCGCGCGACGCGCCGACTCTGCCGCATCCCGGCCAACCCAATTCTCCCTTGGCGACCTTGGCGCCATGCCGCGATCGCGCCGTCGCACGGGGTGCAGGCCAGCCCGCCGCGCTCCTCGGTGCCAGCTCGGCGCTCGCCCGCCGCGGCGGCGCCCCTCGTCCCGTGAGGACCGGCCAGGAAGAAGAGGAGATCCATGCAGCGCTCGACCGTCTCCCGTGCCCGAATCGGGACGAGGCGCCGCCACCGGGCGATAACGAGAGACGTGGGGCCGCCGCTGTGCCAGCCTGAGCCCAGCGGTGTCAGGCCGCGCAAGATCGAGCCGCGAGCGGGCGTGGAGCGCTGAAGAGGCTCGCTCCTCGAGCCCTCCCGCAGCGGCATCGCGATGGACCGAGCGGCCCTTCCCCTCGCGAACTGCACGAAATGACCGAGATGCGAGACCTCGAGAGAAATTCACAGGATGCGCGGGCGATGCTGCTCGAGGCAGCTGACGCGGCGACCTCCGCGCGCCGCGCCGTCCGCCACGTCCTCGAGGGGCTCGAATCCATCATCGCGCTCCGCGCCGCCGCCGGAAGCGCGCAGGACATCCATCGCGTGCGGAAGCTGGTCGACGATCTCCGCGCCGCGCGGAGGTCGGCGGGCATCTCGTTGCGTGCGGCGCAGCGCACCGCGGACGGCGCGCTCCACGCGCTCGGCGGGGAGTCGCCCGGCGATCGAGCGCGGACTCGAGCCCGCGACCGCGCCGAGCTGAAGGGCCCGCACAGCTCACACCATCGACGGATCCGGTGAGCGTCCTGAGCGCAAACGCCGCGACCGTCCGGCCTGAAGCGCGAGCGCCATGGCGACGCTGCCCGCGCGCGACGCCATGATCGAGCGCGCGATGCGGCACCGGCATGCACATTGCCCTCCCCGGCGACCGTCGAGGCCACATAGCGCCCATGCATGACGCGAACGAGCACAGCGCCTGCGTGGACGCCTGGATGGGTCAGGCAGCTCGGGGCGCGCCTCCCGACCGCCTCGTCCAGCTCTTCGAACGAGCGTTCAACGCCCTGTGGCGGCGCGCCCACGTCACCCTCGGGGAGGTCACGCTCGGCGCCATCGTGGATCGCGTGCTCTACTATGCGAGCGAGCGATACCCGGTCCTCTCGTCGCTCAGGGTGGAGTCGGGCGGGATCTGCTGCGTGGAGCTCCAGGAGCGCGCCGGGGGCGTGCGTCGCGACCAGATCGAGGAGGGGCTCCGGTTCATCCTGGTGGAGTTCCTCACGGTCCTCGGAAACCTGACGGCGGAGATCCTCACGCCGGCGCTCCACGCGGAGCTCTCGAAGGTCGCGCAGGAGGAGGGGGGCGGGATCGAGAGAGCGTCGGAGAGCGCGCCCGGGATCTCCGAGGGCGAGGACGGCGAGGAAGTGGAGCCATGACGAAGAAGACGGCCATCGCGCGCATCGAGACGGGGGTGAGAAACCTGGATGCGCTCTTCGGTGGGGGGCTGCCGAAGGGGTCGATCGTCGTCGTCGCCGGCCCGCCGGGCGCGGGCAAGACGATCCTCACCCAGCAGATCTGCTTCCACAACGCCTCGGCCAGGGCCCGGGTCCTCTACTTCAGCACGCTCTCGGAGCCGACCGCGAAGACGCTGCGCTACCTGAATCAGTTCGACTTCTTCGACCCCGGGAAGATCGACGGGGGAATCCAGTTCGTCGACCTCGGCGCCATCCTCCGGACGAAGGGCCTCGACGGCGCCTCCAGGCTCGTCATGGATCACGTCAAGAAGGTCAAGCCGTCCATCGTCGTCATCGACAGCTTCAAGGTCTTCGACGACCTCGCCAAGTCCAAGGAAGAGCTCCGGAAGTTCGGCTACGAGCTCGCGATCAACCTCATGGCGTGGGAGACCACCACCTTCTTCCTCGGAGAGTTCGGGCAGAGCGACATCGAGACCAACCCGCTGTTCTCGATCGTCGACGGGCTGATCATGATCAACCAGCGCCAGGAGTCCGGCGAGCAGCGGCGGGTCATCCAGATCGTCAAGATGCGCGGCACCGACCACAGCCGCGAGGAGCACTCGTTCGCCATCACCCGGGCCGGCATCGACGTGTTCGCGCCCCGCCTCACCATCCACCGGGCGGCCGTCGAGGGCAAGGAGCCGCGCCTCAGGACGGGCATCTCGAGGCTCGACGAGCTCCTCGGAGACGGGATCCCGCGTGGCTCCACCCTCCTCATCGCCGGCGTGGCGGGGACCGGCAAGACGGTGCTCTCGCTCGAGTTCATCTACCGCGGCGCGAAGGCCGGCGAGAAGGGGATATTCTTTTCCTTCGAGGAGAGCGAGGCGCGGCTGCGCGCCACCGCCCGTGGCCTCGGCTGGGACCTCGACGCCGAGATCGAGCGCGGGATGGTCGAGATCGTCTTCATCCCGCAGCCCGACATCCTGGTGGAGGGGCACCTGCTCATGCTCAGCGAGCGGATCCTCGGCATGAAGGCGCGGCGCGTGGTCGTCGATTCGGTGTCGGTCTTCCTGCACAAGGTCAAGGACCCGCAGGTAGACCGAGAGAAGGTCTTTCAGCTCGCCAGCGTCATCCACAACGCGCAGGCGGTCGGCTTCCTCGCCACCGACATCCCCTACGGCACCAACCAGATCAGCCGCTTCGGCGTCGAGGAGACCGTGGTCGACGGGGTCATCCTCCTCTCCTCGACGGAGGAAGGGCTCGAGCGCCAGCGCTACATCGAGATCTACAAGCTCAGGAACACCGCCCACCTCAGGGGCCGGCACAGCATCCACATCGGCCCGGGCGGGATCATCGTCTATCCCCGTTACAACGCGGAGGCGACGTTCGGCGAGCCGCCGCCCCCCCTGGACACGGCGCGGCGCCTGCCCTCCGGCGTGCCCGGGCTCGATGGGCTGCTCGGCGGAGGGCTGCTCGAGCGCAGCGTCACGCTCCTCTCCGGGAGCGCGGGCATCGGGAAGAGCACCCTGTCGCTGCAGTTCCTCCTCGAAGGCTGCCGCCGCGAAGAGCCGGGGCTCTACCTCGCCCTCGAGGAGGGGCCCGCACAGCTCATCAGGACCGCGGAGGCGCTGGGGCTGCCGCTCCAAGAGGCGATCGAGAAGGGGCTCGCCGAGGTCATCTATCTCTCGCGGGAGCGCGTCCGCCCGAGCCAGCTCCTCTCGCTCCTGACCGACAAGATCCGCACGCAGAAGACGCGTCGATTCGTCCTCGACAGCGTGAGCCACCTCGCGGCCGAGGGCATCGCGGACGACGAGCTGCGGCAGCTCCTCTACGCGCTGATCACGCGGTTCAAGGCGCTCGGCGTGACCACCGTGCTCACGCTCGAATCGAGCGTGATGTACTCCAGCGAGACCGTCACCGACCGCAGGTTCTCTCCGGTGGCCGACAACCTCGTCGTGCTCCGGTACACGCCCATGCCGGGCGAGATCAGGCCGACCCTCGTGGTCGTGAAGACGCGCGGCAGCGAGCACGATTTCGGCACCTACCACTTCACCGTCGGGAAGGGCGGCGCCCGGATCGGGCGGCGCGCTGACATGGGTGCCCCTCTGGCGGCGAAGAACATCGAGGGCCGGAGGCGAACGAAGAAATAGGGGGCGGAGATGAGCGCTGGCCGCCGGACGAAGCAGCCGCCGAGAGCACACAAGGAAGAGGCGAGGCGCGACGACGCGCGCGGGGAGCAGGAGCCGGCGCGGCGCGGCGGCGAGGGTCCGGCCGCCGGAGGCCTCGATCGCGCGTCCCCTCGCGTCCTGTACCTCTACGAGATCAGCAAGCAGCTCACGCGCTTCGAGAGCGCCGAGCGGACCGTCCCGTCGATCCTCGGGATCCTCGCGCAGGCGCTCCCCCTCCGCACCGCGCTCGTCCTCCTGGAGGTCCCGGGTCGCCCCGGGGTCAAGACCATCGTCTGGAGCGCCGAAGGAGTCGGCGCCGATCGACTCCAGGCAGCCAGGTCCCATGCCGCGACCTCGTACGCTTACCTCACCGGCTCGGAGGCCGCGCGGCCGGCCGATCTGGACGACGAGCCGACCGCGACGAACGCGCCCTCCGGACAGCCTGCCGGGGCCCCGCGGGCCGAGGCAGAGGAGCGCGGGTGCTTCCTCGTCCTCCCTCTCGTCATCGACCGCGGGCCGATCTTCGGCGCTCTCCAGATCGAGGGCGCCGCCCGTCTGGAGGAGCCGGATCTCGTGTTCATGAACGCGGCGGTCAACCAGCTCGCGATAGCGCTCGATCGCCAGACGATCATCGACGCCAAGCAGGCGGCCGCGGAGGCGGCGCGAGCAGCGGCCCAGCGGAGGCAGGCCGAATCCGACGAGCAGCGGGCCCTCGCCGAGGCGATACGGCAGCGCTACGAGGCGCTCGTGGACAACCTCGCTCGAGCGTTCGTCTGGGAGGCCGACGCGCGCACGCTCCAGGTCCGCTACGTGAGCGCGCAGGCCGAGGAGCTCCTCGGCTATCCGCGCGCGCGGTGGCTCGCGGAGCCCGACTTCTGGAGCCGCTGCGCCGAGCCGGACGATCGCGGCGAGCTCGAGCAGGCGCTCCGGAGGACGCTGGCCGCCGAGAGGGACCAGCGCTGCGACCATCGCTGTCGGACGGCGGACGGTCGCGTGCTCTGGCTCCACACCGCCATGCACCTGGTGAAGGACAGCGCCGGCGCGCCTCGGCTTCAAGGCGTCTCGATGGACGTCACGCCCGCGAAGGAGGTGGAGGCGAGGGTCCGTGAGCAGCTCGAGTTCACGAGGGCGGTGACCGGCAGCATCGGCGAGGGCGTGCTCGCGATGGATCGCGAGGGGCGGATCACCTTCTTCAACCCCGCGGCCGAGCGCTTGCTCGGCTGGACGACGGAGGAGGTCGTGGGGCGGCGCGTCCAGGAGGTCGTCCAGATTCGACGCGCGGATGGGACGTCCGTACCCGACGAGGATCACCCCGCGCTGCGGGCGATCCACACGGGCGAGCCGGTCCGGAGCGACGAGGACGTGGTTTCATGTCGGGACCGAGCGGCCTTGCACGTCAGCTGCACGTTCGCCCCTCTGCAGCGAGCAGGGCAGGTCTCGGGGGCGGTGCTCGTCTTCCGGGATATCATGGAGGTGAAGCGAGCCGAGCAGGTGCAGCGATTGTTCGCGGAGGTCAGCGCGGTCCTCGCCTCCTCGCTCGACTACGCCGAGACGGTCTCCACGGTGGCGCGCCTGTCGGTGCACGCCCTCGCCGATCTCTACTTCGTCGATCTCGTCGACGAGAACGGCCGTGTCGAGCGCCTCGAGCCGACGTCCGCCGAGCCCGCGAAGCAACGGCTGACCGAGCGGATGGGGGATTTCGCCCAACGGCAGGGCTGGGAGACCCCGCAGGCGAGGGTGCTGCGGACCGGCGAGCCGCTCCTCATCCCTGAAATCACCGAGTCTGCCGTGGGGGCCGCCGCCCACGATCCGGGCTATCGAGGGTTCCTCCGCGCAGGAGGCTCGGGAGCGGTGATGGTGGTGCCGCTCGTGGCCCGCGGGCGGACGATCGGCACGCTCACGTTCGTGACGGCGGAGCCGAGCCGCCGCTACTCCGCCGCCGATCTGGCGGTGGCCGAAGAGGTGGCGCGCCGGGCCGCCATGGCCGTGGAGAATGCGCGCCTGTACCAGCACGCGCAGCGCGCGATTCGCACGCGGGACGATTTCCTCGCCATCGTCTCTCACGACCTCAAGAACCCGTTGAGCTCCATCTTGACGGCCGCGGCTCTCCTCCTGCGGACATTGCCGGCCGACGGCGAGGGAGCGCACGACAGGAGGAAGGCCGAGGTCATTCTCCTCGCCGCGCAGCGGATGCTCCGGATCATCGGCGATCTGCTCGACGTCGCCGCCATCGAGGCGGGTCGGCTGTCGATGGAGAAGCGGAGGCACGAGGCGGGCGCGCTCGTCCGCGACGCGATCGAGATGGAGCGGGCGCTGGCGACGCAGAAGCACCTGGTGCTGGAGGGCGAGATCCGCGGCGGGGGCGGCTTCGAGGTGCTCTGCGATCGCGAGAGGGTCCTCCAGGTCTTCGCGAACCTGATCGGCAACGCGATCAAGTTCACCGAGGAGGGAGGGGCCATCACGGTCCGAGCGGAGCCACGTGGCGACGAGGTGCTCTTCGCCGTGAGGGATACGGGGGCGGGGATCCGCGCCGACGAGCTCCCTCACATCTTCAATCGTTTCTGGCAGGTGGCGGAGACCGCGCGTCTGGGGACCGGGCTGGGGCTCACCATCGCGAAGGGCTTCGTGGAGGCCCTCGGCGGGAGGATCTGGGCGGAGAGTCAGTTCGGCGCTGGCGCCACGTTGTTCTTCACGCTCCCCCTCGCCCGGCCGGAGGGAGCCGCCGCCGGGTGACCCAGCTCGCGATCGGCGAGGAGATGGCCGCGAGCGCGACGCCGAACAGCACCGGCACGAAGAACGGCTCCGCGTAGCGCACGGTGGCCACACACATTGCAATGCTGCCGCCGAACGAGTGCCCCACCAGATCGAAATCGCCGAGCCGGAGGGCACGGCTCCATTCAGCGACCACGCCCGCATACCACGCGACCGTATAGGGCGCGTCGGGCCGGGCCGAGTCGCCGTGGCCGGGCAGGTCGAGCGCGACGACCCGGCGCCCTGCCGCCGCGAGCGCGGGGGCGAGGCGGTTCCAGGTCCGACAGCTGTCGGAGAGGCCGTGTACCAGGACCACGGGGCGCTGGTCCGCGCCGCCGTTCCGGGAGGGGGTCCATTCTTGCCAGTGGACCTCGCCAGCAGAAAGGACGCGAACATGGCTGCGACACGTGACCGACATGTTCTTCATCAAGAGTTCGCACGAAGTGCCGCGTCTGTCCAGATTGCACAGCTCGGATGGGGGGCTCGGGGGAGGGGACGCCGCGAAGCGTGCTTCGCGTCCGATGTGGGTTTTGCAGCGCCGGCGTATGCCGTGCTGGGACGTGGACCGGCCCGCTGCCAGGCATCCGCCCTGACCCGGCATGCCTATGCTGGCCTTTGCCGCCTTGTCGCCTCGGTGATGCGCCCGATGCCCTCGCCGGCCGCCCCAACTGGCGCACGGACAGAATTTGTGCTCCTGATCACCCATTGACGCCGCGCTCGACTGAGAAGAGTCTAGCCGCGCCGGGGAGTGGTGCGGCTCGTCAGCGAACATGCGATGAGCCGCGGGGCATGAGCTTAACCGTCGGACCAGTTTTGCGACTGGAGGCGATATGAAGGCCAGCGTAGTGGTGATCTGTGGCTTCGCTGCTGCGTGCAACTACGACATGGGTGAGTGCTACCTTCGGGATGGTCGTGGCGAGGGCGTCGGCGCAGGCATCATCACCCCGAGTGGCGCCGGAGGCTTCGGAGATGCGCCACCGGATCCGCAAGACGAGATGGAGCCTTCCGAATGCAGCGAAGCCGTTGAGGCGGCAGCCCAGGTGAATTGCGCGTCCCCCGGCAGCCATGCGTGCGTAGACCAGTGTGAGGCGATCGGCGCCTACTGCGTTCATCACGCTTCGCATCCTTATAGCCCCAGTAGCGGAATTGGCGATCTGTACTGGTGCAAGGGTGGCAAACCCACATGGACATGCTCTTATCAGTATTCAAATGGAGACAATTGCACCGTCATCAATCCGATTGGAACCTGGCTCTGTCGATATCAGTTTGACAAATAAGGGCGGGCGAATGACGCGTGATCGGCAAGTGGCGCAGGCGCTCTCTGAGGGACTTAACTGTCTCTCTGCGATCGTGGAGTCCCTCGACGGCGGTGCGTCGGCATCCGAGCTCCCGGGGAGTGAATGGTCAGGGACTCTGTGCGCGATGGGAGACGCCTTCGATGCGATTCTATCTGGAGAGGTGGCGACGACGCTGGTCGTGCGGCAGGCCGACCGTGACTTCGTCCGAAGGTTGATCGGCTTGGTGCTGGAGTGGACGACTACGCGCCAACCTCCCCAAGAGCTGCGGACGACGATCGAGTCCATTTTGAAGATCTTCGATCGTCGAGACACCGAATCTGCTCCTGATACGCAGAAGTGACGAGGTGCCCGCAAGCGTAGGAGCTCGAGAGGCGCGATGATGACTCGCAACTGGCTTGGGTTCGCGCTCATTGCCGGTGCCGCTGGCATCTTCATTGGACGGGTCTCTATGCGCGACGCGCCAAGCGCACAAGCGTCTCCGAGCGCATCGCCCCCGAGTTCCACTGCGGCACCTCCAGGCCGTGGCTGCAGAGAGGAACGAGCCGTTCTCGCCTCGACCAGCGCACAACTGGAACTCTGCATGGCTCTTCGTTCGCGGGTTCCCGAGGCCGAGCCATCTGGCGCCACCAAGCCATCCGAGCCCGATCCTCCGGAATCCCAGCCCTTCGACCAGCGCATGTCGAAGGTCGAAGAGATCCGTCGGAATCGCCGGCTCTTGGACAGCTATTCCGAGGCCGTGATCGTCCAGCACTACGATGGGAGAACCGGTGTCTACAAACCTGACGAATGGCCGGATGACGGCGATGGGTACATCGTCGCGCGCAAGTTGCCCAGCGGACGACTCGGAGTTTATGCCGGGCCAGACGCCGGACCACGCACAGATCCCGACGCATTCCGCCCCTGGGATCCTCCGGTCCCTCCGCGACCCGTCTGGAAGCGTGGACCAGATGGGACGATCACAATCGACGGAAAGCCTGCGAGCCCTGGCGTGCAGTTCATGTTCGGCGGGAAGCTCGATCGACCGTCGAAGCCGCCGCAGTGAGAATGCGCCATGACAAGTTCTCGCGCCTTCGGGTTCGTCATCATTGCCGGGGCTGGCATCCTTGGCGTCTTCCTCGGACGCGCCGTACCACACGATGCGCCAGGTGTCGCAGCGGATGCTAGCGGATCACCCACGTCTCCGGGCACGACGCCTTCGGGCGACGGGTGCGAGGCCGAACGAAGCGCCCTGGCCGCGACCAGGGCAAAGCTGGACGTCTGCATGGCCATTGACACGGCGGAGCCAGAGGCCGCGCCGTCCAGCGTTCCCGAGACCCCCGAGCGCGAGCCTCCAGCTTCCAGCGTCGAACCGACCGTCCAAGAGATCATCGCCGAAGAGATCAGGAACTATCACGGTCGTCTGGACAGCCTACCCGAGGCTGTGATCGTTCAAGAGGTGGATGGAACGATCGGCATCCATAAACCCGACGATTGGCCGAACGATGGTGACGGCATCATCATCGGACGAAAGCTCTCTAGCGGAGAGCTCGGATGGTATGCCGGGCCAGATGCCGGACCACGCTCCGATCCTGCTGCATTCCGACCAACCAAGTCCACAATCGTCCTTGCGCCCGACTTTGTGCGTGAAGCAGACGGGGCGATTAGAGTACGTCGAGGTGCTTCAACCTGGATAAAGCGCAGACTCGGCGAGAGGGTCGATGAGCCTGCGAGTCCGTAGCTCATCGAGATCGGCGCAGAACCTCTTTCGGTCGCGCCGAGGCGCCGCCCGAAGAGCGGTCGGGCCAGGGCGGCGTGGGCGCGGAGAACCGCGCCGGGGGCGAGCTCTGTCGCGATGGGGAAGACGGCCCGCTCCGTCGAACGAGCTGGCCCGCAACCCGGCCTACTCCGGGAAGCGCAGCGTCTCCACGGCGACGCCATCCTCTCCGGTCGTCATGGTGCCGTCATGGCTCCAGCTCGTGCCGCCTGGGCCCGGCAGGCCCAGCTCGAAGGTGACCCCCTCCAGCGTGAGCTGGTCCTCGTCGAGGTAGGCGATCCCGATCACGTCGCCGCCGCGCCCGGGGCCGCCGTAGCCGCCGTCGCCGCCGTCACCGCCGCGGCCCCCCTCGCAGGCCCGCGCTCCGTCGCGGCCGTCGCCGCCCGGCGCGCCTCGTCCAGGTTCGCCACCTTGCTGGGGCGGCCCTCCGTGGCCTCCCCGCCCGCCGGCGGGCGCCTTGATGACGCTGTCCCGGACCGTCACCCTGGCGTGCAGCACAGCGAGGCCGATCGACGGCGAGCCGTTCCCGCCGCCTCGACCCCCTCGGCCGCCACAACCGCCGGCGCCTCCAGAGCCGCCGCTGGCCCCTCCCTTGTCCGCCGCCGCGCACACGGCGAGCCCGCCGCGCCGGCCGCCGCCCCCGCCTCCACCCTGGCCCGGCGCGCCCCTGCCGCCGTCCGTCCCCTTGTCGCCCTCCCATCCCGTCTCGGTGAGGCGCCCGATGCCCTGGCCGGCCGCCCCCACCGTTCCCGGGGACCCGGAGAGCCCGGACCGGCCGTTCTCGCAGACGCTGTCCTCGCGCTCCGCGTCGCCGCCGAGGCCCGAGTACGGGTCGGACGCCGGCACCGGGTCACCGGTGTCCCCGTCCTCGGCCCGCGCGGGAAGCCCATCACCGCCTTTGCCACCGGTGCTCGACGTTCCGTCGTCACACGGGTTCGTCACCGCCGCGCCCCCGGGGATCGCCGCGGCGGAACACCCGTCCTCACCGAACAGGCCATCGGGGCCGGCCGGTGCTCGGCTCGGCCGCCACTCTTCCCCGTCGTGACCCGCCCTGCCGCCGTAGAGCGCCCTGATCTGGCTATGGACGATCTCCACCGCGGTGTTGGACTGAACGAGCACCCCGATTTGGACCCCGCTCTGGACCCACACGTGATCGAGCGTCGAGACCCCGTCCGCGGCCCCCGTGTCGCCGGGGCGTGCCGGCTCGACGATCACCGCGATCCGCGCATCGATCTCGGAATTGATGTGGCCGTGGCTGTCGCTGCTCCGGCGCCGCCATTCGAGGAAGTCGAAGCCGGCATGGATGTCCACGCCGGAAGGAAGCCTGATCGCCCCCACGAAGGTATCGGTGGGCATGAACACGCGACCGCGCCCGGTGCGAGCGAGCTCGATCGCCCGCTGGACCGAGCGAACCGGCCGGTCCTTCGTGCCGGGGTTCGCGTCGTTTCCGTCGAGGATCTCGCTGTTGACGAACACCCCGCAGCCGTCCATCGCGCGATCCGCGGCGAGCTCCTCGAGGCACGCCGACTCCGGGACGGCATCGCCCGGACAGGCGGACGGAGCGTCGCACGGCGGTGCGCCGCCCGGCCCGTTCACCTCCGGAGAGTTCCCGCAACCGGCCATGGCGAGCGGTAGGACGACGAACGGAAGGAACACGGACTCGACGCGCATGGGCATGCCTCACCGGAAGCGTCCCTGGGGACGCACGCTATCCAAGGCGCTAACGGGGCAGCTCGCTCGGCCCGCTGAACGCCTGGGTCTCCGCCGAAGGACCGGAACCGCCTTTGCCAGCCACATCCAGCGTGGCGGCGTTCCCCGCGAGGCCGCCCTCGCCAGCCGGTCCGACCTTGATCACGGCGCCGGGCCGGAGGGCCAGGTTGGGGACCACGTAAGCAATGCCGACGGACGGGCCGCCGAGCCCGCCACCGGCGTCGCCCCCGCGGCCGCCGTTGCCGCCGCTGCCGCCATGGCAGGCGTTCCACATCCCGGCCACGAACCCCTTGCCACGGTTCCCACCGGGTTTGCCGAAGCCGCCCGGTTGGCCCGTTCCGCCGGTTCCCCCGTTCCCGCCGCGGCCCGTGAACACGTCGGTGGCCTCGAGCGTGAGCTCCGTGCCCTCGAGCGCCACGATGCCGATGCTCGCGCCGCCGTACCCGCCGCCCTTGCCGCCCAGGCCACCGCAGCCGCCGCCGCCCCCCGAGCCGCCGGCCGCCCCGGTCTGGGGTCCGGAGGCCGGGCACACGGGGGGACTCACACCGTCGCGCGACTTGCTTCCGCCCCCGCCGCCCCCGGCCTGGCCGACGCCGCCCCGGTCCCCGTCGTCACCGCGGACGCCGATCCACCCATCGTCGGTGAGATAGCCAATGCCGGCCGCTCCGCCGGCGCGGCCACGGTCCGCGCCGGGCGCGCCATCTTTCCCGTCGCTGCACGCCATGCTGCCGGCGCCGGCTCCTCCGAGGCCCTTGCCGTCGGGGTTCGGTGCGGGCTCGGGCTGCCCCGAAGCGCCGTCGCCGCCCTGCTCGATCCCGCCGTCGCCCCCGTACCCGCCCGTCGACTCGATGCCCTCGCCGCACGCGGTCACGACCGGGAGGGCGCCCGTCGCGGCGCCCTCCGTGCAGGCGTCCGCCCCGTCGTTCCCGAACTGCCCGCTCTGCGCGCGGGCGCTCGACGCGTCCTCGCCGGGCTCCCCGTCCTTGCCGTTGCCCGCGATGACCACGCTCGACACCAGCTTCACCCTGGCGCCGTAGCTCAGGATCACCGCGATCGACGACCTGCCGTCGATCGCGGAGGCGTCCGCCGCCACGACGCGCACGCCGGAGATCGTCGATGTCGCATCCTCTCCCTCGATGACGCGCAGCGGGACTCCGCCGGGCGGCGCGATGGTCGTCCGCTGAGCGGGCCCGCCGAACGACCAGTCGCCTCCGTCGCAGCGTCGGCCGCCCCAGAGATCGACGCCCGAGGGGAGGGAGATCGCCTCGTCGAACACCTCGCCGCAAGCGTACACGCGCCGGGTCGGCGCCTCACCGCCGCCTCGTCTGGTCGTGGCCAGCCCGACCGCGCGCTGGAGCGTCTTCACCGGTGCGTCCTTCGTACCGGGGTGGTCGTCGTCGCCGTGCTCGCTGACGAACACCCCGCACTCGTCGAGTGCCGGCGCCGTGCCGGGCTCTCCCTCGCACGGTCCGGGCGAGGGCTCCGGATCGGGGGCGCAGTCCAGCCCTTCCCAGCAAGCATCGGAATAACGGCACGCGGTCAACGTGCTCGCGCTCCACGCGCAGAGCACAACAGCCATAACGGATACTCGCCTGGTCGCGTTGCGCTCGTTCCGCATTCCGCGTGCACGGTAATTGCGCCAGCCGCTCGGCGTCAAGAAGCAGGAACGGCATCAAGGATGCATTTGTCCGTGGAAAATGTCTCTCGATAACGCAATGCGACCCGCGGGGCAGCGGCATGTGCGGGCTCTTCGCTTCCGGCGGGCACTCGATCCGTCCAGTGCAGCGGAGCGACACGCGCCGTGACGCCCGCTCACTCCAGCAGGAAGTAGCGTGCGTCTCGCTTGATATCGAAATGGAAGTGATCCGCGTGCGCCTCGTTCGCGTTGGGCGTGAGGACGACGTTGAACAGCCCGCTCGTGGAGATGGAACAGAGGATCTCCCGCAGCTCGAGCGCGTGGGGGCTGGGCGCCTTCGGCTCCGAGCCGGGGCCGCACGGCGGCGCGCCGATGGCGCCGAGCCAGTCGGCCTTCACGTCGAGTCGAGTCCCGTCGGCCTTCACGAAGGCAGCGACGTCGATGGCGAGCCCGAGGGCGTGCTGGTTGGGGCGCCCGGGCGCCGCCGCCGGCTTCTTCGCGGCGCGCTCACCGGGCTTCACCGCCTTGCCGGCGGCCTTGGGGGCCTTCTTGCCTGCCGGCGGCTTCGCGGCCGCCTTCGTCGGCGCCACAGCGCCGGCTGGACCGGGCCGGTGCATGCTGAAGTGCACGACCTCGACGATCCCGTGCGTCGCCAGGAAGGCGGCGAGATCGTCGAGCGCGAGGACCAGCCGGCAGTCGGCGATGTCGAACGGGGAGGCCGACCTG
This sequence comes from Sorangium sp. So ce281, assembly GCF_051527395.1. NCBI lineage: Bacteria > Pseudomonadati > Myxococcota > Polyangiales > Polyangiaceae > Sorangium > Sorangium sp. So ce281. Next base: position 4,656,047 of record NZ_CP150322.1, read on the forward strand.
GGCTTCGCCACGCCGTCGCCGCGGAACGTGACCCCGTGCAGCGGGCCGGTGATCCTGATCGGCCGGTCGACCAGCGGGGCGCCGCGCGCCGGGGCGTGCGGGATCCCGCGGCGCTTCATCTCCCTGTCGCAAGCGTCGGCCGAGAGCCCTCCGTAGGTGGCCGCGCGCGACGAGGCGGACCACGCGGGCAGCTCGAACCGCGCGCCGCCCGCGTCCCAGCCGCCGTCCAGGAGGCCGGCGTCGCCGTCCGCAGGCGCAGGCGCAGGCGCGCCGGCGTCGCCGTCCAGAGGGCCGTCCCCGCCATCCGCGAGCGCCGTCGCTGCACCGGGGGGCGCGGGCGCCGCCGCTGCGGGGTCATCGACCCGCTCCTCCGAAGCGTGGCGTAGCGAGGCGATGCCGAGCGGCGTGAGGAGCGCCGCAGCGCCGATCAGGGCCGCGCCCAGGGTCAGCGCACGGCGGGAAGGGAGCGCGCTCATCTCTGCCGGAGCTTAGGAGAAACCGGGCAGTCTGGCAGCCTTCGTGGCACCGGATACGGTCCGGGGGAGGCTCCCCGCAGCCTTCGTGGCACCGGATACGGTCCGGGGGAAGCTCCCCGCAACCTTCGTGGCACCGGACACGGTCCGGGAGAGGCTGCCGGCAGCCTTCGTGGCACCGGACACGGTCCGGGAGAGGCTCCCCCGCAGCCTTCGTGGCACCGGACACGGTCCGGGAGAGGCTCCCCCGCAGCCTTCGTGGCACCGGACACGGTCCGGGAGAGGCTCCCCCGCAGCCTTCGTGGCACCAGCCACGGTCCGGGGGGAGGCTCCCCGCAGCCTTCGCGGCACCGGACACGGGCCAGGAGAGGCTCCCCGCAGCCTTCGCGGCACCAGCCACGGTCCGGGGGGAGGCTCCCCGCAGCCTTCGCGGCACCGGACACGGGCCAGGAGAGGCTCCCCGCAGCCTTCGCGGCACCAGCCACGGCGTCAGAAAATCAGCCGTGAGGTCGATTGACGGCTTGGCGGGGGTGATTATCCCTGCCCGGAACGTCCGGTGTGCGCCTGACGTTCTCGACACGTCCAGCGCGCGGGGGTGAGGAGCGCACCATACCTGTTCTCCGCTGCTCCGCGACGACGAACAACGAGAGGTCATTCCCTCATGACGAAGCCTTCTCCGCTCAAGAAGAAGCCCGCTCCCAGGAAGCCCGCGGCCCCGCCCCAGGCGGCGGCGGCGTTCGACGAGACCCTGCCCGAGATCGAGGCGCTCAGCCCCGATCGGCTCATCGCCATCAACCTCGATATTCCCCGTGTGGTCTCCCAGGTGCTGGGCGTATTGCCCGGCCTCCTCGCGCTGCGCTCCGCCATCGCGGAGCGCCTGCCGACGCACGAGCTCGCGTCGCTCGACCGGCTCGAGGCGTACGCGCTCGCGGCCTGGTACGCGCACCTCGCATGGCTGTCGAGCGGCGGCGCCGAGAACGCGCTGAAGCCGCTGCTCGCGGAGGCGGCCCCGCTGCGCGAGAACCTGCTGAGCGACGCCGAGGCGCTGGCCCGCCGCGGCCTGCTCGACGCGGAGACGGTCGCGGAGATCCGCGCCGGACAAGGGTACATCGACACGGCCAATGACCTCGTCGCCCTCTCGGCGCTCTTCACTGCGAGCTGGTCGGAGGTCGCCGGCAGGACGGCGGCGACCGAGGAAGAAGTGAAGCGCGCCGGGGAGATCGGGCCGCAGATCCTCGCGGCCCTCGGCGTGAGGGAGCACGGCAAAGGTCCCGGGCCGACCGAGGCCGCGGACAGGAGGGCGCGGGCGTTCTCGCTGCTCGTCCACGCCTACGACCAGGCCCGCCGCGCCGTCACGTACCTGCGCTGGGACGAGGGGGACGCCGATGCGATCGCCCCGTCCCTCTACAAGGGCCGCACGGGCCGCGCGGCGTCGTCCAGCGATGCCGCCGCCGCGCCGGCGGACGAGGCCCCGGCTGGGCCGACAGCGCCGGCGCCGACCGGTACGGCGGCGCCATCGGGTACGGCAGCGCCATCGGGGCCCGGCGCTGCACTGAACGGCGCGCCGTTCACCGGCTAATCGTCGCTGCCCACCTCCCATCGCCGCCCACCTCCGCGGCGGACGCCTTCGAAGAACATCCGGACCCTGCGCGGCCGTCCGGCACGCCGGCGATCAGGAATGATGCGCTGGTGCCCCTGTGCCCGCCAGGCGCGCGCGTCCTCACCAAGGGCCGTCATCGGCCGGCCGACCGTGGCCGAGCCATGTCCATCCTCATGGGGCTACCCAGGCTCTTCGCGAACCGGTGCTCCACCATGATTGTCGATATTCGCGCGATCGCGGGTGATCAACGTCCGGCTCGGCTGGCCGGCATCGCGCTTGGCCTGCTTATGGCCAGGGATCACGCCATTGCCGTTCGACACGGAATTTGCTCGACTCCCCCGATGTCTCGCCCCTGCATCGCGGCCCCCCGCCGCCTCGTTTCCCTCGGCTGCCGCCACATCTCCCTCGGGATCGCGCTGGCCGCGCTGCTCGCGCCCCGCCAGGCCCCGGCGCGCGGCGCGCCGGCCGGCGGCGGGCCAGCGCCGTCTGCGCTTCCCGAGGCGCCCTCGCTCGTCACCGAGGCCGAGCGGACCGGCTTCCGGCGCACGGGTCGTTATGCCGAGGTCGAGCGGCTATGCCGCGATTTCGAGCAGGCCTATCCGGGCCGCGCCCGCTGCGTCCGTTTCGGCACGACGCCCGAGGGAAGGCCCATGCTCGCGATCGCCGCCTCCGACGATGGCACGCTCGACCCCGCGGCGGCGCGCGCGAGGCGGCGCCCGGTGATCCTGTTCCAGGGCGGCATCCACGCCGGCGAGATCGACGGCAAGGACGGCGGCTTCTGGGCGCTCCGCGAGCTGCTCGACGGCGCGTTGGCGCCCGGCGCCCTCGCGGCGGCCACGGCGGTGTTCGTGCCGGTCTTCAACGTCGACGGCCACGAGCGGTTCCGTCGAAACCAGCGGCCCAACCAGCGCGGCCCCGAGGAGATGGGCTTCCGCGCCACCGCGCAGAACCTCAACCTGAACCGCGATACCATGAAGGCCGAGGCGCCCGAGATGCGGGCGATGCTGGCGCTCCTCGACGCCTGGGATCCGGTGGTCCAGGTCGACCTGCACACGACGGACGGCGCGAAGTTCCAGCACGACATCGCGGTGGTCGTGGAGCCCTCGGTACCTCATCCCGGCGGGCTCGACGCCGCGGCGCGCGCCCTCTCGGGGGAGCTCCAGGCGCGCCTCTCCGCGCTCGGTCACCTGCCGCTCCCGTTCTACCCGGCCTTCCGCGAGGACGACGACCCCTCGTCGGGGATCTCCACCGAGCCGGGGCCGCCGCGCTTCTCGCAGTCCTACAGCGCTGCCCGCAACCGCATCGGCGTGCTCGTCGAGACGCACAGCTGGGCCACCCACGCCGAGCGCGTGCGCGCGGTGCGCGACCTCCTCGGAGCGCTCTTCGAGCGCGTCTCCTCCGGCTCCGGCGCGGGCGCCCTCCGCGCCGCGGCCGAGCGCGCGGACGCCGCGAGCGCGCGCCTCGCCGGCGTCCCCTTCGCCCTCACGCACCGCGCGGGGCCGGCCTCGCGCATCTTCCCGTTCCGCGGCTTCGCTTACGAGAAGCGCGCCTCGGAGATCTCGGGCGGCACGTGGACCCGTTACGACGAGTCCCGCCCGGAGATCTGGCGCGTGCCGCTGTTCGACCGCATCCAGCCGGACCTGACGGTCACCGCGCCCGAGGCCGGCTACGTCATCCCGGCGGCGCACGCGGCCTGGGTGGCCGACAAGCTTCGCCTGCACGGCGTGCGTTACCAGATCCTCCCCGAGGCGCGCCCCGGCTTCGCCGTCGAGGCGTTCCGGGCCGGCGCGGTGACGTTCGAGCGGCCCTTCGAGGGGCGGACGCGCGTGAAGCTCCAGGGCGCCTTCCGGCCAGAGCAGCAGGATCTACCGGCCGGCTCGCTGTTCGTTCCCATCGCGCAGCCGCGGGCGCCCCTCGTCCTGCACCTCCTCGAGCCGCTCGCGCCCGACTCCCTCGTCGCCTGGGGCTTCTTCAACGCCTCCTTCGAGCGCAAGGAGTACATGGAGGCCTACGTCGCCGAGGAGGAGGCGCGCAGCATGCTCGCCGCGGATCCGGCGCTGCGCAACGAGTTCAATGCGCGCCTGCGCGATCCTGCGTTTGCGAAGGACGCGAAGGCCCGGCTCGATTTCTTCTACAAGCGCCATCCGTCCTGGGACGAGCGCGTGAATCTCGTCCCGGTGTTCCGCGTCGCCGCGCCGCCGTGACAGGCCTCTCCTTCGTTTCGCCTGCTTCGCCTGCACTCCGGCTCTGGCCGGATGTCCGTGAGCCCCACAGGCCTCACATCATTCGATGGATTCCGGCCAGTCTGCGGCGCCGCGCCGGGGGAGGGGGCCCCGCGCGGGTTGCGCGGAGCGCGCCGCCATCGCATGCTCGTCACGACATGTCGACCGGCGTGCGACAGCGGTGACGCGCGCGCCGGCGACGACGCACGGCGACGTGATGTCGCCTGACGGCGAAAGGGGGGGACGATGTTCCTGCGATGGGCGTTCGGCTTTTGTTCGGCGTTTTTCTTCGCCTTTCCTGCGCTGGCGCAGAATACGCGGATCGCGAACTTCACCTATGCTGGCAGCGGCTGCCCTGTCGGCTCCGCTGCGGGGGTGATCTCGCCTGATCAGAAGGCGCTGACCGTCATCTTCGACCAGTTCGAGGCGCACGCCGGCCCGGGCATCGGCCGCGCCACGAACCGCGCGTTCTGCCAGCTGGCCGTGGATCTGCGGTTCGATCCGGGGTGGCAAGTCGCGGTCTTCGACGCCACGTACCGGGGGTTCGCCGACCTGGAGGCAGGCGTCCAGGGGCTCCACGAGACATCGTATTATTTCTCGGGGTCGCCGCTCACCTCGGGGCCGCTCACGTGGAGCATGATCGGGCCGTTCACGAGCGACTTCTCCCGCACGGACACCTTCACGACCACGGTGTGGTCCGAGTGCGGCACCGTGCGGCCGCTCAACATCAAGACGAGCCTCTATGTCACGAACCGGTTTGCGCCGTCGAGCTCCGGGGTGCTGACCAACGACACGACCGACGTCCAGGTCCGGCTCGAGTACGGCCTCGTGTACCGCCCCTGTCCAGGTCCCTGAGGTCGTCAGGGCGCCCGGGGAGCCCGGCGCGGCGGTGCTGCCGCGCCGGGCTCGCTCATGCCATCAGGCAGCCGGCCGACGACCCTTGCATCGGCACGATGGCCAGGATCTCCCCGGTCTCCCCGAAGATCAGGAGCCGCGCGACGATGGCCTCCTTGCCCGTGCCGCACAGGGGCAGGAGCGCGAGCCGGACCGCTGGCCCGTTGCCCCCCTCGAACTTGAGGGCGAGCAGCTGCTTTTGGTCGCACTCCTCGAGGAGCTCCACGTCCGCCTCGATCTGGACCGGCGCCACCCGCGTGCACGCCTTGGCCTCGCCGTAGCTGTCCACCGTGCAGCGGTTGGGATCGAGCGAGATCCGGACCCGAGACGACCCCTGTTCGCCCACCGTGGTGATCTGGATCTGATGAACCGAGATCCCCTTCTGGAGCGGGATAGGCTCCACGAGATAGCCTGTTTCCAGCCGCAGATTCTTGATTTTCATCGGACCCCCGCCTCCCGGCCGTGCGTCCCGCGATCTCCGCCCATCGCGGCGCCGCGGCGGCGCGCCTGCTTCGGGGAGAAGCACCGGTCGTGCCGGCGCGCGCGCGCGGAGCCCGCACGCGCGCCCTGCTCCGCCATCGCGCTCGGCGGGGCGCCACAGCCGCGCCGCCGCCCGCTCGTCCAGGCTCAGACGAGCCCGAACTTGTAGGTATCAAGAAGTCCGGCGAGGAGCGGGGCGTGCGCCGGATCCGCGAGGGAGCCGAGCCGGATCACCTCGAGCTCCGCGCTGACGCGCTCGAAGAGGGCGGCGCAGACGCGGGTCGGGTCGTGGCGCGCGGCGTACGCGATGCCGTCGGGTCGCCTCGGGTGGTCGTGGATCGCGCGCGCCCAGCGGTGGGCGGCCCGATACGACTCCCCCGAGGTCAGGCGGGCGTCGGCCCCGAGGCGCGCGAGCCCCTCTCCCGTGAGGTTCACGAGCCGCAGCGGCCGCCGCGGCGCGATGCGCGCGAGCCCCCGCGCGGCGAGCTCGCTCTGCTCCACGAAGCGCACGCCGGTCGCGTGGCCGAACACCTCGATGAAGGCGCAGCGCGGGTCCTTCCCGGCGTACAGCACGCCGAACTCGCCGTCCGGCGCGTCGAAGCGGTTGTCGCCCGAGCGACCGAAGTGCAGCGGATCGCGCGTGAGCCAGTGGATCCGGAACCAGCTCCGCCGGTAGATCCCGATGGGGAGCGGCGACGTCGCGAGGTCGAGGGGCGGGTCCGGATGCGCCCCGAGCGTCGTCGTCATCGCGGCGCGTTCTCAGGCCGCGCCTTGCTCACCGAAGGTGCGCGCGGCGAGCCGCACGGGGTCCAGCTCGCCGCGGCGGAGCCAGTCGAGCGGCCGCTCGCCGTCGAGGCGGAGGTTGCCGGAGAGGAAGAAGCGGACCTTCGCCAGCGGGGGGTGCTCTTCGAGCAGGGCCAGGATCTCTTCCATCCCCGGCAGCAGGCCCTCGTCCGCGAACTGCCATGCGGGGTAGACGTGGCCACGAGCGCCGATGCTGACGGCCAGCAGCCTTCCGGCGGCGCGCCGCGCTTCGATCGTCTGGGGCGGGAGGCGGAGCCTCTCGCCGACCTCCTCGGCGGTGAGCGTGCCCCCTTCGGCCGCGAGGAGCGCGTCCCTCGCCTGCAGGCCGCGGAGGCGGGCCGGCGTGAGCGGATCCGCGGCGGAGAAGAGGCCGACGGCGCTCGGCTGCGTGAGCGCCGTCACCAGGGCATCCGCGTTGCTGGGCGACGCGACCACCTCGCCAAGCTCGCTCTGATCGAGCCGCTCCGCGACCTGGGTGAGCGCGTCGATGCCGCGCGCCAGGAACTCGACCCGCAGCGGTTCACCGTCGAACTGGTGGAGTCGCTCTGCAATTTCCGAAAGGGCGCTGGAGTCCCGATCCTTGGTCATGGTCACTCGGAGGACGATGCAGCGCGCGTGCAGCACCGTCAACCAAGCGCACGGCGCCTTTCTGCCTCATTACGACCATGCTGAACGGAACGTCAGTGAAAGGCATTCGTTGTGTCGCTGGTGTCGCTCTTCTTCGGTTCGGCGAGCTCTCCGGCTCCTGGGTTTGTCGGGGGCGTCGGGAAGAAGATCAGAGCCCGACGTGTTTCAGCATCGCGCTGGTGATCGACTGGCGCACGCTCGTGAGCTCTGCCCATGGGTCCCGGATCGCGGCGAGGCGCTGCGGGACGGTGTCGGTGGTGAACGAGGCGGGATCGAGCGGCGCGTCGAGCTCGTCCCACGAGAGCGGTGTCGCGACGGCCGCGCCGGGGCGCGCCCGCGTCGAGTAGGGCGCCACCGCGGTGGCGCCGCGCCCGTTCCGCAGGGTGTCGACGAAGACCTTGCCGGCGCGCTTCGCCTTCGACATCGTCGCGGTGTACCGCGCCGGATCGGAGCGCACGAGCGCGTCGGCCACGGCCTTCGTGAACGCCTTCACCTCGTCCCAGCCCCTGCGTGGCGCTATCGGGACCACGACGTGCAGGCCTTTGCCGCCGGTCGTCTTGACGAAGCTCCGTAGCCCGAGCGACGAAAGGAGGCGCCGCGCCGTCCTCGCCGCGTCCGCCACGCGCTCCCACGGGAGCTCCGGCGCTGGATCGAGGTCGAACACCATCCTGTCGGGCTGCTCGAGCCGGTCCACGCGGCTCCCCCAGAGGTGCACCTCGAGCGCCCCCATCTGGACGAGCGACACGAGCCCTTCGGTGGTCTCGATATAGAGATAGGTGCGCTCGCCGTCGTCCTCCTCGACGGCCATCCGCTGGATCGCCTCGGACAGCCCCTCGGCCTCGTGCCTTTGAAAGAAGCAGGGCTTGCCCTGGCCTGCGGGGCAGCGGACCAGCGTGAGCAGCCGCTTCTCGGCGTGGGTCAGCATGTGCTCGGCGACCTGTTCGTAATACCGGGCCAGCGCGAGCTTCGTGATCCCCTGCGCGGGATAGAGCACCTTGTCGGGGTTCGTCAGCGGCACCCCGGCGACTTCGACCCGCTCCGCGGCGCCTCTGCTCCGGCCCCCGCGCGGGGACTTGCCCCCCGCCGTGGTCGCGGTCCTCCTCGGCGGGGCGCCGGCCGCTCTGCTCGGCGCCGCGCCCGCTGCCTCGCCGGGCGGCGATTGCGGCGGCGGCTGTTCGCGCTCGACGGTGACCGACTCCGGGGTGCGGTCCTCGCGGAGCCCTTCGAAGGAGGGGTGTCGCAGCCGTCCGTCGCGCGTCCACTCGGAGAAGCGGACCTCCGCGACGAGCCTGGGCTCGACCCAGCGCGCGCCCCGCATGCGCGGCGCCCCTGAACTGGCCGGCGTGGCGCGTACGATCGCGTCGAGGCGGCTGCGCAGGGTCGTCAGCGTCTTGCTCGTGAAGCCCGTGCCCACCTTGCCGGCGTAGGCGAGCTTGCCTGATCTGTTCACGCCGACGAGGATCGCCCCCAGCCCTTTCCGGGCGCCGGACGGCTCGGTGAAGCCGACGATCACGAACTCCTGGCGCCGGCCGCACTTCACCTTGAGCCAGCTGTCGCCGCGCCCGCTCCGGTAGGGAGCCTCCGGGCGCTTCGCGATGACGCCCTCGATCCCGAGCTCGCACGCGTGCCGGACGACGGCGGCGCCGTCCTCCGCGACGTGCTCCGTGTAGCGCAGGGGCCCTTCCTCGGGCGCTTCCGCGAGCAGCGCCTCGAGCGCCCGCTTGCGGGTGACCTGTGTGCACCCGCGGAGATCGCGGCCGTCGAGGTAGAGCAGGTCGAAGATGAAGTACATCAGGCGCCCCTCGCGCCTGCCATTCCCGTCGCTGAGCGCGTTCTGGAGGGCCTGGAAGTCGGTCACGCCGTCCGGCCTCACGACGACGATCTCGCCGTCCAGCACGGCCTCCCGCGCAGGCAGCCGGGCGAGGTCGTCGCGCACGCCCGCGAACCGCTCGGTCCAGTCCTGGCCGCGGCGGGTCAGGAGCGTCACGCGCCCCCCGCGGAGCTTCGCGAGCATGCGATAGCCATCGAGCTTGACCTCGTAGAGCCACCCCTCGCCGGGGGGTGGCTCGGTGACGAGCGTCGCGAGCTGGGGCTCGATCTCGCCCGGGAACGGCCCTTTCCGGGCGCCCTCGAGCGCATCCGCGTAGGTCAGCGTCGGGCGCGGGATCGCTGCGGTGGTGTCGGCCTCTCCCGCCGCCGCGGACGAGCGCTGGCTGTCCACGTCGGCCGCCGTCACGCCGCGTTTGCGGCGAGCGGTGAGGGTTGCCGGTCGCACCGCTTGAGTCCGCCGCGCCGTGCCTTGTGCCTGTCTTTGTCGGGCCATCATCATGCCACCGTCGCTTTTGGTGGGAAAAGCAATTCCGATACCGCAATGGCCTCTTCGCTTGCCGGTGGTTTCCCGTTCCCAGGCCGTGGCACAGGCGGCTGAGCTCGGCATGCGCGCCCCAGAATGCGGCGATCTGCCACGCACGCATCCTCACCCTTGCGCGCCAACGACGGCACTGCGCAGCGAAGCGCTCGGATCCTGGCGCACAGGCGCCCGCGCGATACGCGATATCCGAGTTCCCACGCCTGCAACGGCGTCTGGAATGAACAGGTGCGCAGGAGCGCGAGGGTGGGTTTAGATCAAGGAAGGACGGATTCGCGGAAATCGGCGATAGAACGCACGCTACAACGAGGGTGCCGCGCGTTGCCGCCGCTGCGATCGTCGGATGATCGTTCCGGACGGCGTGGACAGGTCAAGCGCTGCCGCGAGGCGCGAGCGACAGGGGTACGCCCCGTGCCGGACCGAGCTACAGCAGTGCCTCGGAGACGCTCGTCGCGGTGATGGCCTGGTCATGCCACCGCTCCAGGGTCGCCAGCTCGACGCACGCCTCGATGCGAGCGTCGTCCAACGGGCTCAGCGCGAGCTGCCGGCGAGCGAGCACACGTCGCAGGGCGGCGCGTGCCTCGGCCAGACGTCCCTTGCCGATGCCCTTCTCGATGCCCTTCTCGATGAGCCGTTCCTGGACCTGCGGGCTCGCTTCGAGCAGCACCTCGAGGATGCGCTGTCCGCCGGGCCTCCACCTCCGGGTCCTCGGCCTTGCCGAACCTCCACAGGAGCTCCTCTCGGGTCGTCGCTGACATCGCCAGGTACTCTAGCATGGCCAGCACCCACTCGATGGGCCGGCGTCCAGCTACCCACCGGCCGAACTCGTCGAGGGCTCGATCGACCCGTCATTGCGCGGGCGGCTCGCCCCAGTAGCGCACCAGATCAGGCAAGGCGGTCTCCGCCATGCGGGTGAGGTGTCTCACGTGATCTGGCTTCTGGGTGCCCGGATAGCCGCGGACATGGAACGTGCCCCTGTGCGCCTCGGACAGGGGGGCGAACCGGAGCTTCGCCTCGCTCGCCTCTCCGCTCAGGTCGTAGATCGCCTGCTCGTCCGCGCCCGCGCCCGGGGAGCGCTGCGCGCCCGTGAGCTTGAGGAGAGCGTCCGTGCTCTCGTGAGTACCGGCGTAGTCGCCGTTCGGGGTGATCTCCGAATGGGTGATCGACATCAGCTTCTTGCCGGCGGCCGCCAGCTCGGCGAAGCGGCTGAACGGCTTGAGGCGCTCCATGTCCAGGCTGTGGTCGAGCGGCATGTAGCCGGTGTGGATGCCGTCCAGGAGGAGCACGGCGTCCACCTTGTCCGTGAACCCCGGCTGGTTCAGGAGCCCGCGAACCGCGCCGTACCCGGCGCTGAACGCCGAGAGCGCGACGCGCCGGAGCCGGGCGCCGCGCAGCCCACGGGCCTCGAGCGCCGCCTGCGCCTTCGCCATCAACGCCGGTAGATAGGAGCGGATCGAGAACTGGGTCTCGTACGCGCCAGAGCTGATGCCCAGGTTGATGATCATCACAACCGCGTTGAGCCGGGCGCGATCGATGCCCGCCTGCACGACGTCGTTGACCCCGTGGAAGTGGATCACCAGATCGTACGCCCCATCTGCCGAGGCGAACGAGGCGGGGATGGTGATGATCCCGTCAGGGATGGGGATCACCGCCGTTCGATCGAGCGTCGCGTCGGCGCGATCCGCGGCAGCGAGGGCCGGCGCCGCCGTCGCTGGCGTCGCCTGGAGCGGCGCGGCCGCTTCGGCCTTCGCCTCGACCCGCGCCGCCACCCCCGTCGACCGCAGGATGGCCGCGGCGGCCGCGGCAGGCTGGAGCGCCGAGCCCGCGCGGAGATCGAAGCCCGCCGCGCCGAGCTGCATCGAGACGAGCCCGCCCACCACCGCCGCGAAGCCAAGGCCCGCACCCGCGCTCAAGGCGATCAAGCGCGACGTGGAGCGCCGCGTCGGAGATGCCATGACCGGAGCCGGCGATTCGAACGGCATCGCCATGCCCCCAATCGACGCCGGCGGACGACGGAAAATTAAAGTGGGCTCATCCTCGTCATGGGGCAGTTGGACCTCCACGCAAGGGGGCTCAGCGGGGAACATGTCAGCGATGATGCGAGGCCTATGCCACTCATGGCAAGAGCTAAAATTCTACACGATAGGTTCGCATGCGCAGGCGTCAAGGAACCTGGACCTGGTCCGACGTAGTCCCATGGTGGTTCATCGTTTGACCATGCGCCCATGCCCAGGGAAGCACCTTGCTTGCGCGCGTAGCCCCGTGGTTCCGGGATTCGTGAGCGCTCGTGAGCACCTCTGAGCCGCCGGTGCTCCGACGTGGCACGGCGTGGTACGACGTGAATGTTCGAGCGCCAGCAGATCAGAAATGACGCACTCCGGCAAAAAAAACTCTCGTGAATCGACCGCCATCACCGCCACCTTGGTCGCGCTGCGTCATCCCCTGTGCCTCATGGGAACTCGGGACACCCGCGCGCCGGCGCGGTGCGATCGAGGCCCTGCCGGAGCAGGCCAGTCCGCCCTCCGAGGATGATCTGGTTGGCTCCTGCGCTTCGCGCAGAGCGCGTAATCGACTTCGCGCCATCGACCGTACGACCGCGCCGCTCATGGCCCGACTGACCTCCATGCGCCGGGGTGTCTCGCCGGTCCCTGCGCGTCGACCGTTGCACGTCCAACGGTTCGCCGGCGAGGGGGCGCGCTGAGCGCGGCGCGCTCCCGCCGGGCGAGCTGGCGCGGCGGGCGTCGCCCCGACGTCAGCGACGGACGACGCCGCGCTGCGCTCTGGAAATACGGCGCGACCCAGGCGCGGCTCACGTGGACCTTGACAGCGCGGGGCGCCTCTGGATCTCCTCTTTCCTCCCCACTCACCCGCACGGGCCCCCTATGACCAGCTTCCCCCGCGTCTACGACGACAACACCCAGAGCATCGGCCGCACGCCGCTCGTTCGCATCCGCCGCGTGATCGACGGCGCGCGCGCGACCGTGCTGGCGAAGATCGAGGGGCGCAACCCGGCGTACTCGGTCAAGTGCCGCATCGGCGCGGCCATGGTCTGGGACGCCGAGCAGCGGGGCGTGCTCGGCCCTGGCAAGTCGATCGTCGAGGCGACCAGCGGCAACACCGGCATCGCGCTGGCCTTCGCCGCCGCCTCGAGGGGGATCGAGTGCGTGCTCAGCATGCCCGAGACGATGAGCATGGAGCGGCGCAAGGTGCTCATCGCCCTCGGGGCCAAGCTGCTCCTGACGCCGGGCCCCAAGGGGATGAACGGCGCCATCGCCAAGGCCGAGGAGCTGGCCGCCTCCGACCCCGGCCGGTACGTGCTGATGCGGCAGTTCGAGAACCCGGCGAACCCCGCGATCCACGAGACCACCACCGGCCCCGAGATCTGGGACGACACCGGCGGCAACGTCGACGTCCTCGTCTCGGGCGTGGGCACCGGCGGCACGCTCACCGGGGTCAGCCGCTACTTCGAGCGCGGCCGCGGCCGCGCCCTCCACACCGTCGCGGTCGAGCCGGTCAACTCGCCGGTCATCTCGCAGGCGCTCGCCGGCCAGCCGCTCACCCCGTCCCCGCACAAGATCCAGGGCATCGGCGCCGGCTTCGTCCCCAAGAACCTGGACCTCTCCTTCGTGGACCAGGTCGAGACGGTCTCGAACGACGAGTCCATCACCATGTCGCGGCGCCTCGCGTCGGAGGAAGGCATCCTCTGCGGCATCTCCTGCGGCGCGGCCATGGCCGCGGCGAGCCGGCTCGCGAAGGATCCCAGGTGGGAAGGAAAGACCATCGTGGTCATCCTCCCGGACGCCGGCGAGCGGTACCTCTCTGGGCCCCTCTTCGAGGGAATGTTCTCCGAGGTCGAGGCCATGAAGGCCTCGTGAGGTCGACGTGAGCAAGAAGTGTGATGCTTCCCCCTCCGAGGCGTCGGCCGACCTGCACGGCATCGTCGACGCGCTGATCGCGAGCTACCGGGAGGATGCGCGCGGGCATCACATCAACAAGCGCTTCACCCCGTCGCGCCAGGAGATCACCGAGATCATCGATCTCCTGCTCCAGATCTTCTACCCGGGCTATCACGGGCGGCAGGACCTGTCGGACGAGGACCTGCTCTACCACGTGGGCACCCTGGTCTCGACGCTGCGGGACAAGCTGGAGCGACAGATCGAGCGCTGTCTGTGCTTCCAGGACGAGACCGTCGACGCGGGCCGCCTCGACGTCCCGAGGTGCCGGCAGCGAGGGCGCGACGTGGCGCGGGTGTTCATCGCCCGGCTGCCGGAGGTCCGGCGGCGCCTCCTGCTCGACGTGCAGGCGGCCTACGACGGCGATCCGGCGGCGGCCTCGATGGACGAGATCATCCTGGCCTATCCAGGTCTCCTCGCCGTGACGGTGCACCGGGTCGCGCACGAGCTGTACCTGCTCGGCGTGCCGCTCATGCCCCGGATCATGAGCGAGTGGGCGCACACGAGGACGGGCGCCGACATCCACCCAGGCGCCAACATCGGTGGCAGCTTCTTCATCGATCACGCCACCGGCGTCGTGATCGGCGAGACGACCGACATCGGCGAGCACGTCAAGCTCTACCAGGGCGTGACGCTCGGCGCCCTGTCCTTGCCGCAGCACTCGCGGGGCGCGCGCGGCCTGAAGCGCCACCCCACGGTGGAAGACAACGTCACCATCTACGCGAACGCCACGGTCCTCGGCGGCAAGACGGTGCTGGGGCAGGGGAGCGTGGTCGGCGGCTCGGTGTTCCTCACGAAGAGCGTCCCCGGCGGCCAGCGCGTCGCGCTCGAGGCCCCGAGGCTGCGCGTCGCGTCGCCGCCCCATGGCACGCCCGCCGTCGGCGGCTCCGAGCTCGACAGCATCCTCGACTTCGACATCTAGCGCGGCGCTCGCCCGATCAGGGCACCTCTCATCGATCGGAGTGGCCGAGAGGGCGCTCCGGGGCGACGCGGTCGCGGATCGCCTGCTTGAGCTCCTTGGGCTCGGGGAAGCGCCCTTCGACGGCGCGCGAGAAGAGCGGCGCGCCGTCGAGCGTGACGTCGAAGATGCCGCTCGCGCCCGGCGACAGGAGCACGTCGATCTCGTCAGGGAAGGTGATCAGCAGCTCCTGAGCGAGCCACGCTGCGCGCGTGAGCCAGCGGCACTTGGGGCAATACCGGATCGCGACGAGCGGCCGTTGCGGGGCGGGGGCGGTGTCCATCGCAGGATCGTAGCGCGAGCGCGCGGCGCGCGGGCAGGCTCAGACGAGGAACGCCCTGGCGAGCCCAAGGAAGATGAAGAAGCCCATGCTGTCCGTGGTGAACGTGAGCAGGACGCTCGACCCCTGGGCCGGATCGCGGCCCAGGCGCTGGAGCACGAGCGGCACCGCGCACCCGACCATCGCCGCCACCACGAGGTTCAGCAGGATGGCCGCGGCCATCACCAGGCCGAGCGGGACGCTGCCGTAGAGGGCGGCGGCGGCGAGCCCCACGACCGTGCCCCAGACCGCGCCGTTCATCAGGCCGACGAAGAGCTCTTTCTTCAGGAGGTGCCCCGTGTTCGCCCGCGTGAGCCGGTCGAGCGCGAGGCCGCGGATCACGAGCGCCACCGTCTGATTGCCCGTGTTGCCGCCGACGCTCGCCACGATGGGCATCAGCGCTGCCAGCGCCACGAGATCCTGAATGGTGCTCTCGAAGAGGCCGATGACCCGCGAGGCCAGGAATGCCGTGAGCAGGTTGACGAAGAGCCAGAGCCAGCGGTTCTTCGCGCTCGTCCACGCGGGCGCGAAATAGTCCTCCTCTCCCGCGAGGCCCGCGCGCAAGAGCGCCTCGCTCTGGGCTTGCCGCCGCAGGAAGTCCATCACCACATCCACCGTCAACCGGCCGACGAGCTTGCCGCGCTCGTCCACCACCGGCGCGGCGATGAGGTCGTAGCGCTCGAATGCCCTGGCCGCGTCGCTCGCGCGCTCCTGGGGCGTGAGGCTCACCACGTCGGTGGACATGACCGCGCTCACCTGCGCGCTCGGCTCGCGGAGCAGCAGGTCCTTGAGCGAGAGCGCGCCGCGGAGCACGTTGCGCGCGTCGACCACGAACAGCGCCTCGGTGTGCGGCGGCAGCTCGCCCCGCCGGCGCACGTCCTCCAGCGCGCCGCCGAGGTCCCGGCCGTCGCGCACCGAGACGAGCTCCGGGCTCATCAGGTGGCCCACAGAGCCGTCGGGGTACGCGATCGTCGACTGGAAGAGAGACTGCTCGCGCGCGTCGAGCGACTGGTACACCTCCGCCACGATCTCCGGATCGACGGACTCGCTGATGTACGCGAGATCGTCCGGATCGAGCTGGCCGAGCAGCGCGACGAGGCGAGGGCGCTCCGTCTCCGCGACGAGCCAGTCGCGGACCGACCACGAGGACTCGAGCAGCACCTGTGCGGCGCGGTAGGGCTCGAGCTCAGCCCACACCACAAGGCGGTCCGCCTGCGGGAGCACCTCGATGATGTGGGCGAGGTCCGCCGGGTGCAGATCCCTGAGCTTCCTCTGCAGCAGGGCGAGATTTTGCCGGTGGACCAGCGCCTCGACGAGCTCTTTGTTCTTGCTCTCCTGTTTGTGCGTCAGCGTCTCGATGACGCGTTGCTTTTCGAGCAGCGTAGTCACCAGGTTCAGGCTCTCTCGCAGTTTCTCCTGGGACCTGGACGTGCTCATGGCGGCTCCGGGCGCGGGGGCGCGCCGAGCACAGCTCGGGTCCGCGCGGCCGGTCGTATGCCGCCCGCGGTCGCGCTCGCCGTATTGACCGGACCCCATGGCTCATGGTTCTGTCGGCCCGATGAAGCGCGCGTTCGATTTGTGCGTGGTTGGGCTCTCGCTCGGAGCGATGGCCTGTGGACCGGGCCTGGAACCCGAGGTGGTCGTGCATCCTCCCCGGCCCACTGTCTCGCCGGAGAGCACCGCCAGCACGACCGGCGGCGGGTGTCCGGCCATCGGCCACGCGGAGCCGCTCATCGTCGACTGGCTCACGACACGCCGCTCCGATCTCGGTCTCGCGATGAAAGACGGCATCGCCGTCGTCTCCTACGACTGCACGACGCTGAAGCTCCTCACGCAGTGCAAGCTCCCAGGGAGCTACTCCTTCGCTGGCGTGAGCCGGGCAGAAAAAGTAATACAATTAACAAACTCTGCGGAGATGCAGGCGAACGTCCCCTTCGGGGCCCCGGCGCTGAGCACCGCGATCGAGGGCGGCGGCTCGGCCGCGATCGACGTGGCGCTCGTGCCGACGGGGAAGCTGGCGACCACGGTGGCCGCCTCCTCCGTGCAGGATCTCTCGGGCAGCTGCGAGGGCGCGACGCACTTCGTGCGGGCCGCGCTCCTCGGGGCCTTCGCGATGGCGCCAGGCAGCCGGGGCACGGCGCGGACGGTGGATCAGCTCTTCGGGGCGGTCGGGGCGGCCGCGACGGCGAGCCAGGGCAGCACCACGAGCAAGGAAGGGGAGCTCGACGCCTGCCGGGCCGCGAAGCCTGACGCGCAGGCGCCGACGGAGCGCTGCCATGCGCCGCTGCGCCTCGAGCTCGTCCCGCTGCTCGCGAAGAAGGCGGCGGCGGCCGAGGCGCCGGTGAAGCAGGCGGAAGACGAGTTCCCGAAGCTGTCGAGCCTGTGCCCGCTCGGGACGGTGCCGAGCGGGGCGAAGTGCTCCCCGCCTGCGCTCGCGCCCGCGCGCCTGTGCGAGCCCACCGACGCCCGATCCTGCGCGGCGGAGTGCGGGAAGGGCGATGTCGGCAGCTGCTATCACCTCGGGATTCAGTACCTGAGCGGCAAGGATTTTCCGCGCGATGACGCGAGGGCGGCGGAGCTGTTCGAGAAGGCGTGCGGCGCCGGCGTCACGCAGGCCTGCTACGCGAGGGCGAAGCAGCTCCTGCGTGACATGAAGAGCGCCAAGGTCCCCCCGGACGCCGCGGGGCGGGCCAAGGTGCGAGAGTTCGCCGACAAGGCGTGCGAGATGGGCGACGGCTGGGCGTGCTTCAGCGTGGCCGAGTGGTACCTCAGCGAAGGCCCGCAGGCGGTCCTCCCGAAGGACCCGACGCGCGCGGTCGGGTTCCTCCGGCGCGGCTGCGATCTCGGGTACGGGCCGAGCTGCAGCGCGCTGGGCAAGCTGCTGGTCGAGGGGAAGCTCGCGGCGAAGGACGTGGGGGTCGCCGTGGGCGTGCTCCAGCGCGCGTGCCAGGGCGGCCAGTCCGAGGACTGCGTCGATCTCGGGGACATCCTGCGCAAGGGGCAGGGGGCGCCGAAGGACGGGGTGAAGGCGATCGTGGCGTACAGCCACGGTTGCAGCCTGGGGGACATGCGCGCCTGCAACGCCGCCGGCTCGGTCTACGGGCAGGGCGACGGCGTTCCGAAGGACGTCGCGAAGGCGTATTCGTTCTTCGAGAGGGGCTGTCCGGAGAAGGGGTTCGGGGCCGAGGCGTGCTTGAGCCTCGCCGGGATGTACGAGAAGGGGAGCGGCATTCCGAAGGACATGGCGCGCGCCGCGGCGCTCTACGAGAAGGTGTGCGGCACGGGCGGCTGCGTGCGGGCCGCCGAGATCTGGCAGCGCGGCGACGGCGTGACCGCCGATCCGGAGCGGGCCTACTCGCTCTACGAGAGGGCCTGCACTCAATGGGGCGAGAAGAAGGCGTGTGACGCGTTCGGCCCGCTCCTGGAGCGCAAGGACAGGGAGCGGGCTCGGACCTTCTACGCAGACCAGTGCGTGCGGACGCAGGACAAGGCGGCATGCGCGGCCCAGAAGCGGCTCGGCGGCGCGCCGCGCTAAAATAGCTTCATCTGACGATCGGCCCCGGCGCGTGATCCCCTCTGCGCCTCGGGCGACGGGCCGACCCGCAGGAGCAGGCCGTCCTCGCACCCCACGAGGAAGACCACGCGGAACTCGAGCCCCTTGGCCGCGTGCAGCGTCAGCAGCGAGATGCGGTCGGCCCGCGGATCCCACGCGTCGATCTCGGAGCACACCGCGAGCTCGATCAAGAAGCGATCGACGTCGCCGCCGCAGCGCTCCGCGAGCGTGAGGTGCAGCGCTCGGACTGCGCCTCCGTCCGGTAGAGCACCGCGAAATCCGAGAAGGAATAGTCGCCGCTGCCGGCAGGATCGCTTACCCGCCCGCTATCCATCGAGAAGAACGTGGACCCGCCACCGAGAGGACGAAGCGCGTCGCTCCGCGGCAGGCCCCGGGGAGCCGCTCCGAGACCGCGCGGCCGAGATCGTCCCGCAGGCGGAAGAGCCCGGGCTCGGCCGGCACGAGGTGCTCGCGGAGCTCGGCCATCCACGCTGGATGGGTGAAGTCCCCCGTGCCCAGCACCGCGATGCCCTTGCGCTGAGCCCAGTAGCTCAGATGCGCGAGATCGCAATCGCCGCTCGTCGCGCGGGAGTACTTCGAGTGCACATGGAGGTCTGCATAGAAACGCATGGTGTTCCGCCGTGAGGTGCCGTTTACCTATCGAGCTCCCTCGCGCTGTCAATCGCGGAGACCAGCAGCCTCGATGAAATATGGCTGGAAATTGAGGTGGGCTGATCGCAATGCGTCGCGATGCGTGAGAGTCGTTGTCCCGTGGCAAGAGGTGCTCGCTCGATGCAATGCGGCTCGACGGGCTCGCCCGTGTGGCAAGAAAACTCTCGTTCCGAACCACCACGCGCGGGCGCGAGCCCCGGTCCGGAGCGGACCGCCGGCCGCCGCGCGGCATCACGTGGTCACGGGGTCGCGGTCGAGGGCGCCGGGGTCTTGCGGGTCAGGTAGAAGAAATCGCGCAGGGAGCGCTTGCGGATGTACTCGTCTTCCGAGAACTCGAAGCCGCTCGCCAGCGCGACCGGCGCGAGGGCGCCGCCCTCACCCGGCTCGTAGAGGAGGAACTTCGGGTACGACCAGTTCACGTCGAGCTGCGCCACCGTCGAGGCGCCGGCGTGCTGCATCCCGAGCGCGATGGCGGGCGCCGTCGTGTGATTGCTGATCCCGACGTAGAGGACCTTGCCGTCGCGGTCGAGCCCCACCGCGGAGCGGCGGATCACCGTGTTGCCGTCCAGCGTGGCGCCCCAGTTGCGGACCTGCGGCGCGCGGAGCAGCGGGTGAAGCTCGCCCTCGTCGACCATGCAGCTCGGCGTCTGCCGCCACCACTGCATGTCGCTCTCTCCCGCCGAAAGCCGGGGCCATGGCGCGATCTGCAGCCGCCCGTCGCGGCGCCGCGCGAGCGTGCAGCCCTGGTCCCGGGGGCGCACGAGCGTCACGCCGTCGACCCGCATCCCCCACCGGCCGTGCTCGGTCATGAAGCCGCCGTTGAACGCCGCGAGCAGCCGCTCGTGGTCCGCCTCGGGGATCTTCGCGGGCCGCTCGTAGGGCTTGCCCTCCTCGGTCGTCGCCGCCGGCTCGCGGGAGCCGGCCATGAGGTGCACATCGACCCGCGCGAGATCCACCGCCACGATGAACAGCTCCGCCCAGGAGCGGTTCGGATCCGGGTGGAGCAGCGTCTTGTGGAGGCGCGGCGCGTCGCTCGGATGGGCGTGATCCGCGATGGGCACCCACCGCCCGTCGCCGGGAGCCGACCAGGCCGCGTGCGAGGGGCCGACGTCCGTCGGCCGGAACGCCGCCGCGCCGGTGCCCCCCGCGGCCGGGCTCGGCGTCGCGGTCGAAGGCGGCGAGGCGGCCGCGGCCGGGCCCGGCTGCTCGGGCACTTCCCAGTACGTCTTCGGCGGCTCGTCCTTGCGCCAGAGCTGGTGGACGCGATCCTCCAGGGCGTAGGCGGTCTCCTCGAGCGCCGTCACGTTCTCCGCCCCGATCACCGAACGCAGCCCGTTCGCGACGAGCGGGCCCATCCATGGAATGCGGTGCACCGCGATCCATAACCCGGCCCCGGAGAGCATCGGGACGGCGACGGCACCGAGAACCCAGCGCCGAAGCCGGGATCGGGGCAACCGAGGGACGGGGCGCTCCGGAGCGGAGTGCCCGACCTGAGCCGGCGTTTTCGAGGCTTCGGCGGTTTCGGCCATGGCGTGCTGAGCTGCTCCGAAGGGGCGGGAAGACGCTGGAGGTCGCGGACGACGCGGGGCGACCTGCGAGCGCGAGCGCACGAGAAGCGGGCCCTCCGCTCGGGCGACGGTCTAGCATGGTGCGCCGCGCGCGCGGAGGCCGCTCCGCGCACCGCGAGCGGAGCGATGCGATCGCGGCTCCGGCGGCGGCGCAACGGGCAACGACAGCGGGAAGCGTGGCGCGGCCAAGGCAACGCGGGCACCGGAACCGGAACTGGAACCGGAACTGGAGCTGGAGCTGGAGCTGGAGCTGGAACTGGAGCTGGAACTGGCACCGGACGCGAAGCAGCGCGAGCAAAGCGCGACGGCTCGCGGTCGGCTCGCGGTCGCGGCTCGACTTCCTCATCACGCCGTACTAGAGTCGCCGCCTCGGACTGACCTGGCACGGGTCGCGGTGCTCGGTCGCTGTCATTGGTCCTCGCAGCCTCCGCTCAAGGCGGCGCGAGGCGGCAGCTCTCCGTGATCGAACCCTCTCCACAAGGAGGGCGCGGTGCCGCGGCGTACTTTCCGCCCTTGCTCAGGAGGGGCTGTGCTCCAGCCCGATTCCAGCCCGATGTCCATGCAATTTGCCGATCTCAAGCTCATCGAACCGCTTCTCCGCGCCGTCGAGGCCGAGGGGTACAGCGCCCCGACGCCCATCCAGCAGCAGGCCATCCCGCCCATTCTGGAGGGCAACGACCTCCTCGGGTGCGCGCAGACCGGCACGGGCAAGACCGCCGCGTTCGCGCTGCCGATCCTGCAGCGCCTCGCGCAGAGCGGCGGGACGACGAGGCAGGGTGGGCTCCGCGTGCTCGTGCTCACCCCGACGCGCGAGCTCGCGGCGCAGATCGCCGAGAGCTTCACCACGTACGGCAAGAACCTCGGCCTGCGGACCGCGGTCGTCTTCGGCGGGGTGGGGCAGCGCCCCCAGATGGAGGCGCTGCGCCGCGGCGTCGACGTGCTCGTGGCGACGCCGGGCCGGCTGCTCGATCTCTGCTCGCAGGGCATCGCCCCGTTTGGTCGGCTCGACACGCTCGTCCTCGACGAGGCCGATCGGATGCTGGACATGGGGTTCATCCACGACATCCGGCGCGTGCTCGCGATGCTGCCCGAGCGCCGGCAGACGCTCCTGTTCTCGGCGACGATGCCGCCGGACATCCTGAAGCTCGCGAACAGCATCCTGCGCAACCCGGTGCGCGTCGAGGTCGCGCGGATCGCCACGACGGCCGAGAACATCGACCAGCGGGTGGTCTTCGTCGAGCGGTCCGACAAGCGCGCGATGCTGGAGCACGTGCTCAAGGATCCCGCGCTCCGCCGGGCGATCGTGTTCACCCGCACGAAGCACGGCGCCAACCGCGTGGTCCAGCAGCTCAGCCGTGCGCGCATCGAGGCGGTCGCCATCCACGGGAACAAGTCCCAGGGCGCGCGCGAGCGGGCGCTCGCGAGCTTCAAGCAGGGGACGACGAGCGTGCTCGTCGCGACCGACATCGCGGCGCGCGGCATCGACATCGACGACATCTCGCACGTGATCAACTACGACCTCCCGAACATCCCGGAGAGCTACGTGCACCGCATCGGCCGCACGGCGCGCGCCGGGGCGTCCGGGGTGGCGCTCTCGTTCTGCGACAGCGAGGAGCGCGCTTACCTCGCCGACATCGAGCGCCTCATCCAGAAGCGCCTCCCCCTCCTCGCCGACCCCGGGGTTCCCTTCTTCCAGATCGATCCCAGGCCCGCATCGCAGGCGCAGGGGCAAGCTCGGCCGCAGGGACAGGGCCGGCCTCAGGGACAGGGCCGGCCTCAGGGACAGGGCCGGCCTCAGGGACAGGGCCGGCCTCAGGGACAGGGCCGGCCGCAGGGACAGGGCCGGCCGCACCCCCAGGGGCAAGCGCGGCCGCAGGGACAGGGCCGCCCACAGCCCCAGGGGCATGCTCGGCCGCAGGCGCAGCCCTCCGCGCAGGCGCAGCCCCCGGCGCGGTCGCAGCCGCGGCACGACACCCCTCGCCTCGATAACTGATCCTCACCGCGCTGCCGCCGCGCTCGATCCGCCACGTCACGCCGCGCATCGCCTGATGCGCGCGGCGTCGCGAGCCGGGTGCTCGTTGGCGCTCGTCGCGCGCCAACGGGGGGAGGGCGCCGCACCGAGGCGCACAGGTCGTCTGCAAGGCGCACAGGTCGTTTGCGACCGGACCATGCCCGAATGACGCGCTTCGACATTATCTCGTCGGTGTGCGGAAACTCTGGCACGATCGACGCCATGCGCGTTCCCGTCATCTTTGTAAGCTTGCTCACGATCGCTGCCTGCGATCGCGGGGCTCCTTCTTCGAGCTCGTCCACCACGGGCGCCCAGGCCTCCGCCGATCCGGCGCCGATGGCCTCCGCCGCCCCGGTCGCCTCCGCGAGCAGCGCGCCGGCCGAGGCGCCCGACGCCAGCGCCGTTCCCGCGGCGGCCGACACCGCCGATGCCGCGGCGCCCGCGGCGGCGGCCGACGCCGGGCCGCCCGCGGCCGACGACAGCCGCCTCTCGGTGGAAGGGCGCGCCGTCCAGGGAGGGCTCCTGCGCGCGAAGCTGAACGGCAAGCTGCGCCGCATGGCGTTCCCCGGCCATCGCGTGACCGTCAGCGACGAAGGGGAGTTCCTGATCGCCTTCTCGCGCAACGCGCCAGCGCAGGAGAAGCTGACCATCACGTTCGACGACGGGCAGGTGCTCGAGAAGCTCTTCGACGTGGAGCCTCGCAAGTTCGAGGTCGACAAGGTCGACCGCCTGCCGGAGAACATGGTCAAGCTCGACATGGCGACGCGCGTGAAGCTCACGCAGACCGAGAAGAAGCTCGACGCGATCCGGAGCAAGTACACGAAGAGGAACTGCTACAAGAACGGCTTCATCTGGCCGTCCAAGGGCCCCATCACCTCACGGTACGGCCAGCCGCGCCTGCTCAACGGCACGGACGGCGGGATCCACTGGGGCGTGGACATCGCGGTGCCCGTCGGTACGCCGGTGCGCGCGCCTGCCTGCGGCAAGGTCGTGCTCGTCGAGAAGGACCTCCCGCTGAGCGGTCACACCGTGATCATCGATCACGGGCAGGGACTGACCTCCACGTTCATCCATCTCCACGGCTTCGCCGTGAAGGTGAACGACGAGGTCAAGCAGGGGCAGGTCATCGCGACCGTCGGGATGACCGGCCGCACGAACGGACCGCACCTCGACTGGCGCATGAATCTCTTCGAGACACGCGTCGATCCAGAGCTCCTGATCTCCGCCGCGAAGTGACGCACGGCGGGGCAATGTGCCACACGAAGAGCGTTCGTGGCCGAGCCCCCGGGCGGAAATGTGGCGCGGGTTCGGCCGTCGAAGCGCCCGGCGCCTCCAGGCGCACGCTCGCTGATCTTCCTTTCCTGGCCGATGGATCATCGAATGGCCGCCGAGGTCGCCGGGAGGACAAGCTCTCTCCCGTGAGCGTCTGGGCGGCATACCCCTTGCAAATTTCCGGACCGACGAAGGCAATCAATCCGGACATCGATTTTGCAAGGAGTCGGTCATGAAGATGCTGTCGCCTCGAGCTCATGGGTTTGTGGACTATGCGGTTGCGGCCCTGTTCCTGCTGGCCCCTTCGCTGTTCGGCTTCGGCGGGCTCCCCGAGACGCTCTGCTACATCCTGGGCGCCGCGCACCTCGGGATGACGCTGCTCACCGCGTTCCCGCTGGGCGCCGCGAAGCTCATCCCGTTCCCTGTCCACGGAGCGATCGAGGCCACGGTCGCCGTGCTCCTCGTCGCGGCGCCGTGGCTGTTCGGCTTCGATGAGGAGCCCGCGGCGAGGAGCTTCTATCTCGTGTCGGGCGTGGCCGTCGGCCTGGTCTGGCTCGCGACGGACTACCGCTCTTCCTATGCCACGACGACGGCCAGCGCTCGTTACCGGCCGGAGCACCGGTCGTTCTCCTGAGGGGCGCGCGCGTGCGCCGCGCGATCTGCGCGGCGGTCGGGGTGGTGGATCGCGCGGAACCGAGGCAAGCTCATGCGTGGCCGGAGGACAGACGCCGTGAGCGACCCGAAGAAGCCGGATCCGATGAGCCTGCGGGTGGGTGACTTCCTCGTGAAGGTGGTGCCCGTCGGCGAGACGAGCGACGCCCTCGATACCGAGGCGAACCGCGAGCGGGCGCAGCGGGCCGAGGAGGACCAGCGGTCGGCCCAGCTCGGCGCGAGCGGCGAGGGGGCAGGGGAGGCCGCGCGGGAGGCAGCGGAGGCAGCCGTGGACGAGGCGATCAAGGAGGCGCGAGCGCGCTTGAAGAGCGCCGGCGAGGACGTGCCGATCTTGCTGCGTGATCCGGTGACGGGAGCGACGTTCACCCTGGAGTGACGGAGGGCGGTACCGTCCACCGGCTCGCCGTTTCCGCGCACCTCGACCGCGACGGAACAGCCTTCCGCGAAGCGTCGCGCGTGGGCGCTCGCCCCGTCACGTCACGCGCCGGCGGTTTCCTGCGGCTTCGGGTGCTGATCCCGCGACACGAACACCGCCGCTGCCAGGTCCCCCACCACGTTGATCACCGTCCGGCACATGTCGAGGAACCGATCCACCCCGAGGACCAGGCCGAGCCCCTCGGGCGGGATGCCGAGCATCCCGAGGATCATCGCGATGACGGGCAGCGAGCCGGCCGGGATGCCCGCCGTGCCGATCCCCCCGAGCACCGAGATGAGCATCACGGTCGCCTGCTGCCCGAAGCTCAGCGAGACGCCGTAGACCTGGGCCAGGAAGAGCACGGTCACCCCCTCGAACAGCGCCGTCCCGTTCTGGTTCATCGCGGCGCCGGCGGTCAGCACGAAGCGCGACACGGACGGCGGCAGCTTCAGCTCCTCCTCGGCCACCTTCAGCGCGGTCGGCAGCGTCGCGTTCGACGAGGCGGTCGAGAACGCCGTCACGATCGCCGTCCGGCTCCCGCGAAAGAACGCGACCGGCGACATCCCGCCAAGGAAACGGACCGAGAGCGAATAGACAACGAACATGTGCAGGCCGAGGCCGAGCAGCACCGTGAGCACGTACGCCGCCAGCTGCTGCATGATGCCGATGCCCATGCGGGACGTGATCGTGAAGAGCAGCGCGCCCACGCCGATCGCCGCGAACCGGAGCACCCCCTCGATGAGCCGCATCGAGACGTCGAGCAGCCCCTGGATGCACTCGCGGAGCCGCGCCGCCGCGTCGGTCTGGGTGAGCGACAGCGCGATGCCGAAGAGCAGCGAGAACGTGATCACCGCGAGCACGTCGCCCCCTGCCGCCGCCTTGACGACGTTGTCAGGCACCATCGCGATGATCATCCCCACCGGCGAGGTGTCGACCGGCGCGGTCGCCGCCTTGATCCCCCCGCCGTGCGCGAGGGTCCGGACCGCCTCGGGCAGGCCGTCACCCGGGCGGATCAGGTTCACCAGGACGAGGCCGATCAGCACCGCGATGCTCGAGACGACGGCCGTGTAGCCCAGCGTCCGCAGGCCGAGCCGACCGACGTGCTTCAGATCGAGCTCGCAGACGCCCATCACGAGCGCCGAGAACAAGATCGGGAGCACGAGCATGAACAGCAGGCGCAGGAAGATCTGGCCCACCGGGTAGGTGATGTGATCGACGATCCAGGTGAGCGCCGGGTGCCCTGCCGCGACAGCGTTCGCCGTGAGACCGCCCGCTGCCCCGACCGCGACGCCGAGCAGCATCGTTCGATGCGATGACATGGCGCCACCTTACACAAGCCGCGGCGCCGCGATGCGCGGAGTTGACGCCACGCCCCGGGCCCTCCATGGCCAACGGGGCGCCAAGCGGCCGCGGATCGACGCCGCGCGCGCGCCGTTCCCGGCCGAGGGCCGCCTGTCCAAGCTCGCGCGGATCCATTAGTCTCCCGGCCGGCAATGCTGAAGCCGGGCGATTCGTTCGAGCGGTACACGATCGAGGCCGCCATCGGGCAGGGGGGGATGGGCTGCGTCTACCGGGCGCACGACGCGCGGCTCGGGCGGCGCGTCGCGGTCAAGGTGATCGCGGGCGGCGCCGTGGACGAGGACGCCGGCGCGCGCCTGCTCCGTGAGGCGCGCGCCGCCGCAGCGCTCGACCACCCGAACGCCGTCTCGATCTTCGACGTCGGCGAGATCGAGGGGACGCCGTTCATCGTGATGGAGCTCGTCCCGGGCCGCACCCTGCGCAGCGCCATCAGCGGCGCCGACGCGCCGGCCTCGACGCGGGTCGCCTGGCTCGCCGACGTCGCCCGCGCGCTCGCGGCGGCGCACCGGCGGGGGCTCGTCCACCGGGACATCAAGCCGGAGAACGTGATGGTCCGGGACGACGGGGTGATCAAGGTGCTCGACTTCGGCATCGCGCGCCGCGCCGCCGGCGACGCCGATCCGAACGCGTCCACCGAGGCCCCCGCGCTGCCGACGCTGACCGCGCTCGGCGTCAAGCTCGGGACGCCGGTCTACATGGCCCCGGAGCAGATCCGCGGCGCCGAGCTCGACGGGCGCGCGGACCAGTTCGCGTGGGGCGTGCTCGCCTTCGAGCTCCTCACCGGCAGGCTGCCCTGGCGCGGCGCCGGCGACATGCTCGCCGTCGTCGCGTCGATCCTCACCGACGAGGTCGACCGCGCCCTGCTCGACGCCGCCGCCGTGCCGCCCGCGGTGAGCGCGGTCGTCCTGCGCGCGCTGTCGAAGCGCCCCGACGATCGGTTCGCGTCGATGGACGACCTCCTGCGCGCGCTCGAGGCGGCCGGGAGGGGCGAGGCGCCCGCCGCGCCTGCCGCAGCGACGTCCACGCCGCCCGCGCAGGCGCCCGGCGCGCAGCGGAGCGAGGCGCCTCGCGGCGGCGAGACCGCGGCGCAGCGGTTCTCGACCGAGGAGGTCCGCGACGTCCTGGCGCAGGCGATCGAGCGCCAGGCCTCCGCCGACGGAGGCGTGGCGCGCGCCCCGCGGGGCGACGCGCGCCTCGGCTTCGACGACCTGCTCGCCGCGGCGGCGGAGGTGGGCGTGGGCCCCGAGGCGCTGCGCGAGGCGAGCCGCGCGCTTCGCGGGCGCGAGCGCGACGAGCGCGACGGCATGGAGCGGAGGTCGAGCGCGGCGACCGCTGCCGAGCGCGCCGCGTGGCTCCGGCGCAAGCGCCGCGATTTCTACCGGCACCTCGGCGTCTACCTCATCGTCAACGCGGCGCTCCTCACGCTCGCCTTTCCGCTCGGCGTCGTGCTCTGGGCGGCGATCATCCCGCTGGGCTGGGCCATCGGCGTCGCCATCCACGGGCTGGTCGCGTTCACCGCGCACGAGGACGACTGGGCGGAGGAGGCCGAGCAGATGCGGTGGTGGCACGAGCACCATCGCCGCAGGCACGAGGTGGCCATGGCGAGGGCGATCGGCAAGGACTGGCGCCCTGCGGCGGCCCCGCGCCAGCGCATCGGCGCGGCGGAGGAGGGGGATCGCCAGGGCAAGCTGCGCGTCGAGACGGACACCGCGCGCTCCACGGCGGAGCAGGCCGAGGAAGAGGCCGCGGTCGCGGCGAGCAAGCCACAGCGGCGGCGGCGCTGACGCGGGATCCGCGCCGCCCACAGCCTGATGAGGCGCCGGGCCAGCATGCGCTAAGCTCGCCTCCGGAGGGTCTATGTCCCAGCTGAACTTCATCGCCCGCTCGCTCGCGCCGCTCCAGGCGCTTCCGTCCTTCCTTCGCACGCGCGCGCAGAGCGTGCTGTTCCAGCGCATGGTGCCGTTCACCGGGACCGCCGGAGTCCAGTTCGACGAGGTGAGCTCGGATCGGGTGGCGCTGCGGCTCGCCAACGGGCGCAGGGTGCGGAACCACATCGGCGGGGTGCACGCCGCCGCGGCGGGGCTCCTGGCCGAGACGGCGACCGGCTTCGTCGTCGCCGTCAACCTGCCGGACGACAAGCTACCGCTCCTGCGCAGCATGAAGATTGACTACAAGCGCCGCGCCCAAGGCGGCCTCCGCGCGGTCGCGACCCTCACGCCCGAGCAGCGCCAATCCTTCCTGGACCAGCCGAAAGGGGACGTGGCGGTCGCCGTCACGGTGACCGACGAGAGCGGCGCGTCGCCGATGGAGTGCGAGTTCGTCTGGGCCTGGGTGACCAAGGGGGTGTGACGCCGCCGCGTTCGCGCGCGCCGCGAGCGTGGTCAGTCGCGGCGGAGGCGCTCGATCTCGGCCAGCGCCTCGGCGAGCTGGCGCTCCAGGTCCGACGCGCGCCTGGCCTCCGCCTCGGCGCGAAGCTCGGCCTCCTCGGCGCGGCTGGCCTCGCCCGCGGCGCGCAGCTCCGCATCGTCCTTGCGCGCGAGCACGTCGTCCAGCATCACGCCGAGCCGCGCGATCAGCTCATCCGCCTCTTCCAGCTTCGCCGTCCCGCTGAAGAAGCGCAGCTTCGAGCCCTCCACCGCGAGCTCCAGCCCGAGCACCTGCGACGCGAACCGGCCTGCCTGGGGCAGGACGGGCTGGTAGCTCCGCGCCCTGCGAGCCGTGTCGGCCGGCGGGAGCCGGTATCCGCGGAGGCTCAGCCGGCGCCGGTCGAAGATGAAGTACTCGGAGATGCCGAGCCGGGCATAACGCTCGACGTTGGTCTCGAAATCCTTCGTCAGGTTGCCCGCGTAGGCCACCTCCAGCACCAGATCGAGCCCCTTGCCCTCCGCGCCGACGACCCATTTCATCCTCTCGCCAGGCTCCACGTCGAGGACGGCGAGCAGATCGGGCGCGAAGGCAGGCTCGTCCGGGTAGAACACCGCGAGGTTCGAGGACAGGTAGATCCTCCGCCCGCTCCGGCGGAAGTACGCGTCGAGCGTCGCGATCACCTGCGCCGCGGCCACGCGGTGCGGATCGCCCTCGGGCGGCTCGAGCTCGAACTCGGACGGAAGCATGTCCACGACCCGCGCGCGCTCCTCGTCGGTCATGCGCTCCCACGTCGCCTCGGAGGGGGCGCGCGGGTCGTCGGGATCGAACGCGTAGCCGTGCTCGAGCGCCTGCCGCATGGGCCCTCATCCTAGCATTTCCCAGGATCCTTGGCCTGCGAGCGCGCGGGCGCAGGCCCCAGGGCGGCCCTCGGAGCCTCAGGAGAGCGTCAGGATCTCGCAGCCGTCCCGCGTGACGAGCACGGTGTGCTCGAACTGCGCCGAGAGGCTGCCGTCCTCCGTGACCATGGTCCACCCGTCGTCGAGCGTGCGGATGCGGTGCGAGCCCAGGTTGACCATCGGCTCGATCGTGATGGCCATCCCGGCGCGGAGCCGCATGCCCGCCCCGCGCACCCCGGTGTGCGCGACGTGCGGCGGCAGGTGCATCCTCCGTCCGATGCCGTGCCCGCCGACCTCGCGGACCACGCCGCACCCCTCCGCGCGCGCGATCTCCTCGATCGCCGCGCCGATGTCGCCGAGCCGCGCCCCGTCGCGCACGACCGCGATGCCCGCGTCCCGGCAGCGCCTGGCGACGTCCACCACGTGCAGCGCCTCGGGGCTCGGGTCCCCGATGAAGAACGTCGCGGAGGTGTCGCCGTGGTAGCCGTCGAGCTCCGTGGTCACGTCGACGTTGACGATGTCGCCCGGCAGGAGCACCTCGTCGCGCCGCGGGATGCCGTGGCACACGACGTGGTTCCGGCTCGTGCACACCGCCGCAGGGAAGCCCTTGTAGCCGAGCTGACTCGGGCGGCCGCCGCGCCGCGCCGTGTCCTCACGCACCCACTGATCGATGTCCGCCGTCGTCACGAAGGGCTGGAGCCGCGCTCCGACGGCCGAGAGCGTCGCCGCCGCGGCGCGCCCTGCGCGCCGCATCGCCTCGCACGCGTGAGGCCTGAGGATGTCCACGTTCATGCGAGGCGTATGCGCGCGCAGCGAGCGGCCATCCAATACCGTTTTGATCTCGGGCCCTCGCGCGCGGCTCCCCGCGCGCGGGGTTCGGGCTAGAATCGGCCGCGTGAGCCTCTCGCAGATCCG
Source organism: Sorangium sp. So ce281 (assembly GCF_051527395.1). Lineage (NCBI taxonomy): Bacteria > Pseudomonadati > Myxococcota > Polyangiales > Polyangiaceae > Sorangium > Sorangium sp. So ce281. The sequence continues at coordinate 4,686,445 of NZ_CP150322.1, forward strand.
TTACTTCATCGCCGTCGCCGAGGAGGGCCACGTCGGCCGCGCCGCGCGCCGGCTCCACATCGCGCAGCCGCCCCTCAGCCGGCAGATCCGCGGCCTGGAGGACGAGCTCGGCGCGCCGCTGTTCGAGCGCACCGCGCGCGGCATGCGGCTCCTGCCGGCCGGCGCGGCGTTCCTCGACCACGCCCGCACCATCGTCGCGCAGGTCGACGCGGCCGTCGCCGATGTGCGCGGCTACGGCGCCGCGCCTCCCCCGGGTGATCTCGACGCCGGCCACCGCCAGCGCGCCGACCTGGGGTAGGGTGCCTCGCGTGGAACCAGGGGAACGGCATGGGCTACGACGCTGAGCTCGCGCTGGCCGTCGACGCGGCGCGCCGCGCGGGCGCGCTCCTCCGCGCGGAGTTCCACCGCCCGGGCGGCCCACGCGGCGCCGGGACGAACGCCGACGTCGACGTGGAGGTCGAGCTCCTGCTGCGCGACGCGCTCACCCGGGCCACCCCGTACGCGTTCCTCGGGGAGGAGACCGGCGCCCTGGACGGCGTGGACCCGTCGCACCGCTGGGTCGTCGATCCGCACGACGGCACCGCGTCCTTCCTGCACGGCTATCGCGGCGCCTCGGTCTCCATCGGCCTCCTCCGCGAGGGCACCCCGGTGCTCGGCGTCGTCTTCGCGTACGCCTACCCCGACGACGACGGCGATCTCATCGCCTGGGCCGAGGGCGCCGGGCCGATCCGGCGCAACGGCGCCGCAGTCTCGCCGTCGCTCGCCGGCGGCGCGCTCGATCGCTACGCCGTCGTGCTGCTGTCGCAGTCGGCGGATTACCTCCCCGCCCGCAACGCCCGCTGCGTCGCCCCCGCGCGGTTCCTCGCGCTCCCGAGCCTCGCCTACCGGCTCGCCCTGGCCGCGGCCGGCGAGGGCGTCGCCGCGGTCTCGCTCAGCCGGCCCCGCAGCTGGGACTACGCCGCCGGGCACGCGCTCGTGCGCGCCGCGGGCGGCGAGCTCGTCGACGACGACGGCGCGCCCATCGCGTACACCGCGCAGGGCGACGGCGAGGTCTGCCGCCTCTTCGGCGGCGCGCCCGCGGTCGTGCGCGAGCTCGCGCGCCGCCCGTGGAACGCCGTCATCCACGGCCGCATCCCGCCGCCGCAGGGCACGTACGGGCTCCTGCGCCCCTCGCGCAGCCTGCTCGTCGAGGGCGCTGGCACGCTCGCGCGCGCACAGGGCTGCCTGCTCGGCCAGCTCGCGGGCGACGCGCTCGGCGCGCTCGTCGAGTTCCGCACCGCGGAGGCGATCGCGCCGCTCTACCCGGACGGCGTCCGCGACCTCGCCGACGGCGGGACGTGGGGCACGCTGGCCGGGCAGCCGACGGACGACTCCGAGATGGCGCTCATGCTCGCGCGCTCGATCGTCCGCAAGCGCGGCTTCGTCGCGGAGGCCGCGCTCGACGCCTACGTGCACTGGTACGGCTCCGGCCCGTTCGACATCGGCAACACAACGGCGGCCGCGCTCAGGGCCGCCGCGGGCGCGCCGCTGCCCGGCGCGCGCCGCGATCGCGCCCGCGCCGCCGCGAGCCTGACCAGCGAGGCGAACGGCTCGGTGATGCGCGCGGCGCCGCTCGGCGTCCTCGGCGCGGGCCGCCCGCGGGAGGCCGCGGCCTGGGCGCGCGACGACAGCGCGCTGACGCACCCCCACCCGGTCTGCTGCGCCGCCTCCGCCGCGTTCGTCGCGGCCATCGCCGCGGCGGTGGGCGGCGCCGGCGTCGAGGGCGCCTGCGCCGCCGCCCTCGACGAGGCGGAGCGGAGCGGGGAGCGCGCGGTCGTCGCCGCGCTCACGGCCGCGCGCAGCGCCCCGCCCCGGAGCTTCTCGCACCAGGCCGGCTGGGTCCTCATCGCCCTGCAGAACGCGTTCCACCAGCTCCTCCACGCGCCCTCGCTCGAGCGAGGCCTCGTCGACACGGTGATGGCCGGCGGCGACACCGACACGAACGCCGCGATCGCCGGCGCGCTGCTTGGCGCGGCGCACGGCCGGGACGCCGTCCCGGACCGCTTCCGCCGCCTCGTGCTCAGCTGCCGCCCGCTCCCCGAGGCCGGGGCGAAGCACCGGCGTCCACCCGAGCTCTGGCCGGTCGACGCGATGCTCCTCGCCGAGGCGCTCCTCGCCGCCGGCCAGCGCGCGCAGCCCGACGAGCGCGACTCGTCGGAGATTCTCTGAGCTCTGAGCTAAAAATACAGCAAATTCAGCAGCTTATCACCCCATTCGTGAGCTTCTTCAGGAGGATGAGGTTCTCCCCCGCGGCGCCGCGCGCACGGGTGCCCAGGGAGCGCTCCCGGAGCCTCGCTCGATCGGCAAGCAGGGACGCCGCTCAGCCCCCCGTGGGGCGCTCCAGGTGCCCGCCGAACTTGTGCCGCATCGCGGAGAGGACCTTCTCGGCGAAGGTGTGATCGTGGCGTGAGCGGAAGCGCGCGTAGAGCGCCGACGACAGCACCTCGGCGGGGACGGCCTCCTCGATCGCCGCCATCACGGTCCAGCGGCCCTCGCCGGAGTCCTGCACGAAGCCGCTGTAGCCGGTGAGCTCCGGGCTCTCGGCGAGGGCGATCGCGGTGAGGTCGAGCAGCCACGACCCCACCACGCTGCCCCGCCGCCAGACCTCGGCGATCTCGCCGAGGTCGAGCGCGTACCGGTGCTCCTCGGGCAGGCGCTCCCCCGCCGCGTTCTTGAGGATGTCGAACCCCTCCGCGTAGGCCTGCATGAGGCCGTACTCGATGCCGTTGTGGACCATCTTCACGAAGTGCCCGGCGCCGACCGGGCCGCAGTGCAGGTAGCCCTCCTCCGACGTGCTCTGCGCGCCGCCCTGGGCCTCCTGCCTGCCCGGCGTGCGCGGGATGTCCCCCGGCCCCGGCGCGAGCGTCCGCAGGATCGGCTGCACCAGGGCGAACGCCTCGGGGGCGCCGCCCACCATCAGGCAGTAGCCGCGGTCGATCCCCCACACGCCGCCGCTCGTGCCCGCGTCGACATAGCGGATGCCCTTCGGGGCGAGCGCCCTGGCGCGGCGGACGTCGTCCTTGAAGTAGGTGTTGCCCCCGTCGATGATCACGTCGCCCGCGCCGAGCTGCTCGCCGAGCTCCTCCACGACGCGCTCGGTCGGCGCGCCCGCGGGGAGCATGACCCAGACCACCCGCGGCGACGCGAGCTGCGCCACCGCGTCGCCCAGGGAGGAGGCCGTCGCCGCGCCCTCCTCGCCGAGCCGCTTCACGCTGTCCTGGTTCAGATCGAACGCGACGACCTCGTGGCCGCCGCGCATGAGCCGGCGCGCCATGTTGGCGCCCATCCTGCCGAGTCCGATCATCGCGAGCTTCATCCGTCACGCTCCTGTGTGGGATCGCGGGCGTATCACAGCGCGCGGCGCGCGGCGCGCGGCGCGCGGCCTTCACCGCTCCGGTCCGGGCGCTCCTCCGGCTGCGGCGGCTACCGGCGCGCCGGCTGTGCCTGCTGCCGGATCGCGCCCACCGCGTGCTCGAGCGCGCTCTTCAGCGTGCTGAACACCGGGATCCCGTCGAGGCTGCCGCCGGACTCCAGGATGCTCCCGACCATCGCCGTCGGGACGCCGGAGACGATGCACCGGCTGCCGAGCAGCCTCGTCGCCGCGAAGATCCGCAGCAGGTGATCGATGGTCGAGGTGTCCGTCGCCTGCGCGCCCGTGAGGTCCACGATCATGAAGCGGGCGCCGTGCCGGACGACCGCGTCGAGCACCTCTTCCATCATGCGGGCCGCCCTCGCGCTGTCGATCGTGCCGATCACGGGCAGCGTGAGCACGCCGTCCCACACCTGGATGATCGGCGTCGACATCTCGAGCATCGCCTCGTGCGCCGCGCGGACCCGGTCGAGCTGCAGGCGCAGCTCGATCTGGACCCGCTCGAGCTCGTCGTTCTGCTCGCGCAGCTGCGCGCTCGCGGCGGCGAGATCGAGCGAGTTCCTGAGCGTCGTGTACGTGGCCCCGACGTACAGCGCGTACGTGGTCGCGCTCGCCAGCGCCTTCCGGTCGATTTGGCGCTGGTCTCCCAGGGCGAAGAGCATCGTGCCGATGGTCTTCTTGTAGACCTGGATCGGCACGTGGAAGACGACGTCGGGGTCGTCCGCGAGGAGCCACGCGCGCGCGCGATCCGCCTCGCGCGCCTCGTCCCACGGCCCCCTGAACCACGCGGGGCGCTGCGCCTCCAGCGCCGCGACCATCCAGGCGTCCACGACGACGCCGCCGCCCTCGGGCGCCCCGTACTCGAAGGTGCCGCGCTCGTACCTCGCCGCGATCCTGGCGCCGCCGCCGTCGTTGGCGAGCACGACGCAGAGCCGCTGGGACGGGACGATCCAGCGCGCGCTCGCGCAGACCTCTTCCCACAGCGACCGGAGGTCCGGCTGGTCGGCGAGCTTGAGGAGGATCTCGTTCAGGACGCCGAGGACGATCCATCCGCCGCCGGCTTCGGGGGGCTGGCCAGGCGCTGGCGTCAGCATCAGCGATCGGCGTCGAGCGGGCGGCCCGCGGCGTGGGTCCGTGGTTCGATGGCGCGCGCGGAGGCCGCTGTCATGACGCTCTCCCCGGGTCGCTCCCGCGCCGTCGTCGACGCGAGCAACGGGCTCGGGATCAGATCGAATCTCGGCACGGTGAACACTCCTCGCGCGCAGCGCGCGGCCGCATCCTACCGCGCAATCCGCCCGCGGTGGAGGGGCTCTTGCCCTAGGCGCCCTGCCGTGGGGCTGCCGCGCGGGGGAACGCGCTCGGCGCTCCTGCGTGCTACCGCTAGGTCATGAAGATCAAGGCACGCGACGGCAAGGTCTACGAGGTTGCCCCCGCTCCGCCCGGCGGGAGCCACGAGGTGCGGCTCGACGGCAAGGTGGTCGGCTCGTTCGTGCTCCTGGCGGACGAGACGCAGGTCACCGTGAAGAGCAAGCCCGCCACCGACGCGCTCCTCGTGGACATCGCCGATCGGTTCGTCGCCGAGGGCGGCGCGCCCATGGGGATCAGCTGAGCCGTCACGACGCGCCCGCGAGCCTCACCTCACGGAGGACCTCCGCAGGGGTGAAGAGAGCGCGTCACGCGTCGCGGGATAGTCGTCGTCCGCAGGCGCTGACTTGCTGACGGCGAAGAGGATCACGAACGGCGACGCGCAGCTCGAGGAGAGCGCGGCCGGCGCTGCGCTCGCGGCTCCGCCGTCCTGCGCTCCGCCGTCCGGCGCCGTCGGGGCGCCCGCGTCGGGACCTCCCGCGCCTCGCTCCTCCGAGGGAAAGGAGAGCTTGCCTGGACGAGACTACAGGATCACGGAGCGCACATTGGACGTCGTGCCCGCGAGGTACACCACGTCGGCGCTCGCAGCGGCCATCCCTGTGGGCGAGAGCCCCTGGCCCTCGGGGAACGTCGCGCGCGTATAGACGCCCTCCTTGTTCCGGCGGAACAGCTCCACCCCGTCGCCTTCACTGAGCAGGATCCAGAGCGAGCCATCGGCGGTCGCAAGCGAGGCGTCCGTGACCGGCTTGGTCGAGGGGAGCGACAGCGGCGCGGCCGTCGCGCCGGCCTCCGCCACGTCGATGCGCGCGAGGGTGCTCGCCGCCTCGGTGCGCGCGACGACGTAGCGATCGCGCTCGGTCGCGAGCACCATGGCGCGGAGCAGCTTGCCATCCCAAGCGGGCAGGGGGATCGTCCGGGCATGCGTGGCGCGTCGCGGCGGCTGCTCGTCGTGCTCGGCGCGAGCGTCAGGGCGATGGCGAGGAACAACGCGGCGGGGAGCTTGGCCGGCAGGCGTGCCTCGTGGCGCATCGACCGCAACGTCTACTGCAGCCTCTTCCGCGCGGCGAGCGCAGTCGCTGCCTTGCATCTGTCCGCTGACAGGCGACCGCCCATGGGATGTGGCGGGCATCGTGGGCTATCCAGCCCACCGCGACGTCGGTAAGCTCGGCGGAGCAAACTGCACTCCTAGGCGCGCATGGGGAAGCCCGTTCGTCTCTTCATCTCGTCTGTCCCGGAAGACGCCGCGCTACGTGTCGAGCTCATGGTCCACCTGAGGCCCATCGAGCGCAGCGGATCGATCGCGGTCTGGCACGACGACCGGGTCGCCGCGGGGGGAGAACCGGCGGCGGAAGCGCGCGCGCAGCTCGAGGCGGCCGAGGTCGTTGTCCTGCTGGTGAGCCCCGCTTTCCTCGCCTCCGATCGTCATTTCGACGAGGAGGCAGCGCGCGCTCTCGCCCGGCGCGCCGCGGGCGAGGTGGTGGTCGTGCCCGTGCCTGTCCGAGTTTGCGACTGGGGTTGGACCGAGTTCGGCAAGCTTGCTCCGCTCCCCGAGGGCGGGCGGCCTGTCGAAGGCTGGCCGGTTCGGGGCGAGGCCTGGACCGAGGTGGTGCGCGGCCTGCGCGCCGTGGTCGAGGGCGTGATGAGCCGTCGGGCGGCGCCGGGAGGACGGAGCGCCCTGGCGGCGGGGCTGCCACCGGCGGAGCTGTGCATCGGCCGGGGTCTGGAGGTGGAGGCCATCGTCGCGGCGCTCGTGGGCGAGCCGCCGGGACGCGTGCTGCTCCTCGGCGCTGCGGGCGTCGGCAAGAGCACGGTCAGCCTGGCGGTCCTGCACCGCCCGGAGGTCGTGGCCCGCTTCGGGGAGCGGCGCTTCTTCGCGCGGCTCGATGCCGCGCCGGATGCCGAGTCTGCAGCCGTCGCGCTGGCCGGCGCCCTGCGCGTCTCTTCCGGGCCGGATCTGTGGCAGCGAGCGCTGTCGTGCCTAGCGGCAGGCCCTGCGGTGCTCGTGCTCGACAATCTGGAGACACCCTGGGATGGCGACGACCAGTCCGGGACGGAGGCGTTGCTCGCGGAGCTCGCGGCCGTGCCGGGCCTGTCGCTCGTGGCTTCGGTGCGCGGCGCGGGCCGACCGGGGCGCGTGACCTGGAGCTCTCCCGTCGAGCTCCGGCCGCTGGGGCGTGTCGAGGCGGAGACGGTGTTCTGTGCGATCGCGGGCGAGGAGCACCGCGGCAAGCCGGCGCTCTCGGCGCTGCTTCCCTCTATGGAGGGCATTCCGCTGGCGATCACGCTGCTCGCGCACGCAGCCCACGGAAACGATCTGGTCAACCTGAAGGAGGAATGGGAGGCCCGCCGAACTGCTGTGCTGGAGCGCGAGGGTCATGCGCACGATCGGCTCCGAAGCTGGAAAGCCTCGCTGGAGCTGTCGATCGGATCGCCGCGGATGACGGCCGGCGCGCGTCGGCTGCTCTCGGTGCTGGCGGTGCTACCGGACGGCATCGCGCAGCGGGATCTCGCGGTGCTCTTGCCGGGAATGGGGCCGACGGCGGCGCGTTCGCTGGCGCAGGTGGGGCTGGCGTACTTCGAGGGCGGCCGGCTGAAGATGATCTTGCCGGTACGCGAGTACGCGGCTGCGGAGTACCCGCCAGTCGTTGAGGACATCGGGCGGGCGATGGAACACTATGGGGAGCTCGCGCGTACATTTGGGCCGGTTCCGGGGAGACGTGGCGGCACCGAAGCCGCGGCGCGGCTCGCGCCGGAGACAGCGAATCTGGACACGATGATCCGGCGCGGGCTGGACGGCGGCGAGGCCACGCGGTGGATCGATATCGCGGTGGCACTGACGGAGTTCGCGTGCTTCTCCGGGCATGCGGCGCCATCGCCCCTCGGTCGGGCGCTGGAGGAGGCGCAGCGCACTCGCGATAGGCGGCGAGAGGCGCGGTGCGCCCAGCGTCTAGGAGACATCGCGCTGCGACGTTCGCAGCACGACGAGGCAAGGGCGCGCTATCAGGAAGCGCTGCCGCTCCACCAGCAGGTGGGGGATGTGCTCGGCGAAGCCAACTGCATCCAGCGCCTTGGAGACATCGCGCTGCGACGTTCGCAGCACGACGAGGCGAGGGCGCGCTATCAGGAAGCGCTGCCGCTCCACCAGCAGGTGGGGGATGTGCTCGGCGAGGCCAACTGCATTCGTAGCCTTGGAGACATTGCGCTGAGACGTTCGCAACACGATGAGGCGAGAGCGCTCTATCAGGAAGCGCTGCCGCTCTACCGGCAGGTGGGAGATGTGCTCGGCGAGGCCAATTGCATCCGGAGCCTTGGAGACATCGCGCTGAGACGTTCGCAGCACGACGAGGCGAGAGCGCTCTATCAGGAAGCGCTGCTGCTCTATCGGCAGGTGGGGTCTGTGCTCGGCGAGGCCAACTGCATCCAGCGCCTTGGAGACATCGCGCTGGAACGCTCGCAGTACGACGAAGCGAGGGCGCTCTATCAGGAAGCACTGCCGCTCTACCGGCAGGTGGGGGATGTGTTCGGCGAGGCCAATTGCATCCAGCGCCTTGGAGACATCGCGCTGGAGCGCTCGCAGCACGACGAGGCGAGGGCGCTCTATCAGGAAGCACTGCCGCTCTACCGGCAGGTGGGGGATGTGCTCGGCGAGGCCAACTGCATCCAGGGCCTTGGAGACATCGCGCTGAGACGTTCGCGGCACGACGAGGCGAGGGCGCTCTATCAGGTAGCACTGCCGCTCTACCGGCAGGTGGGGGATGTGCTCGGCGAGGCCAGCTGCATCAAGAGCCTCGGAGACATCGCGCTGAGACGTTCGCGGCACGACGAGGCCAGGGCGGGCTATCAGGAAGCGCTGCCGCTCTACCGGCAGGTCGGGTCTGTGCTCGGCGAGGCCAACTGCATCAAGAGCCTCGGAGACATCGCGCTCGAGCAGTCGCAGCACGACGAGGCCAGGGCGGGCTATCAGGAAGCGCTGCCGCTCTACCGGCAGGTCGGGTCTGTGCTCGGCGAGGCCAACTGCATCAAGAGCCTCGGAGACATCGCGCTCGAGCAGTCGCAGCACGACGAGGCCAGGGCGGGCTATCAGGAAGCGCTGCCGCTCTACCGGCAGGTCGGATCTGTGCTCGGTGAGGCCGACTGCATCAAGAGCCTCGGAGACATCGCGCGAGACCACGGCGATGCCAGCGCTGCCCGTGCTCGCTACGAGGAAGCCCTCGCGCTATACCAGCGCATCCCGGAGCCCTATGCCATCGGCTGGACCCATCACCGGCTCGCCGCCATCGCCCCCGACTCCGCCGCCCGGCACCGACATGTCGAGGCTGCGCGCAGCGCATGGCAAAGCATCGAGCGGGTCGACCTGAACACCCGCCTGGACCAGGATTTCTCCTCCTGAGTTGGCGCGACACGCGCGGTCCAATTCAGGCACACCAGCAGGTGAACCGTCCCTGGCAGACCCTGGCAGCGCGGGTACTTGGCCCCGCCTGTCCAGTCCGTTAGAGACGCCCCATGGGCTCGACCCGGACGGCGTGGCAGGTGCTGGTCGCGGCGCGGCTTGTCCAGCGGGGCACGCGCCGGTTCGAGGTGCGAGCCGCTGCGTGCCGACTACGTGCTGCTGCAGCGAACGGAAGCGGGGCCGACCGAGCCGGCGGGCACGCTGAGGAGGCGGTGAGCCCTGTTACCCCGGGACACGATCGGCGAGCGCGCGCATCGGCTGATAACGCGCCGACCTGATCCGGACCACCATCGAGCCAACCCGCAGGTCGCCCGGCGCTGTCTCCGCCTTGCCCCACGCCGCCGCCGGCCGCCAGGTCTCGACGGGCGCGAGCAGCCGCCGCACCATCTCCGTCTTCCGCGGATCCCGCTTGCTAATCATGCCCGACACACGGCCCACATCGGTCCGCAGCGCTTCGATCACTCCCCGGGGAATTTTCCTGACCGCGGCCTCGTCCCCAGCAAGGCCCTCGCGGCGGTCAGCTCGTTCGTGCCCGGCGCCTGGGCAGAAGGCGCGTCCAGCTTTGGGAGCTGTACCAGCTCAACAGCAGTGAAGATCCTTCTCCTGCCTACCTCTCGTTCTGGCTAAATGCGGACGAACGCCGATGTTCGCCCGATCGTAACACTATATCCCAGCCGCCGGTTGCGCGCCAGCGTCCCGGCCGTACCCGCGCGTCCGCCGCTCGCCGCTCGCGGCGGAGCGCCGTAAGAAATCGTCAATGCGGCAAGCCGCCTGAACGCCCGCAACGTCCCATCGACACCGGCACCACCACGACCGGCGTCACCACGAATGCGGACGGCGATGGTGTCGAGGCGCTGCCCGGCCGCCCGCCCCCGACGAGTTGACCGCCGGATGCGTAACCCGCGTCGCGTACCCCGCCGTTCACCCCACGGCGAGTATCCCGCTGTTCACGGCGAGTATCCCGCTGTTCACTACGCACCGTGTACCCCGCTGTTCACTGCGCGTCGTGTACCTCGCTGTTCACCCCACAGCGCGTATCCCGTCGTTCACCCCACAGCGCGTATCCCGCTGTTCACTGCGCATCGTGTACCCCGCTGTTCACTGCGCGACACGCGACACGTGACACGCGCGCGCACCGGCGAACCCCAAAAACCTCTCGGGGTCATTGTATGTTGTCTAAACTAAGAATATAAGAAGAATCATGCGATACTTCCATACGAGCGCTGCTCGCGCTTGCCTCTCACTTCTCGTGCTCGCAGGGATCCCCGGGACGGCCTTCGGGGCACCGACCGCGATCACGTACACCATCAACCACGCCGACTGCGGCGCCGGCGCGTTCTCGCTGTACCTGAATGGGGTCCACCTCGACACGGTCGCGAGCACCAACGGCTGCGATTGCACCACGGAGACGCTCCAGAGGACGTTCACCGAGCCCGACGTCCTCGCCCTCTACAATCCCGCGGCGTGCAATGATCTCCAGGTCGATGTCGTCGGCGGCGGGTCGACGGCCGTCGGCTTCGCCCGCGTGTACGTCGAGGCGACCGAAGGCGCGTCGCTCCTCTGCCTGTACGATGCGGTCTCCGGCCCGATCCCCTGCGCGGATCGCGACGTCTGCGACGGCTACGAGATGGGGCTGTCGTCGCTCTCGAGCGACGACGGCGACGACATCGCCCCGGGCCTGGGCGCGGGCTGCGACAACTGCGCCAACCGCGACAACCCGGACCAGGCCGACGCGGACGGAGACGGGATCGGCGACGCCTGCGATCCGTGTCCGCTCGGCGATAGCGACGGCGATTCGTTCTGCGATGCGTTCGACAACTGCGCCAGCGTCGCCAACTGGGACCAGACCGACAGCGACCTCGACGGGATCGGCGACGCCTGCGACAACTGTCCCGCTGCCGCGAATCCAGACCAGCTCGACAGCGATGGCGACGGCCTCGGGGACGCGTGCAAAGACGTGTGCGTCACCCTGCAGCGAGGCGCCTTCGGCGCGGTCGAGGACGCCGATATCTGGGAAGCCTTCCCCGGCTACAGCGACGGCCACATTCCTTACAACTACTCGGGCGACTCCAGCGGCGCGCGCAAGCAGGCGCTCTACCGGTTCGGGCTCGACGGCATCCCCGCCGGGGCTACCGTCACGTCGGCAGAGTTCGGCGTCGTCGCCTTCGGATCGAGCGACCAGACCGTGCGCGCTCACCGGATCACCGCGCCGTGGCGCGAAGACACCGTGACCTGGCAGAGCTTCGCCGCGGGCTACGACAAGGCCGCCGCGGCGGAGCTCACCTATGTCAGCCCCTATGCCATGAGCGCCGATCTGACCGGGCTCGTCCAGGCGTGGGTCGACGGCGCGACCCCGAACTACGGCTTCCTCCTCGAGGAAGGGCCGGACGGGCGCACGTCGTACCGCTCGAGCGATCACCCGCTCCAGAGCGACCGCCCCTGGCTCGAGGTCTGCTATCTCGCCCGCTGATCCACGCCGCGCGGCCGCTCCTCCGCCCCGTCGTCCGCCGGGTAGGGCTGCCCGAGCGCCGCGGGAGGCGTCGCGTCGAACGCGCGCAGGAGCGGGCGGCGCGCGGCGCTCGGCAGCAGCGCGGAGGCGCGCTCCAGGAGCCCGCTCGAGGTGAGCCCGAGGACCGCGATCATCAGCGCGAACGGCGCCACGCTGAAGACCTGCGTCGGCACCGAGGGCAGAGCGCTCTGGCCGAGGCTCGCCGCCGACGACAGCACGCCGAAGAGGTACGCGCCGAGCGCCGCCCGCACCGGATGGAAGCCGCCGAAGATCACGATCGACAGCGCGATCCAGCCGTAACCCGCCGTGTGGCGGTGGCTCCATCCCGCCTTGAAATCGAGCGAGTACGCCGCGCCGGCGATGCCCACGAGCGCCCCGCCCACGAGCGTCGCCGCCGTGCGCACCCGCGTCACATGCGCCCCGCGCGCGTGCGCCGCCGCCGGCTGCTCGCCCACAGCGCGGAGGAGGAGCCCCGCGCGCGTGCGATAAAGGAAGAGCCACGCGCAGGCGACGAGGACGTAGCTGCCATACACCAGGGGATCGCTCTGGAACAGCAGCGGCCCCACGAGCGGCACGTCCCGCAGCACCGGGATCGACGCCGCCGGAACCGTCGGCCCGGGGACGCGCACGTACGGGCCGCCGAGCACCGACGAGAGATCCGCGCAGAGCATCGCCAGGACGAAGCCGACCGCGATCTGGGAGCGGCCAAGGTAGATCCCGCCGATCGCCACGACGAGCGCGACGAGCGCCCCGGTCGCGGCCGCGGCGGCGAAGCCGGCGAGGACGCTCCCGGTCGACAGGGCGGCCGCGAAGCCGACCATCGCCGAGAGCATCATCGCGCCCTCGGCCGAGAGGTTGATGACCCCGGCCCGCTCGGTCAGCGTCTCGCCGACCGCCGCGTAGACGAGCGGCGTCGACGCCGCGAGCGCGGTCGCGAGCAGCGAGAGGAGCTCGGCGCCGCCGTCGCTCATGAGGGCTGCTCCTTCCCTCCGAGGTGTCCTTCCATCAGGCCCGCCCCCATCGGCCTCGTCCCTTCGGGCCTCGTCCCATCACGCCACCTCCGGCCGGCCGCCGCCGCGCGCCGCCCTGGGGGAGAGGAGCGCGAGCAGGACGAGCGCGCCCTGGAGCACGCCCGACAGCGAGGACTCCAGCCCGAGGGTCATCGGGAGCTCCAGGCTGCCGACGTTGAGCGCGCTGAAGAACAGGGCGATCGGCGCGACGAGCGCGGCGCGCCGCCCGGCGAGCATCACCACGAGCAGCGAGAGGAAGCCGAGGTTGCTCGAGATGCTCGGGATGAGCCGGTGGAACGTGCCGAGCACCTGCAGCGCGCCGGCGACGCCGGCGAGCGCGCCGGAGACCGCGAACGCGAGGAGCACCTGCCGCGCCGCGAGCACGCCGAGCACCTCCGCGGCCGGCGGGCTCAGCCCCACCGCCCGGAGCCGGAGCCCGAGGTGGGTGCGCCCGAGCACGACGGCCGTCCCGAGGAGCGAGAGGACCCCGAGCAGGAGCGCGACGGGGCTGAGATCGGTGCCGCCCAGCGTGGAGAGCCGGAGCGCGCCGTCGAGCGGCTCGGTGCCGGCCATGGACGCGACGCCAGGGCGCTTCCAGGGGCCGAAGACGAGGTACAGGACCAGCCCCTGGGCCACGAAGTTCATGCCGAGGCCCGCGAAGATCTCGCTCACCCGGACCCGCGTGTGCAGCGCGCCCGTGAGGGCGCCCCAGAGCACCCCGCCGATCGCGCCCGCGCCGACGCAGAGCGCGACCACGGCACCCGCCGGGAGGTGCGGCCACAGTGCGCGCGCCGCGCCCGTGGCGCAGACGGCGCCCAGGACGAGCTGCCCCTCGACGCCGAGGTGGTACAGCCCGGCGCGAAACGTGAAAAGCAGGCCGCTCCCGCAGAGGAGCAGCGGCGCCAGCGTGACGAGCACCCGCGCGGCGCGATCCGCGGAGCCGAACGCGCCCTGCCACAGGCCCGCGGCCACCGCCGCCGGCGAGGCGCCGAGGAGCGCGCAGAGGCCCGCCACGAGCGCGAACGCCAGGGCGAGCGGCGCGAGGCGAAGGAGGAGGGAGAAGGCCCCGCGGCGCGCGGCGGGCTCGGCGGGGGCGCTCGGTTCGGAGCTCATCGGTCGGACCCCGCAGGCGGCGGGGGCAGCGCAGGCGCACCAGCCGCCGAGGGCAGGGCGGCGCCGTCGAGCTCGCCGCCGATCATCCGCCCGAGCCGGTCCAGCGTGAGGTCGGCGACGCCGACGGGCGGCGAGACGCGCCCGCCGCTGAACACGAGGATGCGGTCGCTGTAGCGCATCAGCTCGTCGAGGTCGGGCGACGCGAACAGGAGCGCCGCGCCCGCACGGCACCGCGCGAGGAGCTGCTCCCAGACCCAGCGCGCCGACGCGAGGTCGAGCCCCCGGGTCGGCTGCTCCAGGAGGAGCAGCGCGAGGCCCGCGGGGAGGAGCGCGAGCTGGGTGCGCTGCTGGTTGCCGCCGGAGAGCCGTTCGACGGGCGTGTCGGGCCGGCCCCGGATCCGGAGCGCCTCGATCGCCCGCTCGGCGGCGCGGCGGATCTCCCGCGGGCGCAGGAAGAGGCCGGGCCGCGGCGCGCGCAGCGCGACGTGCTCCTCGATGGAGAGGCCCGCGATGAGGCCCTCGCGACGGCGATCGGCGGGCAGGTAGCCCACGCCGGCGCGCAGGAAGGCCGGGTAGGGGCGGCCGGTCAGGTCGGCCCCGCCCACGACGACGCGTCCCCGCCGCGCCCGGAGCAGCCCCGCGCAGGCGCGCAGCAGGAGGCGCTGGCCGCTCCCCTCGAGGCCCGCGAGCCCGATCACCTCGCCGCGGCGGACGGCCAGGTGGGCGATGCGCACGTCGAGCCGGTGATCGCCGAACGCCACGCCCTCGAGGGCGAGCGCCGCGCCGCCGCTCGGCTCCGCGCCGCCGCTCGGCTCAGGCAGGCGCTCCAGGGGCGCGAGCGGCGCGCCGCCGTCCTCCTCGGGGGACCGCTCCTGAGGCGCAAGCGCCTCGCCGAACATCAGCGCGACGAGGCGATCGGCCCCGGCCGGCATCTCCGCCTCTCCCGCCACCTTGCCGTGCCGCAGCACCGTCACGCGATCGCAGAGCGCCTCGACGTCGGAGAGCTTGTGCGACACGAGGACGATCGCCTTGCCGTCCGCCTTGAGCCGCCGCAGCGCGGAGAACAGGGCCTCCTGCTGCGCCCCGGAGATCCCCGTCGTGGGCTCGTCCAGGAGCAGCGCTCGGGCGCCCAGCGCGAGGAGCCGCAAGAGCTCGAGCTGCTGGCGCTCCCCGAGGGTGAGCCGGGCGACGTGCTCGTCCGGGTCGACGGAGAAACCGAAGCGCGCCGCGAGCGCGAGCAGCTCCTCGCGCGCCGCGCGCCGGGGGAGGAAGATGCTCGCGGCGCGGCCGCGGCCCGGGAGCGGCGAGCGCGCGCCGCCCCCAGCGCCGGCCGCGCGGGGCCGGGCGACGAGGTAGCTCTCCAGGACGGTGAGCGGCGGGAAATCGAGCGGCTCCTGGTGGAGCACGCCGACGCCGGCGGCGAGCGCGTCCGCCGGGCTCGCGAGCGCCACCGGGCGGCCGTCGAAGAGCAATCGGCCCGCGTCCGGGCGGAGGAGCCCGCCCAGGATGCGGAGGAGCGTGCTCTTGCCGGCGCCGTTCTCGCCGAGCAGCCCGTGGACGGCGCCAGCCTGGATCGCCAGCGACACGCCGTCGTTGGCCTTGACCGGGCCGAACCGCTTCGCGACGTGCTCGATCTCGATCCGCATGGATCACGGCCCGGAGACGGCTACTTGCTCGGCCCGGTGATCCCCCGGACGAGCTGCGGCAGATACCAGATCTGCTGGGGCGTCGCGGCCTCGCCGTCCTTCAGGAACTCGGTGCCGTCCTGGAACTTGAGCGGCCCCTTGAAGAGGTCGAGCCCGTTGGCGAGCTCGATGACGAACGCGCCGAGCGGCGCCTGCGCCTCTCCCAGCGCGGCGCCAGGCCCGAAGCCGACGACCGACGACGCGCCGTTCAGGTCGCGGAAGTCGGGCCCTTGCCAGACGAACTCGCTCGCGTACTTGCCCGCGCGCGCCTTCTCGATCGCGTCGCGGTAGAGCGGCGCCCAGTTGTAGTATGCGACGCCGAGGCAGATCTCCGGCGCCAGGTCGCAGCCGGCCCTGTGGTCGTAATGGACGTACTTGACCTTCTTGCCCGCGCCGCTCGCCTTCTTGGCCTGCAGCGCGGCCTCGGGCGTGTCGAGCCCGGTCATCAGCACGTCGAAGCCGCCGCCGATGAAGTCGTCGGACACCTTGGTGGGGTCGAGGGTGACGCCCGGGATGTTGAACCAGAAGCCGATCCACGTGACCTTGAACGTGAGGTCCTCCGGCTTCTTCTTCTGGTACTTCTCCCAGCAGTACCGCGCGCCGAGGTACGCCGCGGTGACCAGCCGGCGGGTCTCGTCGTTCACGAGCGGGCCGACAACCCCGATCTTGCCCGTCTCGGTGCCGAGCGCCGCGGCGCACCCGGCGATGTGCTGGGCCGTCTCGATACGCCCCATGAGGTTGCCCAGGTTGGGCTGGGGCTTGTGGTTCTTGCCCTCCTTCCAGGCGTAATCGCCGGAGATGTGGATGACCGTGACCTCCGGGTGCTTGCGCGCGGTCTCGAGGGCGTCGTCCTTGTAATCGTCGGAGTTGTACACGACGAACCGCGCGCCCCGGGAGATGAGGTCGTCCGCGACCTGGGAACCCTTCACGTTCGGGCGATCGGACGGGTTCACCTTGTCGACATACTCGAAGCCGACGTCCGGCATCTTGGCGAGCACCGACCGGATGCCGTCGTGATGGGCCTGGTTCCACCCTTTGTCGTTGTAGGGGCCGACCAGCACCATGCCGACCTTGTATGCGGCGGCGGGCGCAGCGCTCGCCGGCGCCGCGGCGCCGGGGCCGGCGGTCTTCTCCGAGGGCGGGCTCGTGCTCGTCGACGAGCCCTGGCACGCGCCGGCCAGCAGCGACAGCGCGATGGTGAGGACGGCGGGCGGGCGGGCAGCGGATCGCGGGACAGCGAGGGCGGCGGGCGACTTCGGCGAGCGCGGTGTCACCGAGGCATCGTGGGCGGGAATGTCGCAGGGTGTCAAGAACCGCCGAGACGGACGACGCCGAGCGCAGGTGCTGCGCGTCGTCCGCGTTTCACTGCGGTATCACGATCACGTCTTCGCAGGTGAAGTCGACCCCCAGGGCCGCTTCGGGGTCCGACTGGATCGTGGCGCACGTGCTGTCGCAGAGCACGATCTGGGTCGGGTTCGCGGCGCTGTCGTAACGCCAGGCGTTCTCGCTCGCGCACTCCTGGTCGTAGGAGAGCGCCGTCGGGTTACCTCCGCCGCTCTGGTACGTCACGCGGACCCGCTGCGCGTCGAAGCTCCGCCCGTCGGGAGCGGGCGGGATCTCGACCGTGCAGGAGACCGAGGCGCCGCGGATCGCGTCGATCGCCGCCTTGAAGGCGGCCGAGGTCGCCCCGGGATTGCCCGTGTCGATCAGGTAGGCTCGCTCCGTCCCGCCCGCGTCGGCGATCTGGTGCAGGTTGTCGAGGTCGTGCGGCGCGCCCTCGATCGGCGGGTTGTCGACGCCGATGACGTACGTCGGGACGCCGTCCTCGAGCGCGCCGGCCGCGGCGTCCGACACGCGCTGGATCCTGTTGGACTCCGTGCCGCAGCCCGCAGGATAGCCGTCCGTGACGAGGACGATGGCGTACCTGCCGGGCGTGGCCCGCCGCTGGTCTTCGACGTACGAGATCGTCCCCTGCATGACGAACAGCGTCGGCGTGCCGCCGCGCCAGTCGGCGCTGGTGGCCGGGGTGACGGCGGTGATCGCCGCCTCGAAGCGCGGAGAGGGCAGCGGCGTCATCGGGACCTCCGGTGTCTCGTAGGTCTCGGCCGAGCACTTCTCATCGCGGTCCTCGTCGTCGCTCGGAAAGAACCTGAGCGACGCGTTGATGCCCTCGGACAGGGGATCACCGAAGAACTGCTTCGTCGCCGCCACGACGGGATCCCACTTGAGCTCCTTATCGTACCAGGGCTCGTCGCCCATGCCCATGCTACCGGACACGTCGAACGCGAAGGCGAGGTACACGGGCTGGAGATCGGCGCTGGCCGACTGGGTGGCGCACGCCCCACCTTGGCCCGAGGAGCTGCCGTTGCTCGAGGAGCCGCCTTGCCCCGAGGAGCCGCTTGCGCCCGGACCGCCCGATCCGAAATCGCCGCTCGTGCTCTGGGAGCTCCCTTGGCCAGAGCCCCCGCTCCCCGGGCCGCCGCTCTGGGAGCTCCCGTCGCTGGCACCATTGCCCCCACATCCAACGCCGATCGCACCCACTGTCAGCAACACAATGGCCATCGTGGGCAGTCTCATAAGTCGAACCCTCCATGAAGCGCGGCCGGGCGCGTGTCGCCGGCGCCAAAGCCGTCGATTCTGCGTGAGGCACCCGGAGCAGACACGGCCGTGAAGCTCGCTCCCGGTGCTCGCCATCCGGCAAGCATAGCTGACCAACATGGCAGCCGGACGACGCACGGAGCAGAAATGATGCTTTCCGCCAACGCGGTCCGGCAATGAGTTGCCGCGACCCAGCATTTCTTGAAGTGTGGTCTCCTCTCTCACCACAGCTCGGTGCGCGACGCCCGGTGTGTGGAAGTGGCTGAGAGCGCCGGCTCTGGTGGGCAAGGTCGTCGACGAGGCGGAGCTTGGCGCCGAACGTGGACGGCGCCGCGCCGGGCTTGGGTCGGGCGCATCCGCGGCCGTGATCGCGGCCTGCGGGCAGCCTGTCTCGCCAGCACGGTTGCAGGATGGGGCACGGACTATGCCTTCCTCCAAGCGGGCGATCTTCATGTCATCGAACGACGCAAATCATGATGATGCGCCCGACCTCGAAGCCGCGGATGGCAGCCATGCCGTGGCCGCCCGTACGCCGCCCTCGCGGCCGGCCCCGCCGCGCCCGGCCGATCGGGTTCGCGTCCTCCTGCCCCTCTCGCTGACGATCGCTGCGGGGATCGCCGTCGTCCTGCCGGCGACGTTGCCGGCGCCCGCCCGGATCGCGCTCTTCGCCGTGCTGCTGGCGATCATCCTCTGGTCGACCACGTCGCTCGACGTGGCGTACGTCGGGCTCGGCGCGGCGCTGCTCCTCCTCCTGACCGGCGTCAGCCCCCAGGAACGGCTCTTCGACTCCCTCGCGTCCGACGTCATCTGGTTGATGATAGGGGCGTTCATCCTGGGCGGCGCAGTCGAGCAGTCCGGCCTGGCGATGCGGATGGCGCAGCGCGTGGTCGAGCGCGCTCGCACCGTGCGCGGCCTGTTCTGGTGCTTGACTGCCGTGCTCATCCCGTCGTCGCTCCTCGTCCCGTCGGTCTCCGGCCGCGCCGTGATCGCCATTCCCATCTTCCGCAGCATCTCTTCCATCACGGCGGATCCGCGCATCGCCCGCGCCCTCGCGCTGCTGTTCCCCACCGTGATCCTGGTCAGCACCATCGGCTCGCTGGTCGGCGCGGGGTCTCACCTCGTGGCGAACCAGCTGCTGAGCCAGGTCACCGGCCGCCGGCTGTCCTTCGGCGAATGGGTCCTCTACGGGATGCCGTTCGGCATGGTGGCCAGCGGCGCCGCCTGCGCGGTCATCATGGCGCTCTTCCTCGATGGCGAGCGCCGCGGGCGACGCATCCGGGTTCCCCGGCGCCCGCGAGGCTCCCTGTCGCGCTCGGAGCGGATCACCCTGGCCGTCGGCGCGACGATGGTCGCGCTCTGGCTCTCGGAGCGGTGGCACGGTTACGAGAGCGCAACGGTCACGCTGGCCGGCGCGCTCGTGCTCACGGCGCCCGGCAGCGCGCTCCGCTGGAAGGAAGGCGTGAAGGCGGTCGACTGGAACCTCCTCCTCTTCGTCGGAGCAGCGCTCGTCCTGGGAGGAGCGCTGATCGACACGGGCGCGTCCGGCTGGCTCTTTCAGGCGCTGCTCCGCAACAGCGGTATCGAGAGCGCCGGAGGGCACCTGCTCCTCGTCGTGGCGGTCGGCGTGATGTCGCTGACGTCCCATCTCTACCTCACCTCCCACGTCGCTCGCATCGTCGCGCTCGGCCCCATCTTGCTGCAGCTCGCCGCCGATCGCGATCTCGACCCCGCGGCGCTCATCTTCCTCGGCACGGTCGGCATCGATTACTGCCTGACGTTCCCGGTGAGCTCCAAGGCGCTCCTGATGTTCCAGGGGCTCGACGGAGAGACGTTCCGCCCGGCGGATCTCCTGCTCCTCAGCGCCGTCCTGCTCCCGATCCACCTGGCGTTGATCGCCGTCTTTCACTTCACCTACTGGCGCTGGATGGGGCTCGCGCCATGACGAGCCCCCTGCGCATCCTGATCGCTCCGTCGGGCTTCAAGGAATGCCTGGACGCGGAGCAGGTCGCCGAGGCCATCGCGACGGGCATCCGGCGCGCGCTGCCGGAAGCGCGCCTCCTGAAGGCGCCGCTCACGGACGGCGGCGAGGGCTTCACCCGGGCGCTGGTCAAGGCGACGGGCGGCTCCTTGCACCCCACCATCGTGACAGGCCCGCTGGGCCAGCCCGTCGCGTCCCATTTCGGCTTCCTCGGCGGCGCAGGACCACGGACGGCGGTGCTCGAGATGGCCGCTGCCGCCGGGCTCCGCCTCGTCCCGCGTCACGCGCGCAACCCGATGGCCACGACGACACGCGGCGTCGGCGAGCTGATCCGCGCCGCGCTCGACGCGGGCGCGGCGCGGCTGCTCATCGGTTGCGGTGACTCCGGCACCAACGACGGCGGGGCGGGCATGGCCCAGGCGCTGGGCATCCGCCTGCTGAACGCGGCGGGGAGCGAGATCGGAGCGGGAGGAGGAGCGCTGCTGGAGCTCGACCGCATCGACCTCTCGGGCAGGGACTCCCGCATTCCCCGCGTGCAGATCGACGTGGCGTGCAACTGGCGCAACGTCCTCTGCGGCGCCGGCGGCGTGGCGCGCGTGTTCGGCCCGCAGAAGGGCGCCTCGCCGGAGACCGTCGAGCGGCTGGAGGCAGCCCTGGAGCGCTACGCCGCCATCATCGCGCGCGACGTGGGCGTGGACGTGAGAACCATGGCGGGAGGAGGCGCCTCCGGAGGCCTCGGCGCGGGGCTCCATGCCCTGCTGAAGGCGACGCTCTTGCCTCGCTACGATGTCCTCGTCCGCTACCTGGACCTGGACGGCCTCCTGCGCGACGCCGATCTCGTCGTCACCGCGGAGGGGGGGCTCGACGCCCGGACCTCGCGCGGCAAGATGCCGGCGGAGCTGGCCAGACGCGCAAAGCACTTCAGGCTGCCGGTCATCGCTCTGGCAGGGACCATCGACGAGGATGCGCGCGTGAACTACGCGTGCGGCATCGACTCGTTCTCGTCGATCCTCGAGGCTCCATGCACGCTGTCCGAGGCCATGGATCGCGCGCCCTTCCTGATCGCGAACGCGGCCGAGAACGCGCTGCGCTACATCCTCATCGGCCGAGGTCTCCCCGGGCTCCGCAAGGCGCGCGGGCATCCGCGTCCACGCGCGCGGGCGGGCTGACCCGACCCGGGTCGGGTCGGTCAGGACACCTCGGCCTCGGCCGGGGCCGGCGGCGCCGGCGCGGCGGAGCGCGCGGGGCGGAGCGGGTGGGTCTCGACGCGCCAGATACCGTCGTCCGTCAGGCGGATCGCCGCGAACCTGGCGACGCCGTCGAGGTGGCCGTCGGTCTCGTGGCCGAGCGTCGACGAGGGGTGCGCGTACACGCTGACGCGACCGCCGCTCTTCGAGCGGTAGTGGCCGAAGAACGCGAGGTGCTTGTGCCCGTGGAGCACGAGCGCGCTGTTCTTCTTCGGGTTCTTCTGCTGGTACGCCGCGAGCATCTCGAGGAGGCGCGGGCCATCCATGGCGATCATGAACGTGTCGTTGAGCGAGATCGGCCCCGCGAGGCGCGCCACGTGGTGGTGGAGCAGCACGATGACCGGGCCGGACCCCCGCCGGAGCGCGCGGGCGAGGCGCCGCAGCTGAGCGCCGCCGATCTGCCCGATCGCGCTCGACCCCACGAACCGCGACCGGTAACGGTTGGAGTTGAGGCCGAAGATCCGGATTCCGCCCTCGAGCTCGATCCGCCTCGGATACAGGCCGGCGATCGCGCGCAGCCGCCGCCGCGCGCGCTTGCGGGCCGGGAGGTGGAGGGGAGGCTGGAAGGGGCCGCGCTCCACGCGGGTGAGCACCTCGATGAAGCGCTGCTCGCGCTCCGCCCGCTTCGTGAGGTAGGGGTCAGGCGACGTGCCGACGTTGATGGCGACATCGTGGTTGCCAGGCACCATGAGCACCTGCGAGGAGGCCGGGATGCCGGAGAGCGCCGCCTCGAGCTGGTCCCACTGCGCCTCTTCCCCGAGATCGGTCATGTCGCCCGTCAGCGCGACGAGCGGCGGCTTCATGGCGGCGATCTCCGCCACGAGCCGCTGGAGCCGGCCTGTCAGCTCGGCGGTGTCGGGGCGAGGGGCCCCTTCCGGCCACGCGGCGGAGCCCTCCTCGATCTCGTACGGCTCGCGGCCGCCCGCCGTGATGTGGAGATCGGAGATCTGGCAGAGGACGAGCCGCCCGCCGGGGATCGCGTCGCCAGGATCGGGGAAGAGCGTCGCCGCGCCGCCATACCGCAGGATCACGCGGGTCGCCTCGCCCAGGGCGGACGCGAGCCAGGCATAGAGCGAGACCCCGAGCGCGAGCGCGGCGAGCGCCGTGCACACGGCCAGGACGAGCGCGGCCCCGCCGCCGAAGGAGAGCCTGCCGCCCGCGGGGAACCAGGACGCGAGGAAGGAGAGGAACGACCCGTCCAGCCACGCGGAGAGCCAGGTGGGGACGCCGATCTCGAGGGCGTACACGGCGAGCCCGCCGGCGCCGCAGGCCGCGGCGAGGAGCACGAACAGCAGGATCAGGCGATCGCGGACGACGTCGATGACGTCGACGACCTCGCCGAGCCTCCCCCGGAACGACGAGCGGAAGTAGCGGCTCCCGTAGGAGATCTTCTTCCATGTCTCCGGCCGCCACACGCGGCCTTCGCTCACGACGCTGGAGACGACGAGGGCCGGGGTGATGACCAGCGCGAGCAGGACGAGCACCGGCAAGAGCGCCAGGTAGAGGACTCGGAGGGCCGCCCTTCGCGCCATGCCTCATTTGACGTGCCCCGGGCAGGACCGTCAAGGAGCCGCTCGGACCGCGCGCGCCCCGAAAGTTGCCGGAATCCATGGATGCTCGTAGCAGTAAGCGCGAGCTCGCGCGCTGATGTCCTGCACCGAGACGCCGATAGAGCCGGCCTGCGCCCTGCGATCACCCGCGTCGAGCGGCCCGCCGCCCGCGCTCTCGACCGGCGCGCGCGCGGCGCCTGCGCGCCGGCGTGGCAGGGCCGCGGCCCTCGTCGCCGCGGGCGCTGCCGGCGCGGGGGCGGCCGTGTGGACCAGCGCGGCTGTGGCCGTGTGGGCCGGGGCGCCCGCGACGGCGGCGCGCAGCGCGGCGCCGCTCGTGGCGAGCGCGGCGAGCGCGCTGCCGGAGCGCGCGCCGACGGCGCCGCCAGAGCGCGTGACGCTCGCGGCGGATGACGAGGACGCCGAGCCCGGCACGCTGGAAGAGCAGCGCCTCCGGCTGTTCGCGCGGATGCGGCGCGAGCTCGCGCTCCCCGACGAGGCGATGCGGCAGGTCGAGGCGATCTTCGCGGCGTCGACGGTGCTCGGCCAGGGCAACCCCGCGCTGACGCGGCACCCGATGTCACGATCCGAGTGCCGCCGCATTCGAGCGCTCTCGGGCGTCGAGCCGGCGCGCGAGCCGGCCTGCGGCGCGCCGGGGATGGTGCCGCTCTTCGATCCCACGCGCGGTCAGACCGCGGCAGACGCCCCCGCGTGCATCGATCAGCTCGAGTTCCCGAACGTGCCCTGCGAGTACCCCGTGGTGCACGTCCGGGCCCGCGAGGCGGCGCTCCTGTGCAGGGCGGTCGGGAAACGGATCTGCGACGCGCACGAGTGGGAGGGGGCGTGCGCCGGCGCCCTCCGGGATCCGGACGTCGAGTACGAGTGGGCGCGCCCCCGGAACGAGGCGAGCTGGCACCACAACCTCCTGCGCGAGAAGGTGTGGAGCTACGGCCCCACGAAGAACCACGCGCTCTGCGGGACGGGGAGCTCCCGCACGCCGGGCTGTCCAGGCGGCGGGTGGGACCGCTGCGGCTCCAACACGTATCCGGCCGGCGCGTTCCCCGCATGCCGGAGCAGCCTCGGTGTCTTCGATCTGCACGGCAACGTGGCCGAGCACATGAGCCTGCCCATCCTGCCCGAGGAGCTCGCGCGGCACGGCGATCGGGGCTTCACCGAGATGAAGGGCAGCTGGTTCGCGTTCTCGTCGATGGAGGTCCACGCCGACGACTGCCGCTTTCGCGCCCCCGACTGGCACGCGACGCGCCTCATGAGCAGGGGCAGCCACGCGAACTACCACCTTGGATTCCGCTGCTGCAAGGACATCACGCCGCCGGACGGCGCCGAGCGAGACGAGGGCGTCGACCACCAGGGCGCCAGGTGAATCCATCCACACAGATTTAACCACATGAGCCCACGTACGCGCATCGGGTGGTCCATGGGCGCAGGATCTCGCCGACGCGGCTCGTTTCGAGCGCCCGCCGCGAAGTTGCGGTGGCGGAGGCAGACGATTACGGCCCGAGGCGATCGAATCGTGTCGTGCCTCCGTTGGGGCACAAACGGCGCAGCCTGAGCACGTCAGGCGCAGAGGGTCCGACGTCGTGCGCGGGTTGCGGCCCGGTCAGACGAGCGGCGAGGAGGCGCCGCGCGCCGTCGCGAGCGGGCCTCGACGCCTCTCGTTCACGACGGCCGCGGCGCGGGCGGGAGCGCAGGTGCTCTGCTCGAAAGCCCGCGAGAGAGGCGCTGCGCGCGGCGCGCGGCGCCTGCCCCCGAGGCGTTGAGTTCGCCATCTCCAGCATGGGGCGCGCGACCCGCGGGCGAACCGCGCTCCGATCGGGGGCCGTCCCGCCGGTCTCCGCGTTGAGAACCCGGAAAACCAAGGCCGGCGTCGATCCAGAGAATGCCTTTTTGCGGACGCCCTAAGGCCGGTGACACGAGCTCGCAGCGGCAGTGTCTGCACACGAGGACTGAGGCACACAGCCTGCTCTTCGATGAGCCCAGGGTGGCTCGGACCTTCCGGCCATCACGGGATATTGAGGAGGACAACACATGCTCTCGATTCATGGCAAGGTGCTGGGGCTCGCGGTGGTGATGGCGGCGCTGGGCACGGGGTGCGCCGTTGATGCGGTGAGCGACGCGGATCTCGACGAGGCCGGCGTCGACGAGGTCGAGCAGGTCGATTCGACCACCGCGGCGCTCGAGGACGGCGCGTCGGCGAGGGGCGGGTATCAGGGGCCGTACGGCGGCAAGGGCGGGCCGATCGGCGCGCAGGGCCCCATGGACCTCGGCCAGGGGCCGGTCGGCGTGCAGGGACCGGCGAGCCCCGGCCTGCAGGCGCCGATCGGCCAGATGGGGCAGGGGCCTGTCGGCCAGGGGCCTGTCGGCCAGGGGCCTGTCGGCCAGGGGCCCGTGGGCGTGCCGGGTGGCGTGCCGGGCGTCGGTGGCGTGCCGGGCGTGGGCGGCGTGCCGTTCGGCGGCCTCGGCGGCCTCGGCGGCTTCGGCGGCTTCGGCGGCTTCGGCGTGCCTGCCGCGCTCATCTCGAGTTGCACCACCTTCAACACCGCGTTCGTTCCCGACTGCTTCCCGTGCAACAACTTCGGTTCCCCCTGCTGCTGCAACCGGCCCCGCAACCCCTGCAATCCGGGCATCGGCGGCCCGCTCAACGGCGGGTTCTCGGCCGGCCCCTGCGGCGGCGGGTTCCAGGGTCCCTGCAATGGCGGTTTCACGGGGGGCTTCTGCGGCGGCAACGGGTTCTCGGGGGGCTGCGGCAACGCCGGGTTCGTGGGCCCCTGCGGTGGCGGGTTTGCGGGCGGCCCCTGCGGCGGCAACGCCGGGTTTGCGGGCGGCCCCTGCGGCGGCAACGGGTTCGGCTGGTAACTGCGGGGCCTCGGGCCTCGACCGCTGACGCCAGCCGCGGAGACGGCGCGGGGCTCGGAGGAAACAGGCCCAGCGCCGCGCGCAGGCCGCCACGGGAGAGCGTGAGTCGCTCGCGCTCGATGGCCGATCTCGGGTCGGCCCCTCGTCGCCGCTCTCCCCCGCGAGCTCCGCCGGCGCCGCAGCGGGCTCACCACCTCGGCGGCCAGCGGACGGCGGGAGCGTGACGGCAGCGCTCGAGCGGCCCAACGGCAGAGGCTGGGCCTGCGCCGGCGGGGGCGACCCATGTGAGGTGAGGTCGTCGCCGCCAGCGCGGGTCGCGGACGCAGGGGGCACGGCGCCACGCCGCCGTGCCCCCGAGGCCCGCGCGGGATGGATGATGGCGGCGGGACGGCCAGCGAGGATGGTGAGGACGCGCTGCGCCTCGGGAGCGCGGCGCGGCCCCCGAAATTGCGCGGAACTGCACCCGAGTCCAGCGAGTCCGCGCCGGCGGCATGCGCCGCCTTCACGGGCGTTGCTACGCCGCGAGCGATCCCTTAGAGTGGCGCTAACGCTGTGATCGGCACGATCATCGACGGCAAGTATCAGATTCGCAAGCTCCTCGGCGAGGGCGCCATGGGCTCGGTCTACGAGGCCGAGCACACGGGGACCGGCCGGCGCTGCGCCGTGAAGGTGATCAGCTCGGCGGATCTCACCCGCGACCCGAAGGTCGTGAGCCGCTTCCAGCGCGAGGCGCGCGCGGCGGGCGCGATCGACACACAGCACATCACCCAGGTGCTCGACGCCGGCGTCGATCGCGGCTCGAACCTGCCGTTCCTCGCGATGGAGTTCCTCGCGGGCGAGGACGTCCACGAGCTCATCAAGCGCGTCGGCCCGCTCGCGCCCGACCTCGCGCTGCGCATCGTCGCGCAGTCGTGCATCGGGCTCCAGAAGGCGCACGAGGCGAGCGTCGTCCACCGCGACATCAAGCCGCACAACCTGTTCCTCGCGCGCCGCGACGCCGGCGAGATCCTCGTCAAGCTGCTCGATTTCGGGATCGCCAAGGTGAAGATGGACCGGGCGAACGAGACCGAGAGCGCCGATCTGACGCGCACCGGGAACCTGATCGGCTCGCCGCTCTACATGTCGCCCGAGCAGGCGCGCGGCCAGAAAGAGATCGACCACCGCACCGACATCTGGTCGCTCGGCGCCGTGCTCTACCAGCTGCTGACCGGGCGGACGCCGTACCATCACATCACCGCGCTCGGTGAGCTGATCATCGCGATCTGCTCGGATCCTCCGCCGCATGTGCAGGATTTCGCCCCGTGGGTGGCGCCCGAGATCGCGGCGATCGTGCACCGATGCCTCCTGCAATCCCCCGGGCAGCGCTACCAGAGCGCGCAGGAGATGTTCGGCGCCATCCGGCCGCTCCTTCCGTACGGCTGGGGCATCCACGAGAGCATGCTCGTGCCGCTGCCGGAGGCCGTGCACCGCCAGTCCGCGCCGCGGCTCGCGATGAACGCGCCGCCCGCGAACCAGAGCGGCGCGTACGCAGCGGCCTCGCCGGCCAACCAGAGCGGCGGGTACCCCGCGTTCTCGCCGGCCAACCAGGGCGGCGTGTACGCCGCGACCGCGCCGGCGAACCAGAGCGGCGGGTACCCCGCGGTCCCGCAGGAGCACCGCGGAGGTTACTCCTCGTTCGCGCCTCCCCCGCTCCAGAGCGGGCCGCCGGCGGCGATCATTCCGGCCGCCAACCACGCCGGCGCTGCCACGACGGGGGCGCTCACGCAGTCGCACCGCGGCACGCAGCCCGGCGTGCCGCGGGTGCCGGTGGTGGCCGGCGCCGCGCTCGCCGCAGCGGTCATCGCGGCGGGCGTGTACTTCATCAGCCGGCCGTCGCCGGAGCCGGTCGTGCAGCCGGAGGCGAAGGCGACCGTCGAGACGCTCCCGCCTGCGGCGGCCACGCCGACGTCGACCGCGCTGACGTCGACCGCCCCGACGGCGCCGCCGGCCGCGACGCCGACGACGCCGGAGGTGGTCGCGGCGGTCGAGCCGCAGCCGAAGCGCGTTCAGGTCGTCATCCTGCCCGCCGACGCCTCGGTCGAGGTCGAAGGCAAGCGCGTGACGACGCGCAACGGGATCCTCGACATCACCGGGCCGCCCGGGAGCGTGCACAGGGTGCGCGTCTTCAAGAAGGGGGGAGGCGAGGCGATGGCCGACGTCGTGGTGACCGACACCGGCGCGCTGCCGCCGAAGGTCGAGCTCACGCCGACCTCGGGGAAGGGCGGTACTGCGACGTCGGCGAAGAGCGCCTCGACCGCGCCGCCGGCGCCGCCGCCCGCGCCCACGACCCCCAAGGGGATCATCGACAACACCGACGAGTTCGGAAAGTAGCAGCGGAACGACAGGCTGAGTACGGTGCTCGATCGAATGGATCTGCGTACGCGGCGCGGCGGCTCTCGTCCTCTCTCCCTCGCGCGGCGTCCCCGCGCAGCGCCGCGGCTGCGCGCGCTCTCGGCCGCGGTCGCGGTCGCGGTCGCCGCCGGACCGGCGCTCGCGCAGCCGGCGCCGCCGGCGCCGCCGGCCACGGACGCCGCCACGCCGGTCAAGGAGGGCGCCGCGCCCGCCGCGGAAGCCGGCGCGCCGGCCAGGGAGAGCGTCGCGCCGGCCACCGGGGCTGCGGTGCCGGCCGAGGAGGCGCCCGTCTCCGAGACGGACCGGCAGGTGGCGCGGCTCCACTTCGAGAAGGGGCTCACGCTGCTGCGCGAGGAGGCGTGGGGCCCTGCGCTCGCGGAGTTCCTCCTCTCGCGCAAGCTCTTCCCGACGCGCGCGGCCACGAACAACGCCGCGATCGCGCTGCGCAAGCTCCAGCGCTACGACGAGGCGCTCGAGATGTTCGAGACCTTCCTCCGCGATTTCACCATGTCGGCCGCCGAGCGCGCGGCCGCGCAGCGGGAGATCGCGGAGCTGCGGGCGCTCGTGGGGACGCTCGACATCACGAACGCGGAGCCCGGGGCGTCCATCGTGGTGAGCGGCGAGGAGCGCGGGCAGTACCCGCCCGTCAAGCCGATCCGCGTGGCGGCGGGCCCGCACGTCGTCCGCGTCTTCAAGGAAGGCTACGAGCCGGTGGAGACGCGCGTCGACGTCGCCGGGGGGCAGACCGTCACGGTGAACGCGAAGCTCCGCAGGCTGACCCGCTCCGGCCGGCTGCGCGTGGTGGAGCGCGCCGGCAAGACGGTCGACGTGCTCGTGGACAACGTCGTCGTGGGGCAGACCCCGTGGATCGGCGCGCTGTCGGTCGGCGACCACATGGTCGCGCTGCGCGGCGCGGGGAAGCTCGGGACGCAGCCGACGGCGGCGCCCGTGAAGCCGCAGGAGCTCACGACGCTGTCGCTGCTCGCCGAGGACCTCGACGCGTCGCTGCGGATCGACCCCACGCCGCCCGGCGCGAGCGTGTGGATCAACTCGGTCAACGTGGGCAACGGCGTCTGGCTCGGCCGGCTCAAGGCCGGCGCGCACCGGGTCGAGGTGAAGGCCAACGGGTTCGTCACCGGGACGCGCACGGTGACGCTGCAGAAGGGCCAGCGCCAGAGCCTCGACATGCGGCTCGAGCGCGACGAGGACGCCGACATCTGGCGCAAGCCCCCGAAGATCACGCTCGACGTGAGCGCGTCGTTCCTGCTGGCGCCGACGCTGGGCGGGGCGATCACGGACGGCTGCGATTCGGGTTGCTCCAGCTCGCTCGGCCTCGGCGGGCTCGGCATGATCCACGGGGGTTACGAGCTCGGCTCGGGGATCGGCGTCGGGGTCGAGCTCGGCGGCCTGTTCGCGGCGCAGCAGCTCGACGAGCGCTCGGCGACGCTCAGGCCGGTCGGCTACCGGGATCCGCTCGACGGCACGGCGAGCGACACGCTCCGCCTGGGCGGCTTCCTCGCCGGCGCGACGTTCGGATACCACTTCGGCGAGGACTTCCCGGCGCTGCTCCGGCTGGGCGCCGGGGTGCTCGTCGGCGAGGTCCGCGACGAGCGGACCGGCAGGTTCAGGACGACCGGCGGGGAGTCGTTCAACACGTTCCCGGTGGTCGACTTCGCCCCGGCGACCTACTTCTACACGGATCCTGAGGTGCGGCTCGGCCTGCGGCTCGGAGAGCGGTGGGAGGTGTCCGGTAGCCTGAAGCTGCTTCTCCTGATCGGCCTCAGCAAGCCGAAGTGGGACAGGACGATCGAGCTGGCGGCGGCGAGCGACGGGATCGGCACGTACGAGCCGGACTCGCTCATGGGCGATTTCGTCTTGATGATCTCGCCCGGGGCGAGCCTGCGTTACCAGTTCTGACGAGACCCGCGCCGACGCGCCGGTGCGCGGCCGCGAGGCGTTGCATGCGTCTCGATCGTCTACAGCGGTTTCCGCCCACCTCTGCACCATGCAGAGCGGCGGTCACCCGCACAGGAGACGGGCCCAGATCGGCGTTTTCGGCGCGGAAGCGCACTCCGGTGCGCTGAGCACCGAAAACGTCGAGGTGGGCCCGTATCCGAAGCGGGTGACCGCCGCTCTAGAGCGCGCGCCGCCGGCGGCGAAGCCCGGCCAGCGCCGCGGCGACGCCGAGGAGGACGGAGAGGCGCGCTGCGTTGCGCTCGGCGGGGGCGCCGACGACGCCGCAGGAGCAGGACGGGACCTCCGACGGATCGATCTGCGGGACGCACTGGTTCTCGAGGTTGCACACCATGCCATCGACGCAGTCGGCCACCGATCTGCACGGTGAGGCGCAGGCGCTTCCGCCCGGCGGGCAGCTGTACGGGGTGCAGTCCGTGTCGGCGCCCGGGGACCGGAGCGTGTGCTCGCCGTCGCAGCTCGGTCCGATCTCCTCGAGGTCGGCGCAGACGCCGTCGAGGCAGACGAAGTCCTGGATGCAGTCGTCGTCGGAGGCGCAGGAGGTCTTGCAGGCGGTCTCGTCCGCGCACTTGAACCCGCCGCAGCGCTCGACCTCCGGCTCCTTCTCGCCGCCGTCTCCTGTGCAGAAGAAGCGCGTGAGCGTCGCGGGACCCACGATGCAGCCCTCGTCTGGGCAGGAGCACGTGAAGGTCCTCGCGACCGCCCCTTCCACAGGGAACATGCACTTGGCGTCGGTGGCGCCGCCGCAGTAGCCGGCACACGCGCCGTCACCGGGGCAGGCCTCGCGCCGGAAGGTGCCGCCCTCGTTGGGGTGCGGCGCTTCGTGGTCGACAGGCGTCCCGACGTTCGTGCACCTGCCGACGTTGTTCACCACGTCGCATGCCTGACACTGGCCATCGCACGCGAAATCGCAGCAGAATCCGTCGACGCAGTGACCCGAGACGCACTGGCGATCGCGAGCGCACTCGGCGCCGTTGGCGAGTCGATCGAGACACAGACCCGACCCGGGCGGCGCGCCACCCGATCCGGCGGACGCTCCGCCTGCGCCACCTGCACCTCCGCTGCCTCCAGCGGCTGCGCCGCCGGCACCAGCGCCACCCGATCCAACGGCGGCGCCGCTGGCACCAGCGCCACCCGATCCAGCGGACGCGCCGCCTACACCGCCGGCACCAGCGCCACCCGATCCAGCGGATGCGCCGCCTGCGCCCGCGCCACCCGATCCGGCGGAGGCACCGCCCGCGCCACCCGATCCAGCGGACGCGCCGCCTGCACCCGCGCCACCTGCTCCAGCGGACGCGCCGCCTGCGCCGCCTGCACCCGCGCCGGTGGACGCGCCGCCCGCGCCACCACCACCCGTTCCGGACGATGCACCTCCGGCGCCGCCGGCCTCACCACAGGCGTCCGGATCGCCGACGCCGACGTCGCACCAACCGCTCTCGTCGCAACCGCAGTCGTCCAGGCAATAGAGGATGCACCTGTTGTTGCTGCCGCAGCGGCCGGGCTTGCAGTCCTTCGTGGATTCATGAGCGAGCGCGCGCCCCTGGCCATCGCAGCGGTTGTGCACTTCGATCTGGTTGACGCAAACGACGGGGAGCTCCGTGTCGAGCTTCGCAGGACCACAGGTGCCATCGCTGCCCGTCCCCTTGCCCGACGCCGTGCACGAGAAGCACTCCTGGTCGCACGCCTCGTTGCAGCAGACGTTCTCCGTATCGGAGCAATGCCCTGATGCACACTCCTGATCGTGCGCACACGGCTCGCCGTTCGCCTTGATGAGCAGCTGCGCGCTGGCGAGCACCTGCGCGTTCGTGGCCCCGATGCCGCCCGCGACGAGCACCGCCCGGCCTGCGACGCGGTCGGTGCCGGCGTTGACGACGACGGCGGCGTGCTCCCGGCGAGCCTCCAGTGCAAGCGAACCGGCCGGCAGGCTGAGGGCGCTGAACTTCCTGGTCAGCGGATCGTAGATGGCGGCGCTCGAGAGCGAGGTCGTGCCGTCGAACCCGCCGGCGATGAGGACGCCGCCGGTGGGCAGCAGGCTCGCCGTGTGGTTGGCGCGCGCGTTCGCCATGGAGATCGGCGTCGGCTGGAGCTCGAAGCCCCGCTTCGTCGGATCGGCCACGCCGTCGTGGTAGATGTCGACGGTGCGGACGTAGGCGCCGCCAGAGACCCGGGTGGTGCCTCCGACGAGGATCACCTCGCCCGAATCGAGCGTCGTCGCCGCCTGACCGCCCAGCGCCTCCGCAGGGTCGATGAGCGTCGCCGTGTGGAAGCCGCGGAGGGCGCTCATCTGCGCCGTCATCGGGGTCGCGGAGGGGGAGAGGACGGCGATCGGCCGGAAGACGCCCTCGTCCTCGTGGAAGATCTCGGCCGAGGTGAGCGCCGCGCCCGAGAGGACGAAGCCGCCTGCGACGAGCACATTCCCCGTCTTCAGGCGGACCGCCGTGTGGGCGTGGCGCGAGGTCGCCATGCTGCCCACGGAGGCGAGCGTGCTCGTGACGGGCGCGCCGCCGTTCGGTCCGAAGGCGCTGAAGGTGTAGAGGGAAGCGGAGCTCGTGGGCTGGTTGAGCGGATCCGCGAGGCCGCCTGCGACCAGGACCACGCCTGGATCGAGGAGGGTGGCCGAGTGATTGAACCGGCCCAGCGAGGCCCCCGCGTCCCTGACGAACTGGCCGGTGGCCGGGTTGTAGACCTCGACGGCAGCGACCGGCGTGCCGCTGGTGCGCTGGCTGCTGCCGCCCACGACGACGACCGCCGGCGGCGGAGGCGCAGGATCCGACGGCGCCGCCGGGGCGAGCTTCGTGACTGCCGTGGCGGTGTGCGCGCCGCGCGCGACGTTCATCGCGCCGGTGCTCGCGAACGTGCGGTCGAGCGGGAAGTACAGCTCCGTCGTCGCCAGCGCGTCCCCGGACGCGTCGAACCCGCCCGCGAAGAGCACGGGGCTCGCAGGGTTCGCCGGGTCGATCACGGTGGCGGTGTGAAGGGCGCGCGGCGTGATCATCTGGTTCGTCGTGGCGATCCACTGCGGGTCGACGAGCGCCGGGTACCGGACGCCGGCGGGCTGCCATCCGACGATCACCGTGCACGCCGTCGCGCCCGGCGGGGTGACCGGCCGGCCCCACGGAGCGCGAGGGCTCGTGTCGACGGCGCAGCCCTCGACGGAGAGCGAGGCCGGAACGCGCGCGCCGGTCGCGTCGACGAGGTAGGGGGGCGCGACGCGCAGGCGGGGCGAGCCGCCGGCGTCGAGGAACTCGAGCGTGCGCTCCACGAGGCGGAGGCCCGAGACGGCGGTGACGTCGACCCGGTAGCGGAGCTCCTTGCGCGCCGGCTCCTGCTCGAAGACGACGAAGTCCTCGGTGCCGTTCGGGAGGACGCGGTGCAGGACGTCGCGGGCGCCGCCACCTTCGGCGCGCAGCGCGCCTGCGTAGAGGACGAGGCCGCTGTCGACCGCCGCAGGCACGTCGGCGGCGTCGACGAGGGAGAAGGCGATCGAGACGCGAGACGCGCCGTCGGCGAGGCGCACCGGACCGGCGGCGCGCGCCGGGAGCTCGACGGACGCCGCGGCGGCCTCCGGGGCTGCCGCGCGCAGGGCGCCGGCCGGAGTCGCCGCGACGATCTTGACGGGGCTGGAGGCGAGGACGTCGGCGAAGCGCGCGCGGATCGCGGCGATGCGGGCGCGCGCTCCGGGCGGCGCCGCCTGAGGCGACCCGGGGCCGGGCGGGGGGGAGCGGCGCGAGGCGCCCTCGTCGGAGCAGCCAAGGACCTGGGGGAGAATGGCGCACGCAGAGAGCAGCGCAGCCGTTCGCAGCCTGAAGCCGAGTCGCAGCACGCGGTGGTTTCGCAAGGGTCGTTCCGTGGTCGGCGCGGCGCGCGCGACGTGAGAGGGCGGATCTGGGCCATCCTAACAGAAGGCGGCCCGCGGCCGAACAGTGAGGCGGCGCGTCGAGAGCGGCGGGGGGCTCCTCCGACGTGTCCTCCGACACGGGGACGCGGCGGCGGGCGATCGCCGCTCGATCGAGCGCGCGGCCGAGGAAAACCTCCCCAGGAGGCGGGCGAAACTGGGTAGGCTTACGGGGGCGCTGTCGCGTACGGCGCGATCTGTCTGGAGGAGCCGCGATGACTTTCCCCGCCTTGCCCTGGATGTCCCGCCACCTCGCGCACACCGGCGCCGCGCGACGCGGGATCGTGCCGCTGCTCGCGGGCCTGCTCGCGCTCGTGGCGCTCGCGCCACGGCCGGCGAGCGCGACGCTGTGGGACACGGACAACGATCAGGTCGCGAACGCGCTCGACAACTGTCCAGGGGTCAGCAACCCGAGCCAGTATGACGGCGACGACGACGGTCTGGGCGATGCTTGCGACAACGACGACGACGACGACGGCACCCTGGACGACACAGACCTCGACGACGACAACGATGGGACACCGGACACCGCCGACAAGTGTCCGACGATACCCACGCCGATGGCCGCGGATCCGGACGTCGACACCGACCGCGATGGCGTGCCGAACGTCTGCGACAACTGCGACACGTCCAGCAACGAAGACCAGCTCGACAGCGACGGCGACGGGATTGGAAACAGCTGTGACGATGACAACGACAGCGACGGCATCAACGACTTCGGCGCTCGTTCAGACAACTGCCTCAACGTCCCCAATAACAATCAACGCAACGACGACGGCGACAACTTCGGCGACGCCTGCGACAATTGTCCCGGAGCCTACAACAACGATCAGCGCGACAGGGACAACGACGGCATAGGAGATGCCTGCGACATCTGCGCGGACGACCCGAATACCGATCAACTCAACAGGGACGGAGACCTCTTCGGCGACGTTTGCGACAACTGCCCGGACGCGCCCAACACCAACCAAGCTGACAGCGATGCCGACGGGATCGGCGACGCGTGCGACAACTGCCGAACCACGCCGACCACGAACCAGGATGACGGCGACAGCGACGGGGTCGGCGACACGTGCGACAACTGTCCTGGCACGCCCAACAGCGGTCAGGAAGACGCGGACCACGACGGGATCGGCGACGCGTGCGACAACTGCCGAGAGCGAGCGAACGCGGACCAGGCGAACAGGGACGGCGACACGGTCGGCGACGCGTGCGACAACTGCGCTGGCGCGCCCAACGACGACCAGGTCGACGACGATCGCGACGGGGTCGGCGATGCGTGCGACAACTGCCTGGGACGCCCGAACGATCAGCAGAACGAGGACGGCGATCCCTTCGGAAACGCGTGTGATCTCTGCCCGTACGTGGCGACGCTGACCCAGGTCGACACCGACGGCGATGGCTTCGGCGACGCGTGCGACAACTGCCCGCGCCTCATCACCGCGAACCAGGCCGACGGCGACGGGGACGACGTCGGCAACGCTTGCGACAACTGCCCCGAGGTCGCCAACACGGATCAGATCGACGGCGACGGCGACGGCCTCGGCAACGCCTGCGACAATTGCCCCAGCGTCGCCAACGTCAGCCAGATCGACGAGGATCACGATGGGGTCGGCAACGTCTGCGACATTTGCCCCTCGACGCCGAACGGGCCGAACGACACGAACAACCAGGGCGACAGCGACGGGGACCAGAGAGGCGACTCCTGCGACAACTGCCCGGACGTGCCGAACGCGAACCAGACGAACACCGACGCCGCCACCGGCGACACGCAGGGCGACGCGTGCGACGACGACGACGACGCCGACGGCGTGCTCGACGCATCCGACAACTGCCCGACCGAGCCGAACACGAGCCAGCGCAACACGGACCGGAACCTGCCCGGCGGCGACACGCAGGGCGACGCGTGCGACAACGACGACGACGCCGACGGCGTGCCCGACGCCACCGACAACTGTCCGCTCCAACGCAACCTGGATCAGACGAACACGGACGAGGACCTGACCGACGGCGACGGGTTCGGCGACGCCTGCGATGACGACGACGACGCCGACGGCGTGCCCGACGTGAACGACAACTGCCCGACCGAGCCGAACAGCGCCCAGGCCAACACGGATCTGAACCTTGCAGGCGGCGATGCGCTGGGCGACGCGTGCGACGACGACGACGACGCCGACGGCGTGCTCGACGCCGCGGACAACTGCCAGTTCGCGCCGAACAGCACGCAGATCAACACCGACCTGAGCCTCGCCGGGGGCGACGCGCTGGGCGACGCGTGCGACAACGACGACGACGCGGACGGGGTGCCGGACGGGGGCGACAACTGCCGCACCACCCCGAACCCGGGGCAGGAGAACAACCCGAAGAACGGGCCCGAAGACGCGCTCGGTGACGAGTGCGACGATGACGACGACAACGATCGCGTCCTCGACGCAGATGACAACTGCGGATACGACATCAACACCAACCAGCTCGATACCGACGGCGATAGCGACGGGGACGTCTGCGACGACGACGACGACAACGACCACCTCACGGATGCAGAGGAGGCGGCGCTCCGGACCGACCCGACGAGCGTCGACTCCGACGGCGACACCATCGGGGACTTCGAGGAGGTGTTGAACCGCGACAATCCTGCCGATCCGACCAATAACACCGACGAGGACGCATTCATCGACGCCGTGGACCCCGACAGCGACGGCGACGAGGTGCTCGATGCCGAAGAGGCCGGGGATGCTCTGCTGAACACGCCGGCGACCGACACAGACGGCGATGGGACCCCGGATTACCGGGACACCGACTCGGACGACGATGGCGTGCTCGACGGCGACGACAACTGCCGCCTCATGGCGAACCCGCCGCCCGCGCCGGGCGAGCCGCAGGTCGACACCGATGGCGACGGCAAGGGCGACGTGTGCGACGGCGACTCGGACAACGACGGCACGCTCGACGTCGACGACAACTGCCCGAGCCTGGCGAACGCCGGGCAGCAAGACGCCGACGGCGACGGCACCGGCGACGCGTGCGATCCAGACGGCGATCCGGACGCCGACGGGGTGATCAACGAGGACGACAACTGCGATTTCGCGGCGAACCCGCCGCCTGCGCCGGGCGAGCCGCAGGCCGACATCGACGGCGACGGCCTCGGCGATCCCTGCGATGACGACGCCGACGGCGACTCGATACCTGACGCGGACGACAATTGCCCGCAGCTCGTGAATGCCGATCAGGCAGACGCCGACGCCGACCGCCGCGGCGACGTCTGCGACAACTGCCCGAGCCTGGCGAACGCCGGGCAGGAAGACGCGAACGGCGATGATCTCGGCGACGCCTGCGATCCCGACGGCGACGGGGTGGTGACCGACGCCGACAACTGCCCGAGCCTGGCGAACCCCGAACAGACCGACACCGACGAGGACGGCCAGGGTGACGCCTGCGAGCCGCCGGATCCGACAGGCAGCGGCGGCGGCGGAGGGGCCGGCGGGGCGGGCGGCGCCGGCGGCATGGGCGGCGCCGGCGGTGAGGCCGCGACGACGACTGCGACCAGCGGCGGCGCGACGTCGCCTGATTTCCAAGGCGGCTGCGACTGCCGCATGGGACGTGCGCCGATGCCCCGGGAAGCGTGGGGGATGCTGCTGCTCCTCGCCGCCGTGCTCCGGCGGCGAGGCCGGCTGCAACCGCGACGGGCAGCATGAATCCACGCCGCGGAAACTGGGCTCTGGCGATCACCTGAGAGCTACGCCCGGCGAGCGCGACGGCTCCTCGCCGACGCAGCCGTCCGATATCGTCAATCTTGGATAGCGAGGTGCAGATTCGTGTGATACGGGCTCAGCCGCCAGGCAGGCGAGTGAGGCGTACGAGAGTACGCCTCAACGAGCCGAACGACGCGGATGAGCCCGCGGCGCACGAAGATGCGCCCCGCCATAACGGAGCTTCAAGGAGGACCCTCATGCAGGCATCTCGGTGGATCGCGGTGTGGATGGCGATGGGCGCACTCGTCATCGCCGGTACGGGCGCGGGATGCGGAGGTGACGACGCCACGGGGGACGCGACGACCTCGAGCTCGACGACGACCACCACCACGGGTGAGGGCGGCACGAGCAGCGCAGGGACGGGCGGCGCTGGCGGCGAGGGCGCGGGCGGCTCGGGCGGCTCGGGAACAGGCGGCGCCGGCGGTGCGGGAACGGGCGGCGCGGGCGGCTCAGGCGGCGCGGGCGGCTCAGGCGGCGCGGGCGGCTCAGGCGGCGCGGGAGCAGGCGGCTCCAGCGGCGCTGGCGGCACGTCGGGCGAGAGCTTCAATTTCACCCTCCGCGGCACCGGTTATGTTCCCGCCTACACCGCTGGTGACATGGTCTACGTGGCCATCGTCGCTGCCGGCGATGCCGCGCCGGCGCTGAGCGCGTCGGACGCGATCGAGGCCGACGGCACGTTCAGTGTGACGGGGCAGATACCCGGCGACAAAGCGTACAAGATGCACTGGTACGTGGACCTTTCCCAGAATGGGACTTGCGACGCGGCTCCCACGGATCACGTCTGGACACAGGACATCCCCACCGTCACGGCGGATATCACGCGCAGCGTCGTACCCAACAGCGCCTTCGGCGACTGTCCGTGACGCGCCGCGCTCGGCCATCCCATCGTCGTTGATCGTCCCTGGCGCGGCGCGCCCTCTGCGCACCGTCGTCCTGTCGCCAGGACAGTGACCACGTCGAACGCGGCGCGAGCGGGTCGCAGGCCGCCTCCTGGACCTCGCCCAGGATCGCCGCGGTCAGGGAAGAAATGCGGATGTTGCCCCCCGCCACGCGCCCCCGCTATCGTGCCCGGCCGATGAGGTCTTCCTCCGTCGCAGCGGTCGCGTCCACGGCCGTCCTCATGACGCTCGCCGGCGCCTCGCGCGGTCAATCCACCGGTGGGTTCTCCCTCGACCGGTTCGAGCCGGCGCCCGCTGGAGACGCCTTCTTTGGCGTGCCCTCTCCGGCCGCTCCCGGCCACCTCGCGCCGCGCGCCTACGTGATGCTGGATTACGCCCACCGCCCCATCCACACCAGCGGCGACACCCCCGTCGACCTCGTCTCCTCGCAGACGTTCCTCCGCCTCGACGCCTCGCTCGCGCTGTGGGATCGCCTGCTGCTCTCGATCGACGCGCCGCTCGCCGTCGCGCAGGGCGGCCACGACCCAGGCATCCCCGGCGTCGAGTTCACCGAGCTGACGGCGCCCGAGCTCGGCGACCTCCGCTTCGGCGCGCGCTTCCGCGTGCTCGGGGAAGACGCAGGCCCGTTCCAGCTCGGGATCGGCGGCTACCTGTTCGCGCCCACCGGCTCGCCGGCGCAGTACACCGGCGACGCGGAGACCCGCGGCGCCGTCCACGCGAGCCTCGGCGGGCGCGTCGGCTCGGCGGGCGCGTCGCTCGGCTTCCTGTGGAGCGCGAGCGGCGGCGTCGAGCTCGGGGGCGGCCCCAACCGGCCGCAGCTGTTCACGTTCGGTGGCGCCGCGGGGCTCCTGATCGCCGACGATCTC
Source organism: Sorangium sp. So ce281 (assembly GCF_051527395.1). Taxonomy (NCBI): domain Bacteria; kingdom Pseudomonadati; phylum Myxococcota; order Polyangiales; family Polyangiaceae; genus Sorangium; species Sorangium sp. So ce281. Next base: position 4,726,007 of record NZ_CP150322.1, read on the forward strand.
CTCCAGCTCGGCGCCGAGGCGTACGGCGGCGCGCCGCTCGGCGACGAGGTCCTGCTCTCGAGCACGCCGGTGCAGCGCGACGGGGCCAGCGTCAACGCCGAGCTGCTCTTCGGCGCCAAGCTGCGCGTCCTCGACGGCCTCACGCTCGGCGCCGCGGTCGGCCCGGGCCTCACGAGCGCCATCGGCACACCGCCGGTCCGCGCGGTCGGCATGGTCGGCTGGACGCCGCTCCCGAAGCCGGCCCCGGATCGCGCCCAGGCCGCCGCCGTCGCGGGCGACAAGGACGACGACGGCATCAACGACGACATCGACGCCTGCCCTGACGTGAAGGGCGATCCTTCGCCCGATCGCGCGAAGGACGGATGTCCTCCGGCGGATCGCGACGGGGACACGGTGCTCGACATCGACGACGCGTGCCCGAACACCCCGGGAGCCCGCAGCGCCGACGCCACGGAGAACGGCTGCCCCGAGGACTCGGACGACGACGGCTTCCACGACGGCATCGACGCCTGCCCCAGCGTGCGCGGCGGGGCGAGCGACGACCCGAAGAAGGTCGGCTGCCCTGGCGACGCGGACGGCGACGGCATCGCCGACGCCTCGGACGCCTGCCCCAGGGTCAAGGGGCCGGCGAACCGGGACCCGAAGCAGAACGGCTGCCCGGACGATCCGGATGGAGACGGCGTGCGCGGCGCCGCGGACGCCTGCCCGAACGAGCGGGGGCCCTCCGACCCTGATCCACGACAGAACGGCTGCCCCAGGTTCGTTCGCGTCAACGCCGACGAGATCAGGACGTCCAAGCCGGTGCAGTTCGTCGTCTACGGCAAGTCGCGCGCCGAGACGGTCGATCCCATCTCCGACGAGATCCTGTACGAGGTGCGCGACGCCATCCAGCAGAACCCGGACATCGAGCTCGTCGAGGTGCAAGGCCACACCGACGACAACGGGACCGAGGAGTACAACCTCCACCTGTCGCAGCAGCGCGCGGACGCGGTCCTCTCGTGGCTCGTGTCCGCCGGGGTGCCCCGGGAGAAGCTCGTCGCCAAGGGCTACGGCTTCGAGCAGCCGCTCGGGGACAACCGCGTCAAGACAGGGCGCCAGAAGAACCGCCGCGTGCAGTTCGTGATCGTCAAGCGCAAGGGAAAGCCCTAGCGAGCAAGCGGCGGCGGCGTGGTGCAACGACCACGACCACGAGCGACACAACGCCCAAGACACCACAAATCCCGACAGCCGCCCAGACGCGCAGACGTCAATACCTCGCAGTTCGGGGCGATCGCAGCGCCGCGGCACGTCACGCTGCGCCGCGCCCGCATGCGCCTCCGCCATCACCCGACCCCAGGCCGTGACCGTTCCCTGACGGCCGTGGACGGGCGCGTGTGTCACCTTATCGAATGCTCCATACGGTGGCGATCTCAGATATCCATCTTTGCGAGCTCGAGCCGGGTGACGGCCTGTGGATGCGCTACCGTCAGGCTCCTTACTCCCCCGACAGCGAGGTCGCGGCGATGCTGGACGCGCTCCGGGACGAGATGAGGCAGGGCACGGCGCGCGGCGCGGGGCGCGATGAGCTCACGCTCGTGCTCAACGGCGATGTGTTCGACTTCGATGCGCCGCGCGTGATCGACCAGCAGAGCGTCTTTCACGATCTCCCCCGCAGCGCGGAGCACGCGGTCCCGGCGATGGAGGCGATCCTCGCGGACCACCCTGTGTTCATCGAGGCGCTCGGTCGCGTCGTCGCGGACGGGCACACCGTCGTGTTCATCTCCGGCAACCACGACGTCCAGCTCACGTTGCCCGAGGTGCGCGACCTGGTCCGGGCCCGCGTCGTCGATGCGGCGCTCGCCGCGCAGAGCGACGCGCCGCCCTCCAGCGCCCCGCGCGCGACGCTGGGCGCGCGCGTCGTGTTTCGCGCGTGGTTCCACAAGACGCCCGACGGCATCATCGTGGAGCACGGCAACCAGTACGACGCGTATTGCAGCTACCGCTATCCGATGGTCCCGTTCGGGCGTAAACCGGGCGAGATCCAGCCCACCATGGGCTCGCTCGTGTGCCGGCTGCTCGTGTCGCGGATGGGCTACTTCAACCCGCACGTGGACGCCTCGTTCATGCTGTCCGCGTTCGGGTACTTCGCGCACTGGGCGCGTTACTACATGTTCTCCAGCCGCTCGCTCGCGGGGGCGTGGGCGCTCGGCGCGCTCCGCACGCTCCTCGAGCTCGTGCGCCGGCGCGAGCCGGAGCGGCGCGCTCGCCTGCGCGAGTGCCTCGCCGCCGCGGCGCAGGAGACGGGCGCCCCGCTCCGCGCCGTGGCCCGTCACGCCCGCCTGTTCGCGCCCCCGGCCGAGGATCGGCTGGGGCTCGTCGCGCGCGAGCTGTGGCTCGACCGGGCCGCGCTGGCGCTGCTCGCGGTCGCGGTGGCGCTCGTGTGGCTGCTGCTCGCTCCGCTCTGGCTCGCGCCGGCGGCGCTCGTCGCGCCGGCGGCGCTCATCGTCTACGAGCGCCTCGTGCCGAAGCTCCCGCTCGACGCGACGTGGCAGCGCGTCAGTCGCGCCGCGCGCCACGTCGCCCGCGCCCATCGCGCCAGAGCGGTCGTCTTCGGCCACACGCACACGCCCGAGGGCACCTGGGAGGGCGGGCTGTTCTTCGGCAACACCGGCTCGTGGTCCGCCGCCTTCGAGGACGTGGCCTGCACCAAGCCGATCTTCGCCGCGCGCCCCCTGGTCTGGCTGAGGTCCGAGCCGGTGGCGGGCAGCGCCGCGCGCCTCTCGGGGGGCCTCGTGACCTGGAAGAGCGGCCGCTTCGAGGCCCTCACGGCCAGCGTCCCGCCCCCTGCCGGGCAGCGCAGCGAGCCGCACGGCGCCCATCCGCCTCTCCAGTCGCCAGCGACCGCCGCGCTGCGCACGTGACGCGCGTCACGCGCGTCACGTGCGTAACCCGAGCAGGCCGGCGCTCTTCACTCGAATTGAGCTCCTTCCTGACTTGCGCGAGGCGTCCCGCCGCTGGATGCTCCCGGCACGACACGCCTCCCGCCGACGAGGAAGCTCTGTGAACCCCCCGCTCCACATCGAAGCCGCCGGTGACAGCCACGTTGGCCACCAGCGCGAGCACAACGAGGACAGCTTCGCGGTCGATCTGGATCTCGGCCTCTTCGTCGTCGCGGACGGCATCGGCGGCGCCGCCGGTGGGGAGGTCGCGTCACGGATGGCGGTCGACATCGTGCGCTCGTGCTGCAAGGACGGCGAGGGCGAGATCACCCAGCCGACGGGGTACGACGAGGAGGTGACGCCCCTCGAGCTGCGCCTGGTCTCGTCCATCTGGCGCGCCAACGAGCGCATCTTCGAGGTCGGGCAGCGCGACCCGCTCTGCTACGGCATGGGGACGACGTTCGCGGGCGTCTACGTCGACGGGAGCTCGGCGTGCATCGCGCACGTCGGCGACAGCCGGGTCTACCGCTACCGAAAGCGCCGGCTCGAGCGGCTCACCGAGGATCACTCGCTCTGGAACGAGCACCTGAACACCGGCGAGCAGCTGCCTGACGATGTGGATCCGCTGCTCGCCCGCAACGTCGTGACGCGCGCGCTCGGGATGGGGAAGACGGTCGACGTGGCCACGCGCGTCGAGCGGCCCGAGGCCGGAGATCTCCTGCTGATCTGCTCGGACGGGCTCTCGGGCCCGGTCTCCGAGCTGGAGATCGCCGAGCTGCTCGCGCAGGAGAGCGACCTCGCCGCGACGGCGCGGTCCCTCATCGACCGCGCCAACCAGCACGGCGGCCCCGACAACGTCACGTGCGTGCTCGTGCGGTGGAACGCCGGCGGCTGACGCGGCCGAGCGCGCCGCGCGCGCCGCGTTAGAGCGGGGCGCTGCTTCGATGGGCCCCGCTCTACGGGAGCGTCTTGATCCGGAGCAGATCGGCGGACCTCGTCATGTCGCTGGCGAGCGTGCCCGGGGTCGCGTCGTCGCTCTCGTGCTCCACGAGCGAGAACAGCTTCCCGAACGGCGTCGCGAGCTGCTCTTCGGTCGGCTCCGCCTCGCTCCACCCCTCCGGAAGCGGCGGCAGCGCGTCGCCCGCGATCGCGTCGTACGCGCTCGACAGCCGCTCGAAGCCGTCGCGCACCGCCGTGTCGACCTCCGCGCCTTCGGCGCCCTTGGTCAGGATCCACGGCCGGAAGGCCTCGTAGGTCGCCACGCCGGCCGCGACGTTCGCGCGCATGTCGGCGAGCGTGTACTGGGCGTAGCGCGACTCCTCCTCCCCGGTCGCCGCCTTGCTCGTCTTCTCCACCTGCTCGGCGATCGAGGCGATGACCCCGCGGTAGGCGGACGGCGCGTCGAGCGCGAGCGCGCCGAAATCCGATTGCATCTTCGCCGCGTCGGCCGCGAGGCGCGCGCAGAGCTCGTCCTTGAACGACGCGGCCTCGGCCTCGGTGGCAGGGAAGGCAGCCTCGCTGTAGTTATCGAGCTCAGACTCGAAGGCGAGGACGGGCTCCGGGATCGCGTCGGCCCAGAGGATGCGCTCGATGGCGTGCACGCCGGTCACCCCCTCACCGTCGAAGAGGTTGTCGTCGGCCTCGACCTCGATGAACGCGTCGTAGCGGGCATCCGTCGAGTAGTCGAGATCCGGGAAGACGACCGCGATGGCTCCTTCGATGCTCTCGTAGGCGTGCCGCGCCTTCTTCCACTCGGCCTTCATGGCATCGACGGCCTCCTTGTCGCTCGTCGCGCTCCATCCGTCGGCGTCCGGCGCGGGCGCGGCCGCCTGGAGCGCGGCCGTGGCGGCGGCGAACTGGTCGATGTTGCCCTGGATGAAGGCCTTCACGTCGGACACGGCATGCCGCTCGTGCTCCGCGTCGGTGAGCAGCGCCTCGTTGTCGCTTCCGCACGCAGGAAGCGAGAGGGCGGCGGCGGCGATGGCCAGACCGGACCGCAAGCGGGCGGGGATATGCATGATCTTCGAGCTCCTTGTCACCGCTCGCGTGGGGCGAGCGCGCGATGTGGACTGGTGCGTGTGCGCCTCGGTGGACGTCGATCAGAGCGAGCGCACGAAGTCGATGAGCGCCCCGCGATCCTCGTAGGAGAGCGCGCGGAACGCGGCGACCGAAGCGGCGGCCTCCGAGCCGGGGCCGTCGTGGAGCAAGATGGCCTGCTCGATGGTCCTGGCGCGGCCGTCGTGGAGGTACGAGGTGCTGTGGCGCACGCCGATGAGCGGCGCCGTCCGCCAGGCGACGGAGCTGGCCGACTCGTCGGCCAGCCCGTCGGCGAGATCAGGGCCGAGGTCGTGCAGGAGGAAATCCGTGTAGACCGGAGCGTCGATGTCCGCGAGCTGCGCGATCGGGTAGTCGGCGCGCGTCCTCAGCGAGGGGACATGGCAGGCGGCGCAGTCGGCCTCGGCGAAGAGCGCCTGGCCGCGCGCGTCCGCGGGCGCGCGCCTCGGGATCTCGAGCAAGCGCATGTAGTCGGCGACGGCGTTCACCGTGTCGAGGACCACGTCCTCGCCCGGCTTGGCGTCGTCCGTGAGCCCGTCGGGGTTCGGCAGCTCGTCCGGCCGGAGCGGCGAGGTGATGCCCATGTCGCCCTGGTAGGCGTCGGCCGTGAAGTCGTCGAGCGTGGCGACGCGCGCCTTGAACCCGAAGCGGCCGATGAGGTTCTCGTCGCCCTCGACGAAGGCGTTGAACGACGCGTCCCCGCTCTGCTTCGAGTGGAACACCACGCGGTTGATGCGCCCGCGGATGGCGTCGCCGCGCGCGGCCTGCTCGGTCGCGACCCGCTCGATCTCGGCGTCGTCGACCGCCTCCATGTAGCCGCGCCCGAACACCGGCGGGCCGAGGCGCTTCGAGACCTTGATCGTCGCCTCGATCTCGGGCTGCGAGAGCGTCGTCGCCCCCCCGACGGCGTAGGGCCGCAACGTGTGTCCGTAGGGGAGCCCCCCCTGATCCGCCGCCGGCGTCACGCCGTCGTCCTCGACGAGCGCCATCTTCTGGACCGCGCCCGGGCCGCGCGCGGCGCCGTCGTGACAGCCGGCGCACGCCGCGCGGATGTAGAGCGGCCCGAGGCCGTCGCGCTCGCGAAAGACGAAATCGAAGAGCGCGTCGCCGTCCTTGAACCGCGCTACCTGCTCCGCAGAAGCGTCGCGCAGCGGCACGTCGGTGAGGTCGTCGCCGATCAGCGTGATGCCAGCCAGAGGATCGTCCGGAGCGGACTCCGAGCCGCAGCCCACATTGAAGACCAGCGGGAGCGCAAGAAACGGGGCAAATCGTGACATCTCGTCGACCGGGACCGTAGCCGTAAATGAAAGTCAGCGTCAATAACCCGCGGCGGCACGCTGGCCGAGCTGGTGTGCAGGATCGCGCATGGGCGGATCCCACCGCCTTGCGAAGCGTGGCGGAGGCTCGGGCGTTACACTGCCCGAGCCGGCGCGGACGGGCTCACGCTGGAGGACAGCGGATGAAGCAGCGAGATGACGAGCGGCGCGCGGCCTCGAAGGCCCTCCGGGACGGACTGCGGGAGATCGAGCGGAACGAGGAGCGCCGCGCGGCTCACGAGGAGCTCAGCGCCGGCTGGCTCCGGTACATGGGCCCCGGCTACGGCAACGACATCTGCTCGATGTGCGGCGCGCTCCTCGATAGGGGAACGGCCTACATGCACTGCGCGCCCTGCCTGGCGACGCGCGGGATCGACGAGCAGGCGCTGCGCGGCGTGTGCGCGCAGGCGATGGCGGAGGACTGGCCGTTCCAGGATCGCCGGCTCGACGGCGGGCGCTGGGCGCGCGCGCTGATCGCGTTCTGGCGGAATCACGTCGATCCGATCGAGTCGAAGGCGATCCCGTACCGGAACAACACGCTCGAGTCTTCCTTCTACTACATGAAGCGGCGCCTCACCGAGGCGGGGGTCGCGGACATCTGGACGGTGCCTGATGAGAGCCAGCGTGGGCTCGATCCTGCGATGGTCGTGCGGGCCCGGGGCGGCGCGCTGGCGATCGGCGTCACCACCCAGCGGCGCATCGCGACGGCCGACGAGGGCGCGCACGCGCACATCGCGCTGTTCGACGAGTTCCTCCACCTCGCGGGCGCGCGGGAGGGCTTCCTGGTGGTCGAGAAGCTGAGCCGACGCGCGCGGCGCGACACGCCCGTTCGGGAGATCGTGGTGACCACCGCCGAGGGACGGCGCGTGACGCAGCTCCGCTGCATGCAGGAGGATCGGAGTTGGCCCGCGCCGGCGGCGCCGGCGTAGAGCCGGGCGCTGTCGCGGCGCGGACCTCACGCCGCGCTACTGCCGGAAACGCTGCTCGATATCGTAGATCTCTGCCGCCACGCCGTCGGCTCCGTCGTAGGTCCGGCTGGCCCCGCGCCCTCCGATCCCGGCCTCACCCAGCTCGATGGTCGTGTTCGTGAGCGAAGGCTCGATGCCCGCGTACGCGATGGCGATCGAGTGGCCGCCGAGCCCGCCGCCGCCCCGGCCGCCCTGGCCGCCCCGGCCACCGCGACCGCCAGGGCAGGCGGCGTTCAGCCCGTCGGCCTCGCCTCGGGTCCCGGCTGCCCCGTGCTCGCCGCCCTCGCCGCCCGGCTGGCCCTCGCCCCCAGCGCTGCCATTGCCGCCGCGGCCCGTCTTCAAGACCACGTCGTTCAAGGTGATAGACGCGCTCCCCACGAAGAGGGCGATGCTCACCCCGCCGGCGCCTCCGCCGCGGCCGCCGAGCCCGCCGCACCCGCCCGCGCCCCCGGCGCCTCCGCCGGCGCCGGCCGCAGAGGCCTCGAAAGGACACATCTGCGCGCCGGTGCCGCCCTTCGCGCCGCCGCCTCCTCCGCCGCCCTGGCCCCGCCTGCCCGGCGTCCCGTCGCCGGCGAGCGGGCCCGTATACCCATCCAGGAACAGATCGCCGAAGCCCGTCGCGCCGGCGCCCGGACTCCCGTCCACCCCGTCCGCGCCCGCCTGCCCCGCGGTGCAGCGCTGGGTGCTGGTCTCGCCCTTGCCGCCGTTCATCACATCGCCCGGAACCCCGCTGCTTCCATCCCCCCCGGACTCCAGGCCCCCCGTCCCTCCCGTGCCGCCGCGCGAGTCGTCCGACCGATCGTCGGGCGTACCGCAGGTGTTGTTCACGGGGAGCCCGCCGGTGACCGTCGTGGCCGAGCACGCGGCGTTGCCGAAGTTGCCGATCATCCCTTTCCCGGCAGCGCCGTCCACGAACGCCCCGCCGTTCGCCCCCGGCGCCCCGTCGCCCGCCTCGAGGATGCACCGCGTGAAATGGACAGGGACCCCGGAGCTGTTCGCGGCGATCGCGGATCTGCCTGCGAGCTCGGTGTGGGTCACCGGGATGGAGCGCGCGGTCACGTGGAAATCCTCGATCACCGCCGCGCCTTCGCCGTTATCGAACGAGAGCGGCGTCTCGCCTTCGGGAGCGGTGAGCGTGGTCTTCTTCTTGTCGCCTATCCAGCGCCAGCGGTCGTCGCAGTCGAGCCCGCCGAAGAGCCTGTGTCCCCCCGGCACGATCACCGCCTCGTCGAACGTCTGGGCGCAGATATAGATGCGCCTTCCCTTGTCCGGCGAGACCTGGAACGCCTCCGAGATCGTCCTCAGGGGCGCCCTCTGGATCCCCGCGTTGCTGTCGTCCCCCAGGGTGCTCGAGACCCACACCCCGCACTTCGAGGGGACCGTCTCGTGCTTGCTCGGAGTGCAGGCCTCGTCGGACAGCTCGTCTTCGGGGTTCCCGATCCCGATGATGTTATCCGGCTGCTCGACGCAGCCGCTCAACGCCATCGCGACCGGAATGAACCCCACTACCCATGCATCAACCTTGAATCGAATCCTCATACTATTCCTATTCCGGTCAGCCCTGCGCGTTTTCCAAGCAAAGCGACCTGCGCGTGCCGCCCGGCGCGATCGCCGCGCCTGCCCCGTCACGCACGCGCTCGTTGGCGGGCGCGGGCGCGGGCGCGGGCGCGGGCGCGGGCGCGGGCGTCGCCCGGGTGGGGGAGGGATCACCCGGGTGGGGAGGAGACGAGGCCACGGCGCGCATGAGCGCGCGGCCGCCCCGCGCCTGCCGGCGCGCGGCGTGTCGGCTCAGTTGGCCCCACCCCCAGTTGCCCATCGCCGGGTATTCCGTGCGAACATCGGCCCATGAGCGCGGAGCTGAGGGACCTCGTGCGCGAGCGGATCGAGGCCGGCGGCGGTGAGCCGATCGAAGGCGGTCGCCTCCTGCCGCTCGTCACGCTGGAGTCCGGCGCCCGGGTGGGGCTGGACGGCTCGGGCGCCTGGGTCTTCGCGCCCGAAGGCGGTGGGGCGGCTCAGGCCATCGCGCCCGAGCGCGAGCGGGCCTTCTTCGAGGTGCTGGAAACCAAGCGGGACGACTTCGACGCGAGCATCGAGGCGGCGGCGACGGCCGCGGGCCTGCCCCCCGAGGAGGTGGCCTTCTCGTTCCCCGCGGCCGACGTCGTCCGCGTGGTGCTCGCGAGAGGCCTGCCGAGCATGACGCGGCTCGCGCTCTCGTGGCTCCGGTTGACGGAGGTCCGCGCGCTCCGCGCCGAGATCATGGCCGTCTCGCGCGACCCGACGATGCCCGTGCCCGTCCGGGACCTGGCCGAGCGGCTCACGGTCCCCGCGTGAGCCCGCGCCGCGCCCCGCCCGGAGGCGGGGCCGGCGCGGGGAGGGAGGTCAGACGGTCGCGAAGGCGTCGGCCGGGATGTCGAGCGCGGACGAGTCCTCGCGCCCGAGGATCTCGGCGGAGAACTTCGCGTGCGGCAGCACGTTGGCCGCGAAGTAGAGGGCAGCGTGCTTCTTGCCCTCGTAGAAGGCGCGGTCCTTCGCGCCGGCGTCGCCGGCCGGCAGGCCCTCCATCGCCTTGAGCGCGATGACCGCGCCGTCGAGCAGGAGCCAGCCGATCGCGAGCTCGCTCATCATCTCGAGGAAGCGGTTCGCCGCGAGCGGCACCATCGGCATCTTGCCCAGCTGGAACCACGAGAGCAGCCGCATCGCGGTGCCGGCGACGGCCTCGTGCGCCTCGCGGAGCTCCTTGATGCTCGCGGCGAGGACGGGGTGCTTCTCGTTGGCCTTCACGAACTCGGCCACGTCGTTCAGGAAGGCCTGCAGGTTGACCCCGCCGCCCTGGCCGAGCTTCCGCCCGACGAGGTCCATCGCCTGGATGTGGTTCGTGCCCTCGTAGATCGAGAAGACCTTCGCGTCGCGGCAGTACTGCTCGACCGGGTAGTCCTTCGTGTACCCGGCGCCCCCGAAGGTCTGGATCGCTGTCTCGCAGACGCGGAACGCCTGGTCGGACGAGTAGGCCTTCACGAGCGGCACGAGCAGGTCGACCTGGCCCTGGTTGTAGGCGGCCGCGCGGTCGTCCTTGCCCTGGTAGACGGCGACCGCGTCCTGGTGGCGCGCGAGCTTGATGATGAGCGCGCGGATGCCCTCCACGCGGCTCTTCATGTCGAGCAGCATCCGCCGCACGTCCGGGTGATCGATGACCGGCACGCGCGGCGCGGTCGCGTCCTTCCACTGGAGGATCGACGAGCCCTGCTTGCGATCCTTCGCGTACTCGAGCGCGTTCAGGTACGCCGAGGACGCGACCGACACGCCCTGCAGGCCCACGGAGATGCGCGCGCCGTTCATCATCCGGAACATCTGCGGCATGCCCTGGTGCTCGACGGTGCCGACGAGCTCCCCGAGGCAGGCGTCGCTCTCGCCGAAGTTGAGCACGCACGTCGACGACCCGTTGATGCCCATCTTGTGCTCGATGTTGCCGACGACGACGTCGTTCGGCCCGCCAAGCGAGCCGTCGTCGTTCACCCGGACCTTGGGCACGACGAAGAGGCTGAGCCCCTTCGTGCCGGGGGGCGCGCCCTCGACGCGGGCGAGCACGAGGTGCACCACGTTCTCGGTGAGGTCCTGGTCGCCGCCGGAGATGAAGATCTTCGTGCCGCGGATGAGGTACTTGCCGTCCTTCTGCTTCACCGCGCTCGTCCGCGACGAGCCGACGTCCGACCCGGCCTGGGGCTCGGTCAGGCACATCGTCCCGCTCCACTGCCCGCCGTACATCCGCTTCAAGAAGAGATCGCGCTGCCTCGGCGTCCCGAAGTGCTCGATCACCTCGGCCGCGCCGTACGTCAGCCCGGGGTACATGTTGAGCGCCGCGTTCGCGCCGCAGAGGAACTCCTCCACCACCGTGTAGAGCGTGAAGGGACCGCCCTGACCGTCGTAGGTGGGCGAGACCGAGACCGACTTCCACCCGGCCTCATACAGCTTGTCCCACGCGTCCTTGAACCCCGGCGGGGTCTTGACCTGCCCCCCCTCGATGCGACAGCCGACCCGATCGCCGACCGCGTTGAGCGGGCCGAAGACATCGCACGCGAACTTGTACGCCTCGTCGACGACCATCCCTACCTCGTCGCGCCCCCACGCGTCGTAGGGCGCGCTGCCGAGCAGCTCGTCCAGCCGGAATTGCTCGAAGAGGAGGAAGCGGATCTCGCGGAGGTCGGCCTTGTAGCGGTTCTGGTGGGTTTGAGCGTTCGACATGGGAGACCTCCTCGTTGCCGCGGCAGGGAGGCGCTGGCAGCCGGTTCCCTTCCCGGTCTTCCGCGCAGCTGCGGCACAGTTCTGCATTCGCCTAGCATGTCGCCGCGGCGCGTCAACAGCCGTCCGCAACATGTGGAGAATCTCGTGGAGATCCATGAAGATCGGGGCATCCGAGGCGGGTCCTCGGCGGGGCCCCCGCGCCGGGATCCACGGCGTTGAACTGGCGAGCGGCGCGGCGTAGGCTCGCCCGCGATCGACCATGTCCGACCCGGCTTACATCACGCCCAGCGGGGCGAGGAGGCTGTCCGAAGAGCTCGCGCGGCTCCGCTCCGTGGAGCGGCCTCGCATCGTCCAGGAGGTCGCCGACGCGGCGGCGCAGGGCGACCGCTCCGAGAACGCCGAGTACATCTACGGGAAGAAGAAGCTGCGCGAGATCGACCGGCGGATGCACTACCTGACGAAGCGGCTGGAGAAGGCCGTCGTGGTCGATCCGTCCGAGCAGCGCGGCGACAAGGTCTTCTTCGGCGCGACGGTCGAGATCGAGGACGAGGACGGCGCGCGCCGCACGTACCAGATCGTGGGCGAGGACGAGATCGACAGCGCGGCAGGGCGCATCAGCTGGCGCTCTCCGGTCGGCCGGTCGCTCCTCGGCAGGCGCGCGGGGGATGTGATCACGGTCCGCCGCCCGGCGGGCGAGGCGGAGATGGAGCTCATCTCGGTGCGTTACGGCTGAGCGCCGCGCGGGCGCCAGGGCCGGAGGAAGGAGACGGGAATCGGCATGAGGATCTTGCACACGATGCTTCGGGTCGGCGATCTCGAGCGCTCGATCGGCTTCTACAGGGACGTGCTCGGGATGCAGCTCCTGTCGCGGCAGGACTACCCGGAGGGCAAGTTCACGCTCTGCTTCCTCGGCTACGGGAAGAACCCCGAGCACGCCGAGATCGAGCTCACGCACAACTGGGGCGTGGACAAGTACGAGCTCGGCACGGCGTACGGGCACATCGCGCTCGGGGTCGATGACATCCGCGGGGCCTGCGACCGCATCCGGGCGGCGGGCGGGAAGATCACGCGCGAGCCGGGCCCGATGAAGCACGGCAAGACCGTGATCGCGTTCGTCGAGGATCCGGACGGCTACAAGGTCGAGCTCATCGAGGAGTCGAGCCGGAGCCGGTAGCCGGAGCCGGGACTCTAGGCCGGCAGATCGAGGTCGGCGAGGCGCGCCGAGGCAGGGGAGGGCGCGTGGCAGCCGGAGGCCCAGAGGAGCCTCCGCGCTGCCCGCGCCTCGTCCCTGCCGCGCGCTCGCTTCAAGAGCGCGAGGCGCGGGAGATCAGGCGCCCACGACCGGCGCGGCGTCGTTCGCCGGCTCGGGGGACGAGAGCTCGCCGCCCTCTGCCGCGGACACCTCCTCGTCGGGCGCCTTGGCCGGCGCCTCGGACGAGGCGCTGCTCGCGGCCGCCGCGGCCTTCTCGGCGTTCGGGCGCCGGCCGCGCGGCTTCTGCAGCAGCGACGGGGCGAGGTCGCCGTCGCCGCCCTCGTGCCAGCGCAGGTACGCGACGGCGCGGCGGCACTCCTCGTACGCCTTCGCGACCAGCGAGATCGCGCGGGCGCGGCGATCGCCGGCGTCGGTGATCTTCGGCGCCGCGGACGAGCCCTTGCCGGGCTTCGCGGCGAGCGCGGCGAGGAGGCGCACGCCGAGATCCGCGGCGCGCTCGAGCTCCTCGTCCTCGACCGCCGTCTTGGCGCGGACCTTGTCCCAGGAGCCGCGGAAGAGCTCGGCCAGGGCGATGAGATCGCTCGCGAGATCCGCGTGCCCCTTGCCCTTGCGGATGTCGGCGACGCGCTGCTTGTCGAGCAGGTTCCTGTAACCGAGCGCCTCGGCCGCGACGAGGAGCCCCTCGCGCAGCGTGCCGGCCTCTTCGGTGAGCTTCTTCGCGTCGAGCTCGCTCGCGGGCGTGCTGTAGAGAAGATCGGCGTACCAGGCCGCGAGGGCGTAGTCCTCGAGCTCGTCCAGCATCGCGATCGGATGGTTCGGGAGATCCCGGACGATCTCGTCGCGGAGCTCGCGCAGGTGGGGCAGGGCGGAGAGCACGGAGCTCACGGCCCTGGGGACCTCGACGTAGACGGTCACGAGATCGTCGGGGCCGAGCTCGAGGAGCTTCGGCTCAACGCGGCCGTACGCCGCGAGCGCGGCGGCCGGCGAGGACGGGAGGACAGGAGCAGGTGCTGCTTTCGGGGGTCTCGCCATACAGGTGTCTCCAGCGGAGGGCGCGCACACTGCCAGACGGGAGCGCGAAGGGAAAGGGGGACCGCGCGATTGCCGCCGGAGGCTCGGCCGGAGGGCGCCCTGGCGCGAACAGACTCTCCGACCGGGCGCGCTGTGCTCTGGTAGATTGCCGCGCGAGGACTCACGACATCATGTACGCGATTGCGATCATTCGTTACAGGCGACCGCTCGACGAGGTGCTCCCGGCCGTCGACGCCCACCGCGCCTATCTGAAGGGGCTCATCGAGCAGGGACTCGTGCTCGTGTCAGGGCCGCTCGATCCCCGCCACGGCGGGGCGCTCCTGCTCCGGGTGCCCGACGAGGCGGCCGGGGCGACGCTGGATCGGATCCGGGACGGCGATCCCTTCACGGAGAAGGGGCTGGCGCAGTACGAGCTCCTGCCCTGGGCGCCGGTGTTCGGAAAGGAGGAGCTCGACCGGGTGTTCGCCCCGAAGCCCTGAAGGGAGCGCCGCGCCGTTCATCGCACCGGCGCCGACCGCGCGCCGCGCTCCGCGCGCTACGGCGTGTCGAACGAGAGCACGCCCGAGTCGTCCGTCGCGTAGCGCCCGCCCGGCGTGATGCGCATCTTGAGCTCCGGCTCCCGGGAGACGACGGCCACGTCGTAGCCGGCCTTCTGCAGGAGGCCGGTGATCACGTGCCTGCGCGTCGCGCGAGGCACCTGATAGGTCAGCGGCCCCGAGCTCGGTCGCGGTTCCGAGCGCAGATCCGAGCGGAAGAGGACGACCGTGCCTGCCACGAGCGCGCCGTCGAAGCCGGAGCCCTGCGCGCTGTCGATCCGCGTCGCCGCATCCATCGCCGCGCCCGCGTCCGCGCCTTGCAGCACGTGCAGGAAGCGGACGTCCGTCGGAGCGGTCTGATCCTCCACGACGAGGCGGTGGGTCGTCGGCTCCATCGTCGCCGGCTTGTCGACGTTCTCGACCGGCGCGGCCGTCATGCGGGCGCTCCGCGGCAAGAGGCTCTGGATGAACAGCGTCTGCCCCCGCGGGGTCACGGCGCTGGCCGTCCGGCCGGCGATCCGCGGCGCCGACGTGGTCATCAGGTTGAACCGCTTGAACCGGCCGGCGGTGCGCGACGTCGCGCGGTCGTAGACGACCACGTGATCCGGCTGCAGCCAGACGACCGACCGGCTCGCATGGACGATGTCGCGGGCGGCGTCCGTGGGCGTCCAGACGTTCTCGCGGGTGTTGTACAGATCCGTCGCTATCCCCTCGGCGAACACGTAGCCGGCGCCCCGGGTCATGCGCGTTTTCGGATCGCCGGCGGCGCGCCCCTCGCGCCACTGGCCGCCTCGCGCGACGATCTCCTTCTCGAACCAGCGCATGTTCGACGGCTTGTCGTTCTGCAGGGAGAGGGTGTTGTGGTAGTCGGTCGTGGCCCCGGTCAGGTTGTTCGAGTAACTCGTGTGCTCCTTCGTCAGCCACTCTCCCTTCCGGTAGAGCTCGATCTGATTGCAGTCGCCGATCTGGTGGTTGATGGTGACCCAGCCGCACCGCCAGGTGAACCACGTCGCGCCCGCCGTCCAGTCCGAGCGCGCGCGGAGGGAGCCGCGCCCCTGCGCCCGCTCGAAGAAGGCGGTGGGCATCGCCTGGCGCGGATCCGCCGGGAGCGGCACGGCCGGGTCGAAGAGCATGAAGCTCAGGATCGCCCGGCTCGGGGCGGGTGAGCCCCAGATCTTGGACGTGCGCGCGTAGAGCTCGGGCGCGCCGCCCGCGATCGTGTTGGCCACGATCCAGCGCGACCTCTGCAAGCGCGCGGTGTTGCCCGTGAGCTGGTCGAAGACGCCGAGCGAGCCGAACAGCTCGGCGAAGCGCGGCTCGACCCAGATCTGCAGCGTGTCGCCGTAGTTCGCCATCTCGTAGACCGGCCCGAGGTCGGTCCTCGACGGGTACGTGACCGGGCCCGGCGCGATCGAGTGCAGGAACCCGTCCGTGAAGCGGTCCCAGTATCCGCTGCGCAGCAGCCCGATCTGAGGTCCTGACTGGGCCTGGGTGCCGTAGCCGGCCGTATAGAGCCCCAGCAGCGCCTGGTGGAGGGTCGCGATGCCGCCGCCGTAGAGAAAGCCCTCCACGGGCAGGCCGCCGCTGGCCACGCCGAGCCCGTCGGAAGGGACCCCGAGCTGCTTGGCCGCGGTCTCGGAGGCCTCGAAGATGGCGAAGGCCTGGTAGAGCCACGCGCCCGTCGCGTCCGCGCGATAGCTGCGCAGCGTGTTGCCGAGCGCCCCCGCCGGCGCGCTCGGATCGAGCGGAGGGTCGTCCGCGTCGTCCATCGAGAGCGACATCAGCGTGACATTGCGCAGATGGCCGAGATAGTAGTTGTTCGCAGCCCACCTGAGCTGGAGCGGATCGCGGAGCAGCGCCGGATCGTTCATGACGCCGACGGGGTGGGGGTGCTCGTTGCCCGCCGTCGATGCGTGCAGGTTGTCGTCAATCCACCTGAGAAAGACCTGCCGAATCTTGGCCTTGTCGCCGGCGGAGAGCACCGGACGGCCGCCGCTGTCGGTCGCGTTGTAGATCCAATCGACCGTCAGCGGGAACCCTTCACCCCACCAGCGCGAGCGATCGCCGGTCGCGAACCCCGGGCGGCGGAAGGGCTGGCCGTCGGCTCTCCCCTTGCTCGCCTCCTCGATGGCGACCATCAAGAGGTTGCGCGCCCTGACGGCGTGGGTGGGGCGGGCCGCGGCGTCGGCATCGATGAGCGACATGAATGCGAAAAACTCGGCATACGCCTCGGTCGGATACTGCTCATAGGCGTTGGTGCCGCCGTCCGGCCACGTCGGGTTCGGCCGCCCATTCGGGTAGAACCGGCCTTCGTAAGCTGCGATCGCACCCCGGAGCGCGGGCAACATGGCTTCCCTGTACATGCGGTTTCGGCTGTCCGCGGCCCACCCGCGCAGCCTCGGGAGGTGTTCGTTCGTGAGCCAGAGTCGCGGGTGACCGGTGACGGGCTGCGCGGCGGCGCGCCCCGGCGCCCCGACAAGGCCCAGAGAGAGCACCGCGGCGGTGACGATGTGGTGAATCGGTCGCATGCTGGTTCCCGGTATCGCTGGGCGCGAACAGCCGCGCCGGCCAGCGTTGACCCATGCTGAACAGCACGCGTCGTGCCGAGTATTTGCGTGCGCGCCACGCGTCACGAGGAATGAGCAGTGTGCGTCCGTGTCACATGACCAACATCGACGGCGCCATGCACGTCGCGCCGGTGGTGATACTGCATACCATTCACCTGGTAAGGCGACGCCATCGCGGCCGAGGTGGCGCTCGCGCTTCGCGGGGCAGGACGGCGGCGACGTCGAAATAGCGAGCGCAATCGAACTAGCGAGCGGAGTGAGCCCTCGCCTCCGCGCCCGTCCGCGGCCCCGGAAGACTCGGACACCTCGGAACCTCGGAGGACACGCGCATCGAGGCTCGAGGGCACATGACGCGAATCCGCCGCACCTCCGCGTGGATCTGTCGCTATACTGGACGAAGACAGGAGCGCTCTGCAGCATGCCGACGCCAGACTCCTCCCAGTTCCTTGGCGATCCTCGGGTCCTCCGCGAGGGGAATCTCGTGAAGGGCACCCTGCTCGGCTCCCGCGCCGAGGCCCTGCGGCAGCGCTATGGCGAGCGGGCCGTGGCGGATCTGAGCCGTCAGCTCTCGCCGCAGGCGGCCCGCTACCTCGACGATCCGCCGATGCCTCTGGCCTGGCACGACATGACGCCGCTCCTCGAGATCGACTGCGCGCTCCTGCACGGGCTCTTCGGCGGCAGGATGGAGAAGATGCGCTTCTTCGGCGCGGAGATCGCCCGGAAGGACCTGACGACGACCTACAAGACGATGGCGGTGGTGGGCTCGCCGTCGGTGCTCTTCAAGCGCTTCGGCCTCATGTACAAGACCTACTTCAAGTATGGCGACTTCAGCGTGACGGCCACCAGCGACGCCGCGGGGAGGGCCACGCTCTCGGGCGGCGGCCTGCCGCTCTACATGTGCGGCCATGGCATCTCGGGCTGGGTCGAGGCGGGCCTCACGCTCCTCGGCAGCCGGCGCAGCGCGGTCGAGCATACGGCCTGCAGGCACCGCGGGGCGCCGCGCTGCACATGGTCGATCTCGTGGTGATCCACCCTTAGCTCTACTGCGGGAAGTCGGCCGGGGAAGCGAACCGCCAAGCCGCCAAGGGCGCCAAGAATACCGGGGAATAGGGGGGATGCCCGGACGGCCCCCTTTCCCCTCTCCCCTTGGCGTCCTTGGCGGCCTGGCGGTTTTTCTGCTGATCCGGGGCAACTTCCCGCAATAGAGTTAGGAGAGTTAGGCGGCGGCCCGCCCGTCGTCCCCGAACGCCGCCCGCGCGAGCAGCCGCTGCAGCGCCTCGGCGCTCTCCTCCCACGACGGCGGCGCCGCCTCGGCAAACGCGTCGTCGTCCCAGGCGCGCGCGAGCGCCTCGCGGAGCGCCCGGCCGAGCGCCACGGCGTCGCGCGACGGGACGAGAAGGCCGGTGCGCCCCGGCGTCACCACATCGGGGATGCCCCCGACGCGCGTGGCCACCACAGGACGTGCAGCCGCGAGCGCCTCGAGCACCACGTTCGGCGTTCCTTCCGCCCAGCTCGGAAGCGCCAGAAGATCCGTCGCGGCGAGGTGGCGGGCAACCGCGGAGAGCGGCCTCGCTCCGACCGCGATGATCCGGCCGCGCCCCTCGCTCAGATCGGCGGGCTCGCGATCGCGCCGCGCGGCGGCCTGCTCGACCGCAGCCCGCTCCGGACCATCGCCGACGATCACGAGATGGACAGGCTCGCTTCCGTCGCCGCCGTCCCGGCCGAGCGCCTCGAACGCGCGCAGCAGCTCGTGAATCCCTTTCTCCCGGCTGACGTGCCCGACGAAGGTGACGATGCGCCCGCGCGCCGGGAGCCCGAGCTCGCGCCGGGCGGCGCACCGGTCGGCAGGGCGGAAGAGCGCGCGGTCGACCCCGTTGCGGACGAGGACCGCGCGCTCCTTCGGCGCGCCGAGCGCCACGAGCGCCTCGACCATCGGCCGGCTCACGCCGATGACGCATGCGGCGGACCGGAGCGCGCTGCCGACGAGCGGCCGCACCGAGCGCCAGCGCGCCACGACGTTCACGTCCGTGCCGTGGGCCTTCACCGCGTACGGGAGGCCGAGCATCCGGGCGAGCAGCGCCGCGGCGCAGGCGTCGGGGTAGAGCCACGCCCCCAGCACGACGTCGAACCGCCCCCGCAGCCGCGGGACGTAGGGCAGGAGCCCCGCCAGGTAGAGCGGCGCGTTCACGGGCGCCAGCACCCGGCCCGCCCCGGGGAGGTACGGCGCGCGCGCGTGGACCACCGGGACGCCGTCGATCTCGTCGCGCGCCGGCACCGCCACCAGCCGGCCCGGGCGTGTGCGATCGCCCAGGAGCGATACGCCCGGGTGGTACGGGATCGCCGCGAGGACCTCCACCGCGCACCGGCGCGACAGCGCCGCGAGCTGCTGCCGCTGGAACGCGCACGACAGCGGCTCAACCCGGTTCGGAAAGATGCGCGTCACCCAGAGGACGCGCAGCGGCCTCGGCCAGCCCGCCTCGTTCATGCCCACGTCCACGCCAGCCTTCATGGTGTAACATTTGTTACATTCCATGGGTCCGCCCTCAGCGGGGCAGCGATGGACTCCGGGGTACGTCCTGCCCTGCCGGCGCACGTCCACACCGCGAACGCGCGCCTTGCACGGCCTGGCCCGCTCTCCGGAGCGTCCCCGGCGGCGCCGCGCAGCCCCTCGCGCGGCGCGCGGTGGCACACGCACGCCGAGGCCAGACTTGTAATGTTGCAAACATCACCGAACGTGGGACGCTCCGGGCGCCGGGCGTGCTGCCGGGGAGGGGAGGGCGGCCGATTCGGGTCGCTCCGTGCCGCGGGGCTTGCCGCTCGACAGCGAGGGGGCGCGTGTTCTCGTTCGTCTTGCCGATGTGGGACTCCGACGTGACGGCGCGGGCGGCGGTGGAGCAGCGCGTGGCGTCGAACGTCGGGGACGTGGGCTCGGGAGCGCTGATGGCTGGCGTCGTGGGCTCGCTCGAGGGCTCTCTCCGGGGCGAGGTGTCTCGTTATGGACTGAGCGTCGATGGAAGCTACGAGCGGGTATTTCAGGTCTCGCTCGACTCGGCTCGACTCACGCCCTCCGACAGCGCCTCGGCGCGGCTCGGCGGGGGAGCGGGCTGGGCGCTCTCGCCGCTCGCGGATCTCTCCATGGCCGCGGCCGGCTACCTCGCGACGCGCCTCGGCGTGCGCGCCGACGACGCGCTCGCCGCGCGCGATCCGTTCCTGTCCGGCGATCGCCTGCAATACACGCTCTCCGCCGCGCCGGCCCTCTCCATCACGGCGTCGCGGCGCTCCTCGGTGCGCGTCGGCGCCGGCTACGAGCAGGCGGGCGCGCTCTCGGCCGACGACCCTGCCGCGGTCGGGATCGACGCGCACACGGGGCGCGCCGAGGTGAGCACCTCGTTCGACCTCGGCGCGCTGGACACGCTGACGCCCGAGCTCCGGTACGAGGTCACCCAGTACCATCACGCGCTGCTCGACACCGATCTCACGCGCGGCGCGGCCCGCGTCCACGCCGGCGCCGCGCTCCTCTCCGAGTCTCACGAGCTCACGCGGAACGTCTCGACGCGGGTCGCCGGCGGCGTGACCGTCGCGAGCCCGCCGCCCGTGCTGTCGTCGCGCGACGCGGTGATCGCGCCGGCGGCGCGGCTCGGGCTCACCTACGTGGAGCAGCGCTATCGGCTGACAGCGGGTTATGCCTATGCCTACACGTCGCTCGGGCCGAGGATCGGATTCGGACACGAGCACGAGGCGTCCCTCGAAGCGAGCTTTCGGCCCGCCCGGGGCGGCGCGACCCGCGACCTCCTCGTGACCGGGGTCGCCCGCTTCTCGACCGGCAGCGCCCCCGTCGCCGCCAATCCGCCGCTCCACCTCACCCCCGGCGCGGCGGCGCCCTCCAGGGAAGGGTCGCTGTCCACCACCACCGCGCTCGCGGGCGCGGAGATCTCCTATCCCCTCTGGCGCGGGCTCGCGCTGAGCGGCGGCGTCGATCTGGAGTACACGCGCGCCGCGCTCGATCCGGCGCCGAGCGCAGGCGAGGCCGGCGGCTCGCTGAGGAGCATCTTCAGCGCCGGGATCTCGGGGACGCTATCGACGGATCGACACCGGACGCTCCGCCGCGATCCCGACGGCGCATGGGACGACGAGCGCCGCGGCGCGATGATCCAGGGGATGCCCTCCGGCCGCTGGCAGGCGCCCGAGCCAGGCCGCGAGCCCGACGGCGGCGGCGACACCTCCGGCGAGGCCCCCCCCGCGCAAGCCGGCCCGCGCGCGACGCGCGACGCGCGATAAGCCCCCCTCGACACGCCAATCGCTCCCCCGCAGGGGGCGGGCGCGTCCACCCGCGCGACGGCTCAGCCGCCGGAGAGCCGGCGAGACGACCGTGCACCGGGCGGCGCGCTGCTGGCGTGGCGCGTGGCGCGTGGCGCATGGCGCGTGGCGCGTGGCGCGTGGCGGCTCAGCCGCGGTCCGCGTGACACTAAGGACTCGACGTAGGCAATCCGTCGACGGCGTTCTCGCGCCGCGACTCCCCACGACAGCCCGCACGTCATCGGCGCAACCTGGCCCCGAAAGCGCCAAATTCGCCGCGCCCGGCCTCGCGCGCGGCGGCTCAGTCCGCCGTCATGAAATGAGATTCGTCGGAGGCATCTGGCGATCTGCCCCGGTCTGCTCTAGTGTAGGTTCAACTACAACCGTAGGTGCCCCGTCAGAGGCGACGCGCCGTGATGTGCGACCGCCCGGGGCCGACGAGTGGAGGAACGATGCTGGAGCTGTTCCGGTCGCCGCGCCGGGCGATGGTGTGGTTTGTCGAGGCCAGCCTGCTCTCGCTGCTGGTGTGCTGCGCGCCGGGCGTGCTCGTGGGCTGGGAGCACACGCTCGATGGGGAGCGCTTCGGACGTACAGCGAGCATCTCGTTGGTGGCGCTGGCGTCGCTCTATTATCACGGCCTCTACGGGCCTGAGCCTCCCAGGGCACGGGCGCTGGTCCTGACGATGTTCCGGGCGCTCGGCCTGGCGGCGGCGGTGCTGTGGCTCGCGTTCTGGCTCGTGCCGGACGCGGAGATCAGCGACCGGGTGATCCTGACGTCGCTCGGGGCGGCGGCGCTCGTGCTCCCGGCGTGGCGCGCGGCGTGTGATCGGGTGATGAGGAGCGAGAGCTTCTCGAAGCGCGCGGTCGTGCTGGGCTCTGGGGAGCTCGCCCGCTCGTGCGCGGCCCTCATCCGGAAGGATGGACAGGTCCTCGGGCTGCGCCTCGCCGGCCGGCTCGTCCGAGACGAGGAGCCGATCGACGAGGCCGAGATCGCGGGGAGGTACCGTGACCTCCGCCGCCTCGTCGAGCAGCGCGGCGTCGCGGCGGTGATCGTGGCGACGTCCGATCGCCGCGCCGCCTTCCCCCTGGAAGAGTTGCTCGATCTGAAGCTCCGCGGCGTCGAGATCGAGGAGGGCATGGATTTCTACGAGCGGGTGACCGGCAAGATCTGCGTGCGCGAGCTGAAGCCGAGCCAGATCATCTTCTCTCACGGGTTCAGCGTGCGGCGGCGGACGCTGATCGCGAAGCGGATCTTCGACGTCGCGTGCGCGACCGCCGGGCTCGTCCTCGCGCTTCCGCTGATGGCGCTCACGGCCGCCCTCGTGAAGCTCGACTCCAGGGGGCCGGCGCTCTATTCGCAGATCCGGACAGGCGCTCTCGGGAAGCCGTTCAGGATCCACAAGTTCCGCTCGATGAGGACCGACGCCGAGAAGGACGGGGCGGCGTGGGCGACGGAGAACGATCCGCGCGTGACCCGCGTCGGGCGGTTCATCCGGAAGACGCGGCTCGACGAGCTGCCGCAGCTCTGGAATGTGCTCGTCGGCGAGATGAGCATGGTGGGGCCGCGGCCCGAGCGCCCCGAGTTCATCGACGCTCTGGAGAAACAAATCCCCTTCTTCCGGCAGCGGCTCTTCGTGAAGCCGGGAGTGACGGGGCACGCACAGGTGCGCTGCCGTTACGGCGCGTCCGCCGAGGACGCGCTGGAGAAGCTCCAGTATGATCTCTATTATATGAAGAGCTTCTCGCTCTGGTTCGATATATCCATCCTCATCGACACCGTGAAGGTCGTGCTCTGGCGCATCGGCGCACGGTGAATCGTCCGGCCGCCGCTCCGTGCAATGGCTGCGCTCTTTAACGCCGGGCTCGGTGGCGCGCCCTCTGCAGAGCACGCGCGAGAGATCGGCGGGCGTCGGTCTCCGGGGGGTTCGGCGATGAAGACGTGGATGAGGGCGAGCGTCGTGAGCTCGGTGCTCCTGGTTCAGGGCTGCGTGGAGCTCGACCCGGCGCCGGGAGAGAGCGTCGCCGCCGCGGCGAGCAGCCTGAACGTCTCGACCTTCCGCTTCATGGAAGGCGGAGAGCTGCCGTATGTGCTCGGCTTCTCGCCCGAGACCGGCCAGATCCTCGGCGGCGCGCACCAGCTCCTCATCCCTCGAACCGACGGCCGCGAGGCGCTCGACAGCGCCAACCAGCCCTCGCTCCTGCACCCCGAGCTCCGGGGCTCCCTGCTCCAGCTCAACTCGACGCTCCGGGAAGGCGAGGCGCAGTCGACCGCGTTCGCCTCGAACTGGTGGCCGCAGCGGCAGAACGGCATCGCCGATCGCTGGAACTCGACCAACAAGAACTACTCCGACCGGATCTCCGACCCGGACAACATCTCTCCCGTCGAGAAATACGATGTCCTGTTCCACTCGGGGCAGATGGAGACGCTCGGGGCCATCGCCTCGTGGAGCATGGACGACCTGAGGAGGCCTCCCTACCTGCGCAATCCTCCCTATATCCAGCCGACGGTGGTCGTGGCCGGCCCGGCCACGCGCTGGGAGCTACAGCATCACGGGCTCTACCAGGGTGTCTACCCGGAGTACTGGTGGGGGCACTGCAACGGGTGGTCGGCCTACGTCGCCGCCGAGGGGGCCGGGCCGCGCCGCGACGTCCGGGTGAAGCTCTCCGGCGCGAAGGTGACCGAGTGCGCCGCGGCGGAGACCGGCTGCGTCCTGTTCCGCATGGCGGACATCGAGGCGCTGATGAGCGAGCTCTACTTCAGCGACTCGGTGACCTTCGCGGGGCGCCGCTGCGAGACGCGGGCGGATCGGACGATGCGCGACGTCTACGGCAGGCCCATCGACCCCGCCTGCCGCGACCTGAACCCGGCCACGATGCACGTGGCCATGACCGGGCTGCTCGGGGTCGGAGCCAAGCCGCTCCACGGCGACTCGACCCAGCGACAGAAGCTCATGTTCGTCGTCGACCACACCTGGGACGTCGAGGTGTGGAGCTTCCCCGTCAAGCAGTTCTCGATCGATGTCATCGAGGAGGTGGACGTCCGGCAGGCCGCGCGGCTCCTGTGCGGCGGCGCGTATGCGGGCGCCGACTGCTACAATTACAGGTTCAACCCGGGCGCGACGCGCTTCGTCCGCGTCGCCGCGCGCTTCTGGATGATCTCCGATTCGGTCACCGGCGAGACGCTGCTCACGCCGCCCGAGCAGCGCACCGTCCCGCTCTCCGTGTCGGAGCTGCACTACGTGCTCGAGCTCGACGAGAACCTCACCATCCTGGGCGGCGAGTGGATCAAGAACCCCTCGATCGTGAACGGGATCAACGGCAAGGAGCTCCACCCGGATTATCTCTGGATCCCGGTGCGGGCCCAGGGCGCGGGCGAGGACGCCGACGATCTCGGGGGCGCCGAGGACAACCCCTACATCTCGTACGCGAAGGTCAAGGCGCTGCTCACGCTCTCGCAGCGCGACGACTGAGGCGCAACGCCGCGCGCGCCACGCCTGAAGCGCCCGGCCTGTCAGAAGTGCGACGGCGGACGGCGGCGCGGCGGAGATTCAAGAAGCGTTGGCGGGGTGGACGGGACTCGAACCCGCGGCCTCCGGCGTGACAGGCCGGCGTTATAACCAACTTAACTACCACCCCAGACGTCAGGGATACGACCGCTCGGCGAGCGCCGAGCCGGCTCGGCTTTGCTTCCCATGAGCAAGCTCGCCACGTGCCAGACCTCCTCGCCTGGCCTGCACCGAGCGATGCAGGCCAACCGAGGGAGGCTCAGGCGAGCATCGACTCAGATGACAGGGAAGAAAGCTGGCGGGGTGGACGGGACTCGAACCCGCGGCCTCCGGCGTGACAGGCCGGCGTTATAACCAACTTAACTACCACCCCAGACTGACATCACTACGGATCACCCAGGCCCCTAAACCCAGGAAGTGGGCGGGACAGGGGTCGAACCTGCGACCATCGGCTTGTAAGGCCGACGCTCTGCCGCTGAGCTACCCGCCCCGTCGGAGAGGTGCGCGACTGTACTCGCCGAGCGGAGTCCGTCAAGATTTATTTCTCGCGGCCTCCGTCCCTGGCTGATCGAGCCCGCGCCTGCCCCTGGATCTCCGTGGCTTTCGCCGCGCGCCGCGCGCCGCCACCACACGCGCCCGCACCGGCCCCGCCGCCACCCTCGCGATCCGCGTCCGCGTTCGTTCGCGTCCGCGTCGCTCGTTTGCCGCGGTTGCAAGCGCCATCACGAACGCGCCAGGCGGGCGCGCGAACAGAGCTGCTGGACCGTGTGGCAACCTGACTCATCGACACACTTCCAGCGCAAAATTCCCATGTGTCCGCGCTACGCTGTGCGTCAGCGGCGCCAGCCGCGCGTAAGCGGAGTGGAGGAGCAAGCAACGTATGGCGGAGAAGATCGGCATCCTCGTCGGCTGGGAACAGTCGTTCCCCCAGGCCTTCCTCGAGAGGTGCAACAAGGTGCCGGGCGTCCGGGCGGAGATCGCGAAGCTCGGCGGGACGCCCGAGCGGTTCGAGAGCCCGTACCGGGTGCTCATCGACCGCATTAGCCAGGAGGTGAAGCACTACCGCTTCTACCTGAAGGCCGCCGCGCTCGGCGGGGCGTTCGTGATCAACGACCCGTTCTGGTGGAGCGCGGACGACAAGTTCTTCGGCTACTCGCTGGCGTCGCAGATCGGCGTCGCGACGCCGCGCACCGTCATGCTGCCCCAGCGCGACTACATCCCGGCGATCGTCAAGGAGCGCAGCCTCCGCAACCTCGAGTATCCGCTCAACTGGGAGGCGATCATCGACTACGTGCGCTTCCCGGCCATCCTCAAGCCCGCGGACGGCGGGGGGTGGAAGGACGTGTCGGTGGTGCGGAGCCAGGAGGAGCTGCTCGCCGCCTACAACGCCTCGGGGCAGAACGTCATGACCCTGCAGGAGTTCATCGACTTCGACGACTACGTCCGCTGCATCTGCGTCGGGAAGGATCGCATCCTCCCGATCCAGTACGACCCCAGGGCGATCGGCCCCACGGGGCTCCGCGGCTGCTACGTGCAGCACGAGGACGAGCGGTGGCTCCCGAAGGCGCTGCACGACCGCGTCATCGAGGACGCGATCAAGATCAACCAGGCGCTCGGCTACGACATGAACTCGATCGAGTTCGCGATCCGCGACGGCGTGCCGTACGCGATCGATTTCACGAACCCGGCGCCGGACATGCACATCGAGCACCTGCGGGAGCGGTACTTCAACATCGCCGTCGACTGGATGGTCTCGCTCGCCGTGGAGTGCTCGAGAGGCGACCGGCGGACGCGGGACGGCTACGCGTGGTCGAGGCTCGTCCGGCCCTCCGTGGGCAAGGTCCGGCTCGGGGCCTCGTCATGACCGCCGTCGAGGGGCTCCTCGACGGCCAGTTCACGCTGGGCATCGAGGAGGAGTTCCAGATCGTCGACGCGGAGACGCGCGAGCTGCGGTCGTACGTGAGCCAGCTGCTCGAGGGGGGGCCGGGCCACGAGCGGCTGCGCGGCCGGGCCCGCCCCGAGATGCACCAGTCGGTCGTGGAGACGGGCACCGGCGTCTGCCGGGACATCCGGCAGGCGAGGGGAGAGCTCGTCGAGCTGCGCGGCAGCCTGAACACGCTCGCGCGGCGAGGGGGGATGCGGATCGTCGCGGCCGGGACGCACCCGTTCAGCGACTGGAAGCAGCAGGACATCACCGACGGCGAGCGCTACCGGTGCATCGTGGAGGACCTGCAGGACGTCGCCCGCGCCAACCTCATCTTCGGGCTGCACGTCCACGTCGGCGTCAAGGACCGCGAGGTGGCGATGGCCCTCGCGAACCAGGTCCGCTACTTCCTGCCGCACATCCTCGCGCTCTCCACGAGCTCTCCGTTCTGGCTCGGCCGCCCCTCGGGGCTGAAGAGCACGCGCAGCGAGATCTTCAAGCGCTTCCCGCGCACCGGGATCCCGGGGCTCTTCGAGTCGTACGGCCACTTCCAGCGCTTCGTCGATCTGCTCGTGAAGACGGGCTGCATCGACAACGCGAAGAAGATCTGGTGGGACGTCCGCCCGCACCCGTTCTTCGACACGGTCGAGGTGAGGATCTGCGACATGACCACGCGCCTCGACGACACCGTGGCGCTGGCCGCGCTCGTCCAGGCGGTCATGGGCAAGCTCTACCTCCTCTACCGGCGCAACCTCGGGTTCCGCGAGTACCGGCAGGAGCTCATCGAGGAGAACAAGTGGCGCGCCGTGCGCTACGGCCTCGACGGGCAGCTCATCGACTTCGGGAAGCAGGAGCAGGTCCCCGTCCGCCACCTCGTCGGCGAGCTCCTCGAGTTCGTGCAGGAGTCGGCGGAGATCTTCGGGTCGCAGGGCGAGCTCGAGCGGGTCCGGAGGATCCTCCACGAAGGGACGAGCGCCGATCGCCAGCTCGCGGTCTACGCCCGGACGAAGAGCTTCCACGCCGTGGTCGACGACCTGATCGCGCAGTCGAGCCTCGGCCTGTGAGGCCCCGAGCTGCCCGGCGGCGGAGGCCGCCGCGGGGATGCCGCGCGCCGGGAGGAGCCCTCCTCCCGGCCGCGGGCGGCTCCGGCGGAGGCGCTCGGCGGGGCAGGGGCGGCGGGATGCATCGAGCGGCGGCCGCCGGCCGAGGCGCGCCTCGGTGCGAGAATTTCTGCTCGCGCGCCGGCTCTGCTACCGTGCGGCCGTGGGAAACGCTCCGCATCGCTGCGTCGCAGCTCTCTCGGTGGGCTGGCTGCTCGCGCTGTCCGTCACCGCGGGCGCCGCGGGTTGCGCGTCGACCGAGTACGTCAACGAAGGTCCTGGGCAGCCGACGCCGCGGGCCTCCGGCTCGCTGCCTCCCGGATCGGTGGGCGTCTGCAAGCAGCCGCTCACGAAGCGGCCGCCCATCGTGAGCGAGGAGCTCTGGGCGCACGCGAAGCCGTGCACGTCGCGCACGCCGCCCTCGACCATCCGGCTCGGCTACGCGAAGGACGGCTCCGCAGGGGCCGATCCGGAGACGGAGCAGCTGGTCGAGAAGGTGCTGGCGGCGCTCGCCGAGGGGACGAAGCCCGACGGCGGGAACAACCAGGTC
The DNA here is from genome assembly GCF_051527395.1 of Sorangium sp. So ce281. Taxonomy (NCBI): domain Bacteria; kingdom Pseudomonadati; phylum Myxococcota; order Polyangiales; family Polyangiaceae; genus Sorangium; species Sorangium sp. So ce281. Next base: position 4,754,227 of record NZ_CP150322.1, read on the forward strand.
ACGGGCGCGATCCGCGCGGTCCGATCGTACGCGGCGAGGAAGGACGAGCTGCGCGCCCGGATCGCGCGGGACTCGGCCTCGGATCAGGCGTGCGACGTGACCTACCTGCTCAACACGATGTCCGCCGCGCGGGGCAAGCTGTCCGGAGGCGACGCCTGCACCGCGGAGGTGTTCGACCCGGAGACGCGCGCCGACGCGTGCCTCTTCGACACGAAGCGGCCCGAGGGGCTCTGGCTGTCGAGCGGCTGGTCCTGCATGACGTTCACCGGGGCGCTCGGGAACGAGGCGTCCTGCCATCAGCTCTGCGGTTACGACGACTACTGCGCGCGGCAGGTGTACTGCGCCGCAGGCGACGTCAACCTGCTGCTCTGCGCGCTCGGCGTCTGCCTGCCGGAGCCGTCCGCCGGCATCAAGTGACGGCCGCGCGGAGCTAGTCCGCGCTAGTCTGCCAGGAGCGCGCTCAGCCGCTCGAGGACGCCGCGGAGCAGCTCGCGCGCGCCGCGAAGGAGCGCGCGCACGTCGCGAAGGGCGTCGTGGACCTCGCCGGGCACGGGCAGGAGGCCCGCGCGGGCGGCGAGCGCCGCCCCCGAGACGAGCAGCAGGACCACGACCAGGGCCAGGAAGATGCGGCGGGGCCACCGCCGCCGCCGGCGGAGCGCCGGCGTCATCAGGGCCGGAGGCGCGGACTTGACCGGCAGCTTGCGGCTGGAGGGCGGCGGGAAGGAGGACTTGGGCGGCGGCTCGTCGAGAGAGACGGGCAGGATGCCGGCGAACGTGGCCGGCAGCGGCGTGTTCCCGGCGGGCGGCCGCTTGCTGCTGCGCGGCTCGCCTCGCCGCCCGGACGTGGAGCGGAGCTCCCCCCGCGACGACAAGCGGCTGTCCGCGAGCTGGATCGCCGTCGCGAGCTTCTTCCGGCGCTCGGCGACGGCGTCCCCGAGCGTCTCGCGGACGAAGCGGCCGACGTCGCCCTCCGTGACCGGGGTGCCGAGAGAGATCGCGATCTGGTCGAGCGTTCGCTGGAACGACGCGCAGTCGCTCCAGCGGTCCGCCGGATCCTTGGCCAGGGCGCGCTCGATCGCCAGCTCGAGATCGAAGGGGACGTCCGGCACGAGCTCGCGGATGGGGACGGGGGCGAAGCGAATGATGTTCTCCATCGTCTTCGCGTCCGTCTTGCCGCGGAACGGGTGGTAGCCGCTGAGGGTCGTGTAGAGGAGGACCCCGAGCGAGAAGATGTCGGCGCGTCGGTCGACCTTGCCCGACGTGAGCTGCTCCGGCGAGAGGTACGGGATCTTGCCCTTGAGCTGGCCGGCGACGTGCGTCTCGTGCAGGCGGCCCGTGGCCTTGGCGACGCCGAAGTCGACGATCTTCACGATGCCGTCGAACGACACCATCACGTTCTGCGGGGAGATGTCGCGGTGCACGAGGTCGACGAGCCTGCCCTCGTCGTCGCGCAGCTCGTGCGCGGCGTGCAGGCCGGCGCAGATGCTCGAGGCGATGCGCAGGAGGATCGGCAGGGGGACGCCGACGCCCCCGGTCGATTTCACCTGCTTGTTCAGCGTGGCGATCGTGTCGCCGTCGACCCACTCCATCACGATGTAGAGCACGCCGTTCTCGTCGCCGAGCTCGACGATCTCGACCGCGTGGGGGTGCCGGATGCGGGACGCGAGCCGCGCCTCGTCGAGGAACATCGCCTCGAAGGCCGGGTCGTCGCCGAACTCCGGCAGCATCGTCTTGATGGCGACGATCTTCTGGAAGCCGCGGGATCCCACGAGGCGCGCCGCCCAGACGGCCGCCATCCCTCCACGGGCGACCGGCATGAGGAGCTCGTAGCGGCCCAGCGTGTCTCCAGGCTTGAGGTCCGACAGGATCTGCACGCGGTGGTCCTACTAGATGGGGAGGCGGAGTTTGGAGGGGTAGGGCTCGAGTGCCACCGTTACGTTCGTGGAGGCCCGTAGCCTCGACGTCTGCCGGAGCGACGCAGCGCCATCGCGCCTGCACGTCACGAAGGAGGTCCCGCAAAGCCAGGGTGCCACGAAGCGGATACGGACCTCAAGCTCGGGGGCGAAGGCGCCTCGGAGGGACGCATCGCAGCAGAGGGTAGGCGAGCGCGGCCCGAAGAGAGGACGCGGCGAGCGCCGCCAGGGCGCTCGATGTGGCGCGCGCGGAGATCGGAACCGATGCGAACCGATGGGAACCGAGCGCGGCGAAAGGGAATGATTCGTTGCGTGTAAAGACGCGTGTAAAGACGCGTGTAAAAGTGCGCGTAAAGGTGCGAAAAGTGCGCCAGCTCGCGTTGAAGACGCGGGCGCTGGAGTCGTGATACACGGTGAGCGACCTGCTCGACGAGGCCTCATGGAAGCCAATTTGCGCCCGATCCCGCCGCCGCACGACGAAGACAACGAAGACGTGCACTGGGCGCTGTCGACCGCGACCGCGCTGTGGGGGCGCGGCGAACGCGACGAGGCCCTGAGGTGGCTGCGCCGCGCCGCGGAGCAGGCCTCGGATGCCAACGCCGACCTGCGCGCCCTCGAGCTCTTCAAGGCCGCCGCGGAGGTGGCGCAGAAGATCGCGGCGCCCGAGGCGGATACGGCCACGGCCTCGCAGCCCACGACCGCGAGCGCGCCGCCGACTGCGGCCGCGAGCGCGCCTCCCAAGGCGTCCGGCGCGCCTCCGCCTCCCGCGACGGCGAGCGCGGCGCCGCCCAGGCCGAGCTCGCCGGGGGCGCTGGCGCGACCGTCGCATCCGCCGGGCGTGGAGGCAGGACGAGCCGAGCGCGGCGGCGCGGGCACGAGCGCGCCGCCCGCCGCGATGCGGGCGCCTTCGGTCCGCGCGCCTGCCGGCGATGTGCCGGCAGGGCCGATCACGTCCGCGGCGGCGACGTTCCGCGACAGCGCCGTGCCCAGGCCCCCGGCGGGGCTGGGCAGGCCGGCGTCGGTGGTGCCGGGGCGCGCCCCCGCGCCGGTGAACGCAGCGGCCCTGCGCGAGGTGACCCCGACCCAGCTGTCGCCCGCGGCGCGCACGCCAAGCCACGCGGCAGGGCTCCCGGCGCGCCCTGCCGCGGCGACGAAGACCGGCGCCCCGCCGGGTGCGGCCGCCTCGACGGCCGGATCGCCTGGCCGCGCCGTTCCGGCGAACGCGCGAGCGATCACCGGCTTCGCGGCGTCGCCCCACGGGAGGGTGTCGTCGACCACCGCGGTGACCGAAGAGGTCCCGGCGGTCAAGCTCCCGGCCGCGGGTGCGCTCGCTGGCCAGGAGCCGGGGCAGGGCGCGTCGGACGCCGCGCGCGAGAGCGCCAGCGGGGAGCAGCTGCCGGCCGACGCGGATCCTCCGGCGGATCAGCGCGCGACGGTGCCGACGCCGACGGCCATGGCCGCGGCGTTGGCGCGGCGGCCGGCGGTCCCGCTCGGCGCGGGCTCTTCGCAAGAGGCGACAGAGCGGCGCCCGGGCCTCTGGCCGAGCACGGACGAGGAGGGCACCGCGCGCCGCGCCCTGACCCCGCAGGAGCAGCGGGTGCTGATGGAGCTCCGGATCGAGGATCTGGACGAGGAGACGCCGATGCTCGTCCTGGAGCAGCTGGCGGGCGACGGCAAGCCGCCCGCCGCCGCACCGGAGGAGGGCCACGCGTCCGACGACCGCGGCGACTGGACCGAGGCCGAGCCGGATGAAGCCGACGCCGGCATCGCCTCTGCGGATCGGCACGGAGATCCGACCTTGGCGAGGGAGCCCTCGGGCGCGATGCAGGGCCAGGGCGCGGAGGAGGCGGCGTCCTGGTCGCAGGGAGCCCCCTCGGACGATCGTGGGGCCTCGTCGGAGCACTCGTCGTGGAACGATCCGCCGTACGAAGGGGAATGGCAGGCGCCGCCGCCGCGGCTGCCCGCGTCGCAGATCGAGCCGCTGCCGGCGCTGCGGATCGCGGTGATCGGCATATCGAGCGCCGGGGAGCTCCGGCTCGTCCCGATGGACGGAAGGAACGCTCCGCCCCGGGGCGCAGCGCTCGGGATCCTCGTCCCGCTGAGCCCCGGGGACGGCGAGACGATCGCGCGGCTGCTCCAGCTGCGCAGCTGAGCTGCCGCGGCGCCGCGGGGACACGTTCGGCAAGAAGTGGGGCATCCCGCGCATCGACGGTAGCCTCGCGGGATGCATGACGAACGGACAGCCCCGGAACGGATCCGCGTGACAGGACTGCAGGAGGCCCAGCTGCCGGCGCTCGTGGCGCTGGAGCAGGCCTGTACGGAGATGCACCGCGAGGCTGGCCCCGGGGCGGCGGAGATCGAGGCGCGGACGCTCGCCGATCTCGCCGCGCTGACGCGGCGGCACGACGTGCGCGTGGCGGAGGCGGACGACGAGGTGGCCGGCTACGTGGCGTGGCGCGACGAGGCGCCTGGGGTCGCAGTCCTGGAGGAGCTCTCGGTGCACCCGGACCACCAGCGATGCGGCATCGGGACGCGGCTGCTCGCGGAGCTCCGGGATCGAGCGCGCGAGCTCGGCATGGAGCAGGTCGTGGTGCGCTCCAGGGAGAGGGCCAGCTGGGCCCAGGCTTTCTACGAGAAGAAGGGCTTCGAGCCGCTCGGCGAGGGCGCGCCGGCGAAGGTCCGCGCGTGGTGGAGCGAGCAGGAGGCCTCCGGGAGCCCGCTGACCCGAGCCGGCGAGGTCGTCCTGTGGGCGGCGATTCCGCCGCAACGTCCTGAAGCGCTGGACGAGGGCGACGTGGGCGCCGAGCGCTGAGCCCGGCGGGCCGTTCGCTCGGGGCCGTCGCGGGCCGGGCGCGGGGGCCCGTCGATGGGGCGCGGTTCAGGGCGTGCGACCGCTTGGCCGGGGTGCGCCTGGCTGCGCTCGGGGCCAGTCATGAGGCCCGGAAACCCGGCCAGGCGCTCGAGTTGACATAATGTTTCTTATGCGATCCAAGGCCGGTGCGGCGGGCAGGGGAGATCGGCTCGATTCCACGAGTAAATTCATGCACCTGAAGGCCGATCGGGCCGCAACCTGGGTCGGTCGGCCTCGCCGTCGCCGCAACCTGGGTCGGTCGGCCGTCGGCCTCGCCCGCCGCAACCCGGGTCGGTCGCCGTCGCCGCAACCTGGGTCGGTCGGCCGTCGGCCTCGCCCGCCGCAACCCGGGTCGGTCGGCCTCGCCCGCGGCAACCTGGGTTCGCCGCACCCCACCCGTCCGCTGACGCAACCTGGGTCGGTCGGCTGGCTCTGCCCGCCACGAGACCTGGCCGGAGGCACCACGCCGGAGCCCCGCAACGCGCCTCAAGGCGTCGTCCGCAACGCCCTGCGCGCCCTTCGGCCCGCCAGCAGCGAGCCGCCGCGCCTCGGTCTGTGCGTGTGTTCAGCCCTTCGGAATCGGGGGCGTCTCGACGTCGAGGCTCAGCAGCGAGCCGCCGTTCGTCAGGACGAACGCACGCCGGCCGTACGCCGCGGGCGTCATCGCGATGCCGCCGCCGGTCTCGATGCCGTCGATCACGGCCCCGTCCAGCGGAGAGAACAGGAAGATCCCGTAGCGCGTGGTCGTCACCAGCAGCGCCCCCGAGAACGGCACGGGGGCCGAGATGCCGCCGTCAGGCAGGTCCCGGCGCCAGATCGTGCGGCCATCCTCCGGATCGAGCGCCCACAGGCCGGTCATGCCGGAGGACGCAAGCAGCACCTTCCGCGCGGGCACGATCGGACCGCCTCCGCTCCGAGGCTGGTGCGCAGGCTGCTCCCACAGGAGAAGCTCGGTCACGCCGACCGCCGCCTCGTTCATCCAGGCCCGGGTCCCGTTCTCGGCGTCGAGCGCGAAGACCCCGCCCGCATACCCCGCCACGAAGACCACATCGCCCGAGGCGATCTTCCCGAGGACCGGCGTGGTGTCCGTGTCGAGGTACTTCGGCGTCTGGCCGCCCGCGCTCTGCTCGGCCTCGGCAGCCAGGTCGACGAGCGCCCACTGCTCGGACCCGTCCTTGAGGTCGTAGGCCATCACGACCCCGTCCGAGAACGCGGTGTAGACCTTGTCCCGGCCGAGCGCCGGCCCCGCGTGTCCGGAGATCTCCATCCCGCCCGCCGGCGTCCTGTGCTGGTGCCAGCGCATCGCCCCCGTCGCCGCGTCGAGCGCGATCAGCGTGTCGTTCGAGTTCGTCACGTAGAGCACGCCGTCGCGCAACACCGGCCGCCGCGCGACCCTCGCGTTGGTCATGAAGCGGTAGAGCAGCGCGCCGTCGGACGCGCGCACCTTGTAGAGCGCGCCATCGTCCGAGCCGAAATAGACCGTGTCCGACGCGGCGTCGTAGAGCGGCTCGCACTGCACCGGGCCGAGCGTCTCGAAGCGCCAGAGGACGTCGCTCGTGTCCGCGCGCAGCGCGTACAGCCCGTGATCGCTCGATCCGACGAAGACGCGCCGGTGCGCCACGTCGATCTCGGGGCGGCCGCGCTCGTAGGCCTCGCCGACCTTGCGCGTCTCGGCGGTGAGCTCGCGGCGCATGGTGATGCCGAGGGCGCCGCCCGGGTGGTGCAGCCAGAGCGGCGCATCGGGCGCCGCAGCGACGCCCAGGTTGCCGCAGCCGCTCAGCGGCGCGAGCCCCAGCCAGACGAGCGCGACGCCCGCTGCGCGGCTAGTGCGGCGCATCGCCCGCCTTCTTCTCCGCGTTCTCACGCGCCCGGCGGAGCAGCTGCTCGATCTCCTCCGGCGTCATCGACTGGCCCTTCGGACCGCCGAACGCGGCGCGGGGCGGCACGGCGGCCGGATCGATCTTGCGCAGCATCTCCTCGACGACCGCCTCGAGGAACTGGAACGGGCGGCCCTCCGCCGACGGCGCCTGGAGCTTCTCGTGCGCGCTCTTGAGCAGCTGCTTCGCCTTGTCGGTGTCGCCCTTGGCCAGCTGGAGCCGCGCCTGGTGGTACAGCGCGAGCTCCTTGTAGCCCTTCATGTCGATCGCCTCGAGCTCCTTGAACGACGCGAGCGCGCCGTCGAGATCCCCCTTGCCCTCTCGGGCGAAGGCGATGCCCTCGATGGCGCGCCCCTTCACGTCGGGATCGGCCCCGGCCAGCGGCGACGAGACCACGACGCTGTACGCGTCCAGCGCGTGCGCGTAGTCCTTCTTGTCGAGCAGCACCCCGGCCTGCCCGAGCTTCGCCAGCGTCGCCGCCCCGGTGCCTGCGTGCTCGTCGATGACCTTGTTGTACTCGGCGAGCGCGGTGGCCGACCGCTCGTCCGCGGTCTTGAAGGTCCTCGTGACGTCGAGCTCCTTCTCCTCCTCGCTGCGCGTGTCCTCGGCGAGCACCCTGCCCCGGTCCGCGGCGACGGCCGCGACGAGCGCCGACGAAGAGACGGCGTCCTTCTTCTCGGCCCGCGACAGGTAGAACAGCACGCCGCCGGTCGCGACGAACGCCGCCAGCACGCCCCACTGGACGATGTGGAAGTTCGTCTTGATCCACCGGCCAGCGCCGCTGCTCATCCGGCTGAGCGCGTCCTCGACCATCTCGCCCGGCAGCAGCTGGACCGGGCGGCGCCCCTCGGCCTGCTCCCTGCGTCGAGCGAGCAGCTCCTTCGCGCGGGCGTTCTTGTCCTTGGGCAGCTCCTCGCCGGTCGCCTTCTTCTTGCGACGGCGCGCCGTGGCCTCGTCGCGGCGGCGGGCCGCGCGGTTCGGCACCGCCTCGGCCGCCTCTTCGCCCGCCGCCTCCGGCGCGGGAGCCTCGTCCGCCTCGCCGACGCCGAGCGCATCGGCCACGCGCTGCGCGGCCTCGCCGTCGCCGCCGTCGCCGCCGTCGCCGCCGGCGTCCTTCACCGGAGCGCCGCGCGGCGGCCTCGCCGGGGCCGCCTCCGCGGCCCCGTCCTCGTCGCCATCGCTCCGCGTGACGACATCGCCGTCGCTCCGCGCGGATTTCTCTTCGGCCTGCTCTCGGTCCTTGTCCGACACGCGGCGGACTCTAGTCTCGCGGCCTGCGGCGTCAATCTGGCCGGTGAGCGGCGGGCGCTTCGTCGTCCGAGCGCGGCGGCGCCCCGGCCTCCTCGGGCGACCAGGGCGCAGGCGGCGGGGGCGGGATCTCGTCGCTGAGCGGGACGACCGCGCACGCGGACACCTCGACGTTCTGGGTCGCGTACACCACGAAATCGCCGTAATTGCCGGCCTTCGCGCCCGCCGCGGGCGGCAGCGTCGCGAACGCCTCGGTCGGCTCGCTCCCCGGCGGGATCGCGAGCGTGACCGCGCGCTCCGGATCGAGCTCCGGCGCGCTGGCCGGGACGAGCGACGCGCCGTCCCGCTTCGGCGGGCGCCAGCTACGCGTGGGCCTGCCGAACCGCACCTCGCCCGGGCGGCCGTCGTCGGTCCGCGCGCGGCAGAGGACGCGCACGCCCTTGCCGTTGCCGGCCTTCGGGATCACGACGCCGAGGCCCACCCCGCTCTTCGCGAAGCGGCGCAGGCGGCCGAGATCGCGCTCGCGCGGCCCGCCGAGCAGGTCGAGGATGTCGGCCCGGAGCGCGAGCCCGAGCCCCCCCGGCAGCGGATCGGGCGTGCCGAGCATGCGCAGGAGCGGCGCCCGGAGCTCGGGGCCGGCGCCGAGCTTCACAAGGGCCTCCGCGATCGCGACCCGCGCGGTCTGGTACGGCTCCTGGCTCAGCCGCTCCGCGAGCGCCGGCCGCGCGGCGTCCTCGCCGATCGCCGCGAGCGCGGCCGCGGCGTACGGGCGGAGCCGCACGTCGCCGAGCGCCGCGATGAGCGGCGGCAGCGCCGCCTTCACCCGGATCTTGGCGAGCGCGTCCACGATCTCGCGCGCCCGCTCGAACGAGGTCACCTCGCCCGCGTCGGCGCCGCCGTCCTGCTCGGCGCCGCGGACCACCTGCCGCAGCCACGCCACGAGCACGTCGTCGCCGCGGCGATCGCCCGACTCCGCCAGCGCGAGCGCCGCGAGGCGCCGCCACTTGCGATCGGGATCGACGACGAGATCGCGCGTGAGCGGCGCGCCCTCGCCGAGCCGCGTGAGGGTCAGCGCCGCCCAGCGCCGCACCTCGTCGTCCTCGTCGCGCACGAGCGCGAGGCGCAGCGAGGGCGCCGCCTCGGAGCGGCGCAGATCGAACAGCACCTCGCCCGCCTTGCGCCGGATGGCCACGTCCGCGTCGTCGAGCAGCGCCGCGACCTCGACGACCGCGTCGGCGTCGCCCGCGATGCCGCGGCGGAGCGCGTCGGGCCAGCCCTTGCCCTCCTGCCGGAGGCCGCGGACCTCGTAACGCCCGTGCGACGCCTCGACCGCGCGCAGCTCCGACCGCATCGCGCCGAGCTCCGCAGGGCGCAGCGCGGAGATGTCCTCCTGCTGGCGCGGATCGACCGCCACGTCGTAGAGCGCGCACGCGCCGATCTTGCGCGCGCAGACGAGCCGCAGCGTGCCCTTGGCGAGCAGCGTCTGCGCGTCCGTCTCGGCGAACGCGAAGCCCGGGAGCGAGGGCGGCCCGCCCGGCGGGGCCGCCGTGCCCTGCTCCACCGCCTCGTCGCCGGAGGCGAGCAGCGGCCCGAGGTCCGCGCCGCGCACGCGCGCCGGCCTCGGGATGCCGAGCCCCGCGAGCACCGTCGGCAGGAGATCGACGAGCTGCACCGGCGCCCGGACCACGCGCGGCGAGAGCAGGCCGGGCGCGCTCACGACGAGCGGCACGCGCGCCTGCTCCTCGTACACGGTCGTGCCGTGGTAGCGACCGCCGTGCTCGCCGAACTCCTCGCCGTGATCGGCCGTGACGATCACGACGGCGTCAGGGCGCCCCTTGCGGACCTCGTCCACGATCGCGCCCACCCCCGCGTCCGCCACGGCGATCTCCGCGTCGTAGCGGTCGATGTCGCGGTCGCCGAGCGGGTGCTCCGGGTGCGCCTCGTACGGCTCGTGCGGCTCGAAGAGGTGCACCCACATGAACGCGCGCTGCTCCGGCCCGAGCCCGGCGAGGTAGCTCCGCACCTGCTCCAGCCGGAGCTCTGCGCTCGCGAACTCGACCTTCCGGTACTCGAAGTCGAGCGCCCGGTCGCGCAGCGCGCCGAAGCGCTCGCCGTCGATGAAGAACACCGCCGGCGGGTAGAAGCCCGCCGTCTTGTAGCCGTAGCGGCGGAGGTGCTGCGCGAAGGTCTCGGAGTCGTCCCCGAGCCCTTGCAGCACGAGCGGGCGGATGTATTTGCCCGTCATGAGCGACGACACCGCGTACGACGTGTGCGGCGTCGGCGTGTACGCCGCGTCGAAGCGCACGCCCTCGGCCGCGAGGCGATCGAGGTTCGGGGTGATCTTCCTGTCGTAGCCGTACGCCCCCACGTGGTCGGCGCGCAGGGCGTCGACGCTGATCAGCACGACGTCGCGCCCCCGTAGATCGATGGCGTGCCCGCTCGCGCGCTCGTCGAGCGGCGCGGCGTCGAGCGGCTCGGGCGGCGACAGCACGGCGGCGAGCTCGACCACGTGGCCGAGCAGCGGGCCGTGCGTCGCGTAGATCAGCCGGATGTTGTCCGCCAGCGCGAGCCTGTCCGCGGCGCCGGGCGCGAGCGCCGCGCCGAACGCGAAGAGGACGAGCGCGAGCGCCGCGCGCACCAGCCTGGGCGAGCGCCGCCCGTGCGCGTCCTCCAGGCGCGCCGCGCGCGCGGGCAGCGCCGGCGTCGCGAAGGTCGCCGCCGCGAGGGTGAGCGCCGCGAGCCCCAGGTGGAAGGCGGCGTAGAGGCGCGGCAGGACGCGCACGTTCGCGACCTCGAGCAGGACGATCGCGCAGATCGCCGCGAGGAGGAGCCACCTGCCGGCGGCCGCGGCGCGCGCTCGCTTCAGGGCGCGCGCGGCGCGCGGCGCCGCAGCGAACGTCGCCGCGGCGGCGACGAGCGCGAGCGCCGCGATGAAGGGCGCGCGCCGGCCGCCCTCGAGCATGCGCCCCGTCGAGACCCCGAAGGCCACCGCGCCGCCGAACGCGCCCGCGATCAGCGCGGCCGCGGCGCGGAACGCCTTGCGCTCGGCGCGCATGACGATCTCGAGCACCGCGCCGAGGACGGCGGCGCATGGCGCCGCGGCCGAGAGCGCGAGCGGCAGGAGGTCGCGCAGGGCGCGGCCGAGCTCGTAGGGCCCGAGGAGCTCTCGCCACCGCCACACGCCGACGACGAGGAGCTCGGCGAGCGCGAGCGCCGCGATCGCGAGGTAGGCGTCCGCCATGCGCCACCCGATCTCCGTCTCCAGCTTCCTCGGAGGCGCGTCGGAGTTCCCGCTCGGGAACGTGGCGCGGCTCGGCGCGGGCGCCGGCGTGGACGGGCGCGCCGGCCCGGCCTGCGGGCGCGGCGCCGCCGGGGCCCGGTGGCCGGCCGACCCAGGCACGACGCCGGCGATCCCCTCCCCGGCAGCCGTCGTGTCAGGCCGGCTCCCCGGGAGGGGCCGCCCGGAGGGCGCGGGCCCCCCGGGAGGCCGGCTGGCGCCCCCATGGCCCCGCGGGCGCATCGGAGCGGCCCCGTTGCGCTCGGTCATGCGTAGGAGACTTCGAGGATCTCGTACGTGCGCGGCCCGGCGGGCATGTTCACGCGGACCTCCTCGCCGACCTCATGGCCGAGCAGCGCGCGCGCGAGCGGCGAGGCGATGGAGATGCGCCCGACCTTGAGATCGGCCTCCTCGGGCCCGACGATCTGGAAGCTCTGCTCCTCGTCCGTGTCCACGTTCGCGAGCTTGACCTTGGCGCCGAACTGGACCTTGCTGCCGCTCAGCTTCGACGGATCGATCACCTCGGCGCGCGAGAGCGTCTGCTCGAGGTAGCTGATGCGGGCGACGATCATGCCCTGCCGCTCCTTGGCGGCGTGGTACTCGGCGTTCTCGGAGAGATCGCCGTGCTCCCGGGCCGTCCCGATGTCCTTGACGACCTGCGGCAGGTCGATCTCTTTCAGCCGTCGCATCTCTTCGCGGAGCCGCGCTTGTCCCTCGGGCGTCATCGGTACTTTCTCGGACATGGTGGGACGCTTTTAGCATGGCTCCCGGCCGGGAGACGACGGCCCTGGGCGCGCCAGTCGCCCGAGGCGCCAGGCGCCCGGACCGCGGCGCGTGCCCCCGCCGCCTCCGCCTAGCCGCGCCAGCGAACGATCTTCCGCGGCGGCCGCCGCGCATGGGCGTCCGCTGACTTGGTCGCGCTCCGGACGAGGGCCGCCGCCGTCCTGGAGAGCTCCTCGGGATGCGGCCCGCCGTGCGGGACGGCCGCGGCGTCCACCGTCGCCGAGGCCGCGCCGGTCGCCTCGGCGACCCGCACCTCGACCGGGACGTCCGCGTCCGGGAGCCGCACGACGCCCCGGTACACGAACTCCCCTTGCGCATCTCCGGCGTCGGCCTGCTCCAGCACGTAGCGCGCGCCGGAGGACGGCCGTCCGACGGCCTGCGTCACAGCTGCGGCCCCGCGGGGGCGCGGCCCGACGCCGCCTTCTTGGCAGGCGTGCCGCGCGGCCCGCCCATCTCGTCGAGGAACCGGCGCGCGGTCACGGCGAACGGGCCGCCCCAGTCCCGGATGACCGACTCGAACACGGCGCGCGCCTCGTCGGACTTCTTCATCTTGAGGAGCGTCTCGCCCTTGAGGACGAGCGCCTCCGGGTCGAGCCCGGAGCCCGGGAAGGTCCGCAGCGCGTAGTCGATCCGGGCGAGGGCCGCGTCGAACGCGTCTTCCTTGAGGTAGTAGCGCGCGACGTAGAGCTCGTGGCGCACGAGCCGCCCCGTCACGACCTCGAGCATGTAGGCCGCGTCCTCGCGGTACCGGCTGCGCGGGTACTGCCGGAGGAACGTCCGGATCTCCTTGTAGGCCTCGAGCGTGGTCGCCTGATCGCGCTCCTCGGCCGGCGGCAGGAACACCGTGTCGTCGATGTCCAGGTAGAGCGCCTTCGCCATCCGGTACTTCGCGTACTCGACGTTCCGATCCGTCCGGTGCTCCTGGATGAACGCGCGGTACTCCGAGATCGCCTCCGGGTACTTTCCCTGCTCGAAATCGAGGTCCGCGATCCTGAGATCGGCGAGCCGGGCGTAGCGGCTGTAAGGGAAGAGCCGCTTCACCTCGCCGAAGAGGGCGCGGGCGTCCTCCCAGTCCTTGGCCTGGAAGGCGGCCAGCGCCTCGTTGTACGCGGCGCGCGCGTCCTCGGTGTACGTGAGGGTCGCGGCGCGGCCGTCGTTGAGCTCGAAATCGCAGCCCACGAGCCCTCCGAGGGCAGCGAGGCACCCGGCGAGGGCGAGGACAGCGGCGGAGGGTCTCATCGAGCAGGCCTCGTACCCAATCCGGCGCCGGCGCGCCAGGGCTTCCGCCGCGGGGCCGGGCCTGTGCTCCTTCGCTCCCCGCATCGTGGCGCACGGCTGAGCTGGGGTATGGTCGACCCATGCCCGCTTCCTCTCCGCCGTCCGCCCCAGCGGCCACCGCCCCGCCCGGAGGCGCCGCCGCGCCCACCGTGCTCGTGGTGGACGACGAGCGCAACATCCGCCGCACCCTCGCGCTGGTGCTGCAGGGCGAGGGCTACCAGGTCGCGGAGGCCCCGAGCGCCGAGGCGGCGCTGGAGCTGCTCGCGCACGGCGACAGCCCCGTCGACCTCGCCCTGGTCGACCTGCTCCTGCCCGGCATGAACGGCCTCGACCTCCTCCAGCGCGTGCGCCAGGACGACGCCACCCGCGAGCTCCCGGTGATCGTGATCAGCGGCCACGCGACCGTCAACGACGCGGTGAAGGCCATCAAGCTCGGCGCCAGCGACTTCTTCGAGAAGCCGCTGAACCGCGAGCGCGTCCTCGTGGGCGTGAAGAACGCGCTGCAGAACTCACGGCTCGCTCGAGAGGTCGAGGATCTCAAGGCGCAGGTGCAGGCGCGCTACGAGATGATCGGCCAGAGCGCGGCGATGCAGCGGCTGTTCAAGGAGATCGACCGCGTCGCGCCCACGAAGGCGAGCGTGCTCATCACGGGCGAGAGCGGCACGGGCAAGGAGCTCGTCAGCCGCGCCATCCACCGGCTGTCGCCGCGGGCGCGGGGCCCCTTCGTCCGGGTCAACTGCGCCGCGATCCCGCGCGAGCTCATCGAGAGCGAGCTCTTCGGCCACGAGCGCGGCGCGTTCACCGGGGCGAGCGGGCCGAAGCGGGGCTTCTTCGAGCAGGCCCACGGCGGCACGCTGTTCCTCGACGAGATCGGCGACATGGACCTCGCCGCCCAGGCCAAGGTGCTGCGCGCGCTGCAGTCGGGCGAGATCTGCCGCGTCGGCAGCGAGCACAGCCGGCACGTCGACGTCCGCGTGCTCGCCGCGACGAACAAGGACCTCTCGCGCGAGGTCGCCGCGCTGCGCTTCCGCGAGGATCTCTTCTTCCGCCTCGCCGTGTTCCCCATCAAGAGCCCGGCGCTGCGCGACCGCATGGAGGACCTGCGCGCGCTCGCCGACGCGTTCATGGCGGCGTTCTGCAACGAGAACGGCCTCAAGCAGAAGGCCATCGATCCGGTGGTCTACGCCGCGCTCGAGCGCCGGAGCTGGCCGGGCAACGTCCGCGAGCTCAAGAACGTGATCGAGCGCGCCGCGATCCTCTCGGGCGATGTCGTCACGATCGCCGATCTCCCGGAAGATCCGCACGAGAACCCGTTCGAGGACGACGCGCAGGGGGCCGCCGGCGACGGCGCGGCGGCGCCCCACGCCCCCGGCGCGGCCGAGCCGCCCGCGGGCGCGGCCCGCCACGAGCCGGGGCGCCCTCGCCTCACGCTCCGCGAGTTCCGCGATCGGTCCGAGCGCCGCTACATCGTCGAGGTGCTGGCCAGCCTCGACTGGAACATCTCGCGCGCGGCCGTTCTGCTCGGCGTCGAGCGCACGAACCTCCACAAGAAGATCCGCGCGTACGGCATCAAGCGAGGTGAAGCGCCGTAGCCAACAAGGCCGGCACGTCCCGCCTACGCGGCCCCCTCGAGCGCCCTGCGGACGGCGCGGAGCAGCGACTCGGCCGTGAAGGGCTTCCCCAGCACCGCGGCGCCCGGGCGGACGGCGAACGGGCCGTCGAGGGCGTCGCCCGTGTAGCCGGACATGAAGAGCACCTTCATGTCCGGCCTGAGCTTCACGAGGCGCGCGGCGAGCTCGCCGCCGGACATCTCGGGCATCAGCACGTCGGTGAGCAGGAGGTCGACGCGCCCGCGCTGCGCCTCGCAGACGCGCAGCGCCTCGCGCGGCCCGCGCGCCGTCAGCGTCGTGTAGCCGTTCTGCCCCAGGATCCGGCTCGCGAGCGTGACCACCGCGTCCTCGTCGTCGGTGACGAGCACCGTCCCTCCCTCGCCCGGGCGCGGCGCGGCGCGGCGCGGATGTCCCGCGCGCGCTCGCCGCGAGGACGCCCCGCGCGCGGCGAGCGGCAGGTAGATCTCGACGCGCGTGCCCTCCCCGGGCTGGGAGGCGAGCTCGATGTGGCCGTGCCACTGCTTGACGATCCCGTACACGGTGGCGAGCCCGAGGCCGGTCCCCTTCCCCCTCGGCTTCGTCGTGAAGAACGGCTCGAAGGCGCGCGTCCGCACGTCGTCGCACATCCCGCAGCCGGTGTCGCTCACGACGAGGCGCGCGTACCGGCCGGGCGGGACCGCCGGGTGCGCGTCGCGCAGGCTCCCCGCAGCGCCGACGCGGACCGCGCGCGTCTCGATCGACAGCCGGCCGCCGCCTTGCATCGCGTCGCGCGCGTTCAGCGCGAGGTTCATCACCACCTGCTCGAGCTGCCCCGCGTCCGCCAGCACCCGGCAGGCCGACGGGCCGAGCGCGATCGCCAGATCGATGCTGCCGCCGACGGCGGCGCGGAGCGCGCCGTCCATGCCGCGCACGACGTCCCGCAGATCCAGCACGACCGGCTGCGCGAGCCCCCGCCGGCTCACCGTGAGCAGCTGCCGCGTCAGCGACGCGGCCCGCTGCGCGGCGCGCTTGATCTCGGCGAGATCCTTCTGCACGGGGCTCTGCTCGTCGAGCTCCTCTATCACCAGGCTCGTGTAGTTCAGGATGATCGCGAGCAGGTTGTTGTAGTCGTGGGCGATCCCGCCCGCGAGCCGCCCCACCGCTTCCATCTTCTGCGCCTGGCCGAGCCCTTCCGAGAGCTCGCGCCGGCGATCGTCGGTGCAGCGCGCGGAGGAGAGATCGACGATGGCCCCGACAACGAGCCGCTCGCCGCGCGCTTCCGCGACGGTCTCGGTCCTCATCACCCGGACCGCCGATCCATCGCGGCGGGTGAGGAAGCCCTCGACCACGCCGGCCGGCGGCGGTGCCGCGCCCGCCGCGCCCCCGCCGAGGTGGAGATCGGCCGCCGCGAGCGCCTCCTCCCGCGAGCCATAGCCGAGCAGCCGGGCGAGCACGTCGTTGCAATCGACGAGCTGGCCGCCAGGCGCGGCGACGTAGAGCCCCGCCGGCGAGCAAGCCGCGAGCAGCGGGCTGGGTGCCACCGGTTCCCTCGACGATCGTCCGCTGCTCATCGACGCATGGCCGTGGAGAAACGTTCCATCGGAGAGACATCTCCGACAACCGGAACTGAAGCGCGGACTCTCCGTCTTTGCAACGTCGTTCACACAGGCCGCGCCGCGAACGTCACCGCAGGGCGGCGCGGCGCGCCGCGCAGCGTGGACGGTGTCTCGTTCTCCCCTCCTCTCTTCTCCCCTTCTGCTCTTCGCTGTCCCCTTCGCTCTTCCCCTTCGCTCTTCCCCTTCGCTCTTCCCCTTCGCTATCCCCTTCTCTATTGCATCGAACTGGCCTAGACCGCGCCGGGGCTCGAGCGAGCCCGCAGGAGCGCTCCATGTTCTTCCTCGACAGCTCGAACCCGGCCGAGATCAAGGAGCTCTTCTCCTGGGGCGTGCTCGCCGGCGTGACCACGAACCCGCTCATCCTCGCGCGCGACGCGGGTTGCGTCGATCTCGAGCGGCGCATCCGCGAGGTGCTCGCGGCGTCGGCGGGGCCCGTGTCGGTCGAGCTGACGAGCGAGGACGAGGCGGCGATGCTCGATGAGGCACGCGGCTATCACGCGTGGGCGCCCGAGCGGATCTGCGTCAAGGTGCCGTTCAGCGACGTCGGCCTCAAGGTGACGCACGCCCTCGCGAAGCGCGGCGTGCGCACCAACGTCACGTGCGTGATGAGCTTCAACCAGGCGTACCTCGCGGCGCTCGCCGGCGGCGCGTACGTCTCGATCTTCAGCGGGCGCATCCGCGACATGGGCTACGCCGCGACCCCGGTCATCGAGCGCACGCGCGCGAGGCTCGAGCGCGAGCGGCTGGGCGCCGAGATCATCGTCGGCTCGATCCGCCACCTCATGGACGTGAACGAGGCGCTCGACGCCGGCGCGCACATCGTGACCGTGCCTCCCGCGATCTTGCGGAAGATGCTCCACAACCCGAAGACCGAGGAGACGATCCGCGAATTCAACGCCGCCTGGGAGAAGCGTGCTAAGTAGCCGCGCGTGAACGCCGAGCCCGGCCACGCGCGAGGAGACGGGGAAGACAGGGAAGGCCGCGATGACCGCGGGCCGCGCGCTCTCGAGCAGGGGGACGCACCCGGTCGGCGCGCGCCGCGCCGCGCCGCGCCGGACGCCTTCGCCGGGCGCAAGTACGCGGTCGAAGAGGTGAACCGGGCCCTCGTCGCCGTCGCCGGCCGGCCGCGGACGGTGCTCGACGTCGGCTGCGGGATCGGGCTCAACGGCGCCGCCGTCAAGCGCACGGGCGCGCGCGTGACCGGCATCGACATCGCGCGCGGCTCGCTCGCGCGCGCCGGCGCGGCGCTCGACGAGGTCCTCGCCGCCGACATCACGAGCGACGCCGCCGTGCGCGAGGCGCTCGGCGACCGGCGCTTCGACCTGCTCCTGTTCGCCGACGTCCTCGAGCACACCGCCGACCCGCTCGCCGTGCTCTGCCGCTTCCTGCCCCACCTTGAGGAGGACGGCCACGTCATCGTCTCGCTCCCCAACGTCGCGGCCTGGCCGGTGCGCCTCGGCCTCCTCGCCGGCCGGTTCGACTACGAGCCGAGCGGCATCCTGGACGACACGCACCTCCGCTTCTTCACCCGCGCGTCGGCGGTCCGGCTCATCGAGCGCGCCGGGCTCGAGGTGCTCCGCGTCGAGCAGAACCCGATGCTCGTCCGGGCCGCCAAGGGGCTCATCCTCCGCGGCCTCGGCGCGGGAGGCGACCCCGGCGATCTCGCCAGCTCGCTCCCCTACAAGGCGTATCACGCGCTCGTCCGCCCGCTGGAGGACGTGGTCGCCGACCGCGCGCCCGGCCTCCTCGCGTTCCAGCACGTGATCGTCGCCAGGAAGCCGCCGCGCCCGCGCCGGATGCGGCTCACCGTCGGCATGCTGACCATGGATGAAGAGGAGAGCGTCGGCGCCATGATCGGCGAGATCAGGAAGGCGGCGCCCGACGCGGAGATCCTCTGCGTCGACAGCTCCACGCGGGACAGGACCCCCGAGATCGCGGCCGGCCTCGGGGCGCGCGTGCTCCGGCAGGTGCCGCCCCGCGGCCACGGGCCGGCCATGGAGCTCCTCATGTACAGCGCCGCCGCCCGGAGCGATCTGCTCATCTACCTCGATTGCGACTTCACCTATCCGGCCGAGAACATCCCCGTGCTCAGGCGCCTCATCGAGGAGGAGGGCGCCGACGTGGTGAACTGCGCGCGCACCCGCACGAGGCCGGCGGCCATGCCGGTCCCGAACTACATCGCCAACCGCGCCTTTGCCGCCATGACACATGCGATGCATGGCATCCCGACAACTGACGTCCACAGCGGAATGCGCGCCTACCGCTGCTCGGTGATTCGCGCGTTCGATTTCGACGGTGAGGGCGACGCGTTGCCCATCGACACGCTGCTCTTCCCTGCGAAGTGCGGCTATCGCGTGGTGGAGATGCCCATCGAGTACAACGAGCGCGTCGGCACCTCGAAGCTGCGCAAGCTGGCTGGCACGGTGTGGACCATGATTCGCCTGCTGCGCGCGCTCCCCGTCGGCGCCCGGCTCGGCGACCGCTACGAGCGCCGCTAGGCGTCACGCCGGGCTCTGCAGGGCGTCGCGCTCATCGGAGCGTGACGTGAATGTGGCGATAGCGACGCGGTGCGGCGTCACCTCGACCGCGTGGTCATCGCATTTCCGCCGCCTATACTCCGCACCTTGCAACAACAGAGGAGGCAAGAGATGCGGTTTTTGAAGGCCATTTGCGTACTAGGTATGTCCGCGCTGATGGGCGCGGCGGCGGGGGCGGGGTGCGGGGGCGACGACGCCGGCGAGACGAGCTCGAGCTCGGCAGGGGGGACCGGCGGCGGGGCTCCTGGCGACTGTTCGCCGACGAACCCGGTCTGCACGGCTGTCGCTTCCGACTGCATTGCCGTCCACGACAATCAGGGCGCGACCAAGTTCGGCCTGCGGATGGCGCAGCTGACGATCACGAAGCCCGACGTGCTCGCGGTCGGCTTTATCGCCCGCCTCGTCGCCGAGGGCCTGACGATGAATCTGCCCGTGTGCAACTTGAATGGCACCGGGACCTTTTCCTGGTTGCTCGAGTTCGACACGGCGACCGGCAAGCTGCGCACCGGCGGCGCGATGCCCACGAGCGACCCGCGCGCGGGCTACTGCTTCGCCAACACGTCTGCAGGCGAGTTCGAGATCGCGCCGATGGAGCTCGACGCCCCGCTGACCGACGGCGCATGGAGCGGCGCGGCCGACATCCTGAACGTCCCGATCTTCCTGGACACGGGCGCGGGAGACGCGGCCGCCGAGCCGATCGTCCTGCCGATGCACCAGGTGCAGCTCACCGACGCGAAGGTGTCGGCGGACAACAACTGCATCGGACGGTACAACCGCGAGGGGCTCGATCCGATGGAGGCCTGCCTCCCCGGCCCGGAAGGCGATCCCCCTGCGTTCATCAACGGGGGCAAGCTCACCGCGTTCATCACGCTGGAAGAGGTCGATCGGGTGATCATCCCCGGGCTCGATCAGAGCCTTTGCGTCGTGCTCTCGGGCGATATCGGAGAGTACGGCACCGGTGAGATCCCCAATACGTGCAAGCGCGACGAGAGCGCCAAGATCGTGCTGAAGGGTGACTGGTGCAGCGCGACGAACTCGGCCGCGACGGACGACTGCGCCGACGCCTATGCGCTTGGCGGCGAGTATGCCGCCAGCGCGGTCAAGATTACCGGTCTCTGTCCGCAGTAGCGCTTGCGGGGGGCTCTCCGGGGAGCGTACGATCTGTCGCGGCGTCCTGAAGCCCGCGCCCCGCGGGCGTGGCGCTGCGGGTCGTGCTCCCCTGGAGGGTTCCTTATGCCCCGCCTCATCAAGCATTTCTCCGCCATCCTTGCTCTCCTCATCATCGCCGGATGCGCCGCTTCGGGCGGCGGGTGCGCCGGCTGTGGAATGACCCCCCTCCCCGCCGGCTTCAAGCCCGCGGATCGCATCGAGAACGCCGGCGCGGCGCGGCTCACGCAGTCGGGCGTCGAGTTCCTCGAGCAGAACCTGGGTGTCCTAGGGCGCGCGCTGCTCGGGGGTGGGGACGGCGGCGTGATCACGTTCTCCATCCCCAGGTCTTCCGGGACCGGCTACACGGTATGTCCCGGCGGCGCCGACCCGAACGCCAGCCCGCCCATGTGCACGGCGGAGATCGACGTGGGGAGTGCGGCGCTTCAGATCGAGCCGAGGACGCCGCATAACCTGCGCATCCGGGGACCTCTGCCCGTGCGCCTGCAGAACCTCCCGATCCTGGTCAACCTGCTCGTCACGGACAGCACGGTCATCGCGACCCTCAACGGCAACGACGCGTGCCCGCCCGACGACCAGACCTTCACGAACATCAACCTCGACGTCGAGCTCTCCGTCGAGATCGACGTCAATCCGCAGCACTCGCGGCAGGGCTACTCGCGCGTCAAGATCGTCCGGCTCGACATCGGCAAGGATCAGCTCGAGTCGAGGTTGCGGCTCAACTGCGGCGGCTCCATCGCCGGCGACATCCTCGATTTCCTGCGCCCCATCGTCCTCCCCCTCCTGACCGGCTCGCTCGCTGACACGCTGAAGGCCCAGCTCGACCAGCAGCTCTGTCTGAAGGCGGATCCGTCGCAGGACCCGGCCTGCCCCGACGGCACGAACGACATCGGCGGCGTCTGCCGCTACGGCACGCACGCGAACGACGAGTGCGCCTCGATCCTGCTCGGCGTCGAGGGCCACATCGATCTCGGCCGGTTGCTCGCGAGCATCTCCCCCGGCACGCAGGGCGGGTTCGACCTCCTGCTCGCCGGCGGCGGCACGAGCGAACGGGACGACGGCTCCGATCTCGCGTGGGGCGACCTCAACCCGGTCGGCAACGGGCTCACCCTTGGCCTCTACGGCGGCGCCGAGCCGGTGCCGACATCGAAATGTGTGCCGCTGTCGAACATGGCGCTCCCGGCGGGCATCCCGATTCCCGATGAGCTCGTCGCCAACACCGTCTCCGACTGGCCAGCGGACCTTCCCGGCCCCCACGTCGGTCTCGCGATCTCCGAGCGCTTCGCGAATTACGCCATGAACGGTCTCTACAACAGCGGGCTGCTCTGTCTCGGGATCTCCACGGAGACGGTACCTCTCCTCAACTCGGGCACGCTGGGGCTGCTGGCCCCCTCCGCAAAGGATCTCGCGCTCCAGCGCGAGTCACAGCAGGTCGCGGTCGTCATCCGTCCGCAGGCGCCCCCTCGGCTCACCTTTGGCAATGGCACGAACGGAAGCGACGACCCGCTGATCCGCATCCAGCTGGACCGGGCGAGCTTCGATTTCTACGTCTGGTCGCTCGACAGGTTCATCCGGTTCATGACGGCGACGTTCGACGTGGATGTGCCCATGAACCTCTCGGTCACCCCCGAGGGGCTCACGCCGGTGATCGAGGCGCTCAGGGTCGAGAACGGCAAGGTGACGAACCACGGGCTGCTCCGGGAGAACCCCGAGAACATCGCGGAGGCGCTGGGCGGCCTCCTCAGCGGCCAGCTCGGGCAGCTGATCGGCGGCGGCATCCCGGCGATCGATCTCGACGGGGCGCTCTCGGCGCTCGGGCTCTCGCTGGTGATCCCGGAGTCGGCCGAGGGCGCGGGCTCCCCCGGCCTGCGGAAGCTCACGAAGGGGCAGGACAACTACCTCGGCATCTTCGCGGCCTTCGGAATGACGGCGCAGCAGCGCTCGCCGAGCAGCGACACGCAGGCCGAGCTGAGCCGCAAGGAGGTGCGCGCCGAGGGGCTCCGCCTGCCCACGATGACCCGCGACAACGGGCCGACGGCGCGGCTCGTCATGAGCTCGCCGCTCGACGACGGCACGCGGGCCGTCGAGTACTCGTACCGCATCGACAGCGGCGTGTGGCGCCCGTTCACGCGCGAGCGCATCGTCGACCTGCGCGACGACTGGCTGCGGCTCCCGGGGCGTCACGTGATCTCGGTGCGATCGCGGATCGCGGGCGCTCCCCTGTCGCTCGATCCCACGCCGGCGACCGTCGAGATGGTGGTCGACGTCGATCCGCCGGTCATCTCCGTCGGCGCCGCGGTGGACGGCCGGGCGCCGCTCGAGGTGCGCGATCGGGTCTCGGACGCCGCGCGCGCGAAGGTGCGCGTGCGGCTCGACGACGGCGCGTGGTCCCCGTGGTCGACGGCGGCGGAGACGACGTCGGTGGACGTCGGTGACGCCATCGACATCGAGGTCGAGGCCGTGGACGAGGAGGGGAACCTCGGCACGGCGCGGCAGGCGATCCTCCGCGGCCGGGTCCCCGTCGACCCGTCGGCGGGCTGCGGCTGCGTCATGGCTGGCGGCGCCGGCGAGACGCCGTCGGGCGTCCGCTGGCTCGGCCTCGCCGTCGCGGCGGCGGCCTTGCGGCTCGCGCGGCGCGGCCACCGGGGCGCGTCGCCTCGGCGCCCCGCGCAGCGCGGCGCGCGGGGCGTGAAGGGCGCGCTGGCCGGGGTCGCCGTCATGGCGCTCCTCGGCTCGCACGCCGGATGCTCGTGCAGCGAGGAGCCGGAGGAGGTGGAGCCGGGGTGCGTCGCGCCCGACTGCATGACGCTGGAGCACGGCCTCATCGGCGCGTACACCTCGGTCGCGGTCGCCGCCGACAAGCGCACGGTCTGGGTCGCCGGCTACGCCGAGGCCGACTGGCGCAACGCGTTCGCGTGGGGCGACCTCGTGGTCGGCACGTGGGACGGCGAGGCGGTCGCGTGGGAGGCGATCGACGGGGTGCCCGCGGAGCCCGCGGTCGACCCGGCCCGGTTCGACGTGAGCGGGTTCCGCGGGGGCCAGACCGACCCCGGCGACGACGTCGGCCTCTGGACGTCGATCGCGGTGGGGCCGGACGGCGAGCCGGCGGTGGCCTACCACGACCGCACGAACCGCGCGCTCAAGTTCGCGCAGCGGCAGGGCGACACGTGGGCGGTGAGCTTCGTGCAGCAGGCGCCGAGCAGCGACATCGGCCGTTACGCGAAGCTGCTCTTCGTGAAGGGGTTGCCCGTCATCGCCTACCTCGCGATGGAGCCGGGCGAGGGCGGCGCGGTCACGTCGAGCGTCCGGATCGCGACCGGCGAGAGCGCCACGCCCGGGGAGGGCGCGTGGCGGTTCGAGGACGTGGCGAAGGACGAAGCGACGCCGTGCCGCGCGTTCCTCTGCGGCGCCGGGGCGAAATGCATCCGGAGCACGGGGCGCTGCGCGACGCCGCTCGCGGCCGGCGACTGCGAGCCGGGGTGCGCCTCCGGGCAGGCGTGCATCGACGACGGCGGCTCGCCGGCGTGCGCCGCGACCTCCGATGGCAACCGGCTCGAGACGTACCCCGAGGCGATCGGCGACTACATCGCGATGGCGCCCGACAATGCGGGCGGGTTCGGCCTGGCGTTCTACGATCGCATCCACGGCGACGTGGTGATCGCGTCGAGGTCGACGGGCGCGTGGGAGACCCGCATCGTGGACGGCGCGGCGCCGGACGGGGCGGACACGGGCGACGTGGGCATGGGGACGTCGCTGTTCATCGATCGCGCCGGCGACTGGCACCTCGCCTACGCGGACGGCCGCTCGGAGGGGCTGCGGTACGCGCGGGTGAAGGGAGGTACGGAGGTCGAGCCCTCCGAGGTGGCGGACGACGGGCTCGGGATCGAGGGCGTCCCCTTCGAGGACGGGCAGCACCTCATCGGCGACGACGCGAACGTGTTCGTGACGGCGGCCGGGGAGGTGCGCATCAGCTACCAGGACGCGACGAGCGGGACCCTGCGGCTCGCGATCGGGACGAAGAGCGGCGACGGCCACAGCTGGCTCATCCAGGAGATCGAGCAGGAGGGGTTCGCGGGCGCCTTCTCGCGCATCGTGGAGGTGGACGGGCGGCTGCTCATCGCGAACTGGTGGCGCGTCGGCGGACAGGCCACCAAGGGAGACGTGGCGCTCGTCACCCCCTGAAGCGCGCGCCGGAGCGCGAGCGCCCGGGCCGTGAGACGACGGGATCGCCGCGTGCGGCGTCCCCCAGGAGCACTCGGCCGACGGTTCGCCGTTGAGCAGGCGATCCGCCGACTGGGTATGCTCCTGGGTCGACGCGGCCAGGGCGCGGGAGCGTCTTCTGCGATGATCTGCAGGCAGAGCGAAGCGTCACAGGAAAGGCTTGGGACGATGAGAGCGACGGAACGAACGAGCAGCAACGCGGTGAGCAACGCATCCCCTGCGCCATCCGATGGCGCGCAGGACCAGGCCGGCGCGCCCGCGCGGCGGCGCATCGGCGTCCCGCTCTCTCTGTGGCTGCTCCCCGCCGCGTCGGCCATCGCGGCGCTGCACCTCGCCGGGTGCTGGCCGCTGTCCTACGCCGAGGATTGCAAGAAAGACTCCAGGTACTGCCCCCCCCCCGAAACGACGGGCGGCGGCGAAGGCCCTGGCCCCACGTGCGAACCGGACCCGACCCAGGATGCGAGCACGGTGGTGGACCGGTGCGCGGTGTTCGCGAGCGCGGGCGCGGCGTCCGGAGGAGACGGGACGAAGACCAGGCCGTACGCGTCGCTCTCGGAGGCGCTCGCGAACGCGAACGGCAAGCGGGTGCTGGCGTGCTCGAGCGGCGTGTTCGAGGAGAGCGTCACGGTCCGGGCGGCCGTCGAGGTGATCGGCGGCTTCGACTGCGACGCGGGCTGGACGTGGAGCCCGGCGGCGCGGAGCGCCATCGAGGGGCCCGGGAACAAGGTGGCGCTCACGCTGACGGAGGACGCCGGCGGGACACGGGTGCGGAGCTTCACGATCAGCGCGGCCAACGCGACGGCTCCGGGCGGCTCGTCGATCGGCGTGGCGGTCGCGGACATCGACGCGCAGCTCGAGCAGGTCGACGTGATCGCAGGGAACGGGGTGAACGGCGCGAGCGGCGAGACGCCGGAGGTCGTGCAGGATGGCGCGGACGCGCTGGAGGACGTCTCGAGCGCGTGCCTCGTGGCGGTCTACAGCGGCCAGCCCGGCGTAACGACATGCGCGGATGGCGAGACGAGCGGCGGCGCCGGCGGCCTGGGTGGACAGCCCGCTGTGGATGAAGGGCGCGGGCAGACCGGCAGCGACGGCGCGCCTGGTGCGGCCTCCCCGCCCGCATCCGGCATCGGCGGCATCGGACACGGGCAGATGGGAGAGACGGGAGAGACGGTGGAGTGCAGGGACGGCTCGAGCGGCGCGAGGGGCGCCTCTGGCGGCGCTGGCACGGCTGGCAACGGCACCACGCTGATGCTGGCCGGCATCACCGGAGGTGACGGCGGCACAGGCGTCGGCGGGACGCGCGGTCAAGGCGGAGGCGGCGGCGGCGGCGCGAAAGCAGGGCGTTTCTGCATGTCCGGCGGGGGTAGCTACATCGACGGCGCGGGCGCCAGCGGCGGCGGCGGCGGGGCCGGCGGCTGCGGTGGAACGGGAGGCGGCGGCGGCAAGGCCGGCGGGTCGAGCATCGGGATCCTCAGCCTGGGGACCAAGCTGGCGCTGACCGATGTGACCATCGCCGTCGGCAAGGCGGGCCATGGAGGTGAGGGCGGAGGTGGAAGCCCCGGCGGCGAGGGCGGCATGGGGGGCAAGGGGGGGAGTCGCGTCTCCGGCTCCGGCTCGCTCGCGGGTTGCATGGGTGGCAAGGGCGGTGCGGGCGGCGATGGCGGCCCTGGCGGCGGCGGCCGAGGCGGCCACGCGGTGGGCATCGCCTACAAGCTCACGCCGAGCCCCGCGGCCGCCGAGGTGCCGTTCACTGGAGGCACGGCTGGCAACGGCGGTTCCGCCGGCCTCGGTGGCTCCCCCGGAAGCGACGGCGCGGCCGGGGTGAGCGGCGCCTGCTGGGATTTCGCCACGAACCAGGGCTGCCCGCAGCCGTGATCGGCGCCGCCGCGCCGTCAGGCGCTCAGCGACACCGCGCGGATCTCCGCCGTCGCCGGGCCGCTCACGCGCGCGCGCTCCGCGGCCACGAGATCGAGGAGCTCTTGCCGTGTCGCCTGCCCGCTGTCGAGCAGCGCGCGCATCGCGCCGTCGACGCAGCCCTTCACCCGCGCCAGGCGGGGAGCGCTCTCCCCGCCCTCCCGCGCGGTCAGCATGTCGTGCAGCATCCGCCTGAGCCCCGCCATCGCTTCGGTCTTCGAGCGCATCGCCATCACCTCGCCCGATCGGCCTAGCGAAGGCGGCGCGATCCGGCCAAGTTTCAGGCGCGCGGCAGCTTGCCCAGCGCGAGGTCTGCAGCGTCGCGCTCGATCCCCGCGAGCGCGACCCCCGCGCCCTTCCGTGGGACGAGCACCACGCGGCAGCGGCCGCGCGTCGCCGTCTCCATGTGCGACAGCCCGAAGTCGAGCGCCGCGCCGAAGGCGAAGACGAGCGCGCCCATGCCGAGCAGCTCCGGGGAGCCCGCGCGCGCGCCGTCGACGAGCAGCGACACGCCCAGGTACGTCCCCAGCCCCAGCGCGACGAGCCCCGCGTAGAGGGCGAGCCGCGGGTAGCGCACCTCGCGCGTCGCCCGGAGGAGCGCCTCGACCGGGATGTACGTCTCCCGCTCCTTCAGCGTCCGGCCGAACAGCTCGGTCCGGCTCCGGACGGTCACGCCCTTCGGGCCGACCTCGAGCGCGGCGGGCCGGCGGTACCGCAGAAGGAACCGCCCGACGAGCCGGAGGACGTGCATCACGAGCAGGATCCCCGTCGCCGCCAGCAGCACGAGCGCCACCGGCCCGCGCGGCGGCGGAGACAGCTCGCCCGCGAGCCGCGCCGTCGCCCCGCCGTCGCGCTCCGGCGCCCACCTCTCGTCCCCGGTGGCCCCGGCGCCCCCCTCCGCGGCCCCGCTGGCGCCCGGCGCGCGGCTCGGTCGCCTGCCGGGGGAGAGCGCGTCGCGCAGCAGCGAGCGCACGATCGGATCGCGCACGTCGTCCACCAGCGCCGCGGCCTCGGCGCGCGCGTCGGGCGAGGCGCTCCCCCGCAGCGCCGCCGCGGCGATGATCGCGCCCGCCCGGCCGAGCTGCGGCAGCGCGCCCTGGTCGGCGCGCCGGACCAGCGCGGCGATCGACCGCCAGAGGCCCGCGGCGCGCTCGCCCAGCGCGGCGTCCAGCGCGGTGAGCGCGTCGACGGAGGTGTACGTCGCCAGCCAGACGAGCGCCTCGGCGACGCGGCCCTCCGCCTCCGGCCCGTCGGGCGGCGAGAGCGCGACCCCGCGCGCGAGCAGCGTGGCCAGGAGCACACGGGTCGCGCTCCCCGCGCCCTCGCTCGTGCCGCGCTCGAGCGCCCGGACCACGTTGCCGAACCGGGTCTCCGCGTCGGCGACCGACAGGCCCGCCCGGTCGACGAGCTCCGCGAGGCCGCCTTCCAGGGTCGTCCGCCGCTCGTCCGCTGCGGCAAAGGCCGCGGTGTGGACGACCCGCGCGAGGTCGTCGCCGCGGGGGTGTCCGGCAAGCTCATCGAGCACGGCGTACGGAGAGTGTTCGGGCGTCATCGGCGCGGGCTGGTCGGATTAACTGAACGCCGCCGCTTTGGCTAGTGTTCCGCGCGGCCCGGGCCGCGCTCCGCCCCGGCACGGCCCCGTGGCCCCGGCGCGGCCGCGCTCCGCCCCGGCATGGCCCCCGCGGCCCCGCCGCGGCCGCCTTCGCCCCGGCGCCGGCGCTCTCGCCCCGCGCGCTACGGCTTCCGCGCGCCGCCCTGCTCCAGGAGCGCCTTCTCCACGAAGCCCATGATCAGCTTGAGCTGCCGGTTCGTGACGTGGAGCTTCGACCAGATGACCTTCCCGTCGGTGTTGAAGGCGATCTCATCCACCACATCGATCCTCGTGATCCCCAGGTCGATGGTCCGGATCGCGTTCAAGGTCTTCGTGAGCTCCTGCGCGTGAACCAGCGCATCTTCAGCGGATTCATCGCCCGCCGTGAGGGCGAGGTCCGCGCCCCCGTCCTTGGTCGGCGTGACGGTGAGGCGCATCCAGGCGAGGCTGCGCGGGACCGCCTGGACCCCGCGGAACGCGTTCGCGGGCGTGAGCATCGAGAGGACGATGCCCGCCGTTGAAGATTTGTTGAATCCTTTCATGGACTTCAACTTGTATAGCTGATCTTCTTCAGCAGCGGGAAGGACCACGAGCAGCCGCCGGTCCGGGACCATCGCGAAGATGCGCTTGCTGCGGTCCGCGGTGGCCCGGGCGGCGGGGACGGGGGCGTCCTCGATCCACGCGCCGTTCGACCGCTGCACGATGACGTCGACGGCCGCGCGCATGGTCTCCTCGGGCGCCCGGTAGTCCATGACGGCGACGACCTTGCTGGAGTCGCGGAGCTGCGGCCCGGCGATGAGGAGGTGGTCGATGTCCCGGATCGGGTCGACGGCGGTGTCGCTGAAGAAGGACTGCCACTCGGGGATGGTCGTCAGGATCCGGCCGAACCACGCGCCGAGCTCGTGGTTGCGGAGCCGGTCGCCGGCGATGAGCACCTGGACGTTCGGGTCCTTCGACGCGAGCTTGCCCGGCGCGCCCGCGGCGCTCAGCGGGGTCCGCAGGTTCGGGGGGTCGCCCTCGTTCTCCGTCCCCCCGTCGCCGGACGCGTCCGGTCCTGCGTCGCCCGGCGGCTTCCGGCGCGGCGCGGGTGTACCGCGCGCGCCCGCGTCCGGCGCCTCCGGAGAGGCGCTCGCCGACGCGGCGGGCGGCGTCGCGGGCGACGGCGTCGCCGGCGCTGCGGCGCCCGCCCCGGAAGGCGCCCCCTCGCCGCCGCTCGCGGAGGGCGCCGCCGCGACCGCGCTGGGGTCGTCCGCGAGGAGATCGAGATCGATCGGCACGATCGTCTCGCCGGCGTCGTAGTCGGCCAGCTCGCCCCGGAGCGCGAACATCGCGTCGAGCCACGCGAACAGCGGGGTCGGGAGCAGGGGCAGGTGCAGGAGCGCCGCGACGACGGCCGCGGTGACGAGCGCCCGCCTGGAGGCGGCGCGGACGAGCGGGACGACCGCGGTGCCACGGCCCACGCGCTGGGCCTCCGTCGTGTTGTTCAAGCCACGCCCCGGGGTCCGTTCCGCCACGGCGGTACCCTAGCAGCAGCCGTCCGAACGGCATCCATGCCCCGGAGCGCGCCCGCGCCGCGCGTCGCGGCTTCGTGGCACGTCGTTCGCTCAAGCGATGGTCATGCGATGCCGCCTGCCCCCCCGTCCGCCGTCGTCGGCTCGAGGGGCGCGCGCTCCGCAGAGAAGTGGATCGACACGTGAGTGACCAGGTACTAAGACCGCCGAGCCGACCCGACCCTACGGGTCGATCATCAGACCGCGAGGATCGGGAAGGCCGGTCCTCGCCCAACGCTGTGGATGCGATGAACCGCTCTCAGGCCCCCCGCCCCCGCGGGCAGAAGGACCCCGCACGATCGCACGGCAGCGGCAATGTCCGCACCGACGACCTGCGGAACCCGCAACCGGCGCCGGGAGCCGAACGCGCCGGCGGCGGCGGCGTCGCGCGCACCTCGCTCGTGTCCAGCGCGCTCGGGTTCATCGCCGCGGCGGCCTTCGCCGGCACCGCGGCGTGGGCGAGCGGCTGCCAGGGCGAGGCCCCCCCCGGCCCCTCCACCGAGGGCGGCTCGTTGCCCGAGCGGACGTCGTCCCTCCCCCGCCCCGCGCCCGTGTCCTCGGCGCGCGCCGCCGCGTCCGCCGAGGCGCCCGGGGAGGCCCCGACCGCCGCGCCCACGGAGGCCCCGGAGCCGCCCGCGCCCGACAAGCCGTACACGGGGCCGCTGCTCGGCTCGATCATGCCGCAGGCGTCGGTCTATCCGACGATGGAGTTCTCCAAGCAGCGGCTCGGTTACATCCGGCTCGGCGGCAAGGTGCCGGTCGATCCGAAGCCGATCAAGGGCGGGAGCTGCGCCAAGGGCTGGTACCGCCTCCTCGACGGCGGCTACGTCTGCGGGAGGTCGGCCACGACGGACCTGTCGAACCCGCAGGTCCGCCTCGGCATCACGCCGCCGAACCTCGACGAGGTCCTCCCGTACAAGTACGCCTTCAACACGACCCACGGCACGCCGCTCTACCGCTCCGTCCCCTCGAAGGACGAGATGACGCGCTACGAGCCGTACCTCGAGTCCTCGAAGCGCAAGCGGAAGGAAGACGAGAAGCGGCGCGCCGAGGCGCTGTACGAGGAGACCGAGAAGGAGGTCGCCGTGGCGGCCGCCGCTCGCGCCGCGGCGAGCGCCGAGGCCGCCGCGAGCACCGCGCCGGTGGCCGCCGTCGCCGCGGATCCGGCTGCAGTCGAGGACAAGGCGGCGGCCGTCGCCGCGGCCGCGTCGCTCGGCATCGCGCCGGCGCCGGTCGAGGAGGAGCCCGAGAAGCCCTGGTGGGAGAACGTCGACGAGAAGGGCAGGCCGCTCAACGTCACGCTCGCCGATCTCGACAAGGACGCCGACTCGACGGTCGCGAAGCGGATGGTCAAGGGCTTCTTCGTCGCGGTCGACAAGACCTTCGGCTGGAACGGCCGCAGCTGGTACAAGACGACCGCGGGCCTCGTCGCGCCGAGCGACCGCATGTACATCATCAAGCCGCCGGCCTCGCAGGGCATCGACTTCCCCGAGGGCGCGAAGTCGGTCGGCTTCATCCTCGCGAAGTCGGCGAGCAAGTACCAGTTCGACGCCGAGAAGAAGTCCGTCTCCGTGGCCGGCTCGCTCGAGCGCTTCGCGGCGTTCGGCCTCACGGGCGAGAGCCACACCCACAGGTCGACGGTGTACCGGAAGACCACCGAAGGCTGGTGGATGAAGGGCGCCGACGGGACGTACACCGATGTCGGCGCCCCGCCGCCGGATCTCGCGCCGGGCGAGAAGTGGATCGACGTCAACCTGTCGCGCAAGACGCTGGTCGCGATCGAGGGCGACAGGCCCGTCTTCGCGGCGCTCGTCTCGCCGGGGAGGCGCTCGAAGGACAAGAAGAAGAACCACGCCACGCCCACCGGGGTGTTCCGCATCCGCGAGAAGCACATCGCGACCACGATGGACGGCGACGGCACGGTCGCGGGCGATCTGCCGTACAGCATCGAGGACGTGCCGTTCGTCGCGTACTACGACGGCTCGTACGCCCTCCACGGCGCCTTCTGGCACGGAAACTTCGGCCGGGAGATGAGCCACGGCTGCGTGAACCTCTCGCCGCTCGACGCGAAGAAGGTCTTCTTCTGGAGCGAGCCAAGGCTCCCGCGCGGCTGGCACGGGGTCTGGGCCACGCCGGAGAACCGCGGCACGCTCGTGTCCATCCACGAGTGAGCGGGCCGCGCGGCGCGCGCCGCCGCGCGACGAGGACGCAACAACACCGTGCGCTCCCCATGGAGCGGGCCGAGAGGGAGCGGCCGGAGCGGGCTCGCCGCGACGCGTGGTACGAGCGCGCGCCGGAGCCGCGCCTCGCCTGGACCGGCCTGGCGGGCCTGACCGCCTGCCGTCCTGCCCCCGCCAGTTGCTGGAAATCCGGGCGAGCCGTGCTCGGAACAGCTTGAATGGTTGCTTTGACAGGGCTCCCTCTTGACTCGGGGCTCCCCTTCGCACACTTGTGGAGCCGCCATGGACCAGTTCTCGGCGCACCTCGACCGCGGGTGGGATCTCGTCCAGCGCGGGGACACGCGCGGAGCAGAGGCGTCGGCCCGGCGGGCGCTCGAGCTAGATCCGAACTCGCCGGAGGCTCACAACCTGCTCGGCTTCGTCGCGGCCCTCGAGGGCGAGGGCGAGGAGGCGATCGAGGCGTACCGCCAGGCGATCGCCCTCGATGACACCTACCTGGAGGCGATGCTCAACGCCGCCGAGGTGTACATCCACCCGCTCGGCGATTTCGACCAGGCGATCGAGATGTGCGACCAGGCGCTCGATCTGGCCGAGGTCGACGAGGAGATCATCGACGCGCTCCTCCTGAAGTTCGACGCGCTCCTCGGCAAGGGGGATCTCGACGAGGCGGCCCAGGTCGCGGCGAGGATCCCCGAGGGCCCCTACGACAACCCGAACCACACCTTCCTCGTGGGCCGCGCGTTCTACGAGATCGGCCAGGCCGACAAGGCCGCCGCCCTCATCGAGGAGGCAGCGCTGAAGGACCCGCGGCACGCCGAGGCCCACTACTACCTCGGCCTCATCCGCGACGAGCGGGGCGATGTCCGCGGCGCGACGCAGGCCTTCCTGCGCTCCCGCGAGCTCGACGTCGAGCTCGGCATGCCCCCCTGGGCGCCGAGCCGCGACGGCTTCGTGACGCTGGCCCAGAAGACGGTCGCCGCGCTCAACCCCGTGCTCCGGCGCTACGTCGAGGGCGCGGAGCTCTACATCTCCGACGTGCCCGGGATGGAGCTCGTGGCCGAAGGCGTCGATCCCCGCGCGCTGGTCCTCCTGGACGGCCTCAACGCCGACGAGCGCGAGCGGGGCCTCCGCGGCAGCGCCGAGGTCCACCCGTGCGCGCGGGTCTTCGTCTACGCCCTCAACGTCGCCCGCCTCGCGGGCAGCGTCGAGGCGCTGGAGCGCGAGATCAACCTGGCGCTCGAGCGCGAGATCACCGCGACGTTCCTCGAAGCCGAGCAGAACGAGCGGACCGAGAAAGAGCTCAACTGATCGGGCGAGGCGCTCCGCACCACGACCGCCGCGCCGCGTGGGCGCGCGGGGCGGCGCTTACTTCCACTTGACGGCGATGACCTCGGTGCTGATGCCGGGTGACGAACGGATGATGACGGAGCTCATCAGCCGATGCACGGCGCCGAGCCCGACGCCGAGCCCCTGACCGGGCATCCTCGGCGTCAGCCGCGCAGAGTTCGACGAGGACGGGCCACGATCGCTCTTCGGCCCGACGTCCTCGAGCAGCGCCAGCTTCGGGTCCAGGCCTGGGCCGGAGTCGCGCACGATCACCTCGACGCCCCACCGACCGCCGCCCGCCTGCGTGTCGTCGCGGATCGCGCGGATGCAGATGCTCCCGCCGCCGCCGTGGCGCACCGCGTTCGACACGAGCTCGGCGATCGCGATCGCGAGCTCGTGCTGGGCGCGCTCCGAGAGCCCTGCCCAGCGCGCGATGTGCGCGCCCTCGGCCGCGCAGGCGAAGCGATCCTCCTCGCGCGTGACGGGGATGCTGAACGCGGGCGGGGACCGCTGCGTCACGCCGCGCCCCTGTCGCGGACCACGGCGACGACGCACGTGGCGTCATCGAACGACTTCTTGTGGGCGTCGACGATCCGGCGCGCCATCTCCTCGGGATCGAAGTCGCGGAACGCGCCGAGATCGAAGCCGCTGGAGATCCCGTCGGAGTGGAGCAGGACGACATCGCCAGGCGATATGGGGAAGCGAAAGCTGCGGAGCCGCCGCACGCGCCGCCCGAGGATCCCCGCCGAGCAGAAGCTCGGCATGGCCGTCCGCGTGATCGCCTTCATCGCGATGTTGCCGACGCCCGAGAACTCGAGCTCGCCCACGCTCTCGTCGATGCGCAGGAGCGCAGCCGCGGCCCCGCGCGTCGACGCGAGCTGCTCCCCTGCGCCGGTCAAGAGATCCTCGATCGGCATCGACGCGTGGTCCTCCACGTAGCGGCAGAACGCGGAAGCCGCTTGCGCGGCGTGGGGACCGTGACCGAGCCCGTCGGCGAGGCCGATCAGCACCCACGGCGAATGTCGGACCACCACCACCTCGTCGCCGGCGATCTCCTCGCCGGCGGCGACGCAGCACGCGGTCCCGATGGCGACCGTCATCCGAGGTACTTCCTGACCGTCACGGTCGTCCCCGCGCCGGGCGCCGTCTTGACGTCGAACGCATCCATGAGCGCCTTCGTGCCGCGGAGGCCCGCGCCCATACCGTGACGCGAGCGGTACTTGCCGCTCAGGATCTCCGGCAGGTTCGTGATCCCAGGCCCGTTGTCCTGCGCGACGATCTCGATCGCGCGCATCGGCGAGGTGAGCGAGCGGACGACGACCTGCCCGCTGCCCGCGTACCTGACGATGTTGCGCCCGAGCTCGGAGATCGCCGTGACGATCTTCGTCTGCAGGACGTCGCTGACGAGGTGCTCGATGCAGAGCTCGCGGCCGGCTGACCGCGCGCGCAGCACGTCCTCCTCGTTGCGCACATCGATGGTGATCTCGCGCGGCGCGGGGGCAGCGTGGTCGAGCTCACCGAGCTCGGAGATGCACCGATCGAGCTGCGCCTGGTCGCGGACGAACAGCTTCACCCCGCGCTTGACCTCGACGAGGAGGCGCCGGAGATCACCCTCGCGCGCGACCAGCGGATCGACCTTCGCCTGCCGGATCCCGCAGTCGATGACGCTCTTCCTCACCGCAGGCGAGAGGAACTGCGCCAGCACCGTCTCGATCTGATCGGTGATCGAGCGGCCGACGATCTGCGGAGACGACGGCACGGGGCCGCGCGCCGACTGCGACGTACCCGGCAAGCGCGTCGACACCGGTCCGCTGGACCGGCTCGACGGCGGCCCCGTGGCGCCGCCGCTGGAGGGCGGTCCGTCACGAGGAGGGATCTTCATGCGACACCTCGTTCGTGAGCTCCGGCGGCATCATGTCGTCCTCTGCGGACGGCGCGAGCATCTCGACGGCGCGCTCCAGGTTGAGCGCCGTCACCACGCCAGGGATCTCGAGATCCATCTCCACGAGCGCGATCGCGACCGCGGGGCGCAAGCCGCACACCGCCGTCCGGACGCCCATCAGCCGGGCCGTGAGCGCGATGTCACGGATGGCGCGGGTGAGATAGCTATCGAGAATCTCGACACCGGAGAGGTCGACGATGAGGCCGCGGGGCGATCGCGCTTCGATCGACCCGGTCACGTCGTCGCGCAGCTGCTCCACCTGGCCGTCGGTGAGCCCGCCCTGCACCGAGACGATTAAGTTCCCGAAGAGGCCCACGATGGGGACCCTACCCGCTTGCATCAAGTGGACGTCTCCTTCCTCGCGCTGAGCTGCAGCTGTGTCGTGGTCATTGCACCGCTGCCCGACGGATCGAAGGCGGCCCGCGGGCCGCCAGGTGTGAACGGCTGTCCTGTCTGCTTCTCGTTGTCTTTGGCCGCGCCGCGGCGGGTCCCCATGAGGGACGCGGGCGTCGGCTTCTGGCCGGCGAGCGCCATGCTCTCGCGCAGCGCGTGCTTGAGGTTGCGCGCGGCGCGCACGGTGCCGAGGTTGATGCCGAGCTCCACCATCGTCTGCGCGACGGCGGGCCTGACCCCGGTGATCCGACACCGCGCGCCGAGCAGCTCGACCGCCTTCATCAGCTTCATGAAATGGTCGGCCGTCCGCGTGTCGATCACCTCGACGCCCGTCACGTCGATGATGACGTAGCGCGACTGGCGGCGGACGATCTCGTCGAGCAGCCGCTCCATGATCTGGGCGCTCCTGCGCGAATCGACGACGCCGATGATCGGCAGCGCGAGGACGTCGTCCCACAGCTCGAGGATGGGCGTCGAGATCTCGTCGATCGCGTAACGGAGCCGCTCGACGAGCTCGCTCTTGGCGCTCTCGCTCTCCACGAGGTCGCGGTTCTTCGCCTCGAGATCCTCGATGAGGCGCTTCTTCTCGGTCGCGTCGCGGAACACGGCGACGGCGCCGGAGATCGCCCCGTCCTTGCCCCGCATCGGGCTGGCGCTGACCGTCAGGAACAGGCCGGACACCGGGCCGGTCTCGATGCGCGGCTCGGAGAACACCGACGGCACGCGGACCGACCGCGGCTCGACGTCGTCCCCCTGCGGCCCCGCGGTGGGCGCGAGGGTCGGCATCGCGCCGCCCGCCATGCCGTTGGATCGGCGGGCGGCCCGCGCTTCCTGCTCGGCGGACTTCCTCGCGAAGAGCTCGATCTGATCGACCGTCTCGCCGCGCAGCGCGCGCGACAGCGGGTGCTCGGACATCGGCCAGGGGGTCGCGCGATCGGGGAAGAACAGCGTGGCGTCGCCGGGCCCCACGTCGTCCCCCGAGGTGAGGTCGAGCGGCGCGCGGCCGAGCATGTGCTCCGCGGCCGGGTTGCGCATCAGGAGCTCGCCCCTGTCGTCAACGACGGCGACGCCGTCCGCCATGCTGTCGAGCACGAGCTTGAAGATGCCAGCCTGTCGCCGCAGCTCCTCGTCCGCTCGGGCCAGCTGCTCGCCGCGCTCGCGCGCCTCGCGCGTCGCAAGGTCGAGCTGCGCGGCCTGCTCCTTCGCCGCGCGCTCGTGCCCCTCGATCTGCTGCTCGAGCGTCGCGACGCGCTCCGTGAGCCTCGCAATCTCTTGCCGCAGAGCTTCTTCGCTCATCGCGAACTCCCCGTCGTAAGCCCGCGCGCGCCGTGCGTGGCGCCAGGCAGCGCGTCCCTCCGGTGCGCGGCGCGACGAATCCCCTTGCAGGATTGCTCCAGATGCGCGCGCCGGGAGGATGAGCCGCGCGGGCGAGACGAGGCGGCCGCGGAGAGCGCGTGGCTCTTCGCCGTCCTGTCCGTCCTTTGCACGCTCGTGACGCTCATTTCTTCTCCTCGCAGGGTGCCCCTGTCCCAAGCGGGGACCGTGTCCAGCACCAGTCGAGAAACACAGCTTATCGCCAACCGGGCAACCCACCGTCAAGCTTCGCGTCAGCCATGCGTGTCGCTTGTGGCGACGGCATCCACCGTCGCCCAGCCGAGGTAGCCCGTGCCCGTACAACCGCGCCCGTGCCCCGCGTCACGATCGGCCACGCCAGCAGCAGCTCATGCCGCGCCGCAGCGCAGCCGAGCTCGGCCGGCGCGCACCTCCTGCCTCCGCTCCTCGGATGTGCGGATCTCGGATGTGCGGATGGAGAGGGTCCAAGCTCACGTGAGGTTCCCCCCATGCGACGCGCGCCGGTCACCGGCGCGGATGGCGTGATCAACCTCAATCGCCGAGGCTCTGACGCTCGCGAGCGCGCCGCCGCTTGGCCTTGCGCTTCGCCTCGGCCGGGCGCTGTGGGTCTGGGCCGCTCTCGCCCGTGGTCGGGGCGCCCGCGTCGAGCCAGCGCCACAGCGCCATCTGGTCCGCGGTCGCCCCGTGACGGATGGCGCGCTTCAAGATCTTCTTGGCGAGCACCAGCTTGCCGCACCGGGCGAGCGCGTGCGCGTAGCTCGCGGCGATGTCGGCCTCGCCTGTCTGCGCCTCGGTGGCCTGCGCCAGGAGCGGCAAGGCGTCGTGCGGGCGGTTCAGCGCGACGTCGTAGAGGTGCCCCAGGTTGTGCGCGTACCACGGGTTCTCGGGCGCGATGGCCAGCGCGCGCTCGTAGGCGCGCGCGGCGTAGCGGTAGTTGCCGAGCAGCGACTGCGCCAGGCCCAGCACCGCCCAGGCGCCGTCGTCCTCCTCGTGGAACTGCAGCACGCGGCGCGCGAAGAGCGCGGCGCGCCACGGATCGTGCTCCACGCCCATCTCCGCGAGGTGGCGGTGCGCGTAGAGCCACGGCTCGCTCCCGGGCGCCGTCGCGCGGGCCAGGCGCGCGAGCAGCGGGAGCACCCTGTCCGCATCGAGCTTGTCAGCAAGCGCTCGATCGATATCCCGTCGAAGCCGGTCGATGTCCTCCGCTCCACTGCGCCCCATCCCTTCCGTGATACGACCAGTGGGCGAGCTTGGCTAGCGCGTTGCGCGCCGAGCGGCGACGCCTGGACGACGTCGCACGCAAGCCCCCACCGACGTACCATCGACCTGCGCCGCCGGGCGGCGTCGTGCGCCGCGCGGAACCGCTTGAAACGCCCGCGTGGAGCCCGCTCCGCCGCCATGTGGCGGCGGACAGACGCTCTTGCGTCGCTCCACGCGACCCGCGCTCAGGCGTCCTCCGCCACCTCTTCGGCGCTTGACGTGCGCTCCCGGGCCTGCTCCGCGCGCGCCTCCTTGCCCGCGATCGTCGCGCCGTTCAGCGTCGCCACGACCCGCGCGAGCTCGGCCTTCGGGACGCTGACGAACGCGTTGCGCTCGCGCACCCGGATGCGCCGGATGTCCCCCTTGGACATCCCGGCCCGCTCGATGAGCGCGCGCTGGAAATCCGCTGCGCGCGCGCCGTCGCGGCGGCCGAGGTTGATGAAGACCTCGACGAACTCTCCGTCCGCCTCGTCGCGCGAGGGCTCGGCGCGCGGCGCTTCGCCCGCCTCGCCGCTCTCGATCTCGACCGCGGCCTCGCCGGTGGCCGGCGGCAGGGCGCCGCGCTCACGCTCGCGCTCACCGCCGCGCGACACCGGCGAGCCGGGCGCCGGAGACGGAGGCTCGCCGAGGATCGGCTCGTCGTCGCCCTCCTCCTCGGGCGGCTGCCACATGGTGAAGTCGGCGTGGCGCGAGAACGGCTGTCCCGACGCGCCGCCCTGAGGCCTGCCCGGCGCGGCGCCAGCGGCGCCAGCGGCGCCAGCGCCGCCAGCGCCGCGGCGCGCCGACAGCAGCGTCGCAGCGGGCCGATCGCGCAGGCGCTCCGCCGGGCCGCGGCCCGACCCGCCCTCGGCTCGCGGCGGCTCGATCCGCATCAGCGGCTCCGGCCGCGTGAGCGGCTCGACCGAGACGGGGCCGTCGTCGCGCGCCCGCGCCCCCTCGGGCCGGCGCGGCTCTTCCCCCCCGGGCGCGTCCGCGCCGCGAGGGCCTCGCCGCCCCTCGTCCCGGCGGAGGCGCAGCGATCGCCGATCGCGCTCCCGCCCGCGGTCCCGATCGCCCTCGCGCGCCAGCTCGCGTTCGCGCTCGCGCTCGCGCTCGCTGCGCTCCGTCTCGGGCGAGCGCGGCTCGGCCGAGTCGGCCGCGCGGGGGATCGCGTCCCGCGCCGCCCGTCCGCGCGCCGCGGGCTCGGGCTTGGTCGAGGGATCCGGGCCGCGCCCCTCGCTCTCGCGCGCCGCCGCGCGCTGCGGCTGCTGGGCGCGCCGCGCGGCGCTCGCCTCCTCCTGCGCCGTCGGCCGCGCGCCGAGGTGATCGCGCAGGAGGCCCGCCACGATCGCCTCGGCCTGGTCGTGCGTGAGCAGCCGGCGCGCGAGCGAGAGATCGTCGCGGTGCGTGCCCTTCGACAGGAACGCCTCGGCGAGCATCGCGACGAGATCGGCCTCGGCGCGCGTCTTGAGCTCCCCCTCCGTGGGGAGCTGCTTCTCGAGCGGGCGGATCTTGTACGTCAGCCGGAGGATGTAGAGCGGCCCGACGTCCTGCGGCGTGATCAGCGCGATCGCCGTGCCGGTGCGGCCCGCGCGGCCGGTGCGGCCGGTGCGGTGCACGTACGCCTCGGCGTCCTGCGGGAAATCGTAGTTGATGACGTGCGTGAGGTGCGAGATGTCGATGCCGCGCGCGGCCACGTCGGTGGCGACGAGGAAGCGCAGGCGCCCCTCGCGCGTCGCGCTCATCACCTTCTCGCGATCGGACTGCGGCAGATCGCCGTTCAGCCAGTCGGCGTCGTAGCCCTGGCGCTTCAGCGCCCCGGCGACCGCCTCGGTCTCGTCCTTGGTGTTGCAGAAGACGACCGCGCTCTCGGGGTTCTCGACCTCGATGATGCGGATGAGGGACGTCAGCTTGTCGCCCGTGATCAGGTAGACGTAGTGCTGGATCTGGAGCGCGCCGACGGCGTCGCCCGAGAGGGTGATGAACTCGGGCGAGCGCAGCTTGCTGCGCGCGATGCGCTCGATGTCGGGCGGGAGCGTCGCCGAGAACAGCAGCGTCTGCCGCTCCGGCGGCAGCTCGGCGAGGATCGCGGTGAGCTCGCGCTCGAAGCCCATCGAGAGCATCTCGTCGCACTCGTCGAGCACGAGCAGCCGGATGTGCTTGGCGACGATGGTCCCGCGGCGCAGGTGGTCGAGCACGCGGCCCGGCGTGCCGACGATGACCTGCGCGCCCGCGGCGAGCGCGTCGATCTGCCGCTGCATCGGCGCGCCGCCGTAGACGGCGACCACCTTGATGCCCTTGCGCTTGCCGAGGCGCTCGACCTCCGCCGAGACCTGGAGCGCGAGCTCCCGCGTCGGGCACAGCGCCAGCACCTGCGCCTGCGCGAGCGAGCGCTTCACGGCGTGATCGACGATCGGGAGCCCGAAGGCCGCCGTCTTGCCGGTGCCGGTGCGCGCCTGCACGACCGCGTCGCGCCCGCGCGTCACCGGCTCCCAGACGGCGAGCTGCACCGGCGTCGGGTGGACGTAGCCAATCTCCGCGAGGGTCTCGCGCAGCTCGGACGACAGGGGGAGCACATCGAAGGTAGGCGGCGGCTGGGGCTTGTCGCCGGTCTGCGCTTCACCCGCCACTGCGGCAGGGGGAGAAGGAACGGTCATATCGGTCATATCGTCCTGCGTGATCGCCGCGTCGGGGTATTATCTCAGGGACGCGGGCCCAAGCTGGCCATCGACGATCGCCCGGACCCGCCGCCGCAGCGGAGCCAGATCGCCTGCCTCGCGCCGCGCTGCGTGCTCCTCCGCATAGCGGAGCCGCTCGATGGCGTCGAGAGCGCGCTCGTTGTCCTCCGAGCCCCGGCACGAGGCGGCCACTCCGTCCCGGTAGGTCCACGCCGGAGCGAGCGTGCTCCTGAACCGGGCGAGGGCGGCGTCCTCCCCGTCGGTCCCGGGGGCGGCCTCCCTGGCGCGCTCGACGGCCCGGACGAGCGCCAGGAGGCCCTCCTCGCAGCTCGCGTAGGGCGACGGCGCGGCCGGCAGAAAGAAGACCTGCCGGATCAGCTGGAGGGTGCACGAGGCGATGATGAGCGCGGCGAAGCTGTAGTACGCGACCAGGGCGATGCGCCGGCCGCGGGCGCGAGGCCCGCCAGGGCGGCGCCGCGCTCCGAGAGGGCGCGCTCCCGTCCCGGTCCCCGGCACGGCCGGGGCGGGAGCGATGGGCGCGGGAGCTTGAGCGGGCATGGGAGCTGCGATTCCTCGAGCGAGCAGGGGTGCGCGGCCGCCGCCGGTCGGGCTCCGCTTCCACGGTCCCTTCCGTGCGGGCCAGTGCTATCACCTCGCCGCGGGCGCGACGAGATGCTGTTGGACGGGAGCAGCGCGAGGTGACCGACAGGACCGCGGCGCTCTGCATCATCGCCCGCCGATCCGCTGCGGCGCTCTCCGCGCTGGCCCTCCTCCTCGGCCCGCCCGGGGCCGCGCTGGCTCAGCCGCTCCAGGACAACGCCTACACCATCGACCTCTTCCAGGGGCCCATCCTGGCGCCGCTGCGCGTGACCGGGATCGCCGGCGCCTACGCCGGCTACGCCGAGGGGATCGCCGGCATGGTCGCCAACGCCGCGGCGCCCGCGCTCCGCGAGCCGTTCAGCATGCGCTGGTTCGAGTGGGACGTGGCCGCGTCGATCTCGCTGCCCATCGAGCTCTTCGAGAACAACGATTTCGACAACAGCGGCGACATCGATCTCGATTACTCGAATTTCGTGTACCTGACCCTCGGCGGCCAGCTCCAGGCGGGCGACTTCGGCGTCGGGGTCAACGCCGAGCTGCAACGGTACTCCCTGACGGACGAGGCCGGCGCCGAGACCACGGTCGTGATCGGCAAGTACCACTTCCTCGGCGGGGTCCGCCTGCTCGGCGACGCGCTCGTGCTGGGCGCCGGCGCGCGCGCGGTGACGCTCAACCTCCAGGCCGAGCAGACCGACCTGACCATGGCGGGCATCTCCCCGGAGCTCGGGGTGCTCGTGCGCCCCGACTGGGCGTCCTACCGGCTCGGCGCCACGTTCCGCTTCCCGGTGAACGGCGGCCGCTTGCTCGGCGAGGGCGTGGTGATGGACGGGCAGGTCCGCCGCGCCGGCGGGCTGATCCTGCCGAACGAGGTCGTCCTCCCCTGGGAGCTCGAGGTCGGCCTCGCCGTGCAGGTCGGACCGCGCCCGCTCAACCCGGCGTGGATCGACCCGCACGTCCAGGAGCGGGAGCTCCGCCAGGCGATCGCGCGCAGACAGGCCGCGCGGGAAGAGCGGAGGGAGCGCGAGCTCGGCGCCATCGACGACCCGGAGGAGCGCGCGCGGCGCGAGCGCGTCTTCGCGACAGAGAGGGCGCGCGAGCGCGCCGCCGACGAGCGCGAGCTCGCCGCGGGGCCGGCCGTCCTCGAGGCGGAGCGGCGCGCGCGCTACTGGAACTGGCCGCGCGAGCACCTGCTCATCACGGCGGAGCTCCTCGTCACGGGCCCGGTGTCGAACGGGGTGAGCCTGGAGCGCTTCCTGGCGCAGAAGCAGCCCGGGAGCGAGCACGGACCGTCGGCGGTGGGCAGCTCGGGCGCACACGTGAGCTTCTCGCCGCGGTTCGGGATCGAGACGGAGCCGATCCCGGGCCGCGTGCACACGCGGTTCGGCAGCTACTACGAGCCGAACCGCTTCAGCCGCCTGGAGAGCGGGCGCGTCGGCCGGCAGCACTTCACGTTCGGCGCGGACGTCCGCGTGCTCTCGACGAACCTCTGGGGCCTGATCCCAGACACCGCCTTGACGCTGCAGGCGTCGATGGATTTCGCGCCTCGCTATGACAGCGTGAGCGCCGGCATCGGCGTCTGGCGCTGAGCGCCGCGGCGCCGCTCACGCCGACGCCGCGCGGCCGCTCACGCCGACAGCGCGCGGCGGCGCTGCTCCGCGAGCAGCACGCGGAGGTGGCTCATCCGGGCGGGGTCGCGCTTGCCGAACTCGTCGAGCGCCGCGGCGACCGCGACCGGCGCGCCGCCGCGGGGCTCCTTCCGGAGCGCCCTCGCCGCCAGCGCGAGCGCGCGGGGGCACAGCACCTCCTCGATGCAGAGCCGCGCGGGCGGCGGCCGCCACGCGGCGTCGCGGTAGCCCCCCGGCGGCGAGGGCTCCGCGAGGCGCGCGAGGCCGTCCGCCTTCGCTTGCAGCGCCGAGAGGATCGCGCGCTCGATCGCGCTGCCCTCCTCGCGATCGCCGCAGCGCTCGATCGTGAGCACCGGCTTCGGCGCGCCGCGCCGCGCGGCGCCGAGCCAGCCCTTCCGCCAGCGCACCGCCGTGGCCCTGCTGATGGTCGCCTCGCCGCGCGCGACGAGGCCCGTGAAGGCGCTGAGCATCAGCACCTCGAACGGCGAGAACGCGTCGCCGCCCTTCGCCCCCGCGATGCGCGAGAGGTTCGCGGCGACGACGGGGAGCCCCGCCTCGATCGCGTCCGAGGAACAGAAGAGCGTCGAGCCCGCGCTCGTCGGGTGGAACCCCGTCAGGCTCACGCCCTCGCCGGCACCGTACCACCCGAGGAGCGTGCGCACGGTCCCCCGGCGGGCGCCGTCGGCCGAGCAGTACGCCCACGTGGTGCCCCAGAGATCGAACAGC
The DNA here is from genome assembly GCF_051527395.1 of Sorangium sp. So ce281. Classification (NCBI taxonomy): domain Bacteria; kingdom Pseudomonadati; phylum Myxococcota; order Polyangiales; family Polyangiaceae; genus Sorangium; species Sorangium sp. So ce281. The sequence continues at coordinate 4,797,701 of NZ_CP150322.1, forward strand.
GACCGCACGATCCACCGCGCGAGCCTCGCGCCGAGCAGGACGCTCGCCGCGAACAGCGCGGCGGCCGCGAGGGAGCCGTCCGCGGCCCCGGCCAGGCCCGAGAGGAGCAGCCCGTAGAGCGCCGTGTACGCGAGCAGCAGGCCGCTCGTGATCGCGCTCAGGAACAGCTCGATCCTCGGCGACGCGCCGCGCGGCTCGGACCGCCGCCACACGGCGCGGTGCGGCGGCTCGCCGCAGCGAGCGCAGGGGTCCGCGGGGCCGCATCGCCGCCGCTTCCCGCAGCCGAGGCAGATGTCGATCGGGGGCAACCGGCTTGGCATCGGTGGTCCAGAATAGTGGCGCATCCGCGGTTCGTCGCCACGACCTGACCCACGGCGCGGGCTCGCCGCGCCCACGGTTTCGCACACGCGCACAGGGCGGGAGCGCGCCCCTGCCCGCTTCGTGCTTGTCGTCGCGCCCTGTCCGGCGCATCGAACGCGCATGCCCCATCGCCGGCTCTGCATGGTCGCTGTCAGCCACCTCGCCGTCCTCGCCCTCTGCCAAGGTGTCGCCCTCGCGCAGCCGGCGCCTCCCCAGGGTCGACCGGGTCAGCAGGCTCAGCCGCGACCGGGCCAGCAGGCGCCCGCGGCGGCCCCGGCGACGACACCCCCGACGGCGGCCGCCGCGCCGGCGCCGATGCCGCAGCGCATCGAGGTGAACGACCCGGCGCTCGCGCCGGTCCCCCCGCCGGCGCGCACGCTGGCGAGCTGGAACGACGCGCGCGGGATGATCGAACAGCGGTCGGTCGAGTTCGCCATCGCCGTGCAGGAGGTCGCCCGCGCCGAGGGGGTCGCGAGGCGGGCGCTCGCCGCGGCGCTCCCGAGCCTCGACGCGCGCGGTGATGTGGATCACGAGCTGGCGGGCGGCGGCGCCGTGAGGCTCCCGCCGGGCCTCGCTCCCGCCCCTGGGGAGCCGACGGGAGCGTTCCAGGATGTCGAGGATGCGCCGACGACCTTGAGGGCGTCGCTCACGCTCCGCCAGCCCGTCCTCGCCCCGCGCGCCTGGTACGGCATCGGCACCGCCAGGCGCTCGGTGGACGTCGCCAGGCTGAGCCTGGAGGATCGACGCCGCATCACCGTCGGCGCCGTGGCGGACGCCGTCGTCTCGATCGTCACGGCCGAGCGGGTCAGCGAGATCAACCGGGTCGGCCTGCGCAGCGCGCTCGAGCGGCTCGAGCTGACCCGGCGGCGCGAGCGGCTCGGCACCGGCACGAAGCTCGATGTCGTCCGCGCGGAGCAGGACGTCGCGCTCGCCCGCGCGACGCTCGTGTCCGGCGACGAGGCGCTGCGCAAGGCGCGGGAGGCGCTCGGGGCCGTGCTGGGCGAGCGCGGCGAGGTCGGCGTCCCGCAGGGCTTCTCGCTGAACGCGATCGCGGCGGAGGTGCAGTCGGAGTGCGCCGAGGCGCGCTCGGATCAGCGCGCGGACGTCCGCGCCGCCCGGGCCGAGCTCGAGATCGCGGAGCGCAACCTCACCGACGCGAAGCTCGCGTTCGCCCCGTACGTCGATCTGTCGAGCACGCTGAGCGCTCAGACCTCGCTCGGGGACGAGTCCACCCGCCGGGCGCGGTCCTGGGGGTGGTCCATCGGCGCCGTGCTCACCGTGCCCCTCTGGGACGGCGGGGCGCGCTACGGCGATCTCCAGATCAACCGGGCCGTGGTCGAGCAGCAGCGGGTTCGCCTCGGGGCGGTGGAGCGCACCGCGGGGCTCGAGACGACGCAGGCGGTCCGGGGCGTCGCCGTCGCCGAGCAGTCGCGCGCGGTCGCCGAGCAGTCGCGCGACCTCGCCCGCGAGACCGCGCGCCTCACGCAGGTCGCGTTCGAGGCCGGCACCGCGACGAGCTTCGATCTGGTCGAGTCCGGCCGCAGGCAGCGCGAGGCCGAGCTCGATCTCGCGGTGCGGGAGTTCGAGGTGGTGAAGGCGAAGATCACCGCGCTGCTCGCGTCCGCCTCGTGCAAATGAGGTGCGCGCAGGACGTGCGCGCGCCCAGCGCGGCCGCGGCGCCCCGCGCCACCCGGCGCGGGGGTTGTGCCGAGCGACCGCGCGAGTAGGCTACGCGCCCGATGGAGCGGCTCGAGAGCTACGTCCAGGGTCAGTGGCGCGCCGGCCAGGGCGCGCCGCACGTGCTCGTCAACCCCGCGACCGAGGAGCCGCTCGCCGAGACGAGCACGGACGGCCTCGACCTCGCGGCCGCGGTGGCGTTCGCGCGCGCCGAGGGCGGGCCCGCGCTGCGCGCGCTCACGTTCGCGCAGCGCGGCGAGCTGCTCCGCGCCATGTCGCGCGCCGCGCACGCCGAGCGCGACGCGCTCATCGACGTCGCCATCCGGAACGGCGGCAACACCCGCGGCGACGCCAAGTTCGACATCGACGGCGCGATCGGCACGCTCGCCTACTACGCCGACCTCGGCGCCCAGCTCGGCGACGCGCGGCTGCTCACGGACGGCGACGGCGTCCAGCTCGGTCGCTCGCCGCGCTTCTTCGGCCAGCACATCCTCGTCCCGCGCCCCGGCGTCGCGGTGCACATCAACGCCTTCAACTTCCCCGCGTGGGGGCTCGCGGAGAAGGCCGCCTGCGCGCTCCTCGCGGGCATGCCCGTCATCACGAAGCCCGCGACCAGCACCGCGCTCGTCGCGCTCCGGCTGATGAAAATCTTCACCGAGCGCGCCCCGCTGCCGCGCGGCGCGCTCTCCTTCGTCGCCGGCCCGCCGGGCGATCTCCTCGCGCACCTCGGCGGCGAGGACGTCCTCGCCTTCACCGGCTCGAGCGCCACCGGCGCCGCGCTCCGGCTCTCGCCGGGCCTCGCGCGGGAGGGCGTCCGCGTGAACGTCGAGGCCGACAGCCTGAACGGCGCCGTCCTCGGCCCCGACGCCGTCCCCGGCTCCGAGACGTACGCGATGTTCCTGCGCGACGTCGCGCGCGACATCACCCAGAAGGCCGGCCAGAAGTGCACGGCGATCCGCCGCATCTTCGCGCCCGCGGCCGTCGTCGACGCCGTCCGCGACGACCTCGTCGACCGCCTCCGCGACGCGCGCGTCGGCGATCCCGCGCAGGACGGCGTCACGGTGGGTCCGCTGACGACGTCCGATCAGCTCCGCGGCGTGCGCGCGGGCATCGAGCGCCTCGCGGCGGGCGCTGCGGTGGCGCTCGGCGGCGCCGCGCCCTTCGAGGCGATCGGGGTGCCCCCGGGCAAGGGGTACTTCGTGCCGCCGACGCTGCTCGTCGCGAGCGGCCCCGACGGCGCGCCCGCCGCCCACGAGCACGAGGTCTTCGGCCCCGTCGCCACGCTCTTCCCGTACGACGGCGGCGCGGCGCACGCCGTGGCGCTCCTGCGCCGGGGCCGCGGGAGCCTCGTTTGCTCCGTTTACAGCGACGACCGCGCCTTCGCGGCGGAGGTGCTGATCGGCGTCGCGCCGTACCACGGCCGTGTCCTGCTCGGCAGCGAGAAGATCGCCGATCAGGCGCCCGGCCCGGGCACCGTCCTCCCTCAGACGATCCACGGCGGCCCGGGCCGCGCCGGCGGCGGCGAGGAGCTCGGCGGCCTGCGCGGGCTCCATTTCTACTCGCAGCGCACCGCCGTGCAGGGGTCGCGGCCGATCCTCGAGGCGATCCTCGGGGCGAAGGGCGAGCCCCGCCCCGCGCCGGCGAAGCCGTAGATCACGAAAGGCCGGGGTAGCTCTTTCCGTGGACTTTATGGTGAAGTCTCGCTCATGAGCGCGGGCCCGCAACTCATCGGCAAGACGATCGCAGGGCGCTTCCGCGTCACCGGGTTCATCGGCGAGGGCGCGATGGCGGCGGTCTACCGCGGCGAGCAGGACGCGGCGCCGCGCGACGTCGCCATCAAGATCATGCACCCGCAGCTGCTCGGCGACGAGACGTTCGTCACCCGCTTCTACCGGGAGGCGAAGGCGGCGTCGCGCCTCCACCACCCGAACACGGTGCAGATCCTCGACTCCGGCGTGGAAGGGCACCTGCCGTACATCGTGATGGAGCTCGTCGCCGGGCAGGACCTGTTCGAGGTCCTGCTCGCCGAGCGCCGCTTCTCCGAGGCCCGCGCCGCGCGGTTCCTGATCGGCATCACCGACGCCCTCGCCGCCGCCCACGCGCGGGGCATCGTGCACCGCGATCTCAAGCCCGAGAACGTGATGGTCATGCGGGATCCGGCGGATCCGTCGGTCGAGCGCGTGAAGGTGCTCGACTTCGGGATCGCGAAGATGGTCGAGAGGAACACCCGCGGCGAGGAGGACGGGCCGAACAGCGCGCCCATCAGCGTCTGGGGCTCGGTCACCACGGTCGGCGTGGTCGTCGGCACGCCCGCGTACATGTCCCCGGAGCAGTGCCGCGGCGACGTCATCGACGGGCGCAGCGACGTGTACGCGTGCGGGGTGCTCCTGTTCCTGCTCGTCACGGGCCGGCTCCCCTTCCCGCCGACGGCCGTCGCGTGGGAGGTGGCGATGGATCACCTCCGGAAGCCGCCGCCCGCGCCGAGCCAGTTCCTGCCGCAGATCCACCCTGCCCTCGAGGCGATCATCCTCACCGCGCTCGCGAAGTGGCCGAACCAGCGCCAGCAGAGCGCGGCCGAGCTGCGCGACGAGCTCGAGCGGCTCCTCCCCCACCTGCCTTCCGCGCTGCTCCCTGCCGCCCGGACGAGCGCGCCCGAGGACGCGCCGACCCTCGAAGTGGCGATGCCGCCGTCGCTCCGGAGCTCCATGACGGCCGCGCCGCCGCTGCGCGAGGGCGATCTGCCGCCGCCGGCGCAGCGGGGCGAGGCGCTGGCGAAGTCCGTGTTCCGCGAGGCGTCGCTGACGGACGGACCGCCGTCGACCGCGATCCAGTCGCTCGCCGCGACGCTCCCCGGCATCGCCCTCCCGCGCGAGGCGCCGGCCGGAGCGACGTCGGACGACCTCTCGCGCACGCTCCCGGCGGTGCGGCGGCTCGTCGCGCCGACGAGCGATCCGCCGGCGAGCGACGTCGTGATCCACGATCGCAAGGACTTCGGGCCGCTCCTCCCCGCCGCGGGCGCCCGCGCGCCGTCCCCGGGGCCGGAGGCGCCGCGCGGCGCCGGCGCGACCGCCGCCGCCGCGCCGCCGCGGCCGCCCTCGCGGTCCTCGGCCGAGAACGTCATCGAGATCGCGCCGGCGCCGGTCCGGCGCGACCGCCGCCCGCCCGCGCGCCCGACGGACCTGTGGATGGTCAAGCTCGTGGTGCCGCTGGCGCTGCTGATCGGGCTGGCGCTCGGGGTGCTCGCCTTCTTCCTGAGCCGCTGACGCCTCGCGCCTCGGGCGCTGGCCGGCGTGGCGGGCGCCTCGAAGGCGGCCGTTCTCCCCGAGCCGCCGGACGCCTCGCGCCTCAGGCGTCAGCCGGCGTGGCGGGCGCCTCGAAGGCGGCCCGGAGCGCCTGCGCGCGCAGCTCGACCGCCGCCGACGCGGGCGGCGGCACCGGCGCCTCCGCCTCGGCCGACAGCGCCATCGCGAACGCGTCGATCGCGGCCTCGACCACGCCCTCGATCGGGCGCGCCGCGAGCTCGTCGGGCGCGTCGTGCACCGCCACCATGCCCATCAGGACGGCGCGCACGTGGGCCGCCGCCCGCGGCGACGGCGCGGCGCCCCCCTCGTCGGCGCCGCTCGCGCCGCGCACGCCGCGCGCCGCCGGCTCCGCGCCGGCCCGCGCCGCCCTCGCGATCTCGGCGGAGAGCGGCCAGCTCAGCCGCGCCACGAGCCGCTCCTGCACGTAGGCGCGGACGCTCGCGTCGGTGCGCTTGCGCTCCTCGGGCAGCGCCGCGATCGGGCGCAGGTCGGACGCGAGCTCCCGGCGCGCCGGCTCGAGCGCCTTGTCGATCGCCGCGGCGAGCGCGCGCCGCTCGCGCCGCAGGTACGCCGCGCTCGCGCGGAGCCGGTCGGCCTCGGCGCGCGCCCTCCGCCCGGCCTCGCGGTCCTCGGCCGCGCGCGCCGACGCCGCCTGGGCGAGCTCGGCCGCGATGCGGCCCGCCTTGCGGCGGAGCGCGCGCTCGCGGAGCGCGTCGCTCGCGTCGACGATCTGCTCGGCGAAGAGCGCCTCGACCTCGGCCCACCCCGACGCCGCGAGCGCCGCCTCGTCGCCGAGGCGCCCCTTCAGCGAGAGCCGCGCCGAGAACGCGATCGGCGGCGTGAGCGAGGCGATGGAGCTCGCCGCGAGGCTGTCGCGCACGTGCGCGAGCACCGTCTCCAGGGCGTCGGGCTTGAGCCGGTCGGCCTTGTTCGCGAGGATCTGCACGGGCACGCCGAGCGCGCTGATCTCGGAGAGCACCCGCCGCTCCGACTCCTTCATCGCCTGGGGCGCGTCGAGCAGCCAGACGGCGACGTGGGCCTCGTCGAACGCCCGCCGCGCCTCGGCGATGTGATCGGGGTCGGGCGCGTTGAAGCCGGGCGTGTCGAGGATCTCGACGCGCTTGAGCCGCTCGATGGGCGCGTAGATGAACACCCGCGCGACCTTGTCCCCGGCCGCCGCGAGCGCGCGCAGCGTGTCCTTCAGCGCCGCGTGCGGCACGACGCGGTCCTGGCCGCCGCGCACGACGACGCGCGCGAACGGATCGGGCGCCCAGGCGACCCAGTGGAGCGTCGCCGTCGTCGGCAGGACGCCGGTCGGCGCCACGTCCTCGCCGAGCAGCGCGTTCAGGAACGTGCTCTTGCCCGCGTTGAACTCGCCCACCACGGCCGCGCGGAGCGGCCGCTCCCGCTCCACCGCGAGGGCCTCGATCGCCGCGAGCAGGTCGAGCCGGTCGAGGAGCTTGGCCGTGCGCGCGAGCTCGCGCAGCACGTCGCCCCACGCGGCGGCGGCGCGGGCCCCGGCGGGGCCGCCCGCGGGGGGCACCCACGCCTGCGCGATCGCGCGGCGCATGTCGTCGGCCCACGCCGCGCCCTCGCCGGTCACCGCGTCGAGCGCGTCGAGCGCGCCGCTCCCCTGCCCCCCGGACGCCATCGCCGCGGCGTCGCGCAGCCGGACGAGGTCGGGCGGGAGCGGGGGCGCGGCCGCGCCGCGCGGCTCCTTGTCGTCGTCCTTGGTGTTGCCACGCGCGGCGAGCGCGTCGAGCGCGCCGAGGTCGCGCGTCTCGACGGCCATGCGGAGCAGCGCCGCCGCGGCGGCGCGGTCGCCCGCCGAGAGCCCGCGCGCGAGCGCCTGCCGCGCGTCGTCGCGCCGCCCCTCGGCGAAGGCGAACGCGGCGGCCCAGGTCGGCTCGTCGAGCGCGCCCGCGGCGCGGACGACGCGGCGCACGCGGTCGACGACGAGCACGTCGCGGGAGGCGGCGACCAGGGCGGCGCAGAGCTCCGCCGCGCCGGGGACGTCGAGCACGAGCGCCCGCAGCCCGAGGTCGAGCGCCCGCCCCACCACGGCGGGCGGCAGGGCCGCCGCGGAGGAGCCCGCCGCGGGGAAGCCCGCCGCGGCGCTCGCCTCGGCCAGCGCGAGCCGGGCGAGCACGAGGGCGGCGCGCCCCTCGATCGCGGTGGGCTCGCCGAGGATCTCCGCGGCGGCGCGCGCGCCGTCGAGATCGCCGTACGCGAGCGCGCACTCGGCGCGGCGGAGGGCCACGTCGCGGTCGGGCACGGTCGTGAGCGGCGCCGGGATGCGGTCGAGCCAGCGCTGCGCGCGGGCCGGGTCGCCCGCGGCGAGGTCGAGGTCCGAGAGATCGAGCAGCGCGAGGCGCGCCGCGTCGCGCTCCTCCGGCGCCGACGTGGCCCGCTCGAGCGCGTCGCGCGCGCCGTCCCAGCCGATGCGCTGCCCCGCGCGGCCGAGGCGGAGCCACACGTCGGCGCGCCACGGGACGCGCTTCGCGAGATCCGTGAGCGAGGCGACGACCTCCTGGTCGAGCCACGCGTCCTCCGCCGCGTCGGCCCAGAGCGCCAGCCCGACGGCCGAGTCGGGCAGCACGGAGAGGATGGTGCGGGCGTGCTCGCGGGCCTCGAGGGGCATGCCCTTCGCGAGCGCGGCCTCGGCGGCGCTGCGCTCGTTCTCGAGGCCGAGGGCGAGGATCTCGACCCGCCCGAAGAACCGGTTCAGCGCCTCGACGAGCCTCGCCATGGCGGGATGAAAGCCTTCCGGGAGGGCGGTCGTCCAGGAAGAAGCGAAGGCCGGAGCGGCGGGCGGCCAGGCTCCGATCTGGCCGGCGGCTCCCCCGGGGAGCCTCGCTGGAGGTCTCGACCTGGGCGGGGCCTCGAAAACGAGGGGGCCGCCAGGTCTGGGCCCATTCAGGATCTGCCCACCGGCGCTCGGTCAGGTCGGGACCCAGTCAGGGTCTGGTCACCCGCGCTCGGCCAGGTCTCGACGTGGACCAAGCTCGGAGCGTGAGCGCTTGTTGTTAGAGTGGACCTGTGCCGGCAGACATCGTTACAGGGCGCGTCGACGCGCTGATCGTCACCGCGCTGCAGGACGAGCTCGAGGCGGTGCTCGCGCTCGGCGAGGGCGGTCGCGACGGCTGGCGGGAGGCGCGGGATCCGGGCGGGTTCCCGTACTTCGTCCGCGACCTCCCGAACGACCGCGGCGAGCCGCTCCGCGTCGCCGCGGCGTGGTCGGGGCGGATGGGCGAGAGCGCGGCGGCGGCGAGGGCGCAGGGGCTCATCGAGGAGCTCGATCCAGGGTGCCTCGCGATGTGCGGCATCTGCGCCGGCAAGCGCGGCGAGGTGTCGCTCGGCGACGTCATCGTCGCCGACCGCGTCTACAGCTACGACGAGGGCAAGCGCGTCGCCCACCCCGGCGGCGAGGGCGCGTTCTTCCACGACATCGAGACGTACAACCTCGAGCGCACGTGGAACATGGATGCAGCGCTCTTCGCGCGCGAGTTCGAGCGGCAGGCGTCGTTCGCGGCCGAGCGCCCGCCGTCGAAGCCCTCGCAGGCGTGGTGGCTCCGGCACGCGCTCTACGAGAGCCAGGTGGAGGGGGGACCGCCGCCCGTCTCGCGGCCGGAGCGCGCAGCGCGGTGCCCGGGCTGGACCGAGCGCATCGGCGAGCTGGAGGCGGCGGGCGTGCTCCGCATCGGCGACAGCGGCCTCGAGCTCACGGAGACGGGCGTGGCGCAGGTCCGCCGGGATCGCCTGCTCCACCCGGACGGCCCACCGCCGGCCCGGCCGCTCCGCGTGCACATCGGCCCGATCGCCACGGGCAAGGCGGTGCAGGAGGACGCGGGGCTGCTCGAGCGGCTGAAGCCGATCGGGCGGAAGGTGCTCGGCGTCGAGATGGAGGCCGCGGCGATCGGCTACGTCGCGGAGCGCCTCGGGAGGCGGTCGATCATCGCGAAGGCCGTCTCGGATCACGCCGACCACGACAAGGACGACAGCTTCCGCGCGTTCGCGTGCCGCGCGTCAGCGGAGTTCCTCGTCGCGTTCTTGAGGCGCTTCCTTGCGCCTGCGCGCGCCGAGCACGCCGGCCGAGGCCCGAGGCTGCGCCCCTTCCCGGCGCGGGTGCGGGGCGGCCACGCGGATCCGCATGGCGACGACATCCTCCTGCCGGGGGAAGGGCGCAGCGACGATTTCCTCTCGCGGGTCGAGCGCGTGTGCAGGCTGCGCGAGCCCGAGGGCGTCAAGATCGAGTGGTTCGACGCGCCCCTCCCCTTCGGCGTCTACCTTCGCGTCTCGGTCAACGAGGGCGGCATCGTCCGGATCGCCCCGCTCGCGGCGCTCGAGAGCGGCATCTCGACCGAGGCGGTCTCCGCGTTCATCGAGAGCATCGACGCCTCGTACCGGCGCGAGGATCCCGGCCTCGTGTCCACGCTGGTCTACGGCGGCGAGCCCGCGCCGGAGGAGCTCGTGCGTTACGCGAGCGCGCGGCGCGTGCGCCTCGTGCGGTTCCTCGAGTACCAGGGGCTCATCGACTTCCGCGGCTACCTGGCGTGGCAGAACGCGAGCCTCGAGCGGGACCCCACGTATCCGCCGGCGCTCTACGTCGACCAGCGCGTCGCGCTCACGACGGGCCAGGAGGAGGTGCTGCACGAGCGCGCGCTCGATGCGCTCGCAGCGCTGCTCGACTCGGAGCACAACCGGTTCGTGCTGGTGCTCGGCGACTTCGGCACGGGCAAGACGTTCCTCCTGCACGAGCTCGCGCGGCGGCTGGGCAAGGCGGGCGGCCCGCTGACGCCGGTGCTCATCGAGATGCGCGCGCTGGAGAAGGCGCGCGACCTGAACGCGCTCATCGCGCAGCACCTCGCGCTCGCGGGGCTCGGCAAGATCGATCTGCCCGCGTTCCGGCACATGCTGGCCGAGGGGCGGATCGCGCTCCTGTTCGACGGCTTCGACGAGCTCGCCTTCCGCGTGACGTACGACCGCGCGGTCGAGCACTTCGACACGCTGATCCAGGCGGCGCAGGGCAAGGCGGCGAAGGTGGTGGTCACGAGCCGGAGCCAGCACTTCATCTCGGAGCAGCAGGTGAGGTCCGCGCTCGCGGAGAAGGCCGCGCTCTTGCCCGGCTACCGGCTCGCGCGGCTCTTGCCGTTCACCGAGGCGCAGATCCGCAGGTTCCTCCTCAACCGGCTCGGCGGCGAGGAGGCGGCCGACGCGCGCATGCGGCTGCTGGCGGACGTGAAGGACCTGCTCGGCCTGTCGGCGAACCCGCGGATGCTGGGGTTCATCGCCGAGATCGAAGAAGCGCAGCTGCGGAAGGCGAAGTCGGGCGACGGGGAGATCACCTCGGCGGGCCTGTACAAGCTGCTGCTGGATCGGTGGCTCGTCTGGGAGTACGAGCGCGCGCACCCGAAGGGCGCGCAGCCGGGGCTGTCGGTGGCGCAGCGGTGGCGGGCGGTGACGGAGCTCGCGACGCGGCTGTGGCAGCGGACGGAGCAGAGCGTGAACGTGCGCGAGCTGCCGGCGGAGCTCATCGCGGCGCTGCAGGCGCTCGGGCGGCACGAGCTCGACCTGGGGGTGACGGCGCACCAGATCGGGTCGGGGACCCTGCTCGTGTGGGACGACCAGGAGAACTTCCGGTTCATCCACCAGTCGGTGCTCGAGTGGCTCGTGGCGCGGGAGGCTGCCGACGAGGTGCAGCGCGCCGGCCAGGCGGCGGCGCTCGATCAGCGCGAGCTGAGCGACCTGATGGCCGATTTCTTCGGGGCGCTCGCGGGCCGGACGGCGGCGGAGGCGTGGGTACGCGCGGCGCTCGGCGGGGCGTGGGGGACGGTGGCGGCGGCGAACGCGCTGCGGATCGACGGGCGGATGGGGCTCGGGGTGAGCGAGCGGATGAACCTCGCGGGGGCGGACCTGCGGGGGCAGGACCTCTCGGGGAAGGATCTCAGCGGGTGCGACTTGCGGGGGGCAGATCTACGGGAAGCCAAGCTCGTAAGGGCGAACCTGAGCGGTGCGCTGATGGCGAAGGCGCTGCTCGACGGCGCGGACCTCACCGGGGCGAACCTCACCGGGGCGGATCTGACGGGGGCGACGGCGATCCGGGGGCGCCTTGTGGGCGCGGATCTGACGGGGGCGACGCTCGCCTCGACAAGGCTGCGCGGGGCGAAGCTCGTGGGGGCGCGGGGGGCGCGGTTCGACGGGTGCGACACGTTCGGCGCGGCGACGCCGGAGGCAGCGAGGTTCGAGCCAGCCTGGGTGCGAGGGAGCCGGTGCAACGCCGTGGCGATCAGCCCCGATGGGACCCTGCTCGCATCGGGTCACTCCCACGGGATCGTGGTGTGGGACATGGCGACCGGGAGCGCGCTGCGCAGGCTGGACGGCCATACCGACCGGGTCACGAGCGTCGCCTTCAGCCCTGACGGGGATACGCTCGCGTCCAGCTCGGCCGACTGCACCGTCCGGCTGTGGGACGTGTCGACTGGCAACGTGCTCTGCGTGCTCATGGGGCACTCTCGACACGTGAACAGCGTGACGTTCAGCCCTGATGGCGAGACGCTGGCTTCCGGCTCTTCTGACCGCACCGTCCGGCTCTGGCAGGTGGCCACCTTCCAGCAGATCGCCGTGCTCCTCGGCCATCTGGATGGAGTGATGGCCGTCAAGTTCAGCCCTGACGGCGAGACGCTGGCCTCCGGAGCCCACGACACCATCATCCGGCTCTGGAAGGTCGCGACGGGCGAGACGCTGCGCATCTTGAGCGGCCACCGGGCTGGCGTGCTCAGCGTCGCGTTCAGCCCCGATGGCGAGATGCTGGCCTCCGGCTCGTTGGACTACGACGTCGGCCTCTGGCGCGTATCGACGGCCGAGGTGCTGCACATGCTGAAGGGCCACGCGCGGTATGTGAGGAGCGTCGCGTTCAGCCCCGACGGCGCGACGCTCGCCTCTGGCTCGGGCGACGGGACCGTGCAGCTGTGGAATCGATCAGGCGTCGCGTACCACGCGCTCGAGGGCCACTTGGGTGGCGTGACGAGCGTCGCGTTCAGCCCTGACGGCGCGACGCTCGCCTCTGGCTCGAAGGACAGCGCGGTGCGGCTGTGGCACGTGTCGACTGGCGGCGCCTTGCGCGTGCTGAAAGGACAGCCGAACGTGTCCATGGCGATGGCATTGAGCAGCGATGGCGCGACGCTCGCGCTCGCCTCCGAGGACTTTGGCGCTCATCTCTGGCGGATGTCGACGTGGACCGCGCTGCCGCCGCTGATGGATAGCGGCATCTCCTCCGCGAAGCTGGCCTTCAGCCCTGACGGCACGACGCTGGCGTTCGCACAGCGCGACCACACGGTCTGGCTCCGGAGACTCGGCGCAGGCCGCACCGCGCGCGTGTTGAGCGGGCATTATTACGACATCACGGATATCGCCTTCCGCCATGACGGTGGCGTGATCGCGTCAGGCTCGCTCGACAGGACAGTGCGACTCTGGAACACCGAGACGGGGGAGCCGCTTCGCGTGCTGGACGGCCACGACGATACAATCAGCAGCGTGGCCTTCAGCCCTGATGGGTCGACGCTGGCCTCAGGATCGGTCGATCGAACCATCCGGCTGTGGAAGGTGGACGGCGAAGGAGCGGCGCGCGTGCTGGAAGGTCATGGCCACATCGTGCGGAGCGTGGCGTTCAGCCCTGATGGATCGACGCTGGCCTCGGCATCGGACGACACGACCGTGCGGCTCTGGCCCCTCGCCGAGGGCGGCGAGCCACGCGTGCTGCGCGGCCACGCCGGCCCGGTGATGGGCCTGGCTTTCGGCCCCGACGGTACCTGGCTCGCATCGGGGTCCGACGACGGCAGCGTTCTCCTCTGGCGCGTGTCCGCCGACGAGATGGCGCGCGTCCTCCAGGGGCACACCGGCGAGATCGTGAACATGGCCTTCATGCCGGACGGCGAGACGCTGCTCTCCAGCTCCACCGACGGCACCGTCCGCTTCTGGGACGTGCAGACCGGCGCTTGCCTCGCCGTGCTCCTCAAGCTCCCCGAGGGCTGGGTCGCCTTCCGCCCCGACGGCCGCTACAAGCTCGGCGGCAACGTCGCGGGCGGCTTCTGGCACGCCGCGAACCTCTGCCGCTTCGAGCCGGGCGAGCTCGACGCCCTGGTGCCCGGCCTGCGCATCCCGGACGACGATCCGCTGCTCCCCGCGTCGCCTGCGCTCCACGCCTCGACGGCCAGGGAGAGCGTCTCGACGACCAACCCAGTCCGCCTCTTCTTCAGCTATTCCCACGAGGACGAGGGGCTCCGCAACGACCTGGAGAAGCACCTCGCCCTCCTCGAGCGCGACGGCCTGGTCCGGGGCTGGCACGACCGCCGTATCGCGGCCGGCGACGACTGGGCAGGCCAGATCGACAGGAACCTCGAAGACGCGGACGTGATCCTGCTCCTCGTCAGCGCCGATTTCCTCGCCTCCGATTACTGCTTTGACAGGGAGATGAAGCGCGCCCTCGAGCGGCACGACGCCGGTCAGGCCCGCGTCATTCCGGTCCTCCTCCGGCAGACCGACTGGCACGGCGCCCCCTTCGCCCGGCTCAAGGCGCTTCCGGCCGATGGCAAGCCGGTCACGTCCTGGCAGAACCAGGACGAAGCCTGGACCGAGGTGGCCAAGGGCATCCGGCGCGCGGTCGAGGCGCTCCGCGCCGTCGCCAGGGCGCGCTGAGGGCTCGGTTGATCTCCTACGTCGTCTCGCCGATCGCCTCGATCACGATCCCGCCGAACCGCGCCTCGTCGGGCTGGCCGCACGGATTGTTGGCCCCGATCTGGACAGGCCTGTAGACGGCGCACGATGGGCTCGACCCGGACGGCGTGGCACGTGCTGCTCGTCGCATTGCTCAACCAACGGGGCTCGCGCCGGTTCGAGGTGCGCAGCGAGGTGCCGCTCTCGAACGAGCCGCTCCGCGCCGATTACCTGTTGCTGCGCCGGAGCGCGGGGCCGAGCGAGCCCGCGGGCACGCTGAAGAAGCTCTGGGACCTCTTGCCCAGGGACACCATCGTCGAGTTCAAGAGCATCGGCCGGCCTTACCGAAGGCGCAACCTCGACCGGCTGTGCAGCTACCTGCACCTGTACTGCGCCGACGAGCCGGAACGGATCGAGCGGCGGAGCGACCTGTGCGGCGTGCTGCTCGTCCCGTCGCGCACCAGGTCGCTCGACGCGGATGTGGCCGAGCTCGGCATGGAATGGGGCGACCTCGGCGGCGGCTACTGGCGGGTCGAGGGCGGGGCGTTCGCGCTGCTCATCGTCGAGATCGACGCAGCGGCGGAGGCAGAGGACGACGATCTGCTACGCTTGTTCGGGCACGGCGAGGCCCGGACCGTGGAGGCCCGAAGATGGCTCTCGCAGCAGCTTGGAGCCGAGGAGATCGCCATGGAAATTCATGAATTGGAGGGCTTCGACGAGGTTGTCCGCAAGCTCCTGGCCACCCTCCCTCCCGAGCGGGTGCTGTCGGCGTACGCCCCGGAGCAGCGCATGGCCGGGCTGCCGCCCGAGCAGCGCATGGCCGGACTGCCGCCCGAGCAGCGCATGGCCGGGCTGCCGCCCGAGCAGCGCATGGCCGGGCTGCCGCCCGAGCAGCGCGTGGCCGGGCTGCCGCCCGAGCAGGTGTTGCTGGCGTTGCCGGACGAAGTGCTCCACGCCCTGTCCGACTCCTACCTCGACACGCTCTCGGCGGAGACGCGCGCCGCCATCCGCGCGCGCATCGGACGGTAAGGCGGCAGCTCGGCTGACCGCGCGCGCAGGCGCACACTGGGAGAGTCTCGGCTCTCGCGCGGTGAGCCCTCGCCGGGCATTCGCTGCGTCCGGGTAGACTCCGGACCGATGCTCCTCCCGCCGAGAACGACAGGCCTCGCCGCGCCCGCTGCGGGGCTGACGGTGCTGCTCGTGGCGATGTTCCCTGCGAACGTGCATGCGGCGCGCGCGGGGCTCACCCTGGGCGGCAGCCCGGTGACGCCGCGCGTGCCGCGGACTGCAGATCGTGTTCATCGCCGCGACGGTCGCCGTGGCGATCGGCGGCCGCCGCGAGGACCGGCGCCGGGAGTCAACGCGGCGCTCCGCTCGACGTCCCGCGCCAACCCTCAGGCTCAGCACGCGATCATGTCCAGACATGCCGGCCCGCCTCGCCGACCAGCCGCACACGCTGCGCGGCGGCCGTCCGCAGTCACGAGGCTCGGATCGAGGGACAGCGCGACACCTGGACGCGCTCGGGCCGGCAGGCCCCGCGCTGGACCCGCGAGAACGGGCACGATAGCCTCGCGTCCGGTTCGCTTTCGCCGGAGCACGCCCGAGGGAGCCTCTCTGGTGATCGAGAGGCATCGGGGAGACGAAGAGACCGATGATCTGCGTCGCGGTGAAGGTGGAGACGGAGTGCGGCACCTGCCGGCTGCCGATGCCGGTGAACACGCTGGCCCGCGAGGTGGGCTGCGCGAGCTGCGGAAGGCCCGCGGCGCTCGCCGATGATCTCTGGAAGGCGCTGCTCCGCCATCCGATCCACGACGGCCCGAAGATGCTGCTGAAGGAGGGGCGGTCCACGTCCGCGGGCAAGCTCTCGGCTGCCTACACGCGGCGCGCGCCCTCCTGCCAGGGCTGCGACAAGGACATTCCCGTCGAGGACATCCGGGAGGTGCGGGAGCAGGCGACGGTCACGTGCGCGCGGTGCGCGAAGCGGACCTGGGTGCGAACGGTCCCCGCAGAGCTCGCCGGAGCGCTCCCGAGCATCACGCACCTGGTCGGCGAAGACCCGGATCCGGCCGCCATGGCGTCGGAAGGTGCGGCCGAGGCGGCGACGTTTCCCTGCCCGCAGTGCGGATCGCCCGTGCCGTTCGATGGCGTGACGCGCGCGTGCGTGTGCAGGTTCTGCAACGCGAGCGTGCACGTGCCGGACGACTTCGTGTTCCGCGGGCGGAGGAAGGTGGCGGCGAGCTGGTTTCTTTGCTTCGATCCGTCGATCACGGACGGCGCCCCTGCCGCGCAGGCCGTCGAGGCGGGGCTGTTCGACTGGGAAGAAGAGCCGCCTCATGCGGCTGTCGATGCCGAGGGGAATCTCTACTGCGCAGCCAAGCAGGGGCGCTGGTTCTCGGGCAAGAACTTCGAGCCGAAGTTCCGGTTCGATCACCTGCTCTGGTCCATCGATCCCTCGTTGCGCGTCCGCTGGATCCAGCGCGGTCGCCCGCAGGCCAAGCGCCTCCTGCTCTCCCCCAAGGGCGCGCTCCTCGTGACAGTCCAGAACAAGTCACCGCAACTCTGGCTGTCCTCCGAGACCGGCACGGCCGAGGATGGGGCACAACGCGCGCCGCAAGGAATCGTCGAGGAGCTTAGCGGCGGTGACGACTTGACCTGTTGCGTCGATGGCTCGCTGCTGATCCTGGAAGGGAATAAGTTGCGGCGGATTGCTTCGAACGGCGTGGAGATACCCGTCTGGCCTCCCAGCGCTTCAGGGGGGCACACGGACGATGGTCTGCGAGGACCGCGTGAGCTTGCCGACCATCCTGTGCAAATGTGCGCCTGGGGGGCGCGCACCCATTGCGGTCCGGACGGGTCGGTCTACTTGATAAGTCGGGATGAGATAGCCCGATTCGATGCCAGCGGACGAAAAATCTACGGCGTGGCGATCTCGTCCGACTCGCCGATGTCAGTATATTGCAACCTAGGTGCTGATGTTCACGGCAATGCCTATCTCCTCCGCCGCGAGCAACTGGTGCGCATCAGCGCGATAGGCGAGCAGAGCATCGTCCTGGAGTCGAAGCGCGACGGGTTGCCCCGAGACAAGATGACCCTTGCCGTATGCCCCGATGGTGCGTTCTGGCTCTTCGGTACGGAGGGGCTCGCATGGAAATTTGATCCGGGGGGCGCGCTGCTCTTCGACAGTCGGAGGGAGCCGAGACCCAAGAAGTCGAGCCGAGAGGATCTCGGTTTCCCGTCCGGTTCAGAAATGATGGCCTCCTTCAAGAAGGCACGCGCTCAGCAGGAGGAGCAGCGGCGGCGGGAGGAGCAGGAGAGGATCAAAGTAGACCGGCGCCAGATGGCCATCTTTCTGCCCTGCATCGCGATCTTGCTCCTGGCCCCATTCGTGCTTGTCGCCTGGCTGATGATTCGCTGAGCGCTAACCGAGGTCGATCCGGCTGCCGTTCACCGTCACCTTCGACGACGAGCACTGGACGCTGTTGTTTCCCTTTGCCAGCCTGGCGACGCCCGCGGTGACGGTGCACTTGGATGCGCCCTTGCGGATCTCGGTCATCCCGCTGGTGACCTCGAGGCCATCGGCGCCGTTGCCTACGGTGACCTTGCTGGCCACTGCTGTCATTCCCCAGTCGCCGCCCTTGACCTCCACGGAGCTTCCACCTCTGACCTCCGCTTTGGCGTTTGCTTTGAGGCTGATGTTGGCGCCCGTCTCGTCCAGATCTGCAGCGGCGCTTATTGTTGTCTTGTCGGTGGACTGGATCGCGATGGCCCCGTTGGACTTGATTTGCGTGTTCTTGGCGCTGACGTCGAGCGAGGAGGACGTTGAGATTTTCATGGGTCCTCGGCTGTGAGTTCGTGAGGGGCCGGTCGATCTGGACACGTAGCTGCCGCGCGAGAGAAGGTCGAGCTTCTGTCCGGCTGTGATGAGCGTTCTGGCGCCCGCTCCGATCGAGACGGTGACCGGCGACTTCAGCATCGCCGCCGTACCCCCGGCGACGATGGCCTGTCCGCCCGAGGACAGGGCGGCGCTCGCGGTGCCGCCGACGAAGGCGTCGGCCATGCCGATCAGCACGGCCGAGTTGACCGCGCCGCCGAGAAAATGGGGGGAGCCGATGCCGGGCACCACGCCCGCGACGCGGGCCACGCCGGCGAAGGAGGTGGCCGCCGCGGCCATGCTCTTCGCCGTGGCCACGCTCGCGGCGTCCGCGGCCTTCCCGGCCCGCTGCGCGCTGTTGTTGATGAGGTCCTGGCGTGCTTTGTAGCCATCGACGAGCCCCTTCGCGCCCTTGCCGAGCTCCGAGGCCACATCGACCCCCGCGGCCCATTGCCGCCGTGTCAGGTCCTCTTCGGCGAGCGTTTTCTTCAGATCCTCGGCCTGCTTCTTCGCCTCGGTGAAGCGCTTGGTCGCCTCGATCGCCTTCGCGTACGCGGGCCGCTCCGTTTCCCATTCCTCCTTCGTCATCGACCTCGGGACGCCGTAACGATCGAACCTCATCGGCGGATCGAGCTCGGGATAGGGATCCTTCTTCTGGGCCGCCGCGAGCGCTCTCTTCATGTGCTCCTCCTCGACGACGGCCGCTTCGTCCGCCTGGGCTTGCTGGTAGGCGTCCCACTTCTTGAAGCCGTCGAGCGCGCCCTTCGCGGCGCTCGCGATCCCGTTGAATATCTTCAATCCTTTTTCGCTGAACAGCCCGCTCGATGCGCCGCTGGCGAACTGGGTGATGCTGGACGAGGCCCAGAGGGACGCCACGTCCGTGAGCGTGGTGCTCACCGAGGTGAGCGTGTTGACGCCGGCGGCGCCGACCGCCGTGAAGGCCTCGGTCGTCGTGAGCGCCGCCCCCGCCTCGGGCGTGTTGGGCGAGCCGAGCTGGAACGTGGCGCCCCCGAACGGCGTCGACAGCTTGATGCGCTCCTCCCCCTCGGTGTCGTCGATGTTGATCTCGTTGCCGCCGCCCGTGCGGATGACGTTCCGCCGCCCGTTCTTCGCCCCGACCGTGCTCGGGGTCTGCGGGTTGGGCACCGCGCCGGTGATGATGGGCCGGTCCGGGTCGCCGTCGATGCAGGTGAGGAGGACCTCGACGCCGCTCCGGAGCGGGAAGTGGAACCCGTACCCCGCGCCCGCATGGGGCTGGGCCATGCGGACCAGCCTGGAGGCCTTGCCGTCCTCGGCGCCGCTCGTGTCGAACTGGAAGCGCACGCGGTAGCGGCCGGCCTCGTCGATCTCGGCGTACTGGCCCTTCTCGGCCGCGTCGATGACCCCCGTGATGGCCCCGTGCACCCTGGGCTTGGGGGTGACGCGCGGCGGGCGGTAGGTCGTGGCGAAGGGGATCGCCCGCAGCTCGTTCGCATAGGCGCGCTCGCCGCCCGTCCCCATGTTCATCGTCGCCTGCTGCAGCCTGTGGCGCACCTCGACGAGCAAGAGCTCGATGTCGCCGCGCGGGTGCCCCTCGAGCGTGACCCGCGCCCCGGCGCCGAGGGCCTGCACGTCGCTCGCCCCCTCGAAGACCTTGCGGCCAGCGCGCAGCTCCTCGGCCCGGATGGCCGCGATGCGCTCGCCCTCGTCGGGCGTCTTGAAGTGCGCCCCGTACTCGACGATGCCGCCGCCGGCCGCGTCGGAGACCGCCGCGGCCGCCATGAGCGGCACGTGCGGCGTGCGGTAGTTGTAGTCCTTGACCACGTAGCGGCCCGGGACCTTGCGCGTCGTGCCCTCGATCCGGTGGACGCCGACGTGCTCGCCCCGGGGATGGAAGTACGCGCGACCGCCGCCGGGGATGGGCGGAAAGCCGCTGTTCGCGTCGGTGAAGACGATGACGTCGCGGTCGTCCCGGTGCTCGAAGAAGAACGAGATGCCGAGGTGCTCGGCCAGGCGCGAGGCGAACTGGAGATCCGTCTCCCTGTACTGCACAACGTACTCGCGGGGCGGATACGACCCGACCAGGCGGAGCTCGAAGTCGTCGCCCTCGCACAGGCCCGCGCGCTCGAGCTTCTTCTTGAGGATCTCCGGGACCGAGAGGTCCATGAAGATCTCCGACGTCTCGGTGAGCGTCATGCGGAAGGCGCGCGGCACGAACGTGAGGGTGTACGCCATGTGCGCCGCCTCGGTGAGGAGCGCGTCGCGCACGACCGCGATCTCGCCGAACAGCCGCCGCTCCTCGCGGTCGCCCCGGAGGAACACCAGGGCGGCGGGCTCCGCGAGCAGCGCCTCCTCGTCGAGCCCCTCCGGGCTCTTGCACGCGATGTGGAGCTGGAACTCGAACAGCTGCGAGATGACCTCGCGCCCGGTGAGCTCGTACAGTTCGACCGCGTCGGCGGAGAAGGCGCCTGACTCCAGGCGAGCAGACAGGATGTCTTTCATGGGCGTCCCTCGGGTGAGAAGACGCCAATATCGCCCGGACGCGCGGCCTGGCGCCAAGGATTTGCGGCGCCGCGGAGGGTCGGCGCCGCGGCCGCACCGCCGCCGGCGCCCTCGATCGCCGGCTCCAGCGGCAGCGCGACGCACGACCCGGCCGCCCGCGTGCTCCAGCACCGCCTCCAGCGCGTACTCCAGGCAGACCTCCTGGTCGCTGAAGGCGGGCGCGAGATCGCCCGGCACCTCGATGCGGAAAGGCACCTCCTGCGACGCGCTCCGAGCGCGCCCCGGATAAGATGGCCGCACCGACCGCCCTTCAAGGAGCACGCGATGTCCGACGCGATCACGACGTCTCAGGCTGAGCCGATCGACGACGAACGGTACCCGGCCTTCCTCGAAGCCATCCGCGCCCGCTTCGGCGAGGTGACCGCCGGCGGCGCGCGCCTCTTCACGACGGACGCCGCCGGCCTCTTCGACGCGTTCCTCGACGGGCTCCGCGCGGATCGGCGCCAGCACTACACATGCACCGCGTGCCGCCGCTTCGTCGAGCGCTTCGGCGGGCTGGTGAAGGTCGCCCCCGATGGGACCGCAACGTCGATCGCGTGGGCCCCCGAAGCAGCGCCACCGTTCTTCCGGGCCTCCGTCGAGGCCATGGCGCTCCTCGTCGCGCGCGCGAAGGTGACCGGCGTCTTCCTCTCCGAGGAGCGCACGTGGGGGATGCCGAGCAACAAGAGCCAGAAGCCGCCCTTCTCCTGGAAGCACATGGCCGTCGCGCCCGGGCGGGAGCTCGTCTTCAAGCCGTCCGCCGTGCAGACCACCTCGCAGGTCATCGCCGAGAAGCTCCAGGACTACGGCACTCTCTGCCGAGGGCTCGACGAGTTCCCGCTCGAGGTCGTGAGGCAGGCGCACACCCTCCTCGTCACCGGGAACCTCTACCGATCGGAGAAGTGCATCGGCGTGGCGAAGTGGCTGATCGATTTGCATGAGGCGCGCGCGGCGACGAAGAACCCCGTCGCCCGCGACAACCTCACGTGGTTCGCCGCGGCGACCGCACCGGCCGGGTTCTGCCACGTGCGCAGCGGCATGATCGGCACCCTCCTGGAGGATATCCAGGCCGGGCTCGGCTTCTCCGACATCAAGGCGAAGTTCGACGCCAAGATGCACCCGCTCCTCTACCAGCGCCCCCAGGCGGCGCCGAGCGCCGGCAATATCGCGCAGGCCGAGGCCATCGTGCAGAAGCTCGGCTCGGCCGGCGCGCTGGAACGCCGGTTCGCGAAGCTCGAAGACATCCAGGCGCTGTGGAAGCCGAAGGCGGGCGCGCCCCAGGAGCGGAGCGGCGGCGTCTTCGGTCACCTAAAGGCCAAGATCTCCACGGCCGCAGCGTCCGTGGAGCAGCCGCCGGTCGTCATGACCTGGGAGAAGTTCCAGCGGACCGTGCTCGCGGACGCGGAGCGCATCGAGTTCTTCGTGCCCGAGCAGAACGCGTCGTACGCGGCGCTGGTGACGGCCGCGAACCCTGATTCGCCGCCCATCCTCCAGTGGGATCGCGAAGAGAAGCGGAACCAGGTGAGCTGGTACATGTACGTCAAGGGCTCGCCGGCGAGCGCGTGGAACTTGAAGGCGGGGCAGTTCCAGGACGTCACGGCGATCGCGCTGCAGCCGACGATGTGGGACGGCCCGGACAAGTACCCGCACCAGGGCCAGTCGGTCTTCTTCCTCCTCGACGGCGCGCGGGACGTGAACCACGAGCGCAGCGGCGGCTTCTTCCCGGAAGACCTGCGAAGCGAGTACCACGGCATCCGCGCCACCATGGAGGCGTACGCGAAGAACGCGACCATCGCGGGAGCCAAGGAGGCATCAGCCTGCGGCATCAAGCTCCAGAAGAGCGCCGGCAAGTGGGATTACCTCTTCCGCGTCACAACGAAGAACGGGCGGGTTACCTACAAGCTCGACCGCTGGGACTGAGGATCGGGGCCCTGCGGGTGATGCGCCATCGGCGGACGGGTGCCGGGAACGCGGACACGCCGGGCGGGTCATGCGCGCTGCTAGACTGGCGCCGTGGCGAGAGACCTCATCGACTTCGGCATCGAGCGCTGCCGCCACGAGCACTTCTTCGGTCGAGAGGACGTGCTCGCCGCCATCGATCATCACCTCGATGGCGCGGGCGCGTCGGGCCGCTGGGTGCTCGTCACCGGCGGGCCCGGCATGGGCAAGAGCGCGATCCTCTCCCGATGGCTCGACGTGGAAGAGCAGCGCGGCCGCAGGGCGCCGCACCACTTCCTGCGGCGTGACGTGATGGACTGGGATCGCCCCGAGGCGATCACGCGCTCCCTCGCCGCGCAAATCGAGGCGCTCTACCCGGCACAGAAGGACCCTGACGCGCGGCCGGAGAGCCGGCTGACCGAGCTCCTGGCGAAGGTCTCGAAGCGCGAGCTCGTCCCCCGTGGAGAGCGCCTGGTGCTCGTCGTGGACGGCCTCGACGAGGCGCGGAGCGACGGCGCCGGGCAGAACCCGCTGCCGGGCTTCCTGCCGTACGCGCTGCCGCCCCGCGTGCACGCGCTCTGCGCCTCGCGCCCGCAGTACCCGCACCTCGGCTGGCTGGAGAGCCGCGGCAACGTGCGGCGCATCGACCTCGATGCGCCCGCGTGGGCGAGCTCGAACGAGCAGGCCTGCCGCGCGTTCTGGGAGGATCAGGCGCCACGGTTCACGCCGCGACTCGACCCGAGGCTCGTCGAGGAGGCGGTCATCAGAGCGGAGGGGAACCTGCTCTATGCGGTGAAGCTCAGGGAATGGCTCGAAGAGCAGCCGGTCGAGCAACGGCGCGTGGAGCGCCTGCCCCGCGGGCTGAGCGGGTTCTTGGAGCAGATTTGGCGCCAGCTCCGGGGCCTGCCGCGCGAGCAGTTCGGGCTGGTCACGAACGGGCTGGGCCTGGTCTGTGCGGCGCGCGAGGCGCTGCCGCTCGAGGAGATCGAGGCGGCGTGGGGATGGCAGGGTATGGAGGCCGGCGAGGACTTCCTCCACGCCGCGCGGGCGCTGCTCCTGGAGGAGCCAGCGTCGTGGCGCGGCGCGCGGGCGTACCGACCGTACCACGAGGCGTTCCGCGCGTTCGTCGCGGACAAGCTCGGGCCGAAGCGCATGGCCGAGCTGCACCGGCGGCTCTTGGAGACGACGGCGCGGTGGCCGCTCGCAGGAGAGGCGAGCGATTTTCAGAGGCGATACGCCGTGCGTCATGCGATCCCGCACGCGCTCACGGCGGGCGAGCAAGAGAAGGCGCGATGGTTCTGCAGGGATCTCGGGCTGCTGGAGGCGCTCTGTCGCGAAGACGGACCTGCAGCGATCGAGGATGCGCTGCGCCTGGCGGCGAGAGTTCTCGACGACGGCGAGCTCGATCTGCTCTACCGGGCGGTGCGGGCCGAGTCGCACTGGCTCCGTGAGTCACCGGAGACGCTACCGGAGCTGGTCTACAACCGGCTGCGCTCGGCCGGGTGGGAAGCCCACCGAATCGCGATGGCGGTACGGTTCCCGCGCGGCCTGCCGAAGCTTCGGCTGCGCCATCCGGTGCGGATGTGGACCGGCGAGGAGCGCACGCTCTCCGGTCACGCCGATTGGGTCAATGCATGCGCGATCAGCCCAGATGCCCAGCGCATCGTCTCCGCCTCCGACGACGGTACGCTCAAGGTCTGGGAGCTCTCGACCGGGCGGCTCCTCTCCACGCTCCAGGGTCACGCCAAAGGGGTCAACAAAGGGGTCAAGTCCTGCGCGATCAGCCCCGATGGCCAGCGCGTCGTCTCCGCTTCAGGAGATGGGACGCTCAAGGTCTGGGAGCTCTCGACCGGGCGGCTCCTCTCCACGCTCCAGGGCCACATCCACGGGGTCTCGGACTGCGCGATCAGCCCCGACGGTCAGCGCGTCGTCTCCGCCGCCGCCGATTGGACGCTCAAGGTATGGGACCTCGCAACGGGAGAGCCCCTGGCCACGCTCCAGGGCCACGCCATGGGGGTCAGGTCCTGCGCGATCAGCCCCGACGGCCAGCACATCGTCTCCTCTTCCGCCGACAGGACGCTCAAGGTCTGGGAGCTCGCGACCGGACGACTCCTCTCCACCCTCGAAGGTCACTCCGACTGGATCACTGCCTGTGCCGTCAGCCCCGACGGCCGGCGCGCCGTCTCCGCCGCTGGCGACAGGACACTCAAGGTCTGGGAGCTCGCGGCCGGGCAGCTCCTCCCCTCACTCCACGGCCACCCGGGCTGGATCTACGCATGTGCCATCAGCCCCGACGGCCAGCGTGTCGTGTCCGCGTCTGACGACGAGACGCTCAAGGTCTGGGATGTGTCCAGCGGACGGCTCCTCGCTACCCTCGCAGGCCACTCCAGGTGGGTCAGGGGCTGCGCGATCAGCCCCGATGGGCAGCTCATCGTCTCCACGTCCGACGACGGCACGCTCAAGATCTGGGAGCTCGCGACCGGGCAGCTCCTCTCCACCCTCGAAGGCCACGCCCAGGGGGTCAACGCCTGCGCGATCAGCCCCGACGGCCAGCGCATCGTCTCCGCGTCCGGCGACACGACGCTGAAGATCTGGGAGCTCGCGACCGGGCAGCTCCTCTCCACCCTCGAAGGCCACGCCGATTGGGTCAACGCCTGCGCGATCAGCCCCGATGGACAGCGCATCGTCTCCGCGTCCGGCGACAGGACGCTGAAGATCTGGGAGCTCGCGACCGGGCGGCTCCTCTCCACCCTCGAAGGCCACGCCAAGTGGATCAACGCCTGCGCGATCAGCCCCGATGGGCAGCGCGTGGTCTCCGCGTCCCTGGACGGTACGCTCAAGGTCTGGGAGCTCGCGACCGGGAAGCTCCACTTCACCCTCGAAGGCCACGCCGATGGCATCAACGCATGCGCAGTGAGCTCCGACGGTCAATACATCATCGCTGCTGGCAACGACGGAAAGCTCAGGTTCTGGGACGCCGCTACAGGAGCACGCGCGGACACAGCGCATGGAATGGGCCCATTTGCGTGCGTGGCCGTGTCGCGCGAGCTCGTCTGCGCCGGTGACGCGAGCGGCAACCTCTGGCTGATCGAGCGCTCCGCATCCACCCCGTCCCGGGACGCCCCCGCGACGCCCAGGCCCATCCGCCTCTTCTTCAGCTACTCCCACAAGGACGAGGCGCTCCGGGACGAGCTCGAGACCCACCTCGCCCTCCTCGAACGCGAGGGCCTCCTCGATAGCTGGCACGACCGACGCATCGCCGCAGGCGACGCCTGGGCCGACCGGATCGACAGGAACCTCGAAGCGGCCGATGTGGTCCTCCTCCTCGTCAGCGCCAGCTTCCTGGCCTCGGACTCCTGCATCGACCACGAGATGAGGCGCGCCCTCGAACGCCACGACGCCGGCCAGGCCCGGGTCATCCCGGTCCTTCTCCGGCCGACCGACTGGCACAGCGCGCCCTTCGCCAGGCTCCAGGCGCTGCCGACCAACGGCAAGCCGGTCACCCTCTGGGAGAATCGCGACGAAGCCTGGACCGACGTGGTGAAGAGCATCCGGCGCGCAGTCTCGGAGCTCTGAGCCCGCTCCGGATAGCTCCCGGGCCAACTCGCGACCTACCCGCCCGCCCTGCCGACCAGCCTCCCGGCCAACTCGCGATGGGCCCGCCTGCCCCGCCGACCAGCCTCCGGGCCATGTCCGACATACAGGCCTGCCCTGCCGACCAGGCCCCGGGCCATGTCCGACATGCCGACCTGCCCTGCCGACCAGGCCCCGGGCCATGTCCGACATGCCGACCTGCCCTGCCGACCAGGCCCCGGGCCATGTCCGACATGCCGACCTGCCCTGCCGACCAGGCCCCGGGCCATGTCCGACATACCCGCCTGCCCCGCCGACCAGCCCCCGGCCATGTCTCGCCCCCGCCCTCGCTCCCCCTCACCGGTACGGCCCGCCCCGCCCCTCCCCCCGCATCTGCCGCGCGAGCGCCAGCATGGGCCGCAGCACCTCCCGCGCCGCCGCCGGATCCGCGAGCGGCGCCCCGATCACCGCCGCGATCGCGCCCGGCGCCACCGCGACCCCCTCCTCCGCGTCCGCAACCCCCCCGATGCGCGCCGCCTGCTCCAGGATCGCCGCGCCGATCCCCTGCTCCGCCGCGTTCCTCGGCCTGGCCGCGCCCTCGATCGGCGGATCCAGCCGCAACGAGACCCGGGTCCTCGCAGGAACGGCCCCCTTGAACAGCGTCTCCAGCTCGAACTGCGCCCCTTCGAGCGTCCCCGAGAGCCGCATCGAACCGGCCCTGAGCCTCCCGTCGCTCTCCTCCGCGAAGCGGCGCCATGCGGGCAGCCACCCCGCCATCGCCGCCGGCGGCGGCAGCGCCGCGCCGGCCGCCGCGAGCGCCTGCGCCAGCGCGTCGACCTGCGCCAGGAACGCGTCGAGCGCCTGCTCGTCCGACGCCTCCGCGGCGCTCCACACCCAGGCCTCCCTGTCGTCCACGTCGGCCCGATGGAACGCACGCAGGGCGCGCCGGAGCGCGGGCCCGAGCACGGCCAGCACCTGCGCCTCCTCCCGTCCCGCCGCCCGGAAGCGCCGATCGAATCCCTCGTCCCCCGTCTCCAGCCCATCGAGCTCCAGCACGCGCCGCCACTGGACGTCGAGGCGCAACCCCCAGGGCTCCGCGAACCGCACCGTCGCGCCAAGGCCGGCCCTCAACCCCTTCACGGCAGAGGCCACCTCGACCGTGCAGCCCGCGCGCACGCCGCGGAGCCGCAGCCCCCGCTCCAGCGAGAGCCCCACCCGCCGCCCCGCGCGCGCCCAGACAGCGCGCCAGCGATCCGCGCCGACCCGGGGCCGCTTTCCATCGCGCCTGGTCCGCGGCTCGAACAGGCCGACGACGACCGGCACGCGATGTCGCACCAGCTCCCCGCCCGCCAGGTGCTCGATCGTCACCTCCAGCGCGTACTCCAGGGCAACCTCGCGGAGGCTGAAGGACGGCGCGAGATCGCCCGGCAGAGAGATGCGGAAAGGCACCTCCGTTCCCTCGGCGATCCCCGTGACATCCTGGAAGAACACGTTCGGGCAGCTCTCGTACGAAGCGCTGCGCGCGTTCACCTGCTCCACCCCATTGCCGACGAGCGCGACGCGGAGCCCGAAGGGGTAGCGCCCCGGGAGACCCCCGAAGGCGACGGCCCCGGTCACGATCGCGCCCGGGGTGAGGGTCCGGCCCGGCAGCGACACCTCGACGAAGGCGCCACGCCCCCGGTGGCTCGCGTCGATGAACGGCCCGTCTTCCGGCCGCCGAGCAGACCTGGGCCGGACGAGGACCTCCTGGCTCTCCCGGGCGTCGAGCCACCACGGAATGGAGACGTGCGCGCGGACCTCGCACCGGCACGCCTGGAAGGCGCCGGCGAACGTCGGCGGGAGATCACCGGGCAGCGCGAACGAGACCCGGTAGCGGTGAATCCCCGCGCCGAGCCGCCCCTCCCCGGCCACCTCCTCGCTGAGGAGGAGCAGATCACGAACCTCGAAGCTCCCCTCGCCAGGAACCAGCTGCTCGTGCGTGTGCCGCAGGGCCACGCGCACGAAGTTGATGGGCGTCTTCGCGGCGCTCTCGAGCGAGAGCCCGACGTCGAACGTCTCGCCCGGATGAACGACCCTGGGGAGGCGCAGCGTGATGAAAGGGCGGCTCCTCATCGCCGCCGCCCAGTGTAAACGACCTGGCCGACCGCCCTCCGACGAGGCGTAGCACCGCCCGCTCGCTCGCGGTCAGGCGGTCGTGCCGCCCGCTCGCTAGCAGTAGGAAATGGCCAGGTGCTGCGTCGAGGGCGGCAGCGGATGAAACTCCGTCCGCGAGAACCCCGCGCGGCCGAGCATCGCGCCGAGCTCCGCTGCCGTATAGGCGTCGCCCCGCGACGTCTGGACGAGCATCGTCATGGCGAACGCGGCCGCGCTCGGGGGCGAGACGCGGTCCTCGTTCGGAACGATCTCCACCGTGACCACCCGGCCGCCCTCGGACAGCGCGGCGCGCGCCTTGCGCAGGAGCGCTTCACACGTCGGCACGTCGAAGTGGTGCAGGAAGTTCGTGAGCAGCACCAGGTCGTACCCCTCGCCGAACGGCTGATCGAACGCGCTGCCGGGGAGCGGCCGCCACCGATCGGCCACGCCGGCGGCCTCCGCGTTCTCCCGCGCCACCTCCAGCACCGCGGGCCAGTCGAGCGCCACGACCTCGACGCCTGGATGGCGCTGGGCCAGCGTGATCCCGAAGACGCCGTGGCCCGCCGCCACGTCGAGCACGCGCGCCGGCCTGCCGCCCGGCACCTCGACGACGTTCGCCATGAGCTGCGCCGTGAGCCGCATCAACGGGGCCATGGCGCGCGCGAACCTCACCCACACCGGGTGCTCGGGCGCCATCGACCCCTCGTCGGGCAGCACCGTCCCGCCCTTGCGCACCGCAGCGGCGATATCCCGGTGGGCCTCCATCACCATGGGCGAGAGGACGAACTCGGTGACCCCACCCAGGTACAGGGGCGAGCGCCGGTCGAGAAATGCAGCCGAGTCGGCCGTCAGGCGGTAATGCAGCCGCTCGTCCTTGGTCAGGAACCCGAGGAGGACCAGGTAATCGCAGAGAATGCGGATGCCGCGCTCCGACGCGCCGCAGGCGCCGGCCAGCGCCGCGACGGTCTCGCTGCCCGCCGCGATCGCGGTGAACAGGTCGAGCTCGATGGCCCCCTTCAGCGCCGCCGTACGCACGTGGGCGCTCAACGCATCCATCAACAGCGCGGGAGACGGCCCCGCATCCTGGTGCGACATCATGACCTCCTCTCTCGTTCGTGCCCGTCCGCTCGCCCGCCTGGCAGCGCACGCCCGCGATGCCAGGCCGCCCCCCGGCGCAGGCGAGGAGCAAGCTACCGGATCCGACCTCGCGGTCGAGCGGTCGACCGGAAAACGACGGCGCAGGCCACCCCGGCGGCGCGGGGGCGGGCGCGCGGATCGCGCGGCGCTCCTCGCCAGGAGCGACGAGCGCGCTCGGCTACTCCGCCGCCTCGCCCAGCCACGCCCGCGCGAGCTCGAGCGTGCGCGCGTTGTCCACGGCCCGCTCCAGGAAGTGCGCCCGGAACGCGCCGTCGCTGATCTTCTCGGCGCGCGCGAGCAGGCGATCGCGCGCCTCGGCGATCGCCTCCGCGGCCTCGGCGCCGCGCCCGCAGACCGACAGCGCCTCGGCATAGACCAGGCGCACCACCGACTCGCCCTCCTCCACGCCCACCTCGTCGAGCAGCGCGCGCGCGCGCTCGGCGGCGGCGAGCGCGTCGCCGGGGCTGCCGAGGTGGAGCAGCGCGCGCCCGAGCACCGCGACGGCGTAGGCGCGCATCGGCGGGGCCCGCTCGAGGATCGCGTCCGCGGCCCGCGCCTCGCGCGCCGCCGCCTCGGGATCGCCCGCGAGGAGCAGGATGCTCGCGAGGTAGACGCGCGCGCAGCCCTCCATGCGCACGTCGCCGTGGCGCTCCAGCATCGCGCACGCGGTCTCCTCGACCGATCTCGCCTCGTCGAGCCGGCCGCGGTAGGAGAGCACCAGGCCGAGGTTCTGGAGGACGTACGCCGTGGTGCCGCGCAGCTCCATGCGCTCCGACTCGGCGAGCGCCTGGCGCAGCGCCGCCTCGGCCTCCTCGAGCTGACCCACCTGGCCGTACGAGTAGCCGAGGTTCATGCGCGCCATGCACGCCCGCCGCACGTCGCCGGCCTGCTCGAACGCCGCGAGCGCCGCCGCGATGCCCGCGAGGCTCGCGCCGGGGTCGCCGCCCGCGTGCGCGCGGATCGCGCGCGCCTCGTGGAGGTTCGCCACGGCCTCGAGATCCGGCGCCGGGGCGCCCTCGATCGCGCGCTCCGCGCTCTCGAGCAGCGCGTCGGCCAGCGCATAGCGGCCGCCGAAGATCAGCATGAGCGCGGCGGAGCTCAGGCAGGCGCTCTTGGCGGAGCTCCCGTCCTCGAGGGGCGCAGGCGTGCCGCGCGCGACGGCGGCCCAGCGCTCGACGCGCTCGAGGCCGCCCGTGGCGCCCGCGGCGATGATGATCCGGGTCAGCGCGGCGAACCAGGCGGCGGATCCCTCCGCGAGGTGCTCCGCGGAGGCCGCGGCGCGCTCCTCGGCGAGCGCGAGATCGCCGCGCCAGAAGTGCGCCTGGCTCTCGAGCAGGCGGAGCTCGCCCACGGTGGCGGGCGCCGGATCACACGCGACGCCGCGCGCCGCGCGCGCCAGCACCGCGCCGAGGTCGTTGCCCCGCAGCGCCTGCCGCGCGGCCGCGAGGTACGCCGTGGCCGCGCGCGCGGGCTCGCCGCCGCGCTCGAAGTGCTCGGCGAGCGCCATGGGGTCGGCCTCGCCGCGCTGCGCGAGGAAGCCGCCCGCGAGCGCGTGGCCGAGCCGCCGGTCGCCCTCGGTCAGCATGCCGTAGGCGGCCTCGCGGATGAGCGCGTGGCGGAACCGGAGCGCGGCGTCGCCGGCCGCGCTCCGCGGACCGATCCGCACGATCGCCTCGTGCCGCACGAGCTCGTCGACCTCGCGCGCGACCTCCGACCGGCCCACGAGCGCGGCGACCCCCGCCTCGGAGAACGCCTCGCCGAAGACGCTCGCGGCGCGCAGCACGCGGCGCGCCTCCGGGTCGAGCGCGTCGAGCCCGGCCTGCACCATCGCGAGCACCGTCTCCGGCGGCGCCGCGGCCCGGCCGCGGGCGGCGGCGCGGATCTGCTCCTCCAGATAGAACACGTTGCCGTCGGCGCGCTCGACGAGCGTCCTCACGAGCTCCGCGCTCGCCCGGGCGCCGAGCGCCTCCCGCACGAGCCGCTCCGCGCCCGACGGCGCGAGCGGAGCGAGGCGGACCTCCCGGACGAGGTGAGGCCCCCAGAGCCCCGGGAAGAGCTCGTGCACGGAGGGACGCGCCAGCGCGAGCACCGCGAACCGCCTGCCCTTCAGGTTGCGCAGCGCGGCCTCGACCAGCGTCACGGTCGGCAGGTCGCCCCAGTGGAGGTCGTCGAGCACGAGGAGCACCGGCTGCGCGGCGCACTCGGCGTCGAGGAAATCCTCCCACGCGAGGCGCAGCTGGTCGCTCATCAGGAGCGGGTGCCGCCGCGCCGCCCTGAGCTGCACGTCGTCGTCGTCCGGGAACGGCGCGCCCGCGAGCTCGCCGAGGAACGGCGCGATGCGCGCGGCCGCCGCGGCGCCGCAGCGGCGCTCGACGCGCGCGCGGATCTTGCGCCGCTTCGAGTCGAGCGGCTCGCCGTCGCGCAGGCCGAGCCCGCGGCGGAGCGCGCGCTGGAGCAGGCCGAAGGCGGAGCCGGCGCTCATCGGGTCCGCCTGGCCGAGCCACACCGCGAGGGGCTCGCTGCGCGCCCCGAGCGCGCGGACGAGCTCGTAACAGAGGCGCGATTTGCCCGACCCCACCGCGCCCGTCACCAGCACCGCGCCCGGCGCCGCCCCGCGGGCGCAGGCGTCGATCTCGGCCTCGATCAGCCCGAGCTCGCGCTCGCGCCCGACGTAGGGCGCCGGCCGGCCGAGGAGCGAGGGCTGCGTCTGGGGCTCCTCGCGCGCGCCGTGGAGCCAGCACCCCGACGCGTCCCGGGTGGCGTCGAACCGCGCGCCGAGCAGGCCGGCGGTCGTGTCGTCGATGCGGATCGCCGCCGGATGGAGGGGCTCTCGGCTGCCCTGGACGAGCTGCACGAGGCGATCGATCACCGCGCCGACCGGCAGCCGCGCGGCGACCTCGGCCCGGCCGATGACGAGCGAGAGGCGGGCGCCGCCGAGCAGCTCCCTGAGCGAGAGGGCGCAGCGGGCCGCCTGCGCTGCGAGGTCGGTGGGCGCGGCCGATCCCGAGAGCGTCACGAGCAGCCACCGCGCCTCCAGGAGCTCGACCCGGCCGCGGTGGCGCTCGACGATCTCGCGGATCGCCCGCGCCCTCGCCTCGTCCTCGACGTCGGAGAGCGTCGCCTCCGCGTCAGACTGGCCCTCCCGGGCGAGGAGGAGGCACATGACCTTCCGCTCGCTGGTCGTGATCTCGCGGCCGCGCCGCGCCGGCGGGTGGGACGACGGGGGCTGCAGCGACGGCGGGCCCGCGTCGTGGCGTGAATCCAGCGCCCCCGAGGCGAGCGCCGCCGCGACGACGCCCGCGTCGCGCGGCCGGGACTCCCGCGCCTTCGACAGCATCCGCGCGACGAGCCGATCGAGCCAGGCCGGGACGTCGTCGCGGAGCTCCCTGAGCCGCGGCGGCTCCTCGAGGAGGACCTTCATGAGGACCGAGAGCGGGTCGCTGCCGCCGAACGCGGCGCGCCCGGTGAGGCACTCGAAGAGCACGCTGCCGAGCGCGAACACGTCGGCGCGCGCGTCGATCTGCGGCTCGCCGCGGGCCTGCTCCGGGGCCATGTACTGGGGCGTGCCGCGGATGTCGCCGAGCGTCGGGAACTCCTCCTCGTCATCCCCGGAGAAGCGCGCGACGCCGAAGTCGATGAGCCGGACGCGCTGGAGGTCGCCGCCCTCGAGGATGAGGTTGCCCGGCTTCACGTCGCAGTGCACGAACCCGAGCTGGTGGACGGCGGCGAGCGTGCCGGCGATGCCCGCGGCGAGCGTGAGGCCCTCGGCGAGGGGGAGCGGGCCGCGATCGAGCCGCTCCGAGAGGGTCTCGCCGTCGAGCCACTCCATCGCGAGGTAGAGCCGGCCCCCGCCCGTCGCTCCGTGCGCGACGTAACGGGCGACGCCGGGGATCGCGAGCGTCGCGAGGGCGAGATGCTCGCGCGCGAGGGCGCTCAGCGACGCGGTCGCGGCGGTCTGGAGGAGCTTGAGCGCGACGAGCTCGCCGGACCGGAGGTCGCGCGCGCGGTACACGCGCGCCGTCCCGCCCGAGGCGGCGTGCTCCTCGATCTCGAACCGGTCGTCGACGACCTCTCCTGCCTGCATCGAGCTGACGCGCTCCTGGCGGGCGCTCTACCGCTATTGCACAGCGTGCCAGCGGCGCGCGCCGTCCGTCCACTGTCACTTCGCTCGACGCCGCGCGGCGTGCGCGCCGGCTCACCGCGGCCGATCCCCTGGCCGAGCCACCTCCCGGGGACGCATGTCGCGGCGCCGGCGCTCGCGTCGGCGCGGCGCACACGCCGGCGCACCTCGCCGGCTCACCGACGTGTCGTCGCGCACCGCAGGCGCGGCGAGAGCGCCATCAACCGAGAGATGAACCGCCAAGGACGCCAAGGACGCCAAGAAATGAAAAAATCTTGGCGTCCTTGGCGCCCTTGGCGGTTTGAACTCTGCCCTGTTCAGGAGGGATCAATCCGCCTGTGGCTCCACGGGCGCTTTGCCTGCGTCCGCGTCGCCTGCGCGCCGCCGCAGCACCACGTAGCGGAGGTGCGGCACGCCGCTCACCGCCACGGGGGCGAACGCGTCGCCAGCGCCGGGCAGGCGCGCGACGCGCTGCTCCACCCCGCGCGCGAACCGCGACGCGGGCCACGGCGACGCGGGCGCCTCGCCCTCGGCGAGCAGCAGCACCAGCGCGTCCACCCGGCGCGCGTCGAGCAGCGCCCCGGGGATCCGCTTCGTGGTGTGCCCGCCGGGCAGCGCCGCGATCGCCGGATCCGTGACCCCCGCGAGATCGACGAGGGTCGCGCCCGTCGCCGCCCCGAGCCAGCCGATGTCGAGCGCCGCGACGACCTCCGCCCCGGCGAGCGCGCCGCGGAGCTCCTCGACGACGCGCAGCCGGTCGCTGCCCACCCGCGCGGCGGTCGGCCCGACCCGGACCATCACGAAGAGCTCCCCCGCGAGCGCGAGCGCGAACCGGACCGCCGTGGCGCGCGCATCCGCCACCGAGGCGACGTGGGCCGCCGCGAGCACCACGGCGGGCAGCGCCGGGACGACGAGCCGCGAGAGCGGCATCCAGTCGCCGCCCGCCGCCGCGACCGCGAGGAAGTGCACCGCGACCGCCGCGAGCAGCCCGCGCGGCCACGCGGGGAGCGCGCGCCACGCGGCCGGCGCGATCAGCGCCGCAGGGCCGGTCAGGAGGAAACACGCGAGCGCGTACCGGGCCCCGAGCGCCGCGTCCGGCGCCTTCGCGAGCGCGGCGAGCGGCGCGGCCCGCCCGAAGATCGAGAGGCGCGCCAGGGCCACGGCGACGAACGGGAGGCCCGCGAGCGCGAGCGCGGCGAGCGCTCGCGCCCACGCGGGCCGCGGCGGCGCGCCCCCCGCGGCGTCGCGGCGCGGGGCCGCCTGGGCCGAGAGCGCGACGACGAGCGCGAACGGCAGGAGCTCCGGCCGGAGCGCCGCCGCGGCCCCGGCGCAGGCCGCGCCGGCGAGCGCGCGGCCGAGCGACGGCAGCGCGACGGCGAGCGCCCCGAGCGCCGCGACGACGCCCGTCTCCATGCCCGCCACGCTCCAGGCGGCGAGCGGCGCCGACGCCGGCACGAGCGCGAGCGCCGCGAACCGGATGGGACGAGCGGACGCCCGATCGATCGCGAGCGCCAGGACGCCGGCGGCGAGCGTCCACGCGAGGGCGCCGAGCGCCTTCGCGGCCGCGAGGGCGGCGAGCGGCCCGCCGGCCGCGAACGGCGCCAGCACGAACGCCCACCCGAGCGGCGTCACGCCGTCGGTCACCGGCCCGGCCGCGTTGAAGCGGTAGCCCAGCCCCCGGGCGAGGTGGTGCGCATAACGCGCCGTGATCAGGGCGTCGTCGACCGTGAACCCCGAGAGCGCGAGCGCCGGGAGCAGCGCCGAGAGCGCGCCGGCGAGCGCAACGAGCAGCGAACGCCCCCGCCCCGTCACGCCGCCTGCGCGTCCGCGCGGCACTCCGGTGGCCACGAGGCGCTGACGCCCGCGCTGGACCGGAGCCCGCGCCGCTCCACGCGATCTCCATCGAGGACGCACCGGCAGCGGAGCAAGCGCCCAGGGTGTACGGCGATCGGCACGCGGCGATCCTGTGACAGGCGCACGAAGGACGCAATTGCGCTCGTCTGCTCGCGATCATGCGAGCAGGCGAGATGCGAGACGCGACCACGCGGCCACGTGCGCGCGAACGTCGTGAACACCTGGGCTCGCCGCGGCCCGCGCGCCTCGGACAACGGCGGCGGCGCTGCGCCTCGTGGCAGCCATGCGCCCTCGTGGACGGTATAGTTCCCCGCATGGCACTTCCCGCCGCGCTCCTGGCCGCCGTCGAGCGGCATTCGTGTTTTACCGGCTGCTATCGCAGCGAATCGGAAGTCCAGGTCTGCATCGATCCCGCGCAGGCGCTCGTGCCGACGGTGCCTGTCTGTTGCAGCGATTGCCTGAACTTCCACCCGGCGGCGCTCGTGAGCCTCTTGCCCCTCGGCATGACGTCGTACGCGCTCGCGAACGCGCTGACGACCCACGTGCGCTCGCTGCGCGGGTACAAGTGGGCGACCGGCGGCTACCACACCGCGGGCACCGGCTTCTGGCTCAACGCCGCCTACTACGGCAATGGCCTCTTCCTGGTCGACGCCGCGCGCAACCGCAACGCGAGGACGGACGTCGACATGCTGATCGAGGCCTTCCAGCACGGGATCGTCCAGCCGGAGGACCCGCGCATGCTCGATCCGGCGCTCTACACGATCGAGCTCGCGTACATCAACATGTCGCGGCCCATCCTGCCGGTCCGCAGCAAGCAGGATCTCCTGACGTCGCCGCAGCGCAGCGCCACGCCGAGGCAGGGGTTCTCGCGCGTGTCGATCGTGGAGTTCCAGCCGCTCGCCGTCGCGGGGCCATCCCCTTCCGCGCAGCCGGCGAAGCCGGCGCCGCAGCCCCGCGAGCTCAAGCTCGGCGATACGTGCCCGACGTGCGGCGCCGCCGTGATGGAGCGACCGCTGTTCTCGGGCACGTTCGTGGGCTGCCTCTGCTGAGGGCGCGCCGCGGGCCACGCCGGCGACCGGCTCACGGCGACGGCGCCGGCGGCGTGGTCGCGCGCCACGCGGTCTCTCCGGTCGCCGGGTCGATCGCGCGCAGCGCAGCGCCGCTCACCGCGGCGCCGCTGACGACGTAGACGTAGGGGCCGGACGCCTTCGCCGCCGTGAGCCGGTCGCCGAGGTAGGCCGCGGCGCGCTCGTACCGCGCGGCCCCGGACACCGGATCGAGGGCGATGATCCGCGGCTCGGCGCCGTTCACCACGTCGACGCCGACGACGACGGCGGCGCCGCCGCTCGCGACGAGGAACAGGTCGGGCCGCCCGCCGGAGAGCGGCGCGCGCGCGGCCAGCTCCTTCTTCCAGAGCGACTCGCCGCCGCGCCGCCCCTCGACGGTGAGCCGCGGCGGGCCCCCGGCCGGCGCGCTGAGCACGACCTCCACGCCGCCGGCCTGGACCACCTGGGGGTTCTTCTTGCGCTCCCAGAACTGCCCCGTGATCGCCGACGGAGGCGGCGCCGTCGGGCAGTCGGCCGCCGCGCCCCCTTCGAGCTTGATCCCGGTCGCCGTGCCGTCCTTCATCACCACGGTCGCGCAGCCGTCGCCCCCCGCGATCTCGTCGGGGACCCCGGGGAGGTCCGCCACCCAGCGCGCCTTGCCGGTGCGGGCGTCCAGCGCGCGCACCGCGGCGTCGCCCCCGCCCGCGAGCACCGTGTTCGGGTCCGCGCAGGCGAGCGCGTCCGGCTCCTCGATCTCCAGCGAGGCCCAGATCCCCTGCCCGCTGCGCCCGTCGACGGCCACCACGCGCCCGCGGGTCTTGCCGTCCTGCCACAGCACCGGGTCGGGCGCGTCGTCGCCGTTCGCGTCCACGAAGCAGAGGGCGTCGAGCTGGGTGGAGAGCGGGCGCGCGCGCGGCGCGGGCTCCTTCGGCGGGTCGACGCGCGCGAAGAACATCACCGCGAAGCCGATCCCGACCGCGGCCATCGCCGCGGCGAGGAGCGCCTTCGTCGCCCGGGATGGCCCCGGCGCGGGCGCGCGCGCGCCCGGCGGCGCAGCCACGCCTGCGACGCCGGGGGCGTCAGCGCCGCAGCGCGGGCATGCGATCCCATCACGACTTGCCTCCAGCGAGGCTCCACAGCTCCTGCAGGGCCGCATCCGGACAGTCTATCGCCGCCGGGTGCCCGTGATCGAGAGCGACCGTGCGCGGGCCGCCGGACCCGGGGCTCGCCTCCGCTACTTCGACCAGAGCACCGAGAGATCGATCTCGATGGCGTCGAAGGGCACGACCCGGACCCGCGCCGCGTCGCGGTGGACGGGGCCGGGCTCCCAGCCCCTGCCCGCGACGAGCGAGAAGACCTCGAGGGTGCGCCGGATTGGATCGACGAGCCACGCGTGGAGCACGCCTTCGCGCGCATAGAGGGGCATCTTCTCCGTGCGATCGACGTCCTCGGTCGACGGGCTCAGGATCTCGCAGATCCAGTCGGGAGCGAGCGGGAAGAAGGCCGTCTCGGGCAGCTCGGGCATACGCTCGATCCGCCAGCCGGCGAGGTCGGGCACGAGCGCGTCGAACTCACCAGCCGCGTGCGGGTCGGGGAAGTGCAGCTCAGGCTCGACCAGGATGGTCCAGCCGCCCGGCCCGCCTTCGCCCAGGTCGAAGGGGCCGGACAGCTTCCCCCCAAGCCTGGACGCGGCTCGCGCATGTCGCGGCGCCGGCCGGGGGAACACGTGCAGGGTGCCGCGGACGAGCTCCGCCACCTTGTTCGACGGGACGGCTTCGAGGTCCGCGTACGTGGCGCGGGGTTGCTTCTCGGCGGGCTGACCCATGACCGGAGCCTGCCTGGACGCCCAGGGAGTGGCAAGGGTGTGTGGCGCGCCGAACCTGAACGCTCGCGCGGCGCCGCGCGCCCGCCCCTCACCCGTTACGGCTTCGGTATCCTCAACGTGCCGCTGACCATGGCGCTGCCGCTCACGACATAGACCAGGCTGAGCGGGTGGAACGCCCAGGGGCCGAGCGCGATGGACCCGAGCCACAGCTGCTCGTGCACGCGCCCCGTGGCAAAGAGCACCCCGAAGAGCAGCACGATGAGCAGGCTCGTGGGGATCGGCGTCCCCTCGTAGTAGCGCACCTTTCCTCGCTCGTCCGACAGCTCGGCCGCCGTCACGTTGTACCGCGCGAGGCGGCTGATCCCGCACGCGACGAAGTAGACGAGGGCGGCGGCGTCCCACGGCCCGCGCAGGCCGAGCGCGTAGCCGAGCACCGCGGGCGCGACGCCGAACGAGACCACGTCGGCGAGGGAGTCGAGATCGGCCCCGAGCGGCGAGTGCTTGCGACGCCAGCGCGCGATCGTGCCGTCGAGGACGTCGCACGCCAGCGCGAACGGCAGGAGCCCGAAGGCCACCCAGATATGGATGCGCTCGCGCTCGGCCACGTAGTTCAGGCAAAGCAGGATGCTCAGCGTGCCGCTCGCCGCGTTCGCCAGCGTGACGAAGTCGGCGAGCGCGAACGACCGGAGCATCGAGAAATGGGGCGGTCTCTCGGCAGGCATGGCGCTCGGAGTGCGCAGTGTCGCACGTCCGGTTCGATTGCCAACCATTCTGCGGGGCGCACGTCGCCGTCCTCGGGGCGTCCTCGCGTCGCAGGGCGCCTCGGGCCGCGGCGCGCCCGGCGCCGGCACCGTCTAGCCAGGTGGCACGTGCTTGTCCACTCCGCGGCGATCCGCGCACAAAACTTAGGACCGGGCCGCGCACTGCCTAGCATCCGTCGGCGGATGCCCGGACTGTCACTTGTCGCCGACAACACCCGTTGCTCACCGGAGCCCGAGCGCACGTCGCTGCACGATGTGCTCGACTTCGTCCTGGAGGGGGCGCGCAACGCGCCTCCTCCGCTCGATGGAGCGGCGCTGCCGCTACGCGCCGAGGCTGAAGCGCTGCCGCTGCTCTGCGAGCTCGCCGAGGCCGCGGCGGAGCTCGCCTCCGGACGCCGCGCGCGCGCGGTCGTGCGCCTGTGCCTCGAGCCCGACCCCTGGGAGCTCGGGCTGGAGCGCGTGGGCCGCGACCTCCTCGTCACCGTCTTCCAGGGCGGGGACGTGCCCGAGGTCGCCCTGCACGAGCGGCGCTTCGACGGCGAAGCGCTCTGCGCGCGCCTCCTCGCGGCCATCGACCGGTTCGCCTCGCACAGGGGCGCGCGCCGCGACGCCGTCGCCGACAACGACGCGGAGCTCGGCGGGCTCGGCGAGCTGCGGCTCCCGGCCGCGCGGCGGTGCCTCGCGGCCTCCCTGCCGTTCTCGCCCGACGAGGCGGGGGGAGAGCCCGCGATCGTGGGCGTCGAGCCGACCGGCGAGATCCCGATCGCCATCGCGGCCGAGGCGCTCCTGCGCACGTCGCAGGGCGCGGCGCTCACGCAGCCGGCCGTGCTCCGGGCCGACCTGTTCTCGCTCCTCTTCCGGGGCAAGATCCGCGTGCTCGTGGGCGAGGAGGCGCGGGAGCTGCCCGACGTCTTCGTCTTCCCGTTCGCCGAGCAGCTCGCGTCGCTGTCGCTCGAGTCGCTCGACGCGTGGGCGCGGCGCCAGCCCTACCACCGGCGGCTGACCGTCGGCGGCGCGATCCTCGGCGTCCGGCTGCACAGCGAGGGGGCGCTGTCGCTCACGCTCGGCGTGCCCCGCGTGGGCCGCGTCCCCTCCGCGGATCCCCGCGCGCCCGGCGCCGGCCGCGTCCCCTCGTTCGCGGCCGCCGAGGAGCGGGCGCAGACCTGGACCTTCCCGGCCGTCGACGTGGCGGCGCTCGCCCAGGGCGTGGTCGCGTTCGGGCGGGCGCTGGCGCGCAGCCTGGTGCGCCGCGATCGCGGGCAGGCGTCGAACCTGCGCCTGTTCGAGTTCCGGGCGCGCGTCCGCGAGCTCGCCGAGCGGCTCCGCGAGCTCACGCGCAACGACGCGAAGATCAACGTGGCCCCGGAGACGTACCGCGCCTTCGCGGCGGCGGCGGCGCGCCCGCAGGCCGCCGCCGAGGACACGTTCGGGCGGACGCGCCTGCGCTTCACGGCCCGGTGGATCGCGGCGATCCCGTCGCTCGATCTCCGCGCCACCTTCCTCTGCGGCGACGTGCTGGTGGTGGGCTCGACGCGCGAGCTGACGTGCATCGATCGGCGCACCGGCGAGTGCCTGTGGCGCAAGCCTGCGCCGCGCGCGGTCTCGGTGATGACGCCGGTCGGCCTCGGGCGGCTCCTGCCCGACGGCACGCTGCAGCTGCACGATCTGTCGAGCGGCGAGGTCGCCTGGTCGACGCGGCTCTCGCCGCGCGTGGGCGCGAACGCCTCGGGCGCGGTGGTGAGCGCCCCCGGGCTGCCGCGGATGCTCATCGTGAGCGAGGGGACGCGCCACCTCGCGGCCGTGGACCTCTACTCCGGCGAGGTGCGCTGGCGCTACGCCGCGCGGCGCGGCGAGAACTTCCGGCTCCGCCGCGCGGGCAAGCTCGTCCTCGTGGGCAGCGGCGAGCCGGCCCTCGCGGCGCTCGACGTGCTGAGCGGCGAGGTCGTGTGGCGCTTCTGCGACCGGCTCCCGTTCGCGTCGCCGGTGGCGGTCGATCACGACGCGCTCTTCGCGCTGGCGGGCGACGGCGCCTTCGTCGGCCGCGGCGGGGCGCGGCTGCACCACCTCGACCCGTGGTCCGGCGAGGCGCGGTGGACGGTCGATCTGCCGAAGCACGTGGCGCCGGTCGGCGCGCCGCTGCTCGGGCCCGAGACGGTGTGCGTGGTGACCCACGGGCGGCGCGGCACGGGGCTCGTGGGGCTCGATCGCCGCACCGGGGCGACGCGCTTCGACCTGACCGCGTGCGCGGCGACGGCCTCGTGCCTCATGGTGGACGACGTGGTCGTCGTGAACAGCGAGGCAGGCGAGATCGTCGGGATCGGCGCGCACGACGGCGCGGTCCGGTACCGGCACGTCATCGCGGGCGGCGTCGAGGGCGACAGGCCGCGGCGCCTCGAGCCGGTGCTCCGCTCGGGCGCGCTGTTCGTGCCGCAGAGCGAGGTGCACGTCGTCCGGCCGCGCGACGGCGCGCTGCTCGGCAAGGTGCCGACCGACCTCATCCCGGATCTCCTGCGGGTGGACGAGCGGTGCGACGTCTACGTGGCCGAGGAGAGCGGCCACCTCGCGGCCTTCGCCGCGGCCCCGCGGCTCAGCCTCGTCCAGTAGCCGCGGCGGCGCGCGTCAGCGCGGCCGCCGCGCCGGCTTCCAGATGAGCTCGAGCGTCACCTGGGTGACGCCGTCCCGGATGAGCCCGATCCGCTCGGCGGCCTTGCGCGACAGATCGATGATCCTCCCGCGCTTGAACGGGCCGCGGTCGTTGATCCGCACGCGCACGCGGCGGCCGTCCCGGCGGACCACGTCGACCACGGCGCCGAAGGGCAGCGTCCGGTGCGCGGCCGTGAGCGCGCGCGGGTTGTAGCGCTCGCCGCTCGCGGTGCGGCGGCCGTTGAACTTGTCGGCGTAGTAGGTGGCGCGCC
This sequence comes from Sorangium sp. So ce281, assembly GCF_051527395.1. NCBI lineage: Bacteria > Pseudomonadati > Myxococcota > Polyangiales > Polyangiaceae > Sorangium > Sorangium sp. So ce281. The sequence continues at coordinate 4,839,445 of NZ_CP150322.1, forward strand.
CGTGCTGGATCGCCGTCCCCTTCGCCGCGCTCCGCGCGCTCTCGGGCGCGATCGGCGTGGAGACGCCGTCGATGTCCGGATCGTCGTCCTCGGCCTGGTGCCGCGGGGGCGCCGGCGGGGTGCTCGGCGCGACGCCGCGCGCGATCGGCGCGTCGGCTCCCGTGCGGGGCGCTGCAGGCTGGTGAGCGGAGCAGGCGGGGGTGAAAGAGAGGAGGAGGAAGGCGAGCGTCCTCGCCACGCCGCGGCGTCCACGGAGCGTCATCACGTCGCCTCGGGCGCGGCGCGTTCGGCCGACGAGGGGTCGAGGTCGGCCGCGGGCGAGGTCACCGCGGCGACCAGGGCCAGGGCCGAGGGCTCGCCGCTCCCCGCCCCGTCCACGGACGGCGCCGCCTGGGGCCTGGCCTTGGCCCGCACGAACCCGGCCAGCTCGCGGAACGGCACGCCGGTCGGGCAGATCCTCTCCTTCTCGGCGAGCACCTCCTCCGGCACGTGCGCGAGCGCGAGCGCGGCGGCGTCGAAGTCCGGCATGCTCCGCGACGACGCGAGCACCACGGTCATGAGGCCGCGGTAGGCCCCCCTGGAGGCCCCGATGCGCTCGGCCTCCCCGAGATCGCAGCGCCCGCACGCGATGCAGCGGGAGAAGCGGGGCAGGGCCGCGCGCTCGGCGGGCGAGAGCGGCGGCAGGCCATCGGCGTCGTAGTTCTCGCGGAAGAGCGCGAGCCCGCTCGGGCCGTCGCCGAAGAGACGGCGCACCGCGACCTTGAGGAGCGACCACGCGAGGACCGCGAGGGCCAGGGCACGACCGGAGAGCACGATCCGTCCATAACCCGAAACAGGCCCGCGCGCCGAGCCCATGCGCGCCGGGTCTCCCAGAACGGCGCCGGCCGCGTGAACCCGCGTTAACAGCGCGTCGGGCGCGCGCAGCTCCGCGACGACCCGCCGCCGCCGCGATGACCCCTGCGACGCGCGCTCGTCGCCCGAGCTCCGCGGCCCCGGAGATCGCGCGTCGCGCCGGCGCTGCGCGGCGGATCGCGCGACGACGGCCGCCGCCGGGCGAGGACGCCGCGCAGCGGCGCCACGCCTCCGCGCGTCGGTCCTCGCTGGCACGTCGGGTGCACAGGCGCCAGGCATGCCCAAGGACTTGCTTCTCTGCGACAGCGGACGCCCGGAAGACCTCGGCGATCTCGCCGAAGGTGCGCTGGTGGAGGCGATGATCGCGGGGGACGAGCGCGCCTGGCGCGCCTTCCACGCCCGCTACGATCGGCTCGTCCACCGCTGCATCAGCGGCGTGATCGCCCGCTTCTCCGCTGTGGTCGCGCAGGACGACATCCGCGACATCCACGCCACGCTGCTCGTGCAGCTGCTCTCGAACGACATGCGCAAGCTGAGGACCTTCGACGCGGGCCGCGGCGCGCGGCTGAGCTCCTGGATCGGCACGCTCGCCGTCCACTGCGCGTACGACCACCTGCGCTCGAGGAGGCGCGCGCCGCGCTGCGCCCCGCTCGACGACGCGGCGGTCGAGCTCCCCTGCGAGCGCCCCTCGCCGCAGGAGCAGGCCGAGCGCCGCGAGCGCGCCGCGCTCGTGGGGCGGGTGCTCCACGCCTTCTCCAACAAGGACCGCGAGTTCGTCGCGCTCTACTTCGCCGAGGGCCTGCCCCCGGAGCAGATCGCGGCGCGGATGAGGATCAGCGTGAAGACGGTGTACTCGAAGCGCCACAAGATCCAGAGCCGCCTGGAGGCGATGCTGTCCAGCGTCAGCCTCGCGGCGTGACGTTTCCCTCCCCCGAAGGGGGCTCGGCGGCCGTCGGCCCTGTGGTATGAGCCGGGGAGGATGGCTCGCCCGCCCCGCCCCTCCTCCGCGCTTCCGCTCATCGCGGCCGCCGCCCCGCTGCTCGGCGCGTGCGGCGGCGGCGACGGAGATGCCCCCGTGATCCCCCTCGCCGACGAGCGCGGCGGCGGCGCGCGCGTCGCCGAGATCGTCGGTGACGCCGGGTGGCTCGACCCGGAGGACGAAGAGAGCCGGCGCTGCGCCGCGCCGCCCGCTCGCCGCGCCCACGTCACCGGCGCCACCCTCGTCGCCATCGACAGCTTCGACGAGACCGGCGAGGGCGCGCGCGGCAACCACTACGTGCAAGACAGCGCCGACGAGCCGGTCCCCTACTCGGGGATGACGGTCTTCCAGCCCGCGTTCGACCCGCCGGATCTGCGGCTCGTCCCCGGCGACGTCGTCGACGTGCTCGGCGAGCTCACCGAGTTCCTCGGCCCCTCCGCCGGCCGCTTCGGCGGCTGCCGCACCTTGCCCGAGATCGGCGGGACCATGAGCTTCCGCTTCGAGGACCGCCCCGCCGTCCCGATCCGCGTGCCGCTCGACGACCTGAGGGGCTACGCGTCGGCGCGCCCGTACATCGGCATGCTCGTGCGGGTCGAGGGCGTCAGGATCGCCGGCGACCCCTCGAGCCGCGACGGCCGCTACGCCGCGTCGATCGACGTCGGGGCCGGCGTGCGCCCCGCCGACGTCCCGCGCCTCTCGAACGAGCTCTACGATCTCGAGCGCGAGGGGCCGCCGCTCGCGGACGGCGCCGTCTTCCGGTCCGTCACCGGCGTGCTCACCTACTTCTACGGCTTCAAGATCGCCCCGCGTTGCCCCGCCGATTTCCAGCTGGAAGGCGCGCCGTTGCCCTCCGACGACGCATGCGCTCCCTGAGGCCCGCGCTCCTCTCGCCGCTCGTCCTGCTCGCGGCCTGCGGCGGCGCGGCGCCCGGCGGCTCGCGGGCGCGGGGGGACGCCCTCGCCTCGACGCCCGAGGGCAGCGTCGGGCGGATCGAGGTGCGCCACCTCGACGCCCGGCCGCGGCTCGCGCTCGTCTCGCGCGACGGCGATCCCGCGCCCGCGCTCGTCGTCTCGGTCGCGACCGATCTCGGCTCGGTCGCGACGACGGCGCTCGCCAGCGTGGTCGAGGCGCGCCTGCTCGCGGCCGGCTTCGACGTGGACGCGCGCATCGACCGCAGCGCCTTCCGCGTGCGCCTGCTCGTCAGGGACGCGGCGCGCGTCGCGCCGTTCCTGCGCGCGCTGTCGGCGGCGTTCGCGCAGCCCATCGCGGCGGGCAGCCCGGAGGTCGCCCGGGCCGCGGAGCGGACGCAGGCGCTCCGGTCGAGCCCGCTCGACGCGCCGGAGCTCTCGCCGATCGCGGCCTGCACCGGCCAGCTGGGCCTCGCGGGCGCCGAGCCCGTTGTCGATCTGGCGACGCCCGCGGGCGCGCGGGAGCTCGAGGGGTGGCGCGCCGCGGCGCTGCACGCCGGGCGCACCTCGATCGCCGCCGTCGGCCCGGCCGCGTTCTGCGAAGAGGCGGCGCGCGCGGCGGAGGGCGTCGACGCCTGGCCGGCGGGCGCCCCGCCCGCGGACCCCTGGCCGGCGGCGGACACGGTCGGCGTGTACGCGACGAACCAGCTGGGGCGGCGGGCCGCCCGCGTGACCGTCGCCGCGCGCGTCGCGAGCCCTCAGGCGGCCGTCGCCGCGGCGGAGCGGCTCGGCGCGCCGGGGTCCCCGCTCCGCGCGCGCCTCTCGGCGCTCCCCTCCCCCTTTCGCGCCGTCGAGGTGCTCGGGGTCGCCCGCCCGCGCGGCGGCTGCGTGAGCGTGACCATCGAGGGCGCCGATCTGCCCACGGCCCCGCCCGTCGAGGCCTCGGCGGCGCTCGCGGCCGCGGTGGCGCGGCAGGAGATCCGCCGCGGCCTCTCGGCGCCGACGACCCCCGACGTCGCCACGCGTCAGGTCCTCACCGCGCAGGACCCTCGCGACGCCGGCGCGCGCGCCTCGTGGTGGGCGCTCTCCGGGAGCGCCCCGGGCGCGCAGCCGGAGCGGTGGGCGACGGCGCTCGGCCTCCCTCCGAGCGCCGACCCGCCGAAGCCCGCGGCGCCGGGCGAGGCCGGCGCTCAGCGCTTCGAGGCCGAGCTCTCGCGCGCGCTCGCGCCGGGAGCCCAGCCCTCCCTGGAGCGGCGGGCGCTGGTCGAGCGCGGGCAAGGCGAGGTCTGGGTCCTGCTCGGGAGCCCGTGCGGCGTCGCCGAGGAAGGGCTGTACGACGCCGGCGCGACGGCGCTCGCCGCGCTCGCCGCCGTGCAGACCCGGCGGCGCGAGCTCGACGTCACGATCGAGCCGTGGGTCACGGCGGATGCCGTCGGCGTGATCGCGCACGCGCCGTTCCGCGACGAGCGCGAGACCCCGGCCGAGCTCGGGCGCCGCGTGGCGAACGCCGCCGCGCGCGCGGTCGCGGCGACCACGCTGCGCCCCGAGGCGCTCACGCTGGCGCGCACCGCGGCGCTCCAGCACCTGGAGCACCTCTCCGGAGGGCGGGCCGCGGCGCTCGAGGCCTTCGCCTCCGCGATCGCGCCCGACCACCCGTCCTGGATCGAGCCGTTCGGCGTCTGGGACCGGGTGGCGAGCGGCGCGCTCGAGACCGTGCAGCTCCGCTGGCAGGCGCTCGCGACCGGCCCGCTCCGGCTCGCCGTCCTCGCGAACGCCGACGCTTCCCAGGCGGCCGCCGCGGCGGAGGCCGCCGAGCGCTGGCTCGCGCCGCGGCTCACCCCGCGCGGGTGCGGCTCGCCGGACGGCGCGGTGGTGCCCCGGCTCGGTCACCACGACGCCCGCCTGCCGGCCGGGGCGGCCCTGTCGCAGGCCGTCGTCGGCGCGCGGCTCCCTGCGGCGCGCGAGGCCTCTCCCACGGCGCGCGAGCTCGCCGAGCTCACGGTCTCCGCCCTCAACGGCGAAGGCGGGCTGCTCGCGGCCGCGCTCTCTCCCGCGGCGAGCACGGCGTCCCCGGCTCCAGCCAGCGCGGCGCCGGCGAAGCGGCCGCTCGCGGCCCGCGCGAGCGCGCGCGTCCTCGGCGGGGCACGCGCCGCGGCGCTCGCCGTCGAGATCAGGGCAGAGGCCGGCGAGCTGAGCGAGGCCTCGGCCCGCGTGAAGGAGCTCCTCGCCGGCCTGGCGCAGCGGGTGACCGACGCCGATCTCGGCCGCGCCGAGGCCCACCTCGCCCGGCGGGAGCGCGACGCGCTCGCGGAGCCCAGGCGCCGGCTCATCCACCTGTTCAACGGCCGCGCCTCCCGCGCGGCCGCCGCGAAGATCACGCTGGCCGCGTGGCGCGCCTTCCTGGCGGGCGCGCTCGGCGCAGACGCTATCGTGACCGTCGAGGCCCGGCCCGACTGATCACTCCCCGCCGTCGAAGTCGCCGGCGTCCTCGAGCTCGGCCGGGCGCCCGGCGCGGGGCTCCTCGGGGCCCTCCTCCTCGGCGTCGCCGTCCGCGGCCGCGGCCGCGTCCTCGTCGACCTCGTCCTCGTCCTCGTCGTCATCCGGCTGGGTCAGCACGGGGAGCCGGCGCTTGCCGACCGGGCCCTCGTCGATGTAATCGCGCAGCGCCATCATGTCCTTCAGCGCCTCTAGCTTCGCGAGCGCCTTGACCTCGACCTGGCGGATCCGCTCGCGGGTCAGGTTCATGATCGCCCCGACGTCCTCGAGCGTCGTGCCGCCGCGATCCGCGACGTCGAGCGCGCACGTCTCGTTCATGTCCCAGACCTCGAGATCGGGGAAGTTCAGCTTGATGGCGCCCGTCCTGGCGGAGACGTCGAGATAGAGGTGGTGCTGGCACGAGACGTACGGGCACGGCCTCGGGCCGTCGACGCACTCGGCGCGGGCCCGCGGCTTGTAGTAGTCGGTCTCGGGGTAGAGCATCCGGCCGATCTCGAGCTCGCGCTTGGTCATGCGCTTGACGCTGATCGTCCGCGCCCGGATCTCGCGCTTCCGCCGCGACCTGCGCTGCTCGCGCGTGATGGCGTTCCCCGACTCCGCGGGATCGGCCTGGAGCGCGAGCGCGCCCTCCACGATGGGCTCCGTCGAGCCCGCTGGGCCGCGATCGCCCTCCGCCGCATCCGCACCGTCCAGGCCGAAGATCTCGAGCTCGCTGTCAGACACCGTCGCCATGCGCTGCCTCCGTTTGGTAGCGTCTCCGCTCTCAAGCGCGCGCGTCTCTCCCCGTACGTCCGAGTCCCAGCTCGAGCGCAGAGGGAGCCGCTCCTTAAGCCCGACGTAAAGCCGGATGCCGTCCCTAAAAAATCGCGACGAAACGAGCCGATGCCCGTCCCGTCGATCGCATCAAACCCAGGCGGGGCCGCGCCCGCGGCCCCATGTACTTCACGACGACGAAAGCCCCGCGACTCGGCCCCTCAGGAGGAAGCCGCCTGTTTCGTGAGCCGCGCTTGCGCCATCAAGCGCTCTTCTATCAACCCCAGCTTGGCGACGAGCTCCCGCGCGAGCGACTCTGCGCTCGCGAGGTCCTGGGCTATCGCCCTGCCGCTCGTCTCGCTTCGCCTCTCCTTGGCAGCATCCCTGAGCGCATTGAAGACCTTGGCCATCGTGCGCTCGAGCTCCTCGATATCACCTCTCACGAACAGGAATTCACGCTGGATCTCTTCGATGGTGTAGTCCTGGGCCATCATCTCTTTGATGCGCTGAACCTGGCGGACTACCGTGGCCGGATACATCCCCTGCGAGCCCTGGTGCTTGCCCTTGCGCCCCACCCGCACGCTGCGAGGGAGCAAGCCGAGCTGCACATACTTCCGGAGCGTCGCCTCGCTGAACTTGATGCCATGAGCCGCGAACAGCTCGAGGATATCGCTCGATGTGATCCCCTGGGCGTGCTCCCGCTCGATGCGATCAAGCACCTCCTCAGGGATCCTCTGCACCGGTCCTCCCATCGATTGCCGGAGGCCCTACCCAACCGACGCGGGCGACTCTATTCCACTGAATGGAATACAGTCAATTGACGCGACTACGATTATTGTGTGACTGTCGCGAGACGCGGTGCTTTGCCGGGGTTCTTGACAACCCTCGGACATTTTTCGTCCGTCGGGACGACGCGTCGGCCCGCCCGGCTCGACGCGGGTCGGGGGCCGAGGCGGGAAAAAAACGACGCTCGGTGCAATGGGTGCGAGCAGGGGGGCGCCCGACACCCTGCGGGGCTCGTGCAGCGGCATGCCCCGTACCCTGACACACATCGGTCATTTCAGACAAAAGGGCTGATAGTCTCGCCGCCACCATGGCCAAAGCCCTCGCCAGCGAGGGTCGGGGCTCGGCCTCTCCCGCCGCCCCCCGACCCGTCGAACGCGTCATCAGGGATGTCACCGCCCGCGGGGTCAGGATGCGGGTCCTGGTCGCCGGCGCGGGCAACGGCCCGGCGCTGCTGCTGATCCACAGCTTCCTCGTCAGCCACCTGGAGTTCGATGACGTGATCGACACGCTGGCCCAGCGGTTCCACGTCATCGCCCCGGACCTGCCGGGCTTCGGCGAGAGCGAGAAGCCGAGCCCGGCGCGGTACGCTTACGGCATCGAGACGTTCGCCGAGGCCGTGGCCGACCTCATCGCCGCCTTCGGCGTCGGCCGCGCGCACCTCGTCGGCCACGCGATGGGCGCCGCCGTCGCGATCACGCTCGCCGCCAACCACCCGGAGCTCGTGCAGCGGCTCGTCCTGGAGGACGCGCTCTGTTACCCGTTCCCGATGAGCTTCAAGATGAAGCTCCCGCTCCTGCCTGTCGTGGGCGGCATCGTCTTCAAGCAGCTCCACGGCCGCGGCACGTTCCGGTCGTACTTCCGCGACGACGTGTTCCGGGCGGACGCCGCCGTGCCGCTGTCGCGCGTCGACCGGCACTACGATCTCTTCAACGCCCCCTCGGCGCGCGAGAGCGCCCACGCGGTGCTGCGCGCGGTGCTCGACGCGCGCCCCGTCGTCGCACGCCTCACCCGGATCACGGCGCCGACCCTCGTCGTGTGGGGGCGCGACGACCGCATCTTCCCGGCGGCGAGCGCGCAGCGGCTCGCCCGCGAGATCTCCGGCGCGATGCTCGAGATCATGGACGCCGGGCACTCGCCCCACGAGGAGCGGCCGGGGGAGTTCGTCGCGCTCGTGACGCAGTTCCTCGAAGGGAAGCGGTGACGGCGGCGGCGCGCTGGGCTCGGCTCTCGCGCGGCGCGGCGCGAGCGGCCCGGCGCGCGGGGCGCGCCGTCCTCGGCGAGGACGCGGCGCGGCGGTTCCTCGGGGACCGCTCGGCGCTGCTCGGCCTCGGGATCGTCGCGCTGCTCTCGCTGTTCGCCGCGGTGGGGCCGGCCGTCATCCCCCACGACCCGAACGCGAGCGACTTCACCCTCGCCCGCGACGCCTCCGGAGCGCCGCCCGGGCCGTCGGCCGCCCACTGGCTCGGGACGGACCCGCTCTTCCGCGACCTGCTCGCGCGCCTCGCGCACGGCGCGCGGCTCTCGCTCGGCATCGCGCTCGCGTCGACCGCCCTCGCCACGGGGCTCGGCGCGCTCGTCGGCGTCACGGCCGGCATGGCCGCCGGCACGCGGGCGGACGCGCTCGACGGCGCGCTCATGCGGCTCGTCGACGTGATCCTCGCCCTGCCGTACCTGCTGTTCGTGACCGCGATCGGCGTCGCCGTGGGGCGCGCGGACGTGGGGACGATCCTGCTCGTGCTCGGCCTCACGGGGTGGACCGGGGCGGCGCGGGTCGTCCGGGCCAAGACGGCGGAGCTCGCGCAGCGCGATTTCGTGGCCTCCGCGCGCGCGCTCGGCGCGGGGCCGCTGCACATCGTCCGGCGGCACGTCCTGCCGAACGTGGGCGGGACGCTGCTCGCGCTCGCGACGATCAGCGCCGGGCAGATGATCCTCGCGGAGGCCGCCCTCGGCTACCTGGGCGTCGGCGCGCAGCCGCCGACCGCGAGCTGGGGCCGCATGCTGCACGAGGCCGAGCCGTACCTCGGGGCGAGGCCGCTCCTCGTGGCCGCGCCGGGCTTCGCCATCGTGCTCGCCGTGCTCGGCTTCCACCGCGCGAGCGAGGGGCTCCGCGACGCGCTCGATCCGGCCGGCGCGGCGCTCCCGCGCGGTCGTCGCCTGCCGGTCGATCTGCTCGTCGCGGGCGCGGCGCTGCTCCTGCTCTCGGGCGGCTCGGCGGGCGGCGTCCGCGCGCCCCTCGGCGGCGAGCCGGCGCCCGGCGCGCCCGTGCGCGGCGGGACGCTGCGCCTCGCGACCACGGTCAACGCGCGCGCGCTCGATCCGGCGATCGCGTACGACGAGCTCTCGAGCACCGTCGCGGAGCTCGTCTTCGCCCGCCTCGTCACGTGGGACCAGGGCGGCCGCATCACGCCCGATCTCGCGCGCGCGATCGAGGTGCAGCGCGGCGGGCGGACGTACGTCTTCACGCTGCGCGAGGGCGTGCGGTTCCACGACGGCGCGGAGCTCCGCGCCGCCGACGTGAAGCGCTCGATCGAGCGGACGCTCCACCCGAGGACGCCGAGCCCGGGCGCGAGCCAGTACGACATGATCGAGGGCTTCGCCGAGTACCACGCGGGCGCGGCGCCGCACCTCGCCGGCGTGCGGGTGCTCGGCGATCACGCCGTCGCGATCGATCTGCGCGCGCCGGACGCGACGTTCCTGCCCCTCATGACGCTCGCGTTCATGGCGCCGGTGTGCCCCTCGTCCGGGGCCGCGGTCGACGCGGCGAGCCCGCCGCCGCCGTGCGGCGCCGGCCCGTTCCGCGTCGCGCGGTGGGACCAGGACGGCAGCATCGGGCTCGCCCGCCACGAGGGGTACTTCCGCCCGGGCCTGCCGTACCTCGACGCCATCACGTGGCAGACCGGCGTGCGCGCGACGACCCAGCGCTACAAGTTCGAGGAGGGCGAGCTCGACGTCCTGCGCGATCTGACCGCGATCGACGCGGCGGCCTACCGCGCCGCGCCCGGGTGGGAGGGGCAGAGGCGCTGGGTGACGCGGAACAGGACCAACGCCGTCTTCCTCAACACCGAGCTCGCGCCGTTCGACCAGCTCGCGGTCCGGCGCGCTGTCGCGTTCGCCCTCGACCCCACCGTGCTGGAGAAGGTGCGCCCCGATCTGCTCGCGCTCGACCGGGTGCTGCCGCCGTCGATCCCGGGCCCCCCGCGCGAGGCGCCGATGCGGCAGCACGACCTCCCGCGCGCGCTCGCGCAGATGGCCGAGGCCGGCTACCCGTACGACCCGGCGACGGGGAGGGGCGGCTACCCGGGCGTCATCGACTACATCGCGGTCCCGGACACGCTGGAGCAGGCGATCGGCGAGATCGTCCAGCAGCAGCTCGCCAGGATCGGCCTCCGCGTCCGCCTGCGGCTCGTCAGCTGGGCGACCTACCTCGCCGAGGCCTCGCGGCGCCGCGCCGTCCCCATGGGCTGGGTCGGGTGGCAGGCCGATTTCCCCGACCCGGCGAGCGTCTTCGAGCCGACGCTCTCCACGCGCGCCATCCGCGACGAGGGCTCGCAGAACTACGCCTTCTTCAGCGACGAGGAGCTCGATCGCACGCTCGACGCCGCCCACGCCGAGCAGGATCGCGCGCGGCGCCTCGCGCTCTACGACCGCGCCGAGCGCATCGTCCGCGATCGCGCGCCGTGGGTGCCCACGTACACGGCGCGGCAGCTCGAGCTCTGGCACCCCTACGTGCGCGGCCACGAGGGCGCCGCCGCGCTCACGTCCCGCTTGCATGAGGTCTGGCTCGACCCGTCCGCGCGGCCCGGGGCCGGCGGAGGGCCGCGCGCGGCCGCGCCACGAACCGCGACGCCGCTCCGCGCGCTGCTGGCGCGCGCGGCCCTCCCCCGATGAGCACCACGCGCGCGCGCCGAGCCTCCACGTCCCGCCCGGGCCGCGCCTCCGCGGTGGGCTCCGCGCTCGCGCGCCTGCTCCGGCGCCTCGGCTGGGCCGCGATCGTCATCGCGGGGGTCACCGCCATCTCGTTCGGGATAGCGTACCTGCTCCCGGGAGACGCCGCGCGGATGCTCGTCGGACCGCAGGCCTCGGCGGCGGACCTCGAGCGCGCGCGGGCCATCCACGGGCTGGATCGCCCGGTCCCCGTGCAGTTCGCGCGGTTCGTCCGGCGGCTCGTCCACCTCGGCCCCGCGGGGGTCGGCGACGACAGCGCCCCTGGCGGCCACGCCGGCGCGCGCGCCGATCCGGAGCACCGCAGCTGCGCGGCGGGGCCGCTCGGCCTGCACGTCGACCTCGGCTACAGCTTCCATTACCGCAAGCCGGTCGTGGATCTGCTCGAGGCGAAGGCGCCGCGATCCGTCGAGCTCGCGCTGGCCGCCCTGCTGGTGCAGCTCCTGCTCGGCCTCTCGCTCGGGATCGTCGCGGCGGTCCGCCGGGGGACGGCCTGGGAGGACGCGGCGCTCGGCGCCACGCTGCTCGGCGCGAGCGCGCCGACCTTCGTGATCGGCCCCGCGCTCCAGTACGTGCTCGCCTACGAGCTCCGGCTCTTGCCTTACGACGGGTACGGCGCCACGGCGGCCGATCACCTGCGCTCCCTCGTCCTGCCGGCGCTGACGCTCGGCGTGTTCGGCAGCGCCCTCTACGCGCGCATCGTCCGCGAGGAGCTCCGGACGCTGCTCCGCCAGGACTTCATCCGCACCGCGCGGGCCAAGGGCGCCTCTCGCCTGCGCGCGCTCGTCGTCCATGCGCTGCGCAACGCGCTCTTGCCGCTCGCCACGCTCGCCGCGCTCGACCTCGGGGCGCTGGCGGGCGGCGCGATCGTCACGGAGAAGCTCTTCCGCTGGCCCGGCGTCGGGAGCATGGCGGTCGAGGCGCTCCAGAACCGGGACGGCCCGCTCATCGTCGGGACGGTGCTCTTCTCCGCGGCCGCCATCGTGCTCGTCACCGTGGCGCTCGACGTGGCGGCCCTGGCCCTCGATCCCCGGCTCAGGTCGCGGTCGCGCTGAGCGCGGACCGCACGCTCACGGCATGCCGGCGAGCGCGCGGCACTCGGCGCCGAGCGAGGACTCGGGCGAGGAGAGCTCGGCGCACTTGCGGAACGACGCCCGCCCGCCGCGCCCTGCCGCCTGCTCTGCGGCGCCGCGCAGGTGCCACGCCGCGGCGCTCCCCGGGGAGGCGGCGGTGAGCTGCTGCGCGAGCTGCACCGCCTTGCCGGTCTGCCCCGACTCCAGGGCGCGCATCACGCGCGTCGAGAGGGGCCCGCCCTCCTCGTCCGGCGCGGCAGGCGCGGGCGCGGCAGGCGCGGACGCGGGCGGGGCAGCCGACGGCGCCGGCTCCCGCGCCGGCGCGGCGGTCTGGCCCGCGGTCGCCGCCGCGCTCGGCGGCGCCGCGTGGGTGGTCGGCGCGCGCGAAGCGTTCTCGGAAGGCGCTCCGGCCGGCGCAGGGCTCGCCGCGGCAGGCTTCGCCCGCGCGCTCGCGCTCGGGGCCGCCGGCGCGGCCGGCTGCCCCGCCGGGGCGTCGGCGGGGGTCGCTGCGGAGAGCCCCGCCGCAGCGGCGGCCGCCGGCTCTCCGTCCGGCTCCGACGCGGCCAGCGCCGCTGCGGGCACCGCCGCGGTGTGCTGCCCCGCCGGCCCCTCCTCCGGCAAGGGCGCATGGACCGGCGCCGCGGGCACGGGGCGCCCCGTCTGGCCGACCAGCCACACGCCGGCGGCCCCGAGCGCGAGCGCCGTGACCAGACCGGCGACGATCCGCGCGATGCGGGCCCGGCGCTCCTCGTGGCGGGGCCCGAAGAGCGTGGCCTCGACGGCGCCGGCGGTCGTATCGGCGTCCTCGGCCGAGGGATGCTCCTGCGCCGCCATCCCCTCCGGCGCGTCCACCCCGCCGCCGAGGAAGAAGCGCTCGCTCTCGCTGATCGGCCCGCGGTCGCCAGGAGGCGCGTCGTCCGGCGCCGCCGCGAGGCTCGCCGCCGGGGCGGCGTCCGGCACCGGCAGCGGCGGCGGGGAGGCCTCGTTCGGGCGCGCCTCCCCGGCCTTCGCTTCGACGGGCTGCGGCGCCTGCGCGCGCTCCGCCGCGCGCGGGACGGCGACGGGCGGCGGAGCGTCGCTCGGCGGGCGGGGGCGCAGCGTGGGGCTCGTCGACGCCGCCGGGGTGCGCTCCTCTCCGGCGGGCGGCGCGACGCCCGCTGCCGCCGCGAGCGCAGGCGGCGCTGCCGCAGGCACGGGCGGCACCGCGGGCTCGGGAGGCGCCGCAGCGGGTGCCTCGGGGGGCGTGGAGCGAACGCGCTGCTCGGCGGGAGCGGCCGCGGGCCTGTCGCTCCTCGTGGAGCGCTGCTTCTGCGCGAAGCTGCGCGGCGTCACGAGCGGTCGCGTGAGCGGGGCCTCGTCGCTGCTCGCGAGCGTGGTGTCCTTGTCGAGCTCGACCTCGGCGCGCGACCGCGTAACCCGGGCGGCCTCGGCAGACGATGCGGCGTTCCGCGGCGGATCCGACGGCGCGCGGCCCCCCGCGCCCCCGGGCCGCACCGCGGCGCTCCTCGGCGGATCCGACGGCGCGCGGCCCCCCGCGGCCCCGGGCCACGCCGCGGCGTTCCGCGGCGGATCCGACGGCGCGCGGCCCCCTGTCGCGCCGGAGCGCGCCGCCGCGGCCGACACGGTGATCCTCGGCGGATCCGACGGCGCGCGGCCACCCGCGGCCCCGGGCCACGCCGCGGCGCTCCTCGGCGGCTCCGACGGCGCGCGGCCATCCGCGGCCCCGGGCCGCACCGCGGCGTTCCTCGGCGGCTCCGACGGCGCGCGGCCCCCCGCCGCGCCGGAGCGCGCCGTCGCGGCCGACACGGCGCTCCGCGGCGGCTCCGACGGCGCGGAGCGCGCCACGGCGGCGCTCGCGCTGGCCGCTCGGCCGACCGCCCCTGGCCCGTGCACCGCGCTGCGGGTCGTCACGGGGCGCCCGGGGGACTCCGCGTCGGGGTCCCCCGCCGGCGCGTGCAGCTCGTGACCGGGCCGGGAGCGCGGGAGCACCGCCGGAGAGACCCGGGTCGAGAGCGGCGCCGGGACCACCACGGCGTCCTCGAGGTCGTCGGAGCCGGCGTTCCCCGGGCTCCCCTCGGGGTAGTTGGAGCGCCGCGCGCTCGACGGCGACGAGAGCGGCGAGAACTCGTCGTGGAACGCCGCCTCCGGCTCGCTCGGCACCACGTCGTCGGGGGGGAGCGCGGCGGCGGGCACCAGCAGCCCCTCGAAGTAGAGCTTCGAGATGGTCGAGAGCGTCGAGAGATCCTCGAACGGGGACGCGTCGACCACCTGCATCAGCGTGCGCTTGCCGTCGAACAGGCGCAGGATCCCGTTCAGCTCGTCGGGGATCTCGTTCAACCGCTCCAGGAGCTCTTCGCTGTCGACCTCGAAGACGGTCGCGAGCGACGGCAGCGCCTCGAGGAGCCGGCCCCACTCGTCGACGCGGCGCATGCCCTCCATGAGGAGGCCCTGCGTCGACGTCTCGATCCCGTCGGGGTTGTCGACCTTGCAGAACTCGACCTCGAACGTCCCCTCGTTCCACAGGAGCGCGCGGTAAACGGCCTCCTCGCCGCAGAGCCGGCCGAGCGTCGCGTCGACGACCTTGCCCTCGCGGAAGTAGACCTGCGCCTCGTTGTCCGCGTGCGACAGGTGGACGATCCCGCTCTTCCGGCTCACCTCGAACGTCTGCAGCAGATCCACGACGTTCATGTCGAGGATCGACCCGGAGAACCTGGTCCGCCCCGTCGTCGAGAAGTGGCGCGTCGTGATCCCCTCGCGCGTCCGCCGCGCGAGGAGCAGCGTCACGCGCGCGATGAGCTCACGCACGAAGATCGGCTTGGTCAGGTAGTCCTCGACGCCGAGCTCCAGCCCGCGGATCTTGTCCTCGATGGAGCGCTGGCTCGTGAGGAAGACGACCGGGATCGAGGCCCAGTCGGCGTGCTCCTTCATCTTGCGGACGAGGGCATATCCGTCCACGTTGGGGAGGCGCGTGTCGCTGAGGACGAGGTCCGGCGTGGAGACCTCGAGCTTCGCGAGAGCGTCCGCTCCGTCCTTCGCGGTGGTCACGCTGTAACCGGCCTTTTTCAGGCTGACCTCGAGGACCCGAACGCTGCGCGGATCCGCGTCGACCAGGAGGAGCTGTTGCTTGGCCACTAGAGGTTTCCGCCTCGCGAAGGATGGCGAGCCCGAACGGACGCTGTCAAGCGCTCCGCCCTGAGCGTCGCCGCTGCCGTCGATCGCTTGTCCCGCGGCCGCGGGTCCGGTGATCGACGTCGTCCATCGTGCACACAGGACGGCTGGGAAGGCCAGGTTTCGTCGCGCGCCGATCGCGCGATCAGCGCTTCCAGGGATCGACGATATCGCCGGTTGCTTGCGGCCTTACCACGGAGGCCGTGGGCGCCGCGGTCGCCGCGGGGCGGCCCGTCGTCGCGGTCGGCTTCGCCGGGATCGGGGCGGCCGTGCCCTGGGTGCGGGGCGGCTCCTGCGCGGTCGGCGCGGCCGGCGCGGGCGCCGCCGTCGCGGCCGCGGTCGCGGTCGCGGCGGGCGGCTCGTCGATCGCCCTGGCGGGCGCCGTCTCCGCCCGGAGGGCGCCGCCGGGAGCGTCGGCGGCGGCGGCCTCGGGCGGCTCCTCGGGCGCCGAGACGCGCAAGGCGCGGACGCCGAGGGCGATGGCGATGGGCACGAGGACCGCCGCGAGCGCGATCGCCACGCGCGCGGCCATCGAGAGCGGCTCGGACGGCTCCGCGGGCGCCTGGACCGGGGCGAGCACCTCCTCGTGCGCGCGCGGCCGTATCGACTCGTGCGCGCGCGGCCGCATCGACTCGTGCGCCCGCGGCCGTATCGACTCGTGGCGAGGCAGCTCGCCCGGGGGCGCGACGGAGGCCCCGCGGCCCGGCGGATCGAGCGCGAGCTCGATGGCCTCGACGAGGTCCGCCATCGAGGAGAAGCGCTCCTCGGGGTTCTTCGCGAGGCAGCGCATGACGATCGGGCCGAACGCGCCGAGCGCGGCGGCGTCGGGCATCACCTGCTCGAGCGGCTCGGGCGACATGTACATGTGCTTGGTCAGCACGCCCATGTACGTGTCCGCCTCGAAGGGGACGCGCCCAGCGAAGCACTCGTACATGAGGACACCGAGCGCATAGATGTCGGCGCGGGCGTCGATGCGCTTCCCCTCCGCCTGCTCGGGGCTCATGTAGTGCGGCGTCCCGAACACCATGCCGATGCGCGTGAGCCGCTTGCCGCCGGTCACCTTCGCCACGCCGAAATCGAGCAGCTTGACGAACTCCTGATCGCCGTTGCGGACGAGGTACACGTTGTCGGGCTTCAGGTCGCGGTGGATGACGCCCGCGGAGTGCGCGGCCCCGAGCGCGGCGGCGCACTGGAGCATGATCTGCCCGACCCTGTCGGCCGGCAGCGTCTTCTCGGTGCGCAGCAGCGACGCGAGGGAGGTCCCGGAGAGGAACTCCATGACGAAGAACGGCAGCTCTGCCTGCCCCGTCTCGACCTCGATCGCGCCGAAATCGCTCACCGCGACGATGTTGGGGTGGCCGATCGCCGCGGCCGCCTTGGCCTCCTGGATGAAGCGGGCGACGAGCTCGGCGTCCTGCGCGATGTCGCGCCGGAGCACCTTCAGGGCGAAGAGGCGGCCGAGCGACTTGTGGCGCACCTCGTACACCGTCCCCATCCCCCCTTCACCCACGACCGCCTGCACCTCGTAGCGGCCGTCGATGGTGCGCCCGAGCATCGGATCGGCCGATGGATTCCAGTCGGGCGCGTCGGCGAGCGGATCGCCGTCGAACGGGCAGAAGCGGGAGTCGCCGGAGAAGGTCTGCTTGCAGGTCGGGCAGCGCCGCGCGCGCGGCGTCTGCTTCGCCTTCCCCCGGCGCGCCGGCCCGTCGAAGCGCGCCGGCAGGGGTGGGAGCGCCGGCAGCGGCGGGAGCGCCGGGCGCGCGTCGACGCGCGCCGGCAGTGTTTCCCCCCCGCGCGGCGGCACGTCGCTGCGAAGTGGCACGTCGCTGCGAAGTGGCACGTCGCTGCGAAGCGGCAACTCGCTGCGCGGCGGCGCGTCGCTGCGCGCTGGCGGCAGGTCGCTGCGCGCCGGCGGCAGGTCGCTGCGCGCCGGCGGCAGGTCGCTGCGCGCCGGCGGCAGGTCGCTGCGCGCTGGCGGCACATCGCTGCGCGCCGGAGGCTGAGCAAATGATTCGTCTCCGTGCAGCCGAGGGATGTCTTCCCGATGGAACAGCTCGGCAGCCTCGGACTCGCCGGCGGTCATCTCGGGCTGAGCATCCCCGGCCATGCGGAGCGTCACTGGCACCCCATCGAGTCTAGCCGAAAGCGCGCTCAGTGGTTCGGATCAGATGGCGCCAGTTTGGCGACCGCGGTGGAGCGCCCCCCCGCGGATCGCCGCGCGCGGCGGCCGGCGCCGCCTGGTAAGGACTCAGATCTCTTCCAGAATCTTCGCCTTGCGGGCCTGGAACTCCTCGTCGGTGATGAGGCCCTTGCTCTTGAGCTCCCCGAGGCGCTCCAGGCGCTGCTCGATCGACGGCGCTGCGGCGGGGGCAGCCTGCGGCGCGCCAGGGTAGCCCTGAGGCGCGCCCGGGTAGCCCTGAGGCGCGCCCGGGTAGCCCTGAGGCGCCCCCGGGTAGCCCTGCGGCGCCCCCGGCTGCTGCATGTGCGGCGGCACGAACTGAGGCTGGCCCTGCGCCGCGAGCGCGGGGTTCATCGCCTGCGCCAGGCCGGCGCCGATCGCCACCTGGGCGCCCAGCCCCGCGACGCCGCTGCCGTCGCCGCCCTGCGCCATGCCCTGGCCGGCGCCCATCATCGCCTGGCCGGCCGCGTAGTTCTGCCAGTTGCCCGCCAGCTGCTGCACGTACCGAGCGTCCTGCTGGAACCGCTGATCGAGCTCGAACTGCTTCGCGCGGGCGGTGTCCTGCGCGACCCCGATGCCGCGGCGCGCCTCGCCGCGCGCCTTGTTCGCCTCGCGGAGGAGCTTCTGGTCCTCGGCCGAGAAGTTGATGTTGAAGTTGCCGATCTCGAGGATCTTGCAGCCGATCTCCTCGAGGTTCGGCGCGGATTGCACGATGCGGGCGCCGAGCTCCATGCTCATGCCGCCGAGGTTGAGCAGGCTCTTCTGCTGCTGCGCGCAGACCTGGCCGATGACGGTCTTCACGCTCATGAAGAACTTGCCCTTGATCCAGCTCAGGACGACGTCGTTGTCGCCGCTGCCGCCGCACTGCCCGTGGTACCCGACGACGAACCGCACCGGATCGACCACGACCAGCGAGAACTCACCGAAGATGCGCGGCGTCACGAACTCGTAAAGGGTGGGGTCCTCCATCGACTCCAGCGGCCCGCCGAACGGCACGCCGCGGACCGGCTGCGTCTTGACGAAGAAGATCTCGGCGATGAAGACGTCCCCGCCCGTGAACTTGTTGACGAGGTTGTTCAGGAACGGGATGTTCTGGGTCTGCAGGGTGTGGCGCCCTGTGGGCAGGTAACCCATGTACCTGCCGTCCTTGAAGAAGAGGGCACACTCATCGCTGTCGACCGTCAGCTGCGACCAGAAGGGGATGTTCTGGTCCGGGTGCTTGTAGACGATGAGATGCTTCGCCGCGTCCGGGCGCGCGATCATCATCTCGCGGACGCCGCTCTTCACGAAATCGAAAATCCCCATGTCGCGCTCCTCTTCGGTGTGCTGGGTGTGACGGACCTGCCGGTCCCCTGCCCCCCGGGACCTCGGGTTTCATTCCGGCAGGCGGCGCGCAGGGCGCGCGCCGTTCGTTCTCCGTTGACGATCGCCGCGCCTTTCAGGCACACAGCGGCCTCAGGATAGTCCGCAGATCGCAGGGCAGCAATGCCCGCCGGGAGGACCGTATGCCCGTTGCTCCGCTCGCTCTGCTCGCTCTGCTTGAGCCGCTGGCGCCACATGGGGCCGCGCTGGCGAGGGCGCCTCGATGACCGCGCCGATCGACGTCAGCGCCCTCTCGGCGCCCGCGCAGAAGCTGGCGCAGCCGGGCGCGCCGCAGAAGCTCAGGGAGATGGCGGCGCGCGGCATCGCCCCCGGGCTCAGGCCGGGCGAGGTCGTGACGGTGCTCGCGCTGCTCGCGTCGCGCGAGGAGGAGCCGGCCCGCGAGACCGCGGAGAAGACGCTGGCGGCGCTCC
Source organism: Sorangium sp. So ce281 (assembly GCF_051527395.1). Classification (NCBI taxonomy): domain Bacteria; kingdom Pseudomonadati; phylum Myxococcota; order Polyangiales; family Polyangiaceae; genus Sorangium; species Sorangium sp. So ce281. The sequence goes on from NZ_CP150322.1 coordinate 4,858,374, forward strand.
CCGAGCCGCTGCTCCAGGGCGCGCTCGGCGCGGATCTGCAGCCGCCGGTCATCGATCGGCTGGCCCGCGTGTACGCGGATCGCCTCCCGGTCGTCGAGAGGCTCCTCGCGATGCCGGGCGTCGCCCCGGAGACGCTCGAGGAGCTCGCGCGGGCCGGGGGCGAGGCGGTGACGGAGCTCATCGCCGTCAACGAGGAGCGGCTGCTCAAGAACCCGCGCGTCATCGAGCGGCTCTACCTCAACAAGAACACGCGGATGTCGACCGCCGACCGCCTCGTCGATCTCGCCGCCCGCAACGGGGTCGAGCTCACGGGCATCCCGGCGTGGCGCGAGGTCAGCATCGCGATCAAGGACGAGCTCATCGCGGAGCCGTCGCCCGAGCCCACGCCGGACGACGTGCTGTTCAGCGAGACGCAGGCGCTCGCGGAGGCGCTCGCGGCGGACGAGCCGGTCGACACCCACGTCGAGGACGAGGAGGGCAAGGAGGAGATCAAGGAGCAGTACGTCCCCCTCTACAAGCGGCTCGCCGACATGACCATGTCGCAGCGGATCCGGCGGGCGATGCTCGGCTCGCGCGAGGAGCGCATGCTGCTCGTGCGCGACTCGAACCGCCTCGTGGCCAGCGCCGCCGTGCGCAGCCCGCAGATGCAGGAGGAGGAGGTCGTCCTCATCACCCGCAACCGGAACATCTCGGACGAGGTGCTGCGGATCATCTCGACGACGCCCGAGTGGCTGAAGAGCTACACGGTGAAGCGGAACCTCGTGGAGAACCCGAGGACGCCGGTGCTCGTCGCGACGCGGCTGGTCCAGCACCTGCGCGAGTCCGATCTCCGGGGCATCGCGAAGAGCAAGAACGTGACGTCGCCGGTGAAGGACGCCGCGAGGCGGCACCTCGAGCGGCGCAAGAGCTGAACGGGGACGAGCGATGAGCGACCTGGTCCGCTTCGGCGTGGCGATGGATCGCGCGCTGCTGGCCGAGTTCGATCGGCGCATCACCGCGCAGGGCTACGAGAACCGCTCGGAGGCGCTGCGGGATCTGGTCCGCGCGGACCTGACGCGCGCCGCGCTGGACGAGGGGGCCGAGGTGGCGGCCACGCTGACGCTCGTCTACGAGCCCGAGGTGCGGGAGCTCGTGCAGCGGATCTCCGAGCTGGAGGAGCGGCACGCGGGGTCTCTGGTCTCCAGCCTGCTGGTCCGCCTCGACGCGGCCCGGCTGCTCCAGGTGATGGTGCTGAAGGGCCGCGGGCAGGAGCTGTCCGAGCTCGCCGGGCAGCTCGCCGGGGCCAAGGGGGTCCTGTCCTGCGCGCTCACGCCGGCCGCGGCGCTCCCGGGGGCGGCGCGCCGGTAGCGGGGGCGCACACGCCGACGGAGGAGGGCTCTCCAGAGCTCCTGATCTACGCGTCGTCGGCGGGGCTTTCCGCCACTTTGACCGTGGTCTTGGGCGGGTCGACGATGAACGTCACGAGGCGCTCCTTGGCCTCGAACTCCTGCCGGTAGATCACGGCCGAGCGCTTGTACTTGAAGGGGCCCACGCGCACCCGGTGCCAGAGGCCGCGGCCCTTGACGTACGCCGGCTCGACGTACGCCTTGTGCCCGCGCCGGCGCAGGGCCGCCGCGAAGTTCTCGGCGTCGGTGGGGTCCTTGAACGAGCTCACCTGGAGCTGGTAGCTGCCGGGCCCTCCCCGCTCGGTCTCGGGCCCCTCCTCGCGCGACACGTGGCGGGCCATCGCGGTGAGCGTGTCGTTCGGGGCGGCCTCGCCTCCGGGACGCTCGAGCACGTGCTGCGCCGGCAGCGGGACCACGGGCAGCCGGTCCGCGGCAGGCGGCGGGACGGGCTCCGCGGCGGGCGCCTTGGCGGAGGCGGCCGCCCTGGCCGCCCGCGGATCGCGCACGGCCTCGAGCGCGGTCGTCGGGTGCTCCGCGTCCGAGAGGACCGCGGGGAAGGTCACGTCCTCCCCGATCGTGGCAGGGCGCGGGGCCGGCTTCACGCCGGCCGGGTGGGCGCGCGCGACCAGATCGCCGAGCGGATCGGCGGTGACCGGCCGCTCGCGGTGCGGGGCGCGCAGGAGCGCCACCGCCGCGAAGACGATGCACGCCCCGCCGAGCGAGGCCAGCACCAGCGCACCCGCGCGCGACGGGCGAGCCCCGGGATCCTCTTCCTGGATCTCCTCGAGGTTCCGCACCGCCCCGGTGTCCATGCTCTCGCCCTTGCTGCGCCTCATGCGTCCTCCTCGCCCCGTCTACCCTGCCCGGCCGGCAACCCACAACTTTCGTGTGCTACTTTATCCTACATCATCCAGATAAGTCCGGTCGTGGAACGAGCGCTCTCGGGCGAGCGCGCGCTTCGGCGGGGCCGGACAGCCTCGCATCGGCGGCGCGCGCGGGGAAAGTTCTCGGCTGGCGCCGGGCGCGCGATCGCCTGCCGATCCCCGCGGGCTTCGTCCGCGGTGAGCCGTCTCGCGGCGCTGCCGTGACTCAAGGGGGCCGCTCGGGTCACGAGGCGGCAGGAGGCGTTCGGTCATTCCCAGCGGAGCCCCACGATCATGGTGATGCGCGCCGGCGCGCTCGCCCCCCCGCGAAGGCTCGGCGTGGTCGCCTACGCGAGCGACGAGGCGCTCGTGGAGGGCCTCCGCGCGAGGCATCCTGCCGCGCTCTCCGCCTTCCACGAGCGCTTCTCCGGGCACGTGCTCCGCGTCCTCGGCCGGCTGCTCGGCGGGAGCCGCGACCTCTCCGACGCGCATCACGACGCCTTCGTCCGCGCGCTTTCCTCCCTCGACACCCTGCGCGATCCGGCGGCGCTGAAGGCGTGGATCACCTCGGTCGCCGTGTTCACGGCGCGGACCTGCATCCAGCGGCGCGCGCGCCGGAGATGGCTCCTCTTCTTCGCCCCCGACGAGCTCCCACCCCTCGTGGAGCCCCCGTACGGAGGTGAGGCCCGCGAGGCGCTGCGCGCGACCTACCGCGCGCTGGAGCGGCTCCCGGCCGACGAGCGCATCGCGTTCGCGCTGCGGCGCATCGAGGGCATGGATCTCCAGGAGGTCGCCGGCGCGTGCGGCGTCTCGCTCGCGACCATCAAGCGGAGGCTGGCCCGCGCGGAGGTCCACTTCCTCGAGGCGGCGCGGGACCAACCCGCCCTCGAGGAGTGGCTGAAGGGAGGCGCGTCATGAGCGATCGTCCCTCGCTCGATCGTCTTCATGAGCTCCGCCGGGCCCAGGATGAGGAGCTCGCGGCGCAGGATCTCGACGGCGCGCGCCGACGGTTCCTGGAGATCGCGGGCGGCGGATCCTCCCGTCCCGGGGCTGCGCGCCTCGGCCCCCCGCGTCCTCGGTGGATCGCGCCCGCGGCCCTCGTGGCGCTGGCGGGGGTCTGCGCGGCGCTGCTCCTCGTGCTGCTCCCGCCGCCGCCGCCGTCGCTCTCGTTCGCGGTCGGCTCGGCGCAAGGTCAGGTCGGGGCGTGGATCGCCGCCGGCGCGGAGGCTCCTCTGGCGGTCGCCTTCTCGGACGGCACCTCCCTGGCGCTGGACGCGGGCGCCCGGGCGCGCGTGGTGGCCGCCGACGCACATGGCGCGCGCGTTCTGCTCGAAGGCGGCCGGCTCACGGCCACGGTGACCCACACAGCGACGAGCGCCTGGAGCTTCGACGTCGGCCCGTTCGACGTGCAGGTCACCGGCACGCGCTTCGAGCTGAGCTGGTCCCCGGCGAGCGAGGAGCTCAAGCTGGTGCTGCGGGAAGGATCGGTCGCCGTGTCGGGGCCGCTCGTGGGGGGGCGGCGCGCCGTCGCTGCGGGAGAGACGCTCTATGTCTTCTGCAAGGAGCAGCGCTTCGAGCTCACGCGCGGGGAGCGGCGCGCCGCCGCGCCGCCTGCGCCGTCCGCCACGCGCATCGATCAGCCGGCCCCCGCGGCGACCGGCGCGAGCGAGCGAGCGGGGGTCGCGAAGGCCGCGGACGCCGCCCCCCGCCGGCCGAGCTGGCGCGATCTCGTGGCCAGCGACAGGTACCAGGAGGCCATGACGGCCGCCGAGGCCGAGGGCTTCGACGGGCTCGTCGCCCGCGCGAGCGCGGCGGATCTGCTGACGCTCGCGGACGTCGCGCGCTTCTCCGGGAAGCCGGATCGCGCCGCGGCGGCGCTCACCGCGGCGCGGAGCCGGTTCGCGGGCTCGGGCGAGGCGGCGAAGGCCGCCTTCCACCTCGGCCGGATGGCGTTCGACCAGCAGCGATCGTACGCCGAGGCCGAGCGCTGGTTCCTCGTGTACCTCGAAGAGCAACCGGGCGGCTCCTTTGCGCGGGAAGCGCTCGGGAGGGTCATCGAATGCCGGGAGTCGATGGGGTCGGCCGGCGAGGCCCGCGAGGCTGCGCGCCGCTACCTGGCGCGGTATCCGGCGGGGCCCCACGCCGCGCACGCCCGGGATCTCCTCGAGGGGGAGTGAGTGCGGTCACGAAGGCCGGCTCGCGCGGCGCACGGCGGAGCCTGGGCGCTCGGGCTCTGCCTCCTCATCGCACCCGAAGCGCGTGCGGCGCCGCCGGAGCCACCGCCGGAGCCTCCACGCCCGAAGGTCGTCCTGATCGCCGATCGCCGGTCGGACCCCATCATGGCCCGCGTCTATGCCGAGCTCGCCACGCTCGGATTCACCGTCGTGATCGTGAGGGGCGGCGCCGAGCCGCCCTCCCAGGGGCCGGTCGAGACGAGCGCACACGAGCCCGGAGCGGCGGCGGAGATCCGGGTGACGGAGGTGCCGGGTGGCGTCGAGGTCTCGATCGCCCATGGTGCGACCGGCCCATCGGTCCAGAGCGCCGTGATGGCCGACGATCCAGCCACGGTCGCGGTTCGCGCGGTGGAGCTCCTGCGCGCGAGCCTCCTGGAGGTGCGGTCGCCCCGTCCGTCGCAGGGCGAGGTCGAAGCCGATCCCGAGGCTCGCGCCGTCGTCGACATGCAAGAGCCACCGCCGGCGAGGCCCGCGCCCGTCGCCGTCGCGCGTTCGCGAGCCGACGGCCCCCCCCGCGCGCCCCCTCCCCCGGCCTCCAGGCCAGGCGCGACCCGAAGAGCACCGGTGACGTTCGGCGTCGGGGCGGCGCCGGCGGTCCTGTGGAGCGCAGGCGGCGTGCCCGCCACCCCGATGCTGGACGTGTCGGGGTACGCGATGATCTGGTCTCGTCTGGGGCTCTCCACCTTCGTCCAGATTCCGCTCGCCAGCGCGAGCCGCGAGGGCAAAGAGGGCACGCGACGCGTGCGGGTGGCGCTCGCCGCGCTGGGGGTGCGCGTCCCGCTCGGCCGCACCGACGCCGCGTGGCTGCCGTCGGCCGGCGCGGGGCTCGCCGCCGCCTGGCTGCACGTCGAGGGCGAAGGCCGCTCGCCCGAGTACGCCGGCAGGTCGGCGGACGCGTTCGCGCTCGCGCCGTACCTGCGCGCGGGGCTCTCGTTCGCGCCGACTCCACACCTTCGGATCAGCGAGCACCTGCTCGCCGGGATCGCGGTGCCGCGCGTCGTGATCGACGCCGCAGGCCGCGCGACGGACGCGTGGGGCCGCCCGTTCCTGGGCGCGTCTCTCGGCGTGGAGGTCGAGCTGCCGTGAGCCGAAACGGGCAGCTGCCGTGACCTCAGCGCAGACCATCTTGACGCCGGGCGCGTCGGCGCTCGGCGTGGAGGACCCAATGAAGATCACGGCTACGAAGCTCTGGGCTCTGGGCTTGTCGGCGGCCCTCGCGTCCACACAGGCGGCGTGCGGCGACCGCCATGTCGATCCGATCGTGGAAGTCCACCTGGCGACCTCCGTCGAAGGGGCCACCGAAGGGCCATGGGCTGCCTGCGCTGCCCCCGGAGGCGAGGACTTCCTCCCCACCCGTTGCCCGGATCCCGAAGCGAACGGCGTGGAGCGCACATGCATGGTGTCGTACGTGACCGAGAGACAAGAGGACGGCTCGATGTGGTGCGACGTGGCGGCGCTCTGCAACTACACGTGCGACGTGGCGGAGGACTGCCCGCAGCCGCAGAGCGGCACCGCCACGCCCATCTGCGACTCGGTCTGCTGGTTGCCCTGCGACGAGACCACCACATGCCCGAGTGGAATGACGTGCTGGCACGAATACCACGGGGCCGGCCTCACGGACGAACAGGGCGTCTGCATGTGGAAGTACGAATGTGACTGAAGGTCGAGGTCGACGAACCTGGTCAATCCATCTCGATCTGCCCGCGGGCCCGCGCGGCGACACGCAACCGCCGGGCTTTCGCGCGCCCGAGGCGCTATGACTCGGCCCGCATGAAGATCCCGCCCCTGGGCCGTGTCCTTCCCGCGCTCGGCCTGTCGCTCCTGGGCTGCGCGGAAGGGCCGTGGACGCTCACGATCGAGGTCGTGCCGGGGCACGAGGCGACCGCGTTCCAGGAAGATCCACCCGTCGCCCGGATCGAGGTGACCGCGACGGCGGCCGAGGGAGACGTCACCGTGTCGGCGGCGGCGCCGCCGGGCGGCGAGCTCGATTTCGGCGAGATCCCGGCGGCGCGGGCGTACACGTTCGATGTGCGTGGCCTCGACGCGGGCGGCGCGACCGTGGTGCGGGGGCGCTCCGCGGCGGGCATCTACCTCGCCGCGGTGACGGGCGACGTCCTGCCGCTCTTCGCCCAGCGGACCGGCCGGTGGGCGCGGCCGCCGGGCGAGCTCGCGGCGTCGCGCGTCGGCGCGCCCGGGGCGGCGCTCGCGGAGCGTTACCTGATCCTCACCGGCGGGGCCGCGGCCGGGGGCGCCGCGGCGGGTGACGTCGACCCGGCGCGGCTCGACGCGTACGACCTCGCGGCGTGGGGCGGGAGCGCCTCCAGCGGCGCGCTCCCGCGGGCGGCGCGGTCGCTCGTCGTCCGGGGAGACCTGCTGCTCACGCTGGACGACGAGGGCGCCAGCTGGACCGACGTCGCGGCGGGGCAGAGCGCCGAGGCGTCGCTGCCCGAGGGGCTCGGCTCGTTCGCGGAGGTGGCGGGCGGCCGGACGGTCGAGGCCTCGGACGGGCGCTCGTTCGTGGTCGGCGCGACGCGCGCGGGCGCGGCCGCGGGGGCGCCTTCGGACAAGGTGCTCGTCGTCGGCGCGGACGGGGCGCTCTCGGTGGCGAAGCTCCGCCACGCGCGGACCGGCGCCGCGGCCGTGTGGCTGGAAGGTCTGGGCCTGGTCGTCGCGGGCGGGAGCGCGGACGGCGCGGGGCTGGAGGTGCTCGGCGACGGCGCGACCGAGTTCTCGCCGAGGCCGTTTCCGCCGGATGCCTCCGAGGGGGCGGGCGCCGCGGTGACCGGTCCCGGGGAGATCGTGCTCGTCGGCGGGGTCCAGGGCGGCGCCGCGGTGCCGACCCGGCGGCTCGCGCCGGGGTGCGCCGTGAGCGCCGCGACCTGCGCGGCGGTGGAGGTCGAGGGCGCTGCGCTGACCGCGGCCGTCGGGGGCGTCGCCGCGTTCGCGCTGCCCGGCGGGCGCATCCTCGCGGTGGGGTCCGAGGCGGGCGAGGACGGGCTCACGCGGAGCTTCCTCGTCGACGTCGCGGCGGCGCAGGTCGAGGAGCTGCCGCTGCGGGAGCCACGGCGCGGCGCGGCCGTGGTGCCCGCGCCGAACGGGACGCTCGCGGTGCTCGGCGGGGTCCACGCGGACGGGACGCCGGCGCTGACGATCGAGACGTTCTTCCCGGAGTGAGCGGTCCGCCGGAGGCTGTCGACAGCCTCCCCGCAGAGTTTTTTCTCTCCGCGGAGGCTGTCGACAGCCTCCCCGCAGAGTTTTTTCTCTCCGCGGAGGCTGTCGACAACCTCCCCGCAGAGTTTTTTCTCTCCGCGGAGGCTATCGACAGCCTCCCCGCAGAGTTTTTTCTCTCCGCGGAGGCTGTCGACGGTGGTGCCCTAATTAGGGCAGGCAGCCGTTCAAACTAGGGCACGTCGCGTGGGTGGTCAGGGCGTGCCGCCGACGCGTTGCACCTCGTCCCACCAGGCGCGATGCGCCTCTTGCCATTCGCGAAGCAACTGCTCGCGCCGCGGTTGGCTCACGCCACCGTGAGCGCCTGCGCTTAGCGCCTCGTAGCGCCTGTGGGCCTCTGCGCGCAGCTCATCCGCCTTTTCCCAAGGGTTGTTCGTCATCCGGTGCTCCTTCTGCGAGGGACGTGGATCCATACGTCACCCCGTCATCGCCGAACAGCCTGACAGGTGAACAGGCCGAGCTCCCCGAAAGGATCGGCGCCAGACGGGGCTCGCTGCGCGTCCGGTGCCCCACCGAGGCGCCTGGTCGCCCCAAGGGCGAGCCGCGTCACACGGCGCACCCGTCCCCCTTGACCGTGTCAGAAACGCCTTGTTCGACGCTGGATCCGCAGTGTTGGCTATGACAACTGCTATCCGAGCTGCGCTGGAGCCCTAGAAAACAAGGGCTATACTCACTTGCACAGGCAAAGCGCCCCGCCTCGGCTGGTACCCGAGGCGGGGCTGCGGAACGCCGGATGGTGGCCCACCCGTCGCACGTCGCGCTGCGATCATGGGCACGCGTCCGGAGAGGTGCAAGCCCATGGCGAACGTGCTCCCAGCGGAGCGGCGGCTAGAGGTACTCGCCGCGCTCGTGAACGGCACCAGCATCCGCGCCGCGTCGCGCATGACCGGCGTCCATCAGGACACCATCGGCCGCTTCGGGCAGGTGATCGGGGAAGGCTGCGCGCGGCTCCATGACCGGCTGGTGCGCGATCTGACGTCCCCGCTCGTAGATCTCGACGAGATGCACGGGTGGGTTTCCCGCCGCCAGATCCACGTCGACCCGGCCAAGCACGACACAGCGACCAGCGGGGAGCAGTGGACCTGGGCCGCGATCTGCCGCACCAGCAAGCTCATCATCGCGTGGCACGTGGGGAAGCGCGACCAGGAGAGCGCCGATGCTCTCGTGGAGGACGTGCGCGCTCGGCTCGCCGTGATGCCGCAGATCACCACCGACGGGCTTGCGCTGTACGCGCAGCCCATCGCGGCGAACTTCGGGCGGGCCGTGCCGTACATGCAGACCGTCAAGAACTTCAGCTCGCGCCCTGGCAGGCCTGGCACCTCGGAGAAGTTCGCGGTCGAGCGCGGCGTCGACTCCATCCAGAAGCGCGCCATCTTCGGCACGCCGGACCCGGCCAAGGCGACGAACTACGCCATCGAGAGGAGCAACCTCACCGCGCGGCAGTGGAACGCGCGGCTGCGGCGCCGCACCTTGGCGTTCTCGAAGAAACTCACGCGGCACCGCGCCGCGATCGCGTTGCACTACGTGTACACGAACCTCTGCCACATCCCCCGGAACATGCGGGTCACCCCGGCGATGGCGGCGGGCATCACGGACACCGCGTGGACGCTGGAGATGCTCATGGACGCGGCGCTGACCGAGCCCGCAGGGGAGAAACCCGAACCACAGCCGCTCGCCATCCCGAAGCCGGAGGGCACCGCCAGGGCGCTCCCCGCCGGCCGGGGCTGGCTGCGGGTGCTGCCGGGCGGGTCGGCGACGTCGGCGCCCACAGCGCCGCAACCGCCGCCCGTCGTTGCCGCCGCGCCCATAGAGGCGCCGTCTCGCGTCGCTCCCGTCGTGGCGATCGAGCCCGTAGCGCCGCAGCCCGCCACCGCCGAGCCGACCGGTCAGCTTGACCTGTTCGCCTGGAAGCCGAGGCCGCAGAAGCCGGTGCAGTTGAACCTCTTCGGCGACCCGCCCGACGGCGCGGAGTAGCGGCTGGTCGGCTCCACACCGGCTGCGCCGGTGGAGCCCCCGCCGTCGGAGCCGTCGCCCACGCCGAAGCCGAGGCGCTGGGAGCAGCTGAGCCTGTTCAACATGAACAAGGCTAAGGACGGATTATCAACCCACGCAAGCGGGCCACAAATCAATCTGCAAGCCTAGGCACTGCCTGGTGCAGCCCCACCCTCATAAAAAACATTCCGAATGCTTGCGAAACATGATCGCGATATGGTGGACGCAACCGCAGCCGTGGTCCACGACTGGCCAACCATCGGTCAACCGCACTACGAGGCTGAACAAACACGTGGTGAAAGCCAACGAGTGACATCGGAAAGACAGGAGCATCCCTGTGCTCGCAAAGAGTCACATATGCCGGCCGCTGCCCTTTCGTAATACCATCGATTTGCTTCTTGATGTCCTTATTTTGCCAAATGATTTTCCAGGCGCGCTCTTCAAAGTCCTTCGCGCCGATGTCAGGCACGGACACGTTCAATTTGGTGGCAGTCTTATCAGCTTCTCGCCTAAACTGAGGATGCTTCACAACGAATTCTGCCACCGACTTAATCGGACAAAGAACAAGCGAAGAGATATCTTTCCCGTTGGCCAGATCGCACGTCTGGTTCATTACGAGCGCTGACGTGGTATACGTTTCAAGCTCAGCGCTACTGTCAGAAGGCAGGCGCAGCGCCGGATAATCGACTATTATGTCGCCTTGATCCGCGGATTCCCCGGACACGATGTCATACCATGGCCAATGTTCCGTTGAGCCCATAGCTCGCTCCGGGGGCATCAGTTAGCTTTCGTTATCACCGTCGAAGTCGAATTCGCCAGGAATATAGGCGAAGTCGAAATCTCTCTTCGTGCCCACCGTGCATTTAACGCGCTCGGTGCGACCGAACGCAAAGACGCCGGCGTCACTGCCATCCCAGTCCTCGAGCGAGCCCGAGACACCGCGCTGGCGACTGACCGGCTCATTATAATGCGGGAAAACGCATTCGTGCCATTTGCGAACAACTATACCAGCGTCACTGCCCGCGCCGGACTCCGGCTGAACACACGCCACGTAGCTCGCAAACAATGCGCTTGCAGCGAGTTGACTCATTTGAACATCTCCAGCGCTTTGGTGGTGAGGCTGCCAAAGAAGATGTCGTTCTTGAACGCGCGCAACTCTTCGATCGTTGTCCAGTGCTGCTCGCCGTGAGCCGGCATGTTCACTGGCTTCACTACATCAATATCAAGGATCACCGGCACAACGGCCTCAGTTATGTTTTCCTCTTCCAGCACAATCGTTATCACGCCTGACATATCGCCCGACGGCACGACCATGCGCACAAACATGCCGGCTAGAAACTGCGGCAGGCCATCTGCAATCTTAACAAACGTCTTGAAATAGTCCTCAAAATTCGTGACCGGCGATGGCAGTTCAATGCGGTTGATGGTTCGTATCGAAATGCGGCCGATCCTCGTAGGATTGGCGACCTGCACATACTGCAACCATCTGGCAGTTGCTTCATCGCGCAGATTTGCCCAGTTCTGGTACGGCCTCAGACGACTGCACGCAAAACCACCAAGCCGAGCCTGTACGACGTGCAGCTTGTCTGCGGACCAGAATTGATACCCCTTAATAGCCTTCGTCTCCGATGAGACCGCCTGCTGGGCCGTCGGGTCAATCTGTCCGCGCCATTCAACAATGGACTTTTTTTCTGGATAGATCGGACCAAGCAGTTCTTGGAGGGAGGAGAGCTGCTCCACGGTCGTCCCAGCTGGCAGATCGACGCGCAGGTCGACCATGGCCTCTGTGATCGGCGCGCCAGGCAGGTGAGGGTGTCCCATGGCGTCTCGATTAGTGATAGCGAACGGCTTAGGCTAGAGATTTATTGAGCACTTTGTGGTCGCCTACCGTCCGCAATATGGCACAGCTGCAAATAGAGGAACGTCCTAGACGGCTCGTCATGACGCGATGCGTCGGTTGATGCTGCTTGGGCACCGAATGACGGTGCGTGGCACTACGTTAACAGCCGGAACACAGGTTTACCAGTGGTTATCCAACGGTTTTCCACAATCCGTCGACCCACTACCTGTAGTAGCTCTTAGTTCCAGCGCTCCACATGTAGTGCATGAGCTCGGCGGGTCGACGGTCCACCGAGAAGGTGGCCCCTTGCGAGCGCGTCGAGCACGGCTGCCCGGGGGCGCCTGCGATTCTACGGACGTACTGCAACGGGTCGGGCGCCGGCGCGGCCTCGGCGATGTCTGGGTTGGCATCGGCAAGAACGGCCCTCAGCTCGACGGCGACGGGCGACTTGAAGCGGCTCCGCCGGGTTTCGCTTGCTCATCGCCGCCACCTCCTCAGCCGGAGCGCCAGCGCCTCCCTGGCGATCCTGAGCCTCGACGCCGCCGTTGACGGGTTCATGCGGCGCCGCTTGGCGTACGCGACGAGCGACTCTGGCGAGTCGACCGAGAGCAGCGCCTCCAGCTGCCAGGGCGGGAGCTCGGTCATGGCGTCCAGCACCTCACGCGCGGCAACCTGTGCCTCCAGGCTCGGCCCGACGGGCTCAGGGAGCAGTCCCAGCGGCTGCTCGGTCAGGACGGCGCGCCTAGACCACGCGCTGTTGACGTGGTGCATGGAAAGGTGCCTCGCGACCGAGTAGAGCCAGCCGCGGAGCGCCTTGCGCGGCTCGTCCCAGGGCGCCGGGCGGTAGAGACCTCGCTTGATCGAGCGCCACGCGCCCATGACGACGTTCTGGAAGACGTCGGCGCGGTCGCGCGTGGGCACGCCGCTGGCCACGATGACGGCCATGATGGCGGAGCGCTCGGCGAGGATCGCCTCGATGCTCGGTCGCTTCCGGGGGTGTTTCGCGGCAGGCTGGCGTCCGGCCCCCTTCCGCGGGCGCTTCATCCAGACCTCCCGCAGTGCGCGCACCGGCTGGCATCGACGACGCCGGGCGACAGCAAGCGCTCGACGGTCGTCTTGGCGACGCGGGCAGCGAGCAGCACCAGTGCGGGCGATCCACGCTCGGCGCCGCAGGCGACGCGGCACAGCGTGCGGGTGTTGACGCCGTCCATGGCCTCGGAGACGGCGCGCCAGGTGCCCAGGCGGGCCTTGATGCCGCGCAAGGCTGCACGCAATCGGCGGGTCTCGTCAGCGGTGAGGGAGAGGGATGGGCTTCGGCGGTACGGGCGGCGCGCGGGCGCACGTTCGCCTTGCCCACCGTCGGGTGGGATCAAGTATAGTTGCACTGTTCGGCTCCGTGTAAGCGGATGTCGGACCATGCAGCCCGGGGTGCTCGTAACACCCGCGGGCTGCGCCTACTTCCGGGGGAGCCTAACCGCTCATGCGGGGCGCGGAGTCAAACTAGGGCACTTCGGGGCAAACTAGGGCACCACCCTGTCGACAACCTCCCCGCAGAGTTTTTTCTCTCCGCGGAGGCTGTCGACAACCTCCGGGTTTGGACGACCATCGCCCAAGCCCGGTCCGGCCGACCCTGCGCCTCGGTGGCTGACCGCGGGCGGGCTGGCTGCCACCTCGGCGGTCCTTGTTTTTTGGCAGCCATTTCACCGATGGATTTCACCGGGAGATCGGGGGCAGCCCGTCGACCATCCGGCGCCTCCGAGGACAGCCGCCGACCGATCGCAAGATCCTCCAAGTCGGCCGGCATGCCGGCGCGTAACTTCCGCGAGGTCGGAAGGAGGACTCATGATCGGTGGTATCAAGCGCGCGCAGGCCAAGGCGGGTTCCGAGGCGGAGTTCGAGGCGATCTTCAGGACCCACGCGGCGGAGGTCCGGGCCCACGAGCCGGGCACGCTCAGCTACGACCTGTTCAGGGACGGCGCGCCCGGGCGCTATGTGGTCCTGGACCGCTATCAAGACGGCGAGGCGCTGGCCGCTCACTGCGGCTCGCCTCACGGAGCCGCCTTGTTTCCGCGCATGCGTGCGCTGCTGGAGCGCCTGGAGGTGAGCTACTTTCCGGGCCACGAGCCCGGGGACACGCGATATACGGCCCTCGCCCTGACGCGCGCTCCCCTGGACACGGCGTTCCGTCTGGCCGCCGACATCCGCCTCCTGCCCCGCTGGAGCACGCGCTTCTGCCAGGGATTGCGACAGGAGGGGGAGCGCTGGATCGTGAGCTCTCCCCAGGGAGACGTGCGCTTCCGCTACGAGGCGGACCCGGCCGCGGGCGTGGTCTGGCACTGCGCGGATGCAGGCAGCGGAGAGCTGCGGATGCCCATGCGCATCGTGCGGCACGGCCCCGGGAGCCTGCTCCTCTTCACCATCCAGCGGCCGCCGGGGTGTTCCGAGGCGGCGTTCGACGAGCAGAGAGGATGGGTGGATCAGGAGCTGACGCAGCTGCGAGATCTGGTCGAGGGGTCGTAGAGACGCCCGGTGGGAATACCTCACGTACAGGACGACCACGCCGGGCGACTCGAGCGTCGAGTTCTTCGTGCGCTCGGCCGACGACACCGCCGATCTCGGCGCAGCGGCCGTGACGCTCGCCGCGACCGCGCACGCGACGCCGGCCGATACCCAGGTGTGCGACGACACCTCGACGCCGCCGTGCGCCGTCGATCTCGGCGCGCTGCCGGGAGCGCAAGCGGATTACCTCGAGCTCCAGGTGACGCTGAATCCGACGAGCGACGGCGCCGGCGGAGTCCAGGTGCAGGACTGGGAGATCGGGTATTCGTGCCCCGACGTGGAATGAGCCTGGGCACGTTCGCGATCCCTCCGGTGTCGGCTCACCTCTTCCTGCCCGCGCGCTGAGGCGCCTCCGCGCCGCGCGCCCCGTAGACCGCTCGTAGATCCTTCGCGATCTCCCGGAGCCGCGCCCGCAGCGCCGCCGGCTCGAGCACCTCGACGCCCCTGCCCAGCCCGACGATCTGCGAGACCGCGATCGACTCCCGCTCGAAGTCGACCGTCACGACGCTCGTCCCCGCGCGCCCGCACGTTCCCCGCCCCCACCGCTCGTGCTCGCCGCCGGGCCGGACCCGCCGGAGCGCCGCTTCCCCCTCCCCGGTCACGCGCAACGTCACCACGTAGCTCGCCCTCTGCTCCGCGAACCGCCGGTTCAAGGCCTTCCAGCACGCCGCCAGGTCGAACGCCTCCGGCCGCGCAAACGTCGCTTCGAGGAGCCGCGCGCCCGCCACCCGCGCCCCCCGGAAGATGCTCGGCCCCCGCTCCGTCCCGGCGACGAGATACCAGCGGTCGGCCTTGATCACGAGCCCGTACGGCTCCACCACCCGCTCGCTCGCCTCCCCGTCGAAGTCCCTGTACGCGAGCCACACCTTGCGATCCTGCCAGACCCCCTCCCGCAGGACGTCGAGGTGCGGCACCACCTCCCTGCCCTGGAACCACCCCGACGCGTCCACGTGGAGCCGCTGCCGCGCGTGCTCGGCCAGCGACCTGTGCACGGCCGGCAGCGCCGCCGACAGCTTGATCAGCCCGCTCTCCAGCGCCGCCGAGAGCCCGATGTCGGCCAGCGCCCCGGGCGCGGCGACCGCCGCGAGCGCCTGCACCTCGGGCCGCGTCAGCCCGGTCAGGCTCGTCTGCCACCCCTCCGCCAGCGTGATCCCGCCGCTCGGGCCGCGCTGCGCATAGACGGGCACGCCCGCGGATGACAGCGCGTCGAGGTCCCGGTAGATCGTCCGCGCCGAGACCTCCAGGCGGCGCGCCAGGTCCTCGGCCGTCAGCTGCCGGCTCTTCGCCCGCTGCAAGAGCAACATCAAGCTGAGCAGCCGATCCGCGCGCATGACCGTCCGTGGCTCCCGACCCCGCCGTGACTCGCCCGGGGAGGCTACGCGCAATTCATGACAGGAGATGTCAGGAATTCGCCCGTAGCGTCGCAGGACGACCGGAGCAGGCCGGAAAACAAGGGCGCGCGCGGCAGGAGCCCGCGCGCCCGCCGAGCCGCCGGTCCCCAAGAAGGAGACACCGTATGAGACCGCTCGAAGGACAGATCGCCCTCGTCGCCGGAGCCACGCGCGGCGCGGGGCGCGCCATCGCGTGCTCGCTCGGCGAGGCCGGCGCCACGGTCTATTGCACAGGGCGCAGCGTCCGCGGCCGGCCCGCCACGGGCCAGCGCCCCGAGACCATCGAAGAGACCGCCGAGCTCGTGGGCGCGGCGGGAGGGCGCGGCGTCGCCGCGCAGGTCGACCACACCGTCGAGGAGCAGGTCGAGGCGCTCTGCGCCCGGATCCGGCAGGAGCACGGGAGGCTCGACGTCCTGGTCAACGACGTGTGGGGCGGCGACGAGCTCACCGAGTTCGGCCAGCCGTTCTGGAAGCTGTCCCTGCCCAGCGGGAAGCTCCTGCTCGAGCGGGCCGTCACCTCGCACATCATCACGAGCCGCCACGCGGTGCCGCTCATGCTCGAGCGCGATCGCGGCCTCATCGTCGAGATCACCGACGGCGACCACTTCGGCTACCGCGGCAACCTCTTCTACGACCTGGCGAAGATGTCGGTCATCCGCCTGGCCTTCGCCATGGCCTGGGAGCTGCGCCGCCACCCCGCCATGACGGCGCTCGCGGTGACGCCCGGCTTCCTGCGCTCGGAGGCCATGCTCGACCACTTCGGCGTCACGGAGGCGAACTGGCGAGACGCCGCCGAGAAGGACCCGCACTTCATCGAATCGGAGACGCCGTTCTACGTGGGCCGCGCCGTCGCGGCGCTCGCCGCCGATCCGCGCGTCGCGACGAAGTCCGGCCGCGTGTTCAGCTCGTGGGATCTCGCGAGGGAGTACGGGTTCACCGACGCCGATGGCCGGAAGCCCCACTGGGGCGAGTACTTCGAGCGGCACCTCGGCCGGTACAACAGGGCCGGCGAGGCGGCCTATGCGAGCTGGTTCAACGGCCCGATGGAGCTCGCGTGCCCCGACTGGCCCAAGGAATGAATGGGGTAGTGGGGGCATTCCCCTGCCGGAATGAGGGAACCGCCAAGGCGCCATAAGACGCCAAGATGTTTGTGTTCTTCTTGGCGTCCTTGGCGGCTTGGCGGTTCAAAAGACCCCACACTCGACCGCCCGATACCCCACCACCGTGACCGGCACGGCCGCGTCAGTGGGCGTAGGGCTCGCCGCGGAGCAGGGTCATCGCGCGGTAGAGCTGCTCGATCAGCACGAGCCGCGCGAGGCGGTGCGGGAACGTGAGCGGCGACAGGCTCCACCGGTCGTCCGCCGCGGCGGACACGTCGGGCGGCAGCCCGTCCGCGCCCCCGATCAGGAACGCGACCACCCCCTTGCCGCGCGAGCCCCAGCGCTCGACGCCGGCCGCGAACGCCTCGCTGCCGAGCGCCTTGCCGCCCACCTCCATGGCGATGACGCTCGCCCCCGCCGACGCGCGCGCAAGGAGCGGCCCGACCTTCGCCGGCGGGCCGTCCTGGATCTCGATCTCGTCGCACGCCACGTAGCGGCGGATGCGGCCGAGGTACTCGTCCATCGCCGCGCGCAGCGGCTTGTCCTTCACGCGCCCGACGGCGGCGACGACGAGTCGCACGGCGCGCTCAGCTCGGATCGAACCGCGGGGCGGGCTGCGCCCCCGGCGGCAGGCTCTCCTCCGGGACCGGGACGCGCCCCGCGTCGATCCAGAGCCCCTCGATGTCGTAGATGCGGCGCGTCTCCTCCTGGAACACGTGCACCACCACGTCGCCGAAATCGATGAGCACCCAGGTCGCCGCGGCGAGGCCCTCCATCGAGAGCGGCGCGAGCTTCTGCTTGCGCACCGCCTCTTCCAGCCCCGTCGCGATCGCGTGGACGTGCCTGTCGGAGCGGCCGGTCATGATCACGAGGTAGTCCGCGTAGTCGACGCGCCCCACGACCTCCAGGATCTCGACGCCGATCGCCTTCTTGTCGAGCCCCGCCGCGGCCAGCGCCAGCGCGAGCTCGCGCGCGGAGGCCGAAGGCTCGGGGACGGGCGGCGGCGTGCTCCGGCGCGAGCCGGCGCGCTTCGGGCCGGCGAGCGGCGACTTGGCGCGCGCGGGCGACCGCCCCGCGAGCGGCAGCACCGCCTTCGCGCCGCCCTCGCCGCCGCCCCGCGTGGGCCGCGGGGCCGGCGCGTCGCCGTCGTCGCGCGCCGGACGCCGCGCCCTCGAGGCCGGCCGATCCGCCGGGATCGGCCGCGCCGCGCGCTCCAGCGGCTCCGCCTCGCCGCCCGCGCGGCGCGCGCGGACCACCTTCTTCGCGCCGGGCTCGCCGACGCCCGCGTGGGAGGCGCGGATCCGGGGCGACGCCGGCCGCTTCGGCTTCGCCGCGGACGACGCTCGACCGGCCGCGCCCGCCTTGGCCGTCGTCGCCTTCTTCCGCGCCGGCGCGCGGGGCTCCGCGCCCTCGCCCGCCTTCGCCCCCGACTTCGCGCGCGGCTTGCCGCTCCCCTCGCCTGCGTCCTTCTTGCTCGCCAACGTTCTCTCGCTTTCTTGCGCCCGTCGATGACGGGCGCCACTCGTCTCGCCCGCGTCAGCGGGTCTGGCCCTCGCCGTACGCGATCCACTTGAGCGTCGTCAGGCTCGCGAGCCCCATCGGGCCGTAGGCGTGGAGCTTCGTCGTGGAGATGCCGATCTCCGCGCCGAGGCCGAGCTCGCCGCCGTCGTTGAACCGGGACGACGCGTTCACGAGCACGCAGCTCGCGTCGACCTCGCGCAGGAACCGCTGCGCGTGGTCGTAGCGGGGCGTGCAGATCACCTCGGTGTGCATCGAGCCGTAGCGGCCGATGTGCTCGATCGCCTCGTCGAGCGACCTCACGACCCGGACCGCGAGGATGGGCGCGAGGAACTCCCGCCCGTAGTCGTCCTCCGCGGCCTTGCGCGCCGACGGCACGAGCGCGCAGGTGCCGGCGTCGCCGCGCAGCTCGAGCCCGCGCTCCGAGAGGGCGGCCACGCGCCCGAGCAGCGGCGCCGCGACGCTCTCGTGGACGAGCAGGCACTCCAGCGCGTTGCAGACGCCGGGGCGCTGGAGCTTGCCGTTCTCGACGAGGCGGCAGGCCATCTCGACGTCGCAGCCGGCGTCGGCGTAGAGGTGGTTCACGCCCTTGTAGTGCTGGATCACGGGGACGCGCGCGTTCTCCGCGACGAACCGGATGAGCCCCTCGCCGCCGCGCGGGATGGCCAGATCGATCATGCCGGTCAGGCCGAGCAGGATCCGCGTGGCCTCGCGGTCGAGCGAGGGGACCCTCTGCACGGCGTCGGCCGGCAGCCCGACCGAGCGCAGCGCGTCCGAGATCAGCTCGCCGAGGGCCGCGTTCGAGCGCGCCGCCTCCTTGCCGCCCCGGAGGATCGCGGCGTTGCCGCTCTTCAGGCAGAGCACCGCGGCGTCGACCGTCACGTTGGGGCGCGACTCGTAGATCATCGCGATCACGCCGAGCGGGACGCGCACCTGCCCGACGAGGAGCCCGTTCGGCCGCCGCTCCATCCCGACGACTTGCCCGACCGGGTCGCTGGCGGCGGCGACCTCGAGCACCGCGCCGGCGATCGCCGCGAGCCGCGCCTCGTCGAGCACGAGCCGGTCGACGAGCGCCTCGGAGACGCCGGCGGCGCGCGCCGCGGCCACGTCCTCGGCGTTCGCGGCCAGCACCGCGGAGCGCTTGCCCTCGCCGGCCTCGGCGCGCAGCCGCTCGGCGATGGCGCGCAGCGCGCGGTCCTTCTGGGCCCTGTCCAGCGGGGCGAGGGCCCGGGCGGCCGCCCGGGCGCGCTGGCAGAGCGCGCGAAGCGTGCCCTCTAGATCGATGTTGCTCTGTTCCACAGCGGGAACCTAGCTCGCCTCCCTGCGCGGGCCAACCGTTCTCCTGCGCGTCCATGCTAGCGTACCCGCCGTGTCCGGCGATCTCCGAAGCCCGATCCAGGCGTCCTTCGCACCCCGCTTCCGAGACGCCCGCCGCGCCCGCACGGGGAGCGCCGCTGCCCGCCCGCGGCGCGGCGCGGCGCTCCTCGCGGGGGCGCTCCTCGCCGTGATCGCTCCGGCGTGCCGCGGGTCGGACGCAGGCGAGGACGCGCCCGCCACGGCGAGCACCGGCATCCCCCTCGCGGCGCCGGGCGCGCTGGGGGCGCCGCTCGACGCGCCGCCGGCGGGCCCCTCCGTCCCCTCCTCGCCGTTCGCCGATCCGGAGGGGCTCCAGGTCCCGCCCGATCCCGCCGATCCTCCCGAAATGCCGCTGTATCGTGCTCCTCCCGGGAACACCGGGGGGAGCGGAGTGGAGCTATGACACGCGCCCGCCACGCCTCGCCGATCGCCGCGCTCTCCGCGATCCTCGCCGCGCACCTCGCCGCGGCGTGCTCCTCCGCCGCGCCGAAGCCGCTGCCGCCCGGTCCGCCGCCCGAGTACGAGCGCCCGCGCGCGTACGACGGCGGCGTCGGCGACGCGCCGGCCGCGACGCCGGACGAGCCGGATGCAACGGATGCGACCGACGCGACGCCGGGCGCGCCGCTGCTCGCCCCGTCGCCGGGCGCGCCGCCGGCGTCCACGCAACCGCCGCCCACCACGCCGCCGCCGCCGCCCACGCAGCCGTAGCGCCGTGCGCCGCGAGCGGGCGTGCGGCGAGCGCCTCGGCCGCGCGACTCTGGCGGATCCAGCCCCGCCATGCTAGCGGCAGCCATGCTCTCACCCCGGCGGGACTTCGTCGTCATCCTCGATTTCGGCTCTCAGTACACGCAGCTCATCGCCCGGCGCGTGCGCGAGTCTGGCGTCTACTGCGAGATCCACCGCTTCGACGTGCCCGTCGCCGAGCTGCGCCGGCTCGCCCCGCGGGCGCTCATCCTCTCGGGCGGCCCCGCCAGCGTGTACGGAGACAACGCTCCCCGCTGTTCCCGGGAGGTGCTGGAGCTCGGCGTCCCGACGCTGGGCATCTGCTACGGGCTCCAGCTCATGGCGTATCACCTCGGCGGCAAGGTCGAGCGCGCGCACACGGGGGGCGAGTACGGCCCCGCGGCGGTGCGCGTCGAGCGCCCGACGGGCATCTTCTCGCGCTTCGTCGAGGGCGACTCCCTCGACGTCTGGATGAGCCACGGCGATCGGCTCACCGCGATGCCGGAGGGGTTCGTGTCGCTCGGCACCACGACCGGCAGCCCGCTCTGCGCCGTCGCCCGCGAGCGCGACAAGCTCTACGGTCTCCAGTTCCACCCCGAGGTCGTCCACACGCCGCGCGGCAAGGAGATCCTCCAGTCCTTCCTGTTCGACGTCGCCGGCCTCTCGCCGACCTGGACGCCCGCGTCGTTCGTGGAGGAGGCGGTCGCCGCGGTCCGCGAGAAGGCCGGGCCGAGCGACCGCGTCATCCTGGGCCTCTCGGGCGGGGTCGACTCGTCGGTCGCCGCCGTGCTGTGCCAGCGCGCCCTCGGCGACCGGCTGACGTGCATCTTCGTCGACAACGGCCTGCTTCGCGAGGGCGAGGCGGAGAGCGTCGAGCGGACCTTCCGCGGCCACTTCCACATGAACCTCGACGCCGTCGACGCGTCGGCGCGGTTCCTCGAGGGGCTGCGCGGCGTCGTGGATCCCGAGCAGAAGCGCAAGGTGATCGGCCGCCTCTTCATCGAGGTGTTCGAGGAGGAGGCGAAGCGGGTCCAGGGCGCGAAGTGGCTCGTCCAGGGCACGCTCTACCCCGACGTGATCGAGAGCGTCTCGTTCAAGGGGCCGAGCGCCGTCATCAAGAGCCACCACAACGTCGGCGGCCTGCCCGAGCGGATGAACCTCGGCCTGATCGAGCCCCTGCGGGAGCTCTTCAAGGACGAGGTGCGGGCCGCCGGCGAGGCGATGGGCATGCCGCGGGACATCCTGTACCGCCAGCCGTTCCCCGGCCCGGGGCTCGCGGTCCGGTGCCTCGGCGAGGTGACGCCGGAGAAGCTCCGCGTGCTCAGGGCGGCCGACGACATCTTCGACCAGGAGATCCGCGCCGCCGGGCTCTACGAGTCGCTCTGGCAGAGCTTCTGCGTGCTCCTCCCGGTGCGCTCCGTGGGCGTGATGGGCGACGAGCGCACCTACGACGAGGCGATCGCGCTCCGCGCGGTGCACTCGACCGACGGGATGACGGCCGACTGGGCGCGGCTGCCCTACGACCTCATCGCCCGGGTGAGCTCGCGCATCATCAACGAGGTGCGCGGCGTGAACCGCGTGGTGCTCGACGTGTCCTCGAAGCCGCCCTCGACGATCGAGTGGGAGTGACGATGGCCAGCGCGAGCGCGAAGCGGACGCGCGCCACGGCGGCGCTCCTGATGCTCGGGCTGTCGGCGTGCGTCGCGCGGGCTCCGGCGACGGTCTCGCTGCGGGTGAAGGGGAACGTGCCCGACGCGTCGGTCACCATCGACGACCAGTACATCGGCGCGCTCGCTTACGTCGCCGCCCACGGCGTCGCGCTGCCGCCCGGCGCGCACCGGATCACCGTGGAGAAGGCCGGCTACTTCGCCTGGGACCGCCTGGTCGAGGCCAGGAGCGGCGCCCCGCCGATCCACCTCCAGGTGCAGCTCACGCCCGTGCCGGATTGACGATCTCGCGGGGCTGGCACCGGTCGGCCCTGGCGCAGCCGCCCCTCACCGGGGCGCACGAGAGAGAGCACAGGACGAAATCATCTCCATGCGGTCTCCGTAATCCATGTGGTGGATGCACGCGGCATCCATCCTGATCTCCACTTTACGGGGGACCGCATCATGCCGAATCGGAGCAGTCCGAAGGCGCGCGTGACGAAGACGCGCGCGCCTTCCACGAACAAATCAGCTCGGCGCGCCCGCCGGTGCGCCACCCTCGAGGTGTGCGGCCCCGAGAGCCGTCGTCCGGGAGGCCGCCTGTTTCATGCCCTGTGCGATCTCGCCGATCGCTTCCTGCAACGCCGGGGAGATCCGCGGGCGATGCAGCTGGGCACCGTGCTGTTTTATGTCGCCTTCCACAGCGCTCGAGTCGCCGAGGACGACGACTTTCGCCTCTCTCTCCGGACCTCCCTGGACATGCTCGTCGAGCTCGAGCCGGTCGAGCGCTGGCTCCGGCCGCCGGCGTTCGACGTGCCATCCGGACGGCCTGCGCCGCGCCCCTACCCCACCTGCGCCGGCGCGGAGCTCCCGGCGCCACGAGGCTCCGGATGACGCCGCCGCGCACCTCGCCGTCCGCGCCGCCGTCCGCGCCGCCGTCCGCGCCGCCGTCCGCGCCGGCGCGCCCATCGTTCGAGACGGTCTATGCCGTGGGCTTGCCGTTCCTTCACCACGCGCTCCGCTGGCTGGGTGTCTCGGTGAACGATCTGGACGACATGCTCCAGGAGGTCTTCCTCGCGGCCTATCGGGGCCTGGCCAGCTACGAGCCATGGCGGTTCCACGCGGCCCCTGCGGGCGGGCTCGCCGCGGCGGGACCGCCGCCCCTTCGCATCACGCCCGAGGCGGCGCTGCATCGATGGTTGTTCGGCATCGCCTGGAGAAAGACGAGCCACTATCACGCGCGCGCTCACCGGCGTCGCGAGATCCCCTCCGGGGCCGGCGTGTCCTGGCCGTTCGACGGGCGCGCCCCGGCGCCGACGCCCGAGCAGTCGCTCGCGGGCGCGGACCGCGCCGAGATCGTGACGGCGCTGCTGCTGAAGATCGCGCCCGAGCGGCGCGTGATCCTCGTCATGTACGATCTCCTCGGCGTCGCGGTGGCCGACATCGCCGGCGAGCTTTCGCTCAACGAGAACACGGTCCGCTCCCGCCTGCGCCTCGCCCGCGAGGACTTCCGCGCCGCCGTCGCGCGTCAGTCGGCCGAGCGCCGCAGCGCCCTGTGCGCCCTCATCGCGTCGGAGCGCCCCCTCCACACGAGCGCCGCAACCATGCTCCACGCCGTGCGCGCGTTCCCTCCCGTCCCCGCGCCCGCTGCACGCGCGCTCTGGCGCCGCCTCCAGCAGCGGATCGACGAGCGCGCTGCCATTGCCAGGGCCGCCCCGCCGGCACCGTGGTAAGGACCAGCGAGCCAGCGCCACCAACGCACGGACGATAGGGACAGAACGCAACACACACGGCGCCGCACACACCCACGCGACTACGCGACTACGCGACTACGCGACCACGCGACGGCAGACAGCACAGACGGCAAGATGAGAGCGAAAAATACGAAGCGGGCGACCCCACTGACAGCTTGACGCCCCCGCACGTTTGTGTAGTCTCCGCCGCCCTCGCAGAGAAAGTCCTACGATCATGGCCAATACTCCGAAGTGGAATGTCCGTCTGCGTCACGAATGGCTCGCCACCCCGCTCAAGAAGAAGCGCCTGAAGCGCTGCCAGAAGGCGCGGATCGGCCTGCTCGATGCGGAGCAGCGCAAGGCTGCCAAGCAGAAGCCCGTCCAGGTCGAGCAGCCCGCGAGCTGACCGGCCGACCACCGTTACGCACCGCGCGACACTTGCCAGCCCGGCCGCGCGAACACCTCGACAACACGTGCCGATCGCGGTTCCGCAGGTCGGCGCCCTCGCGCGGCGCGATCCGTGGTAGCGTCGCTTCGCGGTGTTCGCCCGCGCGTTGGCGACGACCCGTCGATCCTCGCCTCTGGTGAGGTTCGACCCGGATCCATGGGAGCGAGGCCCTGAGCGTGTCGGATTCGAGCTTTTCGCCCGGTCGCTCGGGCACTCCTGCCGTGCCTTCGTCTCGCTCTGCAGGGGGCGAGGAGGGCGACGGACCCACCCGCGTCATGAGCGACACGGAGCGGCAGGCTGCGCTTGCCGCCGTGCGCGGAGCGCAGGCCGCGGCCGCCGCCGCTGCGGTCACCTCTACGACCGCGGAGACGGTTCGCCCTCCACCTCCGCCTCCCCCCGCGGGGGCTCCCCTTCCCTCCGCGTCGGGCGCGGCGGCGCACGAGCTGGCCGCCGAGACGGTCCGCCCCGCTGCGCTCCCCAAGGGGCTCGCCGCAGCGGCCGCGCACGAGGCGACCGCCGACACGGTCCGTCCACCCGCTCCTCCCACGGGGAGCGCGGCGAGCCCTGCCGAGATCGCGGCGGACGGGCAGCCGGCGGAGGCGGACCCCCTCGTCGGCACCACGGTGGCGGGCGCGTACCGCGTCATCCGCCTGCTCGGCGAGGGCGGCATGGGCCGCGTCTACGAGACGCACCACACCCGCATCCCGGGCAAGCGGTTCGCGCTGAAGACGCTCCAGCCCGAGCTCGCCCAGCAGCCCACCGTCCTCGCGCGGTTCCAGCGCGAGGCCGAAGCCGCAGCGTCGATCCGGAGCCCGCACATCGTCGAGATCTTCGACGTGAACCGGCTGAGCGACGGCCGTCCGTGCATCATCGCCGAGTACCTGGACGGCAAGGGCCTCGACGAGCTCCTCGCAGGGTCGGGAGGGCGGCTTCCGGCCGGCGCCGCGGTGCGGATCGCGCGCGAGGTGTGCGACGGCATCGCGGCCGCGCACGCAGCGGGCATCGTGCACCGGGACATCAAGCCGGAGAACATTTTCCTCACGGGCGACCCTGCGTGTCCGACCGTGAAGATCCTCGATTTCGGCATCTCGAAGACCTCCGCGCCGTCCACGCTCACGAGGACCGGCATGGTGCTCGGAACGCCGGCGTACATGGCCCCGGAGCAGGCGAAGGGGGACGAGATCGACCCTCGGGCCGACATCTATGCCGTGGGGGCGGTCCTCTACCACGCGCTCACCGGGCGGCGCCCCTTCGAGCGCAGCGACCCGACGGCAGTGCTCCTCGCGGTCATGACGGAGGAGCCGCCGCCGCTGCGCTCGCTGAACCCGGAGATCCCGCCGGGCCTGGAGGCCGTCGTCCAGCGCGCCATGGCGAAGGAGAGAGAGGGGCGCCACGCGTCGATGGGCGAGCTCGCCAGCGAGCTCGCGCCCTACGAGGAAGCGGCCTCGCCCGGGCCGCCCAGCGCCCGCGCGTCGCTCGCGCGCGCGTCCGTCGTGCTCGGGCGGCCTTACGCGCTCTCGCACGCCTTCGGCCTGCCCGGCTCGGCGTCGTCCGAGGCGTACCTGACGCGCCAGATGGTCTTCCTCGCGGTGAGCCTCGGCCTCGGGTGGCTCGGCGCGGGCCTCGTCAGCTGCCTCGCCGGCTTCGCGCGCGCGGCGCGCGGCGACGCCGCCGCGCTGTCGGGCCAGGGCGCCACCCTGCTCACGCTCGGGATCCTGTGCGCCCTGTTCGGCGTCGGGCTTCTCGGCGGCTTCTATGTATTTCGGCGTGTCTGGCGGGACGACGCCCGGATGAGCGCGCTCGCCCCTCGGCTCACGACGCCCGTCGTGCTCGCCCTCGTGACCTACGGGTCCGCGTCGCTGCTCGTGCGGCTCGTCGAGGCCGTGTTCCTGCAGCGCGCCATCGGCATCGCGTGGCCGGTCTGGGACGCGCTGCTCTTCCTCGTCAGCGTGCTCGCCGCGGGCGCTGCCGCCCTGTTCCAGTGGCGAGGACAGCGGCGATGAGCCCGCGGCCGAGCCGCCGGACGCGCGCCATGGGCCGCTGTCCGGGCGTGTGTTAGGGGAGCGGGCCATGCCAGCGCAGGCACCTGGAACGAGCGCCAGCCAGGCCAGCACTCCCGGCAGACCTGGCACACACGCGGGAACGACCACCGTGCTCGGCGCAGGCGGCGCAGGCGGCAACGCCCCCGGCTCGCGCGCCTCCGTGCTGGCGGGGACGCCGCCCGCGGCGCGCTGGCTGGTCACGGGCGCGGCTGCGCTCGTGGCGGTCGTGTTCGCTGCGGCGCTGCTGCGCGACGGCGTCTCGCTCTCCCGGCTCGAGGCGGCCTCGCTCGCCGAGCGCGCGCCGCCGTCGAGCTCCGGCCTCCGGCGTCCGGCCGCGCCGCGACCTTCCGATGCTGTCCCCGCCGACGAGCTCGCCACGGCGACCGCGGGCGGCGTGCTCGCGCTGGAGGCGCTCGCCTCGCGCTACCCGAAGGACCCGGTGATCTTCCGCGCGCTGATGCTGCGCCACGCGCTGCCGCCGCCTTACCACGCCGCCGCGCTCGCCGCGGCGAAGCGGCTGCTGGAGCTCGATCCGGGGGCGACGGCCGACGACGACGTGAAGCGCATCGTCTCGAGCGCCGCCGGCGGACCGCCCGAGGTGGCCTCGGCCGCGCTCGACCTGATGGCGAGCGGCATGGGGAGCCACGGGGCGGATCTGCTCTACGAGCTCGCGGTGGGCAGCTCCGCGCTGAAGGAGCGCGCCGGGAAGCGGCTCGCGGAGGCGGCGGTCCTGGGGCGGGCGACGCCCGCGCTGCGCATCGCCCAAGAGCTCCGGATCGCGCCCTCCTGCAAGGCGAGGCAGGCCTTGCTGGCGCGCGCGACGACCGATGGCGATCGGCGCGCCGTCGATGTCCTCACGCCGCTCGTCACCAGCAAGAGCAAGGGCTGCGGCTTTCTGGGCATGAGCCGGTGCGCGGCGCCGTGCGCCTCGATCGCGGGAGAGATCAAGTCGGCGATCCAGGCGATCGAGGCGCGCACCGGGCCATCGCCCCGGGCGGCCGACGCGCCCGCGAGCCGATGACCGCGCCCGCGAGCCGATGACCGCGCCCGCGAGCCGATGACCGCGCCCGCGAGCCGATGACCGCGCCCGCGAGCCCATCACCTCACGCTCGAATCGGTGACGTTGACCGAGGGTTGCGCAGGTGGGAGCCTTGCCATAATAGGGCTCAACTCATGTACGTTCCTGCTCAACCCTGGTCGCCAGATTCATGGCGTGAACGGTTCAACGCTGCGCCGCTCCCCTATGACGATCCCGACGCCGTCCAGGTGGCCGTCGAGAAGCTCCGGGCGCTGCCGCCGCTCGTGACCTCGTGGGAGATCGAGCGACTCAAAGGCTATCTGGCCGAAGCGCAGGTCGGCCGCCGGTTCGTGCTCCAGGGGGGAGACTGCGCGGAGACGCTCGACGACTGCCGCCCGAACATCGTCACGAACAAGCTCAAGATCCTGCTCCAGATGTCGCTCGTGCTGGTGCACGGCGCCCGCCGGCCGGTGGTGCGCCTCGGGCGCTTCGCCGGGCAGTACGCCAAGCCGCGCTCCAGCCCCGTCGAGACGCGCGACGGCGTGAGCTTGCCCAGCTATTTCGGGGATCTCATCAATCGCGCTCCCTTCGACGCCTCCGCCCGGCGCCCCGATCCAAACCTGATGATCGCGGGATACCAGCACGCGGCGATCACCCTGAATTTCATCCGTTCCCTGTCGGAGGGCGGCTTCGCCGATCTGCACCACCCGGAGTACTGGGACCTGAGCTTCCTCGAGCGGGCGGATCTGCCCGGGGAGCTGCGCGAGCGATACCAGCGGATGACAGAGCAGGTCGGGGAGGCCCTTCGGTTCATGGAGGCGCTCGCGGAGGTGCCGGTCGGGGAGCTCTCGCGGGTCGAGTTCTTCACGAGCCATGAAGGGCTCCACCTGCACTACGAGTCCGCGCAGACGCGGAAGGTCGCGCGCCGGCCCGGCTTCTACGACCTGACGACCCACCTGCCGTGGATCGGCGAGCGCACGCGGCAGCCGGACGGCGCGCACGTCGAGTTCTTCAGCGGCGTGGAGAACCCGCTGGGCATCAAGCTCGGCCCGAAGACGCTCCGCGATGACGTGATCCGCCTCCTCGACCGGCTCAACCCGGCGGACGAGCCGGGCAAGATCATGCTCATCGTGCGCATGGGCGCGGGCCGCGTGCGCGACGGGCTCCCGCCGCTCATCGAGGCGGTGCGGTCCGCGGGGCGCAAGGTGCTCTGGATGTCCGACCCGATGCACGGCAATACCCAGACGACGTCCAGCGGGATCAAGACACGGAATTTCGAGGATATCCTCACCGAGATCGAGGCGAGCTTCGAGGTGCACGAATCCATGGGATCCCACCTCGGCGGCGTCCACTTCGAGCTCACGGGCGACGATGTCACCGAGTGCGTCGGGGCGGGGCTCACGGAGTCCGATCTCGACCAGCGCTACGCCAGCCTGTGCGATCCGAGGCTGAACTACCGCCAGTCGCTCGAGATGGCGTTCCGCATCGCCCACCGCATGGCGGAGGCCTCCCGACGCGCGAGGGGCTGAGTCGAGAGCAGGAGTCCCCTGCTGGCGTTCCGTCGAGGCTGCCCAATGAAAACCCGCAGGGGGTAGTTCGCCATGCAGACCATCTCGACGGAACAGGGTGAGAGCCGACAGGGCGGAGAGCAATCCGCGACGGATGCCTCGCACGCGTGCCCGCAGCGCTCCGGCGCCAGCCCCACGCTGCTCGAACATTTCCTACCTGAGGCCGATATCGTCATGAACCACGCGATCGTGGTGATGGCGCCACCGGAGGTGACGTACGCCACGCTGAAGAGGGTGGATTTCGCGAGGAGCCGCTCTCTCCTCCTGCGCGCGGTCTTCGCGCTCCGCCTGGCCGCCGTGCGGCGCGCCCGGCGCAGGCTCCGCCTCGCGCCGCTCCCGGCGCGCGCGCGGATGTCGCTCCAGAACATCGAGGAGTACGGCCAGTCCAAGCTTGCCGAAAAGGAGGGATCCGAGATCGTCATCGGCTCGATCGCGCGCCTGTTCAGCGTGGAGAGCCTGTTCACGAGGCGGACCGCCGCCGAGTTCAAGTCGTTCGACTGCCCCGGTCACGTCAAGGGGGCGGCGAGCTTCGTCGTGATGCCCTACGGACAGCGCCGGACGCTGCTCGCGTACGAGGCGCGCGTCCGCGCGACCGACACGCGGACGCGGCGGCGGCTGTTCCTCCTGGACGCGCTGACGGCGCCGCTCGGGAGGCTCGTCATGCGCCGGATGCTCCGCGTCGTCGCCAGGGTCGCCAAGTACCAGTGCGCGGCGCCGGCGCATCATCATCGCCAGCAGGCCACGTAGCCCCGTCGGTGTGCCGGGCGCGGGCCGCCGGCCGCGCGCCGGCCACGAGCGGGCGCGCGCGGCTCGCCCGCGCATACCTCGATGACGCAGCCTGGGCAGCGAGGTACGCGCGGGCGAGCCGCGCGCGGATGGTCACCGAGGCCCTCTCGCTCTTCGCCGAGCTGTTCGGCGTCGACGCGGACGCGTCGTCGCGCATCGAGATCGATCACAACCACGTCCGGCGCGAGGAGCACGGCGGACGCGCGCTGTGGGTGCACCGCAAGGGCGCCATGGGGCTCCGCGAAGGGGAGCCCGGCGTCGTGCCCGGGTCGATGGGGAGCCCGAGCTTCCATGTCGAGGGGCGCGGCCACCCCGAGGCGCTCGGCTCGTCAGCGCACGGCGCCGGGCGCGCGCTGCCGCGGGGCGAGGCGCGCCGCCGCATCGGCGCGCGGCAGCTGCTGCGCGAGGCCGAGGGCGTGTGGTTCGATCACCGCCTCGCCGACCGGCTGCGCGAGGAGGCGCCCTCGGCCTACAAGGACATCGGCGCGGTCATGCGGGCGCAGCGCGACCTCGTGCGCGTCGTCCGCCGGCTCTGGCCGGTGCTCGTCTACAAGGCGCCGTGAGCGGACCCGTCACGGCCGGTCGAGGGTGACGACGGGCGACGTCCACGTCTCCCAGTGCGCCTCGTTGTCCGGATCGCCGAGCGCCCGGAGCGCGCGGAGCTTGATCAGGTAATCCCCGTCCGGAACGACGGTGAGCCTCCCGTCGCGCTTCGTCGTGCCCTTCCATCCATACCGCGTGACCGCCGTCGCGGACGTGCTCTGACCGACGTGGGACAGCATCAGCGCGCGCCCCCACGGCTTCGCCGTGGCGGCGTCGACGATGTCCAGCGTCAGGAGCTCCGCGCCGTGATCGAGGTGGACGACCACATACGGCATGTCGTCCGACGCCAGCGTGTAGGCCGCGCCGCGCGGCTGCTGGGTCAGGCGCGTCCCGCTCAGCTTGCCGAGCCACGGAGCCCCGGACCCCGACGGCTTGAAGAGGGGCAGGCTCTGGTAATCGCCCTTGAAGCCCGCATACGGCACCCGCAGCAGGCCGTCGGCCGCGCCGCCCCGCGGCGTGAACACGAGGTAGCCGCCGAACAGGCCGCCTTCCGCGAGCGCGTCGCTCGCCGTGACGGTGACGGAGACGGTCGCGCTCCCGGCGGCGGGCACCGTGATGCTGGCGGCGCTGAAATCGACGCGCGCGGCGCCGGTCGTGGCGCTCGCCGGCGCCCAGTGGTCGCCCCCTGTCGCGCACGCCGCGGGCGCGTGCGACAGGTCGTAGGTGACGTCGTGCCCGCTCGAGTTCTCGAGCGTCAGCGTGCGCGCGGCGGGGCCGGCCTCGCTCTCTCCCAGCGAGAGCTTTCCGGGGCTGATCACGGTGGTCGCGCGGATCGCCCGGTCGACGCGGATCACCCCTGCGCCCTGCCGGTGCGCGCTCTCCGGCACGCCGGCGCCCGGACCGCCGCTCCACGGCGCGGGGACCGCGGTGTTCTGGAGGACGTCGCGCACGCGCGCCGCGGACAGCTCCGGGCGCGCGGCGAGCAGGAGCGCGACGGCCCCGGCCACGTGCGGCGCCGCCATCGACGTCCCGCTGAGCGTGTCGTACGAACCTTGCTCGATCGGCACCGTCGAGTAGATCGTGCCGCCGGGCGCGGCGAGATCGGGCTTGAAGGACAGCGCCGCGCTCAGGCCGTGCGAGCTGAAGCGGGAGACGAGGCCCGCGGTGCTGTTCCGCGCGGCCACGGCCCGGTCGGTCCAGCTGTGGGTCACGGGCCCGGCGTCGAGGCGCGCGTTGAGGAGCTCGCCGTCGGCCTGCGCGATCCCCACGACCGGGATGGTGATCGGAGGGTCGCCCTCCACGGACGGGCTCATCGCCCCGGACCGGTCGTTGTAGAACAGGACGCCGACGGCGCCCGCGGCCTGCGCGCGCGCGGCCTTCTGGTGGAACGAGCAGCCGCCGCGCCGGACGAGCGCGATCTGGCCCGCGAGGCCGCCGGCGGGGAGCTCGGCGCACGCGTCGCGGGCGCTCGTGGTCGTCCCCGTGCGCGCGAGGGCGGCGCTCCCCGAGAGCGGCGCGGGCGGGCTCCCGGCGCCGCGGGTGTAGCCGATCACGGCGTTGCCCGGCGCGACGGTGAACGACAGGGTGGTGACGCGCGTGCTGTCGACGGACGCGGTGCCGATGACCGCCTCGCCCACGCCGGGCGCGCCCGCGGCCCAGAGCCCCTTCTCGCCGCTGTTGCCGATCGACGCGACGACCGCGACGCCGCGCCCGACGAGCGCGCTCGCCGCCGTCGCCGTCGGGTAGTCAGGCCACTGGAACGGCGTTCCGATGCTGATGTTGATGACGTGCATGCCGTCGCTGGCAGCCCGCTCCATCGCCTTGAGGATGATGTCGGCGCGCGAGCCGCCGCGGCAGCCGAACACGCGGTAAGCGCCGAAGGTCACGTCCGGGGCCACGCCCTGCACGACCCCGTTCGCCCCGATGATGCCGGCGACGTGCGTGCCGTGGCCCAGGCAATCGTCCGGCTCTCCGTCGGGCACGGGCGGCTTGGTCGCGTCACCGGCGACGAAATCGTCGCCGACGAAATCGTAGCCAAACGCCACGCGGCAGCCCGGGCCGAAGCAGCCTCCGAGGTCGGGGTGATGGTAGTCGATGCCGCTGTCGATCACGCCGACGCGGACGTCCTCGCCGGTCACGCCGAGCTCTCGGCGCACGATATCCGCGCCCGACATCTCGCCTGCGACGGCGAGGTCCGGGTCGGCCGTCGGCGCGGCGCGCGTGGTGTCGAGCTCCACCGGCACCACGGGGTAGACGGCCTTGACCCCGGGCATGTCCACGAGCGCAGCCGAGCTCTCCTGCGCGACCACGACGGAGAGGCCGTTCCAGAGCTCCTCGAACGAGAATCTTTGTTTGTACCGGAGCCCGCGGGCCGCGGCGGCTCGCCGGAAGAGCTCCCGCTCCTCCTCGACAAGGCCCTTGACGCGGGCGCCCCCGCTGCCCCTCGCGGCCGGCGCTCGCTCGAACTCCACGAACCAGAGCTCCGTGGCGTCCTCCGGCGAGAACGTCGCTTCGCCTGGCTCCGGGTCGTCCGGAGGGACAGTGTCCTTGCCTGCCTCCTTGTCTCCCGTCTCTCCGCTGCACCCTGAAATGGCGAACCAGAGAGATGCCAGAACGAGCCGGCAACCACCGCACATCACTCGCCCCTTCCCACGCGCTCCGATCATCGATTCAGCTATGTTCGATGACGCGAATCGGTCAAGCGTGAGCGGTGCGAGAACGGAGGGCGGCGCGCGCCATGGACCGTCATTGTCGCAGACCATGGAAGAGTGGTTGTTTCAGAGCAGCCGTCCTTTCGGGTCGGGCGTAACCGGTAACCCCGCGCGTCGCCGGTCCTCGGGCGCTCGACCAGCATTGCTGCGGGAAGTTGCCCCGGATCGGCAGGAAAACCGCCATGGCGCCAAGGTCGCCAAGGGAGAAAGGGAGAAGAAGACGTGCCGTCCCGGCATTTTTTTCCTCCCCTTTCCCTGGTTTCTTGGCGCCCTTGACGTCATGGCGATCCGCTTCCCCCTCCGACTTCCCGCAATAGTGCTAGCGTGGCGCGGCTCTCCGGCGCGGGCGGCGCCGGGGCTCGGATACACGATGACGGTCCTCGAGCGCGCCCTGTTCTCCTTGCACCATCGCCTTGTCCACGTGCCGCGCGTGGGCCGCGTCGCGCGGGCGCTGGCCGCGCAGGTGGGCCCTGCGGCGTCGCTGCTCGACGTCGGCGCGGGCGACGGCACGGTCGCGCTGGAGGTCGCGCGCCTGGTCGGGGCGCTCCGCGTCGTCGGCGTGGACGTGAAGGCGCGCCCCGGGGCGGCGCTGCCGGTCATCGGCTACGACGGCGAGCGCCTCCCCTTCCCCGACGCGGCGTTCGAGGCGGTGCTCCTCTCCGACGTGCTGCACCACGCCGCGCGCCCCGGCGCGCTGCTCGCCGAGGCGCTCCGGGTCGCGTCGCGCGTCGTCGCGCTCAAGGATCACTTCCGGTTCGGCCCGGTCTCGGAGCGCGTGCTGCTCTGGATGGATCTCGCCGGCAACGCCGCGCCCGGCGTCGAGGTGCGGGGCACGTACTTCACGCCGGGCGAGCTCGTCGCGCTCGTGCGCGGCGCGGGTGGCCGCATCACCGGCCTCGAGTGGCCGCTCCGGATCCACGATCTGCCGTTCCGCCTCGTGACCCAGGATCGCCTCCAGGTCGCGGCGCGGATCGAGCGCCTGGCCGCAGGAACCGCGGGAATCGCGGGAATCGCGGGAGACGCGCGGTGACGGAGCTCAGGTCGTTCGTCGTCGGCGGCGCCGGGTTCATCGGGAGCCACCTCACCGATCGCCTGGTCGAGCGCGGCCCCGTGACGATCTACGACAACCTCTCCGTCGGGCGCCGCGCGTTCGTGGCGTCGCACCTCGCCTCCGGGCGCGCGACGCTCGTCGAGGCCGACGTCCTCGATCTGGAGCGGCTCACCGAGGCCATGGCGGGCCACGACCTCGTCGTGCACCTCGCGGCGAACCCCGAGGCGCGCTGGGGGCTCGCGCGGACGCGGCTCGACCTCGATCAGGGCACCATCGCGACGTACAACGTGCTCGAGGCGATGCGCCGGACGGCCGTCAACCGGCTGATCTTCTCGTCCTCCGGGACGGTCTACGGCGACACCGCGCGTCGGTGCGCGGAGGGCGATCTCGGCGCCTTGCCCATCTCGCTCTACGGCGCGAGCAAGCTCGCGGGCGAGGCGCTCATCAGCGCCTACGTCGAGTGCTTCGGCCTCACGGCGTGGATCTACCGCTTCGGCAACGTCGTCGGGCCGCGCGGGACGCACGGCGCGGCGCTCGATTTCCTGAGGAAGCTGCGCGATCGGCGGACGGAGCTCGAGGTGCTCGGCGACGGGCGCCAGTCGAAGCCGTACCTCGATGTCCGGGACTGCGCGGAGGGGATCCTGTTCGGCTTCGACCAGGCCAGGGAGCGGCTCAACCTCTACAACCTCGCGCCCGAGGACGCGACGAGCGTCTCGCGCATCGCGGAGCTGTGCGTGGCGGCGTCGCCCTATCCGGACGCGGTGATCCGGTATCAGGGAGGCGAGCGCGGCTGGCCCGGCGACGTGCCGCGATCGCGGATGGATCCTGGCAAGCTGGCGGCGCTGGGCTTCCGGGTGCGCCACACGAGCGACGAGGCGGTCCGGATGGCGGTGGAGGCGCTGGCGAGCGAGGTGTTCGGCGGCGATCTGGCGCGACGAGCGCAGTGAGCGCGCCGCCGCGCGGGTCGGCCGCGGTGGTAGACTCCGCGCATGGCTGAGCTCACCCTCTATCTCGGGAACAGGACCTATTCATCGTGGTCGCTGCGGGCCTGGCTCGTCCTGAAGCAGGCTGGCGCCGATTTCGAAGAGGTGGTGATCCCTCTCGGGGCGCCCGGCACGCGCACGCTGCAGATCCAGCGTTACTCTCCGTCGGGCAAGGTGCCGGCCTTGCAGCACGGGGTGCTCACGATCTGGGAGTCGCTCGCGATCGCCGAGTACGCGGCGGAGCTCTTCCCCGCGGCGAAGCTCTGGCCGGAGGCGCGCGACGCGCGCGCCGTCGCCCGATCGGTGAGCGCCGAGATGGCGAGCAGCTTCGCCGCGCTCCGCACCGCGCTGCCGATGAACGTGCGGCGGAAGATCCAGGGCGTGGCGATCACCGACGCGGCGTCGGAGGACATCGCGCGCGTCCAGGAGGTATGGAACGACTGCCGATCGCGCTTCGGCCAGGGAGGCGAGTTCCTGTTCGGGCGCTTCAGCGTGGCGGACGCCATGTACGCGCCGGTCGCGACGCGGTTCGACACGTACGGCGTCGCGCTCGACGCCGTCTCCCGGCGCTACGTGGCGTCGATCCTCGCGCTGCCCGCGATGCAGGCGTGGGTCGCGAAGGCCAGGGAGGAGCCGCACATCATCGAGGCGTACGAGGCCATCGGCGTCGTGGGCATGTAACACGTAATAACACGTAAACAGATAGGTAGAGCCGAGCGCGGCCCACGCCGCGCTCGGGATCACCGACGGCGCCGCACCGCGAGGCGGCGGCCGGCGACGGAAAGCGCTAGACGGGGACATGCCGCACGAACTCGATCTTATCCTCACGATCACGGGCGGGCTCACCGGAGCCCTGGCGCTCGGCTTCGTCACCCAGCGCCTGAGGCTGTCCCCCATCGTGGGCTACCTGCTGGCCGGCATCCTCGTCGGCCCCTTCACCCCGGGGTTCGTGGCGGACAAGCGGCTCGCGGACCAGCTCGCGGAGATCGGGGTCATCCTCCTGATGTTCGGGGTCGGCCTGCAGTTCCACGTCCGCGAGCTCCTCGCCGTGCGCAAGGTCGCCGTGCCCGGCGCCCTCATCCAGATCGCGGTCGCCACGGCGCTCGGCGCCATGCTCGGCCGCGCCGCGGGCTGGACGTGGGGCGCGGCGGTCGTCTTCGGCGTCGCCATCTCGGTGGCGAGCACCGTCGTGCTCACGCGGGTCCTCAGCGACAACGACGTCCTGCACACCCCCGCTGGCCACCTCGCCATCGGCTGGCTCGTGCTCGAGGACGTCTTCACCGTGCTCGTGCTCGTGCTGCTCCCCGCCGTGATGGGCGACGCCGCGGGCGCGGGCGCGACGGGCGTCGCCGTGTCCGTGGGGATCGCGGTCCTGAAGCTCTCCGGGCTCGTGGCGTTCATCTTCATCGTCGGGCAGCGCTTCATCCCCGCGCTGCTGGGGTACGTGGCGAAGACCGGCTCGCGGGAGCTCTTCACGCTGACGGTGCTCGTCGTCGCGCTCGGCGTCGCCGTGGGCTCGGCCATCCTCTTCGGCTCGTCGATGGCGCTCGGCGCCTTCCTCGGCGGCCTGGTCGTCGGCCAGTCCGACTTCAGCTCGCGCGCCGCGTCGGAGGCGCTCCCGATGCGCGACGCGTTCGCCGTGCTGTTCTTCGTCTCGGTGGGGATGCACCTCGACCCGGCGCAGCTCGCCGTGGCCTGGCAGCTGGCCGCGGGGACGCTCGCGGTGGTGCTGATCGGCAAGCCGCTCGCCGCGCTCGCGGTGACGGTGCTGCTCCGCCGCCCCCTCCAGACCGCCTTCGCCGTGGCCCTCTCGCTCGCGCAGATCGGGGAGTTCTCGTTCATCCTCGCGGCGCTCGGCAAGAAGCTCGGCGTCCTGCCGGTCGAGGCCGAGCAGACGCTCGTCGTCGCCGCCATCGTGTCGATCACGCTGAACCCGGTGCTCTTCGGCGTCCGCGATCGCCTCGCGCGATGGACGTCCGCGCTCTTCCGGCAGCGCGACGCCGCCCTCGCGGAGACCGACGCCGCTTCGCTGGACGAGCACGCCCACCGCACCGTCGTGGTGGGCTACGGCCCTGTCGGGAAGACGCTGACGCGGCTGCTCCGCGAGAACGGCATCGCGCCGACCGTCGTCGAGCTGAACCTCGACACGGTGAAGCAGCTGCAGGACCAGGGCATCCGCGCGATCTACGGCGACGCCACGCAGCGGGAGATCCTCGAGCGGGCCGGCGTCGGGACGGCGGACAGCCTGCTGTTCACGGCGGCGGGCGCGCCCGGGGACGGGGTGATCGAGCAGGCGAAGGGCGTGAATCCGCGGCTGTTCGTCCTCGCCCGCGCCTTCTACCTGCGCGAGGTGACCGCGCTGAAGAAGGCGGGCGCGGACGTCGTGGTGACCGGCGAGGCGGAGGTCGCGTTCTCGATGACCGAGCGCCTCCTCGTGCGGCTGGGCGCGACGTCCGAGCAGCTCGAACGCGAGCGCGATCGCGTCCGGAGCGAGCTCTTCGGCAGCGGCTCACCAGGGCCTCGCCCCGCGGTGCACGACGCCTGACCCCGCGGCGGGCATGCGCCGCGCCCCGCGGCCCCGGCGCTCCCGAGCGGGGCGCAGGTTCACGTCGACTTGCCGAGCCAGCTCACCCCGCCCACGACCAGCGTGAGCCCGACGACCTGCTGCCACGTGGCCGGCTCGCCCAGGATGACCCACGAGAAAGCGATCGTGAGCACCGGGCCCAGCGTCGAGAACGTCGCCGCGCGGCCCGCGCCGAGCCGCCGGATGGCGGCGGCGAGCAGCACGATGGGGAGCACCGTGCTGATCGTCGCCATCGCCGCCGCGTATCCCCACACCGACGCCGGGAGCTCGCCCAGCCTGACCGGGCTCCCCGCCGCCGCGTAGTGCGCGAGCACCATCAGGCACGAGGCCGCCCCGCAGTACGCGGCGAGGCGCGTCGAGCCGACCCTGGACGCGAGCTTGCCGACGCCGATGTAGTAGAGCGCGTAGGTCACCGAGCTCGCGAACACCCACGCTCCGCCGATGGCGACGGCCCGCGCGTCCCGGGATTGCTCGAGATCGTGCCAGACGGCCGCCGCGAGCCCGAGATAACACACGGCGAGCGCTCCCCAGGCCTCGCCGCGCACTGGCTGCTTCAGCCACGCTGCGCCGATCAGGAGGACGAGCGTCGGATACACGAACAGGATCAGCCGCTCGAGGCCGGTGCTGATGTACGTGAGCCCGATGAAGTCGAACAGGCTGGAGAGGTAATATCCGAGGAACCCGACGATCAGCACACCTCCCCAGAGGCGAGGCGTCAGCGGCCCTTCGGCGGCGCCGCGCTCCCTCCGGGCGAGCCACAGGAAGAACGGCAGCGCGATGCCCATCCGCAGCGCGAGCAGCGTCACCGCGTCGACGGGGTGCGCGGCGTAGGCGAGCTTCACGAAGATCGCCTTGAGCGCGAACGTCGCCGCCGAGAGGACGGCGAACGTCCGGCCGTCGTCGAGGAGGCCGGTCCGGATCTCGCCCGTCAACGCGCCCACGCCCTCCTGAGGGGACATCCCACCTGCTTCTCTGCTCTTCACCAGGCTCGCTCCACCGGGGGACCGGACATCGTCGCCGACAGCCCGCCTCCGGGCCGGCGCGCTCCTCCGCGGGAGGCGCGCCGGCATTGCGCGCTGGAGCGCGCGTTTGCCACCGCACGAGACTGCCTCGGGGTGAGGCGGGCACATTCCAGGTAGAGGACGATCTCCTGCTTGGGTAGCGATCTCGACCTCTCGAGCGCCGGCCTCTCGGGACACGCCAGATCGCGCCGCGCTCCCCGGGAGCCTTGGGCTAAGCTCCCGCCTCGCATGACGTCTCCTGCTGGCCCAGGCACCGCCGCGCGCGCTCACGGCGGCGGCGCGCTCGCCTCGTCCGGCGCGCCGCCCGCGCCACCCGTGAAGCGGCCGCGCGCGCCGATCGCGCAGGAGCCCTCCGGCGTCCACCAGCTCGGCGGCTCGTTCCTCCAGATCGCCGCCACGGTGGGCGGCATGGCCGTGCTCGCGGGCAAGATCGCGGCGCGCGTGGCCACGCTCCGCGTCGACGGCGCCGAGTTCATGCGCAACCTCTACAGGATGGGCGTCAAGTCGATGCCCATCGTCGTCGTGACCGCCCTCTTCACCGGCGCGATCATGGTCATCCAGGCGGCGCCGCTGGTCGAGCGCTTCGGCGCGCACGGCCTGCTCGGCTGGGGCGCCGGCTTCGGCACGCTCCGCGAGATCGCCCCGCTGCTCACGGCGCTCATGATCAACGGCCGCGTCGGCGCCAACAATACCGCCGAGCTCGGCACCATGGTCGTCACCGAGCAGATCGACGCCCTCCGCGTCCTCGCGATCGACCCGGTGAGCTTCCTCATCGCCCCGCGCTTCCTCGCGATGGTGCTGACGCTGCTCCTCTCGGTGATCTTCGCCGACGCGCTCGCCCTGCTCGGCGCCGCGCTGACCGGCGACCTCCTCCTCGGCGTCGCCCCGGCCGTCTTCTACAACGGCCTCACGAGCGGGCTGCTCGACATCGGCGACGTCATGAGCGGCCTCGTCAAGAGCGTCGTCTTCGGCGTCGTGCTCGCGCTCTCGAGCTGCCAGTATGGCCTCGGCGTGACCGGCGGCGCGCCCGGCGTCGGCCGCGCCGTCAACGCGACCGTCGTCGCCTCGGCCGCCGGCATCTTCATCCTCGACTACTTCGTCTCCTTCACGCTCGACTGATCGGCGGCGCCGCGCATGCCCTCCCCGGACAAGAGCACATCCGACCGCCCGAGCGCCGGCCCGCCCTCGAGCGAGCTCAGGGATCTCGCGCCGGAGGCGTCCGGCGTCGCCGCGATCGGCGCCGCCGCGCTGTCCCTCTTCCAGTCGGCGCGCGAGCTCTACTCGCTATTTGTAAGGACGCTTTACTACTGCGCGAAGGGGCGCCGCGAGCCGGGCGCGGTGCTCCAGCAGATGTACGAGATCGGCAACAAATCGCTGTTCTTCCTGACGGTCGTGATGGGCTTCATCGGGATGATCATGGTCTTCCAGGCCGGCCAGCAGGCGAAGCGGGTCATCCCGGATCTGACCATGCTCGGCGCGACGTACCTCGAGCTGCTCGTCCGCGATCTCGCCGCGTCGATCGCCGCGCTGATGCTCGCCACCCGGGTCGGCGCGGGCATCGCCGCCGAGATCGGCTCGATGGTGGTGACCGAGCAGGTCGACGCGCTCCGCATGTGCGCGGCCGATCCGATCGACTACCTCATCAAGCCGCGGTTCATCGCGAGCCTCCTGATGACCACGTGCCTCATCGTCTGGAGCGCCGCGGTCTCCTTCACCACCGGGATGGTCACCGCGTACAGCATGTTCGATGTCAGCCCCGAGACGTTCATGAACGTCAGCCTCGTCGACGCGGGTGATCTCGCGACCGGCCTCGCGAAGTGCGTGGCCTACGGCGCCGCGATCCCGGTGGTCTCCGGCCACTCCGGGCTGTCGACCTTCGGCGGCAGCGAGGGCGTGGGCTGGGCGACGACGCGCGCGGTCGTGAACTCCTCGCTCGCGGTCATCGTGCTCAACATGCTGATCTCGGCGGCCGCTTTCCTGATCTTCCGCTAGGCGGGCGGCCGCGCCGCGCCGCGCCGGCGCCTCACTCGATCGGCCCCTCGGCGCTGCCGGTGATGAACTGCTGCACGACCGGATCCGGCGAGCCCCGGAACGCCGCGCGATCCCCGAGCAGGCGCACCAGACCTTGGTAGAGCATGACGACGCGGTCGGCGATCGTGAAGATGCTCACGAGGTCGTGGCTCACGACGATGCTCGTCACGCCGAGCGTATCGCTGAGCTCGCGGATCAGCTTGTCGACGCGCCGCGCGCTCACCGGGTCGAGGCTCGTTGTCGGCTCGTCGAAGAGCACGTAGCGCGGGTCGAGCGTGAGCGCGCGGGCGATGGCGACGCGCTTGCGCATCCCGTCGCCGAGCTCCGGCGGGAAGCGGTCCCCGAACTCGCGCATATGCACCTGCTCGAGCCGCCGGCGCGCCTCCGCGAGGGCCTCCTTCGGCCTGAGCCCCTTGTGCTTGCGGAGCGGGAGCGCGACGTTCTCGGCGCACGTCATCGAGTCGAACAGCGTCGAGTGCTGGAACACCATCGCGCACTTCATCCTCACCGGGTACATCCGGGCCTCGTCGAAGCGGCTCACCTCCTCTCCGTCCAGCCAGATCTCCCCGCCGTCCGGATAGAGCAGCCCCACGAGGTGCTTGATGAGCACGCTCTTGCCGACCCCCGACTGCCCGATGATGAAGAACACCTCGCCGTCCTCGACGTCGAACGAGACATCCTTGAGGACATCTTTGGGGCCAAAGGATTTTCGGACATTTCGGAACGAAATCATCGCGGTCTGGGGGATAGAGGAG
Organism: Sorangium sp. So ce281; assembly: GCF_051527395.1. Classification (NCBI taxonomy): domain Bacteria; kingdom Pseudomonadati; phylum Myxococcota; order Polyangiales; family Polyangiaceae; genus Sorangium; species Sorangium sp. So ce281. The sequence continues at coordinate 4,899,484 of NZ_CP150322.1, forward strand.
GGATAGAGGAGAGAAGCGGGGAAAAGCGAGAAGGGACGAGAAGAGACGAGAAGCGACGAGAAGAGACGAGGAGAAGCGAAGAAACGAGCAGAACGAAGAGAAGCGCGGTTGCGTCAAGGCAATGGCTGCGCGAAGCGTCACGCCGCCCGCTGGAATATCGCGTTGCGGCAGGTGGATCCTGGCCTATTTCCCTCACCCCGCCGCCGCCAGATCGGAGAAGATAACGAACGCATGGCAAGCCCGCGATCGATCGAGGTCAAGGTCGGGATCCTCATCCTGACGGCGCTCGGGCTCCTCGCCACGTTCATCCTCGTGATGGGCGGGGTCAACTTCCAGCCGAAGTACTCGATCTACGTCGAGTTCGACAACCCGGGCGGCCTCCAGACCGGGGCGCCGGTGAAGATCGCCGGCGTGGAGGTCGGCAAGCTGAGCGAGATCCACTTCAGCGGCGGCAAGCTCGGCAAGGACGGCAAGCGCGAGCCGCTCGTGCGGATCCAGGTGCGCCTCGAGGAGCGCTACCAGCAGAGCATCCACGACAACGCCACGTTCTACGTCACCACGCAGGGCGTGCTCGGCGAGCAGTTCCTCGCGATCGAGCCCGGCTCGACCGATCGGCCGGTGATCCCGCCGAACGCCGTCGTCCGGGGGCTCGATCCGCCGCGCCTCGACATGCTGCTCGCCGAGGGCTACGAGCTCCTGCACGCGACGGTCTCGGCGATGCGCGAGCACCGCGAAGAGGTCGGGGAGGCGTTCGACGGGCTCCGGAAGACGCTGAAGGGCACCGGCGACTTCATGCACCGAAACCAGGATCGGCTCGATCGCATCGCCGAGAACGTCGAGCAGATGAGCGTCGACGGCACCGATCTCGTGAAGGACGCCCGGCAGCGGTACGTGAACAACCCGCAGATCGACCGCATCCTCGCGAACACCGATCAGCTGACCGGGACGGCCGCGCGCGACCTGCCGCCGCTCATGGCGGACGCGCGCGAGACGCTGGCGAACGCGCGCCGCCTCTCGACGACCGTGGGCGGCGAGACCGAGCAGGTCAAGATCAGAAAGACGCTCGACGACATCGCCGAGATCGCGGGCAGGGCCAGGGCTGCGACCGCCGACGCCCAGGAGGTCCTCGCCCACGTGAAGCGCGGCAAGGGGACGGTCGGCGCGCTCGTCATGGATGAGCAGCTGTTCGACGACCTGCAGGAGCTCGCGCGAGACCTCAAGCACAACCCCTGGAAATTCTTCTGGCGCGAGTGAGCGGCGCCGCGCGCGTCCGGCGGGGGCGCGCGTCCTGCGAGGGCGCGCGACCGCGCCCCACGCGCCGAGCCGATGACCCGGGCGTGAGCGCGGTGTACGTCCGTGAGCCGCCGGGCCCCCGCGGACCCTGACGACCACTCAGGCCAGCTTGATCAGCGGGGCGCCTTCCGTGACGGCAGCCCCCTCGGTGACGAGGATCTCCTCGACCGTCCCCTCTTCCTCGGCCTCGACGGGCATCTCCATCTTCATGGACTCGAGGATGACGACGACGGTCCCCTCTTCGACCTTGTCGCCCGGCTTGACCTCGATCTTCCAGACCGTACCGGTGATGTGCGCCTTGATGACGTTCGCCATGGGCGCGCGACGCTACCGGAGAGCCACCGAGAATCCAACGGGGCCGTGGTGAGCGACGGTGCCCGCCATCGGGCGGTCCCTTGTCCGTCATGCCCAGGGCGCCCTCCGCGACGGACCAGCTCGTCCGCCGACGGCGCAGGCGCGCCGTGACGACCGGGGGGAACGGAGGTGAACCAAGGAGGAGCAAGGAGGGACCAAGGAGAACCGAGGGCACGCGAGGTGACCGAGGTGGCCGAGGTGGCCGAGGTGACCGAGATGGAGACGTGGAGGTGCGGTGGAAGGGACGGAGCACAACGATTTCCGCTGGTACCTGCGGTGCACCACGGCGATACTCTGGCTGGCGGCTCCGCGGCGCCTCGACATCACGAGGGTCGTGGCGTTCGCGAATAATTGCGTCAAAGCCGCTCTGCGGGTCAGAATCGTCCTGCTCGGTGGCCCTCCGAGGGCGACCTGCAGGTCCCCGCACCGCCCCTTGGTAGCCCAACCGCACGCGCTCGATCGAAGGAGCCACGAGGTCATGTCGGAACAGAAGGAAAGCTCGGTCCTGTTCTCGCTCAAGGAGCTGATGAACCTCGAGGAGGATCGCATCAAGAGCGAAGAGGCCCAGAAGGCCGCCGCCGCCGCCGCCGCCGAGAAGGCGCGCGTCGAGGCCGAGCGCGCCGCGCGCGATGCCGAGGAGCAGCGCATCCGCACCGAGGAAGAGCGCCGTCGCAACGAGGAGCGCCGGTCCCGCGAGGAGGCGGCGCGGCTCGAGGCGATCCGGCAGGCCGAGATCGAGAAGGCGCGCGTCGAGGCCGAGCAGAAGGCGCGGCTCGAGGCGATGGCCGCGCAGCAGCACCACGAGCGCTCGCTCGCGGCGCTGCAGCAGGACGAGTCGAAGAAGAAGCTGCGCAAGCTCCTCGTCGGCGGCGCCATCGCCAGCGTGCTGGTGATCGGCATCGTCACGGTCGTCGCCGTCGACTCGGCGCAGAAGAACGAGGCGCGCATCCAGGCCGAGGCCGCGAGGGCCCGCGAGCTCGAGGAGGCGAACAAGCGCCTCGAGGCGCAGTTCAAGGAGTCCGAGGGCAAGATGGCCGGGCTGCGCGATCAGCTCGCGACCGCCAAGGACGAGGCGACGCGCCTCGCCCTGCAGAAGCAGCTCGAGGCCGAGCAGCAGAAGCAGGAGCAGCTGCGCCGCGGCAGCGGCGGACGCCCGGCCGCGGGCGGCGCGCCGGCGAGCGGCGGCGGCGCCAAGGCGCCCTGCAACTGTGCCCCTGGCGATCCGCTCTGCAGCTGCCTCTGACGCGGAACGGGTCCCTGAATGGCTAACCACAGCTCCGTCAGGCAGAGAACGAGCCTCGGCGGCGGCTCGCTCGACGAGGCGCGCCGCAGGGTCGTCTTCCCGCTCGACTACGCGAACCTCGACGAGGCCAGGGCGGCGGCGACCCGCATCGCCCCCTCGATCGGCGTGCTCAAGGTCGGTCTGGAGCTGTTCGTCCGCGAGGGGCCGAGGGCGGTCGAGATCGGCAAGTCGCTCGGGCTCGATGTCTTCCTCGATCTGAAGCTGCACGACATCCCCGAGACGGTGGCGCGGGCCGTGGCGGGCGCCGCCGCGCTCGGGGTCCGGTACCTGACGGTGCATGCGGCCGGCGGCGCCGAGATGCTGAGGCGCGCAGCCAACGAGGCGGCGCGCTCTCAGGACATGATCCTGCTCGCCGTCACCGTGCTCACGTCGCTCGACGACGGCGATCTCGCCGCGCAGGGCGTGCAGGGGAGCGCGTCCGAGCATGTGGTCCGGCTGGCGCAGCTCGCGCGCGGCGCCGGCGTCCACGGGTTCGTCGCCTCGCCGCACGAGGTCCCCGCGCTGCGGGAGGCGCTCGGGCCGGGCGAGCTCATCGTGACGCCGGGCATCCGGCTCGCTCCAGGCGCAGGCAGCACACAAGGCGATGATCAGAAGCGCATCGCCACGCCCTCGGCCGCGATCTCGGCCGGCGCAGATCTCCTCGTGGTCGGCCGGCCGATCCGCGACGCGGCCGATCCGCTCGCCACGGCGCGCTCGATCGTCCAGGAGATCGCGCACACGCTCCACCCGCCGCGCCCGTGAGCCGCCTCGTCTACGGTCTCCAGCCCGTTCGTGAGGCGATCCGCGCGCACGGCGCGCGCGTCGGGTGGGTCCTCGTCCAGCGCGACGGCGGCCCGAAGCTCGACGCGCTCGCGCGCCTCGCGGAGGGCCAGGGCATCCCGACCGAGCGCGCGCCCCGCAACGAGCTCGATCGCCGCAGCGCCGGCGGGCGCCACCAGGGGGCCGTGGCCTCGGCGCCCGAGCTCCAGATCGTCGGGGTCGACGAGATCCCGGTCGTCGAGGAGGGCCGGCCCGGCGCCGGCACGATCACGGTGGCGCTCGACGGCGTGATGGACCCGCAGAACTTCGGCGCGGTGATCCGCAGCGCCGTCGCCCTGGGCGCCCGGGCCATCCTGTGGCCCGAGCACAGCTCGGCGCCGCTCACCCCGGCGACCTTCCGGGCGTCCGCGGGCGCGATCGAGCACGCGAGGCTGTGCCGCGTCCCCTCCTTGCCCGACGCCCTGGAGGCGCTCGCCGCCCGAGGCGTCGCCGCGATAGCGCTCGACGCCCAGGGGCCGGTGGAGCTCGGCGAGCTGCCCCTGACCGGCCCAGTCGCGATCGTCATCGGCGCCGAGGACAAGGGCACGCGCCGCTCGGTCCGCCGCGTCTGCCAGCACGTCGCCCGGCTCCCCATGACCGGCCCCATCTCCTCGCTGAACGCCTCGGTCGCAGGGGCGATCGCGCTCTACGAAGTCGTCCGGCAGCGCCGCGCATCGGGCGCGTAGCCGGACGGCACGCTCGGCCTCTCGCGGCGCGCCTCCAGGTCGCGGTCACGAGCACGCTCGCGCGACGCGACGTGGCCTGGCAGCACCACCGCACCTCGAGCGCGAGCTCATCCGAGAGCTGACCTGGACGGCCCTCGATCGATGCGTCCGGAGCCGGCGTGATCGCGCGCCGCGAGGTCGCCGGGCAGCGCCGCGAGCCGACTCTTTACATCAACAAAATTGACAATAAATCCGAATGGATACAAGCAAAACCTGAAGCGAAGTCGAGCGCCTCGTCGAACGCTGAACAGGCTCACAGCGAGACGACCGATTCGATCCATTCAATGGATCGACCAAAAGAATCCACAGCCCCCTCGAAAAGCTCAATCACTGCGAAGAGATATCCCTGTGGACTCACCCTTCTCTGCGCGCTTATCCGGAATGGCTCGAGGGATGGTTCAAGAATCGACGGGTTCCCGGTAAGCGACGGGATCGGCTCAGCTTCCGGCTCGAAGCGATCGCAGGCGGGAGAGCACGCGGGCCACGCGGCGCGTGGCCTCGACGAGGTCGCCCTCGGTCGTGTCCTCGCCGATCGAGAAGCGCACGGCGGACGCCGCGCGCTCTGGCCCGAGCATCGCCGTGAGGACGGGGGAAGGCTCGGCGGTCCCGGCGCTGCAGGCCGAGCCGCTGGACACGGCGACGCCCTCCAGGTCGAGCGCGGCGCAGAGCTCGTCGCCGCGCCAGCCGGGCCAGGAGAGGTTCGTGACGTGGGGGGCGCGGTCGCCGTCGCCGTTGCGGATCGGCGCGGCGCCGGCCGCGCGCCCGATCTCGACGAGCTCGGCCTCGAGGCGATCGCGGAGCGGGGCGAGCGCCGCGTAGCGGGCAGGACCGCCGATCGCGCGCCGGGCGGCCACGGCGAAGCCGGCCGCGGCGAGCGGGTCCTGCGTCCCGGGCCGCAACCCGCGCTCCTGGGCGCCTCCGAGCAGGACGGGCCGGAGCCGGATGCCAGGCCTGACGGCCAGGGCGCCGATCCCCTTCGGACCGCGGATCTTGTGGGCCGCGATCGACGCGAGATCCGCCCCGGCCCACGCCTCCGGCGGGAGGCGCCCCACGGCCTGGACGGCGTCCACATGGAGGCGCGCCCCGCGGGCGTGGACGATCGCCGCCGCCTCGGCGATCGGCTGGATGATCCCCGTCTCGTGGTTCACCGCCTGGAGGCTCACGAGCCGCACGGGCGCGACGGCCGCCGCCCGATCCACGGCGGCCGCGATCGCCTCCGGCGCGACGCGGCCGGACGGCTCGGGATCGATCCACGCGACGTGCACGCCGCGGCCGGCGAGCGCCTCGGCGGCGCGGGTCACCGACGGGTGCTCGATCCGCGAGACGACGAGCGCCCCGGATGGCTCGTCGAACGCGTGGCAGAGCGCGAGGTTGTTCGCCTCGGTGCCGCCCGAGGTGAGGATCACGTCGCGCGCGTCGAAGCCCGTCAGCCGGGCGACCGCCTCCCGCGCCTGCTCGACGAACGCGCGCGCCCGGCGCCCGGGTCCGTGGACGCTCGCGGGGTTGGCCCAGGCCACCTCCGCCGCGGACTGCATCGCCGCCAGGACCTCGGGGTGCGGCGGCGTCGTGGCGTTCCAGTCGAGGTAGATGGCACGAGCGGCCGGGTGCATCAGATGGACGACGAGGGCTCGGCGGGAGGCGACGAGGGCGGGCCGAGCCGTCCGGGGGAGCTGCCGTCGTCCTGGAAGGGCGCTCGCCGCGCGACCGTCAGGTAGAACGCGGCCCCGGTCAGCGTCTCCCCCTCGATGATCTCGTTGCTGGGAGACGCGACGCGCACGTCGCCGCCGAGCCCCCGGGCGGTGCGCCGCGCGATCGCGAGCCCGACGCCGACGCCGCCGTAGGCGCGCGTGGCCGAGCCGTCGACCTGATAGAACGGCTCGAAGATGCGGGACTGGCGGTCCGCCTTGACCCCGGGCCCGGAGTCGGCGACGCAGAGCTCGTAGTGTCCCGACTGGAGCACGGTGACCCGCACGCCCGCGGTGCCGCCGGCCGGCGTGAACTTCGCCGCGTTCTCGAACAGCTGGATCATCGCCCGCTGCAGGCGGCCCGCGTCGCCCCACGCGGGGAGCGGGCCGCGCGGCAGATCCTCGACGAGCTGGACCTTCCCCTCGGCGAAGCGGTCGGCGACCTGGGCGAGGGCGCGCCGCGTGGTGTCGAGGAAATCGTACTCGGAGTGCATGAAGCGCATCCGGCCCGTCTCGATGCCGGTGACGTCGAGGAGGTTGTCGATGAGCGAGCGGAGCCTGCGGACGCAGTCCTCCATCGCGAGGAGCGCCTTCTTCTGCGCCTTGTTGAGCGGGCCGAGCTCCTCGTCGGCGAGCAGCTTCACGTACCCGACGATCGGGGTCATCGGGGTCGCGAGCTCGTGGGAGATGTTGCGGTAGAACTCGGTGCGCGCGGCGTCGAGCTCGCGGAGCCGGGCGTTGGCGCGCGAGAGCTCGGCCACCTTCTGCTCCAGGTGGGCGACGATGCGCTGGCTCTGCTCGCGCAGCCGGAGCGGCCCCTGGGACGCGGGGAGCTCCTCGCGCGCGCCGCTGAGGTAGCGGGCGATGATCGACGGGAAGGAGCGCGCGTCGATCGGCTTCTGGAGGAAGCCGTCACAGCCGACGGCGAGGCTCGTGTCCCGGTCGCCCTCCGCGGTGATCGCCACGATGGGGACGCCGGCGAGCGACGCCTCGCCGCGCAGGCGCAGCGTGACCTCGAACCCATCGAGGCCCGGGATGTTCAGGTCGACGAGGACGAGGTCGGGGTGCTGCGTACAGGCGAGACGTACCCCTTCGAGCCCGTCGGCGGCCTCTAGGACCTCGTAGCCCGCGTTCTGGAGCAGCTTGCGGACGAGCAGGCGGTTCGCGGGATCGTCCTCGATGTGAAGGATCTTCGACATGGGCTCTACCTGCGCATAGTAGTCGCGATCGTGGGGGTTCAGGCACGTTCTGCGCGAACTTCCGCCGCCTGGCCAGGCCGCGCGCCTGGCCAGGCCGCGCGCCTGGCCAGGCCGCGCGCCTGGCCAGGCCGCGCGGGCGCGCCCAGCGCCGGGATCGTCCGCTCGCAGCGCTCGTTTGCGGTGCGGGTCGCCTGGCTCGCGCTGAGCGGGTCGCCTGGCTCGCGCCGAGCGGGTTGCCTGGCTCGCGCCGAGCGGGTTGCCTGGCTCGCGCCGAGCGGGTTGCCTGGCTCGCGCCGAGCGGGTTGACGGAGGGACAGCGCCCCTTCAATACGGGGCCGCCATGCTCGGCCCTTCCAGGTTCCACCGCGACGCCGTCACGACGGCGCGTTCCATTCCCTTCCTCGGGCGCTCCCGATGACGACCGCGCACCAGCAAGAGAGCGAGGCTGCCGTCGCAGACGCCGGGGGCGGAGAGACCGCCAGCCTCCCGCTGCCGGGCGCGCCGCGCAGCGCGGGCGCCCCCCCCGCGCGCGCAGGAAGCCCGGCGCGCGCGCTGCCCGCGCGCCTCGCCTATGCGCTCGCGGCCCTCAGCGGGCTCTTCTACTTCCTCGGGTTTCCTGGGATGGATCTCTGGCCGATCTCGTTCTTCGGCCTCGTCCCGCTGATCGTCGCGCTGCGCGGGCAGACGCCCGGGCGCGCGGCGCTGCTCGGCTGGATCGCCGGCTTCGTCATGACGATGACCGGCTTCTACTGGCTGCTCGAGATGCTGCGCGTGTTCAGCGGATTCCCCACGATCCTCTGCGCGCTCTTCATGGCCATCCTCTGCGGCTACCAGGCCGGGAGGATCGCGCTGTGCGGCTGGCTCTACGGGCGGGCCGAGGCGCGCGGATGGCCAGGCTCGGTGGCCTTCGCGCTCGCGTTCGTGACGAGCGAGCTCGTCTTTCCGCTCCTCTTCCCCTGGTACTACGGCGCCTCGGTCCACAACGCGCCGGTGATGGGCCAGGTCGCGGATCTCGGCGGCCCCTACCTCGTCGGCCTGGTGCTGGTCGCCGCGAACCTCGCGATCGCCGAGCTCGTAACGCACCGGCTGGATCGCGCGCCCCCGAGCCCCGCGCCGGGCGAAGCCGGCCGCGACGCCGGCCCGCCGCGACGCGGTCGCCCGCTGAACCGCGCGGTCGTCGCGGTGGGGATCGCCGCCCCCGCGCTCGCCGCCGTGTATGGCGTCCTCCGGATCCGCGCCGTGGACGCGGCCGCCGCCGCGGCGGAGCCGATCAAGATCGGGATCGTCCAGCCGAACCTCGCGCTCTTCGACCGGCGGAACGCGCTCAAGATCCACGTGAGCCGGACCCGGGAGCTCGCGCAGCAGGGCGCGGAGCTCGTCGTGTGGAGCGAGGCGGGCGTGCCGCAAGCGTTCCGCGAGTCGGCCTACCAGCGCGAGGTCCAGCGGTCGCTCACGGGCCGCCTCGGCGTCCCCACGGTGGTCGGCACGGTCATCCACCGGCTGCCGGCCGACCGGAACGAGCGCGGCGTGAGCTTCAACACCGCGCTCATGGCCGGCAAAGACGGCGAGATCCTCGGCCGATACGACAAGCAGTACCTGCTCGCGTTCGGCGAGTACCTCCCGTTCGGCGAGCTGGTCCCGTACCTCTACAAGCTGTCGCCGAACTCGGGCCGCTTCAGCCCCGGCACGTCGCTCGCTCCGCTCGAGTGGGACGGCCACAGGCTCGCGGCGATGATCTGCTACGAGGACATCCTGCCGCACTTCGTGAACAAGCTGGTCGCCCAGGGCGACCCCGACCTCCTCGTCAACCTCACGAACGACGCCTGGTTCGGCGACTCGACGGAGCCGTGGATCCACCTCGCGCTCGCGAAGATGCGCTCGATCGAGCACCGCCGCTACCTCGTGCGCGCGACGAACAGCGGCGTCTCCGCGATCGTCGACCCGGTCGGGCGGGTCGTCGCGCACAGCGACACGTTCAAGGAGCAGTCGCTCCTCGGCGAGGCCCGGTTCATGCGCGCGCAGACCGTCTACGGGACCGTGAAGGACATCCCGTGGTACGTCGCCGCGGCCGCGAGCGCCGCCATGGCGCTGTTCACGCGGCCGAAGCGCTGGCGGCTCCGGCGCGGCGAAGGCTGAGCCGTCCGCGCATTCGCGCGGCACACACCGACGCCGCCCGCCCGCGCGCGGCGGACGCTCGAGCGACCCAAGAGCGGCGGTCGCCCGCACAGGAGACGGGCCCAGCTCGGCGTTTTCTGCGCGGAAGCGTACTCACGTACGCTGAGCACAGAAAACGTCGAGATGGGCCCGTATCCGAAGCGGGCGACCGCCGCTCTACAGCTTCATCGCCTTTTTGAAGCGCTTCGCGTCGGCGAACATGTCGACGTTCGTGAACACGTACGTCGCGTCGTCGTGCTTCGCGCCGCGCGCGATCTCCGCGAGCCGCTCGATCGCCGGATCCTCGTAGCGCGACTTGTGCCCCGCGGGACCGTGCAGGCGGTAGTAGGCCACCTTCAGCCGCGAGAGGCCCGCGTTCAGCGGATCGCGCGCGGCGAGCGCGCCGACCTCCTGGGTGAGCTCGTCGCACTCGTCCGGATCCCACCCGGGCGGAGGCTCGAAGACGACGCGCTCGAAGCGCTTCTTCACGTTGACGAGGAAGTCGCGCAGGATGGCCTTGTTCGCGCGCGTCGGCGTGAACTCCGGGGGGCCGACGAAGACGGCGAGCTTCGCCTCGAGCTCATCCGCGACCGCCTCGATGCTCTTGAGCGCCGTCTCGATGACCTTGCCGTCCCGAAACCCCTCCTGCCCGATCTCGCGCGGACCGAGCAGGGCAAAGCGAAAGCCGCCTGGAGCTTCGCGCCGCCAGCGCCGGATCGTTCCAGGTCCCGGGAGGGACACATGGGTCTCCTGCACCTCCACGAACATGAACTCGCGGAAATAGCGCGTCGCTGGGACGGGGAAACCGGCGCAGCCGACGGTAATCATCGCCCCCACCCTAGCCCACGCGCGCGCTGGCGAGAAGCCAGACGGATGGATTTCTCGATCGGCCCGCCTGGACGCCCAAACGATGACGCGGGGGCGCGAGGACGTAGTGACGCAGTGGATGCCCGCTCACTCCTCCCTCCCCCTCGCGTCCCCCTCGCGCCGCGGCGCCGCTGGCTCGGAGCACGGGCGCGCTGCAGCGCCGTCGACCGCGCCCTCGCCGGCGGCCTGCCCGAACGGCAGCGCGAGCGCCGCGGCGCTGCGATCGACCTTGCGCTGCAGGCGGGCCCGGCGGCGGGCCTGCGCGGGCTCGGGCTCCGCGGTGCCCTGGTCGGCCAGCTCGAGGGCGCGGGTGAAGGCGCGCACGTGGTGCTCGTAGAGCTTCGCGAGCTCGAGGCGCACCGAGGGATCGTCGATCTCGGCCGCGAGGGCCTCGTAGTCCGCGAGCGCCCGCGCCTTGTCCCCGCGCGCCTTCGCGATGTCGCCGCGCGCCCGCCGCGCGGCCGCGCCGCCGCCGCGCTCGACGGCCGCGTCCGCCAGCTCGGCCGCCCGCTCGAGCGCGCCCGCCCGCCGCAGCGTCGCGGCCACCCCGGCGAGATCGCCGGCGGCGAGGCTGCCGAGCGGCTCGCCGTAGAGGCCGACCAGCGCGACCATCGCGAGGACGTCGGCGGCGTTGTGCTCGACGACGCCGAGCAGCGCCTCCTCGTCGCCGGTGCGCAGGAAGTGGGCGTAGCACGCGACGATCTCGCCGCCGGGCACGTCGCCGACGCGCACCCGGCCGAGCACGTCGTGCTCGAGGGCGATGAGGGTGCAGCTCTTCAGGCGGGCCTTGTGGATACGGCGCGCGACGTGGACGAGATCGAGGTGCGGCAGCTCCGGCGGCGGCGGAAGGCGGTTCATCACGTAGCGCGCGCGCAGGAGCGGCATGTCGAACGCCTTGCCGTTGTACGTGACGATCATCGAGGCGCCGGCGAGGCGCTCGGCCAGGCGGCGCAGGATGGGCTCCTCCTCGCCGAGGCGGCGCAGGAGGAGCTGCTCCATGACGAAGGCGTCGGACAGAGGCTCGCCGAGCGGCCCCGCGCCGTCCGCCCCGGGGTCGAACCAGGCGAGGCCTATCAGGAACGGCACGGTGCCCGTGCCGCCTGCGAGGCCCGTGGTCTCCGTATCGAGGAACAGCGCCCGCCGCACGTCGCAGCCGGCGAGCGCCGGATCGAGCGAGAGGAGCGCGAGCATGGCCGGGTCGGCGTCGCGCGCGGCGACGAGCGGCGCGCGGCCGACGCGGGCCGCCGCGAGCGAGCGGGTGCGGCTCGCATAGAGCGGTCCCCCGGGCGTCTGCTCGACATGGAAGGGGAGCTCGCCGCGCGCGGGATCGGCCCTGGGGGTCGGCGGCGCGCCCCGGGCGACGATGCGGGAGATGCGCTCGCGCAGATCGTCGAGCGACGGTCGAGCGACGCCCGTGGCGGGCGATGCAGGCGCCGCGGCCGGCGCCACGGCGGCCGGCGGTGCGGGAGGCGCTTCGGAGGGGCCGGCGCCGTCCACGGCGGGACCGCGATCGAGCGGCGCCTGCGCGGGGGCGAGCGGCGCAGCGCCGCGCCGCTCCGCCGGGAGCGGTCCGAGCCGCGCGAGCTTCGACTTGAACGACGTCATCGGCCGGTCGCGAGGTTTCCACGCCGGGCACTGCGCATCAAGTCAGTGGTCCAGCGGAGGCCGCGTCATGGATCCTGACCTGCTTCCCGGCGCGCGGCGCCGGAAACGACGCCGAGCTTCGCCCGGATCGCGGCGAGCACCTCGTCGGCTTGCCGCTCGGTCGCGGCGCGATCGCCGGAGTTCTCGATGACGTAGTCGGCCACCGCGACCTTGCTGGCGAGCAGGAGCTGCGCGGCGAGCCGGGCGCGCACGTGGTGTTCGGTCGCGCCGTCCCGCGCCATCGCGCGGGCGATCTGGACCGCCTCGGGCACAGCGACCACGACGAGCGGGCGGAACGCATCGGCGACCCCGTTCTCGACGAGGAGCGCCGCCTCGTAGCAGGCGAGCGGCTCGCCCTGCGCCTGGAGCTCGGCGGCGCGCTCCAGCGTGAGCGCCGTGATGCGCGGGTGCACGATCGCGTTCAGCTGGCGGCGCTTGTCCGGATCGGCGAACACCACCGCGGCGACGCGCGCGCGATCGAGCGAGCCGTCCGGCGAGAGCACCTCCGGGCCCAGGGCGCGCACCACCGCGTCGAGCCCCTCGGTTCCCTTCGCCACCACCTCGCGGGCGAGCGCGTCGGCGTCGATGACCGGAAGCCCCCGCGCGCGAAAATGAGCCGCCACCGTGCTCTTGCCGGATCCCAGGCCGCCGGTGAGCCCGAACAGGACGATCCCCATGGCCGCCTCAGCCCCCCACCTGGAGCGACCTGCACGCCTCTCCGCTGCCTGACCTCGACCCAGCATCACAACGCATTGCGTTAAATTCTACCTCTGTCGCCCTGCGGCCGAGCGCGGCCGGCGTCGGAAGAAGGTGCGGCCGGCGCCGGCGCCCACGTCTGCCCGGAGCGCCTGCCCGCCTCGTGACCACCACGACCCGAGCCTACCTCGAAGGGGGGTCTGCGACCGTCGAGTTTCCTCGCCGTCGGCGCTTAAGAAGTCCGCTTCTCCGGGAATGCAACTACCATAACGGGGTGGTGGCAAAGATCGATGACCGGCCGGAGTCGAGCCTGCACGCCGCGTTCGATCGCTCGGACGCGCACCGCGGCTCGCCGGATAAGCAGCTCGCGGCGTGGCTGTCCGAGCTCGACGTCGGCGTGATCGAAGTCGACGCCGAGCAGCGCGTGGTGCGCGTCAACGGGGCAGCGGAGCGGCTGACCGGCTGGTCGATCGTCGAGGCGCGCGGCGCGCTGCTCGATCGCGTGCTCCGGCTGATCCCGGCGGCGGGGACGACGAGCGGAGATCCGGACATCGACGTCGGAGAGATGACCGAGCTGTTCGACGACGGCGCGCCGGCGAAGGCCGCTGCGCCGCCCGCGCTCACGCCGCGGCGCGAGCCGGTGGCGCCGCTCGCGCCGGTGATCATCGACGAGGGCGCGCTGCGCACGCCGGGCGCGCCGCTCGCCGCGCCCGAGGCAGCTGCGGCGAGTCGACCGACGTCCGCGCGGTACACCGCGCTGCTCGAGCGCCGCGACGGCTCGGTCATCCCCGTCGTCCACACGATCGGCGCGCTCACGGGGCGGCCCACGCGCGAGAGCCAGCGCGACTCGAGGCCGCCGCCCGCGCCCGGGCAGCTCATCCTCTTCCGCGAGCTCGGCGCGCCGGGGCCCTTGCCGATCCACCCGGCCAAGCCTCGCTACGACGCGCTGACGCGGCTCCTCGATCGGTACGCGATCATCGATCGCATCGAGGAGGCGCTGAACGACTGCAGGGCGAACAACACGCCGTACGCGCTCTGCTACATCGACCTGGATCGCTTCCGGCTCGTGAACGCCACCTGCGGGCACGAGGCGGGCGACGATCTGCTCCAGTGGGTCGCGACGCGCGTGCACGAGATCGTCGGCCCGAAGGACGCGGCGGGGCGGATCGGCGGCGACGAGTTCGTCCTCTTGCTCGCGGACAAGAGCGAGCGGGAAGCGGAGCGGATCGCGCGCGACCTGCAGATCTGCCTGCTCGAGTTCCGGTTCGGGTGGGCGGAGAAGACGTTCTCGATCGGCGCGAGCATCGGGCTCGTGGTGCTGACCCCGCACTTCGAGCGGGCCGTCGACGTGCTCGGCGCCGCCGATCACGCGTGCCGCATCGCGAAGGAGAACGGGCGCGGGAGGCTGCAGGTCTACCTCGACGACCAGCAGATGACGACGAGCCGGCGCTCGATGCAGTGGGTCGCGAGCCTGCAGCGCCACCTCGCCGAGGGGCGGCTCCGGCTCTACTCGCAGGGCATCCACCCGCTCATCAAGCCGGGCGCGGCGCACACGCCCCACGGCGCGCACTTCGAGGTGCTCGTGCGGCAGCTCGGCGAGGACGGCCGGTTCTACTCGCCGGTCGGCATCATCCAGGCGGCGGAGCAGAGCGGCCTGATCCACGTGATCGATCGCTACGTCGCGCGCCAGGCGTTCCGGCTCATCGGCGCGCTGCCGCAGCACGCGCTGAGGCGCCTCGACACGTGCTCGATCAACCTGTCGGGCGTGTCGCTGCTGCGCGAGGGCCTGCTCGACTTCCTCGTCGAGCAGCTGCACCGGGCGCAGGTGCCGCCGAGCAAGATCTGCTTCGAGATCACCGAGACGGCGGCGCTCGCCAACCTCGGCGAGGTGCTGTGGTTCATGCAGGAGCTCGGCGCCATGGGGTGCCGGTTCGCGATCGACGACTTCGGCAGCGGGCACGCGTCGTACGGCTACCTGGAGAGCCTGCCGGTCGACTACGTCAAGATCGACGGCATGTTCGTGCGCGATCTGAAGGACAACTCGCTCCACCGCGCGATCGTGGAGTCGGTGCACCGCATCGGCGACACGCTCGGCATCAAGACCGTCGCCGAGCAGGTGGAGAACCAGGAGATCGCCGATCTGCTCACGTCGATGGGCATCCACTATGCGCAGGGGTGGCACTTCGACAAGCCGCAGCCGCTCGTGGACCTCTGCGGGTCCCTGCGCGCCCAGGGCGAGCCGAGCATCCCGGACGCGACCGGCTCGCCGGAAGGCCGCTGACGCGATCGCGGCGGGAGCCCGCCCGGGCTCGCCGCGCGATCCGCTGGACCTTCCCTAGAAAAGAAGCGCTGACGACGTCGTGAGCGTGACGCCGGCGGCCTGCACCTCGGTGAGCGCGGCGGCGACCCCGGCCTCGGTGATGCCGGCGACGGCGTCGGTCAGGAGCACCGTGCGGTAGCCGCGCTGGGCGAGGCCGAGAGCGGCGGCGCGGACGCAATAGTCGGTCGCCACGCCGTAGACGACGAGCTCCGGCGCGTCGCCGAGCGCCGCGGCGAGCTCGCGCAGGAACGCCTCGGCGAGCGGGTTCGCGAAGAGGCTGTAGACCTCCTTCTCGAAGTAGACGGCGTGGCTCCTGCGCGCCGCGAGCTCGCGCACCGCCGCGTCGATCGGCGCGCGCTCCACGTTCGGGAGGAAGCGAAAGCGCGGCGGCAGCGTCCCCTCGACCTTCAGCCAGCCCGGCGTCCCCTTCACGCAGTGGTCGGGGAAGCCCGGCTTGACGCCCTCGGGGGCCGGCGTGTCGTTCGACGCGAACTCCCACGCGTCCCACGCGTGCGAGTCGACCGAGCCGACGATGGGGATCCCGTGCGCGACGGCGTGCTCGGTGAGCCTCCGAAACAGCGCGTTCGGCGAGCCCTGCACGTACAGCGCGCCGGTCTCCTCACAGAAGTCCCGCTGGACGTCGACGTCGACGAACACCCTCGGGGGCGAAGATTGTGGGGGCCATTTACCGCTCGCCATGTCGTCGTCTCCTGTCGTGGGGGGCGCGCGGCCTCTCGCGGCCGCGCACGCCAGGGGTCTCGCTCGCTACCGCTGTCCTGCGCCGGAGACGACGCGGGCGCGCACCGCCTCCACGAGCGCGCCGAGCCGCGGCGACACGTCGGCCGCGAAGTGCGCGCCCTGCTCGGGCCCGTCGTCGATGGAGAGGAGCGCGTCCGGGAGCCCGGCGAGCTGCGCGCGCGCGCGCAGCCGGACGGCGTCGAGCCCCTCGGGCGGCGCGACCCGGGCGCCGCGCGCCATCACGGGCGCGAGCAGCGGCTCGGCGTCGGGGCTCATCGGCTCGTCCTCGAGCGCGATCACGTCGCGGGCGAGCTTCCCCGATCGATCGTGGAAGCGGTGCACCTGGTGCGCGCCGGGCAGGGTCGCCTTCCCTTCCGAGAACTTCGCGATGGGCGTGCGCTCTCCGCCCGCGCCGCGCTCGACGTCGCCGATCTCCACGAGCTTGTAGACGCCGCCCAGCGCCGGGGCGTCGATCGACGTCACGAGGTCCGTCCCCACGCCGTAGAGGTCGATGGGCGCCCCGGCGCGACGGAGCTCGGCGATGCGGTGCTCGTTCAGATCGCCCGAGGCGACGATCTTCGCCGACGTGCAGCCTGCGTCGTCGAGGATCCTCCGCACGGCCACGCTGAGCGCGGCGAGGTCGCCGGAGTCGAGCCGGACCCCCTTCAGCTTGTCGCGCGCGATCGCCGCCGCGCGCGCCGCGCCGACGAGCGTGTCGTAGGTGTCGACGAGCAGGATCGCCGCGCTCGGGAAGACGGCGACGTAGGCCTCGAACGCGGCCTGCTCCGTCGGGTGGGCCATGGTCCACATGTGCGCGGCCGTCCCGAGCACCGGGACGCCGAAGCGCATCCCGGCCTCGACGTTGGAGGTGCCGACACAGCCGACCGCGTACGCGGCCCGCGCAGCGTCGATCGCCGCCTCCGGGTGTGCCCTGCGGCTGCCGAACTCGATGACCCCCGCGTCGCCGGCGGCCAGGACGACGCGCGCGGCCTTCGACGCGATCGCGGTGGCGTGGTTGATGGCGGACAGGGCGAACGTCTCGATGAGCTGCGCCTCGATGAGCGGCGCCGTGACGCGCAGGACCGGCTCGTTCGCGAAGAACGCGGTCCCCTCGGGGATGGCCCAGACGTCGCCGTGGAAGCGGAAGTCCCGCAGGTAGCCGCAGAACGCCGGCGTCATCGCGTCCGCGAGGGCGGGCAGCGCGCTCAGGTAGGCGATCTGCTCCTCGGTGAAGCGGAGCTCCTCGAGGTAGCGCACGACCCGCTCGAGGCCCATCGCGACAAGGAAGCGCCGGTGCCGGGGCAGCCGCCGCACGAAGAGCTCGCACGTCGCGACGCGCGAGGCCATGCCGCGGTGGAAATAGCCCGCCGCCATGGTCAGCTGGTAGAGATCGGTGTGCAGCGCGTCCACAGATCATGGCTAGAGACGCTGGACGTACGGGTCAACCGGAAGATCGTGCGGCGTGAGGCGGTGCGCCGGCCATCCTCACGATCGCTCCCCGGTCCGCCGCGGGCCGCGCCCCCGCGACGGCCGCGGCTGGACTAAGCTCCGCGGCCATGGCGGCGAAGATCCTGGATGGCAAGGCGATCGCGCAGAAGGTCCGCGACGAGGTGCGGGAGGGGGTGGCGCGCTTCGTGGCCGCCCACGGTCGGCCCCCCGGCCTCGAGGTGGTGCTCGTCGGTGAGGACCCGGCCAGCGTGACGCACACGCGGAGCAAGGAGCGGATGTCGAACGAGGTCGGCATTCGAGGACGGCTCCGCGCGCTCCCGGCCGCGACGACCGAGGCCGAGCTGCTCGCGTGCGTCGCCGAGCTCGACGCGGACGACGCCGTCGACGGGATCCTCGTCCAGCTGCCGCTGCCGCCGCACGTCCGCGCGCACGCCGTGCTCGACGCCATCGATCCCGCGAAGGACGTCGACGGCCTCCACCCGGTGAACGCAGGGCTGCTCGCGATGGGCCGCCCGGGCGGCATCGCGCCGTGCACGCCGGTCGGCTGCATGCGCCTGCTCGCCGAGGCGGGCGTCGAGCTCGCCGGCGCCCGCGCGGTGGTGGTGGGGCGGAGCAACCTCGTCGGCAGGCCGATGGCGCAGCTGCTGCTCGCGCGGCACGCGACGGTCGCGATCGCCCACACGCGCACGCGCGATCTGAAGGCGCTCTGCCGCGAGGCCGACGTGCTCGTGGCGGCGGCGGGCAAGGCGAAGCTCATCGGCGGCGACTGGATCAAGGAAGGGGCCACGGTGATCGACGTCGGCATGAACCGCGACGACGCGGGCAAGCTGGTGGGCGACGTCGATTTCGACGCCGTCAGGGAGCGGGCCGCCTGGATCACGCCGGTGCCCGGCGGCGTCGGCCCCATGACGATCGCCTCGCTGCTCGAGACGACGCTGCGCGCCGCGGAGGCGCGCGTCGCGAAGCGGTGACGATGGCCGTGACGAGGGGGCTCGCTCCCGCGCCGCAGCCCGACGCCGACGCGGAGGCCGCCTCCGCCGCCGAGCGCGCCGCGGCGTTCGTCGCGCGCGAGACGGCCGTCGCCTGCCCGCCGTTCGTCCCCGAGGTCAAGCTCCACCTGGCGACCGAGGTCACGCCGCTCTGGCGCGCGACCGAGGCGGCGCTCACGCGCGCGGGCGTGCCGCCGCCGTACTGGGCGTTCGCGTGGGCGGGCGGGCAGGCGCTCGCGCGCTACCTCCTCGATCATCCCGCGACGGTCTCGGGCAAGCGCGTCCTCGACCTCGCCTCCGGCGGCGGCGTCGTCGCGATCGCCGCGGTGCTCGCCGGCGCCGCGCGCGTGAGCGCTGCCGACATCGATCCGTTCGCCGCGGCGGCGCTCCGGCTGAACGCGGCCCTGAACGGCGTCACCGTCGACGTGATCACCGAGGACCTCACGGCGAGCGCCGCGGCGGCCGCGTGGGACGTCATCGTGGCGGGCGACGTCTGCTACGAGCGCGCGATGGTCGACCGCGTCCTCCCGTGGCTGCGCCAAGAGGCCGCGCGCGCCACCGCGGTGATCGTCGGCGATCCCGGGCGCGCCTATTGCCCCTCGGAGGCGGTCGAGGAGCTCGCGCGGTACCAGGTCCCCACGTCGCTCGACCTCGAAGGCCGCGAGCAGCGCGAGACGCGGGTGCTGCGGCTGCTGGCGCACCCTTCGGGCCGCGAGGAGGGGCAGCCCGGCCGGTAGGCGGCGTCCGGCGGCGCGGCGCCCCACGGGCCGAGGCGCCGCCTACTCCGCGCCGAGGCGTCCTCCGTTCAGCCGGCGCACGTGCCCCCCGGTCGCCGCCGCGAAGGCCGCGTCGTTGGTCGTGAGGAGCGTCGCCTTCCCCTCCGCGCGGCGCTGCTCGATGAGCTCCAGCACCGTGCGCGCCCCCTCGGCGTCCAGCCCGTTGGTCGGCTCGTCGATCACGAGCAGCCAAGGATCGCCCACCAGCGCCGCGAGAAGGAGCGCGCGCTTGCGCTGACCGAACGACAGCCCGGAGAGCCGCTGTCGGTAGAAGGCGGCCGCGCCGAGCCGCTCGATCCACGCGCGCCACGCGCCGTCGAGCGGCGGCGCCTGCTTGAGCGCGCGCACGAGGGCGCAGAGCTCCGCGACCTGGAGATCGGGCAGCGCCTCGGTCGCGTCGGGCGCGTAGCCGAGCCGGCGCCGCGCCGAGGCCGCGGCGCCGTGGACGGCCTCCCCCGAGAGCGTCACGGCGCCGCGATCGGGCTCCAGCAACCCGACGACGACCCGCAGCAAGGTCGATTTGCCGGCGCCGTTCTCGCCCATCACGACCGCCACCTCCGAAGGTCCGCAGCGGAGGTCGACGCCCGAGAGCACGTCCCTGCCCGAGAGCCGCTTGTGGATCCCCGTCGCCTCCAGCGTCACAGCGCCCTCCCCTCTCCCGCCGCCGCGCCGCGCCCGCGACGCGGCGAGAGCCAGCGCGCCCCGGCGGGCCCCGCGAGCAGCGCGGCCGCCGGAGCGAAGGCCGCGAGCGCGAGATCGCCCAGCGTCCATGCGGCCGCGGTCGACGCCGCGATCGCCGCGACCACCGAGAGCAGCACCCGGCTGCTGTCGCGGCCGTCCTGCCGCACGGACCACCGGACGCAGCCGAGCGCGATCGCGGCGAGGAGCAGCCCCGCGAGCCCCGCACCACCGACCAGGCGCAACGTCACCGAGGGGGCCGCGCCGGTGAGCGCGCCGACCACCGCGCCGTGCGCGAGCGCGAGCGCGACGAGCGGCGCGGCCACCGCCGCGGCGACGGCGCCCGCGCGGAGCCCGGCCGCCGTGCCGCACGCGTCGAGGAGCCACGCGAGCCGCCGCTCCTCGCGCAGGACCGGACCAGAGAGGCCAGCGCCCGCGCAGAGCGCGACCGGCGCGAGCGCGACGAGCGACGCCGCGGCGAGCGGCCCACCGCCGAACCGCCCGCTGTTCCGGGCCCAGGCCGCCGCAGCGAGCGCGCCGATCGCCGCGAGCGCGAGGCCCCGCACGAGCACCGCGCGGTGACCGCGGACGAGCGCCGCCAGGTAGGCGAGCGCGAGCGCGGCGAGCGCGGGCGCCGCCCATGGGATCATCGAGCGCTCGCGGCCGGCGGGGATCTCCGGCGCGCGGGCGACAGCCGCGCGCAGCCCGACGGCCAGCGCGGCCGCGGCGCACGCGAGCAGGACGGACGCCGGGGCCCCGAGCGCGATGGCGCCCGCGAGCAGCGCGAGGGCCGAGAGCTCGCGCGCGCCGCGCGGGCGGGCGAGGAGCATGCAGCGCGCCGCGAGCGCCGCGGCGCCGGCGGCGCAGCCGGCGAGCGCGCCGGCGCCGACCGCCCAGAGCGCCACCCACGGGAGCTCCGCGACGGCGAGGAGCAGCGCGTGAGCCGAGAGCAGCTCGCGGCGCGGGACCGGCAGCGCGCGGAGAAAGAACGTCGCCGGAGCGCGGAGCAGCGCGCGCGCCGCCGGCGTCCCGACGAGCAACCACGCCCCCCACAGCGCGACCCGGAACAGGGGCGACTCACCCGCGATGCCCGTGAGCTGCGAGGGGTGCATCCCGTTGCCGCCGAACACGACCGCTGCGACGAGGCCCATGCCCATGTACAGCGGCATGGCGCGCGCGAAGGCGTCCTTCCCGGCCGTCGAGACCAGGACGCGCACGACGAGGGCGAAGCGGCGCAGCACGTCACGAGCTTGTACCCCACGGCGGGCCGGATGCTCCCCGCAGAAGCGCATGGCCAGCGCGGCGGTAGCGCGGCGGTCGTCCCCGCCCGCGTGGCCGGTGTCGCGGAGCGCGCCGGAAGCAGTAGACTCGACCGGGTGAGCCGCTCCCCTGGGCGCCGTGGCCCCAACGCATCGCAGCTCTCGCTGTTCGATCCAGCGCCTGAGCCCGCCGCTGCCGAGGCGGCACGCGAGCGCGACGCGATGGCGGCGGTCTACGGCGACGCCGCCCGCCTCGCGGCGCGGCTGCCGCCGGGGCTCCACCTCGGCACGAGCTCGTGGAGCTTCCCCGGCTGGCAGGGCCTCGTCTACGCCGCGCGGCAGAGCACGGAGGAGCTCGCGCGCGATGGCCTCGCCGAGTACGCCCGGCACCCGCTGCTCACGACGGTGGGAATCGATCGCAGCTTCTACGCCCCCGTCCCTGACAGCGACTTCCGCCGTTACGGAGCGCAGCTGCCGGACGGCTTCCGCTGCGTATCGAAGGCGCTGCACGCCGTCGTGTCCCAGACGCTGGAGCGATCGCAGACCCCGCCGGACGAGGACGAGCGGCGCAGCGCGGGCCCCGCTCGCCTCGAGCCGAACCCGGATTTCCTCTCTGTGCCGCTCTTCCTCTCGCGCGTCGCCGCGCCGCTGCTCACGGTGTTCCGGGCGCACTCCGGGCCGGTGCTGCTCGAGCTGCCCCCGGTCGGCCCGCCCCACCGGCTCCCGCCGCGCGCGTTCTTCGAGCGGCTCGACGCATTCCTCGGCGCGCTGCCGCGCGAGCTCTCCTGCGCGGTCGAGCTCAGGGAGCGCGCGTATTTCACCGGCGAGTACCGGGAGATCCTTGGCGCGCGCGGCGTCGCCCACGCCTACAGCTACTGGCGCAACATGCCGTCTCCCGGGGCCCAGGCCGAGGTGGTGCCCGTCTCGAACGCCCCGTTCGCGGTCGTCCGGCTCTCGCTCAAGCCCGATCGCCGCTACGAGGCGGAGAAGCGCCGGTTCCACCCGTTCAACCGGGTGGTCGAGCCGGATCCCGAGATGCGCGCGGAGGTCGCGCGGATCCTCTGCGAGGCCGCGGCGCTGCGCATCGAGAGCTTCACGCTCGTGAACAACAAGGCCGAGGGCTCGGCGCCGCTGACCGTGCGCGCCATCGCCGAAGAGGTCGCCGCGGCGTGGCGCGCGCCCGCGTCGCCCACGACGACCGCCGGCGGGTGAGCCCGACCAGAGCAGGACGGAGCGGTCGGGCGCGACGCGCGCGCCGGCGCCGCGGAGAGGACAGGCTGGAAAGGGTCGCCGCGCGGGCGGCCTCGGGGCCAGCGCGGCGCGTCCCTCCAGGCCATCGCGCGCGAAAAGGACTCTCCTCATCGTACCATCCGTGCAACACCTCGTGCGCCATGGCCCGAGCGCCGGCGCGCCGGCCGCGGCAGAGGACGCGCACAGCGCTTGGAGGTGCCCAGTGAAACGCAGTGAAGCTCCGGCCCGCGCCGATGTGGTCATCGTCGGCGCCGGCCACAACGGTCTCGTCGCCGCCGTCCTCCTCGCCCGCCGTGGGCTCGACGTGGTGGTGCTCGAGGAGAAGGACGCGGTCGGCGGCGCGGTGAAGACCGAGCACCCCTTCCGGAAGGCGCCGGGCCTCGGCGTCTCGAGCGGCGCCTACCTGCTCGGGCTCGCCCCGCCCGAGCTGCTCCGCGAGGTCGGCGTCGCCCTCCCCCTCCGGCGGCGCGATCCGCACTATTTCCTCCCGACCACGGACCGGCGCTACCTGCTCTTCGGCTCGGACCAGGCCGCGATGAAGCGGCAGTTCCTGGAGTTCTTCTCCCAGGAGGACTGGGACGCGAACAGCGCGCTCCAGGCCGAGCTCGCCGCGCTCCGGGACGACATCGCGCCGACGTGGCTCGCGGAGCCGCTCTCCATCGAGGAGACGGCGGAGCGTTACGTGCGGCCCGCCCTCCGGCAGACGTTCGTGGCGCTCTGCCGGGGCACGATCTCCGACTACCTCGCGCGGTTCGGCTGGAAGAGCGACCTCCTCCAGGCGATGTACGCCGTGACCGACGCCTTCTCGGGGCTCGCGGGCGGCTTCGAGTCGCCCGGCACCGGCATGAACTTCCTCATCCACAACATGTGCCGCCTCCCCGGCGCCGACGGGACCTGGATGATCGTCGAGGGCGGGATGGGCACGATCTCCCGCCTCTTCACCGAGAAGGCGACGGCCGAGGGCGCGACGATCGTCACCGGCGCCCGCGTCGCGCGGATCGAGGCGTCCGGGGGCGCCGTCTCCGGCGTGCTCCTCGAGGACGGCACGCGCATCGCCGCGAAGGTGGTCGTCTCGAACGCCGATCCGTACCGCACCCGCGCGCTCGCCGGCGAGGCGGCGATCGGGGCCTCGCTCTCGGCGCGGCTCGACGCGCTCGCGAAGGACGGCTCGACGCTCAAGGTCAACATGGCGCTGACCGGCCTGCCCACGTTCACGTGCCTCCCGGAGGACCGCGGGCAGTTCGGGCCGACGATCCACCTCCTGCCCGACGAGGACGTCGTGATGGACACGCTGCGGCAGGCCCACCGCGACGCGATGAGCGGGCGCCTCCCGGAGTTCCCCGCGATCGAGTGGTACTTCCACACGCCGATCGATCCGAGCCTGCGCGACGCGGAGGGCCACCACAACGCGGCGCTCTTCGTGCAGTGGGTGCCCTACGCGCTCGCAGGCGGCGAGACGTGGGACCAGGCCGCGCCGCGCTACGTGAAGCACCTCCTCTCGATCTGCGATCGCTTCGCGCCTGGGATGAGCGACCTCGTGCTGGAGACGTTCACGCTGGCGCCGCCGGACATCGAGCGGCACTTCGGGATCACGAGGGGGCACATCCACCACATCGACAACAGCTTCGGCTTCGCCGATCGCGTGCCCTACCGGTTCGGGCTCGCCGGGCTGTACTCGTGCAGCGCGGGCACGCACCCGGCCGGGTCGGTCATCGGCGCGGCGGGGCACAACGCCGCGAAGGCCGCGCTCGCCGACCTCGGCAAGTGAGACGTGCGCCGGCGGTCAGGCCGCCACGCCGGCGCCGTCACGCCGCCGCGCGCGCGACCGTCCCCTTCGCCGTCACCACCGCGCGCTCGAGCGGGGCGCCGGCGCCGAGGACCACCTGCGCGCCCGGCCAGACCACACACCCGCGCGCCGCGCCCGCCCCCTCGACCCGCGCCCCCGCCCCGACGACGCTGCCCGCCACGTCCACGCCTTCGGCGACGGACGCCCCCGGGCCGACGTAGCTCCGCAAGCCGCGCTGCGAGAGCCAGCGCGCGCTCGCCGCCAGGTACGCGGCCACCGTTCCGATGTCGTGCCACACGGCGGGCGCAGCGAACGTCGCGAGCGAGCGCCCCTCGCGCAGCCACGGCAGGTACACGTCCCCCACCATGCACCCGCGCGGCGGCAGCCTTCGCCGGAGCGCCCCGCCGACCACGTGCACGCCCACGAAATCGCCGCCCGCGACCTCGTCGCCGAAGCGCTCGCCGCGGAGCCGCACCACCTCGCCCCGCGCGCCGACGCCGACCGTCCCCTCCCCGGCCGGCCGCGGCGCGACAGCGAGCGTCGCGCCCGCGCCGTGACGACCGTGCGCCGCCGAGAGCGCCGCCACGTCGAGATCGATCAGGATGTCGCCGTTCCAGAGGACCACGTCGCCCTCGCCGAGCGCGCCCGCCGCGTTCGCGAGGCCCCCGGCGGTGCCGAGGGGCTCCGGCTCGTGCAGGACGTCGACGGGCACCGGGAACGCCGCGAGCAGATCGCGCGAGAATCGCTCCGCGAGGTGGGACTTGTTCACCGCGACGCGAACGACCCCGCCCGCTGCGAGCCGCTCGGCGATGTGCGCGATGAGCGGCCGATCGCCGAGCCACAGGAGCGGCTTCGGCATCTCGTCCGTGAGCGGGCGGAGCCGGGTCCCGAGCCCCGCCGCGAGGATCATGGCAGAGGCCATGGCCGCGAGGATCGCCCCTTCACGGGGAACGTTCAAGAAATCGAGGTCGCGACGGCGCGACCGCGCAACGGCGCCAGCGGAGCGGGCGGCCATCGGCCCGATCCCTCGTTCAGCTCACTCCCCCCGCTCGGGCAGCCCTCGCGCCGCGCGCTCGAGCAGCTCGTGCCCCGTCGCGTCCCCCTCCTCGATGTGCGCGACGCCGATGCGGAGGGTCATCCGGAAGGGCGTCGTGGCCGCCCGCCGGAAGCGGTGCTGGCGCACCTTCTCGCCGAGCACCTTCGCGAACGCGGACGCCCGCGTCCGGCCGATCCCGGGGCAGACGATCGCGAGGGTGTCGCGGCGGTAGCGCCCGAGCAGCCCGCCTTCCGGCACGTAGATCCTGACGATGCGCGCGAGATCGCCGAGGATGCGATCGACCCCGGCTCGGCCCTGCGTCTCCTCGACGCCCTGGAGCCCCTCCACGCTGAGAAGCAGCAGCGAGAGCCTCGTCGTCCGCTGCTCCTTGGCGCGCTGCACCTCCTTCTTCAGGAAGGCCCGGAGCCGCTCCTCGTGGACGACCGCGGCGAGGTCTTCGTCGCGCTGGCGTGACTCCCCGGCCTTGGGCCCTGGCTCCGGAGGCTTCGGCCCGGGGTCCGACGGCGAGCTGGCGCGCCGGTCGTCGGCGGCGCGCCGGTCGTCGGCGTCGACCCCGCGGCGGGACGACGGCGGCGGGTTCGTGGGCCGCTCGGGCGGGGGCGGCGTCGACGGGGCGGGCGCGCCGAGCGCCTCCGCCATCAACGTGACGGCCGCCGTCGCGCGCTCGAAGCGGTCCTTCGGGTCGATCGCGGTCGCCTGCTGGAACCACGCGTCGAAGGCGGGCGGCAGCCGGATGCTGCTGCGGCGCCGCGCGGCGCGGGCGCTCGGAGGCTCGGGCAACCCCGCCACCATCCGCTGGAGGAGCGCGTAGACCGACGGCAGGACGTTGGCCTCGGTCAGCCAGTACGGGCTGCCCACGAGCAGCGCGAAGGCGACATGCGCGAGCGCATGGATGTCGGTCTTCGGCCCGACGGCGACGTCGCCGCGGATCTGCTCGGGCGCCATGTAGAGGGGCGTCCCGACCATCGCCGTGCGGTCCGCCATGCTGCGGTGCGCCACGACCTTCGCCAGCCCAAAATCAAGGACCTTCACGCAAGGGGAGCCGTCGTCCCGCCTCGTCAGAAAGAGGTTCGCCGGCTTGAGGTCCCGGTGGACGATGGCGGCCGCGTGCATCTTGTCGAGCGCGCGCGCGACCTGGCCCAGGTAGAGCACCACCTCGACCGGCGGCAGCGGGCCGCGGCGCGCCGACAGGCTCGCGAGCTCCTCGCCCTGGAGCAGGTCCATGATGAGGAACGGCATCCCCGAGTCGGCGTCGATGCCGGCATCGGAGATGTGAACGATGTGGTCGCTCTCGATCCCGCCCGTGATCTTGGCTTCCTGGGCGAACCGGGCGCGCTGGGCCGGGTCCTGGATGGAGCCGGGGAGCATCACCTTGAGCGCTCGGCGGCGGTCCGTGACCACGTCCACGACCTCGTACACCGCCCCCATCCCGCCCGTCTTGATCGGGCGCACGACGCGGTACCGCCCATGGAAAGGCGTGTCGGGTCGGAGCTGCGCGAGGCTCGGCGGATCCATAGGGTGATCGCGGCCCTGGGAGCATAGATCGGACCGGGCCTTGTCCGGTCGCCGTTCGCGCCCCCCGAGGTGGGGTGAGCAGCTGGTGTGCCGGAAAACTCGACGCCTCCGGCGGCCGCGTGGTAGCTCCGCCGGGTGGGTTCGTCTGCGCTCGCCGTCCTCTCCGCCGCGAGGCGGAGCTCCGCGCCCTGGGCCGCGGCCGCGTTGCTCGGCCTCGGCGCCGTGACCCTCATCACAGCGCCGAGCTGCGGCAACGACGCTGTGGGCGTCGACGCCTGCCGGCGGATCGAGCAGGCCCGGTGCGAGGCGGCCGCCGTGTGCCCGGAGTGGATCGGCTCCGGGGACGTCGAAGAGCGGGTGAACACCTGCGTCGAGTTCTACTGGGACCAGTGCCTGCACGGCTTCGAGACCGGCGTCGGCGGCGGCCAGACCGTGGCAGAGCCGACGACCTTCCAGGTCGATGCCTGCGTTGCCGCCGTCGGCGAGGCGCGCGCCTGCGCCAGCGCCAAGGTCGCGTCCATGGCGGAGTGCTCTGCGGCGCCGCTCGCCACGGGCGTGGACGGCGCGATCACCCCCTGCAAGGTGATCACCGCGCAGGCGGAGGCGCTCGAGGCCTGCGCGTTCGTCGCCGCCCCGAACGGCGGCGGCGCCGGCAGCGACACCTCTGGCAGCGCGGGCAGCGGCGGCGCCGGCAACGCGGGCAGCGGCGGCTCCGGCGGCGGCAGCGATGTCTCCGGCAGCGGCGGCTCCGGCGGCGGCAGCGATGTCTCCGGCAGCGGCGGCTCCGGCGGCAGCGGCGGCTCCGGCGGCGGCAGCGATGTCTCCGGCGGCGGCTCCGGCGGCGGCAGCGATGTCTCCGGCGGCGGCTCCGGCGGCTCCGGCGGGCCCTAATTCAGCTGCGGGGAAGCTCCCTCGGACTGACTGATCGCCGACCTCGCACCAACCTGCTAGGTTCAGGGAGGACTTCGACGATGGCTACGCCGGCAACAGTCCACGTTGATGTGGAGCTCCCTTCCGATCTCGCACAGCTCCGCCTCCCGGCGGGGGTCGATCGGAGGCTGCAGGCGCTCCTGGACAAGCAGGATCGCGGGGAGAAGCTATCGGCGGATGAGGCCGTCGAAGCCGAGGGGCTCGTAGAGCTCGCCGAGCTGCTCAGCTTGCTGCGCCTCCGCGCATCGCGGAAGGAGCCTGCGCTGACGCGATGAGCGGCGACGGCGTGCCCGCGGCGCTTCAGCGTCGCGTCCGCAAGCGTGCTGCCGATCGATGCGAGTATTGCCGGCTCTCCCAGGTCAGCCAGGAGGCCACGTTCCATGTCGATCACATCCAGCCACGGCACGCAGGTGGCCTGACCGCCCTGGAGAACCTGGCGCTCGCGTGTGTGTCGTGCTCCCTGCGCAAGGGAGCGCGGACCCATGGAGAGGACCCGACCACGGGCGACCACGCGAGCCTCTTCCACCCTCGCTGGGGTCGCTGGGAAGACCACTTCGACGTCACGGACCAGCTGTTGATCGCCGGGAAAACACCGACAGGCCGCGCCACGGTCGCGCTGCTCCGGATGAATCGGCCTCTCGTCATCGAGATTCGACGTGAAGAGGCGTTGCGGGGCCGATTCCCGTAGAGGGCGCCCGCAGTTTCCGCGAGCTCATCACCGCCTCGCGGGCTCGAGCGGCGCATCCGGCAGCTCGCCCGTCAGCGCCGTCGCCGGCGCCTCCTCCCGCGGGCCTCGCTCGACCGCGCGCCGCGCCTGGCGCCGCGCCCGCGCAGCCGGGCCGCGTTTCATGTGGCGCCGTTCCCCGGCTTGGACTAGTGCCCCCTGCCAATGGGCCGAGCTCGAGCTGGTTTCGGAACCTTGTTCGCTGCGGATCGCGGGCGCGGGCGCTCCCCGCGATCCCGGTCCGGCCGGTGCGCCCTGGCGCTCGCCGTGCTCGCGCTCGCGGCCTGCGCCGACGGGTCCAACAACGACGACGACCTGCGACTCGGGACGTCGGTGACCATCGACCCGCTCGCCTTCCTGGGGGGCGACGTCCAGTGCGCGAAGGGGGGCATGGGCAGCTACGTCGCCACGCTCACCGACGAGAGCGCGGAGGGCGGGCCGTCCACCCTGGCCTCGTCGCCGCCGATCTCCTGTGCGTGGAGCGTGTCGTTCACGTCCGTCGTCGAGGGGCACGAGTACACGGCCAGGATCGATGGCTACAAGGAGCTCGCCGAGACGCTCACGCCCGAGGGCGGCGAGACCTCCGGGAGCCCCGTCATGCTGCACGCCGGCGGTGGACCGGCCGATCCGAGCTGGACATGGGAGTGCCCCGGCCCCGACGCCCCGGGCGGCGCCGGCTCGATCGCGGCGGAGAAGGACGTAGAAATCGTCGTCCGGACCTGCGCCCCGCCCCCCCGCGTCGGGCCCTGACCCTTCCGGCGCCCGCGTCGCGCCGCCTCACGCTCCCGCCGCGCTGTCCATCGCCCCCGCCCAGGACGCTCCCGCGCTCCCGCCGCGCTGTCCGGCACCCCTGATGCGCCCTCGCGGCGTCCGCCGAGGAGCCGGCGGCAGGCCGCGATCCGCGCCCGCGCGCGCGGGCTAGGAACGCCCTCTGAGGCCGGCAAACCCTTTGCGCCGGCCTGCCCCTTGGAGTACCTGAACGCATCCGTCGCATCCCCTGAACAGCGTGGGTCATAGGGCGGGCGGCGAAGGCCGGGCTCCACCTCGTCGCTCGTCGATCGAGGCCAGGGCCGCTTCTGCTGCTCCGCTCGACGCTCGAGCCGCGCTGGGATGGGCCTCTACGACGGGGGCCGAGCGCGCGCCGCGCCCGCCCCCCGCGCCTCGGGTGCAGGTCCCCCATGGAAGAGACGTCGAACATCCAGCAGAAGGTTCCGGTCAGCATCCAGGACGAGCTCCGGACGAGCTACCTCGACTACGCGATGAGCGTGATCATCGGCCGCGCGATCCCGGACGTGCGCGACGGCCTGAAGCCGGTGCACCGCCGGATCCTCTACTCGATGAACGAGCAGAAGATCGGCCCCACCGGCTCGCACAAGAAGTGCGCGCGCGTCGTCGGAGACGTCCTCGGCAAGTACCACCCGCACGGCGATCTCGCGGTCTACGACGCGCTCGTCCGGATGGGGCAGACCTTCAGCCTGCGCTACCCGCTCATCGACGGGCAGGGCAACTACGGATCGGTCGACGGCGACTCGCCCGCGGCCATGCGGTACACGGAGTCGCGCCTGTCGCGGATGGCCGTCGAGCTGCTCGCCGATCTCGACAAGGACACGGTCGACTTCGTCCCGAACTACGACGACTCGGAGCTCGAGCCGAGCGTCCTTCCGGCGAAGTTCCCGCAGCTCCTGGTGAACGGCTCCGGCGGCATCGCCGTCGGCATGGCGACGAACATCCCGCCGCACAACCTCGGCGAGATCATCGACGCGACGATCGCCATCATCCGCAACCCCGACATCACCCTGGAGGAGCTGCTCCTCCTCGTCCCGGGCCCCGATTTCCCGACCGGCGGCCTCATCTACGGCAAGAGCGGGATCGTGCAGGCGTACACGACCGGCCGCGGCTCGATCACGATGCGCGGGCGCCACCAGGTCGAGAAGACGATGAAGGGCGACCGCGAGCAGATCGTCTTCACCGAGATCCCCTACCAGGTGAACAAGGCCCGGCTGGTCGCGAAGATCGCCGAGTGCATGAAGGAGAAGCGCATCGAGGGGATCAGCGAGGTGCGCGACGAGAGCGACCGCGAGGGGATGCGGATCGTCATCGAGCTGAAGAAGGACATCTTCCCGCAGGTGGTCGTCAACCAGCTCTACCGGCTGACGGACCTCCAGGCGACGTTCGGCGTCATCAACCTGTCGATCGCGAACGGCCGCCCCGCGGTGCTGAGCCTGAAGGACACGCTCTCGCACTTCATCGAGCACCGGCGCGAGGTCGTGACGCGGCGCTGCCGGTTCGAGCTCCGGCAGGCCGAGGCGCAGCGCGAGCTCATCGAGGGGCTCGGGATGGCGACGAGCGACATCGATCGCATCGTCGCGACGATCCGGGCCTCGAGCGATCCGGACGAAGCGCGGGAGAACCTGCAGAAGCTGCCGCTCCGGGGGCTCGGCGAGTTCCTCCGGCGCGCCGGCCGGCCGGAGCCCGAGTGCGCCGAGGCCGACACGCGCGGCGACTACTTCCTCTCGGAGCGGCAGGCCAAGGCGATCCTCGAGATGCGGCTGTCGCGCCTGACCGGCCTCGAGCGGGAGAAGCTCGCGAAGGAGTACGGCGAGCTGTCGCAGACCATCGAGCGGCTCCGGGCGATCCTGGCCGACATGGGGCTGCTCATGAACGTGATCGTGATGGAGCTCGAGGAGATCAAGGAGCGCTTCGGCGACAAGCGGCGCACCGAGATCGTGCCGGCCGAGGCCGAGATCCAGATGGAGGACCTGATCCAGGAAGAGGACATGGTCGTGACCATCTCGCACGCCGGCTACCTGAAGCGGACGCCGACCTCGACGTACCGGGCGCAGCGCCGCGGCGGCAAGGGGATGGTGGGGATGGAGGCGCGCGAGGAGGACTGGGTGAGCCAGCTCTTCGTGGCGTCGACGCACTCGTACGTCTTCTTCTTCAGCGACAAGGGCAAGGTCTTCGTCAAGAAGGTCTACGAGATCCCGCAGGCGCCCCGGAACGCGAAGGGCCGGGCGATCGTGAACTTCGTCGGGATGGAGCCGGGGGAGAAGGTCGCGGCGATCACGCCGGTGCCGAGCTTCGACGGCGAGACGTTCGTGGTGACGCTGACCCGCCGCGGGCAGATCAAGAAGACGGCGCTCAACGAGTACGAGAACTACCGGGACAAGGGGATCATCGGCGTACGGATCGAGGAGGGCGATCAGCTCTTCACGGCGGCGCTCACCGACGGCAAGCGCGAGCTCGTGATCGCGACGCGGAGCGGGATGAGCATCCGCTTCCCCGAGGACCAGGTGCGCCCGACGGGCCGCGCGACGATGGGCGTGAAGGGCATCGAGCTCGACGAGGGCGACGTGGTCGTGGGCCTCGGCGTCAGCGGCGACGGGCGCGACCGGGTGCTCGCGGTGTGCGAGCGCGGGTACGGCAAGCAGACGCCGCTCGAGGAGTTCCGGCTCCAGAGCCGCGGCGGCAAGGGCGTCATCCTCATCGACGCGAGCGAGCGGAACGGGCCGGTCGTGGGCGTCGCCATGGTGAGCCCGAGCGACGAGGTGCTGATCGTGACCGATCGCGGGCAGATGATCCGCACCAAGACGAGCGAGATCCGCGAGACGGGGCGCAACGCGCAGGGCGTGCGGATCATGCACGTCGGCCAGGACGAGCGGGTCGTCGCCGTCGAGGCCTTCGCGGCCGACGCGGCCGAGGCCGAGGAGGGCGGGTCGACGCCGCCGGCTGCGGGCGTGGACGGGACCAACGGGGTCGCGGATCACGCGGGCGGGAACGGGAGCAGCGAGGTCAACTAGACGTCGACCGGGCGCGGAGCTCGATGGCCGACGAGCGCCGCCAGCTCGGTCACGTGCTCGTCGTGGGCGCCCATCGCCGCGAGCGCGTCGGCGAGCTGCAGGACATACTCGACGTTCGAGCCGCTCGGGCCGTGCGACGCGAGCACCTGAGCGGCCATCTCGGGGAGCGGCGCAGCGCCCAGGTAGTCGGGGTTATCCGGCGTGGCCAGGTACACGATGGCCGACCGGGCCGTGATCTCCGCGCGCACCGCCGCCCCGTCCTCGAGGTGGAGCGGCACGTCGTGGCGCGCATAGCCGCCCTTCTCGCGGTGGTCCAGCGCGCGGAGCACCTCGTCGAGCTCGGCCCCGGCAACGCGATAGGCCATCCCCCAGCAGCGCGCGCCAGGGGCCGGGATGAGCGTGACCACCCGCCCAGGCGCCCCAGGGACGCCACGATGATCGGTGGACCCCTGCCAGAAGCGGCGGGCCCACCCCGTGATGTACCCGGGCACCATCTGCTCGAAGCGAAAGGCAGGCCGCCAGATCAACGAGCCGTAACCGAAGATCCACGCCTCGCGGTGCACAGGGCGATTGTACCAAGCCGCGCCGGCCGCCAGCCGCCGCAGCTCACCCCTCGAGCAGCTCGAACCGGATCCCCGCCGCCTGAAGCCGCTCGATGAGCCGCTCCCCCATCGCGACGGCCGGCGTGATGACCCCGGCGCGCGCCGGCAGCCGCTCGCGGTCGAACGCCATGCAGAGCGCCGACTCTGCCACCATCTTGGCCGTCTCCGAGTAACCGGGATCGCCGCCGCTCACCCGCGTCACCACCTTGCGCGACGCGCTCTTCCCCTGGAAGGTCACCTGGAACCAGCTGCGCGCCCGCTCCTCCGCGCTCGGCCCCTCCCCCGGACTCCGCACCTTGCGGAGCAGCTCCCGCGTCGGTCCCACCTTGGCCAGCGCCGTGACCGCGCCGAAGCCGGCGATCCCCATCACGAGCTGCAGCCCGGATTTGACCTGCACGTTGTGGCTGTACTGGAAGTCGGGGCCGTAGGCGTCGAGCTCCCGCGCGCTCCGCAGCACGACGAGCGGATCGATGCTGGGCATCGGGCAGAGCCACGCGCGCAGCCCCTTCTCGTAGCGGACGCGCGTCTTGAGCCCGCGCACCCTGCGCGCACC
The DNA here is from genome assembly GCF_051527395.1 of Sorangium sp. So ce281. Lineage (NCBI taxonomy): Bacteria > Pseudomonadati > Myxococcota > Polyangiales > Polyangiaceae > Sorangium > Sorangium sp. So ce281. Next base: position 4,932,629 of record NZ_CP150322.1, read on the forward strand.
CTGCGCGTCCTCGCCGCGCGCGGCGCCCTTCCTGGGGCCGGGGTGCGCCATGATCTCGAGCAGCGACTGCCAGGTGCCGCCGGAGAAGCTGGCGTGCGCGCGCACGATGCCCTCCACCACGATCGGCTCGCCCGCCGGGAGCTTCGTCACCGTGAAGAGCACCCCGAGGTCGTGCGGGATGCTGTCGAAGCCGCAGCAGTTGACGATCCGCACGCCCCGCGCGCGGGCAGCCTCGTGGTGGCGCTCGATGAGGCGGTCGACGAACCCGGGCTCGCCGGTGAGATCCGCGTAGTCGGTGCCCGCGCGGATGCACGCCTCGACGAGCGGCTCGCCGAGCGCCGTGTAAGGACCGACCGTCGTGATGACGACGCGCGCCTGTCGAGCCATGCGCTCGAGCGCCGCCGCGTCGTCCGACGTCGCCTCGATGACGCCCAGCGAGGAGCACGCCGGATCGATCGCCTCCATCGCCGCCTTCACCTCGGCGAGGCGCCCCGCGTTCCGGCCTGCGATCGCCCAGCGGATGGGCCGCTCTTCTGCGCCGCGGGCCGAGGCGTCCTTGCCCTTGGTGGCGAGATACTCGGCGACGAGGCGACCGGTGAAGCCGGTCGCTCCGAAGACGATCACGTCGTACGCGCGGTCGCTGGTCATGGGGGCAGCCTTGATACCACGACCGCGGGCGGGAACGTCATCGCCGGCACCACGAGAGCGACGGCGGCACCCAGCCGCCGAACGAGCGCTCCAGGTGCTCCGCCACGGCGATCGTCACATGATCGTTGCCGTGGATCGCCGCCACCTGGACGCCGAGCGGCAGCCCCTCGCCGTTGAGGCCCAGCGGCACCTGCGTCGCCGGCATCTCCATGACGTTGAGCACCGCGGTGTATGTCCACTGGAACGGCGGCAGGAGCGGCGCGTAGTGCCGCGGCGCAGGGCTCGGATAGGACGGGTAGAGCATCACGCCCTGCTCGCCGATGCGCGACACGAGCTCGGCGCGCAGCGCCTTGCCGAGCTCCAGGGCGCGCTCGACGCGCGCCGGCAGCAGCCCGCCGACGTCCTCCAGCAACGCGAGCCCCAGCGCGGGCAGCGTGTGCGGCGAGCGGCGGACCGACCAGCGGGCGAGCTCGCGCGGCAGGCTGACCGGGCGGCCATCACCGAGCAACGCCCGGAACGTGACGCCCCCGGACGTGCCCACCATCGCCGTCCAGATGTCGAGCGCCCGCGCGAGGAGGTCGACCTTCGCCTCGATCACCGTCGCCCCGCAGGCGGCGAGCGCCTCCGCCGCCCTCCGCTGCGCGGCCACGAGATCGGCGCTCACCCGGCGCACCCCGTCGTGCTCGACGGAGAGCACCGTCAGCGTGCCGAGCTCGACCGAGGCCGGATCGCCGAGCGGCAGCGGCGCACAGGCCGGATCGCGCGCGTCCGGGCCGGCGAGGATGCGGAGCACCGGCATGAGATCCTCGGCGCGCCGCGCGATCGGCCCCGTCGTCATGAAGCGGAGCCCCCGCTCGCCCGGCAGCGGGAACTGGCCCGAGGTCGGCACGAGCCCGCCGGTCGGTTTGTGGCCGAAGACGCCGTTGAAGAACGCGGGCATGCGGATGGATCCGCCGATGTCCGAGCCGAGCCCGAGCGGCGCGCCGCCCGCGCCGATCACCGCGGCCTCCCCGCCCGAGCTGCCGCCCGCGGTGCGCGCCGGGTCGTAGGGGTTGTTCGTCCGGCCGTAGAGCCGGTTGTTCGTCTCCATCCACATGCAGAGCTCCGACACGTTGGTGACGCCGAGCGGGATGAAGCCGGCCGCGCGGAGGCGCGTGACCGTCACGGCGTCCTCCTCCGCGCGCACGCCGGCGCGGGCGACGAGCCCCGCGGAGTTCGGCATGCCCGCGACGGCGAAGCTCTCCTTGATGGAGCACGGGACGCCGAGGAACGGCGGCGCGCCCGCGGCCCCGCCCTGCTCGAGGAGGGCGTCGGCCGCGCGCGCCTCGGCGCGGGCGGCCTCGAACCGGTACGCCACCATCGCGTTGAGCGTCGGGTTCACGCGCTCGATGTGCCGGATATGGGCCTCCACGACCGCGGCCGACGTCACGGCGCGTTCGCGGATCAGCGCGGCGAGCCGGGTCGCGGAGAGCAGGAGCAGCGGATCTCGTGACAGCATGCGTGCGACCGAGGATCAGGCTCGGGACGACGACCCAGGTCAAGGGTCCGCCACCCCGGATCCGTCGATCGCCCCCCCCGCCCCATCCCGGGCGCGGGACGCGCGCGGCCCTCGCCGGGCGTCCTCCTACTCCTCCGCGGCCTGCCCCGCGCCCGCCGCCTGCCCCGCGCCCGCCGCCTGCCCCGCGCCCGCGCGCTGCACCGGCGCGGCGGCGACCGCGCGCGCCCGCGCTGGCTGCGGGAAGGCCCACCGCACCGCCCCGGTGACCAGCCAGTCGACCGCCCCCCGGTCGTCGACCTGGACGCCGGGATCGACGTACACCTGCACCCGCTCGCTGAGCTCTGCGCCGACCTCCAGCACGCTCGTCGACACGACGCGGTGCGCGCCGCGATGGTCGATCGTGAACGCCTGGTCCGGGCTCACCCAGAACCCATGCGGCAGCTCGATGATCGCGAATTCCCTGATCGTCGACTTCTGGATGGCGTTCCGCCCCGGGTCGCCGCCGAACGACACCGCGTGCTGCAGCTGGGCCCCGAGCCGCGCGGGCCGCGCCACGCGGACGTACGCCTGGACGAGGGGCGCCACCTGGTTCTTTCCCGCGCCGAGCGCGCGCCTCGTCGCCGAGTCGAGGAGGAGATCCGTGCCCAGGACCAGCGCGAACCGCGGCGTGCCCACCACGCGGACGAGCGGCCGGATCAGGATGTCGCCGAGCCCCACGTCGCGCTGGCCCTCGATGTCGCCCGCGTACGCGAGCGGCAGGTCTGCGCGCAGCGAGAACGTCCTGGTGAAGGCGTAGTCCCCCCGGAGCACCGCTGCGTTGAAGAAGCCGTTCTTGCCGCTCGAGTAATCGTTCCGGAGCTCGAGGAACGTGCTGAAGTTGGCGGCCGCCCTCGGTTGCGTCCGGGGCGCTGCAGCGGCGGGCCGCTCCGGCGCGGCAGGCGGCCGCGCAGGCGGTGCGGGTGGAAGCGACGGCCGCGCTGGCTGTGCACCGGCGAGCGCCGTGGGATCGCCTGGCTGCGCAGGATCGGCGCGGGCCGCGGCGGCGTCGCTCAGCGCGAGGAGCCCGACCGTGCCGAGAGAGGCCACGCGGCGGCACTGCAGACCCCAGGGCGAGGCCGTTCGATCGGCAGGGCGCGCCTGCGCGACGCGATGCGCTTGCATGCCGGGTTCATGGGTGTGTCGCGCGATCTGGCGGCAGTCAGTTCAAGACAGCAGTCTGCACTTCGGGGGTGCACGAGCCGACGTCCGGTGTTTGCGCACCTCTCCCCCCGGCACTCCGGCATCCTGGCCGCGCCTTCGCTTGCGCGCGCTCCACGCGACGCGCTCGGCGCGCCTCGCTCGACTCGCCCGGCGTCGCGCTCGAGCGACGCATCCGTGCACATCGAGCGCAGTGCATCGCCGTTCGAGCCACCGCAGACCGAGCTCCCGGACAGCACCGGTTCGTGCTGAACATCACGCGGTTCACGTGCGCGCGCTCGAACAAAAAACCGCACGAAATGCCGCAGAAACAAGCGATCTGTAAAGAAACAACTTGACGCGACGCAGCAGCTCTGTAGGGTAGAACCATCTACGCCATGCAGAAGCCGATGTGCACCGCCAGCGCCCACGCCTCCGGCGATGGGACCCTCGCTGAGAAGGTTGTGCACCACGCTTCGTTGGCGTCCTCGACGGCGCGTTCGTTCGTCGTCGTCGAAGGCGGCGTGTCCGTCGGGCTCCTAGCGGGCCTAGCCATTCCTGCGCTCATCAGCCTAGTTGACGTCGTCGGGCTGATTCGCGTCGGGAACGGTTGCGGGCCGCCGCTCTGAGCTGAAACAGCATGGAGATTGGCCCCCGCACCGAGATGGTCCGGGGGCTTTCGTTTTTTTCGGCCTGAGGGTTCACGGAGAGCAGCCGTCGTCGAAGGAGGATCAGGTGAGCAAGGAACATTCGAGGAAAAATCGGGAGGACGCCTCGACCGAGGCCGTCGGCCAGCGCATCGCGGAGCTCGCCGAGCTCGTCGCCGCGGGATGTGGGGTGCCCGTCGCGTCGAGCGCCGTGCGAGAGGAGTTCGAGGCGCTCGTCGACGAGATCCGCGCCCGAGCCAGCGGGAGCGCCGTCCGCGCGCCCCAGCGCTCCTCGACGCGCCTCGTGGGCGCGCGCCCGCACGGCGACGCCGCGGAGGCATCGTTCGAGTTCCATGCCGACCCGCCCTCCGCGCGCTCCAGCGTGGACCAGCGCGCTGATCTGCGCGCCAAGCCGGCGGGCGCGCCGGGCAGCTCGCGCGTCGTGTCGCTCGACGACGCGCGCAGGGTGCTCGACGCGATCCGCCGCGAGGAGAGCAGCGGCGGCGGCCCTCGGGAGGATCTGCAGCGCGCGATCGCCTAGTTTGCTGAGCCTCTGAGAAACGGCGGAACCCCGCGGCCAAGGCGCCCCCACGGGCCCCACCTTCACCCGCGTGACTCGATGGAGTCGGGAATTATGAAACGAACCGGTGCACAGATTATCTGGGAAGTCCTCGTCCGCGAAGGCGTGGACGTGGTCTTTGGTTATCCGGGCGGCGCGATCATGCCCGCCTACGACACGATCCTCGGTTACCCGATCCGCCATGTGCTCGTCCGGCACGAGCAGGGCGCGGCGCACATGGCGGACGGGTACGCCCGCGCCTCGGGCAAGGTCGGCGTGTGCGTCGCCACCTCGGGGCCGGGCGCGACGAACCTCGTCACCGGGATCGCGACGGCGATGCTCGACTCCTCGCCGATCGTCTGTATCACCGGGCAGGTGTCCTCCAAGCTGCTCGGGACCGACGCGTTCCAGGAGACGGACATCACGGGCGTCACCCTGCCCATCACCAAGCACAACTACCTCGTGACCGACGTGGAGGACATCGCCCCCGCCCTCCGCGAGGCGTTCTACATCGCGCGCTCGGGCCGCCCGGGCCCCGTGCTCGTGGACATCACCAAGGACGCCCAGCAGGCGTCGATCGATTTCGAGCCGCCGAAGGGCGAGGTCCGCTTGCCCGGCTACCGCCCCTCGCAGCACGCCGTCCAGACGGACATCGAGAAGGCGATCGACCTCATCGACGAGGCCGAGCGGCCGCTCATCCTGGCCGGTCAGGGCATCGTCAGGGCCGAGGCGACGCGCGAGCTCCTCGCCTTCGTGGAGAAGACGGGGATCCCCGTCGCCTCCACGCTGCTCGGCCTCGGCGGCTTCCCGGCGAAGCACCCCCTCAGCCTCGGCATGATGGGGATGCACGGCGAGGCGTGGGTGAACAACGCCATCCAGGAGGCCGACCTCCTCATCGCGCTCGGGATGCGCTTCGACGACCGCGTGACCGGCAACCTCAAGACCTACGCCGTCAAGGCGAAGAAGATCCACGTCGAGATCGACCGGTCCGAGATCAACAAGAATGTCAAGGTCGATGTCGGCCTCATCGGCGACGTCCGGGACACGCTGCTGTCGCTCATCCCCGGGTGCAAGCAGCGCGACCGCGGCCCGTGGGTCGACCGCATCACCCTGCTGAAGGGCGACTCGGCGGTCCGTGACATTCAACAATTGCCGTACAACGAAAAATTGTACGCCGCGCACGTGTTGCACGACCTCTGGCGGCTCACCGACGGCAAGGCGCTTGTGGTAACCGACGTCGGCCAGCACCAGATGTGGGAAGCGCAGTACTACAAGCACGATTACCCGCGGAAGCTCATCACCTCCGGCGGGCTCGGGACGATGGGCTTCTCCCTGCCGGCGGCGATCGGCGCGCGCTTCGCGAAGCCGGAGGACGAGATCTGGGTGGTCGTGGGCGACGGCGGCTTCCAGATGACCGCGTGCGAGCTCTCGACCTGCGCGCAGGAGGGGCTCAAGGTCCACGTGGCCGTCATCAACAACGGCTACCTCGGCATGGTGCGGCAGTGGCAGGAGTTCTTCTACAACCGGCGCTACTCGGCGACCCCGATGCGCAGCCCGGATTTCGTGAAGCTCGCCGAGGCCCACGGGCTGACCGGCATCCGCGTCACGAAGCGCGAGGAGATCGCCGGGGCCGTGGAGCGCGCCCGCGCCACGCCGGGCACCGTGGTCGTCGACTTCCGCGTGGAGCAGGAGGATAGCGTCTATCCGATGGTCCCCGCCGGCGCCGACCTGAACGACATGATCCGGCGCCCGAGCCCCATCGTGGAGACCGGGGAGGACCCGTGAACGCGCCAGCAGACCCACGCGCCCCGGGCGCGCGCTCCAGCGTGAGCGTGCGCCCGTCGGACGGGCGGGGCGCGCCCGAGCGCGCCGCGGCCGGAGCCGGGCGCACCACAGACAAGAGGGACTTTCAAGAGGCATCCATGGATCGACCCATCCTGCGCACGTTCATCGCCTACGTCGAAGACCGCCCCGGCGTGCTCAACCGCGTCGCGTCCCTCTTCCGGCGGCGCGCCTACAACATCGAGTCGCTGAGCGTCGGGCGCACCCACATCGCCGGGATCTCGCGCCTGACCCTGGTCCTCGAGGCGGACGAGGACGGGGCGCGGCGCCTGGAGGCGAACCTCTACAAGCTGGTCAACACCCTCTGGGTCCGGGACGTCACCCACACCGCCTCCGTCGCGCGCGACCTCGCGCTCATCAAGGTGAAGGCGGACGCGACGAGCCGGGCGCAGGTGCTCCAGCTCTGCGAGGTGTTCCGCGCGCGCACCGTCGATGTCGCCCCCGAGGCGCTGACCATCGAGATCACCGGGACCGGCGACAAGATCGAGGGCCTGCTCGATGTGCTCCGTCCGTTCGGGATCATCGAGATGGTGCGGACAGGGATGATCGTGATGACCCGCGGCGCCGAGGAGGCCGAGGCCAGGTTCGACTCGATCCCCGTGCGCACAGCCGAGAACGGCGCCTCCTGACGGTATGACGGCGGTGTAGCGACGGTGTAAAGAGCGCGCGCGACACGTGAAGGACGTGAAGGACGGGAGCCCGCGAGGTGCGGGTCCCGGTTGCAAGGAGAGAGAGATGGCTAAGATTTTTTACGATAACGACGCGGATCTTTCGCTCATCCAGAGCAAGAAGGTCGCGATCGTGGGCTATGGCTCCCAGGGGCACGCGCACGCGCTGAACCTGCGCGACAGCGGCGTCACGGTGATCGTCGCCCTGCCCGAGGGCAGCAAGAGCCGGCCCAAGGCGCAGGCCGCGGGGCTGCAGGTGGCCACGGTGTCCGAGGCCGCGAAGGCCGCCGACGTCATCATGATCCTCGCCCCCGACACGTCGCAGGCGCGCATCTACAACGAGCAGATCGCGCCGCACCTCGGCCCGGGCAAGACGCTCATGTTCGCGCACGGGTTCAACATCCGCTTCAACACGATCACGCCCCCCCCGTCGGTCGACGTGTCGATGATCGCCCCGAAGGGCCCCGGCCACCGGGTGCGCGAGACGTTCGAGGCCGGCGGCGGCGTCCCGGCCCTCCTCGCCGTCCACCAGGACGCGAGCGGCAAGGCGGAGGCCCAGGCGCTCGCCTACGCGAAGGGCATCGGCGCCACGCGCGCCGGGGTGCTCCTCACGACGTTCGCGGAGGAGACCGAGACCGACCTCTTCGGCGAGCAGGCGGTGCTCTGCGGCGGCGCGAGCGAGCTCGTGAAGGCCGGCTTCGAGACGCTCGTCAACGCCGGCTACCAGCCGGAGATCGCGTACTTCGAGTGTCTGCACGAGCTCAAGCTCATCGTCGACCTCATGTACCGCGGCGGCCTCAACTACATGCGGTACTCGATCAGCGACACCGCCGAGCACGGCGACTACGTGTCGGGCCCGCGGGTCATCACCGACAAGACGCGCGAGGAGATGAAGCGCATCCTCGCCGAGATCCAGAGCGGCGAGTTCGCGCGCAAGTGGATCGCGGAGAACGAGGCGGGCCGGCCGAAGTTCGAGGCGACGCGGGCGAAGGAGCGGGAGCAGCGGCTCGAGATCGTGGGCGCCAACCTGCGCAAGATGATGCCGTTCATCGATCCCGTCACCATCAAGCCCGGCGACTGAGCCTCTCCACTCGTGGGAGGCGGCGGAGAACACCATGCCTGAGATGATTGCGAATCAAGCGATGCCCCCGTCCGATTACGTCCGCATCTTCGACACGACGCTGCGCGACGGCGAGCAGTCGCCGGGCGCGACGATGACATCGTCGGAGAAGCTCGAGATCGCGCTCGCGCTGGCGAAGCTCGGCGTCGACGTCATCGAGACGGGCTTCCCCGCCGCTTCCCCCGACGATCTGCTCGCCGTCCAGACGATCGCCGAGCGCGTGGGCGCGGCCGCGGTCCCCGGCCGCCCCGCCGCGACCCCGCCGATCATCTGCGCCCTCGCCCGCGCCACCAAGGTCGACATCGACAAGGCGTGGGAGGGCGTCGCCCGGGCCGCGCACCCCCGGATCCACACCTTCCTCGCCACGAGCGACATCCACCTCAAGCACAAGCTCCGGATGACCCGGGCGGAGGTGCTCGACCGCGTGCGGGCCATGGTCGCGTACGCGCGCGACCTGTGCGCCGATGTGGAGTTCAGCCCCGAGGACGCCGGCCGGAGCGAGCCGGAGTTCCTCTACCAGGTGCTCGAGGCCGCGATCGCCGCCGGGGCCACCACGCTCAACATCCCGGACACCGTCGGCTACACCATCCCGAGCGAGTTCGGCGCGCTCATCGCCGGGATCCGCCAGAACGTGCCGGGGATCGACCGCGCCATCGTCTCGGTCCACTGCCACAACGACCTCGGGCTCGCGACGGCCAACGCGCTGGAGGGCATCCGCGCGGGCGCGCGCCAGGCCGAGGTGACCATCAACGGCATCGGCGAGCGCGCCGGCAACACCGCGCTCGAGGAGATCGTCATGGCGCTCGCCACGCGCCGGGCCGTCTTCGGGCTGCGCACCGGGATCGACACGACCCAGATCGCCACCGTGAGCCGCCTCGTCAGCGCGGCCACGGGCTTCAACGTCCAGCCGAACAAGGCGATCGTCGGCGCCAACGCCTTCGCGCACGAGTCCGGCATCCACCAGGACGGGATGCTGAAGCACCAGGAGACGTACGAGATCATGCGGCCGGAGATGGTCGGGGTGACGCAGACCCGGCTCGTCCTCGGCAAGCACTCGGGCAGGCACGCGCTCCGCAACCGGCTGGAGGAGCTCGGCTACCACCTCGACGAGGCCCAGCTCGCGGCCGCGTTCGCCAGCTTCAAGGCGCTCGCCGACAAGAAGAAGCACGTCACCGATCCCGACATCGAGGCGATCGTCTCGACCACGCGGGCGCAGGCCGACGATCTCTACACGCTCGACGCGCTCCAGGTCGCCTGCGGGACCACGGGCATGCCCACCGCCACCGTCCGCCTCCGCGGGCCGGACGGGGCGTTGCACGTCCGCGCCGCGATCGGCACCGGGCCGGTGGACGCCGCTTACCGGGCGATCGACGAGATCGTCCGCGTGCCGAGCAGCCTCCTCGAGTTCTCGGTGCACGCGGTGACCGAGGGCATCGACGCGCTCGGCGAGGTGAGCGTCCGCGTCCGGGCGGACGCGACGTCGAGCAAGCGGCACCCGCAGCACGACGCCGCGGCGCGGGTCTTCCACGGCCACGGCGCTGACACCGACATCCTGGTGGCCAGCGCGAAGGCGTACCTCACCGCCCTGAACCGGCTCCTCGCGACCTACGGCGTCGAGCCCAAGGACGACGCGGCGGCGTCAGAGAGCAACCAGAGCGGCCACGGCGCCGCCGTCGATACCGCGAGGTAGGGCCGTGCGCCGAGCGCAGGAGGCCCCCCAGGGGGGCGACGAGCTCGGCGACCCGATCTCGCTGCACCAAGGAAGTCGAACCTTATGAATCCGCCTCATAACGGCGCGGAGCAGGGCGCCCGCCCCTCGGACCGCGTCGACGTCTACGACACAACGCTACGGGACGGCACCCAGCGCGAGGGCATCTCGCTCGCGTGCGAGGACAAGCTGCACATCGCGCGCCACCTCGACGCGTTCGGCCTGACCTTCATCGAGGGCGGGTGGCCTGGCTCGAACCCGAAGGACGCGCAGTTCTTCGAGCGGGCGAAGGACATCGAGTGGAAGCACGCGAAGATCGCCGCGTTCGGCTCGACGCGACGGGCCTCGCTGGCCCCGGAGGACGACCCCGGGCTGCGCGCGCTCCTCGCCGCCGGGACGAGCGTCTGCACGATCTTCGGCAAGAGCTCGGTCCAGCACGTGACGGCGGTGCTGCGCACGACGCTCGACGAGAACCTCCGGATGATCGAGGAGACCATCGCCTTCCTGCGCGCGAACGGCCGCCGCGTGATCTACGACGCCGAGCACTTCTTCGACGGGTTCGCGCTCGACCGGTCGTACGCGACCGAGACGCTGCGCGCCGCCGTGCGCGGCGGGGCGGAGGTGGTCACGCTCTGCGACACGAACGGCGGCTCGATGCCCTGGCAGATCGAGGCGGTGGTGGCCGAGATGAAGGCGGCGCTGGGCCACCCGCTCGGCATCCACGCCCACAACGACGGCGAGTGCGCGGTCGCCAACTCGATCGCCGCCGTGCGCGGGGGCGCCCGCCACGTCCAGGGCACCATCAACGGCTACGGCGAGCGCTGCGGGAACGCGAACCTCTGCGCGATCATCCCGAACCTGGAGCTGAAGCTCGACCTCCGGGCGCTCCCGGACGGGGCGCTCAGCGGGCTCACCGAGCTCTCGCACTACGTCGCCGACGTGGCGAACCTCTCCCCCGACGATCACATGGCCTACGTCGGGCGGAGCGCCTTCGCGCACAAGGGCGGCGTGCACGTCGCGGCGATGCGGCGCGAGCCTGCGTCCTACCAGCACATCGATCCCGCGCTCGTCGGCAACGCGATGCGGACCGTGGTCAGCGAGCTGTCGGGCCGCGGCAACCTCCTCAGCAAGGCCGAGGAGTTCGGGCTCGAGGTGCCGACGGGCGCCGAGGTCGAGGTGCTGGAGCAGATCAAGGAGCGTGAGGCGCGAGGCTCGTCGTTCGAGGCGGCCGAGGCGTCCGTCGCGCTGCTGCTCCGCCGGAGCTCGCCGGGCTACAAGCCGCCGTTCCGGCTGCTCGACTTCAAGGTCATCGCGGGCCAGCGCGAGGGCGTCGGCACCTTCGCCGAGGCGATGATCAAGATCGCGGTCGACGACGAGGTGGTGATCACGGCGGCCGAGGGGTCCGGCCCCGTCAACGCGCTCGACGGCGCGCTCCGCAAGGCGCTCGCGCCCGTGTTCCCGGCCGTGCGTGACATCCAGCTCGTCGACTACAAGGTCCGTATCCTCGACGGGCGCGACGGCACCTCGGCGACGACGCGCGTGCTCATCAACAGCCGCGACGCGCATCGCCAGTGGAGCACCGTCGGCGCGTCGACGAACATCATCGATGCGTCCTGGCATGCGCTCGCGGACGGGATCGAGTATGGGCTCACGCTCGCAGCGAGAGAGCCCCAGCAGTACACATCCACGTTGCCTGCCAGCGAGGTCGCATGAAGGCCAATATCGTTCTTTTGCCCGGCGACGGCATCGGCGTCGAAGTGGTCGCCGAAACCCGCGCCACCCTCGACGCTGTCGCCGCCCAGTTCGGCCACAGCTTCAGCTACTCGGAGCACCTCATCGGCGGTTGCGCCATCGACGCGACCGGCACGGCGCTGACGCAGGAGACGCTCGACGCGTGCCGCGCGGCGGATGCCGTCCTGCTCGGCGCCGTCGGCGGCCCCAAGTGGGACAACCCGAGCGCGAGCGTCCGCCCCGAGCAGGGGCTGCTCGCGCTGCGCCAGGGGCTCGGCCTGTACGCCAACCTGCGGCCGATCCGCCTGTTCCCGGAGCTCATCCAGGCCTCTCCCCTCAAGGCGGAGCGGCTCGCGGACGTCGACATCCTGGTCGTCCGTGAGCTGACGGGCGGGCTCTACTTCGGCAAGCCGCGCCTCCGCGAGGAGGTGAACGGGCGCCGGCGCGCGGTCGACACGCTCGAGTACACGGACGAGGAGATCCAGCGCGTCGTCGAGCTCGCGTTCCGCCTCGCGTCGTCGCGCAGGCGCCTCGTCACGTCCGTCGACAAGGCGAACGTCCTCGAGTCGTCGCGGCTCTGGCGCACGGTGGCGACCGAGGTCGCCGCCCGCCACCCGGAGATCCGCATCGAGCACCAGCTCGTCGACTCGTGCGCGATGCGGCTCATCACCTCGGCCGCGGCGTTCGACGTCATCGTCACCGAGAACATGTTCGGCGACATCCTGACCGACGAGGCCGCCGTGCTCGCCGGCTCGCTGGGGCTCTGCCCGAGCGCGTCGCTGGGCGATGGGACGCGCGGGGTCTACGAGCCGATCCATGGCTCGGCGCCCGACATCGCCGGCAAGGGGCTCGCCAACCCGATCGGGACGATCCTGAGCGCCGCGATGCTGCTCCGGCACTCGCTGCGGCTCGACAAGGAGGCGGCCGTGCTCGAGCGCGCGGTGGCGCAGGCCATCGCCGGCGGCGCACGGACGGCGGACCTCGGCGGCAAGCTGTCGACCCAGGGGATGGGCGAGGCGGTCCGCGCGAAGCTCGCGGGCTGAGCGCTCCCTCCAGGCGGCCTCGGGCGAGCCCCTCACCGGGGCTCGCCGCGCGCAATCGACGTCACGATCGCGCTCTTCTCGCCCCCTTCCCTGCACAACCATCGACGCGTCGACACAAGGCCCCTTCGCGGGCCGCTCCTACGCGTTGCTCCCAGGCTATCCAGTCCACCGCTTTCCTCGCGCGAATCCATCGCGCTTCGCCCCCGGCCATCGACCCGGACGGGACAGCATGTGTCGCGGACGGGTCCGATGGTGGCCCTGACGAACTCCTGTGTGAACCGCGGGAGCATGTGCTCCGGAGACGCAGTCGCGCGGATCTCCTCCAGCACCCTTCACGCTGGAGATCCTGGCGAACGACACGGTCGCGCGAGCCTTCATGGAGCATCCTTCGCCGCGCGACGGTCGCTCGCGGCCGACGCCTGGGTGCTCCGCGCCATCCGGTTCATCTCCGTTGATCGAGCTGTTTGCATTCCAGGACGCCGATCACGTTGATCGAGCGAGAGACGAGCCGCCAACGCGCCGAGAACAAAACACAATCTTGGCGTCCTTGACGCGCTTGGCGGCTCAAATTCCTGCTCTTTTCTGGGGTTTCAACCCGTTTGTCGCTCTAGGCACCACGGCCGAAGCCTCATAAGGACAGGCCTTCCCGCGCCCGGTCCTCGCCAGCATCGCAGTCCAGCGCCCTGGATCTGCGGAGAGCGCGCGCAGCCGCTGGAGCACGTGGGAGGCCGGCGAGCGCCGCGCAGCCGCGGCTTGCGCTCTCCCGGGCGGCCGCGGCTCGCTCCCTCCCGGAAGGAGCGCGTGACGCTTCCCTCGCGGCGCGCACGGCCTCGCAGAAAGCGTCCATGGTGTCTCATGTGTCCTTTCTGCGGCAATCGACATCACCTCCCGAACACCACACATGATCGTGCGGCGGGGGATCTCAGGTCCCCGCGTGTCAGAGCTCGTCGCCATGACGGGCGATGACTCCATTCGACATGGATTGATGTTCACAGGAGAACGGGAACATGAGCCAATTGACGAAGTTCGCATCGCTCATCGCCCTCTCGACGGCCCTCTCCGCGGCCGGTTGCATGGCCGAGGCGACGACGTCGGACGCGCCCACCGACGATGTGATGAGTGAGACCGACGAGGCGAAGCAGGCGTTCCAGGCCGAAGAGGCGGACTCCGCTGATCAGGAGTCGAGCGCGAATCCGGCGATGGACGAGAGAGCCACGGACCCCAGCGCAGCAAGCGCAAGCGCGCCGGCCCCCGGCGCGCCCGATGTCGGCGCCGCGGACCCCAGCTCGGCGATCCCGACTGGCGAGGAGGGCGTCGGCGAGAAGCCCGATGCGGCGCGCTGGTGGGGCGGCGGCTGGGGCTTCCGGCCCTGGGGCTGGGGCGGCGGCTGGGGCTTCCGGCCCTGGGGCTGGGGCGGCGGCTGGGGCTTCCGGCCCTGGGGCTGGGGCGGCGGCTGGGGCTTCCGGCCCTGGGGCGGCTGGGGCGGCGGCTGCGGCTGGGGCGGCTGGGGCGGCGGCTGCGGCTGGTAGGACGCCGCGCCAGCACGGTTCGCTCGAGAAGGCCCTGCTGACGCCCGCTCCGCGCCCTGGGTGCGGCGCCGCCGCGGCTCGGTCCTCGCCACGGCAGGACGCCGGCAAGGGGTCATGAGCGGACGATGAAGCGACGGGCCCGCTGACGGTCGAGGCTCCCTCACGCGGCCGCGGAGGGGCCTCGACCGCCACCGCGGTGCCCCCGGATCGCCCGCACGGGTCTGCGAGCGGTCCCTGGGTACCCGGGCTCAGGCGTCGGCCTCGACGAGGCTCGGGACGCGGCTTACGAGGAAGCGAATCCTCATGTAACACCGCCGCGTGACCCCCATGCAGGTGAGACAGGAGGCCGCGCGGCGCGGCGCGACGGTGCGCTGGCTCTATCGAGCGGAGGCCGTCCGCGTCGAGCCCCCGCGCGCCGCGGTGGGGCGCTCGGGCGGCGCTTCCGGGCGGCCGAGCTTCTCCGCGCGCTCGGTCACCCAGAAGCGCTCCGCGTCGGCCGCGGTCCAGGCGGACTCGTCGAGCAGCGGGAGGAGCGCATCGAACAGCGCCCGCGCGCTCTGGAAACGGTGGCGCGGGTCCTTGGCGAGGCACCGCAGGACGAGGCGGTCGACCGCGCGAGGGACGGTCTGGCCGCGCCGCACCGACGGCGCGAAAGGCGCCTTCGTCATGTGGGCGACGAAGAGCTGCCCCGACGACGAGCCCTCGAACGGCAGCTCCCCGGTGAGCAGGAAGTAGAGCGTGCCCCCGAGCGAGTAGATGTCGCTGCGCGCATCCGCCCGATCGCCACGACACACCTCCGGTGCCATGTAGGCGGGCGTCCCGCAGAGCATGCCGCTGTTCGTGAGCTCGGCGTCGCGACCGCCCTCGACCATCCGCGCGACGCCGAAGTCGAGCAGCTTGAGGAAGTCGTGATCGTCGCCAACGCGGGTGACGAAGAGGTTCTGCGGCTTGATGTCCCGGTGGATGATCCCGGCCTCGTGCGCCTCGATGAGCGAGCGGCAGGCCTGCAGGGCGAAGCGCAGGGCGCGCGCCACGGGCATGGGGCCGTAGCTGCGCACGATCGCGGCGAGATCGGCCCCGCGCAGGTGCTCCATGGCGATGTAGTAGATGCCGTCGTCGCTCGCTCCGAAGTCGAAGATCCGGATGGTGTGCGGATCGCTGAGCTTGCTCGCCGCGTGCGCCTCTTGCTCGAAGCGCTTCGGCACCGCCGGGTCCGGCGCGTCCCGCGTCCGGAGGAGCTTGAGGGCGACGTCGCGGTGGAGCGTCTCGTCCCACGCGAGCCAGACCTCGCTCATCCCCCCTTTGCCGATCGGCGCCTCGAGCCGGTACCGGCCCAGCTTGCGCGCCTGATAGACCTGCTGCTGCGCGGCCCACACGACGTGGCTCGACAGCGCCCCGATCACCCCCGAGGCAGGGACGAAGATGTAATGGCTCGCGGCCGTGAGCAGCGTCGTCGGATCGAGCCACGCCGCCTGGATGGACGGGGAGAAGATCGCGGCGATGCCCATCGTCGCCGGGAAGGCGAGGAACATCGGCGCGGAGGCGAGGAGGGCCTTGCTGAACGGCGCGGGCACGAGCGCCGTGCGGAGCAGCACGACGATGGAGAGCCCGTGCATGTACGCGCTCGTCAGGCCGCCGAAATCGAGCGCCATCAGCGAGATGAAGATCGCGGCGGTGAGGAACGCGGCCTCGTACCCGAGGAGCACGACGCGCCCCGAGAGCGTCGGGCGCCCCGAGAGCCGGTACACGGCGAGGGAGAGCGCCTGCTCGACGACGCGCAGGACGATGCAGCGCCACACCGGCGCCGCGGGGTACAGCACGGTCGCCATGAACACGTCGACAAGCGTGAACGCCGGCCATATCCAGAGCGCGACGCGGAAAGCGCGGCGGACCGCGCGACGGACGCTCTCCGCGTCGTGGACGCCCGGAGCGCTGCGCCGCGTGCCGAGCGGGCGAGTCTCGCGCTCTCTGAGCGTGCGCGCCGCGGCCGAGCGCTCAGCGCGGAGAGCCTCTCGGAGCAGCGCACGCTTCATGGCAATCTCGAGGGTCGCCAGAGCCACGCCGAACGTCAAGCGAGCGTTGTTGGCTTCTCGTGCGGCAGGTTTCCTCGGCCACGATGCCGGGCTGCGCTGCCCGCCGTCTCCCACCCCGGATGTCGTACCAACATGACCGTTCGCCACCCCACATGCCGTGTTCGTCCGCCGTGCACACATATGCCCGTGAGGTCATGAATCCTGTCAGCGCCTCGGGGGAGCGGCGTGGCGGGACGCCGAGGCGCGGCGAGGTGACCGGGGCGGCAGGGGGCTCGGGTCTCGCTCGTCGCCTTGGCCGCGGCGCCGGTCAGGCGCCGGTCAGGCGCCAGGCGCCGCTCGCGCCTCGGCGCCGCGGGCTCGAGCTCAGCGGGCCCTCACGCCTCGGGCCGCGGCGGTCGCCCTGGTCAACCGGCCGGATCCATGCTTGAAAGCTCGCCACTGTGCCGCTCTCGCCCGAAAGCTTTCGCCGGCTGTTCGCAAGCCGCCCCGTCGTCCTCGCGCCCATGGAGGACGTGACGGACGCCGTGTTCCGCCGCATCGGCCGGGAGCTCGGCGCCGAGCTGTGCGTGACGGAGTTCGTCAACGTCGAGGGGCTGCTGCGCGGGTGCAAGACCGCGCGGCGCAAGCTCGCCCTGGCCGACGGCGATCAGCCGACGGCGATCCAGATCTACGGCGCCAACCCGGAGCGCCTCGCCGAGGCCGCGTGCGTCGCCGAGCAGGCCGGACCGGCGTTCCTGGACATCAACTGCGGCTGCTGGGTGCCGAAGATCGCCGGACGAGGCGCGGGCGCGGGCTGGCTCCGCGATCCGGAGGCGATGGTGGCGATGGCCCGGCTCGTGACGCGCTCGGTCGCGCTCCCGGTCACCGTGAAGACGCGCATCGGCTGGGGGCCGGAGTCCCATATGCCGATCGTCGACCTCGCGCGCCGCCTCGAGGACGCCGGCGTCGCCGCGCTCACGATCCACTGCCGCACGGCCCAGATGGGGCACAGCGGCGCGGCCGACTGGGGCTGGGCCGCCCGGGCGCGCGAGGCCGTGTCCATCCCTGTCGTGGTGAACGGCGACATCAAGACCGCTGACGACGCGGCCCGCGCCCTCCGCGAGACGGGCTGCGCCGGCGTGATGGTCGGCCGCGCCGCCATCGACCACCCCTGGATCTTCCGCGAGGCCCGGGCCCTCCTCGACGATGGCGTGCACCTCCCGCCGCCGACGGCCGAGGAGCGGCTCGCCCTGTGCCGCGCGCACCTCATCGCGAACACCGAGGCGCGCGGCGAGCCGCACGGCGTGCGCGTGACCCGGCGCCACCTGACCGGCTATCTCCGCGGCCTCCCCGGCGCGTCGGCCCTCCGGCGCGAGCTGCTCTTCTGCGACAGCCTGTCGGGGTGCCTCGACATCCTCGACAGCGCCGCGCAGCGGCTCGCGGCCTGAGGCGCGGCAGCCTGAGGCGCGGCAGGCCGGCGGCGGCGCCGCCTACATGCCCACGGGCGTCGCGTCGTCGACCGGAGCGGGCTCGCCGTTCTGCGGCTCGGCGCCCGGCGGCGCGCCCATGGGATCGTGCGGCAGGCTCCCGCGGTGCGAGCGGAGCAGCACGTGAGGCGTCGCCAGGAGAAAGTTGGAGACGCGGGACGTGTAGATGTCCGCCGAGCGCTCGATCTGCCGGGCCAGGTGGCTCTTGTCGTTGCCCGTGCGGAGGAGCAGCCCCCACCTCGGGTTCAACGTCTCGGCCGACGCCTTCGCGAGCGGCGCGATCCGCGCGTCGAGCGCCGCCAGGCTCGCCTTGAGCTCGTTCATCTTCGCCTGGATCTCGCCCTCCGTCGCCCCGGCGACCGGCCCGTAGCCGGCGCGCATCCGCTGGAGCTCCAGGCGCAGCCTGGCATAGACGCGCTCCGCGTCCTCCTTCTCCCGCATCCAGAGATCGAGGCGCGCCTCGGCCCCGCGCGCCTCCTCGATCGCGAGGATCTCGTCCTCGAGCTCCCGGATGATGAGCGCCGTCCGCCACCGCAAGGCGCTCTTCGACACATGCACATCCCCATAGATGTGATCGCCGATGTAGAGGATCTCGTCGCCGGACAGCCCCAGGTGGTGCTCGACGAGCCCCGCGTTGCCGCCCAGGTAGTGCCCGCCCACGCGCAACCGGCCGGCCGGACGCAGGAGGCCGTCCTCCGTGACCACCTCGAAGAGCGGGCTGCGGCTCGAGAAGAACTCCGGCTTCCGCGCGGAGACGATGACCACGTCGAACAGATCACGCCACGTCATGCCGCCCGGCAGGAAGCGGTCGAACGCGTAGCTCATCATCGCGCGCGTGTAGACCCACTCCGAGTTCGTGATCAGGACGAGCTTCTTGCCCGCCTCCCGCTGGTCGAGCAGCGTGAGCGGGATCTCCGGATCGAGCGGCACGAACCGGTCCGGATCCCCGATGATCTCGGCCTTCAGCTGCCCCTCCATGTGCGTCGCGTCGAGGCGATCCTTCACGCGGCGATAGAGGTCGCTGTAGCCGAGCACCTCGGGCAGCCGGCGCTGATCGAGCAGATCGACCAGCTTCGCGTACATGCACCCCTCCGACAGAGAGAAGAGCGTGTTCAGGAAGACGTAGCGCCCGTCCGCGAGGTCGACGATCGTCCGCGCGTAGGTCGCGCGCTGGGTCTCGAAGTCGATCGGCTTCGTCCCATGGAAGGCCCGCTTCACGTAGCCGAACCGATTCACCTTGAGCAGGTTGCCGAGCTCGGTGTCCAGGATGAGCCCTCGGATCACGAGGTCCGGCTCGAACGTCAGGTCCCCGACCGGCCAGCCCTCGCTCTCCAGAAGATGCCGGAGGTGCTCATAGGCCCGACGCTCCCACGCCTCCACCCGGTAGTGGATCAGCGTGTAATCCATGTCGTATCCGATCGCCTTGATCGAACGGAGATTCAGCGTCCGGTTGCAGAAAATCCCCCGCTGTTTGGGCGGCGGGGCGGCGAGGCAATCCAGCTTGTCCATGGTGATCGCCCGGAGAGCGGTCGTGAGGCATACCAGGGACCCACGGCGTTGCCCACCCGGACAATCACCGTCACCCCGCCGTCAGGAGGGCGTGTTCGGCGTGTCGACGTCGTCGCGATCGTCGTGGACGCGCACGCGCGGCCTCAGCGGCGCCTGAGCCGGCTCTTCGCGCTCTGCCGCCGATCGACGCTCGTCGCGGGCCGAGCGGACCGCCCGTTCGTCGGCGCTCGGCGGGAGTCGCCGCGGTCGTCCGCCTCCCACCCGTCGTCGTCCTCGTCCTCGTCGTCCTCGTCGTCGAACAGGTCGTCGTCGTCCTCGTCGTCGTCGTCCTCGTCGCGCGCCTCGGCCCGGCGCACCTCGAGCCCGAGCATCGTGAGCGCCTGCTCGAGCGTCAGCGCCGTCTTCACGGCCTCGAGCTCGACCCCCATGGCCTGGAGCGTCATCGCTATCTCGGGGCTCAGCCCGGACAGGATGGTCGGTGTGCCCATGAGCCGCGCGGCGGAGGCCAGGTTCGAGAGCACCGCGCACAGGTGGCTATCCATGATCCAGACGGCCGTGAGATCGATGACCAGCCCCTTCGCGCCGCTCTCGTGGATGGCCCGAAGCACCTCGGTGTTCAGCTGCTCCGCGAGGTCATCGGTCACGTCCCCCTGGATGGGCACCAGGATCCGGTCCCACAGGTTGATGATGGGAAGGCGCTTGAGCTCCATGGTCATCCTAAGGTTCGATGTCGGCGATCAAGACCGTTGAGTCATCGTGCGAGCGCCGGTGTCGGCTCATGAGGGCGCGGCAGGCATCCGCGGCCTTCATTCCACGAAACAGCGATAGATCGAAGCGAGGGGAGACCCCGTCGGTGAACACGACGAGCCGGTCGCCCCGCGCGAGCTGCGCATCGAAGATCCGGACCTTGCTGAGCGATGCGCCGAGGATGCCCGGGCTCTGGAGCCACTGCACGCGCGTGCCGTGCGACATCAGCTCGACGTTGCCGATGCCGCAGCCCTGGAGCCGCCCCTCCCGGAAGCGACAGATCATGCCGGCGGCGCCGCGGGTGCCGCGGAGCCGCACGTGGAGGCGATCGACGAGGGCGCGGACGTCCTCGCCGCTCGGCGCGTCGGCGAGCACCTTGAGCGCGACGTTCGCCGCGGCCGCCGCGTGCTCCCCGTGGCCGAGGGCGTCGATGACCGCGAAGACGACGCCGTCTTCCCCTGCCCGCACGAACGCGGCGTCGCCGCTCACGAGCTCTCCGTCCTTGGGGAGGATCGAGTACTCCACGGAGAGCTTCACAGGTGGACCTCGATCTCCACCCGCGTGCCCTTCGGCCCCGAGTCGATATGAAAGCGATCGGCCAGCCGCTTGACCCCGATGATGCCGCGCCCCATACCGGTCTTGCTCTTGTAGCGCCCGGCGAGGATCTCCTGCAGGTTCTGGATGCCTGCGCCCTCGTCCACGGCGACGATGAGGAAGCGGACCGGGCTGTCGCGCTGCACCGCGAGCTCGATCGTCCCGCCAGGGGTATAATGGACGATGTTTCGCGCGAGCTCGCTGACGATGGTCGCGACCTTGTGCGACGTGAAGCTCTTTGCGCCGGCCGCATCGCAAACGGCCTTCGCGCTCAAGCGCGCCTCGCTGATGTCGGCCTCCACGTGGATGGCCATGACCTTCGAGCGCCGCGAAGGTCGATCGCCGCCAATCGCCGAAATTTCCGACCTGAGCCGACCGAGCCGCATCGGATCCACATAGAGGCGGGCTCGGCGCTCGATGCTCGGAAGGATGTCGGGGAGGTCGTCGAGCGAGAACGCCTCGGGCTGGATCTCCGCCTCCCGCATGGCCCGGAGCAGGACTCCCTCTGCGTTCATCGCCGAGAGATAGCCGAGCAGGACGTTGAGAATCTGTTCGTGCGCGGGAGTCATCCGGAAAGCGCCTGGACCGGCAGGGTACCGGGGCCCCGGGTCCGCGTCGAGTCCGCGGCGATGGCATCGCCGGGTTCGCCAGCCGTGAGGCCGAAACCGCCGAGTTCCTGAAGGGCAGCGCCAGCAGGGCCCGCTCGGTCCATCGCCCGCATCACGCAGGGCGTCGCCCGGCCCGTGCCCGCTCTGACCGGACGGACGGCGGCCGGCGCCAACCAATGCTCGGCCGGCTCCAAGCAACGCTCATGCCTGGCTGACCGGCCCACCGAGGTCGCTCAGGCCGGGTAGTACGAGGCCTGGCCTTGACGCAGCTCCTCGGTGATCTTGTTCTCCGCAAGGAGCTTCTTGAGCGGCTCCTGGAGCTCCGCCGCAGGGGTCCCCATCGCCAACGCAAGGTCGTCGATCCCTTGCCCAGGCTCGATCTCCACATGAGCGAGCAGCGCCTCGGCGATCTCGTCCCCGGAGCTCCCGGACGACAGGCTCGCGGGGTTTACCAGGCTCGCCGGAGCGGGCTGTTCGGCGGCTTTCAGGGGGGCCGCGACGGCGGGCGCCGGGGCGCGCGCGGCGCGCGACTTCGGCGCAGCGACGGCCGGACGCGCGCCACCTCCGCGCGTCCGCGGCGCGGCGGCCTTCTTGCGCGGCGCAGCGCGCTTCGGCTTCTTGGGCGACGGGGCGCTGCGGGGGGGAGGCGCGGCCGGGCGGCTCGGCGCCGGAGCGCGCTCGCCCTTCCGGACCGGCTTGGCGGGAGTCGCGGCCGGCCCGGTCGATAGCCCAGCGCTGATGTCGACTTGCAGGTACCGCGCGGCGGTCCGGAGAACGTCCTTACGGACCAGCGCTCTCATGCCCTCCAGGAACTCGGCCACGGAAGCACGAATCTCATTCTCGATCTCGACATCGGATATCACGCAGCCGCCGTCTCATGAATCCCTCGGAATGTCAACGTCTTCCACGCACAGTGGCCCGCGCAGGCCGGAGAAACCAGGTGTTCCTGCGCCGGTCGGCGCTCGCGACCGGGCGCCGGATCCCTGGCTGGGGCCGCGCGCGTCCGGTGTGAATTTGCCGTTTTATCAAATGAAATGCTGGCAAGATCTGAAACGCATCGAGAGATCATGTCGGGACCCTCCGTCCGCGCGCATGGGCCTCGCGCTCGGGTAGAGGTCGACTCGCCGCTCACGGCCGCGCCAGGGTGGCGGCCCTGTGGGTGTGCTCAAGCAGCCTTGACGGCGCGGAGCGACGCGCGGCGCAACGGGCGGAGCTGCGACGCCGCAAAGGCCGCGCCGAGGGCGAGCCCGCGGAGCGTCAGCCGCATGCGGAGGACGTCGAGATACCCCTCGCGGTGCAGGGCGGTGATCGCCCGGCGAACGTCGGTCCGACGCACCTGAAGGGCCGTGGTCAAGGTGTCGAGGGTCACCGTCTTGCCCTCGCTCTGGAGGGCAACCAGCGTCCGGAGAAGATACGGAGCGAGGTCCTTGTTGGTCATGGCGCACACCGTAGCCACCGCCTGAACGGCCGTACAGTTTGTGGCGACGTTTTTCTCCGAGTCGCCTGCGGGGAGCGCTGGAGACGCCCCGAAGGCGGCCGTCGTCTATGGTAGGTCCTCCCCGTGCGCGCCGACGCCTCACCTCCTCAAGCCGTGATCCTCGCCGGCGGACTCGGCACCCGGATGCACCCCCGGACGGAGCGCACTCCGAAATTCCTGCTGCCCGTGGCCGGGCGGCCGTTCGGGGCGTGGCTCCTCGAGCGGCTCGCCGCAGCGGGCTTTGGTGAGGTGGTCGTCTGC
Source organism: Sorangium sp. So ce281 (assembly GCF_051527395.1). Classification (NCBI taxonomy): domain Bacteria; kingdom Pseudomonadati; phylum Myxococcota; order Polyangiales; family Polyangiaceae; genus Sorangium; species Sorangium sp. So ce281. The sequence continues at coordinate 4,955,493 of NZ_CP150322.1, forward strand.
GTGGGTCACCTCGGCGACGCCGTTCGACGGGCGATGGGCGACCGGTTCGCGGGCCTGCCTCTCCATTATGCCGACGACGGCCCCGATCTCCTGGGCACGGCCGGCGCGCTGCGCCGCGCGCTGCCCCAGCTGGCTCCTGTGTTCCTCATGACCTACGGCGACTCCTACCTCCCCTTCGACTACCTGGCCCCGCTCCGGGACCTCTGCGCACACCCCGGCGCGCTCGGCACGATGGCCGTGTACCGGAACGAGGGTCGGTTCGATGCGTCGAACGCCGCGGTCTCGGGCGACCTGGTGGTGCGTTACGAGAAGCGGCGCGCGGGCGCGCCGCCCGATCCTGCGCTCGACCACATCGATTATGGCGCGACCGCGCTCCGCCGCGAGGTCGTCGAGGCGCTGCCAGCCGGCGCGCCGCTCGGCTTCGAGGTGGTGCAGCGCGACCTCGCGGCGCGCGGCCTCCTCCGGGCCTTCGCGGTCGCGGCGCGCTTCCACGAGATCGGCTCGGAGCAGGGCCTCCGCGATCTCGAGGCCGCCCTCACGACCGCGGCCGCGACGGAGGAGCAGGGATGATCGTCTCTCGCGCCCCGGTCCGCTTCTCCCTCGGCGGCGGCGGGACCGATCTGCCCGCGTACTCCGGCCGCTTCGGCGGCTACCTCGTGTCGGCCGCCATCGACAAGTACATCTACGTGACGGCCAACAAGCGCTTCCACCGGGACATCCGCCTCGCGTACTCCAAGACCGAGATCGTCCCCTCGGTCGACGCGATCGAGCACCCGATCTTCCGGGAAGCGCTCCGGATGCTGGGAATCGAGCACTCGATCGAGCTCACGAGCGTCGCGGATCTCCCGGCGAACTCGGGCCTCGGCTCGTCGAGCTCGTTCACGGTCGCCCTCCTCAACGCCCTGCACACGTACAAGCGCGACTTCGTGTCGTCCGAGCAGCTCGCTCGCGAGGCCTGCTCCATCGAGATCGAGCGCCTCGGAGAGCCGATCGGCAAGCAGGACCAGTACATCGCCGCTTACGGCAACGTCACGGCGTTCACGTTCTCTCCGGACGGCTCGGTGCACGTCGAGCCCGTCCCGGTCCGCGACGAGGTGCTGGACGAGCTCGAGAGCAACCTGCTCATCGTGTGGAGCGGCGTCGAGAGGCCCGCCAGGATCGTGCTCTCGGAGCAGGGCCGGCGGCTGCAAGACCTGGAGCCCGCGGTGGTCGAGCGGATGCACCGCATCAAGGAGATCGGCCGCGACGTGCACCGCATCCTCGTCACGGGCAGGCTCGACGATTACGGCGAGCTCCTCCACGCCCACTGGACCCAGAAGCGTAAGCTCGCGTCCAAGATGACCGACGAGGTCCTCGACGAGATCTACGAGATCGCGCGACGCGCGGGGGCGCTCGGCGGCAAGCTGATGGGGGCCGGCGGCGGAGGCTTCTTCATGTTCTACGTCCGGCCGGCGGAGCGGCGCCGGGTGCTGGAGGCGCTCGCCGCGAAGGGCCTGCGCGTCCTGCGCTTCCGCTTCGATCTCGACGGCGCGCGCATCGTCGCGAACCTGCACCGATCGTGAGCGGGCGCGCCGGCGCCCCCCTCCTGCTGGGCATTTCAGCGGGACTCTGGCTATAGATCGGCCATATGCCTCAGAGCACGCACGACTTCGTCGAAAAGTACCTCCGCGAGACGTCCGAGATCGCCCTCGCGACGAGCCCCGACGACATGGCTCGCGTCATCGAGATCCTCTTCGATGCGTACCGGAGCGATCGCACCATCTTCACGTGCGGCAACGGCGGCTCGGCGGCCAACGCGAGCCACCTCGCCTGCGACATCGCCAAGTTCACGTGGGTCGACGGCAAGCGGCGCTTCAAGTGCACCTCGCTCTGCGACAACGCGGCGCTCCTCAGCGCCCTCACCAACGACGTCGGCTTCAACCGGATCTTCCTGGAGCAGCTCGACGGCCGCATGGTCGCGGGCGACGTGCTCGTGTGCCTGAGCGTGCACGGCGGCTCGGGCGCCGATCGCGCCGGCCCATGGTCGCAGAACCTCGTCGCCGCCGCGGATTTCGCGAAGAAGACGGGCGCCAAGGTGGTCGCGCTCGTCGGCTACGACGGCGGCGCCCTGCGCCAGATGGCCGACGCCAGCGTGATCGTGCCGAGGACGCGGGCGGGCTACACGTCGACGCCGCACGTGGAGGGCTTCCATGAGGTCTACCACCACCTCATCTGCGAGCGTCTCCTCCAGCTCGTGGCCGAGAGCTGAGCGCCGCGTGGCGAGGCGCGGGATCCTGCTCGACCGCGACGGCACGCTCATCGACGTGGTGCGCGATCACGAGCTCGGCGTCGTCGTGACGGCGTTTCATCCGGATCAGATCCGCCTCCTCCCCGGCGCGATCGAGGGCCTGCGGCGCCTCGCGGGCGCGGGGTTCCTGCTGGCGATCGCGACCAACCAGCCGGGCGCGGCGAAGGGCCAGGTCCCGTGGGGGGCGATCGAGCGCACGAACCGCGCGCTCGTCGATCGGCTCCGCGAGGCCGGCGTCGCGATCGCGGCGCTCGCGGTGTGCCCGCACCACCCCGAGGGCGGGCCGGGCGGCGATCCGGCGCTCATCGGCCCGTGCGACTGCAGGAAGCCGCAGCCGGGCATGCTGACGGCGCTCGCGCGCGACCTCGATCTCGACGTCGCGGCGAGCTGGATGATCGGCGACGCGCCCAGCGACGTGGCGGCCGCGCGCGCGGCGGGCATGCGGGCGGGCCTCGTCATGGATGGACGCCGCTGCGAGCTGTGCCCGCTCCGCGGCGAGGCCGATCTCCCCTGCCCCGATCGCGCGGCGCCGCGCCTCGATCTCCTCGCCGCCGAGATCCTCGCCGAGCTGCGCGGCTAGCGGACTCTGGCGCGCCGCGCCGCGCCGCGCCGCGCCGCCCGATGGCCCGCGCGCGGCGTGCTACCGTCCCGCCGTGACGCCTCCTCCGGATCACGACGGCGGCGCGCTCGACGATCGGGGCGCCCGCGACGACACCCCGGCCACCGCGGCCGAGCTCGACGTCCGCCTCTCGGCGGCCCGCTACATCTCCGATCCGGCGACCTCGCTCGCGCTCTGGCTCGCCCTCCGGATGGAGCGGCCGCTGCTGCTCGAGGGGCCGGCCGGCGTCGGCAAGACCGATCTCGCCCGCGCCGCAGCCGAGGCGCTCGGCCGAGGGCTCATCCGGCTCCAGTGCTACGAGGGCCTCGACGAGGCGAAGGCGCTCTACGAGTGGGACTACGCGAAGCAGATGCTCTACACGCAGCTGCTGCGCGACGCCGTCGCGAAGGAGATCGCCGGCGCGACGAGCCTCGCCGGAGCCGCGCGCGCGATCGCGGGGAGCGAGGCGTCGTTCTTCAGCGAGCATTTCCTGATCGCGCGCCCGCTCCTCGCGGCGCTGCGGAGCGCCGCGCCGGTCGTCCTGCTCATCGACGAGGTCGATCGCGCGGACCCTGAGTTCGAGGCGTTCTTGCTCGAGGTGCTCTCCGACATGCAGGTCACGATCCCCGAGCTCGGCACGATCCGCGCCGCGCACCCGCCGCTCGTCCTGCTGACGACGAACGCGACGCGCGAGATGACCGAGGCGCTGCGCCGCCGGTGCCTGCACGCGTTCCTGGACTACCCGCCGCCGTCGCGCGAGATCGCCATCCTGAAGGTCGCCCTCCCGGGGATCGAGCCCCGCCTCGCGGCGCAGATCGTGGCGTTCGTCGGCGCCCTGCGGGCCATGGATCTGCGGAAATCGCCCGCGATCAGCGAGACGCTCGACTGGGCCCGCGCGCTGCTCCTGCTCGGCAAGCGCGCGGTGACGCCGGAGCTCGCGCGCGACACGCTCGGCGTCCTGCTCAAGCACCAGAGCGACCGCGGCGAAGCGGAGGCGAAGCTCGGCACCCTCGTGCGGGCCGCCGAGCACGCGGGGGCGGGCGAGCCGGCTACCTGAGCTCGGCCACCTTCTCGCCGAACAGCTTCTCGAGCCGCCCGAGCATGGCGTCGTTCGGCTCGACGCGGAGATCGCGCCCCAGCGCCAGCACCGCCTCTGCCCCGTCGTCGAGCTGGATCACGAGCTGCACCGGGCACACCCCGGGGCTCGCCCGCAGGAGCGCCCCGAGCCGATCGATGTGCTCGCGCCTGGCGCTGCGCGACTTCAGCGTGATCGCCACGCTCCGGGTCTGCGCGAGGATGGCGTCGGCGAGCGGCTGCACCTCGTCGAGCAGCAGGGTCGGCTCGCGCGGCGCGGCCTCGGCCTCCTCGGCCCCCTCCTCCACCATCGGGAAGCTGATCTTCCCCGAGATCAGGACCGGCTCCCCCCGGTTCAAGAGATCCGCATAGCTCTCGATCTGCTTCTCGCGCACCTTGACCTCGACCCGGCCCGTCGTGTCCTCGAGCACGAAGAACGCGATCTTGCCGCCGCCCCCCTTGAAGATGCGCTCTCGGTAGCCCTCGACCATCCCGCCGACGCGCACCCTGGCCCAGGCATCCATGCCGGCCAGCGCGCTCACCGCGGTCACGTCGAAGCGGTTCAGATCCACGCCGTACCGATCGAGCGGGTGCCCCGAGACGTAGAACCCGAGCGACTGCTTCTCCCGCGAGAGCGTCTCGCGCAGATCCCAGTCCTCGACCATCGGGTAATCGTCCAGCCTCACCTCGCTCTTGGACGCCACCGCCGCGAACAGGCCGATCTGCGCGCTGTTCCGCTCCTTGCTCGCGGAGCGCGAGCGCTCGAGCGCCCTGTCGATGCCGGCGAACGCCCGCGCCCGCGAGATGCCCCGCGCGAGGAGGCTCGCGTCGAACGCGCCGCACTGCACGAGCGCCTCGAACACGCCCTTGTTGACCCGCCGCGGATCGACCCGCTCGGCGAAGTCGAACAGATCCGCGAACGCGCCGCCCGCGTCCCGCGCCTCGAGGATCGCCTCGAGCGCCGACTCGCCGATGCCGCGGATCGCGCCCATTCCGAAGCGGATCTTCGGATCGTACGGGTCCCTCACCCGCGAGCCTCCGCGCCGGGTGCCGGCCACGCGCTTGCCGTTCGTCGCCGGCTTTGCGCTGTAGACGACGGTGAAGTCGGTCTTGGACTCGTTGATCTCGGGCGGGAGGATCTCGACCCCCCACGCGCGCCCCTCCGCGATGATCCGCACGACCTTCTCGATCTTGTCGCGGTCGGCCGTCATCAGCGCGCAGAGGAACTCGACCGGGTAGTGCGCCTTGAGGTACGCCGTCTGGTAGGTCAGCAGCGCGTACGCGGCAGAGTGGCTCTTGTTGAAGCCGTAGCCCGCGAAGTACTCGAGGAGCCCGAAGATGCGCTCGGCGTCCTCGCCCTTCACCCCGTTCTTGAGCGAGCCGTCGACGAACGTCGCCTTCTGCTTCGCCATCTCCTCGGGCTTCTTCTTGCCCATGGCGCGCCGGAGCAGATCGGCGCCGCCGAGCGTGTAGCCCGCGAGCTTCTGCGCGATCTGCATGACCTGCTCCTGGTAGACGATGACGCCGTACGTCGGCTGGAGGAGCTCGTCGACGAACGGGTGCATCTTCTCGATCGGCTTGCGGCCGTGCTTGCAGTCGACGAAGTCCTTCACCATGCCGGTGCCGAGCGGCCCGGGCCGGTAGAGCGCCACGGCGGCGACGATGTCCTCGAAGGCGTCCGGCTTGAGGTCCTTGAAGAGCTGCTGCATGCCGCTCGACTCGAGCTGGAACACCCCGGTGGTCTCGCCCGACTGGAGGAGCGCGTAGGTGGCGGTGTCGTCGAGCGGCACCGCGTTCACGTCGAAGCGCTCGCCCTCCTTGCCCGCGAGGTCGGGCCGCGCGTTCACGAGCCGCACCGCGATGTCGATGACGGTGAGCGTCTTCAGCCCGAGGAAGTCGAACTTCACGAGCCCGGCCAGCTCGGCGTCGTCCTTGTAGTACTGTGTGACGAGCTGGTCGCCGTTCTTGAAACAGGGGACGTGGTCCCAGAGCGGCCCCTCGCTGATCACGACGCCGGCGGCGTGCATGCCCGCGTGCCGCGTCAGCCCCTCGAGCTTCTGCGCCTGCTTCAGGAGCTCCGCGACCGTGGGGTCGCTCTCCTTGAGGGCCTTGAGCTTCGGCTCGATCTCGAGCGCCTCGGGGATCGTGTACATGATCCCCGGGCTCTTCTGCGGGATGAGGCTCGCGATCTTCTGCGCCTCGTTCGCGGGGAACGCCATCGCCCGCGCGACGTCCTTGATCACGCTCCGCGCCTTGAGCTCGTGGAACGTCGCGATCTGCCCGACGGAGGGCTTGTCGGCCTCCTTGCTGTACTTCTTGGTGACGTAGGAGATGACCTCGTCGCGCCGGTCCATGCAGAAATCGACGTCGAAGTCGGGCATGCTCACGCGCTCCGGGTTCAGGAAGCGCTCGAACAGCAGGTTGTACGGGAGCGGATCGAGATCGGTGATCTCCATGGCATAGGCGACGAGCGAGCCCGCGCCCGATCCGCGGCCCGGCCCGACCGGGATGCCGTGGTCCTTGGCGTACTTGATGAAGTCCCAGACGATGAGGAAGTAGCCCGGGAAGTCCATCTGGACGATGACGTCGAGCTCGATGTCGAGCCGCGCGCGGTAGGTCGCCTCGTCCACTCTCCTGCCCGTCTGCGCGATCTGGGCGAGCCGCTTCGTGAGGCCGTCGTGCGCCACGTGCCGGAAGTACGACGCCGAGTCCGAGAACCCGCTCGGCAGCGGGAACGTCGGGAGCATCGGCTTGCCGAGCTTGAGCTTCAGCGCCGAGCACCGCTCGGCGATCTCGAGCGTCGACCGCAACGCCTGCGGGTGGTCGCGGAACAGGTGCATCATCTCGTCGGCGGGCTTGAGGAACATCTCGAAGCTGCCGTGGTGCGCGGCGCTCGCCTCCGCGAACGTGCGGTTGGCCGCGATGCACGACAGGTAGAGCTGCCCCTCGCCGTCCTCGCGCGCGCCGAAGTGCGCGTCGTTGGTCGCGACGAGCGGAAGCCCCAGATCGCCCGCCGCCCGCGCCAGGATGCCGTTGAGCACCGACTGCTCGACCATCCCGTGGTCCTGCAGCTCGACGTAGAGGCTCCCCGGCTGGAAGCAGTCCCTCAGCCGGCTGAGCGCCTCGCGCCCCTCCCCCTCGCCCTGCTCGAGGATCCGCTGGGCGACCACGCCGCCCATGCAGCCGGTCAAGCCGATGAGCCCCGCGCTGTACTGCGCCACCGTGTCGAGCCGCACGCTCGGCGCGAGCCCGCTCGCAGGATCGACGTGCCCCTTGGAGACGATGCGGACGAGGTTCTTGTAGCCCTCCTCGGACGCGGCGAGCAGCACGAGGTGATCGACGGGCGTCTCGTCCACGCCCGAGCGCGACACCTGCCCCGCGGCCGCGCCCCAGCCGCGGGCGACGTTGACCTCGCAGCCGATGATCGCGCCGATGCCCTGCTCCTTGCAGGCCTTGTAGTGCTGAATCGCCCCGAACATGTTTCCGTGGTCGGTCAGGGCGACGGCGCGCATTCCCAGCGATTTGGCGCGCGCGGCCAGGTCCTTGACGCGCAGCGAGCCGTCGAGGAGCGAGTACTGCGAATGCACGTGGAGGTGGATGAACTCAGCGGTCACAGCAGGCTTCCGGAGGGCTTCTCATCGTGGTTGTAGTCTGGAAAGATCGGTAACCGTGGAGAGGGCGCGGCGAGCGAGATCGGGAGGCGTCGGGACAATCCACCAGCGCTCGCCGGCGGGCTCACATATAGCGCATTGCGCAGCGGGGATCGCCCTTGATGAGCCGCGCAGGCCGGCGCTAGCATGTGCGCCCGTTTGAGAGCACTTGCCTGATCTGGGGTGGGGTTTCCAGAAAGTGAGGTCGATGATGCGTCAATCCCGTATCGCCGTCGCGGTGTATTTGGCGACCGCGCTCGTGTCCGCTGCCGGTTGTGGCTCCGAGGCCGCGGCGCCTGTCGTTCAAGACGTCGACCTCGGTCAGCCGCCCGCGCCGGGGCCGGAGCAGGCAGCGGATGGCGAGGGCGTCGCGTTCGCGATCGACCGGCTCTTCCTCGGCGATACGGATCGCGACGGGAAGAAGGTGGCCGGCAGCTGGAAGCAGTACGGATTCAACCTCGACGGCAAGGTGTCCAGCACCGTATCACAGGACCTGTGCAAGCCGGTGGACGACACCGCCCCTTCGGAGGTCTATCCGGACGGCGCCGACGGGATCGACAACGCCTTTGGCAGCAAGCTCGTCGGCCTCATCTCCAACCTCCTGACCGACCCGTCGACCCGGGTCAGCGACGCCATCGGCAAGGGCGATTTCACGGTGATCTTCAAGGTCGACGGGCTCGGCGAGCGGTCGTCCTACAACCCCCTCACCGCGAAGCTCTACGGCGGCGCCACGCTGGGCGAGGCGCCCACCTGGGATGGCGCCGACCGGTGGCCTGTCGTACCGGAGCTCCTCGACGACGCTCAGGACGTCGAGAGCGCCAAGGTGGTGTTCCCGGCCAGCTACGTCGTCGACGACACATGGGTTTCGGGCCCGGATTCACAGGTCACGTTCCAGCTGAACCTGACGATCTCGGACACCATCATCGGTCTCACGATCCGCAACGTGAGGGTCGCGATGGATCTCGCGCCCGATCACAAATCGGTGGTCAAAGGGACCATCGCCGGCGTGCTCGAGACGGCTGTCCTCGTCGAGGAGCTCCGCGGCGTCATCGGCGCCGTGCAGCCGAATTTCTGCGAAGGCCCCGCGCTGGAGACGATCCTCGACCAGGTCCGCCGCGCCTCGGACATCATGAAGGATGGCAGCCAGGACCCGAGCAGGGAGTGCGACGCCATCTCCATCGGCATCGGGTTCACCGCGAAGGCGGTCCAGCTGGGCGAGATCGCGCCGCCTGCCGAGACGACCGGCGTTCCGTGCCAGCCGGCGCCCGCAGACGAAGGCTGAGCGCCGCGCGACTCCCATCCACCGGCGGCCGCTGCGTCGCGCACGCCACCTGGGCTCCGCGGGCACCTCCCGGGTGCCCGCGCCCGCCGGAATCCCCACAGCCTGCGACGTGCAGCCTGCTCCGCTGGCTCCGGCCACCCGCGAAGATCGTGCTCGCGCTTGAGCCGTCGCGCCCCCCGCGAGCGTCTCAAGGAGCGACCCCACCCGTCCAGGGCACGCGCTGAGGCAAGGGAGGGCTTGCCAGCGCGCTCTCTCGGTCCGCCCGCTGGTGGGCGGGCCGAGAGGCGCCCTCTTCCTGGTTTCGTTCGTCCTGACTTTTCGCTAGAAGTCGGCATCGCTTCGAGCGTCCACCACGCAAATACCCGATGGCGGTGAAGATTCATGGCGAGCCGCCGTCCAAGGGCGTCAGCCCGGCGGGTCGCCGATGCGAGCTCTGGCTCGTGCCCCTCAGAGGAGAACAAGGTCCATGCGTAGATACGTCGCTTCCGTTCTGTGCGCCGTGATGATGATTGGCGCTGCCGCCGCGACGGCGGGTTGCACGGCCAGCGCCTCGTTCAACGCCGGCAAGGAGCCGGTGGCCGAGCCCCCGCCCCCGCCCCCGCCGGAGCCGAAGCCCGAGCCGAAGGAGGAGAAGAAGCCCCGCCCGCGCTTCAAGCTGACGTTCAAGCTCAAGGGCAACGAGGTCTCTCTCCCCGGCCCGGTGGTCTTCGAGACGAACAGCGACAAGCTCCTGCCCGAGAGCGACGAGGTCCTCAACCTCGTCGACGAGTTCCTGAAGCAGCGGGAGGATGTCAGCCTGCTCCGCATCGAGGGCCATACCGACTCGGACGGTGAGGACGCCGCGAACCAGACGCTGTCCGAGAAGCGCGCGATGGCGGTCGCTCGCTGGCTCGTCGCGAAGGGGAACGACTGCAAGCGCTTCATCGCCGTCGGGTTCGGCGAGACCAAGCCGGTCGCCGACAACAACACGCCCGAGGGCAAGGCCCAGAACCGCCGCACCGGGTTCTTCATCGCGGCCATCAAGGGCAAGGCGGTCGACAAGCAGCCCGTGGACGGCGGCGGCAAGGTCGCCGGCGACGCCTGCAAGTGACGCACCTGCGCCGGCCGCGCTCCGGGCCGCGCTCCGCGATCACCGCGGGCCCGGGCAAGCCGGCGCGCTCCCCTTCTGCTGACAGCTGACGGCGGAGCCCAGTGGCCGGTGCGAGCGCCCTTCGGAGCGCTCCGGCCACGGGCGCCGCTGCGTTCTCCCCGCGCGCCGGCGGTCGACGCCGCCCTGCGATCCTTCTTTTCTTGCCTCCCCCACCAGCTTCACTATCGGTACGTCTCCACGACATGCGGAGACGTCACGACAGGCCCCTGGGTCGCCTCTTTTCCATCGCCCTCCTCTCGGTCGGCCTCTTCGGCTGCAACTCCGGGGCGGGCGACGTCCGCCCGTGGACGCGGGACGACCACGATCCGCCGAACCCCGGCGAGGGGCAGGGCCAGGGCGGCAAGGTAGCCGCTCGGCCGGTCGCGTCCGACGAGACCGATCCAGGGCTGATCGAGCTCGCCTGGCAGCGAAACTGCGCCACCTGCCACGGCAGGGCCGGGCGAGGCGACGGCCCGCAAGGCCCGATGGTCCGCGCCCCGGACCTCACCGACGCGGCATGGCAGGATCGGGTGACCGACGTCCAGATGGCCGACACGATCAGGAAGGGAAAAAACAAGATGCCCGCGTTCGACCTGCCGCAGCCGGTGATCGAGGGCCTCGTGAAGCGCGTCCGCACCAACCGAGCGCGCTGAAGCTCGATGAGCTCGACCTCGCAGCACGATCGCGATGAGGCGCCGGAGGAGAGGCCGGCGGAGCCAGAGGAGAGGCCGGCGGAGCCGGAGGGCCGGCCGCTGTGGCTCCGGCGCCTCGCGCCAGCGATCCTCCTCCTGGGCGCGCTGGTTGCGGGGAGCATCCTCGTCAATCGCCTGCCCGAAGAGCGGGAGGTCGAGCTGCAGCTCGACGACGCAGCGACGGTCGTGCAGCTCGACGTGACGTGGACGGATTCTTCTTCGGGCGACCGTGCGGACGACACGGCGACGGTCATCGACAGCTCATGGCGCTTCGCCGAGGGCACGGCCCCACGGGCTGTCCACACGAAGGTGTCGCTCCCGGATGGCCTCTACCAGGTGGAGATCACGGTCGGCAGGAAGGGCGGGCACGACGTGACGAGCCGGGCCATCACGCTCGCGGACGAGTCCCGGATCACGCTGTTCGTGCACTGAACGGCGCCCAGCGCGTTCCCGCTGGCCTCGCGGAGCGCGCTTCGGCCGACGCTCCTGGAGCGAGCCCGGCAGCAGCCAGATGCGCCGGAGACCTGCCGCCGCGCATTGCGGTCGCCCGGCGCACGAGACCGTTGACGCCCGGAAATCGACAAGCAAGGCAGCGCCGTGAGTTGGACGCGTGTCTCTGAGGTACCACCTCGCGTCCAGCGGGCCGCACGCAGCCCTTGATGAAAGACCCTCGTTCTCAAATATAAATCATTGTTATTGTTGATATTTTCTTGCTTCCAGTGGCAACGTTTCGGGTGGGAATGGAATGTGAGAACGAATTCCCTTGATGCGTTCCCCCCGAAACCGCTACTTCTTGGCCCGCGGAAGCAGGGCGTGGCACCTTATCCTACAACCACTTACACGCTCTGACTGGGACGACCGTGGTGCATCGTGGTGCCCCCCCGGAGGGAGCGACCATGCGGCCTGTACAGTGCCGCTGGAGGCGGAGAAGGAGAACCGATGAGGATCACCCCGTGGTATCTGGCTGCGCTCGCCCCGTTCGCCGCCATTGGTTGCAGTGGCGCGTACCTCGGCCACGCCGCTGTCGTCGCGTTGACGATCGGCATCTTTCTCGGGACCCTTTCGCTCGGCCGCACCCCGAGCTCGAGCCCCGCCCCGCCGAACGCCCCTGTCTCCTGACTTTCTCGCCCAGCTGCCGCCTGCTGCACCTCGACGCGAGGGTTTCCCGAGCGCGCGACATCGCTGGCGCTTACGCTCGGGGAGCGTGAGGTCATGACGCAAGACGCCTCGGCCGGCCGGCTCAAGCGGCTCGAAGAGTTCACGCTCATGGACCTGGAGTCCGTGCACCTCATCCTGCGCGGCGACTCGGTCATCGACTGGAGGAGGCTCAACCTGCAGGGCGAGCAGGCGGCGCGGGACCTCTTGCTGGCGCAGGAGTTCCGCCCGGACGAGCCGGGGGATCGCGCTCACCTCGAGAGCGTCAAGAACGAAGCGATCGCGTACCTGCGCCGCCATTTCGAGTTCCCGATCCCGAGCCCGGTCGCTCGCGCCTCGGTCGAGGAGATCCTGCTGCTCGCCTCGGGCAAGGGCCACCGCCAGCTCTGCGCCTGCACGATCCTCAAGGCGATGCACATCATCCATCACCTGGCCGGGCGCGAGCTCCTCTTCTCGATCCCCATGTCGGACCAGGACGTCTTCCACCTCGTCGAGGAGAAGGTGTACCGGGTGATCGGCGGCATGCTCGCGGCGGGCTTCCCGATCACCGAGTTCATCGGCGGGCGGAAGAACAAGGACTCGCTCTACACGAAGCTCCTGTCGAAGACCGACACGACCGCGGCGGCCATCTACGACAAGCTCCGCTTCCGCATCGTCTGCCGCACCGTGGACGATCTGCTGCCGGTGCTCCTGTACCTGTCCGAGCGGCTGTTTCCGTTCAATTACGTCGTGCCAGGCGAGAGCACCAACACGATCCTGCGGTTCCGGAGCTACTGCGAGACGCGGCCCTTCCTTCAGCCGATGCTCGAGGCGTTGCAGACCGACGTCGACGACGGGCTCACGGCAGGCGACAACAGCTTCAGCGATCGGAGCTACCGCGTGATCCACTTCGTCGTCGATCTGCCGGTGCGGCTCCCCGCCGAGATCCTCGACATGGCGCCGCCCGCGGCCTGGGCGCTCGGGCCGATCATCTTCGTCCTCTGCGAGTTCCAGCTGATCGACCGCGAGACCGAGGCGGCGAACGAGGTCGGCGAGGCGAGCCACGCCAGGTACAAGGAACGGCAGAAGCAGGCGGTCATGCGCAGGCTCAAGCTCGGGGTCCGCTCCACCCGTGACCCGGCGAACGGCGGACCCAAGCGAGATCGCTAGGCGCCGCGGTCGGCGCGGGTCGCCGTCCAGACGCCGTAAAGACGAGGCCGCTGGCGCGCAGCACCGCTGGACCGCGCGGCGAGCCTGCACCGGCGTGGCGAGGCCCATACCGCGCAGCACATCCGATCGCGCAGCGCACGGACAGAACGGCCACGGCGTGGCGGATGCGTGGGGCAACACCGCGACGAATCGAGCGGGCAGACCGGAGAGATCCGCGGGATATCCGGGAGGTGCGTCCCTGGAGAGCGGAACGCGCGAGCAGGGCGGCGAACGCCGCTGCGACGCCGGGAGCAGTCGGGCTATCGGAGCAGAGGCCGCCGAGCGAACAGCCCGGACGGTGACCGACGGCGCTCGATCGAGGAGCCCTGCCGGCCCCTCAACGACACCGCCGGACGGGCGGGCTCAGATGCGGCCCTTCAGCGCGTCGCGATCGAGGATGACGATCCTGCGGCGATCGATCTCGATCACCCCCTTGCGACGGAGATCGCCCAGGGTGAGCGTGACGGTCTCGCGCGTGGAGCCGATCATGCTCGCCATCTCCTGATGGGTGAACGGCGCGGAGATGAGCACCCCGCGCGGATCGGGGATGCCCCAGCGCGTCGCGGCCTTGAGCAGGAACTCACAGAGGCGGGCCTCCACGTTGCGGAAGAGCATGGACGCCAGGCGCTCCTCGGTGTCCGTGTGCCGCTCGACCAGCGTGGTCACGATGGCGGCGGCGAAGTTGGCGTCGCTCGCCATCAGGTTGCGCACCGTCGCGAGGGGGACGAGGAGCGCCTCGACGTCCTCCGTGGCGATCGCGCTCTCCCGGTGGGCCGTGACGCCCCCGAGCGCAGCCTCGCCTAGCACGTCGCCGGCCCCTCTGTAGCCGAGCGACAGGCTGCGCCCGTCGCTCATCCCGCGCACCAGCCGGACTCGGCCGAGGCTGAGCATGGCAAGGGCGGTCGCTGCGTCGCCCTGCGTCACCAGGTGACGCCCTTTCGCGACGCGTTGGATCGTCCCTCCGTCCGCCAGCGCCGACTGCGTGGCCGGGGAGGCCGCGTTGCCGATCGCGCCGCGCCGGACAACCCGCCGCTTGCGGGAGTCCAGGTCGAGTCCACCGTCGTTCCCGAGCGCGCCAGGCTGGACCCTGACGCTCCGTGCCATCGCATCCTTACCCATCATCATCGCGGCTGCTCCTGCGGTTTGCGGTGTCGCGGTCCTACTGTTCCGGGGGGCCCCACCGGCTGGGGGGCCCGACTTGTGCCGGAACCTCCCACTTGCGTTGACATCCTGGATACCCGGCCCGTACCTTTCGGTTCGAGCCGGGCACGCCCCGTGAATGAACCCCTGCACGGGGGAGCCAGTTCGACCGCTCCTCCAGCTACGGACGTTGGATGCGCCTCTTTAGCGGCAAAATTACTCCCCTCACAGAAGAACTCGTCCGCGCGCTCGTGGACAACCGCGATATCGAGTGCGAATCGAAGAAAGAGGTCGCGCTCGACGTCGAGTCGGTCTTCACGAGCTACCTGCACGCAGAGCGGGAAGCGACCGAGCGGGCGAAAGAGATCCTCCAGGCACGCGGGCTGCCTCAAGGCGAGTTCAACCGGGTCAAGCGCCTGGCCGCGGAGCAGAAAGGGATCAAGACAGGCGAGGAAACCATGGATTATCTCCTCGACCAGCTGCTCGAGATGCTGATGCACTCGAACAACGTCGAGGAGGTGTTCGTCGAGGACCACGACCTGCGCCGCCGGATAAGGCCCATCCTCCGGAAGTACCTCGAGATGGACGAGGCGCTCGACACCGAGGTGCGCGGCAAGCTCCGCCACGTGCAGGAGGGCTCCCGCACCTGGGAAATCGAATACCAGCGGGTCATGGGCGAGATCCAGCGACGCAAGGGGCTGCTGTAATCGCCGCCGCCAGGCAGGCGGGCTCTCAGCCGAGCAGGCGAACCGCCTGCGGCGTTTGTCGGTCCAGCGAGACGCCGTCCGCCCCATGGCCTCGGCGCCCGATCCGCAGGGACACTGCCTGTAGGATAAGCACGCACCATCTGCGACCATGCCCGCGGCGGCGCGTTCCTTCTGCCAGATCGGGCTTCGTCGTGGTACCGGAGGACATCATGAGCTGGATTCCGAAGGTCGAGGCGAAGCGCCACTTCTGTCATAAATGCAAGAACGAGCTCATCTTCGAGGTGAAGCTCCAGCGCGCGGACACCTGTCCCCACTGCGGTGTCGACCTCCACTGCTGCAGGAACTGCGAGAACTGGGATCCGGCCGCGCACAACCAGTGCAAGGAGCACATCGCCGAGTACATCCCGGATCGGGAGAAAGCGAATTATTGTACTTTCTTCACGTTCAAGAACGGCGTACCGGAAGACAACTCGAAGCGCATCGCGGATTCTCGCTCCAAGCTCGACAACCTTTTCAAGAAGAAGTAGGCGCCCGCCGGGGGAGCACGCACATGTCCACGCCTCGCTACTTGATCACCGGCGGTGCCGGGTTCATCGGAAGCAACCTCGTCGCGGCGCTGACCGCCGCCGGCGAGCGCGTCCGCGTCCTCGATAACCTCGCGACCGGTCGATGGGAGAACCTCGACGGGCTCCCCCACCAGTCGCTCATCGAGCGCATCACGGGGGACATCCGGGACGCGGCGGCGGTCGCGACGGCGGCCAAGGGGGTCGAGGTCGTTCTCCACCAGGCCGCGCTCGGCTCGGTCCCGCGCAGCGTCGAGTCGCCGATCGAGTCGAACTCCGTCAACGTCGGCGGCACGGTCACGGTGCTCGACGTGGCGCGCCGCCAGGGCGTGCGCCGGGTGCTCTTCGCCGCGTCGTCCAGCGCGTACGGCGAGACGCCCGTCCTCCCGAAGCACGAGGGCATGGAGCCGATGCCGCTGTCGCCGTACGCGGTCACGAAGCTCGCCTGCGAGCACTACATGAAGGTCTTCGCGGGCATCTACGGCATCGAGACCCTGAGCCTGCGTTACTTCAACGTCTTCGGGCCGAACCAGACGCCGGACGGTGCCTACGCCGCGGCGATCCCGCGGTTCGTCGACGCCGCCCTGCAGAGCCGGCCGATCCCGATCTTCGGCGACGGCGAGCAGACGCGCGACTTCTGCTTCATCGAGAACACCGTCCTCGCGAACCTCCTCGGCGCGACGTCGCCGAAGAAGTTCAAGGGTGAGGTCATCAACATCGCCGGCGGACGCAGGATCGGGCTGAATGAGCTCTGCAAGGAGATCTCGCGGGCCCTCGGGCGGGACGTCGCGGTCGAGCACCTCCCCGCCCGCGCCGGGGACATCCGCCACTCGCTCGCCGACATCTCGCGCGCGGCCGAGCTCATCGGCTACGAGCCCCGCGTACGCTGGGAGGACGGCATCGTCCCCACGGTCACGTACCTGCGGACGCTCCGTGAGAAGGGCCCCGCGGCCGCGTCGGCCACGGTGACCTGTGGCAAGGTTCCGCTGCCCAAGGCCCAAGGGGCCTCGGACAGCGGGCAAAAGGCGAGCTAGGTAGAGCGGGGGCGGCTCGTGCGGAGCATGACCGGCTTCGGGCTCGGTGACGCTTCGCTCACCGATGGGCGCGTCGTCGCCGAGATCCGCTCGGTGAACCAGCGCTTCCTCGACGTGCGCGCGCGGCTCCCGCGCGAGCTCGTCGATCTGACGATGTTCGCCGAGCAGGTGGCGCGCGAGCGCCTGCGGCGTGGACGCATCGAGATCATCGTGCGCACCGAGGGCGCGGTGCTGGCCCCGAGCACGCTCGACAAGTCGAAGGCGCGCGCGGCGTTCCGCGCCCTGGCGGAGCTCCGCGACGAGCTCACGCCGGGCGCCGACGTGCCGCTCTCGCTGCTCTGCGCCGTGCCGGACCTCTTCGCGCCCGCCGGCGGCCACGAGATCGCGGCCGTCCGCGCGGCGCTCAAGCTGGCCATCGAGCGCGCGATCGAGGCGATGGAGGGCATGTGCCTGCGCGAAGGCGAGGCGCTCGCCAGCGACATGCGCGGGCGGGTGGCCACGTTGCGCGCGCTCGCGTCCGAGGTCGTGTCGCGCGCGGACGAGGCGCGCGAGGCGCTCAGGCGCCGCCTGCGCGAGCGGGTCGAGCGCCTGCTCCAGGGGGTCGAGGCCGGCTTCGAGGCGACGCGGATCGAGGCGGAGGTGATGCTGCTCGCCGAGCGCAGCGACATCACCGAGGAGGTCACCCGCCTCCGGAGCCACCTCGACCAGTTCGGCGGCGCGCTCGCGGCCTCGAGCGCCGACCCTTGCGGAAGGAGGCTCGACTTTCTGCTTCAGGAGATGGTACGCGAGGCGAACACGCTGGGCTCCAAGGCGCAGGACGCCGCCATCTCCCATCACGTCGTGGCGATGAAGGTGGAGCTCGAACGCCTGCGGGAGCAGGTCCAGAACATCGAGTGACAGGAGAGCATGTCGACCGAAGCACTCAGTGACGACTTCCTCCTCCTCATCGTGTCGTCCCCGTCCGGCGCGGGGAAGACGACGCTCTGCGGGAGGCTGCGCAGCGAGTTCCCCGACCTGCGCTTCTCGGTCTCCCACACGACCCGGCGCCCGCGCCCGAACGAGGTCGACGGCCGGGAGTACCACTTCGTCGACCCGGGCACGTTCGAGCAGATGATCCGCATCGGCGCGTTCGCCGAGTGGGCCAGGGTGCACGATCACCTCTACGGCACGAGCCTGAAGGAGATCGAGATCGCCCGCGCCACCGCGCGCGGCGTCCTCTTCGACATCGACCACCAGGGCGCGCGGCAGATCAAGGCGAGCCTGCCCGAGGCGGTCGCCGTATTCATCCTTCCCCCGTCGCTCGCCGAGCTCGAGCGGCGCCTGCGCGGGCGCGGCACCGAGGACGAGCCCACGACGCTCCGCCGCCTCCGCAACGCGAAAGGCGAGATCGAGCATTACGGCTTCTTCGACTACGTGATCGTGAACGACGAGATCAACCGCGCCTACGAGCAGCTGCGGTCGCTCGTCTTCGCCGAGCGGTGCCGCCGCCAGCGGCGCGCGGCCCTCTGCGAACGGCTGCTCTCCGAGCGGAGGTTCGAGCGATGAGCGCCAGCGCGACACGCGACGTCCTCGCGATCATCGGCGGCAGCGGCGTCTACGAGATGGGGTGGCTGGAGGACGTCGAGGAGGTCTCGGTCTCCACCCCCTTCGGGCTGCCGAGCGACGTGGTGCTGCGCGGGCAGGTCAAGGGCGGCGACGCGACGGTGCTCTTCCTGCCGCGCCACGGCCGCGGGCACCGCTTCTCGCCGTCGACGATCAACTACCGCGCGAACATCTGCGCGCTGAAGATGCTCGGCGCGACGCACGTGCTCAGCGTGAGCGCCGTCGGCTCCCTGCGCGAGGACGTCGTGCCTGGCGACCTCGTCGTCGTCGACCAGTTCATCGATTTCACGAAGCGCCGGATCTCGACGTTCTTCGACGAAGGCCTCGTCGCCCACGTGCCGTTCGCCGATCCGGTGTGCCCGATCCTGGCGAGCGCGGTCCACGACGCGGCGCTCGCCACCGGCGCGCGCGTCCACCGCGGCGGCACCTATGTCTGCATCGAGGGCCCTCAGTTCTCGACGCGGGCCGAAAGCCGCATGTTCCGGACGTTCGGCGCGCATGTGATCGGGATGACCAACTTGCCTGAGGCGAAGCTCGCCCGCGAGGCGGAGCTCCCCTACGCCACGCTCGCGCTCACCACCGACTTCGATTGCTGGCACGTCAGCGAGGAGGCGGTGAGCGTCGAGGCGGTCATCGCGGTGCTCAACCGCAATATCGGGCATGCGCGGGACGTCGCGAAGTCCCTTGCCCGCAATCTCCCCGACGTGTCGCAGAGCCCGGCCCGTCACGCGCTGGAGAAGTGCATCATGACGGCGGCCGGCGCGTCATCCCCCGACGCAGAGGCGCGGCTCGAGTGGCTCATCGGCCCTCGGCGCAAGGCCGACTGAGCTGACCTCAGGGCACCTCGCCCGCTCCTCCGCGCAGCGGGCGCGAGGGGGCGCAGCGGGCGCGAGGGGGCGCAGCGGGCGCGAGGGGCACGGCGGGCTCTGCTGGCGGTCGGGTGCGGCCGCGGCGCAGCGGCGCCGTCGCGGAAACGAAACGCGCGGCTAGCGGCTACGCACAAACCTGGCTAAGAGGCGTCCTGTGACGACCTCATCCGCGATCCTCATCATCGGCTCGATGGCGTTCGACGACCTCGAGCTCCCCTCCGGCAACGAAAGAGACGTCGTCGGTGGCTCGGCCACCTACTCGGCGTTCGCTGCCTCGAGCTTCGCTCCGGTGCGCACCGTGGCCGTGGTGGGCGATGATTTCCCCGAAGAGACCCTCGCGGCGATGCGATCCCGAGGGATCTCGATCGAGGGCGTCGAGCGCGCTCCTGGGAAGACGTTCCGCTGGGCCGGGCGCTACGACGTGGATCTCATCCATCGCACGACGCTGGACACGCAGCTCAACGTGTTCGCGTCGTTCGCGCCGAAGCTGCCGGAGACCTACCGCGACACGCCCTTCCTCCTGCTCGGCAACATCCATCCCGCGCTCCAGCTCGACGTCCTCGAGCAGGTCCGCGCGCCGCGCTTCGTCCTCGCCGACACGATGAATTTCTGGATCGAGGGGGAGCCGAAGGCGGTCGCGGCGATGCTGCGCCGCATCGACACGCTCGTGGTCAACGACGAGGAGGCGCGCCAGCTGTCGGGCAAGTACAACATCCGCCGCGCGGCGAAGGAGATCCTGTCCCGTGGTCCGCGCCGGCTGATCATCAAGCGCGGAGAGCACGGCGCGCTGCTCTTCGACGAGGAGGGCGTGTTCGCCGCGCCCGGCTTCCCGCTCGAGGACGTCATCGACCCCACGGGCGCCGGCGACGCCTTCGCCGGCGGGCTCATCGGTTACCTGGCGTGCCAGCCGGAGATCACGCCGCTCGCGCTCCGGCGCGGCATGCTCCACGCGACGGCGACCGCGTCGTTCTGCGTCGAAGCGGTCGGCACGCGGCGGATCGCGACGGTGACTCGAGCCGACATCGCGGCGCGGCTGACCGAGATCCGGGCGCTGTACGAGTTCGGCGCAAGCACCATGTGAAGCCCGCCGGGGCCAGCGCAGGCGCGAGCGCGTGCCGTGTGCGGTCGCTGTTCACCTTCCGGCGCATAGCCGTGCTAGACGACCGTCAAAGTGAACATGAACCTCACCACCCGTACATTTGCAGGCATCGCCTTGCTGGCCCCCCTCGTCTTCGGCTGCGCGGCCCGTACGGCGCCGTTCGACGAGATGGACAAGGCGCAGATCACGGTCCTCCGCCTCCAGGGGCAGGAGCTGGCCCCGACGCCCGTAGCGACGACCGGGGCCCCCACCCTCATCCCGGGCATCCCGCCCGAGCTCCAGCAGATGGGGCAGGCCGCCCTGCAGGGGCTGCAGCAGGCGCTGCCCGGGCTCATCCCGCCCAACCTCATCCCGGGGCAGACCGCCAGCACGCCGGTCCTGCCGGCGCAGCCGCGCTTCAAGAACTTCGTCATCCTCCAGCAGCGCCAGCTCACGACCAGCGACGCCGACGAGGAGCTCAAGGACCAGATCCTCGACGTCTTCGGCGACGAGGACAGCTTCACCGCGGACCGCGGCAACTGCTTCTATCCTGGCCTGGGCATCTCGATGGTGCGGCCGAACAACCCCACGCCGGTCGACCTGCTCGTCTCCTTCTCGTGCAATCAGGCCATGGGAGACGGCTTCCGCTGGCCTCACGCGACCAACGGCTTCTCGGCCGAGACCCACCAGAAGCTGAGCGAGATTTACCAGCAGCTCTGGGGACAGGCGGTCCCGCCCGGCGCGTGATCCCCTGCCGCGGCGCGGAGCTTCACCAGTCTAATTTGTAATCAGCACCACAAATCGTGACCGCAGGGTCCGGATGGCTAGACTTGATCGAGCTTCCGAGGTCCCCGCGTACCGGTCAGGAGCGCGCCGCACGACGTCATG
The DNA here is from genome assembly GCF_051527395.1 of Sorangium sp. So ce281. Lineage (NCBI taxonomy): Bacteria > Pseudomonadati > Myxococcota > Polyangiales > Polyangiaceae > Sorangium > Sorangium sp. So ce281. Next base: position 4,976,429 of record NZ_CP150322.1, read on the forward strand.
ATCCCCCAACCCCAGCTGTTGCCGGGAAAGGAGCTCGGGCACTACGAGCTCCTCCTGCCCATCGCGCAGGGGGGAATGGCCACGGTGTGGGCCGCGCGCCACAAGGGGCGTCGTGGCTTCCAGAAGACGGTCGCCATCAAGACGATGCTGCCGTCGCTCTCGGATGATCCCCAGTTCGAGAAGATGTTCCTCGAGGAGGCGCGGCTCGCCTCGGGGATCCATCACCCGAACGTCGCCGAGATCCTCGACCTCGGCGAGCAGGACGACGTCCTCTACATCGTGATGGAGTGGGTCGACGGCGAGGCGCTGTCGGTCATCGGGAAGGCGGCGAACAAGAGCGGCGTGGCCATCCCGCTGCGCGTCGCGCTCCGCGTCCTCGGCCGCGCTTGCCTCGGCTTGCACGCCGCGCACGAACTCCGGGACCCGCAGAACGAGGACCAGCTGCTCGGGCTCGTGCACCGCGACGTGTCACCCCAGAACATCCTCGTGACGTACGACGGCCACGTGAAGCTCGTGGACTTCGGGGTCGCCAAGGCCACCAACCGCACGCACAACGACACGACCGCGGGCCAGCTCAAGGGCAAGGTGCCGTACATGTCGCCGGAGCAGGCGCGTGGCGAGCGGGTCGATCGGCGCACCGACGTCTTCGCGATGGGGATCGTGCTCTACAAGTTGACGACGGGAGAGCACCCCTTCGCCGCAGAGAACGACCTCCTCACGCTCAAGTACATCACCTCGAGACCGGCGCTCTCGCCTCGCCTGAAGAACCCGGATTTCCCGCCCGAGCTGGACCAGGTCCTGATGAAGTGCCTGCAGAAGGAGCCGGAGCGGCGATACCAGACGATGCTCGATCTGGAGACCGCCCTGGAGGCCGTGCTGGCCAAGGAGCCGACGGTGACGGACCACGACGTCGGGGCGTTCGTGCGCGGGCTCCTGGGAGAGCGCAACCAGCGCCGGCGGGCAGCGCTGCGCGACACGGTCCGCAGGCTCGACGAGCGCGCCTCCCACCACCCGCCCGAGGTGATGCTCGTTCGCGACAGCATCAGCGAGCTCTTCTTCACGCAGCTCCCTCCTGGTCACCCGAGCGCCCAGCTCCCCACGCCTCGCCGGAGCACCCCGGCGCCCTCGCGACCGGCGCTGCCATCGCTGCCATCCGAGTCGCTGATCCCGAGCGCGCCTGGCCAGGACACTCAGCTGGGCCCGATGGAGGTCCCGGCGGCGCGCCGTCGCTCGGGGACGCGGGTGGCAGCCGCTGCGCTCGCGCTCATCACGTTGCTGGGCGCCGGGGCGATGTGGCTGCGGCGGCCCGCGCCGCAGCAGAGCGCGTCCGAGGAGCTCACGGCGCACGCCCACGGCGCTGGCCCGGCGGCGACCGCAGCCACGACGGGCGCAACGCCAAGGCCGGACGGCGCGCCCACGCTCCTGGACGACCACGGCGGCGTGGGTGCTCGGTCCGCCCTCGAGGCGAGCGACCCGGAGGTGCGCGGGGCGAGCGCTCCGGCCCCGACGGCCAAAGACGCGACGGCCGCCGCGACGCCGAGCGCGACGGCTGCTGGATCGAGCGCCGCCAGCGCGCGCAGAACAACCCCGGGCAAGCGTCCCTCGACGAAGTGGGTACCGACCGTGACCAACCCCGGGTTCTGAGCGGCCGCAGGGCGCGGCAGCTCCGCGATGCGCTCCTCCTGGCGGCAAGCCTGGGCGTCGTAGGCGGCGCCCTGCTGTTGCGGCGGAGCCGAGCGCCCAGCGTCTCGCCAACCCCGGCGCAGGCGAGCGCGTCCGCGGAACCGTCGCCCCTGCCCAGGGGCGGTGAGCCCGAGCGCGCAGCGCTCGATCAGCACGAAGCGCAAGCGGGATGCGGCTTTGCCGACCAAGGGTTCGGCGTCTACGAGCGATGGCGCCCGCTTCCGCTCGGAAGGCTCCTCGTCCCGCCGGCGCACGCGATTCGCTCGGATGGCGGCTACGATCTTCTGATCCACTTCCACGGCGCCGAGCCTGTCCGGAAGGTGCTGGCTCCCAGGGGCATGGATCTGGTCATCGCCGGCGTCGACGTGGGGACCCGCTCGAGCGAATACGCGCGCGCGCTCGAGGGCGGCAGCTGGGACGCGCTGCTCCAGGCGATCGACCGCGAGGTCGAGGGCGCCTCCGGGAGCGCGGGCGCGCGCATGCGCCGCCTGGTGCTGTCATCCTGGAGCGCTGGGTCCGGCGCGATCGGCAGGATCATCGAGCGCGGGAGCAGCCACGTGGATGCGCTGATCCTGCTCGACTCCCTCTATGGCTCCTACATGCCAGGGCAGACGTCGCTCGCGCAGGGGCAGCTCGCCCCTTACGTTGCGCTGGCCAACGCCGCCGCGCGCGGCGCGCCGGTCTTCTACCTGACGCACACCGAGATCCCGACCAGCGGCTACGCGTCCACGAAAGAGGCGGCCACGTTCCTTCTTCGCGAGCTCGGAGCCACCCCCATCGCGGTGACCTCGCGCGGGGACGAGGCCCCCTCCGCCGCGCCCGGCGCGCCCGGCGACCGCGCAGCGGAGGCAGGAGACGCGCTGCGGCTCACCCGGATGTACGACGGCGGCAGCCTCTACGTCCGCGGCTACGCCGGAGCGGGCCCCGGGGAGCACTGCGCGCAGCTGCGGCTGCTCCCCGCGATCCTGGCGGAGCACGTGCTCCCGGCCCTTCGCCGTTGAGCCGCTGGCGCGAGGAAGCGCGCGGCGTCTCTTCGGCCAGGGGACGCGCCGACGCGTCGGCGCGTTCCCTGCGAACCGCTGCGGCTCAGTACGACTTCGCGAACACCACGCGCCGCGGGCTGGGCTTGCCGGTGAAGATGCACTGCCCTTCACCCGTCAGCGCGTCGGCCCACGGCGCCCCTTCGAACCCCCCGGTCGGGATGCAGCGGATGGTCACCTTGTGCGCGTCCTTCACCGCCGTCTCGATCTCCGGATCGCCGGACCAGTGCGCCAGCGCGAACCCGCCTTGCGCCTCCTTGCCCCCGGTCGACGCGAAGAACGCGTCGAAATCGGCGCGGCTATTGATCACGTGCGTGTTGCCGTCGCGCACGGCGAGCGCGCGCGCGTAGAGGGTCGCCTGAATGTCGCCAAGGATCTCCGTGACGCGGCCCACGAGCTCCCCGCGCGCCATGCTCGACTTGTCCTTCGGCGAGCGGTCCCTGCGCATCACCATGGCCACGCTGGCGTCGACGTCGCGCGGCCCGATCTCGATGCGCAGGGGGACGCCCTTCTTCACCCACTCCCACTGCTTGTCGCCGCCGCGGATGTCCCGCCGATCGATCTCGACCTCGACGCGGCGCTCGCCGAAGCGCTGCGCCCGGAGCTCCTTCGCGAGCCCGTCGATGTACTCGTCGATCTTGGCGCGCGTGTCGTCGCCCCGGTAAACGGGCAGGATCACGACGTGCGCGGGCGCGAGGCGCGGCGGGAGCACCAGGCCGTCGTCGTCGCTGTGGGTCATGATCAGCCCGCCGACGAGGCGCGTCGATACGCCCCAGGACGTCGTCCAGGCGTGCTCTTCGGTCTCCTCCTTGGTCTGGAACTTGATGCCGCTCGCCTTCGCGAAGTTCTGCCCGAGGAAGTGGCTCGTCCCGGCCTGCAGGGCCTTCCGGTCCTGCATCATCGCCTCGATCGCATAGGTGTCGACCGCCCCGGGGAAGCGCTCGCTCGCCGTCTTCGGCCCCTCGAGGACGGGCATCGCCATGAAGTCGCGCGCAAACGTCGCGTAGACCCCGAGCATGCGCAGCGTCTCCTCGCGCGCCTCGGCCTCGCTCGCGTGCGCCGTGTGCCCCTCCTGCCACAGGAACTCCGCCGTCCGCAGGAACAGGCGCGTCCGGAGCTCCCAGCGCACGACGTTTGCCCACTGGTTGATCAGCAAGGGGAGATCCCGGTAGCTCTGCACCCAGCTCGCGAACGCCGCGCCGATGATCGTCTCGGACGTGGGGCGCACGATGAGCGGCTCCTCCAGCCGGGCCTGAGGGTCGGGAATGAGCCCGCCGCCAGGGCCGGGGACGAGCCGGTGGTGGGTGACCACGGCGCACTCCTTCGCGAACCCCTCGACGTGCTCCGCTTCCTTTTCGAGGAACGACTTCGGGATGAACAGCGGGAAGTAGGCGTTCTTGTGCCCGGTCGCCTTGAACATGCTGTCGAGCTCGCGCTGGATGTTCTCCCAGATCGCGTAGCCCCACGGCTTGATGACCATGCAGCCGCGGACCGGGGAGCTCTCCGCGAGGTCGGCCGCGCGCACGACCTGCTGGTACCACTCCGGGTAGTCCTCGTTGCGGGTGGGCGTGATGGCGGTCTTCGGCGCTTCGTTCTTGGCCACGGTCTCTGCTCTCCTCGATGGGCGGCTTGGCCGGCGGCCTTCGACCGGGCCGCCTTCGTCCCGCTGCGGACGGTCGGCTGGCGCCGGCCCCGCTCCGGGGTGAGCGCGCGACGTATCAGGAGCGCGGCAGGGTGTCGAGCGCAGCGGCCCCAGCGCCGGAGCCGCGCCGCCCTCCCGCTGGCTGGAGCGACACGCCGCTCGCCTCGCCGGCCGCCGCGCGCCACGCTGCCTTCGCGGCGGCGCGCCGTCGTGGTACGCGCAGGAGAACGACGTGAACTACGTCATCCTCACGCACGGCGGAGTGACCGCGCCGCAGAGCGGCTCGGAGAGCTGCGCCAGGGCCGCCGACGAGGCGCGCCGCGCGCTCGACGGGGCCGGAGAGGCGCTCGCGGCGGCGATCGGGGCGACCGTGCGCCTCGAGGACGACCCGCGCTTCAACGCCGGGACGGGCTCGAACCTCCGCCTCGACGGGCAGACGGTCGAGATGGATGCGGCCGTGATGGCCAGCGACGGACGGTTCGGCGCAGTGGCGTGCATCGAGCGGGTGAAGAACCCCGTCCTGGTCGCCGCGAAGGTGATGGAGACGCCGCACCTGCTCCTCGCCGGCGCCGGCGCGACGGCGTTCGCTCGCCGGCTGGGGTTCGCCGACCACGATCCGGTCACCGAGGAGGCGCGCCGGAAGCACGCCCGCGCCCTCGCCGCGCTGCGCGGCGAGGGCGGAGACGACGAGACCACGAACGACGCGGCGCGCTTCCGTGCGCTCACGGCGACGCGGTTCTGGAACTTCGACGCCGAGCCGCTCGAGTGCGACACCGTCGGGGCCGTCGTGCGCGACACGCACGGCCGGTTCGCCGCCGCGGCCTCGACGGGCGGGTCGACCTACTCGCTCCGCGGCCGCGCCGGGGACGTGCCGCTCCTGGGCGCAGGGATCTACGCCGGCCCGCACGGCGCCGTGGCGACGACCGGCGTCGGCGAGGAGATCGCGCGCCGCTTCCTCGCGCGGACCGTCTATGACTGGCTCGCCGACGGCGTCGCGCCCGCGCGCGCCGCGCAGCGCGGCGTCGCGATGTTCCCCGACGTGCTCGCCGTCGGCGTGCTCGTGGTGGGGCGGAGCGGCCAGGCGATCGCCTCGAACCGCACCATGGCAAGCGCGCAGCTCGTGGGCTGAGGAGCCGCAGACGACGATGCAGAGTGGAGACCCTGATGCGATCGTGGTGGGCGCGGGACCGAACGGCCTCACGGCGGCGGCGTACCTCGCCCGCGCGGGCTTCTCGGTGCTCGTGCTGGAGGCCGAGCGAGAGCCGGGCGGCGCGGTCCGCACGCGCGAGGTGACCCTCCCCGGGTTCCGCCACGATCTCGGCGCGGCGTTCTTCCCCTTCGGGCAGACGAGCCCGGCGCTGGTGCCGCTCGATTTGCCGGGGGCCGGCCTCGTGTGGCGGCACGCGCCGATCGACAGCGCTCACCCGGCGCCCGACGGGACGTGCGCCTCGATCGCGCGGGACGTCGAGGCGACGGCGCGGTCGCTCGGCGAAGACGGCCCCGCGTGGCGCCGGATCGCCGGCTGGCACGCGGCCACCCGCGAGCGGCTGCTGAACGCGCTCCTGTCCACGCCGCCCGCCCTCGGGCCGCTGCTCCGGCTCGGGCCCCTCAACCTGCTCCGCCTCGCGCAGGTGGCCCTCTCGAGCGGACGTGGCTTCGCGACGCGCACCTTCCGGACAGAGGCGGCCCGGCGCGTTGTCCCCGGGCTCGCGCTCCACACCGACGTGGGCCCGGACGATCCCTGCGGAGCGATCGTCGGCTTCATGCTCACCGTGCTCGCCTCGAGCGGCGGCTTCGCGGTGCCCGAGGGCGGCGCCGGCGCGATCACGAGCGCCTTGCTCAGGCGCGTCGAGGAGCGCGGGGGCGCCCTCCGCTGCGGCGCCCGCGTCGACCAGATCATCGCCAGGGAGGGACGGGCGGTCGCCGTCCGGCTCGAGGACGGCCAGGAGCTCCGCGCCCGCCGCGCGATCGTCGCCGACCTCGCCGCGCCGACGCTCTACCTCCGCCTGCTCGCGTCAGAGCTGGTCCCCGAGCGGGTGCAGCGCGCCATGCGACGGTTCCGCCAGGGGTTCGGCACCTTCAAGATGGACTGGGCGCTCGACGGCCCGACGCCGTGGTCCCACGAGGACCCCGCGCGCGCGGCGGTCGTGCACGCGGGCGACAGCCTCGACGACCTCTCGGCCTTCACGCGGCAGGTGCGCGCCGGGGCGCTCCCCGAGCATCCCTATCTCGTGATCGGGCAGCAGTCGCTGGTCGATCCGACGCGCGCGCCGGCCGGCCGCCACACCCTGTGGGCCTACTCCCGCGTCCCCTCCTCCATCGAGGGCGGCTGGGCGGGCTCGCGCGAGCGCTTCGCCGATCGCATCGAGGCGCGGATCGAGGAGCTCGCCCCCGGCTTCCGGCAGCGGATCATCGCCCGGACGATCTGGGCGCCTGACGATCTCGAGGCGATGGATGCAAACCTCATCGGCGGCGATCTCGGCGGAGGCTCGGCCGACATCCGGCACCAGCTCATCTTCCGGCCGGTGTTCCCCTATTTCCGCTACCGCACGCCGCTCCGCGGCCTGTATCTAGGCTCGTCCTATGCGCACCCCGGCGCCGGGGTCCACGGCGCGTGCGGGCGCAATGCGGCCCTGGCGGTGCTGGAGGACGAAGGCTAGCGCGCTTCGCTACTTCGACCGCGACGACGGGCCGTCCCGGTAGTCGGAGCGCTTCAGGCCGTGGCTCGCGATCTTCTCCTGGAGCGTGCGCAGCGGCATCCTGAGCCGCCGAGCGGCCATCGCCAGGTTGCCGTTGGTGCCGCGGAGGGCATCGAGGATGATCTCCGTCTCCAGACGGTCCATCTGCGCCTTGAGCCCGATCGTCGGCGCAGAGCTGGGCGGCCCCGCGAGCTCGACGGGAGTCCGATCAGGCAGCGGCGTGGCGCGTTTGGGCGCCGAGAGGGAATGGATGCTCTCCGGCAGGTCGAGCGGGGTGATCACATGCCCCCGCGCGATGACGACGGCGCGCTCGATGGCGCTGCGCAGCTCGCGTACGTTGCCCGGCCAGGGGTACTGCTCCAGGAGCGCGAGCGTCTCCGGATCGAGCGAGCGCACGTTCCTGCGGTGCAGCTCGCTCGCCTGCCGGAGGAACCGCTGCGCCAGCGGTCCGATGTCCTCCCGCCGCTCGCAGAGCGGCGGGATGCGCAGCAGCGCCGCGTTGAGCCGGTAGAGCAGATCCGAACGGAACGTGCCCGCCTCGCACATCGCCTCGAGATCCCGGTACGTGGTCGCGACGATCCGCACGTCCACCTCGATCTCCTTGGTCGAACCGACGCGGACCATGCGACCGGTGTCGAGGACGTGCAGCAGCGCGGCCTGGCAGGACGGCGGGAGGTCGCCGACCTCGTCGAGCACCACGGTGCCGCCCGCGCACGCCTCGAAGACGCCCTCTTGCGCGTGGACCGCGCCGGGGAAGGCGTCGGCCTCGTGACCGAAGAGCGTGCTCTCGAGGAGCTGGGCGGGCACGCCGCTGCATCCGACGCGGATCATCTGCATCTTGTGGCGGGGGCCAGCCTCGTGGATCAGCCGCGCGAGCACGTCCTTGCCGGTCCCCGTCTCGCCCTGGAGCAGCACGGGCGTGGACGAGCGCGCGAGGCGCATCGCGGTCTCGAGCACCGGGCGCATCGCGGGGCTGCGCATCACGAGCCCCTCGTCGCCGACCGTGCGCAGCCCACCCACAGGCGTGGGTCCGCCCACCAGGCTCTCGATGCTCGGCATCTTGCTCCGCTCCGGGGCGCCACGACGCACGTCGAGCGCGTCGAGGTTCAGCACCGGCAGCTCGGCGCTCGCGATCACGCGCAGCGACGCCGTGATCTCCCCGAGCATCACCTCGTCGCCGGGCTTCAAGACGCCGTGCTCGACGCGCTGCCCGCTCAGGAAGGTGCCGTTCGTGGAGCCGAGATCCTGGATGAGCACGTCGCCGCGCTGGAACGTGAAGCGCGCGTGGCGTCGCGACAGGCTGCGCTCGGGGATCGCGACATCGGCGCTCGGATCGCGGCCGATGACGACGCCGACCCCCTCGGTCAGCCGCACCGTCTCGGCGCCCTGCCGGTGGTAGATGATGAGCAGCACGTGCGGCTGCGTCCCGCGCTCGCGGCTCAGCTGCGTCAGCGCATCACGGACCTGCGACATGGCGATCGGGTCCGTCAGCTGCGACTCGTACTGGACGTCCTGGGCTCCCAGGTCGTCGTGCGGAATGGATGGCCGTGCGACCTTGGGCTCCACAGGCAAGTCGACGCCGGCGTGGCCTTCTCCAGACGCGCCCGGCTCGCGGACGTCCGGCGAAGATAGACTCGTCGGAGCGGCCGGACGCGAGTGATTCATGCGTTCTCTCTCATGCGTGCCCGAGGAGCCTCCGGCTCCAAATGTTGGCCCGCGAGCACTGCTCGCGCTCGTCCCGTTATCCTATGACCATAAGCCAGAGGTTGCCCGGCGCGCAAGGCGCGAGCAGCACTTCGTCGGCGCTGCGGCGGTAAGCTTTGTTTTCTCCCTTTCCTCCTCAGCTTCCTCCTCAGCTTCCTCCTCAGCTTCCTCCTCAGCTTCCTCCTCAGCCTCGCTGGCTTTGCCTCTGCTTTGCCTCTGCTGCCTCTACATCCCAGCTCTTTCTCTTTCGTTTCTGCAGTGTAGCCCTCGGACGCATCCTTTGCAGGCTGCCCCGGCGCTCCGCTCAGATCTGGCGCGCAACGCGCTCGCCAGAGGCGAGAGATCGCGCAGACGGCTCTTCGGCGCTGCAGTGCGCGTTGAAGCGAGAGCACGGGAGGTCCTCGAGCGATGGGAGCTCCGCATAGCCGCGGGGACCGGCGATCTCGTTGAAGCAGCGCCCGAGCCAGCCCGGAATGACGAGCGCGTAGGTGCGCGCAAGCCGTCGAGGATCGTCCAGTGTGCGCAGCATCGCGAGGTAGGTCACTTCCCCATAGGTCGCCTTGAAGGCAGCCGCCTGCTCAGGGCGCGCCAGCCAGCTCATGACGCCGGCGCGATCCGCTTCTGGGTGGAACTGGACCGCCTCGACGCCGGGCGCGACCTGCAACCCGAGGATCGCCCGCCCCTTGGAGATGCCGTCACGGCTCTCGCGGGCGAGGAGCTGGCCGCCGAGGGAGCTCAGCCGGCGCTCGTCGAGGTTCACCGCCTCCCAGTTGCGGTGCTCGAACGCGAAGAGGCGATCCCCAAACGGCGCCAGCAGCGGGTGTTGCTGGCCGACGGGGGTCGTGTAGATCGGCATGACGCCGAACTTGCGATCGACGCGCGGCACGACGTCGGCCAGCTTGTAGTGATGGACGACGAGCTCGAACGAGTAGCAGATCGCGAAGAGAGCGCGCCGGTGCGCGCCCCCCTGGATCGCCGACTCGACCACGCCGTCCACGAAGCGCGCAAAATCCCGCGTCCAGGGCTCGCCCTCCCCATCCAAGGGAGAGCCGGGCCCCCCTGACGCGAGGTACAGATCGCAATCCGTAGGGATGGGTGCGTTGGTGTCTCTGGGAGACACCTCGACGACCTCGCAGGATAGGCCCGGATTGCGCGCCCGAACGCGTTCGAAGAACCCCGCGGCGAGCCCGCGTAGACAGCGCATCGCCTGGTTCACGTGGCCATTGTTCATGTCCACGATGCACAACCGCAGCGGCCGGCCGTTCGCGACGGTAGCTTGCCGGCCGGGAGTAGGTGGAAGTGGATTCGAGCTCATCGGAAGGTGACAGTTCGCTGACGTAAACCCCCGCCTTTTTTACTCATACCACCCCACCGACCTCGCGAAAAGAATGGTTTCCTCCGTTGCGCCCGTTGCGCCCGTTGCGCCCGTTGCGCCCGTTACGTCCGTTACGCCGACTGTTCCCGCTACTTCGGCTTCATCAGCGGCTCCCTTTACGTTCACGTCGACCACATCCGTCACATCCGTCATGTCTGTCACATCCGCTGTGCTTGTTATGCTGATCACACCAGTTATGTCCATTACAGCGGTTACATCCGCTTCAGGTACGTCCGCTACGTCCGCTTCATCGATACGCAGCGGACGATTCATCACCTTCTGGATGAGACCAAAACTCCTTCCTCGGAGCCGCGTTCATGGGAATCCTGTGCGTGATGAACAAACGGAATGGTTCGACCCGTGATCCTCTGACCCGTCGCCATGTGCTGACCGGGCTCGGCGCTGCGCTCGGCGCCTCGGCCTTCGGATGCAGCACCCCAGAGGGCGCGATGTTGCTCGGCAACGCCGCGCCGAGCGCGGGCAGCGCGGACGAGAGCGACGGAGCCGGCGGTGCGGGTGGCTCGGGAGGAGCGGTCGGCTCAGAACCGCCGGAAGGTGGCGAGGCCGGCGGCGCTCCGGATCGGTGCGCGGAAACGGGAGGTCTGAGCCCGGCGGAGCTGCTGGCGCCCATCAACACCATCGTCGTTCTCTGTATGGAGAACCGCTCCTTCGACCACTATCTCGGCTCGCTGCTGCTGAACGAAGGCCGGCAGATCGACGGCCTGACAGGCACAGAGTCGAACCGAGCGCTCGATGGGACGCGGATCTCGCCCTTCCAGCTCGACAACTTCACGCCCGCCGACCCGCCGCACAGCTGGGACGCCGCCCGCACGCAGTGGAATCAAGGGAGGAACGACGGGTTCGTCATCGCGCACGCAGGGCCGGACCAGCGCGACGTCATGGGCTATCACGTGCGGGAGCATCTGCCGGTCCTCTACGCGCTCGCAGACGCGTCGGCGGTCTGCGAGCGCTGGTTCTCCTCGGTGCTCGGCCCGACCTGGCCGAACCGGTTCTACCTGCACGGCGCCACGTCGAGGGGCGTCTCGAGGAACGTGCCGGTCACCGGCTTCACGAGCGTGTTCGAGCTGCTGAGCGACGCCGGGATCTCGAGCAGGAACTACTTCCACGACGTCCCGTGGTGCTCGGGTGCGTACTTCAAATTCAAGGGCGTCTCCGGGATCGAGCGCTTCTTCGAGGACGCGGCCGCGGGGATCCTCCCCTCGTTCTCCGTCATCGATCCCCAGTTCTTTGGCGCCACCGCGAACGACGATCACCCGGACCACGACGTGCAGCTCGGGCAGGTGCTCATCGCCAGCGTCTACAACGCGCTGGCGAAGAGCCCCCAGTGGGGCCAGTGCCTCCTCGTGATCACCTACGACGAGCACGGAGGCTTCTTCGACCACGTCGCGCCGCCGACGACGACGGACGACGACCCCCTGTTCACCCAGCTCGGGTTCCGGGTGCCGTCGATCGTGGCAGGCCCGTTCGTCCGGAGGGGCTGCGCGGTGAGCACCGTGCTCGACCACGCGTCGGTGATCCGCACGCTGGAAGCGCGCTTCGATCTCCCCTCGCTGAACGCGCGCTCCGCCGGCGCGAACGATCTCTCATGCTGCATCGATCCGGCGATCCTCCGCGATCCTCAGGCGCCGATCCTGCTGCCCGAGATGGACATCTCCCTGTCGCGGCTGCGCTCGCGCACCGAGTCCGGGATCTCTCAGCCGGAGCTGTGGGAGGCCGCGGAGCGCGGGCTCATCCCGCGGCACCTCGATCGCCGGGACGAGGGTCCGGCCATCGCCCGGCGGGTGCTGGCGCACGCGGAGCGGCTCGGCACGGCGAGGCTCAGGGACTGAGGCGCCGGGCAGCCGGCGCCGAGTTCGCCCGGGGGCGGGAGGTCTGATAGAAGCGCCGCCGTGCCGCCCGATCTCGATCCGCCCGCCGCCATCCAGGCAGGGACCACGCCGGCGAGCGCGGCCCCGGGCGCGCCCCCGGCGACCAGCGCAAGCCCGCCGGCGGCCGGGCAGGAGAAGGCGACCAGCGCGGCGCGCTCGTCGGCGATGGTCACGGCTGGGATCATCCTCTCGCGGCTCGTCGGGCTGCTCCGCCAGCGGGTGACGGCGCACTTCTTCGGGACATCCGAGCTCGCCGACGTGCTCGCCGCGGCGTTCCGCGCGGGGAACATCACCCAGAACCTGCTTGGCGAGGGGACGCTCTCCGCGACCTTCATCCCCGTCTACGCGCGCCTCCGCGCGGCCGGCGACGCGCGACGCGCGGCGCACTTCGCGCTCTCCGCCCTCGGGCTACTGCTCGTCGCCGCCGCGGCCGCGTCGCTCGCCGGCGTGCTCGCGGCGCCGTGGCTGTCCTTCCTGGTCGCGGCGGGCTTCGACGACGACAAGCTCGCCAGCACGACCCGGATCGTCCGGATCATCTTCCCGATGACCGGCCTGCTCGTGCTGTCCGCGTGGGGGCTCGGCGTGCTCAACGCGCACCGGCGGTTCTTCCTCCCGTACGCCGCGCCCGTCGCGTGGAGCGCCGCCCAGATCGCGGGGCTGCTCGCGTGCGGCGCGTGGCTCGGCATGCGCGGGGAGCCGCTCGCCGAGGCGCTCGCGTGGAGCGCGCTCGCGGGCGCGGCGCTGCAGCTCGCGCTCTTGCTCCCATCGGCGCGCTCGCTGCTCGGCGGGCTCAGGCCGCGCCTTGACGCGAGCGACCCGAGCGTCCGAGAGGCCGGCAGCAAGCTGCCCGCCGCGCTGCTCGGCCGCGGGATCATCCAGGTGTCCGGGCTCGTCGACACGCTCCTCGTGAGCTTCCTCGGCGCCGGCGCGAACGCGGCCTTCAGCTACGCGCAGACGGTCTACCTCCTGCCGATGAGCGTCCTCGGCGTCGGCGAGGCCGCGGTCGCGCTGCCCGAGATGGCGCGCGACACGGCCGAGGCCGACGTCGCGCGGCGCAACGAGGCGCTGTCGCGCCGACTCGGGGCGTCGCTCGCGCGGATCACGGTGCTGACCGTGCCGGCCGCGGCCGTGTTCATCGTGCTCGGGCGGGAGCTCATCACGCTGCTGCTGCAGACCGGGACGTTCGACAAGGCGTCGACGGCGCGGGTCGAGCCGCTCGTGTGCGCCTACGGGCTCGCGCTGCTCGGGAACGCCGCCGGGCGCGTGCTGATCACCGCGTCGTTCGCGCTCGGGGACACGAGGACCCCGGCCCGCTACGCGCTCTATCGCGTGGTCGTCAGCACCGCCGTCGCGCTCCTCCTGATGCAGTGGCTCGACGTGCTCGGCGTGGTGCTCGGCGCCGTCATCGCGGGATGGGTCGAGGCGATCGCCCTCGGGCGCCGCGTGCGGCGCGAGATCGGCGGGCTCGGGCTGGATCAGATCCGGATCGGCCGCGTGGCCTTGCTCGCGGCGATATCGGTCGGCTGCGGCGCCGCGTTGAAGGCGGCGCTGCCCGAGACGGTGGCCGCGGCGCCGTGGGGTGCCGCGCTCATCCTCGCTGCGTGCGGCGGCGCCTTCGCCGTCGCGGCGCCGGCGCTCGGGCTCTTCAGCCTGAAGTCCCTCCTCCGCCGGAGGTGATCATGGGCGGCGCCGCGCGCGCACGGCCCTCCGCGCGCGCACGGTGCCACGCGACGTAGCGCTCGACGAACGCGCGCTGCACGGGGCGCAGCGCGACGCGCGGGCGCCGTCGCGCGATCAGGGCGAGCGCCTCGCCCACCTCGATGCCGCCGCGGGTGGCGAGGTAGCAGAGCGCGAGCGTGACGCTCCTGCCCACGCCGCTCGCGCAATGGACGTGGACACGGTGGCCAGCCACGATATGCCGCTCGAGGAACGCCACGCCACGCGCGGCCTCCTCGAGCGTGGGAGCGCACATGTCCCAGCAGGGGATGCGCAGGTACTCGACCCCCGCCGCGCGCAGCGCGAGCACCGGATCGTACAGCTCGCGCGACACGTTGATCACGGCGCGGACGCCGAGGCGTCGGAGCTCGGCGACGTCACCTGGAAGAAGGAACCCCCCGATCAGGAGGTTCGGGCTCACCCACGTGCGCCACGGGTGCCGCGGCTGGAGCGACGCGGAGGCGCGGCGCAACGCCAGGAATGCATAGAAACCGAGGGCATACGGCGCGAGCAGGAGGAACACCAGCGCAGGACGAAGGCGCACGAGCACCTCATGGCGTCGATGCTGGCGCCATGCCAGCGGCCGGGCGGCACGCGCGCCGATGACGCGCGCCCACGACACACGCGCCGAGCGCGCCGACGATGCCCCGGCGACGCCACGGAACTTGGCCCAGCGCGCGCGAGCCGGGCATGCATCGGCAGATGCCGCTCGCTTCCATGCCGACGGATCTCCCCCGCTCGGTCGCGCCTTCGCGCCTCCGGACGCCGCCGCCCTGCGCGCCGCGGCGCCCTGACGGCGGCCACCGCCGGCGACCCGTCGATGGGCGGCTCGCGAGCTTGCTCGTCGCGCTGACCGTGTGCGGATGCAAACCGGCAGGCGCGGTAGCGGAGCTGTCGAAGGAGGGGGCGAGCGACGATGCGCTCGAGGTCGCCGCGCTGCCCGCGGACGGCCCCAAGCTGGTCGCGCTTCGCGCAGGGACGCCCGTACTCGCGCGTCCGCAGGCGGGCGCACGCAAGCTCGGCGAGCTCTATCCTGGCGCCGCCGTCGTGAGGTCCTCGGAGCCGTACGGACGCGCGGGGTGCAGCGGTGGTTGGTATGCGATCCGCCCCCGCGGGTTCGTCTGCGCAGGCGACGGCGCGACGCTGAACACCGACGTGCTCGCGCTCCTGCCGGCTCTGCCCGACACGTCGCGGCCCCTCCCCTACCGCTATGGCCGCACGCGAACCCAGGGCGCCCCGGTGTATTTCGCCGTGCCCAGCCGCGAGGAGCTGCAGCACGCCGAGCCGGATCTCGATCGCCATCTCGAGCGTGTGCAGCGCAGCGACGCGCAGCTCGGCGCGTCAGCCAACGACGTCCCGCTGGACGCGCGCGGCGTCGCCTCCGGGCCCCCGGTGCTGCTGCCGCGAGGCGACGGTATCGGCGAGGACGGCCGCAGGACCGAGGCCGGATACTTCCTTTTCCCGATCGCCGACGCGATCGCGCCGCTCCCGCCCGTCGCCGCGCTCGGCATCGACATCGGCGGAAAGGACGGCGCCCGCGTCGATCTGCGCGCCGCGCTGAAGACGGTGGCGCTGCGCAAAGGCAGCGGGGTCGCGATCACCCGCACGTTCACGGCGGGCGCGGCCGACGGACGCAGGTTCGGCGTGACGCCGGACGGACGGCTCATCCCGACCGACCGGCTCCAGGCCGCGCTCGGATCACCGTGGCACGGCCTGGATGTCGAGAAGCACGGGCTGCCTGTGGCGTTCGTCCATCGCCACGACGTTCACACGTGGTCGCTCGGCCGCGGCAAGGCGAACGCGAACGACGAGGAGCTCGAGCGCCACACGGGCGTGCCGCTCACGGGCAGGTTCAGGACGGTGGACGGCGTCCGCTTCGAGGAGGCGCGCGACGGCTTCTGGCTGCGCGCGCAGGACCTTGTCGTCGTCGTGCGTCGCACCAAGCTCCCCGACTTCGCCAAAGGCGCGCAGCGCTGGCTCGACGTCAGCGTGGTGAACCAGACCCTGACGGCCTACGAGGGGCAGAAGCCCATCTACGCCACGCTGATCTCGTCGGGACGCGACCAGCTGCGCGACCCTGAAGCGACCGCGTCCACCGCGCGCGGCACCTTCCGCGTGCGGAGCAAGCACGTCACGCGCAACATCGATCCGCGCGAGGTCGCCGGCAGCTTCGACGTCACCGACGCCCCGTGGGTGATGGACCTCGCGCCGGGCCAGGCGATCACCGGCATGTACTGGGGCGCCGGGGTCGGCGAAGCGCAAGGCTTCCACGACATCGCGCTGACGCCCATCGATGCGCGGCGCATCTTCCTGTGGGCCGAGCCGGAGCTCCCCGAAGGCTGGCACGCTGTGTACAGCAACGACGAGGAAGGAACCCTCGTCCACGTGCGGCCTTGATGTTCACGCAGCTACCGCTGGCCCTCCGAGGGAGGCCAGCGGCCGACTGTCACCATTGCTGGTGCCGAAGGAGGGAATCGAACCCCCGACCCGGCGCGTATGAAACGCCTGCTCTAGCCAGCTGAGCTACTTCGGCAAAAGTGAGGGCGGACTAGTACCGCCCCGTCTCCACTCTGTCAAGCGAGGTCATGCGCGTCGTGACGCGTGATCGTCGCGGTCATCCCGGTCATCCCCAAAGTTTGCTCGGGATCACCGTTCGCGCCCTCGGTGCTTCGGCAGGACCGCGGGGTTCCTCGCCTCGAACGGCATCGACCACCGGAAGCTCTCGCCGAGCTCGGGCGGCACCGGGGGGTACGGCGAACCGCGCAGCACCGCGCGCCGGCAGTTCTCATCGAACTCGGGGATGCCGCTCGGCCGCGTCACCGACGCGCTCCCCACGGTCCCGTCCGCGCCGATCACGAAGGTCACGATCACGGTCCCCTGAAGCCCCTCGCCTGCGGCCCATTTGGGAAACGCGTCGGCCCACAGCGGGTGCAGCTTGGCCATGACCTGCCTCATGTAATGGCTGCGCCTGCGATCGAGCGGATCGTTGTCGAGCTGCCGGCCGCGCCCTGAACCGAGCGCGCTGGAACGCGCACCGCGGCCCGCCACGCCCCCCGCGCCGGTCGCGCCCGGTCCTGCCTGCCCGCCCGGCCCGAACCCACGCGCCCCTCCGGCCGAGCTGGCGTGGACGAGCGACTGGATCGCCGTCGCCACCTCCTGCTCGCTGTCCACCGTGTCGTTCGGGTGCCCCACGGCGTCGGCGGGGACGGATGGAGTGCCCACCGCGACCATCGGCCGTGCCAGCGGGACCGCCGCGCTCTCGCGGTGATCCTCGCCGGGCCGCCCGTCGCGAACGCCCAGCCCAGCGGACGCGCGCTCGCCTCCCTCGACGGCGCCGCCGGCGGCGCGCGGGCGCGCCGCCAGGGAAAGCGTCGCGTCGCGCGCAGCGGACACGTCGGTCGCGCCGTCGATGCCTGCAGGCTGGGCCGCAGCGCCGAGCACGCCGCCGCGATGCTGGGGCGCGCCGCCGTCGCGCGCCCCGAGCGACGGATCGCGCTCGGCCGACGTGCGTCGCTCGGCCCGGCGGCCGACCCGCCCCCCCGCGAGGAACGTGAGCTCCATGGGCTCCCGGCTGGCGCGCCAGTCCTCGCGCGATGCGCGCTGGGACGACGAGCGGATGCGCTGGATCTGGCTCCTGTCGAGGCGCGAGCGGATCTCTGGAGACAGAAAGGTCGCGTCGTCCCTGTCGGCGAGGTTCAACGCAGGCAGCTCCGCCGCGTCGGTACCGCCACGCCCGCTCGTCCCCGTGTCCGGCCGCGGCGCGGCTTCCCCTCCGCCGCGCGAAAGGCGGACGGCCAGCTCGGGCGCGATCGCCGAAGCGCGGTCGAGCGTGCCGTCCGTGACGACGGGCAGCTCGATCTCGATCGGCGCGCTCACCGCGGCTGGCGATCCGACCGTCCGCGCGCGCGCGACCTCCCGCGCCGAGAACGAGCCAGCGACGGCCAGCGCGCCCGCGCCCACCAGCCCTGCGTGGGCTGCGACGGAGAGCGCCCACGCAAATGCGATCCGGCGACCGTCGCGAGACCTCTGCGCCATCGTGCTGTCACTATGCCTCGAGACGTGCCTGGGGCGAGCCCGCAGGCGCGGACCGCGCGCGCTCGTCTCAGCCGGTGAGCGCGCCGTCCTGCGGAAGCCGCAGCCGCCTGCGGGTGTTCTCCGCCGTGCGCGCGGCCAGCGCCTCGAAGGGCTCGCCCCGGAGCTCCGCGACGAAGCGCGCCGTGTGCAGCACGTGCCCTGGCTCGCACCGCTTCCCGCGGAACGGCACCGGCGCGAGGTAAGGGCTGTCCGTCTCGACCAGGATCCGATCCGCCGGAGCCCAGGCGGCGACCTCCTGGATCGCGCGCGCGGTCTTGAAGGTCACGATGCCCGAGAACGAGAGGTCGAAATCGAGCGCGAGCGCCCGCTCGGCGAACGCGCGATCCTCGGAGAAGCAATGGATGATGCCACCGACGTCGCTCGCCTGCGCGCGCTCCAGGATCGCGAGCGTGTCTTCAGGCGCCTCGCGCGTGTGGATGACGATGGGCTTCTCCACCCTCCGAGCGAGGGCGACGAGGTCGGCGAAGACACGCTGCTGTGTGTCCTTCGGCGAGTGCATGTAGTGGTAGTCGAGGCCGATCTCGCCGACGGCCACGACCTCGGGCCGGCGCGCGAGGGCCTCGAGCTCCGCGAGCATCCGGTCGTCCACGGCGGAGGCGTCGTGCGGATGGACGCCGACCGCGGCGTGCACGTCAGCGCGCCGCGCCGCGAGAGCCGCGGCGAAGCGCGCCGCGGAGAGATCCGCGTCGACGCCGACGACCACGAACGCATTCACGCCGGCGGCCCGCGCGCGGTCCAGGACGGCGTCCGCCCCCTCGCGGAAATGACGCGGATCGACGTGGCAATGGGAGTCGATGAGCATGCTTCGCTTCAGGTGACGAGCTCCGCGAAGCGCGCGCGGAGCAGCGCGCTCGCGGCGTCGAGCGCGCAGCGGTCGCAGTAGCCCATCCCGCGCAGCCGCTCGAGCGCGCGCGTCGCGTTCCTGCGCTCCTCCTCGCGCAGCTCGCCCCAGCCCTTCTCGGACTTGCCTTCGCTCTGCGCGTCGCGGAGGAGCCCGACGAGATCGCGAACCAGGAGCGCCACGCCCTTGCGCCGCTCCATGAACACCGCCTCCCGCAGCTTGCGGATCTGCTGCGGGAACACGACCGCGTTGACGATCTTCTGGCCAGGGTGATCGATGGCCCACGCCGCGATGGCCGAGATCAGGCCGCGCCGGTGATCGTCGTGCTTCGTGCGGACCCCGAGGAGCGCCTCCACCTCGCGCATCATGCGCTCGTCCGGGTTCTCGAAGTCGCCGGTGTGCGGGTTCCTGATCTTCTCCCCCTTCACCCAGACGCCGACGTGGGAGACGTACCGATCGAACAGCTCGGCGTAGCGCGTCTCGTCGACGAGGCCGCTGGCCGTCCGCATCTCCTCCTCGGTCGTGTCGAGCAGGCGCGTGCGCACGACCTCGCGGAAGAGCCGGTGATCGTGGTAGCCGCCCGCGAGCTGCTTCTCCTTGAGCCAGTCGTACTCCGCCTGCCGCTTACAGAGCGCGTCGAGCTCCGAGAGCACCGCGAACGGGGAGAGGCACGCGTGGTCCTCGCTCTGCGCGGCGTCGAGCAGGAGCGTCCGCACCTCCCGCGGCGAGACGCCGAGGCGCCCCTCGAAGTCCACGGACGCGTCGCTCTCGTGGTAGATCGCCTCGATGCCAGCGCGCAGGACCTTCTGCGCCTCGGCGTCGAACCGCTCCGGCGCCGTGCCCGTCGCGAAGAGCTCCATCTTCTCGACGGCGGTGAGGCTCGAGACGAGCGGCGCGAGCGCGTCGGGGTACCGCTTCGCCTCCGGCTGCCGCATGCGGGTGAGCACGGCGAACTGCGCGGCGACGCGCGTCGCGTGCGGGGCGACGTGGCGGGTCACGAACGGGACGATCTGCGTGTCGTAGATCGCCTGCTCGTCGGGGTAGCTCCGGAGGTAGGGCGCGCGCAGGAGCTCGAAGCGCCCGCGGAAGCTCGGGAACTCGGGGTGCTCCCGGAAGGCGTTGAGGTGCACGTCGTTGGCGCTGCCGATCATCACGACGTTCGTCTGCAGCGTCTGCTGCGGCAGGCTGACCTCCCCCGTCTCCAGCGTGAGCTGGAGGTACCGGAAGGCGTCGAGCGGTCGCTTGAGGAGATCGCTGAACTCGATCACGCCCCCGGCGGCGTCGATGAGCTCACCGTGCGCCTCGAAGAGCGTCGTCGCCTGGAGCGAGGTCGGGAGCGAGGCGAGCGAGCGATCTGCCGTGATCTGCCGCTCGCCGGCGTCGACCGAGAGCTCCGGCCCGATCGTGACGGCGCCGACGCGGTAGCGGCGGGAGATGAAGTACCGCTCGACCTGGACGTGCCGCAACGTCTCGACGAGCGAGCCGCCGCTCGCCACGAGGAGCGCCTCGAAGACCTGCTGATTCTTGTGCGACAGCTTGCCGCTCATCAGCCACTCGGGCGGCGGCTCCGTCGCGCCGGCGTCCTCGTAGAGCTTCAGGATGAGCGCCCGCCGCTCTCGCACCGGGAGCAGGAACAGCGGGTGATCCCTGAGCTCGATCACGAGCCGGGCGTCGATCTGATCGTCCTCGAGGTGGGCGTAGCTCGTGCCGTCCGCGGCGCTCGCCTTCACGTCGCCGCCGAAGCCGATCGAGCCGCGCATCGTCTTGCGGCTCGGGAACACCCAGTGGAAGCGGTACACGGCCCCCTCATCGAGGGTCGAGTAGTGCTCCAGGGCGCGCAGGATGCAGGCGGCGAGCGTGCTCTTCGCCGAGCCGTTCGGCCCGTGCATCAGGACGAGCCTGTTGGCCCTGCCCTCGCGCACGAAGTTGCAGAGCACCCGGTAGACCTCGGCCTGGAGCTCTTCGTGGCCGATCAGCGCGAAGTCCCGCCCGTGGTAGGAGGCCGCGGCCGGCGCGCCCTGCTGCGCGGGCTCGGCTGCGGGGAGGTCCCACGGCAGATCGAAGAGCTGGAACCGGGTCAGCTCCCCCCAGGGCTTCTTGATCGTCCGCGTGCCGAAATGGTCGAACATGTCGCGGACGTAGCGAGCCGCGTCGCGTCCGAAGCGGACCGGATTGGAAGCGAAGAGCTCCAGGTACTGCTGGAAGGAGAGGACCCGCTGCTCTTCGTTGAAGCGCCTGGCCATCGAGGAGGCGATAGCATCGAGCTCGGAGAGGGCCTTTCGGGCCCGCTCAGCCGCACTGCCTTGGACCGTCTGGCTGGGGCCGACCTCGCTGGGCTGGCCCCCCCGGTAACCGGAGGTGTCGTTGTTCACGTGAGGCTGAGTTTACCGTTCCGCCTACTGCACGTCGACGACCGCCTCGAGCTCCTGCTTCTGCATCAAACAATTCGCGGCGCTGCAGATGCTGAAGGAGAGCACGCCCGCCACCTTGGTCTTGCCCTTCTTGGCCGCCACGAACGGGACCTTGAGGAGGCCCTTGGTCTCCTCGAACGCGCCGTCCTCGCGCTTGAGCAAGGGCTTCGGGTACGAAACGCCCTCGGCGGCCGCCTCGGTGACCTTGAACTTGATGGGGTATTTGTCGTTGATGTGGTAGTCGCCCTTCGACAGGAGCGACACCTCCACGAGCCCCTCCTGGCCGGCCTTGTACGTCCCCGTCGGCTTCATTTCGAGGGTGTAGACCGCATCCTCGACCTTCGATTTTCCGCCCTGGGGTGGGGCCGCAGGTGCTGCTTCGGTGGCGCCGCGAGAGGTCGCCGCTTCGCTCTGGCTACAGCCGAGGACGGGGAGCCCGGAGAGCGCGATCAGGCACATCGCGGCGGAGAGGGGCTTGCCGGTCCGAGTTGAAGGATGAGTGCTCATGGTCAACACAAATAACACAGCGGCGGCGCCAGCGCGAACGCGGGGCCCCGGCGCCCAGGACGATGGCGCACTGAACCGGAGCGCGCGCGCTTTGCGTCACCGCCGCCACCGCCGCCACCGCCGCCACCGCACGCTGGGGCGCGCAACGTGCAACATCGCGCGAGCGCGCGGCCGGCGCCGCTGTCAGCGCGAAATCAGCAGCGCGACGAGCGCACAGAGCAGCACCGCCGCGCCGGCCACGGCGGGGATGACCCACCGCGGCAAGCGCTGTGGCACGCCCATCACGATGTCCTCGGCAAACGCATCGGCGGCGTCCGTCGAGGGCGCGATGACCGCGGCGGCGCTCGATCCGCCGCTCGCGCCGGCGGGGGCCGCGCCCACGCTCGCCGAGGCATGCGGCCGGCGGGCCAGGACCAACGGCGGCGCGGCGCGGATCCGGGCCGCGAGCTCCTTCTGCGGCAGGTACGCCCAGTCGCGGTGCGACCCCGCGAGGCCGTACGCCTGGCCCACGCGATCGGCGAGCAGGCCGACGGAGGGGAGGCGCGCCTCCGGGCTCTTCATGAAGGCCTCCTCCATCACCGGATCGAGCGAGGCCGGCGCCCCGTACGCCTTGCCCGCCACGCTCGGAGGCAGCGGATTGCTGCCCATGATGGCCACGAGGATCATCGGACCGGTCGGCGCGTGGAACGGGACCTGCCCCGTGACGCACTCGAACACGATCGCCGCGACCGACCAGACGTCGGCGCGATGGTCGAGCGCGAGCAGCCCCTGCGCCTGCTCCGGGGACATGTAGAAGGGCGACCCGATCGTCGTGCCGACGACGGTCAGCTTCTTCGCGCCCTCGCTGTTGTCGCGCACGCTGCCGAAGTCGAGGATCTTCACCATGTCGCCGTCGTGCGTGCCGACCAGGAAGATGTTGTCCGGCTTGAGATCGCGGTGCACGACCTTGCGCTTGTGCGCCTCCTCCAGGCCGAGCGCGATCTGCGACAGCATCCGCACCAGGCGCTCGGGGGGCAGCACCTTGTCGCGCTTGAGGACCGTCCGCAGCTCCTCGCCCTCGAGGTACTCCATGACCAGCGCGAAGCTGTGGTCCTCGGTCTTCTCGAAGGCGAGCACGTCGACGATCTGCCCGTGGGGCAGCGACGCGCTGACCTCGAACTCGCGGTGAAAGCGCTCGACGCTCACCTCGTCGAGCGCGACCTCGGGGTGGAGGATCTTCAAGGCGACGCTGCGGCCGGTCCGAAGATCGAGCGCCTGGTAGACGCGCCCCATGCCCCCGTCGGCGACGATCCGCCAGACCTGGTAGCGCCCGCCGCAGAGGATCGCGCCGACGCGCCTGTCCTCCGGGTGGACCGGCGGCGATACCTCAGCGACCGGGATGAGGCGCTGCCCGTCGACCGGACAGAAGCCGCTGTCGTGCGAGAAGAGCCTGAAACAGGCGGAGCACGTCTTCAAGCCGCACCCGGGATCAGGCGCGGGAGGGGTCCGCGGCCGGCGTGCTGCCCGTCGCGGGCTCCGGCGGCATGTAGTAGAGGATCCGGTTGCAGTTCGGGCACCGCTCGAACTCCTCCTGGCGGCGCATCTTCTGGAACATCATCGGCGGCACGGACAGGTGGCAGCCGAGGCATGTGCCGTCGTAGGTGCGGGCGATCGCGACGGGCCTGCGCGTCCGGATCGACTCGTAGCGGCGGTACAGGACGACCGGCAGCTTGCCGACCACCTGCTCGCGCGCCCCGGCGCGCTGGGCGCGCTCGGCCTCGAGCGAGGCCAGCGACGCCTGCGTCCCCGGCGCGCTGCCGTCGATCGCCCCCGCTAGATCGACGCGCCTCGCCTCCGCCACATCGATCGCCGAGCGCGCCCCCTCGGAGGCCGAGTTCAGCCGCTCGATCTCTTCCTCACGATCGCGGTGCAGCTTGCGCAGCTCCTCGATCTCGCGTTGCGCCGCGTTGGACTCGCGCTCGTTCCGGGAGCGCTGCAGCTTCTCCCGCGAGCGCTCGATCTGGCTCGACATCTGGCGGAGCTCGACGACGAGCTCGGAGCGCGTCTTGTCCATCGCCGCCAGGGTCTCCCGATCGCCCTTCAGCCGATCCTCTAGCCGCTTCAGGTCGGACCGCATCCCTTCCAGGCTGCCGCGCTGCTTGTCGAGCTGCTCATCGATGCGGCGGATCTCGCTGTCGATGGCCGACAGCTCTTCGAGGAATGCGATCTGCTCGCGGATGCTCACGTGCTTCCTTGTCTCCTTCTGTTTCGTGGCTTTCGTGGGCCCACCTGGACTCGAACCAGGAACAGCCCGGTTATGAGCCGGGGGCTCTGACCGATTGAGCTATAGGCCCTGGTACAAGGGCGAACCCCTGATCGGGTCCGCCCACTTTCGCACCGGCGGACAACGTAGTCCAAGCGGCGCGCAGTTGGAAGGGGAGCGGTTCGGCCGGATCGGGTTCCACGATGGCGCCACGGCGGTCGGGGGTGGCTCGGCCGTGAGGGAAGCCGTCCGCGGGCGGGGCGGCAGCGCGAGGGGGGCCTCGCCGGGCGGGGCGCAGGGACATTGCGCCGGCGAGCGCGGTCAGTCCACGCCGGAGGCCACGCCGGAGGCCACGCCGGAGGCCACGCCGGAGGCCATGCCGCAGGCCCGCTCGGGCTGCGACCCCTCACGGCCCCTGCCGCCCGCCCGGATCGACCATCGGGCTGCGGCGCGGGATGCGCGCTGTCTTGGCCGCCGGGGTCACGGGCTTGCCCCCGTCGAGCGCGTCGGAGCAGCACCGGAACCCGACCTGATAGAAGCGGAACCACCGGTTGTGCGTCGACGTGACCGGGCGGCATCGCGAGCGGATCGGCCCCCAGTACCCCCCTTTCAGCGTCGATCGAAACGGCTTCTCGTCCAGCGTGCCGAGCTCGTTGTTCACCCACTCGTCGACGTTGCCGGTCATGTCGCGCACGCCGAAGGGGCTGACGCACCGGCGCATCTCCCCGGACGCAACCCGGCGATCGAGCCGCTCGACCTCCGCCGAGATCTTCCATGGATCAGCGAACGTCTCGAGCACCGGCATCGCGATCTTCCTGTCGATGTTGCAGGCCTCGGGATCGCGAGCGATCCCGTAAGGATAGGGCCACATCTGCGGCCCCTCGCACGCGAACTCCCACTCCTCGCCGGAGCAGAGCCGCTTGCCCTCGATCTCGCAGGCGCGCTTCGCCTCCAGCCAGTTGACCATCACCACCGGGCGGACGCCCTCGATGTTCGGGTACTCGAAGACGTCGATGCAGAAGCGCCGGTGCTGAAGGCGCCCCTCGCAGAGGACCTCCGGCTCGAACCGCGCGCAGATGTCCTTCTCCTCGTCGATGTAAGCGGCGCAGTGGTGCCCGACGTACGGGCAATAGATGCCGTCGACGAGCACCATCCCGCCGAGGCACGCCGCGCGGCTCTCCGGGTCGACGCGCACGTACGCAGGCAGCGGCGGAGGTGGCGGAGGCGCCAGCGCGGGCGCGGGCGGGGCCGGCTCCGGCGGGGCGATGGTCGCAGCCGGAGCCGCGCTCGCCGCGTCGAGCGGACCAGGCGGCCTCTGGAAGCGGGGAGCAAAGAGGAGCGCGCTCACCAGGGCGGCGACGACGAGGGCGGCGATGAAGGCGATGCGCTCGCGCATGTCAGTCGTACACGCCGTCCTTCTCGCGGTCGCGCTCGATGAACGGCCGCGGCGGCGGCGTGACGACGCCGTCGACCGTGTCCGAGCAGCAGCGGAAGCCGACCTGGTAGAACTTGAACGTCGGCCCGTGCCCTCCGGTCGTGAGGCGGCAGGTGTTCCGAACAGGACCCCAGTAGCCGCCGTTGAGCGTGGCCGGGCGCGACGTGCCCGGATCGTCGGCGAGGTTGTCGGTCCACTCGTCGACGTTGCCGGCGAGGTCGTATGCCCCGTAGGCGCTGATGCAGTTCGGGTGCGATCCGATGGGATCGGCCTGCCACAGCCGGGCGATCTCGCCCTCGCGGGTCGCCTCGTCCACCATGGCGTCGATGTCGAACTCGATCGCGGCGCGGTCGATGTTGCAGGGGCTGGGCGTGCGCACGAAGCCCCAAGGATACGGCAGGCGCTTCGGTCCTTCGCAAGCGAGCATCCACTCGGAGCGCCGGCACAGCCGCCTGCCGATCGACGCGCAGAGCGACTTCGCCTCGTACCAGTCGACGTAGACGCGCGGGAGCTCGCCCACCCGGTTCGGCCACTCGTGGCGGTCGATGCAGAAGCGCCGGTGATCCACCGGAGCCCGGCAGCGCGCGCCGCGCCCGTACTCGGGGCAGCCATGGCCGGCTCCGTCGCCGCTGCGGGTGCAGACATACGGGAGGGATGGACAGAAATCGCCCTCCACGAGGCTCATGTCGGCGGGACACGCGGCGCTCGCCACCGGATCCGCCGCGAAGGGATCGACCAGCGGGGCCGACGCGGCGGCCTGCAGGCTCGCGCCTCGCGGAACCGGGGCCGCACCGGGAGGCGAGCCCGGAGCGGGCGCTGCTGCCTCCCCCTGACCAGCGGCCGTGGCGGGTGCAGGCGTGGACGACGCTGGTGCCGCGGGCCCGGCAGAGCGCGCCGCAGCTGGACCGGGGTCGAAGCGCCCGGACGGAGAGGGCGGCGCGAGCAGCAGCGCGTCGAGCTCAGGGGCGTACCGCGCAAGGAGCGCGACCGCGCCGAGCGCAGCGCCGGCGCCGACCGCCATCAGGACACTCCTTGCACGCGCTTCCACCTGCGCGCCCTCTCATAGTCCAGCTCGCAGCGCAGCGACGTGAGAAGAATTGCAAGACAACCGGAAGACCTGGCGCGCGCCGCGCGCGGCGCGTCGCGGCGCGCGACGGGGCGGGGCCACCAGGGCAACTGAGGCAACTGAGGCAACTGAGGCAACTGAGCCAACAGAGCAGCGAGCGGCGAGCAGGAGCGGCGCCACGCCCGCTTCCGTGTGTGATAGCTCTCCGGTTCCCCCTATGGATCGACTGGTCGTTCGAGGCGCCCGGCAGCACAACCTCAAGAACGTCAGCGTGTCGCTTCCGCGCGACCGCCTGGTGGTGATCACCGGCCCGAGCGGCTCGGGCAAGTCGTCCCTGGCGTTCGACACCATCTACGCGGAAGGGCAGCGCCGCTACGTCGAGTCGCTCTCCGCCTACGCGCGGCAGTTCCTCGAGCAGCTGTCCAAGCCGGACGTCGAGTCGATCGAGGGCCTCTCGCCCGCCATCGCGATCGAGCAGCGCGCGCTGGCGAAGAGCCCGCGCTCGACCGTCGGCACGGTGACCGAGATCTCGGACTACCTCCGCCTGCTCTTCGCGCGGGTCGGCACCCCGCACTGCCCCGCCTGCGGCAAGCGGATCGAGGCCCAGACCGTCCAGCAGATCGTCGACCGCATCCTCGATTTCGGCGACAAGACGCGGGTCACGATCATGGCGCCCATCGCGCGAGGCCGCCGAGGAGAGCTGAAGCTCGACATCGAGCGGCTGCGCCGGGAGGGCTTCGTGCGAGCGCGCATCGACGGCGAGATCGTCGATCTCGGCGACGAGATCGTCCTCGACCGGACGCGCGCGCACGACCTCGATGTGGTCGTGGACCGGATCGTGGTCAAGGACGGCATCAAGGGCCGGCTCACCGACTCCGTCGAGCTCGCGCTCAAGCTGGGCGAGGGCAGGCTGCTGGTCGACATCTCGAGCGACGGCATGAAGATCGAGCCGCTCTGGATGAGCGAGCGCTTCGCGTGCATCGACTGCGGCATCTCGCTGCCGCCCATCGAGCCGCGGATGTTCTCCTTCAACGGCCCGCACGGCGCGTGCCCGGCCTGCGACGGCATCGGCGCGAGGACCCGCATCGATCCGGACCGCGTCGTCCCCGACCTTCGGCGCACGCTCCGCGAGGGCGCGGTGGTGGCCTGGGGGCGCCGCGGCTCGCTCTCGCTCGCCACGGAGACGGAGCGGGCCGTCAGCGCGCTCGGCTGCGATCCGGACGTCCCGTGGGCGAAGCTGCCGGCGGCGGTGCGGCAGGCGATCCTCGAGGGGAGCGACGCCCAGGGCGCCGGCGGCCGGGGGAAGAAGAGGGCCGCCTACGAGGGGATCATCCCGCGGCTCGAGCGCCTGCTGAGCAGCGGCGAGCCCGCCCTCTCCGACGAGGAGGAGGCCGACCCCGACGAGGACAGCGCCGCGCTCTCCGACGAGATCGGCCGCTTCGTCATCACGCGCGTGTGCGACGCCTGCGACGGCAGGCGCCTGCGCCCGGAGGCGCTCGCCGTGCGCCTCGGGGATCGCAACATCGCGGACGTCGGCACCCTGCCGCTGCGCACGCTGCGCGTCTTCCTCGAGGGCCTCATGCCGCCGAAGGAAGGGGCGCCGCGGGCCTCCGCCGATCGGCAGGCCGCGGGCGAGGCCCACGCCGACGGGGCGCTCGCGCCGCGCGAGCGCGCGATCGCCGAGCCGCTGCTCCGGGCGGTGATCGCCCGCCTCGGGTTCCTCATCGACGTCGGGCTCGACTACCTCACGCTCGACCGCTCCGCGCAGACCCTCTCCGGCGGCGAGGGCCAGCGCATCCGCCTCGCGACGCAGATCGGGGCCGCGCTCGTCGGCGTGCTCTACGTGCTCGACGAGCCCTCGGTGGGCCTGCACGCGCGCGACAACACGCGCCTGCTCGAGGCGCTCAGGCGGCTCGTGGACCTCGGCAACACCGTGATCGTCGTCGAGCACGACCGCGACGCCATCCTCGCGGCCGACCACATCGTGGACATGGGCCCGGGCGCGGGCGTGCACGGCGGCAACGTGGTGGCGCAGGGCACGCCGGAGGAGCTGAGCGCCGATCCGGCGTCGATCACCGGCCCGTACCTCAGCGGCAAGAAGCAGCTGGCGATCCCCACGAAGCGCCAGCGCCCCGACGGGCGCTTCATCCGCGTGATCGGCGCGCGGGCCCACAACCTCCTCAACGTCACGGCCGAGATCCCCGTCGGCCTCTTCTGCACGGTCACCGGCGTGTCGGGCTCGGGCAAGTCGAGCCTCATCGTCGACACGCTGCTGCCGGCCGCGAAGAACGAGCTGTACAGGAGCTCCGCCCCGATCGGCGCGTGCGACGGCATCGAGGGCCTCTCGCACATCGACAAGGTCATCTCGATCGATCAAGCCCCGATCGGCCGCACGCCGCGCTCGAACCCGGCGACGTACACGGGGGTCTTCGGGCTCCTCCGCGAGCTCTACGCGGGCCTCCCGGAGGCGAGGACGCGCGGGTACAAGGCGGGCCGCTTCTCGTTCAACGTGAAGGGCGGCCGCTGCGAGGCCTGCCAGGGCGACGGCGTGCTCCGGATCGAGATGCACTTCCTGCCCGACATCTTCGTGACGTGCGAGACGTGCGGCGGCCGCCGGTACAACCGCGAGACGCTCGAGGTGCTCTACCGCGGGATGTCGATCGCCGACGCGCTCGACCTGACGGTCGAGCAGGCGATCGACCAGTTCGAGGCGCTCCCCCGCGTCCGGGAGCGGCTCGCCGCGCTCGCGCGGGTCGGCCTCGGCTACATCACGCTGGGGCAGCCCGCGACGACGCTCTCGGGCGGCGAGGCGCAGCGCGTGAAGCTCGCGCGCGAGCTCGCGCGCAAGGCCACCGGCCGCACGCTCTACGTGCTCGACGAGCCGACGACGGGCCTGCACTTCTCCGACATCGAGGTGCTCACCGCGAGCCTGACGAGCCTGCGCGACGCCGGGAACACCGTCCTCGTGATCGAGCACAACCTCGACGTGATCGCCTGCAGCGACTGGGTGATCGACCTGGGCCCCGAGGGCGGCGAGCGCGGCGGGACGATCGTCGCCGCTGGCACCCCGGAGGACATCGCGCAGGAGGAGGCGTCCTTCACCGGCGGGTACCTGCGCGAGGTGCTCGTGGCGTCGAAGCGTCGCACCCCACAGCAGCCGCGCGGCCGCGCGACCGCGCGCAAATAGCAGAACGGGCGTGGCCCCGCCCGGTCCGCGCGACGTGGACCGGGAGCAGGAGCGCACGCCCGACGGCGCCGAGGCACCCTCGCGCAAGGAGGCGACCGACGGCCGGCCTCCTCGCGCGGCGCAGCGTCAGCCGTAGTCCTTCTCGACCCGCTCCTGATCCTCTTTGCAGCGGATGCACAGGGTCGTCTCGGGGCGCGCCTCGAGGCGCTTCGCCGAGATCTCCTCCTCACACTCCTCGCACTTGCCGAACGAGCCGTCCTCGATCTTCACGAGCGCCTTCTGGATCTTGTCGAGGAACGACTTCTCGCGGCCACGGAGCCGGAAGGTGAACGACTGCAGGTACTCGCTCGACGCGAGGTCCATCTCGTCGGGGAGATCGTTCGCGTCGAGCATCATGTCTTCGGTCAGCGTTTGCTTGGCCTTCTTGACGATCTCGTCGCGCTTCGTCTCAAGCAGGGTCTTGAACTTTTTCAGCTGGGCCTTGTTCATAGGTCCTCTCGCGTCGAATGCGCCGTTCGGCGCTGCCGTCTGAGCTCCCTGGCGCATGCAAGCCGCGGGGCGCTGACCCCGGCTGCCGGGACTTACGGCTCCGCGACATGTCCGGAGAGGCCAGACAGCCCCCCGAAATTGCGAGGCGCGGGATTCTAAGCGTGGGAGCCGAGCCCGTCAACGACGCCTCCGTCGCAGGCAGAGATCGCCCGAGCTCACTGCGGCCGACGCCTCTCGACTCGCCATCGGTCTCCATCAAGCGCCATCACGCCCGCGACCGACCGCACGCTGCGGCATCGGTTTGCATCGGTTGTCGGGACAGCGTGGAAAGCATCTGCGGGAAGTCCCCGAGCCGCCGGAAAAGGCGGCGGACTTGGCCTCAAACCCGCATGCTCACCACAGAGCACGCCGGAAATGAGACGCAGCGGACGGTTTGACGAAAGGCAGCTCACGTGGAACAAATTTATCCCATATTGCTGGATTTCGATCAGAACCGAACCCCGGTCCGTCCCCGCGATGCCTCCACGGTGATCGTCCTCCGTGACGGTCACGCTGGAATCGAGGTGTTCTGCGTTCGCCGCCACGCGAGCTCGAGCTTCATGGGGGGCGCCGTGGTGTTCCCTGGTGGGAAAGTGGATGCGCAGGACGGCGCGGAAGTCTGGAGGGATCGGGCGACCGAGCCACCGGCGCGCGCCGCTGCGTTCGCGACGGGCGAGGCGCCGGCGCGAGCGCTGTGCGTGGCCGCGTGCCGCGAGACGCTGGAGGAAGGGGGCATCCTGCCGGCCGATCTTCCGCTGTCCGGCGACGAGGTCGACGCGGTGGGGCGGGAGCTCGCCGCCGGGGCGCCGCTCGATGCGGTCCTCGCGCGGCGCGGCCTGAAGCTCGCGCTCGCGGCGCTCGTCCCGTGGGCGCGGTGGCTCACGCCCCTCGCCGAGGCGCGGCGCTTCGACGCGCGCTTCTTCCTGCTACCGCTACCGCCAGGCCAGATCGGGCGACACGACGGGCACGAGACGACGATGAGCTTCTGGGCAGCGCCGTCCGAGGTCCTGGAGCGCGCCGCGCGTGGGGAGATCCTTCTCGCTCCGCCGACTTCACGCACGCTCGAGCTCCTCGCCGCGGTCGCGGACGTGCGCAGCGCCGTGGCGCTCGCGGAACGCCAGTCGCTCCTGCCGATCTGTCCGCGCTTCGTCCCGGGCGACGGTGCCGAGCCGCCCTACCTGGCGCTGCCAGGCGACCCTTCGCACGAGGCCCGCGATCGGCGCACCGAGGGTCCTACCCGTTATGTCCTGCGCAACGGGCGCTTCGTCGCCGAAGAATGCTGCGCACATGGATCCCTGATCCACATCAAACAGGAACGAGAGCCAGATCCACCCGTGCCGACCAGCTTCGACACCCCCCAGACGAATGCCCCCTCCGTGCCGGCGACGCCTGATCTCGAGGAGTGAGCCATGGAAACGAACCCGAAAGAGAACACGACGCAGCCCGAGCTGTTCACCGCGAGCGACGTCGCGCGCTTCTGTCAGGTGGACCTCAAGACCATCCACAATTGGGCGGACAAGGGGGAGATCCGCCACTTCCGCACGCCAGGACGGCACCTCCGTTTCCGGCGGCTGGACGTGCTCGATTTCCTCCGAAAGTACGGCTACCCGATCCCGGAGATCCTCCGGATGGGCAAGCCGAAGGTCGTCGTGGTCGACGACGACCCCTCCGTCCTCGCCGCGCTCCGCAAGACGCTGTCGCGGAGGTTCGACCTGACGACGTTCCAGGATCCGTTCGACGCGCTCGTCGCGGTGGGCAACCTCCAGCCCGACGCGCTCATCCTGGACATCATGATGCCGGGCCTCGACGGCGTGCGCTGCCTGGAGCGGCTCCGCTCCATCGACGCGACCTCGCACATCCGCTGCATCGTGTACTCGAACCACGAGGACATGAAGAAGAACGCGACCGAGGCCGGCGCCTACGACTTCATCAAGAAGGGCGAGGCCGGCGAGCTGCGCGACTCGCTCGAGCGGCTCATGGGCCTCGAGCGAGGGTGACGCCCGCGCAGGCCAGCGGCGCCCCTCATTTGCCCTCGCGGTAGGCGCGGATCGCGTTCACGATGGCGTCCGCCATCTTCTGCCGGAAGTCGGCGGTCGCGAGGCGAACCTCGTCCTCGGGGTTCGAGATGAACGCGGTCTCGAACAGCGCGGCCGGCATGTCGGCGCCCGCGAGGACGAAGAAGCCCGCGCCCCTGACGCCCTGATCCTTCGTGTCGGGGTAGCGGGGCGAGAGCGAGGCGAGCGACGACCGCTGGAGGAGCTCGGCGAAGTGGCGCGAGCGGGCCGCCATGTCGCCGACGTTGAGGTTCGACAGGATCGCCGCCACCTCGAGGCGGGCGCCGGGATCCCCTGGGTCCACGCCCTGCCCTCCCCGCCCGGCGCGGGCGGCGTTCTCGCGCGCCGCGAGCTGCGCCGACGTCGCCTCGCCGTCGTGGGGGGCCGCGAGCGAGAACGTCTGCACGCCACGAGCGCGGCCGTTCTCGCTCGCGTTGCAGTGGATCGAGACGAACAGGTCGGCGTGGAACGCGTTCGCGCGCGCGGTGCGGAGCTCCAGCGGGACGTAGGTGTCGCTGTCCCGCGTGAGGAGCGTCTCGATCTTGAGCTCGCGCGCGAGGAGCGGGGCGACGCGGTGGGCGACGTCGAGCGTCACGTCCTTCTCCTTCAACCCGGTGGGGCCGACGGCGCCGGTGTCGTTGCCGCCGTGCCCCGGGTCGATCGCGACACGCCGGACCTCTCGCGCGCCGCCGGGGTTGTCCTTGTCGTCGCGCAACGGAGCGCGGGTGCTCACGTCGACGACGATCCGGAACGGATCGGGGAGGTAGAAGACCCGGCGGTGCAGGTTGGCGGCGAGATCGAGGACGACGCGCGTTCCATCCGGCTGGACGCCGACGCGCACCCGCCGCAGGACGCCGCCGACCTCGATCTCCCGCGCGATGCCGCGCGACGTCGCCCTCGCGATGTCGACGAACACGCGCGCATCCTTGCCGGCGCTCTCGTCCGCCGCGAGCGTGCCGACGTCGAACGTCGTCGGCGCGGAGAGCTCGACCACGACGCGCGCCCCTTTGTCCGAGCCGTGCCGCTCGATCGAGGTGATCTTCACCGGGCCGGTGGGCGCGGCCGGCGCACGGGGGGCCACGACGACATCGCCGGTGGCTTCGGCGGTCGTCACCTGCACCGGCGCCGCGCCCGCGGAGCTCGCGGGCGCGGCGGAGGAGGCCGGCGCCGGCCCCGATGCGAGCGCGAGCGCGACGCCCTCGACCCGGTGTCCCTCCTGCTCCAGCGCGCGCAGCGCATCCCCGCTCGGCCGGTAGGCAGCGGCTTGCGCGAGCGCGAGCGCGAGCGCGCCCAGGCACTGCGAGCGCGGCGCGCCGCCGGACGGCGCGGGCGGGGCGAGGGCCGCGTAGCGCCGCGAGACCAGGTAGAGCTCGCGGTACGCGACGGCCGCGTCGTGAGCGAGCTCGCCGGCGAGCAGCGCGCGGCGGCGCTCGGCCTGGCACGCGCGCTCGACGTGGGCCGGCTCGGCCGAGGCGCGGAAGGCCGTCGCCGCCGCGCTGTAGAGCTCCATCGCCTCGCGCGCGTCGGTGACCGCCTGATCGAGGCGGAAGAGCCGCACGCGAAGGTCGCCGGCCAGCTCCGCGAGCGAGGCCGCCTGCGCCGGCGCCCCGGCGCGCGATGACGCGATGGCGACGGCATCGGCGAGGGCGACCGTCTCGGCGCGCGGTGGGAGGAGCGCAGCCGGATCGAGCAGCGCGGCGGCGCGCTCCTCGTCGGAGACGCCGGCGGGCGCAGCCGGCGCGCCGCCCTCCGCGCTGCACCCGAGGGTGGCGTGCGCCACCACTGCAAAAAGCGCGATCGCCGCGAACACCGCGGGGCTACGATGCAACTGCGCCGGGCTGGTGTGCTGTCGGCTCGCCAGTTCAGCCCCGCGCGCCGAGCGACTGGCGATGCGTCCAGGAGGTTTCACGTGCCCGACCTCACGCCCACTTCATCCACAGGACCCCTCTACGCCGACCGCGCGTCGGGGGAGAGGTTTGCCGACGCGACGAGCATGGTCAACGCGTATCTCGCCCGGTACAACGCGAGCTCTCAAGGCGGGGCCAGATCGCCGAGCGGCGCTGGCGCCAGCACGCTCGACGAGACGGGGTACGCGCAGCTCCAGCACGGGAGCGCGACCATCGGCGTCAACGTGCTGGAGGCTCAGGGCGTCCTGATGGTCTTCTCTCCCATCATGGCCGTCCCCCTGAGCGGGCGCGAGGCCTTCTATAGGCGTCTCCTGGAGCTCAGCTTCGTCATCACCTCCGACGCGGCCTTCGCGATCGACAAGTCGCGCAACGAGGTGGTGGTGCGCTGCCTGCGGCGCCTCAGCGCGCTCGAGTACGAAGAGTTCGAGGACATCGTCGCGACGGTGAGCCAGGTCGCCGACACCTGGGATGACGCGCTGCTGCGCGACGTGCGCGGCGGGTGAGCCGTTCGCGGTGGTTTCCGGGGGCGCCGGGGGGCGCGCGCTCCCGCCGTGCGCGGCAGCCCGTGATGCGCCGATCCGTCGCGAGATTGCGGTGCAGCAGACGCGGGTGGTAAGTTCCTCACCGCGATGACTGCGGGGGAGCAACCGACGACCGCGGAACCTGGTGAGCGCTCCCTCTCTGCAGAGGAGGCGGAGCGGATCGCGTCGTCGATCCGGCCATCCTGGGAGGGGTTCGACGAGCTGTCGGGCGCCCGAGGCGACGCGCGCGGCGGCACCGTCGCTCAGGAGCCCGGCGCATCCGCGGCGAAACCGTCGGAAGCCCAGGCGCCCTCCCCCGCCGAAGCGCCGGCGGTGAAGCCTGGACCCGCGGTGGCGCCTTCTCCTGCTGCACCTGCGGCGCCCACGACGCGCGTCATCGAGGCCCCACCAGCCGGCGCGTCCGGCGTGTCCGACACCGTGATCGAGGGGGTCCCGACCATCGCGATCGGCGAGGACCCGCCGGGGCGGCCCGCATCGGGGGCCACGTCCCGCGACGCGGGAGCGGCGGGGACCGGTGAGCAGGCCAGCCCCTCGCCTCACGCCCGGACGGCCGGCGGCGCCTCGGACGCGGGCGCCCCGAGCGCGCTGGAGGGCGGCGCGGTGACGCGGGATCAGCCCCCCGTGCCGGCAGGGAAAACACAGGTAGGAATGGGTGAGCCGGCGGCCGCGGCCGGCGCGCCGGACGCCGCGGCCGGCGCGCACGCCGCTGAGCCGCAGCCGCGGGTGGACCGGTCCCCCTCCCCGCCCCCGGAGAACGAACCGCCGTCGGCACGGCCGGCGCGCAGAGGCTCCCGCGCAGGGCATCCGGCCAGGGAAAGCGCGGATTCCATCGCCGCGTCCGGCGTCCGCACGGACGACCACGATCCGATCGAGATCCCCGTGTCCACGCCGAACAAGACGGCGCTGCGGGTCGTGATCGCCCTCGCGGGCGTGGCCTTGCTGCTCGTCGTCGTTCGCGCCTTGCGTCAGGACGACGCCGGAGAGGATCCCGGGCCCCCGGCGGCGTCGTCGGTGGCGGAGACCCCCGCCGCAGCGACCACGCCCCCCGCCGCCTCGCAGGCGCCCCCGGTCGCCTCGACCGCCGCCGCGGCTGCGGACGACGGCGCGTCGCCGGCGCCGAGCGCATCAGCGTCGCCTCCGGCGCCCACGGCGACAAACTCTGCCGCAGCGGCGGCGTCTACCTCCGTCACGACGCCTCCTGCGGCCACGGCACCTGCATCTGCCACGGCGCCCGCTTCCGCCGTGAGCGCAGCGACGCCCACGGTGCCAGCGACCAGGCCGAAGGCGGCGCCCCCTGCACAGAGGCCCGCGCCTCCAGCACCGGCGCAGCGTGGTGCGAGCTCGACCGGAGGCAGCAAGGGCGGCGGCATCATCCGCGATGCGCCGTTCTGAAGCGCACCTCTTTCTCGCCTCGGCAGCGAGGCCTGCTGCAATCGTACCTTCCGCGGACGCCGACGAGGCGAAGCCCGATCTGAGGAGCCATGAAAACACGCGCCTGCGCCCCAGTCCTCCTGCTCTCGCTGATCGCTCCCGCCGTGCTCACGGAGGCCGGGCTCCCCCCTTCTCTCTTCAGCGAGCCGCTGAGCTTCGCGCAACCGTCCGATCCCGTGACCGAGGTCGCGCGCCAGCGCTACGAGGAAGGGGTCAAGGCGTACGACGCCGGTCGGTTCGAGGAGGCACGCACCGCGTTCCTTCAGGTCTACGCGCTCAAGCGACACCCGGCCGTGCTGCTCAACCTCGGACAGAGCGAGCTTCGCTCCAATCACCTCCAGGACGCCGGCAAGCACCTGCAGCAGTTCCTGCGCGAGCACGCCGCGGCGACGCCGGAGCAGCGCGCCGCAGCGGAGAAGGCGATCGCCGATGTGAAACGGAGGTCCGGCTTCCTCGTCGTGACCGCCGACGCGAACGGCGCGGACATCAGCGTCGACGGCGTCCTCATCGGCAAGGCGCCGCTGCTCGATCCGGTGTTCGTGACGCCCGGCAAGCACACCTTGTTCGCGACCTACCTGGACCGATCAGCGACCACGCAGGTGGACGCGAAGATCGGCACAGCCACGCCGGCGACGCTCACCCTGGGCACGAGCGGCGCGACGCCCGCGACGCCGCCTGTCGGCGCGCCGACCCCGGCGACGCCGACAGGTGCGCCCACCTCAGCCCCCCCGGGCGCCGTGCCGCCACCGCCGGCGCAGCCTCCGGCGACGAACATCGCGCCGCCCGCGCCGGGCGCGACCGCTCCCGGCGCGATGGCTCCCGGCGCAGCCGCGCCGAGCCCCTCGCCATCACCAGCAGCGCCGACGGGCACCGGCGGCTTCAGCGTCTCGACGAGCAGCACGATGGGCTCGATGGGCCCGGCGCAGGCCTCCGGCGGACGCGAGCCGTTCTTCCACTGGTACGCGCGCAAGCCGCTCGCCTGGGCGGGGACCGGCGTCGCCGGCGTCGGCCTGGTCATGGGGATCGTCGGTTCGGCCATCACCGTCGACGCGCGCAGCAGCGCCGACAACATCGGGGGGCAGATCGAGGCGTACGTCGCGGGTCACCAGAGCGCGATCCCCGCGAACCGCAGGTCTCAGCCCTGTGGCGCGCGCGAAGATCCGTCGGGTGACCTCCCCGACTTCAGGAACGCGTGCGGAAAGCTCCGCGAGAAGCTCGACCGCTTTGACGGTGCGGTGCCCTGGGCGATCACCGGGTGGGTCCTCTTCGGCGTCGGGGTCGTCGGCACCGCGACCTACGCCATGATCGATTGGTACCCGCAGAAGCAGCAGACCGCGGCCGACGGGCCGCGCATCACCGCGATCGCGCCGTTCGTGGCGCCAGGTCAGGCCACGCTCAGCGTCGCAGGCGCCTTCTAGCGCTGCAGCCCGGTGCGCGCGCGCCGCGGATCGAGCTCACGTATCCCTCGCGACGCGGAGCAGATCCCGCATCGTCGACCGCGGGACATCCGCGAGCCGCGCCGCGGCGCTCACGTTGCCGCCCACCTCCTCGAAGGCGCGGAGCGCGTCGGCGGGCGTGATCTTCCGGCGGACCGGGGGCTCGCGATCGGCGATGACCGCCGTGATGTGCTCGGGCAGCACACGGCCATGCGCGCGCAGCGCGGCCTGAATGAGCACGTTCCGCAGCTCTCGGACGTTGCCCTGCCAGCGGTGCGCCCTCAGCGCGGCGAGCGCCCCAGGGGACAGCTGGCGCCGGCCAATCTCCGAGCTCGCCAGGAGGTGCTCGGCCAGGAGCGGGATGTCGTCGGGCCGATCGCGCAGCGCGGGGAGCTGAAGACGGCACACCGCCAGGCGCTCGTAGAGATCCGCGCGGAAGCGACGCTCACTGACGAGGGTCTCCAGGGGCTCGCAGGTCGCGACGATGAGCCGCACGTTGACGTGCGTCGGCCTCTCCGCGCCCAGCGGGCGGACCGTCCCCTCCTCGACGACGCGCAGCAGCTTCGCCTGGACCTCCAGCGAGAGCGCCGCGATCTCGTCGAGGAAGAGCGTCCCATGGCTGGCCTCGACGAACGCCCCCTGACGCTCCCGAACCGCGCCGGTGAACGCGCCCCGACGATGGCCGAACAGCTCGGACTCGGCGAGCTCCCGCAGGATCGTGGCGGCGTTCAGGACCACGAACGGCCGGTCGGCCCGGCTGCTCTCCGCGTGGATCGCCCGGGCCACGAGGTCCTTGCCCGTGCCCGACTCGCCGCGCAACAGCACGGGGAGCTGGAGCGGCGCCACCCGCCGCACCGCCGCAGCGAGCTGCCGCATGGGCCGCGAGCGGCCGATGAGCCCGGGGAGCGGCGGCCCGTCCTCCTCGATCACCGGGACTTTTCGGGCCGCCTCGACGCACATCGCCGTGCGACCGATCTCGAAGCAGCCGCCAGGAACGAGCATCGCCTGCCGCACGCGGACGCCACCGACACGAACGCCGTTGCGAGAGCCGAGGTCCGTCACCTCGATCGATGCGCCGCGGTGCGCGACGCGGCAGTGCCGGGCGCTCACCGCGGCATCGTCAAGCCGCACGTCCGCAGCCGGAGCGCTGCCCAGGATGAGCTCGGACCCCGGCGCGACGGCGATGCGCACCGGAGCGCCTCCGCCAGGGTGCTCGCAGCGGAGCCACACCGTGGCGAGCACGTCGCTATCGTCCACGATCTCCACGGTGACGTCCCGGGTCGAGAGGGGCTCACCGCCGCGCGCGCCGGGGTCCGATCGACCGCCGGGCGCTCCGACGAGCGCTCCCGGCAGCGCCACGAGGGGCGCGGCCGGCGCCGCAGGCGGCGCGGACGCCGCCATCTCGCCATGAGCCGAGGTGAGGGGTCTGGAAGGGCTGTCGTGGTCGCTGCGGATCTGTGCGTCGTCCATGGTCCAGGAGGTTTGTCGTCGGCACGCGAGGCGCAGTTGCGTCGCCCGGGCGACATTCCTGCTCGTCGGCACGCGCCCCCTTTGCGCTCCGGACCGCGCTGTTCTAGAGGCCGTTCGTGAGATCGCGCTCGACAAGGTGGACCGCGCCGATGCTCGGCGTGGCGGCAGCGGGCTGGGTGCTCTCGGCCAACCAGGCCCTCGCCCAGCCCGCAGATCAGACGACGGCCGCAGCCGAGGAAGCGGCCGCAGCCGAGGAAGAAGAGGAAGCCGGTCCGGAAGCAGGGGTGAAGCGCCCCGCCGGGCCTGACGAGCGAAGCGGACACCTCCTGCTCCAGGGACGGGCCGGGTACAGCCAGCCCTTCGGCGGCATGGCCGCCGGCCAACCGGTCACCGACACGGTCTCGGGCGGGTTCGCCTTCGGCGCCAACCTCGGCATCGGCTTGAGCCGCGTGACCGTCCTGGAAGCAAGCGGCTCCTACACCCTGCTCCCGGCAGCGGCAGGCTGCAGCGACTGCTCCGGCCGAAGCCTCGACCTGGGTCTGGGGTTCGTCTACCACGTCGCCCAGGGGATCGCGGTCGACCCCTGGGTCAGCTACGGCGTGGGGTACCGGCGAACGGTCTTCACATCGCCGGAGGCCTCGGCGGCCGGCTCGACAGCGACCGATCGCGTGTTCCACGGTCTCGATGTCGCCCGTATCGCGCTGGGCGCCGACTTCTACCCGGCGCCGATCCTCGGCGTCGGAGTGTTCGCCGAGCTCGACGTCGGCACCTACCTCTCGCGCCCTGACGAGGGTTCCGACCCCACGGCCTACGGATTCTTCCAGATCGGTGTGCGCCTCGCGCTGGATCCCCTACCCCGGGGCACGCGACCTCCGGCGGCCTCGGCCGGTACATCACCGAGGATCGCCGCTCGAGCGACCGGCTTCGAGGAAGCAGCCCGCCGCTAAAGCAGCCGGAATGTGGGCGGTCCAGAGTGAGGGGCAGGTATAATCTGCCGCGAATGGGCGAGTTCAGGACGAGCAGCCGCACCCGACCCGTCGCGGCTGCCGTGACCGACGTAGGTCGCCAGCGAAAGCACAACGAGGACAACGTCCTCGTGAAGTCCGAGCTCGGCCTCTTCGTCGTGGCGGACGGCATGGGCGGGCACAACGCGGGCAACGTCGCCAGCGCGCTCGCGACCAAATCGCTCGACAACTTCTTCGAGGCGACCCGCGCCGGCAGCCTGCCAGGCCCCGTCCCGGCCGACGAGCAGGAGCTCGATCCGGAAGCACGGCGCATCGTCGCGGCGATCCGCAAGGCGAACCACGATGTGTTCGTCATCTCGAACACGTACACCCAGCACCAGGGCATGGGCTCGACGGTGGTCGCCGCCTACGTGTCGTGCGAATCGGAGCAGATCCATGTCGGGCACGTCGGCGACAGCCGCTGCTACCGGATCCGACACGGCGAGATCGAGCAGCTCACGAAGGACCACTCGCTCATCAACGACGCCCTCGCGCTCAAGCCCGACCTGAGCCAGGACGAGCTGGCAAGGCTCCCGAAGAACATCATCACGCGCGCGCTCGGCATGAAGGACGCCGTGAAGGTCGACATCCGCTCGGAGCCCACCCAGCCCGGCGACGTCTTCCTGCTCTGCTCGGACGGGTTGAGCGGGATGATCTCCGAGCAGCAGATGCTCGATGTGTTCGACGTCACCCAGGATCCGCACGAGGCCTGCGAGCTCCTCATCGAGATGGCCAACGAGGCGGGCGGGACCGACAACATCTCGGCGCTGATCGTCCGCATCCAGCTCGACGCGCAGGACGAGCGGCAACCGAACAGCGCCGAGCTCGACGACACCCGGCCCCTCCACGTCGATGAGTTCGGCGAGACGGTCCCGCCCGCGGCGGTCCACGACGGACAGCTCCCGGTCGACGAGGTCGATCTCGACATCGCGGCGCAGCAGGTCCACTCCATCGCGGACAGCGGCCTGCGGAGCCAGGCCCACAGCGCGCCAGGCACGGTGGCGAGCATGGCCGCCGCCGCGCCGTTCACGGATCGGCGCTCGCGGGCCGCCGCCGGCTCCGGTCGCTACACCGCGGTGACGACGGCGGCGAGGCCTCCCGTGAAGGAAGCCCCGCCATCGAAGCCCGCGAAGCGCGCGACCGAGGTGCGGGTCGCGCGGTGCGCGCACTGCAAGCACGAGCTCTTCATCGGCAACCGGTTCTGCGTCGAGTGTGGCGCCCCCATCAAGCCGTGAGCCGCGCGGGCGGGGCGGCCGGCTCGGCGTCGACCTGCGCGCCGCCCCGAGCGCCGGTCGCGAGCAGCGACCGACGCCGCGGGCCGACGCTGCAGATCACTTGACCGCGAGCAGCTCGACCTCGAAGACGAGGGTCGAGTTCGGCGGGATCACGGGCGGGAAGCCGCGAGCGCCGTAGCCGAGCTCCGGCGGGATCGTCAGCTTGCGGAGGCCGCCGATCTTCATGCCGGCGACCCCCTGATCCCATCCCTTGATCACCTGTCCGGCCCCCAGCTTGAACGAGAATCCCTGGCCGCGGTCGCGCGAGCTGTCGAATTTGTCGCCGTTGGTCAGCGTGCCGACGTAGTGCACCGTCACGAGCTGGCCGTGCTTCGCCTCCGCGCCTGTGCCTTCCTTGAGGTCCTCGATCCCGAGCTCTGCTTGCATGGTCGACTCCTTTCGGCGCGATGGGAGGAGCGCTGCACGGTCGCGTCAAGCCGAAGCAGCAGATGAGCCCTCCGGGCGAGCGCCCGCGAGCGCAAAGACGCTCGGGTAATCGTGGCTCAGCCGCCGAAACCAGGGAACGTGAACACGGGCGCGCCTCCGGTCATCCGCCAGGTGTTGGCGGTCTGCTGGACGACGGGCTGCCGCAGCAGCGGGTGCGGGTGCGTCTGCTCGAAGGCAAACAGGATCGTGGCGGGCGTGAGCTGATCGAGCGACGCGAAGAAGCCGAGCGTGAGCATCGCGCCGCCCTCGGTCCAGCGGTACCCCTGCTGCCGCGCGCCAGCGGCGAGCAGGTTGTTCACGCCCGCCACGTCCGCCGCGATCTCGTTCGGCTGGTTGAAGATGGGGAGCGTGCGCGACAGCATCCGCCCGAGATCCGCGGGCGTGACGCCCCGGCTCCCCCCCTGCCCGTTCGCGCAGCCGGTGTGCCCGAGGTGATGGTGGCCGAGCTCGTGGCCGAGAACGAACGCGAGCTGCTCGTGGTAGAGCTGGCGCTGCCGCTCGACCTTGCGCGCGTCCGTGTGCTGCACCGGATCGACGAAGCCCACCGGCGGCCGGATGATCGGCTGCCCAGGCCGCTGCCGCTGCGCGAGCATCCGCAGGAACTCGTCGAGCTTCCTCGTCCCGAAGACCTCGTCGGTCGCCTTGAACTGCGCGATCTGCGCCTCGACCTCGAGCAGCCCGTCGGTGATCGCCATGAACGGCATCCGCTGGTCGTCACAGCCGGCGAACGCGTTCACCTCGCCCACCGTCGGATCGGCGATGAACGGGATGCC
Source organism: Sorangium sp. So ce281 (assembly GCF_051527395.1). NCBI lineage: Bacteria > Pseudomonadati > Myxococcota > Polyangiales > Polyangiaceae > Sorangium > Sorangium sp. So ce281. The sequence goes on from NZ_CP150322.1 coordinate 5,018,827, forward strand.
CCTCACCTTCTGCTGCGAGGCCGCCGGCAGCGCGCCGATCAACGCGCCCATGACGACGCCGGCCTCGGACTGGAGCCAGCTGACGTTGATGTCGTTGATGGGATCGCCGACCACCGGCAGCCCGGGCATCGTGGGCACGTTGAAGGTAGGCGCCGGCACAGGCCCGGTCTGCGCCGGCGGGTACCCGGGTTGCTGCGGGTACCCGGGCTGCTGCGGGTAGCCGGGCTGCTGTGGAGGAGCACCCTGCTGGGGCGCGCCGTACGGAGGATAGGCCTGGCCGTACGACGGCTGAGACGCAGGCCGGCGCGAGCTGCCTCGCTGACAGCCTGCGACCAGTCCGAGAGCCAGAACGAGGGCGCCGATCGGTCGAAGCAGATTCATCGCCGCGAGCATAGCGCACGGCGGGGGGATCAACCTCGCCGCGCCGCGCGCAAGATCTCGGCGCGCGGTCGCGGTCCGCGGCGCACGCCGCGGCGCCGCGATGAGCCGAAAGCCGGGCGCCGGGCGTCAGGCGCAGGAGGACCGATGAACAGACACCGTGCCTGGTCTGCCGCCGCCGCCACCCTGTGGATCAGCGCCGCCGCGCTCTCTGGCTGCGGCGGCGCCTCCGTCGCGCAAGCCCCGGTGGCGCCGGAGCCCGCCGGTGCGACCTCGATGGCGCCGCACAAGGGGAGCGCCGTCGAGACGGCCGATGATGCGCTCGCGGAGCTCGAGCGCGCGGAGGACGAGCTCGATCAGGCGATCGGCGCGCCCGCACAGCGCGACGAGGGCCGGGCCGTGGCGGAAGCGGCGCAGCCGGGAGCGCCGCCGCCGGCGGCCTCACCGCCGAGTCCGAGCGTACCCGACGGCCGCGCCGCGCCGTCACCGCGGGCGACGGCCGCCGGCGGCGAGCCCCCGGCCAAGAAGGCCGAGCCGACGTCCGCGCCGCCGTGCGAAACCGCGTGCCGCGCGCTCGCGTCCATGAGCCGCGCCGCGCAGCACCTCTGCGGGCTCGCCGGCGATGCGGACCAGCGGTGCGACTCCGCACGCGCCCGGGTCAAGAGCGCGACAGACCGGGTCGAGGCGCGGTGCCCGCGCTGCGCCGAGCTCTGAGCCTCGACCAGGGACGCACCGCCGGCCGCTCCAGCTCGACGTGAGCGGCGCTGCCGTCGCGCACAGCTGTGCCCACCTCGATACGGGCCGAGCGCGCCCTCCGCTCAGACGACGCCGTCACGGGCCCGGCGCGAGGAGCTGAAGCAGCCGCACATTTTTGTACATGTCCCCGAGCGAGCCTGCCGCCGCATGGCCGGCCTTCGCGAGCAGCTCGATCTCCTCGGGGCGCACCTCCACCTGCACCGTCAGCCGGCCGGGGCCCGGCTCCACGGCGAGCGTCGCGCGCTTCGCGATCTCGGCGAGCGCTGCCCCGGGCTCCGGGCCGACGAGCGCCTTCATCGCATCGACGTTCGCGCGCTTCTCCTCGAGGAGCTTCCGGAGCTCTTCGGCCGCGTCGGCCGACGCGGCGTCGATCGCGACGGTCACCGAGAGCCCGCCCTTCGTCGAGACGCCGACGGTGACGGCGCGCGGGCCCGTGGAGCCGGTGAGGATCGCGCGGAGGCTCGGCTTGCTCTCGGAAAGGAGGGCGACGCCCAGGAGGGGACGATCCCACCCGATGTGCGCGAGGCGCGACGTCGCCTCGTCCCGGCTCGCCAGCGACGTCCCGGCCTCCTCGGCGTCGATGCTCGCGCGGATCTCCGGCTCGGCGCCATACAGCAGGATCGACCCGCCGCGCACGGCGATCGCGTCCTCGCCGGCGCGGAGCAGGTACTTCACGCCCTTGTACTCTGCCTGGACGTAGCTGTGCGTCGCCAGGCGCTCTGCGAGCTTCTGCTCGTTGAAACGCCCGCGCGCGACCACGAGCGACGGGGCGACGACCAGCTTGTCGACGTCGAACCCGAGATCGATGCCCGTCGCCTTCTTGATGTCGTCTCGGGTGCGCTCGATGTGCAGCCGCACCGCGCCCCCCTCCGCGCCGAGCGCCTGCAGATCGATCTGGTGAAGGTCGACGATCACCACGCCGGGGGCGCTGCCTTGGACATATTCGAGCAGCGACTCGTCTCTCGGGAAGGTTGCGGCGCGGAGGTGCGCCACGCCGAAGCCGAGGAGCCCCGTCTGCTGGGCGAGGACGATGAGGAGCATGAGGCCGACGAGCACGATGTACTTGGCCTTGCCTCGCTTCTTCTTAGCTCCGGCGACCTGGACCGGCTTCGACGCGCTCTCGGTGCTCATCTGTGCTCGCTGCGCCCTCTCTGGGATGCCGCACGCCGCCAGGGCCCAGCGGGAACCGCCTCCGCAGAACCGCGAGCGCCGCTCGTGGGCCCGGGGCGCGCTGCGGCAGAGCATAACCGGAAGCGGGACGCCGGCCAGGCCTTCCGCCGGGGCCGCCGGCCGGTTAGAACCGACGCGACGTGCCTCGATCCTCGTCCTCCGATGGCGGCGGCGCGCTCGCACAGCCGAGCGATAGCTCCGTGCTGCCCGCCGCCCTCGGCCGCTACCATGTGCAGCGCCTCCTCGGCGAGGGCGCGATGGGGCGCGTGCTGCTCGCGCACGACCCGCTGCTCGATCGCGACGTCGCGCTGAAGCACCTGCGCGACGACCTGCGCATCCCGCGCGACGTCCGCGAGCAGCTCATCGTGAGGATGCGCCACGAAGCGCGCGCCGCCGCCCGGGTGACCCACCCGAACCTCGTCACGCTCCACGACGTCGGCGAGGACCCGGACTTCGGGCTCTACCTCGTCTTCGAGTACGTCGAGGGGCCGACGCTCAAGCAGCACCTCCTCGAGCGGCGGCTCTCGGCGCCGCAGGCGGCGCGCCTCGCGTGCGAGCTCGGCGAGGCCCTCACGATCGCGCACCGGGCAGGCATCGTCCACCGCGACATCAAGCCGGAGAACATCATCCTCTCCGCGAACGGCGGCAAGATCGCCGACTTCGGCATCGCGCGGATCCCGGACTCGACGCTGACGCACCAGGGAGGGCTCATGGGGACGCCCGCGTACAGCGCGCCGGAGACGTTCCGCGTCGGGAAGTTCTCGCCCGAGAGCGATCAGTTCTCGCTCGCCGCCGTCATGTACGAGGCGATCTCCGGGAGCCGCGCGTTCCCGGGCGACGACGCGGTCTCGGTCGCCTCGAAGATCGCGAGCGACGAGCCGCCGCCGATCGCGAAGGAGCTCGGCCTCCCTCCGTCGCTCGATCAGGTGCTCGCGCGCGGGCTGTCGAAGCGACCCGAGGACAGGTACCCGAGCTGCGACGAGTTCGGCACCGCGTTCGCGAGCAGCCTCGAGTGGGCGGCCTCCAGCCAGATGCCGAGGCGGATGCTGGACAGCGCCGTCACGGCGACGCCGGCGCTGCCCGCCGAGCCACCGGCGGTGCGCGCAGATCCGCTCGACGCCGACTTCCCTCCCCGCGAGCGGAAGACCGGGCAGATCGCCGTGGGCGCGGCCGTGGTCGTGGCCACGGCCGCGCTGCTCCTCCACACGGCGCTGCGATCTGCAGACGCGCCCGCCGAGGAGCCCGCCGTCGGAGCAGCGCCGATCGCCTCGTCGGCGACCACGGCGCCGCGACCGCGCCCCGTCCCGTCGACGCGGCCTGCGCGCCCGAAGCACGACCCCGCCGACACCACGGCGCGCGCGACGGTCAGCGCGGAGCCCAGCGCCGCGGAGCCCAGCGCCGCGGAGCCCAGCGCCGCGGAGCCCAGCGCCGCGGAGCCCAGCGCGAGTGCGCCGGGCAGCGCGAGCGCGCCGGGCAGCGCCACGACCTCGCCCGTGCCGACCGCGCTTCCCGAGGACGAGCAAGGCGCGGACGCCGGAGCACCGGAGACCGAGGCCATCGACGTGCCAGAGACCACAGAGCCCGGCACGCAGGACGCCGGTGGCGCCGATGCTGCTGCGCGTTGAACGGGTGACATCGCGGATGCGTTGTCACGCGGAAAGAACTCCCGTAAAGGAGCCCGAGTAAGCACCGTCGCTGTCCTGCACGGCCGACGTCAAGCGCCTCGCCGGGTCCATCGCAGGCCCCGGAGAGGCGCCCTGGAAACACGCCGACCGCTGCGCTAGCGACTGTCTGAATTGCTGTTCTGCCCCGTGAGATCTCCGCGATGACTACCCTGACAAACGGCGACGATCTCCATCTGTCGCTCTACCGAAAGATGTTTCAGATACGCCGCTTCGAGGAAGAGGCGGCCCGCGCGTACGCGCAGAGCAAGATCGGTGGGTTCCTTCACCTGTACATCGGTCAGGAGCCCATCGCCGTCGGTGCATCCGCGGCGCTCCGCCCCGACGACTACGTGATGACCACCTACCGCGATCACGGGCTCGCGCTCGCCCGCGGGATGAGCTCGCGCGCCGCGATGGCCGAGCTCTACGGCAAGGTCACCGGGTGCTCGAAGGGGCTCGGCGGCTCGATGCACTTCTTCGACAAAGAGCACAACATGCTCGGCGGCTACGGCATCGTCGGCGGGCACATCCCCATCGCCGTCGGGACCGCGTTCGCGTCGAAGTACCGCGGCGAGGACCGGGTCTCGATGGTGTTCTTCGGCGAGGGCGCGGTGAGCATCGGCGACTTCCACGAAGGGATGTCGCTCGCGGCGCTGTGGAAGCTGCCGATCGTGTTCGTCTGCGAGAACAACGAGTACGCGATGGGGACGCCGCTCTCCCGGACGCTCTCGGTCGAGGACGTCTCGCAGAAGGCGCTCGCCTACGGGATGGAGCGCGATCGCTTCAACTCCGAGCACGTCCTCCAGGTGCGTGATCGCCTCGCCGAGGCCGTCGCGCGGGCGCGCACGCAGTCGGAGCCGACGCTGGTCGAGATCAGGACGTACCGCTTCCGGGGCCACTCGATGAGCGATCCCGGCAAGTACCGGACGAAGGAGGAGCTCGAGGAGCGCAAGAAGAAGGACGTGCTCCTTCGCTCTCGCGTCGAGCTCGAGGAGAAGGGCCACAAGGCCGCCCTCGAGGCGATCGAGAAAGAGGTGGAAGACGAGATCACCGACGCGATCCGCTTCGCCGAGGAGAGCCCCGAACCCGGGCCCGAGGTGCTCGAGCCCACAACCTATGCAGGACCTTTTGCGCGATGACCGTCCTAAGATTCCGTGAGGCGGTTCGCGCCGCCATGGTCGAGGAAATGGAGCGCGACGAGCGGGTGTACCTCGTCGGCGAGGAGGTCGGGCATTACCAGGGCGCCTACAAGGTGACCGAGGGGATGCTCGACAAATTCGGGAGCAGGCGCGTGATCGACGCGCCCATCACCGAGAGCGGGTTCACGGGCATCTCGATCGGCGCGGCGATGGTCGGGCTCCGGCCGATCGTCGAGTACATGACGTGGAACTTCTCCGCCGTGGCGTTCGACCAGATCCTCAACAACGCGGCGAAGCTCCGGCAGATGTCCGGCGGACAGCTCAGCATCCCGCTCGTGCTGCGCGCGCCGAACGGCTCGGCGAAGCAGGTCGGCTCGCAGCACTCGCACTCGATGGAGCACTTCTACGCGCACATCCCCGGCCTCAAGGTCCTCGCGCCCGCGACGCCGGCGGACGCCAAGGGTCTCCTCAAGTCGGCGATCCGGGACGACAACCCGGTGCTCTTCATGGAGAGCGAGACGCTCTACGGCGTGAAGGGCGAGGTGCCCGACGACCCCGATTTCATCGTGCCGCTCGGGGTCGCCTCGATCGCGCGCGAGGGGACCGACGTCTCGATCATCGCGTGGAGCCGGATGGTGCACGTCGCGCTCGAGGCGGCGGCGGAGCTTGAGAAGGAGGGCATCAGCGCGGAGATCGTGGACCTGCGATCGCTGCGCCCGCTCGACGAGGAGACGATCGTGCAGAGCGTCACGAAGACGCACCGCGCGGTCGTGGCGCACGAAGGCTGGCCGTACGGCGGCGTCGGCGCGGAGATCGCCGATCGCATCCAGCGGCTCGCGTTCGACGAGCTGGACGCGCCCGTGCTGCGCGCGACGACGCTCGACGTCCCGATGCCCTACAACGCGCGGCTGGAGCAGTACGTGATCCCGCAGGCGTCGCGGATCATCGAAAATGTTCACCGCGTTCTCTACAAAAGCTGACTGAGCGGACCCACATCCCCGATCAAGGTTGATAGACCCATGGCGAAGGTTCTGGAACTTCCGAAGCTGTCCCCGACCATGGAGGAGGGGCAGATCAGTGCCTGGCACAAGAAGGAAGGCGACGCGATCGACATCGACGATCTGCTCGCAGAGGTCGAGACCGACAAGGCGACCATGGAGTACAAGTCCTTCGATCGAGGGACGTTGCTCAAGATCCTCGTGCCTGCGGGCAGCGTGGTTCAGCTCGGCCAGCCCGTCGCGATCATCGGCGCCCCGGGCGAGGACGTAAGCGCCCTCGCCGGCGGGAGCGGCGGCGCTGCCGCGGCGAAGCCGAGCGCGGCGGAGGCTCAGCCCAAGGGAGAGCGCGCCGCGCCGCCGGCCGGCGGCGAGGCGCCCGCGACGAGCCCGCCGCCCGCGGCGCGCGGCGAGGCGATCTCGCCGCCCACGCAGCCGGCTGCGCCGCAGCCGTCGTCGAACGGGCGCGTGAAGGCGTCGCCCTACGTGCGGAAGCTCGGCCGAGAGCGCGGGCTCGACCTCAGCAGCGTCGCCGGCAGCGGCCCGCGCGGGCGCATCGTCGCGCGCGACCTCGAGGGGCTGAAGCCGGCGCCGGCCGCCGGGGCGGCCAAGGCGACCGCCCCCGGCGAGCTCGCTGCGCCGGAGGTGAGGCCGCTCAGCATGATGCGCAAGGCGATCGCCCGGCGCCTCACCGAGTCCAAGCAGACGGTCCCGCACTTCTACCTCTCGATCGACGTCGACGCCGATCCGCTGAACGCGCTTCGCGAGCAGATCAACGCGGATCTCGCGGCGACCGCCGCCGAGGGGGAGAAGCCGGCCAAGGTCAGCTTCAACGATCTCCTCGTCAAGGCGTGCGCCATCGCGCTCGTGCGCGTCCCGGAGTGCAACGCGCAGTTCACCCCGGACGCGATCCTCGTTCACCAGCGCGTCGACATCTCGGTCGCGGTCGCCGTCCCCGAGGGCCTCGTCACGCCGGTGGTGCGCGACGTCGATCGCAAGCAGGTGCTCGACATCGCGGCCGAGGTGCGCGAGCTCGCCGGGCGAGCCAAGGCGAAGAAGCTGCGGCCCGAGGAGATGGCGAACGGCACGTTCTCGATCTCGAACCTCGGCATGTACGGGATCGACAACTTCGGCGCCGTCATCAACCCGCCCGAGGGGGCGATCCTCGCCGTGGGCCAGGTCCGTCGCGAGCCCGTCGTGCGCGGCGAGCAGATCGTGCCGGGCCGCCGCCTGAGCATGACGCTCTCCTGCGATCATCGCGTCGTCGACGGCGCGGTCGGCGCGACCTTCCTCAAGGTCCTGCGCCAGCTCCTGGAGCACCCGACGCAGATCCTGATCGGCTAGCTCAGGTCGCCTCGGCGCTGCTCTCCAGGGCGTCGCCGAGGCGCGCGAGGTTCCGCGAGAAGATCTGCACGGACGGGTGCGACGGCCCGAGCGCCTTCGTGGCGATCGCCACGGCGCGCTCGATCTGCTGCCACGCGCCCGACAGATCGCCGAGCGCCTGCAAGACGCGCCCGAGGTTGTTCACGATGCTCGCCACGACCGGGTGGTCCGGACCGTACGTGGCTTGCGCGATGCCGAGCGCGCGCTCCAGCTGCTCGCGCGCCCCGGGCAGCTCGCCGAGCGCTTGCAGCACGCTGCCGAGGTTGTTGCAGCCGATCGCCACCGCCGGGTGGTCCGGGCCGTAGGTCGCCTCGGCGATCTTCAGCACGCGCGCGAAGTTCGCGCGCGCGCCCTCGAGGTCGCCGAGGTCGCGCAGCACGCTGCCGAGGTTGTTGATGTCCCGCGCCACGTCCGGGTGATCCGGACCGTAGGTGTCCTCGACGATCGCGAGCGCCCGCTCGAAGTCGGCGCGCGCCCCGGCCAGGTCACCGAGATCGCGCAGCACGCGCCCGCGGTTGTTCAGCGCGTGCGCGAAGCGCGGGTGGTAGAGGCCGTAGCTGTGCTCATCGATCTTGAGCGCCTCCTCGAACTGCTCGCGCGCACCCTTGAGGTCGCCGAGATCGTGGAGCAGGCGACCGAGGTTCGTGCGCCCGATCGCGACCGTCGGGTGATCCGGACCGTAGGCGCGGATGTCGATCGCGAGCGCCCGCTCGAGGTGCACGCGCGCGCCCGCGAAGTCGCCGAGGTCGCGGAAGAGCGCGCCCAGGTTGTTGAGTCGTATCGCGACGCTCGGATCGTCGGGGCCGTACGTCGCCTCGTCGATGGCGAGGGCGCGCTCCAGGTGCTTGCGGGCGCCCGGCAGATCGCCCTGATCCATGAGCACGCTGCCGAGGTCGTTCACGTCGCGCGCGACGTCCGGGTGATCGGGGCCGAAGCTCGCGATGTCGATCGCCAGCGCGCGCTCCAGGTGTGCCCGCGCGCCGCCGAGATCGCCGAGGTCGTGGAGGACGCTGCCGAGGCTGCGCAGCACGGCCGCGACCTTCGGATCGTCGTGGCCGAACACCGCCTCGTGGAGCGCGAGCGCCCGCTCCAGGTACCCCTTCGCCTCCGCGAACGCGGCGCGCCCCTGCAGGTAGACGGCGAACCGGGCGAGGAGCCGCCCGCGCACCTCCCGCGCGACGTCGTGCGCCTCGGCCTGGCTCGCCGCGGCGAGCGCGTGCGGCAGCCATCGGGCGCAGAAGGGCCACGTCTCCACCTCGTCGCTGCTCTCAGGGAACGCGTGATCGACGAGCCGGACCGCCGCCTCGGCCCACACCTTCCGGTCCTCGGGCGAGAGGCGATCGCGGACCACCGCCTGGACGAGCCGGTGCACGGAGAGCGCGCCTTCGTGCACGTCGATGAACGAGTAGCGGCGGAGCGCGGCGACCGCCTCGTCGAGCATCAGCGGATCGCTCAGCGCCTCCGCGAGCGCCGCCGGCAGGTGCGGCGCGGCGTCGGCGAGGCCCTCGCGCGGGATGTCGTCGGGCGCCAGGTACGCGCACAGGCTCAAGAGGTCGACCGCGACGGGCGAGAAGCGCTGCGCCTCCTGGAACGCGAGGCCCCAGGTCGTGGCGATCGGCGTCGGGTAGTCCATCGGCATGCCGCGGAGCAGGAGCCCGCGCTGGTGATCACCGAAGGCGGCGTGGTAGGTCGCGATGGACGATCCCGTCTCCTTGATGGTCGCCGCCGCCTGCACCAGCGCGAGGGGGAGATCCCCGAGCGTCTCGGCGAGCTTCTCCGCGGCGCGCGCGTCGCTCTGCCCGGTCCGATCGAGCAGGAACTTCACCGAGTCGGCGCGATCGAGCGCCGGCACGGTGAGCGGGGTGGCGATGCCGCGGAAGCTCGGGTTGCGCGAGGTGATGAGGATGTGCCCGGTGCGCGGGTGCGGCAGGTACGGGGCGACGTCCTGCGGATCGTTCACGTTGTCGAAGATGAGGAGCCACCTGTCGTTGCGCGACAGCCACGACCGGGCCGCCTCGATCGCGATCCGCTGGTCGGCCTCGTTCTGTTCTGGCAGGTCGAGGGCCGCGGCGAGGCGCGCGAAGTCCTCGGCCGCCGTGGCCGGCTCCTCGGCGCGGATCCACCAGACGACGCTGTACTGGCTCGCGTACCGGTGCGCGTACTCGGCGACGAGCTGCGTCTTGCCGACACCGCCGAGGCCGCTGATGGACTGCGTGAGCGCAGCGGGCCCCCCCGTGGTGAGCGTGCTCCGCAGCTCGCTCAGGAGCTGGTCGCGCCCGGTGAAGCCCGGGTTCCGCGGCGGCAGCTTCTTGATGTGAGGCTCCGCGTCGGGCGAGCTCGACGGCCGTCGAGCGGTTGGCCGCTGCGTCGGCGGCTCCGTCTCGCGGACGGCGCTCCGGATCCCCTTCGCGATCTCCGTGAACGCCTCGCTCTGGTTGGGGTAGCTCGTCACGGGCCGCGCGCGGCTCGGCAGCGGCTGCAGCGCGCCGAGCAGCGTCTTCTCCCAGGCGCAGGGCCGCAGGATCACGGGGATGACCCGGCACTCGCCGGCCTCGTGGCGGCCGATCGCCTCTCGCATCTCCGGAGAGAGCCACGCGTCGGTGGAGAGGAAATCCGCGCTCACGAGCAGCAGCACGACCCGCGCCTCGCGCAGCCTCGCCGCGGTCGCCTCTCGCCGCTCCCTCCCTCCGCCGAGCGCGAAGCCCTGGTAATTCCGGATGACCCCCTGCCGTTTCAGCGCGTCGAGGTGGGTCTCGATCTTGGGCCGCAGGTCCTCGTCCCTCGGAGAGTAGGAGAAGAACACATCGGCGGGGCTCGTCGCCAAGGCAACCATAGTTCCTCTCGCGGGCCTTAAAGTCTCACGACGGACCTGACGCGCAACGAGAATACGCGGTCGGAAAAGACCCAGGAAGAGACGGTAGTTGACGCTCCAGGCGGATACATGCGGGTCGAACCTCCATCGTCTCGTGGGGGGCTTGCCTTACCCCGACTCCGGCTCCGTCCTACCTTCGCGCTCCTCTTCCGTGCTCGGGGAGATCCGGCCGGAAGCCTGAACGATGCGGCGCGCCGCTTCCATCCATCGCCGCCGATCGTCCCGCCGCAACTGGTTGCGGACGACGATCTTCACGAGGCGGTGGACGCTGAGCGCGTGCGGCCGCACCTCGATCAGCGAGTGCAGCCGCAGCATCGCGATGGCGTCGTCGAGCGCGAGCGGGTCGTATTCGCTGAGCGACCGCCGAGGGATCGCGTCCATCGGCAGGAACGAGCACAAGCTGAGGAGCTCCGCCGCTGCCTGGTGGCTGAACACGGCCGCGAGCGAGCTCTCCCAGGCGGTCGCGACCGTCACCGGGAAGCTGACGGGGCGCTCCAGGAGCGCGGCCGGCCGCTGCCGGAACAGGGCGAGGTACTCCGCGAGAGGGCGTCCGGTCTCCTCGATGTAAGCGCCGGCCTGCGCCAGGGCGAGCGGCAGATCGCCGAGCTCCTCTGCGAGCGCGTCGGCCGACTCCGCGTCGGTCTCGCCCGTGCGCTGGAGCAGGAAGCGCACCGACTCGGCGCGCTCGATGCCACGGACGTTCACCGTCGTGAGACCGCGCCAGATAGGGTTCTGCGACGTCGTGAGGATGTGGCCGCCGTGGGAGACGCTCGGGATGTAGGGCTCGACCTCGATCGGGTCGCGCACGCCATCGAAGAGGAGGAGCCAGCGACCGCGGCGCCCGAGCTTGCTGCGCACCACGCCGACCGCGCGAGCGGGATCCAGCTGCTCGTGCTCGGGCAGCCTCATCTCCGCGGCGAGCGTGACGAAGGAGGCGTCCATCGTCGCCTGGCTCTGACCGTCGATCAGGAAGACGGTGTCGTAGGCGCCGGCGTTGCGGTACGCGTACTCGATCGCGAGCTTGGTCTTGCCGGTGCCGCCGAGCCCGCAGAGCGGCGCCACGCCGCGCCTGGCGAGCGCGGCGCCGATCTCGGCGAGCAGATCGTCGCGCGCGGCCAGGTTCCGGCTGGTCGACGCGGGGACGCTCCAGATCCCGGGCGGCGGTGGCACCTCTGAATGGCTCACCGGCTGGGCGCCGGCGCTCGGTGAGCTCAGGAGGGGTTTTGGGTGAGCTGCTCGACCTGCTTTCGGATGCCCTTTGCGATGTCGGTGAACGCCTCGCTCTGGTTGACCCAGCTCGTCACCGGGCGCCCGCCCCGCGGCAAGCTGGCCAGCCTGCCGAAGGGCGCGCCCTCCCAGTCGCAGGCGTCGAGGATGACGGGGATGACGCGCGCCTCACCCCGTTCGTGGCGCGCGATCGCCTTCTGCATCTCGACGTCGTAGCAGAAGTCCGACGCGAGGAAGTCCGCGCTGATGAGCAGGAGGATGACCTTCGCGGTCTCGAGGTGCTCGGCCAGCGCCGTGTCGCGCTCCTCGCCAGCGCCGATCTCGCCGTCGTGCCAGCCGCGGATGACGCCCTTCCGCTTGAGGATGGCGAGGTGCGTCTCGAGCTTGTCGCGCAGCTCGCGGTTGCTCTCCGAGTACGAGAAGAACACCTCGATCGGGCTCGCCGGGGGCTCGGAGACGCGCTCGCGCCGCGACGCCTCGAGCGCCCCCGTCATCGCGGCCGTGTCGTCGTACGCGGCCGAGTCCGGCGGGAGGTCGTGCAGCGGGCCGAGCGGCGACGACGACGAGGGCGGGAGCTCGAGATCGGGGATCGGGGGCGGAACGATCGAGCGACCGCGCGACGTGATCGCGCGCGGCCGGGGAGCGCACGTGCGCTCGAGGATCGCGAGCACCCGGTCGTGGCTGCCGTCGGGGGTGTCGTAGGGCAGGAGCAGGATCCCCATGTCCGCGAGCGCCTTGCGGCGGAGCGGCGTCAGGCTCGAGCCCGGGGCGATGACGAAGCGGGGCGGCGGCGAGGCGCCCGAGAGCGCGTGGATGTCCGCCAGCATCTCGTCGAAGTTGCCGTCGGCGCGCCCGAAGCCGATGAAGAGCACGGGGCACCGCGAGAGCACGGTCGTGAGCGACTTGCGCACGTCGGGCGGCGCGATCGACGCGAGGAAGCGCTCGCGCGCGAACACCCAGCTGCGCGGCTCCTTCAGCGTGCCGTGCAGCTTGAGGATGAACCGCCGCCGCCACGCGACCTCGTCGGTGACGCGCCACATGGCGTCCCACTCGACGCCGAAGGCGCGCTCGAGCAGGTGGTTCAGGTTCGTGGTGAGCACGGCGCGCAGCTTGTCTCGCAGCGCGGCGATCGCGATCGCGATCCGCGGCGGATCGAGCCCCTCGTCGTCGAGCGCATCCTCGACGAACGCGTTGAACTCCGCTGGGCCGAGCGCCTGCTCCGCCGCGCCCAGCGCCTCGCTGTAGCGCTGCGATCGCGCGAGGGCCGCGACCTCGGCGATCGCGACCTCGTCGCCGGTCTGCTCGCGCACCCTCTCGACGAGCAGGTCGACGAGCTGACGCCACGTCGGCAGCCCGGCCGCGGCCGAGATGCCTCCCCCGACGAAGAGCACGAGCTCTCCGCTCTCGAGCGCCTCATGCAGCGCTTCGATCACCGCGGCGTCGACCTCCGCGCTCACCGTGTTCGCGTTGTCCATAAGGGTTGACATCGAGCCCCTCGAGTCTATCGCTCCTCGGCGCGCAGCGCACTTTTGCGGCGCGCAGCGCGGTGCGCCTTCGCCGCGCGTCGCGCGACGCGCCGCAAAAGTGCGCCGCGCGGCGCAGGGTCGAACGCTCGACCAGGCGGCCCGCTGCGGTCATGACGTCCGAGACGACCAACGCCGCCTCGAGCGAAGTCGGAAGAGGCGGAAACGGTCCGCGAGGCTGGAGCATGCTACGTCTCCGACATGCGTCCGGCGGCCCTCTTCACGCTGGCCACGGTGGCCTCGCTCGTCGCGTTCTCCCTGGCCGGCGTGGCCGCTCCACCGCCCCGCGCGCGGCGCGCCCCGCGCCTCCCGGCGCGCGCGGGGGCCGCGCTCTCGGCGGCCGCCGCGGGCGAGCCCGCGAGCGTCGTCGCGCTGCGCGCGCCCGGTCCGCCCGCCGTCCTCGTGCGCGCGGGGAGCTTCACGATGGGATCGAGCGAGGTCGAGATCGCGCACGCGGTGACGCTGTGCAAGCTCGAGCCGGCCGGTGAGCTGTGCGTCGACGAGACCGAGGCGAGCTTCGCGAACGAGCTCGTGCCCCATGAGGTGTACCTGTCGGATTTCTGGATCGACCGAACCGAGGTGACCGTCGCGAGCTACCGCCGGTGCGTCTCGGCCGGCGTCTGCGCCGAACCTCCGTATGCCTCCGGCGGCCAGCGGTTCGATCGGCCCGAGGTTCCGGTGGTGCTCGTCTCGTGGAGCGACGCGCAGCGCTACTGCGTCTGGGCCGGCGGTCGCCTGCCGACCGAGGCCGAATGGGAGCGGGCGGCGCGGGGCGTGGCAGGGCGGCGCTACCCCTGGGGCCATGTCTACAACCCGTTCCACGCGAACCACGGGAGGCTGTCGTTCGACGAGCTCGACGACGGCGACGGCTTCCTCGAGCTCGCGCCCGTCGGCTCGCTCGTGGCCGGCCGCACCCCCGACGGCATCGACGACCTCGCCGGCAACGTCGAGGAGTGGGTCGCCGACTACTACCATCCCGAGTATCCAAGCGGCAGCGCGAAGAACCCGCGTGGGCCCGACATGGGGGAGGAGCGCGTGCTGCGCGGCGGCAGCTACATCCTGGGTCGGCCCTGGCTGCGTGGCGCCGCGCGGGGGCACGACTCGCCGACCAGCCGCCGCGCGTGGCGCGGCTTCCGCTGCGCGCGCGACGCCTGAGCCGCGGGCGGGCGACGCTCGATCCGAGGCGCGCGCGGCGAGCGATCGAGGCGCGCGGCGGTTGGCCGTCGCGCAGGCCGAGGCGCGCGGCGGTTGGCCGCCGCGCCGGAAGAGCCCATACTGCGCCCGTGAGGATCGCGCACCTCTCTGACCTGCACCTCCTCTCCCTCGAGGGGGCCATCCCGTTCCGGCTCCTGAACAAGCGTCTCACGGGCTACCTCAACCTCCGCTTCCGGCGCCACGCCATCCACAAGCCGCACGCGGTGCACGCAGCGGCGCGGGAGATACGGCGGCTCGGCGTGGACCACGTCGTCATCACCGGCGATGTCTCGAACCTCGCGCTCGAGCGAGAGTTCGTCCTGGTCCGCGACTTCTTGCAGAGCGTTCTCGGTCTTCCGCCCGAGCAGGTGAGCATCGTCCCGGGGAACCACGACGCGTACACGAAGGGCGCGCACCGCTCGCAGCGCTTCTCTCAGTACTTCGCGCCGTACCTGCGCTCCGACCTCGTCCTCGACGCGCCTGGGAGGAGCGACGACGGCGGTGCCACCCGCGATGGCGGAGGCTCGGCGTTCCCCTTCGTGCACCTGCGCGGGCCCGTCGCGATCATCGGCCTCTCTACCGCCTGGCCGCGTCCCCCGCTGGTGGCCTCGGGGCGGCTCGGCCCGGCCCAGCTGCGCGCGCTCGAGCGAGCGCTGGAACACCCGGAGGTGCGGCGGCGAACGCCGGTCGTGCTCCAGCACCACCCCTTCCACAACCCGGCGAGCCGGGCGAAGACGTTGCTGGAAGGCCTGGGTGATGCAGCGGCAGAGGGGCTACTGCTGCGGCAGGTGCGCCGCGGCTTGCTGCTGCATGGGCACCTGCACCGGCGCATTCACCGCAAGCTGCACACCGAGCGGGGTCACATCGACGCCGTGGGCGCCACCAGCGCTTCGCTCCTTCACGACAGCGACGAACGGATGGCCGGGTTCAATGTCTACGAGATCGACGACGCGGGGACGATCGGGGGCATCACGTCGCACCGCTTCGTCCCGGGTCAAGACGCGTTCCGCGAGGTCCCGGTCCCCGAGCGATGAGCTCGCCGCGCGCTCGGCGCTCCGCCGAGCGCCCCACCGGAGCCGCGCGCAATCCAACCGCCGCACGCAGGACCCGCCAGGCGGGCGCGCGATGTTCGGGGCTCGGCAATGCCGTGACTCGAGCGCAGCGGAGGCGCTGCGCCGGCAATCCGGTGGGGCTCTGGTCAGGAGGAAAGTCAGGCGGTGGCGCGGATCACGTTGACCGCCTGCAGACCTTTGGGACCTTCTTTGATCTCAAATTCAACGGTCTCGTCCTCGAACAGACGGCGGCGCCCCTCCCCGTTGATCTGCGAATAGTGAACGAAGACGTCGGGGCCAGTCTCTTGCTTGATGAAGCCCCAACCCTTCTCGTCGTTGAACCACTTAACCTTGCCAACTGCCATATTTCCTCCACTTCAGAGCTCGTCGATACCCGAGGCGCGCAAGCTGGCAGTCGGGAGGTGACCACGGCTGCGGTCCCTGATTCCGATGCGGGCTTGGCTGCATGCAGCAAACCCCCCTCGTAGACAGATCCAGCTTGCGCAGGGCGGCTGCCCAGCCGCTGGTTGATGTGCATGCGCGGCGACTTCGACGATTCTCCCCGGTCCGAGCGGGCGCCAACGTAAACGGCTCGATGCGCCAAGGTCAAGCAGCGATGATGGTTCGGCGAGCGCTTGCGCGAGGCAGTACCGCTTCACCGGCAGTCTCCGGTTGCAGCAGCCGCCGATGAGGATTTCGCGCCGTACAGCGGAGCCTGACGGCGAGTCCACGAGCACGCGCGGTGACGACGCGCCGTGGGGTGCGAAGCAGAATTCGCGCAGCCGTCAAGATTTGCGCTCTTATCGAAGAACCTTGTCCTTCGGCCCGCGCAGGGCGTCGTGGTCCGTGAGGGCTTCGCCATGTCACGCAACGTGCCTCGCACGTCGGGCAGCGATCTCCTGGCCTCCGCCGCAATGGCGCGGCGACTCGGGCGCGCTCCTCGTTCTGCGCGCGTCGTGGGGGCGAGCGACGCAGCGCGCTCCGGGCGCTTTCCGAGCGCAGGCCAGGCGCCTGCGGAGCTTTGCCGAGAACCTCGATCGAGCGTCGCGGCGGAGCAGGCGCCCTGCTCGGAGGACATCGCGCACCTGGCGGCGCCGGCTCAGCCTGTTCGCCGACGTTCCCCCTGCGCGCGCTGGCGCGACAGCTCGGCGGATCGATCCCCGGACCGGCATCGCGCGCTCGCCCTGCGCCGCGCCCCGCGCGCTCGCCCTGCGCCGCGTCCCGCGCGCCCCGCGCGCCCCGCGCGCTCAGCGGGCGCAGGCGGCGCAGTCCCGGGCTCGAGCCCGCTCGCTGCCCTGGAGCAGGAATCGAAGGCATCTCGTTGACATGTCTGTTCGAGCTTGCTCGTATGGCGTGGCGAGGGCATCGGGTCTCACCTCCGCCCTGGCCCCGCGAGGCGACGAGATGTTCTCGGTGATCATCAGCGAGAAAGGGGGCGCGGAGCGCCGCGAAACCTTCGACCGGACAGAGATCAACGTCGGCCGCGTGCAGGGCAACGACCTGATGCTGCCGAAGGGCAACGTGTCGAAGCGACACGCTCGGCTGCTCTTCCGCGACGGGCGCTTCATCGTCACCGATCTCAAGAGCACGAACGGCACGTACGTCAACGGCCGGAAGATCGCTCAGGCGACGATCGTTCGCGAAGGCGACAAGATCTACATCGGCGACTTCGTGCTGCGGATCGAGACGGCGGCGGCCGGAACGGCCCCTCCGGACAGCACGGCGCCTCCGCGCGCGCCGGAAGAGATGTCCGGCGAGCCGGGACCTCTGCCCGATCGCGGGCCGCCGCCGTCCGCCGAGAAGGGGCTGCACCGGTCGGCGCCGTTGCCGCTGATCAACGAGCGGGGCGAGCCGTCGCGCACCAGCCAGGGCGTGATCAGCCACTTCCCCCTCGAGAACGATCCGGACGAGTCGGTCGACGCGGCCGCGGCCATCCCCATGCCCGGGCCGCCGCGCATCCCCTCGCCTCGTCCGCCCCTCACGCCGGGCTCGCAGGGCGGTGCGTCCGTCCCGCCGCTGCCTGCGCACCCGGCGATGACCACCGCACCGCCGGCGCGCGACGGCCGCGCCGTCGGCGCCGCCACCGCGCCCCCCCAGGCGCCGCGCCCGTACGCGACCGCGACCCCGCTGCCTGCACAGAGCGCAACGAGCACCGCCGCGGTGTCGCCGCAGGGCGCCTCGAACGTCGCCGTCCATCCGAGCGTGGTCCCCATCCCGAGCCGGCGCGCCATCCCGCCCGTCTCGGATCGGGTCGACCGGGGACAGGGCGACTCGGCGCATGCCGTGGCGCACCGCCGGGCGCTCGGGCGCCTCATGGATCGGCTCGCCGACGCGCTCGACCTCACGCCGCTCGACAGCGGCGCGCCGCCGGACAGCGCGCTCGCCCAGCGCATCGCGCAGGCGATCGCCGCGGGCGCGGAGGCGCTGCGCGCGGCGGGCGAGCTCCCCCCCGAGGTCGACGTCGAGGCGCTCGTGGCCGACGCGCAGCGAGAGCTCCTGTCGCTCGGCCCGCTCGACCGCTTGCTCGACGACGCCGAGGTGAGCGAGATCCAGGTGTTCCGCTACGACCACGTGATCGCGATGCACGGGCGCAGGCGCGTCATCGCGGAGGTCGGGTTCAGCAGCGAGCGCGCGGTCGGCCGGGCCATCCGCCGGCTCTGCATGGCGGCCGGCCAGCCGATCGAGGCGGGCGCGAGCTTCGTCGAGCGGACCCTGCCGGAGGGGCGCCGCCTGTTCGCGGTGCTGCCGCCGGCCGCGACCTCCACCCTGGTGATCCGGAAGCCGCAGCGCCCCGACGTCACGCTGGACGACCTGGTGCGCAACGGGACGATCTCGCGCGCGATGGCCGGGCTGCTCGCCCAGTGCGTGCTCGGTCGCGGCAACCTCCTCGTCACCGGGACGCGGGACGCCGGGACGGGCTGGCTGCTCGGCGCGCTCGCTGCCGCGGCGCAGCCAGACGACCGGTTCGTGGTGCTCCAGGAGGAGGACGAGCTCGCCCTCGATCAGCCGAACACGCTGTCCATCGCGCTCGGGGCCACGACGGACGAACGCACCCGGGCCGTGCGGGCGGCCGTACGCATCCGGCCCGAGCGGGTCGTGGTGAGCTCGTTCTCGGGCCACGTCGCGGCCGAAATCGTGGACGCCATCGGCGGCGGCATGGACGGCGTGCTCGCGGCCTCCCGGGCGCCGACGCTGCGGCAGGCAGTGACGAGGCTCCCCGCCGACATCGCCGCGACCCGCCCCGGGATCACGCCGGAGACGGCGCGCGAGTGGCTCGCCTCGTCCTTCGACCTCGCGATCGAGATCGCGCTGCTCCGCGACGGTCGCCACCGGGTGCTCCGCATCGCGGAGCTCGCGGTGGAGGGCGGGCAGATCGCCATTCGCGACGTCTTCACGTTCGTGGTCGAGCGGACGGCCGCCGGCGGCGCGCTCGAGGGGACGTTTCACCCCTCCGGGCTGGTGCCGGACATCGTGGAAGATCTTCAGTCCCGCGGGGTCAGCGTCGATACGTCGACCTCGTTCCGGCGAAATCGCTAGCGGCTGTCCGCGCGAAGGCTGGCCAGCGTGGCCAGCGCCAAGCACGCGCGACCCACGCGCGATCCACGCAACACGCGAGCTGAGAGCGTCTTGACGGGCGCCAGCTAGGAACGGAGGTTATGATGGTCAGTAGCCATGGCCATCCGCACCATCCTCCACTATCCCGACCCGCGCCTGCGTCAGAAGGCACAGCCGGTCGGGGACATCACGCCCGAAATCACGAAGCTTATCGACGACATGGCCGAGACCATGTACGCGGCGCCCGGCGTCGGCCTTGCGGCCACGCAGATCGGGGAGCCACACCGCGTCTTCCTCGTTGACATCGCCGCGGACAACGAGCCGAGCAACCTCCTCGTGTTCATCAACCCGGAGATCGTGCGGCAAGAGGGGCAGCTGACCGGCCCCGAAGGGTGCCTCTCGTTCCCTGGCATCAGCGAGGACATCAAGCGGGCCGAGCGCGTCACCGTCCGCGCCCGCGGGCGCGACGGCGCGACGTTCGAGATCGCGGCCGACGGCCTGCTCGCCGTGGCCATCCAGCATGAGCTCGATCACCTCGACGGCGTGCTGATGATCGACCGGATGGGCACGCTCAAGAAGCGCATCGTCCAGCGGAAGATGCAGAAGCGCGGCGCAGAAGCCGCGAGCTGACCTGCCGGCCGCGCCCGATCAGCTGCGCGCCGGGAAGGCGAGAGGGCCGCTGACGTACGCGTCGCGGCCGCAGAGCTCCCAGCGCGGATCGACGATCCGGGGCGCGTCGCCTGGCGTGTCCGGGCCCGCCCAGTCGACCGCGCCCGGCCGGCCGCGGGGGCCGAGCAGGATCGGCGCGACGAAGGCATGCAGCTCGTCGGGCAGGCGCGACGCGAGCAGGCTGCCGGCGAGCTCGGCGCCTCCTTCGACCAGGATGGAGACGATCCCCTGCGAGGCGCAGAGGCGCATCGCGGCGGTCACGTCGACCCGGCCCTCGGCCGAGGTTGGGGCGCGCAGGACGACGCAGCCAGCGTCGACGAGCACCTGCTCCGCCTCCTCGGGCGCATCGGCGCCCGTGAGCACCCAGGTCGGCACCTCCCGCGCCGTCTGGGCGAGGCGCGTGTGGAGCGGCAGCCTGAGCCGCGTGTCGAAGACGAGCCGGATGGGGTTCCGCCCCCCGGGCGCGAGCGCAGGCTCGCGCAGGGTGAGCCGAGGGTCGTCGGCGAGCGCCGTGCCGATCCCGATCGCCACCGCGTCGTGCCGCGAGCGGAGCTCCTGGACCTTGGCGCGCGCCTCGGGGCCGGTGACCCACTTCGAGGCGCCTGTGCGGGTCGCGATGCGGCCGTCCAGCGACAGGGCGAGCTTGAGCGCGATGTGGGGGATGCCCGTCGTGATGAACTTGGTCCAGGGCGCGATCAGCGCCCGCGCCTCGGCGCCGGCGACGCCGACCTCCACGGCGAGCCCGGCGTCGCTGAGCCGCTGCGCCCCGCCGCCGACCACCGCGGGGTTCGGATCGGGCGCGCCGACGACGATGCGCTTGATGCCGGCGCTCAGAACCGCGTCCACGCAGGGCGGCGTGCGCCCCTCGTGGTTGCAGGGCTCCAGCGTCACGTAGAGCGTCCCTCCGCGCGCCGCGTCGCCGGCGGCCGCGAGCGCCAGCCCCTCGGCGTGCTCCTCGCCGGCGCGCGCGTGGTGCGCGACGGCGACGACCTCCCCCGCGGCGTTCAGCACCACCGCGCCGACCGGGGGGTTCGGCGACGGCATCGCCTTGTGCGCCTCCTCGATGGCGAGGCGCATCATCGCGGCGTCGAGCTCGGGATCTGGGCTGGGGGGCTTCGCAGACATCGAAGTGCCGGATCTACTAGGGCGCCTTGGCCTTCACAAGCTTGCCAAGCTCGACCATGAACTGGTCAATGTCCCGAAAGGAACGATAAACGCTTGCGAACCGGACATAGGCGACCTCATCAAGGGTACGCAGGTGGTTCATCACCCGCTCGCCCAGCTCGGTCGACAAGATCTCCCGCCGCTCGGACTCCTGCGCCTCGCGCTCGATCGCGTCGGCGATGGCCTCGATCTGGTCGGTGGACACGGGCCGCTTGTTGCATGCGATCCGGAGCCCTCGCACGAGCTTCTGTCGGTCGAACGACTCGCGCCGACCGTCCTTCTTGACGACCGTCGGCAGGATGTCCTCGACGCGCTCGTACGTCGTGAACCGGCGCTCGCACGAGGCGCACTCGCGCCGACGCCGGATCACCTCACCCGCGCCGCCAGCGCGGGAGTCGATGACCCGGTCCTCGAGATGGCCGCAAAATGGGCACTTCATCGAGCCATCCAGCGCGGCGCGCGATCAGCCGTCGAACTGGGAGAACACGAGCGACACGTTGGTGCCACCGAAGCCGAAGGAGTTCGACATCACGTGCTTCAGGCGGCGCTCGCGAGAGGTGAACGGGATGTAGTCGAGGACGCACTCGGGGTCCGGATCGTCCAGGTTGAGCGTCGGCGGCACCGCGCCGTGGCGCAGCGCGAGCGCGCAGAGCGCCGCCTCGACCCCACCTGCGCCCCCGAGCAGGTGGCCCATCGCGGACTTCGTCGAGCTCACCCAGAGGCGCTTCGACGCCGCGTGATCGCCGAAGGTCTTGAGGATCGCCCGGGTCTCCTCGATATCCCCCTGCGGGGTCGAGGTGCCGTGAGCGTTGATGTAGTCGATCGCGTCCGGCGCGAGCTTGGCGTCGTCGAGCGCCATCTTCATCGCTCGCTGCGCCCCGGCGCCGTCGGGCGCCGGCTTCGTGATGTGGTACGCGTCGCACGAGGCGCCGTACCCGACGACCTCTGCGTAGATCTTCGCGCCGCGCTTCTTCGCGTGGGAGAGCGACTCGAGCAGCAGCGACCCGGCGCCCTCGGAGCAGACGAAGCCGTCGCGTCCCTTGTCCCAGGGCCGGCTCGCCCGCTGCGGCTCGTCGTTGCGCCGCGAGAGGGCGAACATCGCGCAGAAGCCGCCGATGCCAAGGCCGGTGATCGTCGCCTCCGCGCCGCCCGTGAGCATGACGTGCGAGCGACCTCGGCGGATCCACTCGAACGCCTCGCCGAGCGAGTGCGCGCTCGACGAGCACGCGCTCGTGTTGCAGTAGCTCGCGCCCCGCAGGTCGAGCGCCAGCGCAACCTGCCCTGCGGCGAGGTTGGCGATGACCGTCGGGATGAAGTAGGGGCTGACCTTGTGAGGCCCCTTCTCGTGCAGCGTGATCGAGTGCTGGAACAGGTACTCGAGGCCCCCGAGGCCGACACCGATGAACGTGCCGCACTGATCGCGGTCCTCGTCGGTGAGCTCGATCCCCGCGTCCTGCATGCACATCTGCGATGCAGCGATGGAGAGGTGGGCGAAGCGGCCCATCTCCTTCACCTTCTTCTTGGGGATGAACTCCTCGGGCACGAAGCCCTTCACCTCGCCGGCGAAGCGCGTAGGAAACGTGCTCGCGTCGAAGAGGGTGATGGGTGCGATACCAGACTGACCAGCCAGCAAAGATTGCCAGGTGGCCTGGGTGCCGAGGCCATTGGGCGTGACGAGCCCGATACCGGTGATGACAACGCGTTCCATGGCTCTTCTTGCCCTAGCGCCACCACAGAGGTGAGAGCGCGTGCATCGGCGAAGAGCAGAGCCTTCGCTGGCTCACGCGCCAACCCACCTCCATGGTGACGCCGCGTCCGGTAGGGCGGTGGGGACGCTACTTCTTGTCCTTGGCATTCCTTTCGATGTAGTCAATCGCGTCCTGGACAGTCCGGATCTTCTCCGTGTCCTCGTCCGGAATGTCGATCTCGAACGCCTCCTCAAACGCGAGGACAAGCTCCACCAGGCCCAGCGAATCGGCGCCCAGATCGTCGATGAAACTCGCCTCAGGCTTGATGTCCTTCTCGTCGACGTCGAGCTGTTCCTTGATGATCCGCTTTACTTCGGCCGTGATGTCGCGACCTTCAGCCATGGTATTCCTCCCGGGAAAACGGAACCCCTAGTAGCCCATCGCCATCAGCGTTGCACCATCGAATTACCTGCGACCGCTTTTTTCGTGTGCGCCTGGTTTGCCGCTGTGCGTGACGCCTGACAGCCGGGGCCCTCAAGCCAGCGCTCTCACACGTACATCCCGCCGTTGACGCGCAGCGTCTCGCCCGTCACGTAGCTCGCCTCGTCGGAGCATAGGAATGCGATCGCCGCGGCGACCTCTTCCGCTCGGCCCGTGCGCCCGAGCGGGACCATCTTCGTCAGCCCCTCTTTCATCTCCGCGCTGATCGTCGTCGTCATGTCGGTGTCGATGAACCCGGGCGCCACGGCGTTGACCGTGATGCCGCGCCCCGCGTACTCGCGGGCGAGCGACTTCGTCACGCCGAGCAGGGCCGCCTTCGTCGCGGCATACGCCGCCTGGCCGACGTTGCCCATCTCCGCCACGACGCTGGAGAGGAAGACGATGCGGCCCGTGCGCGCGCGCATCATGACCTTGGTCGCCGCGCGCGCGGACGCGATCGAACCCTTGACGTTCACGGCGAAGAGGCGATCGAGGTCTTCCTCCTTGATCCTCAGGAGCAGGCCGTCGATCGCAATCCCCGCGTTCGCGACGAGGATGTCCAGCCGGCCAAGGCGCTTCGCCGCCTCGGCGATGGCGGCCTCGGTCGCCTGCATGTCCGTGACGTCGAAGCCGAGCGCCTCCGCCTTCCCTCCGCGCGCGGTGATCGCGTCGACGACCGCGCGCGCCTCGGCCTCTCCGCGCACGTAGTTGACGATGACGTGCGCGCCCTGCGCCGCGAGCGCCTCCGACGCGGCACGCCCGATCCCCCGCGATCCACCCGTGACGATCGCAACTTTGCCCGTAAGGTCGAACATCGATGCCTATGCCTCCGAAAGGAACGCGCTCACGCGCTCAATCCCCGCCATGTCGCTCACGCTGAGCACCTTGATCTGCTTCGTGATCCGCTTCACCAGCCCGGCCAGCACCTTGCCAGGGCCGATCTCGAGGGCGTGCGTCACGCCGTCCTCCGCCATGCGCTCGATCGTCCGCATCCACTGCACGGTGCCATCGATCTGGCGCAGGAGGAGCGACCGCACCCGCTCCGGATCGGCGTTCGGCGCGGCGTCGACGTTCGCGATCACGGGGAAGGCGAGCGGCATCAGCTGCGTGCGCTCCAGCTCGGGACGCAAGCGTTCGGCCGCAGGCCGCATCAGCGCGCAGTGGAAGGGAGCGCTCACCTTGAGCGGGATGGCCTTGCCGCCGCGGGCGACGGCGAGCTCGCCCGCGCGCGCGACCGCGCCGGCGTGCCCGGCGATCACGATCTGCCCCGGCCCGTTGTAGTTCGCCGGAGCGACCACCTCGCCCTGCGCCGCCTCGGCGCAGATCGCGAGCACCACCTCCTGGTCGAGCGCGATGAGCGCCGCCATGGCCCCCTCGCCCGCCGGTACGGCCTCCTGCATGGCGCTGCCCCGGATCCGGCAGAGCCTCACCGCATCCTCGATCTCGAGCGCGCCGGCAGCGACCAGCGCGCTGTACTCGCCGAGCGAGTGGCCGGCCGCGTACAGCGGCGGATCGAGGTTGGGCAGCTGCTCGATGAGGGCCGCGGCCACGGCGCAGCTCGTCGCGACGATGGCGGGCTGGGTGTTGCTCGTCTGCGTCAGCGCCTCCATCGGCCCCTCGAAGCAAAGCCGCGAGATCGGCTCGCCGAGCGCCGCGTCCGCTCGCGCGAACGCGCCGCGCGCGGCCGCCGAGACCTCCGCGAGGGCCTTGCCCATCCCCACCTCTTGCGCCCCTTGCCCTGGAAACAGCCAAGCGATTTTCACGTTTGCCCTCAATTCCAAGCCAGGGAGGCGGACGTCGTCCGTTCCCCGGACCAGTCATGCGGCCAGCGCGCGCGAGACTACCTCAGGCCGGATCGCCCTGCGAGCTCAAGCGGACGCGCAGACCTCGACCCCGACGCCGGCACACGCGCATGGCCCGCTCACATCCGGATGACGGACGCGCCCCAGGAGATGCCGGCGCCGAGCGCGCAGAACAGGACGTTTTGCCCCGGCTTGATGCGCCCGTCGCGCACCGCCTCGTCGAGGGCGATGGGGATCGATGCGCTCGACGTGTTGCCGTACTCCTCGATGTTGAGCACGAACCGCTCCAGAGGGAGGCTGAGCCGCGCGGCGACCTGGCTGATGATCCGCAGGTTCGCCTGATGGGCGACGACCCAGTCCAGGTCGCCGGCCGCCATGCCCGCCGTCTCGAGCGCGATCAGCGAGGCGCTGGAGAGGTTCTTCACGGCGACCTTGAAGATGTCCTGCCCCACCATGTGGACCTTGTTGCGGCTCTGCTCGATGCCCTCGGGCGTCAGCGGCTCGGCCGTGCCGCCGCCCGGGATGACCAGCGAGTTCGCGAGCGTGCCGTCGCTGAAGATCCGCGTCGAGACGATGCCCCTGCCGTCGCCCGACGCAGGCCCGAGCACGACCGCGCCCGCGCCGTCGCCGAACAGGACGCACGTCGTGCGATCCTTCCAGTTCAGGATGCGGGAGAGCAGCTCGACGCCGATCACGAGGACGTGCCGGGCCACTCCGTTCGCGATGAACTGATCGGCGATCGTGAGGCCGTAGACGAAGCCGGCGCAGGCCGCCGAGATGTCGAACGCGGGGATCTCCTGAGCGCCGAGCTTCTGCTGCACGTACACGGCGCAGGAGGGCATCGGGGTGTCGCCGCTGATCGTCCCGACGATGATCATGTCGAGGTCAGCCGCCGAGAGCCCGGCGGCGTCCAGCGCAGAGCGGCCGGCCGCGGCGGCCATGTCGCTCGTGAGCTCTCCCTCGGCAGCGATATGACGTCGACGGATCCCCGTCCGCTCGCTGATCCAGCTGTCGGAGGTGTCGACGATCTTCTCGAGATCGGTGTTGTGCAGGACTCGGGCGGGCGTGTAGCTGCCCGTCCCGAGGATGCGGCTCCTCGGCTGCGGGGAGCTCATTCGATGGCCCCTCGCGCATCCGCGCGAGCCGGCGCCGCCGCGCCCAGGTGCGCGGGCGCAGCGTTCGCGCGCGCCGACGCACCCGCGCCCGTCATGAGGCCGCGGTCGCCTTGGTCGCCTTCGCCTTGCGCCCGTTGTAGTGCCCGCAGGCGCCACAGGCGCGGTGCGGGAGCCGGGCTTCCCCGCAGTTCTCGCAGGAGACGAGCTGGACGGGGGTCACCTTGTCGTGGTTGGCGCGCCGCATGTCGCGCTTGCTGGGGGTGGTTTTCCTCTTGGGGACGGCCACGGAGCTACTCCTTCTTGGTCTTCTTCTTCGGTGTCCCGGCCTTGGCCGGGGGGGTCGATGCAGGTTGCGCGCGCCTGTCAGAGCCGCTGGGCTTCTGTCCGAGCTTCTCTCGGAGCGCGCTGAGCGGCGCGAGCCGCGGGTCGAGGCCTGGAGCGGCCTCATCCTCCTCCGCCGCCCCGCGGACGAGGGCCGAGGAGCCGCCTTCGCGGTCCTCTCGGGACGCGGCAGGACCGATACCCGGGCAAGCCTCCGAGCACAAGGGGAAGTTCGGCATCTCGAGGAGAATGGCCTCGCGGATGAACGGATCGAGCTCGACCGTCTCGCCGTCGTACGTGTCGACGTCGGCCTCGTCCGCCGTGAACTCGTACTCCGGCTCCTTGACCTTGCTGGCCCCAGGCTTCGCCGCGCCGTTGCGGGCAGCGTCGTCCCGCCGGTGGCCATGGCCGTGGCCGTGGCCGTCCGCCTTCGGGGCAGGACGCAGGAGGAGCGCGAGCTCGGCGTCGATGTCCAGCGCGGCAGGGGCAAGGCACCGCGCGCAGGGCGTTGCGACGGGCGCCTTGACGCGGCCGCGCACGACGATCTCGTTCCCCGTCCGCGAGAGGCGGGCCGAGAGGTGGCCTGGCGCGCGCCCGGTGACGTCGACGTCAGCGAGCGCCGCGTTCATCCAGTCGAGCGGCAGCGGCATGTCCAGCGAAATACCGGAGATGTCGATGTCATTGGCAGAGACGGCAATCTGGGACATGGGTTCCGGGCCAGTGAAAGCGGAGCGTTTAGCGCGGGGTGCGTTGGCTCGCAAGAACGACCCGCGGCCGCCGTCACATCAGGCTGCATGGTAGCGTCGGCCGCGCATGGACCGTAGCGCCACGCCCGAGCCCCGCGCCGCGGGCGCCGCCGATCGGCGGCCGGAACCTTCAGGGGAAGCACGCCGCGCAGGCCGCCGAGCAGCGGTCGCGATCGCCCTCTACGCGCTCGTGACGCTCGCGTACGCCGCGAGCTCCTCCCGCGACATCTTCGCGGCCCACACGCCCTACAACCACTACGCGCTGCTCGCGGAGGCGTGGCTCCACGGCCGCCTCGATCTCGGCGGACCGCCGCCGGCGCACGCGGGCGGCAACGACTTCGCCGTGTTCGGCGACCGCTACTACGTCAGCTTCCCCCCCTTCCCCGCGGTCCTCATCGCGCCGCTCGTCAAGCTCGCCGGCAGCGCAGAGCGCGTGCGCGACGGGCAGTTCTTCCTGGCGTTCGCCGGCGTCGGGCCGGCTGTCCTCTTCCTCGCGCTGGAGAAGCTCTCGGCCTCGCGCCGCAGCCACCGCATGCAGGCCGAGAACGTCGCGCTCTCGCTGCTCTTCGCGCTCGGGAGCGTCTACTGGTTCAGCGCGGTGCAAGGGACGGTGTGGTTCGCGGCGCACGTCGTCGGCGTCGCGCTGGCGTGCGTCTATCTCTACTGCGCGCTCGAAGCCGCCCATCCGCTCGCGGCGGGCCTCGCCCTGGGCCTCGGCTTCGCGACCCGCACGCCGCTCGGCTTCGCCCTGCCGCTGTTCTTGTTCGAGGCGCTCCGCGTGGACCGCTCGGACCCGCGCGCCCTCCTGCGCCGGCTCGCCCTGTTCGCCGCGCCGGCGGCGCTCGTGCTCTCGGCGCTGCTCTGGCACAACCACGCGCGCTTCGGCGACGCGACCGAGTTCGGCCACCGGTACCTCCACATCGCGTGGCGCGCGCGGATCGAGAAGTGGGGGCTCTTCTCGTACCACTACCTGCCGCGCAACCTCGCGGTGGTGCTCACCGGCCTGCCGTACACCGACGTGCAGGGCGCCCCGTTCCAGATCAACGCTCACGGGCTCGCGCTCTGGGTGACCACGCCGATCTACGCGTGGGCCCTCTGGCCTCGACGCACGCCGCCCCCGTTCTGGGCGCTCGCCGTCACGGTGTCCGCGGTCGCGCTGCCGAGCCTCCTCTACCAGAACACCGGCTGGCTCCAGTTCGGCTACCGCTTCTCCAACGATTTCGCCCCGTTTCTCTTCGCGATGATCGCCGTCTCCGGCCGCCGCTTCGGCGCGCCGTTCTACGCCCTCGGCGCGGCCGCGATCGCCATCAACGGGTTCGGTGCGCTCACGTTCCAGCGCGCGGGCTTCGAGCGGTTCTACTTCGTCGAGCGCACCCAGCGGGTCCTGCACCAGCCCGACTGAGGCAGGCCGCGCCTCCGCGCCGCCGCCGCGACGCCGCGCCGAGGACGCCCCTCTCCTCCCCAGCACGACCGGATCGCCCGCGCTCCCTCGGGCGCGCGGGCGATCCGGCGGGCGGCGCACGCGGGCCTTGGGCGCAGGGCGCTCGCCGTGCTAGCCCTCGCCGCGCCATGGAAGCTCTGCTCGACCCGGCCGCCATCGGGCGCGGCCTGCGGCGCATCGCGCTCCAGATCGCCGAGCGCGGCCGCGGCGTGGAAGATCTGGCGCTCATCGGGATCCGACGGGGCGGCGAGCCGCTGGCCAAGCGGCTGGCCGCGCTGCTCCTCGAGATCGAGGGGCACGCGCCCCCGGTCGGCGCCGTCGACATCACGCTCTACCGCGACGACGCCGCGACCGCCCTGCCGAACCCGCGCATCGGCCCGAGTCACATCTCCTTCCCCGTCGACGGCCGGCGCATCGTGCTGATCGACGACGTGATCTACACCGGTCGCACCATCCGCGCGGCGCTCGACGCGGTGCTCGACTACGGGCGACCGCAGCGGATCGAGCTCGTCGCGCTCGTCGATCGCGGCGGCAGGGAGCTGCCGATTCACCCCGACTACATCGTCCGCGCGGTCGAGCTCGCCCCCGGGCAGCGCATCGACGTCGTGGAGCGCGCGGGCGAGCTCTGGGCTCTCGTCACCGCCGCCGGCACGAAGCTCTCGGAGCCCCCCCCGCCACCGGAAGGAACGTAAACCAGCGCATGAGGAGGATCTACCCGCACCGACACCTGCTCGGCATCGAGGGTCTCTCGCGTACCGAGATCGTGGCCCTCCTGGACGCCGCGGAGTCGCTCTTCGACGTCTCCCGGCGGAGCGTGCGCAAGGTGCCCACGCTCCGCGGCAAGACGGTCGTGAACCTCTTCTACGAGCCGTCGACGCGCACGCGGACGTCGTTCGAGCTCGCGGGCAAGCGGCTCAGCGCCGACGTCATCAACATCAGCGTCTCCACCTCGAGCGCGGTCAAGGGGGAATCGCTGCTCGACACGGTGCAGAACCTCCAGGCGATGCAGCCGGACGTGCTGGTCATCCGGCACGCCGCCTCGGGCGCGCCGCACCACGTCGCCGCGAACACGCGCGCCGCGGTCGTCAACGCGGGGGACGGCACGCACGAGCACCCGACGCAGGCGCTGCTCGACGCGTTCACGATCCGGCGCGCCAAGGGCCGGCTCGATGGGCTGGAGGTCGCCATCTGCGGCGACATCGTCCACAGCCGCGTGGCCCGCTCGAACGCGCACCTGCTCACGACGATGGGCGCGCGGGTCCGCTTCGCCGGCCCGCGCACGCTCCTGCCGATCGCGGGCGAGTCGCTCGGCGCGACGGTCTACGATCGGATCGAGCCCGCCCTCGAAGGGGCCGACGTGGTGATGATGCTGCGCGTGCAGCGCGAGCGGCTGAGCGGCAGCTTCCTGCCCAGCACGCGCGAGTACAGCCGCACGTTCGGGCTGAACGCGGCCCGGCTCGCGCTCGCCAAGCCGGACGCGATCGTGATGCACCCGGGGCCGATGAACCGCGGCGTGGAGATCGATCCGCGCGTCGCGGACGGCGCACAGAGCGTGATCCTCGACCAGGTCGAGGCCGGCGTCGCGGTCAGGATGGCCGTGCTCTGGATCCTGGCCGCGGAGGCCAACGAGTTCTCCGCGACCGGCGAGCCACGGCCCGCGCCCTGACAACCGCCCACGCCGTCCGGGCGCGGCGGCGCAGCCGGGGCAGACGGACGCCCTCGCCCATGGAACCCACGGAACCATGACAGACGCGGCCCCCGCGCGCGGCTCCCCCTGGCATACGCCCGCTCGCAGCGAACAGGGTTCCCTGTCGCGCCCCGTTTTAATAGGCTGGTCCATCTTTTTGAAAGGGTGGAGCCAACCATGTTTTCGCGAGACGTCCTCAGGATCGATGCCCCGGCTGTAGCGCAAGAGATCGAGCAGGCCATCCGGGATCAGGTGTTCGGTACGCTGCGGCGGCGCGGGGCCGTGGTCGGCATCTCGGGCGGGATCGACAGCTCCGTCGTCTCGACGCTGTGCGTCCGCGCGCTCGGCAAGGACAAGGTGCTGGGCATCTTCATGCCCGAGCGCGACACCTCCGATGACGCGCTCCGCCTCGGCAAGTTGCTCGCCGAGGGGCTCGGCATCGAGGCGGTCCTCGAGAACATCAAGCCCGCGTTGACCGGCCTGCGCTGCTACGAGCGGCAGGACGAGGCGATCCGGATGGTCTACCCGGACTACAACGAGAGCTGGAAGTTCAAGATCACGCTCCCCTCGATCCTCGAGAGCGACAGGCTGAACGTCTCGCAGCTGACGGCGCAGCCGCCCGGCGAGGAGCCGCGCGTGAAGCGGATGCCCCTGAACGCGTACCTGCAGCTCGTCGCCGCGACGAACTTCAAGCAGCGCATCCGCAAGATGATGGAGTACTACCACGCGGACAGGCTCAATTACGCCGTCGCCGGCACGCCGAACCTGCTCGAGTACGATCAGGGCTTCTTCGTCAAGCAAGGCGACGGCGCCGCGGACTTCAAGCCGATCGCGCACCTGTACAAGAGCCAGGTCTACGCGCTCGCCGAGTACATCGGCGTCCCTGCCGACATCCGCAGGCGCGCGCCGACGACGGACACGTTCTCGATGCCGCAGGGGCAGGACGAGTTCTACTTCGCGCTCCCCTACGACAAGATGGACCTCTGCCTGTACGCCTACAACAACAACGTCCCGGCCGCGGACGCGGCGTCTGCCGTCGGCATCACGCCGCAGCAGGTCGAGCGCGTGTTCAAGGACATCGAAGCGAAGCGCCGGGTAGCGCAGTACCTCCACGCGCAGCCGCAGCTCGTCCGCGATCAGGGCCACGCCTGACGAGCCGCGCCGCCGGACGACGCGCGCCGCTGTCAACGGCATTCACGGCCTGGTACGCCGCTCCCCGGCCGTGAAACCCGCCGGAAACAGCGCGGAGCATCGCTGGCATTCACTCACGTTGACGACGGTGACGGACGGGCTCGCAGCGAGATCGTCAGTCGCCAATCCCACCTCCGCGGCGCGCCCTGGCGGCGGCTTTCGGACGCGGACGCACGCGGAGCACCGCGCGCGAAGGATGGAGGATGGCCGCAATCGCAACCGCGTCCTGCCGCGATCCGCGCGTTGGCCGCCGCTCCGCGGAGTGTTCTCGACAGGAAAGCCGGGGGGGTGATAGACGTGGAGACTACCTCCATGAGCACTTCCAGCATCGAATCGACGATTCGCAACTTCCTGGTCACCTCGTTCGGATACCGGGGCGCTACCGCCGATCTCGGGTCCGAGGTCGCTTTGCTCGATCAGGGGATCCTGGACTCGACCGCCGTCCTCGAGATCGTTCAGTTCCTCGAGCAGGATCTCGGCATCCAGGTCGCCGACGAGGAGATGGTGCCGGAGAATTTCGGCTCGATCGCCCGGCTCGTCACCTACGTGAGCGGGAAGAAGAGCAGCAACTAGCCCGAACCCCGGGGGGCGCATGAGCACGCAGCACACCGCTCGTCGCGATCCGCGCTCGGATCGCTTCCTCATCGACTCCGCGCTGCGATCGTTCGCCGCCGCTCGCCCCGACCACGTCGCGCTGGTCTGCGAGGGACGGCGGATCACGTACCGGGAGCTGGACGCGCTGGCCGATCGCTGCGCCGCCCTGTTCTGCGAGGCAGGCGTGCAGCGCGGCGATCGCGTCATGGTCGCGCTCGACAACAGCGTGGACGCGGTCGTCGCATACTACGGAGCGCTCCGGGCCGACGGCGTGCCGTCGCTGCTCGGCACCGCGATGCGACCGCGGCGCCTCGGCCAGGTGATGGAGCTCGCGGGCCCCCGCGTGCTCGTGGCGGCGCGCGGCATGCGCGAGGGCCTCGCCGCCGTGGCCGAGCTCCCGCCCGGCGCGAGGCCGGCGGCGACGTTCGTGAGCGGCGCGGCTCCCCCGGCCGCGGCCGGGCCCCCGCGCGACGGGCGCGACTTCCAGGAGGCCCTGGCCGGCGCGCCCGGCGAGCCCCCTGCGCGCCGCGCGATCGAGCTCGATCTGGCGACGCTCTGCTGGACGAGCGGCAGCACGGGCGAGTCGAAGGGGGTCATGCTGACGCACCAGAACCTCCGCAACAGCACCGCGGCCATCGGCGTGTACCTCGAGCACACGGCGGACGACGTGATCCTCTGCGTGCTGCCGCTGTCGCACACCTACGGGCTCTTCCAGCTGCTCGTGACCCACACGTTCGGCGGGACGGTCGTGCTCGAGAAGGGCTTCTCCATGCCGTGGCCCATCGTCCAGCGGATGGCCGAGGAGCGGGCGACCGGCTTCGCCGGCGTGCCGACGATCTTCGCGTCGATGCTCTCGCTGAAGAACTTCGCGAAGGCCGATCTCTCGGCGCTCCGGTACCTGACGAACGCCGCGTACGGGCTCCCGGCGCCGCAGCTCCTGCGCCTGCGCGAGCTCCTGCCCAACGTCTCGTTCTTCGCGATGTACGGCCAGACCGAGTGCACGCGCGTCTGCTACCTGCCACCCTCCCTGGCGCTCGAGCGACCGTCCTCCGTGGGCATCGCGATGCCGAACGAGGAGCTCTGGATCGAGCGAGAGGACGGCACGCACGCGGAGCCGGGCGAGGTGGGCGAGCTCGTCGTGCGCGGGCCGAACGTGATGCGCGGCTACTGGAGGAACCCCGACGCGACCGCACGCGCGCTCCGGCCGGGGCCCCTCCCGGGCGAGGTCGTGCTCCACACCGGCGACCTCTTCAAGATGGACGAGGACCGGTACCTCTACTTCGTCGCGCGCAAGGACGACATCATCAAGACCCGCGGCGAGAAGGTGAGCCCCCTCGAGGTCGAGTCGGTGATCTGCAAGGTCCCGGGCGTCGTCGAGGTGGCGGTCGTCGGCGTGCCGGATCAGGTGCTCGGGGTCGCGGTGAAGGCCGCCGTGGTGAAGGCCCCTGACGCCGCGGTGACCGCCGACGACGTCCGCAAGAAGGTGCGGTCCGAGCTCGACGAAGTCGCCGTGCCCAAGTTCGTCGAGTTCATGGATTCGCTCCCCAAGACGGCGAGCGGCAAAGTCAAGAAGAGCGAGCTCATCTGATATGTGCGGTATCGCCGGCCTCATCAACCTACGCACCGACGCGCCGAACCCCGACCGCGAGCTGGCCCTCAAGATGGCGCGGGCGCTCCGCCACCGCGGCCCTGACGGCTTCGGCATCTACCGCGATCGCCACGTCGCGCTGGCCCACTCGCGCCTGTCGATCATCGACCTCGACGGCGGCTGGCAGCCGATGGCCAACGCCGACGAGACGCTCTGGGTCTGCTTCAACGGCGAGATCTTCAACTACATCGAGCTCCGCGAGGAGCTCACGGCGAAGGGCCATCACTTCCGGACCAAGAGCGACACCGAGGCGCTGATCCACGCCTACGCCGAGTACGGCGAGGCCATGGTCGATCGGCTGAACGGCCAGTGGGCGTTCGTCATCTGGGACGTCCAGCGGAGGCGCGCGTTCTTCTCGCGCGACCGCGTCGGCATCAACCCCCTCTTCTGGACGGTCCACCGCGGCGTCCTCCGGTTCGCCAGCGAGGTGAAGTCGCTCTTCCAGGACCCCACCATCCCCCGCGCGATCTCCCGCGAGGGCCTCGACGAGGCGCTGACGTTCTGGGCGCCGATCGCCCCGCTCACGCCGTACGAGGGCATCCAGCAGATCCCGCCGGGCGCGGTGGCGACGCTCGACCTCGATCGCGACGTGGCGCCGCGCGTCTCGGTCCGCTTCCGCCCCGAGTTCCCCGTCGGGCGCGCGCCCGGCGGCGACGAGGCGGGGCTCGTGTCCAGCGTGCGCGAGGCGGTCCGCGGCGGCTCGACGATCCGCCTGCGCGCCGACGTCCCCGTCGGCAGCTACCTGAGCGGCGGGCTCGACTCCACGATCGTCGCGGCGCTCATCGCCTCGAACCGCGAGGTGCCGCTGCGCACGTTCTCGGTCGAGTTCGCCGAGCGCGAGTTCGACGAGGCCGAGTACCAGCGCGCCGCCGTAGCGCACCTCGGCACGTCGCACGCGTCGATCCAGTGCAGCGACGCCGACATCGCCGGCGTCTTCCCGGAGGTCGTCTACCACGCCGAGGCCCCGCTCCTGCGCACCGCCCCGGCGCCGCTGTTCATCCTGGCGCGCCTCGTCCGGCAGAGCGGCTACCGCGTGGTGCTGACGGGCGAGGGCGCCGACGAGTTCTTCGCCGGCTACGACATCTTCCGCGAGGACCGGGTGCGGCGCTTCTGGGCGCGCCACCCGGACAGCAAGCTCAGGCCGCAGCTCCTCCTCCGGCTCTACCCCTACCTGCAGCGGTCGCCGGTCGCGCAGGTCGAGATGGCCAAGGCCTTCTTCGGGCGGAACCTCGCGCAGACGAGCGACCCGTTCTACTCCCACCGCCCGCGCTGGGACGCCACGAGCCGCATCAAGCTGATGCTCGATCCCGCGATGCGCGAGGGCGTCGGCGACACCGCCGCGGCCGATCGCCTGAGGGAGCAGCTGCCGCGCGACTTCATGCGCTGGACGCCGCTCGCGCGCGCGCAGTACCTGGAGATCACGACGCTGCTCTCCGGCTACCTGCTCTCCTCCCAGGGCGAGCGCATGATGATGGCGAACTCGGTCGAGGGGCGCTTCCCGTTCCTCGATCCCAACGTGATGGACGTGGCGGACGCGCTGCCGGACGCGCTCAAGCTCCGCACCCTCGACGAGAAGCACGTGCTGAAGCGCGCGATGGGCGATCTCCTGCCGCCCGGCGTCCTCGAGCGGAAGAAGCAGCCGTACCGCGCGCCCGTGGTGCAGCCCTTCTTCGGGAGCGGGACGCCGGACTATGTCGAGGCGTGCCTGTCGCCGGACGCCATCAAGGACGCCGGCATCTGGCAGGCGCAGCCCGTCGCGTCGCTCGTCGCGAAGTGCCGCAAGACCGGCGGCAAGTCGATGAGCAACACCGACGACATGGCGTTCTGCGCGATCCTCTCCACGCAGCTCATGGCGCGCGACATCCTCCAGGGCGCGCGCGTCGTCTCGGCCGCCGACGACACGTCGGGCCGGCTGGGCGTCGACGTCGATCGGGTGCGCGACGCCGCAGGCTGAGCGGCGGCGTGACGCCGCGGGGCGCACGTGCGCCGCCCCTCAGCGGGTAGTGCTGTCATTTGAACATGAAGGCGGTAAGGCGGGAAGAAAATCTCAATGATCTTCCCGCCTTACCGCCTTCATGTGAACCCTCTCTGGGCAAATGACAGCACCACCCCTCAGCGCGGGAGCTTGCGTATCGTGCCGCTGCTCTCGTCCGCCCAGTACACGAACCCGCCGGCGAGCGCGATCCCGCGCGGAGTGCCGCCCTCGTACAGCGGCCGAGCCCTGCCGGTGCCGTCCTTGTGCTTCCGCATCACGCGGGGCGATCCCTGATCGGTCCAGTAGACGAACTCATCGAGCCCATCCACGGCGATGCAGTCGGGGGACGCATGCGCCACGTCATCATCCTCGACGGCCGTCCAGACAGCCACCGCGTCCTCCGAGCCGTCCTTTGGCGCCCTCATCACGGCAGACTGCTCGCTGCTGAGATCCCGGCGCGGGCTGTTGGTCCAGTAGACGTGGTCGCCGTCCACGGCGATGGCGTACGGAAACGGCTGCTCGTCGGCCAGCCGCTTCGTGTCGCGGGTCTGCCGATGCGTCTGGTTCACCGTGCCGCGCGGGCTCCTGTCGACCCAGTACACGTGCTCTTGGTCGAGCGCGATGAGGTGCGGCGAAGCGTTGCTGACCTCGAGGAACTCGTCGTCCGCCCATTCGCCGGGCATCAGGATCTGGCCGATGAGGCTCCCTTCACCCGGCGTGCCGATGCCGGCCGCGCGCTGCGCCCAGAACACCGCGGTGTCGTCCGCGGCGACGCCGAGGGTCGCGAAATGCGAGTCGAAGAGCACCTGTGGCGCGCGTGCTCCATTGCGGTCCACCACCAGGACGTCCTTGTTGTTGAGGTTGGACCAGAAGACGCCGTGCTGGTTGACGGCGATCCCGTAGGGAGCGTTCTGGCCGACGGCGAGCGTCGTGACGGCTCCGCCGAGGACCGACACTTTTTGCACGCTCCCCTCCGTGCCTTCACCGGCGGTCCAGTAGACCTCGCCCTGGTAGACGGTGAGGAGGTTCGCGTTCGGAGCCTCGATGCTCGGAAACCCGCGCGCGATCTCCGTGGCCCCGCTGCAGCCGGTCGCCCTGCACATCCCGCCGTCCAGGCACACCGCGCCGCAAGCGCCGCAGTTCTGGGGGTCGTCGAGCAGGTTCACCTCGCAGTCGTCGGGGTTGCCGTCGCAGTCCGCCGTGCCGGTCGCGCACGCATCGGGTCCACCGGTCGAGCTCGCGTCGGCTTCGCTCACCGTGAAGTCCCCGAGCACGCTGGTGCATGCCGCGGCGGTCATGATGGCAACGCAGACCATCGAGCCGATTCCGAACGCCTGGCGCATCAGAAACTCCCCTTCGCTCCCGCGGAGCCGAGCCCGATCACGGGCGTGATCGATATCCCGGCGCGCTCCGGCGATCTCGGCGCTGTGAGCAGCAGGAACGCCCCCGCGCCGACGCCCACCGCGCCGATCGCGAACCCGATCGTCGAGAGGGTGCCCATCGCGTGGTAGCTGTCGACCTCGCCCCTGAGCGACGGGGCGCACCGGTCGCCGGGGCAGCGCGCCGAGAGATCGCCGTGCTTGCCGAGCGCGAGCACGCCGCCGATGGCGCCGGCCGCGAGCCCGGCGCCGCCGAGCCCGAACGCG
The DNA here is from genome assembly GCF_051527395.1 of Sorangium sp. So ce281. Classification (NCBI taxonomy): domain Bacteria; kingdom Pseudomonadati; phylum Myxococcota; order Polyangiales; family Polyangiaceae; genus Sorangium; species Sorangium sp. So ce281. The sequence continues at coordinate 5,055,902 of NZ_CP150322.1, forward strand.
GCGATCGCCAGCACCGTGCGGCTGCTGCCGCCGGAACCGGGAGCAGGAGCGCGTGGGTCTGGCCCCGGCGCCACCGGTGGACGCGGCTTGACCGGAGGCGGCGGCGCCACCGGCTTGAGCTGGAGCGCGACGGTCTCGCTGGCGCCCTCGGCGAGCGTCACCTTCACCTCGATCGGAGCGAACCCCGCGGCCGACGCCCGGACGACGTGGTCGCCTGGATCGACCGGCCTCCGGACCCCGAGCGCGGCGCGCGGCACCGGCGCGTCGTCGATCGTGACCGCGGTGGTGTCCGGCCCGCTCACCGAGATGAGCACCTGCGGGATCCGGGGCGCGAGCGCGTCGAGCTCGCGTTGAGCGGCCGCGATCGCCTCGAAGAACTGCTCGGGCGACCTCTCCGGCACCCCCTCGCGGAGGATGCGGCTGTACGACTCCTGGGCCGCGATCCACTGGCCTACGCCCACCTGGGCGCGGGCGACGCCGAGCAGCAGGGTCGGCGCGTGGATGATGGCGTCCGCGCGGCCGAACCGATCGAGCGCGGCCGCGAAGTCCTTTCGTTCGAGGGCCTCCTGCCCCTCGACGGCGAGCGAGCGCGCGGTCGCGCGATCGGCGTCCGATACCTGCGCCAGCGCGGCGGGCGTGAGGGTCAGGGCGAGCAGCAAGGAAGCGATCCCGAGTCGACGAGCCATACGAAAGAGGTCCGTGCGAGGTGCTGCAGGTGAACGTCAGATGCCGAAGTCCGTCGGCTTCGGCTTGCGGCGGACGCTCCCCGGCGGCGCGGGGGAGCGCGGCTTCGCCTGAGCGGGCTGAGCCGATGGCACACGCGAGCCGCCCGCCGTCGCCGAGGCCGAGGGCGCCGTCGTCGAGACCGGCGACGTCGTCGCAGAGGCCGCGGGCGTCAGGGCCACCGAGGGTGGCGGCTCCGGCGCCTGGGCGGAGGCGGTGGCCGGCGCCACCCCGTCGAGCCCCCGCGGCGCACCGGACACCGACGCCGTGGGGGCCGGCTGCGCGAGCGGCTGCCCGGTCGCGTCAGGGCTCCCGCCGCGCAGGGCGAAGAACGCGACCGCCACGAGAACGACCGCGCCGGCCGCCGCGGCGGCGAGCGCGCGCCCGACGACAGGCCGCCGGACCGGGGGAGATACCACCGAGACCAGCGCGCTCGTGGTCTGCGACCGCATCTGGCGGCCGGACATCGCGGACGTGCCCACCGCTGCTCCTGGCGAGGCCACCGTCGCGCCGGACCCAGCCGAGATCCGCGCAGCGTCGCCGTCCGCCGAGGCGATCAGCGTGACCGCGTCCCCGAACGAAGGCGCCGCGCTGTCGGGCCCCGCGTCGGGGAGCGCCGCGCTCTCCCTCGAGCGTGGCGCGAACCCGAGCTCCACCGAGATGCGCTCGCCGGACACGCGGAACGGGCCGACGATGCTCGTCCTGGGCTCGAAGCTCTCGCTCGCGATGTCGAGCGCGAGCGCGAGCGCGTCGCAGAACTCCTTCGCGCTCTGGAATCGCGCGTCCGGCTCGCGCGACGCCGCGCGGGCCCACCAGGCGTCGAAGCCGGGCGGCACGGGGGCGAATTGCGACGGCACGGGCAGCGGCTTGACCATGATCTTGAGGAGCAGATCGCCGAACGCCTCGCTGTTGAACGGGAGCTTGCCGGTGAGGCACTCGAACACGACGACGGCCAGCGACCAGAGATCCGAGCGATGATCGATGCTCTTGGTGCCCTGCGCCTGCTCCGGGCTCATGTACGCGGGCGTCCCGAGCAGCGAGCCGGTCTTCGTGGTGGAGGTGACCTGCGGCGTGCTGTCCTTCGCGATGCCGAAATCGAGCACCTTGGCGATCTCCCTGTCGTCGTCCCGGACGAGGAAGATGTTGGCCGGCTTGAGGTCGCGATGGACCAGGCCGCTCGCGTGCGCCTTGGTGAGGGCGCGCGCCACCTGCGCCGTGATCGCCATGGTGTCGTGCGGGTCGAGCCGCCCCACGCGCTGGATGCGGGTGTCGAGGTCCTCCCCCTCGAGGTACTCCATCGCGATGTACGGCGTCCCCTGCCAGACGCCGTGGTCGAGGATCTGCACGACGTGCGGGCTGCGGATCTGCGCGGCGACCTTCGCCTCCCGCTCGAACCGGTGCCGCACCTCCTTGGAGACGCCCTGCGCGTTCATGAACTTGATCGCGCACGGGATGTCGAGGCCGAGGTGCTGGGCGAGCCACACCGAGCCCATCCCGCCTTGCCTGAGCGGACGCACCAGGCGAAAGCGATCGGCAACGGTGTTCCCCGCGGCGGGTGTCACGCAGCCTCCCAGACCTTCTGGAATAACACAGGTCGTCATCCAGGGTCACGTTCGCGCCATGCAAAAGTGAACTGGGACCGACAGCGTGAAATGGCGCAGAAGCCCCGCCATCCCCCGCCGTGGATTTGCGCCGTTTGCGACGTTGACGACGTTTACGACGCTTCGCGGCGGAAGCTAACGAGAACCCGAGCTTGCGGCGGCGGGCTCTTGCAGAGACCGCCGCTCGGCGGGCCGGCCCGGGAGCGCGCCGGCGTCGGTCTTGTCGGTCTTGTCGGTCTTGTACGTCTTGCCGAGCGGCGTGCCCGTCGCCTGCGCGAGCTGGCTGCCCCGCGGATCGTCAGGGAACGCATCGAGGAACTTGCGGACGTGGTGGCGCGACTCCTCGGCGATGCCCGCGCGGAACGTCAGGAGCGCGAGGTTGTAGCGCGCATCGGCGCTCCTGGGCTCGGCCTTCAGGGTGGCGAGGTAGCCTTGACGTGCGCCGTTGTAGTCGCCGCGCTTGTCGGCGATGAGCGCGAGGTTGTAGAGCACCTCGGCGTCCGAGGGATCCTGCTCGGCGAGCGGCGTGAGGCGCGCCTTCGCCCCGTCGAGATCTCCGGCCAGGATCGCGAGCGCTCCCGCGAGGAGCTGCGCCTTCCGGCCGGCGCCGGCGTCGATCGCGCGATCCGCCTCGGCCCTGGCCTCGGCCAGGCGACCCGCGCGCTCGAGCGCGAGCGCGAGCGCATAGCGGAGCCGCGACGGGTCGCCGCCCTCCTCCAGCGCGGCCCGCGCCTCGGCCTCGGCGCGCTCGGGGCGGCCGGCGACGGCGAGCGCCTCGGCCAGGACCGCGCGCGTGCCGCTCTGCTCCGGGCACCGCGCGCGCGCGGACTCCGCGTCGCGGAGGGCGGCGCCAGCGTTGCGGGCGTGCAGCCTCGCCTCGGCGCGCAGCGCGAGGCAGGCGCACGTGGCCGGCGCGGCGGGCGCGGCGGCGGCGGGGTGCATCCTCAGGCAGCGCGCCGCGACGCCGTCGAGCTCGTCGAGCTTGCGCCGCTCGCGGAGCGGCCTCGTGAGCTCGTCGATCGCGCGCAGGTGCGCGCCGTCGCGGCGCAGCGCCGCCCACCACATCCGCTCGCGCGACCCGAGCAGGGGCGCTGCCCCGTTCACCTGGACGACGCCGAGGCCGATCACGACGATCGCGGCCCCCATGCGCCGGTGCTTGAAGCTCGATCCGAGCCAGCGCTCCGCGGCGGCGGCGGCGAGGGTCGCGAGCGCCGCCCACAGGGGAACGGCGACGAACACGACCCCCTGCGCGAGCGGCGCGCGAGGCCCGCGGTAGTAGAGCGTGGCCGCGAGCGCCGCGGCGATCGCGATCCACAGCAGCGCCGCGCCGTTCCTGGCGAGCCGTGTATCGAGCCGCGCGGCGAGCCACGCCGACAGGCCGAGCGCCGCGGCGAGCGCGGCCGCCGCGAGCGATCCCGAGAGGGCGAGCGCGCCGGCCGGGAGCGGCTCAGGCGAGAGCCACGTGGGCGCGATCGCCAGGACCACGAGGTGCAGCGCGCGGCAGAGGTGCAGGGCGAGCTCAGCAAGCCAAGGCACGGCGTGACCTTAGCCCACCGCCCATCGCGGACCAAACGGCGGAGAGGCATCGTTGCGTCACGGCCTCCGTGGCGAGGGCGCCCCCACAGCCACGGCGCGCTCACGGCAGGGTCATCTCGATCTCGACGGAGACGCGCGTTCCGGGCGGCGGCACGATGAGCTCGAGCGGCATCATCCGGAGGCATTGCGCCGCGTCGGGACGATCCATCCCCCGCACCTCGCTGATGCCGCGGGCGATCTCGTTCCCGGACGCATCGAAGGTCATGTTGAAGATGTACCTGGCGCGCGCGGGAGCCGGGTTCTTCCTGAGCGAAGGCTCCCAGCACTGCTTCACGAAGAGCGACCGGCGCGCTTCGAGCTCCCTGGCGGCATCCCCCTCGACACGCTTGTAGAGCTCGCTCGTCAGCGGCGAGGCCCCCGCCGGCGCGGGGCGAGGCACAGGCAGTGAAGGGGCGGGCGCGCCCGCGGTCGCAGGCAGCGCGCCCGCACGTGCTGCCGAGGTCTCCACGCTGGCCGACGGAAGCGCAGGTGGCGGCGGACGCTGCAGCCCGAGGTAGAGCCCTGCTGCGATGAAGAGGCTGCCGAGCAGGATCGCCGCGGGGGTCATCAGCTCCTTCTGCATGGTGGCGATCGGAGGGCAGGCGCCGCGCGCCTCGCGGCGCGCGAGGTTGGCCGCCCAGGCCGACCTTACTGCATCGAGACGACAGCGGAGGTGTACGAGTAGTCGTTGTTGGTCCAGAAGGGGCTATCGGACTTCCCGCAGAGGCCGACGCTGTACTGGCCCGGGGGCGGCGACAGCACTGCGCTCAGCCCCATGGCGATGCGGGTGTGCGCCGGGACCTGGACCGCATAGACGCCCGTCCCTTCTGGGCTGAGTTCCCCGAGAGGCGAGAGCTGCTGAGAGCAGATCCAGAGGTGGAGCTGGTCCGCGGCGGTCGACGCGGCGCCGAGCGCCTTGTTGGAGACGACCACGACGCGCTGCCCCGAGGCGGTCACGCTCACGGTCGCGGGCGCAGCCAGGAACTGCAGCGATTTCTGAGGGGCGGCGCCCGCGCCGGAAACATAGGTGCTCGAGATGACACCAGGAGGCCCCTGCGGCCCCTCCGCCCCCGGCGCACCCGGGGGCCCGGCAGCGCCAGGCGGCCCAGCCGGACCGCTCGGCCCGACCGGACCGGCCGCGCCGGGAGGGCCCGCGGGCCCCGGCGCGCCCTGCAGGCCGATCGGATCGCCGACCCACACGCCGCTGCTGTCGATGACGAGGCGACCGCCGATGGAGATCGAGTTCGGCGTGATGTCCCCCGCGACGTTGCTGGCCTGGAGCGCGTACGGGACGCTCGCGATCCTGGCGCGGGGCACCATCTCGGGGTCGTCCCCCACGGTGATCCCGAGGTAGCGCGCCGCGCCGTCGAAGACCGGCTTGTCGACGGGCGCGAGCTCGCCGAGGTCGACCGAGAAATAACCCTGGTCGAACGTGATGGTGTGGAGCTCGCTCCAGACGGGCACGGGCGCGTCGGGCGCGTCGTAGAACGCGAACACCACGTCGAGCGTGTCGTCGATGGGCTGGCCCACCGAATCGAAGAGGCGTCCCTGGTGGGTGATCGTGACGGGGACCGCCGCGGCAGCGGGCCCGGACAGCGCGGTCACCGCGGCAAGGACCGGCGCGTGGATGGTTCGTGCCTTCATCGCGAGCTCCCCTCGTTCGCCCTCGCGAGCCGGCGCCAGGTGCGCCGTGGCAGGCATCGCGCGGCGCGCGCTGAGCGATCGCGGCCGGAGGCGCCGGTGATCCTGGAGCGGGCCGCGAGCCCTGCCACGATCTCGCGAAGGAGCAGCGCCTTGGATGCCGGCGGCCGACGGGCGGTTCCGATCGCGCTGCCGGTCGTTCGACGCCGCTCGGACAGGCCGCCGGCGTCGCCTGCGCCGGGGCCTCGCCGCCGCGGGGCGAGATCGCCCGAGACGGCGCGCGCCCGGGTCTCGCGGCCTGCGCGCCGCGACGTGATCGCCCTCGGCGCGGCGCCGGCTACTCGAGATCGTACGGCTCGACCTTCACCTCGGCCAGCTTCGGGACGGCCGCGGCGATCGCCTCGCCGATCTCCTCGTGCGTGCCGACGACGCCGATCACCAGATCGTCCTCGGAGATCCGGCGCCGCACGGCGGCGTTCGCCTCCTCGAGCGTGACGTCCTCGATCCGCTTCAGGTAGGTCTCGTGGTACCCGTCCGGCAGATCGTACAGGAGCTCGTCGAGCTTCTGGTGCACGCGCTTCCTCGCGGTGTCGATCTCGAACGCGTGCGAGCGGACGAGGTAGCGCTTCACGAACGTGAGCTCGTCCTCGGTGATCCCGTCGCGCCGCAGCGCCTCGAGCAGCCCGAGCTGCAGGGAGAGACAGGCGGCGGCGTCCTGCGCCGCGGGCGCGGTCCACATGGTGAACGCGTCGCGGTGCCGATCGAAGCCCGCGCGCGACGAGGCGCCGTAGGACCAGCCACGCTTCGCGCGGACCTCCTGCATCAGCCGCGACGAGAAGGTGCCTCCGAAGACGGTGTTCGCGACCAGGAGCGCCATGTGATCGGGGTCGTGGGCGTCGGTGCCGAGCCCGCCGATGACCATCTGCGTCTGCGTCCGCTCGGGTTTGTCGACGAACACGAGGCAACGCCCCGGCCTCGCCCCGGGATCCGTCACCGGATCCGGGATCGCCTCGCCCTCGGGCAGGCCGGACAGGAGGCGCTCGGCGACCCCGTGCGCCTCGCCGGGCTCGATGTCGCCCGAGATGGCGACGATCGCGTTGCGCCGGCTGTAGTGCCGCGCATAGAACGCGGCGACGTCGTCGCGCGTGATCTCCCGCAGCGTCGGGATGGTGCCCGCGACGCGGCGGCCGTAGGGGTGCCCGGCGAACAGGGTCCGCCGGAAGGCGCGGCTGCAGAGCGAGCGATCGCTGTCGCGCGCCTCGATGAGCTCGGCCTCGGCCTCGCGCAGGAGCCGCGCGAGCTCCGGCGGCGAGAACGTCGGGCGGGCGAGGAGCGTGGCCCCGAGCTCGACGAACCGATCGAGCGAGCGCTTGATCACCTCGAAATGCACCGTCGTCGCGCTCGTCGCCACGTCGGTGCCGAACTCCCCGCCGAGCGCGTCGATCGTCTCCTCGATCTCGTTCGCGCTGTAGCCCTCCGCGCCGCGGCGGAGCATGCGCGCCGTGATGCGCGCGAGCCCCTCGCGCCCTGCCGGATCGTGCGCCGAGCCGGAGGGGAACGCGACGACGATGCTGACGATGGGGAGCGCGTGGCTCGTCTCCACGAGCACCGCGCCGCCGCGGGGCGCCACGCGACCGCCCGTCGCTCCCCTGCCCTGCCCCTCGGCGCCCCAGGCGAGGCCGCTCTTCACGCTCTGGCTCACGATGCCTCCTCGCTCTCCGCGTCCGTCCCGTCCTCGTCGTCCTCGTCGCTCGTCCCGTCCGGGATCACGTGGATCACCGTCCGCGCCGAGCTCACCAGGTAGCGCCGCGCCACACGCAGCAGATCCCCCACCGTCGCCCGCCGGTAGGCGGAGAGCCGCTCGAACAGGGCCGCGGGATCGCCGAGCACCGTCTCGTAGAAGCCGATCTGCTCTGCCTTGCCGGCGACGGTCTCGAGCCCTTGCAGGACCGAGAGCTCGATGCGCGCCTTCGCGCGATCGAGCTCCGCCTCGGTGACCGGGGCGCGGCGCACCGCCTCGAGGAGCGGATCGAGGGCCGCGAGCAGCGCCTCGCCCGTGTGCTCGCCGCGGGCCGAGAGATAGATGTCATAGAGCGAAGGATCGCGGAACGAGCCGACCCAGCCCCGGATCTCGCTCGCGATCTCCTGCTCCTGAACGAGCGCGCGGTGCACGCGCGACGACCGCCCGGAGAAGAGGATCTCGTTCAGCAGGGCGAGGGGCGCGTGGTCGAAGTCCCCGAGCGCCGGCGCGCGGTAGCCGATCGCGACCTTGTGCGTGGCGGTCGGCTTCACCACCTCGGCGCGGCGCTCCGCGATCTGCGGCGGCTCGGGGCACACCTCCTCGACCGGGATCTTCGAGGGCTCCTGCGCGCCGTAGTGGTCCTGCACCCCGCGCAGCGCCTCGTCGAGCGCGACGTCGCCGACGATGACCAGCGCCGCGTTGTTGGGGGCGTAGTACGTCCGGTAGAACTCGACGCAGTCCTCGGTCGTGAAGCCCTTGATGTCCTCCATCCAGCCGATGGTCGGCCACCCGTAGGCGTGCTTGGTGAACGCCGCCTTGTAGAGCAGCTCGCTCACCGCCCCGTCGACGTCGTCGTCGACCCGCTGCCTCCGCTCGTTGGCGACGACCTCCTTCTCGCTCGACACCTGCGGATCGCGGAGGACGAGCCGCGCCATGCGCTCCGCCTCGAGGCGGAGGGTGAGCGCGAGCGCGTCCTTCGGCAGGTTCGTGTGGTAGTAGGTCCAGTCGAGGAACGTCGCCGCGTTCGTCTCGGCGCCGGCCTCCTCGAGCATCCGGTCGAACGCGCCGTGGGCGACGCTCTCCGTCTCGCCGAACATGAGGTGCTCGAAGAGGTGGGCGATGCCGGTCTTGCCCACGCGCTCATGGCGCGAGCCGACGCCGAACCAGGTCTGCAGGCAGACCACGGGCGCCGTGGGGTCGACGAGCACGAGCACCTTGAGCCCGTTCCCGAGGGCGAAGCGCTCGACGCGCATCGTCGGACCGAACGCGACGGTGGCGTCGTGGCGCAGCCGGGCGAGCGGCGGGCGTTCGCGGTTCAGCTCGACGAGCATCTCGGCGAGCGGATCCGTTCGAGGGAGGGCGTCGGCGCCGGGGACCGAGTAGGCAAGCGTCTCCTGCATGGCAGGCGCAGCCCATACCACGCTCAGCGCCGCGGCGCTGCGTGGCACAGGACGTCGCTCGGATCCCGCGTCGACTGGTGGCACTCCCATCGGTCGTCGTGGCAGGAGATGACGAGGATCCCCGCGTCGTACGCCTCCCTCAGGGAGGAGCCTGCCCGCTGCGCGAGCAGGTTGGACGGGGTGCGCTCGGTGCACCCCTTGCCCATGTCGACCTCGATCTTCCTGTTCCCCTTGGTCGCCTTGGCGGGGTTCGGCGGGGTCTTGCCCTTGTCGGCGGTGCGCACCGCCGCGGCGAGCTTCGGCAGGATGCCCTCGAGGTAGGGCTTGTCGACGAGCGGGTCGGTCGACCGCGGCGACACCATGGCGAGCGTGTACTGGATCGCCATCATCTGCTGCTCCGCCGGCGCGCTCGGCTGGATCGGCCCGCTCGACCCGATCGGGATCGGCCGCGGCGGCATCTCTCGCTTCGCGGCCTCCGTGGCCGCGGGGGCCGCCGCGGCGCTCGGGGCCGGCGCCGCGCTGTCCGCGACCGGCGGCGCGGAGGCTGAGGTGGACGCTTGAGGCGCCGCGGCGCGCTGATCGTCGCACGCGAGGACGGCGAGGCCGAGGGCGAGGGCAGGGAACGCCGCGCGGAGCTCGCGCGGCCGGACGGGGGCGGGCTGCATGGGCGGCTTATACGAGCGCGCGCCGCGCGCCGCCACGCTCGCGTGGCCGCGCGGCGCGCGGTGACCAGCGCCCCCGCGCGTCAGTCGATCTTCAGGATGGCGAGGAACGCCTCCTGCGGGATCTCGACGCTCCCGACCATCTTCATCCGCTTCTTGCCCTCCTTCTGCTTCTCGAGGAGCTTGCGCTTGCGGCTGATGTCGCCGCCATAGCACTTGGCGGTCACGTCCTTGCGCATCGCCTTCACGGTCGTCCGCGCGATGACCTTCGACCCGATCGCCGCCTGGATCGCGACCTCGTACTGCTGGCGCGGCACGATGTCCTTGAGCTTCACCGCGAGGTCCCGGCCCCTGGCGTACGCCTTGTCCCGGTGCACGATGACGCTGAGGGCGTCGAGCGGGTCGCCGTTCACCAGCATGTCCAGCTTGATGAGATCGTCGGCGCGGTACCCGACGAGCTCGTAGTCCATCGACGCGTAGCCGCGCGACACGCTCTTCAGCTTGTCGTGGAAGTCGAAGAGCACCTCGCTGAGGGGCATGTCGTAGGTGATGATCACGCGGTCGGACGAGGCGTACTGGATCGACTTCTGCTCCCCGCGCCGCTCCTGGCACAGGGCGAGGACCGCGCCGACGTACGTCGACGGCACGTGGACGGTCATCCGGAAGATCGGCTCCTCGATGCGATCGGTGAGGTTCGGCGGCGGGAGCTTCGCGGGGTTCTCGATCGACTTCATCGAGCCGTCGTTCAGGTAGCAGTGGTAGACGACGCTCGGCGCGGTCGTGATGAGGTCGAGGTTGTACTCGCGCTCCAGCCGCTCCTGGATGATCTCCATGTGGAGCAGGCCCAGGAAGCCGCACCGGAAGCCGAACCCGAGCGCCTCGGAGGTGTCGGGCTCGAAGACGAACGCGGCGTCGTTCATGTGGAGCTTCGACAGGGCGTCGCGGAGGTCCTCGTACTGGGCCGAGTCCGTCGGGAAGATCCCGGCGAAGACCATCGGCTTGACCTCCTTGAAGCCGGGGAGCGGCGTCGTCGCGGGGTGGACGGCGTCGGTCACCGTGTCGCCGATCTTCGTGTCGACGACGCTCTTGATGTTGCCGACGAGGAAGCCGACCTCCCCTGGCCCGAGCTCGGTGATGGCGGTCGCGTGGGGCGTGAACACGCCCATCTCCGTGACCTCGTAGTCGCGGCCGGTCGCCATGAAGCGGACCTTCTGGCCCTTCCGGATGATGCCGTCGACGACGCGCACCATGACGACCGCGCCGCGGTAGCTGTCGTACCAGCTGTCGAAGATGAGGGCGCGGGGCGCCGCGTTCAGATCGCCCTTCGGCGCCGGGATGCGCTCGACCACCGCCTCGAGGATCTCCGCGATGCCGATCCCCGTCTTGGCGCTGGCGGGGATGGCGCCGGAGCAGTCGAGGCCGATGACGTCCTCGATCTCGCGCGTCGTCCGCTCGACGTCGGCCGAGGGGAGGTCGATCTTGTTGAGGACCGGGAGGATCGCGAGGTTGTTGTCCAGGGCGAGGAAGACGTTCGCGAGGGTCTGCGCCTCGACGCCCTGGGTAGCATCGACGACGAGCAGCGCGCCCTCGCACGCCTGGAGGCTGCGCGAGACCTCGTAGTTGAAGTCGACGTGCCCGGGTGTATCGATGAGGTGCAGCCGGTACGTCTGGCCGTCCTTCGCTGTGTAATCCAGGCGAACGGTCTGGGCCTTGATCGTGATCCCCCGCTCGCGCTCGATGTCCATCTTGTCGAGGAACTGCTCCTTCTGCTCGCGGGCGGTGAGCGCCCCGGTCACGTCGAGGATGCGGTCGGCGAGCGTGGACTTGCCGTGGTCGATGTGGGCGATGATCGAGAAGTTGCGGATGAGCTTGGAATCAACGGGCATAGCGAGCTTCAGGGCGCGGCGACCTGACCAGCGTTAGCGGCCGCAGCACGCGGCCTCGACCGAGGTGCGAGGGAGCGGACGGGAACGTCCGGGCCCCTCCGGGGGGAGCGAGCCGCGGCGCGCGGCTCTACGAGCACCGCGGGAAATGGTGGACCGCGGCGCGCCTGCTCCTAGCGCGACCCGCGCCGCGAAGCTATCCACCCCGAGCGACCGGCGCCCAGGCGTCCGGCACCCCGGGCCCAGAGCCTTGCGGCCCCTGGCGCCGGTCATTTCTTCGGGATCGGCGGCGCGGCGACCGGCGGGCTCTCCAGGGACATCTGCCCTGGCAGCACGTGCTCGTAGTGCTTGAGGACCATATCTATCCCTTCGCGGATGTAGACGGCGATCGGGACCTTGGTGCGTTCGTGCAGCATCTTCAGCCGCTCGGCCTGCTCGGGCGTGATGTAGATGGTCGTCGAGACTTTCTTCCGCGACATGTCACGCCCGGGAGGGTAACCCGCCAGTCTCGAAGGGTACGACTGACAAGACGTTACCCTAGATGCCGGTACGTATGATGTCAATCGGAATGGCGCCACCGCGCTCGCCGGGGTTCGGGGATCGGCCGGTCTGGGCCGCGGGCCGCGTCGGTCACGTCGGTCACGTCGGTCACGTCGGTTGCGTCCGTCACGTGGGTCACGTCCGTCACGTCCGTCACGTCCGTCGCGTCCAGTGGGCTTCTTGATGTGGGCGCGGGCCGCGGTCTAGACTGCGGCTTGAAGCTGGTCCGCGTCGGGACGGCTCGCCCGGCGCGTCGAGCTTCTGTCCCGAGGGTTCCGGGCCGGCCGGAGGAATCTCTTGATGACGCGATTCCCGCTCACCTGGCGGTCGTCCAGGTGCTCGCTTGTGGCCCTGATCACCATTTCGGTCGCCTCCTGCGCGTCCTCGACGCCGGAGCCCTCGAGCGCGAAGGGCTCCACCAACGAACGGGACACGGCGATCGTCCACGAGCCCTGCGACAAGGACTCCGCCTCTGCGGAGAAGGTCGATGTGAACGGCGACCGGATACCCGACATCATCCACGTGAAGCAAGACGGCCGGGAGGTCTGCCGGGTCGTCGACCTGAACCTGGACGGCGCGATCGACGCCTTCATCTACTACGACGGCAACGGGGTGGAGCGGCGGCGCGAATCGGACTTCGACCGCGACGGGCGGGCCGACGAGATCGCTCACTACGAGCGCGGCGCCGTCGTGCTGAAGGAGCGCGAGACCAACTTCGACGACAAGCTCGACACCTGGGACTACTACGAGGGTCCGCGCCTCGCGCGCCGCGAGCGCGACTCCGACGGCGATGGGATCGTCGACCAGTGGTGGCATTTCAACAACCCGAACGACGCGAAGTGCGCGGTCGTGGCGAGCGATCAGAACGCCGACGGCAAGGCCGATCCCGGAAGCGTGGTGGATCTCTGCGCCGAGTCGTACGGCGCGCCGAGAGCGCCCCTGCCCCCGCCGGGCGGCGCCGCGCCCACGGAGCAAGGGGCGGGCGCAGGGGCGCCAGGCGCCGCGCCCACAGCTGCCCCCGCCGCGGGCGCGGCTGCATCGACGACCGCCGCGCCCCCATCGGCCCCCGTCGCGGGCGCGGCCACGGCGGCGAGCGCCGCGCCCGCGGGCTCCGCGCCCGGCCAGCCGGCCGCCAAGAAGGGACCATGACATGAGGAGACAAGCGCTCATCGCGCTGGCCACGCTCAGCCTGCTCGCCGCGGCGTGCGGCTCGGATCCAGGGTTCGAAGGCGCGAAGGCGCCGAGGGTCGAGGCGGCTCGCAACGCCGACGGCAGCATCGACGATCGCTCGATGTGCGACTGGAAGGGCAAAGAAGATCGCGAGACGAGCGAGACCGCCGGGCCAGGCGCGATCCAGCCCAACGTGAGGCGCGTCTGGCAGATCGTGGGCACCGGCGAGGACCGCCAGAGGGCGCTCGTCTGCCGCGAGATCGACACCAACTTCGACGGGGTGAAGGACGTCGTCCGCAAGTACAACGACAAGGGCGAGAGCCTTCACGAGGAGTCCGACTCGAACTACGACGGCCGGATCGACACATGGCTCACGTTCGCCGGCGGAAGGCTGGCCGAGGTGAAGGTCGACTCCGATCACGACGGCAACCCCGACGAGTGGAAGTACTACAGCGGCGGCAAGCTCGCGCGCATCAAGCGCGACACGAACCGCGACGGCAAGCCGGATGTCTGGGAGATCTACCGCATGGGGCGGCTCGAGCGGATGGGCGTGGACATCGACGCCGACGAGCGGGTCGATCGGTGGGATCACGACAACGAGCTGAAGCGCCGCATCGAGGACGACGAGCGCAAGAAGGAAGAGGAGGCCACCGCTGCAGCCGCGAAGAAGGCTGCGGACGATCAAGCGGCCGCGGACGAGGCAAACGAGGCCGTGGGCGACAGCGGGAGCGCGGCGCCCTCCAGCGACAAGAAAAAATAGAGCGCGCCTCCTTCGAGCCGAGGTGGGGTCAAATTCGCCCCCTGCCCTGACGGCGCGAGCGCGCCCAGGTGCTCGTGCCGCCACAGGCGTTCGCCAGGGCAGGCGCGCCGGCGTCGGCCTCGGATCCCAGCAGCGTACCGCCCAGGTCGGTCGACGCGGCGCGAGGGGCGTGCTTATCAGTGCCGTCGGCCGACACCATCGCGTCGGCGTAGGGCCCGAGCACACCATGGAAGAACGTCTGCAGAAGATCATCGCGCGCGCCGGCGTCGCCTCGCGCCGCGCATCGGAGGAGCTCATCCTCGCCGGGCGGGTGCGCGTGAACGGACGCGTCGTGACCGAGCTCGGCTTGAAGGCCGACCGGCAAAAGGACCGCATCGAGGTCGACGGCAAGCGCCTCGTCTCCGAGGCGCCGGTCTATGTCGCGCTGCACAAGCCGCGGAACGTCGTCTCGACGCTGCGCGATCCCGAGGGGCGCCCGACGGTCGCCGACCACGTGCGCGGCACGGGCGCGCGGCTCTACCCCGTGGGTCGGCTCGACTTCGCGACGAGCGGCATCCTCCTCATGACGAACGACGGCGACTTCGCCAACGCGCTGCTCCATCCGCGCGGCGGCGTGCCGAAGACCTACGTCCTGAAGGTCCAGGGCGTCATGAGCGACGACGATCTCACGCCGTGGCGCGAAGGGATCCGCCTCGAGGATGGCGTCACGCTGCCGGCCGAGGCGCGGCGGCTCCGCCACGAGGGCGACAAGACGTGGCTCGAGGTGACCCTCCGCGAGGGCCGCAACCAGCAGATCCGGCGCATGGGCGAGGCGACCGGCTGGCCCGTGATGCGCCTGGCCCGGACGACGTTCGCCGGCGTGAGCTCGGAAGGCCTCCGGCCGGGAGAGTGGCGCGCCTTGACGGTGGACGAGCTCCTCCACATCCGCGAGGCGTTCGGCGTGCCCAAGCGGATCCGCGGCGCGAGGATGGGCGCGTCGTCGGGTCCGGTCGACCACCGCCGCACGGCCAGCTCGGCCCGGTCAGGCGCGAAGGCGTCACCTCGGCCTACACAGGAAGCCACTGGTGCTGCCGCGCGCAGCCGGGGACCGGCGCAGCCGAGGGGCCGCTCCAGGGCCAACGCCGTCGCCCCGAGCGCACCTGGTCAGGGCCCGGCCGGGCGGATGGCTCGCTCCAGGACCGACGCCGCTCCGAGCACGCCCGCCCGGAGCCCGGCAGGGCGGACGGCTCGCTCCAGGACGGACGCCGCCGCGCCGGCGACGCCCGGACCGGGCGCCGCTAGATCTGCGCGAAGCGTCCGCTCCGAAACGAAGCCTCGAGCAGCTGAGACACGCGCGCCTCGAGCTCGCGGGCGCGAGCGTCGTTGATGCCGGCGAGCGCCTGTTTGATCTCGCCGAGCGCCTTCAGCTGACTGAACAGCTGGACGTCGCCGAGCGAGGCGCCGCCCGTGAGGATCTGCCGGATCCGATCGATCTCCGCGGCGAGCGCCTCCACGCCGACGCCGAGCGCGCCGACGCGGCGGCGATCCGGGTGCTCGCGAAAGAAGGCCTCGAGCACCGGCTGCACGATGCCCTCGAGGATCGCCGCCTGATCCTGGTTGTTCCAGATGTGCTTGAGCACGAAGAAGTCGCTCGCGTCGGTCGTCTGGCGGCCATCGAGGTAAGCGCTCGCCGCGAAGAGCTTGAGCATCTTCACGACACGACGATCCGAGAGCGATATCCCTTCGGCGCGGATCTGGAACACCAGCCCCTTGTAGGCCGATAGGAACGCATCGCCGAAGTTCATCCGCGCGCCGAACCCTCGGCCGAGCTCGGCCAGCTCGCGCGCCGCGACGAGCGGGCGAAGCGGCTCGCCGGCCATGTGCCGGATCTCCTGCTGGATGCCGCGCTGGAGCAGCTCGCTGAAGTGGTAGGCGTCGAGGTTGTCGGACTGCACCCGCAGGAGGAAGCGGTCGAAGATCGCGGTCAGCGTCTCGTCGCCGGGCACCTCGTTCGAGGCAGCGAAGACGCTGATGAGCGGGCAGCGGAGCACCTGGCCGCCGCTCGCGAACTTGCGCTCGTTCAGCAGCGTGAGCAGCGCGTTCAGGATGGCGCTGTTCGACTTGAAGACCTCGTCGAGGAAGACGATCTCCGCCTCGGGGAGCATCCCCGAGGTGTTCCGGCGGTAGACGCCCTCGCGAAAAGCACCGATGTCGACCGGGCCGAAGATCTCGTTCGGCTCGGTGAAGCGCGTGAGCAGGTACTCGAAGTACCGCGCCTGCATCAGCTCGGCGAGCGTGCGGATGAGCGCGCTCTTCGCGGTCCCCGGCGGGCCGAGGAGCACGCAGTGCTCGCCCGCGACGACCGCGATCATGAGCAGGCGGATGATCTCGTCCTTGCCTAGGAACTGCCGCTCGAGGCTATGGGCAAGCAGGCGCAGGCGCTCGTGGAGCGGAGCGGACATGAGGCGAATCCTCGTATCACAGGCCCGCCGCCTGGCGCACCGTTCGGCGCATCGCCCTGTGCGTTCCCACGACGCCGGCGCGCCGAGCGGTTGAGCAAAACGTTGAGCGAAACGTTGAACAAAACACAGAGGCCGGTGGGTCACACCGGCCTCGCAGGGTCTGCTCGCTGCCGCAGAGCCTATGTCGTGGAGCGGGAGACGGGATTTGAACCCGCGACGTCAACCTTGGCAAGGTTGCACTCTACCACTGAGTTACTCCCGCAGATGTCAATCACTTAATTCAGGAAACCACTTCTAATGGCGTTTGTCAGAAAAATCCTGATTCGCGCCGGGTCATCACCGGAGGTTCGCTCCGTCGATGCGTGGCGGATGAGTACCAATCGGCGTGGTGGGAGTCAAGCTCTCAACAACAAAACCTCAAAACTTCCGTCGCCGGCAGGTTGCACGGCCGCTCTGGTCGAGTATTGTGTGGCCATTGCGAGCGAGGGGGCTCGCCAAGCAGCACCGTGAACGGTGCCGCTCACAAAAGCCTTCGCGTTCGCGACAGCGGCACCGTGTGGGGGGCTCTTACATCATAAGGGTGCCCGCCACTCGGCGCGCTCTTGGTTGGCCTGGGTCGACCAGGCAGGTCCTTTGGACTTGGGGGGAGCATGAACGAACAGACTGCTTTGCGAGTGGACGTTGCGGAGACAACGGCGCCGGTCCTCCAGAAAGAGTACCGGTCCGGAGTCCACGCCAAGCGACAGGATGACGACGGCGGGTGGGGGCTCGTCCTGATCGGGCTCGACGCTCCGCCGCGGATCGTGAGCCTCATGGACGGCGCCGTGATCGGCAGCGCCGCGCGCGACGGGCGCATCGAGGGCCACGGGATCGCGCCGGAGCACGCGAAGATCAGCGTGCGTTCGGACGGTTGCTACATCGAGGACATGGACACCCACGACGGCACGTGGGTGAACGGCGTCCGCGCCCGGCGCATCGGCGTGATGCACGGCGACGTGGTTCGCCTCGGGCATCAGCTCGGGGTCTTCGTCGAGCGGCACCTCGCGCTGTACGACGGCGCGCCGTCTCGGCTCGGGCCGCTGGTGTTCGGCTCGAAGCAGCGCAAGGACTGGATCGACCCGGTGATGAAGCTCGTGCAGTCGGGCTCCAGCGTCTGCATCGAGGGCGCGCCCGGGGTCGGGAAGCGGACGCTGGCCCGCCTCGCCGCAGCGGTGCGCGAGGGCCTGGGTGAGACGCTGGTCGTCGACGGCAGCGCCGAGACGAAGCCGGCCATTCCGCCGGGCGCGCGACCGATGACATGGCTCGTCCTCGACGCCGATCGCCTGCCGCGCCCGCAGCAGCTGGAGATCGCGCACTCGGTCGGTCGCTCGAACGGCGTCAGCATCATCGCGACGACCGGACAGCCGCTCGACCGTGCCGCCGGCGACGGGCGCGTCGCGCCGTGGTTCGCTTCGCTCTTCTCCGGCAAGCGGATCACGATCCCGACGCTCGAGATGCGGCGCGAGGACGTGCCGCTCATCGTGCGCGACATCGCGGAGCGCAACGCGATCGGCCTCGACCGCTTCACCCCGCAGCTCCTGGAGGCGCTCGTCCGCGCCGGCTGGCCGGGCGGCGTGCCGCAGCTCGAGTCGGCCATCGTGACCGCAGCCCAGGCTGCGCCGGACGGTCCGCTCTCCGTCACGCCGATCGCGGGATCGCTCGCGCGCGGCCCGCGGGTGAAGCCGAACCTCCCGCCCGCGACGGATCCTTCGCTCGCGCGCGCCCGCCTCGAGGACGCCCTCGCCCGGGCCAACGGCTCCGTCGCGTCGGCTGCGCGTGCCCTGGGCATGTCACGGCAGGCGATCTACCGTGAGGCCGACCGGCTCGGCCTCGACATCGCGCGCCGCAGGGTCCCGCGCGGCTGAGTGACGCCCGTTTCATGCCCGGGAGCCTCGCGACGCGCCAGCGCAGGGGGCTCTCGGCGCGCTCGATGACGCAGCGCCGGCGCGCGCTCGGCGGACGTTCCGGCGCGGATCTTCAACCGTAGAATCCGAGAGACGTATGGCTGACGATCGATCCCTCCTCGGGGTCGACGCACTGCTCGTAGTGCAGCATCTCGCCGCGCGACGACGGCGGGAGCGCGCGGAGCAACGTGTAGATGGGGCCGAGGCCGCAGACGCGACGGCTGGCGAGGTCCCGAGCGACGTCGACGAAGAAGCCCGGCGCGTCGATCGACGTCGCGCGCTCGATCGAGGCGAGATCGCGGTCGCGCAGCGCCGTCCGCTGCCGCTCGTCCAGGGGCGCGGGATCACCGAAGCGCGGGCCGACGTGGGCGAGGTCCGCTCCTGCGATGACGAGGACGCGACCGGGGCGCTTCGCCAGGGCGTCGCGGAGCGCCCGCAGGAACGACTCGGCGCCATCGTCTTGCGCGGGGTCGCGACGCCGCGCCTGACACTCCGAGAGGCCGCAGAGGATGGGTACGATCGACGCCGCGCGGCCGCCGAGGAGGTGCCGCACAAACACGGCCTGAAACTCGATCGAGTGCTCGTTCTTGTGCAGGTACTGGTCCTCGCGCACGTCGAAGCGGCTCGCCGCCGCGAGCTCCGCGATCATCTCTCGATCCGGGTCGAGAGGACCGAGCGGCGTCGCGAACGTCTTCTCGCAGACGGCGTACGGACGGCGCATCGCGGCGTGCGATGTCCCGAGCAGAACGAACGTGTCGACCTGCTCGAGCCCTGGACCTGCCAGCGCCTGCTCCAGCGCGGCATAGGCATGCCCGTAGCCCGCCGCGGCGCGCCAGAGATCCATGTGCGGCGCGCAGAGCCCGACCATGCGCGCTGGCGCGCTTTGCGGCGCCGCAGCGCGCGTCGCTCCGCCCTGCGGCCGCGCGATCTGGAGGCACTTTCGCTCGATGAAGTCGGCGAGCTTCCGTCGATCGCCGTGGTACGCGCCGCCCGCGTGCGCGGCCGCCCGGATCGGCGCCGCGTCGAACGATTGCACGACGCTCCGCCGGCGCGCGTGGAATCGCGGGCTGTCGAGCATCCAGGCGCGTTCCAGCTCGTCGGCCAGCTGCGACACGTGGGCGGCGTCCACGGGCTGGCCCGCCGACCGGGCGGCGTCACGCGCGATCTCGTCGATCGATCGCCTCCCGTCGAAGCGCGCGAGCACGGCGGCGCTCGCGGCGGGAACGACGACCGGAGACGGCGCGATGCCCTCGGTGTCGCGCAGCATCAACGCGCGGCCATGGCGCTCATCCTGGATGACGACGATCTCGAGGGCTCGAAGCTTCGGGTGCAGCACCGGCATCCAGCGCGAGGATAGCGCGTGCGCGCTCGCCGCCCAGCGCGCGGCCTCGCGCGTCCGGGAACAGCGCCGACGCCCCCGCGGTCGCAGCGGCAGCTCGCTCCAGAACGGACGGCGCTGGTGCCCTGCGTCAGAGCGCCCGTCAGGATGGTGGATTGCTGCTTCGCAGCAGCGCTGCGTGGCACTAGGGTCGCGGCCTGAAGCTCCGCCCTGCTCTGCCCCCTCCCCATCCCCTCCCCTTCCATCGCGGTCGCTTCGGGCTGGCAGTACGTCACGTCGGATCACCACGAGAGCGCCTCCGAACGAATGCGTCGAACCACGCCCCTCGATCCACCCGTCCGTGAAGCCGATCTGCTCACCGAGCTCTCGGCCGTGTACCGCGAGGCGGAGGAGGTCTTCAGCGGCTGGACGTGCGAGGCCTCGACCGAGTGCTGTCGGTTCGGGATCACGGGCCGCGAACCGTACGTGACGTCCGTCGAGCTCGCCGCCGTCCGGCGCGCGATCGCGGCTCGCGGGGGCCGCCGAGCGCTCGAGGGGATCGTGCGAGCGAGCGGGGCGGGAGCGCCCGAGCCGGGAGCGTCCGCCGGCGGCCCGAGCCGGCGACGCGCGCTGCCGCAGGCGTCGGAGCGGCGATGCCCGATGCTCACCGACGCCGGCCGCTGCGCGATCTACGCCGCGAGGCCCCTCGGGTGCCGCACGTTCTTCTGTGATCGCGCCTCCGCTGGATCCCCGGTCCGCCACCACGACGTGACCCGGCTCGTCCGCAAGGTGCAGGAGATCGCCGCGCGGCACGAGCCGGGGGGCGACCTCGGCCGTCCGCTCACCCGCGCCCTGGCGGAGGCTGGACCGAGCGCCGCGGGCGCGCCGCCCAGGACGAGCACCGCGGCGCGCGCTCGCCGTGGCCGCTGAGGCCCGCCGCTCAGGTCCGCTCGACGGCCATCACGCCGGGGATCCGCTGCAGCCGCCGGATCACGCTCTTCAGCTGCGCGAGGTCGGCGCACAGGAACGTGAACGTGTTCATCGCCCGACCGTCGTCGCCCGCGCGACAGGTCGCCTCGCTGATGTTGATGCCCTGCTCGTGGAACGTGTGGCCGACCGTCGCGAGGATGCCCGGCCGGTTCGCCGTCATCACCTTGATCTGCACGGGGCGGTTGATCTTCGCGCGCGAGTCCCAGGAGATCTCCACGCGGCGCTCCGGGTCCGTGTCGAACGCCTTGGCGCAGTTGCGGCGGTGGACGGTGATGCCGCGGCCGCGCGTGATGAAGCCGACGATCTCGTCGCCTGGGAGCGGGTTACAGCACTTCGTGTAGCGGACGAGGACGTCGTCGATGCCGTTCAGCCGGATGCCATGGCTGTCGCGCCCGGTGACCTTGCGGACGAGCGACTCGATGCGCCCCTCCTTGATCGACTCGGGCGGCGGGGTCGGCGTGCCCTTCTCGTTCTCCTTGGGCGTGGGCGCGAGGAACTCGCACACCGCCCGGACGCTCACCTTGCCATAGCCGACCGCGATGAAGAGCTCGTCCGCCGAGGTGACCCCGAAGCGCTCCATGACCTTTCGCAGCTCGCCCTCGTGCTTCGTGAGGCGACTCAGGCTCATGCTGCGCTGGTGCATCTCCTTCTCGAGGAGCTCACGACCGAGCTTGAGCGACTTCTCCCTCTGCTCCGTGCGCAGGAAGTTGCGGATCTTCGAGCGTGCGCGGCTGGTCGAGACGTAATCGAGCCAGTCCTTCGAAGGGTGCTGGCTCGGGTTGGTCATCACCTCCACCACGTCGCCGTTCCGGAGCTTCGATCGGAGCGGGACGATGGCGCCGTTGACCCGCGCCCCGGAGCAGTGCTCGCCGACCTGCGTGTGGATCGCGTACGCGAAGTCGATGGGCGTCGAGCCGCGGGGGAAGACGCGCACGTCGCCCTTCGGCGTGAAGACGTACACCTCGTCCTGGAACAGGTCGACCTTGACGCTCTCCAGGAACTCGGCCGGATCCTTGAGCTCCTTCTGGAACTCCATCAGCTGGCGGAGCCAGCCGAACCGCGCGGCGTCCTTCGGGTCGATGCCGCCGGAGTTGTTCTCCTTGTACTTCCAGTGCGCCGCGATGCCCTGCTCCGCGACGCGGTGCATCTCATGGGTGCGGATCTGGATCTCGATCCGCTCGCGCCCGGGTCCGATGACCGTCGTGTGCAGCGACTGGTACATGTTCGGCTTGGGCAGCGCGACGTAGTCCTTGAAGCGGCCGGGGACCGGGGTCCACTGCGAGTGGATCACGCCGAGCGTCGCGTAGCAGTCGGCCACCGACTCGACGAGGACGCGGAACGCGATGACGTCATAGACCTGGTCGAAATCGCACTGCTGCGCCTGCATCTTGCGCCAGATCGAGTAGAGGTGCTTCGCTCGGCCGGTGACGTCGACCGCGAAGCCCTGCTCCGCGAGCTTGCCCGCGAGCACCTTCGAGACCTCGTGGATGTACTTGTCCCGCTCCTTCGCGGTCGTCTTGACCTTCTGCGAGAGGTCCGACCAGGCTTCCGGCTCGATGTACCTGAACGACAGGTCCTCGAGCTCGCTCTTGAAGCGCGCGATGCCGAGGCGGTTCGCGAGCGGCGCGTAGATCTCCATCGTCTCCCGGGCGATCCGGTCCTGCGCCTCGGGCTTCATGAACTCGAGCGTCCGCATGTTGTCGAGGCGGTCGCACAGCTTCACGAGGAGCACGCGGATGTCCCGCGCCATCGCCACCAGCATCTTGCGGAAGTTCTCGGCTTGCCGATCTTCCTTGGAAGCGAAGTTGATCTTCGAGAGCTTCGTCACGCCGTCGACGAGGAACGCCACCTCCTGGCCGAAGCTGTTCTCGATGTCGGTGGTCGTCGCGAGCGTGTCCTCGACGACATCGTGCAAGAGCCCGGCGCAGACGCTCGCCGTGTCCAGCTTGAGCTCGGTGATGATCGCGGCGACGCTCGCCGGGTGGGAAAAGTAAGGGTCACCGCTCTTGCGGGTCTGCCCCTTGTGAGCATCAGAGCTGTAGGCGTAGGCCCGGGCGATGAGATCGACGTCTGCAGCCGGCTGATAGGTCCGGACGCGATCGACAAGCTCCGTCAACGTCAGCATGAAGAGTTCGGTGGGCGCAATGCGCCCCCTCCCTTTCGCACGCTAACACCGCGATCTAGACCTCGCAATTGTGTCACCATGCGCGACGCGCGCGCGCGCGCGGAGTAAGGCGCCCAGGCGCGTTGCCCGGCGCAGGGCACGCGCGCTCCGCCGCGCGTCCTCGTCGCCATCCACGCCATCCACGCCATCCACGTCGTCCTCTTCCGCATCTCGGTTCATCTAGGAGTTTCCGCTTCGCCCGCTTGCGGGTCGAATGTTGTCGCGGATTCATGAAAACCATGGAGCCGATCACCGTCTACGTCCACTTCCCCTGGTGCCTCAAGAAGTGTCCCTACTGCGACTTCGTGTCTTTCGCGAAGGCGCGGGAGGCGATCGACCACCGCGGCTATGCCGACGCCGTGCTGGCCGAGCTCCGGAAGCGGGAGGATGTGCTGGGCGAGCGCGAGCTCCAGAGCATCTTCTTCGGCGGCGGGACGCCATCCCTCTGGGAGCCGGACGAGATGGGCAGGGTGCTGTCGGCCATCACCGCGGCCGCCCGCCGGCGCTCGCCGGACCTCGAGGTGACCGTGGAGTGCAACCCGACCTCGCTCGATGAGCAGCGGGCCCGAGCGTTCCGAGCGATCGGAGTGAACCGGCTCAGCATCGGAGTTCAGGGCCTCGACGTCGAGCGCCTCCGGTTCCTCGGGCGCCTGCACGACCCAGACGGCGGGCTCGGCGCGCTCTCGGCGGCGCTCCGATCCGGGATGCCGCGCGTGAGCGGCGATCTCATCTACGGTGTCGCGGTCGGAACGGTCGAGGCGGCGCGGGAGCAACGCCCCGAGCACGCCGCCGCCGAGGCGCGCGCCGTGGCCTCGACGGGGGTGACCCATGTCTCGGCGTACAGCCTGACGGTCGAGCCCGGCACCTCGTTCGGAGAGCTCGCGCGGCGCGGTCGCCTGCCGCTCGCCGGAGACGATGGCGTCGCGGACACGTTCTTCGCCATCGACGAGGCCCTCGAGGCCGAGGGGCTCGCCCATTACGAGGTGTCGAACTACGCGAGGCCGGGTCACGAGGCGCGCCACAACCTGGGTTACTGGCAAGGCATCGACTACGTCGGCCTCGGGTGCGCCGCCTACGGGACGGTGTCGCGCCCGGATCCGCGCTGGGGCCTGCGCTCGGCCGGCGCGGAGGGCCATGATGGAGAAGCGTCCGCGGTCCGGTACCGGAACATCGTGAGTCCGGAACGGTACATGGCTGCGATGGCCGAGGGCGGCGAGGCGATCGCCGTGGAGAGCGAGGAGCGGCTCGACCCGGAGACGCGGCTGTCCGAGCGGATCATGCTCGGGCTGCGGCTGCGCGAGGGGCTCGATCTCGAGGCCGCCGCGGCGGCGCTCGGGGTGCCGGCGTGGCCGCCCTCGCGGCGGCGGGCCGCGGAGCGGCTGGAGCGCGCCGGCCGCCTGGAGGTGGCCGGCGGGCGGGTCCGCGTCCCGCGAGCCGCCTGGGTCTTCGCCGACGGCATCGCGGCCGACCTGTTCTGAAGCAGCGCCGCGAGGACGTCACGTGGGCGCGCGGTGGACGCCGGGCCGGGAGCGCGCTCCGATGAGCGCCCCATGAGCCGTTCGCCTACCGTCGAGGACATCCGCGGCGCCGCCGCGCGCATCGCGCCCCACGCCCATGTGACGCCCGTCATGACCAGCCGCACGATCGACGGCATCGCGGGAGCGCGCGTCTTCTTCAAGTGCGAGAACCTGCAGCGGGTCGGGGCGTTCAAATTCCGCGGCGCGTGCAACGCGGTCCTGTCCCTCTCGGACGAGGAGGCGCGGCGCGGCGTCGCGACCCACTCCTCGGGCAACCACGCCGCCGCGCTCGCGCTCGCGGCCCGCATCCGCGGCGTCGCCGCGTATGTCGTCATGCCCGAGACCGCGCCCGCCGTGAAGCGCGCCGCCGTGGAGGGCTACGGCGCCCGGGTCGTGAGCTGCGCCCCCACGCTCCGCTCGCGCGAGGAGACGATCGCCCGCGTGATCTCCGAGACAGGCGCGATCTTCGTCCATCCTTACAACGACCCGCGCATCATCGCCGGCCAGGGCACGGCCGCGCTGGAGCTCGCGGCCCAGGTGGACGATCTCGACGCCGTGGTCGCGCCCGTGGGCGGCGGCGGGCTGCTCTCCGGGACCGCCATCGCCACCGGCGCGCTGTCGCGCGCGCGCACGATCGGCGCCGAGCCCGAGGCCGCGGACGACGCGGCGCGATCGATGCGCGAAGGGAGGATCGTCCCCTCGAACGACCCGGTCACGATCGCCGACGGCCTTCGCGCATCGCTGGGCGAGCTCACCTTCGCGGTCCTGCGCGAGCGCGGGGTCGAGATCGTCACCGTGAGCGAAGACGACATCGCCAAGGCGATGCGCGTCGTCTGGGAGCGGATGAAGCTCGTCATCGAGCCGAGCGCGGCCGTCCCGGTGGCGGCGGTCCTGCGGCGCTTGGTCCAGGGGGCGCGGATCGGCGTCATCGTGAGCGGAGGCAACGTCGATTTGACCCGGCTCCCGTTCACCTGAGCGCGATCGCGGGAGCCACGCCGGCGCCCGGCCTCGCCGCGCCCGCGCGGGGAAGCTCGACCTTCACCCGAGCGCGATCGAGCGCTCGAGCCTACCGGCGAGGGCGCGCTGGCGCTCCCCGCGCCCACGCTCACGTGCCGCGCCGCTCTCGCGCGAAGCGCAAGGCGGCGCGTACAGCGCTCGGCCCCGGGCCGGGCGGCGCCGCAGCGACCGATCGCCCTTGCGCGTCGAGGATGCGCGAGCCCCCCTGGCCGTCGAGCGCAGGGCGGGAGGGCCCCCAGTTGGCGTTCACGATCGCGATGCGATGGCGCCGGGCGAGCACGGGCAGGAGATCGGCGCGCATGTCCCCTTCCCCGGGCGAGTCGACCCACGCCGTGGGGAAGAGCAGCAGATCGGCCTCATCGAGCGCATCGCCCGCGTCCTCGGAGAGGAAGTGAACATCGAAGCAGATCGCGACGGTGATCTTGACGCCGCGCAGCTCGAGGACCGGCGTCCCGAGATCCCCGGGCGCCGCCCAGCGCTCCGGGAACCACGGATGACGCTTGCGGTACTGGCCCACGCGCCGTCCGTCGCCGTCGAAGACGAGCAAGCTGTTGTAAATGCGGCCCCCGCTCGCCTCGACGAGGGGGCCGGCCAGCGCGATCCCGTGCCTTCGCGCGAGCCCGGCGAGCCGCTCCGCCGACTCCCCGTCGATCGGCTCCGCGAAGCGGCGCAGATCGCTGTCGCCCCGCGGGGAGACATAGCCCGTGAGGATGAGCTCGGACAGCAGCACCAGGTCTGCCCCCGCGAGCGCTGGCGAGCCGAGGAGGCCGTCGATCTCGGCAAGCGCGCCCGCTCGGTCGCCGAAGCGCTGCGGCAGCTCGAGCGCGACCACGTCGAGGGAGCGATCGCTCAAGGACACCACCGGACGCCCCCGCGCCGCGAGCACGCTCCCGCGCCGCCCGCGGGCGATCCGTTCGCATCGCCCCGGACGGCGCACGGCGAAGCCACGGGGCGCCTTCGGCTCAGCGGTGGTTCCGCGCGACCTGGAGCTGGTGGAGGCTCACCGCCAGGTCGACCTGGCGGCGAAGATCCGAGGCGATCCAGGGCTTCGTGATGATCCGGAAAGCCGCGCTCTCCCGGGAGATCTTCTGGATCTGCTCGACGTCCGTCGGGGCGCAGACCAGCACCGGGACGTAGCTCAGCCCCTGCCGGCGCAGCTCGCGCAGCAGCGCGAGCCCGCTGAAATGAGGCATCCGGTAGTCGGCGACGACCACGGCGGGCGGCTCCTTCACCGCGGCCGCCAGCGCGCGGCGAGGGTCCCCGAAGGTGCGGACCTGGTAGCCGGAGCGGAGCGCCCGATCCATGAGGTCCAGGTTGAGCTCCTCATCGTCGACGGCGTAAAGGAGGGCTCCTTGGCCCCGACCACTCGAAGGTGGCGGCATGCTGCCGGAGTGCGGGGCATTGCCCATCAAGCGCGAGGGTATCAGACCTCGTTCTCCTGCACCACGCGCTCAAGCCGAGGCGATCTGGTTGCCTGCATCACGCTCAGCGAAGGGCAGCCAGGCGCGCGACACAGCGGGAAGGCCGGCAGATGTGGGCGCCGCTTCGCTCCGGCGCCCTGTCTCGCGTCGCTTCAGCGGGACTCGTGGCGCCGCGAGCGATCAACCTGGACCGGCAGCGGCGTTCACGATCCACTCCGGCGGCGTTCGGCGGTAAGAGATCAGGGGATGCCCGCTCGCGATGGATTGCTCGAGGTCGGCGCGCTCGTGGACGGCCGGTATCAGGTGCTCGGCCACCTCGGGAGCGGCGGCCATAGCGTCGTCTACGATGCGCGCCAGATCGTGACCACCCAGCGCGTGGCGCTCAAGCTGCTTCGGCCCGAGGTGCTGCGGCGCTCGCGCGAGTCGAGCTCCCAGGAAGCGCGCTTCGAGCGGGAGATGCAGGTCATCGCCCAGCTGAGCCACCCGAACATCGTTCGCCTGCTCGACGCCGGGCGCCTGCCCGAGGGCGAGCTCTACCTGGCGCTCGAGTACGTCGACGGCGAGACGCTGACCGCGCGCTGCCAGCGCACGAGGGGGGTCGAGCCGAACGAGGCGAAGCGGCTGATGCTGCAGGTGCTCGACGCCATCGGCTTCGCCCACGAGCGCGGCGTCGTTCACCGCGACCTCAAGCCGCACAACATCATGGTCGCCGGGACGGGCAAACGGACGCACGCCAAGGTGCTGGATTTCGGCATCGCCGCGCTCATCGGCGAGGCCCGCTCCGCCGACTACCGCGCGCTCACCCCCACCGGGGAGTTCAACGGGACCCCGGCCTACATGGCCCCGGAGCAGCTCGTGCAGTCCACCCCGACCACAGCGGCGGACATCTATGCATGGGGGCTCACCTTTCTCGAGTGCCTGATCGGCGCGCCCGTGATGCACGAGGCGACGATCGCCGAGGTCATCTTCCGGCAGCTGAGCCCCGAGCCGGTGCCGATCCCCCGCGCCCTCCGCGGCCACCCCCTCGGCGCGCTGCTCGAGCAAGCGACCGCCAAGTCGCCGGCGCACCGCTTCCGGTCCGCCCGCGACGCCTACGAGCTGCTGGAGGAGTGCGACGTGTCGGGGATCCCGTGGCCGCTGCCGTCCGATCCTGGGCACGCCGCCTCGCTGAAGGAGCGCGGCGGCGCCCTGGCGCAGCGGGCGATCGCCACGCGACCGGCGCGGCAGCTCGAAGCCGAGCAGGAGACCCAGCTCGTGCCCTCCGAGCAGCCGCCGGGCACGGTGCGCAAATCCCCCGAGCAGCAGCGGCAGGACGAGCGGCTCGGCGCCGCGCCGACGCTCGCGATCCCAGGCCGCAATGTCGCGCCCGCCGCGGCGCCGGCGAGGCCGATCCGCAACGCGTCGATCCACCTCGGCGCCTCGGAGAGCCCGCCGACGGCGCCGACGACGAGCTTCACGTCCCGCCCCAGCGTCGCGCCCGGGACGCGGCCGGTGTCCACCACCGGCCGCGGCGAGCGCCGCCAGCTCACCGTGCTGGTCTGCGGGCTCGCCGGCGCCGAGCGCATCGCGGACACGGTCGACAGCGAGGCGTTCCACGAGCTCGTCCAGATGTACCAGGCGGTGTGCGCTCAGGTGATCGGCGCGCAGGAGGGGGTGTTCCTCCGCTCCCCGGGCGAAGAGACGATCGCGTATTTCGGCCACCCCGTCGCGCGGGAGGACGACGCCCTCCGCGCCGTGCAGGCGGCGCTCGATCTGGTCGAGCACATGTCCCGCCTGAACGCGCGCGAGCTCGTGTCCGTGCCGCTGTCCGTGCAGGTCGGCGTGCACACCGGGATCGTCGTCGTGGCGGACAGCGACGCCGCGCCATCGCTCGCAGGCCCGACCTTGAACGCCGCGACGCAGCTGAAGGCCCACGCGGAGCCGGGCACGGTGCTCGTGAGCCGCGCGACGCTGAAGCTCGTCGAGGGCTATTACCACGTGGACGCGCTCGGCGAGATCAGCCCGAAGGAGGCGCGCCAGCCGATCGAGGTCTTCGCGGTGCACGGGCGCACGACCGCGCGGGACCGGCTGGACGCGAGGATGCAGCACGGGCTCACGCCGCTCGTCGGGAGAGACAGCGAGCTCGACGAGATCGCGGCCCGGTGGACGCGGGCCGCGGGCGGCGCGGGACAGGTCGTGCTGATGACGGGCGAGGCGGGGATCGGCAAGTCGCGGAGCGTGCGCGCGTTCCGCGACCGGCTGGCCGGGACGCCGCACCTGTGGCTCGAGGCGCGCTGCTCGCCGCAGCTCCAGAACAGCGCCTTCTATCCGGTGATCGAGCTGCTCAACGCGCTGCTCGCGGGCGATCGCGAGCGCGCGAGCACGCTGAGCGGCGCCGCGCCGCCGACGGAGCGCGGCGCGGGGCTCGAGCCGCGCGAAGACCGGCTCGCGCGGCTGGAGAAGCTGCTCGCCGAGGCGGAGGCGGGGCCGCTCGCCGTGCCGCTGCTCGCCGCGCTGCTGTCGATCCCGACCGAGGGACGCCACCCCATGCCGGCGCTCACCCCGCAGCGCCAGCGGCAGGAGACCATCTCCTCGCTCCTGCAGCTCTTCCTCGGGCTCGCCGATCGGCAGCCGCTCGTGCTCACGGCCGAGGACCTGCACTGGGCCGACCCGTCGACCCTGGAGCTGCTCGGCCGGCTCATCGACGAGGGGCGGCCGTCTCCGCTGCTGCTGCTCCTGACCGCGCGCCCGACGTTCGCGCCGCCGTGGCCGGTGCGTTCGCACTTCACCCAGATCTACCTCGCCCCGCTCAGCGCCGAGCGGATGCGGGCGCTCGTCCAGCAGCTGGCCGGCAAATACGCGACGAGCGGCGCGCCGGGCATGAAGGCGTCGCTGCCAGACGAGGTGATCCGGACGCTCGCGGAGCGCAGCGATGGCGTCCCGCTGTTCGCCGAGGAGCTCACGCGCATGGTGGTCGAGTCGGCCGCCGCGCAGGCCGCCGCAGAGGAGTCGACCGGCGCGCCGAGCGCCGCGCGCCAGGCGGTGGGCGCGCCCGAGATCCCGACCACCCTCCAGCACTCGCTGATGTCGCGCCTCGATCGCCTGGGCCCTGCCAAGGAGGTCGCGCAGCTCGCCGCGGTGTTCGGCCGATCGTTCGGCTACGAGGCGCTCGAGCTGTGCGCGGCGGGCAGCGCGGGCGCGGAGCCGCTGCTCATGGCGTCGAGCCCCGAGTCGCTGCGCGAGGCGCTCGCGCAGCTCGTCGACGCCGAGCTGCTCTTCCAGCGGGGGCGCCCCCCGCGCTCGACGTACACGTTCAAGCACGCGCTGGTGCAGGACGCCGCCTACCAGTCGCTGCTCCGCAGCACCCGGCAGGTGTACCACGCGCGCATCGCCGCCGTCCTCGCCGAGCGCTCCACGGACACGCCGCCCGAGCTGCTCGCGCGGCACTACACCGAGGCCGCGCTGCTCGGCCCCGCCGTCGCGGCGTGGCAGCGCGCGGGCGAGGCCTCGCTGTTCTCGTCCGCGCACGCCGAGGCGATCAGCCAGCTCAGCCGCGGGCTGGAGCTCCTCAAGCAGCTCCCGGAGACCAGCGAGCGGACGCGCGACGAGATCACGCTGCAGACCACGCTCGGCGTCCCGCTGATGATCACGCGCGGCTACGCCGCCCCGGAGGTCGAGGCGACGTATGCGCGCGCGCACGCGCTCTGCCGCGAGGCGGGCTCCTCGCCGCAGCTCTTCCCCGCGCTGTGGGGGCTCTGGATCTTCTTCCACGTCCGCGGCGACTACGCGCTGGCGGAGCAGCACGGCGAGCAGCTGCTCGCGCTCGCCGAGAGCACGGGCGACGCCGGCATCACGCTGGGCGCCCACCAGGCGCTCGGCGCGACGCGCTTCCTCCGAGGGCACCTCCGCAAGGCCCGCGAGCACTTCAACAAGGTGCTCGCGCTCTACGATCCCGCGCGCCACCTGCCGCTCGCCTTCCTCTTCGGCCAGGACGCCGCGGCGTTCTCCCTGTCTCACCTCGCCTGGATCGCGTTCCACCTCGGCGAGCCGGAGCGCGCCAGGGCCTCGGTCGACGAGGCGATCGCGCTGTGCGACGAGCTGAACCAGCCCGTGAGCCGCGGCTTCGTCGAGCACTTCGCGGCCGTGCTGTGCTGCCTGCTCGGCGATCTCGCGGGCGCGGAGGCGCACGCGCACGCGCTCGGCAAGCTCTCCGAGGAGGTGGGCATGCCCCACTGGGCGGCGCTCAGCCAGATCGACCTCGGCTGGGCGACGGCGGCGCGCGCGGCCGAGGGGCCGGCCGGCGAGGCGGCGCGCGCGCGGTATGCCGAGGGCGCCGCGCGCATCCGTGGAGGCCTGGCGATGCTGACGGGCGTCGGCAGCCGCGTGTCGCTCACCTACTGGCGGTCAGCGCTCATCGAGGCGGAGCTCGGCGCGGGCAACGTCGACGAGGCGAGCGCGCTGCTCGCCGACACGCTGGCCTTCGTCGAGAAGAGCGACGAACGCTACTTCGAGCCAGAGCTCTACCGCCTCGAGGGCGAGATCGCCCTCGTGCGCGGCGCGCCGACGGCCGCGGAGGCGCGAGATCGGGCCGAGGCGGCCTTCCGGCGCGGGCGCGAGATCGCGGAGGGTCAGGGCGCGCTCGGCCTTCTGGCGCAGCTCTCCGCGCGCCGCGCGGCCGGCCCCTGAGCGGAGCGCGGCGCGCTGGAAGAGTAAGAAGCGGCGCGCGCGGCGCGTCCGGCGGCGAGGCGACCGCGGGAGACGCCGCAGGAGCTCCGGAGCGCGGCGCTAGAGCTCGCCGTGGATGGGCATCGGCACCCGCCAGGCGACGATCTCGGCGTGCTGCTCGCGGCTGAAGGGCCGCTCGAGGAGCCGCGTGCACGACTGCCGTGAGCGGAACAGCTCGAGGATGTAGCCCATGCGCTCGGGCAGCGACGCCCAGTCCTCTGCGCCGCAGCCGTGCGTCGTCTGGTCGTGCGCGTTGTACTCGCTCAGGAGGTCGAAGAGCTCGCGATCCTCGATGGTCGCGAGCTCCGCGCAGTGGAGCGGCAAGCCGGGCGGCGGGGGCAGGTCGTGGCCGAGATCGAGGAGCTCGTCCGGCAGGCGCATGGTCATCATTTCCTTCGTGGCCAGCAGACGCCAGAGCTCCTGCACCTTCTCGGCCTGCTCCCGGATGACGGACCTCAGCGGCTCGGGCAGGAGCCGTCCGGGGACGCCGATCGAGTCGCGCACGCAGCGGACGGGCGCGTTGAGCGCCCGCGCGATGTACGGCTGGAGCCGCACCTGCTCGTGCAGCCCGACGAGCGCGTTGGCGAGGAGGACCAGCTCCGCCTTCCTGTCCTTGTCCTCCGTGAGCATCGCCTCGTGGTAGCGCGCCACGGCGCTGCGGAGCAGCCCCTGCCCGCCCTCCCGAGACTGCCCTGTCTGCAGCCCGTCGAGCAGCGCGGCGAGCTGCGCGTCGCCGGGCCGCGGGCACTCGCGATAGAGGTGGATCATGCGGACGAACAGGGGTCCGAGCTCCTCGAAGACCTTGAGGTTGCCGAGGGCGATGTCCGAGCTCAGCTCGCGCAAGATCCGCTCTGGGATCTCCATCAGATCGAGGCCATGACCCCACCAGGGCGTGAGCAGGTTGACGCCGCTGACGAGCGGCGAGCGCTGGGGCTCGCCCTTGCCGCGCCCCGTCGTGACGCCCGCGCGCTGCGAGATCACCTCCCGCTCGTCCTCGTCCGAGAGGATCAGCTGCCGGAGCACCGCCGGCACCTCCTCGTTGCGGATGAACCGCCCCGCGGTCTTCGAGGCCCACGTGGCGAAGGTGCACCAGTGGGCGTTGCGGCCGCCGAGCAGCTTCACGAGCTCCGCGGAGATCTCGTAGTAGCACTGGGTGATGAGCAGGTTGCGCAGCACCGGCTGCCGCTCCAGCCCGATGACCGCGGGCACGTGCTCGAGCAGCGAAGGCAGCTCGGACACCTCCGAGAACCGCACGCCGGAGTGCGTCCTCGCGGTGGTCCGCGGCGCGCGCTCCACGACGCCGCTTCGCGTCCCCCGGAGCGCCTGCGCCTCCGCGGGCGACGAGAGGGAGGGCCGATAGACACCGTCCTGGAAATTGCCGGAACGCTCGCTCGCCGGTGCCGCAGCCATCAGCGGCTTCACAGGGGTCGTCATTCTCCCGTGCTATCTCCGATCGCTACCAGCTGTCCATACCTGTCCATAAGTTCAAGATGAAAAATGCCGGCTGGCACGCGGCGAGCTGAACATGTGACGCCGGTTACACGCCGGCATGTTCAGCGGCGCCTGGCCACGCTCGGGCCCCCTCGGCCGCGCTCGGCCGCGCTCGG
Organism: Sorangium sp. So ce281; assembly: GCF_051527395.1. NCBI lineage: Bacteria > Pseudomonadati > Myxococcota > Polyangiales > Polyangiaceae > Sorangium > Sorangium sp. So ce281. The sequence continues at coordinate 5,088,720 of NZ_CP150322.1, forward strand.
CCGATTGAACACGCGCCAGCGGCCTCACGGCGGCTGCGGTGGAGCGAGCGGCGGGAGCGTCGAGGGGGCCCCGGCCGCCACGGCGCTTCCGCCGCTTTCGTTACGTGGCCAGGTCGTGACGCTCACCCGACGCTCTCGGCCGAAGGTCCGCGCGACCACGGCGCGCACATCGGCCGGCTCGACCTCCTCGAGCGCGCGGAGCAGCCTCGGCAGGCTGCCTGGGTCGAGCGCAGCCCGCAGCCGCAGATCGGTGATCGGCCGAGGAGACGCGGGCGGCGGCGCGACCGTCGCGCGCCGGGTGAGCGCTCGCTCGAGATCCAGCTTGAGCAAGGCCTTCGCGAGGGCCAGCTCCTTCCAGGTGGGCCCGGACGTCGCGAGCGACGCGAGCTCGGCGTCGAGGCGCTGCTCCAGCTCGGCGGCGCTGCGCGACGGCGCGGGCGTGAGCTCCACCGCCGCGACGCTCGCCTGCGCGCCGAGCGACAGGCGCCCCGTCACCTCCGACGCGAGCTGCCCCTCGGCCACGAGGGCCTTCGCGAGCCGCGCGACGCGCGGGCTGACGAGGATCTCCATCGCCACCCGGAGCGGCGCCTCGTCCGTGCTTCCCTCCGGCGGCGCGATCCAGCCATAGAGCAGCCGCGGCGCCGGCACCGCGTCCTCGATGACGATCCGCTCCTCGCGCGGATGCGGCCCGACGGGCCGCTCCGGCTCCTCGACGGCGCGCTGGAGCGAGCGCGCGAGCGCCCGCTCGACCGCCGCGCGAGAGACGTCGCCCGAGAGCGCGATCGTCGCCTGGGCCGCGGCGCGCTCGCGCCGGAGCGACTCGGTGAGCAGGAGCTCGCTCGCCGCGCCCGCGTCGCCGCGCGCCCCTATCAAGGTGCCCTCCAGCGGGTGACCGGCGGGGAACAGCGCGTCCCCGAGCGCCAGCCACGAGGGGCCGTACGGCGCCCGCTCGAGCGCGCGCCGCGAGGCCGCGCTGGCCTGCCGCCTGAGCTCGGCCACGCGCGCGTCGCTCGCCTCGCCGAGCAGCATCCTGAGCCGCGCGGCGACCAGGTCGACGCCGACGTCGAGATCCCGCGGAGGCACGGTGATCGCGACGCGCGCCTCGCTGGCGAGCGCGGGCCCCGCCGCGCCGGCGTCGCCCGCGGGCCGCGCCGGGACGGCGACGGCCGCGCTGATCGAGACGAGCGGCGCCGCGGGGTCTTCCCGGAAGTCGACCGCGATGCCGTTCGGGAGGCGGAAGCGCTGCACCTGCTCCTGGCCGAGGCCCGCGAGGAGCCCGATCTGCTTCTCGATCGCCGCCTCGCGCCCCTTGAGGGCGCGGCGCGCGCTCGGGGCCCCGACGTCGTCGAAGGGCGACGCCGGGACGAGGCGCCCGCTCCGGATGCCGAGCGGGTCGTCCTCGAAGGCAGGGCGAAAGCCGACGCCGTCGCCGATCATCACGATCGGGAGCCTCGCGTCGAGCGCCTCCGGGTTGCCGAGGAGCGGCATGGGCGCCGGCGCCTGGCCGGGCGGGGTGAAGAGGGGGAGCCGGTTCCGACCGAGCGACACGGGGCGAGGCGGCAGCGACGCGCCGTCCAGCGCGAGCTCGCCGATCGCGGCGCGCCGCGGCAGCCCAGCGCTCGCGCCGTCGCCCTCGTCCTCGTCGAGCTCCTCGTGGTCGAGGTAGGCGGGGAAGAGGGCCATGGCGCGCGCGACGCGATCGGCGGGCAGCGAGATCAGGTGGTCGACACGGCCGGGCGGGACACGGTCGCGCAGGAGCTCGGGGTTGTGCTCGCGCAGCACGGCCGTCGAGATGCCCGCGGCGCGCGCGATCGTGCGGAGGCGCGTCCCCGGCGGCACCGCGACCTCGCCGAGGTCGAGCGGCGGGAGAGGCGCGACGTCGGGCAGGTCCAGCCCGAAGCGGCCGCGGTTCGCCGCGACGATCGCGAAGGCGATGATCTGCGGAACGTAGTCCGCGGTCTCCTTGGGGATGGCGCCGGCCTGCGAGAGCTCCGCGAGCCCGACGGGCCCGCGGGCCTCGGGATCGCGCGCCGCCGCGACCTTCGACAGCGCGCGGAGGACCCCCTCGTGGCCGAGGTTGTACGCCGCCAGCGCGAGGTCCCAGCGGCCAAAGCGCTCGTACAGGTCGCGCAGGTGCGCCGTCGCGGCGTCCGTGGCCCGCGTGATGCCCATGCGGGCGTCGATCCACTCGGACTGCTCCAGGCCGTAGGCCTCGCCCGTCCTCGGCATGAACTGCCAGAGCCCCGCCGCGCCGGCCGGCGAGACCGCCCGCGGGTCGAAGCCGCTCTCGATCGCCGCGACCCAGAGCAGATCCTCCGGGAGGCCCGCCTCGCGGAGCGAGCGCTCGATGATCTCGCGGTACGCGCCAGCGCGCCGGAAGCGCCGCTGGAAGAGGGCGCGCCCCTCGTCGGACTGGGCGAAGAAGCGGACGAACCGCATCGTGCGGCGCGTGAGGGGCACGTCGAGGTCCGGCATCGCCAGCGTGGCCAGCACCGCCCCGTCGGGGTCCTCGAGATCCTCGTCCGCCGCGGGCTGGAACTCGTGCACGAGGAGCGCCGTGAGGGCGGGCGGCGCGTCGCCGGCGGGCGGAGGGCAGGCGTCGACCGTCGGCGCGAGGGCGGGCGCGCGATCGAGGAGGCTGGGATCACGGAAGGCGCGGTACGCCGCCGAGAAGGACGCGCGCACCGATGGCGCCTGGCCGACGGCCGCGCCCGAGACGCAGAGCAACGCGCCGAGCCCGGTCCACAGAGCGGCTCGCCGTGCCCAGCTCATCGACGTGGATCTTGCTCCGAAACCGCCCGCCAGCGCTACGGCAAAGCGCGAAGACAACGGCGGCGCCGTGGGTTGCTCGACATCGCCGCGCTTCCCGGTGCGCCCCGGCGCGCCCGCGGCTTCCCGCGATGTTCCCGCCCGAATTCCCCGGCGAATTCCCCGGCGAATTCCCCGGCGATCTGCCCCGGCGCCGCGCCCCGCGCCTGCCCGGGGCCGACGGCCCTCGCTGCGACCAGCACTAGCCGCCCGCGCCCGGGCGAGCTAGCACGCGTCGGCGATGCGCTCGTCTCCAGCGAGACCCCCTTCAGAGAAGAGCCCTCGGCTGGGCGAGGTGCTCGACTTCATGAAGCTCCTGTGGGCCGTCGATCACGGCCTGCAGTCGACGTCGAAGCGCATGGAGGCGAAGATGGGCGTGACGGGCCCGCAGCGGCTCGTCATCCGCATCGTCGGGCGCTACCCGGGGATCTCCGCCGGGCGGCTCGCCGAGATCATGCAGCTGCACCCGAGCACCCTCACGGGGGTGCTGAAGCGGCTTCAAGAGCGCGGGATCATCGAGCGCCGGGTCGACCCGAACGACGGGCGCCGCGCGCTCCTGGGCCTCACCGCGCGCGGGCGCGAGCTCGACAGCCTCCGCACCGGCACGGTGGAGGCGGCCGTGCGACAGGCGCTGAAGTCGGTGCCGCGACGCAAGCTCGACGCCGCGCAGGACGTGCTCGCGGCCGTCGCCGAGGCGCTGCAACCGCAGCAGGGCGGCGCGTAGCGCCGCCGGTCGGATCCGCGCGCGCGGCGCGCGATCCAGCCAGGGCAGCGCCGATCGGAGAATGCCCGCAGGCGCGCGCGGCGCTTGCGCCGAAGCGCGCCGGGCGAACGGCGCTCCGCTCCCCGAAGCTCGGCGCGCGCTGCGTGATCTGCGTGAAGCGCAGGGCCGGGCCGCGACCCGCGGCCCCTCCGGACATCGAACAGAGAAACGGCGGTCGTCCCGCGCGGCGATCCGCGCCTCGCCGTCTCCGAGACGGAGGACGTCGCCGCGCCGGACCCGTGAATCGAGGCACTCGGCGCGATCTCCGCGCGGCGCGCGCCGCGCCGAGCGCCTCCCATCACCACGACGGGGGAACAATGAGGCACTGGGTTCTTGGCTCCATCAGCGCGGCGATCATCGCCGCGGCGTGGGGCTGCGGCTCCGAAGAACGAGTCGGGAAAGCAGAGTCGGGGGGCGGCGGGCACGCAGCGGGAGGCGGTGGGCACGCGGCGGGAGGCGGCGGGACCGGGAGCCATGCCGCGGCCTGCACGATCGCGGCCGAGGGCCTGAAGGTGAGCAGCGGCCGCGGGGTCACGCCCTCGATCGCGTGGACCGGGGCGGGCTTCGCCATCGCGTGGCAGGAGCGCGCGGCCGACGAGGGCGACATCCTCCTCGCCACGGTCGACGCGGAGGGCAACAAGCTGCGGGAGGAGGTGATCGATGACGGGCCGGGCGTCTCCAGCCACCCGAGCGTCCACCGCGACGGGCAGGGCCTGCTCGTCCTCTGGCAGGATCAGGACGGCGCGGGCAGCGTCGTGCGCGGCCGCCGCGCGACGCTGCAAGGCGTCGCCGAAGGCGCGGCCTTCGATCTGGCCAGGAGCGGAGCGGCCGAGTCCTGGCCCACCGCGGCGGCGAGCCAGGACGGGACGCTCATCGCGTGGATGGACGCGGGAGGATCGCGGCTCGGCCACCTCGACAGCGGCGCGCTGAGCAGCTCGATGCCGCTGGATCAGGCGCAATTTCCGGCCGTCGCTTCGGACGGCGAGAGGACCGCGCTGGTCTGGAGCCAGGGCGACGCGCTCGGCTTCGCCAGGCCGGGCCAGGAGAGCGCTCCGCTCGATCCGATCGCGCACCAGGGCGTCGACGCGAAGGTGCCGCGCGTCGTGCTCGGCGGAGACGACGCCTTCCTCGTCTGGGAGGACACCCGCAGCGGCGCGGAGCAGATCCGCGGGCTCCGGATCTCCGCGCAGGACGAGGTGTCGCCCGAGGCCATCGTCTCGCGCGGCGAAGACAGCGCCAACTGGCCGGCGCTCGCGTGGACGGGGCACGGCCTTGCCGTCGCGTACTACCAGTTCCGCGACGGTCCCCCGGGCGTCTTCGTCACGCTGCTGAGCCGGGACCTCGAGCCCATGGGCGACGAGATCGAGGCGAGCGGCGGCGCGACCGCCCGGTACCCGGCGCTGGCCTGGACAGGCCAGGAGCTCGGTATCGCCTACACGGAGCAAGACCAGGGCATCCGGCTCTCGCGCGCCCGTTGCCCCTAGCTCCGCCCGCCCACGCGGCGGCGCGATCCTCCGCGGCCGTTCACCTCATCCATCATCCATCCCGCGCGCGGGGACACGGCCAGGCCGCCCGCGACGGCGCGAGGTCGTCGCTCGCAGCGGCGCAGCCCGATCGCCCGCGGCGATGCGCCCGCGTCGCCGCCGCGGCCCCGGATCGAACCCTGCAATCGCCCTCGGCGTGGCCGTCCTCCCCTGCGCCTTTGCGATCCTAATCTGCACAGCCGTGCTCGGCGCCTACGCCGTGCGCGTCGCGCGCCGCGGCCGACCCGCGATGCCGCGGCTCGGCGCCTCGCCTGGGAGCGCGCTGCTCCCCAGGCCGGTGGTCGAGGCCTTCTACTGGTCGTTCCACGCCCCCGCGCGCGCGCTCGTGCGCCTCGGCGTCTCGCCGGACGCGCTCACCTACCTCTCGCTCGGCCTGTCGCTCGCCTGCGCGCCGCTGCTCGCGGCCGGCCGCTTCCGGTCCGGCGCCGCGCTGCTCATCGCCGGCGCCGTCCTCGACGCGCTCGACGGCATGGTGGCGCGCGAAGGCGGCACGGCGTCGCGCGCCGGCGCGGTGCTCGACTCGTGCCTCGACCGCCTGTCCGACGCCGCGCCGCTCATCGGCCTCGCCGTCTTCTACCGAGAGCACCCCGCGGCGCTCGCGATCCCGCTCGTCGCGATGGTCGCCTCGTCGCTCGTGAGCTACGCGCGCGCCAAGGCCGACGCCTACCGGATCTCGCTGCCCGACGGGCTCATGCGCCGGCACGAGCGGGTCGCCTACCTCGTCGCGGCGCTCGTCTTCGGTCCGGCCGTGCCGACCACGCGGCTGACCGGCGCCCTCCCCTTCCCGATCACGATCGCCTGCCTCGCCCTCGTGGCAGGCGTCGGCCTCGCCGCGGGCCTGCGGCTCGTGCAGCGCACGCGCGCCGCCCTCGCGGCGGCCGACGCGACGGCGCTGCGCGAGCCGAGAACGACCGCGCGCTCCGGTGGAGAGCACCCGCGCCTGCTCCGCGGCGGCAAGGCCACGAGCGCGCCGCTGTGAGCCGGCCAGGGCGGCGCGGTCAGGCGGGCGGCGCCTTGCCGCCGCTCGCCGAGGCGTCGGGCTCCCAGAGGAGCTCCGGCGTTCCGAGGAGCGCGGCCGCCCAGCGGCTCCAGACGAAGAGCGCGTCGCTCAGGCGGTTCAGGTAGCGGACCGCGTGCGGATCGGCGTGGCCGGCCTGGGCGAGGCGCACGCAGCAGCGCTCCGCCCGGCGGCACACCGTCCGCGCCACGTGGAGGTCCGTGTTGAGCCGCGAGCCGCCGGGGAGGACGAACGAGCGCAGCGGCGGCAGATCGGCCTGGCAGCGGTCCATCTCGGCCTCGAGGAGATCGATCTCGGCCTGCGTCACGCGCGGCTGCTTCGGGTGGACGTCCTCCGGGAGCGTCGCGAGGATCGACCCGAGGTTGAAGAGCTCGTGCTGGACGCGGAGCAGCGTGCGCCCGAGCTCCACGAGGCGCTGGGCGCCCTCGCCCGGCGCCCCCGGGAGCAGCTCGATCAACGTCTGCCGCGCGGCGCCGACGAGCGCGTTGAGCTCGTCGACGGTGCCGTAGGTCTCGATCCGCGCGTCGTCCTTCGGGACGAGCTGCCCGCCGACGAGCCGGGTCAGCCCGCCGTCCCCCTGCCGCGTGTAGACGCGGTTGATCGTGATCTTCGGCTCCTTGAAGACCCGCGCGCCGCCGCGCTCCCCGCCGTCCGGCTCGTGGTCGCCCGTCCCGCGCGTATCGTCGTCGCTCACGGGGAGCTCACGTAAGGCCGCAGCGCACGAGGGTCAAGAAACGCCGCCGGAGGCGATGTTGACGATCCTCCGGGGGAAGTGGAAGAGTCCTGCCCCTATGCGCTCAGCAGGGCCGCTGCTCCGTCATCCCGTCTCCATCGTTCTCGTCCTCGCCGCGATCCCCGTCGCGGCGGGCTGCGCCGCCGAGCCGGCCGCGCGACCGGCGCCGAAGCCCGCCGTCACGGCGGAGATGGCGCGCATCGCGGAGAGCCAGCGCCGCGTCGACGAGGCGAGCCGCGCGCTGTCCGACAAGCGGTACGACGACGCCCGCGGGCTGCTCGACAAGGCGAGCGGGCTCGGCGTCGACTCGCACCGGTACCAGATCGGCGAGCTGCGCGAGAAGGTCGACAGGCGCGAGGCGAAGGTCTGGGCCGACGACGCCGCCGAGCTGCTCGACCAGAAGGAGTGCGAGGCCGCGTTCCACAAGCTGTCGGCGCGGATCGACGAGCTGAAGAGCGAGGCGTTCACCCACGAGGTCCGGCGGCTCGTGGCGTCGCAGGCCGCGGCGTGCGCGAGCAGGAAGGTCGACGACGCGACCATCGCCGGCAAGCTCGCGGAGGCGCGCGCGTTCCTCGCGGCCCCGCCGACGAGGGCGGTCCTCGGCGACGCCGCCACGGACCGGCTCACCGCGGAGCTCGACGCCACCATCGCCGAGGTCCTCTATGGCCAGGTCGAGGCGGACGTCTCGGCCGGACGCTGGGCGAGCGTGGTCGAGAAGCTCGACGCCGCCGTGAAGCGCGGAGACACCTCCGAGGAGCAAGGGCGCGCGATCCTCGGGCGGGTCCGCGCGGCCGCGGCGCCACGGCTGGCCGAGCTCGCCGGCAGGGCGCTCGGCACCCAGGACGCGACAGCCACGCTCGAGCAGCTCGACGCCACCATCGCGCTCCTGCGCTGGGAGGCGCTCGCGCCCGACGCGGCCGAGCTGCCGGGGAGCGGCGCGCTGCCCGAGCTGCTCGCGCGGAAGCGCGCCGCCCTCGCGGCGTGGGTCGAGGCGCGAAAGGTCCGGATGAAGCCCATGAAGAAGCCGGGAAAGCGCTGGTCTCACGGCACCGTCGCGGTCTCGCCCGCGTCGGACAGCGACGGCGAGCCGACGCGCAGCCTCCTGCCCTCGACGCCCGTGTGGGTCATCGGCCAGACCAAGGATCGCGCGCTGGTGACCGAGGTCGACCCCGGCACGGCCGTGATCACGGCGGCGTTCGACCTCGCGATCGGGTGGGTGCCGCTGCCGCGCCTCGCCCAGGAGCCGACCGTCAACTGGCTGCCGCCGGACGACCAGCTGAAGGGCGAGCGCGTGTGGGGCCCGCTCCGGGAGAAGCAGCCGACGCTCGAGCTCGGCGTGGTGAGCGACGTCCAGGGCGCCGACATCACCGTCCGGCGGCTCGCCGACGACGCCGAGATCAAGCTGCCGCGCAAGCAGCTCCGCAGCGGGCGCCTCGCCCCGGGCACCAAGGTGCTCGCGCTCTGCAAGTCGGAGAACGAACCGGCGACGATCATCGACGTGCCGCCCGCGGGCCGCGTCGCGCGCATCGAGTGCGAGGGGGGCATGCAGAAGGAGGAGCCCCTCGCCTCGCTCCGATCGCGGCCCGATCTCTTGCCCCGCAGCCGCTAGCGCCGCCCCGGCGGAGCCCAGCCCTCCGGCCGCCGCCGGGCGGCTGGCTGCGCCGCGCCGGCAGACCGAGCCGACGCGCCGCGCCCCCGCCGACAGGCGCGGCGCTCGCTCTGCCCGCGTGGCCACAATTCTCGACCGCCGGCCGTCCGTCGTTGACTCGTAGCGCCGAGCACCTAAGTCTCTCCATCCCTGAGGAGCCACGATGCCTACGACCTATAGCGACCTCATCTCCTACGTCCGCAAGTCCATCCGCGAGCTCTCGCTGACTGAGCTCAAGCGCCGCCTCGACGACAAGGTCCCGATGGTGCTCCTGGATGTGCGTGAGAAGGAGGAGTACCGCGCCGGCTTCATCCCGGGCGCCATCTCGATCCCACGAGGCTTTCTGGAGATCCAAGTCGAGCAGAAGCTGCCGGACAAGTCGGCCCCCATCGTGGCCTATTGCGCCGGCGGCACGCGCTCGGCGCTCGCCGCGAAGACGCTCCAGGAGCTCGGCTACACCAACGTGGAGAGCGCCAACCCGGGCTTCTCCCGCTGGAAGGACATGGCCTACCCGGTCGAGATGCCGCCCAACCTCACGGACGCGCAGCGGGATCGGTACTCCCGGCACCTGCTCCTGCCCGAGGTCGGCGAGGCGGGGCAGGCCAAGCTGCTCGCCTCCAAGGTGCTCCTGCTCGGCGCCGGCGGCCTCGGCAGCCCGGCGGCCCTCTACCTGGCCGCCGCCGGCGTGGGGACGATCGGCCTCGTCGACGCCGACGTCGTCGACAACTCGAACCTCCAGCGGCAGATCCTCCACGCGACCTCGCGGGTGGGCAAGCCCAAGGTCGACAGCGCCGAGATCGCGATCCGCGACCTGAACCCCGACGTGAAGGTCGTGAAGTTCCAGGAGCGCGTCGACAGCGGCAACGTCGACCGCATCTTCGAGCAGTTCGACATCATCGTCGACGGGTGCGACAATTTCCCGACGCGCTACCTCGTGAACGACGCCTCGGTCTTCACGAAGAAGCCGGTCGTGCACGGCTCGATCTTCCGCTTCGAGGGCCAGGTGACGACGTTCATGCCGGGCGTCGGCCCCTGCTACCGGTGCCTCTACCCCGAGCCGCCGCCCCCCCACCTCGCGCCGAGCTGCCAGGAAGCGGGCGTGCTCGGGATCCTGCCGGGGACCGTCGGCATGATCCAGGCGACCGAGGCGATCAAGCTGATCCTCGGCATCGGGGCGCCCCTCATCGGCCGGCTCCTCACCTACGACTCGCTGCGGATGAAGTTCGGCGAGCTCAAGCTGCGCCGCGACAAGAACTGCCCCGTCTGCGGCGAGTCGCCGACCATCACGAGCTACATCGACTACGAAGGCTTCTGCACGCTCGGCTGAGCGGACACGCCACGCGCGGCGCGCTCGACGACGAGCGCCCGCGCGGCGGGGCGTGCGCGACGGCGACCAGACCCCCGTCCACGACGACGAGCGCCCGCGCCGCGCGGCCGGGCGCCCCACCGTGTCACGAGGGGTACTGGAGCACCGTGGCCTTCTCGGGCCGCTCGATCGCCTCCACGCGGCTCGTCACGATCTGACGCTCCATCCCGTCCTGATCCATCTGCGTGAAATAGATGGGGCTGCCGACGCGCGCGTTCTGCGGCTCCGGGATCACGACGCCGTTCGGGTTGATCCGGACCGCGCCCTGGAGCTTCAGGTGCAGCGCGAGGTGGGCTGACCTGAACTTGCGCGCGGCCCGATCGCGGACCGCGACGCAGATGTCGTCGCGGACGTGATACTCCGTGTTGCGGGTGACGAAGACCCGGTGCTTGCGGCGCTCCATGCCGGTGTAGTCCATGCTCGCTCCTTCGCGCCCTTCGGCGCGGCACGCATCGTGGCAAGGCGCGCCGCGCGTGGCCAAATTCGTCGCGGCCGCGCGGCCCCGGCGTCCCGCACGAAATCAGGTGCCGCAGCAACTTTGTGCGAATCTCCGCGCGCTTTTGGGACGCAGCGCGCAGCGGTGCCACGATCGCGATCGCCATGTCGCGCAGCGAGCGTCTACCCGGTCCCGGTCTGGCGAAGGTCCAGCGTCCACCGCTCCTCCAGCGGAGGCACGTCGAGCTCGTGACCTGCTCGACGGGGCGCCTCCACGCGCTGTTCGACGGCGCCGACGTGCTGAGCGAGGGCGGCACCCGCGACGAGGGGGGCGCGCTCGTCTACTACGGGTCGACCAGCCTGCACCTCGCGCTGCCGCCGGACGCGCCGCTGGCGGCGCCGCTCGATCGGGCGCTCGCGCTCGACCCTCACCTCAGGCTGCGCGCGCTCCGCGTGGCGCACCGGGAAGCCGCCGCGCGCGCGGGGGGCCCGCTCGGGCCGATGCAGGCCGAGATCCGCTGCGGCTTCGCGCCGCACGCCGCGGCGGTCTCGTTCGCGCTGACCGTGGACGTCACGGCGCGCGTGCTGATAACGACGGGCAGGACGGCGCGCGCGTGATGGCGATGCAAGGACCTTCCCGACGAGAGCGCGACCGCGGGCCGTGCCCCCTTGACGCGCGTGTCCACGTGGAGAACGGGAGCACTCCGGCGCGCGGCGGGGTACGCTCCCCACGACGCGCTCTGCCTCCGCCGATCCTCGGCGCGGAGCCGGTGACGCTGCGATGAGCAAGAAGGACCGTTCCGCCTCCGGAAATTCCGACAAGGTGATCCACGTCGTGTTCGGCCCTGGTGGCGGGCGGGTGTCGCAGCCCCCGCCGGCGCCGCGGGCGGGCGCGACGGAGGCGCCGCTCCCTGCGCCGGGCGCGCGCGAGCCGGTCACCGACATGTTCACCGGCACCGAGGTCGCGCGGCTGCTCGGCATCTCGCCCGGGCGACTGCGCTCGCTCGATCGCGCCGGCATCGCGGCGCCGAGCGGCAGGCGGCGGGGGCGGCGCGCGTACACCTTCTCGGACCTGATCGCGCTGCGCGCCGCGCGGGACATGATCGCCCGCAAGGTGCGCCTGCGCGACGTCGCGCGGGCGATCGACAACATCCGGACCGCGCTCCCCAAGGTGACGCGCCCCCTCGCCGAGCTCCGCGTCGCCTTCGACGGCAAGGCGGTCGTGGTCCGGGGCGCGTCGGGCGCGTTCGAGCCGCTCACGGGGCAGATGGTGCTCGACTTCGAGGTGAAGGAGCTGCGCGACGACGTCGTGCGGGTGCTCCGCCCGAGGGTGGGTCGGGAGCGCGCGCGCACGGCCTACGAGCTCTACATGCAGGCCAGCCAGCTCGATGAGGATCCGGCGACGATGGACGAGGCCGAGGCGCTCTACCGTCGCGCGCTCGAGATCGACCCGTGGCTGGCCATCGCCTACACGAACCTCGGCAACATCTGCTTCCGGCGCAACGCCGAGGAGCAGGCGGAGGCGCTCTACATGAAGGCGCTCGATCTCGACGCGTCCCAGCCGGAGGCGCAGTACAACCTCGGCTACGTGATGCTCGAGCGCGGCCAGGCGGCCGACGCCATCCGCTATTTCCAGGGTGCGATCGGGAGCGATCCGCGCTTCGCGGACGCCTATTACAACCTCGCGATGGCCTACGAGCAGATCGGTGATCCGACGAAGGCGCGCCCGTGCTGGCGCAGGTACCTCGAGATCGAGCCGACCGGCACGTGGGCCGAGATCGCGCGCAGGCACCTCTGAGGCGGGCGCCGCGGGCGTCGCCGACGCGCCCGCGACGTGGCAGGTCTTGGCGGTCGGAACCAGCGAGTGAGCGCGAGAGGTTGCTAGAGCGCGCTCCAATTCAGGAGAGGTGAACGAGATGAGCGACGTGGGATCGGCCCGGCGGGCCAAGGACGAGCTCAAGGCCAAGATCAGCGGCGAGCCGTGGTGTGTCGGCATCGGGGTCGAGCGGGAGGACGGGGTCGGCTTCATCGTCCGCGTCAGCATCCGGTCCGGAGGAGCCGACGCGGCGCGCGCGGTCATCCCGGAGCGCGTCGGCGGCGTGCGGATCAAGGTGATCGAGAACGACCCCTGAGCACGGCCGATCCGCGGTCTTCAAATATCGCCAGGCCGCGCAAACCGTGTAAGCTGCGCGCCTCGTGAACGAGCGCAATCTCTCCCGCCGACTTTCCACGAGCATCGTTGACGCGTTGAAGGCGCACGGGCACATCCTCGTGGCCAGGGGGGGCTCGACGGCGCTCGCGCGCGAGCTGGAGGACAAGATGGCTGCGGACATCGCGACCATCACGCCTCGGCTCGAGCCGTGGGCCCTCGTCGACGGAGAGCCCACGACCACGTTCGGCACCGACGAGATCGACGACCAGGTCGAGGAGCTCGTGGCGAGCCTCACGAGCACGTTGATGGAGTCCGAGCACGTCGAGGACATCTTCACCGAGGACAACGTGATCAAGCGCGATGTCTTCCGCGTGATGCGCGACGCGCTGCTCGGGCCGCGGCCCGAGCTCGGCCTCGAGGACGACGGCCCTGTGCACGTGCGCCTGGACACGCTCGGGTACGTCGCCTCGACGGTCGGCAAGCGCGCGCCGGCGCAGGTGCTGCGCGAGTCGCTGACGCGCGCGGCCGAGAGCGCCGGCGGCAAGCTGACGGGCTACGATCCCGAGCTCCGCGAGGCGATCTTCTCGCTCGAGAGCAGCGACCCCGACGCGCGGCTCGAGATCGAGGAGGCGGTGGCCGACGAGCTCTCCGATCTCGTCGAGTCGAAGGTGGTGACGCTCCCGATGATGGAGCGCCGCTTCGAGCTGCAGCGCAAGATCGAGGCCGGGGCGCGCGGCGGTCTGCGTCAGCGGATCGACTCCATCGCATCGAGGATGCTGCGCGAGGGCGGCTGTGCCGCGTCGTGGGAGCTCGCGGGCGACCGGGTCCTCAAGCTCAAGCTCACGCCGCTGTCCGAGCAGGATGCGCTCGAGATCGACAGCCACATGACCGACTTCAAGCGTGAGATCGCGGCGGTCCTCGGCGACCCGCTCGACGAGCTCGACGAGCTCGACGTTGCCCGGAAGCCGGCCGCCGCTCCCCTGCGCAACGACGCCCCGCCGCCGTTACGCCGCGAGCCTGCTCCGGCCGCGGCGGCGGTGGAGGACGAAGACCTCGACGAGGAGGACGAGGGCGAGGACCTCGACGAGGAGAGCGAGGGCGAGGACCTCGACGAGGAGGGCGAGGGCGAGGACCTCGACGAGGAGAGCGAGGGCGAGGACCTCGACGAGGACGAGGACGGAGACCTCGACGAGGACGAGGACCTCGACGAGGACGAGGACGAGGACGAGGACCTCGAGGAGGAGGCGCCCTCGAAGAAGGCCGCTCCGCGTGAGAGGCCCCGCAAGCCGGCCGAGCCGGCGACGGAGCAGCCCGCGGCGAGCAAGCCCAGGGCCGCGGCGGTCCGAGGCGCGAAGAAGAAGCCGGCGGCCGCGACCAAGAAGGCGAGCGCGCCGGCGGAGAAGGCGGCGACCGGGAAGGCCGCGGCGCCGGCCTCCGTGAAGAAGGCGGCGAAGGCGCCCGCCAAGAAGGCGGCGAAGGCGCCTGCCAAGAAGGCGGCGAAGGCGCCCGCCAAGAAGGCGGCGGCGAAGAAGCGCTGATCGCGCTCAGCGGGCGCGGTTGCGGTAGACCAGGATCACCGGCACGCCATCGGGTCCGGCGATGTGATCCGGGCTCGTGGTCCCGAACGCGACCCACGCCTGGTACGCCTGCCCCAGCATGTGCTTCTCGTGGTGGTAGAGGGCGAAGTCCGCGCCCGCGACCGCCCCCACGCCGCGGATGTCCGCTCGCAGGCGCCCGTCGCGCAGCAACATCTCCCACGCCGGGCCAGCGGTGTCGTGGATGTACACCGTCCCTCGGGGTGGGACGTGCTCGTTGAGGTACGCGACGACAGCGCCCGTGGTGTACCCCCAGAACGTGCGGTTCAGCCCGAGGTTCGCCGCGCCGGGCGCGCCGCCGACCAGCGGCGTGTAGCTCGAGAGCGCCCACGGGTGCGCGTGCAGCGTCTCGGCGATGGGCGCCGCGACCACCGCCGCCCCGAGCAGCGCCGGGACCAGCGGGCCGCGCGCGAGCGCGGCCGCGCGCGCGGTGTCCGCGCCGGCCCACGCGCGGGAGCCGCGCGCGCGTCGGGAAAGCAGCAGCGCGCGTAGACCGGCGCGCGCGCGCCGCACGGCGGCGGAGAACGCGGCGCCGGCGAACAGGGCGATGAACGGGTAGGCCGTCATCCAGTGCTTCGTGCCGCCGAAGATCGGCGTGCTCGGGGAGAGCCAGGCGCCGTACACAGCGGCGATGGCGAGGAACCAGAGGAGCGCCGTGCCGCCGGGGTCGTCCGCGGGCGGACGGAGCCGCGCGGCGAGCGCCCGCTCCGCGGCGAGCGCGAGCCTCCCGCCTTCCGGGGCGAGCCGCGCCGCCGCGCACGCGAGCGGGTACAGGAGGCGCTCGCGCGCTGCCGCGCAGAGCCCCGCGGCGAAGAGGCCCAGCGTCACGACGGGGACCGTCGCCGCCGTCATCACGGGCGCGTAGGCCCTCGGCATCGGAGGCGTCCAGTAGTTCCGGCCGAGGAACTCCATGTTGTAGTACTCGTGGTTCAGGTGAAACGACGCGTACTCGCGGAGGCGCGGGAGCGTGTCGCGCCAGATCCACGGCCAGAGCGCGTAGAAGACGAGCGGGCCGATCGCCGCCATCGCGGCGAGCGCGGCGAGCGCTCGCCGGGCGCCGCCGGGCCGCGCGGGCGACGCCGCGGGCGACGCCCTCGCCGCGCTCGCGCGCAGGGCGATCCGGTCCCTGAGCTCCATGCCGACGGCGTGCGAGACGCAGACGATCGGCAGGAACCAGGAGTTGTGCTTCGTGTCGAGCGCGAGGCCGAAGGCGACCCCGGTGAGCACGGGCCACAGCGCCCCGCCGTCGCGCAGCGAGCGCCAGTAGGCGTAGGCGCACAGGGCCCAGACGGTCACGATCGGCGCGTCGAAGCACGCGAGGTGCGCCTGGTAGAAGTACCGCGGCAGCATCGCGAAGAGCGCGGCCGCGGACGCGCCGGCGAGCCGATCGCGCGCCTGGGTGCCCCAGAGGTACACGAGCGCCACGCCCACGCCCGACAGGACCATCGCGGGGAACCTGTAGCTCGTGCCCTCCATGGCGAAGAGCCCGAGCCGCTTCTGCAGGACGAGGTTGGAGAGCGCGAAGAGCGACTTGATGAGGCCGGGGTGCTCGTGGTTCACCGACCAGGCGGCGTCGATGCTCCGCGGATCGAGCGCCCCGCGCGGCGAATCCAGGAGCGCCTGGAACCACGCCCCGTAGCGGTCCGCGGCGAAGAAGTAGAAGCCCTCGTCGCGCGCGTAGCCGAGATCGCCCGCCGTCGCGAGCAGGAGGGCGACGTACGCCGCCGCGAGCGCGAGCGCGATCAGGCCGTCGGCGGGCGCGAGGGGCGCCGGGCGCTTCATCGGGTGTCCGCCTCGAAGCAGGTGTGGCGGTGGGTGTAGTCGGCGGATCTCACGGCGAACTCCACCTCGGCCTCGGCCGCGCCCGCGTGGGCGCCGAGCGGGAACTCGAACGCCGCCCACCCGTCGCCGTCGGCGTGCGTCGCCTCGCCCACGGCCTCGCCGTTCACGCGCACGGACAGCGTGACCGGCGCGCCCCGCCGCTCCCGCTCGATGATCCAGTACATACCCACGTGCCCTCGGATCACCGAGCCGAGCGGGACGCCGCGGAAGCGCGTGACGATCTCGCCGTCCCTCGGCGGGTGCGACCAGATGCACCGGCGAGGGCGGAACTCCTCGTCCGCGATCACCGTGACGCCCACGTTGAAGAACGGGCCGCCGGGGCACTCGAAGCGCTCCGCGGGGAACGTCGGGTTCCCGCCGAGCCCGCCGGCGGCGATCCGCGCGCGCGGGTTCCAGCGGCACGCGGCCGGAGGATCCGTCACGCGCACGTCGGCCGACGCCGGCGCGACGTTGTCGACGAAGTCGTAGGCGACGCGCACGGGCGACGGGTTCACGAGGCGCCGGAGCACGAAGGGGCCGCGCTCCTGCCGCGCCTCCTCGCGGAAGCCCGCGAGCTCCTCGGCGCGCTGGCCGAGGACGCTGATCTCGACCGCGGCCGCGTAGCGGCTCTCGTCGGGCCGGGCGGCGTCGCGCAAAGGCATCAGCTCGTCCCCGAGCGCGCGGCGCGCGGCCGGATCGGCCCACCCGGGCGCGACGACCACGAGATCCCCCGGCCGCTTCATCGCCGCGAGGGGCGCCCCCACCTCGCGCCAGGCGTCGAAATCCGGAGCTCTTTCGCTGAAGTACACGTGCGCCACGAGCTCTCCGAGGCCGAGCGCCGGCAGGCCGAGGAGGGCGAGCAGGCCGAGGGCGCGGCGCCGGCCGCGCGCGCTCGCCGCTTCGCCCGCGGGCGAGGGGGTCTCGCGGGGTTGCGCCGGGATCACGGCGCAACCCTACAGCTCGATCGCGTAGACGACGCTGCCGAGCGGCATGCGCTGCATGCGCTCCTCGATCACGCCGCGGAGCGCCTTCCAGGCGCCGGCCTTCTCGACGTACGTCTCGCGGAGGCGCAGCGCGCCGGCCTTGTCGCCGCGCGCCTTGATCCCGAGCACCGTCCTCGCGAGCGCCTCCGCCGCGGCGGGCAGCTTGTCCGACTGGATCGAGAAGCACCCCTTGTCCGCGCCGTTCGCCGCGATCTCGCCGCGGTAAAAGCCGATCGCCCCCGCGTCGAGCAGGCTGCCGAGCTGGATCGCGGCGAGGTGACCGTACGGCCGCGGCTCGCCGCCCGCGGTGTACATGCCCTGCCCCGTCTGCCCGAGCGCCCAGATCACGTCCCTCACCTCGGACATGCGGGCGAGCGCCGGGTCGAGGACGCCCTTCTGCGCGAGCCAGCCGGTGAAGAAGAGCGCGCCGGTCTGGGCCTTGAGCTCCTCGAGCATCACGGCGAGCGGCCCGCCGAAGATCTCGTCGTCGGTCTTGCCCTGCACCTTGTAGCCCTGCGCCGGGCCCAGGTTGTGGGCCGCCTCGTGCAGCACCGTCCCGAGCGCGGCCACGGGGCGCTCGAGGGACACGCTCTCCATCGTGGTCTTGCAGAGGAGCGACGCGGCGACCTCCCGGAGCGCGGCGCGGCTGTCGTCGTCCTGCAGGAGGTTCACCATGACCACGGTGCGGCCGCGGCCTTCGGTCGCGACCGGCCCCCAGTTCGGCAGGCTCTGCCCTGACGTCCCGCCGGTCGCGGCGCGCGACTCGCCGGCGTTCAAGAGGACGTCGATGAAATCGGGCAGGTGGAAAGCGACCCTGCGCGCCCTGTACGGCGCGCCCGCGAGGCCCGCGAACGCCGTCTCCATGTCGGACTTCACCGGATCGAGCTTCTTCTGCCAGGTCAGCGACTCCTGGTTGATCCGCGCGAAGCTCACGTGAAAGCCCGCCTTGCGGCTGCACGGCTCCCAGTAGGTCTCGTCCGGCCCCACGCGCAGGTACCACGCCGAGTTCTCGGCGTTCATCTTCGCCCAGGGCTCGTCCGCGGCCTCCCAGCGGTTGTCGAGGAACGCCTGCGACGCCGCGAGCAGGTAGGCCTTGAAGGCGGCCTCGCTCGGGCTCTGGACCGCCTCGGCCGCCGCCTTGAGCTCCCGGCTCACCGCCTCCATCTCGGGCTTGTAGGCCTCGCTGTAAGGCACGGCCTTGAGGGCGCCGCGCTCCTCGACCACGACGGTGAAGGGAGAGAGGAGCGCCTTCTGATCCGGGCGCGCCTCGAGCGCGGCGCAGAACTTCTTGTCCTGCTGGAGGCGCGCCGGATAGACGCCGGTGACGCGGGGCGGCCTGCTCGGCAGCGCGCTGCAGTTCGGATCGTCGCGCGTCCTGGGTTGCTGGCACCAGGGCCCCTGGTTGCGCCAGAACAGCGCCCGGCTGGCGGGGTCGTCGGCCGGGATCTCGTCGGCCATGCCGGCGGAGCCGAGCTGCTTCGCGTGGATCTGCTCGATGAGCTCGGCCACCCTGAGCAGGTGGCCGACGATGGCGCGATCCTCGGCGGGCGCGCCGCGGAAGTCGGACCGGAGGAGCGAGGGGCGGCCGGCCGCGAGCTCCGCGAGGACGGCATCGCGGCGGCGCACCTCGGCCTCGTCGAGGCCAGCGCGCAGGTGGCCCTCGGCCTTGACCCTGGTCATCGCGGCATACGCCGACGTGAACGCCGGGGTGAAGGCCCCGGTGGCGACCCAGGCCGGCGCCGGGGTGTGATACCAGAGGGCGGAGACCTCGTCGGGGTCGACGGCGCCCGAGCCGTTGTGGTCGGCGATCCAGAACAGCGGGAGATCGAGCTCCACGGCGATGCGGTTGAGCTCGAGCCGGGGGATCCGATCGAAGCGCGGGGCCTGGGGCGCGGCCTGGGTGGGCGTGGGCGCAGGTGGCGCGGCCGGCGGCGGCTCGGCCGGCGGAGGGAGGTGCGGAGCCGAGCAGGCTGCGCCCGCGGCGAGGGCGGCGAGCCCGGCGAGGGCGGCGAGCGGGGCGCGGCGGGACGGCGGGATCGAGACGGGGATCTTCATGGCTGGAGCTCCGAGGGGCCCTTGCCCTGCGAGGCGCGCGAGACGGCCGGGAGGCCCACGAGAGCGCGGAGGCCGCGCCGCGAGAGCGCCCGGCACCCTGGTCGCGCCGCGAGAACGCCTCCCCGCGCGATCGGCCGCCGGACTGCCAGACGCGCAGGAGCGTAGATCAAGGACGCCCGGAGAGGGGGTGATTCTACGCGCGGGTTAGGCAAGGAGCGTTGTCCAGCGGCGCGGGAGCGGCCTCATGCGGACGGACGGACGCCCGCCGCCCTGGGCAGCCGCTGCCCGAAGACGCCGGCCAGGAGCTCCCCTGCCCCGTAGTAACAGAGATAGCCGGACAGCACGAACTTGAGCGGCACCGCCGACGCGGGCAAGAGCAGCAGGACGAGGCCGGCGAGCGTCGAGCCAGCGCCCACGATGAAGAGCCACCTCGACTCCACCATTCCCTTGAGCACGATCGACGCCGCGACGCGCAGCGCGCCGGAGATGAACGCAAAGAACCCCACGAGGACCACGAACATCTCGACCACGTGACCGTGACGGAGCACGACGAGGCCGAGGAGGAGGCTCACCACGCCGCGCACGCGGGAGAGGAGGCGTCGGATCGGCGGCTCCCGCAGCGCGCCGACGAGCGACAGGGCGCCATCGACGAGCGCGTAGGCAGCGAAGGCCGAGACGAGCAGGCGCCACCCCGCGGAGGACCCCTGACCGACGGAGATCGTCAGCGCGCCGGCGCCCACGGAGAGCGCGAGGGCGCCTTGCGCGATGAGGATCCATCGGGAGCGCTCCGGACGTGTCGGCTTCGGGAAGATCGTCCTCGCGGCGGAGAGGGCCGCGGCGACCGGGCTCTTCGTCGCCGAGCGTGCGCGATCGGGCTTCGCATCCGGGAGCACGAGGGGCATCCCGCGCTCGACGGCGCGACCGCCTTTCCACTCCAGATAGCGGACATGTCCGTCCGGTGAGATGCGAAGGAACGAGTTGAGAGGCCCGGCCCATGAACCGCTGTTGAAGTACCAGTCACCGATGGATCCTGCCTTGTGGGTGTGCCCGAGGACGGCCACGTCGTATGCGCCCGTGTCGAGCTCCGCGCGGACCCCGACCACGTGCTCGCCGAGCCGGTCCGGGTTCTGCGCCGGCGTCAATGCCCCGCTGGGGGACGGGTCCCTCTCCGTCGCGCGCTGGCTCATCGTCGCCACGGTGCGTTTCCAGATCGTCAGTATCGAGTCGCCGAATTTCTCGAGGACGTCCTCCACGCTCTCGCCGCCCTTGAGGTGAGGAGAGCCGTTCTCGTCCTCGGCGACGCCGGCGAGGATGGAGAACATGCGGCCGAAGCCGGGTTCGTCCCCGGCGTTGAACGGATCGGTCTCGTGCCCGTGGCAGAAGCGGAACCGCTTGCCGCCGAGCACCCGGGTGAACGGCGCGCGCATGCACGCGAAGAAGGGGTGATTGAGGAGGTCGGTCTCGATGAAGTGCACGAGGTCGACGTCGTGGTTGCCGGGCACGTAGACGAGCCTCAGCGCGGCGAGCTGGTCGAGGAGCGCCCGCCGCTTCACGAACAGGAGGCTGAGGTTCATCTGCCAGAGCTCGAAGAGGTCGCCGAGGATGAAGAGCTCGCCCCCCTCGCTGCCCACGTGGTCGAGGAATGCACGCAGCTGCGACGTCTTCCTGCCTGCCTCGAAGTTGTCGCGCGCGCCGCCGTCACCGATGTGCAGATCGCTGATGACGAAGATATCCCTGGCTGCGCCATCCATTGCCCTGCTCCAGGGTGGCGCGATCCCGCCATGAGCGGCGGCCGCGTCCCCCACCCCGCGTGCGTCGCAAGCCGCGTGCCGCGAGCGACGATGCGCAGGAGGGCGAGCGCCGGGCGAGCGGACGGCGCGGATGGCATCGACGCGCCCGCCGGCTCGCCGCCGCTCGGAGCGCGCGAGCGCCCCCGGGCCGTCACTCGCACAGGGCGGTGCGGTATCGACGAGCTCGTCAACGCCCGTTCGTGAGGCGGGCTGTCAGGATCTGGTTGGTGTTCCGTGCCGCGCCGCACGCGCGCTTTCGGCCGCGCGCGGCGCGGTAGGCTGCGCGCCGTTCACGGCGACGCCGCGACGGCGGGTTGCGAGACGGCGCCGTGGCTACCGCCCTCGCCCGCGTCCTCGCCGCCGCCCGCTTCTGCCTCGACCTCTTCGCTCACGTCGCCGACAGCGGTGCTCGACAGCCGCGACAGGAGCTTCGGGGCCACGTCCTCGAACGCGTCGCCGTGGAAATAATAGGCGATCTTCCGGAGGTCGGCGTAGCGACGGACCAGGAGGGTCCAGAGCCGGTCGCGCATCGCCTCGGCCTCGCCGCGCTGCTTTGCCGCGGGCCGGCGGGCCCCCTCGGGGGTGAGGGTGTCGAGCAGCCACTCGCTCGCTTCCCGCAGCTGCTCGAACTCCTCCTGGCTGAACGGGTGCTTTCCTCGGAGCGCGACCGCGTGCTCCTCGTAGAGGTGGGCCAGCGCCATCCCGTCGCTGGCGAGGTCGTACTTGCCGCTGCCGGCCCGGATCTCGGCCACGACGTCCTTCGGCAGGAGCCCCCGCTTGGCCAGGGTCTCGGCGAGCGTGAGCATCGGCTCGCGCAGCTCGATCACGACCTTCAGCTTGGCCTCGATCTCACCGGAGCTGGCCGGCTTCGCCGTGACGCGCGTGGCGGCGAAGACCAGGGCCCGGCCGAGGTCCGGAAGCGCGAGCACGTCGTCGAGCGGCAGCGCGGGCAGCGCCTTCCGGATCTGGGCTGGATCCGCGCAGGCGGCCTGGACGCCGCGCTTCACGTTGGCGAAGGCGATCCGCACATCCGCCCGACAGACCTCGACGTCGCGGTCCGGGAGCGCCGCGGCCTGCGGGGCAAAGCGCTCGTAGCAGGCGAGGTAGGTTGTTTTTGCCGTGGGAGTCGCCGTGGGCGCCTTCCCGGTGTGTGCTTGTTGGGTCTTGGCTTTGGCCATCTTGGGAACCTACGTCCAGGCGAGCGCGACGGTAGGTCACACCTCCGTCGGATGTGTGCTCGGAGGGGCGCAGGATCTCGACGCGAGGGGGATGTGCCTGCGGGGGGAGGCGCACCCCGTGGCCGCGGACCCGGGGCGGGTGTGGATAGTGTCACATAGTGTCATTTCGCAGGCCGATCTGTAAACGGTTGGACACACGTCGTGTCATTTCGCAGGCCGATCTGTAAACGACGGGACACACGTCGTGTCACGCGGCAGGCCCTGCGGCCTACGATCGGACATGCGTAGCGTCGCTCGGTACGACGCTGCTGCGGTGGAAGCGGCCATGTCGCCTCCGCTGGCGCGCCCTCCGCCATCCTCCGGCAGATGGCTGGGAGCTCATCACCGCGACAACGGAGTCACCCCTCTGCCGCCGTCGCGACCTGGGAGAACGGGTCTCGGTAAATCTCGTCGACCGACAGCGCGCACCCGATCACCTCCAGGTGCGCGCCCTGTCCGGCGCGGGCCTCCCGGAGCGTCCACGAGTCGTCCTCGTTGCGGTGAAACACCTCGATGCGCTGCTCGTGCTGCGAGACGAGCACGTACTCCCGGAGCGAGGGGATCCGCCGGTAGTGCGCGAACTTCTGCCCACGGTCGTAGGCCTCCGAGCTCTCGGAGAGGACCTCGACCAGGACGATCGGGTTGAGCGCTGCGTCCTTGTCCTCGAGATCACGCTCGAGCCTCCCGCAGACGACGCTGACGTCAGGGTACGTGGCGAGCCCGGTCGCCTGCACGCGGACGCGCAGATCGGCGGAGTAGACCGCGCAGGGCCGCCCGCGGAGCTGCGCCCGGAGCTCGGCGCCGACGCTCAGGCACAGGCGCGCGTGCTCCGGCGTCCCGCCAGCCATCGCGAAGATCTCGCCGTTCAAGAACTCGTGCCTCGTCGGGCTCGCCCGCTCCTGATCGAGATACTCGGCGTATGTCCAGACGATCCTGCGCGCCGGCTCGTTCATGGTCCGGCAGTATGCCACGTCAGCGCGTCGCGACCCTATCCTCGGCGCCATGCCCACGATCCAGAGCACCGCCGAGATCGACGCCGCCTCGGACGAGCTCTTCGCGCTGTCCCAGGACTACGCTCTCCGGCTCGAGTGGGACCCGTTCCTCCGCGAGATGCGCTACCGCGACGGCGCGGCCGAGCCCGCGGTCGGCGTGCGGGTGTGGGTGCGGGCGAAGAACGGGCTGTCCATGGAGGCCCGTTACATCACCCTGAACCCGCCGGAGCAGGTGGCCATCACCATGGTCGAGGGGCCGCGGATCTTCCGCCAGTTCTCGGGCGCGTGGCTCTTCAAGGCGCTGTCGCCGCGGCGGACCCGCGTCACGTTCCGCTACAACTTCACCGCGCGCCCGCAGGCCCTCGCCCCGGTGCTGGAGCCGGTGATGGCGGCCGTGCTGAAGCGCGACATCGAGCAGCGCCTCGCCGGGCTCAAGCGGAGCGCCGAGACGACGGACATCCTGCAGCGGCTGCCGAGGCGCGGCCCGGCAGCCGTCTGACGCGCGGCGACGCCGCGCCGCGGGAGCTCAGCGCGATCCGCGCTCCGTGGACCCGCTCACCGCGAGGCCGCGCGCGTCCGGCGACGAGCGCCCGCGAGCGCGAGCCCGAGCCCCGCGAGCGCGAAGGCGAGCCCGCCGCCCTGCCGCCCCTCGCCGCCGACCCGGCACCCGCAGCCGCCGTCGTCGTCCTCCGCGTCTGGCTCGGACGCCGCGCCGCCCCCGCCACCCGCGCCGCCCCCACCCGCGCCGGTCCCGCCGGCGCCCGCGTCGGGGCCGGGCGGCGCCACGCAGGCGTGCGCCTCGAGGTCGCAGACCTCGCCGTCATCGCAGTCCGCATCGCTCACGCACACGACACACGCCGGCGTCCCCTCCACGAGGGCGCAGCGCGGCGCCGCCGCGCTGCACGGGTTGCACGAAGGCCCGCAGAAGGCGTCGACGACGCACGGCGCGCACAGCGCGGCGTCGTTGCAGTAGGAGCCCGCCTCGCAGCCGGTGTTTCCGCTCTGGCCGCTGAACTCGCGGCCGCACTGCGCACAGGCGTCCTCGTCCGACGCGGAGGCGTCGCCCGCCACGCTCCGATGGAACGCCGCCGGCTCGAGGAGCGTGAAGCTGGACGCGGCGAGGTTCGTGCTGCCGGCCTCGCCGGCCTTGAGCTGAAAATCCTCGAACTCGCCTACCAGAAGCGACACCTCGAGCTCTGAATGCTCGGCGATCGCGGCATAGAGGATCTCGACGGGGTACAGGCCCTCCTCGGCGAACGTGACGGTATTCGTCATTCGCCAGCTGGGTGCGCCGAGCGCGGGTGGCTGCACCAGCACCGGATAGGCGGCCTGCGCCGAGTCGTAGATCACGAGGGCCACGGCGTCGTCGGCGTAAATGCCAAAGTGGACCGGCTGCTCGACGTAGTCGGGCGGCACGGCCAGGTAGCCGCGCAGGCGCATGCCGAACGCCACGTCGGGCTCGTTCGCGACGAAGTCGCACCCTCCTGCCGGGCAGTCGGAGACAGCGTCCAGAAAGTCGCCGAAGCTCGCCTCGCTCCCGGCGTCGTACCTGTTCGAGAGATCGAGCGGTGTGCGCACCACGGAGCTCACGAGTTCTTCCTGCCCCGCGTCGAAGAACGTGTTCATCTTCTCGATGAAGCCCGCCCTGTCGCTCGCCGGAACCCAGAAGTCGACATCTGGCTCGGACGATGACCTTTGCGCGCCGCACAGGCCCGTTCCTCCCTCGGCGGGGAGCGGCGCTACAGGACCTCCTTCGATGATCACTGGCTCGGCGTTCGCGGAGCCCGGTGCTCCCAGCGCCGTGGAGAGGGCGAGCACGAAAGAGATCGTCAGCTTGGGACGTCGGTGGAACATCATCGCTCCTGGCAAGGAAAACAGCACAACGGCGCGGCCGCTCGCATGGGACCCGCGATGCACGGCACGCCACGTTATCCCGCGCTCGTAACGCGGAGCCCGGAAATCCCCTTCGCGGGCACGATCCCGACGGCGAGCAGCGGAATGTCCGCCCGCGGCGCTCCGTTCGTCGCCGGCGCGCGCGCAGCGGGCCACGCCCTCATCCGCCTAGCCGCGCGAGCGCCTCCCGCGACGCTCCGGCCCCGGGGTGGCGCAGGCGCGCCCGCAGCGCCGCCGCCTCGGCGAGCAGCTCCCGCCCTCGCGCGCGCTCCTCGCCGCGCGCCGCCGCCGCGCGCGCCACGCCCGCCCAGTGCAGCGCGTCCGCCCTCGCCCACGCGTCCTCGCCCGCCCACGCGACCGCCGAGTCGGCGAGCGCCGTCGCGGACGCCGCCGCCCCCGCGCCGCGGGCCAGCGCGCACCGCGCGGCGACGACCGCGAGCCGGGCGCGGAACGGGCCGAACCCGCACGCCTCCGCGACGTGCAGCCCCTCCAGCGCCTGCCGCGCGCCGTCGTCGAGCCGGCCAGCGGCGAGCGCGATCCGCGCCGCGAGCTCGTGGCACCGCAGCGCGACCTCCACCTCGCCCGTCGCGGCAGCCCAGCGGCGCGCCTCGACGAGGTGCGCCTCGGCCGACGCGACGTCGCCGGCCGACGCGACATCGCCGTCGTCGCCGTCGCCGTCGCCACGCTCGAGCAGCGCGAGGCCGAGCAGCGTGTGGCCGTGCGCGACGTGCCCCTCCCAGCCCCGCCGCCTGCACTCGGCGATGTTCCGCTCCGTGGCCTCGCGCGCCTCGTCGCGGCGCCCGAGCGCGAGCGCGTGCTCCGCCTCCCAGAGCGCGCGGCGCGCCACCGGCGCGTCGCCCAGCGCCCGCAGGCGCGCGAAGCGCTCGCCCGCCGCGTCGACCTCGCCGAGGTCGTGCAGCACCGCGGCCAGGAGCGCCAGCGCGCGCACGGCGTGGACTTGGTCCACGTGGGCCGCGGCGCGACGGGCGCTCCCCGCGGCGCCGCCGGCGATCTCCGCCGACCGCTCGAGCAGGCGGCGCGCGCCGGTCAGGTCGCCCCGCAGCCGCTCCGTGTACGCCAGCGTGCGCAGGCCGGTCGCGATCGGGGCCGGGTCGGCGAGCGCCCCGGCGATCTCGTTGTGCGCCTCGTAGCAGGCGCAGGCGAACGCGAGGTCGCCGAGCGCGCCGGCGTAGAGCCCCGCGTCGTACGCGAGCGACGCGCGCACCCGCGCGGGCAGCGAGGCCGGCATGCCGCGGGGGTCGTCGCCGCCGGCGAACGCGCGCAGGATGCGGGCGCCGCGGGCCATGTCGCCGAGCTTGAGCCCGAGGTGCGCGAAGCCGCCGAGGGCGAGCGCGTAGATGTCGTACGCCTCGCCCGCCCGCCCGGCGCCGAGCAGCTCGGTGAGGATGGCCTCGTACGCGTCGACCGCCTCGCGCTCCCGCGGCGCCCGGCGCGGCGCCTCGTCGAGGCGCGGCGGCGGCGCGGCGCTCCCCGCGGCGTGGACGCGCTCCGGCGGCACGCAGAGCAGCGACTTGAAGTGCTGCCGCACGAAGGGGTGCGTCGAGTAGCAGCGCTCGCCCGGGCGCGCCGCGAACACGAGCCCCAGCCGCTCCAGCCGGGCGAGCCCGCGCGCGAGCTCCGCGGCGCCCCACCCCGCCATGGCGCCCGCGATCTCGCCGCCGGCCCGGATCAGCTGGAGCAGCGCGCCCTCGCCCGCGCCGCCGGGGAACACCGAGAGGCGCGCGAGCAGGTCCCGCTCGCCCGGCGGCAGCGCGCGCGCGTACGCCGACAGCACCGCGCTCAGGCGGCGGGCGAGGACGTCGTCGTGCTCGGCCTCGGCGAGGTGCGCCGCTCGCGCCGCGGAGAGGCGGCCCGCGTCGCCGCCGAGGAACGCGCCCACGTAGGAGCCGAGGACGGCGACCGACAGCGCGTGGCCGCCCGTCGTCTCGAACAGCGCGCCGAGGGCGCCGTCGTCGCCGCGGATGCCCCAGCGGCGCAGGAGCGACGCGGCGTCGCCCTCGCAGAGCGGCTCCGGCCGGATCGCCGCGAGCCCGCCCTCGGCCCAGGCGGACAGATCCGCGAGCTCGAAGCGCGACGTGACGAGCGCCCGCGCGCCGCCGAGCCCGGACGCGATCGCGCAGAGCAGCCGCCGGAGGAGCGCGTCGTGGAGCTCGCCGTGCGCGCGCCCTGCGCCCCCCTCGGCCTGCACGGTCTCGAGCCCGTCGAGCACGAGCAGGTGCGGCGGCCCCTGCCCCAGCGCCTCCTTCAGCCGCGCGAGCTGCTCTCCGGGCGCGGCCTGCTGCGACGGCGCCGCAGGGCCCGGGGCGCCCGCGCCCGCCGCGAAGTAGGCCGCCGCCTGGTCGAGGAACGCCTCGGTCCTGGGGTCGTCGTAGAAGCTCCAGACGAGCACCCCGCCGGGCCGCGGGGCGTCGCCGAGCCCCTGGAGGAAGCGCTCGGCGATCGCGGTCTTGCCCGCGCCGCCCACGCCGAGGAGCGCGATCACCCGGGGGGACGGCGGCGAACCGTCGGCCCACGCGGCGAGCCGATCGACGATCTCGGCGCGCCCGACGAAGTGCCGCGCTCGCTGGAGCGTGTGCGCGTGCAGCGGGCGCCACGCCCCGGCGGGCGTCTCCGCGGCCTGGCTCGCCGCACCCGCTCGCTCTGCGACGGGATCCGCCGCCGGCGCGGCCTCGGCCTCGGCCTCGACGACGAGCAGCTCCGCCTCGGCGAGGCCGAGCTCGGCGCCGAGCCGCTCGAGGATGCGCCGCCGGGACGGGCTCCGGACCGAGAAGCCGAGCCGCGGATCGTTGACGGCGCCCGACTCGTAGCGGCGGTAGGTCCGCACGTCGACGCCGATCGACGCGGCGACCTGCTCCTGCGTCAGGTCGAGATCGAGCCGCGCCCGCTGGAGGAGCGTGTGGTTGAAGCGGACCGCGGGCTCCGCGCCGCGGCCCGCCCTGGAGACCCGTGCCATCGGTGCGAGCGCTCGATCATCGGCGATGCGGCGCTCTCCTGTCCACCGCGCTGCCCGGTCCTGCCCGGTCCTGCCCGGGTCCCGCCCTTCCGGATCCGGTCCGCCCGGACCCACGCTTCCCGCATGAGCACCCCGCACGCCGAACGCACCGCCCAGTGCACCGACCCCACCGACGATCTCCGCATCTTCACGGTGACGAACGTCCTGTCGCCCGAGGAGTGCGAGGGCTTCATCGCGCTCGCCGAGGCGCGAGGCTTCGAGCAGGCGCCGATCGGAGGCACCGAGGTCATCAACCTCGAGGTGCG
Source organism: Sorangium sp. So ce281 (assembly GCF_051527395.1). Lineage (NCBI taxonomy): Bacteria > Pseudomonadati > Myxococcota > Polyangiales > Polyangiaceae > Sorangium > Sorangium sp. So ce281. The sequence continues at coordinate 5,116,812 of NZ_CP150322.1, forward strand.
CAACAACGGCCGCGTCATCCTCGACGATCCGGACCTCGCCGCGAGCCTCTGGGAGCGGCTCGCGCGGTGGATGCCGCCGAGCTTCGGCCTCCACCGCGCCGTCGGGCTGAACGAGCGCTTCCGCTACTATCGGTATACCAAGGGCGAATATTTCAACTGGCACGGCGACGGGTCGTTCGTGCGATCCGACGGCGAGCGGAGCCTGTTCACCGCGATGATCTACCTGAACGACGACTTCGAGGGCGGCACGACCGATTTCTGGGGCGGCCGGAGCATCGCCCCGCGGCGCGGGATGGCGCTCCTGTTCGAGCACCGCCGGCTCCACCGCGGCGCCGCCGTGACACGGGGGAGCAAGTACGTCCTCCGCAGCGACGTGATGTACCGGCGCGGGTGACGCCGGCGCCGCGCGCGCGCCGGCGCTCGGCGCCTCGACGCCTCAGCGGGGCGCCGCGGTCGCGCCGGCGCCGAGCGCCTCGGCGAGGCGCGGCAGCACCTCGCCGGCGCGGGCCTCGATCTTCAGCGCGCCGAGCTCCTCGCCGCGCGCGGAGCCGAGGTTGATCATGGCGATCGGGGTGCCTCGCTGCGCGGCGCGCAGCACGAAGCGGTAGCCCGAGAAGACCGCCAGCGACGAGCCGACGACGAGCAGCGCGTCCGCGGCGTCCACCAGCGCGAACGCCGCATCGACGATCGGCCGGGCCACGTTCTCGCCGAAGAAGACGACGCGCGGCTTGAGCGGCCCATCGCAGCGGAGGCACGGCGGCGCACGGAAGCCCGCCACGCGCTCGGCGGGCAGGTCGGCGTCGCCGTCGGGGGCGAGGTCGGCCGCGAGGCGCAGCCAGCCGGGGTTCTGCGCGAGGAGCCGCTCCTGGAGGGCGGCGCGCCGCTCCATCGCGCCGCACGCGAGGCAGGCGACCTCGGCGAGCGTCCCGTGCAGCTCGATGACGCGGCGGCTGCCCGCGGCCTGGTGGAGGCCGTCGACGTTCTGCGTGATGAGGCCCTCGAGCTGCCCCGCCTGCTCGATCCGCGCGAGGGCGCGGTGGGCGGGGTTGGGCTCGGCCCTGGAGAACCGCTCCCAGCCGATCACGGCGCGCGCCCAGTAGCGCTGCCGGATCTCGGCCGAGCAGGAGAACTCCCGCCCCTGGATCGGGTTCCGCGCGCGGCGCCGCGTCTCGGGGCCTCGATAATCGGGGATGCCGGACTCGGTGCTGCACCCCGCGCCCGTCAGCGCCACGATCCGCTTGCCGCGCAGGAGCGCGACGAGGTCGTCGAGCGGATCGGCCGGACGCGCTTCGCTGAGCGGCATAGGCCCGGGTTGTGGCCCGCGACGGCGCGCACCGCCAGCGTCGGCCGCGCGTTCATGCAAACGAGCTCACCACGACATCTCGCTCGACCGGCCCACCGCACCGCCCGCGGGGCCGATCAGAGCCCGCCGATCCCTCGCGGCGGGAGCCCGATCTCGGTGTCGACGGTCGCGTCCTCCAGCGGCTCGAGCGCGCCGTTCGCCGCCACCTTCCAGCGCCGGAGCTTGCTCCTCTCCGCGTCGCTCAGCAGGCAGACGTCGCCGCAGCCGGGCGAGCAGTGGACGCCGCCGAAGGCGTAGGACTGGGTCGCCTGGGCGAGCGTCGTGACCTCGCCCGTGGCGATGCTCACGGAGAAGGCGCGGTCCCCGGCGGACGCGCTGCCCGCGTAGGCCGTCCCGAGGAGGACGTCCTCGGAGGCGAACGTGAGCGTCGGCTGGACCGCGGCGCCGAGCGCCTTCGCCACGCCGAGCCGCTCGATCTCCTCCGGGGGCGAGGTGCGAGCGTCGTAGATCACGATGTCGCTCGTCGCCGGATCGTACTCCATCGTCTCGGCGTCGAAGCGGCTCGAGCAGGCGACCGCCAGCCGCTCTCCCGAGGGCGACACGGCGAGACGCCCGCAGCCGTAGAGCCCCTGCACGTCGACCGTCCATGTGACGGCGCCCTGCTCCGGCGAGACGCCGACGAAGCGCCCTTCACCCGTGGTCGAGAGGTCCGCGGCGAGCCGGCCGAGGGCCACGACCACCTCGTCGCCGAGGCGCGCCATCCCCGACGGGCGCGGCAGGAGCCCTTCTTCCTCCGGCAGGGCGATGCGCCCCGCGACGGAGTACTCCTTCGTGTCGAGGATCAGGAGATCGCCGCCCTCGTCGAACGGCTCCACGCCCGGGCTCGGGTTGCTCCCGTAGCGCGACACGAGCGCGCGGTCCGCGCCCACCTCGATGTAGTCCTGAGGGTTCGACTCGAACCCCTGCCCGACCGGGAGCTGCGCCAGGGCCTCGGCGGTCTCGAGATCCATCCAGGTGATCACGTTCGTGCCGAACCGATCGAGCAGGACCACGCGGCCGGACGGCGGCGCCGCCGTCGGGACGTCGACGTCGCCGGACAGCGCGAGGCTGAGCCCCGGCTTCGCCGCGCCGCTCGACACGAAGGAGGGCGACAGGGTGGTCCCGTCGAGCGCCGACACAGCGATGTTCGTCGACTGGTAGTCGCTCGTCACGATGACGACGCCGCGCTCGCACGCGTCGCCGTCGCCGCCGCCGTGGACGCCGCCCGTCGACGGCGGCGGCGAATCCACGTTGCACCCGAGGAGCGGAACCGAGATCGCGATCGCAAACAGACTGATCTTCACCATGTTGACTCCAGTGTGAAAAACACGCTCCGTCCCGGGAGCGGAAACCCGACGACATCCGTACGCCGCGCGTCCAGGAGGTCCGCGACGCGACCTCTCGCCGTGAGGTGCCCGTCGAGCCACCTCGCCTCCGCGTCGAGGTCGAGGGTCGCTTGCTCCGCGATCACGCCGAGCCCGGCGGGATCGGCGTACCGGCTCGACTGGTACACGGCCCGGAGCTCGCCCGACGCGCCCGAGAACACGGCGCCGCCCGGGCGCTTCCACTCGGCGTGCAGGCGCGGCGCGACGACGAGGCGCGAGCGGAACGGGAGGAGGTCGTTCCTGGTCGTCCGCCCCGGCGTCGTGTCCCGCGGATCGAGCAGCGTCGCCGCGATCTCGGCGCGGAGGAACCGGGTCACCTCGACCCCGGCCAGGAGCTCCGCGCCCACGACGCGGGCGCGGCCGACGTTGTACGGGTTCACGTAGCCCTGGCCGGACTTCTCGTACGCGACGAGCCCGGAGACCGCGCTCCCGAACGCGAACACGTCGACGAAGGCGCCGCGCAGCACGGCGCCGCGCCCCGTCTGCGCCCGGATCCCGGCCTCGATCGTGGCGCCCGACTCCGGCTCGAGCGCCGCGTTGCCGTGGACGACGCCGGAGACGCCGTACACCTCGCCGAGCGTCGGGACGCGGACGTAGCGGCCCACGGTCGCGAGGAGCCGGAGCCGGTCGCTCCCCACCTCCACGCCGACCCGCCCGGTCGGGACGAGCACGTCGCAAGGGCGCTCCCGGTCCGCGCCGGTGGCGTGGCACTCCCCGCTCGCGAGGGCGTGCAGCGCGAGCCCCTCGCCGAGGCGCGCCTCCGCGCTGACGGCGCCGCGCGCGAACGAGCGCCGCGCCCGCGCGAGCGGGACGTCGTCCGGCGCGCGCGAGATGCCCTCGCGCGCGACCGAGAGCACGGGCCGCACCCGGAGCCGGTCGGCGAAGGAGAGCGTCGCCCCGAGCGTCTGCTCCAGGCGGCGGCCGGCGAGCCGGAGCTCCGGCGTGAGCAGGGCGAGCTCGAAGAGCGGGTCGTGGACCTCCGACCGCGCCTCGATGAACGAGGTGCGCGCCTCGAGCGTGTGCTGCGCCTCTCCGCCGAACGGCACCCGCGCCGCGACGGACGTCAGCGCGCGCCGCGACTCCCCCCGCGCCTCCCGGGACGGCAGGAGCGCGAGCCTCGGCACGCCCTGCTCGCGATCGGTGCCGTTCGCGATCACGTCGACGATCGCGCCGCCCCCGAGCTCGACGCGCGCGAGCGCCCAGGCGTCGATCGTGCGCACGTCGGCGTTCTGCCGGCGCTCCACGGTGTCGTCGCTCTCGTCGAAGAGCGTCCCGCGATCGTCGACGAAGGCGTAGCGGTTCTCCGCGGCCTCGGCGCTCACCCCGACGATCGAGCTCACCGGGCCCGCGCTGGCGCCGGCAAACGCCCACCCGCGCCGCGCGCCGAGCGAGCCCGCCATGACGCCGACGCCGGCGGTCGTCCGGGAAGGCCGCCGCGGCTCGAAGAAGATCGCGCCGCCGGGGCCGAGGCGGTCCGCCTCGATGGGCGCGTGGCCACGGTAGATCTCGACGCGCTCGATGAGCCAGAGGGGCACGAGGGAGAGATCCGCCGTGCCCACGACGTCGTCGTTCAGGCGGACGCCGGCGAGGTACACCGGCGTCTGCGTTGCTGTCGCTCCCCGGAGGGCCGCGGTCGCCGGCCCGCCGAAGCCGCCCGACTCGACGATGAGGACGCCCGGCTGCGTGCGGAGCACGTCCGCCGCCCCGAGCCCCGCGCCGGTGAGGCGCTCGCGGCCCAGCACCGACCCCGCGACGGACCTGTCCTTGGGCGGCGCAGGCGCGCGCATGCGATCCCCCTCGACGCGCACCTCCAGCGGGGCCGTCCCCGGCGGGGCGGCGGCGCGACCGCCCTCCTGCTCGGCCTCCGGCCTGCGCGGCTCGTCGGCGCGGGCGGCCGGCAGGGCCGCCACGGCGCCGCAGGCGGCGAGCGCGAGCCAGCACGCCGCGCCGGCGCTCCGGCGCCGACGCGACCGACGATCAGAAGAATCAACCATTCACGCGCCGCCTGCCCGCGTCGACCCAGCGCTGCTCCGGGTGAGCCGAGAGCCGAAGCGAGGGGCTGCGTGACGGGCCACGGCACCGCGCGCGAGCGAGGTGGTCGAGAGCCTGGGCGCCTTCCCCTCGAAGGCTCAGGTCAGCGCGCGCCAGCGAACCGGCGCGCGCACCTCGGCAGGTCTTCGGACTCACGGGCGCTGCGGCCGTCGCCGGTCGCTCTCCTACACATCACCGCTTCCCAGGCTGCTCGGGTGCATGCCCAGTGCTTCTTGGTGATGGTCGTTCCCGTTCACCGCTGCGGGGGCAGTCCCGGATTCTCACCGGGTTCCCTTTTCAGCTCGCCAGGCGATGGCCGGACGAGCACCGATGGCGGGGCGACTCGTCGCACCCGTCACGCAGGATGTCAACGCAGAAGCGAAGGTCCAGAGCGCCCCGCCCACGGGCCCACCGGCGACGCACACCCGAGACAGAACCGGGAGTCCCTTGACAGTCTTGCACGCACGTGTCATGAGTCACTTGAAACTGATTTTCTTTATCAGTTATCGGAAACGAGCGGCCCGAGACCTGACGTCCAGCGCCCGATGACCTGAGCCCACGTGGCTCTCGACGCCCATCGGAGCTGAATGTGACGAGTTCCATCTCGATACCGGCCTCTGTCGCGCTGCCCGCGGTCAACGCAGGGCAGCTGTTGAAGCAATACACCCCTGAGTCGGCGTTCTTCTTCGCGTCGCCGACACGCACCCTCCTCGCGCAGGGCGTACACGACATGATCCTCGAGCCGAACGGCGCGGATCAGGGCGACCGCCTCGCGGACCGCGTCACGAGGGTGCTCGCGGCGGCGTCGAGGGCCGGCGCCGGCCAGAGCTTCCCCGTGGTGGTCGGCGCGGTGCCGTTCAACAGCACGTCGCCGGCGCACCTCATCGTGCCGAGGGCGATCCAGAGCGCGGGCCCGCTCAACCCCACGTCGGAGTCGCCGCGGTCGCAGCTGCCGATCACCATCCAGGAGCTGCGCCAGATCCCCGAGCCCCGCGACTACGTGCGCGGCGTCGAGACGGCGGTGGGCCTGATGCGGTCCGGGGCGCTGAGCAAGGTGGTCCTGTCCAGGATGCTGGAGATGGTCCTGCGAGAGCCGGTCGATCTCCGCCTCGTCCTCCAGCGCCTCTCGCAGCAGAACCGGAGCGGCTACACCTTCGCGGCCAACCTCTCGGATCCGACCGCGGGGCTGTCCAGCTCCGAGCGCGGCGTCCCGACCTCGCGCGCGCGGACGCTCCTCGGCGCGAGCCCGGAGCTGCTCCTGTCCCGCTCCGGGCTCCGGGTGATCGCCAATCCGCTCGCCGGCTCCGCGGTCCGCAGCCCGGACCCCGACGAGGACCGCCGGCGGGCGATCGCGCTGCTCGCGTCCGAGAAGGACCGGCACGAGCACGCGATCGTCGTCGACGCCGTCGCCGCCGCGCTCCGGCCGTTCTGCCGGCGCCTGAGCGTCCCCGACGAGCCGTCGCTCACGCAGACCCCGACGCTGTGGCACCTGTCGAGCCGGCTCACCGGGGAGCTGCGCGATCTCTCGATCTCCTCGATGAAGCTGGCCACCGCGCTGCACCCGACGCCCGCGGTGTGCGGCTACCCCACGGAGCGCGCCCGCGACGCCATCGAGGCGATCGAGCGGTTCGATCGCGGGTTCTTCACGGGGCTCGTGGGCTGGTCCGACGCCAGCGGCGACGGCGAGTGGGCGGTCGTCATCCGCTGCGCCGACGTCGCCGGCCGGGCGCTCCGCCTCTATGCCGGGGCCGGGATCGTCCTCGGATCGAGCGGCGAGCACGAGCTCGCCGAGACCACCGCCAAGCTCGGGACCATGCTGAACGCGCTCGGCCTCGACCAGGCGCCGGAGCGGGCGTGAGCGCTCCGGAGGAGCGCCGGCAGGCGCCCGCGCAGGCGCGACCGCAGGCGCTCGACGGCTGGACTCCGTGGCCGGCCGAGCTGGCCGATCTCTACCGGCGCGCCGGCTACTGGCGCGGCGAGACCTTCGGGCGCCTGCTCCGCGAGCGGGCCGCGCGGCACCCGGATCGGATCGCGCTCGTCAGCGGCGATCGCCGGCTGAGCTACGGTGAGCTCGATCGGCGCGCCGATCGCCTCGCCGCGGGCCTCCTGCACCTCGGGCTCCGGCCGGGGGATCGCGTCGTCGTCCAGCTCCCGAACATCGCGGAGTTCTTCGAGGTGTGCTTCGCGCTGTTCCGGCTCGGGGCGCTCCCCGTGCTGGCCCTGCCCGCGCACCGCCGCGCCGAGATCGCGGTTTTCTGCGAGCACACCGAGGCGGCCGCGTACGTCATCGCCGACCGGGACGGCGGGTTCGATTACCGCGCGCTGGCGAGCCAGATCCGGCGCGACGTCGGGACCTTGCGGCACGTGCTCGTGGCCGGCGAGCCGGGCGAGCACACGGCGCTCTCCGGCCTGGACCGGGAGCCCGTCGAGCTCCCGGAGCCCGCCGCGGGGGACGTCGCCTTCTTCCAGCTGTCGGGCGGGAGCACCGGCGTACCGAAGCTCATCCCGCGGACGCACGACGACTACCTCTACAGCGTGCGGGCCAGCGCGGAGATCTGCGGGCTCGACGAGGGCAGCGTCTACCTCGCGGTCCTCCCCGTCGCGCACAACTTCACGCTCAGCTCGCCCGGGAGCCTGGGCGTGCTCCACGCCGGCGGCCGGGTGGTGCTCTGCCGCCGGCCCAGCCCGGACGAGGCGTTCCCGTGGATCGAGCGGGAGCGGGTCACGATGACGGCGCTCGTGCCGCCGCTGGCCTCGGTCTGGCTGGAGTCGGCCCGGGCGGCGCGGCACGACCTGTCGAGCTTGAAGGTGCTCCAGGTGGGCGGCGCCAGGCTCCCCGCGGAGGTCGCGCGCCGCGTGGGGCCGACCCTGGGCTGCAAGGTGCAGCAGGTGTTCGGGATGGCGGAGGGGCTCGTCAACTACACCCGCCTCGACGACCCCGACGCCATCGCGCTCGAGACGCAGGGCCGGCCCATCTCGCCCCACGACGAGGTCCGCGTCGTGGACGACGACGACCGCGACGTCGAGCCCGGGCAGGTCGGTCACCTGCTCACGCGAGGGCCCTACACGATCCGCGGCTATTACAGGGCCGACGCGCACAACGAGAAGGCGTTCACGCGCGACGGCTTCTACCGCACGGGCGATCTCGTGCGGCGGACCCGAGAGGGCTACCTCGTCGTGGAGGGCCGCGCCAAGGATCAGATCAACCGCGGCGGCGAGAAGATCGCGGCCGAGGAGGTCGAGAACCACGTCCTCGCCCACCCGGCGGTGCGCGACGCGGCGCTCGTCGCCATGCCGGACGCCCACCTCGGCGAGCGTTCGTGCGCGTTCCTCGTGGCCCGCGGGCAGCCGCCGCCGGCGAGGGAGATCAACGCCTTCCTGCGCGAGCGCGGCGTCGCCCAGTTCAAGGTGCCCGATCGCATCGAGTGGCTCGACGCCCTCCCGACGACGAGCGTCGGCAAGGTGGACAAGAAGACGCTCCGCCGGTGGATCGCCGACAGGCTCGCGCAGGGCGCGCGCGCCTGAGAGGACAGCGCGGGCCCAGGCGGCGCAGCGGCGCCCGCGGCCCGTTCCATCGACAGGAGCGCTGCGACCAGAAGAGAGAGAAGAGAGGAACGACCATGGCCATCCCCCGCATCCAGACCTACCGCATGCCACGCGCCGAGGAGCTCCCGGAGAGCCGGGTGTCATGGCGGCCGGACCCGGGGCGCTCCGTCCTCTTGATCCACGATATGCAGGAGTATTTCCTCGGCTTCTACGACGCGAGCGCGTCCCCGATGGTCGAGCTGATCGAGAGTGTCCGCCTGCTCCGGGAGCGGTGCGCGGCGAGCGGGATCCCGGTCGTCTACACGAAGCAGCCCGCCGAGCAGACGAGGGCCCAGCGCGGCCTGCTGACGGATCTCTGGGGGCCCGGGCTGACGCAGCAGCCCGACAAACACGAGATCGTGCGCGAGCTCGCGCCGGGAAGCGCCGACACCGTGCTCACCAAGTGGCGTTACAGCGCCTTCCAGCGAACGGAGCTCCTGGATCTCCTGCGCCGGTGGGGCCGCGATCAGCTGATCGTGTGCGGCGTGTACGCGCACATCGGGTGCCTGCTGACCGCGTGCGAAGCGTTCATGAACGACGTCCAGCCGTTCCTCGTGACCGACGGGACCGCCGATTTCTCGCGGCAGCAGCACGACATGGCCATCGCCTACGTGGCGCAGCGGTGCGGCGTGGCGCTGCCGGCGAGCGACGTCCTGGCCGCGCTCGCGCCCCGCGAGCGGGCGAGCGCCTCGCAGCGCGACGCGGCGGCGCCGGCGCAGCTCGGGGCGGCGCAGGACCGGGCGCCGTGGGTCGAGCGCCTGCGCGGCGACGTGGCCGAGGTCCTCGACCAGCTCCCCTCGGCGATCTCCGATCGCGACGGCATCCTCGATCTGGGGCTCGACTCGATACGGCTCATGACGCTCGTCGAGCGGTGGCGCGCCGCGGGGATCGACGTCGCGTTCGTGGACCTCGCCGAGCTGCCGACGCTCGGGCACTGGTGGGAGCTGCTGTCGGCCCGGCTGCCGCGCGAGGCGAGGTCAGCGCCCCGGCACCGCGCGGAGGCGCCCCTCCAGGAAGCCGCCCGCTGACAGGCCGAGCTTGCCCCAGGACGGCTTCCCCATGGCACAGGTCACCATGAATCAGGTCGCGACATCCCCACCCAGGACGGTGGCGCGCACCCCGCCGCGCCTCCTCGAGGTGCTGCGCACGACCGCGATCTCCCCCCGCATGCGGCGGATCACGCTGGGCGGCGCGGCGATCGCGGGGTTCCCCGCGCGCTCGGGCGGCGCGCACATCAAGGTCTTCTTCCCGCGCGGCGACCAGGCGGCGCCGGAGCTGCCCACGCTGGGCCCGGACGGCCCCGTCTGGCCTCCGATGCCGCGGCGGCCGATCACGCGCACGTACTCGGTGCGCAGGTTCGACGCGCAGGCCGGCGAGCTGGACGTGGACTTCGTCCTGCACGGGGACGACGGCCCCGCGTCGCGGTGGGCCCAGCGCGCCAGGCCGGGCGACCGCATCGGCATCGCCGGGCCGGGCGGCCCCGATCCGATGCTCGGTCCCGCGGACTGGTACCTCTTGGCCGGCGATCTCTGCGCGCTGCCGGCCATCGGCGCGCTGCTCGAGGCCCTGCCGAAGACGGCGCGCGGCCACGCCCTCGTTGCGGTCCCCGACGCGGCGGACGTGCAGGAGATCGATCGCCCGCCGCACGTGGCGCTGACCTGGATCGACCTGCAGGGCGAGCACGCCCCGGGCCCCCGGCTCGAGGCGGCCGTCCGCGCCCTGGAGTGGCCAGCGGGCCGCGTCTTCGCCTGGGCGGCGGGCGAGTCGTCGTCCGTCGTCGCGATCCGCGATCACCTGCTCGACGAGCGCGGGCTCGGGCGCGAGGCGCTGTACGCGATCCCCTACTGGAAGGCGAGCCAGTCCGAGGAGGCGTACCACGCGGAGCGGCACCGGATCATGGACGGGCTCGACAGGGCCTGACGGGAGCGATCGATGGAGTTCAAGCACAAGGCGGCGCTCGTCACGGGCGCCGCCCAGGGGATCGGCGAGGCCGTCGCCCGGAGGCTCGCCGCGCGGGGCGCCGCGGTGGCGGCGGTGGACGCGAACCGGGAGCGCCTGGGCGCCGTCGTCGCCGCTCTCCGGGCGAGCGGCCATCGCGCCGCGGCGTTCGCGGTGGACGTGGCCGACGGCGAGGCGGTCGACGGCGCGGTGGAGCGGATCGAGCGCGAGCTCGGCCCCCTCGAGATGCTCGTCAACGTGGCCGGCGTGCTGCGCGTGGGCGGCGCCCTCTCGCTGAGCGACGACGACTGGGAGCGCACCTTCGCTGTCAACACCCGGGGGGTGTTCAACGTGAGCCGGGCCGTGGCGCGCCGCATGGTGCCGCGCCGATCGGGGTCGATCGTGACGGTCGGGTCCAACGCCGCGCGCACGCCGCGGATGAACATGGGCGCTTACGCGGCCTCGAAGGCCGCCGCGGCCCAGTGGACGAAGTGCCTCGGCCTGGAGCTCGCGCAGCACGACATCCGGTGCAACGTGGTGTCCCCTGGCTCGACGGACACGCCGATGCAGCGCGCGCTCTGGGCGGACGATCGCGGCGCTCAGGCGGTCATCGCCGGCGCCCCCGAGGCGTTCCGGCTGGGCGTCCCGCTGCGCCGGATCGCCACGACGGACGACGTCGCCAGCGCGGTGCTGTTCCTGCTCTCGGACGAGGCGCGGCACATCACGATGCACGACCTCTGCGTCGACGGCGGCGCCACGCTGGGCGCCTGATCCTCGTCTGGCTTCGTTCGAGCAAGGAATGAGCCGCCAAGGCGCCAAGGACGCCAAGGACGCCAAGATTTTAAATTCATTGTCTTCTTGGCGTCTTGGCGTCCTTGGCGGTTCATCTCTCTGGTTTCCGAGCCGATCGGTATTCTAGGGGCCTTCCTTCGCGACGTGTCCGAACAGCGCGTCCGACGCCGTGCCGACCATCACCGCCGCGGCGAGCGCCACGGCGGCGGCGATCGCGAGGGCGCCGAGGACCCGCGAGGGCTTCATCTGCCACCACATGGCGAGGCCGCTGAGCGCCCACACGACCAGCGTGATCCCGGTGATGTCCGCGAAGAGCGCCCAGAGCCACGCCGCGCCGCCGTGCACGGGGAAGTGGTGCGTCTTGTGGAGCGTCTCGAGCACCTCGACGAAGCGAGGCCACCCCCGCGCGCCGGCCGGGCGCCCGTCGAGCCGCCCCGTGCCCAGGTTGTACGCGACGTTCCAGGCGCGGCCGTCCGCGTCCCGCATGCCGAAGCGCAGCTCGGGGCTGATCTTCGGGTGGGCGCGCAGCGGCCCCGCGGCGTCGACGCCGATGCTGGGCAGGAGATCCTTCATCTGCTCCTGCACCGCCGCCATCCTGTGTCCAGGCAGGTCGATCGCGACGCCGGCAAACGGGGGCGCGGGGGCCTCGGGCTCGGGAGGGTGGCTGGAGACGGTCGCGCTCCCGTCGTCGAGGCGCAGGATCACCACCTGGCGTCCCCCGTCGGCGCGCGGCGCCGCGAGCAGGGGCCACCCGGAGAACGCGCCCGGGGTCCCCGGATCGAGCGTGTAGCGCGAGGGCGAGCCGGCGTTGAGCTGCTCGACGACCTGGCGCGCGAGCTCGCCGGGATCCCAGGGCTGGAACCCGGTGAGCGCCGACAGCCGCTCTCCCGAGAGCGACCGGCTGTCGATGTCTCGCCCGATCTGCGGGTGATTGAACAGCGTGCCGCTGATCCCGAACAGCAGTATCCAGGGGAACAGCAGCAAGCCCAGGTACATGTGCACGCGCCGCACGACCTTCATGATCGCGCCGTAACGCGGCCGCCCGCGTGGGCCCCGCGGCGAACGGGGCCCTCGCGCGGCGTCGTCCCTCGTCGCTCCTTCGCGATCGGGCGCGAGCGTCATCGGATCTTCGCGACGGAGAAGGTGAGCCCAGGCGCGCTCACGCCCGCCTCGCCGGGCCCGTCCTCGCCGATCTCGCGGAGCGTCGTCGACTCCTGGCCCTGGAACTCCAGCAGGAAGGTGCGGTCGCCGAGCGCGACGCTCAGGACGCTGCCGCCGCCGGGCGCGGCGTCGAGCACCGTGGCGGTCGGCGTATCGCCGAGCGTCACGCTCGCCCACCGCCACGCCGCGGCGCTCGCCAGCACGCGCGGGTGGGTGTCGTCCGCGATCGCGAAGAGGCTCTCGTCGAGCACCCGCAGGAACGCCTTGCCGTCCGGACCGCCGAAGAGCGAGCCGGCGGCGTCGCCGTCGAACAGCGTGCTCAGCTCGACGTGGAACTCGGGGTCGAACTGCCTCGTCTCGGGGTCGAAGCGCAGCATGCAGGGGGCGGCCGCGTTGTCGGGGTTGAGCCGGTGCACCGCCGCGCCGTACGCCTCGGTGGCCACGTAGATCATGCCGTCGGGCCCCGCGACCCCATCGCGCACGTAACCGCAGCGATCGTCGGTGACGACGGTCGCCTCGTCCGTCGCGCCGTCCACGACGACGACCGCGGCCACGCTCGGGACCTCCGGGCCGATCCGCCAGCCGCCGAAGGTGATCACGTCGTCGCCCTGGACCAGCGGCGACGACGAGGAGTACGTGAGGGTGGCGTCCTGGATCACGAGATCCTGGAGCGGGATGTCGCCGGTGACCGTCATTTCCTGAGGGTTCCAGACGACCACCTGGGCGGTGGGACCATCGAAGAAGTACGCCTTGGTCTCCGAGACGAAGTGGAACTGGGCGCCGTACTCGCCGAGCTTCGCGAGGCCCTTGCCCTGGAAGCTCACGGTATCGCCTTCCTCGAGGCTGCCGTCCGCCTGCAGGTCGTAGCGGGTCACGGTCGCCGCGGCGTCGCTCGCCACGAACACCGCGCCTCCGCCGTCCCGCCCGACGCCGAGGGCGCGCCCCTGCACCTCGATGGCGTCGTCCAGCGACAGCGTCTCATCGGAGTCGATGTCGTCCGTCACGATGATGTAGCTCTGGGTGTCGCCGCCGTCCGGCCCGAACACCTGGACCGTGAGGGCGTACGCCGGCCCAGCGTCGGGCGTCCCCCCCGTGCCGCCGGTGGCTCCGGTGCCTTCGCCGCCGGCGCTGCTCGTGCCATCGCTCGTGTCGTCGCCGCAGGCGACGAAGCACGGGAGGAGCAGGCTCAAGAGGAGGGCATTCGCGTAGCGCGCACGAAATAACATGAAGGATCTCCTTGTGTCGGGTTTCGACTGCCGTCGCACGAACATCGGCTCACAGGCTCAAGGCGAGCTTGGCGTAGGTCGCTCGCCCGGGGCGCTGGACGCCGTAGAAGCTGAAGGCCTTCTCGTCGGTGAGGTTCTGCACCTCGACGGTCGAGCTCACCGTCCATCCGCCGCGCTCGACCAGGTACGTGAGCGCGAGCGTGTGCACGAGCTGCGACGGGATCTCCGCCTTGGAGCCGGCTGCGCCGCGGCCTTCCGGGCCGACGAAGAAGGCGTGTACGTAATCGGCGTGCCAGGTCAGCGACAGGACATCACGCCGCGCCGCGATCTCGGGCCACCGCGCGCGCGCCGCGACCCCGCCGAAGAGGTACGGGAGGTTCTGGATGCGAACGCCGGTCGAGCCGTCCCGGAAGTCCTGCCATGTGACGTGACCGTCGACCGACAGCCAGTCGCCCGGAGAGGTCCACCCGGCGGTCGACTCGATACCGATGGATCGCGCCGACAGCGTGTTTCCGTACTCCGAGTAGCCCAGGTGCCTCCGCAGCGTGATCAGATCCTCGGTGAAGCGACCGAAGCCGTTGGCGCTGAACCGGAGCTGTCCCGCGCCGGTCTCCGCGCGCTCCAGGGTCACGCCGACGTTGACGTTGTGGCTCGCCTCCGGCTCCAGGTGGACGTTCCTGACGATGAGCCCTCCGTCGCCGAACAGCTCCTCCGGCGTCGGCAGGCGGGTGGCGTATTCGTACGAGGCCTTGGCGTAGAGGGCGTCGGTGAAGCGGAAGCGCAGGCTGTCCCCTGCCCCCGCCCGGTGGCTCGTTCGATCGACGTCGCCGATCCGGCCGCTCGGCAGGTGCTCCCGGGTGCGGACGCCCTGGAGGTAGAGCTTGGCGAAGGTGATGTTCGCGAGCCGGTCTTCGAACGGCCTCGCCTCGTACTCGACGCCTGCCACGCCGCTCCACAGCTCCCGCTCCGCGGTCAGCGGGTCCTTCTCGGGCTCGGCCACGACAAGGTTCCTCCCGGTGCGCGTCACGTGGCTCGGCGAGAGCCCGAAGCGCAGGCGGTGCTCGGTCGCGGGGTGCCAGGCCAGGTTGACGCGGGCGAAGGTGGTGTGCTGGCGGACTTGCTGGTCGTTCGCGTCGTCCCCGACCTCCCCCCGATACGGGCGCTCCACGCAGCCGCCCGACCAGCCGTAGGTGCACGTGGCCACGTCGACGAAGGTCGTGCGCGCGTACGCGTACCCCGCGAGGGCGTCGAGCCGCGCCCTCCCGAAGAACGGCTGCGCATACCGCAGCAGCGCGCCGCCGGTCTGCCTGCCGAAGGTGACCTCTCCGAAGGGCGGCGACTTGACCCTGCCGTCGAGCATGTCGACGAGCAGGCCGTGCTGCAGCTCCTTGTCGTGCGAGGTGAAGAAGGCGCGGAGGAGCAGGCGGTCGGCCCACGGCCGCCGGGCGACCCCCACCTCGGCCGCGCCGCCGGCCGCGACGTAGCCGTCGTGGAACCGCCGGGCGCGCGCGGGCGAGAGGCGCCCGCTCTCGTCGAACGCCATGACGTCGATCGGGGTGTCGTTCCGCGCGCGATCGACGAACCCGCTCGCGCGGGCGAAGAGGCCGCTCGGCGCGTGCGCGTGGCGCGCGCCGAGGGTCAGCCGGTACGTGCCGAAGGAGCCGACCTGGTAGGACGCCGACGCGCCCGTGCCGCGCGTGTCCTGATCGGTCACCAGGTTCACCGCGCCGCCGAGCGCGTCCGTGCCGAAGCGCAGCGGGACGACGCCGCGGTAGATCTCGGCGCGCTCGACGAGGTTGACCGGCACGTTGGCGACCCCGAAGGAGTGCCCGGCGAGGTCGAGCGGCACGCCGTCGAGGAAGAAGCGGATCCGGTCGTCGGTGAGGCCGTTCAGCGAGAAGCGCGCGTCGGAGCCGAGCCCGCCGAGGCGGCGCACGCTCACGCCCTCGGCGCGCGCCAGCACCTGGCCGAGATCCGCGGCCTGCCGCTTGGCCTCGACGGTCTCGATCACCTGGACCGCCTGCGCGGAGGTCCGGAGCCGCTCGGCCTCGGAGGCCCCCCGCACGCTCACCTCGATCGCGGGCAGCGCTGGCCCCGAGGCGCCAGCGACCGGCGCGGCACCGGCGGGTCCTGTGACGGGCGCGGCACCGGTGACGCCCGCGACCGGCGCGGCCGCGGGGGGCGGCGCAGGCAGCCGGAAGTCGTGGCGGTAGAGGATGCGCGACGCGACGCTCCGGTCGCCCCGCCGGGCCGGCGTGAAGCGGAAGCGCAGCGCCGCTTGCTGCGCGGCCTCGTCGAACCCGTGGCCCGCGGGCTCGGCGATCTCTGCGCTGGTGACGCGCCCTTCCGCGTCGATCGTCAGCCGCAGCACGACGCTCCCCTCCACCCCCGCCTCGCGCGCCGCCTCGGGATACGCCGCCTCGACCGCGCCCGTGAGCTCGGGCGGGCGCACCGCGGGCGGGACGCCGTCGCCCGGGGCGCGCGCCGCCGGCGCTGTCTCGGCCCCGGGTGCCGCTCCCTCGCCGACCTCTCCGGCAGGGGCCTCTTCGCTCGCCCGCGCGTCCGCCGCGAAGGCCAACAGGGCGCCGCAGGGGGCGAGGACCAGAGTCCCGGCCAGCGCGGCGCAACGCAAGGGCTGTAATCGAATCATGAGATCACCGGGCATGCTCACCGGAGCGTGACGAAGCGGCGCTCTGGCCGGCTCTGCGCAAGCTGGTTGTCGTGGGGTCTCGCTCGCCGGCCCTTCAGGCCTCTTCGGACGGCGCAGACCGCGCTGGCCAGGGGCCGCCGCCGCGAGCTGTCATGTCAGCGCGCTGGGCGATTCAACCGCTCACGTCCTCCGCCGCCGGGACCGGGACGACGACGACGACGCGCTTGCACCGCCGGCACTTCAGCTCGACGCCGCCGGGCACATACCGGGCGAGGAGGCTGCCGCAGTCGCAGCGCACGGCGTCGGGCTCGGCACGTCCAGCGACGCCGCAGTGATCACACCGGCTGTCGAGCGGAGCAGTCGCCTTCGACATCAGGTTGTCCATCGTGGAACCCCATTTTCAATAATGAAAGTCACTTTCACTTTCAAACCGGAACCTGCCATGCTACCAACGGCGTTGTCAAGCGAAAGCGGTCGGAGAGCGTCTCCGGCGTCCGCGAACCGTCGCGGCGTCCGCAGGCCCGAGCAGCGCGAGATCGCGGCCGAAACCGGCGCGATCCGCGCGCTCGCTCGGGTCGCCGGCGCCGTGCCTCGCTGGCGCGGACAGGTCCCCGCGGGACGGTGGCCCGCGGGGAGGGTCCCAATGAATTCGCTTGACAATGCCCACCCTACCTCACCATAAACGAACTTGAAAGTAGCTTTCATTTTCATTCGCTCGTCGATGCCGAGGTGGCCACGCCCATCGCGGCGTCATCGAGCCGGGTCCGCTGTCGGGCTGTCGGGACGACGTCCGGCGCCCCTGCCCTGCGTGCTCGCGGGGCTCGGGCCCCGTTGCGCCGGCGGGCTCCGCTTTCGTTCCAACGGCGCTGGCTCGGGCGTCACGGCCGCCTCTGCGCCGTCGTCGCGGGCCGCGGATCGCCTGCCGCGAGCGTGCCTCTGGCGGCTGTCCCGTCGCGCACCGGTTGAACCAGGAGGGTTGTCGTCATGGTCGCTCCCGAGGACGCGCGCTGGCCGCTGTCGGCCGCGCAGCACGGTATCTGGCTAGGCCAGCAGCTCGATCCCGCGAGCCCGGTGTACAACGCGGGCGAGTGCGTCGAGATCTGCGGGGCCATCGATCGCGCGACCCTCGAGGCCGCGATACGTCAGGCCGTCTCGGAGGCAGAGGCGCTGCACGTGCGCTTCACGAGCGAGGCGGATGGGCCGCGCCAGCGCCTCGACCCGTCCCCTGACTTCCCTGTACACCGCGTCGACGTCAGCGCGGCGCCGGACGCGTTCGCCGCGGCCGAGGCGTGGATGCGCGAGGATCTCGCGAGGCCGGTGGATCTCGCGCGCGGGCCCCTCTTCACGGAGGCGCTGTTCACGGCGGGGCCCGAGCGGCTCTTCTGGTACCAGCGCGCGCACCACATCGCGCTGGACGGCTACGGCTTCTCGCTGATCGCGCGGCGGGTGGCCGAGATCACCACCGCGCGCGCCGAGGGCCGCTCGAGCGAGAGCGGCGCCTTCGGGTCGCTGCGCCGGGTCGTCGACGAGGATCTGGCCTACCGCGCCTCCCCCGATCTGGAGCGCGATCGCGCCTTCTGGACGCAGCGCTTCGCCGACCGGCCCGAGCCGGTGAGCCTCGGCGACGAGCCGGCGCCCGCGTCGCGCGCCTGCCTGCGCCGGACGGCGTCGCTCGCGCCGTCCACCGTCGACCGGCTGAAGGACGTGGCGCGCCGGACGAAGGCGACCTGGCCGGACGTCGTGATCGCCGCGACCGCGGCGTACGCGCACCGGCTCACCGGCGCGCCCGAGATCGTCCTGGGGCTGCCCGTGATGGGGCGCCTCGGCTCGGTGTCGCTGCGCATCCCGGGCATGGTCATGAACATCGTCCCGCTCCGGGTGCCTGTCGCGGAGGGCGCGCGCCTCGTCGATGTCGCCCGGCAGGTCGCGTCCGAGCTCGCGGCCATCCGGCCCCACCTGCGTTACCGCTACGAGCAGCTCCGCCGGGATCTCAGGCTGATCGGCGGCGGCCGCCGGCTGTTCGGCCCGGTCGTCAACATCATGCCGTTCGATTACGACCTGCGCTTCGCGGGGCATCGCGGCGTCGCGCACAACATCTCCGCCGGCCCGGTCGAGGATCTGTCGTTCGGCATCTACGCGAGGTCGGACGGGCGCGGGCCGCGGCTCGACCTCGACGCCAACCCGGCCTGCTACGGCGAGGAGGATCTCTCGGCGCACCAGCGGCGCTTCCTCGCGTTCCTGGAGGAGGTCGCCGCCGCCCCCGAGCAGGCCCTCGATCGCGCCGAGATCGACCTCCCCCGGGCCCCGGCGCGCGCGCCCGGCGCGCAGGCGGCCGGGCAGCCCGGCGCGCTGCTCGACGGGGGCCCGCTGCCCGCGCCGGCGCGCCCCGTCGTCGAGCAGATCGCCCTGCGCGCGCGCGAACGGCCGGACGCGACCGCCGTCCACCACGGTCTCGAGCGCGTGACCTACGGCGAGCTCGACCTCGCCGCCCGGCGGCTCGCCGCCCGGCTCGTCGCGCTCGGCGCCGGGCCGGACACGCTGGTCGCGGTGCTCCTTCCGCGCAGCGTCGGCGCCATCACCGCGATCCTCGGCGCGCTCTACGCCGGCGCGGGCTACCTCCCCCTCGATCCGGACGGGCCGCAGCCGAGGACGGCGGCGATCCTCGACGACGCAAAACCGGCGATCGTCGTCACGACGTCGCAGCACGCCGCGAAGGTGGGGAGCGATCGCGCGGCGCGCCTCGTGCTCCTGGACGAGGCGACCCACGGCGCGCCCGCGCGGGCGCCGGTCCAGGGCGCGGAGGAGCACCTGGCGTACGTCATCTACACGTCCGGCTCCACCGGCCGCCCGAACGGCGTCATGATCGAGCGCGGCGCGCTGGCCCACTTCGTCGCTGCCGCGACCCACCGCTACGATCTGCGCCGCGACGACCGGGTGCTGCAGTTCGCGCCGCTGCACTTCGACGCCAGCGTCGAGGAGATCTTCCTGACCCTGTGCGCGGGCGCCGCCCTGGTGCTGCGCACGGACGAGATGCTGCAATCCGTGCCGCGGCTGCTCGACGCCTGCGAACGGCACCGGATCACCGTCCTGGATCTGCCGACCGCGTTCTGGCACGAGCTCGCCTACGGCCTCTCGACCGGCGCGGCGTCGCTCCCCGAGGGCGTCCGCACCGTCATCATCGGCGGCGAGGCGGCGCTGCCCGAGCGCGTCGAGCGCTTCCGCCGCGCCGTCGGCCGGCGCGCGCGGCTGCTCAACACCTACGGCCCCACCGAGGCGACCGTCGTCGCCTCGGCCGCCACGCTGAGCGGCGGCGACGCGCTGGACGGGGCGCCAGACGACCGACACGGGGCGCCGATCGGCACGCCGCTGCCCGGCGTCCGCGCGGCCATCGTCGACACGTCCGCGCGCGGCCGGCTGGTCCCGCGGGGCGCCGTGGGCGAGCTCCACCTCATCGGGCCCGGGCTGGCGAGGGGGTACCTCGGGCGGCCGGACCTCGACGCCGCGCGCTTCGTCGTGCTCGACCAGCTGGAGGGCCGCCCGCGCGCGTACCGCACCGGCGACCTGGTCCTCCAGCGGGACGACGGGCAGATGGTCTTCGTCGGGCGCGTCGACGACGAGCTCAAGATCAGCGGCCACCGCGTCGATCCGCTCGAGATCGAGGCCGCGCTCCTGCGCCACCCTTCCGTGCGGGAGGCGGCCGTGATCGGGCACGCCTCGGCCGGCGGCGGCAAGCGCCTGTCCGCGTTCCTCGTCGCCGGGGACCCCGCCCCGTCGCCGGCCGAGCTCCGCCGGCACGCGCGCTCGCTGCTCCCCGCGGCCGCCGTCCCCTCGGCCTTCGTGCTCACCGATCGGCTGCCGAGGACGAGCTCCGGCAAGATCGACCGCAAGGCGCTGCGGGAGGCGCCGATCGCCGCGGCGGCGGAGCCGCCGGCCGCCGCGACGGCGCTCGAGCGGCAGCTGCTGCAGGTCTGGGAGCAGGTGCTCGGCGTGAGCGGCCTGTCGGCGCACGACGATTTCTTCGAGCGCGGCGGCCAGTCGCTGCAGACGATCCAGGTCGCCAACCGGCTCAGCGTCGATCTCGGGCGGGAGATCCCCGTCGCGATGGTCTTCCGCCACCCGACCGTCGCGGCGCTCGCGCGCGCCCTCGACGAGGCGCAGGGCGCGGCGGCGGCGGCGGCGGCGGCGGCGGCGGCGGCGCAGACGAGCGGCGAGCCCCCCGGCGCCATGCTCGCCGACGCCGAGCTCCCCGAGGACGTCGTCCCCCGATCGCTCGCGTGGTCCGGCGCCGGCGGTCGCCCGCGGCAGGTCGTGCTCACCGGCGCGAGCGGCTTCGTCGGCGCGCACCTGCTCCACGAGCTCCTGACGCAGACCGACGCGACCGTGGTCTGCCTGGTGCGCGCCGCGAGCGAGGCGCACGCAGCGGAGCGGATCCTGCAGGCGCTCTCGAAGCAGCGCCTGCCGGTGGGCGGCATCGACGCGCGGGTGCTCGCCGTGCCCGCCGACCTGACGCAGCCCCGCCTCGGCCTGAGCGCCGCGCGGTTCGACCAGCTCGCCGTGGAGTGCGACGCCATCTACCACAACGCCGCGGTGGTCAGCCTCGTGCGCGACTACCGCAGCCTGCGCGCCGCCAACGTGATCGGCACCCGCGAGGCGCTCCGCCTGGCCGCGGCTGGGCGCCCCAAGCCGCTGCACCACGTGTCGACGCTCGCCGTGGCCCCGGGCATCGCGGCGAGCCCCGAGGTCGCGGAGGCGTTCGTGCCGGCGCACCCCGGCCTGCGCGACGGCTACCAGCAGAGCAAGTGGGCGGCCGAGCGCCTGGTGCAGCAGGCCGCGGAGCGCGGGCTGCCGGTCGCCGTGTACCGCCTGGGCCGCGTCGTCGGCGCGCCCGACACCGGCGTCGTCAACGAGCAGGATCTGGTCTTCCGCCTGCTGCGGGCCGGCATCCCCGCCGGCGTCCTGCCCGATCTCGACGTGAGGGAGGTGTGGACGCCCGTCGACTACGTCGGGCGCGCGATCGTGCATCTCTCCCTCACCGCGCAGGCCGCGGGCGCCGTGGTCAACGTCGCCCCTGCGCCCGAGGTCCGGCTGACGGAGCTCTTCGACTGGACGCGCGACTACGGCTACCCGGTCGAGCGGCGCCCTGTCGCGGCGTGGCGCGCGCGGCTGAAGGACGGCGCCGACGCCGCGGACAGCGCCACGCTCGCGTTCTTCGACCTGCAGTCGGCCCCGGCCGACGGAGAGGCGACCTTCGGCATCGGGCGCGTGCGCTGCGACAACCTGGAGCGCGGCCTGGCCGGCACCGGCATCACGTGCCCGCCGATCGATCGCGCGCTCCTCTACCGCTACCTCGATCGCTGCGTCGAGGAAGGCCTCCTGCCGCCCCCTTCCGGCGCGGCGCGGCGAGCGCCGCGCCCCGCATGACACCGGCTCACGGACGAGGACCTCCAGCCAGAGAGAACGACCACGATGACCACACAGACGATCGACCCACGGGACAGGAAGCAGGGCGGCGGCGCGCCGCAAGGCGCCGCGGACGGGCTCCGGCTCGACCGCTCGAACGCGCTGCTCGCCGAGGCGCGCCGGCTCATCCCCGGCGTCACGCAGTCGCTCATGAAGCGGCCGGAGATGTTCGCGCTCGGCTCGTTCCCCGTGTACCTCGAGGGCGGCGAGGGCGCGCTGGTGCGCGACGTCGACGGCAACCAGTACATCGACTACATCTGCGGCCTCGGGGCGAACACGCTGGGGCACAACCACCCTGCGGTCGTCGACGCCATCCGGCGGCGGCTCGACAGGGGCATCCTCCACTCGCTGCCGACGGAGGTCGAGGTCACCGCCACGCAGGACCTCGTCGCGCTGACCCCGGGCGCCGAGATGGCGCGCTTCTTCAAGACCGGCGCCGACGCGACGTCCGCGGCCATCCGGCTCGCCCGCCACGTGACCGGCAGGGAGAAGGTCGTCACCATCGGCTACAACGGCTGGCACGACCACTTCATGTTCGACACCCCCGGCGTCCCGGCGGTGCTGCGCGAGTACACCCACCGCATGCCGCTCATGGCCGAGGCCGACGAGCAGCCGCTGCTCGATCTCATCGCGAGCAAGGGCCCGGAGCTCGCGCTCGTGCTGCTCTCGCTGCCCTACAAGCGGTGCGTCTCGGCGGAGTACCTGCGCGAGGTGCGCGAGGCGTGCCGCGCCCACGGCGTGCTGTTCGTCCTCGACGAGGTCGTCACCGGCTTCCGGCTCGCGCGCGGCGGCGCGCAGGAGTACCACCGGATCGAGGCCGATTTCGTGTGCCTCTCGAAGGGCATCGCCGCGGGCATGCCGCTGTCGGCGATCGCCGGGCCGCGCCGGGTGATGAGCCGGCTCTCGGAGCTCCAGGTGTCGACGACGTTCGGCGGCGAGATGCTCTCGCTCGAGGTCTGCAGGGCGGCGCTGCGCGAGTACCGCGAGACCGACTACGTCGCGAAGGTCGCCGCGCTCGGGAGGCGGCTCCGCGAGGGCGTCAACCGGCGCGCGGAGCAGGGCGGCTTCCCGCTGCGCGTCGTGGGGTACGACGCGATCCCCTTCTTCCTCATGGCCGAGGATCTGGCCGTCCACACGAAGCGCATGGAGCCGTTCGTCGGCGCGATGGCGAGGCGCGGCGTCCTGCTGCGGCGCGACGTCAACTTCCTCTGCGGCGCGCACACCGAGGCGCAGATCGATCACACGATCGACGCGGCGCACGACGCGCTGCTCGAGCTGGCGAGCCGCGGCGTGATCGAGCGCGGCGCGGGCGCGAAGGCCCGGAGCTGAGCCCGCCGTCGTGCAGAACGCTCGCTCCGAACGGACCCTCCTCTTCCTCATCGCCGCGGTCCAGTTCGTCAACCTGCTCGACTTCATGGTCGTCATGCCGCTCGGGCCGGACTTCGCGGTCGCGCTCGGCATCCCGATGTCCGACATCGGCCTGATCGGCGGCAGCTACACCGCGGCGGCGGCGGTCTCGGGGGTGGCCGGCGCGTTCTTCCTGGACCGCTTCGACCGGCGCAGCGCGCTCGCCGTCGCGATGCTCGGCCTCGTCCTCGGCACGGCCGCGGGCGGCCTCGCCACGGGCTTGCCGAGCCTCCTCGCGGCGCGCGTGCTCGCCGGGGCCTTCGGGGGGCCCGCGACCTCGATCGCGTTCTCCATCGTCGCGGACGCGATCCCGCCGGAGCGGCGCGGCAAGGCCATGGGCGTCGTGATGGGCGCCTACTCCCTGGCCGCGGTGCTCGGGGTGCCGGCCGGCCTCGAGCTCGCGCGGCGCGGCGGCTTCCAGGCGCCCTTCTTCGCCGTCGCGGCGCTCGGGCTCGCCGTCGCGGGGCTCGCGCTGCTGCTGCTCCCCTCGATGCGCGGCCACCTCGCCGGGGCGCGGGCGCGCGCCGAGGAGGACGCCCTGCGCGAGCTCCGCGCGCTCGCCGGCCGCCCGCTCGTGCTGCTCTCGTGCTCGACGACGGCGGTCATGACGATGGCGTCGTTCCTCGTCATCCCGAACATCTCGGCCTACGTGCAGAATAACCTCGGCTATCCGCGCGAGCGGCTCGGCCTGCTCTACCTCGCGGGCGGCGCGCTCACCTTCGTCGTGATGCGCACCGCGGGCGCGCTGATCGATCGCATCGGCGCGTTCCGCACGAGCCTGGTCGGGGCCGCGATGCTCGTGGCCGTCCTCTATGCCGGGTTCCACGCGTACGTGCCGGGGCTGCCCGTGCTCGTCGTCTTCGTCGCCTTCATGACCGGGACGGCGATCCGCAACATCGCCCACGGCACGCTCGCCTCGAAGGTGCCGCTCCCCTCCGAGCGGGCGCGCTTCGGCTCCATCCAGTCGGCCGTGGATCACCTCTCGTCGGCGCTCGCCGCGTTCCTCGCGGCCAGGATGCTGCACGAGCTCCCCGACCAGCGCCTCGACGGCATGGGCGCCGTGGCCGCGCTGGCGATCGCCTTCACGCTCGCGTCGTCGTGCTTGATCTTCCTGATCGAGCGACACCTCGCCCTCGGCGCGTCGAGCAGCGCCGGCGCCGCGCGCGCGCTGGAGGGCCGGGGCTAGCTCCGCCTGTCGCGATCCCTGGCGGGATCAAGCCGCGGACGCCTCCTCGCCCTATAGCGCGTCAGCGTTGATTGGGGGTGTCGACCCTCACGGGGCGGTGATCGTACGCCCTGAAGACCAGGTCCTGCAGCTCGGCGTGCTGTGCTTCCGCCTCCTGGAGATCCTGCTGGAGGCGCAGGAATCGGCTCCAGCCATCCGCCGTCATGTAGTTGCGCGGGTCGGGGTTGACCAGGATGGGAGCCTTCGCGTACGGCGACAGGAAGTCGAAGCTCTGATTGTCGAACATGTCCATCATCCCGCGGAACATCGCCGCTCTGACGGGCTGGCTGAGCCGCGTCGTGTAGGTGAAGGCGAAGCCGAACTGATCCTCGATGGCCTCGTGGAGATACAGGTGCTCGATCAAGGCTCGCCGGCGGAGGAAAAAGTCGGTCCAGCTCTGGGTGGCGGCCGACGTGAGGTTGAGCCGCCGTACATGGCTATCGAACTGCGGCGCCGCCGCCTCGTGGGTGTTCTTTCGTGCCCAGATCGAGAGCGCTCGCAGGCGAACGCGGCCGTTCACGAGGGGGGCGTACCGGGCGATCAGGAAGTCGTAGACCAGCCGGTACGTCGTGAGCAGGCTCTCGCCCGACGTCGAATAGTCGATCAGCACGATCGAGGTGATGCCGCCTGCGTTCTGCACGTAGGGCAGGAGCACGTTCCGGAAGTGGGTGCCGGTGCGCACGCTCTCCTGCGCCGTCGCCGCATTTCCGGCCAGCCGCGCCGACGAGAACGGTAGAATACAGATATACGGGGTGTGACTCATCAGCCAGGCCGCGATCGGGGTCGGGCTACGCCCGAGGCAGACGAACAGCGTCTCCTTGCCGTAGCGCCGGAGGATCGACCTGCTCAGCATGCAGAACCCGAGCAGCGCCTGGGGCCGGTTCTGGAGCGGCGAGGCGCCGGCCTCCAGCAGCCGCACCATGTTCCGGCGCGGCGTCGTGGCGATGCGATTCTGCAGCTCCCCGATATGGTGGTTCGTGGCGCGGTCGAGGTCGAGATCGCGCGTGGGCTTCTTGAGCAGGTCGAGTTCGTCGTAGGAAGGCATGCTCGTGATTCCGCCAGAGGCGATTCGAGACACTCACGCCGGCAGCGGCCGGCACCGTGCTGCCCCTCCGCGTGAGATAGCTCGCCGTGCATTGTCTCCGGGGCGCCTCACCGGGCCAAGCTTGCGGACCGTCCCCCGTCGGATGCTCGGCTTCTTCGCCAGGGTCTGCCCCCTCGAGGAGCGGCGGGCCGACGCAGGCGCCTGTCCCGATCGCTCGCCGATCCGCAATCGCGGGGGACGAGCGTGAGCGTCCGGAGAACGCGTGTCTGGCCGGGCACCGCTCATCGGGCCGGCCTGGTTTCCATCTCTGATTCCCCTCGATAGGGACGACAATCCATCGCGGGTGCCAGGAGCAAGGTACCGGCGCCGGCAAGAGGCCATCGCGTGGCCGCTCGGCTCTTACGCGTGCACTCTCGGGAGGACCTGCTCGAGGACGCCGATGGCGCCGCTGTCCTTCTCCACGTGGAAGCGAACCACCAGGTTGTTGTTCCTGTCCCAGTCGTCTGCGCCGTCGCTCGGATCGAGGATCGCAAAGTTGCGATGCGTGACGCAGTACCTGTGATCGGACCCCGAGATCTCCCGGAGGAACCCCTTGATGTCGCCGTTGAACAGGTTCTGACTACCGCCGTTCGTCAGCAGCGAGAGGATCATGCGCGACATCCCCCTGGGAGCAGGGCGCGCGATGCCGGATGCGGTCACCTGATAGAGGCGCGGTCGCGAGCGCGGCTGCCCGAATCCGAGGACCGTGTCGATGTGCGCCATCGTGCCCACGTGGATGTCGCCGCCCATGAGCGTCACCTGGGTGCGAGGGCTGAAGCCGGCGAAATTCATGAGAGACATCAGAAAACGCCTGCATTCGTTCTGGTTGTTGGAGGCCGCCCAGCCGTCCCGGATGTCGTCGACGGAGGCCATGTTGAACGCGTTCGTGAGCGCCTCGGCGGCCGCGAGCGGCAGGTAGACGACGGGCGTGCCGACCACGACGAAGAGGTGCCTGAGATCGAGCGCCGCGAGCTCGTTGAGCCTGAGCTCGAGGTCGTCGAGCTGTTGCTTGCCGAGGATCGTCCCGCTCTTCCACGAGCGCTGCGATCGCCCATCGACCGCGAGGATGGCGACGTCGCCGTGCTTCGCGATCCAGCCGAACCCCGCGCTGCTCAGGCGGTCCCTTGGGCTCAGCGCCACCTGAAACTCCTTGAACGCCTGCTCCGCGGCCCTGTAGCGCTCCACGGCCTGCGGGGTGCCGTCGTTGTTGTTCGACCCCCAGCCATCGTAGATCTCGTGGTCGTCCCACATCATGACGTTCGGGCAGCTCCCGAGGACCGCCGCCACGTCGGGGTGCGACCACGTCTGCACGTAGTGCCTGCGGTACGCGGCCGTGCGCCCCTCCGAGGGCGACCAGCCCGTGGGATCGCCGTCGCCGTAGATCTGGTCTCCAGCGTGAACCAGGAGGTTCACCTTGCCTTCGTCCACGAGCGCCTTGAGCGCCCGCCACATCGCCCCGCGCCGCTCCTTGGGAAACTCGTGGTTGTCGATGTCGTTGCAGCTCACGAGGCCGATCCGGATCGGCCCGTTCGTGACGGTGCGGAAGGCGGAGCCGTTGATGTTCAGGTTATCGGCGGGTGTGGGGAGCGGATCTCCTGCGTCGTGCTCCACGATGCCATAACGAACCCTCTCGCCGCTCAGCCCGCTCAGCTCGAACGTGGCGAGCCCGAAGGGCGGCGCGCTGTTGATCGGCACGTCGAGCGTGCGAACGCCGTTGTCGTCCGCGAACGCCAGTCTCGCCCTCCCCTTGGGCCTCTCGAAGACGGCCAAGATCCTGCTGGTTGTCTGCGTCGTGTGTCCGATGACCGCGCTTTTGAACGCCATGGTTTGCCTCGCTGGCGAGAGCTCGTCAGGCCGAGGGAAGAGGCGTCGTGGTCCTGGCGGGCACTCTCCCCTATGTTTCGTCGCGGGCGGCCGGGCGCAAGTTTTTCGGCCAGCTCGAGGCGCTCGCGAGAGGGGCAAGGCGTCGGTCCAGAGGCGCTCTCCGCTCGCGCTCACCGCGTGTGGGGCGGGAGCGCGGCGCCGGCGCGCGCGTGAAGGTGAGCCCATCGGCGCTGCGCGCGAGCCGATGCCGCCCGTGTGTCCCAACGTTTACAGATCTGCATGCGAAATGACACTACGTGTGCCCCGACGTTTACAGATCTGCATGCAAAATGACACTACGTGTGCCCCGACGTTTACAGATCTGCATGCGAAATGACACTACGTGTGCCCCGACGTTTACAGATCTGCCCCACGAAATCCGCTGGATTGTCCTTCTCGACCACCACCTCCGGCAGCACCGATAGCTGCCCGTGCAGGTCGATCCGGAGCGCCCCTGGCAGCTCCTCCGCGAGCCCGCCGCAAGGAGCGGCGCGAACCCGCGCCCCCCGGCGGATCCGGCGTAACCTGCGCGCGCGGCCGTAGACTGGGCCGCCCTGGCGCGCTAGTCGGTATCCGCCGTGGATCCCAGCCCTCGAAGCAGCCCGGACGAACGCCGCCCCCGCCTCGCGCTCCAGGCCGTGCTGCCGGAGGAGCTCGCCGGCGCGTGCGGCATCGACCTCACCGACGCGCGCCGCATCGTCTCCCTGGCGCACCGCCTCGGCGAGCTGCCCGCCCGCGCGCCCGCGACCGTCCGGCGCGCCGCGCTCGACGCGGCTCGCTCGGCGGGCGAGATCAGGACGCTCGCGCTCGTCGAGCGGCGCGCGAGCGCCGAGGATCCGTTCGTGAAGTACGCCTTCCGCCTCGAGGACGGCGCGACGGTCGAGTCGGTGCGCATCCCGCTCGAGCGGCCGGGCCGGTACTCGGCGTGCGTGAGCTCGCAGGTCGGCTGCGCGCTCGCGTGCGCCTTCTGCGCCACCGGGCGCATGGGCCTCACGCGCAACCTGGAGGCCTGGGAGATCGTCGAGCAGGTGCGGCTCATCCGCCGCGATCTCGACGCCTCCACGGCGCACGTCGGGGGCGGCGCGCGCGTCCATGGAGTGCTGTTCCAGGGCATGGGCGAGCCGCTCGCCAACGCCGACCGGGTCATCCAGGCGATCCGGGTGCTCTCCGAGCCGAGCGCGCAGGCCATCGACATGCGCAACATCACCGTCTGCACGGCGGGGCTCCCGTCCGGCATCCGGCGGCTCGCGGCCGAGGTCCCCGCGGTCCGGCTCGGCCTGTCGCTCGGCTCGGTGCGCCCCGGCAAGCGGCGCCTGCTCATGCCGATCGACGGCGCGCACCCGCTCGAGGAGGTCCTCGCGGCCGTGGGCGAGCACGCGCGCGCGAGCGGGCACGCGCCGATGTGGGCGTACACGCTCCTCGCGGACCAGAACGACACGGACGAGGACGCCGCGTGCCTGGCCGCGCTCGCCCGCGGCTTCGCGGCGCAGCACGGCATCTCTCCCCGGCTCAGCCTCATCCCCTACAACGCGATCGGCGCGCCCGGCGATCCGCTGCCCTCGCAGGACGGCGGCGATGAACGCGGCGCGTCGGCCGATCCGTTCGTGCGCTCGGCGCGGCTCGACGCTTTCCGCGCGGTCCTCTCCGCCGCCGGCGTCGGCTCGATCGTGCGCTATTCGGGCGGGGGCGACGTCGGCGCGGCGTGCGGGCAGCTCGCGCGGCCTTCGGCGGAGGCGCAGCGGCCGGGCGGCCGCCGGGCGCCGCCCCGCGCCGGGGCGACCGCGGGCGCGGGCGCTGCCGAGGTCGAGCCGAGCCCGCCGCCCAGGCCAGCGTGAGCGTCGCTATGGATCCCTGCTCCCACGCGCGCTAGCTTGCGCGCGTGTTCGGCTTCAGCTTCGGCGAAATCATGGTGCTCGCCATCGTGGGCATCATCGTGGTCGGTCCCCGGCGGTTGCCTGCGATGATGCGGTCGGCGGGGAGCTGGATCGCCAAGCTCCGCCGCTTGAGCACGGATCTCCGGACGCAGAGCGGCATCGACGATCTGATCCGCCAGGAGGGGCTCGAGCGTGAGCTCCGCGAGCTCCGCGCCCTGTCGCGGGTCAACGTGATCGAGACGCTGGTGAACCCCGTCGTCAGCGCCGTGACCGCCGGTACGATCGCCTCGTCCACGTCGCGCGTGAGGCCGCCGGATCCCGAGCCGCCGCCGCCGCCCGTCGTGCAGCCGCCCCGCGAGCGCGAGTACCCCGTCCTCGGCTGCGACGCCTACGGAGTGACGCTGGACGGGGCCCCGGACGGCGTCACCGGCCTGCCGGTCGCGCCGGAAAGCGCGGCCCCCACGGAGACCGCGGACGCCACGGCCGGCGTCGAGCCCGCCGCGGCGACAGCGCCCGTGGCCGCAGAGACCGCCGCGGCGACAGCGCCCGTGGCCGCAGAGACCGCCGCGGCGACAGCGCCTGCGGCCGCAGAGACCACCGCGGCGACAGCGCCCGCGGCCGCACAGACCGCCGCGGCGACAGCGCCCGCGGCCGCAGAGACCGCCGCGGCGACGCAGGGCGTGGCGACCGGAAACGGAGCGACGTCATGAGCCAGGAGCAGGCGGCGGCGGTGAAGAGCGGCTCCCCGGGGACGGAGGGCGCGCCGAGCGACGCCGCGGAGGATCCGGGCGAAGACAAGCCGATGTCGTTCTGGGAGCACCTCGACGAGCTGAGAAAGCGGCTCGTCCGGAGCATCCTTGTCTTCTTCGCGGCCTGCATCGTGGGGTGGGAGGTACGCGAGGAGCTCTTGCACTTCCTGACCGTCCCGTTCGTGCAGGCGTGGCGGGAGCAGAGCCTGGCGGGCAACCCCTCGCTCCACTTCGGCGCGCCCGCGGCCGCGTTCGTCGCTTACTTCAAGCTGTCGATGATCGGCGGCGCGGCGATGGCCTCGCCGTTCATCTTCTACCAGCTGTGGTCGTTCGTCGCGCCCGGCCTCTACGCCAAAGAGAAGCGTTACGTCATCCCGTTCGTCCTGTTCTCGACGATCCTGTTCGTCGGCGGCGGCTGGTTCGGCTGGCGAGCGGCCTTCCCGATCTCGTTCGGTTACTTCCTCAGCCTGGCCGGCACGGTCGGCGGCGACGGGGTGACGATCACGCCGACCGTGATGATGGGCGACTACCTCGACTTCGTCGCCCAGCTCCTGCTCGGCTTCGGGATCATCTTCGAGATCCCGCTCATCGTGCTCTTCCTCTCCATCGCCGGCATCGTCAACTACATCCAGCTCATCCTGTTCGGCCGCTGGTTCGTGTTCGGCGCCTTCATCCTGGCGGCCGTCCTGACGCCGCCGGACATCACGAGCCAGCTCGTCATGGCCGTGCCGATGTGCCTGCTCTACGTGCTCTCGATCGGCCTCGCGTACGTCTTCGGCAAGCCGCCGACCGACGCCCAGCGCGCGGCGTACAAGGCGCGCAAGGAGAAGGAAGTCACCAAGGGCTGACGGGCGGCGCCGTGGTGGGGTGAATCCCCCCACCCTGCCGGAACGATGCAACCGCCAAGACGCCACAAGACGCCAGGACGATTGAGTTTTCTTGGCGTCCTATGGCGACGTGGCGGTTCAAACGACCCCACCTTCGGCCAAAGTCCCCCCACCACCGGCGGCGCGGCGCAGCCCGGGCCGCCTGCGCTGCGTCCTCCGCGCGCCGCCCTCCGCGGCGGCGGCGCAGGTCAGGCGGCGGGCGCGGCCGCCGCGGGCGCTGCCTTCCGGCTACGCGCCACGTGGATCGCGACCGCGGCGCCGGCCATCGCGAGCCCGATGAGCTGCGACGTGGACAGGCCAACGAGGCCCCCGCGGTCGTCGGCGCGCGCGAACTCGAGCACGAAGCGCCCGAGCGCGTAGAGGCCGAGGAACGTCGCGAATACCTGCCCGTCGTACCGCTTCCGCCCGTGCACGTAGAGCAGGCAGATCGCCGCGATGGCGAACGACATCGCCGACTCGTAGATCTGCGTCGGGTGCACCGGGTGCGACGGCAGGCGCGGGCTCGTGAGCTCGAGCAGCTTGAACTGCGCCTCGCTCGCGGGGCTGTTCGGCGGGAACGAGAGCCCGAAGGCCCCGTCGGTGCGCTGCCCGAAGCAGCAGCCGGCGAGCAGGCAGCCCATCCGGCCGAAGCCGAGGCCCAGCGGGACGGCGAAGCCCGCCATGTCCGCCGCCTTCCAGAACGGGAACCGATCGCGCTTGAGCAGCCAGAACGCCATCGCCGACGCGCCCACGAAGCCGCCGTAGTACGTCAGGCCGCCCGCCCAGAACTTCGCCCACGCCAGGCAATCGCGCTCGACCGGGTGGCAGACCCCCTTCGCCGCGTCCCACACGCCGTGGTACCGCGACACGCAGAGCGCCTGCTCGACCTTCCAGTCGACGAGCGACGGGTCGGTGCACAGGTGCACGTAATCCCAGAAGTATCCGTCGGCGACGACGTGGAGGAGCCTGCCGCCGACGACGCCCGCGAGCAGGCAGGCGAGCCCCAGGTCGACGATCACATCCGGGTCCTCGCCGATCCGCCGCGCCCACAGCGCGCCGATGGCCGTCGCGAAGAGGAAGCCGCTCAGCAGCAGCAGGAAGTAGGCGGGGAACGCGACGTCGAGCAGGCGGAACAGCTCGGGCCGCATGATCAGCCCGCGGACGCCTTCGCGCCGGACGCCTTCCCTGCGACCTCGGGGCGGTGGGGGGAGAACATGTCGATCGCCATCAGCCCGACGCCCACGACGATCGCGATGTCGGCCACGTTGAACGTCGGCCACACGAACGTCGAGGTGAGCCGGACCTGGATGAAGTCGATGACGTACCCGTAGCGGATGCGGTCGACCAGGTTCCCGAGCGCACCGCCGAGCACGAGCGGCAGCCCCCACCTGAGCGCGGTCTGGGAGGGGTGGAGCTTGCGGTACAGCGAGACGATGAAGACGATCGCCGCGAGCGAGACCAGCAGGAAGAACGGGCGGCGGATCGCCTCGCTCTCGTCGCCCAGGATGCCCCACGCCCCGCCGTGGTTCTTCGCGAAGATCATGTTCAGGTGATCCTTGATCACCTCGATCTTCCGGAACGAGAGCGGCCGCGGCGCGGCGGTGAGGTCCGTGAGCGCCTGCGGCTCCAGCCGGTCCTTGGCCCACCACTTCGTGCCGAGATCGGCGGCCAGGGTGACGGCCGAGACGGCGATCAGGAACACGTACGACGGCCGGTAGGCGGGCCTCGCCGGCGCGACCACGTCGTCGTCCCCCTCCTGCGAGGCGCCGCGCCCCTCACGGTCGCGTTCGCCGGCAGAGGCCGGCGGCTCGCCGGCCGGCGCGTTCACGGGCGCGGAGCGATGCGACTCCGCATGGGCACCTTCGGTCTCAACAGGAGCGTCTCGCGGCGTCGCGTCTTCAGTCATGCGGAGCGCGTTCCTCTACGACAAACCGAGCGCTCCGGCAAAGGCTTCCCTCCGCGGGCGCCGCCGCGCGCGTCTTTCACGCCTCGCGCGTGTCACGTGACGTGCGTGATTTGCACGCGCCGCGCCGCGCCGCGCCGCGCCCCGGCGCCGCACCGCGCGCCGTCTGCTCCGGCCGAGGCGCCCGATCGCGTCCCTCAGCTGGCCGGCGGCACAGGCGGAGGCGCTTCCGTCGATAGCGGAGGGGTGGGGTCGCCGCCTGCCGGGCCCTCCGAGGCGCCGCGAGCGTCCGGGGACGGCGCGCTCGGCCTGCGGGTCGCGACGATCATGTCCTTGGACATCAGGATGACCCCCGCGACGATCGCGATGTCGGCCACGTTGAACGTCGGCCAGTGATACTCCCGACCGCCGCGGATCACGTACATGTCGATGAAGTCGATGACCCAGCCGTAGCGGATCCGGTCGACCAGGTTGCCCATCGCGCCGCCGAGCGCCAGCGCGAGCCCCCACATCATCCCCGTCTGGTCCCTGTGGACGCGCCGGTAAATCGAGAAGATGAAGACCATCGCCGCGGCGGAGACGAACAGGAAGAACGGCCGCCGCAGGCCGTCCGGGAGGCCGCGCAGGAAGCTCCAGGCGCCGCCGGGGTTCTGCGCGAAGATGAAATCGAGGTGGTCCGGGATGATCGTGAGGACCTTCGCGCCCGACCGCTTCGGGTCGAACCCGGTGAGGCGCGCGTGCGCCCACCCCTTCGTCACCAGGTCGGCGGCGCACGAGACGAGCGCCACGACGGCCAAGAAGCGGAGCGAGGCGCGCTCCTCGCTGGGGAGGTCGTCGGGAAGGTGCGCGACGGGCGACGCTTGCGGTGCGTCCGAGGACATCGTCTTCGCTTCTACGCGATGGCGTGGCACGGAGCAAACAGCCTCGAGCAGGGCGATGCCCGGCGGCGGGTGGTGGTCAAGTTGGAACATGAAGGCGGGAAGGCGGGAAGAAAACCTTCATGATCTTCCCGCCTTCCCACTTTCCCGCCTTCATGTGGACTCTCTCTGGGCAAAGTTGACCACTCCCCCGCCGATCGCCGCGCCGGTTCAGCGCTGGTTCAGGATCACCACCGGACGCTCCGGGGCGCGCGATCGCACCGGCGCCTTTTCCCGTCCGGGAGGATCGGTCGGACCGGCCGGGTCGACCGCCGGCGCCCCCCTCCTTCGCAGCGCGAGGTGCACCTCGCCGTACGCCTGGAGGGCCGCGCCGCGCTGCCGCTCCGCGGCCGCCGCGCGCCCCAGCGACTCGGCCAGCTGCGCCCGGCGCCCCGCGAGGTACGCGAGATCCCTCGCCTCGGCGAGCTCGCTCCCCCCGGCGAACGCCTGCTCCGCGCGCTCCATCGCCTCGGTGGCGCCGCGCAGGTCCGCGGGCGCGAGCTCTGGCGCCGCGCTCGCCCGGGCGCGCTCGTAGCTCTTCCTCGCCTCGATGAGCTCCTTCGGCGGGAGCGGGGCGCTCGCGCACCCCAGGAGACCGCCGACGAGCAGAATGGCCACTGTCCCGTGATTGGTTCGCATGATTCCGCGCCTCCTGTCCGCGAGCCCCTAGCGGAGCTGCCGATGGATGGATCCGACCTCCTCGAGCGCCTCGTGCGTGCGGGCCTGGGCCTGCGCCTCCCGCAGGAGGGCGAGCGCGAGCTCCGCGTCCGCCTGCGCGCGCAGGAGCATGCGCTGCGCCCGATCGGGCACGCCGTCGGCCGACAGCCTCGTCGCCCGCTGCATCTGCTCCCGGGCGAGGCGGAGGTGGGCTTCCGCCCGCGGATCCTCGTCGGCTCCGACCTCCTCGGCGGCTCGGATCATCGCCTCCGACGCGCCGAGCCGCTCGCCGAAGCTCGGAGCGTACGCGGCGCACCCCGCCATCGACGCGCCGAAGAGCGTCAAGAACACTGCGTTTTTCATGTGCGACACCTCGTTGCCAGCCCCGGACGAGAGGTCGCCCGGAGAAGGCGGGTGAAAGAGCGGATGGGATCATCGACTCCGGATCTCCGTCGTCGATCGGCTCGTCCTCAGGCAACCAGCACACCAGGGCCGACGGCCTCGGGGCGGCGCCTGAGCGCGCACGCGAGAAGCGCCGCCCTGCGTCCGTCGGTGCAGGAGGAATCACGACGACACTGAGACATCGCCTCACGCGCCGTATCCGCGCTTCCCATCCGTTGCGCGCAAACGAGCCATTCGCCGGAGCGCCCGTGTGCGGCGCGTGCGGCAACTGGACCCCAGGAGAGCCCCTGACACCGGATCTCGTTCGAGGACGGGAGAGGCCAGCTCTCCGCTGTACGCCCGCCTGCCGCGGCAGCCCGCCGCGACCGCGTCCCGCGCCGGCCCGGGACGCCCGCCTGCCGCGCCGATCCGCCGCGTCAGCGCTTCGCCCGCGCGCCGCCCTCCCCTCGCCCGCGCGCCGCCCTCCGAGATCCTGGCCGCGCAGGCCAGCGCAGCGTCAGGGCGGCCGACGTGGGCGTCGCGCCCGATCCGGTTGAGTGACACGGCGCATCTGTTTAGTATACCTGCGTCATGCCGTCGCCCCCCTGGAAGATCGAGACCGGCGTCGAGACCGTCATCTCGTCGTGGCTTGCCTCCGGCTACGTCCGCCCTTGTTTCACCGCGGATCGCGAGCTTCCGCCGGCCGACGCGCGCACCGCGCCGATGCCCGACGCGCTCTCGCCGGCGCTCCGCGGCGCCCTGGAGCGGCGCGGCATCGATCGGCTCTACGAGCACCAGGCGCGGGCCTTCGCGGCGGCCCGCGCGACGCCGGCAGGCCCGCGCGCCGCGGCGGAGCCGGCGCGGGCGGGGCGGCACGTGGTCGTCGCGACGCCCACCGCCAGCGGCAAGAGCCTCTGCTTCCATCTCCCGGTGCTCGACGCGCTCGCCGAGGGCGCCGCGTCGGGCCAGGGCGGCAGCGCGATCTACCTGTACCCCACCAAGGCGCTCGCCCGGGACCAGGAGGCCGGCCTGCACGCGCTCATCCGCGAGGCGGGGCTCACGATCCCGGCGATCGTGTACGACGGGGACACGCCGGGCGACGCCCGGCGGGCGGCGCGCGAGCGCAGCCCCATCGTGATGACCAACCCCGACATGCTCCACGCGGGGATCCTGCCGCACCACGCGCACTGGGCGCGGACGTTCCAGCGCCTGCGCTACGTCGTGCTGGACGAGCTCCACACGTACCGCGGCGTGTTCGGGTCGCACGTCGCCCACGTCCTCGCCCGGCTGCGCCGGGTCGCCGCGTTCCACGGGTCGAGCCCGACCTTCCTCTGCGCGACGGCGACGATCGGCAACCCGCGGGCGCACGCCGCGCGCCTGCTGGGCGTCGCCGAGGACGAGCTCGAGCTCATCGACGAGTCAGGCGCCCCGCGGGGGCCGCGGCGCTTCTTCCTGTACAACCCGCCGGTGGTGAACGCGGAGCTCGGGGTGCGCGCCAGCACCCTGAAGAGCGCGGTCCGCCTCGCCGGGGATCTCGCCCGCGCCCGCGTGCCGACGCTGGTGTTCGGCCAGTCGCGCAACTCGGTCGAGATCATGCTGAAGTACCTGCGCGAGGGCGTCGGCAAGGAGATCGGGGCGGAGGACGCGATCATGGCGTACCGCGGCGGCTACCTCCCGGAGACGCGCCGGCGGGTCGAGCGGGGGCTGCGCGAGGGCGAGATCCTGTGCGTCGTGGCCACGAACGCGCTCGAGCTCGGCATCGACGTCGGCGAGCTCGACGCGGTGATCTGCGCCGGCTACCCCGGGTCGGTCGCCGAGACGTGGCAGCGCTTCGGCCGGGCGGGCCGGCGCGGCAAGACGAGCATCGCGGTCCTGTGCGCCACCAGCGCGGCGCTCGACCAGTACCTCGCGAGGAACCCGGGTTACCTGCTGGAGCGCGGGGCCGAGTCGGCCCGGATCGATCCGCAGAACACCGAGATCCTCGTGCAGCACCTCAAGTGCGCGGCGTTCGAGCTGCCGTTCCTCAAGGGCGAGCCCTACGCGGCGATGCCGCCGGACGACACCGTGGCGGCGCTCCGCTTCCTGCAGGACAACGGGGTCGTGCACGAGTCGAACGATCGCTTCCACTGGGCGGCCGACGCGTATCCGGCGAACCACGTGAGCCTGCGCTCGGTGGGCTGGGACAACTTCGTCATCATCGACAAGGCCCTCGGCAAGACGCTCGCGGAGCTCGACTGGCGCGCGGCGCCGACGATGCTCCACGAACAGGCCATCTACCAGCACGACGGCGAGCAGTACCAGGTCGAGCGGCTCGATTACGAGAACCACAAAGCCTTCGTGACGAAGGTCGTCCCCGACTATTTCACGACCGCGCTCACCCACCGGAAGGTGAGCATCCTCGACGAGAGCGCGGCCGCCCCGCTCGGCCGGGCGACCGCCGCCTTCGGCGAGGTGAGCATCGTGGAGAAGGTGGTCGGGTACAAGAAGATCAAGTTCTACACGCACGAGAACGCGGGGTACGGCGACGTGCGGCTGCCCGACATCCAGATGCACACGACCTCGTTCTGGCTCACCGTGCCCGAGCCGCTCTGCGAGGAGCTCGGCCTCGGCCGCGCGACCGCCATCGACGGCCTGCGCGGGATCGCGCGGGCGCTGGAGACGGTCGCGACGCTCTCGCTCATGTGCGATCCGCGCGACATCGGCCAGACGCTCGAGGACGGGAGCGAGGCGCGGGAGGTCCCGGCCGGCAGAGAGGCGGCCGGGGTCTTCGATCCGACGCTGTTCCTGTTCGACAACGTGCCAGGCGGCGTCGGGCTCTCCGAGCGCATCTACGAGCAGCGCGACGAGCTCCTCGCGCGCACGCGGCAGCTCATCGCCGGCTGCCGCTGCGACGAGGCCGGCTGTCCGCTCTGCGTCGGCGCCACGGAGACCATCGACGCGAAGCGCAAGCGCGCGTCGCTCGGGCTCCTCGCGATCTTGCTCCACCAGGCGTGAGCCCGACAGCGAGCGCATCCGGGCGCTCGCAGCGGCGCGCCGCGCATCATGTCCTGAGCGGACGGGCACCAGGCCCACGCAGATCCAGCGACATCCACCTCGCTCCGCGCCCCTGAGCCCCTGCCACGCTCGCGATGGGCGCTCGTCGTGGACGTGTCGCCGCCGCCCGCGCTGGCGCTCGTGACAGCCATGTTTCGGCGCAGAGGGGAACACCACGAGTCGATTTGTGCAATCGACCGCAGCATCTCTGGAGATCGAGCGCTGTCGCCCCTTTACCCCGCCCCTCGGTGCACTCTAGAGTCGGGGGCACCGTGGAGAGCGCGCCATCGAGGGGGGTTGTTCTGGGGCGTTACGCCATTGGACCGCGGATGGCGCGCGGCGGGATGGGCGAGGTGTTTCGCGCGGTCGCGCTCGGGCCGGACGGCGAGGAGGTCCCGGTCGCCATCAAGCGAATCGTCCCGATGCACGCCGGCAGCGACGATCTCAGGCAGCTCTTCATCGCCGAGGCGAGCATGATGACCCGCCTCAAGCACCCCAACATCGATGAGGTGCTCGACTTCGGCGTCGATGAAGCGGGCGACTTCTACCTCGTGCTCGAGCTCGTCTCCGGAACGGATCTCGGGCGACTCTGCAAGGGGCTCTGGGCGCGCGGGGAGAGCGTCCCGGTGCCGATCGCGCTCTTCGTCGCCGCCCAGGTGCTCGAGGGGCTGGGCTACGCGCACGAGCGCTCGGCCGCCGAGGGGCAGCTGATGGTGCACCGCGACGTGAGCCCTGGAAACGTGCTCATCTCGCTGAGCGGCGTCGTGAAGATCGCGGACTTCGGCGTGGCGATCGCCACGCGGGGCGACGGGGGGGACACCGCCCGGCGCGACCTGGTCGGGAAGCCGAGCTACATGCCGCCCGAGCAGTTCGACGGCGAGCGCGTCGACGCGCGCGCCGACGTGTTCGCCCTCGGGGTGGTCCTGTTCCAGATGCTCACCGGGACGCGGCCCTTCCCCGGGAGCAGCGCCGCCTCGCGGATGGAGGCGGCGCGTGAGGGGCAGATGTTGCGGGCGAGCGAGCTTCGCGCCGAGGTGAGCCCCGCGCTGGAGGCGATCCTCTCGCGCGCGCTCGCGCCGCGCCGGGACGACCGCTTCCCCGACGCGCGCGCGATGCTGGAGGCGATCGAGGCGCTGCGCGAGGCAGGCCACGAGATCGGCACGCCGGAGGACCTCGGGGCGCTCGTGAGCGCGGCGCTGAAGGAGTCGCCGGAGTCGCGTCCGCCGGGCCCCCACACGCCCGAGCTCCCCGAGGACGAAGACGACCTGGAGGGGGGCGAGCTGACGCGCGCCGACGCGGGCAGCCCCTTCACCCTGCGCGCGACGCGACGCCCCGGCCCATCGTCGCAGGGGCTCGGCGGCGAGGCCGAGGCGCTCGACGCGCTCGATGGCATCGACGCGGCGCTCCCGGCGCCGTCGAGCGCCCCGATGAGCGGCGGGTTCCACGCCGTGGCGCCGGCGTCCGGCGAGGAGAGCGCGATCGATCCGGTCCAGGCGTCGAGCCCGAGGGGGGCGGTCTCCCTGGCGCCGAGGCCGCGCGACGAGGCGCGGCCGCCGTCGTCGGCGCCGGGCGCGGTCCTCCCGCCGGCCGGGGCGACGCGGCAGCGCCTGCTCGCGGGGGCGATCGCCTGCGCCGCGCTGGCGGGGATCGCGGTGGTCAGCGTGCGCGTCAGCCGCGGCGGACCGAGCGCAGCCTCCCCCGCGGCCGTGCAGCGCGCCGTCCGGGCAGTGCAGCCGCAGATCACCGCCGCCGTGCAGGCCGCGCTGTTGCCCCTGCGAAGAGCTCCTTCCCCTGCGAGCCCCGCCGCAGGCGCCGCGCCGGCCGCGGGCTCTGCCGCAGGCGCCGCGCCGGCCGCGGGCTCTGCCGCGGGCGCCGCGCCGGCCGCGGTCACCGCCCCCGCCGCGGATACCCCGTGAGTCGCAGCGCTTGCGGCGCTCGGTCCGCTCGGTTAGCAGCGCGGCATGCGACGCCCTCACGTCCTCCTCGCCCTCGCCCTGACCGCGCTCGCCGGGTGTAGCGCCTCGCCGCCCGCAGCTCCGCCGCCTCCGACGGCCGCGCCTCCGGCTCAGCCCGACGCGCCACCCGCTGCGGCGGCCCCCGCCCCGGGCGACGCGGTCGCCTCGGCGCCGTTGTCGGTCGCCTCGGTGGAGGTGCCTGCTGCCCTGCGCGCCGTCGTCGACGCCGCCGATCGCGCGGACGCCGACCGGGCGCTCGACGCCGGCCGTAAGCCAGCGGAGACGCTCGCATTTTTCGGCATTCAGCCGGGGATGAAGGTCGCGGAGCTCGAGGCGGGGGGCGGCTACTCGGCCGAGCTCCTGGCGCGGGCGGTCGGGCCGGGAGGGGTCGTCTATGCGCAGAACAACCGCTTCGTCCTCGAGCGCTTCGCCGAGAAGCCGTGGGGCGAGCGGCTCAAGAAGCCCGTGATGAAGCCGGTGGTCCGGGTCGATCGCGAGCTCGACGACCCGTTGCCGCCCGAGGCGCGGGATCTCGACGCCGTGTTCCTCGTGCTCTTCTACCACGACACGGTGTGGATGGAGACGGACCGGGCCGCGATGAACAGCGCGGTCTTCCGCGCGCTCAAGCCCGGCGGCGTGTTCGCGATCATCGATCATGCCGGGCGCGCGGGGACGGGCGTCACCGAGGTGAAGACGCTCCACCGCATCGAGGAGAAGATCGTGCGCGAGGAGATCGAGCGGGCCGGCTTCCGGCTCGCGGCCGAGGCGACCTTCCTCCGGAGCCCCGCGGACACGCGCGACTGGAACGCCTCGCCGATGGTGGCAGGCGACAAGCGGGGCACGAGCGACCGCTTCGTCCTGAAGTTCGTCAAGCCCGGGGGCTGAGCCGCCGCGGCGGCCTCCGCTCATCGCTGGCGGCGGGTGGGCGGCGGCGCATGCCATGCGCCGTCGGAGCCGCCCCCCGGCGCATGGGCGGCGCTCACCCGTCGGAGCGAACGCAGCGCGCGAGCCGCCGATCGCGGACCGTGTGGTCCTGCGATGCGCCGTTCGTGAAGTTGACGAGGACGGCCTTCTCCGCGCTGCCGATGGCGGGCGTCGACGACCAGAAGACGTCGGGCGGCGTCCCCGGGAAGGCCTCCAGGTCGATCGCCGGCCCGGACCGCCGATCATCGACGATCGAGAGCAGCTCCTTCGCGCTCGGCAGCCGCCAGTCGCCCTTCTCGGCGAGGTCGAGGTCCTCGCAGTGCGCGAGCGCGTCGCTCCAGATGAACCGGGTCTGGGAGGCGTGGCGCTGCCAGACGAGCCCCGTCGAGCGATCGAGCACCCAGTCCTCGCCGGGCGAGAGATCGGCCGGCGCGATCCCCTTCGCGCCTCCGACGCACAGCGCCCGCGCGCCGGCCGTGTCGTCCTTCGGGAAGAAGCCGAGGGACGCATCGCTGGCCATCACCCCCCAGGCGAACGAGCTGTCCGCGGCGACGTCGGTCGCGGACCAGTAGAAGCTGTCCTGGGTGGACGTGAAGAAGATATCGGGAAACGCCGTGGCATGGCCGAAATCCACGATGGAGACGAGCTCGATCCGCGCCGGCAGGCGCCAGTCCGAGAGGCCGCCGATGCGCTGCGCGCTGAGCGCCGCGCAGTGCTCCTGCGCGCCGACCAGCGTGAATATCCCGTTCTCCGCCACCTTTTCCCAGGTGAGCCCGGTCACCGAGTCTTTCACCGCGCCGTCGGTTTCTGTGTAGGAGGGGACGGCGATCTCGTAGTTCCCGTCCTGCCCGAAGAAGGGCGCCGAGGGCCCTGGGCACGCCTCCAGCACGGTGGTCCCGTTCGAGCAGCGCGTGGTCGGCGAGTCCGGCCATGTCACCGGCACGGGCGGCGACCCTCCGCCGCCGGTCCCTCCCCCGGCGCCCCCGCCGCCGATCGGCTCGCTGCCGCCGCCGCCGATCGGCTCGCTGCCGCCGCCGCCGGTCGAGCCGACGGTGCCGCCGCCGATCTGAAAGGGCTCTCCGATGCATCCGGCGAGCGTGACGCACTCCACGAGCAGCGCGGCCAACAGCCAGGTGAAGCGAAGGGCGTGAGGGGTCTCGTTCGGCATGGGCAAGCGGCGGCGCCAGGAGAGGATCCGGGCCAGCAGCCTATCATTCACCGGGGCGCGGGGGTCGACTTCCTCGCAGGCGCCTCGCGCTGCAGGCGCGCATCACCGCCGCCTGCCGCCCGCCGCTTCGTTCCCCCCCCCGCTCCCCCCCCGCGCCCGCGCGGGCCGGTCGGCCCATGAGAGGCGGAGTCTCCGCCTTTGCGGACCGAGGGTCCGCCGCGTCACGGCGCCGTGTAGTCGACCTTCACCGTGTACGTGCTCTCCGTGTATCCCTGCACGAGGAGGAAGGCCTCGGACTGCCCTTCCGGGACCGTCAGCTCGCACGTCTCGTCCGCGCCGTCGAGGTAAGGCCGGCAGTCGAAGGCGCCCAGGGTGGGCTGCTCGCCGAACCGCACGTAGAGATCGGGATCCCCGGTGCCGCTCATCACGGCCCGCAAGGTCGTGCCAGCGACCACCGAGATCGGCCCGTGGGACGCCGTCTCGCGCCGCGAGACGCTGCCGTCGAAGCTCGTCGACGTCTCGGTGCCGCCGCCTCCGGGCTCACCTCCGGGCGCCTTCGGCGCGGAGTAGCGCACCTCGATGTCGTAGGTCGAGGCCGTGAAGCCGTGCACCTTGACGAAGGCCCTCGTCTGGCCCTGGGGCACATCGAGCGTGCAGGTCTCGTTGGCGTCGCTGAGGTAGGGCCGGCAATCGAACGATCTCGCCGTCGGCGCATCACCGAATTTCACGAAGAGATCCGGGTCTCCGGTCCCGGTCATGACGACGGTGAGGGTCGTCCCGGCCACGACCTCGAACCCCTCGGCGGGCCCGACCGCATCGAAGGCTCCGCGGGCGAGGCGGCCGCTGAAGTTCTCGGTGGTCGGCTCCCCGGCCGGCGGCTCCCCGGTCGGCGGCTCCCCGCCGCCTCCGCCATCCCCGCCATCCCCTCCGCCGTCACCGCTCGGCGTGCCATAGAGCGACCGGACGCCCGCGATGTCCTTCGTCGTGAGGACGAGCGTGCTGTCGCCTGTGCCGTTGCACTGGGGATAGTGCATGACGGACGCGCCGTCGTACTCGGTGAGAGCACGCCAGTTGTCGTCCTCGAAGCAGGTGCCCGACTCAGGACGGGTGTGCTCGTGACGGAAGCCAAGGGTGTGCCCCAGCTCGTGGCGGAGAATGCCCGTCATCGTGGGCCGCGTGCTGCCGAAAGCGGTCCTGTCGATCAGCACGTTCCGCGAGTACCTCGACTGGCCGGGGAAGAAGGCGCGCGCCAGGTACTGGCCGCCGGCGTTGACGGGGTTCACGTCGAACAGGACCTCGCTGGTGCTCGATGTGCAGCGCGAGTCGACAGACTCGACGTGGATGAAGTCGACGTCCGCGACGTCCTCCCACGCCTTGACGGCATCCGCCATCGCCGTCACGACCTCCTCGTACCTGTCCCCGAATCTCGTGCTCACGCAGTACGAGAGGTTGTGCCGCTGCTCCGCCGTCCAGATGAGGTCTTGCCCGCGTTCCTGGTTGACGATCAGCGCACCATCACGCACATGCGCCTCCCAGAACTCGCGCAGATGCTTGATATCCACGACCGGCGTGTCCCCGTTAACAATGTAGATGCCGGTGTCAGACTCCCGGAACACCGTCCGCTCGAATCGCTCAAATCCCAGCTGATTCGCGCCGATTTCCTCGGTGTCGGCGCTGCCGACGTCTGCCGAGCAACCGGCCGCGGCAGCGGTCAAACCAGCGATCACCAGAACGAGCTTACGGGCGATCACATTGCTCTCTTGCGGCTTTGCAGGATGCATTTGGAGCTCCTTTCGGGGGAGGCGAATCACGCTGTCCACGCGAACTCGATGAGACCCAAATGCCTTAACCTGATTTGACCCGCAGTCGGATAGCCAAATCTGACCGCCGTTCATAAAAAGCGTTCAGGATTGTAAAAAATTTCGAAGAGAGCGGACACGGTTCGCTTGTCACAAGAAAATTCCCGTAACACGCGAAGCGAACAGATCGGGTCGGACAGACACATTGGAAAACAACACATCTTGAGATCGGGCGACGCGCACTTGCACCAGGGCGGCATCGGGATCCTCCTGCTTCCGTTGCGCCGATGAAAGGCGCGGAACGCACGCATGCAACGCGACGGCTGCAACGCGGCGCGCGCGGGCGCAGCTGCGGGCGCCGCGGCAGCCGACAGCGCGCGGGCACCTCCGCGGGCGCCGAGCGCGGCGCGATCCTTCAGGGCAGCGTCGGGACGGCGCGCAGCGCTCGCCGCGCGGGACGACCGCGGGCGCTCACCCGCGCGCCGACAGGATCCGGCTGAAGGCCTCGCCGACGGCGCGCGCGAGCTCGACCATCCGGCGCGAGCCGCTCGATGTGTCGAGGATCCGATCGGCGACCAGGATCATCGCGGGCCGGCCGACGACCTGCACGGCGACGGCGGCGACGTCGAGGCTCGGGTTGACCATGACGTCGAGCAGCGGCGCGTGGGTGGGGGTGCCGGGGATCGGGCCGACGTAGAGGTGGGTCGCCACGGCCGTGGCGAGCACGCTCGGCT
Source organism: Sorangium sp. So ce281 (assembly GCF_051527395.1). Lineage (NCBI taxonomy): Bacteria > Pseudomonadati > Myxococcota > Polyangiales > Polyangiaceae > Sorangium > Sorangium sp. So ce281. The sequence continues at coordinate 5,160,921 of NZ_CP150322.1, forward strand.
GATCCATCGGGAGGGAGAGCTTGCGCAGCGCCTCCTGGTCGCCGAACTCCGCGTTGCACGCGAACCCACGAAAGACCCCGCGGTGCGCGGCGAAGATGGCGACACGCCCGGCGAACAGCCGCAGCCCCCGGAGCGCGAGCCGGATGACGTCGTCGCGCGTGCGCGCGAGGTAAAGCGCGTCGATGACGTCGCTCAGATCGACGAAGGGCTGCGGCGGCGGATCGTCGTCGAGGGGATCGCCGAGCTCTGGCTCGGGCGCGGGGGGCAGCGCCGGGAGCCGCCCGGAGCGCCTGCTCGACGGCGGCGCGGCGCTCTCCGGGCGAGCCCTGCCGCTTCCAGGCGGCGGGACCTCCGCATCGGCGGAGCGGCGGCGCGAGCGCGGCGCGAGGCCGGAGGGCGCGTCGAGCTGCAGGCGGCCGAGGCGCCGCGTCGAGGGGGCCGGCTCCCGCCCGGCGCTGTCCGGCGCGCGGTCGGGGCCAGGCGAGGCCTGGGGCAGGATCGAGGCGAGCAGCTTGAAGGGCGGCGAGATCTCCACGGGCGGCGGCGGCGGAAAGGAGACGGCCGGCGGCTCGACCGCCGGCGCGCGCAGGGCCGCCTGGCGCCCGGTCGCCCTCCCGCCGGCGCCGCGTTCGGCGTCCGCTGAGCGGCGAGCGCTCGCGGGAGAGCCGCGCGCGCCGGGGGCCGCCTTGGCGTGGCGGAGCGGCAGGATCGCCTCCTCGTGCGCCGCCGGCGTGTCCGCGCGCTGAGCGCGACCGTTGTGCGCCGCTCCGCGGTGGCCATGCTTGCCGCTCGGCGCCTCGACCAGGCTCACCTCGTCGAACGAGGGCACCGAGGCGCGGCGGATCAGCGGGATGGGCACCTCGGACGACGGCGGCGGCGGGATGGTCGACTGGGGCGCGCCGTGCGGAAACGCCGGGGTCGCGCGCCGCGCGCGGGAGGGGAGCTGCTCCCGCTCGTCGAGATCGAGGGCGCGGATGGCCTCCTCGATCGCCGTGATCGGCGCGCGGAAGATGCGCACCGGCGCGCCGAGGTGGAAGCTGAACTCGTCGGCGATGTGGCGATCGAGCGGATCGGACGCCGCGACGTCGATGGTGCCGACGCCGGGATCGATGCGGATCGGGACGGCGCCGAGGCGGCGGCACATGGCGCGCGGCAAGCGCGCGACGAGATCGCGGGCGCCGACGACCTGCCGGAGCGCGAGGCCGCCGTGGCGATCGAGCTCCTCCTCCAGGGCGCGCTCGCTGAGGGCGGCGCGGTCGATGAGGGCGCGAGGGAACGGGATGCCCCGCAGGACCGCCACGAAGAGGGCGGCTTCGACCTCAGCCTTGGAGACGGCGCCGGCGGCGATGAGGAGGCGGCCCAGGTCTAGCGACACTCGCTGCACAATACCAGAAAGGACGCTGCCAGCGTGCAGCGCCCCGCATCCGGTCACGACGGATGCCGCTCCTTCTGGACGGGCGGCGAGCGGCCAGCGGGCCCGCGCGCCACGCCACCCCAGGCGGCGGCGTGGCGCGCGCTGGGCGAGGGAGAGAGCCAGGCGAGCTCATGCGCTCGCGCCGCGCGCTGGCCCACGTCCTGGCGCCGAGCGCGGCTCACGTGGTCACGTCGAGCGCTTCCGCGGCGGAGCCCTGTGGCCGACAGGACAACAGGCCTCGGGAGGGCCGAGAGACCCGGAGTCCTCAGCGGGAGAACTGAAAGACCACCTCGCTCTGCCGCACGAGACCCAGGTTGTCGCGCGCGATCCTCTCCACGGCGGTCGGGTCGTCGCGCAGGCGCGCCACCTTGCCGCGGAGCGCCTCGATGTGCCGCCCGAGCTCGGCATTCTCCTCCTCGACGTCGGCGAGCTCTCTCTCGAGCTCCCGCAGGCGAGGCAGCCCCTGCGGCGAGAAGATCATGATCGGTGCGCCCACGACGGCGACGATGAGCACCGCGATGGGGAGGGTCCGCTCCAGGAACTGCGCTAGTCGACGCACAGACATCCGCTCGCACGTCCTCCGCGCTCCTGTCAACTTTCCTCCAGGGTTCCTGCAACTCCGCGTTACCTGTTACCCGGCCTCTCGGCGCGGCAGGCGCGGTGAGCACGACCCCGCGCGCCACGTCGATCGACGTCGATTGCGCCCACGTCGAGCGCCGCCGTCGCGCCGCGCGCCGCCGAATCGCCCTGCAAAACAGGCGTTCGTCGGATGTCGCATGGAGCCCCAAGCTTCGCTAGCATGACCCACGTCCCCCGCCGTCCGGCAGGTCCGCTGCGCGCGCGACGCCGGCACGAGGGGTCGGCCCGAGGAGTCCCATGTCCCTTGATATCGTCCGAGGCGAGCTCGAGCGCCTCTTCTCGCTCGATGAAATGATGGCCCTGTCGTCCGACCTCCTCGGCTTCAGCCCGGCCGAGATCGGGGGCAGCGCCTCCAAGGCCTCCTTCGCGCGCGCCCTCACGGATCATTGCGTGGAGCGCGACGCCATCGATGCGTTGATCGATGCCGTCATCGCCTCGCGCGCAGAGGTCGACGCGCGCGTCCGCGCCCTCGGCGCCCATGGGCTCGGCCTGCTCGAGGAGATCGGGCCCGGCGAGGCGTTCGGCGACTACATCGTCACGAGAAAAATCGGCGAGGGCCCCCGGGCCCTGGTCTACGCGGCGACCCGGGGGACCGAGCCGCGGACGCTCAAGGTGCTCCGGCGCGAGGCGACCCGGGACAGCCGGGCGGTGCGCAGGTACCTCACCCACGTCCGCCTGGCCGCGCAGGTGCACCACGAGAACCTGGCGAGCGGCATCGACGCGGGGATCGTGGGCGGCCGGGCGTTCGTGGCGTACGCGCACATCGACGGGCTGCCGCTCTCGGCGCGCCTCGCGCGCTCGGGGCCGATCCACATCAACGAGGCGAAGCCGCTGCTCCGCGGGATCCTCAGCGGCCTCGCCGCGCTCCACGAGCAGCGCCTCGTCCACGGCGCGCTCAAGCTCGAGAACGTCGTCGTGGCCCGCGGCGAGGACGGGGAGCCGCTCCCGGTCCTCGTCGACGTCGGCGGCGACCGGCTCGGCGCCGGGTGGTCCAGCCCGGAGCTCGTCGAGGCGGCCAGCCCCGAGCAGCTGCGCGGCGAGGGCGTCGGCCCCGCGAGCGATCTCTACGCCTTCGGCGCGCTGCTCTTCGAGCTCCTCACGGGCAAGCCCGTGTTCTCGGGCGCCGCCGCGGTCGACGTCGCCGTCGCCCACCTCATCGAGCCGCCGCCGCCGCCGAGCGCGGTCGCGCCGCGCGGCTGGGTGGGCAAGGACATCGACGAGCTCTCGGGGCGCCTGCTCGCGAAAGCGCAGGACGCCCGGCCGAGGGGGACGCGCGCGGTGCTCGACGCGATCGAGCCGCTCGGCAAGCCGCAGCAGCAGGAGGCGGCGATCGAGGGCGCGCAGCTGAACGACCTCATCGATCGGCTCGTCGCGAGCCCCACGGACACGGAGCTCGCGCTCGCCGTCGAGGCGGCCGTCGATCGGGGAGCGGACCCGGGGCGCGTGGCCGAGGCGCTCGTGATGGCCTCGGAGCAGATCGACGCGGGCTCGGCGCCCGGTCAGGGCGACGACCCGGCGGTCGCGGCGAAGAAGCTCCTGCACTTCCGGGCGGCCAGGATCTACGAGAAGGGGCGGCTGCACGACAAGGCGGAGGCGGTCTACCTGCGCCTCCTCGAGCTCGCCCCGGGCGACGACATCGCCTTCACCGCGCTCGAGGAGCTCCGCAAGGCGCTGGGCAAGCACGAGGAGCTCGTGGAGATGCTCCTCCAGCGGAGCGAGCGCGCCGAGACCGCCGGCGAGCGCGCCCGGGCGCTCAACGAGATCGGGCACCTCTACGTGCGGGAGCTCGACGACAAGGACCAGGGGGTGTTCGCCTTCGCCCAGGCGCTCGCCCAGGATCCGGAGCAGGACGCGTACGCCGTCGACCTGGAGCGCGCGGCCGGCAACGACGTGAAGATCTGGTCCGAGGCGCTCCAGATCCTGAGCCAGGCGAGCACCGACGAGGCGATGCCGGCCGAGGCGAAGCTCGCGCTCTTCAACCGGCTCGGGCCCTGGTATGCGGAGAAGGTCGCGCGGGCGGACCTCGGGATCCCGTGCTTCCAGTTCGTGCTCGGGCTCGACCCCGCGAACGAGGAGGCGCTGGAGGGCCTCTCGCAGGTCTACCGCCGCGCCCAGCAGTGGCAGGAGCTCGTCCAGGTGCTGCTCTCGCGGGCCGATCGCGCCGCGACCCCGGGCGAGGCGCGCGACCTCCGCGCCGCGGCCGCCGAGCTCCTCGAGACGAAGCTGAGCGACGCGGGCCGCGCGCGCGACCTGTACGAGCAGATCTTCACCGAGGACCCCGGGCACACGAGGACGTGCGAGGCGCTGCTCCGGATTTACCGGCGCGCCGAGGATCACGCGGGCTACGCGAAGATCCTCGAGCGGCGCGCGGAGGCGCTGCGAGGCGAGGAGCGCGTCGACACGATGTGCAAGCTCGCCGAGCTCTACGAGGACCGGCTCGGCGACCTGGGCGAGGCGACGCGCCGCTACGAGGCGGCGCTCGAGCTCGATCCGGCCAGCCTGACCGCCCTGCGCGGGCTCGATCGCATCCACAGCCGCGCCGGCAGCTACGCGGCGCTGCTCCAGAACCTGGCGCGACAGATCGACGTCAGCGCGACGCCGCGCCAGAAGATCAACCTCTACGAGCGGATCGCCGGCATCCACGACGAGGAGTTCCTCGACCACGCGAAGGCGGCCGAGGCCCTCGAGGCGATCCTCAGGATCGACAGCGCGCACGAGGGCTCGCTCGCCGCGCTCGGGCGGCACTACCGCGCCCTCGATCGCTGGGAGGACGTGGTGTCGCTGTACGAGCGGCAGCTCGGCATCGTGCCCGACGACAAGCGCCGGGAGGAGCTGCTGCTCGCGATGGGGCGCGTGCTCCTCGATCAGGTCGGCTCGCCCGAGCGCGCCCGCAAGGCGTACGAGCGGGTGCTCGCGATCGATCCCCACCACGCCGGGGCGCTGGAGTCGCTCGCGCACGTGCGGGCCGCGACGGGCGACGCCGCGGCGGCGCTGAGCGCGATCGAGTCGCTCGCGGCGACGGCGAAGACCGCGGAGAGCAGGGCCGATCTCTGGATCCGCGCGGCGAAGATGCTCGAGGAGAAGGGCGATCGGGACGGGGCGATCGAGCGCTACAAGATGGCCCTCGACGCGCAGCCGCAGAACGCGGGCGCGTCCTCGGCGCTGCGCGCGGCCTACCTCGCCCGGGGCGACGCGACGAGCGCCGTCGAGCTCATCGCGCGCGAGGCCGAGGTCGCGGATGGCAACCTCGCCAAGGGCCGCCTGTACGGCGAGATGGCGCTGCTCCTCCGCGAGCGCCTCAAGGACGACGAGCGCGCCGCCGAGGCGGCGACGAGGGCGGTCGACCTCGATCCGACGAGCGTGCTCGGGCTCATGATCTCGGGCGATCTCGCGTTCGAGGCGGGCCGCTTCCTCGAGGCGGCGCGGCACTACGAGCTCCTGGCGAGCCGGCTCGACGTCCTGCCGAAGGAGCAGGGGCTCAAGCTGCTGCTCCGCTACGTCGACGCGCTCGGCAAGAGCGGCTCGAGCGGCAAGGCGATCGGCACGGTGAAGGCGCTGCTCGCGCTCGCGCCGGACGATCCGGCGGCGCTCTCGCGGGCCGCCAGGGTCAACCTCGACGCGGGCAGGGCGAAGGAGGCCGCGGAGCTCTACGGCCGCCTCGTGGACCGCTTCGGCGCCGGCCTGCCGGAGCGCGATCGGGCGGAGGCGCTCCTCGGGCTCGGCGAGGCGAGGCTCGCGGCCGGCGACCCGGACGGCGCGGTGGCCGCGCTGAACGGCGCCGCCGATCTCCTCCCGGAGTCCCCTGCCCCGCTCGCCCTGCTCTCCAGGGCCTTCGAGGCCAAGGGGGACTGGGAGGAGGTCGTGCGCGTCAAGCAACGGCGGCTCGACATGGTGGCCGGCGAGGACCGGAGCGCGCTCCTGCTCGAGATCGGCGACCTGCTCGCGGCGCACCTCCACGACCGGGCGCGCGCCGCGAAGAGCTACGTTGCGGCGCTGGACGAGCGCCCGGACGACCGGAAGATCCTCACGAAGCTGATGCAGCTCTACAGCGAGGAGAAGGACTGGTCGAAGCTCGTCGACATCGTCCTCAAGCTCGCCGCCAAGATCGACGACAGCCGGCAGAAGGCGAAGTACCTGCACACGGCGGCGATCGTGAGCGCGCGTCAGCTCGGCGATCTCGACCGGGCCGCCACGTTCTACGACGAGGTGCTGGCGCTCGACCCGTCGCTCACCCGGGCGCTCGCGGAGGCGATCGACCTCCGCGGCGAGAAGGGTGACCACGAGGAGGTGGAGCGCCTGCTGAAGGTCGAGCTCGACCGGGCGACCGAGGAGAACGACACGGCGAGGATGCTCGAGACGTTCGACCGGCTGGGCGCCCTCTACAAGGACAAGCTCGGCTGGATGAGCGAGGCGATCGACGCCTACGAGGCGGCGCAGACGCTCGATCCGGACAGCGAGGCGCGGAACGAGCTCCTGGCGAACCTCTACGCGAGCAACCCGGCGGAGTACCTGGACAAGGCGGTGGCCGCGCAGGCCCCGATCCTGCGGCGCAACCCGTACAAGCCGGACGCGTACCGGCTGCTCCGGAAGATGTACACCGAGGCGAAGCGCGCCGACGCGGCGTTCTGTCTGTGCCAGGTGCTCTGCTGCCTCAGCGCCGCCGAGCCGGACGAGGAGCGCTTCTTCCGGCGCCTGCGCCCCGACACGGCCGCGGCGGCGCAGCAGCCGCTCGACGACCGCGCGTGGGCGGCGGCGCTCGTCCACCCCGACGCGGATCCGCTCCTGACCGCGGTCTTCGGCGTCATCGAGCCGGCCGTGCTCAGGAAGAACGGGCAGCCGCTGGAGGAGCTCGGTTACCAGCTCGCCTACCAGCTCGATCTCTCGCGCCACCCCTACCCGATGTCGCAGACGCTCTACTACGCGGCGGGCGTCCTGGGCCTCGCGCCGCCGCTCACGTTCCAGGATCCGAACGACGGCGGCGGCGTCTCGTTCCTCCACGCGCACGTCCCGGCGATCGTGCTCGGCGCCGCGGCGCTCCAGATGGACCTGCCCACGCAGGCCGCCGCGTTCATCGCGGCCCGCCACCTCACCTACTACCGGCCGGGCATGTACCTCCGGCACCTGGTGCCGACGGGCACCGGCCTGCGCGCCTGGCTGTTCGCGGCGATCAAGCTGATCTCGCCCACGTTCCCGATCACGAAGGAGCTCGAGGGGCCGGTGATGGACGACCTGGCGGTCCTGGAGCCCATCCTCGTCGGGCCTGCGCGCGATCAGCTCGCGAGCGCCGTGACGAAGCTGCTCCAGGCCGGCGCCATCGACCTGAAGCGCTGGGTGTCCGGCGTCGACCTGACGGCCGACCGCGCGGGCTTCCTCCTCGCCAACGACCTCGAGCTGGCGCAGGAGATGATCAAGGCGACCGACGAGGCGAGCGCCGCCCTCCCCCACAAGGAGAGGCTCAAGGAGCTCACGCTCTACGCGGCCAGCGAGGAGTATTTCGCCATCCGGCAGCGGCTCGGCATCAACATCGACAGCTGAGGGCCGGCCCCTCGGTCGCGGAGCGCTCGCGCCCGGCCTCGAGCTGCGCCTGCCAGGACCGCGGGCGCAAACTGGCAGGGCGGGTCAACTGGATCACCGACGATCCAGCTGTGGGATGTCGCTTCCTGCCCACTTCTGCACCGGACTGGTTGACGGATAAATCCCCAAATTGCTAGGCTGCTGGCCGGCATTAGGCCTTTTCGATCGTATGTTAGCTCGCCGCAGCGTGGCAGCGGGCAGCCTGAGCGATTGTGTGAAAGCACGCCCATGGCGGCAAAGAAGACCCGAAAAACTTCGAAAAAAGACCGGAAGAGAGCGACCAAGGCCAGCGCGGCAAGCTCGAGGCGAGCAGCCTCGACAGCGCGGACGCGGAAGGCAAAGCCTGCCGCCCGCTCAGCCGCGCGCAAGCCGAAGCGGAAGGCCGCGTCCTCTCGTCCTGCTGCGCGACGCACCGCTGCCGTGAAGGCGGCAAAGCGCCGGAAAACCACGACAAAACGGGCGACCGCCCGCAAGTCGGCGGCCCCGGCGCGGCGCAAGGCGGCGCGCGCGCCGGCGCGGGCAACCCGTACGGGCGTGAGGAAAAAAGCGGCGGTCGGGAGGGCGAAGAAGGCCACCCGCGCGGCCGCGAAGCGAACGAGCGCTTCCAAGGCGAAGAAGGCCGCGGCCAGGACGAAGGCCAGGTCGACGCGCACCGCAGCCAAGCTCAGGACCACCAAGGCCAGGGCGAAGGCCAGGGCGACGAAGGTCAAGGCGAGGGCGGCGAAGACCAAGGCGACGCGGGCGAAGACGGCGAGGGCCAAGGCCACGAAGGCCAGGGTGACCCGCGCCAGGGTCGCGAAGCCGAGGGCCACGAAGGCCAGGGCCGCGAAGACCAGGGCGGTCGCCGGGCGGGCGCGGAAGGCGAAGGCCGCGAAGACGAAGGTCGCGCGGGTCAAGGCCACCAAGCCGAGGCTCGCGCGGGTCAAGGCCACCAAGCCGAGGCTCGCGCGGGTCAAGGCCGCCAAGCCGAGGCTCGTCCGGAAAAAGATCGCGGCGCGCTCCGAGCGGGCGCTCGCGGCGCCGGCGGCGGAGCCGACGAAGCTCCGCAAGAAGCTGAAGCTGAGGCTCGACGACCAGCCGACGCCCAAGGAGAAGCCGAAGCTCAAGGAGAAGCTAAAGCTCAAGGACGTGAGGGAGCAGGCAGCGCCGGGCGAGGCCGAGCGACCGCGCCGGGCGAGCGACAGGCCGTCGCGCACGAGCGACAGGCCGGTCGTCGACAAGAAGAGCGCGCGGCCGGGCGTGGCGAAGGGGAAGAGCGCCGGGGCGTCGATCGAGCGCCGTCCGGGTCGCGCCCCGCTCCGGGAGGCGCCGCGGGTGGTCACCCTGCCGCTGCCGATGCTGCCGCCGCCTCGGCGCGCCACCATCGAGGAGCGCAGCGCGATCATCGAGCAGCGGTTGAGCGCGCAGTCGGAGGACTTCCGGCGGCGCTACATCGACAGCCTCGATATGTCGTGGATTTACCACGACAGCGCGCTCGAAGGGGTGGTCTACACGTTCGACGAGCTGCGCGCGGCCCTCGCCGGCCCGGCGCCGCTCGTGGCGGACTCGAGCCTTCAGCCGACGTACGATGACATCCGGCGGCACAAGGAGGCCATCGCGTACGTGCGCGAGCAGGGCGAGAACAAGCGGGCCCCGCTCACGCTCGACTGCATGAAGAAGCTGTACCTGATCCTCCATCCGGAGGAGGGGGACCTCAAGACGGTGAAATACCGCAAGGACATCCCCCAGCACCGGCTCTACTTCCACGAGTACGCTCCGCCGGACAAGATCGCCTACAAGGTGCGTCAGATCATCGACTGGCTGAACGACCCCGAGACGCGGAAGACGCGGAACGGCATCCGGATCGCAGCGCGCGCGCACTACGATCTGCTGCGGGTCTACCCGTTCCCGAACGACAGCGGCAAGGTCGCGAGGCTGTTCATGAACATGCTGCTGCTCCGCACGGGCCTGCCTCCGTCGATCATCCACTCGACCGAGCGGCAGCGCTATTACGAGGCGCTGAAGGGCTCGGCGACGACGGTGCTGCAGATGGTGCAAGAGTCGGTGGAGAACGCGCTCGCGAGCGTCGAGAAGCTCCTCGATGAGCATGAGACGCGGAAGCGCGCCTTCGTCAGCTGAAACGGCGGAGGGCGGTCGCGCGCGAGACCTCGTCCCGACTGGGCGAGGCGCGCGCCGGCCGCCCGCGTCCACCGCTGTCGGTCCCGCGAGCCAACATCGAGGCGAGGGCGTCGCACCACCGGCGAAGCGGCCGGGCAAGGCGGCTCGCGGGGGTGCTTCCATGGCGGCGACGACGCGCGGGCCGCGGCCCAAGAAGGCGACAGCGCTCGCCGACGCGGCTCGGCCGGCGCCGGCACGCGCAGCGCCGAGCGCGCCTCCGGCCACGTTCGCGCGGCTGCGGGCGCTGCACCCGGACGCCCACTGCGAGCTGGATCATCGATCCTCGTTCGAGCTCCTCGTCGCGACGGTGCTCAGCGCCCAGACGATGGACGTGCTGGTCAACAAGGTGACCCCCCACCTGTTCGGCGCGTATCCCGACGCCCGCGCCCTCGCCAGCGCCGATGCCGCCGAGGTGAGCGCGCTCCTCAAGCGGCTCGGGATGGGCATGTTCAACCAGAAGGGGAAGAACATCGTGGGGCTCGCGCGAGGCCTCATCGAGCGGCACGGCGGCGAGGTGCCGAGGACGCTCGCCGAGCTCGTGAAGCTGCCTGGCGTCGGGCGCAAGACGGCGAATGTGGTGCTCGGCGTCGCCTTCGGAGCGCCGGAGGGCGTCGTGGTCGATACCCACGTGCAGCGCGTGTCGCAGCGGCTCGGGTGGACGACCAGCGACAAGCCAGAGCAGATCGAGCGCGACCTCGTGGCGCTCTTCCCGCGGCGCGACTGGGATATGCTGTCCCACACGCTGATCTTCCACGGCCGCCGGATCTGCTTCGCGAGGAAGCCAGCGTGCGGAGGCTGCGGGATCAGCGACGCGTGCCCGAGCGCGTTCCGCGCAGAGAACGTGGGGCGCAAGCCCCCACGGCGCCGCGGCGCCGCGCCGTGAGCGCCGGCCGCGCTGCGCGCAAAGTGGGTGTCGAGCGCACCGGCGGAAGGTGGGAAGCAGGCGAACGCGGCTCATCGTCGCTCGGCGCCCGGCGCGCTGTTTATCGCGCTGGGGCCGAGGACGCGGGATAACCTTGGGCCAATGAAGGCTTCGCACATGATCCTCACCCTTGCCTGCCTCTTCACCGCGGCGTGCAGCCCTCTGGAGGACGATCTCTGCGACTACAAGTGCGACTGCGAGGGGTGCAGCGACCGCGAGTACGGCGACTGCCTCGATCGCTACGATGACAGGTACGTGGACGCCGACCGCCGCGGCTGCGTCGACCAGTACGACGCGCTCCTGGAGTGCGAGGACGACACAGGGATCTGCAACCGCGACGATAAGTGGAGTACGTCCTGTAAACCCGAGAAAGACGCGCTGGATCGCTGCATCGACTAGCGCTGCCGCGCGGTCGACATGAGCCGGCTCCTGGCCGCCGCTCAGGTCCCGCCGCCGGGCGCGACGGCGGCGCCAGGCGTGACGGCGCCGGCGCTGCGGAAGGCGGCGACGAGCCGCTCCGACGCCGTGTAGGGGTCGACCTCGCGCCGCGCGACGGAATGCACGGCGGCCTCGAGCGCGGGGCCGAGCGCGGCGACGGCGGCGTCGGTGAGCGCGTCGCGGAGCTGCACGTGCATCGCCTCGCGCAGGCGTTCCTCTCGGCGCGCAGCGCCGGCCTCGGTCCCGAACAGCCATGCCCGGTGCCCCTCCAGCTTGTCCACGAGCGCCGCCACGCCCTCGTTACGTGTGGCCACGGTCCGCGCGATCACGGGCTCCCACGGGCCTTCGACGGGCTCGCCACCTGGAGAGGGCGCCCTCTGCGCGCGGGCGTGGAGCGCCGCGGCGCTGTGCCCACGCGCCCGTCCGGAGGCCGCGGCCACCTCGCCGCCGAGCGCGATCATGAGCTCCAGATCGCGCACCGCCGCGTCGGCCCCGTCCCGGTCGGCCTTGTTCAGGGCGAAGACGTCGGCGCACTCCAGGATGCCCGCCTTGATCGCCTGCACCTCGTCGCCCATCCCCGGCGCGGCGACGACCAGGGTGGTGTGCGCCATCCGGGTGATCTCGAGCTCGTCCTGCCCGACGCCGACGGTCTCGACCACCACGACGTCCGCGCCCCAGGCGTCGAGCACCCGCACGACGTCCACCACCGAGCGCGACAGCCCGCCGAGCGCGCCCCGGGTCGCCATCGACCGGATGAACACGTCGGGATCGCCGAAATGGGCCTGCATGCGGATGCGGTCGCCGAGGATCGCGCCGCCGGTGAACGGGCTCGTGGGATCGACCGCCACCACGGCGACGCGGCGCCCCTGCCCCCGGAACACGCTGATCAGCCGATCGGTGAGCGTGCTCTTGCCTGCCCCCGGGTTCCCCGTCACGCCGAGGACCCAGGCGCGGCCGGTATGGGGGAAGAGATCCTTCAGGATCGCGGCATAGTCGCCGACGCGATCGTCGACGAGCCGGCAGGCCCGCGCCGTCGCGCGCGTGTCGCGGGCGAGGACCTTGTCTGCGAGCGGATGCACGCGAGCGTGCTTAGGCCCGGCGATTCCGGAACACAACCGGCCCCGCGGGCAACGCGGCGCCGGCCTGCCTAGCCTGCCCCGCCACCCGCGGTGCCGTCACCGCCGCCGGTGCCGCCACCGCCGGCCGTACCGTCGTCGCCGGCCGTACCGTCGCCGCCGGCCGTACCGTCGCCGCCGGCCGTGCCGTCGCCGCCGGCCTCACCGCCGCCTGCTCCGCCCTCCCCGCCTGCCGACGAGCCGGCGCCCCCGGCGCCGCCGGCGGCGGTGTCGAAGATCGGCCTCGTGTCGCCGCACGCAACGACGAGCAGAGCCCAGAGCACAGCGCACGAGGTGAAAGCGAGAGCGCGATTCCACATGGGTACGTCCTTGCCACGAGACGCCGAGCGGCGCGCTCGCGAAATCCAGCGGCGTGCTCCTGTCATGGCGCCGCAGGCGCCTGCCGCTCGAAGCGCCGCCAGCGGCCATCGATGAGCCGCTCGTGCGGCAGGTACTGGGCCTTGTAGACCAGCCGCGAGCAGCGCTCGACGTAAAGGCCGAGGTACAGGTACCGGAGGCCCCAGGAACGGCACAGCTCGAGCTGCTTCAGGATCGAGAAGACACCGGGGCTCAGCGGCTCCAGCTCGGGCTCATAGAAGGAGTAGACAGCGGACAGCGAATCCTGCCCCCGATCCACGACGGCGACCCCGACGAGGCGGCCGCCGACGCGATAGCGCATCTCGAACGTCTCGCAGCAGCTGTCCACGAGGAACGCCTCGTACCCCTCGGCGCCGAGCGGACCGTCATCGCGCATCAACCCCCGGCCGTGCTTGTGCCGGTTGTACAGGATGATCTTCTCGCGCGTGGTCACGGGCGGGCCGATCTCGACGTCCACCACCCGCTCTCCACGGCGGAGCACCCGGCGCTGCGTGCGGCCGGGGACGAAGTCGCGAACGACGATCCGGATCGGCTCGCACGCGCGGCAGGAGGGGCACTGGGTGCGGTAGAGCAGCTTGCCATGACGGCGGTTGCCCGCGACGAGCCGATGGTCGAACTCCGCACGCGTGAGCGGACGGATGGGCACGCGCAGCGGCATCCGCGCCTCGGCTTCAGGCAGGTACGGACAGGGGCTCACCTCGTCATGGACCGTGAGCTCGATCGGGTCCGACCCCTCGTCCAGCCGAGGGAGCTCGGCGTCCTGCCCCGCTACCGCATCTCGGTCGCTCGATGAGCCCATGTCGGTGTCGATCCGAGCGCTCGAGCCCCCCGTCGAGCTGCCGGCCGCCAGATCAAGGGGATGCCTGTTGCACGGCCACGTCAAGAAAAACCCAGAGCGCCCGGGACCCCTGGTGAGCGCCGCCCGCTTGCGCCGCGCCGGCTTTCATCGCACATATACCCACAAAACCCACGTTTACCCCACCCATGCTGCATGCCCCGGTTTACCGGCGCTGGTGCTTGAGCGATTCGCGCGTCGCGCGAAGAGTCCGAGCGGCGCGCCCTTTTCGCTTGGCCCGGAGGCCAGTATGACCTCGCGCGCGACCGCGACAGGGACGTCCCCTCGACCATCGAGCGCCCGAATCGCGCGACCGCCTCAAGAAAGGCCGAACGCTTTGGATCTGACAGGAAAGCAGCGCCGCCATCTCCGCGCGCTGGGGCATCACCTCGACCCGGTCGTGCAGCTCGGCAAGGCCGGCCTGACCGACGGCGTCGTCGCGGCCGTCGACGCCGCCCTGGAGCGGCACGAGCTCGTGAAGGTACGCCTGGGCACCGAGTGCCCGGACGAGCTGGACGACGTCGCCGACACGCTCTCCGAGCGGCTCCGCGCCGCCGTCGCGCAGACGCTGGGGCGGACGATCCTGCTGTACCGGCGCCACCCCAAGGAGCCGAAGATCAAGCTGCCCGCGGGCAGCTGACCGGGGACGCCCGCGCGCGGCCGCGCCCCCACCATGCGCGGCCGCGCGCGCCTCGAGCCGACGAGACGCTGTCGAGGCCGCCTTCCCGCGTTGCGCGGCGGCGAGGCCTCGGAACGCCGAGGCCCCGAGCCGGCGTCACACGTGCCGGAGCGTGGGGCGCTCGGCCAGCAGGTGATCGAGCCAGGCGTTCGACAGCTTCTCCTGCACCGTGTTGGCCCGGAGCCTCGCGGCGAGGTTCTTGAAGTCGACGTGGTCGATGAGCTGGTCCTGGTTGAAGCACGAGAAGACCAGCGTCTCCTTGCCCGTCTCGGGGTCCACGTGCCGCTGGAGGCACTGCGCGCAGACCTCCTTCATCATGCACTGCATCGGCGAGTTGATGCTCGCGATGCCCACGTGCTTCGGATCCAGGTGCGGCGCCAGCACGCCGTGCCGCGCCTCGCGCACGGCGTTCATCATCTTGTCCGAGCCGATCGCGATGATGCGACGGACCTCCGAGAGGGCCGCCAGCTCGCCGCCGAGCTGGCGCTCGGCGTAGGCCCTCATCGCCTGGACGATGTTGCCGCGGAAGTGGCGGTCGGTCGCGCGCCGCGGGGGGATCTCGGCGCCGCCGTCCGTGCACCAGACGACCTGGTCGGTCGCGACCTCGATCTCGTCCTGCTTGAAGAGATCCTCGCCCCGCCGGTAGCCGGCGAAGTAGATCACGCGGTCGCCGCGCGCCTTCAGGGCCTTCGCGATCGAGAACAGCACGGCGTTGCCGAGCCCGCCGCCGGCGAGCAGCACGGTCTCCCCCTCGGGGATGTCCGTGGGCGTCCCGGTCGGCCCCATCACGACGACCTCCTCGCCCGGGCGCAGCGCGGCGAGCAGGCGGGAGGACGCGCCCATCTCGAGCGCGATGAGCGACAGCAGCCCCTTCTCCTTGTCGACCCACGCGCCCGTGAGCGCGAGGCCCTCCATCGCGAGCCGCGTGCCGCGGATCACGGGCGAGCGCACCTCGTAGTTCTGCAGCCGGTAGAACTGCCCGGGCTCGAACTTCCGCGCCGCCGCGGGCGCGCGCACGACCACCTCGACGATCGTCGGCGTGAGCCGCTCGACCCGCTCGACCACCGCGCCGAGGTCGTGATCGAGGCGGGCGAAGAGGTCGCGCCGCCGCGCGTCGCGCGCGGCCTGCGGCTCCTCGCCGAGCCGGGCGATGTCGTGGCGGAACAGCGCGACGACGGACGGGTACGCGTCCTTGGCGCTCGCCATCGCCTTCACGACGCTCCCCGCGTAGTGGGGGTGGTTGTCGCCGTAGAAGCTCACCGCGTGCTCGCCGTCGTTGTAGCTCGTGAAGAAGCCCTCCCGCGGCTTGGCCGGCTCCACCTTGAGCGCGCCGCCCTCGTCGACGTAGGCGCGGTGCGCCTGGAAGAACTGCCGCCACTTGTCGAACACGAACGAGCCCGGGCGCTCCTTCTCGTACGTGACGTTGGGGCTCGTCCCGGCCGCGACGCACACGGTGCGGGCGGGGATCGAGACCGCCTGCCCCGCGCTCCGCCACTTGCCGTCCACGATCTCCTGCCGGTCGAAGACGAGCGAGGAGACGCACCCGCGCTCGTCGAGCACCGCCTCGACCGGGGCGAGGTTCTCGACGTAGCGGATGCCTTCCTCGAGCGACTTGGCGACCTCCTCGTGGTTCAGCCGGTACGCCGGCGAGTCGATGAGCCGCTTCCGGTAGACCAGCGAGACGCCTCCCCACGCGTCGATCAGGCCCTGGAAGCGCGGTGGGCGCCCCTCGCGCGCGGCGCGCGCGCGCTCGTCGCGGATCTCCTCCGCGTGGCGCCGCTGCTCGACCAGGAACTCCCGCTCCTCCTCGTCGAACATCGCGAGGACGGCGGCCTCTCCGCGCTCCGCGACCAGCGCGTCGAGCCGGTCGGCCGTCTTCTCGGCCTGCACGACGTAGTACGCGGCGAGCTCCGTCGCGGTGTCGATCGCCGTGAGGCCGCCGCCGATCACCACCGCCGGCAGGCGCACCTGGAGGTTCGCGAGCGCCGAGCGCTTGTAGGCCCCGGCCAGCTGGAGCGCCATCAGGAAGTCCGACGCCTTGCGGATGCCGCGCGCGAGGTTGTTCTTGAGCGGGATGATCGTCGGGCGCCCCGCGCCCGCCGCGATCGCGACGTGGTGGAACCCGAGCCGGAAGGCGTCGTCGAGATCGATCGTCCCGCCGAACCGCACGCCGCCGTAGATCCGGAGCAGCCGCTGCCGGGCGAGCGTGACGTACAGGACGGTGAGGAAGTTCTTGTCCCATCGCACCGTGATCCCGTACTCGCTCACCCCGCCGAAGCCGAGGAGGACGCGCTCGTCGAGCTCGGTGTAGAGCCGCTTGAAATCCTTGACCGGACGCGGCGGGCGCGACTCGTCGCCCGTGAGCTCGACCGGCAGCGGCTCGATCTTCAGCCCGTCGATCGCCACGCACGCGAAGCCCTGCCGCGTGAGGTGGTGCGACAGCGTGTAGCCGGCCGGGCCGAGGCCGACGACGAGCACGTTCTTGCCGTTGTACGGGAGCGCGTGCGGCCGCAGCGCGTCGAGCGGGTTCCAGCGCGTGAGGAGCCCGTAGATCTCGAGGCCCCACGGGAGCGACAGCACGTCCGTGAGCGCCGCGGTCTCGATCTGCGGGATGTCCACCGGCTCCTGCTTCTGGAAGACGCACGCCTTCATGCAGTCGTTGCAGATGCGGTGACCGGTGCCGGGGCACATCGGGTTGTCGACGCAGACGAGCGCGAGCGCGGCGATCGACTCGCCCCGCCCCCGCATGGTGTGCATCTCGCTGATCTTCTCGTCGAGCGGGCAGCCGTTCAGCTCGACGCCGAGCGGGTTCGCCTTGATCGCCCCCGTCTTGTTGTCGCGCAGGCCCTTCGAGCACGAGTCCTTGTCGCGATCGTGGCAGAAGAGGCAGTAGTCGACCTGGCTCTCGACCTCGCGGGGCGGCGCGCGACGGTCGGTCAGCGCGAAGCCGTCGCGGTCCCTCCGCTCGTGCTCGGGGCCGACGAGGAGCTCGGCGGAGCCCGGGCCGCCGTTCGCGCCCTTCCTCTGCAGCTGGACGAGCTCCTGGTAGTCGAGCGTGCGCGGCGCCTTCAGCGTCGGCCACCGCCGCGCCGGATCGTGCTCGTCCGCGCGGCGCGCCGCGAGCCACGCCTCGACGGCGTCGAGCGCGAGCGCCACGACCGCCCCGTCCTCGGCCTCCGTCGGCTCCGCGCCGGCGACGGCCGCCGCCGGCGCCACGCCCTCGGCGAGCGCCGGGTCCTCCCGCAACGCCGCGCGCACCCTCGCCGCCCGCTCGCGGAGCTCGTCCGTCCACTTCGCGCCGCCGGCCTTCGCGGCCTTGCGCGCGATCTCGTCGACCTCGATCAGGGCGAGCGTCGCGCGCGCGATCGCGAGCTCCTCCGCGGCGGAGCCGCCGTCGAGCGCGCTCGCAGGCGCGCCCATGGCCGCGAGCGACCGCCGCGCCGCGTGCGCCGCCTCGACGTGCGTGCCCCGCCACGCCTTCCCCGGGTTCGGCTTGAACAGGCGCTTCTTCGAGAACTCGCGCTTGAAGTCCCACAGCGCGCTCCGCTCGAGGGTCGCGTCGATCTGCGCCTGCGTCTCCCGCTCGACCCGGAAGAGCATCGCCACGAACCGGCCGACGTGGGGCGCCGCCGCGAGGAGCGCCTCAGAGACCTGCTCCGGCGTGAGCGCGGGCCGGCCCGCGCCGCCGCCCTCGGCGCCGGAGGCCTCCGCCTGCGCCGCGCGCAGCGAGGCCCGGTACGCGTCGAAGCGCGCGTAGGCACCTTCGTCTGCTGCGTGGAAATACTCCTCGAACCGCTCCGTCAGCTCGGCGAGCTTCGCAGGGTCGAAGAGATCGGCGTAGCCGAGACCAGGGAGCCCGAGCTCGAGCTCGGAGGCATCGGAGGTCGCCTGCACCCACGAAGAGAAGTCAGCCTGCACTCCAGCGTTCGCTTCCATACCCGCGGCAAATGCTTTCTAGTTCAAGGGGTTCGCTCACCCGACGAGGGCTTGCCCACGCAGCCTCGAGAGCGACGTAAAATAGCACCAGGTCGCACTTTCGACCTGGTGCTCGAGCAACATTCACTCGAGCGCGCCCTGCGCTGGTCAGCGCGTCAAGCACGCAACGGCTGCGCGCTCATCGACACGTCAACCGCGCCGGCGCGTCGCGTCAGAACCCCTGCGAGACGACGCGCTCGATCGTATGCGTGGAGATGTTGCCCGCGACGACCTCCGGATCTCGCAGCAGCGCCTGGTGCAGCGGGATGTTCGTGCGGATGCCGCCGATGATGAACTCGTCGAGCGCGCACCGGAGCCTGGCGATCGCCTCGGCCCGGTTCGCGCCGTGCGCGATCACCTTGGCCACGAGCGAATCGTAGGAGCTGGGAACGCGGAAACCGCCGTACACGCCCGAATCGACGCGGATCCCGACGCCGCCGGGCGAGTGGTACTCCGTGATGAGGCCCGGCCACGGCACGAACGAGCGCGCATCCTCGGCGTTGATCCGGCACTCGATGGCGTGGCCCCGGAAGCTCCAGGGCCGCGTGTCGGGGAGCGAGAGGCGCTCGCCTGCAGCGGCGAGGATCTGCTGCGCGACCAGATCGACGCCGGTCACCATCTCGGTGACGGGGTGCTCGACCTGGACCCGGGTGTTCATCTCCATGAAGAAGAGCTCGCCTCGCTCATCCATCAGGAACTCGAGCGTGCCCAGGCCGGTGTAGCCGGTCTCGAGGATCGCAGCCCGGAGGATGTCGCCCATCCGGGAGCGCTTCTCGTTGTCCATCGCCGGGCTGGGCGACTCCTCCATCACCTTCTGGTGCCGGCGCTGGAGCGAGCACTCGCGCTCGCCGAGCGTCCACACGCCCCCGTGCTGATCCGCGAGCACCTGGAACTCGATGTGGCGCGGCGCCTCGACGTAGCGCTCGAGGTAGACGTCCGGGTTCTTGAAGCCGCTCAGGGCCTCCTGCGTCGCGATCTCGAACGAGCGCTGCACCTCGCCGGCCTCGCGGACGATGCGCATGCCCCTGCCGCCGCCGCCGCCGGAGGCCTTCAGGATCACCGGATAGCCGACGCGCTCGGCCTGCTCGGCGGCGTCCGCCGCGCTCTTGAGCACGCCCGTGCCGCTGAGCATGGGGATGCCGAAGCGCTTGGCGACCTCGCGCGCGGACACCTTGTCGCCCCAGGTCCGCATCGCCTCCGCGGTCGGCCCGATGAACGTGAGGCGGCACTTCTTGCAAAGCTCGGC
This sequence comes from Sorangium sp. So ce281, assembly GCF_051527395.1. Classification (NCBI taxonomy): domain Bacteria; kingdom Pseudomonadati; phylum Myxococcota; order Polyangiales; family Polyangiaceae; genus Sorangium; species Sorangium sp. So ce281. The sequence continues at coordinate 5,180,293 of NZ_CP150322.1, forward strand.
GAACTTCGCGTTCTCCGAGAGGAACCCGTACCCTGGGTGGATCGCGTCGGCGCCCGTGACCTCCGCCGCCGCGATGATCTGCGGGATGTTGAGGTAGCTCTTCGACGCCTCGGCCGGACCGACGCACACGGCCTCGTCCGCGAACCGGACGTGCAGCGCCGCGGCGTCCGCCTCGGAGTGGATGGCCACCGTGCGGATGCCGAGCAGACGGCAGGCGCGGATGACACGCATCGCGATCTCGCCGCGATTGGCGATCAGGATCTTCTGGAACACGGCACCCTCGCCCGGGCAGCGCTAGCTGCGCCGCACCTTGAAGAGACGCTGCCCGAACTCGACCGGCTTGCCATTGTCGACGAGGATCTCGACGATCGTGCCCGGAGAGTCCGCCTCGATCTCGTTCATCAGCTTCATCGCCTCGATGATGCAGAGCGCCTGACCCACGCGGATCGCGCTGCCCACATCGACGAACGGGGGCGCATCGGGCGACGGCGATCGGTAGAACGTGCCGACGAACGGCGACGTCACATAGGAGATCCCCTCGTCGCTCGCCGCCTCCGCGGGCGCGGCAGCGGCCGCGGCGGCCGGCGCAGGTGCCGCCGCGGGCGGCGCCGCCGGCGGCGCGACCGGCGCGCCGTGGATCTGGAAGGCGGCGGGCGCGAGATGCGGCGCCGCGCCCTGCGGGATGAGGCCTCCGCGCGTGAGGCGAATGCGAACGTGTTCGTCCTCGAACTCGAAGTCGCTCACGTTGCGCTTCTCTAAGATGCGTACCAGCGCCCGCAACTGCTTGAGGTTGATGTTCATGGAAGGACGTTCGGCCATCGATGTTTGCCGCCTTTCAACCAGAGTGACGGCGCATGTTCAACCTCTTTCGTCGGATCGCAGCTTCTCCAGATGCCCGATCAGCCCGATCAGCCCGAGGACGTACGAGCTCGGACCGAAGCCCGCGACGCGCGCCATGCACGCAGGCGCGATGCGGGAGCGACGGCGGAACGGCTCACGCCCGTCCGGGTTGGAGATGTGCACCTCGACGGTAGGAAGCGCGCTCGCGCGGATCGCGTCATAGAGCGCGATGGAGGTGTGCGTGTAGGCACCGGCGTTGAGGACGATGCCGTGGAAGCCGCGATCGCCGGCGTGGCTGATCGCGGTCACGAGCTCTCCCTCGCAGTTCGATTGCATGCACGACACCGAGGCGCCACGGGCCTTCGCGGCCTCCTCGACGGCGCGGTGAACGTCATCCAGCGTGGCCGTGCCGTAGATCGCTGGCTCGCGCTTGCCCAGTCGATCGAGGTTCGGCCCGGAGATGACCGAGATGCTGAAGCCGCTCAGGCGAGCTCCTTCAGCAGCACCGGCACCTTGGTGCGCAGGAGGTACCGGGCCTTGCCGATGTTCGCGTCGGGCGTCATCGAGAAGGCCACGAAGTACGAGTTGTTCACGACGCGGATCAGGGTGGTGACCTTCTCCGCCTGGATCGCGATCTCGGCGGCGTTGCCCGCGTCGAGCATCTCGGCGGCGCGCTGGATCGACTTCAACACGACGCTGAACTCCGCGCCGATGGTGGTGATGTCGAACGCGGCCCCCGGCTTGGAGTAGCTGTCGACCGGGATCCCCTCGAAATCCATGAGAAGGGTCGCGATGCCGCCCTCGGTGTTCTCTACGACTTCCTTCAGCACGGCCTGGAACATGCGCCGAGATTACCCAAGCGCGGCACGATCGGGAAAACAAACGAACCTGGCCCGGCATCTCGCGCCGCAGCCCGGCAGAGCCGGCGCTCCTCATGGTCGCCCCGCCCCGCTCGGCCGCGCGCGGCCAGTCCGATGGCGGCCGGGCGCGCGCGGCCAGGTCGATGGCAGACGGCCGCGCGCGGCGTTGACGACAGAGGATGCTGCGCGGCGGCGACGCGAAAGCTCGTACCGGCCGCCTGCCATCGTGGAGCAGCGCAACAGACGCAACCGACGCAACCCGACGCAACAGACGCAACCCGACACGACAGACGAAGCGCGGCGAAACGTTGGACCGGGCGGGCGCTTTGCCTCTTGCATCCTGGTCCCAGCCGGGCGATTCCCGCCCCTGGGGGCCCGCTCCAAAGCACGCCTTGACCCTCGTCCAGGCGAGCGGCTAACGTGCGGCCGTTCTTTCGCCTCGCGGCAAGGTCCGGAGGCGGATCCCACCGGCGCGTCTCGCCGGGGGGCCGACGTCAAACGTGGTCGGGAGCGGCGTGCGCCGTACCCGCCATCTCATCAAGAAAAACAAGGACGGCCCAACATCTATGCGTGCTCGAGCCGGGGATCCCCCCCGCACGATGCCCCAGAAGATCCTCGCCGGGCGGGCGACGGATCCTCAGCTGCGCGGTGATCTCGTCCAGGTCAAGGTCGACCAGGTGATCCTCTCCAGGGCGCCGTCGCGCGCGCTGGCCGAGGCCATCGCCACGGGCATGAAGAAGACGCCGGTCGAGGTCGCCGTCGCTTACGACGGCACCTGCGTGGCCGACGCGAGCTCGCTCGCGGATATCGACGAGGGCAGCCCGCACTCGGTGTCGCCCGAGTTCCCGACGTACAACATCCCGATCGCGCGGCCAGGCATCGGCTTCCCTGCGCCCGTTCACCTGGAGCGCTTCGCGGCGCCGGCGCGGCTCGCCCTCACGGACGACCCGCGCCTCACGACCGTCGGCGGCATCGGCATGCTGTCGCTCGTCGTCTCGCCGAGCCAGCTCGGGCAGGCGCTCGCCACGGGCTCGGTCTGGCTCCGGCCGCCCCGCAGCGTGCAGATCCACCTCTCGGGCAGGGTGCGGCCCTTCGTCTGCGCGCGGGACGTCGCCCTCGAGCTGCTCCGCAGGAACCTCGACGAGGTGGTGCGCCGCATCGAAGGCGAGCACCACGCGCCGGTGATCCTCGAGTTCGCCGGGCCGAGCGCGCGGCTCCTCTCCGTGGGCGACCGCGCGGTGCTCTGCGGCATCGCGCCGCAGGTCGGCGCGGCGGCGGCGCTGTTCGTGAGCGACGAGAAGACGGAGGTCTTCCTCCGCGATCAGCGCAGGTCGAAGGCCCACCGCGCGCTCGTGCCGGACCCGGGCGCGCCGTGCGAGGAGGTCGTCTCGATCGATCTCGGCACGGTCGATCCGCTCCTCATGGACGAGGAGGGCGTGGTCCGGCCCGTCCGCGATCTCGCCGGCAAGCCCGTGGCGCAGGTCGTCCTCGGAGGCGACTCCGGCGTGACGTTGCGCGACATGCTCGCGGCGGCGCTGCTGCTCAAGTCGAAGCGCGTCCCGTCGCGGCTCGACCTGCTCGTCGCGCCGCCGTCGCGGCAGGTGCTCGAGGTGCTCGCGCAGTCGGGCGCGCTCGTCGATCTCGTCGCGACGGGCGCGCGCATCGTCGAGCCGGACAGGCGCGTCGTCACGTCGGAGATCTACCCGCCGCCGCCCGGCAGCCTGTCGCTGCGCACCGCGGATCCGGAGCCGCGCATCGCCGGGGCGCCGTCGTTCGTCGTGGCCTCGGCGGAGACCCTGGCCTACGCGGTGGCCACGGGCGCGGTCGGCGATCCGCGGTCGTTCAAGCGGCCGGTGCGGGTGACCGTGCCGCGGGCGCTGCCGACCGACGACGTGCTGATCCTCCGCGACAAGAAGGGGGAGCAGGTGAGCACGAAGAAGCCGCCGCCGGCGCCCGCTGCGGTGCCGTGGAAGGGGCCGCTGACGCTCGACGTGCTCGCCGGCGTGCCGAAGGTGAACGGGCACGCGGCGGTCGGGGCGCGCGGGCGCGCCGCCCCTGCGCCGGCCGAGGCGCCCGCGGCGGCCGCCGCGGACCAGCAGGGGCAGGCCGCGCCCGCGGAGGGCAACCCGGCCGGCGGCGTGGCGCTCGTCCTGTCGACGCTCGACGAGGTGCGGGCGGTCGCGGAGCGCGCGACCGATCTCTCGACGGTGCGCGCGGTGGTCGCGCCCTTCGTCCCGAGCACCGCGGTGTCGGCGTTCGCGAGCGAGGGGATCGCCACGTTCCTCGTCGGCACGGAGGCCCTCGGCAGCATCAAGGACCAGAAGAGCGTGGAGCTCCCCGCCCCCGCGCAGTGGGGCGATCGCGTCGCGGCGATCTTCGGGAGCGAGCGCGTCGAGGTGGCCTGGCTCGCGACCGGCATGGAGCGGAGCTGGACCCACGCAGGCACCGTGCGGCAGCCGCCCAGCGCGGGCAAACCAGCGAGGTAGCCGGGCCGAGATCCCGGTGGCGGGGCCGCCCCCCACAGGAGCGGGGAGCCGCCTTCCACCGGGGACCGGGGAGCCGGACAGCAGCGCTCAGGGAGCCGCGCGCACGGGGGCCAGCGGGGCGAGGAGCTTGATCTCGTTCGTGAGATCGCGGAAGCGGATCTGCTGCTCGTTGATCTGCATCTCGAGGACGATGACGCGCTTCGTGATCTCGTCGAGGCGCGCCGACGCCTTCGCGAGCCGATCCGTGAGGTCGCGGCGGAGCTCGTCGGCGGTCTTGTTCTTCTCGATGGCCCTGAGGTTCTGGCGGAGCTCGTGGCTCTGCTGCTCGAGGCGCTGCTGCTCGGCGAGGATCCTGTCGCGCTCGTCGATCGCCGGGCGGAGCTTGCCCCGGATGTCCCAGGCCTGACCGAGCTGCTTGGCCACGGCCGCGTCGGCGCGCGGGTCCTTCAGGTAGCCTTGCACCGCGTCGTCGGCGAGCTGGTCGAGCCAGTCGATCTGCTGCCGGAAGAGCCGCCGCTCGTCGACGTCGAGCACCGCCGTCCCCCGCCGCGGCACGTCGATCGGCACGAGCGCGCTGCCCGTGCCGACGTTGTCCTCCGTGCCCTTCGGGGGCGCGTGCAGGCGCGTCCCGTGCAAGCGGGGGTGCTTCACGAGCGTCCTCGCCGCGAGGTCGGCGCCGTTGCGGACGGCGTACTTCGTGTGCGTGACCCAGTCGCGCTCGATCTCGAGCGCGCCGCCCTCGATCTTCGCGATGCGCGCGCCCTCCGCGCTCTCCTCGCGCGTCGTGTCGACGGCGAGGCCCCGCTCCAGCGCGAACGGCACCGTCGTCGTGGCCCCCGGCGGCAGCGGCTCGACCATGCCCTGGCCCAGGAACGCGCCGTTCTCGAAGACGGCGATGGGGCCGCGCTCCAGCAGCCCCTTCGTGTCGTTCGTGAAGCGCGCCACCCGGAACGGGTGAGAGCTCGACGCGGGCACGCCGCCGTCGGGCGCGAACAGGAAGATCGACTCGCCGGGGACCTGCCGGGCCAGGAGCAGGACCATCGTCGCGCTCTTGTCGGGGATGTCGACAGGGAACGGGATGTCGTAGCGGGTCGTGCCCGCCTCCATCGCGACCGCGGCGAGGGCGCTCATGTTGCGCGGCGGCGAGGGGTTCATCGCCATGGGCGGCGGCGCCGGCGCCGCCGCTGACCGCTTCAACTGCGGCCCCGCGTGTTGCCCGCCGGCGCGCGCGTCGTCGCGGTCGCTCAGCCTCACGCTCGGCTTCGCGGCGGGCGCCGTGGCAGCCGCGCTCGGCCTCGCGGACCGCATCTTGCCGCCGCCCTTCGCCATTTCGGGCTCGGCCTCGTCTGCGAACGCGTACGCGTACCCCTCGCCGGCGTCGCCCGGCGCCGGCTCGACGGGCGGCGGTGGCGGCGGCGCGGCCTCGGCGGCCAGCGTCGTCTCGCTCGTCGGCACGGACGCGATCACCTCGCCCTGATCGCTGACGACAGGGCGCGGCGGGATCGCCGCCTGGTCGAGCGTCGCCTGGAACGCGAGCGGCGCGCCCGCCACGAGCGACAGCTTCACCCCCTTCCAGTCCTCGCCCGAGAGGTTCTGCACGATGCCCCACGCCTGGAGGTGCGCCTGCTTGGAGTCCGCGCGCGGCGCGGCGCCCTGCGCCCCGCCCACCCCCATCACGAGCCGGTACGACGGCCTCCACACCGGCGTCTCCGCCACGTAGCCGATCACGAGATCGTGCTCCCGCCCGTCGAGGGTGAGCTTCACCTTCTCGTGCTCGTCGTCGCGCTGCTTCGCCCGCGCCGCCGCGCCCTTGTCCTTCGGCGTCGGCGTCACCTCGGGCCCGAGCGCATCCGGCGCCTCGTCCTCGCCGGATCCGTCGTCGACCTCGACCGGAAACGACGCGCTCCGGACGCTGCTGCCGCCGGCCTCGATGACCGCGAGCGTCGCGAGGAAGTCGCCGACCTTCTCCTTGCGGACACGGAAGGTCACCTGATCGGCGTCGACGAGCCCTCGGCGCTCGAAATACGCGACGCCGTTCCTGTAGATGACCACGCGCCGCAGCGCGAGCCCCGAGGCGTCCACATCGGGGCCGCGCGCGCAGCCGGCGAGCAGCGTGAGAGCGAGGAGCAGGCCGGATCCCGCCCGCGCGACGTCGTTCCGTCTCATGAATGTCCCTGGGTTTCGCTTGCGTCAGCTGTCGGAGGGCGCCGCCGAGGCGCGGCGCCAGTCGGGCGGCAGGTCGAGAAAACCCTCGTTGCAGAGGAACTCGTAGAGCCCCTCGCAGACCTCGCCGCAGATCATGCTGAAGAGGTGGGGATCGGTGATGAAGAGGATCGTCTCGTCGCGCTCGGCGCCCGCCGTGTCGGCGAGCTGGGCGACCAGCTCGTCCTCGGCGAAGCCGACGAGCATCACCATGAGGTGGCGCTCGAACGCGGCGCGGAAGCGGGGGAACGCCTCGCTCGTCAGCTTGTACGCGTACGCCCTGCCCTCGAACGTCCGCGCGTCCTGCACGACCCGCGCGGAGATCTCGCCGAGGCTCTGGGCGAGCTGCACGCTGAAGAAGTCGACGAGCACGGCGTGGACCACCGAGACGATGCGCCTGAGCTCGCTGGACCGGCGCGAGAGGAAGGCGTCCTGCATGTCCTTCGTCAGCTTCGCGAGCAGCTCGAACGACTGCTCCCGCGCGTCCTCGGACGCGAACTCGAAGCCGTCGAGCTCGGCCTCGATCCGGTTCTTGTAGCGGGTCAGCACGTAGAAGAGCGCCTGCTCGCCGTGGTGGATCACCTTCGGCGCGCCGTCGCGGCCGCGCGTCTTCTCGTGGAGCTCGGACTGGAAGAACAGGCGGGCGAGGTTCCTGTGGATCTTCTTGAGCCGCCGCTCGACGAGCAGCGAGATGCCGTCCTCGCGGATGACCCGCTCGAGCAGGGCGCAGAGCGTCTTCTCGTGCGCGTCGCGGATCGCGTCGCGGTTCTTCGCCCCGCGATCCGCGGCGCCCGCCGACGCCTGGATCACCTTCAGCTGGGCGACGACCTGCGCGGTGACCGCGTCGAGCTCGGGGTTGGTCTCGAGATCGGCGCGGTAGTGGACGATGCGGGCCTGCATCTGCTCCTCGAGCAGGCCGAGCGCCATCTCGGTGATGTGGTCCTTCAGCGCCTGGCTGACGTGCTCGCCGACGCGCCGCGGCGCGTCGGGCGGCAGCGGCCTCGGCGGCTCGTGCGCCGGCCTCCCCCCCGGTTGCGATCGGCCCGAGGGCGGCAGCGGCGGAGGGTTCCGAGGGACCGGGGCCATGACCCGACAGCATAGCGGAACTCGCTCGAGGTGTGCGGTTTTGGCGGAGCGGCGCGAGTCGGAGTAAGACGGCGGCCATGCACGCGGCCATGCACACGCTCGCTTCACCCATGTGCGCCTGGGGACCGGAAGGCCCACGGGCGCCGTCCTCACCGGCCCTCTCGTCCACGGCGCCCCCGCGCCTGGCCCGCCGGCGCCTCGCGGCGGCGCTCGCGCTCACGCTCGCCAGCGCCGGGGCGGGCTGCTCCCGCGACGGCGACGGCCAGCCGCCGCCCGCGCGCACGCCGGAGCCCGCGGCACGGCAGGAGCCCGCGGCGGCGGCGCCGGCCGCCACCGCAGAGAGCGCCGGGACGACCGCCGCGACGGACAGGACGGACAGGAAGGACGGCACCGACGGGGCGCCGGCAGGGCAGCGCGATCGGTTGAACGTCCTCGTGGTCTCGATCGACAGCATGCGCGCGGACATGCCGTGGAACGGTTACGAGCGCGACATCGCGCCCGTGCTCACCGCGTTCGAGAAGAAGTCCGTCAGCTACACGCGCCACTACGCGATCTCGTCGTACACCTCGATGAGCGTCGGCGGCTTCCTCGCCGGCCGGTACCCGAGCGAGGTCGATCGCAGCGGCTACTTCTTCGGCAACTACCCCGACAGCGTCCTCATGTTCCCGGAGCTCCTGCAGAAGGCCGGGGTGCGGACGATGAGCGCGCACGCGCACTTCTACTTCGACCAGAAGGCGGGCTTCCGTCAGGGCTTCGACGTGTACGAGATCGTGCCGGGGCTCTCGGCCGACAACACGACCGACCGGAACGTCACGAGCCCGGGGCACCTCGAGCTCGCGATGAAGATGCTCTCCGACAAGGCGAACACCTCGGGCACCTTCTTCGCGTACTTCCATTTCCTCGATCCGCACGACGTCTACATGACGCACGAGGGGATCCCGCCGTTCGGCAAGCGCGCCCGCGACAAGTACGACGGGGAGATCAGGTTCACCGACATGCACGTGGGCAAGCTGCTGGACTTCGTCGCGCAGCAGCCGTGGGCCAAGGACACGGCGATCATCGTGACCGCGGACCACGGCGAGGCGTTCGGCGAGCACAAGATGTTCCGCCACGGCTTCGAGGTGTGGGACGTGCTCACCCACGTGCCGCTGATGATCCAGGCGCCCGGGATCACCCCGCGCCGGATCGACGTGCCTCGCAGCTCGATCGACCTGGCGCCGACGATCCTGGAGCTGACCGGCGCGCCGGCGGAGCCGTCCTTCCCGGGCAAGAGCCTGGTGCCCGAGCTCCACGGCGCGACGCCGGAGCCGCGCGACGTCATCGTCGATCTTCCGCGCACGAGCGACAACGACCGGCGCAGGGCGCTCATCCACGGGCAGTACAAGCTCATCGCGTACGGCGACGACGCCGCGTTCGACCTCTTCGATCTCGTCGCGGATCCGGGGGAGACGAAGGATCTCAAGCGAACGCAGGCGCAGGTCTTCGAGGAGATGAAGGCGCTCTACAAGGAGCGCTCCGCGGCCATCAAGGACGTGTGCCCGAAGAACACGGCGAAGCTCAAGGGGAAGAAGAGCAACAAGCGGTGCTAGCGCGCGGAGCGGGGCGCGCTGGCGCCGCTGAGGACCAGCGCTAGCGCGCCGGCGGGGCGACGGTGAGCGTCACGACGTCGTCCTCGCCGGCCTCGATCCCGGCGCGCGCCACGAGGCGGGCGCCTTCGCACTCGAGGTGGAGCACGACGGGCGCCACCGCCTGGCGGCCGCACGACGGATCGCCCGAGACGCGCGCCGCGAAGGCGCTGCGCGCGAGCTCGACCGCCAGGGCGATGCCTCCGATGCGGCCCATCGCGTCGTCCGGGGCGACCTCGCGCGCCGAGCGCGCCTCCTCGAGGCGCGTGAAGAGCGCGGGCCCGCCGATCGCGACCTCGATCGGGCGGCCCGCCGCGTCCTCGAGGACGGCGACCTCGATCTCCGCCTGACGGGGCGCGCTCTCGCCCTCGGCCGTCACGACGAACCAGAGCGGGATCCGCTTCGCGCAGACCGCCGCGCCCGGGCCCGCGCGCTCGTCGGCGGGCGCGCACCGGGGGGGCGGAAGCGCCAGGCTGAACGGGACGATCACCTCCGCCGGCGCCTCTGCGAGGGGCCGCCCCCAGGCCCCCCTGCCCAGGAACCGGCGCAGCCACGCGGTGACCTCCTCGCCGACCCGCGCGCGATCCGCGCGCTGCGTCGCGAGCTGCGCCTCCGTCGCCTGAGCGGCGCGCGAGAGGACGTCGCCGGCGCTGCGCTCGCGGACGAGCTCGCGCAGCCGGTGGGTCGCCTCATCGCGGAACGCGCCCCTGGGCAGCGTCGCGAGGTACGCGGTGAGGCCCGCGGCCGTCCTGCGCTTCGCCGCGTAATAGATCGGCTCGGCCCGCGCGAGGTACGCGCGCACCTCGCCGGCGAAGGCCCCGCGCGGATGGCGCTCCAGGTAGGCCGACGCCGCCGAGAGCCGCCCCTCGAGGGTCCTCGACACGCGCGTCGCCCGGTACGCCGCGTAGTCGTCATAGCTCGCCAGGAGCGCCGGCTTCGAGGCGCACCCGGACAGGACCGCGACGAGCGCCGCGAACGAGAAGTTCCGAGCGGAAGTCGCAAGGCGTCGGCGGGAAGCGACTGCGCCACGCCCGCTCATGGCGCCTCTTCCAGTGGGCAAAAATTGCACTCCGTCGGGGTCGACGCGCCTTCGTCGGCCATGTGGCCGCGGTACTCGTCGCAGCTCGCGAACTTGAGCTTGTGCAGGCACACCTCGCCGTCGTGGACCAGCGGATAGCAGCCGGCCGGGAGCTCCGGCGCGGCCTCGAAGCCGCAGGCGGCGTCGCAGGCGCGCGTGCGCAGGCCGCACTCGTCGCACCGGGCGCAGTCGATCTGCGCCTTCAGGGCGAAGAACTTGTACGGGTCGAGCTCCTCCGGCGCCTGCCCGCAGCTGCCGATGTCGCCGACCACCGGCGCGATGCCCACGAAGAGCAGCAGCGCCGCCACGCCGGCGATCTCCTTCGCCCGGGGGCGCCCGCCCCGACGCTCGCGCTCCGGCAAGCTCATGGCAAGAGCTCGTGATCGATCATGAGCCCGAGCTGCGCCGAGACGACGGGGTAGACGGTGTACGCCGCGTCGTACGTCGCGGCGCCATAGAAGAGATCCCCGACGATCTCGCCCGAGAGCGCGACGCCCGCGAGCAGGGAATACCCGAGCCCCAGGGCGAGCTCGCCTCCGACGTTCACGTCGGGCTCGATCAGGATCGCCGCCCCGAGCCGCCCGTACCCGAGCACGCGCGAGAGGCCGCGGTAAGCGACGAAGTAGCTCGGCGTGAGCGACTCCTGCGGGACGCCGCCGACGGCGACCGAGAAGCGCAGCGCCCCGCCGTGCTGAACGCCGTCGGCCGGCCCCAGCGCGAGCGCGACCCCGAGATCGAGGTACCCCGCGGTGAGCGAGAGCGACTCCGCCGTCTCGCCGAGCTGCGTCTGCAGGCGGTAGGGGTTGTTGAACCGGATCCCCTTCCCCATCGCGACGGTCGACACGACCCGCCCCGCCGTCCCCGGCGGCCGCGCGAGCGCGCGGTACGCATCGAGCTCGGCGCCGTCGCGCTCCTCGCCGGACGGCGACGCAGCGGCCCCCTCGGCGCCGCGGTCCGCGGCAGGCTGGGCCGCAGCAGCGCGCCCCGAGGATGCCCCGAGCAGAACCGCCACCAGCGCGAGCCCGGTCCGGAGTTCCAGCATGGCCACGAGCTTTCTACCCCGAGGCAGCGCCCGCTGGCACGCTCAATTGCGTCCCGGCCGCGCGCCGCGCGAGCCTCTCCGCGGCATCGCCGCCCGGCGACGGCGCCGCGCGCCCCGGCACGGCGCTCGCCACCGCTGCGCATCCGCCCGCTTCACCTGCGGACCGGACCCTGCATGGTGAGACCACCGTGAGCAATTCAAGCACCCGAGGCAGGCAAGGCACCGCCGCACAGCCGTCGGCGCTGCGCGCGCCGCGCGCCAGCGCGACGCGGCGTCGAGAAGGAGAAGATCGCAGCGAACCGGGAAGGCCGCGCAAGCCGGCCCATGAAGCCGCGACGTGGGGCGGCACGAGCGAGCTGGACGACCCGTTCGTCGACATGCTCGACGCCGCGGCGGCGCCGCCGCTGCGGGGCAAGGTGAACCCGCGCAGCGAGATCAGCGACGTGATCCCGACGCTCGACGACGAGGTCCGCGGCTACCACCACCACCCGAACGACGCCGGCAGCACCGAGTTCGAGGTGAACCCCGACGCCGCCGACGCCGCCGCCGATCTGGCGAGCGACCTCGGGGCGGAGTTCCTGGAAGGCGCGACGAGGGGCCAGGACGTCAGCGACGTCGTGATGTCGCACGACGACGACGACGGCGATCTGCCCTATCTCCTGGAAGACGAGGACGTCGAGTCCGTGGAACCGGACGCCGAAGGAGAGGACGAGCAACCGGTGACCCAGCGGATGCGGCGGCACGCGGGCTGAAAGGCAGCGCGCGCCGCGCGCGACGGCGCGAGGTCGCGGCGCGCCGTGGCGCACGGCGCGCGACGAGGCCTGGCCCGGTCACGCCTGACCGAGCACGGGCAGCTCCGCCACCACCTCGCCGTCGATGCGGATGAAGGCCAGCAGGCCTTCGTCCTCGTAGGCCAGCACATCGAGCACGATCCGCTCGCACAGCGGCAGCACGTACAGCGCTCCGTCGTCCGCCATCACCGTCATGGATCGCACAGGTGCGCTCGCCGTGGGCAGCGTCTCTGTGGTCCGTCGTCGCGCATCCATGTCGCTTGAGCTCCCAGGCTTGAATCGAGCTCCGGCCACCGCCGGCGCCGCGAGGCTAGAGGGCCTGCCCGTCACATCACCAAGCGCCTTCCATGCCACGACGTTGGCGCAGCAGCGCCGGAAGCCGCGGCGTTCCACGGCGACATATGGCGTTCGCCCTGGCCCGCGCCGCTGCGTCGCTGCGGCTCAGCCGCAAGCGGCGCCGCTCCCCGCCCGCGGCGGAGCGCGGCGCGCCCGGAGCGCCGCGACACCGCGATTTCGAGCCGTCTCCGGCCTCTACGACGGCCGAGGCGCGCAGGCGTTCAGCCCGCCCGCGCGCGGTCATCGCGGCCTTCGCGCCGTTCCGGCGTCCGGCGCCGATGCCGCGGACAGGACCTTTCGCGCGAGCTTGGAAACGCCGATATCCAGCGCGCCCGGATCGAGCCACGCCGCCTTCTCGTAGGGGGAGGCAAGCTTTGCCCGGAAGCGCCAGGGGGCCGCCACCTCGGCGCGCGCCACCGTCACGTCGAGGCGCCGGTGCGTGAGGATGTGGCGCACGCGGCCGACCTCGCGGAGCGCCGCGTCACGTGTGACGCCCACCAGCTCCAGCAGCGCGCGGGCGTCCGCGAGCGAGCGCGCCTCGACCATGGGCGGCTCCCAGAGCCCGCCGAAGAGACCTCCCTCGGCGCGCCGGACGAAGAGCACGCGATCGCCTGACCGCACCACCGCGGCGACCATCGCGACCGCCGGGACGTCGCGCTTCGGGGCGATCACCGGCAGCTCCGCCTGCCGCCCCGCGGCGCGCGCGACGCACGCGCCGTCGACGGGGCAGGCGTCGCAGCGGGGATTCCGGGGCGTGCACACGGTGGCGCCGAGCTCCATCAAGGCCTGGTTGAAGCGTCCGGGATGGACGCTGTCCGCCGAGCCCCGCACGAGGCGTTCGGCCGTGGACCAGAGCTTGCGCGTTCCCGAGGCGCTGCGGATGTCGTCGTCGATGCCCTCGATGCGGGAGAGCACCCGGGCGACGTTGCCGTCGACGAGCGGCACCGGCTGATCGTACGCGATGCTCGCGATCGCGCCCGCGGTGTACGCGCCGACGCCGGGCAGGGCGAGCAGCGCGGAGACGTCGCGGGGGAGCGCGCCGTCGTGGCGCGAGGTGACCTCGCGCGCGGCGAGGTGGAGCACGCGGGCGCGGCGGTAGTAACCGAGGCCGCTCCAGAGCGAGAGCACGTCGTCGATCTCGGCGGAGGCCAGGGCGAAGACCGTCGGGTAGCGGGCGAGGAAGCGCTCGTAGTACGGGATCACCGTCTCGACGCGGGTCTGCTGGAGCATCACCTCGCTCAGCCAGATCGCGTAGGGGTCGCGCGTCCTCCGCCACGGCAGGTCGCGCGCGACGCGGCCGAACCAGGCCTCGAGGGCGGCCGCGATCTCCCGGTCGCGCTCGCCCGGGTCCGGCGCTGCGGGCGGAGGGGCACCCTGCTCGCCGGACGAGGCGCGGCGGCGCGGGGAGCGCTGCTCGCCGGACGAGGCGCGGCGGCGCGGGGAGCGCTGCCGCGCCTGATCATCCTCGCCCGCGCTCGCGCGGCTGCGCGCGGGTCGCTGGTCTGCGCCCGCGCGCTTGCGCGCGGGCGGCCGGGACGTCGTGCTCACGCGCGAAAGGCCCTGCCTCTGCGCTGTCGACGCGGATCGCCGAGGCCGCGCGGATCGCCGAGGTCGCGCGGCTGCCGCTCGCGGTGCTCAGAAAACGCTTCCATCGCGCGGGACTCTAGCGCAAGAGCCGACCGCGGTGTCGTCCCGGCGCCCCTGCCCACCCCGGCTGCTCCCTCGGGCAGCGCGCCTCTGCGCCGCGCTGCTCCTCGGGCTCGTCGCGCCTGGGTGCCGCGACGAGCCGCGCCCCTGGGAGGGCAAGCCAGGCCCCGCGGTCGTGCTCTCGGCAGCGCCGCCGCACCCGGCCGCGACGATCGGGACCGACGAGCTCGCGGACGCCGACGCGGGACAGGGCGAGGGCGACGCCGGAGCGCGCACGGATCTCGACCTGCCGGTCCTCCCGGTGCGCGTCGGCGGTCCCTGGGTACGCTGCTACGGGAACTTCAGGATCAGCGGCGATCCGCTGAAGGACGTAACGCGCCTGTCGCTGCTCTGCGGCCCGGAGAACGGCATGCGCCGGATCTCGCCGAAGCCGATCGAAGGGCAGGTGGCCGAAGGCGGCGCGATCGTCACGGAGAAGCTGCAGGCGGTCCGGGGCGCGTGTTACCGGGTGTTCGCCGTCGGCGGACCGGGGGTCCTCAACCTGGACGTCGCCGTGCGGAGCAGCCGCGGGGCGATGATCGCGAGCGACGGCACCGAGGACGCATGGCCGATCGTCCAGCCGGATCGGCCCTTCTGCCCGCTCGAGGACGACAACGCCACCGTGGAGATCAGCGCCCGCCGCGGCAGTGGCCGGTTCGCAGCGGAGGTCTGGATGCTGAAATCCTACAAACGAACGCGCCAGGGCGATGCCGGCACGGAAGCGGGAGAGGACGAGACGTACCCAATGAACAACGAGACGGACGCCTACGAGGAGCCCTGAGCTGTCGCCGCCTCGACCATCACCCGATCCACGGACATCGCGGGCGCCACGGTTTCCGCCCGGGTCACTGCAGTGTCCGCTGCCGAGAGATCGAAGGCAGAGCTCTCCCGCCTGCCGGACGCGCGCGAAAGGCTCCCCATCGTCATCAAAATCCGGCAGATCCATGGACCATGGCGCGACGCCGGCACCCTGCACGCACCCCTGCATTGACGTGGCCGCCCCGTCCCGCTAGGGGAGCCCGAGCCATGGCCGACGACACCGAGCCGCTCCGCGAGGACGAAGGGGACAAGGTGGAAGGCGAAGGCGAGAAGAAACGCCTCTTCGAGCGCGCTATCCCGGAGATCTTCAAGCGCGTGGTCGAGCGGGCCGTCGAGAGCGGCATCGACAAGCTCAGCGAGGGGCCCGAGAACCTTCGACACTTCGTGGGCGACCTCAAGCTGCCCAAAGAGGTCCTCCATTACCTCTATACCCAGATCGACGAGACCAAGAACGGTCTGTACCGGGTCGTCGCGAAGGAAATCCGGGATGTGCTCGAGCACACCCAGTTCGCGGACGAGATCACGAAGGTGCTGACGAAGCTCTCCTTCGAGATCAAGACCGAGATCCGCTTCATTCCCAACGAAGCGGCCAAGAGAGACGACGGCCAGGACGAGCCGAGGACCGGGTTGCCGAAGCCGGAGGTCACCGCTCAGGTGAACGTCAAAGACCGAAGCAAAGAGACCGGGCGAGACCGGCGCCGTGAGGAGAAGTGACGACGAAAAAGCTTAGGACGGGCGGCGAAGTCGACGCCTGGTGCACCAAGTGCCGCCTCGATCTTACCCATCGGATCATCGCGATGGTCGGCGACGTGGTGAAGAAGGTCGAGTGCAAGACATGCATGTCGCACCACCTCTACCGCCAGCCGAAGAGCGAGCGGGAGAACCGCGCGGCGGCGCGCGCCTCCGCTCGGAGCAGCAGCGAGCCGCGGGCGGCGTCGAGCTCGCCGCGCGGCGGCGGCTCGGAGCGCCTCACGGCCGCGCAGCGCGCCGAGCGCGATCAGACGCTCGCGTGGGAGCGCGCCATCGCCGGGCAGCCGTCCGGGGCGTTCAAGCCGTACCGCGTCACGCTGACCTTCGGCGAGGGCGAGCTGATCCACCACAGCAAGTTCGGCGACGGCGTGGTCGCGAAGGTCATCGATCGGGGCAAGATCGAGATCCTGTTCAAGGACGGCCCTCGGACGATGGCGCACGGGCAGCCGTAACGAGCACCGCCGCGCTCGCTCGAAGCCCGAAACTTGGGGCTGCCCGCGCGATCGGGTAGCCTCGGTATCGCCTTGGACAACCCTTCGCCCCCCTCTGCGAGCGGGTCCCTGCGCAGGCGGCGATCCCGCGCTCGCTTGCCCGAGCGCGCGCTGCGTTGCGTGGCGATCTGCGCGATCGCCGTCGAGGCGCTCTGGTACGGCATCCACGAGGTCCGCGGCTTCGGCCCGGCCCTCGCCGACGGCGTGCGCGCCGTTGTCGGTCCTGCGCCTGTCGCGTGGGCCGAGGACGTGGCCTACGGCGTCGCCGATCGGCTGAACCGGACCATCTACCGCGACGCGGCCCCGAAGACGTTCTGGGAGCCCCCGCCCGCCGCCGCCGCGGAGGCCATGAAGAGCGCCGAGGGCCCGGAGGCCGAGGCGGTCACGTCGCCCGCCTCGTTCCAGCCGCCCTTCCCCGAGGTCGCGGCCACGGGAGACGGCGTCTGGACGCCGATCGCCGACAGCGCCGCCCGGCCCGGCGAGGCGCAGGTGCTCTGGAAGAGCGCCGTGCACCCCGACCCGAAGCGCGTGTTCGCGGCCATCGCGGTGGTGGCGATCGATCTCGGGCGCGTCGACCTCCGTCTGGTCGCGGGCACGAAGGAGCCGTTCTCGCCGGACATCCCGGCAGAGCGGCGCCCTGGCCTCGTGCCAGGAGGCCACGCCGCGGAGCTCGTCGCCGCCTTCAACGGGGGCTTCAAGGCGATGCACGGCCACTACGGGATGATGCTCGACGGCGACACGTTCCTTCCGCCGCGCGACAGGGCGTGCACGATCGCGCTCTACCGCAGCGGCGCGGTGCGGATCCGCACCTGGCCCGAGCTGCGCGACGGCGAGGCGCGCATGGCCGCGTACCGGCAGACGCCGCCGTGCCTGGTCGAGCAGGGCGAGCTCCACAGCGCGCTGTACGACTCGAACCGGGACTGGGGCGCGACGGTGAGCGGCGAGACGGTGATCCGGCGCTCGGCGCTCGGCGTCGACGCGACGGGCAAGCTGCTCTTCTACGGGCTCGGCGAGGCCGTCACGGCCCGCAGCCTCGCCCGCGGGATGAAGGCCGCGGGCGCGCACGACGTGGCGGAGCTCGACGTCAACCACGCCTACCCGCGCTTCCTCCTGTACGGTCGCGGCGCGGACGGCGCGGGTCCGCGCGCCAGCTCGGCGCTGATCCCGGACGTGCAGTTCAAGCCCGAGGAGTACGTCGCGGAGCCGGCGCAGCGCGACTTCTTCTACCTGCGACGCCGTCGGGCGTCGGCGCCGCTCGGGATCGCCGATCCGGCGCCCGAGAGCGACGCCCTCGCCCGCGGCGGGCGGTGAGCATCGGCCCTCGCCGCGCCCGGAAGGGCGCGCGCCGCTAGCGGCGCTCGAGCAGGTCGCGCAGGCGCTGCGCGAGGGTCTCGGGGGTGAACGGCTTCTGCAACAGCGCGAGCTCGCGATCGGGCTCGGCGCCCGCGAGGACGTCCTCGGCGTAGCCGGAGATGTACAGCACGCGGGCGCGCGGGTGGATCGCGACGGCGCGCTCGGCGAGCTCGCGACCGTTCATGCCCGGCATCACGAGGTCGGTGAGCAGGAGGTCCACCGCGCCTTCCCCCTCCCGCGCGAGCATCGCCAGCGCTTCCTCGCCGCTCGCGGCCGAGAGCACGCCGTAGCCGCGCCGCTCGAGCACATCGACGATGAGCTTGCGGACGGCGTCGTCGTCCTCGACGACGAGCACCGTCTCGTCGCCGCCCGCGGGCGACGGCCGCGCGCGAGCTGGCGCCACCTCGGCGCGCTCCTCGACGCGCGGGAGGTAGACGCGGAACGTCGTGCCGCGCCCGAGCTCGCTTTCGACCTCGATGAGCCCGCCGCTCTGGCTCACGATCCCGTACACCGTGGCGAGGCCCAGCCCCGTGCCCTTGCCTCGCGCCTTCGTCGTGAAGAACGGCTCGAACAGGTGCGAGAGCGTGTCGTGATCCATCCCGTTGCCGCTGTCGGTCACCGAGAGCACGACGTAGGGGGGGCCTCCAGCGGCGGGCGCGTCGTCCTCGTCGCGCTCCGCTGGCGCGAAGGACCTCGCCGCTGGGCTCTCGCCAGGCTCGCCCAGGGAGGTCTCGACGACGAGCTTGCCGCCCCTCGGCATCGCGTCGCGCGCGTTCACGACGAGGTTCAGGACGACCTGCTCCAGCTGGCTCTTGTCGACCTTGATCGAGCCGAGATCCCGGCCGACGTTCGTCTGCAGGTCGATGTCCTCGCCGATGAGGCGCTGCAGCATCGTCTGCAGGTCGAGCACCACCGCGTTGATGTCGAGCACCTCGCGCTGCAGCGCCTTGCGGCGGCTCATCGCGAGGAGCTGCCGCGTGAGCGCCGCGGCGCGCTCCCCGGCCTTCGTGACCTGGAGGGCGTCGCGCCGCAGCGCGCTGTCGGGCCCGAGGCGGCGAACGAGGAGCTCGCCGTAGCCGAGCATCACCATGAGCATGTTGTTGAAGTCGTGCGCGATGCCGCCGGCCAGCCGGCCGAGCGCCTCCATCTTCTGCGACTCGCGCGAGCGCTCCTCGCGCTGCCGGAGCGCCTCCTCGGTGCGCCGCCGCTCGGTGATGTCGCGGACGAGGACAAGGACGTGCCCCTCGAGGAACGGCATCACCCGCGCCTCGACGTGCCGCTCTCCGTCGGCGCTCGCGACGGCGTGCTCGAGCGCGACCACGGCGCCCGCCGCGTGAGCCTCCTGGCTCGCGCGCTCGAGCCGCTGCCCGAGCTCCGGGGGGAGCACCTCGGTCATGCGCTTGCCCGGCAGCGCCTCCGCCGCGACGTGGAGCTCGGAGAGCCGCGGCTGGTTGTAGTCGACGATCTGCAGCTCGGCGTCGAGGCGGAAGCAGAGATCGGGGATGGCGTGAAACAGCGCGCGGAGCTCGCCCGCGGCGCGCGCGCTCTCCCGCTCGGCGCGCCACCGCTCGATGCTCTGCCCGATCTGGCTGCCCACGGACGCAAGGACGCGGAGCAGCTGCTCGTCGCCGCCGTGCGGGGCGCGGCTCCTCAGCTCGATCACCCCGGCGACGCGGGGGCCGCACGGGATCGGGACGGCGCACGCCGCGCGCTCCCAGCCCGGCGCGGGCGCGGCATGCTCGCCGACGTCGACGACCCCGCCCGCGCTGGCGCGGAACACCGGCGCGCCGCGCCGGAAGGCCTCGCCGACGAGATCGGACTCGGCGGCGAGGGTCGGCCCCTGGCGGAGCACCTCCGCGAGCGCCTCGCGATCGACGTGCGCCGCCGACCGGGCCTCGACGCAGCGGAGCGCGCTCGCTCTCGCCGCGGACCGCGGCGCGTCGCCCGCGGCGCTCGGCTCCGGCTCCGCGAGCCAGAGCGCGGCGACGTCCCAGCCGAGGTGCTCGATCAGCGCGGCGAGCACGCGCGGAGCGGCCTCCGCGAGCGAGGCCGCCTCGCACAGCGCGCTCGTCGTCGCGAGGTGCGCGGCCAGCCGGGCCTCGGCCTGATGGACCTCGGCCGGGCCGCCCGGCGCTGCACCGGCGTGGACCTCTCCCTCGGGATCGAGATCGTCGTGTGGCACGTGAAGCCGCGGAGCCCCCATGCGCTCAGCCGCCGGTCTTCTCTGCGGCGCCGCTCTCGAGGTGGACCGTCCAGCAGACGGCGCCGGAGGCCGGCTCACCGCCGGGCGGCCCCACGCTGACCTCCGCGCGGGCCGGCCCGACGGCCCGGACATAGAGCCGCTGTCCGACGGCGCCGCGCCCGAGCGCGCAGACCGCGCGGCGCACGCGCGGATCGTCCGCCGCGACCTCCCCCTCGTCGTCGGCGGCCATGAACAGGAGCTCGACCTCGGGCTTCAAGCAAGCGCCGACCTCCCGCCAGACGTCGTAGTCGACGGACGGATCCAGGACGTCGGCGAGCTGCCCGTGGCGGGCGCGCCCGACGCGGTAGCGGAACGCGTCGCGCTTCTCCGCGCGGAGCGTGGCCCCGATCCGATCGAACCGGAGCGACAGCGCGCCGAGCGCGGCCGCCATCTTCACGGTGGGCGCGCCCAGGTTGGCCTTGTCCGGCTCCTTGAAGCGGTGCACCTGCACGCCCGCCGGCAGCACGCCGGCGAGCAGCTCCGCGAAGCGCTGGTTCATCCCGAGGCGCCCGCCGAGCAGGATCCGGAGCCCCTGGTAAGGATCCGGCTCCCGCCCGATCTTCGCCACCGCGCCCTCGAGGTGCCGGCGCACCACCTCGACCCCGTCCCGGAACCACGCGTCGATCGCCCCGCCCAGCGCGCCGCGATCGATCGAGAGCGGCACGACGACCGGCGCCCCGTCGAGCCCGACCAGCGAGAGCTGCTCCGCGACGGTCGCGCTCGGCCCCCCCTCGAGGAGAGGCCGCAGCAGCTCCTTGAGCGCCCACGCATTGGCGCGCCCGTCAGGGGACGGAACGAGCAGATCTTCCGCGCCGTCGAGCGGCTCCTCCTCGGGCGGGCGCTCGAAGGGGATCCTGCGATCGCGCATCGCGGCCTGGCTGGCTGAGTACACCCTGTAGGCGATCCGGTGGAGGAGCCGCTCGCCCCCGAGCCAGGGGATCGCCGTGGGCTCGAGGTACTCGACCATCCGCTCCAGCCCCTGCGCGGTCTCGTGCCCCTTGGCGCTCCGCAGGATGCCGAAGGCGAGCCCCGCCTCGCTGGCCCCGGCGTCGATGACGCAGAACGGGACGCCGCCCTCCCGCGGCTGGATCCCGAACATCCGGAACGCCTGGACCGCATAGGCGATCGCGGACGGCCCCCCGTCGACGACCTGCAGGCCGTCGAGGTCGTGGTACTCGCAGAGGCCCGCCGGCAGGCTCCGGAACATGCCGCGGCGGAAGGCGACGAGCACGCTCTCGCGGCGCTCGCGCGACCAGCCCGTCGGCATCGTGATCGCGTAGCGCACGGAGAGCCCCCGCGAGCGCTGGTTCAGGTGCAGGCCGACGTAGTAGGCGTAGAGCTCCAGCGGATCGAACGGGTCGTGCGCGCCGATCCCTTCCTCGTCGATGATGGGCGGCGCCGGCTTCTTCAGCGCCTCCGTCGTGTCGGGGTCGCTCCTGCCCCGGAGGCGGAACGGCTCGCCGCGCTCGGTCCGCTCGCGCAGGAGCGGGAGGGCCGGCAGCGAGGCCGCGGCGCGCTCGTGGACGTCGGCGCCCGGCCGGACGCGCATGTCGCGCGCTGCGTGCCCGACGAGCACGTCGCCCCAGCGCGTCATGGGCAGGATCACCCGATCGCGCCAGGCCTTCGTCGTCCGGGCCAGCGCCTCGAACGCCACCTCGCTCGGGTTCTCGTTGTCGGCGGACACCCGGAGCGGCGCGTCGGCGCCGATCCGGACGAACTCGGCGCCCCCGCGCTCGCCCCGGACGGCGACGACCGTCGACGCCGCGCCGACGTCCACGGCGACCCAGTCGGCGCGCACGTCGAGCCGGGGATCGCGCCGCTTCACCTCGGGCGGGATCGGGTCCTTGTCGGTCTTTCCGGTGCGGCGGTGCAGCCCGACCACGCGGCCCTGTCGGAGGATGGCGATGGACGTCGCGCCGAGGAAGCGCGCGCCCGTCCAGAAGCCCTGCGCGGGATCGACCAGCGCCGTCCCCTTCACCGGATCGAGGTTCGCGACGACCTTCGGGAAGAAGTCCGCGATGTGCTCCGGCGAGGCCACCCCGTCGTAGCGCTCGACCTTGATCGGCGGCGAGTAGTAGTTCTGGAGCCCTTCACCGTAGATGCGCGGACTGACCTGGATCAGCTTCAGATAGGGGATCGGGCAAGTCTGCTCGTCCAGGCGGAACTCCTGGTAGAGCGGGGTCGGGGCGATCGTGTTCTCCATCTCGGGCGCGATGCGAGGCACGCTCGCGCTCATCTCGGTGCCGAAGTACATGAACTTCGTTCCGGCGCCCCCGGTGAAGGCGGCAATCCTGACCTCGTTGAACGTCGCCTGCCCGACGATGAGCGGCGGTAACGCGATCACGTAATCGAGCACCAGCGTCGTGAGCCAAGGTTGGTCGAAGAGGCGCGATTCCCAGCGCATGACGAGCGTCGGGAACGCGCGGCCCTCGAGGGAGACGATCTTCTCCGCCTCGCGAACCAGCGCACCATCGACGGACAGCTCGTAAACCGGCATACGTGGGCGACATTATCACGAAGATCCCCTGCGCCGGCCCGGGGATCGCGGGAGCGGGGTGTTCGTTCGTTGTCAGGCGCTCAGGCGCTCAGGCGCTCAGGCGGCCGCGCGCCACGCCATCGCTCCTCCCTCGTGTGGGGCGTCCACGCCGCACGGCGGCGGGTGAGGGCGACGCCCGTCGTCGCCCTGCGAGGGCGTAGGCCGGCCTCGGGCGACCGTGCTAGCCTGGCGGCGTGATTTGCTTCTCCGGACCGGGAACGCTGTCATGAATCCGTTGGTCGGCGAGATCATCGACGGCAAGTACCGGATCGTCCGGCTGCTCGGCCAGGGGGGCATGGGCGCGGTCTTCGAAGGCGAGAACTTGCGCATCCGGCGCCGCGTCGCCATCAAGCTGCTGCACGCGAACATCTCGAGCCAGGCCGAGTCCGTCGCGCGCTTCGAGCGCGAGGCCCAGGCCGCGGCGCGCATCGGCTCCGATCACATCTGCGAGGTGCTCGACCTCGGCGTGCTGCCGGACGGCACGCGGTACATGGTCATGGAGTACCTCGAGGGAGAGACCCTCGGGGCCAAGATCGAGCGGATGGGGCGGCTCGGGCCCGAGATCACCGTGCCGATCATGGTGCAGGTGCTCGAGGCGCTCGGCGCCGCGCACGCCGCGGGGATCATCCACCGCGATCTGAAGCCCGACAACATCTTCGTCGTCCCGTCGAAGGCCGGCCTCAGCAACTTCGTGAAGGTGCTCGATTTCGGCGTCTCGAAGTTCTCGCCGCTCGCCGGCGCGGAGATGAGCATGACGCGCACGGGCGCGGTGGTCGGGACGCCGTACTACATGTCGCCCGAGCAGGCGCGCGGCTCGAGCCCCGTGGATCAGCGGACCGACATCTACGCCATGGGCGTTCTGCTCTTTCAGGCGACGACCGGTCAGGTGCCGTTCGACGCGGCGACCTTCAACGAGCTGCTCTTCAAGATCGTGCTCGAGCCGGCCCCCCTGCCCCAGCAGCTCGTGCCCGACCTCGACGCCGAGTTCTCCGGGATCATCCAGAAGGCGATGGCGCGCGAGCCGGGGGGCCGCTTCCAGAGCTGCGCGGAGTTCAAGAACGCGCTCCTCGCCTGGGCCGCAGCGCGGCCCAGCCTGGCCTTGCTGACCACGGGGCGGACGTCCTTCCCCCGGCTGTCGCTGCCGTCCCAGCCCGAGACGGCCACCCCGCCGCCCACCCGCGCCGAGCCGCCGTGGGGTGGCCAGAATGCGCCGGCCGTGCCCGGCATGGGCCAGACGCCGCAGCTGACCGCGAACTCGTGGGGCGCCTCGTCAGGGGTCACGGGCCGCTCGACGCGCCCGCCGTCCAGGATGCCGCTCCTCGCCGCGATCGCCGGGGCGGCCAGCTTGTTCGGCGCGGGCGTCGCCGTCTGGCTCGCCTTCGGACACAGCGGGACGACGGGCGCGGCGACCGCGGATCCGAGCGCGCTCAGCGCGACGGCCATCCCGTCGCCCTCGCCCCCTCCGCCCGCGCCGCCGACCGCCCCGCCGGCCGCCCCGCCGTCCGAGCCGATCGTCACCGCGAGCGCCACGGCCGCAGCGCCTGCTCCGCTCGTCACCGCCGAGCCCGTCGCGGCGCCGACGGCCTCCTCGGCCCAGGTGAAGCCGCCCCCGCAGCCTCCGCAGACGAAGCCGTTGCCCGTCACGAAGCCGCCGCAGACGAAGCCGCCGTCGACGAAGCCGAGCACGTCGCCCCAGAAGCCGCAAAAGCCGGGGGTGCCGGGCGACTTCGGCTACTGACGCCGGCGCCACGCAGGGCGCTCGGGGCTCGTCTGGGGGCGGCATCAGGCCGCGCGCGTCACGCGGAGCCTGCCGCTCAGAACGCGCCGCGCACCCCGAGCCCGGTCGGCGTTACGTAGGGGGCGATCCAGGCGGAGCTCGAGGGCTCCGGCTTGGACGTCAGCTCCAGTACGAGCAGCGTCACGCCGCCGGCGAGCAGCACGCCGCCCCCGATGAGGCCGGCCGCGCCGATCGTCTGCTGTGACGCAGCATCGGCGTCGAGCGATTTGATCTGGGCCTGGATCGCCGGGCCGCACTCCGCGCCGGCGCTGCTCTGCGATTCGCACCCACGCGCGGCGCTGAGGTCGTTCGCTTCTTTCTGCGTCCCGCTGCTCTTGGCCAGGAACACCGAGCCCACCACGACACCGCCGAGCCCGAGCGCCGTGGCCGCGATGCCTCCGCCCAGCATCGCCGCGTTCGTCTTTCGCTCCGGGGTGCCAGGCGGGGCGACAGGGGGGACCTCGGTCTGCCCGCCGCCCCAGGTGCCCTGCCCTTCGACCGAGCCTCCCGGCGGGGGGACCACGGCCGGGCCTTCCGGGACCGGGATCTTCAGCTCCTTCCGCTCCCCGTCGCCGACGGTGAGCCCCTGCTCGATCGGCGCGAGGCCCGGCGGAACCACGGTGACCACGTGATTCCCCGGATCGATCGGGCGATGCACGCCGAGCAGCGCGTCCGCGACCGGCTGGCCGTCCAGCTTCACGCCGATCTTCCTGCCGGCGGCGCCCTCCAGCGCGATGCGCAGCGACGCGATCCTGGGCTCGATCGCGGCGAGCTCCTCCCTCGCGTCCTGCTGCGCCCTCTTGAAGGGAGACGGCGCGGTGGGCGGGAGCTCCTCGCGGACGATCCTCAGGTAGGTCTCCTTCGCGGCGACGAGCCGACCGAGGCGCACCTGCGCGCGCGCGATCAGCAGGAGGTGTGTCGGAGCGTGCACGAGCGCCTCGGCGCGACCCAACAGATCGATCGCCTCCTCGAAGCGGCCGGACGTGAACGCTTCGGCGCCCTGCGTGGCCAGCGACCGGGCCGCGGCTCTGTCCTGGTCCGACTGCGCAAGCGCCTCGCCTGTCGGGAGCAGCAGGAACAGCGCCGCAGCGAACGGAACGCATCGTCTCAAGAGCACTCAGGCCTCCTCGCGCGCCACGCTATCACACGCCGTCGACAACGGAACAAATCAGCCCTCGCGGCGCCGCTGCCCGGGCGTAGACGGGGTTTTCCCGGGCGAGATGCGCGCGGCGTGCGGGCCGCTCGGAGCCGCGCCGCGAGCGCCGGCGCAGGGCGCCCGCGGCGCGGCCGCGCCCGACGCGCCGTCTCGCGGCCGCTGTGAACCGTCCGCACAGCGCGATGGCACCCATTCTGCTGCGTGGAACGCGCCATGGATTGCCTCCGCGCCTCCGCGCCCCTCGACGCGGGACTCCCGTCCTCGGAGCGATTCCTCAGGGGACGCCTCCTCGGGGGGCGGTACCTCGTCGAGCAGATGATCGGCGCCGGCGCGATGGGGCGGGTCTACCGCGCGCGGCACCTCGGGCTCGGGCGCGCGTGCGCGGTGAAGGTCATCCACGAGCGCGTCGCCGCGCCGCGCGCGGGCGGCAGAGCGAGCCACCGCCTCTGCACGACGCGCGTCGCGGCGTCGCCGCGCGGAGAGGGCGCCGGCCACCGAGGATCGAGCGGCGTGAGCGAGAGGTCGTGCTCCGACGAGAGGTCGCGCTCCGGCGGCGCCCGCGCCGGAGACGCGGTGCTGAGGTTCCATGTCGAAGCGCTGGCGGCGAGCCGGCTCGATCACCCGAACATCGTGCGCGTCCTCGACTTCGGCTGCGAGCCGGTGAGCCTGCACGGCGCGCTCGGCGCGAGCGCCGACGGACACGAGGCGGCCCCGCCCAGCCTCTGGTACCTGGTCACCGAGCACCTCGACGGCGAGGACCTCATCGACCTCCTGAACGCCGCGCCGATCCTGCCCCCGGAGCGCATCGCCTCGATCATGCGCCAGCTGTGCTCCGCGCTGCAGCACGCGCACGACGCGGGCGTCATCCACCGCGACGTCAAGCCCGAGAACATCCGCCTGGTGCCCCGCATCGACGACGACGGGGCGCCGTTCGAGCAGGTGAAGCTCCTCGACTTCGGGACGGCAAAGCTGCTCCACGGCGACCGCTCCGGCGCGTTCGGCGGCTCGCCCCTGCTCCCCGTGCCCGACGAGGACGGCGGCAGGCTCGTCATCGGAACCCCCGCCTACATGAGCCCGGAGCAAGCCGCAGGGCAGCGCGTCGATGCGCGGAGCGACGTCTACGCGTGCGGCGTGCTGCTCTTCGAGATGGCGACGGGGCGGCTCCCCTTCGAGCGCCCGACGCCCGTCGCGCTCGCCGCCGCGCACGTCGAGTCCCCGCCGCCCCGACCGAGCGCGATCCATCCGGCGTTCGATCCGGATCTGGAGGCGCTGATCCTCCAGTGCCTGCGCAAAAATCCAGATGATCGCCCGCAGAGCGCGCGCGCGTTGCGCGAGGCGCTCGGGTACATCGCGCTTCGCCAGGCGCGCTCCGCCGCCGACGAGCGCGCCGCGGCCAGCCGCTCTCCGCGCCCCTCGGAGGGCGCGCGCCCGGCGACGGCGTCCTCGTCGCCCTGGAGCTCCTCCGCGGAGGACGCCGCCGCGGCGCGCTCCGCGGGAGCCTCGACATGGGTGGGCTATCGCTCGCCGTCTCTGCCGGAGAGCGCGCCCCCCGATCGGCCCTGCGCTCCGCCGGCCACGCGGCGAGACGACTCGTCCGCCCCGACGTGGGTGGGCCATCGCTCCACGCCTTGCCCCCCGGCTGCGCTCGTCGAGGCGGCCTCACCCCCGGCGCCGGACGGCGCGCCGCCGGTGGACGCGGCCCCCCCGCCCGCCGAGGTGGCGCCTCCCGCGCACGCTCCGGCCAGCGCCCAGCGCACTCCGGCGCTCGAGCCGCTCTTGTTGCTTCGAGCGCACCGATCCAGCGGATCGCGGAGCCTCGTCGCGCTGCGCCGACGCCGGCGCGGGCGCCTCGCTCCGGTCGTGATCGGCACCGTCGCTGCCACGGTGCTCGGCGGATCGCTGTGCCTGCTCTTCAACGCTGCGAGCGCCGCGCTCGCCACGCTCACCTCGCCATCGCCGGAGCGCGACGGCGAGGCGCCCCCGGCCGCCGAGGGGCGCGCATGGCCGGCGCGCGCCCCGGAGCCGGAGCCCACCCGCCCTGCGGGACCGCCACGGTGAACGCCCCAGCCGGGCCGCACGCCGGGTCCGCGGCGCCGCTCGTGTGCGCGCGTTGCGGGAGCGGATACGCACCGGGACACGGCGGGCCAGCGGGCCCGGGCGACGCGCCGGCGCCTGCCCACGCGACGCCCGGATCGAGCTCGGAGCGATCGAGGAACGACGAGAAGACGAGAAGCAGACCGACGGCGAGGGCTGAGGCGCGCGCTGTGCGAACGAAGCGCTCACCCCGCGCCCCGAGCGCGCCGAGCGCGCCGCGATCCTCGATCTCGCCCGCGCCGCTGCGCGCCGATGTACAGCCGATGCCCAGCGCAGCGCGCCCGATGGCGACGCAGTTCACGCTGGCCACCGGGTCTCCGCTTCACGGCGGTGCGAACGGAGCTCACCGCGCGCGGCACGTCGTCTGCAGACGCTGAGCCGGACGAAACGCTGGACGCTGGCCTCCACATCGACGCGGGAGGACGGGCCTCGGCGTCACGCGGTGTCGAGAGGAGCGAACCATGTCCGTGCTGTTGTGGATCCTGTTTGGCCTCATCGTCGGCGTCATCGCCAAGCTGCTGACCCCTGGCCGCGACCCGGGTGGCTTCGTGATCACAGCGCTGCTGGGCGTGGCCGGCTCCTTGCTCGGCGGCTTCGTCGGCCGGGCGCTGGGGCTCTATCCGTCGTATCAGTCGAGCGGCGGCTTCTTCACGTCGATCCTGGGCGCCATCGTCATCCTCGCCATCTACAACGCGACGATCGGCCGGCGAGCGACGAGGCCCTGATCGCTCTCGCCATCGACGGGCTCGCCCCGCCGCGAGGCAGAGAGCTGCCCGAGCAGCGCGGCGGCAGGCACCACGCGGGCCGGCGCGGCGCGCCGATCCAGGCGGAAATCGAGCGCGACGTCCGGCGGCAGCGGCCGGATGGCGCCCGCGCCGAAGCACCGGTGATCGACGAGATCGCCCGGCCCCGCGCCCCGCCCGCCGAGCTGGTGGCTCCACCACCGCGAGTAGACGGTGGGGCGCTCGGGATCGATCGAGAGCAGATCCGAGCGCTCGAGCCGCACCTCGCCGTGATCACCGCGGTCCGCTGCGCCGTGCTTGGCGGTGAGCCGCCCCCCCTCCCCGACGCTGTAGACGATCCTGAACCCCTCGACATCGCCCTTGCCGTAGACGGCGCGCTGGACTCCCGGAGCGAGGAGCAACGCGTGCGTGTAGACGAGGTCCACCGCGAGCGCGGGCAGCACGGTCCAGGTCAGCCAGTTGTTGCCCCACGGCCGTTCCTCCGAGAAGAACGCGTAATAACCGACGGAGACCTCGCCGCGCTCTCCGACCGAGCTGCGGTAGTACAGGACATCGCCGAGCTCGCCCGCGCTCGCGACCGTCGATCCGACGCAGATCGGCTGCCGCTCGATGGCCGCGCCGAGCTCCGTCGGCTCCGCCGGCGCACCGGCGACCGGGCACGGCAGCGCGCTGCTGCTCGCGAAGCGCGCGAGGAGGGGGACAGCCAGCGCGGCGATCGGGAGGGAACGGCTCAGGAGATCCCGGACGGGCATCAGGGCGGACAAGGCTAGCGAGCCCGTCGCTATCCGCGCCAACACCAACGGCCGTTCGCGTTCGACGCCTCACGGCCGCGGCGCCGAATGGAGATCTCCCAGGTCTCGCGGCTCTCCGCGCCGCGGCGCCGGCGCTGGAGCGCTTCGTCAGTCGCGGGGCGCGCCGCGGCTCGCCGGCGCGACGCCGCCGTCGAACGCGCCGATCGCCCTGCCCGCGAGCGCCCCTGCGGCGAAGGTCACCGCCGCGATCACGAGCCAGGGCAGGAGTCGAGCGCGCCGCAGCGGGCGCGCGTCCCTCCAGTCCGGCGTGACGGCGCTCCTGGCCTCGCTGCGCTCGCTCTCTTCTTCCGGCGCAGAGGGGCGTGCGTCCGTCCCGCGCAGCGTTGGCGTCACCTCGCCGCGATCGTCCCCTGAGCGGCCCGCGGCGATCCGCCGCGCGCCCGTGCGCCCGCGAGGCCCGGCGGATCTCCGGCAGCCCCGCACGAGCAGCGACCGGTGCCGATCGCGCCCGCTCGCGACCTCGCGCACGAGCGCGGCGATCTCCTGACCCGCGAGCAGCCCGCGCTCGCTCGAGCTCGGCTCGTCGCCGCCGCTCGGCGCTCGACGCAGCGAGGCGAGCACCTCGGCGAGCGCCTCTTCCATCTGCGCCGCGGTCTCGAAGCGGCCCTCGGGATCACGCGCGAGCGCGCGCCGGATCGCCCCCTCGAGCAGCGCCGGGCACGCGGGGCGGAGCGGCGCGATCGCCGGCACCTCGCCGGAGAGCACCGCGCCCATCGTCGCGCCGTCGTCCTTGCGGTGGAACAGGCGACGCGCCGTCAGCAGCTCGAAGAGGATCACGCCGACCGCGAAGAGATCGGCCCGCGCGTCGACCCTCTGCCCGCGCAGCTGCTCGGGCGCCACATAGCCGAGCTTTCCCTTCACCGTGCCGCCGCCGCTCGACGGGGCCGCGTCGCCGGACGAGCACGGAGAGCCGAAGGGGCCGGCCTCTTCCACGCCGCTCATCCCCGTCATCTGCGCGACGCCGAAGTCGATGAGCTTGATCTCCCCCTCGAGCGAGAGGAGCACGTTCTGCGGGCTCACGTCGCGGTGCACGAGGCCGACGAGCTTCCCGCCGTCGTCGCGGAGCCCGTGCGCGTGCCCGAGCGCCCGCAGCACGCCCAGGCCGATCTCGATGGCCGCCTCGAGCGGGAACGACCGCCCCTCCGCGAAGAGAGAGCGCGCGGCGGCGGCCAGATCGCAGCCCGGGACGTACTCGATCACGAGGTGATGGCGTCCTTCGTGAACGACGAAGTCGTGGAACCGGATCACGTTGGGGTGCTGGAGCCGGGCGCTGATCCAGGCCTCCCAGAGGAACATCCGCACGATCGACGGATCTCGCCTCGCCTCGGGGCGAAGGCGCTTCACGACGACGGGGTGGGCGATACCTGCCGGCCCGCGCCGGCACGCGAGGAACAGCTCCGCCATGCCGCCTGCCGACAGGCGCGCGAGCAACGCATAGCCGCCGTCGCCCATGGGCAGGTCCATCTCTCGGTATCTCCACGGCAGCCCTGCCGCGCCCCCCTCGCTTCGCGCCGGCATCCCGAACGCGCGAAGCGAGGACGGCCGCCGCGCCATCCACTGCCGGAGTCGCCCCACCCCGGCCAGCCCCCGGACTTGCCCGCGCCGCCACATCGCGCCTTCGCTATTCACGCTGCATGCCACGGAAAGTGCCGCGGCAGCGTCACCTCCGAGCCATGGGCATCGCGCGGTTCTGCGTGGATCCCGCCGGATGAGAGCGCATGTCGGCAGCCGCAGAGACCCACGGCGAGCGCTGCTCCCGGCGGAAAATGCGGAAACTCGATGGCCCCGTGTTCCACACAGCGGCGCAGAGGAGCGCGCAGCGCCGGGCCCGCCCGCGATGGAACGCAGGTCACGCCACGGTGGCGGGTGAGGCGCGGACGCGGCGCGCGAGCAGCGCGCGAAGCTCGCGGAAGGAGACGACGCGCAACGCGAGGAGGAGGACGGGGTAGACAGCGATGCCCACCGCGATCGACGCCCACATGCCGGCGAGGACGCGCGCGGTGTACGCCGCGATGACCATGACCGCCGTCGCGGCGAGGACCGCGAGGATGCGGCCGAGCTCCACGACGTGGGCCCAGCGCGCGGAGATGCCCCACGACGCGATCAGCGCGCCGGCGCTCACGGCCAGCGTCGCGCACGCGGCGCCCATGGCGCGGTAGCGCGGCAGGAGGAGCAGGTTCAGCGCGACGTCGGCGACGAGCGCCAGCGCGAGCAGCTTCACCATCGCGACCTCGCGCTTCGCCGCGAGCAGCGGCAGCGTCACGACCTGGAACGCGAACGTCACGGGGACGCCGCACGCGAGGACCCGGAGGACGTCCGCCGCCGGGGCGTAGTCGCGCGTCCCTCCGTAGACGAGCTGGATGACGTCTGGCGCGAGCAGGAAGACGCCGGCGGCGACGGGCAGCCCGAAGAGCGCGGCGACGAGCATGCAACCGCCGTAGAGGCGCCCGAACGCGTCGCGATCCTGGACGTAGAGGCGCATCCCCGCCGCGAAGGCAGCGCCGAGCAGGACGTCGGGGAGCATCCTGAAGTTCTCGCTCAGCACCCAGGCCGCGCTGAACACCCCGACGGCTTCCTCGTCGCAGAGCGCGCGGAGCATGACGCGGTCGATCTGGAGCAGCGCGCTCGAGAGCGCCCCGAGCACGCCGATCGGCAGGCTGCGCTTCGCGATCTGCCAGAGCTCGGCGGGCGGCGTCGTGAGCTCGGGCCGGTAGAGGCGGGCGCGGAGGTAGTACGAGGTGATGGCGAGCTCCAGCACGTTGCCGAGCAGGAACGCCACGGCCGCGGCGACGACGCCGAAGCCGAGCGCGAGCAAGGCCGCCGAGAGCGCGATGACGAACAGCCGCGCGCCGAGCTCCGCGTACAGGATGTACTGGAACCGCTCGTGGGCCTCGAACGAGAGCCACATGGTCGAGTAGAGCAGCGTCGCCAGCTGGGAAGCCGCGGCGAGCACGATGAGCTGCGCGCCGAGCCCCGAGCGCGTCGCCAGCACGACGGCCACGGTCGCGCCGAGCACCACCGTCCCGGTCACGCCCCGGATGGCGAGCGCCGCGCCGAGGTGACGCGGCCCGAGCTCGGGCTTCACGGCGACCTCCCGGGCCAGGTACCCCCTCACCCCGACGCCGGCGGCGATCGTGACGATCCCCGCGATCGCGAGCGACGCCTGGAACTCCCCCCAGGCGGCGACGCCCACCTTCCGCGCGAGATAGCCGACGAACACGACGCCGAGGACGGCCATGATCGCCTGCTTCAGGAGCATCAGCGCCGCGTTCAGCGCGATGCGCCGGCCATCCTTCATGAACACCTCCCGGTGTCCCCATGCTGTCCGGCACCGCTGTCCGCGCAGCGGTACCGGCCCCGATTCGAGCGTCGTGCGCCCCCAGAGCGCGTCCGTCTCGCGCAGCGAGCGCTGCCCGGTGGCGCGAGCGCTGCCCGGTGCGCGAGCGCTGCCCGGTGGCGCGAGCGCTGCCCGGTGGCGCGAGCGCAGGCGCTCGCTCAGCGAGCGCCGTCGCCCGAGCTCAGCAAGAAGCGCCGTCCGAGGCGCGGCTCGATCACGAAGCGCCGTTTGAGACGGCGCCCCAGCGCGAGAACGCGAGGAGCCCTTCAACCTCGAAGCACCCGAGGTGCAGGAGGATCGCCAGCGCAAAAGGGGGTCGGCGATCCTCGGAGCGGGACACGGGATTCGAACCCGCGACCCTCAGCTTGGGAAGCTGATGCTCTACCAACTGAGCTAGTCCCGCGCGAGGTGGAGGAAGCTTCTACCGAATCCGGGGCCGCTTAGCAACCCCTTCATTTCGTTTTCGATTCCGACGTCGCCACGTCGTCATGTCTCGCCCCGGTTCGCCCCGGTTCGCCCCGGTTCGCCCGGGTTCGCCCGGAGCCGGGGCTCGGCGCGCATCCCAAGCCGCGCCGCGACCGGCGCCTACCGGTACCGGCGCGCGCGCGCGCGGAGCGTGGGCGCGCCGAGCGTCTCGCCCGGCAGCGGCGAGCGCGCGCGGATGGCGCTGTCGCAGTCGCTGGTCGCTGCCGCGATCGCTCTGGAGATCTCGATCTTGCCCGCGTCCGGCGGGATCCAGGGCAGCTCGTGCAGGATGGGCCTGTCCGGCGGCAGCCAGCGCAGGCTCCGCGTGACGAGCACGACCGGGTGGTTGCTGTCCACGAGCTCGCTCGCGAGGCGCGCACCGCCGAGCGGGGCCGGCGGAAGATCCAGGCAGATGAGGCACGCGTCGAACCGTTCGGTCGCCGACGCGAGCAGGGCGTCGTCGATCGACGAGGCGTCCACGATCTCGACGTTCGTCAGCGCCCCCTCGATCGCGCGGGCGAGCGCGTCGCAGGTCGCGGCGCGGGCGTCGTGCGCAAGCAGGAGCCTGAGCCCGCGCACCGAGCGCGGCCCAGGCCGGCGGGCCTCGACGACCTGCAACCTGCCCGAGGGCGGCGTCTCGCGCTCACGAGGTGCACGTCGAACGGTCATGGACTCCCCTTCCTCAGCTACATCAGGGCAACCGTGCCCCAGGCTAACACCCCTTGAGCTCAAACTGACCAACCTTTATATGAGGGCGCGCTTCTTTCCTCGTCGCCGGTTCTCGTTCGTCTCGGTTCTCGTTCGTCTCGGTTCTCATTCGTCTCGATTTTCGTCGCGTCTCGGTTCTCGTTCGTCGCGTCTCGATTCGCAGGCGCAGCGCCCGCAAGCACGCCGCGACGCGGCATGCCAGCAAGGTCTACGGAAACATCTACGAAGGACGGTCACGCATGAGTCGGTTTCTCATCTCCACTCCTTGCGAGTGCCAGGCAAGCCTGTCAGCCACCCTGGACGAGCACCGGCACGTCACCGCCGGGTGGGCCACCCGGAGTCCCCGCGACCGGTCGGCCGCCGGTGAAGCCGACAAGGAGATCGCGCCGGCGCACAGCATCAACGCTCACCTCGACCGGTTCGACGTGGCGTGGTTGTGCCCCTACTGCGGGCGCAACACGCTCCGCACCTTCGATGCGGGCGCCATGAGGCGGCTGCCTGCGGCGAGCGCCTCGCCTGCGGCAGGGCTCGTTCCTCCCGGCACCACCTCCTCGCCGTGAGGCCCCCGATGCGCCGCGACCTCCTCGGTCCGCGCGTCGAGCCGATCCATCCGCTGCGCGCCTGAGCCTGGGCAGGCGCCGTGCGATCGCGGCCGCGCGGCCCCGCGCGGCGCTGCTGCTCCGCATCTCCCGCGCAGGCGCGAGCGTCCGGGCGCGACCGCTTCATGGCCCCTCAACCCGCCGCGCTCCGGGCCCATTCCCACCCTGTCGGCGATCAGCGCCGGCGCGCTCCGGCGCGCGCCGCTGTCTCGCTCAGCTGCCTTTTCCCGCCTGCGACGTGCCCATCGTGCCGAAGACCCAGTCCCAGAGCGGCGACGACACGCCCCACCGGGCATTTTCTCCCGTGTGGTGATGGACCATGTGATGGCGCTTGATCCACTTCGCCCAGCGCGAGCTCATCCGGAAGTGATGAATGGCATAGTGCGTACCGTCGTACGCCAGGTATCCGAGGCCGAAGCCGATGAACAGCGGATCCGCCGGAACAGGGCCAAAGAGGACGCGAAACAGCGTGTAGAACGCGATGCCGAGGGGGATGCTCGCGCCGAGCGGCATCACCAGCCGGTCGGCGTCCTGCGGGAAATCATGGTGCACCCCGTGGAGAACGAAATGCATCCGGCGCTGCCATAGGCGCGGCCCCACGTAGTGAAACACGTATCGGTGCAGGACATACTCGGCGAGCGTCCATAGAAACAGGCCGACCAGCGCGAGCCCGAGCCCGGTCAGGAGGCCGACACCATGCCGGGCGGCGCGCACGCCCAGATAGCCGTAGACCGGCAGCCAGAAGACGAACGGTGTGATCGGATGGATCCGCGAAAACCGCTCGATGAGCGGCGTCTCGAACATTTGGCATGTCGCTGGACGCGCGGTGCGCTCGGTGGAGGTGACGGTCATCGTGCCCCCCTGGTACCGCATTTATCCATTGTCGGCCAGCGGTAGGCCGGCGCCCAGCGGCCCGCTGGACACCGGGAAATGACCATGATCCCGTCACGGCAGGCGCTCGCCGGCGCGATCCTTCCGCGGCGGCGACGCGTTCGCGCCGGCCCCGCGTCCACCGCGAGCCGCGCCCCGCCCGGGGCTGGCGCGCGATCAGCTCGAGAAGGACGCCTCGTAGAGGTGGCGGAGATCGTCGCGCGAGCAGGGGCGCGGGTTGCTCGTGTGACACGCGTCCTGGGCGGCGAGGTCGGCCAGCGCGTCGAGCTTGTCGCGGGGAACGCCTGCCTTCTCGAGGCCGGCCGCGAGCCCGATCCGGGCGCGCAGGGCGCGGATGGCGTCGGCGCACGCGGCGGCGTCCTCGGGCGCGCCGAGCAGGGCCGCGACGCGCGCGAGGCGCGGCGCGGCCGCGGCGACGTTGAACTCGACGACCGGCGGGAGGCAGAGGGCGTTCGCGAGGCCGTGGTGCAGGCCGCACTCGCTCGAGAGCGGGTGCGCGAGCGAGTGGCACGCGCCGAGCCCCTTCTGGAACGCGACCGCGCCCATCATCGCCGCCTTCATCATGCCGCCGCGCGCCTCGAGATCGTCGCCGTGCGTGACCGCCCGCGCGAGGTGCGCGGCGGCGAGGCGGATCCCCTCGAGCGCGATGCCGTCGGCCATCGGGTGATCGCCCTTCGCGACGTACGCCTCGATACAGTGGGTGAGCGCGTCGAAGCCCGTCGCCGCCGTGAGGAAGGCCGGCATCGACCGCGTCATCACCGGATCGAGCAGCGCGGCGTTCGCGAGCAGGTGCGGCGAGAAGATCACCGTCTTCCGGTGGTTCACGTCGAGCGTCACGACGCCCGAGCGGCCGACCTCGCTGCCGGTCCCGGCCGTCGTGGGGATCGCGAGCATCGGCGGGACGTCGGGCGTGATGAAGCGATCGCCGCCCGTGGCGTCGTCGTAGTCGACGAGCGGCCGATCGTGGTTCACGCCGAGGCGCACCAGCTTGCCGACGTCGAGCGGCGAGCCGCCCCCGAGGGCGACGACGAGATCGGCGCGGGCCGCGCGGAACGCGCCGACGCCGTCGTGCACGTTCTTCTCGACCGGGTTGCCGAGCACGTCGTCGAAGACGGCCACCTCGAGGCCCTCCTTCCGCAGCGACGCGGCGACTGGCTCGAGCAGACCCGAGCGGACGACGCCCTTGTCCGTGACGACGAGCGCCCTCGCCGCGCCGAGCCGGCGCGCCTCGGCGCCTGTCTGCTCGACGACGCCGGCGCCGAAGAGGATGCGTGTGGGAAAGCTCCAAACCGTGAACTGACTCATGATCACACCGCCTCGAAGTAACGCTTCAGCTCCCAATCCGTGACCGCGCGCTCGTACTGCCGCACCTCCCAGTCGCGCGTCAGGACATAGTGCTCGACGAACCTCTCGCCGAGGATCTCGCGGGCCCCCTTGCTGCCCGCGAGCATCCGGGTCGCGTCGGAGAGCGTACGGGGAAGCGACAGGCGCGAGGACTCGGCGGACGACGCGTCCCCGGCGGCCTGCGCCGGCGGCTCGACGCCGTTCTCGATGCCGTAGAGCCCCGCGCCGAGGCACGCGGCCATCGCGGTGTACGGGTTGATGTCCGCCGCCGTCTGCCGGTACTCGACGCGCGCGCCGGGCGTGCCGAGGCCGATGAGGCGGATCGCGGCCGTGCGGTTCTCGACGCCCCAGCTGGCGGTGAGCGGGGCCCAGACGCCGGGCACGTACCGCTTGTAGGCGTTGATCGTCGGCGAGTAGATCGCCGTGAGCTCGGGCATCAGGGCGATCTGGCCGCCGACGTAGTGGCGCAGCGCGGCCGGGATCCGATCGGGCGACGACGCATCCTCGAAGACGTTGCGGCCGTCTTTCCAGAGGCTCTGGTGCAGGTGGCCGCTCGATCCGGGGAGATCGGCGTTCCACTTCGCCATGAACGTGACCGACAGGCCGTGCTCGTGGGCGATCTGCTTCATGGCGACCTTGAAGAGCGCGGCCTTGTCCGCGGCGCGGAGCGCGTCGTCGTAGCGGATCGCCGCCTCGTACACGCCCGGGCCGGTCTCGGTGTGCAGGCCCTCGATCTCGACGTCGAAGGCCTGCATCTGATCGAGGATGGCGGCCATGAGCTTCTTGTTCTGCCCCTCGCGGACCCACGAGTAGCCGAACATGCCGGGGCTGAGCGGCGTCAGGCCGGCGAACCGCTTCTCGTGAAGCGAGCGCGGCGTCTCCTCGAAGAGGAAGAACTCGAACTCGCACGAGAACTTCGCCGAGAACCCCATCCGCTCGCCCTTCGCGATGACGCTCCGGAGGAGCGAGCGCGGGCACGCGGGGTGCGGGCCGCCGCGCTCGTCGCGGAAGTCGGCGAGCATCGCGACCGTCCCCGGCTCCCACGGGAGGTCGCGCAGCGTGCTCGCATCGAGGACGGCGTGCGCGTCCGGGTAGCCGGTGTGCCAGCCGGTCACCTTGGCGTTGTCGTAGAGGACGTCGGCGATGTCCCAGCCGAAGATGACGTCGCAGAAGCCGAAGCCGCTGTTGAGCGCGCTCTTCAGCTTCTCGATGGAGACGTACTTCCCGCGGAGGATGCCGTCGATGTCAAAGCCGCCGATCTTCGCGCGGGTGATGCCCCGCGCTTCCAGATCGGAGAGGAGCTTCTCGGGGGTCGAGGCGGTCATGGGCCGCGACGATAGCAGGGGAACCGGGCGACCTGGCAAGCCGCCCGCGCGAGGCGCGCGACGACCGCACGGCGCCCCGCCGCCTGGATGCGCGCGTCCGGCGCGCGCTCACTTCACCCGGACGACCTGGATCGGATAGCGCTCCGAGAGCGGCACGAGCACGCGCTCGACGAGCTCGCGGACGCGCGCGTAGCGCTGGTGGTTCGTCGCGGCCGGATTGCGCTTCGAGTCGACGACGCCGATGCGGATGTCCAGCGTGCGCGCGTCCTCGACGCCGCCCGTCACGAACGCGTCCGGGTGCACCTTGTCGAGCTCGACGTTGAGCTCCGCCGCCTCCGGCGCCGCGCCGACGAAGGTGACCTCCAGCGCCTCGCCCAGGCCGTTCAGCACGGCGTTCAGGTTCTCCACCGGGAACGGCTGGCGCGCGAGCCACGCGACGACGGCGCGGCGCGCGCCGCGCAGCGCCACGCTGACGGCGAGCGCGACCGAGATCGGCGCGAACACGAGGACCCCGAGCGCGCGCGCGACCTCGGGGCCCGCGTCGCGGCCGAGCGCCCCGAGGAAGACGAGCAGGAAGACGCCGGAGGCGAGCGCCACGAGCGGGGGATCGGTGAGCACGCCCCACCGCGAGGTCGACGCGTTCATCAGCCGCGTGAAGCGGGCCGACACGCTCTGATCGGCGCGCTCGCCCGCGGCGGCGCCCCCGTGCGTCGGATCAGGCATCTCCAGCATCTCCGAGCATGCGCCAGAAGAACAGCCCGACGCCGAACAGGAGCAGCACGCCGGCGACCCAGAACGAGCGCACCGGGCCGAAGCTCAGCGCCTCGCCCGATTGCTTCATGATGAGGTCGGCCACCGTGACCACGCACGCGAACACGATGCAGGCCACGGGCAACCCGAGCTGCTGGACGAGCGTCGGCCCGCCGAGCGGCTTCGGGTCCGGCGGGCGCGGCCGCCCGTCCGCCGGCGGACGCGCCGTCGGCCGGTACCTGCTCGACGGCATGTCCGAAAGCGCGCGCATCGCGGCCGGCATGACCGACGTCGTGCGCGGCGCGACGCTGAGCGCCATCTCCAGCGGCGGCGTGCTCTCCATCATCCCGCCCCCGCGCGCGAGCATGCTCGGCGGGGCGCTCTCCATCCCGCCGCCGCGCGGGAGCGCGCCCACGGGCGTCGCCTCCGCGAAGCCGGCGCGGCCTCGCGCGCTCGTCGGCACGCTCTCCGGGACGAGCGTGCCCATGCCTCTGCTGTGCGGGCTCTGCGGCGCCTCGGGGAGATCCATCTCGAGCCCGGCCGAATCCGAGGGCGGCGGCGGGCGCACGCTGCTCGCGGGACCTTCGCGGCGCCCTCCCCTCGGCGAGCGCATCGACGCCGGGGCCACGTCGAGATCGAGCTCGAGCGACCCGGCGTCGCTGGGCGTGTCGAGCCACACGTGCGCGGCGCGCTTCACCTGCGGGGCCGCGCGCATCGACGACGACGGCGGCGGCGGAACGGAGTACGCGTCGTCCTGCGCGGAGGTCCGCCCGAACGTCGCCGGGAGCCCCATCGCCGCCTCCAGCTCCGTCCAGAAGGCCTCGATGTCGCGCGTGCGGTCGCGCGGGCTCACCGCGAGCGCGCGCTCGAACACCGCGTCGACCTCCGGCGGGATGTTGGCGCCCTCGGTCCGGGGCGTGGGCCGGCGCTTCACGTCGAGCGCCGTCCCCATCATCGCCTGCGCCTCGCCGTCGATCACCTGCCGCCCCACGAGCGCCTCGACCATGGTGAGCGCGAGACCCCAGACGTCGGTCCAAGTTCCCGCCTGTCCGAACCGCTTCGGCGCCCACTGCTCCGGGGCGCCGTACGCCGGGGAGAACGCGTTCAGCGGGTCGCCGTTCGTCACCCGTCCGACGGCCTGCTCGGCCAGCGTCTTCGCCTGCGCGATGCCGTAGTCGAGGATCCTGAGCCGCTCCGTCCCCTCCTGCGTCGTGATGAAGATGTTCTCGGGCTTGAGGTCGCGGTGGATGATCGACACCGTGCCGTTCGGGCTCGGGAAGCGGTGCGCGCGCGCGATCGCCTGCGCGATGGGGCGC
Organism: Sorangium sp. So ce281; assembly: GCF_051527395.1. Taxonomy (NCBI): domain Bacteria; kingdom Pseudomonadati; phylum Myxococcota; order Polyangiales; family Polyangiaceae; genus Sorangium; species Sorangium sp. So ce281. Next base: position 5,219,833 of record NZ_CP150322.1, read on the forward strand.
ATCATCTTCATCAGCCTGTGCAGCGGGATGGGCGGCTCTCCCTTGAGCCTCCGTCGATCGATGACCTTGTCGAGCGACTCGCCCTCGAGCCACTCGAGGGCCAGGAAGGGGACGAACTCCCCTCGCTTCAGGTGCAGCACGTCGACGTGGAGCGGGCGGACGACCTCCGGGATCGAGGCCGAGAGCCGGAAGAGCAGCTGGGCCTCCTCGCGGAACTTCTCGAGGAAGAGCTGCCGCTCGCGCGGGGTCTTCGCCTCGGACACCTTCAGGCATTTCAAGGCGACAGGCGCGCGGAAGCCGGCGTGGAGCGCGCGGTACACCACGCCGAACCCTCCCTCCGCGACCACCTGCTCGACGTGGAAATTACCCGCCTGCGTGGTCCCGACGATGCCGAAGACGTCGTCCGCCATGCTCCCTGAGCCATAGCGCACGGGGCCGCTGGACCGAAGGGTGAAACCTACTTTTCCTGTTCGATCGTCCCAGGTCCACCGGGCCATCGAAGGCGAAGGGGCGCCGGGGTGACCAGATGGGCGTAGAGGACGGAGAAGGGGGCGAGGTCGACCGTTCAACGTGACCGCACGTGGCCGCGAGGCGGCCGCGCGGCCCGGAGGCGCCGGCTCAGCTCCGGAGGTGCGAGGAGGCGTCGCGGTGGGCCCGGTCCTCCTCCTGGAGGATCGAGAACACAAGCCCGGCGCCGATGATCGGCAGGAGCCAGACGAGCTGCGCTTGCCAGACCTTCTGCTTGGGCTCGTAGACGCGACTCCGGAAGACGCGCACGGTGACGTAGACCTGGAAAGCAAGGACCGCCGCGATCGCGGCGCCGACGAGGATATCGAAGTGCGTCATGGGTGGGCCGCGGACCAGCCTAGCCACGAAGGGCCTCCCTGCAAGGCAGCGGGGCCTGCCGTCGCGATTTCGTCCCCGGCGGGCACGGAGCCGACGCACCGGCGGCCACGGGCGGGCACGGAGCCGACGCACCGGCGGGCGGGCAACCCGACCCGAAGGCGCCTCGCCACGTTCCAGCTCGCGCCGATCGCCTCACGGCGGCACTTCCAAGTAAGACATCTTACTTCAATCGCCACCCGGCGGCGCCTCGACGCATTCCAACTACCCCCGATCGCCTCACGGCGGCGCTTCGAAGTAAGACATCTTACTTCGATCGCCGCCTGGCGGCGCCTCGACGCATTCCAACTACCCCCCGATCGCCTCACGGCGGCGCTTCGAAGTAAGACATCTTACTTCGATCGCCGCCTGGCGGCGCCTTGACGCATTCCAACTACCCCCGATCGCCTCACGGCGGCGCTTCGAAGTAAGACATCTTACTTCGATCGCCGCCCGGCGGCGCCTCGGCGCATTCCAACTACCCCCGATCGCCTCCGGGGGCACTTCCTGCCTCCCCCCGCGACCCGCCGCCTGCTCCTTCCGACCGTATCCAGACAAGGGGGCCAATCCGCCGGACCTGATACCCTCGTCGGAGCGAGCATGGTCCACGAGCGCGAGCACAGGTTGCGGGTCCTTCACATCTCGGATCTCCACGTGCGCGGACCGCGCGAAACGGAGGGCTGGCGCCGGCGGCGCGTGCTCGGTGGGGCGTGGGAGAGGAACCTCGATGATCTCGTGAAGGATGGGATCCCGATCGATCTCGTCTGCTTCACGGGCGATGTCGCCGATCACGGGACCCCGGAGGAGTACGGGCCAGCGACGGAGTTCGTGGAAGCGACGCTCGCGCGGCTCCACGTGCCGAAAGAGCGGTTCTTCGTGGTGCCAGGGAACCACGACGTCCATCGCAGGACGAACCAGGCTGCGTGGGAGCAGCTGCGCGCCCAGCTGCCCGACGTACCTGCGATCGAGAGGTCACGCTGGCTAGGGGGCGGCAAGACACCCCGCGGGTTGCAGGACGAGCAGCGCGAGCAGGTCCTCGAGCGAGGGGCCGCGTTCCGTGCGTGGTTGTCGTCCATCGGGCGTGACGCCCTCTTGCCGGATCGCTCGCCGCACGGGCGACTCGGCTACCGCGTATGCGTACCTGACTTGCCTTTCGACGTACAGGTCATCGGTCTCGACTCGGCGTGGCTCTGCGGCGACAACGCGGATAGCGGCAACCTCCTGCTCACCGAGGATCAGGTGGCGCGTCTCGTCATGGACGCGGACGGCAAGACCCTGCCGGGCTTCCGCCTCGCGCTCATGCACCATCCGCTCACGGATCTCGGAGACGCCGACAGCTGCCGCGACCTGCTTGCCGAGCACGTGGATCTGGTTCTGCGCGGGCACCTGCATCGTGAAGAGCTCGCCGCATGGGTGGGCCCCGGCCAGATATTGCGGCAGGTCGCGGCGGGGTGCCTTTACGAGGGGAGCCAGGGGAATACGTGGCGGAACGCCTGCCATCTCTTCGACGTGACGCTGGACGGAGCGCGACGGCCGAAGCGCTATGACGTGCGGCTGCGCGGGTTCTCCGATCGCCAGACGGGCTTCTGGTTCGATGATGGAGGCTTGTACGCAGAGGCGCCGCACGGCCGCCTCACGTGGGTGCTGCGCCCTCCGTCCGTGCCTCCGCCCCCGCCGTCCGCGCGGGGCCGCGTCTTCGTCGGGCGGCGGGAGGAGCTGCAACGTATCGCCGAGGCGCTCCTGCCCAGCGCGGGCGAGCGCAAGCCTGCAGCGATCTGCGCGGTGCAGGGGATGCCGGGCGTGGGCAAGTCGTACCTCGCGGAGCAGTTCCGGATCGACAGGGCCGCGGACTTCCCGGGTGGGACGGTGCTCGTCGCGCTCCAGCCCGAAGAGAGCCGTGCGGCGGATCCGCTCTCGGTCGCTTGGCTCGGACAGATCGCGGATCGGTTGTCCCTGCGCGCGCCACCGGAGGAGATGGCTGCGCGCGTGCGCGACCGGCTGCGTGCGCCGCTGACGCTCCTGCACGTGGACAACGTGGACAGCGAGGCGGCGGCCGGCGCGGTCGTGCGGCTCGAGAAGTGGCTCAGGGGCTGTCCGATGATCGTGACAGGCCGTTACACGGGGCTCGGAAACGGTGCCGGCTGGGCGCGCGTTCCGGTAGCGGAACTCGACGAGGCGACGGCACTGGAGCAGCTCGAGGCCGAGCTTCCACCCGAGCGCGTACGGGGCAAGGCCGACGAGCTCCGGCGCCTCGTGCGGGAGCTCGGACGTTTGCCGCTGGCGCTGCATCTCGCAGCCGGGTACTTGCGCGAGGGCGGATACGATGTGGGGACGTTCCTCGAGGAGCTGCGGCGCAGCGGGTTCGATCTCGACCCGAACCATCCGGACGACAGCCTGCTCCAGGAGGATCCGCGGCGAGCGAACCTGCACCGGACGTTCTCGCTGTCGCTGGCCTTACTCGGCAGAACGCTCAAGGCTGACGCGGACGCGCTCGTCGCGGGGTTGTACGCGCTCGGGCATGCGCCGCTAGGCGGGTTCGGACGAAGCCTCGGTGAGGCGCTCGCCGGGCTCTCCGCCGTGGATTTTGGCAAGTTGATGAACGCGGCGGGCAAACTCTCCCTGGTGATGGCGGCGGATGAGCGGGACGATGATGCCTGGCGGATCCACCCGCTGCTCGCGGCGTGGCTGCGACGGGGCGCGGAGGAGACCGCGGTGCTAGGTCGAATGACAGAATGGTTCGTGAAACGGTTGCAAGAAGAGGCGGAGCAACCGTGGAAAGAGGTGACACGCGAAGAGGGGGCGCTCTCGGCGTGGCTCAGGCGGGTGAGTGGGGAGGATGTGGTGCGGGTAGAGCGGGCAGGGTCGTGGTACGCCATGCACAATGGCCCATTCCACGTGTGGATGGAGTTCTGCGCGCGGGGGCTCGAGGAGCGGAGCGACCCGAAGGAACGGTCCGAACTGCTCTGGACTCTGGCGACCGTGGCACGGCAAATGGGCGCCATGGACACTGCCTGGGCGGCGGCAGAGCAGAAGTTGGCCGTAGACCGAGCCAGGGGGGACGAGCGGGAGGCCGCGCTCGCCGAGGGCTGTCGAGCCGACATCCTTGAGGTGCGAGGCCAACTCGACGAGGCGCTGCGCATTCGACGAGAAGACCAGCTTCCCGTCTTCGAGCGGCTCGGGGCCACGCGGGACATTCTCGTCGCGCGCGTCAAGATTGCGCTCAACCTCCTCGCTCGCAACGCCCCTGGCGACCGAGGCGATGCCACCGCCCTCCTCGAGCTCGCGTACTCCGCCGCGTTCGACCTACGCATTCCGGAGGCCGACCAGATCCGCCGGATCCAGCAGCACTACCGCCTTCCGACCTGAGTTCGCTACCAGCCGGATCCAAGCGCTCCCGGGGCGTCCGTGCGCGACCCGTCCCCCACATCCGAGGAGCTCTCGCGCAGGTCCCCGATGCCCACGACGCCAGTCTTCGGCATGGAAGCGGCTACCGAACCCAGCTGAGCCGCAGGAACGTTTGGGGGATCAGAGGCACGCCTCTTCAAGGCGCACCGCGCTCGGCTCGCTGCCAGCGGGACATCTGAGCATAGGGCCGCGAACAGGTGGAAATCACGAGGCCGCTCACTGGCTCGACGGTCGCCTCCAGTACCTGGGCCGGCACTTCGTGTGAACGAACGCGACGATCTGGACCCCAGCGCCTGCGGCCGTGAAGAACACGATAAAAGGGAAACGACGCAAGACATACTTTCGGTACGGGTAGCCAGTCTGCCATCGAGGCCATGACTCGGGCGCCCCGGCGATCGCGTCGAGGGCCACCTCGATGGATCTCACGAGCTCGATCCTGAGCCCAGCACGGCGCCGCTCCTACCAGCCCGCAGCTTCATCCAGCTCCGCCTGCGCATCGACGCGAACGATGATCGGCCGGGTCAACGAGCGCCCAATCGCGCGACGACCCGCGCCCGAACCTCCGCCCACGCGTCCCCCGCGCTCCCCCCATCGCGCACCGCCTGCTCTCGGCGCTCGATCTCCTCGAGCCACGCAGCGTTCCAGGAGTCGTCGTGCGGTTCCTCGACGCTGGCGAGCGGTTCGGACGCGAGCTTGAGGCGTTCTCCTTCGGGGAGGCACAGAGCGGCAGCGAGGACGTCCTGGGTACGATGGGCCATGAGCGCGTCCAGCGACGCGTTCCATACCGGAAACCTGGCCGCCCGCAAGCCGCCGCTGTGCCCCGAGGGGCCGTGGTATGCTCCGGCGAAGGGATCGCCATGCATGCATACAAGCTCAACGTGAACGTGGCGGATGACCACCGGATAGCCGTCGAGCTTCCAGAAGACTTCCCTCCGGGGCCGGCTGAGGTGATCGTCCTCGCCGTGACGCCCACGGAGCGGAGGCTTGTGCGGGTGCTCGGGTCGCTCGGCGGCGCGGCCCCAGCGTCGGTCGAGGATGACCCGGTCGCCGGAGCGCTCGCCGAGCTTCGCAGCGAGCGCGCTCGGCGATTCGATGCGGCCGAGGAGCCCGAGACAGAGACGTGATCGCTGAGCATGTGACCGACACCCACGCGCTCGTATGGAGCATGTACGCCCCTTCCCGCCTCGGAAGCGCGGCGAAGCAGGCGTTCGCGGCGACCGACGCCGGCTCCGCGCGCATCTACGTGCCCGCCGTGGTGATCGCCGAGACGATCATGGTGGTCGAACGTGGACGCCTGCCGGGAATCGCGCTGGCGCACCTGCTGCCGCGCCTGGAGGCGATGCGCACCAGCGACAACTACAGATTGACGTCGCTGCTTCCGGAGGTCGTCCTCGCGAGCCACACGTTGAGCGCGATCCCGGACATCTTCGATCGGCTGATCGTCGCCGAGGCGATCCATCGAGGGACACCGCTCATCTCGAAAGATTCGGTGATCCGGCAGTCAGCGCTCGTCACCACCCTCTGGGACTCCTAGCCGTTCGGGGCTGCCGAGGGACGCCACTGCCGCACGCGCGGGATCGACTCGCTGCCAGCGGTACAGCCGAGCCCGCCGCCGGCAGCGGGCAGCACCTCGTCGCCGGCAGCGCCGCGGCGCATCGCGCAAGCGCGATCCCGGAGCTCACCGGCGGTCTCCAAGGAGAAATCCCGGGCGGAGCTCCGCCGACGTCGTACTAGAGTGCGCGCGTGCCTCGACCTCGACCCGGCACCCGCCCGCGACGCACCTCGACGCCCGACCTCCCCGTCCCTCTGCGCGGCCGGGTCCTCCTCGCCGCGGCGCTCACCGCCGCCGCGGCGTGGCTCGCGGCCGCGTGCTCCACGCCGTCGTCGGGGGTCGACGGCGGCGACCTGCTCGGCGTCTTCGAGCAGGACGCCGGCGCAGCCGCGGCCGACGGCGGGCAGCCGCGGCCGTCGGCGGCCCGGCAGGACGCGGGCGCCCGCGCGGCCGGTCCGGCCAGCGCGGCCGCGCCGCCGGCGAAGCCGCCCGAGGCCAGGCTTCCCAACGAAGGGAGCTGCGTCGCCGAGCAGGGGCGCCCCGGGCGAGAGCTCCGCAAGACGCTCGGCAGGCCGCCGTGCCGCGGCGCCCAGGTGCTGGAGACGCGCGACGCCGAGGGGTCGCCCCGCTACGCCTGCGTGATCGCGCCGAGCGGCGTGGAGACGCGCGCGCCGCTGCCGCTCATCGTCTTCTTCCACGCCGACGGCGACAACCCGACGAGCGTCGACAAGGAGACGGGCCTGCGCAAGCTCGGCGCCACGTGGAACCTGACCGGCGACCCGGCCCACGCGGGCTTCATCGTCCTCGCGCCCCAGGGCCGCGCCTTCAAGACGCCGAGCCAGGCCGAGCGCGAGCGCGGCACGAAGATGTACACGCCGACCGCGCCGTTCGACGTCGAGTTCACCGGCGAGGGCAACGTCGACGTCGCGACCACCGACGCCTTCGTCGACCAGCTGCTCGAGAAGAAGCTCGTCGACCGGCGGCGCATCTACGCGCTCGGCGGCTCCTACGGCGGCCACATGGCGGCGACGTACGCCATGATGCGCGCGGACCGCGTCGCGGCGTTCGCCACCTTCGGCAGCAACGCGCCGCCCGCCGAGTGGGCGTGCCCCGGCCCTCCCCCGCCCGCGATGGCGGTCTACCGCGCGTGCGACGACATGTTCCCGTGTGAGTCGGTCGAGCGATGGCTGCGCGCGCGCGACGCGCTCTCCGCGCACACCTCGTTCCTGCGCCTCGACGCGGCCAGCAGGGACGAGCCCCACTGCGCGCTCCGGAACCGCTGCTCCGCCAAGAAGGGCGCCATCAACCACGCCCGCTGGCCGAAGTCGCGCGAGGCCGACCTGCTCCGCTTCTTCGCAGGGCACGTCCTGGCGCTCGGCGCGAACGCCGCCGCAGCCGGTGCCGCCGAGCGCCCCCGGACGCAGACCGACACCCGCGCGCGCTGACGGACGCCGGCCGACGCACCCGGGCGCAGACCAGCGCGAACGCGCGCCGGCGGACGCGCACGGACGCAGATCGACACCAGGGCGCAGACCAGCGCAAACGCGCTGAAGGCGCGCCGGCGAACGCTGACGCCGCAAGCGCACGCCCGCACTGCTCGTCCCACGCGTGCACCTGGCTTCGCCGCACGTCGACACTGCAACGTTGCGGTGCGGCGTTGAGCGGACCCGGCGTGTTGTCGTAGTGTTCGTCCCCGATGTCCGCTCAGGTCCAGCCCCTGCTCACCCCCTTGCCGGCCGGCATGTCCATCCCCGCCGGCACGCTCCGCGCCGAGATGGAGTCGCGCCGCGCGACCGGTCGCCGCTTCGACATCCGTGAGGCCGTCGGCCTCGCCGTGCCGCTCTGCACCCAGCTGCACGAGCTGCACGCGCAGGGGCGGACCATGTTCGTGCACCCCTCGTGCCTCGGCCAGGGCGCGAACGGCACGATCCAGCTGATCGAGGAGCTCGCCCACACCCCTCCTCTCCTGCCGCGCGACCGCGCCTGCCTGGCGCCCGAGGAGCGCAAGGGCAACGAAGGCGACGCGCGCGCGAGCGTCTTCGCGGTGGGGGCCATCCTCTACGAGATGCTCACCAACAGCAGCGTCGGCCCGGGGATGCGGCGTCCGGCGGACGTGATCCCGGACCTGCCGCCCGCGCTGGAAACGGTGCTCGGCAAGTCGCTCGTGGCCGATCCGAAGCACCGCCCGGCGGATCTCGCCGCCCTCGCGCAGGCGCTCTATCAGATCGTCCCCAGCGCCTCGGAGCAGCCCCCGAGCGCCGACACGTCGCACCTCGATGCCGACGGCGAGTTCGAGGTCGACGTCAACCTCTCGATGATGCCGCCGACCGGGCACCAGGAGGAGGCGCGCGTCCCGTCGGCGCCGTCCGTGCCGAGGATCCAGGCGGTCTCCGGGGACGGACCGTTCGCGGTCGCCATCCCGGTCAACCAGCCGCAGCGCCTGCACGGCAACGATCCGACCCGCAAGCTCGCGGATCTCAAGGCCGCGCTCGAGTCCGATCCGCGGCCGCGGTACGTCGTCATCAAGGACGGCATGGACCATGGGCCGTTCTCGTCCGTGGAGCTGCTCCAGCAGGTCGCGTCCGGCTCCTTCACGGGGGATCAGGTGCTGCGCGACACGTTCTCCGCGGAGGAGCGCGCGATCCAGGACTGGGAGGAGTTCGCCCCGTTCGCCGAGCAGGCCAAGCTGAACCGGGACATCGTGCAGGAGAAGCGCGCGCTCGACGCCGTCGTGTCGGCCGAGAAGCAGGGCACGCAGTACAAGGCGCTGCTCGGCCTCGCCCTGATGGGCGTCATCCTCGCCGCGGGCGCGGGCTGGTGGTACCGCGAGCGCAGCCACAAGGAGCAGGAGCTCGCGGTGCAGGGCGCCACCGACCGCGTCGCGATCGAGGTCGACGCCGGCCTCGGCAGCGGCAAGACGGGGCGCGCCGGGGGCGGGGCGCGGCCGAGCGGCGGCGGCCGCTACCCGACGCTCGGCGGTGGCCTGAGCTGTGAGGCGGCGCAGGCGCGCTATGTCGAGGAGTACAAGATGGGCAACAACGGCCCGGCCGATCTCACGGCGGGCGCCTACGGCAACGTGCTGAACCGCGGCACGTACCTGAATGCGTGCAACGTGCCCTCGAGCATGGAGGTGAACGTCTGCGCCGCGGTGCAGAACGGCCGCGCCGTGGGGGTCACCGTCACGACGAGCCCGTCGAACCCGAGCGTCGCTTCGTGCATCTCCGGGCAAATCCGCGGGATGTCGTTCCCGTCCCACCCGCGGCTCGACGTCGCCCGGACGACGTTCAAGTAAAGGAGGCCGGCGCGCCCCTCCCCGGCCGAGCAACGAGGCCGGCGCGCCCCTCCGCGGCGACCGTGTCCACCCGACCGATGATCCAGATCGAACAGCTGACGAAGAGCTTCGGGGGCATGCCGGTACTCCGGGGCGTCGACCTCGACGTGCCTGCCGGTTGCCTCTACGGGCTCATCGGGCCGGGCGCCTCGGGCAAGAGCGTGCTGCTCAAGATGCTCACCGGGCTCCTGCGGCCGGATCACGGGCGCGTGCTCGTCGATGGGAAGGACGTCCACGCGCTCAGCGAGCTCGAGCTCCAGACGTTCCGTCTCAAGTTCGGGATGCTGTTCCAGAACAACGCGCTGTTCGACTACATGACCGTCGGGGAGAACATCGCGTTCCCTCTGCGCCGGCTCTACGATCTCAGCGAGGACGAGATCGAGGAGCGGGTCGCGGAGCGGCTCCGCGCTGTGTCTCTCGCGGGCTTCGAGGGGCGGACGCCGGCGGGGCTGTCCGGCGGCCAGAAGAAGCGCGTGGGCGTCGCCCGCGCCACGATCGCGCGCGGCGAGATCGTCCTCTACGACGAGCCCGCGGCCGGCCTCGACCCGGTCACGTCGCAGCGCATCTTCGACCTGCTCCGCGCCGAGCAGAGGGCGATGAACGCGACCGTGGTGATGGTCTCGAGCGATCTCGACCGGCTGCTCACGGTCACCGACCGGGTGGGGATGCTCTACCGCGGACGGCTCATCTTCGACGGCACCACCGCAGAAGCGAAGGCGAGCGACGACCCGCGCGTGAGGCAGTTCGTCCACGGGCTGACCGAAGGGCCGCTGTAGAGCGGCGCCGCGCCGCGCAAGGCGCCCTGGAACAAGAAACAAAGACACCAAGAGGACACGGAGAGAAATCTCTGCTCTCGATGTCTCTGGCGTTCCTCCGGCTCGCCTCCGCCTCTCCGCCTCTCGGCCTCTCCGCCTTTGCGCGGATCGGCCCATTTGCGGTCTCCGCTGTTCAGCTCAACCCGTCCCGCCCTCCGCCGGCGCGGCCGGGCCGTCGCCGGTGAAGTGGAACCACTGTGTCGGGTGAGCCCGGACGAAGCGCTCCAGGGCGCCCATCATCGCGGCCGCGGCCGCGTCCCGCTCCTCCTCGGTCGCCCGGCGGGCGAGCCGGATCGGCGGCGCCACGACCGCCTCGTAGTCGAGGAAGCCCAGGCGGTGCGTGAACACGGGCAAGATCGGCGCGCCGCTCATCGCGGCGAGCGCGATGGGCCCCTCGGGCGCTCGCCAGCGGCCGCCGAGGAAGGTGACCTCCCGGCTGCGCATCCCGGGCGGCGCGCGATCGATCTGCATCGCGACCGCGCCGCCTCGCTGCAGGTGCTTGAGGAGCGGCAGGGCGTCCAGCGGCCCATCGCCGATGTGCACCACCTGGACACCCGCGCGCTGCCGCGCCGCATCCTGGATCGCGCGCGCCTCGGCGTCCCGTTCCCGCTGCATCGCCAGCATGACGCCCGCCGGATGCACCGCGCCGAGGATCTGGCCGGCGATGTCCCAGCCCCCGGTGTGCGCGGTGACGATGATGACCCCCCGGCCTGCTGCAGCGCACGCGTGGTAGTGCTCGACGCCCCGGGAGCGCCGCACCACCGTGTACCCGCGATCGCTCGCGAGCAGCAGCGCCTCGGTGATGCAGCTTCCGTAGGCGGCGAACACCGCGCTGCTGTCGAGCAGGTCGACGAGGCGCGAGCGCGGCCCGCGGACGCGGCGGAGGTTCTGCTCGACGCGCCGGCGCAGCTCGGGGAGCGCGGCCGCGAAGAGCACGCCGAAGACCGGAGGGCTATGGCGCACCCAGGGCTCCGGCCCGTGCCTGACCCCCGCGGCGAGGGCGCGGCGCCAGAAGGCCGAGTCATGGCGTAGACCGGAGAAGAGCGCTCCGCGCGGGCGAGGCATGCGGCAGCCTATCTACCGCAAACATAACGGCCAAGGGAGAGCCCTCGAGCGCGGGCCCCGCGCCGCCCAGGCGAGGCCTGCCGAGGGCTCGTCACGAGACGCGCGGGCTGCGGGCTCCTGGAGCGCATGCGCCCCCGCCGAGGCACGACGCCCCGCTCGGATGAAACGACGTTCCAGGGCCATCGTCCCGATGTCGATTGCACTCCTGCGCTCGTCCAAGGCGCTCTGCGAGGAGCCCAGTCCAGCATCACAGGAACCGAATCGCCGTCGCCAGGCGAATCCTTACCGAGAAAACAGGTTCATGGAGCTCAAAGTAGTCTGTTACAAGGCCCTTTGACAGGGGGGCCTTCGACATGAATATCCTGCTCGTCGATGACCAGAACGTCGTCCGGGAAGCGCTGGCGTACGCGCTGACGTCGCAGCCGGGGGTGAGCGCGGTCGTTCAGGCTGGAAGCGGGCAGGAGGCGCGCCGAGCGCAGGAGATCCACCGCTGTCAGGTGGCGGTGATCGAGCTCGGCCTCGCGGACCGCAGCGGCGTCGACCTCATCCGTGAGCTCAAGGGCGTCGCGGAGCTCCGCGTCATCGTGCTCTCGATGCACCGCGACGAGTTCCGGGTAGCCGAGGCGATGCGGGCCGGCGCCGATGGATATCTCTCGAAGCAGAGCCGGCTCGCCGATCTCGTGGAGGCGCTGCGCACCGTCGTCCGGGGGCGCACGGCTGTCTCGCCGGACGTGAGCGCCGCGATGGTGCGCGCGCTCCAGCGGCGCGACGCCGCCGCCAGGGGCGACATGGTGGCCGCGCTGAGCGACCGGGAGCGGCAGGTGCTCCGGCTGCTCGCGATGGGCCTCTCGGCCAAGGAGGTCGCCGCCCAGCTCTCGATCAGCGTGAAGACGGTCGAGACGCACCGGGCGCGCCTCTGCGCGAAGGTGGCGACGCACAGCGTGGCCGACCTGACCCGCCTCGCGGTGCGAGCGGGCCTCGTCGAGGCCTAGGCGGCGCCGTCGCGCGGGAGCGCCCGGCGAGCTCTGGGAGCTCGCGCGCCCGCCCTCACCGCGCGCGGCGTGCAGCGCGGCGCCGGCTCACGCCGCCGCGGTGGACGCCCGCGGCGCCGCCCGGAGCGCCGGCAGCGTCTTTCCGATGAGCGCCGAGCCGATGGCGAACCCGGAGAGCGTGAGTCGCATGTGGAGCACGTCCAGCATGCCCTGGCGGTGGAGCAGGGTCAGCGTGCCGCGGATATCCCGGCGGCGAACGCGCAGCCTCTCGACCAGCGTATCGAGTGTCTCGGAGCGCCCTTCGCGTTGAGCCATGGCCAGCGCCTGCAGGAGAGTTGCGGCTAAAATTTTCTTGTCCATGAGAGCACCCTAGGAAGGGTTCCCTTGAGGTGCCCAATTTTCGGCGACAATTTTTCGAGAAATGTCGCGCGCAGATTGGACGATGGGCTCTCCTTACTCTGCTCATCCTGTGCCTGATACCCACCTCCCCGTATCGAGGGTTCGTCCGCGGTGGTGTCCAGGTCGCCGCGCGCTGGGGCGCGTCGCGTCACGTCGAAATGACGCCCTCGATGGCTGCGAACACACCCGGTTGGGCGACCATCCGGCCAATCCATTCCGGCGAATGGCTCGGCGCGTCAGCGGGGCCCGCTCCAGCTAAGGGGCCGTGTAGGTCGCGCTCAGCTGATAGGTGCTGGCAGCGAAGCCGTTCACCGAGAGGAAGGCCCGCGTCTGCCCCGCCGGGACCGTCAGATTGCAGGTCTCCGCGGCGCCGTCCAGGTACGGACGGCAGTCGTACGAGGTCAGGGTCGGCGCGGCGCCGAACCTCACGTAGAGATCAGGGTCGCCGGTGCCGGTCATCACAAGCCGGAGGCTCGTGCCAGGAACCACCGAGAGGGGCCCGTGCGACGCCGATGCGCCCGCCGCGAGGCTGCCGCTGAAGGCGGCCGACGTGGCCGTGCCGCCGCCGCTGCTGCTGGGGTCGCCAGGCCGGGTATAGGTCACCGCCACGTTGCAGGTGGCCGCGGTGTACCCTCTGACCTTGACGTACGCCTTGGTTTGCCCTGTCGGCACGGTCAACGTGCACGTCTCGGATGCCCCGGAGAGGTACGGGCGGCAGCTGTACGAGGCCGTCGTCGGCGCCGATCCGAACTTCACGTAGAGGTCGGGATCGCCGGTGCCGGTCATCACCACAGTGAGGCCCGTCCCCGGCGTGACAGCGAAACCGGCGCTCGGTCCGATGTCCACGAACGCACCTGCGTTGACGCTGCTGCTGAAGCTCTCGGTCACCGTCGTGCTGCCGCCGCTGCCGCCGCTGCCGCCGCTGCCGCCGCTGCCGCCGCCACCAGCGCCGCCGCTGCCGCCGCCGCCAGGCGGGCCGTAGAGCGCCTGGGCGCCCTGGATGTCTCTTGCGGTCAGCGCGAAGTTCCAGTCGCCGGTGCCGTTGCACTGGGGATAGTGCATGACGGAGTCCGAGTCATAGGTGGTCAGCGCGCGCCACGCGTTGTCCTCGAAGCAGACGCCCGCCTCGGGGCGCGTGTGCTCGTGCCGAAAGCCGAGCGTGTGGCCAAGCTCGTGCCGCAGGGCTGCCTCGAGCGCGACGCCGGAGACCTCGAGCTCGTTGACGTCGATCAGCACGTTCCGCACCGATCGCGCGTCGTTGGGGAAGAACGCCCGCGCGATGTACTGGCCGCCGGAGTTCGTCGGCCTCACGTCGAAGACGACGTTGCTGTTGCCGGCAGTGCAGCTCGCGTCCTGAGCGCTCTGGTAGACGTAATCGACATCCGCGGCGCTCTCCCAGGAAGCCGTGGCGGCAGCCATGGCCGCCGCGACGGCGGCATGGCGCGCGCCGAAGGTCGTGCTCACGCAGTAGGTGATGCTCTTCTTCTGGACCGCCGACCAGACGACATCGCTGCCGCCGCTGCGCTGCACGATGAGGGCGCCATCTCGTACGTACGTCTCCCAGAACTCCCGGAGATGCTTGATGTCGGCGACGGACGTGTCGCCATCGACGATGTAGACACCAGAGCCAGGCTCGCGGAACGCGGCCCTCTCGAACGCCTCGAAGCTATCCTGGCTGCTGGCGACGTCCTCGACCGGTTCGTCCTCGAGATTCGACACGCAGGCCGTAAGCGCGAATACACCCGCGGTCATTACGCCAAGCTTGAGGCTGGCCGGGCCGCAGACACGCGATCCACGCGATCCACGCGATCCACGCGATCTCACAGAGCGCATTGAGAGCTCCTTCCGCTCGAAAAAATGATTCTTTGTTCCAGCGAAGAGTCGTTCGGCCGGCCGGGAAGATATATAACCTGACCCGAGCGGGGCAGGATCACCAAATCGTCATGAATCAATAAAAATGACGACGATACTCAAGCGCTGCAGCCATCCAGCGCCCCCGATAATATTTCGTCGGCATGAAATTTTTCCAGCTTCACAGAAACCGGCCTCTGCGACGGTGCCGGCCGGCGATTGCGCTCGACGGTGTCCGACCAGCAAGGCCCACCGCGCATGGCCGTCGGCGAGCGCCTTGGCGCTCCCGGACAGGCCCGGAAGCGCATCCGCGGGCGGTTTTACAGCTTGCCCCTGACGTAGGCTCGCTGGATCGTCAGCTTGGGAGGACCGGCGGAGATCTCGAACGCTTCCGGACGGCCGTCCGGAGCGAGGCTGCCCACGAGGCGCATCGTCTTCAGAGAGACCGTGACGGCGCCCGAGGCGTCGCGGAGGTACTGGACGTCGACGGGCTTCGTCGGATCGACGCTGGGCATGTACTCCTGCTGCTTCAGGTCGAAGGAGCCTTTCTTCTTGAGGAGCCGGGCGAGCGCCGAGGCGGTGGCGACGGGCGAGGCGAGCCACGCCTTGGCCGCCGGCGTGAACGTCCCTTGGACCTTCTTGCCCTCGACCTCTCCCGAGTACGCGTACTCGAAGTTCTTCTTCTGGGACAGCTCGATACGGTGGTTCGCCTTGCCTCCCGACGTCTCGATCCAGACGCCCTCCTTGATCTGCCCCTGAGGGTCGATGAGCACGTTCGACGCCTCATCCTCGATGTGCAGCGATCTGGGGTCACGCGGCACGAAGGTGGCCGAGCGGGAGAACCATCGTCGCTGGCCGCCCTCGTCCTTGAGCAGATCGCTCGTCTCGAAGCCGACAGGGACCTTGTCGAGGCGCAGGATGACGGTGTCCGTGTACTCGGGCTTCGGCGCGGCGCTCTTCGACTCGAACGAGTCGAAGAGCCCCTTCGCGAGCCGCTCGAACGTGCGGACATACCCGACCTCGTCATGCAGGCAGGCGATGGGGCGCGCCCTGTCCGCGTGCAGCGCGATCTTGAGCAGGCCGGCCGCCTTCCCGCCGGCGGTCGGGACGAGGTAGAGGGCCTGCACGAACACCGCGGGGCTCTCCCGGTGAACGCTCACCTCCCAGGGGACGACGCGAGCGACCTCCACCTTCGCAGGGTCGAGCAGCTCGATGAAGTTCCTTATCACCTCGCCCGAGTCGAGCATCGTGTTGTAGACGAAGCACTCGACATGGGTGTCCGTGCCGAGGGGGATGGAGATCGCGACGAGCTTCTCCTTCGGCTCGATCTTCGCCTCCCCTGCGCCGAACGCGCGCGCCGACCAGTCCGCGGCGCGGAGCTCCCGGGCGGGCAGCTCGCCTGCCTCGCGGGCGAGCGCCTCCTCGATGTCGAAAGGCGCCTTCGCCGCGGGCGCGGGCGCCGGCGCGGGCCCAGGGCCCTCCGCGGGCGCCGCGCCGCTGGCGCCGCCGCAGCCCGCGAGGAGCGCCAGCGAGAGCGCGACCAGGCCCGCGCCACGCGCGTGGCCCGGAGCGCGGCCGCGCGCGCGGCGCGGCCATGATGTCATGTTCGGTGAGCAGAGCTGGCCCCCGTCGAGACGGGCCCCCTGGATCGCAAGCGCCATGTGGATCTCCTGCAATGTCGTCACCCCGGCCGCCCGGAAGCCTCGTCGTCGGGCCGAGCGCTGGAGGTGACGATGCAGTGCAACGAGAGCGGCAGCGGCGTCGTGTTGTCAAGACGCGACGCCCCAGCGCCGCAGCCCTCCGACGCCCCGCCGAAAGGCTGCCGTCACAGGACCGTCAAGGTGGCCCCTCGGCCATCCAGATTCAGCCATGTCACGGCAAAATACCGACCGCACAAGAACCAGAGGGGCCGCCTGAGTGGACAGAGGGCAAGGGAGCCATCGGCGATGCCGGACGCTCGATCGTGAACAGCGGCGGCCGCGCAGGTGAACCCTGAAAGGGCCACCGTGAGCTCCTGTGTAGCGCGATGATGGCAGTCGTCTCGCTGGTTCGTTCGATCGGAGGAGAGAGACAGAGGGCGATCCGGACGACCGGCCACGTCCAGTGAGCCTGTCACGATGGAACCCGCAGACTGGGGCGACCAGACACGGCGGAGCGCACAGTGAGACAATTTGCCACAGTGAACCCTCGAGGCGGCACCCCTGGCGACCCGATGGTCAATCAATTGTCCGGCCTCAACACATCGGCAGATTCGTCCGAGCTCCCCGGCCTGGCACCCGCGTTGCAGCATGGCCCCGGCGTCGCCGGCACCGCCGGCATCGCCGGCCTGATGTGGCCAAGCAGCAGCAGGTAGCCACGGTCGTCGAGTGGCGTTCACGAGGCAATCCATCCGAGGAGTGATTCATGGGACAGACCAGCGAGAGCAAGCGAGGCTTCGCAGCGATGAACGCGGAGCAGCAGCGCCAGATCGCGAGTCAGGGCGGCAAGGCAGCTCATGAGAAGGGCACGGCGCACGAGTTCACGTCCGAAGAGGCGCGCGCAGCGGGCCGCAAGGGCGGCGAGGCCGTGAGTCAGAACCGCGAACACATGGCCGAGATCGGGCGCAAGGGCGCCGAGGCGCGGAGCCTGGCGACGAACGGCGAGGCCCGGAGCCGGAAGGGCCGCGGCGGAAGCCATGAGCAGCATGTGAAGGTGGACGAGCACACCCAGCAGGGCTGAACCGTCCCCGCGCGCCGCTCGGCATCCCCGAGGGCGCGAGGACCACGAAGAGCCGCCGAGGAACCACGAAAGGTCGCCCTTTCACGGCTGCTCGGCGGTCCTTCTTTGGCGCTGTCGACACGCGCGACGCCGCAGCGCTCCCTCCGCCGCGCCCGCCGCGCGGGCGACGGTGGGTGATGGCTGGAACGCAGACGCCAGGACCCGGGATCACCGGTTCGGAGAGGGCCACTCCAGCCCCCGGCCGGTGGCTACGCCGATCCGTCGTCGATCCCCGCGCCGTCCTCGAACATCGCCGGGTCGTCGTCGTCGAGGTCGCTCTCGTTCGCCGGCTGCGCGCCACCCTCGGTCGCGCCGGCGGGCGACATCCTCCATCCACCCGCCGGAGGCCCGGAGGGCCATGAGCGGAGCCCGGGCGGCGGCCTGAAGCCGTCTGCCTCGTCCTCCGGCGCATCGAGGCCCGCCGCCGCCGCGCGGCGAGCCCAGTCGGGGGCGTTCGCGGGCGGCACGTGCCGCGGCCGCCACCCGCCCCCCTCGGGCGTGATGGCCCGCTTGAGGTAGCCGTGCGCTCCGGAGGTGAAGCCCACGTCAGAGAGCGCGCGCGCGAGGGGGGAGCCGTGCGCAGGCTCGCCGTCGATCGTGGCCACGAGCACGGCGCGCCGCCGCCCCTCGTCGACGAGCGCCCCGAGCGCCGACGCGACGGCCCGGATCGCGTCGCCGCGCTCCGGCTCGGCCTCCGGCAGGAACGTGGTGAGGCTCCGCTCGGTGCGGCCCATCCAGGCGAGCAGCCGGCCGTCGCGCAGGATCACCAGGGCGCCCGCGGCCCGTTGCGGCCGGACCGGGCCGCGGACAGCGCCTTCGGTGCCGCCGCCGGCGGGCGCGGGCAGCTCGGGCCAGCGGACGGCGGCGCCCCAGGGGCTCGCCGGATCCGTGGCCGCGAGGACGAGCGTCCGCGGATCGTCGGACGGCTCGCGGCAGGCCCGGAGGCGATCGTCGGCGCCGGGCACCGCGAACTGCGCGGCGCCCAGCCCGGCGACGAAATAGCCGCGCCGCGCCTGACCGGCCTCCTCCATGGCGCGGAGCACGTCGTAGACGGCGGAGAAGCCGCCAGCGAGCCCCTCGACCGCCGCCGCCTCGCGCGTGAGCACCCCGTGGCGCTCGAGCAGCGCGCGGGCGAGCGCCGCGCGTCGCTCGGTCTCGCCGGGCGCGCCGGAGGACGCGCCGCCAGCAGCGCCGGACGCGCCGGGAGACGACAGCAGCGACCAGCGCCCTTCGCTCCCCGGCGGGCCGATCCGGCGCGCCCGCTGCGCCGAGAGGCCGCGGCCGGGCGCGGCGCGGTCGCGGTCGCGGTCGCGCCGGCGGGCGCTCGATCCGGACGCGCGGCCCAGGGCGCGCAGCGGGGCGAGCGTGTCGTTCGTGACCTCGCCGGCCCACACGAGATCCCAGAGCGCGGCGAGCAGGTCCGCGCCGAAGGCGCCCGTCTCGCGCGACAGGTCGGAGAAGAAGAGCGCGCCGCGGCGCGCGAGCGCGGCGCGGATGCCCTCGGCGAGGGCCCCCTCGGCGCGGCCAGGCGGCGGGGCGAGGTACGGAAAGGCCTCGGCCAGGTAGAGCGCGACGCGGCCGTCGCCGTCGCCGACCGGCTCGACGCCGCGCCAGAGGACCTCGCCGGCCGCGCAGAGCGCGTCGAGATCGCCGGGCCGGTAGCCCTCGACGCGGGCGGGCAGGATCTCGGACTCCAGGGCGGAGGCCGAGAGGGGCGCGCCCTGGAGCTGCTCGAGCGCCGCGAGCAAGCCGTCGAGGCCGCGCCGGCGGCGGTGCAGGCCGTGCCAGTCGGCGAGGAAGCGGGCGTAGGCCTCGGGCGGGACCGGCTCGACCTCGGCGCGCAGCCGGGCCAGCGAGCGGCGCTTCAGCGAGCGCAGCACCTCGGCGTCGCAGAACTCCCGGCCGCGGCCGCCGGGGAGGAACTCGCCCTCGATCACGCGGCCTCGCTCGGCGAGGCGCGCGAGCGCGGCCAGCACCGGCGCAGGGCCGAGGCCGAAGCGCCGGGCCGCGTCGTCGGCGCGGAAGGGCCCGTGCGTGCGCGCGTAGCGGGCGACGAGCTCGCCGAGCGGGTCGGCGACGGGCTCGAGGAACGCGATCGGCAGGCCGAGCGGCGGCACCACGCCGAGGGCGTCGCGCAGCCGCCCCGCGTCCTCGGCGGCGGCGACGCGGCGCTCGCCGCCGATCTGGACCTCGATGGCGCGCCGGTCCCGGACGAGCTCGTCGATCCAGGCGGCGGCGCGCTCGCGGGCCGCTTCGGGCGGGGCGTCGTGAGCGACCGCGCGCCGGGCGATCTCGTCGCGCGTGAGATCGCCGAGCGAGAGCAGGAGATCGTGCGCCTGGTCCTCGTGCTTGAGCGGCGCTCGGCCGTCGAGGCGCTGGAGCGACGCCTCGAGGGCCAGCACGGCGTCCGCGTCGAACAGCTCGCGCAGCTCGGCCTCGCCGAGCAGCTCGCGCAGGCGGCTGTGATCGATGGTGAGCACCTGCGCCCTTCGCTCGGCGAGCGGCAGATCGCCCTCGTAGATGAAGTTGCCGGCGTAGGTGAAGAGCAGCGTGGCCGCGAACGGCGAGGGCGCGCGGACGTCGACCGTGACGACGCGGACCTTTCGGGCGGCGATCTGCCGGAGGAGATCCTCGAGCGCCGTGAGGTCGAAGACGTCGCGCAGGCACTCGCGGTAGGTCTCGAGCAGGATGGGGAACGAGCCGTAGCGCGACGCGACGGCGAGCAGGTCGGCGGCGCGCTTGCGCTGGGCCCAGAGCGGCGAGCGCTTGCCGGGGAACTTGCGCGGCAGGAGCAGCGCCCGGCCCGCGCACTCGCGGAAGCGCGAGGCGAAGAGGGCGGTGTCGCCGAGGCCGCGGACGAGCAGCTCCTCCACCTGGTCGGCCTGCGGCAGGAGCTGCTTCGCGTCGGGGGGCGACTCCGACTCGGGCAGCCGCAGGACGATGCCGTCGTCGGTCCACACGGTGTCGACCGCGAGGCCGAGCTCGAGGCGGCAGCGCTCGGCGATGCAGGTCGCGAGCGGCGCGTGGACGCGGCCGCCGAACGGCGAGAGGAGGCAGATGCGGTGATCGCCGACCTCGTCGACGAACCGCTCGATCACGAGGGTGCGGTCGCTCGGGACGTCGCCCGTGGCCGCGGCCTGGTCGCGCACGTACCGGACGAGGTTCGAGGCAGCGCGCTCGTCGAGGCCGTGCTCGTCCGCGAGCGCGCGCTCGGCCTCGCCGTCGGGCAGCGCGGCGAGGCGCCGCGCGAGGGCGCCGATGGAGGCGCCCAGCTCGGCGTTGCGCCCGGCCTGGTCGCCGCGCCAGAACGGCATCTTGCCGGGCTCGCCCGGGGCGGGGACGACGAGGACGCGGTCGTGGGTGATGTCGGTGATGCGCCACGAGGAGGCGCCGAGGAGGAAGACCTCGCCCTCGCGGGCCTCGAAGACCATCTCCTCGTCGAGCTCCCCGACGCGCCGGCCGGGGCGCGCGGCGTCGCCGCCGGTGTCCAGGAAGACGCCGTAGAGGCCGCGGTCGGGGATGGTGCCGGCGTTGACGACGGCGAGGCGCTTCGCGCCCTTCCTGGCGCGCACGGCGCCGCCCACCCGGTCCCAGACGATGCGGGGCCGGAGCTCGGCGAACTCGTCGGAGGGGTAGCGGCCGGAGAGCATGTCGAGCACGCCCTCGAAGCTCGCGCGGGGCAGCTCGGCGAAGGGCGCCGCCCGGCGGACGAGCGAGAAGAGCGCGTCGACGTGGAGGGTGTCCATCGAGGCGATGGCGACGATCTGCTGGGCGAGGACGTCGAGCGGGTTCCTCGGGTACAGGGTCGCCTCGACCTTGCCTTCGCGCATGCGGGACGCGGCCGCGGCGCACGCGAGCAGATCGCCGCGGTGCTTCGGAAAGACGATGCCGCGCGACGTGCCGGAGACCTCGTGCCCCGCGCGCCCGACGCGCTGGAGCCCGGCGGCGACCGAGGGCGGCGCCTCGAGCTGGATCACGAGGTCGACGGAGCCGAGGTCGAGGCCGAGCTCCAGCGACGAGGTCGCGACGATGCACGGCAGGAGGCCCGCCTTGAGCCGCTCCTCGATCTGCTGCCGCTGCTCGCGGGCGATCGATCCGTGGTGCGCCAGCGCGATCTCGGCGCCGGCGGTGTCGTTGAGCGCCGCGGCGAGGCGCTCGGCGAGGCGCCGGCTGTTCACGAAGATCATCGTGGTGCGGTGGGCGTGGACGAGCTCGACGAGGCGCGGGTGGATGCTCGGCCAGATCGAGCGCTGCGCCGGCTCGGCGGGCGCCCCCCTCGGGCCCTCGCCCGCGCGGGCGGCCTCGCCGAGCTTGGTCATGTCCTCGACGGGCACCTCGATGCGGAGCTCCAGGGCCTTCGGGGCGCTCGCGTCGACGAGGGTCACCGGCCGCGGCGCGAAGCGCCCGCCGGCGCCGTCGGTCTCGCCGCCGCCGAGCAGCCGCGCGACCTCGTCGAGCGGCCGCTGCGTGGCGGAGAGGCCGATGCGCTGCATCGGTCGCGGCGCGGATCGCAGCGCCTCGAGCCGCTCGAGGGACAGGGCGAGGTGCGCCCCGCGCTTCGTCGCGACGAGCGCGTGGATCTCGTCGATGATGACGGTCTCGACGGCGCGCAGCCGATCGCGCGCGGCCGCGGTGAGCAGGAGGTAGAGCGACTCCGGGGTGGTGATGAGGATGTCCGGCGGCTTCCTGGCGAGCCGGGCGCGGTCCTCGGGCGCGGTATCGCCGGAGCGTACGCCGACCTGGGGGACGCGGTAGGGCAGGCCGAGGCGCTCGGCCGCGGCGGCGATGCCGGCGAGCGGCGCGCGCAGGTTGCGCTCGACGTCGATCGCGAGCGCCTTGAGGGGCGATACGTAGAGGACGCGGCAGCGCTCGGCGGCCTCGGGCTCGGGCGACGCCATGAGCCGGTCGATGGCCGCAAGGAAGGCGGCGAGCGTCTTGCCCGAGCCGGTCGGGGCGAGCAGCAGGGTGGAGGCGCCGTCGAGGATGGGCGGGAAGCCCTGCACCTGGGCGGGGGTGGGCGCGGCGAAAGCCGCGCGGAACCACGCCTGGGTAGCGGGGTGGAAGCGGTCGAGCGGATCGGATGCGGGGGGGCGTCTCTTCGCCATCGGCGGCGGTTCCGTGGCCTGTGGAGCCGGTGCGCGGCGCTTCTTCCGGTGCGCCTTTCGCCGCGCGGCCCCTCCTTGCGAGGCCGCCGACGATGCAAGAGCCATCCCTCACGGGGGAACCCGACGCAACCGCTCGCTCCGGGCGGGGTCATCGAGATGGGACCGCACGGCGAGCGCGTCCGTCTGGCGGGATGGCCACCCCCTCCGAACGCCGCCCGCACGCGTTCGGCTCAGCAGGAGTTCACGCTTCCCTCGCCGCCTCGACGGAGGTCAGGCTGCCCGGCTGCTCGGAACATCCGCTCTCGGGCGCAGCTTGGAGCGGCCTCTCCGAGGTCCGGAGAACGCTGCCGTGGCGACCGCCGCCAGCTCCAAGGGAACGCCTGGGCAAGGCTCGGACGCCTGGCGAAAGGGCGTACAAAAGAAAAAAACCTGCGCATGGCTCGCGCCATGCGCAGGTTCGAAGAAAATCCCGGCGGCGTCCTACTCTCCCACCAGGTTGCCCTGGCAGTACCAT
>NZ_CP150322.1:5250000-9722500 GCF_051527395.1 Sorangium sp. So ce281
GACACTGCAACGGCTGGGCGGCCTACGTCGTCGCCGAGGAAGGCGGGCCGCCGCAGCGCGACATCCGCGTGAAGCTCTCGGGCGGCAAGGTGACCACGTGCGCTTCGGTGGAGACGGGGTGCATCCTGTTCCGCACCGCCGATATCGAGGCGCTCATGACGGAGCTCTACCACAGCGACTCGGCCACGGTGTCCGGGCGGCGCTGCGAGGCGCGGGAGGACCTCGTCCAGCGCGATCAGTACGGAAGGCCTATCGATCCGGCGTGCCGCGACCTGAACCCCGCGACGATGCACATCGCCATGACCGGCCTCCTCGGGCTGGGCGCAAGCTCCATCAGCTCGCCGTCCAGCGCTCGGGCGCGGCGCGCGTTCGTCGTCGACTACACCTGGCACCGCGAGGTGTGGAGCTACCCGGTCACGTCGTTCAGCATCGACACGATGGCGGAGGTGAGCGCGCAGGAGGCAGCGCGGCTCGTCTGTAACGGCGGGTTCCAGGGGGCGGATTGCTACAATTACCGGTTCAACCCGTACGCGAGGCGCTTCGTCCGCGTCAGCGGGCGCTACGGGATGGTCTCGGACGAGGTGAGCGCCGAGCAGCTCCTCCTGCCCCCCGCGCAGCGCAACATCCCGGTCCTGAACGTGGAGCTCCACTACGTGCTCGAGCTCGACGATCGGCTGGCGTTGATCGGCGGCGAGTGGATCAGGAACCCCGCCCTCGTCAACGGCATCAACGGCAAGGCGATGCACCCCGACTACCTCTGGCTCCCGGTGAGGGCGCAGGGGCCAGGGGAAGACGCCGACGATCTTGGCGGCTCCACGGACAACCCGTACATCGCGTACTCGCGCGCGAAGGCGCTGCTGAATCTGTCGCGCGCTTCCGTGACGGGGAGCAGGCCGTCGGAGTAATTCGGAGTGATCGGAGCGACCGCGCGCCGACAGCCTCGGTGACGAAGCCTCGGTGACGAGGCGCCGGCCATCGCTTTGCCGGCGCCTCGCCGCCGCGCGCCGGTCTACGATGGCGCCGCCATGGTGCACCTGGACGAGACGTTCGCCGCGGCGCTCCGCCGCGCGGACGTGCGGTGGCTCGCCGAGCACGTCGATGAAGCGCGCTGCAGCAAGGAGATGCTCCGCCAGCTCGTGAAGCACGAGGACGAGCGCGTGCGGTACCTCGGGCTCACGCGGATGGCCCAGGCCGCCCGGCGCGAGGGCGGCGCAGGGCGGCGAGAGCTCGCGGCGCTGCTCCCGCGCACGCTGGACAGGACGCCGGAGGTCGCGCTGCTCCTCGCCGGGCTCTACCGCGCGCTGTGGCCCTCCCTCCCGGTTCAGCGCCTCCCGGCGTGGCGCGAGGCCTCGCTCCCCGCCGCCGTTCGCGTCGCGTGGCTCCGGACCGAGATCCTCACGCGGCCGGAGGCCGTCCGCGACGAGCCCGCCGGCGAGCTCCTCTACCAGGCGCTCCACGCGCTCGATCCGGCCGAGATCCCCGCGCCCGAGGCGCTCCTCCCCGAGCTCGCGGCGCGCCGCGAGCCGGTCCTCGCGGCCGCGGCGCTCGACCTCACCCGGCGCTGCCTGCACGCGGCGCTGCTCGCGCCCGATCGGGCGCGCGCGGTGCTCGCCGCGCTGCTCGACGCGGCGGCGCCCGCGATCGTCGCAGGCGCGCTGCGCGAGCTCGCCGCGCCCTGGGCCGTCCTCGCCGGCGCGCCGCTCCCGGGCGCGCGCCTCGGGCAGCTCCTCGGCGGCGCCCCCGACGTGGCCGCCGCCGCGCTGGAGACGGCGGCCCGCCACGGCGAGGGCGCCGCGCTCCGCGCGTTCGTCTCCCGCGAGGACGCACCGCCGCGGCTCCGGCAGCGGGCGCTCACGCTCCTCGGCGAGCACGCGAACCGCGAGGACGTCGGCGCCATCCTGAGCGTCGCGGGGGGCGATCCGCTGCTGCTCGGCCCGAGCGCGATCGCCTGCCTGCGCGCGCTGCACCGGCGCGGGCACTTCCCCGCCCCGGAGCACGCGGCGGCCCTGCTCGATCTCGCCCTCGCCGATCCCACGATCGCCGCGGAGGACGTCGCGGCGATCGCTTTCACCTGCCGGCGCGCGCTCCTGTCGGCGCTCGCCGCGGCGCCGGGCGGCGACGCGAGCTGGCCGCGCCGCGCCGAGATCATCGTCGCCATGGCGCGGCAGGGCGCGGCCGATCTCCCGCTCGGCGACGCGCTCGCCGAGAAGCTCCGCGACGCGCCCTCGCCCGCGCCCCTCCTGCGCGCGCTGGGCGCCCTGCGCCACGCGGCCGCGGAGGACGACGTGCTCGCCGCCCTGCCGCGCGCGCCCGCCGCTGCCCTGGAGGCGCTCGCCGCGATCGGCGGCCCACGCACGGTGGAGGCGCTCCGGGCGGCGCTCGGCCAGGGCGGCGCAGGCGCGGCCATCGCGCCGCACCTCCGAGGCGAGCGCCACCGCGCCGCGGCGCTGCTCTGGCACCTGACGGAGGATCCGGCGGACCGGCGCGCGCTCGTCGCCCGCCTGAACCCCCGGGACCTGCCGGCCGAGATCGCCGCCGACCTCGCCGGGACCGAGGCGGCGGAGCTCGCGGTGCTCCAGCGCGCGGTGAAGCGGTGCACGCCGGCGGACGCGCTCAGGGCGCTCGCGCGCGCGGGCGACGCGAGCGCCCTGCCGGCGATCGCCGATCTGCTGCTCCGGATCGCGGCGGACCACGCCGCGGCGTGGGCCCCCGGCGGGCCAGCCGAGCCGCCCGATCGCGACCCCGACCGGGGCCCCGCGCGGCCCGCGGAGCCGGCGATCCCGGACGATGTCGCGGAGGCGATCCGCGGCCTCGGGCGGCGGCTCCACCAGCGCCGGAAGATCCGGCCTGTCTGCCTCCTCGACGCCGCGAGCGAGAGCGCGGCCGGCGACGCGCTGCTCGCGAGCCTCGCCCTCGACCTCCTCGACCGACCCGGCGTGTCCGCGGGCGAGCGCGCGCTCCTCGTCGACCTGCTGCGCTCGGCGCGCGGTCAGGCCGCGCGCTCGCGCGTCCCGCGCTTGCTCCGCCACCGCGATCCCCGCGTGCGCAAGCGCGTGATCGCGCTGCTCGCCGAGGACGGCGCCGAGGCGCTCTCGGCCAGCCTGACGCTCCTCACGGGCGCGGGCGACGTGCAGACGGTGAGGCAGGCGCTGCGCGCGCTCGGGGGCATGGAGGCGCGCTGGGCCTGCCCCGCCATCGCAGCGTGCCTCGATCACCCGAACATGAGCATCAAGAAGACGGCGGCCGAGGCGCTGGCGCGGGCGGGCGGGCCCGAGGCCGCGCCGAAGCTCGTCTTCTGGCTCGGCCGCCACGACAACCCGGGGCTGCGCGCGGCGCTCGACGCCGCGCTGCGGGCGATCGTCGGGCCGGCCTGCGAGGCGACGATCCTCGCCGCCGCAGGGGCCGTGGAGGACGAACGCGCCCGCGACCGGCTGCTCGACGCCCTGAGCGGCAAGCTGTCGGCCCAGGCGATCCGGAGCGGGCTCCGCCAGGGATCGGCCGCGGCGGCGCGGCTGCTCGAGCGGGTGGTCGCTGGCGAGATCGCCCTCGCCTCCGGGACCGCCGACGAGCTCGCCGGGGAGGCCGTGGAGATCGACGCGCACGGCCTCGCCGCCCGCGAGCGAGCGCGCCCGGGCGCCGCGCCTCCCTCAGGCGCCGCGGGCGCGCTCGCTGGCGCCGCGGACGCGCTCGCTGCCGCGCTCGCCCGCGACGGCTGGGACGACGCGACGGCGCGGCGCCTGCTCGAGCGGCAGGCGGCGCTGACGCAGCGGTGGCTCGCCGCCCTGCGGAAGCTCGCGCCGGAGTGGTTCCGCCTGGCGGCGGACGAGCCGGCGCTGCGCGACACGGCGCTCCGGCTGATCGTCCGCACGTCCACCGCCCCGTGGTCGCCCGTCGAGGCGCGCCTGTACGCCCGGTACGCCGCGGTGCTGCTCGACGGGCTCGCCGCGGCGTCGGCCGATCTGCGCGACGGGCTGCTCCCGTTGCTCGAGGAGGCGGCGCCCGAGCTCGCGCGCGCCGAGGCGCTCGGCGTCGCGGCGCGCGTGCGCGGGCTCGCGCCGGCGCCGGGGGCGCGCCGATCGCCGCTCGCGCTGCTGCGGCGGTGCGGGGCGATCCTCGGGCGCGCCGACGTCGATCAGGCGCTCGCGACGGCGCGCGCCGCCGCCGATCCGTGGACGGCCGAGCCGGCGATCCTGCGCGAGGCGTTCGGGGCGACGGCCGAGGCGGGCGATGGCGAGGATCCCGAGGGCGCGGCCGCGTGGCGGGCGGCGCTCCGGGCCGCGGCGCTGGAGCCGGCGGCGCTCGCGGCGCTCCGGGAGCGGCCGCGCGGCGGCCTCGGCTCGCGCGCGCAGCTCGCCGCGCTCACCGAGGTGTTCCCGGCCGCGGCCGAGCCGGCGCGGCCGGCGCTGCTCGACTGGATGGAGTCGCTCCAGCCGATCGGCGCGCCGCCCTGGACCCTCGCCGAGCAGGCGACCGCGCCGAGCGGCGACGCGCGGGTGCCCCGGCCGTCCGATCTCGACCAGCCGCGCTCGGCCGCGCTCCGCGAGCGCCTGCTGTCGATGCTGGCCGCGCCCGCGCCCGAGCTCCGGAGCAAGGCCGCCGTCGCGCTCCTCTCGTGGCCGGAGCCCGACGCCCGCGCCGCCGCGCTGCAGGCCTACCTGCGCGGCGACGTGGACGGCGTGGACCACCCGGGGCTGCCCTCCCTGGCGCCCTCGCTGCTCGATCTCTCCGAGGAAGAGCTCCGGGGCGACCCGGCCGACGAGGCGCGCCGGGAGCGCGCGGCGCGCCTCGCGGACCTGCTGATGCCGCCGGAAGCGGAGCGCCTGCTCCCGCAGCTGCTCTCGTGGTGGGAGTCGGGCGCGCCGGCGACGCGCGCGGCGGCGGCCCAGGCGATCCGCCGCGTGGCGCCCGACGCGCGGGCGGCTCGGCTGGTCGATCGCCTCCGGCAGGGGGCGTGGGGCTACCTCGATCTGGTCGCCGGCGAGCGGCTGCTCCGGACGCCGGAGCTCGAGGCCGTGGTGGAGCGCCTCCGCGCCGAGGGGCGCGCCGATCTGGCCGGGCGGCTCTCGCTCGACGACGGCCCGCTCCGGCCGCCCGGAGGGGGACGCGCGGCCGAGGACGCGCGGGCGCTGGAGGCGCTGCGCGCGCGTCCGGAGCCACAGGCGCCCGAGACGAGCGACCGAGGTCCGGCGCGGCAGGAGCTCGTGCGGCTCGCGCGCGCAGGGGACGCGGAGCAGGCGCGCCGGGCGCTCTCGGCGCTGGCCGGGGCGCCCGACGGGGAGCTCGCGGCGCTGCTCGTGGAGCTGCTCGGCGATCGGCGCCCCCGGGTGCGGCTCCACGCGCACCGGCTGCTCCGCGACGCGGTCGATCGCGCCGCCTACCTGCGCGCGACGTGCGCGCTCCTCTCGGATCCGCTGCCGGACGTGGTCCGCTCGGCGATCCGTATCCTCTGCTTTGCGCCGTGGCCGCCGGCGCTCCCCGCGATCGTGGGCCTGCTCCTGCACCCGCACGCGGTCGTCCGCCGCGCGGCCGCGGAGGGGCTCGGGCACGTGGGCGCGCCGGCGATCCCCGCGCTCAAGGACGCGCTGGGCCGCGCTCGGCCGGACCGGCGCGAGGTCTATGCAGAGGTGATGAGGCGGATCGAGGGGCGGTGAGCGAGCGGGGCGCCGCGCCTCAGTCGACGCGCGGCCCCGGCGCGGCCCCGGGCGCCGCTCCCGGCCCGAGCTCCCCTGCCCCGGGCGCGGCCAGCGGCGACACAACGCCGCGGTCGGGCTCGCCGAGGACGCAGGCCTCCTTCCCCTCGACGACCTTGCAGCGGTAGTCGGCCGGGCATTTCCCCCCGCACGGCTGCCGCACACACATCCCCGTGGCCGCGTCGCACGCCGTCCCGGTTGGACACGCCGCGTAGCAGGTATCGAACAACGCGCGGTTCGCGACGGTCGACCCGGCCGCACCGACGAGGGCGCCCGCGGCTTCCACATAGCCGGTGCCGGTAACCCCGGTGCCGGCGTTCTCGTCCCGGTCACGATCGCCAGGTGATGTCTGCACCGCCCTCGCGCCGAGCAGGAACTCCGGCGGTCCCTTCCGCGAGGTGAAGCACCCTGCCAGGATTCCAACCGAACAGCAGGAAATCAGAAGGACGGTAATTCGCATAGGACCGAGATCCTCCATACACACCGAAACGATTCCACGACAATACAGGAGCACACTCCGGTACCATCGACGCGATGCAGGGGAGGGAGACGAGGTGAGCGAACAGGTGCACCTAAAGCCGTGGCCCACACCGCTCCGCTGGGAGGTACCGCCCAGGAGCTGGAGCGCCGGGAAAGCGTCGAGCCTGACGGTCACAGCAGGCGGCGAGACCGACCTGTTCCTCGATCCGGATCGCATCCGGGGCGCGCTGAACGCGCCGCGCTTGCTCGGGACGCCGCACGGGGACTTCCTTGCCAGCGCGCGGGTGACGGTGGGCTTCTCGGCGGTGCGCGACGCCGGCGTGCTGCTCCTCTGGGCGCACGAGCGCTCGTGGGCGAAGCTCTGCTTCGAGCTCTCGCCGGAGGGCGCTCCGACGGTCGTCTCCGTGGTGACCCGCGGCCTGTCGGACGACCGCCGATCCTTCGAGGTCGACGCGGATCACGTATGGCTGCGCGTCTCGCGGCTCGGCCGGATGTGCGCGTTCCACGCCTCCACCGACGGGACGACATGGCGCCTCGTCCGCAGCTTCTCGCTGGGCAGCACGGCGGAGCTCGACGTCGGCTTCTCGGCCCAGTCGCCCGCAGGCGACGGCTGCACCGCGGTCTTCGACGACATCCGCTTCGCGCCGCGCCGCCTCGGCGACCTCCGCAGCGGAGACGCCGTGTACGGCGACGCGCTGGCGCGCGCCGGTCAGATGCCGCCGCTCACCGGGCCCGCCTTGCCGCTCCCGCACGTGCTGTGAAGCGCGGGCCGCGCGATGGCGCGCGGCCTCGTCCTGCGCGCTCCCCCGCGGCGCCCGTGAGCGCGCGGTCGCCATCGGCCCCGACCGTGGTCCCTTGCCAGGATCTCGACATCCAGGTCGCTCGATCTCGTGTCCCTGGCGGCGTTCTCCACGTCCTGTCGCCAGGCTCCGTGTCCCTGGCGTTCGTGTCGATCTTCGATGTCGCTCGTTTCCCTGTCTCTCGTGACCTTCTCCATGTCCCTGTCGCACGATTTTGCCCGGGAGCGGAGGCGTCTCGATACCTGAAGTGAAACCAGTGACGCTGTAGCGTCGGGTGACAGACGCCCCGAGCATAGCTCTTGCTCGTGAATCCGACGAGGCTCGCGAACGGTGACCACCGGGGATCCACCGCGACGAGTCTCCGTCGTAGAAAGAGGGGAAGTATGAGCAATCGTCGCAATCTCCAGAACTGGCTCGGCATGGCGCTGGTGACAGGGCTCGTCTGCGTCTCCGGCTCTGCGTGCGTTGGCTCCATGGATCCGTCGATCGACAGCGAAGAAGCCGGCGAGACCGAGCAAGCGATCGTGAGCGGCTTCGTGGCAGGGACGAGGCTCGATTGCACGATATCGGGCCCCACCCCGACGGGGAGGCGGTGGGCATATCTGATCGTCGGCAATGACCAGTCCACCTGTTACCGGACTCCCAACATCCATCGCCTGGACCTGGCGCCGGAGACCGCCATCCACTGCCACGCTCTCGGCAGGAGCATCGGATGTGATTACATGCAGGACCTCTAGCACTGCTGCGGGAAGTCGGAGGGGGAAGCGAACCGCCATGACGCCGAGGGCGCGCCCTCTTCCAGCCCTTCTCGCCGGGTTATGCGGACGACCCCGCGCGCGCGGGCGCTGTTCTCCAAGGGGTTCACGCCAGCGAGGGTCGCCTCCCTCGAGCCGGCGATCGCCCGGGCCGCGGAGGCGCTGGTGCGCATCGAGGTGAGGTGCGCCGTGCAGGCGCTGCGCGCGGCGTTCCGCGGGCTGCGCCTCGCCGCCGCGGCGCGCGGATGACCCGGCAGTTTCAAGCAGTTGTCGACAGATGGCGGCAGCAAAAAACATCGCTGAGCGTGTCGATCTCGGGCCCGCCCGTTCGTCGTGACGATAGAACCAGGGCGCATCCGGTCAGTGCCGTCCGGACGACCCGCTTCGAACCAGCTCGACCCAGGAGAGGAGATACGACATGCGATCCATGATCACCGCGGAGCCGGCCACCAACGACGCGAAGGCGGCGCGGGAGCGACCGGATCACGCGCCGCCGCGTTCCGAGCGCCGGACGAGGAGCGCGGTCGTGAGGCGCATCTCGATGGCAGCGTGCCTGTTCGTCGCCGCGTGCGGCGGCGCGGAGGACGCCGGTGATCCGGAGCCGACCGCGTGGAAGGACATGAGCTTCGAGCAGCGCGTCGCGTACATGAACAGCGACGTCCTGCCGCGGATGAAGGAGGTGTTCGTGGCGTACGACCCGGCGTTCGAGACCATGGACTGCGCGACGTGCCACGGCGCCGACGGGGCCACGCGCGCCTACGCCATGCCGAGCCCGGCGATCGCCGTGCTGCCCGCCACGGAGGAGGGGTTCCTCGAGTACGTGCAAGACCCGGAGCACCCCGAGCGCGCGGCGTGGAGCACCTTCATGTTCGAGAAGGTCGTGCCCGAGATGGCCAGCCTGCTCCAGCGCGTCCAGTACGACCCCACGACCGGCAATGGCGACTTCTCGTGCAACAACTGCCACACGCTGGGGTCCGTCGAGCCGTGAGGCCGCCCGAGGGGGGACGAGCAGCGCTGACCTCGGCCCCCTCGCGCCCGTCGGCGCACCTCCGCTCTCCGGTCCGCGTCCTTGTGGGACTGGCGCCCTCGCGGTGATTTCGTCACATCCGGCGCCCTGATCCGCCAGCATCGATCGGGTCACCCTGCCCGGCCAGAGCGCCCCGCTGCTGCCGAGCCGACGGCCACGGCAGCAGCGGGGCCCGCGCGCTCGGCGACGAAAGCTCGATCGCCGGGCGCCCGGCCCTGTATATCTCGGTCCAGAGGAGGTCTCCCATGTCCGACCCGACCGGGATCGCAGAGTGCAACGCGCAGTTCCTGGCCGCCTGGATCCACTTCAGCCGCTGCCTCCCCGGCCACCGGATCGAGCACACGGACGGTGTCTCCGTCATCCTCTCGGGCACGGACATGGCCCTGCTCAACATCGCCACGCTCTCCTCGCCGGCCGGCAACCTCACGGATCTGGAGCGCCGCGCGCGCATCGGCGCCGAGCTCGCCCGGACCGGCGGCGTTCCCTGGTTCTTCGCGCTGTCCGACAGCTGGGCGCCCGGCGGTGACGCGGAAGCGGCCGCCGAGCTCCTGGCCGGGCTCGGCTTCCAACCTGCGGTGTCGATCATGGGCATGGTGGCCGACGCGCTCCCCACCCCGCGGCGGGAGATCGCCGGCCTGGAGCTCAGGCGCGTGGGCGACGCCGAGACGCGCGCCGCCGTCGCCGATCTCAACTCCGTCGCCTACGGCCTCCCGCTCCCCACCGGGCGCGCCGCCCTGGCCCACGAGGCGTTGTGGGACGACCGGGCGTTCGGGCGGGTCGGCTACGCGGGCGACCAGCCGGTATGCTGCGCGGCGACGTTCATGGTGGCGGGGATCCGGTACGTCGGCTTCGTCGCCACCGCGGCCGAGCACCGGCGCAAAGGCTACGCCGAGGCGGTGATGCGCTGCTGTCTCGACGACGCGCTGAGCGCCACCGGCGCCCAGAAGACCGTCCTCCACGCGACGGACCTGGGGCGGCCCGTGTACGACGTGATGGGGTACCACGCGGTCACGCGCTTCGCCTTCTACACGCCGCCGCCGGACTACCTGCCGCCGCCGCAGGCCTGATCCCGCGCGCCCCCGCCTACCACCCGCACGTCTTGCCGCGGTTCTGCTGGTCGAGCCAGTCCTTGAGCGGCCCGAAGTAGTCGAGCATCGGCGCCGCATCCATCCGCCGCGATCCCGTCACCACCTCGAGCGCCTCCGGCCACGGGCGGCTCCGCCCCATCTCCAGCATCCGCCGGAGGCGCTCGCCGGCCTCCTCGCTGCCGTAGATCGTGCAGCGGTGGAGCGGCCCCTTGTACCCCGCTGCCTCGCAGAGCGCGCGGTGGAACTGGAACTGGAGGATATGGGCGAAGAAGTACCGGATGTAAGGGACGCTCGCCGCCACAT
Organism: Sorangium sp. So ce281; assembly: GCF_051527395.1. Taxonomy (NCBI): domain Bacteria; kingdom Pseudomonadati; phylum Myxococcota; order Polyangiales; family Polyangiaceae; genus Sorangium; species Sorangium sp. So ce281. The sequence goes on from NZ_CP150322.1 coordinate 5,260,144, forward strand.
GGTACTTCGCGCCAGGATCGAAGTCCGACTCGGAGCGAGGCACCGGCGGCACGACACCCTGGTACCTCCTCCGGAGCTCCCAATAGGCCTCGTTGTATCTCGCCGGCTGGATGTCCCCCGAGAACACCCCCCAGCGCCACCGGTCGAGCGAGACCGCGAACGGCAGGAAGGCGATCTTGCCGAGGGCGTCGCGGAGGAGGAGCGAGAGGTCGCTGGAGGCGGGGGGCAGCTGGTCCACGAGCCCGATCCGCTGGAGGTACTCCGGACTGACCGAGAGCCCGATCGTGTCGCCGATGGCCTCGTGAAACGCGGGGTTCGGGCTGTCGCGGTACAGGAGCGGCAGGTGGTTGTACGCCCGCTGGTAGAAGGTGTGGCCGAGCTCGTGGTGGATCGTCTGGAAGTCGCCGGCCGTGATCTCGATGCACATCTTGATGCGCAGATCCTCCTCGTCGTCGATGTTCCACGCGCTCGCGTGGCAGACGACGTCGCGATCCGCCGGCTTGACGAAGAGCGACCGCTCCCAGAAGGTGGCCGGGAGCGGCTCGAACCCGAGCGAGACGAAGAAGCGCTCGCCCGTCTTCACCATCTCGATCGGCGTGTACCCCTTCGCCTGCAGCGCGGCGTCGAGATCGTAGATCGGCGCGGCCCCCTCGGGCGCCACGAGATCGTAGATGTTGCTCCAGTCCTGCGCCCACATGTTGCCGAGCAGATCCGCCCGGATCGGGCCCTTGCCGGGCACGACGTCCTCGCCGTACTTCGCGGCGAGCCGGCCCCGCGCGTAGCAGTGGAGCGCGTCGTAGAGCGGCTTGACCTGCCCCCAGAGGCGATCGACCTCGCGCGACAGCACGCCGGGCCGCATCTCGAATTTCGAGCGCCACGCGTCGCCTGTGTCCTTGAACCCGAGCTCGCGGGCGCCCTCGTTCGCCAGCTGGACGAGCCGCGTGAAATCGCCCCGCATGGGGACAGAGACCGTGTGCCAGCCGGCCCACGCCCGCTTCAGCTCCTCGGGATCGCGGCTCTTCGCGAGCGTCCTGCTCAGGTCCTCGAGATTGAGGCACTGGCCGCTCGCGGGGCAGTACTTGCCCGCTCCGTACATGGCCTCCAGCCTCGACGCGATGGTGGCGACCTCCTTCGTTTTCGCGGGATCGGCGGGCGCGTAGAGCGTGAGGGACGTTCGCAGGAGCTCGAGCCGGCGGCGGACGTCATAGGGCAGTTTGAGGTCGAGGAAGCGGGCGGCCCGCTTCGCGTAATCGGCCTGCACCCCGAGCAGCTTCGCGCTCGCCGCGGCCGCGAGGATCTCGGTGTCGACGGTGATGTACGTCGCCGCCACCCACGCCGCGCGGTTGTTGTGGGTGCTGAGCTCGTGCAGCTCCGCCTCGGCCGCATCGATGAACCGCGCGGCCTCCTCCGCCGCCGGATCGGTGGCGGGCTGCGGCGGCGTGGGCGGGGCGGGATCGGAGCAGGCCGCCGTGAGCGCGAGCATGCTGCAGGGCAACGCGACGACGAACATCGGAATGCGCACCATTTCTCGCCGCTCCTCGATCGCGGACAGCTCCGGCGTAAGACCGTCTCTCCACCCCGGACGCGCAGAGGGCGCGGGGTGCGCTTCGGCGCCGCGATCCTGGTGGGGCTCCTAAGGCCGCTCGCCGGCTCCAGCAATCCTCTCGGGCGCGCGGCGGCGAGGGCCGAGAGGCGGCAAAATCCGCTCGATCCAGGTCACCGCGCCAGCCTGGAGGTGGCCCCTCGCCGCGAGATCGCTCAAGATCCGCCGGAGATGGGCAACCGCCCACGGAAGGGAGGAAGCGAGCATGGCCGTCCAGCTCAATCACACCATCGTCCCGGCGCGGGACAAGACGACGTCCGCCACCTTTTTGACCGAGATCCTGGGCCTCTCGGCGCCGGTGCCGTTCGGGCACTTCTTGACGGTACGGCTCGACAACGACGTCACGCTCGACTTCATCGACACCCCTGGCGAGATCCGTTCTCAGCACCTCGCCTTCCTGGTCAGCGAGGCCGAGTTCGACGAGATCTTCGGTCGAATCCGCGAACGCCAGATCCCGTACTGGGCCGATCCCAGAGCGCAGCAGCCCGGGGAGATCAACCACCATGACGGCGGGCGCGGCGTCTACTTCCCCGATCCCGCCGGGCACTTCCTCGAGATCATCACGCGCCCTTACGGCAGCGGCGGCGGATGACGGAGCGATCGCTCGGCCGGGGGAGAGAGCCCCTCCTCGATGAGGGAGGCTCTGGGCCGCAGCGAGCGTGCCGTGGCGGAGCGTTGCGCGTGTGAGGTCACCCTCGCCATTTCCTCCCGCGTGTTTCCTGTCTAGCGTTGGGTCCATGCGTCGCACCCCCACCTTCCTCGTCACCCTCGCCATTGCCGGCTGCGGCGGCGCCCCGAAGCCGCCGCCGGAGCCCCCGCAACCCGCGCTGATCGCCGCCGAGCCCGAGCCGGAGCCCGAGCCTCCGCTCGACGACGCGCCGATGCTCGACGTGGTCGCCGCGCAGCCGACCGAGATCCTGCTGGACGGCAAGCCCATCGGGACGACGCCGATCTCGGGGCGCAAGGTCGCGCCCGGCTCGCACGAGGTGACGTTCGTGGACCCGGAGCGCGGCAACCGGACCATGATGGTGACGCTCGAGCCCGGCGACGCGAAGACGGTCCAGTCGGACCCGCCACCTTCCCTCGTCGAGGCGAGCGGCGGCGCGACGGGCGACAAGCAGGGCGAGAAGAAGTAGCGTCCTAAGGACGGTTCACCCCCACGCCGCCGGCGATGACGTCCTCTCGAACCCCACTGCCCGATCGCCCTCGCGAACGGCGCCCAGATCTCGGTCGATGCCATCGATGACGGTGCCTTCGAGCTGGAAGCCGACCGATCTCGCAGAGTTTCACCGCGGGCGGCCGGATGTGGCAGCATGGGGCCGGAGGAGACCCTACCTTGCGCCTCGGGATCGATTTCGGAACCACGCGGACCGTGGTCGCGTGCTGCGATCGCGGGAACTACCCTGTCGTCAGCTTCCAGGACGCGGCGGGGGACACCGTGGATTTCTACCCCTCCGTGGCCGCCGAGCGGCGGGGGGAGCTCCGGTTCGGCTTCGACGCCCTCGCGGTCGCCTCGGACCCCGAGTGGACCGTGCTCCGGTCGTTCAAGCGCGTGCTCTCCGGCCCGCGCGCGTCGCCCGACGTCGAGGTCGAGATCGGCGGGACGAAGCTCCGGGTGCTCGATCTCCTGACCCTGTTCCTGCGGTCGCTCCGCGACGCCGTGCTGCACCGGTCGAACCGGCCCAAGAGGGACGACGACGGGCGCCTCATCTCGGTCGTGGCGACCCCGGCGAACGCGCACGGGTCGCAGCGGTTCGTGACGCTCGACGCCTTCCGCCGCGCCGGCTTCGAGGTCATCGCGCTCCTGAACGAGCCGTCGGCCGCCGGCTTCGAGTACACGCACCGCCACCGCAGCACCATCACGTCGAAGCGCGAGCACATCGTCGTCTACGACCTCGGCGGCGGGACGTTCGACGCGTCGCTGGTCCACATGACCGGGCGCAGCCACGACGCCGTGACGACCGCGGGCCTGAACCACCTCGGCGGCGACGACTTCGACGCCGCGCTGGCCTCGATGGCGCTCGACGCCGGCAAGATCGAGAAGATCGAGCGCGAGGGCCTGCCGGCGCGCGCGCTCGCGGCGCTCGCGGACCAGTGCCGCGAGGCGAAGGAGCGGCTCAACCCGAACTCCCGGCGCATCGTGATCGACCTGGAGACCTGCCTGGGCGACCTCTCGCCCGCCCGCGAGGTGACGATCGCGACCTCCGACTACTACGACCGGTGCGTGCCCCTCGTGGAGTCGACCATCGCGGCGATGCAGCCGGTGATCGCGCGCCTCGACGCCGGCGCGGGCGAGGCGCTCGCCGACATCGCGGGGATCTACGTCGTCGGCGGCGCGAGCTCGCTGCCCATCGTCGCGCGGACGCTGCGCGAGCGCTTCGGGCGCCGCGTCCATCGCTCCCCCTACCCCTCGGCGGCCATCGCGATCGGCCTGGCCATCGCCGTCGACGAGGACGCGGGCTTCGAGCTCTCCGACCGGCTCTCGCGCCACTTCGGGGTGTTCCGGGAGGGCAGCGGCGGGGACGAGGTGGTCTTCGACCCGATCTTCGACCGGGAGGCGCGCATCCCGTCGAGCCACGAGGCGCCGGTGGTCTCGCGGCGCGTGTACCGGGCGGCGCACAACGTCGGCCGCTACCGGTTCGTCGAGTGCGCCGCGCTCGACCGGCTCGGCGTGCCCCACGGCGACATCACGGCGTTCAACGAGGTCGTGTTCCCCTTCGACCGGCGGCTCCGCGACCGCGCCGCCGAGCTCGGCGGGGTGACCGTCGAGCGCATGGGCAACGAGGGGCCGCTGATCGAGGAGCAGTACGCGATCACCTCGCACGGGATCGTCGAGGTGACGATCACGGACGTGGAGGCAGGGTACCGGCGCGTCTACCAGGTCGGGGCGTGAGGGCATACGCGATGCCCGAATCGAGCGTGGACCGCACCAGGAGCCCGCCCATATCCGCCCCGAGCTCGACGAGCGTCCGCGCGATGGCGGGCTGGATCCCCGTCAGGAGCACCTGCGCGCCGAGCAGGTTCACCGCGCGCGCCGTCCGCACCAGCGCGCTCGCGACCTGGGTGTCGATGGTCGGCACGCCCGTAACGTCGAGGATCACCATCGAGGCCTGGTGGGCGACGATGCCCGCCAGCAGGATCTCGAGCACCTGCTGAGCCCGCGGCGCATCGATGTTGCCGATGAGCGGCATCACCACCACGCCGCGCGCGATCGGCAGCAACGGCGTGGAGAGGGCGCGCAGCCTGGCCTCCTGCAGGTGGATGATCTCGTCCTGAAGCCGCTGAGCCTCGGCCTCGGCCGCTCGGCTTTCGGTGACCTCCACGGAGATGCCGCACACCGCATTCAGCCTGCCTCGTGAATCCAGCAGCGGGAACCTCGTGGTCACGAAGGAATGGACGCGGCCCTCGATCACGAGCTGCTCCTCCTTGACGAGCGGCGCCTCGGCCGCGATGACCTGCCGCTCCGACTGCGCAAAAGCCTCGGCGAGCTCCGAGGGCATGACATCGCGATCGGCGCGCCCGAGCACCGCGTCGCGGGAGAGGCCCATGAGCCGCTCGAAGTGCCTGTTGACGAGCGCATAGCGGCCGTTCAGATCCTTGACGTAGACGGCGCTGGGCGCGTGCTCCACGATTGCGGTGACAAATGCCGTGCTGTCCTGGTACGCCTGTTGGGCGCGCATCCTGTCGGTCACGTCGAGGTTGATCCCGAGCACGTAGCGCGCGCCGCCCACGTCGGCCGCCGACATCCTGGTCTCGGTCCAGACGGTGCGGTCCTCGGTGCGCTCGAGGCCGGCGTCGGCCGTGCTGTACGCGGTCGGCGCCATGATCACGCCTCCGCCGCTCCGGATCACCTGATCGAAGTGGGCAGTGTATCCGCCCGCCACGGCGACAGGGTCCTCGTACATATTATGCTTGCCGACCATGGCCTCCTTCGACGGCACGGCCAGTATCTCGCGGTTCCGTCGGTTGATGTCGACAAGTACGCCGTCGGCGCCGTAGAGCGCCGACGGGACCGGCAGGTGCTCGAAGACGCCCTGGTACAGCGCCGCCTGCGCCTCCGCGGCCTGGGCGCGCTGCTCCAGCGCCTTGACCTCGCAGCGGAGCCGCTCCAGCTCAGCCTGCAGTCCCTCGATGTCCATGCCCCCCAGGATCATCGAATCTGCCCTTTCAGCTTGCGAGTGGCCATCGCGCTCAGGTCGTATACATTCATTATTATACGCTGGACACTTACATATTCCGTCCAGCATTGCCAAGCCGATTTGCAGAGCTCGGCTTTCAGCGATTGGACGCGTGGTGGCGCTCACACCTGTGCGGGACCTGCGCTCTGGGTCGCGTCAGGCCGCGTCAGGCCGGGTTGGGTCGCGTTGATGAGCGGGGAAGCGGAGGGCGCGCTACGGGACGATCCGGCGCAGCGCCTCGACCACGATCGGCAGGGTCGCCAGCGCGCCGAGCGTGGTCACGACCGCGGTGGCCGCGGCGAACTGGCCGTCGCAGCCGTACCGCGCGGCGACGATGACGGACACCATGGACGTCGGCATGGCGGACTGCAGCACCGCCACCTCGGAGGTGGGCCGCTTCAGGCCGAGCGCGACCGCGGCGCCGAGCGCGACCGCGGGCGAGAGGAGCAGCTTCACGGCGGCGACGGCCGCGAGCGGGCGCACGCGGCCGCGGAGCGAGGCAAGGTCGAGGCTGAGGCCCAGCGCGAGGAACACGAGCGTCGGGGTCGCGCTCCCGAGCGCGCCGAGCGCGTGCTCCAGCCACACCGGCAGCGGGATCGGCGCCGCGTGGAGCGTGAGCCCGACGGCGATCGACAGCACGTTGGGGTGCAGGAGCACCGCGAGCAGGCCCCGCCCCTCCCCGCCGCCGCCGCCGCCGCCCCCGCCCATGCGCGCGGCGAGCGCGACGCCGAAGGTCCACAGGAGGAGCGCCGTGACGATGCTGTCGACGAGGATCGCCGTCCCCGCCGCGCCGCCCGCGTCGCCGTAGAGGGCCAGCACGACGGGCACGCCGAGGAAGCCGGTGTTGGAGAAGCTGCCGACGAGGCCGGCGGCGCCCTGCGCGGCGCGCGGGAGCCCGAGCGCCCGCGCCACGGCGACCCCCGCGAGGGCGCATGCGAAGAGCGCGACGGTCGACGCGGCGACCGCGCCCCACGCGCCGTGACCGATGCCCGAGCGGCGGAGCACGGTGACGATCAGCGCGGGCGTGGTGACGTCGATGACCAGCCGGTGCAGCACGGCGGCGTCCGCCTGGCCGGCCCGGCCCAGCGCCCGCAGCAGCACGCCGACCCCGAGCACCGCGAAGAGGGCCAGCAGCTGAGAGATCAGGTCGCCCGACGGCACGGGCCCGCTTTTAGCTCGGCGGCGGGCGGCGTCCAGCGCTCTCGTCGGTCATGCGGCCGGCCGGTCGGCGGCGGAGCGGGAGATGGAAACCACGCCGGGAGCGCCGAGGAACGTTGCTCCGCGGCGCTCCCGCGCTTTTTCAGGAGGTCAGGGCACGAGGTCCTGCACGGCCTGCACCACCGCCTGGGCGTTCATGCCCAGCCGGTCCATCACGATGTCGCCAGGGGCGCTCGTGCCGAAGCGGTCGATCCCGAGGGCGATCCCCTTGAAGCCGACCCACCGGTGCCAGCCGAAGGTGACGCCCGCCTCGATGGACACGCGCCGCGTGCACGCGGCGGGCAGCACGGCCTCGCGGTAGGCGTGATCCTGGCGCGCGAACCGCTCCACGCAGGGCATCGAGACGACGCGGACGCCGGGCCCGATCCGCTTCGCGGCCTCGACCGCGTGCTGCACCTCGCTGCCCGTCGCGATCAGGATGGTCTCGAGCGCCGCCGTCTCCTTGACCAGGACATAGGCGCCGCGCCGGACGCCCTCGCGCTTGGCGGCGGCGTCCCCCGGAAGCAGCGGGACGGCCTGGCGCGTGAGCGCGAGGACCGTCGGGCCGTCGTTGTGCTCCAGCGCGGAGATCCAGGCGCCGGCCGTCTCCTCGGCGTCCGCCGGCCGGATGACGTCCAGATCGACGATCGCGCGCAGCCCGGCGACGGTCTCCACGGGCTGGTGCGTCGGCCCGTCCTCGCCCACGCCCACCGAGTCGTGCGTGAAGATGTAGATGACCGGCAGGTGCGACAGCGCGGCCAGGCGGACGCTCGGCCGCAGGTAGTCCGCGAACACGAGGAACGTCGCGCCGCTCGGGCGCAGGCCGCCGTGGTACGCGATGCCGTTCATGATCGCCCCCATGCCGTGCTCGCGGATGCCGGCGCGGATGTTCCGGCCGCCGGGGTGCTCCGGATCGAAGTCGGTGCTCGACGCGATGTAGTTGAACGTCGAGCCGTAGAGGTCGGCGCTCGACCCGATGAGCGCGGGCACCGCCTCGGCGACCGCCTGCAGCACGGTCTCGCCGGCCTTGCGCGTGGCGACCTTGGTGCCGGCGGCGAAGGCGGGGACGCGCGCGTCGAGGTCCGCCGGGATCTTCTTCGCGAGGCCGTCGTCGAGCTGGCGGGCGAGCTCGGGGTTCTTCGCGCGCCAGGCCTGGAAGGTCGCCTCCCACGCCCCGCGCACCTTGGCGAGCGCTTCCTTGCGCGTCGCGAAGAACTGCTTCACCTCCTCGCTGACGTAGAAGTGCTCCGCGGGCAGCCCCAGGTTCTTGCGGGCCTGATCCACGAACTTGGCGCCGCCCTCGCCGTGCGCCTTCTGCGTGCCGGCGACCTCCGGGATCCCCTTGCCGATGAGGGTGTGGGCGACGACGAACTTCGGCTTTCCGCTCTTCGAAGCCCGCGCCTGGCCGAGCACCCGGTGGACGGCCTCCAGATCGTTGCCCTGCTCGATGTGGAGCACCTCGAAGCCGTAGGCCTCGAAGCGCTTGGCCGTGTCCTCGCTCTGGGTCTTGATGGCCATCGCGTCGAGGGTGACGTCGTTGGCGTCGTAGATGAGGATCAGGTTGTCGAGCTTGAAGTGCCCCGCGAAGGAGGCCGCCTCGGCGGCCACGCCCTCCTGGAGGCAGCCGTCGCCGGCGAGGCAGTAGACATTGAGATCGAAGATCGTGTGCTCCGGCGTGTTGTAACGCGCGGCGAGCATCTTGGCGGCCACCGCGTGCCCGACCGCGTTGCCCACGCCCTGGCCGAGCGGGCCCGTCGTCGCCTCGACACCCTCGGTGTAATGGTACTCCGGGTGGCCGGGCGTCTTCGACTCCCATTGCCGGAAGCGGCGGACGTCGTCGAGGGACACCGGATAGCCCGAGAGGTGCAACCAGGCGTAGAGGAACATGCTGCCGTGACCGGCGGACAGGACGAAGCGATCGCGGTTCAACCAGTGCGGTTCGCTCGGATCGTGGCGGAGGATGTCGCCGTAGAGCGCGGCGCCGATCTCGGCGGCCCCTAGCGGTAGGCCGAGGTGACCGGATGAGCAGGCGTGAACGGCATCCATGGCGAGGCCGCGGGCGATCGAGGCCGCGGCGGCGAGCTTGGCGAAATCAGGCATGGCGCGCACTCTAACCTACTTCGTCGCGAAGCGCGCCCCTTCGCGAGGCCCCTCACCCGCCGCCCGGCGCCTGGCGCGGTCCGAGCGCGCCTCGGCGCCCGCGTGACTGTCCAGGCTTTCGCGGGACGCGCGGGGGCCGCGGGGCGGAGATCGGGCCGAGCCGGTCATCACCCCCCCTCGGCGAACGTCGCTCCTCCCTCGGCGGGACCACGAGACCTCCCTCGCGGGGGGCGCCACGGCGCCTGTCCCGGCCGCCGGTAGCCCCCGTCGGCGCGGGATGCAGCCCCCGCGGCTCGCCGTCGACCCGCAGGCGCAACGCCTCCGCCGCGCGGCCAGCTGGCGCTCACGGCGCCCCGACCGCTGGTCGCGCTTTCACCCCCACCTGGGCCGTCGTCGGGGTCGCCCAGCCTGGACCGAGCCGCCGCGGACCACCCCCGACGCAGGCGCGCTCGCGTGCGTCAGGGGGCGATGACCGCGACGAAGCCGTCCTTGTCTGCGGCGGTGAGCGGGCCGGCGCCGAAGTCGGCTGTACCCGTGAAGTCGCCGACGAGCGCGATGCGGTCGGCGCGATAGGTCGTCAAGCCTCTTATCGTGGCGGGCGTGCCCGTGAACGTGCGGCGCCAGAGCTCCGCGCCGGAAGCATCGAGCTTGACGAGGGACTGCGCTCCCAGGACGATGATGTTGCCGGCGGAGTCCGTGACCACGGCGTCGCTCGGAGCCTCTCGGTGCCAGAGATAGTCTCCGAGCGGGCTCAGCTTCACCACGAAGTGTGTTCCGGCGGGGACTGGCCCACCGCCGAGATCCAGATTTCCCAGGCTGCGGCCCACGACCACGACATTATCCTCGGGGTCGACGGCGACATCCTTTGCCTCTCCGCCGTCATCCGAGAAGTCCGGCGCCGACGGTCCGGACAGGAGCTTTTGCCAGAGCGCGGTGCCTGCAGGGTCTCGCTTCTCGACATGGAAATAATAGGCGCAGGGGCATAACCCTGGGCCCTTGCTGTGCCCCATGGCCAGAAGGACGTTGCCGGCGCTGTCCATGGCGATCCCACCCGGGCTGTCGAACGACCGATGGGAGAAGCCCCATATGTACTCGCCCGCCGCATTGTACGCTCTCACGGTCATGCCGGTGTCGACGGAGCTCGGGTCGACGAACAGCGCAGCGGAGATGCCCCCGGCGCCTGCCGCGATGTCTCGTAGGTTGATCGAGCTCGCGGCGCTCCCGGTGATGTATCCGTGGCTGAAGAGGTGGTTCCCGTCCGGATCGAGCTTGACGAAGAAGACGGCGTTCGGCGAGAAGTCATAGGCCCAGGGGAGCGGGCCGCTTCCGAAGTCCACAGGCGGCGGCCCGTCGAAGGTGGCGCCGCGATAGGTCCCGCCGAGGAGGATGTTGCCGCTCGCGTCGAGCGCGATCTTGGTTCCGGCTTCCCCGTACGGACTGCTGCCGAATCGTCTGCTCCATATCGCATGGCCTGCCGGGTCGAGCTTGAGCACGAACACGTCCGCGGATCCTGCGCTCACGAGCGGCCCCGCCCCGAAATCGACCGTCCCCACGAACGCGCCCGTCACATAGAGGTTGCCCGCGGCGTCCGTTGCGACGCCGTAGGCGGCGTCAGCGCCGGCGCCGCCCAGCGCGGCGGACCAAAGCGGCGGAAGCGAGCATTGCCCCGTACCATCGCAGTCCTCGTCGGCCTCCGAGGCGCAGTCTTCAGCTGACGGCGTGATCTCGCCGGTGCACGGGCCATAGCCAGATCCGTCTGGGAGGCAGGTCTGAGCACCGGCGGTGCAGAGCCCCACGCCTTGCGTCCCCGGTAGCCCCGAATAGCAGCTCAGCTGCGACCCCGGCTCGCAACTCGCTGTGCCGCCACCGCCACCGCCGCCGCCGGTCGCCGGCTCTCCCCCCGCGCCGCCCTGACCGCCGCCGCCGGTCGCCGGCTCTCCCCCCGCGCCGCCCTGACCGCCGCCGCCGGTCGCCGGCTCTCCCCCGGCCCCTCCCTGACCGCCGCCGCCGGTCGCCGGCTCTCCCCCCGCGCCTCCCTGGCCGCCGCCGCCGGTCGCCGGCTCTCCCCCCGCGCCTCCCTGGCCACCGCCGCCGGTCGTGCAGCCGAGGGTCAGCGCCATCCCGAGCACCGCAGCCCCTCTTAGCCCCTGCCACACCCGAGCGCCTCCGTGCCTCACGTGCTCCACCTTTCCGTTCCGCGTATTGACGACGGGTTCCCGAGCGCTTCCCTGGTTCTGGACGCGGGAGGAGCGCGGGCCACGAGGCGCTAGATGCGCCGACGCGCGCGCACATTCATCTCGCGAGAAGCCCCGGGCGGGCAGCCGCCGGTCGATCGGTCGCGCTCGGCGTCGCGGCGCCCGGCGCCAGGTCGCTCTCAACATGGCTGTCCTCGCCCAGGCCGCGCCGTGATCCTCCGCACCTCCGTGGCCCCCAGAAGGCACCGGGGAGGCAGGGATGGGACGGAGTAAGAGGCTGTTTGCGCCCGAGCTCACGGTAGAGGCGGTGCGCCTGGCGAAGGCGGACGACCGGAGCACCGGCCAGCGGCCGGGAGCGCTCACGACGCCCGAGCGTGAGGAGCTCCAGCGGCCGAAGATCGGAATGGAGCGTGAAAGCCGAAAAAAGCGGAGGCCTCCTCACGAAGGAAAGCAAGTGAGGCGAGCCGACATCGGACCTTGGAACGAGGCGGAAAGCGCCCATCTCATGCGTACGCATGCGTACGTAGATGGAATGGATGACCTGTGTGGCTCAGCCTACCCTCTCCACCGCACCCTACAACTCTCTCCGCTTCCGCCTACAAAAGGGATGTTAAGACTGAACAGCCCGTGGTACGAACGGAAAAAAAGAAGACGGAATGTTTCCTGTGATGGGGCCGTCGGCTCACAGTGTACGCATTTGCTCGCCCGCCGTCCGTTGGGATACGCCGGCCGGGCGCACGAGGCTCGCTCGATCGTGCTGAGCCGGCAGAGACCCATGCAAGAACAAGAAACTCCGCTCTCTGGGCTCGTCCTCATCGTGGACGATAGCGCGGACAACCTGGCCGTGCTGTCGCACGCGCTCATGTCGGATGGCCTGGAGGTCGCGGTCGCGCGCGACGGTGAGGAGGCGATCGAGCTGGTCAGCCGGGCCCAGCCGGACCTCATCTTGCTCGACGCGCTGATGCCCGGCCTCAGCGGGTTCGAGACGTGCCGGCGGCTCAAGGCCGATCCGGCGACGCAGGGCATCCCCGTCATCTTCATGACGGCGCTCGCCGAAGCGAGGTTCAGGCTCCAGGGCTTCCGCGTAGGCGCCGTCGACTATGTGACAAAGCCGTTCGAGAAGACCGAGCTCCTGGCGCGGGTGCACACCCAGATCTCGCTCCGGCGCGCAACGCGGGCTCTCGAGGAGCGGAATACGAGGCTCTCGGAGGAGATTGGGGAGCGCGCCAAGGCGGAGGAGGCGCTGGCGCAGGCCGTGCAACTGCTGCGCGACACGAACGAGCGGCTCTCGCAGCAGCTGATGCAGAGCGAGCGCGCGGAGGCGGCCAGGGCGGCGCTGCAAGAGCAGATCATCGCGGCCCAGCGGGAGCGGCTCCTCGAGCTGTCCGCTCCGCTCATTCCGATGATCGATGGCGTCCTCGTGATGCCCCTCATCGGCACGGTGGACGTCGAGCGTGCCGGACAAGCGGTCGAGACAGCGCTGCGCGGAGCGAGCGAGCGCGGGGCGGACTATCTCATCATTGACATCACCGGCGTGAAAGCAGTAGATGAGACGGTTGCGCGCATGCTCGTGCAAGCCGCGATGGGGCTCTCGCTGCTCGGCACGCGGACGGTCGTCACGGGCATCCGCGCGGAGGTAGCGCAAACGTTCGTCGCGCTCGACGTGCACCTCGATCAGCTCGTGACGAAGGCCACCCTGCAGTCGGGCGTGGAGCACGCGCTTCGGACACGCGGCCGCCGCCAGCACAAGCCAGAGCGCTGAAGTACCGGAGAATTCCGTTGATCGCCCGGCGTCTCCGCCGGCCCCGAAGAGGAGCTGAACCGGGATGGATCTGAGAGACTACGTTGTGGGGGAGGTGATCCACGAAGGGGCCGAGACCCGCGTGTGCCGCGCGGTCCATCGCCCCTCCGGCGACAGGGTGGTGCTCAAGCTCCCCGTGGCGGCCGCGCCGAGCTCGCGCGTGACGGGGCGCATCCTGCATGAGCATCACATCCTCACACAGCTGAGAGAGGTGTCGGGGGTAGCACGGGCGCGGGAGCTCCTGTCGCGGGGCGGCGCGGCCGCGCTGGTGATCGAGGACCCCGGCTTCCGGTCGCTGGATCACCAGCTCGCCGAGCGCGGGCGCCTGCCGGTGGAAGCGGGGCTGAGGCTGGGAGCGCTCCTCGCTCGAACCCTCGAGGCCGTGCACGCGGCCGGCATAACGCACAAGGATATCAAACCCCAGAACGTGCTGGTCGACGCGGCGTACGCGCAGGTCAAGCTGCTCGACTTCGGCATCGCCTCGTCGCTGCCGCTGGAGGCGACGGCGGCGAGCATCCCCGAAGGGCTCGAGGGGACACTGGCGTACATGTCGCCCGAGCAGACGGGCCGCACGGCGCGAGCGCTCGATCCCCGCACCGACCTCTACTCGCTCGGAGTGACGCTCTTCGAGGCGCTCTCGGGGCGGCTGCCGTTCACCGAGCGCGACCCGCTCTCGCTGGTGCACGCGCACCTGGCCAAGGAGCCGCCGTCCCTCGACGAGGTCGCCCCCGGCGTGCCTCCGGGCCTCGCGGCGATCGTGTCCAGGCTCCTCGCGAAGAACCCTGACCGGCGGTATCAGACGGCCAAGGGGGCAGCGGAGGACCTGGAGCGCGCGCTGCGCATGTGGCGCGAGCGCGGCGCGGTGGAGCGCTTCGCGCTCGGGGACAAGGATTTCTCGCAGAGGCTGCGGCTGCCAGACGTCCTCGTCGGGCGGGAGCACGAGCGCGATCTCCTGGGCGCGGCCTTCGCCCGCGCCGCCGGGGGCGCGGCGGAGCTCGTGCTCATCGGCGGCCCGTCCGGCATCGGCAAGACGGCGCTCGTGCGCACCGTCTACCAGGACATCGCGCGTGCGGGGCGCGGGCACCTGATCTCGGGCAAGCACGACCAGCTCGCGCGGTCGACGCCCTTCGCGGCCATGGCGCAGGCGTTCGGGGGGCTGATGCAGCAGTGGCTGGCGAGCCCGAAGCCGACGCTCACGGCGTGGCAGGAGCGAATCAGGGCCGACGTGGGGGACAACGCCCGGCTCATCGCCGACGTGGTGCCGGAGCTCGACCTGATCATGGGCAAGCTCGCGCCGGTGCCGCCGGTGCACGGCGAGCAGGTGCTCGCCCGCCAGAGGCTGACCTGGCTGAACTTCGTGCGGGCGGTCACGACGCCGAACGCGCCGCTCGTGATGTTCCTCGACGACATGCAGTGGGCCGACAGCGCCACGCTGGAGATCCTGAGGACGCTGCTGACCGACGCAGAGCGAAGAGAGCTCCTCGTGCTCGCGGCGTACCGCGACAACGAGGCGCCCCCCGAGCACCCGCTGTGGAGGCTCGTGGCGTCGGTCGAGGAGAGCGGGGCGAGGGTGTCGAGGATGTCGGTGCGCCCCCTGTCGGCGGAGCATGTGCAGGCATGGGCAGCGCGGGCGCTGAACAGCGAGGCGGCGCGGGTGGAGCCGCTCTCGCGCATCCTGTGGCAAAAGACGCGAGGAAACCCGTTCTTCATGGAGCAGCTGCTGCTGTCGCTGCACCGGCAGAGCAAGGTGGCGCGGGACCAGGAGAGCGGCGCGTGGCGCTGGGGCCAGAAGGAGATCGAGCAGGCGCAGGTGACCGACAACGTCGTCGCCCTCCTGACGGACAAGCTGCTCGAGATGCCTGAAGCGACACAGCAGCTCCTGGGGCTCGCGGCGTGCGCGGGGCACACCTTCCACCTCCACGACCTGGAGCGGCTCAGCGGATGGGAGCGCGCCCGGGTGACCGGCGCGCTGTGGCCCGCCCTGCGGGAGGAGCTGGTGGTGCCGGCCGATGGAGCCTACCGGACCGCTCAGGCGCTGGGAGAGGCCGGAGCCGGAGCCGGAGCCGGAGCCGGAGCCGGAGCCGGAAAAGGAGCGCTCGACGCTGAATACCGCTTCTTGCACGACCGCGTGCAGCAGGCGAGCTACGAGCGGGCCCCGCCGGCGCAGCGCGTCCTGGCGCACATGGAGATCGGCCGGCGGCTGTGGGCGCGGCACCGGACGCAGGGGGGCACGCCGCAAGAGCTCCTGGAGCTGGTGCGGCACCTCAACCTGGGCTCGGCGCGGATGGACTCCGCAGGCGAGCGCGAGGCGCTGGCGCGGCTGAACCTCGAGGCCGCGCGCGCCGCGAAGGCGGCGAGCTCGTACCGGCTCCTCCTGAGCCTCGCCGAGACCGCGCAGGACTTGCTGGGCGATGACGCCTGGCGCAAGGACGCGCCGCTGTGCGCGGAGCTCGCGCTCGAGCAGATCGAGGCGGCCTTTCTGCTGCGGGAGTTCGACGACGTCGAGGCGAGGTGCGCGCGGCTGCTCGCCAGGCCGCTGCCGGCGCTCACCAGGCTCTCGGCGCACGAGATGCGCGTCCGCAGCGCCCAGGCGGCGGGCCAGTTCGCGCGAGGGGTCGATCTCGGGCTCGCCGCGCTCACGGAGCAGGACATCGCATTTCCGGGCGCGGACGAGGCGCGCCGCGCCGCGCTCCTCGAGGAGTCCGCCGAGCTGGATCGATGGTTCGAGCGCGAACCGGACGCGTTCGAACGGATGCCCCTCGATCCCTCCCCGGAGCAGGTGATCATCGATGCGCTGACGATGCACCTCATGGTGTGTGCGGCGATCGGCGGTCAGCCGGTGCTGTCCGGGCTCGTGATCGTCCGCGCCGTGCTGAGGGTGCGAGAGCGGCGCGCGCTCACGCCGGTCTCTCCCTTCATCATCGTTTGCTTCGCGAACGTCTGGTCGCTCACCACAGGCATGTATCGTCGCGCTGCGTGCTGGGTCGGCCCTGGCGTGCGCGCAGCCGAGCGCGTCGCGTCGCCCTTCCTGGCAGAGTGTCTGTCCTTCCAGGGGCAGTACACGGCCTACTCCCGCCCCGCGGATGAAATGGCGCCCATCTTCGAGCGAACCTGCGCGACCGGCCTGAAGGTCGGCTCGTTCCAGGGGACGAGCTGGGGGCTGGAAGGCGACCTGTTCTATTATCGAGTGTGGCGCGGCCAGCCGCTCGGGCAGCTCGAGGCGCACCGGGCGGCGCGCTGGGGGTTGATGCAGCGCGCGGGGACCGCGCTCGGGACGCACTTTTTCGAGGCGATCGCGTCGTGGTGCGACCTCTTGACGACCGCCGACGGCGCGGGGAGGCTCCTGTCGGGCGAGCCGCTCTCACGAGGATCGCGCTCCCTCCTGGCTGACGGGGACGGGATGGCGGCCGAGCTGGCTCGCATCCTCGAGGCGCACCTGTTCCTCGTCGCCGGCGCGTACCCGATGGCCCTCTCGCGGGCACGGGAGGCCGAGCAGTTCCGCGTGTCCATCTTCGGCTTTCCCCCGGTCACGGACATACCGCTCTGGCTCGCGCTCGCGGCCGCGAGGTGCTTGCCGGAGGCCGCGGACGCGGCGGAGCGGGCCGGGCTCCGCGACGACATCGAGCAAGGCCTCGCGCGGCTGAGGTACTTCGCCGAGGGGAGCGCGGACAATTTCCTCCACAAGCTGCGCCTCCTCGAGGCCGAGCACGCCCGCGTGCAGGGCAAGACCGACGAAGCCATGGCCAGGTACGACGAGGCCATCGAGCTCGCGCGCGAGCAGCGATTCTTCCACATCGAAGCCCTGGCGGCTCAGCTCTGCGCCGAGTTTCACCTCGAGGCGGGCAGGCGCCGTGTCGCCGCGCTGTACCTGCGCGGGGCCAGGGACGCTTATGTTCGCTGGGAAGCGCGCGCCGTGGTGGCCCACCTGGAGGCGAGATGGCCTGCCCTGCTCCGTGCGCCCGCGCAGCCCGCGACGGCGGAGCGCCGCCGCACGACGGGCGTCGCCACGCTGACCACCACGGGAGTCACCGGCGGCGCGCAGCTCGACGTGAACACCGCGGTGCGCGCGGCGCGGGCGCTGTCGAGCGAGCTCGACCCGGAGCGGGTCGTCGGGCGCCTGATGGAGCTCGTGCTGGAGAGCGCCGGGGCGCAGCGCGGCGTCCTGCTGCTGGGCGAAGGCGAAGAGCTCTCGGTCGTGGCGCGGCTCTCGGTGGAGGGAGGCCACATCGAGACGGGCCTGTCCGAGCCGCTCTCGCAGAGCAGCGAGGTGGCGAGGACGGTGGCGCACTACGTGGCGCGCACGAACGAGCCGGTCGTGGTGGACGACGCCCGGTCGGACGCGCGCTTCGCGGCCGATCCGCACCTGGCCTCGCGCTCCGTGCTCTCGCTCCTCTCGCTTCCCTTGTCGCATCGAGGGCGCCTCGTGGGCGTGCTCTACCTCGAGCATCGCGAGGTGCC
Source organism: Sorangium sp. So ce281 (assembly GCF_051527395.1). Taxonomy (NCBI): domain Bacteria; kingdom Pseudomonadati; phylum Myxococcota; order Polyangiales; family Polyangiaceae; genus Sorangium; species Sorangium sp. So ce281. The sequence continues at coordinate 5,277,676 of NZ_CP150322.1, forward strand.
TGGGGCGTTCCCCGAGCGGCGGGTGGAGCTCCTGTCGGTGCTCGCCGCGCAGGCCGCCATCGCCGTGGAGAACGCCCTCCTGTACCGGGACCTGGAGGCCAAGATCAAGGAGCGCACCGTCGAGCTCCGCGTCGCCAAGGAGGCCGCGGAGCGCGCCAGCCAGGCCAAGAGCGACTTTCTCTCCAGCATGAGCCACGAGCTGCGAACGCCGCTCAACGGGATCATGGGTTATGCCCAGATCCTGGAGCGAACGCCCGACGTCCCGCCGGCGTGGCGGGAGGGCCTGCGGGTCATCCAGAAGTCGAGCGAGCACCTGCTCTCGCTCATCAATGACCTGCTGCAGCTGGCCAAGATCGAGGCGGGCAAGGTGGACTCCGTCCTGACGGAGTTCCGGTTGAGCGCGCTCGTGCGGACGGTGGTCGACCTGTGCCGGGTGCGCGCCGAAGCGAAGGGGATCGCGTTCTCCCATGAGCTGCACGGCCCTGCGCTTCTGGCCGTCTGCGCCGACGAGAAGCGGCTGATGCAGGTGCTCCTGAACCTCCTCGGCAATGCCATCAAGTTCACCGAGCGGGGAGGCGTGTCCCTCCATGTCGAGGTGCTGGAGGAGACCGTCCCTGCCGGGCGGATGGTGCGGTTCCGGGTCGAGGATACGGGTCCTGGGATCGCCCCGGAGCAGCAGTCACGCATCTTCGAGCCCTTCGAGCAGGTGGGGGAGCAGAGCGCGAAGAACGAGGGAACAGGGCTTGGCCTCGCCATCACGAAGAAGCTCGTGCAACAGATGGGTGGCGCGATCGAGGTGCAGAGCGAGGTCGGCGAGGGCAGTGTCTTTGCCGTGACGCTTCCGCTCGCCGAGGCGCAGCTCGCGACGAGCCCAGGCGAAGCCAGGGGGTGGGACACGATCGTCGGCTATCCGGGGGAGCGCCGCACGATACTCATCGTGGACGACAATTCCGACAATCGCGCGGTGGTACGCGGGCTCCTCGTCCCGCTCGGCTTCGATCTGTGCGAGGCGGACGGCGGTGAAGCGGCGCTGCGCATGGCGGCGCTGCGCGCGCCGGCGCTCATCCTGCTGGACGTGTACATGAAGGACATGGACGGCTACGAGACCGCGCGTCGCCTCAGGCTCGTGCCCGAGCTCCGGCGAGTCGTCATCCTGGCCTCGTCGGCGAGCGTATCCGAGGCCGAGCGGCAGCAGTGCGCCAGCGCCGGCTGCGACGACTTCTTGCCCAAGCCGATCGTGGCGAGCGCGCTCCTGGACAAGATATCGCGGTTGCTGGGCATCGAGTGGCTTCGCCGCGATGAAGCCCCCGCCCGCGATGCGCCGGCGAAGCAGCCCGACGGCGACGGCCACCTCGCGCCGCCTCCGGCCGAAGAGCTGGCGATCCTGTCGGCGCTCGCGAAGAAGGGGCTCGTCCACAAGATCCTGGAGGAGGCGGAGCGGATGGCGCAGCACGATCCGCGGCTCAGACCCTGGATCGAGCAGCTCACGACGCTGGCACGCAGCTACCAGACCCGGAAGCTGCGGGACTTTGTCGGCGCATACGGCCCGGGCGGCGCGGGCGGCGCCGACGGCCGCGCGGATCCGCAGGAATCGATATAGCGAGCGACCCTGGTCGGGGGACGAGGGCAAGGATGGCGGGAGAGAGCCGCCGGGTCGCGGTCATGACCCCGATCCTGGGCGGGTCACCCGTTCGAGCAGCCGCTCCACCGTCGCTGTCTGCAGGTCGCGCGTCTGGGCCGTGAGCGAATAGAGCATCACCTCGCGGAAGAGGCGCTGCGCGGCGTGGTCGAGGAGGTTGGCGCTGCCTCCGGTCGCGGCGACCGCGGCGTGCGCGGCCCTGACGCCCAGATCGATGCACCAGGCGCGAACGCGGACCGCGTGCTCAGCATGGCCCTCCGCCTCCGGCCGGTCCGCCCACGCATCGACCTCGGCGCGGGCGGCCTCCCTCTCGTCCTCGAACGCCCGCGCGGCGCCCGCCAGGCGCGCGCTGCCGCGGCGCTCCGCCAAATCCGCGAGCAGGGCCGCGGCGGCGCCGGCCGCGCCCAGGGAGAGCGCCGAAGGCGTGAGCAGGCCCGCCACGTCGCGGGCGGCCTGCTGCTCCGGCGTCAGGGTGGTGATCACCTGCTCGGGGCCGACGCGCAGATCGCGCAGCGTCAGCGACACCGTGGCCGAGGCGTTCATCGCGCTCAGGCGGAGCGGCGGCGATGCCTCGATGGAATCCCCCGCCTCCAGCGACGTCAGGACGTACATCAAGCGGCCATCGGGGAGCGCGCCGGCGATGACCGCATCGTCGGCGATCCCATGGCCGGTCAACCAGGGCACGGTGCCGTCGAAGCGAAACCGGTCGCCCTCGGGCTCCACCCTGACCATCGGCGGGCCCGGGCGGCGAACGTGCGAGAAGCCCACGGTGCAAAAGCGCTCTCCGGAGGCGAAACGCGGCAGGGCGCGCTCCTTGAGCGCCTCGTTGTCGCCGCGCGCGATGAGCGGGCACGCGGCGGCGTGCTGCATGTGGACGAACGCCGTCACACCGCAGGCGCCGGCGAGGATCTCCAGGACCTCGCGCGCGACCCGCGGCGGGGCGCCCTGGCCGCCGTGGCACGCAGGCGTCGCGATCCCGAGGAGACCTGCGTCCGCGAGGGCGCGGAGGTGCTCTCGGGGAACCGCCGCGGCCTGATCCGTGGCGTTCGCCGAGGGGGCGAGCACGAGCGCCGCGAGCCGGCGGGCGCGCTCGATCAGCGCGGCGGAGCCGGCCGTGGCCGGCGGCGTGGGCGATCCGGGGGACATGCGAAGGGAGTGTAGGCCGCGGCGGCGACGCGACCCAGCGACCCGGCCCAGCGCGGCGCCGACACGACATCAGGCGAATCAGGCGAATCAGGCGAATCAGGCGAAGAGGAGCGCGAGCGCGCACAGCATGATGCAGATGCCGAAGATCTTCCCGACGTGCCGCCCGTGCCCGAGGATCTCCACCATCGCGCGGCCCGCCACGACATAGATCATGAAACAGGCGAAGCCGATGGTGACGATCGGGACGCCTATCGCGATCACGCTGCCCGCCACGCTCCGCCCCACGAACTGGGGAAAGAGGGCGGCGAAGAACACGATCGCCTTGGGGTTGACGATGGCGAACATGAAGCCGTCGCGGACGTGCTGCCACGACGACCCGGCCCGCGCCGCGACCTCACGGTCGCTCCCGAAATTGGCGACGCCCATCAGCGTCCAGCCGATGTAGAAGATGTACAGCGCCCCCACGAGCTTCATGCCGAGCAAGAGTGTGCTCGATAGGCTGCCGACCTCCAGGATGACGAGGTAGGAGGCGACCGCCTGCACGATCGTCGCCGCGATGTTTCCGGCCCCGGAGAGCGCCCCTGCCCCCCAGCCGTGGTTGGCGCCCTTGGCGAGCGCGAGCAGCATCGATGGGCCCGGGATGATGGACGCGACGAAGATGGCCATGCAGTAGGCCAGCAGCACGTCAGCGCTCACTGTCGGCCCCTCGGACGATCTGGCGGAACAGCTGTCGGTTGTTGGTGGCGTTCTTCGGCACGATCTTGTCCTTCGCCACGAGCTGCCCGAGGGTGTATCCCTCATCGATGTAGTCGTCGAGGACGCCTCGATCCGCCTCCTTCTTGAGGTTGCGCACGAGGTGCCCCATGAACACCTCACCCGTGATGGTGAGCTGGTAGCGGTCCCCCGACCGGAAGATCAGCCCCTCCTCGATGAACGAACGAAGGTTGCCCATCTGCGCCTCGTCGAGCGCGCCGGACGCTCGCAGCGCCTCGTACTCGCTGACGGCGAGCCCATCTCCCATGAGCGGAAAGACCCACAGCGCCATGTCGCGCTGGTGCGACAGGGACGACTTGTCGAGCGAGAACCCGTGCTCGCCCCGCTCCGCGAATGCGCTCCACGCGTCGATGTCGACGATGTTCTCGGCACGCGCGCCGGGGATCGACGAGATCGCCTGGGCCCCTGCGCCGATCAGGAAATCCTCGTATCGCCGGGCGCCGATGCACTCGTTGCCTGCCACGATGGAGAGGGCGCGCTCCGGGATCTTGTCCGGGTTCATGTACGTGTTGGTCCCCTTCCGTAGCCATCCCCGACGCAGCAATGTCGCGTAGGTATGCAGCCTGAACAGCGCCTGGTGCTCGTGGCGGGGCTGCTCCGGGACCTTGCCGGCCTGGATGTCCCCGACGAGCTTCGGCGCCGCGCCGGGCGTGAGGAGATAGCTGCTGACGGCGTTGATGTGAGGGTGGCCGACGATGCGCTCCAGATCGGACAGCACCGACTCGACGGTCTGCCCCGGGAAGCCCGTCATCAGGTCGGCGTTGATGATCGGCACGCCGCGCGCGAGCTTCTCGCATGTCTCATCCATGTTCCGGAGCGCCGACGGCATGTGCAGGTGGCGCCGGATGGCGGGATCGAGGACCTGCACGCCGAAGCTGGCCTTCGTGACCTGGTGCTCTATCAACGCGTCGATGAACTCGTCGGTCACCGTGGAGAGGGTGAACTCGACCGAGATCTCCGTGCTGTTCGTGCATCCCGGCAGGTCGCGGACGGCTCGGAGCACCTTGCCGATGTGAGCGCGCAAGAGATCCGGGCTGCCACCGCCGATGTTCACCGAGGCGATCGGCTTGCCCTTGGCCTGGCTGCGGCCGAGCAGGTCGCGGATCTGCCAGATCAGCAGATCCGCGTAGCGGTCGGCCATCTTGAAGCTCAGGGAATTTCCGCCGGAGAACGCGCAGAAGCTGCATTTCTGGGCGCAGTACGGGACGTGCAGATAGAGCTGCAGGGTGGCGCGGTCGAGCCAGGGCGCCAGGGTCCATGCGTCGAGGAGCTCGGCCGCCGACAGGTTGGCGCTGTCGGGCTTCATCCAGTAATCGATGGTGTTCCTGGCGACGTGGTCGAACCTGCTATGCAGCAGCATCGAGAATCCTTCTGTGCTGGTGGGTAGACGATAACTCCGCGTTTCCAGCGCCCAGCCGTCCGGGGCCGCAGCGACGCGACGCGCGCTGTGCCGAGGCTGTGGGGCAAGCGTCGGACCAGCGGCGATCCTCGTCCGGTTCCGGCGAGAAAGCCCGTCACGAGGGCCAGAAGCACTCCTCGGCCAACCAGGGGTTCAGGGCGCGCCTCGAGGCGCGCCGCGGGAGATAGGCAACACATTGCGCGGTCGAGCAACAGCCTGTCATGCGGCAGGAGCGAGCCGCCGATCAGCCGCAGCTCGGGCTCAACCACCTGCTCGATCGACTGCGCGTTGCCGGACGTCCGGTGTCTGCTCGGCGCCGCCGTCAGCGCGGGAGCCGAAGGTTCCTCCGGCGGGTCTCGGCACCGTCCGGTTCGACTTTCAGCTCTCCTGGGTAGCTCGCTCGCCCGGCGGCCGAGGCTTGCGAGCGGCCTCCCTCACCGGACGCGACGCAGCCCCTCTCGCGCCCTGCTCCCGCCCGCGCTACCCGCGGTCCGATCACCTCAGCAGCACACTTCAAGGAATGGACACGTGCGACGGCAGGCGCGCAGACCTCCAGCCGGCGAGCCGGTGGATGCTCGGGCTCAACGAACAGGGCAGCAAATTTACAATGGCAGTCCATGAGCGTCGCTGTCTCCGATTTCTGTGGAGACATGAAGGCTCGACTGGAGTACTTTCCGCACATGGTCCGCGGGCGACACACAATGCAGCTCCGATGCAACGCGGCAGCTCGCCGCACAGCGCACGCACTGGCTTCCTACGTGGGAGCCGCCGCGCTCCGTGAACGCGGGCGGCAGCGGCATGGTGCGTGGTGCGCCGCGCTCGCGCTCGCGCTGGGCGCTGCGGCGTGCGGCAGCGACGGCGCCGATGGATCGAGCTCGAGTGACGCGGGCGGCGGCGGCGCCACGAGCAGCGGCGGTACCACGAGCAGCGGCGGTACCACGAGCAGCAGCGGCGGAGGCGCGGGCGCGTCCGGCGGCGGCAACCCCACGAGCGGTCAGGGCAGCGCCTCGGCCTCGGCCTCGGCCGGGAGCGGTGGGAGCGGTGGATCCGGCGGCAGCGCGAGCGTCGACGAGCCGCCGAGCTGCGCGCCCGGCGGACCAGGGCTCTCGACGTGCGGCCCGGACGGCAACGAGAGCTGCTGCACGAGCCTGCTGGTCACGGGCGGCACGTTCTATCGAACGTACAGCAACAACGGCAGCGGAGCGACCAACACGAGAGATCCCGCGACGGTGAGCTCGTTTCGCCTGGACAAGTACGAGATGACCGTGGGCCGCTTCCGGCAGTACGTCGATTACCTGGTCGCCGGCGGCTCCCCGCCCGCGGCGGGCAGCGGCAAACACACGCATTTGAACGATGGTCAGGGCGTGGCCGACAGCGCGAAGCGCGGAAGCTTCGAGTCCGGGTGGAACTCGAGCTGGGACAGGTACATTCCGACGGGCCCGGGCGCGGCAGCCACGTGGACCAAGAACCTGACCCCCACCGTGTACGGCACCTGGACGGCGAACGCCGGCGACAACGAGATGCTGCCGCTCACGTTCATGAACTGGTACGAGGCCCACGCCTTCTGCATCTGGGACGGCGGCTTTTTGCCGACCGAGGCCGAATGGAAATACGCGACCGCCGGTGGAGACGAGCAGCGCATGTACCCCTGGGGCTCGATGGATCCCGGCTCTGGAAACCAGTACGCGATCTATGATTGCTACTATCCGAGCGGCAGGCGAGGCACTTGTACGGGCGTCGTGAATGTGCCGGACGTCGGGAGCACGCCGCTCGGCGTCGGGCGCTTTGGACAGTGGGATCTCTCGGGCAGCGTCTGGGAGTGGAACCTCGACGTCTACGCGAACTACGTGAGCCCCTGCGAGGACTGCGCGAACCTCACCGGCGCCACGAACCGGGTGCTGCCTGGCGGCGGCTTCCACACGGGGTTGATGCCGTATCTCCTGTCGTCGAATCGCTCGGCGGTCTCCTACGATCCGGCGAACTATCGCGGCGACTACGGCGTCGGCGTGCGCTGCGCGCGCACGCCGTAGCGCCGAGCCGGCGCCGAGGGCGGCCCTCGCGCGGCCGGACGCGGGCGAGCTGAGCTCGAGCGCGCGGTGCCACCACGCGCCGGCGTGCGGCAGCGACGGACGCTGCGCTGGCCGGGCAGGACGAACACGAGGCACCCTGTGGCGGGGACGCCACAGAAGGGTGGATTTCGAAATGAGCGCACCCGGGATCCGCAAGCTGTCGAGCGGCTACGCGGACGCAGCGAGGTGCGCCGCGGACCTTGCTGCGAGGTGGATCCTCCGGCAGGCTTCCGACATGACGTCCCTCGCCTTCGCGATGCCGGCGGAGATCGTCGACCCCAGCGTCGTCGCTCCGCCGGGCGATCTGTACAGCAACGAGCCTCCGATGGAGACCTACCAGCACCTCGTCCAGATGATCGTGCTGCTCGAGAGCCTGGAGCTCTTCTGGAAGGACCGGGCCGACTTCTTCGCCGCGGGGAACCTGACCATCTACTTCAGCCCCAGGCAGCTCAAGACCGAGCACTTCCGGGGCCCGGATTTCTTCGTCGTGCTCGGCACCGAGCGGAGGCCACGCAAGAGCTGGGTCGTCTGGGAAGAAGACGGCCGGTACCCGAACGTGATCGTGGAGCTGCTCTCGGAGAGCACCGAGGGCACCGATCGCGGCCTCAAGAAGCAGATTTACCAGGACGTCTTCCGGACGCCGGACTACTTCTGGTTCCATCCGGAGACGCTCGAGCTCTCGGGCTTCCACCTCGTCGACGGGCAGTACGAGCCGCTCTCCCCCGATGCTTCCGGACGCCTCTGGAGCGCTCAGCTCGAGCTCTTCCTTGGCGTCGAGGAGGGACAGCTCCGCTTCTTCACCCCCGAGGGAGAGCTCGTGCCTGCTGGAAAGGAGCTCGCGAAACGGGCCGAGTCCGCCGAGCAGCGCGCCGAGTCCGCCGAGCAGCGCGCCGAGTCCGCCGAGCAGCGCGCCGAGTCCGCCGAGCAGCAGGCGATGCGGCTGGCAGCGAGGCTCCGGGAGCTCGGCGTCGATCCCGACACGCTGAAGTAGCGATCGGCGCCCGCGCTCCTCTCGCTTTTCCTGTGAAGCGCATGATGAAGCTCTATTTCAGCCCTGGCGCCTGCTCGCTCTCTCCGCACATCGCGCTGCGCGAGGCCGGCCTCCAGTTCGCGCTCGAGCAGGTCCACCTCGGCACGAAGAAGACCCGGTCGGGCGCCGACTTCACCTTGATCAACCCCAAGGGCTACGTGCCCGCGCTCGAGATCGAGGGCGGCGAGGTGCTCACCGAGGGGCCGGTGATCGTCCAGTACATCGCCGATCGAAGGCCCGAGTCCGGGCTCGCGCCCCCGGCCGGCACCCTGGACCGCTACCGGCTGCAGGAGTGGCTGAGCTTCATCAGCACCGAGCTGCACAAGCAGTTCTCGCCGCTCTTCAAGCCGCGGGCGCCGGACGAGCAGAAGAACGCGGCGAGGGCGCTCCTCGGCCGGCGCTTCGCCCACGTGGCGCACCGCCTCGAGGGCGCGACGTACCTCCTCGGCGAGCGGTTCACGGTGGCGGACGCGTACCTCTATACCGTGACGACGTGGACGAGGTTCGCGGGCGTCGATCTCGGCGGATGGCCCGCCCTCGGCCGCTACAGGGAGCGCGTCGGCGCCCGCCCCGCCGTGCAGGCCGCCATCGAGGCCGAGCGGAGGCGGTAGGCCTCCGTCGAGTCCCTGGGGGGACACGCCTTGACACCACGATCACGCGCGGCTTTGCATGACGGCATGCTGCGGGCGATCGCCGAGGAGGTGTGGGCGTACGAGAGGGACTTCCGGCTGCCGTTCGGCGATCTGCCGGCGCGCGCGACGGTCGTGAGGCGGGCCGACGGCGGGATCGTCATCCACGCGCCGCTGGCGTTCGATGACGACACCGCCCGGGAGATCGACGCGCTCGGCGAGGTGCGCGCCCTCGTCGCCCCGAGCTGCCTCCACCACGTCTTCTTGAGGGCCGCGACCGAGCGCTGGCCGCGCGCGAGCGTGCTCGGGGCGCCCGGGCTCGAGAAGAAGCTCTCCGGCCTCCGCTTCACCCCGCTGCCCCGATCCGGCGTGGCGCCGGAGATCGGCGACGATCTCGGCGTACGCCTCGTCGAGGGCGTGCCGTACATCGCGGAGCACGTGTTCCTGCACGCGCGGTCGCGGACGCTCATCGTGACGGATCTCCTGTTCAACGTGCATGAGGCCCGCAGCTTCGCCATGAAGGTCTTCCTCTGGGTGGGCGGCGTGTGGAGGAAGACCGCCCAGGACCACGTGTGGCGCGTGCTCATGAGGGACCGCGCCGCGGCGGCGCGCAGCGTCGCCGACGTCCTCGCGTGGGAGTTCGAGCGCGTCGTCGTCGCCCACGGCGACGTCATCGAAGGCGAGGCGAAGGACCGGACGCGCCGCGCGCTCGCGTGGATCGGCGCGGGCGCTGGCCGGCTCCTGCCGGCGAGATGAGGGCTCTCAGGCGGCCGCCTGCGCGCGGCGCAGCCCGATGAGCAGCGCCGGGAGCGCTACCGGTGCATCGCGATGTCGTTCCGGGGAAAAGGCTTGATGCGTCGGGTGTGCCGCCCCGTGGACGGGATGGTCTTGGTCCGCCCGGGGGATCGCGCGGGGCGCACGGAAGGCTTCTTCTTCGTTGTCGACCGCGAGGCCTCGCTGGTGGGCGCGCTCTCGGGCTGCGCCGCAGCGGCCTGGACCGGCTCCTGGAGCTCCGGCGCGAGCAGCGGCCGGGGTGCCTCCACGACGCTGGCGAGGAGCGTCGACTCGGTCGAGCTCGCCAGCCCGGCGCGGGGGGCGACGGCGGCGAGCGCGGCGCTGTCGTCAGCGGGCGCGGCGAGCCGGACGCCGAAGAACAGGCTGGCGCCGGCCAGCACGGCGCCGATCGCGGCGGTCGCCGCGAGCCGCGCGGATGGCCTCTTGCGCTTCTTGCGGCTCGACGCCGCGCCCAGGACCGCCGTCGTGCCATCGCCGCCGTCGTCCTCGCAGAGATCCGCCTCAACGACCGGTATCGACGGGGACGTCATGACGGGGTTGCGCCGGGTGACCACGCCGTCCTGCGAGCTCACGGGCGGCGCCTCGACCACGCCCTCCGCCTCCGCCGAAGCCGGCGTCTCGGTGCCCCACTTGCGTGACGACAGCGCACGCTCCAGCGCGTCTGCCATCTCCTTCGCCGACCCGAAGCGCGCGCTCGGATCCTGCTGCAGGGCCTTTGCCATCCATTCGTCGACGGCGGCCGGCACGTCGATCCGGTGCGCGCTGGGGGGCGTGAACCGCCCCCTGTGCACGGCGAGCGTGAGCGCCGCGAGCGTCTCTCCGGAGAACGGGGTCCGCCCCGTCATCGCATGGTAGGCGACGACGCCGAGCGACCAGAGATCCGCACGGAAATCGAGATCCCTCGGGCTGACGAGCTGCTCCGGGCTCATGTACAGCGGCGTCCCAACCACGTTCCCCGTCGAGGTGACCCGCAGGTCCCGGACCCGCTTGGCGATACCGAAGTCAAGCACCTTGACGAAGGTCTCCCCATCCACCTGGGTCAGGAACAGGTTGTCCGGCTTGATGTCGCGGTGGACGATGCCGAGGCGGTGCGCCTGCCCGAGCGCCTTGGCCGCCTGCGCCACGATACGCGCCACCTCGCCGAGCGGCAGCCGGCCCTGGCGGCTGATACGGGTCCTCAGGTCGTCGCCGCGGAGGAGCTCCATCGCGATGTACGGCATGCCCTCCGCCGTCAAGCCGTGATCGAGGACCTGCGCGACGTGCGGGCTCGTGATCTGCGCCGCAGCGACCGCCTCTCGCCGGAACCGCTCGACGTAGCCCGGGTCATCCGCGTACTCGGGCGACATGAACTTCACGGCGACCTGAGCCTTCAGCGGAAGCCGATCGGCAACCCAGATGCTCCCCATCCCGCCGCGCCGGAGGATGCGCACGAGCCTCAGCGAAGGCGTCACCATCTGTCCGGTGTGCAGGGGCATACCTCTGCTACTCCTTCTCGCACAGGCCCGAGCCGGTGGTTCCGTCAGCTCCAGCCGACAACTCGCCCGAATGGCGTAAATAGATCACTACGACGCCTTCATTACCTCTGCAAGAGAAACAAAGTGCTCTCCGCCACGTCGGTCGCGTCGGTCGCGTCAATCACGTGTGTCATGTCTGCGCGTGTGTCGCGCACCCGCGCACATTGAAGCCAACCCGTCTCTCACATCCCCCAGGAGCGCGGGGGCCACGGAGCACTCCCGTGCGATACGGCCACGTGGACGGACATTCACCGTGCGCCGGTGTCGGCGCATGAGCGCATGCAGAGCGCCAGGTTCGTCCGGCCGGTCGAACGCGCCCGTCGTCGCGAGCGGTGACGCAGAACAACGGAGTTGAAGGTAGGCCACCGGATGATCAGGTGGGGAGCCCGGGAACAAGCGTGCCTGTCGTGCGGCCATGGCTCGCGATCCGCTGCGGCTTCATCGATGGGCTCACCTCGCGGCGCCAGATGAGCCCCCGTGGCGCGCGAGGGCTCATCGCCTCTTGACTTCGAAAAAAGTCTTTCATTTTGCCTCCACAACCACCGTCCGGGCAGCATGGAGGGTGGGCGCTCGTGCCTTCATCCAGCGCGGGAATCACGAGGACGGGGCGAGACCCATTGGGGTGTCGGCATCGTCCGACATCGGAGGGCGGGCCTGTCCAGCGCTCCACCCGCGCGGTGCGCTCGCGCTTCCCCGGATCACGCGCCGCGACAGGCGGGTTGTCTTCTGGAGGAGGATTGAAGCCTCTCGTCTCCTGGATGCCGGCTCACTGAAAGCGTTCACCCAGCCGAGGACAGCCTGGACACTTGCGGAGCTCGCGCGTACGCCGGCAGAGGAAATCCACCCGCGCCGAGGCTGAAGCTGAGGCGTAGGGGGTGCGATAAAAAATGAAGTGCGGGTGTCATCCATGGTTGCGTCTACGCGCGCAGGCGTAGAATCGCCGGAACCATGAGCCGATCCCCCTCCGACAAGGACGCGCACAAAAAGGCAACGGTCAGCCCCGTGCCGTCGCGAGGGACTCCACCGGAGACGATCCCGTCGCGCGCCAGCGCCAGCAGCAGCGCCCTGCCGACAGCGCCGCCTCCGACACGCAACAGCGCCGGCAGCGGCAGCGCCCTGCCGCCGGCGCCCGCGTCGAACCGCGGGGGCAGCACCCTCCCGCCTCCGCAGCAGCACGCGCCGCCCCCGGCGCGCGGCAGCCACTTCCCGGCCGACGCGCGCGTGCGGCGAGATCGGCCGAGCGTCCCGCTCTCGCCGCACGGCGCCTATGCGTCGCAGGAGGCACGCGGCTGGCGAGAGCGGCCGACCGCCGCGGCCGCGGCCGCGGCGCGCAGCGGCTACACCTTGCAGGATCCGTTCGACCGGTGGGACCCGCCCGAGGGCGCCGCCGTGGCGCCCACGACCCAGCCGCCCGAGCCGCCGAGCTCGCGCGTCCCGGAGGGGTCGCGCCACGACGACGCCGGCCGTGGTCACGGGCCGGCGTCGTCGCCGGCCAGGCGCACGGCGACCGGCGGGCTGCCCGCCGCGCATCAGCCCGCGCCGTCGGCCCGGTCGACCGCGGGGCGCGAGCCGCAGCGGCTCCACGAGCCGCACGGCGGGGGCCACGACCCGTACACGCCCATCAACCAGATCCTCGGCTACACGCGCCTGCTCGTGGCGTCGCTGCAGGGCAAGGTCGCGCCGCAGCACATCGAGGACATCCGCAACATCGAGCTCGCGTCGCGCAAGCTGCTCACCATCGTGCAGGCGATGGAGAACGGCGACGAGGACGCGCCCTCGAGCGTGAAGGTCAGCATCCCCTCCCCGCACGAGGAGCCCGCGGTCCACGCCGAGATCGAGGGCAGCGGCCGCGGCACCATCCTCGTGGTCGACGACAGCCGAGGCAACCGCGACGTCCTCTGCCGGGTGCTGCGGGACAACGGCTACCGCACCGCCTCCGCCGAGGACGGGCCCCGCGCGCTCGGGCTCGCCGCGCGCGAGCGCTTCGACGCCGTGCTGCTCGACGTGAACATGCCCGGCATCAGCGGCCTCGGCGTGCTCTCCGCGCTGCGCCAGAGCCGGTCGCAGGCCGAGCTCCCCGTGATCATGGTGACGACGCGCGGCGCGAGCGAGGACGTCGTCGAGTCGCTCAAGCTCGGCGCCAACGACCATGTGACGAAGCCGATCGACTTCGACATCCTGCTCGGGCGGCTCGACACGCAGCTCACGCTGAAGCGCTCGCGCGAGCAGCTCTCGCAGCTCGCGGCGGAGCTGTCGGTCAAGAGCGAGTTCATCCGCAAGACGTTCGGCCGCTACCTGAGCGACGACGTGGTGAACCGCCTGCTCTCCTCGCCCGAGGCCCAGCTGCTCGGCGGCGAGGAGCGCGAAGTGACCATCATGATGACGGACCTCCGAAGCTTCACGACGATGACCGAGAACATGCCGCCCGACGTCGTCATGCGGCTCCTGAACGGCTACCTCGGCGAGATGGCGCGCATCATCGTCGCGCGCGGCGGCACGATCATCGAGTTCATCGGCGACGCGATCCTCGCGCTCTTCGGCGCCCCGTTCCCGGCGGGCGACGACACCCGCCGCGCGGTCGCCTGCGCGCTCGAGATGCAGATGGCGATGGACGCGGTGAACGAGAAGAACAGCGCCGAGGGGCTGCCGACGCTGCAGATGGGCGTCGCGCTCAACACGGGCCCGGTCGTCGTCGGCAACATCGGCTCCGAGGCGCGCACGAAATACGGCGTCGTCGGCGCGCAGGTGAACCTGACGTCCCGCATCGAGTCGTGCACGGTGGGCCGCCAGATCCTGATCGCGGACACCACGCGCCGCGCCGCCGGCGCGGGCCTCCTGCTCGGCCAGAGCCACGCGCTGGCCGTCAAGGGGTTCTCGAACCGCGTGCTGGTCCACGAGGTCCTGGGTCTCGACAACCCCGAGCGTCTCTACCTGCCCGAGCGGCGGGTCGAGATCCTCTCGCTGTCGTCGCCGCTGCCGGTCGTGTGCGCGCGCCTCGCGGGCAAGCGGGTGGAGGGCGAGCCGCAGTCCGCCTTCATCCTCGGGCTCTCGCCCTTCGGCGCCGTGCTACGGCTGCATCCCCGGCCCGCGCCCTTCACGAACCTCCAGATCCACCCGTCCGGCGCGCTCGCCGAGCAGCTCGGCGGCGAGCTGCACGCGAAGGTGATCGAGCTCGACGCGCGCGCCGACGACGTCGTGCGCATCCACTTCACGTCGTCGCCGCCGGGGCTCGCGGCGTTCGTTCAGAAGCTGCACCGCGCCGAGGCGTAGCGGCCCGCCGCTGTACAGGCAGGCTCGCGTCTGGGTGGTTGGGACGCCGCCGAGCCGCCCGGCCCCAGGGAGGGTGTCCATCGCGTGCGACCTGGGACGAACTCGAGCCCTCCCCTGGTGCCGGGGAGCGGACGACGGGCCAACTCGGGGTCTCGCGAAAAAGAGCGAGAGGGCGCGCTGCGGGAGCCCGATCGTCAACAGGCATGTCGTTCACCTCGACCCCGTGCTCCTGAAGGGGCCGTATCGGCTCGGCGACCGGCTCTCCTCGGCTCCGAGGACATCGACCTGCGTGTACCCCACGGCGACGCGCTCCTGGGAGAGCACCTTTGCTTCGAACGAGCGCCTCGCCTAGGCTCCACCCTCGCAGCGCAGCACGGCCCCTTCACGCGGCCCCACACACCGAGGTAGCAGACGCCCATGCCTTCCCTGACCGTCGCGGGCCCTGCGGGCGCGCTCCACATCGTCGATCATCCGGCCACAGGTGCTCCTACCGCCGCGGGCGCGGGTCCCTCGAGCGAGGCGCCGCCGGTCGTGCTCGTGCACGGCATGGTCGGCCACGCCGGCTTCTGGGAGGCGACGCTCGCGCACGTCTCCGGCCGGCGGCGCGCGGTGGCCCTCGACCTCCGGGGGCACGGCGCGTCGGAGGCCCCGCCCGACGCGGACTACGCTCCCTCCGCGTGCGCGGCCGACGTGCTCGCGGTCCTCGACGCCCTGGCGCTCCCCCGCGTGGCGCTCGTCGGCCACAGCTATGGCGCGCTCGTGGCGCTCGCCGCCGCGGCCGCCCATCCGGAGCGGGTCGCGCGCCTCCTGCTCGCAGACCCGCCCCGGGATTTCACGCAGATCCCGGCGGAGGTCCAGGCGCAGCACTTCCCGCCCTACCTCGCCGCCCTCGCGGCGGACGGCTGGCGTGACACCGCCGTTGCCACCTTCAACGAGGCGCTCTCGGGCAGCAGGCCCGCCACCCGGGAGGCGGTGCTGGCGCGCGTCGCCGCCACGCCGCACGACCCGATGCTCGGCATGTCGCGGCATTTGCTGGAGTTCGAGGCGGTGAACGCGCTCGACCGCTACCTCGCCGCCCCGGGCGCCCGCGCCCACGCCATCGTCGCCCCCTCGAACGCATGGCCGCAAAGCCTGCACGCGCTGAGGCCCGCGCTCACGGCGGTCGTGCTGCCGGAGACCAGCCACTGGCTGATGCTCGACGCGCCGGCGGCGTTCGCCGCCGAGCTCGAGGCCTGGCTGGACGCCGCCTGAGCCCGGAATACGGCGCTCCCGCTCTCCGGCTCAGCTCCGCCCTCGCTTCCCCGCGGCGAGCTCGCCGAACCGCTCCAGGTAGCCGCCGAACCGGTCCAGCACCTCCCGCTCGGTGAGCCCGAACTCGTCGAGGGCGTAGCGATGGACCCCGCACCGGTGCTGCGGGTGCTCGCGCATCCACCCCTCGATCCGCGCGGCGACGGCGCCGTCGAACCCGAGGCCGAAGCGCTCGTGGATGCGCCGCACCAGCCCGGCGGGATCCGCGGTCAGCTCCTCGTAGCTCGCGTCGAGGAACCGCGCCGGGTCGAGCCGCGCGCGGGCCTCGAGGAAGCGGTCCATCATGGCGCCGAGCAGCTCGAGCGCCCCCGGGCCGACCGCGCGCGGATCGACCCGCCGCTGGTGCATCGCGCGCGCGGCCGCGACGAGGCTGCAGAACGACGGGACGACCCGGAGCGGATCGCGGTGCGTCATCACGATGCACGCGTCCGGATACACCTGCAGGAGCGCGGCGATCCCCGGCAGGTGGAAGGGGGACTTGAGCACCCAGCGCCCCTCGGGGCGCCCCCATTGCAAGACCTGCAGCTGGCGGCGGTGATGCTGGTAGTCCGGGACGAGGTCCTGCGCGAGCGCCCACCTCAGGTACAACGGCGTCTCGGCGCGGACACAGGGGAGAAGGGTGTTCTGCATCAGGAACACGCACTCTTCCGGGCCGTCCGCGGAGAGCTCGTGGATGGTGGCAAAGACCGGACAGACGGCGTGCGCGAGGCGGACGCGGCGCCTCGCCGCCGCGCGCCGGGGGTCGCGGGCCTCGTCCTCGGGTCGGACCGGCGGCGACGGCGCCTGGAGCCGCCAGAAGCGCGGCGCGTGCGCGTCCGGGTGCAGCGTCATCAGGTTGTGCAGCAGCGTCGTGCCGGTCCGCGGATAGCCGACGATGAAGACCGGGTGCGGCGTGCGCTGCTCGGCGATCCGCGGCTCGCGCCGCAGGTCCTCGCGCAGCAGCAGGCGATTCGCGATCTGCCGCTCGATCTCCTCGCCGAAGCCGAGCCGCCCGAGCAGGGCCAGCTCGGCCTCGTCCTCGAGCGAGGCGGAGAGGACCCGCAGCCCCTCCCAGAACCAGCCCTCGCCGGGATCGGTCAGGCCCGTGCGTCGCCGGGCGCGCTCGGACAGGACATCGACGTCCAGGGGGGCGAGCGCACGCAGCGCCGAGCGCCCCATCCGCGCCCCGACCGCGTTGAGCGCGCGGAACGGCATCGACACGCGGTACGGAGGAGGGGTCGATCGGGTGGGTCCGTTCATGCGCCGGCCTCAGGGTAGGCGCGCGCCGCGCGGAGGGATAGCGCCGAGCGGGCGCAGGCGGGCCGGGCGGCGGCCGCGCCACGGGCGCCTCGCGATCCTTTTCGGCGGAGCGCTCCCGGCCCACACTGCCGCCATGCACGACGACAGCGCCCCCCGGCACTCCGCGCTCACCGAGAGGACCCTGGCTCACTACGACGATCACGCCCTGTCGTTCTGGGAGGGCACGCGCGATCACGACGTCTCGCAGAACCGCGCCGCGCTGCTCGCGGCCCTGGAGGGGGCAGGCCCGTTCACGATCCTCGATCTCGGCTGTGGCCCCGGGCGCGATCTCGCGGCGTTCCGCGCCGCGGGGCACACCCCGGTCGGGCTCGACGGGTCCGCGCGGTTCGTCGACATGGCGCGGCGACACGCGGGCTGCGAGGTGCTCCACCAGGACTTCCTGCGCCTCGACCTCGAGGCCGGGCGCTTCGACGGGATATTCGCCAACGCGTCGCTGTTCCACGTGCCGAGCAAGGAGCTGCCGCGCGTGCTCCGCGAGCTCCACGCCGCGCTCCGCCCGCGCGGCGTCCTCTTCAGCTCGAACCCGCGCGGCGACGATCGAGAGGGGTGGTCGGGCGACCGGTACGGTTGTTACTGGTCGCTCGAGCGGTGGCGGGAGCTCGTGACCGCCGCCGGGTTCGAGGAGATCGAGCACTACTATCGACCGGCGGGCCGGCCGCGCGAGCAGCAGCCCTGGCTGGCGACCGTGTGGCGCAAGCGCTGAGCCCTCGCGCCGCTGTCCGGCGACGCTGCTGGCCGCCCCGGCGCGGAAGGCCAGCGGCACCACGAAGGACAGGCCGGCGCCCACGCACCCGAAGCCCGGCAACATGGCCGCGGCGGCGTTGGCGACCAGCGCCGCGAGGAGCAGCTTCCGGATCTTGCGCGAGTAGCTCGGTCGGCTCCCCAGGAACGACTGCCGCTCACCTGATCTGGATTGGATCGCCGCCGGCTTCGCCGTGACATGTCACGTGACATGCCCCGTGACATGTCACGGGCGCCCCGTGACATACACTGCAGTTCCAGCAGAAAATTCGACACAACTCCGCCTGGCGACGCGTGGCGCAGCAGCCCTCTCGCTCTGCATCCGCCGTAGTTGCGGCGCTCTGGCGCTACGGTGAGCCAAGTTTGCCGCTGCTGCGCATGCGAGCGCCCCGGGACGCCAGAGCTGGCGCGCCTGTTGCCTTGTCCCTTCAGCGATGCTCTTCACCTGATCCACGCGTGGCGGGACCGTGACCCACGGTTCGAGCGAAGTTCACTGCGCGCTCGGGCGCGGACCACGAAAGCGCCGCTGCATGGATCAATTTTGAAGCACCGTCAAAGGTGGACGAGCCCTATCGATGGAAACCATATGAAGAACGTATCGAACAAACTCTGGAAGCTCGCGTGCATGCTCCCTGTCCTGCTCATGGGAATCGGCTGCGTTGCGGCCACGGGTGAACAGGCGGACGACGAGCTGGTCGGCACGGCCGAGCAGGCATTCACCGGCTACTGGGGTTGGTCGCGGGCGACGGACAACGACTTTACGCCGGCATGGAGCGTCGGTTCGAAAGCCGAGATGACCTGCTTCCTCTCCGGGGTCGCCGGTGACCTCAGTGCCAACGGCCCCTCCATCTACGCCTCCCAGGCGGGGGTCTGGCACGGCTACGGCGACGGCTGGATTTTGGATACGAGCGGCGACGACATGGACGTCAAGGTCAAGACGACCATCCTCTGCGTTCCCAGCATCGCGAACAGGACGACGGCCGTCAAGTGGAGTTCCGGACAGGCGGCGAAGGTCCTGGCGCCGGTCACTGCCAACCGGCGGTGTGGCCTGATGCGCGTGACGAACGATCCGGAATCCGGGGACAACGAATGGCAGGCTGCCGGCGACAGCGTGTTGGTCTGGAACGACGGCACCAACTGGTACATCGGCGGCACCGGGAACGCCGAGGGCTGGGGCATGTGCGTGGACGCTAGCAGCGGTACCGGCATCGGGGTCTGGACATATATTGCGCCGAGCTCCGGCTCGGCCACGCACAACCTGGTCCAGGCAATCGACAACGGCACGACCCCCCTCGGCACGCAATGCTTCCTCACGGGCGTCGGCGGACGCTTCCAGGCCAACTCCTGGACCGACGGCGTCTTCGTCACCTATGACCCCGGCTCCACCTGGTGGAAGGTGACAGTGAGCAACGGCAAGACGGCCGACATCATGTGCATTCAGTAGACTCCACACGACGGCCGACGAAGCCCTCCGTCAACGGGTCGCCTGGGCGCCTACCGTGAGCGCCTGCGGTGCGACCTGCTCTACCCGACCCGGGTCGACGCATTGCGCCCCGACCCGGGTTGATGCATCGCTCGGCGGCGTCGTTCGGTACCGAAGAGTCCCCTCACCTCCCGCCGCAGCTGCCCTCGCCCTCTGATCGCGCGCGGGCGGGCGCGCGGCAGGCGCGCGGGCCGCAGGCGCGCGGGCGACCGCCGGGGCCAGAGCGACGATCACGAAGGCCAGCGCCACGACGAGGACGAGGCCCGCGCGCAGGGTGAGGCGATCGGCGACGAGGCCGATCACCGGCGGGCCGACGAGAAAGCCGCCGTACGACAGGGTGGCGAGCGTCGCCAGCGCCTTGCCGGGCGCGACGCCGGGGGCGCTCGCCCCGGCGCGGAAGACCAGCGGCACCACGACGGACAGGCCGGCGCCCACGCACCCGAACCCCAGCAGCATGGCGATGGGGGCGTTTGCGAGCAGCGCCGCACCGAGCCCGCCCGCGACCACGACCCCGGCCGCGCGCACGACCCGATCGGCGCCGAACCGCTGCGTCAGCCCGTCCCCGGAGAACCGCCCGAGGAGCATCGCCAGCGAGAACACGGCGTAGCCGGTCGCCGCCACGGCCGCGGTGGTGTGGAGCTCGTCGCGGAGGTAGACGGCCGACCAGTTGGCCATCGCGCCCTCACCCACGGACGAGCAGAACGCGACGAGGCCGAGCAGGAGGAGCCCTGTCGAGCGTGCGGTCCCAGGGCCGGCCGCGGTCGCGGGCTCGGGGCGCGCGTCGGCCGAGAGCGCCCTGCCCTCGCGCGCGACGGCCGCGGCGAGGACGGCGGCGACGGCGACGAGGTGCGCCGCGGGTGACAGCGCCCGGCCGGCCGCGAGCGCGCCAAGGGCCGCCCCGATCAGCCCGCCGAGGCTGAACATGCCGTGCACCGAGGCGAGGATGGGCCGACCGGCGCGCCGCTCGACCTCGACGGCCTGCGCGTTCATCGCGACGTCCATGAGGCCGTTGCACACGCCGAGCAGCAGGAGGGCCGCCACGAGCGCGGCGAAGGACGGCGCGAGCGCGGGCAGGGGCAGCGCCGCGCACAGGAGCAGGGCCGAGACCCGGGTGACGCGCCGGCTCCCGAAGCGGGCGACGAGCGGCCCGGCGGCGCGGAAGGCGAGCATCGCCCCGCAGGCGAGGCCGAGGAGGGCGAGGCCGAGCAGGCCGTCGCGCAGCCCGAGCCGCTCGCGGACCGCAGGGACACGCGCGGCCCAGGACGCGAAGGCGATGCCGTTCGCCACGAACATGACCGAGACGGCGCGCCGAGCGCGCGCGACGTCGTCGACGGGCGAGAGGGGGGCGCCCATCACGGCACCCCCCGCGCAAGACCAGCAGGCGAGCCGCTGGCGCACAGCCGCGGCCCGGGGAAGGCCGTCCGGAGGACGGCGGTGAGCGTTGGAGGCTCCCCGGAAGGTTCGTGCATTTTCGTGAACATCAGGGAAAGATCTTGGGGCCGGATCGGACCGGAGCAAGCAACTTCGTGCACAAACAGGAACAATCGTGCAAAACAACGCAGACATCTCCGGCCTGATGGTGGCCGAGCGACGCCAGCATATTCTCGCAACACTGGAACGTGATGGGAAGGTGGTGGCGGCAGAGCTGAGCCGTGCCTTCGGGGTCTCGGAGGACACGATCCGGCGCGATCTGCGCGAGATGGCGAACGAGGGGCTCCTGCAGCGGGTTCACGGCGGGGGCCTGCCGGTCTCGCGGGTGAACCCGAGCTTCCCTGCGCGCGAGCGGCAGCGGCCGAAGGCCAAGGAAGAGCTCGCGCGGGCCGCGGCGACGTTGATCAAGCGGGGTCAGGTCGTGTTCATCGACAGCGGAACGACCAACGTGGCTGTGGCGCGCCACCTCCCGCGCGATCTCGAGGCGACGGTCGTGACCAACAGCCCTCCCGTCGCCATCGCGCTCTCGGAGCACCCGCGGGTGGAGGTGGTCCTGCTGGGCGGGCGCATGCGCAAGGATCCGCTGGCCGCCGCCGACGGGGTGACCATCGCGGGGGTGCGCCAGATCCGGGCGGACCTCTGCTACCTGGGGGTGTGCACGCTCGATCCCACGTTCGGCGTCACCACGCTGGATCTGGACGAGTCGTACGTGAAGCGGGCGATGGTGGAGGCCTCGGCCGAGGTCGTCGCGCTGGTGACCGCGGACAAGCTAGGCACCGTGTCGCCGTACGTGGTCGCGCCGCTGAGCGAGCTCACATGGCTCTTCACCGAGCGCGGCGTGTCGAAGGAGGCGCTCGCGCCCTACCGGGCCGCGGGCGTCACCGTCACGCAGGACCTCGAGGCGGAGCCGGCCTGAACCAGCAGGTCAGAGAGCCCGCCACGACGCCAGGAGGCGCAGGCTCGCGCTGGCCATGCCGAGCTCGAGGTGCCTGGACGCCGCCGCTCACTTCACGACGACCTTCGCCATCGTGAACTTGACCGTCCCGCTGTTGTTCTGGGACTCGACCAGCAGCTTGACCTCGTGCAGGTTCCCCAGGGGAAGGCCGAGCGCTTCCCACTTGGTGAAGTGCTCGGAAACGGAGATGGTGCCGCACGTGCGAGCCGTCCGCCGGATGCTGAAATACTGGTCGAACGTCTCGCTTGAACCCGTGATGGCCGGCTTGTTCACGCGGGTCTTCTTCCACACGTCGTAGGTCTCGCCGTCGGCGGTGAGCGTGCCGACCTCGTCCCGCGGCGTCCCGTCGGAAGAGAACCCTGCCGGCTTTACGCTCCCCCAGTCGTCGAGGATGTAGAACTCGCGCAGCGGGTTGACCGTCCAGCCGTAGATGCCGATGTACGTCAAGCCGCCGTCCTCTTCCGTCTTGGTATGCGCGAACTCCGCCGAGAAGGTGCCGATCTGGGCATGCTTCCGGGTCTGGTTGAAGTCGAGCCCGACGCGCGCAAGGAAATCCTCGACGTTGTTCCATTCCGCGCTGAACGCGGCGTCGACGCCGTGCACGGTCATGCAGCCCGTCCCGCTTCCCTCCGCCCAGAGCTCATAACCGTACCCATTGCCCGCATTGCCTTTGCTGTTCGAGCAATACTCCCTGCCTCCGGTCAGGGGTGTCGCCGGCGGGCAGGTGTTCGCGCCGCTGCCCGTGGACCCGCCTTCGCCGGTGGACCCGCCGCCTTCGCCGGGGGAGCCACCTCCACCCGTCGCTCCGCCCGCACCAGGGAGCCCGCTGCTGCTGCTGCTGCTGCTCGCGCCGCCGCTCCCCGTGACGCCTCCGGAGGTAGCGCCCGCGCCCCCGGCGCCCGGTTGACCACCGCCTCCGCTCGCGCCGGTGGATCCCGCGTTCGATCCGCCGCTCCCACCGTCGTCCTTCCCTTCCCCGGAGCCGGAACAGCCCGTGAAAGCCGCGGCAGCGAGGCAAGCGGCGAGGGTACCCAACGACCAACGGGACGGAGCGAGGACCTTCATGGTCGCAGCATGCCAGGGGTTGCACACGGGGATCAAGGGAGGCGAACCGCTGGAAGGAGAGCTCGTCGTCGGCTCGCCGCATCGGGCAGAAGTTTCCAGACCCGCGCAAACATCCCGTTCCATGGGCTGCTCGACAGGCTCACCGGCGCGGTGACGAGCGCCGGCGCGACAGGCCCTCCCGCGATCCGCAGAACCCGTTCGGCCATCCACGTGAGACAACCACGGTCCTGAGACGCCTGTACGCCGAGCACCGAGAACGCCGAGGTGGGCCTCTATCCGAACAACGTGCTCTCCGGCCTAAGGCACCGTGTCTCGACGGAAAATCGACGAAGAGCGGAAGTTAGCCACCTTCGCGTCGACCTCGGCGGACGACAGGAGCGCGTCCTCGGCGAAGTAGACCCAGTCGACATCCTCGTGGTATGTCCGCGAGCTGCCCTTTGCCGCGTCGAGCTCATCGTACCAGAGGTTGAAGAAGATGAACTGATCCACCTCTGGAACGTACATGGAACCGTGCGTCGCGCGATGCACCCCGTCGATGTAATAGCTGATGGACGTGCTGGTAACCTGGAGCACGAGCGTGTGAAAACCGCTGAAGTTCGCGGAGACCATGTTCGAGACGTTCACGTCCGACGTCTCCCACGAAGTCAGCCACATCGTGCTCGTGTTGCCCTGGCCCCAACCGCCGTTGGGCATGTACTCGAAATCCTGCTCCGAGTAGTCCGGGTCGCCGGCGGCCCACTCGGTCAAGGTGAAGAAGGTCTCGACGGGCTTGTCGGCGTAAAAGCGCGTGCCGGACAGCGGGGTGTCGTTGAACTTGACCCTGGCAGCGTAGGTGCCGAAGCGGAACTTCTGGGCGTTGGTGATCACCTCGGCCTGCGAGGTGGTCGCCCCGGTGCCGCTCGTGCTCGCCTTGAGACGCATCAGCTTGTTCGTGGAGCTCTGCGGGTCAGCGACCAGCGAAACGTTGGACTCCAGCCACGCCGCGCCGCTCACCCCTGGCGCCCCCGACCAGCTCCGGAGCGACCACCAGCTCCTGAAGTTGGCGTCGCTGGTCCCGTTGTAGCTGAAATCGTCGAAGAACTCGGCCGTGATCGCGCCGCCGGCCCGGGTCGTCGCGCTCGCCTGACTGGAGGCGGCAGACGCGCCGCCCGCATTCAGCGCCGTGACCTTGTAATGGTAGGTGGTCGACGCAGCCAGGCCGGTGCTGTCATAGCTGGTCGAGGTCACGCCGCTGGCGATGTGGTTCCCCGCGCCAGGCGTGAAACCCGACGTGGTCGATCGGTAGACGTCATAGCTCGTCGCACCGCTGCTCGCCGCCCAGCTCAGCGAGATCGCGCTTGCGCTCGACGCCGTAGCCGTCAGGGAGATCGGCGCCGGCGGCGGCGACACACTGCCGCTCGGCGGCGTACCGCTGCGCAGGCCGCCCGTGGGCGCGGAGCCGGCGTCGTGCACGGTGATGCGGCTGAAGTTGGAGAATGTTGTCTGGTTTCCGTACGAGTAATCGTCGGTCTCGACGACGTTCGTGTCGAACTCGATCCCGAGGTCGATCGGCTGGGTCGTCGCCCCCGCAGCCAAGCTTCCGGCGGCGCTGGTGAAGCCGATCTGCACGTAACGATCGGCGCCCGTAGAGGACACTGTCCCGGTCGTCAGCGTGATTCGGCTGCAGCCCGGGCTCCACCACCAGCACGCCGGGGTCACCGTCGTCGCGCCGTTCTTCGTGAACCAGTAGCGTATGACGATGCTGCTCAGCGGTATCGAGGCAGCGGTGTTGTTGCGAATTTTTATCCCTGCCTCGACGATGGTGTCGTTCGGCGCGGCGGCGTCATAGTTGCTGTATTGAACGGTAAAGTCGGTCGTTCCGGCGAAACTATCGCTCGAGTGATCGCAGGTCGAGAGCGCGACGAAGATGCTCAAGCACGCGAAGCGGAGGGCACGAGCCCGCAGGAGATCGGCCATCCTTTCGAGGAACGTCACACGTGTGCGCCGGCTCGTCCGTCTCATCCGCTCGACAGCATGTAGATAGATCGAGTTCATGATTGTCAATCGTGCTCCTTTCACGCCCGCGTCGCGCGACGTCACCGGGCCGCGGTCGACTCCGAGCCTCGTGTCGAGCGGCGCCCGCTGTGGTTGTACGCCGTCGCCCGGTCTAGGCACGACGACCGGCTTCAAGTTTAAGCACGGCGCGTGCCAGCGCTGAGCAGCGCCGAATTGGGCTTCGAAGCGATAGGTTCAACGGATCATTACCGGGAGTGCGTACGAGGGCGATCCCGGCGATCCTTTGGGTGCGATGGGCCTCACGTGACGTCGGCGCGGAGGCCTGCTGAGATGGCAGCATGCCTCCGTTGAGCGACGACGATGCCGCCTCCACCGAACTCCTGCCCGGGCCGGTGCGCCCCGCTGCGGCCGCGGCCGAGAGCTTCGCCCTCTCCGTCATGGCGGGCCCGGACGAGGGCCGCCGGTTCACGGTGGCGCCGGGGCTGCCCTCGCGCGTGCTCGCCGGCACCAGCCCCGCCTGTGACATCCCCCTCACCGACCGGCTCGTCTCGCGCCGCCACGCCGCCTTCGAGCTCGCCGGCGCCCGGCTCCGCGTCACCGACCTCGGCTCGACGAACGGCACCTTCGTCCAGGGGATCCGCGTCGGCGACGCGTACCTCCAGGGCACCGAGCTCGTCCGGATCGGCGAGACGGTGCTCCGCGTCGAGGCGCTCGGCGTCACGCAGGCGGCCGAGCTGTCGCCCGCCGTGCAGTTCGGCAGGCTCCTCGGCGCCAGCGAGGAGATGCGGCGGCTCTATCCGCTGTGCGAGCGCCTCGCGGCATCGAGCGTCCCCGTCGTCATCGAGGGTGAGACGGGGACCGGCAAGGAGGTGCTCGCGGAGGCGCTCCACGAGCAGGGGCCGCGGGCGGCCGGGCCGTTCGTGGTCTTCGACTGCACCGCGGTGCCGCCGACGCTCGTGGAGTCGGCGCTCTTCGGGCACGAACGCGGCGCCTTCACCGGCGCGAACGAGGTACGCCGCGGCGTCTTCGAGGAGGCGCACGGCGGCACGCTGCTGCTCGACGAGATCGGCGATCTCGACCTCAGCCTGCAGGCCAAGCTGCTGCGCGCGATCCAGCGATCGGAGGTGCAGCGCGTCGGCTCGAACCGCTGGATCCGCGTGGACATCCGGGTGCTCGCGGCGACGCGGCGCGATCTCGAGCGGGAGATCCAGGCGGGTCGGTTCCGGGACGATCTGTTTTTCCGGCTCGCGGTGGCCCGGATCGAGCTGCCGCCGCTGCGCAAGCGGCGGGGCGACGTCACGGTGCTCGCGCACCACTTCTTCCGGCAGCTCGCGGGCCGCGGCGCGCACTTCCCACAGGGGTTCGGCGAGCGGCTGGAAGACTACGACTGGCCAGGCAACGTGCGCGAGCTCCACAACGCCGTTGCGCGGCGCGTGGCGCTCGGAGAGACCGCGCCGATCGAGATCACCCGGGCCGGACTGGCCTCCCCGGACGCGCCGGCCCCGGCCTCCACACCAGGAGGCGCGAGCGGAGGCACAGAGCCCGGGACATCCGGCGACGTCATCGAGGAGATCCTCGCGCTCAACCTGCCGCTCCCGCGCGCGCGGGAGCGGGTCGTCGAGCACTTCGAGCGGCGCTACGTGCAGCGCGTCCTCGCCCAGCACGGGGGCAACGTCCGGAGCGCGGCGGCCGCGTCGGGCATCGCGCGGCGGTACTTCCAGATCCTGCGCGCCCGGCGATCCACCTGACGTCCTGCGGCGCCGGCGTACAGCTGGCGACAGGCGCGCGGCAGGTCGCGGATGAGCTCCGGGCGGCCCGAGAGCTCCGGATCGCCGGGGGCGATCCGAGAATTCCCTCGCCCGCGATCGCGGCGATCGCGCCGCGATCTCTCCGATCACCCCCCGCGCTCGCCCGGCTCGCCCGGCTCGCCGGGCGCGATCGCGGCGCGTCGGCCCTAGGTCGGCTCCAGAAAGAGCTCTGGATGGGCTGCCGCGGCTCCGTGCGCCGATCGCCGGGGCCATCGCCACGGCTGGTACGTCGTTTGCTCTTCCGGCCTGCAGCAGCGAGCTACGACGACCTGGCCTCGCTCGGCACCACGATGGGCCTCCTCCACAGAGGGTGATCGCGGTCGAGCCCCAGCGGTGAGTCACGGCCCCGCGGCGCCGGAGTGCAGCATGGCGAATGCTGCGTCGGGCGAGGCAACCGTCGGCGCTCGTTCGTCTCTAATCAAAGGAAGGTTACCATGTCTTTCCGTACTACTGCCATTGCTCCTGAGCTGTCGCTTCTCCTCGTCGCCATCACCATGAGCGGGCTCGGATGCCTTGCTTCCGCATCGCCGGAGGCCGATCTCGACGCGGCTCAGAACGGATCTTCCGTGTGCGCAGACTTTCCGGAGTGGCAGGAGGGTCAGTTGTATTACGCGGGGGAAATCGTGAATTACCAGGGGTCGGCCTACATCGCCAAGTACGACAATCCCGGCTACATCCCGACGGTCAGCACGTACTTCTGGGAGCCGTACTCCGACTGCAGCGGCAGCACCGAGCCCAGCGAGCCCAGCGAGCCCACCGAGCCCACCGAGCCCAGCGAGCCCAGCGAGCCCAGCGAGCCCACCGAGCCCACCGAGGGCTCGTGCGGCTATCCGCAATGGCAGGAGGGTCAGTGGTATTACGCGGGGGAAATCGTGAATTACCAGGGGTCAGCCTACATCGCCGAGTACGACAATCCCGGCCTCATCCCGACGGTCAGCACGTACTTCTGGGAGCCGTACTCCGGCTGCAGCGGCAGCCCCGGCGATGGCGGCAGCCCCGGCGATGGCGGCAGCCCCGGCGACGGCGGCAGCCCCGGCGACGGCGGCAGCCCCAGCGCGGGCGGTGGGCTCCCCGCGAAGGTCGTCGCTGGCTACTACCCCAACTGGACGCCAGCGCCCGTCCGCATCCGGGACATCAACAGCAATTACAAACTGATCTATCTCTTCGCCGCGCAGCCCGTGGGCGGAGCGCCCGGCACCACGGGCGCCGTCTACTGGACGCCGCCGGGTGACGGCAGGGGAGCGGCGACGAACCTGAACGCCGACATCCAGTACGCACGGACGAACCAGGGTCGCAAGATCATCCTCTCCGTCGGCGGCGCCAAGAATGGCATGAGCTTCCCGACGCGCGCGAAGTCGGAGACATTCGTCGAGAGCGTGGTCGGGATCTACGACAGCCTGGGTGGGTTCGACGGCATCGACTGGAACACCTTCGAGGCCGCTCAGGCCCCCGACACCTCCGAGATGATCTGGATCAGCAAGGAGCTGAAGCAGCGCTTCCCCGGCTTCATCATCACCGCGCCTCCGGCCCCCTGGAACAAAGACGACAAGGACTTTTGCAAAGAGATGGTGGACGCCGGCGCCATGGACTACGCGGCCCCGCAGTACTACGATGGCCCCGGCCTGGACCAGCAGTCGTACATCGTGGACAGCGTGAACGAGTGGGTCTCGCTGCTCGGTCCGACGCACGTCGTCGTGGGGTTCGGGATCTGGGACCAGCCAAACTACATGTCGATCGACGAGGCGATCCCCACGTGGAATCAAGTCGAGAGCAACCACCCGACGCTCCGCGGGGTGTTCGACTGGCAGATCCACATCGACGAGAGCCTCGGGTGGCAGTTCGCCGACGGCGTGGGACCTCTCGTCACGGACTGAAGCGGGATCGGGCGGAGCGCGCGGCGACTCCGCCCGCCGATCGCGGACAGCGGGCGCTCCCCTTGATTGAAGGACGCCTGCGCCTATCGGTAGAAGGCGACGTCGTCGATCCAGATATCGAACGCCTGCTCCTTGTCGAAGAAGAACTCGATGGCCCAGAGCCGCTCCAGGGCGGGCGCCAGCAGCTGGTTACCGTAGGGCTCCTGCTTGAGGCACTCGACCGGAATCTTGAAGTGCTTCCAGTCGCTCTCCAGCACGACGGGCTTGTGGAAGTGATTGTTGCACCCCCCCTCGGCTTCGTTGCAGATGCCCCCCAGGTGATAGGTCTGCTGATCGATGAACATCACTTTCATTCTCCTGGTGGAGCCCTCCTCGGCGCGGGCCCAGAACGTGAGGCCACGGTACTCGGACGCGTCGTAGTAGGCCTCGTCGTCCAGATGGAAGCCGACGCCGGCTCCCCAGAGGAGGAAGCCGTCATCGGCGCTCGTGTGCACGGCCTTGGTGCTGGCGCCGCGCGGAGGGTCAAGGGTGCTCACGAGGTCCGCCGGGTTCGCGGGATCCTGCCTTCCTTCCGGTGACTCGTCGTTGTCCTCGAACCAGAACCCTGCCCAAGGGTTCGCCCCGTTCCCTCCGGAGATCCGGGTATCTCCGTCTTCCATGTCGTCGATCATCGACAGGGCGAGGGTCTCCCCGGGCAGCACCGCGAGGATCTCGCATGGATCCCCCGCGCCGCCACCGCTCCCGGCCGCTGAGTCCGCTGCGCCGCCGCCTCCGGAGCTCGGGTCCTCGGGCTCGTAGATCTTGTCGAAGCCGAAGATCTGCGCACATCCGAGCCCGAGCAGCGCCATGGCACATCCGCCGGCGCACCGAACGAAAGCCAGCATCGTCTTCATTTTCATGTGAAATTTCGATAGGTTTTGGTCGCGGAGGATATCAGGTTGGCCGCCGAGATGGAATGATGCTCCCATCAAGTCACACGGCTGTCACCGATCGTAATCAGGGGCGGGCGGGCATCGCCCTGGATTTTTACCGGAACACTGTAAACCGCGCTTCGATCCGTCGGTTCCTGAGTGCAGGCGTCGCGTACGCTGGTGTATAAGTTCGCCTGCTGGTGGAACCCATGTCGCTGAGTCTGGACGACGGGATGCTGTTTGCTGGCAGGTACCGCGTGGTGCGCGGAATCGCCAGCGGCGCGATGGGCGCGGTCTACGAGGTTCTGCACATCGAGACGGAGCGCCGGCGGGCGCTCAAGGTGATGCACTCGCACCTCGCCGGCAACCCCGAGTTCCAGGCCCGGTTCAAGCTGGAGGCGCGCGTCGCCGCGCGCATCGAGAGCGACCACATCGTGGAGGTGTTCGACGCCGGGATCGACGCCGAGACCGGCAAGCCGTTCCTCGTGATGGAGCTGCTCCGCGGAACGCTGCTCGACGAGCGCCTCCGCCACGCCGGGCGCCTGCCGGCGGAAGAGGCCGTCGCCTTCTTGCGTCAGACCGCCATCGCCCTCGATAAGACACACGCCGCCGGGGTCGTCCACCGCGACCTCAAGCCCGCGAACCTCTTCCTGGCCGAGACCGACGACGGGGCGCCGCGGATCAAGGTGCTCGACTTCGGCATTGCCAAGCTCGTCGTCGAGACGGCGACGGACTCGGCGGCGACCGCGATCCTCGGCACGCCGCTCTACATGGCGCCCGAGCAATTCAGCGGCGAGTCGGTCTCACGGGCTGCCGACATCTTCGCCCTCGGCATGATCGCGTACACGCTCCTCGTCGGCAAGGCGTACTGGCTGAACGACAGGCGGAAGTACGACAATGCGCTCGCTTTCGCGGCGCTCGCCGTGAACGGCCCGCAGGAGCCCGCGTCCGCGCGCGCGGACGCCGAGGGGGTGAAGCTGCCTCCCGCCTTCGACGCGTGGTTCACCAAGGTGACGGCCCGCGCCCCCGGGGCGCGCTTCGCCACCGCTTCGGCCGCGGTCGAGGCGCTCGCCGAGGTCTTCGACCTGCCCGCCGCGCCAGCGCGATCGTCGCGCCTGCTCCCCGCGGAGACGCCGAGCGGACGTGGGCCCCCGAGCTCCCGCTCATCGTCGCCGCCGAGCGGCGTCCAGCTCCCGACCGCGGCCGTGGTGACCGCGCTGCCCCCCACGAAGCAACGGAGTCGAGCCGCGATCACCGTCGCGGTGCTCGTCCTCCTCGGCGGCGGCGTTGGCGCCTTCGCCTCGCTGAGGCGCGGCGCGCTCCCCGCCGGCGCGAGCGCGGAGCCCGCGCAGACCGCGGGGGACGCGCGCTCGCCCGCCTCCGCGCCCCCTGAAGTCCATCCGGCGCCGCCTCTCCCCGACGCCTCGGCGACAGCCACGGCGCCGGGCGTCGCGACGCCCGCTCCTGCGGGCTCCGTGCCGCTGGGCAAGGGCGGCCGCGCGCTCGCCCCCGCGACGGGGGCGGCGCTGCGGCCGCCGCCGCCAGCGCGCGGCTCACGGCGCAGGCTCGCGCCGGCCCCGTCGGCCGCAGCGCCGAGCCCTGAGCTGCTGTACAAGCCGGACTGAGCACGATGGCAGGGCGGACACCTCTTTGCCAGGAGCGAGCGGGAACGATGGTATTTGGCGGCTCACTCATGCGCTCCTCCTGGTTCCGGTCCATCTGCCTTGGCGTGCTGGGCGTCGCCGTCGCGGCGCCGGCCAGCGCGCAGGCGCTCGCCGTCGCGGAATCGCACTTCGACCGCGGGCTCGCCGACATGCTGGCAGGCCGGTACGAGACCGGCTGCCCTGCCCTCGCCGAAAGCCATCGTCTCGATCCTCGCCCGGGGCGGCTATTCACGCTCGCCGAGTGCGAGGCCAAATGGGGGCGTATCGCGACCGCGGTCGCGCGCTACAACGACTATCTCGCGATGGTCGATCGCATGAGTGAGGCCGATCGAGTCAAGCAGTCGGTGCGACACAAGATCGCGCTCGGGCAGCGCAGCGCGCTCGCGCCGCTCGTGCCACAGCTCACGCTGTCGCTGCCGCCGGGCGCGCCGGCGGGGACGCGCGTGCAGTGCGACGGCATGGCGCTGGAGCACCCCTCGCTCGGCGTCGCGCTCCCCGTCGATCCCGGAGAGCACGTCGTGACGACGCAGGCGCCGGGAGGGGCCGTGACCGAGGCGCGATTCACGATCGGCCGGTCGGAGTCGAGGGCGATCGTGCTCGAGGTGAAGCTTCCGGCGGGCGTCAAGCCGCCGCCCGCCGGACCGCCGGCGCCAGCACCGGCGCAGGATCAGGGGCCCAGCGGCCTGCGGGTGGTCACCTATGTGGCGGGTGGGCTCGGCGTGGCCGGGCTGATCGTCGGATCGGTGACCGGGTGGATGGCGCTCGACGCGAGCGGCGTCGCGGCCGACAACTGCAGGGACGTGAGCCCAGGCCGGGCGCGATGCAAGCCCGACGGGCTCGACGCTGGCAACCGCGCGAAGCAGCTCGGGCTGGTGAGCACGGTCGGCTTCGGCGCCGGCGTGGCGCTCGCCGGCGCGTCGGCGCTGCTCTTCCTCCTGGAGCCATCCCCGCGCCGCCAGCCGTCGCCCGAGGTGAGCTGGGAGCTGACGGCGGGCCAGGCCGGTGGCGGCGTCGTGGTGCGCGGCCGCTGGTGACGCGGCTCGCGCGCGCCGCCGCGGGCCCATGAGCCGGCGCAACGGTTCGGCCCCACGGACCCGTCCTGCCAGGGATCTGTCTCGCGAGCGAAGAGAGAATTCAACGCAAAGACGCCAAGAGCGCAAAGACGCAGACCTGCACAAAGTTCATTCTATTTTGCGCCTTTGCGCCTTTGCGTTGAACTCTCTCTCTCCGGATCGCTGGCCGGACTCCGCGTGGGTGGAACTGGCGCCTCTCACCAAGGTGAGCTCACGGCGCCCCCCGGGCGGCTACCCCGCACGGACAAGCACGAGGGCGCCGGACAGGATCCACAGCCCGAGGCCGATCAAGACGAACGGCAGCGCCGCACGGCCGAAACGCCGGATGCGCGCGCCCAGGATCGGGTGGTTGACAAGGCGGTGCCCGAGCGCGCACCAGGCGCCGGTCATGACCGCGAACACGGCCGCGTGAAGCGGGATGTGCGCAGGGGAGCTGGAGAACAGCGGGATATAAACGCCGAGGTTGTCCCCGCCGTTCGCGAGGGTCACGCTCGCCACGGCGATCACCTTGAAGCGCGACGCGCTGCTGCCATGGCGCCCGCGCGCGCTCTCCGCTGCGTCTGCTTCGTCCGCTCCGCTCGCCACGCCTGCTTCCCTGGCCCTGGAGCCCCGCCAGAGCGCCCAGAGGCCTCTCAGGCCGAGCGCCAGGGGAGCCAGGCCGAGCAGGCCGATCCATCCGTCCGGCACGCGGACCGCGAGCAGCGCGCACGCGGCGCTCGCGATCACGAGCGCCGCGATGCCGAGGAACTGGCCGGCCACCACCTGAGCAGGGGCGAAGCCGGGATGCGCGAAGAACGCCGAGAGAAGGAGGATGTCATCGATGTTCGTGGACACGAACACGAGCACGCTCACCCCGAGGATCGGAAGGACCTGCTCCATGGCGCGCCCGCGGACGTACCACCTCCCGCGGCTCGCGTCCGCTCGGCGGGGCGCGGGCGCCGCGGGCGCCGCTCCGCGCCGGCGGACGCCGGAGCGCACCCGGGCCCGCCGGGGTAGACCGAAATCACCGGAGCGACGGCGCGTCTGCGCAGGCGACAGGAGGCGAGCCACGAGCTCGTGTAAGGAGAAGCCATGGCGACGATTCCCCAGCCCGTCCAGCCGACCAGCGCGAAGGCCGCGCCCGCCGCGCAGGGCGCCCGGACGGAGCTTCCGGTGCAGGGCATGACCTGCGCGGCGTGCGTGCGCCGCGTCGAGAAGGCGCTGCGCGCCGCGCCCGGCGTCCAGGATGCGGCCGTGAACCTGGTGACCCGGCGCGCGACGATCACCTACGACGCGCAGGCGACCACGCCGGCCGCGCTCGCCAGCGCCATCGTGGAGGCGGGGTACGAGGTGCCCGAGGTCCCCCCGGCGGCGAGCGTCCCTGAAGCCGCGCCGATCACCGGCCTTCCCGCAGCCCCGCAGGCCGACGGCGTCCCCGCGAGCCCGCCGATCGCCGGCGTCCACGCGGCCTCCACGGCGCCCGAGCGCCCGGCGGCGACGGCGGACGCCCCACCGCAGCACCCGCAGTCGAGCGCGGCCGAGCGCGCCGCCGCCATGGACGCGGCCGAGCAGAAGGAGCAGCGGACGCTCCGGCGCGACGTCGCGATCGCCGCGCTCCTCACCGCGCCGCTGCTCGCCGTGGCCATGTCCCACGGCGCGATCCCGGCGTTCGAAGGCGCCTCGGCGCGCTGGCTCTCGCTCGCGCTCGCGACGATCGTGGTCTTCGGGCCGGGGCGCCGGTTCTTTCGCCTCGCCTGGAGCGCGCTCCGGCACCGCGCCACGGACATGAACACCCTCGTGAGCCTCGGGACCGGCGCCGCCTGGCTCTACTCGACCGCCGCGGTCGCGGCCCCCGGCCTCTTCCCGCACGCCGAGCACGGCCACGCGCCGCCCGTCTACTTCGAGGCCGCGGCCGCGATCGTCACCTTCGTGCTGCTCGGCAAGCTCCTCGAGACGCGCGCGCGGAAGCGGCTCGCCGACGCCGTGCGCGGGCTCGTGGCGCTCCAGCCGAAGACCGCCTGGCGCGTCCGCGGCGACGCCGAGGACGAGGTGCCCGCGTCCTCGCTCGCCCCGGGCGACCTCGTGCGGGTGCGGCCCGGCGAGCGCATCGCGACCGACGGCGAGGTGGTCGACGGCGCGTCCGCTGTCGACGAGGCGATGCTCACCGGCGAGAGCATGCCCGTCGACAAGACGGCGGGCTCGGCCGTGCTCGGCGGGACGCTCAACCAGAGCGGCGCCCTCGTCTTCCGCGTCACGAAGACCGGCGCGGACACCGCGCTCGCGCGCATCGTCGAGGCCGTCGAGCAGGCGCAGGGGTCGCGCGCGCCGATCGCGCGCCTCGCCGACGTGGTGAGCGGCGTCTTCGTGCCCGTCGTCCTCGGCTTCGCGTCGCTCGCCTTCGCCGCGTGGCTCGCGATCGACCCGACCGGCGCCGGGCTCGCCACGGCGGTCGAGCGGTTCGTCGCCGTGCTCGTGATCGCCTGCCCGTGCGCGCTCGGGCTGGCGACGCCGGCCGCCGTGGCCGTCGGGACAGGGCGCGGCGCGGAGCTCGGCGTCCTCGTCAAGGGCGGCGCGGCGCTCGAGGCGGCGAGCCGCGTCGACACGGTGCTGCTCGACAAGACCGGGACCCTGACCTCGGGTCG
Source organism: Sorangium sp. So ce281 (assembly GCF_051527395.1). Lineage (NCBI taxonomy): Bacteria > Pseudomonadati > Myxococcota > Polyangiales > Polyangiaceae > Sorangium > Sorangium sp. So ce281. The sequence goes on from NZ_CP150322.1 coordinate 5,312,169, forward strand.
GCCCGAGCTCACCGACGTCGTGGACCTCACGGGCCACGGCGAGGCGGCGCTCCTCGGCCTCGTGGCGGCCGCCGAGCGCGAGAGCGAGCACCCGGTCGCGCGGGCGATCGTCGAGGGCGCCCGCGGCCGCGGGGTCGGCATGGCGCCGGCCTCGGCGTTCCGCGCGGAGATCGGCCACGGCATCGAGGCGCGCGTCTCGGGGCGCCTCGTCCGCATCGGGACCGCGGCGTGGCTGAAGCGGGCGGGCGTCGACACGGCCGTGCTGGAGGCCGAGGCCGATCGCCTGGCCGCGCTGGGCCGCACGCCGTCGTTCGTGGCCGTCGATGGGCGGCTCGCGGGCCTCGTCGCGGTCGCCGATCGGCCCACCGAGGAGGCGCGCCGCGCCGTCGCGGCCATGGCCGAGCTCGGCGTCGAGGTGGCGATGGTGACCGGCGATCGGGCGGGCGCCGCGCGCGCCGTCGCCGATGAGCTCGGCATCCGCGCCGTGTTCGCGGAGGTGAGGCCCGAGGACAAGGCGAGGATCGTCCGCGAGCAGCGGGCCGCCGGCCGCAGGGTGGCCATGGTCGGCGACGGCATCAACGACGCGCCCGCGCTCGCCAGCGCGGACGTGGGGATCGCCCTGGGCACCGGCACCGACATCGCCGTCGCTTCCGCGGACGTGGCGCTGATCCGCGGCGGGATCGCGGGCCTGCCGGTGGCGCTCGGGCTCGCCCGCGCCACCCTGCGGACGATCCGGCAGAACCTGTTCTGGGCGTTCATCTACAACGTGATCGGCATCCCGATCGCGGCGGGCCTGCTTTATCCGTTCACCGGATGGCTCCTGTCGCCTGTCCTCGCGAGCGCGGCGATGTCGCTGTCGAGCGTGTCGGTGCTCACCAACTCCCTCCGGCTCCGCTCGTTCGGTCGGCCGTAGACCGGCACGCGCGGGCATGTGCCGGCGGACACAGCAAAAACGGCGCGTTCTTGTCACCTTTGCAGCCCAACGCGGTAAAGCAAGAAGCCGACGAGCAGCGCGCTCGTCGCGCTGTTATCCCGAGCAGCCGGCTCGTCGCGCCAGCGAAGCGCTCGGCCCGGGCGCCAGCGCGTCGCTCCGCTTCACGCCCGCTCGCGGGGCGGCTACCCGGTGAGTGAATGATCGGAGCGGCGGATGCACCGAAGCGTTCAAAATACGGAGGATCCATGAGAGCTTATCGCCAGCATATTGGCACAGCCATTGCCTTTGCCCTGTCCCTCTCGGCCCACGCCGCCGATGCCGCCGTCACCGTCGGGCTCATCGCGCCGACCAATGAGATCATCGAGAGCAGCACGATCCCGGTGCACGCGACGGCGTCGTCCCCCGAGGACATCTACTATGTCGAGGCGGAGTTCGAAGGGCTCACCATCGAGCTCACGCCGACGGAAGGGGGGCATTTCCAGGGAGCGTTCGACCTCGGCGAGCTCGCGGGCGAGCTCGCCTATGGGCCCCACATCGTGACGGTCCACGCGTACAGCACGCTTGGCGAGGTGGCGAGCGCGCAGGGCACCGTACACCGGTACGCGCCGCCGACGCTTGGATGGAACGCGGTCATGCACGACACCCTCACCGACGGCTGGCGCTTCGCCGCGAAGTGCATCCCGACGCCGCCGTACGCGTGCAAGAGCCTCCGGGCGAGGTTCCAGACCGACAACGGAAGCTACGAGCTCCTCGCCGAGCCGGGGTTTCCCGTCCCGCAGCCTGTGCCGGGGCGCCTCTACGTACTGGAGGGGATGTACGACGGCCGCATGATCCCGTCGGGTAGAACGTACACGCTCACGATCGAGGTGGACGACTACATCGGACCCACCATCACGAAGACCATCGGCCCCATCTACGTCGAGCGGAGCCCGAGGCTCACCGCCGTCCAGCGCGCGCCCGGCACCATCCTCGATTTCGACGCCGCGCGGATCCTCTTCCGGGACCTGTACCAGCGCCTCGGGATCTTCGACCGCGCCACGCAGCAGGTGACCTGGATCGCGACCATCCCGCAAGGAGATCTGCCGTTCAGCGAGGTCTACGGGGCGCTCACGCCGTCCGGGTCCGTGCACCAGTCGACGACGGGCCACATCCTCGCCTGGGTCGACGGCGCCCGGCGCACCATCACGAGCGGGGCGCGCCTCGACGCGGTGAACGGCGACAACATCGTGTGGACGACGTACAGCGACGACTGGGCCGTCGCGACCTCGCTGTCGGCGGGGACGAGCAGGACCCTCTGGCGCATCGACGGGAGCAGGTCGCCGTTCCAGGCCGACATCACGCCTTCCGGCGGCGTCTATTTCGGCACCTACGAGGATTCCGCCATCGTCGGGCCGAGCGGGGTGCGCCTCGGCGATCACGAGGGGAACCTGCAGCGGCCGATCACCGACGGGACGAACGTCGCCGGCCGGTGGTGGGACGGCATGACGAGCTCGAGCTACCTGTACACGGCGGAGGGAGAGGAGGTGTTCCTGGGCGACTCGATCACCGGCACCTCGGCCGGGCTGCTGGTTCACGCGGGCCACGCCGCCTTCCTGAAGAGCGACGGCGCCGTCAACCAGGTCTGGCTGCGGACCCCCGACGGCGAGCAGCATCAGATCAGCGATTTCACGACGTCGAGCCAGTTCGATCAGGTGAAGCTCCGGGTCGGCCACGACGGCATCAGCGACGCCGGCGAGGTCCTCTTCCTGAACGGCGGCAAGCGCTATCTGGGCCGGGCGGGGGGCGCGCCCGAGGCCGTCGGCTCGTCGCTCGGGCACGGTCGCTGGCTCGATGGGAGCTGGTATGTGACCATCGGCAATACGATCTTCCAGGTCTCGAGCGAGCAGGGCGCCGTCGCGCAGCTCGCCGCGCCGGGGAGCGCGGAGTTCGCGCCGGAAGAGGGCCTGGGCGGCGGGCGCGAGGTGCTGTCCACCGCGTTCGCCGTGGACGAGGTGCTCGATGAGCCCATGTGGGCTCGCGATCTGCACGAGCCGGACGCGCTGCCGGCGTCGGCCGACGCGGACACGGACGGCAACATCGCGCCCGCCGCGGCCGGGTGCAGCGCCTCTGGCCCGGCGGGCTCCGCGGGCAGCGCCGCCGCGCTCGCGGCGGCGGTCGCGGGCCTCGTGCTCGGGCGGCGGCGGCGCGCGCGGTCGTAGCGCGCCGCGAGCCTCCCTCCCGGCCCGGTCGACCTCGATCGGGCCGGGCCGCCGCGCTCATCGTCGCCGGCCGCGTCGCGGCCCCGCCCTCGCGGCCGCCCCGCCCGTCATCCACCCATCACTCGGCGACGACGATCTGCCATCGCTGCTCCTCGCCGCCGCCGCCCCCCCGCTGCTCGATCGCGACGGCGTCCTCGGCGGAGCCCTGGTAGACCCCGATCAGCTTGCCGCTCTTCTTGTTCCTGATCTGGAAATCACCGCCGCCCAGATCGATGAACAGCCACGCCTGGTTGTCGCCGTCATGGTTCTCCCATTGCACCAGCGCGACCCCGTCGCTCGTCGACTCGTCAGGGACATCGAGCACCTTGCCGCTCTTGACGTTGGTCAGCCGGAAGTAGCCCGATCCATTGTAGTTGAAGCTCCATTTCTGGCTCTCTCCTCCCCTGTCCGCGTTCTGGACGACGTCCGCCCCGTCCTCGCCCGACGCGCCGACGACATCCATCACCTTGCCGCTCTTCTTGTTGACGAGCTTGAAATTGTTCGTCGCGCCGGCGACGGCGCCCGCCGACGTGTCGATGGTCAGCGTGTTGTTCCAGCGCATGCTCATGGTGGTGTCCGACGGGAAGGAGATCGGCTGCCAGACGTACGTCGAGTTGTTGACCGGTCCGCTCCAGGCCCCTGCCCACCGGTCTCCCATGTACAGGTAGGCCGTCCCGGAGCTGCCCTGGACCGGGAGCACGTAAGTCGACTGGGAGTGGTAGGTCGTGCCGTCACCGACGTTGGTCATCGCCGACCAGCCCCTGTCGAGAGAGCGGGACGTCGCGTACTTGGCCTGGTTGGGCGACCAGCCCGTGGCGCCGGAGGTCAGCAGGAAATAGGTGCCGTTCCGCTTGAACAGCGCCGGCGCCTCCCGGTGCCCGCCGGGGAAGAGCGTGGCGGAGAGGCGGGCGATGGACAGGTAGTCGGGGGCCAGCTCGTAGAGGTTGAGATCGTAGTTCTCGTTCGTGGCGGAGATGAAATAGGCCTTGGCGTCGTCATCGACGAAGAGCCCGCAGTCGCGGGACATGTACCCGGGCTTGCCGTGATCGGTCACCCCGCTGCCGGCGAGCGGCCGGAAGCTGCCGTGATACGTGTAGTCGCCGTCCACGGTGCTCGAGCTCGCGACCGCGGCGCGGGCCTCGCCGTAGTTCACCCCGTTTTCCCAGTGCATCCACATCACGAATCTGTCCGTGGACGCGTTGTAGACCACCTTCGGGCGCTCGATGTTGGCCGGATCGAGGTCCTTGTCCGAGTCCATCGTCAGGACATGGTTCCTGAACTCCCAGCGCCGCAGATCGGTCGAGCGATAGCAGGAGACGGCATAGAACGTCCCGTCCGGGTTCCGGTTCTCCCCGAACCAGTAGTAATGGTCGCCCACCCGGATCACCCCTCCCCCGTGCGCCTGGATGGGCTTGCCCGAGGTGTCGGCCCACTGGATCCCGTTGACCAGGGGGCCGACCGCCGGCGGCAGCTCCGGTCCCCCACCCTCGCCAGGCGCCCCGCCGCCGCCGGACGACGCGCCGACCGACGCGCCGGAGGCGCCGGGCGCCCCGCCCGCCGAAGCGCTGGAAGTGCCGGGCGCCCCGCCGCCGCCGGACGACGCGCCGACCGACGCGCCGGGCGCCCCGCCGCCGCCGGACGACGCGCCGACCGACGCGCCGGGCGCCCCGCCGCCGCCGACCGACGCGCCGCTGCCCTCCGATGAGCGCCCAGGGAGCTCTTCCGAGCCGGAAGCGCAAGACGCGACGCCGAGCCCCACGACCAGCAGGCCCATCACCGGAGACAAGGAACCGAAACGCATGACGCCCTCCAGAAAGAGCGAGATCTCGGTGCCTTCAACCGGACGAGTCAAGTCCTTCTCGCGCGCAGCGGCCTGGGTGATTTGATCCGCTCTCGTGCGATCTGCCAGCCTGCGTCCCGGGGGAGATCTCGGCCGCGCGCTCGTGGCCCGATCAGGCCCTCGCCGCGGGGATCGCCGCCGCTCCGCGCGGGGCGGCGCTGCGTGGCCCAGCGGTGGTAGCTCTACTGCGGGAAGTCGGCCGGGAAAGCGAACCGCCAAGCCGCCAAGGGCGCCGAGAACGCACGACCTGCGCGGGCCATTCGACGACTTCGCCGACGTGCTGGTGATCGGCGGCGGCCCCGCCGGCGCGTGGGCCGCGCCGGGGGCCGCGGCGAGCTCTGGCAGGCGGGACTCAGGTGAGCGAGGGAAGCGCGCCGGTGCTGTACTGGGGGTCGCCGAAGGTCTTGTCGTCGGTCCCCATCGCGTTCGCGATCGTGACGAGAAGATCGTTGTGCTGGCGGGCAGAGCCGCCGTTCGCCAGATAGTCCACGAAGCGGCCGGTGCGGAAGACCCCGCCCGCGCTGCCGGCGAGCAAGAACGGGATGTTCGTGAGCGCGTGCTGCCTCGACTCGCCGATCTCGGTGACCCACAGGACGACGGTGTTGTCGAGGAGCGTGCGATCCCCCTCCGCGTACGAGTCGAGCTTCCCGAGCAGGTAGGCGAGCTGCTCCGCGAGCCACGTGTGGATCTTCATGTACTTCTCGTCACCCGCCGCGTTCCACTCGTGGGAGATGGCATGGTGATTCTGCGTGAGACCGAGGAACGGGTAGAGGTGCTCGCTCTCGGCGTACGACCACTGGATCGTGGCGATCCGGGTGAGGTCGCACGCGAGCGCCGCGGCCATCATGTCCATCTGGAGCTTGCCGATGGCGGGCATGTTGTCGTCCTTCGAGAGGTCGATGCGGTCGCCCAGCGCCGGGGCCTGGCAGCTCGTGGTCGGGGTGCCGCCCCCGCCGGTCGAGGAGCCGCCGCCGGCCAGGCGCGCCTCGATGTCCCGGATCGACTGCAGGTGCGAGTCGAGCTTGAGGCGATCTTCCTTGCCGATGCGAGGCCGCACGTCGGCGATGTCCTCGCGGAGGAGATCGAACACGGTCCGCCGCTGCGCGCGGAGCCGATCCAGCGCGGTGGACCCGCCCTGGCCCTGGCCCTGGCCAGGCACCGAGGCCCCGAAGAGCTGCTGGAACGTATCGTAAGGGTCCTCGCGGGGGGGGATGGGCTGGTCCGGCCCGGCGTAGCTGAGCCGACCGCGCACCTCCGCGTCACGGACCTGGACGCCGAGCTCCAGGGTCCGGAACAGCGTCTGGGGCTTCAGCTTGTTCGCGATGTGCTGATCGAGCGAGATCCCCGACGACCAGCCGGCGTTGGTGGACATGAAGCTCTTGAAGTTGCCCTTGAGCAGCGCCCGCCCCGTCAGCAGCCCCCCGATGCCCCGAGCGTGCTCGGAGCCGATGTTGGAGTTGACCACGACGTTCATGTTGACCCCGCGCAGCGGGATAATCTTCGACTTGAACGGCGAGAGCGGCTGGAGCAGCGGGCTCAGCGTGAAGTTGGTCTCGGTCCCCGTGGGCATCCATTTCGACTCCATGGTGCCGTTCGGCGTATAGAACACCACGAAGCGCTTGGGCGCGGCGGCCTCTTGCCCGCGGGCCAGCTCGGAGTTCAGCAGCGGAATCGTCGCCGTCGCGGCCAGCGCGCCCTGGAGCATCCGCCGTCGAGAGATCATTCGCGGTCTCATGTCACTCCTCCTCTGCGATCGCGCTGCGGTACAGGAACGCGTCGGTCTGCGTCGTCGCCACGATGAGCTCCACGAGATCGCCCTCCGAGCCGTGGAACCCTGCGCGCAGCCCGTCGAGCGAGCACTCGTCGTCGACGTTCTCGAAGCGGCCCGCCGTGTAGCGGAACCATTGCGTCGCGAGGCACTCGCGGACCTGCGCGCTCCCGGCGAGCTTCTCCGCCAGCTGGCGAACGCCGACGAACGAGCCGTCCATGTCATCGGACAGGACCATCTCGCCGGAGACGTCGATGACCTGCCCCCCCTCCTCGGTGCGGTACGCGCCCACGGCATCGAAGTTCTCGAACGCGAAGCCGATCGGATCCATCAGCTGATGGCAGCCGGCGCACCTGGCGTTGGAGGCATGCTGGTTGAACCGCTGACGAGCGGTGACGCCCTCGTCGCCGGTGGGCGGCGTGAGGTCGACGTCGTTAGGAGGAGGCGGCGGGTCCTGGCACATGAACTTCGCGCGGATGGCCTTGCCGCGCAGCACCGGAGAGGTCTGATCGGGGTGCGCGTGGACGGCCAGGAACGCGGGCTGCGTGAGCACCCCCGCGCGCTGGTCCGGCGGGAGCTCCACGAGCTGGGGTGTGGTCGAGCCGGGCGGGACCGTCACGCCATAGAGCTCGGCGACGGACTCGGTGGCAAAGCCGACGGGCAGCGTGAGCAGGCTCGAGAGCTTGTGGTCCCCGGACCACAGCACGTGCTCGACGAACGCGGGAGTCTCCGCGCTGATCCCCGCGACGAGCTCGTCGTCGTACCCGGGGAACTTGCTCTCCTCCTTGACGATGGTCCCGAGCTTCCCGAGGTTGAGCCATTGCTTGTAGAACTCCGTGATGGCCCGGCGTGCCCGCGGGTGCTCCAGCATCTGGCGGGTTCGCTCGGCGAGCTGCTCGCGGGTATCGAGCAGGCCCGCCTCGGCGGCATCGAGCAGCTCGTCGTCGGGGCCGGACGCCCAGACGAGGTACGACAGGCGCGACGCCATCTCGTACGGGTCGAGTCGCACCCGCGACGAGGAGGCATCGAGATCGTGACGCAGCTCCAGGCGGAACAGGAATTTCGGCGACTGCAGCGCGGCCCGGATGACGACCTCGATGCCCTCACGGAACGACCCGTCGGTGCGCCCCGCGGCGTAGGCGCGCATCAGCCGGTCGACGTCCGACGTCTCGAGCGGTCGGCGGTACGCGCGACGGCCGAAGTCCTGGACGAATCGCCGCGCGCACGCCTCCTCCTGGGTGACTTGCCCCTCGACCGCGGCCGGATCACACGGCACGAGCTTCGACAGATCGCCCGCGACGGCCTCGGTCGCGAGCGCCTCGGCAGCCAGGAGGTATTTCTCCGCGTGCAGCGCAGACACCGTCAGCACCGTCGCGTTGTTGTTGAAGCCGCCGGCGATCTCATCCGGGGGGAATTGATCGGCAGGGGTGAGGGACGTTCCGAGGAGATCTCGGACCGTGTTGTTGTATTCGAATCGCGTCAAACGCCGCTGCGGCGCGAGGATCCGCTCGGCGCCGCAGACCGGGGGATCCCCCTGTCCGGACGTCGAGCCGTCCTCCCCGGAGCCGGAGCCGGAGCCGGAGCCCGCCGCTCCGATCTGCCCGTTACCGCACCCGGCAACGGCCGTCAGCGCGAGCGTCGCCATGAGCGCGTGACCGGCTCGCCAGCGACGATATCCTAAGTCAGCCATACCGTGACCTCCTACCGTCGGTCACAACCTACGTTGAAGCCTCGCCAGACGTCAAGCGCTGCTCCCATCAATTCACGGCGCCAGACGCCCACGTTCAACGTGGATTTCGCGCCTACGAAGCCGATCTGAGGCGTGAGAAATCCGTCGTCGTAAACGGAAGTCCTTGAAAGAAAGGCTCGGCGTGGCGACCCGTCCGGGTTGCTATGACCAAACGAAGGCACACGCCGAGCACCTCCAAGGTGCGTCGACGCGAGTTCGGGTTCAAGAGGAAAGGCGACGGGTGGCACCCGGGGCGAATCCGGCGGCCAGATCCTGCCGGGATTCACGTCGAGCCCACGGAGAAGAACCTGACGGGCGTCGCAGGGCTTGGCCCCTTCGGCGCCTTCATCCGCGAGCTCGGCATCGACGCGGCCCTGAGCCGCAGGTTCTCCCGGCTGAAGACCGGCCGCACGGTCATCTACCCGATGGCTGCGCAGATGCGCCTGCTGATGGACAGCGCGCTCGCCGGCGAGGAGCGCGTCTTCGGCCTCGAGGCGCTCGCCGTCGATCCGCTCTTCGTGCGTCTCGCAGGCGGCGTCGTCCCGAGCATCGACACCGTCTACCGGGACCTGTGCCGGTTCGATGAGGAGGCGCTCGACGCGCTGCACAGCATGGTCGTCGACCACGGGCTCGCCCTCGTTGCTCGCCGAAAGCACCGGTTCGTGCACATCGACGTCGACACGACCGTGGAGCCGCTCTTCGGGATGCAAGAGGGGGCACTGCCGGGCCCGAACCCACGCTATCGCGGAAGGCCGAGCTATCATCCGATCCTGGCGCGCATCGCCGAGGTCGAGGCCATCGTCGGGGCCAAGCTGCGACCGGGCGACACGAGCTTCGGCGAAGTCGATGTGCCCTTCGTCGAGGAGTGCATTGACCGGGCGCGCGCCGCAGCGCCGAGCGCGGCCATCTACGTGCGGATCGACGGCGCGGGGGATTGCAGCGCCTTGATGCACGCCGTCGCCGCGAAGGGATGCTTCTTCCTGACCAAGGCGCGGATGAGCCCCGATCTGGTGGGCAGGGTCGCGTACGCCACCGGATGGCGTACCGTCGACCGGGATGCCGACGGTCGTCCTCGACGGCAGGTGACCGAGGTCCCCTTCCGGCGCAGCGGTTGGCCGAATGGAGTCCGCGTGATCGCCGTACGCACACGCGATCGGGACAACGGCAAGCAGATCTACCTCTGGGAAGGCCTCGACTACACGGTGCAGGTCTTCTTGACCAACGAGCCGGTCGAAGCGCCCGAAGACGTCGCGGCGCGGTATGACCTGCGCGCGGGCATCGAGCCGCTCATCGGCGATCTCAAGCACGGCTGGGGATGCGGTCGCGTGCCGAGCCAGAGCTTCAACGCCAATCATGCCGCGCTGCTGCTGAAGCTGCTGACCGCCAACCTGATGCGCCGGTATGTGCTCGACCATGTTCCGCACCTCGCGAGCTGGCGAACGCCGTGGCTGCGGCGCGCGCTGATCCTCGTCCCTGGAAGGTTGGCCCGCTCGAGTCGGGGCACGAAGCTGCACGTGCCGGAGCGCTCGCAGCTCGCTCGCCGGCTCAATTGAGCCCGGAACCAGCCGAATTCATGGTGGGGGTAAGGGGGACGTGTGCCTTCGCGGCGCGCTGAGCGCGCCCGATTGTAATCGACGTCGCATTCGTCGGTGGAACGCCGCTCGCGCGTCGCCGTCGGCCCACTCGTGCCCCGTGGGCGCGAAATCCACGTTCAATTGCCGGACAGCGGTCAACAACGGACCATCCGCTGGCGAAGTCTGATACTGCCCGAAGACTCCACTCCCGTCATATTATGGACCGACTGGCCGTCACTTGACGCGGTACGCGCCGCGTTAGAGCAGCAGAACCGGGCGCACTGCGGCCTAAATAGCGAGGCGAGAGCGCGACTCCGTCGCACCTCTCCAGGCCACCCACGCCGCGCACACGAGTAGTCATTGGAAGAATTCCCGCTCCGGCGCGTATTGATCACGAACCGCCGAACGCTCTCCAATTTTGATCAGCGACGTCACGCGCGCCGCGCGCCTCGCGGCGTCACGGCGCGGGGGAGACATCGCAGATCACCTGGGGCGCCTCGTGCCCGTGGACGACGCGCAGGCTCGGGTGGGCACGGATGAGCTCGCCCTTGCCAGTCACGATCTCCACCCCGCGGGGGAGCTCGCCGAGGCCGGCGGCGTGATCGCCGTGAACGGGGGTCAGGTGGATCGGACGCGGGCGCGAGCCGAAGCGCGCGAGCTGCGACGCCCATGGCGCTCGCGCTCCAGCCCGACGTGGAGCGCTCTGCCGGCGCTGCGCGCGGTCTTCGATCCCATGATCCGCCAGATGCGCGAGGACGAACCGTCTCCGCTGCGCGTGGCGACGTCCGACTACGGCACCCTGGCCAGCTCCAGCGCGAGAGGCCGCTCCAGGGCGTCCACAGGAGCCTCCAACGTTCGTGTGGATCGCGTTGCGGGCGCGATTCGACCGGAGCGCGCGATAGCGCCGCTCAGGCGCTCGACGGCCTCCGTGCAGGTTCGACTCCGCACCTGCTATGCTGGCGCATGGGTCAACGCGTGGTCGCGGTGCTCGGCTGGCTGCTCGCCCTCCTGGTCGTTCCGTCCGGCTGCCATCCCCCGCCGACACGGGCTCCGGCCGCGCTGCCCGCGCGCGCCACTCCGATCCATCACGCGACGCCGACCCCGCGCGATCCGTCGGCCGTGGTTGACCCGGACGATGATGCCGGTATCGCCGCGGCGCTCGCCGGCCACGGGCTCGATGGATGGATGCACGGCGCGGCGCCTGCGTCCGGTCTCTTCGTATTCACCTACCGGCTCCCGCACGATTTCTTCCGTTACGCTGACTTTCCGATGATCCCGGGGTCGCCGGAGGTCGCGCGGGAGCTCGGCGGGCTCCAGCGGCATGACCGGCTGCGCGTGTTCGGCAGCCTCGAGAAGAAGGGCCCCCAGCGCCATGTCCGCGTGCGCCGCATCGAGGTGATCACGCGGTTTTCCTCCGGCGTGGACGCGCCATCGTATGCGCACGACACGACCACGCACGCCGCGCTCCTCGGGGGGCGCGAGCTCGTGGGTCGTGTGCACGGCGTCGACGCCGACGGCAAGGTCCTCGTGGTCGAGCTCGCAGACAAGGTGGTGCCGGTCTTCGTCACCCGCCCGGAGCACGTCCGGGACCTGTGGCGCAATGACAAGATCCGGTTGCATTACGTGATCGCCGAGCACCCCGATCGCCCGATCCACCTGCGGCTCGATCCGGCCGTCTCGACGCCGATCGAGGTGCTGGAGCGCGTGCAGGCCGGTCATGGCCATCCGATCGAGCTGGAGGGCGATCTCGTGCTCTTCCCGAAGAGCCCGCAAATCAAATTCGACATCTGGGCGCTGCGCGTCGTCGACAGGGATCGCGTGGAGCGCGAGTATACGCTCGTCAATTTCACCGATCCGGAGCTCTTCAAGGCGATCCGCGACAAGCTCGCGCGGGGCTGGGCGGCGCACCCCGGCGCCCCTGTGGACGCGCGCAACAAGCTCATCAAACCAGGCCTGCGCGTGCGCGCGAGGGGCGTGCTCAACGTGATCTCGCCGGCGCAGGCCAACCCGCAGATCTTGCTGTCGTCGGAGGGCGCGGTCGAGGTGCTCGGAGCTCGATCAGGCGGCGCGCCGCCTCCTGTCAATTGATCGGTCCGGCGCCGAGCTCGATCAAGCCCTCGACGCTCCGATCAACGTGGCTCGGCCCGCCGCGCGCCGTCGGCCGCGGCGGCGTCGGCGCGGTTCATCCGCTGGATGCAGAGCTTGAGGCCGGCGCGGAGGTTGCCCATCGTGATGATCCCCGAGAGATCGACCCCGAGCGCGATCATCGTCTGCGCCACGTTCGAGCGGATACCCGTGATCACGCCCTCCGCGCCGAGGAGCCGTATCGCGCGGACCATCTCGATGAGGTAGCTCGCCGTCTTCGTGTCGACGGCGTCGACCCCGGTCAGATCGAGGATCGCGAAGCGCGCCCCCTTGGTCGAGATCGCGTCGAGGAGGCTGTCCATCACCTCGGAGGTCCTCACGCTGTCGACGACGCCGACCATCGGGAGCGTCAGCACGCGATCCCAGACCTCGATGATGGGCGTCGAGAGCGCGCGAATCACCTGCTGCTGGGCCTGGATCATGTCGAGCCTCGCCTGGAGCTCGACCTCCTTGCGCTTCACGTCCGTGATGTCGAACGTCACGGACACCGCGCCGTTCTGCGCGCCGCGCTCGTCGAAGATGGGGAGCAGCCAGGACCGCCAGGTGATGCCGTGGGCCTCGACCTGATTGTCCACGACCTCTCCCGCAAACACGCGCCGCATCCCGTCCACGGCCTCCGGGTTGGACTCGTAGAGGTCGAAGACGTTCTTGCCGATGAGCGCCCCGGGCTCCACGCCCGAGTTCTCGAGCCCCTTGCCGTCATGATGGGTGAACACCCCATCGCGATCGTACTTGCACGCGGCTATCGGGACGTGATCGAGGATGGCGCGCAGGATGATCGAGTCGTCCCGCGACGCGTCCGCCAGGCGGCCGCGGTCGGTCACGTCCTGCCCGATGAAGAGCCTGCGCACCACCTGGCCGTCGGCGCCGCGCATCGGCTCGTGCACCCACGCACACGCGACGACCCGCCCGTCCTTCCGCCGGTGCTCGGCGGAGACCTGCGCGCCGCCCTGCCCGTCGCAGAGGCGTCGCCAGAGGTCGGCGTCGGCGCTGCTTAACGCCGTGTCCGCGAGGCGGCGACCAATCACCTCGTCCCCGGTATAACCCAGCAGCCGCTCCGCCCCGGCGCTCCACGCGGCGATCTCGAGAGCCCCGACGTCGCCCGTGCACTCCACGGCGATGAACGGTCCGTTGAGGACCGCGTTCATGTAGCTCGTCGCGATCTCGAGCTCGTCCGGGCCGGCCACCTGGTCCATGCGCCGCACTGTACCGGGCACCTCGTCGGAATGTCGAGAAAAACGGCCACGCCCGGCGGTCAGCTCCCTCGTTTCATCGTGGCCTCGATGAGCCCGTGCGGCTCGTCGACCGGGACGAAGATCTCGTTGTCGTTGGTGAGCCCGAAGGGTGCGAGATCGACGAGCAGGCAGTGCTTGTTGGGGAGCGAGAGGCTCACCTCGTCGATGGCAGGACAGGCGGCGAGCACCGCCTCCCCCAGGTCATGAATGGTGTGCTGCACCGAGAGGCTGTGTCGCTCTGCGAACGTCTCGATCAGGGCGCGGCGGGCGCGCTCCCACGTCGCCGTCGGCGCCGGGTCGCGGCCGGCCGCGCGCCAGCGAGCCACCATGAGCGTCGAGAGGATGCGGTCCCCGGTCTCCTTGAGCGTCGTGTACTCGTCGCGCGGGAAGCCCGAGAACGCCGAGCCGGCGGTCTTGAGGACGAGGAGATCCGCGATGCCGGACGTGATCTCGACCGCGCCGGGAGCCGCGGAGATCTCCGCGGTCCGCCGCTCCGCTGCCGCGCGGAGGAAGGCGTGAGGGTGCGGCGAGCCGCCCGCGTCGACGCGAGACCAGACGTTCTCCGCGATGGCGACCCTCGCCCGCCGGGCGTGCGGCTTGCCGAGGAAGTGTTCGGCGAGCAGGACGCCGAAGTCCTCGATCGGCTCGACCGGGTGGCCCTTGGCGAGCGCGTACACGGTGTTCTTCATCGTGTCCGTGGGCAGCACCTTGCTGTTGTCACCCTTCGTGTAAGCGTCGTCGAACTCGCCCTCCAGCTGGACATCGACCTGGACGTCGGTGAGCTCGTGCCGCGCGCCCGCGCGGCGGACCTTCACGAGCCGTACCCTCGATTTGCCGTAGGCGTTCCGCACCAACGAGATTGACATCGTTCTTCAGCTCCCGCGCCGGGCGACGACGCTCTCTTGAGACGCGGGAGAGACGGTAGCTCGAAGCACGGCGCCGGCTCAAGCCTGCCGGGTCCGCTCGCCCTCGACCCGCGGCGCGCGACGACGCTCCGGCGGCGTCCGCCCGCCGGAGGGGCGTCGGGCGGGCCCGTGCGATATCGCGCGTGCGGCGACGATGGCGCGTCACCACAACTGCGGGCATGGTGACCACAGAGCGTGACAGGGCGGCCGATGAGCTCGTCGTTCGCCGTGAATCGTTGAGGGACGCCGCGCTCGCCCGCCTCGAGGCCGCGTCCGTCGCGCCGCGCGCCTTCGGAGCGCGCGGCGAGCGCGAGGCGCTCTCGCGCTGCCACGTGGACCTCGCGGCGCACATCGACGCCCTCGCGGCGGCGCTCCGCGCGGAGGGCGCCCGGCAGCTCTGCGAGTACTGCGCGTTCACGGCGGTGTTCCTCGAGGCGCTCGGGGTGCCCCGGCGCGCGCTCGGCGCCGCGCTCGACGCGCTGAGCGAGAGCATCGGCGAGCAGCTCGATCCGGCGCTCTCCTCGCTGGCGCAGGACGCGCTCGCCGCGGGCCGGGAGCGCCTCTGGGCCTCGCCCCTCGTGACGCCGGCCGCGCTGGCGGCCATCCCCGAGCCCCCGTGCGCCGCCGGCGAGGCCGGCTCGGCGGCGGAGGCCGTCGAGCGCTCGGCGGCGCGCGTCGCGCCGATGAGCGTCGCGCTCAGCTTCATGCGGCGCCCGGCGGACGCGCTCGCCGCCGGCGCGAAGCGCGCCCTCTGCCTCGACGACGCCAGGCGCCACGTCGCGCAGCTCGCCGCGGCGCTCGACCACGGGTCGCCGGAGCTCTTCAGCGCCTATGCGGAGTGGGCACAGACGCGGCTGGTGCAGCACGGCCTCGACCCCGCCGAGCTCGTGGGCTACCTCCGCGCGCTCGGCGACGTCCTCGAGCTCACGCTGCCGGAGCGCCTCGCCGAGGCGCCGCGGCGGTACCTGGCGGCGGCGCTCGAGCGGCTCACCTCGATGCGCGCCGAGAATCCCAGCTTCGTCCGCCCGGAGGCGCCGCTCGGCGCCGTCGCGTGCAGCTACCTCGACGCGCTGCTCGAGCGGGACCGGAGGCGAGCGGTGCGGGTCATCCGGGAGGCGCTCGACGCTGGCGCGCCGATCAAGGACATCTATGCTCACGTGCTGGAGCCGTGCCAGTACGAGGTGGGCCGGCGCTGGCAGCTCCGTCAGCTCAGCATCGCCGGCGAGCACTACTGCACGGCGGTCACGCAGATGATCCTCGGCCAGCTCTATCCGCTCGTCGTCAGCGCCGATCGCGCCGGCCGTCGCCTCGTGGCCACCGCCGTGGACGGGAACCTCCACGAGCTCGGCGCGCGCTTCGTCGCCGATTTCTTCGAAATGGCGGGGTGGGACACCTTCTAT
Source organism: Sorangium sp. So ce281 (assembly GCF_051527395.1). Lineage (NCBI taxonomy): Bacteria > Pseudomonadati > Myxococcota > Polyangiales > Polyangiaceae > Sorangium > Sorangium sp. So ce281. The sequence goes on from NZ_CP150322.1 coordinate 5,327,936, forward strand.
CTCGGGGCCAGCACGCCCGCCGAGCACGTGATCCAGGAGGTCGTCCAGCGGAAGGCCGACGTCCTCGCGGTCTCGGCCGCGCTCAGCGATCAGCTGTCGAGCGTCCGCCAGGTGATCACCGCGGCGCGCGGCGACGATCGGTGCAGGGGCGTCGTCGTCCTGGTCGGCGGCCAGCCGTTCCGCGTCGTCGAGGACCTCTGGAGGCAGCTCGGGGCCGACGGCTCGGCGCCGAGCGCAGAGCGGGCCGTCCGCACGGCGGAGCAGCTCCTCGCGGCGCGGAGCGCATGACGCCGCTCCGCGCCTTCGACCGCCGGCCCCGCGGGGTGCGTTTCGCACAGCGAGCTCCGCGCCGGCCTGCCAAAGACAGATCGCCTCCGCCGCGAGCGAGGGAGAGGCTCGGATTCCGATGACGCCGATGGAACCGCGCAGCACGCAAAGCGCAGGAGAAAACGAGGGCGCGCCGCTCGTGGCCCCGCCGCCCGGACACGAGCTCGGCGATCCGGTCGCAGAGCTCGCCGCCGCTTTCCTCATGGCCTCGACCGCGCTCGCGATCGGCGTGTTCGCGCCGGACGGCGCGCCGCGGCTCACCAACCACGGCATGCGCCGGCTGCTCGGGGGGGCGGGCGGGCCGGGTCGCGCCGAGGCTCGCCTCGTCAGCCCGAGCTTCGCGCAGCTCGCCGCGGCCGGGCGCGGCGCCGAGGAGCCGATCTACCGCGGCCTGCTGCACTTCGGGGATCTCCGGTCCGTCGCGCACAGCCTCCGGGGAGAGGTCTGGCGGCTCGGCCACGACCTGCTGCTCCTCGCCGAGTTCGACGTCATCGAGCTCGAGCGCGTCGTCGCCGAGGTGTCCGCGCTCAACTCGCGGATCACGAGCCTCCAGCGGCGGCTCGTGTCCGAGCAGAAGGAGCTCGAGCGGTCGCTCGAGCAGCTGCGCGCCACGCAATCGATGCTCGTCCACTCCGAGAAGATGAACGCGCTCGGCAAGCTCGCCGCCGGCGTGGCCCACGAGATCAACAACCCGCTCGCCTTCGTCCGCAGCAACGTGCACACCCTGGCAGAGTCGCTCGATCGGCTGTTCGCCGCTTACGAGGCGCTCGAGCGGGCCGCCGTCAGCGCGGGCTCGGACGACGTGAAGGGCCTCGCCGAGGCGCTCCGCGCCGAGGTCGAGCCCGACTTTCTGCGCGAGGACACGGGGGATCTCGTGAAAGGCACGCTGGGCGGCCTCGCGCGCGTGCAGAAGATCGTCGAGGACCTCAGGACCTTCACGCGGATCGACCGGGCGGAGGAGGAGCGCTGTGACCTGAAGGAGTGCCTGGAGAGCACCCTCGCGATCGCGGGCCCGGCGCTGAAGGACGGCGGCGTCCAGGTGACGGTCGAGTGGGCCGAGCTGCCGAAGCTGCGCTGCAAGCCGGCGGAGCTCAGCCAGGTGTTCCTGAACCTGCTCATCAACGCGGCCCAGGCGGTCGAGTGCCGGGGCCGGGGGAACGGTCGCATCGTGATCCGCGAGCGCGACGAAGCGCGCCGGGTCGTCCTGGAGTTCGAGGACAACGGCGCCGGGATACCCTGTGATGTCCTCGGCCGGATCTTCGATCCGTTCTTCACGACCAAGCCTGTCGGGCAGGGCACGGGGCTGGGCCTGACCATCTCGCACAAGATCGTCGTCGATCGGCACGGCGGCACGATCACCGTCCGATCGACCCCCGGGGAGGGCAGCACCTTCACGATCACGCTGCCGAAGGAGCCCGACCGATGACGCGCGCCTCCGGCGAGCGGCGCGCGCTGCTCATCGTCGACGACGAGCCCGAGACCTTGAAGGCGCTCCGCCGCGAGCTCCGGCGTGACTACGATGTCCTCATCGCGGAGAGCGCCGAGCAGGGCCACGCGATCTTGCGCGAGCGGCCCATTTCTGTCGTCCTCAGCGACCAGCGGATGCCTGGCACGACGGGCACGGAGTTCTACGCGAGGCTCAGGGCCGAATTCCCGGAGACCGTCCGCCTCCTCATGACCGCCTACGCGGACACGAGCGCCGCCATCCAGGCCATCAACGAGGGCGGCGTGTACCGGTTCATCTCCAAGCCATGGGATCCGCCGGAGCTCGCCGGCGTCGTGAGCGACGCGTTCGCGCAGCACGAGCGCATCAGCCGCTGCCAGCGGCTCCTCTCGAGCCTCAAGGCGAGCGCCGACGCGCTCCACCTCGAGAACCAGCACCTCGCCGAGGTGACCCAGAGGACCCATGAGCTCATGGGCATCGCCGCGCACGATCTGCGCAATCCGATCGCGGCGATCCAGTGGTTCTCGAAGATGCAGCTGGCCGGCGCCGGCGTGGGGCCCGAGGACACGCGGCGCTACGCCGTGAAGATCCAGGACAACGCCGAGTTCGCGCTGCAGCTGCTCGAGGACCTGCTCGACATCACGACGCTGGAGCACGAAAACGGCGGGCTTCGCCTGCAGGAGGCCGACCTGCGAGGCATCCTCATGGCGGCGGTCTCCCTGAACGAGCACGGCGCCGGCCGGAAGGGGATCGCGGTGCACGTCGACCTGCCCGCGGATCTCCCGCTCGTCTGCTGCGACGTCGCGCGGATCGAGCAGGTCCTGAGCAACCTGCTCAGCAACGCGTTCAAGTTCTCTCATCCGGGCACGACGGTGACGGTGCGCGCGCGGAGGCTCGGTCAGGCGGTCGAGGTGATGATCGAGGATCAGGGCCTGGGCATTCGCCCGGACGAGATCAGCGGCCTGTTCCGCAAGTTCCGGAGGACGAGCACCCGGTCGACCGGCGGCGAGAAGAGCACGGGGCTCGGCCTGTCGATCTGCAAGAACCTCGTCGAGCGCCACGGCGGCACGATCCGCGTGGAGAGCGAGCTCGGCCGGGGAACGCGGGTGTTCTTCACGCTCCCGCTGAAGGCCGGGCGCGCCGGCGCGCCCGAGCGCCCCACAGCGTAGGCTCGCCCGCGCGCCGCGCTTGGCTGATGACCACTTACCAGCTCACGGTGTCGTTGAGCGTGAGCGCCCCGCCGGACGCGGGCGTGCTCATCGTGCGGTTGCCGCCGCCCGGGAGGGTCTCCCAGGTCACGGTGCCGTCGGCGTTCTTGCGATAGTACTTGTACTGGAGCGCGCTGCTGGCCGGCAGGTTGACGCGGTTCGTCCACACGGGGTAACTGCGCGGATCGACCGGGACGCCGAGATCGGTGTTCCAGCTGCCGAGCGCCGCGGTGTTGCCAGTGACGTACATGTGCTGGCCGACCACGGTGGTCGCGGTGACGTTGACAGCGACGCCGACCTCGCCGGACGCGGGCGGCACCACACACGCGTTGTAGCGGCCGCAGACCACCGAGGGGATATCGACGACCCTGCCCGCCCGGATCGACGCCACCAGGCTGATGTACTCTCCCATCGCCCAGTTCAGGGGGCTCATCGACCGCGTCGGGGTGCCCGCCGCGACGTTCGCCGGCTTCTGGACGGACCAGCCGGTGACGTCCGTCGTCTCGCTCCACACCTGCTCCGGGATGAAGCCCTGCGGCGTCGAGAGCGCCTTCACCGCGGTCAGGTAGGGGTTGCCGTCGGCGCCGACACCCGTGCTGGCGATCTTGAACATGCCGCGCTCGGCCGTGAAGATGGGCCACAGCCGGCCCCGGCCGCCGTTTCCGTCGAAGTTGCCGCCGTCGTTCTTCTCGCCGTATCCATCGTAGTTGTAGCGGAACCACGCGTCGCCCTTGCCGGCGATGGTCCGCTTCAGGATGGCGTCGTACTCGGGCAGCGTCGCGACGATCGAGGGATCGTCGGCCCGCTTCACCCCCATCCGCACGAGCTCGAGGAACCCGCCGTCGACGATGTACCGCTGGTCGTGCGTGCCGCCGCCGTTGCCGATCGTGAAGGTGACCGCCGCGTCCGGCCCGGACACCGGGTTGTACACCTGCGGCCCGCTGCCCGTGTTGCCCCGCGCGGAGGGGTTGATGCGGATGTAATACCGGCCGTCGCCGTGGTACCCCGTGGTCGTGAACGTCCAGCGGTCGACGCTCTGCTGCCAATAGTCGGCGGCGGCCATGTAGCGCGCCGCGCTGGCGGTGTCGCCGTTCGCGCGGGCGATCGTCGCGGCGCAGACGAGGCCCGCGATCTCCGCCGCGATGGTCGACGGCGAGTACCCGGCGTTCTCCTCCCAGCGCTCCTGCTGGGTCCATGGGCCGGTGTTGACGATGTAGTCGGCGGTCCTCTTGATCTTCGTCCACAGCGGGTTGTAGACGGAAGGTCCGAGCCGCCACGCGAGGAGGATCGGCATCGCCTGCTCATCCATCTGCGTGCCTTGCCAGTACTGCCAGCCGCTGACCCAGGCGTTCTGCGGGAAGCGGCCGACGCGGCTGTAGCCCTGCGGGCAGCCCGGCGCGTCGTACTCGGCGGCGCCGCAGTCGCTCGACTGCTGCAGGGTGTTGAACAGGTAGTTGACCACCGCGGTCCCGCTCGCGGTGTCGCCGGCCGTCACCAGCGCGCTGGCGAACTTGAACAGATCGCGCGGCCAGACCAGGTGGTAGCCGCCGCTATTGCCGTCGCCGTTGGTCTCGCCCCATGGCGTGCCCATCCCCGCGATCATGGCGCCGTTCGACTTGTCCTGGATCGCCTTGAGCGACATCGCCGCGAGGTAATACTGGTCGTCGGCGGTGGCGCTCTGGCTGCTGAGCCCGGCGGCGTAGGTCTTCCACCCGTTGTCGTAGGTGGTTTGCAGCGTGCTCGGGTTGCCGCCGAGCGTCGCGTTCGCGGTGGAGGCCGCCTCGGCCTCGGTCGCGCCGAAGCCGAGCACGACGTCGAACGAGACGCTGGTGACGGCGCTCGCGCCGAGGTCGATCCAGCCCATCTGCGCCACATTGCCGCCGCTCGCCAGGTCGTTTCGCCAGGTCATGGTCCTGTCGACGTTCCCGCCGAGGAGGTCGGTCCAGCCGTCCGACTCGCCGACGAAGCCGCTCGACACCATCGGCGCGCCGCTCACCACCTTCCATGGGCGCGACGCGGCGAGCGCCGAGGCGCGGCTGTTCTCCGAGGCGACGAGCAGCGTGCGCCCCCCTGCCTCCACGGTCCTCGACGTGTCGCCGGCCCCGGAGTTGTCCATCGCCGGGTTGTGGAGCAGGTAGAGGTTGAACTGGGTGACGTTCCTGCCGCCCAGGGCGTCGAACCGGACGCGCTGGATCAACGCGTGGCGCCCCGGATCGGTGAAGACGGTCTTGGTGATCCGCCAGCTGTGGGCGCTGTTCGTCGTCGTCGCCTGCCAGCGCATGGACCGCTTGTCCGGCTGGGTCACGGTGAAGCTCTGCTGCTTCTCCTCGTCGACGAAGGTCTTCGCCGTGTCCCCCACCAGGAACTGCAGATCGACGGTGTTCACTGTGTCGAGCACCGGATAGAACACCTCGGACACGATGCCGCGATGACCGGTGAAGTAGACCCGCGAGGCCGCGGTCGTCGAGGTGCCGAGGAAGGACTTCTCCGCAGGTCCCCACACAGAGGGTACCCCGACCCCCTTGGCGGCAATGCCGGCGCCGAGCGCCTTCAGGGCCTCTGCCTTCGACGGTGCCCTGTCGGCGGCGCCGAACGGGAACGGGACCGCGGACTCCCCGGCCATCGGCTCCTCTGCATCCGTGTCGAGCGCGCAGCCCGCGAGCCCGAGTGTCAGGCAAACAATTGCAGTGTCACAAGAAATGTGCTTCAGCATCACGCCATTCCCCTTCCATCGGGTGGCCGTCGCGTGAAGACCGCTCCACGGCTACCGTAAGCTAGCGACTTGGTTGATGTTTTTACGTGGTGCGTGCGGATCGCGGGCCGGGCCCCCTGCGCTCACGTCGCTCCGGCTCCGCGTGGGACGCCAGCAATGGTGCAGCGTAGCACGCGATCTTCGCGCGCTTGCGCGCACCTGCGCGCCGCCATGCCGAGCTCCTGGCAAGGACAGCGACGCTGCGCTCTATGCGCCGTGTCGACGCGGATCCACGAGCACCGAAACCATCACGCGGTGGGGCGATCGACGCGAACAGCGCAGCTCCCGTCGCGGGCTCGGCGGAGCGCGGCGTCGGCCTCGCCGCCGCGAGCTCATCAGCTCACGCGCCAACCACCTTGCGCCTCGCCGCCGCGTAGCGCCTGACCACCTCGTCCGCGATGACGCCGATCAGGATGACGGCGCCGATGACCGCGAACTCGATCTGGGTCGGGACGCCCAGCATGTTGATGGCGTTGCGCAGCACCTGCATGAGGGCGGTGCCCAGGATGACGCCCAGGACCGCGCCCTCGCCGCCGCGCAGGCTGAAGCCGCCCAGCACGGCCGCGGCGATCGCATACAGCTCGTAGAAATTGCCGAAATCGACCGGCTGGGCCGAGTTGACCTCCAGCGCGAACAGCATGCCCCCGAAGCAGGCGAGCACCGAGCAGAGGACATACGCGAGGATCGTCATCCTGTCGGTGTCGACCCCGCTGTAGCGGGCCGCCTGCTCGTTGCGGCCCAGCGCCATCAGGTAGCGGCCGTAGACGGTGCGGTTCAGGAAGATCGACGCCGCCACCGCGATCGCGAGGAACAAGAGGAACGGCATCGGAATGTCGATCCACGTGATCGGCGCGAGCCGCGTCTTCACGCCGGTGAACGGGTGCACCGCGTAGGGGCTGAAGCGCCCCTCGGAGATCCACGAGAGGAACGGCACGGGGACCGAGAGCGGGCTGCCGACCGACAGGTAGCGCAGCGACTCGAACCCGACGCCGAACCCCTGCGTCTGATCGCCGGAGATCCCGCGCGCGGTGCCCCGGTAGAGCAGGAGCCCGCAGAGCGTGACCACGAACGGCTGGAGCCGGAGCTTCGTGATGAGCAGCCCGTGCGCGAGCCCGATGCAGAGGGAGATGCCGAGCAGCACGGGCACCGCCAGCGAGGCCGGCCAGTGCTGCACCGAGAGGAGCCACGGCAGCATGCAGCCGGCGAGCGCCACGACCGAGCCGATCGACAGATCGATGCCGCCCGTGATGATCACGAAGCCCGCCCCGATGCTGAGGATGCCGAACAGCGCCGTCCTCCGGATCAGGTTCTCGAGGTTCTCCGCGAGGAGGAACCTCCCGTTCATGAGCGCGGTGCCGAGCGACACCGCGAGGAGGAGCCAGAAGACGCCGAGCACCTTCCGCCGCGTGGTGGGCACGAGCAGCGCAGCCGGCGCGGCGCCGCGCGCCCCGAGGTCATGTGTCGTCGTCACAGACATGCTCTCTGGCCTCGATGGTTCGTGTTCACGCCGCGTCACGCCGCGTCACGCCGCGGCGTCGCTGCCGGTCGCGAGCTGCATGATCGCCTCCTCGCTCAGCTCGGCGCGGCCGAGCTCGCCGGCGATGCGCCCCTCGTGCATCACCAGCGCACGGTCGGACATGCCTATCACCTCTTCCATGTCGCTGGAGACGAAGAGGGTGGCCATGCCGCTCGCTGCCAGTCGCTCCATCAGCTGGTATATCTCGTGCTTTGCGCCGACGTCAATGCCGCGGGTCGGCTCGTCCAGGAGCAGCACGCGCGGCGACATCGAGAGCCACTTTGCGATGACGACCTTCTGCTGGTTGCCGCCGGACAGGTGCTGCGCCGGCTGCACGTCGCTCGGCGTCCGCACGCCGAGCTCCCGGATCATCTGCGCCGACATCCGGCGCTCGCCCGCGCGGTCGAGGACGCCGTAGCGCTGCGCCGTGCCGAGGCTCGGGAGGCTCACGTTCGCCCGGATCGCCATCTCCAGGATGATGCCCTGTTGCTGGCGGTCCTCCGGGACCAGGCCTATCCCGGCGGCGATGGCGTCTCGCGGGGCGCGCGGCGAGATCGCCCGCCCGGCCACGCGGACGGCGCCTCCGGCCGCCGGCGTGACGCCGAACAGCGTCCGGAGCAGCGACGTGCGCCCCGCGCCGAGGAGCCCGGCCACGCCGACGATCTCCCCGGCGCGCACCGTGAAGGAGAGCGCTCGCTCGGGGTGCCTCGGCGTCCGGAGGCCGGAGACCTCGAGCACCGGCTCGCCGGGCGGGTTCGGGACGTGCGGATAGAACTGCGAGAGATCGCGGCCCACCATCAGCCTCACGATGCGCTCGTGGCTCATTTCCTCGCGCAAGAGCTCGCCCGCGTTCTCGCCGTCGCGCAGCACGAGCACGCGATCGCAGAGCGCCCTCACCTCGCCGAGGCGGTGAGAGATGTACACGACGCTGATCCCGCCCGCGCGGAGCTCCCTCACCACCTGGAAGAGCGCCTCCGCCTCGTGCGGGCACAGGCACGACGTGGGCTCATCCATGATGAGCACCCGCGCGTTGGCCGAGAGCGCCTTCGCGATCTCGACCAGGTGACGCTGCCCGAGCGACAGGCCGCCGACGAGCGCGCGCGGCGAGCACGCGAGGCCGACCCGCGCCATGATCGCCCGCGCCTCCCGCTCCATCCTGCCCTCGTCGATGAAGCCGCCCCGCCGCGGCTCCCGGCCGAGATAGATGTTGGCCGCGACATCGAGGTTGTCCGCCAGGTTGAGCTCCTGGTGGATGAGCGCGATCCCGCGGGAGAGCGCCTCCCTGACGGAGCCGAGCGCGACAGGGCGCCCGTCGAAGAGCATCTCGCCGGCGTCGGGCGCCTCGACGCCGGCGAGGATCTTCATGAGGGTGCTCTTGCCAGCGCCGTTCTCGCCGACGATGCCGAGCACCTCGCCTCGGCCGAGCGCGAGGCGCACGCCGCCGAGCGCGAGCACGCCGGGGAAGCGCTTGGTCAGACCGCGCACCTCGAGCAGCGGCGTCGCGTCCGGTTCAGGCGAGGAGGCTGTCATTCGCGTCGGCGCGTCGGCGCGTCGAGCGTCGCCGGCCCGGGGCGCGCGCCGCGCGGGCGCCGCGCTGCCCGACGCCGGGCTCACTGTTGCTTGCCCGCCTTCTGCTTCAGATCGGCCCAGAACTCGTCCAGGTTGCTCTTGCGGATCTGCCGGGCCGGCAGGGAGATGAACTTGTCCTGAGGCACGACGGAGCTATCCCCCCGCACGAGCGCCGCGAGCACGCGCACCGACTCCTTGCCGTACATGTACGGATTCTGCACCACCGTGCCGACCACCTCGCCGTCCTGGATCGCGCGCAGCGTCGCGTCCTGCTCGTCGAAGCCGACGACCTGGATCGAGCTCATCTTCCCCGCCTGCTTCACCGCCTCGAGCAGGGCCGGCGTGTGGTACGCGTTCAGGCCGATCAGGCCCACGAGGTCCGGGTGCGCCGACATCATGTCTTCGGCGTTGCTCTTCGCCTTGGCGGCGTCGATCTGGTCGGTCAGGGTCGCGACGATGGTGTATTTCGCCCCCTTCAGCTCCTGGTTGAGCGGGTCGTTCCCGGCGCTGTTGTCCTGGCGATCGAGCAGCTCGTCGAGCACGCCTTGACGGCGCTTGCGGGCGTTGTCGCCCTCGAGCCGCCCGACCAGGATGGCCACCTTGCCGCCGCCGGGGATCGCCTCCTTCACGAGCTGCCCCGCCATCCGGCCAGCGACGTAGTTGTCGATGCCGATGTACACGATGCGATCGCTCTTCGGAGCGTCCGAGTCCTGCGTGATGAGCTTCGTCTTCGCGGCCGCCTTGTTGAGCAGCGGGACCTGGTTCTCCGCGTCGATCGGGCTGATCGCGATGCCGTCGACGCCGCGGATCAGGAGATCCTCGACCCGGTGCAGCTGGTCGTTCACGTCGCTCGGCATCACGACGCTCACCTCGACGTTATGCTCCTTCGCGCCGTCGATGACGCCCTTCTCGGCGATGGTCCAGAACGGGGCGACGCCGTTCGTGATGTAGGCGAGCTTCGGCTTGCCCCCCCCCGCCGCCGGCGCGCCGCCATTGTCGCAGCCCAGGGTCGTGAGCCCCGCCGCCACGCAGACCCCGACGATGAACCGACCGATGCTCTTCAACATGCGCTCTCCCCTCCGCCCGTCCACCCGACAAGAGCCGCCTCGCGCGACGGGCCCCTGCGCCTCGTGCCGCCGCGCGGGCCACGACAGAGCAGGACCCCCCGGTCAACTGGCCAGCTCATGATGCGCGATCCGCTCCAGACGTGTCTACACGATTCGACGCGCGGATCGCCGCGCGCCTCTCGCCCCCCCTAGCGCGGCGTGCCCGGCACGCTCATGCCGCCCGATCGGCCGACGGCGTACGCGATCCCGCTCTGCAGCGTCCCCCGGATCACGATGCGCGACATGTCGATGTCGAGCCGGAGGAGCGCCTGCGCGACCTCGCCGCGGATGCCCGTCAGCACCGCCTGGACCCCGAGCAGCCGGAGCGCGTTCGCCGCCTTGAGCAGGGCGTTCGCCACGCGTTGATCGACCCCCTTGATCCCCGTGACATCGATGATGACGGTGCGGGTGCCGCTCCTCGTCGCGCCGTCGAGCAGGGTCTCGAGCACGTCGTGCGCGCGCTCCTCGTCCAGCGTGCCGATGAGCGGCATGACCATGACGTCGCTCGTGATGGGCACGAGCGGGGTCGACAGCTCGGAGATCTTCGCCCGCTGGAACCGGATCACCTCCTCTTGCAGCTCGGCCCGGGCCGCCTCGGCGCGCTCGCGCTCGCCGAGCTCGTGCAACAGGCGCAGGTTGGCGTCCCGGAGCTCGGCGCTCTGCGCGGAGAGGCGCACGTTGGCCAGAGAGAGCTCCTCGGTCCGCTCCCTCACCTCCTGCTCCAGCCGCTCGTTGGCCTCACGGAGCTCGGCGCTCACGGCCGTGAGGTCCGCGTAGAGCAGCGCGTTCTCGAGCGCCACCGCCGCCTGCGAGGACAGGAGGCGCAAGAGCTCGGTGCGATCGGCGGTGAACGCGTGCTCCGCGAGGTGGTTCTCCAGGTACAGCACCCCGCTCAGCCGGCCCTGGTGCAGGAGCGGCAAGCCCAGGATCGATTTCGGCCGGCGCGCGATCACGTGCGGATCGCCGGCGAGGCGCGGGTCGTCGTCCGCGCGCCCGATCACGAGCGCCTCGCGCGAGCGCGCCACGTAATGCACGACCGAGCGGGCCAGATCGAGGCGCGCCTCCAGGGGCATCGAGAGGCCCAGGCTCACCGTGTCGGGGCCGACCGCGATCATCGCCTCGACCGTCAGCACCTCGCCGCGCGCGAGGATGAGGAACCCCCGGCTCGCCCCGGCGCTCTTGATCACGCTGCGCAGGACCTGCTCGATCACCTTGTCGAGCACGATCGCGCTCGAGATGGCCTGGGCTGTGCTGAGGACCGTGGCGAGATCGAAGCTCTCCCCCGCGACGAGGCCCTGGAGCGCTGTGCCGGTCGGCGAGAGCGGAAGAGGCTGGCCCAGGGCCGAGGGGTCGGCCGGCGCGAGCTCCTCGCGCAGCGCCTTGGCCTTCTCGGTCGCCCCCCAGCGGTCGTACAGGTAAACCGCCCTGCGCAGGAAGATGTGCGCGAACTCGGCCCTGCCCTGGGCGAGCCAGAACCTGCCGTAAAGCTCGTTGCCGAGCGCCTGGTTGTTGATGTAGTCGGCCTGCCGCGCGGCCTCGATGCCCCGCTCGTACAGGTCCATCGCCTCGGCCCTCCGCCCCTCGACGCGGGCCTGCTCGGCGAGCAGGAGCAGGTGCTTGTGAAGCACGTTGTCCGGCCCGGCGTCGGCCCAGCGCTTCATCCGCCCGAGGAGCCGCAGCAGCTGCTCCTCGTGCTCCCGCCGCGCCGCGCCCTCGGCGCTCTCCCACGCGGCGATCCGCATGAGGCCCGCGTAGAACGTCGCCTCGGGCACCTTGGCGTGCGTCGGCAAGGCGCTCTCGATCACGGCGAGCTTCGGCATCAGATCGGCGAAGCTCGCCCTGTCGCCGAACAGGTAGGCATTCCGGATCTTGGCGTAAACCAACCACCCCATGTGGTAGGGCGAGCCGCCGTGCTTCGCCGCGTAGGACGCCTCGTCGAACCCGTCGTCGTCGAAGCTGAGCCGGCCCCTCGTCAGCCCTTGCAGGCACCGGAGGGGCTGGATCACGCCCGCGAGGAGGATATCGATGATGTCGTGGCTGCGGGCGCGCCGCAGGAACGCGAGGTGCGTCTCGGTGAGCTGCGAGAGCTCCACGAGGTTCATCCCGTAAGTGAGCCGGTCCGAGCCGCTCTGGCTGATCATGTACCCCATGGCCGTCCAGTCGCCGGCCTGGAGCCCGAGGTCGTAGACCCGGTCGTAATAGGGGTCCGCCTTCCGCAGGGGCTGCGTCCAGCTGTGCACGTCCGCGGAGAAGATGTGGTAGGTCTTGGCCCGGAGCACGAGGTTGTCGAGCTGGTCTGCGAGCTCGACGGCCATCTTGCCGAACCGGTACGCCGTCTCGTACTCGCCGAGCAGCGGGCCGACCACCATGCCGTACGCGACGTATCCGAACGCGGACATATCGCTGTTCCCGTGCTGCAGCGAGAGCGTCACCATCTTCACGATGGCGAGGTTCGCGAGCGTCTGGTCGCTCGAGTTGTAGGCCCCGAAGAACAGGTTCACGAGCAGCTCCAGCGTCACGGGGTGCTCGGGGCTCGTCGTCCTCGGGGCGCGGGCGAGCTCCTCGATGCTGCGCCCGCCGAGGAGGACGGGCACCGCCCGGAGCTCCTGCTCGAGCAGCGCGGCGACCTCCTCCCGGGCCTCGGGGATCGGACAGCCGAGCAGCCGGAGGCCGGCCTTCTGGACCAGGGTCGCCTCGTGATTGCGCCACTGGAGCAGGTACTGGTTCGCCTGGACGAGGAGGACAGCGACCTTGTCCATGGCCGTCCGGGCGCGCGCGAGCGCCGCGGTGCAGAGCCGCTCGGCCTCCTCGAAGGCGCCGCACAGCGACTCGACCTCGGCGCGCTCCCTGTGGAGCGCGAGGGCGAGCTCGTAGTGGTCGTCGAAACCGCCGTGGGGCAGAAACCCGAGCCCCGCGCGGAGATAGCCGGCCGCCGCCTCGTAGGCGGTGGCGGCCTTGGCCCTCCTGCCGGCGGCGAGGTTCAGCGCCGCGGCCGTGGCCTGCTCCGCGGCCGAGGTCACGATGGGCGCCGCGATGTTGACGTGGTTCACGATGTCGAAGAGCGCCTCGTCCCGCGCGGCGCCCTCGCAGCTGGCGAGCATGAGCCGCGCGATCCTGAGGTGGACCTCGCGCTTGCGATCCTCGCTGATGAGCGAGTACGCCGCCTGCTGGACGCGATCGTGCAGGAAGCGGTAGGTGACGCGCCAGTCGACGCCGGTCCGCGCCTCGTCGTCGGTCGCGTGCGCGAGGCGGTAGTCGGCGTCCACGGGCGCGATCAGGCCCTCTTGCAGGATCTTCCACAGCGCGGCCACGGTCTCGTGCGCCGGCCGCTCGCTGATGACCGCGAGGGTGCGCAGGTCGAACTCGTGCCCGATGCAGGCCGCGAGCCGGAGGACGCGGACGAGCTCGGGCTCGAGCTCCTCGATCTTGCGCGCCATGAAGTCGACGACGTTGTCGGTGACCGTGCGCCGCCGGATGCCGTCGAGATCCCATGTCCAGGCGCCCTTCTCGAAGCGGAGCAGGCCCTCCGCGTGGAGCGAGCCCAGGAACTGCCGCACGAAGAACGGGTTGCTCTGGGTCCGGTCGAACACCACGCGGGCGAGCGGCTCGACGTCCGCGCGGGCCGCGGAGAGCGCGTCCGAGAGCAGCGCGATCACGTCGGCGAGGGCGAGCGGCCGCAGCTTGAGCTCGCGGAGCGGCGCGCCCGCCTTCTCGATCTCGTCGAGCGCGACGCGGAGCGGGTGGGCCGCGTACACCTCGTTGTCGCGGAAGGCGCCGAGGAGGAGCAGGTGGCCGCGCCCTGGATCGGCGGCCAGGACCTGGAGCAGCTTGAGCGAGGCCGGGTCGGCCCACTGCAGGTCGTCCAGGAAGAGGACGAGCGGGTGCTCGGCGGTCGCGAAGACGCCGACGAACGCCTTGAAGATCGCGTGGAAGCGGCCCTGCGCCTCCGCCGGCGGGAGCTGCTGGACCGGGGGCTGCTGGCCGATGATCCACTCGAGCTCCGGGATGAGGTCGACGAGGAGCTGGCCGGTGCTCCCGACCGCGCGGCCGAGCGCCGCGCTCCAGCGCGCGAGCTGCTCCGGTCGCTCGGTGAGGATGTGCCGGAGGAGCTCCCGGAAGGCGCGCGCGAGCGAGGCGTACGGCGCCCCGCGGTTCAGCTGCTCGAACTTGCCCGCGGTGAAGTAGCCGCCTCGCTGGGCGATGGCCCTGCGCATCTCGTTCACCAGGGCCGACTTGCCCATCCCCGAGTACCCCGACACGAGCAGGAGCTCGCCCTCCCCGCCGGCGGCGCGCTCGAAGGCGGCGAGCAGCGCGCGCTCCTCCTCGGCGCGGCCGTAGAGCTTCTGCGGGATGCGCAGCGTATCGGGGATGTCGCGCAGGCCGAGCGCGAAGGGCGCCACAGCGCCGGAGCTCGAGAGCTGGCGGAGGCACGCGTCGAGATCGGCGAAGAGCCCGAAGGCGCTCTGGTACCGGTCCTCCGCGTTCTTCTCGAGGAGCTTCATCACGATCCGGGACACCGCGTCGGGCACGCCCGGGACTTGCTCGGGCGGCGGCACCGGCGTCCGCGCGATGTGGCCATGGATGAGATCGAGCGGGTCGCTGCCGGTGAACGGCAGGACGCCGGTGAGCATCTGATAGAGGGTCACGCCGAACGAGTAGAGGTCGGTGCGGCGGTCGATCACGCGGTTCATCCGGCCGGTCTGCTCCGGTGACATGTACGCGAGCGTCCCCTCGAGCGCCTCGGGGCTTATCGCCTGCTGCGTCTCCTGCGGGAGGAGCGTCGCGATGCCGAAGCCGACGAAATGGACCTCGAGCGTGTCCGGGTCGACGAGGAGGTTGTGCGGCTTGATGTCCTTGTGAATCACCTTGTGGCGGTGGAACTCGTCGAGGACCCGGGCCGCCGAGCGGGCGATCGTCAACGCCGCCTTGAGCTCCAGCCGGCCGGCGCGCAGGAGGTCGTGGAGCGTCGTCCTGCTCGGCCGCTCGAGCACGAGCGCGAGGCCGTTCCTGTGCTTCTCGAGCCCGTAGGCCTTGACGACGCCCTCGACGTCGAGCGCGCAGAGCACGTTGTACTCGTGCCGGAGCGCCGCGAGCTCACGCGCGCTCGGGAACTCGCTCTTCAGGACCTTGAAGACAGCAGGCTTGCGCTCGTCACCCCAGGTCCCTTCGAACACCTCGATGCTCGAGTCGACGTAGATCGGCTGGCTCACGGAACAGGTCGCGGAGAGCATCTCACCTCGCCGGGGCGCTCGGCCGGACCGCCGTCGCTGCTCGCGTCAAGCAGGCAGGACGGACGGTGTTCTCGCACAAGCGCACCATGGGCGGATTATGTCTAGATCGCTGCCCCCGAGTCACCACCGAAATCGGAACATCGATTCGTCCGTGGTGATATTTTTCAATATTTGTGCGCTAGACATCCAACTTGGACGGAGTTCGGCGTTCGCGCCCGTCACCGAGCGCGGCAGTGCGGCGCGCTAGCGCGGCGCTTCATGCGATGTGGGCTGGCTCTCGGAGGGCTGGAGGACGTCGATCAAGCGGCGCGCCGGGAGGGCGCGTCACAGGCGCAGGTCATTGCGGCACCTCGACGGTGGGACAACCGAACTCGACACGGACGCTCTCTGCCCCCATGGACTTCACGTGCTCACACGTGGCGCCCTTGATCACGATGGTGGGCGGGGTCGTCGAATCGTCGTAGTCCCAGCCGTCGTCGCCCGGCTTCGGCAGCACCTCGTCGTCGATGAAGACGTTCACCTTCGCGCGGTCCGGCGGCTCGGTCTCCAGCGAGAGCGCGCAGGTCCTCACGAGATCCCTCGTGATGCCTGTCAGCGTATCGCCGAGGCTCGCCGCGTCCACCACCTCGAAATAACGGGGCGAGGTCTCCGACGTGGCCGTGTCGCCCTCGACGGCGAGCTGGTCCAGCACATGGGCATAGGCCGTCGCGCCGGGGATGCCGACGACGAAGGTCTTGATGCCGGCCGCGCGCAGGTCCTTCACCCGCTGCACCGTGCGCACGTCGTCCAGGCACACGTCCGTCAAGCCGGCGACGCAGCAGTTCGGCACGCCCGAAGGGCAGTCCCCATCCATGTTCGTGGTGCAGGTCGCGGCCTCGCAGGTCATGGCCGGATCCTGGTTGCAGTTGGGACCGCCGTCGGTCGCCAGGAGGACGTACTTGTCGCCTTCGAGGGTGCCGCCAGCTCCCACGGTGAGGTACCCGAGGGCGCGCGCGAGGGCGTCCGCGGTCGGCGTCGCGCCGCCGGGGTCCGTGCCGTCCAGGAGGGTCTTGATGGCGGGGACGGAGGTCGCGCCCGGCGCAACGGCCACGCTCAGGTCCTCCCCCGCCGGCATGCCGCAGTGCTCGTCGGAGGGAAAGAGCTGAAGCCCGACGGACATCCTGTCCTGGATCACGTCGAGCGCGGTGCCGAGGGCGCCCTTCATCATCGTCCAGCGGTCGCTCCCTTCCCAGTCCTTGGTCATGCTGTCGGAGCGATCGAGCACGATCACGAGGTGAACCTGCCGCGGCTGAGCGTCGACCTGCTGGCCGCCGCAGTCGCCGCCGTCCTCCCCCCCGCCCGAGCTGGCGCCCGGCCCGGAAGCGATGAAGCCGCCTCCGAGCGAGGGCTCCCCGCTCGTTCCACCGAAGTCCGTCCCGCCGGCGCCGCCGTCTCCGGAGCCGCCGCTGCCCGCGCCCGTTCCGCCACCCGATACCGAGCATCCCGGCGCGAGCGCCCAGCCGAGGCACCAGAGCGATGCCAGGAACAAGGAGCGGGCGTGGTTCCCGCGGTTCTTGCCGATCATAGCCATTCTCCTCGACACGAGTGAATCGACACGAGTCAACGCCAGCGCGCGGCGTCAGCCCGGAGGAATGCGGCAGATGCCGCTGTAACACTGCACGGTTCCGGCGTTGCAGCAGTCGGACGTCGCGCCGCAGAGCTGCCCGTACTCGGCGCATCGCGGCGGGGTGCCGCCCGCCCCGTCCGAGCCACCGCCGCCGCCTGCGCCGCCTGCGCCGCCTGCGCCGCCCGTTCCGCCGGTCGCGCTCGAGCTCCCGGTCGCGCCTGACGGGGAGTCTGTCGTGCACGTGCCCGACAGGGAGCCCGGCTCGTACTCGCACGTCGTTCCGACGCAGCAGTCGCCGTTGTTCGTGCAGGGTCCGCCCGCCGTGACACACTGGGGCGTCGTCCCTCCGGGCGTGTCGTAACACTGGAGCTTGCCTGTTTCGCTATTCCGCACGCAGGGGGCGCCGTCGCAGCAATCGTCGGCGGAGGCGCAGTCCTCGCCTGCCTGGCGGCAGGCCGTGAGCGCGTTGCACCGAGGCACGCCGAGGGCGTCGAGGCGGCAGTTGCTGGCGTTCCCCAGGTAGTTGCAGCAGTTGTTGGGAGCGCTGGTGGAGGTATCCGAGCAATAGCTGTCCTTGAAGTGACAGACGCCGCCCTGGGGCGTGCAGCCGTTCGGGTTGCGGCAGCGGCCGATCTCCCCGTCCGGATCCCCCGACTTGTCGCAGACGACGTTGCCCGCGCCCGGCAGAGCGGCGGTGGGATCGCCGCCGCAGCAGTCCTCGTTGCGCTGGCACAGGGCGCCGTTCACGCGGCAGCCGCTCGGCGGCTGGCAGACGGCGATCCCGGTGGGGCCGTACGGCGCGCACACGCGGCTGCAGCAGAAGCCGCAGCTGTCGCAGACCGCGCCGTCGATGCCGCCGCTGTTACAGCGGCTCGCCGTCGACGGCTCCGCGCCGCAGTACCCCGCGGGATCGGAGGTGTTCCGCTTCACGCATACGCCGGTACAGCAGTCGCTGTCGCCCTTGCAGACGTCGTTGCGCTGCACACAGAACGAGGAGTAGAGGACGCAGCGGTTGTCTCGCCCGCAGAGCTGGGAGCAACACTGGCTGTCCTCGGTGCACGGGTTGCCGCCCGTCTTGCATGCGGTGGCGCCGTTGACGTCGCTGCACGTCCCGCCGGCGCACATGCCGCTGCAGCACGCGGCGCCGCCTGCCGTGCAGTCGGATCCGTCGGGGAGGCAGGCGGTCGCGCTGCACCTGCCCGAAGCGCAGTTGAGGCTACAGCACTCCGAGGATTCCTCGCAAGCGGCGCCTGTCCCGAGGCAGACGCTGAGCGGCGAGGCGCAGGTGCTCGTCGCGGTGTCGCAGATGCCGGAACAGCAATCTCCGGAGCGCGCGCACGTGGACCCGAAAGGCGCGCAGGTCGGCACCTCGACCCCCGTGTCAGGGCCGCCCGCGCCGCCGACGCCGTCCGTACCGCCGGCGCCCGTACCGCTGGCGAGCGCGCCGCCCGCACCGCCGGCACCCGCGCCACCAACGCCAGTGCCCGCGCCCGCGCCACCTTCTCCAGCGCTGGCCGTCGCGCTGGCGCCGCCCGTTCCAGTCGTCCCGCCGCCGCCAGCGTTGGCCCCTCCGGAGCCACCGGCCGAGGAGCTGCCCCCGGCCGCGCCGCTGGAGGGCCCTGACGTGGTGGCGGCGCCACCTTCGCCTCCCGAGCCGGTGCCCCCGGACGAGCCGCAGGCACCAGAGAGCCATACGATGCCGACAGCCGCGAAGATTCGAGATACACGCATGCACTTTCCTCGCTTGATCGCTTGCCGCAACCGACGCAGTCGGAGAAAGGATACATTCGCGCAACTCCAAGTTGTCCGTATGGCTTTTGTTTCAGGGCATGCCCCTCTCCCTCCATTTTTGTCGGAGGTGGTGAGCTTCGTAAGCGCTACGCGCACCTGTGCGCGCAGCGCAGAGCTAGCGCTCGCCTGGCCGTGATGAGCTCTGCCCAGAGCGGTCAGCGAGACCGCGCTCCGCGCTTTGGTGAGGTTCGTCGCAAAGAGCCCTCGACGGAGGAAGCGACGCTGTACGGTCCTCGAGAGGAGAGGACATGCAGGCTGTTTGGAGAGGCACGTTCATGGGGGCAGCCCGGCGGCGGCCGTCCGCTCCCTTCTCCCCCGCTCTACGCGGATGTCCTCGTCCCCTTCCAGAGCGCGCTCCAGAACCGCCCCGTCTTCACGGCGCCCTCCGGGACGGACTCTCGGGCGCTCTCCTCGGCGGGCTTCTCCTTGTGGGCCTGGCCCTCGAGGAAGGTGATCAGCCGCTCTCGAAGGGGATAGTACATCGGGTCCTCCAGCACCTCCTGACGGTCCCGCGGGTGCGGGAACGGGACCTCGAGGATCTCGCCGACCCGCGCCCCCGGGCCGTTCGTCATCATCGCGATGCGGTCCGACAGGAACAGGGCCTCGTCGACGTCGTGCGTGACCATCAGCGCCGTCTTCTGGTCCTCTGCCCACAGGTTCATGAGCACCTCCTGGAGCTCGAACCGGGTGAGCGAGTCGAGCATGCCGAAGGGCTCGTCCAGAAGGAGCATCTTGGGCGACAGGGCGAAGGCGCGCGCCAGCCCGACCCGCTGCTGCATCCCCGACGACAGCTCGCGCGGCTTCTTGTGCATGGACTCCTCGAGCCCCACGAGCTCGAGGTAGTGCGTCGCGATCTCGATGCAGTCGTTCCTGCTCTTCTGCCGGTGGACCTGCTCGACCCCGAGCAGGACGTTCTCGAGCGCCGTCATCCAGTGCAGGAGGCAGGGCGACTGGAACACGACCCCGCGGTCCGGGCCCGGCCCCTGGATCTGCCTGCCCGCGAGGACGATGCCGCCGCTCGTGATCTCGGAGAGGCCCGCGACCATCGACAGCACGGTGGACTTGCCGCACCCGGAGTGGCCGATGAGGGACAGGAACTCTCCCTTCCTCAGGTTCAGATCGAAGTTCCTGACGACGACCGACGGGCCCTTCGGCGTGGGAAAGGTCTTCGTGACGTTCCAGATCTCGAGGTACTTCTTCATGCGACCGCCTCCGCGCTCCGCGCTGCATCGGGCGCGCCCTCGCCCGCCTTGGGCCCGGCGCCCGGGCCGAGCAGGTAGCCGATCACCGCGCCGCGGATCTCCTTGAACCGCGGGTCGTGGTTGAGGGCCTTGCGATCCCGAGGGCGCTCGAGATCGACGGTGATCCCTGGCCCCAGCGTGGCCCGGGGGCCCTTGCTGAGCGGGAGGATCCGGTCGGCGAGGAGGATGCCCTCGTCGACGTCGTTCGTGATGAGGAGCACGGTCTTCCGGGTGGCGCGCCAGATCCGCGCGAGCTCGTCCTGGAGCGTCGCGCGCGTGAGCGCGTCCAGCGCCCCGAACGGCTCGTCCATCAGGAGGACCTCCGGATCCATGGCGAGCGCCCGCGCCACCGAGACCCGCTGGCGCATGCCGCCGGAGAGCTGCGCCGGCTTCTTCTCGCGGGCCTCGGTGAGCTTCACCATGGCGATGTAGCGCTCGGTGTGCTCCCGCTTCTTCTCTGTGGACCAGGAGCCGAAGATCTGGTCCACGGCCAGGTAGACGTTCTCGTAGACCGTGAGCCAGGGCAGGAGAGAATAGTTCTGGAAGATGACGCCGCGGTCGGGGCCCGGCCCCTCGACGACCTTCCCGTTCAGCTTGACCTCCCCGGTGTCCGGCCTGAGGAGCCCGGCGATGAGGGACATGAGCGTCGTCTTGCCGGCGCCCGAATAGCCGACGACGGCGACGAACTCTCCCTTCTCGATCTCCAGGTGGATGTCCCTGAGCACCTCGGTGCGGGTGGCCCCGCCACCGTAGCTCTTCCCGACGTTGCAGAGCTCGACCAGCGGCATGGACGTCACGCTCCCGCCAGCTTGAGCCGGCGCTCGACGAGGCTCATCAGGGCGTCCAGGAGGAAGCCGACGACCCCGATGGTGATGATGCACAGGATGATGTGCTCGTAGATGAGGCTGTTGTACTCCTGCCAGAGGAAGCCGCCGACCCCGGGCGAGCCGGTCAGCATCTCCACGGCGACGATGACCAGCCAGGCGATTCCCAGGCTGAGCCGGAAGCCCGTGAACATGTAGGGGAGCGCCGCGGGGAGCTGCACCTTGAACAGCGTCTTCATGCGCGACAGCCGGAGCACCCGGGCGACGTTCATGTAGTCCTGCGGGATCGATCGCACCCCGAGCGCGGTGTTCAGGACCGTCGGCCACATCGAGCACATCGCGATGGTGAAGACGCCGGCAGGGTCGGGCTTCTGGAAGAGCACGAGGCCGAGCGGGAGCCACGCGAGGGGCGAGACCGGGCGGAGGATCTGGATGATGGGATCGAAGCTCGACCTGAACAGCCTCGACGCGCCCAGGAAGAAGCCGATCGGCGTCCCGAGCAGGATCGCCAGCGTGTAGCCCTTGGCGACCCGCTGGAGCGAGTACCAGGTGAAGCGCAGGATGCCCTGGTCGAGCTCTCCCCGCTTCTCGAACGGCTCGAAGATGTAAGGCCTGCTCACCTCCCATGTCTTGAGCGGAGAGGGCAGCGCCTGGGTCCACAGGCTGCTCGCGGCGGCCCACAGCCCGATCACGCACGCCACCCCGAAGAAGGGGAGGATCATGTGGTCGACTCGAATCCTCGGAGAGATCGCCTTCGCCTCGCTCATGCAGCACTCCTCTTCCGCTTCTTCCGCTTCCGCCGCCGCGCCTCTCGCCGGCGCGGCGATGGCGATGTCGGTTCATCCCCTCAGGGCGTGGACCGGGAACGACGTCGCGTACTTCTCCGGGTCCTTCGGATCGAACGTCACGCCGTCGAACAGCGTCTCGGGCGCGTCGCTCCGGCCGCCGTGCGCGACCCCGAGCTCCTTCATCGCCTCCTCGTAGAGATCGGGGCGCATGACCTGCTTGACGACGCCCTCGTAGTCCGGCTTCCCCTCCACCATGCCCCACCGACGGAACTGGCTGAGCCACCAGAGAGCGTACTTGGGCTGCGGGTAGTTGCAGCCCCGCTCGCTGAAGATCATGTAGTCCTTGTCCTCGTTCTTGCGCCCGTCGCCGTAGTCGTAGCGGCCCTGCAGCCGGCCGAGGATGAGCTCCGGCGGACAGTTGATGTACGTGGGCCTCGACACGATGTCCGCCTGCTCGGGGCGGTTGTCGAGCTTGTCCAGCCAGACGCTCGCCTCGTGGAGCGCCTTGATCACCGCCTTCACCGTCTTCGGGTTCTTGTCGGCGAACTCCGCGGTGAACGCGCACACCTTCTCGGGGTGGTCCCTCCAGAGCTCCTGCGTGGTGATGGCCGTGTAGCCGATCTGGTCGGAGATCGCCCTGGCGTTCCACGGCTCGCCGACGCAGAAGCCGTCCATCTTGCCCACCTTCATGTTGGCGACCATCTGGGCGGGCGGGATGGTCACGAGCGCGATGTCCTTGTCCGGGTGGACGCCGCCCGCGCCCAGGTAATAGCGGGTCCACATGGCGTGCGTTCCAGGCGGGAACGTCATCGCGAAGGTCATGGGCGCCCCCTTCTCCTTCGCCTCCTCGACGAACGGCTTGAGCGCCCTGGGATCGCCGGCCACCTTGCCCCGGAGGTCGCTCTTCATCGTGATCGCCTGGCCGTTGCGGTTGAGCAGCCACGGGATGACCATCGGCATCTTCGGCGATCCGAGGAGCCCCATCGTCGAGGCGACGGGCATGCCGAAGAGCATGTGCGTCGCCTGCAGATCCCCGTTCGTGAGCGAGTCGCGGATCGCGGCCCAGCTCGCGCCCTTCACGATGGTCGCGTTGATGCCGTACTTCTTGAAGAACCCCTTCTCGTGGGCGATCACGAGAGGAGAGCAGTCGGTCAGCGCGATGATGCCGAAGCGCAGATCGGGCACCTCGGGCCTGGCGGCGTCCGGGATGAGGGGCGCGGCGTTCGCCGCGGGCTTCGCCGACGCCTCGGACCGCGATTCGCAAGCGGGGAGGAGCGCGGCTCCCCCGAGCGCGAGCGCACCGCCGAGGAAGCGCCGGCGGTGAAGGGGCGTGGCGCTCGGGGCCTCGCTCGCAGGTTCTCGTCTCTTCATTGCAAAGATCCTTTGCTGGGATGACCGTGGAGCCTCGGACGCATGGAGAGGGACACGCCCGCCGGTCGGGGCAGACTGGACGGGCTGCGCTCCGAGGCGCCGTCCGTGAAACCGCCTGTTCGTTCGAGGGTGAGCTAGGCCAGCTCCGCGGCGAGATCGGCAGGGTGAGCGCGCTCTCGCCGCGGGCGTGCGCCCTGGATGGTCTCAACCATACATGGGCCCAGGATTTGCCAAGGACGATGCATGGGCGCGTGTTTCTATGAAGTTTCTATAGGATATTTTTCTTCATTCACTTCACGTTCATCACGTTCATCACGTTCGTTGCGTTCGTTGCGTTCGTTGCGTTCGTTGCGTTCGTTACGTTCGTTGCGTCCGTCATGTTCGTTTCGTTCGTCGCGTCGCCTTCGTCGTCGGTTTCAGCGTGCGGGTGTACGTCCCTCGCCGCGCTCGATGGGCCCTACCGCCCGGAGGCGGGCGGGGGCGCCGGTGGTGGGGGTGGGCGTCGCCGAGGTGATGCGGGCGACCGCCGAGGGCATCGACACCGGGGAGCTGACACCCGGGCCGCCGCGGTGGCAGACTTCGACGACGCATGAGCGACCGTTCGAGCCTCGTTGACGTGCCGCCTCGCTTTCGCGTGATCACCGATCCACGGGGCGCGGAGGTCGACGACCGCACCATCGTCCTCGGCCCGAGCCACGCGTTCGGCGACGGCCGGCACGAGAGCACGCGGATGTGCCTCCAGGCGCTCGCGTCGTTCGCGCCACGCAGCGGCTTTCGCCTCTTCGACGTGGGGAGCGGGACGGGGATCCTCTCGATCGGCGCCGCGAAGCTCGGCGGCGAGGCGATCGGCGTCGACATCGACGCCGCCGCGAACGCGATCGCGGCGGACAACGCGCGGCGGAGCGGGGTGGAAGCGCGCGTGAGCTTCTCGGCGACGTGGCCGGACGGGACGTTCGACATCGTCGTGGCCAACATCCTCCGCGACGTCCTCACGGCGCTCGCCCCTCGGATCGTGGCGCGCCTGGCTCCCCGCGGGACGTTGATCCTCTCGGGGCTCGTGTCCACCGACGTTCCGGAGCTCGTGGCGCGTTATGCGCCGCTCCTTACCGACCGTCGACCGGAGATCTTCGAGCGGGGCGCGTGGCGCGCGCTCGTGTGGCGCGACGCCGAGCCGCGCTCGGATGCCGGAGCCGCGACCTGATCTGGGCGCGGCGGGCGCCCCCGGATGACGGCATGACCGCATGACTCCATGACCGGAACCGGAACCGGAACCAGAACCGGAACCGGAACCGGAACCGGAACCGGAGGAGCATGAGGGAGCAGCGCCGTCGCGCCCTCCCGCAGCGCGGCCGTTGACCGGGGGCGCGAGGGCGCGCGAACATCCGGCGATCCCTTGCCGACCCTCCCCGCGACACGCCACCTCGCCGCGCTCCTCGCGCTCGCCGCGAGCGCCTGTTCCCGCGGCCCCGCGCCCGGCACGGACGCGGGGCCTGGCCCGGCCGGCAGCGCGAGCTCCTCGGTCAGCGGCGTCAGCGGCGCCAGCGGCGCGGGCGCTCCGGCCGCTCCCCTGCCTCCGGCCGCGGCCGCGCCGCTGCGCGCGCCGGTCCGCGAGGGCGGCGCCCTGTCCCGCGCCGCGCGCGAGGACGTGCTCTATGTGGCCGACGAGGACCACGGCGTCGTGCGCGTCGTGCCGCTGCCGCTCGACCCCGCCCGGCCCGGCGCAGGGGTGCCCGCGCCGGGCAGGCCCGCGCAGGTGCTCGCGCTCGGGGGGCGCGGCGAGCACGACGCGCGCGTGCTCGCCACCGTCCGCGACCCGGGGCTGCTGCTGATCTTCCGGCCGGATCCTGCGGCCGGCCTCGTCGAGGTGGGCCGCGTACCGCTGCCCGCCGACGCGTGGGGCATCGCTGTCACGTCCGACGAGAAGACCGCGATCGTGACCTCGGCGTGGACCCACAAGGTCTCGGCCGTCGACCTCGAGGCCGGGCAGACGCGGTGGACCGTCGACGTGGCGCGCGAGCCGCGGGGCGTGGCGGTGCTGCCCGACGGCAGCGCCGCGTACGTGAGCCACCTCGTCGGCGCCGATCTCACGAGGATCGACGATCTCGGCGGGGCGCCGAAGGTCCGGCGCGTCGCCCTGCCCGCCTCGCCGCTGCGCGCGCCGTCGGGCGAGCGGCTCGCCGCGTCGCTGGGGTATGCGCTCTCGCTCTCGGAGGACGGGCGGCGCCTGTTCGCGGCGCGGCACGCGCTCGGCGCCATGGGCCACGCCGCGTGGTTCGGCGCCGCGACGGTGGACGTGCTGATCACCGGCCGGGACGAGCCGCTCGCCCCGCCGCACCACGGCAACCTGCCGGTGCTCCGGTCGGCGTTCGCGGAGCAGGTGATCACCCCGGAGAGCGTGATCACCCTGCCCGGCGCGGGCGTCACGCCCGTCACCCAGCCGCGCGCCATGGCGTACCGCAAGCGCGCGCGCACGCTGCTCGTCGCGGGCGAGGGCGACGATCTCGTGCTCGAGGTGGACGCGACCGCGGTGGATCCGACGCTCGCGATCGTGAAGAGCTACCCGGTCGGCGGCCGCTACGATCCGCACATCCGCGTGGCCGGCACGTGCGGCGCGCCGACAGGCCTCGCGCTCTCCGCGGACGAGGCGACGGCGTGGGTCTTCTGCCGATCGACAGGCGACGTGGCGGCGCTCCGGCTGCACGACGCGGCGGCGGGCTCGACCGTCGCGCCCGTGGGAGCGGCGGGCCCGGCGGGCTCGGCCGGCCCCGCGCCGGCGTCGGCCGCCGCGGGCGCGGCGGAAGGGCCGTCGGCGCTCGTGCACCTCGCCGACGATCCGCTCGGGCCGGAGGTCGCGAAGGGCCGCCGGCTCTTCTACAGCGCGCTCGACGCCACGGTGAGCGGCAACCTGGGCTGCGCGGGATGCCACCCCGACGGGCGCGACGACGGGTACGTCTGGCGCGAGGCCACCTTCAGCACCGCCGACGGCGAGCACGCGAACTTCGTCGGGCGGCCGGAGAACATCCCCGAGGTCGCCAGGAAGCGAGGGGTCCCGCGGCGCACCCCGATGCTCGCCGGCAACGTGGGCGCGGCCGGGCCGTACGGCTGGCACGGCGAGAGCGAGGACCTCGTGAGCAGGCTCCAGACGGGCATGGGGCTGCACCGCTGGGGCGGGCTGCCGATCGACCATACGCCGACCAGCCTCGCGGCGCGGGCGACCTATCTCGCGATGTTCCTCCGCCGGGGCCTCGTCACGCCGCCAGGCGCCGAAAAGGCGCCGGACGAGCGCGTGAAGCGCGGCCGGGACATCTTCCACAGCGACGAGGCGAAGTGCTCCCGCTGCCACGTCCCCACGAGCGATTTCACCGATCGCACGGCGTACCCGATGCCGAAGCGACCGCCGCCGCCGGGCTACGACGAGGATCCGCGCCCCGAGTACAAGACGCCGTCGCTGCGCTTCGTCGGAGGCCGGCCGCCCTACCTGCACGACGGGCGCGCCGGCACGCTGGCAGAGCTCATCGAGCAGAACGCCGACTGGATGGGCAAGACAAGCCACCTGTCGCCCGAGGACAGGGCGGCGCTCGTGGCGTTCCTGGAGACGTTATGAGGCCGCGCTCCATGCTGCTCGCCTTGATGGTCGCTGGCGTGGCCTCCGTCGTGGCCGCGGCGTCGGGGGCGCCCGGCGCGCAGCCAGGCGGCACGCCCAGGGCCGAGGTGAGCGCCTCGCAGCCTGACGGCGCGTCCAAGACCGCGGCGGGCGCCGCGCAGCCCGGCGGCGCGTCCAAGGCCGCGGCGAGCGCCACGGCCGACGCCGGCGCGACCGACGCCGCCGCGACCGATGCCGGCGACGAGCTGCCCCTCGACGCCGCGCCCTTCCCGCCCGAGCCGTCCAGGCAGCCCACGGCCGCCGAGTGGAAGGCGGCGCCCCGCGTCCGCCTCTCCCGCGCCGGCCCCGCGGCCGCGGGCTGCCGCGCGTACAGGGCGAGGGAGTGGCTGCGCATCCGCTGCCCGGAGCTCACCGTCTCGGCCATCTCGCTGCTCGGCGGGAAGACCGAGGGCGTGGCCTTCTGGATCGATCCGCCCCGCGGCGGCAGCGAGCTCCCGCGCGGGGGCGAGGTGATGTTCCCGATCCGCCGCGGCGATCGGCGGGTGATCCAGATCCTGACGTTCGGCCCGGGCTACGACGGGCCGTTCACCTTGTTGCCGGCGATCGTCATCCAGGAGCAATGGCTGGAAGACGAGCCGGCGCCGACCGTGACCGCCTCCTGAGACACCATGCGATCCCACACCACGCTCCGCGCCATCTCCTCGCTGTTCCTCCTTGCCGCTGCGAGCGGCGTCCTCGTCGTCGCGTGCGGCGCCGCCCCCGCGGCCCCCGGCGGCCCGCCCGCCGATCAGGCGCCCGCTGCGCAGCCTGCGGCCACGGGCCCCGCCCCGACCGGGGCGGCGCTCGCCCCGGCGTCGCCCCAGCCCGAGCCGACGGCGACCTCGGCGCAGGCGACCGCCGGGCAGCCCGGCGCCGAGCCGCCCGCCGCGCCCGCCGAGGCGGCGAGGCCATCGGACGGCTGCCCCGACGGCATGGCCCGGGTCCCGGGCGGCAGCTTCGTGATGGGCCCGCTCAAGGTGAAGGCCACCGTGGGTGACCTCTGCGTCGACAGGACCGAGGTCACCGCGGAGGCCTTCGCGGCGTGCGTCAAGGATGGCAAGTGCACGGATACGTTGGCCAATTGCGCCAAGGAGGCGTCGACCTACGGCGTGGCCGGCAAGGAGAAGCAGCCGATGGTCTGCGTCGACTTCTCGCAGGCCCAGGCCTACTGCGCGGCGCAGGGCAAGCGGCTGCCGCGCGACGACGAGTGGGAGTGGGCGGCCCGCGGCGGCGAGGAGGCGCGGCCGTATCCGTGGGGCGAGGAGGCGCCGAAGGATCAGCTCTGCTGGTCCGGCGGCGGCACCGTCCGCAAGACCGCGTGCGACGTGGGGAGCTTCCCTGCCGGCGCCAGCCCGCAGGGCATCCAGGACCTGGCGGGCAACGTCTTCGAGTGGACGACCAACGCCAACGACGGCAAGGGCAAGATGCGCATCGCCCGCGGCGGCAGCTGGCGCGACGGCATCGCGCCGCTCGTCAGGACCGCGCGGCCGGGCGGCTTCGAGGCGACGTACCGCTGCGGGTTCCTCGGCATCCGCTGCGTCGTCGAGCCGGCGGCCCAGGCGACCAAGTAGGTCGCGCCGCGCCGGCCAGCGCCCGGCGCGGCGAAAGGAACAGCCGCCCGCGCCACGTCGCGTCCGGTTCGGCGCCAGGCCGCCGGCGCTTCCCGCCGCGCGGTGAATGGCTCGACCCATATTCGTGTTTCCATGATGAAATCGGACTTCTGCCCAAGGCGTCAATAACAGTCCGGCGTGGCGTCGCCGCCGGGGCAAGCCCCGCTGACCTTCGGCTGAGTGACGCTGCACCCTGCGAGGCCCTCGAATACGTTGTTCGACGTGAGATCGGGACCCGCCTGGTCCGAGTCCCACCCGCTCACGATGCCGCCCCCCGCCGATTCGACGAAGCTCGAGTTCTCGATGAAGGCGCCGTCGGGGCGCCAGCCGGTGAGGATGAGCGCCGCGTCGTTGGCGCCCGGGCCGCATCCGAAGCTCGAGATCTGCGAAGGAGCGCCCGCGTACTCGATCCGCACGAAGTCGAGCACGTTGCCGCCTGCCGGCGCGCCCCCCCAATCGACGCCCACCCAATCACCGGCGGCCTTCGTGTCGTTCGCCGAGGTGAAGACGATGGGCTTGGCCGCCGTACCCTGCGCGACGACGTGCACGGGGCCCGAGGGCGAGCCGAGCGCCAGACGCGAATCGGCCGGGAATGCCACGGTGACCCCCGCTTCGATCGTGAAATCGAGGGCGTTCGCGTCGTCAGGCTCGAGGTGGAAGTCGCCTGAGGAGACATAAGGCACGCCGCGATCTCGGAGCGCGACGTCGGCGGGATACCGATCGGCCGCGTCGACCAGGATCGCGTCGCGCGCGTTGT
The DNA here is from genome assembly GCF_051527395.1 of Sorangium sp. So ce281. Lineage (NCBI taxonomy): Bacteria > Pseudomonadati > Myxococcota > Polyangiales > Polyangiaceae > Sorangium > Sorangium sp. So ce281. The sequence continues at coordinate 5,356,720 of NZ_CP150322.1, forward strand.
TCACGTAGTCTCCGCGCGGGATCGAGCTCAGCGCCGCCGTGGTCACCGCCAGAGGGTAGAGGGTGTCCTCGTTGCCGACCGGCGCCACGGCGCCGGCACCCTCGATGACGAGGCCATCCGAGGCCGCCGAGAATGCCGTGAAGTCGCCCAGATGGACGCCGATCCCGGCCGAGTCCGAGAGGGTGACGTCGACCAGGTGCACGCTGTCGTTCGCTGGCAGGCCGAGAGGGCCGATGGCGACGATGGCACCGTTCGTGGTCCCCGTATTCACGCTGCCGCCTCTGACAATGACGGTATTCTCGAGCTCGAGCGCCCCCGTCACGTCGACCCAGAGGCTGCCGAAGTAGGAGCCCTCGCTCTCCGAGGTGAAGGTGGCGGGGCGAAGGGTGCCTGCGTCGACCTCTCCCGCGGCGCGCAGCGCGGCGGGCTCGCCGGACGAATCGCCAATCTCGATGGTCTGGTCTTCACCGATGACGACGACCGCGCATGCCTCGACCGTCACGGTTGCTCCGCGGATGGCGATGCTCGAGGGGACGTGATGCGGGCTCGCCTCGGCCGTCCAGGTCTCGTCCGCTTCGATGAGGAACGTGTCGTGGACGGTGCCAGCTCCCGTCGGCTCCGGGCAAGGGGATCCCTGCGTGGAGGGGGAGCCGCCCGTTCCTGCAGAGCCATTCCCCGTTCCGCCCGAGCTCGACGTTCCCCCCGCGCCGCCCGTGGGCTCTTCGGGAGAGTCGCTCCCGTCGCAGCCGAAGGCGACCGCGCCAGCGGTAAGGGCGAGCGTGACGAAGACCGCGGCGTGTTTCCTGTTACCGACGACGTGCTGATGTTTTTTCATGTGACCCTCGACCACCCTCCCTCAAATACACGCACTGCCAGAAATTTCCACGAAATGAGGGGGTCTCTCAGGGGCCTGACCGATGTCCCGGGCTTCGAGGATCCGGTCGCCGATCGGCTGCTATCGCGCGGGTGGCGGGCCAGCGGTGCATCCCTGACGCCGGACGCGTCACTCAGCGGTTGCAGAGGTCGCGCTCAGCTCTGCCAGTTCTTGGCACGGCGCGGCGGCGGTGTCACAGGCGCCCAGCGCGTCTTCGGCGTCGACCGTGATGACGTGATGGTCCGCTGCGCTGCACTCGCACTGCCACCCCAACGCCGGATCTGCCTGCTTGCAGCTGATGCCCAACGGCGCGTGCAACACGACATCCAGCCCTCCCAGGCTGAACGGCCGCTGGCAATCGAGCTCGGCATAGCAGACGCCACGGCTCGCAGTTCGGGGAACCCGGCTGCATGTGGCATCGCGAAAGACCGTCTCGGGATGAAGCGACTTGCACGGCTCTGCCAGGTTCGTGCAGATCTCCGAGCCGGACGCATTGCTGGGAATGTCGAAATACACGCTGTTTCGGTTGTCCGTACACCTGCATCCCCAAGCGCTACCTCCGGTGTCTGCGCCGCAGTTGATGACGTAACCAGCCGCCGCGGTCTGGGTGACACCTTCCCCGAGGTCTGCCGAGTAAATGCAGGACGTAGCGATGATGCAGGAATCCTCGGCTCGCCCCTGGTCACTCGACGCACAGCTCGGAGATTCGGTGAAGGGCGACGGGTCGCCTCCAGAGGCACATACCGCGAGGGCTTGCTCGCAGCCCGCTTGCAGGTCGTTCTCCGCGAGGTGGTACGATGAATAACGGGTCGCGGTGGAAGAGGTGCAGTTCATCCCACCAGCGCTGCTGATGGTGCAGAAAGATTGCTGGTCGTCGTAGGCAAAAGCGCCGATCGCTCCCACCATCAGCGGGATCTCACACCTACGGTCGGTCTGGCAAACACGGTCAAAGACCCGCGTGATCGGCTCGGCGCACACGGGCTCGCCGTAGACGATATCCCCCACCTTGCATGCCTCGAGGATCGAGCCGCATACCCCGGCAGACAGGCCCGGAAGCGAGAAGGCAAGCCCGCCAAAGCTATCTTGACAAACACAGCTGGCAACCCCACCGGTAGTCGTGCAGCTCGCCGCGATCGTGTTGCCGGTGCACACCTGGCGCGCCGAACAAAAATCGTCACCCTCCTGGACCGTGGAGGGTAAACACGTCCCCGGGTCGTGCACTGCTGTCGGCCGGTCGAGTTGCAACGGCGCGATCGGACCGTCGGCCTCACCCTCCGGCTCTGTCGGACCATCCTCTATCGGACCTTCGGCCTCACCCTCCGGCTCTATCGGACCGCCCGCCTGACCCTCCGTCTCCATCGGAGGCGAGTCAGCCTCATCGTTCGACTCGCTCGTATCTGTCTCACCCTCCTGTGGGGGGGTGGGCGTCGTCTCTTCCTCTGGAGCCGCATCTTCGCCGGACTCGTAATGCCCGCCCACGTGGTCAGTGGCCTCGGTCCCAGGCTGCCCACCGTCGATGAAACAGCCGGAGCAAAGACTGGACGCGAGGATCCCAAGGCAGCGGAAGGATAGGCGCATGATGGGATCCATAGAATCGGAGAGCGATCTGGAAGTCAATCTCGTCGTGGCGGCCGTCCACCGTACAGCTACGTTGCACACGTTGATGAACTTAGAACCCCTTACACGATCGACCTTCCTCCTGAAAAAGTGGCGCCGTATCAGAAGAAAAAGTTTTCCAACCATCGACGATGAGGCGATCCACGCCTCGAAGGCGCCGCGGTCGAAGCGCGCGAGGTCGTGGGGGGCGGCGGGCAAATCGCCCGCAGCCCGCATCGTCTCCGCGGCGCGGCCCGCCGCCTCGCCGATCTCGCGGTAGCCGGCGGCCACCCGGCGCATCGCGTCGTGTTCGAGGCGGGCCTCGGGCGTGGCGCTGCCCACCCAGCGCGCGTGGGCTTCCAGGTTGTCGGCCACGTGTCGGAACAGCTCCGCCAGCCGCTCGGCAACCGCCGCGTTGTTCGCCAGATCGCGTCCACAGGGCTCGTCCATCGGTACCTCCTGTCCATTCGCCCCAACGCGCGAGGCGTCGGGTCGTGACCGCGGGCCGCAGCTCAGGAGCTGCTATCTGAAATTCAGACTCCTCGGAGCGGCCGTGCGCTCCCGGCGCGAAAGCGCAAGAAGGCGACCGCCTGCGCGCGAGCGGCCAACGAAGCCGAGCGCGGGACGGTCCTCGAGAGGATCGCCGGCGCCGGACCTCGGCCGATCAGATGCTGCACTCCACGAAGCCCTGCGTGTTCGTGGAGACGTTCATCTCCCACCTGGACTGGGCGGCGTCGTACTGGACGACCACGCCGGTGGAGACGCCGCCGCGGAGAATGCCGCCAATCCCCTTGAGCCAGCACGTCTTGCCGTTTACCGCGGGGCCGAGGTCCACCGACCCTGGCTGGATGCCGTGGTAAGCCTCGCCGAGGTAGTCCGTCACCTGTACACAGCTCGCGTAGCCGGCGACCTTCCCCTGCCCGTGGAGGTACCAAGAGCCGCCGTCTTTCTCCACGCCGATGTAGTCCGACGCGTCGGCGAAGTTGTCGCCGCCCTCGTAGTTGATGACCTGCGTCAGGAAGCAGCGTCGGTTGTTGCTGGTCGACGCGAGGAACACCCTGGGATTGGTCGTGGTATAGCTGTTGTTGGAGTAACCGACTTGCGTGATCATGGTGCCGGGGTTGGCGAGCCCACCGTAGGCACGAACCGACACACCCGAGTCGGCGTGCGCGAACACGCGCGCCGTGCCGAGCCAGCTGTACATCGCGACGTTGCCACCGTCCCGGAGGTTTCCGGTCACGCCCATGATGTAGGCCGCGTTCCCGCTCCAGGTGCCGAGGTTCTGGAAGGCGTTGCCCGACGTCGCGGTGGCGCTGCTGTACCCGAACGCGGCAAACGCCTGCTCGGCGGTGCCGATCGCCTCGTCCTCGCCCCCGTCGACGTCGCCGTTGCCCTGATCCGGGCTCTCGACCTCGACGTTGCACCCCAGGAGGGCGACGACCGAAGCGACCGACAGCACGCGAAAACAAGTGTGAGCCAGTTGCATGTGCATACGATGTTCCCCTTTTCGAACGCAGCGGGCCGAGGCGGCGCGCTGCGACGGCAATGCTACGCTGACCCGACCCGGTGACAACGGACACGCGGCTTACGCCTCGCGCGGGGCGGCGTTTTCGAGAAGAGCGCCGAGGACCAGCACGACGTTTGCCGTGCGCAGCGAGAGCGGCAAGCGGCTGGGGACGTACATCGTGGAGACCAACGGACAAGCTCTCATGGAGCGCCTCACGACGATCCCTGGCGACAGAAACGCGGTGCTGGGGGAGGGCACGCAGAGCGCGTGGCTCTACGAGATCCTCTCGCCGCATGCGCCCGCTCCCTGCGCGTCCTCGGCAGCGGGAGGGGCGGCGCGGGTCGTCGACCCGCGTGCTCTCGGCGGAGCGACCCGGCTACACGATCGTGTAGCTGGTGCAAGGTGGGCTGCGCGGGAGGGAGGCGCCGCGGGCGAGGGCAAGCATTTCACCGGGACAGCGGGTCACGCGAGATTTGCTAAGCAAGATTGACGGGCTTCTGAGGGATGATGAGATCGCGGACGGGGTGCTCGTGGCGCCGCTGGTCGGGGACCTGACGCGCGAGCGGGGCGCTCAGTTCACCGAGACGCTGCTGGAGGGGATCTCCCGCCAGCAAGCCCGGATCACGATCCTCGACGTGACGGCGGTGCCGCAGGCAGGGCCGGAGGTGACGGACGCGCTGATCCGGGCGGCGCGGAGCGCGCGATTTCTCGGGGCCGAAGTGGTGCTCACCGGGATCCGGCCGAGCGTGGCGCAGGCGCTCGTGGAGCTGGGCGCCGATCTGGGAGGGATCGTGACGCGGGCGACGCTGGAGCGCGGGGTGACCTATGCGCTCTCGATGCGCCCGGGGGCGCGGGTAGCAGCGCAAGACCCGGACGGGCGGGCGCGCAGTAGCGCGCGGTAGGCGGAGTTCGTCCTCGTTGCGCGCTCGGCTACATAAATCCTGTGTTCTCGATACTTGGCGGCGAGGAAAAAAGATCGCCCGGCGTGTCGCTCGCGCGTCCCCTCGTTCGTCGTGACGGTAGAGCTAGGGCTCAGCCGGTCGGGACCGGCCGGGCGCCCGCACGACGAGAGAAGGAGACACGACGATGCGCTTCATCATCACCGCAGCACCGGGGACCAGCGAGACAGCAGCGCCGGGGAACAGCGACGCGAACGCAGAGGCGGAGGGGGCACCGGGCGAGGAGCTCTTCGCCGCCTACATGAAGTACAACGAGGAGCTGATGAAGGCCGGCGTGCTGATCGCGTCCGAGGGCCTCAACCCCGGTGGGGCCCGCGCGCGCGTCGGCATTTCCGGGGGCAAGCGCGTCGTGCTCGATGGGCCCTTCGTCGAGACGAAGGAGCTGGTCGGTGGCTTCTACCTGATCGAGGTGAGCTCGAAGGAAGAGGCGATCGCGTGGGCGCTGCGGTGCCCCGTCGGGCTCGGCACCGCCGAGGTGCTCACGATCCAGCAGATGACGGATGCCTCCGACATCCCGCCGCGGTTCATGGAGATCATCGCGGACGTCGCGCCTACATGGAGCGCGTTGTTCTCGAGGCAGCGGTAGGCCGAGCCGACCTACGTCACGCTCCCTGCGGCCAGGAGGCTCGACGCTGGCGCCGGGGGCCCGCGACGCGCGACGCCGTGGAGTCCGCTCCGGCGGCGGGCAGGAGAGGGCGCGCCCCGACAAGGCTCACCGGCCCGCGTCGAACTGGACGTCCACGCTTTCTCCCTGGGACCCCTCCCCCGGCCCTGACGCGGTGGCGTGGGCTTCCGGGGGGCTCGGGGCGATCCCATCCCGTGCGAAGAACTGCAGCACCGGCTGCACCTCGTTGATCTGGTCGAGCGTGGATCTGGTGCGCAACGCCTGCGCGGCGACCTCCCGGTCCATCGACGCCTTCACACCGGCGATCTTGGACTCCAGCAGCGTGATCTGCTGGTTTCCTTCGGCGAGCACCCGCTGCGTGTGCTCCTCGCCGGTGCGCGTGAACGCCCGCAGCGCCTCGATCTGCTTCGACGCTGCGGCCACGATCTCCTGAGTCGAGACGTCGAAGGCCCTGAATGCCGCTTCAACGATGTCCCGCTTCACCGGAACGGGGGTTTCGTTCGGCAGCGTCCTCAGGAGCTCCTGCGCCTTCAGGATCTTGCTCCGCTGCTCCGGGGTCACGCCGGCAGCCAGCAGGATGGCCGCGAAATCGACCTCAGAAGGCGGCGCGATGACGTCCTCCTCCGGTGCCAGCGGCGGCGAGGGCAGCGACGAAATGTCGGACCGACGGCCGAACGGCGACTTGAAGAAATCGGAAAAGCTCAAATTCACCCGCTTTCTGAGTACAGCGCCATCCTACACGGTTCCGGCCGGCTGCGCAGTGATTCCCGGGAGCCGGCCCTGGCGTCGTGTGCCAGCGGGCGTGGGGCCGGGAGCGTGGACAGGAGGTTCCCGGGGGGTGGCGCGATCCTGACCGCGCATGACGTGGCTGGAGTGCGCGATAATAATTAGCGACTTATCCATGCATCGACGATGAGGCAGCCTTCACTCCACAGCCCAAAAGAGCTCGTCCAAAACGGCCCGGCTTCCCCCCCGGGCGTACGGAGGGACGAGATCCCGTCGCGACACGACCGGACCAAGCGCAAGCCACGTTGACGCCGGATAGACGAACCTGCCGGCGTGGTCGGTCGCGAAGCCGCATATCGCGTGGTACGCCGCCCCGGTCGCCCGTGCAGGTGCTCAGTCGGCGAGCGCCCGCTCGACGGCCTGCGCGTAGGGCATGGGTGTGAGCGGGATGATGGCGCGGATCGGCCCCACATCGCCGACGAGGTCGGCGTCCAGGCCCAGCAGCAGGTCGGCGAAGGCGCCGCGGGGCAGGCCAGCCAGGCGCTCGAAGAGCCCGGCAAACGGCGCCAGCAGCCAGGGCAGGAGGTGCAGCTTCCACGGCGGGCGCCGGCCGAGCACGCGGGCCGCCACGTCGACCATCTCGTCGGTGGTGAACGCCTCGTCGCCGCCCACGTCGAAGGCCCGGCCGAAGGTGCGCGGCTCGTCCAGGCTGCGCACGAGGTAATGGACGAGATCGTCGAGCGCGATGTTCTGCATGCGGTTCCGGCCGCCGCCGAGGATCAGCGCCACGCGCCGCCGCGCGTTGGCCAGCGTGGTGTCGAAGCCGAAGCCGCCGCGTCCGACGATCTGCCCCGGCCGGAGGATGGTCACGTCGAGCCCGCTGCCGAGCAGCATCTGCTCGGCCTTCCAGCGACCGCGTGCCCAGATCGAGCGCGTGTCGGGCGTGATGCCCAGGAAGGTCACGTAGAGCACGCGCCGCGCGCCGTGGATCCGGCAGGCTGCCACCACGTTCTCCAGGCCGCGCAGCTCGGTGTCCACGAAGGTCTCGCCGGGCGCGGCGCCCTTCTGCGGCGAGAGCGTGTGCACGCAGTTGAACACGGCCTCGCAACCGCGAACCGCTTCCTCGATGGAGGCGCGGTCGGCGATGTCGCCGCGCACGAGCTCGGCGGCGGCGGGTAGTCTGGCGCGGGCGGCGTCGAGGTTGCGCACGGCGCAGCGGACCAGGAACCCTTCCTGGAGCAGCGCTTCGACGAGGCGGCGGCCGGTGAGCCCGGTGCCGCCGAGGACGAGCACGGTTCGCATGTCCTCATCGATAGCGAGGGCATGTCGAACGCACCATGCGCGAGCGTGCCGATGACTGTCGCGAGCGTACGGAACGATCGGACGAGCGTCAGCCGCGCGCTTCGTTGCGGTAGTCCCGCGGCCGCTTGCCGGTGACGCGCTTGAAAGCGTGGCTGAAGGCGCTCTCCGACGAGTAGCCGAGCGCGGCGGCGATCTGCGAGATCGGCGCGGTCTCGTCCCGCAGCCGCCGCTCCGCCAGCCGGATGCGCCACGCCGTGAGGTACTGGAGCGGCGCCATCCCTGCGGCCTCCTTGAAGCGCACGGCGAAGGTGGTGCGCGACATGGCCGCGGCGCGGGCCAGCTCCTCGAGCTTCCAGTCGCGCGCCGGCTCGCCGTGGAGGAGGCGCAGCGCCGCCGCCAGCCGCTCGTCGCGGAGGGCCCGCAGCCAGCCCGCGGGCAGGCGCGGCGCCGTGGCCAGGTGGGCGCGCAGGATCTGGACGAACAGCAGCTGCGCCAGCATCGACGCCGAGAGGAAGGCGCCCGGCGCGCCGCGCGCGGTCTGCTCCGCCAGCAGCTGCTCGATGAGCCAGCGGATGGGGGCTGCCTCGGGTGCGGTCGCGCGCACGTGCAGAAACGGGGGAAGCGCGCCCTGCACGAGGTCGGCGTGGCGCGGATCGAGGGTCACGCCGCCGGCGAGGAGCAGCACCTCGGAGCCGTCACCGATGGTGGAGAAGAGGTGGCGCTTCTGGGCCAGCAGGCACCTCACGTCCAGGGGTGCGGCCGAGAGGTCGCTGCCGACGAGGAACCCTTTTCGCCCGGGCAGGAGCACCGCGTCCCCCGCCTCGCCGCGGATCGCCTTCTTGTGGCCGTCCAGGCGGAACCAGCAGCCGCCCTTGGCGACGAGCGAGATCTTCATCTCGCCGGGCGGCGGGAAGTGGACGGCCCAGCGGCCACCGGCGGCGATGCCCCCGGCCATGACCGAGGTGGCCTGGGTGAGCCGCAGGATGTCGGTGAGCGGATCGCCGGCAAAGGAGTGGATCGCAGCGTCGAGCGACACGCGTCGAACTATGGCGCATGCTGCCAGGCGGAACTAGCGGGCGGCGAGCGCCTCGGTGAGCGCGGGGAGCCTACGGCGCCGGAGGTGAGTCAGCTGGCGGGAGCTCTCCGGGACCGGCGCTCGTCGGTCGGGCGGGCCCTGGGTCGTCCCGTCAGGGAGTCGTGAAAGGCGAGCTCAGGGCGACTCCCCGTCTTCCCCGTCTTCCCCGTCATCACCCGTCTCATCGTCTCCCGACTCGCCCTCCTCCGCCACGCCGTCTTCCGGCTCGGCCTCCTCCGACTCGCCGCCGTCCTCCCCCTCCTCTTCTCCTCCGCCGTAGGCGCCGCGGGAGGCGGGGAACGGCGCATAGTCCTTCATCTCGTCGGTGCCCGCGTACCAGTACTCCGCGGCGGCGCGCAGCCTCCGCTCTGCGTTCACGACGAGGGTGTACGCGGCGTCGCGGAGCTTGCGCGAGCGCACCGCTTCGAGAGAGAGCCTCTTGTCGGCGAGCATGCGCGCGAGCACCGGCGAGAGCTCGCGGAGGCGGTCCGCCGCGGCGGCCTCGCCGCGAGGCGCCTTTTGAACCGCCTCCGCGTGCTCGGAGCAGAGCAAGAGGAGATCGGAGGCGTCCTGGACCAGATCCGCGTCGCCGGTGCCCGCCCGGATCGCCATGAGCCGCTTTTGCCCTTCGGGGCTCTTCTTGAAGCGGAGATCGAAGAAGCGGAGGAGCGATTGCTTGATCTGGGTGGCCTCGGCGGCCGGCTTCTGGAAGGCCGCCGCCGCCCGCTCCTGGCGCTGCTGCGCCGCTTGCCAGCGCGATTGTACGATGCGCAGGAGCTCGATCTTCTCACGAAGCCCGAGGATCTCCTCTCGCGTGAGCGGGGGCTCGTCCTCGGCGAACGGAGTGCGCACGAGATCCGCCGCGTCGCGCTCGGCGGCGAGCTGGATGCGGCTCGACCAGATGACGCGTCGAGCGAGCTTGCCTGGAAAGAGGGAGGCGTTATCGCCGAGCGACTCGGCCTCTCGGAGCAGCTCGGCCTCTCGCTCGGCGCTCAGCGTGAACTCGGGCGCACCGCCCGACGAGCGGTGTGTACCTCCGGCGTCGCTCGAAGCGCGCGTGTTCTTGGTCCTGGATGAAACGGCGGTGAGTGCCTTCTGTGCCATGGCGATGAGATGTCTCCTTGTCGAGGTCAGCGCCCCTCCGAGCCGAGGGGCGGTCGCTCAATGAGGAAATCGGCGCCGCCGAGGATTCGGGTCACGGGAGAGCACGATACCGACGCTTTCGTCGCAAGGTCGCAAGGGGAGAGGGACAGATGCGCCGCTCAAGCGAACGCCGAGGCTGCGCAGCGCGCAGCAGGGGTGACGGCCATGCGCAGGCGTCGAGCCATGGTAACGCAGGGCACCAACTGGGCGCGCGGGAGGGCGCTGGGGCTGCACAGGAATCACGCAATCGTACGATAGGACACCAAAGTAGATGCGCAGGAGGGTTGCCGGGGCCGCGCAGGAGGCAAGCGATCGTACGGTAGGACACCAAAATGGGCGCGCAGGAGGGTCACGGGGGCTGCGCAGGAGGGCGCCGAGGCCGCGTAGGAGGGCCGCTGGGACCGCGCAGGAGGGTCGCGGGGGCTGCGCAGGAGGGCGCCGAGGCCGCGTAGGTGTACGAGCGGAGCCCTGGTAACACTTCTGACCGGGAGCTGCGGTGACACTTCCTTGAGCCACGGGCCCCTGCTCCGGGAGGACTGGAAACAGGGACCGGATGCTCGTCGACGCGACACGCTCGCCGCACTTTCTCGGACCGCCTGGATCTATACACGAACCGCTCCCCGTGGTCGCGGTACACACGAGCCTCTCCTCACGATCCGGCGTGAGTTCGCGCAGGTCACCGCGCCCTGGCCAGCTTCAGCTCCTTGTTCTTGAGGGTGACCTGCGCGAGCAGGACCGGGCCGTAGTACAGCTCCCAGACGTCATCGGCGATCGGAGTCAGCCCCACGGGCTCGCCGGCGAGCAGTGTGGAGACGTTGGTCTGCGCGCCCCCGAACAGCATCCGTCCTTGCTCGTCCAGGCGTCGAACGGCCATCGTGTCCGGGTACTCCGGCGACGAGGGCTTGCTCGGCATCGAGCGGCGCGAGGGCGTGTAGCGCGAAGCCGGCGTCCTCTGGCCGAGCGCCTCGTGCGGACGCTGATCATTGTACTCGTGCCGAAACCGGTCGAAGACGCGCTGCTGCGCTGCCAAGTTGGCTTCTGGCGGCGATGTCGCCTCCGCCTTCAACGTCTTGTGCATTCGCTCGTGACGGCCGTTCTGCTGCGGCTTACCGGGCTCGATCCGCTCGGGATGAATGCCGAGCTTGATCCAGCTGACCGAGAGCGCCGAGAGCCCACCGATGCCAATCGTGGCGAACGGCGGGCCGTTATCGGAGCGGATGCGGTGCGGCAGCCCGAACTCGCGGAACGCGCGCTCGAAGTGCGGCCGCACCGAGGCCTCGTCCGGCTTCGCCACGCCCTCGCACTTGAGCAGGTACCGCGACGCCTGGTCCGTCAACGTCAGCGGGTGGCAGCGCGTCCTGTCGCCGAGCGCGAAGTGCCCTTTGAAATCGGCGCACCACGTGTCATTCGGCTGCTCGGCTGGAGCCAGCGGCGACGGCATCGCGGTCGTCGGCGTCACCACGCGGCGCCGACGGGGCCGGATCAGCCCGTGCTTCTTGAGCAACTCGCCGATGGTGCTCGTTGCTGGCAGCCCCTCGACGCCCAGGCTCTCCAGCCGCGCACGCAGCTTCTTCGGCCCCCACGTGGGGCGCTCCTTCCGCAGCTCGATCAGCGCGTCGATGAGCGCCGCTGGCGTCGCATGCGGGAACGAGCGCGCCACGGGCCGCCGCTCCTCCAGCCCGCTCGGTCCGGCCTGCTCGTAGCGCTCCACCCACTTGTACCCCGTCTTCCGGCTGATGCCGAACCGCCGGCACAGCTCCGCGAACGTCTCGTCCGACTCGTTGACCTGCGCGATGAACCGAAGCCTCTCGTCCACTGAACATGTCTCTTTCCAAGGCACCAGCGCTCCTCCGTCGCCAGTCCTCTACGACTTGTGTCACCTAAGCTCCCGGTCCGTCCGGGTGCTACCCAGGCTCCCGGTCTGAACCGTTACCCAGGCCACCGGTCCGTACCCGGCTGATGCCGAACCGCCGGCACAGCTCCGCGAACGTCTCGTCCGACTCGTTGACCTGCGCGATGAACCGAAGCCTCTCGTCCACTGAACATGTCTCTTTCCAAGGCACCAGCGCTCCTCCGTCGCCAGTCCTCTACGACTTGTGTCACCTAAGCTCCCGGTCCGTCCGGGTGCTACCCAGGCTCCCGGTCTGAACCGTTACCCAGGCCACCGGTCCGTACCCAGGAGGGTCCGCGGGGGCCTGCGCAGGAGGGCGCCGAGGCCGCGTAGGAGGGCCGCTGGGACCGCGCAGGAGGGTCGCGGGGGCGGGCTCGCCGTGTGCGGCGCGGCTTCCAAGGGAGGCGGAGGACGGCAACTCCGTCAAGACGCTGCGGTTTCCTGAATAGCCGGATTGAAGCTTGCAGCAGCGAGCTCGCCGGCTCGGCCGAGGCAGCGTCACCGCGGATCAGGACAGCCAGACGCCCGCAGGAACGTCCGTGTCACACTGCCGCGGCGCTGAGGCCCTCGATCCTCTACCCCGCGCCGCGCGGTCTGCTCCTGGGCCATGGGGCGCGACGTCCTGGGCGACGTGCACGAGCCCGGTCGGGTAGACAAGAGCGGCAACGAGTTCACCGACATGCGCCCGCCAGGCGCGCTATCCTCGCGGCACCATGGAACGCGCACCCGACTGGCTCTCCCTGTGCACCGACGGCATCGACCTGGCAGCGCAAGATGCAGCGGCCCTCGAGTCCCACCTGCTGAAGAGCTCGAACGATATCGAAGCGCGCACCAAGTTGCTCGGATTCTATTTCACGAGCCCGAACGATGACGCACAGCAGCGACGAGCAGACCACATTCACTGGCTGATCGCACATCGCCCAGAAATCCATCTCGCTGCCTTCGCGCGCATCCACCCGGAACATTACCCGGATGCGTACAACGAGGGGAAACGCCTCTGGCTGAGCACGGTATCCAACAGCCCCAACGACCTGGCTGTCCTCAGGAACGCCGGCAGCTTTCTTGAGTCCGGAGATCCATACATCGCCGAAGATCTGTACAAGCGGGGAGCTACGATCGAACCCGACGAGTCAGCCTGGCGACAGCGCCTGGGAGGGCTGCACTTCAGATCCAGCATTGGCTCGACATCGAGCGAAGAACGCACACGACTCGCGCAAGGAGCGCTCGCGGAATATGAAGCGGCGCGCACGATTGAGCGCTCTACGCTCGAGACGCTCGGGATTCTCATGGACATCGCAGCGGCGGCGGTCATGTGCGAGAACTACGAGCGGGCGACCGAAGCCGCAGAGCGACTGCTCGCCGAAGCGGCGGATCTCGCCGACTCATCGCAGTACGGAAACGCCGTGCACTACGCACACATCGCCCTGGGAAAGGTCGCGATGGCACGCAACGACTCGGCCGGCGCGGCAGAACATCTGCGGGCGGCCAGCGAGGTCCGTGGCTCGCCGCAGCTCAACTCATTTGGCCCCGATTTCGAGCTCGCATCCCAGTTGCTCGCCGTCGGGCAGCGAGACGCTGTCATCGACTACATCGACGGTTGCAAAAGCTTCTGGGATAGGCACGCATCACTGCTGAACACGTGGGCGCTCGCCATCGAGAGCGGCGAATACCGGACTTTCGAAAGCGCTGGTCCACCGAATAAGTTCGCTAAGCAGCTGGGCGCCGGCAATAGAGGGACCACGGGCATCGACGCCGGCGCAACGGCCGCGGTCCAGGGGCGCCTCGCTCGGAGGTCGCGCGGCGCGAACTCTGGCTCTCCCGGCCCGGACGTCAAGGCGGAAGGAGAAGCGGGGTGATGGTACCGCCGTAATCCCTGACCTTGCCTCCCGCAAGCCTCCGAATGAACCCCGCCGCACTCTCGATGGCATTGAGCCAGTCTGCACCCTTGAGGCGCACATGGTCATCGGTCTTGAACCCAAGCACGTCCACGGCCACGGACCACAACCCGTCGGGTTCCTCGCGGAGGTCGCTGATGCGGATCGTTATGGTCCGCGGCGCGCTTCCGTCCGATGGCGTGAAGGTGGACACGATCTCTAGGATGTTCATCTTTCACAATCCCTGAGGCAGTCGCCAAGCTCCAGATTGCACTTGTACATGCAATCCTTGTCCCCCTTTGGGCAGTTCTCTATGCACTTCTCATTGATCCTTTCGCATTTCTGTTTGCACCTCTCAACCGGATCGTCGTTCGCCCCATTCACCCACCGGCACGGGCCGCACGACTGCACTCCCGAGCCAAGGTGCACCCCGTTCGCATACTCACATCGTTCCTTGGCTTCGTCCAGGCTACCATGAAGGCCCTGGTAGAGCGTGGTGCAGGTACCTGCCTCACCCCGGTTCTTGCACTGAGCTGAATCCGCTTTCCACGTGACCGTACACTCGGCAACCCGTGAGCCGCCGCACGGATCCTCGTCGTAGCCGGTGTGGTTTTGCGGCTGGAGAGGTACGTACCCGAAGCCGCCCACGCCGCCCGTAGGGGTGATGATGCTCCCGCCGGCCCCCTCCCTTCCTTCGCCCCGGACGTAGCACTCTCCCATATCGAAGTTGCACCCCGTGAGACCGAGAACCAGAAGAACGATCCGCCTCTTCATTTTGATTCTCCCCCGAACCTCCAGATAGGCCCGGCCGTGACCATCAGGACCATGCTGCCGGGAAGGACGCGACTGCTCCCGCCGGCCCAGTCCAGATTGACGCTCGTGGACGCCCCCAGACGCCCGGCGAAGTACCAGTCGGACTGGGCGCGGCCGCCCGGAGCGACCCCCATCACGCGGTCGCAGATCACGGCGCCGCACACCCGCATCATGTAGACCGACAGCGAGGGACCGAGGCTGACATAGCCCGTCTTCGTGGCGTACCCGAGCGTGATCGCCGTCCGATCGTAGACCCCAATGCCCCCGCCGGGAACGATGCTGAGCACGTTGTGGACCTCGATCCGGAAGTCACTCGTCTTACGCCAGAGCCACCCGACGAAGGGGCTCACGGCGAGTTCAGGCTCGGTCCCGATCTGGATCCCGCCGACGCTCACGCCGCCGCTGAACTCGAGCGCCAGCGCCGACGCGGGAGCCACGACGAGGACACAAGCGCAGAAAAGGCCGAGCTTGCCGTGGAAGCGCATCGACATGGTGCAGACTCCTCGCCGAGCGGCGGCGACACGCGGTGCGGATGCACTCGCATTCTTCCGAGTGTGGTCTGGGCGTCAAATAGAAACTCGGCGAGCAGATCCGAAAGGACATGAGTCGCTCCGTTCCGGGCGTTCGCCCATGCGCACACGGCTCCGCGCTAAGAGCGCACCGCTTCGAGAGAGAGCGTCTTGTCGGCGAACGTGCGCGCGAGCAACGGAGTGGATTGACTTTCCATCCCAGAGCCCGTTCCGCTCTCTCGATCCCTCCCGCGCTGCCCAGCGGACCGCCGGGCTCGCGGGCGGCCGCTGCCCCGTCCGGCGCTCGCGCCTTGCCTTCCGGCACGGCGCGGCGCACCTTCGCGCCCAGGGACCATGCCCAGCGACGACCCCTACGTGATGCCCGCTTACGTCAAGCTCCTCGTCACCGACGCGGAGCGCTCCGCCTCGTTCTACGAGCTCATCGGCTTCACCCGCGTCCACCAGGATCCGGTGTTCATCCACCTGCGCTGGGCGCGTTATGCCGATCTCTTCCTCGTCGCGACGCCGCCGGGGGTCTCGCTCGCGGGGCAGCGCGGCCTCGGCGTCATCGTCTGCTTCAGCGCCGCCGGCGACCGCGGCATCGAGACCATCGCCGCGCGCGCCGCGGCGGCCGGCGCCGCCGTCGACGGGCCGCGCGACCAGCCGTGGCACACACGAGAGGTCGTCGTCACCGACCCCGACGGCTACCGCCTCTGCTTCGTCGAGCCGAGCACACCCCTCCAGAGCTGAGGCCCACTGACCGCGCCGGCGCCTCCCAGGCGGCGCCGGGCGCGCTCGTGTATCATCCCACCGGCATGTCGCCGGAGCCGTCGCAGCCCAGGCCCATCGGGCGGTATCTGCTGTACCGCGCGATCGCATCCGGCGGGATGGCGTCCGTGCACCTCGGCCGGCTCGTCGGCGACGCGGGCTTCTCGCGCACCGTGGCCATCAAGCGGCTGCACCCCGCGCTCGCCGAGGCGCCCGAGATCGCCGAGAGCCTGCGCGACGAGGCCCGCATCGTCGCGCGCATCCAGCACCCCAACGTCGTCGCCATGGTCGACCTCCTCGTCGCGGAGGACGAGGCGTTCCTGGTCATGGAGTACGTGCGGGGCGAGTCGCTGGCGCGGCTGCTCCGGGCGGCGCGCGCGCGCGGCGCGCCGGCGCCGGTGCCCATCGTCGCGAGCATCGCGTGCGGCGCGCTCCACGGCCTGCACGCGGCCCACGAGGCGCGCAGCGAGTCGGGCGAGCCGCTCGGCATCGTGCACCGGGACGTCTCGCCCGAGAACGTGCTCGTCGGCGTCGACGGAACGGCGCGGCTGCTCGACTTCGGCATCGCCAAGGCGCGCGGGCGGCTCAGCACCACCCGCGGCGGGCAGATCAAGGGCAAGCTCGCGTACATGGCCCCCGAGCAGGTCCTCTGCGCCGACGTGACCCGGCGGACCGACGTGTTCGCGGCGGGCGCGGTCCTCTGGGAGGCGCTCGCAGGCCGCCGGCTCTTCGACGGCGGCGACGAGGGCGACCTCATCCGGGCCGTGCTCGAGGAGCCGATCCGGCCCCCGAGCTCGCTCGCGGCGCACGTGCCGCCTGCGCTCGACGCCATCGTCCTCCGTGCGCTGGAGCGGAACCCGGAGGGCCGCTACCCGACCGCCCGCGAGCTCGCGGTCGCCATCGAGGACGCCGTCCCGCTCGCGTCGCCGCGCGCCGTGGGCGAGTGGGTGGAGGAGCTCGCCGGCGATGCGCTCGCGCGGCGGGCGGCGCGCGTCGCCGCCATCGAGAGCGCGTCGGCGGGGATCCCGGGCGGCCCGGCGGCGGCCAGCTCGGGCGCGGCCGCGCGGGGTGGGTCGGGCGCGCCCGGCGACGGGGGCGGACCTGATGAGCCCATCTCGCAGAGCCATCCGGGGCGCGGGCTGGCAGAGACCGCGCCCGCGATCCCGTCGAGGGCCCTCGATCACGGGACGCCGGCGGCTGAGCCCCCGCCCGGATCGGTGACGTCCAGCGGGATCTCGCTGGGACTGCCTGCGACCGACGGCGCGCGGCACGAGGGTCCGCCCCCCGCGGAGAGGAAGCGCGCGCGCCCGCCGCTCGCGCTGCTCGGCGCGCTGCTCCTCGGCGGCGCGGCCGCGCTCGCGGCGCAGTCGTGGCGCCGCGCCCCTCCCGGCCCGGAGGACGCCGCGCGCGCGGCCCACGCGCCCGCGGCGCAGGCGGCCAGCGCCTCGGCGGCGAGCGCCGTCGCGGCGAGGCCGACGAGCACCGTGACGGCTGGCCCGGCGAGCGCTCCCGCGGCTGGCCCGGCGAGCGCTCCCGCGGCTGGCCCGGCGAGCGCTCCCGCGGCTGACCCGACGAGCACCGTCGCGCCCGCGCCCGCACAGCGCCCGGCGCGCCCTGCCGCGGGCACGCGCGCGCCCGCCCCCGCGGCACGCGCGACCCGCGCCGACGCCCAGCGCTGCTCCCCGCCCTATACCGTGGACAAGGCCGGCATACGCCGGCTCAAGCCTGAGTGCCTGTGAACCGATGAACCCTCCGTGTCCCGCCCGCGCCCGGCTCGCGCTCTCCCTCGCCGCCGCGGCGGCGCTCTCGCTCACCGGCGCGCGCGCCGACGCCGCGCCCCACAAGCAGGCGTGCGCCGACGCCTACGAGCGCGCGCAGGGCCTCCGCCGCGACGGTCGGCTGATCGAGGCGCGCGCCGCGCTGGTCGTCTGCTCGCAGCCGACGTGCCCGGCGGCCGCCGTGGCCGACTGCGGGCCGTGGCTCGCCGAGGTCGAGCAGAGCCTGCCCTCCGTGGTCGTCGCCGCGAAGGACGCGCACGGGCGAGAGCGCCTCGACGTGCGCGTGCTCGTGGACGGGCGCCCCCTCGCCGCGGCGCTCGACGGCAAGGCGCTGCCGGTCGACCCGGGTCCACGCACCTTCCGCTTCGAGCCCGCGACAGGCCCCGCCGTCGAGGAGCGCGTGCTGATCCGCGAGGGCGAGAAGAACCGCCCGCTCACCGTGACCCTGGGCGCGCTTGCGGCCGGCGCCCCCACCTCACCTCGCCCGCTCGCCCCGCGCGCCGCGCCCCCCGCGGAGCCCTCGGTCCCGGGGCTCGTGTGGGCCTCCGGCGCCGTCGGCGTCGCTGGCCTCGCGGTGTTCGCCGTCGCCGGCGCCCTCTCGCTGAGCGCCGAGGCCGACCTGCGCGCCACGTGCGCCCCGCGCTGCGCGGAGGGCGAGGTGCGCGCCATCCGGGTCCAGCACGCCATCGCCGACGTCGGCCTCGGCGTGGGCGTCGTCGCGCTGGGCGCCGCGGCGTGGCTCTACATGACCCGGCCGGCCGCGGCGCAGCCCCCGAAGGCCGGCGCGACGGCGCTCCGGCCGTTCATCGCCGGCAGCGCCGCGGGCGTCGCGGGGGCCTTCTGATGCGCGCGTCGGCCCGCGCCCGCGGCGGCGCCGCCGCCCTGGCGGCGGCCCTCCTCTCGGCGTGCTCGCTCGTGCGCCCGCTGCACGGCCTCACCTGCGAGCCCGGGGCCGGCAACGCCTCGTGCCTGTACGGCCAGCCCTGCGACGCCAGCGCCGACTGCACGACGGCCGCGTGCACCGAGGGCGTCTGCCAGTGCCCCGCCGGCATGGTGACGATCGAGAGCTCGTTCTGCGTCGATCGAACCGAGGTGTCGAACGCCGCCTACCGCGCCTTCCTCGCCACGCGGCCGGACGTCGCGGGGCAGGAGCCGTTCTGCGCGTTCAACGGCACCTTCGATTTCGACGACACCGAGCCCGACGCGCCCCCCGTGTGCACGGCGCGCCGCAAGGAGGACGAGCACCCCGCCACCTGCGTCGACTGGTGCGACGCGCGCGCCTTCTGCAAGAGCCAGGGCAAGCGCCTCTGCGGCGAGCGCCACGGCGGCCCGCTGCCGTTCCGCGGTGACATGGCGCAGGGCGAGTGGTTCGACGCGTGCAGCAAGCACGGCGCGCTCGCTCACTCCACCGGCGAGTTCGACGCTCTCCAGTGCAACGGCGACGGCACCGAGACGGTGCCGGTCGGCGACGACACCAGCCTGGCGTGCGAGGGCGGCTATCTCGGCCTGCAGCACATGAGCGGAAACGTCCGCGAGTGGGAAGACGCGTGCTCCGACGACGTCGGCCCCGGCGACCTCTGCAGGACCCGGGGCGGGGCGTTCGACAGCGAGGGAACGCTCGAAGAGCTCCGGTGCGACGCGCGCGACGAGCGCGAGCGCGCCGACACCGATCACACGATCGGGTTCCGCTGCTGCAGCGGGTAGCGCCGCGACGACGCCGGCGGCCGCGGGCTCTTCCCTCGGCGACATCTTCCCTGACGTAGAGGGGGAACCCCGGAGGCGACCAGGGAACTTCCCCTGCCAGGAAGACGCCCATTGGCCCCTCGAGGGCGAGGCACCAAAGCGGCACGAAGTCTGCTCCGACGGGAACGATGCCCCCCTCCTCGCCTCTTCGAAGTCTCCGGAAAAGCTCTGGGATCGCGCTGGCCCTCGGCCTCGGCCGAGGAAACCGCGACCTTGGACGCGTGTCAGCGTGTGCCAAGATCGGCCTTGGTCAGATCCCGACGTCGCAGGTACGCCGCTTCATCGCTCTCGCGTTGCCCTTCGTTCTCCTCGCGTGCCGGACGACGGGCGGACCGGCGGCGAGTGCGGAGAACGCGTCCGGCGGAGATGCGTCGACCGGGGGCGCGGGCGCCGGCGGAACGGCGTCAGCTGGAGCAAGTGGCGGTGCGGGTGGCGCAGCAAGCGGCGGCGCTGCGAGTGGCGGCGCGAACGGGAGCGGCGGAGCGCAGCCCGACCCCGATGGGGCCGGCGAGGAATTTCTCCTGAGCTTCCCGCGGCGCAACGCCTTTGGCCTCGGTCAACCGCTCGCAGCGACCCCAGATGGCTCGGTCGTCACGGTCGGAGCTCGAGCTCCCGCGGAGCTCCTCCCCGATTCGATCGGCGAACCCTTTCTCGCGGAGTACTCGGCGACCGGAGAAGTTCTCCACGCGCTCGCGCTGCCCGGAGCCGCTGAGCCAGAGTTGATGGCGATCGACGCGGAAGGCTCGATCTTCCTCGTCGGTCAGCTCTACATGGACATGACCTTCGGCGAGTTCACCCTCACGGCCGTCGAGGAAGGGTTTTATCTGGTCAAGGTGAACCCCGACTTTTCGATCGCCCTTGCGGCCGGGGTCACCCTCGAAGGCAGCTCTCCTCTGAGCACGATGGCGGTCGACGCGGACGGCGACGTCGTCGTTGGCCTCGGCGTGTACAACGACGACGCGTCCGTACAAAAACCTCGGATCATGAAGTTCTCCGGGTCGACCCTCAAAGAGATCTGGAGCACGACGTTCGAGCACGATATCAGCCAGGGATACACGATTGCCCTCACGTTCAATCGTGGCGGTGAGATCCTCGCCGGCGGCGCGTTCACTGGAAGACTCACGATCGGAGGGACAGAGCTCGAAAAGGCTGGAGGGCAGGACGATCCAGCCGTCTACAACGGCTGGCTCGCCTGGCTCGACCCGGAGAGCGGCGATCCCCTGCGCGCGCTCCGCTTTGGCGGGGCGAGCTTCGACTATGTGAAAGACCTGAAGTCGACCGCCTCTGGACGCCTCCTCCTCCTCGCCTCACAGACGTCGACATCGACCTTCCTCGATCATACGGACACCTTCGACGAGAAAAGATCGGAGTCGGTCCTCTATGATTTCGAGGACGGTGAGACAGTGCGTTGGGCGAGCCGGCTCGGCGGACCAGACTATTACGGCAACGCGCTGGCCCTGGGCGGCGATGGTCAAAGCTACGTGGCCGGTCGCTTCGGCTGGCTCGGCACGGAAGAAGATGCCAAAGGAGGGCGCCTCACGCGCTTCGCGGCAGACGGAGCGAAGGGCGAGAGCGTCGAGTTCGCGACCGGTAACCCGAACGGCCTGACGCACGTCGCCGTCGACACGAAAGGCGGCGTCTGGGTCAGCGGGGCGTGGGAAACGGCCTTCGATTTTTCAGGAAAGAGCTACGCTCCGCCGACCGATGGCGGACAGTTCGTCCTCCGGAAAAAGGGATTCTAGACGAACGCGCGCGTCGCGTCTCTCCTCGCGCAGGCGGCCACGATGTCCGCCACCTTGCCGCCGATCGCGAGATCCATTCCCTCTCCGGCATCGAGTGCATCCGCTCTCTCACGCAGCTCGACGTCATCGGCAATCGCCTGGCAGATCTCTCGCCGCTGCGCTCGCTCACGGAGCTGCGCTCCCTGACCGCAAGGCGCAACCCGATCACGAATGTCGCGCCGCTGCGCTCGCTCATCCGGTTGTACGACGCCGAGATCAGCGACACCTCGCCCCTGTCGACCCTGACCGAGCTGAGGCTGCTGTTCCTCGGGCGCAACCGCATCTCCGACCTCTCTCCGCTCGCGAGCCTTCCTTCCCTGTCCATCTTTGACATCTCGGACAGCTTGGTGTCCGATCTGACACCCCTCGTGGCCAACCCGGATTTCGGCCAAAGCGGCATGGTGGGCTTGCGCAGAAACCCGATCGACTGCGCAGCTCAGGCGAGCAACCTCGCAGCGCTCAGGGCGCGCGGAGCGCACGTCCTTTCGGACTGCCCGTGACGCCCCGCTCCCGGGGATGCACGAAGGCGCTCCGCGTCCCAGCCGACGGCGAGCGCTGCGGCGAACAGGGCGTTCGAGTCAGGGCTGTAGCGGTAGGAGAGGACCGGTTTTTCTGGCGGGATTTCTGACACGCGGAACCAGGCAGCCCGCGCGTGAGCCGGACGATCCACGTCGCCATCACCCGGCGCGTCCGGAAGGAGCACACCAAGGCGTTCGAGCGAGACCTGGCCGAGCTCGCGCGCCGGCTCGCGACCGGCGACTCCACCAGCATCCCCCCTCGCCGAAGCGCGCCGGCTCCCGGGCGCGGCGCCCATGCGCGCTCCCCGCGGCTCATCGCCTGATGTCGTACTTGTCCAGCTTGTAGAGCAGCGCGCGCCGCGAGATGCCGAGCCGCTTCGCCGCGCGCGTCTGGTTGTTCCCCTCGGCGGCGAGGGCGTCCTCGATGCTCCGCTTCTCCAGCTCGGCGAGGCGCGCCGGCATCGTCCCGTCGGCGGACGGCGGCGGCGCCCCCGTGCTCGCCGGGGGTGCGCCCGCGCCCGCGCTCGCTGGGGGCGCGGCGCCCTCGGCGCCCTCCACCACGGAGGCCGGAAGGTGCTCGACCTCGATGACGCCGCCCTCGGCCAGGACGACGGCGTGCTCCACCGCGTTGCGCAGCTCGCGCAGGTTGCCGGGCCACGCGTGCGCCTCGAGCGCCTGCATCGCCGCGGGCGCGAAGCGCGGCGCCCGCTCCCCCATGCGCCCGGCGACCTGCTGCGCGAAGCGGTGCGCGAGCAGCGCGATCTCGGCGCGCCGCTCGCGCAGCGGCGGGACGCGGAGGACGAACGTGCTGATGCGATAGTAGAGATCCTGCCGGAACCTCCCGGCCGCCACCTCGGCCTGGAGGTCCCGGTGCGTCGCGCACACGACGCGCACGTCGAGCTCGATCTCCTGCGTGCCGCCAATCCGGGCCACGCGCCGGCTCTCGAGCACGCGCAGCAGCTTGGCCTGCATGGCGAGGGGCAGCTCGCCGATCTCGTCGAGCAGCAGCGTGCCGCCCTGCGCCGCCTCGAAGTAGCCGATCTTGCGGCGATCCGCCCCGGTGAAGGCGGCCTTCTCGTGCCCGAAGAGCTCGCTCTCGAGCAGCGCCTCGGGCAGCGCAGCGCAGCTGAGCCTCACGAACGGGCCCCCGGCGCGCGGGCTTATGCGGTGGAGCTGCTCGGAGACGACCTCTTTCCCCGAACCCGTCTCGCCGAGCACGAGCACCGTCGTCTGCGCGCGCGCGAGGCGCTGCACCACCTGGAAGACCTTCACCATCGCCTCGTCCGCGACGACGAAGCCGGCGCCGGCGCCGGAGGGCGGGCCCTCCAGCGCCTCCGGCGCGGCCCCCGGCGGCGCCGCCTCGACGGGCGCCGCCGCCGCGATCGCGACGACGATCTCGGCCGGGCCGATGCGGATCACGTCGCCGCCGGCGAGGGCCCGCTCCGCCCCGCGCACGACGGCGCCGTTCACCGACGTGCCATTGCGGCTCCCGAGGTCGACGAGCGCGACGACCTGGCCCCGCCGCGCGACGCGCGCGTGGTTGCGCGAGACGCGGGCGTCGTCCACGCAGACCGTGCACTCCGGCGCGCGGCCGACCGCGACCACATCGCCGTCGGTGAGATCGATCACCCGCGCCGCGCCATCACCGGCGCGGACGATCAGGGAGGCCTGACCCTGCGGCGTCCGCTCGCTGGGCGCGCTCTCCGCGGCGTCGAGCTCGGTCGCGACCTCGGCCGCGGTCGGCGGCGGCGCCGCGCTCGGCGGAGAAGCTGCCTGTCGACGAGGGTCTCGCTCCGCCATGCCGTTCGAGGGTTGCGCAAGTGTACGACGCTTGCGCAACCCGCAGCAACGGCAGCGCGCGCCGCCGCGCGGAAGACGCGGAGCGCGCGCTGGTCCCCGCCTTGCAGTGCCTCCGCGGCGCGCACGGACCGGCGCCTCTCTGGCGCGCGGTGACGCTGCGGGAGCCGCGATCGCCGGGAGCCGTCGCGGGCACCGGAGCGTCTGGAGGCGCATCGCGCCGACGTGCGCCTGGCTTCACGAACGACCAGCACGACAGGAGACGAGCATGACTTATCCCATCCGACCGGCGACCTCTCTCGCGATCCGCGGCCCCCTGCGCCATGCCCTCGTGAGCCTGGCCGCGGCGCTCGCCGCCGCCGGGTGCGGCGCGGATCCGGGCTCCGACGCGGAGATCGCCTCGGCGGCGAGCGGCGACGCGGTCACCGGCGCCCTCACGATGACCTGCTCCAGGCTGACGGTGAGCCGGGGCAGCATCGGCGCCGGGCAGACGGCCGCCGCGCTCGCGACGGCGGAGCTCACGGGCCAGCAGGACGTGTGGAGCAAGTACGTCGAGTTCGCGCCCGGCACGAGCGCGACGTGCGAGTACGCGCTCCCCAAGGGCACCTCGGCGACGCAGCTCGCGTCCCTCGCGCTGGGCGTGAATTACCGCGGCCCGGCGAGGTCGGCCATGCGCTGGACCTTCGAGGCGTGGGACGCGGCCGCCCGCGCCTGGGTCCCGGTCGGCGACAACGCGTTCGCGCGCGACTGGTCCTGGACGAGCGCGAGCCTGAGCCTGCCGGGATCGCTCGGGCGGTTCGTGGCGGGCGGGAC
The DNA here is from genome assembly GCF_051527395.1 of Sorangium sp. So ce281. Classification (NCBI taxonomy): domain Bacteria; kingdom Pseudomonadati; phylum Myxococcota; order Polyangiales; family Polyangiaceae; genus Sorangium; species Sorangium sp. So ce281. Next base: position 5,380,812 of record NZ_CP150322.1, read on the forward strand.
CCTCAAGATCCGGTACGCGACGAGCAGCTCCGCCGACAGCTCGATGCTCGACAAGCTCGTCCTCACGGGCACGACCAGCGGCGGCTCCACTGGCACCGGCAGCGGCGGCTCCGGCGGCTCCGGCGGCTCCGGCGGCTCCGGCGGCTCCGGCGGCTCCGGCGGCTCCGGCGGCTCCGGCGGCGCCGGCGGCAGCGGCGGCTCCGGCGGCGCCGACGGCAGCGGCGGCTCCGGCGGCGCCGGCGGCAGCGGCGGCTCCGGCGGCTCCGGCGGCTCCGGCGGCTCCGGCGGCAGCGGCGGCTCCACTGGCACCGGCATCTGGGTCCCCGCGCCCGGGACGACGTGGCAATGGCAGCTCACGGGCACCATCGACACCAGCCTCGATGTCGCCATGTACGATATCGATCTCTTCGACGCCCCGCAGGCGAAGATCGACACGCTGCGCGCGGCCGGAAAGAAGGTGATCTGCTACTTCAGCGCGGGGAGCAGCGAGGACTGGCGCGACGACGCGTCGAAGTTCCCCGCCGCGGCGCTCGGCAACCCGCTCGACGGCTGGCCGGGCGAGCGGTGGCTCGACACCCGCAACGCCGGCGTGCGCGACGTCATGAAGGCTCGGCTGGACCTCGCGGTGCAGAAGCGCTGCGACGGCGTGGAGCCCGACAACGTCGACGGCTACACCAACGGCCCCGGCTTCCCGCTGACGGCGGCGACGCAGCTCGATTACAACCGCTTCCTGGCCGCCGAGGCGCACGCGCGCGGGCTGTCCATCGGGCTGAAGAACGATCTCGATCAGGTGAGAGACCTGGTGGGGAGCTTCGACTGGGCCCTGAACGAGGAGTGCCACGAATACGACGAGTGCGACATGCTCACCCCGTTCATCCGCGCCGGCAAGGCGGTGTTCCACGCGGAGTACGTCGACGCCTCGCAGGCGAACGCCGTCTGCGCCGCCACGAAGCCGCTCGGGCTCTCGACCTTGATCAAGAAGCTCGACCTCGACGCCTGGCGCGTCGCCTGCCCCTGATCCACGCGCCAGCGCCCGCCGGCGCAGGGGCGCCGGCCGCGCCCCCGCGGGCGCGCCCCTCGCCCGCTCAGCCCTTCACTCCGCCGCCACCTCGAAGGTCTGCGCTCCGGAGAAGCTCTGCTGCTCCGGCTGGTAGTACGGGTGCGCCTCGGCGCCGCCGTCCTCCGCCCAGACAGGCATGGTCGCTTGCAGCCGGTAAGCGAAGGTGGCCGCGCGCCCCGCAGGGATCTCCTTCACGTAGAGGATCAGCTGCTTGCCCGTGATCTCGAACTTCGAGAGCTGGCCCGCCGCGATGTACTCCTGGAGATCCTCGGTCAGGAGCTGGAAGCCGGGCGGCAGCCCCACGGTCACGAGGACCATGCTCTGCACCGAGTCCGTCTTGTTCTGGACGCTCAGCGACGCCGTCACGATGTCGTCCACGTACAGCTGGGTCTTGTCGTACGTCACGCTGACCGCGAGCGGCCCGCCCGCGTCGCTCGGGACCGCGCTCCACGGGAGGTTGTGGCGGCCGACCAGGTTGTAGCTGAGCTTTCCCTCCCCCGAGAACGCGATCGTGACGTCGTGCGCGCCCGCGGTCGCGAGGTGCGTGAGATCGACCGTCGTCATGACGTCGGACTGTTCCTCCGACAGGAGGACCGCGCCCGCCGACGCGCCGTCGACCGCGACGGTCACCCTCCCCGTGGCGCCCTCCGTCCCCTTGCTCGCGGCGAGGAGCAGCGTGCGCAGGCTCCAGATCGTCGCCTGGGTGGAGCCGAAGTTGCCGTTCGGGTCCTTCGACTGGGTCAGGAACTTCACGCCGCCGTCGGCGCTCGGCCGGTGGGCATCCGCGGAGAGCAGCGCGTGGGCCGCGAGCGCGGTCGTCGTGACTCTCGCGTCGTTCCCGGACTCGTAGAACGAGGTCTGCGTGCCGCCGTCATCCCAGAAAAATGCGTCTTCTTCCGCGGTCTTGCGCTGGTCCAGCGCGTCGAGCACGCCGTCGGTCAGCGCGCCGGAGGGGTCGGCCACGGCGAGCGCGTTGGCCGCGATCGCCAGCGTGTACAGGTCGTCGGTCGCCGGCTTCAGCGAGCGGCCCAGGTAGGCGAGCCCCGTCCCGATCTCGGGCCCCGTGTACCCCGCGCTCGCGAGCGCCCAGAGCACGAAGGCGCTGTTGCGGAGCGTGCCCGTGTGGAAGCTGAAGAACTCGGTCTGGTCGCCTTCCCACGTGCCGTCCGCCTTCTGCTGCCCGGCGAGCCAGTTGACGGTCCGGGCGAGCATCGCCTCGTCCACGGTGTGGACCTTGATCATGTCGGCGAACTCCATGACGCCGAACGCGGTGACCGACAGGTACGGATGCCCGTCCTGCTCGCCGAACCACGAGAAGCCGCCGCCCGGGTGCTCGAACGTGAGCAATCGCTGGTACCCCGCCGAGATCAGCGACTCGGCCTTCATCTGGATCTCCGGGGTGATCTGGCCTGTCTGCTTCATGTACTGCGTGACGAGCACGTTGGGCCAGGTCGTCGAGGTGGTCTGCTCGAAGCAGCCATTCGGGATCTGGAGCATGCTGTCCATGCCGCTCACGACCTGCGACAGGAACGCGGGGTAGATCTCGAGATAGAGCTGGTTCGAGCCGGGGACCGCGTCCGCAGGGAACGACAGCGCGTGATCGGCGCTGCCCGACGCGAGCATGCCAGACGCGCTCTCTGCGAAGGGCTTGCCGTCCGGGACCACGCGCACGGTGCGGGCCACGGCATCGGCGCCCGCGCTGCCCCGCGCGGTGACCGTGAGCGAGTTGACGCCCACCGTGTTCACCTTCACCGGGAACCGGACGCCGCGCACCTCGCCCGCCGCGAGGGGCACCGTCGTCGACGTGTCGCCGAGCGGGGTGTACCAGCTCCCCGGCTCGAGGGTGAGCTCGACCGTCTGCGGCGTCTCCAGGTAGTTGTAGACGGCGATCGGGAACTCGACCTCGTCGCCGCGCGTGAGCGTCGCCGGGAAGCTCACGTCGACGAAGAAGTCCTGGAACACCTTGAAGCCGCTCTGGATGCCGCCGAGCTTGCCGTCGGTCGAGTTCGCCAGCGCCGAGAGCCGCCACTCGGTGATGCTGTCCGCGAGCGGGATGCTCAGGGTGGCCGTGCCGTCGGGGCTCGTGATCACGCTCGGGTTGACGTAGAGGGTCTCCGGGAACTCGCGCCGGACGCGCGGCCCGCCCCCGTTGTCGCCGCCGGGCTCCGCGGTGGGATCCCCGGCCGAGCCGCCGCCCGCTCCGGTTCCTCCGGTCGCGCCGCCGTTGACCCAGCCGCCGTCCGCGTCGCCGGGGATGCCCCCTTCTGCCCAGTCCTGCGGGGGCACCTGGACCCCGAGATCGCCGAACGAGAACGCGAACGTCGCGTCGTCCTGGCTCTGCGCCACCTCGTCGGGCCCCGACGATTGCAGCGAGAGCCCGCTCCAGCTGGAGGCCACCCGGTACGCGTTGCCCCACACGTCGAAGGCGCGCAGGCGCTCGGCGACCCGGTTCCCGAGCAGCTCGACGTACACGCCCTGCCCGTTGCAGCTGAACTGGGTGGCGTCGCAGCCGAGCGCCTTCAGCTCCCGCGCGGCGGCCGCGGCGGCCTCCGCGAGCCAGGGCTTCATCACGCCCTTCTGGCGCTCGTAGAACGGCGCGAGCTCCGCCGGCACCTTCGCCAGCACGGCGGGCCACGTGCGCGCCTGGAGGCCGGTGAGCGACGTGCCCGCGAGCGCGGCGAGCGAGGCCTGGGTCTTCACCTGCGCGGCCTCGGCCTGCTCGGGGTCCTCGCTCGCTGTCGCGTTGAACAACAGGTCCTGGAGGTTCGCGGCCGGGCCGTGGATCTCGTAGCTCGGCTTCGCGAACTCGTCCTCCAGCTCGAAGTAGGTGCGGAGCAGCCCCGGCTGGGCGTCGACGAGCGCGAAGACCGCCTGATCGACCACCTGGACGCCGAGCGCGGCGACCTTCGGGTTCCCCGCGTCGTCCTTGACCGACAGCCGCAGCGTCGCCGTCTCTCCCGGCGCATACAGGGGCTTGTCGGCCTCGACCTCGACGCTCAGCGCGGAGTCGCCCCGCGCGAACACGGTGCGGCCGGAGCGGACCAGATTGCCATCGTCGTCGACGAGGTAGGCCTCGACCCGGTTGCTGCCGAGCAATCCGGCGTCGACAGGCATGCTGAAATGGGCGCGCCCGCCCTCGAGCTCGAGAGAGCGCATGTCCACGGCCTGACCGTCGTTCAGCCAGTCGACATAGACGCTGCCGGCCTCCTCGCTCGACTCGATGGTGACCTCGACCGTCTCGCCGGTCTCGTAGACGGCCCGGTCGGTGCGCACGAGCAGGTGCTCGCCGCCCGTCTGCGTGCCGAACGAGAACCTCCGCGTGACCGCCCGCGCCCCGACCGTCGCCCGCACCTCGAACGCGCCGTCCGCCGTACCGACCGGCGGGGTGAAGCTCACCGCGGCCTGGCCGAAGGCGTCGGTGCGCGCGGTGAGCTGCGTGCGGTCCGGCGCGGTGATGACCGCCTCGGTGTCGGCGAGCGGCGCCCCGAGCGGGTCGGTGACGAAGAGAAGAAGGGTGTTGGGGATCCCCGGGACGAGCTCGCGCGCCTCGGGCACGAGCACGATCGTGGCCGCGTCGGCGGCGACCTTGACCGGGATCGCCTTCGTGACCTCCTGCCCCGCCGTGTCCGCGACGGTGACGGTGAGCGTCACGGCCGCGTCGCCCTGCTCCAGCGGCAGACCCGCGAGGCTCGGCGGAAGCGTCAGGCTGAACCCGTAATGGCCCTCGGCGTCGAGCTCGCCCACGATGCGCTGGAACGTCGTCTGACCGACGTCCAGCGACGCCGCCTCGATGGTCACGCTGCCGCCGGCGACGTTCTTGCCGAAGAAATAGCGCGCGTCGATGGTGCCTGTCAGCGTGTCGCCCGCGGTGTACCACGGCCTGTCGGTCCTCACCGCGACCTCGAACTTGGGCAGCGCGTACTGCCCCACGGTCACGACCTTCTCCGTCGTGGTCTCCCCGCTCACGAGGCGCACCTTGAACTCGCCGGTGTTCACGATGGAGCCGATCCGGAACGTCGTCGCGGCGACGCCGTAGGCGTCGGTCTCGATGGGCTTCTTGAAGATCTTGTTGCCCTTGCCGTCCTCCACCTCGAACGTGATCGCCTCGCGGACGAGCGGCGCGTTGTTCCCCCGCTCGAGCGCGAGCGCGCGCAGGTGGATCGTCTGGCCGGGCTTGTAGAGCGGCTTGTCGGTGGTGAGGAGCAGCTTCGGGCCGGGGCCCTCGACGGTGATGTTCGCGGTGAGGGCCGCGTTGACGCCGAAGCCGAGCGCCTGCGCGGAGACGGGGTGCGCGCCGAGCGCGCCGGGCTCCACCTCGAACACGGCGGCGCCGAGCGCGTCGGTCGTCCCGCGGAGCGGCCGCGCCCCCTCGCCCACCGCGAGCTCGACGTCCACGTTGGGCACCGGCTGATGGGAGAAAGCGTCGGTCGCGCGCACGCGGTAGCTCGCGGTGCGCCCGCGCACCACGCGCGCCGGCCCCTCGAGCTGCACGTCGTAGGGCGGGATGACGCGCAGAAGGCTCCGCGTGACGAGCAGCCCCTCCTCCGACCCGTCGTCGACGCGGACGAGGTACCGCGCGAGGCCCGGCTGCGCGCTCACGGCCGGCGCCGGAAGGCGCGCCTCCGCGGTCGTCGCCGTCCCGCCCGCGATCTCCAGGTCGACCTCGGTCGTGCCTTGTTCCCTGTCCGCGCCGAGATCGACGAGCGTGACGCGCAGGTGGCCGCTCGTCGCGCCGGCGGTCAGGTTGCGCACCGGGATCTGGAGGCGCAGATCGCTCCCGTCGATCACGCCCAGCAGCCGCGCTTCGTCGATCTCGAGCGTGCCGTTCCGCGGTTGATCCGGGCGACCAAGCGTCGTTGGCGGGGCCTCGTCGGAGGAGCACCCCGCCGCGAACGCGCTCGCCAGCGCCAGCGCGGCGAGCAGGTGGGGAGAGCTCCAGCGTCGGCGAAGAGCATCGAAGCGTACACGCATAAGTCCAAATCCTCCCGAGCGGCGCTGGCACATCCCCAGCGACCGGCGCGTAGGTTGCATCCGCCGTACCAAGAGGAACCACCGCCCTCGAGCAGCAAATCCGCGGGAATAGACGCGGACCGCGCGCAGAATGTGCGCCACCTTGTGCCAAGATTCTGGCCGATCCGCGCCTCCACCGCGTGCGGGACTCCGTTCACTTGGGGGGATCGCGACGCCTCTGTGACTCGATGACTCGATGACTCGATGACTCGATGACTCGACGAGCCGAGCACCGCCGACCCCCCCGCGATGGCGAGGCCGCGTGGCGTGCCCGGCCCATGGGATGGGGTCGACCGGTCACGAGGGGCCGCGCCGTGCTCCCCTGGACATCGGGATCCGACCGTCTCAGGTTCTCGCGCGAGCGCAAGGCGCTTCGCCGCCGAGGAGGGGATCATGCAGATCGACTTCGAGATGCCCGTGATGGCCGACGGCGGCCTCGATGCGGGCGTGCTCGACCGCGTCCTGGTCGACCGGGAGCGGGGCGTGCTGACCCACGTGGTGCTCCGTTCTCCGCTGGCGAGCGAGGAGCTGCTGATCTCGATGGATCTCGTGCAGGGAACGGCGGACGGGCACCTCCGCTTACGGCCCGGCCGGGACGAGCTCCTGGCGCTGCCTCGGTACTACGAGGGGCGGACGACGGCGCAGCCGCCGGGGCGCGTCGATACCTCGCTCGTGCCGCAGCCGCCCGAGCGGAGGCAGGAGCTGGAGGAGGCGCTCGGGGTCACGGACGATACGGTCGAGCTCGGCCCCGACACGCGGGTGATGACCGCCGACGAGGCCGAGGCGCAGCTCGTGGGCATCGGCGCGAACGATCCTGGCAACGACATCTCGCGGATCCGCGTGCGCGGCCCCGCGGGCGCCGAGGCCGACTTCCCCGCGTCCTGGATCGACGTGATGCGCGAGGACGTGGTGGCGCTGAAGGTGACCCGGGACGATATCTTGCGCTCTCGTCCGGCGCCCAGACGCCGGGACGGAAACCTCGCGAGCCTCGAGGGGCTCTCGGGCATGGGCGGACGCGACGGCGACACGCCCGAGGAGGTGTTCGGAGCGAATTTCGTCGATGAGCTGCGCGGCAAGGGCGGTATGCTCCTCCGCGTGCCCGGCGCCGGCAGCCCCGCCGAGGCCGAGAGCAACCGCGTGGCGGCGCCCGTGGTGGAGGAGGGCCCGGAGCGGCGGTCCTCCTCGCGATGAGCCCGTGAGCCAGGCACGGCGGCTCTCCGGAGAGATGGAGTTTCCGAGAGGTGGAGTTGAGATCGTCGCCCCGCCGGAAACTTGACACCGATGCTCGCGCGTGCTCGTCTCCGCCCCAGGATGGACCCTCACCACATTCCGCCGAGCCCGGGCACGCGCACGGCCAGCGTCCTCGATCCGACCGCGGTGGCGGAGACGTTCCGCAGCGAGATCCGGGCGGAGCTCGCGGCGCTGCCCGAGCCGCTGGTCCTGGTCGGTGTGCTCGCGGCGGATCACGGGCCGTCGTACACGTACGCGGAGTACACGCGCAAGGCGTGCGAGGACGTGGGGGTCCGCTTCGAGATCCGCCACGCGACGCGGCTCGACGCCGAGGAGGCCATCCGCGCGGCGAACGAGGACGCGCGCGTGCATGGGATGATGGTGTATTACCCGATCTTCGGCACGGAGCAGGACGTGTACTTGCGGGACAGCGTCGATCCCGCGAAGGACATCGAGGGGCTCCACACGTTCTGGGCACGTTGCCTGTACCAGAACCAGCGCTTCCTGGACGAGGCGAAGACCAGGAAGGCGATCCTGCCGTGCACGCCGCTGGCCATCCTCAAGCTGGTCGAGGCGGCCGGCTTCTTCGATGAGGGGGAGCGGCCGCTCGAGGGCCGGCGCGTGTGCATCTTCAACCGGAGCGAGGTCGTCGGGAGGCCACTCGCGAGCATGATGGCGCACGACGGAGCCCACGTGACCTCGTTCGACATCGATGGTCCGTTGCTCTTCGTGCCCAGCTCCTCGGGCGACATGCACGAGGTGCGCGAGACGACGGTGGACCGGACCACCGCGCTGCGGCAGGCCGACATCGTGGTGACCGGCGTGCCCTCGCGGAGCTTCCCGGTCGTGCAGGGCGCCGAGATCCGCGAGGGCGCCCTCTGCATCAACTTCTCCACCTTCAAGAACTTCAGCGACGATATCCAGAGCAAAGCGAGCGTGTTCGTGCCCCGCGTCGGCCCCATGACGGTGACGATGGCGATCCGAAACAGCCTGCGGCTCTACAAGAACACCCACCCGGGCGGGTGAGCTCGCTCGCAGCGACGCGCGCGAGCGCACGGGCTCCTCGCTGCGCGGCGGCTGGTCACATGTGGTCGGTGGGATCGTCCCGAGGGATCCGGGGCCTCGGGGGCAGCGGCGCCCGTTTTCTGGCGGACGACGACGGCGCCGGCGGCGCGCGCACGGGCGCGGGCGCGCTGGTCTGCGCCTCGGAGGCCGAAGGCGCGCCCGGCGCGGCCGTCGCGCTGTGGGAGGGCGGCGGCGGAGGCTCCGTTGACGCGGTAGACGGCGCGGCGGCGGACAGCGCGGACGCGGCGGCAGGCGAGGCCGCCGGGTCGGGCTGCGACGTCGGTTCGCCGCCGGGCGCGGGGGCGCGAAGGACCGCATAGGTGACGAGCCCCAGGGCGAGCGCGCCGGCGCCCAGGGCCAGCGAGATCCTGGCGCGGCGGCCGTCGGCGTTCGTCGGGGCGAGCGTACTTCCGGCCGACGTCAACGTGCTGACGGCCTCCTGGAACGCCGGCGCAGCGCCCTCCGAGGCGCCGCGGCTCGGAGCGCCGTGGAAGGGGGGCCCTGCTTCGTTTCGCAGCGTCGGCAAGGACGCGCTGGAGGCGGCGCCCATCGTGCCGGGGCTCGGAGGGCTCGCCGCATCTGGACGCGCCCCGATCGCATCTGGACGCGCCCCGATCGCATCTGGACGCGCCCCGATCGCATCTGGACGCGCCCCGATCGCATCTGGACGCGCCCCGATCGCATCTGGGCTCGCGGCCATCGTGCCGCCGCGGACGACGAGCAGCGGAGACGCCCCCTCCGCGGGAACCGACGGCTGGAGAGGTCGGGGCGCCGACCCCGCCGCGGAGGCCGCCACGCCGAACGCCTCGGCGAGCTCGCTCGCGCCCTGGAACCGATGCGCCGGGTCGCGCGCGAGCGCCCGCGAGAAGAACCCATCCACGGCGGGCCCGAGCTCCGGCACGACGCCGGACGCGAGGGGGACGTCCTCCGTGCAGATCGCCACGAACACCTCGCCGATCTCCTCGCCCGGGAACGGGAGGCGGCCGGTGAGGCAGCGATAGGCGATCACGCCGACGGACCAGAGATCGCTGCGCCAGTCGAGGGTCTTGCTGCGGCGCACCTGCTCGGGGCTCATGTAGTAGGGCGAGCCGACGAGCGTGCCTGTCTTCGTCTCGTTGCCGGCCAGCAGCGTGCCCTGGGCCTTGGCGATCCCGAAGTCGAGGACCTTCACGAGCTCGTCCTCGTCCTGCCGCGAGAGAAAGAGGTTCGCGGGCTTGAGGTCGCGGTGGACGATCCCCATCTCGTGCGCGCGGCGCAGGGCCTTGCACACCTGCGTGACGATGCCGAGCGTGGCCGCCGTGGAGAGGCGCCCCTCCCGCCCGAGCCGCGTCTCCAGATCCTCGCCGTCGAGGAGCTCCATCACGAGGAAAGGCGTGTCGCCCTCGAGCCCATAATCGTGCACGTGCACGACGTTCGGTATCTTGAGCTGCGCCGCGGCCCTCGCCTCGCGCTCGAAGCGCGCCCGCGCGGTGGACGAGGCAGCGTACTCGGGCGCCATGAGCTTGACCGCGACCGTGGCGTCGAGCTGGAGGTGCCGGGCCACCCAGATCGAGCCCATCCCGCCCCGCGCGAGCACCCGCTCGAGGCGGTATCTTCCGGCGACGACGCTGCCTTCTGCGAGCGAATTCATGAGCCTCGGCCTCTCGCTGGGGACGCGCACCCCAGGGGCTCGGAGTCGAGCAGCCGGGACGCCTCGCGCCCAACGAAGCAAACGACGGAGCCCACCGCAACAGGATCCGACCCGGGCCGCGCGCCGCGCCCTTTCGCCTCGACCGGATCGCCGCGCTCGCGGCGCCGCGCGCCGCCTACTTGCGCCTCGGCCGTGTCGCCGAGCTCGCGGCGTCGCGCGCCGCCGTCGCAGGGGCGCCTCGCCCGGCGCCGTGCGGCGCGCGCAGATCGCTCGCGCGCGCCCGCCGCGCGGGAGGGCTGCCCTGCGACGTCAGCGCCTCCAGGGCGGCGCGCAGCTCGGCGCGCACGTGCGGGCCGAGGAGCTTCTCCGCCATGGCGCTCAGGCGTCCTGCGAACGCGGCCATGATGCAGCCCGCGCGCTGGTCGTCGCGCTCCGGGGCCCCCGAGCGCCGGTAGTGCCGCGCGTAGTCGCCCGTGATCGCCCCGAGATCGCCGCCGACGTGGACCGCCTGCCGCATGAAGAGCCGCGCCGCGCGCTCGTTGGTGATCTGCGGCATCTGCGCCAGGGTCAGGGCCACCTCGGTCCTGCCCACGGCGAGCAGCATGGAGACCACCCGCTGGCGCGCGAGCTCGACGAGCCGCGGCGCGAGGGTGTGCTCGTCGAAGACGTAAACGTTCGCCGGCACGAGCGCTTCGCCTTCCGTGCCGAGCTCGCTCAGGAACGCGTTCAGCACCGGCGAGCGCGTCGGCGCGGCGTGCGCGTACTCCCGCGCGCCGCCCGCGTTCGACCTGCCGCCCGGCGGCGACGGGAGCGGGCCGGCGGCGGGCTTCGCGCGCGGCCCGGGTCGCGCTGACCGCACCCCTCGTGACCGCTCGAAGTGCCGCTCCGCGCTCCCCGCGCGCTCGTTCTCCGCGGCAGCGTCCGTCGCGCCGAGCAGCGCGGCCAGGCCCGCCGCGTGGGCGGCGGTGACGTGCGGAGGAGGTTGTTTGCTGGACATTCGAGCAGATCCTCTCGCTTCGAGAGCTGCTCGAGCGCTTATCACGCCGCACGAACGGTTGTACAGCGCTGAACGCCGGTTCCCGAGCGGGCGTACGCGGCCATGGGGTCGTGGCGAGGCGGCGCCCCCCTTGCGCGCGGCCGGCGACGCGCGCCTCAGCCTCAGGGCTCGCTCAGCACCGCCGCGAGCGTCGGCGCGGTGAGCACGCGCTCGGACCATCGATCGAGCACCGCGATGTCGGCGGCGTTGACCCGCGCCACGGCGTCGTCGGGCAGCGCGCCGAACCGCGCGCCGAGCACTTTCAGCAGCATGTGGCGGCGCCCCTCCCGCAACCCCTCCCGCAACCCCTGCTGTCTGCCGCGCTCCATCAGTTGATCGGCTGCCGACACGATCTCCTCCTTCCAGGGCTCTCCCGCCGCGGCCAGGAGCCGCTGCAGGACCTCGTCCGCCTCGTCGCGCTCGTTCGTCGCCAGAATGTACCGCCATATCGCCCGCAGCGCCTCCACCCCGTTCGGCGCGCGCCGCACCTCGTTCACCAGGTCGAGCCACTTCCCCAGCTGCCGGAGCAGCTCGTCCGGCTCCCGCCCGTGCCGCAGGCACCACAGCACCAGCCGCGAGAACGCGCTCATCGCCCGCGCCTTCAGCGCCTCGTCTCCCTCCTGGCTGATGTCGTCCAGCACGAACCGGAACCGCGGCACATGGTCGGCCATCACGGCCCGCGCGCCCTCGTCGACCTCGAGCAGGTCCTCGAAGGACGTCGCCGCGGTCCATCCCGTCTCGCTGTGGTGCAGCACCACCGGCAAGATCGCCGGCAGGAGCTTCGACCCCGGGTGCTCCGCCAGGTGGTGCTCCCAGATCCGCACCATATACCGGAGGAGCCGGAACGCCATCAGCGGCTCCACCGTGCTCTGGTGCTCGCACAGGAGATACAGGAGCACGCGGGCTTCGCCCATCGACGCCGAGAAGAGCAGATCGCTCTGTCGCTCTTTCAACGCCTCATCCACGAAGCTCCCGGGGCGAAGCCGCAGCGCCGCGAAGTCGATCCGCGCCGAGAGGGCGGGCGGCAGCGCTTGCCTCAGCTCACCCGCCGCGTGCTCGACCTGGGAAAAGGCTGCCTTGAACAGCGCATCATGCGCGTTGATCTGCATGGGTCGGGCAGCACCATGCCTCATGCGCGCGTCACAGACACCATTTCTTCGACAAGCTCTTTTGCGAATGAATCAGAACGGCTCTCCGTAATCCATGCTCGCGCGACGCACCGTCCTTCGTGAGCATCCTGTCGCACACGACCTCGATCGACTTGTCGATCTCGGCGACGGAGAGCCGGGCCACCAGCGAGCGGACCGGCGCGCTGCTACGGCGCGAACGTGGCCTCGCAGACGAACGTGAACATCCACGCGCCCGGCGGCTGCCAGAGGAGCGAGGCCACGGGGAGCGGGCCGACGGCAAGGACCTCCATCAAGCCGAGATGCCAATTTTACGTACAGGACAGCAATTCCCGGGACGCTGCGAGCTTCCAGCGGCGTGGGCGGGGCCGCCCTCCCGACGGTTGAAGATTGTTCAATGAAAACTTAGTCTTGCCGCCCTTCGGCGGGCAGGACGGCGCGGAGCGCGGCGGAGGAGGCGGCCGGCAAGGAGTGGGTTCCATGACCTCGACCTCGCACAAGTGGCAGTTCTGGATCGATCGCGGAGGCACGTTCACGGACGTCGTGGCCAAACGGCCGGACGGCTCGCTCACCACCGCCAAGCTCCTGTCGGAGAACCCCGAGCAGTACGCCGACGCGGCGGTCGAGGGGATCCGCCGCCTGCTCGGCCTCGCGCCCGATCAGGTCATCTCTCCCGCCGAGGTCGAGTGCGTGAAGATGGGCACCACGGTCGCCACGAACGCGCTGCTCGAGCGCAAGGGGGACCGCACCGTGCTGGTCACCACGCGCGGCTTCCGCGACGCGCTGCGCATCGGCTACCAGAACCGCCCTCGCCTGTTCGATCGCCACATCGCGCTGCACGACCTGCTCTACGAGCGCGTGGTCGAGGCCCGCGAGCGCGTCGGCGCGCGCGGCGAGGTGGTCCAGCCGCTCGACGGCGAGGCGCTGCGCGGCCCGCTCTCGGAGGCGTTCGAGGCCGGGATCCGCGCCTGCGCGATCGTCTTCATGCATGGCTACCGGTTCGCCGCGCACGAGCGGCGGGCGGCCGAGATCGCGCGCGAGGTCGGGTTCACCCAGGTCTCCGCGTCGCACGAGGTGAGCCCGCTGATGAAGCTCGTCTCGCGCGGCGACACCACGGTGGTCGACGCGTACCTGTCGCCCATCCTGCGCCGCTACGTCGAGCAGGTGGCCGGCCAGATGCCCGGCGTGCCGCTCTACTTCATGCAGTCGAGCGGCGGGCTGACGCTGGCCGGCCGCTTCCAGGGCAAGGACGCGATCCTGAGCGGCCCGGCGGGCGGCATCGTCGGCATGGTGCGCGCCGCGCTCGCGGGCGGGCACGAGAAGGTGATCGGCTTCGACATGGGCGGCACCTCGACCGACGTGTCGCACTACGCCGGCGAGCTCGAGCGCGCCTTCGAGACGCAGGTGGCCGGCGTCCGGATGCGGGCGCCGATGATGAGCATCCACACCGTGGCCGCGGGGGGCGGCTCGCTCCTCGGCTTCGACGGCGCGCGGCTGCGCGTCGGGCCGGAGTCGGCGGGCGCGAGCCCGGGGCCCGCGTGCTACCGCCGCGGCGGGCGGCTGGCCGTCACCGACGCGAACGTGATGCTCGGCAAGATCCAGCCGGAGTTCTTCCCGCACGTGTTCGGCCCGGGCGCCGACGCGCCGCTCGACCGCGAGGTCGTCGAGCAGCGCTTCCGGGCCATGGCGGCCGACGTGCAGCGCGACACGTCGCGCCCGATCACGCCGGAGCAGCTGGCCGAGGGCTTCCTGCAGATCGCCGTCGCGAACATGGCCAACGCGGTGAAGAAGATCTCGGTGGCGCGCGGCCACGACGTCACCCAGTACACCCTGCAATGCTTCGGCGGCGCCGGCGGCCAGCACGCGTGCGCGGTGGCCGACGCGCTCGGCATGCGCCGCGTCTTCGTCCACCCGCTCGCGGGGGTCCTGTCCGCCTACGGCATGGGCCTCTCGGACCAGAGCGCGATCCGCGAGGCGGCCGTGGAGCGGCGGCTCGACGAGGCGGGGCTCTCCGCGGCGCGCGAGGCGCTCGCGCGCATCGGCCGCGACGCGGAGGCCGAGCTCGTGGGGCAAGGGTTCTCGCCGGAGCGGGTGCGGCTCGTCCGGCGCGTCCACGTGCGCTACGAGGGCACCGACACCGCCCTCGTCGTGCCCGACGGCGACGCGGAGGCGATCCGCGCCGCGTTCGACGCGGCCTACCGCAGGCGGTTCGCCTTCCTGATGCCGGACAAGGCGCTCGTCCTGGAGAGCGTCTCCGTGGAGGCGATCGGGCCGGGCGAGGCCGCCGACGAGCGGCCCGCGGAGGCGCGCCCGCACCGCCCCGAGGCCGACGCCCGGGCGCGGATGTACGCCGAGGGCGCGTTCCACGACGCGGCGCTGTACCGGCGCGAGCGGCTCGGGCGCGGCGCGGTGATCGACGGGCCGGCCATCGTCGCCGAGGCCAACGCGACGACCGTTGTCGAGCCGGGATGGCGGGCGGAGATCACCGCGCTCGGCCACATGGTGCTCACCCGGGTGGCGCCGCGCCCTGAGCGGCGCGCGGTGGGCACCGAGGTCGACCCGGTGATGCTGGAGGTGTTCAACAACCTGTTCATGAACATCGCCGAGCAGATGGGCCTGCGGCTCCAGAACACCGCCCACTCGGTCAACATCAAGGAGCGGCTCGACTTCTCGTGCGCGCTGTTCGACGCGGAGGGCAGCCTGATCGCGAACGCGCCGCACATGCCGGTGCACCTCGGCTCGATGGGCGAGTCGATCAAGACCGTGATCGCGCGCAACCCCGGGATGAAGCCGGGGGACGTCTACGCGCTCAACGATCCGTACCGCGGCGGCACCCACCTGCCGGACGTGACGGTGGTCACGCCGGTGTGGGACGAGGCGGGCGCTCGCGTGCTGTTCTACGTGGCGTCGCGCGGCCATCACGCGGACATCGGCGGCGTCACGCCGGGCTCGATGCCGCCGTTCTCCAGGGCGATCGAGGAGGAGGGCGTCCTGCTCGACAACGTGAAGCTGGTCGAGGCCGGGCGGCTCCGCGAGGCGGAGCTCCTGGCGCTGCTCGGCGGAGGGCCGTACCCGGCGCGCAACCCGCAGCAGAACCTGGCCGACCTGCGCGCGCAGATCGCGGCGAACGAGAAGGGCGCGCAGGAGCTCGCCGCGATGGTGGCGCAGTTCGGCCTCCCGACGGTGCAGGCCTACATGAAGCACGTGCAGGACAACGCCGAGGAGAGCGTGCGCCTCGCGATCGCGCGGCTCGACCCGGCGCTCCTGCACGACGGGCGCTTCTCGCTGCCGCTCGACAACGGCGCGACGATCGAGGTGGCCCTCCGGATCGACCGGGAGCGCCGCGCCGCGGTCGTGGACTTCACCGGCACGTCCGGGCAGACGGAGAACAACTTCAACGCGCCCCGCGCTGTGACGATGGCCGCCGTGCTCTACGTCTTCCGCACGCTCGTGGACGACGACATCCCGCTCAACGCGGGCTGCCTGAAGCCGATCGAGGTCGTGATCCCGGAGGGCTCGATGCTGAGCCCGCGCCCGCCGGCCGCGGTGGTGGCGGGCAACGTCGAGGTGTCGACCTGCGTCACGAACGCGCTCTACGGGGCGCTCGGCGTGCTCGCGAGCAGCCAGCCGACGATGAACAACTTCACGTTCGGCAACGAGCGGCTCCAGTACTACGAGACGATCTCGGGCGGCTCGGGGGCGGGCATCGAGATCGGCGGGAGCGGCGGCGGCCGTGGCACGCGCGCCGGGCGCGGCTTCGCGGGGACGAGCGTCGTGCAGACGCACATGACGAACTCGCGCCTGACGGATCCGGAGGTGCTGGAGCATCGGTTCCCGGTGCGGCTGGATCGCTACGAGATCCGCGAAGGCTCCGGCGGGGCCGGGCGCTTTCCGGGCGGGAACGGCGGCACGCGCGCCGTGCGCTTCCTGGAGCCGATGACG
Source organism: Sorangium sp. So ce281 (assembly GCF_051527395.1). Taxonomy (NCBI): domain Bacteria; kingdom Pseudomonadati; phylum Myxococcota; order Polyangiales; family Polyangiaceae; genus Sorangium; species Sorangium sp. So ce281. The sequence goes on from NZ_CP150322.1 coordinate 5,396,912, forward strand.
GCGTCGATCCTGTCGAACGGGCGCTCGACGGCCGCGTTCGGCCTGGCGGGCGGGGAGGCGGGCGCGCCAGGGCGCAACCTGGTGGTGCGCGCGGACGGCTCGGTCGAGGTGCTGGGGCACATCGGATCGGTCGAGATGGGGAGCGGCGATGTGTTCGTGATCGAGACGCCGGGGGGCGGCGGGTACGGGGCGCCCGCCTGAGGGAGTACTGGCACCGTGGGAGGTGCCCGTCGCTGGCGGCGAGCGGCGGGCGGGTGGCTCATCGGGCCCGCATCAGCTCACGCTTCGACGGGCTCGGGGCTCCGACCGACGGCCAGCGCAGCGAGCCGCAGCCCGAATGCCTCGTACCGATCGCGCGCCGCCTGCGGCATGCCGAGCGCCTCGAGGCACGCGCCTTCGCGCTCGGGCCATGGCAGCGCGTGGTAGATGCGCCGGGCGCGACCGACGAGGTCGCGGCGCCCGGTGCCGCGCCCGATGCGCAGGAGCACCGCGGACTGCACGAGGACGCTTCCCGATCGAGCGAAGGCTGCCTCGAGCGCCTCCTCGGCATCGGCAACCGCTGCGCCGCGTTGGACCGCGTACCAGAGCCGGAGACCGGCGATCCACGCTGCCTCGCCCGGGAGCTGGTGAGCCACCGCCGCGCGGGCGGCGTCGTCCAGCAACGCATCGAGCCGCTCGACCGAACCGGACCGGAGCGCCGCGATGGCGATGCGGCGCATGCACGCCGCGATAAGCTCGGGCGCGCCCGCACGCGCGAACGCTAGCGCACGCTCGGCCGCCTCCGCGGCTGCCTGTTCCGATCCGACGCGTGCGAAGAGGTTGTCCGCTGCGAGCAGCTCCGCCTCGATCCGCGACCACGGAGGGGTCGCGGGCGCGATCGCGGCGACCCGCGAAATGAGCGCCGCGAGGGCGGCGTCCATGAGATCGAGGCTCCGTTCTTCGAGGAGCCCGGCGCGCACGGCGCGCCAGACCCACCCGGCGCTGGCGCGGGCGCGGGTGAGCGCACCGGAGAGATCGCCGTCGGCCGCGGTCACGTCGGCGAGTTCCTCGATGCCACGAAATGCGGCGAGCTCCCCCTGCGAACGGCGGACGTTCAGGCGAAGCTCGTCGGCGTGCTCGGACTTGATGGAGGCAATGACGTCGACAGCGGCCCCGAGCTCCCCCTGGCGGAGGAGGAGCGCGGAGAGCCTCAGAGCGAACGAATGGATCCAGAAGCGGGTCCCCGCCTGCGCGGTCTGACGCAGGCAGTCCTGGAGCTTGTGCGTCGCCTCCTTCCAGCGCCCTTCTTTGCTCAGGAGAACCGCTTCCAGCCTGTGAATGAAGAGGCGATTCTCGGTCGCGAACCAGGCTATTTGCGCCTGTCCGAACGCGTCACGCGCTCCCCGCACGTCCTCGCGGTCAAGGTAGGCGTCCGCCAGCACGATGAGTTGTCGTGTGACGAGATCCAGATTGCGCGGGACCGCCTGCTCTGCGGCATCGAGGGCCTCGCGCACCGCGGCGATCTCGCTGCCGTAGTAGTCCGAGAGCTGCGCGAGGATGTTGGTGTACTCCTTGCTGAACTCCTCCCGCACCGGCCCGAGTATGCGCAGCGCCTCCTGCACGTGGATGCGACGCTCCTGCTTGGTGGCACCATCGGCGCGGTGCTCGTGGAGCGCTGCCAGCACCAACCGGTCGCGCGCCGAGAGCCGTTTCTTCCGCTCCAAGAGCGCGATCCCGCGGTCGAATGCACGGTGCCCGTCATACAGACGATTCTGCATGAGCAGTTCTTCTCCGAAGGTCAGCAGCGCAGCGGGCGAACGCTCGTTGGCGATCTGGAGCTCGACGTCGGGCTCAGGCTCCCGCGAGGGCTCGAGCTCGATGGCCTCCTGAGGTTCGATGAGGGCGACGGCGTCGCGGATCGAGTAGCAGTCCGGCGCCTCCCGCACGAAGCGCTGAAACGCCTCTAGGCCGCGCAGGCGCAGCAGGAAGCGGCATCTCCGGCTGAGGAGCTTGTCGCGGTTGAGGTTCAGCGCCAGCATCGCGTCCGCCGCGGGCTCGCCGATGTGCAGAAAGACGACGCCCTCGCCCGCGGCAGCAGGCGAGTCGAACATCTGCACGACATCGCCGCCGGTCTCGAGCGTGAACTCGCCGCTCGCCTCGACGCCGATCGCGCTGCGCACGAGCGGCCAGGCCGCGTCGTCGGCGACGACGATCACGAAATGCCCCCGTCGCAGCGCGGCCTGGAGGCCGCGGAGCTGTTGCTCGTCCGCTCGCCGCAGCTTCCGCACGACCCGGCTCACGCCTTGTCCAGCCACTCCCAGAGCATCGGCGCCACCTCCCACCAGATGCCGTCGTGGTTGTGCTCGATCACGACCGATCGCCGGGCATATTCGAGCTGTCCGGCATCGGCCAGCTCGTGCACCTCGCGTATGGCGCGGAGCGCCTCCTTGTCCTTGGGATAGAGCGTGGCGATGAACCTGGTCTTCTCCTCCGTGAGCGTGTCCTCCCACGCGATCTCATCGACGTGATCCTGACCGTAGAGCTGCGCCTGGATGATCGCGAACCGCAGGAGGTTGAAGAAGTCCCGCACGACCCCGCCGGAGTACAGGGCGGCTTCGCGGACGACCTCGGCGTCGAACAGCCCAGGGCCGACGCGCGCGTCGAAGATGCTCCGCATGACGGCGACGCCGGTCGGGTCCTCGGCGTTGGTCGGGTCCAGGGCGTTGGTCTTGCGCAGCACCTGGATCGGACGCAGGTGATTGACGTTTCTTCCGAGGGTGCCGCCCGGACCGCCGAAGGTGACGGAAGGAGGCACCGTGAGCAGGATGGGGACGTGCGGCGCGAGGAGCGCGCCAAGGTTGGTGTCGAATATCTCGGTGAACTGCCCATTCGATCGGAGCTTCTCGAGGTCGTCGACGACGATGAGCACGCGGTGCGGGAGGCCAGCGTGCACCAACGCCGTTCCGATATCGTCGACGAGGGCGTCGATGAGCTCGACGAGCACGCTCCCCTGGGTCTCGGCGAAGCCGCGGAACTCGCGGCGTCGGCCCTGCTCCACGGCGAGCTCCTGGCTGAGCTTGACGAAAAAGAGGTCGAAGCTCAGGCCGAACTTCCCGCCCTTCGCCACGAGCCCGGTCGGGCTGTAGAGCGCGGCGTCGATCCGCTGCAGCATGCCAAGCCACCGGTCCGACCGCTCGAACTTCACCAGCGTCTTGTCGGCGCTCGCGCGCGCGTAGAGCCGCGCCGCGATCAGGAACAGGAGCTCGTGTGAAGCGAGACTCGGCTGATGCTCCGGCTCGATATCGAACGCGACGACGTAAAAGCGCCGCTGGATGTCGGGATCGGCGAGGAGCCGCTTGAGCTCCGTGCTCTTGCCGCTGCCGATGTGCCCCGACAGGAAGAAGCGGTCCCGCTCGCTCGACTTGAGGAGCTGGCCTCGCAACCGCGCGAGCGGGGGCAGCTGGCGCCCTCTGCCGACCGGGATTGTGGTCTGCACGTAGAGCGGGTCGTCGGGACCGAGCGCCTTGAGTTCGAGGGCTTGGTAGGCGTCGTCGAGGGTCGTAGCAGGCACGGTGCCGACACTCTAGCCTCCGCCGCGCGGGAAGTGAAAGGTTGCCATCGGCGATCGGCGTCCGCGACGGACCGGCCCAGTCGAGGCCGGTGCCCCCGCCTCCCCTACCCGCTCACCCGCTCATCCAGGGGCAGGCGCCTTGGCAGCGGGTCCGGGCGAGAGCTTGCACGTGGCCTCCCACAGACCATTGAGGTACACGAGGCCCAGCGCGCGGTCGTACAGGCCATACCCCGGCTTGCCGGTCTCGCCCCAGATCATGCGGCCGTGATCCGGGCGCACATAGCCGTCGAAGCCGACGTCATGATACGCCTTCACGATGGCGGCCATGTCGAGCGAGCCCTCACAGGACAGGTGGGCGGATTCGAAGAAGGTGCCGTCCTCCTGGACCGCCACGTTGCGCAGGTGCCCGAAGGGGATGCGGCCCATGCCGCCGAACTCGCGCACCAGCGACACGATGCTGTTGCACAGATCGGCGCCCAGCGAGCCGGAGCACAGCGTGATGCCGTTGGCCGGAGAGTCGACGGTCTTCACGAGGCGCATCAGGTCGTCGCGGTTCTTGACGATGCGCGGCAGGCCGAAGATCGGCCGGGGTGGGTCGTCCGGGTGCATGGCCATCCGGACGCCGACCTCCTCGGCGACCGGGATGATGCGCCGGAGGAAGTGCGTGAGGTGCTCCCAGAGCGCGTCTTCGCCGACGTTCCTGTACTCGTCGAGGACGGCGCGGAGCTGCTCCGGCTTGTAGCTCGAGTCCCAGCCGGGCAGCGAGATGCCTTGTTCCGGGTCGATCTCGGCCACCGCCCCGGCGTCGAAGGCCAGCGTCAGCGAGCCGTCGGGCAGCTCCCTGGCCATCTCGGTGCGGGTCCAGTCGAAGACCGGCATGAAATTGTAGCAGATCACCTTCACGCCGGCGGCCGCGCAGCTGCGGATGTTCTGGCAGAAATTGTCGATCAGCCGCGCGCGGGTCGGCTTGCCGAGCTTGATGTCCTCGTGCACCGGCACGCTCTCCACCACCTCGAACCGGAGCCCGGCGCCCTCGACGCGCGCCCTGAGCGCCTGCAGCCGCTCGACCGGCCACACCTCGCCCACCGGCACATCGTAAATAGCCGAGACGATGCCGTAGATGCCCGGGATCTGACGGATGTACTCGAGCTTCACGGGGTCGTTCTCGCCGTACCAGCGAAAGGTCATCTTCATCGTTTCGGTCCTCCCAGCGTCACGGGTCATCCCGTGCAGAGCTCAGGGGTCGAGGCGCCGCGCGGCCGCCTCAGCGCGGAGGGGCCCAGCCGCCGAGCACGATGGCCGGATCGCGCATCATCGCCGCTTGCGCCGCGGAGATCTGCGTCGATCCGGCGATACGCCCGCTGGTGTCGATGAGGCGTCCATCCGCGTCCCGGCTCTGGTACTCCCAGAAGCGGAGGGTGCGCGGAGGAGACCCGCCCGTGATCGTCCACCCCGCCCGCGAGATGTGGCTGCCGAGCGTGCAGTTGACGTACGCGACGTGGCTCGCCGGATACTGGCTCACGTCGATCCTCGCCAGCGTGTTCCCCGTGATGCCGGCGTCGCTCGTGATGCGCGAGTCGACGAAGACATAGCCGTAGCCAGCGTCGCCGTTGCGCGCCTGGACGTTGTAGCCGGATCGACCGACCGTCTTGATCTCGCACCGGTTGAAATACGCCGCGCCCGTGCCCCACACGAAGTCGACGTTGCCGGCGATCATGCAGTTGTCCGCGTAGAGGCGCCCGGACCAGAGCAGCGTGTCCTGGAGGCTCAGGATGTCGGCGTCGCGCACGACGCACCTGTCGCAGTCCTGGAGCCGCAGCGCCTCCGCCTGGGAGCCGCCCTGCGGCGTCAGGTTGTGGATGGTGAGGTTCTCGATGATCAGGTCGCTCACCTTGTCGGCGCCGACGAGCGCGCGCCCCCTGGTGCTCGGGTTCAGGTTGTTGTTGTTCGTGCCCGAGAGGACCGTGCCTTTGCGATCGGCCCCGCGCAGCGTGATCTTGTGCTTGTTCTCGAAGTAGACGACGCCGTGGTGGGTCCCGCGCTGAACGGTGATGAGCACGCTGTCCCTGTTGTTCGCCGGGACCGCGTCGAGCGCTCCTTGCACCGAGCAGAAGTCGCCGGAGCCGTCGAGCGCCACCTCGAGCGACGCGACGCTCGATGGGCCCGCGCCCGCCGTGTCGAAGCGCCACGCCGTCGCGTCCGCGATCGCGAACGAGCCGCCGCCCGGGGGGACGACGGCGCCGGGGTCGACCGTGACGTAATAGGACTGGCCGTAGTCGAGCGCGCGCGACGGCAAGGACACGACGGCATCGTTGCCGTCCACGTACACCGGGCGAGGTACGTTGAACGTCCGGCCGCCGATCGTGGCGGTCACGGTCATCGAGGCCATGTCGACCGTCGCGACCGCCGCGCCCGGCCGGGCGGCGTTGAACACGCGAACGGCGCCCGCGCGGCCCAGCGTCGGCGCGCCGGGGAACGTGATGCGGAGCGGCGGATCCGGGCACAGCCCCCGGGCGCCCGGCGCGGGGAACAGGGCGCTCACGCCGGCAGGGAGGTCGACCGGATCCGCGCCGCCGTCGCCCTGGCTCGCGCCCGTGCCCTCGCCGCCGCCGGCCGCGCCGGCGCCGCCCTCTCCCGCGCCGCCCGATGCGGCGCTGCTGGTCGACCCGCCGCCGCCCGACGCCGCGCTGCTGGTCGACCCGCCGCCGGTCGCTCCGCCGCTGGTCGAGGCGCCGCTGGTCGAGGCGCCGGCGGTCGAGGCGCCGCTGGACGCCTCGGCGCTTGTGGCGTCCGCCGTCTCGGCGCCCTCGCAGGCGATCGAACACAGACCGAGGAGCCCGAAGAGAAAAAGTCGAGAGCGGATCATGGCGCCGCGCAGGGTATCAAGGCGCTGCGCGGCCTGGCAAACTGCGCACAGGGCACGGAACGTGCCCCCTGCTCTGTTCGCAGAGACTCCCCATGCACCAGGGCCGGCCGTGTGGCACGACGGCCATCGTCGTTCCCGCGCAATGACGCCTGGTGCGTCCGCCCCATCACCCCTCGAGGAGCTTCATGGCTGACTCCGTACCCATGACCGACCGCGCCCACGATGTCCTTCGTCAGGAGCCTCAGAGCCTCGACCCCATCTTCAGGCCGCGGAACGTCGCGGTCGTCGGCGCGACCGAGAACAGCGGCGCCGTCGGCCGCACGCTCCTCTGGAACCTGATCAGCAACCCGTTCGGCGGCACCGTCTATCCGGTGAACCCGAAGCGGCAGAGCGTCCTCGGCATCAAGGCCTATCCGAGCATCGCGGCCGTGCCGGCGAAGGTGGATCTCGCGGTCCTCGTCACGCCGGCCGCGAGCGTGCCGGGCCTCATCGGCGAGTGCGTGGACGCCGGCGTCCCCGGCGCGATCATCATCTCGGCGGGATTCAAGGAGATGGGCCCCCCGGGCGTCCAGCTCGAGCAGCAGATCATGGAGCGCGCCCGCGGGAGGATGCGCATCATCGGCCCGAACTGCCTGGGCGTCATGAACCCGATCGGCGGGCTCAACGCGACGTTCGCGAAGGGGCAGGCGCGGCCGGGCAAGGTCGCGTTCATCAGCCAGTCCGGCGCGCTCTGCACGGCGGTGCTCGACTGGAGCCTCCAGGAGCAGGTCGGCTTCAGCGCGTTCGTCAGCGTCGGCTCGATGCTCGACGTCGGCTGGGGCGACCTGATCGACCACCTCGGCAACGACCCCAAGACGAGCAGCATCCTCATCTACATGGAGTCGATCGGCGACCCGCGCGACGCGCGAGCGTTCCTGTCGGCCGCCCGCGAGGTGGCGCTCACCAAGCCGATCATCGTGATCAAGCCGGGCCGCAGCGAGGCGGCGGCGAAGGCGGCCGCCTCGCACACCGGCTCGCTCACCGGCTCGGACGAGGTGCTCGACGCGGCGTTCCGGCGCGTGGGCGTGCTGCGCGTGAACGACATCGCGGACCTGTTCTCCATGGCCGAGACGCTGGCCAAGCAGCCCCGGCCCCGCGGCAACCGGCTGTGCATCGTCACCAACGCCGGCGGCCCGGGCGTGCTGGCGGCGGACGCGCTCGTCGCGAACGGCGGCGAGCTGGCGCCGCTCTCGCCGGAGATCCTTGGCGAGCTGAGCGGCTTCCTCCCCGCCGCGTGGAGCCGCAGCAACCCGGTCGACGTGCTCGGCGACGCCGGCGCCGATCGCTACGCGAAGGCCCTGGAGATCTGCGCGAAGGACCCGAACAACGACGGCGTGCTGGTCATCCTCACGCCGCAGGACATGACCGAGCCGACCCAGACCGCCGAGGCGCTGCGCAAGCACGCGCACGTCGAGGGCAAGCCGGTCCTCGCCAGCTGGATGGGCGGCGCGGAGGTGGAGGCGGGCAAAGCCATCTTGAACCGCGCCGGGGTCCCGACGTTCGAGTACCCCGACACCGCCGCTCGCGCGTTCTGCTCCATGTTCCGCTACGCGTACGCCCTCCGGGGGCTCTACGAGACCCCGAGCACGGACGAGCGGGCGCTGAACGTCGATCGCGAGAGGGCCAGGGAGCTCATCGCCGGCGTCCGCGCGTCGGGGCGGACGCTCCTGGATGAGGTGGAGTCGAAGCAGCTCATGGCGGCGTACGGCATCCCGACGGTGCCGACGGCCGTCGCGAGGAGCGCGGACGAGGCCGTGGCCACGGCCAGGGAGATGGGGTATCCGGCCGTACTCAAGCTGTACAGCGCGACGATCACCCACAAGACCGACGTGGGCGGCGTGAAGCTCGATCTGCGCGACGACGACGCCGTGCGCAGGGCGTTCGAGGAGATCCAGGAGAGCGTCTCCCGGCGGGCCGGCGCGCAGCACTTCCAGGGCGTGACGGTCCAGCCGATGATCTCGCTGAAGGACGCGTACGAGATCATCCTCGGCAGCTCGATCGATCCGCAGTTCGGCCCGGTGCTCCTGTTCGGGGCCGGCGGGCAGCTCGTCGAGATCTTCAAGGACCGCTCGCTCGGCCTGCCGCCGCTCAACGCGACGCTGGCGCGGCGCATGATGGAGCAGACGAGGATCTACCGCGCGCTGAAGGGCGTGCGCGGCCGCAAGCCCGTGGACCTCACGGCGCTCGAGCACCTGCTCGTGAGGTTCTCGCAGCTCGTGATCGAGCAGCGATGGATAAGCGAGATCGACATCAACCCGCTCTCCGTGAGCGCGGAGGGGGCCATCGCCCTCGACGCCCGCGTCGTCCTGCACGCGCCGGACACGCCGGAGTCCTCGCTCCCCAGGTCGGCGATCCGCGAGTATCCCACGCAGTACGTGACGGAGCTCAAGAGCAAGGACGGACAGGCGTTCACGATCCGGCCCATCCGCCCCGAGGACGAGCCGCAGATGGTCGAGTTCCACCAGAAGCTGTCCGAGCGGACCGTGCGGCTCCGCTATTTCTACCCGATGCAGCTCGACCTGCGCACCGCGCACGAGCGGCTGACGCGCGTCTGCTTCGCGGACTACGACCGCGAGATGGCGCTCGTCGTCGAGAAGCCGCCCGCGGCCGGCGCGCAGCGGCAGATCATCGGCGTCGGCCGGCTGAGCAAGCTGCCAGGCACGCGCGACGCGGAGTTCGCCCTGCTGATCAGCGACGAGCACCAGAGGCAGGGGCTCGGTTCACGGCTGCTCGGCCTCCTCGTCCAGATCGGCCGCGACGAGGGGCTCTCCCGCATCAGCGCCGACATCCTGGCCGACAACGTGGAGATGCAGCGCGTGGCGCAGAAGCTCGGCTTCCGGCTGACGCGCGAGATCGGGGACTCGACCGCGAGGGCGGAGCTGACGCTGTAGGCGCGCAGTCGCGGCCGACGCCGATCGCGTCTGCGAACCACGCACGCCTTGCGCGGCGTCGCAAATCTTGCACGTGATGAGGGCAGAACGAGCCGCCCAGCACTCGTCGAGAGGGAATACGACCGGGACGTATCTACTTTGGCCCGAAGCGTGCTATCGCCCTTTCTCCTCTCAAAGACCCATCATGGCCCAAGACAGAATATCGTCGCGACCGCTCGATCGCGAAATCGAGGATCGTCGCGCGTTTTTCCAGATCACCGACGAGGATCTCGCGTGCGTCGCGGCGCTGCGGCCGCACGCCGAGAAGCGCACCGAGAGGATCGTCGACGCGTTTTACGAGCTGTTGCTCGCCTTCGGGCCGACGCGCCAGCTCTTCCGCGACGGCGACTCCCTGCGCCGCGTGAAGCAGCTGCAACGCGAGTATTTCCTGGGGCTCTTCACCGGCAAGCTGGACCGGGCCTATGTCGAGCACCGGCTGCACGTCGGCGCGGCGCACGCGCGCATCGGCGTCGAGCCCACGTGGTACCTCGGCGCGTATCGCCGGTACATGCACCTCCTGCTCGAGGCGTTCTCCGAGGACATCGGAGATCCTGCAGAGGTGGTGCGCGCGTTCAAGAGCGTCCAGAAGCTGGTCTATTTCGACGTCTCCCTGGCGCTCGACGCGTACTTCTCCACGACGTTCGACGTGTTGAGGCGCCATGAAGCGTCGATCCGCGCGATGTCCACGCCGATCATCCGCGTCCACGACGCCGTGCTGCTCCTGCCCCTGGTCGGCGCCATCGACGATCAGCGCGCGCAGCAGATCATCGAGGCCGTGCTCCAGCGCGTGAGCGAGGAGCGAGCGCAGGTGCTCCTCCTCGACATCGCCGGCATCTCCACGGTGGACGCGCAGATCGCTCGACACCTGGTGAAGACCACGGCCGCCGTGCGGCTGCTCGGGGCCAGCGTGGTGCTCACAGGGGTCCGCGCCAGCCTGGCGAAGACCCTGGTCGAGATCGACGCGGACATGTCCGGAATGCACGCGGTCGGAGAGCTGGCCGCAGGGATCAAGCTCGCGCTCGATATCGTGGGCATGGCGATCATGCCCAAAGCAGAGCGCCAGCACACGGCGGAGCCGCCGGCGCGCGCCGCCGAGCAGGGCCGGCGGCTCGCGTCCGGCGGCGCGCGGTGATCCCGCGCCGGCGCGCCGCCACCGCGCGCTACGCGAGCTCCGCTTCTTTCGCGTAGACGGGATGTCGATGAGCGGCTCCTCGCTGAGCTCGTGCAGCGTCACCGCCACCGGCGACCGCCCGATGAGCTCCGGGATGAGCCCGAAGCTCACGAGCTCCTCCGGCTGGCCGGCGCCGAGCAGGTCGCCCAGATCGAGGGCCCTCCTCGACTTGAGTGAACCAGGACTTGCAGGTCGTCCGGGTGGTCGACGTGGAAGATCGCGTCCACGTCGGTCCACACCACAGCGCCGGCGACGATCACACGCGTCATTCCGCCATCCTACCCTCGAAGCGCGCGGAGCGGGAGCATCAGGAGGTACACACACCCGCCTGGCCCTCCCGGCGCAGTTGCCCGCCCGCCGAACCATCCCGCTCTGTGGGCGACCGCCTCGCCGAGCGTTCTCGCGGCGAATTCCGCCCCATCATCTCAACGAGCATGGGATCGAGAAGTCCCCCTCGAGCCACGCGTGCGCCTTGTGGTGCGGATGCGGTCACCTTCCCCGGCGAGCGGCAAGCCGGCGGCGATCCCCCACCGCGAGTTGCAAGCCGGCGGGACAGCTCACGGGGCGTGGTCGCGGCGGGCGGGCGGCGCCCTCGACGGCCCGGCGGCGACCGTGCTGGGCGGGGCCCCCTGGGGAGCTCTGGCAGAGATCGAACGAGCGGCTTCTGCGGGGGCGGGCTTCGTGTGCTATGCGGAACCGGGCCCGATGGAATAGACTGGGCCATCCAGCGCGCGTTGCCTGGCGAGGACGAATGGATCATGGAGAAGCCGGATCTCAGCACCAAGACTCCGGAAGAACTCATCACGCTGTTTTCCGATCCTGCTGCTCGAGTCTTTGCGACGCACCGAATGGCAGAGATGGGCGCACCGGCGCTGGCTGCCATACGATCGGTATTGGATGGCTCGGCGGTCAATCCTTTCGGGCATTCGTACCGGAGCTACGGGGAGGTCTACCGATGCGCTCTGATCTCCGCCCGATTCATGGGAGCGCAAGCCATCAGTCTAGAGCCTCTCCTGCGCGACGCCGCTCGCGATTCAACCGGAATTTGCTCGGCAGAAGCGATCCAGGCCCTCCGATGCATCGGCTGGAAGGACGACGAGACGCTATCCGTGCTTGATGAAGCGCTCGATCGAGACATGGACACGGCAGCCGAGGCCGTGATTGCGCTCGAGCACGCAGGAAAGGCTGATCATCCGGCGGTGGCGAACCGGCTGAGCTCATCTCCGCGCGCCAGGGAAATGATGGCCCGGTTTGGTCGCAGGAGCCGCCCCTGGCCAACGGAATAGCGCCTTCGCGGCGACCGAGAGGCGCTCGCGAATAGGCAGGTGTTCGCTTTGCAGGTCCAGAGAGCTAAAGCCAGGCGATCCCGGCGCCGTACCGCCTGAACGTGGAGGAGAGCCCTCTCCGAGCAGGAGGACGTCGATGGCAGACTCGCTCAACCCGTACCAGGACTTTGTCGCCTGCCACCCGAAGTTGCGGGAAGCGGTGTCTGAGGTCGTCGCCGACTGGGAGCCCGATTCGGCGCCCGCGACGGTCGTCTTCGGCCACATCGGGCGTGCGCTCGTCCAGCTTGAGTCCGACCTCGATGACACCACGCTTGATGAGGTCTCGCGGCTCGTGGAGCGCTCGCTGTCAGGAAGTGGCCCAGCGGCAGATGCGGTCGCGACGGGGCTCTTGGAGGCAATCTGCGCCCGCAGCGTCGATGCCCCTGCCGCCGTCGCGCGCGTCGTCTCTCATCTGGGACCCGATGCGCGCGCTTACATCCGCGCCTGGGATGCCTTCACCGGAACGACGACTCCGGGCGTCACGTAATCGTGTGAGCGGCCATGAATGGCGGGCACCGCGCTGCGCCGCCAGCGTCACCGCTTCACGCCACGAGCTCGCCTGTCAGCGGCGGTCGTGGTAGCGCTGCTCCTCATGCCGAAGGCCGCGCGCACGACGACGAAGATCGGGACGCGCTCCCCGCAGGGACGCCGTCGCGCCCGCGTCTACACGGCGTGGCACCCGGTGCTCGTCGCGCTCCTCGAGCACGTGCTGCCCGCGGGCTGGTATCAGTGCATCTCGGAGTTTCAGCTCGCGCGCGAGCCGCTCCGCGTCGACCTCGTCATCCTCCGGCGCCGGCGGCGCGGCGCCCCGCCCAGGCCGAGCCTTCTCACCAGCGTCGTGGGCGAGCTGGCCGAGCACACCCTCGTGCATTTCAAGGGGCCGACCGACGAGCTCGAACGCGACGACGCCCGCATGCTCCTCGCTTACGCGCTGCAGTACCTCGTCGTTGCAGAGATTGAGGACCCCTCCTCCGTCGCCCTCCGCGTGCTCGCGCCCCGCCTGACCCCGCGCTTCGTCGAGGCGCTGAGATCGCTCGGCTGCGCGCTCACGTCCACGGGACCGGGCACACACGAGGGTCGGCTCTGCGTCTTTCCGCTGCGGGTGGTGGAGACGGTGCCGGCGAACGCTCGCGAGGGCGACCATCTGCTGTACACTGTGACGCCTGGGATGGTCGCCGACCCCGGCGGGATCCCGGCGCTCTCCCCGGCGGAAATCACGGTGTTCTGGACGCTCCTGGAGCATGTCGAGCAGCTTCGACGTCCGCTCCCGGGGCAGAGGAAGCGGCACATGAAGGACGAAAAACGGGTGGTCGAGAGCTTCGAGAAGGTGCTCACGCGCCTCGTCGCGCGGGTGCCGCCCAAGCAGCGGCTCGCCGGGCTTGCCCCCGAGCAGCTACTCGCCGGGCTTGCCCCCGAGCAGCGCCTCGCCGGGCTCGCCCCCGAGCAGCGCCTCGCCGGGCTCGCCCCCGAGCAGCGCCTCGCCGGGCTCGCCCCCGAGCAGCGCCTCGCCGGGCTCGCTCCCGAGCAGCGCCTCGCCGGGCTCAGCGAGGCGCAGGCGGTGCTCGCCCTGCCGGACACGGTGCTCCGGGCATTGTCCGCGGAGTACATCGCGACGCTGCCTCGCGAGACGCAGGCGGCGATCCAAAAGCGCCTCGGGGCGGCCTCGCGGCGGCGGCCGGCGCGTCGGCGAAAGCCGCGCAGCCCTTCGAGATGACGCCTCGACGCCGGAATCGGCGTCGGCCGAGGCGTGTCTACCTGGGCGCGGGCGACCGGGGCAAGCTCCACGGCCTCCTGGGGAGCGTGAACGGGCTGTCGCTCCTCGTCAGCTTGCCGTACGCCGTGCTCGCTCATTGATTTTGCGGGCCTTGCAGCCCGTGGAGGGGATCAGCCACGGGGCGCGGCGCGGAGGCGGGCGCCCGGCTGCGCGAGGCGACCGCCGGGTGAGCCGCGCCCGCGCGCCGGACGCGCGGCCTCGCGGCGCTACGCCGACGGGTCGGCCACGCGGCCCACGAACAGGATCGCGCTCGTCGCGTTGTCCCGGATGAAGAAGAAGAACGGGCGATCGAAGCGGATGGCCGCGGGCTCAGGCGGCCCGCTCTCGTCGAGGGTCACCGCGGTCGCCGCCGCGGCCTCCGTGCCCGCCTCGTTCACGGAGACGAACGCCTTGTGGACCACGGCGGAGATGGAAAGGCTCCGCTGCCCGTCGATCCCCGAGAAATCCGCGGCGCCGAAGGCGATCGCAGGGACAGGGTTGACCCACTGTGGCGCAGGACTTTTTCGTCCTGTGCAGAGACGACTCGACCCTCACTGCTCGAGGTAGAGAGCGACCTCCGCTGTCCGTCCCTTGGCGTGGGCGATCAGCGTGCCAAGTCCGTTGTCAAAGTCCTCGGGCGTCGTGAGGTGCGTGTGCCCCTCGATCTCGCCCTCCGGCCCGACGACGTACGGCGCGATCAGGTCGTGCGCCGCCTTGAACCACGCCTCGGAAGCGGCCGCCTCGTACTCCTTGGCGGCGGCCTGCGCCACGTAGCCGCGGTAGACCTCCAGATAGACCGGATCGTCGAGCAAGAACCGGACGAGCGGCCATTGCTCGGTCACGTCGGCCATCGAGAGGGGCAGCGCCGTCAGCCCGATGGTCACGCCCGCGTCGGCGTCCGAGAACGCGAAGGTGTGATCCCAGGGGATCCACATGAACTGCCCGCCCTTGTTCGGGTCTGCGTAGAGATAGTAGTTGTGCGGCAGGCGGCCGTACACGTCCCAGTCCTCGACCACCGCGTTCAGCGCGAACCAGTGCAGGAAGCCGTCGACGTCGAGGCGCGCCTCGAGCCCCGCGCGCCAGGCGGCGGCGTCGGTGCGATCGGCGTGCAGCGCGTCGAACAGCGCCCGCGCGTCCGAGAGATCGGTGTCGTCCTCGTTGTTCTCCTTGACGATGGTGTCGGGGTCCCACGTCTCCCACCGCGCGCCCGTACCATCGGGCTTGTAGAGGTTGCCCTTGTGGCCGCCGAAATGGGTGTCGAGGAACGACTCGTCCGACGGGAGCTCGATGCCGGTGTACAGCCCGAAATAGACGGGCCCTTCCCCGTGATCGATGAAGACCCGGTAGAACGCGGTCGCGGGCGCAGGGATCCCCGCCTTGGCGAAGATGTCGGTGCCGATCTTCTCGCGCAGGAGCGAGGGATCCAGGTACCCGCTCGCGAACGACATCGAGTCGAAGCCGTAGAAGCGCTGATTCTTGATCTCGGGATACGCGTCCTCGAATCGGTCGAAGTTGAGGCGCAGCGGCAGCTTCCAGTTACCCGCGTTCCAGGGCAGGAGCAGGCTCGAGTTGCCCTTGAAGCGGATGCCGACGTGCTTCCACTGCCGATCCTCGGTGGCGACGTCGCACTCGACGTAGACCGGCGTGCGCGGGAGCAGCTCGACGCTGCTGACGAGCCCCGGATCGCCGCCCCCTCCGGGGCCGGCCGGCATGCAGGCCAGCTCGCCCTCGACGTCGGTGCACGTCCCCTCGGTCTCGGTCCCGAAGATGTCGATCGAGCAGCCGGCGTCCGCCGCGAGCCCCTCGCAGGCGTCGATCCAGTCCTGCGGCGGCGTGAATTCGTCGGGGTCCTGCGGGTTCGGCTGGCAGGTCAGGCCGCCGGCGAGCGCCGCGCACGTCCCCGCGGTGTCGGATCCGAAGAGCGAGATCGTGCAGGCGTCGCCGGCCACGAGACCATCGCAGGCCGCGACCCACTCCGGAGGTGGCATGAATGGACCGGCCTGCGAGCCGAACTCGCCAGCCATGTCCGTCATGTCGTCGACCATCTGCTGCCACTGCCCGGGCGTGATGGTGATGTCGATGCGGGCAACCCGGTCCTGCGGGAACGCGGCGGCGTAATCCGGCGGCTCCGTGGGGGCGCCGCCCGCCGCGCCGCCGCCGCCGCCTGCGCCGCCCGCGCCCTGCCCTCCGGTGCTGCTGCTCGCGCCGCCGCCCGTCCCGGTCGCGCCGGGGTCGTCGGACGAACCGCAGCCCACGAGAGGCGCGGCCGCCAACGTGGCGAAAGGCAACAGGCAACGAAGAATTCTCAAGATCATCGATCGCTCCTCAGCTCGCGTTTCGGGGCGATCTTATGTCAATTCTGCGTCGATCGCGTGACGAAACCTCGCGCCAGAAGCGTGCGGCATGCCGTCATCGGCCAGATCGGCCCGAGGCGCAGGGCTGGGGTATGGTGGAATTTTCCACATCAATCACAGAAGTTTTTTCCCTTCATGATGCAGCGTAGATCTCCACGTGGCGTGGAAGGAGGGCGGCGCAGGCGCGCCGCGCGCCCTCCCGCGACGAACGCGCAGGCCCCTCCGCTCCCCGAGGAGAGCAAGGTAGGTCGACATCGATACGGGAGGACGGCGAGAGCTATCGACTCGACGCCGCGGGGGGACGCGGCACATCAGGCCCCCCCGCGGCGCGCGCTCACGAGGGCGCGCCGCACTTGCCGCGCGACGCGACCGACACGCCCGCCGCGTTCGCGAAGCATGCATTGCTGTACGTCTTGCCGTCGCAGCCGCAAACGGGATCGTACTGCTGGGTGCACGCCTGCGGGATGGGCGCGCAGACGCCCGTCTGATCGCCCGCGCCGCACTGCGCCTTGATGTCGTAGTCACAGAAGAAGCCGCGCTCGCACGCGATCCCCGCGATGCCGCCGCAGACGCCGCCCTGCGGCCCGCCGCCTTCCCTCACCTCACTCGACTCGGAGTCGATCGATTCGGGCGCATCGTCGGCCACCTCCACCTGACAGCCCGCGGCGAGCGGGGCCATGGCGAGCGAGAGCCAGACGACGGATGCAATGCGACTGCCCTTGAACCAAGCCTGAACGTTCATGATGTTTCCTTCAATCCTGCGCGGCCCTCTCACGATCACCGACGGCGAGTCGTCCTGGAAGGCGTCTGCTCGCCGTTACCGCTGTAGCGGACAAAAATCGAACGGAATGCCGCCTGGATTCTTCCAGGTCGCGTCTGTATGATCGTCCGCGCTGTCACGGATGTTCTTGCCTGCGAACCGCGCGACCTGGCGGTCGCTGGAGCGACACGGCATGGACGCGATCATTCATCCGGGAACGATCCTGCTTGGCAAGTACCGCGTGGAGCGCGTCCTCGGGCGAGGAGGCATGGGGATCGTCCTTGCGGCCCGCCACCTCGATCTCGGCGAGCTCTTCGCGATCAAGCTCCTCCTGCCCGAGGCGATGGGGACCCAGGTGGCGCTCGATCGCTTCCTGCGCGAGGCGCGGGCGTCGGCTCGCCTCAAGGGCGAGCACGTCGCGAAGGTCCATGACGTGGGCAGCCTCGAGAACGGCGCGCCGTACATGGTCATGGAGTTTCTCGACGGCATGGATCTGAAGCAGGTTGTGCAGGCGCACGGCCCGCTGCCCGTGCGCGACGCTGTGACCTACGTGCTCCAGGCGTCGGACGCGATCGCCGAGGCGCACGTGCTCGGGATCGTGCACCGCGACCTGAAGCCAGCCAACCTGTTTCTCACCCGCCGTCCCAACGGATCGCCGCGCGTGAAGGTCCTCGATTTTGGCATCTCGAGGCTGGTCACGCCCGATGGGATGGATCTCACGAAGACGGGATCGATGCTCGGCTCACCGCTCTACATGTCCCCAGAGCAGATGATGCACGCCAAGCAGGTGGACGCGCGGAGCGATATCTGGGCGATGGGCGTGGTCCTCTACGAGCTCGTGACGGGCCGGGTGCCGTTCCCCGCGGACACGCTGACCGAGATCGTCGGGCGGGTGCTCCAGGATCAGGCGCCCCCGCCGAGCCAGCTCCGCCCGGGCGTGCCGCCAGAGCTCGATGCCGTCGTGGCGCGCTGCCTCCAGAAGCGGCCGGAGCATCGCTTTCAACGCATCGAGGATCTCATGGCGGCTCTGGAAGCCGTGCCGACGGCGCCCGGCCCTGCCGCGGGCGCGGTTCGGCAGAGCGCCGCCTCGCTGCCGGGGTTCGCGGCGCACAGCGGAGCGCTGCCGTCTGGCCATGTGTCGCAACCCGCGCTCGCGCTGCCCACGAGCGCGCCGCCCGCCGCTGCTGCTGCTGCGACAGGCTCCTCCTGGGGGAACGTCACCGCGCCATCGCCGCCAATGAAGGCCCACAAGGTTGGGATCCTCCTGAGCGCGGTGCTGAGTGCGATGGCGCTCGCGGGCGGAGGTGTGTGGCTCGCATGGGGCTCTGCCGGAGCGGGCGCCGAGGGGGCGACCCCTCGCGCGCCGGCGGCGTCTCGAGAGGCCCGAGAGGCCGCCCCGCTGCCGGCTTCTCAAGAGACCCGGGAGGCCGCTCCGCTGCCGGCTCCCTCTGTGGCCACGCCGCCCCTCGACCCGCCGTCCGGCGCAGCGCCGGTGACAACGGCCTCCGCGGCTTCGGCTCCATCCGCCACGACGACGCTGCCGAGGTCCGTGGCCTCACCGCCCGCCGGGAGGCCGGCCAGCGCAGCTGCGCCGGCCTCCGCGAAGCCGAGGGCGAGCCCAGCGGCGAGGGCGGTCGCCAGCGCTCCTGCGGCGATCAGCGCCCCGCAACCGCCCCCTTCGGCCAAGAAGTACGAGGGCGTCTTCTAGAGCCTCTGCCATCGGCAATCGGCAGGATCGAACGACGGAGAGCAAGCGATGACCAGACCTCTGCAATGCGCGCGAGCAACACGCGCGCTCGTCCTTTCGCTGAGCCTCCTCGCGCCCGCTGTGGCGCGGGCGCAGGGGGTCGATTCCCAGGCCGCGCTCGCGGCGCAGGCGCTCTATGATCAAGCCGTCGCCGAGATGGACGCGAGCCGGTACGAGAGCGCGTGCCCCAGGCTCGAGGAGGTGACACGCCTCGCTCCCACCGGCCTCGGCGCGAAGCTCACGCTCGGCGAGTGTTACGAGCGGTGGGGCAAGCTCGCGAGCGCGTGGTCCCAGTATGCGCTCGTCGAATCGCTCGCGCCCCGCGCCGGGCAGCCAGAGCGCGGGCAGCGGGCTGCCGAGAAGGCGGCGGCGCTGAGGCCCAGGCTGGCGACGCTGACGATCGAGGTCCCGGAGGAGGTGCGCTCGATCCCGGGGCTCGCGATCACGCGCGACGGCGTGCCGGTCGGTGCGGGGCAGTGGGCCGCGCCGGTGCCGGTCGACGGCGGAGCGCACGAGATCGTCGCCCGTGCGCCCGGCCGCAAGCCCTGGACGCAGCAGATCGAGGTCGCGGACGGCAACGCGGGCGTCGCACGGATCCCGCCGCTCGAGCGCGACGCAAGCCCGGCGAGCATGCGCAGCGCACGCTCGGAGAACGTACCCGGCACCGGCGCGAAGAGCGAGCGGGCGACCGGCGCGCCGAGCGGGGCGGCGCCGTGGAGGCGCCCGGTGTCGTTCGCCGCCCTGGGGCTCGGCGCGGCGGGCGTTGCGGCCGGTGCGGTGCTCGGCGGGCTCGCGCTCGCGAAGAGCGGCGAGAGCGACGAGCCCGGCCGCTGCGACGCGCAGGACCGCTGCGACCCGACGGGGTTCAAGCTGCGCAACTCCGCGAGAGCGCTCGGCGACGGGGCGACGGTGGCCTTCATCGCGGGGGGCGCGCTGGCCGCCGGAGGGTTGACGCTCCTGCTCACGGCGCCCTCTTCCGCGGGCTCCGAGGTGCGCGCCGGCGGGAAGGCGCCGTCGTGGAGCGCGCTTGCGGCGCTGCTCCCGGGCGGGGTCGCGGTGCAGGGATCGTGGTGGTGATCTCCGGCAAGGAGGCGGCAGGGCGCGGCAGCAGCGCGGCGGCGACACGCCTGCAGACGCTCGCCTCCGGCGGCTCGCTCAGTCGATGTGGAGCCGGGTGACGGCGAGCAGCGCTCTGCCGTCGGCGTCGCCGGCGTCCGCGATGCTTCCGGCGAGGATCAGGCGGCCTGCGGCGTCGAGCGCGCAACGCTGGGGCGGGAACGGGAGGGGAATGCCGCCGGAGCCGCTGGAGCCGAACGACGGGTCGGGCGCCCCATCGGCCGCGAAGCGGAGGGCGACCGGTCCCTTGAGATCGTTGCCGGCGACGACGACGCGGCCGCTGCGGTCGAGGACGAGGCACGACCACGCGGCCTCGCTCGCCGGATCGCTCTTCAGGATGCCCGATGCACCGAAGGAGAGGTCGAGGCCGCTGCCATCCGACTTGAACTTGACGATCGCCGACGCCCGCGGCTGGTTCCAGTCCGCGCCGAACCCGACATAGATGTTCCTCGCTCGGTCGGTGACGAGCGCGAACGGCTGACGTGTCCGTTGTAGATCGGCCTCGTTCACCTGGACATACCCGCCCGTGCCATTGGCGAACGAGGAATCGAGCTCGAGCCCGTAGCGGGTCTCGGCGAGGCGAAAGACGCTCAGGTAGCCGACGACGTAGACGAACCCGTCTCTCGCGGCGGCCACGAGCGGGGGCGACACCTCGATGGGGATCTCGATGGTCTGGCTCGTCGGAGACAACCCAGGTCCGACGTCGACGAGCGCGAGGCTGTCGCCCAGCTTTGAATGGGTCAGCTCGCGGTGCAGCTGGCCTCCGAGGGTGCTCGGAAAGATGTACGTTCCCGGCGCCTCGCGATGGCCGCCGGTTCCGAACGGGGTCAGCGTGGAGCCGGAGGGCAGCACCTGGGCGACCCAGAGCCGGCTGGTGTAATCGGTGCCGTCGTTGAGGTGTCCCATGCGCACCAGGATGTCGCCATGCGCCTCATCGACGTAGGCCCCCCAGACCTTGTCGGTGCTGATGGCGAGATCGATCGGAAGGACGCCGCGGCCGTTCTGGAACCCCTCCTGGCCGTTGAACGCCGGAGCGAACGAGGGATCGAGCCCCCCCTCGGGGGTGAGGAACGCGACGAAGGCGTCGCCGCGGTCGTAGGCCTCGGGGAAGAGATACTCATCATGTCCGGAGACGGCGATCCTCCCTGACGGCAGCGATTGGAGCTCGACGATGGACAAGGACCTGGCGGGCTTGCCGTCTAGATCGGTCCTCGCGATCCCGGCCACGCCGAAGGTCTCGTCGATGCCTGGACCCACCGGCGATGCCCCCCCGACACCGGCCGCCCCGCCGCCGCCCTCGCCGGCCGCCCCGCCGCCGCCCGCGCCGGCCGCCCCGCCGCCGCCCGCGCCGGCCGACCCGCCGCCGCCCGCGCTGGCCGATCCGCCGCCTCCGTCCCCTGCGCCGGCGCTGGTCGCAGCGCCGGTCGAGCCAGCGCCGCTCGCTCCCGCTCCAGCCGTCGAGCCCGTGGCGGCGAGCGTCGGCTCATCGATGCCAAGGATGGCGTTGCAGCCCCAAAGGCACGACGCCAGCCCGACGACGGCCCAGCTGCAGGTTCCTGCGGAACGAACGAGAAGCATGGTATTCCCCAGAATACACGAATTTCCCGGGCCGGCTCCGGCGGGTGCGCGTGTCCGCGATCGCCGGCCAGCACCTCGATCCGGCCTGCGGGTCGCGGTGGCGCTCGCCCTCTTCCACCGGCGATCGACGGACTGGCGCCGTCTCGCCGCGCGTCAGCCCAGGAGCCCCCGCTCGCCCAGCCACAGCGTCGCGCCGGCGCGGCTATAGATGCCGAGCTTGTCGTAGGCGTGGGCGATGTGATGCTGCACGGTCTTCTGGGAGATGTGAAGGACGACGGCGATCTCGCGGTTGGTCTTGCCGACCCCGACGAGCCGCAGCACCTCCAGCTCGCGCGCCGTGAGCGCCCTTCGCGACCGGACGGGCCGAGCGCGCCCGCCGCTGGCGCGCTCGCCGCTGGCGCGCTCGCCGCTCGGAGGAGCGCTCGGAGCGGGATCGGTGGCGAGCAGATAGTTGTACGTCGTCCCGCGTCCCCCGGCGAGGCGATGGGTCCAGATCGGGTTGGCGCAATAGAGCTCCAGCATCTCCTTCGTGTACCCGATCACGAAGTGCTCGAAGTACGGGTGCCAGGCCGGGAGGTCGTGAACTCGAAATTCGACGCCGGCGTCACGCAGCGCCGCCTCGGAGCGGCTGTCGGTCTCGGAGAAGTAACGATGCCAGAGGGTGGGAATGGTCGTGACCAGCGAGGAGATCCCCGGATCTCGGACGAAGCGCTTCAGCGGGCCATCGACGAGCGCCCAGCGCGCCGACTCGGCCCCGAGCTCGAAGAGGGCGTCCTTGCGGTCCGGATAGAAGCGCCGCACGAGCTCGTCGTGGAACGTGAGGAACTCGGGAAGCGGAACCAGGCTGCTCGCCGTGATCGGCTGCCTGAACCACGGGTGGCTCAGCGCCATGTCACGAAAGAGGCCGCGCCACGCTTCCGAGCCGAATCTCCGGCTCACCAAGGTTTTCCGCGTCAGGATTGTGGTTCCGCTGACCTTCATGGGAAGCTCGTTGACGCCTCCCGCTGGACGACGAAGCCGCTCGGGAGGCAGGCTCCCAAAGTATCACTCACCACGTCGAACGATCAAGGCGTCAGCCACCAACGCGCGAGTTCGCGTGTCACGCCGCAGCTACGATCACGCGGTATTCGCGCACCGGCAACAGATTCTTCTGATGGCGCTGCAGCCCGACAGACCGCGCTGTGGGATGCGTAGCGTCATTGCATCCAACAGCGGGTCGTATCTCGATGTCAGCGGAGTCGCACGAACGTGGAGGCGGGTGTGGGCAGGACGGCGACGATCGAGGGAGGCCGCGCGCGGGAATGAGGGGACGCGCCGCGTCGAGCGCGCGGAGCGCGCGTCAGGAGGCGGTCACGGCATGACGTGCCGCTTCAGGACCGGCCAGCCGACCGCGGCGTTGCCGTAGTCGTGGCCCCCTCCCTGCTTCGTGCAGAGGGCCACTTCGACGCCGCCCTCGCAGTTCGAGAAGGTCGAGCAGCCCTTGCTGTCTTCGGCCGATGGCGAGCCCGTGCACTTGTTGATCTGGCCCCACTTCTCGAGGGTCGATTTCGCCCCGAGGAACGTGATGGGCATGCCGCTCACCACCGCGGAGTATCCACCGGCGTAAGGCACGATCGGATCCCCGGTGCTGCGGAACGAGATCACGGTGATCGGGCGCGATGGTTTGCAATCGCCGACGTTCTCCTGCAGGAGATCGAAGGCGGCGGGCGCCACGGCGGCGAACGTATCGGCCGCGTGGCAAGCGAGGTAGTGGGACATTCCACCTCCCATCGAGAAGCCGACCGCGTAGATGCGCTTGGGGTCGATGCAGGCGCTCTCCTGGATCTGGGCCACCATCGCCTTGACGAACGCCACGTCGTCGGTGTTCTTCACGCAGCAGGGCCCCACGTTCCAGGCGCCGCCCGACGGGCCGGACAGCCCTGACGGGAACGCCATGATCACCCCCTCCGGGTCGGTCTGCGCCGGATACGGCGAGCCCGACCGCTCCGACGGGCCAGAGCCGCCGAGGGGGTGGAGGTCCACCACGAGGGGCACCGGCTTGCTGCCGTCGTACGCGGCGGGGACATGCAGGACATAGCTGCGGTTCGAGCCGCCGATCGTGATCGTCTTGTTCGTGTCGCCGGCCCTCAGCGCGGGCGACGGGCAGGTGATGGGCTCGCCGCCACCAGCGCCGCTCGTGCTGGCGCCGCCGCCGGAGCCGCTCGTGCTGGCGTCGCCGCCGGCGCCGCTCGTGCTGGCGTCGCCGCCGGCGCCGCTCGTGCTGGCGCCACCGCCGGCGCCGCTCCCACCGGCGCCATCGCTGCCGGTGCTGCTGCTGCCGCTGGCCGAGCTCGTCGTGCCTCCCGACCCGCTGCCGCTGCCCGAGGTGCTGCTCGTGCTGGCGCCGGCGGCGGGGCCGCCGCCGTCGCCGCCGGCGCTGGTGGTCCCGTCGCTATCGCCACCGCAGCCCCAGAGGGAGATGCCGAGCGCTCCCAATACCAGAATCAGCTTCGGTAAACTCGTTCGTCCGTACATCATTGGTCAGCACCTCTGTCCGGTGGGTTCAAGACCGCCATCCGGTGCTCGGGCCATGTCCTCGGAAGCGTGGGACAGCGCCGCCCCTCGTTTTCCCGGCTCGCCGTCCGTCGTCACATCACCCGATGCACGTGGCTGTCATATCCGACGTCGCAGGCTCGAGGCATGGGCATACTGGCCTATGCCTCGACGCCGCCGCCGCTCGCCGCCGCTCGCCGTCCCGGGAGCATCTCCAGGCATTCCGGGAAGGCGCAGAGAGCGCGCTGGTCTCCCCGGAAGGGCGCCGGAGGCCCGGGCACGGTCGATGATACGGCGATGTGTTCCGTGGAGATCGTGCCCACGGAGAGGGGCTGTGCGCGCCCCGCGACGCGCCGGCAGCAGGCGGTGCTGGCGTTCGTCGTGGCGTGCCTCGCCGCCGTCCTCCTCTCCCCGGTCCACCTGACGCGGCGTCCCCCGGGCGCCCTTGTCGTATCCATCGAGTTCGACGACACGCTGGCGGATCAGCTCTCCGTGCGCTCCATCCTCGCCGAGCACAGGATGCATGCCACGTTCTTCGTGAACAGCGGTGCACTCGACCGCCCCGGCTACCTGACGGTCGCGCAGCTCCGCGCGCTCGCGTCCGACGGCCATGAGATCGGCGGCCACACCATCAATCACGTGCGGCTGCCCGGGCTCAAGGTCAGCGAGCAGCGCCGGCAGATCTGCGATGATCGCCGCGCCCTCCTCGCGCTGGGCTTCGCCGTGAGCGACTTCGCCTATCCCTGGGGCGCCCACGACAGCGTCAGCGTCGAGCTGGTGCGCTCCTGCGGTTACGACAGCGGAAGGCGCGCGGGCGGGCTCGCGTTCCCCTCATGCATCGTGTGCCCACGGGCGGAGTCCATCCCTCCCCGCGACCCCACCGCCACCCGCGCGGCCGGCTCCCTCACCCGCAGCCAGGGCGTCCCCACGATCCAGGCGATCATCCGCAGCGCGCAGCAGGACGGCGGATGGATACAGCTCATCTTCCACCATGTCTGTGATGCCTGCGGCAAGTACAGCATCTCCAGACAGGACTTCTCCACCCTCCTGGACTGGCTCGCGGAGGAGCGCGACGCGGGCCGCGTCGTCGTCCTGACCGTGCGGCAGGTGATCCACGGCGAGGTGCCTCGCTAGGCTGCCCGTGGCGTGGACGAGGCCCCCCGAGGCGGATCAGTCGCGGAGCGGCGGAGCCACGCCCGTCCCGCGAGGACGCGCGTCCCCTCGGGTGGCGCCTCCGGGGCTGCTCATCGGCAGGCGGAAGAGGGTCGCGTCGTCGTGCGCGCGCAGGGTCAGGACGAACTCGGAGTGCGCCCACCCGAGCGGCGCCGCCGAGCCGGTCGGCTGGCCGGCGCGGGGCCCGCGATCGAAGACCTGCTCCGGCAGCATCTGGGACGAGGTCGCGAAGCGCCCCATCGCGTCGAGGTAGGGCCGCATCCTCTTGCGCGCCGCCGCCGGCGAGGTGGGCTTCTCGAGCGCCTTCGCGAGCTCGTACTCGGCTCTCTCGCCCGTGAGAATCGGCCACAACATGCCTCGTGTCCGCTCGCCCGTGAGCGGGTCGAAGCCATACCCATCGCCGACATAGCGATAGAATCCAGGGCCGACCCCGGGGACCTCGACGCGCAGCGCGGCGTCGCAGGCCGCCAGCGAATCGGCGATGTTCGCCGCGTGCGCCGGGCGCACCCCGAGGACGACGAGCCTGAGGAAGCCGCAATCGACGATGTCGCGCTCCAGCCAGGAGCGCCCACGCAAGACGTAGCGTCGCTCGTCGTTCGGGTCTCTCGGGGCGTCCGGGCTGCCGGTCCCGTCGACGCGCACGAAATACCGCCCGTTGGCGGTGCCCCCCTGGGTGGTGAACGTCCAGCCGTCGATCTGCCGGGCCCAGCGCTCGGCCGTCTCTCTGTACCGGGCATCGCGCTCGGGGTCACCCATCGCGCCCGCGATCTCCGCGGCATGGGTGAGCGCGGCGCAGACGAAGGCCAGGGTCGACGGCGAGACGCCCGAGACCTCCTCCCATCGATCGAGCGGGGTCCAGGGGCCGAAGGCGACGAGGAAGTCGGCGGCGCGGCGCGCGAGATCCCAGCACGCATCCGCCGCGACGAGCCGCGCCTCGACCACGTGATAACAGAGGTCGATCGGCTGCGCGACCTGATCGAGCTCCAGGCCTCTCCAGTACGGTTCTCCGTCGGACCAGGTGTTCTGGTAAAATGAACCCTCCTTCGAGACATGGAGAGAGCCGAAATCCCAGGTGCCGTCCGACGCGGAGAGCTGGATCCTTTTCATGAACCGCATCGCGGCCACGGGCGAGCGCGCGTCGCCTGCGGCGAGCAACGCGAGCGCGATCTGGCTGAGATCGCGCGGCCACACGAGGTGGTAACCGCCCGTGACCCTGCTCGAGGTCCTCGGCGAGATCGCGCTCGCCCGGTCGAGCCTGACGTCGCCCCAGGGCACGGACGGCGACGCGATGAAGGCCCCAGGGTGCGCCCTGTCCTCGAGGGACTTCATCACCGCCACGGAGCTCCGGTAGAGGCGCGCGAGGTCGGGCGAAGCGCGCCCGAGCGGGCGGAGGGACGCCTGATAGGCGCGCCACTGGGCGCGGAACCTGTCGAGGAGCGCGTCGGGGTCCTCGCGGAGCGACGCCTGGGCGGCGCGGTGGGCGTGGTCGATGTCGCGTCCGAAGCCGAGCGCCAGCGTGAGCTCACAGACCCCGGGCGAAAGCGGGAGATCCAGCTCCCCGGTCAGCACGACGTCCCCGTCCCTCGCGTCGCGGTAGTGCGTGGTCAGCGTGCGGTGGTTCTGCAGGTCCCGGTAGCCGTCGCTCTCGGCGCCCGAGAAGCCGGCTGTGGCGTCGCGCCAGGGAATGGAGGCCACGAGGGCCTGGGCGAAGGGGCCTTGCCAGGCGAACAGCCCCGCCCCCGGCGCGCCTCCGGTGCTCGCCATCGCGCTGTCGCCGAGCGGCGTGTTCCCCGCGCTGGGGTTGTGAAGGACGAAGAACCTGAGCCCTCGGACTTTCCTGGTGATCTTCAGGCGCTGCAGGACCACGTCGCGGTCGGGATCGGCGAAGATGATCTTCTCGATCTTGAACCTGCCGCGCGGATCTTCCGTGATCACCCGGAAAGCCGGCACGCCGCGCTCGATCCAGCGGACGCTCCGCCGTGCGTCTCGCCGCTCCTCGAAGAGGGCTCTGTCGGCCGCCGTGACGAGCAGCTGGCTGTCCCGCGTCTGCGGGGTATCGTTCGTCGGCCAGAATACCTCGGTCAGGACGCCGCTCGCTCCGGTGAACCATACATTGCTGATCGGGGCCGTGTCGGAGCGCGCCGAGTACTTCAGGTCCTCGTCGTAGCTCTCGTACGCGGCGCCGAAGAGATCCTTGGAGCCGTGAGACCAGCTTCCCGCGGACGAGGACCCAGGCGCCGCGCCGGAGGGCGTCGCGGCGCTCGCCACGTCAGCGAGCGGGAGCGAGGCCCCAAGGGCTGCGACCAGCAACGTTCTCCCGAGAATTCGCATGGACCGGCTCCGAGCTGCGATGAACGCGCAGCGCGTCGGTCTCGAAACATGCAACGCCCGGTCCATTGACGCCCAACCCACCGCCCTCAACGCATGGCCGACGCTCCTCTGCTGGAGTCATCGGCCTAGCGCGGCGCGGTGTGCGTCTCCTGCGCGCGCCGGCGTGAGCACCGACGTTCCCCTCGGCAGCGCGCGTTCCGCCATCCCGCCCGCGCGCGCTGCCGCAAGGCAGGCCGGTTGCCGCTGTCGCGCGCGGTGAACAAGGAAGAGCGCCATGAAGCGGACAGCCGCGTGTGGGGCTCGCAGACCAGAGCGTCATCGCGCGATGCCCACGTTCGTTCGGCCAGCGCATCCGATTGATCGACGCCTTCGTCCAGCGCTCCGCGCCGCTGTCTCGAGCAACGGCCGCGCGGCGACCTTACAGAGAACGTGGCACGCACGCCAGGCCGTCCCTTCGGCGTCCGACGTTGCCTATTTCGCGGCCTGGTCGTTCGCGTAGGGGTTGAGCTCGTTCGTGTAGACGCGGCTCAGGGCGATCTCGCCCGGCTTGAGCTCCCCGCTCTTGACCATCCAGTCGATCCAGACCTGGAAATCGCGCTCCGCGATCAGGCCGCCCTTGCCGGCGACGCCGTGGCTGCGCCAGAACTTGATGGCCGAGTCCTCCTCGTTCCGACCGCGCTTCTTCATCAGCGCGATGCAGCGCGCCACCACCGTCTCGCGCGGGGTGTCGCGGGCCCACTCGATGGCCTTGGCCGTCGCCTCGACGAAGCGCCGCGCGGTCCTGGGGTTTTGCTTGATGAAGCTCGTCTTCATCACGTAGCTGCCCGCGGTGAACTTGCCGTAGAGCTCATAGTCCGAGAACAGCGGGCGAATGCCGCCGCGCTCGAGCGCGCGATCGCGGTAGATGTCGCCGAGCGACGCGACGTCGACCTGCTTCTCGCGGAGCAGCTGCTCGCCGTTCACCGGGGGAACGACGAGCAGCGTGACGCGCCGGGCCTCCTCCGGCGCGAGCTGGCCTCGCGACAGAAACTCCTTGACCATGAACTCGCTGTGAGCGCCGAGCGTGTTCATGGAGATCGTCTTGTCCAGGAGATCGCGCGCCGTGCACAGCGGGCTGTCGTTCAGCACGTAGAAGCCGCTCTGGCGTTGCTCGTCGACACCGTAGTAGCCGGCGACGGCGATGATGGGCGCCTTGGCCGCGATCAGCTTGATGATGGCGCCGTTGAAGGCGCCGCCGAAGTCGGTGTCGCCGGTGACCACGGCCTGCACGCTCTGCGGGCCGCTCACCGTGCTGCCGACGAAATTCAGGCGGATCGGCGCGAGGTAACCGAGATCCTCGGCGAGCTCGATCGGCGACACGGTGCCGTTGTTGCCCTGATAGCGGAGCTCGAGCGTCTCGAACTCGCCCTCCGATCCGGCGGCGGAGGCGCGCGAAGCGTCGTCGCGCGAGCAGCCCACCGCGGCGCACGACACCAGCAGGGCGAAAAGGTGGACGGCACGCAACGCGGCGCGGAGCAGGTCACCAGGGAGGGGATGCGGAGCAGTCATATCCGTTATGTTAGACGATTATCCGTTATAATACAAGACTCTCCTCTTGCCGAAGAACTGGCGCATGCGTCAGAACGCGTGGCCCTCGACGTGCCTGGCACAGGTTTTTCTTGAACGCCGTCTTGCATCAAACCGCGCGCCTTTCTCGGGATCTTCCCACGCGCGGCCCTGGCACTCTTTGGCACAGGAGCGAATCCAATGACAGACCTTCGACCTACGTGGCTTCATCTCGGCCCCGTGTTCTCGCTCGCGATCGCCCTTTCCGGCGCGCTCGCGGGCTGCGGGCCGCTCGGGTGGACGACCTGTGAGTACGACGGCGTCGAGTACAGCCCCGGCGACGAGTTTCGTGACAGGTGCAACAGCTGCTTCTGCTCGGAGGACGGGAGCGTCTCCTGCTCCGATATGGCGTGCACCTCCGACTGCACGTGGGGCGGGGTCACCCACGCGCCGGGCGAGTCGTTCCCTGCCGGGGACGGGTGCAACAGCTGCTTCTGCATGGAGGACGGGAACGTCGCCTGCACCCTGGTGGAGTGCACCGGCGGCTGCGCCTACGGCGGGCTCGCCTATATGCCCGGTGAGTCGTTCCCGGCGTCCGACGGGTGCAACACCTGCACCTGCGATCCCTCGGGCTCCGGGAGCGTCGGCTGTACCAAGATCGCGTGTCACGGCTGTGAACGAGACGGCATCGGTTACGCGGCGGGGGCGCCGGTCCCACCGGGCGACGGCTGCAACACCTGCACGTGCAACACGGACGGCGAAATCGTGTGCACGGACGTGGCTTGTCCGGAGGGCTGCAACTATGGAGGCGTGGAGTACAGGCCGGGCGACAGCTTCCCTGCCCTCGACGGCTGCAACACCTGCACGTGCGGCGGGGATGGCAGCGTCGCATGCACGGAGAAAGGCTGTCTGGAGGCCTGCACGTATGGAGGTGTGGGGTACGAGCAGGGCGACAGCTTCCCCTCCCTTGACGGCTGCAACACCTGCACCTGCACCGCCGGCGGGGGCGTGGCGTGCACCGAGCGTTACTGCGGATGCGACGCATCGAGCGAGTGGTGGCGCCAGTACGTGAGCACCAGCCCGGAGGAGTGCGCGCTCATCGACTTCGCCTGCACCGGAGGCTTGACCTACGTCTCCAACGAGTGCGGGTGCGGCTGCGAGCAGGACCCGAGCTGTCCGCCGTCGTTTGATTGCATGCCACCTCAGGCGTGCGATGCGGACGAGATCAAGAAGCGCTGCCCGTACTCCACGATCGTATTCTGAGCGGATACGTCGCGCGCGCCCCGCGAGGCCCCGCGCGCTGCGTAGCGACGGAGCCTGTGGGGACCGCCGTGAACGAGCCGCGGCGCGGATCACGGCGCGAGGCCGAGCGCGCGGCGGCCGAGATCGTGCGCGCCCACCGCGCGCCCGGTCTCGAGATCGCGGACGACATCGAGCGTCTCCTTCCAGTAACCCTCCGCCTGTCGGGCGCGGAGCGGGCTACGGCCGCTCCACGGCGCTCCGCAGCAGCGCCACGGCGGCCTCCCGCAGGATCGGCCCCTCCACGCGCACGGCGGGCGAGGCGTTCGCCAGCACCTCGTGGCAACGCACCGGCAACGCTCGCCCGCCGAGCGCCGCGATGATGTCCTGCGTGCTGGCGGCGTAGACGATGCGGCTCACCCCCGCCCAGAACAACGCCCCCGAGCACATGGCGCAAGGCTCCCCGCTGGCGTACACGGTGCCGCCCGCGAGCGCTTCCGGGCCGTGCGCCGCCGTCGCTTCGCGGATCAACACCACCTCGGCGTGCGCAGTGCAGTCCCCCTGCCCTGCGTTGGCCGTGCGCCGCTGGTTGAAGCTCACCTGGAGCACCTGGCCGCCTTGCACGAGCACGGCGCCGAACGGCATGTTGCCGGCGCGCAGGGCGTCGCTCGAGGCGTCCACGGCGAGCTGCATGAAGCCAGCGTCCAGGGGGTCGTCTACTTGATGGGTCATGGTGAACCGACCTCGCCGTTCACCGAGATCGAGCGCGAGATCACGCCTGCGGGCGCGCGGCGCGCAGGCGTCACACGGAGACGGAGCTGACCGACCGGGCGTGCCATGCCGCCCATCATGAGGTCGAGCCATGCGCGCGGCCGGCGAAGCACCTCGATCCGGAAGTCGCGCAGGAGCACGGTGAGCGAAATTCCCAACATCGTGTAGGCGAGCGTCCGGCCAGGGCAGAGGTGATGGCCGAGCCCGAACGCGCCAAACCGCCGCTCCTTGACTGCGGGGCTCTGGAAAGCGTCCGTCTTCATGTCGCAATACCGATCGGGCTCGTAACGAGACGGCTCATGGTAGAATGACGAATCGCCGTTGACGAGCCCCATCGACATCCCGATGAGGCTGCCGGCCGGGATCAGGTGGCCGCCCAGCTCCACCGGCCTCCGCGAGAGCCGCCAGAGGCCGCCGTTGCCATGCAGGCGCAGCGACTCGTTGATCGAGCGGAGCAAGACAGGCATGCGGCAGAGCGCGCCGAGATCGAGGGCTTGCCCATCCTGGAGGACGCGAGATTGCTCCTCGAGCACCGCGGCGAGCGCCCGCGGGTGCTCCAGCAGCTCCGACAGGCTCGCGGCGAGGCTCATGGCCGTGTTCGTGTGCGCGCCGAACACCGCACCCATCACGGCGAGCGCAGCATTGCGGAGCTGCTCGGGCGTCGCGGCCGTGGGCTCGTCCCCGAGGGAACTCTTGATCACCGCATGGAGATAACCTTCCGGGTCGGCGCTGCCCTCGGCCGCCACGCGCCGCACCTCGCTCATGAAGATCGAGAGGATGCGCTCCCGCGCCTGCTTGCGGCGCTTCGCCGAGGGCGTCTCGATGGGCAGGAAGAAGCCCGTGAGGTTCAGCTCGCTCTCGAGGATGTGGAACTGGCGCGCGAGCTCGTCGCACAGCGCCTCGGAGATGGTGTCGCCGCACACGAACCGGCAAGCCATGTGCAGCACGAGGTCGTTGGCGAGCGCGAGCGCGTCGATCTCGCCGCCGGCGAGCCGCGCGCGCAGGAACCGCGCCGTGAAATCCGCGAGGGGGCCGCTCTGGCGACGCACGGACGCGCCGGAGAGCGCGCGGAGCACGTGGGGCTGGACCTCGACGAAGAGGTCTTCGCCGAGGACCCTGCCGGCGAGCCGCCGGTACGCGTCCACGAGGTTCAGCTCTTCACCCGCGTCGATGAAGCGCTGTGTGGCGTCCTTCCCGCCGACGAACGTGAGCGGGAGCCCGAACAGCGATAGGGTAAATACATCACCAAGCGCCTCGTGGCCTGCGCGCTGGAGCTCGGTCGGGTCGGCCAGCAGCGCGATCGCCGTACCGATGCCGGGCACGATCGCCCCCAGCCGCGGCGGCCCCGCCCCGTTGGACCGGGACTCGGCACGGACGAGCGCCCGCACGATCTTCCGCCGCGCGCGGCCGGTGAGCGGCTGGGGGGCGCTGCTATCCACCTGCGATCGAGATGTATTTTGCATGGGATGGTAACTCCAAGGTTCGCATAGGAGCGAGCGTTATGACCACTGTCAAGAGGAGTGCCTTCTTGCTGTCCGTCGTTACCCCCGCGCGCGGATCGCCCTCGGCCGGCGGCAGCTCTGCCGAGGACGGACGAAGCGATGCCAGCGGGGTTCGCGACGGCGCTCCCCGGAGGCGCGAACCGAGGTTCGCCGATTGCCGTGGGGTAAACACCTCTACGTTCAACACCGCATTGCCGGACACGCGCTGCGCGGGCCCCGGGCTCGTGGGTGTGCGCGGCACTCGGCAACTGCACGGCCGCCCTGAACGCGTGTCGGTGACGTCGCCTCGCTGGATTGCCGCAGCGGGGAGCGAGCCTCCGGGGGAGAAGACACGCGGTCCGCTGAACGGCGGCCGAGGCGAAGAGGCGCCTCGGTGGCCTGCGCTCGATGCGGATCGCCACCCCGAGGATGCCCGGAAGGCCCTCCCCGCTCCCTTCGCCTGCATGGCGTGAGCGGTGCCGGGAGGCGCGCGGCAGCGGCATTCGACCGGACGCTTGTTCCCGCGCGCCTGGCGAGTCCGCTCGGCGGGGCCTGACCCGAGAGCGCGCTCGACGTTGCCGGAGACATGCCGGCGCGGCGTGCGCGGACGGCCTTCGGGATCCGGCGCCTCGCGCACGTGGTCGGCACCACCCGGTTGCCCAGACCGACCCAGCTTGCTTGCAAGCTCTCGACTGTCGGAGCGTTCGTGCTACTACGGCGCTCCCCATGAACGCCTCGGATGCGATCAAGGAGCGGGTGGACCGCTTTGTAAAGGACATCCTGAACCTGGTCGAACGAGTTCAGGACGAGCACCGCGCCGCAGCGCACCGGACCGTGACGACGATGCTGGCCGATCTGGAACGGCCAGCAGCGAACGCCTCCTCGGCGCGCCGGCCGAAGCCCCGGAAGGCGCCCGCGCACGCCAAAAGGAGCGTGGCGAGGCCTACGAGGAGCGGGAAGCAGGGCGCGCCCTCGGGAGCGTCAAGCTCCCCGACGACGGCTCCGTCCACGAGGAGGACCTCGGCACCGGCATCCGTCGCGGACCGAACCACGGCTGGCACGATGACCGCGACGGGAGCCTCTACGAGCGATCGGGAGGCTGTGGTGCTCGAAACCGTTCGCTCCCTCGTGCGAGGGACGGCGACGGAGATCGCCGCGCGCAGCGGGCTACCGAACGGGAGCGTGTACGTCACCCTTCGCACGCTCGTCGCTCGCGGCCGCGTGGCGAGAGCCGGGACAGCGAGGGGCGCCGAGTACAGCCTCGTCTCGTCCGGCGGGATCCGGCCCTTCAAGCGCGTGAGAGTTGCGAGGCCCACCAGCGCCGCGGAGATGGAACGGACCGCCGACGCCGCGCTCACGGAGTAGAAGATTCCACTCACGCACGAGATCGTCGCGACGCGTTGAATCGAGCCCGGAACCTCCTCTTGTCGAGGGAGAGGGGGCCGTGCTCGTCGGCATCGACGGGATGAGGGCGAAAGTTCCGTGGGTGTTGTCGCTCGTTCGGCAGGCCTGACGGGATGCCGTTTCGCCGCGCCCCGCATCACCGATGCCTGTCCCGCTCTTCCATCGCCGGATCATCGCACGGAAGTGTGCTTCGCACGCGACCGGCTCGGCCCTCGCCAGATGTCCGCAGCAGCCCTGATGGGCGGTATCGGCATCGACGCCGTGGTCATGAGCACCAGGCTGGGGCGGGTTGTGCTTCCCCAGCTTGGTGGCGAGCGTCTTGGCGACGCCTACGGGATACATGGCATTCATCGTGGTAAGACCTCGGCCGAATCAGGTATCGCGCGATGCCTGACAACGAGACGACGACCGTCTCGTTGTCAAAAGCACGGACGCCACGTTTCGACCGTGGCCGAGCCTGGGTACCGATTGCCGTTCTCGTGCTGGTCTCGTAAACTCGTCGGACAAGCAATGTGTCGCAGGCGCCGTGCTACCTACCGTGGCGAGGTGATCGGTCAGAGCGCACTTACCGGGATCTCGACCGGCAAGATAAGGACGCTCGAGCTCTCGAGCTAGGAACCGACCGCCGCTGCGTGCACGCGCGCTCGGCGGCCGACGGGATCGTCGGCAGTATTCCCGACCTGGAGGGACTCTCGCTCGATCTCGACGCGCTCTGGAGCGAGGTAGAGCTGCTCGGTCCTGAATCCGGAGAAGGAGCGCTCGGAGACCCGGAGGCCCAGTAGCGTTGCCGCACTTCGTGCGGCATCGACCTGAACCTCCAGCCGACGCTCAGCTCGTTACCAAGCTATTGAAATGATTAATGAATTGCGTCCCCAGCGGGTCCCTCCTCATCCTGCCCCTGGAAGAGATCTCGATCCTGGCCGCGTAGAGCCCGCCTCAGAGGCCCGGGATCGGCGAGCGCGGCAGCCGGTCGAGCCCAGTCAGGAGGTAGGTGCCTCCGTTCGCCTGCGCCACGATCGCGAGGTCGCCGACCCTGCCTGGCTCGAACGTGAACAAGACGATGTTCGAGCTCCCGTCAAGCCTCGCAGTTATACCAGGAACGGACAAATTCTCGTCAGGATGAATCTGGTCCATGACGAACCGGGCGGCGTCGTGGGAAGGGTACTCGAAGCGCGCCTTCCACTTCTGCTGCCCCTCGTTGTCCTTCCGCAGAAGTCCCAGGAGCTGAGCGGGATCCATCACGTGGCACCTCCAGGCGCCACGGAAGCACACGCCTGAACGTGTGGCAAGACGTCCCACTCCGTAGCCGAGAACACACACCTTAGATCACGTCGCCGCACATTAGGCGATTATGTACGATAACGTACGGACACACGTTGTAGCTCGACATTTACACGTGTGGCTGTGGGCGGGCGGGAGCCGCGCCTTCACGCGACATCGGCGGGAGCTCTCCTTGAGCTCCGCGCTCCTGGTGAGCTCGCTCGGTCAACTGGGAGGGATCGCTAGCCGGGCATGGGTGACCTCCTCGTCCGACCGACACCTCGTGCGGAGCTCGGGATCACGAACGGGACCGCGTACGCAGCCGTTCTCGTACTCGTATGAGGTCCGCCTGAACGTGAAGGATCTCTTCCTCCAGGGCGTCGAGATGGAGGCCGAGTCGGACGGTTCGGACGATGACTCGGATCAGCAGGCAGACGGAGGTCGTGGCACACGCGAGTGTTACCGCCGTCGGCCCGATCTCCACATTATCACCCACCCCGCTTGTTGCTCATCGGTGGGATGGTGTCATCGGCGGGCAGGCGACGACGCAGTTCTTCCTTGAGATCATCGAAGCGCTTCTCCTCGATCTTCGCGAGGATCTTCGCTTCCGACGCCGCCAAGCGATCCTCAAATTTATCCAGCGCGTCGGGGATACGCTCGACCGCGGTGACGAGGGCCTTCGTCCTGTCCTCAAGCGTCGACAGGATCCGGGGTACGACCGATCGTACGACCCATACGATCAAACCCACGAGGCTCGTGAAACCAGCCCCGATGGTCGTCAGAAGGGCCGATTCAACATTAGATAGTTCCATCGCTAACTCCGTAGACATCGGCTTCGACAAGGCACTCGAGATCGGTCCAGCCGACGATCTCGAGTGCCCGGGCCCGGGACGTCACTCCGGGCTCTCCGTCGACTGCATCCGCTGTTCGGGCGTGACCTCCGGGTTGTGCTTCCGCCTGGAAGCGAACCCCATGTCGACGCCGAGCTGCTCGAGCGACCGGAGCATGCAGGGCAAGCAGATGGTGAGCTCGTCACCCCAGGTCGCGTTCTCGAACTCCAGCGAGAAGTCGCTCCCACATTGGGTGCAGTGAGGATCCGCGGGGGCGATCGTGGTGACGGTGCCGCTCGAGCCTCGCCACCGGAGGGACCCAGCCTGTGCGTAGAGGCACCCACCACCGACGGGGTTCGAGGTCGGGATCGAGGTGACGTTCCCGATCCCGATGACCCCCTGCCCGTTCGCGACCGTTTGGCTGGGGGTCGCAGTGTCGATCAGGACGATGTTCCCGCGAGTGGCTGGCGCACTTGCGGATCCAGGCACGATGAAGATATCCCCCGATTTATTTCCAGCACCCGAGGCCACCCCCGAGTGGACATATATCAACCCCGAACTGGTTCCGGCCGTACCGGTCTCAAGGAACACAGCTCCGCTAGGTCCGACAGAGTTCGACCCCGAGAACATTTGGACAGTGCCAGTCTGGAACGCGCTGTCCTTGTCGAACGACTGGATCGTAACGTTTCCGGACCCCTGACCTGACGACGGCGAGGATGCGACCCCGCTCCTGATGGTTACGGCACCAGGGCTACCCGTGGTCGTGTTGCTCGCCGAGACGAGGAGGGTTGTCCCCGAGCTCGCCCCCGTGTCGGCCGGCTTGATCGTGGGCGTCGTGACCGAGGCGAAGGCGCCACCACCGGACCCGTCCCTCCTCACCAGAGCGTTCGCCGTGGCGCTGGACGTAGCGTTGTCAAGGAGGCTTTGGTAAGCCGGCTTCAGCTGAATGTCGTCCGCATTGACGACGATCGAGCCGTCGGCGTTCTGCCCGACATTGTACGCTCCGGCGGAGAAGCTCATGCCGGTCCCGGCCGAAGCCGGGTTCACCACCACGCCGCGGATGAGCGCGTTGAACTTCGAGATCCAGCCGAACTGGCTGGACCCTTCCAACGTTTCGTCGAAAGCCCCGACCCGGTATCCGGTCGCGGTCAGCACATAGACGCCGAACGTCGTCGTCAGGCTGGGATCTTGACGGCCGTTCGCGTCGAGCCCGTTGTTCACCTTCGACTGGAAGATGAGGGCCGACCCCGCTGCGGGTGCGGTGAACGTGGCGTTCTTCGCCACATGGTCGATGGTCAGCCCGGCCGTGACCGTGGTCGACGAGAGCAGCTCATCCGTGTTGATGCACGAGGTTGACCAGCTCTTGATGCCCGCGGTGTCCGCAAGGGCGATCGTGACGGTCGACCCTGCTGGGACGTCGACCCCGTTCAGGGTGCTCGACCCATTCACTGTGCAGATCGGCGAAGCCATCGAAACCTCAAAAGTCGCTCATCTGAGAAAGCGTGTACGTCACGACGCATCCGTGAACGGCCTTCAACCCAAGGACGGCGTACGACGAACCGATATCGCCCTCAGACGAGAACCCCACCACATACTTGTACGTCATCCGATCCACCGTCACGTTGAGGCCGCTGAGCGTGATAGGGTGGATCGTCTGGTAGGCCGGTGAGCTTGCTGACAGATCGCTCTGCGATCCAAGCGAAACGGCGGCCGAACTGACCGGCTTTCGGTACAGCGTGATCCCGGGCATGATGTCCGGGAGATTCGAGTGACCGTTGGCCGGTTCGATGTAGACACTGATCTGGGTAATAACGGCCCCGTGCTCGACGTCGAGCGTGATGTACCCGTAGGCCGACGACGTGTTGGTCGTACGCCACAGTCCGGCGAAGTCGGAGCCGGTCCAGTTCGTCGTCATCGGGACGAACGAACTGCGCATCACCGTGGTAAACGAACGAGGAGCGGAGAACTTGACCTTCCCGCTACTACCCAGCGTGAAGTCGTTGGCCGTGAACGGGCCCGTCGCTGTGACGGTCGAGGCAAGCGTGTCCGTCTGCCCCGCACGCTTGTCGAGAGCGTTCGTGACGTTGGCATCGAGCGCGTTGATCTGCGCGCTCGTCAGCTTCTCGTTGACCCCCCAATCCGGGTTCTTGATTCTCGTAAGCGCCATAAGTTGAGCCTCGTCTAGAAGCGCTGGTTATCGAGGTTTCTGTCCTCGTCGAGGTAGAACCCCGCCCCGTGGACACCATCGAGGAACCAGTCGAACGTCACCCAGGTGGGTAGAAGGTCGCTGAGGAACAACGCGATCTGTGCAACGGCATCGTAGAAGGTCGCATCGTCGAGTCCGGCCGGCTGCACCGTCTTGATCGCCAAGTGCGCGATGGTCGAGTACCAATCGCCATTAGCCAGAGTGACACCCCCAGGAACGGTGGCTCCTCCAGGGACGCGGCCAACCGCCTGCGACGAAGGGGTATGAACGAGGCCAGCGTAGATGCTCCCGAGCACGACCGTCAGGAGATCGTGCACCACCTGCTGCGTTGGAGGTGCGCCGTAAGCCTCCATCTTCGCCCGGACTTTTGCCCGACGCCCGACGTCCGTCTCATTGGGAGGAGGCCGGATGCCGAGGATCTTCTCAAACCGCGGAAGAAAGTCCGTCATCCGGAGCGGGTCCCACTGATTCGCCATCCTCCGGTTCAGGTGCCAGAGGTAGGCGAGCGCTCGGGCTTCGGCGTTCCGCTCGGCCCAGACGTAGGAATCGACCTCCTTGGTGAAGGCAGTCCCGTCCGCTTCGAGAAGGGAGTTGAGGAGATGCTCCTCAATGTGCCCTTCTTCGGCGCCGAACTTCTCGGGGGACGGGTTGAAGTTCCCCATCTATTTCACCAGACGACCAGGGTAATGACGGTGGATGCGTCCGGATCCGTCGCGGTGTTATTCCGCGTGATCCGGATGCGCATCGAGTTGGCTGAGACCCGAATGACCGATGCGAAGAAGAGGCTCTCCCCCACGTTCCCGACCCCGAACCGGAGGTTCAGGCTTCGGGTGACACCTCGAGCATCCGCCACGGTCGTCGGCCAGGTCACGAGGTAGTTGCCCGCCCCCGTCCTTGAGATGGTCGGCTTGTATTCCAGCGCGTTGCCCCAGACGGCATCATGGTCGGTGACCGTGGCCGTAGACCCGTTCGTGGTGAACGAGACGAACGCCCGCTCGATCATGCGGGTCATGGCCGCCGTGTCCGATCGGGCTTCGTTCGACGCCTCGGCCGAGAGGTCCGTCGTGGGATCCTCGGGCGGCGAGTAGTCGACCAGCTCTCCCCCGAGCGCAGCGAAGTCGTTCTTGTCAGGAAGGGCCATGGTGGTGCTCAGACCGGGTAGAACCCGATCTGCCGTGGAACGAAGATGTAGGGGCCGTCCGTGATGGCAGCCGGCAGAGGCGGCGTTACCGCACTCTGATAGAGGTACTGGACGTCGAAGACTTCATCTCCTGCGTCCGAGAGGTTGCGGAGGAACGGCTTCTTCAACCCGGCCGGCCAGCTCGACGCGGCGAGTGGACGGCGGTACGCCCGGGGAAGCAGGCTCGCGTTGCTCGTCTTCTCGTAGGGACCGAGCTTGCCGAACCCGTCGAGCACGGCCGCCACGTACGCCGGCATGTTCTCGGCCGCCGGGAAGATGTAGTCTCCAACCGCCACCGAGACGCCGTTTGTCGAGACGAAGGGCGTGTCGATCGTGACGTCGTAGTTCGGGGCAGCCATGAAGGACGTCACCTTCGCGGTCCGAAGGGTCCAGTCGTCTCGGCTCAACCAGCACACCTGGGAGCCGATGACGGGCGGGATGTCGGAGGCGACGACGAACCTCGTCGAGTTCGTCACCGCCAAGACCGCCGAGTAGCCAGGCGATGCTCGTACGGGGAACGGGTTCCCGTCGGTCCATCCCCCACCCGGTCCCGCTGGGCTTGCCTTCGGGGACGCTGGCAGCGCGAGGCCGATCGAGACGTCGACCTCCTGGTTCTGCACCGTGGTGACGACCACCTCCACGAACTCCGGGAAGGCGGCGAGCACGGCCGGGACGATCGTCCCGGAGAGCACCAGGGCATCGACGTCCCGGTGCTTGTTCGTGCTCGTGGGTGCTCTGACGACGGCAACGTGGACCGTGCTCGGACCGTTGCAACCGGAGTAGGCGAACGCCTTCTGGACGGCCGTCGATGCCTGCTCCGCGGCCAAGGTGATGCTCGGCCAGTTCGTGCCGTTGGGCGGCGACTGGAGCCGCTCCAGGAGCCGCGCCCGAAGGCCCTCGTAGTCTTCGGCGTCCACGCCGCCGGTGAGCCCTCCCGCCCCGACGACCGCGATCGGCTGGACGAACGGCGGGGGCGCCGTCCACCGGAGGACCGTGCCGGCCGGCAGATTCGTCGAGGCCCCCGTGTCCACGCTCGTGATCGGGATCTCGTCGCCGTCGGCATACGGGCCGCCGACCTCGACCTGGTAGGTCAGGCCGGCCGGGTCCAGGAACTGCGCCCCCGTCGGGATCGCGCTCGGTGTGCTGACCGTCGCGTCGAGAACCACAGGGCCGGAGGATGGGCCGGCAGGACGCAGGCTCAGCTTGTACAAGCGGGCGACCCGAACGAGGTCATCTCCCTGCGCCGTGTCCGCCATCTGAGCGTTGGCCGCCAGCGGGACGTTGCTGGAGGCGACGTAGATCTGCTGCGCCAATGCCGTGGCCCGCAGGTAGATCTCCGTCCCCTCGGAGACATTGGGGTTTGCAATCCCCCTCTTGATGAGGGAGTTGCGGTAGGTCCTCAGGAAGTCGTCCCGGATGTCTTCCAGCGACTTGATCTTGAGGGTCTCGATCGTGGTTGCCATCAGACGAACGTCGTCTCGACCTTACCCGTCGAGAGCGCCTTCCACTTCACGGCAACCTGGACCCCAGACTGCGTGACTCTTGCCGTGGTCACGTCAATGATGCTGATGAGGTTCCGGGCCGTCATGGACTTGAGGGCGGCCTCAACCGCCTGCCGATTCCGGGTAGCGATGTTGTCCGTGATGACCCCCGTCGGAAGCTCGATGCCCATCGTCTGCACTGCTGAAGAAGCAAGGGCCGTTCGGAGGGCGAGGTAGACCATCTGACTCAGCGACTCCCACCCGACCTTGTTTCCTGCATCGTCGAGCACGAAATCGCCCGAACGGGTGTCTATCAGTGCGCAGTCGCCGTAGGTGCCGTCCGGCCTTCTCAGGAGCTCGGCCGTGGAAGAATTCACCTGCGCAGGCGAACCGAACCCATACCTGGAGGACCCGAACCCGCAGGCGCCAATACCCAAGTTGCTGCTCATGGGAACAAAGAAGCTAAGGCAAGCAAGGTCCTGCCATTACCTCGCTGACTTCACCGACGTGCTGATGGCAGTAGACGCCAAGACCGGAGGAGTTGCCGTCACGGAGCCGGGAGCGAGGCCGTTCACCCCCGCGATGGTTTGCGTGAGCAGCGTGGTCAGGCTGGAGATGTACGCCTGAAGACCCGGGCCGAGGACGACGCCATCCGAAGCGGAGGTTCCGAGGGAGACGCCAGAGCCGTCGATCGTGATCGTCCCCTTCGAGCCCGCCGTGATGATAACGTTCCCCTCGCTCGATACCTGGATGCTGATGGGCTCCCCCGCCGCTCCGTTCCCCCGTTGCGTCAGGATCATAATCGTCGATGTGGAGCCGTCATCCTTCAGAAGGATTCGGCCGGTCCCCGTGTTGTTCGGGCCGCCTGCGTATACGCAGGTTTCACCCTCTTTGAGGGTGCCGTAGTTCTTGGTCCCGCGTGTGTCTCGAGAGGCAATGCAGAGATCGTTGCACCCCTGGTTCAGCGTGATCCCTTGGCAGGCTCGCTTCCCTGGCTCGGCCTTCGCGGGACGAGAGGCAAACCCCACGTGCTGCCACCACTCTGCGTTGTCCGAGAGGACCTCCGAGTTCACCGCGTCGCCGGTCTGCGCGAGGATGACCCCTCGGCTGTCGATGGTCGTCCCGAGAACGTCGGCGCCGTTCTCGAATATGTCGGACAGAAGATCTACGGGCATGTCAGTTGATCTGGAAGGTCTTGGGCCGAATGAGCTTGATCGTGGTGGTGGTCCCGCCTGCGCGTGACTTCTTGAACGTCTTCTCGACGCACCACATGGGCTCCATCACGTCCTGGACCTCATCGAACACGTCGACCATCGTGTTCACCGCCCAAGGGCAGTTCCTGTAGGTGTGGCCAGCCACCTCGTACGTCGCGACGAGCGACTTCTGTTGGAGCTCGGCCATCTTCCTTTTGATGAAGGACTCCAGCTGCTCCATGTCGTAGCTTTCGTCATCCTTGATAAACATCGGGGCGGGACGATGTTTCCCAAGGAATTCGAGACCGATCACCTCTTCACGCGGAGGGATCACCTTGGCGCCCTTGTACCGCGCCTTGATGTCTTGCACGAGATCGATCGGCTTCAGGTTAAGATCTGCGTCGTACTCGTAGGCTACGAGTTCGTTCACCATGATGACCTTGTTCCGCGTCTTGTCCGCCGCCTGCCCACCGCCCGTGGCGAAGCCGACGATGAGACTCGGCTGGCCGGTGACGTCTCGTACAACGGAACCTGTGAGGACGTTGTTCTCGTCGGTCAAACCGTTGCGATGTGTGATCCTGTGGATCATGGTCGACGTGTCGAACGTCGCCGCGTCTACGACAACGCCGCTACCATCGGCCGCGGCCCAGATCATCAGCCCGAACCGGCGCAGGATCCGGTCAAGGAAGGCGAAGACACCTTCACCCATCTTTGGCT
This sequence comes from Sorangium sp. So ce281, assembly GCF_051527395.1. Taxonomy (NCBI): domain Bacteria; kingdom Pseudomonadati; phylum Myxococcota; order Polyangiales; family Polyangiaceae; genus Sorangium; species Sorangium sp. So ce281. Next base: position 5,439,444 of record NZ_CP150322.1, read on the forward strand.
TGATCTGCTTGACGGTGATCCGCCTGAGGTCACGACGGCGCGCATCAACCACGACCGTACTGTCCTTCGTGTCGTACTGAAGCTCGATGGTCCCGTCAGCCCTGGCTACCCGCTTCGGGATCTTCACCTTGACCTTCTGACGTGTCCCCGAAGCCCCCTTAGGCAGCCCTGTGATGACCGAGACGTTGAGGTCGTCGGTCGTGTACACGGTATCGATCCCGAAGGGCGCGAGAACGCCGAGGATGCAATCGAGGATCGTGGAACCCGATGTGAACTTGTAGGCCGGGTCGATGCAGGCATCAACGACGGGACCGAGGATGTCGCGCCCCTCGATCGTGTAGAGGGTTCCGCCATTTGGCGTCACCTCCGACGTGACTTTCTCGATGTACCCCGTGCACTGAAGACGATCGTTGAGGGAGATCTCCACCCGTGCTCCGGTCTGTATCCCCGTGAGGAGCTCCTTCCCTGGGCCTGAAGCGCCCGTGGGCTCGGGATCGTCGAAGCTACTGTAGCCTCCCCCGGCTACCGATGGCGGCAGGGTAAACGACCATGCTGGCGTTGGGATCTGAAAGTTCTGGGTGAACCTGTAGCTCGTCCAGTTCCTGATCTCGATCCCCTCGTCCGGGAGCCGTAGGACGACCTGGTCGAGCGCGCTCTGCCCATCACGCAGTGGCATGGCTCACTTGATGTAGTAGCGAATCGCCGTGTGTGCCGAGACGACAGGCGACCCAGCCAGCAGAGGGTTGAGGCTCAGGATCTCGGTCACGGAGTTCCTGAACCGAAGGGCCACCGAGGTGACCGTCGTGGACTTCGGGATGACGTAGAAGCCTTTGTCCGTGGACTTCGTCGCCAGCGACTGCTGGATCGAGTGCATGGCCGAGATGAAGCGGTTCGACGTGTCCCGGAACCCAACGTTCACCCGTCCGTAGGTATCCTCCAGCCGGCGCACCTGGGAGACGACGCGATCGATCTTCGCGACGGCCTTCGACCTCGCGAGGTCGATCTGGTCCCCGACGGCTTGAAGACTGCGAACAAACTCGGTGAAGGACCCGAAACCGTCCAGGTTCGGCTTCTGAGCCGGGGGGAGGATGCCGACGATGTTGTCCAGCTCCACAGCCGAAGAAGCAGCAATAGCGAAGTCGGAGCTCAGGCCGGCGAATGCCTTGTCCTCGTCCGCCGTCTCCATCCAAGTCACCTGAACGGTGGGTCCGCCGCGGAAGTCGGGGTCGAGAACAACCTCCCAGTCGACCGTGGAGCACAGCCGCTCGCCGTAGTCCGGGTGCACCAAGGTGCCCGGCTGCCGATCCTCAAGGGCCGCCGTGAACTCTCTGTACGTCTTGGGGTACAGCTCGCTCCATGTCTCGTTCGGCCCCCGCGTAATCGTGTTGACGAAGGGGATCTTGAAGCTGAACATCGCGCTATTGCGCCCGGTGTTCTCTATGAGCCACCCGTCCCGGTCCATCCGCTTGTGCGCAACGACCCCGTGTCCGCCCTTCGTCGTTACCAGGATGGCCGGCACAGAGATGCCACGCCACGAGGCTCCGAGCAGTTGGGATAGAACGTCAGCGGCCATCAGCGCTTGGTGAAGGGCTCACTACGGTTGATCGCATTGATCTGGGAGTGAAAGTCGTCGAGCGACTTGTTCAGGCGGTCCAGCTTGTCCGCAGTCTTGTCGGCGTTGACGTCTACCTTCTCGAGGTTGAGCCGAAGCGGACCGCCTACGGTCCCAAGGTCAGGAGGCTGAGGCGAGGGCTCGCTCGGCTTGGATTCCGACTTCGGGAGAGCCAATCGTGCTCCGAGGTTCCGCTGCTCGTCCTTCGTGAGCCCGAGCGGGTTCAGAACGTCGTCGGTCTTCCGAAGCTGCGAGGCAGCAACGAATTCGAGCTGGCCGCTCTCCGGGTTGAGCTCGTACTTGCCGCGCCGGCCTGGCTCCACAGGGTCGTCGTCCGAGGAGGCAAAGGGCTTCAGGATGCTGCGGATGATGTCCGCCACCCAGAGCAGGGCATTGGCTAGGGTGAGGGCAGCGTCGGCGATATCTGGAGCAGCCTTAGCGAAGTCGTCGATGAAACCTTGAACCGTCGGCATGATCTCAAGGAGCTTCTCCTTGATCTGGTTCATCGCGGTTTCCCACTTCTCACCACTGGTCTGGAGGACGGCGTTCCGCTTCTTCTCCTCGTCCGCCATCGTCGTGTTCGCGGTGACGAAGCCCTTGATGAACTGCTCGACGGCCTGAGCTGCCTCCTCGCGCGAGTCCTTCTCGCTCTTGCCTGACGCCCGTGCCTTGTCGAACGCCGCGTCGAACGTCTCCTTGTAGGAGCCGATGAAGTTCCTTGAGATTACGTTCTTGTACCCAATGTCCTTGAGGGCTCCGACGTTGCCGGATGTCTTCCGGTAGATGTCCGCGATGAGCTTGGCAGGGTCAACGATCTTCTCGACCCCGCTCTCGTCCTTCATGATGGAGTCGGGCGCGAAAGCCTTGGCGAACTGCAAGCTCTCGGACGTGAACCGAGCGAGACCAGTCGCCGCGTACGCCTCAGACCCCATCTTGGGTTTGGTCGTCTGTAGCAGCGCTCCCGCCATGGCAATCCTGGTCCCGTAGTCCCCAGCGAAGCTCTGCGTCGGCGCGGTAAATCGTCCACCAAGACCGGCCAGCTTCCCGAAGGTGATGCTGCTCCCCTCTTTCTCACCTTGCGCGATGAGCGTGAGCATGAGGTTTTCCAGCTCGCCCTGCTGCATGCCCGGCTTCCAAAGGGTACCGAGCATGTTGGTCATGACGGGAAGCTCGAAGCCGCGCCCCTTCGCGATCGTGGCCACCGAGTTCATGATGCCCAAGCTCAGCTTCGGATCACCCGTCAGGTCCTGGAAGTCTCCAGCGGCCTTCAGGATGGCCATCGGATCCATGTTGCTTCGGATCGAGGTGGCCCGGACGCTGTTCTCGATCTCCTTTGCCGTGAGCTTCCCGCCCGAGTTGTTGGCCATCTGGACCGCGGCCGTCTCCAGCTCGAGCGACGGCTTGATGACGTCACTGAGGACGAAGCTGGCGAACTGCTTCAGGGCGGCTGCTGCGAGATCGATCGCCTTGCTCAGCGACGCGATGGCAACGCCGGCAACCCCAGCGGCTTTCGCCACGCCGGCGAGCCCCTCTCCCTTCATGAAGGAGTCGAGGACCGTGGATCCTGTATTCGTCCCTGTGATCGCTGACCGAGCAGACGGACCCGATCGGCCGAAGGCCCGGTCCAGATCATCGTGGTCTCGTCTCCTCCTCGAATCGCGCCTGGCGTTCCGCTCGGCGTCGAGCTCCGCCTTGTAGATGTCGATGCGCTTCTTGGACTCCCGGAGAGCAGCGGCGGTCGCCTCCTGCTCCATCTCGACCCACGCCTGCCGGATGCCGCGGATCGCCGAATGAACCTCGGCAACCCCTTCGGCCCGGAGGATGATCGAAACGGGAGTCGACATCTACTTCGCCGCCTGTTGCTTCTTCAGGTAACGGTCTCTGGCTGCGTACCAGGCGAGGAGCTGGCCATCCGTGAGCTGTACAACTGGGAGGCCATATACAGCATGAGCTGACTCCGAGCTGCCAATGACAAGGAATCTAAAGGGAACGAGCTGCCTCCTACGGCCAGCCGCTCGATCCAGGCGTCCATCTCCTCTTGGCTCATCTTGCCCACGATGGGTCCAAGCTCGCTCTGCACCCTCGTGTAGTTGAACATGAGGACGCCGATTTCGTCCGTCGTGAGCTTCTGGGCGACGGCCTCGATGCTGGGGAAGAACGGCCGGGAGATGTCCTCCTTCCGCTTGCAGGCCCGGAAGAGCACCTCACATGAGCACCGGTTCTCGAAGAGCGTCGAGTAGCCGGCCGAGACCTCGCCGTTCTGAGGGAGCGCCCCCTGCTCCTTCAGCATCTTCCTCACGAAGCGCTCCGTCGAAGCCGTGGCGGCCATCGACTCCTCCTGCGTGAGCACCACCATGGCGATCTCGCCGATCGCCTTCCCGTCCGGGGCCTTCCTCGGGAAGGGCACGAGGCGGTACGGACGAGGGACCGACGTGATCTGAAGCCACAGCTCGGCCGCGGAGATCTCGGATTCGGGGGGAGGCATCATGTCTGGCTGACCTCAGGAACGAAAAAAAGCGGGAGCGACCGTGAAGAGGGCGTCCAGACCACGCCATCCCCAGCAGTCGCTCCCGCAGGGTAGTCACTCAGGGTAGACGACCCCGAGTGCATTAGGTTGTGATGTGCGCGGCCGAGGAGGTCTGGTCCCCGGTTACGTCAGATGGTCACTGCCAGGACGTGGCGTCGGCTTCCAGGGTGAAGCTGTACTGTGCGCCGGAAGCGACGGAGTACGAGAAGCAGTCTTCGACAACGCTTCCAAGAACCTCGATGGTCTTGCCTGCCGCGGAGACGGAGACCTGGACGGGCTCCTTGCTCTCCCCCCAGAGCACCTCGAAGCCAGCCGCTGGGACAGCGCTGACCACGGTGATGCGGGTCTTGGAGCCATGCCGCTTGACTGTGACGGCCGTCACATCCTCAAGGGACGCCCCCTTCAAGGTGACAGTCGCGTTTGTATACTGCGCAAAGGAAGCCATCTAACACCTCAGTCCCACTCGGGGAACTGGCCGACGAACGTGAAGTCGAGCTTGCTGGCCGTGTCGACCGCGTGGCTGAAGTTGTCGTCGGTGATGAAGCCCTTGGTCGTCGCCGTCCGGCCCGCGGCGAAGATGGTCACCTCGACCACCTCGAGGTCCTTCATGAACTGCCCGGGGTCGAGCTCGAAGTCAGCCGATGGGACGGCGTTGCTCACCGAGATCTCACACATCGGCGAACCCGGCGAGAGACCTGCGAACCCCTTGGCGACGGTCTTGACCTGCTGTGCGCCGGTGCTCCGCTTGATGGAGACAGAGGCTTCCTCCGCAAGCAGCGCGCTGTTCACGTAGACCTGCGCCTTCGTGTAAAGGTCGAGGTTAGCCATGTTCTAAGTCCTGTTCGTGTAAGGAAGTGCTCGAATTGGAACGAAGCCGCCGGGAATCAGGCCACCTGGTTCACTTGGAGGGCGACCTGATCCAGGATGTCGATCGGCTGGAGCGGGATCTGCGCCGAAAGCCTGGTGGTTGGAGACGCTTCCCGGATAGCGAGCGTCCCGTTGATGATCTCGCCCACACGCTGGAGCAGGTCGTTCTCGCCGTAGTCTCGGGTGACACGGTTGATCAGCGCCTTCAACACGCGGGGGGTGACCACCGTCGGACCGGGGACCGGCTCGTTCTTCTTCGGGTCGTCGGCGATCTGCTTGCCGCGGAGCGAAGCAGCGGCCTTGGCGATCAGGTCGTCCGTGTAGCGGTCGCAGATGGTGACCTTGTGGGCGTCTCGAATGCGGTGATCCACATTCGACCCGTTCAGGAACCGCGTCGTGATGCGCTTCACGAGGTAGGTCGCCCCGCTCGTCCTGACGCCGATCGGCGTGAGGCCGGAGTTCAGAGCGCTGAGGATCTGAGCCCTGGTCGGAGCGGCCCCGGAGAGGGGCGCCTTCACCTTCCAGTTCGTCTGGGTCTTCGCGTCGTCGCCGTACGAGCTGAAGTTCAGGCGGGGGACAAGGGGCGCCTCCTCCAGGGCGTAGACGGCCGCCATGTTGGCGGCCAGCTCGCAGGGAGGCACGTCGCTCTGGGCAAGCCACACGAGCTCAGCGCGGGCCCCGTTGAGGGCCGTGCTGATGGCGATGGCGTTCGAGAGGGTGTCCACCGAGCCGGCGAAGACCCGCTGCCGGATCCCGGTGACCGCGAGCGCCTGGGTGTTCACCTGGCTGAGGAGGGCGGTGAGCTGGGTCGAGTCCTCCGCGGCGGAGACGATGTAGTAGAACCTCTTGGCCAGGATCGTAGCCAGGGCCGTGGCGTTGCTATCCGAGACCGCCCCGCTCGAGGTGAGCGTCGAGGCCGTCGGGCTGACCGTGGTGCCGACCCCGCTCGGCCGGATCTGCGCGAAGTAGCGGACGAAGTTGGACCGCAGGCCGGCCTGCTTGGCCGTGATCGTCAGGACCCCAGCAGAGTTGTCCGCCGTCACCGGCCAGTGGGTCTTCGCGTTCATGGCGTTCTTTGCGGCGACCGCGATGGTGGTCACCGAGTCGCCGGTCGCGATCCCGAACTCGCAGAACTCATCGCCGACGTAGATCCGGCCCGTGGCAGCTCCGGTCGCCGAGTTGGTGAACGTGATCGTTCCCGTCGCGGCTCCCGGGCTCGACCCCTCGGGGATGGCGATGGCGTAGACGGGGGTCGTCGTATTGACCGCTGTGTACCTGCGCCACATCCGGTGCAGCTCGGAGCCGGGTCCGAAGAGCGCGATCACGTCTGACTCGGTGCTCATCGAGACCGGGGTGTCGGGCCCGTAGATCACCGTGTTCGCGGTTGCAGAGCCCGCAGAGGTCTTCCCGCCCAGGAGGAGCGCCGGGTAGACGCCCGTTCCAAGGGAGGCTTCACCCTGGGCGAAGTTCACCTCTGCGTATTCACCCGGGATTGGGTCGCTTGAGGACAGGCCGACGAGGCTGATCGAAGTCATGTTGGAGTTCCCCTAAGAAAGTTGAGAATCAGCCGTTCACTCAGGCTTCGACCGAGGCTTCTTCGCCTCAGGAGCCTTGAACGACACGCCGCAGATTCGGGCCGTCTCTTCATCGACCGGAGCGAGCGTCCCCGCCTGAATCTCCTGGACGTATTCAGCCCGGAAGGGGACGGTGACGGGCTCCTCGGAGGGAACCCATCCGCCGTTCTTTCCGACCGTCGGATCGTGCTTGCGGCCGACGAACCGGAGGATGCCTGCCTCCATCGCCTCGAAGTCCGGGACCATCGCGGTCCCGACAGGAAGAACTCTGAGCTTCATGTAACGTCCTCTTGGAACTCGATGAGAGTCTGAGATCCGCTCTGGTCCGCAACGCTGACCGTCCCGCCGATCTCGGTGAGGTTCTCCACGCCGGGCGCTTCCATCCTCCGTTCGAAGACGGTCAGATCCATCTCGACGGTCGGGAAGAAGAGCTCCGTGTTCAGGCTCTGAAGGGAGCCGTAGCGAGCCTCGGAGATCTTGATCTCCTCGATGCCGGCGACGTCGAACACCAGGGCGCCGCTCTGGTACGTCGGGTCGTACCCCTGCTCCGTTCGGTCCAGGATGACCTTCGCGACGGCCCGGAGAAACGGGTAGAGCTGGAGGTACTGGGCCGGGCCCAGAGGCGGCAGGACCCACTGGAGCTTCCAGCTCTCCTCCAGGTGATACCAGTTGCTCGTCTTCTCGCTGGGCCGCTCCGAGACGACGAACAGAGCCAGGAAGGGCGGCGTGAACTGCGCCTGGGTCAGGAACGGCAGCGGGTCGTACGGGATGGCCAGCGTGGAGATCCTGCCCGTGAGTTCAGGAAGCCCCGCCCTGGTGACCTCGGCGTTGAACCTCGCCCCCAGGTGGGTCGAGAGCATCGCCTGGTAGTAGGCGAGCGCGGTGTGGAGCGCCGGGTCGGCGTCCTGGAGCAGGCTGTTCGTCGTCGCGCTCGTCAGGGGCGACGTGAACTGACCGATACGGAAGCCAGCGTAGCTCACCGGAGCACCTGCCGAAGCTCCTGCTCGACGATGGCCGGGCCCTCCGCGTCGAGGAACTTCGCCGCCGGAGCCATGAACGGCCGGGCTTTCGCCGGGCCCACGCTGCGGGCGAACACTTCCTCTCCGTTGACGAAGAAGTGGAGGACCTTCGTCTTCATCTTGAAGCCGGGGCGGCCATTCTCGACGAACCCGGCGTAGTGCTTGTCCGTCGAGATCTCCCGCTCGAACTGTCCGGTCCGCTTCGCCTGGATCGACCGGGCGAGTTCACCCTTGGTGGCGAGCCCCGCGAAGCCGGCCCCTCTCTCGGCCGCCTTGTCGAGGCCCGCCTCAACGGCCCGGTCGATCTCTGTGATGAGTTCCTCGAACGGGTCAGACATGCTGAGCGGCGGTCTTCCTCACGATGAGGTAGTAGGCGAAGTTCGCCTTGGGCAGCTCCTGCCCGATCTTCTTGAACCAGGCTCCGGTGGGGTATCCGGGCCCGGTGATCTTGAAGAGCACCTCGGTGTTGCTGCCGGATATCACCGGATCGAACACCGTGGGGTTCGTGCCGGCTGGTAGCCCCTGCGCGTTCGTGTACGGAGGCGTCAGCGGGCCGATCTTGAGGTCCTGATCCTGATAGAGCCCGCCGGACGCGATGATGTCTCGCTGTGTGAGCTGCTCGACCTTGACGCGGCCGCCGTTGACCAGGAGCGGGGTGTCGACAGGCCCCTTCGTCGAACCCTGAGCCCCCGGAAGGGTCCCAGGGGTCCACGTGTTGATCCTCACCACGACGTCGTACCGCCGGAGATCCCACACCGTGTCGAGCATGCCTCGGTACTTATCGAGGATGGGCAGGAAGGCCGTACGAACGCTCATGCCTCAGCCGAGCCCCGTGAGAGTTGGCCTGGCGTTCTGGGCCTTCCAGGCGTCCCCGGAGTACCCTTGCGTCCCGAAGATGTCGTTGGCGATCGGGACGCCCATGATGACGGAGAGCTCGGCCACGTGCGTCCGGCCGATGGCCTTCATGCCCCGCGTCTGCTGGTTGTCCGGGTAGAGCTCGACGTCGCCCTTATCGAGGGCCTTGAGGCCAGCAGAAGCGAGGGCTGTCCCCTGGATCTCGGTCCGGACAGCCTCGATCTTGGCCAGGAGCCCCTGCACGAGCACGGTCGCGTCGGGGTCGTTTCCGACGACGAGGATGGCCGACTCGAGCCGGGGGTTGCTCTGGCGATACACCTGGGGGTAGCCGAGGAAGTGGCGTATCTGCGTGGCCTCAGCGGACGTGAACGGCATCGATCAGGGAGAGACGAGCAGGGTTGCCTGATGCGTGAACGCTGCGGCGAAGTGGGCGTTCAGAGCGACCTTCACCGCATTACCAAGTGTCGCCAGTGAGGCCGCATTGGTCGCGTCCGCAGCGGTCACCGTGTTCGTCGAGTCGGCCACCGGGTGGAAGGTCGTCGAGGCACGGTGGAGGTTGTAGTCCGCCTTGATCTCGTTCATCCTCGCGTTGCACGAGGTGAGGTCCGTCGGGTTGGGCGTCGTCAGGACGTTCGTCGCATCCGCCGCCAGGTGGGCCCCCTGTCCCGTGGTGGCACTACATGTGGAAGCGATGTGGGCCGTGTAGGCGGCAGAGCAGGCGAGCGTGAAGGCCACCTGGTCTGCCGTCGAGGAGCCAGCCGTGAGATCCGCCAGCGAGACGCCGGTTGAGGCGTCCGCGTGGAAGACCACGCCAGCGCGGAGCTTGAGCAGATCGAGCCGGAGGGCGTTCTGGACCGCGATGGCCTGCTCAGCCTCGAGCCGCGTGAGCCTGCGAATGGAGGTAGCCATGTCGTGACCTCAGTCCGCTCAGGCGATGTTGCTGCGGATACCGCAGGCGTTGGGGCGATCCACGACGAGCTGGAGGTACGTCTTCATCTGGGCCTTGTCGGAATCGCCCGTCTTGGAGAGCATCTCCAGACGGATGCCGAGAGGCGTGACGCCGAAGCCGTCATCGGCCGTGATGTCCATCACCTCGTCGTCGAGGCCGGGGATGGTGGACAGGTCGACAGGCAGGTACTCGATCCGAGCGTGGTTCGTGTTGACGTAGTAGATCTTCCCGTCCGTTGCGTCCTTGTCCTCGATGAACTTGCAGCCCTCGAAGCTGATGGCGCCGGGTCCGCCCTCCAGGGAGACCTTCCCGCGGGAGGTCATGATCTCCTGCTGCGTCGGGATCACGTAGAACTTCTGAGCGTCGAACAGAGCGCCGATCTTGTTGTAGACGTTGGGATGGACGAACGCGACATCGGGACGCGTGCCGCACGCCTGGTAGATGGTCGAGAGGTCCGATCGCAGAAGATCGAACGTGAGGGCCGTGGCCGAGCCGGGAGCGAAGACGTTCGGCCTGAAGAACGCGTTCCCCACCTGGGAGCGGTCGATCCCCGCGTACGTGTTGCTCGCAGAACCGATCGCGGCATCGAAACCGGTCAGGAGCGTGCCGGTGCCAGCTCCCGTGTAGATCGCCCCGTTGATGAGCGAGGCGAGGGCAGCCGCCCCGTTCACCATGTTGCGAGCCCAGAGGCGCAGGTTCCCTTCCGGCGTGGCCGAGGTCGCCGCCGTGGCTTCCGCCAGCCCGCTGACGTGGAAGTTGGCCCTGTACATCGCCCAGTGAAGGGTTGCACCCACCTGCGAGTCCGAGCCGAAGTTCTCGGCGTCCGCACCCTCGGCGTAGTTCTCAGCTACGACGCCCGAACCCTCGGGCACGAAGGCCACGTTCTTCCCCTCGCCTCGAACGAAAGGAAGAACCTTGAGCGCCACAGACTGGCGGTTGACTTGGCGAACGATATCCCCGCGGTAGTTCTGCGCGAGGACGATCAGCGCCAGCGTTTGCAGCGTATCAGCCATGTTAAGTCACCTTGAAAAAAGAAAGTGTTTGCTGCTGGAATCAGAGGATCTTCTCGCCGGCCTTCGCCTCGAGCTTCCCCAGCATGCGGAGGGTCCGACTCATGGGATCCTCGGCCGCAGGCGGCTTGTCGCCCGGGGCTCGACTCGGGACCTTCAGGCCAGGCTTTTTCGGCGGCTGTCCGTACCCAGGAGCGGGCAGGAACATCGCAGCGTCCCTGCTCTTGAGGTACTCAGCGAGGCCGCCACGAAGGTCGTACTCAGCGTCGCCGTGCTTGAACGCGAGCGATCCGTCATCGCCGACGACCACACGCCGGTCGGCGTGGAACAGGAGCTTCGCCACCGTATCGACGGCCTCGGGCCGGACCTTGCCGTTCAGCTCGCTTCGGAGTTCGGCGAACGCCTTCTCCTCACGTGCTGCCCGACGCTCCCGCGCAGTGGTCTCCCGCTCCTTCTTGAGCTGGGTCCGGAGATCCTCGATCTGCTTCGAGATCTCGGGATCCACAGCCGACGGAGCGCCCTTTTCCTTGGGCTCTGGCTTCGGCTGAAGCTGCTCCCTCAGCGATGTGATGTGAGGTCCGAGGGCCTCCTCAAGGAACTTCGGGACGATGCGCTTGAGCTGCGATCCCACCGCAGCGTTCACGTGGTTCAAGAGCCGCTGGTCGAACTCGGCGGATGCATCTCCGCCCTTCGGATCGGTCGTGACCTGTGCGTCGGTCTGCACGTCAGCCATTTTGGGTCCTCCGCCCTGCTCCCCGGCCGTAGGGGAACAGCGCTATGTCAGTTCAGGTCGGAGCCTGAACCGTGGGGTTGCGAGGATTGCGCGTCCTCGCTCGCGTCGTCCGAGGATTGCTCCTCGTCCGTTTCCGTGGTGGGAGTCGGCTGCGAGGTCTGCACCTCCGCGTTCTCGATCTCCTCACGGATGAGGTCTTTCACCTCTTGCGAGGCGTTCGGCAGCAGGAGGTCCGCCGCCTTCATCCCGAGCTCTCGGTGGAGCGTTGGACTCGGAATGCCGAGGGTCTTGGCCGTCTGAATGTTCGTGAGCGTGACCGTCACGGCGTCGAGGTTGAACTTGTCCATCCCCTCGATGCTGAAGCGGAGATCGGTGTCCCCTCGGCCATCGGAGATCAGCTCGAAGGTTTCCTCGATGGCTTCCTTGACCTCGGTGGCGTACGCATGGAGGCAGATCTCGGTCGCCGCCATGTCCGCCTGCTTGGACTCACCGGAGCGGGTCAACGCTGCGGCTGAGTTATTGACGCTGGCGGCCATCTGCTGGGCGATCCGGTAGATCTCGTCCTTCTGAGCGGCGATCTCGCTTTGGAGGATGTCGAAGGACGCAGTCGAGGGGGAGACCCACTCGAAGCTCTCCTCCGTAGAGATCATCTGGAGGTAGCCGGCACCCGTCACAGGAGGGTTCTGCGGGTCCTTCGATTTGAAGACCGCCATCGGATAGCAGGTGCGCTTAATTGCCCACCCCATGGCGGCGCTCAGCCTAAAGTGCTCGATCTGAGCATCGGCCGCCCGGTTCATGAGCCAGAGGCCCTCGGGCAGCCTCATGCAGATGAGCGGCACCCGGGTGAACCTGTGGGGGACGGCGCCGAGGCTGGGGATCTCGTCCTCCGGGCTCAGCTTCCGCTTCTTGGGATCGTACTGGATCCGGAACGTCTCGACGGTCTCACGATCGAAGATCCGCCAGGTCTCGGTGACGATGGTCCGCTCCGTACGGGGATCGTCCCGACGCATCTCGCGCCTGTGCGTGATGATCCAGATGAGCTGCCCGTAGTCGTCGCACTCCCAGTCGAGGACGTCGTCGGGCTCGAGGGGGCAGAGCCGAACCCGGCCGAGCCCTCGGGCCTCCCAGTCCACCTTTGACTCGACGGGGAGCCCACCGTCGTCGGGCAGCTCCGCCAGCCACCACGAGCAGCCCTTCACCAGGGCCGTGGTGAAGCGGCCCTTCATGAACGCCACGAGGTCGGTCCCGGCGAGGTCGACGTCCTCCCGCAGCTCGGCGTAGAAGGGGTCCGGGGCCTGGGTCTCGCCGTCCCGGGTCGCCCTCACAAGGAACGGCGAGGAGAAGAGCTGCGCGGCGAAGAAGTCGATGATCGGGCCGACGTAGCTGCGGTAGGCCGCCTCTCGCTTCCGGAGCTGGTACGCCTCGGCGGGCTCCAGAGGGTTCTGGAACAGGAACGAGCCGATGGCTTTCCTGAAGGCCGAGCCGCCCCTGTAGAGGGCGTCGTACCGACGGAACAGCTCGGGGTCGCAGCAGGGATGCCGCTTCGAGAGCGTGCCGTACCGCACGCATCATTTCGTGTATGCCCATGCGCGAATTCGCACGACCTGGCGAGAAATCACCAGAAGCCGGGGATCTCGAGCTTACCCCTCGCCACCTGGATCGCGGGAAATAGCTCAGTCACCCCATGGACGTAGGCGTCCATCCGATCGGGCGAGCGCTTGTCACGGGGGGTCCAGGTGCAGCACTGCATCTCGAACTCCTTGAAGGTCGAGGCGAATTTGATCTTCCCGCCCTGTGTCAAAGCTGAGATCGGTTGAGCGCGCTCAGCCTTGGTTCCCTTCGCCGGGACGGGCTTGAACTTGGCGCTCAGCTTCATCTGGCGGAACATCGTGGGGATCAGCTCGCCACCGTAATTGCTCTCGTAGAGGATCTCGTTCGCCCCGTGCTCCTGATAGACCCTATACATCTCCTTCGCCCACTCCTCAGGCGAAGCTCGGAGGCTGTAATCCCCGAGCATGTACGCGGTCTGGCCGCCTTCGGAGAGTCCCATGAGAATGATTCCACATTCCGCGGCCGTCTCCTTGCCGGATCCCGAGGTGTCGACGGCGACGATCTTGCGCTTGAAGCGGAGCGGGGCCGACGCTCGATTGTCGTCGAACCATTTCTTGCGGAAGAGCGCTCCGGGCTCATTCCCAAGGAGTTGGCCGAGCAGCTCCTGGCCAGCGAGGTCGGAGTCACCGTAGATGAACTCGATCGCCTCGATCGTTCCAGGCGGGAGGTTCTTAAGGTTGTCCCTTGATGCCCCCTGTGTAAGGACAGTGCGCGGATCGTCCAAGAGGTCATGGAGGACCTTCTTGTTTCGTGGCGTCGTCGTGAAGATCGCCTGGGGGTTGCCGCCCTTTGGAGTCATCCCTGACAGCGCCGGGTTCATGAGCAACCAACAGTCGTCGATGCTGTAGAACGAGGCGAACTCATCGACCCACCCCGTGTCCCACTCGAAGCCGCGGAAGCCGTCGGGCTTCTCGCTCGTGCGAATATCCGCCACAGGAGCGTCGTCGGTGTACGGCCAGAAGCGAAGCTCAAGGTTCGATTGGATGTATCTTGGGCGGCGTTCGGGCGGGAATACAGCCTGTAGACCACCGACCTGGATCTTGCGGACGTCCTGATAGTTTGGGCCGGCGAGGAGAATCCGGCGGGCGTTGCCCGTTTCAACTCGATGGCGAATCCACTCAGCCGCGGTCCTGGACTTACCCCAGCGACGGCCTGCGAAGACGACCCAATAGCGCCATTCGGGGCAGTCGGGGATGCTCACGTCCACCGAGGGCGGTGGGAGCTGTCGCGGTCGGGCCCAAAAAGGCCAGCAGTGCGGAAGAGCATCGAGCTCCTCCGGGCTCAAGGACGCGAGGAACCGTTGCCGCTCGTGAGCGGGTCGTGAGGCGAGCTGGGACGCCCGGGACTCGCCCTCCGGGTTCCACAGCCGCGCCTTCATGCCCCCTTCTTGGCTTCGGTCTGAAGGCGGAAGAGCGTGTTCTCAAGAACCTCGGTCTTCCGCTTGAGGGCCTTCACCTCAAGGACGAGGGCCTCGATCCTGGAGCGCATCGAGTCGGCGTCCCGCTCCTCGTGCGCGAAGAGCTCGGGGATGAGCCGCCGGAGATCCTCCAAGGTCGTGTAGTAGAACTTCCCGAGCCTGAAGAACTGGAACTCCGTCTGCCGCTCCGCGGCGTACACCCTGAGCCGCCGCTGGACGAAGCGGTGCTCGAGGTGATCCATGTTGAGGATCTGCGCTACCTGGTCGACGCTGAGGAGGCGGTTCACAGGCTGACGGCCTCCTGCTCCCGAGCTCGTAGGTGCTTGGCCCGTCGATCGTAGGCGGCGAGGGCGGCCTGGTAGAGGGAGGATGCCTCCTGCTGGAGCTGCCGGACGATGGGGTCCTTGCGGACGACCGCCGAAGCCACCCATGCCGGGGTGAACCGCTTGATCCCCTGCGCCGTCCTCGTGAGGTGGAGGACGCCGGCCAGGCCTCCGAAGACCTCCCGGACCTCGGGCGGGTACTGCCGGGGCTCGTAGTACGCCTCCAGCACGGCCTTGGCCCGCGGCGGGAGGGCGCAGTAGATGGCCATCACCCGGCGGTTCTTCGCCGCCGCAGCCATGCGGCCGAGGGCCCTACGGGTGTCGAGGGCGTCGATCATGGCATCCTCGTTGTGGATGTCTTCCATGACGCCGTTGACGAGCTCACCGTCCTCGATCCGGGTCCGCTTCGTCCCGTACTTGGACGCAAGGATCAGCGAGTTGAAGTTCGACTTGAAGCCCATCTCGGACTCGCAGTTCCAGAAGAGCCATTCGAGGTCGTCGTGGTGTATCGAGCGCTTCTTCACTGTTGGAGCCTCGCCGCGGTCTGGGATGACGAAGCTATGATCCGATCTACATCTGATGATTGGGGATCAACCCGGCGGAATCCACACGGGAGGCCACCACGTCTCGTCGATCTCCACCGGCACGTGATCGCCCAACCAAGCAGCGATCTCGGGGCCGTAGGGGATCGCCCACTCATCCCGCTCCGGATGCTTCATTGGGATGGCCCACGTGGTGGTCCACCCGACGATCTCCTTCGTGATCGGGTGAATGCTTGGGATCGGGTACCCGAGCCCGGCATCGACGACCGCAAGGAACTCGTGCGCAGCGGCCTCTGAAGTAAAGACGATATACATCAGGTAACCCCGTAGCTGGTCATGAAGTAGACTTCGATCCGAGCCCTCTCCTCATTCGAGAGCGCGCGGTCGTAGATGGCGAACTCGGCGATGTCCCCGAGGAAGCGATTGGTCGACCCGCCGAGCAGCATCGTCGAGACGGTCGCGTTCGGTGAACTCGTCGTTATGGGTGTGTTCGGGGTGATCGCGGCCCCATCGATATAGAAGGCCGCGTTCGCGATGTCGTTCTGGCCGATCCCGGTGATCGTCAGCGCACAGACGTGCGGGACCCCGTCGCTCGGCTTGGGGCTCGTCGAGAAATATTTGTAGTTGTTCGCGGAACCCAAGTAGAGCTGTCGTGATCCGTCGAAGTAGAACCCGAAAATCGGGTACGTCGTCGTCGCATGATCGAAGACCCGATTCGACGTCCCCCGGGTCGAGCTGAACGCGAAGATATACGTCCGTGGAGCTGCTGCTGGCCCGATCGGAGCGGAGAGAAAGGTGTTGGTCCCGTCGAACCGGACGACGGGCCTGCCGTTCATGGCGCCATCGACCCAGGTCGGCTGTGCCGACCCCGATCCCTGCGTCGCCGAATTGCCCCGCCCGGAGAGGTCCAGCCACGAGGAGACCTTGCCCGCGCTAAGGCTCACGCGGTCACCTCGAAACCAGTGGGTTAGGCCGGGGGCGACCACCGGGGAGATCCCCTGGCTCCGGTATCCCTCGAGGGGATCTCCGATGGGCTGCGCGACGGAGCTGCGGATCATGGTCAGTAGGCCGCCGTCAGTGCGATGGCGAGCGTCCCTGGCGTTGCCGTCACGCCGTGCTCGGCCGCGATCATCCGGATCGATGTCCAGCCGCCGCGTACGAGGACGGTGAGCTCGCGGCTGACCGGGTTGCCGTCCTGGGGTACGGTCCCGAGGACCACCTGTGCGTACGCGCTCTGGAGGCCGAACGGCTGAGACGCCGTGACCATCGGGTCGATGACGCTGATGTCGCCCTCCTCCGTGCCGTTCCCCACGAGGATGCGGAACTTGGGCTGACCGTTCGCAACTCCCCTTGTGTAGGTAGTGATGAAGCTGACGGCGGAGACGCCATCGGGGATCGCGTACGCCGCCTGGTTGGTCCACGCGCCGGACGCTGGAAGGGTGGCCGAGGCCAGATGGACGACCCTAGCGATCCGGGCGGGCTTCGGGGAGGCGGTCGGCTGCTGAACCGTGACTCGAAGGGACCGGTCAGCCGCGACGGCTGGCATCACCTGCTGCTTGCCATGGCTGTCGGTAAGGTTGCTCGTGCCCGTCGGGTAGTACATCGCACTCATAGGCCAGAACCTCAATGAACTGCGGGGGCGGCGCTCTCTGAAGGAAGTGAAGTCGGTTCGGCGTCGGTCTGGGACGCCGAACCTTGAAGCTTGTCGAGCTTGTCCAGGATCGAAGCGGTTAGGGCCGAGGCGTCAGGACCCTTTTGGGTTGCGGGCTGCTCGACCTTCTCGATCGAATCGATGTCGAGGATCAGCGCCTTGGCCTGCTTCAGGGCTTCAAGACGGCTGAATTCCGGCCCTGTGTTGACCAAACCCACGGTGAGATCGAGCAGGGTTTCGAGGCGTTCCTTGGCCGATTTGCCAGAGAGATCGATCTGCTTGGTGGTGAGGGGGGTGCGCCTCGTCCGCTGGACGGGGATGTCGTCCTCTTCGCCCTCGTACTGGCTGATCGGAACGATGCGGGCCTTCGGCATGCAGTGCTTCTTGTGCCGATCGACGGTCGTGTGATCGGAAATGCCGTACTTCCGAGCGCACTTTCGGAGCGACATCTCGTTGGTTCGGAGGATTCGTTCGATCTCCGCACGAGCTTCATGTCTGCAAATAGCACAAGCCATCGTACGTCTGGAAGTATGACGTACGAAATCGAACAAACAAGCAATTACGGATTCCCCACGTCAAGATTTCATGTCGACGAGGGATACGGAAGAAGAAAGCCCCCTCTCGGAATGGGTCCGAGAGGGGGCGTGACCGCGGGTGTCGATCGCCGGCGGGGCTACACCGGACGGGGGAACCTGACGCCGTTCGGCAGGTGACCGAAGATCTCAGCGAAGCCGATGAAGAAAGCAACGACGGCGTCATTTGTGGTGAGGGCGTCGTCGAGGTCGGGGTCATCCTCGACGATCCTCGCCATCAGGCCCAGGAAGAGGCAGGTAGCCACCACCCGGTACTGCGGCTGCCGAAGAGCCCGGGATGCAGAACGCAGTCCCTCTCTCTCCCGCCGACCGAGGACGCGGATCACCTCATGCACTGCCAGGTACTGAGGGAGCGGGAGGGTACGGCGCCTCAGATTCTGAGCGAACAGGATCAACCGGGGGAAACGAGGGAGCTGGGTGGGGGCGGCCTCCGGTTCGGGCTCCGGCTCCGGCTGGGAAGGGGCAGGGCATGGCGGCAGTCGCAACGCGTCCCAGTAGGACGGGAGGTCGTCCGGATCGGCGGCGTTGACGGGGTTGATGTTGACGGAGGTGCTCTTCTGGTGGGCCTTCCGGCCCCTCGGCTTACTCATGCCCCGCCTACAGAGCGAGGGGCGCCCCGATCAACGTAAGAAAAATCACATTGTGAACAAGCAGAAGCGAGAACCTTCGAAATTTCAGTGGGTTGTCAACCGGCCGCGGTCGTGGTCGAATTTCCATTTTTCGGGACACTGACCGGAAGGTCAGGGGCCGCCGGTCCGGAAGCCGGACGACGTGCCCGGGCGTGCCCGCCGCAGACGGGGAGCTGGACGACGGGGGCGAGGAGCTCCTCGGCCACGTGGAGCACGAGGAGGGTGGACGACGGGGGCGCGCTGGGTCTCCCTCCACCGCCGAGGCTAGGGTAGCCTCCCCGATGCCATGCCTTCCCTCCTCACCGTCAACGCAAACGTCAAGGCCGATCTCAAGGGTATCAACAAGCTCTTCGGCATGCTCAAGAGCTACTTCGGCGTGAAGATTGTCCGCAAGAAGGCAGAAGAAGAATCCGCGGCAAGGATCATCGCAGCGGAAGCCGATGCCAAGGTGAAACTGATCTCCGCAAGAGCGGATGCCGAGGTGAAGATCATTGAATCCCGCTCGACCATCGACGAGCGGAAGGTCCTGATCCAAGGCGAGCATGAGATCGGGTTGCTCGAGCAGAATCTGAGATCCGAGCTCGCTGTGCCAGAAGAGATCGCTGAGGCCGACTTCGAGGTCATCTGGGAGGAACCTGAGGCGGCAGCTCTGGCCTCAGCGCACCGTGGCCCGTTCCAGTTCGTCGAGGAAAGGCGCCTCCACAACATCAAGCAGGTGACGCAAGAAACGATCAAGGCGCTCCCTGCCCACGCCCAGGTTTCCGACGAGCCAGTCGATCCCGATGTGTACGCGCGCATCTTCGACAATGTGAAGGATGTCTCGAAAGCAGACATGCAGCGCCTCTGGGGAAAACTCCTGGCGGGAGAGATCGCTCGACCCGGAACGTTCTCTCTCCTAACGATCGAAACCCTTCGCAACATGACGTCGGCAGATGCTCAGCTCTTTCAAAAGTACTGTGGTTTTTGCACCAATCAGGGCGAGATTGTTCTCCCGAACGACCCAGAGTTCCGGAAGGAAGCGGATGTCAGTGTGTTCGAAGCGAGAAAGCTCGTCGACCTCAGGCTTCTACAGGAACATGAATTCATGAGAGGAGGTTTTGCAGAGCCGCTTTCCTGGAAGCTAGCTTACCGAGGCAGGATCGTTCACATCCATGCCCCTCCTACTAGGAATCATTTGGTAGGTCACATCTACCGGCTCACGACGGCAGGTATCGAGCTGGCTCGCCTGAGCTTCCCCGATGCGAACGATGTTTACGTTCGTGCCCTTTGTGCGGCTGCCCAGCGAAAAGGCTTCAACGCTGAGGTCCTCGATGCCCGCCCCGCGGACGCGCCGAAGGATGCCACATCTGATTCAGCAGGAAGCGGATCGACTGGAAGCGGAGAGGAAGCGACACAGGCGAACCCCGGCCGCGTTCCCGGAAATAAGGAGGCTGGCTGACGCTCGAGGCGGCCCGGGCATGTGGGGCTGGTCCCGCCGCGGAGCAGCGAGGAGCGGGACGACGAGGCCGTGAGCCTGGTGCAGATGGGTGCGGCCTGTTGGTCGGGTGCGGAGGGCAGTTCAGGGGGCGAGAGCCAAGTCGTGTGCGAACACGAACGCCGCCTTGCTCCATGCCGTCATCTCAAAAGGGTGGAGGCTGGCCTTAAATGCGCTTTGCGGTTCGTGAACGTAGAGGTTTCGGTAATTGATCATGCACAACAGGGTACTCTCAACGCTAGGCGCCATCCCGATCGAAAAGACATCACAGACCGCACCCGCCCATGCCGAAGGCTCTGCAAAGACAGACGGTTTTATAGCCTTCATCAATGCCTTCCGGATCCCATCGTGCTTTTTGGGTTTCGCTGCGGACGCATGCCAACGATTTACGAGCTCGGCACCACGCTCCGAAATGAATGTCGGAGTTAACTTCTTCTTGGCCTTGTAGACGATGTACTCTTCCAAGATCGAGCAGCTGTGGGTGGCCACAATTCCAGAAATTCGTGCCGTGCTTCGCCATGATGGGCGACCCTTCACCCATTTCACGCATTCGGTGCCGACTTCGCGCGCCAATCGTTCGTTGCCGTAGCCAAGGATCTCATCAAATCCTTTTAAATAGATCATAATGATATGAAATAGATCTACAAATGCGTCGATGACCGCGTGGTGACGTTCTCGTTCGTCGGTAGGGAGGGCGTCTAGCTTCGGCTGATCTCGGTTGAAGGCGTCCGTAAGCTTGTCGATCTCCTCCTCACACGTCGGATCCCAGGGTTCGAGCTTGGTCGTGTCCTTCGTCGATGCGGAGGCGGGGATCGAACACCGGTATCTTTCCGCACTGGCTGATGAGGAAAGAATGGCAGACAAGTTCGGGAATGGAAGTGTGATGAATCCAGAGTGCTGGCCCATGATCCGTTGCGGCCCTCTCTACGCGCGATGGATACAGCCTGAGCGAGTCGCTCCCCAGCCGAAACGCCGTGGGTGTCATCAGCGCGACACCCACGGCGCCCTCTCGCTGGACGTGACGCAGGCAACGTACTGCATCGTCCGCGTCAGCGGCGGAACCTGCTCCAGCCGAGATGGATAGGCACGAGGGGCAGGACGAGGGGGGATCGATGTCGATGGCGGAGCTGGACGGGACGTCCCCCGTCCTCAGTCGTCAGCAACCACGATCGTGTTGACGGACCTCCTGTTGACCACGAGTGTCTTCCCCTTAAGTCCGGAGGCATCGGTGATGTCCTCGCCCTCCAGCCCCCAGACCTTGGTGATCCTATTGATCGGGATGAGCGTACCAACACCCCCGCTGGTACCGTTCACGCCGGTGGCGTGAAGGTTGCCCACCTTGAGCGGTTTGCGAAATAGAACCATCACGTGCTTGCCGTCGATCTCGTTCATGCCCGATCCACTACGCCTGCCTGCGTCCCGCATCCAGCCCCTCCGCCATGACGCATCTCATGATGCAATGCGTCACACTTGCTTCGCTTCAGGCTTCGGCACCGGGTGAGCTCGGCCGGAGCTCCTCGGAGAGCTCGGCCGCCCTCCGAGGGGCACACGCGCCCGGGTGGGCCGGCCAAGCTCATCCCGGGAGGGGAGGAGGACACCCATGAGGAAGCGCGGTGAGCGAGGCTGGTGGGCCTGCCGTCGTCGGAGAACGTTATCGCTCGTCCGGAGGATCAGCGGACGACAGGACAGTAGCGCACTTCCAAGGATTTCGATCCAGTTGGAGGGGTGATGATACGACCACCCAAGCGAATGTTCCATTTGTCGTCGTGTGCTTGCCAAACATCCTCTATGTCGGTCAACGGCGCACAAACGACCAGCTGCATATTCAAATGATTGGGCTCTGATAACCCGAAATGCACCGAATTTTTGGCGAGCTCCACGGCTCCCTTGATTGCATCTCGGGCCTCAAGAGGCAGGGGACCATGAACAAGTTCGCTGTAGCGGTTTTTGTTTGCAGTCTCGCCCTTCGGTTGCATCCATAGCTGAATAGAAGCTCCATCACGAATGCAGCCGAGCAGAAGAAGCGTTCGGCGGACCTTAGGGCTCATGTACATGGGTAGCTCGTTCGGCTTGAGGTATTTCGTGTGGCTGGCCTCACGGACAGGGAAGACCCAGGCATCCTGCTCCTTCAACTTTGCGCCAATAGGCCCCTCGATGAAGGGATCGATGTTCACGGCTAGGAGCACCTGGGAATTCCCCGGCACGGTGATGATGATGGCGTTGACGACGGGCGACGGTGAGCACATCTCCTTCGCCGCCTGCTCGTAGACCTCCGCCAGCCGGGCGGCATGGGGACGAGAGATCCCCGGGTGCTCAACGATCCCGGCGTCCACCCTCGAGCCTATAAGGATCACTCCGCCAAACGTATTCGCGAACGCGGCCATGTCCTTCGCGTGCTCGGCGGTCTTTTCGGGCGAGGCGGTCTCCTTGAAATCGAGCCTGTGGGTTTCGCGAACCTTGGCGTCGAGCGGTCCCGCCGAGGGTACGTCAGCGAACGTCTCGATCTTGCGGTACGTCGAGTACATGCGGACACGGAGCTTACCGGAGCTCGGGGCAAGCATCCAGCCCTTCAACCATAACGCATTGCGTCGTGCGCGTCATGAAATGGCAAGCATCGGGCCCGGGGAGTGCCGGAACGGCCAGAGACGGTCGAGCTCCCGAGGGCATGCGCGTCCACGGCGCCGACGAGGGGGCGCCGTGGGCTGATTGGCCGTTTTTGGCCGAAATCTGGTTACGGTTACGGTTACGAGCCCCCTCTGCACTCTTACGAGATCCGTTTTACAGGGGGGTGGATCATCGTTGTACCTCCCCCCTGTAAAACGAGGATCAATGTCTTCAGAGGAGGATTGTAACCGTAACCGTAACCGGGAAATTCTGGAAGCGTTCGACCGTACAGCTACTGAACAGAGAGTACGAGTCGAAGATTCGCACTCTGGACGTACGATTTCCGTGGCATGCCCGTTATCCGGGTTTACACTCCCTGCATGAAGACGGAAGACCGGAGCAACCGCCTCGTCCGCCTCTCCGAGGACACGCACCTTCGCCTCCGGCTCGCAGCCGCTCGTCTCGACGTGACGTTCGGCGAGGCCGTGGCGAGGGCGCTCGACGCTCTCGAAGAGCGGACGGCAAAGGAGCAGCCTACCGGCTGATATAGAGTCGCTCGCCGTCCGCCGGTAACGGCGGACAAGGCTCGCCGATCCCCTCCCCGGCCGGAACACCGCCGGAACCACCGCACGGGAGGGGGCACCTGGGACGCGGCTACCCCAGCGCTCCACGGGCTCCACGAGACGGGGCCCCAATGGACGTCGACCCGGCCTGCTGCCATGCGGGGCCGGGTCGACATGGGGTACTAACGTGTCTGACGATCATAGCACTACACCAGGACGCAGCAATGATAAGCCACGCCTCTGGGCGGAGCACTCCGACATCCTCCAGGCGAGGGCCATCACGGCTGAGTACGCCGAGCGGGTGGGACTCTACAGCGTCACATTCCCGCGCAAAGACAAGTGGGAGGAGAAGCTCAGGAAGCTCGGCGTGGAGCCGAGGTACAAGGGCCTCCCGCACTACGCGGGTACCACCGGGATCGCGATCCCGTACCCGGCCGCGCTCGACAAGATTGAGCGCATCCGCATCCGAGTCGATAAGACCACGGTCTACTCGGACGACGGGATGTCGTCCCACGAGATCCCGCGCTACCTCGCTCAGGCGGGCGTCAGGGTCGTCCCCTACTGGACGCCAGAGGCTCTCGACGCTGCGGCAGACACGTCGATCCCCCTCTACGTGACCGAGGCTCCGCTCAAGGCGATCTCGCTCACGTGTCATGGGTATGCATCTCTCGGGCTCGGCGGCGTCCTTGCTGGATGCCACGATCCCAAGGAGCTGCGCGAGCATGAAGAGATCGTCGCGACCAAGGAGATGAAACGGGTCAACTGGAAGGGCCGCAAGACGTTCATCGTCTTCGACGCCGGCGTCTCGAACAACGTGATGGTGGCTCTCGGGGCGAGCTACGTCTGGAAGGCTCTCGCTCAGGAGGGCGCCGACGTGTGGCTCGTCCGGATCCCCTACCGACACAGCACGGAGGTCGAGATCGAGAAGGGCGAGTTCTTCACGGAGCACGACCAGGGACCGGATGACTTCATCTCGAGGAACGGGGAGATGGCGTTCCAGGAGCTCGTCGATGAGGCCGTCCCCGCCGATCCGAACAAGCGGATCGCCCTCGCGATCAAGGGCATTAACCTTCGTGCAGCTCGATCCGAGGCGGCAGCTCCTCTACTGGACGACCTCTTCTTCCAGGCGTGCCTCAACGTGGGAGGTGATAGGGCGCTAGATATGGCCGCAGCCATCGCGAAGTCCTGCGACATCTCGAGGGCGGCGCTCAAGGGAGCTGTCACGACGTTCTCCGAGAAGTTGTCTGCCCGCGCGAAGGAAGAGGGACCCGAGTGGAAGTCCGAGCTGCGAACGACCTCCTCTGGCGTCGTCAAGCCCGTCGCGTACAACGTCGAGATCGCTCTGCGTCATGACTCGAAGCTCAAGGGACTCGTCGCTTACGACGAGTTCAAGCAGTGTGTGATTTTTCGAACGGCTCCACCATGGGCCGACGTCTACCCGGACGCGAAGAACACCAAGGTGGGCGATCCGTGGTCGGATGCCGATGACACGCGTCTCTCCGGCTATCTCACCCGGGCGCACGACATCGTCGACCTGCCCGAGAAGAAGGTCCAGGCGGCGCTCACCGTCGTGGGGATGGATCACCGATTTCATCCGGTCCGTGAGTACCTCCGCGGCCTCACGTGGGATGGCGTCCCTCGGCTCGACTCCATGATGGAGACGTACTTCGCGGCCGATCCCTTGCTGCGGGAATACCACCGGATCGTCTCCCGAGTGTGGATGATTTCGGCCGCCGCTCGCGTCGAGAGGCCGGGCTGCAAGGCCGACCTCATGCTCGTTCTTGAAGGCGATCAGGCCGTGAAGAAGACTAGTGCGTTCAAGGTGCTCGGCGGCGAGTGGTACTCGGATGCCACGCAGGACGATCTCCAGAACAAGGAGGCCGCCATGAAGCTCCAAGGATCGTGGATCTTCGTTTTTGACGAGGGGTCGATCCTCACGAAGGCGGACGCTCGGCACCTCAAGGAGTTCGTGACCAAGGACGAAGACGAGATCGTGCCCAAGTACAGCAACCGCAAGATCCTGCTCAAGCGGCAGTGCGTCCTCGGCCTCACGACCAACGACCAGCAATACCTCAGTGATCCTACCGGGAACCGTCGGTACCTTCCGGTCACGTGCGGTGTGACTTCGCCGAAGATCGATCTCGATGGGCTCCGCCGCGATCGAGATCAGCTCTGGGCGGAGGCGCACGCCCGCTTCCAGCAGGGCGAACAGTGGTGGCCGACGGACGAGGAGGAGAAGCTGCTCGCCATCGAGCAGGACAAGCGGCGTCGAGCCGACACCTGGGAGCCCCTGATCGCGGCGGGTCTCCAGACCCGCCTTCTCAAGGAAACGACTATCGAGGACGTGCTCTCCGACATTCTGGAAATCAAGGTGAAGGACGCAGACCACAGCGACCGGATCCGGGTCTCGAACGCGCTCAAGGTGCTCGGATGGAAGCTGGACATCCGCAAGGTCAACGGCGTGACGAAGCGGGTGTACCTGGGCCCGGATCACGCGGGACCCCTCGTTGCCACCAGGACGCTCTCCACGGCGCAGGAGGAGGCCGTCGGAGCGTTCCAGAAGGCGATTCCGGTGGTAATGAGCCTGGAGAGGCTCCCGAGCGGTCGCGTGGTCCGTGTATGGCACGAGGTCGAGCCGATGGCGGGGGATGCTAGCGACTCGATGATCGATCCCTACGACGTCTGACCCTCAGCACCCAACGAAGGAGGGGCGACCCGGGGCATTGCGACCGGGCCCGTCCCCGCTCTCAATAAACTACCTATAAAAGCGCTCCTGGTGAAAGCGGCGAAGATACTCGCCGCTCGAAGAACGGGGAGACACCGACCATGGCCTACCGGACCGAGCTCGATAGCGATGGCTTCCACTTGATCAACACGGAGACGGGGCAGAGGACGACGTACCCGAGCCGCGATCACCTTTTGCTCGCGGTCTTGACGGTCGCGAGCAGGAGCTGGGATCGGATTCTCGAGGGGATCACGCGACTTCAGGAGTCCTACGATCGCCCGGCGAGGGATCCCCAGACGACGGAGGTCGAGCCATGAGCTACGCGGGGTTCGAGATCGCGCGCATCCGCGAGACCCTCTGGATCTCCCGCCGCAGGACGCGGACGGCCATACACCAGCTCGCCCCGGCGAGATCCCGAAGGGAGATCGAGGCCGCGATCGACCGCTTCAACGCCCGCTTGACGGCGGAGGAGCTGTTCACGTGACCCGTAAGATCGAGCAGCTCCGGGCCGCGGCCCTCCTCGCGGCCTTGACGGCCGAGGCGGAGGGCCCGAACCTCGCCGGCCGCGTGCGGAGACTCCAGGAGGAGATCCTGGCTGCGCGTGAGCGGGGTAAGTGGGTCGACATCGACCCTGAGGTTCTTCGTGAGCTGATCGCGAAGCTCGACGGCCCGGCCTCGGCCAGCCGCCACTTGGGGATATCGAAGACGGCCCTTTACCGATGGGCCGCGAATGGGCGCGTCAAACGATGGGCGTTCGAGCGCATGAAAGAGCTGATCGCCTCGGGAGCGAAGTCGATGCGGCGACCCCAGTTAACCCGGCACTACAGGAGGGGCTCCGATGACGAGCTGTGACGCTCTTCTCCGGGAGATCGAGGCGACGATCGAGATCTGCGGGGTCGGTCAGACCGCCCGCGCCCTTGGGACGACGCCCGCGAGACTGAGGTCGATCCTCAGGGGCGGGGCCATCCCGCCGGAGCTCGTCGAGCGGGCCCGCGAGATCGGCCTGATCCCCGCGGCCGATCCTTCCCAATGAAGGCCCGTGAGCTACGTTTTCTGATTAAGACGCTTCTTGAGTATGCTCAGAAGTTCGTCTGCACACGCCTTCGCCTTCTCCAGGGTAGAGCATTGCTCGGCTTTGACGCGTTCGATCTTGGCTCCTTCGTGATCCAGGATGCGGAGCCTCTCATGAGCGTCCGCTGGACTCTCTTGATGAAATGACTTTCCGTCGATCTCCACAACCATCATCATCCCATCTTTGATGATAACAAAGTCGGGCTCTATGCGCTTGTAATTGGAGCCACCCCGGAGGAACACGGGGAGAGGCGCGAACGTTACGCCGAGCTTCTTGAGGGCTTGATAGAGGTTGATCTCAGCCGGGGACCGAAAGAATAGGCCCTCGTGCTCATGAGGGGGGATGTTGGTGCTGCGAACGCGCCCCTGGTTATTGACGCCTTTCCCCCTCAGGTAGTCGTCCGCGTCCTGTCTCCACCGAGGATTGTTGTCTCTTCGCGGTACGAGGGTGACTTGAGCAAAGGAGTGGTCCTCACGGTCTGCGAAGAGCTCCTTCCCCGCCTCCTTGATAATCTCCTCCGACTTCTGCCGTTCCGCCTTGACGGGGGAGCAGAAGTAGGCGCTCGACTCCAAGCTGAGTCCCCAGGTGTAGATGCCGCCGTTCCAGTTATCGTACTCCAGCAACTGAATGATCGGCTTGGCATTGACGATGATGGCTATCTCGCGTTCATGACCCTGGTGCTTGAGGACCTCGACGGTCGAACCGAGAAAGGTCTCCAGATCGAGCGGAAAGTCGTCTTCCCTCATCCCTCTAGGATAGCTCCCGCCGAGCACGAGCCCCAGCCCCTCCGCTTGGCCTGAAGGTGCATCTTGGGTGTAGGGCAATCGGCCACAGTGTGGGCGCTTCCGCCCTTCCTGGTTCCGCCCTTCCTGGGTGGATCAAAAAAATCCCATTCCCAGTCGGCGACGCATCCAATCCAGTCTCGAGAGTTTGCGAAGTGCCCCCGCGTCGGCGGCAACCGACCGGGGGCGTGGCCGTTCCCCGAACTAACCGAGGTACGACATGGTCTTCTTACACCCTGCGCCCAGCGCGCCGGAACGGGATTCTTTTGTCCATCGATCGCCCCCCTCGTCCAGGAGGGGCACCCGCCCTCCTCGGGCCGAGCGGTATCCACCGGCCTACCCGACCGTCAAGGAGCTCGCGTCCTTCGTGCCGCAGCTCCGTCACCTCCTCCTGAAGTACGGCGTCCCGCGGCAGGACGTGGCCGACGTCCTCCAGGAAGTGATGCTCGGCGCCTGGACCTCGATCGAGGTCCAGGCGCGCTATCGGCCTGAGCCGGGGGGCGAGCCTCGGCGGGCCCTGTGGGTATGGCTCTGGTCGATCGCCTGGCACGAGGCGAGCCACTACCGGGGCCGGGCCTTCCGACGCCGGGAGGTCTGCATGGCCGACCCGTTGACGGCCATCCCCGAGCCGATCATCGAGGACGACCCGGTAGACCGGCTCGGCGCCCTTGAGGGGTTCCTCACCATCGGCCGGCTGCCGCATCACCTGCGTGCGGTCCTTCGCCTAGCGGGCATCGGCCTCGGGCCGACCGAGCTCGCCGGTCTCCTCGGCGTCCCGGTCCCGACCGCGGCATCTCGGCTTCGACGGGGGCGGCAGCTCCTCGGCCAGATGCTGACCCGGGCGAGCGCGAGGACCCGGTAGCCGCGTAGGATTTCAGCGAGCCGGTGTACCTCCCTATGTGCCTCGCAGACCGACACGGACAACGCGTGCAGGAGGGCCTCAGACCGAGGCCCCTTCCGCTCCGGATCCCGTCGCCGATCTTCCCCTGGCGCAGGACCTGACCGCGTTCGTTCAGCGGCTCGCTGACCTCCTCATCGCCGAGTTGAACAATCCACACGCCAGAGATGGGGATGACCATGGGAAATGACTTTGGGCTGAGGGCAGCCCTCTACGTCCGCCGGTCCACTGAGGAGCACCAGGCAGCGAGCTTAGAGGTGCAGAGCGAGGAGGCCACGAGGTACGTCACCTCGAAGGGCTGGACCCTCGCACCCGAGCACATCTTCGTGGACGACGCCAAGAGCCGGGCCGAGTTCAAGAAGCGTCCGGCCCTCTTGGCCTTGCTGAACGCGGCCAAGGCCCGAGCCTTCGATGTGGTCGTGCTGCGCGATGAGTCCCGCCTCGGAGGCGACGTCTTCCGTACCGGCCTTGTGATCCAGGACTTGCTCGATGCCGGCGTCCGGCTCTTCTACTACGCCGGGGACGAGGAGGTCCGCTTCGACAACCCCACCACGAAGATCATCGTCGCGGTGAGGAACTTCGGAAGCGAGCTCGAACGCGAGAAGATCAGCCAGAGGACCCACGAGCACCTGATGGTGAAGGCCCGGAAGGGTCTCGTCGTGGGCGGCAAGGTCTACGGCTACGACAACGTCGAGGTGAAGGACGGCGATCGGCGGGTTCGCGTCGAGTACAAGATCAACGAGGAACAGGCGGCCATCATTCGCGAGATCTTCCGTCGGTATGCAGACGGGGAGAGCACCAAGAGGATCGCCAAGGACTTCAACGCCCGGGGCATCCCCTCCCCTCGTGCAGGGGGCAGAGGCACGGGTTCATGGTGCACCGGGTCGATCACCCCCATGCTCGCTCGAGAGCGCTATCGGGGCGTTCTCGTGTGGGGCGCAAAGGAGAAGACCTATAAGGGCGGCACCAAGGTCCGCGTGGACCGGCCCGAGTCCGAGTGGACCAGGGTCGAGGTCCCGGAGCTTCGGATCGTCTCGGAGGAGCTCTGGCAGGCCGTTCAGGCCCGAAAGGTGACGAAGGTGGCCTTCGGCCGGGCCCGAGCTTCAGGCGCGCTCCCGAAGTACCTTCTGAGCGGGTTCTCTCGGTGCGGCGTCTGTGGCGGCCCCGTGCAGGTAATGAACGGCCGGGCGAGCTATACGCCGATCAAGGTGTACGTCTGCGGCTATCACCGGGACCGCGGGTCGTGTTCCAGCTCCCTCCGCCGCCCCGTCGAAGCGGTTGATGCCGCTGTCCTCGGGTGGATCGAGCAGCACGTTCTGACCGAAGACGTCATCACGCGCGCCCTCCGAGAGCTCCGCCTCCGGCTGGCCGAGCGAGCTTCGTCGAACGGCTCCAACATTGAGGAGCTGGAGAGGCAAGCCCGGAAGCTTCGGACAGAGATCAGCCGCCTCGGGGAGGCGATCGTGGCCACGTCCGAGGCCCCGCACGCCCTGGTCGCCATGATGAGCGAGCGGGAGAAGTCCCTTGCCGTGGTGGAGGCCAAGGTCTCGGCCCTCAAGACGGCGCCGTCCGTTCTCGACCTCGAGGTTAGACGGCTTGAGAAGGAAGCCCGCCAACGTCTTGAGGACCTTCGGGCCCTGGTTCGGCGTCACCCGGACGAAGGCCGGAAGCTCCTGGAAGCGCTTCTTGCCGGTCCGCTCACCTTCACGCCCACGGAGACTCCCGAGGGCCGCCGCTTCAAGATCACCGGTAAGGCGGGGCTTCTCGGAGGCGGTATGAGCAGCGTCCCCAGCGGGATTCGAACCCGCGTAGCAGCCTTGAAAGGGCTGAGTCCTGGGCCGGGCTAGACGATGGGGACCGGCGATTCGGCGCGGGACCCTACCGTCCGTCGTCGAGCAATGCAAGCCCAACTCGCGTCGCCCGTTGGGGATTTCCGCCGCCGGGCCCGCTCCCGCCCCGCGACCCCCGCAGCCCGCGCCAACCGCGCGGCTTCTCGTGGCGCACCGCAGGCCACCCCCCGAGGCGTTGGTCGCTCGGCATCGCCGCTCGCCGTTCGCCCGCCACGAGCCTCCGTCCCGACGCGAGCTCCTCCCCTGCTCCCGCTGCACGCCATCTACCCCGCCCACGGCGCCCGCCGCCCCCGGTGGTGGGGTCATTTGAACATGAAGGCGGGAAGGCGGGAAGAAAATCATCAATGATCTTCCCGCCTTCCCGCCTTCATGTGACATCTCTCTGGGCAAATGCCCCCACCACCCCGCCCCCGAACCGCTGGACGACCGCCCTGAATCGGGCGACCATCCCCCACCCCACCTCACCCCATCGACCGAACGCCGCACAGGCCGAGCTCTCTCCCCATGCTGCCGTCCCCGCGCCGCGAGCCTGCCGTTCCGATGTCCCAGGGAGGACCGTGCCCCGGCGTCGGCGCCTGACGCGCGCCGCGCTGCTCGCCTTCTGCCCGCTCCCGGCGCTCGTCCCAGCCGCGTTCTCGCGCCCTGCGCTCGCGCAGCTCCCTTCCGCGCAGCCCTCGGCCGCGCCCCCTTCCTCTTCGCCTCTTCCCGCTTCTCCGCCTGCCTCTCCCGCTTCTCCGCCCACCGCTTCTCCTCCTTCCCCTTCGCCTCCTCCCCCCTCGCCCGCCGCGCCGCCTCCCCTCGAGGTCGTCGTCACCGGCACCCGCACCCCCGAGAGCAGCCAGCGCGCCACGGTGCGCACGCGCGTCGTGACCCGCGACGAGGCCGAGCGCCGCGGCGCCATCAACGTCGGTGAGGCGCTCGACGGCGAGCTCGGCGTCCAGGTCAACCCGAGCGCCTACGGCGCGCTCGGCAACCCGAGCGCCATCCAGATCCAGGGCTTCGACCTCGACCGCGTCCTCGTCCTCGAGGACGGCGAGCGCGTCATCGGCGACGCCGGCGGCGCCATCGACCTCTCGTCCCTCCCGCTCGGCGACGTCTCCCGCATCGAGCTCGTCACCGGGCCGACCAGCTCGCTCTACGGCACCAGCGCCATCGGCGGCGTCGTCAACGTGCTCTCCGCGCCCCCCGAGCACCCGGGCTTCAGCGGCCGCGCCCGCCTCGAAGGCCGGAGCCGCGCCGGGCTCCTCTTCCATGGCTCGGGCGCCTACCGGAGCGAGCGCGCCTGGGTGAGCGCCGACGCCTCGTTCCAGCGGGAGGACAGCCTCTCCCTGGTCGAGCCCGCCGAGAACCTCGCCCATCCCGAGGCCGGCGCCGACGCCCCCACCGCCCTGCCCGAGCGCTCCCAGACCCTCCTCGGCCTGCGCGCCGGCGCCGCGCTCGGCAGGGGCGTCGACCTGCGGCTCCGCGCGCGCTGGATCCACGACGAGCAGGACGGGATCGAGCAAAAAGAGCGGCCCGTCCTCGGGGTCTACCTCTACGACCTCCCCGAGGTGACCGACCGCGTCACCCTGCACCTCGCCGAGACGCTCGACCTCGGCGGCGGCTCCAGCCTGCGCCTCGCCGCAGGCCAGCAATGGGCCTTCCGGTCGAGCGGCCGCGACCAGCGCGGCTCGCCCTACGAGGAGCTGCGCGAGCGCTCGGGCACCCTCCAGAGCTACGAGGCGATCGCCACCGTCGCCGACGGGCAGCGCACCTGGGTCGCCGGGGCGCGCGCCGAGGTGGAGACGCTCGACCAGGTGCTCGAGATCACCGACGTGACCACCTCCGGCGCCGAGGAGATCCCACCGAACGACGAGGTGCCCAGCACCCGGCTCGGCAGCGCCGCGCTCTACGGCCAGCTCGGGTGGAAGCTCACCGACGAGCTCACCCTCATGCCCGGCATTCGCGGCGAGCTCCGCGTCCGCTACGGCGGCGTCGTCGCCCCGCGCCTCGCCCTCGCGTACCGGCCCTCGCCATCGCTCACGGTGCGCGTCTCCGGCGGGCGGGGATTCCGCGCCCCCAGCGCGAAGGAGCTCGGCTTCTCGTTCGACCACTCGAGCCTCGGCTACATCCTCGAGGGCAACCCGGAGCTCGCCCCCGAGACGTCCTGGGGCGTGAACGGCGATGTCACATGGATCCCCCGAGAGGGGATCACGGCGCGGGCCGGCGCCTTCTCGAACTGGGTCGACAACCTGATCGACGTCGACCCGAAGCCCGTCGGCTCCTCCGACGGCGTCGATACGTACACCTACACGAACATCGCCGAGGCGCGCACCGCTGGCCTCGATCTCTCGGCCACGCTCCAGGCCACACCGTGGCTCCGCGTCGAGGCCGGCTACGCCTACCTCTGGACACGCGACGACACGGCCGATCCCGGACAGCCGCTCTCCGGCAAACCGCCGCACACGGCGCAGGCGTCGCTCCGCGCCGATCTGCCGCTCCGGATCGAGCTCGTCACCCGTCTCCGGACCATCAGCAGCGCCTTCGTCGAGAGAGACTCGCGCGCCGAGGGAGACCTGTACGCCCCCGGGTTCACGACGCTCGACGCGCGGCTCGCGCGGCCGCTCTGGCCTTCGTCGCAGGCGTACCTCGGCGTCAGGAACCTGCTCGGCGCGCAGAAGGACCCTGATCGCCGCGGCGATCACCGGCCCCTCGAGGGGCGCACGTTTTACGTCGGCGTCCGCGCCGATCTACCGTGGGAGGACTCATGACAAGAGGATCGGTCGCGGCGGCGCTTCTCCTGCTCACCCCGGCGTGCGGCGACGGCGGAGACCCCGGAACCACGGGCGACGGCGCGCTCCTCGAGGTCGACGTGCCGGCCACCGGCCGCGTCTTCCTCCGCCTCGCCACGCCGGAGATCGCGCTGCCGGAAGGCGACGGCGCGGCGTCCACCGACTGGGATCTCGCGCTCTCGG
Organism: Sorangium sp. So ce281; assembly: GCF_051527395.1. Classification (NCBI taxonomy): domain Bacteria; kingdom Pseudomonadati; phylum Myxococcota; order Polyangiales; family Polyangiaceae; genus Sorangium; species Sorangium sp. So ce281. The sequence goes on from NZ_CP150322.1 coordinate 5,472,278, forward strand.
GCTACGACGTCTTCACCAACAGCGGCCTCAGCGGCCCCGGCGAAGGCGGGGCGCTGCCGCTCGGCCTCGAGGACTACAGAGCGGGTGAGCTGCCGAGCACCCCCTTCCTGCTCACGGACGACTCCGGCGGCGCCTTCTCGCGCTGGTATGCCTACGACGGCGAGGAGCACGTCGCCTTCAGCCGCTACCACGTCCACGCGATCGAGCACGAGGGCAGGTACTGGAAGCTCCAGATCGTCTCCTTTTACGGGGAGGTGGACGGGGCGCCGGTCACCGCGCTCTACCAGCTCCGCTACGCCGAGGTGCTCCCCGACGGCTCCGGCCCGACCGTCGACGTCCAGGATCTCGACGCGACCGCGGGCGGCATCGACGCGGTCGAGACCGAGCCGAGCGCTTGCCTCGACCTCGCGGGCGACCGGCAGCTGATGCTCACGCTGGAAGAGGCGCGCACGTCGACGGATTGGAACGTCTGCTTCCGAAGGTCGCTCGTCAGCGTCAACGGCGAGCTCGGCGGCCCCGGGACCACGCGCGCCGTCGACCTCCAGGCAGATGCGTCGGCCTCCGAGGAGCTCGCCGAGGTCAAGGCGCGCACCGCCGCGTCGGAGCAGGCGCGGTTCGACGCGGCCGACCACGCGGCCCTCTCCGATCCCGCCCTCCCGTACCGCGGCGACCACATCGCGACCGCCTTCACGGGGCGGTGGCTCGAGCCCGGCGCGACGCCGCCCGCGCCGGCCAAGGACGCCGCGTGGCTCGTCCAGGGCGCGGACGGCGTATCGCGCTTCGTGATCGTCATCGAGCGCTTCGAGGGCGCGACGGAAGCATCTCCAGGTCGGGTGAGAATGCGCGTCAAGCAAGTGGAATGAGCGCCGCTCACGCCATCGCACACCCCGCCGAGGTCACGAGCGTGCGCAGCGCGTGACACCGCGCGAGGGCCCGCGCATACTGCGCGCGCGGTGAGGGAGGGCCCTTGCCAACGCAGGAGCATGCTTATGTCAACGTCGCTTGCACCGGCATCGAGCGCCATCGATCCGTCTCGCGTGGACGGGAAGCCGGGCGGCGAGCGCCGGGCAACGCAGGTGCGCGGAGGCGCGCTCCTCGCCGCGGGCGCGCTCGCGGCCCTCGTCGCGGGCGCCTGCGGCGGCAGGGTGGTGGTCGACGGGTTCGAGCCGCCGCCCGACGGCACAGGCGGCTCCGGCGGCTCCTGGAGCTCGGGAGACACCGCGAGCTCCGCGCCGCAAGGCGCCTCCGGTGCCGGTCAAGGCGGCAGCACCGGCGAGGGGGGGGCCCCACCGATTCCGCCCCTCGTCAAGGAAGAGCACATCAACGTCGAGGTCGGCGGCACCGTCTCGGTGATCATCCAGCCGGGCACCCTGGGCTTCACGGCCGTCGCCGAGATCATGGCGTCATCGCCGAGCTTCGAGCCGATCGGGATCGAGAGCATCCGCGGCCCCGACGGCAGGCTGCTGGCGGCCGACTACACCATCCGAGGCACGATGGCCGCCTTCTTCAACCAGGGCATCGGCGCGGCGGCCGTCCCCCAGACTGGCGCGGACGCATCCGCGCCGCTCGCGCCGGGCGTCTACTGGATCAAGCTCGGCAACGGCGGAGTCGGCCCCCTGGCGGAGCCGGTGCGCCTCTCGGTGTGGCACCGCCAGACGCTCGACGGGCGCTTTCACGGCGGGAAGATCGACATCAACGCCTTCATCGCCGGCGACGCGGTCTCCGAGCAGTACATGCGGCGCGCGCTGCTCTCTGCGTACGAGGGGTACGTGGGCCTCGGCGTGGGCAGCATCAACGTCCACCACATCGGCTCGGAGTGGGAGTTCGTCGATGAAGCGGTCCTCCCCGGCGTGCTCGAGCAGACGGCCGGCGCCCCCGGCCGTCCGGCCCTCAACGTGATCGCGGTGACGGCGTTCGGGGGGAGCATTGCGCAGGCGTCCGGCGTGACGCCCGCCGTGCCCTCGGTCGCGGTCGAGCACGGCACCCACCTGAGCGGCATCGTGGTCACGCTCTACGAGGAGCCCTCGGTCGACACCATCATCCTGCGCCATGAGCTCGGCCACCTCGCCGGGCTGTTCCACACGACCGAGTTCGACGCTGACTTCGGCGACCCGCTGGACGACACCTCGCAGTGCGGCGACGTGGGGTCGCTGATGGAGCGTTGCCCGGATTTCGGGAATCTCATGTTCCCGACGGGGGGCGACTTCTCGGGCACGATGACGCCGCAACAGACGGCGATCGTGCGGGCGAGCGCGCTCTACCGCGGGATCGTCGAGCAGGGCGGCGGGGCGGCCGTCCCGCTCCCGGCCGACGCGGACACGCCGGCGAGCGGAGCGCCCATCGCGCCGCCGGCTCCGGGCGAGGGGGCTCGCTCGTTTGCGCCGGACCGCCTCGCCTCCACCGCCGCGCTCCCGCCGCACGCCGCGGCGCTGCTCGCGGGGCACTTCTGCGGCCAGAGCGCGGCCCGGGGCGCGGATTTCGACGAGCTGCTCCGCGCGGCCGGCGCCGACGCCGATCGGCTGCTCGCGGTCGGCCGCGATCCCGGCGCGCCGGCGTACGTGAGGGCGCGCGCCCTCACCGCGGCGGGCCGCGCCGCCACGCGTTCCTCCGCCTCGGCGCGCGTGATCACGGAGCTCCAGGCCCTCGCCGCGGACCCGCGCCTCCCGCGCCGCGCGCGGCTCGGCGCCGTCGAGGGGGTCGCGTCGGCCTCGCCCGCCGCCGCCCGCGCGCTCGCCGCGCGCCTGACCGCCGACGCGGACGGGGTCGTCGAGCGGATGGCGACCCGCGCCGCCGCGCGGTGAGGCCGCGTTCGCCGCGGCCGGCGTTATCCCGCCCTGGATCTCGCGGCCATGGTGATCACGCCCGTCCCTGCGACGGCGCGCGCGAAGTCCAGCCCCGTCAGCACGCCGCGGAGCCGCCGCCCCTGCACCACGAGCACGCGCCGCGCCTGCGCCGCGTGCGCGGCGGCCGCGGCGCGGTGGAGCGGCGTCCGGACGTCGAGGCAGACCATGGCCGGGCTCATCACGTCCTCGACCGGTGAATCGGACAGCACGCCGTGCGCGAGCAGCGCCTCGGTCTGGGTGAACATCCCCACCGGCCACCCGCCGGGATCCACCACCACGAGCCCGCTCACCTGCGCCGTCGTCAGCCGGTCGGCGGCGAGCGCGAGCGGCGCGTCGAGCGGGATCGTGTACGTGGGCGCCGACATGAGCCCGCCGATCGGCGTCGGGTCCCGCGCCTCGACCAGGGAGAGCAGGAGATCCTTGGTGCTGAACACGCCGGTCAAGGCCTCGTCCTCGCGGACGAACACGCGATGGATACGGTGCTTCAGCAGCACGCTCGCCGCCTGCGCGACCAGCGTCGCGCGCCCGACGGTGATGATGCCCGGGCGCAGCACGGCCCGCGCCGGGACATCGGGCAACGTGAGCAGCATTCCTCGGCTGTTCGTCTTCGTCTCGAACCTGCCGAGCCGGAGCAGGTCGGTGCGCGACAGCACGCCGATCGCGCGCGACGCCGCGTCCAGGATCGGAACGCAGGAAATCGCGCGCTCGCCCAGCGTGCGGTGCACCTCTGGCAGCGGCGTCATGTCGGACGCCGCGATGACTTCACAGGTCATGTAACGCGAGACGGGTGTCGCAAAAGACATCATGGCGAGCGTTCCTCGAGGACGCCGGCGCTCCGGCGCGCTCCGGAGGGAGCAAGAAGCGATCCGCCATGCGACGAGGGCTGTCGGGCCTGGCGCGAGCGCAGGCACCGCGCCTCGGCGCGCGATCTGCGCCGAGGTGTGCAACGGGCTGGGCAGCGGCTGGGCCGCCGGACCCAGGACACCGATCACGTCGATCGAGCGAGAAATGAGCCGCCAAGGCGCCAAGGACGCCAAGAACAAACCACGATCTTGGCGTCCTTGGCGCGCTTGGCGGTTCAAATTCCTGTTCTTTTCCGGGGTTTCAACCCGTTTGCCGCGCCACGTGCGCCTGCCAGGCGGCGATGTCCTAAAATGCGACAGGTGGGGGGCCCTGGAACGTGGCCGTCAGCTGCACGGCCGTCGCCGAGCCGGAGCCCCCCCCGGGGCGCCTGGCCTCCAGGAGCTTCGCGCTAGAACCTGCCGCAGCCGCCGCCCCAGCCGGGCCTGCCGCACGGCGGCTTGAAGCCGCCCCAGGGGCTGTTCCAGCCGTAAGGCCTGTAGTTCCCGAAGTTGCCCCAGTTGTTCCAGCCCGGGCTACCCCAGCTGTTCCAGCCTGGGAAGACCCCATTGCCGCAGCCCGCGTTCCAGCTCCCGTTGGCAAAGCCCGGGTTGCCCCAGCCCCAGCTCGGGTCGGTGAAGCCCCCGGGGGCGCCGTTGCAGCTCCGCGCCCCGGTGACGTCGCCGTACAGCGCCTGGGAGGCCTCCTCCACCGTCGCGGCCTCGTCCGCATCGCTCTCGTCGACGTCCGCCTCGCCCGCGCCCACCGCGCACCCGGTGGCCAGCGCCGCCATCGCCATCGCGACGCACATCAACCTGGTATTCAACAGCTCGACCATTTCTCCTCCTTGCCCGGCCCGCGACGTCTGCAGGACCGTCGCGCCAGTCGGGTTGCGGAGAGAGCAGCGCTCATGCCCGAGAGCTGGTGTGCAGAGCCTGCCGCCCGAGGGCGCGCGCTGCGGGCGCGAGGCAACGACAAACCGACATTCCTAAACAGCGCACGACCCCGCGGTGATCCTGCGTGTCCCCCGCGCCGGATCACTGCGCAGAGAAGGCGCTTCCAGGCGCGCCTCGCGCAACGCGGCGGCTCCGGCAATAACACGCCTTTCGCGCGCTGCGGATTTCTCGGCGCGGCGCGCGTCGACGCGGCGTCTCCGACGATGTCGAGCCTCTGCGCCGACAACGTGAGACAAGGAGCGATAACACCGCAGATACATTCGCCGTCCTCAGGCGATCAGCGCCGCCCCGCTCGGCGCGCTCAGCCCATCTCCTCTGCGCTCGTGTACGCAAGAGTGCTCCAAAAGGACGCTCCGGGCATCCCGCGTCGCGAGCGTCAGGGGTCCTGTCGAGTCGACCCCATCCTCCGCCGGGCGAGCGCGGCGGCGGCGCGGGGCCGCTCAGGGCGCGGCGAACCAGGTCTCCCAGGCTCGAGAGAAATCGTCGGCGTGGATCTCGTGGCCGCGCCCCGGGTGCACAACGAGCTCGTGCTCCCAGCCGTGCTGCGTCAGCACGTCGGCGAGGTTCTCGGCGCTCGCGATGGTGGAGGCGAGCTCGAGCACGCCGACGGCGATGAAGATCGGCGGCCTCTCCTCGGAGAACAGGTGCTCCTCGATGACCATGCGCCCCGCGCCGACGAGCGCCGCGCCGTTGACGGCGACGAGGCCTTCGAGCGCCACGTAGCTCGCGAAATAGCCGCCGTTGGAGAAGCCCATGACATAACGCCCGCCGAACGTCCTGCCGAGGATCCGCGCCATCAGCGCCTCTGCGCGCATCCACTCTTCGAGCAGGGCGGGCGCCTCGGCGTCGACGGTCTCGCGGCGCGTCGGCCAGCAGGAGTAGGTCTCCACGGACGGATCCCAGGTGCAGAGCCCTGGTCTCCCGCGCGGGAACACGGCGACGGCGCCGAGCGCCGCGGCGGCCTCCGCGGCGGTGGCCTGCAGGGCCACGGGCAGCGAGTCGGGCGCCATGGCCCCGTGCAGCACATAAAGGATCGGCGCGCCGCGGAGCGCGGTCTCCGGCACATGGAAGCAGGTGTGGTCGTCCAGGCCGATCCACCCTGCCGAGCACCAGTCCGTCTCGACCGGCGCCCAGCTCAGCGCGCCGCCCGCGCCGCCGCCCTGCCCGCCCGCGTTCCCTTGCTCGCTCGCGCCCGACGCGCCGCTGCTCGCCGCGAGCGGATCCGGGGTGGCGCCGCCCCCGCCGCCCTCGGCCGCGCCGCCCTCGGCCGCGCCGCCCCCGCCGCCCTCGGCCGCGCCGCCCCCGTCGCCCTCGGCCGCGCCCGCGGCGCCGGGTCCACGCGGCGCCTCGCTGGCAGCGCGCTCGCACGCGGCCAGCGCCAGCACCGCCATGGTCGCCACGATTGCCGCGAGGTCCGCCCTGTCCATGCGCGCTCCTCGATCAAGATGCCCTGTCGGTCGTGGCGCCGCAACGCTCGCGCGGCGCGCCGCGCGGACTCCCGCCGGCGAAGCGACCCGCTCGGCGCGCCGGCTTCGGGGTGGGATGCGAAGATCGCCTGCCCTTGCCCTCGCCACCGCTCCGCAGTACCGAGCCGAACATGAGCCCACTTACCGGCCTCCCCGGCCCCTTCCTCGAGGCCATCCAGCGGGAGTTCCCCGCGGATTTCTTCTCGACGGACGCCGCCGATCTCGCGACGTTCGGCCGCGACTGGACCAAGGTCCACGAGCCCAGGCCCTCGGCCCTCGCGCTGCCGCGGTCGACCGACGAGGTCTCGCGGCTGCTCCGCCTCTGCTCCGAGCACCGCGTCCCGGTCGTGCCCTCCGGCGGCCGCACGGGCCTCGCCGCCGGCGCCGTGGCGGCCAGGGGCGAGCTCGTCGTGTCGCTCGATCGGATGCGCAAGATGGGCCCGGTCGACGTCCTCGGCGCGACCGTGCGGGTCGAGGCCGGCGCGGTGACCGAGGCGGTGCACCAGCACGTCGCGCCGCACGGCCTCACCTGGCCTGTCGACTTCGCCTCGAAGGGGTCGAGCCAGGTCGGCGGCAACATCGCCACGAACGCCGGCGGCGTGAAGGTCATCCGCTATGGCCTCACGCGCCAGTGGGTGCTCGGGCTCACCGTCGTCACCGCGAGCGGAACCGTGCTCGAGCTGAACGGCGCGCTCGAGAAGAACAACACGGGGATCGACCTGCGCCAGCTGTTCATCGGCAGCGAGGGCACGCTCGGCATCATCACCGAGGCGACGCTCAAGCTCACGCGGGTGCCCGAGGCGCTCAACGTGTTCCTTTTCGCGGTGCCCGACCTCGCCGGCGTGCTCGCGCTGTTCCGCGAGGCCCGGACGGGGCCGTTCGTGGTGATGGCCTACGAGTTCTTCACCGAGAAGTGCCAGGCGCGCCTGCGCCGCCACCGGAACGTGCGTGTGCCGCTCTCCGCGCCGTCGGACTACTACGTGCTCATCGAGGTCGAGCGCGGCGAGCCCGAGGCGCTCGAGGCGTGGATCACCTCGCTGTTCGAGCGCGGGCTGGTCACCGACGGCACGCTCGCGCAGCACGGCGCGCAGGCCGCCGAGCTCTGGGCGCTCCGCGAAGGGATCAGCGAGAGCCTGTCGGCGACCGGGCTGCCGCACAAGAACGACGTGTCCCTCCCCATCCAGGAGCTCGAGGGCTTCTGCTCCGAGCTCGAGAGCCTCTTCGAGGCCCGCTATCCAGGGTGGGAGATCGCGCTCTTCGGCCACATCGGCGACGGCAACCTCCACATCAACGTGATGAAGCCCGACGACCTCACGCGCGAGGAGTTCCTGAAGCGCACCCACGAGGCGGATCACGCCATCTTCTCGCTCGTGAAGAAGTACCACGGCAGCATCTCCGCCGAGCACGGCATCGGCCTGCTCAAGAAGGATTACCTGCCCTACTCGCGCTCGGCCGAGGAGCTCGCGATCATGCGGTCGATCAAGCGGGCGCTCGATCCGCTGAACCTCATGAACCCGGGCAAGATCATCGACGTCTGAGCGTCTCCCGCTCGCCCCCTCCGCTCCGCTCGCCACGACCCCGGACCCCCATGTAGCAACCATCGATTCACCCCGTGACCGCGCGGCAGAGCGCCGGCGGCCGCTCGACGGAATCTGCGCAAGGAGAGACGATGACCCTCGACGAATCCAAGCTCTCGCACCGGTTCACCGAGCACGGCGGCGTGCGCCTCCACTACGTCGAGGCGGGCGACGGGCCGCTCGTCGTGCTCCTCCACGGCTTTCCCGAGATCTGGTACTCGTGGCGCCACCAGATACCCGCGCTGGTCGAGGCGGGTTACCGCGTGATCGCGCCCGACATGCGCGGCTACAACCTCTCGGACAAGCCCGAGGGCGTCGCCGCGTACGCGATCGCCGAGCTCACCGCGGACGTGGCCGCGCTGATCCAGGCTTCCGGCGCGGAGCGCGCCGCCGCGGTGGTCGGCCACGACTGGGGCGGCGGCGTCGCCTGGGGGTTCGCGGCGCGGTATCCGGCGCTCCTCGAGCGGCTGGTCGTCCTCAACTGCCCGCACCCCGGGCGGCTGTTCGCCGGGTTCCGCACGGCGCGGCAGCTCCGCAAGAGCTGGTACATGTTCTTCTTCCAGCTCCCGAAGCTCCCGGAGCTCGCCGCGCAGAAGGACGGTTTTGCGTGGCTCCGCGCGGCGGTGAAGGACGACCCGCGGCGCCCGGGCGCGGTGAGCGACGAGGATCTCGCCCATTACGTCGAGGCGTGGTCGCAGCCCGGCGCGCTCACGGCGATGATCAACTACTACCGGGCCCTCTTCCGCCCGGGCAGCCTTCGCGAGCTCGGCGGGCCGCCCCGCATCGACATCCCGGTGCAGGTGATCTGGGGCGAGCACGATCGCTATCTCGGCTCCGAGCTCGCCGCGCCGGATCCGGCGCTGGTCCCGAACGCCCGAGTCGCCCGCATCCCCGACGCGAGCCACTTCGTGCACTACGACAGGCCGGAGAAGGTCAATCAGCTCCTCCTCGAGTTCCTGCGCTGACGCCCTCGCGGGGCAGCGCTCGCGGGCGTGCGCGGCGCGACCGCCGGCGAGGCGCGTTTCCTGACGCACGTACCCGTTTGACACGGCGGAGCGACCGATCGAACCTGGCGGGCGCTCATGCTCCGCCGCATCCCTGATCGCAACATCTGGCTCGTCTTTGGCGCGATCTTCCTCCTCGGTCTCGCGTACGGCATCGCCATCTCGCTCACGGCGGTCTTCCTCGATGCGCGCGGGTTCACCAAGACCGACATCGGCCTGCTCGCGTCGTGCTTCGCGCTCGGCATCGTCCTGCTCTCGCTGCCGATGGACACGCTCATCCGCCGGTTCTCGGCGAAGGCCACGCTGGTGCTCGCGCTGGTCGGGTACGCGGCGGCGGTCGGCGCCTTCCCCTTCTTGCCGAGCTTCGTCGCCATCGCCGCGGTGCGTTTCCTCGACGGGGCCTGCTCGGTCGGCATCTGGGTGAGCTGCGAGACGATCCTGCTCGCCCGGTCGGACAGGGACAACAAGGCGTTCGTCACGAGCCTCTACGCCGTGTCGATGGCGCTCGGCTACGTCCTCGGGCCGCTCTGCGCGCCGCACATCGTCGCGCTCTCCTCGATGCCCGCGGCGTTCCTCCTCTCGTGCGTGATCTCGCTGATCTCGGCCGTCCTCGTGCTCGCGCGCCTCGACCGCGACCTGCCGGGCATGTCCGAGGCCCACGGGAAGGCCGGCGCGGCGAGCGGGGCGGAGCCCTCGGCGTCCTCCGCCTCGATCCTCTGGCGCATCAAGACCGCGTGCTTCGCGACCTTCGCCTACGGCTATTTCCAGGCGTCGGTCGTGCTGTTCCTCCCGCTCTACCTGATGGCGGAAAAGGGGGTCACGCGCGATCAGACGATCCAGATCCCCGCCTACTTCGCGGTGGGCATGCTCCTCTTCACCAACGTCTTTGGCCGGATCGGCGACCGCCGCGGCCACCTCCTGCTCATGCGCGCGCTCGGCACGATCGGCACGCTGATGATCCTCGGCTTCGTGTACCTCGATCGCTACGACGCGATGTGCGTGGCCGTGTTCGTCGCGGGGGCGACGCTCGCGTCGATATCGCCGCTCAGCCTGGCGCTCCAGGGCGTCGTCACCGCGCGGCGCGACTACAGCCGCGCGAACTCGATCTACAACGTCTTCTACGCCGCCGGGATGCTCCTCGGCCCTCCGGCGTCGAGCGCCATTTACCAGGCCGCGGGCGGCATCGCGATGATCTACCACCTCGCGGTCCTGTGGGCCGCGTTCGTCGTGTTCACCGTCGTCTTCGCGGGCGACGACCCGGCCGCGCGGCCCAGCGCCGGAGAGCGCGCCAGCGTCCCGGTCTGGAATGAATAGCGCTGTCCCCACCGCGCGGCGTTCGACGTAGAAATCGCCCCGCTCGCCGCGCAGACTCGCCAGCTCGCGGCGGCACACGACGAGGCGCCCGATCGCGGATCCTCGCCGGGTTCAGAGATCGCAGCCGCACGACCGCCGGACGATCAGCTCCGTCGGCAGCTCGATCCTCCGCTCGGCCTTGCCCGTCTGGATGAGGTCCACCAGCGCCTGCACCGCGCGGTAGCCCACCCCCTCCGTCGGCGCGCGCACCGTCGTGAGCGCGGGCTCGAGGTGGCGCGCCGACGGCGCGTCGTCGAAGCCGACGACCGAGATCTCCGCGGGCACGCGCTTGCCCGCGGCGCGCAGCGCCTCCATCGCGCCGGCCGCGGCGTGGTCGCACCACGCGAAGATCGCGTCGAAGTCGACCCCCTCGCGCACCCACGCGAGCGTCGCGGCCCGCGCCTCCCGCGCGTCGAAGCCGCGGCGCATCAGGCGCGGATCCACGGCGATGCCGTGCTCGGCGAGCGCCTCCCGGTACCCCTCCGCGCGCGTCGTCGAGTCCTCGCTCTCCGAGACGCCGTGGAGGAAGGCGATCCGGCGCCGGGCGTGCGCCTCGATCAGGTGCCCCACGATGGCGCGCGCGCCGGAGGCGTTCTTGATGATCACGCTGGGCAGCGGGACGTCCACGGGCGACGACTGGTACATGAGCACCGCCGGGCACTCCTGGTGGACCAGCTGCTGGAGATCGGCCTCGTGGACGTAGTGGCCGAAGATGAGCACCCCGTCCGTGTTGTGCCGCCCGACGAGGCGCCGCGCCGGCGCCTCCGGCCTCACGGAGAGCAGCACGTCATAGCCGGCCTCGGCCGCCGAGGCGGCGATGGCCCGCACGAGGCTGGAGATGAACTCGGTGCTGACGTTCGGCAGGAGCAGGCCGAGGACACCCGTCTTCCCCTGCGCGAGGCTCCTGGCGGCGGTGTTCGGCACGTAACCGAGCTCGTCGATCACGGCCAGCACGCGCTCCCGGGTCTCCGCGCTGTACTTGCCCCTGCCGTTCACCACGCGGCTGACGGTCGCGGGCGAGACGCGAGCGCGCTTGGCGACCTCCTCGATCCGGATCTGCGGCCGCGGCCCCGGCTGGATCGTGAACGGCGGCGACAAGGCGGGGCACCTCCCGGGGCCGGGGACGCCGGCCGGGGCGCGGCGGCGCCCCGGCCCGACGCGGCTTCAGTAGAGCACGCGGGTGCGGAGGCTCGTCTCCAGGGCCCCGATGCGCCGGCCCACCTCGGCGGACACGTCCTGCGACAGGTCCATGATCAGGTAACCGATGTTGGCGTCGGTCGACAGGACCTGGCTGTCGATGTTGGCGTTCACGTCCGACACGATGCGGTTCACGTCGCGGAGCACGCCAGGCACGTTGCGGTGGACGTTGAGGATGCGGTGCGTGGCCTTGAGCGGCGGGAGCTCGACGTTCGGGAAGTTCACCGCGCCCGTCGTCGCCCCGGTGGTCACGAACTGCGTCAGCGCGCGCGACACCTCGCGGCCGATCGCCTCCTGCGCCTCCTCGGTCGAGCCGCCGATGTGCGGCGTCAGGATCACGTTCGGGAGCTTCTGCAGCTCGGTCAGGAAGCCGTCGGAGTTCGACTCCGGCTCCTCCGGGTAGACGTCGATCGCCGCGCCCGCGAGGTGGCCGCTCTTCAGCGCCTCGGCCAGCTCCGGGATCACGACGACCGAGCCGCGGCTCGCGTTGAGCAGGTACGCGCCCTTGCGCATGTGCGCGAGCTCGGCGGCGCCGATCATGTTCCGCGTCTCCGGCGTGGCCGGCACGTGGAGCGAGACGAAATCGGACTCCTCGAGCAGCGCCTGCAGCGTCGGCAGCGCGCGGTTGTTGCCCATCGGGAGCTTCTGGGCGATGTCGTAGTAGACCACGCGCATCCCCATCGCCTCGGCGAGCACGCCGAGCTGCTGGCCGATGTGGCCGTAGCCGATGAGGCCGATCGTCTTGCCGCGGATCTCGTAGCAGGCCTTCGAGACCTTCTTCCATGTCCCCGCGTGCACCTCGCGCGACCTGTCCCCGAGCTGCCGGGCCAGCATGATGGACTCGGCGATGATCATCTCGGCGACGCTGCGCGTGTTGCTGAACGGCGCGTTGAACACCGGCACCCCGCGCCGGTTCGCCGCATCGAGGTCGACCTGGTTCGTGCCGATGCAGAAGCACCCGACGGAGAGCAGCTTGTCCGCCTTCTCCAGCACGCGCGCGGTGACGTGCGTCTTGCTCCGGATGCCGAGCATGTCCACGCCCGCGAGCGCGGCGATGAGCTCGTCTTCCTTCAGCGCAGAGCTCCGCGTCTCGATCTCAAATGATCGCGACCGGAACAGCTCGTGCGCGCTCTGGTGGATGTTCTCGAGCAGGAGCACCTTGACGGGCTCCTTCGCGACAGGGGGGGTCGTCTGAAATTTCGTTGGTGAGGGCGTCATGGGCTTCATCCGTCAAGGCCACCTCTACCGCAACTTCGCCCTTTTGCATCCCAGGATCCGATCCGACGCCGACGCGCGCCGATGCCGGAGCGCGACCGTCCTGCGCATCGGTTCCGCGCGTCGGTTCCGCGCATTCGTTGCGCGCGGCAGACTGCCGCGCCGCCGCGCAGGCCGACGGCGCGCCGCAGGGGAGACGCCTCGCCGATAGCAAGCTAGATTGCGCCGCATGCGCCACCGCAGCCACGCTCGACTCCCTGTCGTCCTCGTCGTCGCCGCGCTCGCCGCCTCCGCTGGATGCAAGGGGAAGCCCGGCCCCAGCGGCCCGTCGCCCGACGCGACGAAGGTCCCCGACGCGCCGGCGACGTCGGCGACGATCGACACGACGCCGCCGCCCGTCCCGCCCTCGAAGGGCGCGCTCATCGAGGACGAGCGCAACTCGATCGCCGTGTTCCGCGACGTCGCGCCCTCGACGGTGTTCGTGACGCAGCAGCGGCTCGTCGTGGACCGCTTCTGGGGGACCGCCGTCGAGGTGCCCGCGGGCTCGGGCTCCGGCTTCGTCTGGGACACCGACGGGCACGTCGTCACGAACTACCACGTCGTGGCCGGCGCGCAGTCGCTCGTCGTCCGGCTCCAGGGGGAGAAGACGTTCCCGGCGAAGCTCGTCGGCGTCGAGCCGCGCAAGGACATCGCGGTCATCAAGATCGACGCCCCCAAGGACATGCTGAGGCCGATCCAGGTCGCGCCCCTGCGCGAGCCGCTCGAGGTCGGGCAGAAGGCGATCGCGATCGGCAACCCGTTCGGCCTCGATCACACGCTGACGACCGGCATCATCAGCGCGCTCGGCCGCCAGGTCCAGGGCGTGGGCGAGGTGACCATCCGCGACATGATCCAGACGGACGCCGCGATCAACCCGGGCAACTCCGGCGGCCCGCTGCTCGACTCGAGCGGGCACCTCATCGGGATGAACACGATGATCTTCTCGAAGAGCGGCAGCTCCGCCGGCATCGGCTTCGCCGTGCCGTCGACGACGATCGCGCGGATCGTCCCGCAGATCGTCAAGACCGGGAAGGCCGAGACGGTCGGCCTCGGCATCCAGCTCGATCAGTCCCGCCGCCTGGAGCGGCGCAACGGCATCCGCGGCGTCATCATCATGGCCATCGTCCCGGGTGGCCCCGCCGACAAGGCGGGCCTGCGCGGCCTCTCCGAGGGCGATCGCGGGCTCGTGCTGGGCGACGTGATCGTCGGGATCGACGGAACGCCCGTCCAGGACTATGACGGGCTGTACAACGCGCTCGACGGCAAGAAGCCGGGCGAGAAGGTGAAGGTCGACGTGCTCCGCGGCCCGAGCGGCGAGAAGACCACCGTCGAGGTCGCGGTCGAGCTCCTCGGCTGACCCGCCCTCCCCCGCCCCGGGTTCCCCGAGCTCCTCTCTCAGGCAACGATTGCGTCGACGAGCCCGCCTTCAAGGCTCTCGTCGCCGAAGTCGTCGAGCGGACCGCCCTGGCCGTTCGTGCAGCCGACGGCCGCGCCGATCGTGTTGAGCAGCTTGTTGTTGGTGACCCGCTGGTCGATGAACTGGCCGGTCTTCAGGTAACCCGCGGCGCCGCCGGCGAGGATGTACGGGACCCTCGAGTAGGAGTGGTACTTGTCGGCGTTGTCGTTGAGCCACACGGCCACGCCGCGGTCGAGGAGCGTCCCCGAGCCGAGATCGTACGACGAGAGCCTGTCGAGCAGGTGCTTGAACATCCGCGCGTGGATGCGGTCGATCTGGTGGTGCAGCTCCTGCGCGCCCTCGATCGGCGGGCCGACCTCGCCGTCGCCGTCGATGCGGTGAGAGATCTTGTGGTAGCTCTTCTGCCGCACGCCGTGGATCGTGTACTCGGTCCCGTCGTTGCCGTCGCCGACCTGCAGCGTCGCCACGCGCGTCGCGCCGCACGCCATCGCGAGCGCGATGATGTCCATCTGCATGCGGGCGACGGTCTCCATGTTGTCGTAGCTGCCGACGTTCGAGGAGATCGCCTCCATCTCCGCGACCCGCTCCGGCGGGAGCGCGCAGGCGAGCCCGACCTCGAGGTCGCGGATGCTGTCGAAGTGGAGCTCCAGCCGCTCGCGGTCGCCCTGGCTGAGGTCCTTCCGGCGCATGAGCGCCTGCATCTGCTCCCGGACCAGGTCGTTCACGCTGGCGCGGCGCGCGGCCAGCGCCTTCGCGGCCGCGGCGTCCACCTCGGCGAGCCCGAAGAGCTTCTGGTACGCCTTGTACGGGTCGCGCTCGGCGGCGCGCAGCTGCTTCGGCCCGCGGTACGAGAGCACCTCGTTGATGTAACCGGCCTTCCTGCCCGCGTAGAGCGTCAGCGGCTCGACGCCCGCCGGGTTGAGCTCGGTCGCGATGCGGTTGTCGATCGACTCGCCCATCGCCAGCGACTCGTTGCCCGCCGGATCCTCCGACACCTGCGCGGCCGTCAGGCACTGGTTGCCGCCGCCGGAGTGGCCGCACCCGTTGCCCGGGAACGCGAAGCGGACGCCGCGCACCAGGATCAGCCGGCTCGCGTAGTCCTTGAGCTCGCTGACCGCCCGATCGGCGTCCGCGGCCATCGACTCGGCGGTCAGCGGGCCCGGCGCGCTGGGCCAGAACATCTCCGGCTCGTCGCCGACCTGCTGCGCGACGCCGTTGGCCTGGCGCATGAAGATCGCGAAGGGCGGCGCGTCCCCCGCGCCGGCCGCGGCGCGGCGCGGCGCGAACGTCTCCAGGAACGGGAGCGCCACCGTGACGCCGAACAGGCCTCGAAGCACACGTCGTCGGGTGATCATGGCGCCTCCGCGGGAACGCGAGCGAGGAAGGGAGTGGAGGAGACGATCCGGACGATGAGCTCCTTGGTCGAGGCGCCGCCGCGCGACGCCTCGCCGAGCTCCTCGACGAGCGCCCGGTCCTCCGCGCGCGCGCCGCGGCCGTGGGTGAACTCGAGCCAGCGCTCCGCGTAGCACTTGTGCGCCTCGCCGCTCTCGGCGAGGAGCTGGCTGAACTCGATCGCATCCGCGTAGCTCCTCGGCTGGCCGCCGAGCGTGTAGGCGTCCGCGGCGTTGACCGGCGCGCCGTTGTCGGTCGTGCGGTACTTGCCGATCGCGTCGTAGTGCTCGAAGGCGAACCCGGCGGGGTTGATGAGCAGCCCGTGGCACGACGCGCCGCACGTCCCCTTGCCCGTGTGCGCCTCGACGCGCTCTCGGTTGGTCGCGAGCTCGCCCGGCGGCAGCGAGGTCGCGTCGTCGGGCGGCGGCGGCAGCGTGGCGCAGAGGATCCTGAGGTTCACGAAGACGCCGCGGTGGATCGAGTCCGGCTGCCGCGCCGTCGCCTTGGCCGCGAGGAAGCCGAGGCGCGTGAGCAGCCCCGAGCGCTCCCCCTCGTCGAGCTCCACCCGCTTGAACTCGTCCGAGAAGTCCCCCTCGACGCCGTAGACCGCGGCGAGGTGATCGTTCACGAACGCGGTGCGCGCGGTGAGCAGGTCGGTGAGCCCGCCCTCCTCGTCGAAGACGACGTGATCCACGAAGAGCTCCGCCTCGCGCTGCATGTCGTCGCCCATCTCGGGGACGAACTCGGGGTAGAGCGCCTGGTCCTTGTTGAGGTCGTGGTACTGCTCGTAGTCGTAGAGCTGCCGGTGGAACGCGCCGACGACCTCGCGGGCGCGCTGGTCCTCGAGCATCCCCCCGGCGTAGGCGCGGACGGCCTCGCGGGTCGAGAGCTCGCCCGCCTTCGCCGCCTCGAGGAGCGCGTCGGAGGGCATCGTGTTCCACAGGGTGTAGGCGAGCTTGCTCGCGATCTCGTGTCCGCCGAGCGGGATGAGCCCGCCCTCCGCCGGCCCGGCGCCGATCTCGACGCGGTAGATGAAATGGGGGGACTGCAGAAACGCCTCGAGCGCCGCACGGACGCCCGCGGCGAACGGGTCTTCGCCCTCGAAGAGCTCCTCGCCGCGGTGGAACAGCGCGACGTACGTGTCCCGCTCCTCGTCCGTGAGCGGGCGCCGGAACGCCCGCTCGCCGAACCGCTCGACGAACGCCTGCGCCCGCGCGTCCGGCGCGTCCGGCAGGTCCGCAGGCGCGATCCGACCGAGCTTGCCCTGGTCGGCGGTCACCATCGCCGCGAGCTCCTCCGCGGCGCGCTGGTAATCGCCCCAGAGGCCCGGCGTCACCAGGAGCGCCGCCTCGTTGTTGTCGAACACGCCGCCGAGCGGGTCGCTCGTGAACGACGCCGAGAGGCCGGGCCGGTCGTCGAGGCGCAGGAGGTCGCGCACCGTGTTCTCCCACTGCGCGTGGGTCAGCCGCGGAAACATGCTGCGCTCGGCGACCTCGGGCCCGGCCGGCCCGCCGGGAATGACGCCATCCCCGTCGCCTCCCCGCGGATCACCCACGGCGCCCGTACACCCCGAGATCAGGAGCGCTGCGACGCTCAGCTGCGCGCCGAGCAGCCGCCGCCACCGCGGGAAGGCGGTCAATCGACAAGCCGGTGAGATCATCGAGCTCTCCTGATGAGCAGACCGATTGTGTACGCAGGAGACACACCTCGGCCGCCACCGCGACGAGGTGGTCAATCGATAAGCCAGTGGGGTCGCCGACCTCTCCTGAAGAAAGGCTCCGAACCAATCCGGACTGCACCAGGCAGCCGACGGTAGGCGCAGCGCCGGGTGCCACGAGGCGCCCTGCTGAAGCAGGGCGACGCGGAGCAACGACGCGACGCGCCGACCATCGGCTGCCTGGCGACAAGAGGTCTCGTTCGCTCTAAGCCAAGCAGCGAGATCCAGTTATGTAGGAAATACCCTTTACTAACAACCAAAAAAAATCTTGGTCCATGGGCAGGTGCGCGATGATCGCCCTGGAGCAGACAAATCCAACGGCACCCAAAACTCTGCTTACTCGTGTGTGTGATCTCCCATGCATGCCGGCCATGGCGGGAGATCTCGATGGCTGGACAATCCTGCCGAGGCGATGCGGTGTTGCCGCCGGGAAGTTCGCTGTTGCTGCCGAGCGGCGGGCTCAACAAGCATCGGCGCGATGCGCCCCTCTCGCCTCCGCCGCTGCTACGCCTGGTCTGCGCTGCCGCTCGCGTCGCTCGTCTCGCTCGCCGCGTGTGAGCGACGGGCAGCCCCGCCCGGGGGCGGCGCTGCCCGTCGCGCTCCACGGCGAGGACGACCGGCGCGTCCCTATCGGCCCGACGCGCGACGCGATCGCTACCTGATTGGCCGCAGCAACCTGAACGAGACAGGCAATTACGATCTCGACATGGATGAGCTCCCGCCCGCGCAGCAGGCGCGGAAGTTCCTCGTCGACCCCCTCGAGCACGCGCGGCGGACGTCGTCCGGGCCGCGCCGCGAGGCAGCGCGCGCGCCGGGGGGTGCGGCGGCGCCGCGCGGGCGCTCGGGGCCATCTACACGGCGCGCGCAGCGTACCCTACGCTGTGGGCCCGAATGAAACCGGATCCTTCCGATCGCCTCGCGCGGTGGCTCAACCACCCTCGCTTCTTCACGGCTGTCTTGCTCCTCGCGCTCGCCCTGGCGCTGCCCACGGTGGCGATCGCCTTCTATGCCGATGACTACATCCTGTTCTGCTACCTCGCGAAGCTGATCCCTGCCTCGCCTCCCTGGTACGATCTCTACAACTTCTTCCCCGGCGCCCCGGAGGAGACGCGGGCTGCCGTCTCCATCTCCGGGCTGCCGTGGTGGACCGATCCGGAGCTCAGGATCCACCTTGTCCGCCCCCTGGCGAGCGCGCTGCTCACGCTGGAGCGCGCGGTCTTCGGCGACGCCCCGCTCGGGTACCACCTTGTCTCGATAGGGCTCTACGTCGCCCTCGTCGCGGCCGCGGGCAGGCTGTTCCTGCGGGTGCTCCCGGGCGCGACCGCGGCGCTCGCCACGCTGATCTTCGCGATCAGCGGGAACCACGTTCATCCGGTCGGCTGGATCGCGTGCCAGCACATGCTGCTCGCGGCGCTCCCGGCGGTGCTCGGGCTCCTTGCGCATCTGCGCTACCGCGAGGAAGGGTGGCGGCCCGGGCTGTACCTGGGCCCGCTCGGGCTCGGGATCGGGCTCCTCGGCGGCGAGGCGGCGCTCGGCGGCGCGGCGTACTGGATCGCCTATCAGCTCGCCGGCCCCGTGCCGCCGGGCCGCGCGGACGGCTTTCGCGCCCGGGCGGCCGGCGTGCTCCCGGCGCTCGGCCTCCTCGCGTACTTCGCCGCGTACAAGGCGTTCGGCGGCGGCGCCGCGCACACCGGCGGGTATATCGACCCGCTCAGCAGCCCGCTCGCCTTCGTGGCCGCCGCGGCGGAGCGGCTGCCCATCCTGATCGGCGGCGCCCTCGTGGCCGTGCCCGCGGATCTCTCCGTCCCGCTCCCCAAGCTCCCCTTCATCGCGGTCGGGCTCGCGGCGGCCGCCGGCGTCGCCCTCCTCTACCGCGCTTGCCTCCCCGCGGTCCCCGAGCGCGAGCGGGCCGCCTTGCGCTGGCTCGTCCCCGGGGCGCTCCTCGCGTTCTTCACGAGCCTCGGGGGCTTCCCGGGGTCGCGCCTGCTGCTGGTGCCGGGCCTCGGGATCGCGCCGCTCCTCGCCGTCGTCGTCCTGCGCGGGCTGCGCCGCGCGCCCTCGCCTGGCGTCGCGTCATGGCCCCGCCGCGCCGGCGCCGGGTTCCTCGCCGCCGTGCACCTCGGCATCGCGCCGCTCCTGTTCCTCGCCGCCACCGCATCGAGCATCGATATCGCGCGCAAGCTCGAGGACATCGCCCGCAGCGCGGAGATCGACGCGCCGCCCCGCAAGCGGGTCTTCATCGCGGCCGCCTCGGATCCCATGGCAGCCATGTACCCTCAGGCGATCCGCGCCCTGGAGTCGCCCGACTCGTTCTCCTGCTGGACGATCCTCTCGATGAACAAGGGCACGCACCGCCTCACGCGCACAGGCCCGTCCTCGTTCTCCCTGGAGCGCATCGACGGGACGATGCTGACCGGGGCGTTCGAGACCCTCTACCGCGCGCCGTCCTCGCCGATCGCCGCGGGCTACGAGGTCGGCCAGTGCGGCGCCACGATCCGGGTCGCCGAGGTCGCGGACGGGAGGCCCGTGCGGCTCGAGGTCGACCTGGGCGCGCCGCTCGAGGATCCGGGGCTCGTCCTCCTGGCGTGGCGCGACGGGAGGCTCCGCCGCGTCGCGCCGCCCGCGGCCGGCGTCGCGGTGGAGTTCCGGTGGTCGCCGGGGCCGATCGGGTTCTTCTGAGCGCGGAGCCGCCCCCAGGGACACCCGGCCGCGCTCGATCCGCCTGCCCCTGCGCCCGAGCGCGGCTCGATGGCTCGCCCGCCCGCTGTGATACCGTGGCCGCGTGCCCAGCAGACCTCCGAGCAAGGCGCCCGAAGGCGGCCCCGAGACGCTGACGCACACGGGCTCGCCTGCGGATGACAGCGCGGGCGCGGTGCGCCGCTTCCGTCTGGAGCTCGTCGAGGGGCCGGCCCGAGGCGCCGTGTGGGACTCCTCCGCCGATCGGTGCTCGCTCGGCTCGGGCGAAGGCAACGACCTCGTCGTCGCGGACCCCACCGTCTCGCGCTTCCACTGCGAGATCCGCATCGACGAGGCCGGCGCGCGCGTCCGCGACCTGAAGAGCCGCAACGGCACGAACGTCGATGGCGTCGCCGTCGTCGAGGCGTTCCTGCGCACGGGCAGCCTCATCCGCGTCGGCAAGACCGTGGCGCGCTTCGAGTTCGGCGCGGAGCACAACCGCCTGCCGCTGTGGGACGAGGCGCGGTTCGGCGCGCTCTCGGGCGCGTCGGTGGCCATGCGCGGGGTGTTCGCGCTCCTGGCCCGGGCCGCGGAGCGCGACGTCACCGTGCTGCTCGAGGGCGAGACCGGCACCGGCAAGAGCCAGGCGGCCCGCTCGATCCACGAGCGGAGCGCGCGGCGGGAGGGGTCGTTCGTGGTCGTCGACTGCGGGGCCATCCACGGCAACCTGATCGAGAGCGAGCTCTTCGGGCACGCGAAGGGCGCGTTCACGGGCGCGGCGGAGCCGCGCGTGGGCGCCTTCGAGGAGGCGTCGGGCGGGACGATCTTCCTCGACGAGATCGGCGAGCTGCCGCTCGACCTCCAGCCGAAGCTCCTGCGGGCGCTCGAGGCGCGCGAGATCCGCCGCGTCGGGACGAACACGGCGCGGCCGGTCGACGTGCGCGTCGTCGCGGCCACGCACCGGGACCTGCGCTCCGAGGTGAACGCGGGCCGCTTCCGGGCCGATCTCTACTTCCGGATCGCGGTCGTGCGGATCCCGATGCCGCCCCTCCGGCAGCGGCCGGAGGACATCCCGGCGTTGCTCGACGATCTCCTCGCCGCGCTCCACGCGACGCCGGAGGAGGCCGCGGCGCTGCGGGAGCCGAGGATCATCGCCCGCATGAAGCGCGCGGCGTGGCCGGGCAACGTGCGCGAGCTCAGGAACTACGTGGAGCAGTACCTCGTGTTCCGCGCGCCGCCGCCCGTGAGCGAGCTCGCGCCGGTGAGCGCGCCACCGCCGGTCGACGCGAGCGTGCCGTACGCCGAGGCGAGGGACCGGGTGCTCGCGGATTTCGAGCGGCGGTACTTCGAGGCGCTGCTGCGGGCGCACGACGGCAGGGTCTCGCGGGCGGCGGCGGCGGCGGGGCTGGATCGACGGTACCTGTACCGGCTGCTGCACCGGCACGGGCTGGGGCCGGAGCGGGACCCAGAGGGGTAGTTCAGCCATCGGCCCGTCCCCCACCCCCGTCGGGGCCAACCAGGCTCGTTCCGCCGCGCTCAGGGCCTGAACCCCGCGGCGAGGCGCCGGAGCGTGCTCGTGAAACGAGCCGCCTCGGCGCCCCTCGGGATCGCGTCGGGGACGGCCGCTCTACCTGCAGGCGAGCTGGAAGTCCGAGCAGCAGTCGTCATAGTAGAGGCACAGCGGGTCGCAATGACATTCGGCGGCGCTCCCCCCGCAATGGTTCACGCAGCTGTTGTTGCGGGTCAGGATCGGCTTCTCGAAGATCGACACCTCGCACGTGCCGTTCCAGATGTTGTCCCCTCCGGCGCTGCGCTTGACCCTGATGCTCGCGCCGCAGTCGGTCGGATCGCCCGGGCTCAACCACTTGTCGAACGAGCAATCTCCGTTTCCGCGGTGGATCACCTCGATATGATCCCGCTGATAGCCGGGGGTGCACTTCCGGTTGCTCGTTCGCGGGAGCACCTCGTAGTGGACCTCCTCCACGACCCAGCCGCGAACCTTGAACTCCTCGTGATAATAGAGCCGCTCGCCGCTGCCCAGCGCGCTCTCGGCAACCCCGATCTCCGGATCTCCCGCCGCCTCCGGCGCGACCGGGCCGTCGGCCTCGATGCCGGTGTCCTCGGGCGGCTCGACGGCGCATGCCGCGAGCGGCAACGAACCAAGAAACAAGACGATGGCGCTATACTTCATAGTTGTCTCCTTATCTCTACCCACAAAGAAGGCGCGGCAGCCGGCGCGCTGGGTCGAAGCTCCCCCGCGGCCCAGACGACGCAGCGGGCGCGCGTTCGCCCCGGGTCCACGGGCGCGGGGGTCATTTCATCGACCTCGTCAGCCCTGGCGTCCGGCGGTGCCCCTCGGCGCCTCTGGCACTCAGCACGTCACGTCAGCACATCACCTCTGCACATCGCGTCACCTCAGCACAGCACGTGCCAGCCTCTCCGCCGGAGCCATGTCGTGGAATCCAGGCGCCGGAACGCGCAGGGCGCAGCGTCAGCCCCGGCGTCGTGTGGCCTGCGCGGCGACACGACGGTCGCCGGCTGCGACGCGGAGGCGACAGCGCGCCCGGTCGCGACCGGCGCACGAGGCGGGTCGCGCGATCCGGAGGTCGCTAGCCCTCGTCGAGCCCGGCGCGCGCCGCGGGGGTGATCACGAGGCCGCCCGAGCGGTGGCCCGCCGTCCACTCGTGCAGACGCAAGAGCTCCCCCCCGCCGAACCGCTCCCGCCCCGGCGCGCCGTGGACGACCATCGCGGGCGCGGCGTGCACGATCAGCGTGACGTGCACCGCAGGGCTCGGGCGGGAGCGCGCCGCGATCGCGGCCGAGAGCGCGCGCGCCGCGCCGACGAGGCGGCCCCGCGCCGCGCGGCTGCCCTCCGGCTCGCCGGGGAGCGCCACCGCCCCGACCAGCACGCCGCCGCCGTCCACGACCGTGGCGAGCCCCGCGTCGGCCGCGGCGCACCGGACCGCCGCGAGGACCGCCTCGGCGTCGTCGAAGGCCGCCTCGTCGATCTCGCCCTCGCCCTCGATCTGCACGCCGGCGAACAGCGCCGCCGCGGCCCGGACGCCGGCCTCGGCCCCCGCCAGCGCGGCGCGCAGCTCGGCGAGGAGCTCGGCGACGCCCTGGCAGCGCCGGTCCGGCGATTTCGCCAGGCAGCGCGCGATGAGGGCGTCGACGGCCGGCGGCGCGGGGACGAGATCGCTCGCCCGGGGCGGCGGCGCGAACAGGTGGAGCTCCTCCAGCTCGACGGGGTTGTCGGCGCGGAACGCGGGCTGCCCGGTGAGCATCTCGTAGAGCAGGAGCCCGAGCGCGTAGACGTCGGTCCGCGCGTCGACGGCGAGGCCGGCGATCTGCTCGGGGGCCATGCTGCCCGGCGTCCCGAGCACGCTGCCCTGCGTGACGATGGCCTCGCGGCCGAGCCGCCCGGGATCGAGCAGCTTGGCGATCCCGAAGTCGACGAGCCGCGTCGTGAACCACCCGTCCCGCGGGATCGCCATGATGTTCTGCGCCTTGACGTCGCGGTGGACGATCCCGAGCGCGTGCGCGGCGGAGAGCGCGCCGCCGATCTCCTCGAGCACGGCGAGCGCCTCGGCGGGCGACAGCGCGCCGCGGCCGCGGAGCTCCTGGTTGAGCGTCCGGCCCTCGATCCACTCCATCGCGATGTAAGGCCGGCCGTCCGGCAGGTCGCCCACGCCGACGATCTCGACGATGTGCGGGTGCGCGAGGCCCCGGAGGGCCGCGGCCTCTTGCTGAAACCTCGATAAAATCCGCGCGCGTGCGGCGAGCCGACGCCGCAGGACCTTGAGCGCCACGGGCCGCCCCGTGCCGAGCTGCGTGGCCAGGTAGACCACGGCGAAGCCGCCGTGGCTCCGCGCCTCCTCGATCAAGAATTCCCCGGCGAGGGTGCCGGGGGCGAGCTCGTCGGAGGCGACCGGCTCCTCGTCGACGAGGGTGCCAGGGGGATCATGAGGCCTCGTGGTCGCCGCCATGCTCGGGTGAGTTCGCCCGAGCTCGCGGCGGAATGCAAGCGCGCGATGCCGCCGCGATCACGTGGCGGGCGGAGGTGTGGTGGTACGGATCGGGACCGCCCGCCGCGCCGGCGCGACCTCAGGCCGGCGCGAGCCGCAGGGCCAGTCGCGATGGGCTGAATACGCCCTGACGCACGCGTCGCGCCGACAGGCTCGGCCCGTGCTGATAGCCGTCACTCCCGGCGCCTACCAAGGTCGCCCAGCATCGAAAAAAGTGAATCCCAGGAGTCCGGAAACGAGGAATCGTTCTGCGCAATAGGTGGTCCACGAGACAAAATACCCCCCGTTCGCCCCTTGGCCGTTGCCATAGCCGCTCGGCAGCGACACGCAATTTTCGCGCTCGGCCCACCTCGCAGAGCCATAGCCGTGCTTCAGCCAGCAAGCGCCTGCTGTCGACGCGGGCGCCCCGACTCCCGACAAGCCGTTGGGACTCCCGAGGTCCATCGTAAAATTCGTGCAGTAGGGCGTGTTAAGGCAGGCCAGCCGGCAGGCGTCGAGGCTGCTGACCTGAAGCGTCTGGAACGTCTCGCCACCTTCGTGAACGATGCTCCATTCATACCTGGGAGCGACGGTACCCGAAGCCACACCCGCTTTGCGCTGCTGGAACGCAATACCGTGCTTGAAGTTGCAGAACCCCAGATAATACGACCAAGCTGCACAGCCGGAATCCTGTGCGCAGGCATCTCGACAACTATAAGCAGAATCGGTCTTGATGCTCCAGTAATCGAGCCCCGGCCGATCCGTGTCCCAATCGGGCCCAGTAAGGATGTCTGGCCCGGGCGGCACGGGTTTCCCACCGTAGAGCGCCGCCTCCGACTCTTCGACGGACCCCTCCTCGAAGGAGCCTGGCGGGTCAGCGCAGGCCGCGACGGTCGCCAGTACTACCGACGTCGAAACACATGCAATTACCTTCATTGTATCGCCTCCTGACATCATTCATATTTCCCCTTTGGGGATTGTTGCGGGAACGACGGTGGGCCGAGCAGCCGTAGCAGGCAGCGCCGCAGCTCGGGCAGCGGTCGCCGAAGCGCGCGCGCTCGGCGTCGCAATAGCAGCCGTCCGGGGGATCGGGGGTCGCTGTCACTGCGAGGGGCAGAGCGCAGCAGCCGACGGCGGGGTCCACGCCCCGCGAGGTCGCCGGGCGGTCAGCGGTCGCCTCAGCGCTGCACAGGCGCCCGGGGCTGCTGGCGGACGGCGGGGAGCGTCGCCGGCGCTCGGGGCTGCTGGCGAACGATCGACGCGCGGTCGTCCGGCGAGCCCGGCTTTCGCGCGCGGATACGCTGGTCCGGGACGGGATCCGGGCTGGGCCGGTTGTGATCGCGGAGCGGGTCCTGGATCTCCATCCACCCCCGGCAGCTGTGCAGCTCGGGCTTCTCGTGAGGAAGGAACACGGTGATCGGGTGCGCCCACGGGCGACCGCCCGCCGTGCAGGTCGGGTACGTCCTTGCGGAGCTCTCTGGGGCGCACACGTGATGGGCCTCACCGGGCGTGGCATTGGGCGCCGGTTCGCCGCAATAGCCGGCATAGCTCGCGACGCACCCCTGATGGTGCGTCCCTCCCTGCCGGTCCGGCACGGCGCAGACACGCGTCGACATCCAGAAGCGAATCGTCATGTTCTGACACCCGATCGCCATGAGGGCGCGCGTGTCGGGCGGAGCGCACACGAAGGCGTTCTTGTAGATCAGGTCCACCGCGGGCCGGGGCTGGTCGACAGAGGTCTTCTCCGCGGCCGGGTTCAGCCCGTCCGGGCTCAGGATGTTGCCGAAGTAGGCGCCCTCGCGGTCGGTGAACTTCGTGAGCTCTTCCGGGCTCGTCGCGAGCGCGGCGAATCCGCCGCGGATCGAGATCTGCTGAGGTCTACCGTAGGCGTTGTTCCTCGTCAGGAGGCAGGCCGACACGCGCTCCTGACAGGCCGCGTCGGGCGCGCCGCCGGCCCACGCGGGGCAGAGCCCCGTGCCGGCGCCCGGCCACGTGAGCTGGCCGGTGTCGCCGGCCTCCTTGGACTCCGCGGCGGTCGGGCGCCACGCCTCGCCGGCCCCCGGCGTCCACGAGACGCTCTGACCGCCCCCGAGCGCGCACGCGACCAGGTCCTTCATCACCTCGCGCGCCGAGGGGTCGAGCAACGCCCGGTGGAGCGTCCCCGCGGGGACGGGCGTCCCGGGCCTGCCGGCGAGGGGCGCTCCCGCGCGAAACGACGCCTCGTTGAGCGGGTTGCTGGAGAGCGCCGTGAGGCTCTGCCGGTTGGTCGTGAGCAGGTTGAAGCCCAGCTGCTCGAGCGTGAGGTGATTGCCGGCTTGCATCAGCGGGATCGAGGGCGCGAGGGGCGCGGCGGAGACGCTCGCCGCGAGCGTGAGGCCCGCGGTCACGGACAGCGTGGAGAGGCCAAGGCAGGCGGTTCGTCGGGTCATGATCGTGCCTTTCGCATGGGGTGCAGGGGGTCAAGCAGCGGGCGTGCCACGATGGTGGCCCGAGCAGACCGCGAGAGCGCCGGGGCGCCGCCAGCCGCGCCGTGGCCCGCGCGGCGACACGAGGAGGGCGGCTGTCGCCGCGGCGGCGACAGCGGCGGCCCAGGGGCTCACGGGAGCGACCGCCGCTCGAGCTCCCGGGCCAGCCGGGAGAGCCGCCCGCTCCAGAAGCGCGAGCCCGAGGTCTGCGCCGCCGCCTCGCCGAGCCAGCGGCGCGCCGCATCCATCCGGCCGCCGCGGAACGCGGCTTCCGCGGCGAAGCACAGCACCTCGATGTGCTCGCTCAGGAGCGCGGCCCCCCGCACCTCGTTCACGAGCGCGTCCCACAGCGCGTCCGGCGCGTCGCCGCCCTGCACCACCTGCGCGCAGAGGCGGATCAGCGCCCGCGTGACCGGCGGCACGGCGTCGAGATCGGCGTGGCCGAGCACCCAGTCGAGGTGGCGCCGGGCGTCGTCGAGCTCGCCGCGCGCGCAGTGGATCCGCGCGACGAGGAGCGCGTAGTCGGGCACGAGGCTCGCCTCGAAGAACCGCTGCTGGAGCTCCCAGGCGCGGACCGCGAGGGGCAGCGCCTCGGAGAGCTCGCCGCTCCAGTAGAGCAGCTCGGCGAGGTTGTGCGTCGGGCCGCGCTCGAGGAACGCGCTGCCGAGCTCGCGCGCGAGCGCGACCGCGGTCCGCAGGTCGCCCACGGCGCCCTCCGGATCCTCGCGCATCAGCCGGACGAAGAGGCGATTCATGTAGGCGACGCCGAGGTGCAGGCGATCCCCCGCGCTCGAACAGCGCGCGATGACCTCCTCGAACCGCGCCTCGGCCTCGTCGATGCGGCGGGCGTAGACGAGCGCGGGCGCCAGCAGGAGCAGGGCGATCACGTGGCTCTCGTGGTCGCCGAGCGCCTCGGCGCGCGGGGCCGCCTCCGCGAGGCGCGCGATGGCCTCCTCGGTCTCCTGCCGGCGGAAATGGCCGCGCCCCACCGCGACGTCGCAGCGCACCGCGAGACCGGCGTCCCCGAGGCGCGCCGCGAGGGGCGCCGCCCGGTCCACGAGCGCCTGCGAGCCCGCGTAGTCGCCGCACCAGTCGAGGACCGTGGCCTCGTCGAGGAGCAGGTCGGCGACCCGGGCGCCGTCCTCCCCGGCCTCCGCGAGCGCCCGCGCGGCGCGGAGGTCGCTGGCCGCGTCGTCGAAGCGCTGGTTCCGGTAACGGACCTTGCCCCGGCCCGCCAGCACGGCGGCCCGGCTCACGAGGAGCGCCGGCGCCGGCTCGACCTCCGGCCGCGCCGGCTCGACCTCCGGCCGCGCCGGCTCGATCTGCGAGAGCGCCGGCTCGATCTGCGAGAGCGCCGCCAGCACCGCGGTGTAGCGCTGCTCCGCGTCGACGTAGAGGTGCCGCCGCCGCGCCTCCTCCGCGAGCTCGAAGCAGGCCGCGGCCGCCTCGGCGTGCGCGCCCGCCGCCGCGGCGTGGCGCGCGAGCCGCGCGAGCCGGGCGCCTCGCTCCGCGGGCGCCGCGAGCAGGCGGCGGAGCGCGATCCCGTGCAGCCGCCGCCGCAGCGAGGGCGGCGCCTCCGCCTCGATCGCCTCGCGCAGGAGCGGGTGCGCGAACGCGAGGCGGCTCGCGCCGGCGGCGTCCACGGCGCGCAGCACGCCGCGGCGCACGAGGCGCGACAGGCCGACGCCGGGATCCAGGTCCCCGCACGCGCTGACGGCCCGCGCGCGCACCGCCTCGTCCAGGAGGCTCCCGAGGTCGTCGACCGCGAGCTCGTCGCCCGCCACGGCGCACACCTGCGCGAGCTCGGCGAGCGGCGGCGGCAGGCCCGCGAGGGCCCGCCGCGCGAGGCGGTCCATGACCGGCGCCGCCTCGCCGCGCGCGCTCTCGTCGGCCGCGAGGTACCACCCTGGCCCGCCGCGGACCTTCCGGACGGCGCCCGCCTGCCAGAGGGCGGCCGCGAGCTCGACAAGGAAGAGCGGGACCCCCTGCGCCGCCTCGAGCAGGCCCGCGACGACCGGCTCCGGGACGAACTCGACCGGGCGCAGCCGATCGAGCAGCGCCGCGCGCGCGGCGCCCGGGTCGAGCGGCGGGAGCGCCCGCTGGGCGGAGCGCGCCGCCCGCTCGCCGTGGAGCGGGCGCACCGCGGCCAGCGTGGGGTGCGCCGCCACGAGGATCGCGAGCGGCGCGCGGGCCCCCGCGAGGGTCGCGATCTCGATCGCGTCGAGGCCGGCCTGGTCGCCCCACTGCGCGTCGTCGACGACCAGCGCGAGCGGGCGTCCCTCCGGCGCGCACGCGCGCCGGAGCGCCTCTCCGGCGGCCCGGGCCAGCGTCTGGCGGAGCGCGCCGGGCGCCGCGAGCACCGCGGCGACCGCGGGCTCGGTCTCCGGCAGGGCGTCGAGCGCGAACGCGACCGCCGGCCACGACGCGGGGCCGAGCTCGGCGCCGATCCGCGCGACGCACGCCGCGCGGATCGCGTCGGCGCGCGCGCCGTCGCCGAGGGCCAGGGCGGCGCGGAGCAGCGCGCGGACGAGCCCTGCCGGCTCTGCGACGTCGGGCGGCCTCGCCGCGAGGGCGATCACCTGCGCGCCGGGCTCGGCCGAGAGCGCCGCGGCGACCGCTCTCCAGAGGCGCGTCTTGCCGTGCCCGACCTCGCCGAGCAGCGTGAGCAGGAGCGGCGTGCTGTCGCGCCATGCGGCGCGCACCTGCGCGACGATCTCGTCGAGCAGCCCATCTCGCCCGCGGATCGGCGGCTCGACCGCCGGGGCTCCCGGGGGGGCGGCGCCTGCGCTCGCGTCGTCGTCGCCGGCCGGTCCGGTCGGCTCGCCGAGGAGGGCGGCCGCCTCCGGGGTGATCGCGACCGCCTCCGGCGCGCCGGGGGGCCAGAAGCTCGCGGGTCGCGCGAGCGCGGGCCCTGCGAAGACCGTCCCGGCGGCGCCCTCGCGCACCTGGAGCTCGGCGACGTGCACCGCCGCCGAGGCGCCCTGGCCCAGCGCGCTCACGAGCTGCCGGGCCGCCTGGAGGGCCGCACGAGCGCCCTGGGCGGCGGTCCCGGGAAAGGCGGGAAAGGCGATGACATAGAGCCCGTCCTGCACCCTGGCGAGCCGCCCGCCGAGCGTGGCGGCGATGCCGACGACCTCCTGCACCGGCGCGCCGCCGCGGACCGCGAGGAGCGCCACGGAACTTCGCCGGGGCGGGTCGGGCCTGCCCGGCGCGGCGTCGGAGGCCGGCTGGCCGGCCATCTGGGGCACCTGGCCGGCCCACGGAGGCGGTTCGCCGGCCATCGTGGGTGGCTCGCCCGCTGTCCCGGAGGGCTCGTCGCGAAGCTTAAGCGGTTTTCTGGCACTTTTTTCTGGATCAGCGCCTGAATCAGGTGGTTCTCTGAGCTGATTCTCTGGTTCAAGGCTCGAATCAGGTGGTTCTCTGAGCTGATTCTCTGGTTCAAGGCTCGAATCAGGTGGTTCTCTGAGCTGATTCTCTGGTTCAAGGCTCGAATCAGGTGGTTCTCTGAGCTGATTCTCTGGTTCATCGACCCCCTTGGGCGGCTCGCCGACCCGTCGGGACGGTCCATCGGCACGAGGAGGCGGTTCACCGCCCCTCTGGGCCGGCGGGCTCGCGATGGCGCCCGCGAGCGCCGCCCGCACCGCCTCGGAGAAGGCGCGCGCTGACCCGAATCGCTCCTCCCGGGCCTTGGCCAGGGCGCGCAGCAGGACCTCGTCCACGCCGCGCGGGACGGGCGTGATCTCGGACGGCCGCGGCGGGCGACGGGAGACGTGCGCGCGGACGACGGCCGAGGGCTCCCCCACGAAGGGTGGCCGCCCGGTGAGCAGCTCGAAGGCGACGACCCCGAGCGCGTACAGGTCCGCGCGGGCGTCGACGTCGCGCGCGTCGAGGCACTGCTCCGGGGCCATGTACAGCGCGCTGCCGAGCCGGAGCCCCGTGCGCGTGACCACGTTCCCCTCCTCCGCCGCGCCGCTCGCCTCCCCCGGCCGTGCGAGCCCGAGATCGAGGAGGGCGACCTCCGGCGCCGGCCTCCCCGCCCGCCGCAGCATCACGTTCTCCGGCTTCAGATCCCGGTGCACGACGCCGGCCGCGTGTACCCTGTCGACCGCGGCGCCGATCCCGTCGATGAGCCGCATGGCTTCCCCTGGCGCGGCGGCGCCCGCCCCGGGGAGCGCCTCCATCCAGCGCGCCAGCGTCTCGCCGTCGATGAGCTCGAGGACCAGATAAGGAAAACCTCCTTCCATCTCGCCCTCGCCGAGCAGCCGCGGCACCGCCGGCGGGCCGACCCGGCGGAGCGCGGCCGCCTCGCGCGAGAACCGTGGATCGCCTCGATGGCGCGCGATCTTGAGCGCCACCGCCAGGCCGTCCTCGCGCCGCGAGGCCGCGAACACGCGGGCGAAGCCGCCCTCGTCGAGGAGGCGGAGCCCATCGAACCCCGGGACCCGGGGCGCGACCTCCGCCGCCCCGGGCTCTTCCTTCGCGGCGCTCACGGGGTCGCCGCCGTGCAGCGGGCAACCCGCGACGACGCCGATCCTGCGGTGACAGAGGGTGCAGCGCATCCGCTGGGGTTGCCTCCGGGGCGATGCTACTGCGCGCGCCGAGCCACCGGAAGCCGGTCGGCGCCGGCCGTGCCGGCGGGCTCTCCGCTCCCGCTTGCGCGCGTTTCTGGCCGCGTTGCGCGCGCTTTCCGCGAGGCGCTCGGGCGGCGCCAGGCCTGGCTGGGCGGCCCGAGGCGCCGCCTGCGACGCGATCGCCGGTCCGCACGTCAGGAATTTGGACAGGGTTGGCGGGGTCCGGGTACGAGGGGCGCATGCTCGATCCCGAGCCGTGGGCGAACCGCTTCTATTACCGATGGCGGGTACGCTCCTGAAGACTCCGTCCCTCGCCGTCCGCTCCCCCGCTCCGGTCGCCGACGCGACGGCGGTGATCGAGATCGCGGCGCGCACCTTTGGCAATTACGCGAGCTTCCGCGCCGAATGCGCCGCCTGGTACGTGAACCACAGCCACTACGACTGGGACGCCTCGGCCGTCGGATTCCTCGGTGACGCGATGGTCACCCACTGGGGCGTGTGGGGTTACCGGATGCGGATCGGCCGGGCGGAGGTGCGCTGCGGCGGCATCGGCGCGGTGGCCACCGAGGCGGCCCACCGCGGGAAAGGGCTCATGGCCCGCACGGCCCCGCACAGCCTCGACCGCATGCGCGCCCGCGGCTATCACCTCTCGATCCTGTTCGGGATCGACGACTTCTACCACCGGTTCGGCTATGCGCCGGCCTGGCCCGAGTCGCGGTGGCGCGTGAAGCTCGCCGACCTCCCGGCCACGCTGCCTCCGCTGCGCGGGCTGCGCAAGATCCCCGCGGCGCCCACGCCGGGGCTGGTGCGGCTGCACAACCGGTGGAACGCCGGCCTCACCGGCACGGCGGTGCGGCCGACCTATCTCCGCTCGTGGAGCGGCATGCGCAAGGACGTCGAGGCCTGGTGCTGGGGCGCCGATCGAGAGCGCCCTGAAGGGCATGTCATCGTCCAGGCGAGCGGGAGCCGGCTCGTGTGCGCCGAGGCGACCGGCGCGCCTGAAGCGGCGCTCTCGGCGCTCGGGGCCCTCTGCCGGCGGAAGGCGCTCCCCGAGCTCCGCTTCGACACGCTCCCCTACCGCTCGGCGCTCGCCGTGCGGCTCCGGACGCTGAACAGCCGCCACGAGCAGCGGTATGCGGCCAACGGCGCCGCGATGGTCCGGGTCGTCGACCTCCCGGGATGCCTCGCGGCGATGGCGCCGGAGCTCTCGGCCCGGCTCGCCGCGTCCGAGCTCGCGGGCTACCGCGGCGCGCTCACCCTCGCCAGCCCGGAGGAGACGGCGACGCTCCGCCTCGACCGCGGCCGCGTCGAGGTCGTCCACGGGCGCAGCGCCGCGGGGGCGCGCAGCGCGGTCCGCGGCGGCTGGGCGGTGGCGCGGCTCCTCCTCGGCTCGGACGCGCCGCTGGAGGTGTGCGACGCGGGGAAGCTCCGGCTTACCGGAGACGCCGCCCGGCTCGTCCCGGCGCTCTTCCCGGCGCAGCACCCGCAGCTCACGCTGGCAGACAGGTTCTGAAGGCCGCCGGCTCGTTCATCTTCACCCCACCTGATGAAAGGCCGGTGCACCGACATCGCATGTCGCAGGAGCGGGGGTACCACCCGCGCCCGGGCAGGGTCACGACGGCGCGGCGTCGGCCTCGATGGGTCGGCTGGCGAGGAGGTCGTCGAGCAAGGTGCGCAGCGCCACCGATTGGCCGGCGGCGCGGGTATACAGCGCGGTCGCTTGAATCACCGGCAGCTCGACGTCGGGGAGCAGGCGTACCAGCGTTCCTTGTTCCAGGTCGCGCAACACAAGGAATTCGGGCACGAAAGCGATGCCCAGCCCGGCCCTCGCGGCGTCCCGCGTGACGATCATGTTGCCGGTGCTCATGCGCCAGGAGACGCGCACGGTCTCCCCGCCGACCTTCCACTGGACGATATCGGGCCGCGTGACGACGGCGGCATGCTGGGCGAGCTCGACGGGCCTTTGGGGCATGCCGTGCTGCTCCAGCCAGGTCGGCGAGGCGACGATGACCATGGTGACGTCGGCCAGCTTGTGGCTGATCAGCTCGCTGTCCTCGATCGCCCCCATCCGGATGGCCAGGTCGTAGCCGCCGTTGACCAGGTTGACGCGCCCATCATGGAGATGCAGGTCGATGCGAACCGCCGGATAGCGCCTCATGAACGAGAGCAGGCGGGGCGCGATCGCCGCCTGGCCGTACGCGACGGGCGCGGTGATGCGCAGCAGCCCCGAGGGAGCCGCGTGGAGGATCTTGACCTCGGCGGTCGCCTGCTGCGCCTCTCGGACGATGGGCTGGACCTTGTCGAAGAAGCGCCTGCCCGTATCCGTCAGGCTGAGCGCGCGCGTGGAGCGGATCAGCAGCGGCGCGCCGAGCCGCTGCTCCAGCAGCGCGAGGTTGCGGCTGAGGGTCGCCTTGGGCAGCCCGAGCGCCCGGCCGGCCGCGCTGAGCGAGCCTTCCTCGACGATGCGCACGAACATCGACAGACCGGACAGATCATCGGGCTCCCTCAACGTTCCACTCCTCGAACGCGGCCGTTCCAGGGCGCCCTCTGGCGCCGTCGTGGGCATCCTCGCATACTCCAGACGCGATCCTAAGCGTGGCGGCGCCGGCGCGGCGTCCCGCCTCGCGGCGATCCGCGCCGATGCGCGGGCCGCTGCCGGCGATGCCGGTCTCCCGGAGGACCCCGAAGGCCCAGCGCGCGCAGCCTGGGGAAGATCGACCAGGAGACAGCATGATCTACGTGTTCAGAGAGGTCGCCGTGAACCGGGATCTCGCCCCGACCCAGCCGAGGCTCAGCAGAGGCGAGATCTGGAGAGGCCTCGTCATGAAGGCGGAGAACGCCTTGCCCTTCGTCCCCGGCCTGGCGAAGTGGCGACCCGGGCGCGCGCGGCGCGCAGCAGGGCCACGATCGGCAGCCACGACCGGTCAGGCGATCTCCAGGAGATCACCGGGCGCCGGGATCACGACCTCGCCGTGCCCGCGCGTACGGAGCATCCTCGCGAGGACCTCCTGCGCCCGCGGCTCGCCGTGGACGAGCGCGATCTTGCCGAGCGGGCCGCGCTCGCGGCAGCGGTCCGCGTAGCGGAGCAGGTCGCCCTGATCGGCGTGCGCGCTGAAGCCGTTCAGGACCACGACCTCGGCCCGACGATCCCGCTCCACGCCGAAGATCCTCACCCGCGATCGTCCCTCCACGAGCCGCCGCCCGAGCGTGTGCTGCGCCTGATAGCCGACGATGAGGATCGTGTTCTTCGGGTCCTCGATCCCGGCCTTCAGGTGGTGGAGGATCCTCCCCGCCTCGCACATGCCGCTCGCCGCGATGACGATCGAGGGCTCGGGCTCGGCGTCGATCGCCTTCGAGCCCGCGACGTCCTCGACGTAGCGAAGATCCTCGAAATCGAAGGGCGATCCTGAGCCGCGGAGGAGCGCGCGCGTCTCGACGTCGAAGCACTCGGGGTGGAGCCGGAAGACGTCGGTGAGCTTCACCGTGAGCGGCGAGTCGACGTAGACCGGCAGCGGCGGGATGCGGCCGTGCCGGCGGAGCTGCTTGAGCGCGAAGATCACCTCCTGCGCGCGCTCGAGCGCGAACGTGGGGATGTAGAGCTTGCCGCCCCGCTCGGAGGTCCGCCGGACGACGCGCGCGAGATCCTCGTCGAGCTCGTCGGTCCCCTCGTGCAGGCGATCGCCGTAGGTGCTCTCGCAGACGAGCACGTCCGCGCGCTCGGCGACCTCGGGATCGCGCAGGATCGGGCGCCCGTAGCGGCCGAGATCGCCCGTGTAGGCGACGCGCCTGTGGGCCTCGCCCTCCACGACGTCGAGCAGCGAGACGGCGCTGCCGAGCACGTGGCCCGCGTCGAGGAAGGTGAGCCGCACGCCCGGCGCGATCTCGATCGGGCGGTGGTAGGGCGCGGCGATCAAGCGGGAGATCGCCTCGACCGCGTCGTCGTCCTCGTAGAGCGGCTCGACGCGCGGCTCGTCGCTCCCCTGCTTCTCGGCGCGGCGGTTGAGGTAGCGCGCGTCGGAGACCTGGATCGCGGCGGCGTCGCGCAGCATCACGGCCGCGAGATCGCGCGTCGCCGGGGTCGCGTAGATCGGGCCTTCATAGCCGTTCTTCACGAGGATCGGCAGGGCGCCGGAGTGATCGATGTGCGCGTGGGAGAGGACGACGGCGTCGATCTCGTGGATGGGGAGAGGGAGGTGGCGGTTGCGCTCGAACGACTCGGCGCGGCGGCCCTGGTAGAGGCCGCAGTCGAGCAGGACGGTCGCGTCACGCGTCCTCAGGAGGTGCATGGATCCGGTGACGGTCCGGGCGGCGCCGATGAACTCGAGGTGCACGGGCTCGATGATAGCAACCGCACCGACAGACTGGACAGATCGTCGAGCTCCTCGACGTTCCACTCCTCGAACGCGGCCGTTCCAGGGCGCCGTCTGGCGCCGTCGCGGGCATCTTCGCATACTCTGGACGTGATCCAGAGCCTCGCGGCGCCTGGACGCGACGTCGCGCCAGCCAGCGAATCTTCGCCACGCGAGGGATGATCCATGAGTCTCGAACGTTCGTCGATCAGAACCGTGGTCACGAAGGCCCCCGGTCGGGTCAGCCCCACCGCCGACGCGCCGTCGCTCGAGAGTCTGGTCTCCACGGCGCGCGAGCTCATCCCCCGCCTCCGCGAGCAAGCCCAGCGAACGGAGATCGAGCGCCGCGTCTCGGAGGAAACGAACCAGCTCTTCCATCGCGCCGGCTTCTTCCGGCTGATGCAGCCCGCCCGCTACGGCGGCTACGAGTACGGCTTCACCGCGCTCCTCGACGTGATCAGCGAGATCGGGCGAGGCTGCACCTCATCCGCCTGGGCATGCTCGCTCGGGGCGATCCACCAGTGGCTGCTCGGATTGTTCCCGGCGCAGGCGCAGGACGACGTGTGGAGGGAAAATCCCCGGGCCATCCTGTGCGGCTCCTACTCGCCCGTCGCCGCGGCGCGTCCGGTGGACGGCGGGTACCTGATCCAGGGCAAGTGGCGCTTCGCGTCCAACGTCGACAACTCGCAATGGGCCGTGCTGGGCGTCCAGTTTCCGCGGGAGAACGACGCCACCCCCGACGCCGGCTTCTTGCTCGTGCCCCGCTCCGACTGGTCGATCGAGGACGACTGGCACGTCGCGGGTCAAGCTGGCACCGGGTCCAAGACCGTGGTGCTCAACAAGCCGACCTTCGTCCCGGGTCACCGGAAGCTCACCTTCGCGGAGGCTGCGTCCGGTGCGCCTCCTGGGGCCGCGGTGAACCCCAACCGCATCTACAGCATCTCCTTCCTGTCGGCGATCCCCGTCTGCCTCGTGGCCCCGCTCCTGGGCACGGCCCAAGGCGCCATCGATGCCTTCCTCGATCTCTGCGAGGGCCGCGTCACGCGCGGCGGCATCGGCGGCGCGGGAGCGCGCCTCTGCCAGTTCGCTCACGTGCAGTCGCGCCTGGCCGACGCGGCGGCCGCCGTGGACGCGGCGAGGCTCGTCCTCGACCGCGACATCACCGAGGTGGAGCTGACAGCAGCCCAGGGGAGGTCCGTGAGCGTCGAGAAGCGCATCCGCAACCGGCGAGGCCACGCCTACGCGGCGAAGCTGTCGCACTCCGCCATCGAGGCGTTGTTCTCGTGCGTCGGAGGCAGCAGCTTGGCGCTCGGTCAACCCATCCAGCGCATGTGGCGGGACGGCAACGCGATCGCCCAGCACATCACCCTCAACTGGGACGCCGTGTCCACGATGGTCGGCCAGCACATGCTGGGCCTCGAGCCGAAGGGGGCCTACTGAGAGCGACGTCGCCCGCGCCCTCGAGCTCGGGTCGCTCGCGCTGGTGCTCTCGGAGACGCGCCGGCCGCGCCGCGCGCCGCGCGCCGTCCGCTCTGGCAGGTTTGCGGAGCCGCTGAGCCGCCGGCCGGGAGGCCATCTCTCCAAATGGATGGAAAACTGCCAACTCATTGGCAAGGCGCCACGCGCGCCCGCCGGGGCTGCTACGCTGCCGCCGGACCCGGCGACGTGGAGCGGCTGTCTGGCCGCGAAGCGCGGACGTTCGATCCGTGGCCGGAGCGCCACCCGAAGGTCTTCGCCGAGCTACTCACAACGGGCTGCGACGAGCGCGTTGCCGCCGATACGCAACACGAGGAACAGAACCATGACCTTCACTCTTCCCGAGCTCCCCTACTCCAGAGACGCGCTGGTCCCCCACATCTCGGCCGAGACGCTCGATTTCCACCACGGCAAGCACCACAACGCCTACGTCACGAAGCTGAACGAGCTCGTGGCAGCGGACGCGGCGCTCGCGGGAAAGAGCCTCGAGGATCTCGTCCGCACGACGTCCGGCGCGGTCTTCAACCAGGCAGCTCAGGTGTGGAATCACACGTTCTACTGGCACAGCATGAAGCCGCAGGGCGGCGGTGAGCCCCCGGCCGCGCTCCGTGCGGCGATCGACGAGGCGTTCGGAAGCGTGTCGACGTTCAAGGAGAAGTTCACCGCCGCGGCCATCGGTCAGTTCGGCTCTGGCTGGGCCTGGCTGGTGAAGAACGGCTCAGGCAAGCTGGAAATCGTGCAGACGAGCAACGCCGGGAGCCCGCTCACGGAGGGCAAGACGCCGCTGCTCACGTGCGACGTGTGGGAGCACGCGTATTACATCGACTACCGCAATGCCCGGGCGAAGTACGTCGAGGCCTGGTGGAACCTGGTGAACTGGGACCACGCCGCCTCGAAGCTGTGACCCGCGCGCGCCCGCGAAGGCGGCGTCGAGGACGCTCCCTGTCCAGGCACGAGGGCGACCAGCCTCAGCTGACGCAGAGCGGGGCCGCGCGGGCGTCGGCCTCGCGAGGCTGAGATCACTTGCCCGTCCCGCGCGCGTGGGCCGGGCGCCTGGAGCGCCGCATTCTCCTCCGACGAAGATGATTCCGGCAGCGGTGGGATGGGGATGAACCGGCGGAGAGCGAGCGCTGAGCTTGACGACTCCGCCCGATCCACCAAGCTCGGCCCGAGCCATGAGCCACGCCCGCCACACCAGCGCCGAGATGGATGAGCTCGCCCGCGCAGCGCGGCGCGATGGGTTCTGCCTGATAAAGAACCTCATTCCGAAGAGCCTGCTGCGCTCGTGGCGAGAGGCCTTCGCGCCGCTCCTCGACGCCCACATCGCGCGTGAGGGGCACCTCAAGAACCGGGGGCCGGGTCGCTATTACGTGACGCTCCCGTTCAAGGCCCCCTTCGCGGAGCCGCGCATCTACGAGGACGAGACGATCCTGGGCGTGGTGGAGCGCCTCGTCGGGGCCGACATGACCATGGTCCAGCTCGCGACCGACACACCGCTCCTCGGGTCCGACTACCAGGACGTCCACCGCGACGCGCCGCCGCTCTTCCCCGAGACCGGGAGAGAGACGCCTGCGTTCCAGCTCGCCGTCAACTTCCCCCTGGTCGACGTCACCGTCGAGAACGGCCCGATCGAGATCGCCTGCGGCACGCACCTGCTCTCCAAGGCCGAGGGGATGCGGCGCCTCGAGCAGGGCGAGGTCGCGCTCGAGCCGATCGCCATGGAGCTCGGCGACGTCATGGTCCGCGACGTTCGCGGCCTCCACCGCGGGACCCCGAACCGCTCGCGCGCGCCGCGGCCCATGGTCGTCATCGGCTACAGCCGCCGCTGGCTCTTGCGCCCGGAGGTCTCGATCCGGGTGCCCCGCGAGACCCTTGCCCACCTGTCGGAGCGGGCGAAGCGCATGCTCCGCTTCAATCCCATCGTCGAATCGCTCGACGCGCGCGAGGAGACGGAGGAGACCGAGGTCTACCAGGCCTTCGCCTACTGACGCGCGACGCCGCTCGCCCGGGCGCGGCAGCTCCTCACGCCGCCCCGAACTTCTCGTCCAGCTTGCTGAGCTGGCTGGTGAAGCCTTCCTTCTGCATCTCGGTGAACTCGGGGCTATGCATGGTGTCGAGCAGCACCACCATCTTCACGCGGTCGCCGAGCGCCGTGAGCTCGACCTCGATGTCGGCCTCGTAGGGCGGTACGCCGGGCAAGAAGTCGATCACATTGCGGAGCACGAGCCGTGTCATGGGCCTGAGCTCGGCGAAGGTGGAGGTGACGGCGTGCGAGGGTGGCTGGCCGATCTCCGCCATGGAGCGGACCATCTCGGGCGTGGCGGCGATCATCTCGTAACGCAGGGCGCCGCCCGGCCTCGCGTCGAGCTCCGCCACGGCGGCCCGGAAGTTCCGCGGCCCCCACCAGGACTCGAAGCCCTCTCGGGTGGTCCAGAGGTCCCAGACCTCCTGCAACGTGGCGCGATAGGTGCGCTCGATTCTGACCTTGGATCGGGCGTGGGCTTTGACTGCGCTGTTCATGGTCGCTTCCTCGTGGTTGGGCCGCCTTGAGCGGCCGGGTTCTTCTGAGCCAGCGCGCGCTTCTCCTCGAGCGCGGCGCCAAAACGATCCAGGCGCTCCTCCCAGAGCTGCCGGTAGCGGCCGAGCCAGTCCTCGATCTCGCGGAAAGGCTCGGGACGAAGGGAGTAGAGGCGCCGCTGCCCATCGGGTCGCATCGAGACGAAACCTGACTCCGAGAGGATGCGCAGGTGCCGCGACACGCCCGACTGGTGGATGCCGGCCTTCTCCACGACCTCGGCCACCTGTTGCTCGCCGGAAAGGAGAGCCTCGACGATGCGGCGGCGCGTGGGATCGGCCAGGGCCTGGAAGACATCCAGTTGCATGAGTATGCATATACACCACGATGCATACTTCGGTCAAGCGCCACGGCGCGCGGGGCTGCACGCGCGGCCGGACCTTGTCGGCCCGCGTGCAGCGCGGCGCAGCGCGGCTCCGCGGCGGCTCACCTGTGTGTCAGGCGCGAGGGCTCGCGCAGCGCGCCCCGGTCAGGGCACGAGGCCTCCCTCGACCCGCGCTTCGCGCGGCGCCCGCAGCATGCGCTTCAGGCGCGCCCGCGCGGTCCGCTCGGCGCGGCGTCGCAGGGGCTTCTGCTCGTCGACGGGCACCGCTCCGTGGCGAGCCGCCGGCACGATCGGCAGCCCCAGGACATCCGTGAGCGGGGCGGCGGGCGCTTCGATCTCCGGCTCCGCCAGCGCAGCGCCGAGCGCGGCGCGGACGCGCGCGGGGTCGAGCGTCAGGCACCACGCGACGATGCTCCAGGCGAGCGCGGCGTGCCGCGCTTCGTCCGTCGCGATGCGCGCGAGCGCCCGCGCGACGGCCGGATCGGTCGCGTGGCGCAGCGCTCGTCGCGCGAGCGCCGCGGCGAACGTCTCACCGATGCAGCCGTCCGTGAAGCTCAGGTACGCGACGGCGGCGGCGTCGCCCGAGAGCGCGGTGGCCGGCAACGGCAACGTGCCCGGCCCGAGCGGTAGCCCCGCGTACGTGCTCGCGAGACCGAACGAGAGGCGTGCGTGTTCGATCTCGTCTTGCGCCGCCTGCTGGCAAGCCGCGAGCAAGTCTGCGGGTGCTCCGAGCGCCAGGAGCTCCAGCGCGAGCGCGGCGAACGTCGCGATCGATGCGTGCTCGGCGAGCGCGGCCTCGAGCCAGAGGGAGGCGAGCTCTTCGCGCTCCCGGGGCGAGAGGTGAGCGACCAGCGCGGGGTCGCTGATGTCCGCCCAGCCGCTCGCTTCGCGCGCCGCGGCCGTGATGGGGCCCTGCTCGTCTCGCAGCGGCCGGCCGAACGAGTTGAAGACCTTGCCGCTGTAGATCGGAACCTTGAGGGTCAAGACCCACGACACCTCGACGCCGTGAGCCGGGAGGCCGTGATCGGCGCCGCTCATCGGGATCGTCACGCGCAGCCCCGTCCCCAGCACGGCGGCCGAGGCGAAGACGCCCGTGTGCAATGCGAACGTCGACGTGTGGAGATCGCTGCGGGTCAGACCCGCGAGGCCGAGCTCTCCACCGACGACGTTTCCGAGCTGAAACCCGAACGCCAGGCGCGCATAGTCGCCGGCATAGGTCTGCGCCTGGAAGAAACCACCGTAACCGATCGAGCCCGGGTCGCCCTTCGGGAAAACCATGCCGCTGATTTCCGTGCCGACCCCCACCGGGCATTCGCCGCTGCCGGCGGACAGCAAGAAGCCGGGGTTGAACGACCCCTCGGGCACGGACGACGCCAGGGCCTGCGCCGGCACCAGGAGCGCGACCGCACCGGCGACCTCGATCGCGACGAGCTTGTTCCTGCGTCTCATGTGCGTTGAACCTCGCCAAACGAGAGCCATGGGGAGTTTGCCACGAGCTTGATCGAAGCATCAAGCGGCACGAAGCCTTCGCATCCCCCACCCGAGGGAGCCCCCATTTTCGGGGTGTCCTGATGCCTTCGTGGGTGCGTGAGCCGGACGGTCTACTCCGTGCCCTGCTCGGGTTGAGCAATACCCTTGTCACGTCCTTCGATTTCACCCTTTCGGGAACGCCCGAGGCCAAAGCCATGAAGAAGACCCGCTTCGCTCTCCAGAAGAATCCATGGAACCTGATGCAGCCCGAAACCGAGCGGCTGGCGGAGGTGCAGAGGCGCAATCGAGAACTCTACCGGGCTCACCTGCTCGAAGAGACGCTCGCTGGCATTCTCGACGGTTGCCAGGCGAACGTCGCGCGCGAAAAGCTGGTAGATTGGACTGGCTGGGCTGCTCGGTCGCAGCTCGATCCCTTCAAGAAGGTCGGCCGTGCGATAAAGCAACACTTGAAATGGCACTTTCGCTCGTTCTTTTTGCGGGAAGAGCGTCTATTTTATGCAACGCTGGGGTGAAATCAGGATTCTCTTGACTGGCTCGGTCGCGAATACGATCGCCTCGCTGCCAGGACAGCCTCCTTCACCGGGGCGCTCGAGGCTGGACAGCGCTCACGGCGAGCTCAAGCGCTGAGCGCGGGAAGCAGGACCACATTTTTCCGCTATCAGCGCAGCTCCCCCGCCGAAAATTCGACCGATGCGTGATTTTTATAGCTGAAGCTGCTTGGACGCTCGCCGTGTTGGGACATACTGGTTCCCTCGATGGCTTGGCCGCATCCGGAGGCAATTGCCTGCCCGCTCGGATCGCGCTGAGGAAAGGAGACTTATGTCACGATGGTTGAAGCTCTCGTTGCTCGCCCTTGGTGCCGGCGCTCTCTTGGCCGCGTGCGGGGATGACGGTGAGTCGTCCGCCGGCTCCGGCAGCGGCGCGAGCACGTCGGCCGCGACCGGCTCGGGCGGCGGCGACGCCTCGACGAGCACCTCCGCGTCCGGAAGCGGCGGCGGTGACGGCGGGAGCGGCGGCGGTGACGGCGGAAGCGGCGGCGGTGACGGCGGAAGCGGCGGCGGTGACGGCGGAAGCGGCGGCGGTGACGGCGGGAGCGGCGGCGGTGACGGCGGGAGCGGCGGCGGTGAGTCCCTGCGGGCCGAGGCGGAGCTCCAGGGGACGAACTCGAGCGGTCTGACCGGGACTGCGACGTTCACGCAGGCCGGAGAGGATGTGACGCTCACCATCACGGTGTCCGGCTGCCCTGCCGGCGAGCACTCCGCTCACATCCACCAGAACAAGAGTTGCGAGAACAACGGTGATGCTGCGGGCGCCCACTGGATCCCCAACGGCGAAGGGCTCGGCAGCTTCACGTGCAATGAGGCGGGCCAGGGCACGCATAGGGTCAAGCGCGGGACCGATATTTGGACCGTCGGTGACGACGAGGCCACCGACGTGACGAAGTACGCGATCGTGGTGCACGCCGCCGCAGACCCGCAAGCCGGCAGCCGCATCGGCTGCGGGCTCATCGAGCTGGAGTAACCCTCCGCGAAGCGCTTCCGCCCGGGCCTCCAGGGGCGCATCCCCCTCCGACCCAACGCCCGGAGGGCGACGTGTGCCCGCGGCACGCTTTTTGTGCCTTGGCGTTAAATTCTCCGGTCTCCCGCCACGAGTAGACACGCCCATGCACCGCCTCCGCGACCACGGCCTGCGAGCAGCCGACGCATCCCGCGGATGCCCGCAAGTCGTTCTGCCCTTGCTCGGCTCATGCGCCCACAGATCCTGCGGAGGAGCCAAAAAAAACTTCGTCGGCGTGTCGATCCGGCCCCGGCTCGTTCGTCGTCACTTCAGAAGAAGGGTCGCAGGCGACGCCTGCGCCGGAAGGAGTTGCGCGCATGTCGAGGCTTCGGGTACACGCGTTTGGGATCTCGATCGACGGTCATGGCGCCGGTCCCGGCCAGGATCTGGCCAATCCGATGGGCGTCGGAGGGATGGCGCTGCACCAGTGGGTCCTCGGCACGAGGACATTCCAGAGAATGTCCGCCGATTTCGCTGGATCGCTGATCGGCGACACGGTCGGCCGAGCGGGCGTCGACGACGACTTCGCCGCGCGCGGCTTCGAGAACCTCGGCGCCTGGATCATGGGCCGCAACATGTTCGGGCCGCAGCGGGGCCCCTGGCCCGACGACGGCTGGAAGGGATGGTGGGGCAAGAACCCGCCCTACCACGTGCCCGTCTTCGTGCTCACGCACCATGCCCGTGAGTCCTTCACCATGGAGGGCGGAACGACCTT
The DNA here is from genome assembly GCF_051527395.1 of Sorangium sp. So ce281. Taxonomy (NCBI): domain Bacteria; kingdom Pseudomonadati; phylum Myxococcota; order Polyangiales; family Polyangiaceae; genus Sorangium; species Sorangium sp. So ce281. The sequence goes on from NZ_CP150322.1 coordinate 5,515,498, forward strand.
CCACTTCGTGACCGAGGGCATCCACGCCGCGTTGGAGCGCGCGAAGGAGGCGGCCCAGGGCAAGGACATCCGGCTCGGCGGCGGCGTCGCCACCGTTCGGCAGTACCTCACCGCGGGGCTCATCGACGAGCTCCACCTCGTGATCTCCCCCGTGCTCCTCGGCCGGGGCGAGCACCTCCTCGCCGGCATCGATACGGTGAGCCTCGGCTACAGGTGCACGGAGCGCGCCTCCACGGACCACGCCACCCACGTCGTCCTGACGAAGTAGCTTAACGCCTGCGCGCCGAGATCGAGCGGCAGCGGAGAGCCTGAAGGCGAGGCAGCCCGCGCGGACCCGGGTTGGTGTCCGGATTCGACCGTTTCGACCCAAGGGCTCCGCCGGCGTGCAAGGGAATGCCGGGACGGCACTTCCTCATCTCCCCTTGGCGACCTTGGCGCCATGGCGGTTTTGCTGCCGCTCCGGGGCAACTTCCCGCAGGCGACAGAGGGTGCAGCGCATCTGCGGTGTTGCCTCCGGGGCGAGGCTGCTGCGCGCGTCGAGCCACCGGAAGCATGGGTGCCTCCCGTCGACCTGACGAGGTCGCCATGCTGGGGTTTCGCTCGGTGGAGCCCCGCCTGGTTCGCGTTATAGTGGCGCCCTTCGACGAGGGGGGCGTGACGATCCGTCGACGCGAACGAGCCGCCGACGCCCTGATGGAGGTGAACGGATGCGGACCTATGTGCTTGCTCTCCAGGAGGTCGATCGAACAAAGGCCAGGGTGGTCGGCGGGAAGGGCGCCAACCTGGGGGAGCTCTCCAGGATCGAGGGGATCCGCGTGCCCGCTGGCTTCTGCGTGACGACCGAGGCCTTCCAGCGGATCATGGGAGAAGCGCCGGCGGTCGGCGGGTTGCTCGATCGGCTGTCGTCGCTCGCGGCGGAGGACCGGGACGGGATCCGGGAGCTCAGCGCCGAGCTGCGCCGGATCATCGAAGAGACGGCCATCCCCGAGGACTTACGAGAGGCGCTCACTCAAGCTCTTTCCACGCACGGCGCGGGCGACGCCTATGCCGTGCGGTCCAGCGCGACGGCGGAGGATCTGCCGGGGGCTTCCTTCGCGGGCCAGCAGGATACGTACCTGAACGTTCTCGGGACGCAGGCGATCCTGCAGCACGTCCGCCGGTGCTGGGCATCGCTCTTCACCGAGCGGGCGGTGACCTACCGGATCCAGCACGGCTTCGATCACCGCAAGGTCCACATGGCGGTGGTGGTGCAGAAGATGGTCTTCCCGCAGGCCGCCGGGATCGTCTTCACGGCCGATCCCGTCACGTCGAACCGGAAGGTGTCGTCGATCGAGGCTGGCTTCGGGCTGGGGGAGGCCCTGGTCGCCGGCCTGGCGAGCGCCGATCGCTACAAGGTGCGCAGCGGCCAGGTCATCGAGAAGGCGATCGCCAGGAAGACGCTGGCCACGCGTGCCCTGGAGGAGGGCGGCACCGAAGAGCGGGCGATCGAGCCCGAGCGGCAGGACGGGCAGGCGCTGACCGACGCGCAGATCCTGCGGCTGGAGCGCCTGGGCCGGCAGATCGAAGGGCATTTCGGCCACCCCCAGGACATCGAGTGGTGCCTGGTCGAGGAGGAGCTCCACGTCGTCCAGAGCCGGCCGATCACGACCCTGTACCCCATCCCCGAAGCGGGTGATCGGGGCAACCACGTCTACATCTCCGTCGGCCATCAACAGATGATGACCGACGCGATGAAGCCCCTTGGGCTGTCGTTGTTCCAGCTGACCTCTGGCGGCCGCATGCTCGCGGCGGGCGGCAGGTTGTTCGTCGATCCCACGAAGCAGCTGGCCTCACCGGCCAGCCGGGACGCCCTCCTGGCGCTCCTGGGGCGCTCCCATCCGCTCCTCAAGGACGCCCTCTCGACGATCATCGAGCGGGGAGACTTCATCGAGCCGTTGCCCGACGATCCGACGGCCCCGCGCCCCGGGCAGGGCAAGCAGGCGCCCGGGCGCTTCGACGCGCAGGCCGAGGACGACCCGGCGCTCGTCGCGGAGCTGATCGAGCGCACCCAGGCCTCGCTCGCGGAGCTGAAGCGCGACATCCGGACCAGGGCCGGAACGGCGTTGCTCGACTTCATCCGGGAGGACATCGAGGGGCTGAGCAAGTCCATGTTCGGTCCGCGGAGCATGGGCGCGATCATGGCGGGCATGAACGCCACCTCGTGGATCAACGAGAAGATGATGGAGTGGCTCGGCGAGAAGAGCGTCGCGGACACGCTCTCCCAGTCCGTGTCGAACAACATCACGTCGGAGATGGGCCTGGCGTTGCTGGATGTCGCCGACGTGATCCGTCCTTATCCGGACGTGGTCGCTTATCTGCAGAGCGTGAAGCACGATGGCTTCCTGGAGGAGCTGGTCGCGCTCGACGGCGGCAAGGAAGCCCGGGACGCCATCCGGGCTTACCTCGACAAATACGGTATGCGATGCGTGGGGGAGATCGACGTCACGAGGGCCCGCTGGAGCGAGGAGCCGGCGACCCTGGTCCCCTTGATCCTGAGCAACATCAAGAATTTCGAGCCTCGCGCCGGCGCGCGGAGGTTCGAGCAGGGGCGGCAGGAGGCCTCGCAGCGGGCGCGAGCGCTGCTCGAGCGGTTGAGGCAGCTGCCGGACGGGGAGCAGAAGGCCGGCGAGGCCCAGCGGATGATCGACCGGCTCCGGAGCTTCATCGGCTATCGCGAGTATCCGAAGTACGGCCTCGTCAATCGCTACTTCATTTACAAGCAGGCCTTGCTGCAGGAAGCCGAGCGGCTCGTGCAGGCCGGCGTGATCCACGAGGCCGAAGACATCTACTATCTCACGTTCGACGAGCTCCGCGAGGTCGTGCGCTCCCACCGGCTGGACGACCGGATCGTCGGCCAGCGGAGAGCGGAACACGAGCTCCACAAGAAGCTGTCGCCGCCGCTCGTCATCACGTCCGATGGGGAGATCGTGACAGGCGCGCACAGACGAGCCGATCTCCCCGCCGGGGCCCTCGTCGGCCTGGCGGTCTCCTCCGGCGTCGTCGAGGGACGAGCCCGCGTCCTCCTGGACATGGCCGACGCGGAGCTGGAGGCGGGGGACATCCTGGTCACCCCCTTCACCGATCCCAGCTGGACGCCCTTGTTCGTGTCCGTCAAGGGCCTGGTGACCGAGGTGGGGGGCCTGATGACCCATGGCGCGGTGATCGCCCGGGAATACGGCTTACCGGCCGTCGTCGGCGTGGACAACGCGACCAGGCTGATCCGGGATGGACAGCGCATCCGCGTGCATGGAACGGACGGGTATGTCGAGATCCTGACCTGAGATCCGCGGCGCTCGCGCTCCTCGTCGGGGCCGCGCTGGGCGCCTTCGATCGTCCGGTCGGCGCGGGGCCGCGCACCATCGCCGCCATCACCGAGAAGGCGACCGCCAGGAAGATCCTGGAACACCTCGGCCTGCCCGCCGATCCGACCTCGCCGCGATCCCGGACCCGCGACCCGGACGACCCGGCCTCCTGATGGGCGGCGCCGCAGAGTAGCGAAAGGCGTTTGGACCCCCTACCCACCGAAGCCACGTCCGCCGTACGGCCCGGAGCGCCGCTGCATCTCACGAGGCCGGCCACCGCTGCGCACCCATCGGATCATCGAGGATCGCCGCGCGGCGGTTTTTGATTGACGCCGGCAATGTGAGCGTTCACATTGGCTTTCTGGATATTCTTCCGCTTAACCCTGGATAGACTGTCATGCGCATCGGGCCCTTCTCCTTCATGCGCGTTAACCCTGACGGTCGGCTCTCGCTCCAGATGAGCAGCATGCAGGGGAGCGTTGCAACGGTTCCAAGGCGGAACGCCTGGCAACCACCTGTCTGCCAACTTCGTCATCGTCGGCCTGAAGCAGGCGCTTGGCGCTGGCGTGACGTAACCAGAGAGGCCTCATGTACAACAAAAAGAAAACCGTCAGGCGCTTCAATGTCTTCTGCTTGCTCTCGAGCGTCGCGCTGCTGGCGTGCGGCGAAGACAACGGCGGCGCGGCACAAGCTGCCGGTGCGGGCAGTTCGAGCGTGTCAGCCACCACCAGCGGGGCGTCGACCGGCGGAACCGCTGGGTCGGGTGGCGCGGCCAGCAGCGGTGCCGACACCAGCGCCGGTGGAATGGGCGGAGCAGGCGCGGGCGCGGGCGGAGCAGGCGCGGGCGCGGGCGGAGCAGGTGACGGCGGCGCTGGAGCCGGCGGAGCCGGTGGTTCGGCGCTCCCGCCCATCACGGATTACTCTGCCGAGGGTCCGTTCGCGACGACCGTGGAGCGAAACGTGGGGCCGAACGGAGCCTATACGGTGTTTAGGCCCGAACCCTTGGGTGTGGACGGCTTCTTGCACGCTCCGATCGTTTTCGGCCCCGGCATCGGCCAGCAGGTGGCGGTGCACACGACCATGCTGACGAACTTTGCTTCTCACGGTTTCGTGGTCGTCGGGTGCCCCGTCCTCAGTGGCGGCCCCGGCGACGCAGGCAATCTCATGAAGATGGAGGATGGTCTCAATTGGATCCTGGAGCAGAACGACGCGCCAGGCAAATACCAGGGCAAGCTCTACGTCGATCACGCGGTCTCGATGGGCTTCTCGGTCGGCGGCACCTCGGCCGTGCAACTCGGCGGTCACGAGGCGGTGGCCACTGTCGTCTCGATCCACGGCCACAGGGCCTCGACCGACCTCCACGGCACGATGCTGCAGACGACTGGCACCCGGGATACTGTCGGCATGCCCCTCCAGCAGGACACCTACGACATGTCCGAAGTGCCCACATTCCTGGCAACGCTGACGGGCGCGCCTCATCAATACATCGAGAGCGACGGCGGCGGCGAAGAGCGGCCCGCGATCGTCGCATGGATGCGCTACTGGATCTACAACGACATGGGCGCGCGGGGCCATTTCTTCGGCGATAATTGCGTGTTGTGCAAGGCGCCTTGGGAGAATCCCCAGCGCAAGAACTGGGAATAACCTCCTCGGTCATTCTCTCCGCTTTTTTGCGCCTTTGCGCCTTTGCGCCTTTGCGCCTTTGCGTTAAAATCCGAGGTCGCGCAGGCCACACCCGCGCGTCGCGGTGCGACGGGCACGCGACAAACTCGCCGACAGCAACGCGGATTCCACGGTTCGCGGGCGGCATATCGGTTGCTTGGCCGGGCGTCGAACGCACAGCGATCCAGGCGCGTCGCTGCGTGTCAGCCAGCCAGCGCCGCGGCGCCGCGCGAGAGCGCAGGAGCCCACGGTGACGACCATGTCGAAGCACTTCTTCCGCACCGCACCGCTCCTCGGAATCCTTGTCACCACCGGCTGCGCCGCGACGGCCGGCGTCGATGAGCTCGACGACGAGCCGGTCGGAGAGGCCGAGAGCGCGCTCGCCGCCGAGATGACGCTCAGCCCGAACCAGCGGATCGTCAACGCCGCCTGCCTTTACACCGCGAACCCGGACGTCGCGGTGAGCCAGTTCGCCGAGGCGTCGCCGGGCGGCTACTGCAACGGCGTGATGATCGGCCCGAACGTCTTCTTCAGCGCGGCCCACTGCGGGGGTGGGCCGACGACCATCACCTTCCGCACGTACCGGAACGGCAGCACGGCCGTGTCGGACACGGAGGGCTTCACGTGCGACGCGATGGCGCAGACGTTCAACGACACGGACGGCGTGCTCTTCTTCTGCTGGCCGAACGCCGCCGGCGAGAACCCGGGCGACACGTATGGCGACGTCGATTTCGACGTGTCGCCGCCCGTCGTCGGACAGCAGATCTACAGCATCTCGGCGAACAACCAGCAGAACGGCGGCCTCGCCTTCACCCCGCCGTCGGACGACAACAACCTGCAGATCCGCGTCTCGACCGGCGATCCGGTCCTCGTCGACAACATCGCGATCACCGCGATGTGACGCGACGCCGGCGACGCCCGCCTGCACCTCTGTGGCCCGCGCGAGCCTCCACGATGGTGAGGGGCGGGCTTCATGCCCTGAGGCCTCGACCGCCTGGCGACGGGAGGCCTGGTTAGCCGCGATGACACACCTGGATACGGCCGTGTCGGATCACCTCACGGGACGAACGCGATGTCGTCCACGAGCATGTCGAACACGGTCGACTTCGCCGTGTGGAACTCGATCGAGTAGGCGTGCGCAGCGTCGAACGCCGGGGGCGCAGGCACGCCCCAGCCGTCCGTGCTGAGGATATCGAACATGACCGTGTACTGCGCCCACTCGGTCGTGATGTCGATCCCCTCGCCGAAGTGGTCGCCGCAGCCGGTGCCTTCACACACGCCGCCCTCGCGATCGGTGTTGCGGTCGGGGAAGTTCACGTAGATGTGCGTCGGCGCCGCCGCCTTGGCCCAGAAGGTCAGGCCCGAGTAGGCAGAAGCGTCGTAGGTGAGCTTCGCGCCCCCCGGGGCGAAGTTCAGGTCGAACCCCATGCCGGCCCCCCTCGAGAGGAAGCCGCTCCCCGCGACGTGAGCGGCGTACTCGCTCGAGTCGTGCCCGGGCGAGACCGGCACGAACGGGCGGCCGGGCAGAGGGGTCTGCGCGCCGCCCCGGGTGCCGTCGTTGTACGTGTACCAGCTGCCGACACGGTCCTTGCACCGGAGGATCGCGCCGTCGCCGTCCTCCAGGTCGTCGAGGAGCGCGGTGCAGGCAGGGAGCTCGGGCCCCGCGTCCGAGCCGCCCGAGCCGCCCGCACCCGCGTCCGAGCCGCCGGCTCCCCCGGCGCCGTCATCGAGGCCGAACGGATCCGGGTCGTATTCGCCGGGCGAGATGCCGAGGACGAGGCCGCATCCGCTCAGCGACACCGACGCGCAGAGGGCGACCGTGAGCACCAGGAAGCGCATCAGAAGCTGCCTTGCACGAGCGCTCCGCCCACCGCGGGCGAAATCGCCAGCGACGCGCCCTGGGCCGAGCTCCTCGCGGTGAGCCACAGCACGCCGCCGCCGGCGACGGCCGCGAGGCCGACGCCGAAGACCACGGTCGCGACGTTCGCGCGCGCCACGGCGCTGCCGCGGATGTCCATGCCGCGCCGATCGCAGCGGTCGCCGTTGCAGAACGGGCGCGACTCGTCGAACCTCGACTTCGCCGCGAGGCCGAGCGCCGCCCCGACGCCGACGGCGACGACCCCCGCGCCCGCCGTGACGAGCGCGATCGCGCGGCGGCCATCCCCCGCGCCGCCCGCGTCGCTCGACGCGGGGTCGTCCTCCAGCGCGCGCACGACGAGGGTCGAGGTCACGCCGCCCGGCTTCACCTCGACCTGCGCCGTCCACGCCCGCTTGCCCGGCGCGCTGGCCTGGATCACGTGGGTCCCCGCGTCGACCGGCATGGGCACGCCCCACTGGCCGGGGCCGACCGGCGTGCCGTCGCGCTTCACCTCGAGGCCCGGCGTGCCCGCGGCCTCGACGACCACCGAGAGGCGCGAGACCTTCGGCTGGACGGCCGCCGCGCGCTCACGCGCCTTCGCCTCCTTCGCCCGGTCGCCGCTCGCGTGCACCCGCGCGGCGACCTCGAGGAAGTGCGCCCACGCGGAGGCCATCTTGCCGGTGCGCTCGTAGCAATCGGCGAGGAAATAGCGGGTGTTGACGCTGTCGTAGAGGCGCAGGCTCTCCTCGTACTTGGGGCAGGCGCGCGACGCCTGGCCAGCGTCGACGAGCGCTCCCGCCTCCCGGAACAGCGCCACGGCGCCCGCCTTGTCCTCGGCCCTCGCCGCGCGCCCGCCGGCGATCGCCGCGGCCAGGCCGATGCCGATCGCGCAGAGACGCGCGGCGCGCCCGCGCTTCGGTCGGCTTTTCGTCTGCGGCGGCGTCATCGTGTCGGCGAAGGTATCAGAAACCGGACGTGCAGCAGCGGCGCACGTCGGTGATTGGCACCTAATGGACTCTTGACATGACTCGTCAACCTTTGCCGGAAGGTCGCAGTCGAGGCTTCCTGTCGATGAAATACCTGGCGTCCGAGCCCGCGGGCGCGCCACCCGTAGGCCTCGAGGCGCTGCTCGTCGTCACAGCCGGCGGGCTCCCCTCCGCTACTTCGCCCAGAGCACCGAGCGATCGAGCTCGATGGCCTCGAAGGGCTCGGCGCGGACGCGGGCGGCATCGCGGTGGACGACCGCGGGCCCCCAGCGGCCATCCGCGCCGAGCACGCACACCTCCAACGTCCGCGCGTTCGGGTCGACGAGCCACGCGTGCCGCACGCCCTCGCGCGCGTAGATGGGCATCTTCTCGTCCCGGTCGACGTCCTCGGTCGACGGGCTCAGGACTTCGCAGATCCAGTCCGGAGCGAGCGGGAAGAAGGCCGTCTCGGGCAGCTCGGGCATGCGCTCGCGACGCCAGCCGGCGAGGTCGGGCACGAGCGCGTCGAACTCACCAGCCGCGTTCGGGTCGGGGAAGTGCAGTTCGGGCTCGACCAAGAGGGTCCAGCCGCCGGGCCCGCCACGGCCGCGGTCGAACGGGCCGAAGAGCTCCCCCTGCAGCGCGCTCTCCGCCCTGGAATGCCGCGGCGCCGGCCGGGGCATGACGTGGAGCACGCCCCCGATGAGCTCCGCCACCTTGTTCGGCGGGACGGCTTCGAGGTCGGCGTACGTCGCGCGGCGCTGCTTCCCGGCGGGCTGGCCCATGGACGAAGCCTGCCTGCGGGCGGGCGGCGGGGCAAGGCGGCGAGGAGCGGGCCAGGTCGACGCGCCGGCCGGGGCGCTCAGCGACGCAGGGCCACGACGGCGATCGCCAGCGCGAGCCCGAGCGCATGCGCGTGCGGGTCCGGCGGCTCGATGCTGGCGACGTCGGGGCGCGGATCGGAGACGGTCATTTCGACGCCGGGGTTCGGAGGGCTGGTGAACGCGGTGACGTTGGGGTTCGGCGGATCGACGATCCAGGCGACGCCGGAATCCGGCAGTTCGACGCTCGCGGTCACGCGGGGGAACGGCGGATCGACGATCTCTGCGTCCTGGGGCGGGAGGAGCATGCGGCGAAGCTAGCACGACGCAGCGGCGGTCTTCACCCTCGCCGCGGGCGAAGCGCCCGAGTCAGCGCTGCGATCCCGCGAGCGCGCCACTTGTAGGCCGTGCTGACCGGCGCGTCCTGCTGCTCGGCAACATCCTCCATCAGCGTCTCGAAGATGTCGTGGGAGATGATGACGTCAGCCTCGTGCTCTGGCAGCTGGTGCAAGGCCTCGAGGAACGCGAGGCGCTGCTCCTGGCGCTCGAGCGCCTCATCAGGGTTCGGCGTCTCGTGCACGGCGCGCGGCGGCTCCGCAACGACCTCCTCGCGTCGCACGCGGGCGGACGCCAGGTGATGCCTGACGCGATGATAGGCCAGCGTCCGCATCCAGACGGCGAGCGCCCGCGCGGGCTCCATATCCGGGTCGGGGCGATAGCGACCCTCCTCGCTGGCTTGCCATGCGGCGAGCATCACGTCTTGCGAGAGGTCATTGACGTCCTCGCGTGTCGCCTGGGTACCGCGAAGGCCGCGCGCGATGGCGGCGCGCACGAGCCGCACCTGCCCGAGGAGCTCCGCCGGGGTGAGCCGCTTCGCTGCGAGCTCGCGATGCTTGCGGTAGACGACCGCGATCGCGAAGAAGACGAAGTGCCAGAGCGTGAGCGCTACGAAGTCCGGCGCCAAGCGAGGACTCCCTGTGTTGGAGTGAGGGCGAGGTAAAGCGCGAAGAGGATCGAGCGCGCGAGATCCCACGCTCCGAAGATGCCCACCCGGTACGGGCCGGCGAGCATCGTCAGCTCAGCAACGACGATGAGGCCGCCGACGAAGTGGTGAGACTGCGCGGGCTCGCGTCCGAAGTACCATCGAAGGAGGAACCCGACCGACACGCAGAGCGCCGCGAGCTCACAGGCGGTGTAGACCTTCGCGAGCAGCGCGCCGCGGAGCGCCGGATACCCGATGGCGAGAACGGCCACGGCGACCGCCCACGCGATGAGCACACCCCACGGGCGCCGCCGGCCGAAGATCCACACGGCGAGCGCCGCCACCCCGGCCATCCAGCCGACGAAGAGGGCTGACTCGAGGTGGAAGGCGACCCGAACCCAGCCGGTGAACGGCGCGCCGGCGAGCTCGACGCGCGCGGGCCGGAGCACCCTGGCGCCGATGATCTCCCGCACGGCATCGGTCGCGAGCCCGTACCCGAGGAGCCACGCGATCGGGCGGTGCTCGGGGCGATGCCGCGCGACGATCCAGGCGAGCACCGTCACGACGACGGAGAAGGCCCACAGCGCCGGAATCATGGCGCTGTCCGGGCCTGGCGGTGGGAAAGGTCGTGCTCAGGGCCAGGCGCGCGGGCGGGGCCCTCGCGCCGCGCTGTCAGGGCTTCGGCGGGCGAGGCGGCAAGCACGGCGCCGACGGTACGCGGCGCATCCAGGAGGGCCAAGAAAGGGCGGCCCCCAGGCCGAAGAGGGCGAAGAACTGGAGCAGCCTGCCTACGAATCCGGGGTCGGGAGGGGTGATCGGCATGGCCGGGAGGCTACCAGCGGCCGCCCGTGGACGTCGTCCGCTTTCTTGGCCGGGCGGGTCGACCTGTGGCACGCGCGCACGCGCGCGAGGCGACGGTGCAGTGTCAAGCGGGAGATCGCGTCCGAGCGACGACCTTCGCCGCGCGACCGCCTCGACGGCGCCGCCGGCCGCCAGCCGGCTGAGCAGCGCGCGAAGGCTACCAGGGCTTCCGCCCGGTGGGTGTCGATTTCGTGAGAGAAGATCGTGGGCATCCGTAAGCGGTGCCCGGGGCCGGCGATGGCGGAGCCGGCCGTCACCTGGCGGAGGGCTCGCCCTCACGGTGGCCTGCCACCCGCCGCCGCGTCTTGCCGTGCCAGGGCGAGTGGTTCCGCCTAGGTCTCGCGAACTCTTCGAACGCAGCGACGCCCGACAGCCGATCCGCGTGCACGATCTCCGGTCGACGATGATCACCGTGAACCTGGCCAACGGCCGCTCCGAGACATGGATCGGCGACCGAACCGGGCATACGAATTCAATTATGATTCAGCGGTACAGGCGTGCTGCGCGCACGTTCTCTGAGCTCGGCCTCGGGGAGCTCGCTCCGCTGGACGTGGCGATTCCAGAGCTCTCCCCCGACCCGGGGGGAAAAGGCGCGGGAAAGGGCGGAGAGGGAGAGGGGCCCTCGGGGGGCTCGACACGAAACAGCGGTGCTCACCGCACGATGCGCGATGGCGGACGCGAGCCCTCGGGGCTCTCTGCGTTGGAATCAGAAGACGTCGCGCGAGAACGGGTCGGCGCTGGAGGGCCGCTTCCCCGGCGGCGCGCCGCGCTTCGCCGGCTGCGCCGAGCCGCCCGGCCTCGCGGGCTTCTGCGCGGCGGGGGCGCCGGGGGCGGCGGCACGCGCCCCGGGCGGCGGCCCCACGGCCGACGCGCCGGGAGCGGCGCCGGGCGGCGGCACGGCGCTGGCGGCCGGCTCGACGGCCGCGTCCGGCCCGGCGCTCGGCTGCGCGGCGCGCGGCTCCGGGACCGCGCCCCGAGGGCCCGCCGGCGACGCCGTCTCGCGCTCGATGTCGCTCGGGGCCCGGTCCGACAGGCGCCAGAGGAGCAGGCCGCCGCTCACGAGCGCAAGGCCGAGCCCGAGCGCGGCGGCGCGCTTCTCGCGCGACGCTGGCTTGCGGTTCGTCGTACCGAGCGGCGCCATGGTGAGCGCTCCCCCGCCGAGGGGCACGGTCGACGCGGGGAGCGTCGCCCCGGCCGCGGTGATCGCCGTGGCCGTGCGAGCAGCGCCGGGCGGCAGCGCCCCGGCCGGGAGCGCGCCGCGCAGCGCGCCGAACAGGCGCTCGGCCGCCGCGCGCGCGTGCGGCGGCGCGAACGGCACCAGCGCGAGCGCGAGATCCGCGACGGTCGGGAACCGGCGATCGCGATCGCGCGCGATCGCCGCGAGGATCACCTGCTCCAGCGGCTCCGGGAGCTCCGGGCGGAGGGCGCGCGGCCGCTGCGGCTCGCCCTGCGTGACCAGGTAGACCAGCTGCGCGAGCTCGCGCGCGAAGAACGGCGTTCGCCCCGTGAGCAGCTCGAAGAGGACGACGCCCAGCGAATAGATGTCCGCGCGGCCGTCGACGTCGCTCGAGGAGCGGAGCTGCTCGGGGGACATGTAGAGGGGCGAGCCGAGCACTCCCCCCACCCGCGTCAACGCGTGGTCCTCCGCGTGCGTCATCTTGGAGATCCCGAAGTCGAGCACCTTGACGCACGGCGAGCCGTCCGCGTTCCGCGTGACGAACAGGTTGCTCGGCTTCACGTCCCGGTGGACGATGCCTTGCGCGTGCGCCTCCGCGAGCGCCTCGCAGACCTGGAGCACCAGCTCGACGGCCACGGGCACCGCGAGGCGCCCGCTCTCGGCGAGCACGGCGGCGAGGTCCCTCCCCTCGAGGTGTTCCATCACCATGTACGGCGCGCCGCTCTCGAGCGTGCCGACGTCGGCGACGCGCACGACGTGCTGGCTGCGGACGCGCACGGCGGCGCGCCCCTCCCTCAGAAAGCGCTGGAGGATCTCCGGATCCCGCACGTACTTCGGCAACAGCACCTTGATCGCGACGCGCTCGTCGAGGGCGAGGTGGCGCGCAGCGACGACGAGCCCCATGGCGCCCCGTCCGAGGACGCTCTCCACGCGATACTTGCCGAGGAGGACATCCCCGGGGGCAATCGTGGTCTCGTCAGGGCTCGACATGGCATGCCAGGGCGGAAGAAGGGCATCCACTATGCCACGTCACGGTCAGAGGCTCATGCAATTTTCCGCTGCGCCGGCCTCAGCCGGGCAGCGCTGCCATGGATTGGCCTATCCTGTCCTGTCGCGATCGCTCCTGCCTGACTCGTCGCGACCCGCCGGGAGCAGAGCGACGACAACCGAATCTTCAGCGATGGCCGCGGCGCTGACGGGCCCTTCCATTCCTTCCACCGATTGTTACGAAACGCCACACCCCCACGGATTGTTACGAAACGACACACCTCCTCGCCCAGCGATCGGGCTTTCCTCGACTACGCACCTCGGCGAGTCGCGATTTCTGTTCTACTCGTCGACTGTCATTGATATAGCGATAGCGAGGTAGCCAATGACCACCACCCTTCGATTCGTCGCGCCCGCCGCCGCTTCCCTCGCAACCGTGTTGCTCGCGATCTCGCCGTCATTGGCGGCTTCGTGGCAGACCCGGGTCAACTACGGCGGGAACACGCCCATGGACCTCTACGTCCCGGACAAGGTCGACGCTTCGCCGGGGATCGTGGTCTCGCTGCACTACTGCAGCGGGAATGCAGGAAACGCTCATGGCTGGTTCCAGGGTCTGGCGGATCAGCACGGCTTCCTCATCATCACTCCGCAAGCAGGCGGCAACTGCTTTGACGCAACGCCCGCGCGCAGCGGTGAGCGAGAGGCCATCACCAAGATGGTCCAGTACGCCGTCACACAGCACCACGCCGATCCGACCCGGGTCTTCGCTGCGGGGGCCTCCTCCGGCGCTTGCATGACGAATGCGCTCCTCGCGGCCTACCCCGACGTGTTCGCCGGGGGTTCGGTGCTGGCTGGTGTTCCCGCCGGCGCCTGGACCGGAGGCAACGCCTATGGCTGGACGACCCCTGGCAACAGGACCGCTGCCCAGTGGGGTGACATCGTGCGCAAGGCGAGCCCGAACTTCACGGGCGCGCGGCCTCGGGTGCAGCTCTGGCACGGAACGGCTGACACCACCCTCAACTACGAGCCGAACTTCGCTGCCGAGGTCAGCCAGTGGTCGGACGTCTTGGGTCTGGGTCACTCCGACAGCAAGACGAGCACCTTCAAGGGTTCCCAGGATACCTGGAATCGGGCCTCCTTCACGAATGCTGCGGGAACGCTCGTCCTCGAGTCGAACTACGCGCAAGGCGCCCCGCACGATCTCTCCGGGCGAGGCTTGTGGGGCGACGCCGTGCGCTTCTTCGGGCTGGATATGGACCCTCCGTCCACGGGCGAAGGCGCGGGCGGCGGTGATGGAACCGGAGGCAGCGACGCATCGGGCGGAGGTGGCGCTGCAAACGGCAGCGCCTCAGGCGCAGGCGGCAGCGCGGCCAGCGGCGCTGGCGGCGAAGGTGGCAGCGCAACCAGCGGCGCCGGTAACGGAGCGACCACCGGAGGCGCGGCGCAAGGCACCGGCGGAGCCACCACGGGCGGCTCGACGAGCAACGCGGGTGGAAGCACCGCTTCCGGAGACAGCGATCCGACCACGACAGGCGGCGACAGCGCGTCGGACGACGGCGGGTGCAGCTTCAGCGTGGCCTCCAGTGGTCAGCTGCCCGGCGGCGCGCTCGTCGGATTGCTCGTGGCAGGGCTTGGCGCGGTGGTCCGCCGCCGTCGCCGCTCTGCTGCGTGAGCGTGCAGCGCCGGCGAGGCGCTCGGTCCAAGGTGCCAGCGGCAGCCAGAGCTGGCGGGAGTCGTTATCCCCCCAGCAGTACACCTTTCGATCCATCTTCAGCCCGCGGTTGAACGTGACACCCACGCTGATCGCGGCGAAGGGGCCCTCGGGATCCGTAGATTTTCCGCATTCGAGCTTCCCTTGGCAATTGGCCGCGCCATCCGTGCTCAGTCCGCAGGTGTGATCCGTGCCTGCGCCGATCTGGAGGAACGTGCCCTCGGGGCTTGACGTTTCCGAAGCGTTTGGATTTCCTTCCATCATGAAGACGGCTTTCACTCGCTTTCGGCTCGTCGCATCGGCGGCGCTCCTCCTCACGGCCGCCGCGTCCTGCAGCAGCGAAGATGCCGATCCTGGCGCGTCAGGTTCGTCGGGCGGCTCGCCGCCTGCCGGCGGGTCGGGCGGGACGGGTGGAGCGGCCGCGAGCAGCGGCGGCGGGGGTTCAGGCTTGGACGCCTCGAGCACCGGAGGAGCTGGCGGCAGCTCTACGGGAGGTTCGTCCGCGGTCGGCACAGGAGCAGGCGGCGGTGGCTCGGCAGGCACGGCAGCGGGGGGTTCGGGAGGGTCGACACCCGAGACGGGCGATCGCTCGCCGGAGGGCACCTGCGCGCGCTTCAACGCCGACACCGCCGACATGAGCGAGGGCACGTGGAGCGGCTCGCTGGATCCCGAGTGCGACCCGGGAGACATCTCCGCCGACGGTCGAGCGAACGCGCTCCGGCTCTTCAACCTGTACCGCTGGCTGGCGGACCTGCCCCCGGTCGTGACCGAGCCCACCCGCGACGTGCAGGCCCAGGCCTGCGCGCTCATGATGGACGCGAACAATGACCTCTCGCACGAGCCGCCGGAGAGCTGGAAGTGCTACTCGAAAGCAGGCGCGGACGGCGCGAGGACGAGCAACATCTCGAGTGGCCCCGGCGTCGCGAGCGTTCAGGGTTATTTGATCGACCCCGGAAACGAGACGACCTTCGGCCACCGGCGCATCATCCTTGCGAACGATCTCGGCCCGATCGGCCTCGGCTCGACCGGCAAGAACGGCGCCTCCTGCATGCAGAACATCGGAGGGACGGGGCGCGCCGGCAAGGAGTGGACGGCCTGGCCTCCGCCCGGGGTGTTCCCGATGCAGGCGTATGCCGACCGCTGGAGCTCACTCAGCGACACCGGCTGGTCGATCCAGAGCGAGGACATCGAGCTCGAGGGCGCCGAGGTTACGATCACGAGCGGCGGAGCCCCTCTGGCCGTCGACGTGGAGCCGCTCCAGGGGCGCTACGGCTCAACGAACGCCATCCGCATCGTGCCGGACGGCTGGGACCCTGAAGCCGGCAACACCTACTCCGTGAGCGTCTCCGGAATCTCGGCGAGCATCGCCTACGACGTCGTGTTCGTCGACTGCAAATAGCGTCTTCTGAGGAGATCCTCGATGCCCGCCACCGCGCCGCTGCTCGACGCGATCGAGGCCCAGGGGTTTTCGTGGGGTCAATCCGACGGCAATTGACGGCGCGGCCAACCGGCGCGCGGCGGGGAGATCGGAGAGCGCCGCGCCCCCGATCTCCAGCTGATCACGAGGCGGCGCAACAACATCATTTCGGGACCTTGACGTCGAGCTTGCCGAGGCGCGCGAGCAGCGGACCCCGATCCTCCATGGCCACGCCGACGAGCCTCCGCGCAGACGCGTCGTCGAGCTTCGGGACGGATCGCGCTGCGAATCGTGCCTCGTCCGCGGCGGGGACCTGGAAGATCAGGTGGTAGACGCCGCTGTTCGAGACCGCGAGCACGCGCTGCGTCTCCCCGAGGCCGAGCAATCGACAGAGCGCCGCGGCAAGGAATCCCGCGGCGGCGCGCGCGAGAGCGCCGCCGCGAAACGAGAGCGAGACGTGGTGCTCTCGTCCGGCCTCGCCGGCCTCGGCGACGGTATACACCACGGCGATGTCGGCGGACGTGATGAACGCGTTGCCCTCGGCGAACGGGTCCGCGGGCGGGCCCCCGCCGGGGCGCTTGAGCGCGGTGTCCTTGGCGCGGCCGAGCCCGCGCGAGAGCTCGATCAGGTGGTCCGGCGAGAACAGCCGATCGTAACGCGGCCGCTTCATCGCGAACCGGTAAATCAGGAACACCACGAGCCCGACGAGCAGCCATTTCAGCATCGGACCTTGCACCTCCGCGCCCATGCGCCGGGACAGACCATCACGCCCGCGGGGAGCGGCTCATCGCCGCAGCATGCGCCTTCTTTCGTCCCATGGCGAGGTATCGTGCCGGTCCTCGCACGATTCGTCCATGGGGTTTCCGCTGTGAGGTCGGGGGCCTGCCCGACGGCGCGCGTCGCCGCGGCCCCGACACGCGGCCACGGAACGGCAGCCGCGCGGCTTCCAGATCGACCCCGGCGGCCGCTGGCTCGTCGCCGCCGGGCAGCTCTCGCATGCGGCGCGCGTGCACGCGATCGACCGCGCAAGCGGCCGGCTCACCTCCTCGACGTCGTACCCGGTGGGCCGAGGTCCCCACTGGGTGGAGATCCTGACCTTCCCCTGATCCGAGCGCCGCGCGCGACGGCCCCGAGCTGGCGAAACTGGCGGCGCGGGTGGCGGCCGCCAGGTCCCGGAGCGCGGAGAAAGCCAAAAGTCCCGCAAAAAGGCCGCGGCATACCGTTCGCAATAAGCGCCCATTGAAACGCCGCGAGATCCGACCTCGCGCTGGTCCCCGCCGTTGCGGGACGGCGCGAGGCCCGGAAGCGGCGTGTTGGCCCGAGCCGGCGTCACG
This sequence comes from Sorangium sp. So ce281, assembly GCF_051527395.1. NCBI lineage: Bacteria > Pseudomonadati > Myxococcota > Polyangiales > Polyangiaceae > Sorangium > Sorangium sp. So ce281. The sequence continues at coordinate 5,532,614 of NZ_CP150322.1, forward strand.
CGCCGCGCTCGGATGGAGGCACCCATGTCGGTTCATCATGCCATGTCCATGCTTCTCCCTGTCCTCGCGCTCGCCTGCTCCGCCGCGCAAGGCGCCGCCCCGGAGCCGCCGGAGAGCACCCCACCGCAGCACGACGGCGCAGCGGCTACGGCCGGCTCGACGGGCGCGAAGAGCTTCGTCGACGCCGCGTCGTACTTCACGAGCTCGGCCGAGATCGACGCCTGGTACGAGATGCTCCGCGAGCTGAACGACGACTTCGATATCGTGTGCGGCGACACGTTCTGCGAAGGCGATTTCAGCAACTACGAGCCGCTTCGATTCCGTTGCTCCGTCGAGGAGCACGCCGGGACGATAGGCCGCTGTGTGTGGGTGCTCGCCGCGAGCAACGAGGAGATCGTGGCTTCCACGGGCGACGTCGAGGTCGACGCGAGGATCTTCCTCTGCGAGATGCCCGTCGCGCCGGACACGGCCGTGACCGACCTCGTCGAGGCGCTCTCGGCGCCGGCAGGTCGGGCGATCGACGCGGAGCTCCCCGGAACGGACCGATCGCTCTACGACGGCCTCGTCGAGTGCCTCTGACGGCCCGCCGGCGCCGGCCAGCGCGACCGTCGAGCCGCGCCGGCGGCGCCTGATCCCCAGCGCAGACCGAAGCGCGCAGGCGAAGCGAGCTGGTTCGCTGGGCGAGGAGGCACGGCGCTCAGGAAGGGCCGGCCGGGCGAGCCCTTCAGGCGCTGCTCTCGCCCGTCACCGGCTCGCCTTCGGCGAGCAGCCGCCTGAGCGTGGCGAGATCGACGGGCTTCACGAGGTGCTCGTCGAACCCGGCTTCACGCGCCCTCTCGCGGTCGCCCTGCTGCCCGTAGCCGGTGAGCGCGATCAGATAGACGTTCTTGTGCTGGGGTTTCTCTCGGACGCGGCGCGCGAACTCGAGGCCGTCGATCCCCGGCAGCCCGATGTCCACGATGGCCACGTGCGGGAGCACCTGGTCCATGAGCGCGATCCCCGAGATCCCGTGAGACGCCGAATGACACTCGAACCCGGCGCGCGCCAGGAGCGCGCAGAGCGCCTCGCGGCCGTCGTCGTTGTCCTCCACGACCACGACCCGCGATCTCCTGGGGATGTTCGCGAGGAGCGAGCCGCGCGCCGCCTCCTGCTCGGATGACGGCTCGGAGATCGGCAGCCGCACCTCGAACTCGCACCCCTTGCCCTCCCCGTCGCTCCGCGCGCTCACGGTGCCGCCGTGCTTTTCAACGAGGCCTCGGACGAGGGTGAGCCCGACGCCGAGCCCTCCCGCCGATCGGTCCAGGGTGCGGCTCGATTGCACGAAGAGCTCGAACACCGTGTCGAGCATCTCCTTCGGGATCCCGACGCCGTCGTCCTTCACGCGGACCACCGCGTGTCCGTCCACGCGCTTGGCCTCCAGGGTGACATGACCCCCTCGCGAGGTGTACTTCGCAGCGTTGTTGAGCAGGTTCACGTGAACCTGCTGGAGCCGCGCGGGGTCGCCCTCGACCCAGATCGGCTCGGGATCGACGACGACCGAGAAATCGACGCCGCGCGTGTCCATGAGGTTCTTGACCGCGTCGGCGGCGTCCTTCACCACCGTGCCGAGGTCGAGCACGCGCCTTCGAAGCTCGATCTTGTTCTGCGTGACGCGGCTCGCCTCCAGCAGATCGTCGAGCAGGCGCGCCATCTGCGCGGACTGGCGCTCGAGGATCTGGACGACCTTCTCGTCGATCCCGGACGCGCCGTCCGACGCGGCGCAGTCTTCCTTGAGCAGCGCCGTGGCGTGGACGATCGCGCCAAGGGGGTTGCGGAGCTCGTGCGACAGCATGGCGAGGAACTCGTCGCGCCTGCGCACGGCGTCCTTGATCTGCTCCTCCGATCGCTTTTGCGCGGTGACGCTCCGGAAGATCCCGATGATACCCACGATGTGGCGCGCCGCATCGATGAGCGGGAGCCGCGTGACGAGGTCCCACTCCACGACGCCATCGTGCCGCACGCGCTTCTCGAGCTTGTAATGCTGCGCCTCGCCGGTCCGCAGCACCACCTCGTCCTGCTGGTGAACGGCGAGCGCCGCCTCGTACCCAGGCAGCTCGAAGCCGGTCTTGCCCGCTGCTTCGCCTGGATCGGAGAGGCCGAGGCGCTCCGCCATGGCGTTGTTCGTGCGAATGAACCGGCCGCGCGCGTCCTTGAAGTAAATCGCGTCGGGCACGCTGCGGAGCAGGCTATTCAGGAGATAGCGCTCGTGGAAGAGCGCGTCCTCCGCCGCCTTCAGGCCGCTCACGTCGATGAGCGTGAGCACGACCCCGGCGATGGTGCCCTTGGCACGGTAGGGGAGGATGCGAAGAAAGAACGAGCGAGCATGCCGGTCGCGCAGCTCGCGCTCCACGCGCTCCCCCGTCGCGAGCACGCGCTTGAGATCGGCGTTGAGCTCCGGGTGGTCGACCGCGTACGTGAACGTCTCGATCGGCCTGCCGACGTCCTGCAAGAGCAGGTTGAAGCTCTCCGCGATCTGCGGCGTGAATTTCCTGATCTTGAGCTCCCTGTCGAGGAAGATCGTGCCAATGTCCGTGCTCGACAGGAGGTTCTCCATGTCGTTTCCGAGCTCGGTGAGATCGGCGATCTTCCGCTGGTACTCCGCGTTCACCGAGTAGAGCTCCTCGTTGACGCTCTGGAGCTCCTCGTTCGTGCTCTGGAGCTCCTCGTTGGAGGCGAGCAGCTCCTCGTTCGCCGCCTGCAGCTCTTCGTTGCTCGCCTCGAGCTGCTCGGTCATCGCCTCCAAGGTCTGCTTCGTGTGCCCGAGCTCCGCCTCGAGCGCGCCGAGCTGCTCGCGCGATACGTCGTCGAGGTCGATCTCGATCTCCGGCATCGCCGCCCGCCGCGGCGCCCCGTCGATCGCGTCGATCGCGTCGAACGTGATGAGGACGTGGGGTAAGGTGCCGCGCCGGCTCTCGACCCGGCGCATCGTGATCTTGTAGGTGCCGCCCTCCGCTTGCACCCCCTTGAACACGATCGCCGTGCGCTCCTTGACGACGCGCCGGAGGCCCCCCGTCAGCACCGTCTTGAGCTCGCAGTCCAGCATCTCGAAGGCGTCGAGCCCCTGTCTGCCATCCTTGACCTTGAGGAACCGGCTCGCGCCGCCGAACGCGTGGACGAGCTCCCCGGTCTCGTTGACGAGGAGGCTCGGAGGCATGAACTCGTCGAGCAGCGCGTCGTAGGTCCCGAGCAGGTGCGACGCCGGGTGGCGCGCGACGGGCGCGGTGATCCCCGAGCGCGAGGCGCTCCGGGCCTTCGGCGATGCCGGCTGAAAGCGGGGCTCGACCTGCATCCGCCGGTCGCTGTACTTCCGGTAGATCCGCCATTGCTTGTCGACGATCTCGAAGTCGTGCGCGAGGTGCCCCGGCGTCTCGCTGGGCCCGAGGAGAACCACGCCCCCGCGGTTGAGCGCGAAGTGAAAGAGGCTCAGGACCTTCTGCTGCACGGCCGGCTGAAGGTAGATGAGCATGTTGCGGCAGCTGATGAAGTCGACGCGCGTGAACGGCGCGTCCTTGATCACGTTGTGGTGCGCGAAGACCACCGCCTGGCGGAGATCCGGGACAACCTGGTAGCTGCGTCCGCGCCGGATGAAATACCGCTCGAGCCGCTCGGGCGAGACGTTCACCACCGCCTCTTCCTCGTAGAGCCCGCGCGTCGCGACCTCGAGCGATCCATGGTGCACGTCGGTCGCGAAGACCTTGAACGGGCGGTGGCCGCCCACGGACGTCAGCTCGTGGAGGAGGATGGCGAGCGAATAGACCTCTTCGCCCGTCGCGCAGCCGGCGACCCACACGCGGAACGGGGCGTCCCGCGGCCCCGCGCGCAGGAGATCGGGGAGCACCGAGCGCTCGAGGATGCCGAACGCTTCCTCGTTCCGGAAGAAGCGCGTCACGCCGATGAGGAGATCACGGTAGAGCACGTCGAGCTCGCTCGACTTGCTCTTCAGGCGCTTGACGTACTGTTCGATATCGTCCGTATGCGCGAGCTGGATCCGCCGCTCGATGCGCCGTGTGACGGTGCTCGGTTTGTAGTGCGTGAAGTCGATGCCGAACTGCTCTTCGAGCATCCTGTAGACCGCGCTCATCCCCTGATCGACGCCGACCGCGTCCCGCTCCGGCCGGCGCCCCTTGGACCTCACGTGATCGAGGAGGACGCGCGGCATGTCCTGGGGAGGCAGGACGCAATCGGCCACACCGGCGTCTCGCGCGGTCTTCGGCATCCCATCGAACTGCGCGCTGTCGACGTCCTGCACGACGACCAGCCCGCCCGCCTCGTGGACCGCGCGGATCCCCCGCGAGCCGTCGCTGCCGCCCCCGGAGAGGACCACGGCGATCGCCCGCGGGCCGCAGTCCTGCGCGAGGGATCGAAAGAACACGTCGATGGGCAGCGCGAGCTCCTGGTCGCGATCCCTCTCGCTGAGGAGGAGGCGGCCTCCGGAGATGATCATCTCCTTCTTCGGCGGGATCAGATAGACGTGGTCGGGCTCGACCACCATGCCGTCCTCGACGAGGTGAATGGGCAGCTCGGTGCGGCGCCCGAGGATCTCGTCCATCAGGCTCTTGAAGTCCGGCGACAGGTGCTGGACCACGACGAAGGCCATCCCGCTCTCCTTCGGGATGTTCGCGAAGAAGTGCTCGAGCGCCTCGAGCCCCCCCGCCGAAGCGCCGATTCCTACAACGTAGGGCGCCACCTCTGGCCGGACTGTGCGGGTTCTTGTCTTTGTTGCGTCGCGCACCTCGCGCTCGGTCGACATGACCGACCTCGACGGCAGCAAGCGTGCCCAGGCTGTGGCCGCTGGCGAGCGCCTTCACCTGGGCCAAAATCCCCCGGAATTCAGGCGGAGGGCGGACGCCGGACGTGTGACAAATTGCCTCGCTGCGCGCCACATGTGGTGGTCTTGCGGCGTCGCGACGGCCTCGTCATCTCGTCACCACACCGTCTCGTCCTCTCGTCGCCTCGCTCCCCGCCATGGGGGCGGGCGCCGGGCGGAAGGCCGCCCGGCCGCCGAAGAACACGAGCAGGCCGAGCGCTATCCACACGAGCTCCTTGGCGCGCTTGACGAGGACGAAGGCGGCGCCCACCGTGGCGGCGGCGGGCACGCCGAGCGCGGTCAGGAAGGCGACATAGCCGGCGTCCTGCACGCCGAGCCCGGCAGGCACGATGAAGGCGGCGGCGCGGAGCAGCGCGAGGACGACCTCGAACGAGAGGACCTCGGAGAGCGAGACGTCGACCCCGAGGAGCCGGAGGAAGAAGTACGTCTCCGCCCCCTCGGCGAGCCACATCCCGAGCAGCAGCAGCGCCGCCGCGGCGAGCGCAGCGCGACGCTCCCCGAGCGCGGCCGCGTGTCGGTCGGTCGCGGAGAAGGCCGCGGCCCTCGCGTCGATAGAGGCCTTCACGCGCTGGCCGGGCAGGCGCTTCAGCCACGCGAAGACCCGCGACGCGACCGTGCCCGAGAGGAGCGCGCCCCCGAGCGCGAGCGCCACGGCGAGCAGGCCGAGCCCCGAGAGGACCACCAGCCACGGGAGCCCCGGCCCGCCGATCAGGGGGCGCGAGGCGCGCTCCAGGTGGCGAAAGCCGAGCGCGAGGGCGATCGCGACATACGCCGCGTTCGCGAGGACGATGAGCGCCCTGCGCGCCGCGATGCCGGCGACGCCCTGCGGCCCCGGGATCCCGCACCACCGGTGCAGCAGATAGAACGTGACCGACTCGGAGAGGGCAGCGCCGGCGGGGACGCTCATCGTGAGCGCCTCGGTCGACAGCGTGAGCGCGAGATACCGGGAGAACGGCGCGTGGCGGCCGGACGCGGGGTCGCGCGTGCGCGTGTCGAAGACGCGCCGGCTCGCTTCGGCCTGGAAGAGCCGCGCGACGAGGTTGGGGACGAGGGCGAGCGCCATCATCGGCGCGGACACGGAGGCGATGAGCGCCGCGACGCTCGGGAGATCCGCGCCGCGCAGCGTGCTCCAGAGCGCCGCCGCCGCGACGGCGACCCCGAGCCACCTCAGCGCGACGGCGCCCGCGCCCGGGCGGGAGCGCGCCCCGGGGAGAGGCTCATCGTGGGCGTCACGGGCAAGGAAGGTCATCACACGTTCGCGCTCCGGCGCCGGCCGAGGGCCTGAGGTCGAGGGCGAGCGCTCGTATCGCGCAGGCGCGTCGCGCGCTGATGTCATGGGCGCAACGCCGCGACGACGCGCCACGACTCGCGCGGCGGCGCGCCGAGCTCGTCCGCTCTGGTCGAGCGCGCCCCACGCGCCCGGACAGCCGACCGACGAGCGCGCGGCGTGACGCCGGGATCGGCTATCTTCCTTGCTCGCTGGAGACGCGCGGGAGGGGCGAGCGGCTCCTCGGCGGGTGGGAGGGGGCGGCCGGAAGGATGGAAGGAAGAGCGAACGTGGAGACGGATCAGGACAGCATCGAGCGGCTCCGGGTGGAGAACGCCGGATTGCGCAAGGAGATCGACAGGCTCCATGAGCAGCTGGGGCGCCGGGAGGAGCGGACGCGGCTGATCCTGCAGGCGGCCGGCGAGGGGTTCCACGTCGTCGGGATGAACGGCGAGATCCTCGACTGCAATCCATCCTTCGCCGGCATCGTGGGTTACGACCGGAGCGAGCTCCTGACGATGAACATCGGCCAGATCGACCAGCGGCCGCCGCACGAGGTCGTCATGGTCATCGAGGAGATCAAGGCCAAGGGGTCGCTCCGCTTCCTCGCGAGGCACCGCCACAAGGACGGCCACCTGATCGACGTCGAGGTGAGCTCTCACCTCGTCCAGAGCGGTGATGAGCAGTTCTTCTCGGCCTTCTCGCGCCCCCTCACGGAGCAGCTGAAGCGCGAGCAGGCGCTGCGCGAGAGCGAGCAGAAGTTCCGGGCGATCTTCGACGAGACCTCGATGTTCATCGGCCTGCTCACCCCGCAGGGGGACCTGATCGAGCGCAACCGGACGATGGCCGATTTCACCGCGGCGCGGCCGGGCGAGGCGCGCGGCGGGCCGCTCTGGCAGGCGCCGTTCTGGGTCGGCGGAGCGAGCGCTGGGGAGCGGATCAGGGAGTGCGTCCGCCGGGCAGCGGCGGGCGAGCCGTCGTCGTGCGAGGTCCAGATCCACGGGCCCGGCGGGCGCGTGGCGACGCTCGACCTCAAGATGAAGCCGATCCTCGACACGCTGGGCCAGAGCGTCCTCCTGATCGCCGAGGGGTACGACGTGACCGAGCTCCGGCGGGCCGAGGCGGAGCGCGCGACGCTTCAAGCGCAGATGATCGACGCGCAGGAGGCGACCATCCGGGAGCTCTCGACGCCGCTCATCCCGCTCGACGCGGGGATCCTGGTGATGCCCCTCGTCGGGCGGCTCGACCGGGTGCGCATCGAGCAGCTGCTGGAGCGCTTGCTCCAGGGGGTGGTGGCGCAGCGCGCGGCCACGGTCATCCTCGACGTCACCGGCGTGCCGGTGGTGGACGCCGAGATCGCGGACTCGCTGATCAGGGCGGCCCAGGCGGTCAAGCTGCTCGGCGCGGAGGTCATCCTCACCGGCGTCGGCCCCGAGGTGGCGCAGACGATGGTGGGCATCGGCATCGACCTCCGGGAGATCGTCACGCTGAGCTCGCTCCAGAGCGGGCTCCACCACGCGCTGGGGCGCTCGCGCCGCGGCGGGAGGAGGTCGGGCGGCCCGCGGCGCCGCGACGGGTGACGGGCCGCGGAGCTCCTGCCCGGCTCTCGTCAGCGGTGCATCGGCTCGGCGAGCCAGCGGACCAGCGCATCGCTGTCGAGATCGAGCAGGGCATCCTCGACCTCGCCCGGCCCGATGGCCTGTGCGCGCTCGAGGATCGAGCGCTCCTCCTCCGCGGTCGGCTGGCGCCCGACCCGCCGCGCGAAGAGACGGCCGAGCAGCGGGGCGATGGCCTGCTGCGTGAGCTCCCGCGCGCGCTCGTCGATCGCCTTTCTGATCCACGGCACGCTCTGGAGCAGCTTCTCGTCCGTCTCCCTGTCGTCCATCAGCATGACGAGCTCCTTCTGCAAATTGTGTCCCCAGGGGTCGATGACCGCCATGACGAGGAGCGCTGTATATAACTCGACCCGCTCCTCACTGGTCGCTGCCCGCGCGTGGATCTCCGCGACGACCTCCCGCATCGCGGCGGCGGAGGCGTCCCGGGCAAGCGGGGCGAACACCAGCCAGAACACGCTGCCGCGCGCCCTGAGCTCGGCGACAGTGCGCTGGTAGACCGCGTCGATGCGGAAATGCGTGCCGCTGAACCGCCGCTCCGGCCAGGCGGTGCGGCGCGTCCCTGTCGCGGGCAGGCGCTGCCTGCGGCCCGAGAGGACCACGGCGACGCTCTCGATCGGCGGCACCGGCTCTCCAGGGGCCTCGCGCCGGAGCGCGGCGAAGAGGAACCCGAGGTACTCGAACATCTGGTCGGGCACGTCGTCGCGCCACGCGAAGCAGAACTCGACGTGAAGCACGCGCAGCTCGGCGCCGACGCGCAGGCGCAGCGCCTTGTCGAGGCGCCGCTCGAGCTTCGTGACCTGCGTGTCGATCCAGCCGAGGACCTCGACCGGCCTGCCCTCGGGGACAAAGACGCGCGTCAGGTCGCCGGGGCACCTCCGGGCGATGTGGCGCAACGTGATGTCGGCGTCTCCCATGGAGCGCGACCTCGGCAGATCGCGTACCAGGGAGCGAGTCGCCGAAATCAGCGGGGTGCCGGGGGGCGTGGCGCGCTTCGGGGCTGGCGCCGCCATGGCGGACGGCGGCCTCACCCGCGCCGGCGGCGGCAGGACAGCGCCCGCGCGGCGCGCCGCTAGGCGGTGCGGCCGCGCGCCTCGCGCACCAGCGCCACCATCGCCTTCCGCACCTCGTCCGTCGCCGAGACCGGCGCGCCGAACGGGAGGCGCGCCGCCTTCGGCCCCGCCGGCGTGATGACGTCCAGCTCGAAGCCGTAACGATCGACCGAGGTCATCGTGGCGCCGGTGGCGTCCTTGATGCCGGCGAGCACCTTCGCGTACGCGAGGACCGCATCGCCGTGATAGATGGGATGAGGCAGCCCAAGCGGCGCCTGGATCCACGATGCCGACCGCACCGACCCGTGCGTCTGCTCGACGCGTTCGCGCGGCGGGGCCTGCGAAGACAGCCCGCATCACCGTGGAGGTCGGCCCATCGGCAGCAGCAGAGCGTGCTGGAGTGCTCGGGGGGGTCAAGGGTTCGCGAGCGGAGCTCGCCGGCTCCGCCGCCCTTGACTCCCCCTGCGCGCTCCAGCCGGACAAAGCTGCGGGCGATGGGCGGACGGAGGCCTCCGGCGGGGGCTCCAAGCTCCGGAGAGCAGCGCGCAAGAAGGAGCCACTCGGAGCAGCAAGCAAGATGGCCGACCTCTCGCCTGCAGGGTTGCCTGCGGGCACCCCCACGCGTTCGAAGACGCAGTCGACGGGGGCCCAGGAGAGGTCAGCCATGCGAAGTGTAGCGCTGGATCTGGGGGTCAACGAGATTTCGTTCTGCGAGGTAGTGGGCGGGCAGGTGGCGCTGCGACGCACGGTCCGCTCGCTTGATTCGCTCCAAGATGTCCTCGGTCCGTCGTCCTCGCCGGCCCGGGTGGCGATCGAGGCGTGCCGGGAGGCCTGGGTGGCTCACGACAAGCTCCGCGACTGGGGCCACGACGTCCTGGTCGTCGACACCACGCGAGCACGTCAGGTCGGCGTTGGCCAGCACGGCCGCAAGAATGACCGCCTCGATGCCGAGGCGCTGGCGCGCGCCGTCGAGCGCGGGGGCATTCCGCTCGCTCACGTGCTTTCGCCTCACCGGCGGGCCATTCGCCACCAGCTGGCCGTCCGGCGCGCGCTGGTCGAGACGCGAGCCCAGTACGTCACCACCGTGCGCGGCATTCTGCGCGCCTGCGGACACAAGCTCGCGACATGTATGACCGAGGATTTTCTCGCGCGGCTGCGCGAGGCCTCTTTGCCAGCCGAGAGCCGTCAGCTGGTCGGGCCCTTGGTGATCACGCTGGAGGTGCTCAACCCCCAGATCGCGCTGGTCGATGCCGCGCTCGAGCAGCTGTGCGCCCACGAGCCGGTGATCGCGCGGTTGACCACGGCGCCCGGCGTGGGGCTGGTCGTCGCTGCCGCGTTCGTCTCGGTCGTGGACGAAGCCAAGCGCTTTCGCCACGCCCACCAGCTCGCCTCCTACCTGGGTCTGGTTCCCTTGGAGGACACCTCCGGCGGGCGCGACAAGCGGCGGCTGGGTTCGATCACCAAGCAAGGCAACGCGTACGTGCGCGTGCTGCTGACACAGGCCGCGCACACGATCCTGCGGCACAAGAACAAGAGCGGCGACGACCCACTGCGTCGATGGGCAGACGCCATTGCCGAACGCCGGGGTCGCCACATCGCCGTCGTGGCGCTGGCGCGGCGGCTGTCGGGGGTGCTGTGGGCCATGTGGCGCGACGGCACGCTCTACGACGCGCAGAGCGCAGCGGCTGCCTCGGCCAAGGGCCTGCGCCTGCAGGCGCAGTCGGTCGAGCAGCAGGCGCACGCCTTGCAGCGAGCCACGGTCAAGGCGCGCCGCCGGCAACGGTCCGTCGACAAGGGACTCAACGCCGCCACGGCAGCGGCTCCATCGAGGCCGAGCTCGACCTCAAGGAGGGCCTCGATGCACTGACTTCCCCCACACGGGGGACATGCGCCACGAGCGCGCCACGCCAGGAGCGTGAACGAGGGCTACGTGGATGAGCGCGGGAACACCGAGGGTGATCCGCCTCTGGGTGGAACACACCGTTTGATAGATTGCGCCTCCACGATCCCGTTTCGGACCCCAGCCTGCATCCAGGTCACCAGGGCGACCGCCGGCCTGTGAATGCGGATCGTCGATTGAGCCACAGCTCGCTCCTGCGCACGCGACGCGGCGCTCCAGCCCAACCGTAACGACGCCCGCCAGGGCGAAGGGAGACGCCCATGCCGAAACGACCTGCACTGACGACACCGAGCGCTACCGCTGCCGAGCCGAAGCCGGCCAGCCGCGGAAAGAGAGCGCTAAAGCCCTTGACCTCGGGGCTGCCTCATCGTCGGTGTTCATGTGCTCGAGGATGCCCGCGGCGTCGGCGGCGAGCGGATCGGGCTCGGCGGCCGCGTACGCGTCGGCCTCGACCCAGGACATGCGGCCGAAGCCGCCGACGTAGCGGATCGACACCGGGTCGAGCCTGTAGAAAGAAAAGTCAGTAAAATCGACGTAGTACGACGCGCGCGGGTGCGTCGCGAGGAAGCTCGTCCGGGCGGCGGCCGCCTCGGCGCCTTCGAGGGGGCGGCACGGGCCGATCAGGGTCATCCGGCCGAGCGCGAGCGGGTCGGCCAGGCCCTCGGCGGGCTCGGCCAGGAGCAGCGACGCCTCGGCGCGGACCTTGAGGTTGCCTGTGTGCTCGGCGAGCGCCGAGAGCAGCAGCAGCGGGCGCCCGTGCGCGTCCACGGTGACGGCGACGAGCGAGCCGTACGGATAACCGGCGGGATCCCGCGCGAGCGTGCACAGCGTGGCGGCGCGGGCCCGCTGCGCCAGCGTGCGGCAGCGCTCGGCGTGGCTCGGCGCCTTCGCGCCCTGGAGATGTGGATCCGCCGCCGGCTCCGGGCCGGCGCCGGGGCGGCCGTGGTCTGTGCTCGTCGACATGGAAGGGCGGGTAGCACGCCGGGAGGGCCGGAGGAACCGGGGCGCCGCGCCGCCCAGCGCTACGACGGCAGCACCCGGAGCCGCCCGCGCTGCGCCGCCGCCTCGCGTCCGCCCGCCTCGGCCGGACGCGCAGGCGCGGGCCGCGCTACGACCTGCGGCCACACCGCGAAGTCCTCCGGGAGCGGCCCCGGGAGCGCCGGCTGCGCCGTCCGCTCCAGGAGCTGGAAGTCGCAGCGCGCGACGAGATCGAGCGGGAGCCCCTTGCCCGGCCCGCCCTTCGCGAACCACGCGCGCGCCGCCTGCACGTTGCGGATGAGCACCGCGTGCTGCGGGTCGCGCTTCGCGGCCGCCGTGAAGTGGTCCTGCATCGCCTGCCAGTCGCGCCGGCCCGCCGCGACGCACGCGAGCGCGTTGAGCGCGAGCCCCGGCAGCGGATGGCCGAGCTCCAGCGCGCGCGCGGCGTGCCGCTCCGCGAGGTCGAGCTGCCCCGCGTCGAGGTAGGCGACGCCGAGCTCCAGGTGCGCCGCGTGGTGATCGCCGAGAAGCTCGAGGATCGCCCTGCGCTCCTCCACCCCCTCGCGGTAGAGCTCGCGCAGCCCCTTGTTCTGCTCGAACCAGGCGCTCATCAGCGCCGTGTCCTCCTCCGAGGCGTCGAACGGCGTCTTGAGCTCCTGGAAGTCGCCGCGGAAGTAGACGTCGCGCTCCAGCCAGCCGGCCGCCTCGGCGTCGTCGAAGTCGCGCGTGCCCGGGTAGATGGACAGGCACGAGAAGATGTACTGGTGCGGCCTCGCCGCCTCCAGGAACGCGAGCGTCTCCCGGAACGTCTCCGCCGTCTCGCCGCGGTTGCCCAGCATCATGTAGTAGCGGACCTGGATCCCGTACTTCTTCGCGAGCTCCGTCGACTCGATGATCTTCTTGACCGTGATCTTCTTGTCGATGTTCTTCAGGATGGACGGCGAGCCCGACTCGACGCCGAGGCTCAGGCGCTGGCAGCCGGCGAGGCGCATCTCGCGGAGCAGCTCCTCGCCGAGGACGTCGACGCGCGTGTCGCAGCTCCACAGGAAAGAGATCTTCCGATCGCGGATGCCGCGGCAGATCTCGATGACGCGCTTCCTGTTCGTCGTGAAGGTGTCGTCCTTGATCTGGACCATCTTCACCGGCAGCTTCGCCACGGCGGCCTCGATGGAGTCGAGCACGTAGGGCACCGACTGGCCACGGAAGCCGCGGCCCCAGGTCGCCTCGGCCCCGCAGAACGTGCACGCCCAGGCGCAGCCGCGCGAGGTCATCACGATGTGCGTGGCGAAGTGCTCGTGCGGCGACGCGAGCGCGTCGAGCTCCTCGATCGCGGGCCGGGGCGGGCCGAGCTCGACCCGGCCGTCGACGCGGTACGCCGTGCCGGGGACGCCGAGCGCGGGCCGGCCGGCCTCGAGGCGCTCGAGGAGCTCGAGGAACGAGTGCTCGCTCTCGCCGAGCGTCACCGTGTCGATCTCGGGGTGGTGCCGCAGCATCTCGGCCGCGAGCGGGGTCGCGTGCGGCCCGCCGACGACGATGTGCGCCCCGGGGTGGAGCCGCCGGATGCTCCGGGCGGTGAGCGCCACGCCGCGCCGGTTGGCGGTCCAGCACGACAGGCCGAACACGTCCGCGCCGAGCTCGCGCACGACCCGCTCGACCTGCGAGAACGGGTACGACGAGAGGTTCAGCACCTTCACCTGGTGGCCCGCGCGGAGGGCCTGCGCGCCCAGCGAGAAGAGCCCGTACGGGGTCTGGTGGAAGTCCGGGTCGAGGTCGCCCTCGCGGTACTCGGCCGGCGGGCCGTCACCGCTCGTGTCGGGCGCCTCCCCGGGCGCGGGGATCTTCCAGGGCGGTGGGTAGAGCAGCGCGATGCGCATCGATCCTGCCTTTCCGGTGCCGTCCGTCACGCGGGCGCGGCGCCGCGCTCGCGCTGTGCGCCGCCCGGGCCGTCTGCCTCGATGAGGCGCGCGCGCGCGATCCGGGCGTAGAGCTCGGCGCTCGGCCGCGGGCTGCGCTCCTGGGTCACGCGGTCGACCTCGACCAGCCCGAAGCGCGGGGCGTAGCCCTCGGCCCACTCGAAGCCGTCGAGCAGCGACCAGTGCATGTACCCGCGCACGTCGACGCCGCGCTCGATGGCCCGCGCGACCTCCGCGAGGTGCCGCACGAGGAACCGCGGGCGCTGGTCGTCGTCCGCGTCGGCGATGCCGTTCTCCGTGATGTAGATCGGGACCCGGGCGCGGGGCCACCAGGCGTCGAGCACGTAGCCGAGCCCCTCCGGGTAGATCTCCCAGCCGAGATCGCTGACCTCCGCCCCCTCGGGGACGAGCCGCCGGAGGAACCCCGCGCGCGCGTGCGCCGCCGAGAAGCGGACGAGGTCGCGGCTGTAGTAGTTCACGCCGAAGAAGTCGTGCAGGCCGCTGTCGCAGACGGCGCGCGCGAACGCGTCGTTGAACAGCCGCTCGAAGAGGGCCGCCCACATGCGGTCGGCGAGCCGCCCGAACCGCTCCGGCTCGATGACGCGCAGGTGGTGCGCGACGCCGACCGAGATGGAATGCCCGCGCCGGCCCGCGGCCTCGTGCATGGCGCGGTACATGGCGGCGTGGGCGCGGAAGAGGTTCTGGTGGGCGCGCACCGCCTCGACGGGCGAGCTCCGCGCCGGCGGCCAGACGCCGAGCAGGTGGGCCTGCAGGGCGAGCATGTTGGGCTCGTTGATGGTGACCCAGAGCTGGCACAGGTCGCCGAGCGCCTCGACGGCGCGCTCGGCGAAGCGCGAGAGGAGCGCCGGCAGCTCCTGCGAGAGCAGGCCGCCCCGCTGCGCGACCCAGCGCGGCAGCGTGACGTGATGGACGGTGATCATCGGGGTGATCCCGGCGTCGCGGTGCGCGCCGAGCACGTCCCGGTAGTGGTCCCACGTGGCCGGATCGAACTCGCCCGGCTCCCGCTCGACGCGGGCCCACTCGATGGAGAGCCGGTGCGCCCCCATACAGAGCCGCGCCTGGAGCGCGACGTCCTCGCGGAAGCGGTGCAGCTGGTCGCACGCGTCGTCCGGCGTATCGCCGCCGCGGACGCGCCCCGGCTCGCGCGCGAACGCGGCCCAGTCGCTCTGCGCGCAGTGCCCCTCGACCTGTGTGGCGGAGGCGGCAGTGCCGAACAGGAACCCGTCCGGGAAGCGCAGATCCTCACCCATGAGCGCGCATCCTACGCGAACTCGCGCCGGGCGGCTGCCTTCCGGAGCAGCCGTCCGATTGCTCGACGGGCCGGGCGCCGGTACGCTCGGCCCGGTGTGCGCGGCGCGGTGCGTAGATGCGGGGGGCGCGCGGCGGCGAGCGCGCGCCCTCGCCGCCGCCTCGCTCGCCGCGGCGCTGCTGCACGGGGCCGCGCCGGCCCGGGCGGACGGGGTCGGCTGGGCGACGGCCCAGGCCGCCGAGCTGACGCGCCAGGCCGAGGCCCGCGCCGCGGCCGGCGAGGCCGACGTGGCGCTGCAGCGGTACCTGGAGGCGGTCCGCTTCGACGCGACGTACGGCCCGGCGTACCTCGGGCTGGGCGCGCTGTACGAGCGGGCGGGCGATCCGCGCGAGGCGGAGCGCGCGTACACCGTGGGGCTGGACCACGTGAGCGGCTTCGTCGAGGGCCACCGCGCCAGGGCGGCGCTGCGGTCGCGCGAGGGGCGGCGCGAGGAGGCGATCGCGGACCTGGAAGCGGCGGCGGCGCTCCGCGGCGACGACGGCGAGCTGCTCCAGGAGCTCGCCGCCGCCTACGTGGCGGCGGGCGCGCTGCCGGCGGCGCTCGGCGTCGCGCGGCGGCGCTCGGCGCTCGCCGCGCGGAACGGCGATCGCGCCCTCGCGGCCGCGGCGGCGACGCAGGCGCGCGCGCTGTCGGCGCTGGTCGGCGAGGCCGATCCCGTGCGCGCCGGCGGCGCCGATCGCGGCCCGGTCCGGCGCGCGCTCGCGCGGTACGCCGCGGCGCCGGCGCGGGGGAGCGCGCCGGATCGGCGGCGCGAAGGGCGGTGACGCCACGACGCCGGCCCGGCGGCCGTATCGGGTACGGAGAGCGGCTCGCTTGACCTCCTGCCGGACGGGCCGCATACGGCTGGAATCTCATGTCCCTCCGCGTCGCGCTCGGCATCGACGACTTCCGAAAGCTCCGCGAGTCCGGGCTGGAGTACGTCGACAAGTCCCACCTCATCCAGGAGCTCGTCGACAAGGGGGGCGTCGAGGTCGTCCTCCTCCCCCGCCCTCGGCGGTTCGGCAAGACGCTGAACCTGTCGATGCTGCGCTGGTTCTTCGAGAAGCGGCAGGAGGACTTGTCCCACCTGTTCGAAGACCTCTCGGTATGGCGGGCCGGAGAGCGCTATCGCGAGCACTTCCAGCGGTATCCCGTCATCTACCTGACGCTGAAGGGAGCGAAGCAGGAGACGTTCGAGCGCTGCTGGGCTGCCCTGCGCGAGAAGATCGTCGAGCTCTACAACCAGCACCGCCACGTGCTCGACAGCGGCCAGCTCGGTGAGGTGGAGCAGCGCCGCTACAAGGAAGTGCTGGACGGCACGGCGTCCGAGGCCGTGTATGGTCGGGCGCTCCTGGATCTGTCGAGCCACCTCCACCGCCTCCATGGCGAGCGCGTCGTGATGCTCATCGACGAGTACGACGAGCCCATCCACGCCGGGTATCTGCACGGTTATGCGCCGAGGATCCTCGACTTCGTGCGCACGTTCCTCACCGAGGGGCTGAAGGGCAATCCGCACCTCCACAGGGCCGTCCTCACCGGCATCCTCCGGGTAGCGCGCGAGAGCATCTTCTCCGGGCTCAACAACGTGGTCGCCTATTCGCTCCTCCGCTCGGATTTCAACACCTGCTTCGGGTTCACGGAGGCCGAGGTGGAGGCGCTGCTCGAGAAGGCGGGGCGGCGCGGCCTGCTGGAGGTGATCCGCGCCTGGTACAATGGGTACGACTTCGGCGGCGCGGTCATTTACAACCCCTGGTCGATCCTCAGCTTCCTCGAAGGACAAGACCAGGATCCGCTCCCCTTCTGGCTCGGCACGAGCTCCAACGATCTCATCCAGAAGGTGATCGAGGAGCACGCCGTGACGCTGCAGCCTGCGCTGGAGGTGCTGATGGAGGGAGGCGAGATCGAGCGCGTGCTCGAGGAGAACGTGGCCATCGGCGACCTCGCGCAGAACGAAGATGCGCTGTTCGGGCTGCTGGTCTTCTCGGGATACCTGCGCGCCGAGAAGCGCTCACGCGGCCATGGGGAGCAGCCCGCGCACGCCCTGAAGATCCCGAACCGCGAGGTGCGGCTGCTCTACACGGGCACGTTCCGCCGCTGGGCGGAGGCGCGGCTCAGGCGGCAGGGCAGCAGCATGCAACGACTCCTCGCCGCGCTCCTCTCGGGCGACGCCGCGGGGTTCGAGGCGGAGCTCCAGGCCTTTGTCACCGGCGTGCTCTCGTACCACGACGCGACGAGGGTCGATCCGGAGGCGGTCTATCACGGCTTCGTCGCCGGCCTGCTCGCGGCGCTCGAGCCGGGCCATCAGGTGCGTTCCAACCGCGAGTCCGGGCAAGGGCGGCCCGACGTGATGATCCGGCCGGCGCAGCCGGGCCGGCCTGGCGTCGTGCTCGAGCTCAAGGTCGCCCGGGCGCCGCGGGTCAGCCTTGAGCAGGCGCTCGACGAGGCGCTGGCGCAGATCCGGGCGCGCGACTACGCCGCCGAGCTCCGCGCGAGCGGCGCCGCGCCCATCTTCGCGATGGCCGTCGCGTTCGACGGCAAGGTCGTCCGCGTCCGGCCCGGAGAGCTCGGATAACCGGGCTCGCCCGCGGCGGGCGGCCCCGGACGGGGCAGATTGTCACGATCGCCCCGCCGCCCGAGGAGCAGCGCGCCGGGGCCGGATCTCCCGGCGATGTCCCGCTGGCACCTCGGTTGCTGCGCCCTCCGCGCCGCGGTTGCACGCGCAGGCTGGCACGGGATCGGCACGGACACGCGGCGTCCAGGACCTCGGCCATCTCTGCAGAGCGCGGCGGCCTGTGCCGCTCGGCCGGCCGGCGCGCCGCCCCCCGAGGGAGAAAGCGAGAACCCATGAAGGCGGTAGTGTTTCACGGCGTCGGCGACATCCGGATGGACGACGTCAAGGAGCCGAAGATCAAGGAGCCGACCGACGCGATCCTCCGGATCACGGCGAGCGCCATCTGCGGGACCGATCTCCACTTCGTCCGCGGCACGATGCCGGGGATGGTGCCGGGCACGGTCCTCGGCCACGAGGCGGTCGGCGTCGTCGAGGAGCTCGGCGCCGACGTGCGGAACCTGAAGAAGGGCGATCGCGTCGTCGTGCCCTCGACGATCGCGTGCGGCTACTGCTCGTACTGTCGCGCCGCGTACTACGCGCAGTGCGACAACGCGAACCCGAACGGCAAGCACGCGGGCACGGCGTTCTTCGGCGGCCCCGCCATGTCGGGCCCGTTCGACGGGCTGCAGGCCGAGCTCGCGCGCATCCCCTTCGCGGGCGTCGGCCTCGTCAAGCTGCCGAACGGCGTCAGCGACGACCAGGCCATCCTGCTCTCCGACATCTTCCCGACGGCGTACTTCGGCGCCGAGCTCGCCGAGATCAAGCCCGGCGACACGGTCGCGATCTTCGGCTGCGGCCCCGTCGGCCTGTTCACGATCGCGAGCGCCAAGCTCATGGGCGCGGGGCGCATCCTCGCCGTCGATCGCGTGCCCGACCGCCTCGGGATGGCGCGCGAGCAGGGCGCCGAGACCGTCGACTTCTCCGCCGAGGACCCGATCGAGGCCATCGTGCGCCTCACCGGCGGCATCGGCGTGGACCGGGCGATCGACGCCGTGGGCGTCGACGCCGAGCGCCCGCACGAGGGCCCCGCCTACAAGGAGGCGAAGCAGCAGGCCAAGGCGTTCGACCTCGAGGTCAAGCAGATCGCCCCCGACGCGCGGACCACGGGCGACGCTTTCCGCGCCGGCGACGGGCCGTCGCAGGTGCTGCAGTGGGCCGTCCGGTGCGTGGCCAAGGCGGGGACCATCGCGGTCATCGGCGTCTATCCGCAGACGTCGCGCACGTTCCCCATCGGAGAGGCCATGAACAAGAACCTCACCCTCCAGATGGGCAACTGCAATCACAGGAAGTACATCCCGAAGCTCGTGGACCTCGTGCAGACGGGGCAGGTGGATCCCACCGCGATCCTCACCAAGAAAGCGCCCCTGGAATCGGCGATCGACGCCTACAAGGCCTTCGATCGGCGAGACGCCGGGTGGGTGAAGGTCGAGCTCCGCCCGTCACGGGCGGGGGCGCCTGCCCACCTGGACCGCGCCGTCGCGTAGCCCGGCGCCGGACGCGCTCCGGACGCGGATCGAGCCGCCGTACGCCTCCGCGATCCTGCGGCGGACGCGTGCCCGCCCAAGATCTCCGCGAGCATGACGGGCGCGGGCGCCGCAGGTAGCCTGCCGGCCATGAGCGGACTGCACCCTGCCGCCCGCCGCGGCGCTCTCCCCGACCCCGCCGACCGCCCGGACCCCGGCGCTGCGCCCGCCGCCCGCGCCGTCGACCCCGGCGCACCTCCCCCCGAAGTCCGCCGCCTCGACCCTGCCGACCGCGCCCGCGCCGCGCTGCGCGCCGGGCGCATCGCGGCGCTGACCGCCGGCGGCCTCGCCCTCGGCAAGCTCGTCGCCGGCCAGCTCGGCCAGTCGATGGCCGTGACCGCGAGCGCCGTCGACTCGCTCACGGACCTCTTCGCCTCCTCGGCGAACGCCCTCGCCATCCAGCTGGCCCACGCCGCGCCCGACCGCTCGCACCCGTTCGGCCACGCGAAGATCGAGACCCTCGCGACCGCCGGTCAGGGCCTGCTCATCGGCGGCTCGGGGGTCTACCTGCTCATCGAGGGCATCCGGCGGCTGCTCTCGCCCGCGCCGCTCCGCCTCGCCGCCGTCACGCTCGGCGCGATGGCCGCCGCCGCGCTCATCACCGCGGCGCTCGTGGCCTACCTCGGCCGCGTCGCCGCGCGCACCGGCTCGAGCGCCATCCAGGCCGACGCCGTCCACTACCGCACCGACATCGCCGCGAACCTCGCGGTCCTCCTCGGCGTCGCCCTCACGTACGCGACGGGCTTCTCCCGCATCGACGGCGTCCTCTCGGTCGCGGTCGCCGTCTACGTCCTCACGTCCGCGGGGACCCTCCTCCGGCTCGGCGTGCGCGACCTCATCGACACGAGCGCCCCGGAGGAGCGCGTCGGCGCCATCGCGGACGCGCTCGACGCCATGCGCGCGCGCGGCGAGCTCCTCGGCCACCACAGGCTGCGCACGCGGATCGCCGGGCGCACGCTGTTCGTGGAGGTGCACATCGAGCTCTCGGGCGACCTCCCCCTCGCGCGCGCGCACGCGACCGGCGACCTCGCGCGCGACGCCATCCTCGCCATCGAGCCCGACGCAGAGGTGCTCGTGCACATCGACCCCGAGCGCGACGAGCCGGCGTGAGGGCCCTGGCAGCGCCGCTCAGTCCGGCTGGGCGCGCGGCGCTGCCCCGGGCGGCGGCCCGGACCGCGCGCAGGAGGCTGACCCGCTGGCCCTCGTGAAGGGTCTCGGTGACCAGGTACGCGGGCGCCCTCACCCGGGGAGGCCTCTACGCGCCGGGCTCGTCGGCGGCGGCGTCGTCTTCGTGCTCCTCGAGGTAGCGCTCGGGCGCGAGCTCCCACCGCTCCGGCGAGCGCCAGAGCTGCGACAGGAGCAGCTCGCGCATCAGCAGGATCTCCTTGGGCAGCCGGTCGTAGAGCCGCTCGAAGAGCTCCCCGTGCGAGCCGAACTCGACCTTCCACGCCTCGCGGTCGACGGCCATCAGCTGGTAGAATTGCTCCTTCGAGAAGCGGTCCATGCCGCGCCACTCGATGTCTTCGTAGCGCGGCATCCAGCCGAGCGGGCTCTCCTCCGCGAAGCCGCGGCCGTGCACGCGGTCGACGATCCACTTGAGGACGCGCATGTTCTCCCCGAAGCCCGGCCACAGGAAGTTGCCCTGGTCGTCCTTGCGGAACCAGTTCACCGCGAAGATGCGGGGCGGATTGACGATCTGGCGCCCCATCTGCAGCCAGTGATTGAAGTAATCGCCCATGTGGTAGCCGCAGAAGGGCAGCATCGCCATCGGGTCGCGGCGCACCTGGCCGATGGTGCCGGCGGCCGCCGCCGTCATCTCCGAGCCGATCGTCGCTGCCGTGTAGACGCCAAAGCTCCAGTTGAACGACTGGACGACGAGCGGCACCGTCGTCGCCCGCCGCCCGCCGAAGACGATCGCGCTGATGGGCACCCCGTTCGGGTCGTCCCAGCGCGCATCGATCGACGGACACTGCGACGCGGGCGTCGTGAAGCGCGCGTTCGGGTGGGCCGCCTTGCGGCCGCAGTCCGGGGTCCAGTGCTTCCCCTGCCAGTCGACGAGCTCCGGCGGCGGCTCGTCGGTCATCCCTTCCCACCAGACGTCGCCGTCGGGCGTGAGCCCCACGTTGGTGAAGATCGTCCCCTTCCGGATGGTCGCCATCGCGTTCGCGTTCGACTTCACCGACGTCCCGGGGGCCACGCCGAAATAGCCCGCCTCGGGGTTGATCGCATAGAGCTGCCCGTCCCGCCCCGGCTTCATCCAGGCGATGTCGTCGCCCACCGTCGTGACCTTCCAGCCCGCGAACGCCTTCGGCGGGATGAGCATGGCGAAGTTCGTCTTGCCGCACGCGCTCGGGAAGGCCGCGGCCACATACGTCTTCTCGCCCTTCGGCGACTCGACCCCCAGGATCAGCATGTGCTCCGCGAGCCACCCCTGCTCCCTGCCGAGGACCGAGGCGATGCGCAGCGCGAAGCACTTCTTGCCGAGCAGCGCATTGCCGCCATAGCCGCTCCCGTAGGACCAGATCAGCCGCTCTCCCGGGAAGTGGACGATGTACTTGTGCTCCGCGTTGCACGGCCACGGCACGTCGGCCTGTCCCGGGGCGAGGGGCATGCCGACCGAGTGCAGGCAGGGGACGAAATCGCCGTCTCCGAGCGCCTCGAGCACCTTGCGCCCCATGCGCGTCATGATGCGCATGCTCGCGGCGACGTACGGCGAGTCGCTGAGCTCCACGCCGATGTGCGCGTAAGGCGAGCCGATCGGGCCCATGCTGAACGGGATGACGTAGAGCGTGCGGCCCCGCATCGACCCGGCGAAGAGCCGGCGAAGCGTGGCCTTCATCTCCTGCGGCTCGGCCCAGTTGTTGGTGGGGCCGGCGTCCTGCTTTCGCCGGCTACAGATGAACGTGCGGTCTTCGACCCGCGCGACGTCGCTCGGGTCCGAGCGCGCGAGGTAGCTGTCCGGGCGCTTCTCCGGGTTCAAACGGATGAGCGTGCCCGCCTTGACCATCTGGTCGCACAGCGCGTCGTACTCCTCCTTCGAGCCGTCGCACACGTGCACGTTGTCCGGCTGGCACAGCGCGACGACCTCGGCGATCCATTGCCTGAGCTTCTCGTTCGCGATCTTCGCCCGCAGGCCGGGGATCGACACCGGCGGCGGCGGCTCCGAGTGGAACGAGCTCTGGCTGTTCTGGCTGGCTGCTACGGACACTTGCGTACCCTCCTGGCTCTCTGGGTCGAACGCGCTCTGCAAAGCGCAGGCCCTGCCCGCCCTCGACGGCAATTCTGGCCGAAATGCGGCCGCGAGGCTGCCCTGATTCTTCCTGAGCCCGATCGCTGCAGCGGGGTCGCGCGCATCAGGTGCGCCTGGGAAGCGAGCCCTGCGCCGAGCGCTGGGTCGTCGAGCCGCCCGAAATCCTCCCGACATCCGTCCGAGGGTGGCTCCGAGGGCTGCCTCGCTGGCGGATACGCGTGCTTGGACGCGGGTGGAGACGCGGGTGAAGACGCGGGTGGAGACGCCGACGACCTGCCGTGGCCCAGCCCACGGAGGCGTTGACAAGGATAACCGGCCTTGCTCATATACCCAGTCCGCTCGGAGCATCGCGCGTCCCTGGGGACGGCCGGGAACATGGTGGGCACGGGTCAAGACACCTCGGACGCGGAGCCGACCCAGGCGGCGATCCTGGGCAAGTACCGGCTGATCGCGAAGCTCGGCCGGGGCGGGATGGGGGACGTGTTCCTGGCGATCGCGCGGGGGCCGGGGTCCTTCAACAAGCTCGTCGTTGTCAAGCGCCATCGCGACGTGGGCGGAGCGGGCGGAGGCGGCGAGAAGGTCGTCGCCATGTTCCTGGACGAGGCGAAGCTATCCGCCCGCCTCAACCATCCCAACATCGTCCAGACCTACGAGGTCGATCACGACGACGACGGCTACTTCACCGTGATGGAGTACCTGGAGGGCCAGCCGCTCAGCGCGCTCGTGAGGGCGGTGGCCGAGGGGGCGCCGGGCGCCGCGGGCTTCACGCGCGGCGTCTGGGTCAGGATCGTGGCCGACCTCCTGAGCGGCCTCCACTACGCGCACGAGCTCCGCGATTACGACGGCGCGCCGCTCGGCATCGTCCACCGCGACGTCTCCCCGCACAACATCTTCGTCACGTACGACGGCGCGGTGAAGCTGCTCGATTTCGGCATCGCCAAGGCGTCCATCAACACCGACCTCACCGAGGCCGGGAAGCTGAAGGGCAAGACCTCGTACATGGCGCCGGAGCAGGCCGTCGGCAGCGGGTCGACCGATCGGCGGGCCGACATCTTCGTCGCGGGGATCGTGCTCTGGGAGCTCCTCACGCGGGAGCGGCTCTTCGGGGGCGACGCCGTGAGCGCGCTCTGGAAGCTGGCGGCCGTGGACGAGATCCCGCGGCCCTCGCTCCTCCGGCCGGACGTCCCCCCGGCCCTCGACGCCATCGTGGCGCGGGCGCTCG
This sequence comes from Sorangium sp. So ce281, assembly GCF_051527395.1. Taxonomy (NCBI): domain Bacteria; kingdom Pseudomonadati; phylum Myxococcota; order Polyangiales; family Polyangiaceae; genus Sorangium; species Sorangium sp. So ce281. Next base: position 5,556,119 of record NZ_CP150322.1, read on the forward strand.
ACCGCGATCCGGCGAAGCGGTTCGCGACCGCGCAGGAGATGCGCGCGGCGCTCGAGGACTACCTGCGCGCGTCGGGCGAGGACGTCGGGTCCGACGAGATCGGCGCGAGCATGCTGGGGCTGTTCGCGGAGCGCCGGGCGAGCATGCAGCGGCAGGTCAAGGCGTACCTCGAGCAGAGCGCGCAGGGCGTGGACCGCCCGAGCGTGCCCGTCGAGCCCCGCCCCTCTCGCGTGAGCCATTTCGAGGGCGCAGAAGGGAGGCGCATCCAGCCCGTGATCGCCCTCGACGAGGAGCTCGGGCAGAGGACCTCGGGGACGCCGGGCCCCGGGCGCACCGCCTCGGACTCGACGGGCCTGAAGTCGAACCTCCGCACGGGCGCCGGGCCTCAGCAGCGCAGCTACTGGATCGGGGCGCTCGGCGCGGCCGTGCTGGTCGCGGCGGCGGCGTTCTCGACGCGCCGCCCTGGTGGGCAGGCGCCCGCCGCCGGCTCCGCCGCGGCCGTGCTCGTCGAGCCGGACGCCGGCGCTCGCTGCACCGGGGTGCTCCGCGTCCGGATCACGACGGACGACACGGGGACGGCCACCGACATCGCGCCGCCGTACAACCACGGGGTCTACGACTACCTGCGTCACCTCAACGACAGCCAGGGAGGGCTCCGGGGCTGTCCCATCGACGTCGACATGAAGGACGCGCAGTACGACCCCGCCAGGACGGAGGAGGTCATCGAGGCGTGGCGGCGACAGCCCGGGTGGAGCGAGGTCTCCACGCTGTTCGTGTTCGGCACCGGGCCGACGACCCGCGTGGCCCCGAGGCTCACGGAGGAGAGGAAGCTCATCATTCCCGGCTCGTACGCCGGCTCGCTCGCCACGCCGGTGCCGATCTCGGCGGACGTGTCCCACGCCGAGTTCAACGCCCTGGGCCAGAGCGCCTCCGCGACAGAGCACAAGACGAGCCCTGGATATCCCTACATCTTCTTTCCGGCCACGGACTACTCGACCGCCATCCGCATCGGCATCAAGGCCGCCTGGAAGATCGCGCCCGGGCGCATCGCGATGGTGCACGACACGATAGACAAGTGTCTTTACTGCGTCGATCCGCTCGCCGCGGGCAAGGCCTACGTGGAGGAGCTTCCTGGGATGCTGCTCGGCCAGGATCTCATCGTCCCGCAGACGTCGTCCCTCGAGGACGAGGGGCGCATCGTCGATGCGGTGATCGGCTATGTGAAGCGGGAGATCGAGAAGAAGCGAGCGGACCCGTCGTATGTGCCGGCGAGCTGGTTCTGGGCCGGCAACAGCGTCCTCTCCTCGTCCTTCGTCGGGAAGGGCGCGGCCGCGGCGCAGAAGCTCATCCAGCAGGCGTTCCCGGGGCCGGAGAAGAACCGCTGGCAGCTGCGCGTGATGGCGAACAACTGGGGCATCGGCGAGAGGACCCTGGCGATCTGCGGGGCCGACTGCGCGGGCATCTTTTATGGGCTGTTCCCCGTGCCCGTCTACGGCGACACCCAGCACTCGAGCGGGATGGCGGAGATGCTGCGGATCCACAGGGCCTACCGCGAGAAGGACGGCCACCCGCCAGAGCTGTACCAGGACCAGCCCTACGTCCAGGGCCACGCCGCGGCGCTCATGTGGCGCAAGGCCGTCGAGCGGGCCGTCGACGCCGGCCGCACGCACCCGACCGGAGCGGACCTGAAGGCGGCGCTCGAGGGCTTCCAGAACGTGGTGCTCGACGGGATGACGGCGGGGCCGATCTCGTTCAGCGCGACAGACCATCGGCCGCAGGCGAACGAGTCGGTGTACACGATCGGGAGCGCGGACGGGGGCGGGGTCGGGTTTCGGTTCGTCGATCACTGCTCGATCGAGCTCGACGCGAAGTGGCTCGGGTACTGAGCTGAGCCCGCGCCCCGCTGCCGGGGGTGGCAGAGAGGCCCGAGAGAATGGAACCGCCAAGACGCCACAAGACGCCAAGATTTTTCTGTGTTTCTTGGCGTCTTGTGGCGTCTTGGCGGTTCCTCTCTTTCCGCTACGGACCTCCCGCAATCATGCTAGGTCGGCCCAGAGATCCGCCAGAACCCGATCCTCGCGGCCCCCGTCAGATCCGGCCCGACCGGCCCCTTCCCCCAGAAATAGTCATCGTAGTTGGGCACCGTCCACCCCTGCCCGTACGCCCCCATCACCGCGTAGATCACCTCGTCGTCCGGCTGGACCTCGATCGCCGTCGTCACCCACGCCTGCCGCACCGGCGCCGGGCTCGCGTCGTCGAGCAGGCTGCGCGCGAACATCGATCCTTCGGTCGTGTCGTCGAACGACTCCGTCGCATAGCCGAGCAAGAGGTGCAGCCCATCGAACGCGCCCGCCCACCGGTAGCGCCACGCGCCGCCGTCGTCCTGGAGCGGGCCGCAGGCGGCCACCACCATCCACTCCAGGTTGGCGTTGCCCCAGCGGGCGTCGCTGAAATGGAGGACCCGGTCGTTCATCGCGCTGCAGAACATGAACCCGACGCCGTTCGCGTGCCCCGTGTAGAACGTGAGATCCACCGAATCCGCGAACGACGCGTCCTGGCCGCCGAAGGCCGGATCCTTGAAATCGACCTCCCACGCGCGCTGGTCGCCCCAGTTGAAGCGCGACTCGATTCCCCCTTCCCGGAAGCTCCTCAGCAGCCCATCGACGTTCGCCGCCGAGTGATCCAGGCCGCCGCAGAGCCCTACCCACTCGGCGCCGACCACCGCGCGCCCGTCGTCGACCGGCGGCGGGAGCGGCGGGCGCGCCGCGCCGAGCCCCGCCGGCGCGCGGCCGAACGAGAGCCGCTGCGCCGCCGTCGCGACCAGACCGTCGGCGTCCGTGACATAGAGCGAGAGCGTCTCCGTCTCCCCGCGAAGGCCAGAGACGCCAGACACCTTCACCCGCGCGCCGCCTGCGCGCCCGTCGCGCCCTTCGCGCCCGTCGCGCCCTTCGCTGACCGCGTCGAGCGCGTCGAGCGAGCGCGCCGACGATACCCACCTGTACGTGTATGGCGCAGCACCGCCGGTGACGCTCGCCTCCGCGAGCGCGTTCTCGCCGTCCACACGCACCGAGATCTCGGCCCTCGGAGCGTCCATGACGGCCGGCACGATCCGCTTGCGGACGTCCACCACCTCCCCGCCGACCGTCCGTCGTGCGCTGCACACATAATGGGGCAGGATCCGCCGTACCTCGCGGGAGAGCGGCGGCGCGTAATAGACGAGCTCCGGCTCGGCCGCGATCACCGCGCCGCCGCCCAGCGCGGCGGCGCACAGCGCGGGGGCCTCGGAGGCCGGGACGATCGCGACGTCCTCCCCTCGCGCGAGCTCGCGCCGCGCGTAGATCAGGTGCGTCACGGCGCCCTCGCCGTCGAACGTCACCCGGACCTTGGCCCCGGGGCCGATCAGCCGGATCCCCTCGAGCGCGTCGCGAAAGCTCACCTGCGTGTCGAGCTCGGCCCGCGCCACATAACGCCCCTCCGCGTCGACCGCCTCGAGCAGCGAGTGGCCGACGGCGATGTCGCTCCCGACCGGCAGGCCCGCGGCGTCCAGCGCGGCCCACGCCCGCGCCGCCGCGTCGGCCTCCGGCAGGACGCGCAGCGCCGCGAGCGCCTCGAAATCCAGGGCGTCATCGCCCGCCGACGTCTCGAAGCCACGCTCGTCGCGGAACCCAGGCGCGGGCGGCGCGTCGGCCTTCCTCGTGGGCAAGCGCTGGAATCGCGCGCTGTCGACGTAGCGAATCGCGCCGTCGGCCACGAGCGCGCCGGCGCCTCCCCGCGCGGGATCCTCGGCGAGCCCGAGCGCGCCGGCGAGCGCCGACGCCCGCGCGACGTCGGCGCCGCCGCCGATCACGCGGTACGCGGGCAGCCATCGCGTCTCCCTGCCAGGCGACCCCGCGGCAGGCGACCCCGCGGCAGGCGACGCCGCGCGGAGCACGCCGCGATCGGCGCTCTCCGGGAGTTCCTCGCGGGCGTCGCGGCCGCCGCACCCGGCGACGCCGAGGGTCACGAGGAGAAAGACGCCCAACACCCCATCCGCTGATCTCTTCATCAAAGTCCCCCTTTCCCTGCGGCCACGGCGAGGCTCGGCGCGCAACTCCGCACGAGCGATCGCGCAGGGAGCCTCCGCGCGGCGCTCGCGGCCCGCGACGCGAGCGCCACGCATTGCACGACCCAAGCCACCTCGGCCGCGCCGCTCCGCGGCGAGGCTCCGCGCGCTCTCGGCCGAGATTGACCGCCTCGCGTCCGGCTCCTAGGCTGCCGCGCATTCCATGACAGCGCACACGAAGGACGGAGAGAGCGCGCCCGGCGCCGGCGATCGGACGCTCGAAGGGACGGCGGATCCCGGCGCGCGGCTGTTCCTCGACTTTCTCTCCTCGATCCGCCCCCGCGTCGACGCCGCGCTCGATCGGCGCTGGCGCGACAAGGCGGCCTCCGTGCGGCGCTACGGCCGCGAGGTCGAGGCCATGGTCTCCGAGGCGCGGAGCCTCACCCTGCGCGGCGGCAAGCGGTTCCGCGCGGGGCTGCTCGTCGCCGCCTACCAGGGCGTCGCGCCGGACGCGCCGCTCGGCCCCGCGATCGACGCCGGCGTCGCGCTCGAGCTGCTCCAGACGTACCTGCTCATCCAGGACGACTGGATCGACGGCGACACCGTCCGGCGCGGAGACCGCACCGTCCACGTCGCGCTGACCGAGACGCTCGGCGATCCGCACCTCGGGGCCTCGTCCGCGATCCTCGCGGGCGACCTCACCTGGAGCTTCGCGCTGAGCACGCTCGCGGGCGCGGACGCGCCGCCGGCGACGACGCTCGCGGCCGTCCGGCTGTTCTGCGCGATGCACGAGGACGTCGTGATCGGGCAGCACCTCGACGTGGTCGGCCGGGCCGAGGACGTCGAGCAGATGCACGCGCTCAAGACCGGCAGCTACACGGTGCGCGGCCCGCTCGCGCTCGGCGCCACGCTGGCCGGCGCGCCGGCCGAGACCGTGGCGGCGCTCGAGCGGTTCGCGGCGCCCGTGGGCGTCGCCTTCCAGCTGCGCGACGACCTCCTCGGCACCTTCGGGAGCGCCGCCGCGACCGGCAAGCCGGTCGGCAACGACCTGCGCGCCGGCAAGCGCACCGCCGTGCTGGCCGCGGCCGAGGGGCGCCTCGACGCCGCGGGCCGGAGCGCCGTCGAGCGCGCGCTCGGCCGCAAGGAAGCGAGCGACGACGCCGTGGCGGCCGCGACGCTCGCGCTCGAGGCGTGCGGCGCGCGGCGCGCGGTCGAGGAGCGGCTCTCCGCCCTGTGCGGCGAGGCCGAGGTCCTGGCGGGCTCGCTGCCTGTGAGCGCGCCGGCGCGGCAGATCCTGGGCGGGGCCGCGAGCGTGCTCCGGTGGACCGGCGCGTGACCGAGGCGCTCGGCGAGGCGTCCGGCAAGGTCATCCTGCTCGGCGAGCACGCCGTCGTGTACGGGGCGCCCGCGCTCGCCGCCGGCATCGAGCGCGGCGCCCGCGCGCGGGCGATCCGCTGCGCCGGCGCGAGCGCCCTCCTCCTCGGCGGGCGCGAGCTCCGCGCCGCGCCGGCCGAGGAGGACGTCGCGCGGGCGTTCGCGGCGCTCCTCGGGGCGCTGCCCGACGTCGGCCCGGTGCGCGTCGAGGCGGAGAGCGATCTGCCGCCCGGCGGCGGCCTGGGCAGCTCGGCGGCGCTCGGGGTCGCGATCGCCCGGTCGGTGGCCGCGCTCGCGCTCGCGCGCGCGCCCGCGGCCGCCGCGCGGACCGCGTCCGAAAGCACGGCCGCCGTGCACACCGCGGCCGACGCCGCCGCCGTGACCGACGCCGCCGCCGCCTGGGAGCGCGTGTTCCACGGCAACCCGTCGGGCATCGACACGACGGCCGCGGTCCGCGGCGGCTGCTTCCGGTTCACCCGGGAGCGCGGGGCGACCTCCGTCGCCCCGCGCGACGACCTGTGGCTCTGCGTGGGCTCGACCGGGGTGTCGTCGTCCACGCGCAGCATGGTCGAGCTCGTGGCGAGGCTCTTCGAGCGCAAGCCCACGCTGGCCGCGACGTCCATCGCGGGCATCACCGCGCTCGTCGAGAACGCCGCCCTCGCGATCGAGGCGGGCGACGCGGTCGGCCTCGGCCGCCTCATGGACCTGAACCAGATGCTCCTCGCCGGCATGTTCGTCTCGACCGAGGCGATCGAGGCCCTGTGCAAGCTCGCGCGCGAGGCCGGCGCGCTCGGCGCCAAGCTCACCGGCGCCGGCGGCGGCGGCTCGGTCATCGCGCTGCTCCCGCCGCCTCCGCCGGGCGACGGCGGGGCGGCGGCGTCGAACGGCGCCGCGGACCGCGTGCTCGCCGCCTGGCGCGACGCGGGGTACAGCGGCTTCGTCACCCGGGTAAAAGCGGGCGTGACGAGGACGGAGCCACAGGAGCAAGCATGACCGTCGTGAGCCGGGCGACCGCGATCGCCCATCCGAACATCGCCCTCGCGAAGTACTGGGGCAAGCGGGCCGATGGCCACAACCTGCCCGCCGTCCCGAGCCTCTCGGTGACGCTCGCCGGGATGGCGACGACGACCGAGGTCGCCTTCGACGCGTCGCTCGACCGCGACGAGCTCCACCTCGGCGGCGCGGCCTTGCCGCCGGACGCGGAGGCGACGCGCCGGGTCGCCGGCCTCCTCGACCGGGTCCGCGCCGCCTCGGGGCGGCGCGAGCGCGCCCGCGTGGTCAGCCGGAACGACTTCCCCACCGCGGCGGGCCTCGCCTCGAGCGCGTCGGCGTTCGCCGCGCTCGCGCTCGCCGCGAGCGCCGCCGCGGGCCTGCCCACCGCGCCCGCGCTGGTGAGCGATCTCGCGAGGAAGACCTCGGTCTCGGCCGCGCGCTCCGCGTTCGGCGGCTTCGTCGAGCTCCGCGCCGGCCGCCCCGGGGACGACGCGCTCGCCGCGACGCCGCTCGCGCCCGAGGAGCACTGGCCGCTCGCGGTCGTGATCGCGGTGACGCGCGAGGGCCCGAAGGACGTGGGCTCCAGCGACGGCATGCGGCACACCGCGATGACGAGCCCGTACTTCCCCGCGTGGGTGGACGCCGCGCCGGCGCTCTTCGACGCGGTCCGCGCGGCGGTCCTCGCCCGCGACCTCGCCGCGCTCGGCGCCGCGGCCGAGGCGAGCGCCCTCTGCATGCACGCCTCGAGCATCGCCGCCTCGCCGGGCCTGCTCTACTGGACCGGCGCCACCGTCGAGGTGATCGCCGCGGTGCGGAGGCTCCGCGCCCAGGGGACGCCGGCGTTCTTCACCATCGACGCCGGCCCGCACGTGAAGGTCTTCACGACGCCCGAGGCGCAGGCCGCCGTGGGCGCGGCGCTGCTCGCTGTCCCCGGCGTCCTCCGCACCATCACGGCCGTCCCCGGCGGCGGCGCCCGCCTCGCGCCCTCGGCCGGGGGCGCGTGATCGTCCGGGCGCCTGGCAAGCTGGTCCTCTCGGGCGCCTACGCCGTGCTCGAGGGCGCGCCCGCGCTGGTGGCCGCCGTCGATCGGTACGTCCTCGCCGACCCGGCGCGGCCCGCCGCGCTCGTCACCGAGGAGGTCCAGGCCGCGATCGACGCGGGCGCGATCGACGCGGCGGCGTGGTTCGACGCGTCCGCGCTCCGCTCGGCGGCGCCGGAGCCGCCTCCGGCCTCGCCGGGCGCGCCGCCCCGCGAGGCGAGCCGCAAGCTGGGCCTCGGATCGAGCGCCGCCATCCTCGTCGCGACGCTCGCCGCGCGCGCCGCGGCGGCCTCGGAGGCGCGGGCGGCGCGCGGCGTCCAGCGCGTCCGGCGCGCGCCCGCGTGGGACCCCCGCGCGCTCTTCCTCGACGCGCTCGCGGCGCACCGGCGCGCGCAGGGCGGCGGCAGCGGCGTGGACGTCGCGGCGAGCGTCTACGGCGGCGTGCTCTGCTGCCGGCTCGGGCCGGGCGGCGAGCTCGACGTGGCGCCGCACGCCCTGCCGGGCGGGCTCGTGATCGAGGTCTTCGCCAGCGACGCCTCGGCGCGCACGAGCGCCATGCTCGAGCGCGTGCGCGCGCTCGCGGCCCGCGAGCCGGAGGCGCACCGCGCGCTGCTCGGCGCGGCCGCCGAGGGAGCGCGCGCCGCGGCCTGTGCCGCGGACGCCCGCGCGCTCGTGGCCGCGCTGGATCGCCAGGTCGACGCGCTCGCCGAGCTCGGCGACCGTTCGGGCGCGCCGATCGTCACCCCCGCGCTCAGGCGCCTCCGCCCCGCCGCGGCCGCCGAAGGCGCAGCGGTCGCGCCGAGCGGCGCGGGCGGAGGCGACGTCTCCCTCTTCGTCGGCGGCGCGCCGCCCTCGACGGCATGGCTTGCCGCGGCGCGTGAAGCCGGCCTCGAGCGCGTGCCGATGTCGCTCGGCGCCCCCGGCGTCCACGTGCTGGACGCAGCCTCTCCGTTCCCCGCCTGAGCGCGTCCCCTCGCCGATCGTGCGCCGCGCGGTGCCGGAGCGCTTGGCACGGAGCCCGCTCTGCTCGCTCCCGGATCGACCGCGGCGCTGCGCTCGGGCGACGCACCGCGGTCCTTCATGAGGCCTTCGGGACGCGAACAGCAGGGAAAGCATGGACTTCGTGGAGCCGGCGATGCTGCAACGCCGCCGTGAAAGCTTGAGTTTTCATGGTGATACCACCTGGACGGCCGATGAGCGCGGTGGGCGCCCGGTCCTCCGAGGCGGGCTCCGCGGGCAGGAGGCTGCCGGCGCGGGCTCGGCGGGCGTGACCTGCGTTCACAGCGCGCTGACGGATCGGCGCGGGGGCGCGCGCAGGCGCGCCGGACCGCCGGCCGTCGGTCGCGGCTCGGCCGCGGGGGGTGGTGAACGGGGTGAGGTGGCACGAGGACCAGAGGACCAGGTGAGGAGGGGGGCTCCATGACGACGTGCGATCGAGAGCTTTGCCGATTGGAGGATGTGCTTGGCGCCAGCATGGCCGAGTCGAGGGCGATGCTGGCAGCGTTCGGCGTCCAGGTCGCACCGCTGCGGAGGCGCACCGCGAGCACGTACCTGGGGCGGGTGCTGGTCCACCCGTACAACCTGCTCGTCGTGGGGAGCGCGCTCCTCCTGAGCTTCATCGGCTGGAGCCCGCTGCTCCTGCTGCTCGGGCTCGGCGCGGAGCTCGTGATCCTGTGCGTCGTCCCCTGGCGCGGCTTCTTCCGGCGCAGCATCGACGCGCAGCTCGACGAGGTGGATCGGGCGGCCTGGTCGCGGGCGCGCGAGGCGTTGATCCGGCAGATGGACATCCGGCACCAGCAGGAGCTCGCGCGGCTCGACCGGCTGATCGATCGCACCCGCGAGAACATCCGGCGCCGCGGCGGATCGATCCCGCCCCTGCTCGACGACGGCTTCGGCCTGAGCCGCCTCATCATGAGCTACATCCGCCTCGCGATCGCGCACAAGGCCGGCCAGGAGTCGCTCGCGATGACGAACCACGGCGAGCTCATGGACACGATCCGCTCGCTCGAGGCGGTCCGGAGCACGTCCGCGGGGCGGACCCGCGGGCTGTCCGAGCGGCGCCTCTCGATCGCCTACCGGCGCGCCGAGTGCTGGAGCCAGACCCGCGACGGGCTGGAGGTCGTGTCGCAGAAGCTCGCCACCATCCTGGAGCTCATCCAGCTCATGCACGAGCAGTCCATGACGCCCGTGGATTCGCCGGCGACGTGCGTGGAGATCGACCGGTTCATGCGCGAGCTCGACGATCTCGACAACGGCGAGAGCACGCAGCGCGAGCTCGCTGAGCTCGACATGGACATGGACAGGGCGTTCGAGCTCGAGGAGCTCGAGACCGAGCACATCCAGCACAGCCGCCCTCCGATGCGCCTCGTCGCGCGTTGAGGGGCGCGGCTCGGCGGCGCCGGCGGGCGCGATCGCTCGGCGACGCGGGGGAGCGCGCGCGCTGCGTCGTGCGTTCGCCGCGTCGCAAACGCCGTTGCCCTTTCGCGTCGCGCCGTCGAGCATGGCCGCATGCGAACAGCGCCTGTGCCGAACATCCCCGCGATCCCCGGCATGAATCCGGGAGTCTTCGTGATGGGCGGAGGAGGAGGCGGCGGCGGGTCCGGGGGGAAAGGCGGCGGCGGTTCGACAGGCGCGCGGGGAGCCGACGGGAAGGGCGGCGGCAGTGATGCGATCGGCGGCGGGAAGAGCGCGGGGTCGTGCGGCACCGGCTCGACCGACGGCGGCGGCTGCCCCAACCACCACGGGCCCGGTACGAGCGGCACCATGTCGCGCGGCGATCCGGTCGACGTCGTAACAGGCCGCGTGTTCACGCTGCCCGCCGTCGACCTCTTTCTTCCGAGCCCGCAGCCGCTCCGGATCGAGCGCACGTATTCCAGCACGTCGCGCGACCGCGACGTAGGCCTCGGACCAGGGTGGACCTTCTCGCTCGCGTGGCAGGTGCTCGAGCGCCGGAGGTCGGTCCGCGTCATCACGTCCGACGGCGTGGAGCACGACTTCGGCAAGCTCGAACCGGGCGCCGGTGTGGTCGGCCCCCATGGCTGGCTCCTGCACCGCGAGGGCCTCGGGTTCAGGCTCGATCTACCGGACGGTCCGCGCCTCATTTTCGAGGTTCAGGTGCCGTCGGACGACGGCATGACCTACCGCCTCTCGGCGATCGCCGACCGCTGGGGCAACCGCATCGTCTTGACCCACGAGCGAGGCCATCTCGTTCAGGTGACCGACGCCGTCGGACGGGTCGTACGCGTCGTCCGCGGGCGCGATGGCCACATTGCCGCTCTGGAGATGAAGAACGCGCTCGAACAGGCGAGGTGGGTCCCGTTCGTGCGGTACTCGTACGACGCGCATGGGCGGCTGACCGGCGCAGAGGACGCCGATGGCGAGCTCACGACGTACGCGTACGACGAGCGAAACCTGCTGACGTCCACCACGGCCCCGACCGGCCTCACCTTCTTCTTCCGCTACGACGCGGCGAGCCGATGCGTGGAGACCTGGGGAGAGGTTCCGGGCGCCACGGACATCAGCCTCGCGGAGGATGTCCCCGCGGTCCTTGCGGATCATGAGACGAAAGCGCGAGGGGTCCTCCACACGAGGTTCGAGTACGGGGATGACGGTTACTCCGAGGCCGTGGATTCGGTCGGACTGCACCGCTATTTCGGCAACGCGCACGGCCTCGTCGCCAAGGCGGTGACGCCGCTCGGCGTCTTCCTGCGCAGCTACGACGACCGCGGCTTCCTCACCTCGTTCACGGACGCGCTCGGCGCGACCACCACCTGGGAGCGCGACCTGTTCGGGCGTGAGACGAGGGTGGTCGATCCGCTCGGGCGCGTGACGACGATCCGCCGCGATCCGGCGGGTGAGATCCTCGAGGTGTTCGGGCCGGACGGCGCCTCGACGCGCGTGCGCCGCGCGGGCGACGAGCTGAGCTGGACCGACCCGCTCGGCGCCACCTGCACCGTGCGCTTCGACGCGCGAGGGCAGCCTGTCCGGGCGGAGTGGCCCGACGGCAGGACCATCGTCTTCGCGCGGGACGCGCACGGCAACGTGGTCGAGCGCGTCGATGAGCTCGGGGCACGCACGCAGGCCAGGTACGACGCGTGGGGCCGGTGCGTCGAGATCCTCGACGCGCGCGGGGGGAGGACGGCGTTCACGTACTCGAACGCCGGCCGCCTGCTCACCGTGCGTTCGCCTGACGGGGCCATCGAGCGGTATGCCCACGACGGCGCCGGCAACCTCGTCGCGATCACGGATGCCGAGGGTCGCACCACGCGCCTGTCCTATGGCGGCTTCCACAAGCTCTCGCGCATCGAGAAGCCGAACGGCGAGGTCGTGGAGCTCCGCTACAACCGCGAAGGGTGGCTCTCCTACGTCAAGAACGCCCGCGGCGAGATCTACCGCTTCACGCGAAATCCGGCGGGGCTCGTCGTGGAGGAGCACACGTTCGACGGGCGCGTCACGCGCTACGGTCACGACGCGATGGGCCGCGTCGTGTGGTCGAGGAACGGCCTGGGCGAGCGCACGGAGTACGAGCGCGACACCGCCGGGCGGCTCGTGCGGCGGGTGTTCGCCGACGGGACGGAGGAGTCGTTCGAGCGCGACGAGAACGGAGACATCGTGGCCGCGGCGTGCCCTGCCGGGCTGTTCGTGTTCCAGCGCAATCCGAACGGCTGGATCGTGCGTGAAGAGCAGCACGTCGCGGGCGAGCGCGCCGACGTGCGGATCGACTACCGCCTCACGGGCGAGGTCGCCGGGCGCCGCACGTCGCTCGGGCACGCGGCGCAATGGACCCACGATTTCGCGCGCGGACAGGTGCAGCTCGCGCTCGACGGCGAGGTCGCCTCGGTGTCCCAGAACGACGTCCTCGGCCGCGAGGTCACGCGTGTGCTCCCGGGCGGGGCGAGGATCGAGGCCGCGTACGACGCGCTGGGGCGATTGTCGGAGCGCAGGGTGATCGCGCGCGCGGCGGCGCCCGCGGTCGGACCAGGACAGCCTGCCTGGGTCGGCCCGGTGCCGCCCGCCACCGTCCGCGCGGAGACGTTCCGTTACACGAGCGACGGGCTCCTCGCGATGCGCTGGGACCAGCGGCGTGGCACCACGCAGTTCTCGTACGATCCGATCGGCCAGCTCGCGCGTGTCTTGCGGGAGGGCCGAGAGGAGGCCTCGTTCAGGTACGACGAGACAGGCAACGTACACGACGTCACGCCCGGCGCGCCGGGGCGCCTGTACGGGCCGGGAGACCGCATCGAGCGCTGCGGCGCCGAGCGCTACGTCTGGGACGCGGAAGGGCGCCTCGTCGCGCGACGCGAGCGCCGCTCCTCAGGGGAAGAGGCGGTGACGCGCTACCGCTGGTCCGCCGCCGGCCGGCTCGACGCCGTGGAGCGGCCGGATGGGACGGTGGTCTCGTTCGAGTACGACCCCTTCGCTCGCCGGGTGGCGAAGCGGCTGTGGCGGCGCGAGGCGGACGGCAGGCGCACGCTCCTCGAGGCGACACGCTTCGTGTGGGACGGCGGCGCGCTGGTCCACGAGATCAAGCACAGCGCAGCGGCCGGTGGCGCGCCCGTCGTCGAGGAGCGCACCTACGTCTTCGAGCAAGGCGCGACGATCCCCTTCGCGCACCGCGACGCGCGCACGGAGGGCGGCGTGCGCACGGTGTCGCCGTGGTGGCACTACGTGAACGACGACGCCGGCACCCCGGAGGCGCTCGTGGGGCCGGACGGCCGGCTCGGCTGCGAGCTCCTGCGTTCCCCGTGGGGCGCGGCCGCCGTGGCCGACGGCGCCTCGACGAGCACGCCCATCCGCTTCCGCGGGCAGGTTGCCGACGAGGAGACCGGGTTGTTCTACAACCGCCATCGCTACTACGACCCCAAGCTGGGCCGGTACATCAGCCCCGACCCCATCGGCGTCGAGGGCGGCCTCAACCCGTTCGCCTACGCCGCCAACTGCCCCACGTCCGCCGTCGACCCCGACGGGCTGATGTACTCCGTCATCAAGGACGCGCGGGGCAACGTCGTTGCCGAAGGGCACAACCAGGAGATTCCGGGCGGCGGCGTCGGCGGCAGCGGTGTTACACCCCACCGTGGCGCGACGAGCGCACGGACTTCATGCGCAGAAATTACGGCGCTCACGAGCCTCGCTCACAAGATGGGGCCCGGAACGAAGAAGGAGGACATCGCGAAGCTGTTCAACGAGGAGGGGTACACCATCGAGACCTATGAAGGGACCAGGGACGACTACAGGCAGGGCATCCGCTACGGCGCCAATCCCTGTCCAGCGTGCAAGCAGATGTTCAACGACATGGGGATCGAGAAGGGTATCATAGGACATGCGCCGAGGAAGTCCGAGAAAATCAAACCTTGGGACGGCGAAACGACCTACACCCCTGTCTCCAAGGGGGTACTGCAGCAGGCACGAAAGAGACGACGATGAGCGATCGAATGATTGACGGCCCAAAGCCTCCTAGAGGTGCTGTGGATCGACTGCGTGGCCCGGACGGTGGGTACGCGCGGTCGCACGCTGGCCTGGCCGAGTTCTGGCGATGCCTCCATGAAGATGTCCTGGCCCGGTCCGCTTCCGAGCAAGATGCCGATCTCCTCACGGCGCTCGACGGGTGGTTCGCGGAAGGGCCGAGCTGTGCACTCGTCGTCGGCGCAGATCAGAAGAGGCGCACCGAGGTGCTCGCGCGCTGGGCCCTCTCTATGGCGGCACGCGATAGAGCAGAGGTGATCTTTCTCCCGGTGAGCTCGTGCTTCGGAACCGCGGTGGAACGCGAGGCTCTCAAGGTGCTGCTCGGTTTATTTCGAAGCTCGTGGTCAGCGGCATTCTCTCGACCACGCAGCCCTAATGAGCTCCGGTGGTCGATCGCCGGAGCATTGCGGTGGGATCTGGAGATGGAAGATCCTGTGTTGCTCGTAATCGTCGACGGCCTCGAGCGCGCGGCGGACTGGGAGCCTGAGAAGGGGGTACCGTTTCTGGACGAAGCCGGTTTCAGGGTGCGGTTCCTCGTGTCCGTGGGCGTGGAAGGTCCTTCGGCGCGGAGCTCGGACTGGCGTCAGCATCTCGAATGGACGGAGGAGACCTCCGCGGTGCTGCACCTACCAGGGGAGGCCACCGCCGCAGAAGAGGTGGTGCAGCAGGCGCGAGACACCCTGGCCGGGAGCGGGGACGAAGGGCGCGCGGCGGAACGATGCCTCGACGCCCTGGCGACGGCGCTGGCGCCGATATCGAAGGATGACTTGATCGCGGCGTTCGGGCTTTCCAGCGCGTCGATCGAGGCGCTCCACCGCGCGCCGCGTCCGGCGCGTGCTCTCGTGGTCCATGCGGACGACGGGACCTACCGCTTCCGCGACGACGCGACGCGCGCGCGCTGGTCTGCATCGGCAGACATCGCGTCGCTCGAAGACGGCATCGTCGCTCGGGGTCTGGCCAGCCTGCGCGCTGCCGGCACTCCCGAGCGTGCTCCTCTCGCCTGGCCAGCTTACCTCGTCGAATATCTGGGAGCCCACATGACGCGGCGAGCGCCTGCGCTGTCCGCCTTCATGGAGCTGGTCTCACCGGCGTGGCTCGCCGCGTGGATGGACAGACCGGGAGGGCTCGTGGGGTTCGTCACGGACGCGCGCCGCGCGCGCGCGACGGCAGAAGAGGTGCTGTTCAACGCGTCCACCGAGCCGGAGCGAGCGGCGGCGTTGAACGCCATCACCCGGTGTGCCGTCGTCGAGGGTGCGCTGTTCGCCAAGGAGGGAAGCCGGCACGGGCCGCGTGACGATCGCGCCCACCCCTACAAGGAGCCGTGCGTGGATCTCGCGAAGCCGACCGGCGCGGCGCGCGCGCGGGCGGTGGCGCTCGTCACGCTGGCAGGTACCCTGGCCGGGGCCGAACGTGAGGCGGTGGAGGCGTGGGCGGACGAGGCGCGGGCTGCGCTCGGCGAGGCCGGCGAGCTCGTGCCGTGTCCAATCCCCTCGTTCTCCGGTATCCCGACAGAGGCCGATCCGGCGCTCACGCGCCAACTGCGCGACGCCGCTCCCGACAAGTTCGGGTCTCTTCTCTCCGGCCCTTATCATGAGGCTGCCGCCGCGTGCGCGGGGCTTGAGCCGGAAGAAGCGTTGCGTCTGGCTGGCAGCACGGGCGGTGTCCTCCGCGTGACCGCCTTCGCGGCGATCGTGCCGCACCTGCCCGAAGCGCTCCGCGAACGAGCCGTGGCCGAGGTCATGGACGCCTACTGGCAGCATGGGGACGACGACACGCTGCGATCCGTGCTCGCATGTGCGCCGTGGATGGCGCTGGACGACGCATCATGCGTGCTCTGCGATGTGCTGGGGAACCGGTGGCAGAAAGATTTCGAGAACCTCTTGATCGGCTGGGGCGGGCTCACCGATTTCGCGCCGCTGCTGCGCAGGCTGGGCGGCTCGGCGGCGATCGTCGGCGCTGCCTCCGCGATCGCGGAGGTGGGCCGCTGGTTGCCGTAGCGGCGCCTCGGGACCAGGCCCCGTGTGATGCCCGCGTCGGCGACGCGCCCGCCGGGGACCCGCGCCGCGTCGCCGACGCCCGCCGGGAGACCCGCGCCGCGTCGCCGACGCCCGCCGGGAGACCCGCGCCGCGTCGCCGACGCCCGCCGGGTCACCGCCGCCGCGTCGCCGACGCGCTCCCGATCGCCGCCGCCGCGTCGCCGACGCCCACGTCGCAAAGCTGCCTCCCATCGCCGAAATTCTGCTCGCCTCTTCCGCGCCCGCGCGACCGTGATACCCCCGCCATCATGGGAAAAGCCGCGTTTCTCGCCCGCCGGCTCACGCCGAGCGGGTGCATCGTCGCAGGTACAAGGCTCGCTTCTCACCGAGAGGCGCTGAAATCGAAGAAGATCAAGCTCGCCCCCAAGGTCGACGCTGCGGTCCAGTCCGTCATCGCGCGCACCGAGGCCGTCGAGGCGCTCGGGAGCTCCGACGCCACCATGACGGAGATCGATCGCGGCGCCGACCGGTGCATCTCCGCCTTCGGCGCCCAGCTCGACGGCATCGAGCGCTCGTTCGACCACGACGACATCCTGCCGCTGAGCGATGACGAGGCCGCGCGCCGGGCCGACGCCGCGCTGGTGCGGTCGGAGGTGCTGTCGTCCGGCACGGGCTTCGTCAAGCTCGTGTACTCCCAGCAGTGGGTGCGCATGAGCGCGATGATCAAGGCGCTCGACGGCAAGGACGTGAAGGCGGCGGTGGAGCGCCTCGGGCTCGCGGCCGAGGTCGATCGCCTCCGGCGCTGGACCGCGCTCTACGGCCAGAAGCTCGGCGTCACCGAGGCGAAGAGCGCGGACCCGGCGATCAAGGCGGTGGAGGCGTGGCACGAGGCCTACGGCACGCTCCTGGTCCAGGTCCACGCCGAGTACGACGACGACAAGGACGAGGCGCACGCGCTCCTCCGCGACCGCCTCCTGTCGCCTTACGAAGACGCGGCGGAAGAGGAGCGGCGCGCCGAGCGGGCCCGCGCCGCGAGCGCCAGCAGGAAGAAGAACGAGCCCGACGTTCCCGCCTGATCATCTCCCTCCCCCGCACGTCGGCCGCCCCCCGGCGACGCCGTCCGAGCCATGTAGCTTTCCTGGGCTACCGGACGGTGGGCTCGCGATTGCCGCGATTGCACACGCTCGCGGGGCCGTGGGACGATCCAGTCACCATGGGTAAGGTCACCGCCCTCCACATGGACACCATCACCGAGAAATCCGGTCACCAGATGACCGGGTTGGCGGTGAGCGTGTGTCTGACCCCGGCCGCGCCCAGCCCGTTGCCCATCCCCTACCCCACCATGGGCACCGTCGCGGAGGGGATCATCGACCCGTGCATGCGCACGAAGATCGAGGGCGCGAAGATCCTCACCGTCGGCGGCTGCATGAAGGCGTGCCACGGCAACGAGCCGGGCACGCTCAAGGAGGTCGTCAGCCTCAACACCGGCGGGCCTTGCTTCCCTTGGCTCGGCGCGCCGAACGTCATCATCGAGCTCGGCATGGCCGGCATCACCGGCAGCATGGGCCAGATGAACAAGAGCATCACCGTCGGCGCCGGCGCCAGCGCGAGCGGCGCAGGCGGGGGCGGCGGCGGTGGTGGGGGCGGCGGCGGCGGCGCCGGGGGTCCGCCCGGGGGCAGCCCCCAAGGCGGCGGCAACGGCGGCGGGGGCGGCGGCGGGAGCAACAGCGGCGCCGCGCCGCCGAGCCCGCCTGCGCCGCCGGGCGCCGAGGGACAAGGAAAGGCTGGCCACCCGGTCGACGTGATCACCGGCGCGATGTTCACGGTGCCCTGCGTCGACTTCGAGCTCGGGGGGCCGCTCCCGCTGCAGTGGGTGCGCCAATACCGCACGTCCGCTGTTCGCCGCCGCTCGGGGCTCGGCTGGGGATGGACCCATTCGTTCGGCTGGACCGCCGAGGTCAGCGAGTCCATCGTCACGGTCTTCGACAGCGAGGGGAGTCCCCTCCACTTTCCACCCGTCAACGACGGCGAGATCGCCTATGCGCCGTTCGGCCGAAGCCTTGAGCGGAGGGGCGCAGAGCTCGTGCTCGCGACGCGGGACGGGGTGGAGCGCGTGCTGCAGCGTGAATCGCAGGGGCGGTACCGCCTGCACGCCGTCCGTGATCGCTCCGGCAACGAGATCGAGCTCTCGTGGGAGGGCGGCCAGCTCGTCGCGCTCACGGACTCCGTGGGGCGACGGATCGAGCGCGAGCAGGCGGGTAACGCGATCCTGTGGCGGATCCTGATGACCGATGAGAACGGCGCGCAGCACCGCCGGCTCGGGGTCGCATACGAGATCGACGCGCGGGGGGACCTGGTGAAGGTCGTGGACTCAGGCGGCGTCGCCGTCGAGTACCGCTATGACGAGGAGCATTTCCTCATCGAGGAGCGGCTGCCCGACGGCATGGTCTACCGCTTCCGCTACGAGGACGGCCCCGACCGCAAGCGCCGCTGCGTCGAGACGTGGGGCGAGCTGCCCGGCCGCGACATCCTCGCGGAGATCGGCGACCGCGGCGCCTCCGCGGCGAAGGGCCTCTTCCACGTGCGGATCGCCTACGGACCGAGCCCGTTCGAGTCGACCGTCACCGACGCTACGGGCGGCGTCCACCGCTATCACGGCAACGCGCTCGGGCTGGTCGAGCGGTATGTCGATCCGCTCGGCCGCACGACCCGCCTGTCGTACGACGCGAACGGCCATCTCGCCACTGTGCAGGATGCCATGGGCTACGTCGACCACACGCGTCACGACGCCATGGGCAGGCCGCTCACGTCGACCGATGTCCTCGGTCGCAGGCTGCGCTTTCGCCGGGACCCGCAGGGCAATGCGGTCGAGTTGACCGACCCGGCCGGCGCGGTCTGGAAGATGGTGCACGACGGCGCTGGCCGGCTGGTGCAGCGCACCGATCCGTCAGGCGCCGCAACGCGGTGTGAGTACAACGCCTGCGGGCGCGCCGTACGGACCACCGGGCCGGGAGGGACGGAAGAGGCGCGCTACGATGCCCACGCGAATCTGATCGAGCGGATCGGCGTGCGCGGCGAGACATGGCGCTACACGTGGGATCTCCTCGGCCTCCCCGTGCGCCTCGAGACACCTACGGGCGCGGTGTATGAGCTCTCGTACGACTCCCGGGGCGATATCGTGGAGGTCGTGGGACCGCACGGGCGCCGTGGTGAGCGCCAGTTTGACGCGCGCCGGCGGGTCGTCGCCGAGCGGCACCCGGGAGGCGGGATCACGAGGTCGCGCTTCGTGGGCGATGCGCTCGTGGAGCGCGCCTTCGCGGATGGCTCCCGGCTCAGATGGGGTTACGACGCGATGCTGCGCCCCGTGTGGCTCGAGAACGCCGCCGGAGAGCGCCACCTGTTCGAGTACGACGTGGCGGGCCAGCTCGTGCGCGAGCGGACCTTCGCCGGACATGAGCATCACTACGAGTACGACCTCCTCGGTCGGTGCATCGCAAGGACAGGAGCAGACGGGCGCGCGCTGCGCCTCGTGCTCGACGCCGCGGGGCAGGTCGTTCGGCGGGAGCACCACGACGGGACGAGCGTCGTCCTCGAGCGCGATGTCCGCGGCTTCGTCACGCGCGCCCTCGACGGGATCGCGAGCGTCGAGCTCGTCCGCGACCAGACGGGTCGCGTCGTGCGCGAGACGCAGCGGTGCGGCGGGTGGTCCTTCTCGGTGCAGCACGAGTTCGATTCTCTCGGCCACGAGGTCGGGACCCGCTACTCGACCGGTTGGTACGTCTCGCGCCGCCGGGGCAAAGGCGGTGTCATCGAGCAGCTCACCGTGCACGGCGTCGACGGATCCATCGAGGAGGCGCTGACCTTCGAGCATGGGCCCGAGGAGATCGTGCGGCGCTCCGATCGGCGGACCGGGGTCGCGATCACCCGCGACCGCCTCGGGAGGCCGGTGCGCGTCCGCGCGGTCGGCGAGGGCGGCG
Source organism: Sorangium sp. So ce281 (assembly GCF_051527395.1). Lineage (NCBI taxonomy): Bacteria > Pseudomonadati > Myxococcota > Polyangiales > Polyangiaceae > Sorangium > Sorangium sp. So ce281. The sequence goes on from NZ_CP150322.1 coordinate 5,575,982, forward strand.
CGTCGATCCGCGAGCGCGCGTTCGAGTGGGCGCCCCAGCCGGGCATCGCGACCGTCGTGGACAGCGCCCATGGTCGCCGCAGCTACACGCTCGACGCAATCGGTCGTGTCCGCCGCGCGAGCGGCCTCGGGGTCGAGGAGCGATACGAGTATGCGGCCCAGGGAACGCCGATCGCGGGCAGCGAGGGCACCGCATCCATCGGCCGCGGCGGCCGCAAGCGCGCGGCCGGCTCGGCGCGCTTCCTGTGGGACACCAGCGGACGGCTCGCGCAGCGCCTCGGCGACTCGCCGGCGAGCTCGTGGACGTACGCCTACGACGGCGAGAACCGGCTGATCGAGGTGCAGCGGCACGACGGCTTCGTGGTCCGCTTCGTTTATGATGCTTTCGGGCGGCGCCTTGCGCTCCTGCGCAGCGACGGGACGAGCACCTGGTTCGGATGGGATGGTGACTCGGTGGTCGAGGAGCTGCCCAGCGCGGGGCATGCGGTGCGCCGGATGTTCCGGGAGGACGGATATACACCTCTCGCCGAGCTCGCGGACGAGGCAGGCTGGCGGCTCGTGGCGACCGACGCGGCCTCGACGCCCTGGCTCTACCTGAGCGCGGACGGCGCCGTCGCGTCGCTCGATCTCGACCCCCTGGGCAACGAGGTGAGGGTCGAGGGGCGGATCGGGCTGCTCCGGTTCGCGGGCCAGCGCGCCGATGTGGAGACCGGCCTCCGGTACAACCGGCACCGGTATTACTCGCCGGAGCTCGGGACCTTTCTTACGCCAGACCCGCTCGGACAGGCCGGCTCGGTGCACGACATCGGCTTCGTCCCCAACGCGACCGAGTACATCGACCCGCTGGGGCTCATCGTCATCATCGGCTACACGGCCAATGACGATCATCCCGACGCGCAGGGGCGCGGCGAGACGCTCCGCGCCGCGCAGGAGCGCGGAGCGGCCACCGGACAGCGGGTGGTGCGCGCCGACGAGCTGCGCGGTCCCCACAACCCGGGCGGCATCTCGCTCGAAGGCGAGACGCACGTGGAGGTCGTCACGCACGGCTCGACGCGCGGCGGCCAGGTCACGTTCCAGAACGGGCAGCGCAACTGGTCGACCGGCCGCCAGCTCGGCGAGGCGCTGAACCAGGCGGGGCTACAGCCAAGCTCGGAGGTCGTTGTCGTCGCCTGCAACGCGTCGACGACCCCCACGGAGCGACCGAGGCAGAGCGTCATCGCGGGCGTCAACCAGGCCACGGGCTGCCCGACCTCGGGGCCCTCGGGGATCGCCTATGTCCGCCCCTACAACCAGCAATACTGCGGCGTTTGCCCGCCGACGCCGGGCGCAGCGGGCTCGGTGGATCTCACGGATGGGCACTGGGACCGCGCGACAGGTCCGCGCGGTGGCACGCCCACGGTGAGCCAGGTCAGCTCACCCAGCTCGCAGCACGCAGGCTCGTGGAACGATCCCACGGCGCCGACCGGGCGCGGGTCGCACGGCGGCGGCTTCCCCGGCGCACCGCCGCACCAGGACTGATCACCGGGACGCTGGCGCCTTCGCGAGGACCTCGGCGTTCTCGACCCACACCGCGAAGATGGGCAGCTTGCTGCGCCGGGCGAGGACGAGGACCAGGAACGGCATCGCGCAGCTGAAGCGCCGCGGGGGTGACATCAGGCCGAAGGAACGCGACGGCGAGGGTGCGTTTGCGCCCCCGTCGTCGAGGCGAAAGCGGATGACCTGCTCGAGAGGGCCCAGGCGAACGCGCCCGAGGGACGGACTCTCGAGCACGCGGTCGGCGAGCTCGCTCGAGCGAGCGGCGCACGCGATGTCGATCACCGGCATGAACAGGCCCTCGTCGGCGGAGAAGCGCGCGCGCGGGTGCACGTCGTCTTCCTGAAGAAGGGAGAGCGCGCGGCCGATCGTGCGCGCTAGCGTCGATCCGGCGGGCAACGTGGCCACGATGATCCTGACCTCGGGCTCGGCCGCGCGGAGCTCGACGACGAACTGGTTGTATGCGGCGTCGATCTCCTCGTCCGAGAGGCCCACGAGCTCGGCATCCGTGTAGCGGGGGAAATGCACGAGCGCCTGCGTTGCCCGCGACCGCCAGACGGATTCGGGCTCGTCCGGGCTCGACCACACGCCGAAGCAGGGGACTTGAACGCCGTGGTGCGATCGAGGGAATGGAGCGCGGGCCAGCGGAGGATCGAAGCGCGGGTGCATGGCGAAGCCGCTCCACAGGGCGATCCTGTCCGGGTCCGCGCCGGACGGCGCGCCCAGGGGCCAGTCCATGCCGAAGAGACGGCAGCTCTCCCGCTGGAGCACCTCGGCCGAGCTCTCGGCGAGCGGCCCAGCCCAGGCGGCCCAGTACGCCGGGTCCAGGGTCATCTCGCCGATCGAGCTCTCGCTTATGGCCTGCGCGAGGGGCGCCGCCGGCTCACCGGTCCCAGCAGGCGCGATCTCGAGGGGAGCCCCTGCCAGCGAGGCGAGCCGTTGCCACGCGATCGCGCTCGCGCCGGTCCACACGAGGCTCACGCCCCGCCGGTGCTCGACGTCGAGGTGAGGGCAGACACGCACATGCGCGTGCGGCGCGTCGTGGTGGCAGACGGCGAAGGCGGTGGGCGGCATGGCGACAAGGGGAGTTTAATCGCGAACGCCTGCCTCGCACCGAGCGAGCCCACGCCGCCAGCGCCAGGAAGAAGAACGAGCCCGACGTTCCCGCCTGATCATCTCCCTCCCCCGCACGTCGGCCGCCCCCCGGCGACGCCGTCCGAGCCATGTAGCTTTCCTGGGCTACCGGACGGTGGGCTCGCGATTGCCGCGATTGCACACGCTCGCGGGGCCGTGGGACGATCCAGTCACCATGGGTAAGGTCACCGCCCTCCACATGGACACCATCACCGAGAAATCCGGTCACCAGATGACCGGGTTGGCGGTGAGCGTGTGTCTGACCCCGGCCGCGCCCAGCCCGTTGCCCATCCCCTACCCCACCATGGGCACCGTCGCGGAGGGGATCATCGACCCGTGCATGCGCACGAAGATCGAGGGCGCGAAGATCCTCACCGTCGGCGGCTGCATGAAGGCGTGCCACGGCAACGAGCCGGGCACGCTCAAGGAGGTCGTCAGCCTCAACACCGGCGGGCCTTGCTTCCCTTGGCTCGGCGCGCCGAACGTCATCATCGAGCTCGGCATGGCCGGCATCACCGGCAGCATGGGCCAGATGAACAAGAGCATCACCGTCGGCGCCGGCGCCAGCGCGAGCGGCGCAGGCGGGGGCGGCGGTGGTGGAGGGGGCGGCGGCGGCGGCGCCGGGGGCCCGGGCGGCGGCGGCCCTCAAGGCGGCGGCAACGGCGGCGGGGGCGGCGGCGGGGGCAACAGCGGCGCCGCGCCGCCGAGCCCGCCTGCGCCGCCGGGCGCCGAGGGCCAGGCGGCCGCGGGCCATCCCATCGACGTCGTGACCGGGACGCTGTTCACGATCCCGGCGGCCGACTTCACGCTCACGGGGTTCCTCTGGGTCCAGTGGATCCGCACCTACAGCACCTCGGCGGTGCGCCACCGCTGCGGCCTCGGGTGGGGCTGGTCGCACAGCCTCGCCTGGCGCGCCGAGCGCAACGGCGATCACCTCGTCCTCGTCGACGACCAGCAGCGCCGCACCGAGATGCGGCTGCCCGGGGCCGCTGAAGCGCTGCTCCTCCCCCACGGCCGGAAGGTGCACCTCGACGGGGACGCGATCGTCGTCGACCTCGGCGACGACCTCGTGCGGGTCCTCCGGCCCACCGCGGATCCGCGGGCGTACGCGCTCGCCGAGCTGCGCGACGCCTTCGGCAACAGGGCCACGATCGAGTGGGATCAGGACGAGGTCGTGGCGATCACCGACTCGGTCGGCCGCCGCGCGGAGGTCGCCCGCGACGGGAACCTGCGCATCTGGTCCGTCGCCGTCGCGGACGAGGGCGGCAAGGAGCACCGCCGGCGCCTCGTGACCTACGAGCTCGACGGGCGCGGCGACCTCGTCCGGGTCATCGACGTGGGCGGCGCGGAGACCCGGTTCAGCTACGACGACGAGCACACCCTGCGCTCGGAGACGCGGGCCGACGGCGTCGTCTTCCATTTCGTGTACCAGGACGCGGGCGGCGAGCGGCGCTGCGTGGAGACCTGGGGTGAGCTGCCCGGCGGGGACCTCCTCGCCGCGCTCGGCGCCCCCGAGGCGCACGTGGCCGGCGGTCCCCGCGGCATCTTCCACACGCGCGTCGCGTACGGGCCCGAGCCTCACCAGACGACGGTGACGGACGCGCTCGGCCACGTGCATCGCTACCAGGGCAACGCGCTGGGCCTCGTCGAGCGCTACGTCGACCCGCGCGGCTACGCCATGCTGTTCACGTACGACGGGGTCGGGCGCCTCATCGCCGTCACCGACGGCGCCGGGGCCACACAGCGGCGCCGCCACGATCTCGCCGGACGGCTGATCTCCATCAGCGACGGCGGCGGCACGGTCCGGTACCAGACGGACGAGGAGCAGCAGGGCGTCACCACCATCGCCCCGAGCGGCCACCGCTCCACCGAGCGGCGCAGCCGGGGGCGCGTCGTCGAGATCGAGGACGCGCGTGGCAAGACGACGGCCGAGTACGACGCGCGCGGCAAGAACACGAAGATCACGTACCCGAGCGGCCTCGTCGACACGCTCGAGTACGACGCGCACGGCAACCTCGTCCGCTACGCCCAGGGAGAGCGCGTGTGGACCTACGTGTACGATCTCCTGGGCATGCCCGTGCGCATCGAGTCGCCCGGCGGCGCGGTGACCACGCTCGAGGTCGACTCCTCGGGCAACATCGTCAGCGCCGTGGGGCCGAGCGGGCAGCGCACCGAGCACGCCTTCGACGGGCTCGGGCTGCGCACGGCGACCTCGTACCCCGGCGGCGGCCGCGCGCACTACCGCTACGTGGCCAGCGCGCTCGTCGAGCAGGTGCTGCCGGACGGCTCGCGCTGGACCATGGGCTACGACGCGCTCCTCCGGCTGAGCTGGATGCAGAACGCCGCGGGCGAGCGGCGCTCGTTCGAGTACGACGCGGCCGGCAACGTCGTCCGCGAGACGACGTTCACGGGGCTCCAGTACCGCTACGAGTACGACGGCGCGGACCGGCTCGTGTCGATCCTCCGCCCCGACGAGTCGATCGTGCGGCTCTCGCGCGACGGCGCGGGCAACGTCGTCGCGCGGGAGTACTCGTCGGGCCTCGTCGAGCGCTTCGAGTACGACGCCCTGGGGCGCGTCGCGCGCGCGACGAACGGCGCCTGCACGACGGAGCTCGCGTACGACGAGCGCGGCGCGATCCTGCGGGACACCCAGACGTGCGGCGGCTTCAAGTTCGTCACGAGCTACGACTACGACGAGGGCGGCCAGCTCGTGGGGCGCCGGTACTCGTCCGGCTGGCGCGTGGCGCTGGAGCACGACACGTACGGGCGGGTCGCCGCGATGGGCGTCGGCCATCCGGACGCCGCCGAGCGCTTCGTCTTCGAGCGCGACGAGCAGGACGGCGAGCGCGCCCGCAGGCGCGACGGCGGCGCCGGCGCCATCCTGACCCGGCGCAACGCCGAGGGCTTCCCGGTGGAGATCCAGGTGGAGGGCGCGTCGGGCGACGTCGTCCGCTCCCGCGCCTACCGCTGGCACCCGGTCGGGGCGCTGGCCGCCGTGATCGACAGCGAGCGCGGCGAGCGCCGCTACGAGCTCGACGCGCACGGGCGGCCCGTGGACGTGCGCGGGCTCGGCGCGACGGAGGCGTTCTCCTACTCGCCGCACGGCACGGCGATCGCGCGGGGTGAAGCGTCGGTCGGCGCCGGCGGACGGCCGCGCGCGGCGGGCGACCAGGTCCTGACCTGGGACCGGCTCGGCCGGCTCTCGGGCCGGGACGCGCCCGATCCGCGGCGCACGTGGCGGTACGCCTTCGACGAGAACGATCGGCTGACCGAGGCCGTGCGCGGCGACGGGCTGAAGGTCCAGTACATCTACGACGCGCTCGGCCGCCGCGTGGCCGAGATCGTCGGCCAGGGGAGCACGTGGTTCGGCTGGGACGGCGACAGCATCGTCGAGGAGCGCGCCTCGGGCGGGCAGGTCACGCGCCGTGTCTTCGACGCGTCAGGCCACATGCCGCTGCTCGAGTCGCAGGGCGGCGCGGGCTTCCGCCTCGTGGCGACCGACGCCGCGGGGACGCCGTGGCTCACCCTCGACGCGGCCGGCGAGATCACCGAGATCGATCTGACCACCTGGGGCGAGGTCGCCCACGAGCGCGGCGAGCCGGGCGCGCTCCGCTTCGCCGGGCAGCGCGCCGACGAGCTCACCGGCCTCCACTACAACCGGTTCCGCTACTACGCGCCCGACCTGCGCGTGTTCATCACGCCGGATCCCATCGGCCTCTCGGGCTCGCTGCAGGAGATCGGCTTCGTCCCGAACCCGACGCTCTTCATCGACCCGCTCGGGCTGCTCACGATCATCACGGCCTCGAACGATCCCAAGCTCCACAACGCCTACTATTCGCAGTACGCGGCGAAGTACCCGGGCGCGACGATCCTCAAGCCGAACCAGGTCGTGCCTGGCAGCCTCAAGGGGGAGACCGATGTCGTCGTCGACACCCACGGCTGGCCGGGCGGCGTCGAGTGGGCGGGGAAGAGCATCTCCGGGGCCCAGCTCGCGGACAAGCTGAACGCCGCCGGGTTCAACGGGAAAATGCCCGGAGCGCGCGTGGACGTCGTCACGTGCAACGGCGGGACGAAGCCGAACTTCATGGGCCGCAGCGTCGCCCAGGCGGTCGCGGACCGGACCGGCGCGACCACCTCCGGCGCGACAGCGAAGGGCGTCCCCGGCGTGGCCTCCGCCGGGGCGATGGGCAACGCGGGCGCCTCCGGCCTGGTCAGCGGGATGCCCACCGGCCTCGGGTCTGGCAACGCCCCGGGCAACCTGCACGTCAGCGGCGGCGGTCACCTGATCAAGGACATCAAGCCGCGCTGGTACACGTTCGGGCAGTGACGGGCGGCCTGCCGCTCAGGGCGCGCCGGCGGTCGCGCCCTCGATCGCCTCCGGCGACCCGATCCAGGCGGCGAGCCGCACCTCGTCCTGCGGCGGCGCGCCCAGGACGACGACGAGGAACGGTCCGTCGCACACGAAGTAACGCTCGTACATATCGCCGCGCCCGAGGGTGATCGGCCCGGGCTCGCTCGGCGGGAGCGCGTCCCAGCCGAGGCGAAAGCGGACGGCATGGCGGGCGTCGCCGATCCGGCGGCCATCCCCGTCCGCGAGCGGCTTGCCGATGAGCTCCTCGTGCACACGGGCCGCGCACAGGTCGAGCGGGGGGATCCTCAGCGCACAGCGCCGATCGAAGGGCTTCACGCCGAACCATCTCCCGAGCCAGCCCCTCGGCCTCCGCGCCGTCGCGACGACCTCAGCGACGGCGGCCCCGAGCGTCGCGGGGCGCGGGCGCCGCGCGACAACCACGCGCTCATCCCCGCTGGCCTCCATCTCGATCACGAAGTCGTCGGGGCCGCCGTGGCGATGCACCGTCAGCTGCGCCGCGGCCCGCGACCACGTCGCCTCGTCGACGTCGTTCCAGAGCCCGAACGCAGGCAGGACGCGCTCGCCGAAGAGGACGCCCTCACGCCGGCTGGCGAAGGGCGCTGCGAACGACGGGCGCACGAACGAGAACGCGTACGCCCCGAGGGCGTCACCGGGCGCGCTCTCCGGCAGGGCGCCCTCAGGGAGCGGCTCGAACCTGCGCGCGCTCTCCTGCGCCACCTCCCGGAGCGCCTCTGCGGCGGCGCCGACGCGCGCGACCGACCAGGGCGACCCGGCGGCGCGCGGCACGGCGGACGCCTCTCCCTCCCGCTCTTCCAGAGGGAAATCCGGCGAGAAGATCAGGGTCTGGTCTGGAGCGATGGGGGACGACAGCGACGGCACGAGCACGGTCGCGCGGCTCATCGTGGGCATGAGGTCCTCTGGTCCTGGAAGGAGGCGGATAGTATACCGCCCTCCTCCTCCCTCATCGCCGCGCCCGCGACGACCATGGACCGAGCCATGCCGCTGCCCGATTTCCTCCCTGCGCTGCTTCGTCCGGAGCTCGCCGAGCTCCACGCCTACACCCCGGTCGCGGGGCACTTCCCTGTGCGCCTCGACGCCAACGAGAGCCCGCCGCTGCTCTCGGCCGAGGCGCGGGCGGCCCTCGCGCGCGCCGCGGCGCCCGAGGACTGGGGACGCTATCCCGACGCGCGCGCCCTCGATCTCCGCGAGGCCATCGCCGCCCACTGCGGCGCCGAGCCCGACGAGATCGTGGCCGGCGTCGGCTCCGACGAGGTGATCTCGATCGTGCTCACCGCGCTCAGCCGCCCGCGGCAGGGCGCGGACGCTGCGAGCGTCGTCACGGTCAGCCCCACCTTCGTCATGTACAAGCTGAGCGCGCGCGCGCGCGGGATGCGCGTCGTCGAGGTCCCGCTCGACGCCGGCTGGGATCTCGACGTGGCGGGCCTCGCCCGCGCCGTCGATTTCGCGCGCCCCAACGTCGTCTTCATCGCCTCGCCCAACAACCCGACGGGCGCGCTCATGTCGGAGGACCGCCTCGAGGCGGTCGCCGCCGCGGCGAGGGACGCCCTCGTGATCGTCGACGAGGCGTACATCGACTTTGCCCCGCGCGACCAGCTCGCCCTCCTGCGCAAGCACCCGAACGTCGCCGTGCTGCGGACGCTCTCGAAGATCGGCCTCGCGTCGCTGCGGATCGGCTGGCTCATCGGCGCCCGGGAGCTCGTGGCCGAGCTCGACAAGGTCCGCCAGCCCTACAACCTGCCCACCCCGTCGCAGCGCGCGGCCGCCTTCGCCCTGCGGGAGCTCGGCGGCGAGCTCCGCCGCGCCGCCGCCGCCGTGACGGCCGAGCGCGAGCGCCTCGCGGCCGGGCTCGCCGAGCTCGGCCTCTCGGTCGCGCCGAGCCACGCCAACTTCCTCTGGATCGGCACGCGCCGCCCTGCCGGCGAGGTCTTCGAGGCGCTCGCGGCGCGCGGCGTCCTCGTGCGCAGCTTCCACGCGGCGGGCGGGCGCCTCGCGCACCGGCTCCGCATCACCGTCGGCCTGCCGGAGGAGAACGACCGCCTCCTCGCCGAGATCGCCGCGTGCGCGTAGCCGTGCCGCTCTCCGCCGCGCGGCGCGCGCCGCGCGTGGTCCTCGCGACGTTCGCGGAGATCGCGGCGCCCGCGGCGCTGGCGGCGTTCACGGCGCTAACGGCGTTCACGGCGCTAACGGCGTTGACGGCGTTGACGGCGTTGACGGCGTTGACGTCCATTGCCGGCTGCGCCGCGCCCCGGGTCGCGCGCTCGATCGACGGCCAGATCATCGAGGGTCGTACCATCGCGGCGCACGCCTATGCGCTGTATGCGATCGGCGCCGAGGCCGAGGCGCGCGGCGATCTCGCGACGGCGCTGGAGGCGTACGAGCTGGCGGAGGACGGAGACCCCGACAGCGCGGACATCTGGACGCGTATCGGGACCGTGCGCTGCCGGCTCGGGCGCGGGGAGGCGGCGGGGGCCGCCTTCGAGCGCGCCCGCGCGATCGAGCCCGACTACGAGCCGGCCTACCGCGAGCAGGCGCGCTGCGATCTCTCGGTGGGGCGGCTCGAGGCGGCGCTCGGGCGGATCGATCGGGCGATCCTGCTCGATCCGGATCGTGACGACGGCGCCCTGCTCCGGGCCGAGATCCTGCGGCGGCTGGGCCGCACGGACGACGCGCGCCTCGCCTTGCGGGCGCTCGTTGTGCGGCGCCCCTGGTCGGCGGAGGCGTGGCGCGCGCTGCGCGCTGCGGCCGTCGAGGCGGGCGATCGCGCGGTGGCCGAGCAGGCTGCGCGGCGCCTGAGGGAGCTGGCTGCGCCGGGGGCAGCCGTCCCGGGGCGGCGGATGCCGTCACGGGGGCAGCTGGCCGAGGTCGACGAGGCGCTCGTGCTGGGCCAGCTGCGCCGCGCCCGCCGCCTGGCGCGCGACGCGGATCTGACGCCCGCCGAGGTCGCGGTGCGCGCGGCCGCGCTGGGCCGCCTCGGCGAGGCCCGCGAGCAGGCCGAGCTCGTCTCGGCGGCCGATCCGGCGAGCGCCTCGGCGCTCGTGGCGCTCGCGGTGGCGGCCGATCTGAGCGGCGATCTCGACGCGCTGACCCGGGCCTGCGACGCCCTCGACCTGTCCGCGCCGGCGGGCGGCCCCACCGTGGCCCCCTCGCGGCTCGCCCGTCTCCTCTTTGCCGAGCTGCTCTTCCGTCGCGTCGGCCGCGACGCCGCGCTCACCTGGCTCGGCCCGTCGCTGCCGCCCGCGCTCGGCGCCCCGGATACGCTGTCCCAGGAGGTCGAGCAGCGCGTCCACCGGGAGCTCGCGGGCGGCGCGCGTTGAGCTACACGGGGGGCGCGAGCCCCCGCCGTCTAGCTCAAGGCGCGCGCTTGGTGTGCGGCTTCTCGCTGTACTTCTTGAGGTCGAAATTGAGCTCGAAATCGAGCGTGTTCTCGCCCTCCTTGATCTCGATCTCCCGCTTCACGTCCTGCTCGATCGCCGGCAGCAGGGCGGCGGTGAGCACCTTGCCCACGGGGATGCCCTTGATCTCGTACTTGCCGTCGAGCCCGGTCACGTCGTGCGTCGCGAACTTGAGCACGAAGACCTCGGCCTTGAGGAACGGCTTCGGCAGCTTGTCCACGAGGTGGTAGTAGCCTGGCTGCGGCGGGTAGAACTTCACCGGGTCGCCCTGGGGCACGGCGACGAGGACCGCCATGAAGGGGGCGCCCTCGAGGTTCGGCATGTACGGCTCCAGGGGATCGAGGTTCGCGACCTCGAGCCGCTGACCGTAGGACATGACCACGGTCCGCTTCGAGAACGCGCACCCGTGGATGGTCACCTTCTCCGCCTCCTCGCGCTCCGGCACGTAGCCGCTGTAGTTGACGACGGTGACGAGCGCGTCGGCGACCCCGTTCTGCTGTCCCACGCGGAACAGCCGCCCGTAGGTCGCGGCGGCCTCGCCGCACTTGCCGATCGGGAAGCTGAGCCCTGTATCGGGCGGCGGGTCGCCCTTGATGGTGACGCGTCCTCGCAGCGTCCCCGTGGGCCCGCTGTACGGCGCCTGTCGCTTCGGGTTCATCACCTTCGCGACGTCGTCCGAGGTCAGCGAGATCTCGTGCGCCTCGCCCGCCCCGGCCTGCGCGCTCCCCACAGCGCCGGCGCTCGCGCTCCCCGCGGCCGCCGCGGTCCCCGGCGCAGCGCTCGCGCTCCCCGCCGCGGCCCCTGCAGCCACGGGCGCCGCGCTCCCCGCCGGTGTCGCGCTCCCCGCGGTCGCGCCGCTGCTCGCGTTCCCTCCCTGACACCCGAGCGCTCCGAGCAGCGCGACGCACGCCGCTCGCATCCTTCCATCCCCCGCTCTTCTCTGCAGCTTCTCGCCGGTTCGCATCGGCGCCGACTCTAGCAACTCGCGCGCCCCGCGCAGCACCGTGGTTTCGCTACCGAACGAAGCCCGAGCGCCTCGAGCGCCGGCGCCCCGTTGCCATACGAGTTGGCAGCGCTCTTCTCAGGCCAGCACCCGCGTTGCCGAGCGGGGGTTCACCCGCACAGGAGACGGGCCCAGATCGGCGTTTTCGGCGCACAGGCGCACTCCGGTGCGCCGAGCACCGAAAACGTCGAGGTGGGCCCGTATCCGAAGCGGGTGGGCCCCCGCTCTAGCGGGAGGCGAGGACCGCGCGTACTGCGATCCCGAGCGAGGTCGTCGGCCAGATGCCGAGGACCATCACGAGCACCGCGGACACCACCAGGGCCGCGTTGACGTAGCCCGAGCGCATCGGCCGCGCGATGGGAGCGCCGGGGGCCGGCTCGCGCATGTACATGTACACGAGCACCCGCAGATAGTAGTAGGCCGACAGCACGCTGTTGAGGAGCAGCGCCACGGACAGCGTGTACAGCTCCGCGCCCATCGCCGCCTTGACGATGTAGAGCTTGCCGAAGAAGCCCGCGGTCGGCGGCACGCCGGCCAGCGACAGCAGGAAGAGCGAGAACGCGAGCGCCGCCACCGGGTGCCGCTTGCCGATGCCGGCGAGGTCCTCGTAGCTCACCGCCTCGGCCCCACGGCTGCCGCAGAGGATGAGCGTGCCGAAGGCGCCGACCGTCGAGACCGTGTAGACGAGCAGGTAGAACATCACGCTCGCCTGCGCGTCCTCGCTCGCCCGCACCGTCGCCGCCACGCCCACGAGCAGGTACCCGGCGTGCGCGATGCTCGAGTACGCGAGCATCCGCTTCACCGACTCCTGCCGGCCCGCGATGAGGTTCGCGACCGTCATCGTGAGCAGCGCCATCACCGCCACGGCCGGCGGCCAGCCCGCGGCCCACGACGAGAGCGCCGGGCCACCGAACGCCCCGAGCAGCACCCGCAGGAGCGTCGCGAACGCCGCGCCCTTCACCGCCACCGCCATGAACGTCGTGGCCGGCGTCGGCGCGCCCTCGTACGCGTCCGGCGTCCACATGTGGAACGGCACCGCGCTCACCTTGAACGCGAGCCCGACGAGCACCAGCGCCGCACCGATGAGCAGCAGCGCCGGGTTCGGCGCCGCCGCCCCCTTCGCGCCCGCGATGACCTCGCCGATCCCCGCGAGGTCGGTGTGCCCCGTCGCCCCGTAGATCAGCGCGCCGCCGTACAGCAGCAGCGCCGCCGCGAACGAGCCGAGCAGGAAGTACTTGATCGCCGCCTCGGTGCTCCGCGGCGACGTACGGCGGAACCCGGTCAGCGCGTACGCCCCGAGCGACATCGTCTCCAGGCCGAGGAAGAGCGTCAGCAGATCCCCCGCGCCGGCGAGGATGATCGCCCCGACCGTCGAGAAGGTCAGCAGCGGGTAGAACTCCCCGCGATCGAGCCGGTGCTCCGGGAGGTACCCCCCGGCGAGCAGCGCCGCCAGCGCGCCGCCCAGGCAGAGCACGAAGGAGAAGAACAGCGTGAACCGGTCCATGACCAGGTACGGGGCGAGCGAGTCGAACCCCTCCAGCGTCTCGGGGCCGACGAACCCGACCGCGCCCGAGAACACCGCCCCGGCGAGGAGCGTGATCGCGGTCCCGAGCGCCATGTCGGACGAGGGGCCGGAGCGGCGATCGTGCGACTCCTCGCGGCGGTGCGAGAACGCCTCCGCGAGCATCAGCAGCGCGCCGCCGAGCGAGATGACGATGAGCGGCGATACCGCGATGTACGGTCCGAGGATCATCGCGCCGCCTCCCCCGCGCGCGCCGCGAGCGCGCCGCCCGCCGCCCGATCGCGCCGAGCCTGCTCGTCTTCACCCGCCCCCGCCGCGCCCTCGCCGGATCCCGGCGAGGGCGCCCCCTTCAGGAAGGCGGGGGAGAACGTGTCCTCGGGCAGGAGCTTCGCGTTCCGTTCGTCCGCGAAGAGGATCGCCTGCCCGGAGACGACCTTGAACTGGTTGTAAGTGGACAGGACCGACTCCTTCATCCGATCGAGGAAGATCGCAGGGAACAGGCCGATCACGAAGATCATGAGGACCAGGGGCGCGAGCGCGAGGGCCTCGCGGGGCGTCACGTCGGGCAGGTGCTTGTTCTTCGGGTTCGTGAGCGGCCCGAAGAACATCTTCTGCACCACGCTCAGCATGTAGACGGCGGCGAGGATGACGCCCGCCGCGGCGCCGATCGTGTGGATCCCGCTGAACGTCCCGAGGCGCTCGGAGGCGTAGGTCCCCATGATGATCATGAACTCGCCGATGAACCCGTTCGTGCCGGGCACGCCGACGGAGGCGAACGTCACGATCAGGAAGAGCGTCGCGTAGACCGGCATCACCTTGGCCAGGCCGCCGAACTCCGCGACCTCACGGGTGTGCCGGCGGTCGTAGATCACGCCGACGAGGAGGAAGAGCGCGCCGGTGGAGACGCCGTGGTTCACCATCTGGATCACCGCGCCCTGGATCCCGCTCGGCGTGACGCCGAAGAGCCCGAGCATCACGTAGCCCAGGTGGGCGACCGACGAGTACGCCACGAGGCGCTTCACGTCGGACTGCTTCCAGGCGACGAGCGCGCCGTAGATCACCCCGCCGAGGATCGCGATGCCGGCCAGGTTGGCCGCGAGGCTGGAGGCCGGCCCGGGGAAGAGGCCCATCGAGAAGCGCAGGTACGCGTACGTCCCGATCTTCAGCATCACCGCGGCCAGGATCACCGAGCCGCCGGTCGGCGCCTGCACGTGGGCGTCCGGCAGCCACGTGTGCACCGGCCACATCGGCACCTTGATGAAGAACGCGATCGAGAACGCCCAGAAGCAGAGCATCTGCGCGCCCCGGGGCAGCACCACGCGCGACAGCGCGAGGTAATCGAACGTGTAGGCGCCCGTGAGCTTCTGGTTCGCCCACACGAGGTACACGATGCCCGCGAGCATCAGCATCGAGCCCGCCATCGTGTAGACGAAGAGCTTGAGCGCCGCCTTGATCTTCTCGACGCCGCCCCAGATGCCGATCATCACGAACATCGGCACCAGCATCAGCTCCCAGAAGACGAAGAACAGGAACAGGTCGAGCGCGACGAACGCGCCGAGCATCGCCCCCTGCAGGAACAGGAGGCAGAAGCAGAGCTCCTTGATCCGGCTCTTGATCGAGCCGAACGACGCGTACGCCGCGATGGGCGCGATGAACGTCGTCAGCAGGACGAGCCAGAGGCTGATGCCGTCGATCGCGACGTGCCACCGGATGCCCAGCGACGGGATCCACTCCTTGATCGACTGGAAGTGCCAGCCCACGGTCATCGGCACGGTGAGCAGCCACAGCGACGCGAGGAAGCCCGCGCCGAGCACGGCCAGCGTGAAGCCCCGGAGCAGCGAGAGCAGCTGCCGCGGCACGAACAGCACCGCGACGGCGCCCACGAAGGGCAGCCCGATGAGCACGTTGAGCAGCGACGACCACTCGTCTGTCGCTCCCGTCGCTCCCGCCGCCTCCGCCGCGGCGCCGGACGGCCAGAGCCACTGCACGAAGAGCACCGTGAGCGCGGCGATGAGCCCGAGACCGGCCCGCTGCCACGGGGTGTACCCCGCGGCGGCGTGGGCCTCGCCGTGCCCGTCGCCGTGGTGGTCGTCACCGTGGTCGCCGTGGTGATCGTCGCCGGCGTGGGCGCCGTCGGCGCCCTGCCCGTCGCCCGGCGGGAGGATCGCTCCCACGACGCCGGCAGCGAGCGCCGGCCAGTACTGCGTTACGAGGTCGAGCGCGCTCATTGCAGGCCTCTCGGCTGGATCAGGTCATGGATCTGCTCCGCCGGGGTCGCCCCCGGGGGCAGCGCGGGCACGTCCGAGCCCAGCATGGTGGTCGGGCCCGCGGGGGTCTTGCGGCTCGCCGGCCTGGAGAACGAGAAGGTCTCGGTCGCCTCGCGGTCGAACGCGTTGCGCACGCGGAGGACGACGTCCTTGGTCTCGCCGGGATCGAGCTTCACCGTGACGTCGGGCGCCTCGGAGAAGTCGCGCGCCGGCAGGCCGGGCGCCTCCCAGCGGTACCGGTAGCCGAGCCCCGGCGCCGCCGAGAGCCTCACCTCGCCGGACCGGCGCAGCTCCGCGTCGTCGACGTTCGCGTCCGCGTGCGGCTTGACAAGGAACCATCCGACGCCGGCGAGGCCGACGACCATCGACGCGGCGTAGACCTGCACGCGGCCCGTCTGGAGCGCGCGCAGCACCGTGCCGAAGAACCCGACCAGCGCCGCGGAGAGCTTCGCGATGATGCCGTCGATGATCCACTTGTCGGCCATCGTGAAGATGTCGGCGATCGCGTCGACCATGCCCACCACCGTGGCGTTGTAGAGCTCGTCGATCCGCCACTTGTCGTAGATGAGCCGGTAGAGCCTCGGGAAGCCCTCGGCGAAGCGCCGCTCGGGCTCGCCGCGCTTGTTCCAGTACACGAGCATCGCCAGGCCGATGCCGGTGAAGCACGCCGCGACGCCGGGCAGCATCATCGGGAAGAGCAGCCCCTCCACCCCCTCGCGCGTCTTCACCGCCCGCTCCGTCAGCGAGAAGACCGGCTCGAGCAGGTGCGCGAGCGGCGCGAACGCGTGGTTGTGGGTGAGGTGCACGAGCGGCTCCGCCATGAGGAAGCCGGCGAAGACCGACAGCGCCCCGAGGACGATCAGCGGGATCGTCATCGGCAGCGGCGACTCGTGCGGCTCCGGGCCCTCGAGCTTCTCGCCGTGCGCGTGGCCGTGGTGGTCGTCGTGGTGGCCGTGCGGGTGCGGGTCCTTCCAGCCGCGCACGATCGTCCAGCCGCGGAACTCGCCGTGGAACGTCTGGAAGTACGCGCGGAACATGTAGAACGCGGTCATCGTCGCGGCGAGAATGCCGACGAAGTAGATCGCCGGGCCGAGCCACTCGGGCCACTGCCACACCGGCTGCCCGCGCGTCGACACCGACTCGATCCGGCTGGAGAAGGCGCGCCACAGGATCTCGTCCTTCGACCAGAACCCGGCGAACCCGGGGAAGCCCGCGATCGAGAGGCACGCGAAGAGGAAGGTCCAGCGCGTCAGCGGCATGTGGTTCTTGAGGCCGCCCATGTTGCGCATGTCCTGGGACTGGTCGGTGTCGTGGATGCGGGCGTGCATCGCGTGGATCACCGAGCCGGCGCCGAGGAAGAGGCAGGCCTTGAAGAAGGCGTGCGTGAGCACGTGGAAGAAGCCGGCGGCGAACGCGCCGACGCC
Organism: Sorangium sp. So ce281; assembly: GCF_051527395.1. NCBI lineage: Bacteria > Pseudomonadati > Myxococcota > Polyangiales > Polyangiaceae > Sorangium > Sorangium sp. So ce281. The sequence goes on from NZ_CP150322.1 coordinate 5,592,649, forward strand.
CACGCCGATGAACATGAACCCGAGCTGGCTCACCGTGGAGTAGGCGAGCACCTTCTTCAGGTCGTTCTGGAAGAGCCCGATCGAGGCCGCGAACAGCGCCGTGGCCACGCCGGTCACCGCGACGACCGCCATCGCGAACGGCGACAGCACGAACACCGCCGAGAGCCGGGCCACGAGGTAGACGCCCGCGGTCACCATCGTCGCGGCGTGGATCAGGGCGGAGACCGGCGTCGGGCCGGCCATCGCGTCGGGCAGCCAGACGTAGAGCGGGATCTGCGCGCTCTTGCCGGCGCAGCCGAGGAACAGCGCGAGCGCGGCCAGCGTCCCCGCGTAGACGAGCACCGGCTGCGACGGGATGAGGAAGCTCAGGAAGCCGGGCACGGTGTCGGCCGACATGTTGCCGATCGGCCAGATCTTCACCGCGGCGAGCAGGTTGCCCGCGTTCGCCGCGATGCCGTCGAAGTTCAGCGTGCCCGTGTAGTAGGCGAGCATCGCCATCGCCACGAGGAGGCCGAAGTCGCCGATGCGGTTCACGACGAACGCCTTCTTGCCGGCGCTCGCGTTCTTGTCGTCCTTGAACCAGAACCCGATCAGCAGGTAGCTGCACATGCCGACGCCCTCCCATCCCACGAAGAGGACGGCGAGGTTGTCGCCCATGATCAGCACGAGCATCGAGAAGATGAACAGGTTCAGGTACGCGAAGAACCGGTAGTACCCCGGGTCCTCGCGCATGTACGCGGACGAGTAGAGGTGGATGAGGAAGCCGACGCCGGTGACGACGAGGATCATCGTCCCGCTCAGGCCGTCGACGCTGAAGGCGACGTCGATCGGGATCGACTGGCCCATCCGGCCGGTGATCGAGAACCAGCGCCAGGCCGTCCAGGTGAGCTTGCCGCCCTCGTGGGGCAGCATCAGGAACGTCGTGACGGCCGCCAGGAAGGCGCCGCCGAGCGCGGCGAGCGCCATCAGCCGGACCGCGTCCTTGCCGAGGCGCTTGCCGAAGAGGCCGTTCACGAACGCGCCGAGCGCCGGCAGGCCGAGGATGACCGCGAGCAGCGCGAACTCGGACGCGGGGAATAAGACTCTCAGGGCTTCCACGCTAACTCCTCAGGAGATCGGCGTCGTCCGAGCGCATCGTCTTCCGGATGCGGTAGAACGCGAGCACGATCGCGAGACCGACTGCGGCTTCCGCCGCCGCGATGGCGATGACGAAGAAGGTGAAGATCTGCCCGGCGTGGTCGTGCGGGTGCACCCGGTTGTACGCGACGAGCGTGAGGTTCACGGCGTTGAGCATCAGCTCGATGCTCATCAGGAGGACGATGAGGTTCCTGCGCAGCAGGAAGCCGATCGACCCGATCAGGAACAGCACCGCCGCGACGACGAGGTAGTACTCGATGGGGACGGAGATCATCAGTGCGGCTCCTTCGCCGACAGGGTGGCGTGTCCCGCGAGGGCGCCCGGCTGCGCGGCCCCCTGATCGCCCGGCTCGGGCGACGCGGTGTCCGGGCCTTCGCCGGCGGGCAGCAGCGTCGGGTCGACCTGCTTGCCGCGGGCGACGGCGACGGCGCCGATCACGGCGACGAGGAGCAGCGCGCCCGAGAGCTCGAACGGCACGATCCCCTTCGTGAACAGCTCGTGCCCGAGCGCCTCGATGGTCCCGAGCGACTCGGGGGCGGCCGGGACGGCCACGACCCCCGGCTTCGACGCGCTCGCGACCAGGGCGAGCGCGCCGATGCTGCTCGCCCCGAGGACGCCGGCGCCCACGTAGCGCGGCACCGCGGTGCGGGCGTCGCGCGGCGACGTCGCCGACGGGCCGAGGAGCATGATCACGAAGAGGAAGAGGATGACGACCGCGCCCGCGTACACGAGGATCTGGATCGCGGCGAGGAACTCCGCCGAGAGCATCAGGTAGAGCCCCGCGATGCCGACGATCGACGTGAGCAGGCCCATCGCGCCGCGGATCGGGTTCCTGGCCGCGACCGTGGTCAGGCCGCCGAGCAGGACGAGCAGCGACGCCAGCCCGAAGAAGGCGAACTCGAAGATTTTCACGGCGTGAGCACCCCTGTCGACGAGCGGCCCTTGGTCTGGATGTACGCCTCGAACTCCTTGCGGAACTTCCGGAGGAAGCCGAGCGCGGGCATCGCCGTGCCCTCGCCGAAGGCGCAGATGGTGTTGCCCATGATGTTGTCGGCGATCTCGTGCAGCCGATCGAGCTCCTCGATCGTCCCCTCGCCGTGCACGATGCGATCGAGGATCCGGTGGATCCAGGCGCTGCCCTCGCGGCACGGCGTGCACTGGCCGCACGACTCGTGGCGGTAGAAGCGCATCAGGTTGTGCATCGCGAGGACGGGGCACGCCTTGTCGCTGAGCACGATGGCGCAGCAGGTCCCGAGCATCGTCCCGAGCGCGCGGAACGTGTCCACGCCGAGCGGCACGTCGAGCACGCTCTGGCCGTGCCACGGGTGGAGCGGCGACTTGTCGCTCGGCGCGTTGACGACCTCGTCGGCGCGCAGGATCGGGCACGACGAGCCGCCCGGGATGACCCCGAGGAGCTTGCCGTGCTTCACGCCGCCGCCGTACTCGTAGATGAGGTCGCGGAGCGTGACCCCGACGGCCGCCTCGAAGATCCCGGGGTTGTTCACGTGGCCGCTCACGCCGAAGAGCCGGCAGCCGCCGTCCTTCAGGTGGTGCAGCGAGGAGAGCTTCGAGAAGTTCTCCCCCCCGAGCTCGAGCGCCGTGGGCACGGCCGCGATCGTCTCCAGGTTGTTCACGGTCGTCGGCATCCCGAACGCGCCGAACTGGGCGGGGAACGGCGGCTTGAGCCGCGGCTCGCCGCGCTTGCCCTCGAGCGAGTTGAGGAGCGCCGTCTCCTCGCCGCAGATGTACGCGCCGGCGCCGGTGTGGACGTAGACCTCGACGGGGTAGTCGATCCCGAACGGGCGCTTGCCGAGGTAGCCCTTCGCGCGCGCCTCCTCGATCGCCCCCCAGAGCCGCGCCTTCGAGAGGTGCAGCTCGTCGCGCACGTAGATGTACGCGGCGTGGGCGCCGATCCCGAAGCACCCGATGATGCACCCCTCGACGACGGCGTGAGGGTTCTTCTCCATCAGGGTGCGGTCCTTGAAGGTGCCGGGCTCGCCCTCGTCCGCGTTGATGACGAGGTAGTGCGGCCGCTCGGGCTTCGGGGGCCACGGCATGAAGCTCCACTTCACGCCCATCGCGAAGCCGGCGCCGCCGCGGCCGCGGATGTTCGCCGCCTTCATCTCCTCGACGAGCGCCTCGCGCGTCATCCCGAGGGCGCGCTTCGCCTGCTGGTAGCCGCCGCCCTTCTCGTAGACGGACAGCTTGTGGCCGTCGGGCGTGTCGTAGTTCTTGGTCAGATAGCGCGTCAGCCGGAGCATCTCGTCACCTCGTCAACCGATCGAGGATCGCGTCCACCTTCTCGAGCGTGAGGCCCTCGTGGTAGTCGCGATCGACCTGCATCATCGGGGCGGTGCCGCACGAGGCGAGGCACTCTGCTGTGCGCAGCGTGATCTTCCCGTCCTTCGTGGTCTCGCCGGCGTGGATCCCGAGCCGCTTCTCGCAGTGGTGGAGCACCTGGTCCGCGCCGTTCAGCGCGCAGCTCAGCGTCCGGCAGACCCAGACCTGGTGCTTGCCGACGGGCTCCTTGTTGAAGAGCGTGTAGAAGGTCGCGACCCCCTGGACGTGCGCCGCCGAGAGGCCGAGCTGCTCGGCGACCCAGCGGACCACGCGCTCGGAGACCCACCCCTCCTGTTCCTGGCAGAGGTGGAGCACGGGGATGCACGCGGCCTGGCGGTTCGGGTAGCGCGCGAGGATCTTCTCGAACTCGGTTCGCCGCTCGGCGGTCAGAGCAAATTGTTCGGTCATGTCGGCTGTTGGCACGGTCCGCTGGCTCCCTGGGCGCGCCGCGCTCGCGGCGTGCCCGCTTCCACATGCAGTCGGGACCCCGCAACGCGGGCCCCTTTCAGCGAGGGTCCGCCCGGCAGACCGGGCGCACCCTCGTGCGCCTCCGATCTGGAGGCGCCTGCCGGAGGCGGACAGCCCCGCGCACCGGCGGCCGGGCATTCGGTTGTCCGTCGTACGGAGCCGTCCCGAGGCGCGGGCACGCTAGTGAGCGACGGTGGTCACTGTCAAGGCGCGCCGGGGGGAAACATAAAGCGGACCACACAAAGCCCGCCGCTGCCCAGAAACCGGACGGCTCCCCGCGAGGTGGCCGTGCTCGTGATCGTGGTCGTAGACGTAGACGCGGCCCCCCGCCACGACCCGCCCCTGCCTGGAGCACGTGGCCACGCGGTACTCCCTGGGTTTTCTGACGAAGACCGCGTAGCCTGCCGAGAAGTCCGCAGCGTTCTTCGTCTTTCACTTGAGAACCGGAACGCGCTTCAACTACCCTCGGCGCCCATTATGACGCGCAGGGGCGCGGACATCCGTAGCAGCGAATCCCCCGCCGGAGGTGGTGCGTGTTCTGTCCGAATTGTGGGACGCAAAACTCGGAAACGGCGTCCACGTGCACGAAGTGCGGCTACAACCTGAAGAGCGCAGCCGCGCCGAAGTTCAAAGGCACCATGCTGATGAGTCAGCCGTCCTCCGGGGCGGGCGCGGCGGGTCCGCGCGCGCCGGGGGCGCCTCCGCCTCCGGCGCCTCCTGCCGGAGCGCCGCCGGGCATGGCCGCGATCCCGAGCCCACCGCAGGGCCTCGCCGGCACGGTGGTCGGCGTCCCGCCGGCGGGGCTGGGCGCTTCGGCGGGGCCTCCCCCTGCCCCGCCGCCTCCCGGGATGGGCTACGGCTCGCCGTCCCCCGGCGGGCAGCAGCCGTCTGGCCCGGCCTTCGGCGGCGCGGCCGCGAGCCCGTCCGGCGGCTATGCGCCGTTCGGCCAGCAGCCCCAGGGCGTGAACCCGCTCGGCGGCACCATGGCAATCGACCAGATGCCCGGGTACGGCGCCCCGGGCCAGCCGCCCGGCGGCATGGGCGGGGCCGCGGGCGCGCCGCCCGGCGCGTTTCCTCCGCCCGGCGGCTACGGCCAGCCTCCTCAGGGCGGCTACGGCCAGCCCCCTCAGGGCGGCCCGGGCGGGAATCCTTTCGGGCCGCCCCCGGGCCAGGACCCGATGGGCGGCCCCGGCGGCGCGCCTCCCGGCTACGGGCAGCCGCCCGGTTACGGGCAGCCGCCTGGGTACGGGCAGCCGCCCGGCTACGGGCAGCCGCCCGGCGGCGCGCCGCCCGGCTACGGGCAGCCTCCGCAGCACGGCGCCAGCGGGTACGGGCCGCCTCCGGGCCAGGACCCGATGGGCGGCGGCTACGGCAGCCCCCCGGGAGGCAGCTACGGCAGCCCTCCGGGCGGCGGCTATGGCGGGTCGCCGGCTGGCGGCTACGGCAGCCCTCCGGGCGGCGGCTACGGCGGGTCGCCCGGCGGCAGCTACGGCAGCCCTCCGGGCGTGAGCGATCCCGGCTACGGCGGGTCGCCCGGCGGCGCTCAGATGTCGGCGCCCGGCCAGTTCGGCCAGGCGGCCAGCAACCTGGGCGTGTACGGCGGCGGCGGCTCGATGGCCCCGGGCGCGAAGGGTGAGATCCGCAATCCGGTCACGGTGTGCGTGATCGGGATGGTCTGCTTCCTCTACGCCCTCTGGCAGATGTGGGCGATGCTGAACGAGCTCCAGCAGGCGACGAAGGACCCCGAGTTCAAGCCCTGGTACCTCTTCGTCCCGTTCCTCAACTACTACTTCCTCTGGGTGAAGGTGCCGGAGCAGGTGACCCGGGCCAAGCAGATGGCCGGCTCGCGCAACCAGCAGGCCGAGGGCATCGTGCTCTACGTCTTCCTCCCGCTCTACGCCCTCGCGAAGGACCTCAACGAGGTCTGGGACCCGAACGCCGCCTGACCCGCGCCGCGGTCCTCCGCCGTGTCGCCGTCCAGCTCGACCGAAGCCCGTTCGCCCGCTCCGTCGGCCCTGTCCCGATGGAGCGCGGCGCACGTGCGCGGCCGCGCGGCGCGACTCGGCACCGCGGCGGCGGTGCTCGGGCTCCTCGTCGCGTGCGGCGCACCGCTCTGCCCGTTCGCGATCGTCACCCGCCACCCCTGCCCCGGCTGCGGGCTCACGCGCGCGACGCTCGCCCTCGCGCAGGGCCACCTGGCCGACGCGCTGCGCCTCCACCCGCTCTCCCCGGTCATGGCGCCGCTCGTGATCGCCGCGCTCGCGTACAACGCGGCGATCTACGTGAAGGACGGCCGCATCGCGGCCGCCGAGGGGGTGCAGGGCGCGTGGGTCACGCGGCTCGGCATCGCGCTGGCGGTCCTGATGCTCGCCGTCTGGATCGCGCGCTTCCTCGGCGCGTTCGGCGGCCCCGTCCCCGTCTAGAGCGTCGCCCCCCTGCAGCGCAGAGCGACGGTCACCCGCACAGGAGACGGGCCCAGATCGGCGTTTTCGGCGCGGAAGCGAACGAAGGTGCGCTGAGCACCGAAAACGTCGAGATGGGCCCGTATCCGAAGCGGATCAACAGCCGCGGACGCGGAGCGCTTCGCCGCGGCGCCGCGACACGGGGCGCAGGGCGCGCACGGCGTGGGCGCCGCGCCGGGGCCAGCCGCGCTCCGAGCGCGCGAGCGGGGCGCCCGCGGGCACGCCGACGCGCAGCAGCACCTCGTAAGCGCGCTCCAGATCGCTGCCGATCACGTCGAGCTGCTCGTCCGTCAGGCCCCGCTTCGCCTTGGGGAACAGGATGTCCTCCTCCTCGTCGGCGTGGTGGGCGAAAATGTCCCGCAGGAGCCGCAGGCGCGCCTCGAAGCGCACATCGGTCACGCGCGTGCGCAGCAGGTTGTCCGCCGCGAAGCGCGCGAGGCCGTGCTTCTCGTACGCGTCGTGGAGCGGCTTCCTGTCGCCGGCCATCCGCTCGGCACACACCGGGTAGAGGTACGTCTCCTCGATGCGTACGTGCGCGTCGATCATCCGGGAGAGCTGCGCGACCATCGCCGTCCGGAGGCCCGGGCTGGGCTCGGCGGCGATGCGCGCCATCAGGGCGCTGACTTCGAGATGCTGCTGCTCCAAGAGATCGAGTGCGTCCATGGGGTTCCCCTCGCGTGAAGCTCACCGCCCCGCGCCGCCGCGCTTGAGCAGCGCGTGCACAGCCCCGGATCGCGGTGCCGGGCGGCGCGGTGCAGGCGGCACCGTCGTGGCAAGGAGCGGGCCGGCGCCGGGGCGCGCGGAGCGCTGCCTTGGCTACACCGGCACGCCGGCGAGGGCGTCGCGCATCGCCGAGGCGCTGGGGAAGCGGCGGTCGGGGTGCTTGGACAGGGCCCGCGAGAGCACCTCGTCGAGCACGCGCGGGACATCACGGCGCTCCCGCCGGAGGGGCACGGGCGCGGACCGCACGATCGCGACGAGCACGTCGAGATCGCCCCGGCCCCGGAAGGGGAGCTTGCCCGAGAGGGCGTAGTAGATGAGCAGCGCGGCCGCGAACAGGTCGCTCCGCTCGGTGATCGCGCGGCTCCGCATCGCCTGCTCCGGCGACATGAAGCGCAGCGTGCCGACGAGCGACCCGGGGCTGTCCGGCGTCACGCCGTCGCCCGTGTCGACGCCGGGCTCGTGCGCGAAGCCGAGATCGATGAGCTTGACCGTCGTCGCGCCCTCCCCTGCCCCGGCGCCCCGCGCCCCGGGGACGAGCAGGATGTTGCCGGGCTGGAGGTCGCGGTGGACGACCTTCGCCGCGTGCATCGCCGCGAGGCCGGCGAGGATCTGGTCCGCGAGGGCGAGCGCGCGGCCGATCGGCAAGGGGCCGTGCTGCCGGACCTCCTCGCTCAGCGTCACGCCGTCGAAGAGCGGCATCACGAAGAACGGCCGCCCGTCCTCGAGGCGCCCCTCGCCGAGCACGGGGCAGACGTTCGGGTGGTCGATGCGGCGGGCGAGCCGCACCTCGCGGGCGAACCGGCTCTCGATCCCGGCGTCCCCCGCGTGCACGCGCCGGAGCGCCTTGAGGGCGACCGGCTCTCCCGTCGCGGCGCGGCGGGCCGCGTACACCGCGCCCATCCCCCCCTCGGCGATGAGCCGCTCGATGTGCAGTCCGTGCTCTGTACGACCGACGAGCGGGTCGACGGCCAGCCGCCCACACGCCGGGGCCCCCGTGGTGATCCCGCCTACCGCCCCGGCGCCACGCCCCGACGGGAGCCCCGTCGGCGCCCCCCGCTCGCGGCCCGCGTGGCGGACGATCCCGGAACGAGGCGGCAGCCGTCGCTCCTCGGCTGGAGCGCGGCCCGGGTCGGCAGGGTCAGGCAGCGCCTCAGCGATCACGGACCTCTCCCTGGCCGAACCGGAGGAGCAACGCAGTTGGGAGCCAGGATCCACGTAGAGAACCTCGTCAGAAATTACCTGACGAGTGTCCATGGACCAGGCCCGCCAAGCAAGCGGATTGGGTGCCGAAACGACCAACGACGTGTGGGTGCACCTCCGGCTTATGTCCCGTTTCTACTCAGTTTTTGCCCGGACGAAGCGAACCGCCCAAGGCGTTTCCGGACGGTCAGGAAAATCCTGAAGGAAATTGTGTCCCGATCCCCGTTACCTTCGCGGCGCACTCCTCACTACATGCCGGGGGCGACGACGTGGCGAAGCGTCTTGATCTCATTCTCGTGATCGACGTGGAAGCGACCTGCTGGGACGGCGACCCGCCGCCGGGCGAGGAGAACGAGATCATCGAGATCGGCGTGTGCCCGCTGGAGGTCGCCTCGTGCCGGCGCCGGGAGCGGCGCTCGATCCTGGTGCGCCCGGAGCGCTCGCGCGTGAGCCCGTTCTGTACGGCGCTCACGACGCTGACGCAGGCGGATGTCGACGCGGGCGTGTCGTTCAGGGAGGCGTGCGCGACGCTCCGGAGCGAGCTCAAGGCGCAGGATCGCCTCTGGGCGAGCTACGGCGACTACGACCGGCGCATGTTCGAGCGGCAGTGCCAGTCGCGCGGCGTGCCGCTCCCGTTCGGGCCGAGCCACCTCAACGTGAAGAGCCTCTTCGCGCTGACGCACGCGCTGTCGCGGGAGGTGGGGATGGCCGAGGCCCTGGAGCGCGCCGGCCTGCCGCTCGCGGGCACGCACCACCGGGGCATCGACGACGCCCACAACATCGCGGGCCTGCTCGCGCACCTCCTGCTGGCCGCGCGGCGGTGACGCCGGCGGCGCCGGCGACGCCGGGCGCTCAGGCGATCGGCGCCGCCTCGATGGCCACGGGCTGCGCCCCTGCGGCGTCCCGGGACGGTGGCTCGCCGGCGGCGGCGCCTCCGGACGACGTCGTTCGCTCGTCGTCTCCCGCGGCGGTCGCCCCGGCCGCGGCGGGCGGCACGGTCGCCGCGGCGAGGAGGTAAGCGAGGCCCGCGCCGAGCAGCAGGGCGCTGTAGCCGAGGTTCAGCGCGCACAGGGCGCCGAGGGCCATCGCGGTCGCGCCCGCGAAGGCGCAGAGCGCCCAGCACCACGGCAGCAGCGCCGACGAGACCGAGTCCACGATCTTGACTCCGAGCGGCGCCAGCGAGCCCGCGAGCACGCCGAACGGCACGAGGATCGCGATGGCGAGGATCGCGCGCGGGAAGGCCCCGAGCCCGAGGCCCCACCGCGCGAGCGGCACGAGGCCCACCGCCGAGAGCGCCGCGGCCACGGCGAGCGCCTCCGCCACCCTCGCGGAGACCGCCGTCGCGTCGCCCGGGGCCACCCGGGCCGTCAGGTAGCCGCCCACGCCGGCCGAGACAAGGAGGATCACGAGCACGGCCGGGAGCTCGTGCGCGGGCAGGTCGAGCAGGAGGAGACCGTGCCGGAACACGGCGAGCTCGACGAGGGCGAACCCCGCGCCGATCGCGGCGAAGAACGCGAGCGCTCGGGCGGGCGGCGCCGACGACGCGGTCGACGCGGGCGCGTCCTGCGGCGCGAGGTGCCCGCGCCGACGGCGCGCGGCGAGCGCCGGGAGCAGCACGCCGAGCGCGGAGAGGACCGCGCCGACGGCGAGCAGCAGCGCGAGCGCGAAGAGGGCCGTGTGCCCGGCGCGGAGGGCCCCGACGTCGCCGAGCACCGCGGGCAGGCGGCGCGCCGGGACGGTGTACGCGAAGAACGGCCTGTCGTCGGTGGGCGGCGTCAGATCGGCCTCCGCCGCCGCGCCCTCGGCGACACGCGCGGCCGCCGAGGAAGCCGCGGGCGCGGCCGCCGCGACGAGCAGGCTGCGGACCGGGGTCGCCGGGCGGTCGGGGGCGAGGACCTCCGAGAACCTGTGCTTGCGGCAGTGGCGGCGGAGCGCGTCGACGTCCTCGCGCGCGAGCGGCGTGCGCCGGGCGAGCAGCGCGGTCTTCTGCGCGGCGCTGCACGCGAAGAGGTGGTCCTTCGGCGCGGCCACGCCCGCGCGGCGCAGCGCCGCGGTCACGAGCGAGAGCAGCCGATCGAAGTCCGCGTCCGCGCGGGCCAGGACGAGCGTGCCTTCGGGCAGGAGGCGCGAAAGGAAGTCCCCGACGCCCTCCAGCGTGTGGAGCCGGCTCTCCGAGAGCGCGAGCGCGCCGGTCGCCGACGCTTCGACCGTGTCGGCCGACGGGATCACGATGTTCCTGAAGAGCAGCGGCGTGCGCCGGGCGAAGCTCCGCCCATCGCCCACCACGAGGTGGACCTCGGGCTTGTCGAACAGGTTGCCGCTGAACGCGGCGTACCTCCCGCGCATCACCTCGAGGACGCCGCGGTCGCCCTCGACGGCGACCACGTCCTTCTGCCCGGCCTTGAGCGCGGCGCGCACGTCGCGCCCGCCCCCGGCGCCGACGACGAGCGCGGGGCCTTGGTCCTTGTGCAGCGCGTACGCCATGTCCTCGGGCTGCGGCGGGGGCGTCGCCTTCGCGTCGAGGATCGGGCTCGCCGCGGCGCCGCCGAGCCGCATCAGCGCCGCGCCGGCCTTCGGTCGATCGACGGTGATCAGCGAGCGCTCGGTCCAGGCCTCGTGCTCGGTCCGGTCGGGCGACGCCCGGCGGATGCCGGCGAGCCGGAGCCATGGGGCGCCGACGTCGCCGGCGAGCAGCACGAAGGAGCCGAGCACGAACGTGGCGACGAGGCCGCCGGGCGCCCGCTCCTCGCCCTCGCAGCAGCGCGACCCGAGGTAGAAGAAGATGCCCGCCACCGCGAAGAAGATCGCCGCCGCGAGCGCGGCGCGGGGCGCGCCCGCGCGGAGCGCGCCGGCCGCGGCGAGCCCGCCGAGCGCGCCGCCGACGAGATCGAGCAGGTAGAGGCGGGGCATCTCCGGCGCCGCGTGCCGGATCGCGGCCGCGAGCGCGAGGCCCGCGAGCGCGAACGGGACCGTGGAGGCCGCGTAGCACAGCGCGAGCCACGGGAGCGACCCCGGCGCGGGGACGGACAGGGGCTCGCGGTGCGCGAGCAGGATGACCGCGGCGAGGGTCGCGCCCGACGCGAGCGCGGCGAGGGTCGCCATGCGGGCGAAGAGCGCCGGCGGGCGGGCGAGCGACGGCGCGACGTAGAGCAGCGCGCCGCCCACGCCCGCGCCGACGAGCGACAGCGAGAGCGCGAGGAACGCGTGGATCTCGCCGAACAGCGCCGCGTAGATCCGCGCGAGCGAGATCTCGAGCAGGACCGAGGCGCACGCGAGGGCTGCGACGCCGCTGAAGAGGCCGCTCCGCTGGGGGACCCGCATGGGCCCGCTCCTACCACAGCGCGAAGCGGCGTTTCACCTCTCTCGACCGAGCGGGGCGAGCGGCCACGGCGCGAGCAGCGGCACCGGGCCGCTCTGTCGGCCCAAACGCGGCTCCGCCGCGCCGCTTTGCCTGATCGCGCGCGCGCACTCGTCGACGGTCAGGCGGCGCGGCCCGTAGGCGGAGGCGTTGGCCGCGTCGGCGTCCATCAGCCGGGTCGGCGTGTCGATCCCGAAATCGTCCGGGTGCCCCGGCTCGTCGAGCAGCACGTGGCCGAGCTCGTGCGACAGCGCGAACGACGCGCGATCCGCGCGCAGGCCGGCGCGATCCTCGATGATCGTGTTCCGGATCGCCCCGCCGTCGGCGAAGATGAACGACTCGCCGATCCGCCCGCCGCCCGCGAAGCTCGGGACCATCACGACGTCGACGGTCGAGGGGTCGCCGTCGTCGAACGCCTTGAGCAGCGCCCGCTCCTCGACCGTGCCGGCGATCGCGTCCGTGTCGCTGAAGTGCTGGAGGCCGTCGTCGAGGTCCACGGCGCCGATGCACGCCGTGAGCGTCGCGTCGGTGCTCAGCGCGCCCGCCGCCGGCGGCTCGAGGGTCGCGAGCGCGCCGCCCGGCCGCCGCACGAGCACGTCGGTGGTCCCGTAGGCGCCCGCGCCGATGGCCGGGTTGTCGGAGAGGCGCACCGAGAACCCCGCCGCGCCGATCGCCGCGGCGACGGCCCGGGCCGCCGCGTCGGGGCGCGCGCGGGGCGCGATCGCCGCCGTGACCTCGTGGCCGTCGACGCGCACCCGGATCGCGCCGCCGCTGGCCGGCAGGCCGTGGTCGCAGCCGATCGCGAGCAGGTGCGGGCGCGGCGGATCGACGAAGGTGACGTCGAGCGCCTCGGGCGGGCCGAAGCTCACGCCGCACGCGCCCCAGAGGGCGTTCGCCCGCTCGACCTCCGCGCGCGCGATGGCGAGCGCGCCCGCGTCGTCGCCGCCCATCGGCGGCGGGCCGCCGGCGCGGGGGCGCACCATGACGAGCCGGAGGCGCGCGCGCGTGCGCCCGAGCGGCCCGAGCGGCGAGGCGCGCGGGCCGGCGACGCGGATCATCTGGACCTTCGGCCCGCCGGGCAGGGCGACGACGAGCGCCCCGCCGACCTCGCCCTTCACGGAGCGATCGACGATCATCGGGTGGTTGCGATCGATGTCGTCCGCGACCACCCGGAGGGGGCGCGTCGAGCCGCACACGAGGCCCGGCGGCACGTCCTCCGGGCACCGCACGTGGCCGAGCGGCACGTCGGGGAGGCGATCGATCGCTCCGCCGGACGGCGCCGCGGAGTGGACGTCGAGCGTGAGCGGCAGATCCTCCGGCGCGCCGATGACGAGCAGCCGGATCGCGTCGGGATCGTCGAGGTTCGCGAACGGATCGTCGCCGAGCCGGTCCGGGGGCGTGCGCTGCAGCGAGGCGTGGGAGCGCGCCATGTCGATGCGCCGCCCGGCGCCGTCGATCGCGCGCACCTCGAACGCGCTGATCGTCCGCGCCTCGCCGAAGAGCGCGATCTCGCTGCGCCCGGCGCGGATCGCCTGGATCTCGACGCGGCGGGCGCCCGCGGGGATGGGCGCGCCGGGCTTGACCGGGCTGCCGTCGACGAGGAGCCGCAGGCCGGCGGGGATCGCCGCGGGCGCCTGGCTCGCGCCGCGCGGCGCGCGCAGCGCCAGGAGCTCCGGGGCGGGCGGCGCGCGGGGCTGCTCGCCGTCCGGCACGCCGTCGGCGTCGTCGTCGTCCAGATCGACCGCGATCAGCGCCGGCTCGGCCGCCGCGGCGCCGGCCGGGCCGAGCAGCCCGCCGAGGAGGACCGCGAGTGCAGACAGCCGCCTGTTCATGTCGTCATCGCCCTGCCCGCTCGCCCTCCCCGGCCAGTCTACCGCGACTCCGGCCGAGCGCAGCCGGCGCGGCGCGGGAGGGGCCGTCGGGAGCCCTCCGATGGCGGTGCGTCCCGCCCTGCGCCACGTGTCGCGCCATGGTCAGCGTCAGCGCCGTCATTTTCGGTGTCGACGGCACGATCCTCGACACCGTCGATCTGCACGCGGCCGCCTGGCAGCAGGCGTTCCGGCGGTTCGGCCGCGAGGTCCCGCGGGAGAAGCTGCGCAGCCAGGTCGGCAAGGGCGCGGACCAGCTGCTGCAGACGTTCCTCTCTCCCGAGGAGCTCGGCTGGATCGGCGCCGCGATCTCCTCGCTGCGCGACCAGATCTACGGGCGCGAGCTCCTCCCGGGCGCCCGGGTGTTCCCCCGCGTGCGCGAGCTGCTCCAGCGTGTCGCGCGCGACGGGCGCCGGATCGTGCTCGCCTCGCCGACGCCGCGCGGCGAGCTCGACGCCAGCGTCGAGCTCGCCCGGGTGGGCGATCTGGTCTCGTGGACGGTATCGGCCGACGACGCGGACAGGTCGAAGCCGCGCCCCGACGTCCTCGAGGCGGCGCTCGACCGGCTCGGCAGCGTCGATCCTCGCGAGGTCGTGCTCGTCGGCGACACGCCCTCCGACGCCGAGGCCGCGGCGAAGCTCGGCCTCCTCTCGGTGGGGCTCCTCTGCGGAGGCTTCCCTGAAATGGAGCTCCTCGAGGCCGGGTGCGCGGCGATCTACCTCGATCCGGAGGATCTCCTCGCGCGCTACGGCGCGTCGCCGCTCGCGCCGCCGGGGGAGCCGCTCGCGTCGTAGCGACGCTCGGGCGGGCTCAGGAGGCACCGGGCGGGCGCGCGGCGCGCGCCGCGCGCGCGGCCACCGAGCGCTGGCTCTCCGGCGCGCCGAGCCGCTCCCGGAGCGCCCTCCGCTGCGCCTCGTCGATGGACGACGCGGCGGTCGCGCCGTCGCGGCGCTCCACCGAGTAGACGGCGTCGGGCGGCAGGAGATCGAGGAGCGCGGGGCTCTCGGTCGTGAGCAGGAGCTGGCGCTGGGCGGACGCGCCGCGCAGGTACTCGAGGAGCGCCGGGAGCGCGGCGCGATCGACGCCCGCGTCGGGGTGCTCGAAGCCGGCGAGCACGAGCGGGGGCTCCTGCGAGAGCGCCGTGACCATGGCGGCGAGCCGCAGCGTGGCGTCCGGCTCGTCCGCGGCGGCCCGCCAGCGCTCGCGCCCGTCGCCGTCGACGCCGTGGCGCAGCTCCGGGACGAGGAACCCGCCGGACGACGACGCGCGGGCGCCGTCGACGTCGCCGATCACCTGGGACAGCGCCGCGAGGAACTGGTCCTGCCATCGCTCCTTCGCGAGCGCGCGGAGGACCGAGCCCCAGTTGTCGCCGCTCGCCTTGAGGCGCCGGGAAGCGCTGAGCTTCTGGGGCGAGCGCAGCGTGCGGGGCGCGAGGGAGTAGAGGACCGCCCGGCGCAGCTCGTCGAGCATCGGGGTGAGCGGTCCATCGGAGAGCAGCGGCAGGACGAGCTTCGTGCCGCTCACGGCGATGGGGGCGACGCCGCGGTACGCGAGCGTGCCGCTGCGCCCCTTGTCCTTGCGCGAGAACCCCTTCGGGCTGCCCTTCAGCCGGTCGAAGGAGACCTCGGGCGCGTCGCTGCCGGCGTCGAAGACCTCGCGCAGGCCCGGCTTGACGAGCCGCGTGAGCGCGCTGCGCTGCCACCACGCGGCCGTCTCGCTCTTGACGCGCGCCTCGCCCTCCCGCTCTCCCGGCGCGAGCTGCACGAGCCAGAACCCGTGGCCCTCGGTCCTGGAGACCGCGACCCCGAGCGTGGTGAGCGCGCCGTCGCCGCGCGCGCCCTCCAGCGCGCCGGCGCCGCGCCGGTTCGCCGCCGCCAGATCGAACGCCCCGTTGGCGCACTCGGCGAGGAACCGCACCGCGTCGAGCAGGCAGCCCTTGCCCGAGCCCGGCGGACCGACGAGCGCGGTCATCGACCCGAGCGTGAGCTCGAGCCCAGCCCCGACGCTGCCGTAGTTGCTGACGTAGACGTGGGTGATCATCGCCGCGCGGAGCCTCGGTTCGAGGACATCCACCCCCCTGCCCGCGCTGCGGGACCGCTGGCCAGGCGCGCCTGAGAGACCTTCCAGGACGCTGGAGAGACCTCCCGGGACGCTCGAACGACCTCCAGGGACGCCAGAACGACCTCCAGGGTCACGCCGTCGCGCTCCTGGGGTGCGTCGCACGGCGCTTCCGGGACAGGGCGCCAGGCTCCAGGGACACCACGACGGGCTCCAGGGACACCACGACGGGCTCCAGGGACACCCGGACAGCGTGGGAGCTGTCCCGGAAACGCTATCTCCTTCGCGCCACGGAGAGATCCCGCCGCCCGGGCAGGCTGTCGCCCGTCACGAGCCGGCGATGCGCGGCCCTCGGTCTCGGTACCGTCCTGAAAGTCTCCGATGCGCCCCACCCGACGACGATCATCGAACGCCTCGCCTGCGATGTCCGCAACAAGATCCTTGCGGAAGGAGCGCCGCCCCGCGATGCGAGGCGATCACACCCGCAGGATCGTAAGGCCCGGCACGTAATCGCGCCGGAGCCCCGCGACCCATGCGCTCTCTTCGAACGCCCTGGAGCCCCTTGGAGCGTTCACCCACGGCCTTCACCCGAGCCGCTGATCTCGCCGGTCGAGCGTCGCTTCATGAACGCCACCGGCGAGAGACCCGCGAGCTCGCGGAACTCCCTGACCAGGTGCGGTTGATCGCAGTACCCGCTCGCGAGGGCGATCTCCGACCACGACCCGCGGGCGACCTGCGCGTTCGAGACGACGCGCTGGAAGCGGGCGATGCGCGCGTACTGCTTCGGCGAGACGCCGACGGTCGCAACGAAGGCGCGCCGCAGGTTCCGCGGGCTGACGTGGAGCGCGCTCGCCGTCTCTTCCACGGTGATCCCTCCGAACGAGAGCTTCCGGAGCGCGGCGCGCGCGACGGCCGCCGAAGCGGGCTCGAACACATCGGGACCGAGCATGCGGCCTTCGAGGGCGTGTTCGATCGCCTCCAGGCGAGCTCGCGCGGGGTCCCGCGTGACGCCGGTCCCGACCGCCACCAGCTCCTCGAGCAGGGCGTCGGCACGCCGGCCCCAGAGATCGCGCGCCGGGACGATGCGATCGGCGAGCTCGTCCATCGGCACACCGAAGAAGGGGTACGCGCCGCCGGGTCGAAAGACCACCTGCACCGCGAGCAGGAAGCGCGGCACGCGCTTGTACACGGCGCGCGTCTTGGGCCCGAGGACGACGAGGTCGGCGCGGTCCGCGTCGAGCAGGCGAAAGACCAGCGACGTCGTGCCGTCGGGCAGCAGGTCGAGGTTCGTGATCGGCGGCGCGCTGGAGCGGACGGCGACGACGAAATTGCGGAGCGCGCGCGACGCCGGCGCGCCGGCCTCCGGGCGCGGGGCGCGCCGCGCGATGACCTGTTCGATCGATCCCACCACGTTCGCCATCGTGGGCTCGCCTCGGACTGCCATCAACCCGCCCGGCCCCGTCCCGGCCGTTTCCTCCAAGATTGCACGCCGGCACGGGCGCACGGTGCGGTCCAGCGAGGGCTCTTCAGCCCGAACCCCCAGGAGGACCACGATGAACCTCGACCACTACGTCACCCTCGGCCGCTCCGGGCTGCGCGTCAGCCCCCTGTGCCTCGGCGCCATGACCTTCGGCGAAGACCACGGCTTCGGATCCAGCGTCAAGGAGTCCGAGGCGATCATCGATCGCTTCATCGAGCGCGGCGGCAACTTCATCGACACCGCCAACGCCTACACCAAGGGCCACTCCGAGAAGATCATCGGCGACCACCTCGGCCGCCACCCGAGCAAGCGCGACCGGGCGGTGATCGCCACCAAGTTCACCGCGAACCTCTACCTCGGCGACCCCAACGGCGGCGGCGCCGGGAGGAAGGCCATCTTCGCGCAGTGCGAGCAGTCGCTGCGCCGCTTGCAGACCGACTACATCGACCTCTACTGGATGCACGTCTGGGACAAGCACACGCCCATCGAGGAGACCGTGCGAGCCCTCCACGATCTGGTGGCGGCCGGCAAGGTCCGCTACGTCGGCGTCTCCGACACGCCGGCCTGGAAGGTGGCGCAGGCGCACGGCCTTGCGGGCTTCCGCGGGTGGGCGCAGTTCATCGCGCTGCAGATCGAGCACTCGCTCCTCGAGCGCACGGTGGAGGGGGAGCTCATCCCCATGGCGCGCGAGCTGGGCCTCGGCGTCACGCCCTGGTCGCCCCTCAAGAGCGGCGTGCTCACCGGCAAGTACACGCGGGAGAACGCCGGCAAGCACAAGGCCGATCGCGGCCCGTTCGTGCTCTCCGCGCTCACCGACAAGGCGTACGCCATCGTCGACAAGCTCGTCGAGATCGCCAGGGCTCTCGACACCACGCCGGCGCGCGTGGCGCTCGCCTGGGTGGTGGCCCGGCCGGGCGTCACGTCCACCATCATCGGCGCGCGCACGCTGGCGCAGCTCGACGACAACCTCGCCTCCCTGGAGGTCGAGCTCGCGCCCGATCAGGTGGCCGCGCTCGACGCGCTCTCGGCGCCGACGCTCGACTTCCCCGCCGGCTTCCTGCGCATGGCCGGCGCGTTCACGAACGGCGGCACGACGATCAACGGCGAGAGCGCGCCGGCGTGGCCGATGGCGCCGAAGAACGACGGCGAGCGGCACTGAGCACGCGCCGAGCGCCCGGGCGGGGGCGCTCGTACGGGGCGTTTGGCGCTAGGACCGCGGAGGCGGGTAGACCTTGAGGGCGGCGGGCGCGGCGAGGAACCGCAGCGCGTTCTCGAGCGTGCGAAACGACCTTGCCCCGGAGGTGCGGAGCACGCCGAAATCGATCCACTGGGTGAGCTTGAGCTGATCGAGCGTGGGCTTGTACGCCTTGCCTCTCGGGAAATGCTTCGAGAGCCACCCCTTCACGTCGCGGATGCCCTCGGGATCTTCCGGGCACGTCGTGCCCTCAGCGATGCGCACGCCAGGCCGGATCTCCCGCCCCGCCATGAGGTGGATGCACGGCAGGAACCACGCCTCGAACTCCCGGTGCGCCAGCACCACGGCGACCGGGAACGGAAGGCTCGCTGCCGCCATCCATGCCGCGGTCTCGGGGCCGGCCGAGGCTGGGCATCCGTCGTCCTCGTCACGGAGCAGCAGCGCGAACGCGCAGTCGCGCTCGCTGCGCAGGAGCTCGCAGGCCTGCAGCACGCCGGCGCGGGTGTTGAGCGCCTTGCCGCGCTTGGGAGCTCCCCACACCGCGTGTGGCAGCCCGAGGTCGGCCCACAACCGGATGACCAGGTTCCTCGCCGCCTCGACCTCGCCGTGGCCCTCGACGACCAGGTAGGCCTTAGCCATCGCTCGTGGAGCCTTCGGGGCGGAGGCCTTCGGCGTGGAGGAGGTCGCTCGTCGACATCAGGCGCTTGCGAACGAGCTCTCGTTGCCGCTCCTCGACGCGCGCCAGCGTCGTCGCGCCATTGTGCCGCTCCACGACGCGAATGGCGTCGATGGACACCAGGTCCAGGAGATCGGGGCTGTGCGTCGTCAGCAGGACCTGGCTGCGCGTCGACGCTTCTTGCAGAAAGTCGACGAGTACCGGGATCGCCCCGGGATGGACGCCGAGCTCCGGCTCCTCGAAGCCCAGGAGCGTCGGCGCGGGCTCCTGGAACAGCGCGGTGAGAAGGGCCGCGGCGCGCAGCGTGCCGTCCGACTCCTGTGCGGCGCCGTGCCAGCGCTCTCGACCCTGCGCGTCGAGACCGTGACGGAACTCCGGTATCAGGAACCCGCCCGCCTCCGTGACGCGGTAATCGTCGATGTCCGAGGCGATGCGCCCCAGGGCAGCGACGAGCTCTGACCCCCAGGTGGATCGCTCGATCGCCCTCAACGTCGAGGCCCAGTTGCTGCCCTTCATACTCATCGGTTTGGATGGATCCGGGTGCTGTGGAGCGCGCAGTACGTCCGGGAACAACGAGTAGATCGCGACGCTGCGCAACTCCTCCATGAGCGGAGCGAAATCAGGGTGGCCCAGCGGCGCGAGCAGAGGGAATTGCGCGGCGTCGCGGCGAAAGGACGATGGAACTTGCAGGTAGTGATGTCCCTTGTGCGTGACGAAGTGCTGCGGCGCCGACAACTCGGCGTCGCCGTTCGGCGTGGTGCCGCGCGTGTGGCCGCCGAGGAGCGTTCTCCGCTCCTCCTCGGTCCACATGTCCTCGGGCCTCTCGAGGAGCTCAAAGAAGCGGGTCCGGGTCCTGGGATCGGGCGCGTTCCCCGGAAACCACACCGCGCGCTCGCTCTTCACGCACAGCGCGCCGTACTCATCGGCCGACGTGAGCGTGAAGCCCCAGATGCCGGCCCCCTGCTCGCGCTCGATGTGCACTTCAAGGAGCACATCGGTGGACTCACGGGCAGTTCCGTGGCGCAGCGCATCGAGTCCGTGCCGAACAGCAACCGGTCTGTCGATCCCTCCGCTCGCGCACTCGGCCAGGAACCGCAGGACGTCCGCGACGTTGCTCTTGCCCGAGGCGTTCGGCCCCACGAGGACCGTCATCGCCCCGAGCTCGAGCTCGATCCGCTCCCCAATGCTGCGAAAGTTACGGGCGCAGACCTTCGTGATCATCGCAGCTCACCTTCCCCCCCGGCGCCCTCACGCCGTGCGCGCGAGCGTTATCGCGAGCGCCTCGCCGTCGACGTTGACCTCGCGCCGCTCGGCCTGCCCCCACGCCGCGGGCGCCGCGCCCAGCACGAGCTCGGCGGCGAGCGCCTCCTGCATGAGCATCTCGCGCGCCGCCTCGGCGACCTTGCGGGCCCGCTCGCCGCCGTCGAGCGCGAGCCGGATCCGCTCGGTGAAGCCGAGGTCGAGCTCCTTGCGCAGCCCCTGCACCCGCGAGAGGATCTCCCGGCCGAGCCCTTCGTCGCGGAGCGCGTCCGTGAGCGCCGTGTGCAGCACGACGACCCCCGCGCGGCCGCCGGCCGCCGCGAACCCCTCGCCCGCCTCGACCGCGACGTCGATCTCCTCGGGGCCGAGCTCGACCTGCTCGCCGTCGAGCGCGATCGCGATCTTGCCCTCGGTCGCGAGCGCCGCGCGGAGCGCCGCCGCGTCGGCCTTCGCCAGGACCTGCTTCGCGAGCTGCACCTTCTTGCCGAGCTTCGGCCCGAGCGCGCGGAAGTTCGGCTTGAGCACGTAGCGGACCGCGCTCCCCTCCTCGCCGGGCTTCAGGAAGCGCACCTCGTGGACGTTGAGCTCCTCGGCGATGAGCGGCACGTGCTCGGCGAGCGCCGCCGCGAGCCCCTGCTGCGACAGCACGACGTCGGCCCGCGAGAGCGGCTGCCGCACCTTGAGCTTGTTCGCCGTGCGCACCTGCAGGCCGAGCGAGACGAGCTCGCGCACCGCGCGCATCTCGATCGCGAGCGGCTCGTCCACCGCGGCGGCGTCCGCCTCGGGGAACGCCACGAGGTGGACGCTCTCCGGCTGCGACGCGGGCCACGGCCGCCGCACCAGGTTCTGGTACATGGCCTCCGCGAAGAACGGCGTGAACGGCGCGCTCAGCTTGGCGAGCGCGACGAGCACCTCGTACAGCGTGAAGTACGCGTCGCGCTTGTCCTGGGCCGCCCGCACCGCGCCCGGGGCGATCTCCAGGGCGTCTCCGGGAGAGGACGGCGAACGCCGATCCTCGACCCACGTCGGAGAAGGCGCCCAGAAGCGCGCGCGGCTCCGGCGGACGTACCAGTTCGAGAGCGCGTCCACGAGATCGACCAGCCGCTGCGCCGCCTCGTACAGCCGGTACTCGTCGAGGTGCGCCGTCACCTCCCGCGTCGAGAGCGCGAGCTCCGACAGGATCCACCGGTCGAGGAGCGACCGCTCCCGCGCCGGCCGGTAGCCGGCGCTCGCCGCGAGCGCCGCGGGCGACGTGTCCGTCGCGCCCGGGTTCCCCTCCGCGGGCGAGAAGCTGTCGATGTTCGCGTAGATGGTGAAGAACGAGTAGACGTTCCGGAGCTTGACCGCGAACTCCTTCTGGTACGCGCGCACGTTCGTGAGCGAGTGGCGCGTGTTCGTCCACGGCGGGGAGGACGCGTAGAAGAACCAGCGGAACGCGTCGGCCCCGGGCGCGGGCGTCGCCGGGTCCTCGATGACGACGCGCTGGTCCTGCGGCAGCCTGGGCACGTCGTTGGGCATCACCGAGAGCGCCTTGTCGGCCGGCGAGAGGCCCAGCCGATCGAGGTCCCCGCGGGAGAGCGCGACGATGCGGCGCGGGAGGCGCTTGTTGCCCGTCGCCGGCCTGAGCTCCAGCGTCACCGCCGCGCCCTCGCGGTCGGCGCGGTAGACCCGCACCTTCGCCGAGTCGCCCGTGAGATCGAGCCCCTCGTAGTCCTCGCGCGCGATGATCGCGACGCCGTCCTTCGCCGCGCCGAGCCCGGCGTCGGCGCCGTCGGCCGCCGCGAACTCCATCCGGACGCGCTCGAGGATGACCTCCGGCGGCGTGTAGTTGCCCTTCGACTTGCTCTCCTTCTTGCCCTCGCGGTCGCAGACGTGCCCGAGCACGACGCACGTCTCGTACGGGTGCGGGTAGCTCCGGACCCGCGACAGCCCGAGCTTCTCCTGCGTCGCCTCGTCGAAGACCAGCGTCGAGACCATCAGCAGCGAGTAGAACCAGCCCCGCGTCTGATCGATCGCCTCGCTGATGAAGTCCGCCGGGAACGCGCGGTCGAACAGGTCCTTCGAGCCCTCGGCGTGCGGGTAGCCCCACTGCGCGAACGGCATGCTCCCGCTGTCGAACCAGGCGTCGATGACCTCGGTCACGCGCCGCATCTCGCCGCCGCAGGTCGGACACGGGAACGTCACCTTGTCGATCCACGGCTTGTGGACGATGAGGTGATCGTTCAGGCCGGGGTCGGCCTTCTTGGCCGCGCGGAAGTGGTCGAAGGCGCGCGGGTTCAGCGCCTCGATCTCGGCGACCGAGGCCGGGGCGAGCTGGTGCTCCTCGTCGTTCGCGCAGACCCAGACGTTGAGCGGCGTCCCCCAGTACCGCTCGCGCGAGAGCGCCCAGTCCACGTTGTTGGCGAGGAAGTCGCCGAAGCGGCCCTCCTGGATGTGCGACGGGTGCCAGTGGACCGCGCGGTTGTTGGCGATCGCCTTGTCGATGTTGTCCCGGGTCCTGATGTACCAGGCCGGCCGCGCGAGCTGGATCAGCGGATCGTCGTCCGCGCGCCAGCAGAACGGGTAGTCGTGGCGGTACTTCTCCTCGTGGACGAGCAGCCCGCGGGCCGCGAGATCCTTGATGATCAGCGGATCGGCGTCCTTCACCCAGAGGCCCGAGAACGCCGTGAGCCCCGGCTCGAACGTGCCGTCCGGCCGCACCGCGCAGAGCATCGGGACGTCGGCGCCCGGCTCGGCGAGCTCCGCGATCCGCCGCCGGTGCGCGTTGAAGTCGTCCTCACCGAACGCGGGCGCGACGTGGACGATGCCGGTGCCGGAGTCGAGCGTGACAAAATCCGCGCCGAGGACGACCCAGTAGAGCGGCTCTGCCTTGCCGTCCTTCCTGCGCAGGGAGGCGCCCTCGAGCGACCTCGCGAAGGCGTCGAAGGGCGGGCGGTAGCGCTTGCCGACGAGCTCGCTCCCCTTGAGCTCGCGGAGGACGGGCAGGTCCCGCTTGAACTTCTTGGCGAGCTCCTCGCGCAGCGCCGCGGCCACGATGAGCTTGCCGGCCACGGGCGCCGCGCCCGCGTCGACGACGACGTAATCGAACTCGGGCCGGACCGCGGCGTAGCCGTTCGAGGGCAAGGTCCACGGGGTCGTCGTCCAGGCGCAGAGCGCGGTGTCCGGCTCGTCGACGAGCGGGAACGCGACGAACACGCTGGGGTCGTCCACCGTCTTGTAGTTCGAGCCGACCTCGGCCGCGCTGAGCGCCGTCCCGCCCTGGGGCCACCACCAGCAGACGCGGTGGCCGCGGTAGAGCAGCCCCTTCCGGTGCAGCTGGGAGAGCGCCCACCAGACGCTCTCGACGTAGCTCCGGTGGTAGGTCACGTAGGCGCTGTCGAGGTCGACCCAGAAGCCGATCTTGTCGGTCAGGTTCTCCCACGCCTCGGTGTACCGGAAGACGGAGTCGACGCAGCGCGAGATGAACGGCTCGACGCCGTACCGCTCGATGTCGGCCTTGCCGTGGATGCGCAGCTCCTTCTCGACCTCGACCTCGACCGGCAGCCCGTGCGTGTCCCAGCCGGCCTTCCGCGGCACGTCGTAGCCGC
This sequence comes from Sorangium sp. So ce281, assembly GCF_051527395.1. NCBI lineage: Bacteria > Pseudomonadati > Myxococcota > Polyangiales > Polyangiaceae > Sorangium > Sorangium sp. So ce281. The sequence goes on from NZ_CP150322.1 coordinate 5,616,461, forward strand.
GCATGGTCTTGTACCGGGGGAAGACGTCCTTCACGGCGCGCGTGAGCACGTGGCCGTTGTGCGGCATGCCGTTGGCGGTCGGCGGGCCCTCGTAGAAGACGAACGTGCCCCGCGAGGGGCCGGTGGCGCGGGTCTCGGCGCGGAGCGTCTTCTCGAAGATGCGGCGCTGCTTCCAGAACGCGAGGATCTTCGCCTCGTCGGCGGGGAAGTTCAGCTCGGTCGCCACCCTGTCGAACAGGGGCTCGTGCGGGCCGTCGGTCGGTTTCTTCGAGGACGCTTCGGACATGGCCCGGCCTAGTAGCAAGGCCCATTGCCAGCGTCGAGGGAAGCGCTGGGCCGGCGCGGAGCGCGCGCGATGAACCGCAGGGGTGCTAGGATCTGCCGATGAGCGCGCAGCGCCCGCCATTTCCAGGCAACGCGCCCGAGGTGGAGGCCGCGTTCCAGGCCGTGCCGGACGAGATGGTCGCCGAGATCCTCGACGGGGAGCTGTACACGTTCCCGCGGCCGGCGCGGCCGCACACGCGTACAGCGTCGCTCCTGGGCTCAAGTCTCACGGGCCCCTTCGATCGCGGTAGAGGCGGACCTGGCGGCCGGGTCATCCTCGACGAGCCCGAGCTCCACCTCGGACCGCGGCCCGACAAGGTCGTCCCCGATCTCGCCGGCTGGCGTCGGGAGCGCATGCCCGACCCGCTCGGCCCGGAGGACGCGCCTGCGCACTACGACATCGCGCCCGACTGGGTCTGCGAGGTGATCTCCCCGCGCACCGAGCGCGTCGACCGCGGCAAGAAGATGCGGATCTACCGGCGCGAAGGGGTCCGCCACGCCTGGCTGATCAACCCGGTCGCGCAGACGCTCGAGGTCTACCGGCTCGACGACGGCCGGTGGTCCTTGCTCGACACGTACGAAGGCGACGAGATCGTGCGGCCTGAGCCGTTCGACGCGATCGAGCTGCCGCTCGCCGACCTCTGGGCGCGGTAATCGCCGGCCGGGCCGGGCGGCGCGGAGCCGCAGCTCACCCCGCGCGCGGCGCCGGCAGCACGCCGCCGAAGTCGGCGCGGATGGCGGCCACCCCGTCCGCGCCCGCCGCGAGGCAGGCCGGCGCCGAGGCCGCGTCGATGCCGCCGAGGGCGAGGAGCGCGACGCCGCGCGAGGCCGCGGCCAGGCGGGCCCGCGCCTCGCGCAGGGCCTCGAGGCCGAGCGGCGGTCCCTTGCCGGGCGTCGCGAAGATCGGCGAGAGCACGGCGGCGTCCGCGCCGGCCTCGGCCGCCCGGAGCACGTCGTCGACGCCGTGGCACGCGACGGAGACGAAGGCGCCCGCCCCGAGCAGGGCGCGCGCGTCGGCCACCGTGACCGAGCGGCGGCCGAGGTGGACGCCGTCCGCGCCGAGGAGGAGCGCGAGATCGAGGCGATCGTTGACGAGGAACGAGGCGCCGAGCGCGGCGGTGGCGTCGCGCAGGCGCCTGCCGAGCGCGTGGAGCGCCGCGCCGGAGAGCTCGGGATCGCGGAGCTGCACCGCCACGCGGGCGCGGGCCTCGGGGGGCAGGGCGCCGAACGCAGAGAGCCGCGCGAGCAAGACCGGCTCCGGGACGCTCGCCGCCTGGGTGATGAGGGTCAACCTCGGGGTGAGCATGGCCGTCCTCCAGCGCGCCGGCGGCGGCGCGTCATCGCGCTCCGTCGCCCGGGGGGCGCTCCGCCGGGGCGCCCGCCTCGCCGAGCGCCTCGAGATCCTGCCGGGCCATCCGGGCGAACCGGCTGGAAGGATACCGCTCGACCAGGAAACGCAAGGAGTCGGCCTGGGCGCGGCGATCGCCGCTCGCCTTGAAGCGCTCGGCCAGCGCGTACAGGGCCTCGCTCGGGTCCTCGTACACGCGGCGATCCGGGTCGACCTCGCTCGCGCACTGGTAAGGCGCCTGCGCGACGGCGGCGAAGATCGCGATGGAGCCGAAGGCCGCGCGGAAGCCGGTGAACACCGGCGGCATTCGCCGATGAACGAGCGCGAGCGTCAAGAGGACGCCGCGGCGACGGCGCTCCTCCGGCCGAGCCGCGCGGGCCCGCTCGGCCGGGCGGCCGGCGACGGGGCTAGTTCAGGGAGGCGCCCGTCCGGGCAGCGCCGTTCTCGAACCCGCCCTTCGAGGCCGGGGCGCCGAAGGGCGCGTCGCCCGCGTCCTGACCGCCGGAGCTCGACAGGGGCTCGCCGCGGGCGCGCAGGAGCGACTCGTGGAGGGCGCGCGCGCTGTCATCCCAGTCGCGCCTGCCGGCGAGCTCCGCGATCCGCGCCGGGTCGTAGTCGGCCCGGGCGGCCCGGAGCAGCGCCTCCATCAGCACGCCCTGGTTCCCCGGCGGGATGAGCTCGCCGAGCTCGGCGCTGCTCAGGACGTCGGGGATGCCCCCCACGCTCGTCGCGACCACGCGGCGCCCCGAGGCGAGCGCCTCGAGCAGGACGTTGGGCGTGCCCTCGTGCTTGCTCGGGAGGGCGAGGGCGTCGCACGCGCCGAGCCACAGCGACACCTGATCGTGCGGCAAGTAGCCGGTCACCGTCAGCCGGCCGCCCAGACGGGCGGCGGCTTCCCTGCACGCCTGCTCCTCGGCGCCGCTGCCCACGAGCGCCAGCTCGATGTCCGGGTGGACCGGCGCGAGCCGCTCGAACGCCTCGATCAGATCGAGCACGCCCTTGTCGCGGCTCAGGTGGCCGACGAAGACGATCAGCCGCGAGCTCGGCGACTTGCCGAGCGCGGCGCGCGCCTCGGCGCGGTTGCGAGGCTGGAACGTCTTCACGTCGACGCCGTTCATGACGATGTCGATGCGATCGCGCGGCACGCCGAGCGCCGCGACCCCGTCCGCGAGCTTGCGGCTGACCGTGACCACCCGGGCGGCGCGCGTGAGCCCCCAGCCGAGCGGCCGCCGCATCCGCCGGTCGCGCGGGATCACGTCGATGTCCGAGCCGTGCGTCTTGATCACGGCCGGCACCCCGAGCAACCGCCCCAGACAGACCGCGGCAAAGCCGTCCGGGTAGGCGAAGGCCCCGACGATGACGTCGGGCAACGGACCGCGCCCGATGAGCTCCGGGAGCATCGACGCCGCATAGAGCGGGCCGTTCAGGGCGGGCACGATCCTCGGCACGTACAGGTACCGCGGGTGCCTGACCGGCAGCCCGTCGATGACCTCCTCGCGCGGCGCGGTGGCGCCGATAGGCCACTTCGAGAAGCGCTTCATGCCCGGGAACCACGGGATCGTCGCGAGCACCTGGACGTCGCAGTAGCGCGACAGCGCGGCGAACTGCCGCCGATTGTACGGCGCCTCGTCCGGGTGAACCGCGTTCGGAAAGATCTTCGTGATCAGCAAAACGCGCATCCGCCGCAAGAGCTCCTCCTCTCCGAGCGAACCGAGTCGGCGAGCGCCTCGAAAGAGGACGTCGTTCGCGCTCGGTCTCGTATTCGGTCTAGCCAGTCTCGCCAGTCTCGCTCCGTCTCGTCAATCTACGCTCGGTCTCGCTCAGTCTAGCGCAGCGTCCCATTTTGCCTCGCTCAGCATCGTTCGATGTCCCATTTTGCCTCGCTCAGCATCGTATTCGCCCTGGTCAGGTTCGATTCGGTCTCACCTGGTATCGTATGTCGTTACATGTCCAGACCGACCCGTTCGTTGCCGTCGGCCCGTCCAGCGGCCGGCCCGGAGGCCCCCGCGGGGGTCGACCACGCGCGCGCCCGGGACGGGGCGTCGCCCCCGCGCCGCCTGGCGATGAGCTCGTCGAACAGGCGCACGTGCGCGTCGACCATCGCTTCCAGGCTGAACTGCTCGGTGAACTTCGCGGGGCCACACGCGCGCGCTCGCTCGCGGAGCTCCCCGTCGCGGGCGACCCGCGAGAGGTGCTCGACCAGCGCGCCAGGGTCCTTCGACGGGACGAGGAACCCGTCGACGCCGTGCTCGACGATCTCGGGGACGCCGCCGACGCGGCTCGCCACGATCGGCTTGCCGAGCGCGAGCGCCTCGAGCAGCGCGAGCGGCAGCCCCTCCCAGAGCGACGGGAGCACGTAGGCGTCGAACGCGGAGATGAGCTCCGGCACGTCCGAGCGATACCCGGGGAAGATCACCCGGTCGCCGAGCCCCGCGTCCCTGGCTTGCTGCTCCAGCCCCGGCCGGAGCGGGCCGTCGCCGGCGATGACGAAGCGCGCCTCCGGCGCGCGCCGCAGCACCTCGGGCGCCGCCTCGAGGAGGTAACGGAGCCCCTTCTGCTCGATGTGCACCACGGCGCACCCGAACACGAACTCCCGCTCGCCGATGCCGAGCTCCGCGCGGACGCGCGCGCCCGCGCCGCTCTCGCGGGCGCGGGCGAAGCGCGTCCCGTCGATGCCGTTGTGGATGACGCGGACCGGCGCGCGGACCTTCACGTCGTCGACAAGGATGCGCCTGAGGTCGTGCGACACGGCGACCATCTCGTCGGCGAGGTAGGCGTAGTAGCCGAACTTGCGCCGATCGAAGCCCTTCGCCCGGTTGATCTGGTTGTGCTCCGAGTAGACGACCAGCGGCCGATTCCGGAGCAGGCGCGCCGCGAAGCCAGCGAAGATGAGCGGAGCACGGTTGTGGACGTGGACGATATCGACCGAGCGCTGGTGAAAGAAGCGCCGGATCCAGAGCAGCGCCTCTGGATCGCTCTTCAGGCCCGGCAGCACCGGCCGGAGGTCCTTCGTGATCACGAGGCACTTCGAGCGGGGGAGCTTGACCTCCGAGAACAGCCGTCCCTCGCCGTCGAGGCAGATCAGCGAGAGGTCGAAGCCGTGATCGCCGAGGCGATCGAGGAGGCTCAGCACGACCTTCTCGAGCCCGCCGACCTCGAGGTTGTTCACGACCATGCAGACGTTGGGCTTGCTCATATTCTCCTGAGCGGACCGTCAGGTCGCCGCGGTCGTCGTCAGAGCGCCGTGACGCGCCACGACAGCGTGTCGACCGTGCGATGAGCGTTCCGTGTCATTTTGGCTCAGGTAGGTGAGCGTATCATGACATGCGGATGCTGTTCGCTTGACTTGGCGGCGTCGCAGCGGCGCCGAGCCGGACGTCGGAGTTGCTCGTCCATCATCCCTCATCGCGCCCGCGAGCGCGAGCGCCTCTGCATCGGTGGAATACGCCGGGAACGCGAGCGCGCGGGGATCGATGTGCGGGGCCACACCCGCGGCGCCGCGCTACAGCGCGGCGATCTTGCCCTGCTCCGGCGATGACGCCGTCGCATAGAGCTTCTTCGGCATCCGCCCCGCGAGATACGCCATCCGACCGGCCCTCACCGCGTCCTTCATCGCCTGCGCCATCAAGATCGGGTCCCGCGCGCCCGCGATGGCCGTATTCATCAATACCCCATCACACCCGAGCTCCATCGCCACCGCGGCGTCGCTCGCTGTCCCGACTCCCGCGTCCACGATCACCGGTACCTTCGCTGTCTCTCGGATGATCATCAGGTTGTACGGGTTGCGGATGCCGAGCCCGCTGCCGATCGGCGCCGCCAGGGGCATCACGGCCGCGCACCCGATGTCTTCCAGCTTACGACAGACGATCGGGTCGTCCATGCAGTAGGGCAGCACCGTAAAGCCCTCCTTCACCAGGATCCGCGCCGCCTCCAGCGTCGCCTCGTTGTCCGGGAACAGCGTCCGTTCGTCGCCGATGACCTCGAGCTTCACGAGATCGGACAGGCCGAGCTCGCGCGCGAGCCGGCAGGTGCGGACCGCGTCCTCGACGGTGGCGCAGCCGGCCGTGTTCGGCAGGATCGTGACGCGCCCCTGCTGGAGCAGCGACATCATCGACCCCTCGCCCCGCTCCTTCAGATTGACGCGGCGGAGGGCCACCGTGACGACCTCCGCGCCGGACGCTTCGAGCGCGCGACGGGTCTCATCCAGGTCCTTGTACTTGCCCGTCCCCACGAAGAGGCGGGAAGTGAACGTGTATCTGCCGATCGTCAACGCGTCGCTCGTCATCGCAGGCTCCTCGGGTCTCGACCCAGACGATCTGCTAGTCGGACCGGGACACAGGGTCCAGCGCGTCGACGAAACCCGGCGCTTCCGGCGCGCCCCGCTCGGCAGCATGGTATCTTTGCGCCTATGTCTCCCAGAGCTCTTGGCATAGCCCTCCTCGTCGCGTTGCCCCCGGCGCTCACGCTCACGCCCCTCCCGACAGCCGACAGCCGCGCGCCGGCCGGCCAGGAGCGCGCCGGGGCGAGCCGCGGCGCGCTCCTGTCCGGTCCGCGCGCGGCGCAGGCGGCCGTGGCCCTTCAGCTCTCGCTGGACGAGCTCGTCGCCGCGGCCTCGTACGTCGTGGTCGCGACCGCAATCGAGCAGCGCAGCCAGTGGGAAGAGCTCGGCGGGGCCAGGAGGATCGTCACCTATACCCGCCTGGCGATCGACCGGACCGTGGCCGGACAGCCCGACGGCGAGGTCTGGGTCAGGACGCTCGGGGGCGTGGTCGGGGACGTCGGACAGCACGTGTCGGGCGACGCGCAGATCGCGATCGGCGCGCAGGCGATGGTCTTCGTCTCCAAGGTGGGGTCGGCCCTGGTCGTCTCCGGGATGGCCCAGGGCCACTACCCCGTCGTCGACGGCGAGGAGAAGCCGAGCCTCGCCGGCGGGGCCGGCGCGCGGCGCATCGCCGTGCGGCGGCTGGCCGCGAGCCCCGACAGCGGGACCGTCCTGCCGCGGCCGGGCCCCGCGATCTCGGCCCGCGAGCAGCTCGTCGGCGCGGCGCTCGACGCGGCGATCGACGCGGTGAACCAGGCGTGGAAGGCGAAGCATGCGCAGAAGTGACCTCGCGCCGCGCCCCGCCGGCGCGCGCCACCCCGCGCGCGCCGGCGCCATCGTCGCAGCCTGCAGCGCGCTCGTCGCCGCGGCGCTCGCCTACCCCGGGGACGCCCTGGCGTTCTGCCGCACGAGCGTCTGTCCGCCGGAGAAGACGGCGTCGGGGGAGGCAGAGACCGCGGCGGTCTGCACGCCGCCGCAGGGCAACGACTGCGGCACCCCGCTCGCCTGGCCTTCGCCGTGCGTGAGCTACTCCCTCCAGGAGGACGCCTCCGTCCAGGTGTCGCTCCAGGAGGCGGAGGAGATCTTCGAGCAGGCGTTCGCCGCGTGGACGGAGGCCGACTGCGGCGACGGGCAGACCCCGCGCATGGAGGTCACCTACCTGGGCCCGGTCGCGTGCGACGCGCACGAGTACAACAAGCGCAAGGCGAACGCGAACATCATCATGTTCCGGGACGACGGGTGGCCGTACGTCGACAGCGGCAACACCCTCGCGCTCACGACCGTCACCTACCACCTCAAGACCGGCGAGATCTACGACGCGGACATGGAGATCAACTCGCTGACGCTCTCCCAGGGAACCGGCGGCGTCTCGTTCGACCTCCTGAGCATCGCCACCCACGAGGCCGGCCATTTCCTCGGGCTCTCGCACTCGATCGAGCACGACGCGACCATGTTCGCCAACTACCGCTCTTCGCTCCGCGACCTCTCCCAGGACGACCTCGACGGGATCTGCGCGGTGTACCCGCCCGGGGAGCCCATCAAGGGCTGCGACCCCACGCCGCGCCACGGCTTCTCTGCCCTGTGCGCCGCGGATCAGCCCGATGTGAAGGAGTCGGACGGCTGCGCCGCGGCCCCGCGCGGCAACGCTGGCCAAGGCGGGCGCGGCGGAGGGCTCGTCCTCGCCGCGCTCGCGCTGGTCGGCGCGGCCGCGCGGGCGCGGCGCGGCGCGGCCGCGCGGGCGGGCCGGGAGGCAGCCTGCTGAGCCAGCGCCCTCCCGTCCTGGTCGAGCGCGAAGGCGAGCTCGCCCGGCTGGTCGAGCGCGCCGCCCGCGCCGACGCGCTCGCGGTCGACGTGGAGGCCAACGGGCTGTTCGCGTACAGGCCGCGGCTCTGCACCGTCCAGCTCGCCTTTCGCGAGGGGGACGACATCGCGATCGGGGTCGTCGACGCGCTCCGCGTGCCTGTCGCGCCGCTCGCGCGGCTCCTCGGGGCCGCGGGCCCGCCCAAGGTGCTGCACGACCTCACCTTCGACGCGCGCATGCTCGCCGAGGCGGGCGCGCCGCTCGCTGGCGCGCACGACACCTCGGTCGCCGCGCGCATGCTGGGGTGCGCGGCGACGGGGCTCGCCGCGCTGCTCCTGTCGGAGCTCGACGTGAAGGTCGACAAGCAGCTCCAGCAGCACGACTGGGGGCGCAGGCCGATCGAGGACGCCGAGCTGCGCTACCTGGCCGACGACGTGCGCCACCTGCTCCCGCTCCGCGCGCGGCTCGCGGAGCGCAGCCGCGCCCTCGGGATCGACGAGGAGATCGAGGAGGAGTGCGGCTACAAGCTCGCGACCGCCCTCGGGCCGCCGCGCGATCCGCGGCCCGCCTACGCGCGCATCAAGGGGGCCCAGGCGCTCGATCCGCAGGGCCGGGCGATCCTGCGGCGGCTCGTGGCGGCGCGCGAGGCGGCCGCCGAGGGGGCCGACGTGCCCTCTTTCAAGGTCGTCGCCAGCGACGTGCTGCTCGAGCTCGCGCAGCGGAGGCCTGCCAGCGCAGACGACGTGCGCGCGATCCGCGGGGCCGCGGCGGGCCGCGCGGCCGGGTGCGTCGCGGCGTGGCTCCGCGCGGTCGAGCAGGGGCGCAGCGACGGCGACGTGCCCGAGCACGAGCGCGCCCTCTTCCAGCAAGCCCGCCCGCCCAGGAAGGAGCTCGCCGCGCGGCGCGCGGTGGAGACCCGGATCGCGGCGTGGCGCAGGGCCGAGGCGAAGGCGCGGAAGGTGGACGAGCAGGTCGTGCTGCCCGGCCACTGCGCGCAGGATCTCGCGGAGATCGCGCTGGCGGAGGGCCACGCCGGGGACGAGGCGATCGCCGCCGCGATCGCGCGCATCCCGGGGCTCGGCGCGGGACGGTTCGCGCGTTACGGCCGCGCGCTCGCGGCGCTCGTGGCCGCGGCGCAGCCGGGCGAGCCGCCTGCCGCCGAGAGGTAGCGCCGCGCGCCGGCCGCACGCCGGCCGCGCGTCGGTTCCGCATGTCGGTTCCGCATGTCGGTTCCGCATGTCGGTTCCGCGCGTCCGCGATCCCCTGCGGGATCTCCGACACGTGGAGCCCGCTGCGAGCGAGCGCACGTCGCGCGCGCGCCGCCCGGTCGACAGAGCCGCCGGGCGATGGAATAGCAGGGCCCATGCCCTCGACCGATCATCCCAAGGCGCCGAGGCGGCTCCGCCTCTGGCCGCCGGCGACGTGGCTCCGCGCTGCGTTCGCCTTCGCGCTCGTGTTCGGGTGCGCCCTTCTGGGAGCGAGCGCCGGAGAGCTGGCCGCTCCGCCGCCCCCGCCGCCGCCCCCGCCCGCGGCGAACGCCGAGATCGGCCCGGAGCCGGAGGCGACCCCGGTCGCGCCCGACTCGCCTCGGGCTGCCATGCGCAGCTTCGTCGAGCTGTGCCGCGCGGGCAACTACGCCGAGGCCACGCGCTACCTGGACGTGCCGCCGAGGGCGAACGGCGCGGAGCTCGCGCAGAAGCTCAAGGCGGTGCTCGATCGGCACCTCTGGCTGGAGGTGGAGACGCTCTCGCCGAGCCCGCAGGGGGACACGCAGGACAACCTCGGGGCCGGGGTGGAGCAGCTCGGCAAGATCCCGACGCGGACGGGGGCCCAGCCGGTGCGCCTCGTTCGGCGCACGACGGCCGACGGCGTGCGCTGGATCTTCTCGCGCGCCACGGTGGAGCGCGTCGACGAGTGGTACGCGCAGCTCGAAGATCGCTGGCTCCGCGATCACCTGCCGCCGGCGCTCCTGCGCCCCGGCCCGCGCGAGCTGCTCTGGTGGCAGTGGCTCGCGCTGCCGGTCCTCGCGCTGGCCGGCTGGCTCGTCGGCGCGGTGCTGAGCTACCTCGTCCGCGCCCTGCTCCGCCGCGTCGTCGCGCGGACGGATTCCACGCTCGACGACGTGCTCATCGGGGGGGGGCGCGGTCCGTTCACGTTCGCGGCGGCGCTCCTCGTGATCACGACCGCGCTCCCGTGGCTCGGGCTCTACCTGCCGGCCGACGAGTTCCTCGACAAGGTGCTGCGCGCCGGCGTCTTCGTCGCCGTGTTCTGGTTCGCCCTGCGCACGATCGACGCCGTCGGCGGCCGCCTGCTCGCCGACCCCGCGACGCGCGACAACCCCGCGGCGCGCTCGCTCGTGCCGCTCATGGGGCGGATCGCGAAGGTCTCGATCGTGATCATCGGCGTGATCGCCGTGCTCTCGGAGCTCGGCTACCCGGTGGCGAGCCTCATCGCCGGCCTCGGCATCGGCGGCGTCGCGCTGGCCCTCGCCGCCCAGAAGACGGTGGAGAACCTCTTCGGCTCGGTCGCGATCGGCATCGACCGGCCGTTCCGGGTCGGCGACTTCGTGAAGGTCGACGCGCTCCTCGGGACGGTCGAGAGCATCGGGCTCCGCTCGACCCGGATCCGCACGCTCGATCGGACCATCGTCACGATCCCGAACGGCAAGCTGGCCGATCTCCAGATCGAGTCGTACACGGCGCGCGACAGGATTCGCCTCTCCTGCATGCTGGGGATCGAGCGCGACACGTCGCCCGAGCAGCTCCACGCCATCGTGGAAGAGTGCGAGCGGGCGCTGCGGGAGCACCCGAAGATCTGGCCCGACGACATCGTCGTGCGCTTCATCGGCGTCGGGCCCTCGTCGCTCGACGTCGAGGTGATGGCCTGGTTCCAGACGACCGACTTCGGGGAGTTCCGGGCGCTCCGGCAGGCGATGTTGATCACGTTCCTGCAGATCATCGACATGGCCGGATCGCGGCTCGCGTACCCGACGCAGACGCTGCACGTCGCGCCGCGCGGAGAGGATCACCCGCAGCCGGAGGCGGCCGCGGCGGGCGGCTCGGCTAACGGGAAGCGCGCGCCGCGGCGGGCGCCATCGGCTGAAGCCCCGCCTTCTCGATGAGCGCGCGGTCCTCGTCCTGGCCGGGGTTCGGCGTGGTGAGCAGCCTGTCTCCGTAGAAGATCGAGTTCGCCCCCGCGTACATGCAGAGCAGCTGCGTCTCGCGTGAGAGCTCCGTCCGCCCCGCGGACAGGCGCACCATCGCGCGCGGCATCATGACCCGCGCGACCGCGATCATCCGGACGAACTCGATCGGATCGACCGGGGGGAGGCTCTCGAGGGGCGTCCCGGGCGAGCGCACGAGGGCGTTGATGGGCACGCTCTCCGGGTGAGGGTCGAGGCGCGCGAGCTCGACGAGCATCTCGCAGCGGTCGGCGATCGACTCGCCCATGCCGATGATGCCGCCCGAGCAGACGGTGATGCCCGCCCGCCGGACGTTGCGCAGGGTGACGAGCCGCTCGTCGTACGTGCGCGTCGAGATGATGGATTTGTAGGCCTTACGCGAGGTGTCGAGGTTGTGGTTGTAGGCGTCGAGGCCGGCCTCCTTCAGGCGGCGCGCCTGGTCGTCGGTGAGCATGCCGAGCGTGCAGCACGCCTCGAGGCCGAGGGCTTTCACGCCGCGCACCATGTCGAGGACGCGCTCGAAGGCGGGGCCGTCCTTCACCTCGCGCCACGCGGCGCCCATGCAGAACCGCGTCGAGCCCCCGTCGCGGGCGCGCTCCGCGGCGGCGAGGACCGCGCCGACGTCGAGCATGCGCTCCGGCCCGACCTCGGTCTCGTAGTGGCTCGACTGCGGGCAGTAGGCGCAGTCCTCGGGGCAGCCGCCCGTCTTGACGCTGAGCAGGGTGCAGAGCTGGACCTCGTGCTCGCCGTGGAACGCGCGGTGGACCGCGCGGGCGCGGTCGATCAGCTCGAAGAGCGGGAGATCGTGCAGGGCGACCGCCTGCGCGACGGTCCAGTCGTGGCGGGGCGCGCCCGCCGACGGGGCGTGCCCGGCCGGGCCGCTGCATCCATTCCTGTGCTCTGCCGCCTCTCGTTCGATCCCTTCGAGCATGGGCTCGCTCATAGCCGGGCTTGAGGCGCCGCCGCAAGCGAGGCGCGATCGAGCATGAAATGAGCCGCCAAGGCGCCAAGGACGCCAAGGACGCCAAGAACAGAAAATATCTTGGCGTCTTGGCGTGCTTGGCGGTTCGAAATTCTGCTCTTTTCCGGCGGTTTTGCCCCGATTGCCGCCTCTAGAGCGCCGTCACCGCCTTCGCCGTCTCTTTGGCGATCGTCCCCTGGGCGACGAGCTGCCTGAGGTGCGCGTCGAAGGTCTGCATGCCGTACGGCGTGACCCCCTTCTCCATCAGCTCGCGCAGCGAAGGGCTCCCCTCCGGCCGGCGGATCGCCTCGCGCACCGCGGCCGTCCCGACGAGCACCTCGGCGGCGAGGACCTCCCCCGCGCCGTCGCGGCGAGGGAGCAGGCGCTGCGCGACGACGCCGTGGAGACAGTCGGCCAGCCGGTCGCGCGCCTCGCTCGGGCTCTTGCCGAGCGCGATCAGCCGCCCGAGCGCGCGCGTGACGTCCGCCGAGCTGACCGCCGCGAGCACGAGGTGCCCGGTCTCCGCGGCGTGGAGCGCGAGATCGAGCGACTCGCCGTCGCGGAGCGCGCTGATGAGCACGACGTCCGGGTCCTGCCGCAGCGCGGCGCGCAGCGCGGTCGGGAAATCCGCGGTGTCGACGCCGATCTCGCGCTGGCTCACGCTGGAGCGGTTGTCCTCGTGCACGTGCTCGATCGGATCCTCCAGGGTGACGATGTGGCGCGGCACGGTCGCGTTGATGTGCCCGACGAACGCGGCGAGGGTCGTGCTCTTGCCGCTGCCGGCCGTGCCCGCGACGAGGACGAGGCCGTGATCGTGCTCCACCATGGCCCGGACCGCCGAGGGCACGCCCAGCTCCTCGAACGTCGGGATCTTGAGCGGGATGCTCCGCAGGATGATCGCGAGCGAGCCGCGCTGGCGATAGATGTTCACGCGAAACCGGCCGAGGCCCGGGACGACGTACGCGGCGTCGAGCTCCTGGAGCGAGGCGAGGAGCTCGCGCGAAGGGCGCCCGGCGAGGAGCACCCGCGCGGCGGCCTCGCTGTCCTCGGGCCGGATCCTGTCGACGCGGAAGTAGACCATGTCGCCGCGCACCCGCGCGCCCGGCGGCTGACCGACCTTGAGGTGGATGTCGCTGGCGTGGGCGGCAAGCGCCTTGCCGAGGAGCTGATGGAGGAAGGCCTCGGAGGTGTACGGCGTCGTCACGGGGGGCAAGGTACCAAATTGGAACCCGACCGGCCCAAAGCGCGGCTGCACGAACCGAAAGCCCACAGGGCGCCGCGCCGCCGCGCGGGACGGCCGCGCGCCCGCGCCGCCGCGCGGAACGTCAGGGACGCGGCGCCGCCGGGCCTCCCGCGGCGCCCGCGACGGAGCCCTCGGGATCCAGATCTGCCGGAATACGGAGAGGATCGACGAGCCCCCGCTCGGCGAGCGCGCGCGCCGCCGAGATGGCGAGCGCGCGCTGGTCCGAGGGGAGGTCGCGCCGGCCCGCCAGATCGACCAGGGCCGCGGCCGCGCCGCGCGCCCCGTCCGGGTCGAGCGGCTCGCGCGGGCGCGGTGGCCGACCGGCGATCCCGAGGAGCGCCTCGAGCAGGGGCGGAAGCGACGGCCCGGACACCGCGCGGGCGCGCTCGGCGAGCGGCCCGAGCGCCAGGTCGGCGTCATCGGCGTACGGCAGCGCGCGCAGGGCCGTGAGCGCGATGTCGCCGCCGTCGTCGAGCGCGGCGAGGAGGCCGGACGCGCCCTCGGCCTCGGCCAGCCGGGCGCGCTCCAGCGGGTCGTCCCCCGCGGCGAGGCGCCAGCGGGGATCGGTGAGGCGAGGGCTCGGCGGGCGCGGCGCCACGGAGGGCGAGGCGGCCGAGGCGGGCGACGCAGCGTCGCGAGGGGCGCTCCCCTGCTCGCGGCGGCAGCCGAGGGGCGCGAGCAGGACGAGCGCGACGAGGGCGAGGCGCGCCGCGACAGGCCTCCTCCGCCGCGCGCGGCGGACGCCCTCGCGGCCCCTCCCCTGCTTCACGGCTGCTCGAGGATCGAGAGCGACCGCTTCGCGGGCGCGTTCTCGGGCTCTTGCCGCGCGTTGTACTCGTCGACCACCCGGTTGATGTGCATCGAGCAGAACTTCGGCCCGCACATCGAGCAGAACTCCGAGGTCTTGAAGTACTCCTGGGGGAGCGTCTCGTCGTGCATCGCCTGGGCCGTCTCCGGATCGAGCGAGAGCGCGAACTGCTGCTTCCAGTCGAAGGCGTAGCGGGCGCGGCTCAGCGCGTCGTCGCGATCCCGCGCGCCCGGGCGCTTCCGCGCCACGTCCGCGGCGTGGGCCGCGATCTTGTAGGCGATGAGGCCCTGCTTGACGTCCTCTGGGTTCGGCAGGCCGAGGTGCTCCTTCGGCGTCACGTAGCAGAGCATCGCGGCGCCCGCGAAGCCGGCCATCGTGGCGCCGATGCAGCTCGTGATGTGGTCGTAGCCAGGCGCGAAGTCGGTGACGAGCGGGCCGAGCACGTAGAACGGCGCCTCGTGACAGAGCTCCATCTCCTTCTGCACGTTCATCGCGATCTGATCGAACGGCACGTGCCCGGGGCCCTCGATCATCACCTGCACGTCCTTCTCCCAGGCGCGCTTCGTGAGCTCGCCGAGCGTCTTCAGCTCGGCGAACTGGGCCGCGTCGCTGGCGTCGTGGAGGCAGCCGGGGCGGAGGCCGTCGCCCGCCGAGATCGTGACGTCGTACTTGGCGCAGACCTCGAGCACCTTGTCCCAGTGGGTGTAGAACGGGTTCTGCTTGTGGTGCTCGATCATCCACTGCGCCATGATCGAGCCGCCGCGCGAGACGATGCCGGTGATCCGGCCCTTCACGAGCGGCAGGTGCTCGAGCAGCACGCCCGCGTGGATCGTGAAGTAGTCGACCCCCTGCTTCGCCTGGTGCTCGAGCATGTCGATGAGGTCCGCGGCCGTCATCTTGGCGGTGCCCTTGCACGCCTCGAGCGCCTGGTAGATCGGCACCGTCCCGATCGGCACAGGGGAGTCCGCGATGATCGCGCGGCGGATGCCGTCGATGTCGCCCCCGGTCGACAGGTCCATCACGGTGTCCGCGCCGTACTTGATGGAGTAGCGCAGCTTCTCGAGCTCGCCGCTCACGTCGCTCGTGGTCTGGCTGTTGCCGATGTTCGCGTTCACCTTGCAGAGCGACGCGATGCCGATGCACATCGGCTCGAGGTTCAGGTGGTTCTTGTTCGCGGGGATGATCATCCGGCCGCGCGCGACCTCGCTGCGGATGAGCTCGGGCGCGAGCTTCTCACGGCGGGCGACGTACTCCATCTCCTCCGTGACGACGCCCTTCCTCGCGAAGTGCATCTGGCTCTGGTTCGGGCTCCCGGCGCGCTTGCTCACCCATTCGGACCGCAACATCGACGACCTCGCTTTCGAGGTGGGCGGTTTAGGTCGCGACCGCGCGCGACGCAAGCGCCGCGTCGCGCCTGGCCGCCCGACCTCGAGCCGGCGAGAAAGCGCGCCTTTACCGGCGCTCGCCCAGCGCGCGCCGCGAGCGCGCCGCTGTCAGGGAGGCGGCGCCTCGGGGAGCTCGGTCATCATGCCGAGCGTCTGGGCGCCGGCGGCCTTCGCGCCGTCGAGCACCGCCACGACGGTGCCGTAGACGGCGCCGTCGTCGGCGACGACGAAGACGATCCTGTCCTGAGGCCTGCTGTAGCGCTCGAGCAGCGGCCTGAGCGTGCCCACGAGCTCGGCGCGCTCGACCGGCTCGTCGTTCACCCGCAGCTCGCCTTGCGCGCTCACCCGGACGACGAGCTGGTCGGGCGGCGGGGTGTCCTGCTTGACCTGCTCGGTGTCCGGCACGCGCACGCCGATGTCCTTCTCGAGCAGCGGCGTCACGACCATGAAGATGATGAGCAGCACCAGCACGACGTCGACGAGCGGCGTCACGTTGATGTCGGAGTTCAGGGGCACCGCCGGCTTGATGACGAACTTCCTCTTCGCGCTCATCGCCGCTATCTCCCCTTCAGCTCCTCGACCGCCAGCGAGACGCTCTTCGCGCCCGACTTGCGCGCCGTCTCCATCACCCTGCGGACGTCGCCGAACGAGAGGCGCTGGTCCCCCTTGACCAGCACCTTGCGCCCCGGCTGCGCCGCGAACTCGCGCGAGAGCCGCTCTGCGAGCCCGGCGTCATCGTATCTGTCGTTCTCGACCCACACCGTCTTCTCCAGCGTCACGGAGAGGATCAGCGGGTCCACCTCCTTCTTCTCCTCGTCCACCTCCGCGGCCTGCGGCAGCTTCACGTCCTTGCCGCGCTGGAGCATCGGCGTGACGACCATGAAGATGATGAGCAGGACGAGGACCACGTCGACGAGCGGCGTGACGTTGATCTCGCTCTTGGGGCCCCTCTGCGGGCCGACACCCATCCCCATTGGAACGCTCGCTTCCCTGCTGGGCGCGTCACCCCGCGCCGCGCCGCGGGCGCCAGGCGCCGGGCGCCGCGCTCCGCGGAGAGGCGCGCGGGGTGTCGCGCGGGTCCGGTGTCAAGCAGCCTCTTCGGCGGCCGGCGCGAGGCGCCCGTCGAGCCGCTTCGCCACGACGTCGAGGAGCTCGTTCGACGACTCCGAGATGTCGATCGCCCGGGCTTCGACCCAGCCCTGGAGATAATTGTAGCCCATGACGGCCGGGATCGCGACGATCAGCCCGAAGGCGGTCGTGATGAGCGCCTCCGCGATACCCGCCGAGACGGTGCCGAGGCCGCCGGAGCCGGCCGCCGCCATCTGCTGGAACGCCGTCACGATGCCCATGACCGTCCCGAGCAGCCCGACGAACGGCGCGGTGGAACCGACCGTGGCGAGCAGGCCATAACCTCGCTTCAGGCTGAGCACCTCGCGCTGCGCCTGCCGCTCGAGCGCCCGCGAGACCGACTCGAACACGCCGTCGCGCTCGTGCCCCTGCGCCGGCAGCCGCGAGGGCGCGCTCGAGGCATAAGCGGCGAGCCCGGCGCCGATGACGCGCCCGAGATAGCCGCTCTCGCCGCCCGGCCTGGCGGCGGTCCAGGCCCCCTCGAGCTCGCCCCGGGCGAGCATCGGCCCGACCCGCGCCGCGAACGCGCGGGAGGCGGCGCGCGACAGGAACGACACGACGAGGCGCTCGCCCAGGACGATCAGCGACGCAACGGACATGATGGCCAGCGCGAAGACGATCAGCTTCGCGAAGAGCCCCATGTGGCCCCACAGCTCGATCAACGTGAATTGCATCGTCTCGCGCCTCCTGGCGCCCCATGTCGCGTGATGGTCTTGGTGCTGCTGGAGCAACACCGCTGGTGCTGCTGGAGCAGCACCTCTGTGGATACCGAGCGGACTCGGCAGCACCGCAGCGCGGACCTGCCCGTACCCTTCTCTACTACGTGCTCCAGCGGTTCAATAACACCCCTGCGCGCCCGGACGTCAAGGGAGCTTGAGCCGGATGGGGAACACGTAGTCCACCGAGACCGGGCGCCCCTGATACGTGACGGGGGTGTAGCGATGCGTCGCGAGCGCATCGAGGATCGCCCGATCCATGTGAGGAAGCGACTTGGCCATCCGGCAGCCGGTCAGCGAGCCGTCCAGCTTGATGATGCACTTGACAATCGCGAGCCCCTCGACGCGCGCGGCGAGCGCCTCGCGCGTGTACTGCGGGTCGCGCCCGGCGATCTTCGAAGGCCGGGTCATTCCGGCGCCGAACGCCAGCACCACGCTCTGCGGCGGCGGCGTGCTGCCCACCTGGCCGCCGACTTTGCCGCCCAGCTGACCGCCCATCTGCCCGCCGAGCTCGCCGCCGACGGTGCCCCCCTGAACGCCGCCCTGGACTCCCCCCTCGACGCCGCCCGGCTGCTCCGGCGCATCCGCCCTGACCGGCTCCGGCTCCGGCTTTGGCTCTGGCACTGGCGCCTTGGCCTTGGGCTTCTCCGGCATGTCGTAGATGGTGTCAGGCGTCTTGACGGGCTTCGGCTGCTCAACGCGCTCCACCTTGGGCGGGCGCTTCGCGCCGCCGCCCGGAGGCGGCGGCGGCGGTGGCGGCGGCGGCGGCGGTGGCGCCGGAGCGAAAAATGTGACCTCGACGTCCTTCGGCTTCTCGGTTCGAGGGCGCGTGGCCTGCCAGAGGATGGCGCCCGCGATCGCCACGTGGGCGACGATGGAGAGCGCTGTCCCCGTCCCTAGCCGCCCCTGGGTGGCGGTAGCGCGACCGAGTACCGAGTCGAACATGGGGGGTCGTAACTCCTAGGACTCGAGCCGATCGAGGTAGAGAAGCCGCGACGTATGGAAGCGTGCGGCGCCTACCCGGAGTGTATAAGCGAGCGAGTCCTACAAAAAAGTCTATTGTCTGGCGCGATTCCTGTCTAGGGTAAGGAAGGACTCGAGGGGCATACACTTCTGGAGGGAATTCCGTGAAGTTTCTCGAAAAGAGGCTGGAACACGGAGGGCGCTCACGTGCGCCGTTGGGGCCGTGGGCGGCGTTGCTGCTGCTCGCGATGACTTTGTTGACCGCCTACCCTGCGTTCGCGCAGACGGGCAGCGGCGTGCTCCTCGGGCGGGTAGTCGACGCGTCGAACAGGGCGCCGGCCGTCGATGTGGTCGTGACGGCGACATCGCCGGCGCTGCAAGGGGAGCAGCTGGTCGTCACGGACGGCACTGGCCAGTATCGTATCCCGAACCTGCCGCCGGGCGACTACACACTGCGCTTCGAAAAGGACGCGTTCAAGCCGTACGCGCGCGGCGGGATCGCGGTCCGCGCCGCGACGACCATCCGCGTCAACGTCGAGCTGCTCCCGGAGGCGCTCAAGGCGGAGGAGATCGTCGTTGTCGGCCGCGCGCCGACGGTCGACGTCGGCTCGAGCAGCGTGAGCCAGAGCATCACCCAGGACTTCACACGGCGCATCGCGATCTCGCCCCCCACGGGGAAGGGCGCGACGACGCGCTCCTTCGAGTCGGTCGCCGCGACCACGCCCGGGGCGCAGGCCGACGAGTTCGGCACGTCCATCGCCGGCACCTCCTCCCCCGAGAACCAGTACGTGATCGACGGCCTGTCGGTGAACGACCCGGCCTACGGGATCGTCGGCACGCCGCTCACGATGGAGTTCATCAAGGAGGTCAACGTGGTGGCCGGCGGGTACATGCCCGAGTACGGCCGCGCGACCGGGGGTGTCCTCGATGTCGTCACGAAGAGCGGCGGCAACGCGTTCCAGGGCTCGGTCTTCTTCAACATCACGCCCGGCGTCCTCGAGGGCGCGCCCAAGGCGGTCCGTCGCCAGGGCGAGACCATCCAGACCGACGAGACCCTGTCGTCGATCCGCGACTACGGGTTCGAGGTCGGCGGCCCCATCCTGAAGGACAAGCTCTGGTTCTTCGCGGGCGCGGATCTCGCGTTCAAGAGCAGCTCGATGGAGCGCAACCTGTTCGCCACGCGCTACGACCCCACCACGTTCGAGCCGGTGACGGATCGCGCGACCGGGCTCAACGTCGTCGACCGGCTGCCGGGGACGCAGCGCTTCTACCGCGCCGAGGAGCAGACGCTGCAGTACCTCGGGAAGCTGACCTACCAGATCGATCCGGACCACAGCGTCGCGCTCTCCGTCTACGGCTCGCCCTCCACCTCGGGCGGCAACGGCGCGTTCGGGTTCGACCCGCAGCAGGGCCTGACCGAGCTCTCGAACATCGTCGGCGAGTACGGCGCGCTGGCGCACGAGTACGTGGCGTCGTCGAACGACGTCGCGCTGAAGTGGTCGTCGGCGTTCAAGAACAAGACCCTGCTCCTCGACGCGACCCTCGGCTGGCACAACCAGCGGAGCGCGCGGCTGCCCCCGGACGGCTCGGAGCTCGGGACGCGCGAGGGCCTGGCGGGTGTGCCCCTCATGGTCTGGCAGCGGTACTCCCCGAACCGGTATTCGATCGACGATTTCGAGAAGCTCTCGCCCGAGGCCCGGGCCATGTGCAAGCCGCTGCGGGCGGAGAACGGCGAGATCGCCGCGCTGCCCTGCGCGGTACGCCAGTACTGGCAAGGCGGGCCCGACTACATCGACGACGCCTCGCTCAACCGCTTCCAGCTGAACGCGAAGGTGACGAGCATCTTCCAGGGGCTCGGGCACCACGTGGTCAAGGCCGGCATCGACGGCGAGATCACGACGTACAAGCACATCAAGGCGTACGCGGGCGGCACCACCTACTCGGAGGAGGGAGACTGGGATGCCTCCCATGACGAGCGACAGCTCGGCTTCCTGACCGGCCCGGACGGCCTGGCGACCGGCCCGGGCGCCAGGGACTACGTCATCCAGGACAAGCTCACGGTGTCGTCGCTCGGAGCGACGATCGGCGCCTTCGCGCAGGACAGCTGGAGCATCCTCGACCGTGTGACGTTGAACATCGGCGTGCGCTACGACGCGCAGTACCTCTACGCGAGCGACGGCAAGCTCGGGCTGGCGCTCGCGAACCAGTGGTCTCCGCGCGTGGGCGTCGTCTACGACGTCACGCAGGAGGGCCGGTCGAAGGTGTTCGCGAACTACGCGCGGTATTACGAGAGCGTCCCCCTCGACATGCTGGATCGCGCGTTCGGCGACGAGCGGAACATCCGCTCCTACCACCTGGGGGGCGCCGACGGCTGTAACCCTGGGGATCCCGTGGACGCGACGGGTTATGGCGAAGGGCAGTGCCGGAACGACGACAGCCGCGTCCCGGTCACCGGGCCGTACGATCCGAACAAGAACTGGTTCACGCTCGGCGGCGGCAAGTCCCCGGTGGATCCGGATCTCGAGCCGCAGTCGTCGGACGAGATCGTGATCGGCGGCGAGTACGAGGTGCTCCCGAACGCGCGGGTCGGCGCGACGTACACGAAGCGCTGGATGAACAACGTCATCGAGGACATGAGCCGGGACGAGGCGAACACCTACTTCATCGGCAACCCCGGGAAGGGGATCGCCAAGGACTTCCCCGAGGCGACGCGCGATTACGATGCGCTGACCCTCTATTTCCAGAAGGCCTTCTCCGACCTGTGGCTCGCCCAGGTGAGCTATACGCTGTCGTACCTGCGAGGCAACTATCCGGGCCTCTTCAAGCCCGAGACCGACCAGCTCGATCCGAACATCAATACGGAGTTCGATCTCGAGTCGCTCCTCGTCAACCGCGACGG
This sequence comes from Sorangium sp. So ce281, assembly GCF_051527395.1. Classification (NCBI taxonomy): domain Bacteria; kingdom Pseudomonadati; phylum Myxococcota; order Polyangiales; family Polyangiaceae; genus Sorangium; species Sorangium sp. So ce281. The sequence continues at coordinate 5,637,539 of NZ_CP150322.1, forward strand.
GGCGCTGCCCGGCGACAACACGCACGAGATCAAGGTCTACGGCGCGAAGGCGATCGAGCTCCCGAAGGGCATGGTCCTCGACCTCGGCCTCACGTACAGGTCCCGCTCCGGCGCCCCCATCGACTACTGGGGAGCGCACTACCTGTACGGCTCCGACGAGACGTTCATCCTGCCCCGGGGCGCCGGCGGCCGCCTCCCCTGGGTCCACAACATCGACGGCCACATCGGCTATTCGGTCAAGCTCGCGAAGGACAGCGAGCTCACCGTCACCATGGATGTCTTCAACATCTTCAACTTCCAGGAGACCGTCCAGGTGGACCAGCGTTACACGACCGCGTTCGTCGACCCCTGCGTCGGTGGAACGAAGGAAGATCTGAATCCGAGCAGCGGCCCGACGTGCGTGAAGGACCACAACACCGGCGAGCCGCTCGATCCCAAGGCCGTGAACCCGAACTACGGCGAGCCGACGCAGTTCCAGACGCCGCGGCAGTTCCGGTTCGGCGCGCGGGTGACGTTCTAGGCGCGGCGCGCGCGGGAAAGGATGCAAGCGATGAAGAGGCGATGGCTTGTTTGGATGGCAGGGCTCGCGGCGCTCTCACCGCTCGCGGCGATGTCTCCGGGCTGCTCGCAGCCCAAGCCCGAGTGCACGGTCGGCACCGCAATCGTATCCCCGTACGTGACGAAGTTCACCCGGGTCGGCGGGGATGCCGAGGGCCCCTGTGCTCGGAAGGAGGGGACTGTCGAGCTGGTCGGGATGCAGATGTACAATCCGGACGAGAACGGCGACCAGCTCCCCGACGTGGAGACGAAGCTCGTCGCGATCCAGACGGCGGAGTTCGGCGACTGGTATCGCGGCGGGGCAACGATCGACCCGAACCCTGACCTGAACGCGTTCGCGATCGGTGCCTTCGCGTCGATCGGACCGGATACCAACGATATCTGCACGGTTCCAACGCTCGATCCGGCCGAGGTGGTGTTGATGCCCGGCGGCGCTGGCGAGGGCGGCGCCGGCGAGGGCGGTGCCGGCGGCGCTGGCGAGGGCGGTGCCGGCGGCGCTGGCGAGGGCGGTGCCGGCGGCGCTGGCGAGGGCGGTGCCGGCGGCGCTGGCGAGGGCGGTGCCGGCGGCGCCGGCGAGGGCGGTGCCGGCGGCGCTGGCGAGGGCGGTGCCGGCGGCGCTGGCGAGGGCGGTGCCGGCGGCGCCGGCGAGGGCGGTGCTGGCGGCGAGGGTGGTGCCGGTGGCGCTGGCGAGGGTGGGGCTGGCGAAGGTGGCGCACCGGCGCCGGCGCTGGGGTCGCACAAGCTCGAGTGGCGCAACCTGCGCGTGTACGTGACGCCCGCCAACCTCGCGAATCAATTCGAGGCTGAAGTCACGTACTCGGAAGAGAGCTGCTCGACGACGTACAAGGTCGTCGGGCTCTGGCCGATGAGGGACTGCCAGATCTACACCCCGAACCCCGACCCCGAGGGCGATCCGATCCCCACAGGCAAGTTCGACAATGACAAGTGCACGAATCCTAACTCTGGTATCTCCCCGGATCTCAAGGTGAAGTGCGACACCACCGTGGGCCTGTGCGTGCTCGACGCGGACAGCATTCCCGCCTTTAGATAGGCAGCCCGGCGGGCGGGGCGCCATCGTCCCGCCTGCGCGCCTCCGGGTGGTGCTGTCATTTGCCCAGAGAGGGTGCACATGAAGGCGGTAAGGCGGGAAGATTACTGAGATATTCTTCCCGCCTTACCGCCTTCATGTTCAAATGACAGCACCACCCTCCTCCGGCCCCTCTCCCCTCACCTCCCCAGAACCTCATCGCCCAGGCGCATCCCTGGTCGTGCGAGGACCGGCGGCCCCGACGTCAGCGCAGCACACGTCGCGATCCCTCGGACCGCCGGCTCAGGGCGCGGGTTTGACGGCCAGCCTCGCCAGCGCCGCGCAGCCGGCCCCGCTCGCGATCTCGAGCTTCGCCGTGAGCGCGCACAGGCGCGACGCCCGCTCGAGCGCCCCCGGATCGCCCGATACGATGGCCCGCTTGGACTCGTATCCGGTCCGGACCGCGAGCATCGTCTGCGCGCGGGGGGGCAGCTCCGCGCGCCGCGCCACGAGCAGATCGCCGAGCTTCGGACCCGGATCGGCGGCCGGCGCCCACGTCCAGACCGACGCGACAAGGGCGTCCGCGAAGGCCGCGCGCAGCTCGTCGCCGCCGCGCGCGCCCTCGCACGGCAGCACGGGGCCGGCCGGTCCGACGTCGGTGGCGAGGAGCCTCCGCCCCGCGATCCGCCGGAGCAGATCCTTCTCCACGCCGGCGATCTTGCCGTCGTCGTCCGAGAACGCCCCCGCCTTGAACCGCACGGCGAGCGCGGCGCACTTCTCGTCGCGCTCCGCGCGCAGCCGCTGCTCCTCGCGGGCCCGCTCCTCGGCGCGCAGCCGCTCCTCGCGCTCGCGCGCCTCGCGGGCCTCCACCGCGGCGCACTGCTCGAGCCGCGCGGCCACGCGCCGCTGCTGCTCGCTCGCCGCGCGGCCGAGATCGTCCTCCGCGATGTCGCGGACCGCGCACACCTCCGGGCGCTCCAGGACCGCATCGACGCGCGCGCGGGCGGCGCGGAGCCGCACGATCACCGACAGCGCCGCGACGATCACGAGCGCCGACACCACGATCGACGCGATCCTGCGGAGCCTCCGCCGGTGATACGCCTTGGCGAGCGCGCCGCCGCCGCTCTCGTCGAGCAGCTTGCGGCAGCGGCCGATCATCGCCTGCCATTGCGCGATGTCCTCGGCGAGCACCTGGAGCGGCTCCGCGAACGGGCGATCGCGTCGGACCTTGTTCGCCAGCCGCTCGAGCCACATACCGGCGTCGGGGGCCCGGCCGTGGTCGGTCACCTCGGCGACGCCCTCGAGCAGCCCGCCGATGCGCCCGGCGTAGACATCCCAGGCGAGGAGCGCCTCGGACTGGCTGTCGCCGAGCCGCTCCATGGCCTCGCGCACGTCGGCCATCGGGAGCAGGCGCTCGACGTCCTCCCGGCGCACGCCCGCGAGCTTCGCGGCTTGATCGACGCCGCGCTGGAAGCCTCCGAGGAGCCCCGCCGGCGCCAGCTCGCGGAGCCCCTCCGGCACCCGCCTCGCCTGCATGCACGCGCCGGCGTGGTGCAGCGGCCCCATCGCGCAGGTCAGGAAGGTGCCGCCGAGCTTCACTTCCATCGAACCGTGGCTCTCCTCTCCACGAGATACCCCGGACAGCGCGGCGCGGAAAGGCTCGCCGCGCTGTCCAGGGTGATCACCGGCCGCCGCGTGAGACCTCGAGGTCCCAGAGCGCGTAGAGCACGTCGACCTCGTACTCGGTGTGTCGCCAGCCGGGGTGGAGCCGGTAGCTGCGCGGGAGCAGGCCAGAACCCAGGATGGCGTCCGTCTGCTCGGCGAAGGTGTAAAGATACATCTTCACGCCGCTCAGCTCGGCGTCGGAGAGCGGGCGCGCGTGGCGCTCGTGGAGCCGGACGTTCGGCCTCCGCTCGACGATGCTCACCAGCAGGCGGCCGCCGGGGCGCATCGCGCCGGCCAGGTTCTTGAGCACGAGCGAGAGATCGTCGCAGAACTCGAGGGTGCCGAGCGCGAGGGCGACGTCGAACCGCCCCCAGGAGCGGGGGATCGGGAGGTGGTAGTCGTGCCGGTGATAGGCGCCGTGGGGCCGCTTCTTGCGCGCGATCTCGAGCATCCCCTCGGCGATGTCGAAGCCCACGACCTCGACGGACGGCGGGAGATCGCGCGTGAGGTGGCCCGGACCGCAGCCCGCGTCGAGCACGCGGGCGCCGTCGGCGACCGCCTCGCGCAGGAACGCGCGCACGGGCTTCTCGTAGTGCTGGATGTCTTTCCAGGTGGAGACGTAGTCGGGCGCGAAGTCCTCGTAGTAGTCGACGAGCCGCTCGATCCGGGTCGCTCGCTTCATGACGCCTTTCAGGTGATGTCGTCGACCGCCTGGACGGTGTCCTGGATGTCGTGCTCGTGCGTGTAGCCGAGGATGTCGCGCGCTCGCCGATCGTCGACCATGCACACGTAGCGGATGTGATCGAGCTCGGGGGCCGGGAACGAGGTCGCCCTGAACCGCCAGAGCCGCGGGATGATCGTCTGCATGACGAAGTGGGGAATCGCCGCGCGGGCCCGGCCGGTCATCTCGATGACGCGCGAGAGCGGCAGCGGCGCGGGCCCGGCGAGGTTGAAGATCCCGCGCACGCCGGGGCGGAGCGCCGCGAGGATCGCGGAGACCACGTCGTCCTGGTGAATGACCTGCACCATCGGGTCGAAGCCGAGGAGGGTCGGGATCACGTTGAGCCGGAGGTAGTTCGACGGCGCGTTCCGCACGGAGCCGAGGATGTGGACCGGCCTGAGGATGACCGTCTCGGTCTGGGGGTGCTTCCAGAAGAACGACTGCGCCAGCATGTCGACCTCGATGAGGTCGCGGATCTCGCTGAACGACGCGCCGCCGAGCAGCGGGGCGTCCTCGGTGATGAACTGCGGGTTGTCGGGGCGCGGCCCGTAGGCGTTCGCGCTCGACAGCACGATGAGCTTGGGCACGTCGTACTGCGCGACGAACTCGAGCAGCCGCTGGAACCCGGCGAGGTTCCAGCTGTGGTGCTCCATCTGGCTCACCCGCGGATCGTGCATGACCCCGAGGTGGACCACCGCGGCGAGCTGCTCCTGGCGGAAGATGTCCTGGGTCTTCTTGCGGCGGATGTCGATCTGGTGATGCTCGATGTCCTTGGGGCGCCCCTCGAAGCTGCGCCGGTCGACGCCGATCACGCGCCGCTCGCGGTGGAGGCGCCGCGCCAGGCGCCGCCCGAGGCGACCACAGATGCCGGTGATGAGGACGGACCGGAGGGACGGATCGGTGTCCGCGGCGGGACGGCGGCCTCGACCGAGCATTCGTTCGCTCATCGGAGCGACGGTCGCTTCGAGGAGGCCGATGGTCAAGCCCTTCGTGCCGGTGCAGGCCCACGCGAGTTTTGCTATCGTCCGCCGCCCATGGCCAGCAGAACGACGCTCGCCAGGCTGAGCCACTTCGTCACCCACAGCGCGCTGCCGCTGGCGCGCGTCGGGGTCGACAGCTTGCGCGGCACGATCGACGACGCGACCATCCGGCTGCTCGGTCAGGACTTCGAGGACCGTCTGCGCCGGGTCGCGCTGCCGCACGCGGCGGACGGGGTGGACCCGTTCGGGCTCGACCGGGAGTGGGCGAAGTACGCGGTCGGGGTCGCCGCGTTCTTTCATCGCTTCTATTTCCGGACCGAGGTGTTCGGCATCGAGCGCGTCCCGGCCGGCCGTGTGCTCCTCATCGCGAACCACTCGGGCCAGCTCCCGTTCGACGGCATGCTCATCGCGGCCTCGATGTTCCTGGACGCGGAGCCGCCGCGCGTGATGCGGAGCATGGTCGAGAAGTGGACGCAGACGCTGCCGTTCGTGGCGACCTTCTTCTCGCGCGTGGGCCAGGTGGTCGGCGTCCCCGAGAACGCGCGCCGGCTGCTCGACATGGGCGCGGCGATCCTGGTGTTCCCGGAGGGGACGAAGGGGATCTCGAAGGGGTTCTCCAGCCGCTATCAGCTGCTCGACTTCGGGCTCGGGTTCATGCGGCTCGCGCTCGAGACCGACACGCCGATCGTGCCCATCGCGGTCATCGGGGGCGAGGAACAGTACATCTCGCTCGGCAACCTCGAGTCGGTCTCGAAGGCGCTCGGCATGCCGACGTTCCCGATCATCCCACAGCTCCTGCTCCCCGGCGGCCAGATGCCGCTGCCGACCCGATACCGGATCTACTTCGGCGAGCCGATGACGTTCCACGGCGACCCCGACGACGACGACGCGGTGATCCAGGAGAAGGTGGCGCTCGTGAAGGGTCGGATCCAGTCGATGCTGAACCGCGGCCTGAAGGAGCGGAAGAGCATCTTCTGGTGATCGCGTGACCGCGTGACCGCGTGATCGCGCGGGCGCTCAGGCGCCCGCCAGCGTGACCGCGGCGTCGGGGCCGTGAGCGAGGACGCGCGCGTGGCCGCCGAGGATGGCGGGCTCGTTGCGGTGGCCGTGGCCGATCGGCAGCCCGGCGACGACGGGGATGCCCAGCGGGAGCAGCCTGTCGCGGAGGACCTCGTCCACCGTGATGCCGTCGGGGCCTGGCGCGCACTGATCGAAGTCGCCGAGGACCACCGCCGCGGCCGGGGCGAGGTGGCCGCCGACCTCGAGCGTCGCGAGCATGCGATCGATGCGGTAGGGCCGCTCGGTGACGTCCTCGAGCAGGAGGATGGCCCCCTCCGGCACCCGGAGCCGCCCCGCGGCGGCGCAGGCGTGGAGCAGGGCCAGGTTGCCGCCGAAGAGCGGCCCCTCGGCCACCCCGGCGCGCAGCGTGGTGAGGCCGTCGAAGCGGCGCTCACCCAGCGGATCTTCGAGGGCGCGGATCAGCGCGGCGCGGGCGCGGGCGTCGCCGCGCCCGAGCGCGGTGACATGGACGCCATGGAGCGACGCCACGCCCGCGCGCGCTGCCTCGACGTGGAGGGCCGTGACGTCGGAGAAGCCGACGATCCAGCGGGGGTGCGCGGTGAGGGCGCTCCAGTCGAGCCGGTGGACGAACCGGTTCGCGCCGTAGCCGCCGCGGGCCGCGAAGATGGCCCTGACGTCGGGGTGCGAGAGCGCGCGGGCGAGCTCGTCGCTGCGCCGGGCGTCGCTGCCGGCCAGGTACCCGGCCCGCGCGAACAGCCCGTGATGGGAGGGCGCCGACAGCGATGGCGGCCCGCCCCGCCGGCCGTCGCCGTCGAACGGAGGCCCCTCGCCCGCGTCGAAGAGGACGCGGTAGCGCTGGGCGAGCCAGCCGATGCCGACCCGCGCGAGGACGTGCTCGAACGGGCTGGAAGGGGCGATCACCGCGACGGTATCGCCCGGCCGGAGCGCAGGGGGCAGGATCGGCGGGGGAGAGCTAGCGAGCACCAGGTTCGTCGTCGATCAACTCCACGTCTTCCGCATCCATGTCGACGTCGATCGCGTCGGAGCCGAGCAAGTGCGGCACGACAGGCGCCACGGGGGCAGCGGGCGCGACGGGCAGCGCAGGGGCCGAGAGGGGCGCCTCATCGTGCGCTCGATGGGCCTCGCCGCTGTCGACGTCGCCGAGCGTCTGCGGCCCTGCGTGAGCGTCGAACTCCGACCACTGCGCGGGAGCGGCTGGCGCATCGGAATACGCAGCCGGAGCAACGTGGAGGACCTGGGTGGCGCTATCCAGAGGGAGCCTCTGCCCCTCGCGCAGAACCACATCGACATGAGCAGCGCCGCTGCCTGCGTCCGCCGCGTCGGCGTGCGCGGCGACGCCGTAGGCCCAGACCTGCTGCTCCGGCTCGACCGGCAGCGCTTGCGAGGCGGCGGCGTCCGCCGGCTGCGCCTCGGGAGCCGACAGCGCCTCCGCTGCGGGGTACGCCTCCGCCGCCGGATACGCCTCCGCCGCGGGGTACGCCTCCGCCGCGGGGTACGCCTCCGCCGCCGGATACGCCTCCGCCGCGGGGTACGCCTCCGCAACCGGCTGCGCCTCCGCCGCCGGATACGCCTCCGCCGCCGGATACGCCTCCGCCGCGGGGTACGCCTCCGCCGCCGGATACGCCTCCGCCGCGGGGTACGCCTCCGCCGCCGGATACGCCTCCGCCGCGGGGTACGCCTCCGCAACCGGCTGCGCCTCCGCAACCGGCTGCGCCTCGACGCCCTCAAGCGTCTCGGAGCCCGCGTAGCCGTTGCTCACCGCCGCCACCGCGCCGGCCTCGAGGCCGAGCGTCTCGAGCGCCGGAGCCCGGGGCGCGAGCGGCGGCTCGGTCAGCGGCGGGCCCGGCGCGCGCGTCGGCAGCGAAGGAGGCGGCGGGGTGCGCTTGAGCTTGCCGGTCTTGGCCCGCTCGAGGCCCGCGGTCGCGTCCGGATCGCCCGCCTTCATGCGGAGGACGCGGCGCCAGGCGTCCGCCGCCTCGCGCGCTTCGCCGAGCTCCTCCTCCCAGAGGCGCGCCACCTTGCGCGCGAGCTCCGCCCGCTGCGCCGGATCGCGGCCGCGGAGGATCTGGTCCTCGTACAGCTGGATCATGCCGCGGTGATCGCCGAGCTCCAGCAGGAGACCCGACAGGTCGTTCATCACGTCCTGATCCGAGGGCGACAGGTCGTGAAGCTTCTTCAGGTCCGCCGCGGCGCCCTGCCGGTCGCCGAGCACGTCGCGCCGCAGCCTGGCGCGACGCTGCAGGAGCTTGCGCACGAGCGGGCCGTCAAAGACCTCGTCCAGCGCGCGGTCCAGCGTCGCGCCGACGCGGGGCAGGTCGCCCACCTCGCGCCCGAGGGCCTCGAGCGCGTCGAGCGAAGCGTCGTCGACCTGCGTGAGCACGGCGCCGCTCAGCCAGCCGAAGGCGCGGTCGACGTCGCCGAGATCCTGGTAGGCGATCGTGGCCGCGCGCCGCAGGAGCGCCGCCCGGGTGCGGCCGCCGTCGCGCGAGCCCTGGCCGCCGGCCGCGAGCGCCTCGGCGAGGACCGTGCGCAGCGCCGTCGACCGCGACCGCTCGTCGTCGTCCCGCGCCACCTGCTCGAGCGTGGCGATCGTCTCCTCCTGGACGCCGCCGCCGAGGGCCAGCTCGAAGAAGCTCCTCGCCCGGTCGATGGCGCCGCGCTCGCAGGCGATCTGGGCGGCGCGGACGAGCGCCGCGAGGCGATCGGCCGGCGTGCGGCACCGGCCGACCTGGCGCTCGAAGAGATCGATGATGAGGCCCGGGGCCTCGGCCAGCGCCGCGAGCCGCTGGAGCAGCGGCTCGACCTCGGCGGTCGGAACGCTCGCGAGCGCGCCCTCGCCGTGGTGGATCGACTCCAGCGGATCGGCGCCCACGGAGACCCGGACCTCGGCCTGCCGCACGAGCTCGGCCGCCCGGGCCGCGCCCGCGAGATCCCTCGCGAGGAGCTCGTGCGCGGCGGTGAGGGCCTCGCGATCCTGGAGCTCCACCGCGATCGCCTCGAGCTTCTCCGCGAGGCCGGCGTCGGCGGTGCGGGAGCGCGCGAGCTCCATCGCCACGCGCGCGGCGTCCTTCTGGCGACCGACCTCCACGAAGCGCTCGAAGGCCCCGCGCAGGGCGACCTCGCGCCCCGCGCGCGCGGTCGACTCGTTCCAGGCGACCAGCTTGGTCGCGACGATCCCCTTCCACCCGCTCCGATCGCCGAGCGCGACGTACGCCTCTCGGCACGGCTCGTCGCCCTGATCGGCGAGCCGCTCCAGGAGCGCCAGCGCCTCGTCGCTCTTGCCCAGCTGCTGGTCGAGGATCTCGGCGAGGCGCCGGGTCATCTGCGACGCCTCGTCGTCGTCGCCCTCCACCTCGATCAGGATCGCCATCAGGCGCGCGACCTTCGGCCAGTCGTTCAGCCGCTCGGCGAGCCGCAGGAGCCGGGCGACCGCGTCGAGGTCGTCCGGCTCGACGGCGTGGACGATCTCGAGCGCCCTGACGGCGCCGCGCGGATCGTCGAGCGGGCCCTCGTACAGCGCCGCGAGGCGCTGCGCGATGTCGACCTGGTCGTGGCCGTACACGAGCACGAGCTCACGCTCGAGCGCGCCCGCGACCCCCCTCGGGTTGCCGCGCCGCTCCTCCAGATCGGCGATCCCCTGCAGCGCGATCCGGTTCTGCGGATCGAGCGTCGCCACGACCGCCTCGTAGCGCGCGATCGCGGCCTCGAGGTCGCCGGGGCCCTCCGCGAGCATGCGCGCCTCGCGCAGGGCGAGCGAGATCTTGCCGGGCTCGCTGTCCGTCAGATCGCCGAGCTTGCGGAGGAGCTCCGCGCCCTGCTGGTGATCGCCGCGCTCGCCCGCGTCCTGGGCCAGCCGCTCGAGGGCCTCGGCGTCATCGCCGTCGGCGAGCAGGAGCGTGAGCGTCGCGCGCTCCCCGTCGCGATCGCCGAGCTCGCGCTGCAGGGCCGCCGCGGCCCGCCGCGCCGCGACGCGCTCCGCCCTGTCGCCGAGCACCTCGGCCCGGCTCAGGAGGAACCGCACGAGCTCGGGCCACCGATGGGCGCGCCGGTAGAGATCCTCGATCGCGGGGGCGGCGTCGGTCGCCGGATCGATCTCGACAGCGCGCTCGACGCGGTCGAGCGCGCCGTCGACGTCCCCGGCGCTGAAGAGCAGCTCGGCGGCCTGGACGAGGAGCGCAGGGCGCGCCTTGCGGTCCGCGAGCAGCGCGCGCTCGCAGAGCGCCCTCGCCGCCTCGGCGAGCCGCCCCGCCGCGACGTAGGCCTTCTGCGCCAGCTCCCACAGCCTCGGTTGGCGCAGCAGCTCGGCGGCCTGGCCGTAGGCGTCGCCCGCGGCGCCCGGCTCATCGAGCCGCATCCGGAGCTCGCCGAGCTTCTGAAGGAGCGGCCCGTGGTTCAGCTTCCCCTGGAACCAGGAGGTCGCGTCGGCGAGGACCCGCGCCGCGAGATCGAAGCGCTCGCCGCGCTCGAAGAGCTTGACGGCGGACAGGAGCGCCGCGCCGTCGTCCGGCGCGAGTCCCGCGATCCGCACCCACGCCTCCGCGGCCGCGATGGGGTCGCGGCGCTTTTGCTCATGGAGCGCGACGAGCGCCATCTCGATCTCGACCCGCTGCGCGACGTCGGGCGTCGCCGCGGCGTCGTGCTCGAGCAGCGCGGCGAGATCGTCCCACCGCGAGCTCCGCTCGAGCAGCCGCCTCAGCTCGGCCTGCGCCTGCGCGTCGCCGGGATCGAGCTCGGAGAGCAGCTTCCAGGCCTGGACCGCCGAGTCGACGTCGCGCAGCTGCGCCTCGCACAGCCCGGCGACGTCGCGCAGCTGCGCCTTCCTGCGCTCGATGGGCGCCTCGGGGACGCGCGCCGCCGCGAGCAGGACGTCCCGCAGCTCGACGAACATCCGCTTCTGGCGCAGCTGCTCCTCGACCTGCGCGAGCACGTCCGGGTTGGCCGGCTCGCCCTTGAGCACCTCGCGGAGCTTGGCGAGCGTCAGCGGCTTGCGAAGCTCCTCCGCCTCCTCCTTCGGCGGCTGCGGCGCCTCCGAGGGGGCCGAGCCGCCGAAGGCGAGAGGCGCCGGCGCGGCGCCGGCCAGGCCGTACGCCCCCGCCGAGGCCGGCGCCGCGGCGTCCGCAGGCGAAGCCAGCGTGTCCGGCGCCGGCAACCCCGGCGCGGGAGCGAACGAAGACGCCGGCGCGAACGCGGCCACCCCCGGCTCGACCAGCCCAGCGGCGGCCGGCGACGAGAGGACGCCCGAGGGTGGCACGGACGCGTGCGCATGGGCGGCTCCCGCGCTGGGCGGCACCGACGACCGGTGCGCAGGCGCGGCAGCCACGCCCAGGGGCGGCGGCGGCACCGACGGCAGCCGCGGGGGGGGGGGGCGGCACGGACGCCCGCTTGCGCGCCTCGGGGGCCATGAACCCGTTCGGGTTGACCTGGAGGTAGGCGACGTAGCGCGGGCGGAGCTCCCCGATGCGGCCCAGCTGCTTCCCGTAATGGTCGGCGAGCTGCATCGCGCGATCGTGCCCCGGCGCCGCGCGGAGGGCGTAGACCGAGTACGAGTAGCCGTACTCCCCGTCGTACGTCTCCGCGAGCGCCACGAAGAGCTCCGCGGCCTCGTCGCGCTCTGGCTGCGGCACCGGCTCGCCCGCCTCGATGCGGTCGACGATGGCGACGCCGAGCGCCTGGATGAGCCCCATGTCGTGCGGCACGAACGCGCGCGCGTTCCGCAGCGCCACGGTGGAGCCCGCGAGATCGCCGGCGCGGCGCCGGATGTCGGCCTCGTCGCGCAGCAGGGCGAGCCGCCGATCCGGGTCGTCGACGAGCGCCTGCTCCATCGCGAAGTACGGGATCGCCTCGGCGTACTGCTGCTGGGCCTTCAGCATCTCGCGGGCGGCGTAGATGGCGTAGACGTTGTGCGGATCGAGCTCCGCCAGGCGGCGCCAGTTCTCGAGGGCGCGCTCCGGCCGCGAGAGCGGCGGCTCGCTCCACAGCCGGCCGAGCTCCTCGTGCAGGGTCGAGACCTGCGCGCGCACCTCGGGCCGCTCGAAGAGCAGCGGCGTGAGCGCCTTGACGAGCCGCTCCAGGAGCGCGACGAGCGCCTTCTGATCGCCCTTGTCGCGGTAGAGCTGCGCCAGCCGCTCCGCCGCGGTCCGCTGCGTCGGATCCTTGTCGATGGCGATCATGAGCGTCCGCGCGGCGTGGTGCGCGTCGCCGATGGTGGTCGACCACACGTTCGCGGCCTCGCTCAGCCAGTGCGCCGCGTACGACGGATCTGCGGTGGAGCTGCCGACGCGCTCGAGCAGCATGGCGTACGAGCGTGGGTCCTGCTCCCCGGCTCGGTGAGCATACGCCAGGGCTTCCCCGTCATGCGGATTCGTGACGAGCCGCTGAACGAGCGTTTCCATCTCCCGGGGATCCATCGGTGCGCGGCGAAGTTACACGTTAGCCTCCGGCTCGTACAGCGACTCTCGGCGCCATTCGCGATCGGACGCCGCTGTCTCTCGCGCGACGGGACTCCATGGAAGCGCGGGCCTTCGGGGGCCCACGTCGGCCTTGCGCAGCGGTGCCGCGCGCGTGCCGTCATCAGTCGAATTTCACATATGGCTTGCGCGGCTGCGCTGGCTTTCGCCTCGGTGTCGACGCCGAGGGTACGCCCGCGGGCGCGGGCGCCGCGCTGGCGACCCCCGCGGTCGGCGCGCCGGACGGCGGCGGCGGCGCGGTCGGCGCGGTCGGCGCGCCGGACGGCGGCGGCGCCACCGGCGCGCTCGGCGCGGCGGGCGCCGGCGCGGTCGGCGGCGCCGTCGGCGCGGCGGCGGGCGGCGGGTCGGCGCGCGAGATCGCGCTCGCGAGTGCCCTCGCTTCCAGCGCTACCCCTTTCTGAAGGCTGTGCGCGCTGCCGTCCGCAGGCCGGCGGAGCTCGCGCACGGCGAGCGCCATCACGATCAGGGACAGGGCGCCGGCGCCGACGGCCACGCGCGAGGTGCGCCTCCGCGGCGCGGGACGCAGCGTGCTCGGCGCCTGCGCGGCGCCTTCGCCGTCGCCCACGACCGCGAGCAGCTCGCTCGTGGCGCCGGCCTCGGCGGGCTGAGCCGGGCCGAGGCGCTCGCGGTCGAGGCTCGGCCTGGCCTCGCCCATCGCGCGATCGAGCTCGGCGATGAACTCCTGGGCGCTCCGCGGCCGATCCTCGGGCCGCTTGGCCAGGGCGCGCTGCAGGAGCTGCGAGAGCGACGGCGGGATCCTGGCGTCCGGCGCGGCCTCGCTCGCCGGCACGGGCGACGACTTGATGTGCCTCGCCATCACGACGACCGCATCGTCGTCGATGAACGGCGGCCTCCCGACCAGCATCTGATAGAGCAGGACGCCGAGCGAGTAGAGGTCGCTCCGCGCGTCGAGCGGCCTGCCCTGCGCCTGTTCCGGCGACATGTACCGCGGCGTCCCGAAGACGGTGCCTGCCTGCGTCTCCAGGGCATCGACCGGCCGCTCCGTCCCGGTCATCACCTTCGCGATGCCGAAATCGAGCACCTTGCAGATCTCCTCGTGCTCGCCCGCGGGGGGCCTCGCCAGGAACAGGTTGTCCGGCTTGAGGTCCCTGTGGATGATCCCCTTGTCGTGCGCCTCGGCCAGCGACAGGAGCGCGTGCCGCGCGAAGCGGGCGGCGTCGCCCACGCGCAGCCGCCGCAGGCGCTTGAGCCGCTGACCGAGCGACTCGCCCTCGAGCAGCTCCATCGCGAGGTAGAGGGAGCCGCTGCTCGACGTCGTCCCCTCCACGGGCGAGCTCTGCTCTGCGGAGCGACCGCGGCCGAAGGCCGCGTCCGTCGCGTCGTCCACGATCTCGCCGAAATCGAACACGGTGACCGTGTGCGGCGACCGGAGGAGGCTCATCGCGCGCGCTTCGCGGGTGAAGCGCGCCTTCGCCTGCGCGTCGAAGGCCCTGTCCGACCGCAGTATCTTGATGGCCACGTCGCGGCCCATCGCCTCCTGGCGCGCGCGGTACACCGTGCCCATCGAGCCGGCGCCGAGCTTGCCCACGATCACGAACCGATCCGCGATCGTGATCCCCAGGAACGGATCTCCGTCGGCCTCGCCGAGCACCTCGCGGCTCACGAGGGCCAGCCCGTCGCGGGGGCAACGAGGTAGCCTCGCGCTCTGGCCGCCCTGGGAACCGCGCTCGCCGGCGGGAGACGGAAGCTGGCTGGACGAGCTCCTCCCCTCCAGCGCGACGGCCCCGAGGTGGTGACAGCGCGGGCAAATCAGCGCCATGGCCCCGCTGGGCTCGCCGGGCGACCCGGGGGCGCTGGCTGGGAACTGGCCGTCAGCTTGCACGAACTACCACCGCGATGGGGGGATCGTCCGTTACTTGGGCTCGCATCGCAAGGCCCACGACTCGCCTGTCGCTCGCGGGTGGCAGCCGAAGAACGCGGCGTCGCCGCAGGACGCATCGCTGCAGCAGACGTCGCTACAGAATGGCTGCGTTTGTTCAGGATCCTTGATGCACATACCACTCCGACAGTCCTCGGGCGTGGAGCACGGAACGCCGATGGCCGCGAGGCTGTCCCCGGACAGCAGCGTGATGCACGCACGGACGGTCGAGCGTCCGTCGATCGCGAGCTCAGCACAGCCGACGCGCTGCCTCACCTCGCCGGGCGTGTCCGGGCACATCTCCGAGCCACAGCACGGGATGGTGCAGCGGCCGCTCCGGCCGCTCCCTTCCACCTCGGCGCAGAGCCCGGACGCGCAGTCCTCGTCCCGCTCGCACGGGTCGAAGTAGCCTCCCTCACCCAAGGCGGCGGCCTGGCACGCCCAGGCCGGACCGGACGAGACGAGGCCCGTCGTGAGCCGGCACGCCGCGCCGTTCGCGGCGCAGCTGGTGTCGGAGCAGCAAGCGTCGACGCAGGCGCCGTCGTTGCAGATGCCCGATCGGCAGTCGCCGGGCGCGGCGCATCGCGCGCCGGAGAGCCCCGTGCCCACGTCGGGCCGGCCGACCTCCCGGCCGATGCGACAGAGGCCGCTCCCTCCGCCGTCGGGGATCCAGCAGACCGCATCCCGGGCAGGATCGCAGTCGCTCGAGCTGCAGCAGGCGCGCGCGCAGACGCGCGGCCCCTCGACGTCGAACAGCGCGGGATCGAGGCAGAAATCGAGCGCTCCGCAGTCCTCGTGCCGCGCGCAGCGCGCGCCCAGCGCGCGCTCCAGCTGCTGCTCGGCGCAGGCGCCGTCCCTGCAGACGGCGCCCTCGGGGCACGCCGGCGGCCCGAGCGCGCCCTCGTCCGTGCAGCGCACCGGGCCCAGCGTGCCGTCGACGAGGACCTCGCACCCGGCGCCGAGCGACACGAGCGCGGCGAGCCCGCGGAGCAGCCTGCGCCGCGCGGCGCTGGGGCGCATCAGAACTGCACCCGGAGCCGGGCTCCCTCGGCGCCCAGCGACAGGCGGATCCCCTGCGCCCCCGCACCGGCGCCGCGCGGGAGACGGCGAGCCTGCCCCGGCGTCAGCGCGCGCGAGCCGGCGGCCGAGGCCGCGCGAGCGGCTGGGCTCGCCGCGGGGGCCCCGGGAGACAGGTACAGGTAGAGCGCCGCTGCCCCGGAGAGCCCGGCGACCAGGAAGGCGATATCCGCGGCGACGGCGCACCGGTGGGCGGCGCTCGCGTCGGCCTGCAGGTCGGCGATGGAGACGCCGGCGCCGGTGCGCTCGCCGGCGCCGGGATCCCGCGCCACGGCGAGCGCGGCGAAGACGCCGCCGACCACGAGCGACCCCGCGGCGATGCCCCCGCTGACGCCGAGCCAGGTCGCGCGCGGCATCGCGCTGCCGACGGCCACGGGATGGCGCGGCAAGCGCGGCAAATACGGCAGCGCCGTGGAGACCGAGGCGGCCTTCGCGGGCGCGGACGGCGGCGGCTTCGCGCCGGAGAGCTCTCGCTTCGCGCCCTCGAGCCGCTTGAGGACCGCGTGCACCTCCTCACGCGCCTTCGGGAGCGCCTCCATGTCGAGGTAGCGGCGGTAGTAGCGCTCGGCCTCGTCGATCTCGCCCAGCCGCTCGTGGATCATCGCCAGGTTGTAGATGAGCTCTTTGCCCTCGGGATCCAGCGCCACGGCGGCCTCCAGCTTCGCGATGGCCGCGCGGTACTCGCCGTGCTGGTAGCGCCGCTGCGCCTCGTCGTGCAGCGCGGTCGCTCGCTCGATGCGGAGCCGCTTCTCCTCCTCGTCCCGCGAGAGCGGCGGCGGGGCGGGAGGGCTCGGGCCGCCGCCCTGCGGCGGCTGCGTCGGCGGGGAGGCGGGCGCGACAACAGGCGCGCGGAGCGGCTCCGGCGGGGGCGCCTGTGCCGCCAGCGCCGGCGGCGCGCCGTGGGCGACCGCCGCGGCGGCTGCGACCGCGGACGCGAAGCACACGACGATGCGCGCGGCCTCGGGGCCGATCCAGCGAGGCAAGCGCGCTGTGGGGCTCGTCACGGCCGCCCACCATAGCGTAACTTCCGCGCGGATAACGGCGTCTTGAGGCAGGCGGGGTGAACGCCGCCGCCGCGGCGATCACCTGAGCTTGCAGCTGTACTCGCCGGCGAACACGAGCGCCCGCTCGCACCTGACGTCCACGACGCGCTTCGCCGTGGTGAACTCGAAGGTCTGGCCGAACGGCGTCCGTTCCAGCCGCGTCATCTGCGCTCTGCACCCCTCGCTCGCGCGGCGCGGCCCCGGCGCGCTCGCGGCGCCGTCCTCGCCGCACGCGACGAGCGCCGCCCTCCGTTCGACGTCGGCGTTGTCGGAGACGACGTTGTAGACAGCCGAGACGCTGAAAGCGACGCAGAGGGCGAAGAGGACGAGCTGGCCGAAGCGCTTCACAGCCGGAGCTTACCCCGTCCGGCGCGCGAGGGGCTCGTCGCCGCGCGCGACCCGGCTCAGAGCCGCATGCCCGAGCCGGGCAGCGGGTTCCACGGCTGCCGGCGGGTGGTGTACTGGCCCCGCACGAACGCCCCCAGCACGGGCGCGATGTTGCGCGCGATGTCGTCGTCCCACTCGCCGCCGTTGATCCCGTCCTGCGGGGAAAGATCCGGCGAGAGCAGGAAGAAGCCCGGATAGAGCCGCCGCGGCACCTTGATCTGATCGAGATCTTCCTTGAAGAGATCGATGTCCACGCGCACGAGCCGCACGCTCCGGAGGGCCGTCTGCATCAGCGGATCGCCGAGCGCGCGGTCGACCCCGCGGCACGGCTCGCAGGGATCGCTCGTCGTCATCACGAGGACCTTCTCGCCCTGGGCGTATGCCTCCGCGCGCTGCTTGGCGAGCTCCTCGCTGAGCACGGACACGTCGACGCCGATATCGACGATGGAGACCCCGCCGATGCGCCGGTGGGTCGTGTGCTGAGGGACGCTGCCGCTCGGCTGCACCGCCGGAGGAGGCGCCTCCGGCAGCGGCATCGACGGCGACGCCGTGCTCGCCGGCTCCGGCGAGGCCTCCCCCTCCGGGAGGGCGGAGGCCGTCTCTGCGCCGCGATGGGTGCTCCACATCCACACGCCGAAGCCGATCGCGGAGCTCCAGCAGAGGGTGAGCAGGACGCCGAGCGCGAGCCCGACGCTGGCGAGCGCATACCCCCTGCGCACGGCCGGGGCCTGCTCGATCTCGCGACGAGCCGCCCAGCCGAAGGCGATCGCGGCGATCGCCCCGAGGGGCCCGAACAGCGCCGCGACGAGCGAGCTCACGGCCAGCGTCGAGAGCTGCCGTCGCTCCGGCGGGGGCGGCGGCGTGAGGTAGGGATCCTCGATGATCAGCCGCGTCGCCTGCGCGCGGCTCAGCTGCGCTGCAGCCGGCGCGAGCGGGACGCGCCCGCGGGCCGCGACCGGGTCGCAGGGCAGCGCTCCAGGCGGCTCGCTTTCGCAGGGCAGGGCGCCTGTCTGCACGTCCCTGAGCGCAGCAGGCGGCTCGTTCGCATCGCGGTTCGGCGGTGGCTGAGTCGGGCCGAATGCGTGGCTCACGCTCTTCATCCTAGCGCCGGAGGCCGCGCTACGCCCGCCGCACGGGCCCCCTCATCGCGTGAGCGCTCAGGGGATGCAGGTGCGCTCGAGCACACGCAAGACTGCGCGCTTCGTGCTCACACCGGTGCTCATGGGCTCCGTCCATGCGACGCCCACCCGCTCACCGGCGAGCGCGACGCTGGGAGAATCCTTTACGGGAAACACCCCATCCGACACCCGGATCCCTCGAGCAGAGGGCGCGCCGTCGGCGGCCAGCTTCACGAGGAGGGCTTGCCCCTCCACCTTGCCATCGTGGCCGACCCAGGCCACAAGGGCCCCGTCGCCGCTCGGCGCGAGCGCGCGCCACTTGCCCTTGCCAACGACCCAGGGCGCCCCGCGCGGCCGCGCCTCGGCGTCCAGCGCGCGGGCGATCAAGGTGGCTCCCTCGCTCCAGACCAGCAGCGCGCCGGCGCTGCCCGTGGCCACAAGGCCGAGCCGCTGATCCCTGTCCGGCGTCTCCTGAGCGGCGCCTGCCGGTCGGTCGCCGCCCCGTCGCGTCGCGACGACGTGGGCATTCCCTTCCCTGCCCGCGGCGTCGAACCGCGAGGCCCGGATGCTCCCGTCCTCCTCGTCCTGCCAGGCGACGAGGTAGCCACCGGACGCGTCGGCGGCGACCGTCGGCCAGCGCGGCTTCTTGGCGCTTCGCGTGACCCCGACCGCCTTGAGCTGCGGCTGCGCAGGATCGACCGGCGCGAACTGGAACACCCCCAGGCGCTGGCGGTCCGGCCCGAAGGGCGCCGCTGCGACCAGGGCGCCACCTGGAGCGGGCGCGAGGGCCACATGGTCGCTGACCTCCCTCCCGATCGCGCCGACGCGCTGGATCTGCACCGGCGGGTTCGTCTCCCAGCGGGGCCGCGCGTACGCGAGCCCCTCCGCGTCGAACCACGCGACCGCCCATTCGTCGCCCGAGGAGAAGATCCGGAGCCCTGCGTCTCGCGTGCTCGAGATCGCCCTCGCGCGAGCGACCTGCCGGGCCTCGTTATCGAAGCCGGCGAACGCGATCTGCGCGTCCCCTCCCTTGAGGTCCACGAGCCACACGGCCCCGAACGAGCCGTCGGCGCGCCCGGCGATCCCCATCCCCTCGCGCAGGATGTAGGTCGCGATATCACCCGACTTCGCCTTGCACCCTTCCAGGGAGCCGATGGGCACGAACTCCTGGACGCCGGTCCCGCGCGGCAGCTCGGGCTCGGCCGGCGCAGTGGCCACGGCGGGCTCGGTCGGGGCGCTCGACGCAGCCGCGGCTGCGAGGACCGCCCCCGAGGCGCTGGGAGCAGGGGCAGCGCTCGCGGCTCCCCCCGCCGAGGGGGAGGAGCGGCGATCACAGGAGCTGCTGGAGACGGCAAGCAGGGACAGAGCCACGACGTTGGCAAGAGTCGTGGCTAGGGAAGCAGGATAAGAAGAGCGCTTGGTGCGAAGCAGAGGACTTGAACCTCCACGGGAGTTACCCCACTGGAACCTGAATCCAGCGCGTCTGCCAATTCCGCCAGCTTCGCGAGCGGGGACGGCATCACTACCTCACCCCCTCGCGTTCCGTCAAGCGCTCTGTCACGCCCCGAGCGTTTTTCTTCCGCCTGCGGTTCCGTCCTGTTCCGTCCCTTGCGCCCGTTGCGTCCGGTTCTTCCCGGCTGACCCTGGCGCGGTCTCCTTGCCGCGTTGGTTCCCCCACCGACGCCGCACCGGTGCACAGCGAGGAGCGCCTGTGCTAGGGGAGCGCGCTCCCATGGCGGCCATCGGCTCACCTCCTCCCCTCCTTCTCTTCGTCGGCGTGCGCGCCGTCGACCCGACCCAACAGCTCGACGACGTGATCGACGTCGTCGTGGAAGACGGCGTCATCACCCGGGCGGGACGCGGCGCAGCGACCGACGAGCTGCGCCGCGCCGACCGGGCCGAGATCATCCAGGGCGACGGGCTCCTGCTCCTCCCCGCGTTCGTCGATCTCCACGCCCACCTCCGCGAGCCCGGGCAGGAGTACAAGGAAGACATCGCGTCCGGGCTGGCCGCCGCGGCGGCCGGCGGCTTCGCCCACGTGTGCGCGATGCCGAACACGCGGCCGGTCAACGACACCCGCTCCATCACCGAGGCCATGATCGCGCGAGCCCGCGCGATCGGGGGGCCCGCGCTCCACCCCATCGGGGCGATCACGATGGGCCAGAAGGGCACGGACCTCACCGAGATGGCCGATCTCAAGGACGCCGGCGCCGTGGCGGTCTCCGACGACGGCCGCTGCGTGACGTCGAGCTCCGTCATGCGCCGCGCGCTCGAGTACGCGAAGACCTTCGATCTCACGATCATCCAGCACGCCGAGGACCACGCGCTCACCGACGGGGCGCAGATGCACGAGGGGGCGATCTCGACGCGGCTCGGCCTCCGGGGCTGGCCGCGCGTGGCCGAGGACATCATCGTCGCGCGCGACGTGCTGCTCGCCGAGGCCACCGGCGCGCGCTACCACGTGGCGCACATCTCGTCGCTCGGGGCGGTCCGCATCCTCCGCGAGGCGAAGGCCCGGGGCATCGCCGTGACCGCCGAGGTGACGCCGCACCACCTGACGCTCACCGACGCCGCCGTGCTCGGCTACGACACGGCGTGCAAGGTCAACCCGCCCCTGCGCGAGCAGGCGGACGTCGACGCGCTCCGCGAGGCGCTCGCGGACGGCACCATCGACGCCGTCGCGACCGACCACGCGCCCCACTCCACGCTCGAGAAGGACTGCGAGTTCGCCGAGGCGTCGCCCGGCCTCATCGGCCTCGAGCTCGTCGTCCCGGTCCTGCTCGACCTCGTCCGGCAGGGCGCCCTCCCCCTCGGGCGGCTCGTCGACGCCCTCACCCGCGCCCCCGCCCGCATCGCGCGGCTCGAGGCGCCCACGATCAAGGCCGGCGCCCGCGCCGAGCTCTGCCTCGTCGATCCGAACCTGAGCTTCGTGCTCGACCCGGCGCGCCTCCGCTCGAAGAGCAAGAACACGCCGTTCCTCGGCCGGCAGCTCACGGGCCGCGTCAAGATGACGCTCGCCTCGGGGCGGGTCGTCTTCGTCGACGGTGAAGGAGCGGCGACATGAGCTCGCGCAAGGTCCATTTCGTCAGCCTCGGGTGCCCCAAGAACCGCGTCGACTCCGAGGTGATGCTCGGCGTCGCCCGCGCGGCCGGCTACGCGCACGTCGATGACGCCGCCGAGGCCGAGGTGATCGTCGTCAACACCTGCGGCTTCATCGGCGACGCGAAGAAGGAGTCGATCGACGCCATCTTCGAGATGGCGCAGCACAAGGAGCGCGGCAGCTGCAAGCGCCTGGTCGTGGCCGGCTGCCTGTCGCAGCGCCACCCCGAGGAGCTCGCGCGCGAGATGCCCGAGGTCGACCACTTCCTCGGGTCGAGCGACATGCTCAAGCTCGGCCGGGTGCTCGCGGGCGACGCGGAGCGGATGCTCGTCGGCAACCCCGCCGAGTGGCTGATCCAGGCCGGCGATCCGCGCACCCTCTCGACCCCCGGCGGCAGCGCTTACGTCAAGATCGCCGAGGGCTGCAACCGCACCTGCTCGTTCTGCGTGATCCCGGACCTGCGCGGCGCGCAGCGCTCCCGGCCCATCCCGGACGTGGTGCGCGAGGTGGAGCAGCTCGCGGCGGCGGGCGTCCGCGAGATCAACCTCATCTCGCAGGACACGATCGCCTACGGCCGCGACGCGGCGGGCCGCGCCGAGGACGGCGCGCGCGCGACGCTCGCGCAGCTCGTCGAGCGGGTCGCCGACGTGCCCGGCGTGCGCTGGGTGCGGCTGTTCTACCTGTACCCCGAGACGATGACCGATGACCTCGTCGAGCTGCTCGCCGGCCACCCGCGGGTCGTGCCCTACGTCGACATGCCGCTCCAGCACGCCGCCGACGCGATGCTGCGGCGGATGCGGCGCGGCCACGGCGGCGATCGCCTCCGCCGGGTCGTCTCCACGCTGCGCGAGCGCGTCCCCGACCTCACGTTCCGCACCGCGTTCATCGTCGGCCACCCCGGCGAGACCGACGCCGAGTTCGAGGAGCTCTGCGACTTCGTGCGCTGGGCCGAGTTCGAGCGCGTCGGCGTCTTCCGCTACTCCGACGAGGAGGCGAGCCGCAGCTACGAGCTCGAGGGCAAGGTCCCCGCCCGCACGGCCGCGAGCCGCTACCGCCGCCTCATGACGCTGCAGCGCCGCATCTCGCACAAGAAGAGCGCCGCCATGATCGGCCGCGAGCTCGAGGTGCTCGTCGAGGGGACGAGCGACGAGCACGAGTACGTGCTCATGGGCCGCCACGCCGGTCAGGCGCCCGAGATCGACGGACAGGTCTACCTCTCCGGCGGCGAGGTCCGCCCCGGCGAGATGTGCCGCGTCCGGATCACGCAGGCGAGCGACTACGATCTCGTCGGCGAGCTGCTCGACGACGAGGAGAGCGGGCGCGGCGCCGGGCTCCCCCCGGCCGCGGATCTCGGCGCCGTCACGGCGAAGCGGCGCGTCGCCCTGCGCGTGCTGCAAACCGATGGACGCGAGCGCCAACAGAATTGACGGCCGAGCGATCGGGTCGCGGCGCGATCGCTGAAAATCCCGCTGCATCAGCGCGCTCCGCGGCGGAGGGGGCGAGGCACACGGTGTGCTATGACGCCGTGCCGTGCCGATCCTCCGCCGCGCTGCGCTTCACCTCGCCGTCGCCTTCGCGATCTCGCTGCTCGCCGGTGCGGCGTGCCTGAGCCCGACGCTGCCGCTCCCCCCGCCCGAGCCAGCCGACACGATGCGGCCCGTCGCGGATCGCGAGGGGGTGTGGCAGATCTCGGGCAACTGCAGCCCTGGCGCGCGCGTCAGCCTCTTCAACCAGCGGACGCAGCGGGGCGTGATCGAGGAGGACACCGACAGGAACGGCCGTTACTTCCTCGAGATCGAGGCCCAGCTCTGCGACACCCTGCTCGTATGGCAGGAGCTGGAGGGCAACGGAGGCGAGGAGAGCGAGGCGCAATCGTTTGTCGTCGAGGAGCGCACACCGCTCGGCGTCGTGAACGACGCCTGCCCCTGAGTGCGCGACGAAGCCTCATGCGCCGAAGCGGGATGGAGACGACGCGGTGACATGACGACGCGGCGCGCCGCGCCCGATGGCCGCCATCGACGCGTGAGCGGAGCATCGTGATACGGTGTTGGCGTGATGGCGTCGATCCCGCCGAGCATCCCGCAGAGCGCCACCCGGGTGCTGGTCGTCGATGACGAGCCGGGCCTCCGCCAGGTGCTCCACATTGCCTTCCACCGTCAGGGCTACGAGGTCGTCGTCGCGCCCGGAGCGCGCGCCGCCATCGAGGCCATCCGGCAGAACCCGCAGCCGTTCCCGCTCGTCCTCACCGACCTCGTGATGCCCGACGGCTCGGGGATCGAGGTGCTCGCGGCCGCGAAGGCGCGGAGCAGCGCGACCGAGGTGATCGTGATGACCGCGCACTCCACGGTGGAGAGCGCGCTCGACGCGATGCGCCACGGCGCGTACGACTTCGTGACCAAGCCGTTCTCGCCGGCGGAGCTCACCGCGCTCGCCGCGAAGGCGCTCGAGAAGAGCTCGATCGTCGCCGAGAACCAGCGCCTGCGCGCGCAGCTCGAGCGGCTCGATCTCCCGTCGCGCGAGCCGCTCGGCACGAGCGCCGCGATGCAGCGGATCTCCGAGCTGATCGCCAAGATCGCGCCGACGCGCACCACCGTGCTGCTCACGGGCGAGAGCGGGACCGGCAAGGAGCGGGTCGCCCGCGCCATCCACGACCAGAGCGATCGCGCGGCCAGGCCGTTCCTTGTCGTCAACTGCGGGGCGCTCCCGGAGGCGCTCATGGAGAGCGAGCTGTTCGGCCACGAGAAGGGCTCGTTCACGGGCGCCGGCGCGCGCTCGATGGGCCTGTTCCGGGAGGCGGACGGCGGGACGCTGCTCCTCGACGAGATCGGGGAGCTGCCGGCCGCGCTTCAGGTGAAGCTCCTCCGCGTGCTCCAGGAGCGGAAGGTCCGCCCGATCGGCGCCGCCGCGGAGATCTCGGTGGACGTCCGGGTCCTGGCCGCGACCAACCGCGACGTGGAGGCCGAGGTCCGCCAGGGCCGGTTCCGGCAGGATCTCTACTATCGGCTGAACGTCATCCGCGTCGAGTTGCCGCCGCTGCGCGAGCGCCCCGGGGACATCTCGCGGCTCGCCGAGCGCTTCCTCCGCCGCTTCGCCGCCGAGCTCGGCAAGGACGTCCGCGGCCTCACGACGGACGCGGTGCGCGCGCTCGACGCCTACGGCTTCCCCGGCAACGTGCGGGAGCTCGAGAACATGATGGAGCGCGCGGTGGCGCTCGCCGGGGGGCCCACGATCGGCCTCGGCGACCTCCCGAGCGCCGTCGCCGGCCTCAGCGCGAGCCCGGCGCCGCTGCTCGCGCAGCTCCCCCCCGAGGGGTGCGCGCTCGACGAGGTGATCGGCGAGGTCGAACGCCGGCTCATCCTCCAGGCGCTCGAGCGCACCGGCGGCGTCCGCAAGGCGGCCGCGAAGCTGCTCGGCGTCTCGTTCCGGTCGCTGCGCTACCGCCTCGCCAAGCACGCCCTTGCCGCCGATGGGGAAGGAGACGACGACCCGGAGGGAGGATCCCGACGAGAATCGTCACCGCCGGCCGCCCTGGAGTGACGGTTTTCGTCACCGCCGCAAAAGAACACAATCCCACACCTCTGGCCCCCTGCCCTCGTCACCTCAAGGAAAACCGAGGCAACTCATGAGCTTCTCGCGCAACTCGAAGACGACGCCGCGCCGCGCGCTCCTTGGCACGTCACCTGCTGGAGCGTCAGGGCGCATGCGGAGCAGGCGGCGACAGCGAAGCGCAGCGAGGCGAGCGTTCACGCTCGTCGAGCTCCTCGTCGTCGTCGCGATGGTGGGTGTCCTCGCGGCGCTCGCCATGGTCGGATACCGCAGATACATGAACGCGGCGGGCATCGCCGAGCCGAAGGCGGTCATTCAGGGCATCCGCGGTGCGCAGGAGTCCTACAAGGCCGAGATGCTCGTGTACCTCGACGTCTCGACCACGCTCGAATCATGGTATCCTGCGGGGACTCTCAACGATCGGAAGCGCGGGTGGGGCGGCGCGGGTGACGGCCAGGCCAACTGGCGTCTGCTCAACGTCTCGACGGACGGCGCGGTCCGCTTCGGGTACGCGACGAAGGCCGGCGTCGGCAACGCCTTCACGGTGACGCCGAACGCGGGCTTCACCTGGGCGGGAATCCCCGGGAACCCGCTGGGGAATCCGAACTATCTGCCCAACGGGCCCTGGTATGTCGTCCAGGCGGCCGGCGATAGGGACGAGGATGGAACGCTGGCATTGCTCTTGACGGCATCCACGATGGCCGAGATCTACTGGGAGAACGACGCGGAGTAGAGGAGTGTTCGCCCCGGCGCGGCGCGGAGAGCGCCTGTCCGTGGGAGAGGTTTTCGCGCTGCGGGCCAGCCGAGCCCGCACCAGGCGACATCATGGTCAGTCTCGGCAAAGCATCCAATTAAAGAAAGCATCACGGAGGATCGACACTCATGCGTGCAATCAAGCGATATGACAGGAGAGGCTTCACGCTCGTCGAGCTCATGATCGTCGTTGCCATCATCGGCGTCCTCGCCGCGCTGGCAATCTACGGCGTGCGCCGGTACCTCGCGAGCGCGAAGACGTCGGAGGCCAAGAACACCGTGGGCGCGATCTCCCGCGCCGCCGCCGCCGCGTACGAGCGGGAGACCGCCGCCTCGCAGATCCTGGCCGGCGGTGGTACCTCGGACGCCGCGAGCCACGACCTCTGCGATGACGCGGTCCAGATTCCGGATACCGTCCCTCAAGGCAGGAAGTACCAGCCGGATCCGGCGGGTGACTTCGCCACCGGCGCCGACAGCGGCACGCCGACCGCAGGCTGGCAGTGCCTCAAGTTCTCGATGTCGCAGCCGATCTACTACCAGTACGACTACCACCGCGGCGAGAACGATCCCGACGTCCCGGGCTCACCCGCAGTCGGTCCCAACGGCTTCGATGCGAGCGCCGTGGGCGATATCGACGGCGACACCGTGCTCAGCGGCTTCGCGCGCGGCGGCACCATCACCAGCGGAGAGCTGGCGCTGGCCACCCAGGTCTACATCTCGAACGAGTTCGAGTGAGGTTCTCTGGCTGCTCGGCTCGCATGAGCCGAGCAGCCCTGCTTCATGGGCGTCGTCTGCGAACGGAAAGGGCGTGTTATGTCGAGCACGACATCGGTCCGTGGACGAGGCTTCACCCTCATCGAGGTCATGATCGTGATCGCGATCGCCGGCGTGCTCGCCGTACTGGCGATCGTCGGCGTCCGCAACTACCTCGTCACGGCGAAGACGGCTGAAGCAAAGCAGACCGTCGGCGCCATCACCCGCACCGCTATCACCCAGTACGAGCGCGAGCGCGACATCTCGGAGATCCTGTCCGGCGCGGGCGTCCTCGCGGCGAACACCCACCTCCTCTGCGCCTCGGCGACGCCGGTCCCGCTCCTCTTCGCCTCCGTCGAGGGGAAGAAGTACCAGCCGAACGATGCGCCAGGCCTCGACTTCAACTCGGGCTCGACGCTCGAGGGCTGGCAGTGCCTCGGCTTCTCGATCAGCCAGCCCATCTACTTCCAGTACTCGTACCAGGTCGGCGGGAGCTACGTCAGCCAGGGCCTGCCTGGCGCGCCCCTCCCCGCAGGGCAGGGGTTCGAGGTGGGCGCGGTCGGCGACCTGAGGGGCGACGGTCAGAGGTACACGATCACCCGCATCGGCGAGGTGCGCGACGGCGAGATCGTGACCAGCACCGCGATCTACACGAACATCGACGCCGACTGATGCGAACCGTGCCTCCCTCGCGCTTGTTCGATCGTGGAGGGGTGAGGTAGAGAGGAGCCCATGACCTGGCGCTCCTGGAGCGCGCTGGAGCTCAGCGCGGCCTTCGCGGTCGGCGGCAGCGTCCTCGCCGTCGCCGTCCCCGCGTTCTTCCGAAATCTCAGCGCGTCCAAGCTGAGCGAGCCCATCGAGGGGCTCGACCGGCTGGTGACGAGCGCGGTCGTATACGCCGAGTCGCGGCCGCAGGAGATCAGTTTCCCCCCGTCCGCCCCGCTGACGCCGGCCCAGGTGCCGCGCGGCGTGCGCGCGGTCGATCCGCCGGAGTCGTGGGAGCACCTCACCTGGCGGTCGCTCGATTTCCGCTTCGAGGGGCCCCACGCGTTCTCCTTCCAGTTCACGAGCGAGGCCGACGCGTCGAAGGCCATGCGCTTCATCGCGACCGCCCACGGCGACCTCGACGGCGACGGCGTGCTGTCCACGTTCGAGGTGCGCGGCGAGCGGATCCCCGGGGAGCCGGCCCGCGTGCTGCCGGGCATGTTCGTGGACCGCGAGGTGGAATGATGGGGGACCCTCCCGCGCCCGGGGCGGGGCCTCCTCCGGCAGCCCGCTCGCTCGTCGCCCGCCTCACTGGCGCGCGCGAGGCGCTCGTCGCCGTCGCGCTCTCCGCCGCCGCCGCCATCGCCATCGGGAGCGTGCGCGCGCCGGCCGCGGACCTGGAGCGGCGGGTCGCCGAGACCTCCGACGTGTACGTGCTGCCGCCCCCGGACGAGGTGCTCACGCTGTCGCTCGGCTACCGCTCCGCGCTGGCCGATCTGCTCTGGTCGCACGTGCTCGTCTCGCAGGGCCTGCACACCATGGAGCGGCGCCGGTTCGAGAACCTCACCCTGCTGCTCGACGCCATCAACGCGCTCGATCCGACCTTCCGCGACCCCTACCTGTTCGCGGACGCGCTCATCACGTTCCAGATGAGCACGACGCCGCGCCACGAGGTCGTCAAGGCGCGCGAGATCATGGAGCGCGGCGTCCAGAACCGCCCCCTCGACGGCGAGATCTGGCTCGCGCTCGGCCAGTTCGTCGCCTTCATCGCGCCGGCCACGTACCTGACCGATCCCGAGGAGAAGGCGCAGTGGCGCCTCGATGGGGCCCGGATGCTCGCGCGCGCCGCGGAGCTCGGCGGCGGCGACGCGAACATCAGCTGGCAGGCGCTCGGCGGCGCGGGCATCCTGGGGCGCGCCGGCGAGCGAGAGGCGCAGATCCGGTTCCTCCAGCGCACGCTCGCCGTCACCGACGACGAGGAGCTCAAGCAGAAGATCCGCGCGCAGCTCGACAAGCTCCTCGACGCGCGCGACGCAGAGAAATACCGCCGGCGCCTCGACGGGTTCCGCGATCTCTGGCGGCACGATCTGCCCTTCGTCAGCAACACCGCGATCCTCGTGCTGGGCCCCCCGCGCGACCCGGCGTACTGCGCCGGCGGCGCGCACGCGGACGAGCCGCGCTGCGCGACCACCTGGCGGGCCTGGGCGGAGCGGGTCGAGGGCGAGCGGTGAGCTGCCTCGGGCGCTGAAGCGGCGCGCGCCGGACGCCGGCACGACGCCCGGGCGTCCCCGGAGCGGGCCGAGTGAACCGCAAGAGCCCGCAGCCCCTGGACTCGCTGGCAGCGAGTCCGGGGGTCTCTGGCGGCTCTCCAGGCGCCCCTGGCGGCTCTCCAGGCGCCCCTGGCGGCTCTCCAGGCGCCCCTGGCGGCTCTCCAGGCGCCCCTGGCGGCTCTCCAGGCGCCCCTGGCGGCTCTCCAGACGTCCCTGGCGGCTCTCCAGGCGCCCCTGGCGGCTGGATGTTCACTCGAACTTGATGGCCGCGGTCTTGGTCTCGCCTGCCTTCACTGTGACGGTGACCGACTTCTTCCCGAGCTCCGGATGGATGAACATCACCGTGTGCGACCCCGCGGAGACACTGACGCCCACCTTGGGCGTGCTCCCCAGCGGCCGCCCGTCGAGCACCACCTTCGAGACCGGGATCGAGTTGATGTTCAGCGTCGCACCGCCAGCAGCAGCCGCAGGCTCCGGCGCTTCCGCCTTCGGCGCGGCGGCCACGGGCTCCGACCTCGGTGCGGCCGGAGCAGGCGCGGGCGCTGGCGCGGCGGCGGCCGGCTCGGACTTGCGCGCCTCGTCGAGCGCGATCCGGATCGTCTTCTCGGCCTGCCCGTCCTCGAACGAGATCGCCTGAGAGAAGTCCTGGTACCCCCTCTTCGTCGCCACGATCTTCCAGCGCTCGGACGCGGTGACATCCACCTTGACCGGCGGCTTCTTCCAGGCCGAATCGGGCAGCTTCTTCTCCGTGCCCTTGGCGCTCACCAGCTTGACCGAGGCGCCCGACGTGGCGAGCTCCAGCGTCACCTGCCCCTTCAGCACCTTGAGCGCGACCGCGCCGAGGTCCTTCATCTGGCCCTGGCCGACCTCCACCGTCTGCTCCAGGGGCTCGAAGCGCTCGCCGCCGTCGAAGCGGATCTTGTGCTCTCCCGGCGGCACGCTGATCTCGACGGGGAGCGCGCCCTTCTCCTCGCCGTCGATGAAGACCTTCACGCCGGGCGCGCCCGACGCCTTCACGCCGGTCGTGGTCGACGCGCCGGTGGAAGACCGCTCGGCGCCGGCCGCGTCGAGCGTGATCACGACGACCTTCTCCTTGCCGCCCTCGACGATCTCGACGGCGTCGCGCGGCGGGAAGTCGGGGGCGAGGATCTTGACCACCTTCGAGCCGGGATCGAGATCGCGCACGACGCAAGGCACGGTGTCGCAGCGCTTCTGGCCGTCGAGGAAGACCTCGGCCCGGTCGACGGCGCCGCCGCTCGGGGTCTTCAGGTCGATCGTGAGCGCGCCCTTCTTCGGCACCAGCATGACCACCGCCAGGATGAGCACGGCGACCAGCGCGAGCCCGCCGAGGAGCACGCCCGCCTTGCCGGCGCCCTGCTGCACCACGTGGCGCGGGCGGATCTCCGTCGGCTCGTCCTTGCGCAACGGCGCGCGGAGCCCGAGATCCGGCGGCATCGCCGGCGCGGGCGGGGCGCTCGGGATCGGCGGCGGCGCCGGGACGGGGGTGCGCCCCCGCGAGGCCGACGCCGCGCCGCCAGAGCTCGCGACCAGCGCCGCGGCCGCCTTCGGGATCGCCGGCGAGCCCGCCGCCGGCAGCGCGCTCGAGCGCCCTGGATTGTAGTCGTTCCCCTGCTTGTCGTAGACGTGGGTCGACTCCTCGTCGTCGTCCCAGTTCATGTCGACCGCGGTGCCCTTGGCCGAGCGAGCCTTCGCGTCGTCACCCGCCTTCTGCGGCGGCTTCACCGACGGCAGGCGCACCGGCGGGGGAACCACAGGAGGCAGCGAGCCCGAGGCCCCGCCGACCGGCACCGGCGGCAGCGGGCTCTTCGACGGCAGGGCCGGGGCGCTGATCGCGGGCAGCGACGGCTGGCGCGACCGAGGCGGCACCACGGGCGGCAGAGAGCCCGCCTTGACCGAAGGAGGCATCGGCGGCGGAAGCGACCCCGGGCTCGTCCCCTTCGCCGACAGGGGCGGCGGAAGCGACGCCGGACCGGTCCCCTTCTGCGTCACGGCCGGCGGCGGGAGCGACGGCGGCGGGAGCGACGGCGGCGGGAGCGACGCCGGACCGGTCCCCCTCGGCGGCACGGGCGGCGGAAGCGACCCCGGGCTCGTCGCCTTCGACGGCACGGGCGGCGGGAGCGACGACGGGCCGGCCCCCTTCTGCGCCACGGGCGGCGGAAGCGGAGACGGCACGCCGCTGGGGAGCGTCGCCGCATGGTTCGGCGGCGGCGGCACCGCCGCGCCGACGAGGGTGCGCGACCGCGCAGGCGGCGAGGGAGGTACGAGGGCGGTGCTCGTGGCGGGCGACTTCTTCTTCGCGAGCCCCTCGAATACGTCCAGATCGCTGCCGCCCTTGTTGTCCGCCATGTTCGAGAACTCCTCAGGATATGCGGCGCCGTTCGCCGCGGCGTCCCGGAAACGGAAACGATCGCGCAGGGTCCGCGCGACGAGCGTGAGCTCGATGCACGAGCGCTCGTCGCGGGGAAGCTCGGAGCGCGCTAGAATCCCCTGATCCGCTGCAGCGTACCGCTGGTCCGGTGACTTCGCGAGCGCCATCGGGGGGATCTCGGCGGCAGCGAGGCGCCGCGCGCGCCGCGATCTCGCGCGGATCCAGCGCTCTACCGCCGGCGCCGGCGATGCGGCGCGCGACGTCCGCGGCGCTCCGCAATGCGACGCTGCGCGCGCTCCACCACCCGCACATCGCGCGCGCGACCCCGCCCGGCGAGCCCACGCTGATCCGCGCCGAGATGTCGCAAGCTCCGAAGGATCGCAATCGATGCACCGGCCGACGTGTATTAGTCCGTCGGGCCGCCAGCGCACAAGCGCCTACTGCACGTCAGGGAAGGGCCAAGGCGCCGCCACGCTCAGTGATCGCCGTCTGCCGTTTCCTCTTTCTTCGGCTTTTTGAAGTACCGAACGCGCTTCTGCTGCAGCGGGTACCAGACGCTGTGCGGAACGATCGGTGTGGATTCGAACATCCGGCCAGCGCCAGGCGCCTCGGCGCGCGTGAGCCGGACGGCGCGCGGGCCTGACGGCGGATGGACGGCGGCGCCGGAGAGATCGGTATCGCCGCCGAGGGCCACCGAGAGCGGCCGAGGCAGGTAGATCCGCGAGGAGCAGCCGAGCCCCGCCAGGAAATCCTGGAGCAGCTTGGCGTCGCGCGGGTGCGGGTCGACGAGCGCCGGGGGCGGCGCCGATGCGTCCGGCGCCAGCGCGGCGTCCGGTGCGCTGGACGGCCCGGCCGCGGCCCGCTCGACGTAGATCAGCATCCCATCCTCGTCGTTGACGCCCAGCGCGGCCACGGCCCTCGCGCTGCCGAGCGCCCCCGTCGCGATCCGGACCGCGTCGCGCACCGGGGAGGCCGGCGAGGCGGAGAAGGACCCGGCCGAGTGCCAGATGCTCGACCCCTCGCCCTGCCCCGCGGCGGGCGCCGCGGCGCCGTCGCTGAAGACCGCCACGGTCGCTCCCGTCCCGGCCGGCGGGGACGCCCCGGGCTCGCCCAGCGGCGCGGCCGTGACGGTCCGCGGGTCCACCTTGAGCACCCGCAGCCGGACATCGGGCCGCGCGGGATCGGGGCGGATCTCGGTGATCGCGAGCGCATAGGGGAAGCCGTGCTGCGGGAGCCCCTGGGTGCGCCAGGCGCCCTCCCCCGCCACGGCCGGCGCGGCGCGTGGGGCGAGGGGCGGCCCCGGCAACAGGTGCCGCAGCGTCATGTAGAAGAAGTCGCGCGCCTCCCGCCGGATATAACGGGGGAAGTTCATCAGGCCCATGCCGCGGATGAGCCGGCGGCCGCGGAACCGGTAGCCCGAGAGCCCCGAGACATCGCCCTCGGTCTCCCATTCCCCCTGGAGCGGGCGCCCCAGCGGCGGCAGCTCGCCGCTCGGCGCCACACGATAGAACTCGAGCCCGCTGTGGCCCGCGTTCATGTCGAGCGCGATCCCGTAGGAGCAGCGGGCCTGGATCATCGCCTGGGCCAGGGCCTCCGGGCTCACGTCGGCGCCATAGAAATAGGCGACGAAGCGCTCCCGGGTCAGGCAGATGCCGGTCCTGACCGTGTGCGTCTTGTCGGCCCACCCGGGCGGCGTGCCTCCCCACCACGTCCGGCCGAAGGGATTCCATTTCTCATCCTCGACCATGACCGTCATGTTCTGGCGGAACGAGAGCATCCATTCGGGGACGGCCTCGTCCTCCGACCAGCTCCCGAAGACGGTGCTGCCGTCGCGCCGGACGGCCACCGTCGCGGCGTAGGGCTTCGGCGGCAGGTACATCACCCCGTCGGCCATCATGCCGAACTCGCCGTGCATCGCCTGGAAGCCGGCGTTCGACGCGGCGACCACGCGCTTCATGACCTCGGGCGTGCGCGGGATGAGCCCCGGCCCGGCCTCGCCCGTCGCGCCCTTGGGCTCCACCGTGCCCGCCATCATGTGGAGCTCCACCTGACGCGGGTCCCAGAGCGCGATGTAGACGCGCGTCGCCTTGCGCGAGCGGTCCGTCCGGAGGAACGTGGTCATGAACGCCGGCGGGAGCCCGTCGAGCTGACGCACGAAGGCGTCGCCGCCCTGGGAGTTCCACTGCCCCTCGCCCGGCAGCGGCGGCGTCACCCAGGGCTCGAGCGGCGCCGGCGGCCACCCGATCTCGGGATCGATCGGGATCTGGCGGACGGGCGGATCCAGCGCGCTCTGGCCGAGGTCCGAGGCGATGTCCTCCGCGCCGGTGTCGCCCGTCACCGCCTCCTTGTTGCGGAGGACGAAGTCCAGCGCCGTGAACGCCACGGCCTTGACCGTCTGCATCGCGGCGTCGCCGATCACGAGGCGCACCCGGTCGACCGCCCAGGTGACGAGGTTCCCCGGCCGCGCGACCTCGGACGCCTCGGCGCGGATCCACGCGGGCAGCGCCGCGTCGTCCACGCCGCGCACCGGCAGGCGCGCCTCGCGGCCGCCCGCGCGGACGACGACCGCGCTGTCGTCCTCCAGGGCGACCGTGACGTCGCCCGCGTCCAGGGCGTGGCCGCTCCGCGGCTCCTCGGCGCCCGGCTCCTCGGGGAGCGGCTCCTCGGCGCCGCTCTCGCTCCGGGCGAGGTCGATCGCGAAGGTCCGCCGGCCGATCCCGCGCAGCCGGCCTGTCGCCTGCCAGCTCGTGACGGCGTGCTGGAGCCGCTCGACGAGGGACCATTCCGCGCCGCCCGAGAGCGATTGCCCGTCCAGATCGAGCACGTGCACCGTGGGCGACGCGGCCTCGATCAGCGGGCGCGAAACGTAGGCGAGGGCCTCGTCGCGGAGCACGGGCTTCGACTCGTCCGCGCCGCTCGTCTCGGTGAGGTTGTGGATCGCGGAGACGTCGAGCAGGACGCCCTCCGGCGAGAGCCTCGCGTCGACGAGGTACAGATCGGTGGGCTCCCCGCGCTCGCCGCCGGCGCGCACGCCGCGCGCGCCGCGCACGACCGCGCGCGCGCCGGCGCCGAACGGGCGGAGGCCGCCGCGCGGCGGATCCACCCACACCACCTCGCCGGCCGCCGCGGCGATGCCCCGCTCCGCGAGCTCCACGGCGAGCGCGGTCGAGCGGTCACGAGCGCCTCCGCCGACGTCGGGCGACATCGCCACGGCCGCGGACGCGCAGAGGACGAGGATGCCGATGCGCTCGCGGCGCAGGAAGGGCGTTTTCGGGGACTGCATTCGCGAACAACGCGCGGAGGGGCGGGGCTCCTGCCCGGGCGGTCGAGGACGACCGAACGTGCGCGCGGCAGCCGTTATCACCGTTTTTGTACCGCGGCCAGGTTCGGGGGCGCGCGGCGCTGGCGTCCGCGGAACCGGCGGTGCTACATCGGGCGCGCCCATGTCGAACGCTGACTCGCCCCCTCTCCGCCGCGACGAGGCGCTGACGATAGCGCGCCTCGCTCACCTCGACCTCTCCGCCGAGGAAGTCGAGCGCCTCGCCGGTGATCTCGGCAACATCCTCAGCTACGTCCGGCAGCTCGAGGAGCTCGACGTCTCGGCGGTGCCGCCGACGGCGCACGTGCAGATCGAGCGGCTGCCGCTCCGCGCCGACGAGGAGGCGCCGAGCCTGCCGCGCGAGGTGGCCCTGCGGGAGGCGCCGCGGGTCGAGGACGACGGGTTCGCCGTTCCGGCGTTCGTGGACGAGGGGTGACGCCGATGGACACAGCGATCCTCGATCGATCCATCCCGGAGCTCGCGGCGCTCGTGCAGCGCGGCGAGGTGAGCGCCGAGGAGGTGGCCAGGGCCGCGCTCTCGCGCATCGAGCAGCGCGACGGCGCGCTGGGCGCCTTCCTCACCGTGCAGGGGGAGCAGGCCGTCGCGGCGGCGCGCGCGCTCGACGCGCGGCGCGCGCGGGGCGAGGCGCTCGGCCCGCTCGCCGGCGTGCCGATCGGCCTCAAGGACGCGCTCTGCACCGAGGGTACCCCGACGACCGCCGGCTCGAAGATCCTCACGCGGGCGGCGGCGGGCGGCGGCGGCGCGCCCACGGCGCCCGACCCGGCGCGCGGGTTCCGCCCGCAGTTCGACGCGACGGTCGTCGCCCGCCTGCGCGAGGCCGGCGCGATCCTGCCGGGCAAGTGCAACATGGACGAGTTCGCGATGGGCTCGTCGAACGAGAACAGCGCCTTCGGCCCGGTGAAGAACCCGTGGGACCCGTCGCGCATCCCCGGCGGCTCGTCCGGCGGCAGCGCGGTCGCCGTGGCGGCGGGGATGACGCCCGGCTCGCTCGGGTCGGACACGGGGGGCTCCATCCGCCAGCCGGCGAGCCTCACCGGCGTCGTCGGCATCAAGCCGACGTACGGCCGCGTCTCCCGCTACGGCCTCATCGCGTTCGCCTCGAGCCTCGACCAGATCGGGCCGTTCGCGCAGGACGTGAAGGGCGCGGCGCGCCTGCTGGAGGCGATCTCGGGCCGCGATCCGCGCGACGCGACGAGCCTCGACGCCCCCGTGGGCGCCTACGAGGCCGCGTGCGGCCGTGACGTCGCGGGGCTGCGCATCGGGGTGCCCGAGGAGTACTTCGCGAAGGGCATCGACGCGCGGGTCGAGGCGAAGGTGCGGGAGGCCATCGAGGGCCTTCGCGGGCTCGGCTGCGAGATCAAGCCCGTGCACCTGCCGCACACGCGGTACGCCGTGGCGGCCTACTACATCGTCGCGACGGCCGAGGCGTCGTCCAACCTGGCGCGCTTCGACGGGGTGCGCTTCGGGCTGCGCGTGGAGGGCGACCGCGGCGGGAAGGCGGACCTCCAGGGCCTCTACGGCCGGACGCGCGGCGAGGGGTTCGGCCGGGAGGTGAAGCGCCGGATCCTGCTCGGCACGTACGTGCTGTCCGCGGGCTACTACGACGCGTATTACCTGCGCGCGCAGAAGGTCAGGACGCTGATCCGGCGCGATTTCGACGAGGCCTTCCGCGAGGTGGACCTCATCGCGGCGCCGGTCTCGCCGACGGTCGCGTTCCGGCTGGGGGAGCGGGTGGACGATCCGCTGTCGATGTACCTGGCCGACGTCTACACGCTGCCCGCCAGCATGGCCGGGTTGCCTGCGATCAGCGTCCCGTGCGCGACCGCACAGGCGCAGGACGGCGGGCCTCCGCTGCCGGTCGGCCTGCAGCTCATCGGCCCTGCGCTGGAGGAGGCGCGGCTGTGCCAGGCGGCCTACGCGTGGGAGCAGATCTCCCCGGTGCGCGGGCTGCGCGCGTGCGTGTCGATCGCGTGACGAGCGGAGCGCGCCGATGAGCTCCGCGATCACCGTGGCGGCGGCCGGCCCCGAGCACCTCGCGGGGCTCGAGGCGCTCTTCGAGGCCGCCGGCACGCCCTGCTACTGCCGGTACTACCACTTCGGCGGCACCAACAACGAGTGGCTCGCGCGGTGCTCGGACGGCCAGGGCGAGAACCGCCGGGAGTTCGCCGAGGCGCTCGCCTCGGGCAGCGACGAGGCGCGCGGCGTCGTGGCGCTCGCGCCGGAGGCGCCGCACGTCGTCGGGTGGCTCAAGGTCGCGCCCGCGGCGGCCGTGGCGAAGGCGTACGAGCGCCGCCTGTACCGCGGGCTGCCGTGCTTCGCGGGCGATCGCGCCGGCGTCTTCCTGATCGGCTGCGCCGTCGTGCACCCGGGCCACCGGCGGCGAGGCGTCGCGACCGCGCTCGTCGCGGGCGCGGTGGAGCTCGCGCCCTCCTGGGGCGCGCGCGCCCTCGAGGCCCTGCCCCGCCGCCCGAAGGAGCCGGTGAGCGACGAGGAGCTGTGGACCGGCCCGGTCTCCGCGTTCACGAGGAACGGATTCGCCGAGGTGCACACGTTCGAGCCGTATCCGGTCCTGCGCCGGGTGTTGTGACAGCGCCGAGGCGAGCCCCGACCTGGGTCGCGCTTCGCTTGCGCGCGCCGGCCGACCAGGTAGTGTCGCGCCCGGCGCATGCCTCCCACCTCCGAGCACCCTGAAGCCGCGGCCCACGACGCCGCCGAGCGGAGCTCCGCCGTCGGCGCCGATCACGCGGCGCCTGCCTCCGCCGCGTGCGCGGCCACGGCCGGCGCGAGCGAGCCCCCCGCGTCCGCAGCGGCGGAGGCCTCGCCGACCAGCCGGCGCGCGTCGTCCAGCCCGGGGGGCCGGGTCATCGCGCTCACCGGCGCCGCGTCCTTCCTCGGGCGCAACCTGATCGGGATCCTCGAGGAGGACCCGCGCATCGCGCGCGTGGTGGCCATCGACATCAAGCGGCCGGACACGGGCGGCTCCAAGCTGCGCATGCACACGGTCGACCTGACGGAGCCCGCGTCCGAGGAGCGCGTCGCCGAGGTGCTCGCGGCCGAGCAGGTGGACACGCTCGTCCACCTCTGCTTCCTGTCGTCGCCCACCCCGGCGACCGCCTGGGCCCACGAGCTCGAGTCGGTCGGCACGATGCACCTGCTCCACGGGGCGCGCCAGGCGAGCCTGCGCAAGCTGATCCTCTGGAGCCAGACGATCCTCTACGGCGCGCACCCCACCAACCCCAATTTCCTCACGGAGAAGCACCCGCTCCGGGCGGACCCGGACGAGCGCTTCTTCGCGGACAAGATGGCCGCCGAGCGGGAGCTCAACGCCTTCGGCGCGAAGACCAAGGGCACGACCGTCACCATCCTGCGGACCGCGCCGATCCTCGGCCCGACCGTCCAGAACTACGTCACCCGGTTCCTGGCGCGCCGCCTGGTCATGACGATGCTCGGCTTCGATCCGCTGTGGCAGTTCATCCACGAGGTCGACGCCATCGCCGCCTTCAAGCTGGCCATCGACAGCGATTTCCCCGGGACCTTCAACATCGTGGGCGACGGCGTGCTGCCGCTCTCCACGATCGTGCGCCTCGCGGGGCGGACGGCCGTCCCGGTGCTGCACAGCGCCGCCGGGCCGCTCGTCTCGGCGCTCTGGGCCGCGCACGCGGCGATCGCCCCGCCCAGCTTCCTGCGGTACCTGCGCTATCTCTGCGTGGCGGACGGCGAGAAGGCGGCGCAGGTGATGGGGTTCCGGCCGGTCTACACGACGCGCGAGGCGTTGCTCGATTACACGAGCGCGCAGCGGCTGCGGGACGTGCGCCTGCTGCAAGAGACGCCCGCGTGACGCGGTTCGGGGGGTGAGCGATGGGCACGGAGCACGATCGAGAGCTCGAGGAAGCAGGGGCGGGGAACGGATCGCCGCCGTCGACGCGCGGGCGCCCCGATCGGACGGGGCCCAGGCAGGTCGTGCCGAGCGCCGACGTCGAGGACGAGGAGATCCGGTACCTGGCGCCGATCGGCCCGACGGAGCCCTCGGACGAGCGGAAGACGCAGTCGTCCGAGGTGCACGCCCCGGTCGTGCCGGTGACGGCCGAGGAGCTCCAGCGCCAGATCATGGAGCTCGAGGCGCGGCTCAAGCGGATGCTCGCCGGGGGCCCATCGCCCGACGCGAGCGGCGCGGTGGGAGGCATGCCCGAGACCGAGCGGAGCCCGCGCCTGGGCGGAGCGCCCGCCGCGTCGGCCGGCTTCGCCAGCGGGCCGCCGCTGCCCGAGCCCGGGACGGCGCGCGACGTCCTGTCGACCGACTTCTACCTGCGGCAGTGGGGCCGCGCCGGCCTGCGCCGCCGCTCGGAGGAGGTCGACGAGTTCGGCTTCGATCCCAGTTACGAGGCCCGGTACAGGTCGCTCTTCGACTTCCTGCACAGGGTTTACTTCAGGATCGAGATCGAGGGCATCGAGCGTATCCCGGCCGAGGGGCGGTGCCTCGTGGTGTCCAACCATTCGGGCGGGCCCATCCCCTACGACGGGCTCATGCTGCGGGCCGCGGTGCGGCGGGAGCACCCGGCGCGGCGGGAGCTCCGCTGGCTGGCCGACGATTTCGTGTACTACCTGCCGTTCGCCGGCACGCTCATGAACCGGCTCGGGGCCGTGCGGGCCTGCCAGGAGAACGCGGAGCGGCTGCTCGCGGGCGAGCGGCTCATCGCGGTCTTCCCGGAGGGCGTCAAGGGCAGCGGGAAGCTCTACAAGGACCGGTACCAGCTCCAGCGGTTCGGTCGCGGCGGCTTCATCCGGCTCTGCCTGCGCACGCGCACGCCGCTCGTCCCGTGCGCCATCGTCGGGGCCGAGGAGACGAACCCGCTGCTCTATCGGGTCGAGCACCTCACGCGCGCGCTCGGGATCCCGTACCTGCCCATCACGCCGACCTTCCCCGCGCTCGGGCCGCTGGGCCTCGTTCCGGCGCCCACCAAGTGGAAGATCCGCCTGGCCGAGCCGGTGCGGTTCGACGCGTACGGCCCGGAGGCGGCGGACGATCAGATCCTGGTGCGGCGCCTCGCGGAGCGCGTGCGCGCGACGATCCAGGGGCTCATCGACGAGACCCTGGCCACCCGGAAGTCGATCTGGTTCGGATGAAGCGATCTGCCGAGGCGAATCCTCACTCCATGCCTGAAACCACAAACGAAGGGGATCCACCCGCGGGGCCCGAGCGAGCGACGAGCAGGGGCGCGCGGCCGGAGGGCGTGCTGGTGATCGACAAGCCGCGCGGGCCGACGAGCCATGACGTCGTGGCCCGCCTGCGCCGCGCCCTGGGCGTGAAGCGCATCGGGCACGCGGGGACGCTCGACCCGATGGCGTCGGGCGTCCTCGTGGTGCTCGTCGGCGAGGCCACCAAGCTCGCCCCGTACCTGACCGCGCAGGACAAGCGCTACACGGCGCGCGTCGTCCTCGGCGTGGGGACGGACACCCTCGACGCGGACGGGGAGATCACGGCGACGCAGCCCCTGCCGCCGTGGCTCGACGCGGAGCTCGGCGCCCTCGCCGGGGCCGGCGGGCCTCCCGGCGGTGAGGCGCTCGCGCGCGCGGCGCCGCGCATCGCCGCCGCGATCGACGCCGAGCGGGCGCGGCGGGAGCAGGCGCCGCCGGCCTACTCGGCCATCAAGGTCGCCGGGCAGCGCAGCTACGCCCTGGCGCGCGCCGGCCAGGCGGTGGAGCTGTCGGCGCGGGCCGTCGAGGTCCGGTCGCTCGAGGTGACCGGCGCCTCGCGCGGCGTGCTTGATCCTGCACCTGCCGCGGGCGCTGCGCCGGCGACTGGCGCTGCGCCTGCCGCGGGCGCTGCGCCGGCCACCCTCGATCTCGAGCTCGGGGTGAGCAAGGGTTATTACGTGCGCTCGCTGGCGCGCGACCTGGGCGCGCACCTCGACGTCCCCGCGCACCTGTCCGCGCTCCGGCGCACGGCGAGCGGCAGCTTCACCGTGGAGCAGGCCGTGTCCCTCGACGCCGGCGCCGAGGCGCTGCGCGCTTCGCTGCGCCCGCTCGCCGACGCAGCCGCCGCGAGCCTCCCGGTCGCCCGCTTGACCGAGCAGGGCGCCCGGCGCGCGCGCATGGGACAAGCGCTCACCGAATCCGACTTCTCCATGGCTCCTGCGCACCCCGGCGCCGCTGTATGGCTCGATCCAGACGGGGTTGTCGTGGCGCTCGGCGCCTCGGAGGTCGCCGATGAGGACGCCGGTGAGGGCCATC
This sequence comes from Sorangium sp. So ce281, assembly GCF_051527395.1. Classification (NCBI taxonomy): domain Bacteria; kingdom Pseudomonadati; phylum Myxococcota; order Polyangiales; family Polyangiaceae; genus Sorangium; species Sorangium sp. So ce281. The sequence goes on from NZ_CP150322.1 coordinate 5,677,869, forward strand.
CAGCGCCATCGCTCACCCGATTTTCCGTCCTGCGCGGTTTTTCTGGAGCGCCCGACATGCGTGGGAATGCTGCTAGATAAGAGAAACCTACAGCACACGGCAATTCCCTGGACTTCGGCAGATCTACGGCGCATGTCACTGGCGGCGCTCGGCAGGATCGGTCGAGCTGGGGAGTCCGCCTTCGGGCGAGAGCGGCAAGAACGCGTGGTTCCATCGTCTCCTGAGATTTCGCGTCCCAGTCCGGTTGCGCTCCCCTCGCCTGTTCCGTTACGATTCGTCCGTTAGGAGCCTCTGTTTGAGTCCCGATTTCGTTCCATTGCCAGCGCTCGGCGCTGCAGTTCTCTCCGCTGTACTTGGCTCGCTGTTCGTCGGCGCCGACACCGCACTGACGACGTTGAGCGCGACGAGGCTCGGCGCGCTGATAGAGCAGGCGACGGGCCCCACGAAGGCCGCCTACGAGCGGATTCGTCAGGAAGACGCCAAGCTCCGTTCCCGCTACCTGCTCGGCTGGGTCGTCTCGACCAGCCTGACGGCCGCCTGCTTCGACCTCTTCTTCCGGCGGACTGTCCCTGACGCTGCGCTCTATCTCGGGCTGGCGACGACCATCGTCCTCAGCGGAGCCCTTTACGAGGTCAGCTCCACGCTGGGCCGCAAGCACGCCGATCGGGCCGCATCGATGGCGGTCCGCTTCTTGCGCCCTCTCGAAATCGCGATGCTGCCGCTCGCCGTACCGCTCGGCTGGATCGGCTCCAAGCTGGGGCCGCGGGATGGTGAGCAGCCGTCGGACCCGAGGGTTGCCGAGGCGGAGGTCGAGATCCTCGTCGATGAGGTCGAGCGTTCTGGTCTCTTCGGGCGAGAGCCGGCGGAGATGATCCGGAATGTGCTCGAGTTCGCCGATCTCACGGCGCGGGACGTGATGGTGCCGCGATCCAAGGTCGAGGCCATCGAGATCTCCACTCCGCTCGAGAAGGTGCTGGAGATCGTCACCGAGAGCGGGCACTCGCGGTATCCGGTCTACAAGGATCAGACCGACAACATCGCTGGTCTCCTCTACGCGAAGGACCTGTTCAAGGTCCTCGAGGAGCGCCGGCTCAAGAACACGACGCTCCGGGAGATCACGCGGAGCCCGGCCAATTTCGTCGCCGAGTCGCAGCCCCTCTCCTCGCTGCTCCGGGAGATGAAGAGCCGGAGACAGCACCTCGCCATCGTGGTCGACGAGTTTGGCGGGATGTCGGGGATTGTCACCCTCGAGGACGTGCTCGAGGAGATCGTCGGAGACATCCGGGACGAGCACGACGAGACGGACGACGGCGTTGCCATCCAGGATCTGGGCGACGGGCGCCTGGTCGCCGACGCGGCCGTATCGATGAGCGATCTCTCGGCCTATCTTGGCGCCGAGCTCGACCGTGAGGGCAAGTACGAATCTCTCGGCGGGATGCTCACGCAGCACGTGGGCAAGGTGCCCGAGGTCGGCACGGCCGTGAGCAAGTTCGGCCTGCGCTTCATCGTGCGCGACAGCGACGAGCGTCACATCGGCAAGGTCGAGATCGTCCGCCCCCGCGCCATGGGCGCCGGCGGCGCCGCCTGACCCCCCCATCCCGACCCCGGCGCGCAGGAGGAGGCCCATCGCCGCCCCCTCCCCCCTGGATCGCGAACCCCGCCCCGCCCCACCCCGCCGCGCGGTGCTTCAGATCTGCCGCGGCCGAGCGGCGCGCGCCCGCACAGGAGACGGGCCCAGATCGGCGTTTTCGGCGCGCAAGCGCACTCCCGTGCGCTGAGCACCGAAAACGTCGAGCTGGGCCCGTATCCGAAGCGGGCGCGTGCCGCTCAGCGGGCGAGGGAGATTTTGTGGAGCTCGTTCGCGAGATCGTCGCCCTCCTTGATGAGGCCGGGCGTCTCTTCGACAGGGTTGTCCTTGTTCCCGTCGAGCGTCTTGCGGATGTCCGCCATCGCGCTGGCGAGCCTGAAGACCATCTGCTCGCTCGTGAGGCCTGCAACGGACTGAGGATCGACCGGGAGGGCCTGCAGATCGCCGCCGGCGATGTCGCCCTTCGTCCAGCGGGTGGCCTCCTTCTCGGCGGACTTCAAGCCCTGCTGCGTGCGCTCGAGGCGGCTCACCGTGTACTTCGCCGGCCAGTCCTTGCCGAACGGGAACGGCGCCTTGTTGGGAACGAGCTCGGCCAGCGTCTTGTCGCCGTCCCGGCGGAAGACCACCGAGAAGTTCACGACAGGCTCCTCCTGCTCCTTCCACGATTTCTCGACGGGCGCCTGCGCGGCCGTGAGGACGTTCTTGAGGCTGTCCTTGGTCTTGTTCAGATCCTGGACCGCCGTGGTGTAGGCGAGGACCTGGCGCATCACCCGCCCCGGGAGGCTGCCGATCTGCTTGCCCTCCAGGTTGGTGGCATCGAACGGAACGTTGATGCCGCCCAGCTCGGCCACGAGCTGCGCGGGGAACTTCTTCCCCTCGAGCGCCGCCCGGCCCGCATCGAGCTTGTCCTTCAGCTCCACCATCTTCTCGTTCGCGGCCTTCACGTCCTTCTCGAGCGCCGCGGCGCCGTCGACCGCGAGCTTGCCGCGATCGCCGCGCTCCTTCGCGCCGCCGATGGCGAAGCCCACGCCGATGCCGACGATCGCCGCGAGGCCGGCGTAGAGCGCCGTCTTCTTCGAGGCCTTCCGCCGCTCCTGCTCGACCTCCTCGCCGACCTCGACCTTGATGGTCTGCGCGGCGGCCGTCGGCTTGGGCGGAGGCGTCTGGATCACAGGACGCGGCGCCGGCGCGAACGGAGGCAGCGGGATGCCTGGCGAGATCCCGGGCGGGGGCGCGATGCCCCCCACGGAGGGCATCGGCGGCCTCACGCTCGGATGCGGCGAGGGCATGCCGACCGGGCCCGCGTTCATGTCGGGAGGCGGCCCCGATCCGGGCTGCGGGCCAGGCATGGGAAGGGGGACGGCCGCTCCCGGCGCCCCGCCTATCGCCGTTTTGCCAAGCCGAGCCTTCAGATCGATTTTGCTCTTCTTCTTTTCTTCAGCCATCGGCTCCTCGAGGACGGGATCGCTGCACCACTTCGCGCTGAAAACTCCAGCTCGCCCGAGGGAATCGACCCACCACGGCCCGAACCGGAGCTGCCCCTGCGCGAGCGGCAACAGAAGACGACACGGGCCGGCCTCCAACAGACCGACATGGGAGCGGGGAGGGAAAGATCTGCAACACGACGGGAGCGCCGGGCGAGCGGACAACCCGCCGGGCACGTTAGCGGCGCGCCGCCTGGAATGTCAACGCGATGGCGATCTCAGCGCGGGATGTGTTTCGACAGGTGATCCCCTGGCCGCACGGGCCACCCGGCCCCACGGCAGCCCCTGCCGGCCCGCGGCTGCTCCCTCGCCGGGTCTGCGCCGGCGTCCCCCGCCCATCCTGCGGGCGACCGCCGGCAATCTGGCCCTCGGCGAAGGGACCGGGTAGGAAGCAGGGGGTTCATGGGCTCGTTCAAGTTCGGCGGGGGTCGGCCGCCGCGGCTCCGCTCTCCTTCCGGTTCCGGCAGCGGACCGCAGGCGCCGCCAGCTTCATCCACCGGCAAATCCACCGGCAAATCCACCGGCAACAGACCGCAGGTGCCGCCAGCGGCTTCGTCTGGCGACGGGCGGCAGGCGCCCCCCTCGCCTTCCAGCGGCGGGCGGCAGGCGCCGCCCCCTCCTGCCTCCAGCGGGGGCCGGCAGGGGCCGCCCCCGCGGCGGCCATCGCTCCGGATGGAGGCCCGGCGGGTCACGAGCTTCGATGGAACCGACATCACCTACCGCGTGACGCCGCCGCCGTTCGAGGGGGCGAAGACGGTGGTCCTGGTCAACGGGCTGGGCGGGCCGTACCTCGCCTGGCGGGCGCAGATCGAGTACCTCTCCGACCAGTACCGGTTCATCACGTGGGATTACCGCGGGATGTACGCGTCGAAGCGCCCGTCACCGGACGTTCCGGGCGCCTATGCGGTCGCGAACCATGTCCGCGACCTGGAGGCGATCCTCGCCGTCGAGGGGATCCGGCACGGCGCGCTGATGGGATGGAGCGTGGGCGTCCTGGTGGCGCTGGAGGCGTTCCGCAGGCTCCCGGGGTTCGCCGCGAACCTGGTCCTGCTGAACGGCACCTACCGCCGGCCGCTGGAGACGATGGGGCCGCTGCCGGGGCTCGGGCGGCTGTTCCCGCCGTTCGTGGCGTTCGCGGCGCGCGCTCACACGCTGGCGGCCCGGATGACGGGCAACACCATCGTGCCGCCGGACGCGGTGCTCTGGCTGAAGCGAATGGGGCTGCTCGGCAAGACGCTCGACAGCGAGGCGTTCGCCGAGCTCGTGCAGCCGTTCGGCCAGCTCGCCATGGACGCGCTCTTCAGCAACCTCCGCGCGCTGGACGCCCACGACGCCGAGCACGTGCTCGAGCAGATCGACGTCCCGACGCTGCTCATCACCGGTGACCGCGATGCGTTCACCCCGCGGGCGCTGGCGCAGTCGATGGCACGCCGCATCCCGATGGCGGAGATCCTCGTGGTCCGCGGCGGGACCCACACCACCGCGGTCGAGTTCCCCGAGCTCGTGTCGCTCCGGATCGAGCGCTTCTTCGCCGACCACGGGTTCTAGTGCCGCCCGCCTGGCCCGAGGTCAGGCGGGCGCGCGCCGCTTACTTCCTCAGGAGGTCCGCGAACGGGTTGTTGCGGAAGCCGCCCGACGAGCTCCCCTGCCCCTTCCCTTGCTGCCCCTGGGCCGGCCGGCGGCCGTCGCCGCGATCGTTGCGGTCGCGCGCGGCGTGCGCGCCGGCGGACGGGCCGCCCGCCTGGGGACGCGCGCCGGCGGGAGCGCCGCCCTTCTTCGCGGTGAGCGAGATGCGCTTGCGCACGAGGTCGACCTCGATCACACGCACCTTGATCTTGTCGCCCACCTTCGCGACCTCGTTCGGGTCCTTCACGAACCTGTCCGCGAGCTGCGAGACGTGCACGAGGCCGTCCTGGTGGACGCCGATGTCGACGAAGGCGCCGAACGCCGTGACGTTGGTCACCACGCCCTCGAGCTCCATGCCCGGCTTGAGATCCTCCATGGTCCGCACGTCGTCGCGGAACTTCGGCGGCTCGAACGTGGCGCGCGGGTCGCGGCCCGGCTTCTTCAGCTCGCTCAGGATGTCGTTCAGCGTGAACGAGCCGACGTCGCCGGCCTCGTACTTCTTCGGATCGATCCGCGCGATCGCCGCCGTGTCGCCGATGAGCGACCCGACGGGCACGCCGAGGTCCGCCGCGATGCGCTCGACGAGGCCGTAGCGCTCCGGGTGCACGGCGCTCGCGTCGAGCGGGTGCTCCCCGCCCCGGACCCGCACGAAGCCCGCCGCCTGCTCGAACGTCCGCGGGCCGACGCCGGGCACGTCGAGCAGCGCCTTGCGGCTCTTGAACGCGCCGTTCAGGTCGCGGTGCGCGACGATCTTCTTCGCGAGGCTCGGGCCGATGCCGGCGACGCGGGCGAGCAGCGGGGCGCTCGCGGTGTTGAGCTCGACGCCGACCCGGTTGACGCAGCTCTCGACCACCTCGTCGAGCTTCCGCGCGAGCAGCCCCTGGTAGACGTCGTGCTGGTACTGGCCGACGCCGATGCTCTTCGGGTCGACCTTCACGAGCTCCGCGAGCGGGTCCTGCAGCCTGCGGGCGATGCTGATCGCGCCGCGCACCGTGAGGTCGAGGTCGGGGAACTCCTCGCGCGCGACTTCGCTCGCCGAGTAGACGCTCGCGCCCGCCTCGCTCACCGGGACGCAGAACAGCTCCGTCAAGCCCTCGGACGCGAGCACGTCCTTCGCGAACGCCTCGGTCTCGCGGCCGTGCGTGCCGTTGCCCACCGCGACCGCGCGCAGCGGGTACTTGCGGCAGATGCGGCGCAGATCCTGGCGCGCGCGCTCGAGCGCGTCGCCGCTCCCGACGAGGTAGATCGTGGTGTGCTCGAGGAGCTTGCCCGTCTCGTCGACGACGGCGCACTTGCAGCCGGTGCGCTGGCCGGGGTCGATGCCGAGCACCGCCTGCGTGCCGAAGGGCGCGGCGAGGAGGAGCTCGCGGAGGTTCTGGGCGAAGACCTCGACCGCGGCGCGATCGGCCTGCATCTTGAGGTCGACGCGCACGTCGCTCTGGACCGTCGGGAGCAGGAGCCGCTTCACGGCGTCGTCCGCGGCCTTCGTGAGCTCGCCGGCCCACGGCGATTTCGGCTTCAGCCCCACCGCGGCGTGGATCGGCGCGACGAGCGGCTCGGGCGCGAGCTCGATCGAGGCGCGGAGCACGCCCTCGGCCTCGCCGCGGCGGATCGCGAGGTAGCGGTGCGACGGGATGTTCGCGACGGGCTCCTCGAAGCTCCCGTACATGTCGAACTTCGTCTGCTTGGCCGCGTGCTCCTCGTTCTTCTGGACCTTGATGACGCCTTCCTTCGCGTAGGCCTCGCGGACGAGCTTGCGCACGTCGGCGTGCTCGGCGATGCGCTCGGCGCAGATGTCGCGCGCGCCGGCGAGGGCGGCCGCCGCGTCGGGGACCTCCTTCTCGGCGCTGACGAACGCGCGGGCCTCCTCCTCGGGGCTGCCGTCGCCCGGCTGCGACCACATGCGATCCGCGAGCGGCTCGAGGCCCCGCTCCTTCGCGATGATGGCCCGCGTGCGGCGCTTCGGCTTGAAGGGGAGATAGAGGTCCTCGAGCTCGGCCTTGGTGCCGCAGGCGCGGATCTTCGAGGCGAGCGCGTCGGTGAGCTTGCCCTGCTTCTGGATCTCCGCGAGCACCGTGGCGCGGCGCTCCTCGAGCTCGATCAGGTAGGCGCGGCGCTCCTCGATGGCGCGGATCTGCACCTCGTCGAGCCCGCCGGTCGCTTCCTTGCGGTAGCGGGCGATGAACGGGACCGTCGCCCCCTCGGCGAGCAGCTTCGCCACCGCCGAGACCCCCTGGCGCGGGAGGCTCAACTCCTCGGCCAGGAGCGGGACCGGATCGAACGAGCTGTCCGCGCGGCTCGGGACAGCGACAGGGCTCTGCGTCTCAGTCATGGGCGCGGCATACGCGCAGGGTGCACGCGCGTCCAGGCTTGACTTGCTGGCTGCCTCAGCCCGCCGCGGCGATGACCTCGCCGTCGCGCAGCACGACCCGCGCGCGCGGCGCGCCCCAGGGCTGCACGATCGCGTTCTCGTGGGGCAGGTCCCACACGGCGAGATCCGCGCGCAGCCCCGGACGGACGGCGCCGCACACGCCGCCTAGGCCGAGCGCGGCCGCCGCCTCGCGCGTCGCGCCCAGGATCGCCTCGGCGACCGTGAGCCCGTAGAGCCGCACCGCGAGCGCGAGCGCGAGCGGCAGGCTCTCGGTCGGCGCCGTGCCGGGGTTCGCGTCGCTGCCCACGATCAGCGGGACGCCTGCGGCCCGGAGCGCGGCGACGGGCGGCGGCTCCTGCCGCAGCGTGAAGCTCGCCACGGGCAGCAGCGCGGCGGCGACGCCCGCCTGGGCGAGCGCCGCAATGCCCGCCGGCGCGACGTGCTCGAGGTGGTCGGCCGACGCGGCGCCGAGCGCGGCCGCGAGCTCGGCGCCGCCCACGTCCGCGAACTGCCCGACGTGGACGCGCACGCCGAGCCCCAGCGCGCGCGCCCGCTCGAGCACCGGGCGCGCCTCGTCGACGGAGAACGCGCTCCGGTCGATGTACGCATCGACGTAGCGCGCGAGGCCGGCCGCGGCGATGGCGGGCAGCCAGGAGCGCTCCACGGTGGCGGCATAGGCCGCGCGATCGCCGCCGGCCTCCGGGGGCAACGCGTGCAGCGCGAGGTACGTCGGAACGACGCGGGGCAGGCGCGCGTCCCTCCCCGCCTCGGCGACCGCCTCGAGCTGCTTGCGCTCCGTCGCCTCGTCGAGGCCGTAGCCGCTCTTGGCCTCGACGGCGGTCACGCCGAGCGCAGCCATCCGGCGGAGGCGGGCGCGGAGCGTGTCGGCGATCTCCTCGGTCGTCGCGGCGCGCACGGCGCGCATGCTCGCGACGATGCCGCCGCCGGCCGCGGCGATCGCCTCGTAGTCGCCGCCGGCCATGCGGATCGCGTACTCGGCGTCCCGCGAGCCGATCCAGGGCGCGTGCGTGTGGCAGTCGACGAGCCCGGGCGTGACGACCCCCGCGGCCTCGATCGCGATCGGCACGCCGGCCTCGATCTGCAGGATTTCCTGCCGCGGGCCGACCGCGTCGATCGCGCCGCCTCGCACCACGATCGCGGCGTCCTCGATCACGCCGAGGGGATCGCCGGCCGAGGCGCGGGACGCGTCGCAGGTGACCAGCCGGCGCGCGGTGATGGCGAACGGGCGCTCGGGGTGCTGCGCGGCCTCCCCTCGCGCGGCCCCCGGCGGCGCCGTCACGTCGCCGCCCTCGCTGCACGCGCCCGCGCGATGTCCTCGATCACCGCCCGGGACGCGGGCCCGCCGGCGATCTCGGCGAACGCCGCGGGCGAGGAGGCCGGCCGCGGCGGGCACCGCCGGCGCAGGCCCAGGCAGCGCGCGGCCGCCTCGACGCAGCGCTCGCGGAAGCTGGGCTCGCGCTCCGCCTTGCGCACGAGCGCCTCGTGCACGCGATCCTGCAGGTCCTCGCTGTGGCAGACGAGCAGCGCGTCGCAGCCCGCCAAGACCGCGGCAGCGGCGGCCTCCTCGACGGCGTGGTGCGCCGCGATCGCGGCCATCTCGAGATCGTCCGAGAAGAGCACCCCGTCGAAGCCGATCTCGCCGCGCAGGAGGTCGGTGCAGATGGCGCGCGACAGCGTCGCCGGGACGCCGGGATCCAGCGCCTCGACGACGATGTGCGCCGTCATGAGCGACGCGACCCCGGCGCCGCAGGCGGCGCGGAACGGCGGCAGCTCGATCTCGTCGAGGCGGCCGCGCGCGTGCGAGAGGGTCGGGAGCGCGAGGTGGCTGTCGAGCGCCGTGTCGCCGTGCCCCGGGAAGTGCTTGCCGCAGGCGAGCACGCCCTCCTCCTGGAGCCCCTCCAGGAACGCGACGGCGCTCCGCGCGACCGCGCCAGGGTCGCGGCCGAACGCGCGATCGCCGATGATCGGGTTCGCCGGGTTCGAGTCGACGTCGAGCACCGGGGCGAAGTTCAGGTTGATGCCGACGGCCCGGAGCTCGGACGCGACGGCGCGCGCCGCGCGGCGCAGCAACGGGAGGTCCGCGAGCTCGCCGAGCGAGCGCATCGACGGCAGGGTCAGGAACGGCGCGGGCAAGCGGGTGACGCGGCCCCCCTCCTGATCGATGCCGATGAAGGGAGGCCGATCTGGGCCGCCCGCCGCGGCGAGCGCCTGGCAGAGCCGCGCCGTGGCGGCCACGTCAGGGACGTTGCGCCGGAACAGGATCGCGCCGCCACGACGCCCCTCGGCGAGGGCCTTCAGGTACCGGGCCGGCGGCTCCGCGCCGTCGAAGCCGCCCACGATGAGCTGACCACACAGGACCTCGAGCTCCAGATCGAGCCGCATCGTCCACCACCTCTCGCGCGGCGCAGGCGAGCGGCCGGCCGCGGAATCCGTTCGTAGACGACTCGTAAACGACTTGGGCCGACGAGGCCACTTCCGGGGGATGCCGGTGCGCCGGCGGGGGAGGCCGCGGCGCCGGAGGGACGCGACGTGTCGCGGCCGGCTCCCTCAGAACCGGATCGCGATCTTCCCGAAGTGCGCGCCGTTCGCCATGGACTCGATCGCCTGGCGCAGCTCGGCGAAGGGGACCACGCGATCGACGACAGGCCGGAGCCCGCTCGCCGCGATCGCGCGGTTCATGTCCTCGAACATCGCCCGCGACCCGACGAAGATGCCGTGCGCGGTGATCTGCTTCATCAGGATGGGGAACAGGCCGACATCCCCCAGCGCGCCGCCCGTGAGCACGCCGATGAGGCTCACGCGGCCGCCGAACCGGACCGCGCGGAGCGAACGGGCGAGCGTGCCCGCGCCGCCCACCTCGATCACGTGATCCACCCCCGCGCCGCCGGTGAACGAGCGCGCGGGCACGTCCCAGTCGGGGTTCGCGCGGTAGTTGATGGTCTCCGACGCCCCGAGCGCCCTGGCGCGCTCGAGCTTCTCGTCGCTGCTCGACGTGACGATGACGCGGGCGCCCGCGAGCCGGGCGAACTGCAGCGCGAAGATCGAGACGCCGCCCGTGCCCTGCACGAGGACCGCGTCGCCCGCCTTGATGTGGCTCGCCACGAAGAGCGCGTTCCACGCGGTCACCGCGGCGCACGGCAGCGACGCGGCCTCCTCGTCCGTGAGGTGCTGCGGGACCGCGACGACCCCGTCCGCGTCGAGCAGCACCCGCTCCGCGGCCACGCCCGGCAGCTCCCCGCCGAGCGCCCCCCGCGCCTTGTCCGCGGAGATCTCCCCGTCGATCCATCGCTGGTGGAAGATCGGGCTCACGCGATCGCCGACCTTCACCCGCGTCACCCCGTCCCCCACGGCGACGACCTCCCCGACCCCGTCGGAGAGCGGGACGAGCGGCAGCGAGAACTTCGGGTTGTAGAGCCCCTTCGCCACGAGCAGGTCGCGGAAGTTGAGCGACGCCGCCCTCATCTGGAGGACGATCTGCCCGGGCCCCGGCTCAGGATCCGGAAGATCGATCGGGCGGAGCGCGTCGAGACCGAACGAACCCTGAAGAGCGAACGCTTTCATGCAGATCCTCCTTGAGCGGAGCTCCGCTATCCCATGCGGGGTGGAGGCCGGTCAACGCGCCGCTCGACGCCCTGGCCGCCGCGCGTCGCGCAGCGCCTGGGAAGCGAGCCACAGCCCGGCCGCCGTCACGAGCGCCGCCCCGAGCAGCTGGTCCGCCGACGGGCTCTCGCCCAGCCAGGCGGCGGCGAGCACGTGGGACAGGACGACCCCGACGTAACCGATCGCGCCGACGCGCGCCGCGCTGTCGAGCGCGTAGGCGCGCGTCATCGCGAGCTGCGCGAGCCCGCCGGCGAGCCCCGTCCCGATCAGGAGGAAGGCGCCGAGGGCGCCGGGCGTCCGCCAAACCGGGATCGAGAGCGCGACCATCGCGGCGCTCGCCACGAGCGAGAAATGCAGCGCGATCGCCTCGGGGCCCGCGCGCTCCCCGCCTGCGCCGATCCTGCGCAGCCAGATCATGGCGAGCGCCGAGAAGACGGCGCCGAGCGTGGCGATGAGCGCGATCTCGCCCGCGATCGCGAGCCTCGGCGCGGCGACCAGCCCGACGCCCGCGAAGGCGAGCAGGGTCGCGAGCCAGAGGCGCGGGCTCGTCCGCTCGCCGAGCAGCCGCGGCGCGAGGAGCGCGACGAAGATCGGGCTCGTCGCGCCGAGCGTGACCGCGTCGCCGAGCGCGATCTGCGGCGTGCCGAGCGTGTAGAAGCCGCAGAGCATCGCCCCGGTGCCGCAGAGCGAGCGCGCCCACGCGAGCCGCCGGTCGCCCCTGCCCACGGTGAGCGGCGCCCGGCGGAGGAGCGCGACGCCGAGCGCGGTGGCCGCGCCCACCATCGTGCGCGACGCCGCCACCTCGGGCCACGGCGCGTGCTCCGAAGAGAGCCGCGCGAGGACGTTCATCACGGCGAAGAGCGATTGGGCCAGGAGCATCCACAGGACGCCCGAGGTCGGGTGCGCCGCGCGCCCCTCGCGCTCCGCGGCGAGGACGATCGCGGAGGCCCCCGGCGGGTGCGCGGCGACCGCGCCCTGCGACGACGACGTGCTCACGTAGCGCATCGATTACCACCTCGACCTCGCCGCCGTACACGCCTCCGTGGACCCGAAGGCGTCGGCGCTCCCGGGTGCGTGCGCGACATCGAAGCGCTACGGTCGCAACGATGCGCGCGATCGTCGGAGTCACGAGGAGAAGCTGGACAGGAGCGACGGTTGGTCGGCGGGAGCGCCGGTCCGGGGCGCTCTGGCTCGGGCTCGTCGCCGCGGGGGCCCACGCGCTCGGGTGCGGCGCGAGCGCCGCGAAGGAGCCGGCGGAGGGGCCGTCCGGGGGCAAGGCCGGAGGCGGGGCGGCGGAGGAGAGCGCGCGCCCCTCGGAGGGCAAGGCCGCCGGCGTGGAGGCCGGCGGCGAGGCCCAGGGCACCCAGGCCCCGCCCGCGCCGGGCCAGCAGATGACCCGCGCGGAGGCAGCGCGGTACGTGCTGGGCCTCGTGAACCGCGATCGCGCGGCGCACAAGCTGCCGCCCGTCCGGTGGGACGAGACCGCGGCGCGCGCGGGGCGGCGGCACGCCGAGGACATGGTCCGGATCGGCTTCACCGGCCACTGGGGCAGCGACGGCTCGGTCCCGGAGGAGCGCTACACGGCCGCGGGCGGCGACGGGTTCCCGATGGAGAACGCCGGCTGCTTCGCCGACGCGATCCCCCGCGAGCTCGATCCGGATCCGCGCTTCTCCGCGGAGAGCCTCGAGCGCGTGCACCAGGCCTTCATGAACGAGAGGCCCCCGGCCGACGGGCACCGGCGCAACGTGCTCACAGCGTCGCACACGTCGCTCGGGGTCGGGCTGGCCAAGGCGAAGGGGTTCGACATCGCCTGCGTGGCGCAGGAGTTCGTCGACGACTACGGGACGTACCAGCCGCTGCCCAGGCGGGCGAAGATCGGCGAGCGGATCCGGGTGAGCGGCGAGATCGCCGCGCCGGCGAAGATCGCTGGCGTCGGGATCTCGCGGGTCGAGCCGGGGAAGCCGATCAAGCCGGAGAAGCTGCTCAAGATGGGCGGATACCCGATCCCGCCCCCCTACGCGACGTTCTTCCCGAAGGGCTTCAAGACGCCTATTCCTCTCCAGGTGACCGGCAATCGATTCGACATCCAGGTCCCGCTGGACGACCGCGGGCGGCCCGGGCGCTACGGCGTCAGCGTCTGGGCCACGTTCCCCCCCTCGGACGAGCTGAAGATGGTCTCGCTCCGCACGATCGACGTCGTCGACAAGGGAGGCGCGCGATGAGCCAGAGCCGCCCCCCCACGGCGTCCGAGGACCTCGACGCGGTCAAGGTGCTCGATCACCTGGTCCGCCGCGCGGTCTCGATGGGCGCGAGCGACATCCACGTCGAGCCGAAGCGCGACGGCATCCGCGTGCGCTACCGCGTCGACGGCGTGATGGTGGCGCAAGGGCAGATCCCGATCGAGATCGCGCCGTCGCTGACCTCGCGCGTGAAGGTGCTCGCGCGGATGGACATGACCGAGCGGCGCCTGCCGCAGGACGGCCAGTTCAGCCTGGAGCTCCACGGCCACCCGCTCATCCACCTGCGCGCCTCGACGTTCCCCGCGATCCACGGCGAGACGCTCGTGCTGCGCGTGCTGCTGAGCCACCAGCTGATCGCCCTCGACAAGCTCGGGCTCACCGAGGGGGACCTGCCGCGGCTCGAGCGGCTCGCCGACCGGCCTTCGGGGCTGATCGTCGTGTGCGGGCCGACCGGATCCGGCAAGACCTCGACGCTCTACTCGCTGATCAAGGTCATGAAGACGAGCGAGCTGAGCATCGTCACGCTGGAAGATCCGATCGAGGTCGAGTTCGCCGACATCACGCAGGGCCAGACCAACCCGAGGCAGGGCTTCACGTTCGCGACGGGCCTGCGCGCGATCCTTCGGCAGGACCCGGACGTGATCATGGTGGGCGAGATGCGCGATCCCGAGACGGCGCAGATCGCGCTGCAGGCGAGCCTCACGGGGCACCTCGTGTTGTCGACGCTGCACACCTCCGACGCGGTGGACACGGTCGCGCGCCTCGTGGACCTCGGCGCGGAGTCGTGGATCGTGGCGAACGCCCTGCTCGCCGTGGTCGCGCAGCGGCTCGTCCGCAAGCTCTGCGAGGAGTGCGCGGAGACGTACGAGCTCGAGACCGCCGTGACGGGCGAGGAGGACAAGGTCCTCATCGAGGAGGGCGCCGAGCTGAAGCGCAGCGTCGGGTGCCAGACGTGCCACATGACGGGCTACCGGGGGCGCATGGGGCTGTTCGAGATGCTGGAGCTCGACGACGACCTGCGGGATCTCGTGAAGGCGCGGGCGGGGAAGCGCGCGTACCGGGACGCCGCGCGCAAGGTAGGGCTCGTGCCGCTGCGCGAGGCCGGGCTCGCCAAGGTGAAGGAGGGGATCACCTCCCTGGACGAGGTGCTCCGCGTGACGTGACGGTCTCGGCCAGACGCGCCGCGGTCCGCCGTGCGATCCGCGGCGCGCCGCCGGTCAGGTCGCCTGCGAGGAGCCGTCGTCGACCGCGTTGGCGGCGATGACGCCCTTGTACCAGAGCGCGCTGTCCTTCGGGATGCGCCGCTGCGTCTCGTAGTCCACCCAGACGATGCCGAACCGCTGCGAATAGCCGCGATCCCACTCGTAGTTGTCCATGAGCGACCACACGAAGTACCCCGCGAGCGGCGCCCCCGCGTCCATCGCGCGCCGCGCGGCGACGAAGTGATCGCGCAGGAACTGAAGCCGCCGCGTGTCCGGGATGCGGCCGTCCTTGTCCGGCTCGGTCGAGTAAGCCGCGCCGTTCTCGGTCACGTAGAGCTTCGGCACGCCGTACTCCACGTGCAGCCGGAGGAGCAGCCGCCGCAGCCCTTCCGGGTAGACCTCCCAGCTCATCTCCGTCTGCTCGGAGAGGGGCGCGACGTGCACCGTCCTCGGCAGGTTCTGCTCCTCGGGCACCTTGCTGCTCCGCAGGACCGCCCGCGAGTAGTAGTTGAGGCCGAGGAAGTCGCACTGCGTGGCGATGATCTCGAGATCGCCCGGCTTGCACACGGTCAGCCCCTCCGGCGGGAGGTAGCCCAGCGCGATGTAGTCCTCGATCATGTCCGCCGGATAACGCCGGCCGTACAGCGGATCGAGGAACCAGCGGTTGAAATACCCGTCGTAGTGGCGGCACGCGTCGTAGTCGGCGGCGCTGGGGGACGCGGGCATCGCGTAGTTCATGTTCAGCGTGATGCCCACCTCGGCGCCGGGGCAGTTCTGGCGCACCACGGGCACCGCGAGGCCGTGGGAGAGCAAGAGGTGATGGCTCACCGTCAGGGCCCTCTTGAAATCGCGCATGCCCGGCGCGTGGATCCCCTTCTCGTAGCTGAGGAACGCCGTGCACCACGGCTCGTTGTGCGTGATCCACTTCTTCACGCGATCGCCGAGCTTCCGCGAGATGACGTCGGTGAACTCCACGAACGCGTCCGCCGTCGAGCGGTGCTGCCAGCCCCCGACCTCGTCCTGGAGCACCTGCGGCAGGTCCCAGTGGAAGAGCGTCGCGTACGGCTCGATCCCGGCCGCGAGGAGGCCGTCCACGAGCCGGCTGTAGAAGTCGAGCCCCTTCTGGTTCACCGCGCCCCGGCCGTTCGGGAGGATGCGCGGCCACGCGATCGAGAACCTGTAGGCCATCATGCCCAGGCTCTTCATCAGCGCGATGTCCTCAGGCCACCGGTGGTAGTGGTCGCACGCGATGTCGCCGTTGGTCCCGTCGATGATCTGACCGGGCGTCTTCGCGAAGCGATCCCAGATGGACTCGCTGCGGCCGTCCTCGTTCGTAGCCCCCTCGATCTGATAGGAGGACGTCGCGGTCCCCCAGACGAAATTGTCGGGAAATCTCAGAGACGGCATGTCTATCTGTGGTCTCCTTAGAGCGGTTTTCAGCTGAGCCTGGTACGAGCGTCGCAGAGCGCCGGTCACCCGCACAGGAGACGGGCCCAGATCGGCGTTTTCGGCGCGGAAGCGCACTCCTGTGCGCTGAGCACCGAAAACGTCGAGATGGGCCCGTATCCGAAGCGGGTGACCGCCGCTCTAGAGAGGTCCGGCCTCGACGGAGGCGGGCACCGTGCGATCGTAGAGCGCGGAGGGCGCGATGACGGAGCCGGGCGCGTAGAGGTGGCAGCGGACCCAGTGCCCCGACCCGACGTCGACGACCCCCGGCATCTGCTCCCGGCACGTGTTCATCACGCTCGGGCAGCGGTCCGCGAAGGGGCAGCCCGGCGGCGGGTCGATGAGCTTCGGCGCCCCGGAGCGCGCCGGGAGATCGCCGCGGATCGAGCCGTTCGGATCCGGAACCGCCGAGAGCAGGAGCTTCGTGTACGGGTGCGCCGGCTGCTGCATCAGCTCCTCGCTCGGCGCGCCCTCCACGATGTGGCCTGCGTACATCACCATCGTGCGATCCGCGACGTAGCGCGCGCTCGCGATGTCGTGCGTGATGTAGAGGTAGGAGATGCCGCGCTCCTCCTTGAGCTTCTCCATCAGGTTCAGGACGCCCATGCGGATCGAGACGTCGAGCATCGAGATCGGCTCGTCCGCGAGGATCACGCTGGGATCCACCGCGAGGGCGCGGGCGATCGCCACGCGCTGACGCTGGCCGCCCGACAGCTGGTACGGGAACTTGAGCGCGACCTCCCCGGCAGGGTTCAGATCGACCGTCTTGAGGAGCGCGTGCACCTTCTCCCGGAGGATCGCCGGGGTGGGCGCCTTGTTGTGGAGCAGGAGCGGCCGCTCGAGGTGGTAGCCGATGGTGTGCACCGGGTTGAGCGAGCCGAACGGATCCTGGAAGATCATCTGCACCTGCCCGCGGTAAGCGAGCGAGGCGCGGGTCGGCTCCTCCTTCAGCACGTCGCGACCCTTGAACAGGATCTGCCCGCTGCTCGGGGGCATCAGCCGCGCGAGGAGCCGTGCGATCGTGCTCTTGCCGCTGCCCGACTCGCCGACGAGCGCGATGACCTCACGCTCTGCCAGCGAGAACGATGCGTCGTGCAGCGCCCGGAGCTGCTGCGATCGCAGCCCGCCGCCGACAGGGAAGTACTTCCCCAGGCGCACCACGTCGAGGACAGGCGAGACAGAAGGTTGCGTCATCGTCATCGTCAGTAGAGGTGGCAAGCGCCGCAGTGCTCGGGCGCAATTTCACGAAGGAGGGGCAGCTCGTTCTGGCAGGTCGCGAAGGCCTGCGGACACCGGGGGTGGAAGCGGCAGCCGGACGGCGGGTTGCGCATGTCGGGCGGCGAGCCCGGGATGCCCTGCAGCCTGCGGCGCGGCCCACGGACCGAGGGGAACGACCCGAGGAGCCCCTGCGTGTAGGGGTGCTTCGGATCGCTGAAGAGGTCCTTGGCGCGGGCGGTCTCCGCGAGCTTGCCGGCGTAGAGGATGGCGATGCGCGTGGAGAACTCCGCGATGAGCGAGAGGTCGTGCGTGATGAAGAGGATCGAGAAGCCGAGGCGCTCCTTGAGCTCGGCGATCTGCTGCAGGATCTCCCGCTGCACGACCACGTCGAGCGCCGTCGTGGGCTCATCCATGATGAGGAACGGGGGCTTGAGCGCCATCGCGATCGCGATCACCACGCGCTGGCGCATGCCGCCCGACAGCTGGTGCGGGTAGCTGTTCAGGCGCGACGAGTCGATGTTCACGAGCTGGAGCAGCGCGGCCGCGCGCTCCATCGCCTGAGCGGGCGTCACGCCGTCGTGCGCGATGATCGGATCGGCGATCTGCTCGCCGATCGTCAGCACCGGGTTGAGCGCGGTCATCGCGCTCTGGAACACCAGCGCCATCTTCCGCCAGCGGAAGGCGCGGAGCTGCTCCTCGTTCATCGCCAGGACGTCCTGCCCGGCGAAGTACACGTGCCCGCCCGTGATGACCGCCGGCGGGCGGAGCAGCCGCATGATGGCCATCGCCACCGTCGACTTGCCGCTCCCCGACTCGCCCGCGAGGCCGAGCACCTCGCCCGGGGCGATGTCGAAGGAGACGTTGTCGACCGCGCACACCGGCCCCGTCGGGGTGATGAACTCGACCCGGAGATCCTGAACCGAGAGAAGCGGACTAGGCGCCATGAGTCCTCACCACCGGCGTAGACGGACCCGCCGTGACGTTGCGGCTCCTGAGGAGACGCGACCAGGCGCCCTCCGCGCGGAGCCGCGGGTTCGAGATCTCGTCGATCGCGTAATTGATGAGCGTGAGCGCGAACCCGACCAGCGCGACGCACACGCCGGTGGGCACGATGGTCCACCAGGCGCCCGTGAGGAGCGCGGCGTTGTTGCTCGCCCAGTAGAGGTTCGTGCCCCAGGTGACGGCGCTCAGGTCGCCCAGCCCGAGGAACTCGAGGCCGACCTGGGCGCCGATCGCGTAGACCGTCGCGCCGATGAAGCCGGACATGAGGAGCGACGTCATGTTCGGCAGGATCTCCACGAAGATGATGCGCGCGCTGCCCTCGCCGCTCACGAGGGCCGCGGACACGAAGTCCTTGTCGCGCAGCGCGAGCACCTGCGAGCGGAGCACACGCGCGTTCCACGCCCAGCCCGTGAGGACGAGGACGAACAGGATCGTCAGCGGCCCGGCCGGCAGGTAGGCCGCGATGACCACGGCCATCGGCAGGCCGGGGATGATCAGGAACACGTTCGTGAGCAGCGAGAGAACGCTGTCGATCCAGCCGCCGAAGTAGCCCCCGGCCATGCCGATCGCCGCGCCGATCGCGATCACGGCGAAGCCCGTGGCGAAGCCGACGGCCAGCGAGGTCCGCGCGCCGACGATCGTCTGCGCGAGCACGTCCTGCCCCTGGCCGTTCGTGCCGAACAGGTGCTCGGCGGACGGCGCCTCGTGCGGCATGCCCACGAACGCGTGCGGGTCCTGGCCCACGAGCGAGGGGCCGAGCAGCGAGAGGAGCAGGAAGAAGAGCACGATGAGCGTGCCCACCATCGCCTTGCGATTCGAGAGGAGCAGGCGGAGCCATCCCGCCGCACGGGAGGCGCCGCCCCCGCTGTTGCCTTGTTGCGCAGCCATCGCTTCTCCTGGACCCAGCCGTCAGCGCCCGCGGGCGCGGGGATCAAGAAACACGTAGATCACGTCGACCAGGAAGTTCGCCCCCAGCACGGCGAACGTGATGGTGAGGAAGATCCCCTGCATGAGCGGGTAATCCTGGTTTCGAACCGCCTGGATGAGCAGATAACCTTGCCCCGGATACGAGAAGACGATCTCGGTGAGCAGCGAGCCGGCGAGGACGAAGCCGAGCGCCATGCCGAAGCCGGTGACGTTGGGCAGGAGCGCGTTCCTCGCGGCGTAGGTGAACATGACCCGCCACTGGGAGAGCCCCTTGGCCTGGGCCATCGTGATGTACTCCTCGGACAGCACGGTGACCATCGCGCTGCGCATGCCGAGCATCCAGCCGCCGATGGTGGCGATGACGATCGACAGGGCGGGCAGGACGATGTGCGAGAGCACGCTCCCGATGAACTCCAGGCTCCAATCGGGCGAGAGCGTGTCGCTGTAGGCGTGGCGCAGCGGGAAGGCCCCGAGCACGAACCCGAGGACGTAGAGCGCCACCATCGCGAGCCAGAAGTAGGGGAACGCGCCGAGGAACATCAGGACCGGCGGCAGGACCGAGTCGAGCCAGCCGCCCCGTTTCCACGTCGCGACGATCCCGAGCAGCGTCCCCAGGCCGAAGCTGACGATCACGGCGACGCCCGACAGGAGCAGCGTCCAGCCGAGCCCCGTCGCGATGACCTCCGTCACCTTCGCCGGGAAGTGCGCCACCGAGGTGCCGAGATCGCCGGCCAGCGTGTGGCTCAGGTAGGTGATGTACTGCTTGTAGAGCGGCTCACCCGTGAAGCCGAACGCCTTTCGCAGCGCGTCGATCGCCTCCGGCTGCAGCTGCCCCCGGAAGCGCACGAACATGGCCGAGGCTGGATCGCCCGGCATGGCGCGCGGAATGAGGAAGTTGAGGGTGAGCGAGGCCCACGCCGCGATGAAGTACAAACCCAGCTGTCGCAGAAGGTAACGCACAGAAGCTCTCTCTTTTAACCTGCGCTCCGGATCAGGTCACGCCCAACTTCACTTCGGCTTGAGCTCGGTGAGGACGAGCAGGTACTCGGGCGGGTTGTTGGGCGACAGCTTCGCGTACGGGTTCTCCTTGCTGGGGAACCCCGTGAAGCGGCGTGTGTTGTACTCGCCCCAGGACGGCCCGGGGAACAGCGGGATCGAGGGCGCCGTCTCGGAGAAGATCTCCTGGAGCTGCTCGATGATCTTCTTCTGATCCGCCGGCTCGGTCGCGGCCTCGAACGCCTCGAAGAGGCCGTCGGCCTGCTTGGCGCCGAAGCGGTGCCAGTTGCGCGCCGACGTCTCGCCGACCGGCTTCGCGGTCGCGGTGCCGAGGAGGTCCCGGTAGAAGTTATAGGGGGTCGGCTCCTCGTTCGACCAGCCCATCGACAGGTCGAACGTGCCCTTCTGGAGCGCCTCGAAGAACGCGCTGAAGTCGTACGTCTTCAGCGTGGCCTCGACGCCGATCTGCTTCACCTGCTGCGTGACGATCTGCGCCGCGCGCACCCAGTCGGACCAGCCCGTGACGACGTTGAGATCGAAGCGCAGCGGCTTCCCGTCCTTCACGCGGATGCCGTCGGCCCCCTTGGCATAACCCGCCTCGTCGAGGAGCTGGTTCGCCTTGGCCACGTTGAACTTGACCCAGTCGCCCGCCTCGACCGTCTTCTGGCTGCGCCAGCGCTCGTGCGCGTCGCTCAGCGCCGTCGCGTCCGCCGGCCGCGTGTAGTTGTTCATGGCGACCTTGACGATCTGCTCGCGGTCGAGCGACATGCTGATCGCCTTGCGCACCCGCGCGTCGTCGAGGGGCTTCTTCGTCGTGTTCGTGTAGACGAACACCGTGCTGCCGACGAGCGGGAACCAGTAGTGGTGGTTCGTGGGGTCCTTGCCGACGTAGACCTTCTCGATCTCCGGGACGAAGTTGCCGGCCCAGTCGACCTCGCCGTTCAAGAGCGCCAGGTTCGCCTGGTCGTTGCCCGGGTACGCCGGGAAGCGGAGCCCCTTGATCGCCGGCTTGCCCTGCTGCCAGTAGTTCGGGTTCCGGCCGAGCTCGTAGATCTGGTTCTGGAAGGTCTTCACCTCGGTGAAGGGCCCCGTCGCGACCGGGTTCTCGTTCGTGTACGTGACCGGATCCGCCACGTCCTTCCACTTGTGCTCCGGCACGATCGGCTGGTGGCCGAGGAAGACGAGCCCGGGGACGTAGGGCCGCGTGAGCGTGAACTCGACCGTGGAGTCGCTCTTGGCCTCGACCGAGGTCAGCCACTTCCAGACGCCTTGCAGGTCGAGGGCGGCGTGCTTCTTCAGGAGCCCGAAGGTGAAGGCCACGTCCTTCGCCGTGAACGGTTGGCCATCGGACCACTTGACGCCGGGCCGCGTCGTGACGGTGAGCGTCTTGTTCCCGTTACCCCACTCGTACTTCGACGCGAGCCAGGGGGTGAACTCGCCCTTCATCGTGTTGTAAACGAGGAGCGGCTCGTAGATGCCAGCGACGGTTGGCCAGCGAACGTTGCCTGATGCGAGCAGAGGATTGAAGTTCCGCACCCATGACGCTTGCTGCTCGATCGAGACGGTCAGGAAGGTGTCGGCGGCCGGAGAGGCTTTGCCCGGACCCTGCGCGGTGCTCGCGGACTCCTTGGTCGGTTCGGTCTTGCTGCACCCCGCTGTGACACCGACCGAAAGCAGCAACGTCGACAACACGAACGTCCGACGCGGCAACAACCAGTTCCTCATGAGAATGCTCCTCGCGGGGCCCTCGTGGATACGCCCGAGCGCCCACCGTCCCTCTCCCACTCCTCAATCTCCCTGGAAGCCACCACGCGGCAGAGCGGCTCGCCAGAATTCGACACCGCGACGCAGTGCGCCATACCAGCATCCAGGCGTCGGCACTGTAGCCGTTTTCGCACAGCAGTGTCAACGGGGATTCGAGGTCGCTGTCAAGTTCTCGCGCCGCTTACTCAGGCGCGTTTTCAAGGGAGATGTCGTGGTGCGTCATGTCTCGCAGCAGCAACTCCGTCTCATGGTGCTCATGGTGTCATCACGCGTCATGAGGAATGATGGCTTAAGCACTTGCACTGTTATTTTCTTTGACAGCTGCAAGAAAGTAAACAGTCACAGACTGCGTCGGTTCAGGCACCTGAGGTGCGCTGCGGTCCACGCGCGTCCGGGGCACGTCTATACAGACGTCCGCGGGCGATTACAAGACCAGAAATTTCCAATTTCGCGCCGATGAACAGGGGGGAGCACGCTCCCAGGACGGGCGCGGACACCCCCTGGGCGGACAGAGAGGGAAGGCCGCGTCAGGGGCGGACGCGGGCGGAGCGTCGGGTGCGGTCAGCGTTGTAGTGCGGGCCGCCATTCGACGCCTGATGGGCTGGTCCTCTCCGCCGTGGCCGTGAGCACCACGTATCAGGAAAGGCTCCCTTCGATGTCATCATTGTTTCGCGCACGGGCGCGGGCGCCAGGCGGGCGGCCGCGAGCGCGCCTCATGGGAGCGGGGGAGCGGACGCTGGCACGCGGAGCTCGCTGCCGAAGAGCTCGCCGGCGGTGCAGCTCTCGAGGAACGCGCTCTCCTTACCCACCTTCAGCTGAGGCTCGGGCGAGCCCTGCACGACCAGCCCGAAGCGGTTGTCCAGGGCGCGAACCCGGGAGAGGCGGCCCGTGCTCCGGTCGTACAGGATGCCGGCGCGCGCACAGCCTTCCACCCGCACGTCATCGAGCGCGACGGTGGAGCCGGCGAGCGCGAGGACGCCGTCGGCGACGAGCTCGTCGCGCCGCCTGCCCTGTGCGGCGCGGGGATCACCCGTCACCCCGTCGACGACCGTCTGCGAGATCTCCGCCTCGGAGCCGAACAGCACCACGCCGGCCGTGCGGCTCCCGCGGACGAGGGACGAAGCGAGCCGGATCTCGTACCCCGCGGCGGCGACGCCGATGCCCGTGCTGTCGTCGCCGCCGTCGTCGTCGTCATCGCCGCCGTCGTCGTCGCCGCCGTCGTCGTCGTCGTCTGATTCGCCGCCCGAGGTGCCGTCGATCAGGCTCCCGATGATCTCGACCTTGCTGCCGAGGATCTCCGTGCCGGCGAAGACGCCGACGGAGCGGTTGCCGCTCACGACATTGCCCGCGAGCACGGCGGTGGCGCCCCGGTAGATGACGATCCCCTGCCCCACCGGCGCGCGGCGGTCCGGCGCGACATGCCCCTCGACGAGGTTGCCTGTCACGGTCGCCTCGGACCCGTCATATCCCACGAGCAGGCCGGTGCCCTCGTTGCTGCGAATGGCATTCGACACGAGCGTCACCCGGCCCTCCGTCACGGTCAGCCCGGCGCCGTCCCCCCAGCCGCCTTCGGCGATGGTGCCTTCGATGAGGTTGCCGCCGGCGATCAGCTCGGCGGACGAGTCGCCGACGTGAACCCCGGTGCCGCGGTTCCGGACGACAGCGCTGTCGTGAAGGCGCATCACCGCGCCGCGGGCGACGGCGACGCCGAATCCGCCGAGCAACGACCCGGTCGGGGCCGCCACCGTGCCCTGCACCAGGCTCCGCGTCATCGTCGCCGCGCTGCCCTCGCCGATGACGGCGACGCCGATCTCGGTGTTGCCGAGGACCACGCTCGAGTCGATGGCGACGCGCGCTTGCCGCGCCGCGTACACGCCGACGCCGTAAGGCGGGTCGGAGCTCCCGGGGCTCGTCCCCTCGACGAGGACGCCGGAGAGGGTCGCGGACGCGCTGGCCGCCACGAGGATCCCGGACAGCTGGTTACCGACGACAGCCGTGCTCTCGATCGACGCCTCGGCGCCGTCCTGCACGACGATCCCCTGGCCGTCCGCCGGGTAGCGCCCCGACGACACGGTCCCCTCGACGAGGCTGCCCACCACGGACGCCGTGGCGCCCGCCCGGAGCGCCGCCACGCCGGCCGCGCGGTTGCCCGTCACGGCGCTCTCCTTCACGAGGAGCACGCCGCCGGCGTCCGCAAGGGCGCCGATGCCGGTTCCTGCGCTGCCGTCGCGCGTCCCCTCGATCCAGCTCCGCGCCACCGAGAGGCGGGCGCCGTCGCCGGACTGGACGCCGGCATGCATGGCGCCCTTGACGTGAACGCGCTCGAGCGTCACGGCGCTCGCGCCGGTCGCCACGACGCCGGCGCCGTCTCCGCCGATCTCGATCCCCCGGAGCGTCACCTCCCCTGCGTCGACCACGGCCACGATCGCCGGAGGACTCACGGCCGAGCTGACCCCGCGGATCCGCACGCGCGAGGCGCACGGGCCGGCGATCTCGAGCGGCTTCGTGATGACGACCGGCTCGTCGTAGGTCCCCGCCGCGAGCGCGATCGTCCCGCCGTCGGCGACGAGCCCCAGCGCCGCCTCGATCGTCGTGACCGGCCTCGCCTCGGATCCGTCGCCGTCCGCGCCGGAGTAGCTCGGATCCACATAGACGTTCCCGGACACGCGCGGGACGCTCCCCCACGGCCCGCGCCCGCAGCCGACGGGGCCGTCGACCGGCACACACCCCGCTTCCGGCGTCGCGAACGTGCCTGTCGGGCACCTCGCCATGGCCGGCCTGCAGAGCCCGTCGTCGCCCGCGAGCGCCGGAGCGCAGCGGGGGATGCCAGCGGGAATACAGCCCTCATCGAACTTCGGTATCGTCCCCGCAGGGCATTTCGCCATCGATGGATGGCAGAGTCCGTCGTCCTCCACGAACAGCTCGGCGCACCCCTGGATGCCCACCGGCATGCACGCCTCCGCGGGGCCGAGGACGTGCCCGGGCGCGCAGCTCGGCGCGCGCGGCGCGACGCCCTCGCATGCGAGCGGGGCGCCGGAGCTCCCCGAGGCGTCGCTGCACGCCGCGACGAGCGGCAAGAGGGCCGCGATGCAGGCGGCCAGGCAAGATGAACCCGCGCGCGTCGCGCAGAAGCGCATGCAATCCCCTCCTTGGAAAGCGCTGCCTCGCGCGCCGCGGGCCCCCGCTCCTCGGGCGAACAGCTCTCCAGAGCTCCCGCAGCAGCGCGGAGACCGCGCGTAGCTTCCATGAACAGGCGCCCCGAGCGCCCGAGATCGTCGAGGAGCCCGCGCCAGGGTGACGAGGTCGCCGCCTGTGCGCCTGTGCGCCTGTGCGGCGCTGCGCGAGCTCCTTTAGCGTAATGAATCCTACAACGGGAGATGCGCTCCTGCCAGGCAAAGGAGCCGTGATCGCGCCGGCTTTCCCTTCGCTGCAGCGCCACGGACGGCTGCGCCGCGCCGGGTCTCCCGGGCGTGGGCGCGCGAACCTCGCTGACACCGAGGCTCGCGCGCGGCCGAGCGTGTGGGTCAGACGTCTTCTGTCAACCACGTTGAACCGGGAGAACGCGGCGCGGGGGACGCCCCGCGAGGGCGGCCGCTCCCGCTGCATCGCCGGCCCGCCGTCCGCGGCTGAAGGCGGCGACCGCGCCGTCGTTCCGGACGACGGGGTGACGCGCGGCGCGGCGCAGAGCGCGGCACACCCGCGCGACGACGGCGAGGTTGCCGCACGAGGAGCGCCGCGCAGGGCCCTTGTCGGCCGAAGTGCGCTGCGCACGGCGTGACCAGATGGCCGCAAGCGATGAGAACATCGCCGCCGACGAGCGCAGATGTCGAGTCGCCGCAGCCCCTGATTGCAGGGATCCACCAGGTCTTCGGAAATGCGGCTTGCCGAGCGCGATAAAGCCGCAAGTCGGGTCGTCCTCCCCCCGTCTCATGCCGTCCCGCCGCGCGCGGCGCGCGGAGCGCCCTGCGATGGACGTCGACATTTGCCTTTCTCCAGCGCTCGAAGGCTCCCACATCGGCGCTGCGAGGCGGCGCCGGCGCGGCGGCTCCCCGGCGCGATGAAACGGGGCAGAACGCTCACCCGGCGCGGATTCAGACAATGCACTTTCGCCGTCGCCGACGCGGCAGGCTCTGCACACGAGGAGTCAGGCACGCAGCCTGCTCTCCACGCCGTTCAACATGCCGGCGCGGGCCCGAGGGCCGTAGCAGGGCATGGAAGGAGGACGGATGGTTCGCTCAATCGATATGAAGATGGCGCACGCGGCGATGCTCTTTTCTGTGTTGATGACCGGGTGCGCAGTCGACGCGGTGGCTCCGCAAGAGGCCGACTTGGACCAGGCTGACGTCGACGTGGCGTCGAGTGAGCAGGCGTTGGAGGGCGAGGAAGCGACGGACGAGGAGACGCGGGGCGGCGGCCTGATCGGCGCGCCCGGGGTGCCGGGCAAGACCGATATCGGCCAGGGACCCATCAAGGGCGGCATCGGCGGCCCCGGTGGCCCGCTCCAGGGCCCCGGCGGCATCGGACAGGGCCCCTTTAAGGGCGGCATCGGCGGCCCCGGTGGCCCGCTCCAGGGCCCCGGCGACATCGGACAGGGCCCCTTCAAGGGTGGCCCGCTCCAGGGCCCCGGCGGCGTCGGGCAGGGACCCATCAAGGGCGGCATCGGCGGCCCCGGTGGCCCGCTCCAGGGCCCCGGCGACATCGGACAGGGCCCCATCAAGGGCGGCCTTGGCGGCGTCGGGCAGGGCCCCGGTGGCCCGCTCCAGGGCCCCGGCGACATCGGACAGGGCCCCATCAAGGGCGGCGGCCCGCTCCAGGGCCCCGGCGGCCCCGTCGGCCAGGTCGGGCAGGGGCCCGGCGGCCCGTTCGGGCAGACGGGCGGGATCCCCGGCCTCGGCGGCTTCCCGGGCATGGGCGGCTTCGGGTGGCCGCTCGGCATGGGCGGCTATCCGTACGGCGGCTCCGGCTTCCCCGGCGGGTACGGCGGGTTCGGCGGGTTCCCGGGCATGGGCGGCTTCGGCGGCGCGGGGTGCTGCGGCGGCGGCGGTGTCCCTGGATCGCTCTTTCCCTGACGTCGTTCCCCGGGCGCGACGGCCACGCGGCCGCCGCGAGCCGTGGTGAATCGGTACGAGGGTCCGCCCGAACCTGCGGGGAGAGCCCCACGAGCTCCCCGCGAGGCGGGCGGCCCGTCCGTCGACCGGCCTCTCGAGAGAGGGCGCCCTCCGTGGAGCGCGCGTCTCCTGAAGCGCTCGCCTCGTTGCTCCTCTCGCCCTGTGCCGGATCGAAGGCCGCCGCGCCGCGTGTCGCCAGCCGCGTGCGCGTGGGGCTTTCCAGGTTTCCTCGGCGTTCCGCGCGACGCGGCGCCCGGGCGGCGCGCGGGGCCCGCGAAACGTTGGACCCCCGCCGCGCGGTCGAGGCAGCATACGGCGATGGAAGACGCCCCCCTCCTCGAGCGCGAACCGGAGACCAACATCTTCGGCGAATCCATCGTGGTGTTTCACACCGCCGCGGACCTCATCGGCCTGGCTCCCCGCATCCGGCTGGAGCTCGAGCAGCCCGACTACGAGCACATCTTCTACATCACCACGCAGCTCCAGGACCGCCTCGTCCCCTTCCGCGGAGAGGCGGCCGCGGCCTACGAGCGGCTCCCTGCGTCGGTGATCCCGAACCGGGCCGCGATCACCCCGCTCTTCAACGGCAAGCTCATCCTCCGCCCCGAGGCGCTCCGGAGCGGCTCGATCCACGTGCAGGACGGGACGATCCGCCTCGCCGATCAGGGCCTTTACCGCATCCAGCCCGGCGCGTTCGTGCGCTTCAAGGCCTATCGGGTCCAGCACAACCAGGCGCGAGGGCCTTACAAGGGCGGGCTGCGCTTCCACAAGGCCGTGTCGCTCGACCTGTTCAACGCGCTCGCCGCCGAGATGACCTGGAAGACGGCCATCGCCGATGTCCCGTTCGGCGGCGCCAAGGGGGGTATTCGCATGGACCCGCGCGAGCACAGCAAGGAGGAGCTCGAGGCGATCTCGCTCCGGTACATGTACCGGCTGAAGCAGCTCGTCGGGCCCAACGTGGACATCCCCGCGCCCGACGTGGGCACGAACGCCGAGGTGATGGCGTGGCTCCTGCGCCAGTACAGCGACGGCGAGCGCGAGCGGGTGAACCACCGCGGCGTCGTCACGGGCAAGGACGTGCGCATCGGCGGCTCCGAGGGGCGCGTCAAGGCGACCGGGCAGGGGCTCGCGTACTGCATCGAGGAGTGGTACGCGCAGCGCGGCGTCCCCCTCGCGGGGGCGCGCTTCATCGTGCAGGGCTTCGGCAACGTCGGCTCCGCCGTCGCCGAGATCCTGTGCCGGATGGGCGCGCGGTGCGTCGCCGTGCAGGACGCCGACGGCGCGATCCACGACCCGGACGGCATCGACGTCGGCGCGCTGATGGCGCACGTCAACGAGAACCCGCAGAACCTCCGGCGGTCGGTCGCCGGCTACAGCGGCGCCGAGGCGATCGCGCGGGACGATTTCTGGAGCGTGGAGGCGGACATCTGCATCCCGGCCGCGCTCGGCGACGCCATCACCGGCGAGGTGGCCGAGCGGCTGAAGGCGAAGCTCGTGGCCGAGGGCGCCAACCGCCCGACAACGACCGAGGGCGACAAGGTGCTCGCGGAGCGCGGCATCAGCGTCATCCCCGACATCATCGGCAACGCGGGGGGCGTGACCGTCTCCTATTACGAGTGGATCCAGAACAAGCGCATGGAGCACTGGACCGAGGGCGAGGTGAACGCGCGGCTGGAGCGCGCCATCAAGAGCAACTACCGCCTGATCTGCGACATCGCGGAGGACCGGCCGCGCCGCTCGGAAGATCACGACTCGACCGGGCTCGTCCTGGGCAAGCGCCTGCCGATGCGGCTCGCCGCGATGGTGCTCGCGCTCAAGCGGATCGAGGCGCACTACATGCTGGAAGGGTTCTCCCAGTGATCTCGGCAAACGACGAGAGCGGCGCCGGAGTCCGGCCATCCCGCTGGCCGGGCTCCGGGCGGGCGGCGGGCGGACCTAGCGAGCGACGCCGTACCCGAGCTTCTTGATGCCGTAGACCTTGATCTTGTGCTGGAGCGTCCGCAGCGGCAGCTCGAGGCGACGCGCCGCCTCCGTCTGGTTCCAGTCGGACGCGCGCAGCGCCTCGAGCAGGAGCTCGGCCTCGATCTGCTCCAGGCGCGTCTTGAGGCCGACCGCGGGGGTCGCCGCCTGCCCCGGCTCGGACGCGCGCGGGGGGAGCGGCTCGGACGCGCGCTGGGAGAGGGCCGGCGCGACGCCGGGCTCGGACGCGCGCGAGACGTCGACGGCGCGAGAGGGCGTGGGCGGCGAGCTGGGAGAGGTCACCGCCAGGCGGATGCGCTCCGGGAGATCGCGCGCCATGATCGCGTCGCCCTCCGCGATCACCACCGCCCGCTCGATCGCGTTCCGGAGCTCACGCACGTTGCCGGGCCACGAGTAGCACTTCAGGAGGGCCAGCGCCTCGGGCGCGAGCGACTGGACCCTGCTGATGTTCGCCGAGTTCGCCTGCGCCAGGAAGCCCGCCGCGAGCGTCGCGATGTCGTCGCGGCGCGCGCGGAGCGGCGGGATGTTCAGCGTCATCGCGTTCAGCCGGTAGAGCAGATCGAGCCGGAACGTGCCCGCGTCGCACATCGCGTCGAGGTCGCGGTGCGTCGCCGCGATCACGCGGACGTCGACCTCCAGCTCCTTGGTCGCGCCGACGCGCGTCACCCGCTTGGTCTCGAGCACGCGCAGGAGCGCGGCCTGCGCTGCCGCGGGCAGCTCGCCGATCTCGTCGAGCAGGACCGTGCCGCCGGCGGCCGCCTCGAACACGCCCTTGTGCTGCTGGCTCGCCCCGGTGAAGGCGCCGCGCTCGTGGCCGAAGAGGGTGCTCTCGACGAGCAGCGCCGGGATCGCCCCGCAATTCACGCAGATGAGCGGCTCGCCGCGGCGCGGGCTGCCGTCGTGGATGAACCTGGCGAGGACCTCCTTGCCCGTCCCGGTCTCGCCGCGCAGGAGCACGGGGATCGAGGAGCGCGCGGCCCGCAGCGCCACCTCGACGAGCGATCGCATGAGCGGGCTCTTGGTCGCGAGGAGGTGGCCGTCGGCCTCCCACTGGCTCTCCGGCGGCGCGCCCGGCGGGCACGCCTCGTCGGGCGACCGGGTGCTGTCGACCTTCGGCGTGACGTAGACCAGCGCGCCCTCCGGGGGCGCGAGGCGCACGGGCTCGGCGGGGGCGGCGCTCCGCGACGCCTCGTGGCTGACCTCGATGAGCTTGTCGATGGACGTCGCGGCGTCGGGGGACACGGCGACCCCCGCGACCAGCACGGGCTCGCCCTCGCGGCGCGCGACGATCGCCTTCGCGAGCTCCTCGGCGAGCTCGGGGGTGACCTCGGGGAGCAGGATCTCGAGGGTGTCGGCGCTGTAGAAGGCGACGCGATCGACGGGCCTCAGCGCCTCGCGCACGCGGAGCCCCCAGTGGCGGAGGTGGCTCGCCTGCGCGCCGAGCGAGCGGACCACGACGAGCGCGAACTTGCGGCCGAAGAACCTGGACCGCACGATCTCGGCCTGGAGCGCGAAGCGGAGCGCGTCGGAGCCCTCCAGGCCGAACGGGGGCATCTCGCCCCCGG
The DNA here is from genome assembly GCF_051527395.1 of Sorangium sp. So ce281. Taxonomy (NCBI): domain Bacteria; kingdom Pseudomonadati; phylum Myxococcota; order Polyangiales; family Polyangiaceae; genus Sorangium; species Sorangium sp. So ce281. The sequence continues at coordinate 5,708,007 of NZ_CP150322.1, forward strand.
AGAGCACGTGGACCGACGCGACGATGCCGCCGAGCAGCACCTCGTCCCCGGCCTTGACCACGCCGCTCTCGACCCGCTGCCCTGAAATGCGCGTCCCGTTGCGCGAGCCGAGGTCCTCCACCACGACCTCGCCGCCCACGAGCGTGAAGCGCGCGTGCCGCCGCGAGATGCTCCTGTCCCGGATCACCACGTCGGCCGGGGCCTCCCTGCCGACGACGACGCCGACGCCGGGGCTCATCGGGGCCATCTCGACGCCGTCATGATGATAGACGAGCAGGAGCACACGCCGCTTCTCCGAGCGCGCGCCCTGGAGGAGCTCCCCTGTCTTGATGGACAGCGGCGCGGTCGTCGCCATGCGGCCGGTCCTGTAACCGCTCACACTGCCCAACTACGCCTCATTCCTCCCAACGGCAACCGGGAAGCGGCGGCGCCCCGGTCTTCGACGAAAGCGCGCGCGGGTGGCGAACGCGCGCGCAGCCTGGCGCTCTCCGCATGTCCGCACCACCCACCCACCCACGCGCGCTTTCGTCGAAGACCCGGGGGCGCCGCGCGGGGCGTCCGCATGGTAAGGAGGTCGGATGCTCCGTCTCAACGCCGAATGGACACAGGTGCTCCGCCGGTACAAGGAAGACCACCAGGATCCACGCAACCAGGCGTGTCACCAGGTCGGCATACCGCTGATCGTCGCGAGCTTCCCCGTGGGCGCGACGCTCATCGGCCTCCCGCTCGCGGCCGCGATGTTCGCGACCGGCTGGGGCTTCCAGCTCGCGGGCCACTGCTTCGAGGGGAAGAAGCCGTCGTTCGTGGACGACAAGCGGAGCTTGATCATCGGCGTGCTCTGGTGTCTCGAGAAGTACGGCCTGCGCGTCTTCGAGGAGACGCCCGCCGAGGAGACGCCCGCCCCCTGACGCTCCTCGCCAGGCGCTTCCCGGGCGCCGCCCACGCGCACGGCTGTGACGCGGACAGATCGACTTCCTGCATCAGAAAACCTGGAACATGGTTTTCTCTGCCACTGTGCTGCATTGCGCAAAGCTTTCTTGACGTGATGCACGCACGGTCGTACCTGTGTCGCGGGCGGGGGCGACGACTCTTCCTATTTCGGGTCCTCGGCGGGCAGCACGCCCGCCGGCGCATCGACGTCCGTCCGCCCGTGCCTCTGTCCCGACGAGCTCGCGGAGCGTCGGGACCGGCACGCCGCAGGCGATGAGATGGACGAGGAGACGGGGGATGGGGGGTGCGGGGAGCATGAGGGGGAAAGTCGCCGTGATCACGGGGGGCACCTCGGGGATCGGGCTCGCGACGGCATCCGCGCTGGCGCGGCAGGGCGCCCGGGTGACCGTGCTCTGTCGCCGGACCGGCTCCGACGGCGCGAGGAAGCTCGCCGCGCTGAAGGTGCTCGGCGAGGTCCACCTCATCGAGTGTGACCTCGGCCGGCTCGCGTCCGTGCGCGCGGCGGCCCGCCAGGTGGCCGACCGGTGCGGGGTCGTTCACCTGCTCGTGAACAACGCGGGCGTGTTCCTGCGCGAACGCGCGGAGTCGGCCGACGGCCTCGAGATGACGTTCCAGGTGAACTACCTGTCGCATTTCCTGCTGTCGAACCTGCTGCTCGACCGGCTCAAGGCCGCGCGCGACGCGCGCGTTGTCAACATGGTCGCGCCGGTGGACAGCATCCGGCTCGACTTCGATGATCTCATGTCGAAGCGCTCGTATTCGTTCCTCTCCGCCTCCGCGCGGTCGAAGCTCGCGCTCGTACTCGCGGCGCGCCGCCTCGCGGAGCGGCTCTCGGGCACAGGAGCCCAGGTGCTCTGCTACTACCCTGGCCTCGTGCGCTCAGGGCTGTTCGAGGGGACCTCGCGCGTCCTCAAGGCGCTGATCGACGTCGTGGGCGCGACGCCGGCGCAGGCGGCCGCGAACCTGCTCGCGATCCTGGCCGACACGGCGCCCGCCGGGAGCCCCGCCTTCTTCGAGCGGACCAGGGCGAGGCCTCTCAAGGGAATGGCGACCGACGCGGAGGCGGCCTCGCGGCTCTGGGAGATGAGCTCGAGGCTCGTCGGCTTCACCTGAACGGAAGGGCCCCCCGGCTCACCGGAACCCCCGCTTCTTGAGCTCCGCGGCGAGCGACGACTGCACGCGCTCGACCTCCCGGCCGATGGCCCGGACCGCCTCCGTCGCGCTCTCGAGCGTCCCCGCGCGCGCCTCGCGATCGAGCCGGGCGCAGAGCTCCTTCAGGCTGGAGGCCGCGAGCGCGTCGGCGCTCTCGTAGAGCGCCCAGGCGAGCCGCTCGAGCTCGCCGAGCGCGCCCTGCGCCGCGGCCTCGCGCATCGAGGCCACCCGGGTCGGGGCCTCCGTGAGGAAGAGCTCGATCATCTCGGTGACGACGTCGGGCTCGACGGCGCGCAGCCCGCCCCGCGGCAGCGAGGAGGCGGGCTGGCCGCGCTTCGACGTCGACGGGGGCGAGGGCGTGACCAGGGTCGGCGGAGCGAGCTCCACGCTCGGCGGCGCGCCGTCCGGACGGGCGGCCTCGTACGCGCCGGACCGCGACGCCGCGCCGGGGGGCCGGCGCCCGCGGTCCGCCTCGTCCTGCCTCGGCGGCTTCGATGAGGCCGTCGCTCGCGCCGACCTCGGCGGGTGCGCGCGCGCCCCGGCGGACATGTGCTCCGGCGGCAGCCCTGCGAGCAGCCGCAGGCTCGAGTGCAGCTGCGCGCGCCGGATCGGCTTGATGAGCACGGAGTCGACCTCGGCGCGGCTGGGCGCCTCCCTGCCGACGTAGGTCATGAGGCCGACGCGAACGGGCGCGATCGCGGGGTCCGCCCTGATGCGCTGGAGCAGCATCAGGCCGTCGAGATCGGCCAGCTCGAGGTCGATCAGCACCATGTCGTAGGCGGCGCCGGCGTCCGCCGCCTCGCGCAGCGCTGCCAGGGCGGCGGCGCCGCTGCCCGAGGTGCGGCACGCGAGCCCGAGCTCCTCGCTCAGCTTTCGCACCACCTGACGCACCGAGCCGCTGTCGTCGACCACGAGCACCCGCTTTCCGGGCAGGTCGATGCGCGGGATGAGCGCGCGCTCCGCGCCGCGCGCGCGCCGCTCGAACGGCAGCGCGAACGAGATCCCATGCCGGCGCGCATCGATGTCCGCGGGCTCGCAGAGCTCGCCGCCCATCGCGACGACCAGGCGCTTCGCGACGGCCATGCTGGACGCCACGCCGAGGTCCCGCCCGGACGCAGGCCGCGCTCCCGCGCCCGGCGCGCCCGCTGCCCCCGGCGCCGCCGCGCCGTCCGCGCGCCCTGCGCCGCCCGCGAGGCGCACGTCGAAGCGCACCCGCGCGCGCGCTCGCTCGGGCGCGCCGTCGAGCCTGCCCTTCGCCTCGTCGTTGCGGGCCGCGTCCAGCGCGGCGCGCACCAGCACCTCGCCTCGGGGCGCCGCGCCGATCGCGGTCGCCACGACGTTCAGCAGGATCTGCCGCAGCCGCGCGGCGTCGCCGCGCACCGCCGCCGGCACGTCCGGCTCGACGTCGAGCACGAGCTCGGTCCCCTCGTCATGCGCGCGATCGCCGAGCAGCTCCGCGGCGTCCTCGATCACCCGGCGCAGATCGAAGTCGGCGTGATCGACGGGCAGCCCGCGGCCGTCCGGCTGGCCGAGCGAGATGAGATCGTCGACCATCGAGAGCACCGCGTCGCCGCTGCTCCGGATGCGCCGCGCCCAGGCGCGCTGCTCCGGGTCGAGCTCGCTGTCGAGCAAGAGGCTGCTGAACCCGACGATCCCGCCGAGCAACGCCCGGATCTCGTGCCGCATCTGCGCGACCGCGCCCGCCTCCCCCTCCTGATGGGCGGGCGCCCATGGCCGCGCGACCGGCGCCTGCGGCGGGAGCGCGCGCTCCGCGGACTCGCTGCTCCTCGTGCCGGGGCTGCTCTCTGGGCCGCTCCGGCGCTGCTCTTTGCCTGCCATCGACGCCCCGCCACGCCGTGGTCGCCCGCCCCACGCGGACCCCACGACGCCGGAGCTTCAAGTGTACTGCTTACAATGCCCCGGAGAGAAGCTCGCCGTGCGCGCCGCGACGACCGCTCCGCGCCGTGCGCGCGCCAAGCACGCGGGTTTTGCGCGGGTTTTGTGCGGGGTTTGCGCGATATTCACGCCATGTCAGCTCCCGCGCCCCGCGCCACGGCGGGGGCGCTCGGCGGCGCCTCCCACGGCTCGCGAGGCCCACGGGGGCGACACGCGTCCCCGAGCGCCGTCACGACGACGCGCTCGCGATCGACCGCCGCTTCGGCCGAGAGCACGCTGACGGCCGACGGGTCCTCGGACGACGCGAGCGCGCGCCGGCTGTGCCCGAACAGGCGCAGGAGCAGCTCCGGCGGGGCGAAGTCGAGGTCGCTCTCGTGGACGAAGAGCCGCCCGAGGTGCTCGGCGTAGGCGCTGGCGAGCACTTGGAAAGGGATCCTGTCGAAGGCGAGCGCGCGCCGGCGGCTCGCGGCCGCCGACCCGAGCAGCGCCGCGAAGAGGGTCGTGTAGATGGCGCGGAGCCTGATCCGCATCGAGGCCGGGCTGCGCTTCAGGGCCTCGCGCAGGAAGTGGACGTTGAGCGGGACGTGGAACGACTCGTCGCGCGTCAGGATCGTCAGCATCTGGCGCACCGCCGGGTACCGGGCTTCCCGCAGCGCGAGGCGGTAGGTCGTCGAGCCGATGGTCTCGAACATGAGGTTCGTGAGCACGATCGTCTCCACCCGCTTCGCGCGGCCGTACAGGCGATAAAAGGTGCCGGTGACGCGGCCCATGGGCCGGACCTCGCCGCCGATGTACGCGAGGAACTTCGTGAGCAGCTCGCGGTGCCACCCCTCCTCGTCGCCGTAGAGCCGCAGGCACTCGCCGAGCTCGGGGTCCCAGCCGCTCACCTCGTCGGCCAGCGCATGCGCCTGCATGAGGCCGGACTCCTCGGCGCGGAACGCGGCGTTGAAGAAGGCGATCGCGGCCTGGCGCTCTCCCTCGCTCTCCCACGGGATCGGCCGGGAGAGGTCGAGCTCTTCGTCGTACATCCGCTCCGCGCGGCGGCGCAGCATGCTGAGCCACCACGAGGTGGCGCGCTGGACGGGGGGCTTGCGGGAGATCGGCTGGGACGCTGCAAAAAGCATCGGGCAAGGACCCCGTCGGTGACGGAGGAGGAGCCGTCTCCTCGATCGCACACGACGGGACGGACGGGCGGCACCATAGCGCAGTTGCTCGGCGCGGCGCACCCGGGAGCGCGGCGCGCGCCGCGGGCGGAAGGCTGCTCGGGGGCGACGGCTCCCTGCGCGCTCGATCGACGGGCCGACGGCGGCGGGGCGGACGGCCCGGGGGGCATGTCGCTCGGGTCACACGCGCGCCGCGCAACCGTACGTAACCGTACGTAACCGTACGTAACCGTACGTAGCCGTACGTGACGCTACGCAGCGCCGCGCGAGACCCCCGCGCAGGCCGAGGCGCGCGTTCGTCGCCGAGGCGCGCTTTGTACGCCCCTCCGGGTGGGATACCATAGTCGACCCACTGTGTTCTTCGAGCAGCTCGAGCTCCCCCTCGGAGGGCTCTATCCCCAGACCGAGCCCACGCGCATCCCACGGACCCGGCGCGTCTTCGTCAACCGCAACCTCAAGCTTGCGGGGATCGACTGGGTCGGCTTCGACATGGACTACACCCTGGCGATCTACAACCAGACCGAGATGGACAACCTCTCGATCCAGGGGACCGTCACGAAGCTCGCCGCGCGAGGCTACCCCGAGGAGATCCTGCGGCGCCTCCGCTACCCGATCCACTTCCCGATCCGCGGCTTGCTGATCGACAAGCGCTTCGGCCACGTGCTCAAGATGGACCGGTTCAAGGTGGTCCAGCGCGGGTACCACGGCCTCCGGGAGCTCACGAAGGACGAGCTCCGATCGCTCTACCAGCACCGCAAGATCCGGCCGAACACCGCCCGCTACCACTGGATCGACACGCTCTACGCGCTGAGCGAGGCCACGCTCTACGCCGGCATCGTCGATGCCCTCGAGGAGCGCGGCGTCGCGCTCGACTACGCGCGGCTGTTCACCGACATCCGCGAGTGCATCGACGAGGCGCACCGGGACGGCACGATCCTCGACGTCGTCCTGTCCGACCTGCCGCGCTTCGTCGAGCGCGACCCGTGCCTGGCGCAGACGCTCCACAAGTTCCGCTCGGCGGGCAAGAAGCTCTTCTTGCTCACGAACTCCCGCTGGCCGTTCACCGAGAAGATGATGACGTACCTGCTCGGGGACGCGATGCCGGAGTACCCGAGCTTCCGGCACTACTTCGACGTCATCGTCGTCGCCGCGCAGAAGCCGGCGTTCTTCCAGGAGCGCCGCCCGCTCCTCATCCGCGACGGCGCCGAGCCCCGCCCCGCCACGGCCCCGCTCGAGCGCGGCGCCATCTACGAGGGCGGCAACCTCAACGACTTCGAGAAGTTCCTGAACATCTCCGGCGACCGGGTCCTCTACGTCGGCGATCACATCTACGGCGACATCCTCCGCTCCAAGAAGGAGAGCGCGTGGCGCACGGCGATGATCATCCAGGAGATGGAGGCGGAGGTCGCCGCCCACGAGTCCTGCCGCCGCGAGCACATGGAGAGCGCCCTGCTCGAGGGGCGCCGCGAGGAGCTCGAGGACCAGCTGCGCTTCTACCAGCAGCGCTACAAGGACCTCACCCGCAAGATCGAAGAGGAGCAGCAGAAGAGGAACGGCGCGACCAACGGGGGCGGAGCGCCGCTGCTCGCGGAGGCGAACGGCGAGCACGTCCAGATCGACTACGCGACGTCGTTCTACGAGGCCGAGCGGGGCCGCACCAAGCGCGCGGTCGAGCGCATCCGCGGCCAGCTCCGGGCCGTCGACGCGGAGGTCGGCAAGCTGGAGCGCGAGATCGCCCGCCGCTTCCACCCCTACTGGGGCTCGCTGCTCAAGGAGGCGAACGAGACGTCCAGCTTCGGCGATCAGGTCGAGGAGTACGCCTGCATCTACACGTCCCGCGTCTCGAACCTGCTCGCCTACTCGCCGCTGCAGTACTTCCGGAGCCCGCGCGATCTGATGCCGCACGAGCTCTGATCGCCGAGGCCTCCGCGCCGGTGCGCGGGCGCCGCATGAGGAGATCGCCATGAGCATCGCCCGCCCTCGCCCGCTGTTCGTCGCGCTCGTCGCCCCCGCCCTCCTCGTCGCCGGCTCCGCCGGCTGCGGCAAGCGGGCCTGCTTTCACTGGACCGCGCTCGAAGGGGCGTGCCCGTCGAGCCACGAGGCGCGCGTGTTCTTCGAGAACCCAGGCTGCGTGAGCGCCATCGAGTCCATCGACAGCGAGGCGGATTTCGACGGCGAGCTCTGCTGCTACGACGTCACCACGGTCGACACCGGCGACGAGGAGTGCACGACGGTGCAGGGGCCCATGTCCGGCAGCGCGGGCGGCGGACGCCCCCCCATCCCCAAGTAGCCTGGGGCGCAGCGCGCGGCCCGCGCCGCGTCACTTGCAGCAGCGGAAGCCGGTCGAGTAGTCGTGGTACCCGCGCGCGTGCGCGGTGGTCTTGTACTCGCAGCCGTCGCCGTGCTTGGCGCTGTCGAGGTAGTAGCCGCCGCGGAAGGTCCCGCGCGGCGCGCTCGTCCACTCGTGCAGGTTGCCCACCATGTCGTGGACGCCGAAGCTGCTCTTGCAGCGGCGGAACGCGCCCGAGGACGCCAGCGTGCCCGGGAGCTGGTTCAGGCGGGCGTCGTTCATGTTGGCCCACGTGAACGCCGACTGCGGGGCCTCGCCCCCCTGGCCGAAGTAGCGGTTGAACGACGAGACGCCGCTGTCGTTGCAGGCGCCGCGCTCCCGCTCGCGTCCGTAAGGGAACACCGTGGCGCGCTTGCCCCTGCACGCGGTGACCCACTCGTCGTCCGTGCAGAGCCGCTTGCCGGCGTGCTTGCAGGCCGCCTCGGCCTGATCCCGGCTGATGTACGCCTGCGGCTTCACGCCGCGCCGGCTCACCGCCTTCACCTTCAGCTTGCCGACCGGCTCGAACGGCGAGTGCCGGCGCTTTCCGCCGCCGGAGAGCAGCTCGACGGTGCTCGCCTCGAAGCGGTCGATGCAGAACGTCCCACGCACCGAGGCCATTCCCGCGGGGCACGCGGCGCGCGCGGCGGCGGCCGCCCGGGGGCTCGGTAGCCCGAGGACCGCGAGGCCGAGCGCCGCGACGCCCGCGGCGAAGGCCGGCGAGCGCGCGAAGGACAGGGCGGGCCGGCGCGCGAGGGGGTGAGACGAGGAAGGGGGTCGCATCGCGGAGAGGCCCGGGCCCGGGGCCGGGGTGAGCCTCTGGCCATAGCCGATCCCCGGCGCGGCGGGCAATTCGCTGCAGCTGGCGGAGGCGGGCCCGGACGCGCGCTGCTGGCGCTGGACGAGCGGGCGATTTCGGTCACGCTGGCGCTCCCATGACAGCCACCGCCCCGCCCGCCGCCGGCGCCACCGCCGCGGGCTCGCCAGGCGATCTTCCCACGGCCCTGCTCCGGAGCTCCCCCGCCGACTTCATCGTCGAGGAGCTCCCCGCCTACGCGCCGAGCGGCCGCGGCGAGCACGTGTTCGTGACCTTCCGCAAGACGGGGCGCACCACGCTCGACGCGGTCCGGGCCATCGCGCTCGCGCTCGGGGCCGACCCGGGCGGCGCCGGCTTCGCCGGCATGAAGGACCGGCACGCGATCACGACGCAGACCGCATCGTTCCAGCTCCCCCTCGCGCAGGATCCGGCGCCCCTGCTCGAGAAGGCCGAGCTGCCCGGGATCGAGGTCCTCGCGGTCGCCCGGCACGACAACAAGCTCAAGCCGGGGCACCTCCTCGGCAACCGGTTCCGGATCGCGCTCCGGGGCATCGCTCCCGCGGCGCTCCCGCTCGCCGAGCGCCGCCTCGCCGAGATCGGCCGCGCCGGCGTGCCGAACGCGTTCGGGCCCCAGCGGTTCGGGAGGAACGGCGACAACCCCGAGCGCGCGCTCGCGTGGATCGCGGGCCGGGAGCGCGGGCCCCGCGACAAGCGCGAGCAGCGGCTGCTCTTCTCGGCGCTCCAGTCGCTCTGGTTCAACGAGGTGCTCGCGCGCCGCGAGGCGGACGGCACCTGGAGCGCCGTGCTCCCCGGCGATCTCGCCAAGAAGCGCGACAGCGGCGGGCTGTTCCTCGTGCCGCTCGAGGGCCCGGAGCTCGCGGACGCCGAGGCGCGCGCCGCCGCGCTCGCGATCTCGGCGACCGGCCCGATGTTCGGCCGGAAGATGCGCTGGCCCGAGGGCGCCCCGGGCGCGCTGGAGCGCGAGGTGCTCACCGCGGCGATCGGCGACCCCCGCAGGCTCGACGCGTTCGCCCACGCCGGAGAAGGTACGCGGCGTCCGCTGCGCCTGGAGGTGGACGGCCTCGAGGTATCCACCCCGGAGGCGGCCGCCGGGGGGGCGGCCGCCGGGGAGGCGGCGGTGAGCGCCGCCTCGCCGGGAACAGCGGACGATCCGGATGTACGGCACGGAATCGTCGTCTCGTTTGTGCTACCGAAGGGCGGCTACGCGACGACCGTCCTTGGGCGAGTCTTCCGACTCGTCGACGCCTCCGCCCCCCGGCCCTCCATCGGCAGGCCGGGGGCGGGCAGCGCCCCTCCTCCGGAGGAGGACGAAGTCGAGGAAGGGCAGCCCACCGTCGACCCGTAGAGGCTCTTCGAAGCGCGGCTCCCCCCACCCCCCATCGGAAAGGCACCAAGGAACAAGATGAACCTCGTCGAGTGGCTGCAGCGCATCATGGTCGGATTCGGGGCCGCCTGGGTCATGTGGCTGATGATCGCGCTCAGCGTCGTCTCGGTCGCCATCATCCTGGAGCGCGCCTGGTTCTTCTGGTCGCTCCGCGACGATCTCACCGTCCTCGCGCGGGACCTCAAGACGTCCCTCGACGACTCGATCGAGGCGGCGCGTCGGCGGATGGACGCCTCGCCCTCGGCCGAGGCGGCGGTCGTCGCGGCCGGCCTCGCGGTGGCGCACCAGGGGCCCGAGGCGGCCGAGGAGGCCATGGCCGGCGCCGCGGCGCTCCAGCGCATGAAGCTCGAGCGGCGCCTCGCCTACCTGGGCACGCTCGGCAACAACGCGCCGTTCATCGGGCTGTTCGGCACCGTCATCGGCGTCGTCGGCGCCTTCGACGCGCTCGGCCAGGCGGCGAAGACGCCGGTGGCGCAGGCCACGTCGCAGGCGATGGCGCCGCAGGCGGTCATGTCGAGCATCGCCGAGGCGCTCGTCGCGACCGCGGTCGGCCTCGCGGTCGCCATCCCGGCGGTCGCCGCGAACAACTTCTTCCAGCGCATGATCAAGTCGACGCTCGCCAACACCGAGGCGCTGACGCGCGTCCTGCTCGCGCACCTCAAGATCGATCCGGCGTTCGCCGGGGCCGCGCCCGCCGCCGCCGTCGAGCAGCCGCGCGGCAAGGCCGCGAGGGCGTCGCGGCAGGAAGAGCACAAGAAGGGCGGCGCGGGCGGCGAGGAGGAGCGCTGATGGCCGGCATGAGCCGCAACGATGATGACGAGATGATCAGCGGCATCAACGTCACGCCGCTCGTCGACATCACCCTCGTCCTCCTCATCATCTTCATGGTGACGGCGAAGATCATCGTCTCGCAGTCGCTCCCCCTCGACCTGCCGAAGGCGGCGCAGGGGCAGGAGGTGCAGCTCATCTTCGGGCTCGAGCTGCACGCGAACGGCGACACGCTCGCCGACGGCAAGAGGCTCGCGAGCGAGGACGCCATCCTGCCGATCGCGCGCGAGGCCCAGGCGAAGAACCCGGAGCTCCGCGCCGTGATCCGCGCCGACACGACGGTCCCGCACGGCCGGGTGATCCGCGCGCTCGATCTGCTGAAGCAGGCCGGCGTCTCCAAGATCGCGTTCGGCGTGACGCCGATCGCGCCCGAGGCCGGCGCGGCCCCGGGTACGGCGCCGGGATCCCCCGCCGCGCCTCCCCCGGCAGCCCCCGCGCCCGCAACCCCGAGCCCCGCGCCGTGAGCGCGCCGAGCGAGAGCTTATGAGCCAGGTCACGAGCGATCGCGCCGCGGGGGCGGTCCACGACGGGCGCCGCCGAGGCGAGCGCGGCGACGCTGAGCCCGGGGGCGCCCTCGATCCCTCGACCCCCCTCGCCTCGCCGGCGCCTGCCCGCGCCGGCGATCGCCGGCGCGGCGCGGACCCGCTCGCCGCGGTGCTCGCCCTCGGCGACCGCGCGTCGCGCGTGGGCGCCTTCCTCGGGGTCACGCTGGCGCTCACGAGCCACGGCGCGGCCTCGGCCCGGGCCATCGTCTCGGGGTCGCTGCGCGACATGCGGCACGTGGTCGAGGAGATGCGCACCGGCATCCACGACTACCTCTGGGCGATCTACGAGATCGACATCCCGCCGCCGAAGGTCGAGGCGCCCAAGCCGCCGGAGCCCGAGCCGCCGCCGCCGGCGCCCGAGCCCGAGCCCGTCCCCAAGGTCGCGCCGCCTCCCCAGGCGAACACCCCGCCGCCCAAGGACGACCCGTACGAGCCGCCCCCGGCCGCCGCCGAGGCCGCGAAGGTCCTGACGAAGGAGCCGGATCCGGAGGAGGTCCTCGACATGACCGATCAGGGGATCGCGAGCGGCGAGGGGCAGGGCGTCGGCTACGGCCAGGTGGCCGGCGCGGGCACGGCGAAGACCCCGACGTTCAACCCGAACGCGAAGGTCGGAGGCGTCGTCGGCGGCAAGGGCACGGGCGCCCCCGTCCCGCCCCCGCCCCCCGCAGGGCCGGATCGCTCCGCGCCGCCCGGGCTGATCGGCAGCAGCAACTGGAACTGTCCTTTCCCTCCGGAGGCCGACGTCGACCAGATCGACCAGGCGAAGGTCGTCCTCATGGTCACCGTGCGCCCCGACGGCAGCCCGCTCTCGGTCAAGGTCGTCAGTGATCCTGGACACGGCTTCGGTCGCTCCGCGCGCATGTGTGCGCTCGGCCGTCGCTACAACCCCGGCAAAGATCGCTCGGGCGCCTCGATCGCCGCCACGACGCCGCCCATCACGGTGACGTTCACGCGCTAGCTGCTCGCCGCGAGCTCCCTTTAAATTCGCTCCGCGCCCTTCGCCTCGGTTATCCTCGTCGGCGGCTTGTGATCGTCCCCGAACGGATCGAGCAGCTCTCGAAGGTCCCCCTCTTCAAGGGCCTCACCCCGGCCGCGCTGGAGCTCATCTCGCGCGTCGCGAGCGAAGAGACGCACGCCCTCGGCACCAAGATCTTTCAGCACGGGGATCCGGGCGACAAGCTCTACATCCTGCTCGAAGGCAAGGTCCGGATCAGCCGGGAGATCGCCGGGATCGGCGAGGAGGCGCTCGCGGTGCTCGGCCCGGGCGCCGTGTTCGGCGAGATGGCGCTGCTCGACGAGGCCCCCCGCTCCGCCGACGCGCGCGTCCACGAGCGCTGCCGGTTGCTCACCGTGTCCAAGGACGCGTTCGAGGACCTGCTCTTCCTGCACAAGGAGCTCGCCTACGAGGTCCTCTGGAACGTCGTCCGGATGCTCGTCCAGCGGCTCCGCGAGACGAACAACAAGCTCACGTTCCTCTCCGTCTCAGGCAAATTCGAGTAGAGTGCCGGCCAGATCGCCCGGCGACCGTGGGCGCGCGCCAGCGCGGCGCGGCCTGCCGCACGGGGGGCGGCGTTCGGCTCGAACTCAACGTTCCTTGGAGGATCATGGCAGCCAGAATGAAGCACGCAGCGCTCGCCCTCGCGCTCTGGATGGGCGCCTTCGCAGGAGCCTGTGGCTCCAGCACGCCGCCGCCCGAGACGGCGGCCGACAAGAACGACTTCGACGGCGAGTCGAGCCCGGACGAGGGCAAGGCGACCGCCGACGCCGAGGGCGCGAAGCCCGCGAAGCCGGAGACGACCGCGGAGGCGCACGAGGAGGAGCAAAAGGCTCCCGCCAAGTCGACGCCGATCCAGGCGACCAAGTTCGAGGCGGATCTGAAGAAGATCGGGATCAACCTCAAGAAGATCCCCGCGCTCGAGAAGCTCCCGGCGGGGCAGAAGAAGAAGGTGATGCCGCTGCTCCAGAAGGCGCTCGGCTACGACACCTGCGAGGGCTGCCACGTCGAGGGCGACTTCAAGAAAGAGACGCGGGACATGAAGATCGCCCGCGAGATGTGGCGCAACTTCGTGGTGCCGCTCCGCAGCGAGAGCGGCGGAACCCTCTTCTGCGACAGCTGCCACGCCGGGAACGAGCACGTCCTGAACCGCAAGGACAAGAAGGCCCTGCAGGCGTTCATGGAGGAGGAGTACGAACACAAGCTCTCTCGAGCGAACAAGGAGGACATGGAGTGCGGCACGTGCCACGGCGACGCCATGGAAACCAAGATCATCGAGAAGCTCTGGAACATCCCGAAATGACGGCAGCCGCCTGGACGACGCGCGAGGCGCCGGTCCAGCCGCGGGGCACGACGGAATCCGGCGAAGCCCCCTCGCCGTGCCCGCCGGCCGGTCGTTAGCCGTCTTACTTTTCGGCAGGAGCGGCCTCGGGGCCTGCCTGCGCTCCGATCTCGCACCAGCGTCCCCTTCCAGCCTGCGCCGGCGCTCGGCCGCCTCATCATTGACGACAGATCGCCATGACGGTGGGTCATGCACCGTTTTCGTACTAGATAAGCGGCATGTGCGGTGTGTTCGGAATCTTTGGCCACCCCGAGGCGGCCAACATGGCCTACCTCGGGTTGCACGCGCTCCAGCATCGAGGGCAGGAATCCGCGGGGATCGTCAGCAGCGACGGGGAGCGCCTCTTCGGTCACCGATCCATGGGGCGGGTGCAGTCCGGCTTCTCTCCGACCGATCTCGCGACGCTGCCCGGCGATCGCGCCATCGGCCACGTCCGCTACTCCACCGCGGGCGGCTCGCACCTGAAGAACGCGCAGCCGCTCGGGGTCGACTACGCGCGCGGCTCGCTGGCGGTCGCGCACAACGGCAACCTCACGAACCATGAGGCCCTGCGCGATCGGCTCGAGGCGCGCGGCTCGATCTACCAGACCGCGAGCGACACCGAGTCGATCGTCCACCTCATCGCGATGAGCAGGAAGGAAGCGCTGCGCGACCGCATCGCGGAGGCGCTCACGCAGGTGGAGGGCGCGTACTCTCTGCTCTTCCTGACCGAGCGCGAGCTCATCGCCGTGCGCGATCCGCGCGCGATCCGGCCGCTCTGCCTGGGCGAGATGGAGAGCGGGAGCGGCGTCACCCACGTGGTCGCGAGCGAGTCGACGGCGTTCGACCTCATCGGCGCGCGCAAGGTGCGCGACCTCGCGCCGGGCGAGATGCTGATCGTCAGCGCCGACGGCGTGCGCTCCGAGTTCCCCTTCGCGCAGGAGCAGCGAAAGCTCTGCATCTTCGAGCACGTCTACTTCGCCCGGCCCGACTCGACCATCCAGGGCGTGAGCGTCTACGAGGTCCGCAAGGCGTTCGGCCGGCGCCTCGCCGCCGAGCAGCCGATCGAGCCCGGCGACGATCTCGTCGTGATCCCCGTGCCCGACTCGGGCGTGCCAGCGGCGATCGGCTTCGCCGACCGCGCGCGCGCCCCCTTCGAGATGGGGCTCATCCGCAGCCACTACGTCGGCCGCACGTTCATCGAGCCGCAGCAGTCGATCCGGCACTTCGGCGTCCGGCTCAAGCTCAACCCGAACCGGGCGGTGATCGAGGGCAAGCGGGTCGTCGTCATCGACGACTCGATCGTCCGCGGGACGACGAGCCGGAAGATCGTCAAGATGATCCGCGACGCCGGCGCGCGCGAGGTGCACGTCCGCATCTCGAGCCCGCCCACGCGCTGGCCCTGCTACTACGGGATCGACACGCCGACGCGGTCGGAGCTCATCGCCTCGAGCCACTCGGTGGACGAGATCACCAGCTACCTGACGGCCGACAGCGTCGGGTACCTCTCGCTGGAGGGCCTGGTCGAGAGCGTGCGGTCTCTCGAGGCGCGCGCCGGGGACGCCGCGGGCGCGCGGCCGTCGGCGGAGAGCTACTGCCACGCGTGCTTCTCCGGGAGCTACCCGATCCCCTTCACGCCGGCCGCGCCGAACCGGCAGCTACGGATGGTGAGCGGTTGACGCTGCCCCGCTCCGGCGCCGAGGGGCCTCCGATGACCGAGGGGACCGCCGATCACGAGAGCGCGGATCGCGCCGCCGCCTCGGCGCCGCTCTTCGCCCGCGTCGCCGACGAGGTCTCGATCTACGAGGTGAGCCCGCGGGACGGGCTCCAGAACGAGGCGGCGATGATCCCGATCGAGGGCAAGCGGCGGCTCATCGCGGCGCTCGTCAGCGCCGGTCTCCGCAGGATCGAGATCACGAGCTTCGTGTCGCCGAAGTGGGTGCCGCAGCTCGCCGACGCCGAGGAGCTCGCGCGGACGCTCCCGCCGGAGCAGGGCGTGACCTTCAGCGCCCTGTGCCCGAACGCGCGCGGCCTCGAGCGCGCGCTCGCGGTGGGCCTGCGCGAGATCGCCGTCTTCCTGAGCGCGAGCGAGGCGCACAACCGCGCCAACATCAACAAGTCGATCGACGACACGCTCTCGGTGTTCTCGGAGATCGTCCCTCCGGCGCGCGAGGCGGGCCTCGCCGTGCGCGCCTACGTCTCGACCGTGTGGGGCTGCCCGTACGAGGGCGACGTCGACCCTGCCCGGGTCGTGCGCATCGCGGAGCGGCTCATCGACCTCGGCTGCTACCAGGTGTCCCTCGGCGACACGATCGGCGTCGGCACCCCGCGGCAGACGCACGACATCGTCCGCCGCTTCCTCGACGCGATGCCGCCCGAGCGGTTCGCGCTGCACCTGCACGACACGCGCGGCACGGCGCTCGCGAACATCCTGGTCGGCCTGGAGCTCGGGGTGCGCGACTTCGACGCGTCGGTGGCGGGCGTCGGCGGCTGTCCCTACGCGCCGGGCGCGGCGGGCAACATGGCGACGGAGGACCTCGTGTTCATGCTCCACGGGATGGGCGTCCGGACCGGCGTCGATCTCGACAAGGTGATCGAGGCGGGGAACGTCGCCGAGCAGGTCATCGGCCGCCCGCTCCCGGGCAAGGTCCACCGCGCCGGCCCGTTCCGGCTCCGCCGCCAGCCGACCCGGGGCTGAGCGCGGCCCAGCGGGGCGCATCTTCGTGCGCTACGGGCTCATCCGCGTCGTTCGGCTCGCTGCGGCGTACTTTCGTACGCCTCACTCGCCTGCCTAGCGGCTGAGCCCGTATCCCACGAATCTGCACCCCGCTGGAGGGGTACCCGCGCCGCGCCAGGCCCCGCGAGGCCGCCGTCAATCGCCCGCGATGCACCCGAGGCGCGTGAAGAAGACGTGGTGCTCGCCGCCCTCGCGATCGTCGCGGAAGAGGATGCCCACGTCGCCCTCCGGCCCGAACGTCGCGACCGGGCCGATGCTGTCGCGGGGCGCGAAGGTGAGCCGCTGCTCCGCGCTGATCGGCGCGAGATCCGCGTTGACCGTGACCGCGTAGAGCTCGTAGCCGTCGTTCTGATCGCGGTCGTCCGAGTAGATCGCGAGCAGCCGATCGCCGAGCGGGCGCAGGAACGGGTACCTGGAGCGGAAGGGCCCAGGGTCCGAGATGGGCGTGGGCGGCGTGAGGAGCTCGCCGTCCTCCGAGACCGCCGCCGCGTAGATGGCCTTGAGGCTCGCCGACTTGTCGAACCACGCGATGACGTAGCGATCGCGGTTCCAGACCACCGTCGGGTAGACCGCGTCGGTCTCGCCGGTCGTCAGCGTGACGACCTCCGAGCGCGGATCGAGCTCGGCGGTGAACGTCCGGAACTGGATGAAGTGCGTGGCCGCGTCGCCCGTGGACCACGCGACCCCGATGCCGCCCAGGCCGGCCGCCGCGGAGGGCGCCTCGTTGCCGAAGCCGTTCGACGCCTCCGTGAGCTGGACGTTGTCGCCGATCAGGTTGCCGTCGATGTCGATGCGCTGCGCGAACAGATCGAAGAGGCCGTCGCGCTCGTCCTGCCAGACGGGGATGAACTCCGCGTCGTTCCAGGTGAGCGTCACGTTGACGGAGAAGCCGGGCGCCTTCGAGATCCGCCGATCGCCGCCCTCCACCTTCTGGCCCTTCTCGTCGAGCAGGGAGAAGTACACCTCGTAGTCGCCGTCGCGCCGGTCCTGCCAGGCGGCGCCGTACCGATCGCCGACCCACACGATCGGCCCGCCGGAGGCGTCGCCGTTCTTCGGCGTGATGATCTCCTCGCCCGGCGCGAGCGGCTGCCCGTCGACGCTGATCATCGAGCGGTACACGTTGAAGCCCTGCGCGGTCCCGGTGTAGAGCGACGCGTACGACGCCCCGCTCCAGGCGAGCCCGCCAGCGCCGGCCGGCGCGATGTCGCCCGAGATGCGGGTCGCGTCGGTGTCGAGCGGCACGAAGCGCGCCCCGTTGTCGACCGTGCCGTCGCAGTCGTTGTCGACGCCGTCGCAGATCTCGATCCCCCCAGGGAAGGCCGCGGCGCTCGCGTCGTCGCAGTCGTCGCCGCACGCGAGCGGCTCGCCAGGGATCGTGCCGGGCAGCGCCGCGCGGAAGCCGTCGCCGTCGCTGTCGAGCGTCGACGGCCCGTAGACGCACGCTCCGGTCGCGCTCTCGCACGTGTCCTTGGTGCAGGGATCGCTGTCGTCACAATCCACCGGCTCCAGCGCGACGCACTCCCCGCCGCGCCGCGGGGCCGCGCCCTCGGACGAGGGCGCCGCGCCGCCGTCGGGCTGCCCCGCCTCGAAGAGCTGGCAGAACACAGGCTCGCAGAGATCCTCGATGCCGGGGCAGTCGGCGTCCACCTCGCACTCCGGCGCGGGCGGCGGGATGTTCAGCCCCGTCCGCGCCCCGCACCCTCCTGAGAGCGACCCGCCGCCAAGAACCGCCCCGAACAGGGCCGCCGCCAGCGCCGCCTTCCGGCGCGCGCGCCGACCCAGGGCGAACGTCGTCACAGACATCCGCCCATCCCCGCGACGTCGATCGGCTCGCACACGAACCCCGGATCACAGCTGTGGTCGCCGCTGAGCGCGCAGAGCTCGACGCACTGGGTGCCCGAGCCGGTCACCACGCAGGCGAACCCGGCGCCGCACTGGCTGCCGCCGCTGCACGGATCGCCCTGACGGCCTGGACCGGCCGGCGCGCAGTACGCGCCGTAGATCTCCTGCCCGCACGGCTCGTCCGGATACTGCACGTAGATGAAGCACCCCTCTCCCGGGGCGCAAAAGCCGCTCGACTGATCGTACGGATCGCACGCGAAATCGGTGATCGGCGGCCCGGTGTCGGGGCAGCCGGGGTCTTCGTACTCTTCGAGCGGATCCCTGCCCGGGTCCGAGCCGCCCCCGCCGTCCGCAGACGGCGGAGCGCCGGCTTCGCCGCGGCCCCCGCCGCCTGCGGACGGATCGTCCACGATCACTGTCTGGCCGCAACCGACAGCGAGACCGAGCCCAGGGAGCGGTACGCAGAGGAGTGTCAGGAGGAGCGAGAAGCGGCGTCGCATGTCGCCATGCTATCGATTCCTCGCGCGCCCGCCATGCATTTGGCAGCGATGGCAGTGTCCTGACGCCACGACGAGCGGTGGATCGTTTCCCCCAGGCTGCAATCCCACTTGCCTGTTGGCCGGCGCTCTGATGTATCTCTCAACAATGCACACGCGCAACCTGCTCACCATCGCACTCCTCGCAGCTCCCCCTCTGGCGCTCGCCCCCCTCATGGCGTGCGGCGGCGATGACGGGACGGGGGGAGGTGGAGCGAGCTCCTCCAGCACCACCTCGAGCAGCTCCGGCGAAGGCGGCGGCGGTGAAGGCGGCGGCGGTGAAGGCGGCGCTGGCGGCGCTGGCGGCGCTGGCGGTGGAGACGGCGGCAGCGGCGGCGGCGTGGTCCCCGGTGAGCCCGCCGGCCACCTGCTGATCTCGGAGATCGCCGTCAAACCTGGAGCGGGCGAGTTCATCGAGCTCTGGAACCCGACCGAGGCCGAGCTCGACCTCACCGACTACTACCTTTCGGACAACAGCGTTTATTATGCCATCACCACGGGTACCGCCTTCGCGCCGACCGGCAGCGCAGGGACGGACTTCCTCGTCCAGTTCCCCCCCGGGACCATGATTCCTGCGGGCGGACGCCTCGTGCTGGCGAGCGATGACGGCTTCGAGCTCGAGTACCAGCGGTGCGCCGACTTCGCCCTGGACGAGACGCCCATCCCCTGCGGGGGGGAGGACGTGCCGCCCATGATCGCGCCCACGAACGGCGCCCTCGGGGCGCAATCCGGCGCGCTGCTCACCGACGGCGGAGAGATGGTGGTTCTCTTCAAGTGGGACGGCACGGAGGGCAGCCCGCTCCAGGACGTCGATTACGTCATCTGGGGCCAGGAGCTGGGGAACTCGGCGATGGTGTACAAGACAGGCAAGACCGGTTATGCCGATGACACCGCGCGCGGCAGCCAGCGGCCGGCCGCGGCCGCCGGCAGCGGGGCGAGCATGGTCCGCTGTAGCGATCTCGAGTTCGGCGAGCTCTCGACCGAAGGCAACGGCATCAGCGGGCACGACGAGACGAGCGAGTGGCTCGACGTCAGCTTCACGGTGACGTCCACGCCGACGCCCGGCGAAGAGAACGACTGCCCGTGAGCGCGCCCGCTCCGAGCTCGGCTCCTCGCCGCGGGGCGGCGGGAGCCCGGGCTCGGCGCGGGGTGCCTCGAACCGATCACTGCCGGGTGATCGTCACCTTCTTGATGACCGGCGGGGTGACCGGGCGTTCGCCCTTGACCTCGACGCCGGCCAGCTTGTGGACGAGCTCCTCGGGCCCGCACTCACCGAAGATGGTGTAGCCGTTGTCGAGGTGGAACGCCGCCGCGTCGGTGATGAAGAACTGCGCGGAGTTCGTGTTCTTGCCGCGGTTCGCCATGCACAGGAGCCCCGCGCGATCGTGGCTGCCGTCCTCCCACACCTCGTCGGGGATGACGTAACCGGCCTCGCCGGTGCCGTTCTTCTTCGCGTCGCCGCCCTGGATCATGAATCCCTTGATGATGCGGTGGAAGATGGTCCCGTCGTAAGCGGGCTTCTTCTCCCATGTCCCCTCCGGCGTCTTCCAGGGCCTGATCCCCCGCGCCAGGCCGACGAAATTCGCGACGGTGATCGGGGCCTTGTCGTCCAGCAGCTTGCAGGACAGCGTGCCGAGATCGGTCTCGATCGACGCGGTCAACGTCTTGCCCGGCGGGAGCCCCTTGGTGGCGTCGTCGAGCGTCCACTTGCCCTTGACCGGGTCGTCCTCGCTGGGCTTGACCTCGGCGACCGGCTTCGCGGTGACCTTGCGCTTCTGCGGCTGAGGGCGCGCCTTCTCCGCCGTATCCGCCTTGCCTCCGGCCAGCCCCGTCGACGCAGGCGTGGTCTTCGACTTCGGCGCTTCTTCGGCCGTGGGCTCGGGGGTCTTCGAACATCCCGCGAGGGCCGAGAGCGTGGCGAGGGTGGCGATGGACTGAATGGCGAGGGTTCGAGCGTTCATCGTGCGACGATTTCCCGCGTCGCGGTCCAGCGGTCAAGGACGAGCGTCGCCGTGGTAGGAAGCGGCATGAGCTCGCGCTGCGCCCTCGCGACCCGTCCGTTCACGTCCACCACGTCCGCCTCGCTGGCCATTCCCGCCGCGCTCGCCTCGCTCGTTCCCGCCCTGGGCGCGCTGCTGCTCGGGATCGCCCTTGGCGCGTGCGAGCGCCGCGTCGACGAGCCGCTCCCGCTCACGCCCAGCAGCGACGTGGGCGACGTTACGCCGCCCGCCTCGACCGGGACGCCGCCCGCCTCGACCGTGGGGCGGGACGCCGGCCGCTGCATCCAGCCGACGCCGTCGGCGCCGGAGCGGCCGTCTCCAAGGCTCACCGGCCCGGATCCGGCGTGCCCCGAGGACCCGACCGGCCCGTTCCAGCTCGCGACCGGCAAGGTGACCTTCCTCGAGGCCAAGGCCCCCGATGTCACCGTCGAGATCGCCAGGAGAGAGCAAGAGCGCGCCCGCGGCCTCATGTACAGGACGAGCATGGCGGAGAACCGCGGGATGATCTTCGTCTTCCAGCAGCGGAACAATCACTCGTTCTGGATGCACAACACGTGCATCCCGCTCGACATGCTGTTCATCGACAGCGACGGTACGATCGTCGGTATCGAGGAGAACACCCCGACGCTCAACGACTCGACCTTCGACGTCGGATGTCCGTCGACGTACGTCCTCGAGCTGAACGCCGGCTGGGCGCGGCGCCACGGCGTCGTCGCGGGCCAGAAGGTGCGGCTCGAGGGGATCTGACGCGCGCCCGAGCGGCGGCTCCTCGGCCGGAGCGTCGTTTTATATCCCCGTGAACAGACCGAGCTGGCGCGGGGGAGCCGGCGGCCCGAGCGACGAGCGCGCCGCGCCGGGCGGAGGGGCCGGCGGCGCCGCCGCGTCGAGGACGAGCGGCCCCCGAGGCGGCGCGGCGACGAGGCGCGTGCGCCGGCCGACGAGCGCGTCACGGGCGGCGTCGAGCGCGAGCTCCGGGCGGTTGTTGACCTCGGAGAGGTGCATCAGCGCGACCGTGTGCGTGCCGCCGGGCAGCGCCGCGAGCAGCTCGCACGCCTGCGCGTTCGACAGGTGGCCCCGCGCCGAGCGGATCCTGCGCTTGAGGTGCTGCGGGTACGGGCCGGCCTCGAGCAGCCCCGCGTCGTAGTTCGACTCGAGCATCAGCACGTCGCAGCCGGCGACGTGCTCCAGGAGCCCCGGAGGGACCTCGCCGAGATCCGTCACGAGCGCGGCCCGCCGCGCGCCGTCGTCGACGACGAGCGCGACCTGCGCCGCGTCGTGCGGCAGCGGCCTCGGCGAGAAGGTGAGCGCGCCAACCGCGAACGGCTCGCGCGACGAGAAGCCCCGGACGCGCTCTGGATCGCCGAGCTCCGCCGCGCGCGCGGTCGCCTCCGAGGCGTAGATCGGGATCTTGTGCTTCTTGTTGTACCTGGCGGCCACGCCGACGTGGTCGGCGTGCGCGTGCGTGATGACGATCGCGTCGGGCAGCAGCCTGCCGTCCGCGCCGCCCGCGGCCGCCGCCGAGATGCACTTCTCGAGCACCCGCGGCCCGACGCCCGCGTCCACGAGGACCCGCGTGCCGCGGGAAGCGAACAGCGTGGCGTTGCCTCCGCTCCCGCTCGCGATGATGGTGATCTTCATACCGGGCTCCGGGGACCGGGCGACAGGCGGCTCTGTGACCCGTAGCGCAGGCGAGGGCTCGGCTGCAAGCGCGCTGAGCTGCGCGAAGCGCTCGCGACGGCGCTCGAACGACGCTACAGAGATCTCACTTCGTGGCGCCCTCCCCTCGCCCCGCTTCTGCCTCTTCCCCCGACACCGACGCGGAGGTGCCGCTCGCCGCGCCGCGCGCCCCTGGCGAGAACGGCGCGCCGCTCGCCCCCGGCGAGAACGACGGCGCGCCGCGAGGCGCGCGCGGCAAGCGGCGCCGCCGCGCCCTGATCGCGGCGCTCGTGGTCGTCGCCGTCGTCGCGGCCGCCGTCGCCGCGCTCGTCGTGCTCGGTCCCCCCGCGCTCCGCCGGCGCATCATCGCCGAGGCCCGCGCGCGCGGCGTCGCGCTCGATCCCGGGAAGATCGACGTCGATCTCCGCTCGATCCGCCTGCGCGACGGCCGCTTCTCTCTCCTCGGGGTGCGCGGGATCTCGGGCACGGTCGCGCGCACCACCATCGAGCTGCGCGGGCTCTCGCCCGCGCGGATCGCGACGGAAGGCGTCGAGCTCACCCTCGTAGGGATCGACGCCCTGGAGGATCTGCCGGCGTGGGTCGCCCAGTACGGCCCGCGCGCGGCGGCGCTGCCGCTCACCACGGGCCGCGTCCGCCTGGGTCTCCGGGATCACGGAGGCGGACCGGAGGTGCTCGCGCTGGCCGACGGCGCCCTCGAGCGGCGCGCGGCCGCCCCGGTCGAGGGCGCCGCCGCGCCGCCCGGCGCGCCGCGGCCGGAGATCGGCGTCCTGAAGCAGGCTCGCGTGCTCGTCGCCGGCAAGGAGATCGCGCGCACCGACATCGCCTGGTCCATCGGCGCAGCGTCGATCTCCCTTGGCCTCGGCGGCGAGGACCTCGTCTCCGCGCCGCTCAGGGCCGAGCTCCGGCCGCGCCCCTCGCCGAGCGCCTCGATCGAGCTCGCGCCGACGCCGCTCTCCGCCGTGGGCGCGCTCCTCGGCGTCGACGTCGGCGCCTCGACGATGGTCGTCGCCGGAACGCTCGAGCTGCGGCTCGCGGATGGGGCGGACAGGACCGCCCTGTCCAAGGCGCCGCTCGAAGGGCCGATCGCGCTCACGGTGAAGGGCTTCACCCTGCCCCACCCCAAGGAGCTCGACGGGCTCCTCTTCGGCAACACCACGACCGTCAAGGCGGACGCGCGCCTCTCTGCGGACCGCCAGCGCGTCGCGCTGAGCGGCGTGGAGGTCGCCGCCGGCGCGCTGACGCTCAAAGGAACGGGCACCGTCGAGCGCAACGGCGCGGACGCCGCGATCGCGATGGATCTATCTGGATCCATCCCATGCTCGCTCCTGGCTGGCTCTGCCGCGATGTCGCACCTGACCGGCGCCGTGGGGCTGCTCGCGCGCGACCTGGTGAGCCGCGCGCTCGCGGGCTCGGTGGCGGTCCAGGTCCGCGTCGACGCGCGCGCGAGCCGGCTGACCGCCGCGCGTGTCACGCCGAGCGCGATCCTCCGATGTAAGCTCCGCTTCTAGCGGATCGCTCGGCCGCGCCGGGTCCCGCGCCCCGGAACCGAGGACCCGAATCCCGGGAGAAGAGCGCTGGCACCTCACCAACGAAGCGCACAGGCCATGGAATTTTCCCATCCTGGCGTTCAAGGTGCCCCGTCGTGGCTCGACGGTTGATATGCTTTTCCCGGCGCTTTCGCTTCCGAGCACCGCTGTCGCGCGTTGCCGCCCTTTGCGGGTGGACTCCGTCCGAGCGCCGCGAGGATCGATGAGGGAGGAAGGCGGAGGACGCATGTCGAGGACGATCTGACGCGATGAACCACGGCGCGGAGCACGGGAAGCGCGGCGCACGCTCGACGCGCGACGGCCGCGCTGACACGTTGTTCGACGAGGAGCCCGCGATGCGCTCTGGAGCTCTCCCCCTCGCCGCTCGGCTCACCTCGCTGCTGGGGCTCGTGGCGATCTTCAGCGCTGCCTGCGACGGCGGTCTCGGCGCCGGCATGGACGACGCCCTGGGCGGCGGGGGCGCGGCGGCGGCGGCGTCCTCGTCGTCCTCGTCGGTCTCCGTGACATCGGGCGGAGGCAGCAGCGCGGGAGACGGCGGGGGCGCTGGAGAAGGCGGCTTCGGGGGAGGCAGCGGCGGAACCGACGAGCAGGACTTCCCCCTCGACACGACGCCCCCGGCGCCCTGCCCGCCCGACATGGCGGAGGTCGAGGGATACTGCATCGATCGCTTCGAGGCGCCGAACGTGGAAGGCGCCCTGCCGCTCGTCATGGAGAGCGCCGTCTCGGCGCGCGCCTGGTGCGAGGAGCGCGGAAAGCGCCTCTGCACCGAGGACGAGTGGGACACGGCGTGCCAGGGCCCCGAGGCGTTCGTCTATCCGTACGGGAACACCCACGAAGCGGAGCGCTGCAACGACAGCAAGACGTGGAGAGCGCCCGACGAGGGCGCGCTCGGCTCCTGGCCTTCCAGCGAGGCGCTGGCCGAGGTCCAGGCGCTGTACCAGGCCGAGCCGAGCGGCGCGCGACCCGGGTGCGCGAGCGCGTTCGGCGTCCACGACATGGCGGGGAACGTCGAGGAGTGGGTGGTGCGCACCCGATACCACGTCAACGAGTATCCTCACGTCCTCAAGGGCTGTTACTGGTCCGGCTGCTTCGGCGGCGCGAAGCCGCGGTGCGGCTCCACGAACCCGGCGCACGGGGACGGGTTCCGCTACTACGAGACCGGCTTCCGGTGCTGCCGTGACGTCGAGTGAGCGAGCCGGCGGCGACGATCCGGCCCACACGGGCGCGGCTCGAGGCGCGGCGCGCAGCGGGCGTTCGGCGCGACCGCAGGCGGCGCGGAGGACGGACGCGATCCCGCGCCGAGGCCTCGCGACAGGGGTCCTGAACGAAGCGCTTCCCCTCGGTTCGGCCGCACGCTAGGGCACCGTGAACGGTGCTGACCTTACCGAGAGAGCCTCGCCCCAGCCTCGACCTCGTGAAGGACGCGATCGCGGCGTTCGCGCTCAAGGGCCGCGGGCGCGCCCGCCCGGACGATCTCGACGCGCGCGACCCGGCGTTCATCGCCCGGGTGCTCCCGCTGCTCGGCTTCCTCTACGACGACTACTTCCGCTGCGAGACCGAGCTCGAAGAGCAGCTGCCCGACGGCCCCTTCCTCGCCGTGAGCAACCACAACGCGATGACGGGAATGCCCGATATGTACTGCCACATGACGGCGTTCTGGCGCCTTTATGGGCCCTCGCGGCTCTCCTACGGGCTGATGCACGATCTCCCGTTCAACGTCCCGAAGGCCGGCGCCTGGCTCAACGCCTGCGGCGCCATCGCCGCGAGCCCGGAGAACGGGCGGCGAGCGCTCGCCCGCGGCGCGGCGGTCCTGGTCTTCCCCGGCGGCGATCTCGACGCGTGCAAGCCCACCTCGGCGCAGTACACGATCCGCTTCGGCCGGCGCCGCGGCTTCGTCCGGCTCGCCATCCGCGAGGGCGTGCCGATCGTGCCGATCGTGAGCGTGGGGGCGCACCAGTCCCTCTACATCGCCACGGATGGGAGCAGGCTGGCCAGGTGGCTCCGCCTGCCCGAGCTCGCGCGCTCGAACGTCGCGCCGCTCGGCCTCGCCTTGCCGTGGGGGCTCATCGCCGGCATCCCGATCCCCCATGTGCCCCTGCCGGTGAAGATCCACACGAGGGTGCTCCGCCCGCTGCACCTCGGGCTCCCGAGAGAGGCCGCGAGCGACCCGGACGAGGTCGAGCGCGCATTCGCGCGGATCGTCGGGCGCATGGAGGCCGGGCTGGACGAGCTCCGCGCGGCGGGCAGGCACGGTCTCTTCCCACGTGGTTGATGGGCCGCGTGGTTGACGGGCCGCGTGGTTGACGGGCCGCGTGGTTGACGGGCCGCGTGGTTGACGGGCCGCGTGGTTGACGGGCGAACCGCAGGAGAATGGCGGCGCCGTGGCATGCGGTGGCGTCCGGAGAGCGCCCATGGCCCGAGCGGGCGGCGCGCGGCGCTCCAAAACCAGCGGGCGCGCGACAAAGGGCGCTGGGCCTCGCGCGGCGCTCGGAAAACCGAGTCCGTTCATGTAGGCTTGAACGCCAGCCGTGACCCCCGACCGCACCGCGCAGCTCCTCGCACCGCTGGCCCAGCCGGGAGAGCTCATCGCAGCCAAGTACCGCGTCGAGCGGGTCGTGGCCATCGGCGGAATGGGCGTCGTGCTGGCGGCGCGCAACGAGGATCTCGACCAGAAGGTCGCCATCAAGATCCTGCGCCAGGACGCCCTCGCGAACCAGGAGGCCGTCACGCGCTTCCTGCGGGAGGCGCGGACGGCGGCACGCCTGTCGGGCGAGCACGTCGCGCGCGTGTTCGACGTCGGCACGACCGAGACCGGCGTGCCCTTCATGGTGATGGAGTTCTTGACCGGGCTCGATCTCCAGCAGGTCATCGATACCCACGGTCCGCTGTCGATCCAGGACGCTGTCGATTACGTGCTGCAGGCGCTCGAGGCCGTGGCCGAGGCGCACGCGGCCGGCGTCGTCCACCGGGACATCAAGCCTTCGAATCTGTTCCTCGCCGAGCACGCGGACGGCACACGGCACATCAAGGTCCTCGATTTCGGCATCTCGAAGGGGCAAGGCCTCGACTCGCCCGCGGAGCCGGGGCTCACGTCGACGAAGCAGGTGATGGGCTCGCCCGGGTACATGTCGCCCGAGCAGATGATGGCGCCGAGGACCGTCGACGGGCGCGCCGACGTCTGGTCGTTCGGTGTGCTGCTCTACACGCTGGTAACGGGCGAGCCGCCTTTCCAGGGCGAGACGGTCGCCGCGGTGATGGCGAACATCCTGCACCAGCCCGTGCCGCGGCTCCGCGACAAGCGCAGCGACGCGCCGGCCACGCTGGAGCGGATCGTCTCGCGCTGCCTGGAGCGCGACGTGAGCGAGCGGTACGCCAACGTCGGCAAGCTCGCGCAGGCCCTCGAGCCGCTCGGGTCGAGCTTCGCGAAGCTCTCGACCTCGCGCATCCAGAGCGCGATCGGCGCGGCGTCGCCGGCCGGACAGACGTTGCTCAACTCGAGGGCGGCCGAGGACAGCGACAGGCTGTCCGGCGCGTCATGGTCGCACACGAGCAACCGGCGCCGCTCGCGGCGCAGGCTGCTCGTCGCCGCCGGCGTGGCCGCGTTGCTGACCAGCGCGGCCGGGGCGGGCGTGTGGCTGGTCGCGAGCGTGCGCGTGGCGCCGCAGGCGCCGAGCGCCGCCGTGCCACGCCAGCCCGAGCGCGCCGCGGTCGACGCGCTCGGGCCCGAGCCCCCCGCTGCAGCGCCGGGCGCTCCGGCCGCGACCGCCAGCGCCACGACCGAGGCGTCGAGCCCGGCGGCGCCGCCGGTTCCTGCGCCGAGCGCGGCTCCCACGGGCAGCGCTGCAGCCGACGCGCGCCCGAAGGCGACCGCCTCCGGCGCGCCGCTCAAGCCGGGCCGCCCGCCGAGACCGCCGAGGTCGACCAGCGAGGACGAGATGCTGAGGAGCCGCCATTGAGATCGTTACGAGCGCGACACGCGGGCGCATGGCTCGCGCTGCTTTGTGGGACCAGCCTGACCTCACCGCTCCTGGCGCAGCCGACCGCGGCGGACAAGGCGCTGGCCGAGGGGCTGTTCCAGGACGGCAAGAAGCTCATGGACGAGGGCAAGCTCCAGGAGGCCTGCCCGAAGCTCGCGGAGAGCCAGCGCGTGGATCCCACGGTCGGGACGCTGCTGAACCTGGCGGTCTGCCACGAGAAAGAGGGCAAGACGGCCAGCGCATGGGCCGAGTTCACGGAGGCGTCCTCGCTCGCCGCGAGCGCCGGGCAGCAGGATCGCGCCCAGTTCGCGGCCAAGCGCGCGTCCGAGCTGGAGGCCAGGCTGACGCGCCTCGTCCTGGACGCGGCGCAGGCGACGCAGGCGGCTCCTGCGATGACGATCACGCTGAACGGCAAGGAGCTGAGCGCCACCGCGGCCACGGGCTCGGGCATCCCCGTGGATCCGGGCACGGCGGCGATCGAGGCCAAGGCGCCGGGCAAGCAGCCCTGGTCGCAGCGGGTGACGCTCGACGCCGGGCCCAGCACGACGCGGGTGACCATCCCGCCGCTCGCGGACGTCGCCGTTCAGGAGGCGAAGGCGGCTCCCCCTGCCCCGCCGCGCCCGCCGTCTGCCCGCCCGGCGGCCGCGAAGCCCGAGGCGACCGGCAACCCGATGCGCGCGCTCGGCTTCGTCGCTGGCGGCGTCGGGATCGCCGGGATCGGCGTGGGGGCGGTGTTCGGGGTGCTGACGATGCAGAAAGCGGGGGATGTCGAGGAGGGGTGCAGCGGCAGCTTCCGCTGCAGCCACGCGGACGTCGAGGCGAACGAGAGCGCCCGGACGACCGCGATGGTCTCGAACATCGCGGTCGGCGCCGGGCTGGTGTGCCTCGGGGCCGGCGTCGCGATGGTGCTGATGTCCCCGCGTTCGCCGGAGCAGGCTGCCACGGTCGAGCGCGTGTGGGTCGCGCCCAGCGTCGCTTCGGACGGGGGGCGCTTGGTGCTCGGAGGCCATTGGTGATGCGAAGCTCGAAGTGCTCTGCCGTGACGCTGGCGCTGGCCGCGCTCGCGCCGGGCCTCAACGGCTGCGCCGAGATCGCGGGGCTCGAGGATCGCCAGGTGATCCAGCTGATGACGATCGCCGAAAACCAGGCGGACCCTCGCGCCATCGCGCTCGACGAGGAGGCGATCTACTGGATCAACAAGGGGAGTGACGGGAGTCAGGGGAGCTTCACGGGCGGCGCGCTCCGGAGGCAGATCAAGGACGACTGGGCGGTCATCGATCTGCTCGAGCCTTCCAACGAGGTGCCCGACGCGATCGCGCTGGACGCGACTCACGTCTACTGGTCGAGCACCGACGCCGCCTTCAAAGGCGAATGCGACCCCGACGAGGGGGACACCCGAGACAAGCTGCTGAAGCTACCGAAGGCAGCGCCGATCCCCGCCGCTGGCGGGGAGATGCTGTGGGGTAGCTGCGGCGCCGCAAGCGCGATCGCGCTGAGCGCCGACAACACCTACAGCGCTCGGCCGAACGCCAACCGCATCACCTCGGTGTCCAAGCAGGGCGGCAGTCGAACGAACCTGACGGAGGGCGGCGAGCCGGCGTACGTCGTGATCGACGGCTCCCTCGTCTACTGGACCGATCCCAAGAACAAGACGCTCTCGGTCATCGATATCAGCGGTGATGCCCCCAAGAAGGAGCTCTTCTCGGAGCTCGAACCGCCGGGGCTGCTCGTGCTGGATGAGGCCAACCTCTACTGGCTGCACGGCAACAACG
Source organism: Sorangium sp. So ce281 (assembly GCF_051527395.1). NCBI lineage: Bacteria > Pseudomonadati > Myxococcota > Polyangiales > Polyangiaceae > Sorangium > Sorangium sp. So ce281. Next base: position 5,737,496 of record NZ_CP150322.1, read on the forward strand.
TCATGCGGTATCCGCGGAGCGGAGCGGGCGGAGACGCCGCGGTGCTCCTCCTCGACGAAGATCTGCCGAGCCCTCCCGCCGGGATCGCGACGTATGGGGACTACCTTTACATCACCGCCAGGGAGGCGAAGAGCGTCTACCGGCTCCGCAAGGACGGCGCCGGCGGTCCGCAGGAGATCGCGGCGAATCAAGAGGGCCCGACGGGCATCGCCGCGGACGGGACGGGCGTCTACTGGACGAACTCCGGGTCGGGGCAGATCGTCCGCTTCAACGACGAGTGACGCGCAGCCACCAGCCTGGCGGCCGCCTTGCGCGGACCGCTGGGCCCTCCTGGGCTCAGTCGATCTGCAGGTGGTAGTGGGGCGGCCGCGACTCCTCGAGCGCGAACACGCCCCCGACCTCGTCGACGCCCTCGAGGAAGGCGCGCTTCTCCGCGGGTGTCATGTCCCGGTTCCGGATGTCGACGGCGCCCTCCCGGAGGTGCGCCGAGATGAACACGCCGCGATCGATCTGGGCGCGGATCACCCGCTCGAGGGCCGCGATCATGGCCTCCGGCGGGTGCTCGGCCGAGCGCCCCTCCTCGTAGGCGCTCTTGATCTCGCGCGCCGCCGTCTTGTCCTTGTAGAGGCCGAGGACATCGGCGCCGTGCCGGAAGAGCTCGTGCATCGCCTCGGCCTGCCGCGCGGGATCCCGCGTGCCGCTCGTGACCACGAGCTCCTTTCCGGTTCGCCGGAAGTAGGCGGACGCGAGCTCCGCGACCTTCTGCTCCACGGCGGGCGGGAGCTCGACGCCAGGCAGGACCACGTAGCGGAGCTCCTCGTCGGCCTCCGCCGGCGTCGCGCCGGGCGCCGGAGCGCGCGCGGGCGGCTCGGCGTCCGGGGGCTCGACCTCGTCGCTCTCCTGGACTTGCAGCGACAGCGCCCGGGCCGCGGGACCGTCGGGGACCCAGAAGCCGAACCACCCTACCCGCGCGCCGAGGGCGGTGGCGGTCGCAGGCGGGCGCGGCGTCCCGACAGGCTCGGGCGCCGGCGCGGCCCGGGAGACGCAGCCTCCCGCGGCGAGCGCGAGGGCGATGAGGGCGGCGCGGCGAGCGCCCTGGAGAGCGGAGGAGCGCGAGCACAACATGCGAGTCACGAGCGCCTCCTACTTCGTGATCGTGAACGAGGCGCGCGCGAGCTCCTTGCCCGCCGCGTCGCTGACCGTCACCGACCAGAGCCCCGCCGCGCGCGCCTTCCGCGTGGCAGCCCACGTACGGAAGCGCCGCTGCGCGCCGACCGCGAGGGGGATGCGCAGCGGCGGGCCGCCATCGGGCGGCGTGAAGGCGACGCTGATCTCCGAGGTGGCCTGGCCCTTGTTCGAGAGCTCGACGAAGGCGTAGAGGCGGTCGATCTCCGCGCTCGCGAACGAGGTCGCCGGCTCGATCGGCTCGCGGCCGGCGATGCCCTTCGAGACGACGAGCCGCGTCACCTGGAGCTCGGGCGCCCGGGCGGCGCCCTCTCCCACGCCGCCCTGCGCCGCGCCCGCGGCGGTGCGCGCCTCCTGAGCCGACCCCGACCTGCGGCGACGCTCCCGCGCCGGGCCGCGGGCGGGCGACGCGTCCGCCGCGCCGAGGCGGTCTGCGTCGCTGCGGCCCTCCTCCGCGGCAGCGCCGCTCGCGGCGGCCCGGAGCGGCCCCGCCGCGTCCGATCGCGCCGCGGCCGCGCTCGCCTGCCCCTCGGCCCCGCCGCCCGGCCTCCCCTCCGCCGCGCGGCTCAGCGCGGGAAGGTCTTCGCGGGAGATCCGCGCGATCGCCTCGCTCGGATCGCTGCAACCGAGCCCCGCCCCGCCGAGAACGGCGGCGACGAGCGCCAGGACCATGGTTTTCCGTGTCGTTCCCCGGGTGTCCACACCGACGAGGTGCCACGATTCAGCAGAGGGGGCGAAAAAACGGCAACCCGACCGCCATCGACCCCGGCGGCTCGCGCCGGACCCACGAGCGATCGTCGCCGCACGCTGGACGTGGGGTCCGGGACGCAGCCATCCCGAGGCTCCGAGATCGCGTCATGGAATCCCTGATGTGTGGCAGCACCGCGTCGCGATGTGCCGGCGCTCCGGTGGGAGCGCACGTCCGCAAGGCGCCTCGCGGCGCTCCGGGTCAGTGCTTCGGACGGGACCGGCGCGGACCGTTGGTCGACTCGCCCTCTGGCGTCGTAGCGAAGCTGGTGATCGCGCTGTCTTCGATCATCAGGATGAGCAGGCCCCCGCTCGCGCCTCGTGCCGTCCTCGCCCGGGATCCCTGGCTTGTCTCCCGCGACGGGTGGTCCGAGCTCTCCGCTGCGATCCGCTTCATCTCCAACTCCTTCAAGACTTCAGTCCTGCTGTTCACGCCCCGGCCGGCTGGCCTGCGTGGACTTCCGTGCACCGCGTCTGGGGCGAAAACTGAACCGGGCGCGAGAACGCCAATGTTCGCAGAGTAGTCACGGATCCGACCGAAAATCACCTGGAAAGCGCCGCGCCCGGTGAGTTCGTTCCGGCAGAGGCTCAGGTGTCGCTCATGTGTCGCTCATGCGCATGTTTCCGTTTCAGCTGGGATCCATCGGGATTTCATCGGGATTTCATCGAAGGTCGCGCGGCAGCGCGACAGGGGGAGGTCGCGCGGCAGCGCGACAGGGATTCAGCGGCGGCCGAAGCCGGAGAGCTGGCGGGTTGCGGCCACCACCTCGTCGCAATCGATACAGCGCATGAGCCCGTCGACCAGTTCCATGCTACCGAGGCTGCCGCACTCCGGGCAGCGGTTGGCGAGCTGGTGCTTGCTCTCCTCGCAGAGCCGGCTCTGCTCCGCCTCGGCCTCCGCCTCGACACGGAAGATCTCGGCCGGCGTGCGCGCCTCTCGCTTTCGGTCGTCCATGGCGCGCAACGTATCATGTGCTCGGCGCGCGCAGCGAGCGCCGCGCTCGCAGCCGCTCGGCCTCTCGCTCGCTCACCGCGCGGACTCGATCATGCTCCGGAACGCCGACCGCGCCGACTGCACGGTCTCGTCGGGCCCGACGATCCTGAAGAACCAGTTTCCGCGATCCGGCGTCCTCACCGCCGCGCCGACGAGCCGGGTTTTGTCCTTCACCATCTCCACGGGCGATCGCTTGCGGGCGCCGGACTGCGGCCCGAGCGCGATCGTGTAGGTGCCGGCCACCTCGACCAGCTCGACCGGCATGCCGCGCACCTCGAACGACGCGCGCCTGGCCTTCGCCCCGACGTCGCCGTCGAACTGCGCGAACCACTCGTCGAAGCGCGCGTCGACGTCTCCCTTGCTCCCCGGACCGAACGAGAGGACCTGCACCTCGGCGTCCTCCTTGTCGTTCGCCGCCCTCGGCGCCTTGTAGAGGGCCTTGCGCGGGCCGGCGCGCGGCACGTCGAGCGCAGCCCAGCTCCCCGGAACGTCCCACTCGAGCCGCGCGGCCGATGGCGCGCTGGAGACGGCCGGCGGCGGCTCCGGCTCCGCCGGGGTCCTCGAGCAGGCCGAGACCGCGAGCGCCATCACCGCCGCTCGAGCGAACGACACCCGGCGTGGGAGCATGAGGGCGCTTCTACCACCGCGCCCTCCACCGAGGCGCAGGATTTCGATACCCCGCGCGGCAGGGAACCGCGATCCTCTCCTCGTGCGACGAGCCGCCCGAGCGGGGGGGACGTCGCGCTCGCTGGAGGGGCCCGGCCGCGATCCGGGCGCGGGCTCGGGTGTAAGCCATCGGCCCTGCTCGCACGTAGAAGAGACGCTCCGGCCAGGGAGAGGGAGAGGAGACGGCGCGCATGGATCAGATCGGCGAGTACCTCGTTCGACGCCTCGTCGGCGAGGGCGGGATGGGCAAGGTCTACGAGGGCGAGGAGCGCCTGTCGCGCCGGCGCGTCGCGCTGAAGGTGCTCCGCCCCGAGCTCGCCCGGAGCGAGCAGGGACGCCGGCTCTTCCTGAACGAGATGCAGATCCTCGCGCACCTCGAGCACCCGAACATCGTCCGGAGCCTCGCCAGCATCGAGGCCTCCGGCGAGCTCGTGATGGTGCTCGAGTACCTGGACGGCCAGACGCTGCGCTCCGTCCTTGGCGCCGCGGGCCGCCTCCCCTGGCCGGAAGCGGTGCGGATCACGGCCAGCGTGGCGAGCGCCCTCGCGGCGGCCCACGGGCAGCAGCCGCCCGTGATCCACCGCGATCTCAAGCCCGAGAACATCATGGTGCAGCGGGATGGCGGCGTGAAGGTGATGGACTTCGGCATCGCCAAGGTCGTGGAGGCGATGAACCAGACCAACACGCAGAGCGTCGGCACCCTGCAGTACATGAGCCCGGAGCAGATCGACGCGCGATCCATCGATCACCGCTCGGATCTCTACTGCCTGGGGCTCATCCTGTACGAGGCGCTCGCCGGCAGCCCGCCGTTCCAGTCGGCGTCGCCGCGGGAGCTGCTCAACCTGCAATGCACGGCAGAGCCGCCGCCGCTCGGCGACGACGTGCGGAGCGGGCTGCCCCGCGGCGTCGAGCAGCTGCTCTTCCAGCTGCTCGAGAAGGCGCCCGAGGATCGGCCGTTTCTCGCTCAGGACATCGTGGATCGGCTGGAGCCGTTCCAGACCGCGGTGAGCGCGCCGCTCCGCGCCGGAGACCGCGACCGCGCGAGCGCGCCGCTCCGCGCCGGCGACCACGACCGCGCGAGCTCGCCGCAGCGCACCGGCGACCGCGCGAGCGCGCCGCTCCGCGCCGGCGACCACGACCGCGCGAGCTCGCCGCAGCGCACCGGCGACCGCGACCGCGCGAGCGTGCCGCACCGCGCCGACGACCACGACCGCGCGAGCGCGCCGGGCGCCGCGCGCGTCGCCGGCGGAGCGGACGCGCCTCGCGCCGACACGATCGCGCTCGTCGAGCAGATCGACCGGCCGCGCGACGTCCCGACCCGGCTCGCGATCGCGATCATCGCGACGCTGTCGGCGCTCGCGGGCCTCGGGACCTGCGCGCTGCGCTCGACGAACGGCGCGCCGGAGCCGCCCGCCAGCACCGCGACGCCGGCCGCCGCGGAGGGGGCGCGGTGAGGCGAGCGTCGCCGGAGCAGGCAGGCTACACGGAAGGCGCGCCCCTCCCGGCCGTGGGCGGCGCCGCGCGGTGGCGCTGCGGCGCGGGCGCAGGAGAAGAGCTGTGGCGGCTCGGCGCGGCGGACCAGGACGCGCCGGCAGGGCCCGAGCCCCAGGCCGTCGCGGCGCGCCTCCTGTCGCTCGGGAGCGCCGGCGTCGGCGGCTTCATCGACGGCGGCGTCGCCTCGCCGGCCGAGGGCGAGCGCGCCGCCGCGGCGAGCCCGGACGGCGCGCGCGTCTGGCTCGCGCGGCGGCTCGCGGGCGCGCCCCTCTCGGACTGGATGCGCGCGCGGCGCGGGCCCGTCCCCTTCCAGGAGGCGCTCGGGCTCGCCATCCAGGTCGCCCGCGCGCTCGCCGCGTGCGAGCGCGCCAGCCTGTTCCCGGGTCCGCTCTCGCCCGACGCGGTCCTCGTGGACGACGCGGGCCGCGTGACGCTGCCCGCGAGCGCGCTCGTCGCCGCCCTCGTCGGCGCGTCGGCGAGCCGCGGCGCGGCCACGGCGCCCCGCGCCGAGGGCGCGCGGGTGTCCTCGGAGATCCCGCCGCTCTGGACGCCGCCCGCGCAGGCCGACGGCGCGATCTGGGACAGCGCCGCGAACCGGTACGCGCTCGGGCTCGTGCTCTACCGCCTGCTCGCGGGAGAGCACCCGTTCGCGGGCGCTGGCCTGCGGCACGCGCTCGGCGAGGCCGCTCGCGCGGAGCCGCCGCCGTTCATCGAGGGCGTCGCGGCCTCGCTCCCCGCGGGCCTGCAGGGCTACGCGCTGCGGCTGCTCCATCCGGACCCGTCGGAGCGGCCGCCGCGCGCCGAGGAGATCGCCGATGCCCTGAGCGGGTTCCTCGACGAGCGCCCCCCGGCGCTTCCGGTGCACGCCGCCCGGACCTCCCGTCGCGCTGGCGCGGCCACCTCGGCGAGGACCGGCCCCGCGCCGCGCGAGCGCGCGCGCCCGGGCGACGCGGGCGACGCGGGCGATCGCCGCCCGCCGCGCGGCCCCGCCGGCGCCGCGGCGCGGCTGTGGCGGATCGCGCCGCTCGGCGCCGGCGCGCTGATCGCGTCGGCCGCGCTCGCGCTCTCGCGGGGTGAGCCCGGTCCAGCGGCGCCGCGCGCGGTCGCCGTCGCGCCGGTCACGCCGCTCGCGCAGGCGCGGACGGCGGCGGAGGACTGCGCCGCGTGCCACGGCCGCCAGGCCGCGGAGTGGCGCCGCTCGGTGATGGCGCACTCGGTGAAGAGCCCGCTCTTCAACGCGCTGGAGAGCCTCATCGAGGAGCAGGTCGGGCGCACCGCCGACTGCCCGAACGGCGCGGGCATCCTGCGCAAGGCCGATCCCGCGCGCGCCTGCCGCGACGGGCGGAGCGGCGTCGCCGTCACCGGCTCGGGCGGCGAGCACTGGTGCGTGAACTGCCACAGCCCGGCGGAGAACCTCGACGCCGTGATGCCCGCGTGGGACGGCCGCGCCGGCGGCGATCCCCGCGCGCGCCTCCCCGTGCGCGACCTGCTCACCCGGCGCGGCCTGGAGGGGATCTCCTGCGGCTTCTGCCATCAGGTGCACGGCCCGGTCGGCCCGCGCGGGCGCGCCGGGTACCAGGGCAACCCCACGTGGACGTCCTTCGTGACGGGCGCCGTCTTCCCTGCGCGTCCCGAGGACGGCCGCGGCCTGTTCGGGATCGCGAACAGCGGCTACGACCTCCGTCCCGAGGAGCTGCTGCTCCCCTCGGGTCAGGGCGCGGCCGCGCGCGCCGGGCTCCCGCCGGCGGGATCGGCGGGCGCGGTCGAGCCCGTGGTGCACGGTCGCCCGTCGGCGAGCGCGAGGGCGTACCTGCGCTCCAGCGAGTTCTGCGGGGCTTGCCACGACGTGCGCCTCTTCGGCAGCGACGCCCTCGCCGCGGCGCGGGGCGAGCACTTCAAGCGGCTGCGCAACGCCTACACCGAGTGGTCGGACTGGGCGAGGTCCGAGGAGCGCGCGGGCCGCCCGGCGGCGACCTGCCAGGACTGCCACATGAGCACCTATCCGGGCGTCTGCGAGGCGGCCCCGGCGGCGGGCGCCGCCCAGGCGTCGCCGGGAGATCCCGAGTGCCCGCCCGGCACGCGCTTCGCCCCGCGGCGGCCGGGCGCGCGCCCGCGCGGCCGGATCGCGGATCACTCCACCGCTCCGGCGGACGTCGCGACCCATTACTTCTCCGGCGTGGATGTGCCGCTGTCGGACGAGTTCCCCGACGCGCTCATCGATGAGCCGTCGCTCGACGCGCACGGCATTCCGGCGGGCGCGCGCCGCCGCCGCGATCTCTTGCTCCGGCACACGTTCCGCTTCGAGCTCGGCGCCGCGCGCCGCGCCGGCGCGGCCGGGGATCGCGTCGAGATCCCGATCGAGATCGAGAACACCGGCGCCGGGCACAAGGTGCCGGCCGGCTTCAGCCAGGAGCGCGAGTTCTGGGTTCACCTCGTGGTGAGGGATGGAGAGGGGCGTGTGGTCTACGAGGTCGGCCGGATCGACCGCGCCGACGAGGATCTGAGAGACAAGGTGTTCACCCGGGTGACCACCGATCCAGACGCGAACAGCCCCTTCGCGCCGCCGGGCGCTCGAGGCGGGCTGTTCGGCGCCGACGTGCGCGACGGGCCTGATATCCCCCTCTGGACCCCACCCCCGCGGCTCGGCGGCACCTCGTTCCGGGGGCGGGGGCTCATCAACTTTCAGAACGGCTTTCTGCGCTGTGTCCGATGCGTCGGCGTCGTGGCCGCAGACGGCACCTGCCAGGCCGGGCCCGGCCAGGGGCTGCACCACGCCGATCGGTTCACGGACGGCGAGTACGACCTGGACACCGGCGCTTGCGGCTCGAACCTGTCGGGGCAGAACGCCTTTCTAGAGACCTATTTTCCTGTCGGCGCGCTGGACGCGAGCCGTGGCGCCGTGAAAGGGCCGGACGCGATCATCGATACGCGCTCCGTGCCGCCCGGCGTGCCGATCCGGTACACCTACGATCTCCGCACGGGCCAGCGGCGCCGCCCGCTCCGGGCCGAGGCGAGGCTGCTCTTCCGGGCGTTTCCCCCGTTCCTGATCCGCGCCTTCGCCGCGTACGAGCGGGAGCAGGCGCGGCGCGGCCTGCGGCCGACCGGCCCGCTGGTCACCGACGCGATGCTCCAACGCCTCGAGATCGTCGAGCTCGCGCGGGCCGATGTCGAGATCCCCTGAACCGAGGTCGCCGAGATGGAGCAACGGACGCAACGGACGCAACGGACGCCAACGACGCGACGGACGAGGCAGGGACCTCGACGCGCCGGCCGACAAAAAGGGACGAGCCCCTACCCCGGCCTGCGGGGTAAGGGCTTCGCTGGTCAGGCGCTGACGAGCTCAGCGCGCCGTGGTCATGAAGCGTGTCGCCGTCGATCAGGGAGGGGGCGGGGGCGGCTCGGTCGGGAGCGGATCGGGCAGCTTGGCCAGCCTGCCGATCCGGTAGGGGCGCGTGGTGGGGGAGTAGTAGCTACTCTGCGACGACGTGACGCTCCACGTGAAGCCGAGCAGGACGCCCGAGAACGAGTCGGCGTACACACGCACGTAGCCCGTCCCGGCGCCCGGCGTCATGTAGCCGCCGGTGCACGGCCCGCTCCACCGGCTGTCCTTGTACTGGCCCTCGGAGCACCCGTGCGACGAGCTGGTCGAGTCCGCGATCGGCACCGCGAACTGCTCCGTCCTCGAGTAGCGGGGGTTGATCTGCGGGGTAATCTTCTCCGGCGCGCCGGTGACGATCATCGTGTGGCCGGCGAAGGTGCCCGTGGCGCCGATGCTGAAGACATCACCCTTCTGGATGTCGGCCGCACGTTCGACAAGGCGGAAGTACGTCTCGAACCCGGAAGGGTTCGCGCCGACCTTCGGGCTCACGTTGATGATATCGAAATAATAATCGGACGTCGGGCTGTTCTTGCCCCACATCGAATACATGTCCAGGCTGGAGTACCCCATCGCCTTCTGCAGCGACAGCGTGAAGAAGCACGCGGCCTTGGTCATGCCAGTCCACGCCTTCGACTGGTCAGGGTCGTCCCAGTTCATGAAGCACTCGGGTTCAGTGCCCCACTCGTTGCTTTCGGCGTTCTCGATGAACTCGAGCGCCCAGTCCTCTGCCCCCTTCGCGCTCGCGGAAGCCGAAGCAAGCGTGATGAAAGACGCGGCAGCCAGGGAAGCAACAGCCAAACTCGTCGTGCGCCTACTCATACTTCTACCTCGTTGATTTCGAATGACATTGCATGTGCACTCAAGAACAGATGCTAGTCATTTCATGCCGAACCATCAAACGAACCCTGGCGCCGAAGATGCCGAGTCTAGCAGGATGGATATTCACTGTAATCGGCCTGGGTGTCAAGGCATTTTCGGGACGCTCGTCCTTTTTCTGCACCTTCTTGAACGTGAAGTAAGACCATGTCGTCCCTTACGACAGCGGATGCGCGACGGTGTGGAGCGACGGTATCCGACGCCATGACACGGCGGCCCCGTCTGCTCCGCGTCCACGTCCACGTCCACGTCCGCGTTCTTCGCGCCGGTTCTGCTCCTTGCGCTCCTTGCGCTCCTTGCGTCCCTTGCCGCGCCTGCCGCGCTTGCCCCGCTCCTGTCGACCTCGCTCCGGGGGGCGGCTCGGGCCGTGATCGCGCGGCGAGGGCTGGTTGGGAGGAGCGGCGGTCTGCGTCCTTCGACCAGGAGACCTGCTGATGCCCTCATCGGACCACACCCACGGCGGCGCGCGCGACGCAGGGTCTGACCGCCCCGAGGCGTGGCCGCCGGCGGTGTTCGACGCCCCCTTGCTGCGAGGGCTCGACGAGCGCGCCCGGCGTGAGATCGCCGGGGCGGGGCGGCTCCGCTCCCTCTCGCCGGACGAGGTCGCCTATCGCGCGGGCGACGCCGGCGACGCCTTCTTCGTGGTCGCGTCCGGGCGCGTCGCCCTGCGCGCGACGCGCCGCGGAGACGATCGCGATACCGAGGTGCGCACCGCCGCCACGGGCGACGTCGTCGGCGAGGAGGCGGTCGTGGGGATGTCGCGCAGGACCACCGCAGTCGCGCTCGCCCCCAGCGTGCTCGCCGAGATCCCGGTCCACCTGTTCCGGCGCGCCGCCGGTCGCTCCGGCAAGGCCGAGATCGCCGAGAGGCTCGAGCGCGCGCTGCGGAGGAGCGCGACACGCGACCTCCTCGGCACCCTCGCCTTCACACGTGACCTGGACTCCGACGACGTCGAAATTCTGCTTGACGCAACGAGTCATCGGCGCTTCGAGCGCGGTCAGGCCATCTATCGCACAGGCGATCCGGCCGCCGAGCTCTGGCTCATCGCCGAGGGGATGGTGCAAATTCAAACCGAGGACGGAGATCGGATTCATGTGCGCGCGTACCTCACCCGAGGTGATTTCTTTGGAGACGTCGAGCTCGACGGCGGCCGCTGCCGGGCGGCGAGCGCCGTGGCCAGCGGCGCCACGGCGCTCCTGGCCGTGCCGTCGAAGACGTTCGCCGCGCTCGCGCGGAAGCACCCTGATCTGATCCCCCGACTCCGGCGCATCACCGGCGAGCACCACGAAAGGCAGGAGGCGGTCATCGCCGGCCAAGCGCGCAATCACACGGCGCACCTCTTCAGGGACCTCTATCGGCTCCAGGTCGCGCGGTCGCTCCTGGTCATCGATCTCGAGACGTGCGCGCGCTGCGGACACTGCGCGTGGTCGTGCGCCGACGTGCACGGGGTCTCACGGCTCGTGCGCCGCGGCGACAAGGTGCGCGCGCGGGTGGACGACGCGGAGCAGGCCGCGCAGAAGGAGGCGCCGCGCAGCCTGCTCTTGCCGAACTCCTGCCAGCACTGCGAGAGCCCCGCGTGCATGATCGAGTGCCCCACCGGCGCCATCGGCAAGGACACCGGGGGAGAGGTGTTCATCCGGGACGCGCTCTGCACCGGCTGCGGCGCCTGCGCGAAGGCGTGCCCGTGGGAGAACATCGCGATGGCGCCGCGCCCCGCGGCCGCGCCGCGCCCGGGAGGCGCGGGCTTCGCGGACATCGCCGTGAAGTGCGATCTCTGCCGCGACTACGACGGCCCCGCGTGCGTGAAGGCCTGCCCCACGGGCTCGATCTTCCGCGTCAACCCGGCGGAGGAGATCGCCGACGTGCGCGACCTGCTCGGCGGGGCGCGGCGCGAGCAGGAGCGCGCCTCCGCGCCACGGAGCGGCGCGGCGCTCGTCGCGGGCAGCGCGCTCGCGGCGGCCGGGCTCGGCGCGGCGGGGCTCTCGGCGCACGCGCGCGGCGGCGCGCGCCCGGGCGAGGGCGCCGCCTTCTCGGCGGGCGTCGCCGCCGCGGTCGGCATGGCGCTGCTGCTGCTCTACGCGGTCCCCAAGCGCGCGGGGCGATGGGCGTGGATGCGGCCCAGGCGGCGCGGCGACACGGCCGCGGAGGGCGGCGATGCCGCGCCCGTGAAGAGCCGGCTCCGCCCGCAGCTGGCCGGGCACCTCGCGATCGGCCTCGTCACGGCCGGCCTCGCGCTCGCGCACGCGCCGTGGCCCCGGTCCGGGCGCCCGACGCTGGGCGCGGCGCTTCACCTCGTGTTCTGGGCCACCGCGGCGGCCGGCGCCTTCACGGCGATCGCGTACCGGCTCGCGCCGCGGCGCCTCGCCCGGATCGAGCGCACCGCGGCGCTCCCCGAGGATTTCAGCGCCGCCCGGCGCGAGCTGCTCGACCGCTTCTACCGCGAGGTGAGCGGGCGCAGCGACCTGGTCAAGAAGATCGTCGAGAAGATCCTTGTGCCCTACCTGCAGAGCCCCCTCGGCCCGCTCGCGCTGCTCGCGTCGGGGCGCGGACTTCGCGAGGAGGAGCGCGCGCTGCGCGCCCGCATCGACGCGGTCCTCGAAGGGCGCGGGGCCGAGCGGCTCGCCGGCCTGGCGGAGCTCATCCGCCTCGCCGTGGAGCTGCGCGCGCTCCCGGCCCAGCGCGCGCTCCTCGCCGCGCTCCGCGGAGGGCTGCCGGCGCACATCATCACCTTCGGCGTCGCCGCGGCGCTGCTCGTGCTCCACGCGATGACGGCGGCGAGCGTGCCTCGATGAGCGGGCGCCGGCCCGGGAGCGCGCGCACGCCGCCCCACATCGCCGCCGCGAGGCGCGACGGCGCACCGAGATGGCCCGGACTCGCTATGAAATGGTTGCGAGGCATGGCATTTCTTTGTGCGCCGCGCGTGTGCGCCGCGACCGCTTTTCGCGCATCACGCAACGCGCAGCCGAGAGGCCTGGACTTTGCCTTCTGCACCCAGGTACAATTTTCCCGACAGCACCCTAGTGGAAGGTAGAGAAGCCGATGGCTGGTCCTTCGACCAAGTGGATGGGAGCGCTCTCCCGATCAGGCTCCCCCAGCGCGTGGGCGCCGAGAGCGCTGCTGCTCGTGACGCTGCTCACCGCGTCGGCCCTCATCGCCGGATCGTGCCGTGGAGGCAACAACGCCGGTGAGCCGCCGCAGCCGGGGACGGACTGGCCCGACGCTGGGCCGGGAACGGGCGACCCGTGCGTCGACGGCGAAGAGGTGGAGTGTCACGTCACCGTCGGGGAGCACGAAGGTGTGCTGACGTGCCTCGACGGGATCCGGCGCTGCGAGGACGGGCGCTACGGCAGCTGCGACGGGACGATGACGATGCGGAGGTCGCCGTTCGGCTCGGCGCCGCGGGGGAGCGGTGAGGGCGGGTATCCGCGCCCGCTCGCCAACTCCGATGCCTCCGACGGCGGCCTGTGCGCGACCAACCCGTGCGACCCGACGTGCCAGTCGTTCGAGGAGACGCCGGACGGGGGGCCCATCAGCCTCGCGGGGACCGGCCCGACGTACACGTGGTCGGTCGGCGACATCAACGAGCTGCCCGAGGACGTCGCGAGGAAGGGCACGCACCAGCCGTGCACGACCACCGAGGACTGCCAGTTCGACCAGTACTGCGACGACCCCGCGCGGGGCGCGTGCGTTCACGACCCGTGCGCGACCGGCGTGTCGCTGCTGTCGAACTGCAGCGGCTGCGCCGCGAAGGTCTGCGACGCGAACCCGAACTGCTGCACCTATACGACCGTCCCCGCCGACTGCGGTCACGACGCCTGCGTGGCGGCTCCCGGCGCCGCGACCAACATGACCACGACCTGCGGCGACGCCTGCATCGCGACCATCTGCGCGAACCATCCGCGCTGTTGCGATATCACGTGCGCCTCGACGATGGAGTGCACTGCCATCATCGGACCGTACAGCAATTGCGTCTACCCAGGCCGCTGCAACCCGCCCAACATGGGGCCCAGCAACGGCATGTGTCCGACGGGAACCGTGCTGTCGGATGGCCGCTGCACCGGGGTCTGGAGCGCGACCTGCGCGGGCTATGTTGCCACGGAGTGCGGTGGCAAGACGTGCAGCGCGACCGTGCCGCAATGGGACGCGAGCTGCGTTGCCCTGGCCGGGTCGTTGTGCGGCTCCACCTGCGACACCGATCCCGGCTGCGCGCACGACAAGTGTTACACCGGCGAACGGCTCGTTGCGTCCTGCAATTCGTGCGTGCAGAGCATCTGCGCGACGCCGGAGGGATCGAGCTGCTGCGCGCCGGGAGGCAAATGGACACAGAGCTGCGTCGACCTCGTAGAGAGCGTCTGCGGCGAGACCTGCCCGCAAAAAGGCCTCTGCAAGTCGTACCAGCCGAACGAGACGGACCCGACGTGCTCCCTGCCGGACCTCACGATCGGCGTGCCCTGCGGCGGGACGATCCCGGTCTGCAACCGCGGCACCACGCCGGCCCCGGCGGGAATCGCCATCCACCGGTATGATTCCACTGCAAACCAGCTGCCGTCCTCCGCCCCGAACCGGGTCCTGAACGCGTGCAACCCGACGGGTGGCACCCTCGCCTGCGCGACGACGGAGCCGATCGCCCCGGGTGAGTGCATCAGCGTGGCGGACTGCGTCGGTGTCGCCGACGGCGTGGAGCTCATCGTCAATCCCCCTGGCGCTATGCACATCCCCGAGTGCCGGTGCGGCAACAACGGGAGCATCTATCAATCGGCCATGTGTGAGTCGCCCGCCTGCATCGCGACGGCGAGCGTATCGCTGGTCAGGCCGGTCACCCTGTTCGTGGCGCTCGATCGATCCACTTCGATGCGGCGGTCAACCATCGCGACGTACGACGACACCATCGACGATCGATGGTATCCAGCTACGGACGCGCTCAAGGCCTTCTTCCAGGATCCGGCGTCGGCCGGGCTAGGCGTCGCGTTCCGGTTCTGGCCGCACAACAATCCGGGCACCTGCGACGGCTCCTCCTGCCCCGCCGGCGGAGGCGACTGCGCGAACCCGCTCGTCCCGTTCGATGGCACGGCGGCCCGGCGGCTGACCGAGGACCCCGCGCCGTGGGATCAGCAAGAGAACGCGCTCGTCAACGCGATCAACAGCGTCGTTCTGCCCAACGGCGAAACGCCGATGTCCGTGGCGCTCGACGGCGCGACGTCCTGGGCGATCACCTACAAGAACGCCCATCCCGAGGAGGAAGTCGCGGTCGTGCTCGTCACCGACGGCATCCCGTCGGACTGCAACACCGTCCCCAACGCGATCGGAAACCTGGCGCGAAACGCCTTCGTGAACCACGGCGTTCGCGTGCACGCCGTGGGCTTCGGCAACTCGAACGCGGAGATCATCAACCTCATCGCGGATCAAGGCGGTGGACAAGCGTTCAACCTCAGCGCCGGAACGGCCTTGCAAGGCAACCTCCTCAATGCGCTCGTCTCGATCCGCGGCGAGGCGCTGCCCTGCGACGTCACCGTCCCCACCGCGGGCGTCTCGGATCCCGCGTCGGTGTCCGTCGTCTACGAGACCGCCGCCGGCGTGGAGACGACGCTCACGCCCCGGGCCGGGATCGGCAGCTGCGGCACGGGCTGGTACTTCGAGTCCGGGAACACGAACGTGAAGCTCTGCCCGCAGACCTGCACCGACATCCGCGAGAACCCGGGCGGGAAGGTCCGTGCCGTCGTGCCGTGCGTGACGACGAGCGTCACGGCCATCACCACGAACTGGGAGCAGTACCGCGGTGTCTGTCCGCCGGGGACCAAGACCCAGTGGGGATACCTCAGGTACAGGACGACGACGCCGGGCGACTCGAGCGTCGAGTTCTTCGTGAGAGCGGCGGATGCCCCCGCCGGCCTCGCGTCGGCGACGGTCAGGACCGCCGCGACCGCCCACGCCACGCCGACCGACACCCGGATCTGCGATGAGACCTCGGCGCCGCCGTGCGCGGTCGATCTCTTCGACGTGCTGCAAGAGTTGCCGGACGCTCGAACGGAGTACCTGGAGGTCCGGATGAGGCTCAATCCGACGAGCAGCGGAGGGGGCGGCGTTCAGGTGCAGGACTGGGAGATCACGTATTCATGTCCAGATACCGAGTGAGCCGAAGCACCATGGTGGCCGCGCTCCTCTGCGCTGCGGGGGCGGTCGCGGCGTGCGGCGGAGACGACGAGGCGGCGCGGCCGAGGCCCCCGTCGGCCTCGAGCGGCGCCGGCGCAAGCGGAGGCGGCGACGGAGGCGGGGGCAGCGGGGGCGGCCCCCCGGGCGACTGCGGGAACGACGTCGCCGAACAGGGCGAGGCGTGCGACGGACCCGATCTCGGGGGCGCGACCTGCCAGAGCCTCGGCTTCGATGGCGGCGAGGTCCGGTGCAGCCCCGAGTGCACCCCCGACGCCTCGGGCTGCTCGGGCGTCGAGGTGTGCCAGGACGGGCGGGACAACGACGGCGACGGCGCCGTCGACTGCGACGATCCGGAGTGCGACGAGGCCTGCGCGGACATGTGCGCCGCGCCCGTGGCGCTCCCGGATCCCGGGGCCGCGACCGGCGACACAAGCGGCCACGCGGCCGTCCACAGCAGCTGCTCGCTGGAAAGCCCGGGCATCGCCTACACGTTCACTGCGACGACGACCGGGTTCCTCGACGTGGTGCTGACCCCACACACGGACGCGCCGCTCGTCGCCGAGCTGCGCGGCGCCTGCGCCGAGCCCGCGACCCGGGTCGAATGCGGCAGGCCCAGCGTCGGCGCGGGGATCGACAACCGGCTGACCGTGCCGGTCCGCGAGGGCGAGGCGTTCTATGTGGTCGTCACCGGAGCGAACGCGAGCCAGGCAGGGGCGTTCGAACTCGGCGTGCGGAGCCGACAGACCGCCTGCGGGGACGGCATCCAGGATCCGACGGAGCAGTGCGACAACGCCCTCGACGAGCCGGGCGACGGCTGCAGCAATAGCTGCCAGCTCGAGGCGACCGAGGTGGAGCCCAACAACAACATCGCCTCCGCCAACACCTATGAGATTCCGTTCTTCGCCGCGATCGGTCCCCCGATCAATGATGACCCGGACGTCGATGTCGTGCGCGTCACCGTGCCGAGCGGGCCGACGGACCTCATCGCAGAGACCGCGGCCGTCACGAGCTCCGACTGCCTGACCGGCCGGCTCGACAGCGTCATCGAGATCCTCGATGAGAGCGGCGAGGTGATCGTGCGGCGCGACCGCGGGGAAAACGGCCTTTGCGCCCGTGCCGTCGCGCCGTCGCTCGCCGCGGGCGATTACTATGTTCGCGTCTCGTCCGTGCTCGGCGCCGTGTCGGAGACGTTCCCGTACCGCCTCGACGTGACGCTCGTCTCCGAGGTCTGCGGGGACGGCACGATCAGCGCCGGGGAGCAGTGCGACGACGGCAATACGGACGCTCTCGACGGGTGCAGCCCCGGCTGCCGCTTCGAGCTCGACGAGACGGAGCCGAACGGCACCCCCGCGCAGGCCGACGCGTACGCCGCCTCATGGCTCGCGGAGATCTCGCCGGCAGGCGACGTCGACGTGATCGCCGTGAGCGTGCCGGGGCCTCGCTCGACGCTGTACGTGAACGTCGGCGATAACAATACCGAGGCTTGTCTGAGGGGGCAGATCGACAGCTATATCGAGGTCCTCGGCGACGACAGGACCACCGTGCTCGCGTCCGACGACGATGGAGGGGTCGGCTATTGCTCCTACGCCTCGCTCACCGACCTCGCCGCGGGCACGTACTATGTGAGGCTCCGCGCCGCGCCCCTCGTCCCCGACGCGACCTTCTTCTATCGATTGAATGTCACGCTCCTCTAGCCCGACCGGCGGAGGCCGCCGTCCGGCGGCGCCGCCATCCGGCGACGCGGACGACGCGGCGCGCCCGCCCGATCCCTCGAGGACGCTCTACCGCGCCGATCTCTCCGATCCGCGCCAGCGCGCCGCCCAGCCGCGGGAGGTCGTGCGGGGGCGCGCCGCGCGCCGCGCCGAGGCGACCTCCGACGTCACCCGCTTCCGGGGCGTGCTGCCGGCCACGCTCGCGGGCGCCGTCGCGACGGGCGCGGCGGCGCTGCTCTTCCCGCCGCCGGGGGGACACGCGGCGCCGGGGCCGCTCTCGCTGCCCCACGCGCGCGCGCAGCTCGCGTGCGCGTCGTGCCACGCCGAGCAGGCCCCCTCCGCGCCGCGGGAGGCCGCCGCGGCCCGGGAAGCCCGGGAAGCCGCGCCCTCGCGCGGCGCCGCGGCAGGGGCCCGCATCGATCAGGCCTGCGTGGGGTGCCACGGCGCCCACGGCTCCACCCGCAGGAGCCACGGGCAGCTGCTCGCGAGCGGCGCGCTGAGCTGCGCCACCTGCCACCCCATCCACCGCGGCGATCAGGGCGTCGTGTTCGATCCAGCGAGGCCACCTGTGCGCTTCGCGCCGGGCGCCGAGGTCGAGCTCCCGAGGTCGGCCTTCCGCCCGGGCCAGCCGGCCACCGTCGCGATCGTCACGGCGGGGAGCTGCGCGCCGTGCCACGACCTCGCCGCGCCGCGGGATCCCGTCGCGCGCTGCCTCGTCGCGGCGCAGGCGCCGCTCGGCGACGCCCGTCCGATCACCTGCTTCGACGAGCACCGCCCTGCCCTCCCCGAGGACGCAGCGACCGGCCGCGCAGGCGGCGACCCACGCCCCGCCGGCCGCAACGCCGGCCGCGCAGGCGGCGGCACGAGCCCCGCCGGCGTCTGCGGCGGCCAGCACACCGAGGACCGCGCCCTCGCCTGGGACGCGGCGCGCGACGCCGCCGCGGCCTTGCCCGTCGTGAAGGCCGGCGCCGCGCCCGGCGCGCCCGCCCTGCTCTGGATGGGCGCGGGCCTCGCCGCCGCCGCCCTCGCGTTCGCGGGCGCCCGCGGCGGCCACGCGCTGCGCGCGCGCCGCGCGCGGCGAGCGGCGCGCGACGCCGGGGGCGAGGACGCGATGCTCCGCCCCGCGGCGCGCGTGCGCCTGCCCCGGATCGACACGACCACCTGCCTCGGCTGCTACGCGTGCGTCGACGCGTGCCCGTACGACGTGCTCGCCGTCGAGAAGTACGTCGCGGTCGTGGCCCGCCCCGAGGCGTGCTGCGGCCTCACCCTGTGCGAGCAGCGCTGCCCCAACGGGTCGCTCACCATCGAGGGCGGCGCCCCGATCGCCGATCGACCGCGCCTCGGCGACGACCTCGGCAGCCTCGACGTGCCGGGCCTGCACCTCGCAGGCGACGTCACCGGGCTCCCGCTCATCAAGAACGCCATCCACCAGGGCGCTCACGCCGCGACGCGCATCGCGGAGGACCTGCGGCAGGCCGGCCCGCGCGGCGCGAGCGGTCAGGAGCTCGATCTGATCATCGTGGGCGCAGGGCCCGCCGGGATCAGCGCCGCGCTGCGCGCCAGGGAGCTCGGGCTCTCGTTCGAGGTGATCGAGCAGGGCAGCGTGGCGCAGAGCATCCAGAGCTTCCCGCGCGGCAAGCTGGTCTTCGATCAGCCGCTCGACCTGCCGATGACCGGGAAGCTGTGGCTGAAGGAGTCGACCAAGGAGGAGCTACTCTCCCACTGGCTCCGCATCGTGCGCAAGGAGCGGCTCCCGATCCTGCAGGACACGCGCATGGTGTCGGTCGCCCGCGCGGCCTCTGCCGGCGCGACGGCCGGCAGAGGCGCGCCCGCCGAGGCGCAGGCCACGGCCGGCTTCGTCGTCGTCACCGAGCCGCGCGAGGGCGGACCGCGCACCGAGCGCCATGCGCGGCGCGTGCTGCTCGCCATCGGCCAGCGCGGCTCGCCGCGCCGGCTTCCGTTCGACCTACCCGCCGAGGTGGAAGGTCGGGTGTACTACCACCTCGCCGACGCCCGGAGCCTCGCCGGCAGCCGCGTGCTGATCGTCGGCCTCGGCGACGTCGCCATGGAAGCCGCGATCGCGCTGTCGCGCCAGCCGGCCACCGACGTCACCGTCGTCTACCGGGGCGCCGGGTTCCGCCGCGGGAAGACCCGAAACATCGAGGAGTTACGCAGGCTTGCAGCGGCGTCTCGCCTCTCGCTCCTGTTCGAGACCGACGTCTCCGCCCTCGCCGCAGATCGGGGCGGCGCGCTCGTGGCGACCCTCGCGTCGCCTTCGGGGGACCGGGCGCACCCCTGCGACGCCGTGCTCGTCCTGATCGGGAGCATCCCGCCGTGGAGCGCCCTCCGCGCCGCCGGTGTCCGGCCGACCGTGGAGCCGTCAGATCGTTCCGAGCTCGGCGACGTACAAGGGGACCACGCCCGCGGTCCCCGCGCCGTGAGTCCATCGTAAGCTCGGGGGGCCCAGGCCGTTCTCTGGAGGAGCCATGAAGCCGACCCACGTCGCCCTGTTCTCCGCCCTCGGCATGATGTTCACGAGCCTCTCCGTCTACTCCCTGGCCCCGTCCGGGGGCGGGAGCTCCGTCACGGCGGTCCCGGAGGTGATCACCGAGCCGCCCCGCCAGGTCCCCGAGGTGACGGGCGGCGCCGTCGCGGCGATCGATCCGAGCCGCTTCACGACCGGGTCGAGGCTGATGCTGGAGGGGCGCGTCGGTCACGCCCGCCTGCCTCGCTCGGCGCAGGAGACGTTCCTGATGTTCGAGGTCCGCGGCGACGGGGCGCCCGCGAGGTCGCAGGCGCAGGCGAACCTCTCGCTCGTCATCGATCGCTCCGGCTCGATGAAGGGCACCCGCCTCACCAACGCCGTGCAGGCGGCGACGACCGCCGTGAGCCGCCTGAACGACGGCGACGTCGTGTCGGTGGTCACCTTCGACACGAGGACCAGCGTGGTCGTGCCGCCCACCACCGTCGGGCCGGACACGCGCGGCCGCATCCTCGCGAGCGTCCGCGGCATCTCGCTCGGCGGCGACACGTGCATCTCGTGCGGCATCGAGGAGGGCCTCTCGCTGCTCGGTCAGACGAGCGGCGGCGTGAGCCGGATGCTCGTCCTCAGCGACGGCGACGCCAACCACGGGGTCCGCGACGTCCCCGGCTTCCGCGCGATGGCGCAGCGGGCGCGCGATCGCGGCATCGCCATCACGACCATCGGGGTCGACGTCGACTACAACGAGAAGATCCTGTCGGCGATCGCGCTCGACTCGAACGGCCGGCACTACTTCGTCGAGAACGACGCCGCGCTCGCGCGCATCTTCGAGGCGGAGGCCGAGCAGCTCACGGCGTCGGTCGCGAGCGGCGCGGAGCTCGCGATCGACCTCGCGCCCGGCGTGGAGCTCGACCGGGTCTTCGATCGCTCGTTCCGGCGGGCCGGCGATCAGGTCATCGTGCCGCTCGGCGCGTTCGCGGCGGGTGAGGTGAAGACGGTCCTGCTCAAGGTGCGCCTCGGCGGCCTCGGCGGCGACGCGCGCGGCGACTCCCCCCTCGCCGACGTGGGCCTCACCTACCGGGACCTCGTCGCCAGGACCGACGCGCGGTGCGCGGGCAAGCTCGGCGTCGCGATCGCGGGCAGCGACGCCGACGCGAGCGAGCTTGACGCGCTCGTCGCGGGGCGCGTGCAGCGCAGCGAGACGGCGGCGGCGCTGAAGCAGGCCAACTTCCTGTTCGAGCAGGGGCGGCTCGACGAGGCGCGCAGCAAGCTGAACGCGCAGCAGGCGTCGCTCAAGAAGGCGGCCGACAAGGCGAAGGCCGTCGCCCCGGCGAACCGCGCGAAGGACGTGGCGTCCGATTTCGAGGGCCAGCTCGCCGCGCTGGAGCGCGCGGGCACGGACTTCGCCACGCCGCCGGCGTTCGCCACGCCGCCGCCCGCCACCGCCGCGGAGCCGGGCGGCTTCGCGCAGGCCCCGGCGGCGGCGCCGCCGCGGCCCGCCCCGGCGCAGTCCCGCCAGGGCAAGAGCGCCGTCCGCCGCAACGAGGCGGAGGCCTTCGATCTCGCGCGGTGACGCGCGGCGCCCGGCGCGGACGGCGCGCTCGGGCCCCTGCCCCGCGGCGACGCGGGGCGTTGACACGCGTCGGGCTTTCGGGTTTTGACTTCGGGCGGTGGGCGTTCGACCTAGGGCGAGCCGGCCGGGAAACCGCCGGACGGGTGGCGACGGCAACCGCCGGACGGGTGGCGACGGCGCGCAGGGCTCGCCGCCGCGCGAGCCGCCGTCGACCCGGAAGGCGACCCCCGCGCGGCGCGCGCGCGGCGCGGGGCAGCGCTCGCCGGCGTCGCGGCGCCCTGCCCAGCCCCGGGCCAGGCGCGGGCGCGCGCTGCTCCTCGGGCTCGCGGGCGTGATCGCGGCGGGGTGCGCCGCGCTCCTCGCGCTGGTGTTCGGCTTCGGGCGCGCGAGGGCGCCGGACCGGGGCCGGGTCGTGGAGCTCAACTGGCCGGACGGGCTCGACGCGGGCGAGGCGGCCGCGCTGCTCGCGGCCGAGGGGCTCGTCGAGAGCGAGCGCGCCATGGCGCTCTACCTCGGCGCGACCGGCGGCACCGAGGCGTTCGTGCCGGGCCCTCACCTGCTCTTCGAGGGCGCGACGCCGCGGGAGCTGCGGCAGCTGCTCGCGCGCGCGGAGGGGCGCCCCACGGCGAAGCTCACGATCCCCGAGGGCTTCAGCCGCTTCGACATCGCCGCCCGGCTGGAGAAGCTGCGCATCGCCGGCCGGAAGACGTTCCTCGCGGCCACGGCCGACGGCGCGTTCCTGGACGCGCTCGGCATCGAGCGCGGCGGCGCCGTGGGCGCGGAGAGCGCGGAGGGGTACCTCTTCCCGGCGACGTACGAGCTCGCGCTGGACTCCGACGCGCGCGACGTGGCGCGGCGCCTCGTCGCCGAGTCGGACCGGCGGTGGAGCGCGCTCGCGGCGCAGAGCAAGGACGGGCTCGCGGCGCTCCGGGCGACGCTCGGCTGGGGTCGCCGCGAGGTGCTCACGCTGGCCTCCATCATCGAGAAGGAGGCGGTCGTCGAGGAGGAGCGGCCGCTCATCGCGAGCGTGTTCCTGAACCGGCTCCTCGATCCGAGCTTCCGCTCTCGCAGGCTGCAGTCCGACGCGACGGCGCTCTACGGCTGCGTCGCCTGGCCCGAGGAGGCGCCGTCGTGCGCCGGGTGGAGCGGCAAGGCCACGCCCGCCGTGGTGCGGGATCCGAAGAACCGCTACAGCACCTACGCGCACCCGGGGCTGCCGCCCGGGCCAATCGCCAACCCCGGTGCGCCGTCGATCGCGGCCGTGCTGGCGCCCGCGGCGACGAAGTACCTCTATTTCGTGGCCGCGGGCGGCGGCCGTCACCGGTTCAGCGAGAGCCTGGACGACCACAACGACGCCGTGCAGAAGCGCCGGGACGCGACGGCGCCGTAGGCGCGGGACGCGAACGCAATCCAGCACACAGACCACGGCTTCCGGAGCGCGTCGGAAGCCTTCCGACCGGCGCCGGATGCCTTCGCGCGCGCGACGGACCCTTCCCTCCGGCAACGGAGCCCCTCGCGCGCATCACGGCGGCTCTCCGCGCGCAGCGATCGGTTCGTCGCTCCTCGCGTTGCCTCGGCCGCGCTCGCGCCGTCCCCGCTTCCTGGATCTGCGCGCACCGCCGTGTAGATTCGCGCGCCATCATGCGCCGCCCCGCTCCCTCCCTACTCACGCTCTCCGCTCCCCTCGCCTTCGCTGCCGCCCTGGCCAGCTGCTCGCCCCGCACCGCGCCCCCGGTCGAAGTGACACAGGCCCCTTCCACGACCGCCGCGCCGTCAGCTCCCCCCGATCCGCCCGCCTCGGCCGCGAGCGCTGCCCCCGCCGCCGATGCCACGGCCTCTGCCGCCAGCGCCGCGCCCGCCGCCAGCGCCGCGCTCACCGCCAGCGCCGCGCCCGCCGCCAGCGCCGCGCTCACCGACAGCGCCGCGCCCGCCGCCAGCGCCGCGGCCGATCCGGCGGCGAGCGCCGCGGCGCCGGCCGACGCCGGGCCGCTCCCGAAGGTCAAGGTCGCCAACATCGGCATGCACATCGGCGGCGGCCCGCACGACGACTTCACCAAGGAGCCGATCAAGCGCTCCGTCGCGCCCCACTTCGACGAGCTCCGCCGCTGCTTCGCGCTCGCCGAGGACCCGACCAAGGGCGGCGACTTCGGCATCGATCTCCGCATCGAGAAGGACGGCGGCAAGGCCGAGGTGCGCAAGCCGCGGACGGCGCTCAAGGGCCAGGCGTTCACGAAGTGCGTGGTCGGCGTCTTCGAGCAGATCGACTTCCTGAAGCCGAGGCGAGGCGCCACCGTGGTGAGCTACTCGCTCCGGTTCACCCCGTGACAGGGCCGCGGCTCACCCGTGGCGCTCGAGGTTCGGCAGCGACCCGCGCGAGGCCTCGACCGCCGTCTCGCCGGCGCGGTCGAGCGCGTACTTGAAGAGGATCGGGCCGAACACCTCGTTCAGCGCGACGCAACCGATGACGAGCGCGCCGAAACCGGCGCCGATCGACGGGAACGCGCGCTCGATGGCCACGCTGATCCCCAGCGTCAGCCCGGCCTGCGAGACCAGCCCGCACCACGACCACCGCCGCAGGAGCGGCGGATCGTCCGCCAGCCGGTTGCCGATGCGGTTCGCGACCCACGTCGCCAGGGCGCGCGACGCGCCGAAGAGCAGCGCGACAGGCCACATCTGCCGCAAGAGGGGCAGGTCGAGGTGCGCGCCGGCCGTCGCGAAGAACAGCACGAACACCACGCTCGCGGCGTCCTCGACCGCGTGCACCAGCTTCTCGCCCTGCTTCGACAGGTTCGCGACGACGAAGCCGGCCACCACGAACACGAGCAGCGCGTCGAAGCGGAGGTACCGCAGCACCTCCGTCGCGCCGAAGCCGAGCGCCACGAACACCAGGATGAGCTGGCGGCCGATCAGCCGCATGTAGGCCGCGAGCGCGAGGCCGAGCGTCGTGCCGATCGAGATGCTCCCCAGGATCTCGCGGCCGAGCACCTCCATCTCGTGCATCGACATCGTCGCGCCCGGCTCGATGAGCGGCCGCACCGTGGAGAGCGCGACCGCCGTCACGACGATGACGATGATGTCCGACGTCATCACGAACGCGAGCGTGTGCATCGCGACGGGGCCGGTCGCGCGCGTCTGGGAGAGGATCCCGAGCACGGCCGAGGGGCTGCGGGTGACCGCGATGACGCCCCACAGGATGGCCACGCCGAACGCCGCCGTGGTCGAGAGCTCGGCCGCGAACGGCACCAGCGAGCGCGCCGCGTAGAAGACGCCCGTCATCACCACGAAGACGAGCGCCGTCTGGACGAGGTTGTGCAGCAGGAGGCTCTTCAGGCTCTTCTTGACGATCTCGATCCGCAGCTCGGCGCCGCCCGCGAGCGCGATGAGCGCCAGCGCAAGCGTGTTGACCCGCGAGATCTCCTCCACGGCGTGGTGGTCGACGAGCTTGAGGACGTGCGGGCCGGCGACGATGCCCGCGAGGATGTAGCCCGACAGGTGCGGCAGGCGGAGCGGCTCGACGAGCTCGCTCGCGAGCGTGCCCGCGAGCAGGAGGAAGCCGATCGAGGCGATCGTCGCCGCGGGCCCGTGCGCGTGAGGGACCGCGCGCGTCGTGGCGTAGAGCACCCCGAACAGGATCACGAGCGCGACCGCGTGCGTGAGGTGGTTCAGCGGCCCCTTGGGAGCCGACCCGTGGTGGCGCGCGGAGGACGCGCCGTGCTGCCCGGCGGGCGTGACCGGCTCGACCGGCGTGACCGGCTCGACCGGCGTGGCCGACTCGACCGGCGTGGCCGGCTCGACCGGCGCGACCGGACCGGCAGGCCCAACGTCAGGGAGTGCTGCGGCGCTCACGGTGACCCCTCGCCTTTCCTCATCCGTCGCCCCGATTCGCCGCGGGCGACGGCGGGCCGCCCCTGTCTCCTCCCTCGCCCGGCGCCGCGTCGCCCCCGGCGCGAGCCGGGCTGCGGCCGAAGTAGAGCGACGCCCGATCCGGCGTGGCGAGCTCGCCGGCCTTGCGAAGCGTGGCGCGCAGCGACTGCGGCCCGACGAGCTCGCCGAACACGGCCGCGGCCGCCGCGGCGAAGAGGACGGTGTGCCCGACGGGGCCCGGAAAGCGCAGCGCGAAGGCGAGACCGACGCTCATCGCCACCGCGCCGGACGAGAGCAGCCCGAGGCCGAGCCACGGCGACGTCTCGCGCGCCTCGGGCGACACGACGCGGAAGACGAGCCCGGTCGCGAGCTTGCCCGCGAGCCTCGCCCCGAGCGCGATCGCCACGATCCAGGGCAGGAACGGCGCCGCCTTCGGGTTCACGTGCGCGCCCGCGAGCAGGAGCGCCGGCAGGATGACCGGCCGCTCGGTCGGCGCGACCATGGCGACGATCTCGTCGCGGTGCCGCGACAAGGCGGCGATCGTCACGCCCATCGCGAACGCCGCGAACAGCGGCGACAGGCCGACCCGGGCGCTCGTGCCCATCGTCAGCAGCGAGGCCCCGAGCAGCACGCCCCAGCTCTGGATCAGGCGGAAATCGCTCCCGAGGAGCACGACCGCGATGAGCCCGAGCACCACGCCGATGAGCGCCGTCACGACCGTCCACCCCCAGAACGGGATCGGCCACTGGACCGTCGCCTGCGGGACGAGCGCGAACGCGCCGCCCATCATGAGCAGCGGGCCGAGATCGTCGCAGTCGGCGATGTCGGCGATGAGGTCCGAGAGCTTGCCGCTCGCGCTGTAGCGCTGCGTGACCCACAGCACCGCGTGCCGCGTCGTCTCGGCGGAGACGGCGCCCACGCCCGCCGCGAGCAGCACGCGGTCGCCGCGATCGAGCGAGGGAGCGCCGTGGGCCGCCGCGAACCAGACGGCGGCGGCCACCGCGCCGCCGGTCAGGAGGCTCATGAGCACGCAGAGCGCCATCCGGGACGGCCGCACGCGGCGGCTGCCGACGAAGCCGAAGTCGAGGCCGACGACCACCGCGAGCCAGCCGAGCGCGACGCCCGCCACGGGCTCGAACGCGGCGAGCGACGAGGGCTCGAGCAGCCCGAGCGCCGAGGGCCCGAGCACGAAGCCGAGCACGACGTACTCGGCGCCGGAAGGGAGGCCGATTCCCCGGAGCACGCGGCCGCTGACGAGCGAGCTGCCGAGGTACGACAGCACGAGGAGCCCCATCAGGAGCCAGACGGCGTTCACGAAGCGGTGCTCCGATCGACCGGCGCGGGCGCGGCGCGCCGCGCGCCGCCGGAGGACGCCGGCGCGCGCCCGAGCTGGATGTCCGCGGCGACGAGGGCCTGCGCGACCGCGGTGAGCCATCGGCTGCGCACGTCGTCGCCGTCGCAGGCCATCGTGGCCCGGAAATGGGCGCCCCCCTCGTCGATCGCGACGAGCGCGGCGCGGGCGCGGCTGCCGAGGCCCGAGCCCGTCTTCAGGAGCAGCTCGCGCACCCGATCGAGATCGGCGGCGGGGTCGACGCTGATCTCGACGGCCACGACCGGAGGGCGGCCGCGGATGCGCGTCGGGTGGAACAGGCTGAGCAGGTGCGGCACGCGCACGACGCAGCCGTCCTCGTCCTCGAGGCGCGCCTCGAACAGCGTCAGCTCGCGGACCCGCCCGGCGCGGCCGCCGACCTCGGCGATGTCGCCGACGCGCAGGCGCCGGCCGTAGATGACCGAGAGGCCGACGGCCGCCGACGCGATGAGCGGCGTGCTGGCGAGCCCGGCCGTTGCGAGCACGACGAAGCCGATCCGCGTGAGCGCCCCCTCGTCGGTGCCGGTGATGAGCGGGGCCGCGAGGAGCAGCGCGGCCACGAGGATGCCGAAGCGGACAAGGACGCCCGTTGCGACCGCGAGATCGGACGGGAGCCACCCGAGCGATGTCTCACCCCGGCCCACGCTCCCGAAGAACAGCCCCACGAAGCGGATGACGACGATGACCGCGAGCGTCGCGAGGATCGCGAGCACGAGCACCGGGACGCTCCGCGCGATGCGCCCCATGAGATCCGACATGGGCGCGAGCACGAAGCCGGTGAGCTTCTCGCTGGTGCCGCGCGTGGAGGCGAACAGGGAGAGCGCGAAGAGGATCCAGATGTAGGCGATGCCCAGCCGGACGAGGACGCCGGCGGCGCCGAGCGCGACCGAGAGCGCTCCCTGCGACGCGGCGGGCCGGAGCATCTCGATGCCGCGGACGCGCAGCGCCGGGAGCCTCTCCGGGTGCTCGGCGACCCAGGCGCGCCCTCGCTCGACGAGCTCGCCGACCTTGCGGAGCAGGAGCAGCGCGATCAGGCCCGAGAAGACGAGCAGCGAGAACGAGAAGACGCTCGTCGCGAGGCGGCTCCGGCTGTGCTCCTTGGCGAGGACGTCGCGCACCGTGCCGGCGACCGCGGCGGCGTGGGCCGCGACCGTGGTGTGGCCCGCCGCCGCCGCGTCCTCGGAGCCGAGGTAGACGAGCGGGCGGTCGCCGACGTAGACGACCGCCACGCCGTCGTGCTCGTCGACGCGGACCTCGGGGACCGCCTTCTCCTGGGCGGCGCGCTCCAGCACGCGCGCCGCCTCACGGGCGCGCTCCGGAGGAGAGAGGCTGCCCCGGTGCACGCGGACGGCGAAGACCGTCCTGCCGAGCAGCTCGACGCGCGCCTCGGGCTGCTCGACCACGGGGGGCGGCGGAGGGTCGGGAGCCACAGGCTCGCCCTGGTCCGGGGCGGGGGCCGGCGGCCCGACCAACGCGGATGCCGGCGCGACCGGCGCAGGCCGCGGCGCGGGAGGCCGCGGGACCGGAGCGGGCGCCAGCACGACCTGCGCAGACGCCGGAGGAGCCTCCGCGGGCGATGGCAAGACCTGTACGAGCGGCGGCTGGACCGAATCCGGCGCGGACGCGGCCAGCGGGGGCGCGGACGCGGCCGACGACGGCACAGACGCGGCCGGCGACGGCGACGGCACAGACGCGGCCGGCGACGGCGCAGACGCGGCCGGCGACGGCGCAGACGCGGCCGGCGAGGGCACGGACGCGGCCGGCGATGGCACGGACGCGGCCGGCGATGGCACGGACGCGGCCGGCGACGGCGCAGACGCGGCCGGCGATGGCGCGGACGCCGCGTGCAAGGGCGCGGACGCCGCGTGCAAGGGCGCGGACGCCGCCTGCAAGGGCGCGAACGCGGCCTGCGATGGCGCGGCCGGCGCCGGCCCGGCGAAAACAGCGCCAGCGGGAGCGAGGAGGCCGGCAAGCGCGACCAGGAGCGCGGAGAACTGCCGCTGCACGCAGGCACTCTCGGCCGGAGGCAGGCCGCCGGTCAAGCGGCGCAGGACGTGAAACGGCCTCGGCAGGCAGCCGGCGAGCCGCGCGTCGTCGCCTCCAGGCGATCACGCCCGCTCGAGTCCGCCCGGAATCCTCGATCCCCGCGCTCGCTCGATGATGGATCGCCTTGCCGCCGAGGCACGGCGCTGGCAGGGCGCCCGCGTGGCAAGGACCAACAGATCGGTGGCCCTGTCGCTGCTCGTCGGCGACATCGGAGGTACCAACACCCGGCTCGCGCTCTACGGCGCCTCCGGCGGCCGGCCCCTCTCCGAGGCCGTCTTCCGCAGCCGCGAGCACGCGAGCTTCGAGGAGATCGCCCTCCCGTTCCTCGTGCGCAGCGACGCCCCCCACCCCGCCGTCGCCGTGCTCGGCGTCGCGGGCCCCATCAAGGACCAGGTCGCCACGGTCACGAACCTGCCCTGGCGCCTCGCGGAGCGCGAGCTGTCGCGCCGGCTCAAGATCGCCCGCGTGCTCCTGGTGAACGACCTCGCCGTCGGCGCCACGGGCTGCCTGCACGTCGCCCGCGCGTCCATCGAGCCGCTCACGGAGCTCAGGCCGCGGCCGAAGGGGAACCACGTGGCCGTCATCGCCGCCGGCACGGGGCTCGGCGAGGCCCGGCTCCTCTGGAACGGCGCCCGCCACGTCACGCTCCCGACCGAGGGAGGTCACGCCGACTTTGCCGCGCGCTCCGCGGTCGAGGCCGAGCTGTGGCAGTTCCTCGCCGAGCGCCACCCGGACCACGTGAGCTACGAGCGGGTCCTCTCGGGCGACGGGCTCGGCGCCGTCTTCGACTTCTTCGCCCGCGCCGCCCGCGTGCCGCGCGCGATCGAGCGCCGCCTCGCCGAGGGCGACCGCAACGCGGCGATCGCCGAGCTCGGGCTCGCCCGCGCGTTCCGGCCCGCCGCGCGCGCGGTCGACCTGTTCGTCGAGATCTACGGCGCCGAGGCCGGCAACCTCGCCCTGCGCGAGCTCGCGCTCGGCGGGGTCTACGTCCTCGGGAACATCGCGAGGAACCTCGTCCCCCAGCGGCGCGAGCTGTTCATGAAGTCCTTCGTGAAGAAGGGGCGCCTCACGCCGCTCCTCGAGGGGGTGCCCGTCGCCGTGATCACCGATCCCCTGGTCGGCGTGCGGGGCGCGCTCGCCGTCGCCAGAGAGCTCGCCGCCGCGGAGCAGCCCCGGGCCCGCGCGGCGGCCCGGAGGTCCTGACGCCCCGCGTCCTCGTGCCCACGACGGAGGGCTGGAGTCGCGCGCGCGACGCGATGCCTCCTATCGAGTCGGCGCCGGCGGTCCATGGCGGATGAGCGCCAGTTCGCCCCGAGGTGGCGAGAGGTGACAAGCGGCCGTATCGCGCGGCCCCGTGTCGTGGCAGGCAGGCTCCGAGCAGGAGCGGACGAGCTCCTCACGCTCGGCCTCTGGCTTGGCCTCAGGCTTGAATCGAGCGGCCGCGCGCGGCCTCGCGGCGTTGACACGTTGGTGCCATGGTGCTTTAAGACCGACACACCTGACGCTCGTACAGTCGGGGGAAAGAGAAAAGAAGGTCACGTCATGGCAACTTCGGTCGTTCTACCTGATGGGAAGGTCCTCGCGCTCGAGGATGGCAACACGGCGTTCGACGCCGCCCGGGCCATCTCGCCGAGGCTCGCCGAGGCCGTCGTCGTCGCGCGCGTCGACGGGGAGATCCAGGACCTCCGCGTGCCCCTCCGGGACGGCGCGAAGCTGGAGTTGCTGAAGGTCGATACGCCCGAGGGCAGGGACACGATCAACCACTCGGCCGAGCACCTCCTGGCGACAGCCGTGCTGCGGCTGTTCCCGGGCGCCAAGGTCACGATGGGCCCGAAGAACCATGGTGACGAGTTCTATTACGACTTCGACGTTGCCGGCCGGACCTTCACCCCTTCCGACCTCGAGATGATCGAGGCCGAGGTGAAGAAGCTCATCGAGCAGAAGATCAAGTTCGAGTGGCAGCTCGTCCCCAAGAAGGACGCACTGGGCGTCTTCGAGGGGCTCGGGCAGAAGAACGAATACAAGACGGAGATCCTCTCCTGGATCCCCGAGGACAGCGTGTCGATCTACCGCTGCGGCGAGTTCGTGGATTTCTGCCGCGGCCCGCACCTGCCCCACGCGGGGTTCATCAAGGGGCTCAAGATCACGTCGTCCTCGGCGGCCTACTGGCGCGCCGACGCCACGAAGCAGTCGCTCCAGCGCGTGCGCGGCGTGGCCTTCCCCAACAAGGACGACCTCGACAAGTACGTGCGCCGCCTGGAGGAGGCGAAGAAGCGCGACCACAGGACGCTCGGGCGGGATCTCGAGCTCTACCTCGTCTCCGAGCGCTACGACACCCACGCGTACTCCGAGAAGGACGAGATCGACCTCTACGTCGGCGTGGACGCGGAGGCGCCCCTCGACCGCGCGCTCGTGGAGCACACCCTCGGCGCCGCGGCCTCGGCGTTCCCCGGGCGGACCCTCCGGCGAACGGTGAAGTTC
The DNA here is from genome assembly GCF_051527395.1 of Sorangium sp. So ce281. NCBI lineage: Bacteria > Pseudomonadati > Myxococcota > Polyangiales > Polyangiaceae > Sorangium > Sorangium sp. So ce281. Next base: position 5,768,514 of record NZ_CP150322.1, read on the forward strand.
GGCGAGGCGCCGAAGGCGTCCGCGGGTGACGACGAGGCGCGCCCGCGCCTGCACGTCCGGCTCCGCGGCGCGGCGGCGCAGGAGTCGAAGAGCGCCTTCAGGGCCGCCGTGAGCGCCCGGAAGGACGCCGACGTCGAGGTGCACTTCGAGCCGCACTACGTCGAGGAGATCGGGGCCGGCCTCGTCATGTGGCTCCCGAAGGGCGGGCTCCTGCGCACCATCATCGAGGACCAGTGGCGCAAGATGCACCTCGAGGAGGGCTACGACATCGTCTACTCGCCGCACATCGCCAAGGCGGACCTGTGGAAGACCTCGGGCCACTGGGACTTCTACCGGGAGGGGATGTTCTCCCCCATGTCGGTCGACGGCCAAGACTACTGCTGCAAGCCGATGAATTGCCCGTTTCACATCCTCATGGTCAAGAGCCGGACGCGGAGCTACCGCGAGTTCCCGATGCGCCTCGCGGAGCTCGGGACCGTGTACCGGTACGAGGCCGCGGGCGTCATGCACGGCCTGATGCGCGTGCGAGGGTTCACCCAGGACGACGCGCACCTGTTCTGCCGCGCGGACCAGGTCGAGCAGGAGATCCACCGCGTGCTTCGCTTCATCCTGAAGATGCTCCGCACGTTCGGGTTCGAGCAGTTCGACATCAACCTCTCGACGCGGCCGGAGAAGTACGTCGGCGGCCTGGAGGACTGGGCCAAGGCCGAAAGCACCCTCGCGGGGGCCCTAAAGGCCCTCGGCCTCGAGTACCAGGTGGACCCCGGCGGCGGCGCGTTCTACGGGCCGAAGATCGACATCAAGCTGGTCGATGCGCTCGACCGCAGGTGGCAGTGCTCGACGCTCCAGTACGACTTCAACAACCCCGAGCGCTTCACGCTCGGCTTCGTGAACGCCAAGGGAGAGCTCGAGCAGCCGATCATGCTCCACCGGGCGCTCCTCGGCTCGATCGAGCGGTTCATCGGCGTGCTCCTGGAGCACCACGCGGGCGCCCTGCCGGCGTGGCTCTCACCGGAGCAGGCGCGCGTCGTCACGGTGTCGGACAAGCACAACGATCACGCCGAGCAGGTCACCCAGGCGCTGCGCGCCCACGGCATCCGGGCGAGCTTCGTCCGGAGCTCGGAGAAGCTCGGCGCGAAGATCCGCGAAGCGCAGGTCGAGAAGATCCCCCATATGCTGGTCATCGGGGACAAGGAGGTGGAGGCGAAGGGCGCCACCGTCCGGCTGCGTGACGGGAGCGACCGCGGCTTCATGAAGACCGAGGCGCTCGCCGAGTTCCTGCGCGCGCAGTGCGCGATCCCCGTCGTGACGTGACGTTCACCCGGCCTGCGCCGCGGCGGCGTCGAGCAGCCAGACGAGCCGCCCGGGCCCGCCGCGCACGACCCGCGCCGGCACCTCGTCGGCCGGGCCGGGCCGCTTCGCCTGCGCCACGACCCCGCGCTTTCCCGCCCCGCGGGCCAGGAGCAGCTTCAGCCGCGCCTCCTGGATCACCGGCGCCGTCAGCGTGAGCCGCGGCTCCAGCCCCTTGTCCGGCTGCGCCGGGATCGCGGCGACCAGGCGGTCCTCGATGCCCGCCGCCCCCGTCCCGGGGAACAGCGAGGCCGTGTGCGCGTCGTCGCCGATCCCGAGCGTCATCACGTCGAAGGAGACGGCCGACGCGACCCCGAACCGCGCCCGCAGGAGCCGCTCGTACCCCGCTGCCGCCCCGGCGAGGTCCGGCGACTCGCCCTCCATGCGGAAGAAGCGCTCCTCCGGGATGGGGGCCGCCGCCAGATCCCGGCGCGCGGCGCCGTAGTTCGAGCGGGGGTGATCGGGCGCGACCGCGCGCTCGTCCACCCAGAACCACTCGGTCTGCGCCCACGGGAGCGACAGCGCCGCGAGCCGCTGGTACGCCTCCGACGGCGTGCTCCCGCCCGACAGCGCGATGCGCGCGACGCCGCGCGCGTCGACCGCCGCCGCGATGGCGCGCGCGATGAGCTCCGCCCCGAGCCGCGACAGCTCCGCCGCGTCCGCCGCGACGAGGGTCTCCTCACCACCGTTCATCTCGGTCCTCCTCTCGGCCCTCGTCAAAGGGCGCTCCACTTCGCCGCGGCGAGCACCGCCTCGCGCAGCAGCCGATCGCCCTCCAGCGAGTCGATCGTCTTCGCCAGCACCCACGTCTCGTCCCGGTAGCCGAGCGGGTGCAGGTGCTCTGCCGACCGCGCCCCCTCCATGGTCCACCGCACCGTGCCGGGCGCCTTGTCGAGCCGCACGCAGCCGAGCGTCAGCGGCTCGCCGCGCAGCGACGTCCACAGGCGCACGCCGTCGAGCCGCCGCCACGCCTGCGCGTCCGCCGGCGGCCCGTCGACCAGCGCGATCTCGATCGGCGCGCCGTCCGCGCCGCGGGCGCGGCCGACCACGCCGCCGCTGGACGGCGCGGGCCCCCGCGACTCGAACGTCCAGCCGAGCCGCGAGCCCATCCAGCCGAGGAACAGCGCCGCCGGATCCGGCTTCGCCCCCGCGCTGCGCGCGATCTCCACCCGCCGGATCGCCCGGCACGCCTCCGGCATGTCGTCGAAGAACCGGGCCACGAGCTCGCGGAACGAGAACGTCCGCACGAACGCCCGGTCCGCGAGCGGCGCCCTCGTCTCGCGCGCGACCTCCGCGATGCGCTCGATGCACGTCTCGGCCGAGTCGAACACCAGCCGATCGCAGATCGGCGCGAGCGCGTCGCCGAGCACGTTCGGCGCGCCAGGCGCGAGCTCGACGATCACGGCCACGTCCGAGATCGTGAGCGCGCTCACGACCGAGGCGACGCGCTCGGCCGCGGCCACCCCGAACGTGATCTCCACCCGGTCGTAGCAGATCGGCACCTCGCCCGCGCGGCGGCACGTGGCCGACCAGTCGGCCTGGACGCTCAGCGGGTCGAGCCGGTCGTCGAGCGTGATGAGCAGGGTGCGGCCCGCGTGCGTCTCGGCGAGGTCCTCGGCCTGCTCCTTCAGGCGCTCGACCTCGGCGCGGCTCCCCAGCGCCACGAAATTGAGGGTCGACGCGCGCGTCTTCGGGGCCGGCTCCGCCCGCGACTCGTCGGGCGCCGACCAGAACTCGGCGAGCTCCGACTCGACCCGCTTGATGACGTCGGCGACGCGGCTCACGGCCGCCTCCACGCCCGCTCCGGGGCCTTCCCCCCGTCGCCCGCACCGCACACCGCGCGTACGTCCTCCGACGACGGCTCCACGAGGGCGTCGGCCTCCGGCGGGCCCCAGCTGCCCGCGGCGTAGCGCGCGATCGGCGCGCTCTGCGTCCGCCACCCCTCGAAGATCGGATCGACGAAGCCCCACTGCGCCTCGACCTCGTCGGCGCGCGTGAACAGCGTGGCGTCGCCGCGCAACGCGTCGAGCAGGAGCCGCTCGTACGCCTCGGGCGTGCTGGAGCCGAACGCGGCGCCGTACCGGAAATCCATCGTGACGCCGCGGATCGCGATGCCGCCGCCCGGGATCTTCGCCGCGAAGCGGAGCGAGATGCCCTCGTCGGGCTGGAGGCGCATCACGAGCGCGTTCGGCTCCTCGGTGGCGCCGGGGGCGCCCTTGAACAGGCCGTGCGGGAGCGGCTTGAAGTGCAGCACCACCTCGGCCACCCGCTTCGCCAGCCGCTTGCCGGCGCGCAGGTAGAACGGCACCCCGCCCCAGCGCCAGCTGTCCAGGTGGAGCTTCATCGCGACGTAGGTCTCCGTCGTCGAGTCCTTCGCGACGTCCGGCTCCTCCGTGTAGCCGGGCACCTTCTCGCCGCGCACCATGCCGGGCGCATACTGCCCGCGCACCGTCGACGACAGCGCTTCCGGGCCCGCGATCGGCCGGAGCGAGCGGAGCACCTTCACCTTCTCGTCGCGCACCGCGTCCGCGTCCCACGACGACGGCGGCTCCATCGCGACCAGCGTGAGCAGCTGGAGCGCGTGGTTCTGCACGATGTCCCGCGTGATGCCGACCTTCTCGTAGAACTTGCCGCGGCCCTCGACGCCGATGTCCTCGGCCACGGTGATCTGCACGTGATCGACGTGCTGGCGCGACCAGAGCGGCTCGAAGATCGTGTTGCCGAACCGCAGGACGAGGAGGTTCTGGACGGTCTCCTTCCCGAGGTAGTGGTCGATCCGGTAGATCTGCGACTCCGCGAGGTGGGCGAGCAGGTCGCGGTTGAGGGCGCGGGCGCTCTCCAGATCCTCGCCGAACGGCTTCTCGACGACGACGTGCTGGAACGGCGCGTCCTTCTCGTGCGACGGCGGCGCGACGAGGTTCGCCGCGCGCAGGCCGCGCACGATGGGCGCGAACTGGTCGGGGGCGACGGCCAGGTAGAAGACCCGGTTCTTGCGGGTGCCGCGCTCGGCGTCGAGGCGCTCGAGCTCCGCGGCGAGCCGGGTGTACGTCTCCTCCTCGTCGAACGACCCCTGGACGTAGCTGATGCCCTTCTCGAGCTCGCTCCAGGTGGCCTCCTCGAGCGGGCGCCGCGAGTGCTTCCCGACGGCCTCGCGCATCTCCTTCGCGAAGTCCGGCTTCGGGCGCCGCGCCACGCCGACGACGGCGAAGCCCCCGGTGAGGAGCCGGCTGAGCGTCAGGTTGTAGACCGCGGGCAGCAGCTTGCGCCGCGTCAGGTCGCCCGAGGCGCCAAAGATGACGAGCGCGGCCGGCGAGGCGGTGCGCTCCTCTGGCATCCCTTCGCGAAGCGGGTTCTTCTCGGCTTGGGTCATGGTGGGTGAGCTCCGGTCGGTGACGACGACGGGCACGATGCTCGCGCGCCTCCGCGGCGTAGGGTAGTCCGGATCGCACGCGTGGGCGCGGGCGGAACGATGCGAGAACGATGCCGGAGATCCCGCGACGCGGGCGCCACGCGGGGACGAGCGCGCGGGCGCGCACCGCCCGCACGCCCGCGCGGTCGCCCGCGCGCCCACGCAGCTCAGCGCCCGCGCAGCCCGGCGCCCGCGCCGAGCGTGCCCGCCGGCTCGCGGCGCCCTTCCATCCGATCGCGACCGGTACTAGGCTCATCCGCGCGATGGCCGCGCCGGTGCTCCCGCGAATCCGCGTCCCCCACCCCCACGTGCGATGCGATAGCCAGGTGCTCGCCGGGAGCCCCCACGTCCTCGGGTCGCGCGTCCCGGTCCGGCGGCTCTGGGCGTGGCACCGCGGCGGCGCGTCGGTGGAGACGCTGCTCAAGCGGTACCCGAACCTCGGGCCCGCGCGCGTGCTCGACGCGCTCGCGTTCGCCTACGACAACCAGGACCTCATCGAGGCCGACATCGCGCGCGAGCAGCTGCTCTTCAAGAAGCAGGGCGGGCCCACGGTCGGCGCGCGCCCGCTCGCTCAGCTGAACCTCCCCTTCGACGAGGACGACGAGTGAGCGGCGCCCGCGAGGGCGCGGCGGGCGAGGGACGGGGCGCGCGAAGCGCGGCGCGCCGCGGGCGACGTGCCGCGCGCGCCATGCGAAGCCCCTCGGGCGATAACCAGGTGAAACGCCTCGCCTCACCTGCGATGCAAACCGCCGTCCCCGCGCGATGAGCTCAGCTTGATTCTTTACAGCCACCCTGACTTGGGGCAATGAGGGCCGTCCGTCGCTGGAGCCCGCAGTGCGGGGGCTGCTCAGCGTTGCGAGGGACCGTCGCGCAGGATCGCGGCTGTCCCAGCTTTCAAGGTCGCGGCTGCTGGTGTAGGGTCCGCGCTCCATGGGGTACCGATCGAGGTGCCGGAGGGTTTCTGAGATGAGCGTCAATCGATGGAAGTTGTTTGCGATGCCCGTGGCCCTTCTGGGCCTGGCCTCGCCTCTCCTCGTGAACTGCGGCGGTAAGGGGTTCCCCGGTGCGGACAGCCTTCCTGGCCCCGCCGGTGACCTGGCGTCGGCCGCGAGCGGCTGCGACGAGCTCAAGAACGGCGGCATCGCGAACCTCAAGTTCGACGGCGGCGCCGAGGTCGAGGGCAAGATCAAGGGCTTCCTCGACGCGGCTGCGTCGCTCGACAAGCTCACCGCCTCCATGGAGGCGGACCTCATCGCCTCGTGCGGCAAGCTCGGCAAGGACCTCGGCATGAGCGACGCGGAGCTCAAGGCCGACGCAGGCGGCGGCAAGGGCGCCGAGAAGGTCTGCGGCGCGGTCTCGGCCAAGGTGAACGCCGCCGTGAAGGCGAACGCCGAGGCGAAGATCACCGTCCAGATCGATCCCCCGAAGTGCTACGCCGACATCACGGCCATGCAGACGTGCCTCGGCGAGTGCGGGTCGCCGGTGCAGCCGGGCAAGCTCGAGGCGAGCTGTGAGGGCGGCGAGATCAGCGGCAAGTGCGACGCCGAGTGCAAGGGCAAGTGCAGCGTCGAGGCCGGCGCGGCGTGCACCGGCACCTGCAACGCGAGCTGCTCGGGCAAGTGCGACGTCGGCTTCAAGGGCACCTGCGGCGGCAAGTGCGACGGCAAGTGCGACGGCAAGGAGTCGAAGGGCGCGGCGTGCGCCGGCTCCTGCGAGGGCAAGTGCGACGCCAAGGCCGAGGGGTCCTGCTCGGGCACCTGCGAGGGCAGCTGCTCCGGCTCCTGCGAGGTCAAGGCCGCGGCGAAGTGCTCCGGGTCCTGCTCCGGCGGCTGCAGCGCCGAGATCAAGGAGCCGAAGTGCTCGGGCGAGTTCAAGCCCCCGAGCGTCGACCCGAGCTGCCAGATGCAGTGCACGGCGAAGACCGCCGGCGAGGCGAAGTGCGATCCGCCGAACGTCCGCATCGTGGCGAACGGCAAGGTGAACGCGGACGCGCAGAAGCTCGTCGCCGCGCTCCGGACGTCGCTCCCGGCGATCGCGAAGGTGCAGCTCGGCTCCGGCAAGAAGCTGGCGGCGGCGGTGTCCGGCGTCGGCAAGGCGGGCGTCGAGGTGAAGGACGTGGCGCTCAAGGCCGGCGGCAAGGCGGTCGCCTGCGTCGCGGCCGCGGTCGACGCGTCGGCCAGCGCGTCGGCGTCGATCGACGTCAACATCAAGGCGAGCGCGAGCGTCAGCGGCTCGGCGAGCGGTTCGGCCAGCGGCGGGACCTGATCCCCCGGCGCGGCCTGAGCGCGGACGCGGCGGCGGTCCCCTCCTGGGGGCTGCCGCCGTCGTCATTTCAGGCGCCGAATCCAGGCTCGCGGCGCATATTGGATGCGAGCTCACCTTTCCTGTCGCGGCGCGCGGGCGCGAGGGTCGAGATCGGCGCCGGATGCGCCGCCCGACGTTGCGGGCAGGTTTCTTGGCCAGACAGCCGCGATGCGGCAAGCCGTCAAAGCGGCGTGCTTCCGGGAGGCTGCCGGGCCATTGCGCGCTGTCGCGGCGCTCGTCCGGAGTATCATGGTGCGTCGGCGAACGATGACGGGGCACTCGGAAGGGCAGGAGCGATGGTCGGCGATCCCTTGATCGAGCGCGGCGCCAGGATCGGCGAGTACACGATCGACGATCGCCTCGGCGAGGGCGGCTTCGGCGCCGTGTTCCGCGGCCGTGACGGCGCCGGCAACGACGCCGCCATCAAGATCTTCAAGGACGTGAGCGCCCAGAACGCCGGGCAGCTCTTCGCCCAGCAGAACGAGATCGAGGCGCTGCTCCGCCTGCGCCACCCCTCGCTGGTCAAGCTCTCCTCGTACGGCGTCCTCGACGGCGTGGGCCTCTACCTCGCGATGGAGCTCGTGCAGGGCGAGACGCTCGACCGGTACCTCGCACGGATGGGCTCGCTCGACACGATCGAGGCCCTGCGCATCGCGCGCCGCGTGGCCGAGGCGCTCGCGCACTGCCACGCGCTCAACGTCCTCCACCTCGACCTCAAGCCGAGCAACATCGTCCTCACCGATCCGTACGAGCCCCGGCTCAAGATCCTCGATTTCGGCCTGGCGACGCTCACCGTGAGCTTCCAGCCCGAGCACGCCCGCGTCAGCGCGGGCACCATCGCGTACCTGGCGCCCGAGTGCCTGAAGCGGGGCGCGCTCGGGCGCCCGAGCCCCCGGATGGACCTCTACGCGGTCGGCGTCATGCTCTACGAGCTGCTCGCCGGCCGGCTCCCGTTCTCGGACGGCACCGTCAACAGCGTCATCAACCAGAAGGTCTACGGCACGCTCGTGCCGCTCGCCCACGCGGCGCCCGAGACGCCGGCGCCCGTCGTCGCGCTCGTCGAGGAGCTCCTGGAGCGCGACCCGGCGCGGCGCTTCTCCAGCGCGGCCCGGCTCTGCGCTCGGCTCAAGGAGCTCTACTACGTCACGCTCCACGGCACCTCGCAGCCCCCGGCCGGGGCCGAGGACGACGCGCACGAGCGCGACGCCGCCGCGCCGGAGACCTTCGACGACGCGCACGACGCGCCCTTCGTCGGCCGCGAGCAGGAGCTCGGGCGGCTCATCGAGCTCGTCCAGGGCGCGGTGCGCGGCGAGCCGCGGCCGGCCGTGGTGGTCGGCGACACGGGCGTCGGCAAGAGCCGCCTCGTCGCCGAGCTGCTCCGGAGCGCCGAGCAGGCGGGCACGGCGATCGTCGCGTACGGCCGGTGCAGGGAGCTCTCCGGGCTCGTGCCCTACTCCGCGATCCGCGAGGCGCTGACGCAGATTGCGCTCTGGCTGGAGCGGCACGGCGACAGCCGGGCGGCGCGCATCCGCCGGCTGGTGAGCCTCGTGATCGCCGACGACGCTGCCCTCCTCCGGGGGCTCGTGCCGGAGCTGACGCGCGCGGTCGGGCTCGCCGACGAGGGCGGCGCCATCGGCCCGGGCGGAACGCGCTGGATCGCCGATCTGATCCTGCGGCTGCTCGGCGCGATCTCCGAGGAGATCCCGGTCGTCCTCGCGATCGAGGACGTGCACTGGGCCGACGAGGCGACGCAGGAGGTGCTGCTGCGCCTCTCGGATCAGCTCGGCGAGATGCCGGTGCTGCTGCTCGGCACGGCGCGGCCGCCCTTCGCTCGCGGCTCGTCGATGCCTCCGCCCGGCTCGTCGCTGCCTTCGCCCGGCTCGTTGCTGCCTTCGCCCGGCTCGTCGGCGCTGCGCGGCCCGCCGGGCTCGTCGCCGATGACGCCGCGCGCGGCGGGGTGGCTCGCGTGGAAGGACGTCGAGCGCATCGACCTCGGCCCGCTCCGGCCCGAGGCGAACCGGGCGCTCCTCTCCGCGCTCGGCCGCGGCGCGGGCGACGACCTCGTCCAGGAGCTCGTGCGCCGCGTCCCGCTGCTCGCCGCGGGCAACCCGCTCTTCAACATCCAGGTCGTCCGCAACATGGAGACCGAGGGCTTCCTGCAGCGCAGCCGGAGCGGCGCGCTCGAGATCTCCCGCGCCGACGCGCATTACCTCGCGCCCGCGTCGGTCTCGGACGTCCTCTCGCGCAGCATCGACGCGCTCGATCCCACGACGGTCCAGGTCCTCGGCGTCGCCGCGCTCATCGGCCGCCAGTTCCTGCGCGACGATCTGGTCGAGCTCGGGCTCTTCGACCCGGCGGAGGTCGACAGCGCCCTGCGCCACGCCGCGGCGCACTACGTCTGCCTCGGCGAGGACGGAGGCCTCGCGTCGTTCTCGCACGACGCGGCGCGCGAGCAGCTCGCCGCCCGCGTGCCGCCCAAGGAGCGCTCCGACTACCACGGGCGCATCGCGCGGCGCATCGAGCTGCGCGGCGGCGATCCGGGGACGCTCGCGCACCACGTCGAGCGCGCCGGCGAGCTCGACCGCGCCGCGTCGACGTACCTGCTCGCGGCGGGCGAGGCCGATCGGCTCCAGGATCCGCACGGCGCCAGCCGCCGGCTGAAGCAGGCGCTCGCGCTGCTCGAGCGGCTGCCGCTCGATCCGGCGCGGATCGAGCTCAGGGCCCGCTGCGCGCACGAGCTCGCGCGCGTCGCGTGCCTGCTCGGCAGCACGGCGGAGCCGCTCGATCTGCTCCGCCGCACGCAGGGGGCGCTGCCGGAGACGCCGCTCGTCACGGCGGCCCTCTCCAGCGCGCTGTCGCGCGTGCACTACGTGCGGGGCGAGTTCGCCGACGCGGTGGCGCACAGCCGCAAGGCGCTCGAGGCGATCGGCGCGAGCCCGGAGCTGCGCCCGTACCAGTGCCTGCCGGCGAACATCCTCGGGCGCGCGCTGTGCGCGGCCGGCAAGGTGGGCCCGGCGACCGAGCCGCTCCGCCGCGGCTGCGAGCTCGCGGAGGCGGCGGGCGAGTACGTCGAGCTCTGCCACTCGCGCGGCATCCTCTGCGTCGCGCTGAGCCAGTCCGGCTTCTACGCCGAGGCCGAGCAGAGCGCCGCGGACGCCGCGCGCCTCGCCGAGCGCCTGCGCGACCCGGTGCGGCTGCTCGGCACGTGGTTCTACCACGCGGTGCTCGCGGAGGGCCGGTTCGACTGGGATCTCGGGGTCCGGTCGACAGCGCAGCTGCTCTCGTACGCCGAGGAGCACGGCCTGAGCGGGCTCTACCTGTACATGGGGACGATGTACGCGGGCCGGCACCAGTTCCACATGGGCCAGCTCACGCGGGCCCGCGTGCTGCTCGCGAACGCCGTCAACCTGAGCGGCGTGCTGGGCATCGGCATGGGGCGCGGCTGGGCGGAGGGGTACCTGGGCGACGTGTACTTCGTGCAGGGCCTGCTCCGCGAGGCGCTCGCCGCCTACGAGCGGGCGATCGAGATCGGCTCGGCGGGGACGGGCGACGCGTACGCCGTGTGCCTCGGCCGGGTCGGCCGGATGCACGCGCGGGCGCTGCTCGCCGGCGACGCCAGCGACGCCTGCCAGGCCGGCGAGCTCGCCGCGTATGGCCGGGAGACGCTCGATCTCATCCGCGCGTCGGGCAACCGGACGCTGCTGGTGACGGCGCTCGAGCGTCACGCCGAGGCGCTCGACGCGCTGGGCGACGGGGGGGCTGCGCGCGGCGTCCGCGCCGAGCGCGCGGCGCTCGTCGAGGAGCTCGGCCTGACGGATCCGACGTTCTGGCCGCGCGTCCCGGCCGAGGCGGCGTTCCAGGGCCATCCGCGGGCGTACTGGGCCGCTCTGCCGCGCGAGGTCCGGACGGCGAACCCGGGCGGCGTCGGCACGACGCAGGTCGTGGGCGCGACGGTGGCGGAGCTCGCGGCGGCGGCGACGATCGCGGTCCCGGAGGAGGAGCTCGGCGGGCCGACGATCGTGGCGATCCCGCGCCTCCGCCACGTCACGCTGCTGGAGACGCTGGCCTCGGTGGAGGGCTTCGTCCCCCGCTTCGACGGGCCGGAGGCCCCGCCGGTCGCCAAGTGACGGCGGAGGCTGCGCGGCCGGCGCCGGCCGGCACTGTCGAGGTCGTGCGCACGGCGCTCGCCCACACCTGGGCGATGCTGTTCCTCGTCGTGCTGCTCCCTATCGGGCTGCTCTGTTTTCCCTTCGATCCCCGGCAGCGGATGCACGACCGGCTCTCGGTCGTCTGGGCGCGCGGGGCGCTCTGGCTCGTCGGCGTGCGGGTCGAGGCCGAGGGCGTCCAGCACGTGCGGCCGGGCGAGCGGTACGTGATCGCGGCGAACCACCAGAGCACGCTCGACATCCTCGCGCTCCTGGTGGTGCTGCAGGGGCGCACGCCGATGCGCTTCCTGGCGAAGCGCGCGCTGTTCCGCGTGCCGGTGCTGGGCTGGGGCATGCGCCTGTACGGCCACACGCCTGTCGACCGGCGGCGCGCCCGCGGCGCGCTCGCGGATCTCGGGGAGGCGCAGCGCAACGTGATGCAGCGGTGGTCGACGATGTTCTTCCCCGAGGGCACGCGGAGCGCGACGGGCCGGCTCCTGCCCTTCCGGCTCGGCGCGTTCCGGACCGCCTCGGCCGCGGGCGCGCGCGTCCTGCCGGTGACCATCGACGGCGCGGGCGCGCTCCAGCCGAAGGGACGTTATGCCGCCGCGCCCGGCGTCGTGCGGGTCGTGGTGCACCCGCCGCTCGACCCGCCGGGAACGTCGCTCGAGGCGCTGCACGCCTCGATGGAGGCGTGCAGGTCCGCCGTGGCGTCGGCGTTGCCGGAGGCGCTCCGGGAGGGGGGCGAGGCGGCCGCTCGCCCGGAGCGCTCCGAACCGCGCCGCTGAGGCGGGCACGACGGCAGTCCGAAGCCGCCGGATTGAGCTTCCCCCCTTCCGGCGAGGGCATGGGCCTCGGGCTCTTCATTTGCAGGGAGATCGTCAGGGCGCACGGCAGCCAGATCTTTGTGCGCAACACGGAAGGCAAGGGGGCGACCTTCACGGTCAGGCTGCCCCGGATCGAGGACCGACGAGCACACGACTTGATGCGCTGAATCGACGCCGCTCTCCTGCGCTCGCACGCGGCCGGCCGGGCGGCGCTGCGGGGAGGGACGAGGCCCATGAAGGGGACGATCTTGGTGGTGGAAGACGACCTGGATTCGAGCGACATGCTCCGGGAGCTGCTGGAGATGGCCGACTATGCTGTCGAGTCGGCCGAGACCGCCGACGAGGCGATCGGCGCGTTGACGGAGCGGCGCTACGACGCCGCGTTGCTCGATCTGACCGTGTCCGGCGCGACGACAGAGGAGCTGATCCAGCGGCTCCGGGGCGTGTCGGATCGGCCGCCCATCGTGCTCTTCTCGGCGCGGACGCCCGAGGATCTCCGGGCAGCGGGCGAGCAGCTCTCGGCGGCGGCCGTGATCCAGAAGCCGGCGAGCATGGGCGTGCTCCTCTCCACCATGGCGCGGGTGGTCCGCCCGCCTTCTTCGTAGGCGGCGCCTGCGCGCGGGGCCGCGTCGCTCGTCTTCTCGTCTTCTCGTCTTCTCGCCTGATTCGCTTCTCCGCCTCTCCTCAGCGAGGCGCACTGTGCCGGAACCGGACATCTTCACGATCGGGGGCGTCGGCAGGAGGCGTGGAGGCGCTGATCGTGCTCCTCGGGGGGCTGCCTGCCGATCTGTCAGCGTCTCTGTTCGTGGTCCGCCACCTTCCGCCGACGGCGCGGAGCGGACCGAGGGCGCGGCGGCGCGCTCGCGCCATGGCGCACGATGGCCAGAAGGGCTAGGTGTGGCCCATGGATTTCGCCAAGGTGATGGGCGAGCTGGAGCGGCTCGGCACCGAGCAGAACCGCAAGGTGTACCGGCGCCACGGCATGACCGATCCGCTCTTCGGCGTGAGCTTCGCCCACATGAACGCGCTGGAGAAGCGGATCAAGCGCGACCACGAGCTCGCCGAGGCGCTCTGGGCGACGGGCAACGCCGACGCGAGGACGCTGGCGGTGGCGATCGCCGATCCGGAGCGCTTCACCTGGGACAAGCTCGAGGCGTGGCTCGACGGCCTGCGCTCTCCGCTGCTCATCGACCTCCTCATGATGCGCGTCGCGCTGAAGACGCCGTTCGCCCGGGACGCGATGGCGCGCTGGACCGCGTCGAACGACGAGTGGCTCGGCCGCGCGGGCTGGACGCTCCTCGGCCTGCTCGCGACCGAGGACCCTTCGCTGCCCGACAGCGTGTTCGAGGAGCGGCTCTCGGTGATCGAGGCGTCGATCCACCGGGCCAGGAACCGCGCCCGCGAGGGGATGAACAGCGCGCTCATCAGCATCGGCGGGAGGAACGAGCCCCTGCGCGGCAAAGCGCTCACGGCGGCGCGGCGCATCGGCAAGGTCGAGATCGATCACGGCGAGACGAACTGCAAGACGCCCGACGCGACCGCCTACATCGAAGCGATCTGGTCCAGGAAGCCGGCCGCCGCGCCAGCCGCGAAGCCTGCCAGGGCCGCTGCGAAGCCCGCCAAGGCCGCTGCGAAGCCCGCCAAGGCCGTTGCGAAGCCCGCCAAGGCTGCTGCGAAGCCCGCCAAGGCTGCTGCCGCGAAGCGGACCCGCTAGTTCCACCCGCCAGGGGATCGGGGAGAGATTTCAACGCAAAGTCGCAAAGGCGCAAAGGCGCAAAAAAGAACAGATTCTTATGTATTTTTGCGTCTTTGCGCCTTTGCGTCTTTGCGTTAAAAATCCTCTTCACTCGCGAGACAGGTCCCTGGCGGCATGTGTGACACGCGGAGCCACGGCGCGCGGCAGCGCGAGGCCGCCCCCGCCCCCGCCACGTGCCGCCGCCGATCCAAGGCACGCGCCGTCCGGCGCTGGATCACGCCGGGTGCGCCGTCGTGAACAGCTCGCCTGGCGGCCCGAGCAGCTCCTTGCGCGTGAGCCGCTCGACGACCTTGCGCGTGAAGATCAGGTGATCTTCTTCCTCGTGCAGACGGCGCCGGAACGCCTGCCTTGCCTCGCTGTCGTCCGCCTCGTCGGCGAGCTCGAGCAGCAGCTGCCAGCCGGCGTTGTCGACGAGCTCCGCGGTGAGCAGCGCGTGGAAGAGGTGGGTCGGGTTCATGTCCCCGTCGAGCACGATCTGCTCGATGCCCTGCGACTCGATCGTGACGAGCCGCGACATGTCCGTCTCGGCGTGCGCGTCCCCGCCCAGCGCGCGGATCTGCGCCTCGAGCCACTCCTCGTGCTCCTTCTCCTGGTCCCGGTGCTCCTTGAGCTGGCCGAGCCGGGCCATCAGGAGGGGATCGGCCGCGCGGCCGATCTTCTCCACGATGGAGTCGTAGAGCTTGACGCCTGCGCGCTCGAAGGTCAGCCGCTCGCTGAGCAGGTCGATGGCCTTGTCCCGGTTCGTCTGTGCAAGCTTCTTCATGGATGCCTCCGACCGGGGCGCATGCGATTCGCAGGCCGCCGCGCGCCGCGCCTGCGAGGCGGGCAGAGGGCCGGCCGGCCGGGCGCGGCGCGCGGCGATCAGAGGTGCTCTGTCAGGTACTCGACGATGGCGCGGTTCGCGTAATGGCTCGCGGCAGGCGACCGGTAACCGTGCCGCTCGCCCGGGAACACGAGGGTGTCGAACCGCTTGTCCGCGACCATGAGCGCCTCGATCATCTTCGCCGTGTGCGCAAAGTGCACGTTCTCATCCATGAGCCCATGCATGAGGAGCAGCTTGCCGCGCAGGTTGCCCGCGCGCTTCGTGAGATCGGTCGCCTCGTACCGCGCGGCCTCCTTGGCGAGGAGACCCATGTACCGCTCCGTGTAGCCCGTATCGTACAGCCGATCATCGCTCACCGGTGAGCCCGCGACGCCCACGTGGAAGCGGTCCGGCGCCATGAGGAGCGCCTCCAGCGCCATCCTGCCGCCGTAGCTGTGGCCGTAGATCCCGACGCGGCCCGCGTCGACGTAAGGCAGCGTCTTCAGGAAATCGAGGCCCGCGAGCTGGTCGGCGAGCTCGACCTCGCCGAGGCGCCCGTAAATGGCGGACTCGAACGCGCGCCCGCGGTTCGCCGAGCCGCGGTTGTCGAGCTGAAACACCACCACCCCGCGGTCCGCGAGGTGATTCCACAGGAGCCACGGCGACCACGAGTTGAAGACCGTCTGGACGCCGGGCCCCCCGTACACGCTCACCACGACCGGATAGCGGCGGCCGGGCTCGATCCTCCGCGGCGCGAGCAGCGCGCCGTAGAGCGTGTCGCCGCTCGCGGCGCGCACCTCGACGATCTCGGGGGCGCGCAGCTCGAGCTCCGCGAGCTCGCGGTCCACGGGCGCCGGCAGCGCGCCGACCTCCGCGTTGTCCGCGCCCCTCACCGCCCCTCTCCACGGGCGATCCAGGGCCGCGTGGAGCTCGACGTACCCCGGCCCCCCCGGATCCACGGTGATCTGGTGCATCCCCGGGTCGGACGTGAGCCGCTTCACCTCGCCACCCGCGAGCGGCACGGTGTAGAGGTGGCGCTCGATCGGGCCATCCTTCGTCGCCACGAAGCGCGCGAGGCCGCGCTCCTCGTCCGGCGGAAGGAGCGAGGTGATGTCCCAGTCGCCCGCGGTGAGCCTCGCGAGCTCGGCGCCCGAGCCGGTGTCCCGCAGCGCGAGGTGGCGGTGGCCGCCCTCGGCGGTCGACCAGAGGAACCTCGGCGAGCGCTCGAGGAGCCGCATGTCCGCGAAGTCCACCCAGGTCGGCGAGCTCTCGACGACGACCTCGGCGGCCTCGCCCGAGCGCGGCCTCGCGCGGAGGAGCGAGAGGCGCTTCTGGTCGCGCGAGAGCGTCTGGAACCAGAGCGCCTTGCCGTCTTCCGCCCAGGCGAACCGGCCGAGGTAGCGCTCGTCTTCGCCATCGCCGCCCTTCCACGTGAGCCATGTCGTCTTCCTGGTGGCGAGATCGAGGATGCCCGCCCTGACGCGGGGGTTCTTGCCGCCGACGCGCGGGTAACGCGCCATCATGAGATCTTCCTTGCCGTCGCGGAAGCCGAGGACTGGCACCTTCTCGACCTCTCGCTCGTCGACCTCCAGGTAAGCCACCCGGTCGCAGCCGGGGGAGATCCAGAAGCCGCTCGGCTCATCGAACTCCTCCTGACCGTTGAAGTCGCTCAGGCCGCGCGAGACCCCCTCGGGCGCCCCCCGGGTCAGCGCCGTCTCGCGGCGCGAGGCGACGTCGATCATGAAGAGCTCGCGCCCGCGGACGAACACCACGCGCTCGCCGCCGTCGCACACCTTCGGATCGATCTCCGGCTCGGGCGTGTCGGTGAGCCGCGCGATCGCCCCTTTCGGGTCGCGCACGAAGAGGTCGCCGCCGAAGGGGATGAGCAGGACCTCTGCCCGCTTCGCCCACGAATAGGCCGTGATCCCCCTGGAGAACATGCGCTGTCGCTCGCGGCGGAGCTCCTCCTCGCGGGACAGCGGCTTCGCGTCCTTCAGCAGGTCGCCCGACGCGACGAGCTGCCGAGTCTCCCGCGATGCGGTGTCGAAGGCGAAGAGAGACTGCTCCGGCCGGTCCGCCTGCCGCTGGAGGTAGGTGATCAGCTTGCCGCCGGGCGCGTACTGGATCGCCCTGGGCAGCCGCGCTCCGAGCGGCGGTTGCCTACCGAGGTGGGCGAACGTGATCCGGCTCGCCTCCGGCCCGGCGATGCGCGCCCTGTCCGGCGAGGCGGCCTGCTTCACCGCCGCGGCGGCCCCGGCCGGGGCGGCCCTCGGCGGGGCGGCCCTCGGCGGGGACGAGCCGGTGGGCGGGGCGCAGGCGGCGGCCAGGAGGAGGGGGAGCAACCCCCAGATTGCGGGGCGCGGCGGAGTTCGCATGGCCGCGATTTCGCTCGACGCGGCGGGAGATGTCAAACGTCGGCTGCCGCGGCGAGGCCAGAGGGTGAGAGGAGAGAAAAAACGCAAAGACGCAAAGACGCAAAGACGCAAAAAAAAAGAAGACGTCTCAAGACACAAATGGATCATCGGAGCGGCAGAGAGCGGGACCCTGCCATGCATCTCTTCTTTTTTGCGTCTTTGCGTCTTTGCGTTAAAATTCTCCTTCTACGTCTCGCGTTCTCAGCACTCGATCTCCATCGCACGCCATGGAGGCCGATCAGCTCGCGATGCGCCGGAGCACGATGACCGGCCGCCCCGCCTCGCGCGAGCGATCGATATCCACCTTGCAGTCGAGCATCCAGTCGTTGTGGTCCTCCGGATCGGCGATGATCTGCTGGACCACCCAGGAGCCGCCGTCCTCGGCGGGGTGGACGATCGTGTTGCTCGGGCTCCGGGCCGCCGGATCGGTGCGGATCGCCGCGTGCTCCGCGTAATAGCCTCGGAGCGCCTCGTCCAGCCGCTCCGCCGTCCAGGGCGCCTCCTCCCCCTCCACCATCTCGGCGGCGACCTCGTAGTCGCGGCGGGACAGCGCGCGCAGGAAGAAGAAGAGCTCATTCCTCACGAGCACGGTGAACTCCTTGACGTTCCGCGTGACGTCGAACGCGGCCGGCTCCCCGGCGCCGCCCGGGGCCGCCGCGCGCGGCTGGAACGACGGGTCGCGCAGCCGCTCCCACTCGTCGAGAAGGCTCGAGTCCACGCCGCGGATGAGCGCCCGGAAATAGGCGATCATGTCGATGGTGTCGCTGTCCTTCGCGTACTCGGGCACCGTCTGGACGAGCGCCTTGTACACCTCGGAGACGTACCTGAGGAGCAGCCCCTCCGCCCGCTCCAGGTTGTACTCCCGGATGTACTCGCTGAACGACAGGTATTGCTCGTACATCTCGCGCGCGACGCCCTTCGGACGGATGTTCTCCTGCCCCACCCAGGGGTGCCGCCGCGCGAAGTCGTTGAAGGTCCCGTAGATGAACTCGCGGTTCGGCCTCGGATAATCGAGCTTCTCGAGCTCCTCCATCCGCTGCTCGTACTCCACGCCCGCCGCCTTCAGCTCCGCGAGCTTCTCGGTCTTCAGCCGATCGAGCTGCTTCTGCAGGATGAGATCGGGGTTCTCGAGGATCGACTCCACGAGCGTCAAGAGATCGAGCGGATAGGTGCCGCTGTCGGGATCCAGCTTGCCCACCGTCTCGAGGACGTAGAGCGAGAGGGCGTGGTTCAGCGAGAAGTCTTCCTGGAGATCCGCGTTGATGCGGAGGCGCTTGCCCGGCCCGTCTTCCCTGGGGACGAACTCGATGATGCGCGCCTCCACGAGCGAGCGGAAGAGGAGCATCGCCGTCCTGCCGTGCTGGCGCCGGACCGCCGGCCGATCGTGGGTGCCGCGGATGAGCCGCTTCAGCGCCTGACAGCCGCCCTCCTCGCGCCCGAGCACGTTGACGAGCATGCCGTGCGTGACCTGGAACCGGGACACGAGCGGCTCGGGCGGCGACTGGATCAGCCGCTCGAACGTCTGCCGGTCCCAGTGCACATAGCCCTTCTCCGGCGGCTTCTTCCTGACGATCTTCCGCCGCTTGGCCGGGTCGTTCCCCGCCTTCGCCTCGAGCTTCATGTTCTCGATGACGTGCTCCGGCGCCTGGGCGACGACGCTCCCCTGGTTGTCGAACCCCTTCCGGCCGGCCCGGCCGCTGATCTGCTGGAAGTCACGCACGCTCAGGATGGCCGTCTTCTCGCCGTCGAACTTGCAGAGCTTCGTGAACAGCACCGTGCGGATCGGGATGTTGACGCCGACGCCGAGCGTGTCCGTGCCGCAGATGATCTTGAGGTGCCCCTGCTGGGCCAGCTTCTCGACGAGCAGCCGGTATTTCGGCAGGAGCCCCGCGTGGTGGAGCCCGATCCCGTGCCTGACGAAGCGCTGCACCTCGCGGCCGTAGGGGCTCGAGAACTTGAACGGACCCCCGAACGCGGACCCCGGCCCCGCGCCCGCGAGGGCGGCGGTGATCGCCCGCTTCTCCTCCTTGGTGCAGTAGTCCTGGCTCATCAGGTTCTGCGCCTCCTCGGCGCAGCCCCGCTGCGTGAAGCTCACGATGTAGATCGGCGCCTTGCCGCTCTTCACGAGCGTCGCGACAGTCTCGTGGAGCGGCGTCTCGCGGTACTCGAAGTCGAGCGGCACCGGGCGCACGGTCGACTTGACAACGGCCGTCTGCTCGCCCGTCAGGCGCGTGAGCTCCTCCTGGAAGAACTCGGTGCCTCCGAGCGTGGCGCTCATGAGCAAGAACCTCGCCTGCGGCAGCGTGAGCAGCGGGATCTGCCAGGCCGCGCCGCGATCGCGATCCGAGTAGTAGTGGAACTCGTCCATGATCACGTAGTCGCAGAGCGCCTTCTCGCCCTCGCGGAGCGCGATGTTCGCGAGGATCTCCGCGGTGCAGCAGATGATGGGCGCGTCGCGGTTCACGGCCGCGTCGCCCGTCAACATGCCCACGTTCTCGGGGCCGAAGTCGTTGCAGAGCGAGAAGAACTTCTCGCTGACGAGCGCCTTGATCGGGCACGTGTAGTACGACTTCATCCCCTCGGCGAGCGCCTTGAAGTGCATCGCGGCCGCGACGAGCGACTTGCCCGAGCCGGTCGGCGTGTTGAGGATCACGTTCTTGCCGCCGAAGATCTCGAGGATGGCCTCCTCCTGCGCCGGGTAGAGCTCGAGCCCCCGCTCGGCGACGTAGTCGAGGAAGCCGTTCAGGAGATCGTCGGCCGTGAAGTCGTGCGGCGACGGCGGGAGGCGAGCGAGGAGCGGTGCGGCGGCTTGATCCATGGCGGCTGTCGGGCGCGCGCCCATGGGCGCGCGCCCACCATGCAGAAGCCTGGTTTCAGCGAGAATGCAAGCAAACTCCTCCATGTCCAGGTCGGATCGCCTGCGACGCGCGATGGGGGCGGAACCGACGCAGCGAGCGGGACCGACACCGCTGACGCGCCGGCGCGACCGACACAGCAGACCGAAGAGGCGAAGCGGACGCAGCAGGCTCCGTCCAGGCGATCCGGACGCGCAGAGGACGGAGGCGATCGGGTCGCCATGCCGCCCGCAGCGTCGCGCGATCGTGATAGCGTGGCCGGACGAACAGCGGGAGGGAGCGCCATGCACACACGGCCGATCGGGCGGGTGCATGGAGGATCGGGGCGGGCGGGGATGGGGGAGACGGCCGGACAGCCAGCCTGGGCGACGCGATCGCCCAGCAGGGGGACCGCGCAGATCGACGCGTCGAGCGGGCGGATCGTGCGCGTCAGCAGCTCGCTCTGCCTGCTGCTGGGCTACTCGGAGGACGAGCTGCGCCAGAAGAAGCTGTCGGAGCTCGCCCTGCCGGAAGACCGCACAGGCTCGCTCGCGGCGTGGCGCTCGCTCCTCGAAGCGGACGAGGAGGACCTCACGTTCGAGATGCGCTGCCGCTGCAAGGACGGCGGCGTCCGCTGGCTCCACGTGACAGGCGTCTTCGTCCGTGACCTCCGGCAAAGGCCGTATCGCGCGGTGATGCTCGTCGAGGACATCACCGAGCCGAGGAACGCGGAGGAGCGGGCGCTGGCCGCGGAGCAGGCGCTGGCGGAGGCGGCGGTCCGGAGGTGCGAACAGTTCTTCCACGCCATCGGGGAATCCATCGATTATGGCATCTGGGTCAGCGACGCCGACGGGCGGAACGTCTATGCCAGCAACGCGTTCCTCAGGATGGCCGGGATGATGCAAGAGCAGTGCTCGGAGCACGGGTGGGTCGAGACGCTCCACCCCGAGGATCGGCACAAGGTGGCAATCTTCCAGCGGTGCGTTCAGACGGGTGAGCCGTTCGAGGAGGAGCTCCGGTACCTCGGCCCCGGCGGCGTCGTCCACCCCGTCCTCAACCGGGGCGTCCCGGTCCGCGACGAGCGAGGCAAGATCACCGCCTGGGTCGGCATCTGTCTGGACATCAGCCGGCTCAAGCGCACGGAGGAGGCGCTGCGCGAGAGCCAGGGCCGCCTCCTCGCGGCGCTCGACGAGGCGCAGCGGGTCCTCACCGAGCGCGAGCGCCTGGAGGACGAGCTCCGCGCTCGCGAGCGGGAGCTCGCGTCGCTGATGGCGAACTCGCCCGACGTGATCTACCGCCTGGATCGCGACCTGCGCTGCACCTTCATGTCGCCCACCTCGGCGACGGTGATGGGGTTCCCGCCGGAGCACTACCTCGGCAAGACGCCCCGCGAGAACGGGCTCCCGCCCGACGTGGTCGAGAGGAGCGAGGCCGTGTGCCGCGAGGTGCTCGCGACCTCCAAGCCGCTGCGGCTGGAGTTCGGCATCGGCGAGCGGAGATTCCGCGCCCGGGTCATCCCCGAGCTCGGGCCGGGCGGCGCCGTGGACTCGTTCATGGGGATCACCGAGGACGTCACCGCGGAGCGGCTGGCCGAGGAAGAGCGCCAGAAGCTCCTCGACAGCGAGCGCGCCGCGCGCGACGAGGCGGAGCGGGTGAGCCGGGTCAAGGACGACTTCGTCGCGACGCTCTCGCACGAGCTGCGCTCGCCCATCAACGCCATCCTGGGCTGGGCGCGCATCCTGCGTGGCCGGGTGCCCGAGCCGCCGACGCTCGCGCGGGGGCTCGAGGTCATCGAGCGCAACGCGCGGCTCCAGGCCGACATGGTGTCCGAGCTGCTCGACATGAGCCGGATCGTCTCGGGGAAGCTGCGGCTCGACGTGCAGCCGGTCGACCTGGCGTCGGTCATCCGGAGCGCGCTCGAGGCGATCCAGCTCGCGGCCGAGACGAAGGGGATCGCGGTCGCCTCGAGCATCGACCCCTCAGCGAGCTCGCTGAGGGGGGACCCCGCGCGGATCCACCAGGTCGTCTGGAACCTCCTGTCGAACGCCGTGAAGTTCACGCCCCCGGGCGGGCGGATCGACGTCGCGCTGCGGCGCGCGGGCGCGCACGCCGCGCTGTCGGTGACCGACACCGGGATGGGCATCGCCCCGCAGTTCCTCCCCCACCTGTTCGAGCGCTTCCGGCAGGCGGACGCGTCCTCGACGAGGAAGCACGGCGGGCTCGGCATCGGGCTGTCGATCGTCAAGCACCTGGTCGAGCTGCACGGCGGCGCCGTGGAGGTCGCGAGCCAGGGCGAGCATCTGGGCGCGACCTTCACCGTGACGCTGCCGCTCGCCGGCGTCTCGCAGGAGGCGCCCGGCGCGGCGGAGCGCCCCAGCGAGGCGCGCGTCGAGGCGCTGGCCGACTACCCGGGCGCGTCGCTCGCCGGCATGCGGGTGCTGGTGGTCGACGACCAGCCCGACGCGCGCGAGGTCGCCCAGCGCGTGCTGGAGGAGTGCAAGGCGACGGTCACGACCGCGGGATCCGCCGCCGAGGCGCTGGCCATCCTTTCGCAGGATCGGCCCGACGTCCTCGTCAGCGACCTCGGGATGCCGGGCGAGGACGGCTTCCAGCTCATCCGCAGGGTGCGGGGCCTCGGCGAGGCGCGCGGCGGGGCGACGCCGGCCGTCGCGCTCAGCGCGCTGGCTCGTGTCGAGGACAAGGCGCGGGCGCTCGGCGCCGGGTACCAGGCGCACGTCGCCAAGCCCCTGGATCCGGCAGAGCTCGTCGGGGTGATCGCGGCGCTGGCCAAGGATCGGGCGAACCAGACGAACCAGACCAGCCAGACGAACCAAACCAGCCAGACGGACCCGACGGATCCGACCGATCGGACGGGCCAATGAGCGGCGGTTGCTCCGGGGGAGCTCCTTGGATTAGGTAGAAGCCTTTACGCCGCCTCCACGGCGGGATGGCGAGCACGGTCATGGTCCAACAGATTTCCGTGAAAGACCTCTTTCTGAAGCTGAAGGCGGGCGAGCCCGTGTACCTCCTCGACGTGCGCACGCCCGGCGAGCACGAGATCGCCGCGCTGCCGGGCAGCGCGCTGATCCCGCTGAACGAGCTCGTCGAGCGGGCCGACGAGATCGCCCCCGGCGAGGGCGCGCTGGTCGTCGCCTACTGCCACCATGGCGTCCGGAGCCTCTCGGCCGCCGCCCTCCTCGAGAAGCTCGGCCACGAGCGCGTCGCCTCGCTCCAGGGCGGCATCGACGCGTGGTCGATCCACATCGACGAGAGCGTCCCGCGGTACTGATCCCCCATCGACGAGCTCAGTTGAGCGAGGCGGCGCCGAGCCGGAAGTAGAGCGATCGGCCTGCGCCGCACGCGCTGCAGGCGACCTTCGCGACGCGGAGGCGGACGCCGTCGAGCGTCTCGGCCGTGTGGTCTTCCACGCGGAAGGCGCCGCGGCAGCGCGGGCACGGGATCGACCGGGCGGCCACCTCGACCTGCGAGGCGGCGTCGAGGGCGATGGCGCGCCCGGGGGTGTGGCCCGGCTCGAGCAGCGCGAGCCGCTCGATGTCGCGGGTGAGCTTCGCCGATGAGCGATCGCTTTCGCGCCGGGCGGCGCGGGCCGAGAGCTTCTTCTTCGCCATGATGCCTGTCCCTGCGGCCCGCCGGCGCGGGGACGCCGCCCGCGCGGGGAGCGCGAGGCCGGGTCTACCGCCTGTCGCGGATCGACTCCAGGCCCTCGTACACGTCGTCGGCGCCTCCGCCGTTCACGTCGCGCTCTGGCGAGACGGCGCCCGAGCGCGAGGGCGCGAGGGTGCCGGGCCGCCGCACCTTGGGAGGCCGGCCCCCCTGCCGGCGGCGCTCGGGGACCGCTGCGGGGTCGGGCGTCGTGGCGGCGGCGTCGACCGCGGAGGGCGAGTCGGCCCCGGCCGGATCCGCGGATTGCGAGGGCGCTTCCGGGGCCGGCGCGACGCCGGAGGGCGCGGGCGTGCCGAACGGCGCAGGGCCGGCCGTGCTCGCGACGGCCATCGGCGCGTCCTGGCCCGCCGGCGACCTGGCGGCCACCGGCGCGCTCGATCTCGCTGTCCAGCGCGCCGCGCCGAGCGCTACCGCGGCGAGGAGAGTTGCGGCGGCCGCGATCCACGTGCCCGCGCTGCGGTGCCAGCGGAACGCGCCGGAGCGCCACCGATCGCGGCGGCGTTCGGTCCCTTCGCGCGGGCTCCAGGCGATCTCCTTCCCGTCCGGCTGGGCCAGCGGCACCGCCTGCTTGCCCGCGCCGAGCCGCCGCGGCGGCGCCCCCCGCTTGCGCGCCATCGTCAGCGTGGGGGAGTCGTCGCGCGCCATCGTCAGCGTGGGGCCTTCCTCGCGCGCCATCGTCAGCGTGGGGCCTTCCTCGCGCGCCATCGTCAGGCGTGGGGCCTTCCTCGCGCGCCATCGTCGGCGTCGGCGTCGGAGCGTCCTCGCGCGCCATCGTCAGCGTGGGGCCGTCTTCGGGAGCCGACTTCAGCGCGATGCCGCTGTCCTGCGCCGTCTTCAGCGCGGCGCCGCTGTCCTGCGCTGTCGCCGGCGCGGGGCCAACGTCCTGCGCCATCTTCAGCGCGGCGCCGCTGCCCTGCGCTGTCGCCAGCACGGAACCGCCGCCTTGCGCCATCTTCAGCGCGAGGCCGTCGCTCCGGGACATCGTCAGCGTGGGGCCGTCCTCGGAGCTCCCCCCGTGCGAGGACCGGTCGTTCCGCACCATCTTCAGCGTGGGCCTGCTGTCCTGCGCCGGGGTCGTGGGGCCGCTGCTCCGCGCCAGCGCCAGCGTGGGCCGCTCCGCGACGGCCACGTGGGGGAGCGTGCGACGCTCGCTGGACGAGGTCGCCGCCGCGGCGCCCTGGCTGGGCAGGGTGGTCACGTGGTCGCCGCCGGGCGAGAGCGCCGTCGAGCAGGGACCTGCCCCGGCTCCCGCCCGCTTGTCGGCGTCCGGCAGGGTCGACGACGCGCCCGGGCCGTCGTTGGCCGCGGCGGGGAGCGTGCTCGCGACGCCGTCGCCCGAGGGCCCGAGGGGCCGAGACGACGGAAAGGCCTTGCCCCGGGCGATCGCCTCGATCTGCGCCAGGGCGCGGGCGGAGTGCTCCGAGCCGAAGGGCGCGAGCTCTCGCGCCAGCTCCGCCACGGTCTGGACGCGCAGCTCGGGCTCTTTCTCGAGGCAGCGCAGGATGATGTCCTCGATCCGGGCCGGCAGATCCATCCGGTGCACCCGCGGCGGCGTGGGCGCGTGCATGGCGATGGCGACGAAGAGCGCCGAGATCCTCGACACCTCGAAGGGAAACCGCGCCGTCAGGAGCTGGTAGAGGATGACGCCGAGCGACCAGATGTCGGTGCGCGCGTCGACGTCTTTCGAGCACCGCACCTGCTCGGGCGACATGTAGCAGGGGGAGCCGAGCATCACCTCCGACGCCGTGAGCTTGCCGTCGTCCTCGGCGGCGGCCGACTTGGAGAGGCCGAAATCGAGCACCTTGACGATGGGCGCGCCGGTCGCGCCGGTCGTGAGGAAGAGGTTCCCCGGCTTGAGGTCCCGGTGGACGATGCCGCGCGCGTGCGCCTCCGCGATGGCCTCGCAGCCCTGGATCACGTAATCGACCGCCTCGGACACGGGCAAGGGGCCGCGCGCCTCGATCTCCCGCTGGAGATCGCGGCCGCGCAGGTACTCCATGACGAGGTAGGGGACGCCGAGATCGGCCGTGCCGACGTCGATGACGCGGGCGACGTGCTCGCTGCGGATCGCCGCCGCGGCGCGCGCCTCGCGCAGGAACCGGGCGCTCGCGCCGGGCAGCGTCATCGCGCGGGGGAGGAGGAACTTGACGGCCACGCGCTGGCGCAGCGAGACATGCTCGGCGGCGAAGATGACGCCCATGGCGCCCCGGCCGAGGCTGCGCTCGAGGCGGTATTTCTGCGCGAAGACCTCGCCTATCGCTGGGATGCCCGCCGTCGACGCGGGGGCATCCGGTTCCGATGGCCCGACCTCCATGCGCACACTATAGCCGCGCTCCCGCTTTTTTTGACGCGAAGATGCGGGGCGTCGGGGGTGGGGGCGACCGAGGCGACCGAATGCGGGGGCAGCGGAACGCGGTCGCCGCGGCCGCGTGGGCGGGGCGGCTGCGTGGGCGTGCCGCGCACCTTCCATCACTCCCATGATGGGCGCCGCCGGGCACGCGCGGCTCGCGGACGCGCAGACGTCCTCACGCGCTCTCGCGCTCGCGAGATCCTCGGGCATTGGAAGCGGAGCGCGCAAACCGCCCAGATCCGTCGGAACTGCGCGACGAACCGCGTCTTCCTCGAATGGCCGCGCCCCATCGACAGGTCGATGGGAACACCGGATCGATCGTGTCGATCCGGAGGCTCCCCGCCCTGCACGCTCGCCAAGGCTCGCCGTGCGTCCCCCCCTCCAGCATTGCGACAGCCCTCTCGCCATGGCACGAGCCCGCCCTCATGCCGACCCGCCCCTTCACCCTGGGCCGCTCCCGCCCGCTCTCGGGCGATCCCGGCGCCGCCGGCGCGCGCCCGTTCGAGCTCCCGGCGCACCACCTCGTGACCCACGGCGTGGTCGTCGGCATGACCGGCAGCGGCAAGACAGGGCTCGTCATGGTCCTCGTCGAGGAGGCGCTGCGCTCGGGCGTGCCGGTGCTCATGGTCGACGTGAAGGGCGACCTGCCCAACCTGCTCTTCACGTTCCCGGAGCTCTCGGCGGCCGAGTTCGAGCCGTGGATCGACCCCTCGGCGGCCGCGCGCGACGGCCGCTCCACGGCCGACGTCGCCGAGGGGCTCGCGGCGCGCTGGCGCGACGGCCTCGCCTCGTCGGGGCTCGGGCCGGGCGACGTCGCCGCGCTCCGCGCCCGCATGGCCCCGCGCCTGCTGACGCCGGGCACCACGGCGGGCGAGCCGGTCCACGTGCTGTCGTCGCTCGAGGCCCCCTCCTCGCTCTGGGACGAGGACGAGGAGGCCGCCCGCGAGGCGCTCTCGGCCTCGCTGTCGCTCCTGCTCCGGCTCGTCGGCCGCGACCCGGACCCGGCCCGGAGCCGCGAGCACGTGCTGCTCGCGCACCTCGCCGAGCGGCGGCTGCGCGCGCGGCGGGCCGCTGGGCTCGAGGAGCTGCTCGCGGACCTGGCCGATCCGCCGATCGCCGCCGTGGGCGCCCTCGGCGTCGACGAGTTCTTCGCCCCCAAGGAGCGCCAGGCGCTCGCCCGCGAGCTCAACACCCTGCTCGCCTCGCCCACGTTCGCCACCTGGCGCAAGGGCGCGCCGCTCGACGTCGCGGCGTGGCTCGCGCCGCAGGAGGGCAGCGGCGGCGGCAAGACCCCGGCGGTGATCGTCAGCGTCGCGCACCTCGACGACGACGAGCGGCTCCTCGTCCTCGGGCTGCTGTTCGATCAGCTGCTCTCGTGGGTGCGCGGCCTCCCGGGCACGAGCGACCTGCGCGCCCTGGTGGTCTTCGACGAGGTCTTCGGCTTCCTGCCCCCGCACCCGGCGAACCCGCCCACGAAGCGGCCGCTGCTCGCGCTCCTGAAGCAGGCGCGCGCCTTCGGGGTCGGCGTCGTCCTCGCCACGCAGAACCCGATGGACCTCGACTACAAGGCGCTCTCGAACGCCGGCGCGTGGTTCGTGGGCCGGCTCCAGACCGACGCCGACCGCGAGCGCGTCGTCGAGGGGCTCTCGGGCGCGGACGGCGGCGCCGGCGGGGTCGAGGCCGCGGCCCTCTCGGCCACGCTGAAGGCGCTCCCCCCGCGCACGTTCTTCGTGCGCGACGTCCACATGCAGCCGCCGTCGTTCCTCGCCGAGACGCGCTTCAGCCTGTCGTGGCTGCGTGGCCCGGTCACCCGGCGCGAGGTCGGCCGCCTCGTCCGGAGCATCTCCCCTCCCCCGCCCGCGCCCGATCCGACACGCGCTTCTCTCGATTCCAGGTCTGCACATCCAGATCCCAGAGCCGATTCTCTCGATTCCGGGTCTGTACATCCAGATCCCAGAGCCGATTCTCTCGATTCAAGGTCTGTACATCCAAATCCAAGAGTTGATTCTCTAGATTCAAGGTCAAAACATCCATATCCGAGAGCTTATTCTCTAGATTCAAGGTCTAAACATCCAGATCTCAGAGTCGATTCTCTCGATCCCAGGCCTGCATCTCCTGATCCGAGGTGCGCTTCGCCCGGTCCGGCGAGCCCCGCCCCGCGCGCGCCCGTGGGCCCGGGCGGGACGGTCGTGCTCGACCCGCGCCACACGCCCGCCGCCCCGCCGCCCGCGCGGCGCAGCGCGGCGGCTCGTGCGGACGCCGGCGCGCCCGCGCCCGCACCGCCGCCCCGGGCAGCGACGGCGCCCCCGCCGGCGCCCGATGGATGGCGGAGCCTCTACGCGCACGCCCCCGCCGCCGCGCCGGAGGGCTTCCGTTACATCCCCTGGGTTGCTGCCTCCGTGATCGCCCACCTGCGCGACGCGAAGCTCGGCGTCGCCCTCAACCGGAGCCAGCTCCTCGCCGCCCCGCTCCTGCCCGACGGCAAGCCGGATCTCTCGCGCGTCGCCCGGCTCGACGCCTCGCTGCTCGCCACATCGCCCGCCGCGGGCGCCCGCTTCGCCGAGCTGCCCGCCCCGCTCGCGAAGCGCGCCACCGCGCAGGCCGCGGCGCGCGCGCTCCGGGAGCACGCCTACCGCACGACCGACGCCGCCGTGGCCGTCCACAAGGAGCTCGGGCTCGCGCAGGACGACGGCGAGCCCCTCGAGGCGTTCGCCGCCCGCTGCCGCGCCGCCGCGGCCCGGCTCGCCGCCGCCGAGCAGCAGCAGGTCGTCGGCCGGTTCGCGCCCAGGATCGCGCGCCTCGGCGAGCGCATCGCCGCCGCGAAGGCGCGGTACGGCCAGGCCGAGGCCGAGGTGGCCGCGCTCCCCGGCGCGGTGGGCGCCGCGCTCCTCGGGCTCGTCGCCGGCCGGGACACCGCCCGGCGCGCCGGGACCCAGCGCGACAAGGCCGCCGCGAAGCTCGAGCGCGCGCGGCAGGAGTGGACCGAGGCGGACGCCGCGCTCCGCGACCTCCACGCCGCGCAGGCCGCCGAGCTCGCGGCGCTGGAGCAGCTCCCCCTCCGCGCCGGCGAGGGCATCGAGACGAAGCGCCTCGTCCCCAGGAAGAACGACGTCGAGGTCGCGTTCGTCGCGCTCGCCTGGGCCGCGACGCTCGCCGGCCCCGCGTGAGCCCGCGGCGCTTGAGCCGCGACGCGACGCCCATACCTCCTCCTTCCCGCGACGTCGCGGTATCGCCGCCTCCATCGAGACGCTAGGCTCCCCCGCATGCAGCCGATCGGCTCACCTGAGCGACGCCTCGACGGGGAGCCCGCGCGGCTCTGCCCCCGGTAACGCCATGCCGTCCTCCCGCTTCCGCGCCGGGCTCGGCCGTCCGAGCGCGGCGCCCGCCGAGATCGCGTGGTTCGCCTTCCACGGCGACGACCTCCTCGTCCGCGCGCGAGCGTCAGAAGACGGCGGCGGCGATCGCTTCGACATCCCGATCGCGGCCGATCTCGCCGAGCTCGGCGTCATCGTCACGCGCGCGCAGCCGCTCGGCGAGCTCGACGGGCGCGCCTGCCGCTCCGCCGAGCTCGCGCAGGGCGCGCCGGCGCCGGCGGGGTATGCCTACGTCTCGCTGCGGCGCCTCCACGGGCGCATCGATCCGGAGCTGTTCGAGATCGCGGGCACGGCGTACCAGGTGCAGCACTGGGACAAGGCGCACCAGTACTGCGCTGCGTGCGGCACTGCGCTCGAGACCGGGCAGGACGAGCGCGTCAAGCGCTGCGTCCGCTGCGCGAGCAACTACTTCCCCCGGATCACGCCGGCGACGATCGTGCTCGTCGAGGACGGCCCGCGCGTCCTGATGACGCGCCAGGCGCGGTTCCCTGCGGGCATGTACGGCCTCGTCGCCGGGTTCGTCGAGCCGGGCGAGACGCTGGAGACGTGCGTCGCGCGCGAGGTCCACGAGGAGACAGGCGTCGACGTCGCCGAACTCGTCTATTTCGGCAGCCAGCCGTGGCCCTTCCCCCACCAGATCATGGTCGGCTTCACCGCGCGCTACGCAGGCGGCGAGCTGCGCGTCGACACGCGCGAGCTCGAGGACGCGCGCTGGTTCCACCGCGACGCGCTGCCGCTCCTGCCGCCGCCGCTCAGCATCGCCCGGAAGCTCATCGAGGCCTGGCTCGCGCGGCCAGCGCGGTAACGGCGCCGGGCGACCGCTTCGACGTGCGATTCAATGTCGACGCACGCATAGCATGCGTCGGCGAGGTTCACATGCGGATACGCCCGGATCTTCGCGTCCGCGGTGAGCAGAGGACAGCCGTGAATCCGAGCCGTGGCCACGATGTTCTGGTCCGCAGGATCGCTATGGAACTCGCCGGGCAACCGGGTCGATTCAGCAGCGATGCTCGGCGCGAGCGGTAGGAGCAGCACGCCGGGATACGCCAGCGCAGCTCTGAGCCAGGCGTCGATGTCGCACGGGAGCGCGAGCCGTCCACGCTCGACGAGCTTCGCCACCTCCCAGCAGGAGATCGCGCTCACCCCGAGGCCATTCGCTTCGCTCCGCCGTATCAACTCCGCCCAGGCAGAGCTGAGGCGCTCGTCGCGCTGGACCCACCATACCCAGACGTGGGTATCCAGAACGATCATCGTTCCGCCTCCCACCCTCCGGGCTCTGCCGGAGAGAACGGATCGTCAAAGCGGTATGGCGTTCCCTGCAGCGGGTATGCCGAAGACTGAGGGCGCTCCTTGACGAGCACGATCACCTCCACGCTCGTCCCGGGGCCGAGCGGCAGCCCCTCGATCGTCAGAGTTCCATCCGACCGAACCGTCGCCTCAAGGCGGTGCGCTTCCATGGCTCAGTATAGCCTGGCGAGCCTGGCGCCGCCCCGCTCGGCCCGGCGGCCGCTCGCCGCGGCGCGGCTCAGACGCGCCGCAGCTTCCACGCGCCGCGGCGGAACACGAGCCCGCCCGCCACGGCAAACGTCGAGAACGCCACCGCGATCGCGACGAACACGCCCGCCGGGCCGAGCCCCGCGGCGCCCGAGAGGCCCCAGGCGAGCGGGATCTCCCAGAGCCAGAAGCAGACGAAGTTCAGCAGCGTGGGCGTCCAGGTGTCGCCGGCGCCGTTGAACGCCTGCGTGAACACCAGGCCGAAGCCGTAGAACAGGAACCCGCACGAGAGGATCCGCAGCGTCTGCGTGCCGAACCGGAGCACCTCGGCGTCGTCCGTGAACGCGCCGACGATGGCGCGGGCGCCCACCGCGAAGGCGACGCCCACCGCGCCGAGCATGACGGTGGTCCAGATGCCCGCGCGGTACACGGCGGCCTCGGCCCGGTCGGGGCGCCCCGCGCCAAGGTTCTGCCCGACCAGGGTCGCGGCGGCGTTCGAGAGCCCGAGCGCCGGCAGGATGGCGAACACGATGACGCGCATCCCGATCGTGTACCCGGCGAGCGCCGCGCTCCCGAAGGGCGCGATGAGGCGCACCAGGCCGCTCCAGCTCGCCATGCCGATGACGTTTTGCAGCGCGCCGTTCGCGAAGAGCCGGAGCAGCGCCGCGAGCGCCCCCGGGTCGGGGACGAGGTGCCGCGCTCGCACCCTCACCCGGCCGCTGCCGCGCGTGAGGAAGAAGACCTGCAGCGCGACGCCGGTCCCGCGGCCAAGGGTCGTCCCGACCGCCGCGCCGGCCACGCCGAGCTCCGGGAACGGGCCGAGGCCGAAGATGAGGCACGGGCCGAGCGCCATGTTCAGCGCGTTCGAGAGCCAGAGCACCCGCATCGACAGCGCCGCGTCGCCCGCCCCGCGGAAGATCGCGTTGATGACGAACAGCATCAGGATCGTCGCGTTGCCGAGCAGCATGATCGAGGCGAACGGCGCGCCGAGCGCGATCACCCCGGGCGTCGCCCCCATCGCCGCGAGCAGCCGCGGGGCGAGCAGCGCGCCGACCGCCGAGATGGGCAGCGAGATGAGCAGGCCGAGCACGATCGCCTGCCCCGCCATGGCGGCCGCGTCCTCGTGGCGCCCCTCGCCGACCCGCCGCGCGACCGTCGCGGACGCGGCGACCGCGAGGCCCATCGCGATGGCGTAGACGAGCGCGAGGAGCGACTCCGTGAGCCCGACGGCGGCGACGGCATCGGCCCCGAGGCGCGAGACCCAGAAGACGTCGACCACGACGAAGAGCGACTCCATGAGCATCTCCATGACCATCGGGATCGCGAGCAGGGCGATCGCCCGGTCGATGGAGCCGGCGGTGAAGTCGTGCTCGCCGCCGCGGACCGCGTCGCGGAGCGTGGACCAGACGCCCGCGCCGCGGCGCGAGCCGGGCGAGGGTGCAAGAGCGTCCGCGCGCAGGTCGGGGGCGGGTGGCGTGCCGTGGTCGCGCATGAGGGCCGGCAAGCTGATCGCTGCGGGCCGCTTCGTCCAGCGGCTTCGCTGGCCGCGCGCGGGTCACCTCACGGCCCGACGGGATTCACCGGTCCATAGAGCTCGAGTTCCGAGACGGAGTACGACGCGTCTCCGGAGGTCGCCCGGATCCTCGCGTAGCGAGCCTCGACCCTCCGCGGGAGCGCATAGGCCGGCCGCGTGCGCGTCCCGACGCCCCCGAACGTGGGCACAGCCGCCAGCGGGACCCATGTCACCCCATCCGTGGACGACTCGACGAGGTACTCGTCGTTGTTGTCGGCCTGCACCACGACGCGAGCGAGGGAGTAGATCGCTCCCAGGTCCACCGCGAGCGACGTGCCCTCGGGGGTGACCACGGAATACATCGGATCATCCCAGGGCTGACCTTCCGGCGCGAACATCGTATCGGTGACGAACTGCAGATCTCCTCGCGGCGCTCCGTCCGCCGTGACGGGCCTCGCGGCCGCGAGGTTGACGAGCACCTCGAAGGTCGAATTCGGAGGCTGGGCCGCCGCGACGCTGTCGGCATAGCTCGGATCACCGCTCAGCGCGACGTCGAGGGTGCACCACTCCAGGAGCGTGGGGTCCGTGACGCCCCGGTCGCTGCAGACCTGCCTCGCCGACGCGCGCTGGTCGTCCGGCACATCGCGGAGCAAAGCGGGCCGCTCGGGGAGCGTCCGATCCGTGAAGGTGTCGGTGCTCTCTCCCTCGGCATAGTCGAACAGAGACTCCTCCCGGGCGACCCTCCAGCTCTCGGCGAAGGAGGCATAGAGCTCCTGGAACGTCGGCGAGATCAGGACCGCGCCGGTCCGCGTGGCGACGTCGTCGGAGCCATCGTCGTTGAAGTTGCCGAACAACCCGCGAACCTGTCCTCGCCGTGATGGAGGGAGCAGGAGCCGAAGATCGAGGTGATCCGAGGCCACCGTGATCTCGGCTCGCTCGCCGTCGGCCGAAGGCCAGTTGAGCGTGTACTTGCTGCTCTCCAGGAGCACCTGGCCTCCACCGGCCAGGGTGAGGGCGGCGCCGTCCGCGAGGGCTGTCGCGGTTCCATTCAAATAGAGCGGAGGCGATCTCCCCGCATAGAGCGCGACGCGGTCGGCGCCCAGCGCGGTTGCCACGGCCGTGTTGACCGAGACGCGACGCGATGTGCCCAGAGATCCCTGGCGGGCTTGAACGGCGAGCGGTGCTCCCGAGGTGGATTCGAGGACGACGAACTCGCCGACCGCCTGAAAATCGTAGGCCAATCCATCGAACGTGACGATGTGGGGGTCACCCACATCGGAGGCGCCAGGCATCCCTCCGCTCGATCCTCCTGCCCCGCTGCCCGAGCCCGATCCGCTGCCGGCGCCACCTGCCCCGCTGCTGCTGCCAGCACCGCTGCCACCTGCCCCGTCGCCGCCGGCGCCCCCTGCCCCACCGGCGGCACCTGCTCCGCCGCTGCCGCCTGCACCGTCGCCGCCATCTCCCCCTGCCCCGCCGCTGCCGCCTGCATCGTTGCCGCCGGCGCCCCCTGCCCCGCCGCCCCCACTTCCATCTCCCCCAGGGCACCAGCCCGCGTTGCGCTTCAGCTCGTCGAGCGCGACCGACTCCGTCCCATCCGGCTTGTAGAGATAGAACCCCCGGCCTTCGTTATCGTAGAGCTGCCAGTAGAACGCTGCAGCCAGCCGCCCACCCCGTGCGACGTTCAGCACATTGTTGATGCGACGTCGCACCTCGGCCTCTGGATATTCCAGCTCCGGCAGACCGAACTCGGAGATGATGACCTGCCCGTTGCCGAGAGCCATCGGATCCGTCGGAAAGGTCGGCAAATCGGCCAGCTCCGGCACGAGTCGAATGAACGCGTTACGTTGCGCCACGTCGGCATAGAGAAAGTCGAGCGCCTGGGTCAAGGCCATCTGCGTCTGGGCGTCGTTCACCCCCTGCAGCATGGAGTCGTACGACGAGTAACTCACCATGTCCGGCCCGATGAACGGCAGGAGGTGCGACAGGCGCAGCTGCTCGCCGTTGCACTCGAGTCCCAGCGCCTCGCGCACGCGGTTGACCTCCACCGCGAAGTAGACGTTGACGTCCGACGCCACGGCGGCACGAGCCTGCGCGACCCCCTCCTGCTTCGCGCGAAACCACTCAATCGCCTTTTTCACGTCTGCCGCTGGCGGCTGGGGTAAGCAGCTCGCCTGAGCGCGGAGAAACAGCCAGTCGCCCTCCCAGTTCTTGATGATGAACGTCTTCTTCGTTCCGTTGTACTCTTCGAGGAGGTAGCGAGCGAGCTCGTAGTGCTGTCGCTTCTCGAGCTGCAGCACCGTCTCCGGCGTACCGGTGCTGGCTCCGTGGTACATGCTCTCGATGTACCTCCCCGGCCCGGTCATGGCGGAGACGCTCATCGCAACGAGGCTGAGGCTGGGGTCGCCGAGCGCGCGGGTGACGAAGGGCCGCTGCGCCGCCTCCAAGGGACTGCTGACCGAGAGCCACCTTTCGGAGTCGACGGTCCCTTCGTGGGTCGACTTGTCGGGACGGAGCGAGACGTGAATTGCCCGCGCGCCGAGCTGGCGAGCACGCTCCACCCCCTCGGTGAAGACGTTGACAGACTCATCGTGCCGGTACAATGCTCCCTGGTTGGCGAACCCGATGAGAGGCGCATCCGTGCATGGGCCCGGATCAGGGGGAGACGATCCACAAGAAGCAGCGGTAGCGATCCCGGCAACGACAAGCAGGAGTCCAAACACCGTACGCATATGCAGAATGTGCCTTCTTCGCCCAGTGGGGCGGCGATACGACCCAGGTCAAGGTAGCCGCGCGTCAGCGGATCGAGAACGGATCCCGGTCGCGCGCGCTGAGCTCGATGCGCAGCGACGGCACCGCGGCGCGGAGGCGCTCGGCGAGGCGCTTCAGCGCGGCGCGCTCGCTGTTCGAGTGCAGCGCGCACACCACGGTGACGCCCGCGCTCGCCGCGCGGAGGGCGTCGTGGTGGCGCAGCTCACCGGTCAGGTAGAGCTCGGCGCCCTGTGCGATGGCGTCTTCGAGGAGCGCGCCGCCCGCGCCGGCGCACGTGGCCGCGCGGGAGACGGCGCGCTGCTCGGGGCCGGCCACGAGCAAGGCGTCGACCCCGAGGCCCTCCTTGATGCGGCCGAGCAGCTCGGAGACCGGCGCCGCGCCGGCGAGCGGCCCGATCCGCCCGATGCCGGCCCTGAGCGGCTCGGCGGCGAGCTCGACGAGGTCGAACGCCACCTCCTCGTAGGGGTGCGCTGCGCGCATCGCCTGCACGACCGCGGCGGTCCGGTCGCGGGGGAGGACCATCTCCAGCCGCACCTCGGCGACGCGCTCGAGCCGGCCCTTCTCGCCGACCGTGGGGCTCGCGCCCTCCTCCCCGAAGAACGTGCCCGTCCCCAGCGTGCGGAAGCTGCAGCGTGAATACCGGCCGATCCGGCCCGCGCCCGCCTCGGCGAGGGCGTCGGCTACCGCGTCGGCGTGATCCTCGGGGACGAAGACGACGAGCTTGTGCTGCCACGCCTTGGCTGGCGCCCGCCGGAGCGGCGCGCGGTCCGCCGAGATCCCGAGCGCGTCGGCGAGGACATCGTTGGTGCCGCCCTCGGCGACGTCGAGCGCGGTGTGGGGCGAGTACAGCGCGATGCCGTCGCGGATGGCCGCGAAGATCGGGCTCGGCGCGACCACGCGCTTCACGGCCTCGAAGAGGGGCGGATGGTAGGCGACGACGAGATCGCAGCCGAGATCGCGCGCCTCCCGGGCGACCTCGGGGGTGTAGTCGATGGCGAGGAGCGCCGCCGACGAGGGCCGCGCCGGGTCGCCCGCGAGCAAGCCGACGTTGTCCCAGGACTCCGCGAACCGGAGCGGCGCGATCGACTCGAGCGCTGAAAGGACGTCTCGGAGGAGGGTCATGAGCGCCTCTATACCAGCAGCGACCGCGGTTCGGCGCAGCGGCGACGCGGCGACTGCGGAGCCGAGCTCCGCGCGACGGCGGCGCCGAGCGCAGCGGGAGACGCCGCGTCGCGCCGGGACCCGCGGCGCACCCGGACGTGGCGGCGCTGACGCAGGCGACGAAGGTGGACGATGCGCAGGCGCAGCTGGCTCCGGACACGCTGCACGCCGATCGAGTGGAAAAACATCCAGAAAACGGTCAATAGATAGAGACGATGCGTCGATCGATCACAGGCTACCACCAGGACGATGCGAACGATTGGGTGGCCGAGCTGAGCTGTGGGCATGGCCAGCACGTCCGGCACAAGCCGCCGTTCCTCTCGCGCCCCTGGGTCGTCACGTCCGAGGGCCGCGCCTCGATGCTCGGCACCGAGCTCGACTGCGTGCGCTGCGATCGGCTCGAGATGCCCGACGGGCTGGTCGCGTACAAGCGGACGGCCGAGTTCGACGAGGTCACGATCCCTTCCGGCCTGCGAAAGAACCATTCCACCAAGTCCGGCGTATGGGGGGTGATCCACGTGCTCTCGGGGCGGCTCCGCTACCGGATCGATGGGCTCGGCGGTCGAGAGCTCTCTCTCGATCCGGAGACCCCAGGGATCGTCGTCCCCGAGGTGCTGCACCACGTCGACCCCGACGGCCCGGTGCGGTTCTTCGTGGAATTTCGACACAAGGGCGGGTAACCCGACCCGCCGAATGGGACGGTCGCACCAGGCGTTCCGGGTCCTCATGAGCCGGTCCTCCATCGCCCTGCTGGTCGCCGTCGGCGTCGGGTGTAGCTCGCCTTCTCCCACCCCGTCGGCGAGCGTCTCCGCGGCCCCTGCAGAACCAGGCCGAGCTCCGGCGCCCGGCGCGACCACGCCCCCGGCCGGCACCTCCGCCGCAGAGAGCCCGGCGCCCGCGGCAGCCCCCCAGGCCGCCACGGACACCGCCGGCGGCTCCAAGGTGAGCCTCGACGATCCGCGGATCCAGAAGATCAGGGCCCGGTATCAGGACATCCAGGCCCGCAAGGACCTGACGCGAAGCGAGCTCCGCTTCGAGTGCGCCGGCGGCGAGGGACGCGGCGAGCTGCGGCTGTACCAGGCGGACGGCGCGATCCAGAAAGCGGAGATCGCGGCCGCCGACGCGGGGCACGGCGAGTCGACGTACCAGCTCTATTTCGACCAGGGCAAGCTCGTCTTCGCGCTGCACGGCGATGGATCCTGGGCCTTCGACGGGACGAGGGGCACGCCGGACAAGCCGGCGACGACGAGCAGCCTCACGCAGCGCCGGTACTATCTTCACGAAGGCGAGCCCGTGCTCTGCATCGAGAGGCACGCGAAAGGTCCCACGGAGAAGCTCGGCCCCTTGCTGGAGCAGGCGCCCAACCGGCCTGACGATTGCTCCAGGGCAAAGGAGACGCAGCAGATCGCCTCCGCCGCCCTGGCGGGCGCGAAGGCCAAGACCGCGGATGAGCTCAAGAAGCTGCTCTGTACCTGAGCCCAGCGGGGCTACCGGACGGCCAATTTTCTCGAGAACTCTCGGACATCGGACCGGAAGACATGCGGTACGCATGCTCTTCCGCCAGGTCTCGCCGCCGCTGGCCGAGCGGCTCGTGGCGCCGGCATGCTCGGGCGAGACGGTCTCACGAGGCGAAGCTCAGGACACCTCGCGCGGCTCCTGGCGCGCACGCCGGAACATCGCGATCCCGAGCAGGATCCCGCCCGCCACGATGGCGATGTCAGCGACGTTGAACACCGGCCAGCGATGAAGGTGGATGAAGTCGATGACGTAGCCGCGGACGCCGCGATCGATCGCGTTCCCGACCGCGCCGGCGACGATGAGCGCGTACCCGGCCTGCTCGGCGATCGAAGCGCGGCGGCTGCTCCACCAGCCCAGGATCACCACGCCGAGGACGATCATCGAGCACACCAGGAGGATCGCCACCTTCGCCGGCGATTGAATGCCCCGGAGCAGGCTGAAGGCCATGTCGCGGTTCTCGGCGTAGCGGAGATCGAGCACCCCCGGCACGATCGACAGGGGACCTCGCTGCTCGAGCGCGGCCTGCGCGACCGCCTTGGTCGCATGATCGCACCCCACCAGGGCCAGCGTGAACAGAATCAGGACCCAGCCCATCACACGTCGCGCCATGGGCGATCGAACAGGGAGCCCTGGCGGTTTGTTCCCGGCCTCTCGCTCGAGAGAGGACGGTTCGGAGCCAGCGCCGCCCCGCCTCGATCAGGCGTCAGGCGAGGAAGCCCGGCAGCGGTCCGCAGTTCGGCTCGATGCCGATGCCGGTCGCGGCGTGGCCGAGCGCGTTCATCACCGACGTGAGCAGCTTGTTCGAGCTCTGCGCGGTGGTGTTGTTGATGTACTGGCCCACGTTCACGCCCAGGTTCTTCCCGCCGATGACCAGGTACTGCATGTCCCGCGGGTTGTGGCTGTGGTTCGTGCCGCTCTCCACGCCCCAGAGCAGGATCGTGTTGTCCAGCATCGTGCCGCTGCCCTCGCGGATGCCCGCGAGCCTCTTCGCCAGGTACGCGATGTGGCTCGCCCAGAAACGATCGAACAGCATGAAGGCCTGGCGCGTGGTCATCGACTGACCACCGACGCTGACGCTGTCGTTCGTGCGGCTGACGTGCGCGACCACGTCGTGCCAGCTCTG
This sequence comes from Sorangium sp. So ce281, assembly GCF_051527395.1. Lineage (NCBI taxonomy): Bacteria > Pseudomonadati > Myxococcota > Polyangiales > Polyangiaceae > Sorangium > Sorangium sp. So ce281. Next base: position 5,807,341 of record NZ_CP150322.1, read on the forward strand.
GCCGAAGCCGAGGAGGCCTTCGTGGTGGCCGCCGGAGAAGCTGAAGTGGTAGTCCGCGACCCGCGTGCGATCGCACGTGAACGCGCTCACGATGATGTCGGCCTGGATCTGCGCCCAGCGCGTGATCGTCGTCGCGTTGTTGGTGCTGCCGTTGTAGCCGGAGGTGTCCGCGCGCTCGCACGCCGCGCCGGCCGGGATCGACGTGCCGCCGCCCATGCCCGCGATGCGCTTCTCGAGCTCGAACAGCGCTTCCACGTGGAGCTCGAGCTTCTGGCGCTCGGCCTGGCCGAGGAAGCCCTGGATGGTCCTGAGCTCGCGCGTGTTGATCTGGAGGATCCGCTGGTCGGCGCGGCGCTTCGCGGCCGCGACCGCGTCCGGCATGGCGCCGGGCGTGGGCGCCGGCGCGGCGCCGTCGAAGGTGACGCCGCTGAAGATCGTGCTGAACGCGCGCGCGGGGTCGGCCGTGTGGGTCATGGGCTGGCCGGGGCCGCTGTACGAGATGATATGGCGCTTGTCGGCGCCGCCGCGATCGGCGACGCACAGGTGGATGCTCGCGAGCGGCGTGCCGCCGCGCAGGTCGGAGCTCTTGAGCAGGATCTGATCGAGCGACGGACCGTTCGCGTGGTGTGAGCTCTCGTCGATGAAGCGCGCGCCCGTGAACAGCTGCGCCATGCCGGCCTCGTGGTGATTCCCGACCGTCCAGGCATGGTCGAGCCGGCGCAAGAACAACATGTCGCTCTCGAGGCCGCGGAAATCGGCGAGCGGCTCCTGGAGCTGGAACGTCGACCCGCTGCCGGTCGGCCACCACTCGGGCGGATGCGAGTCGGGCGTGAAGATCAGCACCAGCCGCTTGGGCACGACGGTCTGCGCCTCGACCTCGCGGTGGCGCAGCAGCGGCCCGAGGAAGATCGCGCCGGCCGCCGTCTTCAGGATGTCTCGTCTGGATACGTCGAAGCGCCTGGGCATGTTCGATCCTCGATGGCCGTAGCTAGTCGCGCACGCGCTCCACCGTGCTCGGCGAAGACAGGAGCGCCACGAGCAGGTCGCGCAGGAGGCCAGTGCGATCCAGCGCCGCCGTGCCCTGCACGACCGGCGGAATACCGCGCGCAGCCTCGACCTGGCCGAAATAGAAGCGGAACGCCTGCCGCGCCACGCACTCGCGGACCCAGGTGCTGCGCGACAGCGCCTCTCCCAGCCCCGCGGCGCTGTCGTACTCGCCGTCGACGTCGGTGTTGAGCAGCCGCCCCACCGCGTTGATCGGCTGCGGCGCGGCCATGGGCGCGGTGAGCGACGGGCTCCTGTACTGCTCGAGCGTCCGATGGCGGCCCGCGCCGTCGAAATTCTCGAGCATGAAGCCGACGTTGTCGATCAGCGCGTGGCAGCTCTTGCAGACCGCCTGCGCGTTGTGCGTCTCGTACAGCTCGCGCGTGGTCTTCGGGGTCATGCGCAGCTCGCTCTCCTCGATCGGCGGCGGCGTGAAGCTCTCGGGCAACGTGATGTGCTGGCACAGCAGCTGATCGCGGATGAACAGGCCGCGGAGCGTCGGGGACGTGAGGTATTGCTTGGCGGTCTTGGAGAGCACGGAGCCGAGGGAGAGCAGGCCGCTCCGCGCGGTGTCCGTCGCGCCCGAGGCGTCGCTGCGGTAAAACGCGGAGAGCGCTGGATCGGCCTCGGGTACAGGCGCCGTGAGCAGGCTCGCGATCGAGCCCTCCATGCCCCCGTTCGCGCGGAGGAAGCGCTGCGTCTCGGCGAACATCGCCCCCTTCACATCGGCGAAGCCGGGGAACACGTCCTCGAACTTCTCCACCTCGGCCTCGAACGTGTGCAACCGCAACCACTGGACGAGGAAGTGACCGAGCTGGTCGGCGGCGCCCGGCGTCGAGAGCAGCTGGTCGATGTGACCAGGAAGCAGCGCGGGATCGGCCAGCTCACCGCGATCGGCGGCGGCGACCAGCGTCGCAGAGGGCGGCTCGCCGAGCACGCTGTACGAAAGGAAGGTCGCGATCTCGTGGTCAGTCAGCCGGAACGCGGCCTTCGCCTCGTCGCTCGGCGCGCCGATCTCGGTCCGGTACAAGAAATAGGGCGAGCTCAGCACGCCCTTCAGCACCCAGCGGAACGGCAGCGCCGGATCCCCGGACTCGGCGGCGAGATCGAACACTTCGCCATAATTGGTCAGGTCCTCCGCCGTCGCGGGCCGCCGGAACGCCTTGCTGACCGCCGCGCGCACGAAGTCCGCCTTGCACGTCGCGTCGACCTTGCCGCACGGAATCAGCGCGCTGAGCTGCCGATCGCTGAGCGCGAGCACCGCGGCCTCGGCCTTGGCCGCATACTGCTCGGCAAGGGTCACGCGGACGAGCCCGCTGGTGGACATGTTCGGATAGATGCCGTTGTCCGGCACGGGATCCATGTCCGAAACGTCGATCGACACGCCGAGCAAGCCCTGGACGGAGCGGCCGTACTCCTCCGGCGTGAGCAGCCATGTGCGGGCGCGCAACGCCGCGGAGGCGGGCGTGGGCGCCGCGTACGGCAAGCTCCCGTCGGCCTGAGGCGGGGGAACGTCGCTGCCGGTCTCGCCGCCAGCCGCGCTCGAGGACAGGTCGCCGAGCTGCCCGGTGCACGCGGGCGCCAGAGAACCCAGAACGAAGATCCAGCCAAACGATCGAAGATGCATATCGGATCTCCACATGGGTACGCGGCGCCGATCGAGACCGCTCCCGTCGAGGAGGCTGGAAGTCCAAACGCTGTCCGTACGTCAAACCGCCCGAAGCCGCCCATACAGCGTCATTGTTGCGCTGCAGTGGATGGCGAAGGTCCCGCTGCGGCCTCGCTCCCCTCGCCCGCGGCGCCTTCTTTGACTTTGCTCTCGGCGGGGCCGCCGTGCCCCGGGCGGGCGACTCGCGGCGCCCGATGTCGTCGCATTCTCGAACCGCCTCTCCTGAGGGCATTGTATCGACGCAGAAATCCGCGCGCACCTTGCGCGCCTTCACATTCCCGAAGGTTTCGGTTTTGATCATCGCCGCGCGCAGCGGCCCTGCCGTTTCCGATCGGCGCGGTGCCACTCACGCTGTAAGTTTGTCTCGAACCCCTGGCCCACCGCAGCCGGCAGGGCGAACCCAGGGTGAATCAGACCGCTTTTCGCGGCTTCTTCACCGCGCGGAGCCTGCCTGTCGCCGGGTCGCCGCACCACAGGCGGTCGCTCGCGTCCGCCTCGACGCCGGAGAGGCGCACGCTCTCCGGCAGCGCGAGCCGGTCCAGGACCTCGCCGCTCCGGGAATCGACGCGGCGGAGCTCCGACGGCGCGCCCTCCGCCTCGCACATCACGCCGTGCCATAGATCGCCGTCGGTCCACGTGACGCCGGTGACGAGCCGATCGGAGACGAGCGTGCGGAGGACGGCCCCGCGCTCGGGATCGATCTTGAGGATCTTCCGCTCGCGGTAGATGCCCGCATAGAGCGCGCCGTCGGCCCACGCGAGCCCGCTCACGGGCGTCGCGTCGAAGCCCGGCACCTCGCCGACCGCGGCCCCGCTCGCGGGATCGATCTTCCGGATCCTGCCGCCCCCGACGACCCACAGGTGGCGCCCGTCGAACGCCACCCCGGCGCTCGCGGGCGCCTTCAGGCGACGCAGCACGCGGCCGCTCTCGGGCTCGGCCGACATGAGGTCTCCGCGATCGCCGTGCGCGAACCACACCGCCTGTCCGTCGAACGCGACCCCGTGAATCGACTCCACCCCTTCGAACGTGCGCTCCGCGATGATCTCGGCCTGCCGGGCTTTCACGGGCCACTCCTTCCTCGCCCCGCACTCAACCAGGGAGCGCGAGCCCGAGGAGCAACATTTGTGACGCGATCGACAGCGCCGCTCTGGGCCTCGCGTAGCGCCGCGAGGGGCCGCTGCCGGTGACCTCGACCGCGCGCGCGAGCGAGAGCTCCGCGAGCGCGCGCGGCACCGTGCGCGCGCTCTTGCCGAGCGCGGCGCCGATGGCCGAGGCGCTCCACGCGGCGCCGTCCGAGAGGAGCGCGCGGATGGCGCCCGCGTCGCCCGGCTCGAGCGGCGCGAGAACGACCACCTCCGCGCCCGCGCCGAGCTCCCAGCGGTACGCGTTCCCGAGCGCGCGCACGACCCCGACGCCGCCGAGCTCGGCGCGCAGGCGCCCCACCTCGACGCGCAGCCGCCGCCGGTGGGACTCGTTGACCGCGCGAACGCCGAACGCCGCGCGCGGAGCCCGGCCCCGGTTTGTTGGCCGAGCCGACCGCGTCGACGGACACTGGCGAGACGGTCGCGATGAAGAAGTGGAGCTTCCTGGCCCTGGGGCGCAGCTACGAGATCATGGACTATGGCCCCAGGTTCGGGATCGAGGTCACGCGGGACGGCTACACGGTGTGGACCGGCTACCGTGACGGGGCGCGGCTCGTGACGGACACGAGCACCCTGCCGGCGCGGGAGCTCGTGGCGCTCCGCGAGGAGCTCGTCCTGCGGGCGAGCTCCTGGAGCGCCGCCCCGGGGGCTGGCGCGGGTGTGCGCCGCCGGCCGCAGCGGGCGGTCGAGCAGCTCGATCTGCTCGGGGCGCCGCTGCTCGGCGGCTGCGCGCGCTGAGGCGAGCGCGTCCGGCTTCACCGCCGGAGCGGGTCGACGCACCTGGCCGCCCGCGTCAGCGAGCGTGAGCCCGCCGCCGCGCCCCGCCCGCCGTCGACCATCCCGCCGCTCTCCCGCCGCGCCGGCTGACGGCGCTCGCCCCGCACCAGGTCGCCGGGCTAGATTCCGTTATTACAATAATTTGACCCGGGGACCCTCGACAACCCCCGCCCACACGGAACCTCATCCGAGCACGTCGCGCAGCCAACCAGAGCGGGCCGGATCCGTCTAAAGTGCGCCGCCATGGCCAACCCGATCGACGCCGATCCCAACCGTCAGAGAGAAACCCCCGCCCAGAGAGACGGCAACGCCCAGCAGCGCGACACCCCCGCCGCATTTTTCCGCGGCAACCCGGCGCCGGACGCCCGCACCGGCATGCACCCGATCGCGTTGCGCCGCGCCTTCGCCGATCACCTGCACTACTCGCGCGCCCGGGAGTCCATGTCCGCCACGTCGTTCGACCGGTACGTCGCCCTCGCCCTCTCGGCGCGCGACCGCCTCGTCGACCGGTGGACGAAGACGCAGCACACCTACTACCAGCAGGACGTCAAGCGCGGCTACTACCTCTCCGCGGAGTTCCTCCTCGGCCGGGCGCTCGTCGCCAACCTGCAGGCGCTCGACATCTACGACAGCTACAAGACCGTGCTCGGCGAGCTCGGCTTCGACCTCGATGAGCTCGTCGAGCAAGAGCCCGACGCCGGGCTCGGCAACGGCGGCCTCGGGCGGCTCGCCGCCTGCTTCCTCGACTCCATGGCCACGATCGGCCTGCCCACCTACGGGTACGGCATCCGGTACGAGTTCGGCATCTTCGAGCAGGTCATCCGCGACGGCTACCAGGTCGAGCGCGCCGACGAGTGGCTCCGCTTCGGCAACCCCTGGGAGGTCGAGCGCCCCGAGCACGCCGTCCCGGTCTCGTTCGGCGGCTACACCGAGCGCGTCCCCGACAAGCGCGGCGGCTTCCGCGTGGTCTGGCGACCGTCCGAGCAGGTCATCGGCGTCCCGTTCGACACGCCCATCGCGGGCTACCAGTCGAACACCGTCAACACCCTCCGCCTCTGGTCGGCCCGCGCGGGCGAGGAGTTCGACTTCGAGCTCTTCAACGCCGGCGACTACGTGCACGCCGTCCACGAGAAGAACCAGTCGGAGGTCATCTCCAAGGTCCTCTACCCGAACGACAACTTCGACAAGGGCAAGGAGCTGCGCCTCCGGCAGGAGTACTTCTTCGTCGCCTGCTCCATCGCCGACATCGTGAACCGCTACAACCGCGTCCACCCGGACTTCTCGCGCTTCGCCGAGAAGAACGCGATCCAGCTGAACGACACCCACCCCGCCATCGCGATCGCCGAGCTGATGCGCGTCCTCATCGACGACCACCTGCTCGCCTGGGAAGACGCGTGGAAGCAGACGGTCGGGGCCTTCGGGTACACGAACCACACCCTGCTGCCCGAGGCGCTCGAGCGCTGGCCCGTCGCGCTCTTCGAGCGGCTCCTGCCGCGGCACCTCGAGATCATCTACGAGATCAACCGGCGGTTCTTGCGCGAGGTCATGGACGCCCACCCGCAGGACCAGGACCGCGTGGCGAGGATGTCCCTCATCGAGGAAGGCCACGAGCGCCACGTGCGCATGGCCCACCTCGCGGTCGTCGGCTCGCACTCGGTGAACGGCGTGGCCAAGCTCCACTCCGAGCTCGTCAAGCGCGACCTGCTCCGCGACTTCTACGACCTCTGGCCCGAGCGGTTCAACAACAAGACGAACGGCGTCACGTTCAGGCGGTGGCTGCTCGCCTGCAACCCCGCGCTCGCCGCGCTCGTCACCGAGAAGGTCGGCCCGAAGTGGGTGACGGAGTTCGAGCGGCTGCGCGAGCTCGAGCGCCACCTCGACGACCCGGAGTTCATCGAGCGGATCGCCGCGGTGAAGCGCGCGAACAAGGTGGCGCTCGCGAAGGTCATCGCGCACGAGCTCGACGTCAACGTCGACCCCTCCTCGATCTTCGACGTCCAGATCAAGCGCCTCCACGAGTACAAGCGCCAGCTGCTCAACGCGCTCCACATCGTCGCGCTCTACCTGCGCCAGAAGCGCGGCGAGCCGGTGGTGCCGCGGACCTTCATCTTCGGCGCCAAGGCGGCGCCCGGTTACCGGCAGGCGAAGCTCATCATCAAGTTCATCCACGCCGTCGCCTACGTGGTGAACGGCGACCGGCGCCACACCGGGCTCCGGGTCGCGTTCATGCCGAACTACCGCGTCTCGCTGGCCGAGCGCATCATCCCCGCCGCCGACGTCTCCGAGCAGATCTCGACCGCGGGCATGGAGGCGTCGGGCACCGGGAACATGAAGCTCGCGCTGAACGGCGCGCTCACCGTCGGCACGCTCGACGGCGCGAACATCGAGATCCGCGACGCGGTGGGCCCGGAGAACTTCTTCCTGTTCGGGCTGACCGCCGACGAGGTCATCGCCCGCCGCGGCGAGCACTTCGAGGGGCGCACCGCCGTGGCCGCCGACCCGGAGCTCCGCGAGGTGATCGAGCTCATCTCGTCGGGCTTCTTCTCCCCGGAGTACCGCGAGCTCTTCCAGCCCCTGCTCGACCGGCTCCTCGGCCGGGACGAGTACATGATGCTCGCCGACTTCAAGGCCTACTCCACCTGTCAGCGCGAGGTGGAGGCGGCCTACGCCGACCGGCAGAGCTGGCTGCGCAAGTCCGCGCTCAACATCGCGCGCGTGGGCGAGTTCTCCTCGGACCGCACGGTGCGCGAGTACGCGCGCGACATCTGGGGCCTCACGCCCGTCGAGATCGACCTCGCCGCGGCCATGTCGCTCGTGTGATCACGCCGGCGCGCCGTCCGCCGCGGGCCGCTCGCGCGCCCGCGGCGGGGCGGCGTGGGCCCGCCAGCAGCCGGACCAGGCCGGCGCCCGCGAACGAACCCAGCAGCACCCTCGGCCCGGTTCCATGAGCCGAGCGCCACGGCGGACGGAAAATCCAGGCCCGCGCGTGGCGAAGGGCGCCGCGGCGGAGCATGCTTCCGGGGCACGAGCCAGCTTCGTCGACCGCTCGCCGGGGCGGGGCTCTTGCTATCCTTCCCGACGGATTTATGCCGAACGATCCTGAGGAAAGAGAAGACAAGCAGGGCGACCTCGCGACCGAGCGCGAACGGAAGGTCGAGAAGGCCCGCCGCTACAAGGTCGTGTTCCACAACGACGACTACACGACGATGGAGTTCGTCGTGCTCGTCCTCATGAAGTTCTTCCACCGCACCGAGACGGAGGCCACGCACATCATGCTGAGCGTGCACCATCGCGGCCACGGGGTCGCCGGCGTGTACACGAAGGATGTCGCCGAGACCAAGGTCGCCCAAGTCCAGGACTTCGCCAAGGAGCACGCGATGCCCCTTCGGTTGACCGCCGAGCCGGAATGACCATGCGCATCAGCCCCGAAGTTGAGATCGCCTTTTCGCTCGCCACCCGGGAGGCCTCGCGCCGCCGGCACGAGTTCGTGACCATCGAGCACCTGCTCTACGCGCTGCTCTTCGACGAGGAGACGGCCGAGGTCCTCCGGCACGCGGGGGGCGACACCCCGCTGCTCAAGAAGAAGCTCGAGCGCTTCCTCGACGAGGAGATCGAGGTGTTGCCGGAGGACGCGGACACGAGCCCGACGCTCTCGCTCGGGTTCCAGCGCGTGGTCGGCCGCGCCGCGATGCACGTGCAGTCCTCGGGCAAGAAGGAGCTCAAGGGGGCGAACGTGCTGGTGGCGATGTTCGCCGAGCGCGACTGCCCGGCGGTGACGCTCCTCGGCGAGCAGGGCATCAGCCGCTTCGACGTCGTGAACTACATCTCGCACGGCATCTCGAAGACGGGCCAGGACGACGGCCTCCGGGAGGAGCCGCCGGAGGAGGGCGGCGAGCCCGGCGCCGCGCAGCCGGTCAAGGATCCGCTCGCGGCGTTCACGACGAACCTCAACAAGGAGGCGGCCGAGGGCCGCATCGACCCGCTGGTCGGCCGCGAGAACGAGGTCGCCCGCACGATCCAGGTGCTCGCGCGGCGGCGCAAGAACAACCCCCTGCTCATCGGCGACGCCGGGGTCGGCAAGACGGCGATCGTGGAGGGGCTCGCGCAGCGGATCGAGAAGAAGGACGTGCCCGCGCCGCTCAAGGACGCGACCGTCTACGCGCTCGACATGGGCGCGCTCCTCGCCGGCACGAAGTACCGCGGCGACTTCGAGAACCGCCTCAAGGCGGTGCTGCGCGCGCTCGAGAAGCAGGCGGGCTCGGTCCTCTTCATCGACGAGATCCACACGATCATCGGCGCCGGCGCCGCGAGCGGCGGGACGATGGACGCGTCGAACCTGCTCAAGCCCGCGCTGGCCTCGGGCCGCCTGCGCTGCATCGGCGCGACGACGTTCCAGGAGTACCGCGGCCACCTCGAGCGCGACAGCGCGCTCGCGCGGCGGTTCCAGCGCATCGAGGTGCCGGAGCCCTCGGTCGACGAAACGGCGCAGATCCTGAAGGGCCTGCAGAAGCGCTACGAGGAGTTCCACAAGATCACGTACACGGCCGAGGCGATCGAGGCCGCGGCCAAGCTGGCGGCGCGGTACCTGCAAGATCGCCGGCTGCCCGACAAGGCGATCGATCTGCTCGACGAGGCAGGCGCGGCGGCGCGCCTCCGCCACGGCGACGGGTACACGGTCGAGGCGGCGGACATCGAGCTCGTCGTCGCGAAGATGGCGCAGATCCCGCCGCGCCAGGTGTCGACGTCGGACAAGGCGCAGCTCAAGGATCTCGAGCAGTCGCTGCGCTCGGTGATCTTCGGGCAGGACGAGGCGGTGAAGCAGCTCGCGTCGGCGATCAAGCTGTCGCGCGCGGGGCTGCGCGCGCCGGAGAAGCCGATCGGCTCGTTCCTGTTCTCGGGGCCGACGGGCGTCGGGAAGACGGAGCTCGCGAAGCAGCTCGCCAAGGCGCTCGGCATCGGGTTCCTGCGGTTCGACATGAGCGAGTACCAGGAGCGCCACACCGTCTCCCGGCTCATCGGCGCGCCGCCCGGCTACGTCGGCTTCGACCGCGGCGGCCTGCTCACGGAGACGGCGGCGAAGACGCCGCACGCGGTGCTGCTGCTCGACGAGATCGAGAAGGCGCACCCGGACGTGTTCCAGGTCCTGCTCCAGGTGATGGACCACGGCACGCTGACCGACAACAACGGCAAGAAGAGCGACTTCCGCCACATGGTGCTGATCATGACGAGCAACGTGGGCGCGCGGGAGCTCGCGCAGGCGCGCGTCGGCTTCGGCGAGCGAGGGACGGCGGGCGACGACGACAAGGCCTACAAGAACACGTTCAGCCCGGAGTTCAGGAACCGGCTGGACGCGCGCATCATGTTCCGGGCGCTGGATCCGTCGGTGATGGGCAGCATCGTGGACAAGTTCGTCGGCGAGCTCGCGGCGATGCTGGCGGATCGGTCGGTGACGGTCGAGGTGACGGACCGGGCGCGGGCGGAGCTCGCGACGCGAGGGTACGATCCGGCGAACGGGGCGCGGCCGCTCGGGCGCGTCATCGAGAACGACATCAAGCGGCGGCTCGGGGACGAGCTGCTCTTCGGGGCCCTCGAGAACGGGGGCAACGTCGCCGTCGACTTCGAAGGCGGGGAGTTCACGTTCACGTTCTCGGCGGCGAGCGGGGGGGAGCCGGAGAAGGCGAAGGCGAACGGGGCGGCGCTCGAGCCGGAGGCCGTCGGCTAGGATGGCAGCGACGGAGCCAGCGAGGAGGGGGGTGCCCGTGCGCGCGGGCGGCGGGGGCCCCTCCCACGAACTCGCGCCTTTTGGGAGGCGATTGCCGTGGGTGCGGGAGTGGCGGGTCGGGAGCGATAGGCTGCGATGCGGGCCGGCGCTCGGGTTCGTGGGGCCCTACCCCGCCGCCCGCGCGCACGGGCACCCCCCTCCCCGCTGGCTGTTCCAAGGGGGTAAGGGGGTAACGGGGGTGGGGGGCGGCGTCAGTTCAGGGAGTGCGGCATCGCCAGGGTGAACGACGCGATCTCGGCGTCGAAGACGCGGCCGTCGGGGCGGTGCATCTGGTAGGTGCCGCGCATCGTGCCGCGCGGGGTCTCGAGCACACAGCCGCTCGTGTACTCGAAGTGCTCGCCAGGCTTGAGCGAGGGCTGCTGGCCGACGACGCCAGGGCCGCGCACCTCCTCCACCTTCCCGCTGCCGTGCGTGATGATCCAGTGCCGCGTCCTCAGCTGGGCGGGCTCGGTGCCTTCGTTCGCGATCCGCACGGTGTAAGCAAAGACGTAGCGGTGCTCCGTCGGGGATGACTGCGTGGGGACGTAGACCGTCGAGACGGTGACCCGGATGCCCTGCGTGATGGCCGTCGACACAACCACGCACTGCCACCGCTGCGGCGCGCGCACAAGGGCCCGGCCGCGCAGCGCGCGCACAGAGCCGGCAACCGGCAAGGAGCGCCGCGGCTCGGCGTGACGACGAAGACGGCCAGGCTCCCGGAGGCCCGGCGTTGACAGCTTCCGGGCTCATCCGCACGTTTCGATGAACCTTGGGTCGACGAACCGTGGAGGACCCGCCGTGGGCGAACAGAACCGTATCTGTGTTCGAGATGCAGCTGGCGAGCCGTTCGTCCCGATCGCGATCCTGCCGCCGGCGCGCGGCGAGAGGGCGGCGATGATCCAGAACGGCGAACCCACGTCCGGAGAGGCGGAAAATCACGGCCTCGGGCTCACAGCCATCGGCCCCGTCATGCCGGAGCGCAAGATCCGCGAGTGGGCGCTCGTGCTCCAGTCGAGCGAGCTTTGGCACGCCGTGCGGTACACGCCGGCGGGCTGGGTGCTCCTCGTGCGCGACGAGGACTACGCCCTCGCCGCGGGTTCGATCGATCGGTACGAAGCGGAGAACCGCAACTGGCCCCCGATCCGCCCGCGCGAGCGGCTGCGCCACCCTCCGTCCATGGTCGCGGGCGTCGCGTTCGCCGCGCTCGCCCTCTTCTTCTTCCTCGTCACCGGGCCCGCGAGCGGCGGCGGGCGCTGGTTCCAGCGCGGCACCTCCGTCGCCAACCTCGTCGTGGGACCGGAGCCGTGGCGCGCCATCACCGCGCTCACGCTGCACGCCGACTCGGCCCACGTGCTCGGCAACGTCATCTCCGGGACGGTCTTCGCGTCCGCCGTGCAGCGCCGCCTCGGGCCGGGCGGCGCCGCGCTCGCCGTGGTCGCCTCGGGCGCGATCGGGAACTTCGCGAACGCGCTCTGGCACCAGAGCATGGGCCAGCACCACGCCTCGATCGGCGCCTCCACCGCGGTGTTCGGCGCGATCGGGCTGCTCGCCGCCACGCAGCTGATGCTCGACCGCGCGCACGACAAGGAGAGCGGCGAGAAGCGCCACCTCCTCCACCTCGCCGCGCCGCTCGTCGGAGGCCTCGCCCTCCTCGGCGCCCTCGGCGCGAGCCCACGCTCCGACCTCGGCGCGCACGCCTTCGGGTTGCTCAGCGGCGCCGCGATCGGGGTCGTCGCCGGCCTCTCGCTGCGCAACCGGCCCGCGCCGCGGCGCCCCGTCGTCCAGGTCGCGCTGGGCGCGACCGCGGCGGCGCTCGTCCTCGGCGCGTGGCAGATCGCGCTCATCACCTGAGCGCACGACCGCGGCGGCGCTCGTCCTCGGCGCGCGGCGCGCGCTCATCGCCTGAGCGCGACCTCAGTCGACAGGCCAGATCCCCACGGTGCCGCCGACCCAGGTCAGGTCGCGGTTCTGATCGACGCCGAGCATCCTCCCGCGCGAGAGCCGCACCAGGTTGAGGACGAGCGAGAGCTCGGGCTCGTCCGGCGCGCGCAGGAACATCATCCGCACCTCGGCCTTCACCCCGTTCCCGTCGGGCATCGCGAGCGCCGGCTCGTACGCGACCTTCTCCTGGAGCAACCAGCCCGATCGCTCCCCCTCCGGGATCGCGGCGATGTCCTCGGGCGTGACATCCACCTTCACCCCGGAGCCCGCGAAGGAGAACAGCGGCTTGAGCACGCAGCGCTCGAGATCCAGCGGCGCGCCGTCCAGCGCGCTCAGCGTCCACGTTCGCGGGAGCGCGGGGTGATCGATGTAGGGCAGCGTGTACTTCGACCAGGTCCAGTACCAGTTCGGGTGCGAGCACCACGTGACGTCGAGCGGCTCGCCGTACCGGAACGGGAGCTCGACCCGCTTCGACTCGAGCTCGTCGAACACGACGCGGTTGTACAGCCGGCGGACCTGGACGAGCCGCCCGCCCACGCGGCGGAACAGCCGATCCCCCTCCCGGACGAGCGCCGTCGGGCAGACGGCGTCGACGCCGACGAGGAGCTTCGTCGCCACGAAGTCGGGGTACGTCTTCTGCTTCTCCGGCGCGAGGTCGAGCAGGACCACCGACTCTTCGGGCTCTCCCGCGAGGATCGCGCGGCGAAGCTGCGCGATGACGTCGGCGGAGCTCCGGCCCCCGAAGCAGCACGACCAGCGACGGTCGAGCCCCGGCATCCCGGCGAGCACCTCGGCCATGACCTCGACCTGGACGAGCATGAGCGCGTAGAGCGACGGGAACGCCTGCAGCTCGACCACCTTGCCCGTGAGCTCGCCGTCCGGGCCGCGCACGATCGCGAAGTCGACCTGCGCGCAGTTGGGGAGCGGATCCATGCCCGGGACGTCGAGGTGCGCAGGGATGGCGCGCTTCATCCGCGCGATGAGCGCGGGGCTCGAGATCTGTCGCACGATCTCCGTCGCGGAGCGCTCGAGGTCGTCGCGCAGCCTGTGGGGCAGGAACAGCGGCGTCTCGGCGACGCGGAACGGGATCGCGCACCCGAGCCGCCGCTCGAGCCGGCCGAGGTAGTCCGCGTAGGTCGACGGCCCGAAGGCAGCGTTGAACGCGCGCCGGAAGGTGGGGTCCATGGTTTTGTATTTTGGTCGTATCACGGCAACGCGCGCGGCTGAACGGCCCGCCGGGCGCCTCCGGCAAGAGCGCGCCGGGGGTCCCCGCGGTCCGATCCGGCTTGAGGCCGCGGGCACGGCGACTACAGTCGCCGCGAACCCCGCCGAGGCCTCCCACGATGATCAAGCTCCGCTCCGCCATGGTTTTGCCGCTCGTCGCCGCGCTCGCCGCGGCGTGCTCGAAGACCCCCGAGCCGACAGCCACATCCGCGCCCGAGGCGCCCGCGACCAGCAAGCCCGCCGCGCCTGCCGAGGCGGCGCCCGCTCCGAAGCCGGCGCCGGCCAGCGGCCAGCAGGCGGGCGGCGGCGAGCTCGCGTGGGACGCCCCGGCGAGCTTCGAGAGCGCGCCGAACCCCAACACGATGCGCAAGGCCACGTACAAGATCAAGCGCGCCGCCGGTGACACCGAGGACGCCGAGCTCAGCGTGAGCCAGGCGGGCGGCAGCGTGGACGCGAACATCACGCGCTGGGCCGGCCAGTTCTCCCAGAAGAGCGAGGATTCCCCCAAGCGCACCGACCTCAAGGCCGGCGATCTCAAGGTCACCATCGTCGAGGTGAAGGGGACGTTCGCCGGCTCCGGGATGCCCGGCATGCCCGCCTCGGATCCGAAGCCGAACTATGCCCTCCTCGGCGCGATCGCCGAGACGCCGTCCGGCGGGCTCTGGTTCTTCAAGATGACCGGCCCCGAGAAGACGGTCACCGGGGCGCGCGCCGACTTCGACAAGCTCGTGAACAGCCTGCGCGTGAAGTGACGCCACGGCGCGGCGCGTCGACCACGCGCCGCGCCCTCAGTACGCGATCTCCCCGTCGAAGAACCGCGCGAACGCCGGCGGGAGCGCCGCAGCGCCGCCCTCCGCGAGCGGCGGTCGCGCGCTCGAGAGCGTCTGCCAGAGGAGGATCGTCTCCCGCGGGCGCTCCTGCGCGATCCCGCGCAGCGCGGCGAGCGCCTTGGCGCTGTACGTGACCTCCCCCGGCACGCCGATCAGCCGCTCCACCTCGGGGATCGCGGCGACGGACGCGGGGGTCGGCATGCCGTAGCCGGGGCCGATCGCGCGGTGATCGATCTCGAAGCGGACCGGCGGGAGCCGACGCCGGGTGAAGCGCGGCGCGCGCCGGGCGAGCAGGCGCTTCATGCTGCCGATCTCGTACCGGACGACGGCGCGGTTCGACGCGATGCGCTCGGTGATGCGAACACCGACGATCGTGGTCGGCCAGCCGAGCACCGCGGCGCCCAGCGTGAGCCCCGCCAGCGTGCCGCCCGTCCCCGAGGGGACGACGATGCGATCGGGCCGGGGGACCTCGCCGCGCCGGACCTGCTCCGCGAGCTCGAACATCGCGTCGACGTAGCCGAGGCACGGGAGGGCGGACGAGGCGCCTGGCAGGATGAAATACGGCCGGTCGGCCCGCCGCAGCGCCCGGATCGCCCGGACCGCGGTGGTCGCGTACCCGCCGCCATGGACGAGCTCGGCGCCGCTGGCCGCGTCGGCGAGGAGCGCGCCGCGGCCGAACCGGGTGATCGGCTGATCGAACAGGACCGCGGTGACGGCGAAGCCGAGCGCGCGGCCGAAGAGGGCCGTGGCGGTGACCTGCGTCGACGCCAGCCCGCCGACGGTGACGAGCGTCCTCGCGCCGCGCCGCTCCGCGTCGGCGAGCAGGAACTCGAAGCGACGCACCTTGTTGCCGCCGTAGAGCGGCGAGATCAGATCGTCGCGCTTCACCCAGACGCCGCCGCGCCCGAGGTACCCCTCGATCGCGGCGCACGGGACGACCGGCGTCGGCGCGTGCGCGAGGGGGCGCCACGGGACCTGCCCCGAGAGCTCGGGCAGCTCGGCGAAGAGCGGCAGCTCCCGCGACGCGGGCAACGCGGGCAACGCGGCGGGGCGCGCCCCGGGAGGCCCCGCCGCGCCGGCCGCCCCGGCGCGGGTGGCTCGCCCCTCGTCCTCGCCGTCAGCCACGCTCCACCTCGCGTTCAGGCGCGCGCCGCCGCGCCGTGCCCCGCCTGCGTGCCGCCCGGGCCCGTCTGCTGATCGGCGTCGCCGGGGTCGTCTTCCGCGCCAGCTTCCGCGCCAGCGCCGAGGCGGCCGCCGCGCGTGACCAGGGGATCGCTCAGGTACGTGTCCGTCAGCCGCTTCGGCCCTGCGACGCCGAGCAGCCGGAGCGGGAAGAGCAGCACCGAGAGCACCCACGAAGCGAGGCCGAGCGCGAGCTTGCCCCCGTACGCCTCCGCCACCAGCGCGAGCTTGCGGCCGGCCGACATCGACGAGATCGGCGCCTCGGTCAGGCCGATCCGCATGAGCCGGAGCTCCGCGATCCGCACCGTGTGGCGCACCAGATCGGGCAGGCGCTTGAGCGCCGGATGGTCCATCGGCAGGCGCTTCTTCATGAACGCCTCGAGCCGCGACACGCCCCAGAGCGACACCAGCGCGAGGCCGAGCAGCCGCCTCCGGAGCGCCGGCCTGCCCGCGATGGCCTTCCTCGTCTGCTGCTCGCCGAAGTCGACGTGCCGCTCTTCCTGCCGCACGCCGCGCTTCAGGATGGCGACGATCTCCGGCTCGTCCACGGTCTCGATCATCGCGTAGAAGGCCTGGAGGACGAGGCCCTCGCCGAGGGCCATCTCGAGGGCGACGTGCTCGGCCCAGTCCCCGCCCATCAGCCCGGTCGCGAGGAAGCGCACGCTCCAGGCGGCCTTGTCCGGCGGCGCGCCCAGGATCTCGAGGATGCGGAGGAAGTTGCCGACGTGCTGGAACTCCTCGACGGCCTGGCGCGCGAGGAAGCGCGCGGACTCCAGGTCGGGGGCGTTGTAGAGCCAGTGCCCAATCTGGACGCCGGTGATCTCCCCGTAGAGGAACTGCTGCACGGCCCAGACGATCACGTCCTTGTCCCTGACGGGATCGAGCCTGGCGCCCTGGAAATCGAACGCCATCTCTTCGCGGGTCATCAGCATCACTCGCCCTCCGGGGCAGTGAATTTAGCTTAAATCGCGGCCGCCGGCAGGTCCGAGGCGAAGGGCCCGGCGCGGCGCGATCCGCGCCGCGCCGGCGCTCCTGTTCGGCCCGTCCGGCGGAGGCGGCGCCCCCCGTGGTATACGGCCGACACGGCGGCATCAGGAACCGCCGACTTGAACCTCAGGAGAAGCACCATGGCGCGTGTCCACAACTTCAACGCCGGCCCTGCCGGGCTCCCCCTCCCCGCCCTCGAGCGCGCGCAGCGCGAGCTCCTCGATTTCGAGGGGACGGGCATGTCTATCATGGAGCACAGCCACCGCGGCAAGGCGTTCGAGGCGGTGCACAACGAGGCGATCTCGCTGCTCCGGCAGCTGCTCGGCCTGTCGGACGACTATCACGTGCTGTTCATGCAGGGCGGCGCGGCCATGCAGTTCGCGGTCGCGCCGATGAACCTCCTGCCGCCCGGCAGGAGCGCCGACTACATCCTGACCGGCGGCTGGTCGGAGAAGGCCCTGGAGGAGGCGAAGCGCGTCGGGACGGTGCGCGTGGCCGGGAGCACCGCCGTCGACAAGCGGTACACCCGCATCCCCCACCAGGGAGAGCTCTCGCTCGATCCGAACGCCGCCTACGTCCACATGACGACGAACAACACGCTGTTCGGCACGCAGTGGCACTGGCTGCCCGACACGGGCGACGTGCCGCTCGTCGCGGATATGTCGTCCGACATCCTGTGGCGGAAGATGGATATCTCCAGGTTTGCCCTGGTTTACGCCGGCGCCCAGAAGAACATCGGACCGAGCGGGATCACGGTCGTGCTCGCCCGCAAGGATCTCGTTGACAGCGCGCGAAAAGACATTCCCGTCATTTTCCGTTATGCCACTTACGCTGCCAACAACTCGCTCTACAACACGCCTCCGACATTCGCAATCTACCTCATGCGCAACGTGCTCGCGTATACGCTTGAGATCGGTGGGCTCGAAGAGGTCGAGCGACGGAATCGCAAGAAGGGTGAGCTGCTGTACGAAACCATCGACGCGCACCCGGACGTCTTCCGGGCGCCGGTCGAGAAGGAGAGCCGCTCGTTCATGAACGTGGTGTTCCGGCTGGCCAGCGAGGAGATGGAAAAACGCTTCGTCGCCGAAGCCGCAAAGGAGGGTATGGTGGGGCTCGCCGGACACAGGTCGACCGGGGGTATCCGGGTTTCGATCTACAACGCAGCACCCGTTGCATCGGTGGAGCGCCTCACGGCGTTCATGCGGGATTTCGTCAAGAGGGCTTGACTCGCGGCGGGAGCACGACGTTCTCGGCATTTCCAGGTTCGCCGCTGTTTCCAAAACACGCTCGGCGAACCTCCCCCTAATTCGTCGCGTCCCAACCTTCAGCCCGCTTGACGTTGTTCCGCCCGGCACAACAGGCCTTCGCGGAAAGGGTCTGTCGGCCTTTCCGCAGCTGGGAAGGAGGCGGCGAACACCGCTCCCCGACCAGCGCCGGAAGGGGACGGCGAACGCCGCTCCCCGACCAGCGTCGGAAGGGGACGGCGAACGCCGCTCCCCGACCAACACCGGAAGGGGACGGCGAACGCCGCTCCCCGACCAACACCGGAAGAGAACGGCCATCGCCGGTCTCGACCGGCCCAGGAGGGGACGGGGGGAACGCCGTCCTTTACCGGCTCGCAGGCCCCGTTCGGAGACCTGAATCGAGCGAGCCAACCGTAAGGAGAGGATGATGGCGAGCATGGATGATCGTATGATTTCCAGGAGTGAGGAGGGCCAGGAGGAGAGAGGGGCCTCGCCGAGCGAACCCCCGCCTTCGTCGGCGTCGCAGCGGGCTGCCAACGAGCGGCAGCAGCGTGGCTTCGCCGCCATGGACGAGGACCGGCAGCGCAAGATCGCCAGCAAGGGCGGGAAGGCAGCCCACGAGAAGGGGACGGCGCACGAGTTCACGCGCGACGAGGCCCGCGCCGCCGGCAAGAAGGGCGGCGAGGTCGTCAGCCAGAACCGCAAGCACATGGCCGAGATCGGTCGGCGTGGCGGCGAGCGC
Organism: Sorangium sp. So ce281; assembly: GCF_051527395.1. Lineage (NCBI taxonomy): Bacteria > Pseudomonadati > Myxococcota > Polyangiales > Polyangiaceae > Sorangium > Sorangium sp. So ce281. The sequence goes on from NZ_CP150322.1 coordinate 5,825,884, forward strand.
GTGAGCCAGGACCGGGCCCACATGGCCGAGATCGGCCGCAAAGGCGGCGAGGCCGTGAGCGGCGATCGCCAGCACATGGCCGAGATCGGCCGTCGTGGTGGCGAGTCGCGGGGAGACCAGCCGCGGGAGAATCAGCCGCGCTGACCGGGGGACGCGCAGGGCCCGGCGCCGGCGGCGCCGGGCCAGCCCCCTATCCCCTCGCGACGGCCACGACCCTGGCCTCCCGGTCGTCGCCGCGAGGTGCCTCTCGGAGGTCTCCAGGCGCCACAGGACCGCGCGCGCCGCGCCGGCGTGGCCCGCCCCCCCCAGCACATCTCGGCCAGGCGCCCGGCGCGCCGCCCCAGGAGGGCGGCGTTGAGCCTCAGCGCGGGCAGGAGCCGGCGGTCAGCCGGGCGCGATCAGCCGGGCGCGATCGCGCCCAGCGAGACGTCGCTGGGCGTCTCCTTCGGGCCAGGGATCCATTCCTCGTCGGGCTCCTCCGGCGGGAGCACGACCGGGGCGCCGTCGTAGCGCAGGCGCTTGCCAGGCCAGACGAAGCTGCGGAAGAGGTAGGCGAGGAGCGACGGCTGGTCGAGGCCCGGGTGGATGAAGGGCGCCACGCGCCTCGCGTGCGCGGCCGGCAGGAGGCTCCAGTGGAGGCCGGGCTCCATGTGATGGATGGAGTGGAAGCCGTTGTTGTACGTCCACCAGTTGACCAGCCGGCCGACGAAGTTGCGCGAGTGGTTGTACTCGCTGTCCTCGTCGCAGCCGTCGTGCTGGAGGTAGTTCATGGTCACGATCCCCCACGCGGCGTACTGGTGCGGGATCAGGACGTAGAGGAGGAACTTCTGCCAGTCGAGCGCGAGCAGGGCCCCCATCGCGCCGAGGAACACCGCCGACTCGAGGAGCATCTGACGGAACCACGGCGGGTTCCGCCGGTACATCGCCTTGAAGTAGCGCATGTCGGCGGGCAGGATGTCTCGCGCCACGCGGCTCATGAAAAAGAGGCCGTTCAGCAGGTTCCACCGATAGCGCACCTTCGTCGTCCGCATCACGTCACGCCGGGACTGCGTGTACTTGTGATGGCTGAGGTTGTGGCCCGGGACGTAGGCGCTGACGGGGTGCCCGTAGGTGAGCGTGAGCGCGATCTGGAACGCGCGGTTCATCCATCGCCGCCGGAACACGGGGCAATGGACCGCGTTGTGGGTCGCGACCGCTCCGAGGAACGAGAACACGCACGTCGTGGCGAGGAGCGGAATCGCGAGCCATAGCGCGCGCGGCGCGTAGGCCCATTGCACCGCCACGAGCACGAAATACGTCGCGACGAAGAGGAGTGTCTTGATATCGGCGCGGTACCGGAGCATGGCTGTTCTTCGCGGCTACTACCAGGACCACGCGCCGAACCGACCGGCAGCGCCGAGCAGCGCTGACCGGCCCGGACGGGCGCAGCGGCCCATCTTCTCCGCGCTCTTCCTAGCGCATTTCGTCACAGCTGGAAGCCCGAAGTTGCATTCCGACGAGCGCTCCGCGCCATCCCCACCCGACATCCGTGTTTCACGCCGATGTCTCGCGCGCGGTGCGGGTGCGATCGTCTCTACGCACCGCGCGCCGGTGTGCAGGCGTGGGAGCCGCTCCGCCGGTGTGCCGGTGAGGAAGCCGCTCCGCCGGTGCTCGGCGGCGCGTGCGGCGGAGCGCTCCGGCGCGCTCCGGCGCGCTCCGGCGTACGCTGGGCCGGAGGCGGCTCGCGCTTGACGACCTGGTCGCGAACCGCCAACGTGGCCGCGTGAGCTCATCCCCTCTCGGCTTCGATCCGAACGGTCCCGCCATCGGAAACGGGATTTACGGGCTGCCACACACTGCCGAGGACGCCCGGGTGGTCCTCGTCCCGGTGCCGTGGGAGCCGACGGTGTCCTACCGCCGCGGCGCCGCCAAGGGCCCGGGGGCGATCCTGCGGGCCAGCCGGCAGGTCGACCTCTTCGACCTGCACACGGGCAGACCGTACGAGCAGGGCATCGCGATGCTCGACGTCGATCCGGACATCGTGCGCTGGAACGCGGAGGCGTGCGCCGCGGCCGAGCCGGTGATCGCGGCGCACGGGGAGGTCGCTGGCGACCGCGACCTGGAGGCGCGCCTCGCGGCGGTCAACGCGCTGTCCCGCCGGCTGAACGAGCGTGTCACGGAGATCGCCATGCGCTGGATGGAGCGGGGCAAGCTCGTCGGCGTCATCGGCGGTGATCACTCCGCCCCCTACGGCGCGATCGCGGCGCACGCCGCGCGTTACCCGGGAATGGGGATCCTGCACATCGACGCGCACGCCGATCTCCGCAACGCGTACGAGGGATTCACCGACTCCCACGCTTCGATCATGCACAACGTCGCGACGAACCACCCGAAGATCCCGCGGATCGTCCAGGTCGGGCTGCGCGACATGAGCGAAGACGAGCTCCGGTTCATCCGCGAGTCGAACGGGCGCATCGTCGCCCACATCGACGCCTCGATCGCCGATCGGCTCTTCGAGGGGGAGCCGTTCCACCTGATCGCCGACTCGATCGTGGAGGATCTCCCCGACGACGTCTATGTGAGCTTCGACATCGACGGCCTCGATCCGACGCTGTGTCCGAGCACCGGCACGCCTGTCCCCGGCGGGCTGACGTTCCAGCAAGCCGTCGCCCTGATCGGCCGCATCCAGAAGAGCGGCCGGCGCATCGTCGGCTTCGACCTGAACGAGGTCGCGCCCAAGGACGACGCCGACGACTGGGACGGCAACGTCGGCGCCCGCCTCCTGTACAAGCTCATCGGCTTCACCCTCCTCTCCCACGACACGCGCACCCGCTAGGCGCAGCGGTCAGGCGAGGGCGCGGCGGTAGGTTTCTATCGCGAGGTGCACGTCGAGCGTGCCGGCCATCTCGCGGCAGGAGTGCATGCTGAGCATCGGCGCGCCGACGTCGGCCGTGGCGATCCCGAGCGCGGCCGCCGTGATCGGGCCGATCGTGCTGCCGCAAGGGAGGTCGCTGCGCACGACGAAGCGCTGGGGGGCGTAGCCCACGTCGTGACAGAGCGCCTCGAGCGCGGCGGCCGTCGCGCCGTCCGTGGCGTAGGACTGGTTCACGTTCGACTTGATCACGAGCCCGCGGTTGATCTGCGGGGCGTGGCGCGGCTCGTGCTGATCGGCGTAGTTCGGGTGCACCGCGTGGGCCATGTCCGCCGAGACGAGCAGCGACCCGGCCATCGCGCGGGCGAACGCCTGCGGCTCGCGCCCCGGGTAGACGTCGACGATCCGCGCGAGCACGTCGCGGAGCACGCTCCCCGCCGCCCCCACGGCGCTCCGGCTGCCGCACTCCTCGTGGTCGTAGAGCGCGATGACCCGCGTCGCCGCGGAAGGAGCGGCGCCGATCAGCGCGGCCGTCGCGGCGTGGCAGCTCGCGAGGTTGTCCAGGCGGGACGCGAAGATGAACTCGTCGGAGAGGCCGCCGAGCGACGCCTTGAGCGTGTCGTACAGGCAGAGATCGAAGCCGAGGATGGCGTCGCGCGGCGCGTCGACAGCGCGCGCGAGCAGGGCGCTGAGATCGGCCTCCCTTCCGAGGCCGATCACGGGGACGAGGTGCTTCTGCGCGTTCAGCACGAGCCCCTCGGAGTTGACCCCGCGGTTCAGGTGGATCGCGAGGTTCGGGACGCGGGCGACCGGGCGGCCCAGGTCGACGAGGAGGCGCTCGATCCGACCGTCCCTGCGCACGTGGACGCGGCCGGCCACGCTGAGATCGCGGTCGAGCCAGGTCGAGTACAGGACGCCGCCGTAGACCTCGACCCCGAGCTGCTGGTAGCCGCTCCGCGAGAGCTCGGCGCTCGGCTTCACCCGGAGGTTCGGCGAGTCGGTGTGCGCGCCGATCACGCGAAAGCCGCCGAGCGCCGGGTGCTCGGCCCCGGCCACGAACGCGACGATCGTCGACCCGCCCCGGATGACGAAGCGGCGATCGCCCGGAGCGACGGCCCACGCGTCGCGCTCCCCGAGCTCCGAGAAGCCAGCCGCCACGAGGCGCGAGGCGACCTCGCGCACGGCGTGGAACGGCGTCGGCGAGCGATCGATGAAGGCGCAGAGGTCGCGGGCGGCCGCGACGCCGCGCTCGCGCAGCGCCGCCATCTCGTCCGCGCTCCTCGCGAAGCGCTCGCCAAGGTCGGTCAGTGGCCTGGGATCGCCTGTGCGATCGAGGATCTCGGGGGACGTCATGGAGGGCGCGGAGTCTAGCAGAGCCGCCGAGCCTCGCCCTGCGCGCCGGCGCGCGCCTCCGAGCGCGCGGAAGCGCGCGCTCGCCAACGCCGCGATGGCGGCCCACGCGGCCGGTGCGCCATGGTATCCGCCACCACCGCGCCGCTCGCAGGACCTCCTCCGACGCCGCGCGCCGCAACCCGCAACGGAGACGCGCCCCGATGTACCGCCTCGTCCGACCGCTCCTCTTCGCGCTGCCGCCCAGCCTTGCGCACGAGCTCGGCATGCTCGCGCTCGCCCCGCTCGAGCACGCGGCGCCGCTCCGCGCCCTCGTGCACGCCCGCCTCGCGCCCCGGGATGGGCGCATCGCCGTGCGCACCATGGGGCTCGACTTCCCTTCCCCGCTCGGCGTGGCGGGCGGCTTCGACAAGGACGCCCGCAGGGCCCGCGCGCTCGCCGCCCTCGGGTTCGGCTTCGTCGAGCTCGGCACCGTCACGGCGCAGCCCCAGGCCGCGAACCCGCCGCCGAACCTCTTCCGGCTGCCGGCCGACCGGGCGCTCATCAACCGGCTCGGGTTCCCGAACCAGGGCGCGGCCCGCGTCACGGAGCGGCTCCTCGACCGCGGCGGCGCGGCGGCCGTGGGCGTGCCGGTGGGCATCTCGATCGGCAAGTCCAGGGTCGCGCCGCTCGATCCCATCGAGCCCGCGATCGACGACTACCTCGCGAGCTTCCGGGAGGCGCGGCGCGCGGCCGACTTCGTCGTGATCAACGTGTCGTCGCCGAACACGAAGGACCTCCGCGCGATGCAGGGGCCGGCGATCGCGCGGGCGCTGCTCTCCGCGATCGCGCGGGAGAACCGCGCCGCCAGGGCGCCGCTGCCGCTGCTCATCAAGGTCGCCCCGGACCTCGGCGACGAGGAGCTCGAGGCGCTGCTCGCCGTGGTCGAGGAGGTCGGCCTCGCCGGCGTCATCGCGACCAACACGACCGTGCGGCGCGACGGGCTCGCGACGAGCCCGGCGGCCGTCGAGGCGATGGGCGCGGGCGGGCTGAGCGGCCCGCCCCTCCGGCAGCGCTCGCTCGCGATGGTGCGGCGCATCCGCGCGCGCCTCGGGAGCGACGTCACGGTGATCGGCGCCGGGGGCATCGAGTCGGCGGAGCACGCGATGGACCAGCTCCAGGCGGGCGCCGACCTCGTGCAGCTCTACACGGGCTTCATCTACGGCGGCCCCCTCCTCCCCGCCGCGATCGCGCGCGGGCTGTCGGACCTCGTGGCCCGCTCCGGCGCCCGGTCGATCCAGGACCTCGTGAGCCGGCCAGGCGGCGCGACGCGCGCTGCTAGGATCGGCCATGGAGCTTGAAGCGCACGTCCACGACACCATCCGCGACATCCCGGAGAGCGAGTGGGACGCGCTCGACGGGGTGAGCGAGGCGCCGTTCCTCACCTGGGCGTGGTTCGACGCGCTCGAGCGGACGGGGTGCGTGGGCGAGGCGGCGGGCTGGCTGCCCCACCACATCACGCTCCGGGCCGAGGGGGCGCTGCTCGCCGCGGCGCCCGCCTACCTCAAGGACAACAGCGAGGGAGAGTTCGTCTTCGATCACGGCTGGGCCTCTGCGTCCCACCAGATCGGCGCGCCGTACTACCCGAAGCTCGTCGTCGCGGTGCCGTTCACGCCCGCGACGACGCCGCGGCTGCTCGTGCGGCGGCCGGAGGACCGCCCGGCGCTGCTGCCCGTCCTCGCCGAGACGCTCCGCAAGCTGGTCGCGCGGAGCCGCATCTCGAGCGCCCACGTCCTGTTCCCGACAGAGGACGAGGCCGCCGCCCTCTCCGACGCCGCCATGGCGCACCGCTGCGGCGTCCAGTTCCAGTTCGAGAACGAGGGGTATCGGACGCTCGACGACTTCCTCGCGCGCTTCAACGCGAAGCGGCGGCACCAGATCCGGCGCGAGATGCGCGAGTCCACGCGGCAGGGGCTGTCGATCGACACGCTGCGCGGCGCGGAGATCACGCCGGAGATCGTCGACGCCATGTTCGGCTTCTACGTCTCCACCGTCGAGAAGTTCGCCTGGGGCCGGCAGTACCTGAACCGCGCCTTCTTCGAGGAGATCGCGGCCCGGCTGCGCGGCGGCGGGGCCCAGGGAGGCGTCGAGATCGTCCTCGCGCGGGAAGGCAAACGCCCCATCGCGGGCGCGCTCAACCTCGCCGGCCCCACGACGCTCTATGGCCGCTACTGGGGCGCCTCGGAGGAGCGCCCGTTCCTGCATTTCAACGTCTGCTATTATCACCCGGTCGAGGACTGCATCGCCCGGGGACTGCGCCGCTTCGAGCCGGGCGCGGGGGGCTCGCACAAGCTCGTCCGCGGCTTCGCACCGAGCGTCACCCACAGCGCGCACCACATCGCGCATCCACGCCTGGACGCCGCGGTGCGCGACTTCCTCGCGCGCGAGCGCGCGGCCGTCTACGCGAAGACGGCGGACAGGAGCGTGGCATTCCGCTGAGCGCCTCCCTGCCGCGGCGCGACGTGCGGTGTTGACGTGACGCGCGCTGGAGAGGGATGCTGCCAGACATGCGCGCCTTTCTTGCACTCCTCGCCTCCTCCATCGTCTTCGGGCTCGCCGCGAGCGGCGGCTGCTCGAGCAATGACGCGACCGACACGACCTCGACGACGACGGCGGCCACGGTCGCCGGCGCCGGCGGCTCGCTCGGCTTCGGCTGCTTCGGCGGCAGCCCGGATGGGCGGTGTACGATCCTCGCCCAGGTCCCCGAGAGCTGCAGCTGCCCCGACTGCTCCGACACGGCGAGCTGCCTCGGCCGCTGCAACGACGACGGCGCCTGCGACATGCGGCCAGACGCCCCCGACGGCGAGGATTGCACCTGCCAGGACTGCGCGGGCACCGTCGCGGCCTGCAGCCCGAGGCGCGGGTGCAACGACAGCGAGGGGTGCAACGCCAACGAGGATTGCACCTGCCCCGACTGCACGAGCGCCCCGCGGTGCACGGATCACTGCACGGACAACGGCTCGTGCGCGGAGTACTTCGAGGGGTGCTCCTGCGCGGATTGCCGCGGCGTGGAGCGCTGCGGCGGGGACCCGGCCACGACCACGGCCGCGGCCACGACGAGCAGCGGCGCGGGCGGCGACCCGACCGGCGGCGGCGGCGCGGGCGGCGACCCGACCGGCAGCGGCGGCGCGGGCGGCGACCCGACCGGCAGCGGCGGCGCAGGCGGCGACCCGACCGGCAGCGGCGGCGCAGGCGGCGCCTAGGACACGCTCGGCGCCCTCGCCGCTCGGCGCCCTCGCCGCGCCGCGCCCTCACTGCTTCGCGGTGAGCCCGTGCTTCCTCAAGAACATCCGCACGTGGTGGCGCTCCATGCCCGCGCGGCGCGCCATCTCGCTGACGTTGCCGCCTGTGGCGCGGATCAGCTCGCTGAAGTAACGCTGCTCGAACGCCGCGACGGCGCCCCGCTTCGCCTCGCCGAACGCCGACGTCGGCACGACCACGTCGCCGCCGCCCTCGAGCGGCAGGATCGAGGCGATCGCCTCGGCCCCGGGCGGCAGGCTCGCGGCCACGCTGGTGACGTTCATGAGCTCGCGGACATTGCCAGGGAAATCGTGCTGGCCGAGCGTCGTGGTGATGAGATTGACCATCTCCACGGCGCGCTCGGGGCACCCCAGGCGCTCGCAGACGCGCTCGACGAGCAGCGGGATGTCCTCCCGCCGCTCGCGGAGCGGCGGCAGCTCGATGCGCATCTGGGCGATCCGGAAGAAGAGGTCGCTCCGGAAGCGCCCGGTGTTCATGCTGCGGCCGAGGTCGCGGCGCGTCGCCGCGATGATCCGCACGTCGACGGGCTCGTAGATCCGCGACCCGACGCGCTTCACCTTCTGCTCGGTGAGCGCGCGCAGCAGCTTCGGCTGGAGATCGGGCGGCAGCTCGCCCAGCTCGTCGAGGAAGATCGTCCCGCCGTTCGCCTCGTGGAAGGCGCCGCTCCTCCGCTCGTTCGCCCCGGGGAAGGCGCCGCGCTCGTGCCCGAAGAGGAAGCTCTCGGCGAGCGCGCCCGGCAGCGAGGCGCAGTCGACGACGACGAACGGGCCGCCGCGCCGGCTCGAGACGTCATGGATGGCCTGCGCCGCGAGCTCCTTGCCCGTGCCCGTCTCCCCGGTGATGAGCAGCGAGAGCTCCGTCGAGGCCACCTCGCGCAGCAGGCGGAACAGGTGGCGCATCCGCGGCGAGGCGCCGATCAGCGGGCCGAAGCTCTCGTCGAAGCCGACGTCGACGCGCTCCTTGTCGAGCGGCTCGAAGCTCAGCACCGAGCCGCCGACCTGGATGGCGCACGCGGCCGTCAAGATCGCCTCGCGGATGCGGACCGTCGACACGAACGTCCCATTCTTGCTGCCGAGATCGCGGACGAGCACGCCCGGCCCCTCCGCGCGAAGATCGCAATGCGTCGAGCTGACCTCCGGATCGTCGACCACCACACCGCAGCTCGGATCGCGCCCCACCACGATCGGCGCGATGCCGATCTTGACGGGATCCCGGCCCGCCGACCGCAGCGTGCCGCCGCGAACAAACCACTGAACCGCGCGAGCGCGGGTCGCATCCCTCGTCGAGCTCATATCCAACGGTTATTCGATTTCCCTGGTCTTGACCACATCCACGCACGCCCCGCGCGCGCAAGGGTGCGAGCGCCCACCTGGGCACACCGGGTACGCGGCTTCCGGAGGAGCCGCAGCCTCCTGTCGAAAAACTTCACAACTACTAGAGGAATGGACGTGATCGACGAGAAATTCTGATCAAGCAATGTGCTGAGCGCATAGCGGGAGAGGCCCTCGAGAGGCTAGAGTACCTGGTCTACGCAAGCGATGAAGCGGGCGTTCGTCCAGCTCGCCTCATCGGGTGTCGATGGTCGATGAACGAGGACCCGACCATCGCGGGGCGGAGGCGCCCTGCGATAGGGCTGTCGGTGGGTTGGTTCTTTCAACGCGATTGGGGGCTCCGCTCTCCCGGTCCCCTCAACGTGGGAGTCGCGCGAGCGCTCCCGGCGAGGATGCTTATGCCGAGAATAGGATGGTCACTCCGGAAGCGCGCCGCGACGGCCCTGGGGCTCCTGGGGCTCTCCGCGGGCGCGAGCGCGCTCGCCTCCGTGTCCGCCGGTTGCAGCAGCGAGGCCGACGGCCCGTGCATCTCCGACGAGCAATTCTTCGCCGAGAAGGTGTGGGTCCCCATCCTCTCGACGAAGTGCATCGGCTGCCATAACCCGCAGGGGCAGGCGGCGGAATCCAAGCTGATCCTCGCCGGGAGCAGCGAGGCGGGGTTCCTCGACAAGAACCTCGCGACGTTCAAGTCGCTCGCCGGGCTCGAGCTCGGCGGCGAGTCGTACGTCCTCCTCAAGCCGACGAAGGCCATCGAGCACGGCGGCGGCCAGGTCCTCGCCTCGGACAGCGCCGAGGTCGAGGCGCTCCGGGCGATGGTGGAGCGCACGAAGGAGCCGTCGTCCTGCGAGACGGACGTCAACGCGTCCTTCGCCGGCGTGGTGATGAGCGGGCCCGAGGAGACGCTCCGCACGGCGAGCCTCGAGCTCGCCGGGCGCCTGCCGACCGAGGCCGAGGAGGAGGCCGTCGCAGAGAGCGGCGTGGCCGCGCTGGATCCGATCCTGGACCAGATGCTCACGGAGGAGACGTTCTATGTGCGGCTGAAGGAGATCTACAACGATCTCTTCCTCACCGACCGTTACCTGAACGGCGAGGAGGCCGTCGATCTGCTGCGGGGCGACGCGTACGATCCGAAGTGGTACAACAGCCTCCCGCAGGATCCGGCGCTGGTCGCGAAATACGGCGCGCGGGACCTGGAGGACGTCGCCAACAAGCTGAAGAGCTGGACGAACCGGGCCGTCGGGAGGGAGCCGCTCGAGCTCATCGCGTACATCGTGCGGAACGACAGGTCCTTCAAGGAGGTCCTCACCGCCGACTACACGGTCGTGAGCCCCTTCTCCGCCAGGGCGTACGGCGTGACGGCCGAGTTCGAGAACGACGCGGATCCGGACGAGTTCGTCCCGGCGAAGCGCGATCCGATCCCGCTCGCCGGCGTGCTCACCTCCCCCGTCTTCCTGTCCAGGCACCCGACGACGAACACCAACAGGAACCGCCACCGCGCGAGGATGGTCTATCAGTTCTTCCTCGGCACCGACATCCTGAAGACGGCCGAGCAGCCGCTCGATCAGACGAAGATCACCGACTTCAACCCGACGATGAACAACGCGGCGTGCACCGTCTGCCACGCCGCCCTGGACCCGCTGTCAGGCGGGTTCCACAGCTTCGACTCCGCGGGCCGGTACAAGGAGGACGACACCTGGTACGAGGACATGCGGCCGCCGGGCTTCGGCGCGGAGTCGGTGCCGTTCAGCGAGTTCCCGACCGCGCTCTCGTGGGTGGCGAAGCGCGTCGCCGACGACCCGCGCTTCGCGCTCTCGGCGGTCTATACGATGTACACCGGCCTCACCGGGCAACAGCCGCTCGCCGCGCCGACGAACGAGGATCCGGAGTTCAACGCCAAGTTCCGGGCGTACCTCGCCCAGTACCACGCGTTCAACACGATGGCGCACGACTTCGCCGACAGCGGCTACAACCTGAAGACGGTCGTCAAGGCCATCGTCAAGAGCCCCTATTTCCGGGCGCGCAACGTGGCGCAGGCGTCTCGGGGGGAGGCGCTCACGCAGCTCGGCGGCACGCGGTTCCTCGGGCCCGAGCAGCTGCACCGGAAGATCTGGGCGGTGACGGGGTATCCGTGGCGCCCGCGGGCGTTCGAGGACGACGGCAATCGCTACGACTTCCTGCTCCGGCGCGACGCCTACCGCATGCTCTACGGAGGCATCGACTCGCAGGACGTGATCCAGCGGATCTCGGAGCCGAACGGGATCATGGCCAACATCGCCGACCGGATGGCGAACGAGATGGCGTGCATCTCGGTGCCGCGCGACCTCTACCTCCCACAGGAGGAGCGGCTCCTCTTCCCGTACGTCGAGACGACGTTCGAGCCGCGGGACACGAACGATTTCGACGTGCTGCCGGCCGTCGAGGGGATCAAGCAGAACATCCAGTACCTGCACAAGCGGGTGCTCGGCGAGTCGCTCGAGCTCGGCGATCCCGAGATCGAGCGGACGTACAAGGTCTTCCTCGAGACGTGGGAGGAGGGCAAGGCGGGCATGGCGAAGCCGGAGGGCGAGGAGGGCCGGCTCTCGAGGTCGCTGCCCGGCCCCTGCCAGGTGCACAACGACTACTGGACTCGAGAGGGGCTCCCCGACGAAGAGAAGCTCACGCGCGACGAGAACTACACGATCCGCGCGTGGATGAGCGTCATGACCTATCTCCTTTCGGACTTCAGGTTTCTTTACCAGTAGGAGCAGCCATGGAACGTCGAGATTTCCTCAAACTGGCATCTATGGCGGGCCTCGGCGTCGTCGCAGCGGGCGTGCTGTCGAGGGACGCCGCCGCGGCCGGCCCCTACACGGGCCCGCTCTGGGTCCACATCCACGCGAGCGGCGGCTGGGACCCGACGAGCCTCTGCGATCCCAAGGGCGCGATGGACGAAGAGGAGCAGAAGACGCGGCAAGCGATGAACCGCAGCTACCTGCGCGAGGCGATCGGGACCGCCGGCAACCTCAAGTACGCGCCGGTCGGCGGTAACGACGCGTTCTTCAAGAAGCACTACAGCAAGCTGCTCGTCATCAACGGCATCGACACCGGGACGAACAGCCACGACGCCGGCGTCCGCAACACGTGGTGCGGCACGCTCCGCGAGGGCAAACCCGCCTTCGCGGCGCTCGTGGCCGGCGTCCACGGCGGCGCGCTGCCGATGGGGTTCATCAGCAACGGCGGCTACGACACGACGGCGAACGTCGTGGCCGTCACCCGCATACCCGACACCGGCCTCCTGCAGCGGCTCGCCTATCCGAACAGGATCGATCCGGGGAACGAAGAGAACCGCGAGCAGTACCACACCGACGCCACGATGACGCGGATCCTGGAGGCGCGGCAGGCGCGGCACGCGGCGAAGCTCGAGCAGCAGCGGCTGCCCCACGTCAAGCAGGCGATGAGCACGCTCTTCACGTCGCGCGTCGGGCAGAACGAGCTCAAGCAGCTCATCCAGTACCTGCCCGCGGAGTTCGAGAGCGCCTCGCTGCGGCGGCAAGCGCAGGTCGCGCTCGCGGCCTACCGCGCCGGCATCTGCGTGAGCGCCAACCTGTCGGTGGGCGGGTTCGACACGCACGGGAACCACGACGACAACCACATCCCGCGGCTCGACCAGATCTGCGACGGGATCGACTTCATCCTGACCGCCGCGGAGGAGCAGGGCATCGCGGACCGGATCGTCCTCGTCGTGGGCTCGGACTTCGGGCGCACTCCGGGCTACAACGAGGGCAACGGCAAGGACCACTGGAACATCACCAGCATGATCCTGGCCGGCGCGGGCATCGCGGGGAACCGGGTGATCGGCGCGACGGACGACCGGCACAACCCGCTCGACGTCGATCCGGTCACGCTCGAGCCCAAGGAGGGCGGCGTCCGGCTCAAGCCGGGGCACATCCACAAGGCGCTGCGCAAGCTGGCAGGGATCGCGGACGATCCGCTCGTGGAGCGATTCCCGCTCTCCGAGGAAGAAGACCTGCCCCTCTTCGGGTGATGTGGCCCGCGGGCTGCGCGCCGCCCCACCAGCGACGCCAGCGACCGCAGCGCGGGTGACTTCATCGGAGCCGGCGGGCGAGGAGACGGGATGTCGCCTCGCCCGCCGCTCACCGCACCGAGAACGCGATCTCCTCGCCGGCGGCCGCTCCGTCCGCGTCGACGCGGAGCCGGTGCGCGCCGGCGACGAGCGGCCAGTCGAGCGCGAACGGCGGGCCGACCTCGATGGGGCGCCCGTCGAGCACGAAGCGCACGCGGGGCACGCCCGGAGGGACATCGGCGCGCAGCCGGATCGCCTGCAGCGAGTTGATCGAGGGGTCGAGGACGAACCGGGCGCCGTCGGGCGGGTACGCGACGCGGACGCGCGCGCCGGCGCCGGCCAGAGCGGCGCCGGGCGCGCCGGGGAGCGAGCCGCAGAGGGGCGACGCCGCGTCGGGCGCGAGGGGGCGGCCGGCGGCGCGCGCCCACGCGGTGAGCTCCGCGTCGTAGCGCTCGAAGACGCGCTCCTCGACCGCCGCGTCGGGGCAGGCCCCGGCGCGCAGGCCGTTGCGGCGATCGATGCGCACGGCCTCGTGCATGTCGCACGGCGACAGCGCCGCGGCGTCGCCGCGCGGGAGGAGCTCGCGGCGGCGGTGCGGGCACGCGGCGGCCGGCCTCATGCCGGACAGGGCGCAGACCTCGACCTCTGCGAGCTGCTCGGGATCGGGCGGATCGAAGGGGCGCGGCGGCCGGACGCGCGCGGCGGCGAGCATGGCGTCGCGGAACAGCGGACCCGCGCCGGTGATGCCGCTGACGCCGCCCATGGGCGAGCCGTCGAAATTGCCGACCCAGACGGCGACGGTGACGTCGGGCGTGAAGCCGACCGCGATGTTGTCGCGGAAGCCCTTGGACGTGCCCGTCTTCGCGGCCACAGGGAACGGGAGATCGAGCGCGTTGCCCTCGCCGAACGACGCGAGCCGCGCCCGGTCGTCGGCGAGGATGTCGATGATCACCCGGGCGCGCGCGGCGTCGAGGACGCGGGCGCCGCGCTCGGGGGGCGCCGCGGGCGCGTCGTGACCGCTGCGCGCGGACGGCACGGAGGAGGCCGCTTGCGGTGAGGTCGACGGAGGCGACGAGGGGGCGAACGAGCGCACCGCGCGCACCGGCAGGTAAAGGCCTCCCCGCGCGAGCGTGGCGTAAGCGTTGGCGAGGTCGACCAGGCGGACCTCGCCGTCGCCGAGCGCGATGGCGACGCCGTAGCGCGACGGCTCGCGATCGAGCGAGCGGAGGCCGAGCTCCCGGAGCCGCGCGAGGACGCGCTCGGGGCCGAGCGCGGCCGCCGCCCAGACCGCAGGGACGTTGTACGAGTTGGCGAGCGCGTCCCGCAGGCGGACGGGGCCGTGGAACCGGCCGTCGTAGTTCCGCGGCGCGTAGTTGCCGTCCGCGGTCGGGAACGAGAGCTCGACGTCGGGAAGGACGGTCGCGGCGGTGAACCCGAGCTGCTCCATGGCGAGCTCGTAGACGAACGGCTTCAGCGCAGAGCCGGGCTGGCGCAGCGCAAGGACGCCGTCGTTGTGGCCGAGCCCGGCGGCGTCGTCGATGTCGTGCGAGCCGACGTACGCGAGGATCTCGCCGGTCGCGTTCTCGATCACCACCACCGCCGCCGCGCCGACGTCGCGATCCGAGAGGCCGCGGACGGTCTGCTGCGCGAGGACCTCGATCTCGCGCTGGAGGCCGCGGTCGATCGTCAGCGTGATCGAGGTCGGCCGGCGCTCTACGATCCGCGACGCCGCGCCGGGGCCCTCGGCGGGGAGGCCCGCGCCCGGGCCCAGCGCGCCGCCGAGCACGGCGCGGACGAGGTGCGGCGCGCCGAGGCCGCCCCCCTTGGGGGCGAGCGCGATGGGCTCCGCGCGGGCGCGGGCCACCTCGGCCTCGCCGGCGAGGCCGGCCGCGAGCATGCGATCGAGGACGCGGTTCCTGCGGCGCTCGAGCGGCCCGGTGCCGCGGCGCGGATCGTACAGCGCCGGGCCGCGCGGCATGCTGGCGAGCGCGGCGGCCTCCGCGAGCGACAGGTCGCGCGTGGGCTTGTCGAAGTAGAAGCGGCTCGCCGCCTCGACCCCGCGCAGGCCCGGGCCGAACGCGACGCGGTTCAGGTACTGCTCGAGGATCTCGCGCTTCGAGAGCGACGCCTCGATGCGCAGCGCGAGCGCCGCCTCGCCGAGCTTGCCGCGCGCGGTGCGGGGGCGCGGGACGAGCGTGCGCGCGAGCTGCTGCGTGATCGTGGACCCGCCCGAGACGACGCGCCGCTCCGCCGCGAGCTGGCCGACGGCGCGCGCGATCGCGATCGGATCGACGCCGGGGTGGCGCGCGAACCGCTTGTCCTCCGCGGCCAGGAGCGCGCGCTGGATGCGATCGCCGGCCTCGGAGAGCGGAAGCCAGCGCGCGCGCGCGCCGTCTCCAGCGCGGAGCTCGCGGAGCACCGTGCCGTGGCGGTCGAGCAGGACCGTGGACACGGCGTGGTCCTCGAGCGCCCCGAGCTCCGGCGGAAGCGGCGTGAGCGCCGCGAGGGCGGCGAGCAGGAGCCACGGCGCGACGGCGAGGGCGACCGCGATCTGCGCCGCGCGGCGGAGGATCCGCCGCGCGCGCGGGCCGGGGCGCGCGAGCCACCGCCCTGCGCGGCCGGGCCCTTCCGGGGAGCGCGCGCGCACGGCTCAGCGCGGACGCGGCGCCGCGTCCGGCCCTCGGCTAGAGACCTGGACCGTGACGGCGCCCGTCCGGCCGAAGACCTCGGGGCTGTACATCTCCTCCGCGCGCGCGGGCGGGACCACGAACGAGCCGAGCGTCGTGGCGCGCGCAAGGTACCGGTACCGGTACATCCCGGCGGCCATGTGGTCGACGAAGAAGAGGACGCGATCGTCGCGGATCTCGCGGACGAAGCGGCTCGGGTCGTAGAGGCGGCCGGTCGCGCGGAGGTCGTCCCGATCGGCGTCGGCGTCGTCCGCCTCGGCCTGGGCCTGGGCCTCCACCGCGTCGACGTCGAGCGAGCGCGCGGACGTCGCGAGCCGCGCGTCGACCGCCTCGAGGCCGGCCGGCAGCGGATCGTCGATGACCACGAAGTCGCGCGGAGACGGCGTCACCACGACGATCTCGCCGAGCACGAGATCGCCGCCGGCGAACGCGACCGACGGGGGGGCCGCGCGCTCGCTCGACGTGGAGGCGCCGCCGACGACGGCGGCGAGGTCCTCGGGCGCGAGCGCGCGGAGCGACTTCTCGACGAAGAAGCCGCGGTCGAGCGCCTCCGCCGGGAGCTGCTTGCGCGCGTAGCGGAGCCGCGCCTCGTAGAACAGGCGGCCGCGCCCGTCGACCGCGAACGCGAGCGGCGCGCCCCCGGCGCTCGCGAGCCTCGCCGCGGGGATCGACGTCTTGACCTGCTCCGTCGTGGGGCCGTGGAACGGCGCGGAGAACAGCTCCGCCTGCCCCAGGAACACCCGCGCGTCGAAGTCCGGCGCCGTCTTCTCCTGCGCCTTCCGGTACTGATCGAGCGCGAGCAGCGCCCAGGCCGTCTCCTGCGTGCTGCGCCACGTGCCCCCGCGGCGATCCGCGAGCAGCCCCGCCGCGAGCCGCGGCGCGAGCGGGTGCGCCGGCCGCGCCGCGAGCAGCGCCCGCAGCACGAGCGCCGAGGTGCGGGCCTCGGAGTCCATGAGGACCGCGTACGCGTCGCCGTGGTTGTGGACGGCCCGCGCGACCGGACCGTCGAGGCGCAGCGCGCCCTCGAGCTCGCGGACGAGCTGATCCACGGACGCCCTGTCGCTCTTGCCGATCACCATCGCGTGCGCGAGGAGCGCCTTCGAGAAGAGCGGCAGCTTGTCGCGCTCGTCGAACAGCTGGCTCGCGCGCCCGGGGTCGGGGGCGCCGCTCGCCGCGAGGACGTCGACGAGGAACGGCGCCGTCGCCCGGAGGAGCGGGTCGGCGCCGATCCGGTTGAGCTCCTGGCGCAGGTACGACGTCGCGCGCTCCACCGCGTCGGGCGGCACCGCGACCCCGTAGCGCCTGGCCTCGGTGAGGCCCCACAGCGCGTACGCCGTGGTCCACAGGTCCGCGCTGTCCGACTCGGCGAAGAAGCCGAAGCCCCCGTCCCCGCGCTGGTGCGAGAGGATCTCCCGGACCGTCTTGCCGATGACGGCCGTGAGGTCCTTCGGCAGCGCGATCCCGTAGGCCTTCGCGAGGTCGCGCAGCGACAGGAGCGGGACCATCCGGCTCGTCAGCTGCTCGGTGCAGCCGTACGGGTACTCGAGGAGCTGCTCCACGCCGCCGCCGAGGCCCACGAGCGCGGTCGGCGCGAGGCTCACCGTGAGCCCGCCCGTGTCGTCGCGGATCGCCGACAGGTCCCCGAGCCGCTCCGCGCTCGCCGTGGTGGTGTCGCCGTAGAGCGCGACGGCCTCCAGCGCCATGGGCGCCTTGATCTCGCGGTTCACCTCGACCACGTCCGACGCGCCGCCGCCGGTCGCGCGGAAGCGCAGCGTCGCGGGGCCGGCCCTCGGCGCCGAGAGCGCGAAGCGGACCTCGGCCGATCCGCCCGGCGCGAGCTCCACCGCGCGCTTGGCGCTGCCCGCGAGCGTCAGCCCCGACGCGGTGACCTCCACCTCGACCGTCGCCGGCTTCCCGAGCCCCTTCGAGGTCACGACCACCCCCGCGTCGATCGCGTCGCCCGCGCGGAGGAAGCGGGGCAGCGCGGGCCGGGCCATGAGCGGGCGGCTCGTCGTCACCCGGGACTCGCCGTAGCCGAAGCGATCGTCCTCGGCGGCCACGACCGCCATGACCCGGTACGTCGTGAGCGAGTCCGGCAGCTTGAAGCTCGCGTGCGCCTGCCCGGAGGCGTCGGTGACGAGCGCGGGGTTGTAGTAGGCGCTCTGGCGAAAATCGCGGCGCACGCCCGTGCCGCCCTCGGCGCCGCCGCCGCCCGCGCGCCCCTTGTCGGCGCCGAGGTCGGCGAACGGGTTGCGCACGCGGGCGAGCGCCTCGCGCGTCTCGATCGTCGCCACCTTCAAGGGGCGCGGCGCGCCGAACACGGGGATCGGATCCGGCGTCGCGTACCCCGTCAGCGACAGCACGCCCTCGTCCACGGCGTAGAGCGTGACCTCCGCGCGGGCGGGCTGGCCGGCGCGATCGCGGACGTCGACGTCCACGCGGATCGGATCGCCGGGGCGCGCGTCCGCCTTGTCGGCGCGGACGCGCACCGCGAGCCGCTGCGCCTCCGGGTTCACGCGGAGCGGCGCGTAGCCGAGGCGGAACGCCGGCGCCCCGACGTCGGGCCCAGGCGCCCCGCCCTTCCCCGGCGCGGGCTGCGGCTTCGTCCGCCCGCGCAGGAGCAGCACCGAGACGAAGGCGTTCGGCCGGAGGTCCTCCGTGATCGGGACGTCGATCACGGGCATGGCGCCCGACAGCGTCACCTTCCGGTGCGTGGAGATGCCGGCGCGCTCGACCGTGACCAGCGCATCGGCGGAGGCGAACGGCGACTTCACGATGATGCGCGCCGTCTGTCCGATCTCGTAGCTGTCGCGGTCGGGAACGAGGTCGACCTTGAGCTCGTCGCTGTCGCCGAAGCCCCCGCCGCCCTCGCCGAGCGCGTAGACGCCGGCGGCGGCGCCGACGGGGTTGCCGCGGCGGTCCCTGGCCGTCGCGTGCAGGAGGTAATAGCCCCCCGACGGGACCGTGAGCTCGCAGCTCCGCGGCGCCGCCGCCGTCGTGACGCCGCACCGCGCGACGACCTTGTCGACCGGCGCGCTCACGCTGCGGTACGCGCTGCCGCTCTCCTCCCGCGCGAGCGTCCACGTCCGGTGCACGAGCTCGACCCGGACCGCGACCTGCGCGACGCGCGCGCCCTTCGGATCGACCGCGAGGATCTCCGGCCGCAGCACGTCGCCCGCCTTCGCGAAGAGCTCGGGCTCCTTGAGGGCGACGTAGAACTCGGCCGGGTGCACGAGCGCCGTCGAGCTCCCGGCGATCGTCTGCCGCGACACGTCGGTGACCGACGCCTCGCACGTGACGAGCTCCGTGCCGCGCTGCCCGGGCATCGAGAGCGCCGCGCCGATCGCCGCCTGCCCGGCCGCGTCGAGCTTCTCGCGCGCGCTCTGCACCTCGAACTCGCGCGGCGCCTGGTCCCGCAGCGCGTAGGTGAGCTCGTCCTCGCGGACCGTGAACCCCTCGATCCCCGGCGGCGAGAACGACGCCGGCGCGCGCGTCACGGAGAGCGATGCCTCCGCGTTCGTCATCGGCGCCCCGAACAGGTAATCGCCGCGCGCGGTCCAGCGCGCCTTGTCGCCGCGGACGTAGCTCGGCCTGTCGCTCTCGACGCCGACCTTGAACTCGGCGGGGCGGTACTCGGCGACCTCGACGCTGCCCGTCACGTCCGGCCACCCCGCCTCGCCGCCGTGGACCGTGGCGGCGAGGCTGTACGTGCCGAGCCGCGCGCTCTCGGGGATCTTCACGTCGGCCGAGAACGTGCCGAAGGCGCCGAGCGTCGGGGAGAGGGAGACGAGCGCCTCGCCGTCCGGCCCCTCGACCTTGAGCGCGACGCTCTTGCCGGCCGGCGTCCTCGCCCCGCGCGCGCCCTCCTCGCGGAAGATCCCCTTCACGCGCACCGTGTCGCCCGGCCGGTAGATGCCGCGATCGGAGAACATCATCCCGAACGGACGCGCCTCGCTGAAGTCGGACGACGCGCCGAAGCGCCACCCGTCGAGCGCGTCGGCGACGCTCCGGTACGTCCAGTCGTCGCCCGCGCGCGCGAAGACCACGCTGCGCCCGAGCGTCGTCGTTGCCTCCGGACCGTGCGCCGTCGCGGGGACCACCGCGAACCCCTCGGCGTCGGTGGACACCGCGGCAGGCGCGGGCGCGCCCGGGGCCCGGATCCACACGCGCGCCCCGGGCACCGGCGCGCCCGTCGACAGGCGCGTCACCCAGACGAGCGAGCCGCTCGGCGAGACCTTCGCGCTGATCCCGAGGTCGGTCACCTGCGCGATCACCGCGGCGGACGCGGTGCGCGCGTGCCGCGTCCCGGGCCGGGCGGTGTAGCTGATCCCTATCGCGAGCGGCCCGCGCTTGCCCTCGCCGCCCAGCACCTCGGCGGCGCGCACGAGGTGGGTCGCCGGCGTGTTGGCCGCGGCGGCCGGGCGCAGGACCGTCTGCTTGCCGGAGGGCAGCGCCGCGATCTCGCCCATCTTCGGGCTGCGCCCCGGGCTGTGCGGATCGCCCTGGAGCGCGAGGATCATCTCCTCAGTCATCGCGCCGACCGCGAGCGAGAGCTCGCGCACGTTCACGGACACGACCGGGATCTCGCGGCGCTGGGCCGGCTCGAACACGCTCCCGACGAGGCCGATCTGCGCCTCGGGCCAGCGATCGTCGAAGGCGATCTCCTCGGTGACGACGCCGGCCAGCGCCTGCCCGTGCACGTCGCGCAGCCCGGCGGCCACGCGCACCCGGTAGCTGCGACCCGGGGCGAAGGCGCCGCCGAGGGGGATGTGGCTCGTGGGCTCGTCGTCCTCGATCCACGACGGCCACAGCAGCTTGACGGCGGGCTCCACCGAGATCGCCCGCTTCGCGTCCGCGAGCTTGATGGGGTTCGAGAAGGCGAGCGTGAACCCGCCGTCGGCCGCGCAGCGCCCCTGCGGCGTGTCGCGATCGCACTGGGGGCGCAGCGCCCGGAGCGGCCCGTAGGTGCGGTACGTGAACCGCTGCTCCTCACCGGCCGGCAGCGGCCCTTCGCGGCCGCGGAGGCCCTCGTCCACGGCGATCTCGATCTCGCTGTCGCGCGGCAGCGGCGCGCGGGGGACGAGCTCGGCGAGCATCTCGTTCTTCGGGTCGGGGCGCCGCACCTCGAACGCCACCTTGTCTTTTCGATCGCCCGCCGTGAGGGACGCGCGCCGCGCGATCTCCGCGGTGTCGACCGGCTGGTTGAACCGCAGCTCGAACCGGGCCTCCGGCTTGAGGTCGTCCTTGCCCGACCAGGGCTCGACGCGCGCGACCGCGGGCCGCTCGGTGCGGAAGGTGAAGGAGTACGGCTCGGCGAGCGCGCTGCCGTCGAGCGCGCGGGTGCCCGCCGGGACCTCGACGGTGAACTCCGTGCCGCGCGGCAGGCGGCCTTCGGGGACGAAGGTGAGGCCGCTCGTGCCGACCCAGCGCCAGCGTCCAGGCGCGGACGGCTTCAGGACCGCGGGCACCGCGGCCTCGCTGCCCGCGAGGTCGAGCGATCGCATCGGCCGGTTGAAGACGAGGCTGATCTCGGCGGGGCTCGTGGTCTGCCCGCGAGGAGCGCCGAACACCACCGCGAACGGCCCTGCCGCGGCCTTTCCGCCCGCATCGAGCGCGCCGGGCGCGAGCGTCCCTCGGGGCGGGACGTTGGGGGCGCGCGCGCCCTGAACGCACGCCAGGCTGAGGGCGAGGACCGCGAGAACGGCGGGCGCAGATCGGAGGCGCGGAGCGACGGGCATGGCCGCGACTCAGCAATGGGGATGCCGCGGGCGCAAGAGGCGAGTCCGCGGCGGAATCCGGGCGGGTGATGTGGCAGACGAGACACACCCGAGGACCGCCGGTGACGCGTGGGCTCTGGCCGCGACCGCCGCCGCTCTATGGGCGGCGGCGCCGGGAGCGACGTCGTGTTCGCGAGGGCGATATCGCGCGTCTACGGCGCGATGTCGTACGCATGCTTCGCCGCCCACAGCGTCGTGGCCCGCATGTAGTAGGGCGCGCGGATGCTGCCGTTGCCCTCCCATGCCTCCGGCGTGCGGAACCACAGGCCGTCGGTCTTCCAGATCGTGTCGACCAGGCTCGCGCCGATCTCGCCGGCCTGCGCGGCGAGCCCCTCCTGGATCATGCCGGCCACCACGCCCCAGGACGTGCCCACCCAGCACTCCCGCGTCTGGTTGCTCGTCCCGTCGACCGAGCCACTGGCGGTCATGACGTTGACGACGCCGCGGGTCCCGCCGTCGAACCGCTTGAAGTTGTTCTCGTAGATCTTCGTGAACGCCGACACGGCGTGGCTCGGGTCGACGATCGGCGGCAGCCCGAGGGCGCGGGCGTACCACTGGCCCGCGAGCTGGTCCGACATGATCCGGCTCGTGTCCCGGCTCCCCGTGTCGATCTTGTAATACGAGCCCGTCCAGAGCTTCGACTCGAAGCCGCCCTTGGACTGCTCGGCCCACGTCTGGTAGGTGCCCGCGAGCGAGGCATCACCGACCGCGGTCGCCAGCTCCTTCGCGGCCTCGCTGGCGGCAATGAAGAGGCCCCCGCAGTACGCGGTGTTGCCGTGAAGATCCATGTCGTCGTACGTCTGATCGATGCCGTTGCTCTCCGGAAGCCCGTCCCCGTCGCCGTCCTGGCCCTTCACCTTCTGCATCGCCATCTTCACGGCGGGCCAGCAGTAATCGAGGAACTCCTTGTCGGTCTTCCCGGTGAGCGCCCAGTCGCGATAGACCATCAGGACCAGCTTGGAGTTGAGATCCTTCCAGTTGGTCGAGTCGCGGTACGTGTACGCGTTCCACTTGCGGAAGACGCTGTCGGTGTCTCCGAAATCGTGCGCGGTCGTCCCGAGCGCGCGCGGCCTGTCGGAGCGCGTGGTCGTCACGCTGTCGCAGAACTGCCGCACCTCCTGCTTGTCGATGTCCGGCCAGAGCGAGAACAGGGCCCATGAGCCGTAAAAGCGCACGTCCGACGTCCCGTAGAACGGGTAGATGTACGACTCGAGGCTGGTGAACATGTCCTCGTCCGGGTCGTCCGGCTGGCCGGACGCCGCGCCGGCCTCCCAGTACGTGCCCGCGATGGCATAGTAGTAGAGCTCGTTGAACAGAGCGCCCTTGAGCCACTCCGGGTACTTTGGATCGTCGAGCACGCTCGCCTGCCAGTCCTGGATCGCCCAGAGCCACGGCTCGTGCTCGGCGAGCGCCTCCGCCGCGATCGTCCACGAGGCGTTCCCCGTCCGCCCGAAGTGGCGCGTGTACGCGCGGTACCACCTGTCCCCCGAGCCCGCCTGCGTGACGGGGATATCCCACGCGAGCACGATCGGCACAGTGACGCTCTTCCCCGGCTCCACCGTGGCCTTGAACGCGATCGCCCCGAGCGCGTGCCCTCCCGTCGTGTTGGCGAGCGCGCCGTCGTTGGCGAGCTCGCTCTGCAGGGCGGCGACGCTGTCGGCGGACTGGTACGAGACGACCACGCCCGGCGCGTTCCGGCTGGCGAGCGTGAACTCCCCGTGCCCCTCGGAGCTCGCCGCCCCTCCGCCGCGCGTGAGGACCAGGCCGACGTCGTCGCCGGAGGTCTGCACCATGGCGCCATTGCCGCCGTGATCGTTCTTCCAGGTCAGCATCACGGCGACGTCGCAAGGCGCGCCGGTCGGATTCGTGATCTCCCACCGATAGACGCCGACCGGATAGCTGGATTTCTTGTAGTCTCCCGGGATGATGGGGCTGTATTGTTCGACCTTCGCTTTGCAGGGGAATGCCGCGCCGTGGTAATCGACCCACGAGCGCGGAAAGAGCGAGGAGTACGTCGCCTGCCCCTGGCCCAGGCCGTCCTTGTCGAGTCGCTTCGTCTGCGCGTCGCCCCCTTCGGCCTTCTGGTACATGAAGAAGCCCGCGTTGCCGTCGACGTTCTGGTCATTGCTCCCGATATCGAGGCGCCCCTTGTAGAACCTGCCGTCGAACCGCCACGTGATCGTCCCGGCCCCGAAGCCGCCGATGGGCGCGCCGTCCTCGTAGACGCCGTCCGTGATACCCCTGCTCCACGCCTGAGCCGGGATGGAGATCGGCTCGCCCGGCACGTGCGCCGGCGGGCCGCCGCCTTCGCTGCCGCCGGAGCCGACCGCGGGTGGCGCGCCGCCGGTGCCCGCCCCTGACGACGAGCTGCTCGCAGGGCCCTGGCTTGCTCCGGCTCCGGCTCCTGTTCCTGTTCCGGCACCGGCGCCGCCAGGCCCCGATCCGCCGTCCGACGAGGACGCGCTCGAGCCACCTCCACCGCACGACGCGGCTGTCGCCACGACGAGGACGGCACCGGCAGCGACGACACCCAGAGAGCGTAGTGGGACACGGGGCAATGTCATGACGGCGAGCATATGCAGATCGTGCGCACACGTCACCGTACCAATGGCAATGCATTTACTTCGTTACCGTTGAAACATTCCGCCGTTTCCGAGGCAAAACGTGAATTCGCGCGTCGCTGCTCACCCGGGCGGCCTTAACGCGACGCGAAATCTCCAGCACATCTTCCACGACGCGCACGACGCGCACGACATGATCGCGCGAACGAGATCGATGCGTTCCTCATCTCATTGCCAGGCTCGCTCCGCAGCGCGCGGCCGAGGAGCGGCGCTCATGGCCAGGTCGCCTTGACCGCATTGATCCAGGTGTCCGCGAGGCGGAAGGCCGGATCTTGCTCGATGTGCACGAAGCGTCCGCTGTAGCTCGTGGCGGAGCGACCACAGACGCGGCTCGCCGAGACGAAGTTGAGGAGCCTGCCTTGAACGTTGGTCGTCGCGTTCAGCGAACAATCGCTGCTGCCGGGGACGCCGACCCGCCAGGTGGGCTTCTCGGCCAGCAAGTTGCGCTTGAGCTCCAGTATCTTGTCACCCGAGACGGGGGCGACATCCATGCCATGCGAGGCGAACACGTCCTCCGCGCAGGTATCTCTCGCCATGCCATGCCACTGAATGCCCCACCAGGGCCTCGCTCCATAAAAGGCCGCGAGCTCCAGGTACGTCGCGTGAAACGCGTTCGCCACGTTGTGGGCCACGTCCGAGACCATGGTCGAGCTCTGGCAAACGCTGTCGGTGAAGCTCGCATCGCGGTGAGCGCCGGCCATCAGGAAGCTGCGGGATCTCGTCGCCTTGAAGAGGCTGACGGCCTGGATCTCCGTCTCCAGGTCCGCTGTCGCATGCGGCGCCGAATGAGCGAGCTCCCGCTCCGCGGCCGCGTCCACGATGAACGTGCCCAGCCCGAGATCGACGGTTCCGTCGCTGTTCCGATCGCCGACCTCCATGAGCACACAGTATCTTCGTCCATTGTTGACGTCGCGGAGGAGCCGGATCTGCGCAGAAGACGACAGGCTGGACGGCAGCACGAACTTGCAGCTGCCGCCCATCATGGTGCGAACGACGCTCCGCCACGCGGCCAGCTGCGTCGAGCTCGGGGTGACGAAGATGCCTGAGTCCCTGCCGGGCATCTGATCGCGAATGCACGTCACGAGCGCCTCCAGGGTCGCGCTCGACGAGCAGGTCAGCTCCGCCGAAGCCGCGGGGCGGGACGCCACGAGGACACCGGCGCCGAGCAGGAACAAGATCGTTCGTTCGAACCGCATGACAGCGTTACCTCCGGTCAGGGGTTTGCGGACGGCGAGTGCAAGGCGGAGACCGCCGCGCTGTGCGAACCGTTCGCGGTCGCCGCGGCCACCACATCGCAGCGCTATCGCCACATCGCAGCGCGGCCACCACACCACGGCGTCACTCGACCCGGTGAGCCCCCGGGGTGTCGCACGTCATGACAACGGCGCGTCGCTCGCAGGCCGGAGCGGGTCGTCCCGGCGCGAGGCGCCCGCCCTGTCCGTCCTGTCACGACAAGCAAGCTCCCCGAAAACGCGTGGAAATAATGGAGGCCTTATCCTCGGCAGCGTGAAAGTCATCTCGCACGGGCTGCTCGGGCGTGAGACGACCGAAGCGATCGCCATCCCCCTCGGGGCCCTCGCGGCCTCGCTCCTCGTGTTCGGCGCGTTCGTGGCCGCCCAGGGGGTGAACCCCTTGAGCGTCTATCACGACATGGTCCGCGGCGCCTTCGGCACGTGGTTCTCGCTCCAGAACACCCTCCTTCGGGCCGCGCCGCTCATGCTGACCGCGCTCTGCACGGCGCTGCCGGCGCGCCTCGGCCTGATCGTCATCGGCGGCGAGGGCGCGCTCGCCATGGGCGGGCTCTCGGCCGCGTCGGCGGCGCTGGCCGCACGGGCGTGGGGCGCGCCGCCCGCCGCCGTGCTCGCCGCGATGCTCGTCTCCGGGCTCGCCGCCGGGGCGCTCTGGATCGGCCTCGCCGGCGCGCTGCGCGTCTACCGCGGCGTGAGCGAGACGATCAGCAGCCTCCTCCTCAACTACATCGGGATCGCGATCCTGAACCACCTCGTCGAGGGCGCGCTGCGCGACCCGGCGAGCCTCAACAAGCCCTCGACCGCCTCCATCGGCGCCGAGAACGCGCTCGGGAGCCTGCCCGGCCTCGAGGTCCACTGGGGCCTCGCCTACGGGGTGCTCGCCTGCGCGCTCTGTTATGTGCTGATGCACCGGACGACGTTCGGCTTCGGCGCGGCGATGAGCGGCGGCAACGTCCGCGCGGCGCTCCTCGCCGGACTGCCGGTCAAGCGCCTCGTCGTGCTCACCTGCGCGCTCGCCGGAGCGTGCGCCGGGCTCGCCGGCATGGTGGAGGTCGCGGCGGTCCACGGCCGGGCCAACGCGTCGCTGATCAGCGGCTATGGCTACACCGGCGTCCTCGTCGCGTTCATCGCGCGCCACAACCCGCTCGCGATCATGCCGGTCGCCCTCCTGCTCGGCGGCATCGGCGCGAGCGGCGGCCTGCTGCAGCGGACGGCGCGGCTCCCCGACGCGACGGTGAGCGTGCTCCAGGGGATCCTGTTCATCGCGATCCTCGCCAGCGAGACGCTTTATGGCCGTTCCCTCGCTGCCCGCGAGCCCAAGGTCCGTCAGGCGGCTCCGGCGCCCTCGGTGGCATGATGAACGACGCAGCTGCGCTCGGTCTCTGGGGCATCCCCCTCGCGGTCGCCGCCGGGGCCATCCGCATCAGCACGCCATTCCTCTTCGTGAGCCTCGGCGAGTGCCTCACCGAGAAGAGCGGCCGCGTGAACCTCGGCCTGGAGGGCACGCTCGTCATGGGCGCGATGGGAGGTTATGGCGTCTCGTACCTCACCGGCTCTGCCTGGCTCGGCGTGCTCGCCGCCGGCGCCATCGGCGCCGCGCTCGGCGCGCTGCACGCGTGGCTGTGCTCGAAGCCGCGCGTCAACGACATCGCCGTCGGCATCGCGCTCATGCTCTTCGGCGTCGGCCTCGCCTTCTTCCTCGGCAAGCCGCTCATCCAGCCGACGGCGCCCCGCCTGCCCGCGATATCGCTCGGCTTCTTCAGCGATCTCCCCCAGGTCCGCTCCGCGCTCCAGGTGAACGCGCTCTTCCTCATCGGGGCCGCGCTCGCCCCGCTCCTGCGCTGGGCGCTCGACCGCACCCGCTTCGGGCTCGTGCTCCGCACCGTGGGCGAGAGCGCCGACAGCGCCCGCGCGATGGGGGTCGACGTGAACCTGGTCCGGCGGCGCGCGACCATGGCCGGCGGCTTCCTCGCCGGCGTCGGCGGCTCGTTCCTCTCGCTCTTTTACCCCGGCAGCTGGAACGAGGGGCTCTCGAGCGGACAGGGGCTCATGGCCGTCGCCCTCGTCATCTTCGCGCGCTGGAACCCGGTGCGCTGCCTCTTCGCTTCGCTGCTCTTCGGCGGCGCGAGCGCCCTCGGGCCGGCGCTCCAGTCCGTGGGGATCACCTGGGGATACCACCTCTTCAACGCCGCGCCGTACATCGTGACGCTGGCCATCATGGTCGCGGCGAGCTCCGCGACCCAGACCCTGCGCGATCAGCCCGCCGAGCTCGCGCTCGCGCGCTGATCGCGCGCGCCGGACGAACCGCGTGAACCGTAACAGAGAAGCGAAAGGAGCGAGCCCCGCGAGACGAGCGAAACGCACGAGACGAGCGAAACGCTGAATGACAGGAGGACTCGACCCATGCCCTACGTGGCCGCTGATCCCTACGCCTGGCCTTACAACGGCGCGCTCCGCCCCGAGACGACGGCCCTGATCGTCATCGACATGCAGACCGACTTCTGCGGGAAGGGCGGGTACATCGACCTGCTCGGCTACGACGTATCCCTGACGCGGGCGTGCATCGCGCCGATCCAGCGCGCGCTCGCGGAGCTGCGCCGCCGCGGCTATCACGTCCTGCACACGCGCGAGGGGCACCGGCCGGACCTCTCCGATCTCCCGGCGAACAAGCGGTGGCGCTCCCGCCGGACCGACGGCGGGCGCGGCGCGGGCGTGGGCATCGGCGATCCCGGGCCGTGCGGGCGCGTGCTCGTCCGCGGAGAGCCCGGGTGGGAGATCATCCCGGAGCTCGCGCC
Organism: Sorangium sp. So ce281; assembly: GCF_051527395.1. Classification (NCBI taxonomy): domain Bacteria; kingdom Pseudomonadati; phylum Myxococcota; order Polyangiales; family Polyangiaceae; genus Sorangium; species Sorangium sp. So ce281. Next base: position 5,853,909 of record NZ_CP150322.1, read on the forward strand.
CCTGCCCGGCGAGCCGATCATCGACAAGCCGGGCAAGGGCTCGTTCTGCGCGACGGATCTCGATCTCATCCTCCGCCAGCGCCGCATCGAGAACCTGATCCTCGCGGGGATCACGACGGACGTCTGCGTGCACACCACCATGCGCGAGGCGAACGACCGCGGGTACGAGTGCCTGCTGCTCTCCGACTGCTGCGCGGCCACGGATCCTGGCAACCACGCCGCCGCGCTGAAGATGATCAAGATGCAGAACGGCGTGTTCGGCGCGGTCTCGACCTCCGCCGCGCTGCTGGAGGCGCTCCCGTGACCATGGACCCGCGCGTCTTCACGAGCCCCGCGGCGAGGCCGCCCCGCGCCGCCGCCCGGGAGCCCGGGCCCCCCACGCCGCCGCCGGCGCTCTCCGCCGCGGGGATCACGAAGCGGTTCGGGCCGTTTCTCGCGCTCGACGACGTCTCGCTGCGCCTCGCGCCCGGGAGCTTCCACGCGCTCCTCGGCGAGAACGGCGCCGGCAAGAGCACGCTGGTCAAGTGCATCATGGGCTATCACCAGGCCGACGCTGGCGAGGTGAGGGTCGGCGACGCGGCCCTGTCCATCAGGAGCCCGCGCGACGCGCAGGCGCTGGGGATCGGCATGGTCTACCAGCACTTCACCCTCGTGATGAACATGACGGTCGCCGAGAACCTCGTGCTCGCGCGCGCGTCGCTCCCCCTCGTGATCGACTGGCGCAGGGAGCGCGAGGCGATCCGCGCGTTCATGGGGCGCATGCCCTTCCGGCTCGATCCGGAGCGGACCGTCCGCGCGCTCGCCGCGGGCGAGAAGCAGAAGCTCGAGATCCTGAAGCAGCTCTACCTCGGCAGCAGGATCGTCATCCTCGACGAGCCGACCTCGGTCCTCACGCCCGGGGAGGCCGACGAGGTGCTCGGGATGCTCCGGTGCATGGCCGACGAGCAGCGGATCAGCGTGCTCATGATCTCGCACAAGTTCCGCGAGGTGACGGCGTTCGCCGACGAGGTCACGGTGCTGCGGCGCGGCCGGGTCGCCGGCCGGGGCAAGGTCAAGGACCTCACGCCGGCGGCGATGGCCGAGATGATGGTCGGCGCGCAGCCGGCGCAGGTCTCCGCGGCGCGCGGCGACGCGCCCGCCGGCGAGCCGATCCTGCGCGTCGAGGGGCTCGCCGCGAGCGACGATCGCGGGCGGCCGGCGCTCGACGGCGTGACGCTCACGGTCCGCCGCGGCGAGATCGTCGGCATCGCCGGCGTCTCCGGCAACGGGCAGGAGGAGCTCGTCGAGGTGCTCGCCGGGCAGCGGCCCGCGCGGGCAGGCAACGTGCTCGTCCATGGCGAGCCGTACGGCGCCGGGCGCGCGCAGATCCAGCGGCACCGGGTGCGGTGCCTGCCCGAGGAGCCGCTGCGCAACGCCTGCGTCCCCGCGATGTCGGTCGCCGAGAACATCGGGTTCCGCGTCTTCGACAGGCCGCCCTTCACGAGGCTCCGCTGGGGCGTGAGCCGGGCGGCGCTGAGGCGGTCGGCCGAGCGCCTCGCCGCGGAGTACGCCGTCAAGGCGCCCTCGGTCGACGCCCCGATAGGCAAGCTCTCCGGCGGCAACGTGCAGCGCGCCGTCCTCGCGCGCGAGCTCGGCATGGACGAGGACATCGAGCTCCTCGTCGCCGCAAACCCCTGCTTCGGGCTCGACTTCGCGGCCGTGGCCGAGATCCGCGCCCGCATCCTGAAGGCGCGCGACCGCGGGACCGCCGTCCTCCTCGTGAGCGCGGATCTCGACGAGATCTTCGCCATGGCCGACCGTGTCCTCGTGATGAGCGAAGGCCGCATCGTCCACGAGTCGCCGATCGCTTCGGCCGACGTCGCGGAGATCGGCCGCGCGATGGCGGGGCACCGATGACGGCGCGGCCCCTGGAGATCGCGGCGAGGCCGTACCCCTTCCGCGCCGCCGATCGGGACGCCGTGGCGCTGCTCGTCATCGACATGCAGCGCGACTTCCTCGAGCCCGGCGGCTTCGGCGCGGCGCTCGGGAACGACGTCGAGCGGCTCCAGCGCATCGTGCCGACGGTCCGGCGCGTGCTCGACGCGTTCCGCGACCACGGCCTGCCCATCATCCACACGAAGGAGGGTCACAGGCTGGATCTCTCGGACTGCCCCCCCGCGAAGCGGGGCCGGGGCGCTCCTGGGATGCGCATCGGCGATGTCGGGCCGATGGGGCGCATCCTGGTCCTTGGCGAGCCGGGCAACGACTTCGTGCCCGAGCTCGCGCCGGCGCCCGGGGAGCTCGTCGTACCGAAGCCCGGAAAAGGCGCCTTCTACCGGACGGGCCTCGACGCCAGGCTGGCGGCGCTCGGCGTTTCCCACCTGATCATCGCCGGCGTGACCACCGAGGTCTGCGTCCAGACCACGATGCGCGAGGCGAACGATCGCGGCTACGAGTGCCTGTTGATCGAGGACGCCACCGAGAGCTATTTCCCCGAGTTCAAGGCGGCGACGCTGGAGATGGTCCGCGCCCAGGGCGCGATCGTCGGCTGGACCGCCCCCGCCGCCGCCGTCCTCGAAGCGCTCTGATCGACGCCCGTTCCAGAGCGGCTGCTCGATACCGCTTCCAGAGCGGCGGCTCGATCCCCGTTCCAGAGCGGTGGTCACCCGCACAGGAGACGGGCCCAGATCGGCGTTTTCGGCGCGGAAGCGCACTCCTGTGCGCTGAGCACCGAAAACGTCGAGATGGGCCCGTATCCGAAGCGGGTGGCCACCGCTCTAGTGGGTGGAGCCGAGGGCGCCGGCTACGAGATAGTCCATGCTCTCGAGCGCGATGTCGGTCTGCTGCTGCGCGACCGAATCGGCGATCACCACCTTGCCCTCATTGTTCATGATGGGCCCCTGAAAGATGGTGAGCGTGCCCTCCGTGAGCTTCGCCTTCGCCTCCTCGGCCTTCTTCTTCGCCTCCTCGGAGACGGCGGGGCCATAGGGTGAGATCTTGATGTACCCCTCCTTGAAGCCGCCGCGCAGGAGGTGCGGATACGGCTTCCCCTCGCGGATGAACGTCATGTAGTCGGTGTAGACCTTGGACCAGTTCCACTCGGCGCCGGTCAGGTACCCCTTCGGGGCGAGCGTCGCCTGGTTCGTGTGGTAGCCGGTGCTGAACGCGCCGCGCCGCTCCGCGAGCTCGATGATCACCTTCGGCGAGTCCACGTGGGCGGTCAGGACGTCGACGCCCTGATCGATGAGGCTGTTGGCCGCCTCCGCCTCCTTGACGGGCATCGACCAGTCGCCGGTGAAGATCACGGCCGTCGTCACGCTCGGGTTCACGCTCCGGGCGCCCAGCGTGAAGGCGTTGATGTTGCGGAGCACCTGCGGGATCGGCTTCGCCGCGATGAACCCGAGCTTGCCGCTCTTCGTCGTCATCCCCGCGACGACGCCGGACACGTACTCGGCTTCGTCGATGTAACCGAAATAGCTGCCGACGTTGCTCGGGTGCTTCGACCCGTCGTAGAGGCCGCCACAATGGAGGAAGATCCTGTCCGGGAACTTCTCCGCCACCTTGAGGATGTGCGGATCGAAGTAGCCGAAGGACGTCGGGAAGATCACCGTCGCGCCATCGAGGTTGATCATGCTCTCGAGCGTCTTCTGCACGGCGACCGTCTCGGGGACGTTCTCCTCCTCACGGGTCTTCACGCCGGCCAGCTTGGCGAGCGCGGCGGCCCCCTCGGCGTGCGCCTGGTTGTAGCCGTAGTCGTCCCTGGGGCCGACGTAGATGAAGCCCACCGTGAGCGGCTGATCGCTCGACCCCTCCTTGCTGCAGCCGGCCGATGGCAGGAGCGAGAACGAGAGGAGCAGTGGGCGGAAGACGGCGAGGAAGCGCTGGCCGCGCGGCGCATCGGCCGAAGGGAACAGAGGACTTCTCGAGGTGCTCTTCACGCTCTCAATGTGTACGCGACTCCTCATTTCTGGAACTTTTCCCACGCGTGAATTTTTCGCGCGTCGATTGATACCTGTTGAGTGCGCACGGCGCGCCGTGGCATGGTTCCATCAACACTGGAGATTCGCGATGACATCTACCATTCCAGCAGCTGCGCGAGATTCGATGCCTGTGCAGTTGCCGTTCATCATTGCGAATGTGGCGGCCATGATCGCTCAACCGGAGTCGGTCCCCTGGCGGCGCTTCCGGGACGGCGTCGATATTCACCGCCTCCACGGCAACGTCGAGGCGGGCGCCTCGGCAGCGCTCCTGCGCTACGCGCCGGGCGCATCCGTGCCGCAGCACGTCCATCGCGGCCATGAGCACATCCTCGTGCTCGCGGGATCGCAGTCGGATGAGCGCGGGCACCACCGCGCCGGCACGCTCGTGGTGAACATCCCGGGCAGCCGCCACAGCGTCTCGAGCGCCGAGGGCTGCATCGTCCTCGCGATCTGGGAGCAACCCGTCGTCTTCATCTGATCGGACGGGGCTCGCGGGCGCCGGCCCTTCGTCTGGACATCCAGGCCGCTCATCTGGACATCCAGACCCCTCATCTGGACATCCAGACCCTTCATCTGGACATCCAGACCCCTCATCTGGACATCCAGGCCACCCATCTGGACATCCTACCTCCGCCCACGCAGCGTGCACCCGGCGCTCGCTTTCTCGGGGCACAGAGGTTCAGGTACGCTGCGCTTTGCCGTAGGCTGGACGCTCATGGATCCACGCGGGAAATCGCTCCCTCCGGGGCCGCTCGTCACGGACGAGGACATCCGGGAAGAGCTCCGGCGGCTGTTCGACGCCGGTCCCGACTCGGGGCTCGTCATCCGGGTCTACGGCGAGTCGGGCGAGGGGGCGGCCGCGGCGGACGCGTTCCGCGAGATGTTCGCGTCGCTGCGCATGTACGAGGGGAAGCCGCAGGACCAGCCGCTGGAGATCCTCGTCGACGCGCCGAGCAAGGCGCACATCGCGCGCGCGCTGTCCGTGCTCGGCCACAAGCAGCACCAGAAGCGGATCCTCGATCACATCCTCACCACCTTCGGGCGCCGGCTGATCGACCCGCTCGCCGAGATCCTCGACACGACCCCGACCGGCTCGGTCACGGCGCGGCTGACCATGCTGCGGGACATCTTCCTCGCGCACGTCGCGGATCTGCGGATGACGCCGGAGTCGCAGCAGATCCTCTCGAGCGACCTGCGCAAGCTCCTGAGCGACGACTACCTGGCGATGGTGGCGGAGAACGAGGAGCGCGTGCAGCGCCCGCGCGTGGCGAGGCTCGCGCAGCAGATCCTCCGGCTCGTCGGCTCCACGTTCCACAACGCGCTCAAGCGGTGGCCGGCGCACGCCGAGCAGATCGCCTCGTCGATCGCGCGGCGGAGCCCGAAGAAGGTCCGCCTGAGCGAGGTGCCGAAGCTCATCCGCGGCCAGATCACCGACGGCATCGAAGAGTTCCTGTGGATCGAGACGAGCGCGGACATCGAGGGCGCGCTGCGCCCGATGCTCGCCGAGCACCAGGATGTGATGCCCGTGACGCAGGCGACGCTCGACCGATCGACGTACCGCGAGTTCGCGGACGCCTGCTGGGCGATCATCGCCGAGCACTGCTGACGGCGGGGCGAGCGCGGCCGGATCGACGATCCCACCGCGCTGCAGGCTGAGATCCATCACGTCCTGGTCGCTTCGCTCACCGCTTCACCGGGTGTCCCCCTCGATGCGTCTGGAGGGAGAGCCCCCCGCGCGCGCCGCGTCGGGAATGATTTCCGCCTCCCGCTGTTGTAAGGGGCCGCTGGCGCCTGGGCCGCCGCGCTCTGCGGTGTCCGAATCGCCGGCGCGGAGAGCTTCTTCCCTTCGCGGAGGGGTGCACGGCCGTGATCGAAATCAGCGACCTATACAAGTACTACGGCGACCGGAAGGCCATCGGGCCCCTGTCGTTCTCGATCGAGGCGGGAGAGATCGTCGGTCTGCTCGGCCTGAACGGCGCGGGCAAGACGACGACGCTCAGGATCCTCGCCTGCGATCTGCTCCCGTCCGCGGGCCGTGTCCTCGTGGACGGACTGGATGTCGTCGACCACCCCCACGAGGTGCGGTCCCGCATCGGATACCTCCCCGACAGGCCGCCGCTCTACGACGAGATGAGCGTGCGCGCCTTCCTCCACTTCGCGGCGCGCCTTCGCGGCGTCGACGCCGGCGCGGCCGACGCGCGGGTGGCCGAGGCGCTCGCGGTGACGCAGCTCGACGACGTGGCGGCGGATCCCATCAGCTCGCTGTCCCACGGCTTCAAGCAGCGCGTCGGCATCGCGCAGGCGATCGTGCACAAGCCGCGGCTGCTCGTCCTGGACGAGCCGATCAGCGGCCTGGATCCCGTGCAGATCGTCGAGATGCGCGCCCTGCTCCGGAGCCTGCGCGGCAAGCACACGATCCTGCTCTCCAGCCACATCCTCTCCGAGATCAGCGAGACGTGCGATCGCATCCTCGTGATCCGGGACGGCGAGATCGGCGCGCAGGGGACCGAGCAGGAGCTCTCGGCCAAGCTGCTCCACGGCGTCCGGATCGAGCTCACGGTGCGCGGCCCCGCGGCCGGGGGCGCGGGCCGCGGCGAGGCGGCGGGGGCGCTCGACATCGCGCGCGCGGTCGAGGGCGTCACGTCCGTCGAGCGGCTCACCACGACCGAGCCGGGGAGCGACGTCGTGAGCTTCGCGGTCGAGGCCGACCGCGACGTGCGCGCGGCGCTGTGCGCCGAGCTCGTGCAGGCGGGCATCGGCATCCTCGAGGTGAAGCGGAGCGAGCGCGAGCTCGAGTCGGTGTTCCTGCGGCTCGCGACGCGCGCGATGCCCGGGGCGAAGGACAGGTCCGCCGCGGCCGGCGGGGCGAGCGCCGGCGGCGACGCAAGGAAGGCCCCTGCGGAGGAGCAGGCGGAGGAAGGCGAGGGCGAGACATGAGAGGGACATTGCTCGTCGCGCGGCGGGAGCTGTCCGCGTACCTGAGATCACCGCTCGGGTACGTCGTCGCTGCCGCTGCGCTGCTCATCGACGGCATCTATTTCCAGGTCGCGGCGCTCGGCTCGGGCGCGCGGCTGTCGGCGGAGGTGCTGCTCAAGTTCTTCGACGGCACGGCGTTCATCACGATGGTCGCGGCGCTCATCCTCTCGATGCGGCTCATCGCCGGCGAGCGCGAGAGCGGGACGCTCATCCTGCTCAAGACCGCGCCCGTGCGCGACGGCGAGATCATCGCCGGCAAGTTCCTCGCCGCGCTCGCGCTGGTGTCGTTGATGACGGCGATCACGATCTACATGCCGCTGCTCATCTTCGTGAACGGCAAGGTGTCCGTCGGGCACATCCTCGTCGGCTACTCCGGGGTGCTGCTGCTCGGCGCCGCGTCGCTCGCGATCGGGCTCTTCGCCTCGACGCTCGCGGCGAGCCAGGTCATCGCGGTCATCCTCGGGGCGGCGATCATCGGCACGCTCGGCTTCCTGTTCCTCGTCGCCCGCGTGACGGAGCCGCCGCTCAACGACTTCGTGAGCGCGCTGAACCTCTACCCGCTCAACCAGAAGCCGTTCCTGAACGGCGTGCTCCGGCTGGAGAACGTCGTGTACTACGTCGCGGTCGCGTACTTCTTCCTGCTCGCCGCGACCCACACCCTGAAGGCGCGGAGGTGGCGGTGAACGACAAGCAAGCTCAGGCCGACGAGGCCGAGATCCGCGGCGAGGGAGCGGGCTCCGCGCCCCCGCCGGACGCCGGGCGAGGGGCCCCGCCGGCCGGCGAGCGGGCGCCCGCGCTCCGCGCCGGGGGCTGGATGGTCCCGGCGTACGCGGGCGCGCTCCTCGCCCTCTTCCTCGGCGAGCGCGTGGTGCCCACGATCGAGTGGCTCCGCACTGCCCTGTCGGGGCTCGGGTTCTTGACCCTGGTCCTCGTCACCGCGCTGCGCTTCGCGACCGCGGTGCGCGAGTCGGGCGAGCGCCGCGCGGTCGAGCGCGCGCTCGCGATCCTGTCGGCGCTCGGCGTCGTCGCGGTGGCGGCCTACTTCACCACGACCGACGCGGGGCAGGCCACGCTCGGCGTCTCGCGCGCCGCGCCCGAGCTGCGCGGGCGCATCGACGCGGCCACGACGGTCACCTGGGTCGCGCTGCTCGTCATGGCGACGGTGCCGCTGTTCTTCGGCGAGGCGGCGCTCGCGCCGATGCGGCGCGCCGAGCGCATCGAGGGCCGGCGGGTGCGCGCCGCGACGCTCTCGGGCCTGACGCTCGGGTTCGCCGCGGTCTACTCCGCGCTCTTCGTGTTCGCCGCGGGCAAGCTCGATCTCAAGGCGGACTTCTCGTACTACCGCACGGCCCGCCCGGGCGAGTCCACGAAGCGCGTCGCCGAGAGCCTGACCGCGCCGCTCAAGATCACGGCCTTCTACCCGCAGCAGAACGAGGTCGGCGCCGAGGTGGAGGGCTACCTGCGCGAGGTGAAGGCGGCGTCGCCGCAGATCACCGTGGAGGTGCAGGATCGCCTGCTCGTCCCCGCGCTCGCCAAGGAGGCGAAGGTCACGCAAGACGGCGTCATCGTGCTCTCGCGCGACGGCTCGCGCGAGACGCTCACCGTCGGGTCCGACATCAAGAGCGCGGGCGCCAAGCTGAAGAGCCTCGACGCCGACTTCCAGAAGGTGCTGCTCAAGGTGATCCGGCCGCAGCGCACCGCCTACCTGACGGTCGGCCACGGCGAGCTGAACGAGTCGGCCAGCGCCCCCGAGGGGCGGACGGCCAAGAACCTCCGCAAGCTGCTCGAGTCCCAGAACTACGTCATCAAGGACCTCGGGCTCGCCCAGGGGCTCGGCAGCGAGATCCCGAAGGACGCGAGCGTCGTCATCGTGCTCGGCCCGCAGAAGGCGTTCCTCCCGGAGGAGGTCGCGGCGCTCAAGCGGCACGCCGACGAGGGCGGGCACCTCCTGCTCGCGCTCGATCCGGACGCCAAGGTCGATCTGGATCCGCTCGCCGGCGCCGTCGGGCTCACGTGGAAGCCCGAGGTCCTGGCGAACGATCGGGTGTACGTGCGGCGGCGCTACAACGACTCGGACCAGGCGATGCTGGTCACGACGCGGTACTCCTCGCACGCCTCGGTGTCGACGCTGAGCCGCCACGCGCAGCAGGCGCCGACGATCTTCCCGGGGGCGTCGTCGCTCGACAAGCGCGAGGGCGATGGCCTGAAGATCGACTTCGTCGTCCGCTCGCTGGGCGAGACGTTCGCCGACGCGAACGGCAACTTCAAGTTCGACGCCGACGGCGAGAAGCGCAGCGCCTACAACCTCGCGGCGGCGGTCTCGAAGGAGCTCGCGCATGGCGGGGACGACAAGGAGAAGAAGGAGCTGCGCGCGTTCGTGGTCGCCGACGCCGACGTGTTCAGCGACGCGGCGTTCAGGAACGAACCCAACATCGTGCTCGCGCTCGACGCGCTCCGGTGGCTCGGCGGCGAGGAGAGCTACGCCGGGGAGATCACGACGAGCGAGGACGTCCGGATCGAGCACACGAAGGAGAAGGACCAGGTGTGGTTCTGGGCCACGATCCTCGTGGCGCCGGCCATGGTGCTGGGTCTCGGGCTCTTCATCACGCGCCGCGGGCGGCGCGCGAGCGGGAGGCGCGCATGAGGTTGGAACGCAGCTTTTTCGTGCACCTCGGCCTTCTTGTGGTCGCGGCGTTGTTCGCGGTCCTCGTCTGGACGCGCGACGAGAAGGCGGCCGCGCTCTCGGTCGCGGACGTGACCGTCTGGGCCGGCCGCGCCGACGACGTCGAGCGCATCGCCTTCGAGGGGAAATCGAAGACGGTCGTCCTCGAGGCGAAGAAGGACAAGGAGGGCCGCTACTTCGTCGGCACGGCGGAGCGCAAGACGACGCCCCCGGCCGAGAAGCCGAAGGACCCGCACAACCCCGACGACGGGGCGCAGGACGACGAGCCGCCCGCGGAGCGCGAGCCGACGGTCAAGACGACGACGTTCGTCTCGGTGGCCGCCGGCAACAAGCTCGCCGAGGCGATCGCGCCGCTGAAGGCGCTGCGCTCGATCGGCCGCATCGCGGACGACCGCGCGGCCGAGTTCGGGCTGGCCGAGCCCGAGGGCACGCTCACCGTCAAGCTGCGCGGCGCCGAGCGAAAGCTGGTCCTCGGCGGCGCGACGCCCGGCGGCGCGGACCGGTACGCGCGCGACGAGGCCACCGGCGAGGTGTACGCCATCAAGGGCGACATCTACCGCGATCTCGACACCGCGGAGTCGCGGCTCCTGGAGCGGGATCTGCACGAGTGGAAGGACGTCGATCTCGCCCGGGCGCGCGTCATCGCCGGGGACAAGCGCCGCGAGGTCGTGCGCGGCGGCGACCAGGGCAAGAAGTTCTGGGCCGATCCGGCGAGCCCCGAGCAGAACGACGAGACGGTCGGCAACTGGATGAGCAAGCTCGACCGCCTCCGTCCCACCGAGTACGTGGCCGTTGCCCCGGAGCAGAAGGAGGTCGTGGTGCGGATCGAGTACACCGGCAGCTCTGGCGACATCGGCTTCGCCGAGCTCGTGAAGGGGCCCCCCGGGGCGAGCGGCAAGCCCGACTATTTCCTGGTCACGGAGCGCACCCGCCTTTACGGCAAGGTGCCGGTAGGCGTCGCTGAGCAGGTCGAACAGGACGTCGGCGCCGTCGTCAAGTAGCCCTTGCGCCTCGCGACCGCGCCGGAGCAGCCGCCCGGCGCGGTCGGCCTTCCGTTCGGCGCCGGCCGCGCCCTTCGGCGCAAGCTGTCTCCCCCCAAGTCGCTCTTTACTTGCCGTACCGGGTCCGGTCCTGCAACGCTCGGGCGCAATGTTCTTCCGACGATTGCCTACCCTAGCGCTGGGCGCTGCGGCGGCGCTCGCCGCGGCGTGCAGCTCGCCGCCTCCACCGCAACCCGTTGCGCCGCCGCCGACCGTGACGGCGGCGCCACCGCCACCGCCTCCCCCTGCTCCGAAGCCCTGCAAGGCGCTCGATGAGCAGTGCCAGGCAGAGGCGTCGACCCGGGCGAAAATCGCCCAGAGCTCGCTCGTGTTCACGCCCGCGAAGGGCTGGACCTACGCCCAGGCGGAGAGCGCCACGATCGCGCAGGCCGAGGACGAGGGCCCGGCCTTCGCGACGGCGCAGATCGACGCGGGCGAGGGCAAGCAGGCGATCGAGAAGCGCGACGCCGCGCTCGAGGCGCTGGCGCGCGAGATCGACGTGACCTTGCCGAAGAAGAAGGTGAACTGGAAGAAGCCCGACGACACCAAGGACGTCGCCGGGCGGAAGATCGGCCTGTGGCAGAGGGAGGGCGCGACCCGCGGCGCCAGGAAGGGCCCGCTGCTGATCTTCGGCGACACCGGGAAGGACGGGGAGATCGTGCTGGGGCTCGGCTTCGTCCCCGAGGACGACAGCTCCGGCGCCGACGAGACCATCCTGCAATCGATCGAGTCGATCTCGGTCGCGGCGGAGTGATCTCGTGACGGCACCGAACGTCGCGCCCGGCAGCGTCATCGCGGGGAGGTTCTCGGTCCGCTCGCTCCTCGGCCACGGGGGCGCGACGGCCACCTTCCGCGCGGTGACGGCGCAAGCGCGCGACGTCGCCCTCAAGCTGTACTCGCCCGTCGTCGGCCAGCGCGCGGACGCGATGCAGCACCTCCAGCGGTACGTGGCCGAGACGAACAGGCTGCCGCCAGAGCTCGCCGCGCACATCCTCGAGGCCGGCTACGACCCGGCGACGGCCGCGCCCTTCACGGTGACGGACATGATCCCGTTCCCGTCGCTCGCCGAGCTCGCGCGTCGCCGGCCGATGGGCTTCGAGGAGGTCGGCTCGATGCTCCGCTCTCTCGCGGCGGTGCTCGACGCGGCCCACGCCCGCGAGGTCCCCCACCTCGGCCTCAAGCCGACGAACCTGTTCATCGACCCGAGCGCTCCGGGCAGCGTGAAGCTCACCGACTTCGGGCCGTCCCTCGCGCGGAGCATGGTGCCGACGCAGGAGGGGTACCTCCTCTCCGCGCCGTGGCTGGCGCCCGAACAGCTCCAGCCGGGCGGCCAGGCGGGACCCGCCGCCGACATCTTCTCCGCTGCGCTGGTGTCCTTCTTCGCGCTCACGGGCCGCTCGTACTGGCGTTCCTGCCAGGGTCAGGTCGACGTCCAGGGCTGGCAGCGCGAGCTCATGGCGCCGCGCCTCGCCGCGTCCGTGCGGGCCGCGGAGCTCGGCGTCCCGCTGAGCCCTGTGCTCGACGGCGCCTTCGCGCGCGCGCTGGCGCACGATCCGCGCGAGCGCTTCCGCTCGGCGAGCGAGCTCGCGGCCATGCTCAGCGGCTTCTCGGCGGCCGCGATCGAGGTGGGCTCGACGCTCGCGCTGTCTCCTTCGGTGAACGAGGCGCCCGCGCCCGCGCCGCCGGCCGTCGCCGTCACCGCGGCGAGCGCGCCCGCGCCCTTTCCGCCCGGCGACGCCACGCAGCTGGTGCCCTCGCCGTTTTCACCCTCGCCGCAGCCGTCGTACGCGCCGTTTTCGCCCTCGCCGCAGCCCTCCGCCGACGCGCCCTCCGGCCAGGCGCCGTCGCCTTCGGCCCAGAGCCAGACCACATCCCATCGAAGCGGCATTCCCGCGCTGACGGCGGTCAGCACCGCGCCCCGGTCGCCGTGGAGCAAGGCGGCCTCCGTGATGGTGGGCGTCGCTGCGGTGCTGCTCGTCGGGGGCACGGCCGCCGCGTGGTACGTCCTGGACCGCAAGGACGAGGCGCAGCCGAGCCCCAGCGCCTCGACAAGCGCTTCCGCGGCGGCTCCCCCCGCGCCCTCGGCCGAGCCCGCTCCGCCCGAGCCAGCCGGCAGCGCGCCGGCCGCCGACGCCGGTACCCCGACGGCCGAGCCCCCGATCGACGCCGGCGCCTCGGCCGACGCCGGCGTGGCGACCGACGCGACGGTGAAGGTCTCCTGCAAGCCCGTCGCCTGCGAGGAGATCACCATCGACGGCAAGGTGACGCAGGCCCCGGAGGTCGAGCTCAGGCTCCCCCCTGGGGTGCACAAGGTGAGCGTCAAGCGAACCGGCTACTTCCCGCGGAGCCTGAGCGTGGTCGTCAAGGCCGGAACACCGCTCGTGCAAGAGTTCCAGCTCACCGAGATCCCCCCGGCTCAGCGAGCGGGGCAGGCGCCGAGCAAGCCTTGCGGCAAGTTCCTCAAGCGCTGCAAATAGCCATCGTGCGCGCGCTCACGCGCGGGGGTGCGCCCGACGGTACGCGGCGCGCACGTGGTCGTCGGCGAGGTGCGTGTAGATCTCGGTCGTCACGACGTTCGCATGACCGAGGAGCGCCTGGACGCTCCGGAGATCCGCGCCCCCCTCGAGCAGGTGCGTCGCGAACGAGTGGCGGAGCTTGTGCGGCGAGCTCGGCTTGGCGATGCCCACGGCGCGCGCATATCCGCCGAGGAGCTTCCACACCGCCTGCCTGGTGAGCGCCCCGCCGCGCGGCGAGAGGAACAGCACCTGGGTCGCCGCGCTGCGCGGGTGCGTCGCGCGCAGCTCCAGGTAGGCGTCGATGGCGGCGAGCGCCGGCTCGCCGAGCGGCACGAGCCGCCGCTTCCCCCCCTTGCCGAGCGCCATCACGATCCCTTTGCGCCGGTCGATGTCCGCGAGCTTGAGGCGCACCACCTCGCTGACGCGCAGGCCGGCCGCGTACATCACGTGGAGCATCGCGCGATCGCGCAGCCCCTTGAACGTCCCTTGCTCGGGCGCCTCGATGAGGAGCGCGATCTCGTCGAACGAGAGCACCTTGGGCAGCCGCCGCCCGACCCTGGGTCGCTCGACCAGCGCGCACGGATCCCGCTCGATGCGGCGCTCGCGGAGCAGGAAGCGGATGAACCCGCGGACCGCGGAGAGGTGGCGCGCCGCCGAGCTGGCGCTGATGCCCGCCTGGCCGAGCGCGACCAGGTAGGTGCCGATCAGCGCCTGGTCGAGCCCGTCGACCGTCGTGACCCCGCTCGCCTCGGCATGGGCGACGAGCTTGGCGAGATCATGGCCGTAGGCCTCGAGCGTCAGGGGCGCCAGAGCCCGCTCGACGCGGAGGTGATCCAGGTAGGCGTCCACCCAGGTCGCAAGGTCCACGGCCAACGGTACGTCGAAAGCGGCGAAGCGCGCCAGAAAGCTGGGCTGGAGCGGATCGGCCAAGAACGCCCCGAACGGCGATACGTCTTTCTCCCTTCCGGCGTTTCACCTCCCCGTCCTGGTTCCAGCCGGACGCGGAATGCGTCACAGTGGGCCCTGTGGTGTCAGCCTTCGAGGTCATCGAGCCCCGCGGAGCGGAAAGCCCGGTCCTCGTCGAGGTGCCGCACGCGGGCGTCTACGTGGATCCCGAGTCGCTGTCCTGGACCATCGCGCCGGCGCGCAGCCTCGGGCGCGACGCGGACCTGTACGTCGAGGCGCTCTTCCAGGACGCTCCGGCCGAGGGGGCGACGCTCCTGTTCTCCCGGATGAGCCGGCTGGTCGTCGATCTCAACCGGAGCGAGGCCGACTGCGACGGCGACGCGGTCGAGGGCGGCGGCCGGGTGCCCTACCCGCGGGGGCTCATCTGGCGCATGACCACGGACGGCGAGCCCATCCTTGCCGCCCGGCTGCCGCGGCAGGAGGTGGAGCGCCGGCTCGACCGCTTCTATCGCCCCTATCACGGCGCCCTCAGCGCGCTCCTCGCCCGCAAGCGCGAGCGCTTCGGCTTCGCGATCCTCCTCTGCGCGCACTCGATGCCGAGCCAGAACCGCCGCGGCCACGCGGAGGGCGCGATCGGTCGGGCCGACATCGTCCCCGGCACGCGCGGGCGGACGACCGCCGCGAGCGCGGTGATCGACGCGGTCGATCAGCACGCGCGCGCCTGCGGCTTCTCGGTGCGCCATGATGACCCCTATAAAGGGGGCTTCAGCACCGCGCACTACGGCCAACCGCACCGTGCCGTCCACGCCGTGCAAATCGAGATTGCACGCCGGCTGTACATGGACGAGCAATCCCTTGCCATGGATGGGCAAGGATTCCCTGCCGTGCGAGACTTCGGACGCACCCTGATTGCGCGGCTCACCTCAGCCGAGCTGCTCGGTCAGCTCCGCAGCAGCCCTCCCTTCGACGCCCGTGAGATCTGATCCAGCTCCATCAATGGAAAAGCCTTTCGGAGAGGCGAGCCGCGACCGCCCGCCAGCGAGCCGTCGCGCGATCGCCGAACGGGAAAAGGCCGGACCAGCCCAGCCGGAGGGCGCCCCAGCCGGCGACAGCCCGGCCGACCGCGCCGAGGAAGGACCGGCTGCGGCGTCGATCAGCGTCGCTCCGGTCGATCGGCGCCTCGAGTCGAACCCGGCCATCCCGGCCGAGGCGGCGCCCCCGAGCACGCGCGAGCACGTCACGAAGCCGCTGCTCGCGTCCGAGGCGCTCATGGAGGACCTGGCGCCGATGCGTCCAGCGCAGGACGCCGCGCGGATCTGGTGTGCCGCGGTGGGCGCCGGCTTCCTTCTGCTCGGCGGCCTGTCGATCGCTGGGCTCCGCCCGGACGGCGTTGTCGCGGGGCCGCCAGCGTTCGTCCTGGGCATCGTCGCGCTCTTCACCGCGCTCACGTCGGTGAGCTACCGGCAGCGCGCCGTCGCCATGGTGGTGCTCGGGGCGATCGCGACCGTCGTCGGC
The DNA here is from genome assembly GCF_051527395.1 of Sorangium sp. So ce281. Taxonomy (NCBI): domain Bacteria; kingdom Pseudomonadati; phylum Myxococcota; order Polyangiales; family Polyangiaceae; genus Sorangium; species Sorangium sp. So ce281. The sequence continues at coordinate 5,869,504 of NZ_CP150322.1, forward strand.
CTCCAGGGCTCGGGGATCGCGGCCGGCTGGGGAACCGCCCGGGCCGTCGCGGCAATCGCGCTCCCGGCGGCGCTCGTCTTCCGGTCTCGCTACAGGGCGTACAGCGGCGCGCGGTGGCTGCTCGTCGCCGCCTTCCTCGTCACGCTCCCGTCGTTCGGGCACGCGGTCGGACAGCTGGTTCTGCACGATCCACACCTGGGCCACCTCGGCGCCTTGCTGGTGATCCTGGCGGTCCTGTCCAGTCTTACCGGGTTCATGGGCGCGGAGACGACGGGCGCCGGGTCGTTCCTTGCCGTCGCCGTGGTGCTCGCCTTCACGGCCGACCTCGTCGTCGGCAGGCTCGCGCACCTCGACGCCTTCTCGCCCCGGGACATCGTCATCGTGCTCTCCGCGGGCCTTGCGTTCGCGGCGACGTCCGCGCTCACGAGCCTCGGCCTGTTCCAGATCCTGGCCTGGCGCCTGGCAGCCGACGCCCGGCGTATCGATCTGCACTCGCGCCGCCCCGAGAACGACAAGGACGGGCGCGATCGGCGTCCGCCCTCGGGCGGCGAGTGGCTGACCTAGGCCGCGCGTCGGGAGGCGCGTAAGGCGTCGGCGACACCGAGGGGAGAGGCTCGTCCGGGCCGGGTTGCGACCCGAGCCCTTCCCCATTCCCTCTGCTGCGTCGGGCCGGCGTCAGCGCGCGATCGACCTCGGCGATGGAGATTTCCAGTCCGCTGCGGCAATGACCCCCGGAGGACGCTTGACATGTCCCCCGGCTTCCTTCACTTTCCCGCGCTCCCGAGCCCCCCTGCTCCCCCGCGCAGGGCGTGCGCCCGGCCAGCTGGTTCGATTTACGGTCGGGGCACCGAGGCAGGGTCCCTTCCAACCGAGGACGTCATGGCGAAGAGCGACATCACTGGGAAGCGGAAGCTTCTGGCGCAGAATGTCTCCCACTCCAACATCAAGACGAAGCGCTGGCAGCTCGTGAACATCCAGACCCGGCGCGTCTGGGTCCCCGAGCTCAACCGCTTCGTGAAGCTCAACCTCACGACGCGCGACATCCGCACGATCGACAAGATCGGCGTCGTCGCCTACGCGAAGCGCCACGGCGTCGCGCTCTAGGCCCAGCGTCAGCGCGCCGGCCGGCCTGAATGTCGGCCGCCGCTTCGCGGCTGGATGCGCGCCGCGCTCTGTTCTCCCCCTCTCGGGGTTCACCTCCATCCACTCCCAGCCCTGGAAGTGCCGCGTGCGTGACGGCACGCGGCGCGTGCAGCCAGTGCGAGCTGGCAGGCGTCGGCCGCAGCGCACGTTGCGCAGCGGCTCGCTCTACCTCGCTGCCGCCTCAGCGCGCCTCCACGGCGCCCTCGATGGCCCGCGCCGCGTCGGCCAACGGGAGCCGCATGGCCGGCCGATCTCCGCTCCGGCCGGCCGGCCGACGCCCGCCGCGCCTCACCCCTCCGCCGGCTGCGTCCCTGCCCCCGCCATGAAGCCGGCTGCGAGGTTGGCCGTGCGCGCGTCGCGCTCGTCGCGCTGAACGGCGATGGCGGCGCTGGCGCCCTGCTGCGTGCGGACATCATGAAGGGCGCTTTCGAGCGCGGCGCCGCGGAGGAGCGCGGTGAGGGCCTTCACCTCGATCGTGGGCTTGCCTGCGAGCGCGATCGCAGCCGCGAAGGGGCCGCGCTGGAGGATCCCGATCGGCGCGGCTGCGGGCAGGGGCGTGCCGGGGGCGAGGCGCGTGATCCCGCGGCGCACCGGGACGGCGTCGCGGCCGAGCACGATCTCGAGCTCCGGCACGGTGATGCCATCGTCGGTGCGCGTGTAGGCGAGCGCTGCGACCGTGCCCCAGCCGTCGCAGGCGACGATGGCGTCCGTGGGTCGCGGCACATCGCCTACCGGCCACGGCGCCTGGAGCGCGGTCGCCCCCTCCGCGATCGTGGTCGACGCGGCTTCCACCTCGGCGGGTATCGCTTCAGCGAGGTCTTCGGCGGTCAGCGTCCCCCCTGCGACCGCCCCGCCGGCGGCCAGCAGCGCCCGCTCCACATCGCGCGCCCGGAGCGCCACCGCGCCGAGCGAGCCGACCTCGCGGAGCAGCGCGGCGCGCCCGGTCGCGCCCGCGCGCTCCGCCGCGACCACACCGGAGCGAACCAGCTCGCGGAGCCGCGCGCGTCCGAGGTAGCCATGCAGCAGGACCAGCATGCCGAGCGAGCGCGGAACAGCGACGTGCGCGGCCTCCGGGACGCTCTGCCCGTCGACGAACCCGCGCGGCCGCGGCGCGCCGCGCCCAGGCTGGATGGCCCGTCCATCGAACGCCCTCGCGCCGACGCCGACGCCGGCCGCCAGCGCGACGGCGGGCGCGAGCAGCACGTCGGGCTGCGCGCCAGCGGCAGCGAAGAAGCCGGCGACGATCGCGTCGATCGCGCTGCCGGAAGACTCGAGCGCGGCCCGGGCGGCCGAAGCCGCAAAGGAGTCGCTCGCGGTGGCTGCCGCGCCGCGGATCACTGCTCCTCGTCCTCGGCGACGAGGGTGCTGGGCATGGGCATGGTCGGCCTTACCACAGCCGACGCTGTCGAGCGATCGGGCGTGCGGGCGAGCGCCGCCGCGAGCAGCGACTTGATCTGCGGCGCGCGGTCGCCCTCGACGACCAAGAACACCTCACGCCGTCCGCGCAGGCGCTCGGCGACCCGCTCGAGCGCGGCCGCTCCCATCGACGAGGACCGCCCGAGAGCGCGCAGCCGTGTATAGACGATCGGCCCGGGCGGCGGCGCGTCGCGCGCCACGTCGAGCACCGGGATGACCTTCGCGGCGCGCGCGGTCGCGACGATGTCGTCGCGCTCCCAGATCCCGGAGGGCTCCCAGCAGCGCACGACCCCTTCGGCGGGCAGCCGCTCGAAGAGCGCCGCGAGCTTCTTGCGGTTGCTCGCCGTCGGCCGGAGCGACGCCGGCGTCTGGAGCACGACGCACCGCGCCTCGAGCACGGCCGCCACCTCGAGCGAGGCCGAGAGCGCCTCGTCGAGGTCGCGCCCTCCGGCGAGCTCGCCGACCACGCGCGGCAGCACCACGCTGAAGACGAAGCCCGGCGGCACCGCCTTGCGCCATTTGCGCAGCGTCGTCGCGCGAGGCAGCGACGTATCGAGCGGGCGGAGCTCGACCAGATCGAAGCGATCTTTGTACTTCTGGATATCGCCCTTGAGCGAGGGGAGTCCGACGAGGAGGCGGGCCATCAGCGCGGACTCTTAACCCAGCTTGCGCGCCGATGCAGCGCGTGCCCGACGGCAGCTCGATTTCTCATTTGGGGAGCAAAATCCTTGATTTATTCGAAGTGGAACCACTGCGTCGGGTTGTCCCGGAGGAAACGCTCCATCTCCGCCGTGATCTGCCGCGCTGCCACGTCGAGCTCGGACGATCCTGGCCTGCGGGGGAGCGAGATGGGCGGCGTGATGCAGATCTCGTACTCCATGAAGCCGGTCCGCCGCGTGAACACAGGGACGATCGGCGCGCCGCTGACCGCCGCGAGCTGAAGCGGCCCCTCCGGGACGCGCCAGGGTCGCCCGAAGAGCTCGACGTCGCGCCCGCGCATCCCGGACGGAAGTCGATCGATCTGGATGGCCACGACGCCCTGCCGCCTGAGGTGCGCGAGCAGCGGGAGCACCGCGAGCGGATCGTCGGCCACGTGCTGCATCCGTACGCCGACCCGATCTCGCGTGCCGTCCTGGATGGCCTGCGCTCGCTCGTCGCGCTCGCGCTGCATCACGATGAGCACGTCGGCGGCGTGCACCGATCGCAGCAGCGGCGCGGCGGCCTGCCAGCCGCCGGTATGCGCCGTGACGACGATCACGCCGAGGCCCCGCCGGAACGCGCTCGTGAAGTGCTCGTCGTTCACGCACAGGCCGGTGAGCCGGTCGGGCCGGCTGCTGCCCGCGATGAACGCGTCCGTGAGGCAGCTGGCGAAGTTGATGAACACCCGGGCGACGTCGCGGTACTCGTCGAGCGTCCCCCGCTCGCCCAGCGCCAGCCGCAGGTTCCTGCGCACGGCCCTCCGCTGCTCCGGCAACACCGCCCCGACGGCGAGCCCGAACAACGCAGGGCTGTGCCGGACGAGGAGGTCCGGGCCGTAGGTCACCCCAGCGTCGACTGCCCGCCGCCAGAGGACGGAATCGTGCCGGCGTAGATCGTCGAGGAGCGCTCGGAGCCTGGAGGGGAGATCCACGTTGGTGCTCGTGCGCGCGGCGCCTTGCCGGCGCACACCGTAGCGGATCATCGGGCCCCCGCGAAGAGCGCCCGAGCAGCGCCGCGCTCTCGCGCCGCGTTCGATCGCGGCGGGCGGCGCGCCTCAACCTGCACCGGGATCCTCGTTCGACCCGTCAGGCCTCGGCGCGCCCGGGCCCGCCGGCTCGCCGCCCCCTGCGCGGCTCACCCCCCACGCGGCGACGGCGCGCACCGAGGCGTCGTCATGGGCGAGCGCCGCGACGAGCGCGCGCTTCGCGCTCGCTACCGCCGCGCCCTCTGCGCCGCTCGCCAGCCGGTTCGCAGCGACGATCGTCGCGTTTCGGGCGAGCCCGCCGCGTCGCGCGCGCCGGACCGGCGTCCCGACGGTCAGCGCGTCGAACGCTTGCTCGTCGAGCGCCACGAGGTCGTCGACGTCCCGCGCTTCCCATCGGGCCAAAGGATGGAACGGCGCGGTGCGCTCGAGGGCCGGGGGCGCGGTCCTGTTGAAGGGGCAGACCTCCTGGCAGACGTCGCAGCCGAAGAGGTGCTCACCCATGCCGGACCGCAGCGCCTCGGCCGGCGCGCTCCTCTGTTCGATCGTCAGGTACGCGATGCAGCGCCGCGGATCGAGCACGAAGGGCGCGTCGAACGCCTGCGTCGGGCACGCGTCGAGGCAGCGCGTGCACGATCCGCAGCGCTCGGAGATGGGCACGTCGGGGACGAGATCCAGCGTGGTGACCACCTCGCCGAGCAGCTGGTAGCTCCCCTGCCCCGGCGTGATGATCAGCCCGTTCTTGCCGACGAAACCGATACCAGAGCGCGCCGCCCAGACGCGCTCCATCACCGGCTCGACGTCGCAGAGCGGCCGCGCGAGCACGGACGGCGCGAGCGAGCGGATGAACGCCGCGAGCCGCCGGAGCCGCCGCTTCAGGTGGTTGTGGTAGTCCTGCCCGCGCGCGTAGCGCGCGACGCTCTGCGCGAGCGGCGGGTCGCGCCGCTCGCTCTCCTTCGGCCGCGCATACCTGCGGCCTACGCACACGACCGAGCGTGCTCCTTCGAGGATCGCGCTGGTGTCCAGCCGGCGCCGCTGCTCCGCGTACTCCGCGAGGTAACCCATCTCCCCGTGCATGCCGCGCGCGACGAACTCCAGGTACCGTGCGTGCTCGACCCCGAGCGGCTCGTCGGCCCGCGCGACGCCCACGACGTCGAAGCCGAGCGCGAGCGCCTGCTCGCGCACCAGCCGGTCGGGCGTCGTTCGCGCCGCGCTCGCCTCCCCGGCGGGACGATCGGCATCGCGCTCGCTCATCTCAGGAGGATGGACCGGAAGGCCGCGCGGCGGTGCTGGCGCCACGCTCGACGACCGCGCGCCACGCGAGATCACCCGGCGTTCCGGTCGCCGAGCAGCCGATCGAGCGTGATCGCGCACGCCGCGCGCACGCTCAGGTGGTTGTAGCCGGTGCTCGCCTCCGCCCTGATCGGCTCGATCTGGACGTCGGCATCGGCGATGACCTCTGGCGCGAGGCCCCAACCTGTGCCGAACAGGATCACCACCGGATCGCTCGCTTTCGCGAGGCGCGCGCGGGTCGCTGCGTAGCTCGTCACCGGGAGCCCTCGCGAGGCCGCCGCGGTCGTCCAGACCTCGACGCCGCGCCGACCTGCGCCGCTCAGCGCGGAGTACACGTCGTCCAGGCTGGGGACCACGCTCAGCACATCGAGCGCGACCGCGCGATCCGGGATCCGGCGCTTGCCGGAGCCGATCACCCAGTGCTCCTTGATCCGCTCTGCCAACGCGCGCTGAGCGGCGACCGGATGAACGACGAAGAGCCGCTCGGCGCCGTACGTGCGCGCGCTCCGCGCCATGTCGTGCAGATCGAGGTTCGTGATGGCCGTGGTCACCGTCTCCCCGGAGCGGTCGAGCACGGGGTAGTGAACGAGCGCGAGCGCCAGCCTCATCGCCGCGCCTCGCCGCTCTCGTCCGGGGACGGCTCTCCCCCCCGCGCCTTGCGCCAGAGGTCGGGCCTGCGCTGGGCCGTGCGCAGCTCGGCCTCCGCTCGTCGCCAGCGCGCGATGGCCGCGTGGTTACCTTGCTGCAGCACGTCGGGCACCTTGTGCCCGCGGAACTCCACGGGGCGGGTGTACTGCGGGTACTCCAGGAGCCCTGACAGCGCGGGGCTGTGCGACTCGTGCTCCGCCGACACAGCGTTCCCGAGCACCCCTGGGAGCAGGCGCACGCACGCATCGATCACCGCCATCGCCGCGACCTCGCCGCCGGTCATCACGAAGTCGCCGAGCGAGATCTCCTCGTCGACGAAAGCGCGCACCCGCTCGTCGAACCCCTCGTATCGACCGCAAACGAGCGCAACGGCAGGGCGCGCCGCGAGCTCGATGGCCTTCTCCTGACGGAAAGGCTTCCCCTGCGGCGTGAGCAGCACCCGGTGCGCGCGCGGCAGAGGCCCCGAGGACGCCGTCGCGTCGTCCCCGGGAGGCGCGCTCGACGCATCGCCTCCGGCGGCGGCTTCGTCGAGCGCCTCCAGGCAGCGGACGATGCAATCGACGCGCATCACCATGCCGGAGCCACCGCCGTAAGGCGTGTCATCCACGCTCCGGTGTCGGCCGAGGCCAAACTCACGCGGGCTGCGCGTCCGCACGGCGAGCGCACCCGACGCGAGCGCGCGCCCGACCATGCCGATCGCCAGGAACCCCTCGAACAGCTCCGGAAATAGGGTGACTACGTCGATGCGCATCGCACTTGCCGAGGCGGGCTCCCTTGCGTGGAACGGCAGCTCAGACGAGGCCTTCCAGCGTCGCCAGCTGGACGACCTGCCGCTCCACGTCCACGCTGCTGATGAAGCTCTCGGTCAGCGGGATCTCGATGGAATCTGCGCCCTGCCTCTCCACGACGAGCACATCGCAGGTCGGGTACGACTGGAGCGACCTCACGTGCCCGAGCAGATCGCCATCGGGCGTCATCACGCGCGCCCCCTCCACGTCGCAGGCGTAGAACTCGCCCTCGGAGAGCGGCGCGAACGCGTCCCGAGGGACGCACACCGTCGCTCCGCGCAGGGCCTCGGCCGCGTCCCGATCGTCGATCCCGGCGATCCGCGCGAGCAGCGCCTTGTCGACGGGCCGCGTCGCGACGATCTTCGCGTCGCGCGCAGAGCCGTCGGGAAGGTGCAGCCTGATCGGAGGGCGCGTGAGGAGCAGATCGGACCCCTCGTTGTAGAGGCGCAACCGCAGCTCCCCCTGAACGCCGTGCGGACGGGCGACCTCCGCGACGGGAACGTAACGTCGCTCCACGTCGGGCTCGTCTCAGTCGAGGATGTCGAGGTGCGCGCGGCGCCCCGACTTGCTCGCGGCGGCGCTCAGCAACGTCCTGATCGACTGCGCTGTGCGCCCGTCCTTGCCGATCACCTTGCCGATATCCTCGCGCGCGACCGTCAGCTCGATCCGGGGGAAGCGGTCTCCCGCGACTTCGCGCACGACGACCCGGTCCGGCTGATCGACGAGCGCGCGGGCAACGAGCGCGACGAGATCGACCAGCGGAGACGTCGACGAGGCCATGCTACTTCGCGGCGTCCGCGGGAGCGGCCGCCTGGGCCAGCCCAGGGTGCTTCAGGAGCAGCGCCACCGTGTGCGTCGGCTGAGCGCCGTTCGAGATCCAGTGCCTCACGCGGGGAACATCGAGGCGGATCTCGGTCCTGCGCGGGTCGTACGTGCCCAGCCGCTCGATGAACCTGCCGCCGCGCGGGCTGCGCTGGTCGGCGACGACGATGCGGTAGAAGGGCGTCTTCTTGGTGCCCGCGCGGGCGAGGCGAATATGAACGGCCATCTGTAGAACCTCGATCGATATGGAAGAGCCCGTGCCCACGTTGTGCACGGCCTGCTCTGGAGGCGCCGGAGCGTAGCTCGTTCAGCGCTCGACGCCAGAAGTGGGGGCGCAACCTAGGCGAAGATCCTGCCGAGGGTCAACCCCGCACGCGCAGAGCACGTCCGCGGAGGACAACTTTCAGGCCCCGCGGCCTGGTCGAAGCCCCTCTCGCCCAGTCGCCTACCCTCCTCGCCGGACGAGCCCGGTGCGTGCGCGGAGCCGAGATCCGCCTGCATGCACGGTCGCCAACTTCGTGGAATTTACGAGAAAAACGGGGGGCAATTCTCGGAGGCACGTCGTCCAGGACACGTGCTGGAGCAACGCTGCCAGGGGGTTCACGCGGGAGCGCGTGCTACACGTGGCGTCAACCCAGATCGAGGATGATGACGCCCCGGTTGGGATCGTCCTCTTCCGAGTCCGGAAGACGACGAGGTGCGGGGTAGCGTTCGATCGGCAGCTCGAGGCGCGGTCGAATTTCTTCTCTTCTAGACCGATCCTTCTCTTCTTCGCGCTGCCGTATTTGCTCGATGATGAACGGAGGAAGCATCGACTAACCCCTCCACCTCGTAGAGTGCTCGGCTGAATTGGTGGAACGAGGTCTGCGAGAAAGCACCCCGCTCTTAGAAGCGAATCTAGCAATGTGGGATGGCGGGTCAAGGTTATCGGTCGGGCCGACAGTGGTATGTTCGCAGCGCTCATGACGCGGCACGGCGCGTGGTTTGCGCACGCATGCTCCTCAGGCTCTAGGTCTAGGTCCGGTTCCGGTTCCGGTTCCAGTTCCGAACTTGTTCGGGAAGATCGGCGCTGGCCGGTGCGCTCGCAGGTCACATCCTGCTCCTTCCTGGCGGCGCTGATCGCGCTGATGACGCTGCTCGCGCCCGCCCGAGCAGCGGGCGCCGCCTTCGACGTGAACGACCCGAGCTGGGAGGGTTGCTCGGAGCTCCTCGAGATCGCGCGCGCGGAGCTGGGAGCCGCGAGGGTCCACCCCGTCGCTGTGCTCGACTGGAGCCAGGTCGGCCCCGAGGACGGCATCCTGGTCCTCCACCCGCTGCAGACGCTCGACGCTGACGAGACGACCTCCTTCATGAAGGCCGGCGGGCGGCTCGCCATCATCGACGACTTCGGCCGCGGCGACGACACGCTCCGGCGATTCCAGATCGAGCGCATCCCGACGCCGGCCCGGCCGCTCGCCGCGCTCCGGAACCGGCCCTCCCTCGCGATCGCGGAGCCGGTGGCCGACACCGTCGGGGGCCACTCCGTCGGCCGGCACCCCGTCGTCAGCCACGTGGAGCGGCTCGTCACGAACCACGCGACCGGCCTCCGGCATCCGAACCTCTCGCCGGTGCTGCGGATCCGCGCCGTCAGCGAGCCGGACGTGATCCTCGCCGTCGCCGGGCAGGTCGGCAAGGGCCGGCTCTTCGCGATGGGCGACCCGTCCGCGCTGATGAACATGATGCTCAGGTACCCGGGCAACCGCGCCTTCGCCTCGGGCCTGACGCGCTACCTGGTCGACGAGGATGGGGCTCAGCCGCGCCGAGGGCGGCTCCACATCGTCGCGAACCGGTTCGACGAAGAGAGCTCGTTCGGCGGCGAGACGTCGCTCCGAAAGGACTTCGACGCGCAGGTCAAGGCGCTCGCGAGCGCCGTCGAGGACGCCCGCCGCGACGGGCTTCCGGGCGGCGCCCTCCTCGCGCTCGCGGCGCTCGCCGGCCTCGGCCTCGCGATCTGGACCGCGCGCGCGTCCGCACGGCCCTACCGGAGCCCGCTCCCCCGGTACGCCCGTCCGACGCCGCTCGTCGCTCAGGGAGGCGCAGCTGGGCGCTTCGCCGTCCTCGCCGCCCCCTCTTCCCCGCGGGGCCTCGCGTTCCTCGAGCTGAAGAGCGCCCTGTTCGAGGCGCTGTCCTTGCGGTTCGGCCTGGAGGCGAATCCGGCGCAGGAGACGGTCGCGCGGCTCGTGGCGCGAGAGGGATCTCTTGACGAGCGAGCCCTCTCGGCCTTCAAGGATGTTCTGGGCACCATGTACCGAGTCGAAGCGTCCGTCGTCGCCGGCAGACCGGCGAACGTGTCCAGGCCCGCGCTCTTGCACGCCGCCGACGTCGTGCGGCATGCCCTCGCCGCCTGCGGCGCCGACGGCCGGAAGCCACCGCGCGGACGTCACCCCGGCGCGCCCCCCGATCCTGCGACGGCGTCCCCGTCGCCAACAGACGTGAAGCTCGCACCACCCCACTCAGACAAAGGCGCTCGATGAACCAGGTTCAGGCCGTCGCCGTCGACGAAATCTCCGCGGCCAAGGAGCGGATCGAGGCGGTCCGGCGAGAGATCACGCGCGTTTACATCGGCTCGTCGCGCGCCATCGATCTGATGCTCACCGCCCTGCTCGCGCAGGGGCACGTGCTGCTGGAGGGCGTCCCCGGCGTCGCGAAGACCACGCTGGTCAAGGCGTTCGCGGCCGCGCTGGGCGCGTCGGTCCGGCGGATCCAGTTCACGCCCGACCTCCTGCCCGCCGACATCACGGGGACCTATGTCCTGTCGCCCAAGGAGGGGACCTTCACGCTGCGCCCCGGTCCGATCTTCGCGAACCTCGTGCTCGCCGACGAGATCAACCGCGCCCCGGCGAAGACCCAGTCGGCCCTCCTCGAGGCCATGCAGGAGCGACAGGTGACGATCGAGGGCGATCGCTTCGAGCTGCCGTCGCCCTTCATGGTGCTCGCGACGCAGAACCCGATCGATCTCGAGGGGACCTACCCGCTGCCCGAGGCGCAGATCGACAGGTTCCTCATCCGCGTGAGCCTCGGCTACCCGCAGCACAAAGACGAGGTGGCGATGCTCCGCGCGCACAACGTCGAGGCGCCACGAGCGCGGGCGACGCTCTCCGTCCAGGACCTCCTCATGCTGCAGGGCGTCGCGCGGAGGATCCACGTCGAGGACGATCTGTACGAGTACGCGGTGAACCTCACCGCGTTCACGCGCACGCACCCTCGCGTGCTGCTCGGCGCATCGCCGCGGGCCACGCTCGCGCTGGTCCAGGCGGCCAAGGCGGCGGCGGTGATCGGCGGGCGCCCGTTCGTCACGCCGGACGACGTGCGCGGCATGGCACAAGCGACGCTCGCCCATCGCCTGGTGCTGGTACCCGAGGCCGACGTGGATCCCAAGGCGCGCGACACGATCGTCGACGAGGCAGTTCAGCGCGTGGGGTACCGGCGCGCGGCGCGGCCGGCGTAGATCCGCATGCAGCTCTACCCCACGCGCACCGCCGCCCACCTGGCCATCGCCGGCGTCGCGGTCATGGGCGCCGGGCTCATCGCGCGCGAGCCGGCGATCGTCGGCTGGGGCGGGGCGATCCTGGTCGCGATCGCGCTCGCCCGCGGCGTGACGCTGGTGTCGGTGGCGCGCATCCGCGCGGCTGGGTTCGAGATGCTCTGGGGCGGCTCGCGGCGGATCCTCCGTTCCGCGCGCGGAGGCACCGTGGAGATCGAGGCCGAGGTTCGGAACCGCGACACCCTCGCGGCTCGCTACGTCAAGCTGCGCACCATCGCCTCGTCGCAGCTCGACGTGCGCATCGAGCCGAACCGCGGCGAAGTCTCCGCCTCGGGTCGGCTCAAGGTGAAGGTCATCGTGCGAACGCCGCGCGTCGGCCAGCACGGGCTCCACGGGCTCGCGCTCGAGGTGCACGGCGCCCCGGGCCTCTTCGAGGTGCCCCTGACCTTCGCGAACCCGTACGGCATCGAGGTGCTCCCGCGGCCCTTCATGCCGTACCTGACGCAGCCGCGCGGAGGACGCAGTCACCTGCTCGCTGCCTCTGGCAAGCCCGGGCGCGTACGCGGCGAAGGAGACGACCTGCGCGAGCTGCGAGAGCACCAGCCGGGGGACCCGTTCCGGAAGATCGCGTGGAAGGCCAGCGCGCGCCGGGGCACACTGCTCGTGCGGGAGTTCGAGCGCGAGGAGCGGGATGTGGTCTGGGTCCTCGTCGACGCGGCCGTGGAGCTCTGGGCGGGCCCGCTCGGCCGCGCGCCGCTCGATCTCATGATCGACGAGGCCGCGGCCATCGCGACGAGGCACCTCGGGCGCGGCGATCGCGTCGGGCTCATCGTTCTGGCCCCCGGCCCGCGCGTGACGATCGCGCCCGATCACGGCCCAGGGCATGGCCAGAAGATCGCGCAAGCGCTCACCGTCGGGTGCGGCACCTACGACGCGGATCGGAGCGAGCTCGACGAGTCGGACGTCGCGGCGCGCGTCATCGAGCACCTCAGGCCGCTCGACGCGCGCGGGCTCGACGACCTGCGCCGCGGCGACCTCGACCGGCTGGCGGCCCGCGCGGAGTCGATGCGCGCGCGTGCGCCGTTCTCGGCGCCGGCGCCGCTCGGGCGCTCGCAGCGCGAACGGACGCTGCGCCGCTACCTCGCGAGCTACGGCATCGAGTCGCCCGCGCGCGCCGAGCCGGATCGGCGCGATCCCGCCGTGTCGGTCGCCGAGTCGCTCACGCACATCGCGCGCGTCAAGCCGCGCGCGAGCATGGTCTATGTCCTCGCGTCGCCTCCGGCCGACGCACAGCTGGGCCAGCTCTCTGAGGCCGTGCGCCGGCTCTCGCGGAAGGCTGTTCACGTGGTGTGGACGCTCCCGGATCTCGAGCCAGGGCTCGGGCCTCCCTGGGAGGCGCCCCGACCGCAGGAGAGCGACGGCGACGAGGGGCAGAGCGGCCCCACGCCGTCCAACAAGGCGTTCCAGGAGCTCGCGCCGATCGCGGCCGAGGCGGTGCTCATCCGCGCGCGGGTGGCTCAGACCCGCCGCGAAGCCGCGCTTCGCAAGGTCGGCGTGCGCGTGGTGCGGCTGCGCGCGGCGGCCGCGCCCAGCAGAGCCGCAGACATAGCCCACGACGGGGCGCACCCACCGCAGATCTGAGGACGGGCCATGGCCATCGCAGAGCTCTTGCGCACACGCGGTCTCTCCCCGAAGAAGGGGTTCGGGCAGAACTTCCTCGTCGACGTCGACGCGGCGCGCCGGATCGCCGAGGCGGCCACGACGACGGAGGGCGGCGCGGTGATCGAGATCGGAGCGGGGCTCGGCGCGCTCACGCGGCCGCTCCTCGGTCGCGCCACGCACGTCGTCGCGATCGAGCGCGATCGCGACCTCGTCCCGATCTTGCGCGAGCAGCTCGCTGGACCTCTCGAGGAAGGCCGCTTGACGCTGCTCGAGGCCGACGCAGCGCAGGTCGACTGGGTCGGCGCGCTCTCCGGCCACGCGCGGCCGCACGCGGTGGCGGGCAACCTCCCGTACCACATCACGGGCCGGCTCCTCGAGCAGGCGACCACCGTCGCGCATCAGATCGATCGCGCGGTGTTCATGGTGCAGCTCGAGGTCGCGGATCGCCTGGTCGCCGCCCCGGGCAGCGCCGACTACGGCGCACTCTCGGTCTTCGTGCAGGCCGCGTTCGACGTGCGCCGCCTCCTGATCGCGCGCGCCGGCGCGTTCTACCCGAGGCCCGAGGTCGACTCGGCGGTCGTCGTGCTGACGCCGTGGCGCCCGCGGCGCGCCGAGGAGACGGACGCCTTCCGCGCGGCAGTGCGCGCCGCGTTCTCGGCGCGCCGCAAGACGCTCCGGAACGCCTGGAAGAACCTCTACGGCTGGTCCTCCCAGGAGCTCGATCAGCACGCGAAGGACGCCGGCATCTCGCTCGACGCTCGCGGCGAGACGCTCAGCGTGGAGGCGTTTGCGCGGATCGCCGCCTCCAGAGGACGCTGAGCGCCCGCCGCGCGCCGGCGCTCCCTCGCTGGAGCCGGAGAGGGATGCGAGATGGACGTCGTCCCCGGACGTCCCGCGTGGCGCCCAGCCCCCGGAAAGCACGCCAACTACCGCGCGCCCGCAGCGACGCAGCCGTCAAGAATCCCGCAGAATTTCTGGTAGACGGCACTAGTCGGACGCGCAGGTCCGTGCTAGTGGGCCCCGCGACTCGTCAAAGCACGCACGAGGAGGACTCCCGCTCCATGGTTGTTGGAAAGATCACCCAGGTCATCGGACCGGTCGTCGATGTCGATTTCCCGGCTGGCCAGCTGCCCAAGATTCTGAACGCGCTCAAGCTGAGCAACCCGAGCATCTCGGCCGAGCCAGACAACCTCGTGCTCGAGGTCGCCCAGCACCTCGGCGAGTCGTCGGTGCGCACGATCGCGATGGACTCCACCGACGGCCTCGTGCGCGGGATGGAAGTCCGCGACACGGGCAAGCCCATCATGGTGCCGGTCGGCAACGAGTGCCTCGGCCGGATCCTGAACGTCGTCGGTGTGCCGATCGATGAAGCCGGGCCCGTGCACGCCAAGAAGATGGCGCCGATCCACCGGGAGCCGCCCCCGTTCATCGAGCAGTCGACCAAGGTCGAGGTCTTCGAGACGGGCATCAAGGTCATCGACCTGATCGCCCCTTACCGCAAGGGCGGCAAGATCGGCCTCTTCGGCGGCGCCGGCGTCGGCAAGACGGTGCTCATCCTGGAGCTCATCAACAACGTCGCGAAGGCGCACGGCGGCGTGTCCGTCTTCGCCGGCGTCGGCGAGCGGACGCGCGAGGGCAACGACCTCTTCCTCGAGATGAGCGAGTCGAAGCTCGCGGACGGCAGCCCCGTCATCTCGAAGGCCGCGCTGATCTACGGCCAGATGAACGAGCCCCCGGGCGCTCGCTCCCGCGTCGCGCTCTCGGCGCTCGCCGTGGCCGAGCACTTCCGCGACGAGGAGGGGCAGGACGTCCTCCTGTTCGTGGACAACATCTTCCGGTTCACCCAGGCCGGCTCCGAGGTGAGCGCGCTCCTCGGACGCATCCCGAGCGCCGTCGGTTACCAGCCGACCCTCTCGACGGAGATGGGCGCCTTCCAGGAGCGCATCACCTCGACGACCAAGGGCTCCGTCACCAGCGTCCAGGCGATCTACGTCCCCGCGGACGACCTGACCGACCCCGCGCCGGCCACGGCCTTCGCCCACCTCGATGCGACCACCGTGCTGTCGCGCGCGATCTCGGAGCTCGGCATCTACCCGGCCGTCGATCCGCTCGACTCGAACTCGACGATGCTCGACCCCCAGATCGTCGGTGAGAAGCACTACTCCGTCGCGCGGCGCGTTCAGCAGACGCTGCAGCGCTACAAGGACCTCCAGGACATCATCGCCATCCTCGGCATGGACGAGCTCAGCGAGGACGACAAGCTCGTCGTGGCGCGCGCCCGCAAGATCCAGAAGTTCCTGTCGCAGCCGTTCTTCGTGGCCGCCCAGTTCACCGGGCTCGAGGGCAAGCTCGTGCCGCTCAAGGACACGATCGCGGGCTTCGAGGAGATCCTCGACGGCAAGCTCGACCATGTCGCGGAGCAGGACTTCTACCTGGTGGGCGGCATCGAGGACGTGAAGGCCAGGGCGTCGCAGAGGGCGTCCTGACGCAGCCATGGCCGACACAATCCTCCTCGAGATCGTGACGCCGACCGGCGTCGCGCTGCGCGAGCAGGTCACGGACGTGACCGCGCCGAGCGTCGCCGGCGAGTTCGGTGTGCTCCCGGGTCACCTCCCGCTGCTCGCCGCCCTCCGGACCGGCCTCGTGACCTACCACCAGAACGGTCAGGAGCACCGCCTGGCCGTCCATCATGGCTTCGTCGAGGTCGCCGGCGACACCGCGCTGCTCCTCACCGAGCGCTTCGCGGTGAAGGACGATGTCGACGTCGTGAGGGTACGCCGCCGGCTCAAGGAGGTCGACACCGAGCTCGACCACTGGCAGGGCGACCTGACTGATCCGCGCCGCCGGGCGCTCATCGAAGAGGAGCAGTGGCTCGCCACCGAGCTCGAGCTCATCGGCGATCCGCCCCCTCCGATGGTGCGCGAAGACACGCGCTTCCTGGCCGAGCACGCCGAGGCGCCGCCGGTCGACGAGATGGTCGAGGCTTCCCAGCCCGACGAGAGCCTGACGGACCACAAGAAGCCCGGCTCTCCGTTCCCCGATCCGAAGTGACGTCTCCGGCGGCTACCGCCTTGCACGTGCGGCCGCCGCACAGGACACTTGTCTCCACACAGGCCGCGAGGGACTGGGGGGTCTCCCGCTTCGCGAGCCGCCCGTACCGCCGAGGCGCTGGCGCGGACGCCGCCACGCCGTCTGAGTCCACCCGTGATGATCCGCGGGCCCCGCACGCACGGAGCCCCCAAGGCAGCCCATGATCTCTCCGGAGACGATCGCGCTCGTGAAAGAGCGCACGGATCTCGTAGCGCTCATCGGCGAAAGCGTGCGCCTCGCCCGCCGAGGGCACTCCTTCACCGGGCTCTGCCCATTTCACAAGGAGAAGACGCCCAGCTTCCACGTGAGCCCGAGCCGCGGGTTCTACCACTGCTTCGGCTGCAAGGAGACCGGCAGCGCCATCGACTTCGTGATGAAGCTCGAGGGCCGGACGTTCGCCGAGGCGGTCCGCGCGCTCGCCGAGCGCGCCGGCATCGAGGTGGCGGAGTCGCTGACCGAGGCCGAGCGGCGCGAGGCGCAGGCGGCGCGCAGGTCGAAGGACGATCTCTACGCCGTCAACCACCTCGCCGCGACGTTCTTCGAGCACAGCCTCCGCGGGGGGCCGGGCAGCGCCCCTCACCCGCTCGCGCGCCACGCTCACGAGGAGCTCGAGCGACGCGGCCTGCCCCTCCGCGACGGCGATGGAGCCGCCGATCCGATCGCCGACGCCCTCCAGGCGTTCCGGATCGGCTACGCCCCGTTCGGCTGGGACGGGCTCTCCACGTACCTGCGACAGCAAGGCGTCTCCCCGGTCCTCGCGGAGCGCGTCGGGCTCCTCGTGCCGCGCTCGTCGGGGAGCGGACACTACGACCGCTTCCGGCACCGGCTCATGTTCGCCGTCACCGACGTGATGGGCCGGGTGATCGCGTTCAGCGGACGCGCGTTGCCCGATCCCAGCCCTTCCGAGCTCTCGTCGCTCGGCCTCACCGGCCCTGCGCCGCAGGCCGACGGCCCGCCGGCGAAGTACATCAACAGCCCCGAGTCGCCGATCTACACGAAGGGCGAGCACCTCTTCGGGCTGCACCAGGCGCGCCAGGCGATCCGCCAGCGCGGCGAGGCGATCCTCGTGGAAGGCAACTTCGACGTCGTCGCGCTCCACGCGCGCGGCATCGGCCAGGCGATCGCTCCGCTCGGTACCGCCTTCACGACCGGACAGGCGAAGCTCATCAAGCGCTTCGCGCCCGCGGTCATCCTGCTGTTCGACGGCGACGCGGCCGGCAAGAAGGCCACGCGCGCGGCGCGCGCCCCGTGCCGTGAGGCGGGGCTCAGCGCGCGCGTCGCCGTGCTGCCTTCCGGCGTCGATCCGGACGATCTCGCGCGCGAGCACGGCCCAGAGGCGATCGCGCGCATCGTCAAGGCGGCGCGCGGCCTGCTCGAGCACCTGATCGACCAGGCGCTCGACGGCGACAGCTTCGGAGGCTCGTCGCTGCCCGAGCAGCTCGCCCGCGTGCGCGCCGTGACGACGCTGCTCGCCGAAGAAGACGACCCGAGCCTCAGGATGATGGCGAAGCTCTACGCCGATCGCCTCTCCTCGAAGCTCGTGATCGGCGGCCGCTCACCGGACGACCTCCGGCAGCTGGAGCGCGTCGTCGAGGAGTCCCTCTCCCGCCCGCGGAGCCAGCCTACCCGCGAGGTGATCCCCTCCGGACAGACGACCGAGACGTGGGAGCGCGCTCGCTCACGCACGCAAATCCAGGAGGTAAGCCTGGAGATCCTGGGCGCGATCCTCGATTTTCCCGAGCTGCTGGCCGACGACGATCTCCAGACGGCGCTGGAGTGCCTCGAAGGCGACGTCGCCCTGGCGATTGTTGCAGCGCGTCAAAATTTCACTTTTGAAATGGGTCTTGTCGCCAGCGAATTTCTTGCGCAAGTCCCGGCTCCGATCCATTCATTCGCGGCTGGACGGCTGGTCTCGCCTGTCTTCGAAGCGGCCTCAACGGCCAAGGCGACGCTCTTGGAGAATTCACAAAAGTTGAGCAGACAAGCCCTGGCGCGACAGAAAGCAGCCGTCGTGAGCCAGCTCCAGAAGAGCGCGGTCGACGCTGATGCTGAAAACGCTTTGCTGCGTGAGCTATTCCAGCGGAGAGCGGGGGGTCTCGGTCTTCCTTGATGCGTTCCGGGCCGCCTCGCCGTGGCGGCTCGACGTGCGTGATCCCTAGAGTTTATCGGAGTCATTGGGTGTCTTGTCGGTCGCGGCGAGCTGATCGCCGTAAGTGGAGCATGAGGTAATGGCGAGCAAGGCCAAGCAATCTTCCGGTCGGACAGGCGGGGTCGCGAGGGCGGCGGGGGGCGGCGCGCTGAACGGCGCGCGGCACGCATCGACACGCGGGCACGCCGAGGGGGGGGCGCGCCCGAGCAACAAAGGAGACGCGGGCATCCGGGCCGAGCGGTCAGAGAAGGACCGGAAGACGCTCGAAAAGCTCGTCGAAACCGGCAAGAGTAAAGGCTTTCTCACCTATGACGAGGTGAACGACGCGCTCCCCGCGGACGTCGCGCCCGATCAGCTCGACGACGTGGTGGGCGCCCTCGGCGACGAGGACATCGAGATCGTCGACGGCGCGACCCAGGTGAAGATCGCGCCGAAGCGCATCGCGGACGAGGAGGCCGGCGAGAAGAAGCTCGTCGTGACGCCCGACCGCGAGGAAGAGGACGTCGACTACTACTCGAAGTCGAACGACCCCGTCCGGATGTACCTCCGGAAGATGGGCAGCGTCTCGCTGCTCACCCGCGAGGGCGAGGTCGAGATCGCGAAGCGGATCGAGATCGGCGAGCAGAAGGTCAACGCCGCCATCCTCGACTCCCCCATCGCCGTCCGCGAGATCATCGATCTCGGCGAGAAGCTCCGGAAGCACAAGATCCGGGTGAAGGAGCTCATCAAGGACGCCGAGAACGACGACCAGGAGTTCGACGAGGAGGAGGCCGACCGGCGCATCATCCGCCTCATCGACAAGGTGAAGCGCGTCGACAAGAAGAAGGCGGAGCTCCTGGAGGAGCGCAAAGAGGTGAAGACGGAGGTCCGCCGCAAGCAGATCGACGTCGAGGTGACGCAGGCGACAGCCGAGCTCGTGACGACGCTCGAAGAGATGCGCCTCAACAAGCGGACGATCGACAAGATCGTCCAGAAGCTGAAGAGCCTCATCTCGAAGGTCGAGAAGGCCGAGGCGGGCGCGACGGAGCTGGAGCGGCGCACAGGGCTCTCGAAGGGCGAGCTCAAGCGCGAGCTCATCAAGGTGAAGGGCAACCGCGCCCTCGAGGGGCGGCTCGCCAAGAAGCTCAACGTCAACCGCGAGGAGCTCAACGACTTCGAATCGACCATCAAGAACGCCCAGAAGGGTCTGAAGAAGGTCGAGGAAGAGCTCAACATCGACGTCGCTGCGATCCGCGATACCTACGAGAACATCCGCGAGGGGGAGCGGATGGCGGAGCGCGCCAAGGCGGAGCTGGTCGAGGCGAACCTCCGCCTCGTGGTCTCCATCGCGAAGAAGTACACGAACCGCGGCCTCCAGTTCCTGGACCTCATCCAGGAAGGGAACATCGGCCTCATGAAGGCCGTCGACAAGTTCGAGTACAAGCGCGGCTACAAGTTCTCGACGTACGCGACGTGGTGGATCCGGCAGGCGATCACCCGCGCGATCGCGGACCAGGCGCGGACGATCCGCATCCCGGTCCACATGATCGAGACGATCAACAAGCTGATCCGCACCTCGCGCTACCTCGTGCAGGAGTACGGCCGAGAGCCGACCCCCGAGGAGATCGCCGAGAAGATGGAGCTCCCGCTCGACAAGGTGCGCAAGGTCCTGAAGATCGCGAAGGAGCCGATCTCGCTCGAGACCCCCATCGGCGAGGAAGAGGACTCGCACCTTGGCGACTTCATCGAGGACAAGAGCGTGATCTCGCCCGCGGAGGCCGTGATCAACATGAACCTCGCGGAGCAGACCCGTAAGGTCCTGAAGACGCTGACGCCGCGCGAGGAGAAGGTGCTCCGGATGCGCTTCGGCATCGGCGAGAAGAGCGACCATACGCTCGAAGAGGTCGGTCAGGACTTCGAGGTCACGCGCGAGCGCATCCGGCAGATCGAGGCGAAGGCGCTCCGCAAGCTCCGGCACCCCAGCCGCTCGAAGCAGCTCAAGAGCTTCATCGACAGCTAGTCCGTGGGCTGGCCTGCTCGCCAAACGAAGGCAGCTCTGCCGCGCAGGCCGCGCTGCTGGCCTCTCGCTGGCCAGGCACGCGCTCGCGCAGGCAGCCGTTCGCTCGGCGAGCGGCGCGCCGCCGTGGCCCTCCTCGTGCTCGCGAGCGCGGTCCTCGGCGGCTGCACCAAGACGATGTCGGAAGAAGACTGCCGCACGATCGGCGAGGGCATGCGCACCGCGTGGGCAGCGGAGGCCAAGCGGGTGGGGTCCGCCGCTCCAGCGGGCCCGGGGAAGGCCTCCGTGGTGATCGACAGCGAGGGCGAGAGGCTCTCGTCGGAGTGGACATCCGACTGCAAGCGGGAGCTCGCCGGGAGCAAGGTGGACCCCGGCGAGCTCGGCTGCCTTACCCGCGCGAAGACGCTCGAAGAGCTCCGCCGCTGCGCCACGCCCTGACCACCTGGGAGCGCGGCCGGGGCGGGGCGCCCTGCGACCCTTTCAGTTGAGGTAGCGCTTGTCCTTCGGGGGGTCCTTCTGGCCGCCGGGGATGACCCTCAGCGGGACGCCCCCGGAGCGGCCGCGCGCCGCAGGGACGCGGCGGAGCGCGGCGGACTGCGCCTGCAGCTGACGGAAGCGGATCCGTAGATAGAAGCGGCGCAGCGGGGAGAAGTCGCCGAAGAGATACCCGGCGAGCATGCCCCCGAACGGCGTGATCAACCCCTCGGGGGGCGCGCGCATGGCGATCACGTTGAGCACCGAGATCCCGAAGATGAAGACGAGCAGCATGGTGCCCGTCACGGGGAGGACGAAGAAGAGGCGGACCGTGGCGTGTCGGTGCGCGAGCGCCCACGCGACGGCGATCGCCTCGATCATCCCGAGCCCGCCGTAGAAGACCGGCCGCGCCATCTTCGGGAGGAGCGCGCCCACCGCCACCTGGAGCGCGAACGCGAAGGCGGCGGAGCCGAACAGGAACGCCAGCGTGCGTCTGGCTCCCCAGCGCTCTTCGAGCGAGGCACCGAGGAAATACAGGCCGAGCAGCGTCGTGACGAAGTGCCACGGATCGCTCGGGTTGTGGACGAGCGGCGCGGTGAGCAGCCGCCACACCTGACCGTGGAGCACCTTCTCGCTGATGCCGAGGAACGGCTCGAGCACGCCTTCGCCGGCGCCCCCCCAGTTCAGGCCCAGGGTGAACATCACCCAGATACAGCCGATCGCGATCATCATCCCCAGCAGGGCCTTGCCTGGCTTGGGGAACCCCATCGAGCTGTGCTCCGGGCGCATGGCTCTCCACCTAACAGCGGCGCCCCCGACGAGCAACCGCTGCCCCCGAACTCCACGGCGATCCGCCCGGCGCCGACCCGCCCTCCAGCGGCCGCGACGCCCGCTGCGCGCCATCCAGGACGCTCTGGGGCAGGGTCCGCCCGGCCGCGCACCTGCCCCCGGCAGCCCCCCGGGGAGCGCGCACGTCCCTGCTGCGCCCGCTGGCCGGGGGCTCAGAAGAAGTTGCCGATGTTGAACTCGAACTTGTACGTCTCTTCGTAGGGCAGCCGCTTGAACGGGAAGCCCCACTCGAAGCGCAGCGGTCCGAGCGGGGAGAACCACCGGAGCCCGAATCCCCACGAGGTGCGGACATCGAGGAGGCGCTCGGCCGAGAAGCACGGGTTCGTGACGTCGTGCGGCGATGCGGGGGCGGCGTTGCAGTAGAGCTTCTCGAGATTCCAGGCGTTGCCCAGATCCGTGAAGACGACGCCCTTGATCTGCACGGCCTCGAGGATCGGGAACTCCAGCTCGAGGTTCTGGTAGTACATGAGGTTGCCGCCGATGTTCGCGCCGTTCGCGATGGGCAGCGAGTTCGGATCGAGCGACTCGCGGAGCGGGAGGCGCGGGCCGATGTCCCGGATCTCGAAGCCGCGCACATCGAGGATGCCGCCCAGGAAGAAGCGGGCGAAGATCGGCACGCCCTGGGGGTTGGGGCTCGTCACCATGCCGGCCTCGGTGTTCAGCTTGAGGACCAGGCTGTCCGTGATCGGGTAGTAGAACCTCCCCGTGGCGCGGTACCGCAGGAACTCGTTCTCGCTGCCGAACGCGCTGTGGGCGAGCTCCACCGAGCCCTGCAGGTAGATGCCCGAGGTCGGGAAGAGCTGGTTGTTGCGCGTGTCGAAGGTGAGCGCAGGGCGGATGCTCGACGTGAGCCCGGCGTTGAAGAGGTTGTAGAGCGGGAGCCGCTGGAACGAGGCGCGCTCCTCTGCCGTGCCGAGGCCGGTGTTCGTGGCCGACGAGATCTCGTCGTTCTCCAGCGTGTAGGTCAGCTGCGCGCGCAGCTCCGGCTCGATGAGCGGGTAGCCGAGCGTGAGCGAGCCGCCGGTGGAGGTCTGCGAGAACTCCGTGTAGGTCCGCAGCTGGTTGTAGACGCTCACCGACGCGGAGAACGGGCTGTCGAACAGGTACGGCTCGAAGAAGCGGACGTCGATGAGGCGCCGCGATCCGGAGATCTGCGCCTGGAGCGACAGCGACTGGCCGCTCCCGAGCAGGTTCGCCTGCTGGACCTGCGCCGTCGCGATGAAGTTCTCGACGCTCGAGAAGCCCGCGCCGATCTGGAAGGTGCCCGTCGGCTTCTCGCCGATGTCGACGTTGACGTTGATGTGCTGGGGGTCGTCGCCCTGCTCGGTGGAGATGTCGACCCGCTCGAAGTAGCCGAGCGCCGTGATCCGCTGCTTCGATCGCTCCAGCTTCGTCTCGCTGAACAGCCGCCGCTCCTCCACCTCCATCTCGCGGCGGATCACCTTGTCCCGCGTCTTCGTGTTGCCGCGGATCTCGATGCGCCCGAAGTAGACGAGCTGGTTTCTCCGGATGCCGACGGTGATGTCGACCTCGCGCCTGTCCGGGTCGAGCTGGGTGTCAGGCGACGCCTCGACGTTGGCGTAGCCGGCGTCCCGGTAGAGCGTCTGGATCGCGCCGAGATCCTTCGCCAGCTCGGCGCGGTTGAACCAGTCGCCCGGCTTGGCCCGCACCATCTCGCGCAGCGCGCGGCGCCCGCCGAGCGGCTCGATCTCGCGGCCGTCGGCGTCGCGCTCGTAGACGCGGAGCGAGCGGATGCGGAAGCGCGGCCCCTCGTTGATCGTGATCGTGACCTCGATGCCCGTGCGGTCGGGCGTGAGCATCACCCTGGGCGTCGCGACCTGCGCCGCGAGGAAGCCACGATCGTAGTAGAGCGCGTTGATCACGAGGACGTCGCGCTCGAACGCGTCCTGGCGGAACGGACCGCCGGTGCCGAAGGCGAAGAAGCCCCCCTGCCCCGTGATCATGACCTCCCGGAGCTCCTCGTCCGAGATGTTCTGGTTGCCGATGAACGTGATGCGCCGGACGGTGACCGGCGAGTGCTCCTTGATCGTGAACTTGACGGTGACCTGGTTCTCCCGCTCCGGCTTGACCTCGTAGCTGACCTCGGCGAGGAAGAAGCCCTCCTCGGCGTACTTGTCGCGGAGCTTCTGCACGCCGCGCCGGATCGCCGCGTAGCTCAGGATCGTGCCGGTCTTGAGCTCGACCGAGAGCGCCTCGGTGAGGTCCTCGCTGTCGATCTCCTTGTTGCCGGAGAACTCGATGGCCTTGATGCTCGGGCGCTCGCGGACCAGCACCCTCAGGCTCACGCCGTCGTCGCGGCGCGTGAGGTCGACCTCGACGTCGTCGAACAGGCCGGAGTCCCAGAGCTCGCGCACGTCGCGCGCCAGCCCCTCGGGGGTGAACGGCCTGCCGACCCGGGTCTGCCCGAGGTAGACGAGCACGTCCTCGGTCGACACCCGGCGGTTGCCGGCGATGGCGACCTGAACGACCGGCTGCCCCCGAGCGAGCTCGGCCTCCGTGGGCGCCAGATGGATCGTCGGCTCGACGGCGTCGGGGACGACCTGCGCAGGTGTACCGGCGCCAGGCTGGGCTCCCAGGGTCGCGTCGGCCGGCGCGGGCGGCTGCGCAGCGCTGGCCGGGGCGGCAGGCGCGGCGCCGCCCCGGGGTGGCTGCGCGCCCGGAGCACCTCCGGGCACCTGAGCTGCCGCGAGCCGGGGCCGTATCGCCGCTACTGCAACGAACACCAGGAAGAGGCCGAGCCAGACGAGCCGCAGCCAGCGGCCGAGAAGGCGAAGCATGGGTCGGGTGCCTGTCGCGTACAAGGCGCCACCCCGTAGCCCAGCGCGCCGTGAGTCTCAAGGGCGGACGCCGAAATCAAGGTGCCGCCGTCAGGTAGCGCTGCGCTGGCCTGTGTTCGGGTCGATCTCGCGGCCATCTGACGCTATGCCAGGGTCCACACGAGCGCAGGCGAGCACTCGCTGCCAGAAATTCCCGCGAGGCAGCCTTGACCGAGCGCGAACCCCTGGGTAATTGCCGAGGCTCGCCAGCGTTCACCTGAACATCGGAGCACCTGTTCGTCCGGTGCCCGCGCACTCCCTGGAGCATCGCGTGTCTCGAACCCCCTCCCTTCCGTCCGACGGTGACGCGTCCCGCAAGGGCCGCCGTGGCGGCCGGCCCGGTGACAGCGAGCCGCCGCCGCCCCCGGCGCCCGACACCTCGCTCGCCGACGAGGCGCAGCGCCGGTACCTGAACTATGCGCTCAGCGTCATCACGTCGCGCGCACTGCCCGACGTCCGCGACGGGTTGAAGCCGGTGCAGCGCCGCATCCTCTACGCGATGCTGCACGACCTGCACCTCGGGCCGGACGCGAAGTACCGGAAGAGCGCCGCGGTCGTCGGTGACGTGATGGGCAAGTACCACCCGCACGGCGACGTCGCGATTTACGACGCGATGGTCCGGCTCGCGCAGGACTTCGTGATGCGGGCGCCGCTCATCGCGGGCCACGGGAACTTCGGCTCCGTGGACGGCGATGCGCCCGCCGCGATGCGTTACACCGAGGCAAAGCTCCGGCCCCTGGCGCTGGAGCTGCTCAGCGAGCTCGGCCAGCGCACCGTGGACTTTCGTCCCAACTACGACGGGACCCGCTTCGAGCCGATCGTCCTCCCGTCGCGCTTCCCCAACCTCCTCGTGAACGGCTCGCAGGGGATCGCGGTCGGGATGGCGACGAGCATCCCGCCGCACAACCTGGGCGAGGTGATCGACGCGTGCGTCGCGCTGATCGAGAACCGCGAGCTCACCACGCACCGGCTGCTGTCGTACGTGAAGGGGCCGGATTTCCCCACCGGAGGTCAGCTGCACGCGACGAAGAAGGAGCTCGAGGCCGTCTACACGGCAGGCCAGGGCTCGCTGAAGCTCCGCGGCGAGTGGCAGCTGGAAGAGGGCGACGGCAAGCGCGGCGCCGCCCCGCAGATCGTGATCACCTCGATCCCGTACGGCATCGAGCGGAAGGCGATCGTCGAGAAGATCGCCGAGGTGATCCTCTCCAAGAAGCTGCCGACGCTCGTGGACGTGCGCGACGAGTCGACCGGCGAGGTGCGCATCGTGATGGAGCTCAAGCGCGGCGCCGACGCGCAGCTCGTGATGGCGTACCTCTACAAACAGACGCCGCTCGCGATCAACGTGCAGGTGAACCTCACCTGCCTCGTGCCCACCGACAACGCGGAGATCGCCGCGCCACGGCGGCTCGGCCTGCACGAGATCCTGACGAAGTTCCTCGACTTCCGCTACGCGACGGTGACGCGGCGGTTCGAGTTCGAGCTCGGCGAGCTGAGGCGGCGGATCAACATTCTCGAGGGGTTCGAGAAGATCTTCGACGCGCTCGACGAGGTGATCCGGATCATCCGCAAGAGCGAGGGCAAGGCCGACGCGGCCGAGAAGCTGATGAAGCGCTTCACCCTCAACGAGGAGCAGACGGACGCGATCCTCGAGCTCAAGCTCTACCGGCTGGCGCGGCTCGAGATCCTGCTCGTGCAGAAGGATCTCGGCGAGAAGCGCGCCGAGGCCAAGCGGATCGAAGGGCTGCTCCGGAGCGACGCGAAGCGCTGGGGGATCGTCCGCGACGAGCTCGTCGAGATCAAGGGAGCCTACGGCGAGAAGCGCCGCACGAAGGTGGTCGGCTCGATCGACGAGCCCGAGTACCAGGCGGAGGACTTCATCGTGGCCGAGGACGCGAACGTGATCCTCTCGGCGCAGGGCTGGGTGAAGCGGGTCCGCGAGGTGAAGGATCTGGCCTCGACGCGCATCCGCGAGGGAGACAGCGTCCTCGCGGCCGTCGCCGGCTCGACGCGGTCGACGGTCGCGTTCTTCTCGAACGTCGGCGCGTGCTACGTGTGCCGCATCCACGACGTGCCGCAGTCGACCGGCTACGGCGATCCCGTGCAGAAGCTGTTCAAGCTGGCCGACGGCGAGCGGCTGATCGCGCTGATGTCGTTCGATCCGAGGGCGCTCGACGTCCCGGCGCAGACCCCGGACTCCGCCGAGCCGGAGCCGCCCTTCGCGCTGGCGATCACCCGAGGAGGCTTCGGCTTCAGGTTCTCGCTGCGGCCGCACCGTGATCCATCGACGCGTGCCGGGCGCCGCTTCGCCAAGCTGAACGAGGGCGACGAGGTGCTCTTCGTCCACGCGGTGGACGGCGCCGACCGGGTGCTCTGCGCCTCGAGCGACGCCTGGGCGCTCAGCGTGGCCGTGGAGGAGCTCGCCCTGCTCTCCGGCCCGGGCAAGGGCTCCGTCGTCATGCGGGTCGCCGAAGGTGAGCGCCTGGTCGGCGCCGCGCTCGCCCTCGGGCCGCGCGACGCGATCACAGTCGAGACGGAGAAGGGCAAGACGCTCGAGATCGCCGCGAGCAAAATCGCCGGCCAGCGCGGCACCCAGGGCGAGCCGATCGCACGACGCGACCGCTTCGCCCGCGTGGTGCCGCCGGCCGTCGTCGTACCGACGCTGGAGGTGAGCTGAACATGGCCGCCACGAATCCCCCGGTCCGCGCCGCTTCCGGCGCACGTTACACGGCCGCCGACATCGAGGTGCTCGAGGGGCTCGAGCCCGTCCGCAAGCGCCCCGCCATGTACATCGGCGGCACCGACGCCAGAGGCTACCACCACCTGCTCTGGGAGATCGTCGACAACGCCGTCGACGAGGCCATCAACGGGCACGCGAAGCGGATCGAGGTGACGCTCGACGCCGATCTCCAGGGCGCCACCGTGACCGACGACGGGCGCGGCATCCCGGTGGACGTCCATCCCAGGTACAAGCGCCCCGCGCTCGAGCTCATCTTCTGCACGCTGCACGCAGGCGGGAAGTTCGCGAGCGACAGCTACAAGGTCTCAGGCGGGCTCCACGGCGTCGGATCGAGCGTCGTCAACGCGCTCTCCGAGCTCGTCGAGGTCCGGGTGCTGCGCGACGGGTCCGAGCACCAGCAGACGTTCTCGCGCGGCGCGCCGAGCAGCAAGCTCAAGAAGGGCGCGCCCACCCGCAAGCACGGCACGATCATCCATTTCCGGCCCGATCCGGAGATCTTCGGGCAGGGCCGGCGCTTCGATCCCGAGACCATCCGCGAGCGCCTGGAGGCCAAGGCGTACCTCCACGGAGGGCTCGAGATCGCGTTCCGCGATCTCTCGTCCGGAGAGTCGATCGAGCTCCTCCACCCGAACGGCATCGCGGACTTCTTGCCGAAGCTGGTCGCCCAGCGCGGCAAGCCGGTGACGCACCCGTCCATCTTCTACGTCGCGCGCGAGGGCGAGATCCGCCTGGAGGCCGCGCTCCAGTGGACCGAGTCGACCGACGAGTACGTGAAGTCGTACGTCAACGGCATCCCGACGCACGCGGGCGGCGCGCACGAGTCGGGCTTCAGCGGCGCGATCGTGAAGGCGGTCCGCGCGTTCATGGACGCGAAGAAGGTCCAGCCGAAGGGGGTCACGCTGACGGCCGACGACATCCGCGAGGGGATCGTGGGTGTCCTGTCCATCTACATCCAGGATCCGCAGTTCCAGGGGCAGACGAAGGATCGACTCAACAACGCGGAGGCTGGGCCGGCGGTCGAGGGCATGGTCCGGCCGGCGCTCGAGCAGTGGATGCTCCACAACGGCACGGCCGGCGAGTCGATCGTGGCCCGCGCGATCCTGGCGGCGCGCGCCAGGGAGGCGCGGCGCGAGGCGACCCAGCAGGTCCTGCGCAAGACGCCGGTGTCGCACCGGCTCAACCTGCCGGGGAAGCTCGCCGATTGCGCCTCGACCGATCCGAGCGAGAGCGAGCTCTTCATCGTCGAGGGCGACAGCGCAGGCGGCTCGGCCAAGCAGGGCCGGGACCGCCGGACCCAGGCGATCCTCCCGCTCCGCGGCAAGGTGCTCAACGCGGAGCAGGCCTCGACCTCGAAGGTGCTCGGCAACAAGGAGCTCCAGGACATCGTGAGCGCGCTGGGCTGCGGCTTTGGAAAGGACTTCGACGCCTCCAAGTTGCGTTACGGTAGGATTTTTCTTCTCATGGACGCCGACAGCGACGGCCAGCACATCGCGACGCTGCTGCTGACGTTCTTCTACCGGCACCTGCCCGGCCTGCTCCGCGGCGGGCACGTGTTCCTCGCCCAGCCGCCCCTCTACAGGATCGACGTCGGCAAGGAGACGCACTGGGCGCTCGACGACGCGGAGCGCGACCGGATCCTCGCGAAGCTCCCCAAGACGGCCAAGGCGGATATCTCGCGGTTCAAGGGGCTCGGCGAGATGCCCGCGGAGGACCTCAAAGCGACCACGCTCGACATCCGACGCCGACGCGCGCTGCGCATCGTGATCGAGGGAGAGATCGAGACCGATCGCATCCTGAACGAGCTGATGGGCAAGGACGCCCAGGCGCGCTTCCGCTTCATCATGGAGCGCGCGCCGAACGCCGAGATCGACGTCTGACATCGATCCCTCGATCGAGAGGTCGCGGCGACTCCGCGCCTCGCGCGGGCGTCGTTGGATGCGGCGCCGCGCTCCAGCATTCATCTTCCCTGACCGCCATGAGCTCGCCGCGAGGATGTCGCGACGCAGGCGACCGCCATGGTGTGCACGTCGCGAAGACACAATGTGCCAACCGCGGCTGATCTCTGGCGCCTGTGCCACGTGAACGGCAGGCCACACCCCGTCGGACATCGCGAGCAGGCTGCCGGGCAATCACGACATTTTGTGCTGCTGAATGCCGATCCACGGGAGCCGAGAGCGATGCGTCAGCTTGCGGCCTGCTGGTTGCAATACGTCGCGCCGGTGGCCGCGATGACCGCGAGACACCGCCCTTTCACCGCTGGAGAGGTACTCGTGACGACTGCGCTTCCCATCTCGACTCCGATCGCACCCTCCTCGTCCCACAGCATGCCTGCCGCATGTTCCCTGTCGGTTCCGAGCGGCGCGCCTGCCGCACGGCCGGCGTCGCTCCCCACGCCCGGCGTCGCTGCACCGAGCCACAGCGCGCAGCCGCCGCGCGAGCTCGCTGCAGCGACCGGCGCCTCCCGATCCGCGCCACCATCGCGCTCGGCAGGCCCGCTGCCGCGCAGTACCTCGGAGCGGATCCTGCTCGGCCGCGACCGCATCCGCAGCGCCGCGGAAGCAGGCCAGAGGATCCGTTCCTACGAGGTCGCGCTGGACCTTGATCTGTCCGAGTTTCACTTCGCGCGGCTCTTCCGCGCCGCCTTCGGGGCATCACCCCACGTCTATTACGATGAGGTGCGTGCGGAGCGCGCGCGAGCGCTCCTGCATGGGGGGCTAAGCGAGGGAGAGGTCGCCCGCCGCATCGGCTTCCGCAGGCCTGCAGAGCTGCGCGCCCTCCTGTCCAAGCGCGGCAGCACGCCGCCCTCGGCCGGAGAGACGGAGCCGAGCGACGCTTCTGCCGAGTGAGCTGACGGCGGAGATCAAGCCTGCGGAGCGCCGGCACCGCCGCCTCCGGTGCGAGGACAAAGTGCTTACCCCCATGACACGACGATCAGAGCCTCCTGTGCGTGAGCGAGGGTAGGTTCGCCCTGACCCGATCGAGGTAGGAGGGGTCGAGCGTCGCCATCGCGATCCCCTCCCCTTCCGAGGCCTGAGCGATCACCTCACCCCACGGATCGATGACGCACGATTTCCCGAACGTCGCCCGCCCGCCAGGATGCTTGCCCCACTGTGCCGCGGCCACGACGTACGCCTGGGCCTCGATGGCCCGCGCGCGGAGCAGGACCAGCCAGTGGTCCTTGCCGGTGAGCAGGGTGAACGCCGCAGGGACGACGATCGCCTCCGCGCCCGACGACGAGAGCGCGCGGTAGAGCTCCGGGAACCGGACGTCGTAGCAGATCGACAGCCCGAGCTTCACGCCGTCGATCTCGGTGACGACGGGGCGATCCCCGGCGGTCGTCGACGCCGACTCGCGGTACTTCGTCCCGTCGGCGATCTCGACGTCGAAGAGGTGAATCTTCCGGTAGCGCGCGGTGAGCCGGCCGTCGGCCCCGAAGACCGCGCAGGTGTTGTACGGCCGCGCCGGATCGTGCGCGCGTTCGGGGAAGCCGCCGGCCACGATCGTCACGCGGGCGGAGCGCGCCGCGTCGGCGAGACGACGCGCGATCGGACCGCCGCCAGCGTCGAGGTCCTCCGCGATGTTGCGCTTCCCCTCCTCGTTGCCCATGTACGCGAAGTTCTCGGGCAGCACGACCGTCGTCGCCCCACGGCGCGCCGCTTCCACGACGAGCACCTCGACCCGCGCCAGGTTCTCGCTCACGTTCTCCTGGCTGGAGAGCTGAAGGGCCGCCCAGATCACCGGTTTTTCCATGCGGCAAGCCTACCGCACGGGGACCGGCGTGGACCACGCGCCGACGGGCGCGCAGGGCTCGTCAGGTTCCTCGAGCTCCGGACGCTCCCGCAGCGCCACTGGCACCAGCGGCGCCTGCCCCGCCGGCACCCGCTGCCCCGCCGGCGCCAACGCCACCTGCCCCGCCGGCACCCGCTGCCCCGCCGGCACCCGCTGCCCCGCCGGCGCCAGCGCCACCTGCCCCGCCGGCGCCCGCGGCTCCACCGCTGCCGTCCACGTCGGCGTGCGCGGCGCACTCGAGCGGCGCGCCGGAGTAGGTGCACCTGGCGCTGCACGCGGCGCACACACAGGCGAGCACCCGCTGGAACATCCGGTGAGCGGCGCCCGCATCGTCCGGGAACACACACGCCGTCTGGCAGGCCTTTTTATGGCCGCACCCCTTGAGGCACAGGCTGATCGGCCTGCACCCAGGCTCCCCGTCGCACGCCGCGAGCTCCGCCTCGCAACGCCCACCGCGGGACGCATGCTCGTTGAAGCAATCGCCGCAGCGCCCGGCTTCGCCGCCATAGGCCGCGAGGCACTCGCAGACGTTCGCCGGCCCCTCGTCGGCGCCCGCATCGGGCGGCGCTCCCCCGGAGGCGCCCGCGCTGGTGGAGCTGCCCGCCTGAGGGCGTGGCGACGGGAGCCGCTCCTCGGTGCAGCTCGGGAGCGACGCGAGCGCAAGCGCCGCCCCCGAGGCCATAACGCAGAGGACAGCCCAGCCGTACAACCCGACAGGAGCGCGCATCGCCCTCCGCACGATCGCCATGATGGGGACGAGCGTAGCCTGCCTCTCTCCCGCGACCGAGCCTGAGCCGCACAACTCACGGACGTCCGCAGGATCCGCCGAGGCCGCACGGAACCCTCTCCCGGCGGCGCCCGATCGCTCCTATGCTTTCCCCTCACATCACAAAAATTCTCATGGAAATCGCTCCCCTGTCGCTTTTGCCGCGCTCCGTGCTCGCCCTCGCCAAGGAGGTCGCGCGCGCGCTGCTCCGGCGACCTGTCGTCGGGATCGCCGCCGCCGCTCAGACCGCCGACGGCCGGTGGCTGCTCGTTCGCCGCAGCGACACCGGAACGTGGGCGCTCCCGGGAGGCACCCTGGAATGGGGAGAGACGCTCCGCGACAGCATCGTGCGGGAGCTCGCCGAGGAGGCCGGCGTCACCGAGGTCGAGCTCGGTCGGGTCGTGGGCGTGTACTCGCGGCCTGATCGCGACATCCGCTTCCACGCCGTGACGGTCGTCGTCACCGCCCGGATCGCCGCGCCGACGCGACCTCCGCAAAATCCTCTCGAGATCCGCGAGGCCAGGCTGTTCCGCGAGGACGAGCTCCCGTCCGAGCTCGCGATGGATATGGGGGATCTCTTCGCCGCCGCGCGGCGCGCCGGCGACACAGAGCTCGAGTGAGCCGAGGCAAGCGATGACGCAGGCACACCACGACGACGCCGGAGCGCGCAACGCGCTGCAGGGCGGGCTCGCGACGGATCCGAAGCACAAGGCGAGGATCGAGGAGCTCGCCGAGCGCATCGAGAAATACAGGGCGAGCTACTACGCAGGGCACCCCGAGATCTCGGACGCGGCGTTCGACGCCCTCGAGGACGAGCTCCGCGCCCTCGATCCGGCGCACCCGGTGCTCGCCCGGGTCGGCTCGGCCTCGCTGATCACCGAGTGGGAGAAGGCGCGGCACGAGATCCCGATGGGCTCGCTCAACAAGGTCGTCTCCGAGGACGAGCTCCTGGGCTGGGTCGCCCGGTGCGACGAGATCCTCGTGAAGGACGGGCACGGCGACGGCGGCACGGGCGCCGCGCCGCCGGCACCGGGCTCCATCTCGAGCATCGCGGGGGACCTCTTCGTGGCGGAGAAGCTCGACGGCATCTCCATCGAGGTCATCTACAAGGGCGGCAAGCTCGTCGACGCCATCACGCGCGGCGACGGCGAGTGGGGCGAGCGGATCACCGCGAACGTCGCGCGGATGAAGGGGATCCCCTCGCGGATCCGGGAGAAGGGCCGGCTGTCCGTGCGCGGCGAGATCATCCTTCGGCTCTCGGACATGAAGCGCCACTTCCCCGGCGTCACCAGCCCGCGCAACATGGCCGCGGGCGCGGCCAAGCGGTTCGACGGCCAGGGGGCGGAGCACTGCACCGTGCTCTTCTACGATGTCGCCGATCACCTCGAGATCCCGACGTGCCGGGCGCGCTTCGCCTGGCTGCGCGAGCTCGGCTTCGCGACGCCGCAGACCGCGCACGGCAGCGTCGAGGACGTCGTGAAGCTCTACCGGCGCTACTCGAGCGAGCTCCGCGCGAGCCTCGACTACGAGATCGACGGGCTCGTCGTCTACGTGGACTCGCTCCACGTCCAGGGCCTGCTCGGCGACGTCAACCGCCGGCCGCGCGGCGCGGTCGCCTTCAAGTTCGCGTCGCCCGCCAAGGTGACGACGGTCGTGGCGATCCAGTGGGACACCGGGCCGAGCGGCCGCGTCACCCCGGTGGCGATCGTCGAGCCGGTGGAGCTCGCCGGCGCCAACGTCCGGCGCGCTTCCCTGCACAACTCGGCCAACGTGCGGAGCCTCGGCATCGGCGTGGGCGACGAGGTGCTGGTCTCGCGCCGCAACGACGTGATCCCGTACGTCGAGGAGGTCGTCGAGAAGCGCGGCCCCGTCGCCGTTCCTCCGTCGGTCTGCCCGGTCTGCAGCGCGCCGCTGGTCGTCGAGGGCGAGTACCTCCTCTGCCGGAACGCCGCGTGCCGCGCCCTCATCGAGGGGCGCATCCACAACTGGATCGACGCCATCGGCGCGCTGGAGTGGGGCGACAAGCTGATCGAGCAGGTGGTGGCCGCGGGCCTCGTGCGAGAGCCGCTCGACCTCTACAAGCTCACGGTCAAGAGCATCGCCGACCTCGATCGGCGCGGCGAGAAGAGCGCGACGAAGTGCCTGGAGCAGCTGAAGAGCCGCCTCCCGCTCGCGCTGCCGGTGTTCCTCGCGGCGCTCGGCATCGAGGGGTTCGCGATCCAGACCGCGCGGCTGCTCGTGTCGGCGGGGTACACGACGATCGAGAAGCTGCTCGCCGCCGGCGAGGACGAGCTCGCCGGCATCCCGGGCCTCGGCGCGATCAAGGCCGCGAGCATCGTTCGAGGGCTGCGCGCCCGCAGCGACGAGATCGGGCGGCTGCTCGCCGCCGGCATCGTGCCGGTCGCGCCCGAGGCCGAAGGCCCGCTCGCCGGACTGACGTTCTGCTTCACCGGCGCGGGCGCGCGTCCCCGCGGCGAGCTCACCCACCTCGTCGAGTCGAGCGGCGGCCGGGTGCTGAACAGCGTCACGAAGGAGCTCAACTACCTCGTCATCGCCGACGTGGCGTCCACGTCGAGCAAGGCGGTGAAGGCGCGCAAGTACGGGACGAAGCTCATCACCGAGGACGATCTCGACAAGCTCATCGCCGAGCGCCGCGGCGCCTAGTCGGACGCGACCCGCGCGCATCCGGACGCGCCCCTGTGTGGCGCTCGCGCAGTCCGCAAGAGGACGGACGGCGCGGTCGCTGCCCAAGGAGGGCGGCGCCTGAAACCACGACACCCCTGTCCGCATCGCCTCCTCGCTCACGGCCGTGAACGGGAGAAGGCGGCGCGGCTGGACGGCGCGCAACGCAGACCGGCGCCGGAGCGCTGCACGCGCGAGAGCTCGCCGCTAGACTCGCGCCATGCTCGACACCATCGCCACGCCGCCCAGCCCGCAGAACGAGCCGGTCCTTTCCTACGCCCCAGGGAGCGCCGAGCGCGCGGCCCTCAAGGCGGAGCTCGACCGCCGGGCGCGGGAGACGATCGAGATCCCGATGGTCATCGACGGCGAGGCGATCCGGACCGGAGCGCTCGACGAGGTCCGCGCGCCGCACCGGCGCGACCTCCTCCTCGCCCGCGCCCACCAGGGCGGCGCCGAGCACGTCGCGCGCGCGATCGAGGCCGCCCGGCGGGCGCACCCGGCCTGGTCGAGGACGCCGTGGACCGAGCGCGCCGCCGTGTTCCTCAAGGCGGCCGAGCTGCTCGCGACCCGCCGCCGCCCCACGCTCAACGCGGCGACGATGCTCGGGCAGAGCAAGACGGCGTACCAGGCCGAGATCGACTCGGCGTGCGAGCTCATCGACTTCTTCCGCTTCAACGTCCACTTCGCCCACCGGATCGCGGCGGAGCAGCCGGCGAGCGCGCCCGGCATCTGGAACCTCGCGGAGCCTCGCCCGCTGGAGGGCTTCGTCTTCGCGGCGACGCCGTTCAACTTCACCGCGATCGCGGGCAACCTGTGCGCGGCCCCGGCGCTGATGGGCAACACCGTGGTCTGGAAGCCGTCCGCGAACGCGCTGTACTCCGCGCACTTCGTGATGGAGCTGCTGGTCGAGGCGGGCCTCCCGCGCGGCGTCATCAACCTCGTCATGGGCCCGCCCGAGCTCGTCTCGAACGCGTGCGTCGATCATCCGGACTTCGCCGGCATCCACTTCACCGGCTCGACCGCGGTCTTCCAGTCGCTCTGGCGCCGCATCGGGGAGAACATCGGGCGCTACCGCAGCTACCCGCGGATCGTGGGCGAGACCGGCGGGAAGGACTTCGTCTTCGCGCACGCGAGCGCCGACGTCGACGCGCTCGCCGTGGCGCTCGTCCGGGGCGCCTACGAGTTCCAGGGGCAGAAGTGCTCGGCCGCGTCGCGCGCGTACATCCCCCGCTCGCTCTGGCCGGCCCTCAAGGACCGGCTCGTGGGCCACATCCGGGCGATCCGCGTGGGGGACGTCGCCGACTTCCGCAACTTCATGGGCGCGGTGATCGACGAGCGAGCGCACGCCCGGCTCACGGGGCGGATCGCCGCGGCGAAGGCGGACGCGGCGTGCTCGATCGTGTGCGGCGGCGGCGCGCGCGCGCACGACGGGAGCGACGGCTGGTTCGTCGAGCCGACGCTGATCGAGACCACGGATCCGCGCCACCCGCTGATGGCGGAGGAGCTGTTCGGGCCGGTGCTCACGGTCTGGGTCTACCCCGACGGCGAGGAGCACAGGGCGCTCGCGCTCTGCGACGAGACGTCGCCGTATGGCCTGACCGGCGCCGTGTTCGCGCGGGATCGGGCGTTCATCGAGGCGGCGAGCGACGCGCTCCGCTTCGCCGCGGGCAATTTCTACATCAACGACAAGCCGACCGGCGCCGTCGTCGGGCAGCAGCCGTTCGGCGGCGCGCGCGCGTCCGGCACGAACGACAAGGCGGGCAGCCTGTTCAACCTGCTCCGCTGGGTCTCCCCCCGGGTCGTGAAGGAGACGTTCGCCCCGCCGCACGCGGTCGCCTATCCGTTCATGGCGGCCGAGTAGGAAGCGCGCCCCGCGCCGGAGAGGCGGCGGGCCTCGTCCGCTCAATCCTCCGGCGAGTAGTCGCAGACGCCACCCGCGAGGTCGGCGCAGGACCGGTCCTCCTCCTCGTAACACTCGGCCGTGCGCTCGATGGCCGTGGCATACGACGCGCGGTCGGACAGCTCGAGGCACAGCGCGACGCACGTGTCCTTTCCAGGGCTGTCGGTCTGGCACTCGGCGTTCTTGGTGCAGACGATGTCGCACGCGTCGATGTCCGACGAGCAGCCAGGGGTGGGAACGAAGAGCAGCAGGGCCAGGACGAGCGCGGGACGGGGCATGGCGAAAGCTCCAGCGGCCATCGGAGCACGCGGCCGAGCCGGCGGCGAGAGGCGAGCTGCGGGCGGCCGCGCGGCGCAAGCTCGCCCCTGCCCCGGATCCCTGCTGCTGGAAGTGCGCGCCACCGGAGGCGAATCGAGCCGGTGAGCCCACCGGCGAACTCGGTGTTCCGCCCGAGTCGTCGAGCGCACCAACGAGGCTGGACTCTCTTCTCAGGGAGTCATGCCCGGAACCATTGCCATCCGACGCGCCAACCACCGAGCTCTACAGACCGATCCGACCTCGACCATTCGGTTGTGGAGCAGCACCCGGCCATTACGTATGCTCCAGATCTCCGCCCGACAAAAGCGTGCGCTCCCATGGCGCGCAGGACGAGCAGAAGAGTAGGTGTATATTTCCCACGCCGCTACATCAGGAGTCGCTGTGGGATAGCAAACGTTGGAGGTGCCATGAAGTCGATGCATTTTCTGGGTTTCTTCGTGCTCGGCACGATCGCGGCGACCGCCGCAGGCTGCGGCGGAGACAACGACGGCGGCGACGGCGGCGGCGGCGGCGAGGGAGGAGCCGGGAGCACCACGACGTCCTCCACGACCACCGGCCCCGTCGCCGGCAGCACCTCCTCCACGGGCTCGGGCGAGGTGGACGACGGGAACGACAGCCCCGAAGAAGCGGAGCCGATCCAACCCGAGGACGGTTGGCTCGAGGGGACGCTCGAGCCGCTGGAAGAGGACGCTGACTACTACAGCTTCACCGGAGCCAAGGGGCAGCCGGTGTACATCCTGAGCGACGCGAAGCCTTCGGATGACGAGAGGGATCCGACATACCCAGATACCGTCATCACGCTGCTCGACGCCGACGGGAACCAGCTCGCGCAGAACGACGACCCGGCCCTGGGCTTCACCAATGACAGCGAGCTGCTCACCGTCCTGCCAGCAGACGGCGAGTACGTCATCGTCATCCAGGATTGCAACGCCGCCTTCCCGCAGTTCGCCTTCCCGAACGGCTGCTTCAACCCCGCCGACGTCGTGAGCTTCGACTACGGGGTGGCGCTCCTCTCGCTCGATCCGGCGAAGAGCGATACCGACAGCCTCATCGGTGAGGCCGAGCCCAACAATGACGCCGAGCAGGCCGTGCAGCTGCATTATGAGCTGAACAACGACGAGTCGGGCTACTTCACCACCTTCGCGTTCGGCAATTTCGAGAGCGCGACCGACGTCGATGTGTATTCGTTCACCCCGCCGGAGACCCCCGCGGTCGACAACGTCATCCTCGCCCAGCTGATCGTCGACCAGCCGACAGGGATCGAGGGCAACGGCTCGACGGTGAACGTCAGCGAGATCGCCGTGTTCGCTTCGACCGATCTGACCAACGCGTACGCGAAGGTGGACCCGACGAAGGGCGGCGATATCGCCCTCCCGGTGGAAGCCGGGCAAGAGTACTTCGTCTTCGTCAAGCGCCCTGCGGGAGAGGCAGGAAAGAACGACTTCTACATCCTGCTGCACAACCGCATGGGCTCCGATCCCCTCGAGGCCGAGGAGGAGACCAACGGCGTCGTGGAGACGCCGGAAGGCGGCCTAGCCTCCTTCCCCAACGGGGGAGGCGGCGTCAGCTACGCGATCGAGGGCCAGCTCGCCGACGGAGAGACCGCCGACGTCGACATCTATGCGGTCCCCCTCGACGACGTGGAAGAGGGCTGGACGTTCTCGGTCATCTGCGAAGCGCAGCGCAACGGGTCCGGGGTCCGCGAGCTCAGCGCCGAGGTGCTGAACGGAGACGGCACGTCGATCGACGCCGCCACCTACTCGGCCACGGAGACCGAGGACGAAAACCTGTACGTCGAGCGGGTCGCGATCCCGGAGGCCCCAGCGGACAACCGGCTGCTCGTCAGGGTATCGGCCGGGACGCCCGCCGCCGACGTGACGAGCCGAGGGTACAACTGCCTCTTCGCCTACCTGCCGCCGGAGACCGAGTGAGGGTCTGAAGCACGTCATGGCGTGAGCGCCCGTCCCCCGGGCGCGCGCCGCCGGGTGCTCCAGGGCACGCGGCGCCGGACCGCGCTCGAAGGCCGGCACCGCGCGCGCCGTCGTCGGCACACCGGGCGCGCAGATCGCCGGCGGCTCTCCCCGGGCCTCCCCGCTCCCCGTGGTATAGCCCGACCGACATGAAGGTCGGCACCACACCCGCGCGCTCAGGGCTCCTCTCACTTCTCCTGCTCGTCGCCTGCAACGCTGGCACCCAGACCGGTGGGGTCTCCTCGCCGGCCACGGCCGGCAGCGCCGCGCCGCAGGGGGCGACGTCGACGCCGGCGACGACAGCGCCGTCCGAGACGCCGCCGCGCGCCGAGTTCGATCCCGTGGCGCAGGGGCTCACCGTGGAGGGCGTGAAGCAGCTCTGCGACGAGCACCTGCGCGCCGCGGAGGGGCACCTCGACGCGATCAGGGCGCTCCGAGGCGCGCCGCCGGAGCAGCTCACCTACGCCGCGACGCTCGGGCGGTTCGACGACGCCGCGCTCGAGGTGAACAGCGCGGGCGAGTTCCCGTACTTGATGGGGGTCGCGCACCCCGACGCGGCGGTGCGGGAGGCCGCGAGGCTCTGCGAGCCGAAGGTCGACAGGTTCACGACCGCGATGTGGCTGGACGCCGATCTCGCCGCCGTCATCGGGGCGTACGCCGAGAAAGGCGTCGCGCGCGCGACGTTGAACGGTGAGCGCGCCCGGCTTCTCTCCGACGTCCTGCGCGACTTCCGCCGCAACGGGCTGTCGCTGCCGGTAGACCGACAGCAGCGCCTCCGCGACGTGAACGAGCAGATCACCCGCATCGGGCAGGAGTTCATGTCGAACCTGTCCGCGTCGACCGCATCGATCGAGATCGCGCCCGCCTCCCTCCAGGGGCTGCCCAAGGAGTACGTGGCGAAGCACGCGCCCAAGGCGAACGGCAAGGTCGAGATCACGACCGACTACCCCGACTTCTTCCCGTTCGTCACCTACGCCAAGGACCGCAAGGCCGCGCTCGCTCTCTACGTCCTGTTCACCAACCGCGGCGGCGAGAAGAACGTGAAGCTGCTCGATCGCCTCCTCGCGCTCCGCTCCGAGAAGGCGAAGATGCTCGGCTACAAGAGCTGGGCGGACTACGCCATCGAGCCGCGGATGGCCAAGACGAGCGGCGCCGTGCGCGGCTTCCTCGACCAGGTCAAGACCGCGCTGAGAGAGCCCGCCAAGGCCGAGTTCGCCGCGCTGATGAAGGAGCACGTGCGGCTCGGAGGCAAGCCGACCGACAAGCTCCCCCCCGCCGATCGCTACTTCCTCGAGGATCGGGTCCGCGCGTCCACGTACCAGTTCGACTCGCAGGCGCTCTCGGATTACCTCGAGCTCGGCGCGGTGAAGCAGGGGCTCATGGACATCACCGCGAAGATGTACGCCCTCGAGTACAAGGAGGTCCCCGCGAAGGCGTGGCACCCCGACGTGACCGCGTACGAGGTGCGCTCCGAGGGCAAGCTGATCGGCAAGTTCTACCTCGACCTCTACAGCAGGCCCGACAAGTACAAACACGCGGCGATGTTCACCGTGCGGACGGCGAAGCTGCTCGACGACGGATCGTGGCAGACCCCCGTCGCGGCGCTCGAGTGCAACTTCCCGAAGCCGGGGGCACAGCCGGCGCTGATGTCCCACGAGGACGTGGTGACGTTCTTCCACGAGTTCGGGCACGTGCTGCACCACCTGCTGACGCGCTCGGAGCTGGCCTCCTATTCAGGGACCGCGACGGTGCGCGACTTCGTCGAGGCGCCGAGCCAGATGTTCGAGGAGTGGGCGTGGTCGCGCGAGGTGCTCGATCTGTTCGCGAAGCACCACGCGACCGGCGAGAAGATCCCGGACGCCCTCTTCCAGGCGATGACCCGCGCGCGAGGCTTCGGTCGAGCGCTCGCGACGCAGCGGCAGCTCACCCTCGCGTCGATCGATTTGGAGCTCCACACCCGCGATCCGGGCTTCGACGCGACCGTGGTCGTGGAGCAGGCGCAGCGCGCGAACGAGTCCTTCGCCTTCGTGAAGGGGACGCACATGCAGTCGAGCTTCGGGCACCTCATCACCTACGACGCGGGCTACTACGGCTACCAGTGGGCGCTGTCGCTCTCGCGCGACGTGCTCACCCGCTTCAAGCAGGAAGGCCTGCTGAACCCCGCCGTCGCGCGCGCGTTCCGCGACGAGGTGCTCGCGAAGGGCGGCGGCGTCGACGCGGGAGCGCTCGTCACCCGCTTCCTCGGCCGCCCGCCGAGCCACGACGCGTACCTCGCTTACCTCCAGGGCAAGGAGTGAACGAGCCGGCCGCGACGCGGACGCAGCGCTCGGCGGCGGCAAGGCCTGCGCCGGGCGCTCGGCCGCGCAGCGGCGCAGGGTCCGGCCATCCCTGGCCGGACCCCTGACGGGAGAGCTCAGGGCTCGATCGCGACGCCGAGCTCCTCGCGCAGGGCGTGGTAGGCGTCCGAGACCGTGAACGAGAGGAGATCGCCGATCTTCTCCTCGGCCGTCAGCACACCCGGCGCGTCCCCCCGCGAGAGCGACGACGCCGCCACCGAGAGCTCGCCGGTCAGCAGATAGCCGACCCGGGCCGCGCACCGCTCGACCGATCCCACCCAGTGCGCGAGATCGAGCGGCGCGCGGATCTCGTAGAGCTCGAACACCGCGGCCTCCAGGGCGTCACGCTCGCTCTCCGTCAGGTGCTCGTCGAGGAGGGGCACCAGCGCGAGCACCGCGCCCTCGAGGTCGGCGGGGACGAGCTCCGACGGCCGCGCCACCTTCACTGCTGCGGCCAGACACACGCCGAGCTCCTCGAGCGACGGGAAATGGATCAGCAGCCGGTGCGGGCCGACGTGGTACGCGACGTGGCTGCCCACCAGAAACGCGAGCTCGGCCGCCGTCCTCCCGCGGAGCGCCTCGCCGCCGACGAGGACGCTCGACTCCTGGACCGCCACCGCGGCGACCGCGATCGGCGCGTCCTTGCGGAGGTAGACCGCCGGCGCGGCGATCCCGAGACACCGGCTCGCCCACGAGAACAGGCGAACCACGCCCGCCGCGTTCCGCTCCGCGTCGGCGCGCGCGGCCGGATCGAGCTGGGGAGCCCGCTTCTCCCGCACGCGCTGGGCGAACCGCGCGCGGATCGCCGCGCCGGCGACCGACGCGAGGACCTCCTCGAGCGCGCGATCGCGATCGCCCGCGCGCAAGAGGTCCCACGTCGCGACGCTCAGCCCGCGCGCAGGCTGGACGAGGCCCGCCGGGCGGTGCTCCTCGAAGATGAAGCGCTCCCGCGCCTCGGCCGCGCCGAGGTAGACAGCCACGCTCGCCGCGGACCACGCCTGGTCGACCCGCCTCAGCTTCTGGAACGTGTCGAACAGGTCGTGAAACACCTGGACGTTGCCGGGATCGAGCACCGCCGCGGCCTGGAGGTGCGCGGCGGCGCGCTCGAGCCGGCCGGCGGTCCGCGCGAGCGCCGCCGCGCTGAGCCGCCCCGGGACGTCGTCCGGTCGCTCGTCCACCGCGCCCTCGAACGCCTCCAGCGCGGAGCTGGGATCCTCGAGGTGATCGCGGAAGAGCATGCCGAGGCGGCGGCAGAGCTCCCAGGTGACGTCGCTCCGGACGCGCAGGTCGGCGATGCGCTGCGCCCGCTCGAGCATCCGCCGGTACGCGAGCTCGAGCTCGCCCCATTCCTGCCGCGCCGAGAGGAGGATCGCGATGAGGGAGAGCGGATCGAGGAACGTGGGATCTGCGTCCAGCGCGCGATCGAGCAGCTCGATCCCGTCCCGCTCCCGCGTGACCTCGGTCAAGGTCGCGCGGGCCTCGCCCTGCATCG
Organism: Sorangium sp. So ce281; assembly: GCF_051527395.1. NCBI lineage: Bacteria > Pseudomonadati > Myxococcota > Polyangiales > Polyangiaceae > Sorangium > Sorangium sp. So ce281. Next base: position 5,911,865 of record NZ_CP150322.1, read on the forward strand.
CGGTGCGCGCGAGCTCCAGGAGCGCGACCGCCCGCTCCCTGGGCTCCTCCATCCGCTCGATGAGGCAGCGGCGCGCCTCGATCGACGCCTCGACGTCGCCCGCGGCCTGGTAGAGCCGGCCCAGGCCGCGCAAGACCGCGGGGTCGTCGGGGCGGAGCTCCCGCGCGCGCTCGAGGAGCTCCAGCGCGCGCGCCGGCTCCCCGGCGATGCTCTCCCAGCGCTCTGCGAACTGGACGAGGAGCCCGAAGCGCTCGCCCTCCCCCTCGACGCGCGTGAGCAGCCGCTCCTCCGCGATGCGCAGCCGGACGAAATCGCGCCCGGCGAGGTGGAGCTCGACGAGGGCCTCGAGCGCGGGCCGGTGCTCCGGCGCGAGCGCGAGCGCCTTGTCGAAGCTCTCGATCGCCTCGCGGTGCCGCTCCTGGCGCCACCTGGTCTGGGCGATGCGCAGATGCACCTCCGCGCGGGCGTCCCGGTGCGCGACGCCGACGAGCGCGAGCGCCTTCTTGTACGCGGTGAGCGCGCCCTCCAGGTCCGCGGCGGCGGCGAGCATGTCGCCAGCCGCGAGGTACTGCCCGACCGGGTCGTCCGGCGCCGGCGCCGGCGTGGTGGCGGCGTCCCGCTCGTCCGCGACGACCAGCTGCGCTGCCTCGGGCCTCTCCGCCGGGGGCGCGCCCGGGGCGCCGCCGCGCGGCACGAGCACCGAGAAGGAGCCCTGCCCGCCCGTCCGCGCGAAGCACGGGATGGCGCCGGCGAGCTCGGCGTTCTCCTCCACGCGGCGGAAGATCGCCTCCGCGGTGAGGCCGCGCTCCGGCTCGGCCTCGTCGAGGTGCTCGACGAAGGCGCGGGTGAGCACCGACGGCAGATCCGCGTCGAGCGAGCCGATCGGGTGGGCCGCGACGAGGAGCTCGACCCCCGTCACGGAGGACGCCACCGCCTGCTCCGCGGCGGCGACGACGGCGCGCGAGGTCGCCCCGGGGCCGTGATGGCACTCGAGGACGAAGAGCACCTCGCCGCGCGCGCGATCGCGGAACACCGCGGCGATGTCGCCCAGCGCGTCGCCCAGGCCGGGGTTCTCGGGGTCGAGGCAGAGGAAGAGCTCCCCGTCCGGCGACAGCGCGACCGCGCTGGAGGCGTAGAAGAGGAACAGGGTGGACGCATCGTCGCGCGCGGCGTCCTCCGCGTCGACCAGGGTCCTCCGCGTCGCGACGACCTCGTCGAACAGCGCGTCGAGCTGCTCCGCGAGATCCCGGGCGGGATCGACGTCGATCACCCGGAAGCCCGCGTCGTCCAGCGAGAGGCGGGCCCGGATGAGATCTCCGTCGAGCGAGCCGGGCGCCGGCCGCTGATCGCGGTGCAAGCTGGGCGTGGCGACGATGGCCAAGCGCATCAGGGCGCCCTCTTCTCGTTGCGTACGCGCATGCAGGCGAGCAATCTACCCAGGGCCGCGCCCGAAGCGAAGCGGGTTGCCACGCTGCGCCGCACCACGCCGCAACGTGAGGTCCCCCGCACGAGGGATCGGCCGCCAGAGAACAGGCATGAGCGAAGGTAGGCGTCGTTGGTGGACGGAAGCACCCCGCAGCGCACGAGCAGCTCGCGCCGCGTCAGCCGCGTCAGCCGCGTCAATTGCGCTCGCGGCCGCCCTCTCGTCCGGCTGCGGGAGCGTATGCGACGAGGCGACGGAGCACACCGAGGAGTGCGGGTTCCACGGCAGCGGCATCTCCGCCGAGGCGTCGTGCGACGGCCGCGTCCGGTGCGCGTCGGCGTGCGCGGCGGAGGCCCCCTGCGGCGCGTTCGATGGCACCGACGCGGCCGCGCTCGATCGATACCAGCGCTGCCTCGACGCTTGCTGAGCCCGCCGCGGCGCTCAGCGGGCGGCCCGGACGAGCGCGGCGCCGTCCGGCGGCCGGTCGTCGTCCGGGCCGAGGCACAGCAGCGACAGCTCCTTCCAGGGCGCGAGCCCCTCGCCACCGAGCGGCTCGAGGTGGACGAGGACGTCCTCGAGCACGCGGCCAAAGCCGTAAACGTCATCGCGCGGATCGCTCGCCCGCCCTGCGAGCCGCTCCGGTGAGACGTACCCTGGGCTGCCGCCGGCGGAGGGCGCGCCCCGCGGCCTGGCCAGCCCGAAGTCGGTGAGCACGGGCTCGCCGAGGTTGCGCAGGAGCACGTTGGCCGGCTTCACGTCCGCGTGGACGTAGCCGCGGTCATGGATTCGGGCGAGCGCGCGCGCGAGCGGACGCGCCCACCGCGCGATCGGCGCGAGCGCCGCCGCGTCGCCGGCGCGGAGCACGTCTCTCACCGACCCCCGGGCGATCCACTCGAGCGCGATCCACCCCTCCTCGGGGTCCGCGTCGAAGACCCGCACGACGCCGGGGCCCGCGAGCGCCACGGCGAGCCGCACCTCGCGGGTGAGGTGCGCCCGGTCGCCGCCCCGCCCGTGGTAGACCTTGAACCCGATGCGCCGGCCGAGCACCTCGTCCTCGGCCTCGTAAACCGTGCCGGCGCCGCCGCGCGCCACCTCCCGGAGCAGGCGGAACGGGCTCTTGCCCGCCGAGGACGCGACCACGGTCGCGTCCTCCAGACGGGCGGCCGCGGCGGGCCGATCCGCGCCGAGCGCCGCCCGCCAGCGCTGGTGGCGCTCGCGCGCGCCTGGCGCGCCGATCTCCCGGACGAGCACGCGCTCGATCGCGCCGACCGCGCGCGGGAGCTGCCCCAGCGAGGCGTAGAGATCGGCCGCGAGGACGAGGCCATCGGTCGAGGACACCGGCTGGGCGCGCGACGCGCCCCCGCGCTCGCGCGACGCGGCGCCCTCCAGCACGGCGAGCGCGCCGCGCTCGTCGCCCCGGGCCGCGAGCAGATCCGCGCAGGCCACGCGGATCGGATCGGGCAGCACCCGCTCCTCCATCGCCGCGACGAGGTGCGCCACCGCCTCGGCCTCCCGGAGCGTCCCGCGCGCCCGCCGGAGCACGGCGATGACCTCGTCCGTCGAGGGCCCCTCCCGCGTGCCGGAGCTCCGCAGGCGCGCGATGTCGTCGCCTCCGCCTTCACGCGACGCGCGCGCATGCGCCTGGGGCCGCTCCGCCCGCGCAGGACGCGCGCTGCCCCCGACGTCCGCCCCGCCCGGTCCGGCGGCGCCGCGCGCGTCCGCCGGCGCACCGCCGTCCGCCGCGGCGCCGCCGAGGCGCTCCTTGAGCCGCCGCCACAGGCTCACGCCGGGCCGCCCTCGCCGCCGCCGCGCCGGATCGACGGAGCCTCGCCCGCGGAGGGTAGCCGGAAGACCGCCGTCCCCCCGCGCGCCGAGGCGATCGCGTCGCCCACGCAGAGCTCGACCGACGGCGCGAGCTGGTAGTCGCCGAGGAACGGCGGCGGCGCCCCCGGCGGCGTCTTCAGCGCGACGAACGCCGAGGCCCCCGCCCGATCGACGCGGATCCGCCAGGGACCGACCGGCAGATCGCCGAGCGGCGCCGTGAAGCGATCGCCCGCGATCTCCACCACGCACCCCTCCCCGGCCGCCGGCGTGATCGCGCACGGCACCTCCCCGCCGAGCAGGAGCTGCACGCCGCGGCCGACGGGCAGCGGCCCCGTGAGCCGCGCGCCCGCCAGCGTCGTGCCGTTGCGCGTCCCGAGGTCCTCGACCTCGACGCCGGACGGGCCGCGCCGGATCCGCACGTGCGTCCTGCTGACGGCGCGGGACGCGACGACGATGGTCGCCTCGCCGCGACCGATCGTGACCTCGTCGCCGAGCGCGCACCGCAGGAGGGCGCCGCCGAGCTCGAGCGACAGGATCGGCCCCGAGAGGAGCCGCGCGCGGATCGCGCGCAGGGCGTCGGCCACCGGCTCGCCGCCGCGGTTCCCCGCGATCCAGGCCTCGGCCACCGCGATCGCCTCGCGGCGCTCCGCCATCCGGTCGAGATCCGCGATCGACCGAAGGACCGCGGCGAGCTCTCGCTGGTCTCTCTCGACGGTCATCGCGGAGCGGAGCCGCTCCTCGAGCCGCTCGATCGCGCCCGCGGCGGCCAGCACCCGCGTCTCCGACTCGGTGTCGCCCACCAGGGCGTACGCGTCCGCCGCGCGCTCGAGCTCGCCCGCCTCCTCGAGCTCGCGCGCGACGGCCAGCGCCTCGCTCCGCATCACGCTCGTGCCCCGCGCGCGCACCAGGTCGAACGCGAGCAGCGCCTTGCGCCCGAGCGCAACGCGCTTGAGCTCCGGGCTCTCCGCCATGCGGGACGCCGACGCGCAGAAGGCGATCCGCTTCTCGACGCTCCGCTCGGCGTCCGCCCGGAGGAGGAGGACCCGGGCCGCGTCGTCCGGCATCCCGGCGTCGAGGTACAGCTCGACCGCCCCCGCGAGATCGCCGGCGAGCTCCTTGGCCTCGGCCGCCCTGCGTCGGCTGTCCCCCCGCCTGAGCCCGAACCACTCAAAGAGACTCACGCAGCGCCATCCTCGCCACCATCCGACATCCTACCCTTGATGCGCGCCGGCCCCAACCGCCAGCGTTGACTCCCTCCCTCGTCACCCGCAGGATTTGCGGCCTCGATGTCGACAACGAACCGCCTCGGCGAACTGCTCGTCCGCGAAAAGCTCATCAGCCTCCAGCAGCTCAGGCAAGCCCAAGAGGAGCAGCGCAAGACAGGTCAGAACCTCGGGTACGCGCTCGCCAAGCTCGGGTACATCTCCGACGGAGAGATCACGAGCTTCCTCTCGACGCAGTACCGCGTCCCGGCCGTCGCCCTCGACGAGTACGAGATCGACGCGGAGGTCTCGCGCCTCGTCTCGCGGGACGTCTGCGAGAAGCACAAGATCATCCCCATCTCCAGGTCGGGGACGGCGCTCGTCGTGGCGATGGCCGATCCGACGAACCTCCACGCGATCGACGACATCAAGTTCCTCACGGGCTTCAACGTGGAGCCCGTCGTCGCATCCGAGACCGGCATCACGGAGGCGATCGAGCGCGCCTACAACGTCGGGCCCTCCTACGACGAGGTGCTGAGCGAGTTCGGGGAGGAGGAGGTCGGCTTCCAGGTCGAGGCCGACGACGTGAACGTCCTCGAGCTGGAGAAGGCCGCCGAGGGCGCGCCCGTGGTCCGGCTCGTCAACGCGATCCTCCTGAACGCCATCAAGAAGGGCGCGAGCGACATCCACGTCGAGCCCTACGAGAAGAAGCTGCGCGTGCGCTACCGCATCGACGGCGTGCTGATGGAGGAGATGCAGCCGCCGATCAAGCTGAAGAACGCGATCTCGAGCCGCCTCAAGATCATGAGCTCGCTCGACATCGCCGAGCGGAGGCTCCCGCAGGACGGCCGCATCAAGCTGAAGATGGGCAGGGGCCGGGAGATGGACTTCCGCGTCTCGGTGCTGCCGACGCTCTGGGGCGAGAAGATCGTCCTCCGCCTCCTCGACAAGTCGAACCTGCAGCTCGACATGGCGAAGCTCGGCTTCGATCCGAAGCCGCTCGCCGACTTCAAGTGGGCGATCGGCCAGCCGTGGGGCATGGTCCTCGTCACCGGCCCGACCGGCTCCGGCAAGACGACGACGCTCTACTCGGCGCTCTCGGAGCTCAACCAGATCGGCTCGAACATCAGCACCGCCGAGGACCCCGTCGAGTACAACCTGCACGGCATCAACCAGGTGCAGATGCACGACGACATCGGGCTGAACTTCGCGATGTCGCTGCGTTCGTTCCTCCGGCAGGACCCGGACATCATCATGGTCGGCGAGATCCGCGACTTCGAGACGGCCGAGATCGCCGTCAAGGCCGCGCTCACCGGCCACCTCGTGCTCTCGACGCTGCACACGAACGACGCGCCGTCGACGATCTCGCGCCTCCTCAACATGGGCGTGGAGCCGTTCCTCATCACCGCCAGCGTGAACCTCGTGCTGGCCCAGCGCCTCGCGCGCAAGATCTGCCCCGACTGCCGCGTCCCGCTGAAGGTCGACGCGAGGGTGCTCCTCGACTTCGGCTTCACCGAGCAGCAGGTGGCGCGCGCGGAGCTCGTCCGCGGCGCGGGCTGCAAGACCTGCAACGGCTCGGGCTACAAGGGCCGCGTCGCGCTCTACGAGGTCATGCGCTTCACCGACGCGCTGAAGGAGATGGTCCTCCAGGGCGCGTCCACGGCCGAGCTCAAGGCCGCCGCGATCAAGGGCGGGATGCTGACCCTCCGGATGAGCGGGATCGAGAAGGTGCTCGCGGGCGTCACCACGACCGAGGAGGTCGGCCGCGTGACGATGGGGGACTGAGCGCATGAGCACCGAGCTCGTCGGACAGCAGGAAGGCCTCCGGTACACGCTCCAGCAGCTCCTCCGCGCGATGGTGGAGAAGGGCGCGAGCGACATGCACATCACGAGCGGCACGCCGCCGCTCCTGCGCATCGACGGCACGGTGGTGCCGCTGAAGCTCCCGCCGCTCATGCCGAGCGACACGAAGCAGCTCTGCTACTCGGTGCTGAGCGAGGAGCAGGTGGCGACGTTCGAGCAGCGCAACGAGCTCGATCTCTCGTTCGGCATGAAGGGGCTCGCCCGCTTCCGCGCCAACATCTACATGCAGCGCGGCGCCGTCGCCGCCGCGTTCCGGCAGATCCCCTTCCGGATCATGAACTTCGACGAGCTGGGCCTGCCGCCGGTGGTGCTCGACATCACCGCCAAGCCCCGCGGCCTCGTGCTCGTGACGGGCCCGACGGGCTCGGGCAAGACGACCACGCTCGCGAGCATCATCGACAAGATCAACTCGGAGCAGCGGCTGCACATCCTCACGATCGAGGATCCGATCGAGTACCTGCACCCGCACAAGCTGTCGCTCGTGAACCAGCGCGAGATCGGCTCCGACACCGCGTCGTTCAAGGACGCCCTGCGGTACGCCCTGCGTCAGGATCCGGACGTCGTGCTCGTCGGTGAGATGCGCGATCTCGAGACCGTCGAGTCGGCGCTGACGATCGCCGAGACCGGCCACCTCGTCTTCGCCACGCTCCACACGAACTCGGCGATCTCGACGATCAACCGCATCATCGACGTCTTCCCGCCGCACCAGCAGTCGCAGGTGCGCCAGCAGCTCTCGTTCACGCTCGTCGCCGTGATGACGCAGCTCCTCCTGCCGCGCGCGAACGGCCCGGGGCGCGTCATGGCGATGGAGGTCATGATCCCGAACGCGGCGATCCGGAACCTCATCCGCGAGGACAAGCTCCACCAGATCTACTCGCAGATGCAGGTGGGCCAGGCCGGCAGCGGCATGCAGACGATGGCCCAGTCGCTCGTGTCCCTCTACCAGCGCCGGATGATCACGCTGGAGGAGGCGTTCGCGGCGGCCGCCGACGGCGAAGAGATCCGGACGATGCTCGAGCCCCGCCAGGCGGTGAGCTCACGGAACAGCGGCCCGAAGCAGCCCTGACCACAACGGCGCCCTGCCCTTCGGTTCACCCTGTACGCTCGACGCGGCTCACGGCGCGGCGCGGCGGGAAGCGGGCGGACGTGCGAGCGCCGCTGGCATCCAGAAAATCGCAGTAAAATCGAGGCCTTGTAGAGGGGCCTCCACACTTTTTTGACATCTACCCAACCGTTCAGTAGGTTCCGCCCGATGCAGGGGCTCACCGAGCGACAACAGCAGGTGCTTCACTATATCCGGCAGTCGATCAGCGAGCGCGGCTACCCGCCGACGCTGCGCGAGATCGGCGCGCATATGGGGATTCGCTCGACGAACGGGGTGAACGATCACCTCCGGGCGCTCGAACGCAAGGGCTACCTCACGCGCGAGGACATGAAGTCGCGCGCGCTCCGCCCGCGCGATCTCGACGGCGCGGGCGCCGGCGGCGGCGCCGATCTTCGCGGCGCGCTCGTGAACGGTGGGAACGACGCCCCTGCGAACGACCAGGAGGACGACCTCGTCGAGATCGCGGTCGTCGGCCGGATCGCCGCGGGCCTGCCGATCCTCGCCGAGGAGCACGTCCTCGATACGGTCCGGATCGAGCGCACGCTCGTGCGCGGCGGGCGCGAGGTGTTCGGCCTGCGCGTCACCGGCGACTCGATGATCGAGGCGGGCATCTTCAGCGGCGACTACATCTTCGTGCGCCGGCAGCTCACCGCGCAGCGCGGCGACATCGTGGTGGCGCTGATCGGCGACGAGGCGACCGTGAAGTACTTCTTCCCCGAGAAGGACTACGTGCGCTTCCAGCCGGCGAACGCGGCGATGGCGCCGATCCTGGTCCGGGCGAGCGACTTCAAGCCCGCGATGCTCCTCGGCGTGGTCGTCGGCGTCTACCGGAAGCTCTGACCTGACCTTTCCCTTGCCCGACGGTTGACGCGCGCCGAGCGGCCTTGATAGCGTCGCGACGGCCGGGCAGACGGTCTTAGGTGCCCGCTCCAGAAAGAACGCGATCGTGACGACGCACGGGCGGCGATTCAGGACTTGGATTTCAGGCGCGGGCATGGTGGTCGCGGCGGCTCTCACGGGCGGCTGCGGCGGTACCCTCTACGCGTTCACCGCGAACTCGGCCTCGAGCAAGCTCGAGACGGCCGAGGCGCTCGGCGCAGAGAAGTACGCGCCGTACGAGTACTACACCGCGCGCGAGCACCTCTGGAAGGCTCGGGAAGAGGCCGCGGCCGCCGACTACGGCGACGCGATCGACTTCGCCGACGTCGCAGAGGAGTACGCGGACAAGGCGATCACCCTAGCGAAACAGGCGCACGAGGGCGCGGGTCGATGAGCATTGGAATGACGCGCCGCAGTTCCCGCCGCGCCCGTCGCGCAGGCGCCGTCGCTGTCGTGGCGATCGCCGGGGCCGCCTTCTCGTGCACGCAGGTGCCGGTCATGCGCGGCGACATCGAGGCGCTGACCACCATCGCGAAGCAGGCGGAGCGCAACGGCGCGCTCCGCTGCGCGCCGCGCGAGCTGGCGATGGCGAAGTCGCACCTGTCGTTCGCCTCGGTCGAGCTCGATCAGGGCTTCTTCGTCCGGGCCAAGGAGCACCTCGACATCGCGAAGGCGAACACGCACGCCGCGTACGACCTCTCGCCGCCGCAGAAGTGCGCCGAGCGCGGGTTCGTCGAGGAGGCGCCGCCGCCCAAGCCCGGAGACTGCGACGGCGACGGGCTGCTCGATCCGGAGGACAAGAAGTGCCCGTGCGACGCCGAGACCTGGAACGGCTTCCAGGACGATGACGGCTGCCCGGACGATCCGGACACGGACGGCGACGGCCTGACGGACAGCAAGGACAGCTGCGTGCTCCTGCCCGAGGACAAGGACGGCTACCTCGACGAGGACGGCTGCCCCGAGCTCGACAACGACCTCGACACGATCCTCGACGCGAACGACAAGGACAGCACGGGCAAGAGCTGTGCGAACGACCCGGAGGATCCGGACGGCTACGAGGACGCCGACGGCTGCCCCGAGCCGGACAACGATCAGGACACCGTGGTCGATCTCGAGGACCAGTGCCCGAACGAGCCGGGCGTGGTCGGCGGCGACAAGCCGGGCTGCCCGAAGAAGCCGAGCCTTGTCATCGTCACCGAGAAGGAGATCAAGATCACGCAGCAGATCCACTTCGAGTTCGACAAGGACAAGATCCGGCCCGAGAGCTTCCCGATCCTCGACGCCGTGGTGGAGGTCCTCCAGCAGAACCCGAAGATCAAGATCGAGATCCAGGGGCACACGGACAACAAGGGCGCCGCGGCTTACAACAAGAAGCTGTCGGATCGGCGTGCGGCCTCGGTGAAGAAGTACCTGGTGGCCAAGGGCATCGACGAGGCCCGGCTGACATCGAAGGGGTACGGCATGGAGCAGCCGATCGTGCCGAACACGTCCGACCAGAACCGTGCCCTGAACCGGCGCGTGCAGTTCGTCCGCACGGAGGGCGCGCCGTAGTCCAGCCGTCGCGGGAGCACCGCCTGGCGTGTCGGGGTACGGTCGCTCTCGGCCGCGCAGTCCAGGGGGCCGGGCCCGGCCCCCTCCCCCTGAAAGCAAGAGCTCCTCCCCAGCACACCCTGGAGGTCTGAACCCGTGTTTTTCCGTCGTTCACGCCGCGCTCGTCTCGCGTCTGCACTGACTTCGCTGTGGGTCCTCGGCGCGCCGGCGGTCGCCGGCGCCGCCGGCGCAAAGGACGCGGAGGCGATGAAGCTGCACAACCAGGCGATGGACGATGACTACCTCTCTGTCGAGTTCGACAAGGCGGAGAAGAAGCTCAAAGACGCCCTGAAGAAGTGCGACAAGAACGCCTGCTCGAAGCCGGTGGTCGGCAAGCTGCACATCGCGCTCGGCACGGTGTACGGCGGCGGCAACAAGCTCCAGCAGGCCAAGGCCGAGTTCGTGCTGGCGCTCCAGGCCGATCCGAAGGCGGCGCTCATCGACGCGCTGACGACGACCGAGCTGGCCCAGGCGTTCAAGGAGGCCCAGAAGGAGGCGCAGGCCGCCGGGAAGGCGCCTCGCGACGGCGGCGGCAAGGCCACGAAGGCCGCGGCGGGCGACATTCCCCACACGCCGGTGGCGGAGCAGGCGGTGAACACGCCGGTGCCCGTCTATGTCGAGATCCCGGAGGAGATCGACGCGTCCAAGGCGACGGTCCGCTACAAGCCGTTCGGCTCGCCCAAGTGGAAGTCGCTCGAGATGAGGCGTATCGAGCGCGGCTTCGGGGTGGAGATCCCCTGCGAGGATGTCACGACGACCGGCGAACTCCGGTATTTCGTCATCCTGAGGGACGAGGCGGGCGATCCGGTGGGCACCGCCGGTTCGATGCAGGCGCCTCACCGGGTGCCGATCAAGAACGAGATCGAGCAGGAGCCGTCGCTGCCTGGCCAGGAGCCGCCGAAGCGGTGCGCCGCGAAGGAGGATTGCCCGCCAGGCCTGCCTGGCTGCCCCGAGGCCGGCGGCACCCGCGGGGACAAGACCTGGGGTTCGGCCTGCGAGGCGACCGAGGAGTGCCAGTCGGGGCTCGCCTGCGTGAACGGGACCTGCGAGCAGGGGAGCGACGAGGGCGGCGGAGCGTCGAAGGGCAAGGGCAAGGGCAACCGCAACGTGGTCGGCGTCTCCGGCCAGCTCGACCTGCTCCTGGTGCGCAGTACGGATTTCGTCTGCTCGGGCAGCGACGCCGCCTACGCCTGCTTCTATCCGGGCGGCGACGGCCGGCAGTTCTACGGCGAGCCCGTGGATCTGGAGGGAACGAACGGGGTCAAGGGCGGCCTGAGCCTCGCTGGGTGGCGGGTGATGCTGTCGTACGATCGGCAGCTGTTCTCGGACCTGTCGCTGCTCCTCGGCGTGCGGGTCGGATTCGCGTTCGGCGGCTCACCGTCTTCCAAGAACCAGCCGAACCTGTGGACGGACGAGGCGGGCAATGACCTGCAGAACCCGCATCTCCAGGCGCTCAGCTTCCTGCCTCTGCATGCGGAGCTCCGCGCCACGTATTTCCTCCTGGGGGATCGGATTGTCGAGAAGGGCGGGTTCCGCCCCTATGCCTTCGCCTCGCCGATCGGGCTGGCCCAGGTGAACGCCTCGGTGCCCGTGGATGTGTGCGATCGCCGCACCGAGGATGGGGATCTTCTGCGCACCAGCAGCAGCAACCGGTGTCCGGCGAACACCCGCTACGTCGAGAATCTCGATGCCTACCAGATCACCGGGCGGAACTTCTCGGCGCTGGGCGCCGGTGTGGTCTATGGCATCACCCAGAACTTCGGAGTGTCTGCCGAGATGAAGGTGATGCTGATGTGGCCAACGCTCGGCCTCGTCCTGGCCCCCACCGTCAGCCCCGTGTTCGCCTTCTAGCGCCCTCTCCCGCACAGCCGAGCCCCTCCTCCCCGTTCCCGCCGCAGCGCGGGGGGCGCCCGCACAGGAGACGGGCCCAGATCGGCGTTTTCGGCGCGCAGGCGTACTCACGCACGCCGAGCACCGAAAGCGCCGAGATGGGCCCGTATCCGAAGCGGGCGCCCCCCGTGCTAAAGCTCGAAGTGTTCGGTGCCGAGCAGCTGGTAGAGGCCGTAGAGGGACCCGGCGTCGTGGTGCTCGAAGCGAACGCCCGCTCGCGCCGGCCGGCCCGCCGCACCACGGCGGATCCAGGCGATACGACCGCGGAGGCTCAGCGGATCCCACAGGTTCGGGGCGGTGACCTCGAGCGTCACCGACGCCTCGGGATCCAGGAGCTCCGACGCGAGCTGGGCCTCGGACAGCTCGATGCCGGCGCCGCCCAGCCCCAGATCGCGGATGCGAACGCCGTGCTCCTCGATCGACTGGCGATCGCGCAGCGTCGCCCCAAGATCGACGCGTCGCCTCGCGTGAACGCGAAAGTGGTCCCGGACAGCCATCCTGGCGCATTCTCCAGTCGACGCGAACATATCACGAGAGACGCGCGCACACGCTCGGTTCGCCATGCCCTGCGGCGCAGGGGCGCGGGCGCGGTGACGCGCGCCGGGCGAACAGCATGCTCGCCCGGTCGCCCATGGCTGCGTTCGGTAAAGCGGCCGTCACGTGTTAGCCTTTGGGCTTCGCGGCGAACCTTGGGTAACATGCGGACCACATCCGCTGGAGCGAGTCGCGAAGTAGACGGGAGTTCTACCCTGATGGCCCAGGACACACGCAAAGATCCGCGAGCAAGAGTGCTGCAGATGACCGTCCGCTACAAGAGCGCCACGGTCGACGAGTTCATCGAGCACCACTCGCATGACGTGAGCCGTGGCGGCATCTTCATCAAGACGCCGTCGCCCTTCCCCGCTGGCACGCTGCTCAAGTTCGAGATCCGTCTGCAGGACGAGCAAGCCGTGATCGCCGGCGTCGGCCGCGTCGTGTGGAAGCGCGAGCCCGCGCAGGGGAGCGACGCGCACCCGGCGGGCATGGGCGTGAAGTTCATCAAGATCGACGAGAAATCCAAGGCCGTGATCACCCGGCTCGTCGACGCGCAAGCGGGCGCCGGGTCGGCGTTCGAGGCCGGCATCACCGACCGCGGGGATCTGGGCGACGACGTGCAGGAGATCACGGCCCCGTCGGCGACCGCGAGCGCGCCGCAGGCCGAGCCCGCGGCCGCCAAGGCAGCGCAGGCGCAGGTGAAGCGGGCATCGACGATGCTGGGGCTCGGCTCGATCGGGGCGAAGGGCGACGCGGGCAAGGGCGAGGCGAAGAAGGCCGACGTCGCGGAGGGCGGCGGCTTCTTCCCGCAGACGAACCCCGAGAAGGAGATGCCGCCGCCCGACGAGCGGACGATGATGAAGCAGGCGGCCGAGCTGCTGAAGCAAGCGCTCGCCGACGCCGGCGGCTCGCTGGACGAGATCGGCCCGTCCAAGGAGCCGCTCATGGCCGCCCCGCCGAAGAAGGCCGAGCCCGCTCCGGCGCCGAAAGAGGAGCACGTCAGGCCGCTGGCCGAGCCGGCGGCGATACCGGTCCCGGCGGTCGCTCAGCTGGCGAACGAGCGGGAGGCGCGGGACGATGCGCCCGCGGCCGAGGCGAGACCAGCGAAGGCGGCCGCAGCCAGGAGGCCGGCCGAGGTCGCGGACCGGGCGCCGGCGGACGATCTGCACGGCAAGCCTGCGCGCCAGGACGTAAAGGCGGCCGACGATCAGGCGAAGGCGAAGCCAGCGGCCGCCAAGCCCAAGGAAGAGAAGGCGGCCACGGCCAAGGGCGCCCCCGCGGCCCAGGCTGCGCTCGCACAGGAAGAGGAGAGCAGCGGCACCGGGCGGCTGCTCACGATCCTGCTGGTCGCGGCGGCGCTCTGCGGCGCGCTCTGGCTCGTCTTCGGGCAGAGTGACAAGCCCGCCGCGACCCCGCCGGCCGCGCCGGAGCAGCCCGCGGCGAAGCCTGCAGCTCCGGCGGAGAAGCCTGCGGCTCCCGCGGAGAAGCCTCAGCCGACGGAGGTCGTCCCCGCAGCGACGGACAAGGCTGCGCCCGCCGCGACGGCGGCGCCCACGACGACCGCCGAAGCGCCGGCGGCGCCGGCGGCGAGCGCCACCGCGCCCCTCGGGGCGACGGCGGAGCCTGCGGCCCCGGCGACGGCCGAGCCTGCGGCCCCGGCGACGGCGGAGCCCGCGGCGCCCAAGGCGACGGCGGAGCCTGCTGCGACCCCCCCGGCGCCAGAGCCCGCGGCGCCCAAGGCGACGGCGGCGCCCGCGGCGCCCAAGCCGGCGGCGCCCAGGCCCAGACCGGCCGCGCCGAAGCCGCCGAAGAACGACGATCCCTACGGTTGATGACCAGGCCGCGGGTCCTCCGCGGGAGAGGCAGCTGCGATGAGCGGCTCGGTGAGTCACGTCGGTGAATCAGGGCTGGGCCGCTCGAAGGCGGCCGCCACGCTGGCCGCGCTGGGCCTGCTGGCAGCGACCGGGCTCGTCTGCGGCGCGGTCGCGCTGCGCGATCCGACGGCCGTGGCGGCGCTCGAGGAGGGCGCCAGCGCCTCGCCGAGCCCTTCGCCGGCCGTCGCGCCCAGCAGCAGCGGCCGCGAGAGCAGCAGCGCGCCGGCCCCCGAGCCGGCGCCGGCGCTCGCGCCCGCGGAGCCCGAGGCCCCGGCGAAGGCGCCGCCTGCCCGCGCTCAGCCCGCGGAGCTCGAGAGCGCCCAGGCCGCGGGGAGCGCAGCGCTCGGCTCGCTCGCGCAGCGGTATCCGGAAGACCCTGCGGTCCTCCGGGCGCTCGCGGTCGCGCAGGGCCGCGAGAAGGCGATGGCGGCCGCGCTGCTCACGGCGCAGCGGCTGTTCGAGGTCGCTCCCGAGGAGGCCGGGAACGACGAGCTCAAGCAGATCATCCTGAGGGCAGCGAACGGCATCCCGGACCTCGCCCTCACGGCGTTCGATCTGATGGCCAAGCACATGGGGAGCCGCGGTCCCGACCTGCTCTACGAGGTGGTGACCGCGCCGAAGTTCGGCGATTGGCCCAGGGACCACGCGAGCACACGGCTGATGGAGAGCAGCGTGCGGCAGCTCGCGTCGCCGGCGCTGCTCGTCGCCGACGATCTGCGCCGCCTCACGGAATGCCCCACCAAGGCGATGCTCGCCAGGGCGCGCGAGGAGGGCGATGTCCGCGCGCTCCATTACATCAAGGCGCTGAGCACCCCCCAGCCATGCCGGGGCCATCGGACGCGCAAGTGCCTCAGGTGCGGCCCCCTCCAGAAGGAGCTTCGCGCGACGGCCAGCGTCATCGCGAAGCGCAAGAACGACAAGGCGGCGGCAGCGCCGCCCGCCGCGAGCGCTGCTCGCTGACCGCCTTCGTCTCGCCGGCCCCGGAGCGGCCTGTTCCCTTGCATCGCCGCTGTCGCGCCTCGACGTGACGGCGGCGACCGGCCTTCCGCCCTGCCCGCAGCGCTGCCGGCACGCATCGGGATCCCAGCACGGCCTCGTGGGCGGCTCGATGCTCCGAAGCAGCCGCTCGCGATCCGCTGGGAGCGGCACGGCCACGCAGATAGCTCGACGCGTGGAACCAGCTCACCAGGGGAGCGAATCGGGGTGGGCGCAGCAGGACTTGAACCTGCGACTTCGTCCGTGTGAAGGACGCACTCTACCGCTGAGTTATGCGCCCGATGCCAGCCGGTTGTCACCCGGCCGTTTCGGAAAGACGTGGCGCTTTTAACCCAAACATCGGCGTTCGACAAGAAGAACTCGCTGGCGATGTCGAACTTCTTCGCGGCGCTCAGTCAAACTCGGAGCCGGCGGCCCGTGGGGCAGGCCCGAAACCGACGGGTCGCCGATGAAGGCGCGTCTTGGCGGCTCCGGCCAGCGAGCCGGCCACGGGGCCCGCGCGCGCCGGCTGCGCGGCGCCCGTGAGCGACCGGGGCACGGAGCCAGGCGGGCCGCCGCGTCCGCGCGGCGTCGCGGTCGGGCGAGCGGGGACGGGCGCCGCTGCTCTTCGAGCGCGCGCGTGGGCACCGGCGCAGCGACGCGGTCAATCGAGCGTCGCGACGGCGCGCCGGAGCGCGGCGAGGCCTGCCTCGATGTGGTCCTCATCGCAGGCATACGAGAAGCGAAGGTACCCAGGCGCGCCGAAGGGGGTGCCGGCGACCACGGCGACGTGCGCCTGCTCGAGCATCCACGTCGCCACGTCCTCGTCGCTCGCGAGCGTCGTCCCCTGGAAAGCGCGCCCGCAGAGCCCGCGCACGTCGGCGAACGCGTAGAACGCGCCTTCCGGCATCCTGCAGCGCACCCCCGGCACGGCGTTGAGCCCCTCGACCATCAGCGCGCGCCGCCGGGCGAACGCCGCGCGCATCGCGAACACCGCGTCGCGGGGCCCGTTCAGGGCGGCGACAGCGGCCGCCTGGGAGACGGCCGCCGCGTTCGTGGTGCTCTGACCCTGGACCACGTCGAGCGCCCTCGCGACCTCGGCCGGCGCGATGCTCCAGCCGATCCGCCAGCCCGTCATGGCGAAGGTCTTGCTGACCCCGTCGACGACGATCACCCGCGGCGCGAGGTCCTCCGCGAGCGCCGGGAGCGACGCGTGCCGGAACCCGTCGTAGGTGAGATCGGCATAGATCTCGTCGACGACGATCCAGCAGTCATGGCGCCGCAGCACGCCCAAGAGCGGGAGCAGGTGCTCTTCCGCATACGCCGAGCCGGTCGGGTTGGAGGGCGTGCACAGGATGATCGCCTTCACCCGCGGAGAGAGCGCGCCCTGAAGCGCGTCCGCCGTAAGGCGGAACCCCATCTCCTCGGTCGTGTCGACGATGACCGGCGTGGCGCCGACGAGGCGCACCTGCTCCGGGTAGCTCACCCAGTAGGGCGCGGGGATGACGACCTCGTCTCCCGGCTCGAAGAGCGCGGTCGCGAGGTTGAACAACGCGTGCTTCGCGCCGCAGCTCACGGTGACCTGGCTCGGCAGCGGCCGCCAGCCGCGGTGCTGCTCGGTCGCGGCGCAGATCGCCGACTTCAGCTCGGAGGTGCCGGACACGGCCGTGTAGTGGGTGGCGCCGGCGTCCAGCGCCGCCTTCGCCGCGATACGGATGTGCTCCGGCGTGTCGAAGTCAGGCTCGCCCACGCCGAAGGAGAAGACATTGTGCCCGTCGGCGCGGAGGCGCGCGGCCCTCGCCGCCATGGCGAGCGTTGCACTGGGCGCGACGGCCGACAGACGGTCAGCGAGCTTCCTGGGCATCGAGACACTGAGGAAGAAAGGGCGGCCCGAGATAACGCAAGGCGCTACCGCTCCGGCGCTTGCGCGGGCGGCTCGGATGTGCCGCTAGGGCGACGGCGTGGCGCCGCCGACCTGGACCGCGGGCTTCTGCTCGTCCTGCTTGATCGAGTAGCGCACGAGCGCGCGGAGCACGTCGTTGCGCTGCACGTTTCCGAGGAGGCTCTTCATGTCCTCGTAGATCGACGGATCGATCAGCAGGGCGCCGAGGGTCCCCTTGCCCGCCCTCATGTCGTGCACGATCGCCCGCAGATCGCCGGTCATCGCCGTCACGTTGGCGAGCGCCTCGGCGCCGTCGCCCTTGCCGCCATAGAGCGCGTCGTGCGCGAGGCTGTCGCTCTCGCGGATGCCCCGCAGCGTCATGGCGACCTCGTCCGCCGCGCTCCCGAACTGCTGAATCTGCTTCTGCGGGCCGTCGCCGTAGATGACGTCGTGCGCGAACCCCGGCCCCTCCTTGACCCGCGAGACGACCCCCCGCACCTCGCGCACCGCGCTCGCGAGCTCCGTGCTGAGACGATCGAGGCTCTGCACGGTGCGCGAGATGCGCTCGGCCTCCTCGGGATCGGTCAGGAAGCGGTGCGGGTAGCCTTCCCCCTCGGTCACCTGCTTCATCAGCGTGTTCGCCGAGGCGACCGTCTCGCGGAGGTCCCTTTGCAGCTTCTCGTCGGCGATGTTCTCCGAGACCTTCTGGATGTTGTCGAGCGTCGCCTCGGCCTTCTCGGCCATTCCGGTCACCTTCCCCATCACGTCGGTCGGCACCTCGCCGGGGATGTGGCCGCCGGGCGGCACCGAGTCCGGGCTCTGCCCCTTCGTGAGCTCCAGCATCTTGTCGCCGAGCAGGCCCTTGTTCGCGATCTGGGCGACGCTGTCCGTCTTGATCCGGCTCGCCTCGCTCTCGACGATCTCGAGCTTCACATAGATCTTGGTGTCCTTCGGATCAGGGCCGTAACCGACCTCGGCGACGTGACCGATGTCGATGCCCCCCATGCGGATGGGCGCGCCCGGCTTCAGCCCCTGGACGTCGGCGAAGTTCGTCGTGAAGCCGACGGAGGAGTCGAAGAGCCGCCGCTCGTCGCCTATCAGGAAAATGACGACGGCGGAGAGCACAAGGCCCGCCAGCACAAAGAGTCCGACCTTCAGATCGCGCGCTCTGCCCATGCAGAAGGGCATCTTGCGCGATCTCGGGGGGATCGTCACGCACCGAGAAGCGTCTGGACGTCCTCATTCACCGGAGCGGTCCCGGTAATGAAATCGGCGACATGCGGATCGGTGGACGCCCGGAACTCGTCCGGGGTGCCGGTCGCGATGACCTCGCCGCGGAAGATCATCGCCATCCGATCCGAGATCGAGAACGCGCTCTTCATGTCGTGTGTCACCACGATGCTCGTCACGTTGAGCGCCTGTTTCAGCCCCTTGATGAGGTGGTTGATGCGCTCGGTGTTGATCGGATCGAGGCCGGTCGTCGGCTCGTCGTAGAGCAGCACCTCGGGCTGCACCGCGATGGCGCGCGCGAGGCCGACGCGCTTCTTCATGCCGCCGGACAGGTCCCCCGGGCGCATCTGCTCGATGCCCGGCAGGCCGACGAGCGACAGCGCCCAGTTGACCCGATCCGCGATCTGCGCCTCGGTCATCTCCTTGCGGTAGTGCTCGTGCAGGCCGTAAGCGACGTTCTCACCGACCGAGATCGAGTCGAACAGGGCGCCGCCCTGGAAGAGCATCGCGATGCGCTGGCGCACCCCGGCGATGCGCGACTCGCTCACGCGCGTGATCTCCTCACCGTGAAACTGGATAGATCCACCGTCAGCGTCGAGCAGACGGATGAGCAGCTTGAGCATGACGCTCTTGCCGACGCCCGAGCCGCCCATGATGGTGAGCGTCTCGCCCGGGTACACTTCGAGGTTCAGGTCGCGGTAGATGACCTTCGGACCGAAGGCCTTGCGCACACGCGAGAACCGGATCAGCGGCTCAGCCACGCGTTCACGCTAGCACGCCGCGGAGGCCCGCCGCGAACGCTCAGGCGGACGCGGCGACGTGCTCGATCCTGATCTCGACGGCGTCCCCGCCGCGCCAGGCGTCGCGCCGGAGGCGGCCCACCACGTCGACGCGCTTGCCGGTGAACCGCGGCGCGAGCTCGCCCAGCTCGAACCCGAAGCACGAGATCTCGCGGCGGGCGAACGTGAGCTCCAGCTTGAGGTGGCCCTTCAGGTTCCTCGCGGAGCGCACGGCCGCGCCCGCCACGAGGACGTACGACGGGCGGTTGCCCTCGCCGCACGGCTCGAGCCGCTCGAGATCGCGCGCCACGGCCGCCGGATCGTCGCGATCGTCGAGCCGGACGTGGGCGGCCGCGACCGCCGCGGCGGCCGGGAGGTCCTGCTCGCGGAAGGCGTCGCACCACGCCGCCCGGAGCGCCTCGACGCGATCGGCGCGCACCTCGACGCCGGCCGCGGCCTGATGGCCGCCGAAGCCGACGAGCTCGGCGCGGCACCGGGTGAGCGCGTCGTGGAGTCGCGCGCCCGCTGGACCGCGCACCGAGCCGCGCCCCTTCGCGCCCTCGAGCGCGATCACGATCGTCGGCTTGCCGTAGCGGCCCGTGATCCTGCCGGCGACGATGCCGACCACGCCGGGGTGGAAGCCCTGCCGCGCGATGACGATCGCAGGATCCCGATCGAACCCGGCGCGCTCGATCTCGGCGAGCGCGGAGGTCAGCATCTCGTCCTGGATCGCGCGCCGCTTCATCTGCGCCTGCTCCACCGTGGCGGCGAGCGCGGAGGCGGTCACGCCGTCGTGCGCGAGCAGGAGCTCCAGGGAGATGTCGGGATCGCCGAGCCGACCGGGCGCGTTGAGGCGGGGCGCGATCCGGAAGGCGACGTCCTCAGCGGACGCGCCGCGCCCGAGATCGAGGTTGGCGAGCGCCGCGAGCGCGCGGAGCCCTGGACGGGGCCCGGTCTGGAGCACGCCAAGGCCGGCCCGCACGAGCGCGCGGTTGTCGCCGGTCAGCGGAGCGACGTCGGCGACCGTGCCGATCGCCACGAGGTCGAGGTAGGGGCGGAGATCGAGCGACGAGCCGAGCTTCTTGCGCACGGCGGCCAGGAGCGAGAGCGCGAGCCCGCAGGAGGCGAGCCCCTTGTACGGGAAGCCGCAATCGGCGCGGTGCGGGTTCAGGAAGGCGATCGCGGGGAGCGGCTCGGCCGGCACGAGGTGGTGATCGATGACGACGCAGTCGATGCCGGCCGCGCGGGCCGCGGCCAGCCGCTCGTGATCGCTGGATCCGCAGTCGCACGTGACGAGCAGCGTGGGACCGGCGCGCATCACGCGCTCCAGCGCGGGCGCCGAGAGGCCGTAGCTGCCTTCGGTGCGCGTCGCGAGGAGCGGCACCACCTGTCCCGAGAGGGCGCGCAGCCCGCCGGTCATGATGGCGGTCGCGGTGATCCCGTCGCAGTCGTAGTCGCCGAAGACGGCGATCCGCTCGCCGGCGCGCACGGCGCGCGCGATCCGCTCCGCGCTCGCCTCGCGATCGGCCATCGCGTCGGGCGACGTGAGGTGCGAGAGCCGCGGGTCGAGGAAGCGCCGGGTCGCGTCGTCAGGCGCCCAGCCGGCCCGGTGCAGGATGTCCGCTACCGTGATCGACAGCCCCAGCTGGCGCGCCATCACGAGCGCCTCGGCGGGCGCCTCGCCCGGATCCGCGACGGGCGCGGCGCCCCCGGCCGCGGGCGAGGCCGGCGCCTCGCGCTCGGGGAGCTCCCTCCAGGCCTCCGTGGCGGTGCTCATCAGAGAAGCGGGTACACCGACGGGGTGGGTGCGTCCATGGCCTGGGGCGGTTCAGGCCGCGCGGCCACGCGCGGCCACGGCGAGGCGCTCAGACGACCGCGTCGGCGCGCTTCTGCGTGCGGACGCGGCTGACCTTCCTGCGCTTGCCCGGGTTCGCGCCGAAGAACCGGCGGTCGATCCACTCGGTGAGCGGCGCCGCGACGTAGATCGACGAGTACGTGCCGACGGCGATCCCGACGACGAGCGTGAACGCGAAGTCCTTGATGACGCCCGTGCCATAGAAGAGGAACATGACGAGCGACAGCAGCGTCGTCATCGACACGAGGATCGTGCGCCCGAGCATCTCGGAGAGCGAGAAGTTGATGACGGCGGCGAAGCTCATGTCGCGGTGCTTCCCCAGGTTCTCGCGGATCCGGTCGTAGACGACGACCGTGTCCGTGATCGAGTAGCCGACGATCGTGAGCAGCGCGGCGACCGTGGAGAGGGTGATCTCCCGCTGCGTGATCACCATCGCGCCGAGCGCGATGCCGACGTCGTGCACGAGCGCGACGATGCCGCCGGGCGCGAACCGGATGTCGAACCGGAACGCGATGTACGCCATGATGAAGAAGATCGTGATGGCGACGCTCTTGATGGCCGCGTCGCGCAGCTGCGCGCCGGCCTTCGGGCCGATCCACTCGACCCGGAGCGCCTGCTCGGGCACCTTGTCCGCGCCGAGGTGCTGCCGGAGGCCATCCATCAGCTGGTCGCCCTTCGACTTCAGGTGGAGCTCGACCTTGTGGTCGCGCTCGCTCACGATGAGCGGGTTGTTCGCGCCGGCCCTGAGCTCGACCCCCTCGATGCCCTCGAGCTGCTTCCTGATCCCCTCCAGGTCGGGCGCGGTGTCGTAGCGCGTCGAGATCTTGTCGCCGCCGGGGCTGAACTTGACCTCGGTGGCGCGCACGGCGGGCGGGCAGCGGTCCTCGGGGACGGAGCCGTTCTCCGGCGGCAGGCACATCCGGTCGCGCACCGCGGCCTTCTGCTGCTCCGACAGGGTGGAGACCTCGTGGACCCGGATGAGGTAGCGGTTCGGGTTGGTCTGATCCGCGACGGACACGACGTCCGGGGCGTCGAAGCCCGCCTTGGTGACGGCCTCGCGGACCTCGGCGCTCGAGACCGGAGCCCGGAAGGCGACCTCGACCTCGGTGCCTCCCTTGAAATCGGTCCCGAGCTTCGGCCCCGGCACGATGAACGAGATGATCGACAGGATGAGCAGCACCGCGCTGAGCCCGATGAAGAGCCAGCGCTTGCCCATGAAGTCGAACTGACGGCCAGGTTTGATGAGTTCCATCGTCGTGTCTCAATCGGAGAGCCGCTCGCGCGTTCTCCCTCATAAGGTCGGAGATCGGCTCGCGCGCCCTCGTTCTCAGCCGAGCGAGAGCGTCTTGATCTTTCGGCCGCGGACCGCCCAGTCGAACATCAGGCGGGTGCAGACGACCCCGGTGAACAGGCTGATCGCGATGCCGACGATCAGCGTGATCGCGAAGCCCTTGATGGGGCCGGTGCCGTACTGCGCCAGGATGAGCCCCGAGATCAGCGTGGTCACGTGGCCGTCGAGGATGGCGCTGAACGCCTTGTCGTAACCGATGTCGACCGCGGCGCGCGGGCTCTTGCCGTTCCTCAGCTCCTCCCGGATGCGCTCGTTGATCAACACGTTGGCGTCGACCGCGATGCCCATGGTGAGCACCAGGCCGGCGATGCCGGGCAGCGTCATCGACGCCCCGAACATCGCGAGGACGGCGACCTGCAGGATGAGGTTGAAGATGACGGCGACGTCCGCGATGAGCCCGGCGCGGCTGTAGATCACCACCATGAACACGACGACGAGCACGCCGCTCGCGATGGCCCCCTTCATGCTCTGCTGGATCGCGTCCTTGCCCAGCGACGGGCCGATGCGCTGCTCGTTCGAGGGGGAGATCGGGGCCGGCAGCGCGCCCGACCGGAGCACCAGCTCGAGCTTGCGCGCGTCCTGGAGCTGCTGATCGGGGTTCTGCGAGCCCATCGTGATCTGCGCGCGGCCGCCGCCGATCTTGGTCTGGATGACCGGCGCGCTCTCGACCTTCTCGTCGAGGATGATGGCGAACCGCCGCTTGACGTTCCTGCCGGTGATGTCCTCGAACCGGTCGGCGCCGGTCGGGGTGAAATCCATCGACACGTACCAGCCGCCGAGGCCGCCGTCGCTCTGATCCGGGAGCGCCTGCGCGTCGCGCACCATGTCACCGGTGATCTCGGCCTTGCTGAAGAGGAAGTACGTCCGCCAGCCGATCTCCTCGATGGCGTCCTTCTCCTCGTTGAACTCGTACAGCTTGCCGAAGCCGACCTCGTTGTCCGCCGGGACCTGGAGCGTCCCGACCCACTCGCGCAGCCGCTTCAGCGTGTCGCGCATCTCCTCGTGCTCGGCACGCACCATCCGGGCGAAGTGGACCGGCTTCGTCTTCCCTGGGCCGACCGGCGCGTTCTCGATCGAGAACGTCAGCCCCTTCGGGAGGTCCTCCTCCTTGGCGCTCCTCGCGATCGGCTCGAAGAAGTCCTGGTCGTCGTCGACCATCTTGAACTCGAGCCGCGCGGTCTGGCTGATGATCTCGCGGATCGTGGTGAACGCGCTCTCGTCGTCGCCGGGGACCTCGATGATGACGTCCTCGTCGCGCGTGGAGACGCTCGCCTCCTTGAGGCCGAGCCCGTCGACGCGGCGGAGCACCGTCTCCTTGGCCTGCGTCACCGCCCGCTCACGGATGTGGCTCGAGACCTCGTCGCGGATCCGGAACTTCGCGACGCGGCGATCCGCCGAGCGCTGGAGCTGCAGCTCGTGCAGGAACTTCGCCAGGAACTCGTCGTTGATCTTCTCGGAGTCCGCCGGGTCGTTGAACGTAATCGCGATCGTGTCCGCCTGCTCGCGCGACTTCTCGATGCGGAGCTTCGTCTGGAGCTTCTGCATCTCCTCGATCGTCGGCGGCTTGTCGCCCTCGTGGAACCCGAACGACTTCGCGAGCGCCGCGCGCAGGTCGTCGTAGTACCGATCGCGCTTGTCGCTGATCGCCTCGTCAACGTCGACCGTGTAGACGAGGCGGAGGCCGCCCTTCAGATCGAGCCCGCGCACCAGGCGGAACGGGATGTTCGACGTCAGGAAGCGGCTGAACCCGAGCTCGCCGGCCCTCGCCTGGGTCTCCTGCTCCGCGACCTCCTCCGACGAGAGGCCGGTGTGGACGGGGCGGCCGTACCGCTCGTCGTGGTAGGTCGGGTAGATGGCGAGCGCCGAGCCGAGCGCCAGGAACAGCACGAAGCCCGTCTTTGCCCGCCACGCGAAATCGATCCACGGCCCGGCGCAGAGCAGCGCCCACGGCACCATCAGGCCGAACGTCGCGAGGGCCCAGAACACGTGGTAGTGGGCCGCGATCGCGGCGGCGCCGGCGGAGAGCGCCGCCCAGGCGAAGACGCTGCGCTTCGCTCGGCTGAGCCACGCGCCGAGGAGGCACAGGCCGGCGACGCCGGCGAACCCGTACTGGAAGATGTTTAGGAGCATGGAGTGTCGCGCCGCGGGGGCGGTAAAAAAGCTTCCTGTTGGGCCGAGCGCCGGCCTACGACTTCTTTTCCTTCGCCGCGTCGGCGACCTTGGCGTCAGCCGCCGCGACCTCGCCCGGATCGGGGCCCTGGATCGCGCTCTTCAGGACCTGCACGTTCACGCCGGGGGCGATCTCCAGCTTGACCCTTGGGGAGTTCGGGCTGATGTCGATGATCCTGCCGAGGAGCCCGGACTGCGTGACGACCCGGTCGCCCGCCTTCAGGTTCGACTCGATCTGCTTCTGCTTCTTGCTCTGGCTCCGCGTCATCACGAAGATGAGCAGCAGCGGCAGCGCCAGGATGAGGAACTGGAAGGCCCCTCCGCCGAACGGCGAAGAAGGCGGCGCCTCCTGCCCTCCGGACGGCGGCGATTGACCTTCGACCGGCGTCGCGGGCGCGTTGCCCGCTCGCCCGGGGGCGGCGTTCGGCTGGAACCAGTTTGAGCTTGCCAAGGTGACGCGTGTCTCCGGGCCCCGACGGGCTCGCCCGCAAATTGCGGGCCTCTCCCAACCCCCCGGGGCCCGCCTCCATACCCAGGATCCAGGGGTCGCGCAAGGAGCTAGGCGGGCAGGCTCACCCGGGCGTCCGGGGAATGCAGCCTGGCGGCCCTTTCCGCGCTTGCGTCCCCTGCCGCTCGTCCGCTGCCGCGCGGCGTCAGCCGTCGCTGCCGAACACGATGTGCCGGCGAGCGCGCTCCCCGCTCGCGATCTCCGCGAGCGAGAGGCGCACGTCGCGCTCGGTGATGGTGCCGTCGATCGTCGCGAACGTCGCGGAGAGGATCGGCGGGATGCGCCCGACGCTGGGGAAGCCCGGGGCCCAGGTGAGCGCGTCCGCGAACGCCGCCTTCACCCCGGCGGCGACGGGCCCGTACGGCGCGAGCGGCACGTCGAGCGGCTCCAGGACCACGATGGCCTTGGCCCGCCCGAGCGTCTTCACCACGTCGGCGCCGAAGAACGGGCGGAGCGCGCGTAGGCCCACGAGGCCGACGCGGCGGCCCTGCGCCCGCAGGCTGCGCACGACCTCGCGGGCCGCCGGGAACGCGCAGCCCACGACGACCAGGATCTCCTCCGCGTCCGCGGTGTCGACGCGCTCGATCGCCCCGAGCGGCCTGCCGGTCAGCTCGCAGAGCTCCCGCATCGCGCTGGCGAGCGCGAACGGAACGCGCGCGCAGAAGCCCCGCTCGGCCCGCTTCCGGACGACGCCGCGGCCCTGCGGGCGAGGCCCCCCGTCGCCGTCGCTCTCGCCCGGCGCCGCGTCGGTGAAGGTCGGCGCGCTCCGCTCGGAGCCGAGGAAGCGCGCCGCGAGCTCGCGCGCCCCGCCGAGGGCCGACACGTCCGACGGCAGCGCGTCGACGAGGTGCAGGAACGGCGTCTCGCTGTCCTCGGCGGCGCGCCGCGCGACGAGCGTCATGTCGGCCGCCTCCTGGCTGCTCCAGGTCACGAGCACCCCCGCGCCGACGTCGAGCGCAGGGGCGAGCTCGTCGCGCCCGACGGCGAGCCCGCCGCGCCGCTCGATGACGTGCACGGTGACCGGCGTCCGCACCGCCGCCGCCTCGCCGAGCGCGGCGAGCGCCCCGACGAGCTCGTGGGCGCCCAGCACGACGCTCGCGCGCTGCCCGGCGCGCGTGCGCGCGGCGGCGCCGCGGATCGCCTCGGAGGCGCACCCGGCGCGCTCGATCGGCAGATTGCCGGGCACGGCCGCGTGCGCGGCGAACAGCGCGCTCCCCGCGGCCACCTCGATATGTGCGATCACCGCCGCCGGATCCGGCGGCGAGCCTAGACCGTCAGGCCCTGCCATCCCATCGTTCGTCGCCCGAGCCGCACGCGAGGTCAAGCGCGAGCGCGACCGGCCTCCGCGCAGCGGCCGGCCTGGAGTAGCGCGGCGATCGCGATCGTCGGTGTTCTTCAGTGTCCGGACGTAACTCAGAGAATTCACGCTCCCACCGCGCAATGAGCTTCCGCCGCGCGCGGCTGCCGACGGTCGCTCGCCCGGCGCGTCGAGCGCGTCGTGGAAGCCTGCCGCGCCCCGGCCTGTGGCTGCCGCCGGGCCCCGTCGACTCATCGACGGCATCGACGGTCCGGCGAACCGGCCGCTCGACCGAGGCGGCGGGGCGAGGACGGCCGCCGCCGGAGCCTTCACCAGGAACCAGTCGCCATGCACCAGGCCGCCACGAGAAAAGCGCCTCCACAAAACATATCGCTTGACGGACATCCCCCCCCTTGATAGGAGGCGCTCTCCGTTTCGTCGGCCTCTGGCCGAGCGGGCGGGACATAGGCGCGTAGCTCAGTGGTAGAGCACTACCTTGACACGGTAGGGGTCGCCGGTTCGAAACCGGCCGCGCCTACAAATCAGCAGGAGACCTAGCCTGCGAGGTTTCATGGCCCTCGATCAGACAGCCCTGGCCGCCCCGGCGGCCCGCACCTCGGTGCGCAAGGCTCTCGCCGACGACATCGCCAAGAACCGCCCCATCCTCGGCGCCCACGTCAACGGGCGCCTCGTCGATCTTCACCCCCCCTTCCACTGCGACGACTCGGCCCGGATCGGGCTGGTCCGGGCGAGCGCTCCGGATGGCCCTTCGGCGAACGCCGCGGCCGCCCTCCGGTCGCGCGACCTCGACGAGGCCCTCGGGGCGCTGCGGCTCGCGGCGCTCGCCGACCGGCGAGCCGCAGCGCGGAAGCTCTCCTGGCTCGCCGTGAGCGCCTCGGGTTCGTGACCTGCCGCTCCGGCCGGCCTCTCTCGCCCGGCAGCCCCTTCCCCACTTCCGTCGAGCCCGGCGCGCCATGGCCCGGAGCGCCGATGCGCCGCAGCGCTCGTCCTGCTTGCTGCCGTTGCCTGCGGCGCAGAGTCAGGCGACATTGTCGTCGTGATGGACGCCACGACCGGGCTCGGTCGCGAAGCGGCGGCCCGTCGCTTTCAAGAGCACAGAACACAAGGAGGCAGCGAAATATCACATGGCGATGAGACGCTTCGACCCTCGGCAGGCCCAGCGGGGGCCGCAGATCCGCATCAACCAGCGCATCCGCGTCCCGGAGATCCGCGTCATCGGTGATGATGGCGAGATGCTCGGCATCATGCAGACCCACGAGGCGCTGCGCCGAGCACAGGAGAAGGGGCTCGACCTCGTCGAGGTCAACCCGAAGGCGGATCCCCCGGTCTGCAAGATCCTCGACTTCGGC
Source organism: Sorangium sp. So ce281 (assembly GCF_051527395.1). Classification (NCBI taxonomy): domain Bacteria; kingdom Pseudomonadati; phylum Myxococcota; order Polyangiales; family Polyangiaceae; genus Sorangium; species Sorangium sp. So ce281. The sequence goes on from NZ_CP150322.1 coordinate 5,939,465, forward strand.
AAGTACAAGTACGACGAGAAGAAGAAGGCCCGCGAGGCGAAGCGCAAGCAGAGTGTGGTGGAGATCAAGGAGATCAAGCTCCGTCCCAAGACGGACGACCACGATCTCGAGTTCAAGACCAGGGCTGCTCACCGGTTCCTCGGCGCAGGCCACAAGGTGAAGTTCACGGTGCGCTTCCGCGGCCGCGAGATCACCCACCCGGAGAAGGCGCAGGAGCAGCTCGACTGGATCGTCCAGCACTGCGAGGAGATCGCGAACGTCGAGGTGCGCCCCATGATGGAGCAGCGCACGATGACGCTGATGATGGCGCCCAAGCCGGCGATCCTGCAGAAGGTGGCCCAGGCCCGCGCCGCCGCGGAGAAGGCGCGTCAGAAGGCGCTCCAGGAAGGGCGCGCCGCTCCTGCCCAGGACGACTCGGAGGACGAGGAGATCGAGAAGCTCGAGAGGGAGCTCGAGGAGCAGGACGACGAGGAGGACGACGAGGAGGAGGGGACCGAGTAGCGCATCCGGCGAGAGAGCGCGCCACGACACCGATCACGGTGCGGCGCGCCTCGCGAGGGCGGCGTGTTGACGCGCGCTGACATGCGCCGAGCGCTCGCGCGCTGGGCACCTCGCCGCCGCGCAGCACGCAGCGCACCCATGGCCCGGCCGTGGGCGCCGCAAGGAGCACGCCCCCTCCGGCGGGTCAGTGCGGGATCAGGCCGCCGAACCACGCGCCTGCGGCGAGGGCGGCGAGCGCGGCGACGAGCAGCACGGCCTTCACCGCGCCGCCCCCGGTCCTGGCTGGAGGGGCCAGCTCCGGCTCCAGGTCGCGCGGCGCGGCCGGCACGAGCGGCGCGACAGGCGCCGGCGTGGGCGGCGCAGGGCGCTGCATCTCGGGTATGGGCTGCGGGGAGGCCAGGGTCGGCACGGCTCGCCTCTCGAGCGGCGGATGCGCCGGCACAGGTGGCGCGAGCAGCGCACCCGCTGGCCTGGACGAGGGGACGCCGGAGGAAGGGGCGAGCGGAAGGCCGAACCCCGTCTCCTCGAGCGCGGCGAGGTTGCCCTCCTCGACCGACACGGTGGCGAGGGATCGCCGCATGACGTCCTCCCCCGGCGCCGAGAGCTTGTCCCCCGGCGCCGAGAGCTTGATCTCGTCGGCCCACTTGCCGATGTCCTCGAAGGCCGAGATCTTGAGCGGCTCGTTCAGGCGCGTGGTGCTCGGCGCCGCCTTGTCGTCCGGGAGCGACGTGAACTCGAGCAGCGTCTCCTCGATGAGCCGGTCGATGAACGACGCCTTGTCCGACGTGGGAGCCCGCTTCCGGAGCGCCATGGCGCTGCGGACGTGCTCGGCGATGTCGTAGGCGCTGACGGGCCTGCCGAACCTGTACAGGAAGGTCGTGAGATCCCGGCCGAGCTCGCGCGCCGAGTCATAACGCTCCCCGGGATCGCGGGCCAGCGAGCGGGCGATGATGCGATCGAGCTCGGGGGGGACCGCCTTGTTGCTCTCGGAGAGCGGTGGGATCTGCGCCTGCTGCACGAGCTTCACCGTCTGGTAGTCGGTGTCGCCGAGGAAGAGCCGCTTCCCGGAGAGCATCTCCCAGAGGATCGCGCCGAGCGCGAAGATGTCGGTGCGGTGATCGACCTCCTGGCCCTGCGCGGCCTCGGGCGAGAGGTAGCTGAACTTGCCCTTGATGATCCCGGCCTCGCTCTTCTCGAGCTGGCTCGTCGCCTTGGCGAGGCCGAAGTCGACGATCTTCACCTCGCCGTACTTCGTGATGAGCACGTTCGGAGGCGACATGTCCCGGTGGACGATCTTGAGCGGATGCCCGTCGACCGCCTTGAGCTCGTGGGCGTACGTGAGCCCCTCGCAGAGCTTCGCCGTGATGAACACGGCGGACTCGACCGGGAGGGTGCGGCCGGCCTTGCGCATCGACTCGAGGACCGCCTTCAGGTCGGCGCCGTCCACGTACTCCATCACGATGAAGTACGCGTTGTCGCCGACGCCGATGTCGAACACCTGCGCGACGTTGGAGTGGGAGAGGTGCGCCGACAGCCGCGCTTCGTCGAGGAACATCGCGATGAAGCGCTTCTTCTCGCTGAGGTGCGGGAGCACGCGCTTGATCGCGACCTGCTTCTTGAACCCCTCGATCCCGGCGCTCTCCGCCAGGAAGACCTCGGCCATGCCGCCCGAAGCTAGCCGCTCGATGACCCGGTAGCGCTGCTGCTGGTGGGCATCCGTCATGGTCCGCCTAGTACACCACGTCCCACGCTGCGCGCGGAAACAACCGGCTCGTCCTCATCGGAGCCCGCGGGCGAGGCGCGCAAAGAGTGCGGCCTGTAACGAGCGCGCACGAGCGCGCGCCCTGTCCCCTGGACGCAGCCTTACGCGGGCATCGCAGCGGCGAGGCTCGGGAGGCGAGGCTCGCTCAGCCCGTGAGCGCGCTCCGCATGAACGGGCGAGGTGCAGGTGTGAGCGGCACCGCCACCGCGCGCACGCGGCTCCTCGACGCGACCGCGCCGCGCGCGAGCGCCGCGGGCTCGAGCTGCGCGACCTGCGCGGCGGCGCGCCTCCGGCGATCGTCGAGCTCCGCGGCGAGCATGTCCTTCACCATGTCGAGGAGCTCCGGGAAGCCCGACAGGCGCAGCCCGACGTCGTTCGTCCAGAGGATGATCTCGAGCTCTCCGTCGGGCGTCCTCGCCTCGGGATCCCACGCGAAGACCGTCTCGGCCGCCGCGTCGATGCCGAACGGGACGAGCGCGCTCCGCGCACCATAGCGGCCGCGCACGGTCGCCGACCCGCCGCCGCGCTCGCCCGCGCCGCGCACCTCCTCGCCCTCGCAGTGCTCGAGCACCATCCGCCCGACGTCCATGTACGAGCCGCGCGCGAGCGCGCGCACCCCGAGCAGGCTGGCGCCGGCGAACAGCTGCGGCCAGCCGTCGTGCCGCGAGAGCAGCTCCCGATAGCTCGGCGGCAGCGCCATCCCGAGGCGCCGCTCGACGCCGGCGATCGCCTCCTCGGGAGCCCCGGCCGGCGGTGCGATCGGCATTCCCCGCCGTGGATCCATCCGCGCGAGCTCCAGCTTGAGCGCGCGGATGCGGTGCATCGACTCGAGCCACTCCATGCGCGCGACCCTACGCGCGCGGCGCCGGAACGAGCAAAAAACGAGCGACGCTCCGCCCGCCGCGCAGGCGCAACCTGGGGGGACACACGCGCTTGACAGTCATTTGGGTCAGCGGCACGGTGCTTGCGTGGCTGGCTTGGGCTCCTGGGCATCGTTTCGCACCGTGTTCGTCGTGGCGGGCGCCACGTTCGTCGTCGCGTCGCTCGCGACCGCGTGCCTCGACTACGCGGGCGAGGAGCTGTTCGATCAGTGCGACACGCCGGCGGCGCCGCTCCCCGGCTCGGGGTCCGGCTCGGGCGCCACCACGAGCGCCGGGGCGGCCAGCGTGGATCAGCCGGACTGCGGCGCGCCGACGCACGCGCCCGGCTCGGGATCCGGCTCGGGCTCGTGAGGGAAGAGCGGCGCGATCTCCTCGCCATCGCCGCGCTCACCGCCGCCGCGCTCGCCTCGCGCCTGCTCTTCCGCATCGATCACGACGAGGACATCGACGCGCTCCGGTTCGCGCTCGGCGTGGAGCGGTTCGACGTGGCGGCGCTCCGCCCGCACGCGCCGTACTACCCCGTGTTCGTCGCGGCGGCGAAGGGGCTCGCGCTGCTCGGCGCGACGCCGCGCGCGGCGCTCGCCCTCGTCAGCGCCGCGTCCGGCGCGGCCGCCGTCGCGTTCACCGCCCTGCTCGCGCGCGACGTCGCCGGGCGGCGCGCCGCGGTGTTCGCCGGGGTCCTCGCGCTCGCGTCGCCGTTCCTCTGGCTGTCGTCCGAGAAGCTCCTCAGCGACATGGCCGGCACCGCGGTGGTGACCGCGGCGCTCTGGCTGTGCGCCCGCGCGCGGCGCCCCCGCGGCGCGCAGGCGGCCGCTCCGGCCGCGCCGCTGGATGCCGCCGCCGCGGCGGCGCGCACGCGCTCCTGGGCGCTCGTACTGCTCGGCGTCGGGCTCGGCGTGCGGCTCTCCTACTTCCCGTTCGCGCTCGCCTGCCTCGCCGTCATCGCCCGCGGCGAGGGCGGCCGCCTCGCGTGGCTCGCGCGCGGCCGCGACCTCGCGGCCGGCGCGCTCGCGTGGCTCGTGCCGCTCGTGCTGATCGCGACGCCGCGCGACCTCGTCGCGACGACGTGGGTCCAGGGGCTCGGGCACTTCACCCGCTGGGGAGGGACGGCGATCACCGTCTCGTCGCCGCTCGATCGCCTCCGCGGCGTGATCTGGGGGATCTGGGCCAACGGGCTCGGCGGAGCGTGGCCCGACGCGCCGGCGGCGCGCTGGCTCGGCGCGCCGCTCCTGATCGCGCTCCTCGCCGCGGGCGCGCTCCAGGTCGCGTCGCGAGAGCGGGCCGCGCGCGCGCTGCGCGAGCAGCCCGAGCTCTGGGCCGCCGCGTTCGCTTACTTCCTCTGGGCGCTCCTCGGGCAAAACATCGCCTACAAGCCGCGGCACTGGCTCCCGCTCGTCCCGCTCCTCCTCGTCGCCATCGCCGCCGGCGCAGCGGCCCTCTCGGCGGCGCGCCCCGCGGCGGAGCGCGCTCCGCGCCACCGCGCGCTCCGCGCCACCGCGCCCTTCGCCCTCGTCGCGGCCCTCGCGGCGCAATGGCTCGCCGACGCGATCTCGCTCGCTCGCCAGCACGAGGCGCCCTCGCCGGCGGCCGCGATCGTGCGCTTCCTCCGCGACGACGCCGCGCCGCCGCGCCCGGTGCTCACGCGCGACCTCGACCGGATGATCCAGGAGGGCGCGCCGGGCCGGCTGCCCGTTCGCGTCCGCGACGACGCCGCGCTCGTCCGCGGCGTCGAGCAGGCCGGGCCGGGCGGCGCGCTCATCACCAGCGAGGCGCTGTCGCAGGAGGCGCGCGACGCGCTCGCTGACCGCGGTTACGCGATCGCGCTCCGCTTCGCGCGCCCGCGCTCGCGCTACGTCGACGCGCTCTGGAGCGACCTCGCCCTGCTCGAGGCGCTGCCCGCCGGACCTCCGGCAGGCGGCGCGCTCTCGCGCGCGCCCCACGGCGCGCCCCCTCGCTGAAAACGAGGTTGACCTCCGTTTTCAAGGGCGCGAAGACTCCCGCCCCCCCCGGGCTCCCGGTCTTCGTCATGAAAGCGATCACGTCCCTGTGGCCTCGCTCCGCGGGCGCCGTCCTCGGCGCGCTGCTGCCCTTCGCCGCCGCCGCGCAGCCCGCGCCCGCCACGCAGCCTGCGCCTGCGGGGGAGCCTGCGCCTGCGGGGGAGCCTGCGCCCACCATGCAGCCTGCGCCCACCATGCAGCCTGCGCCCACCATGCAGCCTGCGCCTGCCATGCAGCCTGCGCCCGCCCCCGCCGCGCAGCCCGCGCCGGACGGCCCGGTCCTCGACCTGGCGCCCGAGCACGCCGCGCCGCCGCCGGAGCCTCGGAAGCCCGCCGTCGGCCTCGGCGCCGGAGAGGCGCCCGAGCACGAGCTCGTCCGCGGCCTGACCGAGCAGCGGTTCCGCAGCGCCGGGGCGAGCGCCAGCAGCACCTCCGTCGGCGGCTACGGCGAGGTGCATGTCCGCGGCACGACGACCGGCCGCGAGGGCGAGCGCGCGTGGGTCGCCGACATCCCCCGGCTCGTGCTCTTCGTGGCGCACGAGTTCACGGCCGACATCCGGTCCTACGTCGAGCTCGAGGTGGAACACTCGATCTCCTGCGCGAGCTGCCCGGGCGCCGCGGAGCTGGAGCAGGCCTACATCGAGTGGAACGCGGCAGGCCGCGCCCTCGGGCTGCGCGCGGGCCTCGTGCTCGTCCCGATGGGGATCATCAACCAGTGGCACGAGCCGCCGGTGTTCCACGGCGTGGTCAGGCCCAAGGTCGACACCCTCGTCATCCCCTCGACGTGGCGCGAGATCGGGATCGGCGCGTTCGGGCAGCCGCTCGACTGGCTGCGCTTCGAGGCCTACGCCATGACCGGCCTCGATCCGCTCGGCTTCCGCGCGGGCGGCCTCGCCGGCGGGCGGCAGAACGGCGGGCTCGCCCGCGCCAACGCATGGGCGGCGGTCGCGCGCGTCGAGGCCGAGCCGCTGCTCGGGGTCGTCGCGGGCGCGTCGGTGTACGCGAGCGACGCCGGCCCGAACGGCGAGGGCAAGTTCTTCCTTCGCGATGGCACCCCGGTGGACCTGTCGATCCCGGTCCTCGGCTGGTCGCTCGACGCGCGCTGGCGCAGGAGCGGCCTGGAGACGCGGCTCCTGTTCGCCGAGTGGCGCCTGCCCGAGGCGCGCGCCCTGATGGTCTCGTTCAACGAGAGCGGCGCGCCGAACTTCATCGATCCCACGAGCCCCGTGGCCACCCGGATCCGCGGCGGCTATGTCGAGGCCGCGTTCGACGTGCTCCGCCCGCTCGGCGTGGGCCACGAGCTCCTGCCGTTCGCGCGCGTCGAGGCGTACGACACGCAGTCCGCGGTGCCCGAGGGCTACAAGGCCAACGCCTCGTACGGCGTCCGCGAGCTCACGCTCGGCGCCTCGTACCGGCCGACCCAGGGGGTCGTCGTGAAGGCCGACTACCAGCTGCGCGACCGCACCCTCGGGTTCGACCAGACGCAGCTCAATGTCGGCCTCGGCTTCATGTACTGAGCGCGCCGGACGCGGGCACACCATGTCACTCCGCCCAGACGACGCCGGGCCCGAGCGCCTCGTGGTCGGCGCCGGCATCTCCGGCCTCTACGCCGCGCTGCTGCTCGCGCGGGCCGGCCGGCGCGTGCGCCTCCTCGAGCGCGCGGCGCGGGCCGGCGGGCTCGCGGGCGCCGAGACGTTCCGCGGCCTGCCGTGCGATCTCGGCTCGCACCGGCTCCACCCGGCCGCCCTCGAGCAGCCGCTCTTCCGCGAGGTGCACGCGCGCTCCCCGTTCCTCTCGCGCCCGCGCCGCGGGGTGCTCGTGCTCGGCGAGCGCCACGTCCCCTACCCGCCGAGCGCGCCCTCGATGCTCCGCGCGCTCGGCCTCCGCGCCGGCGCCGCCATGGGCCTCGGGTTCGTGGCGCAGCGCGGCCGCCGCGCGGCCTTCGCCCGCTGGGAGCACGACCGCGCCCGCGCCGGCGAGGACGTCGGCTTCGAGCGGTTCGTGCGCGACCGCGTCGGCGCGGCGGCCTACGCGTCGTTCTACCGGCCCTACGCCGAGAAGGTCTGGGGCATCCCGCCGTCCGAGCTCTCCCAGACCGTCGCGAAGAAGCGGATCAGCACGACGAGCCCGCTCGCGCTGTTCCAGGGGCTCGCCCGCGGCCGCAGCGGCGCCTCGGCGGATCTCGCGCGGTTCATCTACCCGCCGGCGGGCATCTCGTCGCTCATCACGTACCTCGAGGCGCGCCTCGCGGAGGCCGGCGTCGAGGCCGAGTGCGGGACCGCCCTCGGCCTGGCCGGGGCGGGCGCGCGCGCCGGCGCGGCGCCGATCCTGTTCGCCGGCGATCTCGCGGATCTCGTGCCCGACGCGCCGCTCGAGCACCGCGGGCTCTACCTGGTCTACCTGGCGTACCCGCGCGCGCGGCTCGGCGCCCCGGAGACGTACTACTGCCCCGACCCGCGCTTCTGGTTCGGCCGCGTCTCCGAGCTGCAGAACTACGCGCCCGATCTCCGCCGCCCGGGCGAGACGGTGCTGTGCGTCGAGATCCCCGAGGGGGCCTGGGGGAGCGGGCGCGACTTCGCCTCGGGCCCGCCGCTCGAGGCGCTGCTCGACCAGCTCGTGCGCGCGGGCATCGCCCCGCGCGGGGTGGCGCCGCTCGAGGCCCGACAGCGCTTCGTGCCCCGCGTGTACCCGCTCTACCGGCGCGGCTGGCTGCGGGACTGGCGGGCCGCGATGCGCCGCGCCGCCGCGCTCGGCGTGGTCCCCTTCGGGCGGCAGGCGCTCTTCCTGCACTGCAACCTCGATCACTGCGCCGCGATCGCGGCCGACGCGGTGGCGCACGTCGAGGCCGGCCGCAGCCCGGAAGCGTGGGCGCTGAACGCCGAGCGCTACCTGGACGTGCAGGTGCGCGACTGACGCAGCTGACGCCCGCGCCGCAAATCCGCGGCCCAAACGCCGTTGACTTTGACTTTCACGAATGACAGCTTCGTCGGAGCTTTGATGCGTCCTTCTCGTGACCTCCGCGCCGCCCACTTCGCTGCAGCAGCGGCGCTCACGTTCATCCTGGCGGCGCTGCCCGCCCACGGCGCGACGTACTGGACGGTCCCTGCCGTCCTGAAGAGCTTCTTCGCGAGCTCGAAGAAGGTCGGTTATCGCAAGGTCGTCCTCGGCGACGCGGAGGCGCAGGAGCTCGGCAAGAAGCTGGGGGCGCCGGTCAAGCGCGAGTGGGTGGTGTACGTCGCGGAGTCCGACGGCAAGATCGACGGCTACGCGATCAAGGACGAAGAGAAGGGGATGCACGAGCCGATCGACTTCGCCGTGCAGTTCTCGACGGCCGGCGCGGTGGAGCGCATCGAGATCCTCGAGTACCGCGAGGCGTACGGCGACGAGGTCCGCGGCGATCGGTTCCGCGCCCAGTTCCGCGGCAAGACGGCGGGCGACCCGATCACCGCGGGCAAGGACATCGACATCGTGTCGGGCGCATCCATCTCGTCCCGCTCCGTGGCGCTCGGCGTCAAGCGCGACGCGCTCGTCCTCCAGCTCGCGCTGAAGCGCGGCGGGCCGTGAGGGATTTCACAGCTTCAGCCGGTCGGCTGAGGTCGCTCTCGCTCGGCGCGAAGCTCCTCTACTCGGCGTTCGCGCTCGCGTCGGTCCTCGGGCTGCTCGTGTCGTGGCGCCTCTACGGGGCGATGGTGCAGGACGCGGGGGCCGCCGCGTACTACGCGGGCGCGGCGGTCGCCGCGCCGCCGCCTGCCCCGACCCAGGCGCCCGCGGCAGCCGAGGGGCCCGCGCTCGATCTGGGCCCGGAGCTCGATCTCCCCGGAACGCCGGAGGCGCCGCGCGTCCTTGTCGAGCAGATCTCCGAGCGGAAGCTGCTCGAGGTGACGCATTTCCACCTCTTCTCGGTGCCGGTCTACGTGCTGATCCTCGCGCACCTCTGGCTGCTCGCGCGCCTGCCGTCGTGGCTCCACACCGCGGGCGTCGCGGCGGCCGTCGTCACGAGCGGGCTGCACATCGCGGCGCCATGGCTCATCCGGAGCGCGCCCGGCGCCGCGGCGCTGATGCCCATCTCCGGCGTGGCGATGCTGCTGTCGCTCGGCGCCATGGCGGTCGTCTCGACGGTGGACATGTGGCTGCCGAGGCGCTCGCGGCGAGGCGAGGCAGCGCCGGCCGACGAGGCCCAGGCCCAGTAAACCGCCGCGCGCGCCCCGCGCGGCGCGCGCTCGCCCCGACGAGCGAAGGCGCCCCGGGGACCTGGTTACCAGCGCGCCGGACGAGGCCTCAGCCCGGCGCGTCCTGCTCGGGGACGAGCCAGAGCACCCCCAGCGGCGGGAGCGAGAGCACGATGGATTGCGGGAACCCGTGGCTCGGGACGTCCTCGACCTCGACGCGACCCAGGTTGCCCACGCCGCTGCCGCCGTACTGGACCGCATCGGTGTTGAGCACCTCCAGGTAGGCGCCGCGCCGCGGGACGCCGATCCGGTAGTGATGGCGCGGGACCGGCGTGAAATTGCCGATGAACACGACGTGCGTGCCCGAGGGCGACATCTGATCTCCCGCGCCGTCGCCGTAGCGGATGAACGAGATCACGGTCTGCATGTGGTCCGTGCAGTCGATCCACCGGAAGCCGTGGTGCTCGTCGTCGAGCTCGTACATCGCCGGATACTTCTTGTAGAGCGCGTTGAGCTCCGTCACGAGCCGCTTGAGCCCCGCGTGCTCGGGCACCGAGAGCAGGCCCCAGTCGAGCTCCGTCTTCTCGCTCCACTCGGCGAACTGGCCGATCTCACCGCCCATGAAGAGCAGCTTCTTGCCCGGGTGCGCCCACATGTAGCCGTAGAGCGCGCGCAGGTTCGCCAGCATCTGCCAGTAGTCGCCGGGCATCTTCGAGAGCAGCGCCCGCTTGAGGTGCACGACCTCGTCGTGGCTCAGCGGCAGGAGGAACTTCTCGGAGAAGGCATAGATCAGCCCGAACGTGAGCTGGTGGTAGTGGAAGGCGCGGTGGATGGGCTCGTGCTTGAAGAAGTCGAGCGTGTCGTGCATCCACCCCATGTTCCACTTGAAGTCGAAGCCGAGCCCGCCGACGTACGTCGCGTGGGTCACCGACGGCCAGGCGGTGGACTCCTCCGCGCAGAGGATCGCGCCCGGACAGCGCTCGTGCACCCGGTTCGACAGCTCCCGGATGAAGTCGATGGCCTCGATGTTCTCACGGCCGCCATACCGGTTCGGCACCCAGTCGCCGCCCTGCGCGGCGTAGTCGAGGTAGAGCATCGAGGCGACCGCGTCGACCCGCAGGCCGTCGATGTGGAACTCGTCGAGCCAGTAGAGCGCGTTGGCCACAAGGAAGTTCCGCACCTCGTGGCGGCCGTAGTTGAAGATGTACGTGTTCCACTCGCGGTGCTCGCCGAGGCGCGGGTCGAGGTGCTCGTAGAGCGCCGTGCCGTCGAACCGCCCGAGCGCCCACGCGTCCTTGGGGAAGTGCGCGGGGGTCCAGTCGAGGATCACGCCGATCCCCCGCTGGTGGCAGCGGTCGATGAAGTAGCGGAGGTCGTCGGGATCGCCGAAGCGGCTGGTCGGGGCGAAGTAGCCCGCCACCTGGTAACCCCACGACCCGTCGAAGGGGTGCTCCATGACCGGCATGAGCTCGATGTGCGTGAAGCCGAGCTCGGCCACGTACTCGACGAGGTGGTCGGCGAGCTCGCGGTACGTCATCCAGCGCATCCCGCCCTCGTACGGCGGGCCCTCGCCCTGCACGCGCCGCCACGAGCCGGCGTGGACCTCGTAGATCGTGAGCGGCTTCTTGCGGGAGTCGATCTTGCCGCGCTCCTGCATCCAGTCGCCGTCCTGGAACGCGTAGCGGCTCGTGTAGACCCGCGAGGCGGTGGCCGGCCGGAGCTCCATCGCCTGGGCGACGGGATCGGTCTTCACCGTGAGGTGCCCCTCCGGCGTCTTGATCTCGTACTTGTAGAGCGCGCCCTCGCCGAGGCCCGGGATGAAGATCTCCCAGAAGCCCTCGCCCATCCGGCGCATCGCGTGGCGGCGGCCGTCCCAGTGGTTGAAGTCGCCGAGGACGCTCACCCGCCGCGCGTTCGGGGCCCAGACCGCGAACGACGTCCCGGAGACCCCGTCCACCTCGCGCACGTGCGCGCCGAGGACCCGGTAGAGCTCCCAGTGCCGCCCCTCGGCCAGGAGGTGGCGATCGATCTCCCCGAGCGTCGGCGGCATCGCGTACGGGTCGAGCTCCACCGAGGCGTTGCCGTCCGCGAAGCGCAGCTCGAGCTGGTACGGGAAGCGTCCGTCCGCGGGGTAGGACACGCCGGGGAAGCGCGCCTCGAAGAGGCCCGCGGGGTGGACGCGCTCCATCGGCTGCCTCCGGAGCCTGGGATCGCCCGGGATCACCGCGATCTCGGTGGCGTCCGGCCGAAAGACGCGGACCACCAGGTCGTCCCCGTCTTCGTGCGCGCCGAGCACGTGGTGCGGATCCGGATGCTCGACTGCCGCGATGAGATCGAGTTCTCGTTGTTCCAACATGTCGGGGTCCGCCTATAGCGGCTCCACTCGCCGACGTCATGCCGAGAGTCCGCCCGAGACGCCGACCAGGCTCACCCGGGCACACCGGCGCGGCCTGCGGCGCCGGTCCCCCCTGGCGCAACCAGGGTGTGCTCACCATTTGTCCGCAGCGCAACAGCGTATGTCGGTGGGCCGGATCGACCGCGATCATGCGGAAAATCGTCGGGATTCATCGGGAAACAGCGCAAATGCTCATTTGCTGTACCTTCTCGGGAAGGGTAGGGTCCCGGCGTCGAGCAGCGAGCCACGGAGGCGATCCGGCAAGCGACGCGGGCTCGACAGGCGGAGGGATCGAACATGGGTCAGGTGGTGAGCGAGCGCCCGATCGGGGGCAACGGCAGCGGTCCTGGCATGAACGGGCACGGGGGCGCGGCGATCCGCAGCTACGCGCCCGCGACCGGGGAGCTCCTTGGAGAGGCTCCGAACACCAGCGCCGAGGAGGTGCGTGCCGCGGTCGCCCGGGCGCGGCGCGCGCAGGAGGCGTGGGGCGCGCTGCCCGTGGAGGAGCGCTGCCAGCGCGTCCTTCGCTTCCGCGACGCCATCGTCGATCGCACGGACGAGATCGTCGATCTGCTCTCGCGCGAGTGCGGCAAGCCGCGCCACGAGGCGCTGCTGCACGAGGTCCTGGTCGCGGCCGACATGGCGACGTACTTCGCGCAGATCGCGCCGAAGGCGCTCGAGCCGCACGAGATCAAGCTCCACCTCTTCAAGCACCGGCGCAGCTGGGTCCACTACGTCCCCCGCGGCGTGGTCGGCGTGATCTCGCCGTGGAACTTCCCGTTCCAGCTCGCGCTGCGCGACGTGCTCGCGGCGATCGTCGCCGGCAACGCCGCCGTGCTCAAGCCGAGCGAGGTGACGCCGCTCATCGCGCTCAAGCAGAAGGAGATCTGGGACGGCGCGGGCATGCCCGAGGATCTCTTCCAGGTCGTCACCGGCTACGGGCCGACCGGCGCGGCGCTCATCGACAGCGGCATCCAGATGCTCCTGTTCACCGGCAGCGTCGGCACCGGGAGGAAGGTCGCCGCCGCCTGCGGCGAGCGCCTCATCCCGTGCGTGATGGAGCTCGGCGGCAAGGCGCCGCTCATCGCCTGCGCGGACGCGGACATCGAGCGCACGGCGCAGGCGATCGTCTTCGGCGGCTTCGCGAACGCGGGGCAGGTGTGCGTCGCGGTGGAGCGGGTCTATGCGCACCGCGAGATCCACGATCGGCTGCTCGAGCGCACCGTCGAGATCACGAAGGGGCTGAACCAGGGTGATCCGGGCAAGGAGTTCGTCGACGTGGGGGCGATCATCTTCCCGCCGCAGATCGACGTCGCCGAGCGGCACATCAAGGACGCTGTCGACAAGGGGGCGACCGTGAAGGCCGGCGGCAAGCGCGCGCCGGGGCAGGGCCAGTTCTTCGAGCCGACGATCCTCGCGGGCTGCGATCATGCGATGACGGTGATGACCGAGGAGATCTTCGGGCCGGTCGTGCCGTTCATGCAGGTCGCGACCGAGGAGGAGGCGATCCGCCTCTCGAACGAGTCGCACCTCGGCCTCAACGCCTATGTCTTCTCGGAGGACACCGATCACGCCCGCCGGCTCGCCGAGCGCCTGCAGGCCGGCAGCGTGCTGGTGAACGACGTGCTCATGAACGGCGCCCTCCCCGACGCGCCGTTCGGCGGGGTCAAGCAGAGCGGCTTCGGTCGGGTGATGGGCGAGGACGGGCTCCGGCAGATGTGCGACGTCAAGCACATCAACGCGGACCGCATCGCGCTGGGCTCGAAGGACCCGACCTGGTTCCCCTACACGGCGGCGTCGTACAGCTGGTTCAAGCGAGGCATGCGCGCGCTCTTCTCGAGCGGCGGCTTCCTGCGGCGCATCGGGGAGCTCTTCTAGGGCGGCGCGACCGCCGCCGGCGCGCGCGCGTACTCCTTGAGCGCGATCGAGTCGTGCAGCCGGACCCCGCGGCTGCTCAGCTTGGCCAGCGCGCGCGACACCCCGCGCGGCGCCACGCTGACCAGGCGGCCGATCTGCGCCGTCGCCCACAGCTCGAACCTGCTGCCCGGGACCAGGCGCCTGGCGGCGTTCAGCGCGAACACCCGGCTGCGGCGCACGTAGTCGGCCAGCTTGCGCTCGCAGGCCTGGAACGCGCGCGCGTGGTCGCCGCCGGCCGCGGCCAGCTCGCCGGCGAGGATATAGGCGCCGACCACCGCGAGGCTGGTGCTGCCGCCGACCGCCGGCCCCGGCGAATAGCCGGCGTCCCCGGTCAGGGTGACGCGCCCGCGTGACCACGAGTCCATGCGCAGCTGCGTGATCGAGTCGAAGTAGAACGCCGGGGTCCGATCGAGCTCGGCCATCAGCCGCGGCACCTCCCAGCCGGCCCCGGCGAACGCCTCGCGCAGCAATTGCTTCTGCCGCGCGACGTCCCGGTGGTGGACATCGAGCTCGCGCGGGCTGCGGAACAGGAACACCGCGCGCGCGTCGTCGATCGTGTGCGAGCCGTAGATCGCCGCCATCCGCCCGACCCCGCCGAGCACGATCGCGTGGTCGCGCAGCTGCAAGTAGTTGGGGATCGAGATCACCGCGAGGTAGGCGCCGATGAAGCGGGTGAACCGCCGCTCCTCGCCGAACACCAGCCGCCGCACGTTCGAGTGCAGCCCGTCGGCGCCGATCACCAGATCGAAGCGCCGCTGCGCGCCGCGCTCGAACGTCACGTCGACCCCGGCCTCGTCCTCGGCGAGCGAAGCGATCGAGTCGCCGAACACGTACTCGACGTCGCCCCGGGTCGCGTCGTGGAATATCTCGCTGAGATCGTCGCGCATGATCTCGACGTGGCGGTCGGACACCGCGTGCATCAACCGGCCGACGTCGATGTCGACCTGCCCTTGCACCCCTTCGCGCAGCATCGTCATGCGCTCGGTGCCGGTCTTCTTGGCCACGACCCGCGCCAGCACGCCCATGCGTTCGACGATGTCCATCGCCGGCCGGAACAGGTCGACCGCGTGGCCGCCCGTCTTGCGCAGCGTCGGCGCGCGCTCCACCACCGTGGGCCGAAACCCGTGCCGCTCGAGCCAGTACGCCAGCACCGGACCGGCGATGCTGGCGCCCGAAATGAGGATCTCCATGGGCCCCTCCTTACTTACCGATAGGTAATCATGCGGCCCCGTCTTGCACAAGGCTTACCGAACGGTAAGTAAGCGGCTACGCTGCGCAGGTGCCCCGAGCCCGGCCCTCCGACACCAAGGCGCGAATCCAGGCGGTGGCGCGCGAGCTGTTCGCGCGCCAGGGAGTCCAGCGGACCAGCCTGCGCGAGATCGCCGATCACCTCGGCATCACCAAGCCCGCGCTCTACTACCACTTCGACTCGCGCGAATCGCTGGTCGCCAGCATCGTCGAGCCGCTGCTCGCGGAAATGGACGCGTTCGTCGCCGAGCGCGAGGGGGGCCCGCAGCCTGATTCGCGCGTCCTGCTCGCCGACTACTTCGATCTCCTGCACCGCCACCGCGACACCCTCACGATGGTGGTCCGCGACCTCGCGACGCTCGCCTACCTCGACCTCGGCATGCGCATGATCGAGTGGCGCCGCCGCCTGATGCGCTTGCTCATCGGCCCCCGCCCCTCGCTCGCCGCCCGCGCCCGCGCCGTGGTCGCGATCGGCGGCCTCTCCGACTGCGTCATCGAGTTCACCGACGTACCGATGGAGAAGGTCAAGTCGCTCGCCGTCGAGGCCGCCCTGGCCGCGCTCGCGCCGACGTCATGAATCGCGTCCGCACGTCTTCCTGCGCGCCCTTCTGCCAACAGCGCCCATAAAACAACGTGAGCGCCGGCGGGGGGCTGTGCGCAGCGGCGCGCGGGTGGGCGCGGCGAGCACCGAACGAGGTGCCATAATCTCTCAGGAGGCTCCACGTCCCAGGCGCGCCTTGTGTGGCGCGCGACGGAACGTCTCAGAAGGCATGGCCCGAAGTGAGACATGCCGGGCGGTGTTCTCAGCGCAAGCTCTCCCGCCCCGGTCTTGGCGGATGGCCGAGCGCCCACCCGCGCGCCGCCGCGCACAGCCCCCCGCCGGCGCGGCGGCTCGGTTCAGCCCCCTCTCCCTCTCCGCTCGCTACGCAGCCGCCGCCGGCTCCCCCGCCGCCGCCCCCGCCGCGCCGCCCGTGCCCGCGGCCTCGATCGGCGCCTCCTCCAGCGCCGCCGCGATCACCTGGCTCATGTCCTCGACGAAGATGAGCTCCAGCTCGGCCCGCACCTCCTTCGGGATCTCCTCGGCGTCGCGCGCGTTCTTCTGCGGCAGGACTACCCGCTTGATCCCGGCGCGGTGCGCCGCGAGCACCTTGGACTTGATCCCGCCGACCGGCAGCACCCGCCCGCGCAGCGTGCACTCGCCCGTCATCGCCGTGTCCGAGCGCACGCGCCGCGCGGAGAGGAGCGACGTCAGCGCCGTGAACATCGTCACGCCCGCGGACGGCCCGTCCTTGGGCACGCCGCCCGCAGGGACGTGGATGTGCAGGTCCTCCGCCTCGAGCTTCGCCGTGTCGACGCCGAGCTCGACGGCGTGGCTGCGCACGTAGGTGAGCGCCGCCTTCGCCGACTCCTTCATCACGTCGCCGAGCTGACCCGTGATCTCGACCCTCCCCTTCCCCGGCATCCGCGACGTCTCGATGAACAGGATGTCCCCGCCCACCGGCGTCCAGGCGAGCCCGGTCGCGACGCCAGCGACGCTCGTCCGCTCCGCCACGTCGCTGAAGAACCGGACCTTGCCAAGGTACGCCCCGAGATCGCCCGCCTCGACCACCACGCGCGGCGCCTTGCCGTCCGCCGCGCGGGCGATCTCCAGCGCGACCGCCCGGCAGAGCTTCTTGATCTCGCGGCCGAGCTGCCGCACCCCGGCCTCGCGCGTGTAGTCGCGCACGATCGCCGCGAGCGCCTCGTCCGTGATCGACAGCGACCCCGGGTCGATCGCGTGCTCCTTGAGCTGCTTCGGGACGAGGTGCGACCGCGCGATCGCGATCTTCTCGTCCGGCGTGTAGCCGGACAGCTCGATGACCTCGAGCCGGTCCCGCAGCGGCGCCGAGAGCGCGCCGAGATCGTTCACCGTGCAGAGGAAGACGACCTCCGACAGATCGAACGGGAGCTCCAGGTAGTGGTCGACGAACGTCCGGTTCTGCTCCGGATCGAGGACCTCCAGCAGCGCCGCCTCGGGCGAGCCCCGCCACCCGGCGCCGAGCTTGTCGACCTCGTCGAGGAGCACGATCGGGTTCTTCACCTTGGCCTTCTTCAGCGCGTGCACGATCCGGCCGGGCAGCGCGCCGACGTACGTCCTCCGGTGGCCGCGCAGCTCCGCCTCGTCGTGCACCCCGCCGAGCGAGATGCGCACGAACGGGCGGCCCGTGGCGTCGGCGATCGACTGGCCGAGCGAGGTCTTGCCCACGCCGGGCGGGCCCGCGAAGCACAGGATCGTCGCGCGCGCCTTCCCGGTCAGCTTGATCACCGCCATGTGCTCCAGGATGCGGCGCTTCACGTCGTCGAGGCCGCGGTGATCCTCGTCGAGCTTCGCCTTCACCGCGTCGAGGTCGTCCTTCACCTCCGCCCTCGCGCTCCACGGCAGGTCCGCGATCCACTCGAGGTACGTGCGGATCACGTTGTGCTCCGCGCTCTGCGGGCCGACCGACTCCAGCCGGCGGAGCTCCCGATCGGCGACCGCGCGCGCCTCCTCGGGGAGCCCGGCCTCGTCGAGGCGCCGCCGGAGGACCGCCAGCTCGTCCTCGCCCTCTTCGCCGCCCGCGAGCTCCTTCTGGATGGCCCGGAGCTGCTCGCGGAGGATCGCCTCGCGCTGGCCCTTGCCGAGCTCGCGCCGCACGTCGCCGTCGATCTTCTTCTTGAGGTCCGCCAGCGCGGACGCCTCGGCGAGCAGGCCGGCGACCCGCTGGAGCCGAGGGACCACGCGGAGCTCGGAGAGCACCTCCATCTCCTTCTCGGTGGGCAGGCCGAGCGCGCCGGCGACCTGATCCGCGAAGACGCCCGGCTCCGCCCGGCTCGTGGCGGCGATCTCGGCGAGGTTCGTCCCCGTCTTCGGGCCGACCTCGCGGGCACGCTCGCGCAGCGACGCCGCGAGCAGGCGCGCCTCCTCGGCGTCGCCGAGGAACTCGGGCGCGAGGGTGCCCTCGGCCCGCCACGTCGGCTCGGTCTCGACCAGGGCCGAGAGCGCGAAGCGATCGAGCCCCTCGATCACCAGCCGGTAGCCGTTCGAGACGCGCGAGACGTCGACGACGCGCGCGAACGTGCCGATGTCGTGGAGGTCCTCGCGCCGCGGATCCTCGCGCTTCGGATCGCGCTGCGCGATGACGCCGATCACGTCGCCGGCGTGGACGGCGTTGAGCAGCGCCACCGAGCGGGGGCGCCCCACCGGGAGCGTGAGCACGGTGCCGGGAAAGAGGACGCCGGTGCGGAGCGGGAGCAGGGGAAAGGGCGAACGAGGCGCGCTGGCGCCGCTGCGAAGCTGGCTCATGCGAACTCCTGTGGCAGCGGTCGGCTCGCGCCATCCCTGCCGGATCGGTCGAAGGTCGGGTGGACTGCGTGGACAGCGCGCCGCCCCTCCGCCCGTGAGGGCGGCGCAGCGCGCGGATGGGCTCACGTAGACCGCCGCGAGCAACCGCTCGGGCGAGCTCCATGAATCGATGAACGAAAAGTAAATTCGTTCACGCGTCCGTCAACCCGCCCCGCCGACGAGCGCGACGGCTGGATCAGAACGCCTGTACGCCGAGCACGAGGCCGGGCCAGGCGCGCTCGGTGCTGCTGGCGTCGGAGCCGAGGGGGGCGCTGCCGTACGGGCTCAGCTGGGCGTCCTTCGGGGTGCCGCTGAACGCGACGTTGACGCTGGGACCCCCGAAGAGCGCGAGCTCGGGGAAGAGGCGGAAGCCGAGGAGCGCGCGCGCCTGCGCGATGGTGGCCGCGGGCTCGAGCGTCGAGGGCTCGTGGAGCGTGTACCCGAGCACGTCGAGGTCGATATAGGCGCGCTGGTGGATGGAGATGCGGCCGCCCAGGCCGAGCGCGGAGACCAGGAGAGGGCGGTTGCCGATCGTGCGAAGGCCGACGCCGTAGATGTTGTGGATGTGGTCGCTCCCGTTCTTGAGGCCGGCCATCACGATGCCGGACTCGAGCCCCCAGACGTCCACGTGCAGGCGGCCCTTGCGGATGAAGTTGAACAGCCCGAGCGAGAACGGCGAGTCGTCGGCGTAGTTGACGAGGCCGATCTGCGCGCCCCCCACCTTGCCGGTGGCGACGTTCAGGAGCCCGATCTGCAGGCCTGTCGACGCGCCCGCGGCCACGTTGGCCACGCTGATCTGCGTGCCTGTCGACTTGCCCGCGGCCACGTTGACGACGCCGACCTGCACGTCGGTCGCTGCGCCCGTGGCGACGTTGGCCACGCCGACCTGCACGTCGGTCGCGTCGCTCACGGCGACGTTGGCCACGCCGAGCTGCAGGTCCGTCGAGGCGCCCGCCGCGACGTTGGCCACGCCGAGCTGCGCCCCGTCCACGGCGCCGACGGCGACGTTGATCACGCCGCCCTGCGCGCCCGTGACCGGGCCGACGGCGACGTTGAACGAGCCGACCTGCGCGCCCCAGAGCGGTCCGGCGACGTTGAGCCCCATCGTGATCTGCGCGCCGCGCGCCGGACCGAGCACGAGGTTGGCGCCGGACGAGAGCTGCGCGCCGCACAGGAACGACGACGCGATGTTGACCCCGACGCCGAGCTCGAGGCCCGCGACGCCCGCCGTGTACCCGGCGACGAGGTTCAGCGAGTAGCGGCGGACGACGTTCGTGCCGTCGAAGGTCGAGGTGCCGACGAACGGGAAGACGTCGGCGCCGAGGCGGACGACCTTCGCGCCGGGGAGCACGCACCGAGGAGGCTCCGGTGGCGCGGGGGCGGGGCGCGTCGCCTTCGCGGGGCGCGCGGCGCGGGGAGGCGGCGTCGGCCGGCCGGCGGCGGGAGGCGTGGGGGGCGCCGCAGGCGATGGCTGCGCCGCCGGCGGCGCCTCGGGCGGGCGCTTGCCGAGCGCCGCCGCGAGCTCCGCCGCCTCGTCCCGGACGAGGTTGCCCGCGAGCAGGGCGATCGCCTCGGCGGCGCGATCGGGATCCTCCGGGACGTCGATGGTGCGCTCGATGCGGCGGCCGTCCGCGGCGCTGTAGCTCAGCGTGACGCGGCCGTCGGGCTCGCCGCGGAGGACCAGCGTGGAGCGCCCGGCGGTCGCCGCGCGGGCCAGCGTGACGTCGGCGCCGAGCTCGCGCCCGATGGCGGCGCGCACCGCGTCGGGATCGAGCGTCCACGGCGCGCCGTCGACGACGAGCTCGACGCCCGCGGCGCTCGGCTCCTCGGCGAGGGCGGGCGCGGGAGGCGCGGTGACCGCGGCGAGGGCGCCCGCGGCCGCGAGCGCGTGCAGAAGGAGGACGCCCGCGCGGAGGCCTGCGCCGCGCGCGGACGTCTTCCGGTCACGGCGCGGCGAGCCCCGCCGCGGCGCGGGGAGAGGTGCGAGGGCGGGTGTGTTCATCGACCGTGCTGTGCCCGCTCGCGGCGCGTTCGTTCACGCGCCGCGACGTTCACTCGTCCGCGCTGCGCATCGCCTCGAGCAGCGAGCGCGACTCGTCCTTTCGGTAGCCGCCGAGGGCGCCCTGCGCGAACGGATCGAGCGCCCGCCGCGCCTCGTCCTTGCGGCCGAGGCGAACGAGGCAGAGGGCGCGGTTGTACTGGGCCTCCACCGCGAAGCGGCCGCGCGGGGCGGCGGCCAGGTACGCGTTCCACGCGTCGAGCGCGGCCGCCGGGTTGCGCTCGACGAAGTGCGCGCGGTGCGCCGCCTGGTAGAGCGCGTCCGCGTCGGGGCCGGCCGGCGGACGCTCGATGGCCTGCGGATCCCCCGCAGCCGGCCGCGGCGCGGTCGGCTGGCGCGCGGCGCCCGGCGCGACCGGGCGCGAGGCCGACCGGACCGGCGCGACCGCCAGCACCGGCGCGCGCGGCGGCGCAGGGGCGATCGGGGGCTCCGCGAGCGGCGCAGGCGGCGGCGGCGCAGGCGCGACCGCCTCCGCGCTCGCCTCGGCCGCAGGCGGCGCGGGCGCCTCGGCCGCGTGCCGCGGCCCGGACAGCGCGCGCTGCGGGGGCGGCGCGGGCGGCATGGTGGGCGCCTCGGAGACGCGCAGCCCGAGCCGCGACGTGAGGTCGTCCCAGCCGCCGGGGAACCAGCGCGCGGCCGAGGCCCACGCGACCGATCCGACGAGCACGGCGGCCAGCGGGACCACCACGCGGACCATCGCGAGGCGGCGGGCCCGCTGGGCCTTCAGGCTCCTCATCACGCGGGCGCGCGTCTCGTCGCGGCGGCCGCGCGACGCGTCTGCCTCCGCGCGCAGGGCGCGCGCGGCCTCGCGGAGCACGTCGTCCTTCATGGGGCCCTCTCCTCCAGCAGCGTACGGAGCTTCTGCTTGGCGTGGAACAGCCGCGTGCGCACGGTGGCCTCGGGCACGCCCATGATCTCGGACGCCTCTCGCGCGCTGCGCTCCTCGACCTCGCAGAGCACGAACGCCACGCGCTGCGCCGTCGGCAGCGCGTCGAGGGCGCGGTTCAGGGCCTGGGCGAGCGCGGCGCGGCCGGCTTCCCGCTCGGGGCTCGACGCGTGCTCCTCGTCCGGCTCCAGGGCGAGCCGCTCCATGGCGGCGCGGCGCCGCGCCGCCGCGCGGAGGTGGTGGCGGGCGTGGTTGACCGCGATCGCGATGAGGAACGTCTTGAGCGACGAGCCGCCGCGGAACCGCTGCGCGGCCTGCGGCAGGCTGATGAAGACGTCGTGGGCCAGGTCCTCGGCGGACGCGTCGTCGCCGGTGAGGCGGCGAGCGAACCCGCGCACCGCGCCGTAGTGCCTGTCGTACGCCTCGCCGACCGCCGCGGCGTCCCCGCGCCGCAGCCGCTCGACGAGCTCCTCCTCCGCGTCCTGCGCGCGCTCGGCGCCGCGGGAGAAGAAGAGCGGCATGAGGAGCGCCATGGTCTTCATCGGGCGCCACCTCTCCCCGGCGCGCGGGGGCTCGGCGTCGCCGGACGGCTGTGCCCCCGGGAAACCCGCTGCTCGCTCCGTCCCATCTCCGTCCATCCCTGCGCCATCATCGTTACACCCGAACGCGCTCGGCGGCGTTGCCCGTGTGCCATCAACAAGCGTCGGAGAGCCCGGGTCGGCGTGAGGCACACCCCGTCGTGCCCGGCGTGGAGGAGAGCGTTCATGGTCGGCGCGTCGGTTTCGTGCCCGGAGGGGTCGGGAACGTTCAACCCCGGTCGGCGAAATCGACCGCCGGGGATCCGGACGACTGAAATCGACGGCCAGGGGGCGCGATCGACCGCCGGGGTCCATCCCGCCGCCCGGGAGCTCCGGACCGGCGACCGTCGAGATCGTGCGCAGGCGCGCGACCCGTTGAACGGAGCGCGCGGCAGCGGGCACGCAGCTCCGAGTGGGCAGAGGGCGCCGCGCCGACGAGCCGCGCCGCTGCCCTGGATCCATCGCTGATCAGGAGTGAGGAACTATGAACATGCGCACGGCCTTCGAGTGGGGTCTCGGTCTCTCTTTGTCCGTCTTCTCGATGACGACGGTCGGTTGCTACATCGAGACTGGCGACGATTGCTACTGGGACGACGACTGTGTCGATGCGCCCGGGGCCCCCGACGCTCCCGACTTCGAGCGCCCGGACCCGGAGGAGGACACCGAGGAGCCCGACGGTGAGGACGGCGCGAGCAGCAGCGGCGGCGAGAGCAGCGCGAGCGGCGGCGGCGAAAGCTCACCAGGAACCGCGGGCGCCTGCGAGGCGTCCTGCGACTGCCCGAGCGGCGACGTGTGCGTCGAGGGGCTCTGCAAGACGCCGTGCGCGGCCTCGTGCGAGTGCCCCGAGGGCGAGTCGTGCGAGGGTGGCTATTGCGCGCCCCCGCCGGAGCCGGCCATCTCCTGCGAGGCGTCGTGCGATTGCCCGAGCGGCAGCGAGTGCGTCGAGGGCGTCTGCACCTGAGCCGCGGGGCGCTCCCCGGGCGCACAGAGCCCTGAGCTCGAAGCGCGCCGCATCGTGCGCCTCATCAAGTTGCGCGCTCTCATCCCCACAGCCCCGCTCCTGACCGCCGAACGGGTGAACTCCGCGAAGCGGGGCAATCAGCGCGGCGGGGGAGCCCGGGCTCACCGCGACGGGATGAGCCGCTCGAGCCGGGACATGTACCCCGGCAGCTCCGCCGCCAGCGCTCCGGGCAGCGCCCGGTCCGCTTCGAACAACATCGCCAGGTTGCCGTAAAGCGCCGCGTCCGCGAGGCTCGGGGCCTCGCCGAACAGGAACGGCGATCGCTTCAGCGTCCGGACGGTGGGCGCGAGCAGGGTCCTCGCGCGCTCGAGCAGCGCCGGGGTGTTGCGCTCCCACTGCTCGATACAGCCAGCGCCGAACTTGCGCTCCTTGATCAGCGTGTACAGGGCGCGCTGCCCCGGCCGCTCCCAGGCGTCGCGGATGCGCGGCGACGCGATTCGAAAGAGCACGTCCTCCAGCGGTCCGTCGCAGAAGTCCGCGTAGGCCCAGACCGGGCCCTCGAGGACATCCAACGTCAAGCGCCGGGCGGCAGGGTCCTCGAGCAGGAGCTCGCAGATCCGCCGCGACTCGACCGTCACCCGGCCGTCGTCGCCGACCAGCACCGGCACGTAGATATAGCCGCCGGTCACGCGGGCCAGCTCGTCGCGATCATCGTACGGCACCTCGACCAGCTCGTACGGGCGGCCCAGGAGGTCGAGCAGCATCTGAACTTTGCGGGCGAAGGGGCTATATCGGAGTCGGTAGAGCTTCATGACTCCCGCGATACCGCGGCGCGCCTGGACGAGCGAACGAATGTTTTCCATGGTACATGAGAAATTCTCATGACCAGCCCCGCCCCGGGGGATCGCCCTCCGCCGCTGCCGTCGCTCACCGCCCTTCAGGCGTTCGAGGCCGCGGCGCGCCATTCGAGCGTCACCCACGCGGCGCGCGAGCTGGGCGTGACCCAGACGGCCATCAGCCACCAGATCCGCGCCCTCGAGGACACGCTGGAGACAGCGCTGTTCCGGCGCTCGCCGCGCGGCATCAGCCTGACGGAGGACGGCGAGCGCTGGGCTGCGGAGCTGGGCGTCGTGTTCGCCCGGCTGCGCGAGGCGAACGCCCGCCTGCGGCGGCCCGCCGCGGACGCGCGGCCCGCCGTGTCGGTCAGCGTCACGCCGTCGTTCGGGGCGCGCTGGCTCGTGCCGCGGCTCGGGCAGTTCCTTGTGAGCCACCCGGAGGTGGACGTGCGCATCTCCGCCACCGAGCGCCTCGTCGATCTCGCGAGAGAGCCGGTGGACATCGGCATCCGTTATGGACTCGGCAGCTACCCTGGCCTTTTGACCGTCAAGCTGGCGGACGACGCCCTGATCGTGGCCGCCGCGCCGAGCGTCGCGAGCAAGCGCGCGCGCTGGCGCGTCGAGGACCTGAGCCACGAGGTGTTGCTCGGGGACGACCACCCCGACGCCTGGGGCCGCTGGTTTCGCGAGCGCTCGCGCCGCCTGCCGGCCCGGGTGCGCCAGAGCCAGCTCACCGACTCGTCGATGCTGGTGGACGCGGCGGTGCGCGGTCAGGGGGTGGCGCTCGCGCGCTGGTCGCTCGCGGCCGCGGAGCTCGATCTCGGCCGCCTGGTGCTGCTCTTTCCGAGGCTCCCGGCGCTGCCGACGGGCCTCGCTTACTACCTCGTGAGCACGCGCGCGAGCCTGCGGCGAAAGCCGGTGGCCGCCTTCAGGGACTGGGTCGTATCCGAGTCCGCGAGCCTGCGCAGGCCCGGAGGCTGACGGCGCGGCGTCAGCCCCCCGGCTCGCGGGCGGGCCCGCGGCCGACGAGGCCGTAAAGGACGATCCGGTGGACCGCGGACAGCATCGCCTCGACCTCTTCGCGGGAGCCCTGGAACAGCCACGGAGGAGCGAAGCTCGCATAGGCGCGCAGGAGGGCGCGGGCGGTGAGCTCGGGGTCGGCGGCGTCGAGCGCGCCGGCGCCGGCGCCGCGCGCGACGAGATCGCGGAGGAGCGCGCGCTCCTCGTCGAGGAAGCGGGCGTGGGCGGCCTTCACGGCGCGGCTCTGGCAATGCACGAGATCGCACGCGTGCGCGCCCGAGCCGGCGAGCTCCAGGAAGGCGCGCGCGCGGGCGTCGAACACCGCCCGCAGCCGGTCGCAAAAGGGCACGTCGTCCCGGGCCGCGGCGGCGCGCATCGCGGCCATGACGGCGCGGTGCTCGCCCTGGGAGAGCTCCTCGACGATGGCGTCCTTCGAGGCGAACTCCAGGTACACGGCGCCGACCGCGATCTCGGCCTCGCGCGCGATGTCGGCGACGGTCGTCTTGGCAGGCCCGTACCGGCGGAGGAGCCGCTCTGTCGCCTCGAGGATCCGCTGGCGCCGCTCGCTCGCGCCGCCGGGGTAACCGTGCTCCATGAGGTGAGCGATGTTCTCCCGGATTCACGGCCGGGGGAAGCGTCCTGGCGGCGGCCGGCAGGGACATGGGGACGCCACGGCGCGCGGGCACGGGCGGGGCCGCGCGCTGGCCGCTGGCGATGGCGCACGAACCCGACGGCGCGCGGGCCGCGCCGGCGCGACGGAGCCCAGCCCCGAGATTGATCGCCGTACGCCCGGCGGCTATCGTGGGCTGGCTTTGCACCCGATTTTCCGCAAAGATCGCGCTGTTCACGGGATCCGCGGTCCGGCGCGCGAGGGGACCGAGCCATGACGAGCACCGGGCCGACACACGACGAAGCCGAAGGGCTGGTGCGACCGGGGCAGGTCATCGCCGAGAAGTACCGCGTCGAGCGGGTGATCGGCGCCGGCGGGATGGGCGTCGTCGTCGCCGCGACCCACCTCCAGCTGGAGGAGCGGGTCGCGATCAAGCTGCTCCTGCCCGAGGCGGCGAAGTCGCGCACGCTCGCCGAGCGCTTCGTGCGCGAGGCGCGCGCCGCGGTGAAGGTCAAGAGCGAGCACGTGGCGCGCGTGACCGACGTCGGGACGCTCGACTCCGGCACGCCGTACATGGTGATGGAGTACCTGTCGGGCAGCGACCTCGCCGACGCGCTCCGCGCGGGCGGGCCGATGACCCCGCAGGCGGCCGTCGAGTACGTCCTCCAGGCCTGCGAGGCGCTCGCCGAGGCGCACGCCGCGGGCATCATCCACCGCGACCTCAAGCCGGCGAACCTGTTCCTCACGCGGCGCGCGGACAGCTCCCCGTGCGTGAAGGTGCTCGACTTCGGGATCTCGAAGGTGGCGACCGGCGGCTCCGACCCGCGGATCACCGACACGAAGGCCATCATGGGGTCGCCGCTCTACATGTCGCCCGAGCAGCTCAAGTCCTCGCGCGACGTCGACGCGCGCACCGACATCTGGGCGCTCGGCGTCATCCTGTTCGAGCTGCTCACCGGCGCGCCGCCGTTCGACGGCGCGACGATGCCGCAGCTCTGCGTGGCGATCATGCAGGGGATCCCGAGCCCCCTCGCCGCGTTCCGCTCCGACGTGCCCCCGGCGCTCGAGGCGGTGATCCGCAAGTGCCTGGAGAAGCTGCCGGAGCAGCGGTACCGCCACGTCGGGGAGCTGGCCGAGGCGCTCGCGCCGTTCGCGACCGGGCGGGCCCGGCTCTCCATCGACCGGATCAGCGGGATCTCGCGGAGCTCGGGGCCCCCGCGGCCGGAGCTCCCTTCGGCGAGCGGGGTGACCTCGCCGACCGTGGTGAACACGTCGCTGAACACCTCGCCGACGTGGAGCGGGACGGTCGTGACGCGAAAGAGGCCGGTGGGGCTCGCCGTCGCGGCCGGCGCCGGCGTGTCGCTGCTCGCCGCGGTGGCGGTCTTCGCGTTCCTGACGTCCCGCTCGCGCGGCGAGGGCGCGGCGACCGAGCCGGCCGCCAGCGCCTCGGCCGCGCCGTCGCCGGCGGACGCCACGGCACAGCCGGCGACCGCGCCCGCGTCGCTCTCGCCGACCGTCACGCCCGGCGGCGCCGAGGCCCCCGCGCCGGCGGACGACCGCACGGCGGCGCCGGTCCCGGCC
The DNA here is from genome assembly GCF_051527395.1 of Sorangium sp. So ce281. Taxonomy (NCBI): domain Bacteria; kingdom Pseudomonadati; phylum Myxococcota; order Polyangiales; family Polyangiaceae; genus Sorangium; species Sorangium sp. So ce281. Next base: position 5,966,227 of record NZ_CP150322.1, read on the forward strand.
GAGATCGCCCCTGCGCCCCCCGCGGCGCCGGCCAGCGGCAAGCCCGCGGCGCCGCGCCGGCCGAGCGCCGCACCGCGCCCCCCGGCCACCACGCACGCCACGCAGCAGGCGCCGGCCACCCGGCCGCCCGCCGCCCCGGCCGCTGCGCCGCCCGGCGGCAACCTGTTCGACGATCGCAAGTGAGGACACCACCATGACGAGCCTGCCCGTGAAGCACCTCGGGCGCCTGCTGGCGCTCGCGATGTTCCTTGCCGCCCTCCTCTCGGGCGGCCGCGACGCGAGGGCCGACACGGCGGCCGCGCAGGCCCTGTTCGACGCGGCCAAGCAGCTGATGGCCCAGGGCAAATACGGCGACGCGTGCCCCAAGCTCGAGGAGAGCCAGCGGCTCGACCCGGGGATCGGCACGCAGTTCAACCTCGCGGCCTGCTACGAGCAGCTCGGCCGGACGGCGAGCGCCTGGTCGATGTTCCTCGAGGTGGCCGGCGCGTCGAGGGCCGCCGGCCAGCTGGAGCGCGAGAAGGTCGCGCGGCAGCGCGCCGCCGCGCTCGAGCCGCGGCTCATCCGGCTGACGATCACGGCGCCGGCCGACTCCCCGGCCGACCTCCAGGTGAAGCGCGACGGCGCCCTCGTGGGGCGCGCGCAGTGGGGCACGCCGGTGCCCGTGGATCCCGGGAAGCACACGGTCGAGGCCTCCGCCGCCGGCCGAGCGCCGTTCGCGAGATCCGTGGAGCTCACCCGGGCGGGCGCCTCGGAGACGCTGGCCATCCCGCCGCTGCCCGCGGGCGCGCCGGCGCGCGACGCCGCGCTCCCGCCGAGCGGCCCCCCCGCGCCTGCGGGCGCCGCCGCGCCCCCTCCGGGCGGCCCCGCCGCGCCGCGAGCGAGCGGCGCCCCGCTCGCGCCGGTCGCCGCGCACGCGCCGGCGCCCCCGGCTGCGCCGCTGACCAAGCGCCGCAGCAAGGGGATGATGGTCACCGGCATCGTCCTGACGAGCCTCGGCACCATCGCCCTCCTGGGCGGGGGCCTGGTGATCGCCTCCACCCCCTCGTGCTCCGGCGACAGCTGCGGGTACGACACCTCCAGCGACCCGTTCGCCGACGACACGGTCTACGAGGAGGACGACGCGGAAGGCGCCGGGGTCGGGCTCGTCGTCGGCGGGCTCGTCCTCGCCGGCGTCGGCATCCCGCTCGCCATCATCGGCGGCCGCAAGGTGCCGGTGCAGCCCGAGAAGCAGGCTGCCTCCACGCCGGCGCCGCCGCCCGAGCTCGTCATCGGCCCGCGCTACGCCGGGCTCCGCTGGTCCATGTGAGCGCCGGCGCTGGCGCGGCGCGGCGCGCACGGCCGTGCGCCGGCGCGGCGAAGGGGGGCCTTGAGGGCTCACTGCAGGCCGTGAGCGCTCACTCCGGATCGATGCGGTACACGGTGCCGCCGAGATCGACCACGTAGACCTCGCCGGCGCCGTCCTGCCCGAAGCTGGCGATGCTGTAGCCGAACGACCCGAGATCGTCCGTCCGGTCGACGGGCGCGGAGGCCACCCCGCCCTCATAGGTGAGCGTCCAGACCCTGCCGCTGCAGTAATCACCGTAGAAGTAGCTCCCCCGGAGCCACGGGATCCTGCTGCCCCGGTAAACGTAGCCGCCGGTGACCGAGCAATCCTCGATGACCCGCCCGGCGTGGCCGTACTCGACGGCAGGGAGCGTGATGGTCCCCTCGAGATCGCAGCTCTCCGCGGGGATGAAGCAGTGCGCGCCCTCCATCCGGCGCCAGCCGTAGTTCTTCCGTCCCTGCCCGGCCGGCTCGATGTTGATCTCTTCCCAGAGGCGGTGACCGACGTCCGCGATGTAGAGATCGCCCGTGCACGCGTCGAAGCTGAAGCGGTACGGGTTCCGCAAGCCATGGTCCCAGATCTCGGGCAGGACGCCCTCGCCCGTCATGTTCCCTTCCGGGATGCCGTACGGGTGTGTCGAGACATCGAGGCGAAGGATCTTCCCGAGCAGCGTCGTGAGCGCCTGGCCATTGCCGATGTCGGCATGGTTGGGGCCGGCGTCGTTGTTGTCCCCGCCGTCGCCGAGCCCGAGATAGAGGAAGCCGTCGATCGGGCTGAACTCGAGCGAACCGCCGTTGTGGTTCCGATGCAGATCCACGACCTCGAGGTACGTGGCCACCGGGTCTGGACTGGCCACGTCCGGTCGCTCTCCCCGCGCGAACTCGACCACACGCGCGTTGCCGCCCGTCGCCTTGTCCGTGTAGTGGACGAAGAAGCGACCGCCGTCCTCGTAATCGGGGTGGAAGGCGAGCCCGAGGAGGCCGCGCTCGCCGTTGTCATTGAACAGGACGCGATCCCGGATATCGAGAAACACCTTGGGCTCCGCCGCTCCGTCGTCGAGGACGAGGATCTGGCCAGGCTGCGTCAGGATGAAGAGCCGCGTGGGGTCGCCCGGCGCGGATTTCACGAGGAGCGGGTGATCGAGGCCGGAGACGAGCGTGGTGAGCTTCAGCGCGCCCTCGTCCTCGCTCGGCGGCGCGCAGCTGAACCCCGCCGCGGGCTCACCGCCGCCGCTGCCGCCGGCTCCGCTGCCGCCGGCTCCGCTGCCGCCGGCTCCGCTGCCGCCGGCTCCGCTGCCGCTGCCGCCAGCGCCGCTCGCGGCAGCCCCGCTGCCGCCACCCCCACTCGCGCCAGCCCCGCTGCCGCCCGTCCCGCTGTGGCCACCCCCGCTCGCGTCCGCTCCGCCGCCTGCGGCCGACGAGGCCCCGCCGGTCGCGCCGGGCGGCAGCGGAGCGAGCGACTCCTCGCGCGAGCAGGCGATGAACGCGAGCTCGGCCGCCAGAGAAAGCGCGATGATCGGAAGGGGCGACAGGGCTGAGCTCGACGGCCTCATGGCTTGACGATATCGTAGATCGAGGCCCCGGGGCGGCGGAGATCCGGTGTTGGAGGCGCCCGCGCGCCCCGCGCGCGATCGAGGGCGCACGCCGCGCGCGCACGCCGGACGGCGCCGCTGCGGGCCCCCCTGACGCGCCGACGCCGGCGTTCGGGGCGTGGCGATATCGCGAAACGAGCCCCGCGATCCACGCATCGATATCGATGGAGCCGGCCCCATCGCCGCACTTCGAGCGAGGCCGACCACACGAGAGCATGGCATCCGTTTTTCCGCGCTGGAGCAACACCGCTTTCCGACTCGCCATCGCCGCCGTCATCCTCGGCGGCGCGGCGGCCGTGGCAGCGCCGATGATCTACGTGCGCTCGGATTGGAACACCGGGCGGCACCTGCCCGTGCAGCAGCCCGTGCAGTTCGACCACAGGCACCACGTGCAGGACGACGCCATCGATTGCCGGTTCTGCCATTACACGGTCGGACGGTCGGCCACGGCGGGCATGCCATCGACAGCGGACTGCATGGGCTGTCACAGCCAGATCTGGAATCAGAGCCCCAAGCTCGAGCTCGTCCGGAACAGCTATTTCTCGGACACGCCGATCGTCTGGAACCGCGTCAACGACGTGCCCGACTTCGTCTATTTCAACCACGCGATCCACGTGAACAAGGGCGTCGGCTGCGTGACGTGCCACGGCCGCGTGGATCAGATGCCCGAGGTCCGGCAGGTGACGCCGATGACGATGGGCTGGTGCCTCGAGTGCCACAGGGCGCCGGAGCGCCACCTCCGCCCGCTCTCCGCGATCACGGACATGGACTGGGACCCCGGCCCCGACGCGGACCGGACCGGCCGGCAGATCGCGCAGCGGCTCGGCGTGCGGCACCTCGTCCACTGCTCGGCCTGCCACAGGTGAGCGCGCGCGGGCGCGAACGGAGCGACACACAGGGGATCATCGAGGAGCAACCAGGACACCTACGAGAGCGCGAGAGGACGAGGGGCCATGGGCGGCCAGCAGCGGAGCGCCGTCAGGGCGGCGGCGCGGATCCAACGATGACCTGAAGAGGGACGATGGCTGATCAGAAACACATCCCGTGGAGCGCCGCGCTCGACGGCAAGACGGGTAAAGCGTACTGGCGCAGCCTCGCGGAGCTCCTCGAGTCACCAGAGCTCCTCGAGGCCGCGGCGCGGGAGCTCCCGGCGAGCGCGGGCAATCCGGCCGTGATGAGCCGGCGGCGCTGGCTCGAGCTCCTCGGCGCGAGCATGGCGCTCGCCGGCGTGTCCGGGTGCAGATCGAGGGCCGGGGACAACATCGTCCCTTACGTGACGACGCCGCCCGAGGTGACGCCGGGCGTGCTCCGGTATTACGCCACCAGCCTGGATCTCGACGGGTTCGCGACGGGCATCCTCGTCGAGAGCCACGAAGGGCGGCCGACGAAGGTCGAGGGCAACCCGCAGCACCCGGCGAGCCTCGGCTCGACCGGCGTCTACGAGCAGGCGTCGGTGCTCGGCCTCTACGATCAGCACCGCGCGCGCGCGGCGCGCCGCGGCGCCGCCCCGGCGACGTGGCGCGCGTTCGTCCAGCAGTTCGAGGGCGCCCGGAGCGATCGCGGCGCCGGGCTCCGGTTCGTCCTTCGGCCCACCGGCTCTCCGCTCCTCCTCGACCTCATCGGCCGCGTCCAGGCGCGCTATCCGGCGGCCCGGTTCACGTTCTACGCGCCCGCGCGCTCGGCGGACGCGGCGCGCGGGGCCGAGCTCGCCTTCGGCGCTCCGCTCCAGGCGCAGTACGACTTCCGGACGGCCGACGTCATCCTCGCGCTCGACGCCGACTTCCTCGCGTCGATGCCGTTCAGCGTGCGGTATTCGCGCCAGTTCGCGGAGCGCAGGCGCATCGGCTCGCCGACAGGCACCATGAACCGGCTCTATGTGATCGAGCCCGGGCTGACCCCGACCGGGAGCATGGCCGATCACCGCCTGCGCAAGCGGCCGAGCGACGTGCCGGCGATCGCCGCGGCGATCGCGGCCGAGCTGCTCCTGACCGAGGGCGCGCGCCCGGGGCTCATCCCTCCCCAGGCGCTCGGCGCGCTCGATCCGCTCCGGGCGCGGGTCAGCGAGGCGGAGAGGCGCTTCGCCCGGGCGGTGGCGCGCGACCTCGCGCGCGGGGGCGCGGCGAGCGTCGTCGTCGCCGGGGAGCGGCAGCCTCCCGGGGTGCACGCGCTCGCGCACCTCATGAACGCGGCGCTCCGCAACGACCGCGCGGCGTGGACCACCGCGGGGACCTTGATCACGGCAGGCGCCGCCGAGCAGGACCTCACGGCGCTCGCCGAGGAGCTCCGCCGCGGCGCCGTCGACACCCTCGTGCTCCTCGAGAACAACCTGGTTTACACGGCGCCCGCGGATCTCGAGATCGCGGCGCTGCTCCGCTCCGTCCCGAGCCGGGTCTACCTCGGGCTCTACGAGGACGAGACCGCCGCGGGCTGCGACTGGTTCATGCCCGCCGCGCACGACCTCGAGGCCTGGGGAGACGCGCGCGCGTACGACGGCACGAGCTCGCTGATCCAGCCGCTCATCGAGCCGCTCTTCCAGGGCAGGACCGCCGCCGAGGTGCTCGCGGCGTTCGCGGGCGAGACGCAGAAGAGCGCGCGCGACCTCCTGCGCGAGGCCTGGGCCGCACGCCGGGGCGGCGCCGATTTCGACGCGTTCTGGGAGGACGCGCTCCGGCGCGGGCTCGTCGAGGGCACCGCGGCCCCGCGGGAGGACGTCAAGCTGCGGCTCGACGGGGTGGCCGCGGCGCTCGCGCAGCTCGCGGCGGCGGCCCCGCCGAAGGCGGACGCCATCGAGGTCGCCTTCTCGGTCGACGCGAGCGTCTATGACGGCCGGTTCGCCAACAACCCCTGGCTCCTCGAGCTGCCCGATCCCATGACGAAGCTCACCTGGGACAACGCCGCGCTGCTCAGCCCGGCGACGGCGAAGGCGCTCGGCGTCGAGAGCGAGGACGTGGTCGATCTCGCTCTTGGGGGGCGAACGATGTCGATACCGGTCCTCGTCGCGCCGGGGCACGCCGACGGCACGGTGTCGTTGGCGCTCGGTTACGGGCGCAGCGGGGCCGAGTCGGTCGCCGCGGGGGTGGGGTCCGACGCGTACCGGCTCCGCACCACGGCCGCGCCCTTCTTCGCGGCAGGCGCCTCGGTGACGAAGCGGCCGGACCAGAAGCACAAGCTCGCCCTGACGCAGAAGCACTGGAGCCTGGAGGGGCGCCCCATAGCGCTCTCGATCCCGCTCGCCGTCTACCGCGAGCGCCCCGACTTCACGGAGGCGCTCAAAGGGCCACAGCCGTCCCTCATGCCCCCGACGCCGCCCCCCGGGGCGCCGAAGGACCAGTGGGCCATGACGATCGATCTCACGATCTGCACCGGCTGCAGCGCGTGCGTCACCGCGTGCCAGGCCGAGAACAACGTCCTCGTGGTGGGCAAGGAGGAGGTCCTGAACAGCCGCGAGATGCACTGGCTCCGCATCGACACGTACGTGGTGGACAACCCGCGAGACCCGAGCGACCCGGCCGTCGTCCACCAGCCCATGCTGTGCCAGCACTGCGAGAAGGCGCCGTGCGAGTACGTGTGTCCCGTGAACGCGACGACGCACAGCCCCGACGGGCTCAACGAGATGACCTACAACCGCTGCGTCGGGACGCGGTTCTGCTCGAACAACTGCCCGTACAAGGTCCGCCGCTTCAACTGGTTCGATTACGGCGAGCTCCGCGCGTACAACACGGGGCTCACGAAGCTCCAGCGCAACCCCGACGTGACGGTGCGGGAGCGCGGCGTCATGGAGAAGTGCACGTATTGCGTCCAGCGGATCCGCCGGGCGGAGATCGCCGCGCGGGTGGAAGACCGCGCGATCCGCCCCGGAGAGGTCGTCACCGCGTGCCAGCAGGCCTGTCCGACGCAGGCGATCCAGTTCGGCTCCCTCGCGCACGGGGAGACAGCGATGGTGGCGTGGCGGGGCGAGCCGCGGAGCTACGCGGTGCTCCACGACCAGGGCACCCGGCCGAGGACCATGTACCTCGCGCGCGTCGGCAACAAGAACCCGGAGCTCGACGAGCCGTGACGGCGCCCCTCATCCTCGGCCGGCCAACCGACGAGGAGCTCTCCGAAGAGCTCCTGTCGGTCGTCTGGAAGCCGCGGTCCAGGCTGTGGTGGGCGGCGTTCGCCCTGACCGGCGCCGGGACGGTCGTGCTCGCGCTCGCCATCCTCTACACCGTCACCACCGGCATCGGGGTCTGGGGAAACAACATCCCGGTGGGCTGGGCGTTCGGGATCATCAACTTCGTGTTCTGGATCGGCATCGGCCACGCGGGGACGTTCATCTCCGCGATCCTGCTCCTCCTGGAGCAGCGCTGGCGCACGAGCATCAACCGGTTCGCCGAGGCGATGACCCTCTTCGCCGTCATCCAGGCGGGCATCTATCCGCTCCTGCACCTCGGCCGGCCGTGGTTCGCCTACTGGCTCGTCCCCTACCCCGCGACCCTGAGGGTATGGCCCCAGTTCAAGAGCGCGCTGCCGTGGGACGCCGCGGCCGTGTTCACGTACTTCACGGTCTCTCTCGTCTTCTGGTACATCGGGCTCATCCCCGACTTCGCGGCCCTCCGCGACCGGGCCCCGAGCCGCCTCCGCCGGGTCGTCTACGGCGTCCTGTCGCTCGGCTGGCGCGGCTCCGCTGTCACCTTTCGTCACTACCGGCTCCTCTACGGGCTGCTCGCCGGGCTCGCGACGCCGCTCGTGCTCTCGGTGCACTCGATCGTGAGCACCGATTTCGCGATGGCGCTCGTCCCGGGCTGGCACTCGACCATCTTCCCCCCGTTCTTCGTCGCCGGGGCCATCTTCTCCGGGTTCGCGATGGTGCTGACGCTGCTCATCCCGGCGCGCCGCATCTTCCACCTGGGGAACGTCGTCACCCAGCGGCACATCGACAACCTGAGCAAGCTCGCGCTCGTCACCGCCTGGATCGTCATCTACTCGTACATCATCGAGCTCTTCGCCGCCTGGTACAGCGGATCGGAATACGAGATCTACCAGTTCTTCGTCGCGCGCCCCGCCGGGCCGAACGCCGCGATCTTCTGGGCGCAGATGATCTGCAACGTGCTCGTCCCCCAGCTGCTCTGGTTCCCGCGGGTCCGGAGGAACATGCCCTTGCTCTGGATCATCTCGATCCTCCTGAACGTCGGGATGTGGTCCGAGCGGTTCGTGATCATCGTCATGGGGCTGCAGCGCGAGTTCATCCCGTCGGCGTGGCACGCCTACCACCCGACGTACGTCGATATCTCGATGTTCATCGGGACGATCTGCTTCTTCCTGCTGCTCGTCCTGATCTTCCTCCGCCTCTTCCCGTTCATCCCGGTGGCCGAGGTCAAGGAGCTGAATCACGAGCTCAGCCACAAGGAGGAGCACTGAGATGAGGAGAGGACTGCTCGCCGAGTTCGAGACGCCCGAGGCGATGCTCCGGGCGATCGCGGAGCTCAGGAGCCGGGGATACCGGCGGCTCGACGCCTTCACGCCGTACCCGATCCACGGCATCGACGAGGCGCTCGGGCTCCGGCGCTCGCCGCTCAACTGGATCATCCTGCCCTTCGCGCTCGCGGGCACCGCGGGCGGCTACCTCGTCCAGTGGTTTTGCAATGCGTACGACTACCCGCTCATCGTGGGCGGGCGGCCGGCGCACGCGCTCCTGGCCTTCATACCGATCACCTTCGAGATGATGGTGCTCTCGGCCGCCCTCACCGGGTTCGTCGTGCTGCTCGTCCTCGCCCGGCTGCCCGAGCTCTGGCACCCGGTGTTCGACGTCCCCGGGTTCGAGCGCGCCTCCCTCGATCGGTTCTGGGTCGGCATCGACGCCCGCGATCCGGCGCTCATCAGCCCCATCACGGAGCGAGATCTCACCGATCTCGGCGCCGTCACCGTGGCCTGGGCCGGAAAGAGCGGAAAGGAGCGCTCATGACGCGCGGACGGCTCCTCCCGCTCTCCTGCCTGGCCGCGGCGCTCTGCCTCTCGTGCACGCCGGTGACCACGGCCGACGCCGAGCCCGGCAACGCTGACCTGCTGGATCTGGAGCGCATGCTCCGCCAGCGGCGCTTCGCGCCCTACCAGCCGACAGACCTCTTCAGCGACGGCTCGGTCATGCGCCACCCCCCGGCGGGCGCCGTGCCGAACGACCTCGTGACCGGCGATCCCGGGCTCACCCGCGGGTTCACGGGCGAGACGTACGTGACGCGCATCCCGGTCCCGGTGACCATCGAGCTGCTCCAGTACGGGAAGGAGCGCTTCGAGATCCACTGCGCCGCCTGCCACGGGGTCGCCGGAGATGGAGAGTCGGTGGTCGCGCGCAACATGACGCTGCGGCCCCCGCCGTCCCTCGTCGACCCGCGCGTGCAGGCGTTCCCGCCCGGCCGCATCTACCGGGTCATCGTCGAGGGCTACGGCCTCATGCGCTCGTACGAGCCGCAGGTCCCGCTGATGGAGCGCTGGGCGATCGTGACCTATGTGAAGGCACTCGGGAAGAGCCGCGACACCGCGCTCGACGCGCTCCCCCCGCCCCTCCGCGAGCGCGCCTGGAAGGAGCTCCAGTGAACCTGCGATTCCCCATCTTCCGGGGCGGCCGCGCGATCGTGTCGAGGGCCCTCGGCCTCGCCCTCCTCGGCGCCCTGCTCCTCGTCGTCGGCGCGTTCGTGGACCGGGAGCGGCTCTTCTACGCGTACCTCGCGGCCTACGCCTTCGCCGTGACCACCGCGGTCGGGGCGCTCCTGTTTCTCATGATCTGCCACGCCATGGCCGCGACATGGCCGGTGGCCGTCCGCCGCCTCGCGGAGGCGATCGTCGGGACGCTGCCGCTCCTCTGCGCGCTGTTCGTCCCGCTCCTGTTCGGCCTCGGCGCGCTGTACGGAGAGTGGCTCCGCCCCGAGTCGATCCTCGACGAGCACGTCCGATCCATCGTGCTCCACAAGACGCCTTACCTGAACCTCCCCTTCTTCCTCGTGAGGACGGGGATCTACTTCACGGTGTGGCTCGTCTTCGGCGCCCTGCTCCGGCGCGGCTCGATGCAGGGCGACGCGACCCCGGCGCTCGCGGACAGCCGGCGTCTCCGCGTGATCAGCGTCGCCGGCCTCCCGCCCGTCGCGCTCACGCTCTCGTTCGCGGCCTTCGACTGGCTCATGTCCCTCGCGCCGACGTGGGTGTCGACGATGTTCCCCGTCTACGTGTTCGCCGGCGGCTTCGTCGCGGCGATCGCGCTGCTCACGGTGCTCGCGTTCGCCGCCGAGCGCGCCGGCCTCCTGCCCGGGCTGAACGCGTCGCACTACTACGCGCTCGGCCGGCTGCTGCTCGCGTTCACCGTCTTCTGGGCCTACGCCGCGTTCTTCCAGCTCCTGCTGATATGGATCGCGAACAGGCCCGAAGAGGTGGAGTTCTACGTCCTCCGCTCCCACGGCCCGTGGGCGGCCGTGTCCCTCGTCCTCGTGCTCACGCGGTTCGTGATCCCCTTCCTGATCCTGCTCAACTACAGGATCAAGCGGCGCCCCGCCTGGCTGTCGGCCGTCGCCGCCTGGATCTTCGTCGCGCACTACCTCGACATGCACTGGCTCGTCGCGCCCGAGGCCCCCGGCGCGCGCGCGCCGTTCCACTGGCTCGACGCGGCGGCGCTCCTCGCCGTGGTCGGCTCGTGCGTCGCGTTCACCGTGCTGCGGGTGCGCGGCAAGCCGCTCGTCCCCGTCAACGACCCGGCGCTGCCGGCCGCCCTCCGCTACGAGAGCATATGACATCCAACTACCGCCGTCCCGACGTGCGCCAGGAAGAGGATGTCGTCCCGTGGAAGACGATCCTCGCCGTCGCGTTCGCCGTCGTCGTGATCTTCATCATCCTGGGCCTGTGGGCCTGGCTGCTCATGCGCGGGCGCGAGGCGGAGCTCCGCCCCGCGGGGAAGGGCGCCGAGGGTGCCAGTGAGATCTCCCTGCCGCGCGGCGAGGTGGCCGGGGTGGATCAGCGCATCTTCCGGCGCGAGGAGATGGGCGAAGAGGGCGTCGGCACGGCGCTGAACCGCCGGAAACGCGAGGAGCTCGGCCGCTTCGGCTGGGTCGACCGCAGCCGCGGGCTCGTGCAGATCCCGATCGAGGACGCGATGAATCTCGTCGTGGAGGAGAGCCGCTGATGAGGATGCAACACCTGTCCACCACGGCGTTTCTCGCGCTCGTGCTCGCGCGCGCGCCGGTCGCGGCCGCCGCCGAGCCGCCGTCGCTCCCGCCCGCCGCGCGCGAGGCCGACATCGAGGAGCGCCTCGGGAGCGCCATCGACACGGCGCTCCCCTTCACCGACATGGACGGGCGGCGCGACCCGCTCGCCGAGCACTTCGACGGGCGGCGGCCCGTCCTCCTGGTCCTCGCCTATTACCGCTGCCCGACGCTCTGCGGCCTCGTGCTGCGCGGCCTGGTCGCCGGCATGTCGAAGCTCGACTACCGGCTGGGCGAGGACTACCGCGCGCTCACGGTGAGCTTCGATCCGCGGGACACCCCGGCCACGGCGGCGCGGAAGCGGACAGCCGCGCTGTCGGCCCTCGGCCCGGCCGGCGCGCCGACGCCGGAGGCCTGGCCCTTCCTGACCGGCGCCCTGCCCGAGATCCGCGCGCTCGCCGGCGATCTCGGCTTCCGGTTCGCGTACGACCCGCAGACGGAGCAGTACGCGCACCCCGCCGCCGTCTTCGTCCTCACGCCGCAGGGCCGCATCTCACGGATCCTCTATGGCATCGAGTTCTCCCCCCTCGATCTCCGCCTCTCGCTCCTCGAGGCGAGCCGGGGGCAGATAGGCACCCCGCTCGAGCGCGTGCTCATGACGTGTTACCGCTACGACCCCGCGAGCCGCCGATACGGCCCTTATGTGGCCGGCTTCCTGAGGCTCGGCGGGGCCGCCATCCTGGCCTGGGTCGCCGCGGTGGTCGCCTTCTTCGGCTGGCAAGGGCGGCGGCGCAGGAGACTGGAGCGCGCGCGATGAACGAGCTGCTGCGCCAGCTGCTCTTCTTGCCCGAGCAGCGCTCCTCGCTGGCCCGCGAGATCGACGGGCTGCACTACTTCGTCATCCTGATGACGATGGGCGGCGCCGCCCTCATCACGCTCATCGGCGGGTATTTCCTGATCCGCTATCGCCGGCGGCCCCAGGACGCGGTGCGGCCGCACCCCGGGGCGTTCGCCCGGCCGGCGCTCTTCCTCGAGACGGTGTCGCTCTTCGCGCTGGGCTTCCTCTTCCTCACGTTCTGGACCATCGGCACGCGCCAGTTCGCCGACCTGCGCACGGCGCCGGACGACGCGCTCGACGTCTATGTCACGGGCAAGCAGTGGATGTGGAAGTTCGGTTATCCGGGGGGAGACAGCGAGATCTCGGCGCTCTACGTCCCCGCGCACAGGCCGATCCGGCTCATCATGACGTCGCGCGACGTCATCCACAGCTTCTACGTGCCCGCGTTCCGCATCAAGCAGGACGTCATCCCTGGCCGGTACACCACGGTCTGGTTCGAGGCGAACGAGCCCGGCGCTTACCCCATCCTCTGCGCGGAGTTCTGCGGGACGAGCCACTCCGAGATGCGCGGCCAGGTGATCGCGCTCGACCCGGCCGACTACGAGCGCTGGCTCGCGGGCGGCGTGGCGAACGCCCCGGCGTTCGCGCAGGAGGCCGCCGCCGAGTCGGAGAACGAGCTCGCCGAGGCGGAGCCGACGATGCCGAGCCGCGGCGAGCGCGCCGCGGCGAAGCACGGCTGCCTCCGCTGCCACACCCTCGACGGAACGCCCCACGTCGGCCCGAGCTGGGCCGGGCTCTACCGCGCTGCCGTACCGCTCGAGTCCGGCGGCGAGCGCGTCGCCGACGAGGCCTACATCACGGAGTCGATCATGGATCCGCTCGCCGCGCTGCACCGCGGGTTCCCGCCGGTCATGCCATCCTATCTCGGACAGATCACGCCGCCCGACGTCGCCGCGATCATCGAGCTCATGAAATCGATCCGCGACGTGCCTCACGGCCCCGACGTGCCCTGGGACGGCGGGGTCCCCGGGAGCGTCGCCACGCCGGAAGGGGTGACTCCATGGTGACCCACGAGGTCGAGGGGACAGCGCCCGTCCACGGCGCGCACAAGGTCGATTATCTCCGCGCCGGCGCCGGCGTGCGATCGTGGCTGCTCACGACCGATCACAAGCGCATCGGGCTCATGTTCTACGTGCTCGTGGTGCTGATGCTCCTGCTCGGCGGCGTCTTCGCGCTGGTCCTCCGGACCGAGCTCCTGACCCCCGGGCCCACCGTGATCAGCGCGGCGATCTACAACCGCATGTTCACGCTCCACGGCGTGGTCATGGTCTGGCTCTTCATGATCCCGTCGATCCCGAACATCTTCGGGAACTTCCTCCTCCCGCTCATGATCGGCGCCAAGGATCTCGCCTTCCCGCGCCTCAACCTGGCGAGCCTCTACGTCTACGTGATCGGCGCCATCGTCACGCTGGCGGCGACGATCGCCGGGGGCGCCGACACCGGATGGACGTTTTACCCGCCGTACAGCACGACCACGCCCGCGGGCGTCCTGCCGGTCGTGATCGGCATCTTCATCCTCGGCATCTCGTCGATCATGACGGCGTTGAACTTCATCGCCACGACCCACACGATGCGCGCCCGCGGGATCAGCTGGGGACGAGTTCCGCTCTTCGTCTGGGCCATCTACAGCACGAGCATCATCATGCTGCTCGCGACGCCCGTCCTCGGCCTGACGATCCTGCTCGTCGGGCTGGACCACATCTACCATTTCGGCATCTTCGACCCGACGCTCGGCGGCGATCCCGTGCTGTTCCAGCACCTGTTCTGGTTCTACTCCCACCCTGCCGTCTACATCATGGTGCTCCCGGCGCTCGGGGTCATCAGCGAGGTGGTCTGCACCTTCGCGCAGCGGCAGCCGGCGTCCTACTGGGCGATCGCCCTCTCGTCGTTCGGCATCGCGTTGATCGGGTTCGCGGGGTGGGGGCACCACATGTTCGTGGCCGGGATGAGCGAGCTCAACGCCGGGATCTTCGGCGCGTTCTCGATGTTCATCGCGATCTTCTCCGCCATCAAGGTCTTCACCTGGGTGGCGACGCTGCACAGGGGGTCCATCCAGTTCAACACCCCGATGCTCTATTTCTTCTGGTTCCTGTTCCTCTTCGTCTTCGGCGGCATGACGGGCGTCGCCGTGGCCACGCAGTCGCTCGACGTCCACTGGCACGACACCTATTTCGTCGTCGCCCACTTCCATTTCATCATGGTGGGCGGCACGCTCACCGCGTTCCTCGCGGCGGCGCACTACTGGTTCCCCAAAATGTTCGGCCGCGCCTACTCGGAGCCGATGGGGCTGCTCACGTCGTTCGGGGTGTTCCTTGGGTTCGTCCTGACGTTCCTCCCCCAGTTCCTGGCGGGCAACGCCGGGATGCCGCGCCGCTATTACAGCTATCCGGCGCAGTACCAGTGGCTGAACGTCCTCTCGACGGGCGGGGCCTACCTGCTCGCGGGCGCGCTCGTGCTCGCGCTGGTGAACCTCCTCATCGCCCTGCGCTGGGGGCCGCGCACCAGCGCCAATCCATGGAGGTCCCGGAGCTACGAGTGGATGACGCCCCCCATCCCGCCGGAGCACAACTTCCCCGTGACGCCCGTCATCGATCGCGGCCCGTACGATTACCACCTGACCGAAGAGGAAGCTCATGCCCGAGTCTCAACCGCCCGCTGAGCAGCTCGCGCCGGCGCGGCTCGCCGTGCAGTTCGAGGATCTCGAGAAGCAGGCCCACGCCGCGCATTTCGGCATGTGGATCTTCCTCGCCAGCGAGATCCTGCTCTTCGCCGGGCTCTTCGCCCTGTACGCCTCCTACCGCGCGGTCTTCGGCCACGAGTTCAGCGCCGGCGTCGCGCACAACAACGCCGTCATCGGGACCGCGAACACCGCGATCCTCCTGACGAGCAGCCTGCTCGTCGCGCTGAGCGTCTACGCCGTGCGCCTCGACCGGCCCACGAGGGCCGGCCGCCTCCTGCTCGGCGCCATCGCGCTCGGCGTCGCCTTCCTCGTGCTGAAGGGCGTCGAGTACACCCAGCACTTCCACGAGGGGATCTTCCCCGGCTCGGCCTACCGCTTCGAGGAGCTCCCGCAGGCCGGCGCGAAGATGTTCTTCACGCTCTATTTCCTGACGACCGGGCTCCACGCGATCCACGTCACGGCGGGGCTCGTGGTCCTCGGCTGGCTCACGTGGGGGTGCTTCCGGCGCCGGTACGGCGCGGGCAACGACACCCACATCGAGCTCGGCGGCCTCTACTGGCACCTGGTCGACGTGATCTGGATATTCCTCTGGCCGATGCTCTACCTGATGCACTGATGCACCGCTAACGGCACGTTGCGCCCATGACCGTCAAGCACCTCTCCTCGCGGACCTACGTGATCGTCTGGCTCCTCCTGATGGGGCTGACGCTTGCGTCGTACCTCCTCTCGCTGGCCCACCTCGGCGAGGCCGACGTCGTGGCGGCGCTGCTCATCGCCACGGCGAAGACGCTGCTCGTGCTGCTCTTCTTCATGCACCTCATCGAGCGGCGCTTCACGAACGCCCTCCCCATGATCGTGGCGGCGCTCCTCGTCGGCCTCATGCTCGCGCTGATGCTCAGCGACGTGACGACCCGCCAGGCGATCTTGCAGCGGCCGATCCCGCTGCCCCCGCCGCCCGCGGCCGCGCCCCGATGACGACCGCATCCCGGTGATCCGTCCGTCGCGCGAGCGCGCCCGCCGGCGCGGGGCGTAGCGTGCCGACGTCGCGCGTGGCGATGGGCGCGCGGTTCCGTCGCGCGGCGCCGATCTCACCGCATCGGGCGCCGCTCACGTGGGCTGTCCGCCGCCCCGGTTCGAGCCGACAACCCCGTGCTCTCGATGAATCTCCGCACGACGATGTCACCGAGTCCGGCTGGAAGCGCGTCACCTACGATCTGACGCCCTGCAAGAGCTCGAGCCTGCGCGCGCGGTCCGGCCGCAGCGCCGTCATCGCCTTCGGCGGCGCGCCCATGTCGGGCTGGAACCTCGACGACGTGCAGATCAGCGCCTGCCGCTGCGTCGGCTCACGATCCGAGCGCAGGAGCGCTCGCGGGCTCCCACGAGCGCCGCGAAAGCCACACCCAGGGCGTCATTTTCCTTTCCTGCTGACAAATCTCGCTCCCGGGTCCGCCATGGCTCGCCCTGGCACCTCGCTTGCTCGATCCAGCCTTGGAGCGCGCGAGGACGTAACCTTGCGCCAACCTGTGCCAAAGAAAGGACCTGTCGAACCATGCCCATGCAGAAGAAGCGAAAGGTGCTGAAGGCGCCGTTCATCGTCACCGTCGCCGCGGCGGCCTCGCTCGCGGGCGCGGTGGCCCTGCCGGGGTGCAATCCCACGGTGACGAGCGGCGGCTGCCCCGAGGCGGCGCCGGAGGTCGGCTCGAGCTGCGAGGACGACGGCCTTTCGTGCAACTACGGTAAGGAGTTGTGCGGCCTCCCGATCGACAGCACGTGTGTGCGCGGGGAGTGGTATGAGGAACCCACGGTGGCCTGCAACCCGCCGGAGCCACCGGAGTGCCCCGAGGAGGTGCCGGAGGCCGGCAGCGCCTGCGAGCAGCCCGGGAAGAGCTGCAACTACGACACCACCGGTTGCCCCGCGGTGGTGACGTGCGGTGACGACGCCACGTGGTCCGAACCGATCTCGCCGGCATGCAACCCGCCGCCGCCGGAGTGCCCCGTCGATGTGCCGAAGGCCGGCGGCGCCTGCGCGGAGCCCGGGAAGACCTGCAACTATGACGCTACCGGCTGCCCCGCGGTGGTGAGCTGCGGTGACGACGGCACGTGGTCCGAACCGATCTCACCGGCCTGCAACCCGCCGGCGCCGGTGTGTCCGGAGGAGATGCCGACCGACGGGGATCCCTGCGTGGCGGCGAGCGGGCCCTGCCCCTACGAGATGATGACCGGCTGCGGCCCGATGCCGACCCAGGCCGTGTGCGTTCAGCAAAAGGACACATGGAGCTGGCAGGTCGCGGAGATCTTCTGCAACCCGCCGCCCCCCGACGTCTGTCTCAACGCCGCCACCGAGGACGCGTGCGAAAACCTCGGGCCGGCGTGTCGCTGGCTCACGCCAGGCTGCGGCGACGCCTCGACGACCCCCGTGCTGGCCGAGGCGGGCTGCTTCCCGAGCCAGGGTTGCGAGGTAAACGAGGCGTGTCCGGGCGGGATGCGCTGCCAGGAGGTCGTCATCAACCCCTGTTACAAGCAGGCCTGTGACGCGTGCGGCTCGACCATCAAGGTGTGCGCTCCGCCTGGCGGGAGCCCGAGCGCGTCGCCGTGAGCTCGTCCAGGGGCGGCGAGCGCCCGTCTCCCGTCTTGCCGCCCTCTGACTGCCCGCCTACCGTGATCTCATGACGGACGCCTCCGACGCAGAGCAGGACAGCGACGCTGACGCGGAGGCGCCGCGCGGGCAGCGCGCCCCCCTCCCTCCCGCGAGCGACGCGGTGCGCGCCGAGTGGGGGCGGCGCGTCGAGGCCGAGTACCGCTCGGCGGCGATCACGCAGCACCTCACGCTCTGGCTGATCCAGATGGGCGCGTCGCCGGATCTCATCGACGACGGCCTCCGCATCGTCAAGGACGAGCTCGCGCACGCTCGCCTCAGCCATCGCGTCCACGCCCGCGCGGGCGGCGGCGCCTTGCCGGCGCTCCGCCGCGAGACGCTCGGGCTCAGGAGCAGCGGAGACGAGCCGCTCGAGATGGCCGTCGCCCGGGCGGGCGTGGAGGTGTTCTGCCTGGGGGAGACGGTCGCGGTCCCGCTGTTCAAGGTACTCCGCGAGGGGTGCACCGTGCCGGTCGCGCGCCGGGCGCTCGACCGCATCCTGCGCGACGAGGTGCGGCACCGCGACTTCGGCTGGACGCTGCTCCGTTACCTGCTCGAGCAGCCGTGCGCGCCGGCCGTGCGGCAGCTGGTCGAGCGCGAGCTCCACGCCATGTTCACGCGGCTTCGCAGGAGCTACATGCCCCCTGGCGGCGCGAGGCGCGCGGCGATGTCCGACGACGACCGCGCCTGGGGCCTGATGCCGCCCGCGCGGTACGGCGAGATCCTCGAGCGCGCCGTGGAGCGGGACTACGCGCCTCGCTTCGGCGAGCACGGCCTCGATGCGATCGCCGCGTGGCGCGCGGCGACCGCGCCCGACAGGTCCGCCGCGCCCCCCTGAGCGGACGGCGGCGGGCGACCTGGCCGAGCGGACGCGAGATCAGGTCGTGAAGACGCCGAGCTCGGGCTCAGGTCGTGAAGACGCCGAACTCGGGGCTGTAGATGACCACGCCTCGGGCGCGCTCCAGCGCCCCCTGCGCGAGCTCGATCGCCAGGAACGCCTCGTCCGCCGCGTACTCGTTGCCGAGGCCTCGAGCGCCGAGGGAAACGCCGCGAGGTGAACGGCGCGGATCCCCGCTTCATCGCCCGCGCGCTCCGGCCTGACGTCCATCATCGACGCACCCCGCCGGCCCGGCGCCCGTCCGCCGATCCGCCTGCGCGAGGGGCAGCGTCCGGCGCGATCCCCCGCCCGCGGACCGCGTCAAGCGCCAAAGAGGGCGCGGTTATGACAGACCATGTCCCACCGGGTCGACGCCTCGATAACGCCCCTTGCTCTCCAGTTCTCCACAGGCGTTCTCCACAGGACATCCCCTGGACAACAGCTGGATTCTGTCGATTACCCTCGCCGCGCGCGCCGCGCCTCGTCATGGCCATTCGCACAGCCTAGCGGAACGCCGCGCCGCAGGGTGAACCGGCGCCCGGCAGCACACGCAAGTACACGTAATAACAAATATTTTCACGGCCACAGGCACCGCCGACCGCCCCTGACGGGTTGGGACAATGTCCGTCCGATCGATCCCTTTCCCGACGGGTCGAAGATGACTATCCATGGTAGACATCAAGAACGCGGCGCGACGGCGTGTCTCTCGCACGAGCGTGTAAATGGCGCGCCGGAATGCTTCGTTTTGGAGGAGACTTCATGGAAAAGATCTCGCTCTCGTACTTTGTCGACTTCGTTCTCAAGGCCGGGACGCCCAAGCTGACGGGCGTCAGGGAGTTCAAGGAGCGGAAGGACGAGCTCCACACGGACTTTTACAGGCAGGTGCGAGAGGCGATCGTCGACATGCACAGGAGCGGAAAGCCCACCAGCGTGCTCGACGGCTTCCTCGCCGCGCAGCACGACGAGCGGCGCCGTCGCATCTACCCGTCGGTGGTGAACGGATATCGCAAGTTCCTCGCGTCGACGACGATGACGTGGTTCGAGCCGCCGGCGTCGACGTACCGCCTCGGCGATCTCGAGATCAACGTCAACCCGGAGCTCGGGCTCGTCATCGATGGGACGCCGCATGTCATCAAGATGTATTTCCGCGGGGAGCCCCTGTCGTCCAAGCGCATCTCGGTCGTGCTGAACCTGCTCATGAACGGGCTCGCGGAGAGCACGCCGGGCGGCGCCTTCGCGGTGCTCGACGTGCGGAACGCCAAGATTCACACCTTCAAGGTGCCGCACCCGCGGCTCAGCCTGCTCCTCCGCGGCGAGGCGGCCTCCTTCGCCACCATCTATACCGGGCTGTGATCGCGGCGCCGCCGGGCGAGGCGGCGCCGCCCGGACATCACACCACGTCGTCTCCCGGCGTCCACCGAGCCCACGACGCCCACCGCGATACCGGCGTTGTCACGCCGCGCGCCCTCCGCCGCTCGACCGGGCGCGGGGCGCGCGCGCCCCGCGCCCCGCCCGGAGCAGGACGCGCACCGGGTGGACGCGGGCGCCGAAAGGTCGATGTCACGACGACGACGCCGTGACGCCGTGACGCCATGACGCGACGACGCGACGACGTGACGACGTGATGACGCGACGCCGCAATAAATGGCGCACACGCAATCGAGCTGTAGGAGATCGACGCCACTGGCCTCATCGCAGAACGTACGCGGAACGTACGCGGAACGTACAAGCAGAGTAAAAATGACCGATTCAGAGAAAGAGAACTACGATCGCTCGGGCAGTTTCGTTTATCCTCGGGCTGCCATGGACCGCCGCGCGCAGATCACCGCAACCCCGCTTCATGTGCCCAGCATTCTTGTGGTCCTTGATCCCGCGTGGCCGGCGCTCTTCAGCCTGTGCCTCGCGGTGGCGCCGGGCTGCGGGGTGCTCCTGCACCGCTGCGACGCGGCCACCGCCGCGACGATCGCCGCCGAGCGGCGACCGCTCGCGATCCTCCTGTCCAACAGCATCTACGCAAGGGATCCCGCAGATTTCGAGGCGCTCGCCCGGGACGTCCACTCGACGCTGCTGCGGCTCGATGAGGAGGTCTGCGAGCGAGAGCTCGAGGCGATGCTGAACGGCGCGCTGCGCGAGACGCGCGAGATGAACACGCAGCGCGACGCGGGCCGGCGCGACGAGGGCAGCGGGCGCTACACGATGATCGGGGCGCAGCGCAGCGAGACCTTCGGCCACAAGGCGGCCTCGAGCGCGGACTCCCGCGCGCCGCAGCGGGCGGGCGCGAGCGCGGATTCCCGCCTCGCGCCGCAGGTCCGCGAGAGGTCGACGAGCCAGAGCACGCTGCCGCCGCCGTCGGCGCGCTCCGCCGCCCCGCCGTCGGCCCGGGCGCCCCTCGCGAGCCACGCGCTCACGCCGGTGCCCCCGTCGACCGCGCCGCCTTCGTTCCGCTCCCCGCCGTCGGTGCCCTCCGCGCCGCCGCTGGCGCGCACGCAGCCGAGCGCGTACGCGCCTGGCGGGTCGCCATCGACACCGCCGCCCTCCGCCCGCCCGCTCTCGAGCCCCGCGCATGTGTACGCGGAGACCGCGGCGAGCGGCCGCCTGTCGAGCCTGCCCCCGTCGTCGCGCCCCGAGCCCCTGTCGAGCCCGCCTCCGTCGATGCGCTCCCAGCTCCTGTCGGGTCCACCTCCGTCGGTGCGCGCGCAGCCGAGCGTGCCGCCGGTCCCCTCGTCGCGCCCTCTGCCAGGGGGCCCTGCGGCGCGCCGGCCCACGCCGACGCCGTCGAGCGCGCAAGCAGGGCCGCCCTCCTCCAGGCGCAGCCTGCCGAGCCCGCCGTCCTTGCGCACGATGGCGAGCTCGCCCCCTTCCGTGCGCTCCGCCCCGCCCGGCACGCCCTCGAGCCCCGAGCCCTCGCCGTCGATCAAGACGATGGGGCCCCTGTCGGCGCGGATGGCCTCGCCGTCCTCGGTGCGCCCCGAGCTGTCGCCGCGCTCCGGCGTGCGAGAGCGGGGCAGCGAGGAGCTGGATGCCGTGTTCGAGGATCAGAAGCTGCCGCTCGACGCGCTCGCGCGGACCAACCGCGGCACCACGACCACGCGCTGAAGCGCTCTCCGCCCACCTCTGCACCAAGCAGAGCGGCAGCAGAGCGGCGGCCTCCCATCAAGCAGAGCGGCAGCCTCCCATCAAGCAGAGCGGCAGCAGAGCGGCGGTCTCCCGCACAGGAGACGGGCCCAGATCGGCGTTTTCGGCGCGGAAGCGCACTCCAGTGCGCTGAGCACCGAAAACGCCGAGGTGGGCCCGTATCCGAAGCGGGTGACCGCCGCTCTAGCGGGGGCGCGTGAGCCACGATGCGGTGGAGCCCGCGGCGCGCCCGAGCAGATCGCCCGCGATGTCGATCAGCGCGGGCGGGGCGGGCGCGCCGAGATCGCGGCCGAGATCGACGAGGATGCGGTCGACGCACTCCATCGCGCTCGAGGCGGCGAGATCCATCCCCGCGCCGCGCCCGCCGGCCGCGCGCCCTGCGAGGTACAGCCCCCGCACGGGCGTGTACACCGCCGGCCGCGCGCGGCCGACCTGGCCAGGCGTCTGCGCCGTCCCCGACGCGAGCTCGCCGCCCGGAGCGCACGCCTCTCCGCCTCCGTCCGGGGATGATCCGTCGACGAAGATCGCCTGGGAGAGCACGCCGGGCACCGCCGCCGACAGCGCGCGCAGGAGCTCGTCGACCGTCGCGCCGGGTCCGCCGTGCGAGGCGCCGCCGCTCCCACCCGGTACGGCGCACGCGCAGAGGAGCTCATGTCCAGGCGGCGCGAGCGACGGGTCGAAGCGCGTCGGCGCGAGGCAGTAGAACGGGAGCGCCGGCGCGCCGGCGCCGCCCGCGAGACCGGCGAGCACGCCCGCCGGGACGAGCCGCCTGCGCAGCCCGATCTTGACCTCGACCCGCCTCGGCTGGGGCGTGATCGCACGAACGCGCGCCACGTAGGCGTCGGGGAAGTGCGGCTCGCCAACGAGGCCCGACACCGTGCGCAGGAGCCCGGCCGCGCTCACCACGACGCGCGCGGGGAGCGCCGTCCCGTCCTCGAGCTCGACGCCCTGCACGCGACGATCGCGCACCAGCACGCGGCGCACGGTCGCGCCCGTCCACACGGCGGCGCCGAGCTCCCGGGCCAGGCGGCAGAAGACCTCGGGGATCCGCGACGCGCCGCCCTCGGGATAACGCTGCCGGCCGGCGCGGGCGAGCCGGCGCAAGGAGAACAGCGCCTCGCCCGCAGACGCCTCGGCTCCTGGCAGCAGCAGCGGCAGGCCAAGCAGCCCGCCGAGCCGAGCGGCGGCGGCGGCGCGCGGGATGAAGCGGGCCACGTACGCCTCGGCCGTCACGTCGTCGCACGCGGCCAGATCGACGTCGCGCATCGCCGCCGCGTGCGCGAAGAGACGCGCGGCGCCCGCGGCCTCCAGCGGCGTGAGGTCGAGGCCGCGCGCGAGATCCAGGGCGGTCCCGGCGAGCCGGAGGAGATCTGCCCGCAGGACGACGCGGCGAGCGCGCGCGATCCCGGCGCGGGCGCCCGTGAAGCAGAGCGCCGCCGGCTCGTCGCTCTGCTGGAAGGTGATCGCGTCGCCCTGGCCCACGCGGCGGAGCACGTCGCCGACCGGGCCTTGCTCGCCGCAGTCGAGCATGTGCGTGGCTGTGTCCACACGGAACCCGTCCCTCTCGTAAGCGGCAGAGGAGCCGCCCAGGCGGCGCTCCTTCTCGACGAGCAGGGTCGGGATGCCGGCGTGCGCAAGGAGGAGCGCCGCGGCAGCGCCGCCGACGCCAGAGCCGATCACCACCGCGCGCAAGGGAGCCTCATCCATGACGTCACGAGAACATACCGCGGAGAGCCCGCGCGGCGCGCGCCGCGCCGCCGGCAATCACGCGGAAACCGCGCGGGAATCACGCTAGCAGACGCCAGCAGACGCCAAGAGACGCCAGCAGACGCCAGCAGACGCCAGCAGACGCCAGCAGACGCCAAGAGACGCCAGCAGACGCCAAGAGACCCCAGGAGACGCGAGACCACACGAGACCACGCGAGCGGAGGCCGCGGGATGCGAGGAGGCGCGTCGGCCACGTGGGACGACGCGGAGCCGCGCGAGGAGACACCGGGCTACGCGGAATCACGCAGGGCAAGGCAGCGCAGCACACCGCGCTCGACAAAGCGCCGAGGCGCGCGCCGAGCGTTGACCCTCGAGAGCGGCCCCCCGTAGAGTGTAGCCTTGCAGCCGACGTGCCCGCTATGAAGACCTGCCCGCAGTGCCATCAGCGTTACCCGGCCGACAGCGCCTTCTGCTTCATCGACGGCTCGTCGCTCGTCTCCGAGAAGGATCCCCGCATCGGGACGTCGATCGCGGGTCGCTACGTCATCGAGCAGGGCCTCGGGATCGGCGGGATGGCCACGGTCTACAGGGCGTACAACAAGCTGATCGGCACCCCGTGCGCCATCAAGATCCTGAACCGCGAGTTCGCGCAGGACACGACGACGCGGGAGCGCTTCCGGCGCGAGGCACGGCACGCGCAGCGGCTCGCGCACCCGAACATCATCGAGATCTTCGATCAGGGCGACAGCGACGACGGGCTGCCCTTCCTCGTGATGGAGCTGCTCCAGGGGACGAGCCTCGCCGACGTGGTGGAGCGCAGCCGGGTGCCGCTCGCGCGGGCCCTGCCCATCTGGGTGCAGATGGCGCGCGCCCTCGGCCGAGCGCACGACTTCGACGTCGTGCACCGCGATCTCAAGCCGGAGAACGTGTTCCTGCTGAAGGGCGACTGGGTGAAGCTCCTCGACTTCGGCATCGCCCGCTGCGCGCAGGACGCGCGTCTCACGAACCTCGGCGAGATCTTCGGCACACCGCAGTACATGGCGCCAGAGCGCAGCACGACGATCGACGCTGGCCCCCCGGCGGACCTCTACTCGCTCGGGGTCATCATGTTCGAGATGATCACGCAGCGGCTGCCGTTCGACGCCCCGGATCCGGCGAGCTGGATCCTGAAGCACATGAACGAGCAGCCGCCGCACCTCAAGGAGCTGGCCCCGGAGATGCCGGACGCGCTCGACCGCCTCGTCAGCGCCCTGATGGCGAAGGAGCCCTCCGAGCGCCCCGTCGACGCGTACCGCGTGCTCGCGGAGCTCGAGGAGATCGCGGCCGCGGGCCGGATCGCGCTCCCCCCGCCGCCGGAGGCGATGCCGCGCGACTCGGCGGTGCGCTCGCGGGGCGCCGGGCGCGATCCCTGGGTCAGCCGGCTCGATCTGTTCGAGCGGATGACGGCCCGCGCGTTCGGCGCGTCGGCGCCGGGGGACATCCAGCGGCAGCTCGAGGCGCTGCGCGGCGTCGTGCGGGAGCACGCCGAGCTCCGATCGAGGGCCCTCGACGAGCAGCGGCGCCTCGAGGGCGTCGCCGAGGAGTGGCGCGACGGCCGGATGCAGATCGGGCGGGCGATGGACGCGCTCACGGTCGACGCCTCGCTCACGCGCGAGGAGGCCCGGTCGTTCCGCGCCAGGGTGGCGCCGCTCAACGCGGCGACGCAGGCGTTCGTCCCCGAGGTGCTGATCGCGCACAAGGAGGCCGTGCGCTGGGAGGGCCGGAGCGGGTTCGCCGAGCCCTACCTCGAGCTCGCCGCCAGCTACCGCAAGCTGGCCGAGCTCGTCGAGGGCTGGTATGCGTCGCGCAAGGCGGACTACGAGGCGGAGAGCGAGGCGATCGCCCGCGAGCACGAGGTGGCCGAGGTGGACGCGCAGATCAAGAAGCTGCGCGAGCGCCTCGAAGAGCTCGACCGGCAGCTCGAGGCGCGGCGCCGGGAGTCCCAGGAGCGCATCGCCGAGATCGGGCGGAGGGTCGATCAGCTCGACGCCGAGCTGCTCCACCTGGCCAGCCGCTTCTGCGCGCCGCTCCGATCGAAGCCGGAGCTCGGCACGCTCTTCGTGGAGCTCGAGCGGCTCGCCGGCTGACCGCTCCGCTCCGGCGCGCCTCGGGCGCACATCGTGGCGGCGTGTCGCAGGTCGTGGCGCTCCGGCGAGGACTTCCCTGCGGCGCGCGTGGATCCGGCTCGGGCGCGCTCCCCAGGCGCTCGATCCGGCGGCGCGGCGTTCCTCCGCCGCCTGCCGTCGCGCCGCGCGCCAGCACGGTCGCCGCGCCCCGTGCGTACTAAGCTACCCGCCGTGACGCCCGACCCCGCACCCGAGGCGCGGCGCTCCTCGGCACCGCGCCCGCCGCGCGCGCCGGGACGCGCGCGCCGCGCTGCGTCCGCCGTCGCGGCGGCGCTCGGGCTCACGCTGACGTTCGCGGGCGCCGCGGCCGTCGGTGTCGCGCTCCACCTCGACACGCCCGCCGCGCGCCGCGTGGCCCGCGACGCCACGAACCGGCTTCTCGGCTCGCTGTTCCAGGGGCGGATCGTCGCTGACGAGATCGACGCGCTCGGCCTGGGCGGCGTGCGGATCCGATCGGCGGTCGCGCTCGATCCACGGGGGAACAAGGTCATCCGCGCGAGCGGCCTCGAGGCGCGCGCCGACGTGCTCGCGATGCTCCGCGGCGCGCTCTTCGGCGCGGGCGCGCTCCGCATCGAGGTCCCGTACATCCGGGTCGAGCAGGCCGACGTGCTGGTCCAGGACAACGGCGCGGGGGGCGTCACCCTCGGCGACACGTTCACGCCGCTGCCGCCGCGAAGCCCGCCCTCGTCCAAGCCCGAGGCGCCTCCGCGCGACGTCGTCGTCGCCCTCTCGCACGTCGAGATCGGGCGCGGGTGGGTCCACGGGCAGGTCGCTCCGCCGCGCGCGCTGGACGCCGATGTCAGCCGGCTCTTCGGGTCGGTGCACGTCGGCCCGGAGGGCGTCGCGGTCGACGTCGATCAGACAGGCCTCGTGGATCGCGCGTTCCTGCCGGCCAGGACGGCGGGCACGGCGAACTACCACCTCCGCGCCGGAGACAAGGTCCTGATGTGGAGCAGCTTCGCCGGTCGGCTCGCCGACGTCGAGATCACCGCGCGGGCCGTGCTCGACGAGGGGCACCTCGAGGCGCAGGCGAGCGTCCCGCGCGCCACGCCGGAGCAGCTGCGGAGCCTCCTCCCGGACCACCCCCTCATCGAGCCGATCTCCGCGCGCGTGGCCGTGGACGGCCATCTCCCTCAGCTCGACGTGGTGGCCTCGGCCTCGGCGGATCCTGCCGGCCGGGCGGGCGGCGGCCTCGCCCTCACCGGGCGGCTCGACGTGGCGGGGCCCGTGCGGCTCGACGCGGAGGTCCAGGCGCGCGACGTCGATCTGCGGCTCTTCGGCGTGCGCCTCTCGCCCGATGCGGCGAGCGGCGCGGCGCCCGTCCCGGCCGGCGCGGCGCCCGTCCCGGCCGCGCCCGCCCTGCCCCGCGGCGCACCCACCCTGACCCACGCCGCGCCCGCCCTGCCCCGCGTTGCGCCCGCCCGGCTCCGCGCTGCCGCGGCGAAGCCCGCGCCGGAGCGCGGCTCCGAGCCGGCGCCCTTGATCACCGCGGACGGCCGGGTGCGCGTCGAGCTCGGCGACTTGCTCCGGCTCTCCGTCGAGGCGCGGACCGAGCCCACCGCGCTGCTCGGGCAGCGCGTGCCGGCGGCGGACGTCCACCTCGTGCTCGACCGCGGCGAGCTCCACGCGCGCGTGCACCTCCACGAGCCGGGCGCACCGATCGACGCCGCCGTCTCGCTCCTGCCGGGGGGCCAGGGCCTCCGCTTCGCGGCGACGGCCGACATCCCGGCGATCGCCGCGGCGCCGCGCCTCGCCGGGCCCGTCGACGGCGCCGGCCGCGTGCGCGTCGAGGGGAGCCTGCGCGGGGGAGCGCTCGACGCGCGTGTCGAAGGCGCGTTCGCCGGGCTCCGGGTCGGCCAGGACGTCGCGCTCGCCAGCGCGCGCGTCGCGGGGCGGGTCTCCGGGCCGATCGAGGCGCTCGCGATCGACGCATCGCTCTCCGGGAAGGAGGCGCTCGCCGGCGGCCACACGCTCGACGAGGTCACCGCGCGGATCTCCGGCCCGCTCGCCTCGCCGAAGCTCCGCGCGGCGCTCACCGACGGCGACGACGCCCTGAGCGCCTCCGCGCGGCTGACCTCCACTCCCCTCGCCCTCCGCGACGTCGAGCTCCAGCTGAAGCGCGACGGCGCCGCGGTGGCGGGGAAAATCACGGCGATCACCTCCTCGGCCGGCGGGCTCGCCGTCGAGGGGCTCGATCTCTCCTCGGCCGAGCTCGGCTCGCTGAAGGGCCGGCTCGCGGTGCGGGGCGATGACGTGACCGGACGCCTCCAGGGCGACGGCATCGACGTCGGCCGCGTGGCCCGGTTCCTCGGGATCCCGATCCGCGTGCGCGGGCGCGCGGAGGTCGACGTCGCGCTCGATCGGGACCGCGAGACAGGGCGCTCGGGCCACGTGCGGCTCGGCCTCACGGGGGGCGAGGTCGCGTTCCTGTCCGGCATCTCGGCGCAGCTCACGGCGACCTTCGATCGCGACCAGGTCAAGGCCGACGGGTCCGTGCGCATCGACGCGACATCGCCGCAACCGAACGGGAAGGGCCCGCAGCCGCCGAGCGGCGCGTGGAACGACGCCCTGCCGCGGTGCGCCGGCACCCTCGCGAGCGTGCGTGTGTCCGGCGCCGAGGGCACGCTGGAAGGGCCCCTGCTGCGCGCGAAGACCTGGACCACCCTGGTCGGAAAGGCCGAGGTCGCCGCGAACGACTGGGACCTCGGCTGCCTCGCGCAGCTCATGCCGATCGGGCACATCGTGAGCGAGGTGCGCGGCAAGCTCACGACCAGCTTCGGGGTGTCGCGCGCGGCCGGCGAGCCGTTGCCTTCGCTGCACGACGTGCTCGTGCGGACGCACGGCCTCGCGCTCGCCGGTCCTCATCGGCTGGGCGCCGAGCGCCCGGCCTGGGAGTCGCGCTTCGTCGACGCGCAGCTCAGGGGCTCGTTCAGCGGCGCGACCGGCAAGGCGGACGCC
Source organism: Sorangium sp. So ce281 (assembly GCF_051527395.1). Classification (NCBI taxonomy): domain Bacteria; kingdom Pseudomonadati; phylum Myxococcota; order Polyangiales; family Polyangiaceae; genus Sorangium; species Sorangium sp. So ce281. The sequence continues at coordinate 5,994,362 of NZ_CP150322.1, forward strand.
GCGCTGACCCTGTACGACGGCGGGCTGCTCGCCGACGTCTCCGGCGCGATCGAGCTCGATCTCGAGGCGCTCACGGGGCCGCCCGCGGACCGGTGGTCGTCGCTCCTGCGCTCGCCCATCGCCGCGCACGCGTCCATCCCGCGACGCGGGATGGACCAGCTCACCACGCTGCCCTCGTTCGTGCGCGAGGCGCTCCCGCCGCTCGCCGGCGAGGTGCGGATCGACGCGTACGCAAGCGGCACGATCGAGCGTCCGTTCCTGACGGCGCGCACCCTCTGGTGGGGCTTGACCTATGCGCCGCCGGGCGCCTCGAGCGCGACGGATCTCCATTTCCCCACCGATCTCGACGCGTGGCTCACGTACGACAGCGAGAAGGCCACGCTGGACGCGCACGTCACGCGCGGCGCGGCCGAGATCGCTTCCGTGAGCGCCGAGGTGCTCGCGCCGCTCGAGCGCCTGCTCGCGGACGTCCCGGCGCGCGCGCGGAAGGGCGCGCCTCCGCCCCCGGCGTGGACCGGCTCCTTCCGCGCGACGCTGCGCGAGGTCCCGCTCGGCGAGATCCCCCTGCTCGCCGACAGCGGCATCGCCGGGCGCGTGAGCGGCGAGATCGAGATGCGCGGCCTCAACATCGCGCCGTCGCTGAAGGCGCGCCTCACGGTGCCGGGCGTCACGCTGGGGAACGACCTCGCCTTCGATCGCGGCGTGCTCGCGCTGCGGATCGACCCGATGCGCGAGGCCGGGCGCGGGCACCTCCGCGTCACCGAGCTCGCCCTCGAGGGCCGGCGCGGCGGCAAGATCCGCGCGAACGCCTTCGCCAGCGTGCGCTTCCGCGGCGGGCTCCTCCCGGTCCTCGACGGCGAGCGCACGGACCTCGCCATCTCCGCGGAGCGCTTCCGGCTCGCGGCGCTCCAGCCGCTGGTCGGCGGGCTGCTGAGCAAGGTCGACGGGACGCTGGACGGCGACCTCCGCATCGAGCTCGGCGGCCCGTCCGACGCCGACGGGAACCTCCGCGCGCAGCTACAGGTCACGGACGGCGTCGTGCACATCCCGGAGCTCGGGCAGGAGCTGCGCGACGTGGCCGCCCGCATCACGGCCGAGGGCGGCGTCCTCCGGATCGAGGGCTTCCGCGCGGCGGGCACGACCGGGATGGCGCAGGGCTGGGCCCTGTTCCGGCTCGCCGGGCTGGCGCTGCGCGACGGCGCCGGGGCGCTGACCATCGCCGAGGACCAGGCCCTCCCGCTCACGCTCGAGGGGGTGCCGCTCGGGACCGCCTCCGGGGCGCTGTCGTTCATCGCGGAGAAGAAGCCGGGCGAGCTCGCGCTGTACGTGACGGTCCCGGAAGTCCCCACGCTCCGCGTCTCGCTGCCGGCGACGAGCAGCCGCGACGTCCAGCCGCTCGACGACAACCCCGACATCTCCGTCTCGCACCCGCTCGGGCCGGAGAAGCAGCGGCGCGCGGCGGACGCGCTCCGCTACACCGTGACGTTCGACGTGCGCGACGCGTTCGTCAGCGGCGCGGGGCTACGGCTGCGCCTGAGGGGCGCCGAGGACGCGCCGCCGCGCGTCGTGATCGGCGAGGACACGCGGGTGTCGGGCGGCATCGAGGTCACGCGGGGCGAGCTCGAGATCTACGGCAAGGTGTTCGAGATCGAGGGCGGGCGCGTGCGCCTGCGCGAGGAGGACGCGTCGAACCCGCACCTGAACGTCACGGCGCACTGGGACGCCCCCGACGGCACGCGCATCCACGTCGCCTTCAACGGCAACCTCCGGCCCATCACCGACAGGACGCTGCGCTTCACCTCGAGCCCGCCGAGCTCGCAGCAGGACATCCTCGCGCGGCTCCTGTTCGGCGCCGATTTCTCGGAGGGCGCGCAGGCCGCGGGCTCCCAGACGCCCGCGGGCCTCGCGGCCGGCGGCGTCGCGGCGTCGGTCGGCAGCGAGATCGCGTCGGCGCAGTTCAACGCGCTGCTGAGCGGCATCGCGCCGCTGCGCGGGCTGACGACGCGGTTCGGGACGACGTCCGAGGGCGCGCTGCGGACGAGCGTGGTCTACCGGCTGAGCGACAACCTGACGGCGCAGGCCACCTTCCAGGAAGGCGCGCAGCAGAGCGCCGCGACGGGCTCGAGCGGGCCGACCCCCGGCGGGACGGCGAGCGAGCGCGGCACGCGGACCGAGGTCACCATCGACTGGCGCTTCAGCGAGCACTGGACGCTCCGCGGCACGGTGGGCGTCGACGCGCGCCAGGCGACCTCGGGCATGCTCGACCTGCTCTGGCAGTACCGGTACTGAGCCGATGGGGGGTGGCCTGATTTGCCCCGGAGTGATTCACATGAAGGCGGTAAGGCGGGAAGATCATTGACCTTTTCTTCCCGCCTTCCCGCCTTCATGTTCAAATCCGGCCACCACCGAGCCGAGCGCGGCCGCCTCGGCCCCGCGCCGCAGCGATCCCGCCCTGGATCTCCGGCGCGCAGGGCTAGCGCGCGGCCCGCGGGGGCAGCGCGACCTCGCGCCCGCCGACGCAGAGCGTGGGCGGCTCGGCCTCGACGAGCAGCGGGGCGAGCTGCGTCTGCGCGTGGCGCGAGAAGCGCGCCTCGAGCGCGCCGCTCCGGGCGCGCGCGTACACGACGCCGTCCTCGCCGAGCGAGAGCGTCGCCGGATCGAGCGGCTCCTCCGTGCCGTCGAACAGGAGCAGCGAGACCGCGCCGCCCTCGCCGATCCGGAGCGCGTCGACGAAGAGCGGCGCGTCGTCGGCCTGGAAGTAACACCAGTCGTAGCCGTTCGTGAGGATCGGCCGGCCGTCGTCCGGGTGCCGCCCGATCCAGGACCGGAGCCCGCGCTCGATCGCCGGATGGTCGACCCGGGCGCCGTCGTGCCAGAAGCGGCCCTCGCGATCGAGCCGGATCGAGCTCTCGCGGGAGGTCCCTGGGGGCGGCGCGAAGCGGAAGAAATCGGGATGGTCGCCGGGTTTCATCGGTCACCTCGCAGGAGAGATGCGGCCCGGCGCGGTGAATCGCAAGGAGCGCAAGGAGCGCAAGGAGCGCAAGGAGCGCAAGGAGCGCAAGGAGCGCAAGGAGCGCAAGGAGCGCGGGCAGCCCGCGGCGCGGAGTACTATAGCGGGCCCATGGGAGCCCAGACGGTAGAGGCCGGCACGGACGAGCACCTGCGCGCGACGCGGGCGTACTACGACGAGTTCTCAGCGCGCTACGAGGCCCGGCGCGGAGGGCGCGATCCTGGAGGTTACCACGACCTCGTCGACGCGCTCGAGGTCGACTTCGTGCGCCGCTTCGGCGACGGCCGCGACGTGCTCGAGGTGGGGTGCGGGACCGGGCTCCTGCTCGCGCGGATCGGCGCGTTCGCGCGCGCCGCGCGCGGGGTCGATCTCTCGCCCGGCATGCTCGAGCGCGCCCGGGAGCGCGGGCTCGACGTCGTGGAGGGGAGCGCGACCGACCTGCCGTTCGCCGACGAGAGCTTCGACGTCGCGTGCTCGTTCAAGGTGCTCGCCCACGTGGAGGACGTCCGTCGAGCGCTGTCGGAGATGGCGCGCGTGGTGCGGCCCGGCGGGCACGTGATCGCCGAGTTTTACAACCCCTACAGCCTGCGCGGGCTCGTGAAGCGGCTCGGCCCGGCGGGCGCCATCAGCGACAGGACCCGGGAGAGCGCCGTCTTCACGCGCTTCGACGCGCCGAGCGCCGCCGCCGCCCTGATGCCGGACGGCGTGCGCGTCGTCGCCTCGCGCGGGGTGCGCATCGTGACGCCGTTCGCGGCCGCGATGCGCGTGCCGGGCCTCGGGCGCCTCCTGCGCGGGGCGGAGTGGGCGCTGTGCGACACGCCGCTCGCGCAGCTCGGCGGGTTCTGGATCGCCGCCGCGCGGAAGGCGTGAGCCGCGCGGCGCCCCCGGTCAGAACCGGCCGGTGAGCCCCGCGACCATGCCGCCGGGGACCACGGAGATCGTCGGCGCGGCGGTGAAGCTCGGCGGCGGCGGCGGCGGCACGGGGCGCGTCCGGAAGGAGACCCGCTCGGGGACGAACGTGATCTGCGCGTGGGCGATCCCGGCCGCGGCGAGCGTCGCGAACGCCCCGAAGGCCACGCGGTTGACGGCGGACGCGGTCCCGATACGGCTGTTCAGCGCGTCGATGTCGACGCTCTGCGCCGGGCCGCCGCCCTGCCCCGAGGACCTCGGCGAGATGTCGACGTTCTCGTAGCTGGCCAGCGCGATCGCCGAGACGATCGAGGTCCCGCCGGCGACGGCCTGGCTCACCAGGAAGAACCAGCCGAGCCCATCGTCGCCGTTCTGGAACTGCCCCACCCCGAAGGGCAGCATCGCGGTCCAGCGGGAGTTCTGCGCCACGACCCGCTCGCGCCCGGCGAGGCGGTGGAGCTCGGCGACCCAGCGGCGCTCGTCCTCGCGGCCCCGCTCGATCCGCAGCCGCGCCGCGCGCTGCGCCTCGGCCTTCTGCCGCGTCACCTCCTCGATGCGCGCCCGGATGCGCGCCCGGACCGCGGTGAACCGATCGATGACCTCGGGCTGGAACACCGCCGGGTTCGGCGAGTACACCGGGTTGTCGAGGAGGATCTTCTCGATGTACGCCTCGGCCTCGCTCGTGCGCCGCAGCGCCACGAGCGCCGCGGCGGCGAGGCCGCGCACCCGCTCGACCAGGCCGGGCTCGGAGATCCTGCACGGCTTGCCCTCCGCCTCGATCGGGCCGCGCTCGCAGGGCGCGTTCGCGGGATCGAGCATCGCCGCGAAGCGGCTCACGGCCTCCTCGTAGTGCCCGGCGTCGAAGCGCGTCTTGGCGAGCTCGAACTGCTGCACGTCGTCGGCGCGCGCCGGCGCCGCGAAGCAGAGCGCGAGGGCTGCGGCGGCCGCCGCCGCGAGGCGCCGCGGCGCGCGCAGGGCGCGGAAGCCCCCGACCGATGGGAAGCGAGCGCCGGGAGATCTCCTGCCTGGAGTTCGCGCAGCCATGCGGAAGGGGTGCGCCGTGATGTAGCGGAATTTGGGCGGGGATGCTGAGAATTCCGGAGCGGACGCCACAATGACGGCAATGCCGTCAGCCGGATGGCCAGGAAACCGTGTTCGGCTCGCCGGCCACCAGCGTCACGTTGCCGACGCGCGGCGCGGCCTCCGGCGACGCGGGCGTGAAGAGGCAGCTCCCGCTCCAGGACACGTCGTTCAAGGTCACGGCCTGCGGGGTGCCCGCGTAGCCGATCAGGCCGATCTGCGGGCACGCGACCTGCGCGCTCGGCGGCGCGCCGCTCAGGACGACCGTGCTGGGCAGGATCTCCAGCTTGTGGACGATCCGCTGCGGCGCGGAGACGCCGGGCTTCGGCGCCACGACCGAGATGACGCCCGCGTACGGCTTGCAGCACCGCGAGCCGGGCACGCTGATGTGAACCGTGTGTGTGCCGATCTTGAGGGGCGTGACCTTGTTCGCGCCGAACCAGCTGATCTCGGCGCCATCGAGCACCAGCCTGGCGCCGCTCGGGACGATCTGGAAGACGACGTCGCGCACCGCCGGAACGTCCTCCGCCGGCGCGGCCGCGCGCGGGATGTGCGGCAACGGCGGCCGCGCGCGGGGCCGCGGCGCGCTCGCGACCTCCCTGGCGCTCGGCGCGACCGCGCGCACGTTCGGCGACGGGATGAGGGCGTCGATGGGCGGCGTCGGCGGCGTCGGCGGCGTCGGCGTCGGCGTCGGCGGCGGCTCGGCCGCCGCGAGCGCGTCCCCGTCCACCGGCGGCAGGTCGCGGAGCGCGCGGGCGATCGTGAACGCGGCGAGGCCGAGCGCCACCGACCCGAGCGCGACGAGCAGCGCGCGCAGCGCGAGCTTCTGCCGGTTGCGGCTCGCGTTCAGCTTCGCGAGCCGCTTGAGGATGGTGAGGTCGTTCGGCGCGAGGGCCAGCGCCCGGTTGTAGTCCGCGGCCGCGCCGGGCACGTCGCCACGCTTGCGGCCGGCCTCCGCGCGCGCCACGAGGCACGGGACGAGCCGCGCGACGTGCCGCTCGGCGTAGCCTGCCGGGTCGGCGAAGTAGGCGGCGAGCTCGGCGCGCGGCTCCGCGATCCCGAGCGCCGTGAGCTCGGCCCTGATCTGATCCGCGAGCGCGCGAGGGTTCGCCGGGCGGGCGGCGATGTCGTGCGCGAGGGCGCCCGCGACGATCCGGCTCCAGCGCGCGCCCACGGCGGCCCGCTCGCGCTCGGCCTCCGGGTAGATCCCCTCGAGCACCTTGCGGAGCACCTGCGCCGGGTTCTTGCCCTCGAACGGCAGGTGCCCGACGAGACACTCGTAGAAGAGCACCCCGAGCGCGAACACGTCGGTGCGCGCGTCGACCTCGCCGCCCTCGATCTGCTCCGGCGCCATGTGCGCCGGAGAGCCGAGCACCTGCCCCGTCGAGGTGACGCCCTGAGCGTCCAGGATCTTGGCGATGCCGAAATCGGTGAGCTTGATCACCACGCTCGCGCCGTCCCGGCGGCTTTCACCGTCGCGGTCGGAGGGCAGCTCGACGAGCACGTTCTCCGGCTTCACGTCGCGGTGGATGATCCCCGACGCGTGCGCGTGCTCCAGCGCGTCGCAGAGCTCGAGCACCACCGCGGCGCCGATCTCGGCCGGCATCTCGCGGTGGGCGCCCAGGATCTTGCGCAGCGTGGCGCCGCGGAGCAGCTCGACGACGAGGTAGCGCTCGCGGTCCTGCTCGCTGGAGACGTCGTACACCTCGACGATGCCGGGGTGGCGCAGCTTCGCCGCCGCGCGCGCCTCGGCGACGAAGCGGGTGCCGACCTCCGCGTTCTCCCGGAGGTGCTTGTGGATGATCTTGACGGCGACCTCGCGGCGGAGCCGCGGGTCGCGGGCGCGGTAGACCGTGGCCATCCCGCCGTGGCCTAGCTCCTCGATCAGCTCGTATTTTTCGAGCTTCGGGAGGACCTCTGCGCCCGCGTTTCTGGAGAAGGATTCCTGCTCGCCCGACGAGCCCCTATCGCGGGCGGGCAGGCTCATTCAACGACCTTCACCCGAATCGTGTTGGTCGACCCCGAGACGCCGACAGGAGCGCCGAAGATGGTGACGAGCTTGTCGCCCGGCGAGACGAGGCCGTTCGCAAGCAGGTACCCGGTGGCGCGCTCGATCATCTCGTCCGAGTTCCGGAGCGCGTCGATCGGCAACGGCACCACGCCCCAGAGCAGCGCGAGGCGCCGGCGCGTCGTGTCGTTCGGCGAGAAGGCGACGATCGGCACGACGGGGCGCGCCTTCGACGCGTACCGCGCGGTGAGGCCGCTCTCGGTGAACGCGAGGATCAGCTTCGCGCCGATGTCCCGCGCGATGTCGCACGCGTTGCGCGCGGTCGCCTCCGGGACGTTGGCGCGCTGGCCGGGCTGCTCGCTCGAGAGATAACGGTAGAACGAGCTCTGCTCGGCCTCCGTCACGATGCGGGCCATCATCCGCACGACGAGCGGCGGGTGCGCGCCGGTCGCGGTCTCCTGCGAGAGCATGACCGCGTCGGTGCCGTCGAAGACGGCCGTCGCCACGTCGCTCGCCTCGGCGCGCGTCGGGCGCGTCGCGGTCACCATCGACTGGAGCATCTCGGTCGCGACGATGACCGGCTTCTGGTGAACGCGGGCGAGGCCGAGGATCTCGCGCTGGATGATCGGCACCCGCTCCGGGTTGAACTCCACGCCGAGATCGCCGCGCGCGACCATCACCCCGTCCGAGGCGAGGATGATCGCCTCGAGGTTGTCGATGGCGCCTGGCGTCTCGATCTTGGAGACGATCGGCGTCGGGCGACCCCAGGCCTCGCAGATGTCGCGGACGTGCCGGACCTCGTCCGCGTTGCGGACGAACGAGAGGGCGACATAGTCGACCCCCTGCGCGAGGCCGAAGCTGAGGTCGGCCTTGTCCTTCTCGGTCAGCGCGGAGATGCGCACCCGCCTGGCGGGCAGGTGGACGCCGACGCGATCGCGAAGGCGTCCGCCCTGCGTCACGCCGGCCTGGACGCGGTCCCCTTCGACCTTGGTCACGGTGACGACGACGCGGCCGTCGTCGATCAGGACGACGTCACCCGGCTGCAGATCGGACGCGAGCCCCTCGTAGAGGATCGGGATCTCGCCGGGCGTCGCGACAGGGCTGTCCCTGTTCGCCTCGGTCAGCCATACGGTAGCCCCGTCAGCCACCTCGAAGGTGTTGCCGGGGAAGCGACCGGCTCGGATCTTCGGGCCGCAGAGGTCCTGCAGGATCGCCACAGGCTTCCCGCATGCCTCCGCAGCCGCACGGACCGTGGCGATTGCTTTGCCATGATCCTCATGCGAGCCGTGAGAGAAGTTGAGTCGAGCGACATCCATACCGGCGCGGATGAGCTGCTCCAGCGTCGTTTGAGAGTCACACGAAGGGCCAATGGTACAGACGATTTTCGCTCTGCGTACGAGCACGGGCGGAGCATGCCACGAGCAGGGGTCGCGACACTACCCCGATTGTGAACGGGCCATGCGGACTTCACCGGATTCCAACAAAGCAGCTGGAGGATGAGCCGCTGCGCGGCGCGGCGCACCCGCGCGTCAACGCAGCAGCGGAGCGCGGCGCCCAGCCGCGCGCGGCAGCGATCCGCGCGCGCGGCCGCGGATCGCCGCGAATCGGAGAGCTGTCTGAGGGGGAGTGAGCGGCGGGGTGGCTCGGGCGCGCGCCGCAGCGCGGCATGAGGTCCCGCCTGGGGCCTTGAGACTAGGAGCGGCGCTCTCGGCGCTCGCGCGGCGGTCCGCCTCGGTCGCGATCCATGCCGGGCCGCGATCCGCGATCGCCGCCGCGATCGCCGCCGCGCCCGCCCGGCCCATCGCGCCGCGGCGGCGGGCCGGCGTCGCGCGCCTGCGCCATGCGCTCGCGCGCCCGATCGCCCTCTTCGCCTTCCGGGAGCGGGAGCAGCTCGCGCCGGCTCAGCCGGATCTTCCCCTCGCGATCGACGCTCAGCACCTTCACGTCGAGCGAATCTCCCTCCTTGAGGACGTCCTCGACGCGCTCGACGCGCGTGTGGGCCATCTCCGAGATGTGCAGCAGGCCGTCGGTGTTCGGGAGGATCTCGACGAAGGCGCCGAAGTCGGTGATGCGCTTGACCGTCCCCTTGTAGGTCGCGCCGACCTCGGGCTCGGCCGTCAGGCCCTTGATGATGTCGAGCGCCCTCTTCACGGCCTCGGAGTCGGCCGACGCGACGTTCACCGTGCCGTCGTCCTCGACGTCGATCGCGACCCCGGTCTGGTCGACGATCCCCTTGATGGTCTTGCCGCCGGGGCCGATGATCAGCCGGATCTGGTCGGGCTTCACGCGCACCGTGGTGATGCGCGGCGCGTACTGGCTGAGCTCGGGCCGCGTGGTCGGCAGCGTCTCGAGCATCTTGCCCAGGATGTGGAGCCGCCCCTCGCGCGCCTGATCCAGCGCCTGCATCAGGATCTGCCGGCTCAGGCCCGCGATCTTGATGTCCATCTGGATCGCGGTCACGCCGCGCGCCGTGCCGCAGACCTTGAAGTCCATGTCGCCGAGGTGATCCTCGTCGCCGAGGATGTCCGAGAGCACCGCGTAGCGCTGGCCCTCCATGATGAGCCCCATCGCGATGCCCGCGACGGGCGACTTGATCGGCACGCCCGCGTCCATGAGCGAGAGGCACCCGCCGCAGACGGCCGCCATCGACGACGAGCCGTTCGACTCGAGCGTCTCCGACACGATGCGGATCGTGTACGGGAACTGATCCGGCGCCGGGATCATCCGGGAGAGCGCGCGCTCGGCGAGCGCGCCGTGGCCGATCTCGCGCCGGCCGGGGCCACGGAGCGGCTTCGTCTCGCCGGTCGAGAAGGGGGGGAAGTTGTAGTGGAGGTAGAAGCGCTTCCACGTCTCCCCCATCAGGCCGTCGATCTTCTGCTCGTCGGTCGAGGTGCCGAGCGTCGTCGTGACGATCGCCTGCGTCTCGCCGCGCTGGAACAGGGCGCTGCCGTGCACGCGCGGGAGCAGGCCGACCTCGCACATGATGGGCCGGATGCTCCTGCCGTCGCGGCCGTCGATGCGCTTGCCCTCCTCGATCACGTAGGTGCGGACGACGTGCGCCTTGCGCTCCTCGAACTCCGCCTTCACGAGCCCCTGGAAGGGCAGGAGCTTGTCGGCGCCGAGCTCGGCGCTCAGCGTCTCGGTCAGCTTCTTCTTGAGCGAGCTGTAGCCGTCGTAGCGCGCTTTCTTGTCGGTCACCTTCGTCGCGGCCTTCAGGTCCTCGTCGACGATCTGGGCGACGCGCCGCTTGATCTCTTCCGGCAGCGCCGGCGCGACGAACTCGCGCTTCGGCTTGCCCACGGCGGCGCGCATCTTCTCGATCAGATCGAGCACCGGCTGCGCGGTCTCGTGCGCGAACATCAGCGCGTCGATGATCTCCGCCTCGGTCGCCTCCGCGGCGCCGCCCTCGACCATCACGATCGCGTCGCGCGAGCAGGCGACGACGAGGTCGATGTCGCAGCGCTCGATGTCGGCGACCGTGGGGTACGCCACGAACTCGCCGTCGAGCCGGCCCACGCGCACGCCCACGACCGGCCCGTGCCAGGGGATGTCCGAGATGTGCAGCGCGGCGCTCGCCCCCGTCAGGGCGAGGACGTCCGCCTTGTTCTGCTTGTCGCTGGAGAGGACCGTCGCGATGATCTGCGTGTCCCGCTTGAAGCCCTCCGGGAAGAGGGGGCGGAGCGGGCGATCCATGAGGCGGCTCGAGAGGATCTCCTCCTCGCGCTGGCGCGCCTCGCGTTTGAAGAAGCCGCCGGGGATCTTGCCGGCGGCGTACGTCTTCTCGACGAACTCGCAGGTGAGGGGGAAGAAGTCGAGGCCCGGCCGCTCGTCCTGCGAGACGGCGGTCACGAGCACCATCGTATCGCCGTAGGTGACGAGCACGGCCCCGTGAGCCTGCTTGGCCAGGCGGCCGGTCTCGAGGGTGAGGGCACGGCCGCCCACCATGACGGATTCACGAACGAACATGGGGATTTCAGCTCTCTCTCGCACGATCGCGAGGGCCGCTGCGTGCGGCGCTACGCCGAGCGCGAGGGGCTGCTCTTCTTCCTCGGTTCCTGCGCAGGAGCCGACCTGCTGCGCACGAAGCGAAGACGAAGACGCGCGGAGCCCGCGCTCGGGAACGGCGAGGCCCGATCGCCCCGCCGGTCCGTGGTCAATGAGTGACCTCCTTAGAGCGTCCGCTCCGCTCTCGCCAGCGCAAAACGCAGGCGTTCAGGGGTGCGTCCCGCAAAACCTCCCGAACGGAAGGGACCGGAACGGCCGCGCGCGCAGGGGTGCTTGTGCAGAAAGGCGCGCGCGGAGCCGCGGACGAGGCGGACCGCGCGCGTGCGGCCGCGAGCAGGACCGATCCCACGCGGGCGAGCCGCTGGGGGAACCGCCGGTGGTGGTGAAGCAGCAGGTGGGACAGACAGGCCCAGCAGGCCGGCGGCAGGCGAGGTCGCCTGCTCTCGCGCAGCGCGGGCGTGCGGCGCACGCCTCGCGCCGGGACCCCGGGCCTGAGCGGCCCGAGGATCGCGCTACTTGCGGAGGTTGAGGCGGCTGATGAGGCTGCGGTAGCGCTCGATGTCGACGCGCTTCAGGTAGTCGAGCTGCCGGCGGCGCTGGCTCACCAGCTTCAGCAGGCCGCGGCGGGAGTGGTGGTCCTTCTGGTGCGTGCGGAAGTGCTCCTGCAGCTGGTTGATCCGCTCGCTGAGGAGGGCGATCTGGACGTCCGGCGACCCGGTGTCGCCGTCGTGGATCGCGTACTTCTGGATGATGTCCGTCTTCTGAACCGAGTGCAGCATGGCTGGCTCTCCATGGCCCTGCCGGTGCGCTACCGAGCGTCCGGGCCGGCTCGTCTTCTCCGAAAACGGAAAGAACGGGACCGGCGGCTGGCCAAGTGACGCCTGAATGTGAGCACCACGCCCGTGGTGGCGGGAGCCCGCGAAGTTCAGGCCAGTGAGCTGAGGAGCGCGCGAGTATACGCAGGTGCCTCGGTCCGTCAACGCGGTCGACACGGCCGCGCGATTTGTCACCCCCAGAACGGCCGATTGGTTACCCTCGGTCGGCGATGCCCGGCACCATCCGGCCCCCCGACGAAGCCTCCCGACCGCAGTCGGACGCGCGCGGCTCGCAGTCGGACCTTCATATCGCGAACGCGATGACGAGCCTCTCCTCCTCCGCCACGGCGCTCCCGACCCCCGGGAGCGACAACTCGACCCCCAAGGTCTGCCCCACTTGCGGGGTCAGGTACCCGGCCGAGTTCAGGGTTTGCCCGCGCGACGCCGCGACGCTCGATGAGTCGGAGGACGACGCGCTCCGCGACGATCTCGTCGGCAAGACGCTCAACGAGACGTACACGGTCATGCGCGTCGTCGGCGAGGGCGGCATGGGGCGCGTCTACGAGGCGCGCCACACGCGGATCTCCAGCAAGCGGTTCGCCATCAAGATGCTGCACCCGGAGTTCGCGCGGCAGCCCCAGGTGATCTCGCGCTTCCAGCGCGAGGCCGAGGCCGCGGCCGCGGTGCAGAGCCCGTACGTCGTCACCGTCTTCGACGTCCACCGCACCGCGGAGGGCCGTCCGTTCCTCGTGAACGAGTTCCTCGAAGGCAAGGAGCTCGCCGACTACCTCAACGAGGCCGGCAAGATGAAGACCGGCCCCGCCGTGCGCATCGTCCGGCAGATCTGCAAGGCGCTCGCCGCGGCCCACGCGAAGGGCGTGGTGCACCGCGACATGAAGCCGGAGAACGTGTTCCTCACCGGCGACCTCGCGATGCCGACGGCCAAGGTGATCGACTTCGGCATCTCCAAGGTCGACGACGCGCCCGGCGCCGCGCTCACGCAGACCGGCATGATCATGGGCACGCCCTCGTACATGGCGCCGGAGCAGGCCCGCGGCGAGCGCGTCGATCACCGGGCGGACATCTACGCCGTCGGCGCGATCCTCTACTGCGCCCTCACCGGCAGCCGCCCGTTCGACCGCAACGATCCGACCGCGACGCTCACCGCGGTGCTGACCGAGGACCCGCCCCGCCCGCGCTCGCTCGAGCCGAGCATCCCCGAGCCGCTCGAGATGATCATCCAGCGGGCCATGGCGAAGGAGCCCGGCCATCGGTACCAGACGATGGAGGAGCTCGACGCGGAGCTCGCGCTCTACGACACCAGCGAGTCCGGGCCCAAGGAGCTCGACGCCCCCGGGTCGCCCGGGCCGCGCGTGTCGATGCCGTCGGCGCCGCGCGTGGCGCCGACGATGCAGCTCCGCCAGGCGCAGCAGGTGAGCATGGCGAGGCCGCTCATCCTGCTGCTCTTCGCGCTCGGCCTCTTCTGGGTCGCCGGCAGCCTGATCACGCTCGTCACCGCGATCATCCGCCTGTCGCGCGGCGGCCAGGTGACCGACAACCTGACGGGCCTCGAGGCCGTCCTGCTCGCGTCCGGGATCGGCTTCGCGCTGATCACCCCTGCGCTGATCAGCGCGAGCCACGTGCGCAAGACCGTCTGGAACAACAGCATGAAGGCGGTCGATCTGGCCGACAACCTGCGCCGGCCGATCGTGGTCGGCCTGTGCGCGTACGGCTTCGCGTCGCTGCTCGTGCGGGTGGTGGAGGCCGTCGTCCTCCGGCGCGCGGCCGGCGTCGCCTGGCCCATGTGGGACGTCGTGCTGTTCGCGGTCGGCGCGGTCGGCGCCGCCGGCGCGTACCTCTTGCTCCGCAGCGAGAGCCGGTAGCCCCGACGATCCCGGGCCGCGCGACTCCCGGTCGAGGCCAGCGCGGGGTGCAGCGGTCTAGCGCCGTCCGTCGAGCCACGCCTGGAGCAGCAGCGCCGCCGCCGCACCGTCGACGCGCTCCTTGCTCTTCCGCCCCGAGACGCCCCCGTCGCGCAGCCGCCGTGCCGCCTCGACCGTCGTCAGCCGCTCGTCGACGAGCTCCACCTCGACGCCGGCCGCGTCCGCCAGCGCCTGCGCGAAGGCCACCGCCCGCCGCGCGGCGGGCCCCTCGTCCCCGTTCATCTCGAGCGGCAGCCCCACCAGGAACCGGGTGATGCCTTCGTCCCGAACGAGCGCCGCAAGGGCTTCCAGGAGCGCCTTGCGGTTTCGCCCGTCGAGCAGCGGCCGCGGGTGCGCGTAGAGCCCGAGCTCGTCGGTCACGGCCACGCCCACGCGGGCCTTCCCAAGATCGATCGCCGCAGCGCGTGCCTTCGCCTTTGCCATGCCTCTGAAAAGACCCCATAGCCCTCGGGCGACGCGCCGGCGAGACCCGAGCGTAACCCGGAAGCATCCGACCAGCTTGACCCGCTCGCCAGCACCGACCATAAGCGCCGCGCGATGGAACTGCGCGCGGTACGGGGGATGAACGACATCCTCCCCGAAGAGGTGGAGCGCTGGCACAAGCTCGAGGGGGCCTTCCGCCTCCACGCGGAGCTCCACGGCTATGCCGAGGTGCGCACGCCGCTGCTCGAGCCGACGGAGCTCTTCCGGCACCAGATGGGGGAGACGACGGACGTGGTCGAGAAGGAGATGTACTCCTTCGAACGCCACGGCGATCACCTCACCGTCCGCCCCGAGGGCACCGCGGGCGCCGCGCGCGCCTACGTCGAGCACGCGGTCCACGCGAAGGAGCCGGTCACCCGCTGGTACTACCTCGGCCCGATGTTCCGCGGCGAGCGGCCGGCGAAGGGGCGCTACCGCCAGTTCTACCAGGCCGGCTGCGAGCTCTTCGGCGATCCCGGGCCGCTCTGCGACGCCGAGACGATCGACCTCGTCGCCGGCTTCCTGCAGCGCATCGGCGTCGCCGAGTTCGTGGTTCACGTGAACTCGCTCGGCAGCGCGGGCACGCGCGAGCGCTACCGCGAGGCGCTGCTCGCCCACTACACGCCGCGCAAGGCCGAGCTCAGCGAGGACTCGCAGCGCCGCCTCGAGAAGAACCCCCTGCGCATCCTCGACTCGAAGGACCAGCGCGATCACGAGGTGTCGCGCGACGCGCCGTCGATCCTCGATCTGCTCGACGACGCGGACCGAGCGCACTGGGACGGCGTGCGCCGCTGCCTCGACGTGCTCGGCGTGAACTACGTCGTCGATCGGTCGCTCGTGCGGGGGCTCGACTACTACACGCGCACGCTCTTCGAGGTGAAGGCGACCGCGGGCGATCTCGGCGCCCAGAGCACGCTCGCGGGCGGCGGCCGCTACGACGCCATGGTCGCGGGGCTCGGCGGGCCGAGCGTTCCCGCGATCGGCTTCGCGATGGGGATGGAGCGGCTGCTCACGATGATGCCCGGCGCCTCGCCCCGCCGGAGGCCTGGCTGCTTCCTCGCCCCGCTCGGCCAGAGCGGCGCGGATCAGGCGCTCGTGCTGGCGAAGCAGCTGCGCGCGCTCGGCGTCCCGGTCGAGCTCGACGGGCGCGGCGGGCGGCTCAAGGCGATGCTCCGGCGCGCGGACTCCCTCGGCGCGCGGCTCTGCGTGATCCTGGGCGACGCGGAGATCGAGCGCGGCGTGCTCCAGATCAAGGATCTCGTGGCGCACGTGCAGGAGGAGATCCCGCTGGAGGGTGCGGCGCGCGTGCTCGCGGATCGGGCCCTCGAGGCGTCGCCCGGCGGCCAGCGGGGAGCGCGTTGACCTCCGAAGCGATGGGAGCGCAGGGCTGCTCGCGAGGGGCGCGCGGCGCGCCGGCGGGCGAGGGGCGGGGCCGCGCTCGACGCGCGGGAGCGGCGCTGTCGCTCGCCGCGGCGCTGGCGGCGCTCGCCGCGCCGTCCGTCGCGGCGGCGCAGGTCGGCTTCGGCCAGCCCGGCATGACGCAGCCGCCGCCCGCGAGCGCGCCGCCGAAGCCGCCGCCCGGCACGCCGGAGACGCACGCGGCGCCGACGTCCGAGGAGAGCCCGATCCAGACCCAGGAGCCGACCCTGCCGGAGGACCCGCTGGCGGTGCCGCCCGCGGTCAAGAAGCAGATCGGCACGAACGACGTCGGCGAGTGGGAGGTCGGGCGCGCCGCGGAGATCCAGCGCGACTGGTACGGCCCCTATTACAGCGAGCGGAGCGGCAGCTACCAGTTCAGGACGGTCTTCCCCCTGTGGGCGGAGCGCCGGATGCCCGGCGACCGCGCCACGATGGTGACGCCGCTCTACTACAACCGCCGGAGCAAGGACGTCGACGCCGACGTGCTCTTCCCCTTCTTCTGGAAGCTCCGCGACGAGAACACGTACACGACGATCGTCGGCCCGTTCATGCACCGCGAGTCCGAGGGTCGCCCCGCGAGCCCGGGGCGGAAGGCAGAGCCGGGCCGGCACGACAACTGGCTCGCGCCGCTCTTCTTCGAGGGCAAGCGCGACGACGGGAGCGGCTACTTCCACATCCCTCCCCTGCTGACCTTCACGCATCACACGGCGCAGAGCGGCTTCAACCTGGTCGGCCCCCTCTTCTGCAGCTGGAAGGGCGGCCCCGCGTGCGACACGCGCTCCGCCGACAAGATCGATCTCGGCCTGGCCCCCCTCTACTTCTACGGCCACGACGAGAGCAGCGAGTACGAGGTCATCCCGCCGCTCCTGCACTACTACCACTACAGCGACGTCGGAGACCGCTCCACGAACGTGTGGGGCCCGCTGATGTGGCAGCACTCCCGCAAGGGCGACGTGTTCAACATCATGCCCTTCTACTGGCACAGCTGGGGCAAGAACCACGATCGCACGACGCTGTTCCCGTTCTTCCACTACGGGTACGAGGGCAACAAGAGCCTGCTCATCACGCCGCTCTTCCTGAAGGCGCGCGGCGAGGAGGGGGAGAGCACCTTCGCGACCTGGGGCTACGCTCGCTACCGAGGGCGGACGGAGCTCGACATGATCACGCCGCTCTTCTGGCAATACCGGGATCCGGCCATCGATCTCGAGCGGACGTTCCTGCTCCCGTTCTATTACCGGAACACCTCGCCGCGCAGCGATGATCTCGTCCTCTTCCCGTTCTATGGCCGCTTCAAGCGCCACGGGTTGAGCGACACCACCTGGCTCACGCCGCTCGTGCGGCACACGCGGGATCTCACCGGCTGGGAGACGGACATCTATCCGTTCTTCTACTCGGGGAGGAACCGCGACACGACGCACCTCGTCGTCGCGCCGTTCCTCTGGGACTTCGCGTCGCCGACGTCGCGCACCACGGTGGCCCTGCCGTTCTTCTTCCGGTTCGCGGACCCGACGTCGGTGACGCAGGTCGCGCTCAACACCGTGTACCGGGAGCACCGGGTGCGGAACGGCAAGGAGTGGGAGTTCCACCTCGTCCCCCTGTTCTCGTACGGCGAGACCCCGGAAGGCCACTGGTGGAACGTCCTGTTCGGCCTCGCCGGGTACACGCGCGCGGGCACGGCGGCGACGATGCGGGCGCTCTACGTCCCGATCCAGCTGAGCCGATGAGCCCGCGCGGTGCCGAGCTCCGCTGCCTCGGCGGCGCGCCGCCGCCCCCGGAGCTCGCCGCCGACCTGCGCCGGCTCCTGGAGCTGCCCGAGGGCGCGCGGCAGCGCCTCTGGGAGGCGCTCGGGCCCAGCCTCGCCGAGCCGGTGCCCGCCGCCGTCGAGCGGCTCCTCGACGCATTCTGCCGCCGGCACGAGGTCGACTCCGGGGCGCTCGCGCGCGTGCTCAAGGCGTGCCGGTTCCTCGTCCGCGAGGCGAGCAAGCGCGACCTCGACCGCGCCGCGCTCGCGGCCGACCTCGCGGCGCTCGCGCCGGGCGAGGGCGCCGAGGAGCTCCAGGCGATCCTGCTCGCCGGCTACGACCAGGCCCGAGCGGTCGTGCGGCGGGAGATCGTGCGCGGCGCGCTGCTCGATCACGGCAAACTGCTCACCGGCGTCGACTGGCGCGTCGACACGATCGCGGCCGCGAGCCGCGGGGCGAGGATCGCGGCGCCCGTCGTCCTGCTCACGCTGAGCTACCAGGAGGGCGAGCACCGCTCCCGGATCACCTTGCAAGCCACCCCAGACGTGCTGCGGGAGCTCCAGCAGATCTGCGCGCAGCTCCTCGGCTGATCGGTCCGTGACCAGCGCGCTCCAGCGGGCGCGCCGGTCACGGATCGCGAGCGCGCAACGTGGACGGCGGTGAGGCCCCACTGGCGACAGCGCGGGCGCCTCTCACCTGCTGCTGTCGCGCGCCTCCGCGCGGGGCGCGGAGTTCGCGGAGACGACCTCGGCGATCGCGGAGAGCGCGTCCTCGGCGGAGAACGGCTTCTCCAGGAGCGGGCGGCCCGACGAGGCGAGGAACCGCTCGACGTCCGCGCCGAAGCCCACGCCGGTCATGAAGATGAACCCCTGGGCCAGCACGGGATCGCTCTCGCGGATCCGCGTGTAGAAGACGTCGCCCGACATGCCGGGCATGCGCAGATCGCAGAGCACCACGTCGAAGCGCTGCCCGCCCGCGAGCATCCCCATCGCGGCGTCGGCGCTCGGCGCGAGCGCCACCTCGTGGACGCGGCCCAGCTGATCGGACAGCGCGCGGGCGAGCGACGCCTCGTCCTCCACCACGAGCACCCGCACCCGCTTCGAGACGAGCCGCGGCACAGGCGAGACGCTCGGCGTCGCCTCGTCCGTCCGCCCCGCCGCGGGCAGCGAGATGATGAACCGCGCGCCGCCGGGCGGGACGCGCCCCGGGACCGGGCTCTCCGCCGTGATCTGCCCGCCCGCGCGCTCGATGATCTCGCGGCTGATCGACAGCCCGAGCCCCGTACCGACCTCCGGCCCCTTCGTCGTGAAGAACGGCGCCCAGATGCGCGGCAGGTTCTCCTCCGCGATGCCGGCGCCGGTGTCGCTCACCACGATCTCGACCGTCTCCCCGTCGCTCCGCGTCTCGACCGTCACCGTCTGGTCGCGGGCCTCGTGCTTCGAGCCCGGCTTCGCGATCGCCTGGGCCGCGTTGACGAGGAGGTTCACGATGACCTGGCCGAGCCGGCCGTCATCCATGAGGATCGGCGGCACCTCGGAGAGGTTCTTCACGATCTGCGCCCGCTCGATGATCTGGCCGCGCGTGAGGCTCAGCGCGGACTCGACCGTGCGGTTCGCGTCCGTCAGCGTGCGCCGCGAGCCCTCGGGCTGCGGCGGGCTCGCGAACAGCTTGAGATCGCGGACGATGTCGACGATGCGCTTGATCGAGTCGCGCAGCTCCTTCACGAGCTCCGACGCGCTGGAGGCGGCGCTGCCCTCCATGCGCACGTTCGGGCCGCGCAGGAGGCGGTCGAGCATGTCCAGGCCGAGCAGGATGAACGCCGCGGGGTTGTTGATCTCGTGCGCGACGCCGGCCGCGAGCGTGCCGAGCGTCGAGAGGCGATCGACCTGGATGAGCCGCGTGCGCGCCGCGTGCTCGGTGCTCACGTCCGCGAGGACGCCCTCGATCGCCACCACGCGGCCGCGATCCGAGACGAGCGGGTACACCGTGCCGCGCGCGGTGATCGCGTCGCCGCCCCGCCGCCGCAGGCGCGCCTCGTAGGAGGCCGACGGGGCCCCGAGCTTGGCCCGCGCGACCGCGTCCTCGAAGCACATCACGCCCTCCGGGTCGGCGTGGGCCTCCCCGAGGAAGCCCGGCGTCCTGAGCGCCTCGGCCACCGGCACGCCCAGGAGCCGCTCGGCGTGCCGGTTCAGGAACGAGAGCTCGCCCGACTCGGGATCGAGCCGGAAGATGATGAGCGGCGCGTTGTCGAGGAGGTTCCGGTGCTGCTCCTCGAGCTCGCGGATCCTGAGCAGCCGCTCGGCGGCCTCGCGCTCCCCGGCGACGACGCGCAGCGAGCGATCCAGGCCGGCGCCGAGCGCGCCGGCGATCTCCTCGAGGAGCGGGAACGGCGCCGAGGCCGCCGCGCCGGCGTCCCCGTAGCCGACGACGAGCGCCGCGATGATCGGGCAGCCGAAGCCGCCGGCCCCGGCGCCGGCCGGCCCGGAGCGCGCGGCGGGGTGGCCGGGCTCGGCGCCCGGAGGCGCGGCCCGCACCGGGAGCGCGACGTACGAGAGACACCCCTCGCCGGCCCCCATCTGGGCGAGCGCGTTCCCCGCGCGGACGTCGTCGCAGGAGAACGGCTCACCCTCGGCGAACACCCGCCGGAAGAGCGCCGCGGGCGCCGGCAGGCGCGCGCCGAACGGCGCGGCTGCGAGCGCGTCGCCGCGGAAGACCGCGTACGCGCGGAGCCCGCCCTCCGGCTCCGGGAACACCACGGCGAAGAGCTGGAACGCGGCGAACCGGCCGACGGCCCCGGCGAGCTCCTCGAACGGCCTCGGCAGGAGCAGGTTCGAGTGACGGGCCACGACGGTGAGGACGGCGTTCAGCGCGACGAGGCGGCCAACCCTCTCGCTCGCAGGCTCTGCGTGCATCTCCACGACATCTCACCACGTCAGCGCGCAGGGACGAGAGGCATTCTTCACTTTTCTCCGGCCGGCGGGTCGCCTGCGGTCGCCGGGGACGTAGGCCGGGCCGCCGCGCCGGTGCAGCGCTCGAGCAGGCGAAGGGCCGCGTCCCGGCGCTCCTCGCTCACGGCCGGCCCCGTGCCGACGGCCCCGTCGTGCGCTGCGTACTGGGCGAACATCCTGCGGGCGGTCTCGACGTCCTCGACGCCGCACGCGACCACGAGCCGCAGCCGCTCGGCCTCGATCCAGACCCGCTGGATGGGCAGGTGGGCCGCGAGCGCCCGATCCAGGCGATCGGCGGCCTCATCGAAGCGACCGTCGCTCAGGTAATGGCGGCCGAGCAGGTAGTTCGGCAGGCCGTCGCCGGGGGACTGCGCGGCCCACGCGCCGAGGAGCTCCGCCGCCCGGAGCCTGTCGGGCGCGCCGCCGCGCGTGCCGATCAGCAGCTCGACGATGGCCGCGCGGGCGCGTTCGTCGTTCGCGGCGGCGATCTTCACGTCGAGCGTCCGGAGCCGATCCTCGTCGACGAGCCGGCCGGCGACCTCGCTGTACCGCGCCGCCGCGCGCTCCCGGTCGCCCGCCGCGAGCGCGACGTCGCCGAGGCGCTCGGCCGCGCGATCGCGCAGGTGGCGCGGGATCGACCCGTCCCCGGCGATGCCCTCGAGCTCGCGGATCCCCTCGCCGCGCTCGGCGGGCGCGTCGCTGGCGAGGCGCGTCTCGGCGATGGCGACGCGGGGCGCGGGGCTCCGGTCGAGCGACAGCACGCGCCGGTACGCGGCGATCGCGCCCTCGTGGTCGCCGCGCGCGCGCAGCGCCTCCGCCTCGTGGGTGCACGCGTCGACCACGTGCGGGCAGCGCCGCTCGAAGAGCGCCGGCCGATCGAAGCGGGCCTTCGCCTGCGCCTTCGCCGCGTCGGGGAGCGTGAGCGCGTCGAGATCGGCGTGCCACGCGCGCTCCATCACCTCCCACGAGGCGCCGGTGATCTCCGGCAGCGCCTTGCCGCCATACCAGGCGCGCACCGCGTCCGCGCCGTACGTCGCGCGCACGTGGCCGACGAACGCGCCGCTCACGGTGTAGGCGGTCGACGAGTTCTCGGCGAGGAAGCCGAGCGCGAAAAGGCGCGCGAGCGGCGGCAAGATCCCGAGATCTTTCATCGCCTTGGCCCACGCGCGCGGGCTCAGGTCCTCGCCCTCCCTGGGCGAGCCGGCGACGGCGATCCCCTCGATGAGCCCCGGGTCGGGGAGCCACCCGCCGAGCCGCCCGGCGACCTTGAACGGGCCGCGGGCGAAGGCGCCGGCGAGCACGTGCATGATCTCGTGCCCCAGCGTCGGGTGCGGGTAGCCGGCGGCCTGCAGGTACACCTCGCGGCGCCACGGCTTCGCGACGTACGTGCGCGACGCGCCCATCAGCGCGCCCTTCTGCGCCGCGCTCTCGAACAGGTAGGCGCGGACCCGGAGCGGCGCGCCGTCGACCACCGCGGGCGCCCCGAGCCAGCGCTCGCCGGCCTCGACGTGGGCGTCGCACTCGCGCACGAAGCGCTGGACGTCGGCCTCGCGCATGCCCCGCGGGTGGACGACCTCGCAGCGCTGGCCCTTCGAGAGCGCGCCGAGCTCGGCCGCGATGCTCTCGGAGGTCTGGAAGTGGCCGAGGCGCGCGCCCTCCAGGACGGTCGCGGCGCTCAGCGCGGCGCTCACGCCGCCGAGCAGGAGCAGCCCGGGCCGGCCCTGCGGCTGGAACGACACCCGCCCGCCCGCGTCGTGCACGAGGTGCTGCGCGAGCGCCGACGCGGCGAACAGGGTGGCCAGCGTCCCCGCGCGGTACGTCAGCAGCCCGGACGCGTCGACGACCGTGTCGTAGAGGGTGCCGCTGAAGAAGCCGGCGAAGGGGTCGTAGGCGAAGACGATCGGGCTCGTGTAGAAGCGGACGGCGCTCACGCCGATCGCGCCGAGGGGGGCGGCGAGCGCCGCGAGGACGGCGATGAGCCGGCGCCGCCACGCCGGGCGGGGAGGCGCGGCGTCGTCGCGCCGGATGCCGGCGGCGAGCTCGCCCGCGACGGCGCCCCAGGCGCCGCCGAGCGCCGCGCCGAGCCCGGGCCCGAGGGCGAAGTGCGCCGAGCCGCCGAGCACATCGCAGAAGCCGGCGCGCAGGCCGTGCGCCAGCGTGGTGGCGTACGCGACGACCGCGAGCAGGGCGCCGCACGCGACGCCGCGGCGGAACGCCTCGACAGGCGCCGGCCGATGCGCGGCGACGTCGAGGGCGGTCACGATCGCGGCGGCGCCCGGGACGATCAGGCCGGCGGCGAGCGCGCTTTCGTAGCCGGGGCCGTCGAAGAGGGGCAGGAAGCCGACGAGCGCCATCGCGATCGCGACGAGCGCGGCGCCGAGCCTGGTGGCCGGTGAACGCAGCAGCGTGGGCATGTTCGCGTGGGACTCCAGGGCTGCCTTCGTAGCCGCGCCTGCCCGGAGAGGCGAGCGGGATGCGGGCGCCCCGGCGCAATCCAGCGGGTTGCGCGCTCGATGGACGGTCCGGGGAGGAGGGCGCTGCCTTCCGAGAACCCGACGAAACCGTGAGCGGTGATCGCATAGCCACCGATCGGCCGCGTTCGATAGTGCGCGCTTCTCCTTCCCTCCTCTTTTCTGCTCTGCTCACGCCCCAGACGATGTCCCCTCCCCCCGCCGGCCTCTCTCGCCATCCCGACTTCCTGCGCCTCTGGGCGGCGCAGGCGGTGAGCGCTGTGGGCAGCCGCATCAGCCGGACGGCGCTGCCCGTGATCGCCATCGTGAGCCTCGGGGCCGACGCGTCGGGCGTGGCGGTCCTCTCCGCCGTGTCCACCGCGCCGGGCGTCCTCGTGGGGCTCTTCGCGGGCGGGCTCGTCGATCGCTCGCGCAAGCGGCCGCTCCTCGTCGGCGCGGATCTCGTGCGCGCGGCGCTGATCCTCTCGGTCCCGATCGCGGCCTGGACCGGCACCCTCACCCTGCTCCAGCTCTCCGTGGTGGCCGCGCTGGTGGGCATGGCCACGTCGCTGTTCCAGATCGCCGACAACGCCTACTTGCCGGCGCTCGTGGGGCAGGACCACCTGGTCAAGGCAAACGCCAGGCTGGAGGGGACCGAGGCCGCCGCGGAGATCGCCGGCCCCGGCGCCGCGGGCATCCTGATCCAGGCGCTGACGGCCCCGGTGACGATGGTGGTGGACGCGCTGTCGTACCTCGTGTCGGCGGCGCTCCTCGGGCGCATCCGGGCGACGGAGGCGCCGGCCGTCCCCGCGGGCGGCGGAGGCGATGGGGGCGCCTCGCTGGTCGAGGATCTCCGGGTGGGGCTGCGCCACGGCGTGGGCCACCCGGTGATCGGGGCGACGTTCCTGGCGATGGGCGTCCACGCCCTCCTGGTCGGCGGGGTCTTCTCCGCGCTGTACATGCTCTATCTCCTGGAGCATCTGGGGCTGGACACGACCACGGTCGGGCTGATCATCAGCGTGGGCGGCATCGGCGCGCTGGGCGGCAGTTTCCTCGCGGGCTGGCTTGGCCGACGCCTCGGCGCCGGGCCGGCGATGATCCTCAGCCTGTTCATGAGCCAGGCCGGCTGCGCGCTCATCCCGCTGGCCGCGCAGCTCGGGCGGCTCGCGGTCCCTGCCCTCGTGGTGCACCAGCTCGTGGGGGACGCGTTCCTCATGGCGTTCATGATCCACGCGGTGAGCGCCCGGCAATCCATGCTGCCGTTGCACGTGCTCGGCCGGGTCGATGCCACGCTCCATGTGCTCACCGGGGCGCTCCTGCCGGCGGGCACCCTGGCGGCCGGCTGGCTCGCGGGGCGCATCGGCGTGGAGGCGACCGTCTGGGCGTTCGTCATCGCGGGGTTTGCCGCGCCGATCCTGCTGCTGCGGCCCGCGGTGTGGAGGCTGCGGGCGGGGTGAGGGCGCGCTGATTCGCGGAGGTGAGCAGGCGATCGATGGACGGAGGCTCGTCACCGGCCGGCCGTGCCGCGCAGCCGGCCCCCCGAATCCGCCTGCCCCCCCGGCGCGGCCTCACGGACCGCGGCGACCTGCCGCAGACAGGCCTCCTGGCTCGCCCGGGCGGCCGACTCGGGCACACGAAGGAGCTCGATCCTCCGCTCGACGGGCATGCAGTAGGTCGTCGCCGTCCACAGCTTCGGATCATCGACGCCGCGGAGCGGCTCGAGATCGGTCCACACCCGCGCGACCTTGTCGTCGGACCCGGTGACGATGCGCTTGCCATCGGGGCTGTACGCCACCGCGTTGACGGACGCATCGGACCCGCGCAGCACCAGCGGCTCGCCCGTGCCGTCGGCATTCCATATCCGCGTCGTCTTGTCGTCGGACGCGGTCACGACATACTTGCCATCAGGGCTGAACACCGCAGCGTTGACCAGGTGCTCGTGACCACGCAGGACCACGGGCTTGCCTGTGCCGTCGGCGTTCCACACACGCACCGTCTTGTCCCACGACGCCGTCACGATGCGCTTGCCGTCGGGGCTGAACGCCGCCGATACCACCCAACGATCATGCCCTCGCAGGACCACGGGCTCACCCGTGCCATCGGCGTTCCACACACGCGCCGTGTTGTCATACGAGGCGGTGACGATGCGCTCGCCGTCGGGGCTGAACGCCGCCGAACGCACCCTGTCCGCGTGACCGCGGAGCGTCACGGGCTCGCCAGATCCGTCGGCGTTCCACACACGCGCCGTCTTGTCAAAGGACGCCGTGACGATGCGCTCGCCGTCAGGGCTGAACGCCGCCGAGCGAACCCGGTCCGCATGACCACGGATCACCAGCGGCTCGCCCGAGCCGTCGGCGTTCCACACACGCGCCGTCTTGTCGTCGGACGCGGTGACGATGCGCTCGCCGTCAGGGCTGAACGCCGCCGAGAACACCTCCCCCTCGTGGCCACGGAGGATCACGGGCGCTCCCGCGACCTCGGCGTTCCACACCCGCGCCGTCCTGTCCCACGACGCCGTGACGATGCGCTTGCCATCCGGGCTGAACGCCGCAGAGGAGACCGAATCCTCGTGACCACGGAGGCTGAGGGGCTCACCCGTGCTCTCGGCGTTCCACACCCGCGCCGTCTTGTCATAAGACGCCGTGACGATGCGCCTGCCGTCGGCGCTGAACACCGCAGAGTAGACCCGATCCTGGTGGCCGCGCAGGATCCGGGGCTCACCCGACCCATCGGCGTTCCACACCCGCGCCGTCTTGTCCCAGGACGCCGTGACGATCCGCTCGCCATCCGGGCTGAACGCCGCAGAGTAGACGACATCCTCGTGGCCGCGCAGGATCCGGGGCTCGCCCGACCCATCGGCGTTCCACACCCGCGCCGTCTTGTCCCAGGACGCCGTGACGACGCGCTTGCCATCCGGGCTGAACGCCGCCGAGTAGACGGCATCCTCGTGACCGGGCAGGATCACCGGCTCGCCCGACCCATCGGCGTTCCACACCCGCGCCGTCCGGTCGAACGACGACGTCACGATGCGCCCGCCGTCGAGGCTGAACGCCGCGAAATAGACCGGCTCCGCATGACCCCGGAGGACGAGGAGCTCGCCCGTGCCGTCCGCCTTCCACACCCGCGCCGTCCGGTCGAACGACGCCGTGACGATGCGCCCGCCATCCGGGCTGAACGCCGCCGAATAGACCCCCTCCTCGTGACCGCGGAGGACGAGCGGCTCGCCCCCACCCTCGGTGCGCCACACCCGCGCGGTCCTGTCGTCCGACGCCGTCACGATGCGCTCGCCGTCGGGGCTGAACGCCACCGAGTTGATCGGCGCGTCGTGGCCACGGAGGACCAGCGGCTCGCCCGTGCCATCCGCGTTCCACACCCGCACGGCCCTGTCCGCGCAGATCGTCGCGATGCGCCTGCCGTCGGGGCTGAACGCCGCGCGGATGACGAAATCCGGATGGGTGAGCACCACGCGCGCGACCCAGCTGTGCAGCGCCCAGCGCGCGAGGGTGGCCCACCCGCGCGGCACCTCGGGCGGCTCGACCTCCCGCAAGAGCGCCAGCACCGTCGTGGGGTCGGATTGCAGCTCGCGCGCCGCGGCCATCCGGGTGGCATTGCGCGCCAGGAGCGCGTCCGCCTGCGCGCGGATCGCCAGGTACGACACCATGACCGCGAACGCGCTGAGCGTCGCGATCACGCCCACGGCGAACTGCCGTCGCAAGCGCCGCGCGCGCTCGGCGAGCTCCACGACGGCCAGGAGATAGCGCTCCTCGCGCTTGCTCAGCCCCGCTCGCCCGTCGGCGCCCTGCGCTGCGCGCCGGCGCTCGTACCACGCCCTCGCGTCCTGGGCCGCGCGGTCGCGCCAGAGCAGCCCCTCGGCCCAGCCGCTCGCCTCCCACTGCTGCGCCGAGGCGCGCAGCCGGGCCAGGAACTGCGCGTCTTGCTCGCCCTCGGCGAGCCACTGCCGGAGCTTGGGCCACCGCTCGATCAGCGACTCGTGCACCAGCTCCACCGTCGTGCCCTCGCGCTCGCCCCCGGTCTCGATCAGCAGCAGCCGCGCACCCGCCAGGTGCTGGACCACCTGCTCGATCGCCTCGCCCGCAGGCCCCCCGCGGGTCTGCGCCACCCCATGGAGCTCCTCCAGGCTGACCACCGCGCGCGTGCGCTCCGGCGTGACCAGGCGCACGAGCACCGCGCGGGCCAGCCGCTGCTCGCGCGCCGGCAGCGCCGAGAGCACCGCGTCCGCGTGCGCGGACAGGGCGCCCGCCACGCCGCCCAGCCGCTCGTAGCTGTCTCGCGTCAGCAGCCGGTGCTCGCGATCCCGCGCCTCCCACAGCTTCGCTGCCGTGAACTGCAGGAGCGGCAGCGGGCTCCGCGTGCTCTCCAGCGTGCCCAGCATGTCCTCGATCATCTCGGCCGTCTCGAAGCGATGGCCGGCCGCCTCCAGCGGCCTCGTCAGCGCGTCGCGCAGGCCGTCGCGCCCCATCGGCGGCAGCAGCGACAGACCGCGCGTCACGTCGATCACGAAATCGTGATCATCGGCCATGTGATCGAGGAAATCCGAGCGGACGGCGAGCAGCACACGCAGGGGCGAAGACGCGTCGTCGGCCACGCCTTCCAGGCAGGCCACGAACGCGGCCCGCTCCTCGCGGCTGGCGCCGAGCGTGTACAGCTCCTCGAACTGATCGACGAAGAGCAGGACATGGTGCCTCGTCCCCTCGCGGCGGCAGCGCGCGCGCAGCCGAGCGCCCAGGTGCCCCGGCTGCGCGCGCAGCGTGGCGACGATCCCGTCGTGGTCGGCGAGCTCGGCCGACCCGGACCCCGCGCTGGCCGCCTCGGACTCGGCCACCTGCACGAGCACATCGACGAGCGCCGACAGCGGCCGGCGCCCCGGCCGCACGATGAACGTCTCCCACCGCTCGCTCGAGCGCTTCAACGCCGGGATCACCCCCGCGCGCACGAACGACGACTTGCCCGCCCCCGACGGCCCGACGACCGTGAGGAGCGGCTGGTAGCGCAGCCGCGTCGTCGTGGCGGCGATCTGGCGATCGCGGCCGAAGAAGCGCGCCGCGTCGGACTCCTGGAACGCGGACAGCCCGGCGAACGGGCTCTTGTCGTCGCCCAGCTCGCGCCCCTTTCGACCGGGCAGCAGCGCCTCCAGCTCCGCGAGCAGCTCCTTGGCCGAG
Source organism: Sorangium sp. So ce281 (assembly GCF_051527395.1). Lineage (NCBI taxonomy): Bacteria > Pseudomonadati > Myxococcota > Polyangiales > Polyangiaceae > Sorangium > Sorangium sp. So ce281. The sequence continues at coordinate 6,022,333 of NZ_CP150322.1, forward strand.
CCGATGCGCTCGTGCTTGCGCTTCTTCAGGCAGCGATCGGCAAGGTCGCCGAGCGCGCCCACATCCGGCCGCCGCGCGCTCACGCGCGGCATGGGGAGATCGAGCTTCACGATGTCCGCGAGCCGCGCGACCGAGAACGGGTCGAGCGGGTGCGTCCCCACGAGCAGCGTGTACAGCAGGATGCCCACGGCCCAGAGGTCGCTGCGAGGATCGACGTCCCCGCCCAGCAATTGCTCGGGTGACATGTAGGCCGGCGTGCCGATGAGCCCGCTCCGGTGGCCATCGCCGTGGCCTCGCGCGAGCGTCGCCTGCGTGCCCGTGAGCGTCGACATCACCCTGGCGTCGAGCTGCTTCGCGATCCCGAAGTCGAGCACCTTGATGCTCCCTGCGTCGTCGATGAGGATGTTCTCCGGCTTCAGATCGCGGTGCACGATCCCGAGCTCGTGCGCGCAGACCAGCGCGCGGACCACGGGGATCATCAGCTCCACCACCTGGCCGGGCGACATCGGGCCCGACGGCCCTATCGCGGCGAGCGGCCCTGGCGCGCTCGGGTGCTCGCGCTGGGTCAGCCATTCGCTCAGGGTGCGGCCCTTGATGTACTCGAGCACCAGGTACGGGTGGCCGCGGATCTCGTCCACCTCGTGGATCACCACGATGTTCTCGTGACGGCAGCGCGCCGTGGCCCGCGCCTCGGCCAGGAAGCGCTCGTTTCCTTGCCCGCTGAACTCGAGCAGCAGCTTGATCGCGACGAGGCGCCCGAGCTTCGTGTCGCGGGCCAGGTACACGATCCCCATGCCGCCCCGGCCCAGCTTGCGGATGATCTCGTAATGCTTGATCGTGCCGCCGACGTCCGGCAGCCCGGAGCCCGGACCGCGCCCCGTCGGCGTCGCTCCCCCCACCGTGGTCGCGCCGTGCGCGTCGTGTACCGACGGCGCTGCGGCCTCGCGCGCTCGCTCCTCGGGCGTCACGCCGGCCGACGCCTCCGTGGGCGCCAGGCCGGCGAGCGCGAGCGTGGTCTCGGCCGGTTCGCCACGCTCGCCACGCATTCCGCCCGATCCCGGCCGGTCCGGCTGTCTCTGCTCCTGGGCCTCGGCGTCGCGGCGCGGGGTCTCCTTGAGCTCGAGCGTCGCCTGCGGCAGGGTCGCGCCGAGCGCGTGCTGCTGCAGGTCGTCCTCCGAGGGCATCACCTCCCGCAGGGTGTGTCCCGGCATGAGCTCGAAGACGGTATAGAGCCACCCCTCGCCGGCGTGCCCCCAGTCGACGGGCCGGACGATCGGAGCGTGGTGGAGCCGCGTGCCAGAGCGCATCTCCCGCAGGAACCGCAAGATGGAGCGCCGCGCATGGTGTCCGCCGTCTCCATCGCGAGGCAGACGGAGAATCTGGAGCACGATCGGCCCACCGCCTCCGATGCGCCGGCCCCTGTAAACGACCGTTCGTCCGCTCGCTCGGCAGCAGGACAGGATCTCATAGCGACCCTGGAACACCGTCCCTGGCGCGAGGGTCTCGCGGCTCATCCTGGCCCCTCCGATCGCTGCCATGCCCGCGCGGCGGCTCCGGGCGAAACGTCCCCACCCCCTGTCGACACGCAACGCTCCCGAATGTCGAGCTCGTCGCGCCGCTCTGGCGAGAGAACCCGACGGCGTACCCGGACCGATGCTCAAGCAGCCAACCGTCGCTGCCTGTTGGAAGGGTCTATAGCATGCCCCCCCACATCGTCCGGTGTCGGCGCCTCGGATGCGTCAGCCTCTCTCCTTCACACCAGGGCTCCCTTCGTTGTCCTCCTGTTCTTCCGCCATTTCAGGGCGCTCGGCCTTGCGGCAATTCCCAGACGCCGAGCCGTGGCCCGCGCGGGGAGACGGGCTGTGGCTCAGGTGACGAGCCCGCTCATCGTTCAGGCTCAGGCGAGGAGACGGGCTGTGGTTCAGGCGAGGAGACGGGCTGTGGCTCAGGCGAGGAGACGGGCTGTGGCTCAGGCGACGGGCACAGGGATCGCCCGGGCGACGAGCCCGAATCGTGGTTCAGACGAAGAACCGAGTCGTGGCGCGGACGACGAGCCCAGTCGGCGGGGCAAGTCTCCCTTGCAGCGCGGCCGCCTGCGCGCAGCCGGGCTCGTGCCGTGCGGGACGTTCCGCCGGGGCCCCCCGAGCGCGACCTTTTGCAGGATGCCGCAAGCCATTGCGGAAGAGAGCAAGCGGTTGCGTAACCGCCCCCGCGGCCTGGCGCCGCGCGGGCTCCCGTCACCCGCCACCGGCCTCGTCCTCGTCGAGCGGCACGTCCTCCTCGATCGCGTCTTCGGCGGCCGCCGTGCGCCTCACGGCCGTGAGGCCGAGCTGGATCTGCGCCTTCACCGGGAAGACCTGCCGCAGGGTCGTCGCCCAGTCGTTGAACCAGCCCCGCAGGCCCTCGATCCCCTCCCGTTGCTCCCGCCAGGCCCTCGCCAGCTCGGCCGCCGGCACCCGGGGCGGCTGCGCCTGCGCCCCGGCGCCGGCCTCGAGCCTCGCCAGCAGATCGCGCACCTCTTGCACCTTCGCCTCGGTCAGCCCGCGCGCCGCGAGCATCTTGTGGACCTTCTTCGCGTCGCCATCGCTGTTCCTGGCGAGCCCCTCGAGGCGGCGGAGGTACGTCCCGACCGACATGGTCACCGGCGACCCGAGCGGCTGCGGCTCCAGGTGCTTGAAGAACGCGGCCTCGAAGCCGTCGCGCCGCTCGCGCGGCACCACGCGGCGGATGATCGCGCGCGTGCGCGGGAACCACGTGTTCCCGAAGACGTCGACCTCCCGGAGCAGCTGGATCCGCTCGGCGCCCTCGACGCCTCCGCCGCCCGCGGCCTCCACCGCGGCCTCCGCAAAGAGGTGCTCGAGCGGGCGCTGCTCGCCCGAGGCGAGCTTGAACAATCGCCACCCCTCGCGGTGCTCGTTCGCCGCGTAGCCCTCGCGACGCGCCCGCGCGATGAAGGGCGCGGCCTGGACGTTGACGAGGAACCGGAGAGCGCGACCCAGGAGTTCCTGCTCGGCAGCGGTGAGCGCCAGCGACAGGGACGCCTCGGAAGGCTCGGACGGCGCGGGCCGCGCTCCCGGGATCCAGCAAGCGCTCGCGGACTTCGCTTTCGGCATGTCGTTTCTCCTCGCTGGCGCTCGTCGACAGGCCTGGAGCGCTCAACGGCGTCGGCCGATTGCAAGCTGCGCGCCAGCGGGGCGGACGGTGGACGGTCGCGGCGCGTTCGCTACGTTACGCCGCGATTGAACAGCCCACCACGAGGCCGCTCTCCACCCGCTCCCAGGCGAGATCGCAAGGAGAAGATGCCCGTCTATGCGCGCGAGGGCGTGCGGCACGTCTGGCTGATCGCGCCCCTCCAGCGGACCCTGGAGATCTTCACGCTCGCCGCGGACCGCAGCTGGGCACCGATCGCCGCCCACCGCGACACCGCGAGCGTCCGCGCCACGCCCTTCCAGGCCATCGAGCTCGATCTCGCCGTTCTCTGGGCGACGTAGCGCCCAGCTTCGGTCCACGGAGAGCGGAAGTCGGACGGCACGAGTCAGAGATCCCGAGTCAAAGAGCGCGACTCGGAGGGCGTGAGTCCGAGAGCTCGCCGTCCCCGCCCTCGCCGCCGTCCGGCCCCCGGAGCTGCGCTGACAGCAGGCCGACGAGCTCCTGCGTCGAGAGCTTGCCGGCGGTGTCCTTGCCGCCGAGCACCTGCGCCACGAGCGAGCGCTTCTCCGCGTGCAGCGACAGCATCTTCTCCTCGATCGTCCCGAGCGCCACCAGGCGATAGATGGTGACCGGCCGCCGCTGGCCCAGGCGGTGCGCCCGGTCCGAGGCCTGATCCTCGACCGCGGGGTTCCACCAGGGGTCGAGGTGGATCACGTTGGTGGCCGCCGTGAGGTTGATGCCGAACCCCCCCGCCTTCAGCGAGATCAAGAAGAGCGGCGCCGACCCCTCCTGGAACTCGCGCACCCGCTCGGCCCGGGCCTTCCGGGGCGTCTCGCCGTCGAGGTAGACGTACGCGACGCCGCGCGCCTCGAGCGCCTCGCGCACCAGCGCGAGGTGCGACGTGAACTGGCTGAACACGAGCGCGCGCTGCCCCTCCGCGCGCAGCTCCTCGACGAGCCCGAGGAAGCGCGCGAGCTTGGACGAGTCGAGCGTCGAGCGCGCGTCGTAGAGCCGCGGGTGCGACGCGAGCAGCCGGAGGCGCGTGAGCGCCGCCAGCACCTCGACGCGCCGCTCCTGCTCGCGCCGGACCGCCCGGGGCGTCTCGAGGTCGGACAGCGCCGCGAGGCGCGCGTCCTCGTACAGCTGCCACTCGGCGCCCGAGAGCACGACCGGCACGCGCACCTCGGTGCGCGCCGGCAGCTCGGCCTCCACCTGCGCCTTGGTCCGCCGGAGGAGGAACGGGGCGAGCACGCGCGCGAGCGCGGGCCCCGCAGCAGGGTCGATCTGCCGCTCGATCGGCATGGCGTAGCGGTCGCGGAACGCGTCCCAGCCGCCGAGGAGGCCGGGGAAGACGAGCGCGAAGAGGCTCCAGAGCTCGCCGAGGTGGTTCTCGATCGGCGTGCCCGAGAGCGCGAACGTGAAGTCCGCCTGGAGCGCCCTCGCGGCGCGGAAGCGCTGGGTGGTCGCGTTCTTCAGGCTCTGCGCCTCGTCGAAGACGACGGTGGCGAAGCGCCGCGCCGCGAGGCGCGCGGCGTCGCGCACGAGCAGGCCGTAGCTGAGCACCAGCACGTCGCCCGGGCCGAGCCGCGCGAGCGCGTCGTCGCGATCGGCCTCGTCCGCGTAGAGCGTGAGGCGGAGGGAGGGCGCGAAGCGCCGCGCCTCGTCCTGCCAGTTGAAGGCCACCGAGGTGGGCGCGACGACGAGCGCCGGCCCGCGCTCGCCGCGCTCGAGCAGGACGGCGAGCGCCTGCACCGTCTTGCCGAGGCCCATGTCGTCGGCGAGCACGCCCCCCGCGCCCCAGGCCGCGAGGCGCACGAGCCAGCGGTACCCGTCGAGCTGGTAAGGGCGGAGCTCGCCCGCGAGCGCCGCCGGCGCGGCGGGGCAGAGCTCGCCGGCGGCCACGACCCGCTCGACGAGCCCCCGGAACGCGCCGTCCGCCTCGAGCGCGGCGCCGGCCCGCTCGAGCTCCCACAGCACCGCGGCGGCCGAGGGGCCCACCGACAGGCCGTGCCGGGCGTCGTGGACGTGATCGGCCAGGCGCTCGAGGTGGGCGCGCAGGGCCTCGCCCAGCTCCACGTAGGTGGTGGCCTCGACCTGCACGTAGCGCTCGTGGCGGCGCGCCGAATCGAGCAGCCGGGCCAGCTCCACGCGCTCTCCCGCGACGCTCAGGCCGCCGAGGACGCCGAACCACTCGCGCCGCTTCTCGAGGACGACCTTGAGCGCGCGGGGGCCGCCGTCGCCCACGACCCGCAGGGGCTCGCTGACCCACTCGAGCTCCGGGGGCGGCTCGCGCCGCGCGCAGGCCGCGAGCAGATCGAGCGCGCCCTGCGCGCTGGCGAAGCGGTAGTGGAACGGGCGATCCTCGAACGGCTCGGCCCCGGCGAGCGGGAGCTCGGCGGCGAGCGCGGCGGCGAAGTCCTCTTCCCGGCGCAGGTCGCGCACCGCGTGCAGCGCCCGGTCGCCGCGCCGCACGTGGACGTCGCGCGCGCCCGCGCCCGGCACGAGCGGCGGGGCGTCGGCGAGCGGCCGCACGCGCAGCTCGACCTCCACCGCGCCGCGGGGCTGGGCCGTGAGCCGCAGCACCGGCAGCAGCTCCGGCGGGACCGACTCGCCCATCACGCTGCGCGGCATGGCCACGGGCACGCGCAGCGCCCACCGCGAGAGCGCGGCGAGCAGCGCGCCGTGGCTCTCGGGCGGGAAGACGTCGCCCTCGCGCGCGAGCACGTCGAGCAGCGCCCGGATCTCGGCCTTGACGTCGAGCAGCGTGAGCCGCCGCGCGCCCTTGTCCCAGTCCCAGAGGAACAGCACCTCCTCGGGCCGGGCCCGGCGCGCGCGATCGAGCAGCGCGGGGGGCAGCGCCGTGCCCTCGACGCCGGCGCTCACCCGCACGGCGCCGTGGCGCTCCTCGGCCACGACGCCCACCGGCGCGCGCTCGATGCGCACGGCCACGTCGGGCGCCTCGTCGAGGAAGAGGCGCGGGTGGCCGATGAGCGCGTCGAGCAGCGCCCGCGAGGCGAAGGCGTTGCCTTCGGGCAGGAGGGACGCGGCGCGGGCGTCCTCGGGGGAGAGCTTTCCGCCGTGCTCCAGCAGGAGGCGCTTCTTGCCGAGCCGCGCCCCGGCGCCGCGCTGCGCCTTCTTGCCCGGCCGGTGGATCCAGGGCGCGACCACGACGCCGGCCGCCTCGACGACGTCCAGCCGGAAGGAGAGCTCGACGCCGCCGCGCGCCCCCGCGCCCTCGTCGAGGGCCCTGTCGAGCGCCAGCAAGGCGCGCTCCCAGGCGGGGCGGCCGAGCTCGTCGAGCGCCTGGAAGAAGGCCTCGCTCGGGGGCTGGCGGAGCCAGAGCAGCGCGGCGTCGACGGCCGCGAGCACGTGGACGCAGCCGGCCGCGCCGCAGTCGCACTCGGCGCGGAGGGCCCCGGGCGCGAGGGTCAGCCGCGCCTCCGGCCTGACGAAGCCGGCGCCCGCGCGGTGCGCCTCGAAGGGCCGCGGGTCGTCGAGGCGGAAGCCGGGGAGCGCGGCGTCGAACCGCAGCGCGGCGGCCCGGAGCGCCCGCTCGGGGCGCGGGGCCGCCGCGTCCGGCACGCGCGCCCGCAGCGCGCAGAGCCGCTCGTGCGCCGACAGGGCCCGCGGCTCGTCGGGCGCCCGCAGCAGCGACGGCGCCGCCGCGCGCGCGAGCGCGGCGTCGTCGCGCTCGTCCTCCAGGAAGCGAGCCACGAGGGGCGGCAGGACGTCGCGGAGGCGCGACGGCGCGAGCCACGCGAGCGCGCCCGCGAGCGACTCGGCGCTCGCGAGGTCGATGAGGCGCCGCCGCGCGCCGAGGAGCTGCAGCTCGGGCCAGAGCGTGGGGTCGACGCGCGGCGCCACCGCCTCGAGGCTCAGCCGGGCCAGGTGCGCGACGCCGTGCTGCGCGAGCCAGGCGAGGAGGGCCGCGCGGGTCTCGAAGGGCGCCGCGGGGGCTACGGGGGGGACGGCCTGGGGGTCGCCGGGCATGACGGGCGGCGTAACGTCGTCGGTGCGAGCGCCCGGTTCAAGGGGTTCCGGCGCGCTGGCCCCCGGGAGCGAGCGCGCTGCCGGGTGCGACGCCGCGCGGCTCGGGTTCACGTGGCTCGACCGAGGCGAGCTGCGCGAGGCGACGCGCCGGCTCTGCGCCGCGCTGCGCGCCCGGCCCGACATCCAGCGCGGCCGTACGACCTTGTGAGCGCGTATCCGCGATTGGCACGCTGCTGGAAGTGCGCTGTCCGGGATTCCCAGGGTCGCATGTTCGCGATACGCTCCGGGAATGCCCCGGTCCCTGACCCCAGCGCGTCGCCCGGAAGGGACACCGACGTGGCTGGGACACAGAGGCGGCACGGAGGTGCTCGATCGTGTTCCATCCTTCCTCGTTCGATTCACAACCTGACTCCCAGAGGAGAGACGGCGCGCGCGCTGCCGTCGCGCTCGCCGATCGACCGGCGGACTCCCGCCCCGCCTCGTCGCGCCGCTCCGTACGGCTGCGAGGCCGCCTCATCGACGGGCGTTACCAGGTCGATCAGCTGCTCGGGCGCGGCGCGATGGGCGAGGTCTGGCGCGCGCACGACGGCGTCCGGCGCGCCGATGTCGCGCTGAAGTTCCTCACGGTGGCCCGGGGCGGGCGGAACGTCGACGCGATCGAGCGGTTCCGCCTGGAGGCGCGGGTCGCCGCGCAGCTCGGACAGAAGACCCGCGGCGTCGTCGCCGTGCTCGACGCCGGCGAGGACCTGGCGGCGGGCCCGTACATCGTGATGGAGCACGTGCGCGGCAGGTCGCTGCGTCAGCTCTTGGAGGAGCGAGGGACGCTCCCCGCCGTCGAGCTCGCGTCGCTGCTGCGGCAGCTGGGAGAGGCGCTGTCGGCGGCGCACGGCCTCGGCGTCGTGCACCGGGACATCAAGCCGTCGAACATCCTGCTCGTCGAGGGGAGCGACGGCCATCTATGCGCCAAGATCACCGACTTCGGGATCGCCAAGTGGGTCGGCCAGGATCGGCCGGCCGATTTCCGCCGCCGCACCGCGGACGGCGTGGTGCTGGGCACGCCGGCGTACCTGAGCCCGGAGCACACGTGTGATGGCCTGGGCGGCCCGCAGCTCGACATGTGGTCGCTCGCCGTCGTCGCGCACGAGGCATTGACCGGGCGGCAGCCCTTCCCGGGCCGCAACCTGGCCGCGGTGCTCGCGGCCATCCTGGTCAGCGGGCGCCCCCCGCTGGCCACGTTGTGCCCGGGAGCGCCGCCCGCCCTGGAGGCGTGGTTCGCGCGCGCCTTCGCCATCAGCCCGTCGGAGCGGTTCCCCAGCGTCCAGGCGATGATCGCCGCCTTCGAGGCCGCGGCGGGGGTGCCGGTGGCGCCGCCGGCAGCGCCGCGGGGGCGGCGCTGGCGCGTCGCGGCGGCCGGGGCGGCGCTGGCGCTCGGGATCGCGCTGCCCGCGGCGCTGGTCTGGGGGCAGGCCGGGAGCGACGGCGCGCGCCGCGTGGACGAGGTGGTCAGCGACGCGGCGCGCGCTGCCGCCCGGGTCGCCGACGCCGCGCAGGCGATGACGGCGCGCCTGATGGAACGCCACGGCACAGCGCCCTGATCGCGGATCTCGCGCCGCGTCCGCCTCGTCAGGACGCGGGCGGGGCCGTCCAGGAACCCAGGCACGCCGTCCAGGAACTCAGACGCCCCACCTGCTGCATCCGGCCAACGGACACGTCTTTAAGGCGCGATCCACGCCCCTCGTGCCACACGAACGCGGTCGGCGTAACGGGGGTTCTTGGAGAGTCATGGAGTCCTGGCGTCAGGAAGGCTGGGGAGGGCGTAGGGGTCGCGGCCGGTGTCCTGGAGGCGCTGAGAGGCTGCAGCGACGGCCGCCTGGCGGACGATTTCGGCATGTTGCTGGAGGTCGGCCCACGCCTCGGCCGGCAGCGTGTGCTGTGCCTGTTCAAGGAGGGCAGCGTAGCCCTGGGCGCGATCGACCTCGTCGAGGGAGTTGCAGAGATCGCGGAGTAGAAGGGCGGTGGCGAGGAACGCCCGGCCGTCCTGCAGGCTGGAGAAGAGCCGGAGCTGGAGCTCTAGTGTGATTCTCTGACCAAAGCGATCGAGTATCCGCCGGCCGATGTCCAGGGAGAGCTCTGCGAGGCTCAACGCTTGGTCCAGAGCGCCGACAGCCGCGGCTGTGCGTGCGAGGTAGCCGTGAACAGCCTGCTCGCCAAGTTGATCCCGGATCTCGCGATGGCGGGCGAGCACCTCCAGGAAGCGCTGAAAGGCTTCCTTGGGCTCGCCGGCCGCAAGTGCCAGGCGACCAAGGCTCTGAAGGCAGTTGGCCTCGCCGAGGCGCCCGCGAATCTCGCGAAAAATGGCCAGAGCGAGGGTGTAGGAGGCGCGAGCGGCATCGAGGTCGGCGACGCGCATGTCGAGGTCGCCGAGGCTCTGAAGGCAGTTGGCCTCGCCGAGGCGCCCGCGAATCTCGCGAAAAATGGCCAGAGCGAGGGTGTAGGAGGCGCGAGCGGCATCGAGGTCGGCGACGCGCATGTCGAGGTCGCCGAGGCTCTTCAGGCAGTTGGCCTCACCGAGGCGCCCGCGAATCTCGCGAAAGATGGCCAGAGCGAGGGTGTAGGAGGTGCGAGCGGCATCGAGGTCGTCGACGCGCATGTCGAGGTCGCCGAGGCTCTTCAGGCAGTTGGCCTCGCCGAGGCGATCCTGGGCCGCTCGAGAGATCTCCAGGCCATGCTCGTATGCCTTCCTTGAGCGTTCGAGATCCCCACGATACATTGCCACGTTGCCTTCAAGGACCAAGGCAGCCGCAACTGCGCCGTGATATCCGATACCCTCCGCCAGGCGTCTCGCCTCCCTTGAGCTGGCCAGCGCCTCGTCGAGGGCATAGTGATGAACCAGTAGCTTCTGCCCAAGATTCAGCCATGCATCCGCCAGCGCGGCCGGCGGCGGTGCCTCCGGCGAAGCCATCCTCTCACGAAGTCGGGCTGCTGTCGCCCTCAACTCGTCCAGCTCATCGATGGATCCCGCCGGGCGTCGCGCTTCGTCGGGCGGCGATACGAGCCTCGCTTCATCGCCCAGCGTGGCGCCTGGGAGCGCCTCCACCTCGCATGTCCCTGATCGTACGTCGAACAGATCAGGGGCCATCCGAGACAGCTCGGCGGCGCGGTCCGGCGAAAGCACCAGCACGAGCGGTCCCACGATCACGCGCGCCAGCGTATCGCGCGCGACGTTGAGCGCCTGAATTGCGCGACTTTCCGCAGCGTCAAGCAACGACGCTGTATCAGGCACGACGACACCCCGGAGCGGCTGGACAGGCCCCGCGGTCTCCAGGAGCTCTTCTATGGCGCGCACCCCCTGCGCTCCATCCGGCAGGAACTGGAACGTCGGGAGCCCCTCCTGCCCGCTCCATCCTCGCATCCGCCGCAACACCTCGGCGCGCGCTGCGCCAGACGCCAGCACCACGAACAACGTGAACCGGTCCGCGCGCCGCAGTCCCCGGCGGAGCGCCCTGAGCCGCTCCTCGGACTCGTCGGTCAGGTTGGCGATGGGCTCGGCAGCGGACCCCGGCAGGTACGACCCCCCGCCCGCAGGCTCACCCGTGCTCACGGTACTTCCGGCACCGCTCCACGAGCGGGTGGACCGCGTGCCACGGGTCCGGACCGCCGTTCTGATATTCGAGGACGAACAGGTTGAGCAGCAGGTCGCGCTTCACCCCTACCTCGCACTGGTCCGGGAATCGATTCGTCTCCGCGATCTGGCGCAGAATCGGCACATACCCTTCTGGCAGCGCCCGCTCGAAATCGGCCTGCAAGATGGCGGCGGCCCGCTCGACCGAGGCCGCGGTCACCGGAGGGTCATCGTGCTCATTGCTGGCTGCCCGCACCATGTGGAGCGCGTGCCGGATGCAGCCGCCGCTGAGGCGCGCGATTCGCTCCGCCGCCCTGTCGCCCTCCTCGAACAGACGATCGAACCGCACTCGCTTCTTGAGCAGGTCTGCCAGCGCGGTCACGCCGCCCTGGTTGTCCCCACCGCCCTCCGCGGCGCGCCGGCGGACCTCGATCATCGGCACGACGACGATCTCGCCGCCGTAGAGCCCGCTCAGCCCCGCGCCGGCCGGCGCGTAGCAGAGATACAGCGGAACCGTGATGACGAGGTGCGCGTCGAGGCTCTTCAGGGCGCCCATCCGCTCCCGGTAGAGCCGCTCCACCCCCTCATGGTGTGCCTGGCTCAGCTTCTCCATGTTGTCGATGAGCACCACCAGCGGACCCGCGCCGTCGTCCGGCGCCTCCCTGGTCGCGGCGAACGCCTTGTTCAGCCCCTCGATCAGCACTGCCGTCGTGGAACGCAGGGCGGTGCGGATATCCTTCCGGCGCTCCGCGCTGGGCAGGCGGACCTCGCCGAGGATCCGGGTGAGCGCCTCCGAGATGTCGCCGGGAAGGTTGGTGATCGTCTTGCTGAGCGCCTCCTTGATCTGGTCCTTCCACAGCGGCACGAGCACCTTCACCGCCGCCGCCTTCCGCTGCTCATAAACGAGCTTCCACAGCGCGAGGAGGATGTCCTCGAGGTCGATGTCGGTCCGGTTCAGCATCACGTCGGCGTCGAGGAACAGGACCGTCGCGAGCGGCGCGCCGTGAGCGGCCGTCTCCAGCTGGACCTTCATCCGAAGGAGCTCGGTGGTCTTCCCGCTCCCGAGGTGACCGCTGACGAAGTGGAGGGTGGGGATCCCACCGGACCGGCGGATGTTGCGGACGATCCGGCCGAGGCGATCGCTGCCGCGGATGGCCGTCAGGTTGGCGAACAGGCTGGAGTCTTCCCGCGGGTCCAGCGGCGAGTAGGGGTCGCAGAGGCGGACGGCATCGTCCAGGTTCTGCGCCGGCGGCGGGGTCAGCACGCGGCTGGAGACCGCGTGGCCGCGGAGGGTGGCGATCGGGGCGTTGCTCATGGCAGAGGAGCTCCGGGGCGGACGCTACCACAAGCCTGGCCGCGCGGCAGCGTCACCACCGCCCGCGTCCCCCCGCCGGGCCGGCGCGACGGCCACAGCTTCCCCTCATTCGCCGCGGCGAGCACCCGAGCCGCACGAATCGCCCTCCACGCATCGCTGCGTCGGCACAAGCATCCACCGCGCTCCTCTCGCTTACCTCGGTAGTCCGCTCCTCGACGGGGGCGATCGTTCCTCGAGAAGTCTTCGCCTTCTCAAGCAGCGAACCCTTGCGCAACGGCGCAATCCGTTGCGGTTCACGGCAGGGCGTTGCGCTCCCCTTCTCTCCCCCTCCTCTCCGTCCTGCGCGGCAGCGCCGAGCCACGGGCTCACCTCGCGCCGGCACACGTGTTGCCATGCCGCCACGCCGCAACGAAACCACGGCGTGCCGCCGCAGCGGCAGGCCGGATCCCATAAGACATCACAGGAGGTTTTCCCCGTGAGTGAATCACCGATGTTTTCGACCGTCGCCCTCCCCCCGGATCTCGTCGCCGACGACGTCATCGCTGTCCGAGATCAGGTGAGCGCGCGGATCGCGGCGGTGCTCCGGCCCAAGAGCGGCAAGCGCAAGGAGGGGGACGCGCCGCTGCCCAGGGGGGTCGAGCTCCTCGCGGCGCTGCCGCCGCACATCGACAGGCCGTGGAGGCGCTTCGACGCAGCCACGACAGAGCTTCAGGGGTTCCGCAGCATGCGGGCGAGCGCGCAGGCCGACCAGCGCCACTCGGCGGCGAGCGAGGCCGAGCGGAGCGCGGCGAACAGCGACAGCGACGACCGGTGGCGCGCGTTCGAGCAGTGGAACGCGGGAGCGGCCGGCCTCTCCGACGACGGGGAGGCGCCGGCGCCGTCCGAGGCGCGCTGGCTCTACGCGCAGCTCTTCCCGGCGCCCGATGGGCTTCGCTTCATCACGCGCCGGCCGAGGCTCCAGTGGACCGCGATGGTGCAGCGGATGAAGACGCTCGAGGAGGAACGCGCGCAGGCGGTGATCGAGGGGTTCGGCGGGATCCGGCACCACCGGCAGCTCGTCGCCGCCCACGCGCGCTTCGGCGACGCGTACGGCTTCACGACCGTGGCCACCGCCAAGGAGGGCGGGCCGACCGATGGCCGGCCGCAGTGGAGCGCCGCCCGGGACGCGCTGCGGAGCCTGATCCAGAAGATCGAGAGCCACGCCGACCCGGAGATCCCGGGGAGCGAGGCGCTCGCCGCGTTCCTGCTGGCGCCCTACGTCGAGATGGTCGACGACCTCGCGAGATCCCGCCGGAGAGCCCCAGCCAAGAAGCCCGAATCCGTCTCGGCGCCCCCGTTCGGGGCGACCGGTACGCCGTGAACCCATCCGGGTGAGCTGGCTCGTCCACGCGGGAGATGAATGGCAGCCGTCTCCCGGTGGACACGCCTCCAACAAAAGATGGGTCCCCCTCATCTCCGAGGTGGACACGCCTCCAGCAATAGATGGGTGGCGCCGTCTCCCGGTCAACACGCCTCCAACAGAAGACGGGTCGCTCCCATCTCCGGGGTGGACACGCCTCCAGCAACAGATGGCGCCCCCTGTCTCCCGGTGGACGCGCCTCCAACAGAAGACGGGTCGCTCCCATCTCCGGGGTGGACACGCCTCCAGCAACAGATGGCGCCCCCTGTCTCCCGGTGGACGCGCCTCCAACAAACGACGGGTCGCTCCCATCCCCGGGGTGGACGCGCCTGGTAGCGCTCCAGCTTGAACATGAAGGCGGGAAGATCATTGATCTTTTCTTCCCGACTTCCCGCCTTCATGTTCAAGCTGGAGCGCTACCGGCGCGCGGCCCGGCGCTCGTGGAGGGGCTGAGGGGCGGCTCCGGCGTGCCGGGACGCGCGGAACTCGCGCCGTACCCCGGGCCACTACCGCATCATCCAAGGACGATCGAGCCCACCGCTCGCGTCGACTCGCAGCCGGAGCCTTGCCGCTCGCCGGCGCCCGCAGGCTCTGCTGAGATCGCCCACGCTCAGCAGGTGCATGCCAAAACGCCCCCTGAGGCCTCCGGGAAAGCGGGGACATCGGTGATCGGTGCCCAACTGGACATCTTGTCCTCCGTGCGGTAAGGCTGTGCAAAGGACGCTGGGAGTGTAACCGGATGCTTGAGATAAAGATGAACACCCAGACGCGACCGAACTTCTGCTCCTTGCTCGTCGTCGTCGCCGCCACCCTCGCTGCGGGGGCAGGATGCACCGCTCCCGAGCGGCGTTTCTCGGACAGCGGCGCGGGTGGCGGAACGGGCGGCGGTCCGATCGATGCGCAGGGCGGCGGGGGCGACGGCGCGGCCGGCGGCGACGGCGCGGCCGGCGGGGGCGCGGCCGGCGGTGGGAGCGGGGGCGGCGGTGGTGATCCTGGATGCCAGATCCCGCCAGACAGCCCCACGCTCGCCGACGCCGTCATGGTGGCTGCGGGCGGCAGCCATACGTGCGCGATCCGGCATGACGGCTCTCTCACCTGCTGGGGGGACAACTCGTTCGGCCAGCTGGGTGTTCCGCAGGCGATGGCGGTCTCCTCGAGCACGCCGGTGAGAGTGATTTTTCCCGCGTCGCTCGGCGCGGCGACGATCACGCAAGTCGCGCTGACCGAGCAGGCGACCTTCGCGATCGACAGCCAGCTCCGACTCTGGGCCTGGGGAAACAACGAGACCGGCCTCCTCGCGAATGGCTCCAAGGACTCGATGGCCCACGACGCCCCGGCGATCGTCAATGACGGTACGGCCCCGTTGCTCGTGCGCAAGATCGCGCCAGAGTGGTACTCGGCGTGCGCGCTCACCTCGACCAGCAGCATTTACTGCTGGGGGTCCAACCTGTTCTCGAGCCTCGGGCCGGAGGCGACCGGCGAGGAGAGCCTCGTCCCGGTGAAAGCGTTCAACTTCACCGCGACGGCCGGTCCGAGGGCCATCCTCGCGCGGGGCATCGGCTCGATAGGCAGCTGCTTCTCGACCGGCGCGGCGGAAGACGGGCTGAGTTGCTGGGGCGCGATGGGCGGCGGGTATATCCTCACGAACACACCCGCCGGCTCCGAGGGCGGCGCGAACTACAGCGCGCACACGCCGCTCATCGCGGCGGGAGCGACGCTGCCCTTCTCCGAGATCTCCTACGGCACGAACTTCGGCTGTGCGCGCGACGACGTGGGAGGCCTCTTCTGCTGGGGGACGAACAACAGCTCAGGTCAGCACGGCGCCGAGGCTCCCCCGGCCGGGACGGCGGCCGCGATCCCGGGTGTCTGGGGTAGGATGTCCACCGGCTACGTCTTCGTCTGCGCGATCGACGACCAGAGGCAGCTCCGCTGCCGTGGCAGCAACGAGCAAGGGCAGCTCGGTCGCAGCACGCCGGCGAGGGCCGATAACACGCGACTGGAACCCGTCGTGCTCGGCGACGGCACGGCCCTCGCCAAGGTCGTCGCGGTGAGCGCCGGCTTCTTCCACACGTGCGCGATCGTCGAGGGGGCGTGCGGCCCCACGGGCCCCGGCCAGGTCCTGTGCTGGGGCAGAGGCACCCTGGGTCAGCTCGGCGACGGCGCCGGGGCGAGCTCCGCGATCCCCGTCGAGGTGAAGGCGCCCTGACGGACGAGCAAACGGCTTCCCCCATGTGTCACCCAAGCTCCCGGTCCATACACTCGCGGGTGGCGCCGCAGCCAGGTTCGGACGGATAGCCCGATGCGAATCGACGATCGTCCACGCCACCCTGCCCCTTGGCTGGTCCCGTGGTCAGACCGCGAGGAGCGATTCGATGGATATCTAGATCGTCGATGAAGTGATGCTATCCTTCTTGATGCGCTCGTTCCGCCCGCTTCTCCTGCCCTTTTTGCTCCTGCTCGGCGGGATTCTCCTCGCCTTGCTTCTGCTCGGCAGCTCTCCACGGAGCGCGACGACCGGCGCCAGCGAGGATGTCGCGCCCACGCGCGGGCTCGAGGAGATCCGCTATCTGGCGCTCGGCGACTCCTTCACGGCAGGGACCGGGAACCCGCCGTCCGACGCGTTCCCCTCGCGCCTCGCCGAGCTTTGGCGCGCCCAGGGCCGCCGGGTGACCCTCAAGAACGTCGCGGTCAACGGCTACACCGCCGAAGACGTGCAAGAGCGGGAGATCCCGGAGGTGGCGCCATTTCGCCCCACGCTGGTGACGCTCGCGGTGGGCGCCAACGACTACGTGCGTCGCTGGAGCGCGGACGCCTACCGTTCGCGCGTGCGGGTGCTCCTCCGAGCGATCATCGACGCTGGCGTCGCGCCGGATCGGATCGTGGCGCTGCCGCAGCCCGATTGGTCGCTCTCTCCGGCCGCCGCTTCGTTCGGAGATCCGCGGCAGATCGGCGCGGACATCGTCGCCTTCAACACCGTTCTGCGCGACGAGGCAGGAGCCGCCGGCGCGCGCTACGTGGACCTCTATCCGCTCATGCACAAGCAGGCGGAGGCGAAGATGCTCGCCAGCGACGGCCTGCACCCCTCGGCGCGCGCGCACGCCGAGTGGGCGGCGGCGCTCCACGAACAAGTGGACCCCTGAGGCGTCGGGCCGCTACTTCGTCTCGTTCTTCTCGTGGTTCACGATGTCGAGGAGCTGCCCCGCGACGGTCTCGTCCACCCGGAGCGGCATGACCCCGAAGCTCGCTGCCACCGCGTCCTGCTCGAACAAGAAGCGCCGCAGCACCTCGCTCGGATACTCCTCGAGCGGCAGCGCGTACGCCCCGTACGGCGTGCCGTCGAGCGCCAGCGCGTGGTGCGCCCGAGCGTTGACGCCACGGAAGCTGTGGCACTTGACGCACCCTTGTTCGCCGATCAGCGCCTCGCGCACCCCGCCGGAGAGCGAGCGGAACGGCGCGAGCGGGTCGCTCTCTACCCAGTGAAAGCTCGCCGCACCGAGCCCGAATGCCGCGTAGGTCTTGTTCCCCAGGTCCGCGGGCAGCGGCGTCCGGAAGTGCAGGAACGCGCCGAGCGGCCGGATCATCATGGGCATGGGCTCCTCGCCCTCGATCCACGAGTAGGCCTGCTTCAGCCGGTAGAAGTCGACGATGCGGTAGAGATTGTCCTCGTCGTCGAGCCCGACCACGATGACCGCCTGCGCCTTCTTCAGC
Organism: Sorangium sp. So ce281; assembly: GCF_051527395.1. Lineage (NCBI taxonomy): Bacteria > Pseudomonadati > Myxococcota > Polyangiales > Polyangiaceae > Sorangium > Sorangium sp. So ce281. The sequence goes on from NZ_CP150322.1 coordinate 6,039,517, forward strand.
GCCTCGCGCGAGAAGTACTGCTGCTCACCCCGAAGGTTCGAGACCACCAGCCAGTCCCCTTCGCCCACCTCGGACTTCGGCCGCCCGGCCAGGTAGGCGAGCAGATCGATGGCCTGATACGTCTTGCCGGGCAAGGGGTAGCGCTCGAGCCCCCCCTTGCCGAAGAGGCCGCTTATCGTCTCCCGCAGCGCGGCGTCGACCGGGTAGGTGGTGATGGCCCGGGGATCCTTGCGGAGCTCCGACAGGTCGAACGGCGGCCGTGCACCCCAGCGGCGGAGCACGCCGAAGGGGTTGTCGATGGGGAGGTCCTTGAGGCCCGAGGCGACGAAGGGGAACACCAGATCGCCGACCATGTCTCCCCTTCCGCCCCAGTGCGCGATGCTGTGCGCATCGCGCCTGGGGACGACAAAGTAGTCGATGTCGCGCGCGCCCGCGTTCTGGAGCGCGCGCGCGAAGGGGCGAGCGAGGCGCGCCCAGCCGAGGTCGTCCTCCCCGCCGAACAGCATCAAGAACGGCGGCGCGTCGGACCGCGCGTACGTGATGGGCGAGGACTCCCTGCGATCTTCGACCGAGCCCGCGAAGAACGCCGCGTCGGGGTGCCCCTCGAGCGCCGCCTCGCCGAGGTCGTAGGTGCCGCGCAACAGGATGACGCCATCGACGCGCCTGGGATCCATGCCGGCCCCCTCGAGGAGCCGCCGATCGAGCGCAAGGAGGGACGCCATCCACGCGCCGAGGCCGCGTCCGACGAGGACCACGCGCGTCGGGTTGCGCGCGTCGGTCACCTCTTGCAAGACCCGGGCGACGTCCGCCGCGCACGCGCGCAGCGTGTAGCCCGTGTGGACGTTGAACGAGACGGCGGCGGCGGCGACCCCGCTTCGCTGTAGGGAGTCGCCGACGTTCGCGGCGAAGGCGAGTCGCTCGTCGGGCTGCGAGGGCTCGTTCCCCTGCAAGAGGACGACCAGCGGGCCGCGCTTGCTCGCGCGCGGCGGCGCGTAGAGATCGACGCTGACGTTCAGCCCATCAGGCCCCCGCCGCTGCATCCAGGCATACGTCACCGTGGCCACGGAGCGGGCTCCCGCTCCTGCGCGCCGCTTGAGGAGCTGTGTGCCGAGGACGATGAGCACGGCGAGGAGGCCGACGCCCACCCATTGTCCCGTTCGACCCAGCCATTGTCCCGCTCGACCAAGCCATTGTCGCGTTCGAATACCCAACATGGATCCGCTCTTGTGCGCGACGTCGAGCGCGTCAAGCGGCAGCGTCGTCGGTGCCATCCCAGCGACGCCGAGATGACCAGCGCAGAAGAACGCGATTTCGAGAGGGGACAGCTGCACAAGCTGGGCATCGACCGTGTGTTCCAGACGCCCTTCAACCATCTCGAGACCGGCGACAGGACGGTCCACGTCAAGGGCATCTGGCTCCGCCCACGGATCGACCTGTTCGTCGTGGGCAAGCTCCACAGCATGTCGCGCCACGCGCGGTCACCCCCGCGGGAAGACGCTGTTCGGAGCGTGATATGACGCGTAGAAGATCGCGAGCTTCTCATTGCTGTTCGTGGCGGACTCGCGCGCCGCCGGCGGTCGATGCGCTCTTGGTAGCTACACACGCTGTTCGAGGCCCAAACGCCTTCGAGCGCCTCGATGGCACGCGGCTCGGCAATCCTCGTGAATACGGTCGACCGCAAGCGCGGTATGGTGGATTACTCTGACACGTCGATCAAGACGTCGATCGTGAACGTCGCCGGCCGCGCCGCCTTCGACGGAAACCCCGGGGCCCTCGTGGAATACCTTGGTGATGAAGGCTGCGATGGTCGCGCCACGCCGTCGTCAGCGTGTGTTCCCTCAGCCTCGTGGAACGCCGCGGGCGGAAAGGCGCGCAGCTGCCCTGTGCGGCGAGCTCTCTTTTTCCTTTTTCAGACGTGGCGGAGATCGGATACCCGCCGATGGAGAGGCCCCGGGGCGACTCGCCGCGACAGCGCTGGCCCTCTCAGGGCTGCAGCGCTCTGCAGTGGATCTCCAGGACGCGGATCTTCCCGTCGCCCACGTCGTGCCTGACATCCACCCCCGCCAGCACCTGCTGGGCCGGGCAGCTCAGGGTCACCTTGTTCCCGGCGTACCCCGTCGCCCAGCTCGTGTGGGAAGGCGAGGCGAGGTCGAGTGCCGTATTGGCCGCGTTCCTGGGAGCGTACGTGATGCGCACGTCCTTCACATAGGTGTTGGCGGCGTTCACCTTGAGCTCCAGCCCCGTGGGGTAGTTGGCGACCGGGATCTGCGCGTTGAGCGGGCCTGGGCCGAAGCTCGGCGCCGTGAAGAGGAGCTCCGCCGCGATCGCGCCGGTCCGCGGAAGCGTCACATTCGGGAGGTCGAACTCCCGACATAGGCCAGTCATCCTGGCGATGAAGTTGTCGGGATTGACAAGGGGCGCCTGGAACGCGCTGAGGTCCGTCAACATGTACCCGGGGCCATGATCGAGGTGGCAGTGAATGCTTCTCCAGGCCGAGAGGTTGACGCCGATGCCGGAGTCCCAGAGCACGTTCACCGCCAGGTTGCTGACGGTCCAGCTCTCCGAGAGGGGCGGGGTGTTCTCCATGAGATCAGGGTCGGCCGACTCCACGGCGCAGCCGGCGGCGAACAGGGCGACGAGGGCGAATGCAGAGCGAACGATGCGCATGGCGATGTCTCCTTGGCTCTCTTGTTCTCGAGGCGAAGGCGGCCAGCCGCGCAGCGCGCCGGGAGTGGCACGGCCGCGGCGGCGCCTCGCGGCAAAGCGCCATCGCAAGCGCCTTGCCAGCGCGCGGCTCCAGCGGCCTCACGGCGCCCGCTGAGGGCCATTCCCACCGACGATGTCGAACCGACGCGCATCGGAGGCCCGTCCGCGGCGGTCGCCGCGCTCGCCGCAGGACAGCTCCGCGCCGCGCCGGTGGGCGGCTCCGCGCCGCGCAGGCGCCCTGCCTGCCACATCCCGGCTGTCCCCTGTCACACCGCCCCTGTGACACCCTGTGGCAGCGGCCGTGGCGGCGCGCGCCCGCGTCGGGCCGCGCCGCTCACGGCGCCACCCGGCGCAGCGCGCCGCCCTCGGCCGGGCGCGGCGCTCGCTCGCTCTCCCCCGCCTCCCCCGCCTCCCCCGCCTCCCCCTCCCCCTCCCCCGCCTCCCCGGCGAGCCCCTCCGCGAACGCGTCCGTCACGAACACCCCCGCCCCGGTCGCGGCGGGCGCCCAGCCGCGCAGCGCCTCGGGCTCGGCCGCGTGCAGCGCGAGGCGCGGGAGGACCTCGGGGCTCGCGCCGGCCCGCGCGCCGAGCTCCGCCCAGAGCTCGAGGGCCCAGCCGAGCGCCCGCTCCGGCGCGCGATCGTACGGCGCGGGCAGCGCCGCCAGCAGCGCGTCGGCGCTCTCGACCACGAGCGTCGCCCCGAGCCGGACGAGCGCCGCGCGCGCCGCCTGGACCAGGCGCTCCACGTCGGCGAGCGCCTCGTCACCGGCCTCGTCCGGCGCCGAGAGCCGGGCCTCGACGAGCAGCGCGGCGCACGGCCCCCGCGGCGCGCATTGCCCGTGCGCGCCGGCGCCCGCGAGGGGAGCGCCGACCGGCGAGCGCGCCGCGGGCGCCACGGTCTGGCGGCCCGGCGCGCCGACCGCCCGGGCGACCGCCTGGCGGAGCGCGGCGAGCAGCTCGGGCACGCCCGCGTACCGGTCCGCCGGCTCCTTGGCGAGGCAGCGGCGCACCACCGCGCCGAACGCCGCCGACACGGGCGCGCGGTCGCTCGGGCAGGGCGGCGGCGCGCGCAGGTGCATCTCCTCGGTTTCGACCGCATCGGCGCCCTGGAACGGCAGCTCGCCCGTCACGAGCTGGTAGGCGAGCAGGCCCACCGCGTAGATGTCCGTGCGCGCGTCCACCGCGCCGCCGAGGATCTGCTCCGGGGCCATCGTGAGCGGCGTGCCGAGGATCAGGCTGCTGCTCTTGGCGCCGCGCGCGCGATCGACGTCGCGCGGGCGGAGGAGCTTGGCGATGCCGAAGTCGACCAGCTTCACGCCCGGCGCGCCGAGCCCGCCCGCGCCAGGGCAGACCATGACGTTCTGGGCCTTCACGTCGCGGTGCACGACGCCGATCGCGTGCGCGGCGGCGAGCGCGCCGCCGACCTCCTCGAGCAGGGCGACCGCCTCGGGCGGCGAGAAGGCGCCCCGCGCGCTCAGCTCCGCCGCGAGGCTCCGGCCCTCGACCCACTCCATCGCGATGTACGGCCGGCCGTCGTCCAGGGCGCCCACGCCGCGGACCTCGACGATCGCCGGGTGCTTGAGCCGCGCGAGCACCTCCGCCTCCCGCTGGAAGCGCCGGAGGATCGCCGGCAGGAGCGACAGGCCGCGGCGGAGGACCTTCAGGGCGACCGGCGCGCCGCCCCCGACCGGGACGGCGCGGTGCACGACGCCGAAGCCGCCCCCGAGCCGCACGTCGTCGAGCACGTAACCCCCGACCACCGCGCCGGCGGGGAGCGCGTCGCCGGCGGCGCTCGCCTCGAGCTCCAGCGGTCGGCCCGAGATGACGGCTGTCTCGTCCTGGTTGGGCTCGGCAGGCGTCCGCATGGCACCTACCCCAGTATACTCGCGCCCCATGCGCTGCTCCGAGTGCCATCGCCGCCTCCCAGCGCGGGCCGGCGCCGCGTGCCCGGCGCACCCTCTGGCCCCATCGTCGGTGACGAGCGCCGACGAGCGCGAGCACGAGGCGCTCGATCAGGATCCGTCGCCGCTGGTCCCCGGGCTCCGCGTCGAAGGGTTCCGTGTCGAGCGGCTGCTGGGGCAAGGGGGGTTTGCGCGCGTCTACGCGGCGACGCGCGAGGGCGACGGCCGCGCCGTGGCGCTCAAGGTGGCGCGCCGGCAGGACGACGGCCGGATCGAGCGGGAGGCCGCGGCGCTCGCCCGCCTCGCGCCGCCGCTGGTCCCCGCGCTGCTCGGCCGCGGGCGCTCGGAGGAGCTCGGCCCGTTCCTCGTGCTGGAGCGGCTCGAGGGCAGCTCGCTCGCGCGCTGCCTCGCGGACCTGCCGGGCACCGGCGCGATGCCGGTCGAGCAGGCGTCGGCGATCGTGCGCGCGCTCTCGGTCGCGCTGGACGCGGCGCACGAGGCCGGGCTGGTGCACCGCGATCTCAAGCCCGAGAACGTGTGGCTGCGGCCGGGCGGGGAGGTCGCGCTGATCGACTTCGGCCTGGCCGCGCAGGCGCGCGCCGGCGGCGATGCGCGCGCGCCGCTCGGCCCCGACCTGACGCAGACCGGGGCGATCCTTGGGACGGCGGCGTACATGGCGCCGGAGCAGTGCCTCGGCGCGGGCGCCGTCGACGCGCGCGCCGACATCTACGCGCTCGGCGCGATGATCTTCGAGCTGCTCACCGGCCGGCCGCCGTTCGTCGGCGAGGCGGCCGAGGTGCGGCAGGCCCACGTGGCGCGCCGCCCCGCCCCGCCCTCCTCGCTCGCGCCGCTGCCGGAGGGCGCCGACGAGGCGGTCCTCCGCTGCCTCGCGAAGGATCCCGAGGCCCGCCCGGCCCGCGCCAGCGACGTGGCGCGCGCGCTCGCGGCGTCGCTGGAAGCGCGGGCCGCCCCGTCCCGGGGGCGCGCGGCCTCCTCCGGCGCGCCAGCTCCCGCCACCGATCCGCGCCGCTCGGTGGCGCTGCTCGCCCTGCGCACGCGCGAGCGCGCGGACGCGCTCGCCGACATCGCCCGCGCCGAAGGCGGCGTCCTGGCGCGCTTTCGCGGGGAGCGCATGGTGCTCGCCTTCCCCGCCGCCGACGCGCCAGGCGACGGCGTGCGCGCGGCGGCGCGGGTGGCCCGGCGCCTCGCCGAGGCCGGCGCGACCGAGCCGCACCTCGTGGTCCACCTGGCTCCGCTCCGGGTGCGCGAGGGCACGCGCGGCGTCACGCTCGCAGGCGCAGCGCTCGAGGACGCGGAGACCTGGGGGGCCGGCCCGGGCGACGCGGACGCCATGCCGCCGGCGATCCTCACGGCCGAAGCGCGGCGCGCGCTCGCGGACGGCCCGCACGATGCCTCGCCCTCTCCGCGCGCTGTGGCCCCCGATCGGCGCGACCGGCCCCTCGATCCGCGCGGCGCGCCCCCCGACGAGCCCGGCGAGACCGCCCTGCGCGGCCGCGATGCGGCGCTCGGCGCGGCCCTCGCCGCCGCGCAGGAGGCGCTCGCCGGCGGCGGGCCGGCGCTCGTCACCGCGCTCGGCGCGGAAGGGCACGGAAAGAGCCGGTTCCTCGGGGCGCTCGCGGCGGCGCTCCACGCCGGCGGCGCGGCCGTGCACGCCGCGGCGGCCCTCCGGCCAGAGGCGGCCGAGCACGGCGCGACGCTCGTCGCGCTCCTGCGCGCGGCCCTGGATCTGCCAGCCGGCGGCGAGCGCGACGCGGATGCCCAGGAGGCGCTCGTCCAGCGGCTCGGCGCGGCGGAGGCCGCGCGCGCCTGGCCGGCCGTCGGGCTCGCCCTTGGGCGGCTCGCCCCGGGAGACCCGGCCGCCGCGCCGCTGCTCGGGGCGCCGGGCGCGCGCCGCCACGCCGAGGCCCGCGCGCTCGCGGCCGCCCTCGCGGCCGCCGCGCCGCTCGCGCTGCTGCTCGACGACGCCGACCGCGCCGACGCGTCCGCGCTCGACGCGATCGAGCTCGCCACGGCCGAGGGCAGCGCGGCGCGCCTCGCGATCGTGCTCGCCGCGCGGCCCTCGCTCGCGTCGCTCCGCCCGGCGCTCGGGGAGCGCGCCGCCCGCCGCGTGGCGCTCGACCTCGGCCCGCTCGACGCCGAGGCCGCGGGCGCGCTGCTCCAGGATCGCCTCCGCCCCGTCGAGTTCATCCCCCGCGCCGTGCTCGATCGCCTCCACGCGCTGGCGCGCGGCGTCCCGCGCGACCTCGTGGAGGTGGCGTGCGCGCTGCGCGTCGGCGGCGCGATCCAGCGCGCCCGGGGCGGCGAGGGCTGGACGCTCGCGCCGGACGATCTGCTCTCCCTGTCGGCCGCGCCGCTCGGCGAGCGCCTCGCCGAGCGCGCGCTCGCCGCCCTGCCGCCGCCGCTCGTGGACCTGCTCGAGCGCGCGGCGATCCTCGGCGACGACCTCTCCCCGGCCGAGCTCGAGGCCGCCCTGCGGGCCGCCGACGCGCCGCCGCCGGCCGGCGCGCTGGACCCCGGCGTCGGCCTCGCGCGCCTCGCCCGGGCCGGCGTGCTCGTCGCGCGCTCGGCGTCGCCGCCGCGCTACGCCTTCCGGCACCCGCTCCTGCGCGAGGCCGTCGAGGCGCGCATCCCGCCCGCCCGCCGCCGCGCGCTGCACGCCGCCGTCCTCCAGGGCCTCCTTGGCGCGCCGCGCGCCGCGGGGGCGCGCGCCCGGATCGCCCGCCACGCGGCCGCCGCGGGAGACCTGGCCGCGGCGGCGGCGGCGCACGCCGAGCTCGCGGACGAGGCGCTCGCCCGGCACGACGTCGTCGAGGCCGAGCAGCGCTTCACCGCGGCCCTGCGCCTCGCCGGCCTCCTCGAGCGCGACGACGCCTCGACCCGCGCCCGCGCCCGCGCGCTCGCGGGCCGAGGCCGCGCGCGCTACCGCCTGCAGCGCTTCGAGGAGTCGCTCGCCGATCTGCGCGCCGCCCGGGCGCTGGCCGAGGCCGCGGGCGACCGGGCCCGCGCGGCCGAGCTCCTCCTCGAGGAGGCGACCGCGCTCGACTGGCTCGAGGACTTCCCCGCCTCGGCGGCGATCGCGGCGCGCGCCGCCGAGCTCTGCGCCGGCCTCGGCGACGCCCGCCTCGACGCGCGCTGCCTGCTCGCGGGCGGCCGCTCCGACTGCCGCGACCAGCGCGTCGACGAGGGGATCCCCAAGCTGGAGCGGGCCGCCCGCGGCGCGCTCGCCCTCGGCGACCACGAGGCGCACGTCATCGCCCGGCTGGTGCTCGTCGCGTCGCTCTCGGTGGCCCTCCGGCTCGACGAGGCCGAGCGCCACGCCGAGGCCGTCGTCGAGGCCTGCCTGCGCGCCGGCGACGTCTTCCACCTGTGCACCGCGTACATCAACCGCGTCTTCATGTGGGTGAAGCGGCGGGAGGAAGGGCGCGCGGTCGCGGACCAGCGGGAGGCCGTCCGCCTCGCCCGCGAGCTCGGCCACGCCCAGCTCGAGCGCTGGGCCACGCTGAACCTGGCGGAGCTGCGGTACTGGCTGGGCGCGCCGGACGAGGCCCTCCCGCTCGCGCGCCGCAGCCTCGACCTCCAGCGGCGTTATTTCAACAAGCGCCCTTCGCCGGACGACGTCCTTCTCCTCGCTCGCATCCACGTCGCCCGGGGCGAGCACGACGAGGCAGCCCGCCACCTGGCCGAGACCCGCGCGAGCCTCCACGAGCCCAACCTCACCCCCTGCGCCCGGACGCTGGCACGCCTGGTGCAACAGGCCCTGGACGACCGGGCAGCCGGTCGGTTCGACGCTGCGGCATGGCGCGCGCTCGTGGACGAGGCGCGGCAGACCGCGATCCTTCATGAGCACGCCGAGGCGCTCCACAGCGCGGCCCTCTCGGCGCTCCGCGCGGGCGAGGGCGGCGAAGCGCGCCTGTTCCTCGCCGAGGCGAGGGCGATGTCGGCGGGCTTCTGGCAGCGGCGGTTCGACGAGATCGAGCGCGCCCTGCTCACGCCCGGGGCGACCGGCGCCGCGTGAACCGACCGGTCGGATCGCCCGGACCAGAGACAAGAAAGGAACCTGACCGCGTGAAGATCTACCGGACACGAGGGTTGATTGCGCTGTGTTTCGGGCTCTCGCTCGTGGGCGCGGGCTGCGCCGTCGCGGGCGGCGACGCCTCCCCGCTCGACGGGCCGCCGCGCGCGGCGCCGGCGGGGAGCGGCTCGACGAGCGGGTCGGCCGTCGGGCCGGCCAGCGGCGGATCGGCCAGCGGCGGGTCGGCCAGCGAGCTGGTGGCGGCCATCGCGGACGCGGTGCAGGGCGTCTGGGGCAACGGCCTCTCCGCCGAGGCGCTCACCCGCAACGCGCTGATCGCGAACCCGCGGGCCAATCCCGTCATGGTGTCCGTCCCGCTCGCGACCGCGAGCTACGCCGACGACAGCAAGCACCTGGAGCTCCGCTACCAGCTCCGCCACGAGCCCACGCGCGAGGTGATGGGCTACCTCGTCGCCTGCGCCCTCGAGCAGGGCCAGAGCGTCTCGTACACCGACACGTCGACAGGCGAGGAATTCACATTCGACGGCAAGATCGGGATCTGCCCTGTCTGGGCCGTGGGCCCGGTGGGAGCGACGTGCCAGCAGCTCGTCTCGGCGTGCATGCTCTCGCTCGTGAACGCCCTGGGCCGCTCGATCACCGTCTCGCTGCGAGGCCAGGCGTTCCCGGAGCACCGGCCGGGGCTCCTCACGCCGGCGTCCTCCGTCCGCGTGGTGACGACCACGGAGGACGGCGACGCCATTCCGAGCTTCAGGCGGTGCGAGGTCGAATCCCATGGCGCGTCGCGCAGCTGTGGGTGGACGGCCCAGCACGTCGGCTCCTGCACCCCGGGCTCGACCGTGTTCATCGCGACCGGCGAAGCGCCCCTGACCGACTGCGCCGACGACCCAGCGAGCGCCGCTGGGCTGCCCGCCAGCGACACGGTGCTTCGCGTCTGCAGCGGTGTCCGCGGCTGCGACGCCGGCTCACCCGATCACATCGATCCGAGCGCGGTGCGCTGCGACGGCCGCACCGAGCCCGCGCTCCGCTTCGTCTGCCCTCAAAGCGGCTACTTCAGCCTCATGAGCGGCCCGCGGACGAGCGGCCGCGCCGGCCCCTTGGCGCCGGGCGAGGGCGTCGCCGCGGCGCTCGAGAGGAACCGCCGCTTCAGCGTCTCGAGCCACCCGCGGCCGAGCCCCCCGCCACCGCCCGGCACCGTCTCCATCAACGAGGCGACGTTCCGCCCCGCGGTGTATCCGGCGGCGGAGGTCGATGTCTTCGGCTGGCGCGAGGGCGCGTTCTACGGGAACCTGTGGGGCGATGAGCCCCTCCACCCCCGGCTCGCGGTGGGGATGAATGAAGTGGACGAGAAAGGCAAGTTCCACCCTGCTCCGACCCATTCGGAGTTCTCTGGGCAGGCCATCTATCAGAACGCCTTCGCCTGCACGGGTGAATACTGGACCGATCACGCCGCGTACGTGGGAGAACGCCTCTGCGCCGGCGCCGAGGGCGAGGTGGACTGCGTCGCCACCTCGGTCGGGGCTTGCGACGAATCGCTCCTCGTCGCGGAGTGTCCGCCGCTCCACCAGTGCTCCGTCGACGACGGGGGGCTCGTGGAGGGCGACCGGGACTTCCAGCAGTGCAAGGGCGGCGGGCGCACATGGCGCCATCCGATCACCGTGTTTCTCAACCACCCGTCGGATGTCGTCCGGGACTTCCCGTTCTCCCCGTTCGCGCCGTTGTTGCCCGGAGGCCTGCTGTCCGCCGGCGCGCAGTACTGCCCCTGACCGGCGGCCGCGCCGTCGCGCGGTCATCCAACCGCGCGCTCACCCGTCCCTGTAGTCGCCAGGCTCGATGCCATAACGCGCGATCCACCTGTGGATCTGCGTCCTCCCCTTCCCCATCGCCCGCGCCACGGCGCTGACGTTCCCGCGGTGCTCGCGGAAGAGGCGGATGAGCGCCTCGCGCCGCTGCTGGTCCTCCTCGGCGGGCCGCAGGCGCTCGGCGGGCTGGGCCTCGGGCTTCGAGGCCTCGGGCGGCTGGCCGCTCCGCGGCACGACGACGGGCGGCGGCAGGTGGTCGAGCTCCACCCGGCCGCCGCCGGCGAGCACGATCGCGGTCGCCAGGCACTTCTCCAGCTCGCGGACGTTGAGCCGCCACTCGCGCAGGAGGAGCGCGCGCGCCGCCTCGCAGCCGAGCGAGATCGACGCGGCCCGGTCCGGGGCGGCGCGGCGGAGCAGCGCGGCGATGAGCAGCCCGAGATCCTCCCGGCGCCTGCGCAGGGGCGGCAGCTCGAGCACGAAGCCGGAGAGTCGCGCGAAGAGATCGCCCCGGAAGTCGCCGCGCTCGACCATCGCCGGGAGGTCGCGGTGCGTGGCCACGACCACGCGGAGGTCGACCTTCACGGGGCGCGTCGCGCCCACCGCGACGACCTCCGACTCCTGCAGCGCGCGCAGGAACGCGGTCTGCGACGCCGCGGGCAGATCGCCGATCTCGTCGAGGAAGAGCGTGCCGCGGTCGGCCGCGCGGATGAGGCCGGGCCGGTCCTCGGCGGCGCCGGAGAAGGCGCCCTTCTTGTGGCCGAACAGCTCGGACTCGATGAGGCTCTCGGGCAGCGCGCCGCAGTTGATGGCGACGAACGGGCCGGGCCGCCCCGAGAGCGCGTGGACGGCGCGCGCGACGACCTCCTTGCCGGTGCCGCTCTCGCCCTGGAGGACGACGGGGATGGGCGCGGGCGCGACGGCCCGGAGGGCGGCGAAGCGCTCGGCCAGCTCGGGCGAGAAGGTGGCGAGGCCGAACGGCTGATCCGCCGCCCGGGCCGCGTCGCTCGCCGCCTCGTCGGGCACCGCGACCTCGCGGAACAGAAAGAACGTGTGCCCGAGCTCGATCAGGTCCCCCTCGGCGAGCGTCGCGCTCCGCCGTGGCACGCCGTTCACGAAGGTGCCGTTCGTCGAGCCGAGGTCCTCCAGGCAGAGCTGGCCGCCGTCGCGCGTGATCCGCGCGTGGCGGGACGACACCCAGCCGTCCTCGAGGCGCACGTCGAGCAGCGCCCGGTCCGCCTCGGTCCGCCGGTCGATCGAGCGCACCGGGCCTCGCCCGAACCGCACCTCGTCAACCCCGTCGAGCGGCAGCCGCGCGGGCGGATCCATCGGCCGCTGGCACTGCAAGACGAGGAAGAGGAACGGCCGCGGCTCGGCGGCGGAGCCGGCGCGCCGCCGGGTGCGGACCAGCGTCGTCGGCTCGTCCCGACCCGCGCTCATCCTGCCCCTCTCCGCCCCTGGGAGGCCGCGCACGGAGGAGGCGCCAGCGAATCGACCCGAGGCTGCATGCCGCAGGCCCACGATCTATCACGCCCCGCCAGCCGGTGGAGCAAGCTCAGGCGCGCGAAGCGCACGCGCTGGTCGTCGGCCGTCGCAGCGCCGCGAGCTGGCAGGGCGGCTCGCCGGGTCGTCAGCGGTAGGGCCCCTGCGGCGCGGGCGCCGCGATCCCCGAGATGATCATCAGGACGAAGATGGGCTCCATCCTCGCCCAGAGGTTCGTCCCCGCGAGGGTGCGCCCAGGCGAGACCGGCCGAGGGCGGCCGATCTCGCCCGGGCGGTTCGCCGCGCAGAAGGGCGCGACGGGCCGCCGCCTACTGATCGCCGTGGACCGAGAGATGATAGGTGTTGCCGGGGTCCACCTGCGAGATGACGACCTTGTACGTATCATTGTCTTCTGTCTCGTAGGAGAACACGCCCCCCGTCGACGTGATGGTCCGGAGGAAGACCAGGACATCGTTGCCCCACATGTTCTCGTAGTACACAGCCATCTGGATGGTGCCCGAGGTGGAGTCCGCGTGGGCGTGATACCACTTGGTGCCCTTGACCCTGACCGTGCGGCCGACGGTGCTGTCGGTCCAGCAATAATCGAAATCGACGTTGCTCGCGCTGCAATAACTCGCCACGAAATCGCTCGCCGTCAGGGCTTGCGCGGCGGTCCCGAGCTCCTCTCCCGCTCGCGGCGCCGGCGCCGCCTCCTCGATCACGTCCACGTCGGTCGCGATCGCGGCGCGGCGCGGGCCGCGCGCGAGCCGCGCCGCGTCCATGCGCGCCTGCGCCGCGATCAGCGCCGGCGGCGCGACCTGCCGCGAGAGCGCCTCGTAGAGCGCGACGGGGGCGAGCCGCTCCATGGACTCGGCGAGCTCGCCGGTGGTGAAGGCCAGGACGCGGCCCTCCTCCGGCTCGTAGAAATGAACCTCGGCGCCGTTCGAGAGCTGCAGGCTCGTGATCGGGGCGAGCCCCTCCTCGACCGCCGCGTCCGCCGGCTCCTGCCCCGCGGCGCAGCCGCCGAGGGCGCAGAGCCCCAGCGCGAGGGCCGCGGCGCGGCGGGCGGTGCGAGCCATCGAGACATCACGGAGCATCGAATTCAAGGTCATGGTCATTCTCCTCGGTCCTACGTGGGTTGAGCGCGGGCTCGCGCCCGCGCGGCGGCCGGCGCGCGACACACCCTCGATCACGACGAATGCGGCGCGCCCGCGGGCCCCCCCGCGGGCTCGTCGGCCCGTCAGCGCGTCGCGGCGGCCTTCACCGCAGGACATGGCAAGAGCGGGGCCAGCAGCGATGACAGGCCGCGAACTAGCGCGACACGCGGCCATGTCCGATGAATCTCGCGCTCTGTCCCCTCCCGCCCAGAGGACACCCCCTCTCCCTGGAGCGCCGGCGCGCACACGCGCGGCGGCCGGGTGCCTGCCACACTGACCGGTGTGGCACGTGTCAGGTGTGACAGGGGTGATACGGCGCAGCCCCGCCCCGACCTGCAGCGCGTCGCGCGGCGATCAGCGATAGGGCCCGCGCCGCTCGGGGGCCGCGAGCGCGGAGACGATCGCGATCGCGCGCTCGATCCGCTCGCGCCCCGTCTCGAGGTGGCCGAACACGAGCGTGACCGCGGCCTCGTCGCCCACGATCGCCGCCGGCCGGAGCGCGGCGATCTCGCGCCCCAGCTCCTCGCCGAGGCGCGGAGCCACCCGGTCGGGCGCTTCCGCCGAGAGCTCGTAGGCCCGGGGCAGGGCGTCGTCGCCGGACGGATCGGGCGCGCCCCGGGGCGGGCCGCGCCTGGGCCGGCGCCTCAGGGTGAATCGTTCCGAGGGCGACGCGGCGCGGGCCGCGCGGACGCGGGTGCCGAACGCGCCCTTCCCCCCTTCCCGGCCGACCTCCACGGTGAAGAGCCTGCTCCGGTGCTCGAGCTCGATGGTCATCCCGCCCTCGGACGAGGCGGCGCCCGCGCCGGACAGGAGGCGCCCGCCGAGCCCCTGCGAGAGCGCCCGCAGCTCCTTGGCGAACGCGCGGCCGCGGTCCGCGACGAGCGCGGCGGCGCGGATGGCGCTCGCCAGCTTCTCGGCGTCGTCCTCCAGCCCGACGCGGATGGCGGTGAGCCGGTGCGACTCGAGCGTGAGCTGGTAGTCGGCGGCCGCGCGGAGCGCCTCGCGCAGCGGCGGCGTGAGCCACCAGCGCGCGAGCGCCGGAATGCTGGCCTTGACGACGAAGGCGCCGTCCAGCGCCGGATCGCCGACGTCCACCTGCCGCGCCCGGAATGCCCCGCCGCGCGCCCGGCGCAGCCGCTGCTCGTGGACCCGGAGCCTGAGGCCCGACGGGTTCCGCGCCGTGCCGGTGATGCGGGTGTGGTAACGCGCGACGGACACGTCGTCGTGATCGATGTCGTGGTCGACGAGCAGCGAGACGTTCTCGCACACCACAGAGATCTGCATTCGGCGGTCTCCCCACGGATCCGGCCCTGACTTGAACTTGCCGCCGACCAGGTCCGCGGCGCGCTGCCAGATCGGCCCGGCGAGCCGCCAGCGGGCCTCGGCGGCTCGCCTCGCCTGATGCCGCGTCTCCGCGATGCCCCCCACGAGCGTCGTGATTCCCGAGATGATCAACATGATCAAGATGGGCTCCATCCTCCGTGATCCTACCCTCCCCGCCGCGGGCGCGCCCAGGCGTGGCGGCGAGCACAGCCGCCGGCAGCGCGGCCGTCCCCCACCCGAGCGCGCGGTGCAGCTCGCGCTGGTTGGGGGAGAAAGAAGTTCAATGTAGGGAGGAAGAGAGAAGTCCAGCGTGGGACAAAGAAGCCCAGTGTGGGCGGGAAGAGGAGGGTCCAAACCCTCCGGAGATGTCAAGTCCCAACTGCGAGAGCTGCCCTGGGTCGACAGAACATTTTGCCAAGCTGCCAAGCGATCCGGCCTCTCTGAAAAAGCGACACCGTATCGACAACTTACCTATGAATCGAAGGGCCCGCCTTCACTCATTCGCCTTCGGCGATTGACATCCGCAATGTGAGCGCTCACATTGCGCCTCGTCGGTATTCTTTTGCTTCGCTTCGGAAGGGCGGTCATGCGCACCGAGACCACCAACGATCTCGGCATCGGCTCCTTCGCTCGGTCGTCACGGACGCGAGCAACGGTGAGCCCGCGAACGTTGCGGTCGCGCCTCAGCAGCGCTGGGCGCGACCGCTCGTCTCCACGGCGAACCGCACGCCCGCCCCATGAAGAAGCGACGCCATATCAACAACTTATCTATGCGCCCAAGGGGCTGCTTCACGCCGCAGCTTACGACATGCCCGCTTGGGTACAGGAGACCTTCATGAAAATGCGATTTGAACGATGGCTTCTGCTGACGACGATCGCGCTCAGCGCGTGCATCTCCGCCGAGCCGCTCGATGAAGACGGCCACGAGTTCGAAGAGCTGGCCGAGAGCGTCACCATCGACACCGCGGCGACCTACACGATCGTCGGCGTCCAGAGTGGAAAATGCGTCGAGGTGGCCGGGGGCAGCACCGCGGACGCAGCGGCCATGCAGATCGCCAGCTGCAACGGCTCGACCCGGCAACAGTTCCGCATGGAATCCGCAGGCGGCGGCTACTATCGCATCCGCAACGTCAACAGCAACCGCTGCATGGACGTCGCGGGCGCCTCCACCAGCGACGGCGCCCGCATCCAGCAATACTCCTGCTGGAGCGGCGAGAACCAGCAGTGGTCCTTCACGGACGTCGCCAGCGGCGTCGTGCGCCTCACCGCACGCAACAGCGGCAAGTCCCTGGACGTCTACGGCCGCGGCACCGCGGACGGCACCGCCGTGATTCAATGGGCATCGAACGGCGGCACCAACCAGCAATTCCGGATCACCCCCGCGAGCACCGGCGGCACCGGCGGCACCGGCGGCGGCGGGGGCGGTGGCACCGGCGGCGGCGCCGGCGGCAAGTTCGTCGGCAACATCACGACCGGCGGGCAGGTGCGAGCGGATCTGTCCCGGTACTGGAACCAGATCAGCCCAGAGAACGAGGGCAAGTGGGGCTCCGTCGAATCCACGCGGGACGTCATGAACTGGGCCGGCATGGACCGAGTCCGGGATTACGCGCGCCAGAAGGGCATTCCCTACAAGGGCCACACCCTGATCTGGGGCGCCCAGCAGCCGGGCTGGCTTGCCGGTCTATCGCAGAGCGAGCAACGCGCAGAGGTAGAAGAGTGGATCCAGGCGTTCTGCCAGCGCTACCCGGACGTCGCCATCATCGACGTCGTGAACGAGCCGCCCCCGCACACCACCCCGGTGTACATGAACGCCCTCGGCGGCGCGGGCTCGAGCGGCTACGACTGGATCGTGCAAGCGTTCAAGTGGGCGCGGCAGTACTGCCCGAACGCCAAGCTGCTGCTCAACGACTACAACAACATCGAGTACAGCGGTGACAATCAGAACACGCTCACTATCGTCAATCGGATCCGGGCGGCAGGGGCTCCCATCGACGGCATCGGAGCTCAGGCTCACGACGCGTACAAGATCAACACCAGCACCGTCAAGGGCTTCATCGACCGGCTCGCCGGCACCGGCCTGCCGGTCTATATCACCGAGTACGATATCAACCTGGCGAACGACACGCAGCAGCTCAACGTGATGCAGAGCCAGTTCCCCATGTTCTACGACCATCCGAGCGTGAGGGGCATCACGCTGTGGGGGTACGTCAGCGGCCAGACGTGGGTGGCCAACTCAGGACTCATGAGCAGCAGCGGCCAGATGCGGCCCGCCATGTCCTGGCTGATGAGCTACCTGGGGCGCTGACGCCGGACGCGCTGACGCGCGGTTCACGGAGATCCGCGCGCCCGGAGATCGCTGCGCAGGCTCGCCGGCTCGGTCGCAGGTCGACGAAGTTTACCCGCAGGGCCAGAGCTTGCGCAGCCGATCCCGGCCGCCGTCCCATGTGTCTCGCTTCGCGCTTCGTATGCCTGAACAGAGGGGATGACGATGAGAATCCGATTCAGACGATGGTCTCTGCTCACGACGTTCGCCGCCACGGCCGCGTGCGTCTCCGCCGAGCCGCTCGACGAGGCCAGCCACGAGTTCGACGAGCTGGCTGAGAGTGTCACCATCGACACCGCGGCGACCTACACGATCGTCGGCGTCCAGAGTGGGAAATGCGTCGAGGTGGCCGGGGGCAGCACCGCGGACGCAGCGGCCATGCAGATCGCCAGCTGCAACGGCTCGACCCGGCAACAGTTCCGCATGGAATCCGCAGGCGGCGGCTACTATCGCATCCGCAACGTCAACAGCAACCGCTGCATGGACGTCGCGGGCGCCTCCACCAGCGACGGCGCACGCATCCAGCAATACTCCTGCTGGAGCGGCGAGAACCAGCAGTGGTCCTTCACGGACGTCGCCAGCGGCGTCGTGCGCCTCACCGCACGCAGCAGCGGCAAGTCCCTGGACGTCTACGGCCGCGGCACCGCGGACGGCACCGCCGTGATTCAATGGGCATCGAACGGCGGCACCAACCAGCAATTCCGGATCACCCCCGCGAGCACCGGCGGCACCGGTGGCAGCGGCGGCACCGGCGGCGGCGGCAACGGGGGCGGCGGCGGGGGCAGCGAAGGTTGCGGCTTGCCCACCACCTTCCGCTGGCAGTCGAGCAGCGCGCTGGTAAGCCCGAAGTCCGACGCGACTCACAATATCGTGTCCATCAAGGATCCGACGGTCTCCTTCTTCAACGATCGATGGCACATCTACGCCACCACGGCGAACACCGCCGGCAACTGGCAGATGACTTACCTGAACTTCGCCGACTGGTCCCAGGCCGCGTCCGCATCACATTACTACATGGATCGCACGCCTGGCTTCAGCGGCTATCGGTGCGCGCCGCAGATGTTCTTCTTCAGGCCTCAGAACAAGTGGTACCTCATCTATCAATCGCAGCCGCCGCAGTTCTCCACGACCAGCGACCCGAGCCGCCCGGACACCTGGACCAGACCCCAGAACTTCTTCGCGTCCACGCCCGCTGGCATGCCCAGCCTGCCCATCGATTACTGGGCGATCTGCGACAGCGCCAATTGTTACCTCTTCTTCACCGGCGACGACGGTCGGATGTACCGCAGCCAGACCACCCTGCAGAATTTCCCGAACGGGTTCGGCCCCGTCTCCGTCGCCCTTCAGGACTCGAATCGTAACAATCTGTTCGAGGGGAGCTCCACGTACAAGATCAAGGGCATGAACAAGTACTTGACCGTGATCGAGGCCATCGGCCCGACGGGCGCCAGGTTCTATCGCTCGTTCACCGCGGATCGCCTCGACGGCGCGTGGACCCCGCTCGCGCATACCTGGAATGCGCCGTTCGCAGGTCAAAACAACGTGACCTACGCGTCAGGCGTGGCTGACTGGAGCGACGACGTCAGCCATGGCGAGCTGGTGCGCGATGGCAACGACGAAACCGCGACGCTCGACACCTGCAATCTGCAGTTCCTGTATCAAGGACGCAACCCGAGCTCGGGCGGCGAATACTCGCAGCTCCCGTACCGCCTCGGCCTGTTGAAGGCAGTTCGCTAGCGGGCCGAACCTGTTGGAGTTCATCGAGCTCCAACAGGTTGCTCCGCCTCCTCGATCAGCTTGCTGGGCCGCCTCGAGGCTCTGGCTCGCCGCTGCGCGCCGGGCGTCGAACAGGTCTCTCCTGGCGCCCATGGTGCGCGCGGTGCCCTCTCCGCGACGCGGTGTGGGCGAGCGCGTGCTCAACAGCTGTCCGCAGCCGGAGCACGGCGCGTCCCGGGCCGCACTGCACCTCCGGACGCGGACGAGATCATGGGCCGAGCGAGGCCGTCGGGCCCCGGCGCGCCCTACTTGCTCACCGACACCACGTCCAGGCGCAGCATCTGGCCGGTGGTCGGCGCCGTGTCGTACGGCGGCAGCCCCTCGAAATAGTCCTTGGTCCAATTGGCGATCTGGCGCTCGTTGCCGTCGTTCATCACCACCTTGACCATGGCGCCGCCGTTGACCTGGATCGTCGCCTCGTAGTCCTCCTTGTGAATGTCGTGAGCGCGGTACTGATAATTGTTCAGCCAGTACGTCTGGCGCGGCTCGCTCACCTCAATCGAATATTGCTGGTAGTTGATGGAGTCGCTGGGGCCAACGCTGCCGCCGATCATGAACGGCTTCATGGGCATTTCGCCCCCCTCGATGTCCGTCGGCTCCCAGATCCCGCGCACCCGCAGCTTGACCGAGTACGTCGTGCCCGGATCGCCGCCGAAGATCACCTGCTTCTCGATGCGCTGGGTGTTGGGCGGATGATTGCACGTCGCCATGGAGGCCAGCGGCAAGGGCGTCGACGGGGCGCACGGGGCATCGACGAACAGCTTGTCCAACCCGCTCGCATAGCTTGCGAGATCTGGAGCGGCGTCGCCGCCGCCCGAGCCACCGCCGCCGCCCGAGCCGCCGCCGCCGCCCGAGCCGCCGCCGCCGCCCGAGCCGCCGCCGCCACCCGAGCCGCCGTCGCCACCCGAGCCACCGCCGCCGCCCGAGCCCGACGCGGCGTCATGCGTACCGGAATCGCCCGGCGCTGCTCCCCCGGTTCCCCCGGCTCCCCCCGCGCCGCCCGTCTCGGTGCTGCTGCATCCGGCGACCGTAAGCAGCAGCGCAAGCAGAGCCATCGCCGGCGTTGCGCAGATACCCCGCATCCCCACGGTATCGGGGCTCGGACCGGGGTCATCGATGGCGGTGCGGTTCGCGCAGACGAGCCGCGCTGTAGCGAACGATGAAATCGAGTTCATAGAACCAGTATCCTAGGTTGGGGACGATGCGGTAGCGCGGGCAGGTCGGCGAGCGCCTCCTCCAGACGCGGCGGCGCCGCGCTCAGACCTGGATGCCCGCGAGCGGCGACGTGACCCGCCCCGCGTCGATGCCGAACTCCGTCACGTTGACGCCCATGACCTGAGCGACCGTCAGGAGCGCCTTGCTCAGGTTGTCGCCGGGGAAGTTGCGGTGCTCGTCGCCACGCAGCCGGCCTCCGGCCTTCCCCGCGAAGAGCACCGGCCATTCCGTCCTCGTGTGCACCTTGCCCCACGCGGTGTCGGACGTGACGTACACGAGCGAGCTGTCGAGCAGGTTCGAGCTGCCGTGCGGCGTGTTCTTGAGCTTCGTCAAGAACTCGTTCAGGCAGCGCATCGTGTAGATCACGCCCTTGTCGACGCGAGGCTGACTCGATTGGTCCCCGGCATCTCCGTGGCAGATGGTGTCGTGGAAGTCGTCGTTCATGTCCTGCGCGAGGTGCCGGTAGTAGACGTGCGCGGCGGGCAGCGAGAACATGTACGAGAGCACGCGGGTCCTCTCGCACGCGAGCGCGAGCGCCGAGAGCTCGACCATGGCGGCGTTCACCGCAGGGGGCGCCTCGCTCTGCGAGTCCTTGCCGGCGGTGGGGGCCGTCGGGCTCTTGCACGCTGCCGTCGGATCGCCGCCGGACGGCATGGTCTCGAGGCGCTGCTCGATGGCGCGGATCGACTCGAGGTGCTCCTCGATACGACGCCTGTCGGCCGCCCCGAGCCGCTGCTTCAGGCTCGCGCCGTCCTGCAGGACGGAGTCGAGCACGCTCTTCCGGACGTTCGCGATCTTCGTGGCCTGAGCCGCGCCGTCATCGCTGGGCTCGGGCAAGCCGCTCATGAACAATCGATTGAACACGGCCTTCGGATCGAACTCCGGGTTGTTGCGCGCGTTCGGCCCCTTGTGCGAGACGGTATGCAGCGAGTCCTGAGGGCCGCCCGGCGTCGCCGGCGTCAATCCCAGCTCGAGGGAGCGGTACGGCGCCCCGGCCGAGATGGCGTTCGCGACGACCTGGTCGATGGACGCGGCCCGCACGGCGTTCCCGCTGAGCGGCGCGCCCGTCGTGGCCCCCGCCGACCCCGTGGGGTGCTCGACGCCGGAGACCACGAGCTTGTTCTCGAGGCCGCTGATCACCGTGAGATACGACTTGAGATCCGCGAGCGGCTGGAGCTCGGGGCTGAGGTCCCAGGCCTGACCGGAGCCCGTGCGCGTCGGCTTCCAGCGACCGGGCAGCGTGCCGTTCCCGAAGAACCACGTGACGTAGAGCGGCGACACCGGGGTCTTCGTCTGAGCGTGCGCCGTGCCGCTCTCGTTCAGCATGATCTCGAGCAGCGGGAGCGGGATGGTGACGGCGGCGCCCGTCGCCAGAATGCCCCGGAGAACAGTTCGTCGGCTCAAAGCTTTGTTCGTCATTGGGGGGACCTGCGATCAGGGTTGGGGGGCGACGGACGAGAACGCGTCGTTGGTCACGACGTCGAGGACCAGCTCGCGCAGCTGGTACCCCGACCCTTCGAACGAGGCGGTCAGCGCGTTCAGCACGCGCTTGTCCACCTTTCTCTCCTCGTGCCCCGCTGCGTACATGTAGTACTTGCGGACGAGGCACTCCGCGACCGAGGCGTCCGCGCTGAGGGTCATACCGAGCGCGCGCGCGTCGGCGACCGGCACCCCGTCGAACTCGCCGCTCGGGTCGATCGGCAGGCCGTGGTCGGTCGTGCGGAAGCGGCCAATCGCGTCGAAGCTCTCGAGCGGCAGGCCCAGCGGGTCCATGAACGAGTGGCAGCCGGCGCAGGCGGGCTCGGTCCGGTGGATCTCGAGGCGCTGACGCTTCGTCAGGGGCTTGTCCGCGGGCGGCTCCGGCAGCTCGAGGGCGACGTTGCCGGGGGGCGGCGGGATGGGCGTGCACATGAGGGCGTCGCGCATGAACTTGCCGCGCAAGGTGGGAGAGCCCTCCTTCTGGTTCGCGAACTGCGAGAGGAAGCCCGCTTTGCTGAGGATCCCGACGCGCGGGCCGTCCGCGGGCAGCGAGCGGACCTCGAAGGCGCCCGCGCCGAGGCCGGCCGTGTCGAGACCGTAGACCTGGGCGAGCTCGCTATTGACGACGACCTTCGTGGTCGAGAACAGGTCGAGCGCGCTCGCGCGATCGTCGAACGCGAGGACCTCCCAGGTGCCTCGCATGTCGCGGACCATCGCCGCTTGCAGCGCGGGGCTGTACTCCGGAAAGAGCGCCGCGTCTTTTGCCTGCGTGCTGATCCGATCGAGCCGCATGTACTCCTCGGCGAAGGCGCCGACCGCCTCGCGCCCGGCAGGCGCCTCGAGCAGCCGTGTCGCCGCCGCGCGGATCCCCTCCACCGTTCCGAGCGCCCCGCTCGCGGCCTCGTCGAGCAACTCCTGGTCCGGCAGGCTGTTCCACAAAAGGAACGCGAGCCGGGACGCCGTCTCGTAGCCCGTCAAGCGGAGCGAGCCGTCGGCGCTCGGAGCGCCGAGCTCCGGGCGATACAGGAAGTTCGGAGACGTGAAGAGGGCCACCGTCGCCCAGCGGGCCCCCTCGACGGCGCTCTCGAGCTCGGCCGCGGCCTTCGCGGCGACGGCCGCCAGCCGGTCGACCTCGGCGGCCTCGAGCGGGCGCCGCCACGCACGGCGCCCCTGCGCCTCGATGAAGCCGCGCACGCAAGCGTCGTCCTCCGCGCCGCTGGGCGCGCAGCCGATGAACCGGTCTCGCCTCGCGGGATCCGCGAACACCGCGTCGACGGCCCCCTCGATCGCCGCGTGGTACTGCTCGACGCCTCGCTCCGAGGTCACGACGGTCGCGGCGCCGATGACCGCAAAGTTCCCGTTCCAGCTGTCGGCGTCGAGCTGATGGATATCGACCTCGACGCCCAGCATGTCGCGCACGGCGTTGCGGAACTGCGTCCTCGTCAGGCGGCGCAGCATCCCGGCCGCGGGTTGGAACGCCGGCGGGTCCGAGCCGGCCGGCGGTTCATCCCCCCCGGCAGAGGATGCCCCAGGGCCCTCCGTCGTGTCACCCAGCGCGCCCGTGCACGCGGCCGCGAACGCGAGCGCGCAAACGGCGGCGACTTCTCTCGAGAAACGGAGCTCGTGCCATGACGGCTTCTTCATCTTGCTCTCCGATAATGCAAGGGGGGTGACGACGCGCGGGAACCCACAACTCGCGACCATGCCTCAGAGCAGGCGCTCGCATCACGGAGCCCATCTCGCCCGGCGTGATGGAACCTGGAGCACCAGAGACCGGACCGGGCCGGTGTGATGACACTGCTGCGTCCGAGAGGGGGTGAGCATAGCCCGCCGCAACATAGGTCACGCCGCCCCCGAAGCTGCCATCCGGCCGCTTCGCCGGACTCCCAAGAAAATTCCAGTGAACAGCGCCCAGGGTTCACGACAGCCGTCGAATCAGCAAGGCTTGTCATGGCCTCTGGTGAATCACCTCTGGCGAGACACCAAGCACCCTCGATCGGCAATCGCTTCAGCGACGGCCGAGCGAACGGAATCAGCACCGGGACCGATCAAGAAGACGAAGATCTCGGCGCGCAGGATGCCCCACCGAGGGCAAAGTAAAAGGACGCCCCTGACCGCAATGTGAACGATCACATTGCGGGAGTCAACGCCAATCGACCGGCGCGCGGGCCCCCTCGATCCCGAGCCCGAGGAGGACGCTGGCGGGGTCCTCCTGCGCCGCGCGCGTCCTGGTCGAGGGCAAGCCGGTACAGCGCAAGAGCACCCTCCGGGCTCGCCGGGACCTACGATCTCGCACAAGCCAAGCTCGTGTGACAGCCCACGCGGGCGCCACGGACGGCCGCCGCCATGCGTCGCCGGCCTCCGCCACGCGTCGATTGCGGCCGAGGATGGCTGCGCACCGGTCAATTTTGATTGACCCTCACCATGTGAACGATCACAATCCGGCTTCGAGCTGCGATCATGCGGCTGAGCTTGCCCCTTCCCTGATCAGGAGACATCGGATGTGGATGAGCGTGAAGCTGATGGTTGCCGTGATGATGAGCATCGGCACTGGCTTTGCCTTCGGGTTTGCGGGCGGCTTTGCGGGCGCAGCATGGGCCGCGGGCGGGACGGCGGACGTCCCCGCACCGGTCGCCGCAGTGAAGGATTTCAGCTGCGGCGACAAAGGACAGAGAGCCTGTCCGAGACAGGGTCTGAGTCGAGGCGGCTCTGTACAAGGTGGAGTGCGAGGCGAGGCGCCGTGACGACGCCTTCTGAGGCGCCGCGCCCTGCTCTCGCCCTCTCCGCTCCTCGCGGAGGGCGGGCGCTCTCCCTCCAGCCCCTGGCCTGACCCGTCGGGTCGATTCACGTCGAGCGTTCTCAGACGCGCCGTCGGCCACCAGCGTCGCGCGCTGCAAGGTGCCCATGTCCACATCCGCGCAAGATCCGAAGTCGAGCGAATCCATCACCCCCGTGCGCTGGGGTGTCCTCGGGGCGAGCAACTTCGCGTTGAAGGTCAGCCTGCCCAGCATGAGGCGGGGGCCCCTGACCCAGATCGCCGCGCTGGCATCGCGCGAGATCGACAAGGCGCGCGCCGCCGCGGGGGCGCTCGGGATCCCGAAGGCGTACGGAAGCTACGATGAGCTGCTCGACGACCCGGAGATCGAGGCCGTCTACATCCCGCTGCCCAACCACCTGCACGTGAAGTGGTCGGCGCGCGCGGCCCGCGCCGGCAAGCACGTCCTGTGCGAGAAGCCGATCGCGCTCAACGCCAAGGACGCCGCGGCGCTGGTCGACGTCCAGCACGAGACGGGCAAGCGGATCGCCGAAGCGTTCATGGTCCGCTATCACCCGCAGTGGCAGCAGGCCAGAGACTGGGTGCGAAGCGGCCGGATCGGCGAGCTGGTCAGCGTCCAGGCGGCGTTCTCGTATTTCAACCGCGACGCGACCAACATCCGCAACAGGGAACAGGTCGGGGGCGGCGCGCTCTACGACATCGGCTGCTACGCGGTGAACACCTCGCGCCTGCTGTTCGGACGCGAGCCCGTGCGGGCGATGGTGCTCGTCGAGCGCGATCCCGAGTTCGGCACCGATCGATTGACCTCGGGCCTGCTCGATTACGGCGGCGCGCACCTGACGTTCACGTGCAGCACGCAGGCGGTGGCCTACCAGCGCGTGAACGCGCTCGGCACCAAGGGCCGCATCGAGATCGAGATCCCGTTCAACGCCCCCGCCGACCAGCCGTGCAAGATCTTCCTCGATGACGGCTCGACGCTGAACTGCAGCTCGGCCAAGGTCACCTCGTTCCCGGTCGTCGACCAGTACCACCTGCAGAGCGAGGCGTTCTCGCGCGCCATTCGCACGGGCGGCCCGGTCGAGAATTCGATCGACGTCGCGGTCGGCAACATGCGGGTCATCGACGCGCTGTTCCGTTCCGCCGAGAGCAGGCGCTGGGAGAAGATCTAGAGCGGTTCCCACCCGCCCCTGGTACGAGCGTCGCAGAGCGGCGGTCACCCGCACAGGAGACGGGTCCAGATCGGCGTTTTCGGCGCGGAAGCGCACTCCGGTGCGCTGAGCACCGAAAGCGTCGAGATGGGCCCGTATCCGAAGCGGGTGACCGCCGCTCTAGTTCCGCGCGCTAGAGGTCCGGCGCCCGGTGCCGTCGCGGCCGCGGCGGCGAGGGCGCCCTCCCCCGCCCCGTGGCGCCTTCGAGCATCCTGACGAGGTCAGCCGCGGGGCCGGCGCCGCCGCATCGCCAGGGCGGAAAGCCCCATGGCGAGCGCCGCGGCCCACGAGCTCCCCGTGGTGCTGGCTCCGGCGACGACGCACCCGCAACCCCCGTCGGAGGGCTCCTCGTCCGGCGTGGTTCCGACGCCCCCACCTCCCTCGCCCGACGCGTCGCCGCTGCCGGAGGAGCTGGCGGCGGTCCCTGCCGCGCCCACGCCGTTGCCGGAGGAGCTGGCCGCCGTCGCCGCCCCGCCCTCGCCGCTGCCGGAGGAGCTGGCCACCGTCGCCGCCCCGCCCTCGCCGCTGCCGGAGGAGCTGGCCGCCGTCTCCGCCCCGCCCGCGCCGCTGCCGGAGGAGCTGGCCGCCGTCGTCGCCCCGACCGCGCCGGCGCCCGACCCGGTGTCCTCATCGCGGGGCACATTTCCGTTGAACCCGGTCTGCCCCTCCCGTGTCAGCGACAGCACCAGCGTGCCGTCCTTCACCGTCACGTTCTGCGGGTCGAAGTCCACGCGGTTCCCGTCGAACGTCCAGTCCGCTTTGCCCCATCGCGCGCTGTCCAGGGAGTTGAAGTCGTCCTGCCACGCGAGCTCGAAGGCCCCGTTGTTGTAGCGATAGTACTTGATCCAGTTGACGTACTGGTGCTGCGGGAGGACGGAATCGTCGAACGGTCCGACCCAATCGGTCGCATCCGAGGACCACGTGTTGAAGCGGAAAGACTGGGGATTCTTCAGGGCGGTCACCTGCGCCCCCGTCGTCCTCTTGATCTCTCGCCCGTCGATGCTCCAGGCCACGTAGTCCGGCGTCCACTCCAGCGCGTAGGTGTGATAGCCGTCCGCGAGGGAGAAGCCCGCGTCGTGCTTCCCCTCCGACGTCGTCCTCGTGCCCGTCCCGGTGATGATGTTGGACTGCCAGATCCGGGCGTTGTCCTTCCCGAAGACCTCGATGTCGATCTCCTCCCAGAACGCGCCGGACATCTCGGAGCCGTCCTTGTAGGTGAAGAAGGTCGACAGGATGCCGCTCCCGCGCGCCATGCGCATGCGCATCTCCATGCGACCGTGAAGATAGCCCTGGGCCGAGTAAAGCTCTGCGCCCTTGTACGGCTTCGCTGCCGCGGTCGAGCTGACCGCCAGCGCCAGCGAGGCAGTGGCGAGCATCAGACCTGCGCGGACTCTCGTGAACATGATCAAACCTCCAATGATTGCACCAGACCGTCAATTCGTGGCGGATCCGCTCCGCCTGGCTCCTCGGGCACGACGCCGCCGCGCGGCGACCGCGCCGAGCGCGATCAAGGCGGCGAGCGCGCCCGCGGGGGAGCTGGGCCTCGATTGGGCCCGGAAGGCGCACCCGCCCTCGTCGCCGCTGGCGCCACTGGCGCCGCCAGCGGGGGTACCGCCAGCGCCGCCCGTGCCGCTCCCCGCCGTCGCCCCGCTGCCCGCCGTTGCGCCGCTGCCGGTCGTCGCTGCGCGGCTGCTGCTGCTCGCCCCCTCGCCCGACCCGCCGCTGCCCGCCGCTCCCCCTTCACCCACGTCCGGAGCGCCCCCCGCGCCAGCGCCCCCCGCGCCGGTCGGATCCGGGGCGTCGAGCGGAGTGAACTTCCACCAGTTGACATTGAGCAGGAAACCGCTCCCACCGGTGAACTTCAGGTACAGATCGTGTATCCCTGTCGCACCGTCGACCGCGCAGGACGTGGTGGCCCAGGTCTGCCAGCCGCCGGTCCCCTGAACCATGCAGGTTCCCACCAGCGTGCCCGTCGCGCTGTCGAGGCGCAGCTCGATGCTGCCGCCGCTGGTCGCCGAGGCCACTCTCGCGTCGAAGGACACCGCGCCGGTGCCAAAATCGACGCCCTTCACCTTGATGTAGTCCCCGTTCTCGATCGACCCGACGTTCATTCCCCCCTCCCCGCACGCCTCGGTCTCGACCCCGGATCCCCAGGCGATGGTCTCGGCCTCCGTCATGACATACGGATTCAGGTTGCCGACGCCAGGCGGGCCCTCCTTGGTCATCTTGATCGTCGGGAATGTACCGTCGGCGTTGAACGTGAACCGCTCGACGGCCGTCGAGCGGTGATAACCTCCGCCGCCCGGCAAGGCGCCGTTGTGATAGAAGAAGTAGGAGCTCCCCTTGAAGTCGATGACGCCCGCGTGATTGGTGAAGCTGCTGCCCTCCGTGGGCATGATGACCCCCCGGTACGTCCACGGACCGGTGGGCTTGCTGCTCGTCGAGTAGGCGATGTATTCGGAGATAGGCCCCCCCGCGTACACCAGGTAGTACAGCCCATCGCGCTTGTAGAGCCACGGGCCTTCTTCGTACTTGGTCTTGTGGCGACCATCGTCATTCCCGGTGCGCTGTCCGAAGCTCTCCGCCGTCATGGGCACGCGCACGACGTCTCCCTGGTAGGAGATCATGTCCTGGTTCAGCTTCACGTAGCACACGCTCGGGTTTCCCCAGTACAGATAAGCCTGGCCGTCGTCGTCGATGAACGGCGTCGGATCGATGTCTCCGCAATCGGCCGTGATCAACGGCTCTCCCAGGGCGTCTTTGAACGGACCGGTGGGGCTGTCCGACACGGCGACGCCGATGGTCATCCTGTTCAGCGAGCGGCTCGTGACAGGAACGTAATAGTAGAATTTCCCGTTCCTGGGGATGGCCTGGCCTGCCCACGCGTCGCCCTTTGCCCAGCTGAAATCGCTGAATTTCAGCGGTGACCCGTGATCCGTCCAGTTCACCATATCCTTGGAGGAATACACCCTCCATTCGTTCATCGTGAACCAGTCCGTGGCGCTGTCCTCGTCATGCCCGGTATAGAGGTATACCGTGTCATCGTGGACCATGGGCGCAGGATCGGGTGTATAAATGGTCTGTACGACGGGGTTGTCTGCCAGGGAGACCGACGGAAACGCGGTCACGCCACAGAGCAACAACGCCGCCCCGAGGAGCTCACGCTGGAAGGATACCGTGCTGGTCGACATTCTTGAATCCTTGCTGCTCTCCTGAGGCTCGGTCAGGTATTGTCCACGTCGCGGGTCGCTCGGCTCATGGCGCTCCGGCGCCTCTCGCTGGGGTGGTTCGTCGTGAAGACAGCCCGCTGGGCGAGCTGGCGGACATCGCCTTTTGCGGAAGGTGGGCATCGGCGGCGGACTACGTTCGAGCTCCCCGGCCCGGCGACGCTCCGGTGAAGCGGGCCGAGCGCCACCGCTCGACCCTCAGCTCAGATCTGCGTGAAGAAACCCCAGACCTCGCGAGGATCCCAGGTCGTCGGCTGGCCGTTGTCCTTCGGCGAGGGGGAGTGATCCCCGTCGAACGCACACCAGCGCGTGGGCTGCCCGCTCGAGCAGCCCGTGTACGAAACGCCGCTGTGCGCGCCGCTGCCCTTGGCCGGCGCGGGCGGACCTTGCGCCGCCCAGCCGTTGACCTTCAGCGCGAGCGCGACATCAATCACTGGCGATCCAGGAAGTCCATCAGCCACTGCATGGCCGGCCGCATCCTGCCGTCGTCATACTGGATGCCGGTGTTGTCCCGCCAGGTGGTGCCGACGATGTAGCCCCACAAGGTGATGCCCTGGACCGAGGGGTGGTTCCAGTACATCGTGAACTGCTCCTCCATGATCTGCTTCTGCCTGTTGTCGTTCGCCTCGCCGATGTCGTACTCGGTGATGTAAACAGGCTTGCCCAGCGAGGCGAGCTGGTCAACGAAGCCCTTGACCGTGTTGGTGTTGATCTTGTACGCGTCGTGCGCCTGCGCGCCGATGGCGTCGACCGGGGCGCCCGCCGCGATCACCGCCCGCGCGATCTTCATGAAGTTGTTGTGGTCGTTCTGGTACTCGATGTTGTTGTAGTCGTTGAGGATCAGCTTCGCGTTCGGGCAGAACTCGCGGGCCCACTTGAAGGAGTTGACGATCCAGTCCCAGCCGCTGGCGCCGTCGCCGCCGATGCCGTTCTTGTAAGAGGGCGTGGTGTGGGGCGGCGGCTCGTTGACCACGTCGATGTACTTCGTATTGGGGTAGCGCTCGCAGAACGACTTCATCCAATCCCGCACGGCCGCCTGCTGGTCCGGCCCGGAGAGGCTCCCGACCCAGCTGGGCTGCTGGGAGCCCCACACGAAGACGTGGTGCTTGAAGATGATGTTGTTGTCCTGCGCGTACTTGTAGATCCTGTCGAGCTTGCTCCAGTCCTTGTTCCCGCGGCTCTTCTCGACCTCGCCCCACTTGCCCTCGTTCTCGGGCGTGATCTGGTTCCAGTACTTCGCGAAGCCGTCGCGCACGGCGCCGCGCGTCGTGATGTTTCCGACGAACTTCCCCGTGGGCTCGGCGCCGCCGGCTCCGGCGGACGTGGTGCTCGTGGACGTGCTGCTCGCGGACGTGCTGCTCGTGGCGTCCGACCCGCCGCCGCCCTCGTTCGATCCGCCGCTGCTGGCGCTGGTCGTGCCCGCGCCGGTCGTGCCGGCGCTCGTCGTGCCGGCGCTCGTCGTGCCCGCGCCGGTCGTGCCCGCGCCGGTCGTGCCGGCGCTCGTCGTGCCGGCGCCCGTCGTGGCGCTGCCGGCTCCCCCCGAGCCACCGGTGCCATCGCTGTCGCCCCCATCGCCGCATGCGGCGAGAGTCGCGACCCCGAGCGCGATCCACGTCGTACGGCGCAGCCATCGAGAAGAACGGTTCTTGTTCATGTTGGATTTCCGCAAGTTGAGCGATTGAAGATCGCGATGCTTTGAGCGGCGAGCCGACAGGCGGCGGCTCGACCTCCGAAACGTGTGGATTCTTTGCTTCTTCAGGCGATGATCGTGTCGACGAGCCCGCCTTCGAGGCTCTCGTCGCCGAGGTCGTCGAGCGGCCCTCCCTGGCTGTTGGTGCATCCGACCACCGCGTCGCTCGTGTGGAGCAGCTCGTTGTCGGTGATCTTGACGTCGACGAGCTGGCCGGTCTTCAGGTAGCCCGCGGCGCCGCCGGCGAGGACGTAGGGGACCTCCCGGAACCCATGGTGCTCGTCGGCGCTGTCATCGTGGGCGCCCAGAGAGCCCGTGCACCCCGCGAGCAAGAGCGCCGCAGCGCAGCGCGGCGCGCCCAGCGCCCGCTCCCAGCGTGGCAGGAGGATCATCGAAATAGACGGTGGGGTCATCGTCTCTCTCTCCTGGTGAAGCGCTGGCGACCGGGCGACCAGTTCAGCGTGGCTCTCAACGCGACGACCATCCAACAGAAGCCGTGGTGTTCACTCCGTCATCGAGCGCGGCGTCGATCTTGCCGGTTGCATGGGCCCCGCAGCCGTTCAACACTGGACGATTCAACCACGACCAGAATCCGTGAGCTCGCGCACCAACGCGATCACGAGGGATCGCGCGGTCTCGAGGGGGGCCCGACGGCCAGCAGGGCGCCGCTCCGCCGCCCGCGGCGCGCACCACCGAGCGAACGGTGCCGGTGCCGGCATCCATCGAAGGACGAAGGTCTCGGTCCGCATGACGACCCACCCAAGAGGAAGAAGAAGGATATCGCTCCGGGGCAATGTGAACGATCACAAGATCGATGTCAAACCCAATCGACCCGCCCGCATGGTTCCTCCGGCCCGAGCGAGGACGCTGGCATGGCCGTGGGACCGTGAGGACTGGAACTTTCCGCCATCGACACGCATGCTGACAGCGCCGTTGCGTGCGCCGAGCGAGTGTGAAGGCGCGCGACGAGCGCGGAGGCCGTCAGCGGTCGAAGAAGCCGAAGACGTCGGGCAGGACGAGCGGAACCATGCCCGCATGGTCCGCATCGACTTCCTTGTATGTGATCGTGTAGCCGCCAGCCATCATCCAGTCGCACAGCGCCCGGCTGCCCGTCAGGGAAGGCGTGCCGCGGGTACCTTCCGTCACGAAGATGGGCATGCCGAGCAGCCGGCCCCATGGGTAGCCCGACTCCTGGACGAAGGGGCCGGACATGGGCGCCAGAGCCGCCCAGTAGTCGGCGTATTTGCCGCCGATGTACCAGGTGCCGCCGCTCCCCATCGAGTGTCCGGTGAGGAACATCGCGCTGCGATCGATGGGGTACTCGTGCAGCACCAGCTCCAGGACGTTGATGACGTCCTTCTCGCTGAGCTCCTGGTCGCGTTCTCGCTCGGGCGTACGCATGGCCAGGAGCTTCTCCGCCTCCTCGGGTTGCCCGAACACGGCCGGCAGCCGCAGGAAGTTGCCGTAGGCGCCTTGATAGCCGAGCGGCGAGACCAGGAGCACGCCATGCTGGTCGGCCAGATTCACCATCTGCTTGTTGTTCTGGTCCAGGTACGAGCTCTCGTCGTTCGAAGCGCCGTGCAAGAACATGACGAGGGGCAGCTTCGACGTGCCGTCCCAGCCATTCGGGACGCAGACGCGGTAAGGGACGTCGGCGCCCGCTTCTGGAAAGCGATACGTCCTGCGCTGGTCGCCTTTGGCGCGCCACTGCGGAGAGCTGGGATCGGCGATGGACTCGGCGAGCGCCCGCGCCTCGAGCACCTGGGTGCGCGGATCGAGCGTGGTCCCGAACGAGATGGTCACCGGCTCGAATTCGCCTGAACCGCCCGCCCCGCCCGCCCCGTCCGCCCCTGCGGCGCCGCCTTCGCCGCCGCCCGCCGTCGTCCCGCCGCTGGGCGCTTCGCCGCCCGTGCCGGCGCCCGCTTGACCTCCCGCGCTGGCCGAGGCGCCTCCAGGAGAGCCCCCGCCGGGGCCGCTGGAAGCGGCGCCCGGCGCGCCGGCGCCGCCCCCACCTTGGCTGCTGGAGCCGGCGCCGCTGCCGGCATCATCGCTCCCGCAAGCGGCGAGCGACAGCGCGCAGCCGATGCAGGCCAGTGACGAAAGGAATCGACGTGTCGTCATGCTCACTCCAGGGACGAGATCAGCCCGTTCGGGGCGCGCTGCAGAGCGATCGTGGTTCTCCGAGGCCTCCTGGCGCGCGACTCGATGGCTCGTTCACGGTTCGCAGAAAAATGCACTGACACCAACCAGGTTCACGTCACGAGCCAGCAGCTGGCGCCCGCAGCGTCCGGCGGCCCCCAGCGCGGTGCGTTGAGCCGTTCCACTGGACCACCGATTCGCGCATCGCGGCTCGTGTGCCTGCGCAAATACGATGTCAACAGCAGGCCCCCCGAGGGCGCACGGTGAACGATCACATTCAGGGCGTCAAACAAAATTGACCAGCCCCGGCTCTCCTCGATCCCGAGTGTTCTGGCCGGCTTCGAGCCAGTCGCGAGACCCGGTGAGATGCCCCACCGTCCGATGCTCCGGATCGGGGACATGGCGGCTCACGACCGCCTCACCGCCGTGCTGGTCGACGGCGACCACCGCGTTCGAATCGACCGGCCCCCTCTCGATACAGCGCCCACCGGTTGGTCGGAGATGACGTGGCGGAGGACGTCCGCCGCCGACGCTTCTGTTGCGCTGCGGGGCGACTGTTACGATGCCATTGGCGCCCTCGTTGTATGAGGCGCTCCACTGGCCCGCGGCCCGGTGCCCCGCTTGACGCGCCGCTTCGTTGGAGGCGCCACGCCAGCCCCGTCCTCCCTCGGGCCCGAGGAACTCCGCGGTTTTGTCGACAGGAGTTGACATCGACGATGTGAACGATCACAATGAATACCTTGCCGCGAGCGCGGCGAGTGAAAATCCAGCGAGGCGGCCTGTTTACATCAAAGTCGCACAAGCTCGCTGAATCCCAGCTCAGCCGTCGCACTCGGATCCTTCAATCAACTGGAAACGACCTCACGCTGCGGGCGCGCCTCGTGGAACGCCGCCGGTGAGGGAAAAATCGCGCCTGGGTATTCGAATGACGAACCAACCTACACTCGTTCGAGCCACATTGTTCGCGGCGCTGGCCGGCTCTTTCGCTCTCTCGGCTTGCGGAGGTGGCGTCGATGACGGCGCGACCTCGTCCGGTGACGATCCTCACGCCGGGGCGGGCGGGGCCGCCGTGTCAGGCAGCAGCGCCAGCACCACGACCAGCAGCGCCACGACCAGCGGCGGCGCCACGACCGGCGACAGCAGCGCGTCCGCGGGCGGAGCGGGCGGTGAGGGGGGCACGAGCGGAAGCGGCGGTTCGCCGGGGGCGGGCGGAGCGGGCGGATCGATGGGAGGCAAGGTCCCCCCGGAGCCGAGCACGGGTTGCGGCAAGGCCAATCCGCAGACGGGCAGCGCGCAGAGCCCGCTCACCGTATCGGGTCACCAGTACTACGTGAAGCTGCCGACCAACTACGACGCCAGCAAGCCGTACCCGGTGATGATCATGTTCAACCCGACGGGCAACCCGATCAGCTGGGCAGAGCAGAACGCGGGCTTCGAGGCGACCGGCCCCAAGGAAGCCTGGATCCGCGTCTACCCTCACCCGGCCAACTCCAGCTCGGGCTGGGGGGCGAACGACGTCTCCTTCTTTCAGCCGTTCTACGATCAGATCACGGGCAACCTCTGCATCGACAAGGCTCGCGTGTTCGCGGCGGGCGAGAGCTCGGGCGGCGACTTCTCGAGCATCCTCGGCTGCGAGCACGCGGACAAGCTGCGCGCGATCGGCCCGTGCGCCACCAAGAACGTACAGCAGTACCCGCTCAACGCCGGCACCCGAAAGTGTACCGGGCAGGTCACGGCGGTCGTCATTCACGGAAAGCGCGACTCTGTGGTCGGGACGGACAACGGCCCGAAGACGCGCGACTTCTATACCGCGCTGAACCACTGCGAGGCGAGCACGACGCCGGTCGACGGGTACACGGACGATCTCTCGAACTGCGTCCTGGCTCAGGGCTGCGACGAGGACTATCCGGTCTATTGGTGCCAGCACGGAGACCCGAACTACAGCAACACCAATCATGGTTGGCCCGCGTTCGCGCCCAAGTTCCTCTGGAGCCTGTTCTCGACCTATTGAGAGACATGATTGGCCCGGCGGCGCTCGGTGCATGACGCCTGCGTCAACCGGCCGAAGGGGGGCGTGGCGAACGACCCGCGATCGCCCGAGCCCCCGGCGAGCAGAAGCTATCGAGGTGGTGTCCTTATGAGTCGATCTGTGTTTGGACTGAACGTTCTCTTCTCCGTAGGCGTGGCGGGCTGCAAGGAGGGCCAGCCGGTCGTGTACTGCACGCACCCCGGCGGTCACAACGTACCGTCCGGCGCGGGCGGGCGAGCCTGGCGCTTCTTCCAGTCGCTCAAGTGAGCCGCGCAGGCCGTGAGTGAACGCGGCCTCCCGCAGGCCGTGGACTGAACGTGATCTCTTCGATGCATGGATTCTCGATTCTCAGATGAACAAGACAGTTGCTGAATGATGGTTGCATTGCAACTGCGCTGGAATAGCTGATTCGTCACCCGTGCTTGGTCAGGAGGCAATCATGACCCCACCGTCTTTTTTAATGACCGGCTTGCCACGCGGCAGGCGGGCGCTGCGCGCGGGGCTCTGCGTCACAGCGCTCCTGCTCGCTGGATGCACGGGCGCCTTGGGCGATCCGTCGGAGGAAAGCGACGGCCCGGCGCCGGACGTGAACGGCCCAGTCACCGGCGGGGTGGCGCGCGGCATCGACATGCCGGGTGGGCCGCAGTACCACCGGTTCGTGCGGCTCACGAACTCGCAGTGGGCGCGCAGCGTTCAGGTGGTCCTGAACCTCGCCGATCCTCCGTCGCTGTCCGACGGGTTCGAGAAGCCCGTCGCCGGCACGACGGACTTCACGAACAACGAGCACCTGCTGAGCGTGAACCAGCGCTCGTGGAGCGACTACCAATCGGCGGCGGAGGCGCTCGCCGAGGAGGTGACGGCTTCGGCGGAGGCGCTCGCCGATGTTTACCCGGGCACGGACGAGGCCGGCTTCATCGAGACCGTGGGGCGCCGCGCGTATCGCCGTCCGCTGACGGACAATGAGATCGCCGGGTACACGGATCTCTTCGAGACCGGAACGGCGATGTCCGGCGCGAAGAGCGCGTTCGCCAAGGGCGCGCAGCTCGTGATCCGGACGATGCTGCAGTCGCCGCACTTCCTCTACCGCACGGAGCTCGGCGAGGATCGCAAGCCGCTCGATGGTTACGAGATCGCGGCGAAGCTCTCGCTCTGGCTGCGCGACGCCGCGCCGAGCGACGAGTTGCTCGACAAGGCGCCCACGCTCACGACGCCGGAGGCGATCGCCGCGGTCGCCAAGACCATGCTGGAGGAGCCCACCGCGGCCGAGGGCATGCGGTACTTCCATCGCGAGCTGCTCCACTTCGATCGCTACGCCACGATCAGCAAGCTCGGCGTGCCGACCTACAACGAATCGTTGAACGCGGAGTACGAGGAGAGCGCGTACCTGTTCTTCGACAAGATCTTCACCGAGGGTCTCGGCGTCAAGGAGATCCTCACGTCCACCAAGGGCTTCGTGGGGCCGGGGATGGCGAGCCTCTACGGCCTTTCGCCGAGCGGGAGCCGCGTCGTGGAGCGAGACCTCGGTCCCGATCGCGTCGGCTTCTTCTCGCAGCTCCCTTACCTGACGCTGAACGCTCTGAACGAGGAGTCGGACTCGATCCACCGCGGCGTCAGCATCAACCTCGACGTGCTGTGCACGCCGCTCGGCGCGCCGGCCCCCAACATTCCGCCGGTCCCGCCTCTCGAGCCCGGGCAGACGAACCGTCAACGCATCACGCGGCTCACCTCCGCCTGCGGCGGCGCGTGCCACAACCAGCTCATCAACCCCGTCGGCTTCGCCTTCGAGCACTTCGACGGCATGGGGCAATATCGGGACGAGGAGAACGGAGGCTTGCCGGTCGACAGCAGCGGTGTCTACACGTTCTCCGAAGGGGACAAGTCGTTCGCCGACGCCGGCGAGCTGATGCACTACATGGCGGAGGGCGAGCAGGCTCACCTCTGCTACGCGAAGAAGCTCGCGAGCTTCGCGCTCCAGCGCGACGTCGTCCCGTCGGACTTGCCGCTCGTCGAGACGCTCGCCGAGGTGAGCCGCGGCGCCAGCGGCTCGGTGAAAGCGATGATGCTCGAGCTCGTGAAGAAGGAAGCATTCCGGACTCGCATGGGAGGTACGCTGTGAACCCCAAGATCGCAATGAACCTCGCTCCTCCGAGCGCAGCGCACCGGCGCGGCATGAATCGGCGCGCGTTCCTGCGCGCGGGCGGCGTCGCCATCGCCCTTCCGTTCCTCGAGGGTCTGCCGTTGCGCTCCGCCTGGGCCGCGGACAGCGCGCCCGTGTTCAGCCTCTACATCGTGGCGGCGTGCGGCGTGGTGGGTAAGAAGTTCTTCCCGGACCAGACTGGCCAGCTCACGACCGACGGGCTCGCCGCCATGACGGACAAGGCGACGCACGTGCTCGCGCCTCACGCCTCGAACCTGCTGTTCATCCGCGGTATCAACTTCCCGATGAATGGGCCCACCAACTGCGGCCACGCGCAGGGCCTGTGTCAGTCGCTCACCGCGCGCCCGGCGCAGGGCGGCGGCAAGACCGCATCCTCGAGCGGCGTGTCCGCGGACGTCGTCGTCGCCAAGCTGGTGAACGAGGGCGGAGCCGAGCCGCTCACGCTCTACGCCGGCAACCTCAGGAACGGGTACATCGCCGAGCGCATCTCGTTCAAGGGCGGCGGCTCCGGACAGGTGCGTTCTGCGGACGACAACCCGTACACGCTCTACTCCAAGCTCGTCGGCCTGACGAGCAGCGGCGGTGGCAGCAGCGGCGGCAGCGGCGGGCAGGTCGCCGAGGAGCTCATCCGCAGCCGCAAGAGCGCGAACGACTTCGTGCGCGAGGAGCTGAACAGCCTGATGCGCATGTCGGCGCTGAGCTCGGCCGACAAGCACCGCCTCCAGCAGCATTTCGACGCCATCCGCGACGCCGAGGTCACGATGGGCGAGATGGCCGCCGGGGCCTGCAGCCAGGCGGGCCTCTCGACGTCGGAGCTCGACGCGCTCAAGAGCGGCTTCGCGTTCAAGACGAACGGCATGATAGAAGACGTCGCGAAGCTCCATCTCGAGCTCGTGGCGCTGGCGTTCGCCTGCAACTTCAACCGCGTGGCGACGCTGCAGCACGGCGACGGCACGGATCAGACGAAGTATGCGGTGCCGTCGAACGAGAAGCTCGGGTGGCCCTTCCACCACATCAGCCATCGTGTGCAATCGGACGCCTCTTCGGGCAGCAACCCGACGGCCGAGCAAGCGCACGCCGAGATCGACGTGCTCCGCATGCAGACGCTGCTCCACGGCCTCGATCAGTTCAAGGCGCGCGGCCTGTTCGACAAGTCCATCATCCTGTGGACGAACCACGTGTCGGACGGCCCGTCGCACAGCTTCCAGAACGTTCCGACGATCATCGCCGGGGACGGCGGCGGCTACCTGAAGCAGGGTGCTTACATCGACGCCGGAGGCGTCACGAACAACCGGCTCTTCAACGGCCTCATCGCCGCCGCCGTTCGGGACAAGACCCAGTGGACGGAGAACTTCGGCGAGGGCAAGGGCTCCGGGCCCATCGACGGCATGCTCGCCTGAGCGGCATCGCCGGCGGCGTGCCTCCCCTGGAGTTGGCCCCCGAAGTGAGAACGATCGCGGAGGCCCTGGCCCGACGCGCGAAGGCGCGACCGCAGGGTCCTTGATCTGGTCGTTCCCCGCATCCTCGACGGCCGAGCGAACGGCGGGGGTGGCGACGTCGATCCCGATGGCGACGCCCCCGGTGCTCAGGACGACCCCAGTCCCGAGCCAGGCCGGAGCGCGCCGGTCCATTCTCGTTGATACCCATCATGTGAACGCTCAAAGTCCCCTTCGGGATCTCCTTTTGCTTTCCCCCTGAGCAGGCCGCCACGCGCGCCGGCCCTTCGTCCCTGGGATCGCACTCGCTCTCTGCGCGGGGGGGCGACGAGCGGCGGCGTGACCAGCGGGGCCGGTGGAGAGGGCGCCGCCACGAGCGGCTCGACGGGCTCGGGCGGCAGCGGCGGCGACGGCGGCGGCGCCTCCAGCACCGGTGGCCAGGCCGGCGACGCGGGTGGCCACGGCGATGGCGGCGCGGGCGGCGCGGGCGGCCACGGCGATGGCGGCCACGGCGATGGCGGCGCGGGCGGGTTCACGCCGTGCCCGACGAACGGGGAGCCTTGCAAGATCCTGCCGCTCGGCGACTCCATCACGGACGGGGTCGGGGTGCAGGGCGGCGGCGGTTACCGGATCGAGCTGTTCAGGAAGGCGCGGGCCGCGGGCAAGAAGATCACCTTCGTCGGGTCCCTGATGAACGGGCCGGCGACGGTCGACGGCGCCTCGTTTCCGCGGGCCCATGAGGGGCACAGCGGCTGGAAGATCGATCAGATCGGGGGCTGGTGCCGACGCCCGCGCTCGCGCAGAACCCGCACATCGTGCTGCTCATGGCGGGGACCAACGATCTGACCCAGAATGACAACCTTCCCATGGCGCCGCGGCGCCTGGCCTGGGAGCGGTCCTCGACAAGATCTTCGCCTCGACTCCGGACACGCTCGTGGTCGTGGCGCAGCTCATTCCGATCACCTTCGCCGATCCCACGGTGGTCACCTACACCAACGCGCCGGTGGACACCGTGGGAACCCGGGCAGCCGCAGGGAAGCACGTGGTGCTGGTGGACATGCACACCGGGTTTCCCACAACGGAGCTCCCGGACAGGATACACCCGAACGAGTCCGGCTACGCGCGCATGGCGAACGTCTGGTACGGGGCGATCGGCGACCTCTTGCGGTGAGGCGCCGTCGCGGTCGCGCCTCCCCCGCGCGACCATCCTGCTCGCGCCGCGCCGCGTGACGGCGCCGGCCTGTAGCGCGAGGAGCGCCGGCCGGCGTCGTTGAATTCGCGACGGCCGGCGTCGTTGAATTCGCGCCGGCTACGTCAGGTTCGTGAGCGGCCCGGTGCAGAATTTCGGGTCGCCGAACGTGTTCCGGTTGTCGCCGAACAGGTTCAAGATCGAGACGAGCAGGTTGTTGTGCGGGAGGTTGGGGTACCGGACCCAGCGTCCAGTGCGCAGGCCGCCGCCGCCGCCGGCCAGCAAGAACGGCATGTTCGACTTGTTGTGGCTCGGCGGATCCGAGAGCTCGGACCCGAAGAAGACGACGCTCTCGTCGAGCAGCGAGTGTCCACCCATGTCGACCTTCGCCATCTCCTGCAGGAGATAGAGGTGCTGCTTCGAGTACCAGTTGCAGATGCGCTCGCACTCGTCCGGCCTGAAGCCGCCGTCGTGCTGGTAGAAATGGTGGTGCTCGGTCAGGTTGAGCCAGGGGAAGGTGTGCTTCGCCTCGGTGTCGCTCCACTGCAGCGTGCCGACCGCGGTGATGTCGCAGGCGAGCGACATCACCAGCATGTCCATCATCAGCTTGCCGACCTTCGGGATCGCCGCGTCGGTCGAGGTGTCCTTGACCTTGCCGTCGTTGTCCGCGCTGAGCCCCGTGCGCGGGTTGTAGTCGGACGTGTCGACCTTCGTCGGCGCCTTGCACACGCTCGTCTCGACCGCCGGCGCGCTGTCGAGGCTCTTCTCGATCTCGCGGATCTTCGTCAGGTGCTGGTCGATCTTCTGCGCGTCGGCGGCGCCGAGCCGCGCGGACAGCGCGGAGTACCGCCCGTCGAGGAAGTCGAGGATCGATTTCTTTCGCGCGAGTCGGCGGGCGGCGTCGTTGCCGGCGCTGGGGTCCAGCGTGCCGAAGAGGTCGGTGAAGATCTCCGTCGGATCGAGGCGCGGCGAGATCGGCCTGAACGGCGCGGCGCTCTCGAAATTGGCGGCGTTCATCGGTGACAGCAGGCCGTGGGACTTTCCCGTCGCCCAGCGCACCGCGATCTCGATGCTCGCCTTCGCCTTCTGACCGGCGGAGATCCGGGAGGCGATCACCTGATCGACGGACGGTCCGCCCCCGTAGCCGCCGTTCGGGGCTTGAGTCGTGCCCGAGAGCCAGGCGATGATCCCGGCCTGGTGCTGCTCACCGACCGCGCTCTTCATGTCGAGGCCGTCGACGACGAGCAGCCGGTCCTGCACCGGCGCGAGCGGCGACAGGATGGGCCCCAAGGTGAAGTTCGTCTCGTTGCCGGTCGGCCGCCAGCGGTTCATCACCGTCCCGCCCGGCGTGTAGACGCCGAGGAAACGCTTGGCGGGGGCGGATTGCGCGCTCGCCGTGCGTTCGGTGCCCATGATCTCCAGCCAGGGGAGCGCGATGGCGATGGCGCCAGCGCCGCGCAGCACGGCACGTCGGCTCAAACGAAAGTTCGACATAACCATCACTCCTCCTGGGCAGCCATGTAGTGGAAAGCATCCGTCTGCGTGAGCTCGATCAGGAGCTGCTTCACATTGTATCCGGACGCCTTGAAGGCGTCCGTGACAGCCTTCTTGGTGCACGCGTCCCCGGCGCGAAGCGTGAGACCATAGCCGTACTCGGCCCAGCGCTTCGCGAAGCAGCTCTGGACCGCCTCGGTCTGGGCGAGCCCCTGCACCAGCTCGATCGGCCCGCTCACCTTGATGTCCGTGCCCGGGACCCCGCCGCTCGCGTCGATCGGGACGTCGTTCTCCGTCGTGCGGAACAGCCCGACCGCGTCGTAGTTCTCGAGCGCGAACCCGACCGGATCCATGAACTGGTGGCAGCCCGCGCAGACCGGATCCTTGCTGTGCTGGCTGAAGCGCTCCCGCGCCGTCTTGCCGGTGTACGGATCCGGCGGCTTCACCCTCTCCAGGATGTCGCCGGTGGGGAGCGGGATCTTCTGGCACATCAGCTTGTCGAGCACGAACGCGCCCCGGACCACGGGGTTCGTGTTGTTCGAGTGCGTCGTCCCGGCCATCATACCGGCCTGGGTGAGGATCCCGAGGCGCTGGGTCGTGTCGAGCTGCACCCGCTGGAACTCGTCGCCCGTCACACCGGAGACGCCGTAGAACGCCGCGAGAGGTCCATTCATGAACGTGTACGGGGCCGTCAAGATGGACGCCCAGGTGCCGTTCTCCTCGTAGATCTCGTGCTCGATCAACCGCTGCGTCTCCTCGTGCATGAGCGCGCCGATCGTCCGCGAGAAGGTCGGGAACGACGCCGGGTTTCGCTCGAGATCCGCGAGGCTGCTGATGGGGAGCAGGTTGTCGAAGAAGTACCGGACGGTGGCCCGGGACCGGGGATCCTCGAGCATGCGCTCGGCATGAACGCGCACGCCTTCCTTGGTCGCGAGCTCACCTGCTTGCGCCGCCGTGCGCAGCTTCTCGTCAGGCATCGTGCCCCAGAGCAGGTACGATAGGCGCGTCGCCATCTCGTCGCCCGTGGGCCGGCGGAGCTCGGGGCGCTCCGGGTCGGGTGCGCCGAACTCGATGCGGTAGAGAAAATCCGGCGATTGGAGCAGCCCCTCGATCACCGTCGCGATGCCGGCGTCGAACGTCGCATCCGTCCGGCCGGCGCTGTACAGCGCGAGGAGCTCGTCCGCCTCACCGGCGGCGAGCGGCCTTCGGTAAGCGAGCGGCGCGATTCGCTCGATGATCGTGCGCGCGCACGCCTCCTCGCTCTCCCTCGTCACGCTGCTCGCGCAAGGGTCGAGCTTGGCGAGCGCCTCCGGGGTGGCGGTCGCGCGCCGGGCGACGCCCTCCGCGACGGTGCCCAGCTGCTCGGCGAGCAGGCTCGAGACCGACAGCGTGTC
Source organism: Sorangium sp. So ce281 (assembly GCF_051527395.1). Lineage (NCBI taxonomy): Bacteria > Pseudomonadati > Myxococcota > Polyangiales > Polyangiaceae > Sorangium > Sorangium sp. So ce281. The sequence continues at coordinate 6,081,468 of NZ_CP150322.1, forward strand.
CGCGTCATTGCCGAAGCCGTTCCCGACATCCTCGCTCGGCAGTGAAATGGCTGGCTCTGTCGTGTCGCCCAGGAGGTCGCGGACGGTCTTGTTGTACTCGAAGCGCGTGAGCCGCCGCAGCGGCGCTCGCCCGGGGTACACCGCGCCGTCCTCGCAAGCGGCCGGGTCCGTCGGGCCCGTGCCCGTCGACGTGCCCGTCGAGGTCGGCGGCGGGTCTGTGGGTGTGGAATCCTCGGAGCGAAACCCGCCCAGGTCTCCCGTGCAGCCGCTGGCCACGATCAACGCGATCGAGACAGCTGACCGAGAGCCTAGGAGAGGACGCGCCTTCTCATGATCTGAGGGCCTAACCATGTGGTTCTCTCTCCTCGCCCGCTGTGGGCACGCTAAAGTGGAGCGCAGGCGGGATCTGGTGTTTCACCCTCGCCCGTGTCGTGACAGCTCGTGGCCGGTTCGGCCTGAATATATTCGACTACCTGCCGAGAAAATCCATCAACCACTCCATGACGGGGCGTGGCTGGCCATTTTTGATGAGGCCCGATTCCCTCACCCAACCCGCCTCTGCCCCTCGTCATCAAAGCCATGTGGTCTCCTGTCGGGATGGTAAGGAAACGACTCACAATGCAGGCATCATCGACGACGATGACGAGATCTCTGTGGCCTGCGGTGACACGACCATCCAGGTAGCTACGCGCGCGGACCACACCCTGCGCACCGGCTCTACCGATGAGCAGCATTCATGATTTTTCACGACAATCGTGGAACAACCGAGGTCTGTCGCGGTCTCCGGTGGCTCACTCCTGGCGAAGCGCCGATCACCATCGTTCGACAATCGTCTGCGCGACGACCGGACGTGACCGGCACCAGGCTCGACCCGATGCCCGACCACGAGGCTCGCACTGCGCATAGCGACCCACCCGGAGCAAAGCGAAAGGATACCTCCGCAATGTGAACGCTCACATCTCGGATGTCAACGCCTATCGACCGCCCCGCGCGCGTCCGCCGGCCGGAGGGACGACGCAGCTGGCGGAGCGCCTCCGGAGCGCCGCGTCAAGAGGAGCGGACGCCGTAGCGCGGTCGTGCAGCTGAACGAGATTATGGTGTTGAGCGCATACTCAGGTTCCGGGCTCCCCCGCGGAGGCCGACACCGCAGCAGCGCGCTCAGCCGCGCGAGGGCCGCCGCTGTTCCAGGAGCTCGCCCGATTCCCCCTCGCCCGCCGGCCCCGCCGCGCGCATCGACTGCAAAGCAGCGATGATCTCCTCCGTGACGCACGGCCCGCCCGAGGCGTAAAACGGCGCCAGCGGCCTCAGCGGCGGCGGCAGCACCTCGGCGACCCGCGCGCCGATGGCGTCGCGCGACGCCGCGTGCCCCTCCTCCCCGGCCGCGGCCCGGAGCGCCTGCGCGAAATCGGCCGCCGTGGGCCAGCGCGCGTCGCGATCGCGCTCGATCGCCCGCGCGACGGCGGCCGTGACGGCCTGGCCCACGCCCTCGCGCTCGCTCGAGAGCGGCGGCACCTCGCGCTCCAGGACGGCGTGGAGGGTCGAGACCATGCTGCTGCCGGCGAACAGCCGCCTGCCCGCCAGCACCTCCCACGCCACGACCCCGAGCGAGAACACGTCCGAGCGCCGATCCAGCGGCCTCGCGTTCGCCTGCTCCGGCGAGAAATAGCTCAGCTTCCCCTTCACCATCCCGGTCTTCGTCCGCGTCGTGCGGCGCAGGGCATACGCGAGCCCGAGATCGCAGATGGACGCCCGACCGTCGACGCCGACAAGGATGTTGGACGGCGAGATGTCCCGGTGGATCACCTGGAGCAGCTCCCCCGAGCTGTCGCGCGCCTCATGCGCCGCGTGCAGCCCCTCGGCGGCCTGCGCGATGAGCTCGATCGCGTCGCCGACCCCGAGCGCCTCGGGAGCCCGGGTGAGGTGCTTGAGGGTGACCCCCACGACGAGCTCCATGACGATGTACGGCGCGCCCTCGTCGAGGCCGTAATCGAGGACGGGAACGAAATGGGGGCTCGCGACGCGCGACGCGATGCCCGCCTCGTCGAAGAGCATGGACGCGTAGCTCGATTCGCACCGCAGATCGGCCCGGATCCGCTTCACCGCCACGAGCGACCCGCGCTCCGGACCCGCGCCGCCCGTGTCCCCTCCGCCTGCCGCGCAGGCGCGACGCGCGATGAAGACCTCCGCCGAGCCGCCCCTGGCCAGCTGCAACAGCAGCTCGTAAGGACCGACGGCGCCCAGGTCAGAAGAATCCATGCTCACTGCTCCGGGCGGCGGGGTATCACGTCAATGGTTGTTCATCAACCTTGGCCCCCTCGCGCTTCGTTCCGTTCACGCGCTGATTCGGGCTCCGGGGGGCGCCCCCGGTCCTCCCGCCCCTCCGCCGCCGCGATCCTGCGCAGGGCCGCGGGCGACGAGGCCCTCGCCGTCCGTGGGGGCGTCGCCGCCGCGCTCGGCGTGCTCGGCCAGCACCCGCTCGTCGGTCTCGCCCACCGAGCGCAGCCAGCGCGCCGCGGCCCGGTGGCCGGCGGTGCGATCGCCGTCCGTGAGCATCCCGTAGGCGGCGTCGCGCACCACGGCGTGACGGAACGTGAGCTCGTCGTGCCCGGGGTAGCGCGACACGCCGCGCCGGGCGACGAGCTCCTCCGAGAGCAGGCTCTTGAGCCAGCGGTCGAGCGACTCGGCCGAGGTGCCGGCGCCGAGCAGCTGCCGCACGCCCTCGGGCCAGAAGCTGCCGCCGAACAGGCTCGCCGCCCGCAGCGTGCGCCGCGCCTCGGCCGGCAGCGCCTCGATGCGCGCGTGCATCAGGGCCACGACCGTGGGCGGCATGTCGCTCCGGCCCTCCGCGCGCGCGCGCATGAGCTCCTCGAGGAAGAAGGGGTGGCCGTCCGCGTGCTCGACGAGCCGCGCCACCTCGGGCAGGGCGAGCTCCTCGCCGAACACGCTGCGGACGAGCCGCTCGGCCGCGCGCTGGCTGAGCGCGCCGAGCTTGATGTGCTGCACGCCGCGCGAGCCCCAGAGGCCGGGGAACGTCTCCATCAAGCTGTGGCGCGCGAAGCCGAGCACGAGGAGCGGGCGATCCGAGAGCGCCTGGAGCGCCTCGTCCAGCACCGAGACCGAGGCGTGATCGCTCCAGTGCATGTCCTCGAGCACCACCACGACCGGCCCCTCGCCGCATCGCGCCGCGAGCCACTCGAGCACGGCGCGGCGGGCCTGCTCGCTCACGGCGACCGCGTCCCCGCGGGCGGCGCGCAGCTCGGCGTCGGGGTCGTCGAACGGCGTGCCCGCGATCTCGCCGAGGTACCAGGCGACGCGCGGGGCGTCGTCGGCCGGCGCGGGCAGGGCCCGCGCGACGTGCTCGCGGATCTTGGCGCGGCGCGCCTCGAGCGCCTCGCCGGGCAGGCAGCCGGCGGCCGCGAGGACGATCTCGCCCAGCATGCCGAACGGCGCGCCCGCGCCGAGGGGGTCGCCCCGCGCCACGTAGACCGACGCGCGCGCGTCGCGCTCGCGCACGGCGCGGACGAGCTCGCAGCGGAGGCGCGTCTTGCCGATGCCGGCCTCGCCGAGGACCAGCGCGGCGCGCGCCACGGGCTCGTCGGCGCTCTGCTCGAAGAGGCCGCGCAGCGTCGCGAGCTCGCGGTCGCGCCCGACGAACGAGGTGACGCGGCCGAAGAGCGTGCGCTCGGGCTCGGTGCCGTCGCGCTCGCCCATCAGCAGGAACGAGGGGCCGTCGCCGGTCACCTCGAAGCGCGGCGCCGCGAGCCCCGCGGTGACCTCGTCGATGCGCACGTCGCCCTCGGCCTCGCGCAGGCGGGCGACCGCGCGGTCGATCACGTCGCCCGCGGGCAGGCGCTCGCCGACCTGCGCGCGGCCCGTGGCGAGCGCGACAGGGCGCCCGGGCAGGCGCGCCTTCAGCGCGAGCGCGCACTGCGCGGCGCGCGCCGCGAGGTCGAAGGCGGCCATCGTGCCGGCGCCGCCGCGGCCGGAGAACACCTCGTCGGTCTGCGAGGACAGGAGCACCATGCGCGTGCCGCCCGGGAGCCGCACGCGCTCGCCGCCGAACGCCTCGGCGAGGTCCGCGACGATCCGCTCGACGCCGCGATCGCTCGCCGGCTCCGGGTCGGCGGCGCCCAGATCGACGAGGACGACGCTGACGAGCCGCCGCTCGTCGTCCGTGACCGATGCCGGCGCGCCGTCCGCGCCCGCGCTGGACGCGCGCGCGAGCAGGGCGCGCGCCTCCGCGAGCGCGGCCGCCGCGGCGCGGCCGTCCGCGGGGCGCGCCGCCGGGTCCTTCGCCAGGAGGCGCGCGACGAGCTCGTCGAGGAAGGGCGGCACGTCCGGGCGCCGCTCGACGAGGCGCGGCGCCTCCTCGAGGAGGATGCGGCACACCTCGGCGAGCGGGTCGTCGGCCGCGAAGGGGCGCTGCCCGGCGAGGCACTCGAAGAGCAGGACGCCGAGGCCGAAGACGTCGGCGCGCGCGTCGACCTCGACGTCGCCGCGCGCCTGCTCGGGCGCGACGTAGCCGAGCGAGCCGACGAGCGAGCTGGCCTCCGTGACGAGCGAGGTCGACGCCGCCGCCCGGGCGACGCCGAAGTCGAGCAGGACCACGCCGTCGACCCTGCCGTCGCGCAGGAGCACGTTGCTCGGCTTGAGATCGCGGTGCGTGATCCCGATCGCGTGGACGGCGGCGAGCGCCTCCGCGATCTGGTGCGCGACGAGCAGCGCGTCGGCCACGGGGAGCGCCCCCTCCTGGAGGCGCGCGTCGAGCGTGGCGCCCTCGAGCCACTCCATCGCGAGCCACAGGGCGCCGTCGTCGCCCGTGCCGTGCGCGATGTGCTGCACGATGAGCGGGTGCTGCACGGCCTCGAGCATGCGCGCCTCGCGCCGGAAGCGGGCGGCGAGCTCCGGGGGCGCGACCTTGAGCGCGACGGGGCGCCCGGTCAGCTGGTCGATCGCCCGGTAGACCGTGCCCATCCCGCCGGCGCCGGCAAGGCGGCGCACCTCGAACCGGCCTGCGACCAGCGTGCCCTCGCGCATGGTGCCAGCTTATCCGAGACCTCCCGTCAGGTGCGCGGCGCGAGCGCTCGGTGGTGACGGTCCAGGGTGTTTGTTGTACGCTGTGCGCGCCGACACGCGCCGACACGCGCCAACACGCGCCAACACCCAGAGGGCCGCGCCGCCCGCACAGGACGCCCCCTCAGGACCGTCGGCTCGCCCGAGCGAAGAGGGACCCCCGATGAACCCCGGACAGCAGGTGACGAGCACGCTCAGGCTGGCGCGCGAGCTCGGGAAGGGGGCGATGGGGAGCGTGTGGGTGGCCGATCACCTCGCGCTCGGGACGCAGGTGGCGGTGAAGTTCATGGCGCCGGCCTACGCGGACCAGAGCGGCTTCGTGGAGCGCTTCCGGCGGGAGGCGATGGCGGCCGCGCAGATCAAGAGCCCGCACGTCGCGCAGGTCTTCGACCACGGCGTCACGCCGGACGGGGTGCCGTTCATCGTGATGGAGCTGCTCGAGGGCGAGGACCTCAAGAGCCGCATGCAGCGGCTGGGCGCGCTGCCGCCCGTCGAGGTCGCGGCGATCGTGTCGCAGACGGCCAAGGCGCTCGGCCGGGCGCACCAGGTCGGGATCGTCCACCGCGACATCAAGCCGGACAACATCTTCCTGCTCGACGTCGAGGGCGAGCTGTTCGTGAAGGTGCTCGATTTCGGGGTGGCCAAGCGGGTCCAGGGCGAGCTCGGCATGACGTCGACCGGGAGCGTGCTGGGCACGCCGCTCTACATGAGCCCCGAGCAGCTGCTCAGCGCGAAGCACGTCGACTTCCGCGCGGATCTCTGGGGGCTCGCGGTGGTCGCCTACCACGCGCTCACCGAGCATGTCCCGTTCCGGGGCGAGACGCTGGGCGCGCTGTCGGTGGTGCTGCACACCGGGATCTTCACGCCGCCGAGCGAGGTGAAGCCGGAGCTCTCTCCGGCGATCGACGCCTGGATGAAGAAGGCGCTGGCGCACGATCCCGCGGCGCGCTTCGCGTCGGCGCGGCAGATGGCGGAGGCGCTGGAGCGCGCGGTCCTCGGGATCGCGCGCACGGCGTTCACGACCGAGCCCTCGTCCGCGGGGGAGCGAGCCCTCCACGGGAGCGCGTCGCAGCCGGTGCTGTTCGGGGAGCCGACGCCGCTGCCGCCGGCGCCGGGCGCGCGGCTCTCGACGACCGGCACGCCGCCGTCGTCGGCGCCGGGCGCGCGGCTCTCGACGGACGGCGCGCCGGGGCGGACGCTCGCCGGCATGGCGACCTCGGGGACGGACGGGGCCCGGCGGTGGGCGCCGGCCATCCTGGCGGCCGCGCTCGCGTTCGGAGCGCTCGTGGCGGCGGTCGTCTTCCTGGCAACGAAGCCATCGCCCACGGCCGAGGTGACCCCCTCGTCGGAGGCGCCGGCCCGGCAGGCCGCGCCCGTCCCGGCGCAGCCGGCGGCGCCGACGCCAGCGAGCGCCGCCGCGCCGGCGCCGGCGGAGCCGGCGAGCGCGACGCCCGCGGCCGAGACCGCGCAGCCGGCGGCCACGGCGGCGACCGCGCAGCCGGCGGCGACCGCGCAGCCGGCGGCGACCGCGCAGCCGGCGGCGACGGTGAGCCCGCGCGCGGCAGGGAGGCCGGGCGCGGCGGCGGCGCCGCGCGGCACCTCGGAGGGGCGCGGCCGCGCCACGCCGCGGGAGGCGTCGACCGGCCGCTCGACCGGGACGAAGCCGCCCGCGCCGGTCGAGGACACCATCGGCTTCTGACGCGGCCTCCGGCCTCGTCGCGCTCCAGCCGCCTCGGTCGCCCGTGGCCGCGGCCTCGGGCGACCTGGTCAGACGGAGCCCGTTGAAACGGGGCGCTCGCGCCGCTCGACGGCAAAATATGGAATCAACCGCGCTGGCACGGGCGATGTCGACATCGGAAGGTGAGGCCCACGGGGCGCACTGCGACATCCCGCCTCGCTCCTCCAGCGGAAGGGGCACAGAAATCGGCGCGAACGCATCGAGGCGTGAGAATTTCGGATTGGCACAGAGCGTGCGGTATCCGTCGCCGGGGCCCAGAGCGAGGGCGCGCTCAACGCGAAGGAGGTCTCTTCCATGGAGAAGCTCGTAATTGGCCTGGTGCAGACGCACGACGAGGCGGAAGCCGCGGCGGAACGCATCATCGACTGCGGCTACACACGACAGGAGGTCAGCCTGCTGATGACCGAGGCGACGCGCGACAGGTGCTTTCCGAGCCCGGACGTACCGCCGCCGTCGAACACGTTCGGCGCCGCGGTCGCGATGAGCGTCGTGGTCCCCGACCTCGGGTTCGTGGTCGCCGGGCCGCTGGCCGCGGTCGTGGCCAGCGCGGTCGGCGCCGGGATCACGGGCGGCCTGCGCGAGATCCTCCTCACCGCGGGCGTCCCGAGGCGCTGGGCGGAACGCTACGAGGCCGGCGTCCGGCAGGGCGGGATCCTCGTGAGCGTGTTCGCCCGCAGCGAGCGCGACGTCGGCCTGCTCCATCTGGTCCTGGACGACCCGCACATGACGTCGTTCCACACGGAAGCCCACCGGCACCACGCGTACGACACGTCGTTTTGAGCCGAGGCGCGCGCGTCGCGTGGCAAAGCGCCTCGCCCCGACAGGCGGATCCCACGCCGGGGCGCGGGCTCAACCCCCGAGCGACCTGAGCCGCGCGCGCAGCATCAGCGCCCCGATGAGGTCTTCCTCCGCGTCGCTCCGGCGCGACCATCCCAGCGAGAGGTAGCGCAGCAGCTCGCCGAACGTCGGCCCGGCCGGCGCCGCGCTCGTGCCGCCGCGGACGACCCAGAGCTGCTCGCCGTCGGCCCCGAGCGCGACGATGGCGCGATCGGGTCGAGCCGCCGCGCCGCCGCCGAGCGCGGAGCCCGAGAGCCGCGCGATCGGGTAGAGCTGCCGCGCCGCCGCCGCCTCCCAGCCCGGCTCGCGGTCGTGGCCGAGGAGCTCGCCCTCGCGCAGGAAGCACAGCGTGCCCTCGACGGCGCCGATCGCGAGCTCGCGGTAGAGGTCCTCCGGATCCGCCGGATCGGCCCAGTCGTACGCGCGCGCGAACGCCGCGTACGTCGCCGGCGGGGCGACGCCGCGGACGGGCGGCGACGACGCGGGCGCGCCGCGGCCATCGTCGCGCCGGAGCACCCGGTTGAGCCGCGCGACCTCGTCGGCGATCGACCCCGGCCCCGGCTCGACGAGGCGCACGGCGACGCGGCGCTCGGGCGCGAAGAGGGCACCCATGAGCGCGCCCAGCACCGGGGCGCCCAGCTCGGCGGCGAGGAACGTCGAGCCGCGGTGCGGCCGGATCGCTCGATCCGTGGCGTCGCGGTCCCCCTGCGCGGTCGCGCCCTCCGGCAGGTCGACGTCGAGCTCGACGAGTTCGCTGCGGTCGGGCGCCTCCACGCCGGCCTCGACGCCCTCCTCCCCTTCCCTCACGAAATGGCGGACGAACCCGCTCGCCTCGAAGCGCCAGCCGTCGTCGTGGACGACGTCCTCCGAGAACACGAGCGCGAAGACCGTCGCGCCCGGGTGGCCGAGCTCGGCGGCAGCGTCGAGCACGGCGACGGGCGGAGAGAGCTCGTCCTCGAAGAGCTCGGAGAGGTGGTCGAGCTCGTCGCCGCCGCCGGCCGGCTCGCCGCTCGCGTAGAACGCCGCCGAGTACCCGGGCACGCCGGGGAGCGGCGCGATGAACAGGCGCGGCGAGGCGACGTCCCAGCCACCGAGCGCCACGGCAAAGCCCTGGGACAGCGCGCGGTCCGGGATCTCGGCGGGTCGAAAGATCAATGCGGCGAACGTGGTGGCCATGGGGCGCTCATCGTAACCCGATCGCCGGCCCGCGGCCGGCGTCCGACGCGTGCAGCGCGCCTTCATAACCGCTTACTCAAGTTCTCCCCGGTCCGGCGCGCGGGCGTCGCCACGGCGGGAAATCGCGAAGGAACCTGCGGAGAGCCCGGCTCGCCGCGCCCCCGCCTGCCGGCGAGCCGCCGCGCTCCGCTGGGGCCTTGGACGCGGCGCGGCGCATCGGGTAGAAGACGCACCATGCTCGGCAAATCCACCCTGTCGGTCGGTGAGACAGCCCCTGATTTCGGCCTGCAATCGCAGAAGCAGGAGACGGTCAAGCTCTCCGACTTCCGGGGCAAGAAGACCGTTGTCCTGTTCTTCTATCCCAAGGACGACACCCCTGGGTGCACGGCGGAGTCGTGCGCGTTCCGCGACCATTACGATGCGTTCGCGGAGGCGGGCGCCGAGGTCCTCGGCGTGAGCGCCGACTCGGCCGGGTCCCACCAGCAATTCGCCGACAAATACCGCCTGCCCATGACGCTGCTCAGCGACCCTGGCGGGCAGACCGCCGCGCGCTACGGCGTCAAGTCGCTCTTCGGCCTCCTCCCGGGCCGCGTGACGTTCGTCATCGATCGCGACGGCATCGTTCGACATGCATTCTCCTCCCAGCTCCGCGCGACCCGCCACGTCGACGAGGCGCTCGCGGTCGTGAAGCAGCTCGAGGCCTCGCTGCGCGGCTGACGCGCGGCGCCGCGCCCGATCTCCCGGCCAGCCACCGTCGTTGACGCCCCCCGGAGGGGCGTTATGGACACCCCCAGGGCGGGGCCATCGCACGCCTCCGCCGGGGGAGGCGACGATGAACCATGGATTGAGGACCACGGCGACGCTGCGGGCCGCCGCGATGGATCCGGCCCGATCGGGGGCCGCGTCGGACGCGCTGCTGCTAAGGCGGGTGGTGCTCTCGACGGGCGGAGTCGGATATTTCGAGCACGAGGCGCGCGTGCGCGGCGACGCCGAGCTCCGGCTCGAGGTGCGGCTCGATCAGGTCGACGATGTATTGAAGAGCATCGTGGTCTATGACGATCGCGGCGTGACGGGGAATATCACGCTTCCCGGGAGGGAGCCGCTGCGCGACCTGTTCCGCGAGCTCCCGTTCGACGAGGGCGCGCTCGAGTCCGAGGCCGCCCTGCTGAACGCGCTCCGCGGCGCCGAGGTGCGGACGCGAGGGGTGCAAGGGGCCATCGCCGGGCGGATCGTCGCGGTCACCACGGCGCAGGCGGCGCTGCCGCACGGCGGCTCGGAGGACCGGCACCGGCTCGCGCTGATGTCGGAGGGCGCGCTGAAGCAGGTCGTCCTGGAGGAGCTCGAGAGCGTGGAGCTCGTCGAGGAGCGGCTGCGGCAGCAGGTCGGCGCGGCGCTGGTCGGGCTCTCGAGCCGGCGGGAGCGCAACCGCCGCGAGCTCGTCGTGCGCACGGCCGGCGAGGGCGAGCGGGTGGTCCGCGTGGCCTACGTCATCGAGGTGCCGCTCTGGAAGACGACGTACCGGCTCACGGTGCCGGAGGACGCGCAGACGAAGACCGGGGCGCTCGCCGGGTGGGCCGTCGTCGAGAACCAGAGCGGCAGCGACTGGCAGAGCGTGGATTTCACCCTGGTGTCGGGAGACCCGGTGACGTTCCGCCAGGCGCTCTACGAGATCTATTATGTGGCCCGGCCGGAGGTGCCCGTCGACGTCGCCGAGCGCGTGCTGCCGCGGCTCGACGAGGGCGCCGCGGGGCTCGCGGCCAGGGCGGCGCGGCGCATGGGCTACCGCGCCGGCGGGGGCACCGACGAGGCCCGCGCGCCCGCCGCGGCGGTCACCGTGCCGTCGGAGAAGGTCGAGCCGGAGCCCGCGGAGGCGGCGACGCAGGTCGTGTTCCACTTCCCGGCGCCGCTCACGATCGCGAGCGGGCAGACGGCGCTCCTGCCGATCGTCCAGCGCGAGATCCCGGCAGAGCGGCTGTGGCTCTATCAGCCGGAGGCGAGCGCGCGCAGCCCGCTCGCCTCGATCCGCCTGAGGAACGACGGCGACACGACCCTCCCGGCCGGCGCGATCACGGTCTACGAGCGATCGAGCCGGGGGGTCGTCACCTACGTCGGCGACGCGCGCCTCTCGCCGCTGCCGCCGGGAGAATCGCGGATCGTGAGCTTCGCCGTGGACCGGAAGGTGCGAATCGACCGCGAGGAGCGGGGCGAGGAGGTGTTCTCGCGCGCCAAGATCCAGGGCGGCATGCTCGAGATCGTCAGGACCGCCCGCAAGGTGACGGTCTACACGATCGTGGGCGCGGCGCGCGAGCCGCGCGTCCTGCTCATCGAGCACCCGCGCATCGCCGGCTGGGAGCTCGCCGAGCCCAGGGAAGGCGTCGAGGCGACGCGCGATCGCTACCGCGTCCGGCGCGAGGTCGCCGCGGGCGAGACGGCGCGCGTGACCGTGGCGCTGGAGCAGCCCATCTCCCACACGGTGGCGCTCACGGGCCTCTCCGGCGAGCAGATCGAGGTGGTCCTGTCGTCGCGCGAGATCCCCGAGGCGCTGCGCGCGGCGCTCGCGCGGCTCGCGGAGCTCAAGGCCGCGGTCGCCGAGCGGCAGCGCGCGCTCTCGGCCCTCAAGTCCGAGATCGAGGCGCTACGCGCCGAGCAGGCGCGCGTGCGCGACAACCTCAAGGCCGTGCCCCCGGGGAGCGGGCTCCACGAGCGCTACCTCAAGGCGCTGGGCGAGCAGGAAGACCGGATCGCGGCGGTGTCGGCGAAGCTCCCGGGCACGCGGGAGGCGGTGGCCAGCGCGGAGCGGGCGCTCGCCGAGTACGTGCGCGACCTGTCGCTCGCGACGTAGCGCTGGACTCGACCGAGATCGTCCCCGGCTGCGCGGGCCCGGCGCCCTCCTGCGCGGCCTCCGCTCCCCTCCTGAGCACCCCCATCATGGTGTCTGGAAAAGAGCTGGGGTTGCTACGCTGAGGTCACCGCAGTTGACGCGTGATGGCTCGGGCTGGACGGGCACCCTCGGTGTGCGGCAGAGATCGTTCCGTCACAGCGGCGGCTCGATTCCCAGGACCCTTGTTCCGCTCTCGTCCAGGATCGCGTGATGTGTGCCGCTCTCGCCAAGCGCGTGGGTGGCCGTGAAATCGAAATAGTAGTCCGATCCGTAATACGGATAGAAACTCCCGCTGTGCGCTCCGCGTACGACCTTGATGGCGTAGCCCTCCGGCCCCTGCACGAGCCCCTGGAACTCGTTGTCGTCGTAACCTTCAATGAGCTGCTTGAGGCTGTTCCACGAAAGGTCGCCCTGATAATGGCTCGGTCGCTCGTCGATGAGCATCTTCGTCACCCCTCTGTGAATTCGCCGCGATTGCAACCCGGCGCGCGTGGCGCGTCGATACTGAACATGCGCCCGTCGTCCTCGCGGAGGCGGCCATGCCCGTGGAACAGGGCCGCGAAGGCGTCGAAATGCGGCGCCGGCCGGGCGTCGAGCGCGGCGATCACGCGCGCGAGCGCCGCGACCTGCTCCGCGCGCGAGAGCTGCACCATCGCAGGGGAGCCTAGCGCAGCGCTCCCGGAGCGCGTCTTCCGCTCGCCTGCGCCTGCATCGTGACTGGCCGAGTCACATGGGCTAGATCCCAGGCGCATGAGCCACTCGGCGGTCACAGCGGTTCTCGTCGGCGCTTGCCTTCTCGTCGGCGCTGCATCGGCGCAGGCGGACGGCGTGTCCCCCGCGGGGAGCCCTCCCCCCGCGGTGGTTCCCCGGGAAGGCTGGCCCAATGTGGGGCGCCCTGGCGACCCGGTCGTGAGCGTGGGCGGCCTCTTCAGCTATACTGGCCGCGAGAACGCCGATGACGCCGTGGGCGCCGGCGTCGAGGGCAGCCTCGCGTGGTACGGACAACGCTCGTTCGCCTGGATAGGCGCCGTTGCGCAGGCGCAGCTCGTCGCCGACCGACCGGTCCACGAGAGGTTGGCGCTCGGTTTCCAGGGTGGGTTCGGCCCGGTCGGCGCCGAGCTCTCGATGTATACCGAGGGCGCGGGCCGGTCGAACGCCCGAACGTATGGGGCGCAGATCGTCCCCTTCATCGCGATCCCCGTCGCCTACGCGGGCTTTCGACTCGCCCTTCCGTTCGACGGGGGAGTTGGCGCGACGAGGCCTTCGTACGGCACGGAGTACGGGCTGGTCATCGGCTTGAAATTCCCGATCAACCCGAGAGCCTTCGGACATAGTCTTCATTGAGCCGGTTCACAGCCCCGTACGCCGCCCACGCCGCTGGCCCGCGTCCGCTTTCCGCCGTCGAGCATCACCTCGGCGGCGACGAAGATCGCCTCGGCCATCGCCTTGGCTGGACACGCCTGCCTGGCGCGCTCGCTCGCTCCTGTGCCCTTGCACGTCGGCCGCTCGATCGCGGCCGCACGCCGCGCGCGGCCCCGCCGCCCGTTGCTCCTTCGCTACAACGAGGTATCCGCTCCGCGGCCACCTGATGTCCGCAGGCCGCAGCGCTGAGGCTCGAAAATCTCGGTCACGCCCCTCGCGGAGCGGCCCGCCGGTGTGATAAGGCTGGCCGCCAAGGGGCAAATCCAGCAAGGCGCGTCGCGCATGCACCTTGCACGGGGGCCCCCGCGAGCGGCGCACACGTCGCCAGGAGGCTTGAGATGGACGAGAGGGTTCAGCGGTACATGGACATGGGGGTAGCGCTCGGGGTGAGCGTCGGCGGGAAGATCGTGGGCGCGATCCTGGTCTGGGTCATCGGCCGCGTGATCATCCGGGGGCTCCTGTCGATGATGCAGCGCAGCTCCGCGCTGAAGAAGCTCGACTCGACGCTGGCTCATTACCTGGAGTCGGCGGCGTCCGTGCTGCTGAACATCCTGCTCGTCATCGCCGTACTCAGCGTCTTCGGCGTCGAGACCACCACCTTCGCCAGCCTGCTCGCCGCGATCGGCATCGCCGTCGGCATGGCATGGTCCGGCCTCCTGTCGAACCTCGCGGCCGGCATCTTCATGATCCTCCTGCGCCCCTTCAAGACCGGGGATTTCGTGACGATCGGCGGCGTGACGGGCACCGTCCACTCGATCGGTCTGTTCGCGACCACCCTCGACACGCCCGACAACGTCCGCACCATCATGGGCAACAACAAGATCTTCAGCGACACGATCCAGAACTTCAGCACGAACCCGGTCCGCCGCGTCGACTGCACCGCACAGCTCGCCCACGGCGCGGATCACGAGGCGGCGATCACGCGGCTCAAGGCGCACCTCGCGCTCATCCCCAACGTCGCGAAGACCCCTGCGCCCACCGTCGAGATCCTGGACTTCACGCTCGCCGGGCCCGTGCTGGCGGTGCGGCCCTTCTGCCATACCGATCACTACTGGGACGTCTACTTCGCCACGACCAAGATCATCCGCGAGGAGCTCGGCAAGCTGGGGCTCCCCGTCCCGAGCCAGCACGTGCACATCAACCAGCTCGCGGCGGCGCCTCCCCACCGCGCCACGGGCGCGGAGATTCACCCGACGGCCTGACGCTCCGCCTGCCGGCCGCGCGCTCCCTGTCCCCGCGCGCGGCCGGGATGCTCCGCATCAAGCGGATGAACCGGACACAGCTCCTCCTCCACCAGCGGAGCAAGGGCCCGTCCCAGTCAGCCCAGGCGCGGGGTCGAGCGGGCGAGGCGCCGAGACGACGCCGTCGAGGCCCTTGCGCCCGCGCTGGCCGGGGAGCATCGTCGCTGCATGAGCGTCGAGGAGCGCGTCGCGGCAGAGCGGTGGGCGCCCGCTCGCTCCCGGCTCATGAACTGAGGGGCTGGCCGGGGCCGGGGAGACCCGCCATGAGGCGACGGATCTCCGCTCGATGGATCGAGCGGCTCGTTGACGAACTCGTCAAGGAAGCGGCCGGAGGATCCTGTCGAAGACGGCGTCTCCGACGCGCTTGCCCTGACGGATCCCCTGCACTCCATCGAACCTCCAGTGGACGCCCAGGTAGATGCGGCTGACCGTGTTCTCCCGGGACGCCTGCTCGAAGCTGGAATAGCAGCGCGTGATCTCGGGGCGGACATTGCCCCGCTCGTCCGTCGTTACTCCGTTGTACTCGTCGGACACGAAGCAGAAGGGGATACGATCCGTCCCATAATATCGGGTCAACACCTGGAACATGGCAGCCCCGAAGCTCGCGTGCCCGGAGGTGTACGCCGGGAACGCTGGTGTCATGCGCGGCGGGCCCTGGTTGCTGCCGGGGGATCCGAGGGGCGTCCACCTCCTGTCAGCTATCGTGAGCGAGTTGCGATCCCTGTCGGCCCGACGGATCGCGACGATGGGCCGCCAGAACTCGTAGTGGTATTTCGTCTCCCACGTGGCGATGGCGGCGTCGGCCAGCGCGACGTTGACGAGCGCAAAGTAACGAGCGTTCTCGATCTCCGAGTTGCACTCCTTGACCGCGAGGACCCGCGCGATCTGGTTGTAGAGCCGGGGCGGCTCCCCGATGCGCGGGGCGGAGTCGTACGACCAGAAGATCCCGATGACGGTCTGTTCCGGCGTGCGCGCGGTCGGGGTGCGCTGGCCGTCGCCACCCAGCAGGAAGACCTCATAGAAGCTCAACGCGTACTCCAGGCTCCACAGCGGCGGCGGCGGCGGAGACCGGAACTCGGCGCCGCTCTCGATGGCGAACGGCCGAACCCTCCCCCACCTCGGGGTCAGGTACCCCTGTTCAGGGTAGAGCGGATCGACGCGATGCCGGCCGGGGGCGATGTCCGGGGTGTAAGGCATCGGGGCGTCTGACCTGTCGTTCTCCCGCTCCGCGAGGATCTCGTCGGCGACAGCGCCGCCCAGCGCGCGACCGTCCTCCCTGGCGTCGCTCTCGGGGATCTCCGCCAGGTACTCGCGGAGCCTCCCGTCGAGCAGCGCCCTCTGGCTCGGGAACAACGCCGTCAGCGTGCGGTGAGCTGCCGTGGCCACCGCCGCGTCGATGGATGCATCCGGCATGTCGAGGAAGATGGAATACGGCTCGTACCTCGGGACGATCGAGTTCACGGCGTCGAAGATCGCCGCATGAACGATCGCGAGGGCCCGTGAGACGCGCGTCGGCCCGCGCTGGTCCCGCCCGCGTGCGCGGGAGGAGTCCTCTGCGACCGCGTCCAGAGCGACGGCGTTCCAGTCGAGGACCGCGTCCCTGTCCGGCGGATCGCCCTGCGCTTCCGGCACGTGCGCGGAGGCTGGACCTCCGAGCAGAGAGGCAGTCAGGGCAGCGAAGGAGATGGACGCCCACCTCGCGGCTGAACGGTTCATTCAAGCTCCTTGTTCGAGTCCTCGAGAATGGCCATCAAACACGATGGCCCTCGCTCGTCGACTGGATGGGGGGCCATCCAGCGACGAGAGGCATGCATCGACAACCTCGGCGAGCACGAAGCCCGTATCTACCCGTGCGCCACCGGCCACCGCACGCAGGCGAGCACGGCCTCATGGGGCATGTGGGCCGTGCGCCATCGATCATCGATCATCGATCATCGATCGCTGGTCACTGCTCGGCGGGAGCTCTCTCTCTGCAATCGCCCGGAATCGAGCACACACCCCGTGTACCGGACGTCGCGCTTCGTTCTGGTCACTCGCCAGGATGTCGTGTGTTGTATCAAACCTAAGCTATCAGGCAGAGCCGATGCGCGCAACCCTACGACACCGTGCGTCCCAGGCTCCGCTGGGTCGAACCGTGGTGGGCACAGCACCGGAGCCTGACGGATGTCCGTCCGTTTTGGCCGATATTCACGGTCGTTCGCCGAGGAGCGGTCGCCACGCGCATTCGTCCGGCAAGAGGGCCCAGATGACGTCGGCGTTCGGGCGAAACGCGATCTCCCGCAGGACGCGGGGTGTCGAGATGCGATCCATCCTGAACATTCGCGGCTCGTTCTTCCCCGTGTCCAGGGCGAGCACGTACCAGACAGGGCTCTGGATCAGGAGGCCGTGCGGCTCCACGCGTCGCCTCGACGCCCTCCCCTCGCGGTCTTGGTAGTCGAACCCGAGGCCGACGCCGGAGGAGAACGACTCCTCGAAGAGCCTCACCAGCTCTGCGGGGGGCGCCCCGGCGCCGGCGCGCACTGGCCCGCTCGCAGGCTCGCCGACGATGACCCTGCGGCAGAGGGCGCGCAGCTCTCGCGCTCGTTCAGGAGGAAGGCTGCCGAGCAGCTTGGCCAGCGCGGAGCTGGCGGCGTCGCTCCACGGAAGGTCGCTCGCAGCCTGGGAGAGGCGCGCGGAGAGCCAGAGCGTCACGATCTCCGCGACCGAGAGGTGCACGGCGGTGACGCCCCGGCCGGCATCGAGCCGGATCCCCCCGCCGGGGCCGGCCTCGCCCTCGATGTGGAGGCCGCGCTCCCTCAGCGTCGCGAGGTCCCTGCGCACGGTGCGGGCGCTGACCCCGAGCGTCGCGGCCAGCTCGCCGACCGTCGTCGCTCCCCGCGCGCGAAGCAGGTCGGAGAGCTCCATGACCCGGACGGCGCGCGACATATGGTGACAGAATCTGTCAGGGTCTCGCGCTAGTCAACGCCCATGTCCAACGTGGCGAACACCTGGCCAATCGGCCTCGGCATCCTCACCGGCAGGTACCCATGGCCGACCGGCTGAAGGACCTCTTCGACGAGCGGTGCGTCCGCTCGATCGCCCGCAACCTCCGCTCGGCGCACCCTGGCCTCGACGAGCGCGGCTTCGCCCGCGACTGCCTGGCGGGCCTCTCCGATCTGGAGCTCACCGGCCGCGCCTCCCACATCGCGGACGTCATGCACCACCACCTGCCGCAGCCCTTTCCGGAGGCAGCTCGGGTGATCGTCGCCTCCCTCGGGCCCGAGCTTGGTCGGAGCGACGCGTTCGGCCTCGCGCCGCTGCAGTACATGCCTCACGTGTTCTATGTGGCGAAGCGCGGTCTCGATCACTTCGAGGACGCGATGACCGCGCAAGTCGAGCTGACGAAGCGGTTCTCCGCCGAGTTCAGCATCCGCGCGTTCCTGACGAGGTACCCCGACGCGACGCTCCGCCGGCTCCGCACGTGGGCCGCCGACCCGAACGTCCATGTCCGGCGGCTCGTCTCCGAGGGGACGCGCCCACGGCTGCCGTGGGCCCCGCGGCTCCGCGCTTTCCAGCAGGATCCAGGGCCGGTCATCGAGCTGCTCGAGCTCCTGAAGGACGATCCGGAGCGCTACGTGCAGCGCTCCGTCGCGAACAACATCAATGACATCGGCAAGGACCACCCGGACATCGCGGCGAGCCTCTGCCGGCGCTGGCTCGAGGGCGCGCCGCCCGGGCGGCAATGGATCGTGCGCCACGCGCTGCGCTCGCTCGTCAAGAAGGGTGATCGCGGCGCGCTCGACGCGCTCGGCTTCGGCGCGGCGCCGAGCGTCGCGATCGCTTCGGCGTCGCTGTCCCCGCGATCGGTGGAGCTCGGCGGAGAGCTCCGGTTCTCGTTCGAGCTCGCGTCGACGGCCCCGCGCGACCAGGAGCTGATCGTCGACTGCGCCGTGCACTTCGTGAAGGCGAACGGCTCGACGCGGCCAAAGGTCTTCAAGCTGCGGAAGCTCGTCCTGCCTCCGTCGGGTCGAGCCGAGATAGCCGGCAAGGTCTCCTTCGAGGAGATGACGACCCGCCGTCACTATCCCGGTCGCCACAGCATCGATGTGATGGTCAACGGCGTGGCGCACCCGCTGGGGCAATTCGAGGTACGCCGGTGACGGCGTCCTGACGCGCCCTCCCCGACGATCGACGGGCCTCATCCTGCGCTGGACGCGCACGCGGGTCCGGGCACGCGGATCAGCGCCCTCTGCAACGAGGCGTCCCGGCGCTTCGACGGAGGCGCTCCGTGAGCCAGCTGATCGGCGGCGCGCGCGATCAACTCTGGCAGGCGGTCGAGAGCGGCTGGTGGCTCGCGCAGATGGCGTACCGCCGCTGCACCCAGCACGCGACGCCGCAAATTCAGGTCCAGCACCCCCAGCTCGTCTACTGGGATGGGGGCTCGACGCCGTCGCGCGCGCAGGTCGACCTCTCGGTCGATCCGGCGCGCTTCGACGGGCAAGCGACGCTCACGTGGAACACAGCCCTCGCGCAGGTGTACGACGCGCTGGCCGGCGGCAACCAGCTCGTGTCCGGCGCGGCCGTGCACCCCAGGCACTGGAACGGCAACGTGCCCCTCTACGTGGAGCCGCTCGTCGTCGGGAAGGTCACGCTGACGTTCTCGCTCGCGGCGACCGGCACCTACTACGTCAACGCGCCCGGCGCCGTCAGCGGCGACGTGGACGTGGTCCCGTTGAAGATCGAGATCAAGGCCCAGGACGGCTCGGATCCGGTTCCCTGGGTGCTCGCGCAGAACAAGCGCACCTACAAGGCCGTGCTGACGCCGGCGATCGGCGGCGGCCAGTTTGTTTGGACTGCAGACGATCCGGCGGCGCTCGCCGACATCCGCAGCGCCGGAGACACCGCCACGGTCAAGGTCGCGGGGGACGGCGCCGGCGTCGTGAAGCTCCGCGTGCGCTTCACGGACGGCGGCCGCAGCGTCGACACGAAGCTCAACGTGACCATCGTCCAGCTCCGCATCAAGGACGACGACAAGCAGGGTGATGCGAAGAAGCACGCCCTCCTCGGCGAGGTGGACGCGCCGCGGCGGTTCGCTGCCGTCTTCGAGCCGGCCGGGCCGGGGACAAAGTTCCACTGGAAATCGGCAGGGGCGCAGAGGTACGGGATCGACCACAGCACGGTGCGCACGGACGTGGCGACGATCGATCCGGGCGACGCGGGCGTCGCGAAGATCCAGGTGACAGCCATGCTCGATCTCGAGCCCCGGGATCAGATGGCCACCGTCCACCACGATTTCACGATCGTGGACGTGGCCATCAAGGGCGGCGACGGTCGCGCCGCGCCGCCGGCCTCGGTGCTGCGGTACATGAGGCACACAGGCAAGGCCGTCCCGAAGCCGGCGGTCGCGCTGGAGGGATACGCCTGGACTGCGGGCGGCCCGCTCGTCGTCGTGGGAGCGGGCGGCGAGGCCAGCGTCGAGCTCGCGGGGACGGCGAAGACCACCAAGGAGGCGCCGGCGTCGCTCACGCTCGCCACCACGCTCGACGGGCAGACCACGACCAGGCAGATCCAGATGGCTGTGACCGACATCTGGGTGGAACCCGAGATGACGCATGCCGCCGTCGACACGGAGCGAGGCACGACGGCCTCTTTCACGGTGCAGGGCGCGCCGAACGGGAGCCGGTTCACGTGGGAGACCGAGAGCAACGGCGCCACCATCGTCCACCCGGACAACCAGAAGAAGGTCACGATCCGGGCGACCCAGCACGGCGAGGTCGACGTCGAGATCACCTGCGCGCACGAGAACGCCATCCAGCCGCTCACGGCCACGGGGAAGATCGTCTTCGTCGGCGTCGCCGTCAAGCACGAGGACGGAGCGGCGGCGGCGAAGCACTTCGTGCTCGCCGGCGCGCAGCGGAAGTACAAGGCGGTGCCGACGCTCGACGTCAAAGGGGGGACGTTCGAGTGGAATTGCGTGACCCCGGAGAGCAAGCTCACCCTCCACTCGAGCAAAGAGACGGCAACACTCACCGCGGGGCGAGAGGCTGCCGATGTCGAGACGATCGAGGTCGCCTTCAAGCTCGGCGGCAGGACCGCGCGAGCCAGGCACGACGTCACCGTCGTCAACCTCGTCATCAAGGACGGCGACGGAGAGAGCCCGGCCAACGTCCATGTCCTCACCGGGCAGCAGCGCGCATTCCGGGCCGTGCTCACCCCGCCGCGGGAAGATGGGGAGTACGCCTGGGCGAAATCGGGAGGCGCGCCCCTTTACGAAGTCAACGCCGATCGCGCGGACGCGATCGTCAGGGCCGCCGCGCAGCGCGACGGGCGCGCCACGATCAGCGTGAAATACAGCGTCGATGGTCAGGAGATCCCTGTCACGCACACCTTCAACGTGGTCGCTCTCGACATCAAGGACGCCGACGGGCAAGCGCAGCCCAGGGCCTCGGCGCTCAAACACTTTGGAGCTCGATCCCTATCGGTGACGTGACCCGTCGAGGGCGTAGTGGCAGGTGCCCATGAGAATGCGGGCGCCGCGCAGCGCCGTTGCGCGGGTCGGGGTCCGCGTCTATGAGGCGGGAGATGAAGGACTGGGAAGCGCTCTTCGCAAAGAAGCTCGAGGCGACCGACCTCGGCAAGGATCCGGCCCATGATCTGGCGCACTTCGCGAGGGTGGTCGCCACGGCCAAGGCGCTCGCGGCGGACGAAGGGGCAAGGCTCGAGATCGTCGTCCCCGCGGCGTGGCTGCACGATCTCGTCAACGTCCCCAAGAACGACCCCAGGCGCTCCCAGGCGTCGCGGCTCTCCGCGGAGGAGGCGCTCTGCTTCCTGCGGAGCGTGGAGTACCCCGAGGCGTTCCTCCCCGACATCGCCCACGCCATCGAGAGCCACAGCTACAGCGCGGGGATCGAGCCGACGACCCTCGAGGCCAGGGTGGTCCAGGACGCCGACCGCCTCGACGGCCTGGGCGCGATCGGGATCGCCCGCTGCTTCGCCGTGGGCGGCCTGCTCGGCGTGCGGTTCTACGATCCCGGGGATCCGTTCGCCGAGCGGAGGCCGTGGGACGACCGGGTGAACGCGATCGACCACTTCCACGTGAAGCTGTTCAAGACCGCCGAGAGCCTCACGACGGCCGCAGGGCGCCGCGAGGGCGCGCGACGCGCGGAGTTCATGAGACAGTACCTCGCTCGCCTCGCGCTGGAGATCGGCGGCGAGATGGCGCCTGACGTTATCTGATGTCAACTGACGTCAACTGACGTCAGATAACGTCAGTTGACGTCAGCCCGCGCCGGCGACCGTCACCGCGGCCGCCACGGCGACCGGGATCGTGAAGTTGTCGTCCATCCGCGTGGAGAACAGCTCGGTCGCCGCCCCGGCCAGGCCCGCGACGGCGGCCAGGAGGAGCCGCGAGGAGAGCGACGCCGGGCCGAGCGCCCACATCACGGCGAGGGCGCTCAGCGCGCCCGCCGCGAAGAAGGCGAGCGTGCCCTCCAGCGAGCGGCCGTCGCGCAGCCGCGTGCGGCCGAAGCGGCGGCCGATGAGCGCCGCCGCCGGGTCGGCCACCGCCAGCACCACCACGGCGAGCGACTGGCTCAGCCGCGTCCCGAACAGCGCCAGCAAGAAGAGCGCTGTCACGTACCAGGTCGACGAGTTCACCCGGTAGCGCTCGTGCGGGTGCGCCACGAGCCGGAAGACCCCCATCAGCCGCTCATTGACCCGCTCGCTGACCCGGCGGGCGATCTCCATCGACCACACCGCCACGACGAACGCGCCGCTCGCGGCCACGAGCCAGCCGCGCTCCGGCAGGAGCTGGATCAGCCCGAGCACCGAGAGCCCCGAGCCCACGTGCCACAGGCTGCGCGCATGGTTCGTCGGCCTGACGCTCGGCGGCGCGGCGACCACGCCGCGCAGCGTCAGCAGCAGCGACTCGTAGGCAGGCTGCACCTCTCGCTGGAACGCAATCCACGCCGCCTTGGGCGAGGGTGTGCCGGTCGGGGTCGCCCGCTCGACCGCCGCGAGCAGCGCGCGGAGCCGCTCGCGGAGCCGCTCGATCCTGCCCCCGGCATCGTCGCGCTCGGCCGCCACGACGAGCTCGCGGAGCCGCGACGCCACCCGTTCGACCCGGGCGCGAACCTCGGGTTCGTCATGGAAGACGAAGACGGCGGGATCGACCTGACGCAGCAGTACGCAGAGCTCCTCGGAGACGAGCTTGGTCTCGACGTGCAAGGCGTGGGTCACGTTGGCTTTGCGAAGATAATCCCCGGGGGCCGGGCGCCATGTCAGCGCTTCGTCATACCGGCACCCCGCGCGTGAGCTGGCTCGCGGCGCCAGCCCTGCATGAGCCCGCGCCACACGAGCTCGCACCCACGAGCCGGCGCCGCACGACGCGCCGCGCGAGCCCGCCCCCCCGCGGGCCCGGCGCTGCGCGACGCGCCGCGCGAGCCCGCCCCCCCGCGGGCCCGGCGCTGCGCGACGCGCCGCGCGAGCCGACCAGACGCCGTCCAGGTCCCCGAGCAGATCGCGGGCGCGACAACCGCCCTCCTGCCCACCCCGCGGCGACCGAGGCAACCGCTCGGCTCGCCTCGCGAGGACGCATGACACGGCAATTCATGGATTCATGCAATGTGCCCACAAGGATTGCTTCTCTATTCCATTCTGGTCTCGGCGCCGCGTGACTCGCGCTCTGCGGAGCGCCCGGACGAGATCGCATGAGAGGCGCCTTACGACGCCGGACAGAGCGAGGGACGCCGCGCTTTCCCTGCGCTCACGCTGGGGCTAGGTTGCCTCGCGCCGCGGGTTCGACGGGTGGGCGCGAGGCGCCCGGGGAGGAAGCGCGCGGCCTATCC
The DNA here is from genome assembly GCF_051527395.1 of Sorangium sp. So ce281. NCBI lineage: Bacteria > Pseudomonadati > Myxococcota > Polyangiales > Polyangiaceae > Sorangium > Sorangium sp. So ce281. The sequence continues at coordinate 6,104,661 of NZ_CP150322.1, forward strand.
GCGCGCGGCCGGTGATGCGTCGTCCCCTCGGAGTCGGAGAATCGAGGAACATGAAGGTCTCAGTTCGGTACACCGCGCTATCGCTCGCGCTGCTCGCAGGCCCCATCGCCCACGCGCGGGAGCGCCCGAACTACGACGCCTACTTCAAGGCCCCGCCCGCGCCGCCTGTCCGCGCGGCGCGCCGCGCGCGCGTCATCGACGTCGACGAGCGCGCGTCGACGACGCGCGCCGTCGTCGCGTCGACCGATCCGCAGCGCGGGGTGCCGACCTTCGTATGGGCGACGTCCCCGGGCCACCGCCCGCCGGCCGCGACCCACGCGACGCCCGAGGCCGCGGCCCGGTGGTACGTGCAGCGGTACGCGCGCCTCTACGGTCTTCCGCAGGCGGCGCTCGATACGGCCGTTGTGCGCCACGTCCACGACACCGGGCGCGGCGGCATCGTCGTGACGCTGGGCCAGGACGTCGGCGGGATCCCGGTCTTCCGGAGCGGGCTCAAGGTGCTCATGAAGCGCGACCTCGGGCTCGTCGCCCTCGCGGGCAACCTCCACGCGTCGGCCGTCCCCCTGCCGCCCGGCGCCGCCTCGCCGGCGGCCGGCTCGCTCCGCGGCCGGGCGTTCTCCGGCTCGCCGGCGCAGGCGGTCGTCCGCGCCCTGCGCGACGCGCACCGCGTCGACATCAAGACGGCCGACCTCCGCGAGCTCGGCGAGGCGAAGGGCGGATATCGGCGCTTCGACATCGCGGACACCGATCACGCGCGCCAGCGCGCCGGGAGCCTGCGCTTCACGCAGCCGGCGCGGGTGAGGAAGGTGCTCTTTCCGCTGCCCGACCGGCTCGTCGCCGGCTACTTCGTCGAGCTCGTCTCGGGCGACGCCGGCGGCACGAGCTCCGCGGCGTACGCCTGGGTGTTCGGGGCCGGCGACGGGCAGGTGCTCTTCCGGGAGAACCTCTCTCACGCCGCGTTCGATTACCGGGTCTGGGCGGAGCAAGGGGGCGATCACAGGCCGCTCGACGGCCCCCTCGCGGATCTCTCGCCGCACCCGACCGGGCGGCCCGACGGCCAGATCCCTCGGTTCGTGGCGCCGAGCCTCATCTCCATCGATGGCTTCAACACGAACCTCGACGGCGGGGCCGATCCGTGGCTGCCGGCCGGCGCGACCTCGACCCGCGGCAACAACGTCGACGCCTACGCGGACCACAACGCGCCCGACGGGTTCTCCAGGGGCGATACGCGCGCGGAGCTCTCGGGGCCGGGCGCGTTCGACTATATCTATGACCCGCTCGCCGAGCCGCTCGCCACGCCCGAGCAGACCATGGCGGCCGTCACCCAGATCTTCTACGTCACGAACTGGCTCCATGACTGGTACTACGACTCCGGCTTCACCGAGGCCGCGGGCAACGCCCAGCGCGACAACCTCGGCCGGGGCGGCCTCGACGGCGATCCGCTCCTCGCGGAGGCGCAGGACGAGGCGCTCGGCGGCAGCCGCGACAACGCGAACATGGACGCGACGTACGACGGCGCGTCGCCCCGGATGCAGATGTACCTGTGGTCCGGGCCGGATCAGCGCTCGCTGAGCGTCACGCCGCAGAACGCCAGCTACGCGTCGAACACCGCCCTGTTCGGGCCCCGGCGCTACGAGGTCACCGGCGAGCTCGCCCTCGCCCAGGACGGCGCCGAGCCCCGCGGCGACGCGTGCGGGCCGATCACGAGCGACGTGGCCGGCAAGATCGCCCTCGTCGACCGGGGCGGGTGCACCTTCGCCGAGAAGGCGCAGAGCGCGCAGGCGGCGGGCGCCATCGGCGTGATCATCGCCAACAACCGCGAGAGCGACGGGGCCCCGCGGCTGTCGGGCGAGGCGCCCGAGGTGACGACCCCCGCCCAGAGCATCTCGCAGGAGGACGGCAGCGCGCTCAAGGCGGCGCTCGCCGCCGCGGACGCGCCGCTCACGGTCACCATGACCCGCGAGCCCGGCGTCGAGCGCGACGGCACGATCGACAACAGCATCGTGGCGCACGAGTGGGGCCATTACATCCACCTCCGTCTGGTCGCGTGCGGCACGAAGATGTGCGGCGCGCAGAGCGAGGGGTGGGGCGACTTCATCGCCCTGCACATGGCGCTGCGCGACGGCGACGACCTCGACGGCGCCTTCCCGCTCTCGAGCTACGGGAGCGCGGCGCTCGGCGACAGCTACTTCGGCATCCGCCGCGCCCCCTACTCCGTCGACTTCACCAGGAACGGGCTGACGTTCAAGCACATCTCGGAGGGCGCTCGCCTCCCCGACCACCCGCTCAGCTCCTCGTTCTCCGACAACTCCGAGGAGCACAACGCGGGAGAGGTCTGGGCGAGCATGCTGTTCGAGGCCTACGTCGGGTTGATCCGGCACGGCAGCGGCCTGACCCCGCCGCGCGCGTTCGAGCAGACCCGGCGGCGGATGAGCGATTACGTGGTGGCCGGCATGCAGCTCGCGCCGGTGAGCCCGACGTACACCGAGCAGCGCGACGCCCTCCTCGCCGCCGCGCTCGCCAGCGATCAGGGCGACTTCCTCGCGCTGGCGGAGGCGTTCGCCCGGCGCGGCGCCGGCACGTGCGCCGTGTCCCCGCGCGCCGACTCGCACGATTTCACCGGCGTCGTGGAGAGCTTCGGCGTCCAGCCCGAGATCTCGCTGGTCCGGGCGGAGCTCGACGACAGCGCCGGCTCCTGCGACCGCGACGGGCTGCTCGACGCGGAGGAGTCCGGCACGATCGCGATCGAGATCGTCAACCGCGGCGCGGCGCCCCTGACCGGGGCGGTGGCGTCCATCGAGGTGCCTTCCGCGGGGGTGACGTTCCCGGACGGCGCGCGCGCGTCGTTCGGCGACGTCGCGCCGTTCGCGACCGCGACCGCGACCGTGGCGGTGAAGCTCGACCGGACCGTGGCGCCCGCCGAGGACCTCGAGCTCAGCCTGACGCTGAAGAGCGCCGCCGCGTGCACGCCGGTGCGGGTCGAGGCCCTGGTGCGCCGCGTGAATTTCGACGAGCTGCCGGCGTCCTCGGCGGTCGACGACGTGGAGGCGCAGCGCACGACCTGGCGCGTCGAGGGGCTCTCCAGCGAGCTCGTCTGGTCGCGCGCCGAGGGGACCGCGCGGAACCGCGTGTGGCGCGGCGTCAACCTCGGGAGCGTGTCCGACACGGCGCTGGTGTCGCCGCCCCTGGAGGTCAGCGACACCGAGCGCTTCGTGCTGACGTTCGCGCACCGGCACCAGTTCGAGGCGAGCGACGAGACGTTCTGGGATGGCGCGGTGGTCGAGATCAGCGCCGACGGCGGCGCGACATGGCGGGACATCGGGAGCCGCGCGCAGCCCGGCTACAGCGGGAGGGTCACCGTCGAGTCGGGCAATCCGCTGGGCAGGCGGAGGGCCTTCGTCGGCCAGAGCCCCTCGTGGCCCGAGGTCGACCACGTGGCGATCGACCTGGGGACCGCGTTCGCCGGGAAGACGGTGCAGGTGCGGTTCCGCGTCGGCACGGACGCGGCCGCGGGCGACGCCGGCTGGGAGCTCGACGACATCGGGTTCGCGGGCCTGAAGAACAGGCCGTTCGCGACGGTGGTCGAGGACACCGCCTCCTGCCAGGGCGGGCCCGTGGCCGACGCGGGGGCGGACCAGGCGGTCGCGATCGGCGAGGTCGTGACGCTCGACGCCTCGGGGAGCTCGGACCCCGAGGAGGACGCGCTGACGTTCTCCTGGGTGCAGACGGCGGGGCCCGCGGTCGAGCTGACCGGCGAGGGCGCGCGGGCGACCTTCGTGGCGCCCGAGGTCGTCGCGACGACGACCCTGGCGTTCGAGGTGACGGTCAGCGACGGGATCCTGGAGGCGACCGACCAGGTCAGCGTGGTGGTCGATCTGGAGAAGGAGCCGGCAGCTGAAGGCTGCGGGTGCGCGATCCCGGGGGGCGCGCCGCGCGGGCCGCTGGGCGCGCTCGGGGCCGCCGCGGCGCTCGCGGCGCTCGCGATGCGGGCGCGGCGGCGACGGCGCGGCGGTGGCGCCGGGTGAGCGATGAGCCGTGGGCCATGAGCCCGGCGGCTCACATGTAAGGTGGAATATTCACCCATTGACGCCCGCGGCCCGGTCCCCCACCGTGACCGGCCACCATGGAACCCAGCAACGCGCCGCCCGCCTCTCCCGTCGTGCCGGCCGATCAGGCGCTGGAACGCCTGATCGAGGGCAACCGGCGCTTCATGGACAACATCCGCGGCGAGCACGTCATGATGGGAGCGCGGGCGCGGGCCGCCCTCGTGGAGGGGCAGCAGCCCTTCGCCATCATCCTCAGCTGCTCGGACTCGCGGGCGCCGGCGGAGCTCCTCTTCGACCAGGGGCTCGGGGACCTGTTCGTCATCCGGGTCGCGGGCAACGTGGTGGCGCCCTCGCTCGTGGGCAGCGTGGAGTTCGCCGCCGCCGCCTTCGGGACCCGCCTTGCCGTGGTGATGGGCCACTCGCGTTGCGGCGCCATCGAGGCGACGCTGAGCGAGCTGCTCGACGAGGACCACGGCGGCCACCTCACCGACAACATCCGCGATATCGTCGAGCGCTGCCGAGCTCCCGTCGAGACGGTGGTGAGCGCTGCCGGCCGCCACGCCGACAGGAACGTTCTCCTGCGCGAGGCGGTGCGCGCCAACGTGCGCAACTCGTGCGATCACCTCCGGCACGGCAGCCGGCTTCTCGAGCGGCTGTGCGCCGAGGAAGGCATGCTGATCGTGGGCGCCGAGTACGCCCTCGAGACCGGCAAGGTGACGTTCCTCCCGCGCGCGTGACGAGCCGGCGCGCCTCGTCGCTGCGCTAATGCATTGGGCTACATGTCGCTGCTGCGCTAATGCATTGGGCTGCATGTCGCTCCCGAAGGTGGCCGGTCGGGCCCGCGTTGGGGCGCGCCGGACGAGGAGCCAGCCGCCCGTGTCCCGCGAAGCGATTGAGGTTGCCGGCCTCTCCGTCGTCCGCTCCTCCGCGCCGGCGAACAGGCCCAGCTCGTCCCTGGTTCTGCGCTTCCGGTAACCCCCCGTGGAGGGGGTCGGGCAGCCCGGCACGACCTCCCGCCCAACCAGGGATCAACTCGAGCGATGCAGCACTACGTGCGGGCGGCCCGCCGGCGCAGCACGAGCGGGAGCGACTCGAACCCGAGCGGCATCATCGCCCGCGTCTGCCGCAGCGGAGGCGCCTCGCCGGGCGCGATGGATTCATAGCAGTCGAGGAGCGCGTTCAGGGCGATCCGCGCCTCCATCCGCGCCAGCGCCGCGCCGATGCAGAAATGGGTCCCCTGCCCGAACGCCAGGTGCTCCAGCGGAGACCGGTCGAGCCGGAACGCGTCCGGCTCCTCGAAGACGGCCGGATCCCGGTTCGCCGCGCCGAACACGACGTCGACGAGGTGCCCGGCCGGTATCGTCACGCCGCTCACGTCCACCGGCCGCGTGGCGACGCGCAAGAGGCGCTGCACCGGGCTCGAATGGCGCAGCGTCTCCTCGATGATGGGCTCCACCAGACTCCGGTCCTGCTGCGCGCGCCGGTAGAGCTCGGGTCGCTCGGACAGGAGGTGCGCCATGTTGCCGATGAGGTTCGTCGTGGTGTCGTTGCCGGCGACGAGCAGGCCGACGCAGAAGCCGACCGCCTCGGGCGTGTCGAGGCGCGCGCCGTCGATCTCGGCCTCGACGAGCGCCGAGATGAGATCGCCTGACGGCGCGCGCCGTCGCGCCTCGAGCTCCGCCGCGAAGAAGTCGACCATCGCCTTGCCGCGGCTCGCGCGCTCCTCCGCCGGGACACTGCTGTAGGACATCACGGACTCGGACCAGCTCCGAAATTGCACATAGCGCTCCGCCGGGATACCGAGCAGGGTGGCGATCACCATCATCGGCAGGGGCATCGCGTAGGCGCCCATGAGGTCTGACGGCCCGTCGCCCGTCGCTTCGAGCAGCGAGGCGGCGAGGCGGCCAATCCACGGCTCAAGCTCTGCAATGCGCCGCGGCGTGAACGAGCGGCTGACGAGCCTGCGGAGGTGGGTGTGCCGGGGCGGATCGTCGTGCAGCAGCGTGATCCGCGGCAGGACACGGATCTTGTCCGTGACGTTCGACGAGAACGTCTGGGGATCCCGCAGGGCGGCGAGCACCTCCGCGTGGCGCAGCAGCGCGTAGGCACGGATTGGCTCGCCGAGCCCCGCGGCGCCGCCCGCGGGCACGCGCGCATAGAGCACCGGAGATCGCCCGCGCAGCGCGTGGTACGCGGGGTAAGGATCGGCTATCACCGAAGGCGCGGAAAGGTCGATCTGCTCGGGCGAGGGGCTCGGGGCGGTCTCGGTTTCCATGTCAAGCTCAGAGCGGCGCAGCCGCGCTGCCGGACAGCACATCCAAGCGGTTCGTGGAAGTCAAGTCCTTTCCCCTGGCGGGACGACAGCACAGGTGTGACCCCATGGAGCTCCGGGCGGCGTCTGCTCGATCGCCGTGATGAGGCGCCGTGATGAGGCGCCGTGATGAGGCGCCGTCATGAGGCGCCGTCATGAGGCGCCGTCATGAGGCACCATCATGAGGCACCGTCATGAGGCGCCGTGATGAGGCACCGTCACGGGGACGGCCACCTGACGGCATCGCCGAGCGAGCGATGCTCGCGAGCGGCCGGCAAGCACGCCGAGCTCCTGCGATGTCGCCGGCGCCCTCGCGGCGTGGCGGCCCCCATGAGAAGCTCGGTCTCCGCGTCTCGTCTGAGCCCCCCTCGCCTCGCGGCGTTTCCGGGCCGAACGGATTGAACAGCATCCTGGACGCCGATCACGACCACACATCGGGAATGGCCTTAGCGCGAGTTCCGGATCTACCCGGCCTCAGCCGGCGATGGGCGGATTGTAATCTCGCAACGCAAGCTGGAACCCTCGCTGCGATCGAAGCGTTTGCACATCTCCTGGCGCTCGTCATCGCGCTCGCGGGTCCTGAGAGGGGTGAGTCTGCCGACGCCGATTCTTGGTCAAATACATGCGCGATCCACGGCCCCTACGAACGAGATGACCACGGGTAGGAGGCCTGAATCGGGCTTGGGGGAGGGCAACATTCGTCATGACACAGCATTACACGAGTTCACGCGACACGTGGGAGGCAGCCTATCTCTACTCCCCGGAGGCGCTGTTCGTAGCGAATGTCGACGGCACGCTGTCGCACTGGAGCGAGTCATTCGGCCACACAGTCGGGCACGCGGCCACGCCGGGGACGGCGTTCTTCCAGCTCTTCCACGACGACGATCGGGAGGCGGCCCGGGCGAAGTGGTCCGCGCTTCTGGAGGCGACCGGGGCCGTCGAGCTCCGCGGGCGGGTGATGACGGCGGGAAACGTCTATGCGTCCTTCTCCTGCGTGCTGCGCAGAGCGCCGCACGGCCAGGCGGTCTACGGCTCGCTGCACGCGACGTCCGGCGCCGACGATCACCCCGCCGCCGAGCCCGGGAAGGGAGAGGAGGCGGACGTGCTCCGCGCCCTCTCCGACAACCTCCCTCTCATCGTCTGGTCGTGCGATTCGGCGGGCGTCATCACCCGCCACGACGGGAGGGGCCTGGCGGGGCTCGGCCTCAAGCGGGGGCAGCTCGTCGGGACGAACCTCTTCGACGTCTTTGCCAACGCTCCCGAAGGCACGGAGAACGTGAGGAGGGCGCTCCGCGGGTCTCCCTCCCATTCCATGAGCCACATCCCCACCAACAATTCGTTCTGGGAGAACTGGATGGTGCCGATCCAGGGTCCGCTCGGAAACGTCGAGTCCGTGATCGGGCTCTCGCTCGATGTCTCCGAGGCGAAGAGAGCGGAAGAGGAGCTCCGGCTACGGCTGTTGCAGATCCAGAAGCAGCAGGAGGTCATCGGCAAGCTCTCGACGCCCATCATCCAGGTCTGGGACGGGGTGGTCGCGCTGCCGATGGTCGGCGTCGTCGACAGCGCGAGGACCGCCGACGTCATGCAGAACCTGCTCGACGAGATCGTCCGCACCAGCGCGCGGTATGCCATCCTGGATCTCACGGGCGTCGAGATGGTGGACACGCAGGTCGCGAATCACCTGATCAAGCTCGTGAACGCCATCCGGCTCCTCGGCGCGGGCGGGATCATCTGCGGCATCAGGCCGTCGGTCGCGCAGACGATCGTCGAGCTGGGCCTCGATCTGAACAGCATGGTGACGCGGTCGAACCTGAGGGCTGGAATCATGTTCTGCATCAACCAGATGCGTCAGCCCGCGACGACGACGGCGGCGACGAACGGGCCGTCGGGCCGCTGACCCGCGGCCCCTCCCCTTCTGCTCGCGCGGCTCGGCGTCCGGCACCGTCAATCCGGGAAGCACCGCCGGCAGCCCCGGCGGCGCGCGTTCGAGCTCGTGACGACGACGAGACAGGCGCCGCAGGCGCGGCCTACGCGAGAACGAGGTTCGTCATGCTCTCCCTGGGTCGAACCGACCAAGACAGCTTCCCCACCGCGGCCGGAGAGCTGCCGGTGATCGGTCACCTGCCCGTCCTCTACCGGGACGCCATCGGCCTGCTGCGCCGCAGCAGGAGCGCGCTGGGCCCGCTCTTCTGGGTCAACCTCGGGTTCGCGCAACGCCGGCTCTTCTATGTCGGCGCCGACGCCCTCGATCTCCTGCGCGCGCCCGAGGTGGTCATGGACCATCCGGAGCACCTCAGGGGGATCGTGGGCAGCTCGATGGCTGGGCAGGACGGGTCGCTGCACCGGCACATGCGCTCGGCCATCAACCCCTCGTTCTCCCCGCAGGGGTTCGCCAAGGAGGCCGCCGCCACCATCGCCTCCGCGATCGCCGCGAAGACCGATGCCTGGCTCCAGCAAGAGAGCTTCGCCGTTTATCCCGCCATGCGGGATTTGACCCTCGAGATCATCCTTCGCGTCTGCGGCGTCCCGACAGGGGATGTGCGCGCCTGGAGCCGGGCCTATCGCGAGCTGTTCCTGGGTGTCTACCCGATCCCGGGTCGTCTGCCAGGCATGCCCGCGTACCGCTCGGATCGCGCGCGCGCCTGGATAGACGACCGCCTGCGGAAGCTCCTCGCGCTCGCTCGCGGGGGCGGCGCCGCGGGTTCCCTCGTCGAGATGCTCTCGAACGCTCGCGACGACGAAGGCGAGCCCCTGTCCGACCAAGGCATCGTCGACAACCTTCGCGCGATATTGCTCGCCGGACACGAGACAAGCGCCTCTATCCTGGCCTGGATCGTCATCGTCCTGACGCGCCGGAGCGAGGTGTGGAGCGCGCTCTGCGACGAGCACGCGGCCGCGCCGGACGCGTCTGTGCCCTTGTCCGCGAGAGAGGCGGACCGGCTCCCCGTCGCCAACGCCGTCTTCCGGGAGGTATTGCGGCTGTACACGCCGGTCTGGTTCACCTTCCGGACGGTCACCGACACGATCACGCTGAGCGGCAGGCGCGTCCCTCGAGATACGCCGCTGGCCCTCAGCCCCGCGCAATTCGGTTACGATCCATCGCTGTTCCCGGACCCCGACCGCTTCGATCTGAGCCGCTGGAGAGATCGCTCGAGCCCGCCGGGCCCGCTGGAGCTGGCCGCGTTCGGCGGGGGACCGCACTTCTGTCTGGGATACAACGTCGCTCGCCTGGAGGCGCTCCAGCTGCAGTTCATGCTCGTCGGGGCGTTGCGCCGCGCCGGGCTCGTTCCACACTTGGAGGGCGCTTCACCGAAGCACGTGTACTTCCCGATCGGGCATCCGACGGCCGCGACACGGGTCGCCTTTCGCCCGTGCTGAGCGGGCAGAGCTCCAGCGCCCCAGCGCATCGAGCCATCGCTCACGGTCGCCGACGGGACGACGCTGCTCACCATCAACACGGTCGCCGGCGGCAGCCGGCCCTCGCCGGGTGGATCAGCACATGAACACCTCACCGCATTCGAGTCCTTCCGATCACGCTCTGGCCGTTCTTCGCGAGCTCGTGGCGGAGCTCGGGCGAGGCGGGGGTCTCGTCAGCCCGTCGGTCTACGACACCGCCACCGTGCTGATGTTCGATGTCTTTCCCGATGCCAGGGCGAGCATCATCCCGTGGCTCCTGGATCAGCAGCGGCCGGACGCGGGCTGGGGGCTCTCGTCGGTTCCACGCGCGCGCGATCTCCCGACGCTGGCGTCGGTCGTGGCCCTCCATCCCTACCGCGAGCTCATGCCGCAGGTACGCCGCGCCTGCGAGGGGGGCCTGGAGTTCCTGCGCAACCAGGCAGCGCACTGGGGGACGGCCTTGCCGGACGACATCCCTGTCGGGTTGGAGCTGCTCATGCCCAGGCTCCTCGACCGGGCCTCCTCGCTCGGCCTCGGCGTCGAGTGGGGACCGTACAGGGCGCTCATTGCGCTCGGCGAGCGGCGCCGGGCCTTGATCGGCAAGGCCCGGCCGGCGGCCGGCAGCGCGGCGTCGCACTCGTGGGAGGGCTGGGGGAGCAGCCCCTCGCCCGACCTCCTCGACGGGAGCGGCGGCGTCGGGCACAGCCCCGCGGCCACGGCGGCCTGGCTTCACGCATCTCGGGACAAGGCCGGCCTCGCGGACGCACGAGCGGCGGCGCGCGAGTACCTGGTTCGAGCGAGCCGCGCTACGGAGGTCGGAATTCCAGGCATCGTCCCCACGGTGTGGCCCATCCACCGATTCGAGCAGACCTGGGTCCTGTACGCGCTGCGGGCCTTCGATCTCCTCGACCATCCCCGGCTGGGCGACGTGGCGCGGCCGCAGCTGCTCGACCTCGGCGCCGCGCTTCGCCCCGAGGGCATCGGCATGAGCGACGCGTTCACGCAGGACGGCGACATCACCTCGACGGTCATCGCCACCCTGGGAGAGCTCGCTGCGCCCCGCGCCATCGAGACGCTGCGGCGCTTCGAGCGAGGCGGGATGTTCATCACGTACGCGAACGAGCTGCAACCCTCGCTCACGACCAATGCACACGCGATGCACGCCCTCGCGTCCCGCGGAGAGAAGGCGTCGGAGCCGGCGCGGTACCTCCTCGAGCGCCAGCAGCCGGACGGGCGGTGGGTTGGCGACAAATGGCACAGCTCCTGGCTCTACACGACCAGCCAGGTCATCCTGGCCCTCTCGCACGCGGGGCAGGTGCCCGCCGTGAAGCGCGGCATGGAGGCGCTGCTGCGCGCGCAGCGCGGCGATGGCGGCTGGGGAGCCGGCGGCGCGCCCACCGCGGCAGAGACGGCCTACGCCGTGCTCGCGCTCCGCGCCGCCCGAAGGAACCGCGAGCTCGAATCGATGGCGCGGAGCGCCTGGCGGCGGGGGCGCGACTGGCTGATGGCGAACCATGACATCGGCGCCGGCCAGGAAGATCTCCGCTGGATCGGCAAGGAGCTGTATTGCCCGGCGCGGGTGGACCGCGCGTGGGTCCTCGGCGCCCTCCTCGTGTCGCAACCGTCATGGGAAAGCTAGACGATCTGATCGAGAGGACGTGGCAGAGCCATGTCTTTGGCGATTCCTACCCGACCGCCGTCGGTCGTCGCGCGCTCTCCGAGAGGATGCGAGCCGTCCACGCGTGTTTTCTCGAGAGGTTCCGCCCGATCGTCCAGGGCGCCTTACCCGACCTCGATCCGGAGCACATCGAGCGCGTCGTGCGCCAGATCGGCCCCAAGGCGACCGCGTTCTGCGCCGCGATCGCGATCGAAATCGAGGATGTCGAGCGCCTCGCCGAGGTCTCCATCGTATTTGGACTCCTGTTCCTGTTCGACGGCCTGATGGATGACGGGGACCTTGCGATGGTTGTCGCAACGCACCGGTTCATCGAGGTTCACGCGCCGCGCCTGCACATCGCTGCATCGAACGACACGAGGCAGCCGGCGTCCGCCGTCCTCCGGAGCGAGCTCGACGCGGCCAGGGCGCCGCGCCCCGATCCTGCCCTCGTCGCCGCGCGCGCTCGGCCCCTGGCCGAGGTGGCGCGCCTGCTGCGTCGCCTGAGCTCTCCCGAGGACGCAGGCGCGCTCATCGAGTCGCCTGTCGCCGGCTTTCTGAGCCACGGCTCCGCCATGCGGCAGCTCAGCCAGCGAGTTCTCGAGCGCGAAGAGGGTGCGTTCTGGGACGACCACGCCGACGATTTCGTCGCCCATGCGATCGGGAGCATTCAAACGGCCGGGACGGTCGCCGTCGTCTACAGCCTCTACCGGAGCGCGAGCCCCGAGCTCCCCACGATCGGACAGGTGCTGGCCTCCCCGGCGGTCAGGCGCGTGTGCGAGCGATTCGCCGACGCTGCTTCGCGCATCTTCGACGACGTGGGAGATCAGGACGTCGATCGGCGCTCGGGCCCCCGGGGCCGGTTCGATCTCAACCTCTTCAACCATCCGAACCGACGGCTCGTCGAGGCGACGATGCGGTTCGTCGGCGTCGATGACGAGGACGTCATCGCGGCGACGCTGCGCGACCTCGCCGCCGACGACAGCGCCGGGGATGGCCGCGTCGTCGAGCGATTCGTCGACATCGTGCGCGGCGGCGTGGCGAGCTTGCCGGCGGAGTGCTGGCGCGACGCGGGCGTGTTCCTGATGCTCCTCAAGAGGATCATCGAGTCGGGATACGTCAACACGCTGGGCGACGCGGCGCTCGCGGAGTGACGCCGGGGCGCCGGGCGCGCCGCCCGGCGGAGCGCTGGAGGGAACCGCCAGGTTACCAAGGCCCCTCCGCTCGTCGCTCACGCGCTCGCCGCCCCCTGGCGCGCGCCCGCCGGATCGCCGATCCTCCCCTGCCCCATGCCAGCCCCCACCCTCTCCACGTCCGCCCCTCGCGTGGCGCGGCCGGCCCGGGGACAGGCCGCTGCGGGCGCCCGCGCCCTCCGCGAGCGCGCCCTCCGTCATCTCTCCATGGGCATGCTCGGCGAGGCTCGCTCGGATGCGGGCGAGGCGCTCGCGCTCGTCGAGCGGGAGCTCGGGCCCGCCGACCCGGAGGCAGCCGGCGCGCTGCTCGTGCTCTGGCGGATCGCGACGGCGTCCGGCGACCCTCCCGCCGCCGAGGCGCACGCGCGCCGCGCCATCCTCGTGCTCGCGCGGGCGCGGCGGGGCGGCGAGATCAAGCGGCTCCGCGTCCACGCATGGCTCGCCCTGGCCGCGACCGCGCGGCTCCAGGGCCGCTACGCAGACGCGGCGGCGCGCGCCCGCCGCGCGCTCCGGCTGGCCGAGGCCGCCTTCGGCGTCCGCGACGTCGAGGTCGCCGCCTGCCTCAACGAGCTGGCGATGAGCTGCAAGTACCGCGCGCGCTTCGCCGAGGGGGCGCGGCTTTACCGCCGGGCGCTCCGCGTGCTCGAGCGGGTCCACGGACCGGATCACCCGGATCTCGCGCCCCTGCTCCACAACCTCGGCGGGCTCGAGCACGCTCGCGGCCGCGCGGCCCGTGGAGAGCCGTTCGCGCGCCGCTCGGTGGCGCTGCGGGAGGCGGCGCTCGGGCCCGAGCACCCGCTCGTCGCCGAGGATGCGGCCGCGCTCGCGGCCATCCTCGACGCGCAGGGCAAGCGCGAAGAGGCGGCGGCGCTCTACAGGCGCGCGCTCGCCATCTTCGAACGCGCGTACGGCCCCGCGCACCACGAGGTCGCCTTCACCACGAGCAACCTCGCCGCCCTGCTCTACGCCGAGGGCGAGCTCGACGCCGCAGCGCGCCTGTTCCGCAAGGCGATCGGGACGATGGAGGGGCTCCTCGGCCCGGCTCACCCCGACCTGGCGATGGCGCTCAACAACCTCGGTGTGCTGCGCCTCCGGCAGGGCAAGCGGGCATCGGCGCGCCGGCTGCTGGAGCGGGCGCTCTCCATCTACACGGCGACGCTCGGCCCGGGCCACCCGACGATCGCGGCCTGCCGGGAGAACCTGGCAGAGGCGGGCCATGCCGGCGCGATCGAGGCCTGACGAGCCACCACGCCGCGCGATCGCCGCGGATCGAAGCGTGGCGCGTCGCTGGCTCTGGCCCGCGGCGCCGCGCGCCGTGGGTCACCGCGCGCGCCGGGTCGAGCGCGCGGCGCCAGTCGTCCGCGCCTGCCGCGTCGCCTTGCGCCCGGCCTTCGGCTTCGCGCCGCCGGCCCGGAGGAGCGTGCCGTTGTGGTTCACGCCGATGGGGGCGACGGCGCTCAGATCGCTGGTGGCCGACGGTGAGGACGGCCCGGCGCACGTGATGCCGAACGTCGCGGTATAGGTCCCCGGCGACCCTGGCGCGGTGAAGGACACGTTGACGTTCCGCTGGCCTTTGAAGGAGACCGGGCAGCTCGAGACGCCGAAGTGCTGGCTCGAGACGCTGCACTGGCAACCAGTCAGCGTCACCCCTTGGCTGTCCACGGTGACCGTACGCCAGGCCGTCGTCTGCGCCGGAACTTGCCCGAAGTCCCGGAGCGCCGGGCTGGACGCCAGCGCCTGCTCCGCCTCGCCGAGGGCGTCTTCTCCTTCCCCGTTCTCGACGCTCTCCACCACGCAGCCCGCGGTTCCCAGGCTTGCGAGCAGCAGCGTTCCGACCATCACACATGAAACTTTCACAAGACCTCCGTTGATGGACTCCCCACATGACGTGCGGGGCCCCGAAGCAACGACCAAGGCGACGATCGCCGCCGGGCCTGGCCCCAGAACCCCTCTCGGAGTCGCCAAGCAACCGGTGCGCCAGCGCCCGGAACAACACGGCCTCTCCGCCCCCGCCGCTCGACGTGGAGCTCGACGGCCCGAGCAGGCGGCGGATCCTGCCGGATCGGGCCCGTTCGTCTGACGCGGTGGAGCGCGGAGCCCAACCCCATCCCCGATGGGCGACCGTGACATGTCACGCCGCGACCGTGACATGTCACGCCGCGACCGTGACATGTCACGCCGCGACCGTGACATCGCGGACAGGCGCGGCGCGACGCGCGACGAGGTGCCCAGATGGCATGGAGCGACGACGCGAGTCGCCCGTCCTCGGCCGCTCGGCAACGGGAGGCCCTTGGATCAAGCGGGAGGCCCTTGGATCAAGGAGGAGGCGCAGGCGGCGGATCCTGCTCGGAGCGCGCCTGCCGCGGGGCCCACAGCGGGTAGTCGACGCCGGCGAGGCGATTGATGAGGATGGCCTGGAGCGTGAGCAGGACGACCCCGCCGAGGAGCACGAGGAGCATCGGAGGCCGGGACAGGATGCCCAGCGAGACGATGAGGGTCGTCGCGCCCGCGGGAGGGTGAGGCGCGCGGGCGAGCACCATGAGGCCGGCCGTGAGCCCCAGCGAGAGCGCCGCGGCGATGGCGCGCGGGAGCGTCACGCCGGTCGCGGTCGCCGGACCTGCGTGCGTGAGCCCCGTGATGAGCAGGCTCATGTACGCGACCGCGATGCCGATGCTGTGCCCGAGGATGGTGGTGCGCGGCGCGGCCGACGCCGCCGTGGGAGTGTAAAAGAACAGGAAGGCCGTTGGCCCGAGCGATGGAAAGACGAAGGGCGACTTCGTCACCACGGCGAGGGCCGCCATCAGGCCGATGCTCACGAACCCGTTCACGCAGCTGAAGACCGCGAGCACCGGTATCTTGGAGTAGCGCTGGAGGAGCCACGGGAGCCTGAGGCGCGTGAAGATGCCGCGCACCACGTCCGTCATCTCCCCGCCGAGCGGGTGCCGCGGCGAGATCGGGCCGTAACCGCGCCCGTTTCCCCACGGATCCATCGCCGCGGGGGTCGATTGCCTATCTCTCTCTGTCATCCTTCGTTCCTTGCGAGCGGGCCGCGCCTATCGGTGACCGCGCCTCCCTGGGCAGGATCAGAACTTCTCCACCGACGGGCGCACGTCGATCTCGAGGGTCCAGGCGCTCGGCGCCTGGGCGTGGAGCTGGAAGTAGGTCTCTGCCAGCGCCTCCGGCGATAGCAGGGTGGCGGGCGTCCTCCCGGGCACCATCGCGCGCACCCGCGGGGTGTCGATCAGCCCGTCGATGACGACGTGCGCCACGTGGATGCCGCGCGGACCGAGCTCGCGCGCGAGCGACTGCGCGAGGGCGCGCAGGCCGGCTTTGCCGACGGCGAGGGACGCGAAGCGGGCTCCGCCGCGGAGCGAGGCGGTGGCGCCCGTGAAGAGGATCGTCCCCCGGCCGCGCTCGAGCATGCCGGGCAGCGCCGCCTGCGCGCTCAGGAAGCCGCCGAGGCAGTGGATCTTCCAGTCGTCCTCGAGCTCTCGCGGCGTGAGCTCCAGCGCGCCGGCCACGCGGAAGACGCTGGCGTTGTAGATCAGCACCTCCACCGGCCCGAGCGACGCCTCCACGCGCGCGAAGGCCGCCGCGACGGAGGCGGCGTCGGTGGCGTCCCCCGGGACGCTCAAGGCGCGCCCTCCGGCTCCCTCGATCTCCCGCTGCACGGCCTCGCACGCGGCGGCCGTCCGGGCCATGAGGCCGACGGAGAACCCCTCGCGCGCGAAGCGCCGCGACACCGCGGCCCCGAGTCCGGGGCCGACGCCGATGACGACCGCTGCCTTGTTCGAGCTCATGAACACACACCCTCCCGCCGGCCCTCGCGCCGGCGAACCGCGGTAGCGTAGCGCCCTGACCCGCGCGAACGACACACGCCGGCCGATCTCGTCCCCGGCTCGCTCTGCAGGTCAGCCCCCCGAAGCGCTACGGGCTCCCCGGCGCGTCCCTCCACTGCCGCACGAAGAACGGCCACGCGTCGTGGAGGTACAGGCCGAAGGGGATCCACCAGACGAGATCGTTCGTCAAGCAGAGCACGGCGGACCGAGGCGGCCACTGCCCGGTGACGAGCAGCGCCGCGAGGCCGATCGGCCCGAGCACCTTGCCGAGCAGACCGACGCCCGCAAGGAGGAACCCGCGCTCGGGCGCGCGCGCGACCTCCGCGTAGAGGAGGGCATACACCCCGACGACCATCCCCAGACAGGCGAAGATCGGCGGGTGGTTGAGGGGTTCCATGCCCGCGAAGCGAAAGAGCCATTGCGGGTCGACGGCGGCGTAGAGCCCCCAGCAAGCGTTGTAGAGGGCAGCCAGCGCGAAGACGGCGCGGTGCAGGCGGCGGTGGGGGATCATCGCGGGGCGGCCTCGACGGAAGGCCCGCGCTCATACACCGCGCCGGCGCCGGGGACGAGCGGGATCTCGCCCGCGCCGAGCGCGCCGCGACGGCGCGCTCGGACCTCTCGGATGCCGCCGCCGTCCTCGAAGACGTCGCTCCGCACCTGGGCCTGGCTGATACGGCTGTTCGGCGGGACGCTGCGCGTGGGCCACACGTTGCCGCCGCAGGAGCACGTACCGGCTCGGGTTCGACGCGACGATCTTCTCCGCCTTCGCGCATGCCTCCGCGTCCTCGAGGTCGGAGGGCGTCGAGCGGGCAGCGAACGCCGCGCTTGATTACCAGCGGATGTTCGTCTAACATAACGGACATAATCCGCCAGCCACTTTGTGCTCCGCCGAGGTCGGTCGCCGCTCAGTGGTCGTGGCGCGCCGGTGGCTCGGGGCCGGCGCTCCATCACCTGACTCCTCATCTCGGACGAGACCGCAACGACGCCGCAACGACGCCGCAACGACGCCGCAACCCACTTGGGCTTTCACCTCAGCTAACGTCGGCCGGTGTCACCCTCCGCCACGTCACGCGCGGCTGCGCTCCACCATCGCGGAAGGAAAATCCGTTTTATAGGAGTCCAGCATGATGGAAAACACATCTGCTTTACAGGAGGAAAGCGTCCAGGGCGTCACGAGCGCCATTGCGGCAACCTGGGAAGAAGTTGTAGTACTGGCTCAGCTTTGGTGAAGACATCCCCCCAACTCGTCAAAGCTCTAGGAAAAACCCTGCCATGACGAACCACGAAAGCCATTTGCTTGGCGAGCGCGCCGCAAGGCAACACGCCAACACGAGCAAGACTCCGCCCCAGTGGGTCGGTGCCACCCCGCGTTGGCTCGTGCAGCTGCTCCCCTGGACGCCCGTCGAAGCAGGCGTGTACCGCCTCAACCGGGTCGTCAGCAACGATTTCGCGGTCGATTGCAGCCCGGATGACGCGGCCGAGCTGCCCACGGCGCGCATCCACTATGAAGAGCAGCCGCGCGAGTTCGTGCTCAACACGGTGACCACGACGATCCAGGTGCACACCCGGATCTCCGACCTGTTCCGCAGCCCCATGGATCAGGTGAAAGAGCAGCTCACCGTCCTCGTCGAGAAGCTCAAGGAAAAGCAAGAAGACGAGCTGATCAACAACGGCAACTACGGCCTGCTCAACAGCGTGCATGAGAGCATGCGGGTCAAGCCGCGCGGCGCCGGCCCCACGCCGGACGATCTCGACGAGCTCATCGCGCGCGTGTGGAAGGAGCCGGCCTTTTTCCTGGCGCACCCGCGGGCCATCGCGGCGTTCGGTCGCGAATGCACGAAGCGCGGTGTTCCGCCGCCGACGGTGACCCTGTTCGGCTCGCCGTTCCTCACGTGGCGCGGCCTCCCGCTCATCCCCACCGACAAGCTGCACCTCGCGGGCAACAAGACCGATATCCTCCTGGTCCGCACCGGCGAGAAGAAGCGCGGCGTCGTGGGCCTGTTCCAGCCCGGGATCCCCGGCGAGGTGAGCCCGAGCCTGTCGATTCGCTTCATGGGCATCAACCAGCTCGGGGCTGCCTCGTACCTCGCGTCCCTGTACTGCTCGGCGGCGGTTCTGACCGAAGATGCGCTCGGCGTGCTCGAGGGCGTCCAGGTGGACAGCTACTATGAGTACAAGTGAGATCCTGACAGCGGATCTCCAGGGTGCTCTGCCGCAGGTGACCCGCGCCGTAGGGAGCTCTGGGATCGCGCGCTCGAACGTGCCTCTCTCGGCGCCGGGCGGCGCGCCCGCGCCGGCGCCCGCCGTCCCCGGCTTCGACCCCGCCTCCCTGGCCGCGGTGATCGCGCAGCTCGCGAACGAGATGCTCGGCGCGCCGTTGAAGCAGGGGGCGGCGGAGCAGACGGCGCCGCTGCCTGGCGCCGCGCCGTCGCAGTCACCCGTCCCGCACCTGGCGGCGGCTGGCGCGGCGCCGTCGCCTGTACCGGGGCCGTCCGCGGCGGCGGCCCCCGTAGTTCCCGGCTCGGTACCCGCGTATTCCGGCTCGGTACCCGCGTATTCCGGCTCGGTACCCGCCTTCCCCGGCGAGGCGTCGCTGCCGGACGCCACGGTGCACGCCGGGTTCGCCCGCGTGCCGCTCGTGGGCTCCGATCCGCTGAGCCTGGGAGCGGCCGACGAGGTGCTCCGCATCCCGGTGCTGGGCGATCTCGCGGACCGCGACGCCGACCCCTACTTCGTGCCCGGCGCGCCCGCGCTGGGCATCGAGTCGCCGGTCGGCCCTCCCCAGGTCGAAGCGCACGAGATCCGCGCCGTGGATCCGGCGCTGATCCGCGGCGTGAGTGGCTCCGCCGGCATCCTGGACCCCCACGCGATCCGCCGCGACTTCCCCATCCTCGAGGAGCGGGTCCACAACAAGCGGCTCGTCTGGCTCGACAACGCGGCGACGACCCAGAAGCCCCGGGCCGTCATCGATCGTCTCTCGCACTTCTACGAGCACGAGAACTCGAACATCCACCGCGCGGCGCACGCGCTCGCGGCCCGCGCGACGGACGCGTACGAGGCGGCGCGCGAGGCGACGCGCCGCTTCATCAACGCGCCGTCCACGCGCGAGATCGTGTTCGTGCGCGGCACCACCGAGGGGATCAACCTGATCGCCCAGAGCTGGGGCCGGAGGAACGTGGGCCCGGGCGACGAGATCGTCATCACGTGGCTCGAGCACCACGCCAACATCGTGCCGTGGCAGCAGCTCTGCTCCGAGAAGGGCGCAAGGCTCCGTGTCGCTCCGGTGGACGACCGGGGCCAGGTGATCCTCGAGGAGTACGAGAAGCTGCTCGGCCCGCGGACGCGCCTCGTCTCGATCACGCAGGTGTCGAACGCGCTCGGCACCATCACGCCCGCCCGTGGGATGGTGGCGATGGCGCACCGGCACGGCGCGCGCGTCGTCGTGGACGGCGCGCAAGCGGTGTCCCACATGCGCGCGGACGTGCAGCTCCTCGGCTGCGACTTCTACGTGTTCTCGGGCCACAAGGTGTTCGGTCCCACGGGCATCGGCGCCGTCTTCGGCAAGAGCGAGGTGCTCGACGCGATGCCGCCCTGGCAGGGCGGCGGCAACATGATCGCGGACGTCACCTTCGAGCGGACGATCTACCACCCGCCCCCCGCGCGCTTCGAGGCCGGCACCGGCAACATCGCGGACGCGGTCGGCCTCGGGGCCGCGCTCGACTACGTGACGCGGCTCGGGATCGAGAACATCAGCCGCTACGAGCACGAGCTGCTGCACTACGCCACCCACGCCCTCGCGACCGTCCCCGGGCTGCGGCTCATCGGCACCGCGGCCGACAAGGCGGGCGTGCTCTCCTTCGTCCTCGATGGGCAGCGCACCGAGGACGTGGGCGGGGCGCTCGACCGGGAGGGCATCGCTGTGCGCTCGGGCCACCACTGCGCGCAGCCCATCCTGCGTCGCTTCGGCCTGGAGAGCACCGTGCGCGCGTCGCTCGCCCCCTACAACACCTGCGAGGACATCGACGCGCTGGTTGACGCGTTGCATCGGATCCAGATCGGAAAGGCGCGCTGACTGCCCGCCCGGCGCCTGTCCGCTGAGGCGGACGCCGCCGGGCTCCCTGCCAGCCGCCCTCGCCGTCCAACCCCCTGGTTGGATCTTCGAATCAGGCTGAACGCACGGGATTTCGAAGGTTTTCGTCCCGGGGGCGAACTTGTGTCCCCCGGGTTGCCACGGTCGCACTCGTCCGTTATAGTGGACGAATGATCCAGACGATATCGCCCAGGGACGCGGACGAGCTGATCAAGAGCGGTGAGGTGGACGTTGTGGATGTGCGTGAGCCACGCGAGTGGTCGGTCGGACACGTGCCGCACGCGCGCCTGGTGCCCCTCGATCAACTGAGAGCGGATCCGCAGCGGGCCCTGCCGCGCGATCGGGTGGTGTTCGTGTGCGCGAAGGGCGCCCGCAGCCTGACGGCGGCGAAGCTCGCCGAGCGGCTCGGGTTGAACCAGCTCTACAACCTGGATGGCGGCACGAGCGGCTGGGTGAAGGCGGGGCTTCCGCTCGAGCACAGCTGAGCTGGGCTCACGCCGGCCGCATTTGCCTCGCGTTGCGGCTGGCGCGCGGCGGCGCCGTCGCAAGATGTGCGGCATGGCCCTGCGCGCACTTCGCACCTTCGTCCTCGTCCCCCTGGTCGCCGCTGCGTGCGCCCGAGGCGCCCCGCCTCCTGCCGCCGCGCCGGCTCCCCCGCCCTCGCCGGCGCCCTCGGCGGCCGCGAGCACCGCGCCCGCCGCGCGCTCGGCGCCTGCCGCGGCCCGGCGACTCCCGGCCTGGGTCGAGCGCAGCAACGAGCACGCAAAGGTCCTCCTCGACGTGCTCGTCCGGTTCTCGCCGGAGCGCGCCGGATCTCTGGGGATCGAGCGCGCGGACCGGGAGATCTCGGACCTCTCGCCCGGGGTCGAGGCGCAGAAGCGCGCGGCCTACCGCGCGGCCATCGTGGAGCTCCAGAAACGGCGAGAGACCGAGAAGGACCCGGCGGTCGCCGAGGATCTGCGGATCTTGCTGGACGCCGCGGACCGGGCCGTTCGCAGCTCGGAGCTCGAGGAGAAGTACAGCGTCACCTACGTGCACGTCACGGGGCTCGTGTTCGACGGCATCTCGAACCTGCTGGACGACCGGGTACCGCCGGCGCGGCGGGCTGCGGCCCGCACGCGCCTCCGGCGCTATGCCGGCATGGAGGCGGGCTACGTGCCCATCGCCGAGCAGGCCATGGCCAGGCTCCTCCAGGACCTCGAGAAGCCCGGATTGCTCGCCCCACCCAGGATGGAGATCGAGCGGCACCTCGCCACGAACGCCCGCGTGCGGGAGGGCATCGGCGAGCTCTTCAGGAAATACGGCATCAGCGGCCATGACGAGCCGCTCGCTGCGCTCAATCGCCAGCTCGAGGCGTACGACGCGGCGCTGCGCAGCGACGTGCTCCCCCGGGCGCGGACCGACTTCGCGTTGCCGCGGCCGCTCTATGCGTTCCAGCTCGAGTCGTACGGCGTCGATCTGCCGCCCGCCGAGCTCGCGCCCCTGGCCCACGCCGCCTTCGAGGATCTGACGGCGCAGATGCAGGAGCTCTCGAGCTCGGTCGCCAGCGCGCGCAAGCTGCCAGGCGCGGATTACCGCGACGTGATCCGCGCCCTGAAGAAAGAGCAGCTGGTGGGCGAGGCCATCTTGCCGCATTACAAGGCGCGGCTGGCCCAGATAGAGGACATCATCAGGAAAGAGCGCCTCGTCACGCTGCCCGAGCGGCCTGCGCGCATCCGGCTCGGCACCGCCGCCGAGAGCGCCGAGTCGCCAGCGCCGCACATGCGGCCGCCGCGGCTGATCGGCAACCAGGGGGAAGTGGGGGAGTTCGTGTTGCCGCTCAGCCTCCCGGGCCCGCCCGGCGCCGCGGACGGGCTGCAGAAGGTTGACGACTTCACCCATGCAGCGGCGTCGTGGACGCTCACCGCCCACGAGGCGCGCCCCGGACACGAGCTCCAGTTCGCCTCGCTCGTCGAGCGCGGCGTCTCGATCGCCCGCGCGGTCTTCGCGATGAACAGCGCCAACGTCGAGGGGTGGGGGCTGTACTCCGAGGCCCTCGTGTTCCCGTTCATGCCGCCCGAGGGTCAGCTCGTCTCGCTGCAATACCGCCTGCTGCGGGCCGCGCGCGCCTTCCTGGACCCGGAGCTCCAGGCCGGCAAGATCACGCCTGCGGCCGCGCGCGCCTTCCTGGAGCAGGAAGTGGTGCTGTCAGCGCCGTTCGCTCGGTCCGAGGTGGAGCGCTACACGTTCCGCGCGCCGGGACAGGCGACATCGTATTTCTACGGGTTCACCCGGCTGATGGAGCTCCGGGCAGAGGTCGAGTCCATGATGGGCCCTCGCTTCGATGCGCAGCGATTTCACGATTTCGTGCTCGCCCAGGGGATCCTGCCGCCGAAGCTGCTGCGCAAGGCCGTGTTCGAGCGATTCGTCGAGGCTGAGCCGGCGCGCTGAGCGAGAAGGAGGAGCGAGCGAGAGCGGCCGCGATCCAGCGCGGGCTCCCCTTGCCGCACGCCTCGCCGGCTCCACCAGTCGTGTCGGGCACGGGAGCGCCGGAGGGTGACGCATGGGAACGAACGAGAAGAAGGCAGCGGAGCGACAGCCGGAATCGCCTGAAGACACCGCGGCCGGACCCGGGGCGACGAGGGCGAAGGTGCGCGAGGAGCGGAGCCCGCAGACACCGCTCGATCGCGGCGGGGCGCTCTCGCAGCGCGAGGCGTGGGAGCCGGTGGACGAGGCGTCGGACGAGTCGTTCCCCGCGAGCGACCCGCCGGCATGGACGCCGATCCACCCGGGCTGAACGCAGTGCGCCAGGCGGGGAGCTGCGACGTGCGAGCCGCTCACCTGGCTCGCTCCGCCCTCCCCACGCGGCG
The DNA here is from genome assembly GCF_051527395.1 of Sorangium sp. So ce281. Taxonomy (NCBI): domain Bacteria; kingdom Pseudomonadati; phylum Myxococcota; order Polyangiales; family Polyangiaceae; genus Sorangium; species Sorangium sp. So ce281. The sequence goes on from NZ_CP150322.1 coordinate 6,128,039, forward strand.
TCCCGTCGCGCCTCACGGGTCGATTACACCGGCAGCAAAACTCTCCCCCCTCGACCTGGGACCGCAACAGGGATCCAAGCGGCACTGCATGATGCTGCTCGTCGACCCGCCCCGGTTCGCCCGGAGTCGGCGGCGGGGCGCACGACCACGTCGGTCAAAATCTGTTTACCTGCAAGATGCGAGAATGCTATTCACATGGTGTGGGCGGGAAGAACGATCCAGCGGCCAATTGCGGCCAAGCGCGAATGATGCAGCGTGGGAGCAGGCATACGACCTGGCGTCCACGCTCCGCCTCGAGCGCGCCGGATGCGAGATCCTGCGCGGCCATTTCGCGCAGGCCGCCGCCGGGTGGAGCAGGCGCTCGATCGTCACTCTCGACCGGAGCGCCGGGGTGAGCGCGAACCGGCGGCAGGTTGGACCCGCGCTGCAAGGGTGCCTACGATGGCGTTCAAGGATCTGAAAGACGCATGGCGCAAGAGAAGAGCGCCACCGAAGGACGAAGCGCCGCGCCCCGTGGTCCTGGTGATCGACGATGACGCGGCGACGAGAGAGTCCGTGCATTACATCCTGCAGGACAGGTACGACGTCCTTTTGTGCGGATCGGCGACGGAGGGATTGGCCGCCGTTCGCGACGATGTCTGCGCGGTCATCCTCGACGTGAAGATGGAGCCGCTGGACGGCTTCTGGGCGTGCGATGAGCTCCGCCGGAAGCAGCCCGACATCCCCATCATCTTCTATTCGGCATACCAGGACATCAAGGATCCCAGCAGGGTCGTCCGGGAGCACCGGCCATTCGCTTACATCGTCAAGGATGGTGACATCAACAGGATTGTGGCCACGGTCGACACAGCCGTGCGAGTCCACACGACAATGACGGAGAACAAGAGGTCCATCGACCTCTTGCAGGGCACCAAGCGCGATGGTTGACGGCGGCCGACGCTCGGCGTTCGCGACGCGCGCCCGCTCGATGCGCTCGATGTCGATGGATGATCGGCCGCGCGGTGCGGCGCTGCCGGGCCTCGTGACGCAGCCGGTCCTTCATTGATGACATTCAGACGAGAAATCGACGACGTCACGCGATAGCCCGCCGCGCTTCCCGCCCACACCGTCCACGAAGCTCTTACAGTCCCCTGGATCGGAAGCCGAGACGGTGATGTGACCACCATCACCGGTCCGCACGCGACTCGACGGGGCCCCCGTCGAGTCGCCCTGGATCGCCGGGAGTCGGCGCTGGATCACCGGACGTCTCTGGAGGAATTCCGTTTCCTCGCATGGTGCGAGAATGCTATACGTGCAATGTGGATGGGTGGGAAGTAGCGAGGCAACAACCCGGCAGTCGACCCGCCTCGACCCGCCTCGACCCGCGTCGATGCGCGCGACGACCGTCGGAGAGCGAGCGAAACGACTCCGAGCGACATCATCCCGCGCGCCCGCGGCTGCGCCAGGGCGCGTCGGGGCTCCACCCTCTGCTCTCTCCACCCACGCCGACCAGAGCTCAATCGACGTTGTTCGGCCTCGACCACCCGCGAATCGACTCGCCAGCAAGAGCGATTGCACCGATTCCGTGTAGGAGACACGATGATCAGCCTTCCCCATTACACCATCACGGACGAGATCCACAGCGGCGTCGAGACCATCGTCTATCGTGGGTACCGGAACGTGGATCGGGCGCCGGTCGCGATCAAGCTCTTCAAGAGCGAATACCCTAGCTCCCGTCAGATCGCGAAGCTACGGCACGAAGTCGCGATCACCAGGAGCCTCGACCTCTCTGGTGTGGTGAAGGTGTACGGCCTGGAGCGGATCGGCACGAACCTGGCGCTCGTCATGGAGAACCTCGAGGAACGATCGCTGGGCGACGTCCTCCGGACGCAGGAGCTCAGCTTGAAGACCTCCCTCCAGATCGCCGAATCCATCGCAGACACCCTGGAGGCGATCCACCGGCGTCACATCATCCACAAGGACATCAAGCCGCACAACATCCTCGTCCACATGGATACGTGTCAGGTCAAGCTGATCGACTTCGGCATCGCCACGCGCCTCTCCCAGGAGATCCAGCAGGCGAAGAGCCCCGACTCCCTGGAAGGGCCCCTGACCTACATGTCACCGGAGCAGACCGGACGGATGAATCGAACCCTCGATCACCGCACGGACCTGTATTCCCTCGGCGTCACCCTCTACGAGCTACTGACGGGCACGCTGCCTTTCCAGGCGACGGATCCCCTGGAGCTCCTGCACAGCCACATCGCCAAGAAGCCCACGCCGCCGCGCGAACGGTCGCCCGCGGTCCCCGAGGCGGTGTCGAACATCGTGATGAAGCTCCTGTCCAAGGCGGCCGAGGACCGGTACCAGAGCGCGCACGGGCTCAAGGCCGACCTGCGCGAGTGCCTGGCGCAGCTGGAGGCGACGGGCCAGATCGCCCCCTTCCCGCTCGGCCGGTACGACCGCGACCACAGGCTGCTCATCCCGCAGAAGCTCTACGGCCGCGAGGCGGAGATATCGGCGCTCCTCTCGGCATGGGACCGCGCGAGCCGAGGCGCGGCCGAGCTCGTGCTGATCTCCGGCCACGCCGGCGTCGGCAAATCGGCGGTCGTGAGCGAGCTGTACAAGGTCATGGCCGGCCGGCGAGCCCACTTCATCTCGGGCAAGTTCGACCAGCTCAACCGGAGCGTTCCGTACGCCTCGCTGGCGCAGGCCTTCCAGGATCTCATCCGGCACCTGCTCACCGAGCGCGCCGAGACGCTCGCGCTCTTCAAGCGCAAGCTCGCGACCGCCCTGCGCCAGAGCGGGCAGGTCCTCGTCGACCTGATGCCGGAGCTGGAGCTCGTCGTCGGCCCCCAGCCGCCCGTGCCCGAGCTCGGGCCGACCGAGTCCCAGAACCGTTTCAACCTGGTCTTTCAGCGCTTCCTCTGCGTCTTCACCACGGCCGACCACCCGCTGGTCCTCTTCCTCGACGATCTGCAGTGGGCCGATCTCGCCTCGCTCAGGCTCCTCACGCAGCTCCTGTCGGATCCGGAGCGCGGCCACCTGCTCGTGATCGGCGCCTACCGCGACGACGAGATCGACGCGGGGCACCCGCTCTCGACGGCCCGGGCAGAGCTCCGGAAGGCGGGGACGGACATGGCCGAGATCACCCTCGATCCGCTGCGCCTGCCGGACATCAGCCAGCTCCTCGTCGACGCGCTCGGCTGCGATCCGCGGCGTTCCGCCCCGCTGGCGGCGCTCGTCCTCGAAAAGACCCAGGGGAACCCGTTCTTCATCAATCAATTCCTGACCTCGCTGCACAAGGACCAGCTGCTCGCCTTCGACGTCCCATCGGGCTCGTTCTCCTGGGACCTCGATCGCATCCGGAGCGCGGCGATCACGGACAACGTGGCCGAGTTCATGGCGAGGAAGCTCCGGCAGCTCGCGCCGAGCACGCAGCGGATCCTCACGCTCGCCGCCTGCATCGGCCACCGGTTCGATCTGAAGACGCTCTCGATGATCGACGAGCGGCCGCCCGGGAGCACGGCCGCGGATCTCTGGGAGGCGCTCGCGGAGAACCTCGTCCTGCCCCTGGACGCCGAGTACCGGTTCCTCCACGCCGCGCCCGACCAGCCCGGAGATGGCGAGCCGGCCCCCTGGGACATCAACGTCTCGTACAGGTTCCTGCACGATCGCGTGCAGCAGGCGGCCTACTCGCTGATCGACGGCGAGCGCAAGGAGGACCTGCACCTCAGGATCGGGCGCCTGATGCTCGCGCAACGGGAGCTCGGCGACACGGAAGAGAACCTGTTCGACACGGTCAATCACCTCAACCTCGGCGCCTCGCGGATCTCCTCGCAGGGCGAGCGGACGAGCCTCGCGCGCTTGAACCTCACCGCCGGCAGGAAGGCGAAGGCGTCCGCGGCCTACGACGTGGCCGCCACCTACCTCGGTGCCGGGACGTCGCTGCTCGACGAGCGCGGGTGGGAGCAGGACTACGATCTCGCGTTCGCGCTCCACACCGAGCGAGCCAGCTGCGCGTTCCTGAGCGGCCATGTCGCGCAGGCCGAATCGCTGTTCAACGTCGTCCTGGACCGCGCCAAGACCCGCCTCGATCGCGTGCACGTTCACGCCCTGCGCATCCCGCTCTTCAACGTCGCCGGGAAGTTCGCCGAATCCGTGAGCAGCGCGCGGGCAGCCCTCGCGCTGCTCGGGATCGAGCTGCCCGAGGACGAGGAGCGGATCAAGGCGGCCTTCGCCGCGGAGCTCGCGGAGGTGCCATCGAACCTGGCGGGCCGCCGGATCACGGACCTGCTCGACGCCCCGGCGCTCACCGACCCGGAGCAGAGCGCGGCGCTCACGATCCTGACGAACGCGAGCGCGGCCCTCCTCCTCGGGTATCCCTCCCTCCACGCGCTCGCGAGCGTCAAGCAGGCCAACATCTCCCTGAAGCACGGCCACGCGGAGGGCTCCCCCTTCGGCTACCTGGTCTACGCGATCGTCCTGATCGGCCTGGGTCGGTACTCGGAAGCCTACGAGTTCGGCAAGCTCGCGATGGATCTCAACGAGAAGATGGCCTGTGCCGACACGGCGTCCAAGGTGAAGTCCAGCTTCGCGGTGTTCATCGCCCACTACCGAGAGCCGCTCCGGCTGTCGTTCTCGTATCTCTCACAGGCGTACCAGGACGGCCTGGATGTGGGGGACATCCAGTTCGCCAGCTACTCCGTCATGCACGGGATCGTCAACGGGATAGGCGTCGGCAACAACCTCGCCGCGATCGCCGAGGAGATAGAGAGGGGCTCCCCTTTCCTCCAGCGCACCAAGAACGTCGTGGCCATCCTGATCGTGACCTCGGCGAAGCAGATGGTCGCGAGCTTGCGAGGGCGCACGCACGGCCGCCACACCCTGAGCGATGGCGCCTTCGACGAGGCGGCGTTCGACGCCGAGATGGCGGCCCCGGGCCTCGAGCACATGGCGGCATACTACAACGTCCACAAGGCGCAGCTCGCGTTCCTCTACGAGGACCACGAGCGCGCGCTGTCCTTCGTCGCCCTCGCGGAGCGGCTGCGCCCGTACCTGGGCCACATGTGGATCTCGACCGAGATCCCGTTCTACGGGAGCCTGATCATGCTGGCGCTGTACCCGGCGGCGGCGCCCGCCGAGCGAGAGCGCTACGAGAGAGAGCTCGACCGGTACGCGGCCGAGATCGCGGTGTGGGCGGACAGCTGCCCGGAGAACTTCCACCACAGGCGTCTCCTGCTGTCCGCCGAGCGCGCGCGCATCGTCGGCGACGACGCGGCGGCGATGGACCTCTACGAGCGGGCGATCATGGCGGCGCACGAGAACGAGTTCCCGCACCACGAGGCGCTGGCGAACGAGCTCGCCGCGAGGTTCCACCTCGCGAGGGGCAGGGCGAAGATCGCGCGCGTCTACATGACCGACGCCCTCTACGGCTACACGCGCTGGGGCGCGGCGGCCAAGGCCATGCAGCTCAAGGAGAGGTACGCGGAGCTCTTGCCGCGGGACGCGGGGGCGGCGAGGGCTGCCGGACCGACGGAGATAGCGACGATCGTCGGGGCCGGCGAGATGCTGGATCTCGCGACCGTCGTGCGGGCTTCCCAGGCGATCTCGGGAGAGATCGAGCTCGGCAAGCTCCTCGAGAGGCTGATGCGGACCGCGATGGAGAACGCGGGGGCCAACAAGGGATACCTGCTGCTCGCGAACAACGACGAGCTGTACGTCGAGGCGGCGGCGGACGCCGAGGAGCCGCCCAGCAGCGTCCTCCAGTCGGTGCCGCTCGAGGAGGTGGAGGGCCTCTCGCGGGCGGTCGTGCGATACGTCCAGAAGACGAAGGAGCGCGTCGTCCTCGCCAACGCAGCGCGCGAGAGCACATTCCTGTCCGACCCGTACATGGCGCGGAAGAAGCCGAAATCGATCCTGTGTGCGCCGATCGTCCAGCAAGGCAAGCTGGTCGGGGTCCTCTATCTGGAAAACACCTTGCTCGAGGACGCGTTCACGCCGGCGCGCATCAAGGTCCTGCAGGTCCTGTCCGCGCAGGCCGCCATCTCGATCGAGAACAGCCGCCTGTACGGCAGGCTCGAAGAGAAGGTCAAAGAGCGCACGGCCGAGCTCCAGGAGGCCCAGGCGAAGCTGATCCGCCTGGAGCGCGAGGCGACGGAGAAGCGGATGGCGGGCGCGTTCGCGCACGAGATCCGGAACGCGCTCGCGGGGGCGAGCCTGGTGCTCGCGAGGGTCCTCGGGCAGGATGAGACGGCCTCGCGCCCCAGCCTCACCTTCGACTCGGCTGTGGAGCTCGGCAAGCTGCACGAGGAGCTCGCCGAGCATCTGCCGGGCGAGGCGCTGGGTCCGCTCACAGCGCGGCTCCAGCGCGTCTTCGAGAACCAGGAGGCGCTCGACGCCGCCCTGAGCCTCGTGTTCAAGGCGACCACCCGGGTGCTCACCATCACCAAGGCGATCCTTGATTTTTCCAGGATCACGGGCGGCGAGCGCTCATGGGAACGGATCAGCCTGAACGAGCTGATCGACAGCGCGCTCATCGATTTCAGGGAGACGACCGGAGGATCCAGCATCTCGGTCCAGGCCGACATCGCGGGGACCATCAGCATCGTGGCAGATCCGACGCAGTGTTACTCCGTCCTGCAGAACCTCCTGAACAACGCGCGCGACGCCATCGTCGAGAGGAGCGGGCGAGGTGGCGCGGGCCTGATCGAGATCTCGGCGAGGGAGGAGGCCGGAGCGTGCGTGCTCCAGGTGACGGATGACGGCGTGGGCATCCGGGAAGCGGATCTACCGAACATCTTCGAGTCGTTCTATTCCACGAAACCCGCGACCGGGACCGGCCTGGGTCTCGCCGTCGTCAAGCGGATCATCGACGCCAGTCGCGGGACCATCGAGGTGCAGAGCGAATGGGGCAAGGGCACCCGGTTCACGGTGACCCTGCCGACGGCGGGCGTGTCGTAGGTGATGGGCATCGTGAGCGAGCGAAGAGCCGGGGTGAGCACGAACCGGCGAGAGGGTGGCCCCGTGCTGCAAGGATGCGGGCAATGGCGTTCAACGACCTGAGATACTCATGGCGCAAGAAGAGCGAACCACCGGCGAACGGGCCGCCACGCCCCGTGATCCTCGTGATCGACGATGACGCCGCGGCGCGAGACTCGCTCGACTTCATCCTGAGCGAGAAGTACGACGTCCTGCTGTGCGCGTCGGCGAGGGAGGGGCTGGCCGCCTTGCGCGACGGCGTCTACGCGGTCGTCCTCGACGTGAAGATGGAGGGGCACGACGGCTTCTGGGCGTGCGACCAGCTCCGGAAGAGGCAGCCCGATATCCCCATCATCTTCTATTCGGCCTACCAGAACATCAAGGACCCCGCGAGGGTCATCAGAGAGCATCGGCCGTTCGCCTATGTCATCAAGGACGGTGATATCAACAGGATCTTGACATCGATCGAGACCGCCGTGCGAGTCTACACGTTGACAATGGAAAACAAGCGGTTCAACGATTCCTTGAAGGGCACCAGGCGCGACGACTGACAGCGGCCGACGCGCGGCACCTCTCGATGTGTGTTGCCGCCGTCCTCGGCAACCTACCTGTCACCGAGGTCTTCATCCATGACGTTCGCGAACCCACAGGCTCTCGTCGACACCGGCTGGCTGCAGGAGCACCTCGACGACCCCGATCTGCGCATCCTGGACTGCACGGTCTTCCTGACACCGACGTCGGGCGGCGTCCACGTCGAGAGCGGGCGCGCCGCGTGGGCCGAGGCGCATATCCCGGGCAGCGCGTTCGCCGACCTCCTCGCGGATCTGTCGGACCGAGGAGATCCATCGCCGGTGATGATGCCTCCTGCGGAGCAGTTCGCGGCGGCGATGTCCGGCTACGGCGTCGGCGACGGCGTCCGGGTGGTGCTCTACGATGCTTCGATGAACATGTGGGCGGCGCGCGTCTTCTGGATGCTGAGGGCGTTCGGCTTCGACCGCGCCGCCGTGCTCGACGGCGGGTGGCGGAAGTGGACGGCGGAGGGCCGACCCGTATCGGCCGACGCCGTCAGGCATGCTCGGGCGCGGTTCGTGGCCCGGCCTCGCGCCGGCTGGATCGTGGATAAGAGCGGGGTGCTCGCCGCGATGGGCGACACGGACACGTGCATCGTCAACGCGCTGTCGGCCGAGGAGCACGCCGGAGAGGTGACGCGCGTCGCGCGGCCCGGGCGCATTCCGGGCAGCGTCAACGTCCCCGCAGGCGCTCTGGTCGATCCGAGCTCGCACGCGTACCTGGCTCCGGCGATCCTGCGGGACCGCTTCGAGGCAGCCGGAGCCCTGGGGCGCAAGCGCATCATCACGTATTGCGGCGGCGGGATCGCGGCGTGCAGCGATGCCTTCGTGTTGAGCCTGCTCGGCGCGGAGAACGTGGCCGTCTACGACGGGTCCCTGGCCGAGTGGGCGGCGGATCCCGCGCTCCCGCTGGAAGTGGGCTGACGCGCGAGGAGCTCGGGCCCAGGCGCACTCACCAGCGTCGAGCGCGCCGGCCGGCCGCCGGACCACCGCGGCTGAGCGCGGGGGCATGGAGCTCGGCCTCGCTCATCCCCAGAGCACCGGACCCATCGCCGGCCGCGCGCCCGTCACGGCTCGGGAACGCCCTCGTCGAGCCACGCCCGCGCGCTCTCGGCGGTGAGCTTGAAGTCCGGGGGCACCCTCGACCGCCTGACGGTCTCCCCTGCCGCGTCTCTCCCCGTGAGGATGGCGTGGGGATCGTCCTCGTCGGGCACGATGTCGAGGTCCACCCGCATCCGGGCGCCGCCCCCGACCACCGTCGTCACGCTCCGGTGCAGCTGCGCCCGGCGTTGCTGGTCGTGCCGCGAAAGGATCTCGTTCGCCGTCTTCACCAGGGTGGCGAAGGCGCTCGCGTCGAGCGGCTTCGGGTTCTTCTTGTCACGCCCCATCGTCCACGGCCCCACCAGCGAGGGCTCGCTCTGGCCGTCGCACGTCATCTCGACGGCCCACCCATCGTCGTCCTCGTTCTTGATGACCCGCGCCGTCCACCCGTTCCCCTTCCACAGCTTCGGGTCCTGATCTTCAGGGCGGATCGGGCGCGTCTGCCCCGCCTCGTCGTGCGTCGCGTCCGTCGCGTCGTGCGTCGTGTCCATGGGCGCCTCGGTGTACTCGCTGCGCGCCCGGCGCGTCTACCCCTCCCGCGCGTCTCGGACATTTCCTGTCAGCCTCTGGCGGCTCTGGACCTCCTCCGCGGCGACCATAGAGTCCCCTCCGGCAGGCCCAGAGGCGGCTCTCCCCCCGCGCCGCCATCGCTCGGCGCGCCTCGCCAGGCGCGCGCCTGTCAGAGCGTCTTCAGGTACTCGACCAGATCCCAGCGCTCCTGCTCGGTCAGCGCGGGCCCGATGACGCCGTTTCCGCGCGGCCCGTCGCGGTATTCGTGCCCGGCGTTCGAGTTGCCGGGGATCTCCGTCACGAGCTCGAACCCTCCCTGAAAGGGCTTCACCTGGAGGCCGACGTGCTTCGGGTCGAACTCCGTGCTGCCGAGATAGAACCTCCGCGAGCGTCGCTCCGCCGGCAGGAGGAGCTCGTACAGGCTCGGGACGGACCCATTGTGCAGGTACGGCGCCGTCGCCCAGATCCCGTTGAGCTCGCGCGCCTTGTACGCCCGCGGCGCGCGCCACCGGTTCAGACGATACCCGTCCCACGCGAGCCGTTGCTCCGACGACAGGGCGTACTCCTTGTACTTCAATTCGCGGATCGCCGACGTTCCGAGCTCCAGCGCCTGCGCCATCCCCATCTTCCCGAACCCGAGCGTCCCAAGATCCGCCGTGCGCTCGTTGAAATTCACGGCGTGGGTCGGATCGGTGCCGATCAGCTCGAGCGGGGACATCATCGCTCGCCGGAGGCGCTTGCCGTGCTCATCCGGGGGAGTCAGCCCCGGGTCGTGGCAGCTCGCGCAGTGCGCGCGGTAAAGGCGCTCGCCGCGCGCCGCCCGCTCGCGGTCGATGCTGCCGAGCAGGTGCTCCGGCCAGCGCGGCGCGCGGAGCTTCTCGACCTGCTGCTCGATCAGGTGCAGGTTGTCCACCCGGATGCTCGACTGGAGTTGCATCCCCGCCCCTTGTGGCGCGGGGTCGAGCCGCGTGTGCGTGCCCACCCCCAGGGCCTCCCCGATGTTGCGCCCCATCGGCTGCGTGATGGATCCGTTCCATTGAACCCAGTCGTAGCTCGGCGCATCCCAGAGGTGGGGATAGTCGACGGGCGCATTGGCCGCGCGGAGGTTCTCCGGATCGAGAAGACCGAACAGCAGGTTGCCGGCGCGCCCGAGCGCGTCCAGCCTGCCAAACCCTGCAACGGCGGCGTGGGGCCCCGCCGCGCCCCCGGTGAACGCTTGCAGCCGGACAACCTCCAGCATCTTCTCCATCTGCGCTCGCAAGGCGCGCGTGGAGTCCTCACCGTAACGGTCCTTGAGGACCGCCCTGGCGAAGCGATCCAGCTTCTCCGGCGTCTTCAGCGTGCGGTCGAGCGCGCCGAAGAGCGCATCGGTGAAGGCGACCACGTCGATCGCCGCAGGGCCGCCGTCGATCCGGATCCTCGCGCCGCGATAGGAGATCTGGCGAGTGTGGCAGGTCCCGCACGTGAACCCGACGTACACCTCGCCCGTCGCGGGATCGACGTCCCTGGCGAACCCCACCGGGAGGCGCTCCGGGTTGTTCTTCGCGTCCCGATCTTCGATGAAGCGATAGCGCGCCACATAGTCGCTCGCGGCGAACCGCTCGGCGCTGCCTTCCCGCTCGAGCGCAAGGAACCACCCGAGCGGGACTAGCCTGGCGCCCTGGGAGGCACGGTAGAAGATCCGGCGCTCCGCTTCGCCCCATCCCTGGTCGAGGTATACGACATCGCCCGCGCCCCGGCCGCCCTTCGCGTGCGCGCAGCCGACCGCCGCTACCGCCGCGAGCGCGATCGCCCCCATCTGGATCCACATGACCGTCCCCCCTTCGACAAGCCCCGGCGGCGACGCCCGCGGTCGCCAACACCGCATGTCAGAATATGCCGATAGCTCGTTTTCCCTGTTCGGCTCTGTCGAGCACGACACGGATCCATCCGCGCGCCGCCGCGATCCACCCAGAACAGCGCGCAGCGGCACGACGCCGTCGCAGGGAGCCTACGACCGCACAAAGCCGAGTCAAGCCACGAGCAGCGAAGGGGGCAACTCCGGTGCTTCGGTGTTTTGGACGTGCGTTGGAAGAGCGTCGTCCCAGGAACTCTGGGGCTCGATGACCTGACGTCAGATCCCGAAAGGCCACCGCCCGCGCAGCGCCGCTCCCGGACGCCGCTCGTAGACGCCGCGCGCCGCGGGCCTCGGAGCGCGAGCGCGGGCTGGCTGACGGCCGCCGATCTGCGACAATCCGCGCATGGTCCTCCACCGGCGCCCCTTCCTGGCCCTCTGCGCCGCTGCGCTTGCCCCGCGCGCCGCCCTCGCCGACCGCGCCGGCGCCGCGCCGCCCTCGCCGCCCTCGCCGCCCCCCGCCGCTTCCCCGCCCGCCTTCGACGTCCGCGACCTCCAGGTCCCCGGCGAGCGCGCGCTCGGCCGGCGCTTCACGCTGCTCGTCCCGAAGCACCTCGCCCCGGGCGAGCGCGTGCCGCTGCTCGTGCTCCTCCACGGCCTCGGCGAGACCGGCGACGAGCGCCTCGGCGCCTTCGCGTGGCTCTCGCGGTACGGCCTCGGATCGGCCTACGAGCGGCTGCGCCGCCCGCCGCTCGAGCGCACCTCGCGCCGCATGGACTGGACCGACGCGCGGCTCGCCGAGGTCAACGCCGCGCTCGCGGCGCGGCCGTTCCGCGGCCTGGCCATCGCGTGCCCCTTCACGCCCAACGTCCACAAGGCCCCGAACCCCTCCGCGGCGCTCGACGGCTACGCGCGCTGGCTCGCCGAGGTGGTCCTCCCCCGGGCCCGCGCCGAGGCGGCCGCGTTCGACGACGCGGCCCGCACCTCGCTCGACGGCTGCTCCCTCGGCGGCTACGTCGGCGTCGAGGTGTTCCTCCGCAGGCCCGAGCTCTTCGGCGCCCTCGGCGGCGTGCAGTCCGCCATCAGTGCCCACCGCGCCGCGTCCTACGCCGACCGGCTCGCCAGGGCCGTCGCCGCGGTCGGGCCGCGCGGTCTCCACCTGCTCACCAGCGAGGGAGACCCGTTCCGCGACGCGAACACCGCACTCGCCTCGCAGCTCGCGAAGCGGTCCATCCCCCACACCCTCCGCGTCCTGCCGGGCCCGCACGACCAGCCCTGGCTCCGCGAGGCCGGCACCATCGAGATGCTCCTCTTCCACGACCGGCGCCCGCGCTGAGCCGGCGCCGCGCGCCCTCGCAAGGCCCGCGAGGCGGACGAAGCGGTTCGGCCGGCCTTAGGGAGCTTCTTCTCGGTCGTCATCGGCGCAGCCGGCGCGTATAGCATGGCCCGGCCCATCCCCATGAAGACCAACGCCGCGCGCATCCTCGACAGCCTCGGCATCCCCTACGAGCTGCGCACCTACGATGTCGACCCGAGCGACCTGACCGCGGGCACCGTGGCCAGGAAGATCGGCCTGCCCCCGGAGCAGGTGTGGAAGACGCTGGTGGCGCGCGGCGATCGCCACGGCGTCTGCTTCGCGGTGGTACCCGGCAACGCCCAGCTCGATCTGAAGGCGATGGCCAGGCTCACCGGCGACCGGAAGGTCGACACGGTGCCGCTGAAGGAGGTCCAGCCGCTCACCGGTTACGTGCGCGGCGGGGTCACGGCGCTCGGCGCGAAGAAGGCCTATCCCGTCTATGCGGACGAGACGATCGAGCTCTTCGAGGTCGTCTCCATCTCGGCCGGCGTACGCGGCACGCAGATCCTCGTCGCTCCCGGCGATTATCTGCGCGCGACCAGGGCGAAGGTCGGCGCCATCGCGTCGCCCGGCGGCGACGCGGACTGAACGCTCGCCCGGCGGCGACGCGGACTGAACGCTCGCCCGGCGGCGACGCGGACTGAACGCTCGCCCGGCGGCGACGCGGACTGAACGCGCGCGCCGCCGGATCGACGGCGGTTCGACGGGCACCGTGACCACGGCGCCCTCGCCGGCATAACCTCCATGGGCGCATATCCACTCGAGGCCGAACGCAGACTCCAGCGAGCACACGCTCCTCGCTCTACGGCGGAGCGCGTGGACCCCGCACCTCTTCGCGACGCGCGCGCCAGATATCATCGACCTGCTGGCCCGCACGCCGGCCAAGCTGCGCCCCGTGCGGAGCGAAGCGCTGGAGCGCGTCTTCTTGCGCCTCGTCCCGCGCGACGACGACCTCTGCTTCTCACTGGGCGTCGCCGCCACGCGGATCGGGGACGGAAGTTGCCAACAGGTTTGAGACAGGCCAGACGAGAATCCTATTCGACTCGGCCGAAGAATACATCAGCAGGTGTGAAGAGCGCAAGGCCAGAATGCTGATGCAGGTCATTACACCAGCTGAAGAACTCCTGGCACCACGAGCATGCATGAGTCAGCGAGCAAAGCGGTCCGGATAGTCGGGGTGGCACTTGAGCATCTTGAACTGCGACTCGGAGAAGGTGTTGTCATCGCTGACGTGAGGCAGGCTGAAGCTACGAACGACGCCGACCGAGCCAAGGAGCTGAGCGAGCCCCTCCGCCCTCATCGCGGAGCCGCGGTCGGCGTCCACGGTGAGCGAGCCGGGATCGAGCCCGTGGCGGGTGACCGTCTCTGCGAAGAGGTGCTCGGCAAGCTCCGCGCTCTCACGCTTCGTCAGTCGTGAGGTTGATCCCCAGAATGGCTGATATTTCTTTGGAGATCGATGAGCTTCGCAGCGAGCGCGAGCTTCTCCTCGAGCCGCGCCGAGCGCTTCTCGAGCTCGGCGATGCGCCCGTCTTTTGCGTCGCGCTTCGGCTTGCGGCCGGGCGTGCGCCCCGCGAGAGCCCCGCTGCCGTGGAGGGCGAGTTGCTTGCGCCACGCGATCTCCGCTCGGCTGTTCCTCACTCTCGGAAAGTCACGCGACACGAATGCTCTTTCCTGTATAGAAGTACCCACACATTTGGACGTATGGATCGCGCGCGCATGCGGCTGGATCATTGATAAAGGCACCTTCGTTGTCTACGTTCGTTACTGGATCATGACCTCGCTTGTGGCTCCACGTCCCCCCCTCATTCAGCCGATACCAATGAAAGTCCTCATCCGGCCAGACCACCAGCGCGACGAGATAACGCGGCGCCTCGGAGTCAGGCACGCAGTCGCTCTGCCCGCGCAGACCGTCGCAGAGCGCCGCCACGCCGAACTCTCTACAGGCGTACTGGTCCTGTGATTGGCCGCAGCCACGACCTGGCTGAGCGAACGTATTAGTGATCATGTTGCAAGCATAGTTATAGCAGTTGTTTTGCTCGACCACATCAGGACTGTTGTTCCACACGGCCGGATTGTAAGGCGCCGTCTCATGCTGACACACAGCGGCTCGCAGCTGCTGCGGAGCAGCGGTTCGCGGCTTCGTCTGCGCTGTCGTGCGAGCGCGACCGGCGACGTAGTCGAGCATGTACTTCTGAATCCGCTCGGCCGAAGCCACGTCAGGGCCCAACCGTTGGCTCATCCACGCATCATGGTGTGTGGTTGGCATGGTCTGGAGCAGTCGCGTCAGCAGATCGCGTCCCCCGGCTTCTTCGGCCAGCTCCACTGGGAGCACGAGCCTCCCGCGCCTCGCCGCGAGAACATGGAGACCCTGGGACGAGTCGCTTGTCAGGGGTTCGAGGATGAGTGCACGGAAGCCGAGTCTCGGTGGTGCTGCGCCTGCGACTGCGCTGCGGCCGCCGAGTACGTTGTCCGCTGTCTTCAGCAGCTCTCGCCCTGTGGACTCGCCCTTGATGATCCAAGATGGATTCGGACGTCCGGAGAAAACATCAGCGGTTACGCGTAACATCATACCCCCTTCAAACTGCAGAGCCCGAGGAGGATGAAACCTTCGTGTTCCCAGCATTTACAGCGACGACTGCTTCGCTACACCGCGCCGTCAACACTGTGTCCCCACGGTCCTTGGCAGCTATTCGACAGGAACATAGTTCGCCCAGGATGCGCATGACAAGTGACCTGGCGTTGCGAGCTCGAAATCCGCGCATGTGCCGCCGACATGCCTTGCTTGACTCTCTAGAATTTTACTTCATACAGACCAGCATCTTCCACCCTCTCAGTAAAATTGATGGCGACGTATCCAGTTTCCGAGAGGAATCCCATTGCATGGACTCGACCTCGAACGGGCACGGGGAGCCGCTGGAGATCACTATTCACGAGTACAGCCTCTGCCGCGTCGACCACACCGCCCCTGCGGCTGTACCGGACGCCACCGATCAGCAGCTCCCCTTCGGGCGTCTGGGCAGTCGCCCGAAACTCCGAAGCTTCCGGGACGATCTTCGTCGACCATACTGCATCCTCGAGGCTGAGGATAATCCCTTTATTCCCCTTCGGCTGCGCGATTGCGACCGCTCTGCCCGAAGGATCACCCACCGCGCTCGTGATCTGAAGGGCCTCATCCCCGATCGCGAAGACCTTCTCCCAGATCCCGTCCTGAGTGCGCTCATAGATGCGGGCCTCTCCGCCAAGGCTGAACCCCGCATATCCGCTCCCATCCGCGCGGAGCAGGAGGAGAGAAACGCCGCTCGACCACGACGGCGGCGGTAGATCGTGAGGCAACGGCACCGCCTGCCACGCCTCGTGCGTCGACGGCCTGTGGAAGAGGGCATGGATTTTGTTCCCGATGTCGTCTCCCTTCTGCATACTGCCGTATACCCAGAGGTTCCCTCCTGGGAAGCAAGCGAGGCGCATCACGCTGAAGTACCTCCCTTCAGACGGCTCTACGGCGGGCTGCTCCTCGAAAAGCGGCTTATCACCGGGCTTGCGCGCGAAGAGCCGTGCTTTACGGTCCGGACCGTCGAGCGCCAAGACATAGGCTTCCTCAGCCGAGACAGCGCAGACGTCGGGGAAATGAACGGCGTGCGTCGGCGGCAAGGTAGCGCGGGCAAAGTCTTTACTGCCGACCTTCTCCCACACGACCATGGGGCCTTTATCTCTAGTTGTCTTGTTGAACGTATACGCAGAAGCCCACACCACGTTTCCGCCAACAGCAAGGTCGTAAATGCCCGCCATGGACTTCTCATCCGACAGCGACAGCGCGACCTTTCGAAACGTCATCTTATTGCCGCTACCGACGCCGCGATCCCCGTCGACAATGTCGACATTATCGACAGTACCGCGCCGAAAATCACTACTGGCAATCTCGGCTTGGACATCGTCTCCGAGATATCCATGATCACACCCGATCCCAAGGACGGCCGCACACACGAGCTTGAACCATGGCGTTCTAAAGAGCTTCCACATCGTTCGTCTCCCGGCGAATTGCCTTCGCAAGCAGACGTCTCTACCTCGTGCGTTCGTGCGGCGGAAGCGCCAGCAGAGGGGGGTCGGGACAAATGGTCAGGCACGGAATGTGTGCCCGATCATGACCATCTCAGATTGTCCATTGATTTCTGATGCGAGGGGAGGCGGCACCAGCAGAGGGCTGGACAAGTTACTGAGCAAAGAAAATCGAACAATCCTGCCACGAACCCAATCACGCAGCACCTCCACCCGAGATGCATAGATAAATACACCACCCGCGATACTCATGAAGGATCTCGAAGCGACATATCGACCGCGGCCCGGATTGACCCTAACACAATCAGCAGATGCCGTGCAACAACAGACATCATTTACAGCCTTCGGGAACATGGCTACCCGGATACCATTGCCAATAACAAGCCACGAACATCGGATGTTATAATCATCAACATGGGACACGGGGAGACACCAGGTGCCTGGCACGCCCTCGAGGACCAGGCTCACCAACTTCTCCATGCATCGGATGGACCGCGTTCCCTCCGCAGCTCACTGTAAATCCCTACGGGCTCACCCGCGTGCCTCTCGCCAGACAATCTGCCCGCCACGGACGAGAGATGCGGGCGCGACGGAATCGCCCTTTTGCTCCCGCATCTGCCTTCGTTGTGGTACAGCTTCGCTATTGCGCATCACGGCGCGAAGGCGCGCGTGGCCTCTGGTTGCCGCTCGATTTAGAGCGGTTGCAGTTGACGCAAAAGGGGGAGGGAGAACGTCATGTCAGATCACGACGACGATGTCCGAGCTGCGCGCGTAGGCGCAGTACCTGAAGGTCCGGTCGCCATCGTGTTGACCGGCGCGGGAGCTCGCGGCGCATACGAGGCCGGCTTCGCTTCCAGTCTGCTGCCCAGGCTCCGGCGAAGTCGGCCGACGATCCTCGTTGGCACCAGCGCTGGCGCCATCAATGCAGCCCTGCTCGCGTCGCTGGCTCACATGACCGCGGACGACGCCAGCCGCGAGCTCGTGGAACGCTGGCAACGTATCCACAAGGAGATGGTCCTGGGTCCCGTCTCGCTCTCCTTGCTGCGCGCGGGCGCACAATACATCGCCGGCTTGTTCGGCATAGTTGACCTCACCCCCATGAGCCTGCTCGACACGCGGCCCCTGCTAGCCAGCCTCAAAAGTAGCACCCTGATCGACTGGAACTCCATCCACAGCAACATCAATAGCAAAATAGTCGATACGCTCGCGATCGCCACGACCGAGAGCAACTCGGGCCGAACCAAGGTATTTTACCAATCACATCAAGATATGACGATAGGCTCCGACGAGGCGCGAGCCATCGACTACGTCTCGACCCGGCTGTCGGCGGAGCACGTGCTGGCATCGGCATCGATCCCGGTGCTGTTCCGTCCGACTCGGATCGGTGCGCAGGATAGCGGCCCCTTCTTCGTCGACGGCGGGCTGCGCCTGAACGCGCCGCTGGCGCCCGCCCGAGCGTTCGGCGCCAAGGGCCTCGTCGTGATCTCGACAGACTCCCGGTGGTATGGCGCGTCCGCAGCCATGAATATTCGCCGGATACCGACGTTGCAAGATCACATTCTGCAGATCCTGCGCATGATAACCTCCGATCGCATGGTCGAGGAGGTTCGCGTGTTGCTCGAGCAGGGCGAGGAAAGTCGGGCAGCGGGTGCAATCCCGATCATCTTCGGTGGTCCGTCAGGGCAAGACGACGTCGGTTCCGTGGCAGCGAGAGCCATCGAAGATATCCTTCGTGGCACTCGAAAGTTCAAGCACATCGATCTCAGACTTGTGTATTGGCTAACATCTATGAGCCCATACAGCCGTCCCGATGTGCTGAGCTACATACTGTTCGAGCCCCAGTTCATCAGCGCTGCGATACAGGCGGGCATCCAGGACGCCGAGGAGCTCATCGCAGACCACCCGACAGAGTCCGGGCTCTGGCGCGTGCTGTCCGAGAAGTTCGCGAGGAACAGAAACCGACCGCCGACGAGCACGTAGGCGTTCGCCGCCTGGGCCGCTTGCGCCGACGCACGGCCCGCAGCACACACGTCTTGCCGGCACCGGGCTCGCCGACCAGCAGCACTTGGGCGTGCCCGTGCACGGCCTCGCACACCTCCTCGACGAGCTGCTCCTTCGAGGGCGGCAGCCACAGGTCGCCGTCCTGGATCTCCTTGGAGAAGGGGGCGGCGGAGAGGGTGAAGAAGCGGACGTAGGACTCGCTCACGTCTCACCTCCGCGCTCGCTCGTGTCGGCGCCAGTACCCATCGAGCGGCCGAGCGTTCGCGCGGGGTTGAAGTCCACGGGGCGAGTCGGCTTGTTCACCGCAGGCCCGCCGCACGGCAGCCGCTTTCGGCGCGCGTTGCGCTGCGGGTCGACCGGATGCAGCACCAAGCGCTTGCCCTCGTGCTCGACCCACGACGGCTCGTCGGGTGCGACGAAGCATCGGGCAACGGAGACGATCTGGCCGGCGAGGTAGCCTTGATCGAGCTGCAAGGCGACGCCGTCGACAGAGACGATGTTGTCGCCCGAGACGCGGCGCCGGGTGCGCTCGGTGAGCGCGACGCGCAGCGCCCTTTCGTCGACGCTGCCCTCGGCGGCGGGGCGGGCCGCGTAGACCTTCGCCGGGGTCTGGCCGAGCAGGCCTGCGTGCGGCGCCGGGTGGTAACGCCTGTCGAGGAAGGCGCGGAGCGTCGTGTTGATGTCCACGAGCGACGTCAGGGCGCCGAGATAGGTAAGGCACCCTTCGCGCAGCGTGCGCCAGAAACGCTCCATCTTGCCACGCGCCTCTGGGTCGTACGGCTTTGCGTGCAGGAGCGTGATGCCGAGCCGCGCGCACGCGGCTTTGAGGACGTCGCCGCGGTAGGTGGATCCGTTGTCGAGATAGAGCGCGTCGGGCTTGCCGTGGCGACGCAGGGCGTCGACGGTCATGGCGAGCGTATCGACCTCCTCCTCGGTCGTGTGCGCCTCGAGCGCCACGACGTAACGAGAGGCATCATCGAGCAGCCCGTGGATGCGGAGCGGCATGGCTTTGCCGCCGACGGTGCAGCCGGTCACGTGGCAGACGTCGCCGCGTGGCCTTGGAGCCGGATGGCGCCGCCCAGCGGACAGCTCGCAGCGCCGCAGACGGGGCAGCGCGCAGGCCGCGCTTCGACGACCGTGGGCGGCTGCTGCTGCCAGCGCTTGATGTCGATGGCGCTCTGGATAACACTGCGACCGCTTCGATTCCTGGGCACAAGAACCGGAGCACGACGAGGAGGCTGTCCGCCAAGATCAGGTCTCCTCGTCGCCTATTTTGTGGCCGGCACCGCGCCGCTGCTCCGCTCCTGCGGTCGGCCTACCCCGTCGTGGGGCGGGCGTAGGAGCGACGAGGGGTGGTAATTTTCGAGCGGTGGACGGAAGGGGTGCGCCAGTGCGGAAAGGGCTCCTCCGAGCCGACGCCACCGGGCTCAGAGAGGGCTGCGATGAGAATCTTGATGGGCTGGAGGTAATGCGTCGTGCGCCGCGGCGCTCCAGAGTCGTCCTCCCAGGTTGCGCACGCGGAGCGAGCACTCTCCATGATGGCCAGCCTCGTTGGGCAGACCCCCTCACCATCAAGCAGCATGCTCGATGCGATGCGCTGCCGCATCAACGAGAGGGGGCGGTAATACCATCAAGAGCACGTTACGCCTCTCCGCGACGGTGACGTTGGGGCGACCTTCGCCCGGTCGCGGGGCTTCTCGGACCTCGCCAGGTCGTGACCGGCGCGCGGCGCGTCGTCGGCCCGCTGCGCCTGCCAGGGTCGGCGGCACCCGGGTCGCGTCAGATCCAGGACCAAGCCAATGCGACGGTTCGCTCCTCTTGGGCACCGCGAGCTCGACCCGACGGATCGCCCCGCTTCGCCACCCCCAGTTCGCCCTTCCGCGACGCGGTACGAGATCGAGCAACCTGGATCGGGTCGCCGCCGCTGGATCGCGGTATGCTGGCAGAGTTCGGCTCCGGGCCATGCCCGGGATGGCAACGAAGACTATGACCAGAGCGGCCTGCGACCTGCGCGATCCGAGCGAGCTGAGCACCGCCGAGCTGCGGCAGCGGTGCCGGGGCTGCAAGCCGTGGGAGCTCGGGCTCGGCGCGGTCCAGCTGGCCGCCTCGGCGGCGGCCGGTGGCGCCGTGCTCGCGGCGGCCGGCGCCTGCATTCCGGGGCTGGTCCAGTGCATCAGCGTGGGTCCGGCGCTCGCGGCCGGGCTCGCGGTCTGGGAGTCGATCGGCGTGGCCAGGGGGTGGCTCCCGGGCGCGGCGTACCGCGATGAGCTCGCGTTCCGCGCGTGGCACGCGGGGCTCTCGCCGTGGGTCGGGGCAGCAGCGCAGCGCCGCTGGGCGAGGCGCGCGCTGGCGCGCCGGCCCGCGGCCCCCGACTGGCTGCTCGTCCTCGAGGGCATCGCGCCGGCCGGCGGAGGGCGCCGCTGGGTCAAGGTCGAGCTCTCGCTGTCCCCCTCCTCGGGCGGCCCGTTCCGCTCGCAGGCCAGCGGGCACGCGCTGCTGCGCGCGGGCGGCGGCGGCGCAGGAGCGCCGCACGAGCGGCGCCTCGCGCTCGACGAGCTCGACGACCTGAGGCGGGCCGTCGCAGAGCTCCCGGAAGGGCTCTCGCTGGATCCCCCCGCCTCGCCCCGGGCCCCAGCGGTGTTCGACGGCCGCTGCGAGCTGCTCATCGCCAGGAGGACGCCGTACGCCGCGGCCCAGCTGACGAGCGCGTTTCCGTCGCCCGAGGCGGGCCCTCTGGCGCCCTCGCTGTCGCTGCTGCACCGCCTGGTCCAGCTGGCCTGGCGCGGGGGCGAGTCAGGCCCGAGCAAGCGCGGCCACTGACGCGGGCGCCTCGCGCGTCAGGCGCCGGCCGACCAGCATCAGCAGGACGCCGGACGCGAGGAAGGCCAGGTCCCAGCCCAGCTGACCCGGACCTGGACGGACGTGGTGGATCTGCAAGAGGTGATGATCGATCACCCCCTCGACCAGGTTGAACAGCCCCCAGCCCATGGCGGCGGCGCCCGGGAACATCCGTCCGGGGAGCTCAGCTCCGCCCGCGCGCAGGGCGCTCCAGAGCTTGATGACCCCTGCCACGGTGAGGCTCAATGCGACAGCGCCGAACAGACCGTCGGCGAAGATGTTCCGCCTCACATCGTCGATGGTCGCGCCAGGATGGCAGCTGAAGCAGATCAGATGATGCCACTGCAGGAGCTGATGAAACAGGATGCCGTCGATCAGGCCACCTGCGCCCAGGCCGAAGATCACACCCGCCGTCTTCACGGCGCGTGATGTCCTCGAGGCGGTGGTGATCTCCAGCGGGCGGGCTGTGCTCATGAAATCCTCCTGAGCGCGCCCCCATGCGAGCGGCAAACCACAGCCGTCGGGCGGCGGAGGACGGATCGGTCGGGCCGGCGGAGCGACCGGTTCGCCGCCGCCGGACCGCGGCGCGCTCGCCGGCCATGAACCAAGGGCGCCCCGACTCCATGGACTGGCCAGCTCGGACCTGGCACGGAGTTGGCACATGTCGGGGAGAGGAACCCACGTATCCGCAGAAATCGCTGAAAGGTGCCAGATGGACAATCGAATGAACCCGGAACGCGCCGCAGGAACGGCGGAGCCGGAGCACCAGGGTCCCAGGCCGGTCCCCTACACGTACCATGACGGCCGCGAGGACTACCTCCATGTCGGCCGCCGGGAAGGCGCGGCGCCGGATCAGCCCGAGGCGCTGGTCCCGCCCACCGAGGGGGTGACTTCACCTGCCCAGGCGGCGTCCCCGCCGCCCGAAGCCGCCTCGGTGACCGCCGCGCCGATCGCCTCGCCGCCCGAGGCGACGGCGCTGCCGCCCGAGGCGACGGCGCTGCCGCCCGAGGCGACGCCCGGGTCTCCCTGGGCGACGCCTCGCGCAGCGGCGCAGCGCCCTCAGCAGGCGATCCGGATGAGCGAGATCGTCACGCGCGGGCTGCGGACGGGCGCCGTGCTGACGGCAGCGACGATGTGCACGATGATGGCAGCGTCCACCCTCAAGCGCGGATCGCCCTGGGCCGCCATGAACGCCATGGCGGCGGCGGTCGGCCTCGGGGGTCGGCGCGCGAAGGACCGGTTCGATCCGGTCGCCACGCCCACCGGAGTCGCGGCGCTCGCCACGGGCATGATCGTGTGGGGCATCGGCTACGAGGCGGCGCTCAACGCCGCAGGGCAGCGCAGCAGCGCGCTCACGGGCACGCTGTCGGCGCTCGGCGGCTTCTTGCTCGACGATCTGATCCTGCCCGACCGGCTCATGAAGGGCTTCCGCGACAAGATGGGCGTGCTCGGCACTGCCGGCAGGTACGTTGCCCTCGGGGTCGCGAGCGCCGTGGCCCCGCGGTGAGCGCGCGAGGCGCCGGCGCGAGCGCCGCCGCGCCCCGCTACCTCTGCCCGGCGGCCTTGCGCTCCTTCGCGTCCGGCTCCTCGTGCTGGGGCAACGCGCCTTTCGGCTGCGCCTGCTCGGTCGCGCCGCTCTCCGGCGCCGGCTCCTCCTCGGGCGGGGCCGCCGCGCCCGCGGCCGTGGCCTCGGGGTCGGTCTCCCGCAGCTCGAGCGAGCCCGCGGGGCCGCCGCGGCCCGACTCCTCGTACGGCCCGCCGCCGAGCGAGCCCGGCGCGCGGAGCTCGGCGTCCTTGGGGTGCGGCCCGTCGAGCCGGAAGATCCCCTTCGATTGATCGACCTCGTCGAACCGCCCGTTCTCTTGCCCCTGCGCCCCGGACCGCTGCTTGGCCTCTTGCCCCATGATCCCCTCCCTCGCCCGGCGCGCAGTGCGCCGACCGCACACACGCCCGCCTCGACCCGCGGGGTGCATGCGAGGTGCCGGACCGCGCCGGCCCCGCCCGCTCACGCCGGCCGCGCCGCGCGCTGCTCCTCCGAGGCGGCCCCCACCGCGACCGGCTGGGTGAGCTGCTCCGAGGGCGTCCCGGCGGCCATCTGCTGGGCGATGATCAGCTCCCGCGCCTGCTGCCGCATCCCGGGGAGCCGCGCGGCGAACACCGCCGCCGCGGCGACGCAGCACGCCCCGCCCGAGGCGACGGTCGCGGGCGCGCCGATCTCGCCCGCGAGCCAGCCGGCGAGCAGCGCGCCGAGCGGGGCCATCCCCATGAACATCATCGCGTAGACCGCCATGACGCGCCCGCGGAGCGCGTCCGGCACCATCGCCTGCACGAGCGTGTTCGACCCCGCCATCTGCACCATCATCGAGAAGCCGACGGGCACGAGCAGGAGCGCCGAGAGCCAGAACGACCGCGACAGCGCGAACAGCCCGAGCGCCACCCCGAACCCCGCGCAGGCCGCGGCGACCCAGCGGCCGAGGCCCCCGAGCCGCCTCCGGCTGGCGAGGACGAGCGCGCCGAGCAGCGCCCCGACGCCCGACGCGCCCATCAGGATGCCGAGCCCCTGCGCCCCCCCGCGCAGGATCCGATCGGCGAAGATCGGCATCAGCACCGCGTACGGCATCGCAGTGACGCTCACGACCCCGAGCAGGAGGAGGAGCGCGCGGATGGCCCTGGTGCGCGCGACGAACTGGAAGCCCTCGACCGTGTGGGCGAACGCGGAGCCGCGCCCGGCGGCGGCCGGACGGGGCGCGACGCGCATCGCCAGGAGGCTCCCGAGCACGGCAAGGAAGCTCACCCCGTTCGCGACGAAGCACCACCCCTCGCCGATCGCGCCGACGAGGATGCCCGCCACCGCCGGGCCGAGGATCCGCGCCCCGTTGAACATCGAGGAGTTGAGCGCGATGGCGTTGGCGAGGTCCTCCCTGCCCACCATCTCGACGACGAACGCCTGCCGCGTCGGGATGTCGAACGCGTTCACCACGCCGAGGAGCACGCTGAACCCGAGGATGTGCGGGACCTGGACGTGCCCGCTCAGGGTGAGCGCGCCGAGCCCGAAGGCGAGCGCCATCGCGGCGGACTGCGTGACGAGCAGGATGCGGTGGCGGCTCCGCCGATCGGCCACGGCGCCGCCGATCGGGGCGAGCAGGAAGACGGGGATCTGCGTCGCGAACCCGACGCTGCCGAGCAGCAGCGACGAGCCCGTCAGCCGGTAGACGAGCCACGACTGGGCGACCGACTGCATCCAGGTGCCGACCAGCGAGACGAGCTGGCCGGCGAAGAAGAGCTGGTAGTTCCGGTGGCGGAGCGCGCGCAACAGCGGCGGGGCGGAGGCCGCCGGGCGCGCACCACGACCCGCCGCGGGGGCCGGCTCCGCTTCAGGCTGACCCATGGCCGCAGTATGGGGCGCAGGAGGCTCGGGAACCCGGGATTCGGAGGATCCGAGCGCGGCGGGGTGAGGCGCGTGGCCTCCGGCCGGGCTCCGCCGCGGCGCGCGGATCAGCCCCCGCCAGCGTAGTTGGCGGGCCACGCCGCCGAGAGGAGGCCCCCATCGACGGCGACGTCCTGGCCGGTGATGAACGAGGCCTTGTCGCTGAAGAGGAAGGCGACGAGCGCGGTTACCTCGTCGGGCCCGCCGACGCGGTTCATGGCGTGGAGCGACGCGGCGAAGGCGCGGCCCTGGGGATCGTCGAGGCGCCAGCCGGCCGTCGCCATCTCCGACTCGACGACGCCGGGGCTCACCGCGTTGATGCGGATCCCCTTCTGCGCGTACTCGACCGCGGCGGTGCGCGTGAGCGCGACGAGGCCGGCCTTGGAGGCAGCGTAGATCGCGAGCCCGGGGAAGAAGCGCGACGCGGCCACCGAGGCGCAGTTGACGATCGAGCCCCCGCCGCTCGCGAGCATGGCCTTGATCTGGTACTTCATGCACCAGAAGACGCCGCGGAGGTTCGTGTTCATGACCAGGTCGTAGTCGGCGTTGGACATGTCGGCGAGCGGCACCAGCGAGCCGGCTCCGGCGTTGTTGAAGCTGCAGTCGAGGCGCCCGTAGGTGGACATCGCGGCCTTCACGAGCGCCTCGACGTCGCCCTCGACCCGCATGTCGGCGGTGACCCAGGTGATCTCCCCGCCGCGATCCTTGACGGCCGCGACGAGCTCGCGCCCCTGCGCCTCGCGCCGCGCGCTCGCGACGACCCTGGCGCCCTCGGCGGCCAGGGCGACGGCCGTCGCCCTGCCGATGCCCGAGCTCGCGCCCGTGACGATGACGACCTTGTCTTTCAGAGCTCCCATGCGTCACATCCCTCGAAGATGGCCGGCGCCTCCAGGACAGGCGCCGGCGCCAGCGAAACGCCGAGCAAGGAACAACCGTCTTCGACCGTCTGGAGCGCAAACCGAACGCGCAGAGCGGGTCCGTGACGATGCCAAGGGCGCATACAAAAGGGAAGCAATTCCACAGTTCTGCGCGTTTCAAACGACGCGCACACGACGCGCCACATGGCTCCTTGTGCCGTGGTGTCGCGCGTGCGTCGCCCTGGTTGCGCCGGGCTGCGCGGATGTGGGTCACGTCCCCCTTGACCGAGGTGGCGTCGGCGCGGAGCGCGCGCGGCCAGGGCGGAGATGGGCTATAGGCCAGCGCCCATGAACCGACCGTACCTTGTCGCCGGCGCGCTCTTCCTGGCCGGCCAGCTCTTCGCGCTCGGCTGCAGCGCCCCCAAGCCGGAGCCCGAGATCGCGTCCTCGGCCTCGCAGAGCGGCTATGCGGAGCGCTACCCGGCCGAGCTGCAGGCGACGGCCACGTCGTTCGGCGAGCGCGACGACCTCGCGAAGCGCGCCACAGCGCAGTTCGCGGGCTATCCTGACCAGCTCAAGAAGCCGGACTGGAAGCAGGTCCTCGACGTCATCGAGCAGGCGGACGCGGCGGGCCGGGGCTACGACTACGTGGAGCGCGTGCGCGCCGTCGACGGCGCGATGGCGTTCTTCAACGACAACAAGGAGGACCTCACCCGCAAGGTGAGCGGCGCCGCGCAGTACGTCGTCAAGCAGAAGGGGTGCGACGTCGACGTCACCGGGGCCACGGCGCACGCGCTCGCGGAGGGCGTCGAGCGCCAGCTCGAGAAGTACGTCCGCGAGCGCAGCGAGGCGCACCGCCGCATCGAGCGCTACCGTGCCTCGCTCGGCAAGGAGAACGCCGCGACGCTCGAGAAGCAGGCCGACGCCGTGAGCTTCGTGAGCTACGTCGTCCACATCGACATGGTCGAGCACAAGCTCCGGCTCCGCCGGATGCTCGAGGAGATCGAGACCATCAAGAAGTCGATCGACGAGGCGGTCCAGGCGGAGCGAGCATTCCAGTCCTCTGGCAACCGCACCGACGAGGAGAAGAAGGCGTCGGAGGAGCGCATCGAGGAGCTCGGGCGCAGCAAGGCGATGCTCGACTCGTCCGCGACCCAGGCGAAGCAGATCGACGAGACGATGGAGGAGCGCATCGCCGCGGCCCAGAAGGCCTACCGCGAGGCGATGGACCGCCTGATCGCCGCCCTCCGCAAGAACGCCGGCCTGCCGGCCGAGCCCGGCGAGGGCTGATCCCCCGTCCCGTAGGCGCTAACCAGCCTTCGCGTCGCGTTCTCTTACATTCGAACGTTTACGTGGTCGTTGACGTTCACGTTCACGTTGGTGACCGATGGTGGAGGGGGGGCGGGCTCCTTCGCCCTCCTATCCCGCCCACCGCTCGGCCATCTCCAGCGTCCGCTGGTTCTCCGGTATCGTGAGGAACCGCTCCCTCCACACCGGATCGCTGATCTTCCCCGCCCTCTCCATCAGCCGCTCCCTCGCCGCCGCGATCGCCGCCGCGCAGTCCGCCTCCATCCCGTTCGCCGCCAGCGCCTCCGCGTAGACGTTCCTCACCGCGGACTCCCCCTCCTCGATCGCCCCGAGCGCGTTCAGCATCGAGAACGCCTCCCCCGCCGCCGACAGCGCCTCGTCGAACCTCCCCAGCCCGAGCAGCGCCCTCGCCCTCGCCGCCACCGCCGCCGCGCGCAGCGGCGGCGCGCTCTGCAGGATCTCCGCCGCCGCCCTCGCCTCCTGCTCCGCCCCCTCGAAGTCCCGCGCGAGCAGCGCGATCCGCGCGAGGTACGTCCGCGCGCTCCCCTCCGTGCGCGGATCCCCGAGCCGCTGCGACAGCGCGATCGCCTCGCGCTCGGTCCGCTCCGCCTCCTCGAGCCTCCCCCGGTAGCCGAGGACGTGCCCCAGGTTGCTGAGCGTCGCCACCGCGAGATCGTGCAGCCCCATCCGCTCCGCGCCCGAGAGCGCGCTGCGCAGCACCTCCTCCGCGCCCGCGAAATCCCCGAGCTCCGCGTGCATGTACCCGACGTTCATGCGGAACGCGCACGCGTTGCCGCGGTCGCCCGCGCGCTCGTACGCCGCGAGCGCCGCGGACAGCCCCGCGAGGCACGCGCTGGGATCGCCGCTCACGAGCGCCCGGGCGGACCGCGCCGCGTGCAGCCGCGCCACGACCTCGACCTCCCGCTCCGCGAGGTCCGTCCCGTCGCCCTCGATCGCCTCGATCAGCGCGTCCGCGAACGCGTAGCGCCCCCCGAACACGAGCAGCAGCGCCCCCTCGCCGAGGCACATGTGCTTCGCCACGAGCGCGCCCTCCGCGTCCGCCTCGGCGGCCTGCGCCGCGCTCATCCAGCGCTCCACCCGCTCGAAGCCGCCCAGCTTGCCCGCCGCCATGGCGACGTGCTTGATCGCCGAGAACCACGCCGCGGAGCCGGCGGCCAGCCGGTCCACCGCCTCGGTCCCGCGCTGCTCCGCGAGCGCGAGCTCCCCGCGCCAGACGTGCGCCTCGGCCTCCACGAGGCGCAGCGCGCCGAGCGCCTGCGCGCTCGGGCCGCACGCGACGCCGCGCTCGGCGCGCGCGATCGCCGCGGCGAGGTCCTGCGCCCGCAGCGCCTGCTCCGCCGCGCGGCAGTACGCGGCCGCGGCCCGCGACAGCTCGCCGCCGCGCTCGAAGTGCTCGCCGAGCGCCATCGCGTCCGCCGCGCCCGCGCCCGCGCGCGACAGCCACTCGCCGGCGAGCCGGTGCCCGAGCCGCCGGTCGCCGTCCGTCAGCATCCCGTAGGCCGCCTCCCGCACGATCGCGTGCTGGAAGCCGTACTCCACCTCGCCGGGGAGGCTGCCCTCGCCGCGCCGGGAGATCACCTCGCGCTGCTCCAGCTCGACCAGCTTCGGCGCGACCTGGGCCCCGCCCACGAGCGCCGACACCCCGCCCTGCCAGAACGTCTGCCCGAAGACGCTCGCCGCCCGCAGCGCGCGCCGCGCCTCGATGTCGAGCGCCTCGATGCGCGCCTGCACCATCGCCACCACGGTCTCGGGCAGATCGGCGCCCTTGCCGTCGGCCACCGCGCGGAGCTGCTCTTCCAGGTAGAACGCGTTGCCGTCGGCGCGGTCGACGATCATCGCGAGGAGCTCCGGCGCGACGCCCTCGCCGAGCACCTGGCGCACCAACCGCTCGCTCGCGCGCCGCGGCAGCCCCGACAGCTGCACCTCGTGGACGCCGCGCCCCGCCCAGAGCTTCGGGAAGAGCTCCCGCACCTCCGGCCGGCCGAGCGCGAGCACCATCAGCCGCTGATCGCCGAGGTTGCGGAGCGCCGAGTCGACGAGCAGCACGCTCGGCAGATCGCCCCAGTGCAGGTCCTCGAGCACGAGCAGCACGGGCCTCGCCGAGCACTCGGCCCTGAGGAGCTCCTCCCAGGCGACGCGGATCTGGTCGCTCATCAGCACGGGGCTGCGCCGCGCCGCCATCAGCTGCACGCTGTCGCCGTCGGGAAACGGCACGCCGACGAGCTCCCCGAGGAACGCCGCGGTGCGCGCCGATTCGGCGTGGCCGTACCGCGCGACGCGCGCGCGGAGCTTGCGCTGCCGCGCCTCGATGGGCTCGCCCTCGAAGAGGCCGATCGCGCGCCGCAGCGCCGGGGCGAGCAGCGCGAAGGCCGAGCCGGCGCTCATCGGGTCGCCGCGCCCGATCCACACCTCCAGGTCCTCGCCGCGGTCGCGGAGCCGCCGGATCAGCTCGGAGCGCAGGCGGGACTTCCCTGCGCCCGCGGGCGCGGTCACGAGCACGGCGCCGGGCGTCGACTCCTCGACGCAGTGCGAGAACGCCGCCTCCAGCAGCGCGAGCTCGCGGTCGCGCCCGACGCACGGCGTCGGCTTGCCGAGCAGGGGCGGCGTGGAGGCGAGCTCCTCGCGCTCGCCGTGCAGGCGGAGGCCGCCCGCGTCGCGGGTCACGTCGAACCGGGCGCCGAGCAGCCCCGCGGTCACCTCGTCCGTGCAGACGGCGTCCGCGCGGGCGGGCGCGTGCGCGGGCGGCAGCAGGTGGACCGCGCGGTCGATGAGCTCGCCGACCGGCAGCCGCGCGGACATCTCCGCGCGGCCCGTGACGAGCGCGACCGGCACGCTGCCGAGCAGCGCGTTCAGCGCGAGCGCGCAGCGGGCGGACTGCGCCGCGAGGTCGGTCGGGGCGCCGCCGGCGGTGAGCACGATGAGCGGCGAGCGGGACTCCAGGATCTCGAGCTCGCCCTGGTAGCGCTCGGCGACGGCGATGAGCGCCTTGCTGCGCTCCAGGTCCTCCTCCTGGGAGCGCGTCGCCTCGGCGTCGCCGCTCGCGTCGCGCGCGAGCACGAGGCACATCATCTTGCGCTCGTTCGTGGTGATCTCGCCCCCGCGCAGGGTGTTCGACGGGCGGCTGCTCGCGGCGCCGACGCCCGCGTCGTCGAGCGCGAGCAGCTCCGCCGCGACCGCGTCGCCGTCGCGGGGCCGGTCCTTCGGCGGCTTCGCGAGCATGCGCGCGACGAGATCGTCGAGCGCCTCGGGGATGTCCCCGCGCAGCTCCCGGAGCCGCGGCGGCTCCTCGAGGATGACCTTGATGAGCACCGAGAGCCCGTCGGCGCCCTGGAACGCCGAGCGCCCGGTGAGGCACTTGAAGAGCACGCAGCCGAGCGAGAAGACGTCGGCGCGGGGGTCGATGTTCGGCTCGCTGCGGGCCTGCTCCGGCGCCATGTAGCCCGGGGTGCCGAGCATCGTGCCGGGCATGGTGAGGTGCCGGTCCATGGCGCCGAGGCGCACCACACCGAAGTCGATGAGCGTGACCCCCTCGATCGCGCCGCCCACGAGGAGCAGGTTGCTCGGCTTGAGGTCGCGGTGGACGATGCCGGCGCGGTGGACGACGCCGAGCGTCGACGCGATGCGCGACGCGAGCGCGATGCTCTCGGCGATCGTGAGCGAGCTGCGGGTGAGCCGCTCGGTCAGCGTCTCGCCGGCGAGCCACTCCATCGCGAGGTAGGGCTGTCCCGCGTCGGTCGCGCCGTGTGCGATGTAGCGCACGATGCCCGGGTGCCGCAGCGCGGTGAGCGCCTCGAGCGCCTCGACCTCGCGCGCGAACCGGATCGCGTCCTGGAGCCCTCGCCGCTGCAAGACCTTCAGCGCCACCGGCTCGTTCGTGACCAGATCGCAGGCGCGGTAGACGTCCCCCATCCCGCCCGAGCTGGCGAGGCGCTCGATCAGGAAGCGACGGTCGATGACGTCTCCCACGCGCATCCCGGCTCCCCGTCTTACCTGAGACCTCGCATGAGCCTGCTTACAACGGAGTAAACGAACTCGGCCCCGATCGCCAGCGACTCCGCCCGCAGCGGCCGGACGAGGCTGCCCGCCGGCGGCCGCAAGCCCGCCCAGATTGTGAGATTCCCAACATCACTCGTCGTAGCGCGGGTGGCGTGCCCCGTGAGCGCCGGCGCCGGAAGGGGCATTTTCACCCTACCGAGGCAAAACGTCCTGTCTGCGGGGGCGCGCGTCACGGGGGCGCATTGCGCTCGTCACCGCGCTTCGGCCCTGTTCGCCATGGCACGACCCCTGCTGAGCTGATGGGATCATGAAGGCGAAGCTCTCGAAGAAGCAAAAGAGGAAGCTCAACAAGCTCGGCCGGAGAGCGCTCCGGCCGGTGGCCGCGGCGGCGAGCCTCGCAGCGGTGTTCGCCGCCGGCCTGTACAGCGGTGAGGCGAGAAACTATCTGAGCAGCGCGAAGACCGCCGTGAGCCGGAAGGTGAGGGCGTGGGCGAGCGCGCTGGGCGGTTTGAAGCGGGCCAGTGGCGTATCGGGGAGAGCTCACCCTGAAGGACGCGCTGAAGAAGCGGCGGCGTGACCGATGAGGCGCGCCGCCGCGGGCCCGCACGAGCGCCTCGCGCCTCGGGCGGTCCTGGGGTAGGTTCGGCCGCCGATGGACACCCGAACTTATTTCCAGGGCAAGAGCGTTCTCATCACCGGCGGCTCGAGCGGCATCGGGCTGTCGTTCGCGAGGCTCGTCGCGGGGTACGGCGCCGCGGTCACGCTGGTGGCGCGCCGCCGCGCCCTCCTCGACGAGGCCGCCGTGGGCATCCGGCGCGAGCACCCCTCCGCGCGGGTCGACGTCCTGGAGCTCGACATCAGCCGGGCGGACGACGTGGCGCGGGCGATGGAGTCGCGGCTCGCCGAGCGGCCGATCGATCACCTCGTGAACAACGCGGGCGTGGTGATGCCGGGGCGCTTCCTCGAGCTGCCGATGGAGCAGTTCCGGGGCATGATGGACGTGAACTTCTTTGGCGCCGTGCACCTGTGCAAGGCGGTGCTCCCGGCGATGGCGGCGCGCGGCGCCGGCCATGTGCTCAACGTCTCGTCGCTCGCGGGCGTGATCGGCATCTACGGGTACACGCCGTACGCGGCGAGCAAGTTCGCGCTGATCGGCTTCTCGCAGGCGCTGCGCGCGGAGATGTGGCCTCACGGCGTGCGGGTGAGCGTGTGCATGCCGCCCGACACCGAAACTCCGCAGCTGGCGTTCGAGAACCAGTACAAGCCGGCGGAGACGAAGGCCATCGCGGGCAACGTGAAGACGCTCGAGCCGGACGCCGTGGCGCGCAGCATGGCCGACGGCATGGCGCGCGGGCGGTTCGAGATCTACCCCGACGTGGGCTCGCGCGTGAGCGCGTTCGCGCAGGGGGTCATTCCTGGGGTGGTCCGGTGGGTCTGCGACAGCGCCCAGCGGAAGGCCGGGCCGGCGGTGGGGTGAGCGCGGGCGAGACCGGGCACGCAGGTCGTGCGCCGATACGCCGCGGATTTCGGGGATACTCATCGCAACCGCGCTCTCCGGGGGGAGAGCTTCCTGGCTTCTCGAAGTATGATGGTGTCGCGTAGCGCACGAATGGCCTCTGTGCGTCGCTCGTAGAGGCGCCTCATATCCCGGCTGGATGGCCAACTCCGCATTTACGTGAAGGCGACGGTGGAGCGACTCGGGCTCTCGGCCGAGGCAGGGCGCCTGCGGCGCTGGACCGAGCTGTACGGCCAGAAGCTCGGCGTCCCTGAGGTGAAGAGCGCAGACCCGACGATCAAGGCCGTGGAGGCATGGCACGAGGCCTACGGCACGCTCCTGGTCCACGTCCACGCCGAGTACGACGACGAACGACAGGGACGAGACACACGCTCCAGGGCTTCCACCGACAGCCTCCTTCTGGTACGTGGGGCCGTCGCCCGGAGCCCTCGCTCCGGAGCGGCCCTTCAGACCGAGGCTCGGCCAAGGAGATCCGCACCCGTGCTAAGGAACACACGCCGCGTCGCCGCGCTCCCGCTGTGCATCGCCCTGCTGGCCGGCGC
This sequence comes from Sorangium sp. So ce281, assembly GCF_051527395.1. Classification (NCBI taxonomy): domain Bacteria; kingdom Pseudomonadati; phylum Myxococcota; order Polyangiales; family Polyangiaceae; genus Sorangium; species Sorangium sp. So ce281. Next base: position 6,160,929 of record NZ_CP150322.1, read on the forward strand.
GGCGGAGGGTCGCGCCGAGGCCCCGCCGGAGGCGGTCGCCCGGCTCATGGCGCAGGCGAACGCGGCCGCTCGCGAAGATCGGCTCGCCGATTCGCGCGACCTGTGGATGGCCGTCTGGCGGCTGGAGCCCGCCCAGGTCGCCGCGTGCAACATCGGGGCGCTGTCGCTCCGGCTCGGCGACGCGCCGGCCGCCGTGCGCTGGCTGTCGCTCTGCCAGGAGATCATGCGCGCGCCCAGGACGCCCGCGGAGCGCGCGCTCGTCGCGTCGCGGCTCAGCGACCTGGCCCGCGCGCGGCAGCTCGCCGGCGAGCTCCACGTCGTCGCCCCCGCGGGCTCGAAGATCACGATCGACGGCGCGCCCGCCGAGATCGAGGGCGACAAGCCCATCCCCGTCGCCCCCGGCCACCACGTGGTGCGCGCCGTGCTGGACGGCAACGTCGCGACGGCCGAGATCGACGTGCCGCGCGGCGAGGCGCGGGAAGTCGTGCTCACGTTCGCTGCCCGGCCCGCCGGCGTCCCTGCGCCGCTCCCAGGCCTCCCGGCCGCGCCCGCAGGCGCGCCGGCGCCGCCCCCCGGCCCCCGCGCCTCCCCCCTCGCCCCCCCGCCTCCCCGGCCCGGGCCGCGGCCGGAGCTCGTCGCCGGCGGCTTCGGGCTCTCCGCCACCCTGGCGGCGATCGGCGGCGTGATGCTCGTCGGCGCGGAGAAGAAGGACGACGCGGGCGACACCGCCGCGCTCTCCGCAGGGCCGAACCGTTGCTTCCGGCTGACCCGGCCGGTTTGCCAGCAGTCGGCGTCGGCCTACGACGACGCGATCGCCTACCGGGGCGTGGGCCTCGCCGGCCTCATCGCGGGAGGGGCCGTCCTGGCCGCCACGCTCGGTTACACGTTCTATCCGCGCGGGCCGGCAGAGATCACGGTGTCGGCCAAGGGGCTTACGTTGACGAGCACGTTTTGATGTGCGCTTCGACCTTGCCCTTGCTCTGATCGAAGGCCGCTCCGCACGCTGCGCGATCTTGCGAAAACTTGCGTGACGGCGGCCGCCTGACCGCGGCATACTGCGCCCCGAGACGACCTGGCAGACGACACCCCGGCGGATTGGGGCCGCCTGGGTGCCGGCGCCACAGCCTCGTGCCGGAGGACTGGACGCATGGGTAGACCCATCGCGCGTTGTGCTGCTGCGCTGCTTTTTCTCATCATCTCGGCGACCTTCCTTGCGTGTGGCGATGGGCCCTACGTGGGCGGAAGGTGCGCGACCACGGACCACTGCCAGTCGGACCAGCAGAATGTGCCGGGCACGATCTGCATCGATGAGCGCTGCGAGTGTGGCGAGCCGGGGAAGGTCATCTGCTGCGCGCGCGGCGACGACAAGCCGAACTGCTTCGAGGAGTGCCGGACCTGCGACGAGTGCGCCGAGGGCACGGAGGAGTGCTCGGGGGTGCCGGTTCCGCCGGGGGGCTGCGAGGGCGACGCGGACTGCGCGGGCCCGCCGGACCCGCGGTGCGGCGTGGGAAGGTGCGTGGACGGCGCGTGCGTCGTGGAGATCGAGCGGGGCCCGATCGCCTCGCAGATCCGCGGCGACTGCAAGGTCGAGGAGTGCACGGCCGACGGCCGCGCGGTCAGCGTGGCGGCCGTCGACCCCTACGACGACGGCAACCAGTGCACCCTCGACGCCTGCGACATCGACGAGCCGCGACATCTCCTGTTGGATGGTGTCGCATGTCCCGCCTCGGGCGCCGGCCGATGCCATGAGGGCGCGTGCGTGCAGTGCGTGGACACAGACCCGACGCCGCTGTGCCCTGGCGGGCTCGCGTGTGATGGTGTCTGGTGCGTGCCGGAGCACTGCGTGAACGGCGCGCGAGATGAGGGGCTCCGCGAGACAGGATTGGACTGCGGCGGTTCATGCCGTCCCTGCCCATCGAGCGAGCGCTGCGAGGCCGCCACGGACTGTGAGAGCGGCGTGTGCACGAACGGAAGCTGCATGATCCCGACGTGCAGCGATGGCGTGAAGAACGGCCGTGAGGCCGGCGTCGACTGCGGCAAGCAATATTGCCCGCGCTGCCCGCCGGGCGGGGGCTGCAAGACCGGCGCAGACTGCCTGAGCGGCGTGTGCTGGAGCGGCGCCTGCGAGGCGCCCACCTGCACCGACGGCGTGAAGAACGGCGACGAGGCCGGCGTCGACTGCGGCGGCGCGGCTTGCGCCGCGGCGTGCCCCGGGTGATCGCGCCGCGGGCAGGAGGCCGACGACGGCCGTGAGCTTCCAGGAGAGCGCGCTGCCCGGTAGGACCTCGCCGCCAGGCTCGTCGACGAGTTGCTTCATCGCGCCGGCCTGCGGGTCGATCCCCGCTCGGACGGCGGCGCTCTCACGCTCTCCATCTCGCGATCTCCCTGACCGTCGTTGATCCCTGAGTCCCTCGGGATCCCACGGGCGCCTCCACCGCCGCGCCATCCGCCGAGCGCGACGACTCAGACGACACGAGTTCACCGGAGACACCACCGTCCCCCTCGTCCGGGCCAGACGCCGGCCACCCTCCACGAACGCGCCGCCGTCGATCAGGGCGCTCCCGCTTGCCTCTCGCGGCCACGGCGCCGCATGGACACGGCCAACGCCCGCGCAAGCACCTCGTGCAGGCGATGACGGCGTTCGTGTGGAAACACGGAATCAGCGAAGCATCACGGGAGGACAGGGCCGAAAATGACGAGCAAGATCATCTTCAAGTATGCCGCGCTGTGGACATGCACCGCACTTGGCGCGCGATCGCTCACCGGTTGCGTCGTCGACAGCTCATCTTACCAAGAGACGCCGCAGGACGGAGCCTCGTCAGAGGCTATCCCGGCCCAGGGCGCCCTCAGCCGCCCGCCGCAGGGGGACCTCGCCACGGCGGTGTCCTGGTCTGATTTCCCTCACGTCTGCGACTTCGGCTTCCTCGGGGGCGCGGCGTGCGACCAGTACTGCAAGAGCCAAAGGCACGCAGTGTGCGGCTATTGCGAATGGAATGAAACCGAGCGTAGAGATCAGTGCCAATGCCAATCGGATCCTCAGCGCTGCTCGCAATAGCCGTCGCCCGGCGACGTCCCTGAGGCGTCTCGACCTCCGGGAGCCCATCTCCAACAGGGCCCTCCCGGTCAGGTCACCCCGGGCCGCGGTTCCCCGGGGTGGGCCGCCGCGGATCAAGCGCGACGCTGCACCCCCACATCATGAGCTCATGTCGCCCCCGCTCCCTGGAGCAGATGTGGATTCGCTGACGCCCCGCAGCCCTGCGGCCCGAGCCGCGCCCCATCGAGGCGCCGGCCGCCGGGGCGGAGCAGCCGCCGCGCGATCAGCGGCGCTTCGCCGCGCGGCGGCGCACCCTCGAGAGCGCATGGCGGAAGCCGCTCGCCAGGTTGGCGTGCGTCACCATCGAGCCGACGTCCAGGCCTTGCCGGACCATCATCTGCGCGACCTCCGGCCGGATGCCGACGAGCACCGCCTCGGCGCCGAGCAGCGCGGCCGCCTGCGCCGCCTCGACGAGCCGGGACGCCGCCGTCGCGTCGACGAACGCCATGCCGGTGACGTCGATCAGCACGACGTGCGCGCGCTTCGCGTCGATCTCGCGGAGCATCGACGCGATGAAGTCGCCGGAGCGCTGCGCATCCATGACGCCCACGATGGGCATCACGAGGATGCCGTCCGCGATGGGCACCACGGGGCTCGAGAGCTCGCGGATCGTCTGGAGCATCGCCTCCTGCTGCAGGTTGGCGCGCTCGAGCTCCTCGCTCCGCGCGGAGATGCGGCGGAGCAGCCGGGCGTTCTCGACGCCGATCGCCACCGTGCCGGCGACGCGGACCAGGAACGCCACGTCGCACGCGCCGCACGCCTCCCTGCGAGCGCTGCTCAGGACGAGGGCGCCGAGGACGTTGCCGCGGCCTTGCAGCGGCACCGCGATGGCCGTGCGCGCGCCGTCGTGAGCGGCGGGCAGGGCGGCGTCCGCGCCCCCCTCGGCGGGGTCGATCACGACCGGGCGGCCCGACGCGATCGCGCGGCGCACGAGCGAGCGCGCCGGGATCGAGACCTGGTCCTCGACGACGGAGCTCGAGGGGGGCGAGAGCCCGATCATCATGACCTCGATCGCAGGGGCGACGGGCGCGATCCGAACGCCGTTCCCGGCCGCGGCCCGGCGGGCGGCCTCGAGAGAGAGGTAATCGCTCAGCGCCGTGGACCACGGCGTCTGCTCGAGGGTGACGCAATCGACGCGGGTGTGGACGACACGGGAAGGCGGCAGCTCGGCGAGGGTCGGCCCGACGCCGCGCGTGATCATCCGGTGGATCGTCTCGACGGCGCGGAAGCCCATGTCGTGCTCGCGCTGGACGATCGTCGCGTGGATCGCCCCCTGCCGGAGCAGGGCGACCGTCCGGGCGACGAGATCGAAGCCGACGACCTTGAGATCCCCGGCCCGGCCGAGGGCTCGCGCCGCGCGGCCCCAGGAGGGCCCGTTGTCCGCGGCGGCGCCGAAGGCGCCCGCGACGTCGGACCGCCCCTCGAGCGCCACCATGGCGAGCCTCGTCCCGGCCTCCTGATCCCAGTCGCACGGGATCGTCGGCAGCACCGTGAGGTTCGACCCGAGCGCCGCCGCCCAAAAGCCATCGACGCGCTCGCGGATGTTCAGCGCGAGCCCCACGGCGCCGAGGGACGCGACGACGCCGCCGCCCGGGAGCAGCCGCTTCATCACCTCGGCCGCCAGCCTGCCCGACGCCAGGTTGTCCGTCCCGATGTAGAGCGGCGCCCGGCTGCCCGGGATCGGAGGCGTGTCGATCACGACGACCGGGATGTCCATCTCGGCCGCCCGCCGGAACGCCTCCTCCGCGCTCACGGGGTTGCTGGGCGCGACGATGATGCCGGACATGCGCCGGTCGATCGCCTCGTCGAGCAGGACGCGCTGAGAGCCCTCGCCGTCGCCGCCGTGGCCGGTCCGCCAGTCGATGGAGACGCCGAGGGGCCGCGCGGCGCTGTCCGCGCCGGCGCGGACGTTCTGGAAGTAGGTCGTCGGCTCCGACGCCGGAGCCCTGTAGACGCGGGCGCAGAGGTCGTCTCGCGCGAGCCCAGGGCCGTCCCCGACGCGGTCCTCCTCGAGCAGCCAGATCTCCACCGTGTTCCAGCTCGGATCGAGCTGCACGCTCTTGATGCCGTGAGCGATGGTCTCGATGAGGTCGTGCAGCGCGAGCGTCGTGCCCACCGCGTGGAGCAGCCGCTCGAACAGGCGGATCTCCTGCGCCGCGCTCGCCTTGTCGTCATAGAGCCTGTGCCGCTCCAGCGCATCGCCGGCCGTGCCCGCGAGGACCTCGATCGTGGCGCGGCGCTCCTCGCCCGGAGGCTCCATGGTGGCCTGCTCGACGGCGAGATAGCCGGCCGGCTCGCCGCACAGCTGGATGGGCGCGACCAGCACCCCGGCGCCTTCGGGGACGCCGCAGCCCGCCTCGATCGCGAAGGGCAGGTACGTCCGGTACCACGCCCGCGCGTCGACGATGCGGCTCGCGTGCGCGCCGTCAGAGGGCGCCGCCGTGCCGAGCGCGCCCTCCTCGACCCCCACGCCGACCGGAACGCGCGAGGAAACCCCAGGAGGCGCGTCGAACCCGACCAGCGCTCGGGCCACGAAGCGGTCGCTCTCGCGGAGCAGCAGGCAGCCGCGCCGCGCGTGCGGGACGACGGCCATGGCCCGCCGCACGGTCTGCTGGAGGACGGCGAGGAGGTCGGGTACCTGACGCATGCGGATCGTTCGACGATCTCGCCTGGATCCAGGCGGCCTTCAACAAATTCGCGCGTGATCGATCGGGTCAATCGGGGGTGGGAAGAGGCGGCGCGGCCGGGAGGCGGCGCGGCTCGCGCCGGTTGCGGCGGTACCGCCGCGCCGAACCGCTCGATCGCGCCAGCCGAGCCGAGAGCGACATCGACGCGCTGGCTGCCGGGCACACGCGCCGACACCGCGCGTCGATGGGCGCGAGCGTGGTGCGTCGCGCCGGCGTCGCCGCCGGCGAGGAACCGCTCACGGCATCGACTCATGACGGCGCGCTCGTGAGCTGGGCGCTCGTGGCACCAACAGGCAGCGACCTCCGCCTGCGCCGCGGGGAGCGCGCCGGCCCGCGTCACACCGGCAGCCGAAGAGGCCCGCCCCGCTCCGAGCCCCTGTCAGCCCACGGCGAGGAGCGGCGCCCGCGCGGGCCCCGAGCCGCGCCGGGCGCTCCCCCAGCAGCGCTGCCGCAGGCGCGCAGGTTGCAGCGAAAGCGCAAAAATCTCGCGGAACGGCCATGGATTCCGCTTGCGGACGCCGGCGAAATTTGTGTCATTATCGCGTGGTTACCGTAACGACTTTGCGACGCGCAGCAGCGCGGCGCGCTTGCCCTTGACGACCGAGGAGGCGAGAGTCCTGGACGTCATCGAACGATACGAGTTCAAATACCTGGTGCCGGAGCGTCTGGTCCCGGCGATCCGGGCCACGGCCTGCGCGATCGGCCGGCTGGACCGGTACGCCGGCCCGGGCGGCGTGTACCGCATCCGGTCGCTCTACCTCGACACCCGCGGGTTCGACCTCTACTGGGCCAACGCCCGCGAGCAGCGCGACCGCTTCAAGCTGCGGGTGCGCACCTATCCCGGGAAGACCAGCCCGGCCTTCCTGGAGGTGAAGCGGCGCGTCCAGGATGTGATCATCAAGTCGCGCGCGGCGGTGCCAGCGAGCGAGTGGCGCGATCTGCTCGCGCCCGGCCGCGCCCCCTCGCTCGATGGGCTCTCGCCGGGCGCGCGGAAGGGCGCGGAGAAGTTCATCGGCGCGTTCCACCGCCACGACCTCAGGCCGATGCTCCTGGTCGACTATGAGCGCGAGGCGTACGAGAGCACCATCGACACCTACGCGCGCCTGACGTTTGACCGGAAGATCGTCTGCCAGCGCAGGGAGACGCTGGATCTCGACGCCGCCGAGGGGGGGTGGCGCCCGGTCGACCACCCCGTCCAGACGCAGACGCCGGAGCCCGTCTGCGTCCTCGAGCTCAAGTTCGAGCGCAGGCCGCCTGCGTGGATGGTGGCGCTCGTGCGGCGCCTCGACCTCGTCCGGCACTCGTTCTCCAAGTACTGCTACGGCGTCACCGCGCAGCTGACGCTCCCGGAGGCGCGGGCGACCCGGGTCGCAGGGTGGCAATGATGGACTGGCTGGCCGCGCTCTCGCACGGCGAGGCCGTCGAGTGGCGCGACGCGCTCGTCGCCCTGCTCGTCGCCTTCGGGCTCACGCAGGGGATCGCCGGCGTCTACATGCTGACGTTCCGCGGCCTCTCGTACTCCCGGACGGTCGTCCAGAGCATGGCGCTCGGCAGCATCATCACGTGCACGCTCATGCTCGCCGTCGGCAACAACATCGCGGCCGGCATCGGGATCGCGGGGGGTGTCTCCGCGATCCGGTTCCGCACCACGATGCGCGACCCGCGCGACGTCGTGTTCGTCTTCGCGTCGCTCACCATCGGCATGGCGAGCGGCGCGCGGGCCTACGGCGCGGCGATCGCGGGGGCGGCGATGTTCGGCGTCGCGACGCTCTTGCTCCACGTCACCGGCTACGGGTCGCGCCGGCAGCCGGACGGGCTGCTCCGGTTCGTGGCGCCGGCCGGCCAGGCCGGCGCGGAGATCGCCGGCCCGATCGCGGGCGTCCTCCGCGAGCACTGCGGCACCTTCTCGCTCGTGACCCTGCGCGAGGCGGCGCAGGGCACCGTCATGGAGCACGCCTACCAGATCCGCATTCGCCACCCCGACATGCGGGCCGGCCTCGTGACGAGCCTGCAGGCGCTGCCCGGCGTGGCGGACGTGAGCCTGATGCTCCAGGAGCCGACGCTGGACCTCTGACCACGGCGACGCGCCACATCAACTGGTGCGTAGGCAGCAATCTCACCAGGGCGCGTCAGGTCGCGGCCGCACCGTGGTGGCCGTGCTAACAGAGCGCATGCACAAGAGTCGCCTGGCTGGGCTCATCATCGACTGCCGAACCGACGATCTCGATGGCGCCGCCCGCTTCTGGAGCGCGGCGCTGGGAATGCGATCGCGCGGCCAGGACGGCGAGGCCTACGTCCGCCTGGACGCGTCTGCGCGCGATCTTTCGGTCGAGGTGCAGAGCGTGAAGCACGGGAGCCGCGTTCACCTCGACATCGAGACCGACAACGTCGAAGCCGAGGTGCGCCGCCTCGAGCGGCTCGGCGCCAAGCGGGTCACGCAGGCCTCGACGTGGTGGGTGCTCGAGGCGCCGACCGGCCAGCGCTTCTGCGTGGTGAAGACCCATCATCCGGACGCGCAGGGCTTCTCCACGTGGGACGACGAAGGGAACCCCGTGTAGAAGCGGCGGCCCTGGCCTCGACGCCCACCATGGGCGACTCATTAGCTCGTGTAATTCACCATAACGTCGCATTCAAACGGACTCCCGCCGAGCGCCCACGGCGGCCGGAGACCTGCCCGCCGCGCAAGAGGACGCAGAGCGCGCAGTTCGCGCGCTGGCCGATGTGCCGGGGTGGCCGCGCTGGCCGGCCATCCTGGACCACCGGGCGGCCACGCCACGGGACAAAGCCACGGCCAACAGCCCCGTAGCCCGGCTTTTCCGGGGTACGGGAGCAGGCCGAGATCTTGCAATGCCTCCGGATGGCTCCCGACGCTCGCGAGAAATCGAGGCGAGCCCGGGTCAGCATCAATTTTGGCCCACGCCTGTAGGCTGATGTAGCCAAACGTGGGAAGAGGTCAACGTGCGTATCCTGGGTTTCACGGTACTGGCACTGCTCGGCGTTGCGACCTTGAGCTGCACCGGTCCCTCGGACAGCGGTGGGAGCGGCGGGAGCGGCGGGAGCGGGGGCGGAGCTGGAGGCGACGCCCGGCACGTCGAGATTCCCGAGCAGCCGGCGGAGATGTCCGACCCGCTGCCTGTCGAGACGCCGGCGACGGAGGCGGAGAACTCGGACCCGCTGCCGGTCGAGCCTCCGGCCGCAGAGGACGACGAGCCGCTGGAGCAGCCGGCGATGATCGAGGTGCCGATCGCGCTGCCCGGCTCGACCCAGGGCTGCCCCGACGGGATGGTGCGGGTGGAGGGCGAGTATTGCAGCGCCGTGGTGCAGGAATGCCTCGAGTACCATCCCGAATGGACAAAGCGCCACGGCGAGCCGGGGGTCGCCGCCCGATGCTTGCGATTCCGCGAGCCGTCGCGGTGCGTCGCCGAGAAGACCGAGCACCTCTCGTTCTGCATGGACCGGTACGAGTACCCGAATGTCCCCGGCGCGCTGCCGCGCACGCTGACCTCGTGGGAGCAAGCCGCCGGGCTCTGCGCGGAGCAGGGCAAGCGGCTCTGCACCGAGGCCGAGTTCAATTTCGCCTGCGAAGGCCCCGAATCGCTGCCCTACGTCTACGGCTACGAGCGGAATGCCGAGACGTGCAATCAGGACCGGGACTACCGCTTTCCAGACCACTCGCAGCGGCTGCTCCACTACGCAGCGTGCCAGCAGAACGCGCGATGCGCCGCCGAGCTCGCGCGCCTGGACGGCCGCGAGCCGGCCGGCGGGCGCGCGGAGTGCGCCTCGTGGGCGGGCGTCTTCGACCTGAACGGCAACGTCAACGAGTGGGTGGTGCGCACCGATCAGAAGGCCCCTTACCGCAGCGGGCTCAAGGGCGGATGGTGGGGTCCGATCCGGAGCCAGTGCCGCCCGATGACGACCTTTCACAAGGAAGACGACTACGGCTACGAGGTCGGCTTCCGCTGCTGCGCGGACGCCGAGACACACCCCGCGGGGTGAGCGAGGGCCGCGGGCCACACATCCGCCCGGGCTTCTGACCTCGCGCCCGCAGGCCGCGGGAGCAACAGTATCCCCCTTGAGCGCACAGCTCGGCCATCAAACCATCGTTGCAACTTCAGGACGGCGGACGGCGCGCACGTCGTTCCGTCGCGGGCCAGTGAATGCGACGTGACTGTATCAGGAAACCGATCGCGCGAAGCGCTTGACATCGGTTCCCAATTGCGTGCTTAAGTCACATGCCATGCTCGGCATCGCCTCGCGCCGGGCATGGCATGTGTAAACCTTCCTTCGACAGTCACGGTGTGATCGTGCAACGGCCATTGCCGATCGCATATCGCTCTGGCGATAATCTTACAAACTCGACCCGACGGGCGGCAGGGCTCGCAGACGCAACTCTGTTTTACTTATTCGCTTTGAGCACACCCCTGCGGCGCTGCCGGCCGGATCATGGAGAACCTTATGCGTATCGATCGCTTACTTGGCGCTGTCTCCTTTTCGTTCGCGTGCTGCCTGGTCGCCTGCGCCATGGAGCCTGCTGACCTGGAGGACAGCGATGCCCTCGAGTCGGGGTTGAGCAGCCCGGACAACACGATGAAGGCCGAGCTCGCGTTCCAGTCGCAATGGACCGGCGGGTACTGCGCGGACGTGACGATGACGAACACGAGCAACGCCCCGGCCACGTCCTGGGGTCTGGTCCTCGGGCTCAACGGCGCCACGGTGACCAGCCTGTGGAACGCGCGCTCCACGCCGTCCGGCGGCCAGCTGAACATCACCAACGAGAGCTACAATGGCTCGGTCGCTCCGGGCCGCTCGACGTCATGGGGGTTCTGCGCGAGCGGCACCGGGGGCCCCACGATCGTCTCGGTCAAGGGCAATGGAGGCTCGAGCACCAGCACGAGCGCTTCCTCCTCGAGCAGCAGCAGCTCGAGCTCCTCCTCGAGCAGCAGCAGCAGCAGCAGCTCGAGCTCCTCCTCGAGCTCCTCGGCGAGCAGCGGCGGGGGCGGCTCAGGCGGCTCCGGTGGCGGGGGCGGTTCAGGCGGCTCCGGCGGCGGCACGCCGACCGGCGCGAAGTTCGTGGGCAACATCACGACGAATGGCGCCGTGCGCGCCGGCTTCGCGAACTACTGGAACCAGATCACGCCCGAGAACGAGGGCAAGTGGGGCTCCGTCGAGAGGGCGCGCGGCCAGAAAGACTGGAGCAAGCTCGACGCGATCTACAAGTACGCGAAGGACAACGGCATCCCGTTCAAGCAGCACACCTTCGTGTGGGGCAGCCAGCAGCCCGACTGGCTCGCGGGCCTCTCCGGGTCGGAGCAGCAGGCGGCCGTGAGGGACTGGATGCGGTCGTTCTGCGCGCGCTACCCCGACACCAAGTACATCGACGTCGTCAACGAGCCGCCGCCCCACACGACGCCCTCTTACAAGAACGGCATCGGCGGCGACGGCGCCAGCGGCTATGACTGGATCGTCAACTCCTTCAAGTGGGCTCGCGAGTTCTGCCCGAACGCGAAGCTGATCCTCAACGACTACAACAACATCGAGTACGAGGGTGAGCACCAGAACTTCATGCGGATCGCGAGGGCGGTGATCAACGCAGGCGCCCCGGTCGACGCGCTCGGCGCGCAGGCCCACGACGCATACAGGCTCAACACCAACACGGTGAAAGGGTACATCGACAAGCTCGCGTCGCTGGGCAAGCCCGTGTACATCACCGAGTACGATATCGGCATCGCGAACGACGAGGAGCAGCGCCGGGTGATGCAGGAACAGTTCACGATGTTCTGGAATCACCCTTCCGTCCCCGGCGTCACGCTGTGGGGCTACATCGTCGGCTCCACCTGGAGGGCCAACACGGGCCTCCAGCAGCCGAACGGCACCATGCGGCCGGCCATGACCTGGCTGATGGACTTCCTCGACCGCTGACGACCGGAAGCGCGCGCGGCGCGCGTCAAGCCGTGCTATGCGAGCCGGATGTCCAGAGACGTCGAGCTCCAGTGTCGCTGCGGAAAGGTCCATGGATGGCTGCGCGGTGCATCGCCGGACGCTGTGAACCGCGCCGTCTGCTACTGCGACGACTGTCAGGCGTTCCTGCACCACCTCGGCCGCGCCGACCTGCTCGATGAGCAGGGCGGCACGGACATCGTGCAGGTGGCTCCTTCGGCGGTCTCGTTCGACCGCGGCGACGAGCTCATCGTCGCCGCGCGCCTGGCACCCAAGGGCATCTATCGCTGGTACGCGAGCTGCTGCAAGACGCCGCTCGGCAACACGTTGACGCCGCGGCTGCCGTTCGTCGGCATCGTCACCGAGCTGTTCCAGCAAGCGCCGAGCGCGCGCCCGTGCGACGAGGTCTTCGGCGCGCCGCGCGGCAGGATCCTGGGCAAGTTCGCCATCGGCGAGCCGCCGCCCGGGTCGCTGAGGCCGAGCGTGCGCTTCCTCGCGCACGTGGCCCGGAAGCTGCTCGGCTGGAAGCTCCGCGGCAAGGCGTGGCCGCATCCGTTCTTCGATCGCGCGAGCGGCAATCCGAAGTACCCCATCACGGTGCTGTCGGCGGCCGAGCGCGAGGCGCTGCGCCCGCTGTGCGGCCCGCGCCCCGCGCGCGCATGACGGGCCGGCTCGAACCTCGCCCGCTCGTCCTCGCGGCGTCGCCGCGCTAGCGCTCCGCACGCCCTTCGCGCGGGGCACCGCTCCAGCGCAGGTCGGCGACGATGGGGAGGTGATCCGAGCCGAGATCCGGGCCGAGCCACGCGCGCTCGGTCGTCCAGCCAGGCCCGGCGAGCACGTGGTCGATCCGGACGCCAAACCAGCGCGTGCGCTTCGTCGCGCCGAACCCCAGGCCGGCGCGCGAGAACGCGTTCTCGAAGCCCGCCCAGAAGCGCCGGTAGATGGCGCTGTCGACCGGCATGTTGAAGTCGCCGGCGACGACGACCGGATAGGGCGCCTCGTCGACCCACTGCCGCGCGAGCTCGGACTCCCAGACACGCAATGCGATGACGCGGTCGTGCTCCGCTGCCTGCTTCCACAGGCCGTGGATCAGCGCCTCGATCGCCTCGCGGGGCGTCTCCAGATGCAGGTTGAGGAAGCTGAAGACACGGGTCCCGCGCGGCTCCTCCGAGCCCGGCCGCGGCGCGTCCGGCAGCGCGATCGCGTAGCGCAGGATCGCGCCGTGGCCGCCTTGATTCCAGACGTCGCGGCGATCCCTGGACTCGACCTTGAGGAGAGGGTGCCGGCTCACAAGGCACATCCCGGTATCGACGTGGACGGACCATCCTGGGAATGCTGCGTTCAGCTCCGGCTCCGACGCCGAGCACTCCTGCAGCGCGAGCACGTCGGGCCGGGTCTCGGCCACGAAGCCCTTGAGTCGATCGATGTTCATGGCGCGGCTCCCCGTGTTGAAGGAGGCGACGCGCAGATCGGGGCTGTCGGCGTCTCCGGTAAGGGCCCGGAGCGAGAGCGTGAAACCGAGGATCGGTCCGGCCACGATCGCCGATGCCAGCGCCGCCGGGAGGAGAGCGCGGCGCTGCACGAGGAGGGCGGCGGGCACGATCACGAGGAGAGGGAGGGCGACGATCTGGCGCGGGCCGAAGAGGAAGAGCGTCCCTGGCCACCACCGGTCGCCCACGATGGGCACGGCGAGCCAGATCGACGCGACCGCGAGGAGGTAGAGCACGGCGACGGCGAGCACGACGAACCGGAGCCGGCGCCAGCGTGGTGGGGATGAAGGACGCCTGGCGGGTTGCGGTTGCGGCTCGGACGACGCATCCCTGGATGGCTCGCGGTGGCGCATCGATGTTCCTCCGTCGGCGTGTAGGGCCCGTCTCTACGCGCGGGGGCGGCGACGAACGCACTCAGCCTCACCGGCCGGGCGCGCCGGCCGCGTCCGCTGGCGCCGCCTCGTTCACAGGCGTGATGGACTTCGCCGGCTCTCCTTCTCCGCCGCCTTCTTGGCGGGAGTCCTCTTCTTCGCCGCAGCCTTCTTCTGCGGTGTTTCCTTCGCCGCGGCCACCTTCTTGACGGGAGTCCTCTTCTTCGCCGCAGCCTTCCCCGCCGCAGCGGCCGTCGCCTGCGCCTCTCGCTGGCTCGCCGCCGCACGCGCTGCTGGAGCGCGCGTCTTCATTGGCTTCCCTGGCCCCCCCGGCGTCGGCGCCGCGCCATCCAGCGACTGCAAAGCCCGCTTCGGCGCCACCGCGCGATAGCTCTCCTCGATCCACTCGAGCAGCATCGCCTCGGGCACGCGATCCTTCGGGCCGAAGCGCGCCGTCACCCAGCCGCTCTTGCCGAGGTTGTACCCCGTGGGCTCCGCGAACGGCAGCATGAGCGCGGCCTCGCCCGACTGCGGGAGCTTCGCCGTGACAACGAGCTTCCCTTCGTGGCTGTTGAGGAAGACGAAGATCTTCCCGCGCACCTTGGCGACACGGTCGCCCCAGGGGAACTCCTCCACGGCCCCGGGATAGGCCAGCGCGGCGTCGCGCAGCCTCGCGAGGATCGGCGTGAACCTCGCGTCGTCCTGGCGCATCGTCATCCGACGAGCGTAGAGCGCTCGCAGGACCTCGTAAAGCCGGAACGGCGCCTGCTCGCAGCCCGCTCGAGAGCTGATTTCTCCGGTGCCATGAGGTAGCGTGGCGCCTTGCAGGAGCACGCTATCCCAATGTTTTCGCTCGAGAACCGCGTTCAGGAGTACGCCTGGGGCTCCCGGGACGCCATCGCGACGCTGCTCGGACAGCGCCCCTCCGACAAACCGCAGGCCGAGCTCTGGATGGGAGCCCACCCGGCGGCCTCCTCGTGCATCGAGCTCGACGGAAGCCGAGAGCGCCTGTTCGACGCCATCTCCAGGCACGCAGACGCCTTCCTCGGCGGACCGACGCGCGAACGCTTCGGCGCTCGGCTCCCCTTTCTGCTCAAGGTGCTCGCGGCCGACCAGCCGCTGTCGCTGCAGGCACACCCGGACGAAGCGCAGGCGCGGCGCGGGTTCGACGCGGAGAACGCCGCCGGCGTCCCGGTCGACGCCCCCGAGCGCACCTACCGCGACCCGTACCACAAACCCGAGCTCATCTGCGCGCTCACCCCGTTCGACGCCCTCTGCGGTTTCCGGCCGGCCACGGCCCTGCCGGAGGTCTTCGAGCTCCTCGCCGGAGGCCCAGGGGACGCGCTCGTCCCGCGCAGCGCCGATGCGATCGACGCGGCCGCGGTCGCGCGGCTCGTCCAGGGCCTGCTCGCGCTCGAGCCGGCCGCCCGGCGCGGGCTCGTGTCCTCGGTGGTGGAGGCGTGCCGGGCGCGCGCCCAGGCGGGCGGATGGCTCGCGCGGGCCGCCGGCTGGGCGCTCCGCCTGCACGAGCTCTACCCGGGCGACGTCGGCGTCGTGATCGCGCTCCTGCTCAACGACGTGCACCTCGAGCCGGGCGAGGCGCTGTACCTGCCGCCGCGCCGTCTGCATGCCTATGTGCAGGGGGTCGGGATCGAGATCATGGCGAGCTCCGACAACGTGCTGCGCGGCGGGCTCACGCCGAAGCGCGTCGACGTCGACGAGCTCGTTCGCGTCCTCGATTTCGCGCCGTGGCGCGTCGAGCCCATCGTGCCGCGCCAGGTGGGCGTGGAGTCCTTCTATGACACCCCGGCGCCGGAGTTCCGGCTCTCCCGCATCGACCTCGACGCCGCGGCCCCCTGGAGGACCGATGACCGCCGAGGCCCGGAGATCGTCCTCTGCACCCGGGGACAGGCCTCGCTGGTCGACGCGCGCGGCGCCGCCCGCGAGCTCCGCCAGGGTGGCTCGATCTTCGTCCCGTTCTCGTCGGGGAGCTACGCCATCGAGGGACACGGCCAGTTCTTCCGGGCCACCGTCGGCCTCTGAGGCCTCTTTCTCTGCTCATCGAACGACAGCGCCACGCGGGCGCATCGCGCTATCCCAGAGCGTCCTCGTGCCGGACGCGCACGAGGCGCACGCCGGAGGGCACCCGGAGCAGCGTGTCCCACCACTCCGAGCCCGCGAAGCGATAACGGATCTGCACCCCGAGCGCGGTCCCGTCGCCGAGCGCGCGGCGGGCGAGGGCGAGTCCGTCACCCCCGCTTCCGGCCCGCGGGAGATCCCCGGCGCGGGCAGTCGCACCGCCCTTGAGCGACACCGAGACGAGCTCCGCGGCCTCGGCGAGGTCGAAGAAGAGCTGATCGAGGGTCGCCTCGTCGAGCACCGCTTCCTGCAACGGCGGCAGCCGGATCTCAGGCGCGCTCTCCGTCTCATCCACGGTGTGGAGCTTCATGGCCTGTCCGCTCCCATGCTCGGCGGCGGCCACGCCGAAACGGGCCTCGGCGCGCGCTGATCCAGCTCGGCCGAAGGCGCGTGGCACTGGGTGCAGCTCTGCCGGTAAGGGTGGGTCGAGCGAATGCCCAGGGCGCCATGGACGCCATGGCAGCTCGCGCACTCCGAGCGCATCAGCGTCGGGTGCGGGATCGTGGGCGGCGCGCCCTCGTAGGCGCGGGCGCCTCGCCGCGGCGACGGCATGCCAGCAAAGGTGTTGTCGGGCGGAGGCGGCGTCTCCGCGAGCGGCCTCGGGTCGGCGCCGACGACATGGCACTGCGTGCAGCTCTCGTAGCGACGGTGGCTCATCCTCGGCGCGGTGAGGTTCGCGACGCGCAGCCCGCGCTCGTGGCACGAAAGGCAATCCGGGGCGCCGAGCTGCTCGATGCGATGCGGGATCGTGGGCGGCGCGCCGTCGTAGGCGCGGCGGGAAGCGCGCCGCTCGAGCGCCGCCTCTCGATCGGCCTCCGACTGCTCGACAGGCGCGTAGAGATCGGCGTCCGCCGCCTCGAGCCGGGCGAATGCGCCGTCGTACATGCCGGCGTTCGGGCCGTGCGCGCGCTCGCGCATGTCCGCGTAGCTGCGCGCCTCGACGCTCGCCGAGGGCGGAGCGGGATCGCCGCGCAGCTCAGCGACGCCCTGCTCCGTGCCGCGGACTCCCGAGAAGTAGCCCGCCGCCGCGACGGCGACGATCGCGGCGAGGCCCACGTGCAGGCCGCGGGCGTCCTTCATCGCGCCTCTCCCCGCTTGCCCTGCGGCCTGCGGCGGATCCTGACCGCGCACTTCTTGTAGTCCGGCTGCTTCGAGAGCGGATCGTACGCCTCGAGCGTCGCGCGGTTCACCATCACGGTCTCATCGAAGAACGGCACGAACACCGTGCCAGCCGGCGGCGCGCCCCGGCCCTCGATCCAGACAGGCAGCTCGAGCGCGCCGCGCCGGCTCTCCAGGATGACGACCTCGCCGTCGCCGACACCGAGCCTCCGCGCGTCCTCGCGGTTCATCTCCAGGTACGATTGCGGCATCGCCCGCTGTAGCTGGGGTATCCTCATGGTGAGCGACCCCGTGTGCCAGTGCTCGAGGACGCGGCCCGTGCACAGCCAGAAGGGATACTCCGCGTCGGGCGACTCGGGCGGCGGCTCGTAGGGGTGAAACCAGATGAGCGCCCGGTCGTCCTTGGTCACCGAGTGGTAAAACTGGATCTCCTCCTTCGTGGCATAAGGGTCGTCGAACCGCGCGAAGCGGAACCGCGTCTCCCGCCACGAGCCGTCGGGCTGCTCGACGACGGGCCAGCGCAGGCCCCGCGCCTTGACGTACTCGCGGTACGGCGCCAGGTCCTTGTGCTTGAACCGGCTGAACTCGCGGTACTCCTCGAAGAGGTGCTCGTCGACGTTGACGTCGTGGTAGTGCTTGTAGTCCCAGATCGGCACTTCCTTGCCGTCCTTCCGGATGTCGAACAGGAAACGGCCGTCCTTGTCCTTCATCCCGGCGAGGCCCATGTCGTGGAGCTTGCGCGCCACGGCGATGATCTGCCATGCATCGTCCCGCGCCTCGCCGGGCGGCTCGACCATCTTGAACCACTGCTGCGTGCGGCGCTCGGAGTTGCCGAACATCCCGTTCTTCTCGACCCACATGGCCGAGGGCAGGACGAGGTCCGCGGCGCGCACCGTGGCCGTCGGGTAGACGTCGGACACGATCAGGAACTTGCCCGGGATCTTGCGGCTCGCGTCGAAGAGCTCGTTCGTGTTCGGCAACGACTGGCCTGGATTGGTCACCATCACCCAGATGGTGTCGATGTCGCCCCCCCGCTCCTTCGGGGTCGAGAAGCGCTTCCAGAGCTCGACCGTGTGGTAGCCGGGCTTCGGGTTGATCCGCCCCTCGGGCAGGTTCCAGAGGTGCTCGGCCTCCTTCCGGTGCTCTGCGTTCGTGACGACGAGGCCGCCGGGGAGCCCGTGGGCGAGCGTGCCGACCTCGCGCACCGTGCCGCAGGCCGACGGCTGGCCCGTCAGGCTGGTCGGGGCGTCGCCGGGCTTGCCGAAATGGCCGCTGAGCAGGTGCACGCCGTGCACCAGATCGTTGATCGCGGTGCCGCGGGTGTGCTGGTTCATCCCCATGCACCAGAGGCTCGTGATCCGCAGATCGCGGCGCCCGAAGAGATCCGCCAGCATCCGGATGTCCTTCGCGGCGACGCCCGAGATCGCCTCCACACGCTCCGGCGTGTACTCGGCGAGCGCCATCTTGTACTCCTCGAAGCTCATCGGCTGCCCCTCGAGGGTGGGGTGCTCCGTCCGCTTGCGGAAGTTGCAGAACCTGTCGACGAACGCCCGGTCGAACGTCCCGCGCTCGACGAGCAGGTGCGCGATGCCGTTCGCGATCGCAAGATCGGTGTTCGGCCTGAAAAACAGCGTGTGCTGGCAGAAGGCCGAGGTGCGGGTGCGCCGCGTCGTGAGATCGATGAGGAGCACCTGCTCGCCCCTCGATCGCCGGTCGACGACGCGCGAGAAGAGCACGGGGTGCATCTCGGCCGGGTTGTTCCCCCACATGAGGAGCACATCGCACCTGTCGAGATCCTCGTAGCAGCCGGCCGGCTCGTCCACGCCGTAGGTGGAGAGGAAGCCTGTCACCGCCGATGACATGCAGAGGCGCGCGTTCGGGTCGATCTGGTTGTTCCCGAGCCCCGCCTTCACGAGCTTGTTCGCCGCGTACCCCTCGGGGATCGTCCACTGGCCGCTGCCGTAGAGCGCGAACCCCGCCGGGTTCTGCATCGCGCGCCGCGCGACGATCGCGATGGCCTCGTCCCAGCCGATGGGCTCGAGCTTGCCGTTCCTGCGGAGCAGCGGCTTCGTGAGCCGGTCTCTGCCGTAGAGGGCGAGGCCGACGTGATACCCCTTCACGCAGAGCAGGCCCTTGTTGACGTCCGCGCTCTGGTCGCCCGCGACCGCGACCACGCGGCCCCCTCTCACGCCCACCTGCACGTGGCAGCCGGTGCCGCAGAACCTGCACGGCGCCTTGTTCCAGACCACATCGGAGGCGGTCCCCGCCCCGGGCGCCGCCTGGGCGGCGGCGATGCCGTC
Organism: Sorangium sp. So ce281; assembly: GCF_051527395.1. Taxonomy (NCBI): domain Bacteria; kingdom Pseudomonadati; phylum Myxococcota; order Polyangiales; family Polyangiaceae; genus Sorangium; species Sorangium sp. So ce281. The sequence continues at coordinate 6,180,066 of NZ_CP150322.1, forward strand.
CTTGCCCAGCGCGAGCCGACTGGCGGCCACGGTCGCCGCGCCCATCGCGGAGCACCTCAGAAAATCGCGGCGATCCATCATGGCTCCAGATCCGAGAAGTCGACCGAGACCACATCGACGAAGTCCACCCCGTCGGTGCAGAGCACCCGCTCCACGAGCTCTTCCCCCGCGAGCAGGGTCGCTGTCTCGGCGATCGCGGGCAGCCTCGAACCACACGGCGGACCGAGCGAGAGCGCCGCCTCTGCGGCGAGCGAGCGACGCGCCCGCGCTCGCGCGCTGGGCTCATCGGAGAGCGTGATGACAAGAGCACTGATGGGCATCGGCACGCCTGATTGGGGTTGATCGGGGGATATGATCGAGCGGGTCGAGCGCCACATCGCAAGGTCCACGCCACACGAGATCGTCGCCGGGAGGCCCGTCCATCGCGGCCTGCGTCCTGCGCCTCACCGGAGATCCATGGCGCGCGCGGACCGCGGGGCAGCGCAAACGGTGCGTCCCGGACGCGCGCCCTGCATCGCGCGGAGCCGCGGGCCGCGGCGCCGCCCCGGACGCGCGCGATGGCACGTGGCGTGCGATGTGAATCGCGCCGTGCACTCCTCTCTTCGTCTTCCCGGGGCCGCCGCGGTCCTGGGACTCCTTTGCGTTGCGCACGCGGCAGGCTGCCAGGATCGCGACCAGCCGCTCGCGCTGCGCCCCGCGCTCGAGGCGACGCCGATCGCCTCCGCGAGCATCCACCACCCTGACAAGCTCTCCGGTGTCGCCACGGACAAGCGGGACTCGCTGGGCCGGCCGATCCGCGCGGCGTGCGTGACGTGCCATTCGCTCCGCAGGCCCGGTGCGCTGCCGACCTCGACGGCGGAGCTCGACGAGTTCCACGTCGGGCTGAGGTTCGAGCACGGCGGGCTGAGCTGCGCCTCGTGCCATGTGATCGGCGAGCAGGACACGCTGCGCAAGGCCGATGGCACGCTCCTCGCGATGCGCGACGCCATGCAGCTCTGCGCCCAGTGCCACGGCCCCCAGCTCCGCGACTACGCGAACGGGGCGCACGGCGGGATGAACGGCAGTTACGCGGGCGGCGCGCGGGTGCGCAACCACTGCGTCGACTGCCACGATCCGCACGTGCCGGCGTTCCAGCCGTCGATGCCCGTCCTGCCCCCGCGCGACCGCTTCGTGGAGGCGCGCGGCGCAGGAGAAGGAGCCCACCGATGACCCAGACATCCAGGCGCGTCGCGCTCAAGGTGCTCGGAGCCACGCTCGGCGCCTCCGCGTTCGCCCGCGCGATGGAGCCGCTCCGCGCGTGGAGCAAGGACCTCTCGCTCGATCAGTTCCTTCAGCGCCATTACAAGGAGCTCACGAGGGATGAGCTCGCCGAGGTCATCGACCGCCTCGAGCGAGAGACGCGCGAGGAGTACGGCCGCGAGGTCACGATCCGCGACGTCCGCCCGCAGGAAGGGGTGCAGTTCGGCTACGCGCTCAGCCTGAGCGTGTGCATCGGCTGCCGCAAGTGCGTGGAGGCGTGCCACGTGGAGAACAACCACGATCGGCGCACGAACAACTCCTACATTCGCGTGCTCGAGATGGATCAGGGCAGCTTCGACATGGAGAAGGGCGACGCGACGTACGAGCACGCCGTGCCCGCGAAGGGCAAGTACTACCTGCCGGTGCAGTGCCAGCAGTGCGACAACGCGCCTTGCGTGAAGGTCTGCCCCGTCCAGGCGACCTGGAAGGAGCCCGACGGCATCGTCGCCGTCGATTACAACTGGTGCATCGGCTGCCGCTACTGCGAGGCCGCCTGCCCCTACCACGCGCGGCGCTTCAACTGGACGAAGCCCGAGATCCCCGCGGACGAGATCAACCCGGACCAGGGTTACCTGTCGAACCGCATCCGGCCCCAGGGCGTCGTCGAGAAATGCACCTTCTGCCTGCATCGGACGCGCGAGGGCCGGATGCCCGCCTGCCTCGAGGCGTGCCCCACGGGCGCGCGCGTCTTCGGCAACCTCCTGGATCCGAAGAGCGAGATCCGCTGGGTGCTCGAGAACAAGCGGATCTTCATCCTCAAGGAGGAGCTCGGCACGCGGCCGCGCTTCTTCTACTTCTTCGACGTCTGAGCGAGCGGAGCCACGATGGGCAAAGACACCCACGCCATCACCTACCCGCGCTTCCTGCTCCGGGTCGTCGGCCAGAGCTTCGAGGGCTCGTGGCGCTTCTACCTCTGGATGACGGTGCTCACGGCGATCGCGCTCGTCGGCGCGAACGCCTGGGCCCACCAGCTCGCCGAGGGCATGCGGGTCACCGGCATGAGCGACCACGTCTCGTGGGGCCTCTACATCGCGAACTTCACCTTCGGCGTGGGGCTCGCGGCGGGCGCCGTGATGATGGTGATCCCGGCGTACCTCTACGACGACCACGAGATGCACGACGTCGTGATCCTCGGCGAGCTGCTCGCGATCGCCGCCATCGTCGTGTGCCTCCTGTTCATCGTGGCCGACATGGGGCGCCCGGACAGGTTCTGGCACATCGTGCCCGGGCTCGGGCGGTTCAACTGGCCTATCTCGATGCTGACCTGGGACGTCATCGTCCTGAACGGGTACCTGTTCATCAACCTGCACATCTCGGGCTACCTCATCTACACGAGGTACCTGGGCAGGAAGCCGGACAGGAAGTGGTATCTGCCGTTCGTGTTCCTGTCCATCGGCTGGGCGGTGTCGATCCACACGGTGACGGCGTTCCTCTACTCGGGCCTCGGCGGCCGCCCCTTCTGGAACTCGGCGCTGCTCGCCCCCCGCTTCATCGCCTCTGCCTTCATCACGGGCCCGGCCTTCGTGATCCTGCTGCTCCAGCTCGTCGCCCGGCTGACCCGGTTTCGCGTGGGCGACGGGCCGATCCGCACGCTCACCTCCGTGCTCCGCGTGACCGTCCTGCTCAACCTGTTCATGCTGGGCTCGGAGCTCTTCACGTCGCTCTACACCGGCGGCGCGCACAGCACCGCGGTGACCTACCTGTTCTTCGGCCTTCACGGCAAGAGCGCGCTCGTGCCGTGGATCTGGTCGGCCGTCGCGCTGAACGTGGCCTCCGCGGCGCTCCTGCACCTGCCGGCGAGCCGCGGGAGCCGCGCCTACCTCAACGCGGCCTGCGTCGCCGCCTTCACCGGCGTCTGGATCGAGAAGGGCATGGGCCTCATCATCCCGGGCTTCGTGCCGAGCACCCTGCACGAGCTCGTCGAGTACGTGCCCTCGATGGCCGAGTGGAAGATCACGGCGGGCATCTGGGCCGTCGGGTTCATGGTGCTCACGATCGCCATCAAGGTCGCGCTGACGGTGCTCACCGGCGAGATGTCGGTCGAGCCGCGCTCCGGCGACACCCGCGCAGACGAGCACGCGCCGCCGCTCGCGCAATAGCGCTGCTGCGTGGGGTGGCGCGCCGCCAGACCACCTCAGGCTCGTCACGCCGAGCTGCGGGCCTGACCCGGAGAAGGTCGGCGATGCGCCCCGGGTGGACAGCTTGACCCACGGCGCTGCCGCGCTCACTCGGCGACGATCGCGACGGAGGCCGGCAGCGCCCCGACCACGGCCGTGACCACGCCGTCCTCGTACGAGAAGGGCACCTCGCGATCTTCCTCGAAGTCGATCGACGCGACAGTGACCTGCGTCGGGCTCGCGTCCACGGGGAAGCTCACCGTCACGCCCACCTGCTCCACCACGCCTGCGCTGTACTCGTGGTTGATCACGTGGAGCACGGTGCGGCCGTCCGCGAGCCGCACGAGGTTGTGGCTCATCTTCTTCTCGCCGGCGCACGCCTCGGGCTGCTCGGCGGACGCGCACTCCTCGAAGGAGAGGGTCACGGGCCCCGTGACGTCGGTGGCTCCGTGGTACAGCTCCTCGTGGGACTTGTAGAAGTCGCGGAAGCGCGCGAAGAACTCCATCATCTCGAGCGCGGTCGCCGTGCTCTCGTCCGTCGTCGTGTGCAGCGGCAGGGCGAAGTACAGGCCGTTCGCGTAGGCCTCCGCGGCGAAGACGCGGAAATAGTCCTTCCGCTCCTCCAGCGGGAGCCCGTAGTAGCGGTTCATCATGTCGTTGGGCCAGTCCAGGAACAGCATCAGCGGGACTTCCTTGCCGCCGACGAGCTCTTGAACGCGCTTCGAGCGCGCCTTGAGCCCCCGCAGAGCAGTCTGGAACGACACGGTCCCGTCGAGGTGCCCCTCCACGACAGGCACCCAGTTCATGCCGCGCGGGCCGCCGCCGTCGATGTTCCAGTCGTACAGGCCCACGCTCTGCAGGTCGACGAACGGCACGATGCCGTTCGACGAGATGAAGATCTCGCGGCCGTGCTGCTCGCGCGCGTAGCGGCGGAGCTCGAGCACGACCTCCTGCCAGTAGACGAGCGCCGGATAGACCTCGACGAAGGTCCCGAGCTGCGGGTCTGGACGGTTCCCCACCGTCCGGCCCCACTCCTCGACGAGCAGCTCGTTCCCGCTGTCGAAGGGCTTCGCCACGGCGTTCACGCGCCGGAGGTATCCGCGGAAATCGAAGCCTCTCCCGGCGGTCTCGGGCGCTCCTCCGCAGTCGAGCCCGTCCTCCGGGAGGAGCTCGAACCCCTGCTGCCAGCCCGCCGGCCGGCCGCCGTGCTTGCGACAGAGGTAGTTGCCGAAGTCCGCGACATGGTGGTCGTCGAACCCCTCGTTGCCGTCGTACTCCGCGCCCCCGTAGCCGCCGTTGATCTCGTCGAAGTTCAGCCCGTCGACGCCGAGGTCGATCTGGAGCTTGCCGATCTCGACGAGCCGCGCGCGGTAGCTCGGGGACGCCATGCTCGACCGGTGGGCGCCTGGCACGATCTGGTCGTGGGCGACGAGCTCGCCCGCGGCGTCGCGCGTGGTCTGCTCCAGAAACTTCTCCTCGCTGTCGACCTCGTCCTCGAAGACGATGGACGCGGTGCTGCCCGCGACGAAGCGGATGCCGCGCTCATGGCAGCTCGCCAGGTACTCGGCGTCATAGTCGTCGGCCTGGATCCCGGTGTCGCGCCAGCGCTGCCACGCTCTCGGCACCATGTCCGGGGCGAGCTCCAGCACCTGGGGATCCGCCTCGTCCACCTCCACCTGGCTGAACGCGAACACCGTCAGCTCCGACGTGTCGAACGTGCCGAACACCTCCGGGTGGATATCGGGCATGACCGGCGTGATCTCGCCTCCACCCCCCTCTCCCCCCGCGCCGGTCGCCGTGGTTGCGCCCTCGCCGCCCGCGCTCCCGCTGGACGCGGCCGTGCCGCCGGTCCCCCCGGCGTCCGGATCCGAGCTGCACGCGCTCCCGGCCAGGGCGCCGGCCATCACCATGCACGTCAGCAGCCCGGACCAGCCTGATCTCCCGATGCGGGCCGCGCGGCCCTGGTACCCACGCGCCGAATCCCCTCGACGCCCGGCGCCGCCCGCGATCCCGTCTTTTCGATGAGTTGCCATGGGCACAGGAGGAGTTCGCGCCCTTCGCCATGTCAAGGTTGCCCGGCCTCACGGCACGAAGCTGACACAGTCAGGGCTTTTCAGACAACAACGTCAAATTCCAGCATCACCGCTCGCTCTTCATGGTTGAATTCCGCGCGCACCGAACGCTGCTCCGCCGACTGGCGGCCTTCATCGCCCCCTACGTCGTCGGCGCCGCGCTCTCGGCTTCCCACGGTCCCGCATTCACGATTTGCTCTTGACGGAGACGATCATGCCCATTCGACCTTCATTGTCGCACACCATTCTTCTTGGCTTGCTCGCTGCCGCCTGCAGCTCGAGCGAGCCGGCTCTGGAAGGCGCCGGCGGCTCGGGCGGCTCGGGCGGCTCGGGCGGCGCCGGCGGCTCGGGCGGCGGCGACGTGGCTGCGCCGCTCGTCGAGACGGAGGCGGGTCCGGTGGAGGGCGCGCTCGTCGGCGCGACGCGCGCCTTCCTTGGCATCCCGTACGCCGCGCCGCCGGTCGGGGACCTGCGCTGGAGATCGCCCGCGCGGCACGAGCCGTGGACCGAGCCGCGGGCCGCCGTCGAGGTGGGCATCCCCTGCTCGCAGCTGAACCTGCTCACCCCGGGCTTCAATGAGAGCTCGGGAGAGGACTGCCTCACCCTGAACGTCTGGACGCCCGAGCGCCCGGCGTCCTCGTCCGTACCCGTCCTCGTCTGGATCCACGGCGGCGGCTTCGAGCTCGGCAGCGGCGGGGAGGCGGATTACGACGGCCGGGCGCTCTCCGAGGCGACCGGATCGGTGGTGGTCACCTTCAACTACCGCCTCGGCCCGCTCGGGTTCCTGGCCCTCCCGGAGCTCAGGTCGGAGGATCCCGATCACCCGTCGACGGGCGCGTACGGCCTGGAGGACCAGCGCGCCGCGCTCGAATGGGTCAAGGCCAACATCGCCGCGTTCGGCGGGGATCCTTCCAGGGTCACCCTGTTCGGCGAGTCCGCGGGCGGCATCAGCGTCTGCATGCACCTGGTGTCGCCCAGGAGCAAAGGCCTGTTCCAGCGCGCCATCATCGAGAGCGGACCGTGCGACTCCGCCGCGGACGAGGCGGCGGCCAGCGCGCAGGGGCAAGAGTTCGTCGAGGCGCTGGGCTGCACCGACGCGCCTTCCGTCCTCGAGTGCCTTCGCGGCAAATCGGACGAGGAGATCATGAGCGCGCTGCCGCAGGGCCCGGCCTTCCTCGAGGGCGCCGGCCCGACGTGGTTCCCTGTCGTCGACGGATGGAACCTCCCCGACACGCCGGGCAAGCTCCTCGAGGCCGGGAGCTTCGAGAAGGTGCCGACGATCCTCGGCAGCAACGCGGACGAGGGCACGCTCTTCGTCGCGCTCTGGGGCGAGTCCGCGGCGGTCGCCGACGACGCCGCGTTCGAGGCGTTCGCCGAGACGCTCGCCCCAGGCCACGGCGAGGAGGTGGTGGCGCTCTACCCGAGCGAGACCTACGGCTCGGCGCAGGCGGCGGCGATCGCGGCGCTGGGCGACTCGATGTTCGTGTGCCCGACGCGGCGGGCGGCGCGCGCGATCGCGGCCGGCGGCGCGGCGACGTATCTCTATCATTTCACCTATGCGCCCGAGGGCTCGCTGCTCGGCGATCTCGGCTCCTTCCATGCTGCCGAGATCAAGTTCGTGTTCGGCAACCCGACGCTGGTGTTGCCAGACCCGCTGACCGAGGGTGAGCTCGGGATGTCGCAGGAGATCATGGGGTACTGGTCGCGCCACGCGGCGAGCGGGGACCCCAACGGCGAGGGCGCCGTCGCGTGGCCGAGGTATGACGCGGAGGGGGACGAGAGCCTCGCCCTGGGCCTCGACATCGCGCCGCAGGCCGGCCTGAAGGGAGCGCTCTGCGACGCGTGGGACACCTTCGCCGCGGCGGCTCCCTGACGGTGCTCGCACGAAGGGCCGCGGCGCGGCGCGCCATGGCGCCATGGCCGGGACCCGGCGAGCGGCCTGCGCGGCTTGAGTCTTGAGTCCGGGCCCGCCGCGAGCGCGATCCCCGAGCGCCGCCGCCGCGCTCTAAATAGCGATAGATATTATGCTATCCTGACCCCGGTGCTCTCCTCCTACGACCTCGCCGCCATCATGGCCCGCCTCGAGGGGCGCGAGGCCGCGCTCGACCTGCTCACGCAGGAGCGCCAGGCCGCGGTCGCCGCTATTTTGCGGGCGCCGGCGGGGCCCCTGGGCACGGCGCTCGATCCTCTCGCGGGGGGCCGGGAGCCCGGGGAGGCCGAGCTCCTCCTGATCCGCCGGGCCGAGCACCCGGCCGATCCCTGGTCGGGGCACATGGCGCTCCCGGGCGGGCGGCGCGAGCCGGCGGACGAGAGCCTGCTCGCCACGGCGATCCGCGAGACGCGCGAGGAGGTGGGGATCGACCTCGCGGCGCACGGGACCTTGCTCGCGCGCCTGCCCGAGGTCCCCACGGTCGCGCGCGGGCGGCGCGCCAGGATGATCGTCGCCCCGTTCGTCTTCGCGCTGAACGCCACGCCGGAGCTCACCCTGAGCGGCGAGGTGGCAGAGACAGTCTGGACGCCGCTCGGGCCGCTCGCGCGCGGCGAGCGCACCTCGCGTTATGCCTACACGCACGAGGGAAACGTCCTCCAGCTCCCGTGCCTGATGGTGGACGAGCGGGTCGTCTGGGGGCTCACGTACCTCATGTTGAAGCAGCTCTTCGAGGTGCTCCACGGGTAACGCGGGCAGCCGCCGGCTCAGCCGGCCTGCCGCCGAGGCGCCCGCCGCTTCCCCCTCAGAACCCGCCCTCGATCGCGAGCCCCGGCAGGGTGATCGGCCCGAGCTTCCGCGGCGTGCACCCGCCGTCGTCGCAGCTCACGTCGAACACCTCCTTCGCCAGCGTCGCGTTCTGCACATCGAACACGAGCCCGAGATAGCCCCGCGCGCCCAGCGCCCAGCGCTTCGACAGGCGCATGTCGAGCCGGTAGAACGGCGCGATGCGATCCGGGTGCTCGCGCGGGGGGCGGCCCGGGGCGGCCTCGTCGGCGGGGAAGCCGGTGTAGAAGACGTGGCGGATCCCGGCGCGCCAGCCGCCGCCGAGATCGTAGAGCAGCGCGACGTGCGCCACGTGCGTCCGGTCGTAGGCCGAGGGGATCGTCGCCTTGCCCCGCGTGCGCGTGGAGCGCGACAGCGTGTACGACGCCAGGAAGAACATGTCCCGGCGGAGCGCCCCGCGCGCCCCGAGCTCCAGGCCGTACGTGTCGCCCAGGCTCCGCGTGAGGAAGCGCTCGGTGCTCAGGTTCGTGCCGCGACCCGTCCCGATCGGATCGCTCAGACCGAAGGTCACCTGTCGGAACACCGAGGCGCTGAAATTGACCGGCCCCACATCGGCCTCGACGCCGAAGCTCGACTGCAGGCTGCGCTGCAGCCCCCCTGGGATGCCGCCGATCTGGAGCGCCGGCAGCGGGGCGAGGCCGGGCAGCTGCGAGGCGACGCCGATCGCCGGGATGAGCCGCACGTGCTCACCGATGCCGAAGCGGCCGACGATCTTCGGATCAACGGCGAGCGCGTTCTTGCCGAGCGAGGTGTAGTGGTCCACGCGCACGCCGGGCGTGATGGTCGACCGCTCGTCGAGCACGAGCAGCGCGTCGGCCCACGCGCCCAGCGCGAGGTCGAGCCGGCTGCGGAAGAGCTCCGAAAAGGGCTTGTCGAGCTGGGCCGTCCCCTCGGCGGGCTCGTCCCCCGCGGTGGGATCGCCCTCGGCGGGCTCGCTGTCCGATGCGCTGGAGTGCGGCGTCACGTCGTAACGGTCGACCGCGGCGTCGACGCCGGCCCGCAGCAGCGCGCGCCCCGCCAGGACGGGCCGGGACAGGCTCACCCGCGCGTTGAGCTTCCAGGCCTCGGCGCTCTCCACGCCCACCCCGCGCGACCGGTCGAGCCCGAGGGTGAGCGCCGCCCTGACGCGCGCACCGGAGGCGGCCTCGTCGCGGTCGTAGCGCAGATCGAGGCGGTGGAAGTCGCTGTCGAGCAGGACCTCGGTCGCGTCGGCGCCGCCTTTCTCGACGATGGTGGCGCCGCATTCCTTGCCGGTGGCGGCGACGCCGCCTTGCACGCCGATGTTGGCGGCGCCGCATTTCTCGCCGATGGTGGCGAGGTAATCGTACGCGCCGAACGCGAAGACGGTGAAGCGCTCCTCCGGCCCGAGCCGGTAGGTCATCCGGCCCTGGTAGTCGGCGTAGCCCACGTCGACGCTCGGGACGAGCGCCGAGGTGAGCGCCGCGCCCGCGGCGTAGTGCCCGCCCACGAGGACGTGGGTGTCCTTGTCCATCGGCCCCTCGACGACGCCGCCGAGATCGACGAACCGGAGGCTCCCCTCCCCGCGCCAGACGTCGGACGGCGGCGCGCTCTCGGCCTCGATCGCCGCGCCCGCGAGCCGCCCGATGTCCGCGGGATAGGGGCCGAGGTGCATCTCGACGCGCTGGACCATCGCGGCCGGGATGACGCTGGGTCCGAAGCCCACGTGAAAGAGGAGCGGGACCTGGATGCCGTTGAAGAAGTAGCCGATGTTCCCCGGGGGCGCGCCGCGGATGTAGTAGTACGGCATGCCGCTCGCGATGGCGGTCACCCCGGGCTGGATCTCGATCGCGCGGTAGGGGTCGCCGAGGGCGCCGGGCAGCTCGCGGACGTCGCGCCGCGTGAGCGAGACGGAGCCCGGCGGAGCCCGGTTGCCCTCGACGGTGACCTCGATCCCGGCGGGCGCGGCGGCCTGTCCGCCGGGGCCCACGGGAGCCGGCGGCTCGGCCGGGGCCGCGCCGGGCGCCTGCGCCGCGTCGGTTCCTGCCGGCTCACCGGCCGGGCGGCCTGCAGTCTGAGGGCGCGCCTCGCCCGCACGCAAGGTGGCGGCGGCCGCGAGCGCGAGGGAGAAGAGTGCGCCTGGAGATCTCACGCGGATGTCGTAAATGCGCCGCCGGGCAGCCGGGAGAACCTCCCCCGTGGCGCCCCGGAAGTAGCAAATCCAGCGGCTCGGCGAAAGCCAGGGAGTCCATGCACGCTCGGCCACCTGCGCGCCCTGGACGCGCATCCCCGCGCTCGCAGGGCGCCGGCCAGGATGGCGGCGCGTGCCCTTCCCCGACCCGGGGGCACAAAAAACAGAGCGCCCATTCGACGGCGGGGGGGGGAAAGCCGTCACGGGCGCTCTGACGTCCGTGTCTAGCAGGACACGGGCCAAGGCTCCTCCCCCTCTCTGTTCCTGGGGTTACCCTTAAGGGCACCCCCGACACCTTTCGATTCTGAGATCTCTGCTTTCACATCTGGCATGAGTTCCGCGCCTCGGCGCCTCCTGCCAGGGCCTCCCTGCCGCAACGACTTTCCTGACGCGGCGGCCGCCAGGCTTCACGTCGCTCGCCGCCTCCGTGCCGCGCCCCGCGGACGCGCGACACGCTCGTCGTTGGCCAGGAGCTCGAGCGCGCGATCGAGCGCGAGCCCCAGCGAGCCCGCGGCGCGCTCGCTCGTAGCGCCCACGTCCGCACGGCGAGCTCGAGCCGGCCGTCGAGCGAGCGCACGACAGCGGAGAGCCGCTGCCGCTTCTGCTCGCGCGCCATGCGGGTCAGTCGAGCGTGGCGCCCGCGACAGCGGCCGCGAGGGTGAGCGAGAGCGGCGAGCACACGAGGCGGTTCAGCCGGTGATGTTGCTCTCGCCCGCCGCCGCGCGCGCCGCCCGCACCTCCCTGCGCGGCCCGATTCCCGCCGGCAGCGCCGCAGCGCCACCGTGCTTTCCACCCTCCGCGGTGAGATTCTCACGAAAAGCGCACGACCAACAAATGCTGAGATTTTCTCGGGGCCTATCGAAATACACTCGATATACACTCGAGTCATCGCGCCTCCACGGCAGATTCGGCTTCCTTGTCCTCGCTTGTCCAAGTATGAAATAGGCGAGTGAGCTCTCCTTGGCTCCGAAGTGACAAGGGCGCCGCGCGCCCCCGGTCGGGTCGCCTCGCCGGCGTGAAGGAGCGGGAAGAGAGAGGCTTGGGGCAGCGCCGAGCGATCGTCGCGGTGCCCCCTGCCGAAGAGCCGAAACGCGACACGCGAGAGAAGGACCATCACGATGAGGAGAAGGAAGGACCCGTTCGGCGTCGCGCTCGCGCTCGCCGGCGCCGGCAGCTTCGCAGGCTGCTGGGAAGGCGGCGCTGTCCAGATCTATTCGTGCAACGAGCCGTGCTTCAGCCTGGATGCTCACGAGTGCAATGATCCGTGCCCCGTGTGCGACGGCGCGTGCGTGCCGCCGCCGTCCCTCGGGTTCGACGATCCCATCCTGCTCTGGAGGGGCGACGCGACCGGCGGGACGTCCCCACCGGAGTGCCCGGCGGAGGCGCCGGATCTCCTGTTCGACGGTTACAGCGGGTTCGGCGGCGAGCACATGTGTCCGACGTGCCTTTGCACGAAGCCCTCCTGCGAGCTGCCTCCAGGCCTTCTGGGGAGCGCCTCGGCCACGTGCGACGGGACGGCGTCCACGTCGTTCGCCGCCCCCGAGGGCTGGAGCGGCGCGTGCACGGCGCCGGCCGTGACGACCTCGGGCGAGCTCGGCTCGCTGCTCATCCCGGCGCCGACGGTGAGCGCGTGCGCCCCGACGCACGATCCCGGAGGAGCGCCGCCCGAGCTGGCCGCCCCCGCGAGCACCCGGGTGCGCGCGTGCACCGGCGCGGCCGACAAGGACAAGTGCAGAGATCCCTCGATGATGTGTGTCGCGGCCCCCAGGCGGCGGTCCGGGGGCTTCACGATGTGCATCCGCTATCTCGGCCAGCGCACGCCGGAGTGCCCTGAGCCGTATCCCGATCTGCTGGCGGTCGCCCAGGGCTTCGACGACACGCGCAGCTGCACGCCTTGCGCGTGCGAGCAGCTCGAGGACGCCGCGTGCGCCGCGCTCGTCTCGGTCTACGAGGACAGCGGCTGTCGCGAGCTCCTCGGCGCAGAGACGGTGACGATGGCCGGGCCGAAGTGCGTCGCAGGGCCGGATCTGCGGCTCGAGAGCATGGAGGCGCGATGGATCAGGGACGACCCAGGCCGGTGCGCCCCGACCGGAGGAGTCGCCATGGGCCAGGTGACACCGGAGAGCCCGACCTACTATTGCTGCCAGTCAGACGAGGTCATCCCCATCTACTGATGACCCCGCCCGCCAAGGGCTGTTCGACCTGGACGCCCCATTGAGCGAGGGTGCGACTTCGTGTACCCGTACGCGCGCTTCGCGGCTATAAGAGCGAATCACGCGAAAGGGAGAGCGGATATGCGAATCGCACGATGGTGCTTCTGGCTCGCGCTCGCCGCGGCCGGTTGCAGCGCGTCCAGCCGCGGCACGTCCGCGACGGAGACCGACCCGACCTCGGGCGCCGGAGAGAGCGGTGAAGGGAGCGGCGCGGGCGGCCAGGACGACCCGTTTGGCTCCGGCACCGATATCGGCGGAAACAGCGGAGACGTCGGGAATGGAGGCAACGGGAGTGGGGCCTCTGACAGCGGGTGCATCGAGCGAGCATCCCTCGTGTATGTGCTCTCACAGGACAACGAGCTCTACAGCTTCAGGCCCGATCGTAAGGAGTTCACGAAGATTGGTGTCCTGGGGTGCCGGACCGGCATGGATCCGAACTCGATGGCGATCGATCGCAACGCGGTGGCGTGGGTCAACTACGTGGAGCCCGACGACAGCGAGGGGACGTTGTTCAAGGTCAGCACCGAGGACGCGAGCTGCGAGCCCTCGGGGGCCGCGCTCTCCGACGGGTGGTCCCGGCTCGGCATGGGCTTCTCGAGCGACCTCTCGCGCCCGGACACCGAGGAGCTGTTCGTGGCGGGCGCCACGGGCACGCCGGGCATCGGGCTGGGGAGGATCGACGGCGTGTCCGTGACGCCGGTCGGCGAGTTCAGCGGCTCGATGCGCGACATCTCGGCGGAGCTCACCGGCACCGGGGATGGCCGCCTCTTCGGCTTCTTCACGACCACCCCGGTGCAGCTCGCCGAGATCGACAAGGAGACCGGCGAGATCATCGAGGCCACGGACCTGCCGGGCATCGAGACCCCCAGCGCCTGGGCGTTCTCGTTCTGGGGCGGCGACTTCTATTTCTACACCGCCCCGAGCGAGCTCGGGTCCCCGTCGCGCACCACCAACGTGAGCCGCTATCGCCCGTCGGACGGCTCGATCGACACGGACTACATGAGGAACATCGGCTTCCGCATCGTCGGCGCCGGCGTCTCGACCTGCGCCCCCCTCGAGCTGCCTCGCTAAAGCGGGCGACGGTCGACCGCTTCGGATACGGGCCCACCTCGACGTTTTCGGTGCTCAGCGCACCGGAGTGCGCTTCCGCGCCGAAAACGCCGATCTGGGCCCGTCTCCTGTGCGGGCGACCGCCGCTCGGCTTGGCATGTAGCTGAGGGGCGGAAGGGGAGGAGCTGTTGGGACGGACTTGCCAGGGTCGGCCCGATGTCATCGGGAACGGATCTGCGAAGCGCGCTCCCGGCGGTGCGGGCGTCTACCGGTCCGTCATCGCCGGCATCACGTTGTGCGTGGCCGATCGGGGCACACCCGATCGGGCGGCGAGGTGTTGCGATGCGGATGAACCTTCTCCCCGGGCGCGCTCTCTGGCTACTCGCGCTCGCGCTCGCCGCGGCGTGCGGGACGGCGCCGGCCGCCGAATCCCCTGCGCGCGAGGACATCTTCCGCGCCGCGGGGCCGAACGAGTTCATCCTGCTGACCGCCCGGGGCGAGCTCGTCAGCGCCGACATCGAGCCGGGGCGCGTCGTCGGCCCGGACGTGAACCTCGGCGTGTACGCCGCCGACAGAGGACGCGACGGGCAGACAGTCCGGGGCGTGGCGTTCAACCGGGCCGTGAACGTCACCGCGACGGGCCAGCGCGCGGCCGGCATCGTCGGCGCCATGCCGCTGGACCTCTCGGTGACCCGGGCGGAGGCAGGGCTCCGCGCGCAGGGCCTCCTGGCTGGCGCCCTCTCCGACTACCGGCTGGACGAGCGGCAGCTCACGGGCACGATCGGGCGCTGCAGCTACGAGCTCACGCGGGCGGGGCGCACCTACGAGGGGTCGCGGCGCTGCGAAGGCCAGCCTCATCGCGCGACCGTGCTCCTGCCCCGCGGGCTGTCCTCGTGGAGCGACGCCGCGCTCGCGGCCGCCCTCGGGCTGCTCCTTGGCGCCTGAGCGCGCCGCGGCCCGCACCGTCGCGTGGGCGGTGGTGAATGACAGGCCGCGCAGCGGCTGCTAGAGCTCGGGGCGACCCGGCAAGAAAGACGAAGCGCGCCGGAAGCCCGTCGGGTACGGAAGGGCCGAGCCTCCCGGGCCCCGGGCCCCGGCGGTCCTTTCTTCGCCCTCGCGCGGCACCCCCTCTTCATCCGTGACGAAGCCCAGATCCGATGGCAACGCGCCGGGCAGGCCGGCCCCGGCGACTTCACCGAACCTCCTCGAGGGACGCTCCGCGCCCATCCCCGTCGGGCCGCGCCTCGAGGCCGTGCTCGAGCTCGCCTACCGCGCGCGCCGCGCGGTGCTGCTCGAGGGGCCCACGGGGATCGGCAAGAGCGAGCTCGTCCGGCAGCTCGCCGAGCGGCTCGGCATCGCCACCGTCGTGCTCGATCTGAGCCTGCTCGAGCCGCCCGACCTCGTGGGCCTGCCGGTCATCCGGGACGGCCGGACCACCTACGCCGCGCCGTCGGTGCTGCCCCAGGACGGCGCCGGCATCCTGATGCTGGAAGAGCTCAACCGGGCGGAGCGGTACATCCAGCAGCCGGCGCTCCAGCTGCTCAGCGCCCGGCGGCTGCACGAGTACGAGCTGCCCGCGGGCTGGGTGTGCTTCGCCGCCGTCAACCCCGAGTCGGCCGATTACCAGGTGACCCCCCTCGATCGCGCGCTCCGCGCGCGGTTCCTCCACCTGAACGTCCGCGCGGACCGGGCGTCCTGGCTCGCCTGGGCGCAGGTGAACGGGCTCCACCCGGGCGTGATCGCCCTCGCGCAGGGGCACGAGCGCGTCCTCGACGACGTGCCCCCGCGCACCTGGACCTATGCGTCGCACGTGCTGAGCGCGCTCCGCCCCGAGGAGCTCGCGGACGGCGTGCTCCTGCGCGACACGCTGGGCGGGTACCTGCCCCCGAGCTGGGTCGAGCTCCTGCTCGCGTCGAAGGACACCTGGTCGACGCGGCTGCCGTTCGATCTGCGCGCGCTGCTCGCCGAGTACGGGCCGACCTCACCGGCGGGCAAGGTGCTGCGCGGGGCGCGCGAGCGCGGGGAGACCGACCGGTTCGACGAGGTGACGGCGCGGCTCGCGCCGCTGCTCGAGGGGCCGGAGGTCGGCGTGCTCGCGGCGCAGCGCAAGCTGTCGCTGGGGGCGTTCGAGGCGCTGCTCGCCGACCTGCCGGGCGACCACCGCGAGCGCCTCCAGGACGCGCTCGGCGGCAACGCGACGGCCACGCAGCTCATCGACGTCCGCCCCGAGGAGCTGCTCCAGAACTACGCCGGCAGCGCCGCCGAGCAGAAGGTGCTGGCGTGGCGCGCCGATCCGCTGCGGCAGCACCGCGTGGGGCTCGTCGTGACCGCGCTGTCGGCGCACCTCGCCCAGCAGGCGAAGCTCGTCGACGTGCGGCGGAGCAACGTCGCGCGCGTGTGCCTGGGCCAGCTGCTCTCGCAGCTGCCGGAGCGCTGGGCCCTGCGGCTCGCGGGGGCGCTGAAGAAGCACGGCGTCACGCCGGTCCGGCCGCAATGAGCGAGGCGGCGGGGCGCGGCGGGCGCGGCGAGGTGCCCGAGGACGCGCTCGCCGCGTGGCTCGACGCCTTCGTGCGCGATCCCGGTTTCCTGGAGCGGTACCCCTGCTACGCGGCGATCCTCGCGCGGCTCGCGCCGGTCGCGGACCCCTCGGTCAAGCGCATGGCCGTCTCGCTGTTCGACGGCCGCTTCTTCCTCCACGTCAACGTGGAGTCGTTCATGAACGAGCCCGTGTTCCTGCGGGGCGTGCTCCTCCACGAGGTGCACCACGTCGCGCTCGGGCACCTGTGCCACCCCAAGTTCGCGGGCGCCGACGAGCCGGAGCTCATGGACCTCGCCCTCGAGATGTCGGCCAACGAGTACATCGAGGAGCCGCTGCCCGATCCGATCCGCTGGCAGCCCTACGCCCCGATCGGCCTGCGCGGCGGCCAGAGCACGCTCGAGCGCTACGAGCTGCTCGTGAGCGCGGCGCGGGAGGGCAAGCTCCCGCAGCGCGGCGGAGAGGCCGTCGACGATCACCGCGTGCTCCGGCGCCCCTCGCGGGAGCCGGGCGCGGTGGAGCAGACGCGGCAGCTCCTGCTGCGCGCCGCCGAGGAGGCGGACGCGCTCGCGGACGACGGCGATCCGGCGGACGTGCCCGGCCTCCTGCTCGCGGGCAAGACGCCGGGGCGGCTCATCGAGGAGCTGACGGACGCGCTGGGCCCGCCCGCGCACCCGCTCGACTGGAAGACCGCGCTCAGGATGTTCGTGGCGAGGGAGCGCGCGCCGGTGCACACGTACGCGCGGCCGAACCGGCGCTTCCCGGGCCGCGTCGGCGAGGTCCCCGGCAGGACGTACGCGCCCCGCGCGATCACGAAGCCGTCGGTGCTCGTGGCCATCGACACGTCGATGAGCATGCGGCGCGAGGAGCTCTCGGAGATCGCCCGGCAGCTGCAGGTGATGAGCGAGTCGGCGCGCATCACCGTCGTCGAGTGCGACGTGGAGATCGGGCGCGTGTACGCGTTCGACGGGCGGCTCGACGAGGTCGGCGGCCGCGGCGGGACCGATCTGCGGCCGGTGTTCGCCCCGGAGTTCCTGGCGGCGCGGAAGGTCTCCGGCGTCATCTATTTCACGGACGGCGCGGGGCCCACGCCCCCGGCGCCGCCGCCGCTGCCGGTGCTCTGGGTCCTGACGAAGCCGCTGGAGTTCGCGTGCCCGTGGGGGGAGCGGGCGTGGCTCGCGAGGAAGCCTCGGCGGGGATGACGTGAAGATGGCGGGCAAGCGCGCGAAGACGACCACGCGACCAGGGATCGCCGCATCGAAGCGCGGCGGCGGGGGCGCGCCGGACGGCCGCGCGGAGGCCCCGCCGCGCGGCGGGTTCTACGGCGGCTGGTCCGAGGAGATCGTCGAGCACCTGGAAGACGAGTTCCGGAAGCTCCGCGCCCTCGCGACCCTCGAGCTCGGTCCCGAGCTGGAGATCGCGATGTGCCATGCGCTCCGGAAGTTCCTCCCCGAGCGCGCCGGCGTCTGTCGCGGCTGGGTGGTGGACGTCACGGGGGACAAGCAGGGCGAGGACATCATCATCTACGACGCCGCGCGCTTCCCGACGCTGCGCGGGCTGGGCGGCGACCTCGCGATCCGGGAGCGCGTGCCAGCCGAGGCTGTCCTCGCTTACATCGAGATCAAGCACACGCTGTATGCGCAGGCGAAGGTGCCCGCGAAGAGCCAGGGGCAGTCCGTCGTCAAGGCGTGTCGCCAGGTAGCGGCGGTGAAGCGGCTGACGCGCGCCCCCGTACCGCTGAAGATGATCGCGCCGAGGATCTCGCTCGAGGACGGAGCCATCCAGCGGGACAGGGGCTTTCCGGCGATCCGCAACCCCTGGTATGCGGCCATCTGGGCGCTGAACCTCCGCGTCGACAAGGGCCTGGAGGGCAACCCGGCGGAGGCGGTGAAGCGGCGCGTGGCCGCCGTCCGGCGGGCCGGCACCCGTGTCGAGCACCTGCCCGATGTGATCGCCGCGGGCCCGGTCCTGATGACGCCCGCGATCGCCGCCGCGGGGGCCCTGGAGCCACGGCCGTTCACCACGCCCGACACGGAGCTCATCTTCATGAACGGGATGAAGGCCCTGGGAGCCGCCATGGAGCACCTCACCTGGGCGATCGACGACATCCTCCTCGGGGAGATCCCCTGGAGGCGCATGCTCGCCCATCAGCTCCAGCGAGCGGAGGATGAGGCAGGGAGCGTCCGACTCACCGTCACCTGATCTGGCCGGCTCTCCGGCGTTCGGGCGGCGAGCGCCGGTGGGCGCAGGGCGAGCCCCCTGCCCTCCTCGACGCGCGGTGAGCGGCGAGCCGCGGCGAGCGGCGCGGTCATCGGGCGTGGATGACCGCGCGCGAGGCAGCGCGCCGCGGCCCCGGGATCAGGGCACGCTCGCCGGATCGGCCGGGTCGGTCCCCGCGTCCGCCTCGTCGCCGTCGAGCGCCCCATCGCCGTCGCGATCGAGCGCCATCCGCACCCCCGAGCCCGGCGGCGCGCAGGTGAAGGTCAGCGCCTTGCCCGGCGCCGCGATCGCGCGCAGCGCCGCCGCGCTGATCGCCGCGCTCGCCGCCCTGTCCCGCAGGAATGTGCCAGCGCCCTGCTGATAGAGGAAGCCCTCCTCATTCCCGTGCCTGCGGACCTTCGCCACCAGATCGCACTCCCCCGCGTCGGCGCGCGCGATCAGGAGATCCACGCGCAGCTCGGCGGCCGTGTCGCCCGCGCCGGCGAGCGTCGCTTGCTGGCCCACGACGGGCGCCAGGTTGCTGTCGAACGCGTGCAGGTAGTCGGTCACCTGGTGGCGCAGCACGTCGCCCGCCGCGCCAGGCGGGAAGCCGGCGATCCCCGGCGCCTCGTTGAAGCCGTTCTGGTCGTGGAAGCGGAAGATCGTATCCATCGTCCCGTCGTGGCCGAAGCCGAACCCGCGGATCTGATCGCCCTGGAACTCGAAGTTCCGGTCGTTGAAGCGCGGGTTCTGCACCATGCCGAACATACCCACCTTCTGATAGACGTTGCGGAGCTGGGCGACCTTGAAGCTCTGGAAGATGAAGTCGAACGTGTAGCGCCCGTCGGTCCCGAAGAAGCCGGGGAACGCGACCCCGTGCTCGGCGTTGGCCGTGGGATCGAGCACGTGGCACGAGGCGCACGCGCCGCCCTCGCTGGCCGGCAGGGTGAAGAAGGCCTTGCCCGCCGCCTGGTCGGCGGTGAGCGAGTTGTCCAGCTGACGGATGGGGTTGGGCGGATACATCATCTGCATGGTGAAGTCGGTGAACGCCTGCATGTCCGCCGCGGGGATGGGCGCGTCCCGCCCGAGCAGGCCGACGAAGGCGACGCTGAACTTCTTGAACGCGGCGTCCTCGTCGAAGGTGCCGCTGTCCGGCTGCGCGCTCGGCGCGTCGTTCCCGCCTGTGCGGTCTCCGCGCCAGTGCATCGGCCCGTGGTTGGCCAGCCCGCGCAGGCTCTGCGTCGTCATCGGCCCCTTGAGCGCGGCGAACTCGCGGGGCGCGCCGAAGATCGCCGGATCGAGCGCGAACGGGCCTGGCATCGGCGTGTTCACCGCGTCGGGGTCGCCGAGGTCCCACGCCAGGCTGTCGAGATCGCCGAAGACATGGCAGCTCGCGCACGCCGAGTCGCCGTGGCTCGACGTGAACGACGCGTCGTAGAGGAAGCGGCGGCCGCGGACCACGCTCTCCGGCTCGGGGCTGTACATGGGCACGTGCGCGATCTCGGCCTTGGCGCCGACGTCGATGATCGAGATGGAGTTGTCGAAGCGCGTGAGGGCGTAGAGCTGCCCGCGCGCCTCGTCCAGCACCACGCCGGTCGGCCCGCCGCCGGAGACCGGGATCTGGCGCGCGCGCCTCGGCACGAAGGTGTCCGCCTCGAGCGCGGCGGTGTTGAAGACGCCGATCTTGTCCGAGCCGAGCGCGGCGACGTAGAGCTTCTTCCCGTTGCTGGAGACGGCCATGCCCGTGGGCAGCGCGAGGCTCTTCCGGTTCTCGGCGTTCGGGACCGGGGCGCAGCACGTGTTGTAGTCGATGTGTTTGTTCAGGTGCCGCGGGGCGACGCCGCCCGTCGCGGGATCGATCACCGTGATGTTGTTGTGGTTGAACCGGCCGCGCACGGTGTGGCCGGCGAAGACGCCGGGGCCCTCGAAGCGATTTTCGTTGAACGCCTCCGTGTTGGCCACGTAGACGCGCCCGCTCACCGGGTTGACGGCCATGTTGTAGAGGACCGTGCCGACTCCCCGGAACACGCCCCCGGCCCCCGCGACGGGCGCGGGCGGGCTGGCCAGGGCGTCGATGACGAAGACGTCCTTGTCGGGCAACGAGAGGTTCACCTTGTCGTCCCAGGATCGATTCAGCTCGTCCACCCAGTGCGTCCCGTTGAATTTGACGATGAGGGGCGCCGAGGGCTGCGGGACCCCGGCGGCGTTGGTGGTCGGCGGGGGCAGGCCGAGGCCCAGGTTGACCACGTTGGTCTCGATCACCGTGGTGCGGTTTCCGGAGTGGAAGGCCGCCGCGTAGACGCGTGAGCCGTCGGGCGTGGCGGCGAGCGCGCGCGGCGTGTCGCTGAAGAGGGTGATGATGTTGAGCGGCGCGGGGCTCGAGCTCGCCGCCGAGAAGACCCAGACGTCGGCGCGGCCCACGCCCGGCGTGGTGAGCGCCGGATCGACAGGGCTGTTCTGGCCGCGGTGCGCCGTGGTGATGAAGGCGCGGTCCTTGCCGGCGCCGGCAAAGACGATATCGCGAGGCTCGTCGCCGACGAGCAGGGTGCGCACGACGCGGGGCTTCCTCGGCCTCGAGACGTCGACCACGCTCACACTGTCGGAGAGGTGGTTGACGACCCAGACCTCGTCGTCGGTGCGGGCCGCGACGGCGACCGGCTCCAGGCCCACGGAGACGGAGCCGCGGTGCTCGAGCGCGCCGCTCCTGACCTTGAAGATCTCGAGCCGGTTGTCAGGCGTGTTGACGGCGAAGAGCATCGAGCCGTCGGGCGAGAGGGCGAGAGGGCGGACCTGGCCGCTCTCGAAGAGGGAGTAGGGCCGGGCGGCGGCGACCGTGATCGGGGCGCCCGCGACGTTCGGGGTTTCGTCGACAGGCGTGCCGTTATCAGCGCATGCGGCCAGGGCGAGAGCCGGGAGCGACCAGAGGACGATCTTGTTCATGGGCACCTCGAAGGCGGGAGAAGAGCGACATTTCATGATCCATCGAAAGGCGCCCACGGAGCAAGAGACAGACGAATGGAATCAACACACGTTGTTTGGCAAGACACTTTTAAAGCGCGGAGCGCCTCGGCGGCGGGAGCGCTCCACAACACGCCACAGGTCTCCCACGGTGGGGCCCCGACCCACAACAACGTTGTTGCCATCGGCGAGCCTCGCCGTTGATCACGAGATGAACGCCCGCGTACAAAAAAAAGAGCGACCCGTCGGGGCGGCGCGCGCCGGCGAGGCGCCGGCGGCGCACCCGAGGCAGAGGGCGTCTCGGGGGCGCGCGCCGCGGGGGGAGATGCGGCCGTTCGCGGCCGACGGCGCTGATGCCGTTTTGGATGGGCGGTGGGGTCGCGCGCCGCGGCGCGAGGCGATGAGGATCAGGCCGCGGCGAGCTTGGCCGGGCGGCGAATCAGCGAGAGGGCGACGTAGACGACGAACGAGATGGCGAAGCCCGTGAACCAGGCATAGTTGTAGAGATCCATCCATGCCTTGGAGACCGTCGCGACCTTGATGGTGCCGAGGAAGCCAGGCAAGTTGGGCGAGATGCCGGCGGCGAGGGCGACGATCGCGACGGGGTTCCACCCGCCCTCGTACCAGTAGATCCCTCCCCGCTTGTAGAGCTGGGTGACATCGAGGTTGGTCCTGCGGACGACGTAGTACTCCGCGATCAGGATCGCGCCGAGGGGGCCGAGCAGCGCGGAGTAGCCGACGAGCCAGGTGAAGATGTACCCCGTCGGGTCGCTGACGAGCCGCCACGGCTGCATCAGGATCCCGATGATGCCGGTGATGAGGCCGCCGGTGCGGAAGGAGATCCGCGACGGCCAGAGGTTCGAGAAATCGTTCGCCGGGCTCACGACGTTCGCGGCGATGTTGGTCGCCAGGTTGGCGATGCAGAGGGCCGCGAGCGAGATGATCAGGACGACCGGGTTCTCGAAGCGGGTGATGACGACGACCGGATCCCAGAGCGTCTCGCCGTAGATGACGACCGTGGCGGAGGTGACGGCGACGCCGATGAACGAGAAGAACGCCATCGTGGGCGGCAGGCCGATCGCCTGCCCGATGACCTGATCGCGCTGCGAATGCGCGTAGCGCGTGAAGTCCGGGATGTTGAGGGCCAGGGTGGCCCAGAAGCCGACCATCGCCGTGAGCGCCGGGAAGAAGAAGACCCAGAACTGGCCCTCCTTGGGCTGCCCCACCCCGAAGGACGAGGGCTTCTCGAGCATCGGGCCGAACCCACCGGCGCGGCTATAGGCCCAGAGGAGCAACGCCAGGCCGAGGCCGATCAGGAGAGGCGCCTTGATGTTCAGCAGGATCCGGATCGACTCGATGCCCATGCGAATGATCCAGATGTTGATGCCCCAGAAGAACAGGAAGCAGGCGAGCTGCGCGACGTTGATGCCCAGCGGCGTCGGCGGCATCTGCTCTATCGACGGGATGAAGACCGCCACGATCTTGTAGATGGCCCACCCGCCGAGCCACGTCCCGATCCCGAACCAGCCGCAGGCCACGAGGGCGCGCAGGACCGCGGGCACGTTCGCCCCCCGGATGCCGAAGGCGCTCCGGCAGTAGACGGGGAACGGGATGCCGTACTTCGTGCCCGCGTGCGCGTTGAGGATCATCGGCATGAGCACGATGACGTTGCCGAGGAGGATCGTGAGGACGGCCTGCCCCCAGCTCATCCCCTCGGCGATCAGGCCCGAGGCGAGCATGTACGTCGGCGTGCAGGCGCACATGGAGACCCACAGCGCGGCGATGTCCTTCATCCCCCATTTGCGCTGATCCAGGCGCACGGGCGCGATATCTTCGTTGATGTAGCGCGAGTCGATGTCCCCTCCTGTCTGCTGAAAGCCCTCGCTGGCCTTCGCGCCGTGAGCAGCCGAATGCACGTCGGGTTGAGCAGTCGTTTGCGTGTGCGCCATCGTCGATGAGGCTACACGATCGCACGTGAGACTGGATAGTGGGCAGGCGCGCCCTCTCCGGCGCACGCCGAGACGCGGTGCTAGCTGCCCTGGGGGGCCGGAGGTCGAGGGGCGGTGAGCCCGCGCCGCAGGGCGAACGCGATACCCTCTTTCAGGGTCCGGAGCGTCACGACGCCGCCGACGCCGACGCCCTGCGCGACCAGCGTCTGCGCGATCCGCGGCTGGATGCCGGTGAGCACCACCTGGGAGCCGAGGAGGTTCACCGCCTTGGCCAGCCGGATGAGCGAGTCGGCTACCTGCGAGTCGATGACCCCCACGCCGGTGATGTCGAGGACCACCGTCCTGGCGCTGTGCGTGACGACCCCGTTGAGCACGGTCTCGAGCGTCGCCGCGGCGCGGTCGCTGTCGAGGAAGCCGATCAGCGGCACCGCGATGACCTGATCCGCCACCGGCATGAGCGGGGTCGACAGCTCGCGGACCATCTGCTCGAGCCGCTGGGTCTTGTCCGCCACGCGCGCCTCGAGCTCGGCGTTGAGGCGCCTCACCTCGTCCTCCGCGTGCCGTCGCTCGGTGACGTCGACGCCGATCGCCTGGAACTCGGCGAGCGGCCCCCCCTCGCCGAGCGGGGCGCGGTTGGTCCAGTGCAACCAGCGGATCGAGCCGTTCGGGAGGATGACGCGGTGCTCGGTGTGGACGATCGGGTTCTCGGGGCCGAGCTTCGCGAACTGCCGGGCGAGCTGCGGCCCGTCCTCGTCGGGGACCAGCGGCATGAAGCGGTGGCCGACCAGCTCCTCCCGCGTCTTCTCGAAGTACCGGCAGTAGATGTCGTTGACGAAGGTCAGCGTGCCATCCATCCGGAAGCGGCAAATGAGCTCGGTCTGGTCATCGACGATGCCCCGGTAGCGCGCCTCGCTCTCCCGCAGGTCCTTCTCGACGCGCTGCTTCTCGGTGAGCTCCCGCTCGAGCTCGGCGTTGCGGAAGCGGAGCGCCTCCAATTCCGCTCGCATCGTAGCGAGCACATCCGCTTCGCCGTCGTTCATGATCTGGGGATTCCTTGGCGCGCAGTGTGGACAGTTACGTCCGTCCTAGCTATCTTATCAAAGGACGACCCCGCCGGGTGAACTTCGAGCACGAGGAAGGCACGCGCACGCGCAGCGCACGTCCTCCTGTCCGGTCGGCGCATCGTGACGCACCAGATCGGCTGTCTGCGGGCATCTCGTGGTTCGTCTCGTGTGCGAGCGTACTCTTCAGGAGGCGACCACTCCATGGGACCGGACGAGCTGCCGCCTCGTCGCAGGACAGGCGCCCAGGGCCGCGCGGGCAGAGCCGCGGGCGTCATGACTCGATGCGTAACGCTCCTCGGCGAACCGAACACCCGATCGGATAGGCGCACAGCGCGCCTCCGCTGACGTGGACGTGGCGACTCCGCGGCGACGCGGCAAGGACCCCGCTGGAAGGCCACGTAGCCCCGCGAGCCCCGCCGCATGAGCGAAAGACGATGGCGCGCGAGCCGGCTCGCTGAGGGCAGCGCCCACCATCGCGTAAGCCACAAAAACATACACATACCCACTAAAATCACGGATCGCGTCCGTGAAGTGATAATTTTTTCTCCGCGGATACAATGGCGACGTGTATCACATGCCTGTGTCAGCACGTGCTGCGCGGGTGAAGGGCAGTGCCGGAGGTGGGTCGGAGCCGGAGCCGAGGAAGCCCGGGCGCGGCGTCACGCTCGACTCGCTGGAGGCGGTGCTCCGCGCCAGCGCCTCGCCGCGGGAGTGGGGCAGGTTCGTCAAGGCCACGGCCATGTCGGCGATCCCGGGTGCGGGGAAGAGCGGGAGGAAGCTCGACTACTCCGCTTACTTCTATGCGCTCCCGACCGGCACGACCGCGGAGGGGGGTCCCCTGTACCTCTACGGAGATCTCCGCCCGGTCCCCGGGGAGGAGGCGAGCGCCCACCTCAAGCTGCGCTGGGAGATGATGCCGGAAGGGGCCATCCCGCAGCGGATCAAGAGCTCCAGCCGCGTCGTCGGAGGGTGGCCGAAGGTACTTCAGCGCATCGCGGCGGACTGGCCGGGGGGCGAGGCGGCGAGCGTCGATGTGACGGCGACCTTCGTGATCGATGAAGGGGCCTACAGGCCGCTCCCGGCGCTCAGGCTCAAGTCCAGGCCGTCGATCGCGCGCTCGCACCGGCTGACCCAGACGGCCGTCGCGTGGTCCGTCGATCCGCCGAGCGGCCCGGTGGCGCGGCTGTCCATCGCGCTCCTCCGCGCGACGGAGCTCGTCCTCGTGGCCTCGGGGCGACACGCGCTGACGCTGGGCCCGGACATGGCAGCAGAGCTGGAAGGTGCGGTATGGGAAGGCGCCCGCAGGTTCCTCAAGGCGACGTGACCGCGCCCGGGCGCCGGCGCTCGCCCCGCGCGTCCGCCAGGCTCTGGTCGGGGGGCGAGGTGACGCAGCCGAGCTCCTCCGCAAAGGAGCCGGAGACGATGCGGGTGTCACGCACCACGGTCTCCGAGCTCGGAGGCCCGGAGACGCCGCCGACGCTCGCCGCGCACGAGGACCGCCTCCGCAGCCTGGAGCAGCGGTTCGCGCAGCTCGGGATCCAGGTCGAGGAGCGCGTCGGCCACCTCGCGCGGCAGATCAAGCACCTGCGGCGCGACGTCGACGGGCTCGCCCGCGAGCCGGCGCGGGGCGCTCGCCGGCCTGGTTGACGGGTACGGCGGGAGGCGGCGCGCCGAACGGCTCACCGAGGTAGGGTTCGGCGAGCCAGGGACGAGCCGACCGCCGGCCCATCCAGGCAGGCTGGGGCAACGCGAGCTGGGCGAGCTCGGCGAGGGAGGAGCTCGCTGCCGGGAGCGCTCGCGCCGCTCCGCCCTCCGGTGCCCGGTCGCGCGACGGAACCGGAAGCGCCTGGGCGTCACCTGGGGCGCGCCGGATGAGCGGAACGCCCGACACGCCTTCACCGCGTTGCGACACGAGGTCTCCCCTGTGGAGTCGACTCGCCATGAGCCGACAGTCAGGCCGTGCGCGACGGACTAGATCCGCCGGGGCGATGACGCAAGGTCAATAACGCCGAATTGCGCGCGCGGAACGGCCGCTGGAGCATTACGCCAACGGGTCACAAATTCTCATCCGGCGCGTGGATTCAGCGCATTGCCGGAACCGGTTCGATTTTCTCAGCTGAAGACAACTTACCGAGTACGGGGCTATTTCGCGTGGGATCGCGCCTGCCCCGTGGGCTCTTGATCTGCGCCGTCGGGTTACTGCGCCCGCCGGAGCGTGGCGACGCCCTTCCAGGGCGGCGTCTGCGCGTGCACGACGAGCTCGTCCTGGCCCGAGAACTCGCACAGCGCCTCGTAGGCGACCCCCGCCTCGTCATAGGAGACGATCTTGAACCGATCCCACGCGGGGTCGCGGATCTCGTAGGCGCGGTCCACGTGGAGGCCGGGTGAGTCGGCGAGGATGCGCTTTCCATCGAAGCGGACGACCAGGTGCGCGTACTGGAACTCGAGCATCGACGCGAGCATCGGCTCGAGCGGGACCTCGGGCTCGAACCGGACGAGCCTGAAGCTGCCGCGCAGGCGCGCGTCGATCGACGAGATCGCGGCGCCCGCCTCGGGCCCCTGGGCGGTGCTCGAGCCGCAGCCGGCCGCCTGCGCGGCGAGGACGGCGGCGCACGCGGCGAGCAGGAAGCGGGACGCGCGGGACGCGCGGGATGGACGGAGGGAGAGACGGCGCGCCGGGGGCGACATGGGCGGAGCTTAGGGCGAGCGGACGGACAGCGCAAAGCGGCGCAGGAGCGCGCGGCCGTGGGCACGCCGCAGACGAGAGAACGAAACATCTTCCTGCCGCGTCCGCTTCCGCGCACGCTTCCACCTCGAGCGCCGCGGTCGCGCTCGCGGGAGGGGGGAGCATGACAGACGTCCTGAGAGGCACCGATTTCGTCGCAGGCCTTCCGGAAAACGCGTGCGCCGCGCGCGAGGAGGCCATCCTCGAAGCGGTGCAGGCCGGTCACCTGGCGCCGATCTCGTGGGTCCCGGTGTACAGCCAGCTCGACGAGCGCCGCGCGACGTTCCTGGTGAGCGCCGACGCGCTCCGCATCGGCGACGCGGAGGACTCCGTCCGCGTCAACGCCTCCGCCCGGACGACCCAGCGAATCGCGGATCTGCTCGAGTGCGCGATGCTGACGACGCGCCTCTGCGATCTCGTGTGGGAGCAGGCCACCGTGCGGATCCCGCCGTGCATCGGCGCCCCGGATGCCACGATGGCGAACACCTCCCGCATGCTGGAGCACCACCGCCGCCTTGAGGAGCAGGTCGCAGGGAGGGCCGGGCTCATCGAGAACGTGGGCAAGCACTGGGTACTCACGAACCGCCTCGCGGAACGCCCCGACCGGGCCGCCAACTACGGCTGGTTCGACCCGGGCGCGGCCCACAGGTACGGCCCGCACACGCTGTGGCAACCTCTCGGGCTCGCGCACGATCCGGATCACGTGGACTACTCGCAGGTCGTCCGCCTCGTGCGGCGGCGGTGCACGGTCGACGAAGCGGAGCGCGATCTGCACGAGGTGATGACCGACCCGGCGCTCGCCGGTCTGGTCTCGTCCGAGGGTCCCCTGCGCGTCCTCCGGCTGCCCGGGGTGCCCGAAGAGGCGTGGCTCGCTGCGCCCCTGAAGGAGCGCGCCGGCCGCGCGCCCCTCGGGGCGTCCGTCCCGCATCCTGGCGAGCGTCGCTGACCGCGGCGGGCTCGGCGCGCACCACCTTCGCGGTCGTCCCTGCGCAACGCCGCTCCGATTGCGCGAGTCCCTGCTCAAGTTGCGCAAACCAGCGCAGGCCACCCCGCGCGAGAACATCGATCACGTTGATCAAGCGAGGAATGAACCGCCAAGACGCCATAAGACGCCAAAAAAACACAAAAATCTTGGCGTCTTATGGCGTCTTGGCGGTTGGAAATTCTGCGCTTTTCAGGCAGTTTCAACCCGTTTGTCGCCCTAGCGCCCCGCGGCGTCGCGTCCCCGGAGCGCCTGGCCAGGTCGTGGGCCCTCGACGCAGGGCGTGGCACGGAGCGTGATTGGAGGCCAGCCGTGGGGAACGAGGACACCCGCGGGAGACGTCGCTCGGCGACCTCCAGGGTGCCCGAGATCGCTTCAACCCACGTCGCCCCGCGCCGGGACACGCCCGGGGGGGCCCAGCGTCGAGCTGAAATTCCCTCAGACACCCAAGGCCACAAAGGATCGCGCCATGACCGACAGAGCTCACAGGCTTCTCGCCAGCAATCCTCGTCGAACGTACCGAGCCGCGCCTCTGCTCGCCGCGGCGTTCATGATGGGCTGCGCCGCCGCGTCGACCGAGGCGGACGACGCCGCCCCTCTCGCCCAGCCCTCGGCCGACGGCGGGCTGCGCTTCGCGAGCGAGCACGACGCGCTCGGGTGGGTCGCCAGGCGGGCCGAAGAGCTCGAGATGGGGCCGGTGATGGTCGAACGAGACGAGGGAGGCCGGCCCATCAAGGTGGCCGGCGTGTCGATCGGCTCGCCCGACGAGATCGCCGCGGCGAAGGCGGGCTTGATCGGCGAGCTGGGCGGTGAGGACCGTGCGGTCGAGATCGCGGGGGAGCGCTATCTCCTGGAAGACCAGGAGTCCGGGCTGTTCGCCGCGATCGCCCACTGCAACGGCGGCCTCTGCACGAATGACGAGTCGTTCAAGAGCGACTACGTGTTGTATCGAGAGCTCGGCAGCCGAACCTCGGTGACGTCAGGGGGGTTCGAGACCCGGCGCCAGACGATCCAGGGCCGCGGAGAGTACGAGTGCGTGGACCTGCCGGGGCCCCTGCCCGTCAAATGCACCGGCTACTGCACGTATCCGTCCGGCTGCCCTTCCGGTTTCACGGTGGAGAGCACCGCCGGCTACCCCACGTGCAGGACGACCTGCGTCGGCCAGGTGCGCAACGTGACGCTCTCGATCTCGATCGAGGGCTTCGAGTTCTTCGAGTCGAGCGGCATCCTCGTCCCCTCCATCCCGGCGCGAAGCGGCACGACCCACGACTCGAGCCTCGAGGTCAAATACTGGGAGTACGGCATCGGCATCGACTCCGTGATCTCCGACGCCGATGGGCTGTGCGGCTCCCACTCGACGTCCGGCCCGGACGGGTTCGTCGTCGCCAAGAGCCACTGGGGCAGCGTGCCCACCGCGTGCCAGTAGCCCTCGCGCGGCGCTCGCGGCCGCGGACCGAAGCGTGCTCCTCAGGCCGCGGCGCTCACCGGTTCACGAGCTGCATGCCGGGCTCCGGATAGCGAAGGCCGACGGCCGCGCCCTTCGGCGCCACCGCGTCCAGGCGCCGCAGATCGCCCTCGGTCAGCTCGATCGCCTCCGCGGCGACGTTCTCCTCGAGGTAGCTGCGGCGCTTCGTGCCGGGGATCGGGACGATGAAGTCCCCCTGCGCGAGCACCCAGGCGAGCGCGAGCTGCGACGCCTTCACGCCCTTCTCCCGCGCGACGCTCTCGACCTTCACCACGAGATCGAGGTTCCGCTGGAAGTTCTCGCCCTGGAATCGCGGCGAGGTGCGGCGGTAGTCGTCCGGCGCGAGATCCTCGAAGCGCCGGATCTGCCCCGTGAGGAAGCCGCGGCCGAGGGGGCTGTACGCGAGGAAGCCGATGCCTAGCTCGCGGCACGTGGCGAGCACGTCGTCCTCGGGATCGCGCGACCAGAGCGAGTACTCGGTCTGCACCGACGCGAGCGGGTGCACCGCGTGGGCGCGCCGGAGCGTCGACGAGCTCGCCTCGGAGAGGCCGATCGCGCGCACCTTGCCGGCCTTCACGAGGTCCGCCATCGCGCCGACGCTGTCCTCGATGGGCGTCTTCGGATCCACGCGGTGCAGCTGGTAGAGATCGATCACGTCGACGCGCAGGCGCCGCAGGCTCGCGTCGCAGGCCGCGCGGATGTACGCCGGCGCGCCGTTGATGCCGCGGACCGTGACGTCGTTCGGGTCGCGGACGATGCCGCACTTGGTCGCGAGGACGACGCGATCGCGCCGGCCCGCGATGGCCCGGCCGACGAGCTCCTCGTTCGTGAAGGGACCATACATGTCCGCCGTGTCGAGCAGCGTGACGCCGAGCTCGACGGCGCGGTGGATCGTGGCGATCGCCTCGGTCTCGTCGCGCTCACCATAGAAATCACTCATGCCCATGCAGCCGAGGCCGAGGGCGGAGACCTGCAGAGTTCCGAGCTTGCGGGTGTGCATGGTGGGGCTCCTTGGCGCCACGGAGAGGCCGCGGCGACGGACGCCAACGTAAAAGTGAGCGCACGCACGGAGTCAAGGGCGGTTCGACCCCTCGAGCGACCGGTTGGAGGGTGCTGGCACCCTCCCGGGAGAGATGAATCTCTGGCCGGAGGCTGTCGACACCCTCCCGGGAGAGATGAAACTCTCGCCGGAGGCTGTCGACACCCTCCCGGGAGAGTTGAAACTCTCGCCGGAGGCTGTCGACACCCTCCGGGAGAGATGAAACTCTCGCCGGAGGCTTCAGACAGCCGTCACACTGTACAATTCAGATGAAGACGGGGTGCTCGCCCGGCACCCCGGGCGCTCCTCCATCACAGACCGCGCGACCCGCTCAAGCTCATCGGTCGCGCGAGCATTTCTCGATCCCCGCTACTTCCGGAACGGGAGCAGCGCGCGCAGCCGCTCGTCACGCAGGAGCAGCCCGCCCCAGATCATCGCGGCGACGTACACAGGGAACAGGACGTGGCTGAACAGCGGGTTGTCGACGCGCACGTGCGTGGCGACGGCGCCGCCCAGGAAGCCCGTCAGCAGGATCGCGCCGAGCACGGAGGTGCGCGGGATCATGTAGGTGACGACGCTCGCCAGCAGGACGAGCCCGATGCCGCGGACCGAGCTCACGGGATAGCCGAGCTGCTCCGACCCCTCCAGCACCTGGGGCACCCTCATCAGCTTCCCGAGGCTGTCGAAGAGCAGGAACGCCACCGAGAGGCCGCTGAGGATCCGCCCGGCCCAGACCTTCTTGTTCGACACAACCACCGGCTCCTGCTGCGACATCAAGGCGCTCGTCTCCATCGTCTCCTCCTGGCTCGCTCTGGACAGATCGGTCCTCCCGCCCCGGCGTCATGGCGGCGCGGCGCGGCCGATTCGATCCCTAAGACCGCGCGACCGTGCCCGACTCATCGGTCGTCCGGAAGATTTTTTCCTGGGCCGCGCTCGGCGGCGGCGCACGAGCGCCCGGAGCGCGGAGCGCTTGACTCACGAAGCACACCGCCAGAGGCTCTGCGCCATGAGGGGCAGGAGCAGGGCTGCAGCAGCGACGGTCTGGCTCTGGGCCGTTGCCACGGTTGCGCCTGGCGGCTGCGCGCAGAATATCCGCGCGGAGCAGGGCGACGATGGGCAGAGCCCAGGGACGGGCGGCGCAGGGGGCATGTCGGAGCCAGGACCGGCGACGGTGCACCCCGAGCAGCTGGTGCAGGGTTCGGTCGACAAGATCGACCTCCTCCTGGCGATCGACAACTCGGGCTCGATGGCCGACAAGCAGGACGTCCTCGCCATCGCGATCCCCGACCTCGTGCACGGTCTCGTCAACCCGCGCTGCATCCACGAGACCGGCGCGATGCCCCCGACCACGGTCGGCTCGCCGAACGACCCCTGTCCGCAGGACTACAGGCGTGAGTTCGCGCCGGTCAAGGACCTCCACATCGGCATCATCAGCTCGAGCCTCGGCGGCCACGGGTCGGGCGCCTGCCAGGCGACGACGAGCGCCTCGAACGTGGACATGGCGCACCTCCTCGCGCGCAGCAACGAGAGCTCCACCGAAAACGACCTCCCGACCTACCTCGACCGGGGCTTCCTGGCCTGGGATCCGGATCAGAAGCTCGATGGCGAGCCGGAGAGGCCGGATCCGCTCGACGGCGAGGCGGACATCAGCGCCGATTCGAGCGCCGACCTCAACGACACGTCGCTGGTCGGGCAGCTCACCGCGATGGTCAGGGGCACGGGGCAGACCGGCTGCGGCTTCGAGGCGCAGCTCGAGAGCGTGTACCGCTTCCTCGTCGACCCGGAGCCCTACGCGACGATCAGCGTCGACCCGGCCACCGAGTACATCGTCGTCACCGGCGAGGATGCCGTCGTCAAGACGCAGCGCGCCGACTTCCTGCGGCCGAGCTCGCTCCTCGCGATCCTCATGCTCACCGACGAGAACGACTGCTCGATCCGCGAGGAGGGCATGGACTACCTCGTCGCGGAGACCGCGCCGGGCTTCCGGATGTGGCGGCCGCGCGCCGAGTGCGCCCAGGACCCGGGCAACACGTGCTGCAGGTCGTGCCGCCAGGATCAGACGGGCTGCACCGAGGACCCGGCGTGCACAGGCCCGGACGGCGACGCGGCCAGGCTGACCGCCGCGGAGGACCCGGTCAACTCTCGCTGCTGGGACCAGAAGCGCCGGTTCGGCTTCAACTTCCTCTATCCGATCGACCGCTACAGGCGCGCCTTCACCGAGACGCAGATCCCGAACCGCAGGGGCGAGCTGGTCCCGAACCCGATCTTCAGCGATCTGAACCCGGACGACCTCGACTACGGCATCCGCGATCCCGGGCTCGTCTTCTTCGCCGGCATCGTCGGCGTGCCATGGCAGGACATCGCGCGCCAGAACGCGCAAGGCCAGCCCGACCTGCTGAACGGCCTCAACCAGGAAGGCGAGCCGGTCGGTGGGCTCAAGAACGCCGACGAGCTCAGCGCTCCGGTGGGCGACTACGCCAGCACCTGGGAGCTCATCCTCGGCGATCCCGCGAAGTACCAGCCGCCGAAGGATCCCTTCATGGTCGAGTCGATGAAGCCTCGCTCGGGCATGAACCCGATCACGGGCGATGCGATCGTCGGGCCGCAGGCGACGGGCTGGAACGACATCAACGGCCGCGAGTATACGATCCCGGAGGACGGCTCGGGGGACCTCCAGTACGCTTGCATCTTCGATCTCCCCAGGGACGCGGTGAAGCGCTGCGACGGGCAGGCTCAGAGCTGCGACTGCATAGCGGTGGGGGGTCAGGCGACCGACAACCCGCTGTGCGAGCCGGAAGCGGGGAACGACCAGGAGGATCCGGGGCCCAGGTCGACGACGCAGATCAAGGTGAAGGCCTACCCGAGCCTCCGCGAGCTGCAGCTCATCCGGGAGCTCGGCCCCCAGGGCATCGTCGGCTCGGTGTGCCCGCGCCAGCTCACGGACGCGAACGCGGCCGACTTCGGCTACCGGCCGGCGATCGGCGCCATCATCGAGCGTCTGAAGACGGGGCTCGACAGCCGGTGCCTGCAGCGCACGCTGACGCCCGAGGCTGGAGGGGAGGTCGCCTGTCTGATCCTCGAGGCGCGCAACTCCCAGGGCGCGTGCAGCTGCGCTGACATCCCGGCGCGCGCCGACGTCACGGAGGAGCACGCGGCGGCGAAGGAAGAGGTCCTCGCCGATCCGATCGCAGCGGCCGCCGGCTGGGATTGCGTGTGCGAGATCGAGCAGCTCGCAGGCGCAGAGGGCGAGGCGTGCAGGCACGACGCGAGCGACGATGTCGAGGCGGGCGGCGAGCCGGTACACGGGTGGTGCTACGTCGACCCGGCGAACGGCCGCGGCGACCCGGCCATCGTCGCCGACTGCCGGGCAGACGAGCGCCGCAAGATCCGGTTCGTCGGCAGGGGTGAAGCCCAGCAGGGGGCCACGCTGTTCATCGCCTGCCCCGGCGAGTAGGTCCATCTCGCCGGGAGGGGGCTGGCTGCGGGGGTGGAGAGCTCCACGGCCTCAACTTCCCTTCGTGGGCGGGTTGCGGAGCCAACCGAGGGGAAGGCGGGTCGCAGGATCGATGTCTCCCTGAAACATCGGCCCGCAATAGACCTCGGTGATCTCGATGGTCCCGACGAGATGCCGGTTGAACTCCTCCAGCTCCTCGGCGGGCACCCAGAGCTCCTCGTGGGAGCGTCCGCCCGCGATCTGCACAGGATACCTGCGAGCAAAGTCGTCCTCGACCTCGAACCGCGTCACCCACCCCGCGAACCCGGAGGTCTCATCGGCGGTGTTCCAGTCGCGGGCGATCTTGCGCGCGTAGTCCTCGGTCAGCACCGGATAGAAGATCGGCTGATGCGACAGCCGCGGCGGGAACGCTCGATAGCCGGCCTCTGCGATGAGCCGGAGCTCGGCGAGGCCCACGGGGCGGTACAAGATCATCGTCGTCTCTGCTTCCACTATACCCCCGCTGGACGTGGATCTCGGCGTCCGTCTGCCGGAGCCGGCGCGGCGACCTCGATGCGATGCGCGGAGGCTCACACGAGCGGGCTGCGCGCGGCCCCTGCCCACGGGCGGGTGGTGGCGGGCCGGGGCCGAGCGAGGTGCCGTGGGCCACGGCCGCGCCCGCTGAAAAAAGATCGAGGTACGCGTAGGGAGGGCGGCCCGGGGCGCGTCCCAGGAACAGAAGCCGGCAAGAACACGCTGGCCCTTGCACCAAGGAGCACGACCCGATGACCCTCGCCCTCTTCTCCAACAAGACCCACACCGCGCTCCGTCGCTTCATCCTCGGCAGCTTCCTTGCCGCGGCCGTCCTCGCCGGAGGCGGAGCGGCCTACGCGGCGAACGGCGCGGGCGGAACGGGGGGCAAGCCGGCGCCGCACCAGGGCCAGGGCAAGGACGCCCACCGCCAGCACGGCCCGAAGGACCCGGCCCGCCTCATCAAGCGCTTCGACAAGAACGGCGACGGCAAGCTGACCGTCGCAGAGCTCCCCGAGAAGGCGCAAAAGCGGCTCGGAAAGGCCGACACCAACAACGACGGCACCCTGTCGGCCGAGGAGCTCAAGGCGCACGCCGAGCTGCGCATGAAGGACCGGCAAGCGAAGCACAAGGCGCGCTTCGCCAAGAAGGACAAGAACGGCGACGGCTTCCTCACCAAGGACGAGGTGGGCGACAAGCGCTGGGAGCGGATGAAGGCGGCGGACGCGAACCGCGACGGCAAGGTGAGCGCCGACGAGCTGCGCGCGGCGCGCCCCGCGCGCAAGGCGCCGGCAGCGCGGTAGCTCCGAGGCGAGCGGCCGAGCTTCGAGGCGAGCGCCCGGTCACGCGCACCGGGCCGCGCCAGGGCTTGCCCCCGTCCCCTGCCCTCCCCCTGCCCGTTCATGGCTCCGGCGCGGACCGGAGCACCTCATCGCCGAGCGCTCGCAGCGCGCTCTCCAGCGCCGGCAGGTCGCTCCCCTCGATCTCCCATTCCTTCCGGCTGTAATATTTCGCCGCGCCCCGCGGAGCGCCGCTCAGATCGAGGCAGTAGTCGAAGCCCTTCACATCGCACGGCCGCGCATCGAAGGCGACCTCGTGCTTCGATTTGTCCTGCGGGAAGAGCAGCTGCGCCTTGTCGTTGCCGCGGAGCTCGTAACGAAACAGGGCAAACGAGCCCTCGTACTGAGACGCACGCCGGAAGATGCCGATCGGCTCGTCGGCGAGCAACGCGACGAGCTCGACGCGGTCCGTGTCGCCCGTCGGAATCCGCTCGATCCAGACGCGGCCGACCAGCGTCTTCGGGTCGGAAGCGCGTGAGCTCAGGAGCCCGTAGCCGGCTGCGACCGCCGCGAGCGCGATCGCCGTGACCGTCATCATCCTGGAAACGCGGTTCATGGGCGGCATTCTACCCCTTGCAGCGCCGCACGGGGCCCGAGATCGAGGCCCGCGGTCCGCCTGCCGCGGCGCCGGGGAGCAGCCGAGCGCGCCCGCTCAAGAGCCGAGCGGCGCGCCGCAGCGATCGCAACCCTTCGTTCGGTACGAGTGCTTCGCCTCGCAGTTCAGGCAGTGCTTCGGCAGGAAGTAGAGGAGCGCCAGGCCGATGCAGGTCGCCAGCCCCACGATCCCCCACGCGCCGCTACGGCCGCGCATCTTCGCGTAATACACGAGGGCGGTGATGAACAGGACGACGCCGACGAGCGAGATGGCAGCTTTGTCCGTCGCGCGACCCACCGATTGCAGAAGGAACCCCGGCACCCCGTACAGGAGGCTCAAGTTGCTGTAGCGACTCAGCTTCTTCTGAATCTCGAGGCGCCGCTCCGGGCTGATCTGCGCGACGCCCTCGGCGTGAGGCTCGATGGATGCGGTCGGAGGTGCGTAAGGGTTCATGCGTTCTTCCTTCCCGGCGCGGTCTCGCTGAGCGCCGCGCGGCGAGGCTCCCAGGGGTAGCAGCGAGGTCAGCGCCGCGGAACTGTCTCCTCGCCGGAGGCCGTCCCCTCGCCCGGCGCTGTCTCCTCGCCGGCGCTCGCTGCGGCCGCGGCGCCGCGCTTCCTCGGACGCTTCGGAAAGAGCGGGAGCTGCCGCTCCAGCACCTGGCTCCGCCAGGCGAGCAGGGTCTGCGCGCGCCGGCGCGCCGTCTCCTTCCCGATGCCCGCGGTGAAGCGGAAGATGCGCCGCGCGAGCGCCTCCCGCGTCGGCGCCGCGGGCTCGAAGAGATCCGGCGCGACCTCCTTCACGACCTCGCACGCGAAGATCGCGCGCCGCAGGTGCGCCCGCTCGTCGGCGGAGCCGGACGACGTGGCGAGAAGCTCGCGTGCCGCAGGCGTGATCGAGACGCCGTCGTCGACGAGCCAGCCGAGGACCCGGGCAGCGGCGAGCGCATAGCCGACGTGCCGCAAGGAGATGCCCGTCTGCTCGGAGATCCGCTCCTTCTCGGTCACCCCGCCCGAGAGCGCCTCCAGCACGCGCCGCACGTTCGCGAGGCTGTCGGCCTGGGGGATCTCGGCGCTGTGCAACAGGCGGGTCGTCGGCATGGGCGGCAAGGAACCCCCGACCCCCGGCCGGGAGACGACACCATAGCGCGCCAAGGCACGGCGTGGGTCTCGAAGACGCCCGCCGGGGCCGAGCGCGCCGTCGATGCACTTCTCCAGCGCGCGCGCTGCGCCTGCCGGGTCGCGGGCGCCTGGTCCCTGTGCCAGAGCTGCCTGCGCCTGGCACACGTGGCGCAGCGCGCTGGCGAGCGCGCTCGGGAAAGCGCCCGGATTGGGCGGAGCGCGCGATGGAACGGTTGCTGCCAAGTCGGCCAGGGCCGAGGCTCGCGTCGAGCCCGCCGCGGCCCTCCGGGACATCGCGCCTGAAGGAGGGAGCGCTCCGGTTCTCCCCTTCACAGCGCCCTCGCGTGTTCCAGGTGCTCCCCATGAGATCCTTCCTTCGCGCATTGACCCGCTGGCAAGCGACTCCCGTGTTCACCCTCGCGGTGCTGTGTCTCCACTGCGGCTCGAGCGTCGAGTCAGACGCGATGGGCGGCGGCGGCTCCACCGGCGAGGGCGGCGGCGGTAGCTCCACCAGCGAGGGGAGCGCCGACAGCACCTCGACCGGCGAGGGCGGCGGCGGAAGCTCGAATGGATCGGGCGCCGGCGGCTCCACCGGGGAAGGCGGCGGAAGCTCCGCAGGCGAAGGTGGAAGCTCCACGGGGGCGGGCGGCGGCGGAAGCTCCACCGGGGCGGGCGGCGGCGGCGGGTGCCGCCTGCCGGACAACCCCGCTGTGTTCGAGATCGGGACTGGCCAGACCTGCTTCGAGAGCATCGAGGAGGGCGCCACGCTCCCGGTGATGGCCGGGCCGCAGGGGGGATATCACCTCTGGTTCGCCGTCGGCTGCAGCGATTGCGGCAC
The DNA here is from genome assembly GCF_051527395.1 of Sorangium sp. So ce281. Classification (NCBI taxonomy): domain Bacteria; kingdom Pseudomonadati; phylum Myxococcota; order Polyangiales; family Polyangiaceae; genus Sorangium; species Sorangium sp. So ce281. Next base: position 6,218,010 of record NZ_CP150322.1, read on the forward strand.
GAGGGTCCGCGTGCGGTACAGCGTCAAGGACCCTGCGACCGGGGACCTGTTCCCCCCGGGCGTGCCGCAGGAGGGGATGATCGAGCTCCTCCCCGGGGAGTTCCCGCACGCGTACGGGCTCATCGCGTTCCTCCCCGGAAGGCAGTGGGAGCCGGAAGCCGTGCTCAAGGAGGGGACCCACGTGATCCTCGCGGCGGAGGCGCGCAACGACGACGGCTCGACGAAGCATACCGCGCAGCTGGAGGTCGTCCTCGGCGCCACCGTGGCCTGGGGGCTGCCGTGCAGCGACGATCCGGCGACCTGCGACGCGCCCGGCGGGGCGCCGTGCTGCACCGACTGAGCGACGGGGCGCGGAGCCCATGTTCGGTGCGCCCGGCGCGGGTTCTCCCGACTTGCGCGCCGAGCGGAGGCGGCGTGGATCAGAAGACGACGGCGCCGGGCGAGCAATGTTGGCCGTGTGCACGACGTCGGTCTTGAGCCACGTCGCGATGGCGCCGTAGTTCAGGTCATTGCTCGTGGCAGGCCAGGAGTCCGCCGATGGGTTCTCTCCGGCCGGGGATGGATTGATCGACGGGCTGTCCTTCCTCCTGAGCACGCTGAGCACGCAGCGTGCCGGTCCGGCGGGCGCGGATTTCCGGTGATCTTGAGGGGGTGCTCGTGGACCGAGCGCCGGGAAGGGAACACGCCAACAGCTCTGTTACAATGCTCCAGGCGCCGGTGTGGAGGCTGTGGCCTGAAGGCCAGGACCTCCAGGCGCAGAGGCGTGCCTCTCCAGGAGGCCGCGCCGGCGGTGCTGACGGCGCGCGAGCGCAGCGTAGACGGAGGACGCGCGGTGCTGGAGCGCGCCGTGGCGGCGTCGGGCGTCAGCCCGGCGGGAGCAGGGCGAGCAGCGCTCTGGCGGCAACCTTCTTGTCGAGGACAAGCACGCTCCGGATGAGCCTTGCGCTCCCCGTGAGCTTCTCGCCCAGCGCCTCGCCGGCGATCTCGAGCCGACAGGCCAGGAGGCGCTGCGGGTAGCGGGAGAGGAGCGCGTCGCAGTCGCGATAGAAGCGGGTGCTGCCGTCGCTCGCGAGGAAGAGGATGCGCGACGCGCGGGCGTTCTGCGGGCTCTCCGGGGCCCTCCTGGCCGCGGCGTCCAGCCCCTTCTGCTCCCTGGCGAGCTTATCGGCGATGAGCTCGAGGCCGTGGCAGGCGTGCTCGGCCGCGAGCGCGCCGCGGAGCTCCGCGGCCAGCGCGTCGGTCATCGGGAGCGTCGCCACCCGGTTCCGGCCGCTCTCCCACAAGAGACCCGCATGCTTGGTGAGGAGCTCGAACACCGCGTCATGGCGCGGATCGGCGACGAGATCTTTCGGCAGCTTGAGCACATGCACCTCTGCGCGCACCCTACCAGACCCGGAGCGCGGCGACGACCGCCGCGGCGGCGGGCCTCCCGCACGCGGGCCCGTCGGACCGGGGCATCCCTTCCGTGGGCTCGCGCGCTCGGCATTCCGGAGCTTCCAGCGGGAGCCCGAGCCGCGCGCGGATCTCCCTCGCCATCGCTGGCTCAGCCACAGCACCTGAAAGACGCCTCCTGCCACACATCAAGTACAGAAGAGCACGTCGACCTGACAGGTCGGCCGCAAGAGCTGGCTTGGACGAGGCCACCTCGGCGCGTCGCCTAGGCGCGGCGCCGTCCCCGTCCGCGCGGTCCACCGCGCCCCCACAAGCGCCTCGTGGCACCCCGGAAAGGCCGCGACCGCGCCTGTGTTCGACGGGTCTACCGTACGGCGCTGGACCGCACTCGGAGCTTGCGGCGCAGCGCCACTGCATGAGACACTCCGTGCGCGAGGTCACCAAAGGCGCCCCAATACATGGACCTCGTCCGCCGGCTTCGGTTGACCAGTCGACTACTCGTTGAACGGAAGAACAGCCAGTGCCCCATCCCTACGATAAAATCGTTGAGCACCTTAGGGCCGCCTTCGCGGCGACGGTCGCCGTGGGTCTACGGGACGCGATGGCAAAGGGTGGAGTGGGCGAAATACTGCTCGCACACCACATGGGCCACTTACTCGCTGTTTCGGACAAGGGTGCCGACGGAGTCGCGCCAACCGGCGAGAAATTCGAGTACAAAGTCAGCATTACAGACCAGTTCAACTTCCACTTCGGCACACGAGAATCTGTGGATCGACCGGAGTCGAAGGTCAGACGGCACTTCGTGGGTGTTACTGCCGCGATTTGTGCAAAGAGGGAGGGAGGCACGATCGTGCGGGCAGTGCTTGTGCCCGCCGATTCTCTCCTTAACGACCTGGTGAGCCACTTCGCCGGAACGACCGGCACACAGCTCAACAAGAACTATAGGATGAATGACATTTTGCGCCTGCCAGGCGCACGCGAGGTAACCGACAACGTTCTCTTGAAACCAGGGGCGGAGTGACTCGGTCACAGGATCGCTAAACCGAGGCAAATCGGGACGAGCTGCCAATCCCTGCCGTGGCATCATCACCGATGTTTCAATATCGTTCAGCGCTCCAACATGCCGTTGAAGCTGTCGGTCGGTTGCCTTTGTTGCCCGCCTGCGGCTTAACGACACGTTGGGCAGTAAAAAAAGACACACAGAAAGGCGAGTTGTGGACACGGGCGCAACTTGGTCGCCATGGGCAACCTTCGATGTTCTCCCTCCCGAGGAAGAGCCCTGGTACGTGCAGAGGACCCGGCGTGCCGGCTCCCTGGGCACCTTGATCGATAGACTTCAACCGGGACCTTTTTCATGGCGCCGATCATTCCCAATCCAGACAAGATCAAGAGCTTCCCCACCGAGGCGGCCTTCGAAGCCTGGATGGCCGCCAACCACGCCCGCGAGACCGAGCTGTGGCTGAAGATTCACAAGAAGGACTCCGGCGTGCCGACGGTGAGCACCGCGCAGGCGCTGGACGTGGCCCTGTGCTGGGGGTGGATCGACGGCATCCGGAAATCCTTCGACGAAGTCTCGTTTCTGCAGCGGTACACCCCTCGCAAGGCGAGGAGCGTCTGGAGCCAGATCAACAGGGATCACATCGCGCGGCTGACGGCAGCCGGCCGCATGACGCCGCACGGCCAGCGGCAGGTCGACGCCGCGAAGGCGGATGGTCGCTGGGAGGCCGCCTACGCCCCCATCCGCAGCGCGACCGAAGCCACCGTTCCCGACGACCTTCGCGCGGCCATCGAGGCGAACCCACGGGCGCGCAAGACGTTCCAGACCCTCGGGCGCCAGAACCTCTTCGCGCTGGCGTTTCGCACGAACAACATGAAGACGCCCACCGGGCGCGCGAAGAAGATCGCGGCGCTGGTGGAGATGCTGGCGCGCGGTGAGACCCTCGTGCCGGAAGGGCGGCGCTGACCTCGGTCGGCGCGCGCGGGTCCCTTCCAATGAGCGTGCAACGTGTTGCCTACGTGGTCCTCCGGTGCGCGGACCTCGAGCGCTCGCGGCGGTTCTACGAAGGCCTTGGCCTGCGCTTGTCCCCGGAGCAGCACGGCAACGGACCGAAGCACTACGCGTGCGACGTGGGTGGCATGGTCCTCGAGCTCTATCCGCTCTCCGACAAGCCGACGTCCGGCCTCCGCCTGGGGCTCGTCGTTTCCGACCTCGATCGGATCCTGGAGTCGCTCCGAGCGCTGGGCGCGGTGGTCGGCGCCACCGGCTCGGAGGGCAGCTCGCCCGTGACGGTCATCGATCCCGATGGCCATCGGATCGCCCTGGAACAAGAGCGCTGAGCCGCTCCAGGGCAAAGCCGGGGAGCGGGCGCTGCTCCTCATGGACCGCTCCCCCCTCCTCCTTGGGCGACGAGGCCCCGTCGCGAACGCCGCGCGGAACTTGGCCCGCGCGCCCTCTCCCTGGCATCTCCGCGGGGTGCGATCACGTCTCTTCCTCGCGCTCGCCGCCGCGATCGCCGTCGGGATCGCGCCGGCGACGGCATCTCCGGCGCCGCCGGGCGTCCGAAAGCTCCACGTCGAGGCCGGCGCGGTCCACGCCACGGTCGGCGCGTCGGGCAAGCAGGTGCGCCTCACGCTCGATCCCGAGCTCCAGCGCGCCGCCGAGCGCCTCCTCGCCCGCTCCGGCGCCCCCGAGGGCGCCATCGTCGCCTCCGACGTCCGCACCGGCCGCATCCTCGTGTGGGCGAGCCGCGGAGACAGGGACTACGTCGCCACCCCGCTCGCCCCGAGCGCGAGCCTCTTCAAGATCGTCACCGCGGCGGCGCTGCTCGAGGGCCGCAAGGTGAACGTCGCCACGCCCGTCTGCTACACGGGCGGCATGAGCGCGATCACCGCGGCCGATCTGGAGGGCCGCGGCACCACCTGCACCGTCTTCGGCGAGGCGCTCGGCCGCAGCATCAACGGCGTCTTCGCGCGCCTCGCAGGCCGGCACCTCACGGCCGACGACCTGCGCAACAAGGCCCGCGACCTCGGCTTCGACGGCGAGGTCCCCATCGACATCCCCGTCGCGCCGAGCACCGCCAACATCCCCGCCGGCGGGCTCGGCCTCGCCCGCGCCGCCGCGGGCTTCTGGAGCGGGCGGCTCAGCCCGCTCGGCGCCCTGTTCGCCATGCAGACGATCGCCAACGACGGCGAGCGCGTCCGCCTCTCGCTGCTCGCGCCGCCGGGCGCGCACGACGCGAAGGACCGCGAGGACGCGGGCGCGCTCGCGCCGCGGAGCACCGACGGCCGCGGCCTCCGGGCCGACGTCGCGCGCACCCTCCGGTCGATGCTCGAGGTCACGACGCGGCGGGGCACCTGCGCCAAGGCGTTCCGCAAGCCGGACGGCACCCGCGCCCTCGGCACCATGCCCGTCGCCGCCAAGACCGGCACGCTGGTCGGCGGCAGGCCGTCGCGGATGTTCTCGTGGTTCGCCTCGTTCGCGCCGTCGGATCGCCCCGAGATCGCGGTCTCCGTGATGCTGGCCAACGACATCGCGTGGCGCACCAAGGCGAACCTCGTGGGGCGCGAGCTGCTCGAGATCTACTTCGGCCGAAGGCGGCCGGGGCTCGTCGCGCGGCGGCGCTGAGGGGCCGAGCCCCGCTGACGGGCGGCCCGGGGCTGGGTTACGCTGCGATGACCCCCATGAACGCCCGAGACCGCATCCCCCTCCTCCTCGAGCAGCTACGCGAGGCGTACCCCGACGCGCGTTACGAGCTCGACTGGAAGACGCCGCTCGACCTGCTCGTCGCGACCATCCTGGCCGCGCAGTGCACGGACGAGCGCGTCAACCGGGTGACCGCCACGCTCTTCCCGAAGTACCCGACGGCGCAGGCGTACGCCGACGCGCCCACGGCGGAGCTCGAGGAAGAGCTCAGGCCGACCGGCTTCTACCGCCAGAAGACGAAGACGGTGCAGGCCGCGTGCAGGGAGCTCGTCGCGCGCTTCGGCGGCGAGGTGCCCGCGACCATGGCCGAGCTCACCACGCTGCCGGGCGTGGCCAGGAAGACGGCGAACGTCGTGCTCAACACGGCGTTCGACATCCCCTCGGGGATCATCGTCGACACCCACGTCGCCCGCCTCAGCGGGCGCATCGGCCTCTCGAAGCGCGAGAAGCCCGAGCAGATCGAGGAGGATCTGATGAAGATCGTGCCGAAGGATCAATGGACGTTCTTCGGCCCTGCGCTGGTGCTGCACGGCCGCTACACCTGCGTCGCCAGGAAGCCGAAGTGCGGGGAGTGCCGGATGAGCGAGTTCTGTCCGAAGGAAGGGGTCTGAGCGAGAGATGAAGATCGATCTACCTGCCTCGTGGGAGCGCGTGCTCGCCGGAGAGCTCGAGCAGCCGTACTTCAAGAAGCTGGCGCGCTTCGTCGAGGACGAGCGGACGGCGCACCAGGTGTTTCCGGCGGAGGAGGACGTCTTCGCCGCGTTCAAGCTCACGCCGTACGAGAGCGTGCGCGTGCTGCTCCTCGGCCAGGACCCGTACCACGACGACGGGCAGGCCCACGGGCTGTGCTTCTCCGTGCGCCCGGGCGTCACGCCGCCGCCGTCGCTGGCCAACATGTACAAGGAGGCGGTCTCGGATCTGCCGGGCTTCACGATCCCGAGCCACGGCTGCCTCACCACGTGGGCGACCCAGGGGGTGCTGCTGCTGAACACCGTGCTCACCGTCCGGGCGCACACGCCGAACTCCCACAAGAACCAGGGCTGGGAGTCGTTCACCGACGCGGTCATCAAGAAGGTCAACGACAGGCCCGACGGGGTGGTGTTCGTGCTCTGGGGTGGCCACGCGCAGAAGAAGGCGAAGCTCATCGACGCGAAGCGCCACACGGTCATCAAGGCGGCTCACCCCTCGCCGCTGTCGGCGAGGAGCGGCTTCTTCGGCAGCAAGCCGTTCTCGACCATCAACAGCGCCCTCCGCGCCCGCGGCGCCGACGAGATCGACTGGCGGCTCCCGGAGACCGCGTAGCGCCGCGATGACCCGGCGGAAGCGCTCCCTGCCGCTCGCCCGCGGGACGCGGTACACCCCCGCCGTCCTCGAGGGGATCGCCGACGGGGAGCGCGCCGCGCTCGCGCCGTTGCTCGCCGCGCGCACCGAGGCCGGCGCTGTGTCGGCCGCGGCCTCGGCGCTCGCGCGGGCCGAGGCGCTGCAGGCGGCCTCGGCGGGCGCCGAGCCGCCCGATCGGCCCATCGCCTGCAGGGCCGGCTGCGCGACCTGCTGCGTCAGCAAGGTGCTCGTGCTGGCGCCGGAGGTGCTCCGCATCGCGGCCCACCTGCGCGCCACGCGGAGCCAGGCGGAGCTCGCCGCGCTGGAGGAGCGCGTCCGCGCCGCCGACGCGGCGACGCGCGGGCTCTCCCGCCTGGAGCGCGCCGAGGCCGGCGTCCCCTGCCCGCTGCTCGACGAGCGCGGCGCCTGCTCGATCCACGCTGTCCGCCCGATCGTGTGCGCGGCCTGGGGCTCCCTCGACGTCGCGGCGTGCGAGCGCCACTTCGCCGCGCCCGCGTCGATCCCCACGGCGCCGATGCACCGCCCGAGCTACGAGGTCGCCAACGCCGTCCTCGCCGGGCTGGGCTGGGCTGCGAAGGAGCAGGGCCTCGACGCCGCGCCGCTCGAGCTGATCGCAGCCCTGCGCATCGCGCTCGAGCGCCCGAACGCCGGCGAGCGGTGGCTCGCGCACCTCCCGGTCTTCGCCGCGGCCCGCGACGCCGAGTGGCAGGAGGATCGGCGGCGCGAGGGCTGATCGCGCGCCGCGATCGGCCCGCATCATCTGGGCGATCGCGGTCCGAGAAATCCGTTTAGGCTAGCGCGCCGTGGTGGCCGCCGCCGGTCGGCGCCTCGCGACGGAACACAGGTCTAAGGAGACGCGATGAAGATCTACGGACATCCCATGAGCACGTGTACGCGGAAGGTCCTGACGGTGCTCGCCGAGAAGGGCCAGGAGGCGCAGTTCGTGCTCGTCGACCTGATGAAGGGCGCGCACAAGCAGCCCGAGCACCTCGCGCGCCACCCCTTCGGCGTGATCCCGGTGCTCGAGGACGAGGACTTCACGCTCTACGAGTCGAGGGCGATCATGCGTTACCTCGATCACAAGCTTCCGGGAGCTCCGCTGGCGCCGACCGAGCTCAGGGCGAGGGCGCTCATGGATCAGTGGCTCAGCGTGGAGCAGTCGTACTTCGCCACCCCGGCGGTCAAGATCGTCTTCCAGCGGGTCTTCCTGCCGATGCAGGGCAAGCAGGGCGACGAGGCGATCGTCGATGCGGCCAAGGCCGAGGTCGTGAGGGCGCTCGACGTGGTCGAGAAGGCGCTGGCCGGCCACGAGTACCTCGCGGGCTCGAGCTACTCGCTGGCCGACATCTCGTGGATGCCGTACCTCCAGTGTCTCGTGGTGTCGAAGCTCGGGGAGCTCATCACCGATCGGCCGAACGTCGCGGCGTGGTGGAAGCGGATCAGCGAGCGCCCCGCCTGGGTGAAGGTGTCGTCCTGACGCCTGCCGGCCTGCCCTGAGCGGGCGTCTTCTGCGCAGACAGCGACGGGGTGGTCGGCGACGCCGGGGACGCCGGAGCATCGCTGCCGCCCCTGCGCGGCCGGGCAGGCACGGCGGGCCCTCCTCGGCCCTTCAGCTCGGCGCTCCGAGCACCTCGTCGAGCGTCCGCGCGCCGAGCACCCGCTCGCCCCACCGCTCGAGCTCGGCCACGTCGGCTGCATCGACGCGAGCGACGACGGCGGCGGGCAGCTCGCCGAAGCGGGCCCGGAGCTGCCGCAGCAGGAGGTTGCGTCCCCCTTCCTTCAGCCCCTCGTCGCGCCCTTCCTTCAGCCCTTCGTCGCGCCCTTCCTTCAGCCCTTCGTCGCGCCCTTCGTTGCGCAGCTTTTGCTGGTAATCCTCGAACCACGCACGGATCTCTGCGCTCACGTCGTCCTCCTCGCTCGTCGCCTGCTCATCGAGCCCGAGCTGGAAATGTACCAGGAGAGGCGTGGCGACGCTCCTCTCCCAGGCGTCCTCCGGCATCGCCGCCAGATCGGCGAGCGCCTCGCGCAGCACGCGCCCGGAGCCGAGCAGGCGCAAGAGCAGCGTCTCCTGCGTCCGGGGCAGCTCGGACAGCACGACGATGCGAAGCGCGAGCCCCGGCGCCGCGTGGGACACGCCGGGCTTCGCCTTGCGGCACTCGTACGCTGCAAGCACGCTCTCCGGTCGGCCCGAGCTGATGACAACGAGCGCAGGGAAAGCCACGGCCGGCTGGGTCGATGCGTCGGGTTCCGCATCGTTCGACGAGGCGCCGACTGGAGACGCCTGCGCGCGGGCCCGGCGTTCGAGCTCGTGATACCAGGTGAGCTGCTTGCGCAGACACGAGCGGACCTGCCGCAGGCCTGGTGTGCGGTGAAACGGCTCGAACAGGCTCGGCTCCGCGGAGAGCTCGCCCAGCAAGCCCATCCCGGCGCGCTCAGCGTCCCGCGCCGGATCGGGCACGCTGTAGACATCGATCTTCTGCGTCGCCGCGAGCACCTCCACCTCCGTCTCCGGAGACGAGGCTCGGCTCAGCGCCTCGCGCAGAATGTTCTTCGCGAACTGGTCAGCGCCGTTGTGCATCAGCGGCGCACCCTAACCGCATCACGGCGAACGGCCCACAAGATAGAGCGGAAGATCCGCGACAAGCATCCTTACGCGAGGAGCTCAGCGCTCATCACGAAAATGACTCTCCAAGCTGCGGCGCCCGCCGAGAAGCACTGCCGAGCGATGCCGGGTTCGGCATCTTCAAGCCACCTCAGTCCTCGCTTCCCCCTGTGGTCTGAAGGATGCGGCCGCAGACATCGGCCGCCCGGCGCGAGCCTGGCTCCGCCCCGTCGAGGAGCCCCACCAGGTTGAACAGGTCGAACGCCGCGGCCCAGCGCTCGAACCCCTCGGGAAGCGGCGCGCTCTCGCGGTAAGCGCCCGCGAACGCCGCGACGAACTCGGGCCCCGGGCTCCAGCGCAGGAGCTGGCCGACGTCCATCAGGCTCGGTCCCGCGTACGCGAACTCCCAGTCGAGCACGAGGAGCTCGCCCGACGACAGCCAGTGCAGGTTCGACGCCTTGAAATCCCCATGGAGCAGCACGGGCGCCGACGCCAGCGCGCGCAGCGCCTCCGCGTTCGCGTCGAGGAACGCGCGCACGGGCTCGCTCAGCTCGCCGCGCAGGGCAGGAGCCAGCCTGTCGAGGACCGCGTCGACATGACCCCGCAGCGCGCCGATGCAGTCGGCGAACGGCACGGAGACGGCGAGCTCAGGCCCCAGGAAACCCGCGCTGTCGTAGCTGACGCCGTGAATCTCCGCGAGCGCGCGCCCGACCGCAGCGCCGCACGTCGCGGTGTCCTGGAGCGGAACGTGCGGGACGTGCTCGAGGACGAGGAAATCGTCACCCGCCGACAGGACCGCCGGGACGCGGAACGACCTCCAGCCCCGCGCGAGCAGGCTGGCCTCCTTCGGCGCCGCGCTGGCGTCTCGGCGGTACACCCGCAGCACGCGCTCGGCGCCGAGGCGCACGTTCACGTTGGCGTGCCCGCCGGAGAGCACCTCCGCTTCGCCCGTGAACGGCGGGATCCGCCGCTCGATCTCGGCGCGCGCGAGGGTCTGGACGTGCGCGGCGCGCTCCCAGGCGCGCTCGGGGTTGGGGAGCAGCCTCATGCGGTCTCTCTCCATTTCAGGCACGAGGCGCGCCGCGCGTCGAGCGCCCTCCCTCGGACAGCGCCCTCGCGGTACGATGCGCGCATGCCCGTGTACCGCACGTCCGCCGCCGAACACGCCGCGGCGGTCGCCGTGGCGGCCCGGACCGACGTGGGCCTCAGCCGCGAGCACAACGAGGACACCTTCCTGATCAGCGATCTCGCGCGCGGGCTCGCCCACGGGCCCGCGGCCGCCCATGGGCCCGCGGCCGCCCAGGCGTCCGTCGAGCCGCCGCTCGCCCTGTCGCTCGGCGTCTACGACGGCTCCGGCGGCGCGTCGTCCCCCGACGCGGCGAGCCGGCTCGCGGCGCGCATGGTCCACGCCATCCTCACCCGCGCCGCGCCCCGATCGAGCGACGCCCTCGAGCGGAGCCTCCTCGAGGCGATCGGCGAGGCCGGGCGCGCCGTCCGCGACAACGCCCGCCGGAGCTCACAGCACCGGAACAGCGGCACCACGGCGACCGTGGCCGCGCTCTGCGATGAGCGCCTCCTGCTCGCGCAGGTCGGCGACAGCCTCGCCTACCTCCTCCGCAGCGGCGTCCTCACCCAGCTCACCCGCGACCAGACGCTCCTCCAGTCGCTGCTCGACAGCGGAAAGCTGCGGCCCGAAGAGGCCGCCACCTTCGAGCACAGGGGCGTGATGCTCCAGGCGCTCGGGCTCCGCGAACACCTCAGGATCGCGCTCTCCGCCGTCGAGCTCCGCCGCGAGGACACCCTGCTGCTCTGCACCGACGGGCTGAGCGACCTCGTCGACGATCGGCACATCGCCGCCGCGCTCGACGCCCACCCCGACCCCGCGGCGGCCGCCAGCGCCCTGATCGACGCCGCGCTCGCCGCCGGAGGCCGCGACAACGTGACCGCGCTGGTCACGCGGTTCGACGGCCCCTGGCTCGCCCCGCCGGCCAGCGACCGCGCCGCGGAGCTCATCGAGATCGCCAGGTTCTCCGAAGGGCCGACGCGCCGCTCCTGACGGCGCGCCGGCTCGCGATCACGAGCGCCGCGACCCGCGACCGGCAGCGTCCTGTCGCGGCGCCAGCCGACCTCGCCTCCGCCCGCGCGCCGCGAGCGCGAGGGCGGCGAGCGCGCCGAGCCCCGCCGAGATCGGAGCCCCGCCCGCCGCGCCGCCGAAGCTGCACCCGCCGTCGTCCTCCGCCGCGCCAGAGCCCTCGTCAACGCCAGCGCCCGTCGTTGCGCCCCCGCCCGTGCCCGCGCCTGCCCCTGTCGTTGCGCCCCCGCCGCCCCCGCCCGTGCCCGCGCCCGCCCCTGTCGTCGCGTCTCCGCCTGCGCCCACCGTGGCGCTGCTGCTCGCGCTCGTCGCCGCGTCCCCGCCCGCGCCCGTCGCGCCGCCGCCCGTGCCGGCGCCGGAGCTCGCGGCGCTCGTCGCGGCGCCAGGATCGGAGGACTTGAGCACCAGATCCGCACAGCGGTAGTACAGGGTGGCCGGCCTCCTGTCCGTCATGACCTGGATGAGCTGAAGCGTGCAGTTGTCACACGCCACGTCCGGGAGCGTGACCTCCGCCGAATACGATCCTCCCTTCTTGTCGGCGATGCCGTCGAGCAGGCAGCCCTTGTCCGCCCCCGGCTCGCAGAGATCGTTCTCATTGGCCGGCTCCGGGAAATCATCGAAGCCGTCGTCGTCGAACATGATCCGGAAATGCCCGGGGTGATCGATCGTCTCGTTCCACGTCACCGTGATGGTCTCGCCCGGCTCGAACACGGTGACGGTCTCGCCCCGCGCGTCGCCGCGAGCACCGCAAGGCGCCACCTTCTGCTGGTCGTCCGCGTGCCTCGGCGCGGGGGACGTGAGGTCGATGTGCGCGCGGCTCACGCCAGCGAACGACATCACGGCGGCCAGTACGAACGATCCCATCAGCATGCAACGCATCGATCCACCTCCTCGGAGCCCGCGGGCAGCGCAATCTACACAGCGGCTCATCGTCTGTCTGCGACGTCCTCAAGCAAGGAATTTTCTATGGACAAGGCGCCTGCAACCGACGTCGCGAACCGCCGGGCTCGGCCCGGTGAAGGCGCTCGAGCTTGCTTTTCGTGGTGAATTCAGCGATCCCACGCGGGGCGGAGGGGCGCCTCTGGAACGCCGATCAGGTAGAAAACGCTGTGTCCATGCGGCTCTCCGTGAAGGGCGGCCAGCACGGGCCGCGTGGGGGTGGGGCCCCGCCGCTCTGCCGGCGGGCGGGGGCGGCGCGTGCCGCCCCCGGTGACAAAAGCGGAGGTTCATCATCATGGAGCAGCGCGCACTCGGTTCTACTGGCGTCAAGATCCCGGTCGTCGGACAGGGCACCTGGCAGATGGAGATGGACGATGAGGCCGCCTGCATCGACGCCATCCGGCGGGGGATCGACGCGGGCATGACGCACATCGACACGGCGGAGATGTACGGCTCGGGCGCTGTCGAGGCGCTCGTCGGCAAGGCGATCGCCGGCCGCCGCGACGAGGTGTTCCTCGCCTCCAAGGTGCTGCCCAGCAACGCGAGCTACGCCGGCACGATCGCGGCGTGCGAGCGAAGCCTGGAGCAGCTCCGCACCGACAGGCTCGACCTCTACCTCCTCCACTGGCCCGGGTCGCACCCGCTCGAGGAGACGTTCCGCGCCTTCAAGGACCTGAGGGACCAGGGCAAGATCCGGTATTTCGGTGTCAGCAACTTCGACCAGGCGGAGCTGTCGAAGGCGATCGCCATCGCCGGAGCGCGCGAGATCGCCTGCAACCAGGTGCTCTATCACCTGCTCGAGCGGGCGATCGAGCACCGGGTGCTGCCGCTCTGCGAGCGGCACGGCATCGCGGTCGTCGCCTACAGCCCGTTCGGCTCGGGCCGGTTCCCGGCGCCGGACAGCGCGGCGGGCAGGGTGCTCGCGTCCGTCGCCGCCGCCCACCGCGCGACGCCGCGGCAGGTCGCGCTGCGCTTCCTGCTCCGCCGCCAGCCGACCTTCGTGATCCCCAAGGCCGCGAACGCCGCGCACGCGCTCGACAACGCGGCCGCGGGCGATCTGCGCCTCAGCAGCGAGGACATCGCCCGCCTCGAGACGGCCTTCCCGCTCGGCCGCGACCGCGGCGTGCTGCCGACGCTGTGAAACGGACGGTAAGTCGATGAAACCGTGAGAACGCCGGAAGACATCAATGTTGGAATTCCACCTTGGCGTCTCGACCGCCTCCGCGTGACGGGCCTGGTCGTGGGCACCGGGGAGACGTAGCGGACGCCGGGAGGCTCCGTCAGCGCTTCTTCACGCCGCCGCCGCGCTGGGCCTTCTCCGCCTCGGCGAGCCGCCGCCGCGCGTCGTCCAGGGCCGCCTGGCTGGCGTGGCCCTTGGGGAGCGCCTCGTAGCCGGCCACCTCCTCGCGCAGCGTGGCGATCTGCTCCGCGCCCCGCCCGAGCCGCTGCTGGATCTCCGCGCGGAGCTTCAGGTAGCGCAGCCGGCGCGGGCCATAAGCGCGGCCGATGGCCCGCTCCACCGCGGCGAGCGCCTCCGCCTCGCGGCCCATCGCGTGGAGCACCTGCGCGAGCCGCGCGGGCGGCTCGTACGAGGCGGGCATCTGCGCCTCGCGCTGGGAGAGCATCGCGACCGCCTCCTCGCCGCGGCCGAGCGCGATGTACGCCATGGCGCGCCCGTAGTCGTATGCGGCTGCCGCCTCGGGCGTCTTCGCCTCCTTCGCGGCCCGCTCCAGCACGGCGAGCTTCGACTCGCTCGCAGCGCGGGCCCCGCCCGCGTCGCCGAGCGCCTCGAGCCCCTCGGCGAGCAGGCCCCACGCGTCGGCCCTGTCGTCCGCGCTCGCGTCCGCGGGCGGGCTCGCGACGATCGACCGCAGCCGGGCGACCGCCGCCTCGCGCGCGGCCCGCTGGGCCTTGCCGCCGGGGAGCGCCGCCGCGCAGGAGAGCAGGACGCTCGCGAAATCGGCGGGCAGCGCCGCGCCCTTCACCTCGCCGACGTGCGCGCTGCCGAGCTCCGCGCACGCCGCGGCGTCCTTCTTGCGGTAGAGCGCCGAAAGGAGGCCGAGCAGCGCCTCGCTGCGCCGCGGCCAGGCCTCTCCGCCCCGGGCCAGGGCGCGCCGGTAGGCGGACACCGCCGCGGCGTGGTCCCCCGCGCTGTGGGCCCGCTTCGCCTCGACCAGCAGGCGGTTCGGATCGTCCGCGGGCAGCGCCGACGCAGCCTGCGAATCCATCGCGAGCAGCGCCTCGCGGATCAGCTCGCGCAGCTCCTCGACCGAGGCGGCGCCCCGCCAGAGCCCGATCACCTCGCCGCCCGCCGGCTCGAGGACGAAGAACGTCGGCCACACCGTCACCTCGTGCCGCTCCAGGAACGGCGCGCTCTCCGGTCGATCCGTGTCGACGTCCGCGAACACCACCCGATCGGCGAACGGGCGCAGCGACGGATCGGTCAGCACGTAGTGCTTCATGCTCAGGCAGGTGTGGCACCACGGCGCCCACGCATCGACGAACAGCGCCTTGCCCTCGGTCCGGGCCTTCTCGCGCGCTCGCGGCACGTCGTCGTGGATGAACTCGAGCGGCGGCCTCGCCGCGGCCGGCTCCGGCCCGGCAGCGGGCGACGGCGCGGCGGCAGCGGGCGACGGCGCGGCGGCCGGAGGCGCCGGCGCGGCGGCCGGAGGCGCCGGCGCGGCGGCGCAGGCAGCGAGGGCGGCGGCGGAAACGAGGGCGGGGAGCAGGGCCGGGGCACGCACGGCCAGACAGGATAGCCGAACCGCGGTCGGCTCGCCCTCGCTGCGACAGGCGAGCGCGGCACCGGAACCGGATCGCGGCGCCGCTGGCAGGCGCCTCCGTGCGTCCACAAGGCGCTCCCCGACAGCCGCAAAGCTGATACAGTCCCGCCGCGGTGAACGATTACGCGGGCCGGTGTGGAAGCTGCGCGGCATTTACCAGGGTGCACGAGGATCCAGCGCGCGGCCGCGTCGGCGAGTGCGCCCTCGAGGTGTACCCGCCGCCGATCAAGGCGACAGCGACGTGCGCCCGCTACCGCGCCAAGGGCGCGCCGCCGCCGCCGCCGCCGCCCCGGGCGGCGGGCCAGCCGCGCGGCTCCAGCGTCAGGCCGCGCGCGCCCGAGCGCGCCCCGTCGCCGGAGCGCCGGCCGAGCACGGCGCCGCAGCCCTTCCGTTCGCCGCTGCCAAGGGAGATCGACATCGACATGGATATCGACGAGTTCCGCCGTGTGCTGCGCGAGGTGCTGTCCGAGGAGCTCGGCGTCGGCCGCGCGGAGATGGGCGGCCGCTGGGAAGGCGGGGAGATCGTGCTCCGGCCCGGCAAGGAGGGCACGGCGGAGAAGCGCATCCCGCTCGACGTGTTCTTCCACAAGATCGTGATGCTGCGCGACAAGCTGCGCGTGCTGGAGCAGAAGATCAACGGGCACGAGGGGCTGAGCGACGCGGAGAAGGTCCAGCTCCAGGCGTACATCACGGGCTGTTACGGGACGCTCACGACGTTCAACGTCCTCTTCGCGCGCCGGGAAGACGGATTCACAGGCGCCGGCCGAGACGGCGACTGATACCCCATCTGCCCTGCGCCGAGAGCGCCACGGCTCTCCATCTCGTGCCTCGTGCGGGCCATGGGGGCCTGATCACCCGCTCGGCCCGCCGCTTCGGCCTGCTGGCCCTGGTCGCGGCGCTATACTTGCCCCGTGTTCCGTTCCGATCGAGACGCGCTCGCGGGCAAGCTCGACGACGTTCAGGCCGAGAACGAGCGCCTGCGCCGACAGAACGAGGCCATGCGTCACGCCCTGCTGGCGCAGCGCGTCGGCGGGCAGCCTGTTGCCTCCAACACGTATCGCGGCGGCGTGGCAGGGCTGGGTGCCGGCGAGCGGGTCGCGCTCGCGCGGCATCAGCTCGAGGCGTTTCCGGTGTGGGCCACGGCGCTGCTGCACGTCGTGACGTTCGGAATCGTGTCGTTCATCCGCTTCAACGCGATGCACGCCCAGCTGCCGCAGGCAGAGCGCGACGATCCCTCCGTGGGGAAGGCCATCGGCCTGCACTTCGCCCCGTACTTCAACTACTACTGGATCTTCTGGAACGGCCTCCGGCTCTGTGATCGCGTGAACCTGCAGTGCCGCCTGCGGGGCATGCCCGACGGCGTGCCGCGGGGCCTGGTCATCGCGGCGTGTGTGGCGAGCGTCATCCCGTACATCCAGCTCCTGACTGGCCCGATCACCTGGCTGTTCGTCGCCATCGCCATGCAGCGCACGGTGAACCGGATCGTCGAGCTCGACGCGCGGCCCACGAGGGAGCGCGTGGCGCCGGTCGACGCGGGCGCCGGCGTGTTCGGCGTGCGGTTCCCTGCGGTTCAGGCGCTGCCGCTGCCGGACGACGCCGCCGTCCAGGCGGAGGCGGAGGCCGCGGCGGCGGTCGCCGAGCAGCGGCGACGCCGCTAGCTCTGCTGCGGGAAGTCGGCCGGGAAGCAAACCGCCAAGCCGCCAAGGGCGCCAAGAGAACCGGGGAATAGGGGGGATGCCCGGACAGCCCCCTTCCCCTCTGCCCTTGGCGGCTTGGCGGCTTTTCTGCCGCTCCGGGGCAACTTCCCGCAGTAGAGCCAGAGCGCCGCTCGGCGTGATCGGCAGTCGGCCGCATCCCCTGGCTTCTTCGTATCCATCCAGATAGGTTGTCGAACCAGCGTCATCCTTCGGGACGGGAGGCGTCCTCGCATCAGGTGAAGCTGTGCGGGAGCGACGCGCTCGGATCCGCCGCCTTGGCGGCCTTGCGACTTGCCTCGAGCGCGGCGGTCGCCATGAGCCTTCTCTAACATGGAAGCCACGCGGCTCGCGGGGAGAGCCTCGTGACACGGGGCCAGCAATTCCGTCGCATCATGCATTCGCCGGGATCGGCGATGGGCGCGCGGGAGCTGCGGCGAGCGAGGAATCGACGAGATCCGCGCCGCCGGCGCTCGCCGAAGAGATGCACGGCGCGTCGCCTACCATGATACAAGGTGCGAGGAGGTCGCCGCGCAATGGCCATCAAACAGCTCACGCCAGAGCAGGTTCACACCATGTCGCTCGAAGAGAAGGACACATGGTGGCTGAAGAACGTCTACCGCGGCGACATGCCCCAGCTCACGTGGCGCTCGGCGATCACGGGCATGCTCCTCGGCGCGTTCCTGTCGCTCACGAACCTGTACATCGGCGCGCGCACCGGCTGGTCGCTCGGGGTCGGGATCACGAGCGTGATCCTGGCCTTCGGGCTCTTCAAGGTGCTCTCCAGGCTCGGCCTCGGCAGCGACATGACCGTGCTCGAGAACAACGCGATGCAGTCCATCGCGACGTCGGCCGGATACATGAACGCGCCGCTCTTCACGAGCCTCGCGGCCTACTCGATGGTCACGACGACGATCATCCCCATGGGCCAGGCGATGATCTGGATGTTCGTCCTCGCCATCCTGGGCGTGCTCTTCGCCTTCCCGATGAAGAAGCGCTTCATCAACGACGAGCAGCAGCCCTTCCCCGAGGGGATGGCCGCCGGCGTCGTGATGGACGCGCTGCACGAGAGCGACGAGAAGGAGGGCCTCTTCAAGGCGAAGCTCCTCCTCGGCGGCGGCCTCCTGAGCGCCGCGATCGAGCTCCTCCGCGACGACAAGGTGATGCGCGCGCTCTTCGCGCTGAAGAGCATCCCACATTACTACGACGAGTTCCTCTATCGCGGGCGCTTCGCCGATCTGCTCAAGCGCTCGGGCCTCTCGCCGGCCATCCACGGCACTCCCCTGAACGAGCTCACCATCCGGTTCGACACGAGCATCATCTTCGTCGCCACGGGCGGCCTGATGGGCATCCGGACCGGCGTGTCGCTCCTCCTCGGCGGGATCCTCAACTACTGGGTCCTCGCCCCTCTGCTGATCGAGCGCGGGATCATCCTGCCGAAGAACGGGCATTTCGGGTTCGGCGCGATCACCCTCTGGGCGCTGTGGGGCGGCGTCGCGTGCATGACGACGTCCTCTCTCTACGCCTTCTTCTCCAAGCCCAAGGTGATCCTCGACGCGTTCAAGGGCCTCACCAAGAAGGGTGGAGCGACCGACGTGCTCGCGGACATCGAGCTCCCGGTGAAGCTGTCGATCATCGGCATACCCGTCGTCGGCGCGGTGATCGTGGTGCTCGGGCAGCTCTGGTTCGGGATCTCCTGGTGGCTCGGGGCGCTCGCGATACCGCTCGTCTTCATCTTCTCGCTCATCGCGGTCAACTCGACGGCCATCACGGCGATCACCCCGACCGGGGCGCTCGGCAAGCTGACGCAGCTCACCTACGGCGCCCTCGCCCCGAAGAACATCACGACGAACCTGATGACGGCCGGGATCACCGCCGAGGTCGCGAGCAACACGGCGAACCTGCTGATGGATATCAAGCCGGGCTACATGCTCGGCGGCAAGCCGCGCCACCAGGCGATGGGGCACGTGCTCGGGACGGTCGCGGGGCTCGTGCTCTCGGTGCCCATCTGGTACCTCGTGCTCATCCAGGGCGACATCGGCCGCTACGGGACGGAGCAGCTGCCGGTCCCGAGCGCGCTCACGTGGAAGGCCGTCGCCGAGGTGCTGATGAAGGGGCTCGATTTCCTCCACCCGACGGCCAAGTCCGCGGTGGTGGTCGGGGCGATCGTCGGGATCCTCGTCGAGGTCACGAGGCAGGTCACGAAGAACCGATTCCCCCTCTCCGCGGTCGCCCTGGGGCTCGCGTTCATCCTCAACTTCACCGATATCTGGTCGATGTTCCTCGGCTCGTTCCTCTTCTGGCTGCTCGATCGGCGCGCCGCGCTCTGGCACAAGAAGCGCGAGCAGGAGACACGGCTCAGCGAGACGGCGCCGGGCGGGCGCTCGGACGCGCCGCCCGCGCGGCCCTGGTACGCGCTCGCCGCGGAGAACACCGAGGCCATCTGCGCGGGCGTGATCGCCGGAGGCTCGCTGATAGGCATCGGCCTCAGCGTGCTCGGCGTGCTGGTGCTGCCCGACGTGCTGGAGGCCGAGAGCCTCACCAAGGCGCTCGGGCAGATCCTTCATTTCCTCCCGAAGTGAGCGCTGGCGGTCGGCGGGCGGGCCCATCCGGCTCGCTCGCGGCCGCCTCCGCTGGGCCCGGTCCGGCGCATGGGCGCGCTCGGGACGACGCATCGCCGCGCGAGCGCACGCGGAGTGGAGGTGCGCGGGTGGCTCGCCGCGCCGGCCCCAGCCATGCAGCCGCGCCTCACTGTGACAGGAATGCGCGCCGTGGAGGGCCGCGGCGAGCGCGTACCAGGACCGCGCGGGCGCAGCACGTCGCGCTGTCGAGCCGCTCCGCTCGGAAGCGCTCGTGGCGCGGTTCATGCAGCCCTGTTTGCGCCGCGTCAACATGAGGTCAGCCAAGGACGCGCGAGGAAAGAACCGTCCATGCCGGTGAATGCGCCCCCCTCCCGAGGAACGCCCAACCCCGAGCCCGTCGGCGATCCCGGCCGGGGTCCGCCGGCGCAGGATCCGGCGCCGCGCGAGGCCCCGCGGCGCGACCCCGATCCTGGCGAGCCGGCGCGCCGGGATCCCCCGCCCCCTCCCCCGGCGCCCGGAGAGCGCTCTCCGGAGATCGAAGACCCGCCGGCGCCGGGACAGCCCGCCAAGGAGCCCGGGGTGATCGCGAGGGCCGGCCGCGCTCGGCGCGCGGCGCAACGTCATCCCCTAACCGTCGAGAGGTTCTCATGAACACGTGTGACTGCTGCGGCAACAGCTACGACAAGGCATTTCAAATCATGGTGGGCGGCACGAGCTACACCTTCGATTGCTTCGAGTGCGCGATTCACAAGCTCGCGCCCGTCTGCGCCCACTGCGCCTGCCGCATCGTGGGGCACGGCATCGAGGCCGGCGGGGCGTTCTACTGCTGTGCGCACTGCTCCAAGCAGGAGGGCGTGGAGGGGGCGATCGATCGCGTGGCGTGAGCCGCCGCCGGGGCGCCGGGGGCGCGCGGCCCGCCGTTCGCGCGGCCCCGCGGGTCGATCTGCGCGAGGTCGTACCGCGCGCTCGGCGGGGGCGACCCGCCCTGCGCCGGGGGCGTCGCCGCGAGCCGATCTGCGACCAGAGCGGCGGCCAGGATGAAGAGCAGCAGCGCGACGCCCGTGTGCCCCCGAGCCTGCGTGAGCATGATCCGCGTCGCGCCCGCGGTGCTGGCCTGTCGCGCGAGGTACCCGGAGCTCCGCATCGATCTCGACCTCACCGACCGCATCGTCGATCTGGTGGCCGAGCGCATCGACGTGGCGGTGCGCCTGGCCGCCGAGATCTCCCCTGCTTCCCTCGTCGCGCGGCGGCTCGCCGACGACCCGCGCGTGCTCTGCGCGAGCCCGCGGTACCTGCGGCGCCACGGGACGCCGCGCTGCCTCGAGGACCTGGCCGACCACGACTGCATCACGCTCAACCTCGAGCCTGTCGCCCGGTGGACGCTGGTGGGCCCCGAGGGCGAGCGCGTCGTCCCGGTGAGCGGCACGTTCCGCACCAGCGACACGATCACGCTGCGCGACGCCGCGGTCGCCGGCCTCGGCCTGGCGAACCTCCCCGATTACGTCGTCCAGGATCAGCTCGAGAGCGGCGCGCTGCGGCGCGTGCTGCCGGAGTACGGCGCCTCGAGGCGCGCCAGCTTCGCGGTCTACGCCGCGCCCGCGCGCGCTGCGGTCCGCGTCGTCGTCGACGCGCTGGCCAGGGCGATGGGGGCAGCGGGGACGGCGAAGCCGACGGCGCGGAAGCCGTGAGCCAGCGCGGCGATCGTGAGGGAGCGCAGGGGAGCCGAGGGAGCGCCGCGCCGGAGCGGTCGCCCGCGCGGCGCTGTCACAGGTGCCGCGGAGCAGCGCCCTGGAGCGAAGCGTGCGCCGCGCCGGCCGCGCGCTCCTTGCTCATCTGACGGATGCAGTGCTGGAGCGCCGCCCGGAGGTTCCCGAGGGTGGTGATGTTGGCCAGATCGAGCCCGAGGCTGACGATGGTCTGGGCGACGTTCGAGCGGATGCCCGCGACGATGCCCTCGGCGCCGAGCAGCCGGATCGCGGCGACGAGATCGAGGAGGTAGCTCGCTGTCTTCGTGTCGACCAGCTCGACGCCGGTGAGATCGAGGATGGCGAAGCGCGAGCCCGTGCGGACGATCGCGTCGAGCAGGGTATCCATCACCTCCGCTGTCCGGGCGCTGTCGAGCACGCCGATCATCGGCAGGGTCAGCACGCCGTCCCACACCTGGATGATGGGGGTCGACAGGTCGCGGATGACCCGCTGTTGCCGCTCGATGAGGTCCAGCCTGGCCCGGAGCTCCTGCTCGGTGTTCTTTGGCTTGCTGATGTCGAGGGTGAAGCCGACGACCGAGGACACCTCGCCCTGCTCGTCGCGCATGGGGACCTCCCAGTTGTCCCAGAACACCCCGTGCGTCAGGGACTCCGAATGGCTCGCTTCGCCCGCGAGCGCCCGCCGCAGCACCTCGCACCCCTGCGGGTTGCTCGCGTAGAGGTCGAACACGTTCTTGCCGATGTGCGCGCCCTGCTGGAGCCCGATGGCCTCGAGCGCCTTGCCCTCGTGGCACGTGAAGATCCCCTCGGGGTCGATGGCCCAGACGATGATCGGGAGCGACTGCGTGATGGCCTGCAGGATCACCTCTCTCTGATGGTGGCGACGAGCCTGATCGGTCCGCTCCGTCACGTCCTGCCCGAACACGCCGACGCCGATGACCTCTCCGTGCTCGTCGAGGATGCGCTCGTGGCGCCACTCGACGCTCAGCACGGCGCCGTCCTTCCTGGCGTGGCTCCACACCCGGGGGGCCGCCCCGTCCTCCGCGAGGAGCTGCTGCCACCCGTCGGGGCTGCCGGGCGCCCACAGGAGCTCGTCCACGCGCTGGCCGAGCGCCTCCTTCCGCGTGTGGCCGAGCAGGCGCTCGGCCGCGCCGTTCCAGTCCTCGATCATGAGCTCCTTGCCGTACTGGACGATCGCGACCGGCGCTCGCTCGAAGAGGCGTGCGCGCTTGCACGCGAGTTTCTCGGCGTCGATTTCTCCCGATGACGTGGTGGCGGCGGTCATGAGGTCGAAATTTACCCTGGGCGTTCGCGCACGTCGAAATAACTGTCATTCGCCCGCGTCGAACCCCCCCGCAGACCGCCCTGGGTTCGTAAGGACGGATCCACTGTTGCTGTAGCAACACTCCGTGAGCAAGCGCCTGCTGCTCCAGCAGCAGGCCGCCATCTGTTATAGCGGATTTGCGTCCAGGGAGCCGGCTCACGCTTGGTACGGGGCGTGCTCAACGGCGGTCCGTGAAGGGGCCCCCTCGTCGAGGTTCGGGAGCAGGAGGAGCCATGAGCAACAAGATCCAGTTCCACAATGTGAGCAAGACATTCGCCGTCAAAGGGCCGGCGGGCGCCAAGGAGAGCGCGCGGTTCACGGCCATCGAGGACCTCAACCTCGACGTGAGGGCCGGCGAGCTGATGGTCCTCGTCGGGCCGAGCGGGTGCGGCAAGTCGACGCTCGTCGATCTGCTCGGCGGCCTGTCGAAGCCGTGCAGCGGCAGGCTCCTGCTCGACGGCAAGCCGATCACGGGCCCGGCCCTCGATCGAGGGATCGTGTTCCAGCAGTATGCGCTCTTCCCGTGGCGGACGGCGCGCGAGAACGTCGAGTTCGGGCTCGAGGCCAAGGGCATCCCGGAGAGCCGGCGCAAGGAGATCGCCCAGAATTACCTGGATCTGGTCAGCCTCTCCGGCTTCGAGGATCGGTATCCGCACGAGCTGTCGGGCGGCATGAAGCAGCGGGTGGCCATCGCGAGGAGCCTCGCCTACGACCCGGAGGTGCTGATGATGGACGAGCCGTTCGCGGCGCTGGACGCGCAGACGCGCGAGTCGCTGCAGGCGGAGCTGCTCCGGATCTGGGAGAAGTCGCGCAAGACGATCCTGTTCATCACGCATAGCATCGACGAGGCGGTGTTCCTCGGGCAGCGGGTCGCGATCATGACGTCCCGGCCCGGCCGGGTGAAGCGGGTCATCGATATCCCGGAGGCGATCCGGGGCTATGAGGACGCGCGGTCGACGCCGGAGTTCGGTAGGCTGCGACACGAGATCTGGACGCTGCTGCGCGAGGAGGTGCTGAAGGCCGAGGAGCAGGAGCGGAGCAAGCGGCAGAAGCGCGCGGCGGAGAGCCGCCCCGTGGCGGGCGTGGTGGCGGTCAATGGCTAGCCTGGAGCAATCGATTCCGCTGCCGGAGGAGTCGCAGCAAGGGCAGCTCGTGGGCGACGCGGCGCGGTGGCTCGGCCGCGCCGTCGCGCGGTCGGGGATCCTCCTCGCGGTCGCCGCCCTGTGGGAGACGGCGCCGCGGGTGGGCCTCGTGGAGGGGGCGTTCCTGCCGCCGCTGTCCGAGGTGCTGGCGACCGGATGGCAGCTGCTCCAGAACGGGCAGCTCCTGAGCCACATCAAGGCGAGCCTGTCGCGCTCTCTCGTCGGCTTCACGCTGGCGATCTCGGTGGGCGTGCCGCTCGGGCTCGCGATCGGGTGGTACAAGGGCGTGGCGGACGCGCTGAACCCGCTGCTCGAGGTGCTGCGCAACACCGCGGCGCTCGCGCTCCTGCCGGTGTTCCTGCTGCTGCTCGGGATCGGGGAGTCCTCGAAGATCGCGCTCGTCATCTACTCGTGCACCTGGCCGATCCTGCTCAACACGATCAGCGGGGTGCGCGGGGTCGATCCGCTGCTCATCAAGTCGGCGCGCACGATGGGGCTGTCGCCGCTCCAGCTGTTCCGCAAGGTCATCCTGCCGGCCGCGGTCCCGACGATCTTCGTGGGTATCCGCCTGGCGGGCGCGTACTCGCTGCTCGTCCTCGTCGCGGCGGAGATGATCGGAGCCAAGGCGGGGCTCGGATACCTGATCATCTACGCGCAATACAACTTCCAGATCCCGAGCATGTATGTCGGCATCTTGACGATCACGGCGCTCGGGCTGACGTTCAATCACCTGCTCATGCGCGTCGAGCGGCGGTTCACGTCGTGGAAGGTCGCCCCGAAGGAGTGAGCCCGCGCCCGGCGTGGGCGCCGTGACGATCACCGTTCATCGAGGGAGAGGACCATCGTGAATCGAATCATCCTGGGCCGGACCGGCCTTGCGGTCAGCGTGCTCGGCCTGGGCACCGCGGGCGCGCGAGCGCCTCATCCAGGCGTTCACGCAGGTCGACGACGTGTCAGGGCACTGAGGGGCGCTCGCGGGCGGGAGCGCGGCGCGGGGGTCACGCGACCGGCGCGGCGAGCCCGGGCGGCGCGGGGGGCGGCGCGTCGCCTGCGGCGTCACGCGCGGCGTCGCTGCCGAGGAAGCGCGAGATCCGCCCGCAGAGCCGCGCGCGGAAGGCGTCGTCGGTGGGGGGCGAGTGGCGGCACCCCTCGAGCAGCTCGGTCTCGGCGTGCGGCAGGAGCTCCTTCGCGCGCGCGAGCAGCTTCGCGCCGGGGAAGCTCACGTCGTCGTCGGCGCCGAACACGAGCGCGGGCCGCGTGAAGCCGGCGAGGGACGCGGGGGTGGCGAGGGGCGGCGAGCGGAAATCGAGCCGGTAGCTGCGGACGGCGTCGCCGAAGTAGGAGCACCACATGGCGTCGTGCGTGGAGAACAGCCCGGAGACGAGGCGCGCGAGGCGCTCTTCCGAGGGGAAGGCGCGGTAGAGGGCCATCGGGATCGCGATGCGGGTGAGGCCTTGCCACGCCGAACCCGACACGAGGGCCGCCGGCACGATCAGGACGAGCCGGTCGATGCGGGCGGGCGCGACCTGGGCCATGCGCAGGGCCGCGAAGCCGCCCCAGCTCACGCCGAGGAGGTGGGTGCGGGCGAGGCCGAGCGCGTCGAGGACGTCGGTGAGCCACTCGGCGTAGGCGGGCCCGTCGATCGGCAGGCGGAGGTCGGCGCTCTTGACGGACTGGCCGATGACGTCGACGACGTGGACGCGGTAGCGCGCGAGGAGCGGGGCGAGCTCGGGCAGGAGGTGCGCGGAGCTGGCGAGCGCGCCGTGGAGGCAGACGAGCGGCGGGGCGTCCTCGGGGCCGGCGATGAGGACGTGCGTGGCGCCGAAGCGGGTGGAGACCTCGCGCGATCGGGCCGGGACCGGGAGCTTCTCGTGGAACCTGTCGAACCACGCCGCGATGCGCGCGCGCGCCTCTGGACTGCGGAACATGATGGATGACGTCATCGAGCCCTCCTGACGTTGGCTGCGGGGCGGAGGCCGCAGAGGTGCTGAGCGACGAGCCGATCGAGCAGGGCGATGGGGGACGGGTGCGCGCCCTGGGCCCACGCGATCAGCGCGAAGTAGTAGAAGGAGAAGAAGGCGACGCCGAAGAGCGCGGGGTCGGCGTCGTCGGCGACCTCCCCCTGCGCGCGGGCGGCGTTGAAGAGCTCGACAACGCGGCCGTGCACGGCGGCGACCTGCTCGGTGAAGCGGGCCTGCCAGGGCGGGTCGGCGAACAGGGCGTCGCGGAGCAGCGTCTTCGAGAGGGCCGGCCGGCGGGCGTAGTACGCGAAGAAGGCAGCCCCGAGCCGGTGAAGCCGCTGCTCGAGGGAGCCGGGCTCCTCGTCGCGGACGGCCTCGGCCGCGGTGGCGGCGAGGTCGTCGAACAGCGCGGCGTGGAGCAGGTCGCGCTTGTCGGCGAAGTGGAGGAGGACCGTGCCGGCGGCCACGCCCGCGTCCGCGGCGATGGCGCGGACGTTGGCGGCCTCGAAGCCGTGGCGCTCGAAGTGGTCGCGCGCGGCGTCGAGGATCCGGGCGTGCGTCGCGTCCTTCTGGGCGTCGCGCCGGCCGGGCTTTTGAGTGAACGCGTTCACTGAACGAGTTCATTACATGAGGAGGAGCGGCGCACAAGGAAAATTGAGCCGGCGCGCAGCGTGGTTGAGGGCGTCCCGTCGGGCATCCGACCCAGGTTGAGGACGCCCGTCGGGACGCCCGTCGAGGACGCCCGCCTGGGCAGACCCCGAGCATCCGACCCTGGGCATCCGACCCAGGTTGAGGGCCTCCGCAGGTTGAGGGTGCCCGGAGCATCCGACCCAGGTTGAGGGCGTCCGTCCGTCTGGGCATCCGACCCAGGTTGAGGGTGCCCGGAGCATCCGACCCAGGTTGAGGGCGTCCGGTACGGCTCAGCCCGCCGCGGGGGCCTGCTGCGCCTGGGCGCGTGCCCGGAGGCGCTGCTTGGCGGAGGGGCCGCCGGCGTGGCGCACCGAGGCGACGGCGCGATCCATCGCGTCCCGCCAGTAGCGCGCGACGTCCTCGCGCTCGCTGAGGAGGGCGTCGATGGGCCCGTGGTCGGTCTCGATCTCGACCGCGAACCGGTCGCCGCGCGGGAGCACGCGGATGTCGCGGACCTCCCCGGCGGAGATGGCCGCCCCCAGCCGGCCCTCGGGACGCAGGTCGATCGCGCCGGTGCGGCTCACCCAGGGGGCGACGACGAAGCGGCCTGGGCCGAACGCCACGACCGGGGCGGAGCGCGCCGCGTAACGGGACGAGAACCTGGCGACGCCCAGGAAGGCGTAGCCCGCGAGCGAGAGCAGCGCGGCGGCGCTGCCGACGCCGATCGCGATGCCGCTGTCCCCCGCGGAGACGCTCCGCATGACCTGGATCCAAAATGCGAGCGCGGCGAGCAGCAGCGCGGCACCGATGAGCGCGTTGCGGGCCGCCGAGCCGCGCGGGCCGTGGCTCGCGTGGTCCCGCAAGACGAGGAGCTCGCCCTCGCTCCGGATCGCGAACCGCGACAGCGCGGCGGCCGGCAGCGCTGGCGGCGGAGTCGGCGCAGGCTCCGGGAAGGGCCGCGGCGCGATGGCGCCGGGCGGCTCGGTACCCCGCGCCGTTTCCAGCGGGACGCCCAGCGCGGCCGCGAGCGGCGCCGCCACCGCCTCGACGAGCGCCTCCGCCCGCGCGGCCTCGAGATCCTGCGCCTCGGCGACGAGCAGGCGTCGCTCCTCCGTGGCGAGCGCGAGCCAGGCGGCGACGTACGTCCGCTCGCGCGCGCACGTGGGGGCGCCGCAGCATGGGCGCCGCTCCGAGATCACCTGAATGCCCACCGCCTCGCGAGGCTCGGCCGTTCCCTCCCCGGCCCCGCCCGCGCCGCCTGCCTCGGGCCGCGCGTGGCGGGCGCCCGCGAGCCTCAGCGGCGCCAGCCGGAGGACGCTCGCGCCGCGCTCGATCCGGAGCCACACGGGGTCCCGCGGCGCCGGGCCGAAGCCCGTATCCTGCTCCCGCCGCAGCGCGCCAAGCTCGGGCGCCACCCGGAGGATCAGCGGCGCGCCGCCGCCCTCCGCCGAGAGGGCGCGCGCCGCCCCGGCCGGATCGCCGAGCGGATCGAGGGCGGGAACGGAGCTGTCGGCCTCAAGGGAGCGGAGGGCACGCGCGACCTCCGCCTCGAACGCTGCGGTGCTCGGCTCGGGCATGGCGGCACGTTTGCCCCGGCTGCGCTGGGTTGTAAAGCGCACCCGTCCGCGCGACAACACGGGGGGCGCACGCTCCTGCCCCGCCCGATTGCTGCCGCTGGCGCAGGGTCCGGCGCGGCAGCCGGCGCCAGAGGGCCAGCAGCGCGCCGAGCGCCGTCATCGGCAGGGCGCCGGGAACGATCGGCGGCTGGCCAGCGCCCGAGCAGGAGCAGCCTGCGTCGCCCTCGGCCTCATCCACATTGCCGCTCTTCGGCCTGTCCTCGCTCCCCGACGCCGCGCCGCCCGATCCGCCCGAGGCCGCCGTCGCGCCCGCGCCGGAGCCGCCGCCGCCCGAGCTCGCAGCGCTCGTCCCGGCGATCGGGTAGAGGGCGCAGACCCCTTCGATGTCGTCGTCCTCGAGCGTGCGCGCCGACGTGCCGCCCGGGTAGAACCCCAGCATCGTCGCGCCGCGCTCGTTCGTGTGACCCAGGCCGAGGAAGTGCCCTTCTTCGTGCGTGGCGATCGATCGCACATCGATGCAGTCTCCTTCGCCCGTGTCGTTCCAGCAGAAGCCGACGTCGTTGAAGATCATGTCGGCCTCGCCGATGACGCCGTCGGCATCCCAGACCGGCATCGTGACGGCGATCACCGAGTCGGCTTGCCCGAGCTCGCCAGGCCAGCCGTCGCTGATCCAGAGGAACACGCTCTTGCGGTCGTCGAAGTCGTAGCTGTCCCCCGTGTCGCCGAGGAGCTCGGCTTCCCACGCCGTGCAACCGGGGCTCGACCAGGCCGCGAAGCCGGCCTCGATGCTGGCGGCGGCGAAGCTCGAGAGCGGCCCCGGGATCGTCCCCCCGTTGATGTGGTAGCCGGCCGGCAGCGCGCGCCAGCGGGGGACGACCTCGAGATCGAGCGGCGCCCACGCGGCGGCCTCGCGGGCCCCCGCGAGCAGCGCCAGCGCGGCGGCGAGCGGGGTGCCCAGGGCGACCGCGGCCCTGAAGCCTCTCTTCATCCCCCCATCATCGGCTCATCGGTCCTGCGGGACCACCTCGAGCTCCTCGGGCGCCGCGCTCCCCTCGAGGGGCAGCGTCACCTCCACCCCCTCGTGCACCGGCAGGGTCGCCGCGACGGGCCAGGAGCGCGGCGCGCTGCCCTCGCCCGCAGGGACCTCGCGCAGCGTCACGCCGCGCACCGGATTCACGCCGCCGTTGAAGAGGCACGCGCGCAGCCGCCCCTCGACGACCGCGGCCGAGCACGGGATGACATCGGCCGTCGCGCGCCGGATCCGGCCGAGCATCGCCTCCTCCGCGGGCGCGGCGGGCAGGAGCGCCACGAGCGCGTCGCGGGCGCGCGGGTCGCGGAGCCAGGCGAGCATCATCGCCGCGTGGATGCGCACCACGCGGTAGCGCGCGCGCGTCAGCTGGAAGAAGGCGTCGGGCGACGCCACGCCGGTCTCGCCGTCGAGCATGCCCGTCACGCCCGGCTCGATCTTCACCTCCGTCCCGGGCGCCTCGACGTGCCACTTCACCGCGCGCCCCGGCCCGAGCGCGCCTTCCCAGAACAGCCCGCGCTCGGTGATGCCGGCGCGCTCGCCGCGGCGATCGCGCCGCGCGAACGTGAGCAGCACGCGGAAGTCGCTGACGGGCGCGCCGCTGTTGTTCACGACCGCGAGCTCGAAGTCGTAGCGGCCGCGCGCCGGCCGCGTCGCGCCGCCGGCCCGGCCCGCGTCGCCCGGCTCCGCCCCGGCGTCGCCCGGCTCCCTGGCGGCGCCGCCCTGCCCTGCGCCGGCCTCGCTCTCGGCGTCGTCGTCCGCGCGCTCCCGCCGCAGGATCGGCGCGATCACCCCGGCGCCGTCGTCGGGCCCGGTCGATCCGAGCAGGCTGAGGATCGGCACCCCCGCCCGCCAGAGCGGCGAGTCGGCGCGATCGCAGAGGCAGTGCGGGAACGACGGCTCGGCGCGCTCCCGGACCTCGCTCGCGAGGAGCGCCGCGGTGGCTCCGCGGGTCGCCTGCCCGACGCCGCGCGCCGCCTGCCGCTCGCCCGGCGGCTGATCGCGAGGGGCCGCGAACCGCTGCACGAACGCCATCGTCGCCACGATGCCGATCACCGCGAGCCCCGCGGGCACGAGCACGCGGGCCCGGAGCGGGAGCGCGTCGATCCCCTCCTCGACGCCGCGCCCGTGTTCGCGCCCCGGCCGCTCGCCGAGCGGCGTCGGCCGGGGCGCGAACACGGGCGCAGCCGGCGAGCCGGGGGACGAGGCCGCGAGCCGCTCCGACGCGAAGCCCATGCGGCTCGACATCTCCGCCACGAGCGCGTCGCGCAGGCGGTCCGAGGGCGGCCCTCCCCAGGTCGCGAGCCGCGCGACGAAGCGCAGCGCGAGCCAGGTCGCGAGCGCGACGAGGCACGCGAGCGACGCGGTCCCGAGCGGGCCGCTCGCGAGATAGTCGGGGGACAGGGCGGCCGCGAGCACGCCGAGCGGCGCCGGCGCGATCCAGCTCGCCATGCGGGCGTGGAGGCGCGCGCGGTAGGCGCTCTCCATCGCCTCCATCGCCGCCGGCGAGGTCACGCCGGGCACGCCGGGCAGATCGCCCTCGAAGCGCGCGAGGACGAAGCAGTTGTGCGGCGAGCACGCGGACGGATCGAGCGCCACGCAGAGCGCCTTGCCGCGCCGGAAGAGGCCGCGGATCGCGGTGTAGGGCACACCGAAGCGGACCGGCGCCGCCACGGCGCCCAGGGCGAACCCCTCGGCGTAGCCGGCGACCCGGACCAGCTCGACCTCGAGCTCCGCCTCGGCGCAGGTGAAGCGCACCGCGCCAACGGCATTGGCGCCCCCCTCGGCGATCGCCAGGGCAGCGACGGAGAACGCGCGAGCCAAGGTGGCGGCACCCTAACCGCGCGGGCCGGAGCGCTGCAACGGAAACCCGGACGGCCGGGAGGCGCCCCGGGCGCGTCGGGTGACCGTTGATCGCCCAGCGCCGGGTGCGTAAGACGTGGCGCCATGAAGCCCCTCCAAATCGTCGTCGCCATCTCCTGCGCTGTCCTCCTCGGCCCGGTCGCGGGCTGCCAGGAGAAGGTCCCCGAGCCGGATCTGCCGCCGGGCAGCGCCGTACCGGCGGTGAAGCCCGCCGAGCCGGAGCCCGCCGATCTCATCAAGGAAGACACCGTCGTGGGCACCGGCCCGGAGGCGAAGGACGGCGACAAAGTCCGCGTCCACTACACGGGGCGCCTGCTGAAGAACAACGCCGAGTTCGACTCCTCCGTCGGCCGCGAGCCGTTCGAGTTCACGCTCGGCGCGTCGGAGGTCATCAAGGGCTGGGACCAGGGCGTGGCCGGGATGAAGGTGGGCGGCAAGCGCAAGCTCACGATCCCCTCCCGCCTCGCCTACGGCGACGCGGGCAGCCCGCCGAAGATCCCGGCCAAGGCGACGCTGGTCTTCGACATCGAGCTGCTCGGCGTCGGCGACGCGGCGACGGACGCGGCCGGGGACGACAAGGCCGGGAAGACCAAGACCGACAAGGCGGCCAAGCCCGCGGGCGACAAGGCGGCCAAGGGCGACAAGCCCGCCGCGCCGGCGGAGCAGAAGGAGGCGCCCAAGGAGGCGAAGTGAGCCGCAGGCGGCCGCGCGAAGAGGGCCGCGGGCCCCGCGCTCAGACGACGCGCGCGAGCGCCTTGAGGAAGATCTCGTAGGCCTCGAGCGGGTACTCGCCCATGTGGAAGATCCGGAACAGCCGGTCCGAGAGCTTCCCCTGGGCGGCGTAGATCTCGAACACGTGCCCATCGACCGGCTCGCTGGCGAGCCGGCTCGCCATCTCGTCGTAAGTCCGCCCGGCCGGGATGTGCAGCGCCGTCCCGATCGACTGGAGCGGCATGTTCTCCCAGCGCGCGATCGTCAGCCCGAGGCGCTCGTAGCCGGGGCGCAGGATCGCGCAGCGCGCCTGGTACACGGCGTGACGCCCGGCGACGCCGCCGGTGGCGGCGAGGTGATCGAGCGCCGCGATCACCTGGCAGAGGCTCATCGGATCGATCGTGTAGGGGTGCGCGCCGCCCTGCTGGGCGCGCCAGGTCTTGTGGAGCTCCAGGCTCGGGACGCGGGCGGGGATCCGCTCCATCTCGGCGAGCAGGTCCTTCCGGACCAGCGCCACCGTCAGGTTCGGGTGGCTGTGCAGGCCCTTGTTGCACGAGCCCATGACGGCGGCGACGCCCGAGCCCTCGAGGGCCAGCGGCTCGACGAAGAGCGCGCTGATGCCGTCGACGAGGAGCTTCTTGCCGTACTTCCGGGCAAGCGCGCCCACCTCGGGCAAGGGGTTCAACGTGCACGTCGACGTGCCCCCGTAGACCATGGCCACCGCGTCGACCCCGTCCGCCGCCAGGATGGCCTCGATCTTCGCGAGGTCCGGCCTCTCGCCGTAGGGCAGGCACATGTCGACCACCGGCTGGCCGAGCGTGGCGGCGTACTCGAAGATCCGGTCGCCGTAGGCGCCGTTCCGGACGACGAGGAGCCGCTCGTCGCGCCGCAAGCAGGAGCCGAGCACGGCGGCCATGGAGGTCGATCCCGAGCCCGTGAGGAGGATGGCCTCGTAGCTGGGCGCGCCGAGGGCCTCGACGATGCCGTGCCGTGCCCGGTCGAGCAGCGGCCGGAGCCGGGGGCCACGCGGGACGATCGGGCTCTCCCCGTAGGTGCGGGAGACCTGGTTCACCGCGTCCGGCAGGTGGAAGACCGCGGGTGTGAGCGATACGACGCGTGGCGTTTCGGCGGCGACCATGCCGCGAGATCTAGCCCGGAACGCGCGCGGGACGCAGCGGAGATTGCGCTACGCCCAGCGGAGCTGGCGCAGATCGTCCCAGACATCGCGCGCGGAGTGGTAGCGGTAGGCGTCGCGGCGGCGCAGCAGCTTGGCGATCACCTGGCTGAGCGGCGTGCCGAGCGCCTCGGCCTTCTGCCGGGGGGTGCCCTCGGCGATCTGCCGCGTGATCTCCTCGTAGGCGACGTTCACGTCGATGGCCGGCTGCCCGGTGTGCATCTGGTACATGAGCAGGCCGAGCTGGTAGAGGTCGCTCTGCGTCGTCGTGTAGCCCGCCGTCACGAGCTCTGGCACGAGGATCTTCGGGTTCGCGACCTGCGGGCGGAACCAGCGGGTGACGCCGTCGAGCTGGTGCGCCACGCCGAAGTCGGTGAGCTTGACGAGCGGCCTGTGGTCGAGCTGCGAGATGAGCACGTTGCCCGCGTGCAGGTCGGCGTGCACGACGCCGTTGTCGTGCAGGTACTGCAGCGTCATCAGCAGCTGGCGCGAGAGCTCCAGGAGCAGCGGCGGCTGGAACGGGGCGCCGAGCAGCGCCCGGAGGCTCGTGTCGCACCGCTCGAGCGCCAGGTAGAACAGGTAATTCACCTCGAACGCGTCGTGGATGTAGACGATGTTCGGGTGGCGGAAGCTCTCCAGGCGGAGCATCTCGCGCGACCACTCTTCCTTGACGACCTGGTAGGGCTTGTTCGCCGGCCGCAGCATCTTCAGGGCGTACACCTGATCGAACGGCCCGCTGCACTCGTACACCGAGCCATACTGCCCGTCGCCGATGAGCGCCCCGATCACGTACGTCCCCCGGGTGGAGGTCAGCGCTGAGCCCGGCACCGGAAACGGGATCAGGAAACTGCCAGTGGAAGACCAGGTCACGGCGAGGCCATCGTAACCGAAAACGCTGGCGCCCGTTCACCCCGCCGCGCGCGCGGCGCAGGGGGCGCCCATGTCCCCCGCGCGCGGCGCGCCGAGGGCGGCCAGCCGCTCATGAAGCGGCGAGCTTCCGCACGATCTCCGCGGCCTCGGCCTGATCGAGCTCGAGCGCCGCGGCGACGTCGAGCAAGAGCTCGCGCTCGCTGCTCTTGACGATCCCGTCGGCGACCACGACCTGAGCGGCCAGGAAGAAGGCGACCTTCCGGGCCTGCGGGCTGGCGAGCCGTTCCTTGAGCGACGCGAGCCGGGCCGCGCGCCCCTCCCGGTGGAGCTGCTCCACCACGGTCTGGAGCAGCGTGTCCATGGTGCCCTGCGGGATCCGTCGATCCGTGAGCGACTCTACGCTCCGGGCGAAATGGATCTTCTCCTCCGGGCTGAACTCGCCGTCGGCGAACGCCGCGAGGAACATCAGCTCGACGAGCGCCTCGAGGTTCGGCTCATCAAGCGTTTGCAGCGGAGGAGGGCTCATCTGGGGCATCGGCTCCGTGTACACCGAGGCCCGGCGCGGGACCAGCCCTGGAGCGTCCCCCTTACCCCGCGCGCCCGGGGCAAACGTGCGCGCCCGGGGCAAACGCGGCGCGGTTGAATGTGCCCGAGGGGCGGCATTGGGAGAGCGCTCCCTGTGTGTCATGAGTTCGAGCATGCACGTGCGCGAACTCGCCCAGTCGCTCCTCGGCGCGCTCTTCCTCTGCGGCTGCAGCAGCGCGACCGCGGCGCGGCGCCCTGCCGATCCGGGCCCACCTGCACCCGAGCGGCGCGCGGCGACGCCGCAGGCCGCGGCGAGCGCCGAGGCGGCCCCGCCGCCGCTGCGGCTGCCCTGCGAGGCGGACGATCTCGTCGGCTGTACGAACGGCTGCGCCGACCACCAGATCGAGGACTGCGTGACGCTGGGCTCGATGTACCTGGGCGGCGCGATCGTCTCGATCGACGTGGAGCGAGCGATGACGCTGTTCGAGAAGGCATGCGCGGAGGGGAGCGCGCGCGGCTGCTTGCGGCTCGGCGACGCCTACCACGATCGGCTCGCGCGCGCCGACGGCGCCGGCGGGGCGAGCGGGGCGGACGAGGCGGC
Source organism: Sorangium sp. So ce281 (assembly GCF_051527395.1). Taxonomy (NCBI): domain Bacteria; kingdom Pseudomonadati; phylum Myxococcota; order Polyangiales; family Polyangiaceae; genus Sorangium; species Sorangium sp. So ce281. Next base: position 6,252,249 of record NZ_CP150322.1, read on the forward strand.
GCTCTACTGGCACGCGCGCGCATGCCACGCGGGCGCGAACCTCGGATGCCTCGCGGCAGGCAGGGCCTACCTCCACGGCCAGGGCGCGAGCGCCGATCCCGGGCGCGCGGCCGCGCTGTTCCAGCGCGTCTGCGAGCGCGGGAACGCCCCCGCCTGCGTCGAGCTCGGACATCTCCACGCGGAGGGCGAGGGCGTGAAGCGCGACGACGGGAAGGCGGTCGAGCTGTTCACGAAGGCGTGCAAGCTGGGCCTCGACGAGGGGTGCCTGCGGGCGAGCCGGTCCGGCGACGTCCTCCCGCCGCGCGACTGACGCGCCCTCGACCGCGGCTCGTCGCCGTCAATCGGTCCGGCGGCGCTGGGCGATGTCCAGCGCCGCCGTGATCATCGCGGCGAGCTGCGTATCCGACACGTTCTCGGAGGGGAGCACCACGAGCTCGGCGCCGATGCGCCGCGACAGCTCCATGAACCCTTCCGGATCGAACGCCCGCACGTCCTGCGTCATCACGATGGCCAGCGGGTTCAGCCACGCCGCGCTGCCGCGCAGCGACACGAGATCGCACGCGAGCAGGTCGGCGCCTTCGACGAAGACCAGCCGCCGGCAACGCTCCGCGAGCTGCTCGCTGGCGCTCACGATGAGCACCACCGAGGCCGATGCCGTCCGCTTGCTGCGCCCCGCTGGGCGCGTCGGTAGCTCTCGCGTGCTCATGAAGCCCAGGTCAGCGAGCGAGCAGCGGGCGCCCGTACGGGACGGGCCCGGCGCCCGGCGCCCGAGCCCGCGCCTCGTCGGCGAGGGCGAGATCCATGACGAAGGAGCCGAACGGCAACCGGAAATCCCGGTCGTTCGGCTTGGTCGCGTAGAGGGCGAGCAGCGAGAGCACGCTCCCGATCTGCGCCGCGGCCGGATCGCCCTCGCACGCGTTGAAGCGGTCGGCGAGCGTGCACAGCTGCCGGAAGAGCGGACCGCCCGGGTGCGGGCCGGCGCTGCACATGGCGAAGGTGCCGCTGCCGCGATATCCGAGCTTCCGGCGCTTCCTGGCGGGGGTACGGGACGGAGGTACCATCGTCATGATTGCTGCCCAAGTCGCCTGTGAGGGGTGAATCGCCCCACGCCGGGGCTGACCTGCCGCGGGACGCTCTCCAACCAGTAATAGAGCAGCCCGAAGAGAGTCAATCGGAGAGGACGCCGCGGGCCACGCGAGCGTGAAATTCTGCGGAATCGTCCCCCGTCCGGGCAGCGCGTGGGTATACGTCATCGCATGAAGGCAGTCGTGCTTGCCGGCGGCAAAGGCTCCCGGCTCCGCCCCTACACCGCCCTTATCCCGAAGCCGCTCATGCCGATCGGGGATCACACGATCGTCGAGATCCTCCTCCGGCAGCTGGCCCGGGCGGGGGTCACCGACGTCGTGATGTGCGTCGGCCACCAGGCCGCGCTCATCGAGGCGGTCGTCGGCGAGGGCAGCCGATACGGGCTGCGCATCTCCTACCAGCGCGAGGATACGCCGCTCGGGACCGTGGGTCCGCTCCGGGTCATCGAGCGGGACCTGCCGGAGCGCTTCCTCGTGATGAACGGCGACATCCTCAGCGATCTCGACTTCACGGCGCTCCACCGGACGGGCGAGTCGACCGGATCGCCGCTCACCGTCGCCGTCTGCGAGCGCGCCTCGAAGATCGACCTGGGGGTGCTCGACCTCGGCGCCGACGGGCGCGTCGTCAGCTTCCGCGAGAAGCCGACGTACACGTTCTGGGTCAGCATGGGCATCTACGCGATGAGCCGCGGCGTGCTGCGCTTCATCCCCGAGGGCCGGCCGTTCGGGTTCGACGACCTGATGCACGCGCTGCTCGGCGCCGGCGAGCCGGTGGCCACCTTCCCCTTCCGGGGCCACTGGCTCGACATCGGAAGGAGCGACGACTTCGCCGAGGCGCAGGACGAGTTCGAGAAGAACCGGCAGCGGTACCTACCGGAGTGACGCGGCGAGCGCCTCGCACACGGCGTCGACGTCGGCGTCGGCCATGCGCGGGTGGAGCGGCAGCGTGAGCTCGCGGCCCGCGATCGCGTCCGTCCGCGAGAGCCCCTCCTTGCGCACCCGGTCGGAGGCGCCGTGGTGCGAGAAGCGGTGGATCGGCGTGTAGTGCACGCTCGTCTGGACCCCGCGCGCCTTCATGGCCTCCATCACGGCCTCGCGCGAGGTGCCCTCGGGCAGGAGCACCGGCATGAGGTGGTGCGCGCTCTCCCCCAGCCCGCGCGCGTAGAAGTCGCGGTACGGCAGCCCGAGGCCCCGCGCCCCGGCGAGGCGCTCGTGGTAGCGCGCCGCGAGCGCGCGCCGACGCGCGTTGCCCGCCGCGAGCCGGCCGAGCTGCACGAGGCCGATGGCGCTGCGGATCTCGTCGATGCGGTAGTTCATGCCCGCGTCCACGACGTCGTAGGTGAACGCGTGCCCCTTGTGCCGATCGAGGGTGAGCGTCGTCATCCCGTGCGCGCGGAGGAGCCGCATGCGCGCGTGGAGCGCGTCGTCCCTCGCGATCACGGCGCCCCCCTCGCCGACCGCGAGGTTCTTGTTCGAGAAGAAGCTCAGGCAGCCGACGTCCCCCAGCGTCCCGAGCGCCCTGCCCCGGTAGCTCGCCAGCGGCGCGTGCGCCGCGTCCTCGACCACCGCGAGCCCCCGCTCGGCCGCGATCGCGCAGATCGCGTCCATGTCGCAAGGGTAGCCGGCGTAATGGACGACCGCGATCGCCCGCGTCCTCGGGGTGATCTTGCGGACGACGTCGGCGGGATCGATGCTGAGGTCGTCGCCGCCGACGATGTCGGCGAGCACCACGTTGGCCCCGCACAGGAGCGCGGCGTTGGCGGTCGCCACGAACGTGAGGCTCGGGCAGATCACCTCGTCGCCGGGGCCCACGGAGAGCGCGGTGTACGCGAGGTGCAGCGCGGCGGTGCAGTTCGTCACGGCGAGCACCCTCGGGGTGCCGAGCGCCTCGCCGAGCTCCCGCTCGAACTGCGCCGTCCGCTCCCCCATCGTCAACCAGCCCGACGCGACGACCTGCCGCGCGGCCTCGGCTTCTTCAGGCCCGAACGAGAGATCGCTGAGAGGTATCTTCCACATGGCCTTCCATCCATCCAGCCGGCGCCTCGCGGAGAGGTCGCGCGAGGCGCTGGCCCCCGGCCGCGCGGCGGCGCGCGTCAGATCGCGTACTCGCGCGGCCGGTAATCGGTGAGGTGACGCTCGACATAGGCGTACGTCCGCGCGAGCCCCTCCTCGAGCGGCACGCGGGGCGCGTAGCCGACGAGCTCCGCGGCGCGACGGAAGTCGGCGAGCAGCACCATGACCTCGCTCGCGTCGGGGCGCACCCGGGCCTCGTCCGTCACGAGCTCCGCGCGCTTGCCCGTCACCTCGAAGATGAGGCGGACCAGATCGCCGATGGAGATGGCGCGCCCGCTCCCGACGTTGAGCGTCTGCCCCACGGCCCTCGCGCTCGATCCGACGAGGAGGAAGCCGGCGACGGTGTCGGTCACGAAGTTGAGGTCCCGCACCGGCGCGGTGCTGCCGATGCGGAGCGCGGCGCTGCCGGCGGCGAGCTGCTGCATCACGCTCGGGATGATCGCGCGCGACGACTGCCGCGGGCCGTAGGTGTTGAACGGCCGGATGGTCGCCACCTCGAGGCCGAACGAGAGGTGATAGCTCTCGGCGAGCTTGTCGGCGCCGATCTTCGTGGCCGAGTACGGGGACTGGCCGGTCAGGGGGTGCGCCTCGTCGATCGGCGTGTAGCGCGCGGTGCCGTAGGTCTCGCTCGTCGAGGTGTGGACCACGCGCGCGCCGTGCTCGCGCGCCGCCTCGAGGACGTTCAGCGTGCCCTGCACGTTGGTCGCCACGTACTGCTGCGGGGCCACGTACGAGTACGGGATCCCGATCAGGGCCGCGAGGTGGAACACGACGTCGGCGCCGCGCACGAGCGACCGGACCGCGCCGGCGTCCTCCACGTTGCCGGGGACGACCTCGACCTGCGCGAGGACGTCCTCGGGGAGCCGGTCGAGGTGCCCGCGCCGCGAGCCCGAGGTGTACCGGACGAGCGCCCTCACGCGCGCGCCCTCCCGGACCAGCGCCTCGACGAGGTGGCTGCCGATGAACCCGCCGGCGCCGGTCACCACGACGCGCTTGCCGCGATAGAAGCCTTCGCTCACGGCCGCGTCCGTGGCCCCTGCGGGTTCGCGCGTCAAGCGCGTACGGAGGCGGCGCGCCCGTTTGCGCCCGGCAGCGCGCTCCCGAGCGCGGCGCTGGCCGGCGCGCGCCGCGCTCGGCCAGCGCCGCCGCGCAGCGGCCCGCGGGGCTCGCTGGCGGACGGCGTGGCGGGGATCACTGGATCTGGATCTGGTCGGTGGGCGTGTTGCCCGCCCCCTCCGGCGTGCCGATCTCGCGGTGCACGCAGAGCCCCTGCTTGCAGTAGGAGTCCGGCGGGGCCTTGCAGTCCACCTTGGGCTCCTCGCACTTGCCCGTCTTGTAGCTCTCCGAGAGGGGCTTGATCTTGTCGAAGGTCGCGTTGCTGATGGGCTTCGCACAGCCCGGCCACTCGCTCTGACGGCAGTCGGCGTCCGTGTTGCAGTGCTGCGCCTTGTTCACCATCTCGAAGGCGTCGCCGCGGACTTTGTCGCACTCCTTGGGATCCATCTTGCTCTCGCAACCGGCGACCAGCGCGAGCAGCAGGAGGAAGCTCGCGGTCATGCGGAGCGAGGTCCGAGGTCGGAAGGAGGCCGATCCAGGCCGCCCGCGTCGACGAGCACACGTGATCATTCAGGTTCTCCCGGTCAAGGCCGCCCTTCCGCGCCGGAGGGGCAGCGGCCTGCGCCGGGCCCTTCGTATCACGGCTGGATCCGGGCGCGCAGCTGGCGTAGCCCGTCGGCATGGAACGTCCTCGAGAAGGCTCCGGGATCAGCGGCTCCCCGCACGGCGGATCCGGCATCCGTGTTCGCAGCTCCCTCCGGGTGCTCACCCTGAACATCTGGAACCGCCACGACCCGTGGGAGGCGCGCCTCGAGCTCATCCGGGAGGGTCTCCGCGAGCTCGATCCCGACGTGGTCGGCCTCCAGGAGGTGCTGTCGCACGAGGGCCGCTCGCTGGCCGACGACATCGCGGACGGGCTCGGCTACGAGGTCGCGTTCGGCGCCGCGCACGACCTCGGCGGCGGCGTGCTCTTCGGCAACGCCGTGCTGTCGCGCTGGCCGATCGCGCGGAGCCAGGCGTTCCCCCTGCCCACGGGTGAGACCGACGAGAAGCGCTCGATCCTGCTCGCCGAGCTCGGGTCGCCCCACGGCGCGATCCCGTTCTTCGTCACCCACCTCAACTGGAAGTTCCACCACGGCGCCGTGCGCGAGGCGCAGGTCGCGGCCGCGGCCGACATCGTCATGCGCGAGGCGCCCATGGAGGGCCTGCCGCCCATCGTCGTCGGCGACTTCAACGCGCAGCCCGAGGCCACGGAGATCCGGTTCATGAAGGGGCTGCACGCCCTGAACCAGAAGAGCGTTTACTTCGCCGACACCTTCGACCAGGCGGGCAAGGGCCCCGGATTCACCTTCGATCCGGTGCGGAACCCGTTCGCAGCCATCACGAACGAGTACCCGCGCCGCATCGATTACGTCTTCGTTCGCGGTCCGGACGCGCAGGGGCGAGGCAAGCCGCTCTCGTCGAGGGTCGTCTTCGAGGAGATCCGCAACGGCGTCGCCGCTTCGGATCATTACGGGGTTCTCTCGGAGATCTCGATGTAAAGCGGGGGCCGGCGCCCCTCGGGGGCGTGCGCTCCGGCACGTTGCCCGGGGATGCCCTGTTCACGTGTACACTGGCGGCATGTCGTCCCCTCGATCACCGGGCGGCGGACCGCCGAGTCCGCCCGACGCGCCTGGTGAGAGCTCGGCTCCTCCGCCTGCTGGCGCGGTCCGCGTCGGTCCGGTCGTGCCGGACGCCCTGTCGCTCATCGGCGGCACGCCGCTCGTCCGCCTTGCCCGGATCTCGCCCGAGGGCGGAGGCGTCGTCTACGGCAAGCTCGAGTCGATGAACCCGGGCGGCAGCGTCAAGGACAGGGCGGCGCTCGGCATGGTGCTCTGCGCCGAGCGCGAAGGGATCCTCAGGAGAGGGTCGACCATCGTCGAGGCGACGAGCGGCAACACGGGGATCAGCCTCGCGATGATCGCCGCCGTGCGCGGCTACCGCTGCGTGGTGGTCATGCCCGAGGACATGAGCGTCGAGCGCCGGCACGTCCTCCGCGCGTACGGCGCCGAGATCGTCCTCACGCCCGAGGGCCAGGGCATGGCCGGCGCGGTCGCCCGCGCGAACGAGATCTGCGAGGCGACCCCCGGCGGGTGGATGAGCCAGCAGTTCCAGAACCCGGCGAACCCCGGCGCCCACGCGCGCGCCACCGGCCTCGAGATCCTCGCGCAGACCGGCGGCGACATCGCGGCCTTCGTCGCCGGCGTGGGCACCGGCGGCACGCTGACCGGCTGCGGGCGCGTGCTCCGGGATCGGCTCGGCGGCGCGGTCCGCATCTGCGCCGTCGAGCCGACGAAGAGCGCCGTGCTCTCCGGGCGAGGCGCCGGCCCCCACGGCATCCAGGGCCTCGGCCCCGGCTTCGTCCCGGCGATCCTCGAGCGGTCGCTCATCGACGAGATCCTCACGGTGACCGAAGCGGGCGCCTCGCGCATGGCGCGGCGGCTCGCCCGCGAGGAGGGGCTCCTCGTCGGGCCGAGCTCCGGCGCCAACGTCCACGCGGCCGTGGAGATCGCGCGCAGGCTGCGCGGGACGATCGTGACCGTGCTGCCCGACTCGGGAGAGCGCTACCTGCTCTGAGCCACGGCCGGCGGCGGCGAGCGCGGCGCGCGCCATCCGCCGGACGCGGCTCAGGGCGGCGGTCGGCCGTCGCGACCGGGCGCTCGGCCGCCTCCGGCGATGGAGCGGCGGTGCGCCGCTGACGCGACGCGCGCCTGCGCGCCGTGCGCCACGTCGTGGAGGGCCCGCTCGACCACCGGCGCATGGATCGCGATCAGCCGCGCCGGGGCCACCCCCAGGGCCAGGGTGAGCGCGACCAGCGCGAGCAGGAACGCTCGCTCGCGGAGCACGAGCGCCTCCAGCGCGGCGCCCTTCAGGTGGCGCCGGAGCGGCCCCAGGAAGGTCCGCTGGAACGCCCGGAACAGCGTGATCCCGTTGAGCGCCGCCGCCGTCAGCGCCAGCACCGCGAGCACGGGGTGGGCGCGCAAGATTCCGTGCAGGAGCAGGTCCTCGCTCACGAACGAGAGCGCCCCCGGCATCCCGATCATCGCGCACGCGAGCAGGAAGAAAAAGGCGGCCATGCGGGGCGTCCGGGCGACGAGGCCGCCGAGCTCCCGCGTGTCCGCCGTACCGGCGCGCGCCTCGATCGCGCCGACGACCATCGCGAGGCCCGTGATCGCGATCGACAAGGCGACGCTCTGCAGGAGCGCGCCGCTCACGCTCTGCGGGCTCAGCGAGGCGACCCCCAGGAGCACGAGCCCCTTCTGGCTCGCCACGAGGTAGCCGAGCAGCCGGCGCAGATCGGTCTGGACCAGCGCGAGCACCGCGCCGTGCAGCGCGCTGATCAGGCCGAGCACGGCGAGGATCGGCATGCCGTCGGCGCAGCCCGCGGGCAGGAGCGTCACCCCGACGCGAACGAGCACGCAGACGCCGACCTGCATCTGGGCGAGCAGGAGGGTCACGCCGAGCGGCCCCCGCTCCAGCAGCACCGGCAGCCAGCCGTGGAACGGCACGGCGGCCATGCGCATCAGCACGGCGATGCCGACGAGCGCGAACAGCGGCGACTGCCATGCTTCGGGGACGCCGACGCGGGCGATCTCCTCGACGTCGAACGGCAGGGCGGCGCCCTGGCGCGCGGCGAGCACGGCGATGGCGCCGATCGCCACGACGAGCGGCGCCGTGCCCCCCAGCAGGAAGATGCGGCAGGTGCGCCGGAGGAGCGGGTCCTGGGCGCCCTCCCTTGCGACCAGGCGATCCACCGGCACGAGCGCGGCGACCCACGCCGCCGCGAGCACCGCGAGATCGACGGCGCAGAACACGCCGAGGATGGCGCTGCCGGTGGCGAGCAGCGCGGCGGCGCCGGGCGGATCGATCGCGGCGCGCGGGCTCGCGGCGACCAGGGCGAGCAGGACGAAGCCGAGCAGCGGGAGCAACGTGACGGTGAAGCCGTCGAGGCCGAGGCGGAGGCGCGCCCCGAGGAGCGGCAGGGCGGGCCCCCCGGCGGTGAGCGCGACGCCGGCGTACGAGAGCGCGAGCGGCAGCAGCGAGAGGAGCAGGGTGAGCGCCGCGCCGATGAGGGCGACGCGGCGCGCGCGCTCGTCGCTGCGCGCCCGGGCGGCGAACAGCGCCGCGATCGCGGGCGTGACGATGAGCGTCCCGAGGAGCGGAAATGCGTTCACGTGCGAGCCCTCTTCGTATCGCGCGCGCGGGGCTGGAAGGCCGCCGCGATCTCTGTCTCTTCGCGCGCGCCCTCGTCGCCGGGCGCCGCGGGGGCGCGCTCAGGCCAGCCGCTCAGCGCCGCCACCCAGCGGCGCTCGCTCCGGTCGAGCAGGCGCCCGAGGCGCATCAGCGGCGCGGCGACGAGCCGCTCCTGCAGCCCCTCGAGGTGGAAGCGGTCGAGGGACAGCCAGTACGCGCGCCGCACGAGCGCCGCCGGCAGGAGCCGGCCAGCGAGCCCGAGGTGCGGCAGCGGCTCGCCGGCGTGCGCGGCCCGGATGTCCTGCGCGTCGCGGAGCGCCGAGGGGGCGCGCAGCAGCTGGAGGCAGCGCAGGCAGGCGTGGGCGAACAGGTGGACGAGCGCGAGCCAGTAGAGCCCGAGCCCGATCTCCACGAACATGAGCCCCACCTGCGTCATCGTCGCGTGCGCGAGCGCGCCCTTCACGTCCGCCTGCACGCGCCCCACCATCGTGCCGTAGACGGCCGTCGCCGCCCCGACGCACGCGATCACCACGCTCGCGGCGAGCGAGCGCTGGAGCAGCGGGGCCGCGCGGAGCATGAGGTACACCCCGGCGTGCACCGAGAGGGCGCCGTAGAAGAGCGCGCTCGATGGCGTCGGCCCCTCCATCGCCCGCGGCAGCCAGCTGCCCAGAGGAAACTGCGCGCTCTTGCCCATCGCGGCGAGGAACAGGCACAGCGCGAGCGCCGCGGCCGCGCCGGGCCCGAGCGACGCGGCGGTCCCGGGCCACGGCGAGCCGCCGAACACCTCGCCCCACTGCGAGGAGCGGGCGACGTCGTGCATGAGCACCGCGCCCACGAGCAGCCCGATGTCGCAGAGCCGGTAGGTGATGTACACCCGCACCGCGGCCCGCGGCGGCGCCTCGCGCTCGTGGAAGAAGGCCACGAGCAGCACGCTCGTCGCGCCGACGAGCTCCCAGCCGGCGAAGAGGAGGTCGACGGTGCCCGCCGACACGAGCCCCAGCATCCCCGTCGAGAACAGCGCGAGGAGCAGGAAGAAGCGCGCGAAGCCCGGCTCACGGTGCAGGTACGCCACCGAGAACCTGCCGACCAGGAGCGCGATCAGCGAGACGAGGAGCATCATCGTCGCCGAGAGCCGATCGACGAGCAGGACGACCTCGAACGCATAATCGCCGAGCTCGAACCAGTGGCCGAGCGCCACCGGGACGAACGCGTAGGGCGCCGCGACGGCCGAGAGCCATATCACCAGCGAGGCCGCGAGCGAGAGCGCGAGCGCGGAGAGCACGACGCGCGACACGACGCGCTCGCTCGGCGTGCGAAGGAGCAGCAGGTAGGCGCCGAGCGCGGCGAACGCCGCCGCCGGAGAGAGCACGGCGAGCGCGGCGAGCTTGCCGAGGAGCACATCAGACAGCATGGTCGACGACCTCACGTGGCCGCGTGGACGCGGCTCGAATGAGCGCAGGCGGAACGAAGCCGGACCTCCCGGCGTACCAGTCGGCGGAGCGCTGGACCGCGGGCAGGGGTTGATCCGGCGGAGAGAACGGCGCGAAGCCGTCGCCCGTGAAGCACGCGATCCGGCGCGTCGCCGGATCGGCGCAGGCGAGCTGGATCCAGCCGTTGCCGATGAGCTCGCGGAGGGCCGGCTGCCGCGCGCAGAGCGCGGCGGCCGTGTCCGTGCTCGCGTCGACGACGACGAGCAGGCGCACCGGCTCGTGGATCTCGATCATCTGCTTCGGCAGGCCGGTGCGCAGGTCGCTCAGCGATCCCTCCATGACCCCGAGCAGCGAGGCGAGGTTGTGAGGGAGCTTGGTGCCGGCGCCGTAACGGCGGTTGTCGACGCAGGAGAAGTAGTACTCGAGGTTGATCCCTGCCCCGACCGGGCCGACCGCGAGCAGGATGCGCTCGAGGATCGCTCCGCCCTGGTCCTGGGTCGGGTCGTACGAGACGAGGAACGCCCTGCGGTCGAGGAACAGCCCACGGGTGAGCGAGCGGCGGCCGACGACGCAGACCGCGTTGGTCACGTGCCCCAGCTCGGGCCGCGCCTCGCTGAGATCCGCGGCGCGCGCCTCGACGTGCGCCAGCGCCCGCGCGGCGTCGCCCTCGCGCGGCGCCGACGCGAACCTCCGGCAGCGCTCGTGCGCGTGCTGCTGGCGCGCGGCGTCGAGCGCACCGACCAGCGCCGAGAGCTCGCCGCGGTGGGACGCCGGCACGAGGTGCTGGTCGTAGAGGACGATCTCGTCCGTCGTCGTGTTGTTCATGCCGCCGAGGAAGACGGTCCCGTCCGGGATGTCGATCCCGCCCGCGGCGAGCAGCACGCGGACCTCGGGCTCGTTCGCCATGGCCGCGAACAGCCGCGCGTTCGGGCCGCCGTGGCGGCCGCCGCACGCGCCGCAGTCGTACGCCGACTGGTGCGGGTTGTTCACGCTGGTCGCCCCGTGGCCGAGCACGACCACGATCGGCGCGAAGCGGCGCGTGAGCCCCATGTTCTCCAGCGTGGCGGCCACGCGGGCCGCCTTGGCCGCGGCGGTGAACGGCTGCCCCTCGCCGCCTGCGGCGGAGCCCTCGTCGCGCGGGCTGTGGAGCCGCGTCGGCACCGGCGGGAGCAGGCGCCGCTCGAGGGCGCCGCGCAGCCTCGCCGCGGCCCGCGGAAAGAGGGTGCGTCCCACGAGCGGGACGGTGGACAGGAGGCCCAGGGTCGGCGTGAGCAGCACGCCGCGCGCCAGGGTGCGGGTACCGCGCCCCAGCGCGTGCAGGAGCCGCGCCCAGCGCTTGCGGCGAGCCTTTCGGCGCCAGCCCGCCTCCTCCTCGTGCGGCCGCTCGACGATCTCGTGCGCCGGCTCCACGCCGATCGGGCAGAGGCTCACGTGGCCGGCGTCGTCGAGCCCGCGGTAGCGGATCGGCACGCCGAAGAACCCGGCCACGCCGAAGGTCTCGTGCCGCGGCGAGAGCTCCTCGAAATGCCTCCGGAGGCCCTCGCAGCGGTCGTCGATGCAGAACGCGACCTGGAAGCGGGGCGCCTCCACCGAGCGCTCCTCCTCCGGGCGGCGGAGGTTCGCGGCGATCCCGTGCAGGACCTCGGTCCGGTGGTGGTGCTCGTAGGCCTCGTGCAGGACGCGGCGCCGCGCGATCTCGTCGAACGCCTCGAGCGCCTCGATCGCCCAGACGCGCTCCGCCTTGGATAGCGGCTCGATCTCGGCGGCCGAGAGGCCGGCGAGCTGAGCGAGCTGGAACAGGCGGAACGGCCGAGCGTGATCGGGCGAGCTCGACGGCGGCGCAGGCGGCCGCGCGGCGCGCCGGGCATGCTCGACGAGGCCGGCGAGCGGTCCTCGGTACCCCAACCGCCGGCGCGCGACGTCGCGCAGCGCGTACCGGGCGAGCGTCAGGCGCACGGCAAGGTACTCGACCAACGACACGGGCGGCGATCCCGGAGGCCGGTCGCTCGGCGTGTGCTCGAGGCGGTGGATCATGCCGGCCCAGCCCGGCAGCTCGAGCAGCACGCGTGTCACGTACACGTCCCAGTGATCCTCGGCGACGGAGAGCTCCTCGAGGGCGCGGACGGCGATCGCGGGCGGCGACAGCGCCTCCGCGTCGAACCGGCGGAGCTCCGCGTCGAGCCCGACGAAGGCCGGGGCGGCGAGCCGGGAGCCCTCGAGCGCCATGTCGCGAAAGCAGCGCCAGAGCCCGTTCGCGCGATCGGGCATCGTCCAGTGGGCAATGCCCTCGTCGAGGTAAGCGCCGAGGAACCGGATCATGAGCGGATCGATGAGCTCGGCCGGATCCTCGCCAGCCAGCTCGACCAGCAGATCGCGCTGCGACCGGCCTTCGCCCACGCGCTCGACGAGCGGCGGATCCAGGGGCGGGGCGGGCGGCAGCGGCACGGCGCGGCATGCGTCCCAGAGCGCGAGGGCGGCGCGCGACTCCGGATCGCGGCCCCCCCGGTCGAGGAGGCGCGCCGCGATCTCCGGGCGCGCCTCGAGCCAGCGCTCCGTGCTCTGGACGATGCGCCGGCGTCGCTCGTCGGGGACGTCGGCCCGGAGCTTGCGCGTCTCCCCGGCCTCGGAGATGCGCCACAGGAGGCCCGCTGCCGTCTCGGCGTCGATCGGATGGCGCAGCGCGAGCCGCTCGATCTCGTGCCGGGACAGCGGGCCTCGGCGCTCGTCCGGCCGCGCGGCGAACCGCCCCGCGAGCGCGGCCTCGAGGTCCTCGTCGCCGATCCGACCCGACGCGATGTGCGCGCGGTAATCTGCCTCGGAGAGATACGGCTCGGCCTCGAAGACGGCGCTCGCCGCGGCGAGCGCGTCATGAAATGGCAGGTGCTGGAACGCGTGCAACGTGTTGTGGTGGACGAACACGCCGATCGGCCCCTGCGCCGGCAGGAGGTGTCCGGCGTGCTCGACCACGTCGCACAGGCGCCTCTGCCGGGCGGCGCTCGCGCGAAGATCCTGAGAGGGCTCGCTGTTCATGCGGTTCCCGAATGGCGGTTGTTCCTGGAGAGCCCCACGCGCGCTTCCCCCTTTCGCGCCATGGCGTCTCGACTCGACTCAACGCTCGGCGACGGGGCTGATGACAGGCCGCTTCCTCGCCGAGAGCGGGTGGGATGACATCTGGAAATGATCGCCGAGACCGGCGAGGGTCAACTTCCGCCCATTTCGTTCCATCACGCCCTGGAGCTCATGCAGGTTGGACATGACCGTGTGATCGACCAGGCGGGCATTCGCGAAGTCGATCTCGATGCTCGAAGCGTGCGCGTGGCTCTCGATCTTCCGCTGGATGCTGAGGTAATTGCTGAAGATCGCGGCGTGCTTGACGCGCAGCACGACCCGCCCCTCCTCGACGCGCTCGTCCACATCGGGGCGGAAGACGACGCGCAGCGGCGCGCCGTTCGTGAGGTGAATGAGCAGCTTCACGGCGATGCCGGCCGCGACGCCGACGAGCAGATCGGAGACGATGCACATTGCGGCCGTGGCGGCGAAGATGACGAGCTGCTCCCTGCCGATGCGGAGCGTCTTCGCGAACTCCTTGGGCGACGCGAGGCGGACCCCCGTGAAGGTGAGCATGGCGGCGAGCGCGGCGAGGGGGATCCGGTGGATGAGGCCCGGCGCGAAGGCCACGAAGAGGAGGAGGAAGATCCCGTGAAAGAAGTTGGACAACCGGCTCTTCGCGCCGTAGCCGATGTTCGCGGAGCTGCGAACGATCTCGGAGATCATCGGCAGCCCGCCGAGCAGGCCCGCGATGAGGTTGCCCACGCCCGTGGCCAGCAGATCCTTGTCGAGGTCGGAGCGGCTCTTCGCGGGATCGAGCGCGTCGACGGCCTTCGCGGACAGGAGCGACTCGATGCTGCCCACCAGCGAGAACATGACGATATATTTGATGGACGCGGGCGTGCCGACGTGGCTGAAGTCCGGGAAGACGATCGCCTGGATGAGGTTGCCCGGCAGGTTGACGAGGAAGCTCGGCCCGATCGCGTACGTCGTGTGGGTCGCCGCGAGCGAGTATGTGTGCTCGTGCTCGAGATCGAAGAGATAGGCGAGCGGCACGGACAGCGCCAGCACCAGCATCGGCGCGGGGATCTTCTGCATCCAGCGAGCTCTCTTGGCGACCACGGGATAGCCGAAGAGGAGGATCATCGAGAGGACGCCGATCGAGGCGATCTCGGGGTTCAGGCGCAGCAGGCTGCGCGGGATCTCCAGGATCAGGTGGAGCGGGTCTTTCGCCGCAGGCGTGACGCCGACGAGCGTGTGGACCTGTTTCGAGCAGATGATGATCCCGATGGCCGCCAGCATGCCGTGGACCACCGAGGAGGGGAAAAAGTCGCCGAGCGTGCCCGCGCGCACCAGGGCGAAGACGATCTGTGTCACCGCGGCGACGGCGATGCAGGCGAGCGCGCGGCGGTAGCCCACGGCGTTGTCCCCACCGCCGAGCTCCTGAACGGCGCCCAGCGCAATGACGATGAGGCCCGCGGCGGGCCCCTTGATGGTCAGCGGCGCGCTGCCGAGCCAGGTGGCGACCATGCCACCGACGACGGCGGTGAGCACGCCCGCGACGGGGGGGAACCCGCTCGCCATGGCGATGCCCAGGCAGAGCGGCAGGGCGATCAAGAAAACGAGGAACCCTGAAACCAGGTCGTTCCTCCATGTGGACGCCGAGGACGTCGACGCCCTCGGAATGTTCGGATTGGACATGCGGTGCTCGCCTTGGAGTTGGGGCACCATGTGGGCCCGCTGTTCGTCAGAACACGGCCCAGGACGGGACCAGTCGGTCGGAGGTTCCCGCTCGGGGTGACGATTTCGTACGGCCCCCAGGAACCTCGGCGCGGATCCGTTCCGTCCCAGGGCGGCCGATGGACAGTTCTTCCTCCTTCGGGGTGACGTCGCTCGCCCCCTCGTGGCGCGAGCAGCGGGCGCTACCCCTCCGTCCATTCCACGCTAGAGTTCCGGCCTTCGACGCTCTAGATGCTCGAGCGGCCCTCATGACCGAATCGCGACCCCCCCTCGGCGAATCGCGCGCGGAGTTCGAGTCGGCGGTGCGCCCGGTGCTCCCTCGGCTCTATCGATTCTGCGCCTCGCTCTGCGGCGCGCGAGATCAGGCGGACGATCTGTTCCAGAACGCGTTGCTCAAGGCCTACCTGCACGCGGCGTCCTTCGAGGGACGCTCCGACCTCGGCGTCTGGCTCTGCGGGATCGCTCGGCACGAGTACTTGGAGGCTTACCGGACCGAGGCGCGGCGCCGCAGCCTGCTCGATCGGCTCGTCGAGGTGTGCACCGACGCGCTCGGCATCCTCCCTCGCACCGAGCTCTCGAGCCCGGAGGCGGCCGCGATCTTGAGCCAGGACACCGGGGTGCTCCTTGCGTGCCTCCAGCAGCTGCCGGAGGAATTCCGCACCGTGGTGGTGCTATGCGACATCGAGGAAGTCGGGTATGACAGCGTGGCCGAGCTCCTCGGGATCCCCAAGGGGACGGTGAAGAGCCGCCACGCCCGCGGGCGCGCGCGGCTGCGCGACGCCTACGAGCGTCTGGCCGCGCCGCACGTCGTCGCGGAGCGGGAGGGTTCGACGTGAGCGAGCGCGACGACGATCTGCCTCCGATCCCGCGGGATCTCGCCGCGAGCATGCGGGCGCTGCGCTCGATGAGCCCCTCCGATGCGCTCGTCGAGCGCGCCCTGAGCAAGCTCCCCGAGCGACCGGAGCGCCCGGCGGCGGCCCGCGGCGCGCGCTCGCAGCGGGCGAGCAACCGCTGGAGGCGGAGGGCGTTCATCGCGGCCCCGGCGCTCGCTGCGCTGACGGCCGCCGTCCTCGTGGCGGGCGACAGGGGCGCGTGCTCTCCGGCGATCGAGCGATCCGAGGAGCGTGCCGTCGCCTTGCCCGACGAAGGGCACGCGTGGACGCACCTCGATCTGCTGACCCACGGCCACGCGGACGAGCCGGCGGTGGTCCAGATCGAGGTGCCGGAGCACGTGCGCGTGCGGTTGCCTGACGGCGAAGGTGGGTCGCTGGAGCAGCACTGCCGGCAGGAACGCTGCTCGCACAGGCTGACGCGCTACCGCGGCGACACGCCGCTCGGCGTGGCCGTGGCCCAGCCGGGCCGGTATGAGATCCACGTCCGTCACGAGTCGAACGAGGCGCGCGTGCGCGAGCGCTTCGTTCTGATAGCTGTACGCGAGTGAGCCCAGCGAGACGTGGTAACGCAACCTCGGTGGCTCCGGTCGTTACCGCGACCTGCGGGCAGCCCCAACGTAGGTAGTCGGCCGGGCCGGCCGGCTCATTTCTTCGCCGCCCTCTGCTCTCCGCGGACAGGCCCGCTCGGCACCCGCACGCGCCCCGCTGCGACGTAGCGTTGCACCGTCCTCAGGCTGATCCGAAGTCGCGCCGCCGCCTTGACCTTGTCGCCCCCGTCGCGCTCCAGCGCCGCCTCGACGATCTGCTGGATGAGCGACTCCAATCCGTCGTCCAGGTCGAGCGCGGGCGAGGTGCTGGCGCGCGACACGCCCGCGGCGGGTTCTTCGGGCACGACCAGCGAACGGACGCTCTCGGGCAGATCGGCCACGCGCACCTGCCGCCCATCCCGGAGCAGGCAGAGCGTCTCCACGACGTTCCGGAGCTCGCGCACGTTGCCAGGCCAGTTGTAACGGAGCAGCAGCGCCTTGGCCTGCCGGCTGAACCTCGGCGGGCGAACCCCGTGTCGCGCCGAGTGCTGCGCGGTGAACTGATTCAGCAGGGGCGCGATATCAGCGCGCCGCTCACGCAAAGCGGGGACATTGAGCGTGATGCCCTGGATTCGATAGAACAGGTCGGCGCGAAAACGACCCGCGCGCACCTCCTGATCGAGGGGCCGTAGCGTGGCAAACATCAACCGCACATCCGCCTCGATCTTCGTCGCGCCGCCGACGCGCATGTACCGGCGGTTTTCGAGGAATCGCAGGAGCTTCGCCTGCATCGGCATCGGCATATCACCGATCTCGTCGAGCAAGAGCGTGCCCCGCTCGGCCGCTTCGACCTTGCCCTTCGCTCGCTCGCTTGCCCCGGTGAACGCGCCGCGCTCGTGACCGAAGAGCTCGCTTTCAAAGAGCGCGTCGGGGATGGCCGCGCAATTGATGGGCACGAACGGCCCCCGCCGACGCTCCGAAAGCTCGTGCGCGCGCCTCGCGAGCACCTCCTTGCCGGAGCCGCTCTCGCCGATCAGCGTCAGGGTGACGTCCTTCGCGGCGACGGCGCGAAGGATCTGGTCCGCCTTCTTCATGGCGTGCGAGCGCATGATCGGCTCAAACACCACGTCAGGTCGTCGTTTTCGCTCTCCCACGCGAGAAATATTGCGCGATCTGGTCGCAACCTGCAAGCCCGAGCGCGAGATCGGCTCCGGCGATCCACGTCGCCGCTCGACTGGCGAAACTCGTCGGCTGTTCGCCTTGGAAATGCCGAGAAGGCGCGCCGCTTCGAGTGCTCCTGGCGCGGTTCACGGCCAGCCCGCGCTCCGGCACGGATTCTGCTGTGGCCAGGACCATGAACGAAGCTCCCACGACGAACCGCGCGCTCCGCGCGTGGGTCCAGGCGATCGCCGAACACACGCGACCCGCACGCATCCGCTGGTGCGACGGCAGCGAGGAGGAGCGGACCACCCTCGAGCGCGACATGGCGCTCTCCGGTTCGTTCATCGAGCTGGATCCACGGACCCACCCTCGTTCATTCCTGCATCGTTCGGATCCGACGGACGTCGCGAGGACGGAGCACCTCACCTTCATCTCCACGCCACGACAGGAGGACGCGGGGCCCACGAACCACTGGATGAGCCGAGAGGAGGCGCAGACGCGCGTGTGGTCCCTCTTCGCAGGCGCGATGAAGGACCGGACGATGTACGTGGTGCCGTACCTGATGGGCCCCGCGGGGTCGCCCTTCAGCCGCGTCGGGGTCGAGCTTACCGACAGCCCGTACGTCGCTCTCAATCTCCGGATCATGACGCGCATGGGCCGCGCGGCGCTCGGTCCCCTCGGCGCTGCGGAGAGCTTCGTTCGTGGCATTCACAGCCTCGGGGACCTCTCGCCGGACAGGCGCTTCGTCGTCCATTTTCCCGAGACCCTCGAGATCTGGAGCATCGGCTCGGGGTATGGCGGCAACGCATTGCTCAGCAAGAAGTGCCATGCGCTGCGCATTGCGAGCGCGCAAGCGCGCGCGGAAGGCTGGCTCGCCGAGCACATGCTCATCCTCGGCTTGACGAGCCCGGAGGGGCGCACGCACTATGTCACGGCTGCCTTCCCGAGCGCGTGCGGCAAGACCAACCTGGCGATGCTCGTCCCCTCGCTCCCCGGGTGGAAGGTCGAGACGGTCGGTGACGATATTTGCTGGATGCACCCTGGCAGCGACGGACGGCTCTGGGCCATCAACCCGGAGAACGGCATGTTCGGCGTCGCACCAGGGACCAGCCTCAAGACCAACCCGAATGCGATGAAGTCGCTCACGCACGATGTGATCTTCACGAACGTCGCGCTGCGCGCGGGCCGTCGCGTATGGTGGGAGGGGATGTCCCGGCTCGACGAGCATGAGGTCATCGAAGATTGGCGCGGCGCGAAGTGGACGAACGGCTCCGCGACGTCTCCTGCCGCGCACCCCAATTCGCGCTTCACCGTCCCGCTGCGGCAGTGTCCCAGCGCGGCAGGCTCCTTCGATCTCGCCACGGGGGTGCCGATCTCGGCCATCCTCTTCGGGGGGCGCCGATCGAAGCTCGCCCCTCTCGTCTACGAAGCGCGGAGCTTTCGTCACGGCGTCTACGTCGGCGCGACCATGGCGAGCGAGACGACCGCCGCGGCGACCGGCGCCGTCGGCGTCCTCAGAAACGATCCCATGGCGATGCTCCCCTTCTGCGGGTACAATATGGGCGACTACTTTGCGCACTGGATAGCCGTTGGGAAGGGACTCAGTCGTCCGCCGAAAATCTTTCATGTCAACTGGTTCCGGACGGGGGACGACGGGCGCATGCTGTGGCCCGGGTTCGGCGACAATATCCGCGTCCTCAAGTGGATTTTCGAGCGTGTCGAGGGCACGGCGACCGCGCGCGAGTCTGCAATTGGCCTGCTTCCGCATGAACGGGGAATCGATCTGACCGGGATGGACCTCTCGAATGACGCGCTCTTCCAGCTGCTCGCGGTCGACAGCGGCGCGTGGTTGAGGGAGGCCGACGGTGTCCTCGAGTTCCTTCGCAAGTTCGCGGATCGACTCCCCGCGGCGCTGCTGACCGAGCACCGATCGCTCGTCAAGCGGCTGCACGATTCGCTACATTGAGCCGAACTGGGAGAACTCGTGGAAGACCATATCAAACCATCGGCGGCGAACATCTGCCGCGACAAAAGCCATTCCTCCGTAGACGGCCGCGCGGCCGGACCACTGGCAGGTGCCGTCGCGGCGGCGCTGCGAGCGGGGCGCAGCCCCAGAAATCACGACTTCGACCGCTTCCTTCCTGACGAGCTACGCCGCGTCTCCGCTCAGTTCTGGACGCCGATCGAGGTCGCTGTCCGCGCGGCCCAGTGGCTGGACGAGCTCGACGTTCGCACCGTCGTCGATGTCGGGTCGGGCGCCGGCAAGTTCTGCGTGGCGGCGGCGCTGGCGGGGCGCAGCCACTTCACGGGGATCGAGCAGCGGCCTCGGCTCGTCGTGGCGGCGCGCAGCCTCGCGCGGGTCTTCGAGATCGAGGACCGCGCTTGTTTCGTCGAGGCCGCCCTGGGGAGGGCGGAAGTTCCTCGCGCGGACGCCTACTACTTCTTCAACCCGTTCGGCGAGAATCTCTTCGGACGAGAAGACCACCTCGATGAAGACGTCGAGCTGGGCGTCGATCGATACCAGCGCGACATTGCGGCCGCCGAAGAGCTCCTCGACGAGGCGCCGCTCGGCACCTATCTCCTGACGTACAACGGATTCGGCGGGCGGGTACCGGACAGCTATGACGAAGTCCGCGTCGATCGGGAGCTCCCGAACGTCCTGCGGATGTGGCGAAAGGCGCGCCTCGTGGCTGCCGGTCCGGGTCTACGTGCGGACGAGCTCTGATCACCACGACGGCGCGCGACGCACCGTTGCGCATCACGCGATCCCGAGCAGATCGAGTATCGCGTTCACGAAGGTGAGCGGGTGCGGCGGGCATCCAGGGACGTAGAGTGAAGGGCCAACGCTCTCCAGGAAGCCGCGGTCGACGCCCGCGGCGCCGTCGTAGAGCCCCCCGGAGATGGCGCAGGCCCCCACGGCGACGATGAACCGCGGCTCGGGCATCGCATCCCAGGCCAGTTGAACCGCGTCCTTCATGTTGCGCGTGAGCGGACCTGTCAGGACGAGCGCATCGGCGTGCCGCGGAGAAGCCACCCACTCGATCCCGAACCGCTGCACATCGAAGTTGACGTTGGTGACGGCGTTCAGCTCGAGCTCACAGGCGTTGCAGCCGCCGGCCGAGACCTGGCGCATCTTCAGAGACCGCCCGAACAACCTCGAGAACGCCGCGGAGGCGCGGACCCGCACGACCTCTTCTTCACCCTCGCGAACCGTGAGATCAAGGGGCTCGTTCCCGCCCATCCTTGGCTCCGGCGTGAACTCGATCTTCGCCTCGGGGCAGCCCTCCACGCAGGCGTCGCAGAAGACGCAGCGGCCCAGATCGAGCGTCACCGGGGCCAGCCGGATGGCCTGGGTCGGGCACGCGTCACGGCACGCGCTGCAGCCGGCCGCGCAGGGGTCGCGACGGATCCTCGGGCGACCGCGGAACCCGGTCGGCGTTGCCTTGCGGAGATCCGCGATGGCCTGCGTGCCCTGGGAGGCACGTACACGGAGCGACAAGAACATGCTCATAGATCGTTCCCGCAGTAGGAGAGGTCGAAGCTCTTGTTGCAGATCGGGAAATCCGAGATCTCGTTGCCGCGCAGCGCGAGGGCGAGGCCCATCCAGTTGCGGAGCGATGGATCCTGGACTTTGTAATGGACCACCTCACCGTGCGCGCCGGTCTCGATGCAGTGGACGACTTCCCCCCGAAAGCCCTCGACGAGCGAAATGGCGAGCTGGTCCGGCTCGAGCTCGCCGATCGACAGCCGCGGGCGCTCCCAGCTCGCGTAGAGCGCGATGACGGTCGACATCCACGACAGGGACGCTTCGATCTCCGCGATGCGGACACGTGCACGCGCCCAGCAGTCGCCGTCCAGCAAGACGGCGGGCTGGATGGGCACCACGCTGTACGCCCCTTGCTCCGTGAGGTGGCGCGCGTCGATCTCGATCCCCGAGGCGCGCGCGGCCAGTCCGACGAGCCCGAGCTCCCGCGCTTGTGCGGTCGTCAACGTTCCCGTGGAACGCAGACGGTGCTGAACCGTTCGTGCCATGAGAAAGCAATCGTCGATGATCGGCAGATCTGCTTGAAGCAGGTCGAGGTTCGCCCGAATATCAGGCAGCGTCTCCGGCGGCAGCCGCATCCGGACTCCACCTGGACGGAGCGCTCCTTTGCCGAAGCGGCTGCCACATAGCCGCATCATCGTGTTGATCGCCGTGGTTCGGAGTCGGCCGTACGTCGTCGCTCCCTGCAGAAATCCGATGTCCGCCGCCATCCCGGCGAGCGTCGACAGGTGCATCGCGACCCGCTCGAGCTCGAGGGCGACCGCCCTGGCGAGCTCGATTTCGATGTCCAGCCGGCATCCCGCGAGGCTCTCGAGGGCGGAGCAGTGCGCCCATGCGTGAGCGACGCTGGTATCTCCCGCGATGGTCTCGATGAGCGGGGTCAGGCTCCGCGGGTCACGCTCGAGAAGGCGGCGTTCGACGCCACGGTGCTGATAACCGAGATGGATCTCCAAGTGATGCACCTGCTCCCCGAGGCACATGAAGCGAAAGGAGCCGGGCTCGATCACCCCGGCGTGGATGGGGCCGACGGCGACCTCGTGCACCTCCTTCCCTTCAATCTTGTAAAACGGGTGCGCGTTCATCGCCGATTGCTCCTGCCCCTCGTAGCGGATCGGCTTGAGCCACGGATGTCCGGCGATTCGCACGCCGGTCTGCTCGTGGAGCTCGCGCTCGAAGCAGTGGAGCGCGGCGTGCTCCGTCGTCATCTCGTGGTACCCGCGCTCCGCGGCCACCTCGGTCCTCGAGACGTGCAGGGACCGGTCTGACGCCTGAAGAACCGCCGTGACCGCGACACGGTCGCCGTCGCGCTTGCCATACAGCGTGACCACACGCATGTCCGCGCGGAGCTGCTTCAAGAGCTCGTCGCGCCACGGTCCCGGCTCGAGCCTCGGGATCGCGCCGACGGCGACCTGGTGGACGGTCATCGATTCCTTCACGGCCCCTCCAAGCACGCAGCCACCTGTGCGAGCAGCGAGTTGATGGGCGGCGGGATGTAGACGCCCAGCACGACCAGCGCGACGAGGAACCCGAGCTTGGGCAGCGCGACCGGCAGCGTCTGCCGAGGCCAGCTGCGCTGCCTCGTGGGTTCACCCCAGATCATCGGAAACACCGCTCGTCCCGTCGCCACGAACGTCATCGTGATCAGCACGCAGAAGGCGGCGAAGACGAGCAATTGCCCTGAGCCGACAAGGGCCGACAGGATCAGAAGCTCTCCGAGAAAGCTACCGAACGGGGGGAAGCCGAGCAGCGCGAAGGTGCCGACCATCAGGAACCCGCCGCTGTACGGGAGGTCCTCGATGAGGCCCGATATCGCGCGCGTGTCCTTGGTGTGATAGTGAGCCTTGATCGTGCCCGCCGTGAGGAAGAGGAGCGCCTTGATGAAGGCGTTGCTCAGGACGTAGAGCAGAAGTCCGTAGGACGCCGACTTGCCGACGCCGAGGCCGATCGCGATCACTCCGGCGTGGTTGATCGACGCATAAGCGATGAGCCGCTTCAGGTTGCGCGTCGCGATGATGCCGACCGTCGACACGACGACCGAGGCGATGCCCATCGTGAGGAGCTCGCCTTCCAAGAGCGCCGCGTGGGTCGGTCGGAGCACCTGAACGACGCGGAAGAGCGCGACGAGGACGCAGTTGAACTGGATGGCGCCGAGGAGCGCCGCGACGGCCGGCGGGGCTTCGTCGTAGGCCTCCGGAAGCCAGCTGTACATCGGCGCGAGGCCGAGCTTGGTGCCCAGCCCGAGGAGCGCCAGCGCGGCCCCGAGCTTCGTCCAGTTGTTCACCGGGATCGCAGAAGGCGCGAGGAGGCGATCGAGGAAGAACGTCGGAGCCTGGCCGCCGGACTCGAGCCCGCGCCCGAGGCAGATGAGGCCGATGAGGAGCACGCCGAGCCCGACGGACGAAAAGAGCAAATAGCGCCATGACGCTCGATGAGAAGCGGGGATGCCGGGTCGCACGATGAGGGGCGCGGCCGCGAGGGTGGTCGCCTCGAGGGCGATCCAGAGCAACACCAGGTGATTCGCGAGCAGCACGGTGTTCGCTGCAGCCAGGAACAACAGAGCCAGCCGCGCGAACCGCGCGACGTCCTGGCGGAGCGCCGGGGTCGTGTACAACCGATGCATCACGTAAAAGGAGATGCCGAGGAAGATCGAGTCCACGACGGCCATGAAGAGCCGTGAAGTCGCGTCCATGCGAAAGAACCCCCCGAGAGAGGCCGGGACGTCGGGGGGCGTCGCGGCTCCCATGATCGCGAGGGCGGTTGTGATCGCAGAAGCGCCGACCAGGACCAGCGCGGCTCGTTCGCGGGCGGCGCGCGCGATGAGCGCCACGGACGCCAGCGCAGGAAACAGGACGAGGGCGATCGAGCTCATAGCGTGGGCCCCTCCACGGGGCTCTCGGGCTGCGCGACGGTGCTCGCGTCGAGCATCTTGAGATACCAGCGATAGAGTGCGATCGTCACCGCGACGACGGCGACCTGACCGAGCTGAATGGCGAGCATGTCATGCTCATGCGCACCGCTGAGCTCGAACAGGGCGATCGCGTTCTCGATGCGGAGAGCACCCACCATCTGGCTGAACGGACCGGATTGCGTCGATAGCACCAGGAAGCCGAGCAGCACCCCAGCCGCAGCCACCGCGACGAGTGTTCGCCGTTCCCCGTGCTCGGGGACGAGCGATTCGGAGAAGTTGAAGGCGAGGAGGACGATGCCGAGGGCGATCGTCCAGGAGAGCAGGTTCGGCGAGATGACGTCGTTGCGCCTGGGCGCGTTCTGCGATCGAAGCACGCGGTAGAGCGCGATCGGCGCGGCGAGCCCGCGCAGGAGGACCAAATCGCCCAGGGTGACCCAGTCGCTCACGGCGTCGAGCTCTGGATTCAGGCGGTACGCCACCCACGCCATCAAGAACCCTTGACAGGACAGGCCGAGCAGGCTCGTCCGCCAGGTCGCGACGAACAGGGGGATGAGCAGCACGCCGAGCAGCGTATTCAAGAGAGGGCTCATTCGGCCCCCCCCACCCGCCACACGGTCGCGAGGAGCGCGACGACGCCGGCGGCGAGCGCGACGACGATGTACTGGGGAACAGCGCGTAGCTTCAGCCGGGCGACAAGGGATTCGATCGTGCCAATCACGACGCCGGCCGCAAGGGTCAGGGCGAGGTTCGCGGCGGCGCAGGCCGCGCCGCCGGAGCCCGCCCACGGGTTGAGGAGCGTCGCGACGATCGACGCGCCGACGAAGAGCTTGATCGCGGAGCCGAGGTGGATGCACGCGAGATCCGGGCCGCTGTGGTCGAGGATCATGACCTCATGCACCATCGTGAGCTCGAGATGGGTCGTCGGGTCGTCGACGGGCATGCGCGCCGTCTCGACCTGAAGCACGATGAACATCGCCACGACCGCGGCGCCCCAGACGAACGCGGACGCGCTGGCGTGGAGGTGCGGCGCCAGCGCCTCGTGCAAGGTTCGTCGGCCCCCAACGAAGCTGAGCGCGCCGGTGACGAGGAACAGCGCAGGCTCGAGGAGCGACGAGAACACGGCCTCCCGCGCTGCGCCCATCCCCTCGAACGAGCTCCCCGTGTCGAGCGCGGCGAGCATGACGGCGACGCGGCCGAGCCCCCACACGTACGCGAACCACACGAAATCGAGCTCGAACGACGCGACGGGCGTCGAACCGAGAAGGGGCGCGATGAGGGCGGAGCCCACCGCGGTTGCGAGGAACACGTACGGCGCGATCCGGAATAGCGGTGTCGTCGTCGTGCTGTAGACAGACGATTTCCGGAAGAGTCGCCTCACGTCATGGGCCAGCTGAAGGACCGGCGGTCCCTTGCGTCCGGACCACAGCGACTTCACGCGGTTGATCACGCCGGTGAGGACGAACGGCATGACGACGAGCGCGGCGACGTTCGCGAGGCGGGTGATCATCATCGGCCGACCCCTCCGATCACGATCGCTCCGATGATGACGAGCGCGACGAACCCTGCGGAGAACGCGAAGCGCGGCTGTTCCGGGATGCGCTCAAAAGCTTGAGCGATGAAGCTCTCTCCGTGCCCGAGCACCTCGAACATGCGTCGCTCGACGGCGTCGACGTGGTGTGTTGAGAGATGGCCGGGCTGCTGCGGGAATGGCCCCTCGGGCAGCCGCTCCCTCCGAAGCGACGGCAAGAATGATGCGAAGATGCGCGTGAATTGCTCGGAGAATGAGCTCCCCGTGTACTGCATGCGAGAGGAGGTGGCGGTGGTTCCGCACCCCCATGTGACGCTCCGCCGCGCCGCCAGACCTCGACGCCAGCCGATCACGCCGGCGACGATCAAGGCGCCGGCGAGCGCGCGGCTCGCCCATGCGAGCGGGGTGAGCAGGGCTGGCAGCGTGCTCGCGCTGGACTCGATGGGAAAGAGCCTCAGCGCGGCGCCTATCGCCGCGATGCCCAGGTCTGGAGCTACGCCGATGGCGACCACGAACGCGGCGTGAACCACCATGGGCCAGAGCATCGAACCCGGCGCGTCCTCGCCGACGTGGAGCCCTGGCTCCCGAGGCGCACCGAGGAACGTGAGACCGAAGGCCCGCGTCATCGACAGCGCGCTCACCGCGCCGACGAAGGCCAGCGCCGCCGCCGCTGCGATGGTCACCACGCTGCCTTGACTGGAAGGCGCGCGCCCCGCGAGGAGCCCTGCGTAGATCAGGAACTCGCTGACGAAGCCGTTGAGCGGTGGGAGCGCGGAGATGGCCAGGCATCCGATGAGGAAGAGGATGGCCGTCCGCGGGAGGCGCTTCGCGAGCCCGCCGAGCCGCTCGAGATCGACGGTGTGCGCAGCGCGGTAGATCGCTCCAGCCGCGTAGAACAGGAGGCACTTGAACAGCGCGTGATTCAGGATGTGCAGGAGGCCGCCGCCGAAGCCGCACAGGGTCAGCGCGGGGACTCCCCAGGTCCATCCCAGGTATCCCACCCCGATGCCCATCGCTGCGATGCCGACGTTCTCGGTCGACGAGTACCCGAGCAGGCGCTTCAGATCGCGTTCGGCTGACGTGGAGAGGACGCCGAAGAACGCGGAGAGCGCGCCGAAGCCGAGCACGCTCCATCCCATCCACTCGTCGGGTCGTCCCATGAGCAGCGTGAAGCGGAGGAAGGCGAAGAGGCCGGCCTTGTGAATCACGCCTGACATGAGCGCTGAGATGTGCGCCGGCGCCGCGGAGTGGGCTCGGGGAAGCCACGTGTGAAACGGAAAGAACGCGGATTTCAGCGCGAACGACACCCCGAGGAGCAGGAAGAGCGTCCCCCGCGTCGGGTCCTGGCTCGACAGGAATTCGCCGAACACGGCGAAGTCCATGGAGTCGGTCTTGCTGTGGAGCAGCATGAACGCCGCGACGAGGACGAAGAGCCCGACATGGGTTGAAATGAGATAGTTGAAGCCGGCAAAGCGGATCTTCTGGTTGCGGTAATCCCAGATGACGAGCAGCCACGCTGCGAGGGCGGCGATCTCCCATCCCAGCAAGAACACGAGGGCGTTCTGCACCGAGTAGATCAGCACGAAGGACAGGGCGACCATGTTCAAGAGAGCGAAGTGTGGGCCGCCGTTCCTCCCTCGATCGAAGTAGGGGCGAAGGTATCCGACGGCGTAGATCGTGCCGAGCAGCGTCATCGGAAGGGACCACGCGAGGAAGAACGCTCCGAGCGCGTCGACGCGAAACGCCATGCTGTCGATGGGCGTCGGCCAGCGCCACACGATCTCGAGAGCCTCGCCGCCTCGAAGGATGGGGACGGCCCTCGCGAGCACGAGGGCGGCGGCCATCGCTTGCGAGGCGATCGCGGCCGCGCCTCGCGCGCCGTTCGAGCGCAGGCCCAGCGAGAGCGCCGCCCCGACGAGCAGCACGGGCACGCTGAGGAGCAGAGATCCCGTCACCTTGCTGTCCTCGCGCGACGTCCGCTGGCGCGTCGGGCTGCGCCATCAGGCGGTGAATTCCGGCGAATTGTTGAAGCAGTCATATGGACTCCGAATGAGCGCGCGCACGAAGAGCGTCGAGGATGGTCCAGCCAAACGCCGGCTTCGGCAGCACCATGGGCGGCAAGGAGTGGCCGTCTGGTCCCAGCGCGGAGCGAAAGGATTGTGGTGTGCTTGTCACGAGGAGAATGAGGAGCTTCGGTCGCGCGCTCCGCAGCGACGTGATGAACGTCACGATGTCGCCGGGATCGAAGTCGTCGGGAAACAGAACCAGGGCGGTCGCCGCGGGCGCCATCCTGTTCGCGTCGTTCAATGTCCTTTTGCCGTTCGACGCGACCCCGGCCTGGCTGAAGTAGGCATGAAGCGCGTCGATCGTCTCGGGATTGTCCGCGACGACGGCAACGTGGAGCGACCTGGCGGAGGAGCGGTTTGCCATGGCTGCCCGGGCGTATAGCAAGCCGTGGGCCGCCTCGTGAAAGGCGCAAGAACCTTGAGGACGCGCCTATCGGGATGGAGGAGCCGACGACCCTTTCGGAGAGCGGCGGCACAAAACGACAGATTGACGCGACAAATTCGAAATGTCTACGTGAATTTCGTCATGATCATGCCGTATTTTGATGCGATGGCGCCTACTTGACCGCTCCGAAGGCCAGCAGCGTCGCGTCGGTCTCGACGCCGTCGGAGCGCCGCTCGCCCGGGGTTGGCCGCCTGGAGAGGTCGCATGCGTGACGCCGGATGCTGCCAGCATCTCCCAGGCGCGCATCTCGCCAAGACCGTCCGCGCGCCGCGGTCAGGTCTGCCGCTCCGCGCGCTTGGCCTCGTCCCAGTAGCCGTCGAGCTCCTCCAGCGTGAGCGTGTCGTGGGACGCCTTGACAGGCCAGCCGCCGTGCCGCTCAATGACCCGCCGTTCGACGTGATCGAAGCGCCGGGTGAACTTGTCGATCGTCCGACGCAGGGCCCCCTCTGCGTCGACGCCGGCGTGGCGCGCCAGGTTCCCGAGCGCGAAGAGGACGTCCCCGAGCTCCTCCTCGATCGCGGCGGAATCGCCGCCGTCGAGGGCCCGATCGAGCTCCCCGAGCTCCTCGTCCACCTTCGCGCGCGAGCCCCGCGCGTCCGGCCAATCGAACCCCACGCGCGCGACCTTCTCGCCTACCCGCTGCGCCCGGGTCAGCGCCGGCAGGCTGCGGGGAACGCCGCCGAGCACGCCGCGGTCCTTCCCCTGCCTCGCCCGCTCGTCCGCCTTGATGCGCTCCCAGTTCTGAAGCACCTCGTCGGCGTTCTCGGCGCTCTCGTTCGCGAACACGTGGGGGTGGCGCCGCACGAGCTTCTCGCAGATCGCGGCGATCACGTCGTCCGGCCCGAACGCCCCCTCGGCCCGGGCGAGCTCGGCCTGGAAGACGACCTGGAGCAAGAGATCGCCGAGCTCGGCGCACAGCTCCTTGCGGTCGCCGCCGTCGATGGCGTCGATGACCTCGCACGCCTCCTCGAGCACGTAGCGCCTGAGCGTCGCGAAGCTCTGCTCGCGATCCCAAGGACATCCGTCGGGTGCGAGGAGCCGCTGCATCAGCTCGACCATGCGCGGAAACGTACGACCGGCCTGCTCGGGGAGCGGCGGTGCCTTCACGGGCTCGAAGGAACGAGGCATGCGGTGCTACTAGCGCAAACCGCCCCCGCTCCGGAAGGCAGAGGAAGCAGCGGAAGAGGACGAGGAGACGATGCGGGACGCGCTATCGCAGAGCGTCATCCTGGCTTCCGAGGCCGTAGCATGAGAAAAGTACGGAGGGCATCGAGGCTCCGACGACGAGGACGACCATGAAGAGCGCAGGCTGTGTGGTGCTGTTCGCGGTCGCCGGCTGCTCGCAGGGGGGGTGTCGGAGCATCGGGAGCGCGCCGGGCGCGGCGCCGAACCCGGGAGCAGCGGCGGAGGCGCCCGTGACGGCGGTCCTGGTCAACAGCGGCGAGCAGGAGGTGCTGGACGAGGAGATCACCCCGCTGCGCAAGGGCGGGCGCCACCTCATCGCGGAGCCGCCGGACGACGCGGAGGAGGTGACGTACGCCGCATGGATCGCGGCGGCAGGGCTCGCCGCGCAGAACCGGCAGCCGCCGCCGGCCGCGCCACCGGGGTTCGCGCTGCGGGCGGTCCGCGGGCGCGACCTGTGGGTGTTGTCCGAGGACGGCACGCGTCGCCGCGGGGCAGCCGCGGTCGTGCTGCGCGTAGGAGCGGCCGTGCCGCTGATCGTCGAGGCGCCGCACACGTTCTTCGATCAGGGAACGCTGCCCGTCGCGCTGGCCATCTTCGAGGCGCAGCGGGCGCGCGCGCTGATCGTGAATACGTCGCACCGGTACGGCGGGGGTCCCAACCCACGCAACGCCAGCGTGGACGATGACGGCGCAGAAGGCGGGCGCCCCAACCTGGGTGCGGGGGGCGGGCGACCCAACCTGGGCGAGCGACCCAACCTGGGTGCGAGGCGCCCCAACCCGGGTGCCGCTGTCGGGGGCGGGCGCAACCCGGGTCACACCGCGGATGGTGACGAGAGCACGGAAGGCGCTGGTGGTGAGGACGGCAGTGATGAAGCCGTCGACGGCAACACCACGCAGGACGGCGCCCAGGGCATCGGCGGCAGCGCTCGTGGAGGTGACCGTGCTTCCCGAGAGCGGCTGATTGCGTCGCTCGCCTTCGCGGACGCAGCCCACGCCGAGCGTTCGTTCTTCCTGTCCGTGCACCGGGCGCTGCTCCAGAGCTTCCCCGGCACGCCCACCGTGCAGCTGCACGGCTTTCAAGACCGTTCGGCTCCGAATGCCGCCATTATCGCCAGCGCGGTGGGGCACGGCGCCGCGCTGGACCGGCTGCTCGCCCCTCTACGGGCGATCGTCAACGATGGAAAGGTCCTCGCCTACCCCACCGAAATCAATAGGTTGGGGGGTGCCACGAACGTGCAAGCACGCTGGTCGCGTCAGATGAGCGCACCGTTCTACCATGTTGAAATGTCCCGAACGCTGCGCGACAAGCTGATCGTGGACACGGATTTCCGACGCCGCTTCGCGGCGGCCTTCTCGGGGCTCACAGTCGGAACAAGTCGGATGCGCGACCCGGGTTGACCGCAACGGTATTGTCCGCGACGACCCGGCTCGACGGATGCCAGGCATGCGTTCTGCACGGCGAACCGCACCAGATCCAACGATCTGATGAACTATCGGCGTCCGCTGAGGAACGCAGTCAGCGTCACCCGGGGCCGACCCATCCGCGATCGACACCGCACTCGCAGGCGTGCGCGCAGCGCCCTATGAACACTTCGCCTGCCCGCGTCAGCTCCTCCAAACGGATGTTCCGATGAGACGGCAACGATCCGTCGGAGCCGCCCGCTCCTATTCCGCGCCGCTGTGAAGCTCGCCACCGATATCTACACGGTGAGCCCGAAGTCCCTCGCGCTGGCGCCGTGGAACGTGCACATCCACCAGGTCCCCGCCGGAAATACCACACTGCGTGCCCCGGCGCGCCACCGTTCGAGCGCCGCGCGGTACGACGCGCGAAACGCCCGCACAGCGGCGCCAGCGATTCGTCGTACGTCCCCCTGATCGCGGCCGACTGCAAAGGTCGGATTGCGTTCACCCAGCGCCTCAGAGCTCGTTACGCGCTCGTACGGGGAGATCTTGGTGACTCGCTCAGCACCAAGAAAACGACGCCCCTGCTGCTGCAGGGCAGAATGGGCCTGCGCCTCCCGTACGTTGAGCTCGGCGGCAACCTCGTGGCGAAAGTCATCGACGCCGTCCTGCGCTACCGCCGGCGGCAACGCGAGAGGTAATGACACTTCCTCGGGCCACTGTGGATTTTCCGGGTCAAGATACGCCACGGGACGCGCCGCTCGCAGCACGCCGCAGCCGAGCTCGCTCACATCGACTTTTGCCCCCGGCCACTCACACGCATGCCGGACGAGGCCAGCGGCTACAGGGTTTGCGAGTACGTAGGCTACTTTTTCCACCACGGCAGCCCGCGTCAGGAGTCGCACGACGCTCGTGGCTTCGTGGTCCCATACCGGTCCTTCCCACGCGCGAAGCACCTTGGTCCCGAGCGCCACAATACGATGAAAGAACTGCAAGAAACGCGGCAGGACTCCATTCACGTCCGTCACGACTAGGTGCAGATGCGTTGACATCGCGCAGAACGCGTGAACCTCGATCCCGAAGCGCCGGGCCGAGACCACGAGGGCGTAGACCAAGAGCTGGGAGATGGCTGCGTCGGGGCGAAAGAGCAGGTGCCGACGCAAGACGCGCCGGGTGATCATATAGGTAGCGCCGGGCGCGATCTCGCGGGGGTGGCTCATGGCCCGTCCACATCAACAAACGCTGTGCCAGAGATCGCGGTCAATCATTTCAAGAAATTGCCGCGCCCCGCAGGTGGCGGCTCCTACGCCAGGGGTGGCGGCCGCCATGCCACTCGGATCGCCCTACCCGGGTAGAGTCCACAACGGGTCGGGTCGCCGCGCCGGGTGGTCGGGTCGCAACCTGGGTCGGCCGGCGGGGCGGGGCGGGGCGGCGGGGCGGCGGGGCGGGACCCAACCTGGGTCGGCCAGCAGCAGCAGCAGCAGCAGCAGCAGCAGCAGCGGCCAGCGGCAGCGGCAGCGGCAGCGGCAGCGGCAGCGGGGCGGCGGGGGGCGGCGGGGTCCCGGGTCGGCATCGCGGAACCCAACCTGGGTCGGCCAGGGGGGAGGGTGGTAGGGTTGGGTCGGCCAGGGTTAGGGTTAGGGTTAGGGTCGGCGTCAACCTGGGTCGGGCCGGCCCCAACCAGGGTCGGGTCGCGAAAATTACACGAGCAGCGCCGGAATCTGGTCAGGTCCGAACGCGGCCGCGCCGCGCGGCGCCGTTGAGAACGTCGGTTGCACGGTCGGATCGGCCCGCAGCGCCGGAAAGCGCTCGAGCAGGAGCGACACGCCGACCCTCGCCTCCATCCGCGCAAGCGGCGCCCCGACACAGTAGTGCAGACCGCCGCCGAAGTTCAGCATCCCCACGGGTCGTCGATGGATGTCGAAGGTCTCCGGTCGCGGGTAGATCTCCTCGTCGTAATGGCGAGCGATCAGCGACAGGTAGAGGATCGTCCCCGCAGCCAGCGTCTCGCCGCCGATCGTCGCCTCACGCTCGACGAACCGCACGATGCCCGCCGCGCTGCTGCACCAGCGGGTCGACTCCTCGATGGCCTGCGGCAGGAGCGAAGGTTGCTGACGCAGCTGGTTCATCGCGTCCGGGTGGGCGAGCAGCGCCACGAGCAGGTTGGCCAGCATCCAGCTGGTCGTCTCGTAGCTGCCGAGGATCAACGTGAGCACGACCCCTTCGCACGCCTCCACACCGCCCAGCCCCTCCGCGACGATCGCCCGCGCGATCTCGCCGAGCAGCGTATCGCTCGGGTGCGCCACCTCGCGCTCGGCGATCTCCCGGAGCTGCGCTTCCATCGCGGCGTGGGCGCTCCGCCCTTCGGCCACGACGACGGGATCCTGCGGCATCACGACGCTGCGGATCATCTTGCGAATCAGCGCGTCATTCTCGGCGATCCGCTCCTCCGGGAGCCCGAAGAGGGCGCTCGTCACGCCCATGGGCATCGAGATCGCAAAATCATCGAAAAGCTCCGCCCGCTCTTTCCGCACGAGCCGTTCCACGACCCTGCGCGCCACCGGGGTCACGGTCGCCTCCTCGTAGCGGGAGATCACGCGTGGGGAGAGGACCGCGTTGAAGAGCCGCCGCATGCGCGTGTGCGCCTCACCGCCAAGCGTCACGAGCGCCCCTTTCATGATCCCGGTGTCGTAGGTCCGCGTGCTGAAGGTCTCGCTGTCGCGCAGCACCGCGGTCACATCGGCTCCGCGGAGTACGACCGGCACGCCGAGTCCCTCGTCGAAATAGACGGAGTGCTCCCTCGCCGCAGCGGCGAGATGGATCCCGAACGCCGAAGGGTCTTTCGAGGTGAAAGAATATAGATTCTTACGAGGTAGCATACATAAATCTTAGTATTCCATATCGAAACGCGAATCAAGCCGCTTTGCCATGACTTCGACTGGGACGTGGGTGTGGACGAGCGGTTATTGCGGACGCTTCTCCTACGTTGTCTTCGCGTGCGGGCCCTGTAGGTGCCCCCCGCCTGGCCTTGGGTCACGCCCGCACCGTGGTTGTGTCGCGGCCGCGGCCGAGCCGAGATCCGTCCATGGTGGTTCGTCCAATCCCTGGCGACGAAAAGCGGCTCAACTCGGGAGTTCTGCTCGACCCGGGTTGAAGGCGGCGACCGGCGGCGACCGGGGTTGAGGTCAGAGCGTCGTCGTCGTCGGGCCGGTCACCGACAGGGTGGATAGATTCCACCGCCTGCCTTGAGAAAGCGCCCGAAGCGGCCAGCTGGCGAAAACGCATCCGCCATGGACGGTCACCAGGCCCCATGAGCCGAGCCAGACACTCATCGTGCCCCCGCACCGGCGCCTATGGCAGGAGCACAAAAAAACAGAGCGCCCATTCGACGGTGGGGGGAAACCGTCACGGGCGCTCTGCTTGCCTCTCTTGCAGGAGGTGAGCCAAGGACGTCCCTGCCTGATTTCATGTGCTTTTCCTACAGCGACAAACGTGCACCTTGCGGCGATGGAATCGTAGCTTGCAGCGCTGCGAGCGGAGCGTGGCGGGCTTCGGCCACCGGCTCGCCGGAACCGCGCCGATCAGCTGGAGCCGTTCCGCTCTCCGGGCGCCTCCCCTCCCCCGCCGACGCCCCACGACGGCCGGGCGTTGAGCTCCTCAACGTCGGTTCCCATCATCTCCGTGTAGCTGCGACCCATCTCCTCGAGCTCGTCGCTGCTCAGCACGTCCTCGATCCGGGCGAATCCCGCCGGCGCTCGCTGCTCCACCATCGAGAGGACCCGGTCGGCGCCCATCGCTCGGTTCGCGAGGACGAGGGAGCTCGTCGGCGGACGGCGCGCAGCTTCATAGGCGGCGAGCGCCTCTTCGGGGGCGCTCGTCTGGGCGAGGTGCCAGGCCAGCACGCGAGCATCGAGGATCGCCTGGGAGGCCCCGTTGGAGCCGACAGGGTACATGGGATGAGCAGCGTCGCCGAGCAGGGTGACCCGGCCAGCGCCCCACCACGGCAGCGGATCGCGATCGATCATGGGATACTCGAAGAGGACAGGCGCCGCGGCGATGAGCGCCGGAATGTCGAGCCAGGAGAAGCGCCACGCCGCGAAGTGGGGCAGCACGTCCTCCAGGCGTCCTTGCCGGTTCCAGCTCTCCGGCGCGACCGCCGCCCCCTCGTGCAGCCGCACCTCCGCCACCCAGTTGATCGCGGCCCGGCCGCGGAGCTCCGCGCGGCGGGAGACGGGATAAGCGACGAACTTGGCGGCCAGGTTGCTGCCGGCCATGATCATGCTGCGTCCCCCCAGGAACGGCTCGCCCTCGGTCACGCCGCGCCACATGTGAATGCCGCTCCACCTGGGCGGCCCCTCCGCCGGGTGGAGCTGCGCGCGAACCACGGAGTGGATGCCGTCGGCCCCGACAAGCACGTCCGCAGGGACCACGTCGCGCTCACCGGTCCGCCGATCCCGCACCGTGACCTGCACCTCGGACGTCGTCTGCTCGAACCCCTCCACCGCCAGCCCGACGCGCACGCTGGAGGCCCCCAGGCGCCGCTTCACCGCCGCGAGCAACGTCAACTGGAGCTCACCACGGTGGATCGACACCTGCGGCCAGCGATACCCGGCGGAGATCCCCCGCGGATGGCCCCAGATCCGACCCCCGAACCGATCGTGGTGCACGAGCTCGGCGGTCGGGATCCCTGTCGCCACCAGCGCATCGGCGAGGCCAAGCTCCGTCAGCTCTCGCACGGCGTGAGGGAGGAGGTTGATGCCGACGCCGAGCGGCCTGATCTCTCGCGCGGCCTCAACGACACACGCATCGATGCCGGCCGCGTGCAGGCTCAGGGCCGCCGTCAGCCCGCCGATCCCCCCGCCCGCGATCAACACCCGCATCACGCGACGCTCGCACGACGCGCTGGACGCGGCAACGACGCTCGTGGCGCCCGCGACCGCGGCGCCGAACCCGGGTAAGATCCTGGAACGAGGGACATACCATGCGATTGCTCGTCTCGATGGACTCTTGGGGTGCGAGGCTGCTCTCGGTGCTGGCGATCGCGCCTGCGCTGAGCTGCGGTGGAAACGTCATGGCCGATGAAGGCTCGGGCGGCGGCACAGGCGAAGGCACCTCCAGCAGCACAGGCGAAGGCGCCTCCGGCGGCACAGGCGAAGGCACCTCCAGCAGCACAGGCGAAGGCACCTCCAGCAGCACAGGCGAAGGCACCTCCAGCAGCACAGGCGGCCTGCCACCGGAAGGGTTTCCGTTCGCTTGCGACGATCCGGAGCCCATCGTCGTCGCGGACCAGAACACCGGGTACGTGCGCTGCGCCGACGGCTGGATCCACCGCGCGGAGGTCGTCACCTGTCCCAGCCCACTCCCGCGCGCCAAGGCCTGCGCGGACCCGAGCGGCGCGACGGGGAACTGCACCTCCGACGCCGACTGCACCGAGCAGCCACACGGCTACTGCGACGTCATGACCGGAGGCGAGGTGGCTCCAGGGTGCTTCTGTCAGTACGGGTGCACGACCGACGCCGACTGCGGCGAGGCGCAGATCTGCCTGTGCGGCGATCCGGTCGGGCGGTGCGTGCCCTCGCAGTGCACCAGCGACCAGGACTGTGGAAGGCTGCTCTGCTCGAGCTACGTCCTGCACCCTGGATGCGGCGGGACCGCCTTCGCATGCCAGACGCCCGCCGACGAGTGCGCCAGCGATCAGGACTGCTCAGGGGACGAGCAATGCTCGCTCGAGGCCCTGCGGCGCGCCTGCACAGAGCAGATCTGCGCGATCGGCCGGCCGTTCCTCGTGGAAGGCGTCGTGCGCACCGCGCAGCCCGCCGCGCGCGACGACTGGCGGACCGCCGCTCCGGACGCGCCGCCTCGCCTGGACGAGCTGTCCATCGAGCAACGGGCGGCCCTCGCCGAGCACTGGACCCGCGCCGCCCTCCTCGAGCACGCGTCGATCGCCGCGTTCGCGCGCTTCGCGCTGCAGCTCCTGTCGCTCGGCGCGCCGCCGGAGCTCGTCGGTGCCGCGCAGGCGGCCATGGGCGACGAGGCCGACCACGCGCGCACGTGCTTCGAGCTGGCCAGCGCGTTCGCCGGCCGCGGCGTCGGCCCAGGGCCGCTCGCCATCGACGGCGCCCTCGGCGGCGAAGGCGCCCGCGAGATCCTCGTGACGACCCTCCGCGAGGGGTGCATCGGCGAGACCATCGCCGCGATCGAGGCGGCAGAGGCCGCCCTCCACGCGACCGATCCCGCGGTACGGCGCGCGCTCGAGAAGATCGCCGAGGACGAGACGCGGCACGCCGAGCTCGCCTTCCGGTTCGCGGCCTGGGCCCTCGACCGCGAACCGTCCCTCGCGAGCGCCGTCATCGACGAGCTCGCCGCGGCCTCCTCGGAGCTCCCGGCCCCGAGCGAGGCCAGCCATGGCGGCCCGCTGCTCGGCTTCGGCGTGCTCTCCCCGCAGCACCGGCGCGCGATCCGGGAGCGCGCGCTCGCTCAGGTCATCGCGCCCTGCGCACGGGCGCTGCTCTCGCGCGGCGGCGGCAGCATCGAGCGCAGCCGCCCGCGCCCGGCGGACGGCCGTCAGCGCGAGGAGACCGACAGCTTGGCGACGAACAGCTGACCACCCTCGGCCTCGACAGGGCAGTTCAGGAGCGCGAAGTCGGCGCCGGACGTGCCTGCGAGGAACACGTCCGTTCCGGAGACGGCGAGCGCGAGGATCCGCTGGAGCGCAGGGCCGCCGAGCGCGCCCAGCCACTCGACCTCGCCGTCCGTGGCCCGGAGCCGCGCGAGGAAGGCGTCCCCCTCGCCGGCCTCCCCGCCGATCTCGACGTCATCGATCTTCATCTGCTGATCGAAGTGCCCGGCCACGACGATGTTTCCGAGCTCGTCAACGCCGACGACCTCCGCCGATTGAGCCCCGCTGCCCCCGAACTGCTTGGCCCACGTGGCGGCGCCGCTCCTGTCGAGGCGCGCGACGAAGCCGTCCTCTCCGGCGGAGACGATCTCCCCGGCGAGATCGATCTGCCCCTCGACCGAGCCGGTCAGGACAACGCCCGCCTCGTGCATCGCCACGGCGCTCATGCGCTGATCGCCGGGGAGAGCGGAGTGGTGTCGATACCAGACGTCCGCCCCGTCGGCGCTCCATCCATCGCAGATCCACGACGCCGGAAACGACGCCAGGAGAGCGTCGATCCCGTCCGAGGCCGCGCCGCCGGGCGGCAGCGCGCTCTCGAAGCCGGGGAAGCCCACGTTCACTCGGCCCTCGAAATCGGCGATCACGAAGGCGTCGCCGGAGGCCACACGGAGATCGCGAGGCCAGAAACGCGCGCCCTCACGGCCCGCAAAGACGCCGCTGCACGGGTCCAGGAGGGTCTGTCCATCGTAGCTGGAGAACCCGATGTCCAGCCCGCCCTGGAGCGACGTCAGGACGAAGACGCGGTCGCCCTCCGCCGCGACCGCCTTCGCCTCGTCAAGGCCGCTCGACCCGTGCGTCACGCACGCCGCGACCCCGTCGGGATCGCTCTTGTCGAGCCGCGCCACGAACGCGTCGCCGGCGCCCTCGGGCGGCCCGCAGTCCGCGCCGAACGACAGGCTGCCCGTGAAGTCGCCCGCCACGTAGACGCTGCCGCCGTCCAGCGCGATCGCGGTCGCCTGATGGACGTGCGTCGCGGTGTCGTTCTCCGCGTTCCCGAAGCGCTCGCTCCACACGTGGTTCCCGTCCCGCGCGAGGTGCGCCACGAAGACGTCCTTGCCGGCGCCTCCCGCCGTGAGCGGGGCGCCGCCGGCAACGGTGAGGTCCCCCTTGAAGCCGCCCGCCAGCCACAGGGTCCCGTCCTCGTCGGCCGCGATCCCGCCGAGCGTGGTCTCGGCGTCGCCGAAAGACATCACCCACTGGCACGTATAGCCGGGCTCGCTGAACGAGCCGCCCCCGACGCCCTGCTCGTCGATGAGCTGAATGCCGACGATCTCCGCGCAGCCCGCGCTGCTCGCCGCGAGGAGAGAGCTCGCCAGCCACAGCCGAGCGCGCCTTTCGAGCCTCATCGTCATCAGAACACCCCGACGACGGCGCCACCGACGACGCCCGGAGCGAGCTGGACGCGGGCGGTCGCGCGCGGCCCGTCCGAGGGCAGCGTCAGCCAGAGGACGGCCGTGCCGGCGAGCGCCACGCTCGACGCGATGAAGGAGAAATCGGACACGGTCGCATAGGACATCGCCTTGCTGGCCAGATCGGGCACCGGCTGCGCGCAGTCCCGGTAACGCCTCGGATTCGCGCACGCCGTCTTCGCCGCGTCGTCGACCTTGTCCCACGTGGAGATCGCCAGGCCACCGAAGGTGCTTCCGAGCGCGATGCCCGCCAGCGTGAGCCCGCCCGTCACCCACATCAGGTTCCGGTGGATCGGATCCGGCCTCACGCCGTAAGGCGTCGGCCTGCGCGGCTCGATGTCGCCGGTGGAAGGCGCGGGATCCTGCGCTGCCGCGCTGGGCGCGAGCGCCGTCAGGGGGACCTCGACGACCTCTCCCGGCCGCGTCACCTCGACGTCGCGCGCGAGGGCGTACCTCGCGGGCGCAGCCGCGATGACCTTGTGCTTCCCCGGCTCGACAGGGCGGGCCGCGCCGGCCCCTTTCGCGGCCACGCCGTCGAGCGCCACCGGGAGCGCCTTCGCCTCATCGGCGGTGGGCTCGGCCCGGGCCACGCCCGCCTGCGCCCAGGCGGCCAGCGTCACGAGGAGCCCGACCGCGGGCCGACCGACCCCCCTTCGCCCCGCGCGCCCCACACCCTTTGCGGAGCGCCGGGAGCCTCTGCTGATCGCTTCAGGCATCGAGTCCCCTGGAAGGCCGGCGAGCGACACCTGCTTCAGGTCCCCGCGCTGGACCACGATGACCGATAACAGGGCACCGCGACGAGCGCCAGACCAAAGACCCCCGCGCCAGCCGCCACGCCGCGCTCCTTGCGCTCCTTGCGCTCCTTGCTCCGTGTTCGCGCTTCGACGCACGCGGCCTTTGCGCTAGCGTTCCGCTCTCGGTTCTCCGTGGTTCCCCGCGGCTCCCCGCGGTTCCTCTCGTTTCTCTCGGTTCCTCTCGGTTCCGGTCTCGCCCCTCGCTCCCAGGTCGTCGAGCGTACCGGCTGGAGCGCCCTCGCGAACAGGTGCCCTGATGTCCTCCGTGCCAGCCCCCAAGAAGAAGCGGTCCAAGAAGAGCGCGCGCTCGCTGCCTCGCAGGGACGAGGAGTGGATCGGCGGCTTCTTCTCCCTGCGCGCGTTCGTGCACGAGGGCGACGACGCGTACCGCCCCGAGGCGGTCGTCTGGATGACCGAGCGCGGCTTCGTCCTGAGCTGCGCCGCGCTGCGCCCCGGCGACGTCGTGACGGGCGCGGTCGACAGCTTCGAGGCCGCCGCCAAAGGTCCCCTGGAGGGCAAGCCGCGCCTGCCCGGGCGCGTGCGCGTCGCCTCGCCGGCGCTCGCGGAGGCGCTGCGGGCGCGGCTCGGCCCGGAGGTCGAGGTCCGCGTCGCGCCCACGCCGGAGATCGACGTCGTGGCCGAGGACCTGGAGGCGCACCTCGGCGCGCGGGACGGCAGCCTGACGCCGAGCTTCCTCGGGGGCGGCATCGAGGCGCCGGCGATGGCCTCGTTCTTCCGCGCGGCGGCCGCGCTCTACCGCGTGACGCCCTGGAAGGCGGTGCCCAGCGACGCCGACATCATGGCGCTGTCGATCCCGTCGCTCGGCGCGCGCGACCTCGCGCTGTGCGTCGTCGGCCAGGCTGGCCAGAGCCACGGCGTCCTCCTGTTCGAGAGCGCGCGCGGGTTCGAGCTCTACCTGGCCGAGACCGCCAAGCTCCCGGACGCGCCGCCCGCGTCGCTGCCGGCGAGCTTCTTCTCGCTGAGCTTCGATCGCGCGAGCGACCTGCACCCCGCGCTGCGCGCCGAGGTCGCCGAGCAGCGCTGGGAGCTGGCCGACCCGGACGCCTACCCCACGCTCGCGATGGTCGACGAGGACCTCATCGGCCGCAAGCCGACGCCGAAGGAGCTCACGGCCTCCGAGGCGCTCGCGCTCGGCCTGGTCGAGCTGATGAAGCGGCGCAAGGAGGTCACGAGGGCGTTCCGCGGCGGCGCCCCGGTGGACGCGAGCTACGTCGTGGAGACGCACGCAGGCCCGGTGGAGGTGCTCTTCCGCGCTCCCCACCCGGAGCGGAGCTGATCCCGGCGGCGGCGCCGGCGAAGCTGTCAGGGCGCGGGCGATCGGACGGGCGAGCGCAGCAGCGGGGGAGCCCCGCCCTCAGCGAGCGACGAGCCGGTAGAGATCGGCGTTCACGATGAACTCGCAGAGCACGTTGCCGAGCTGGAGCATGTCGCCGCTGCGGAGAGGCACGCCGTCCCCGGACGGCGCCAGGAGCCGGTCGTTCAGGAAGGTCCCGTTGGTGCTCTTTCTCGCGTGGAGCATCGGGGTGTCCGCGACCAGCACCGAGATGTGGGCGTGGACCTTGGAGACGGACGCGTCGCGGAGCACGATGTCACTGTTCAGCGCCCGCCCGATGAGGATGCGATCCTGCCAGGGGCTCTCGGGGCGCTTCGCCACCGGCAGCAGCTCGCAGCCGTGCGACGTGACGATCATCCCCGACGAGATCCGGTAACGGGATGAGGTCGGCTGGCCGCTCATGCCGGGCGCGGTCCCGGCGACGAGGGTCTTGAACGACGGAGGAGGTTGATCATCCGGGCCGAGCTCCCGGAGCAACCAGGCGTGCGGGTACTTCCGATCGAACGCCATCCGTGAAATCGCCCGGCTCTGAGCACAAAGCGCCGCGAAGGTCAACATGACGAGATCTTCCCCCAGGTTCCGGGCCGTTCGAGAGAGCCGAGCTCCCCGAGCGACGCATCGCCCAGTTCGGCGGAGCCCGATAGGCCCTTATACATCAGGAGACGACGGGATCACCGGACGCCACGAGACACCGTCGAGACGACCTCCGGCGCTGGACGGACTACATCGTCGGCGCTCGCCACACCCGGCTCCCGCGCGGGCAGCTCCGCCGTGCGACGCGCCTTTTGCCTGCGTCGCGCTCCAGCCCGCAGGAGCGCGTCGATGCGCCGAGCATGCGCGACCGACGCCCCCACGCGCCGAGGGGCGGCTCGGGGTTCATGCTGACCGTGTACCCCGGCGGGCCGGGAATGGCTCAGCCGGCGGACGCGCGCTCGGGCGCGCTCCCGCCTGGAGCCGCCGGGACGAGGAGCGCGCCGGCGGCGGCGCTCAGGGCAGGTTCGCCAGCGGGTCCGTCTTGCCGACGCCCGCGTGCTCCAGGACGAGCGCCTTGACGGCGGCCGCGCGGTCGAGCGGGTACTCGTACGGCGCGGTCCAGGAGCAGTCCTCACCCGACTCCCGCGTCCCGGTGGTCTCCTCGAACATGTTGTCGATCCGGTGCGTACCGCCGGCCGGGCTGTCCAGGGTGGTGATGGGGTTCTTCACCTTGTAGAAGTGATTGCCCTCCACCCTCAGGCAGGCGCCGACCCGCGAGTTCACCCCCGACGTGGGGACGTCCTCGAAGTAGTTGTTGAAGACGTGCCCGTTGCCGCCGCGGTAGCTCGGGACGCGGGAGTTCACGTTGCGGAAGCGGTTGTGATGGAAGGTGATGCGGCGGTCGCTGTCGTCCTTGTCCGACGAGCCGACCAGCATGCCCTTCCAGTGGTCGTGCAGGTAGCTCCACGAGATCGTGATGTTCGAGGACTCGTGGGTCGCGTCGATGAGGCCATCGTACTTGTCCTTGTCGGAGTTCACGGCGGGAGACTCGGCCCAGAGCTCGCAGTGGTCGATCCAGACGTTGTGGCTCTCGTCCATGTGGATGCCGTCGCCGTTGCCGCTGCTGGCCAGCACGTGGTGGATCTTCAGGTTGCGGACGATGATGTTGGAGGACCTCCTCAGATTGAGCCCGATCCCCTCCAGCTCTCCGCTCGACCCGACCCCCACGAGGGTCTTGTCGGAGCCGACGTCGACGTCGTCGCCGCTACCGCTGATCTTGCCGGTGATCTGGATGATCAAGGCGCCGTCCCTCGCGGCCTCCCTCCTCAGGGCGTCGAGCGAGCTCACGGAGACGACCTGTCCGCCCTTGCCGCCGGTGGTGCCATCGCCGGTCGTGGCGTAGCCGTAGAGCCTGAAGTCGACCGCGCCGGGGTCGCCGCCGCCGGCGCCGCTGCCAGAGCCGCCCGCACCGCTGCTCGAGCCGCCGGTGCCTTCGTCCGAGCCGCCCTCCCCGCTGCCGGAGCCGCCCTCCCCGCTGCCGGAGCCGCCCTCCCCGCTGCCGGAGCCGCCCTCCCCGCTGCCGGAGCCGCCCTCCCCGCTGCCGGAGCCCCCGGTCCCGCCGCTGGAGCTGCCAGCGCCGCTGCCCGCGCCGGTCCCGGCGGCGCCGACGCTCGCCGTGGAGCCTGCGCTCCCGCTGCTCGTCGGCTGCTCCGCGTCGTCTTCGGGCTCTGACGTCTCCGAGCCGCATCCGACCACCGAAACACCGAGGATGCCGAGCGCGATCAGCGCAGCCCAAGCGACTCGAGATTCGCACTTCATGAGCAAGTCACCTCTCCGTGATGAGCCAAGGCCAAGCAGCTCGCGCGACGCGGGCAGAGACGCCGGACAGCACACAAGCCGTTCGCGGGAGCTCCATAGCAACGCACATGCCATCAGTTCAGGACGAACCAGCCCTGTCTGGATCGCACGGTTCCACCGCATTTCCCGCAGGAATCTCTGCAGCGCCGCACCTCTCCTCTGGAGGCCCCCCGGACGGCGCCGCGACCGAGGCTGTCAACCACCGGTTGACGCGGTGGACACGTGCAACACCGCGTCGTCAGCCCTGGCGCGGTACGATGCCCGCGATGTCGAGCGCCGCGACGTGGCCCTGTGCACGGTGCCGCGGCTCCTCCCGGGGATCAGGGGCCGATTCGAACGAGCTCGACCCAGTCGAGCCTCGCCGCGTCCTCGCGGCACCCGAACGAGACGATGTGCATCCCGGGATCGAGCGCGAACTTGAGCAGCAGCCCTGTCGCGTCCTTCGAGTCGTGAACGTAATCCTC
The DNA here is from genome assembly GCF_051527395.1 of Sorangium sp. So ce281. Lineage (NCBI taxonomy): Bacteria > Pseudomonadati > Myxococcota > Polyangiales > Polyangiaceae > Sorangium > Sorangium sp. So ce281. The sequence goes on from NZ_CP150322.1 coordinate 6,295,602, forward strand.
GTGGAACTCGGTCCCGTTGAAGTCGTACCTGGTTCCGAGCTCCGGCTCATGGTCCACGCGGACCAGGAACGAGTTGTCCGTGCTCTCGTCGGGGCCCGTGGCGACCCTGGCCCTGATCTGGTACGTGCCGGCCTCGCCGATCTCGAACGAGCAGTCGACCCGGTCGCTCTCGCAATTCGCCTCCTCGGGGACCGCCACGTACGTCCCGCCGCTCGCGAGCGGGTCGTCCACGCGCTCGAAGCGGCCGGAGAGCTCGCAGTCCTCGGCCTCGATCCTGATCCTGAACGAGCTGCTCCCCCCTCCCGCCGACGAGGCGTCCCACGCGGCGGACAACCCCTCCAGCGAGCACGCGCAGGCCAGCACCGGCAAAAGCGCCCCCCAGCGCCCCCATCGCGCGGCACGCGCGACGGCCGCCGTCGCGCGCCCCGTGGGAGCCTCCCCCGCGCCGCAGCCCGCGCGAGGTCTCGTGTCCGCCCCAGGTCCCGAGCTCTCGTTCATCTCCCACGACGCTAGCAAGGCGCGCACCGGCGGCGCGGCACAACTTGTCGAGCCGGCGCGATTCGCGCGACTCACGCGGGGCGCGCGTCAGAAGCACGCCCCGCGCGTGTCAGCGCGCGGCGGGACGCGCGTAGTCCTGCGCGCGGAAGAGCACCCCGTGGACCTCGCCGTCGACCAGCGCCGGCACGAGCGCCCCAGGCAGCACCGACTCGACGTCGTTCGGCGCCTTCGGCCCGCCGAGATCGGTCCGCAGCCACCCCGGATCGAGGAGGTTCATCAGCACGCCCGTGCCACGGAGCGAAGGCGCCATGTCGCGCACGAACTTGTCGAGCGCGGCCTTCGACGCCGCGTAGGCCATCAGCTCGGGCTGATCCTGGATCCCGGAGGTCACCTGCACGATTCGCCCGAAGCGCCGCTCCAGCATCGTCGGCAGCAGCCGGTACGTGATCCGTATCGGGCTGATGACGTTCACCTCGAAGCTGAGCCGGTAATCGTCCGCCGGCGTCTGCAGGTGCGAGGCGCGGAACGGCGTCATGATGGCGGCGTTGTTGAACAGGAGGTCGATCCCGCCCGACGCCGCGATGGCGTCGTCCAGCATGCGGTCGACCGCCGCCTGATCCGACAGCTCGCCCGAGACGGCGCTCACCCGGATCCCCTTGCCGGCGAGCTCCCCTTCGAGCTCGCGCGTGTGCGCCGCGTCGCGGCTGTGCAGGACGACGTTGCAGCCGAGGTCCGCGAGGCCGCGGGCGATCCGCTTTCCGATACCCCGGCTCGCGCCGGTGACCAGCGCCCACTTTCCACGAAGTTCAAGCGTCATGGCGGCCTCTTATGGCAGAGGCCGTCCGGCCTGGCAGCTCGAAAAGCGCCGCGGCGGGCGCAGGCGCCTACGCCCGGCGCCGCGCGCCTCCACGCGCGCGCCTCCGGCTGACCTCCAGGCCGCGGCCGAGGCTGCGAAGGACGAGCAGCTCCTCGCCGAGGTCGACGTCGACGAGCGCGCGCGCGACCTCCGGGCGGACGCCGGTGAGGATCGGCCTGGAGCCGAGCAGCTGGATCGCGTGCGCCAGCCGCTCCAGGGCCGCGGCGCCGTCCGGATCGAGCGCCTCCGCGCCGGTGACGTCGAGGACGACGTGGGACGCCCGCTGCGCCACGATCGCGGGGAGGAGCCGCTCTCCGAGCTCGCCGCCGCGCTCCGCGTCGAGGCGCCCGATGAGCGGCACCGCGAGCGTGCCCCGGCCGACGTCGAGGATCGGCGCGGAGAGGTTCAGGATCTGCCGCCGTTGCTCCTCCACGAGGGCGAGCGAGCGGTTCAGCTGGTCGATGAGCCGGCCCTGCTCCTCGACCTGCCCCTCGGCGCGCCGCTGCGCCGTGACGTCGAGCTGCTGCACGAGCACCGCGCGCGCGCCGGTCACGGGATCGGTCGTGGGGCGCGCCTCCACCTGGTGCCACCGCTCGCCGTCGGTCGTGACGACCCGCACTTCCCCTGCCCACGCCGCCTCGGCGTCGATCGCGCCGCGGACCGCCGCGCTCACGCCCTCGTCCGGGAACGCCGCGTCGATCGTCGGCGCGTCGCCGAGGGCGCGCAGGGCCGCGGGGTTGTGGAAGAGCACTTTCCCCTCCCGGTCGACGAGGCTGACCAGCACCGACGAGTGGCGGACCGCCTCCACGCCGCGCACCATCGAGGCGCCGACGCTGGCGGCCTGAGGGAGCGCCTGGAACAGGATCGCGAGCCGCCCGTCATCGAGGTCGATCGGCTGCCCGTGGAGCGTCACGGTCGCGGGCGCCCCGCGCGGGTAGAGCGTCCAGTCCTCCAGCACCGTGCCCCCTTCCGCGAGGACGCGGAGGTAGCCGTCGAGCCGCGCGCGGACGGCCGGCGACAGGTCCGAGAGGTCGCGGGAGAGCAGCTCGGCGCGATCCGTCGCGTGCCAGAACTGGAGGGCCTTCGCGTTCACCCAGGGGAACCGGTGCCGGCCGTGGTCGTAAACCCAGGTCGGCAGGACGGACAGATCGAGCGCCGACAGGCGCTGGTCGAGGGACGTCATCTCGTGGCGGCACGTCATACGACGCCCCCGTCCGTCCTGCACGCTCCTTAACGTCTCTTCACCCGTCTCTTCACCGGCGCGGCCGGCGCGCGCGGACGCTCAGCGGGTGATCTGCCACAGGAGCTCGAGCAGCTCCTGCACGGCGGCCCGCCGGTTGTTCCAGCGGGATTCCCAGGACGAGGCAGCCACGACGGCGCTCGCCCGACGCGCCGCCTCCCTGGCGATCTCGGCCTCCCGGCGCGACCGCGCCTCTTCCTCGATCTGCTGCTGCCTCGCCCGCGCGGTGCCGCCCGACGCGGCGAAGGCGAGCAGCTGCGGGAGCTCGCCCCGGTCGAACCAGGTGCCGTGTTCCCTGCAGATGTCGACGATGATGCCGCTCTTGCCGGCGAAGTTCTTGCGGTTCATCCGCTGGCCGCACGCCGGGCACCGGACGTAGCGCACGCGGACGTCGACGTGCTCCGGCCGCCGCGGCGGCCTCGGCGCGCTCGTCCCATAACTCTCCCGGCGCTCCAGGAGGTCCCGCAAGAGCGCGTGGTCGACGAGCTGGCCGCCGCACCGGCCGCAGTCGCGCAGGAGGCCGGCCGCGGCGCGGAACGCCGAGAAAGGCACCCCGCACTCTGCGCAGAGGAGCGCGTCGGGCTCGGGGATGGGCTCCAGGCCGAGCTCGTGCCCGCACCCGTCGCAGCGCTCCATGTCGGGGAGGTTCAGCTGGTAGCAGCCGCCGCAGCGCACGGTGGCGAGCGGCCCCTGGCACCCGGGGGAACAGCGCCCCTCCGCGTTGATCAGGAGGCCGCACCGCGGGCACGTGCTGCGATCGGCGTGCACCCGGCGAGTCTAGACGCCCAGCGCGCTCACGAGAAGCGCCGCGACAGCCGTCCTCGCTCCGGGCGCCGGCGCCACCTTCACAGCGCCGGGCGTCTCGGGCTCAGCGCTGCCTGGCGGGGCGCATGAAAGGATGGGAATGGGAGCTCCGGGGGCGGCTGTGCGGCGGCGCGCTGGACCGGCGCACCTGTTTCCCGAGCTCCTCGAGGAGGACTCCCACGGCGGCGTCGTCGTCCTGAAGCACGACGACATGGTCGTTGTTCTCCTCACGCAGGAGCCGGTTCACCTGGAGGGCGCCGACCGCCGTCCGCACGACGATGGCGACGCACGCGAACTCGCTGACGAGCATGCTGCGCGTCCGCATCGTCGCCGCCTCGAACGCCGGATCGTTGTTCATCGGAGCCCGGCGGAGGTCGAGCAGGTGGCCGAGGCACCAGCGATCCAGCGACTCGTAGACCTTGAGCGCTTCGGAGTGGACCCGGATGAAATCGTCGGGAGACGGATAGGGGACCTCGGAGCGGGTGCTGCGGACGATCGACATCTCCTGATCGAGGGTGACCGTCAGGTGGTCGTTCTGCAGCAGGACATCCATCCCACCACAGGATAGCGAGCCGGCGGCGCGCCGGCACTGAAAAGCAATGGCGAGCTCAGCGCTGCGCCGGCAAACACCGCGTGATCGGCCGGAACGGACCGCCGCGCAGCGGCGTGGGTTCGGGTGTGCATGGAGCGATGAGCGGCCCAGAACCAGCGGCGTCTGCATTCCCTCGCGATGGGCGCGGGCGGCGGGAACGAGCCACCTTCAGGCCAGCGAGCTCGGTCCTCGGGACGACGACCGGCGGTCATGTGTCCTGGTCATGTTGGTTGATCGTCCCGCACGCCCGAGACACGCACCTTCAACCGGTGCCTCCCCCATTACCGCTCACTCGAACCGCAGCGCCTCCACCGGATCGAGCCTCGACGCGCGCCTCGCCGGCCCCACGCCGAACGTGATCCCGATGAGGATCGAGACCCCGAGCGCCAGCCCGACCGCGTACGTCGGCACGATGGTGGCCCACTCCCCGAACCGCGACAGCAGCACCGCCGCCCCGTACCCCAGGCCCACCCCGGCCACGCCGCCCGCGAGCGACACAACGACCGCCTCGACAAGGAACTGCCGCAGGATGTCCCCGCGCCGCGCCCCCACCGCCATCCGCACGCCGATCTCGCGCGTCCGCTCCCGCACCGAGACCAGCATGATGTTCATGATGCCGATGCCCCCCACGATGAGCGACACCGCCGCCACGCTGCCGAGCAGCATCGTGAAGGTGCCCGTGATCTGCCCCATCGTCGCCAGCATCTCGGCCTGCGACCGCACCTCGAAATCGCTCGGCTGATCCGCGCGCAGCCGGTGGCGCAGGCGCAGCAGCTGATCGAGCTGCGCGATCACCGTGTCGGACCGATCCTCGCTCGCCAGCTGGAGCGAGATCGTCGACAGGTGATCCTGCCCGAACAGCACCGACCGGTGCGTCGACATCGGCACGAACACCCCGTCGTCCGGCGAGCCCATGCCCGACCCCTTCTCCGTCAGCACCCCGACCACCCGGAACGCATTCCCGTTGATCTGGAGCCGCGTCCCGAGCGGAGCCCCCCCCGGATAGAGCTGACGCGCCACGTTCGCCCCGAGCACGACCACGCGCGCCCGCTGCTGCTGGTCGAGATCGGAGAACGAGACGCCGCTCGCCACCGACAGCGAGCGGACCTCGAGGTACGCCGGCGTGATCCCCGTCACGGACGCGTTCAGGTTGCTCGCCATGTACCGCAGCTGCGCGCTGCCGCTCCGCTCCGGCGCGACCGCCGCCACGCCGTCGAGCCCCTTGAGCGCCTCGGCGTCGTCCTCGGTCAGCGTCTTCACCGTGCCCGACCGGACCCCGCTCGCCGACGCGGACCCCGGGCGCACCATCAGCAGGTTCGCGCCGAGCGACCGGATCCGGCCCTCGACGCTGCTGCGGGCGCCCTCCCCGATCCCGAGCACCGCCACGACCGCCGCCGTCCCGATGATCATGCCGAGCATCGTCAGCAGCGTCCGCATGCGGTTCGAGGCGAGCGAGCGCCACGCGCTCTTCGCCGTCTCCTTGATCAGCATGCCGCCTCCATCTCGCCCGCGTGGAACGCCGACACCACGTCGCCCGAGGGCCCGTCGGCCACGATGTGCCCGTCCCTCATGTGGATGGCGCGCGAGAGCGACCGCGCCACGCCGAGGTCGTGGGTCACCATGATCAGCGTCGTCCCGTCCGCGTTCAGCGACAGGAGCAGCTCCAGCACGTCGCGCCCCGTCTTGCTGTCGAGCGCGCCCGTCGGCTCGTCGCACAGCAGGATCGACGGCCGCGTCACGATCGCCCGCGCGATCGCCACGCGCTGCCGCTGCCCGCCGGAGAGCTCCGACGGCAGGTGCCGCGCGCGCGCCGCGAGCCCCACGCGATCGAGCGCGCCCTCCGCGAGCGCGCGGCTGTTCTTCACCGCGCCGTAGAGCAGCGGCAGCTCGACGTTCTCCGCCGCCGTCATCCGCGGCAGCAGGTTGAAGCTCTGGAACACGAACCCGATGTGGCGGTTCCTGAGCGCCGCGAGCTCGTCGTCGTCGAGCTCCGCCACGTTGCGCCCCCCGAGCCGGTACGTGCCCTCCGTCGGCCGATCCAGGCACCCGAGGATGTTCAGCAGGCTCGACTTCCCGCAGCCGGAGGGCCCGATGATCGCGACCGACTCGCCCCGGCGCACCTCGAAGCCGATCCGGTCGACCGCCCGCACCGCGAGATCCTCGCGATCGGCGTGGTACACCTTCGAGAGCCCGCTCACGAGGACCGGGACGTCCATCTCAGCGCCCCCCTCGACCGGCGCCCATCCCCATGCCCATCCCGCGCATCGGGTTCTGGCCGCCGCCCTGCCGCTGCCCCTGCCCCTGCGGCCCCGCCGCGCTCGCGGCGGGCGCGCTCGCGAGCACGTCGTCGCCCTCGCTCAGCCCCGCGGTGACGACCATCTGCGAGCCGTCCGTCGCGCCGGTCTGGATCGGCCGCTCCTCGCCGTTCGCGAGCCGCACGAACCGCCGCTTTCCCTGCGACTGCACGGCCAGGAGCGGCACGAGCAGCACGTCCTTCTGCTCCGCGGTCACGATCTCCACGTCCGCGCTCATCCCCGACCGGAGCAGCGACGCGTCCTTGTCGTTGACGACGATCTCGACGTCGAACGTCACGACGCTCGACACCTCCTTGCCGAGCGGGCTCACGCGGTCGACAACGCCCTGGAACACCCGGTCCCCGTAGGCGTCGACGCGGATGTCGACCCGCTGGCCCGGCGCGACGCGCCCGATCTGCGCCTCGTCGATCGCGCCGACGATGCGCAGGTTCGACAGATCGGCGAGCGTCATCACGGCGCTGCCGCCGCTCACGTTGGTGAGCGCCGACGACACGAGCGTCCCCTTCTCCACGGCCACGTCGAGCACCGTCCCGGCGATCGGCGCGTAGATCTGCGTCTCCTTGAGCCGCAGCTCGGCGTCCTGCACCGCCAGCTCGGCCGTCTTGAGCTGCGCCTGCGTCGCGTTCAGCTGCGCCCGCCGCAGCGTGATGTTCGCGCCCGCGACCTTCGTCGAGTGCGCCGCCGTGCGGGCCGCGTCGGTCGACCCGAGGCCCATCTCGGCGCTCTTCTCGGCGACCTCCTGGCTCGCCTGGCTGTTCTTGCGCTCGAGCTCGGCGACCGCGACCGACGCGTTCGCCGCGGCGAGATCGGCCTTCACGCGGTCGCGCGCCACGCGCGCCGCGGCGAGGTCGCGCTCCGCGTCCGTCGGGTCCAGGCGCACGAGGAGCTGCCCCGCCTCGACCGTATCGCCCTCCTTCACGAGCACCTCGATGACCTGACCCGGGGCGCGCGACTTCACCTCGACCTGCACGTCGGGCTCGATCTTCCCGGACGCGGACGCGGTCTCGGTCAGGCTCCCGCGGCGGATCTCGACGGTGGGGCCCGCGGGGGTCTTCTCGGGCTGCTTGTACCAGGCGTACCCGCCGATCGCGAAGCTCGCCACGAGCACCGCGGCCACGCCGGACATCAGGTAACGCTTCTTGTTCCTGTTCATGACGACCTCCTGGGCAGCACCGACGCGAAGCGGACGAGCAGCGCGCCCGTCTCGTGATCGAGCTGGAGGCGCGACGTCAGCTCCGTCACCGCGGCCCGCAGCCTGCGGAGCTCCGCCTCTCTCCGCGTCTGCTCCGCCTGCACCACGTCCGCCGACGTCGCGGTCCCGAGCGAGAGCCGCTGGCGCTCGGCCTCGGCCAGCTCGCCCGCCATGCGCGCCGTCTCGGTGGCCAGCGCGACCTGCTCGGCCGCGGCCTCGAGGCTCGCGCGCAGCGAGCTCACGTCGGCCGCGATCGCCTCGGCGCGCGCCTGGTACCGCGCCTCCGCGGCCGCGAGCTGCGTGCGCGCGCGGGCCGCGTCGGCGGAGGCCCGCCCGCCGCCGAGCGGCAGCTCGACCTCGATCCCGCCCAGCACCCCGAACGCGGGCCGGCCGCCCGGCAGCGAGAGCCCCGGCAGGCCGTCGCGCACCCACTGCCCGTCCATCGAGGCCGTCGCGAACAGGTCGAGGCGGATCTGGTCCGCGTCCTCCGCCGCGCTCACCCGCGCGCGCTGCGCGTCGAGGTCGGCGCGCAGGGCCGCGAGCTCCAGGGACCGCTCGCTCGCCGCGCGCACGAGCGCGTCGGCCGACGGCAGGGCCCCGAGCGACGGCGGCGCGCCGGTCGGGGCGAGCGACGCCGCGCTCGCCGGGGCCATGCCGAGCGCGCGCCCGAGCGCGATGGCCCGCGCCGCGCGCGTCGCCCGCGCCTGCGACAGCGCGTCCGCGATCGACGCGGCCGAGGTCGAGAAGCGCAGGACGTCCACCTTCGTGCCGGTGCCGAGGGTCTCGGCGCGCGCCTTCGCGTCGGCGCGCAGCCGCTCCGCGGCCGCGAGCGCCTGCTCCTGCACGAGGATCGCCTGCTCCGCGTACCAGAGCTCCCAGTACGCCCCGAGCACGTCGAGCGCGGTCTGGCTCGCCGCGAGCTCGCGCTCCTGCTCCGCGGCGACGGCCGACGCCTGCGCCTGCGCGTACGGCGCGAGGACCGCGTCGGTCCCGGCCCCCCGCAGGAGCGGCTGCCGCGCCGAGACGTACGCCTGCGCGCCGTAGTTCGGCCCCGGGGTCCCGTCCGCGGGCGAGCGCGCCGACGCGCCCACCTCGAGGCTCGTCCCGACGTCGGTCGTGTACCGCAGCGCCGCGTTCGACGCGACGGACGTGCCGCCAGAGCGCTGGAGCGCGCCGGCGCCGTTGCCCGGGGCGCCTCCGTTGGCGTCCGCGATCCTGCCGTAGGACTCCTGGTACTGTCCGGTCACCGAGGCCGAGAGCGTGGGCCTGCGGGCGCCCTCCTCGGCGGCGACGGCCTGCCGCGCCGCCGTGGCTTCGAGCAGCGCCGCGCGGAGGGACGGGTTCTGGGAGGCCGCGCGGCGGACCGCCTCCTCGGCGGTGAGCGTCTCGGCGCGCGCCGCGACGCTCAGCGAGCACGTGGCGGCGAGGGCGAGAGCCGCCAGCCACGGCAAGGGAACGGAGCGAGTGAACGTCATGCACCGCAACCTAGAGGGCAGTGTCTCAAGAGGTGTCCTGGTCGTGTAAAGATTCGTCAAGACGCCTCTTGACCAGGCCTTACACGGCGACGTGACGCCCGCGCTACAGTCGCGACATGGCGGAGCCGCCCCAGATCCTGGTCATCGACGACGACGCCGAGCTCTGCGAGCTCCTGGCCGAGCTGCTCGGTCAGGAGGGTTACGCCGTGGAGAGCGCGCGCGACGCGATCTCCGGCCTCGCGCGCGCGCAGGAGGAGAGGGAGAGGCCGTTCACGCTCGTGGTGCTCGACGTGATGCTGCCTGGGCTCAACGGGTTCGAGGTCCTCACGCGGCTGCGGCAGAGCTCACGGGTGCCTGTCCTGATGCTCACCGCGCGGGGCGAGGACGTCGACCGCATCGTCGGCCTCGAGATGGGCGCCGACGACTACCTGCCCAAGCCGTTCAACCCGCGCGAGCTGGTCGCCCGCGTGCGGGCGCTCCACCGGCGCGCCTCTCACGCCGGCGCGGCGGCCGGTGCTTCCGCCGCGGAGGCGCAGGGCGCGCTGGCGGTCGACGATCTCGAGGTGCTCCCCGCCGCGCGGCGCGTCCGTGTCCGCGGCGAGGAGGTCCGGCTCACCACGGCCGAGTTCGACCTGCTCGAGGTCCTGGCGCGGCAGGCGGGGACGGTGGTCTCGCGCGAGGATCTCGCGCGGCGCGTCCTCGGACGCCGGCTCGCGGCGTACGACCGCGGCATCGACATGCACGTCTCGAACCTCCGCCGCAAGCTCGGGCCTGGGCCGGGCGGCGGCGAGCGCATCAAGACGGTCCGCAACGCGGGCTACATCCTCGCGCGGGAGCGAGCGTGAAGCGCTTCGTCCCCGGAGGGCGGCCGTGAAGAGCCTCTTTTTGCGCCTCCTCGTCTCGCTGTGGCTCGCCATGGCGCTGCTCGCCGGCCTGCTCGCGGTGATCCACGGCTGGGCGTTCTCCGCCGAGCCGAGCGGGCTGCGCCGCCGCCTGAACACGCGCAGCGTCGAGCTCCGGGCGGAGGGCGCGCTCGCCTGCGCGCGGGACGGGCTCCCCGGCTGCGAGCAGCGCCTCGCGCCGCTCGATCCGCGGGATCAGCGCGTCGCGGTCTACCGGGCCGGCGCGCTCGTGATGGGCGAGCCCATCGAGGGCGCGCCGCTCGTCGAGGACAGGGCGAGGCGCTCGGCCGACGGCATCGCCATCGAGGTCGGCGAGGCGCGGGAGCTCGTCGCGATCGTCCTGCGCCGCGACCCTGCCCTCGCCGCGGTCGCGGCCGGTCCGGTCCGGTCGCCGTGGATGTTCTTCATCGTGCCGGAGACGTTGCCGCAACGGCTCCTCGCGATCGTCGCCGTCACCGGGCTCGTCGCGGTGCTCCTCGCGCGGTACCTGTCCCGTCCGATCCGCATCCTGCGCGGCGCCACGCAGCGGATGGCCGCGGGCGATCTCTCGGTGCGCGTCGCGCAGAAGCTCGCGGGCGCGGACGGCGAGACGCTGGCGCTCGGGCGCGACATGGACCGGATGGCCGAGCGCATCGACGAGCTCCTGGAGACGCAGCGCCGGCTCCTTCGCGACGTCTCGCACGAGCTCCGCTCGCCGCTCGCGCGGCTCAACATCGCGCTCGAGCTCGTCCGCCGTCGCTCGCCGCCGGACGTGGAGCCTGCGTTCGACCGGATCGAGCGGGAGACGGAGCGGCTCAACGGGATGATCGGCGAGCTGCTCACGCTGAGCCGCCTGGAGTCGGGCCGGGGCATGGAGCGCACCGAGCGGGTCGATCTGACGGCGCTCCTGGAGCAGCTGGTCGAGGACGCCTCGTTCGAGGCCGAGCAGCGGGGTTGCTCGGTCGAGCTCGGGGCGCGCGACGCGTGCTCGCTGGACGGGAACGAGGAGCTCCTCCGGCGCGCCATCGAGAACGTCGTCCGCAACGCGGTGCGCTTCACCGAGCCGGGCACCGCGGTCCGCGTCGATCTCGAGTGCTCCGGCGGGACGGCCGAGGTGCGCGTCCGCGATCGCGGCCCGGGCGTCCCGGAGGGCGCGCTCGGGGACCTCTGGAAGCCGTTCTACCGGGTCGACGACCACAGGGCGCGCGGCGCGGGCGGCACGGGGATCGGGCTGGCCATCACGCACCGGGCGGTGCGGATCCACGGCGGCGAGGTCGAGGCGAGGAACGCGGACGGCGGCGGCCTCGAGGTCGCGCTGCGGCTGCCGGTCGGCGCGGGGGGGGGCTGAGCGGAGGGCCGGCGGGCTGGATCGACGGGCCGGAGGCCGCTTGCTCGTCCCTGGTGACGGCGGCGGGCTATATAGGCTCGACGGTCCGCTCGCCGAGGCTCGGACGCGCGGCAGGCGGCGACAGCCATGCTCCAACAGGTCTCGTTCACCAACTTCAAGTCCCTGCGCCGGGTCGACGCTCGCCTCGGGCGCTTCATGGTCATCGTCGGGCCGAACGGCTCAGGGAAGACGAGCATCCTCGACGGCCTGCACTACCTCGCGCAGGCAACGCGAGCGCCGCTTGCGGCCATCATGCGTGGGACGTTTGCCCCTCCCAACCTGAAGAGCCGCGGTTCCACGGACGCGATGAAGCTCGCGGTCACCGGCCGCTTTCAGGATGTCAGCGCCAAGGTCGGGATCGTCGTCGAGTGCGAGGACAGCTCGACTTCAAGGGTGCTCCCGACGTCCCGGCACCGCTCGCGAGCGAGGGCACCCTGCTCGTCATCGGCCTGCTGACCGCGCTCTGGATGGACCCGAAACCCAGGCTGCTGCTCCTCGACGATATCGACAAGGCGCTGCACCCCCGCGCGCAGGAAGAGCTGGTCGCGCAGATCCGGAGGATCCTGGACCTGTCGCCCGAGCTCCAGGTGATCGCAACAAGCCACTCGCCGTACCTGCTGGATCACTTCGATGCCGAGGACGTGCTCCTCACGACGCTCTTGCCCGATGGTTCCACCGCGTGCGCCCCGCTCGCCGATCACCCCGATTTCGACCGCTGGAAGAACACGACACGCCCCGGCGAGTTCTGGAGCTTCGTCGGCGAGGACTGGGTCGCGCAGCGGGCCGCCGTGCCTCGGGCGCACGAATGAAGGAGCTCGGGTTCGACCCTACCGCCAGATCGCACGAGCTCGACGCATCGAGCAAGACGGCGAAGAAGAGCCCGAAGCGCGTTCTCGATCGCCTCACCGGAGGCGAGCACGAGCGTGAGGCGCGGTGCTGGACCGAGCCGGACCTCGGTCATCTGCGGCAGCGAGGCAGAGACAACGGCCTCGCCGCCTTCCTGAGCGAGGTTGAGGCCCGCCTGGTGCCCGTCTTCGCGGACGCTGCCTTGAAGGACGACGCCGGCGCCGAGCTGGGTGCTCCGCGGCCGTCCGCGCAAGAGGGAGACGACACGAGCGCCAGGATCCCTGGCCGCTCCTGATCCCGGTCGCACCCATCCAAGGCGATCTCCGATCGACCCGGCCCCCTCCAAAAGGCCACCCGTCTCGATCTCGGATCGACCCGCCCCCCTCCAGAGGCCACCCGTCTCGATCTCGGATCGACCCGCCCCCCTCCAGAGGCCGCCCCGCCACGTCGCGACCTCGCCGCGCCGCCTTCCGAGGCCGCCCGTCTCGGTCTCGGATCGACCCACCCCCCTCCCGAGGCCGCCCCGCCACGTCGCGACCTCTCCGCGCCGCCTTCGGGAGTCGCCGTTTCGATCTCGGATCGACCCACCCCCCCTCCCGAGGCCGCCCCGCCACGTCGCGACCTCGCCGTGCCAGCGTCCGGACCGCCTCTCTCGATTTCAGATCGACCTGCCCCCCCTCCCGAGGCCGTTCCAGCACGTCGCGACCTCGCCGCGCCCACGCCGAGATCCCCGATGCCCGCGCCGCCGCTCGTGGACGCTCCAAGGTGCCTGCAATAGTTCAACACATGCGCCAACACCGCACGAAACCCGCGCGGCGCCGCGCTTGACGCACGTCACAACAGGACTTCCCTTAGCTGCTCATCCGAGGTGCCTCTTCAGGCATCGCTTGCATCACCCCATCAGGAGGTGTTCCTCAATGCTGAAGCATCTGAATCTCGACGAGATGGTCGCGCTCCTCTCCCCGTGGGTCGAGGACGCGAAGCATCGCAAGGTCTTCCTGTCGATCCCCGAGATCGCGCCGCTCCACCCGCGGGTCGTGGAGGCCCACGAGGGCGTTGTCGCGGTCCAGCCGAGCAGCGGCGGCGCGTCGTCGAAGATGCGCGCGCTCACCGACGAGATCAACGAGGTCGACCGGTGCCACGACCGCCTCGCCAAGGCCGTATCCTACGGGATCGACGCGCGCCGCGAGCTCTGCCTCGCCGAGGATGCGGCCGACGCCGCCGGCGCCGCGCAGTGCGATGTCGTCCAGAAGAAGCTCTTCCCGGGCGGCCTTTCCATCCTCAACGCCTCGCCGCTCGCCGAGGCGGGCAACACCACGCGCATCGCCCGCCTCCTCGAGGACGAGCCCGCGATCGCCGACTTCCTCAAGTCCGTCCCCGCCCGCGGCAAGGCGTCGCTGCTCGACGTCACGAAGCGCTGGCTCGCCAAGGGCCGGGAGCTCCAGGCGCTCGAGCGCGCCCGCACGGAGCTCGAGGCGACCGAGACCACCACGCCCGCCAGCAAGACCACGATCCAGGCCGCGCGCAGCCAGTGGTTCAAGATCGTGTCGCTCGTGCTCTCCAACCTCGAGATGTCCCGCGCGCCGGCGCGCGACGTCGAGATCATCCGCGGGCCCGTGCTTCGGGCCTCGGACCGCGCAGGCAAGCGCTACGCGAGCGGGAAGCCCGGGCAGGCGCCGCCGGACGGCGCGGAGGTGCCCGCCACCGAGCCGAGCGGAGCCGCGCCGGGAGAGCCGGACGGAGGCGAGGGCGGCGGCGCGAGCGAGCTGCCCTGATCGGCAAGAGAGCAAGGGAGCAAGGCGGGAGACACGGAGGCGCCGAGCTGGCCTGTCGCGCCCCGCGGCGAGCGGGCGAGTCCAGGCTGGTCTCTCTCGGCGGGACGCGGTAGGAGGGCGCCATGCTCAAGCACAACAGCTACTTCAACGGCAACGTCCAGAGCGTCGGCTTCGAGCGCCACGGGCGCCGGCAGACGGTGGGTGTCATCGACACCGGCGAGTTCCACTTCTCGACCGACGCGCCGGAGCGGATGACGGTCGTCGCCGGCGAGCTCGCGATCCGCGTCGACGGCTCCACGGAGTGGCGCGCCTATCCGGCAGGGACGTCGTTCGAGGTGGCAGGCAAGAGCGGCTTCGACGTCAGGGCCACCCAGCCCACCGGCTACCTCTGCGAGTTCCTCTGAGCGCGGCCTAGGCCCCTACGCCTCCAGCCACGTCCGCTCCAGCTCGAGCGTGGCCACGTTGTCCGGCACATTGCCGAGGAACTTCCCGCGCCACACCGGATCGCCGATCTTCCGCGCCCGCTCGATCAGGCGCTCCCGCGCCGAGGCGATCGCCATCATCGCCTCCCGCCGGTGGCCGCAGGCCGAGAGCGCCTCGGCGTGCGAGAGGCGCACCAGCGACTCGCCCACCTCGGCCCCCATCGACTCCAGCAGGCACAGCGCCTCGGTCGTCGCCGCGAGCGCGTCCACCGCCTGCCCCGCGTCGAGCAGCGCCCGCCCGAGCACCGCGTACGCGAAGGCCCGCAAGGGCGGCGCGCCGTACAGGATCGCGACCGCGGCGCGCGCCTCGCGCTCGGCCCCCCCGAGATCGCCCGCCTGGAGCACGATCCTCGCGAGGCACGCCCGCCCGGCGCCCTCCCCGCGCGCGTCGCCGAGGCGCTGGGAGGTCGCGATCGCCTCCTCCGCCGTCCGCCGCGCCTCCTCGACGAGGCCCCGCTGCGCGAGCACCGGACCGAGGTTGAGGAGCGCGCCGAGCCGGACGTCCGACAGGCCCATCCGCTCCGCGTCCGCGAGCGACGCGCGCAGCGCCGCGTCGGCGCCCTCGAAATCGCCGAGCTCCGCGTAGCAGGAGCCCAGGTTGTTCCTCGCCCAGCAGGCGTTGCGGCGATCGCCCGCGTGCTCGAACGCCGCGAGCGCCGCCTCGAAGCCCGCGAGGCACGCGCCGGGATCGCCGACCGCCATCGCCCTGTACGCGCGCGCCTCGTGGAGCCGCGCCAGCACCTCGACCTCCTGCTCGGTCTCCTCGGCGTCCTGCTCGATCCCGTCGAGCAGCTCGTCCGCGAGCTGGTACCGCCCTCCGAACACGAGCCGCCCGGCGCCCGCGCACAGGCACACGCTGCGCGCGGGGCGCGCCGACCGCCGCGCCTCGGTGCCCTGCGCCAGGCGCAGCAGGCCCTCGACCTGGTCGTGGTTGCCGCGCTTCGAGGCCGCGAGGATCACCTGCGTGAGCGCCGAGAACCACGGCGCCGACCCGGGCGCGAGCCGCTCCAGGGCCTCGGTCCCCCGCCGCTCCGCCAGCGCGAACTCGCCCCGCCAGAGGTGCGCCTCCGCCTGGCAGAGCCGCAGCGCCCCGGCCGTCGCCTTCGAGGCGCCGCGCGCGATGCCGCGCTCGACGCGCTCGATCGCCGCGCCCAGGTCGCTCCCGAGCAGCGCCTGCTCGGCCGCGCGCAGGGTCGCCGCCGCGGCCCGCGCCGGCTCGCCGCCGCGCTCGAAATGCTCGGCCAGGGCCATCGGATCCGCCACGCCCGTCCGCTCGAGCCACTCGCCGGCGAGCCGGTGGCCGAGGCGGCGATCGTGATCGGTCAGCATCCCGTACGCCGCCTCGCGCACGAGCGCGTGCCTGAACCGGTACTCGGCCGCCTCCGGCGCGCCTTCCACAGAACGCCGGACGATGAGCTCCCGCACCTCGAGCTCGGCGAGCAGCGGCTCGACCTCCGCCCGGCCGACCAGCGCGGCGACCCCGCTCCGCGAGAAGGTCTCGCCGAAGATCGCCCCGGCCCGCAGCGCCCGCCGCGCGCCCACGTCGAGCGCGTCGAGCTCCGCCTGCACCATCGCCAGCACCGTCTCCGGCAGGTCCACGCCCTTGCCCGCCGCCGCCGCGCGGATCTGCTCCTCGAGGTAGAAGGCGTTGCCGTCCGCGCGCTCGACCAGCGTCGCCACGAGCGCCGGGCTCTCGCGCTCGCCGAGCACCTGGCGCACGAGCCGCTCGCTCGACCGGCGCGAGATCCCCGCGAGGCGGAGCTTGTGCCCGCGCCGCTCGTCCCACAGCTTCGGGAAGAGCTCGTGCACCTCGGGCCGGCCGAGCGCGATGACCATGAACGGCTGGTCCTTCAGGTTCCGGAGCGCGGCGTCGACCATCGTGACCGTGGGCAGGTCGCCCCAGTGCAGGTCCTCGAGCACGAGGAGGACCGGCTGCACCGCGCACTCGGCGCGCAGGAAGTCCTCCCAGGCGAGGCGCAGCTGATCGCCCATGAGCATCGGGTTGCGCCGCGCCGCCCGGAGCTGCACGTCGTCGTCCGGGAACGGCGCGCCGACGAGCTCCCCGAGGAACGTCGCGACCCGCGCGGCGTCGAGCGCCGCGTGCCGCTCGACGCGCGCCCGCACCTTGCGCCGCCGCTCCTCGACGGGATCGGCGTCCGTGAGGCCGATCGCCCGACGGAGCGCGTGCGCGAGCAGGCCGAAGGCCGACCCGGCGCTCATCGGATCCACCTGGCCGAGCCACACCTCGACCGGCTCGCCGTCCTCCCGGATCGCGCGGACGAGCTCGTGGCGGAGCCGCGACTTGCCGATGCCCGCCGGCCCCGTGACGAGCACGACGCTCGGGGTCGACTCCTCGATGCAACGGGCGAGCTCGTCCCGGATCAGCGCGAGCTCCCGCTCGCGCCCGACGCACGACGTCGGCTTGCCGAGCACGTGGGGCGCCGCCTCGGGCTCCTCGCGCGCGCCGTGGAGCCAGGGGTCGCCGCCGTCGGACGTGATCTCGAACCGCGCGCCGAGCAGGCCCGCCGTCACCTCGTCGATGCGGATCGCCGGCGCGCGGGACGTCGCTCGGCCCTCGGGGAGCAGCTGGACCACGCGGTCGATGAGGTCGCCGATCGGCATGCGCGAGGCGATCTCCGCCCTGCCCGTGACGACCGCGACCGGCGCGCCGCCGAGGAGCGCCTGGACGGCGAGCGCGCAGCGGGCGGCCCGGGCCGCGAGGTCGGTCGTCGCGCCGGCGCCGGACAGCACGACGAGCGGCAGCCGCGCGTCGACGAGCTCGAGCCGGCCCATGTAGCGCGCCGCCGTGGTCGAGAGCGCCTGCGCGCGCGCCTGCTCGTCGACCTCGGGGAGGGACGGTTCGGCGGCGGAGAGGCCGTCGCGCGCGAGGACGAGGCACATCACCTTGCGCTCGCCGGTCGTGAGCTCCGGCGGGCGGACGGAGATCGCGGGCGGGCGGACGGAGATCGCCGCGGGATCCATGAGCCCGGCGAGCTCGATCGCGACCGCGTTGCCGTCGCTCGGCCGCCCCTCGGGCGACTTCGACAGCATCCGCTGGACCAGCGCGTCGAGCGCCTCGGGCACGTCGTCGCGGAGCCACCGGAGCGACGGCGGCTCCTCGATCAGCACCTTGACGAGCACGGCGAGCCCGCGCGCGCCGCGGAACGGGGCGCGCCCCGAGATGCACTTGTAGAGCAGGCAGCCGAGCGCGAAGACGTCGGCGCGCGCGTCGACGTGCGCCTCGCCGCGGGCCTGCTCCGGCGCCATGTAGCCGGGGGTGCCGAGGATGGCGCCGGGCATGGTGAGCTGCTGGTCGATGCCGGACAGCCGGACGACACCGAAATCGATGAGCGTGATGCGGTCGATGGCGCCGCCGACGAGGAGCAGGTTGCTCGGCTTGAGATCGCGGTGGACGACGCCGAGCCGGTGCACGGAGCCGAGGGTGGTCGCGACGCGCCGGGCGAGCTTGAGGCTCTCCTCCAGGGTGAACGCCTGCCGGGCGAGGCGCTGGGAGAGGGTCTCGCCGGTGAGCCACTCCATGGCGAGGTAGGGGTGGCCGTGCTCCGTGCGGCCGTGCGAGATGTACCGGACCACCCCGGGCACCCGCAGCGTGGCGAGCGCCTGCGCCTCGCGCGCGAGGCGGTTCGAGTCCTGGGAGGCGGCGTTCTGGAGGACCTTGAGGGCGATGGTCTCGCCGGTCTTGAGGTCGCGCGAGCGGAAGACGTGGCCCATGCCGCCGGCGCCCGCGAGCTCCATGATCTCGAACCGGCCGTCGATGACGTCTCCCGCTCGCATTGCCTGCCGTCGCTCCGGATCGTCCGCCCTGTGTGGGAGCTACGCGAAGTTCACCTGAATGGCCAGCGGTTCGGGGTTACGGGCGTGTCACCGGGAGCGGGCGTCGCGAGGCGCCGCCGCCGTCATGCAATCACCACCGATTGCCGCGCTCAGGTGCGCATCGTCACCAGAGAGCGCGGCCAGGGGCAACTCTGCAGCGTCGAAGCGCCGGCGGCCCCCGGCGCGGCCCAGCCGCCGACACCGGCGCGGCCGCAGTGGCCCAGGCGCTGGCCGCTCCCGCCGCCGCGACGCGCCTCGGCGGGCGGCCAGCGCTCCGGCTCCCCGGACCGCCTTCGCCCCGTTGTCCCGCGGGCCGCGCCCCATTTTTCCCCGCCCCGTGCCCGGCGGCTCTTTCGTCCAGGCGACCACGGGCGCGACGGGCGGCCGACGTGAAGCGGCGCGCCCCGGAAGGCGCGCCCCGGAACCGGAAAACGAGGCGCGGGGGCCCTTCGTCGTGGGACGCCGCGCGCGGCGCTTCCTCTGTCGCGTCTGCGTGATAAATGAGCTTGTCTGGGGAGAGGGGGGAGGCGACCGGAACGCGCTGGACCCCCTTTGTCAAGCGAAGGAGGCCGCTCTTGTCAATCGTGCCCGGAACCGTTCTGCTCCAGCGCTACCGCGTGGTACATCATCTCCGCCGCGAAGGCCTCGGTGAGGTGTTCAGCGCCGAGGACGCGAGCACCGGCAGGCGCGTCGCGGTCAAGGTGCTCGGGGATCCCCCGGTGCGCCAGGAGCCGGGAGGCGTGTTCAACACGCCAGAGCGCATGCCCCAGCACGAGGCCGAGGCGCGCTTCCGGCGAGAGGCGGTGGCGTGCGAGCGGCTGCGGGGCCCGCACACACTGCCCTCGCTCGACGGCGGCAAGGACCCGGCGCACGGTCCTCTCCTCGTGTTCGAGCTGCGCGAGGGGGAGCTCCTCAGCGAGCGCATCTCCCGGCAGGGGCCGCTCCCGTTCAGCGACGTTCACCCGCTGGGCGAGCAGCTCTGGTCGGCGGTCGCCGAGCTGCACGAGATTGGCATCATCCACCGCGACATCAGCTCCACGAACGTGCTCCTCGACCAGGGTCCTGACGGCGAGCGGCTGACGCTCCTGGATCTCGGCTCGTGCAAGCTCCCTCCCGGGCTCTCCGACGCGGCGCCGACGTTACCGAGCCGGTGTCTCGGCGATTTCAGGTTCGCTCCGCCCGAGCAGCTCACGAAGGGGAAGACGGTGGATCACCGGGCCGATCTCTATGCGGCCATGACGGTGATCTTTCACGCGCTCACCGGCGAGCTCCCCTACGCCGCACGCAATCTGATGATGCTCGCCGATCTCAAGACGAGGACGCCGCCGCGCCGCCTGGGCAGCCTGATGCCTCCGCCGGTCGACCGGGAGATCGAGGTGTTCGTGAACAGGGGCCTGGCGCACAGCCCGGACCGCCGCTTCGCGAGCATCGCCGAGGTGATCCAGGGCTGGCAGGCGCTGAGCCCCGCCACCTGAACGTCTCGACGGCCCTCGCGCGGCCCCACCGCCGCTGAAGGCTGGACACCCGGCCTGCCGATTCCACCGCAGCGTCCCCGCGCCGACAGGAAGGCACCCGGACAGCGCCGCGCGCCTCCTGCCTTCCTGCCTCCCCAGCCGATTTCTCCGCGAGGCCAGGCGCCCCTGCCCGGCCGAGGCCGCCGGTTCGCCGGCGAGCGCAGCTGGACGGCGGAATCCCCTGCCGCCGGCCGCGCCCGCAGGCCCCGTCGCTCCGCGGCGTACGCGCCCGACAGCGCGCGCCGGCCTGGGCGGCGCTTCGCCAGCGCTGCCCCGGCGTTCCGGAGCAGGGCTCCCCGTCGACGCTCCGTTCGACCAGCAGCCGTCACCGACCATTGCGACAACGTCCTTCTTTTTCTCACCATCATCGCTTCCGAACAGCGTTTACCGCACAGGCCGGTTCCTCTGCGATGCGAGGACGGTCGCCGTCGGGTGCTTTACCCGAACGAGCCGCGTTATCCCGGAGCAAGCGGCGATTTCGCGCGCTTCGTCGTCACGGGAAAAGGGCGGGCCTTACCGCCTGGCGTCTGACGAGGAATACGCACCTTCGATCAAGAAACTGCATCTCACAGCATTGCAGAGGGTGAGCACGCATGTTAATCCCGGGTGCGCTCGTCGCCGCGCCCTCTCGCGCGGCGCCAGGGCAACTGGATCGGCGTGCCGCTCGTTCTACGCACGTTACGCACGTTACGCATCTGCCCGCGAGGCGTCTTTCGCCTCTCCGGGGCCGCCGCGGTGTACCTCGGGACCGGCGCATTCGGCGCCGGCACGCCGTCCGGGATCTCTCAACCCTTGCCGCCACCACGCTATGACGACAACTACCTACCGCTATGTCTTCCTGGGGCTCTCCATCACGTCTTCGTGGGGCAACGGCCACGCCACGACGTACAGAGCGCTCCTCCGGGCGCTCGCGTCGCGCGGCCACCGGGTGCTCTTTCTGGAGCGGAACCTCCCCATCTACGATCAGCACCGTGACCTGCCCAACCCGCCTTACGGCACGACCGAGCAGTACTCGAGCATTACCGAGCTCCGCGATAGATTCTCACGCGCCGTGCGCGAAGCCGATCTCGTGATCGTCGGCTCCTTCGTACCGGAAGGGGCGACGGTCGGGGCATGGATCACGGAAGAGGCCCGCGGAAAGGCCGCGTTCTACGATCTGGACACGCCCGTCACGCTGGGCCGGCTGGCGCACGGGGATCACGCGTACCTGACGCCGGCGCTGATCCCGCGGTATGATCTCTATCTGTCGGCGACGGGGGGCCCGACGCTGGAGCGGCTGGAGCGCAGCCACGGCGCGGTGCGCCCGCGGGCGCTCTACTGCTCGGCGGACACGGACGTCTACCATCCCCAGCCGGCGCCGATGCGCTGGGATCTCGGCTACCTCGGGACCTACAGCGACGATCGACAGGCGGCCGTCGAGCGGCTCCTCCTCGAGCCGGCGCGGCGCATGCGCCGCGGGCGCTTCGCGGTGGCGGGCGCGCAGTACCCGGCGTCGCTCGCATGGCCGGAGAACGTCTCCCGGACGGAGCACCTCCCGCCGGACGAGCACCGCATCTTCTACAACTCCCAGCGCTTCACGCTGAACCTGACCCGCCGTGCGATGGTGGAGTCCGGGTGGTCGCCGAGCGCGCGCCTGTTCGAGGCGGCCGCGTGCGGGACCCCTGTCCTGAGCGACACCTGGCCGGGTATCGAGACGTTCTTCCAGCCGGGCGAGGAGATCCTGCTCGTGCGCTCGCCGGAGGACGTGCTCCGGAAGCTCAGGGAGATGAAGGAGGACAAGCGCCTGACGGTGGGCCAGCGGGCAAGGCAGCGCGTCTTCGCCGAGCACACCGCGATGCACCGGGCCGAGGCGTTCGAGCGCTACACCCGCGAGGTGCTCGAGGCCGCCAGCCGGACGCGCGCGCGCCGCGAGCGCGACGGGCAGCTCACGGCGCCACAGGTCGAGAGCCAGAGCGGTTGAGGCTTTGGCCTGGCCGCCCGCGTGCTCCCCCCCTTGCCGCTGGGGGCGGCGCGCAGTAGGCCAGGCAGGTGCGCTCCACGCCGCTTCACCCCGTCGCCCGGCTGCCTGAAGAGTGGTCGGCCTCGCTGGCTGCCCGCGGAGAGCGGTCGTTCACGGCGAAGCAGGTATTCCAGTGGATCCATCGCCGCGGCGTCCTCGATCCGGCCGCGATGACGAACCTCCCGGCGCGGCTGCGCGAGCACCTCGCCGCGGAGGGGCTGGGCGAGGTGCTGGCGCCCGAGCGGGTTCATCGCTCCGAGGACGGCACGCGCAAGCTGCTCCTGCGCCTCCGCGACGGCGCGACCATCGAGACGGTCCTGCTCCCGTCGGTGTCGGGCCCCGGCTCGCAGGCGCAGCTCGACGCCGACGCGGCGGCGGCGCTCGATGACGACGAGGACGACGATGCGGCCGCGGAGGCGGGCGCCGCGCCGCGCGTCCGCGTCACCCAGTGCATCTCGACGCAGGTCGGCTGCGCCATGGGGTGCACTTTCTGCGCGAGCGGCGTGGCGGGGCTCAAGCGCCACCTCGGGGCCGAGGAGATCGCGGGCCAGGTGCTCCTCGGGCGGGCGATGCTCGAGGAGGGCGAGGAGCTCCGCAACGTCGTGTACATGGGCATGGGCGAGCCGCTCCACAACTACGAGGCGACCGCTCGCTCGCTGCGCCTGCTCACGCACCCGGAGGGCATCAACCTGTCGACGCGGCGGGTCACGGTGTCCACGTCGGGCCTCGTGCCCGAGATCGCGCGGCTCGGCGCGGATTTCGGCGGGCAGATCGCGCTGGCGATCTCGCTGCACGCCGCGGACGACGCGACCCGCTCGGCGCTGATGCCCATCAACCGCAAGCACCCGCTCGACGAGCTGCTCGCGGCGCTGCGCGCTTACCCGCTGCCGCGGCGCCGGCGCATCACCATCGAATACACGCTCGTCGCCGGGCAGAACGACGACCCGGCCGAGGCGCGCCGGCTGGCGAAGCTCCTGCGCGGGCTCCCGGTGAAGATCAACCTCATCCCGATGAACCCGATCGAGGCCTCCTCGCTGGGTCCGCCGGCCCAGGAGCGCGTGGCAGCGTTCCAGGAGGTGCTCACCCAGGCGGGGTACTCCTGCTTCGTTCGCCGCCGGCGCGGCGACGACGTCTCGGCGGCCTGCGGGCAGCTCGTGCTGCTCGGGGCCAAGCCGAAGGTGCGGCGGGCGCTCGGCTGACGCTCGCGCGCGCCGCCCCCCGGGAGCGCGCGAGCGAGCGCCGCCTGCAGCGGGCGTCTTGACGCGCCGCCGCGCGGGGGCGTAGCTGTCGCCCGTGCTGAAGAAGATCCTCGTCGCCAACCGTGGAGAGATCGCCTGCCGCATCCTCCGGACCTGCAAACGGCTCGGGATCGCGACGGTCGCCGTGTACTCCGACGCGGACGCGAGCGCGCCGCACGTCGCGCTGGCCGACGAGGCGGTGCGCATCGGGCCACCGCCGGTCCGGGACAGCTACCTGGTCATCCATGCGATCGTCGAGGCGGCCCGCGCGACGGGCGCCGACGGCATCCACCCCGGGTACGGGCTGCTCAGCGAGAACCAGGCCTTCGCCGAGGCCGTCGTAGAGGCCGGCGTCACGTTCATCGGCCCGCCGCCTGCGGTGCTCCACGCCTTCGGCAACAAGATCCGCGCGCGGGATCACGCGCGCGCGGCCGACGTCTTCCCGCCGCCGGGCACGGGCGGTCCGGTCGACCCCGCCGACGTCGAGGCCGCCCAGCGCGCCGCCGAGAGCCTCGGCTTCCCGCTGCTCGTCAAGGCCGCGGGCGGCGGCGGCGGCATCGGCATGCAGGTCGTCACCGATCCAGGCAAGCTGTCGCGCGCCCTCACCGCGTGCTCCGACCGCGGCCGCGCGGCGTTCGGGGACCCGCGCGTGTACATGGAGCGATACATCGAGCGCCCGCGGCACATCGAGGTGCAGGTGCTCTGCGACGGCCAGGGCGGCGCCGTCGCGCTCGGCGAGCGCGAGTGCAGCGCGCAGCGCCGGCACCAGAAGATCGTCGAGGAGACCCCGTCGCCGGCCGCGTTCTTCCAGGGAGCGGCGGGCGAGGCCCGCCGGAAGGAGCTCCACGCCAGCGCCCTCCGGGTCGTGACGGCCGCCGGCTACGTCGGCGCGGGCACCGTCGAGTTCGTCGCGGCGGAGAGCGGCGAGCTCTTCTTCCTGGAGGTCAACGCGCGGCTCCAGGTCGAGCACTGCGTCACGGAGATGTGCACCGGGCTCGACCTTGTCGAGCACCAGATCCGCATCGCGTCGGGCGAGCCGCTCGCGCCGGAGGTCCTCGGCCACACCTACCGCGGCCACGCCGTCGAGGCGCGCCTCTACGCGGAGGATCCGGCGAAGAAGTTCGCCCCCCAGCCGGGCCGCATCACCGCGCTCCGCTGGCCGGCCGCGGGCGACGACCTGCGGATCGAGACCGGCGTCGCCGAGGGGCTCGAGGTGACGCCGTTCTACGACCCGCTGCTCGCCAAGATCGTCGCCCACGGCCCGACGCGCGACGAGGCGATCGCTCGCCTCGACCGAGCGCTCGCCGAGACGACGCTCGAGCTCACCGGTCCGGCCGGGCCCGCCGCGACCAACCTCGCGTTCCTCCGCCAGATCCTGGGGGACGGCGATTTCCGTGGCGGGCAGTACGACACCCGCTTCGCCGAGGCGCTCGCCGCCGGCAAGAAGGCGGGATGACGCTCGGCCGAGCGGGCCGAGCTGGCCGGGAGCCGCCGGCCACGTCGGCGCCGGCCGGGCGGGCCGGCGCGCGGCGGTCGCCGCCCGCGCTGCCGCCGCGCTGAATCGCGCGCTCGTGGTGCAAACCACGGCCGGCGTGAACTAAATACCAGGCGTGAGCCACGACTTCGTCCTCGAGCCCGCCGAACGCTGGTTTGCCCACGACCCCGATCCGGAGACCCAGAGCGAGCTGCGCCGGCTCATCGACGCGGCCAGGGCGGGCGAGGACGGCGCCCGCGCCGAGCTCGCCGAGCGCTTCGCCGGCCCGCTGGAGTTCGGCACCGCGGGCATCCGCGGCGTCCTCGGGGCCGGCGAGAGCCGGATGAACCGCGCCGTCATCCTCCGCACGACCGCGGGGCTCGCCCGTCACCTCCTCGAAGCGATCGGCGACAAGGCGCGGAGCGCCGGCGTCGTCATCGGCTACGACGGCCGCCGGATGAGCCGAGAGTTCGCGGAGGACACCGCCTGCGCTCTCGCCGCCGCGGGCATCCCGAGCCACCTCTCGCCCGTCCCCTGCCCCACGCCCATCGCGGCGTTCGCGGTCGGCCACCTCGGCGCGGCCGCGGGCGTGATGGTGACGGCGAGCCACAACCCGCCCGAATACAACGGCTTCAAGGTGTACTGGGACAACGCCGCGCAGATCATCCCACCCCACGACACCGGCATCGCGACGGCGATCGACGCCTCGCCGCCGGCCGATCAGGTCCCCCGCATGCCCCTCGACGAGGCGAGGAGGCGCGGGCTGGTGCGCGACTTCCCCGAGGCGCTGGAGCGGAGCTACCTCGACGCGATCCGCGGCCTCGCGGTGCGGAGGGACGGGGATCGCGACCTCTGCATCGTGTACACGCCTCTTCACGGCGTCGGCAACCGCCTGGTCCGCCAGGCGCTCGGCGAGGCCGGCTTCACGCGCGTGGCGAGCGTGCCCGAGCAGGCCGAGCCGGACGGCGCGTTCCCCACGGTCGCGTTCCCGAACCCCGAGGAGAAGGGCGCCATGGACCTGGCGTTCGCCCTCGCGAAGCGGGAGGGCGCCGACCTCGTCCTCGCCAACGATCCCGACGTCGACCGGCTCGCCGTGGCGGTGAGGCGCCCTGACGGCGAGTACGTGCAGCTCACGGGCAACCAGGTCGGCGTGCTCCTCGGCCATTACCTGCTCACCGAGGGGCGCGCGCAGGGCGCGGACGAGCGCCGGCTCGTGCTGGCCTCCTGCGTCTCGACCCCGATGCTCGGCGTCATCGCCGCGGCGCTCGGGGTTCACTACGAGGAGACCCTGACCGGGTTCAAGTGGATCGCCAACCGGGCGATGGACATCGAGCGCTCGACCGGCGCCCGCTTCGTGTTCGGCTTCGAGGAGGCGCTCGGCTACACCGTCGGCCCGGTCGTGCGCGACAAGGACGGCATCAGCGCCGCGGCGCTGGTCGCCGAGCTCGCGGCGGTGCGCAAGGCCGAGGGCAGGACCCTGCTCGACGAGCTCCAGGCGATCACCCGCACATACGGCCTCTACAGGAGCGGGCAGCGCGCGTACACCCTGCGCGGCGTCGACGGCCTCGAGAAGATCGCGGCGATCATGGACGCGCTAAGGAAGAGGCCGCCGGCCGCGATCGGCGGCGTCCCCGTGGTGGCGTGGCGCGATTTCGAGGCGCGCACGCGCACCACGAGCGACGGCCTCGTCGAGCCGCTCGTGCTGCCTCCGAGCAACGTGCTCGTGTACGAGCTCGACGACGGGAGCCGGCTCATCGCCCGCCCGAGCGGGACGGAGCCGAAGATCAAGTTCTACTTCGACGTGCGCGAGGAGGTCGCCGCGGACGAGCCGCTGGGCGACGCCGAGGCCCGCGCGGCGATGCGGCTCGACGCCCTGGCCCTGGCGTTCTCGGGCCTCGCCGGCATCGGCTGAGAGGGAGGGAGCGGCCCCGTCAGCCGCCCGGGCTGCGGAAGGCGGCGCGGCCGACGAAGAACGGGCCCATCTGGCTGATGAACTCCGAGGTCTGGCGGGTCTTCCGCATCGTCTGCACGATGTGGGAGAGCGGGTGGAGCTCCTTGCCGACGAGCCCGATCACGAACTCGTTGTCGCGGGCGTCGAGG
Organism: Sorangium sp. So ce281; assembly: GCF_051527395.1. Classification (NCBI taxonomy): domain Bacteria; kingdom Pseudomonadati; phylum Myxococcota; order Polyangiales; family Polyangiaceae; genus Sorangium; species Sorangium sp. So ce281. The sequence goes on from NZ_CP150322.1 coordinate 6,322,104, forward strand.
CCGTGGCACGCGAGGCGGATGTCGTGGGCGAGGTCCTGGGCGCCATAGGCCCTGCCGATGATGCCATGCTCGCGCAGGATGCTCCCTTGCTCGCGCCCCTCGAGCTTCGAGAACGTGCCGCTGCGGCGGAGCGGATACCACACCGCCCACGGCCAGGCGGGGTTCAAGACGGTCTCCGCCGGGCGCCGGAGCAGCCAGAAGTCGAGATCCTGCTCGTAGCCGGTCGAGTACGTGCGCCCCAGCATCGTGAAATCGGGGCGAAGCTCCAGGGCTCGGAGCTCGCTGCGGTTGAGCGCCGGGCGGACGGTCTGGACGAAGACGGCGGGGTCCTCGGCCCACGTGAGCACGGCGATGCCGCGCGGATCGTTGATGTCCTCGTAGACGACCGCGCCGACGCGCTGCGACGCGAGCGCCTGGCCGGCTGCGCGGGTCAGCTCCGCCGGATCGGCGTCGCCGGGACAACGGAACACGAGCAGCTGCATGAACAGCCGGCCGTCGATGACCTGCGGCCGGCCGTCGCGCGGCGCCCCGCGCTCGGCGACGTCGATGTGCGGCAGCTCGGGCTCCGCGTGGCCGGCGGCGGGCCGGCCCGTGGTGGGTTCGCTCATGGGCGTAGGGGTACCGAGGTTCGGGGAGGACGGCAACTGCCAGACGCAGCGCCGCCGCAGGCGACGCGCAGCCCCCGCCGCGAGCGCCCGTCGCCGCTGCGAGCGCCCGTCACCGGGACGAGCGCCCGTCGACGGCCACGACGACCGACGAGCGCGGCGCGAAATCACGTAATGCGCATCACACCATTGCGCGCGCTGACGTCTGCGGCGGTCGCCGGGGGTCAGGCGTCTCGGGTCGAAAGGAGAGCTGGACAACCGGCGTGATCTTGCGCAGGGCCACGTCGGCTCGTGTCGCACGGCTGCTCCCACGTAATCATCTCTTGCCATCGAGCCCGACTCACGCTCCCCTGCAAGGTACAACCACGACTCCTGGAGTTGCCCCGACGATGTGCTCCCGGGCAGGCCTTCCCGCCCGAGGGTACGTGCGCCGCGCCCCCGATCGGGCTCAGCTTCGCCGGGGCCTTCCCGCCGTAGGTTCGCCGCGATGAAGACGCACGAGACGAAGACCAAGACCTCGATCCCCGCCGGTAGATGCAAAGGAACGTTGCTGGTCAACCTCCGGTCGTTCGTCACGACGACCCGCGACGCCGGTGCATGGGAGCGCCTGGTGACGTCGCTGCCCAAGTCAGACCGGGACGTACTCTCTCAGCCGCTGCTCGCGAGCAGCTGGTATCCGATCGGCGTCTGGAACCGCGCCTTGCGAACGCACGCGCGGACTGCGAGCGACCAAACCGCTGAGCTCAAGCGGTTTGCCCGCTACGTCGCGGATCGCGACCTCAATACGGTGTTGAAGTTCGCGCTCTCGATCGCCATGCCCGACACGATCGTCGCCCGGACTGGAATGTTCTGGTCGCGCTACTTCGACTCCGGGAAGGTCTTCCCGCGCATGGTGAAGCCGCGGGAGTGGGTGCTGACCATCACAGGCCCGACCGGGGACGACGAGGGGCCCTCCGCGATGAACTGCGGAGAAGGCGTCTGCGGCTGGGTCGAGCAGGCGCTCCTCCTGTGCGGTGCATCCACCCCCAAGGTGACCCACCAGCGGTGCCGGTTCCGCGGCGCGACGGAGTGCCTCTCCGAGGTCGTATGGTGAGCGACCTGAGCGAGATCGGCCCTCTTGTCGTTGCGGCGGCGCCCTCGTTTGTCTATTGACTTGCTCCTTCACCTTGATCCAAACTGGATGCAGGCGGGACACATGTATACGAAGCCTCCCATGGTGAGGTCCTCGCGCTGCCCCTCTCGTCCTTCGTGCTCGGGGTCAGCATCGTGCCTGCTCTGCGGATTGTCTCCTGATGGCCGCTGACCGGTCAGCCTGCGGGGATTCGGTGGGGTAGAGATCCGGCGGGCAGCCGCGAGGCAGATTGACCCAGCAACCCTACAGGTAATTTCATGCTGTCACCTCGCTCGCAGCGGCACAAGGAAGTCAAGGACAGCCTTCAGGCGACGCCGCACCCGGTCTGGGTCGAGGACATGCTCGAATCTCTGGCCGACCAGTGGAAGGCCGCGGTCTACACGCCGCCGATCGCGCAAACGATGACGGAGCCGGTCGATCAGGAGATGTGGAAGGGGCTCCTCCGGGAGTTCTTCTGCGTGGTCGAGGCGTTCCCGAAGTACATGGGGCTCAGCCTCGCCAAGACGACCTATGGCCAGTCGCCGCGCGACTCCCTGGTGCGAGACTGGCTCATCGGCAACATCCGGGTCGAGGCGCTGCACGTGCGCTGGTACCTCGACTGGGCGGCGTGGCACGGGCACAGCACCTCGGACATCACGAGCCACCGCCCGAGCCCGGAGATCGCGTCGCTCTTCGAGTGGCTCTGGTCGGTGTCCTACCGCGGCTCCCTCGCGGAGGCGGTCGGCGCGGTGAACTATGCGATCGAGGGGGTCATCGGCGAGTGTTCTCGCGTGGTGCTGCCGAGCTTTACGAAGCTCTATGGCGAGGGGAGCAAGTCGCTGACGTGGCTCGCCGCGCATGCGAACTACGATGATGCCCACCCGCGCGAGGCGCTCGAGATCGTGAAGCTCGCGACCACCTCCGCCGAGGAGATCCGCCGGGTGCATTCGAGCATCTCCCGCTCGCTCGAGCTGTTCGAGAAGGCGTTCAGGGCCTGCAGCGTCCCGCACCGCCGCGGCAGCTGACGCGGGCACCTCCTGGCAGCGCCGCGCGCGACCGGCGCCGAGCCCCGACGGAGACACGAGATCTCCGAAGAAACCTCAGAGAACACAAGGCGAGCGCCCTGCGGCGCCGGCGCGTGACGGCCGTAGAAACCGCCGGGATTCCTGCCCTGCGGCGCCACGCGGCACGCGAGAAGCGGACCGGCTCGAGGCGAGAAACCTCGGAGAGGCCAAGATCGCCAGTCGGCCTTCTTTTGGCCCTTTCGCCGTTCGACTCATTGACCAGCGGGGCCCCCACCGCGAAGTGCCAGCCAGGCCCGCCCCCTGCTGCGGTTTCCGCCCGCCCCGCTGTCCGCCGGGGCAGAGCGGCGGTCTCTCGCACAGGAGACGGGCCCAGATCGGCGTTTTCGGCGCGCAAGCGCACTCCGGTCTCAGGATCCTACACATCTCGCTTGATGTGTACTGGGCGACGTGATCAAAGCTGCGGATGGGTTCACCTGCAGCAGAGCACGCAGCGGCACTCGCCGAGGAGATGAGCGACGCGCACTTCGGCGATGCGCGGCTTTCGAAGCGCCAGAGCAAGCTGGTGCAGAAGCTGGCGCAGGCGCCGGACAAGAGCTTCCCCTCGCTCTTGTCCGACAGCGAGCTGGAGGCGGCGTACCGTTTCTTCGGCAACGACGCCGTCACGCCCGCGGCGATTCTGGCTCCGCATGTGCGCGCCACCCTCGCGCGCATGGAGGCCGAGCCGGTCGTGCTCGCCATCCATGACACCACGACCCTCTCCTTCCGCTCCGACGGCCAGCGGCAGGGGCTCGGACGGCTGCGCTCCTCGGGGCAGACGTTCTTCGCCCACTTCACGCTGGCGGTCAGCGGCGATGGAACGCGCCGCCCGCTCGGCGTGCTCGATCTGAGCACGCACGTGCGCGACGACGGCACGACGGACAACGAGCACGACCGCTGGGGAGAGCAGGTGGAGCGAGTCGCGGCCCTGGGCGCTGCTCCGCACGATGTGGTGCACGTCATGGACCGCGAAGGAGACGACTACGGCCTGTTCGCGCAGCTGTTGAGCGCACGGCATCGGTTCGTGATTCGGCTCGCGCACAATCGCCTCGTCGAGGCTGACGCCCTCGGAGAGGAGGCCAAGCTCGAGCAGGCGCTCGCGCATGTTCAAGCGGTGGCCGTACGCGAGGTAGAGCTTTCGCCGCGGCCGGCGGGCAATCGCAGCCCTCAACAGAAACGGCTGCATCCTCCGCGCGCAGGACGCTTGGCCAAGCTCGCTCTTGGAAGCACGCGCGTGACCCTGCGGCGACCGAGATCCCAGCCGCGCGAGCTGCCTGCGACGCTCTCGCTCCAGGTCGTACGCGTCTGGGAGCTCGAGCCGCCGCCGGGCGAAGCGCCGGTCGAGTGGGTGCTGCTCACGAGCGAGCCGGTCGAGTCCGTCGAGCAGCTGACGCAGCTGGTCGACTGGTACCGGGCGCGCTGGATGGTGGAGGAGTTCTTCAAGGCCCTGAAGACCGGATGCGCCTACGAGAAGCGCCAGATCGAGGACCTGCACGGCTTGCGCAACGTGCTGGCGCTCTTCGCGCCCATCGCCTGGCAGCTATTGCTGCTGCGCAGCGAGGCTCGGCGCGCTCCGGAGCAGCCCGCGACCGCCGTGCTCACGCCCACCCAGCTCGAGGTGCTGCGGGTCTTCGCGCGCAAGCCCCTGCCCGAGAACGCCACGGCCCGCGATGCCTTCCTGGCAATCGCCGGGCTCGGCGGACACCTGCGGCGAAACGGCGAGCCCGGCTGGCAGACCCTGGGCCGTGGTTACGAGCAGCTCCTCACCCTCGTCCAGGGCTGGAGCGCCGCGAGGGAGGTGGGGGAAATATGATCAATCCTGAGACTCCGGTGCGCTGAGCACCGAAAACGTCGAGGTGGGCCCGTATCCGAAGCGAGTGACCGCCGCTCTAGCGGCCGTAGACGGCCTTGCGGACCTTTTTCTTGAGATCGTCGAGCACGAAGGGCTTCGTGATGTAATGGCGTGCGCCCGCCTGGATGCCGGCGATGACGTCCATCGGGTCCGACTTGGCGGTCAGGAAGATGATGGGCACCCGGCGCATCGGCTCGTGCTCGCGGAGCCGCTTCGTCATGCTCACCCCGTCGAGCTTCGGCATCATGATGTCCACGATCACCAGATCGGGCCACGGCTCCTGCTGGGCCAGCGCGAGCCCATCGACCCCGTTCGTCGCGACCACGGTGTCGAACTCGTCGCCGAGGAACCGGGCGATCATCGCCGCGGTGTCCTGCTCGTCCTCCACCACCAGGATTCTCTTCTTCGTCGCGGTCACCATCGGCGCCGAGAAAGATAGCGCGGAGCGGACGATGCGGGCGGTGTGCTGGGATTTTTTTCCGAAGAACGTTGGAAACGCATCGATTTTATTCACCGACAGCGCAAGCGCCGTCTGCGCCGGAGGCGCTCAGCGAGGAGCGCGGGCGGCGCCGACGCAGGGGTTGCGCCCAGAGCAGGGCTGTCTCAGGCACACCGCTCGGCGTCCGAGGCTCAGGTCGCGCGGGCGGCCGCGCGCTCGAGGAGCGAGGCGAGGCGATCGAGCGGCATCGGCTCCACGAACGTGCTGCCGATGTCCCGCATCAGCACCGTCCGGACCGACGAGCCCCGGCGCTTCTTGTCGAGCGACAGGAAGCGCAGCGCGGCGGAGACCGGCTCGTCCTCGATCCGGGTGGGCAGACCGAGCCGCGCGAGCAGGCGGGTCGCCCGGTCGGCCGCCGCGCGGTCGGTCACGCCGAGCGCGCAGCCGACGCGGAACATGGCGACCATGCCGAGCGCCACCGCCTCGCCGTGCGCCAGCCGGACGAACCCCCCCTCGGCCTCGAGGGCATGCCCCAGCGTGTGGCCGAGGTTCAGGAGGGCGCGGTCGCCCGACTCGCGCTCATCGCGGGCGACGATGGCCGCCTTCACGGCGATCGAGCGGCGGATGATCTCGGCGAGCAGGCCGGGGTCGCGCGCGAGGACGCGGTCGGCCTCGCGCTCGAGCAGCGCGAGCAGCTCCGGATCGGCGATGCAGGCCGACTTCACCACCTCCGCGAGCCCGCTCCGGTAGGCGCGGTCGGTCTCGGTGGCGAGCGCCGCCGGGCTCGCGACGACCGCGGACGGCTGGTGGAACGTTCCGACGGCGTTCTTCGCGGGGCCGAGGTCGACCCCGGTCTTGCCGCCGACCGAGGCGTCGACCATCGCGAGGAGCGTGGTCGGCGCCGCGACCCAGCGGACGCCCCGCAGCAGCGTGGACGCAGCGAACCCGCCGATGTCGGTCACCACACCCCCGCCCTGCGCGAGCACCACCGCGCCGCGGTCGGCGCCGGCGTCGATCATCGCCGTCAGCGCCGCCTCGACGGCCGCGAGCCGCTTGTGCTCCTCCCCGGGCGTGAGCACCGTGACGGCCGCGGCCGGCGTCCCCTGCGCCGCGAGCGCGGCGAGCAGCGGCGCGCCCCAGAGGCGGCTCACGTTCTCGTCCGTGACGACGAAGACGGACGTCGGCGCCAGCGCGGCGATGGCGTCCGCCGTGGACGCCGCCCCGTCGGAGGCGATGCGCACCGCGTAGCTCTTGTCGCCGAGCGGCACGAAGAGCGGGCGATCCGCGTAGGCGCGGAGGACCCGCGCCACGACGTCGGCGGGGGAGACGCCGTCGGTCACGACGCGCGCGTGGGCCTCGGCATAGACGGGGGCGCGCGCGGCCAGGAGCTCGCGGATGCGCGCCTCGCGATCCGGCGCGCCGTCGAGGAGCGGGCGGTTGCCGTTCGGCGTGCGCGCGGCGATCGTGCGCGGGTTGGCGGTGAGCGCGACGACGCAGCCGCGCTCGAGCGCCTCGGCGCGGAGCGCGGGATCGACGAGGGCGCCGCCGCCGAGGGCGATGATGCGGGGGCCGCGCGCCGCCAGGAGCCGGCGCAGGGTCGCCGCCTCCAGCGCGCGGAAGCCAGCCTCGCCGCGCGTGGCGAAGAGCGACGGGACGCTCTCGCCGGCCTCCTCGACGATGGCGTCGTCGAGATCGAGGAACGGGAGCCCCGTGCGCGCGGCGGCGATGCGGCCCACGGTGGACTTCCCTGCCCCCATGAAGCCGGTGAGCAGGAGCGGAGGTGCGTCGGGAGGGAGTTGCATGGCCTTCAATAAGAGCGGACCTGCTGGAGGTAGCTGTCGACGTTGCGCGAGAGCTCCGTGAGGCTGTCGCCGCCGAATTTCTCGAGCAGGGCGGCGGCGAGCGTGATCGCCACCATCGCCTCGCCGACGACCGAGGCGGCCGCGACGGCGCAGACGTCGCTGCGCTCGAAGGCGGCGTCGAACTGCTCCTTGGTGCGCACGTCGACCGACGGGAGCGCGCGCTTGAGCGTCGCGATCGGCTTCATGGCGGCGCGGCAGATGAGCGGCATGCCGTTCGTGATGCCGCCCTCGAGGCCGCCGGCGCGGTTCGACGGGCGGGTGAACGCGTGCGCCCCCTGATCGTAGGCGATGGGGTCGTGCACCTCGGAGCCCGAGATGCGCGCGGCCTCGAAGCCGATGCCGATCTCGACGCCCTTGATCGCCTGGACGCTCATCAGCGCCTGCGCGAGCCGTCCGTCGAGCTTGCGGTCCCACTGCACGTGGCTCCCGAGCCCGGGCGGCAGGCCCGTGGCGATCACCTCGAAGACGCCGCCGAGCGTGTCGCCCCGGTGCGCGGCCTCGCGGATGGCGTCGCGCATCGCCTGGGCGGCAGCGGCGTCGACGCACGCGAGATCCGAGGCGCGGGCGCGCTCCCGGAGCTCGGCGAGCGGGAGCTCACCTCCGCCCGAGGCGGCGGAGGTCGGCGACGCCACCGGGCCGATCGACAGGACGTGGGCGAAGACCTCGACGCCGACGGACCGGAGGAGCTTGCGGCAAACGCCGCCCACCGCGACCCGCGCCGCTGTCTCGCGCGCGCTCGCCCGCTCGAGCACGTCGCGCAGGTCCCGCCGGGCGTACTTCAGGCCGCCGGCCAGATCCGCGTGGCCAGGGCGCGGGCGGGTCAGCGCCTCGGGCGGCTCGGGGAACGGCTCGGGGCCCATCCGCCCGGCCCAGCTCGCGTGATCGCGGTTCTCGATCACCATGGCGATGGGGCCGCCGAGCGTCTCGCCGCCGCGCACGCCGGCGACGAGGCGGACGCGATCGGTCTCGATCTTCATCCGCCCGCCGCGCCCGTAGCCGCGCTGGCGACGCGCCAGATCCTCGTCGATGTCCTCCGCGAGGAGCGGCATGCCCGCCGGAATGCCCTCGACGGTCGCCACGAGCTCCGGCCCGTGCGACTCGCCGGCCGAAAGCCACCTGAGCTGCGTCATCGTGTGGAAAACCTCCTCCGCGCCCGGAGCCCCGGGCGAAGCTTGCTGCGTATTACAGGTCGATCTGCTCCACGTCGACGCCTTGGGCGGAAAAATGGGAAGAATGGCCAGCGGCGTCTCCGCCAACCTGGGTCGGAGAGCGGACAGCGGCGCCGGCCTGGGTCGAGGCGTGGACGGCGCCGTCCGCGACGACCGGCTCCCCGAGGAACCTGGCCGCCACGGTGGCGAAGCTCTTCGGTAGATCCGTGACGAGGAGCGAGAGGCCGCCCGGCGTGCTCCGGGAGGTCGCCAGCCCCCGCTCGGCGAGGAACGAGGCCACTTCCTCGGCGGTCGCCGACGCGCTGTCCACGATCGGGAGGGGGCCGCCGGCGAGCGACGCCGTCTCGGCCTCGATCGCGGCGCGGAGGAGCGGGAAGTGCGTGCACCCGAGCACGATCGAGCGGGCGCCCGCGCCGATGAGCGGCTCCAGGTACCGCCGCGCGACGAGCCGCGGGACCTCGCCCTCGATCCATCCCTCCTCCGCCAGCGAGACGAGCAGCGGGGCCGCCTGGCCGGCGACCTCGGTGCGGGTGCTGAGCGACGCCACGGCGCGGGGATAGGCGCCGGACGCGATGGTCCCGGCCGTCCCGAGCACGCCGATCGTCGCGCCACGCGACGCGGCGACGGCGGCGCGGGCGCCGGGCAGGATGACCCCGAGGACGGGCAGATCCAGCTCGACCCGGAGCATGTCGATCGCGACGGCGCTCACCGTGTTGCACGCGACCACGATCGCCTTGACGCCGCGGCCGATGAGCACGCGCGCGCAGCCGAGCGCGTAGCGGACCACCGTCTCCGGCGACCGCGTGCCGTACGGGACCCGCGCCGTGTCGCCCAGGTAGACGATGTCCTCCGCCGGGCAGCGCCCGCGCAGCGCGCGCACGACCGTGAGGCCGCCGAGGCCCGAGTCGAACACGCCGAGCGGCGCGTCGCTGTGGGACGTCACGGCTCCTCGATGCGGAACAGATGCACCGGCTCGCGGAGGAACTGCTCGCGCGCGATCGCGTCGAGCGCGCTCCGCACGAGCCCCTCCCGCGCGTCGTGCGTGATGAGCACGACGTCCACCGCGGGCTGACGAGCGGGCGCCCCGCCCGCGGGCGGGGCGCCCGAGCTCGTCGGCCCCTGCTGCACGATCTGCTCGATGCTGACGCCCGCGTCGCCGAGCGCGCCGGCGAGGCGCCCCATGACGCCGGGCCGGTCCTCGACCGCGAAGCGCAGGTAGTACCGGGAGACGATCTCGCCGAGCGGGCGGACCGCGCGGGGCTTGATCGACATGCCGCGGCCCTGCATGCCCGCGACGCCCGACGCGATCGAGCGCGCGACGTCGAGGATGTCGGAGACGACGCTGACGGCGGTCGGCAGGTCGCCGGCGCCGCGGCCGTAGACGAGCGACGGGCCGACGGCGCGCCCCTCGAGCAGCACGGCGTTGAGCACGCCGGAGACGTTGGCGAGCACGCTCTGCTTCGGGATCAGCGTCGGGTGCACGCGCAGCTCGATGGAATCGCCGAGGTCTCGGCCGATCGCCAGGTGCTTGATGGTGTAGCCGAACCGATCGGCGTAGCGGTGGTCGGCCTCCTCGATGCTCCGGATCCCGGAGGTGTGCACGTCGGCGCTGTCGATCTGCGCCCCGAAGGCGAGCATCGCCAGCACGATCAGCTTGTGCGCGGCGTCGTGGCCGTCGACGTCGAGCGACGGGTCGGCCTCGGCGTAGCCGAGCGCCTGCGCCTCGCGCAGCGCGGCGTCGAATGACGCGCCCGTGTCGCGCATGCGCGTGAGGATGTAGTTGCAGGTCCCGTTCAGGATCGCGGTGACGCGCTCGACCCAGTCGCTCGCGAACGCGTCCCGGAGCGTCCGGATGATCGGGATGCCGCCGCCGACCGCCCCCTCGAACGCGAGGTCGACCTGGCGCGCCGAGGCCCGCGCGAGGAGCGCGGGGCCGTGGGCGGCGAGCAGCAGCTTGTTCGCGGTGACCACGCCCTTGCCGCGGTCGATGGCGCGCTCGATCAGCGCGCGCGCGGGCGTCTCGCCGCCCATCACCTCGACGACGACGTCGATCGCGGGGTCGTCGACGACCTCCTCGGGGTTCGTGGTGAGCACGCCGCGATCCAGGGCGGCGACGCGCTCCTTCTCGAGGTCGCGCACGACCACGCGCTTCACGACGAGGGGGACGCCCGCGCGCTCCGCCAGGTAACCGGAGTTCTCGGCCAGGAGGCGCAGGACGCCGCCGCCGACCGTCCCGCAGCCGAGGAGCCCGATCTGGATCGGGGCGCCCCCGCGAAGGCGCCTGCGATCGCTGGCGGCGTGAGGTTCAGGGTTCAAATTCAAGGGCGGACCGCCTTCCGTCTTCATGCGCGCGGAGCTTAGCGCTTCTCGCGCCGGTAGGTGACGCCTATGCTGCGCTGGCCATGACGGAAAAGGGCGTTCTGGGCGACGAGTTCAGGTTCCACGTGGGCGAGGACGGGGGCGCCGTGGAGCGAGGGCCGCTGCTCCCGCTGCGCGTGGTCGTCGTCGCCGATCTCACCCCGCGCGATCCGCACAACGCCGGCGCGAGCCCGCCCGCGGGCGCGATCCGCGTCGACGCGAGCCGCTTCGATAACCTCTTCACGATGCTCCGGCCACGGCTCGCGATCGAGGTGCCGAGCGTGCTCGCGGCGGGCCGGGCGGTGCGCGTCGACCTCGCGCCCGCCGGGATGAAGAGCTTCCGGCCCGACGCGCTGTGCGCCGAGGTGCCGCTGCTGCGCTCGCTGCTCGACGGCCGCCGGGTCCTGGATCGGCTGCGCGACGGGTCGGCCACGCTCGACCAGGCGCGCGCCGAGCTCGATCGGCTCTGGGGCGGCTCCCCGCTGGTGCGCGACATCCTGGGCCTCGTCCCGGAGCGCCGGGACGCCTCGCCCGGCCGCTCCGCGCCCGCCGCGGAGCGGCCCGCGGCGCCCGCGCCCGGCTCGGACGTGGACGCGCTGCTCTCGATGGTCGACCTCGGCGGGGGCGATGGCGCCGAGGCGGCGCCCCCACCCGCGACGCCGGGCGGCCTCGATCAGAAGCCGGCGGAGGCAGGGCGGTTCTCGGAGCTCATCGCGACCGTGGCGGCGAGCGCCCGCCCGCGCGCGGGCGGGCCCGCTCGGCCAGCGGAGGCGATCGCGCAGATCGAGCGCGCGATCGGCGCGCAGCTCGGCGCGATCCTGCAGCACCCCGAGGTGCGGCGCCTCGAGGAGGCGTGGCGCGGGCTGAGCCTGCTCGTGGAGCGCGCGAAGGCGGCGGAGGGCGTCCGGTTCGACGTCGTCAGCGCGCGCCCGGACGAGGCGGCCGGCGCGCTCGCGCGGGTGCTCGCGCAGACGGCGAGCTCCGAGCCGCCGGCGTCGGTCGCCATCGTGGACGTCGCGATCGACGGCAGCGCCGCGTCGCTCGCGCGGCTCGAGGAGATCGCGCGCGTCGCCGAGGCGCACGCGCTCCCCGCCGTGGTGAACGGCGACGCGCGCCTGCTCGGGGTCGACGATCTCGGCGGCGTCGAGCGGCTCGACAACAAGGCCGCGCTGTTCCGTGCGCCGCACCGCGCCCCGTGGCGCTCCGCTGCAGCGCGGCATGGCGCGCGGTGGGTCGCGATCGCGATGAACCGCGTGCTCGGCCGGATGCCGTACGACCGGTCGACCTCCCGGATCCGGGAAGCGGCGATCGCCGAGCAGCCCGGCGATGAGGGCGGCCGCGTCTGGATCTCGCCGGCGTACGTCGTCGGCGCGCTGATCGCGGGGAGCTTCCGCGAGACGGCGTGGCCCTGCCGCGTCACGGGCGCGAAGGGCGGCGGCGCGCTCGGGGACCTGCCGGTGCACGAGGTCAAGGGCGCGTACGAGGGCGATGAGGGCGTCGCGATCCCGACCGAGGCGTTCGTGTCCACGGACACCCAGCGCGAGCTCTCGAAGAGCGGCGTGCTCCTGCTCGCGTCGGCCCCGAACAGCGACGCGGTGTACGTCCTCGCCGCGCCGACGGCCTACGTCCCGCCGGAGAAGCTCACGTACGACAGCCCGACGGCCGAGCCGGACGAGCGCCTCGAGCGCGTCTCGCTCGTCGATCAGCTCTTCGTCGCGCGCGTGGTCCAGTTCCTGCGCGCGCTCTGCTCGAAGCTGCCCCCGGACAGCGACCCGGCGGAGGTCCAGCCGGTCGTCGAGGGTGCCCTCTGGGCGCTGTTCGAGAACGCGCCGCCCGCCAGCGTCGAGCTCATCGTCAAGGCGGGCCGCGGCGAGGGCGGCGCGCAGATCGCGGTCACGGTGCGCCCGCGCCGCTTCCTGGGCGTCGGGCTCGACGAGGTGTCGCTCGAGATGCCGCTCGGCTGAGCGCCCCGGATTGACGCCGCCCGGCGCGCGGGGGAGGATCAACGGCATGCGGCTCCGCGTCGCGATCCTCCTCGCTGTCCTGAGCACCCTCGTCACCACGTGCCAGCGGCCTGCGGCGCCGCAGGCGCCTACGTCCGACTGCGGCTGCCGCAAGAAGTAGCCCGGCGCCCATCGCAGGGTCGACCGGTCACGTCGCGCGGTTCCGGGCGCGCGGCATTGCAATCCACGTCGAGCGTCTCTCACGAAGACGCGAGGACCGTGAGCGGTGCGCTCTCACACCCTCCGCGGAGCGGCCACCCGCCAGCGGGGCGCGGCGCCTCGATACGGCCTCTCCGCGCCTGTCGCGCCGGCGGTCCATCTTCGATGGCGACGAAGAGCGCGGGAGTGATCGTCGCTTTCATCTCGACGGAGCGCGTGGAGTTGCGTAGTTGCGCAGCTGCTCAGTCGGGCGCTGGCGCGTAGCGCGCGATGTGCGCAGCGCGCGCAACGCGGGTTGAGCGCCTCATCACGCAGCGAGCATTGCGCCGGCCTTGCGGTCCTCAGGGGCGGCCCGAGGATTGCAATCCTGGCGGCTTCATGAAGCCCTGCACCCAGGAGGACATCCGCTCCAATCGCCCGTTCGCCGGCCGCAGGGCGGTGGTGATTGGTGGGAGCATCGCGGGCCTGGTCGCAGCCCGCGTGCTCGCCGACCACTTCGGCGAGGTGGCCGTCATCGAGCGCGACGCCATCCCGGATGACCTCCGCGAGGCCCGCAAGGGCGTGCCCCAGGCTCGCCAGCTCCACGGGCTGCTCGCCCAGGGAGAGCGCATCCTGAACGACCTGTTCCCCGGCTTCACCGGGGATTTGCTCCAGGACGGAGCCATCGCGTACGACTTCGGGCTCGGCCTGGCGTGGCACCACCACGGCGCCTGGAAGCCGCGCTTCGAGACGGGGGTGCGAACCGTGTGCATGACCCGTCCGCTGCTCGAGGCGCACGTGCGCCGCCGCGCGTTCGCGCTGCCGAGGGTGCGGCGCCTGGACCAGCGCGAGGTGGTGGAGCTCTCGGCGTCTCGCGATCGCTCCCGGATCACGGGCGTCGTGGTCCGGCAACGCGACGAGGGCGGCCAGATCGAGCGGCTGCCGGCGGAGCTCGTGGTGGACGCCAGCGGGCGCGGCTCGCGCGCGCCGGCGTGGCTCGAGGCGCTCGGCTACCAGCGGCCCGACGAGTCGACCATCCAGGTCCGGGTGGGGTACGCCAGCCGGCAGTACCGGCCGCGGGATCCGGGGCAGCTCCCGTGGAAGTCGCTGTACGTCCTCGGCTCGCCGTCCGACAGCCGGCGGTTCGGCTGCATCGCGCCGATCGAGGGCGGGCGCTGGATCGTGGTGCTGGCGGGCCTGTTCGGCGATCACCCGCCCGCCGATCCCGAGGGCTTCCTGGAGTTCGCCCGGGGCCTGCCCAACGACGCGCTCTACCGGGCGCTGCTCGGGGCCGAGCCGGTGACGGACGTCGCCGTCTCCAAGTTCCCGGCGCACCTCCGGCGGCACTACGAGCGGATGGCGCGGATGCCCGAGGGGCTCGCCGTGCTGGGCGACGCGCTCGCCAGCTTCAACCCCGTTTACGGCCAGGGGATGACGTCGGCCTGCCTCCAGGCGCTGGCGCTCGACGCCGCGCTCAAGGAGCAGCGCCGCCGCGCGGGGCGCGGCGCGATCGCGGGCCTCACCCGCCGCTACCACGCGGCCGCAGCGAGGGCGGTCGACCTGCCGTGGCGGATGTCCACGGGGGAAGACCTCGCTTACCCCGAGACCAGGGGCCGGCGGCCGTTCCTCCAGCCGATCATGCGCTGGTACACCGGGATGCTGCACCGGGCCGCGCAGGTCGATCGCGAGGTCTATGTGCGCTTCGTGCGCGCGTTGCACATGCTCGACGGGCCGGAGGCGCTCCTGGATCCTCGCCTCATCCTGCGCGTGCTTCGCGCGGGGCGGTCAGGGTCGCTGCCCGAGGTGACCGCTGCGGGCACGGGCCACCGAGGGCAGCCCGAATGATGCCTGAACAGCCGCGGCCGCCGCGTCGCTCCCGTCCGGCGCTACGGGGGCGCCGCGGGGCGGTGGCGAGATCGCCTCATGGCGCGGCGCCGGTCAGGCGGCGAACCCGGTCCGCGTGGGGGCTCGCCGGGAAATGCGAGAGGAAATCCCCGGCGCGGGCGCGCGCCTGGTCGGCGCGCCCGCTGCGCAGCAGCGCGTCGATCGCGACGATCTCCCGGTCGGCCGCGAGGCGCCCCTCCGGGAACTCGGCCCGGTGCTCGTCGAGCAGGGCGAGCGGCGCCTCTGGCGATCGCGCGAGCACCGCCCTGATCTCCGCGAGCCGCCCAGCCTCCCGGAGCAGCTCGTTGCGCTCCAGCAGCGCGGCCGCTGTCGCGGCGGGCCGAAGCGTGGGCTCGCCCTGAACGGCGCTCCCCTGGGGCAGCTCCCGGCCCACGCCGGGCGCGGACCGAGGCGGCAGCTCGGCGCCGGGCGCCGGCACGGGCGCCCCGAGCGCTTGATCGCTGCAACCTGCGAGGAGAGCGAGGAGCGGGGCGGCGAGGCCTCCCGCGATCCACCGGGTGTGTGACGAATGGTGAACGACATGCATGTCGTCGACTCCTTCATGGGGCCGAGCTGGCGGAACCCCGCCGAGACGGGCCCGCGAAAACGCGCGTGCCCATTGCGGGACCGCAGCTCGCCGTCGCCATGGCCGCCAGCGCGGCACGGCGTATTCGACGTAATGAGCTAGCGCTCCAGCAACGACGGCCCGAGCACCAGCATTCCTAGCTGACAGGCGTATTGTAAAAATGAACCATCGGTTTGTCAACACTGCTTACTTATGTCGTCCGAGAGCAGCGCTGCCGCTTGCCGATGGTCGAAATCGCGCTACTCGGCTCAGAAGGCGCCGGCGACGCCCACGCCCGCGCCGCCGCCCGCCGGCGCGAGCGAGAGGCGAAAACGCCGGGCGCCAGAGCTGGCAACGCCCGGGCGCGGGACATGAAACAGAGCCGGGATCAGCACGCCGGAGGCGGCGCCGAATACGGCGCCCGTGAGCACATCGGTGAAATAATGGCGATCGCCGGCGATGCGCAGGTAGCCGGAGAGCGCGGCGATCGCCATTCCGTTCGCCCATACCCACGGCGCCGCGCGATAACCGCGCATCGACGCCACGGTGCCGCTCGCGGCGGCGAGCGAGAAGACGGCCGTGGAGTGGCCGGAGAAGAACGAGAGATCGTCGTCGTGCGGGAGGGCGCCCGAGGTGCCCTCGCCCGCGCGGAGCACATCCAGGTTGTCGTGATGGGCATACGGCCGCTGGCGGCCGACGATGTACTTGGAGATCTGGTTCATGTTCATCGCCACCATCATCGCTTCGGTGACGATCACGAGATCGGCGGCGATGTTGTCGGAGCGGCCGTCGTACCACGCGGCGAGCGCCGTGAGGCCCAGCGCTGCGGCGGGCGCGACGCCGAGGACCGTCACGTTGCTGAGATCGTGAGCGGTGTTCGGGTTGCCTCGCCAGACCAGCGCGTCGCGGACCGACGTGTCGAGGGCGTTGGCCGTGCACCAGCGGCACGATTCGGGGGCGAGGCCCTTCTTCGCGAGCTCGGACGCGATCCATGCGGCACCGCCGACGACGGCGATGGGCAGATCGATCTCGGGCCGGTACGTGAGCTCGGGGGACGGGTCGGCGGCAGCGGCCGGCGAGGACGAGACGGCGACGAGGAAGGCGGACAGCGCGAGCGCGGCGGTGACACGCATGAGGGGCGCGAGCGTAGCCGGAGCGGAGGGGCACGGGAATCCGTCGCGGGCGTCAGGCGCGCGACGGCCCCGGCGTGGCGAGGAGCAGCCCGTCGAGCAGGCGCGCGTGGGCGTCGTCGACCAGGTTCCGGAGCGCCGCCGGCCCGGCCTTGGAGAGGGCGCCCGACGCAGCGAGGGTCGCGAGGCCGTGGTGCATCGCCCAGATCGGGACCGCGAGCGCCCACGGATCGCCGGGCGGGAACGCGCCGGCGCGCTGCGCCTCCTCGATGAACCCGAGGAGCACCCCCAGGTTGTGCGAGGTGGCCGCCGCGACCCGCGGGTCGTCCACGTCCACCTCGCCGGAGTACATCACGTGGAAGGGCGCGGGGTGCTCCAGCGCGAAGGCGACGTAGGCGAAGCCGGCGGCCAGGAAGCGCGCCCGGAGGTCGCCCCCGGCGCCCTCGAGGGCGGCCGAGATCCGCGCGCCGAGCGCCGCGCTCGCCTGGACGGCGAGCTCGGTCATCAAGGCGCGCTTGTCCGCGAAGTGGCGGTAAGGCGCGGCGTGCGAGACGCCGATGCGCCGCGCGACCTCGCGCAGCGTGAAGCTCGCGTTCCCTTGCTCCTCGATCAGCGAGAGCGCCTCCTCCAGCACGGCGCGCCGGAGGCCGCCGTGGTGGTAGGGCCGGTCGACGGGGCGCGACGCCGGCGCGGCTGAAGGGCGCGACCCCGGCGCGGCTGAAGGGCGCGACCCCGGCGCGGGTGAAGGGCGCGACGAGGTTGCGGGGGAGGTGCGCGCGCTCGGACGGCGGCGCCTTGCGGGGGAAGCCACAGCGCAGGCGCACGATACCACGAAGGCCGCGGTCCACCGAGCCGCGGGGCGCAGGGCCGCGGATGCAGGGCCGCAAGCTCAGAAGCTGCAGGTCGTCGCGAAGAAAATGTAGGCAGTGGAAACTTTCCCGATGTTGTCAGTGTCATCATCGGGCGCGCGGGCGGCCGGTGGCCGGCGCGCTGCACCCGATCCAGGAAAGGAGCCCCGCATGTCCGAGCCCCGTCGATCCCCCGAGCGCGAACGCCTCCTCGCCGCCGTGGAGCGCGTCCGCGGCGTCGCCACCGCCCACGCCGAGGCGTCCGAGCGGCTGCGCACGCTCGCGCCCGCGGTCGTCGACGCCCTGCAATCGAGCGGCCTGCTCGCGGTGGCCGCGCCGCGCGCGCTCGGCGGCGTCGAGAGCGACCCGCTGACGCAGGTCGAGGTCTTCGAGGCGATGGCGCGCGCGGACACGTCGGCGGGGTGGTCGCTGATGATCAGCGCGCTGCTCGCCGCGCTCGCCGGGGGCACCCTGCCGGACGAGGGGGCTCGCCAGGTGTTCGCAGGGCCGTTCCCGTCATTCGCGGGGCTCCAGATCCCGACCGGCCTCGCGCGGCGCGTCTCCGGGGGGTACGTGCTCGAGGGCCGCTGGGCCTTCGGCAGCGGCGTGCGGCACGCGTCGTGGGTGTTCACCTGCGCCATCGTGGCCCCGGAGGGCGCGGCCCCTCCGGCGGGGCCGCCCGAGATGATCAGCCTCGCTGTCCCGCGCGAGCAGGTGGTGATCGAGGACACGTGGGACGTGGCCGGCCTGCGTGGCACGGGGAGCGACCACTACCGGATCGAGGGCGCGCTCGTGCCCGAGGCGCGGACGTGCCCCTTCCCCGCGGCGCCTCAGCGGCGCGGCGGCGCGCTGGTCTCGCTGCCGTTGCTTGCCCTGCTCGCGGCCGGTCACGTCGGCTTCGCGCTCGGCGTCGGGCGGCGCGCGCTCGACGAGATCGCCGCGGTCGCCCCGCGCCGCGTGAAGGCCTGGCCGCAGCTCGCGCTGGGCAGCCACGCGGCCTTCCACATGGACCTCGGGCGCGCGGAGGCGAAGCTCGCGGCGGCGCGGGCCTATGCGTTCGACGTGCTCGGGCGGATGTGGGACCAGGCGCGCGCTGGAGAGGCGCTCTCGATCGAGGACTGGGCGGCGATCCGGCTCATCCAGACGGTTGTGACCGACGTCGCCGCGGAGGTCACGGGCTTCGCCTACCGGGCCGGCGGCGGGGGCGCGCTCTACGCGGCGAGCCCCCTGCAGCGGTGCTTCCGGGACATCCACGCGGCGACGCAGCACATCGCCGCGACCGACGACGCCTACGAGTTCGCGGGGCGCGCGCGGCTGGGGATCGCCGAGCTGCACCCGATGCTCGCGCCGCGGCCGCCTCGGGTGGCGGGTTAGCGCGACAGGGCGGCTGAGCGACGCGCTCTCAACCAGGCTCCGGCCACGCCGGCCGATCGCCGAGGATGCGCGGCCTGTGGCGCTCCAGATAAGCGCGACACCAGGCGTCCGGCGCCTCGCGCCGGCTGACCCGGCGGATCGCCGTGTAGAGCACGAGCTCGCGCAGCTTCATGAACCGGTCCATCCCGTGGAGCGCGAGAGCGCGATCGAGGAGGGCGGGATCTACGGGAGTCGTATTACCCGCTCCAGAGGGCGGCCCGCGCTCAGGGCGGGCTGCCTTCCGGCGGGCACGCGACCCGCTGGGGCGGCGGCGGGTTGCACATGACGACCACGGGAGGGCCTCCGTCGCGAGAGGGCTGAGGCGGCGGGCAGGTGTTCGGAAAAAACTGCCTGCACGTGCCGTCCGGGCCCCGGATCACCTTCCCTCCCTGCGCGGGCTGCGGAAGCGGCTCCTCCTCGCCCTGCGCCGACGTCGTCCCGGCGTCATGCGACGTCTCCGGTGCCGCCGCGTCCTGCGTCTCCGTCGTCCCGGCGTCGCTGAGCGTGGCCGCATCCCCCATGCCAGACGAAGACGTCTGCAGGAGATCCAGACGCGGCGGGTTGGCGATCAGGTCCGGCGGCTCGGGCGGCGGCTGAGCCGTGCCACAAGCCGCCGCGCCGCCGGCCACCGTGACGACGAACGAGGACGCGAGCACGCGGCGGCGCCGGCGTGACGAGAGCTTCATGGCGACCATCCTAGACCGATGGCCCGATCCACGTCACCCGAACGGCGATCGCTGCGGCGCGCTCCACGCGCGACGTGGCGCAGCGCCGCCGCGCGCGGCGAGGTCGTCAACCTCGCGCGCCGGGGCCAGGCCCTGCGCTCATTTCCTCATCTTCAATCCAGCATCCACCAGGTGATCGCTGCACGGCTCTGGGGATTGTAGTAGAGCTTCATTGCAATCTCCCTCGCAGGTTTGATGGGCCAGCCCGGAGCACGGTGGAGCATGCCTCGACGCCGAGCGTGGTCAGGAACAGGCACCCTCGATGAGGACGTCGATCATGCCCCAGGCGGATGGCGTGCCGTGCGCCTGAGCTGCACGGACAGGAGCCGCGGCGGGTCGCTCCTGACCGCCTCCGCGTCGCGCCACTCGCCCAGGTGAAGGAGCTCGAACCCGGCCCCCAGGCCCCCGTTCACGTACTGCGACACGTCGTGCAGGAACGCTGTCACACGCTCGGGTTGGCCCGTCACCGGGTCGACGAAATTGGCCTGGCCCCCGCGCATCTGCCGCACGGGGTGCAGCTCGCACAGGAAGAGCTCGCCTCCCGCGCGCAAGACGCGGGCGGCCTCGGCGAAGACCGCGTCGATGTGCTCGATGTGCTCCAGCACGAGCATGGCAATCACGACGTCGGACGAGCCATCCTCAAGGGGCCAGGAAGCGCGGATGTCGTGCTGTACGAACCGGACGCGGGGCGAACACCCCCGGGCCCTCGCGCGACGCAACATCCCCTCGGAGAAATCCAGCGCGAGGACGCTCCTCGCGTGCTCGTCGAGCCACTGCGTGTTGCGCCCGGTGCCGCAGCCGATCTCGAGCACGTCCCGGCCGGCCACCGCCAGGCCGCGTTGCCGGAGGACCTCGGCCGCCAGCTCGCGGGTCCGGTTGAAATCGTCATCGTACGTCGCGGCCCAGCGATCGTAGGCCGTGGCGATCTCGGGCTTGTCTGGAGAGCTGGACATGAGCTCGCTTGATATCCTGCGGCGACAGCCGCTACAAGCCGAGCTCGCTCAGCCCCGGATGGTCGTCGGGCCGCCGCCCGAGCGGCCAGTGGAACTTCCGCTCCTCCGCCGCGATCCGCACGTCATTGATGCTCGCCTCGCGCCGCCGCATCAGCCCCTGCGCATCGAACTCCCACTGCTCGTTGCCGTGGGACCGGTACCAGTTCCCGCTGTCGTCGTGCCATTCATAGGCGAAGCGCACCGCGATCCGGTCCCCGGTGAACGCCCAGACCTCCTTGATCAGGCGGTAGTCCAGCTCCCGCTGCCATTTGCGGTGCAGAAACGCCTCGATCGCCGCCCGCCCCTGGAAGAACTCCGCCCGGTTCCGCCAGCGGCTATCGACGGTGTAGGCCTGCGCCACGCGCGCGGGATCCCGGCTGTTCCAGGCGTCCTCCGCCAGCCGCGCTTTCCGGGCGGCGGTCTCTGCGGTGAAGGGCGGCAGCGGCGGGCGCGACACGACAGGATCTTCGCTCAAGGTGCACCTGAACGAACCTTCCTCGAATCTCCCATCCCCGGCAACCCCTTTTCACGCGCAGATCCCCAGGGCCGTACCGCGGACCGGCCGCTCCCATCCTGCCATCGGCGCGCGCCCGTCGCTCGAGCGCGTTGCCCCGCGCGGGACCGCCCTGCCCGCTCCGGCGCAGGCGCCGTGGGAGCGGCCACGACGCTTGGCGCTCGCGCCGGCGGCGGGAGCTCGTTAGAGTCGCTCCGCGCTCCGAGGAGCCTGTGCGCTCGAGAGGGATCCGATGACCATTCCGTTGACGTGCGTCTTCATTTCACTTCTCTTGATCTACGTGGCCCGCCTGTTCGTCGCCAGGGCACAGGCACAGCAGCCCGAGGGCCTGGACAACCGCAACCCGCGCGACCAGCAGGCCAAGCTCACCGGCGTCGGGCGCCGCGCCCTCGCCGCCCACCAGAACGCCTTCGAGGGGTTTGCGCCCTTCGCCGCCGCCGTCTTCACGGCCCACCTCGCGGGCGCCGACGCTCGCTGGAGCGCCATCCTCGCGGTCACCCACGTCGCCGCGCGCGCTCTCTATCTGGTCATGTACATCGGCGACAAGGCCGCTGCCCGGACCGCGGTCTGGATCATCGGCTTCGCCGCCACCGTGGGCCTCTTTCTCCTGAAGTGGCTGGTCTGAACGCCGCAGCGCCGGCGCGGCGGGGGCGCCGTGGCAGGCTCAGCGCGGCAGGGGCATCCACGCGCCGTCCGTCGGGACGTGGACCTGCGCGGGCAGGTTCTTCGAGGCGGCGCGCTGGGTGAACGCCGTCACGGGCTCGCGGTAATGGGCGAACGTGGTGTGGTGGATGGGGATCACGTGGCGGGCGCGGAGCAGCGCGGCGGCGGCGACCGCCTCCTCCGCGTCCATCGTGCGGAGGCCGCGCGCGCCGTCGACGCCGACCGCGCCGAGGTGCGGGAGCCAGAGATCGATGGGCGCGAAGCGGGCCGCCACCGCGCGCATCGGCTCGGTGAAGACCGAATCACCGGTCCAGTAGACCGAATAGGGCGTCGCGCCCTCCCAGCGGAGCACATAGCCGTTGCCCTTGCCGAGCGTGGCGTCGAGCGCCGCGTCGTGGGCGTGGTTCGCCGGGACGGCGAGGATCCGCAGGCGGCCGGCGCGGGTCGGGAGGACGACCTCGCTGTCCCAATCGAGCGGCGTCAGCTTCGTGAATCCGGCGGCGCGCGCCGCCTCGACCGCGTCGGGAGGGAGGACGAAGGTGACGTCCTTCGGGAGCGTCTCCCTCGCGACGGCGTCGAAATGGTCAGCATGGTTGTGGCTGAGGAGGATGACGTCGAGGTGCCCGAGCGGCTCCGCGGGAGGATCGGTATAGCGGGCGACCGGCGCGTTCTCGACGCCGGTCGACGGGTGCTTGGGGAGCACGAACACCGCTGGGCCGCGCGGGCCAAGGACGGGATCGGTGAGCAGCCGGAGGCCGTCGCGCTCGAGGATCGCCGTCGGGCCGCCGCGCCACTGGAGGCGCCCACTCGAGGCCTCGGCCGCGGCGGCTTCGCCGGCCGGCGGCGCGATCGCGGCGGCCGCGCCGGCCGGCGGCGCGCTGGCTCCGCCGCGGTCCGGCGAAGCACAGGCCGTCAGGGAGAGCGCGAGCAGCGCGCCGACCACCGAGCCCACGGGCGCCCGCGGCCTGCGCGGGCGACCCGGCGAGGGCGCGCCTGCGCCGGGCTCCGCCACGGCGGGCTGCGGGAGCTGCTCGGCACATCCATTCCACCTGCTCGGGACACCCGTGATCCGGTTCATCGTCGTCGCCTTCCTGGCCGCGCTGTTGCGATGAGGTTCTCGGCGAGGGACCGCGCGCGCGCGGCGGCGCCCGGTCCCCCCTCGCGGACGGCGGTCACGATCGCGCCGTCGATCAGCAGCAGGATCTGCGGCGCCAGCGCGCTGGCCGAAGGCACGCCGGCCTCGCGCAACAGCCGCTCGAAATAGTCGATGAGCCGCTGCTTGTGGCGCTGCGCGGCCTCGTGCGCGGGGTGGCTCCGGCTCGCGACCTCGACCATCGTGTTGAGGAACGCGCAGCCGCGAAAGTCGTCCGCGGCGAACAGCTCGGCGAGCGCGTCGAAGACCGCGAGCGGCCGGTCCCGCGGATCGTCCGCGAGCGCCTCGACGCGCGCGGCCAGCCACTCGCGAAAGCGCAGGTCGCGCGCGTCCAGCACCGCCACGAGCAGGTCGTCCTTCGTCGGGAAGTGGCGGTAGAAGGTGGCCTTGGCGACGTCCGCCTCGGCGATCAACCGATCGACGCCGACGGCGCGATACCCCTCGGCGTAGAAGAGGCGCTCCGCGACCTCGAGGATGTGGCGCCTGGCGTCCCGCACGACGCGGATATAGACAGACAGGTCTGTCTTGTCAAGCGCGCGGAGATCGCCTGCGGACCGCCGCCCGCAGGCTCTCGATCGGAACGCCGCGCCGGAGCCGCCCGTCAGGGGACGTTCATCTCGAACGCCACGCTGTAGTTCGGCTGGGCCTTGCCCGTCGTCGAGCCGACGAACGGATCGGAGTCGCGCAGCTGACCCCAGCGGATCGTGCCGCCCGTCATCGACGTCCCGTCGGTCGTCATCGCATAGCCGACCATCACGCCGGACGCGGGGAGGCTCCGCGCGGTGATCTGCACCGAATCGCCGGAGATCTCCACGCCGCTGATCTGGATCCGGGTGTTGCCGCTCCAGAGCTCGAAGCCGCGGCCCTGCGCCCACTCCGTGAACGCGCTCTGGTGGGGAGACGGCAGCGCGCTGTCCCAGGCGAGCGGGGGCACCGGGACATGGAAGTGCACGGTGACGACGTTGCCGCTGCGCTCGACGCGCGTCGGCTGGAGCGGCTGCCAGTCGTTCCCGAGGACGACCTTCTCGAAGTAGATCTGGCCGAATTTCTCGCCGAGCTGCTGGTACCCGCTCGCGTTCAGGTGGATGTGATCGTTCGCATACGGGTACTGGTACTTCGGACCCGAGCAGACGATATCACCCGGGTGATCCACGCCCACGCGCCACTGCGCCTGCGTCGACGTCGACCGCGTGCCGGCGTCGGTGTGCACCGAGTTCTGCTGGGACACGAGCAGGGGGATGCTCCGCGACTGGCCGGTGATCCGGAGGAGATCCTGGTTGTAGTCGGACCACAGCTTGACCAGTTCATCCCCGTAGGTCGCGCTGCCGGCGTCGGCCTCACCGTGCGTGATCACGATGGCGCCGACGCCGTACGTCTTGCCGGCCGCCCTGGCGAGCCGCGCGATGGCCTCCGCCTCGAACAGCGTCGCCGCGTAGGCGCGGCCCATCGACGTGTCGCCCGAGGCCGTCTGGGTGGCGCCCTTCCGGAGGACGCTCATCGGCTGCCCGCTCTCCCCGACGACGGTGTGCACCGTGACGTGGTCGCCGCCCGCGGCGGCCTCCGCGAGGGACGAGATCTGGTCGGCCATGGCCGTGTGCGGCGTCTCGCCATAGATGTTCTTCGGGTAAGCGCTGGGGTAGGTCGTCGCGAACGCGCGGATCGGCTCGACGAGCGGCACCAGGGAGAGGGCCGCGCTCGCCGCGTCGAAGGGGGGCACGCTCGCGTTCCCGAGGGACAGCTTGAGGTTGTGAAAGCGCTGCGTGGTGGTGCGGGGCGGCGTGCCCTCCGCGCCGACCGAGAGGCTCTGTCCCGTGCCGACGATGCCGCTCCAGTCCCAGAGCGGCGCCGGCGGCGCGCCACCGCCTCCTTCGCCAGCGCCGCCAGCGCCTGCCGCGCCCCCGCCCCCTTCGCCGGCGCCGCCGGTGCCCGCCGCGCCGCCGGAGCCGCTCGCGCTGCCCGTCGCGCCCTGACCGCCGGCGCCGCCGGAGCCGCTCGCGCTGCTCGCCGCGCCCTGACCGCCGGCGCCCTGACCGCCGGCGCCAGAGGACGAGCCGCCCGACGCGTCGCATCCGAGCGCCGCGAGGAGGAGAGCGAGAGTGCCTGACGAACCGAGGCTCAAGAACGAAGATTGTCGCATGTTGGCTCCTTGCCGCTGCACGAGCGGGCCGGGTGATTGCGCGGCCCGGAGCGTCGATCGTCAGGCCGCGCGGTGGAAACCACGACCGGCCATACCACGGAGGCGCAGAAAAACTGAACCGATTCAGTTGATGGGGGCCTCGACCCCGGTCGGGAGCTCCGCCTCCAGCAGGCGGCGATGCCCGCGGCGGGCCGGATCGCCCTCGACAGCCTCAGGGAGCCGCAGGCCACCCGACTCCCAACGCCTGTTGGGCATCGACCCCCATAACACGTCGTCCGAGAAAATTTCGGGACCAAAGCAAACTTGCGTCAGAACGAAAATACAAAAAATTCAGTGCTCGGCGGCCCCTGACAAGGCATTCTATGTGTGAACGATGCCCGACGTAACAGCCCCGTGATGAGGTGAGCTTTACGAACACGTGGGGGAGACGGCTCATCGTTCCTGCGCTGCTCACGACGAGCTGTGCAGCCACGCTCCGATGTACCGCGATGGTCCGCGGCGCGAGATGCAGCTTGCCCTGGGTCTCGAGCTCATCCGAGGTTCTTCCCCTTTGAATCCTTGAGGAGAACATGAAAAGCAAGATGATGCGGTTGCTCGGTGGGTGGAGTTGTGCGCCGAGAATGCTGCTGGCGCTCGGCAGCTTGGCGCTGGGTGGTGCGGCTTGCGCCGAGTGGACGAACGGGGACGAGCTCAGTCTGGATACCGAGAGCGATGAGCTCGTGTGCAGCGGAGCCGCGTGCACCTGCAGCCCGACGTTCGGAATCGGGTTCGTTCAGGGCTCGGACGGCACCGGGACGGTCCCCAACTTCGAGCTCGTGGTGCCGCACACGGGTGGCGGGTTCTCGGCTTACTACCGGAACAACGCGACCACCTCGCTCGTGTCGACCCCGACCTGGTTCGGCCCGAAGAAGGTGGGCTCGGCGGACGTGAACGGGATCAGCATGATCGAGAACTCGAGCGGCGGAAACCTCGAGGTCATCGCCGTGCAGGGCAGCAGCCTTGTGCACTACTACCGCAATCAGTCCACGAAGGCCTGGTCGAGCGGAACGACGGTCGCGACGGGCGTCACCGGGCAGCCTGGGATCGTCCAGGCCAAGCTATCGCCCGGCAATTTCGAGGTCGTGGTGCCGCTCGCCAGCGGCGGCCTCGCCCACTACTGGCGCGACAACTCGGTCGCGTCCCATCCATGGAGCTCGGGGACCACGTTCGCGACGGGCCGAACGTACTCCGCGGTGAGCCTGGTCGAGAGCAACTTCGGCACGAACCGCCTGGAGGTGATCGCGCGCTCCGGATCGACGCTCTACTCCATGTATCGCAGGGACGACCGCACCTGGACGACGCCGAACGAGATCCGCGTGGACAACAACCAGGCGATCTCCGCGACCGGTGTGCACCAGTTTGTCCAGGGAAAGGGCGGCACCAAGGGGAACTTCGAGCTCGTCGTGCCCCTCTCGACCGGCGGCTTGCGGCACTACTACCGCGACAACGACGACAGCGCGTACCCCTGGAAGACGTCGGCCACGTGGGTCGATCCGATCAACTCGTACTCGGCCGCGGGCGTGATCTGGAGCGATTACGACAACCTGGAGGTCGTCGGTCGGCGGAGCGCCGATGGGTCGCTGGCGTCCTTCTATTACAACGGCGGCTGGGTGAGGCACGGCCAGGACGCCTCCGGGAACACCGTGTGGGCGGGCTCGGTCTTCGGAGGTGAGCCGTGCTGCGATCCCGCGACGAAAGGGCAGTGGAGCGACCCGCTCTACGCGGGGGCGATCGGCATCCACGCGGCGCTCCTGCGGACGGGCAAGGTGCTGCTCTTCGGGTTCACGGATGACTCGGACCAGGGGTACTCCGAGGTGTTCGATCCGGCGACGGGGCAGGCGACCTTGCCGAGCGGGACGCAGCCGCACGCCTTCTGCTCTGGCCACGCGTTTCTGAGCGACGGCCGCCTCTGGGTCGCGGGGGGCCATGGGGATGCCCACGTCAAGGGCTCGCACCGGTTCGACCCCTCGACCTCGACGTGGGCCTCGCTCACGGACATGACCCTCGGGCGCTGGTACCCCACGCTCACGCGCCTCGACGGCGGCTCGGTGCTGGCCATCTCCGGCACGACGAAGACGGGGCGAATCTCGAGCACCAAGCCGGTGAACAGCAGCTGGCAGACGCTGAACACCGCGGGCACCCTCTCCGCGCGGAGCGATGTGCCGGAGCCGTTCACGAGCGACGGGCGCCCGATACAGCTCTACCCGTTCGTCTTCCAGCTGCCGGACGGCAAGGTGTTCGTTCACTCGGGCCGAGGCTCGCGGCTGCTGACGACGAGCAACAACACCTGGAGCGCGACGCAGTACACGACGCAGTACGCCAACTCCCGCACGTACCCCGGTTACGGGAGCGCGGTGCTCTTGCCGCTCTCGCCGACCGACAATCACCGCGCGCGCGTCATGGTCATCGGCGGGGGCGGGGCCGTCTCGAACGCGGCGACGAGCGACCCGAACGACACCGCGATCCCCGCCACGGCCACCACGGAGCTCCTCGACCTCGGCGCGGCGTCGCCGGCGTGGAGCTACAAGGCGTCAATGAACTACGCGCGCGTGCTGAACACCGCCGTGCTGCTCCCGGACGGCAAGGTGTTCGTCGTGGGAGGCAGCGCGCGAGGCTCGTCCGACCACGCGACGACGCCGGTCATGACGCCCGAGATCTACAACCCGAGCAATAACACCTGGACCAAGATGTGTCCGATGCGCGTGGCTCGGCTCTATCACTCGACGGCGTTGCTCTTGCCCGACGCGCGCGTGCTCACGGCGGGCCGGGATCACGCCTTCAACGAGCTCCCCTACAAATGGCCCGAGCGGCGGGTCGAGATCTTCACGCCCCCCTATCTCCTGAGCGGCAACGCGCGCCCGGTGATCCAGTCGGTGGCCTCGACCGCGTCGTACGGCCAGTCCATCTCGGTGACGTTGTCCTCGGCGGTGGCCGCCACGGGCATCGGCAGCGCAATGCTCATGTCTCCCGGCTCGGTCACGCACGGATTCGACCAGAGCCAGCGCGCCGTCAAGCTCGCGATCACCGGGCAGTCGGGCAGCACCCTGACGCTCACGGCTCCGCCGAACGGCAAGGTCGCGCCGCCTGGCTACTACATGCTCTTCGTCGTCTCGACGCAGGGCGTCCCATCGGTCGCGAAGTTCGTCAAGCTGCAGTAGCCGGCCCGAACACGTGGGGCGGGAGCCCCGGAACCTCGACCTCGGCGGGCCGGCAGTGGAAGCGGCGGAATGGCCTCGAGATCGCGGGCTCTCCCTGCGTCGGTCACCGCGCGTCCCGGCGGCGCGTCGCCGTCAATCGCCGGCGCGCCGCTGTCAACCGCCGGCGCGCGCCGCCGGGAGCGGGCGGCGCCGGCAGCTCACCTCGATGAGGATGTCGCCGGGCGCCTTGAAATAGAACATCACGCCGCGGCCGTTCTCGCTCACGGAGCCGCAGTCGACGCCCGCCGCGACGATCGCCGCGTGCTTGTCGTACACGGTGGCCACGTCGCCGACGATGAAGCCGATGTGGAAGCCGTCCGGATAAGGGCCGTCCGCCTCGCCCCGGCGCTGCAGGACGAGCGTGAAGTCGCCGGGCCCCGTGAGGATGGCGATCGCCGGCGAGCGCCGGTTGCCGTGGACCTCGAACTGGAAGTGCCGCTCGAAGAACGCGGCCGCTTCGAGGACGTCGGGGACCTGGAGATCGATGTGATTGAGCTGCATGGGAGCCTCCACGGAGGACGCACGTGCGTCCTGGTGCCGTGGGACCTCACTCCGTGGTGGAGGGGACATGGGCTCCCGTCATGGGAGTGGCCGGGGCTCGCCTGAACCGGCCTACCTCTTTCGGCGAGCGAGAAGATAGCGAAGCGATCGCGACCTGGCAATGTCCGGCGAGACATCGATGCGTGGGCGGTGCGGTCGAGGGGAGCGCCGCGCGCGCTCGGCGAGGCGAGGGGGTGGGCAAGGCAGCGCGGCGCGCGCTCGTTGTCGGGCGGGCGGCGCCGCTCGGTACGCCGGGCGCGGCGCCGTCCTCTTGCCATAGGATCGCTCGTCGACCGCTCGGTTGACGACCCACCCGGAGGGGCGTTCCGCTACCAACGTACGCGCCGGCACTCGGCATCCGTGGTGTTTTCAAGGAGCATCAGCGGCACACCTCGGCTGGCGTAAATGTCGCAAGCGGGAGCAGCCATGTGCGGCAGGCATTTGATCGCCAGTTTTGCCTTGCTCTCGCTCTCATCCTGCGTAGGTGAGTTGGATGAGGACGCGGCCGACGAGACGAGCGAGGAACCGAGCGCTGCTACGGCAAGCGAGGGAGCGGACGAGGCGAAGCCGCGAGATACGTTCGAGCTTACCCTGTGCATCGCCATCGCCGCGGACCGGGTGGCGGTCAAGGAGGCATTCTGTCGCTCGCTCACGGAAAGTGACCAACGGGCATGTTGCTGGTCGCATCGCTTCGACAGGCCCATCAAGTGGATCAATTGGTGCATCTACGAATTTTAGCTATCCTGCGTGGGTGGCTCGACAAAAATACAAGGTCATAGCCGTTCGTCGGTATAACGTCGAAGGTGAACCAGGCCGCGAGATCGTTCTGAAGATCGGCGAACCAATACAACCTGCCTCGCCCAGCGGCTCGTGGACGTGCCCTGTTTTTCTTGATGGGCTGGATCCGGACATCCAGTATGTCGAAGGGGTCGACGCCATTCAGGCAATCCAAAGTGCCATGCAGTATGCGCGACATGCGCTAGAGAAATGCGGGCTGGCGATCACATGGCTGAGTCAGGAGCCCGGAGACATCGGGCTGCCGCTTCCTCTAGATGGTCCGTTTGGCCTCTGGTTTCAGCGCAGACTGGAAAAGCTCGTGGATGATGAAACGGAGCGCGTGGGCGAGATAGTGGCTGCGGTGGTCAAGGAGCGCGCCCGGAAGAAGCGCGGGCCTTGAAGCTCGCTCGGTCTGGTGCTCCCCCGCTTCCGCGGCCCCCCTGATGGCACCGGAAGGTGGGGATGGGACGGAAAAGGCGGAGGGGCGGTCACGCCCGAGTTCAAGGCGGAGGCGGTACGGCTGGTGAAGGCGGGCGACCGGGAGCCGGAACCTCAACCTCGGAACCTCAACCTCGGTGGGCGGCCGTGGCGGCGGAACCTCAACCTCGGTGGGCGGCCGTGACGGTGCCTCAACCTGGGTCGGGCCTCGATGCCCGAGGCGATGGGCGGTGACGGTGACGGTGCCTCAACCTGGGTCGGGCCTCGATGCCCGAGGCGACGGAACCTCAACCCCGGTGGGCGGCGGCCGGTGGGGGTGCTCCACCTTGGGTCGGGGCCTCAACCTGGGTCAGACCTCAAACGCCCGAGGTGATGGGCGGTCGGCCAGCGGCCGTTCTGCGCTGCGATCCGGAGGGGTCTGGCGCCCCCGCGGGCTCTCTGCATTGCGGTCCGAAGGGGGTCCGGCACCCCGGCAGGCGCTCTTCATTGCGGTCCGGAGGGGTCCGGACCCCTCCATCTGGCACAATACGCTGCGGATCCGGGGGTCGATGGCACAGAAAAACGAGATGGACAGCGATATTTGACACAACTTGACCCTGGTGAGACGCTCTCTGGAGCGCCTCGGAGGGGTCCGGACCCCGGTGTGTCGCAATGCACTGCGGTTGAGCCAGTGTCTGACCCCCCTGATCTGGCACAGATCGAGGCCGAGACGGCACAGGGTGTGGCGCTGGTCGCTCCGGGATGGGCCGGAGGACGGGGGGATGGGCACCGGCGGGCGGCGGCGACGGCCACGCCGTCCGGAGTGTACGGAGGGATCTACGGGGCCTTGGCCCCGGGACGGGTCACGAGGAGGGGACGAGGCGGGAGAAGATCGCGGCGCCGGCGGTGCGCGTCAGGCAGCCGGGATCAGCTATCGGCGGCCACGGGCGCGGCCGTCGGCACGCCGGGCTGGAGGGGAACGCCGGGCGGGGCGGGCGCCGCGGTGTCGCCCTCGGGCTTGTCGTTCTTCCGGGGCGCGCCGCGGCCGCTCGACCCGACGCTCCAGCCCGCGAGCGGCGCGAGCAGCCTGTCGGCGAGTTCCTGCGTCTCCGGCTCGTCGGGCTCGACGGAGCCCATCACCTTGATCACGTAGGCGCGCAGCGCCTCGGTGAACGCGGCGAGCGCGTCGCGCACGCTGGGCGGCGCCGCCGCGGCCGTGGCCGCGGGCGCGGTGACGCCGAGCGCCTTGCCGTACGCGGCGTGCGCGGCCTCCAGGGCGGAGAGGAAGCGCTTGCCACCGAGCGCCTCGATGCGCCCGTCGAGGCCGCTCTTGCGGATGCGCTGGATCCGGAGCTCGCTCTCGGACCACTCCAGGACATACGTGAGCTGGAGGAACTTGAGCCCTCCGGTGAAGAGCGCCGCCTTCAGCGCGCTCGCCTCGGCGACCTCGGGCGCGCCGGGCGGC
Organism: Sorangium sp. So ce281; assembly: GCF_051527395.1. Taxonomy (NCBI): domain Bacteria; kingdom Pseudomonadati; phylum Myxococcota; order Polyangiales; family Polyangiaceae; genus Sorangium; species Sorangium sp. So ce281. The sequence goes on from NZ_CP150322.1 coordinate 6,353,161, forward strand.
AGCTTGGTGAACGCCGTCAGGAAATCGTGGAGACCGCTCCAGCAATTGTCGAGGACGCGATCGCACTGGACCGCGTCCTCACTCGCCTCCCCTCCCTCCGAAAGCGACACCTGATCGCGCAGCGCCGACGCGAGGTCGTCGTGGCGCGCGGCCAGCGCGGCGAGCCCCCGCGCGACGCCCTTCGCGAGCTGCTTCTTGGCCGGCTTCGCCGCCGTGAGCAGCTGCTCGCCGAGCGCCATCGCCCCCACGGCCGTGAAGCGGGGGAGCTGGATCACTTCCGATGCGGTGTATTTGCTCATGAGATCACCCTCGTCCGCGGCAGGAGCGCGGGATTACGCTGGAATGCCAGACGGGCCATCGTGCTCTATCGATGAAATGAAGAGGGTTGTCCAGGGATATTTCGACGGGAGGGCGATTTGGAGAAGAAGGTGCGGTGTCGAATTCCTGCTGTCCGGGGGCGATGGCGGGGGAAGGATGGGTGAGAAGGTCGAGGGATGTTGCGGGGATAGCGGGGTTGGCACTGATCTCGCAACTGCGCCGCTTCGCCGGGAACCGTGGTTCAGCGGGGTGAACCGGCCCGGAGGACGGAGGAGAAGCGCCCGGCAGGCGTCACGATGACGTGGTCTCGAAGGGGGACGTCGTTCAGGTACGCGGCGTGCTCGACCTCCTGGGTCAGCAGCACATCCTCGGCGGATGGCGCGGGATCACCGCCCGGGCGGTTGTGGGCCATCACGAACGGAACGAGCTCCTGGCCGTGGTGACCCGCTTCGAGCTCCCTGGGAAGCACGGCTACCCGCCGGACAAGACGGAGACGGCGGTCGAGACGGTGCTGAAAGCGGGCAGAGCTGCTCGCGCTGGCGTGGGCGCGGTGAGGGACGAGCTGGCGCGGCGGCATCCGTCGACCACGGTGACGTGAACGGGTGGCCGAGTCCATCGGCGCGCCGAGAGGAGGGTAAACAATGGAACAAATCGAGCCGTTTGAATTTCACGACCTCTCCTGGCTGCGCGTACACGGGGGTGTGGGTCGATGCTGGCCTCGACGGCGGCAAGGAGCTGTCGAAGAAGCTTCGTGCAGCATTCGTAGAGGCAGGCATCATCAAGACATACAGGCTCGCCGCCTCCGCTTGGTGGCCCGCCTACCGCTATGAGCGCGCGACAGGAGAGTACTGGAACGACCTCGCGCCCTGCCGCACACAGATCGTCGCATCGGTACGAGGCTTCTGGGCGGCTTTCGAGCCGCAGATCCGGAAGGTGCTCGCAGACCCGACCAACTCAACAGGGTGACGACGCGGGCCCAGAGACGCCGGCTGGATACCCCGGGCGAGGTCGATTCGAAGCCGGGCGCCCGCAGCTTGCCGGCCCCGCATGTTAGACTCGGAGCATGCCCAAGCCTCTGGACCCTCCCGCCGAGGAGCGGGACGACGGCCCCTACGACGAGAACGGGGTGGACCGCTCCCTCATCCGCTGGATGCTCAGCCTGTCCCCTACGGAGCGGCTGGCGCAGGTACAGAGCTCGATCGATCTGATCATGAGCGTGCGTGAGCCACCCGCGCGCTGACCTGACCTCCGGATCGGGGGCATCAAGCAGCGGACTCGTGTTGAAGGCCGACGAGCATGCGCCCGAAGTCGCAGAGCGCCGAGGCGCCGCCGAGCCGCAGGATGAGCTGGAGGACGGCGTCAGCGTGGAGGTAGTGCTCCGACGGCAGGTAGGCGAACAGGGCGGGATCGCTGATGTCGATGGTGCGTCGCCACGCGTCGGCGCGTGCGCGCGCCGACCAGATCGCCCGGAGCGCGGCGTCGGGCAGGCTCGCCATCGTGTCGCAGAGCACGCCGTCCTTCGCGTCCGGCTGCGCGAGAACGGCGCGCACGGCGGCGTCGTTCTCCGGCCCGAGGGCCGTGCGCTCGGCCTCGGACAGCGACGCCGCCTCGCTGGCCCACCGGCGGAGCCGCTGCTCGGGCGCGCTCGCGCTCGGTGAGCGACGGTCCCTGATCCGCGGCCCAGTCCGCGACCCACTCGAGCGCGTCCGAAGCGGCGTCGCCGAGCGGCTCGATCCGGCGAAACGCCTCGTGAAACAGCTCAGACGCGCGCGGCTCTCCGAGGTGCGCCGCGATGCGCAGGAGGGCGTTCGCCGCAGTGACCGGGTTGGCCTCACCACGCGCGCACGCGATCGCCTCGTCCGCGAGCGCCAGGCACACCGCCACCGTGTCCGCGAGCGCCGCGGCCAGGTACCGGCTCGTTCGAGCGTGCTCCAGCGCGATCCGCGCGATCCGCGCGCGCGACTCGCCCGGATGCTTGCGCGCCACGGACAGCAGATCATCGACGTTGTCGAGCCCCTGGCACTCGGCCTCCGACGCCTCGAGCATCCCCGCGACCGCGAACGATTCTGCAGCGCGTTTGCGCGCCGAGAACCCGTAGAACGACCCGTCTTCCGCCTCCTCGGCCTCCAGCGCCGCGCGCAGCCGGGCGATCTCGCCGCGCGCCCGCTCGCGATCTCGTGCCGGCACGAGCGGCAGGAAATCGCACCCCACGAGGAACGCCACAACCGGCTCCGCCCCGGGGAGCCACGCCTCGAGCTCCGAGATGGCGCGCGCAATCGACGCCTTGGAGAGATACGGCGCGCACGAGCGCAGCGCCTCGCCGCGGCGCGCGCTCAGAGCGCGGATCGCGTCGAGCGCAGCGTCGTGCCGCCCGGTGCGCGCGAGGCGCACCGCGATCGCAGCCACCAGCGCCTCGTTGATGAACCACCCCGCTCCATCGCCGGGCTGAGGCTGCAGCGCGAGCGCGAGCACGGCGCAAAGCGAGGTGTCGGGAAACACCCCGAGATGCTGGAAGACGTATGCATGACGGCTCACGAAATCCACGCGGCGAATCCGCTCGATCGCCTCCTCCATGCTCCACAGCCCGGACTCCAGCGCTCTCGTCCGCAAGCTGAAGGGGATCCCCCTCTCGGCCCAGCAGGTCCGCTCCGCGATCTCCCTCGCCCGGAGCTGCCGAAGCATCGCCTCGACGCGCGCCGGCTCGGACTCGGCCTCTCCGAACGACCGATCTGCAAGGCGCCACTCGTGGAGCGAGCGCGCCAGCGCATCTTTCCCGGGCGAGGTCTCCATCAGCGACTCCGTCCCGCGTGGTTACTAGAGCTTGCCGTGCACCCCTTCGCCACGCTCCTCACTGCCGCACCGGCAGCTCCACCACGAAGCTCGCCCCCTCCCCCGGCGCGCTCTCCACGGTCACCGCCCCGCCGTGCGCCTCGACGACGCTCTTCACGATCGCCAGCCCCAGCCCTGTCCCGTCGCGGCCCTCGTCGGTCGTGAAGAACCTGTCGAAGATCCTCGGCAGGTGCTGCGGCAGCACCCCCGGCCCCCGGTCGCGCACCGCGATCCTCGCCGTCCTCTCCCCTCCCCGCCCCTCCCCGCCCTCGACGGTCACCACCACCGCCTCTCCCGGCGGCGAGAACTTCACCGCGTTGTCGACGAGGTTCGAGAGCGCCGTCTCCAGGTCCGTCTGCCGCGCCCGGAGCAGCCGTGTCCGCATCTCGTACCGCAGCTCCACCGGTTGCCCCGGGCTCGCGCGCCGCTCCACCACGCGCGCCACGAGCGCCTCCAGATCGAGCACCGTCATCGCCTCGCTCGAGGCCTCGATCCGGCTCAGCTCCAGCAGCCTCGACACGAGCCGGTCGAGCCGCGCCACGTCGAGCTCGATGTTCCGCAAAAAGCGCCGCCGCGCCTCGAGATCGTCCGCCGCCCCCTCGTCGAGCAGCTCGGCGGCGCCCCGGATCGACGTCAGCGGCGACTTGAACTCGTGCGCCACGTCGGCCGCAAAATCCGAGATGTACCGCAGGCGCGCCCCCAGCCGCTCGTTCATCGCGGCGAACGACGCGCCGAGCTCGCGGATCTCGCCGCTCCCGGACACGGGCACCACGACGTCGCGCTCGCCGGCCGCGATGCGCTTCGCCGCGCGCGACAGCTTGCCGAGCGGCCTCGAGATCGACCACGCGAGCGCCAGCGTGACGAGGCCCGTGAACAGGCTCGCGACCACGAGCACCCGGATGAGCCCCGAGCGGATCCGGTGCAGCTCGACCAGCACCGGCTGCGTCGAGCGCACCACGTAGACCGCGCCGACCACCTCGCCGCCCCGCCGGATCGGCTCGGCCAGGAACAGGAAGACCGCCGGCTGCCGCTCCCGCACGCGCGTCCATGCGCCGCGGCGCCCGGCGAGCGCCTCGCGCACCTCCGGGCGGTCCCCGACCTCGGGCCAGCTCTCGCGCGCGTTCTCGCCGAAGTGGCGCACCCCGCTGGCGAAATCCGCGAGGCCCGACGAGCCCGATCCACGGCCGCTCGTCGAGAGAAGACGTGGAACCGCCGGCTCGGGCCCCTCGGGCGGGCCGCTCTCGTGCGAGTCCACGACGACCACGCCCGCCCTGTCGAGGATCCGGACGCGCGTGCGCGTGTGCCTCGCGGCCTGGGTCAAGACGTGGCGGTGATCGAGCGCGCCAAGCTCGAGCCCCCGGTCGAGATCCGACGCGAGCATCGCCGCGACAAGGACCGCCTGGTTCGCCATGTCGCGCTCCAGCGAGCCGAGCAGCTGCCGCTCGTAGAGGCGCGCGAACTCGAGCCCCGCCACCGGCACGAGCAGCACCACCAGGTTCACGACCAGCAGCCGGACGCGGATCCGGCCGAGCTCCCGGCGCAGGCGCTCGATCATCGTGCGCATCGTGCGCATCGTGCGGCCAGGCATCGCGGCCCGGCTACGCCCCCTGCAGCTTGTAGCCGACGCCGTGGACGGTCGCGATCGGGTCGCCGCCGACCACGCGAAACTTCGCGCGGATCCGGCGAACATGCGTGTCGATGGTGCGCTCCGTGATCAGGTTGTCGTAGCGGTAGGCGCGCTGCATGAGCTGCCCGCGCGAGAGCACCACCCCGGGCCGCTCGAGCAGCGCGCCGAGCACGCCGAGCTCCGTCGCCGTGAGCGACACCGGCTGGCCGAGGTACCGCGCCTCGTGACGCTCGGTGTCGACCTCGACCGGGCCGTGGCGGAGGACCGCGGCGCGCGCGCCGGTGGGCGCCGGCGCGGGCGCGGGCGGGGGCGCCTCGGTCCGCCGGAGCAGCGCGCGCACCCGCGCCACGAGCTCCCGCGGCGAGAACGGCTTCGTGAGGTAGTCGTCGCCGCCGAGCTCCAGGCCGACGATCCGGTCGACCTCGTCGGCGCGTGCCGACAGGAACAGGATCGGCGTCCTGCTCCCGGCGCGCAGCCGCCGGCACACCTCGAGGCCGTCGAGCTCGGGGAGCATCACGTCCAGCACCACGAGGTCCACCCTGCCCGCCCCCGCCGCCTCGACGGCGGCGCGCCCGTCGGCCACCGCCGTCACGGCGTACCCCTCCTTTTGCAGGGCGTAGAGCAGCACCTCGCGGATGCGCGCCTCATCATCGACGACCAGGATGTGCTTGCTCACGTCGCGATCGGTCCCTCTGCTCCGGCGCCGTGCGCGTCGATCGCCGCGCCGAGGCCCTCCACGCGCGCCCAGACCTCGGACACGATACCACCGACGCCCTCGACCGAGGATCCGGCGAAGCGCGCCAGCACGAGCTGCGTGCGCAGCGCCTGGACGAGATCCGCGAGCTCCTCGAGGGCGCGGGCGTCGCGGTCGCGCATCGCCCGCAGGCGCCGGATGTTCTCGAGGTGGAGGTGCGCCGTCGCCAGCGACCGCGCGCCCGCGCCGCCGCCGCCCCGCTCGATCTCCGCGACGCGCGCCGCGGCGGCGCCCTCGTCGAAGCCGCTCTGGCGCAGCAGCGCGTCGAGCTCGGCGTGGCGGGCGGCGGCGCGCGCCACCTCGGCCTCGATCCGCGAGGCCGCGTCGCGCGACAGGAGCGCCTCGAACGAGGTGCCAGCGCAGGCGCTGACCCCCTCGCGCAGCGCGCCCTGGACGCGCGCGGCGGCGTCGCCCGCGGCGCCGCCCGCGCGCCCGCCGCCCTCCCCGCGGCCCGCCGTGAGCGCGACGGGCGCCCAGATGGGCCAGAGCGGCACGCAGAGCGCCGCGGACAGGGCGGCGCGGCGGCGCCCCTCGGGCGAGGCGCGGTACACCGCGACGGCGCACGCGAGCCCGGCGATCAGGTACAGCACCGCGAGATCGCGGAGGCTCATCGCGCCTCCTCCGCCACGCCGTCGCGCGAGCGCAGATCCCGGTCGTAGATCCCGAGCGAGGAGCGGAAGCTCTTCACGAACGCGTCGGAGAAGCTCCCCTCGCGGGCGCGCAGGAACGGGACGTCCCTCTCGCTCGGCCGCCCGAGGTAGGGCCGGAGGATCCACGCGGCCTGTCCGCCGACGGCGAAGAAGACGGCCATGAAGGCGGCCGCGGTGAGCCAGCGACCCCGGCCCGCCCCGATGCCCCGCACGAGCACACCGAGCGCCGCGAGGCCCGCGACGGCGTAGGCGAGCCAGGCGGCGACCGACGACGCGTGGTAGCCGAGCCCCACGTCGATGGCCAGCCAGAGCACGGGCGCGAACGCGAGCAGCACCAGCGACGAGCGGCCCGCCGACGCGAGGGCGAGCGCGATGACGGACCGCATGGGCCACGGGCGCCCGAGCACGGCCGAGAACGCGTGGAGCGCCGGGACCGAGAGCGCGAGCGTGATCAGCATCGCCAGCGGCACCTTGACGGCCGCATAGACGATCTGCTCGCCGCCGCGGAAGCTCCCGATCACGCCGCCGAACACGGCCGAGCCGAGGGCGATGGCGCCGAGCGACGCGAGCGCGATGGCGCGGATGTCCCTGTCGTCACGGCAGCTCGCGGCCACCTCGGAGGGCGCCCGGAGGAGACGGCTCACGACGGAGGCGCTCACAGGGCACCCCCCTTCAGGATCGGGAGCATCCCCCACCAGACGCGCAGCGCGAGCACCGCGGCGAACACCGCGAACACGACGAGCGCCGCGGTCGTCCCGGATACGCCGGCGAGATCGCCTTTGCGCTGGAGCACCGCGCCGAGGTCGCGCAGCAGGATGCCGATGCCGACGGCGCCGCCCACCGCGAGGCCGAGCAGCCCCATGAGGGCCGCTGTCGCGTCCGCCCCGCTCGTCACGACGAAGAGCGCCGAGGCGGGCGCGAGGCCGCCCAGCACGAGGCCCGTCGCGGCGGCGGCGCGCGCCGTCGCAGAGAGCGCGCGCGGCGGGTCGAGCGGCGCGTCGAAGAGCGTCAGCACGATCGTGAGCGCCGGCACGCCGACGCACGCAACGGCGATCATGGCCGCGGGGACGCCGGCCGCGTGGCGGACGAACGACACGCCGCCCTGCCGCGCGCCGAGCGAGAGGCCATACAGCGCCGCGAGGCCGACGCCGACGCCGACGCGGGACAGCGCCTCGCGGAGCGAGGCCGAGGGCCGCTCCGCGAGGAGGGCGGCCGTCCAGCTGCGGTGTCCGCCGCCTGCGGTGGGCTCTACGGCAGGGCCGGGCGCGGGGGCCGCGGGAGCGTCGTCTGGACGCGCCGCGGGCTCGTTTGCGCCGGCGTCGGTGCCGGCTTCGGGCGATGATGTCAGGGGGAGACAGGTAGCTTGCGCCTGCACGAGGACCTCCATCGGGGTGAGCGCTGCGCGGCCTGGTCACGACCGCCGCAGACCTCCCTGGGCGTACCCCCCGGGTGAGGCGCACCCGCGCGCCCGACGAGGAACAAACGCGGAGAGGTTGTGGCGAAGACGTGGCAGTCGCCCGCGCTCTCGGGAGCGCCCCGGGCCCGGGACCGCCGGCCCCCCGGACAGCCCTCGCTCCACGGGAGGTCTCCCGCGACGGTCCACACGCACATCACAGCCTCCGAGCGCCCGACGCCGGCGATCCATCGACATGTACTTCGATGTGCGGCAAACCACACATTGCCGTTTTGTACACGACGGATCGATGCTTGGCGCGCGGCACTCGCGAGGGAGGAAGTAATGAAGATCGACCTGTTCACAGAGATGCAGAGTCCCCGTCCGTGGTCGGAGGACCACGAGCACAGGATCATCATGAACACCCTCGAGCAGGCGAAGCTCGCCGATCGGCTCGGGTACGGCTGCTGGTGGCAGGTCGAGCACCATACGGCCGAGGAGTTCAGCTACTCGTCGGCGCCGGAGGTGATGCTCGCGGCGATCTCGCAGCACACGACGTCGATGCGGCTCGGGCACTCCTCGGTGCTGTCGCCGTTCCGGTTCAACCACCCCATCCGCGTCGCCGAGCGCGCGGCCATGCTCGATCACCTGAGCGGCGGGCGCCTGGAGCTCGGCCTGGCCCGCTCGACCATCCCGGAGTGGCGCGCGTTCAACATCCCACCGGACCGGACGCGCGATCAGATGCAGCAGGCGTTCGAGATGATCCCGAAGATGTGGACGCAGGAGCGGTTCTCCTGGAAGAGCGAGGACGCCGAGATCAACAACGTTCCCATCATCCCGAAGCCGTACCAGAAGCCCCACCCGCCCCTCTGGCAGGCCTGCTCGAGCCTGGCCTCGTTCGAGCAGGCCGGGCGCAACGGGGTCGGCGCGCTCGGCGTCACGCTGTGGGCGCCGCCCGACCAGGTGAAGGAGTGGATCGGCATCTACCGCGAGGCCATCCGCCGGTGCGAGCGGCCCGTCGGCGCGTTCATCAACAACCAGGTCGGGTTCTTCACGTTCGCTCACTGCGCCGAGACGGACCAGCAGGCCATGGAGAACGGCGCCGCCTCCGCGGCCGCGTGGTACACGAACGGATCCTTCACGTTCTTCGAGGCGAAGGAGCACTTCCTCCGGACCCACGCCGAGGAGCAGGCGCTGGCCAAGGACCCGGCGGGCGGCGGCCTCGTGGGCCAGCTCCTGCGCGACCGCGCGGGGAAGACGCCGGCCGAGACCAAGGCCAACGCCGTCCTCGCCCGCATCATGCAGAACGAAGACGTCCCGAACGAGGAGGTGTTCGACGCCCTGAAGGAGCAGAACTCGCTCATCGTCGGCAGCCCGGAGACGTGCCGGCACAAGATCAAATTCTACGAGGACCTCGGCATCGATCGCCTGCTGAGCTTCCAGCAGGTCGGGCGCCTGTCGCACGAGCAGGTCATGGGCAGCATTCGCCGGATCGGCAAGCTCATCCCCGAGTTCGACAAGCCCTAGAGCGGCGGTCACCCGCTCTCCCCTCGTATCGCAGCGCTGGACAGGCGCGCGGATGTTCGCTAGGCTGCACCTCGATGTCCGTCCCTCGCGCGCGCTCCCTACGCCCCTGCCTAGGCCTACGGCCCGGGGGCCTCTGCGCGCGCTGCTGACGACGTCACTCCTCGCAGTACCGCCCCCTCGGTTCTCTTGGTCCCGATGGGGGTCCCCCGCATCGTCGTCGTGTCGTGACGACTCCCATCGCTAGCTTTCAGGGAGTCCTTTCATGTCCACGATGCCTGTCCACAAGTACAAGCCCTTTCAGCCCATCCATCTGCCCGATCGCCGCTGGCCCGGCCGCGTGATCGAGAGGGCGCCGCGCTGGTGCAGCGTGGACCTGCGCGACGGCAACCAGGCCCTGATCGAGCCCATGGGCCTCGAGCGGAAGCTCCGCATGTGGCACGAGCTCCTGCGCATGGGGTTCAAGGAGATCGAGGTGGGCTTCCCCAGCGCGTCGCAGCCCGACTTCGACTTCGTGCGCTGGATCATCGACCAGGGGCTCATCCCGGACGACGTGACGATCCAGGTGCTCACCCAGGCGCGCGCCGGGCTGATCGAGCGCACCTTCGAGGCCATCCGCGGGGCGCGCCGCGCCATCGTCCACCTCTACAACTCCACCTCGACGCTCCAGCGGCGCGTGGTGTTCGGCCTGGACCGCGCGGGCATCGCCGAGATCGCCGTGCGCGGGGCCCGGCTCGTGAAGGAGCTCGCGGCGCGGCTGCCCGGGACCGAGGTCGCGCTGGAGTACTCGCCCGAGAGCTTCACCGGCACCGAGCTCGATTTCGCGAAGGAGATCTGCGAGGCCGTGATGGACGTCTGGGAGCCCACCCCCTCACGGAAGATCATCCTGAACCTGCCCGCCACCGTGGAGATGTCGACGCCCAACGTGTACGCGGATCAGATCGAGTGGATGCACAGGAACCTGAAGCAGCGCGACAGCATCGTGCTGAGCGTGCACCCGCACAACGACCGCGGCACCGCCGTGGCCGCGGCGGAGCTCGCCGTGATGGCGGGCGCCGATCGCGTCGAGGGCACGCTGTTCGGAAACGGCGAGCGCACGGGCAACGTCGACGTCGTGACGCTGGCGCTCAACCTGATGTCCCAGGGCGTGGATCCCGAGCTCGAGATCCATGACGTCCAGTCGATCAAGGAGACGGTCGAGCACTGCAACCGCCTGCCGGTCCACCCGCGCCACCCGTACGTCGGCGAGCTCGTGTACACGGCCTTCTCCGGGTCGCACCAGGACGCGATCAAGAAGGGGTTCAAGGCGCTGCGCGAGGGCGGGAGCCCGCTCTGGGAGGTGCCGTACCTGCCCATCGATCCGCAGGACGTCGGGCGCAGCTACGAGGCGGTGATCCGCGTGAACAGCCAGTCGGGCAAGGGCGGCGTGGCCTACGTGCTCGAGCACGACCACGGCTACGCGCTGCCGAGGGAGCTCGCCATCGAGGTGAGCCAGGCCGTGCAGCGCACGGCGGAGCGGACCGAGGGCGAGGTGCAGAAGGCCGAGATCCTGGCGATCTTCGAGCGGGAGTACGTGAACCGCGCAGGGCCGCTCCGCGTCACCCGGCACAGGCGCGTCGGCCAGGGCGCGGACGAACGACACGAGTTCCAGGTGCAGATCCGGGGCGCCGCCCACGTGCTGAGCGCCGCCGGCGGCAGCCCCGTCGAGGCGCTCGCGAGCGCGCTCTCGCGCCACGCGGGGATCGCGATCGCGGTGGACGAGCACGCGGCGCACGCGCTCCCGAGGAGCGCCGGCGACGAGACGGCGGCGTATGTGGCCCTCTCGGTCGGGCGCAAGCGCTGCTTCGGGGCGGGGACGCACGGGGACGCCGACATGGCGTCGCTCGCCGCCGTGGCGTCCGCGTGGAACCGCGCGCGGCCGGCGGATGCGGCGCAGCTCGCGGCGGCAGCGGAGTGAGCGGGCGCGCGGTCGCTCAGCCCCGCCGGAGGCCCGCCGGAGGCCCGCCGGAGGCGCCCGCGCGGCGAGACGAAGCGCCTGGACGCGCGCGCGCGCGGTGCTACCCTCGCGCGCCGACGGCGGAGCTCCTCCGGCGGGTCCGGCAGCGCGGCCACAGACGGCAGACGCGGGAACCAGCAGGGGCGACGTTGCAGAGGCCACGCTCCCTTATGATGCCTTCTCCCCCCACGCCGCATCCCGAGCTGCCTGTGGACACGCACCTCCGGTGCCTCATCCAGCGCGCGAGCGGTGGGACCTGGGCAGGGTGCGCCTGCGGTGCCGGGCGTGTCCGTCGAGCGCTGGAAGCAGGACTGGCTGCGCTGGAACACAACGAGACAATCAAGGTGAGTGAATGAGCAAGGTGGAAAATCCGGCACTGAGAGGGTTCAACCCCGATCCGTCGATCGTTCGCGTGGGGGACGATTATTACATCGCGACCTCGACGTTCGAGTGGTTCCCGGGCGTCCAGATCTCCCACTCGAAAGACCTCGCCAACTGGCGGGTGGTCGCGCGGCCGCTGGAGCGGTACTCGCAGCTGGACATGCGCGGCAACCCCAACTCCGGCGGGATCTGGGCGCCGTGCCTGACCTACGCGGACGGCTTGTTTCACCTCATCTACACGAATTCGCGACGCTGGGTGGGGTCGTTCAAGGACGTCCACAACTACCTGGTCACCGCGCCTTCCATCACCGGTCCGTGGTCGGAGCCCATCTACCTGAACAGCTCGGGGTTCGATCCTTCGCTGTTCCACGACGACGACGGCCGCAAGTGGCTTGTGAACATGGTGTGGGACCACCGGCCGGGCAACAACCCGTTCGGTGGGATCTTGCTCCAGGAGTACAGCCCGAAGGAGAAGAAGCTCGTCGGTCCGGTGGAGAACATCTTCCGGGGCACGGCGCTCGGGCTCGTGGAGGGGCCGCACCTCTACAAGCGAGATGGCTACTACTACCTGCTCACCGCGGAGGGCGGCACGTTCATCACGCACGCCGCGACGGTGGCCCGCTCTCGCTCGATTCACGGCCCTTACGAGGTCATGCCCAACAATCCGCTCATCTCCACCGCGTCCCACCCCGAGCTGCGGCTCCAGAGCGCCGGTCACGGGAGCTTCGTGGAGAACAAGGACGGCTCGTGGGTGTTCGCGCACCTGTGCCGTCGCCCGCTGAAGAATGGCCGGTCGACGCTGGGACGCGAGACGGCGCTCCAGGGGATCACCTGGGTCGAGGGGTGGCCGCGGCTGACTTCGGGCGGGCAGGTTCCGCTGGACGTTTACGAGGGGCCGAACCTGGCTCGCCACGAATGGCCGAAGACACCCGAGCGCGACGACTTCGATACGCCCGCGCTGGGCATCGAGTGGCAGTCGCCGCGCGTGCGGCCGGCAGACGTGAGCAGCCTCGCCGCCCGACCCGGGTACCTGCGCCTGATCGGGCGCGAGAGCATCACCTCGAACTTCGAGCAGAGCCTCGTCGCGCGGCGCCAGCAGGCCAAACACGTGCAAGCGACGACGTGCATGCAGTTCGCCCCTCAGCACTTTCAGCAGATGGCGGGCATCGTTGCGTTCTACAGCACGGAGTCGTTCTACTATCTCTACGTCTCGCGGGCGGACCACGCCGAGAAGGCCCTGTCGGTCATGAAGTGCGAGCGGGGGAACCTGACGTTCCCGGTCGAGAAGGAGTACGTGCTGGACGGGGTGGAGGACATCTTCCTGCGGCTCGAGATCAAGGACGAGCGGATATCGTTCTTCTACTCCCGGGATGGCGTCACCTACCACACGGTGGGGTGGGAGCACGACGCGTCGATCCTGTCGGACGAGCACGCGATACCCTGCGCGTTCACGGGCAATTTCGTCGGGATGGCGTGCCAGGACCTGGCCGGCACACGCCTCCACGCGGACTTCGACTGGTTCGACTACCGCGAGATCGGGTGACGTCCGGACAGGGGACAGCCTAAGGGATCCCCTTAAATTCTTCGGAAAATTCACAGGGAGGCGAGGAGACGGGGAGGGAAATTTTCAAATACTCCCTGATTCCCCACCTCCCTGTTCAATTTCTCCGCTGAAAAGGGCTGCTAATAGGGCGGCTCCGGCGTGCGCTCCTTGCCACGGAGGTGGATCTGGAGCGTCAGCATCCACGCAGCCGGCGCCGCGACGAGCACGTGCGGCGACGGCAGCGGGGGCGCGCTTTCCTTCACGAAGCTCGAGGCGTAGACGTACTGCGCGTCGTAATACTGCAGGCCCAGGAGGTTCGTGCCGTTCAGGGCGAGCTCCACGCCGCGCCAGCCGACCGCCGCGACGGCATCGAGGCTGACAGCGTCCTTGCCGTCCCGCCCGCCCGGGAGGGAGCGACCTGCCATGCCCTCGACGCCGGCGCCCACGCGGACCGTCACCTCCTTGCCGGAGAGCTTGCCGACGACCCCCGAGGCGAACACGTCGTCGCGCAGGACGAACGCCGGCGCATAGGGCACCGGGTCGCCTTCCGCGAAGCGCGCGTCGGAGCCGGTGAAGCGAGCATGGGTGTACGTCCCGCTCAGGTGCGCGCCGAACGGGCCGGAGCGCGCGCTCATCACGACCTGCGCGCCGGCGCGCACCGACGGCGGGGCCTCGACGTGCTGCCGGGACGCCGCGTCGAACACGCGGTCGTTGCCGAGCCACGAGCCGAACCCCACGGCCGAGCCCTGGAAGGTCTTGCCCTCCTTGAGCCGGACGCCCGCCTCGACGCTGCGCACCTTGGTGAACGGCACGCGCTCGCCCTCGTCGAGGTCGCGCGCCTGCGGGGAACGGAACCCCTCGCCGTAGCTCGCCACGAGGTGCACGCCGCCGCGGACCGCGATGTCGGCCATGGCCTTGCTCGACACGACGAAGCCCTGCGCGGTGCGCTCGAGCCCGGCGTTGCTCGTGCGATCCCGCACGCCGTACGAGAGCGAGTCGAGGCGCGCGCCGCCGCGGACGACCACGCGCTTGATCGGGTAGAGCGAGAGATCGGCATACGCGGCCACGTTCGTGGCGTCGATCGTCGCGTCGACGAGCGCGGCGTTCCTCGTGCCGTCCTCGAACAGGCGCGTGTCGGTCTGGTCGACCGTGTCCACGCGCGCGTAGGCGCCCATCTCGATGGAATCGCGCTTCGAGGTGATCTCGACGCCGTGGCGGTAAAGCACCGTGAGGCCGAAGGTCGAGGCGTCGTTCACCATCTCGCTGTCGTCGCTCCGGACGATCGGCTCGCCCGCGAGCTGGTCGAGCGCGTACCCGGTGAGGTTCTGGTGAAACGTCGTCTTGGTCTTGCCCGCGAAGCCGCCGATGCCCATCGTGCCCTCGCCGAGGCTCCAGAGGACATCGGAGCCGACGAGCGCCTGCGATGTCCTGTCGCGGCCGAGCGGCCGCTGCGCCGCGTAGGGGTCGGCGCCCCGCTCCACGGGGCCCTGCGGCAGGTAGCCGGGAAAGTCGAAGCGCGCCGAGCCGATGGCCACCGTCGCGCGGAACTGGACCCGGTTTTCGCCCCCGCCGAGCTGCCCGACGAAGGAGCTGCGCTCGCCGCCGCGCACGCCGCCCGGGCCATCCATGGCGTCGGTGTCGAAGGCCGCGAACGTGTCCATCATCTCGTCGTGCTCGGGCGCAAACGCGATGAGGACACGCCTCGTCCCGAACGAGCCGACTCCCCCCTTCAACCAGAAGCCCGGCGCCTCCAGGCCGAGATCCATGCGGAGCGAGCCGGCGACGCCGAAATCGCCTTGCCTCGGATCGTGAGGGCCGCTGGCGATCCGGACAGAACGGACCACCTCCGGCATGATGAGCCGCATGTCGGCATATCCAGGAGCACGGATGTGCGAGACCTGGTTCATCGGGATGTTGCCGGCGAAGATCTCGACGTCTTGACCCGAGGTGCCGTCGAAGCCGCGCAGCGAGAGGTGCGGCGCGCGACCGGGCAGGCCGCGATCGCTCATGAAGACGCCCGGGAGGACCCGCAGCACGTCGGCGCCCGAGCCGTGCGGCGCCGCGGCGAGGACCTGCGCGTCCGCCTCGACGTCGGAGGCGCTCCGGGCCGGCGGCTTCGCCCGCACCCTCACCTCGAGGGGCTCGTCCTTGGGGGCACAGGCGTCGATCTCGGCCTGGGTCGCCGCCTCGCGGACGCACCGCTCGTAGCTGTCGGCGCGGGCCACCGACGGCCACAGCGAGGCACAGAGGAGCGGGACGGCGACGGCCAGCGTTCCTGTCGGCCCGAGCCGCCGTGATGGCCATCCCCTCGAGCCCCGTCCCCCGCGGTGCCTCATGAGGCGATGATACAGACAACGAGGCCGGAGCTTGGGTGGGAAACGTGGGAAGCGCGCGTCAGGATCTAGCGCTCAGGGGTTCATCCCGAGCCGTCCGCCTGCCTGCCTGTTGCTTCGCCGCGGCTCGTCGGGGTCTGACATGGGCCGAAAAAAAATGATGGCGGGGGCTCCGGCCGGGAGGAGAGGCCGGGCCGTCGCGCCGCCGGCCAGGTGCGCCGAGCCCAGGCCCTCAGGCCCGGGCGCTGTACGGGCAGCCGTGAGCGCTCATGGCGGCCGCCACGGGCTCCGTCACCACGGGCTCCGCCGCCGTGGGCTCCTCCCGCCCCGCCGGCGCCGCGCGTACGGCGCTCGACGGCTCCCGCCGCTTCAGGATCATGCGCATCCCGTTCACCGGCTGCAGCGAGATGAAGCCGCGGCAACGCGGGTCGAAGCCGGGGACCAGCCGGAGCCGGTAACGCTGCAGCGCCATCGCGACCATGATCTTGCCCTCGAGCTGCCCCATGAACTCGCCCAGGCAGATCCGCTGGCCGGCGCCGAAGGGGATGAAGGCGAGCTTGTCGTCCGCGCTCCGCCGGTGGTTCGCGAAGCGCTCGGGCTTGAACTCCAGCGGATCGCTCCAGAACTCCGGGTGCCGGTGCGTGACCCACGGAACGATGGCCACCGTCGACCCCGTGGCGACCTGGTAACCGCCGATGACGTCGTCCTCCAGCGGGCTGCGGAGGATGAACGGCACGGAAGGCAGGAGCCGGAGGCACTCGTTGAAGACCATGGTGAGGTAGGGCATCGACTCGATGTCCCTGGCCGTCGGAGAGCGGCCGCCGAGGACGCGATCGATCTCGTCGGTGAGGCGGGCGCACACCTCGGGGTGCTGCGCGACCTGGTAGAGCGCCCACGAGGCGGTGACGCTCGAGGTCTCGTGCCCGACCATCAGGATGGTCTTGATCTCGTCCCGCAGCTGCGCGCGGTCCATCTTGGCGCCGGTCTCGGGGTCGACCGAGTTCATGAGGCGGACGAGCACGTTGTCCTCGCCGCCCGCGCCGCGCTGGTAGCCGTCGATGATGCCGTCGATCACCGTGTGCACGCGGTCCATGGCCCGGCGGAAGCGCAGGTGGCTGGGCAGCGGCCAGGACAGGGGCGGGTTGACCAGCGAATACATCCGCTTGAGCGCGATCGAGAGCGCATACTTGAACGCCTCGCGGACGGTGTCCGTGTGGGCCTCCAGCGCGGCGCCGAAGAACGCCTCGCCCGCGATACCGAACGTCACATCCATCATGTCGTCGTTGATGTCCCGCTCGAACTCGCCCGGCTGGGCGTCCCAGCGCCGCAGCACAGCCTCCATGTGCTCGACGATGATCGGGACGAACTTGAGCGTGTTGGCGTGGTTGAACTGGGGCTGCACGTGCCTGCGCTGGCGCCGCCAGAGCTCGCCCTCGCTGTTCACGAGGCCCCAGCCCAGCACGGGGGCGAGCTCGTGGTAGCGCTTCCCCTTGGGGTAGTTCCGGGCGTTCGTGCGAAGGACGTGCGCGATGTCGTTCGGGTGAAACGCCATGACGAAGTCCTCGGCCCCGGGCGCCCGCAGGCGCACGACGTCGCCGTAGCGCGCGAAGAGGTCCTCGTAATGACGCATGTTACCGGTCCTGAAATTCGCCAGGTACCGCAGGCTGGCGAGCGGGCCGGGGCCCGGGGGCTGCCGATCGAGCGTGGCACTCATGATTCCTCCTTCTTCGCGAGCTCCAGGGAAGCTGGCGTGAGCTGTTCCGCGCGGACCCGCGCCGAGCGCACCCCGGCGCCGGTCATCGTCATCGCCGCCGTCAGATGCACAGCGAGCCCCCGCCGTCGACGGTGAGCGTCGCGCCGTTGATCCTCCGCGCCCCGTCCGAGAGCAGCAGCAGGACGGCCTCGGCGACGTCATCCTCGGTGCAGAGCCGGCCGCCCGGCGTGCGCGACTCCCAGTACGGGAGGATCCGCTCGTGATCCGGGTAGTTGCTCGTCACGTGGCCATAGATCGGCCCGGCGGAGACGCAGTTGACCTGCACGTTGCGCGGGGCGAGCTCGACGGCGAGCGCGCGCGTGAGCGACTCCACCGCGGCCTTCACGGCGCCCATGGCGCCGAAGTGCTCGAGGTACCTCGACGAGCCGTTCGACGAGAGCGCGACGATGCGCCCGCCGCCGTTGCGCTCCATCAGGCGCGCCGCGCGCATGGCGCAGAGGTGATAACCGATGACGTTCGTGCGAAAGGCCAGCTCCCAGTGCTCCGGGGTCGTCTGCTCGAGGGGGCCGAAGCGGCCGTTCGACGCGTTGCTGACGAAGTGGTGCAGCTCGCCGACCTCGCGCGCGATCGCGTCGAAGAGCCTGTCGATGTGCGCGGGGTTGGCGACCGAGCCCCAGACGTGCACCGCGTCGCCGCCGGCGCCGCGGATCTCGTCGGCGACCGCCTCGCCGTCGTCCCGCGAATGGAAGCTGTTGACGACGACCCGGGCGCCGGCGCGCCCGAGCTTCGCGGCGATGGCGCGGCCCAGCCCGCGGCTCGATCCGGTCACGAGGACCGTCTTTCCCGCGAGCGCCACCCCGGGGGCAGGGAGCGCCCGCTGCGCCGCGGGGGCCGCGGGCGCGCGCGCCGCGGGGACCTGCGCGGGCGGCGCGGAGTCGACGAGGCGCGCGAGATCGCCGACCGTGCGGGCCTCGTCGAGCGCCGCCTCGAGCACGGCCGGCTGGGCGCCGCGCTGCCAGAGGAGCGCGCGGAGCTCGTCGCGCCGGCGGCGGTCGACCCCGAGGTCCTCCTCGAGCCGCGCGTCGGGGACGAGCAGATCGACCGGGTGGCGGGTCGCGTCCGCGAGCGCCTGGACCACGACATGGAGCGCGTCGCCGGCGTGGCCATTGGCGTGCCGTCCGGCCTCCACGTGGCCATTGGCGTGGTTTCCGGTCTCCACGTGGCCATTGGCGTGGTTTCCGGTCTCCACATGACCCTTGGCGTACCTTCCCGCCTCCATATGACCATTGGAATGCCCTCTGGCCTCGACATGACCATTGGTGTGCGCTCCGGCCTCGACATGGCCGTTGGCGTAGTTGCCGGTCTCCACATGGCCCTTGGCGAGCTCTCCGGCCTCCGCGCTGGCCGCGATCGTTCGCGACAGGAACTCGCTGACGCGGGCCACCGTGCGCAGCTCGTCGGGCGCCGCCTTGAGGGCGTTCGGGAGACCGAAATCGGCGCGCAGCGACGCGAGGATCTCGCCGCGCTTCACGGAGTCGATGCCGAGGTCCTGCTCCAGATCGGCGTCGGCGACGACGACCTCGTCGGGGTAGCGCGTCATGCGCACGAAGACGGAGCGGACGTGGTCGAGGAGATCATGAGATTGCATCGTCGAAACCTCTTGGTTGGTGAGTGCCATTCATCCGAGAGCCGCGGCCGGGGGGACCGGGACGGCCGCGACGAGCGCGAACGCACCGGTCAGCACGGCCCGGCCGAAGAACTGCCCGCCCCGCGCGCCCAGCGCGAAGGAGCGGACCGAGGGCTGCGCCAGGCG
This sequence comes from Sorangium sp. So ce281, assembly GCF_051527395.1. Taxonomy (NCBI): domain Bacteria; kingdom Pseudomonadati; phylum Myxococcota; order Polyangiales; family Polyangiaceae; genus Sorangium; species Sorangium sp. So ce281. The sequence goes on from NZ_CP150322.1 coordinate 6,372,036, forward strand.
CGCGCCCCCCGGCGGGAACGCGACGTCGATGTCCCGGAACGAGAACCGCGCCGGCAGCGCGAGCGCCCCCGTCTTGTAGAGCGCCTCCTTGGCGCTCCAGAGCAACGTCTCGAGGGCGGCGCGCGAGGCGCCCGCCGCGGCGCCCCGCGCGAGGCCCTCGCGCTCGCGCGGGGTGAAGTGCTCGTCGGCGAAGCTCGCCGCGCGCGCCTCGACCCGCTCGACGTCGACGCCGACCGCGCGCGCCGTGGTGACCGCGGCCGCCGCGAGCTCGCCCGCGTGCGAGAGCGACAGCGCGAAGGCGCCGTCCTCGAAGCGCGGGCGACGGCCGCACGGCCCCGTCACCGCGCAGGCGAGGTAGTCGGCGCGCGGGTGCGCCTCGAGCGAGGCCGCGTCCAGCGCGACCAGCGGCGCGCCGCGGCCGGCGGCGAGCTCGAGGCGCAGCCACTTCGCCGCGACGCGCGCGCACGCGGACTGCGCCCGCCGGGCCGCGACGCGCAGCGCGGCGCACGCGCGGCGCTCGCCGGCCGTCAGGTAGGGCTCGAGGCGCGCCGCGGCCTCGGCGTCCGCCCGCGCGACCGCGATCGCGAGCGGCGGCGTCACGGCGCCCCCAGCGTCAGCGTCGCCTGCGCCGCCGGGCGGACGTCCGCGGCCACGCGCCCCATGACGCGCCCCTCGAGCCCCTCGACCTCCAGAAGCACGCCGCCCGAGGGGTCGAGCGCCTGCGCCCACGCGCCGAGGACGCGGTCGCCCGCCGCGGTCGGGACCGCGGCGACGAGCCGGACGGGGACGCCCGCGTCACGGAGCGCGAGGTCGTTGGCCGCCGTCCCGAAGCGGATCCGGTCGACGCCGCCCGCGGCGCACACCGGGAACGCGCCCGCCTCGTCGCGGCGCAGGGTGCCCAGCGACAGGAGCGCGTCGAGCAGGAGGAACGGCGTGGCGGCCCCGCGCTGCCGCGCGAGGGCGCCGTCGGTCGTGAGGCGGAACCGGGCCTCCTTGAGCGCGGCCCCGTGCACGAAGGTGCCGAGGTGATCGAACCAGCCCGCGTGCCGGACCGGCGAGCCAGGGCTCGCGTACGGGTCGCGGATCAGGGGCCCGTCGACCCGCCCGGCGTGCCGCGGCGCGAAGCCGTCACGGCGGACGTGGCTCGGGCCGAGCTCGACCACGCAGGTCGCGAAGACGACGCCGGCGCGGAGGGTCACGCCCGACCGGTGCACGAAGTCGCCGCGCACCTCGACGGCGCACGCGACGCGGCCGCCGGGGAGCCACTCGCGGCGGATCGTCACCGCGCGCACGTCGCGCGGCGCGTCGTCGGCGAGGCGCAGGAACTCGAGGAAGCGCACGTCGCGCACCTCGCGGACGAGGGCACCGCCGCCCGACGTCGCGAGCGCGTGCCGGACGGCCAGGTCGACGAGGAACGCCCCGGCCGCGACGGCGCTCGAGCGCGCCCGGTGGTCGGAGAGCCACGGATCGACGCGTGGATCGAGCGTCCACGCGCTCCCGGACGCGCCGTCCGCCGCGACCACCGCGTCCGCCGCGTCCGCCGCGACGATGCGGGGGGCGAAGCGCTCGATCTCGCCGTCGGTGAGCAGGACCTGGGCCGCGCCGGCGGGCGGCTCGGCGACGAGGTCGAGGAAGATCCGCCTCCCCTCCTCCGGCTCGACGCCCCGGAGCCCGCGCGCCGCGCCGAGCGCGCTGTACTCGGACCCGGCGGTCATGCCGACGCCGTTCCAGCCGAGCCACGCGATGCTCGACCACGGGCCCGCGCCCGCCTCGGCGGCGAAGTACGCCGCGGCGCGGTTCATCGCCTCGTTCGCCGCGCCGTAGTCCGGCTGCCCGTCGTTGCCGAGCACGCTGAACGCCGAGGTGACGAGGTGGACATGCGGGCGCGCGTCGGGCAGGTGGCGCGCGAGGGCGCGGCGGAGGTGGGCGAGGCCGGCGAGCTTCGTGTCGACGATCCGCTCGAACAGATCGAGCGGCTTCGACGTGAGCCGGCTCGACACCTGGATGCCTGCGCCGTGCACGACCAGATCGACCCGGCCGTACGCCGCCGCGACCGCCGCGACGGCGCGGTCGACGTCCTCGCCGCGGGTCACGTCGACGGCGTGGTAGTCGACGACGCGGCGACCGGCGCCCCCGGCGCGCAGCTGGGCCAGGACCCGGTGCGCCTCGCGCGCCGCGCGGAGGCGCGCGTAGCGGTCGCGCAGGACGCCCATCCGCAGGCCCGGGCTCTCGCGCAGGGCCTCGGCATAGAAGTCCCGCTCGTACGCGTCGAACGCCGCGTCGGTCATCGCGAGCGCGCGGGCCGGAGCGTCCTCCAGCCGCGAGCGGCCGAGGAGCACGGCGCGGCAGCCGAAGCGGTCGAGCAGGCCCTCGACGAGCTCCGCCGTGATGCCGCGCGCGCCGCCCGTCACGAGCACGACCGAAGCGGCGCCGAGCTGCGGTACGGCGCGCGCGCGCGGCCTCGCGGAGGCGCGAGCGAGCTGCACGGCGTGCCGCGCGCCGCCGAGATCGACCACCTCCTCGGGCACGGCGGGCCGGGCGTGGCGCCACTCCTCGGAGAGCGCGCCGAGCGCGGCCGCGGCGTCGCGCGCGTCGGTGTGGACGACGCGCACGTCGCCGCCCGGGAGCTCGCGCGCCAGGGACTTCACGAAGCCGCCGACCGCACCGCTCACCGGCGCGAGCCGCCCGTGGAGGTCCACGGCGGAGGCGACGACGGCCGCGAAGGCCACCTCGCCGCGCGCGATGGCGCCGTAATAGCGGCGCGCGGCGCCGAAGAGCGCGCGCAGCGCCGGCCTGTACGAGCCCGGCGCGCCGTCGACGAACGCGCGCGCGTCCGTGGCGCGGGTGAGCACGACGACCGCGTCGACGTCCTCGGGGGCCAGGGCCGCGAACGACGCGCCGAGCCGCGCCTCGTCGCGGGCGTCGAGCGCGGGCGCACCGCCGGACGCCTCGGCCCCAGGCGCCGCGAGGTCGCGCGGGGTCCCGCCCTCCGCCGTGCCGGACGCCTCCTCGACGGCGAGCGCGAGGACGCGCGCGCGCTCCTCGTCGGAGCGGGCGGCGCGCCGCACCTCCATGGCGAGCGCCGCGTCGGTGCAGACGTAGAGGACGCGGGACGGCACGCGCGCCGCCGGCCCCGTCGCCGGCGCGGGGGCGATCTCGGGGACGAAGCCGTGGATCGGCGTGCCCGTCGCGAAGCCCGAGGCCGCCCGCGCCGGCGCGACCGACGCGGCCTCGGGGGGCGTGACCTGGACGGCGCGGGGATCGGACGGCCAGCGCACCAGCGCGGCGCCGTGCGCGCGCGCGCCGCGGATCGCCGCGTGGAGCTCGACGGCGCCCTCGGCCCCGCGCAGCCGCGCGCTCGATCCGCCGACCGCGAGCTCGCGGGCCGAGGGGCCGCGCCCCGCCGCGCCGGCGGCGCCCTCCGCCGCGCCGGCGACGAGGTGCAGGCGAGCGAGCACCGGCCAGGCGTGGCGCGCGGCGGTGTCCTCGGTGCACAGCGCGACGAGCAGCGCCGCCTCGCCAATCGGCCGCGGGTCACAGGTGGCGGACGCGCCCCGCGCGACGTCGTCGCTGAAGGCGTTGACGGCCCCCGCGAGCACGACGTCGCAGTCCTCGTCGAGCACGAGATCGGCGGCCGCGAGCGCGTCGAGCAGCGAGGTCGCCGAGGTGTCGACGACGAAGTTCGGCCCGCGCAGGCCGAAGACGTTGGCGACGCGCCCGGAGATGACGTTGGGCATGTTGCCCGGCTGCGTGTACGGCCCCGTCGCGGGCGATCCCGCGCGGAGCGCGTCGGCCGTCGCGGAGGCCAGCGCGGGGCTGACGCCGCGCGCCCGGAGCGCCCGCGCCACGCGGTCGGCGAAGATGCGCTCGTTGGCGCGCGCGCCGCGGCGCGTCTTGCCCTCGTGGCCGACGACGACGCCGATGCGCTCGCAGAGCTCGCGCGCGGGCAGCGCCGAGAGCGCCTCCTCCGCGGCCATCGCCGCGAGCAGCTGCGTCGGGTCCATCGCCTCGAGGGCGTCCGGGAGGACCGGCGCGCGGGCCGGCAGCCGGAGCGCGCCCTCGTCGAACGCGAGGACGTCCGACGGGGCGCCCGCGGGCGCGCCGCCTGCGGCCGGGAACACGGCCCCGAGCCCGACGACGCACAGGGCGCGGGCGCCGACGCGCGGGTGCACGCGCGGGGGGTGGCGGTCGGGGCGGTGCTCCTCGACGACGAGGTGGGCGTTGGTGCCGCCGAAGCCGAAGCTGTCGAGCGCGGCGCGCAGCGGGGCGCCGCCCTCGGCGATCCAGGGGGCGGCCGCCGTCGGGATGGCGAACGGCGAGCGCGCCAGATCGATGCGCGCGCTCGGCGCCTGGAACCCGTGCTGCGCGAAGAGCGTGCGCTCGCGGATCGCGAGCACGACCTTGATGAGCGACGCGACGCCCGCGGTCCAGCCCGTGTGGCCGAGCAGCGACTTGACGCTGCCCAGGGCGATGCGCGGGGCGCCCGCGTCGCCGGCGTCGCTCGCGAACACCTCGGCGAGCGCCTGGAACTCGGTGGCGTCGCCGACGGGCGTCGCCGTGGCGTGCGCCTCGACGTACTGGACGCTCCGCGCCTCGACGCCGGCCCGCGCGTGGGCGCGCCGCATCGCCAGGGCCTGCCCGCGGCGCTGCGGCACCGTGACCGACGGGCTCGGGCCGTCGCTCGAAAGGCCGCTGCCCAGGAGCACGGCGTCGACGCGATCGCCCCGCGATCGGGCGTCGTCGAGCCGCTCGAGCACGACGACCGCGGCGCCCTCCCCGAACACGACGCCGTCCGCGGACGCGTCGAAGGGGCGGCTGCCGGTCGCCGAGAGCCCGCCGAACTGCGAGAACTGGCACGCGTTCGTCGGGCCGGGCTGGTACGCGCCGCCGGCGATCACGACGTCGGCGAGGCCGCGGCGGAGCATCGCGGCGCCCAGATGCACCGCGTGCATCGACGACGCGCAGGCCGCGTCGACGACGACGGTGCGCGCGCCCTCCCCCACCACGTCGCGCACGACGCGCGCGAGCGGCTCGAGGTGGCCGCGGCACGCCGCGCGCCGCCCGGCGTCGAGCCCGAGCTCGGCCGCCAGCGCGTCCGCCACGGCGGCGCGGGCCGCCTCGCCCGCGGCGGCGCGGTCGAGCGCGCGCTCGACGCCGAGCAGCAGCGTGGCCTCGTCGTGCTCGATCGAGCCGTCGGCCGTGGACCCGAGGAGGCACACGATCCGCAGGGGCGCGCCGCCGCGGAGCGCGGCCGCGTGCGATCGGGCCTCGGCGAGCGCGCACGCCAGCATGCGGGCCGTCTTGGGCAGCCGCTCGAGCGCGCGCGTGTCGTAACCGGTCTGCTCGGCGTACGGGCCGAGGGCGTCGACCGTGCCGACCAGCAGGCTGTACGTCTTGTCGGCGGCGCGGCCGCGGTTCAGGAAGTCGGTCGCGAGCTCCGGGTGTCGCTCGCCAGTGTCGGCGATCCCGCACGTGCCCGCATGCAGCTGCGCGAGGTAGGCGTCGACGCCGCCGGCCCCCGGCAGCACCGCGCCCATGCCCACGATCGCGATCGGCGTCGCCCCCGCCGCGGCGGCGGCGTCGTCGCGCGGGCTCGCGGCGGCGGCGGTGCCCGCGGAGCTCGCGGCGGCGGCGGGGGTCGCGGCCTCGCGCGGGCGGCGGCCGTCCGGCTCCTCCTCCGGGAGCGGCGCGACCGCCGTGAGCGCGCGCCCCGCGGCGCGCAGCGCGTCGATCACGCGCCGGTGCTCGGCCACGACGTCCTCTCCGGCGCGGAACGCCGAGATCACGCGCAGATCGGGCCCGGGCGGCGCGCTCCGCCGCGCGAGCGCGGTCAGGGCGCCGCCGCCGCCGCACTCGACGAAGGTGCGGACCCCCGCCGCGTGGAGGTCGCGCACGGCCGCCTCGAAGTCGAGCGGCGTCACGAGGTGCATCGGGAGCAGGCGCGCGGGCGCGAGCGGGCCGTCGCCGTAGTGGACGCGATCGATCGGCGAGTACGTGGCGAGCGCGGGCCGCGCCGCGCCGGCGCGCCCGAGGGCGCTCGCGAACGGACCGACCGCCGGCGCGAGCAGCGGCGAGTGGAAGGCGTAGCGGCTCGCGAGCACCGTCGCGCGAACGCCGGCGCCCGCGAGCCGCCGCTCGAGCGCGGCGATGCCGTCCGCCGTGCCCGACGCGACCGCCTGATCGGCCGCGTTGACCACCGCGACGAACACGTCGTCCCGGCCGAGCGCATGCACCTCGTCGCGCAGGCGCTCCGCGCCGGTGTGGGCGGCGAGCATGCGGCCGGGCGGCGCGCCGCGGAGGGCGAGCACCCGGCGGCACACGACCTCGGCGGCCGTCGCGAGGGGAAACGCGCCGCCCGCGGCCAGCGCGGCGATCTCCCCCAGGCTGTGCCCCGCCACGACGTCCGGCTCGAGCCCGGCGGACCGGAGCAGCGCGACGGCGACGTGGCCCTGGACGAGGATCCCGAGCTGATCGAGATCGACGCACGCCTCGAGGGCGGTCCGCGCCTCCGCCTCGCCGGCGGTCACGAGCGCCGCGAGCGAGGCGCCGAGCAGCTCGCGCGCCGCGGGCTCGGCCGCGGCGACGGCCTCGCGCGCGGCGTCAAAGCGCGCGTGGAGCGCTCGCAGGAGCCGGAGGTCGAACGAGCCTTGGCCCGGCAGGAGCAGCGCGATCTTGCCGGCGACGCCGCCGCCCTCCCGCGCGGCCTCCCCGGAGCGCCTCTGCGCGGCCTCCCCGCCCGCCGCGGCCGGCGCGGCCTCCGCGTCCCACCGCGCCCTGTGCGGGCGCGCCTCGTGGAGCGGCCCCCGCGCGACCTCGGCGGCGTGCCGGAGCAGGCGCTCGGGGAAGAGCTCGCGCAGCGCCGAGCCGCCGCGCAGGCAGAGCTCGACGAAGCGCTGGTGCGGCGCGCGCTCGTCGAGGGCCCCGACGTGCGCCGTCACCGACCTGGGCAGCGGCGCGAGCTCGTCGCTCGCCGAGGCGACGGCGACGATGCGCTGGTAGCCGCACGCGACGGGCTCGCCGTCGAAGCGGACCGTGCGGAAGTAGCCGTACGCGCTCGAGCGCGTCACGGCGCCGAGGCTCATGAAGATCGCGACGCGCTCGCCCACGCGCACCGGCGCGAGGTTCCGGCTGTACCCCTCGGTGGTGAGCAGCCGGATCGCGGCGCGGTCCTCCTCGTGCGGGAGCGTGCCGTCCGCGGCCTCGGCGAAGTAGAGCGTCTCGCGCGCGATGCACTGGAAGCGGAAGTTCGTGAGGTAGTGATGGCTGCCATAGGCCATGCTGTCCTCGAACTTCACGCAGTACGGAACGACGAAGAACTCGCCCATAGATCCTCTCCACGCAGCCCGCGCGCGGCGTCGACGCACGCCTGGCACCGCGTGCCAGCCGATGGTTCGTGCGCTCCTCACCGCCGCGCCGCTCGGGCCGTTCGAATAAGTGTACCTACACGTAAATGCTCGGAGCGCGCCGAAGGCCCATGGCCCCCGGCCGCGCGGGAGATGCCGCGGTGCTCGCCTCGGCGCCGGCATGGCCCTGGCGACGGATGACCGATCGATCGATGGATCGGCCAGCGCGCGCCGGGGCCGCCCGGACCGCCGACGCCGAGCAGGCGTCGTTCGGACGAGGCGGATCCACGTCGTCGAGGACGAGATAGGTGTAGCTACACCTGAACGGATGTCAAGCAGTGATCCCGACCGTGATTTGACGGACCCAGTCGAAATAGTGTAGATACACTGGTGACCGATTTTGCCTGCGCCGCTCGGATCATCGCGAGCCAGTGCGCCCTCGTGCGCGTCCGCCGGGCGTCGCGCGCGCTGACGCGGCTCTACGACGACAGCCTGCGCGCTGCGGGGCTCCAGGCGACGCAGCTCACGCTGCTCGCCGCGGTCGCGACGTGCGGCGACGCGGGCGTGCAGCTCAGCGCGCTCGCGGACGGGCTCGTCATGGATCGCACGACGCTCACGAGGAACCTCGTGCCGCTCGAGAAGGCGGGCCTGCTCCGCGTGGCGCGGGCGCCCGGCGACGCGCGCGTCCGCATCATCTCGCTGACGCGCCAGGGAGAGCGCGCGATCGAGGCGGCGTTCCCGCTGTGGGAACGGACGCAGAGGCACGTCCGCGAGCAGCTCGGCGAGTGCAGGGCCGACGCGCTCCGCGAGGAGCTCGGCCGCGTCGTGGCCCTGGCCACGCGGCCCGAGCAGGCGGCGGAGCCCGAGCGGACGAAGCAGAGGGCGCCGGCGCAGCAGAAGGCGCGGTCGGGCAAGCGCAAGGCGACGTGAGATGGAGCGCGCCGCCGGGCTCGTCGGCGCGGCGACTTGGTGTACGCTCCGGCCCGATCGAGGCGCACCCCCATGAACGCGAGCGACCGACGCGCCCCCGGACCGAGCGCCGGCGAGGCCATCACGGGCCTCCTGCACGCCGCCCAGGCGGGCCAGAGGGACGCCGCGGACGCCCTCCTCCGCGCCGTCTATGCCGAGCTCAAGACGATCGCCCTGGCCCGCGTCCGCCACCTCCGCGCCGGGCAGACCCTCGGCCCCACCGCGCTCGTCCACGAGGCGTACGAGAAGCTCTTCCGCGACGGCGAGGCCCGCTTCCAGAGCCGCGCCCATTTCTTCGGCGCCGCGTCCCAGGCCATGCGCGATCTCCTCGTCGACTACGCGCGCCACAAGGCCGCCCGGAAGCGGGGCGGCGATCAGGTGCGCGCCCCCGAGGAGGACCTCCACGAGCTGCCCCTCTCGCTCGATCTCCCCGTCGAGGACCTCCTCGCCCTCGACGAGGCCCTGCGCAAGATGAGCCAGGAGCACCCGCGCAAGGCCGAGATCGTGATGCTGCGCTACTTCGCGGGCCTGACCGAGGACGAGATCGCCGAGCTCTCGGGCGTGACGACGCGCACGGTCGAGCGCGACTGGCGCTTCGCCAAGGCGTGGCTCTACCGGGCGCTCCACGGCGGAGATGAGCCCGCCCCTTGATCCGCGCGAGGTAGAGGCGCTCTTCGAGGCGGCGCTCGATGAGCGCCACGAGCACCGCCGGGCGTTCCTGGAGGCGCGGTGCGCGGGCCGCCCGGAGCTCCTCCGGGAGGTGTGGAGCCTGCTCCGGAGCGACGGCGCCCAGCCGGACGGGTTCTTGAAGGGCGCCGCCGCCGCCCTCCCCGGCCGCGACGAACGCGACGAACGCGACGAACCGCTGAGCCCCGGCGCGCGCGTCGGGCGGTTCACGGTGCTCGCCAGGGCCGGCCAGGGCGGGATGGGCGTCGTCTACGCGGCCTACGACGCGGAGCTCGACCGCCGCGTCGCCCTCAAGCTCATCGCGCCGGGGAGGTTCGATCCCGAGGATCGGGCCCGCCTCGTGCGCGAGGCGCAGGTGATGGCCAGGCTCTCGCACCCGAACGTCGTCCCCATCTACGAGATCGGCGAGCACGAGCGGGGCGTGTTCGTGGCGATGGAATTCGTCGACGGCCGGACGCTCCGCGACCTGCGCGACAAGCAGCCCCGCGCGTGGGAAGCCGCGCTCGCCGCGGGGATCCAGGCGGGCCGCGGCCTCGCGGCGGCGCACCAGGAGGGGCTCGTCCACCGCGACGTCAAGCCGGACAACATCCTGATCGGCAAGGAGGGCCGGGCGCGCATCGCCGATTTCGGGCTCGCGCGCCTCCACGTCGAGGAGGACCGGCCTCTCTCCGGCGGGGGCCCCGAAGCCGAGATCCCCGGGGAGGACGCGCTCCGCGCGCCGCTCACGGCCGGGAGCGCGTTCATGGGGACGCCGGCGTACATGGCGCCCGAGCAGGCCGAGCGGAGGCCGGCGACGGCGAGGAGCGATCAGTGGAGCTTCTGCGCGACGCTCTACGAGGCGCTCTACGGGGAGCCGCCGTTCGAGGGCGAGGACGTCCGAGCGCGGCTCGACGGGGCGCGGCGCGATCTCCTGAGGCCGGCGCCGGCCGGCTCGAAGGTGCCCGCGCGGGTCCGGGGCGCGCTCGCGCGCGGGCTCCGCGCGCGGCCCGAGGAGCGGTGGCCGAGGCTCGACGATCTGCTGAGCGTCCTCGCCGACGAGCTGGCGCGGAGCTCCGAGCTCGATCTCACGGTCTCCAGGCGCGAGCGCATCCGCTTCGGCCTCCTGATCGGCGCCCTCGGCGTCGTGATGGCGACGGTGGGTATCGGCCGCGTCGTCCCGGTGGTCCGCCCCGTGGACCTCTTCGCCATGGGCTGCGTCACGGCGCTCGCGGGGCTCACGCTGCTCCGGGTCTTCCGCCGCCCGCTCTCGAAGAGCGCGGTGAACCGGCGGATCGGCCACGTGGTGAAGGTGCTCCTCGTCGCGATGCTCCTTCACCGTGCGCTCGCCGTGATCACGGACGAGCCGGTAGAGCGCGCGCTCGCGACGAACCTGCTCCTCTTCGCGGCCGTCCACGCGACCGCCGCGCCGAGCCTGCCGAGGGCGAGCTGGCTAGCCGCCGCGCTCTGCGCGGCGTGCGCGGCGGCCGCCGCGGTCTTCCCGGAGCACGCCGCCGCGATCTACGTCACGGGCGTGCTGGGCTCGCTGACGATCGCCATCGTGGTGTGGCATCTCGAGTAGCGCGCTGTCGCCTGTCCCCGGTCGATTCACGACGCACGGCGGGCGCTTGAATCCAGCGAGAAGATCGTCGGCCGAGCGCCTGACCTCGATCATGGGCCCGCGATGAAGCTGTCCTGGTAGCCCGGGTCCTCCACGGCGAGCGCGGCCGCGGTGGCCGAGAGCGGGCGGGTCGTGTCGAGCATGACCGCGAGCTCGCTCGTCTCGCGGGCCCCGAGGCTCGCCTCGTACGCGCCGGGGTGCGGCCCGTGCGGGACGCCGGCCGGATGGTGCGAGATGCTGCCGGGGCCGACGCCGCGGCGCGAGGTGAAGTTGCCGCGGCAATAGAACAGAAATTCGTCGCAATCGACCGACGCGTGGGGGTACGGGCACGGGATCGCCTCCGGGTGGAAGTCGGTCGGGCGCGGCACGAAGCTGCAGACGAGGGCGCCGCGCGCGGCGAACGTCCCGTGCCAGTCCGGAGGCAGGTGCACGAGCCCGACGCGCGCCTGGAAGCGCAGGATCGGGAACGCGAACGGGTACACCGCCCCGTCCCAGCCGACGACGTCGAGCGGCGAGCGCCCTGTGGCGAAGCCGTGGAAGGCGCCGCCGCGCTTCACGACGAGCGCGCGGAGGCCCTCGTCGAGGGGGCCGACGAACGTGGGCCGCCGGAAATCACGGTGCGAGTACGGCGCGTCCATCCGCAGCTGGCCGACCTCGTTGCGCCACCTGCGCGGGAGGTGGATGTCCGCGGCCTCGATCGAGAGCCACCGCTGGGGCGCGGCGTCCGGCAGGAAGCGGTAGAAGAGCCCCTTCGGGATGACCACGTAGTCGTCCTGCTCGAAGCGGAGATCGCCGAGCATCGTGCGCAGGACGCCGCCCCCGTGGAAGATGAAGAACAGCTCGTCGGCGTCCGCGTTCGCGAAGTACACCGGGTCGGCCGCGTCCGGCTGGACGAGCCCGATCACCACGTCGTCGTTGAAGAGCAGCGGCACGCGGCAGTCGACGGCGGGCCCGCCCCGCCGCGGCAGATCCTGCGACCGGTAGTGCCGCTTCGCCAGCGGGCGCGCCGGCGCGGCGACCGGCAGCGTGAAGCCGTGCGCGGCCTGCGCGATCCGGTGCTCGTGCGGCCGGCGCTCGTGGTAAGCGATCGTGTAGGGGCCGTCGAAGCCCGCCCGCGTCAGGCACTCCTCGTAGCGGAGCTCCCCCGCCTCGCTCCGCAGGGCGATGTGGTGCTTGGGCGGGACGATCCCGGCGACGACGCGATCGAGCATCAGCCGTGCCCCCCCGCCTTCTGCTGCCGCTCGATGCTCTCGAACAGCGCCCGGAAATTGCCGGCGCCGAAGCCGCGGTCGCCCTTGCGCTGGATGAGCTCGAAGAAGAACGGCCCGGCGTCGGGATCGCGGTGCGTGCCCGACGATTCCTTGAGGAAGATCTGGAGCAGGTAGGACCTCGCGCCGTCGCCGTCGACGAGCACCTCGAGCTCCCGCAGCGCCGCCACGTCCTCGTCGATCTGCCCGATGCCGAGCCGCTGCAGGCGCTCGGGCAGCATGTCGTAATAGGCGGCCGGGGTCGGCATGAACTCCACGCCCCGGCCGCGCATCGCGCGCACGGCGGCGAGGATGTCCTCCACGGCGAGCGCCGCGTGCTGCACCCCGTCGCCGCGGTGCTCCTCGTTGAAGACGTTGATCTGCGAGCTCTTGAAGTGCGGCCGGTAGGGCTCGTTGTTCGCGAACTTCACGCCCGAGGCCGGGTCCCACATCACCGCCGAGCGCAGGCCCGAGCCGTGGTCCGTGTCCTTCGCCACGTCGTTCGTGTGGAACGCGATCTGCCAGAACGGCTCGAGCCCGAGCACGTGCTCCATCCAGAGAAGGGCGGGCGCCATCGTCTGGAAGTTCGAGGTGATGTGATCGAACCGGGCGATCCCGAAGCGGTTCTCGCCGCCGCGCGGCGCGTCGTAGGCCACGCAGCCGGGGAACAGCGCCCGGTATCCGCGCCGCTCCACGAAGCGGAAGGTGGTGTCGCCGAACGGCGTCGTGATCGAGAACGAGGCGAAGGTGCCGCCCTCGTCCGTCGCACGCTGGATCTCGTCGATCGGCGTGCCCCCGCGGCCGTCGAGCAGCCGGAAGGCGCGGTCGATGTCCTCCACCTCGAAGATGACCGTGCCCACGCCGTCGGGGTGCTTGCGCAGGTAGCGCCACGCCCGCCCGCCCTCGCCGATCGGCTGCGAGCAGACGATGACGCACTCGCCGGCCTGGAAGACGACCGACTGCTGCGCCGCCGCCGCCGTGAGATCCGGCGAGCTCGCGGCGATCTCCTGGAAATCGAGCTTCTCCGTGTAGAACCTGCGGCTCCGCTCCAGGTCGCGCACGTAGTAGTGCAGCGCCTCCACCCGCTTGATGCCAATCGACTCCACCTTGGCGCTCATCCGGGTACCACCCGCTGCGCGATGCGCCCGAACAGGCTCTCTCCCACGCGATTCAGCATCTCGATCATGATCGTGTCTCCTGGCTTCATGAAAGGCGTCGTGGCCGCGCCGCGCGCGAGGATCTCGAGCATGCGCTTCTCGGCCAGGCACGACACGCCGCGCGCCGGATCCCGGTTCGAGACGGTGCCGCTGCCGAGGAGCGTCCCCGCCGCGAAGGCGCGGGTCCTGGCGATGTGCTCGACGAGCTCGAAGAACGAGAAATGCATCTCCGGGCCGGCCTCGGGATCACCGATGAGCGCGCCGTTGTAGGTCGAGCGGAGCCGCAGGTGGACGCGCCCGTCGCGGAGCGCGTCCCCGAGCTCGTCGGGCGTGATCGCGAACGGCGAGAACGCGGTGGCGGGCTTGGAGCAGAAGAACCCGAACCCCTTCGCGAGCTCGGCGGGCACGAGGTTGCGCAGCGTCACGTCGTTGGCCAGCAGGAAGAGGCGGATGTGCCGGTGGGCCTCTTCGCGGCGCGTGCCCTGCGGGGTATCGCCGAGGACGACGCAGACCTCGGCCTCGAAGTCGAGGCCCCAGGCCTCGTCGCGCAGGACGATGTCGTCGGTCGGGCCGAGGAGGACGCCGGAGCCGCCCTGGTACACCAGCGGATCGGTCGTCAGCGTCTCGGGGGGCTCGGCGCCGCGCGCCTTGCGCACCAGCTCGATGTGGTGGATGTACGCCGAGCCGTCGACCCACTCGTAGGCGCGCGGAAGCGGCGCGGCGAGCTCTTCCATGACGAGCGGGGTCACCGCCGAATCCCCCCGCTCGACATCGTCGGCGATGCGGCGGAGCGCGGGCTCGGCGCGCTCCCAGTCGTCGAGCGCGGCCTGGAGCGTGGGAAGGGCGGCGCCGGCGGGTGCGTAGGCGAGGCCGTCGCGGCGGACGACGACGAGCGTGCCGTCGCGGCCGGGGCCGCGGAGAGAGGCGAGCTTCATGCGGGTGCGAGCTCCCCGTGGCGCCCCGGCAGTCGCTTCGTCTCCGCCGGACAAGCAGGAACCCCGTCGCGCCTGCCAGGGCTCGTCCTCGTTTGGGCGCTGTGCACCGAGTAACCGGTCGAACGGATCCGCATGAACACCGGATTGGATGGTTTCACGACGCCCCCCGATCCCGCGCGGCGCGCCATGGAGGTGATTGCAACGATTTCGTACCCGATCCGTCTGGCTCGCGGCATAGGCATACGCGCCTATGCCGCGGATCGAGGGCGCGAAACTCCATCGCCCTGGGGATCACTTTTGCAGCTGGACGCCGAGGAACAGGGCGTTCCCCTTCGCCCCCGACAGATCGCTTCTTTGATAGCCGAGCGCGACACGCGCCGCGTGCCCCTCGATGATGTAGCCCATCTGGGCATCGATGAGCAGATAGGCGTCGGCGTTCTTCGGCTTCGCTTGTTGCAGTCGGACCAGAGGCTGCAGCTTCCCGACGCCGACGTTGCTCGGCGTGAGGTAGCTCGCGAGCGCAAAATAAGAATAGTCGAACCGCTCGAAGTCGCCGAAGTACTTGTAGAACGCGCCCTCGAGCGTGAGGGTGCCCGCCGCGCCGAGGTTCTTCTCGAACAGGAGGTCGGCGTTGACCTCGCCGTAGGTGTCCTTGCGCGGGATGCCCGCGGGCTCGCCCGTCGCAGGGGGCGGCAGCGATTCGACCGAACCTTCCTTCTGCACCTCACCCGCCACGCCGAGCGCGAGGATGCTCTTCTCCCCGAGGTACGTGGCCTTCTGGTAATAGGCGGGCTCTGGATCGAGCAAGCTCAGGTTGAGCCTCGCCGTGTAAAGCGGGCTTACCGAAGAGTCATGCAGGTTGAAAGCCCCCACGTAATACTTGAACAGCCCGCCCGCCGCCTTGCCCCAGGTGGTCACCCCGTCGTTGCGCCCGAAAGGTCCCTGCCTCGGCCCGATCGGCGGCGCATAGGGCTCGAAGAATCCGGGATAGTTCCACGGCCCCATCGACCACGGCCCGGAGAAGGCGGAGCGATCCGACGGCACGATCATTCGACCGAGCCAGACGTTCAGAAGATCATGGAACTGGAACTTGACGATGACGTCACGGATGGCCGCGCTGCCCGTGATGTTGCCCCCGGTCGGGGTCGGCCCGAACTGAGCGACGATCGCGCCCTGCAGGCCGATGAACCGGTTGATTTCGCCTGAAACCATCAGATCCAGCTCTCCGTCCCCGAGCAGCCGGTCCATCTTCTCGCGCGCGCCGGGGTTCTGTAAGCGACCTCCGACGCGGGCCCAGGCCGCGACGCTGACCGGCTTCTTCCATGGCTCCTTGTCGGCCGGTGGTGCCGTCGAAGCTGGAGCGGGCCCGGCAGCGCTCTGCGGCGCCGGCGCGCCGGCGTGGGCTTCCGCGGCCGGCGCTGGCGCCGCGCTCGCGTCTCCCGCGGGGGCCGCGATCGTCGGACTTTCGCCCGTGGGCGCCGGCTGCGCCTCGGGCGGCGGTTGTGCCCGTGCCGAGCTATGGAAGGAAGTGATGCCGAGGATGACGGCCAAGAACCCTGCGCCGACCTCGCCCCGGCGTCTCGCCGCTCTCGTCTGTGTGCTCATGCGTTCTCCGTGTCAGGCCATCCGAGGCCTTGAAGCTCTCCGCCGCGCTCGCGCCCCCTAGCCGATCTCGTACACCGTGAGCCGCACCCGGTCGGCGAGCCGCTCGCCCACGGACAGGGCCAGCACGGCGTTCAGCCGCAGGAGCCCTGGCGCCGAGGTGCGCATACGGATGGCGGTGCGGAAGTAGTAGAGCCCGGGGTCCACGGCCTCGCCGCGCCCGAGCGCCGCCAGCACCTCCGGCGGCCCGGCGCGGACGCCTTCGGAGAGGATCTCCACTGTCCCGTGGCCGGCGATGTCGAGGATGTAGTGGGCGGAGATGTCCATCCGCCCGTCGGCCCAGATCGTCTGCCAGTCGCCGCCCGGCAGCACCCGCCCCTCGAGGCCGCCGGACACCGTGCCGCCGACAATCGGGATGAAGCGCCGGCCGGGCGAGCCAGGATTGACGGTGACCGGCCGGTCCACCGCCACCTCGAGCGTCATCAAAGGGATGAGGGGAGGGCTCACGCGCGGGGCTCCGAGGCGCGCTTCAGCCCGGTCAGCACCTTGTAGCGGGCGGCGATGGCCTCCAGCTCGCCCGGGGCGAAGACGTCCTCGATACGCTCGAATCCGTCGGGCGCGCGGTCCTGGGTGATCTGCATGCACTGCTCCGGACCGTTGCCGCGATTGGCCGCGACGATGGCGGCGGTGGCCGGCAGGCGCTCCGCCTCGTAAGCGGCCAGCGCTTCCACGGGATCGGCGTGGGCGGCGAGCGCGCGGACCAGGGCGCGGGCGTCCAGGATGGCCTGGCTCGCCCCGTTTGAGCCGATGGGATACATCGGATGGGCGGCGTCCCCCAGCAGCGTCATGCGCCCATGGCTCCAGCGCGGCAGCGGATCGCGGTCGACCAGCGGGAACTCGTAGATGGCCTCGGCGTTCCGGATCAGGCCGGGCACATCCAGCCAGTCGAAGCGCCAGGCCTCGAACCTGGGCAGGAAGTCGGCGGGCTCGCCCCGCCGGTTCCAGTCCTCCCGTCGCAGGCTCTCGGCTATGGCGAGCTCGGCGATCCAGTTGATCGTCTGTCGGCCGTCCGGCCCCGGCGGGGAGATGGGATAAGCGACGAACTTCTGGTCCTGATGCCCGGCCATGATCATGCTGGCGCCGGTGAGGAAGGGCATCGCCAGGCTGGTCGCCCGCCACAGGATGCGGCCGCCATAGACCGGCGGCCCCTCGTCCGGATAGAGGCCGGCGCGCGCCGCCGAATGGATGCCGTCGGCGCAGATCAGGAGATCGGCTGAAACCGTCCAGGCCACGCCCTCGCGGTTGAGGAAGCGCGCCACGATGCGGCCCTCGCCCTCTTCGTGGGCCAGGAGGCGCCGGTCGCAGATCACCCGGTCTGTGCCCAGCCGCTGGACGGCGGCGTCGAACAGCACGCCTTGCAGAGCGCCGCGGTGCAGGGAGATCTGCGGCGCGGCGTGACCCGCGAAGCGGCCGCGCGGCTCGCCCCAGATGCGCTGGCCGAAGCGGTTGAAATAGACAAGCTCGCGGGTCGCCACCCCGTGGGCCATCAAGACCTCGATAAGGCCCAGCTCGTCCAGCACCTCTCCGGCGTGGGGCAGGAGGTTGATGCCGACCCCGAGCGGCAGGATGGTGGGCACGGCCTCGAACACCGTCACCTCATGGCCCGAGGCGTGTAGCGCCAGAGCTGCGGCCAGGCCGCCGATCCCGGCGCCCGCGACGATTACCTGCATGAGTCCTCCCGAAGACATGCGGCCCGACGCCGCACCTCATTGAAGCCGCCGCCAAGCGGGCGAAGCGCGCGACGAACGGCACCGCCAGCGCCAGCAGCAGCCAGTCCTCTCGAACGATCCAGCGGGCGGCGCCCCTCGGGACCGCGCAGGCCGGAGGCCCCGCCGCCCGGAGGACGCCCGGCGCGCGGCCGGGCGCCGATCGCCCCCGCCCTTTCCTCAATCACCGGCATAACGTCCACGAACGGTCATCACCGCCGCGGCCACCCCGGCCGACAGGACCACTGGCACCATGGCCATGGCCACGCCCGCGGGGCCCCAGCCCTGGCCCAGCAGGTGGCCCGCCACCAGCGGTCCGCCGATGGAGCCCAGCCGGCCGGCGGCGATGGAGGCGCCGGTGGCCAGCCCGCGCGCCCGCGCCGGGTAATAGAGCGGGATGATGCCATAGAGCGAATATTGCGCGCCCAGCAAGAAGAAGCCCGCCAGGCCGGCCAGCACCAGCACCGGAAGCAGGCTGTTGGCCCCCGCCAGCCCGAACAGCGACAGGGCCAGGGCGGGATAGGCCGCGATGATGGGAAGGCGCGGACCGAACCGGTCCACCAGCAATCCGATGACCCCGCAGCCGATGACGCTGCCGACATTGAACGCGAAGGCGGCGCCAGCCCCCCCCTTTCCGCCCAGGCCCTTGGCCGCCACCAGCGACGGCAGCCAGTTGAGCAGCAGATACAGCACGAGCAGCGTCATGCCGAAGGTGAACCAGGCGAGCAGCGTGACCAGCAGCCGGCCACCGCCGAACAGCGCCTGCCCCCCGGCCGGCCGCTGGGCGCCGCCGGCCGCTGCCGTGCGGCTGTCGGGCATCAGCCGCGCCATGATCGGCAGCAGCACCAGCGGCAGCACGCCGCCGGCCACGAAGATGCTGTGCCAGCCGAACCGCGCCAGGAAGCCGGCCGCGAACAGCGCCGCCAGCGCGCCGCCGGCCGGCATGCCGCTGAACATCAAGGTGGTGGTGCGGGTCCGCCGATCGGGCGGGGCGATTTCCAGGGCGATGGCCACCAGGGTGGGCATCGCCGCCCCCAGCCCTGTCCCGGCCAGGAGCCGGTAAAGGCCCAGCGACACCGGTCCTCCCGCCACCACGGTGGCCATCGTGAACAGGCCGAACACGCCGACGGACGTCATCAGCAGCGGCTTGCGGCCCATGCGGTCCGCCATCCAGCCGCCGGCCAGCGCGCCGCAGACCAGCCCGACCATGCCGGCCCCGAACACGACGCCCGCCTGCCCGGGTGTCAGGCCCAGGGCGGGGATCAGCAGGGGGGCGGCCACGCCGATGGCCTGGATGTCGAACCCTTCCAGCAGCGCGATCAAGAAGCACAGCGACAGCGTGACGGCGCCGCGCGGCGCGTGAGGGGGCGATGCGCCCATGGGGAAACCTCCCGTTTCGTTCCCGTTGCCCGGGATGGTTGCAGCTGGCCGCAGCCGGATCGATGCGGTGATTGAACGTAGCCGGTGGAGCGTGACGGACCCGAGGTGACTGCGACGACTTCGTACCCGAGCCCTCCGGAGCGGGGCATAGGCATACCCGCCTATGCCTCGAGGCGAGCCGTCGTCAGGCGACAGGATTTTTGCTGCCGCGATGGGGGTCGGGGCGGAGGCGGGCGCGGTGGCTGCAGGATCGTTGACGCGCATCTTCGTCGAGAGCGAGGGGCGGTGCTCTCTCAATCCGCTCTCGCTCTTGCGCCGACTCGCGGCCAACGTCCCGCGCTGGCCGATGGCCTTCATGGCGAGGAAAACAGCGCAAGTCACCTGACGCGCTCAGCGACGAGGAGAGGAACAGAGGGACGAATCACACAGTGTGTGAGTGCATGGGAGGGCAATGCCGGGACGCCTGCCGGTGCGCCGCGGCGCGCGGCGGTCCGGGCGGCGCAGCGCCGGCAGCGGCCGTCGTCCGGCGGGTTCACGGAACCGCGCCCGGGTTGAGCTCGACCAGCGGCTCCGCTGCCTGTGGATGCGTGATGGGGTCACCGCGGCCGACACCCGGAGGAGCTCTTGCTCTACGCTCCCCCCCCGATGCCTAGCGACGCTCCTGCTGATCTCTGCTCGCTCGCCTTCACCTGCAGCGTCGACCCGCTGCTCTTGCTCGATGGAAGCGGTCGGATCCTGGCCCTGAACCCCGCCGCCGAGCGCCTCTCGTCCACTCCCGGGGCGACGGCGCGGGGGAGGCCCGTCGATGAGGTCCTGCGGCCCGATGCGCCCCTCGGCGCGCTGCTCGAGCAGGTGCTCCGCGATCGCGCCCCGCGCGCCCTTCCGCCCGACTTCACCCTCCACCTCGCGAACGAGCGCGCCGTCCTCGCCGAAGGCAGCCTCAGCCCGCTCGTCGACCCCGCGGGCGCGTGCGCCGCCGTGCTCCTCGCGCTGCGCGACGTGACCGAGCAACGACGGGCCGAGCGGGCGGCGTGCGATCAAGGAGCGCGCCTGCGCGCCGCCGTCGAGGCGCTCGACGTCGGCTTCGTCATCTACGATACCGAGGAGCGGCTCCGCTTCTTCAACACGGCGTACAAATCGCTCTACCCCGAATGTGCCGCCGCCATTCAGGTGGGCAATACGTTCGAAGATGTCGTCCGCGAGGGCTGCCGGCGCGGGATCCACCTCCACAGCGGCCTCGGCGAAGAGGAGTGGGTCGCCGCTCGCCTCGCGGAGCATCGCCGCCCCGGGGACGTCTTCGTGCGGCGGTTCGGGGACCGCTGGATCACCCTCAAGAGCGGCCGCCTCCCCGACGGCAGCGTCGTCGGCCTGCGGATGGACACCACCGCGATCAAGGAGGCAGAGCTCGCCCTCGAGCGCGAGCGGCAGTTCATCCGCCTCGTGCTCGACACCATCCCGATCGTCGTCACGGTCAAGGATCGGAACGGCAAGATGAAGCTCGTCAGCAAGAGCTACGCCGAGCTGTACGACACCACGGTGGAGGGCGCGGTGGGAAAGACCGTTGACGATCTGCCGCGCTCCCACGCCGAGCTCTCCGTCATCGGCGAGATGGACCGGGAGGTGCTCGAGCGCATGCAGCCGGTCTCGAGGGTTCAACCCGTCGCGCGCCCGAACAGCAACGCGCGGTGGATGTCCGTCGTCAAGGTGCCTCTCGTCGAGCAGGACGGCACGACGCACATCCTCGCCATTGGAACGGACATCACGGCGCAGCGGGAGCACGAGGAGCGCATGACGGCGACCATCGCCGAGCTCGAGCGGCAGAAGCAGGCCATCGCCGGTCAGCTCGCGGTCATCCAGCGCCAGCAGGCGCTCATCCGCGCGCTGTCCACGCCCATCCTCCAGGTCGCCGAGGGCGTGCTCGCCGCGCCCCTCATCGGCGCGCTCGACGACGCCCGCGCGGCCGACGTCACCAGCAAGCTGCTCGACGAGGTCGTGCGCACAGGCGCTCGCTTCGCCATCATCGACGTCACCGGCATCGAGAGCGTCGACGCCGCGACGGCCGACCACCTCGTCCGCATCGTCCGCGCGATCCGCCTGCTCGGCGCGAGCGGCGTCCTCACCGGCATCGGGCCCGCCGTCGCCCAATCCATGTGCGGCATCGGGGTCGACCTCTCCGGCGTCACCACACACGGCAACCTCCGCGCCGGCATCGAGGTCTGCCTCCGCGCGCTGGCCGGCCGGCGCTGAGCGATCACGGCGCGACGAGCACCGCTGCCCCGGACATGCGGCCGTTCCGCAGATCGTCGAGCGCCTCGTTGGCCGCCGCCAGCGGATAGACGTTCACCTCCGTCCGCACCGGCACCCGCGGCGCGAGCGCGAGGAACTCCTCGCCGTCCCTGCGCGTCAGGTTCGCCACCGACCGCAGCACCCGCTCGCCCCACAGGATCGAATAAGGGAACGAGGGGATGTCGCTCATGTGGATCCCCCCGCAGACCACGGCGCCGCCCTTGCGTACGGCGCGCAGCGCGGCCGGCACCAGCTCGCCGGCCGGGGCGAAGATCAGCGCCGCGTCGAGCTCCTCGGGGGGCGCCTCCGAGGAAGCGCCCGCCCACTCGGCCCCCATCGACAGCGCGAACGCGCGCGCCGCGTCGTCTCCCGGCCGGACGAACCCGAAGACGCGCCGGCCCTCGAAGCGGGCGACCTGCGCCACGAGGTGGGCGGCGGCGCCGAACCCGTAGATGCCAATCCGCTCCGCGTCCCCCGCCATGCGCAGCGTCCTGTACCCGATGAGCCCGGCGCAGAGCAGCGGCGCGGCCGAGAGGTCCGGGAAGCCGTCGGGGATCGGGAAGCAGAAGCGCGCGTCCGCGACGGCGAGCTCCGCATACCCGCCGTCGATCTGGTACCCGGTAAAGCGCGCCCGATCGCACAGGTTTTCCCGTCCTGCGCGGCAATACGCGCACTCGCCGCAGGTCCAGCCGAGCCAGGGCACGCCAACGCGCGCGCCGCTCGCGAACCGCGGCCCGTCGCCGGGCGCCGGCACCTCCTCGAGGACCTCGCCCACGATCTGGTGCCCGGGCACGAGCGGCAGCCTGGCGTCCGGCAGCTCGCCGTCGACGACGTGCAGATCGGTGCGGCACACGGCGCAGGCGCGCACGCGGAGCAGCACCTCGCCGGGCCCAGGCCGCGGAGCGGGCCGATCCTCCAGCACGAGCGGGCTCTTCGGGGCTCTCAGGACGAGGGCGCGCATGGCTCCGCGCCGAGTATATTGCGGCCCGCGCCCCCCGTCCCGCGGGTGAGCCCACGAGCTCGCCGCCCCGGCGAGGAGCGTGTCGCCGTCCACGGCGGGACCGCTGTACGAGCCGGGAGCTCCCACCCCTTTTCTCGCGCATCGTCGCGAACAGGTCCAGCACGGCTGCCTCGTTCCGATAGCAATGCACGCCGCGCTTCGCCCCTCGGACCGGCGCTCCGGACGAGCCCCGCCGGCCGTGCCCTCCCCCGCGCTCGAGGACACCCGCGGTCCCGCCGATAGGAGTTGACACTGCGCATGTGAGCGTTCACAATCTGCGTCAGCGGGTATCCTTTCGCTTCCCTGCTGGAGGGGTCGCCACGCGCGCCGAGACATTGATGTCCCGATGGACATCGGCATCGATTCGCTCGGTCGTCGCGGAAGCGAGCAACGGTGAGCTCAATCAAATTGCCCGCGGCTGGAATCGCAGTCCTGGCCAGAAGCAACCTTTGTACAGCAGCGATTACAGCTGCGGTTCATCTGTTGATATAGCATCGCTTTGTCAGAAATGTCTCCCTCGCCCCGCCCCTGACGCACGGCGCTGTCATGTTGAAACCCGGCCCCCTGAAGGGGCCATTCATGCCGCACTCTTGAGAGGTCGAGCCAGGAACGGGTGAGATGTTCCATGCGGATTGCAACTCCTCTCGAAGGGCGAGCTCGGAGCCGTGGATTCGGACGAGCGAGCCTCGCTCCGTCGACGCCTCCGCCCACCGACGCGGTCTCCGCGGCCGGCGCGCAGGCCGCGCCGCTCGCCTTCGTCGAGGTGTACGCGCAGCTCTTTCCCTTGGTCTTTCGGACCGTGCGCCGCCTCGTCGTGGACGCCTCCGCGCACGAGGACGTGTGTCAGGAGGTGTTCGCCGTCGTGCACCGGCGGCTCCCGGAGTTCCGGGGCCACTCGTCGCTGAAGACGTGGGTCTTCGGGATCGTGGTCAACGTCGTGCAGGCGCACCGGAGGTCGCAGCGCCGCCAGAGCCCGGCCCACCGCGGGACAGGAGAGATCGTGGATCCCGAGCAGGTCGCGGGGCCGAGCGACCTCAGCCCCTACGAGGCCATGAAGAGGGCGGAGGCCGCGCGCGTGGTGCACGACCTCCTGGCGTCGCTCGACGAGGAGAAGCGCGTGGTGCTCCTCCTCGCCGAGCTCGAAGAGCTTCCGGCGTCGGAGATCGCGCAGGGGATCGGGGTGAACATCAACACCGTGTATGCGCGGCTGAGGGCCGCTCGACAGGCGTTCTCCGACGCGGTGCACCGCCACCACGCCAGGATCCGAGGAGGCCGCCATGGGTGAGAGGGGGGCCGGCGCGCGGGCGCTCCTGAGCGCCCTTTGCGACGCGGACGAGCTGGCCGGCGAGGACAGGCGGCGGATGCGCGCGGCCGCGGAGGGAGCGCGCTGGCCGAGCGCAGGTCGAGCAGGCGCTCGCCCGACGCCGCTCGCCGCCGACCCTGGATTCATACGACCCACCGCGATCTTCACGGCCATGCCCGCACCCGGTCGATTTGATCACGAAAACGGTGTGCTCCGGTCACAAGACAGACCTGCCGATTCCATACGAGGGAGCCGACAATGACCTTCAGATTGGACCGAGTGTTCGCGAGTCCCTGGATCGCTGCCGGGGGATGCCTCCTGAGCATCTCGTGCACTGGCGCCCTCGGGGACGATGGCCCTCCGGAGCAGACTCCGGGGCAGACCCCGGACCAGGGTGCCGCCATCGCTGTAGACAGGATGCCTCTCCACCACATGACAGCGTCGGAGTACAACTCCACCGTCGCCCACCTCCTGGGAACGAGCCTGCGGCCCGCGGACGGTTTCCCGGCCTTCGGCGCGAAGGGCTTCGACGCAAACGTAAATGCGCTCTCGAACCTCTCGCTGGTCCTGGTGCAGGGGTATTACGACGCCGCCAGGACGCTCGCCGAGGACGCGTTCTCGGACGAGGCGCAGCGCGCCAAGATCCTCGTGTGCGACCTGGCGGAGGGCGCGGACGACGGGTGTGCGCGCGAGATCATCGAGCGCTTCGGGCTGCGCGCGTTCCGGCGCCCGCTCGACGCGGCGGAGGTCGACCGGTACGCGGCGCAGTACGACGACGCGCGGACCACCCTCGAGATGTCCCCCGTCGAGGCGGCGCAGCACGTCGTCCGGACCGTGCTCACGTCGCCGCATTTCCTCCTCCGGATCGAGCTGGGCCCCGACTCGGCGAGATCGCCGGGCGCCCTCAACGGCTACGAGGTCGCGTCGCGCCTCTCGTACCTGCTCTGGAGCTCGCTCCCGGACGACGAGCTCTTCGACGCGGCGGAGGACGATCAGCTGGCCACCGAGGGCGAGCTCGAGCAGCAGGTGGACCGCATGCTGGCCGACCCGAAGAGCGCCGCCTTCTTCCAGAACTTCTACGGGCAGTGGCTCGGGACCCGCACGCTCCCCAGCCACAACGCCGACACGAGCCAGTTCCCGAACTGGGACGATGAGCTGAAGGGCGCGATGCTCGACCAGGTCAACGAGTACTTCGCCAGCTTCACGACCGGCGGGCGGCCGTGGTCCGAGTTCCTCACGGCGCCCCACCCGGAGAGCCGGCTGATCGAGCCGCTCTATGCGAACGACCCGGAGGGCGTGCGCGAGGGGTTCCTCACGCTCCCAGCGTTCCTGACGCTGTCGTCCCGCGCCGACCGGACCTCTCCCACGTCCCGCGCGAAGACGATCTTGGAGCAGCTCTTCTGCGCGCCCATGGTGCCGCCCGCCAACGTGGATATCCCGGAGCTCGGCGCCGCGGACGGGGAGGCGGGCGGCGTCACCAACGTGCGCAAGGAGCTCGAGAAGCACCGTGCGTCGCCCGACTGCGCGGGCTGCCACGACGTGCTCGACCCGATCGGGCTGAGCCTGGAGAACTTCGATCCGATCGGCGCCTACCGGACCCAGTACCCGAACGGCGACCCGATCGACGCGACGGGGGTGTACGAGGGCGCGGCGTTCGAGGACATCTCCGGCCTCGTGCCGGCGCTCATGGAGGCCGCCCGGACGGGGACGTGCCCCTCCGAGCAGCTCTTCAGCTATGCCCTGCGCCGGCGCCCGAGCGCCGGGGACAGGACCAGGATCAAGGAGATCGCCGCGCGCTGGGGCGGCGGCACGATCGCGGATCTGGCGAAGCAGGTGGTGACCAGCGAGGCGTTCCGCCTTCGAGCGAAGGACAAGGCGCAGTGAGGCCGCACGCGTTGTTTCTGCACAAGACGAGGCACGAAGGAGCGATGCGCACATGAAACGCTTGATGACACGCAGAAATTTGTTGCGCGGCGCGGGCGTCTGCCTGGCGTTGCCGTTTCTCGAGAGCCTCGCGCCGCGCAGCGCGCGCGGCGGGGAGCCCGGCACCCCGAAGCGCTTCTTGCTCTGCACCTTCCCGAACGGGGCGCCCCATCACTGGTGGGAGACGGCCCCGGCGTTCGGAAAGACGCTGAAGGGCGCCGATTTCAAGCTGCCGAGGGTGCTCGAGCACTTCGCGCCGGTGAAATCGAAAATGCTCATGATAAGCCGCCTCGGCAACTACACGTGGAGCACGGAGCAGCACCCCTACATCGAGCCTTCCCACTCGCGCCTCGGCGCGGCGCTCTCGACCTGCGTGGACGCCGATCAGCTGGGGAGGGAGGCGCGCCAGGACCTCGGCGAGTGGGTGGGCAACGGCGTCTCGGTCGACCAGCTCATCGTCCAGAAGGCAGGCCCGGAGCAGGCGACCCGCATCCCGTCGCTGCAGACGGGGCTCGGCGTCAAGCCCGGCTTCTTCGACCAGCGCAGCTACGCCTACAATCAGGTCCTCTCCTGGAAGAGCCCGCGCGAGCCGCTGAAGCGCTCGGTCAACCCGAAGGCGGTGTTCGACGCGCTCGTCGGCGCGGGCGCGGCGGGGTCCGTGCCAGGGCAGAGCGACGAGGAGGCCAGGATCGAGGCGGAGCGCCGCGCCGCGATGGAGAAGAGTGTCATCGACGGCGTGCTGGCGGACGCGAACTCGCTCATGAACCGGGTCGGCTCCGACGATCGCAAGATCGTCCAGCAATACCTGGACTCGCTGCGCGAGATCGAGAAGAACGCGACCCGCGTCCAGTCGACGATGACCCCGCAGACGGGCCTGGGCTGCAGCCCGATCAGCCAGCCCGGCGTGGTCCCCGAGCCGCCGGGCCAGGCGGAGGGGCTCAACGAGAACGACAACACGGGAGCCGGTCCGTACAAGCACGAAGATCACGCGAAGGTCATGATCGACCTCATCGTCATGGCCATTCAATGCGACGTGACGCGCGTGATCACCCACATGCACGACGACATGCGCTCCGAGTTCGAGTACCGGTGCATCCCGGAGGACGTCCGCGCCAAGGTGGGGCTCGCGTACAGGAGAGAGGCCAGCCTGCACTACCACTCCTCCCAGCACGCCGCCGGCAACCTCGACCGCGCGACCCAGAACGGCCAGTACAAGATCATCGCGCAGAGCAACCTCGACTACGCGGCGATCAACTGCTGGCTCAACCAGAAGAGCGCGCAGCTCGCGCAGCGGCTCGACGCGATCCCCGAGGGCGACGGCACGGTGCTCGATCACTGCGTCATGGTGCACATGAGCGAGATGCGGTCGCACGACCACGACGGGTACGACCTGCCCATCGTGCTCCTCGGCGGCGACGGCGTCTTCTTGAACGACGCGCACATCGCCTACGGCGCCCTCGGCAGCGATCGCCAGCTCCGCGATCTGTGGTTCACCATCATGAACCAGTACTACGGCCTGGGCGTCTCGTCGTTCGGCGAGGATCGCCGCGGCGTGAAGAACGCGCTCCTCGAGGAGATCCTGCGGTAGCGCGGTGACCAGCGCGAGCGGGCTCTTCGGGGCTCTCTCGTTACGCAGATCCTCCGCGCTCGCTCCTACGGCCCGTAGCCAGGCAGCAGATGAGCCCGCGCCGACGCGGCGACCCGCGCCTCGAGGAAGGCCGGAAAGAGCCCGGCGAGCCGCAAGAGAAGCCGATAGACGGGGCTCCCCGCGAATTGCCGGGGCGCCCGATCGACGGCGCGGAGCAGCTCCTTCGCCGTGTACTCGACAGGCAAGCTCACCACGCCGTCGAAGCGGGTGCCACGGCCGCACGCCGTGTCGGTGTGGGGCGCCACGAACACGACGACCTTGATGCCGAAGCGGCCCACCTCGCCTCGGAGCGCATGCGACCACGCGCCGAGCGCCGCCTTCGTCGCCGAATAATTGGCCGCCGTCGGCGACGCGATGACCCCGAGCAACGACGAGACGTTCACGATGACGCCCGAGCGGCGCACCAGCATCGCCGGCAGCAGCGCGCGCGTCACCCGCACCGCACCCCAGTAATTGAGATCCATCTCGGCGCGTCGCGTGCTCATGTCCTGCGCCATGAAATCCGTCTGGTCGCAGGAACCTGCGTTGTTGATCACGACGTCGCACGGCCCCGCCTCGAGGAGCCGCGCGATCCCGCGCTCGACGCTCCCGTCGTCCGTGACATCCATCGGGACGACCTCGGCCCGCCCGCCCGCGCCAGCGATCTCGCGGGCGAGCGACCTCAGCGCGTGCTCGTCGCGCGCAGCGAGCACCACCGTGTGTCCCTGCTTGCCGAGCGCGAGCGCGGCCGCGCGTCCGATCCCGCGCGACGCGCCGGTGACCAGGATTCGTTTGGAAGTGCTCAGTGTGCCCATGGTGTCCCCTACCATCCTCTCCAAGGTGGACCGGGCCGTCCGGTCACCAAACACCGTACGGCGGGTGGGACCTGCGCCGCATCTCCGGGGCTGCGGATGAGTTCTCCTGGCTTGCTGTGGGCTCATGGTTCAACAAGGAGGACAACGGCGCTGCGTAGGCAAGCCGACAACTGCGATGAGGACGTCCCAGCCTGGCTTTCCAGTAGATCGAGGACCGTTCTCTCGCTTATAGTTCATCGCGCCTCGGGGACACGGCGGCTCGCAGGAACACGTTTTGTGGTGCTGTGCGCCGCGCAGGGGCGAGCGTGAGACAACAAGCGAGCATGAGGGAAGCGCCATGAGCATGGATGGCCGACTCGATCCGAGCGACGCATCGGCGCTGCGGGAGCGCGTCGTCCGCCTGGAGCAGGCGCTGGCCCAGCGCGAGCGCGAGCTGGCCGAGCACAGGCGGGAGATCCAGGCGCTGCACGAGCGCGAGGCGCAGCTCCTCAAGATCGAGGCGGCGCAGAAGCGGCTCGCCGCTGTGGCGGAGAACAGCTCGGATTTCATCGGCATCGCCTCGTTGGACGGCGTCGCCCAGTACCTCAACGAGGCGGGGCTGCGGCTCGTCGGCCTCGAGGCGAGCGAGCTGCCGCGCGTGACGATTGGCAGCTTCTTCTTCCCCGACGACCTCCCTTATATCGAGCGGCACATCATGCCCGCGACGATGGAGCACGGCCGCTGGGTCGGGGAGTTCAGGTTCAGGCACTTCAAGACCGGGGCCGCGGTTCCGGTCCTTTACAACTCCTTCCTGATCAGGGACCCGGAGACAGGGGAGCCCATGGCGCTGGCGACCGTGACGGCGGACCTCACCGAGCGCAAGCGGGCCGAGGAGGAGCGCGTCCGCCTGAAGGACGAGGTGATCCGGGTCCAGGCCGCTACCCTCCGCGAGCTGTCGACCCCCCTGCTTCGCATCAGCGATCGGGCCGTCATCATGCCGCTCATCGGCGTGATGGACTCGAGCCGCGCCGCGGCGGTCCTCGAGCGGCTGCTCCAGGGCGTCAGCGCCGAGCAGTCCAAGGTGGTGATCCTCGACATCACGGGCGTATCGAACGTGGACTCACAGGTCGCCGACGCGCTCATCCGGACGGCGAAGGCCGTACGCCTGCTCGGCGCGCAGATGGTCCTCACCGGTATCCGCCCGGAGGTCGCGCAGATCCTCGTGGCGCTCGGCGTCGATCTGGGCAGCGTCGTCACGATGGGCTCGCTCCAGAGCGGCATCGCGTTTGCGATGAGCCAGCAGCGCTGAGCTCGGCGCGCCCGCCTCCGCTGAGCCCGGTGGCAACACTGCCAGGACGTTCGCGGCGTCGCGTGCGACCCAGCACGCCATCCCGCGCCGCGGGTGACGATTTCTGAAAGGTGAGCAGGGGCTCGATCAACTCCGGGCGCATGAAGACCTGGGCGCGATGCCCGCCAGGCCGGGCGAGCATCTCTTGGCTGTCACTTCTTGTTCTGGGTGCGGCCGCGTGGGCCTGTTCTGGGACACCGCACGACGGCTCCGGGAGCGGCGGAGCTCCCTCGATGGATCCTGCTGGCGCGGGCGGAGCGACGCCGGGCGGAGAGGCATCGGGCAGCGACGCCGCATCCGGGGTGACGACGGGAGCTGGAGGGGCCGGCGGCGCGCCAGGCCCGGGCGCGGGCGGCGGTGCACCGAGCCCGGGCGCGGGCGGCGGCGCACCGAGCGCGGGTGCGGGCGGCGGCGCCGGGACGGGCGGGTCGGGCACCGTCGAGTTCGGGGCCTTCCCCGGCGCCGAGGGATTCGGGCGGCTGGCCACCGGCGCCCGCGGCGGCGACGTCTACCATGTCACCAACCTGAACGATGCGGGGCCCGGCTCCCTGCGAGATGCCATCAGCCAGCCGAATCGCACCGTGGTCTTCGACGTCGGCGGCGTCATCAAGCTCGACTCCCGCCTGGTGTTCAAGAACAACCAGACGATCGCCGGACAAACAGCGCCCGGCGGCGGCATCACCCTCTACGGGAACGGCACGTCCTTCTCCGGCGCGTCGAACACGATCGTTCGCTACGTGCGGTTTCGCATGGGCAAGATCGGCGACTCCGGCAAGGACACCGTCACCATGGCCAACGGGCACGATGTGATCTGGGACCATTGCTCCCTCAGCTGGGGGCGCGACGGCACCTTCGATCTGAACCGGGAGAGCGGGGCGGAGCTCTACAACATCACGCTTCAAGATTCGATCGTCGCTCAGGGGCTCCAGACCCACAGCACGGGCGGCATCGTCAACACGACCGGCACATCGATCATCCGGTCCTTGTACATCGACAACAATTCCCGTAACCCCAAGGCCCGCGGGACGCTGCAGTTCGTCAACAACGTCGTCTACAACTGGGTCACCTCGGGGTACATCCTGGGCGACACGAGCGGGCGCTCGGACGGGGCGATGGTCGGCAACACGCTGATCCCCGGCCCGGAGACGAAGGGTGGCACCCTGGACAGCCCCACGCCCGAGTACCACCTCTATGCCGTCGACAACTGGTACGACAGCAACAAGGACGGTGTCCTGAACGGCCGCCTGCTCGGCCAGGGAGACTTCGGCTCGGTGACCTGGGAGACGGCGCCGAGCGTCGAGGTTCCCGAGGTGCCCGCGATGAGCGCAGAGGACGCCTTCGACCACGTGATGGAGCACGCCGGGGCGTCTCTCTGGCGTGACGCGGTCGACGACTTCGTCATGGAAGAGCTCGCGTCCCTCGGGGCCGAGGGCGCCACGATCAGCGACGAGAAGAGCCTCGGTCTCCCCAACACCGTTGGAGAGATCCCGGGGGGCTCTGCGCCCACGGACACGGATCAGGACGGGATGCCCGATGCGTGGGAGGTCTCCGCCTCGCTCGATCCTCACGACCCCGAGGATCGCAATGGCGACCGCAACGGCGACGGCTGGACGAACCTCGAGGAGTACATCAACGCCCTCGTCCCGTGACGCCTCGTGGACGCGCGCGCCTCGCCATGCTCCCTCAGAACGAGACCCCCAGGCTGAGCGCGCCGAGGGCCTGAGCGATGAGCGGAGCGGAGCGCGCTTCATCGACGGCGATGATGGGGCGCGGCAGGAGCGTCAGACAGGTGAGCTCGAGACCGAGGCCCACGCTCGGATGAAAGAAGTACTGGACGCTCAGCCCCGCGTCCGCGGCGAAGCTGAAGAACTCCTCGCTGCGCCCCACGAGCGGCGGCTCGACATGGCCGGTGGCCTGGAGGTGGTAGGCGCCGACGCCAAGGAGCGGCCCCCATTCCCAGTGAAGACCGGCAGCCGTTTGCCCGAGGTTCCAGCTGGCCCGGAGGAGCGCGAGCTCCTGGCGCACCCGGGCGGCGCCGCCTGCTGCACGGAACTCGGCGCCAAAGAGGGGACCGCCGAGGAGCAGGCCGAGACGGAAGCGCTCGTCGAGGCGGGTGTGCGCCTCGATCTGCGCGCCGACGCCGCCCCCCACCGGAGGCGTGAAGAGGACGAGCCCTCCCGTGCGCACGTGAAAGCGAGGCGGCTCCCGGGAAAAGCGGAGCACCTCGGGGGCGGGCGGCCGGGCCTCGACGCCGAGCACGTCCCGAGCGGGAGCCTGGCCCGGGCCCAGCTCGAGGAGGCTTGCGCGCAGGAGATCGACGGCGCGCACCGCGAGGAGCATCGGGCCGTCGCTGGAGGGATCGATGAGGAGCTTGCGCGTGGTCGTCTTGCCGGTCACGCGGTCCACGATGCACACCTCGGCGGCCGTGCCGCTCCCGTCGCGCCGCAGCGCAACAGCCGCGAAGGCCTCGCTCTCCTGCGCCTCGCGCTCGAGCTCCTCGGCCCCGGGCGATCGCGCGGCGCTCCCGAGCACGATGACCTCGAAGGACTGGAGCGCCAGCTCGGCAGAGAGCCGCCCGAAGGCCTCGAAGAGCGTTGCATCGCGCGGGTCCGGCCGGACGACGAGCACGCGCTGCGCCCACGCCGCTCGAGGGCAGACGAGCAGCAGGAGCAGGACGAGGAGCGTTCGCGCCCGCCGGACCATGGATCAGGGCTGAGCGGCGAGCTGTCGAGCCGTCTTGGCGTGGACCCCGATCGGATAGAGGCGCAGGTACTCTTGCGCCACCACGCGCGCGGCGGCCGGTCCTTCGAGGCTCTGGATCGTGCGCATCTTCCCCGCGAGCGCTTCGGCGGCGAAGGCGCCGCCCGGCGCCTCGCGAAGGGCCGTCTCGTACCAGGTCCTGGCGCGCGCGGCGGCGCCGCGGCTCTCGTGAAGGCGCCCGAGCAAGAAGGCCGCGCGGCTCCCCGCGGTCGATGCGTAGCGCGAGCGCAGGGCGAGCAGGGCCTGCTCGGCGAGCTCGTTCTGCCCCACGTAGCGAGCGGCGTCGGCCAGGGCGTTCAAGTCGGCGGCATCACAGGAGGTGAGACAGCTCTGCGTGCCCCGCGCCGCGGCCTCCTGGACGACACGCCGGAACTCGCCCTGGGAAACGAGCTTGCTCCAGGGTGGTTTGGCGCTCGGCGGGGCGACCAGGGCCGCCGGGGTTTCAGCAGAGCTCGGCGCCGGGGGAACAGCGGGCTCCGGCGGCGGTGCCGCGACCTCGGCGAGCTGTCCCTGCGCCGCGGGAGGCGCGGGCTCGGAGCCTTGCGCCGCCGTGTCGGGGCCCTGCGCCGCCGTGTCGGGGGCTTGAGCCGTCGTGTCGCTGACGTGCAGGGTCCTCGCCTGAGCGTCCCCCACGAAGCGCTGCCCCGCGCGCACGCTCACGGCGCCAGAGCCGGAGTAGCCCTCCACCTCGACCGCCCCCTCGCGCAGGATCACCTCGAGCCGCTCGCGGTCAGCGTCCCAGAGGAGCTCGAAGCGCGTGCCCACCACGCGGACGACGAAGGGACCCGCGACGAAGCGCCAATCGCTGTGCCCGGTGTGCGTGACCTCGGCTTCGACCCGGCCGCGTTCGACCGAGATGCGGGCGCCACGCTCGTTCCTGGGCTCGTCGATACGAAGCCGCGTCCCTGCAGCGGCCCGGATCCGCGTCTGATCGGAGAAGGTGATGGCGGCCGGGTGATCGACCGGTACGCGCACATAGCCGCTCTCGTTCACCGCGCCCTCGACGACGTAATCGAGACCTCGCTCCGTTCGCCAGAAGAAGAAAACGCCCATCAGCACGCTCGCGGCGAGGGCGAGCGGAGCCACCCAGCGAACGACCACCCGCGCGTTCCTCGAGCGCGCCTGCTCCTCGTCGACACGGCGCAGGAAGGCGGCGCGCGCCTCGCGGCGCTCCGGCTCGCTCAGCTGAGCGGCTCTCTGCAGGAGGGCCGCGACGGGATCGAGCTGTCGTTCGGGTTCGCTCATGGCCGAAATCCTTCACACCGGGACAGGAACTCCTGGAGGGCTGGCTCGCGCGCCTTGAGCAAGAACGCGCGCGCGCTCTCGAGCTCACGGCGCACCGTCGACTCGGACACGCCGAGCGCCGCGGCCGTCTCGAGCATGTCGAGGCCTTGCACGTGGCGCAGCACGAAGGCCATGCGCCGGCGCGTGCTCAGCTTGTCGAGCACGCGGTGGAGGGCGCTGAGCACCTCGCGATGCTCGAAGTCGACGCGCTCGAGGGCGCGCTCGGGGAGCTCTCCGCTCGGGGAAAGGCCCACCCAGCGGCGTATCTTGCGCTTCCGTATCTCGAGCGCTGCCTGCCGCGCCGCCACGGACGCCAGATAGCCACGGAGGGCCCCCCCGTCCTGGATGCGCGCGGCCCCCTGGATCAGGCCCAGGAAGACCTCCTGGACCAGGTCTTCGAGGCTCGTGTCGGGACCGAGGGCGCCATACAGCACACCTCGCACGAGACCCGAATACCTGTCCCAGATGACGGCGAGGGCCTCCCGCTCTCCGGCGGCGGCGCCTGCGACCAGGCTCGCGTCCGACCGCTTGTCGGCGGGGAAGCGGGCCAAGGTGGATCCGGGCGGCGGGGCGGAGCGCGTGGGTTGAGCCACTCTCTCCTAGTTACTTGGGGGCGTCCCGAGCCTCCAGAAAAATTCGCCCGCCGCCAGGACGCTAGATCGGAGCAGGTGACTCGGAGCATTTGGGTTGCGCTCCCGGGCGTCGCCCCGCAGCTTTGCCCTGTTCGCCATGCGCCTCTCCTGCCGCACCTGGCTCCTCCGAGTCGCCGCGCTCTCGGCCTTGGCCTGGGGGCTCTCCTGCGAGGATCAGCTCATCCAGACGGCCACCCGACCTCGGGGGAACGCGGGTGTCGGCGGCAGCTCTCCCCCCCTCACGGAGCTCGCCTGCGACGGCGAGCCGCCCGCGGCGGAGCTCCCTCCGGGGGCCGCCTTCGGAGAGGGAGAGGAGCTCGCGAGTTCGCTGCTCGTCAGCGCGAGCTACGGGGCGCTCGAGGGCCCCGGTCTCTCCATCACGGCGCGCGATACCTTCCGCGTCTACGTCAACGGGGATCTCATCGCCGCGAGCGAGTCGGCGCGCGCTCCGATCTTCGTGCCCCTCTCCTTGCTTCCGGGAGAGAACGTGATCGCCGTGAGCGTTCATGCCGCAGCGGGGACCCCCGCGGCGCTCGTCCACCTCGACGAGCTCGAGCGCAGCCATGAGAGCGGCAGCGACTGGAAGCTGAGCGCCGCGCCGGAAGGGGACTGGACCGCGCCCGGCTACGACGACAGCGGCTGGACGGCGGCGCGCGAGCTGGGGAGCGCTGGAGATCTGCCGGGCTGTGATCCCGAGGCGGTTTTCCCCTCGAGCACGGCGGCTCGCTGGATCGGGCCCGCGCTCGGGACGAGGGGGCCCATCGCCCTCCGAAAAGTGATACGGATCGAGCCGATCGGCTTTGGCGAGGGCACAACGGGGGGCGCGGGGGCGAAGCCCGTGCTCGTCTCGAGCTGGACCGAGCTCGAGAGCCTCGCCCGCTCGGACGAGCCGGCTGTGCTCTTGCTCGCCGAAGGCGTTCACGACTTCCGCCGCCAGGGATCGGAGGTCCAAAACATCGAGGTCTGTCCCAGCGCCTGCTCGGAGGAGCCCGAGAAGACGTTCTATGAGGTCCTCACCGGGGACGCGACCTGCGAGCGTCCGCTCGTCGGGGCGACGCGGAACCATCGCATCGTCCCGTTCGGTTCCAACAAGACCCTCGTCGGGCTCGGGCGCGGCGCGGCGCTGCCGGGCGTGAACATGGATCTCAACCAGAGCGAGAACGTGATCATCCGCAACCTCGCCCTCTACGATCTGAACTCGAACGTGCACGAAGCGGGCGATGCGTTCACGCTGACGCAAGCCTCCAGGGTCTGGATCGATCACGCGACCGTCCAACGGATCAGCGACGCCTTCGCCGACGTCCACGCGGGCACGAGCGGGGTCACCTTCTCCTACGGCCACTTCGACGGCAGCAACGAGGCCGAGTGCGGCGGCCGCGAGCGCTGGGCCTGCACGATCACCGACGCCGAGGTGACGATGCACCACTGTCGCTTCGATGAAGTGAGGACGCGCGCCCCCCTCGCCACCGGATCCCGAGCGCGCGCCCACCTCTTCAACAATGTGTTCTCGAACATCTCGGACTGGGCGGTCGGCGCCGCCTGTGAGGGGCAGCTGCTGCTCGAGGCGAGCGTGTTCGAGAACGCCGAGGCAGCGACGCGGCGCTCGGACTGCAGCGACGGGACGGGCCGGGGACTCCTCCTGGCCGTCCCTGGCTCGAACCTCTACCGCGACGAGAGCGGCGTTCACCTGGGCGGCGACGGGGAGCCGGCCGATGCCGTCTTCACGCCCCCCTACGACTACGCGCCCGAGCGGGCGAGCGACGCGTTGCCCCAGGTGATCTCTCGCGCCGGCGCCGGAGGGCCCTGGGCGCTGCCGCTCGCGCGCGAGTAACACGAGGCGCGATCACGCTGCGCGCGGACATCGCCCTGATACGACCCGACGCCGCGGTGGTCGCCTTGGACGTCCGGGGAGCGTCTCGGCGGGATCACTCATTCATTCATTCAGGAACACGCCCCAGGGAAAACGCTCGCGGGGGCACCTCGAGGCGCCGGGTTGCGGTAAGGTCGTGGGCCGGGCGCAGGCATGGCGGCGCTCGCGGTTGAGCCCGCCCTGTCGCCCCGGCAAGAGCACCCCCATGGCCGATTTGAACGATCCCGCGCGCCTCGCCGAGCTGCACCACGTGCTGCTGCGCGACGACGCGGACGCCATCCTGGACGCCTGCGTCGAGCGGGCGGCCGAGCTCGCCCGGACGCCGATGGCGCTCGTGAGCCTGGTGGTCCGACACATCCAGCTGTTCCGCGCGCACCGCGGCCTGCCGCCCGACCTGGGCGTCAGCTGCGCGACCTCACGGAGCAGCTCGTTCTGCCAGCTCGTGGTGCGCCACGA
The DNA here is from genome assembly GCF_051527395.1 of Sorangium sp. So ce281. Taxonomy (NCBI): domain Bacteria; kingdom Pseudomonadati; phylum Myxococcota; order Polyangiales; family Polyangiaceae; genus Sorangium; species Sorangium sp. So ce281. The sequence continues at coordinate 6,408,002 of NZ_CP150322.1, forward strand.
GCAGCCGCTCGTGGTCGAGGACGCCGTTCACGACGAGCGCGTGCCCAAGGAGCTGGTGGAGCGTTACGGCATCCGCGCGTACGCGGGTGTGCCGGTGCGGGTGCGCCGGCATGTGGTCGGCTCGCTCTGCGTGATCGACCTCGTCCCGCGCAGCTTCGAGCCGGGCGTCGTCGAGGGCCTCCATCGGCTCGCCGCCGAGGCCGGCGCGCGGCTCGAGGCGCTGGAGAGCGACACGCCGCCGCCGAACCGCACCGCGAGGGAGCGACTCGCCCGGTTCGGGCAGACCGCGCGTGCGCTGGAGGGCGCGCTCATGGCCATCGCGCCCGTGATCACCGAGGCGCAGCGCGCGGCGGCGACGCTGCCGGAGTCGCCGCAGGTCGCGCCGAGCCAGGACGATCTGCGCGCGGCGGTCGACTGCTACCGGGACATGTTCGCGATCGCGGCCGAGCTCGCCGACGACGCCATGGCCCTCTCGCGCTCCGCTCCGGCCGAGGCCGCGTCCGAGCTCGCCCAGGCGACGCGGTCCCTCACGCGGGACATGGTCGAGATCAGCCCGCTCGTCCGGCTCGCCGAGAGCGTGCTCGGGGGCACGCTCGACGAGGGCGCCGCCGCGAGGGCAACGCACGTCGTGCGGGACGCGTTCGCGGCGCACGAGACCGCGACCGCCGCGGTGCGCCGGATCATCACCACCGTCGAGCGCGCGCGGACAGCGGAGGCGTGGTGAAAGGCCGAGCGTACCAGCTGCTCCGCTCCTGTCTCGGCGACAAGGACCCTCCGAACGCGCGCGACGCGTTCATCTATGCGCGGGTCATCATGCGCGCGCGCGTCGTGCCCGAGGAGATCACGCCGACGCTCGACGACCCCGCCATCGAGCGCCGGCTGGAGAGCGCGCTGCAAGACATCGTCCGCCGCGCGTAGCGAGGGGCCGCCGGCCCCTCGCGCCGGCAGGGGCCGAGGGCCGCGCTCCTTTGCCGGTGCTCCTCTGGCATGATCGCGACGGCCGAGGCTGGAGCCGAGGGCGCCGCATGCAACGCTTGCCGGCACCCCTTGCCATTCAGGCAAAGATTGGCACCCGTGGAAGGCCAGCGGCCCGGCAAGCGCTGGGTCCCGCAGAGGCGCCAGCTGCCATGATCCGGAGGAAGTCCTCCTTCGCGCCCACCTGGACCCGGTAGAAGCCGCACCGCCGGGACGCCTGTCTCTCGCTCGATTCCTCATACTCCGAGAGAGGAGCGGCCCTCGCGATCTGCACGGTCGTGCAGCACGCGGCGCAGCGGCGACACGCGCCGCCCAGGCGCGCCAGGCGTACTTGCGCAACGGGTTGCCCGACCACGCAGCGCGCTCACGCAATGCGCTGCCCGAACACGCGGCCGGGCGGTCGCCTCGCTGACGGGTCGAGATCGTGAGGGCGCGAGAAGCCGGACGTAATCTCGGTCGTCCCTGCGACGCCTCCGCTGCCGCAGCACGCCGCGACGGCATGGCACGCAGTCTGCTGGGGCACGTTCGCGGCGGGGTATCGCGACGATCGCCTGCGGCGCTCCCGACGGCATGCCGAGGGGGACGTGCGCGCATGATCCGTGGTGCTCATCCAGAGGCCAGCGACATCACGTCAAGAGGATGATTGTGAAACAACCCATGATCCGTTCGCCCCGCGCCGTCGCTGACGCGCGGGAGCAGCCAGCGCGACACGCCGCCATGGAAGCAGCCTCCTTCGCAGGGTCGTGCATCACTGACCTGCTCAGGGAGCAGGTCCGGGCGCAGCCGGACAGCGCTGCCGTCGTCCGTGAGGACGAGATCCTGACCTACCGCGAGCTCGCGGCGCGCAGCTCGGATGTGGCGATGTACCTGCGGCGCCTCGGCGTGGCGCTCGACGACTGCGTCGGTCTGTTCGTGGAGCCGTCGATCGACCTGATGGTGGGCGCATGGGGGATCGTCCTCTCTGGCAGCGCTTACCTGCCGCTCTCGCCGGAGTACCCCGAGGACCGACTGCGCTACATGATCGAGGACAGCTGCACCAAGGTCATCTTCTCTCAAGAGGACCTCAAGGCCAGGCTGACCGAGCTCGCCCCGCGAGGCACGAAGATCGTCACCCTGAGAGACGCCGCGGCCCACGGCCGCTCGGACGCGAGCGCCGAGAACCGCGACCTGGGCTCCGGCCTGCGCTCACACAACCTGGCCTACGTCATCTACACCTCCGGCAGCACCGGGAAGCCGAAGGGCGTGATGATCGAGCATCGGAGCATCGTCAACCAGATGGGCTGGCTCCGGACGGCCCATGGGCTGGATCGGAGGCGGGTCGTCCTGCAGAAGACGCCCATGAGCTTCGACGCGGCCCAGTGGGAGATCCTGGCGCCCGCCTGCGGCAGCACCGTCGTCGTGGGCAGCCCTGGCGTGTACCGGGACCCGGAGCGGCTGATCGAAACCATCATCAGGCACCGCGTGACGACGCTACAGTGTGTTCCGACCCTGCTCCAGGCCCTCCTGGACACCGAAGCGCTCCACCGCTGCGACTCGCTCACGCAGGTCTTCAGCGGCGGAGAAGCCCTGTCCAGGAGCCTCGCGCTCCGGTGCCTCGAGGTGCTGCCCGGGTGCGAGCTGGTCAACCTGTACGGCCCGACCGAATGCACCATCAACTCGTCCGCGTTCACGGTCGATCGCCGCACGGTTCACGACGGCCCCAGCACGATCTCCATCGGCGCTCCCGTGCACGATACGCAGTACCATATCCTCGACGAGCGCCGGTCGCCCGTGGTCTTGGGCGAGATCGGCGAGCTCTACATCGGCGGAGCCCAGCTCGCACGAGGGTACCTGAACCGGCCCGACCTGACCGCCGAGCGGTTCATCGACGACCCGTTCCAGGCGGATGGCCGGCGCGCGAAGCTCTACAGGACCGGCGATCTCGCGTACTGGAACGCCGACGGCACCGTCCAGTTCGCTGGCCGGGCCGACAACCAGATCAAGCTGCGCGGGTTCCGGGTCGAGCTCGACGAGATAAGGCTGGCCATCGAGCTGCACGACTGGGTCAAGCACGCGGCGGTCACGGTCAAGAACGATCCCCGCACCGGCTTCCAGAACCTGATCGCCTTCGTCGAGCTGAACCCGAGAGAAGCAGCCCTGATGGACCAGGGCCATCACGGCGCCCACCACGCGTCGAAGGAGAGCAAGCTCCAGGTCAAGGCGCAGCTGTCGAACTCGGGATGCCGGGACCCCCGGGAGATCCGCGGCAAGGCGGTCTTCGACCTGCCCGGCCGAACGCCGACCCGGGAGCAGAGACAGCAGGTGTTCGCGCGCAAGACCTATCGATTCTTCGACGGCGAGGGCGTCACGAAGGCCGACATCCTGCGCCTGCTCGGCCGGCGGGCCGGCCAGAGGCTCGCGGGCGCCCACGCCCGAAGCCTGGAGGCGCTGAGCTTCGCGGAGCTCGGGGAGATTCTGCGGTACTTCGGGCAGTTCCTGAGCGCGGAGCGCCTGCTGCCGAAGTACGGCTACGCGTCGCCAGGAGCGCTGTACGCGACGCAGATGTACTTCGAGCTGGACAATCTATGCGGCCTGAAGTCCGGAGTTTATTACCACCATCCTGTTCACCACCAGCTGTTCCTCCTACGAGAGAAGCTCGCCTCCACGGCGGCGCAGGCGAGGGTGCATTTCGTCGGAAAGAGGCGGGCCATCGAGTCCACCTACAAGAACAACATTCAAGAAGTCCTGGAGATTGAAGCGGGACACATGGTGGGTCTGTTCGAGGAGATCCTGCCCCGTTATGGGCTGGACATCAAGGAGCTCGACCATGCCCCCGCGACGATGAGCCGCCTGGACTCCGCGGATGAGGACCACTACATCGGCACGTTCGAGCTCGTCCCGCGCGCGGAGCCGCGCCCCGACGACGCGGTCGAGATCTTCGTCCAGGTGCACCCCGGCAAGGTCGCTGACCTTGCCGCGGGTCAGTACCAGTACCGAGATGGCGCCCTCGAGAAGCTATCGGACGAGCTGATCTTGAAGCGGCATGTCATCGCCATCAACCAGCAGGTCTACGAGAGGGCGAGCCTCGGCATCACGGTCATCAGCAGGACCTCCAAGGGCTGGATGAGGTACATCGACCTCGGGAGGAAGCTCCAGCACCTGCAGGCGAACGACATCAACCTCGGGTTCATGTCCTCGGGGTACAGCTCCAAGACCGGGGACGATCTGCCCTCGGCCAAGCGCATGGACAGCATCTTGAAAGCCTGCGGCAGGGCCCCGGGCCCCTCCTACTTCTTCGTCGGCGGGCGCATCAGCGAGGAGCAGGTGCTCAGCGAAGGGATGAAGGAGGACGTCGTTCACATGAAGGGGCCCGCGGAGATGATCCGGGACGACCTGGGGAGCTTCCTGCCCGACTACATGGTTCCGAACAAGGTCATCGTGCTGGACAGGCTGCCGCTCACAGCCAACGGGAAGATCGACCTCAAGGCGCTGGACCGCGTCAAGGTGGAGCTCGCCGATCGGCCCTTCGTGGCGCCTCGAACGGAGACCGAGGCGCGCATCAAGCAGCTCTGGCTCAAGGAGATGAAGCAGGACGAGGTCTCTGTGCGAGATGATTTCTTCGAGTCCGGAGGCAATTCGCTCATCGCCGTCGGACTGGTGAGCAAGATCAACAGGGCGTTCCAGACCTCCCTGCCGCTGCAAGTCCTGTTCGGGTCGCCGACCATCGAGAAGCTCGCGCTCGTGGTCGACGGCGCGGGCGTCGAGCCAGCATCACGGCTCGTGCGGCTGCAAACGAGAGGCGCGGGGAACCCCGTCTACTGCTGGCCGGGCCTCGGCGGTTACACCATGAACCTGAGGCTGCTCGCGCGCAAGATGGGCGCCGATCGACCCCTGTACGGCGTGCAGGCTCACGGGATCAACGAGGGCGAGATCCCTTACCCCACCCTCCAGCAGATGGCCGCAGAGGACATCAAGGTCATCCGGCGACTTCAGCCCGCTGGGCCCTACACGCTGTGGGGGTATTCGTTCGGCGCTCGTGTCGCCTTCGAAGCGACTCATCAGCTCGAGCGTGCTGGCGAGCGGGTGGAGCACCTGTTCTTGATCGCCCCAGGGTCGCCGAAGGTTCGGGCGAAGAGCGCCTCGACGTGGGGCAGCGAGCCCACCTACGACAACAAGGAATATGCGACGATCCTCTTCTCGGTATTCGCCGGCAGCATCACCGACCCCGCGCTCGCCGAGTGCCTTGAGGTCGCCAGAGACGAGGAGAGCTTCGCGTCGTTCATCGCCAGGAGATTCACGGGCCTCGATCCGGAGCTGGTGAAGCGGGTCATCCGGATCGTGCATCAAACCTATGAGTTCAAGTACACCATCTGCGAGCTCGTGGAGCGGCGCATCCGCGCGCCCGTGACGATCTTCAGGGCGCGGGGAGACGACCGGTCGTTCATCGAGAGCATCGAGGGCATCGAGGGACATGATAGCTGCTCGACGAGCGCCTCGACCTTCATCGATCTCGACGCCGACCATTATGGCCTGCTCAAAGAGCCGGGCATCGACGAGCTGATCGAGCAGATTCACCGCCAACTTCGCGCCGACGCGAAGCCCGAACACAACACCGAAGCCATGGAGGACATCCGCATGCCCCACGTCAACATCAAGCACTTCCCCGTCTCACTCAGCGAGCAGCAGCAGGCCGATCTGGTCGCGGCGATCACCGACGCGGTAAGGAGCGCGTTCCGGTGCCACGAGGACGCGATCTCGATCGCGCTCGAGCCGGTCGAGAGGGCAGACTGGAACGAGAAGGTCTACCTGCCGCAGATCGTGAAGCGCAAGGAGCTGCTGTGCAAAGCCCCCCAATATTGACCTCTCTGCTGCGAGCATAGCGATCACAATGAGCCGCAATCGACACACCAACGTACCGCTCTCGCTCAGCGAGGAGGTCTCTGACGCCATCCGGGACGGCGCGCCGGTGGTGGCGCTGGAGTCCAACGTCATCACGCACGGCTTGCGCTATCCGGAGAACGTCGCCACCGCCAGGAGGGTGGAGCAAGCCGTCCGGGCCGCCGGCGCCGTTCCGGCGACAATCGGCATCGACGGCGGTCGGCTCATGATCGGCATGACGGCGGCGGACATGGAGCGCTTCGGCGCGACGCCGGGCATCCCCAAGGTCAGCAGCCGAGATATGTCCGTCATCCTGGCGACGGGCGGGATGGGCGCCACGACCGTCGCGTCCTCGCTGGTCGCGGCGGAGCTGGCGAGCATCCCGTTCTTCGCCTCGGCGGGCATCGGAGGCGTGCACCGCGGCGCGGAGCGGACGATGGACATCTCCTCCGATCTGATCCAGCTCACCCGATCGAAGGTCGCGGTCGTTTGCGCAGGGGCGAAGAGCATTCTCGATCTGGCCTTGACCATGGAGTACCTAGAGACGCACTGCGTGCCCTTGATCGCCTACAGGTCCGACGACTTCCCGGCCTTCTACTGCGCTTCCAGCGGGATCCGCAGCCCTCACAGGCTGGATGACGAGGAGGCGATCGCCCGCGCCGTCGAGAATCACTGGGCTCTGGGCAACCAGAGCTCCGTCTTGATCACCAGCCCCGTCAGGGCGGAGGACGCTATCGACGGCCGAGAGGTCGACGCGGCATTGACGAGGGCGACGGCCGCCGCGGAAGGGGACGGAATCCGCGGCAATGCGCTCACCAAATACCTCATGCGCGCCGTCGACGAGGCGACCGAGGGGAGGTCCGCCAAGGCAAACATGGCAGTCCTCGTGAGCACAGCGGAGGTGGCCGGTCGCCTCGCGGCCGCGCACGCGCTATACCGCTGGCGGAAAGGCTCATGATGGTCTCCATCCTTGCGGAAGATACGATGAACCGCGCAGCCATCTTCGATCTGGACGGAACGCTCATCGACTCCCCCCGCGCGATCGTGGAGACGTTCTCGGCGGCCTTCGCGGCGATGGGCCTCCGGGCACGGGATGCCTCCGCCACGCGGGCGACCATTGGGCTCCCGCTCGAGCAGGCGTTCAGCCTGCTGATGGACGTCCCGCGGCATGACGCGCGGGTGGCCGAGGCCATCAGCTGGTACCAGGTCTCGTTCCGCGAGGTCATTCTACCGAAGGCGCGCTCGATGTTGTTTCCTGGGGTCGCGGAGGGCCTGCAGGCGCTGCGCGATGATGGAGTGGCCCTGGCCGTGGCGACCAGCAAGTTCTCGGCGAGCGCCGCTGCGCTGTTGGAGGCGGCGGGGCTTCGTGGCCAGTTCGACCTGGTCGTCGGCGCCGACGAGGTGACGCGGCCGAAGCCGGATCCCGAGATGGGGCAGCTGATCATGCAGACATTAGGGGTCCCGGCCGGGCGCGCGGTGATGGTGGGAGATACGACGCACGACGTGCTCATGGCCAGGGCCGCCGGCATGCGCTCCGTCGCGGTGACCTACGGCGTGCATGGCGTGCAGGAGCTGACGTCGTCCGGCCCGACCTGGATGGCCGACACGTTCGAAGACGTGCTGACGTGCCTGCGAGCGGCGCTGTCGTCGAATTGAACGGTGCTGATGCCCATGAGCGGACGTTCCACAGATTGGTTGCTGGCGGTCGGGGGGGGGCTCCTCCTCGCGTTGATGATCAACACCAACAGCCTCCTGGCGAGACACACCACACCGCTCTTCGCGTCCTGGGCGGCGCATGGGCTAGGGGCCGCAGCGGCGTTCATCCTCGTCGTGCTCCACTCGCGGCTGTCCCGCCCCCGAGGTGGAGACGAGGAGCAGCAGGGGGAGGCGCCGCTCTGGTTCTATCTGGGTGGCATCCCGGGCGCGCTCACCGTGGTGCTGGCGGCGATCACGGTGAACAGCGGCCTCACGCTCTCGGGCACCATTGCCCTCATGCTCGTCGGGCAGGTGCTCTTCGGAATCGTGCTGGATCACTTCGGGCTGCTCCGCACCCCGAAGAGGCGCATCGTCGCCGCAGATTTCCTCGTGGCGCTGCTCGTCTTGGTGGGCAGCGGGCTCATCATCTTTGGACGAGGCTGAGCGATGGTCCTCTATATATTGCTCGCGCTCCTCAACGGCGTGCTCATCGGCATGAGCCGCGCGATGAACGGGCAGCTCAGCGAGCGGCTCGGCCCCTTCAAGGCATCCCTCTGGAATCACGTTCTCGGTTTCCTGTTCCTGACGGCGGTCCTCTCCGTCATGGGCGGCTGGGGGTTCGGTGCCCCCGTCGCTCCGCCGCTCACGGCCTACCTCGGCGGGCTCTTCGGGGCGTTCTTCGTGGCCGTGAACAGCTACGTATTTCCCAGGCTCGGCGCGATGAACGCCGTCCTTCTCGTGATCAGCGGACAGATGATCTCCGCTGTGTTGATAGACTACCAGAGCCAGGGCGTGCCCCCCACGGCGCCCGGATGCCTCGGCGTCGTCCTCGTGCTTCTGGGCGTTCACATGACCAGGGTGGCGCGTTCGCCTCGTCACCAGGACAGATCGTGATGACAAACTCGCAGTTGGTCGATGAGCTGCTGGACGACCGGACCTACCACATCGAATTCAACGGCCACCTCACGAACCATGCAAAGCACGCGGTTGTCGCGCTGGCCGGGCTCGGAGCGCCGCCGACGAAGATCCAGGCATACTACGACAATTACGCGAGGCTGACGCCCTACGGGTACGGCCTGGAAGCGCCCAGGGCGTCGAAGCATGCCATCTCGGCGTCCAACTGGGATAGCTTCCTCGGGAAGCGAACCAGCTTCTCTGCGTATTGCGAGTTCCTGGACCAGCAAGAGGAGCTCTTGGGCATCGACGGGCTGCTGAAACGCTATTTGCTAGCGCTGCTGCCCGGCTGGGTCGGCGCCTTCACGCATGCCACGATCCACCTGGGGTGGGCGCTCGACGCGAACCACCGCCGGATGGCGATAGAAGGCCTGGCGTACATGGCGTTCTCGTACGTCTCGTGCCATCCGGAGAGGGCGGTCACGGCTCCGGCCGGCGGCGCGAGGGGAGAGCGGGCGGTCGACTCGTTGCTCCGCGTCGCGGGGGCGTGGGACGACGATCGCGACGAGCTTCATCGCTGGGTGGAGGCGCTGGTCGCCGACACGGAAGCCGGCGCGGCTCTGGGGATACACCCCGAGCTCTCGCGCTCGGGGCTTCAGTATCGGATCGCCAGGCTGCTTGCCGAAGGGCACCCGCTGATCTACGAAGCCCCGGCCTGGATTGACGACCAGGACGTCTCCACGAGCTGGGAGCAGCTCTTTCACGTGGTGACCCTGCTGTACCTGGCCGAGCCTGGCGACTTCGTCCTCCTTCATCTCATCACGTCGCTGCACGCGATGGAGCAGATCGCCCGCCGCCTTCCGGCGGACCAGGGGAGGTATGTGGTCAAGTGCTTCTGGATAGGCATGCTCTGCATCCTCTTCTCTCGCGCGGACCTTCCGAAGAGGTCCACGCTGGCCAGGCTGCATGCGACGTACGAGGACGCGATCGACTCCGCCGGGCAGCCGCTGGAAGGCGAGGGCTGGGGGCAGATCATCGCGCGAGCGATCGAAGAGGAAGAGGAGCACAACCCCAAGTTGGTGTACGTGCTGCATCGGGTGTGGAAGAGGACCGGTGGTCGCTCGATCTACCGCGCCGCGGCCGCGTGCTTCACCACGACCCCGGAGCTGCCCGAGTCCTTCGAGGAGCCGCCGACGGAGTGAATTCAAGCGTTGGGAGGATCGCGAACATGTCAACCGCGCGAAAGTTGCAGACCCGGAATCATCTCGAAATTGACAATTTACACCTGCTGCCTCAGACGAATCAGCTGCGGGCGCTGCACACGATCATCCGCGACCGTGGCGCGCGCCGGGAGGACTTCGTCTTCTACTCGGGGAGGATTATCCGCCTGCTGATTGAAACAGGCCTGGGTCTTCTCCCCTTCGAGCCGTGCGAGGTAGAGACGCCCGTGGGCAGAAAGTACGAGGGCCGGCGCTTTGCCTCGCAGCTCTGCGGGGTTTCCATCGCGCGTGCAGGCGAGAGCATGGAGGTGGAGCTGCGCGCCGTCTGCAGGTCGGTTCGCATCGGCAAGATCCTCATCCAGAGGGACAAGACGACGAAGCTCCCGCGCCTTTACTATTCGTCTCTCCCCCGCGATATAGGGCGGTGCCACGTCCTGCTGCTGGATCCGATGCTGGCCACCGGAGGGACGGCGCTCGCCGCCATCCAGGTCCTCTTGGACCAAGGCGTCGCGGAGGCGAACATCATCTTCGTCAACCTGATCACGGTCCTCGAGGGGATTGCCGCCGTCACTGAGCGTTACCCGGATGTGAAGATCGTCACCTCATCCATCGAAGAGGGGCTGAACGAGAACGCCTACATGATGCCAGGCATCGGCGACTTCGGCGATCGGTACTTCGGTACCGAGGCCTGACATCGGAGGAGCTGGCGCGGCAGCGCGATGCTCGGACGCCGCTCAGACACAGAACCCCCCTCCTGTCGAACCTCCGCGAGGCGAGCTTCGAGGGACGTGGTGGGAGCTGGAGCTGCTTACCGGGATGCGGTCAGCCGTCTGCGATAGGCCGCCGCGGGTCCCGGCTGACACCGCGCCGCGCCTGCCTCCGGTCAACCTGGGTCGGTCGCTCCCGGAGAGCGCGGGCAGGAGAGCGCGCGGGACGAGCTCCTCCGGCGCGCGTGGCGAGGGCCGTCGGTCGCTCGCGCCATCAGGCGCCGAGGGGCGCGCTCACGCGCCGTCGACACGCTCGTGAACGACTGGGATGTGACCGTCGTCCGCGCCGCGATGACCGCCAACACATCGGGGCTCGGCTACGTCAACAACCCGGACGCGGAGAAGCGGAAGGTCAAGGCGATCGTCGACGCCGCCATCGCCAGAGGCATCTACGTGCTCATCGACTGGCACGATCACGACGCGATCCAGCCCCGGAACAAGGAGGCTGCGAAGCACTTCTTCCGGGAGATGGCGACGGAGTACGGCGATGAGCCCGCCGTGATCTTCGAGGTGTTCAACGAGCCCGACACCGAGACCTGGGCGCAGGTGAAGGCGTATGCCGAGGAGGTGATCCGGGAGATCCGCGGCGCCGGCTCCGACAACCTCGTGATCGTCGGGTCGCCGAACTGGTCGCAGGACGCGGACGTCGCCGCCAACAGCCCGATCACGAGCTACGACAACATCGCCTACACGCTCCACTTCTATGCGGCGACGCACAAGGACGGGCTGCGCGCCAAGGAGACGACCGCGATGGCCAAGGGCCTCGCGCTGTTCGTCACCGAGTGGGGCACCTGCTCCTCCACCGGAGACGGCGCGCTGGATCTCGCCGAGGCGCAGCGGTGGCTCGACTTCATGGCCAGCAACAGCATCAGCTGGCTCAACTGGTCCATCGTCGACAAGGCCGAGTCCTGCGCCGCGCTCAGGCCCGGCGCGAGCGCCGGCGGCCCGTGGTCGGATGGCCAGCTGACCGAGTCGGGGCGGTGGGTGAAGCAGAAGATCCAGGCGCCTTGACGCTGGAAGCCCGCCGAGGGGCGCCGTCGAGGCCGGGGGCGCTCCGCCCGGGTCGGTCGCGCGGCGCCACGTCGCCTCGGGCGCAGACAGCGAAGCTCCCGCGGCGCGCTTTCCGTTCCTTCGAGGCCTCCTCGAAGACCAGAGTCTAGCCCTCTCGCCTTCGCCTCGTTCACCAGGCGATCCGCGCTCGATCGGTTCACTCCCGCGCTTCCTCATCGACGACATTGCCCGAGCTCGGTGGATGAGTCAGGGTTTCGGCGACGCACACGGCCGCGCCTGCTCGGCGCGGTGACGGCGCGATGAAGGGATATGTCCTGTCCCTTCATCCCACTTCGTCCGGTCCTCGACAGAGGTCGTCTTCTCCCTCGAATCCCCCGCGCGAGCCGACGCGCTCGCGACCCGAGACGCCCGGCCGAGACGAGACAGGACGAGACGTCGATGCGCGCCCTGGACACGCGCTGTCTTTCTGAAGATGGGATGGCTTGAAGTTACTCGAACGATGCCGGGCGGAACCCCGTCGAGCGTCGGCGCTCGCGACATCCGCTCATCACAGGACGGACGAACATGCCGGCGACCCGCGGTGTCCCGCGAGGACGCTGGCTCGCGCCGCCTGTCATTCACCCGCGCAGCAGCGAAGGAGGCTTCCTCGTGATGGTTAGAGCTCGTTCTGGAGACCCGCGCACGGGCGAGATCGGGGCGTGGATACTCGGCGTCCTGATGGGTCTATCGTCAACCGCCGGCTGCTGGCCCGAGGGACGCGAGCCTCCGTGTTCGGGATGCGCAAGGCCCGGACCGTCTTCGTCGCTCGGGGGCGGCGGGTCTTCGTCGCTCGGGGACGGCGGGTCTTCGTCGCTCGGGGACGGCGGGCCCTCGTCGCCGGTCACGCCCGGGAGCGGTGACCCGCCGTCGGATCCGCCGGACGACGGCGCGACGCCCGCGCCAGCCGCTCCGCTGCCGCCCGTCGGCTCGCTCCGAGGCGTCGCCGTCCCGGAGCCGCGCGACCTGTCCCGGTACGTCAAGAGCAGGGAGACGGCCGTAGCCCTCGGAAAGGCGCTGTTCTGGGACATGCAGGTCGGCAGCGACGGCGTGGCGTGCGCGACGTGCCATTTCCACGCGGGCGCCGACCACCGCAAGAGAAACCAGATCAACCCCGGGCTCAACAACCAGGATCCCGAGCGGCGCGCGAGGTTCGAAGCCACGAGGTCGGACGGGAAGGGCGGTCCGAACTACGCGCTCGTGGCAAGCGACTGGACTTTCCGCAGCGACTTCCCCGCGGATGCCGACGACGTCATCTCTTCACAGGGGGTGTTCCACGCTCGATTCAACGGCATCGCGCCCGAGAGCGAGAAGGACGACTGCACGCTGCTGCCGGACGTCTTCCAGGTGCAAGGGGTGAACGTGCGGCGCGTCGAGCCGCGGCAGACGCCCACCGTCATCAACGCGGTGTTCAACTTCCGCAACTTCTGGGACGGACGCGCAAGCAACCATTTCAACGGAGTGAACCCGTTCGGCAGGCGAGATCCGGACGCCGCCGTCCACGCCGTGCGCGACGGCGTCCTGGTCCGCGAGAGGGTCGACCTGGAGAACTCGAGCCTCGCATCTCAGGCCGTAGGCCCGCCGGTCAACCCCTTTGAGATGTCGTGTGAGGGGAGGACGTACGCTGACATCGCCGCGAAGCTCTTGCCGCGCAGGCCGCTCGCTGGCCAGATCGTGGACCCGACGGACAGCATCCTCGGCGAGCTCCGCGATTCGAGCGGAAAAGGGCTCGCTCCGGTCTACAGGGAGCTCGTCGAAGAGGCCTTCGTGGACGCGTACTGGCGGTCGGATCAGCGCGTCGGCGATCGGTCGCTCGTGGAGGCGAACTTCTCGCTCTTCTGGGGCCTCGCCATCCAGCTCTACGAGGCCACGCTCGTGTCCGACAACAGCAGGTTCGATCGCTTCGCCGACGGGGACAGCGCCGCTCTGAGCGACGAGGAGCGCGCGGGGCTCGCGATCTTCCAGGGCAAGGGCAGGTGCATCAACTGCCACCATGGTCCCGAGTTCACCAGCGCCGCCATCCGCCTGCAGCGCGAGGAGCAGGTGGGCGGTTTGATCTCGCGGATGCGGGTCGGGGACGGCGGCGCGGCGCTGTACGACAGGGGCTACTACAACATTGGCGTTCGGCCGTCCGAGGAGGATATCGGCGCCGGGGGGGTCGACCCCTTCGGTCATCCGTTCTCGTTCGCGCGGCAAGGGAAGCTGCTCGCCGCGGGCGAAGGCGCCCCGGACGGTTTTGGCATCGACCCGGCGTCGTTCGAGATCGAACCAGGGGTGCCGATCGCGCCGCTCGAGCGCGATGCGGTCGATGGCGCCTTCAAGGTCCCGACGCTCCGGAACATCGAGCTGACGGGCCCCTATTTCCACAACGGAGGCGCGCTGACGCTGCGGCAAGTCGTCGAATTTTACAACCGTGGCGGCGGCCGGCGAGAACGGGAGGGCGGCGACACCACCGGCTTCGGGCCCAACGGGACGAACCTCGCGCCGAACATTCAGCCGCTCGGGCTGACGGAAGATGAGAAGAAGGCGCTCGTGGCGTTCCTGGCGACGCTCACGGACGAGCGGGTCCGGTTCGAGGAGGCGCCGTTCGATCACCCGCAGCTGTTCGTCGTCGACGGTCACTTCTGGAATGAATGGACCGTGGTGGATGACGGCACGGGGCGTGCTTGCGAGAAGATCAAGGAGGTCCCGGCGGTCGGCGCCGCAGGGCGCAGGCCGAAGGACCTCCCTGGGCTTGCGCCTTTCAACCCGCTCTGAGCGCCCCCCGGGGCCGGCGGCGATCCCAACCTGGGTTGGTCGCCCCCCCCGGCGCCGGCGGCGGCGGCGATCCCAACCTGGGTCGGGTCGCCCCCCTTCAACCTGGGTCGCCCCCCTCAACCTGGGTCGGGTCGCCCCCCCCGCCGCCTCAACCTGGGTCGGGTCCGCTTGGGTCGGGTCCGCTTTCACCTCAACCTGGATCGGGTCCGCTGGGTCGCCCTCAACCCGGGTCGGGTCGCCTCGGTTGCCTCAACCTGGGTCGGGTCCGCTCGGGTCGGGTCCGCTGGGTCGGGTCGCCGCGAGATCGCTCCGCTGCGGCTCCTTCCGCGGCCGGCCCATGCGGCGCGGGCTCCCCTCGGCCTGCCGCTCGCCTCCGGCGTTCCACCCCCCTTTCGCCGGCTGCCTTCCGTCGGCGCTGTGCCTGCCGTCCGTCTTCGGAGGAGGAGCCATCTCATCTCTGTCTTCGTCATCATCGTCGGAGGTGGCCGTCGCGCCCTCATGCCGCCTCGACCTCCCGCGCGTCAATCGGCTCCGCGCTCGCCCCCCGCGCCATCCGCTCTTCATCATCCAATCCACCACCCACACTGCCATCAAGAAAATTCATTACTTCCGCGAAAAAGCGCTCGCGCCCTGCATTTTACCTCATGAAACAACCTGAAAACATTCGAACCGCCCCCGCGCCCGGGAAAATCGGCACGAACACTCCGTCTCGGCGCAACCTTGTTCGTCGTGCGACAGGGCATTACGTACGCCCTGCGAGCCAAGGAGGGTGCTGCCGTGAGCCACGCGACAATCCCGGGATCCTCGTCATTCCTCCGCTCGCGATTCACCGAAAAAGTCGGCGTCCTGGCAGCCCTGAACGCGCTCCTCCTGGCGAGCGGATGCGAGGCAGGGATCGACGATCAGCGGATCGCCACGCCTGAGGATCGCGTCGTCGTCGATCCGACGCCTGCGCCGCGCGACTTCGGCGGCCAGAACGCGCGGCACAGGGTCCTGGTCGCCGTGCTGGACACCGGCGTGGACTACAACCATCCTCTGCTCCTGCAGAACATCCACTTCTCGCTGGACGCCGCGGGGACGCCGGAAGGGCTGGGGCGCGACCTCATCGGCGACGACGCGTGGCCGACTCCCTATCTGGCGCGCACCTCGCGCTACGACGAGCGGCTCGATGAGCGCTCGCGCGCCGCCTCCATGGCCGCGTGGAAGACCGCCTCACGGCTGATCGACGCCTTCCCAGAGATGGCCCGCTTCTACCATCCGTCGCGCAACGTCGAGCAGGAGCTGAGCCAGAAGGTCAACCACGGAACGCACGTGGCCGGGCTGATGGTCTATGATCGGCCCGATATCGGGCTCCTGGCCTATCGGGTGATGCCCAGCAACAGGGTCCCGAAGGACGCGAAGCCGTCCGGAGATGCCGTCGACAAACTGGCCCAGGAGACCTCCGCCGTCATCGAGGCTGCCGTGGGGGACGGGGCGCGCGTGATCAACATGTCGTGGGAGGTGCCGGGCGGCGACGCTCCCGGCCAACAGCAGATGCTCAGGACCTTGGCGAAGCGCCTCCGGAAGACCGTGCTCCGGCACCCGCGCGTGCTCTTCGTCGTCGCGGCCGGGAACTCCAAGGTCTGGCTGGACGGCAGCACGCGCGTGCACTACCCCTGCGGACTCGACGCCTCCAACGTGCTCTGCGTGGGCGCGCTGCGCGAAAACAACGACCTGGCGGCGTTCAGCAACATCCCGCTGAGCGGCCTGGACGTGGTGTTCACCCTGGGCGAGGACGTGCTCTCCACGGTCCCGAGCGGCATCTGCCCCGTGAAGGAGACCGACGTCCTGAGAAAAGAGAATCCCAGCGATGACGATCTGAGGACCCTGGCCGAGGCCGCGGAGGCGCGGTGCGGGAGGTCGTTCTTCCTGGCGAGGAGGAGCGGCACATCGATGGCCGCGCCCATCGTCTCCCACGTGGCAGCCGAGATCCTGGTCGACGAGCCCGATCTGATCGCCGCCGAGGTGATCCGGGCGATCTACCGCAGGTCCACGCGCAGCTTCATCGGCGCCCACCCGGTGTTCAAGCTCAGCATCCAGAAACCCTCCTGGTATGGCCTGGAGCCACGCTCCGGCGAGGACGACGAGGGCGTCGGCAGTGAACCCGGCACCGGCGGCGCGGTGGGCCTCGATCTGGATCGACCGGGCGCCGCCGAGCCTGAAACCTGGGAGGCCTATCTGACAAGGTGATCGCCGGTGGAGGTTCTCCCCCGCGGAACCTACGACGGCGGCCGCCGCTTCGGCGGGATCGGCCGCCTCAGCTCTGCGATCGGTGCGGGACGATGTCGTTGGCGATGATCTCGCCGAACGGCCCCGTGAGGTTCGGGCTGACGCCTGCGGTCCTCCGCTCGACGGGGAGCCGCGGGAAGAGCAGCTCGGCGACCCGATAGGCCTCTTCGAGGTGCGGATACCCGGACAGGATGAACGTGTCGATCCCGAGCTCCGCGTACTCCTGCATGCGGCGCGCGACCGTCTCCGCGTCGCCCACGAGCGCCGTCCCGGCGCCGCCGCGCACGAGGCCGACGCCGGCCCAGAGGTTCGGGCTCACCTCGAGGGCGTCGCGCCGCCCCTTGTGCAGCGCCGCCATGCGCCGTTGCCCCTCGGAGTCGAGGCGCCCGAAGGCCTGCTGCGCCGCGGCGATGGTGCTGTCGTCGAGGTGCCGGATCAGGCCGTTCGCGGCGGCCCACGCCGCCTCGGCCGTCTCGCGGACGATGACGTGAAGGCGGATCCCGAAGCGCACCGCGCGCTGCTCGGCGGCCGCGCGGCGGCGCACGTCCGCGATCTTCTCGGCCACGGCGGACGGAGGCTCTCCCCAGGTCAGATAAACGTCGACGTGGCGCGCCGCGAGCGCGTGCGCCGCGGGCGACGACCCCCCGAAGTAGAGCGGCGGGTGCGGCGCCTGGAGCGGCGGAAACAGGATCTTCGCGCGCTTCACGCGCAGGTGCTGCCCCGTGAAGTCGACCGCCTCACCGACCATGACGCGCCGCCAGATGCCGAGGAACTCGTCGGTGACGACGTAGCGCTCGTCGTGCTTCAGGAAGACGCCGTCCCCCTCGGACTCCGCCGGATCGCCGCCGGTCACGACGTTGACGAGCAGGCGGCCGTCCGACAGGCGATCGACCGTGGACGCCATGCGGGCGGCCCACGTGGGCGAGACGACGCCCGGCCGCACGGCGACGAGGAAGCGAAGCCGCTGCGTCAGCGGGATCATGGCCGACGCGACCGCCCAGGCGTCCTCGCACGATCGCCCGGTGGGGACCAGCACGCCGTGATAGCCGAGGTCGTCGGCGGCCTGCGCGATCTGACGAAGATAAGGGAGCGTGACGGGGCGCGCGCCCTCGGCGGTGCCAAGGTAGCGGCCGTCCCCGTGCGTCGGGAGAAACCAGAAGACGTTCATCGATGGAGAAGCTCCTCGCCCGTGAGTCGCCGGGTCAGGCGCGCGAGAGCACGATCCGCACCGCGCGCCGCCGCGCGCTGGAGCCCGCGGCGCCAAGGAACCTCGCCGGGCAGTCCGCCGCGACGCCGCTGCTGCCCCAGCAACATCAACTGCTGATCGACTGCTGCTGAATCAGCAATCGACCGCTCCTCCAGGGGCCCTCCCCGGCGGAGCGCCGCGCCTCGACCTGGCACAGGGGCTGCTGGACCGAGCTCACCACCTCGCATCCGTCATAGATGCAATTTTGCATCTTACATAGAATTTCACACGCTGACGTGGGTTGTGGAGGAGGCGAAAGAGCCCTCATGATCAGGTACATCTCGTTCACGAAGGTCCGCTCCGCGCTGCTGGGCTGCGCAGCTCTCTCGAGCTTGTTGCTGCTCGGGTGCGGCCGCGACGGCGGCGAGGCGGGCGCCACGGGCGAGAAGGCGGCGAACGCCGGGCAGGCGGCCGAGGACACGCGGGCGGCGGTGGTGGTGGTCCGGCTGGGGTACCAGAAGATCGGCACGCCGTTTCTCCTCAAGGAGCGCGCGGAGGCGCTGACGAAGGCGCTCGAGGTGAGGAACGCCCGCGCCGAGTGGGTCGAGTTTCAGGCCGGTCCTCCGCTGCTCGAGGCGATGCGCGCGGGCGCCGTGGACGTCGGCCACGTCGGCGAGACGCCGCCGGTGTTCGCGCAGGCGGGCGGCGTGCCCTTCGTCTATGCCGCCACCGACGCGCCGGCGCCCAGGGCCGAGGCGATCGTCGTCAAGGAGGACTCTCCGATCCGCACGCTCGCGGCCTTGAAAGGCAAGCGCGTCGCCCTCAACCGCGGCTCCAACGTGCATTACCTGCTGGTTCGGGCCCTCGAGAGCGCCGGGCTGACGCTGGACGACATCCAGGTCGTCTTCCTGGCGCCCGCCGACGCGCGGACCGCGTTCGAGGGTGGCAATGTCGATGCCTGGGTGATCTGGGATCCTTTCCTGGCAGCGGCCGAGCTCGCCAGGGCCCGTGTCCTCCAGGACGGCGAGGGGCTCGTCGACAACCGCCTCTTCTATGTCGTCCGGCGAGAGTTCGCGGAAGAGCAGCCGGCGATCTTGCAGATCGTGTTCGACGAGTACCGCGCGCTGAGCGCCTGGGAGGACGGGCACCGCGAGGAAGCCTCGCAGCTCCTCGCGAGATCTTCGGGGATCGCGTACGAGGCGTTCCTGCGGTCCGAGCACCGGCGCGCGTTCCAGATCCTGCCGATCACGCCCGAGATCGTGCAAAGGCAGCAAGCCATCGCCGATACGTTCCACAAGCTCGCGATCATCCCGCGCGACATCCGCGTCGAGGAGGCGCTCCTGCCGGGCGCCGCGATCGGAGGCGCGCGATGACGGCCGGCGAAGCGCCGGGCGGGGGCGGCGCGGGGCGCGAGATCGGCGTGCGCGCCGCGCCCTGGCTGGCCCCGCTGGCCCTCGTGATCCTCTGGGAGGTCCTGTCGCGGCTGCAGATCATATCGACGGGCCGCTGCAGATGCTCCGGGCGATCCCCGCGCTGGCGCTCGTTCCGCTCGTGATCCTGTGGCTCGGGCTCGGCGAGACCGCGAAGCTCTTCATCGTCGCGATCACGGTGCTGTTCCCCGTCTACCTGAACACGTTCCACGGGGTGCGCAGCGTGGATCCGCAGGGAGCGGCTCGGGCAAGAGCACGCGGCTCCGCGTCCTGTGCGGCCTCGAGCAGCCGACGCGCGGCGCGGCGCGCGTCCTGGCCTCACGGGAGGTCGCGGCGCGCGAGGCCGTGCGCGTCGTCTTCCAGGAGCCCCGGCTGCTGCCCTGGCGCACGGTGCTGGAGAACACGTGCATCGGCGGGCCGAGAGGGCGCGACGCGCGCGCGCGCGACGTGCTCGACCGGGTCGGGCTCGGAGATCGGCTGAACGACTACCCGGGCGTGCTCTCGGGAGGTCAGCGGCAGCGGGTCGCCCTCGCGCGCGCGCTCGTCCACGACCCGAAGGTGCTGCTGCTCGACGAGCCGTTCGGCGCGCTCGACGCCCTGACGCGGATCGGGGCGCAGCGCCTTGTCGAGTCGCTGTGGGCGCAGCGCCGCTTCACGGCCATCCTGGTGACGCACGACGTGGAGGAGGCGGTCCTGCTCGGAGATCGCGTGCTGGTGTTCGACGAGGGGCGCATCGTGGAGAGCGTCGCGGTGGATCTGCCGCGCCCCCGGGCCAGGGAGGTCCCGGAGGTCGGCCGCCTCGCCGGCGTGCTCCTCGACGCGATCTTCAGGAGATCCCCGGAAGAAGGAGGGCTGTCACGGCGCGCCTCGCGCGAGGACGTTTCCAGGCATCCCGCGACACTCCTGGCCCCCACCGGCCTCGGGGTTGCTCGTCATTGACTGGATCCCTCGTTCGGACGCGACAGGCACCGGGGGAGCGTTCGCACCTTCGAGCTATTTCCGGACATCGGGCAATCGTACAGCCTAATATGCCCTCGGCCGGTTTCCCTTGGCCGTCCGGCGCACGAGCTTCATCCGCTCGATTCCCCGGGGCTCGAACACGAGCGTCTCGGTCCAAGCCCAGGACTTGCCGCCGGGCCCCGTCGTGCCGGCAGCCTCGTACTCGACGGTCGTGCGCGTGCCGACGGTGGAGAACGTGAGCTCGACGAGGACCTCCTGTTGATATGCTGTATCCGGCTTCTGCGAACATCTGCTCGGCATGTCTTCCTGGAACCAGCGGCGCAGGAACTCCCGGTGTTTGTCCTCGCACTGATAGCCGAAGCCCAGGGCCGAGGTATACGGGCAGTCCAGGTGACCTCTCGCGTGGTCGGTCGGCAGCTCGGCCCACTCGCAGTGGCTCACGAGCTCGGCCGACACATACCCGACGGCCGCGCGCTCAGCCTCCGAGAGGCACGCAACCACGTCCTTGGCGACGACCGGCGTGCAACACCCCTCCGTCCAGTACAGCTTCGTGGGTCGGTCGTGCGGCGTGCACGACGACGCAGCGACGGAGGCGCTCGGTGCGGGCGCCGGCGGCGGCGTCGCGGAGGGTTGCGGGGCGGAGCTCGACGATTGGATGGGGATCGACGTCTGCGCGGGCGCTCCGGACGAGCGCTCTCGCGTGCACGCCACGACGCACGCTGCCGTGACCAGGATGGCAAAGCGCCTTCGCTCCACGGCGGCCCGTAGGGCTTCCGCGACCGTCACGTCGCCTGCGCGCCGAACATCGGCGAATCGTGGCGAGGAGCGGGCGCCGCCTGCGGCTCGTCCGCTGCACCGGCTAGGGGGGCTCGGCGTTCGCGGTGTGCGCACGGGTCCAGGTCAGCAGATGGCCGAGGCGATGGCCAGCGCGGCGCACCGCGGCCGCCCGCCTGGTGATCCCCGTCGGGGGGCCTGGTAAGGGTGGCCCAGGAGACCCTCCCTGCATGATGGCTTCGCGGCTCGCGCTCCTCCCCCTCCCGCTTCTCGTCGCTTCGTGTGGTCCCGCCGCCGGATCGGCCCCCGCGGCGCTCGCGCCGGCTTGGGTCGCCATCCCCCCCGCCCCGCTGGAAGCGCCCGCGCGCGCCGCGGGCGCGCCGGCCGTGGATCCCTCGGCCCCGCTGACGTTGCCGATCGCCGCGATCCCGCCGGCAACCTGGGTCGAGCCGCCCCTCGGAGAGCAGGAGCGGACGAGGGCAGGTCGGGACCCGTTCCGCGAGCACACCGAGATCGCCCTCGGCGAGCACGTCGCGATCTTCGCCGCGAAGGGAGGCGGCGCCGATCCCGCGGGCGGCGCCTTCGCGGTCGACGAGAAGCTCGGCGTCGTCGGCCCGCTGAAGCTGCCCGCACGCTTCACCTGGGTTGGCGTCGCCGGCCAGCAGATCGACGCGCTCTATGCGGCCACGCCGGAGGGCGCGCTCCACCGCGCCGCCGACGTCCGCGATGCGCTGAGGGCGGACGGCTTCGAGCCGCGCGGCAGCGTGCCTGGCGCGACGGCCTGGGACGCCGCCGGCGCCCTCATCGCGGCCGCGGCGGGCGAGCGCGTCAGCGTCTCCGCCGACGAGGGCCGCAGCTTCACCTCGGCCGTGGTCGCGCCCGGCAAGGCGGTGCGCGCGGTGCTCGTGCGACCCGACGGCGTGCTCGCGGCCGTGGTCCAGGCACCGGCGCGCGGCCAGCAGCCGGCGGCGCCCGACACGTTCCTCTCGCTGGATCGCGGGCAGACCTGGAAGCGATCCGCGTTCCAGCCGCGCGCGATCGAGCGCGCAGGATCCTGGATCTGGAACGGCGATGCGAGCTGCCCCGCCGTGCTGAGCCGCGATGGCCGGGCGTGGACGAGGACCGCTGCTAAGTCCTTATATACCACGTCCTTATACGCCCGACCCACGTTGGGCATCGCGACGTTGGGCATCGCGCTGCACCTCTCCCCCGCGATCCGCGCGATCGAGGCCGGCTCGTTCCGCTCGTCCGTCGCCCCGCCAGCACCCGAGCCGCCCCGGCGCGGCGACGCCGCGGTCGGGCGGGAGCCGCGGTGCAAAAGCGACGACGGGGGCGTCGTGGGCGGTATCGGACTCATGGGCGCGGCTGGCGTCTCGTGCGGAGGCGCGCTCTGCCTGCTCGACAGCGCCACGCCGCAGCCGCAGCCGACACGCACACGGATCGCGACGTTCGGCGACGGGATCTGCGAACCGACGAGCGCGCGACCGCCCGGCAGCGACTGCGCCGCGCACCTCACGCGGTCACCGACGTTCGCGGTCGTCGACCACATCGCGAGCACCGTGACGCCCGTCGCGGCGCCCGAGGGGTGCCCGCAGCCGGTCGCGCTGCACGCCGCGGCCGGCATCGGCGTGCTGCTCTGCCGCGGAGGCAGCGGGGGCGCGACCCTCTTCGTGCGGGGCGCGCAAGGTGCATGGCACGCGGAGGGGAGCCAGGCGACCCCGGCCGAGGCCCTCAAGTGGATCGCCGCGGCGCCGGATGGCACGCTGCTCCTGCTCGAGCCGACGCCGCCCGCAAGCGCCCGGCATCGCGAGCCGCTGCAGGCGCTCGTGCGAAGCCCGCTGCCGCTCGGCGCACCGCAAGCGTGGCGCCGGGTCACGGCGCCGGACGGCGTCGCGGCGCTTCCCGCTCCCGGCGGCGCGGCGCTCCTCGCGAGCTCGCCCGCGGCCTCGGCCGGCAGACGCCTCGATGTGACGCTGGATCGCCCAGGGCAGCCGGCGCTCACCCTGGCGCGCGACGTGGAGGTCTCCCAGGACCTGACGCTGATGGAGATGCGGGACGGGCAGGTGCGGTTCCACGTGCGTCCAAATCCTGCGCCGGACGTCAAGGCAAGGCTGGGCCCCCGGCCGCCCGAGCCGCGGGGTCCGCGCTGGCACGTGCTGACCCACGGCGGCGAGTTCGTGCCGGAGACGCCCACCGGGCCGACGCCTCCGACCGGGGGGCGCCGGCTCGACCCTGCGGGGCGCTAGCGCCGCGTCCGCGCGGGCCCTCGCGTCGCGGGACCCAACCACGTCACGGCCCTGGGCCGTCGCGGGACCCAACCACGTCACGGCGATATCGATATGGGATAGCCGTAGACGCCCCCCGCCGCCGTCGCCTGGGTCAGCGGTCCCGGAGAAGCCGGACCATCCGCCGACGAAGCTCCTCGTTGCTCTCGCGCCTCGCAGCCTCGTTCAGCAGCTCGATCGCCGGCCCGCGCAGGACGGTGGCGTACTCGAGCCCTTCGATCGCCAGCCTCCGGGCGATCTCACACGGCAGGGACAGCGCGGCGGTCCACACCGCGCCGTCGTAGAGACAGCCGCGCAGGAGGCCGCTCAGGAGCGGCCTTGCGGCGGCAGCGTCGTCCCTCACGATCGCACCCCTGAGCCTCGCCGTCAGCCGCATCCTCGCCCGGTCCGAGCGCGTGGTCCCGCTCGCGGCGATGGCCAGCGCCGCGATCTCCTCGTCGGGATCGGAGGTGAAAGGCCACACCGCATGGAAGAACGGGGTTCCGCCGGTCGCCACGGCCGCGAGGGCGCGAAGCAGCGCCTTTTTCCGGGCCAGGGACGCGGTCTCGAGGCGCGGGAGCAGGAGCGCTTGATCCACGGTGAACTCGCGCCCAAGCCTGTCGAGGAACGCAGCGCAGTCCTCCTCGGGCAGGCGGCCGAGCTCCTCGATCCGCGCCTCGGGAACCGGGGGAAGTCTGGCCTCCTCCCCGGACTCGAACGCTTCTCTGGCCCCGTCGAGCGCCTCGGCGAGCGCCCTCTGGACCGAATCCTTGTCCCAGGCCTCCGCCGCCCGCGCTTCCAGCTTCAGCGCGGCCAGCAACGCCTCGCCGGCGCGCCGGTGCTGCCCTGGATTCCTGACGACGAGGGCCGCCACCACGGGGGCGCGCCGCCACGGATCGGGAGCGGCGAGGGCACGCTGGAGCGCCGACTCGGCCTCGGGAACGCGGTACTCGCGGAGGACGAGCGACGCGGCGTGGAGGTCCCGCAGCGACGCCGACCGCTCGATGAACCGCTCGATCGAGGCGATGACGTGGGGATCGCTGGGTTCGTAGCCCGAAATGACGTGCTGGAGCACCGGCAAGATGTCGCTATCCAGGCCGTCCGGGTCCTGCGCTGCCAGGAGCGACACGAGGAGCGGAACATCGCCCGGGCGACCGGCTACCCACAGGACGAGGAGCGCGCTCCTGTGATTCCTGCTGTGTTGCCCGGGCGGGCCCCTGAGCGCCTTGATCGCCTGGACGCGCATCGCCCCGGCGATCTCGTGCAGGGGGTTGTCTGGTCCCCACCGGGTCTCGGCCTGGCGTCGCTGGAAGTACTGGAAGAGCCGGTTGATCGCCTCGCGGGAGCCGGACCTGAGCACGATGCGCGCGAGCCTCACCCGCTCCTCGTCGCTCATGGCCGACGTGAGGAGATCTTCGGCGATCGCGTGCGCCCGCCGCCGGAGCGGCCGCGCATCGGGCGAGGTTGGGGGGCGCGGACGGCGCTTTCGGTCCGGGCTCATGCCAGAGCCCATGGATCCTATCAGCATCCGTTCGACGCGACAGGGGTTCCCTGCGCGAGCAGCCAGCACGGCTCACACTCCAACGTGCTACGCGGCTCGTGAAGCACGCGCGCTCCACCTGGCAGGATGGATCTCCTGGGACTGGAGCCGTTAGCATGGTGGATGCATGCCGCAGCAGTCACCGCCCGAGCCGCAGCAGTCACCGACGGAGCCGCAGCAGTCACCGCCCGAGCCGCAGCAGTCGCCGACCGAGCAGCCCTTCTCGCTGACAGACGGCGCCCTCGCCGCGTTGGTGGCCACCGGCTACGGCGTTCCGGCGCTCGCGGCGCTGCTCTTCGGCGCGGGCCTGCTGGTCCGACTCGATGCCGCGATCTTCGTCGCTGGAGCGCTCGGGCTGGCCGGTTGGATCGGCCTGACCGTGTGGACATACCGCGCGATACGGCGCCGGGGGCGCGCCCCCTTCCTGGTGGCGGCCGAGGTGCTCACGCTGCTCCTCCTGCCCGCCTGGGGCATGGCATACAGCCACGATGCCCCCGAGACGTGCGCTGTCCCGGCATGCGACGTCGGCACCACGGCGTTCCGGCCGCTCGCCGAGCCGGAAGTCCACGGCTTGATCGCGCTGCACGCCCTCACCGCGCTCGCCTATGTCGTGTCACGGCGCCGGAAAGAAGGGCTGCCTGGCCCTGCAGAGCTCGTCGTCCATGCTGCGCTGCTCGTCGGAATTGCGCTCCACGTCCTGCTGGCGGTGCACTTCGGCCCCTGGGTGGCGGCCGGCCTGCTCGTGCCGCCGCTGCTCCTGCCGTGCGTCGCGCCGGTGTTCACTGTCGTCTTCTATTCCGCCGAGCTGCGCGCTCGCCTCTTGAGGCGAGGCGCCGAGGCCAGCGCGCCCGCTCCGATGGCCGCTGCCGATCCCGCTTATCGCGTGGGGCCGCCACAAGTCCCGCTCCCGCCGCCGCCCGCGATTCACCGACCCACGTTGTGGCGCGCCCTCGCGGCTTCCCCGCTCCTGCTCGGGGTTCACGCCGTCCTGCACGCGGCCTGGCTGGGCCATCCGGCAGCCGCGCTCCAGGTCTTCACCCGCACGTGCGGGTACACGCTGTCGCAGCTCCCGATCGTGAAGCTGCCCGGCGATTGCCACTACCTGTGCACCGTCGCCGCGCGCGGCCACGCCTGGCTTGTGCGCCCGATCCGGCTCGGACGGCGGGGCGGTACGCCGATCCTCGTCAATCGCCAGCTCGCCATCGCCAACGCCTTCGAGGATATGCTGCACGAGCGCTGGCCGCGCTTCGGCCGCGCGGCGCGCCAGCTCTACGACCGGATGGGGCTGCCCGTGAGTCGATACATCGGCGCCGCTTGGGCGGCAGATCTCGTCTATCTCGCGATGAAGCCGCTGGAGTGGGCGTTCTACCTGACGCTCCTGCTGCTCGACCCGCGCGCCCCCGAAGAGCGGATCGATCGTATGTACAGGTGAGAGCGGCCCAGCGGCCCGACCACCCACCCGACCGACCCAGGTTGCGGCCCGACCCGACCCGACCGACCCGACCGACCCAGGTTGAGCCATCGAACCATCGCACCACCTACCCGCACGACCCACCCGGGATCAGCCATCCGAACGCGTACGCAAGAGGAGACTCGACCCGGGTTGTCGGTCCCCGGTTCTGCGCGCCCCCAATCCATGGATTGACCCGGGTTGATTCAATCACTTCGCCTCACCGATCGGCCCATAACCGTCCCGCCCTGTCAGTCAGAGCCTATCCAAAGTCACCGTTCCAATCGCCGCATGCGCACTCGCCCCGGCATACCCCATTCTTAGGCGTACGCGCAGCGCCAGACAAACGCTCCGCCCGCTCCGGCTTCTCCAGACGGACGTTCTCCACAACACGACAACAACGCGTCGAAGCCGCTCCCGCGCTTCTCGCATCGCCGAGAACGGCGCAACGCGGTATCTACACCACGAGTCTGAGGTCCGTCACGCTGGCGCCGTGGAACACGCGCATCCACCAGGTCCCCGCCGGGAACACCACACCGCGCACCCCGGCGCGCCACCGTTCAAGCGCCGCGCGGTACGACGCACGAAACGCCCGCACCGCGGCACCAGCGATTCGCCGTACAACACCCGGCTCGCGGCCAACCGCAAAGGTCGGATTGCGTTCGCCGAGCGCCTCGAAGCTCGTGACGCGCTCGTACGGGGAGATCTTGCTGACTCGCTCAGCACCCAGAAAGCGACGCCCTTGCCGCTGCAGCGCCGCATGGGCCTGCGCCTCCTGCTCCTCGAGCGCCGCAGCGACCAAGCACCGAAAGTCATCGCTGCCGTCCTGCTCGACCGCCGGTGGCAGCGCGAGAGGCAGCATCACTTCCTCGGGCCACTGTGGATTTTCCGGGTCAAGATACGCCACAGGACGCGCCGCACG
Source organism: Sorangium sp. So ce281 (assembly GCF_051527395.1). NCBI lineage: Bacteria > Pseudomonadati > Myxococcota > Polyangiales > Polyangiaceae > Sorangium > Sorangium sp. So ce281. Next base: position 6,435,008 of record NZ_CP150322.1, read on the forward strand.
TAGCACGCCGCAGCCGAGCTCTCTCACATCGACCTTCGCCCCCGGCCACTCACGAGCATGCCGGACGAGGCCAGCGGCCACAGGGTTCGCGAGCACGTAGGCGATCTTCTCCACGACAGCAGCGCGCGTCAGGAGGCGCACAACGCTCGTGGCTTCGTGGTCCCATACCGGTCCTTCCCACGCGCGAAGCACCTTGGTCCCGAGCGCCACAATGCGATGAAAGAACTGCAAGAAGCGCGGCAGGACGCCATTCACGTCCGTCACGACCAGGTGTAGATGCGTTGACATCGCGCAGAACGCGTGTACCTCGATCCCGAAGCGACAGGCCGAGACCGCGAGGGCGTAGACCAAGAGCTGGGTGATCGCTGCGTCGGGGCGCAAGAGCAGGTGCCGACGCAAGACGCGACGGGTGATCATATAGGTAGCGCCGGGCGAGATCTCGCGGGGGTGGCTCATGGCCCGTCCATATCAACAAACGCTGTGCCAAAGATTGCAGTCAATCATTTCAAGCACTTGCCACGCCCCACAGGTGGCGATTCCTGCGCCAGAGGTGGCGACCGCCATGCCGTCTTTCACCTCGGATGTTAATATTTACCACCTCCAGACATCGCATCCATCCAACCCAACCTCACCCAACCCAACCTAGGTTAAGATTTGGGCGACCTGCGTCGAGTCTCCTACCTGGGTCGGGTCTGCGGTTCCAATCTGGGTCAGATCTCAACCTGGGGTCAGGTCTCAACCTGGGTCAGGTCTGGATGTGGATGGGATCGGATGGGTCCAACCTGGGTCGGGTCTCACCGGGTCCACCGGGTCGGTCTCACCCCGGGTCGGGTCTCACCGGGTCGGTCTCACCCCTCGCATCCATCACGAGCTGCAGCCACGCCGCGCCGGTCGCCTCCACGGTGCCGACTGGGCCTTCCCCGGCTTTGTTTTCTTTTGCGTGGCGAGCGCGCGCCGAACGAGAATACAGCATGCTCGACCCAGCTTATGACTCATCCGCAATACACAAACGCGCAGTCCGTGAGAGCATCACTCACACGTTCCGCACCCCCGCGGGCGTTCGTCGCGCGACCCGCACATCGTTTCAGCTGCTTCTCGTGAACGGCTCCGCGCTCGTTGTCGCCGCGCTCCTCGCGGCGTGCAGTCAGGCTTCGGAGGACCCTGCTCCGGGCTCGGGGTCCGGCGGCGGCACGACGGCGACCTCAGGCGCAGCCGGCACCGGCAGCACCGGCAGCGCCGGGGGCATCGGCGCCAGCGGCGCCGGCAGCGCCGGTGAATCGGCGGCCGAGGCGGCGGGAACCGGCGGATCGACCGGGGCTGCAGGCGGCAACCCCGGCGCCTGCGAGCAGGGCACGACGAGCACGGAGTGGGCGACGAGCTGCCAGGCCACGGGGGCCAGCTGCACGGCAGGCACCTGGAGGGCGCCGCGCGACGGCGGCGAGACGCGCGCGCCGCTGCGCCACGAGTCGGCGCACTTCGCCTTCTACTGGCCCGAGGGGACGAACATCAACCTGAGCCAGGCGGAGGAGGCGGCGGCCACGCTCGAGAGCATCTGGAGCGCGTACTTCGGCAGCCCCGTCTTCTTCCCCGAGCCGTACTGCAAATCAGCGGACAAGTGGAAGGCCGCGGTGCATTTCGACGACAGCTTCCCGCTCTGGGGCGGCGGGTGGAGCCGCAACGGCGTCAATTATATGGGGATGTGGATCGGCCCCGACGCCGCCAGCGACCCGTGGGGGCTCGCCCATGAGTTCATGCACGGCGTGCAGTCGACGACGCAGGCGTTCCCCGATTGCGGCGGCGACGGCTGCTGGATCTTCGAGAGCCACGCGAACTGGATGCCGCACCAGATATGGCGGGACAACGTGCACTGCTCGGACATGCTGCCGAACATGCCGCACCTCTACTACGGCAACACCCGGAACCGCTATTGCAACTGGCAGTTCTTCGAGTTCCTGAAGGACAAGCACTGCTACAGCGCCGTCAACGACATGTGGGCCTACGAGGCGCCGCGCGGCCAGGGCGATCCATGGCAGAAGCTCATGCTGAGCCGTGGCTGGGACATCGAGCGGCTCAACGACGAGTTCGGCGAGTGGGCGATGCACAACATCACCTGGGACTACAAGGACCCTCCGCCCACGGACGGAGGCGATCCCTCGGGCGTGTATCGACGGAAATACGGCTCGATCGAGGCCGACATGACGTCGAACGGCCGCACCGATCGCCGGCTTCGTCTCACGCGGCTCGAGGCGCTCGACGCCGACTGGGCGCAGAATCGCCGCTTCGTCTCGCCGTATCACTGGGCACCGCAGCGCTGGGGTTACAACATCGTGCGCCTGCACCCGAAATCGGACGCGACCAGCGTGCGCGTCGTGTTCCGGGGCGTGACGCAGGCCGGCGCCGACTCCGGCTGGCGCTGGGGCCTCGTCGCGACGGACCCGGAGCTGACCACATCGCGCTACAGCCCTCTGCAGCGTGGGGGGGACGCCGAGATGGACTTCTGCGTCAGCCCCGGCGAGAATGTTTACTTGGTCGTGGTCGCGACGCCGACCGAATACCAGAAGCTGGTCTGGACGAAGCCCTCGGACGGGCCAGCGTACCCGTCGATCTATCGCTATCCGTACATGGTGGAGCTCGATGGAGCGTGGCCCGCCGGGTTTCAGGACGGTCAGCTCGATGCGTGTCCGCGGGGCACGACGAGGCACGCGAACGGCGGCGGCTGCGCGCCCGCAGGCACGCCGTCGAGCGTCTACGTCGGTCCTTACGCGACCGTCCTCGGCGGAGAGGTGAGCGGCGACGTCCGCGTCGAGGATCATGCGACCCTCGTCAACGGCGTGATCTCCGGCGGCCGTGTCGGTGCGCTCAGCCTGGTCGGGCAACGCGGCTCGGGCATCCAGGCGCGCGGGTTCAACGTGAGCGGCTCGGCGAACGTGCAGACCACCTTCTATCCGCTCGGCTGGTTCGGCGATCGCCAGTCCGTCTCCGGAACAGCAACGCTGCTCGGGGATGTCGAGTTCGTCGCTACATCGAAGTCGAGCAACACGTTCTACGGGTTCGTCCCCGACGACTGGGCGGGCGTCTCGACGGTCACCGAGGTGACGGCCGCACCGCCGTACACCTGGCGGCGTTGAGGCCGCGATGCAGCCGATACTTCATCTTGGGCTCATCGGTGACCGCGACGACGCCGTGACGGCCCACCGGGCCATCCCGGTGGCGCTGCGGCTGGCGGGAGAGGCGCTGTCCGCGCCGCTCTCCTTTGAATGGGTGCCGACCGAGGAGGTGGCCGACACCTCGCGGGTGGCTCGTTATGACGCCCTGTGGTGCGTTCCGGCGAGCCCGTACCGGAGCATGGATGGCGCGCTGCGCGCGTTCCGCTTCGCCCGCGAACAGCGGCGCCCGTTCCTCGGCACCTGCTGTTCCAGCCGGAGCGCGCCGCGCTCGCCGGTCGGCTGCCGCCGCTCGTGGCCGAGCTCATCCGAGCCTGCTCGAGCGCCGCCGGCTGAACGCCGGCGCCGGCACACCGTTCAACGAAGGAAGGATCCGCCAGAGCGTCGACGACGCCGAGAGCTGGATCTCTTCCTGGCGTCCGGCGCTTTCTGGTTTCGAGCCTCGGCCGGCTTCGCGTTCCGGTTCGTCGGCTGCTCCACGAGGTGTTCCTGCGGGGCGCTGCGCGTGCGGCGCCGGCGCTCAGCGCGATTGCAGGAAGTACCTGCGCGCGGCCTCGCAGAGTTCGGGCCACCGCTGGGCAAGCGCGGGATCTGCTGCGAAGCGGCCTGCCCAGAAGGCGTCGAGGGCGGCGCGCGCCGCGGGGGTCGGCACCCCGTAGCGTGCGTTCGTATTCTCCACGTAGGCGGGGTACAGCTCGCACGCGACGACGAGGCCGGCGTACTGGTTGAGCGTGAGCGAGGGTGGCGGGCGCGCGCTGAGCGGGTCGCCCGTGCTCACGGGGGCCGGCATGGAGGCAGGCGGCACACTCGGCGTGGCGGCCGGCAGCGCGCTCGCCGTGGCGACCGGCGGCGGGCTCGCCGTGGCAGCGGCCTGCGCGCTCGACGCGGCGATCGGCAGCGAGCTCGCCGTGGCAGCGGCCTGCGCGCTCGACGCGGCGATCGGCAGCGAGCTCGCCGTGGCAGCGGCCTGCGCGCTCGGCGTGGCCGCAACGGAGTGACGCTCGTCGTGGAGCGGCACCGCCTGGGAGTGGTGCGCGAGCGCCGGACCAGGCTCGCGCGCCGGCTGTCCATCGGGGCTGGCGACGGGCTGAAACGGCAGCGCCGAGTCCAAACGAGCGACGGACGGCCGAGCGCGCTCCTCGGAGGCCACCGGGATGAAGGGCAGCGCGGAATCGATGACCCGCGGCGTCTCGGGGAGCGTCTTGCTCAGAGGCTTCGACTCCGCGCCGCTCACCGGCGGGTCCGTCCGAGGAACCGACGCAGGCGCGGGAACAGGCACGATCGCGGGCTGGGTGACGGATTGGGGTGCGGGTGTGGACGCAGGCGCCGGGGCGGGTTCGGGCTCAACCACCGGTGCGGGCTCGGCCACCGGTGCGGGCGCGGCCACCGGTGCGGGCTCGGCCACAGGTGCAGGCGCGGCCACAGGTGCAGGCGCGGCCACAGGTGCAGGCGCGGCCACAGGTGCGGGCGCGGCCACAGATGCGGGTGCGGCCACAGGTGCTGCCATCGGTGCCGGCGCGGGTACTGCGATCGGCGCGGGCACACCGAACGGCGCAGGCGCGGGCACACCGAACGGCGCAGGCGCGGGCACACCGAGCGGCGCAGGCGCGGGCACACTGAACGGCGCCTGCGCAGGCACACCGAGCGGCGCCTGCCCAGGCACCGCCGTTGACCCCAGCACCGCCATCGGCGCGGGCATCGGCGCCGCCGCCGGCACGAAGGGCAGCCCCCCGCCCAGGCGAGACAGCGGCCCCTGCGCCTCGACCAGCGCCGGCGCGCTCGTCGTCGCGGTGACCTCCTCCACTTCACGCTTCGCCGCGGTCGGCGGCACGAAGGGCAGCCCTCCGCCCGGGCGAGACAGCGGCCCCTGCGCCTCGACCAGCGCCGGCGCGCCCGTCGTCGCGGCGGCCTCCTCCGCCGCGCGCTGCGCCGCCGCCTCGTCCTCCACGCGCTGCGCCGCGGCCCGCTTCGCCTCCGCCAGCCGCTCGTCGAGCGCCTCGTGCGCTTCCTTGAGCACGACCAGCGCCTCGGCGCTCTCGCCCTCCGGACCGAGGACGCGGCCGATCGCCAGGAGCATCTCTCGCGCGGCGCGCAGCGCCGCCTCGTCCGCCGCGCGGCCGGGCAGGTGCCGCCCGGCGAACGCCGTGAGCTCGTCGTCCTCGCATCGAGCGAGATCCGCGAGCCGGGCCGCCACGCGGCGCCGATCCGGATCGGCGCTGCTGCCCGTCGGCCTGCGCATCGCCGCGTCGAGCTTCGCGAGCGCCTCGGTCAGCGAGCTCTTCTCCGGCGCCGTCCCTGAACCCGTGGCGGACCCCTTGCTCGCGCCCCTCACGGCGCGAGCACGAGGACGGTGGTGACGCTCGGTACGATGGCCATGCCCGGCGCGTTCGTGCTGTTCTGGATCGAGATGCTCGTCAGGCGCGTCATGGGCGCGCAGCCGACGATCACCGTGAAGGCCGCGGTCACGTTGCGCGACGGGCCCATCACCATCCCGGACGCGACGCCGAGCGCGACGCCCGGGTTGTCCCCCATCGTGAGCGGCGCGACCGTCAGCATGTTGTGCGCCGGCGCGCACGTGACGAGCACGTTCGGCACGAAGAGCACGCTCATCGGATGGAGCGAGATGTTCGGGTACGGGATCGGCACCGGGGCCGGCGTCGGGGTCAGGCACACGTCCGGGAACGCCAGGCACATCCCCCCTGCGGTCGTCTTCGCGAGCATCGCTTCACCCCTCGTCGTTGCTGGCGCCCGCGGCCCCGCGCGGCGCGCCCCTTCAGCCGATCTTGACCTGCTCGCCGTCGAGCTTCGCGAGCGTCCGCGCGGCGACGATCGTGTTCTCCCCGCGCATCGCCGCGAGGCCCTCCGCGCGGAGATCGAAGACGCCCGCGCGCACCTGTTCGAGCGCCTCGATGAAGCGGAACGCCTGCTTCGCGCGCTGGACGAGCCGGTCCGCGCGCGCCTCCATGCGCTCGGCGACGATGACGGCCTTCTGGAGGTGCGCCTCGAGCGACCGGCCGACGAGCCCGATCTCCTCGATCGCCGCCGCCGCCGCCTGCGCGCGGATCTGCAGCTTGCCCGCGAACAGCCCCACCTCCCTGGCCGCGGCGATCTCGATCTGGTCGCCGGCGCCGAGCCCGAGCCGCCCCGTCGCCTGCACCTTCATATCGCCCTCGGCGACGATCCGCGTCGTCGCGCCCGCCTCGCCCTCCAGCACCGCGAGGACGAAGATCTGCTCGCCGTCCACCGCGCAGAGCACCCGATCCCCCGCGTCCGGCGCGACGAGGCAGCTCTTCGCGCGCCGCGCCGCGACCGGCCCGCCGCCGAGCTCGACCACGAGCCCCGACGCCGTGCCCCGGACGACGCCCGTCTCCAGCGACGGCACGCGTCGCGGCGAGGGCGAGCGCTCGATCACCGGCAGATCCACCGCGGCCAGGAGGTCGTCCTGCGTGCTGTCGTCGTGTGCCACCGTCAGGGGCTCGCGGGCCGCCATGCTCTGCATCTCGGGTCTCCTCGGCCTGGATCCGCCCGGTCAGGACGTGCGCGCCGCAACGCTAGTTTCAACGATTTCGCGGCAGGAATCAATGGCTTTCGTGGAACGCGGCCTCGCCCCAGGTCTCACGGGTCGCGGACGCGGACTCGTGTTTCGTGTTTCGTGTTTCGTGTTTCGTGTTTCGTGTCTCGTGTCTCGTGCATGCGCACGGTTTCGTGATTCCGCACGGCGCGCGCAGCAGGCACGGTCACGCGCGCTGCCCATCGCGCTCGCCGCCGCGGCGCGGCTTCCAGTCCTCGAGCGCGGCGAGCTTCTCGTCGTCGCCGAGCCAGCCTGCGCCCGCCGGCACCTTCGCCCCGTCCTGGCGAGCGCGGTGCAGCTTGGTGCGGAACATCGCTGCCTGCGTGAAGTCCGCGCCCGAGAGGTCGCAGTGCGAGAAGTCCGCGTACGCGAGCTTCGCGCCGACGAAGCGCGCGCCGGCGCACGACGCGAAGGCGAGGTACGCCTCGACGAGCTCCGCCCCCGAGAAGTCGGCCTCGGCGAGCGCGGCCCGCTCGAAGATCGCGTTCTGCAGCTTCGCCCGCGAGAACCGCGCCTTCGCCGCGTTCGCCTCGCCGAAGAGCGCCTGCGTCAGGACCGCATCGGAGAAATCGCAGTCGGACACGTCGACCCCGGTGAAGTTGCACTGCGTCGCGTCGCAGCCCGCGAAGCTCGAGCCAGCGACGCTGCCGCGCATGAACTGCGTGCGGAACAGCTTTGTTCCCTGGAACGCCCGCGCGCCCAGCGCCGCCTCGACCAGCGTCGTGAGCGTCAGGTTCGCGCCGTCGAGCAGCGCGGTGCGCAGGTCGAGCTTGTACAGCGTCGCCTTCTCGAGGTTCGCGCGAGAGAAGTTCGCGCCGCCGGCCTTGACCTCGACGAGGTTCGCCCGGTCGAGGTTCGCCCCCTCGAACGAGGCGCGCTCCAGCGAGCACGTCGTCCAGGTCGCGACGGGCGCCTCCGCGCCCGACAGCGCCGCGCCCTCGAACGTCGACTCGATGAAGCTCGCGCCGACGAGCCTCGCCCCCGAGAGCGTCGCCCCGTCGAGGCGGCTCCGGAAGAACGTCGTCAGGTGCAGGTCCACGCCCGCCGCGTCCACGCCCGACAGATCGCACTCGGAGAACGTCGACTCCTTGACGAGCGCGCCCCGCATCGCGCGCGGCATGCGGACCCGGTCGAACACCGCGCCCGAGAGATCCGCGCCCGTCAGGTCGAGCCCGGAGATGTCCACGGCCTGGATCGGGTCCCCGTGGCGGACCTTGTCGAGCACCTCGTCGCGGTTCATGTCGCGCCTCCAGGAGCCGGCGCCGCCTGCCGGTCGAACCGGGTGAACTCGACGCTCGCCTCGGCGAACGTCGTCCGGCTGTCCCCGCGCGCGCGGCTGAAATCGGCCCGGCAGAGCTGCGCGCCCGTGAAGTCGGCCCCCGCCACGCGCGATTTCGAGAGGATCGCCTCCGTCAGGTTGCACCCGCGGAGCGACGCGCGGTCGAGGTTCGTCCGGATGAGGAGCGCGTTCTTCATGACGGCGCGGTCGAAGGTCGCGCCCGTCGCGTCCGCCTCGCAGAGATCGGTCATCGTCATCTGGGCTCGATCGAACCGCGCGCCGCGCAGGTCCGTCGTCCGGAAGCAGGTCTTGTCGAGCACGGCGTCGCGGAAGTCGGCCTCCGGCAGGCCGCTCTTGTGGACGGCGACCCCCTCGGAGAAGCGCGCCCCCGCGAAGCGCGCCTTCGCCCCGGTACAGCTCATCAGCGACGTCTTGTGCAGCCGAGCGCCCGAGAAATCCGCGCCGTCGAGCGAGCACTCGAGGAGCATCGCCCGCTCGAGGTTCGCCCCGGCGAGGTTCGCCCCGGCGAAGCTCGTCTGGAGGAACGAGCAGAGCGAGAGATCCGCGCCCGAGAGATCCACGCCACCCCAGCTCACCTGGAGGGCGTCGGCGCGCTCGAGCCGCGCTCGCTTCAGGCTCGCCCCGGCGAGCCTCGCGCCCATCAGGACGGCCTCGGTCAGATCGGCGTCGTCGAACACCGCGCCCTCGAGGTTCGCCTTGCCCAGGTTCGCGCCCCGGAGCCGCGCGCCCGTGAGGTTCGCGCCAGAGAGGTCGGCCTTCGCGAGCACCGCGCCCTCGAGCACGGCGCCCGAGAGGTCGCAGCCGCGCAGGTCGGCCCCCTCGAGGAACGCGCGCGCGAAGCGCATCCCCCGCAGGTCGACCCCGCGGAAGTCGGCGCCGGTGAGGTCGCGCTCGTCGAGCGGCTCGCCCGCCTCGCGCGCCGCGTCGATGACGACGCGCGCCATCTGCGAGGCCTCGGCGGTCATCGGCAGGGCCGCGGACCTCAGGTGCGCCGAGCCGCGGTAGCCCTCGCGCGCCGCCTGCTCGAGGCGGAGCAGCTGCTCGGGGAAGCCTGGATCCGCGAGCATCGCCTCCAGCTCGAGGTTCGGCACGCCGCCGAGGCGCGCCGCCTCGGCCAGCTCCGCGTACTGCTGGAGCTGCGCCTTGGCCGAGAAGCGCGGCGGGCCGCCCGGCGGCTCCTCCCCGGTCTGGCCGCGCCGGAGCGCCTCCTCGGACACGTCCATCTCGGCGGCCTGCGCCTTCATGCGCTCCTCGGCCTCCTTCTTCAGGCGCTCGGCCCGCGCCTTCTCCTCCTCCATCTTCCGCGACGCCGCGTCGAGGTACGTCACCAGCGCGTCGAGATCGTCGACCGGCGGCGGCGCTTCCTCCTCCGGCAGCGGCGCGTCGAGGCCGAAGCGGGCCGGGTCGATGCCGTCCGCGAGCAGCTCCTCGCGGCGGCGCTCGCGCTCCCGCTCCGCGCCGCGCCGCAGGTTCTGCGTGGCGAGGTTCTCGCTCTTGAGCCACTGCACCATCTCGATGCCGGCGACGTTCGCGGCGACGCCCGACTCGCGCGGCGGCATGAGATCGCTGTCGCTGAGGGACGCGATCGAGCCCCGGTCCTTGTCGATCCGCCGGGCGAGCGCCTCGCGGTAGTGCTCGATCGGCCGGGGGCGGCCGATCTCCTCGCAGGCGACGACGAGATCGACGATCTCCCCAGCGTCGTCGTCGGCCACGGGCATCGAGCCGTGGAAGATCACGACGCCGAGGTTGGCCGAGGGGAAGAGCCACACCGTGTCGCAGCGGACGGGCAGCTCCTGGAACGCCTCCCCGCTCGCGTCGCGGCGGGTGACGAGCACGCGCGCGGCGAGGCCGGGGAGCGCGCCCTCGATGCGCGGGCGCGTCGGGTGCATGTTCTCCACGAGGAACGCCTCGTCGCCGCGGAGCGGCTCGGCGAGCCATTGATCGCTCGGCGCGACGTTGAAGAAGGCGGGATCGACGTCGGGCGGCAGGCCGGGCGCCCACTTCTCGGCGTAGTCCGCGCCGTACGTCCCCGCGCGGGCGCGGCGCTGGGCGAACGTCACGTCCATCGCGAGGAAGGACGCCGGGCCCGGCCGGTCGCCGGGCGAGCGGATCAGCGCGCCGTAGTGCTCCACGTTCGGCAGCGGCCGGGCGCGCTGCCCGCCGCGCTCGATCTCCTCGATCCCCTTCCCGTAGGGGTTCGCCGCGTCCTTCGGCCCGCCGAGCGCGCGCGCCCAGTCGATGGGCATCTCCGAGAACGGCTCCGGCTCCGTGAAGCCGTGGCCGCTCCAGTACCGATCGCCCAGCACGGCCAGGCGCTTGTCGACGGAGCCGAGCCGCGCGCGGACGAACGACGCGCCGACGCGGCGGCCCTCCGGGGCGTAGCACCGGCCCGCGACGAGCAGCTCGCCGCGCGCCTTCGTGATGCCGTCGTCGAGCGGGAGGCTCCCGAGCGCCGCCGTCGCAGCCTGCCAGAACGACATCTCATCGACGAGCGCGCGCGGCGCGTCGAGGGGGAACGCCATCATGGCGCCCACGTGGAACCTGAGGCGCCGCGCGACCTCGACGACGCGCGTGAGCGCCGGGACCTTGAGGGGTTTGACGACTCGCATCCGCGCTCAGATCTTCGTGAAGGCGCTGTTCCACGCGATGACCCCCGCGAGGGTCAGCGCGATCGCCTGCTGCTTCAGGTAGGTGCCGAACTGATCCATCTTCGCGCCGACGGCCTTCTTGTCGAACGCGAAGTAGTCGAGCTTGATCAACGACGTCTCGAGCTTGAGCAAGTAGGCCTGCTGGGCGAGCGCGGCGTGGTCCGTCTTGATGACGCCGGTCGCGCCCTTGTAGAAGTAGAGCTCGTGCTTGCTCGGCGTGAGGTCGAACGTCAGCCCGAGCACCTCCCACTTCAGGTTGGTGGCCGTGATCTTCGCGTTGGGCGCCTTGATCAGGAAGTTCGTGTCGGACTTCAGGTCGACGTCCCCGCCGAAGTGGCCTTTCCAGGTGGTGGCGACCTCCGTCTTCCAGCTCTTGTAGTCGTCGAAGTTCTCGGCCGTGACCTTGTGCATCCACGGCCCGGTCACCGTCGACGAGCCCTCCGGCTCGATCGTCTGCTCGAACTTGCCGTGGACGTCGTGCTTCATCCCGCCGCTCGTGATGGTCAGCGTCATCCCGTCGGTGATCGTCTGCTTCATGCCGCCGGCTTCCACGGTGTCCACGCGGCCCGTCTTGATCGTGGTCGTGCGCGTCGCGTAGTAGGTCTCCTCCGCCGCGGCGGTGACCTGGAGCGTGTACGTCCCGCCGATGCCCGCCCAGAGGTTGCAGACCACCATGCTGAACTTGTTGCCGCTGACGTTCTCCCAGGAGTCGCCGCCGATCCATGAGCCGCCGTCTCCCGAGGTCGTCTCGAGATAGCTGAACGTGACGTCGACGAGGCTGCTGCCGGCGATGGCCGGGTCGGCGTTCTCGGGGGACAGGAACGTGCCGACCTGCTTGTCGCCGTCGCCCGTGTAGACCGAGCCGTGGTTGCCGCTCGGCGTCCCCATGTAGATGCCGGTGCGGTTGTTCGGCGTGTGGAGGAAGATGAACTCCTTGCCCTGCTCGTCCTCGAGCACGAGCTGGTTGCCGCTCCCGGTCCGGATGATGTTCTGGCTGAGGTTGCGCTCCGCGACGACGCTCGGCCGGTGCGCGTTGGGCACGACGCCGGCGATGAAGGGCCGGTCCGGGTCGCCGCCGAGGAAGGCGATCATCACCTCGGTGCCCTTGCGCAGCGGGAAATGGAAGCCCTCGGTCGTCCCGCCGTGCGGCTGCATCATGCGCACCCGCGTCGAGATGCGCGCGTCGGGCAGGCCGCTCGTGTCGAACTCGAAGCGCACGAGGTAGCGGCCGTCGGCGTCGATCTGCGCGTACTGGCTGTCGGCGGGGCCGCAGACGATCGCGTTCTCGAACCCGTAGATGCGCGGCCACGGCGTCGCCTGCGGCGCGCGGAACTGCACGTCGGCCGGGATCGCGAGCAGCTTGATCGCGTAGATGTCCTTGCCCGAGAGCCCCGTCAGCCGCGCGATCTCGGGCGTGATCCCGGCGATCGACGCGCTGTGCTGCACCTCGAGCGCGAGCCACTGGTCGACGACTTCGGCGGGCTGATCGTCCAGCGAGAACCGGTACCCGGCCCGCGGCCCGAGCGCGTCGCCGCTCCCGCGCAGGGTCACCTCGCGGCAGCCGATCGACTGCGCGCGCACCTGCGCGAGGCGCTCGGCGTCGCTCTGCACGAAGACGCGGAAGCCGTACTCGCGGATCGCGCCCACCCCGTTCGCGGTGATGCTGCTCTCGCCCTTCACCGACGCGGACGGGTTCGCGTAGTTGTAGTCGGCGATGGTGACCGTCTTCGGCAGCCACTGCACGTTCTGCTCGATCTGGTGCAGGCCCGGCGGCGCGGTCACGTCGTCGCCGAAGAGCGGGACGTAGCGCACGACCCCGCCGCCCGGGAAGTCGTCGTGCAGCCCGCGGTCGTCGACGATGACGAGCACCTCGCCGGGCCCGTCCTCCGGGTGCTCGAAGAAGTAATAGAGGCCCTCGCGCTCGAGCCACCGGTGAAAGAACGCGAGGTGCGTCTCGCGGTACTGCGCGACGAACTCCTCGACCGGGTAGTCGCCGTCGTTGATCGAGAAGCGGAAGTCGCTCGCCGCGAGCCCGCCGTTCTGGAGCGTCGCCGAGAGGAACTCCTTGACGGGCTGGTTCGTGAAGACGTGGCTGCGCCAGAAGTGGCGCAGGAACCAGAGCTTCGGCACGAGCAGCGCCTGGTACAGCGCCCGATCCGCGTTCTGGTGCAAGAGGCGAACGCTCGCGATGACGCCGTGCACGACGAGCGGGTCCTTCCCGTCGCCGCGGCTCGCGCGCACCGTCGCCCGCTCGCCCACTGCCTTGCGCACATCGGTGCTCGTCGGGACGGAGAAGAAGAGCTCGAACTCGTACGGCTGCGAGACGTGCTCCGTACCGCGGAAACCGATGAAAGCGACGCTGGCGAGCGCGGAGCACGAGAGCGAGAAACCGTCTGGGCGCATGGAGAGCCTCCCCATCCCTGGCCTGGTGTTGAGGGCGGAATCTCCGTGCATCGCGTCGCGGAGTCAACGTCCGCATGCGCCACGAGAGTGCTGTGGAACAGCGGATCCGGTGGTGGGACGAGCGCGCACCTGTGCGACGTTCGCCGATCGGCGCGGGCTCGACGGCGCGCGCCTGCCGAGCTCGTTGCGCTCGTGTGCCGCGCCGTCGCCGCGCCGTCACCGCGCGTGCGCCGCACCCTCACCGCGCGTGCGCCGCACCCTCACCGCGCGTGCGCCGCGTACCGTGTGCGCGCAGCGGCCGTACCGTATGCGTGCCGCGTTATCGCGCGGCTGCACTCGTGAGCGCGGCGATGACGCTGCGGGTGAAGCCGCGAAGGCGCGCGACGTCGTCCGGGCGGAGGGCGAGGGTGCGCGCGTCGCAGTAGAGCCTGCGGGCGATCTCGATCTGGAGCGCGTGGATCCCTTCGTCGCGGCGCGCGTGCCGCTCGAGCGCGTGGCCGCCCGGGAAGGGATCGTCGAGCGCGAGCGAGAGGCCGTGCGCGCGCGCGACCTCGGCGACCGCGTCGCGCGCCCAGCTCACCGCGCTCTCGCCGCGCCGGGTCCCGAGCACGACGTCGGCCGCGCCCGGGAACATGACGTCGGGGTACGTGTGCCCGGAGACAAGGATCGCGACGCCGTGGCGCGCGCGCGCGTCGGCGAGGCGCGCGGTGATCGCCGCGTGGTACGGCTCGAACACGTCGCGGACGCGGCGCTCGACCTCCGCGCGGGGTGGCGGGCTCTCGAGCCACTGCTCGCCGCTCGCGGAGCGCCGCCGCACCTCCCGCAGCCCGTAGGGGAGCTTGTCCTCGTACGGCGTGGGCACGCGCGGGGCCGTGTTGAGGTCGATGACGAAGCGGCTCACCGTCGCGACGACGAGCGCGGCCCCCTCGAGCGCGACGTCGCCGAAGAGCGCGTCCGCCGCGACGTCCGCGTCGGCCGCGAGGGCGCGCTCCGGCACGCGCGTGAAGCGCGCCGCGAGCTCGTCCACGGCGAGGCTCGCGTGCGGGACCTCGACGACGATCGGCCCCGCCGTGTCAGGCGCGTGGACGCGGAAGGGAGGCGGCGTGGCAGGCATCGTTCCTCCGGAAGGTAGGCGCGCGCCGGGTTTTTCGCACGGGTGCGCCGGTTTGCGCTCTCATGGCGGGCCATGGAACCCCGGATCTGGCTGCTCGCGAGCCGATACCACCTCGACGCCGGGCTGTCGTCGCTCCTGGTCGACGGCGTCGCGACGGGCGGCTTGCTCGCCCTCGCGGCGCTCGCGCTCCGGCTCTCGCGCCGGCAGCGCCGCGCCGCCGCGCAGGCCGAGGCCTCGTTCATGCCCGGCGCCGCGCTCGCGCCCGGCGAGGCCGTCGTCGTGGGCATCGTCGAGCGGGAGCAAGGCGCGGACGTGGCGGTGCGCGTCGAGGTCGAGCAGGAGGGGTCCGAGTCCGAGACCTCCGGGGTCTGGACCCACCAGTGGGCCGAGACCGGCCGCAAGGTCCGTGTCCACCCCTTCTATCTCCGCCACGCGTCCGGCGCGCGCATCCGGGTCGAGCCGGGCGAGGACGTGCAGCTCGTCGACGCGCTCGACGGGCTGATCCGGGTCGATCTCACCCGGCGCGTCCGCGTGGCCGAGCTCATTCCAGGCGAGAGGGTCTTCGCGATCGGCGAGCTCCGGCGCGCGCCCGATCCCGAGGCGCAGGCCCAAGGGTACCGCGGGCAGGCGCAGGGATACCTGCTCGCGCCCCCGTCCGGGGGGCGCATGCTCCTCTCGTCCGAGCCGCTCGGCGAGCGGTTCGCGCGCAGGGCGGCGCTCCACCAGCGGTGGGCCGTCGCCGCGGCCGTCGCGTCGCTCGTGTTCAACATGGCGTTCGCGGCCTTCCACGCGCGCCGCTGGCTGGGCGAGACGGTGGACGTCCGCGTGACGCAGCTCCAGGAGCGCGAGGACGGCGACCACATCCGGTTCGAGGTCACGATGCGGGGCGCGGACGGCGCCGCCTTCTCCGACGAGGTGCCCCACGGCGCCTTCGCGCGCCTCCGCGAGGGCGAGACGGTGAAGGCGCGTCATGTCCCCTCGTGGAACTCAGCCAGCGCGATAGGCCCCGACGTGACGGCCCACTCCGTGGCCTACGCCGCGTTGCCGCTCCTCGGCGTCATCGCGCTCGCCTACCTCGCTCGCGCGCAGGCCACGCGGCCCTGGTACGAGAAGAAGCTGATCGAACAGGGGAGCGGCAAGCTGGCAGAGAGCCTGTCTTCCCCGCAGCAGGCCCCGAAGCGTCCGGAGGGCCGCCGCCGGGAGCCCGCCTCTGATTGACGGGCGGCTCGAGTCGGCAGGCGCTGCGCGTCCGACGACGGTCATCGAGACATCGCACCTGCGACCCCGGGTCAGGCCGTAGAGCTGACAAATCTCCTCATTTTGTTGGCATTTGGGGGAAGAGAAAATTTGAACAGGGAGGCGGGGAGACAGGGAAATCATGGGATTTCACTCCCCGCCTCCCAGTGAATCTTCTCGAAAGATTCGAGAGGATGCTTCAGGACCGAGAAAGCAGCTACCGCTTCATCGAGTCGAGAACGCGTTGGACGTGCCGGTGAGCTTCGCGCTCTCGAGGTGCTTCGCCTCGAGCTTGGTCTCCGCGTCCCTCACTGCAGCCGTGCCGGTGCCCGTGATCGTGATCGATTCCTCGGCGAGCGCGTAGATCGTGAACTCGTAGGTGTCGGTCTTCGTGCCGGTGCTGGTGCCGTAATTGGGGCAGGGCCCGAGGTAATTCGAGTTCTGCTTGGCGCCGAGCTGCGTCGCGTCCGCCTGCTTGAACCCCTCGGGCAGCGAGGTGGTGGTGGCAGGAATGTTGTACAGAACCCAGTGATAGCCGTTGGGCTGCGACGGCGTCGCGTGCGCCAGGGTGACATCGATGAAGGTGATGGCGTAGCTCTTCGTGCCCGCAGGCCCCGGGGTCCAGTGGAGCTCCGGCATGACGCTGTTCTGGAAGCCGGCGGTCTGGCAGGTGTACTTGTCGGCGAACTTCGCCCCTTCCTCGTGATTGGTGCTCGCGAGCGCGAACTCCTCGGAGGGCGCGCCGCCCTCTCCCGAGCCGCCCTCTCCGCTTCCGCCTGCTCCCGTCGCGCCACCCTCTCCGCTGCCTCCTGCCCCCGACGTCGTGGTGGTCGCAGGGTCGCCTCCGCTCGAGCTCGAGCTGTCGGCGCTGCTGCTACTGGCGCTGCTGCTGCTGGCGCTCGGGGAGCCGGTGCTCGCCGCGCTCCCCCCGCCGTCCCCCGACACATCGGGATCGTCGCTGGAGCAGTTCAGGATGGCGAACGGCATGGCCGCAAAGGCGAGGTATCGAGCGCTACGTGTGAGCCTATCCATGATGGTACGCATTGGCGCATGATGCCACACCGGCGTTCCTATCGCGATGACAGTCGCTTCTCCCCTCGCGACAAAGATCCGCAATTTAGCGGTATATTTCCCGAAACAGTGAGTGATTGAGAAATGTGAACGTTGACATGAGCGCACCTGGCGCGACACATCGCTCCAGGTCTCTCGCCAGCTCGCCAGAGAGGTAGAGGCGGAGCGGAGGGCCCTTGACCCTTGACACCGCGCAAGAGCGCCCAGGAGCGCCCGCGAGGACGCTCCTGCTCTGGCGGAAATGTGCAGAACCGCCGGGTCAGTATTGCGTGTTGTTGGACGTCGTGATCTTCGAGGAGCTCACGCCCATGAAGAGCGCCTTGCCGATGCCGCTGTAGCGGGTGTTCGTCATCGTCACGCTGCTGCTGCTGTCCGTCCTGAAGATGGACTCCTTCATCTTCGATGATGTCGCACCGGTCGATGAAGACGTCGACCTTGAAGTCCGTCCCCCCGTTCTGCCGGATGAACTTGCCCGCGTTCTGCGCCGTGAAATTCGACACCTTGAACGTGCTGGCCGCGTTGATCTGGAACACCTTGTCGTCGCCGTTCCTCGCGGAGCCGCCGTTCAGCACCACCGTGCCGGACTTCTTGACCGTCAGGGCGTCCTCGCCGATGTCCTCCCAGACGATGTTCTCGAGCGTGACGTTGCCGTACGTGTGGATGCCGTCGGCCGCCGGCGCGCCGAGGACCACGTTCTTCAGCTTCGCGCCGTCCTCGAGTCTGAACACCGGCTTCTGGTCCTCGGCCTGGCTGCCGTCCCCGAGGGTGGTGCGGTCATTTGCCCCGAGAGGGTCCACATGAAGGCGGGAAGGCGGGAAGATCATTCAGGTTTTCTTCCCGCCTTCATGTTCAAATGACTGCACTACCTCCCCGAGCGTGTTCTTGTCGGCGATGTACCGCTTGCCGCCGCCGTCGAACGTCTCGCCCGCCTTCACGATGATCGTCGAGCTGACGACGCCGCCGTTCCCCGCCGTCGTGGTGCCGCCGCCCGAGCTCCCGCCAGCGTCGCCGCCGCCCACCGGCACGAGCTCGATGTAGTCGACCTTCAGATCGTACCCGGACGACGAGGAGTTCTTGCCCTTGCACGTGAGCGCGAACTCGACATTGCCAGAGAGCGATTTTTCCCCGAGCGTCGCGGTCGTCCAGCTGTCGCCGGTGGAGGAGCCATAAGCGTCGAAGGACTTCACCGACGATCCCTTCACGGACGGCGCGAGCCTGCCCGCCGGGCGCGGCCGCGGTCGCGCCCGCCGCGGCGGCTCAGAGAGCGAGCCTGATCCGATAACGGGTCAGCCAGTCGTCGAGCAGGAGGACCTGTTGCATGCTCGACCGGGCGAGCTCATCGACCGCTCCTCCGGACTCCGAGGCGACGGCGCGGGCGCGAGCCATGTCGAGGAGCGGCAGCACCGGCGCGTCCTTCCGGGCGAGGAGCCCCGCGAGCTGGCCTCGGAGCCGCTCGGCATACGCTGGATCCTGCGTCGCCGGATACGGGCTCTTGCGACGGTCGAGCACCGAGCGCGGCAGGAGATCCTCGGACGCGGCGCGCAGCAGGCTCTTCTCGCGCCCATCGAAGGTCTTCATCGACCACGGCGCGTTGAAGACGTACTCCACGAGCCGGTGGTCGCAGAACGGGACCCGGACCTCGAGGCCGGTCGCCATGCTCATGCGATCCTTGCGGTCGAGCAGGATCGGCAGGAACCGCGTCATGTGCAAATAACCTATCTCCCGCATGCGCCGCTCCGCGCCCTCCTCGCCCGGCAGGCGCGGGACCTCGGCGAGGGCTTCCCGGTAGCGCGCGGCGACGTGGCCTTGAAGGTCGATCTGCGCGAGGAGCGCGGGGGAGAGCAGCTGAGCGGCGGCGCTCGCGCCCTGGATCTTCATGCGCATGGCGATCCAGGGGAACGTCTCTGCCGCCACCGTGTCCGGATCGTGGAACCAGAGGTATCCGCCGAAGATCTCGTCGGCCGACTCGCCGGAGAGCGCCACCGTGGAGCGCTCCCGGATGGCGCGGAAGAGGAGGTACAGCGAAGCATCCAGGTCACCGAAGGCGATCGGGACATCCCGGGCGCGCAGCACGGCGGCGCGGATCTCGGGGTCGGCCAGCTGGGCCGCGGAGAGCACGATGCCCGCGTGGTCCGACCCGACGTGCCGCGCGACCTCGGCGACGTACGGCGTGTCCGGCGTGCTCCGCAGCGCGTCCGGCGTGAAGTGCTCGGCGTGCCCCGCGAACTCGACGGAGAAGGAGCGCACCGGGCCGGCGCCCTCCGCCCTGAGCGCCCGCTGCGCGAGGGCGGTCACTGCGCTCGAGTCGAGCCCTCCGGACAGGAGGGAGCAGAGGGGCACATCGGAGATGAGCTGTCGCGCCACGGTGTCCTCGAGCAGCCCGCGGACCGCGCGGATCGTGGCCTGCAGGTCGTCCTCGTGCGGCCTGGACTCGAGCGCCCAGTAGCGGCGCTCGGAGATCCCATCCCGCCGCACGTGCACGACATGGCCCGGGCGGACCTCTCGCATGTCGCGGAACACGGAGGCTCCGGGCGTCTTGACGAAGGCGAGGAGCTCGCGCAGGCCGCCCACGTCCACGACCGGCGGCGCGAGCGGGTTCGCGAGGATCGCCTTGGGCTCCGAGCCGAAGAGCACCGCCGAGCCGATCTGCTGGTAGAAGAGCGGCTTGATGCCCAGCCGATCCCGGACGAGCAGGAGCTCCTCTGCGCGGACGTCCCAGAGGGCGAAGGCGAACATTCCATTGAGCCGCCGGGGGAAGCCCGCGCCCCACTCGAGATACGCATGGAGCACGACCTCGGTGTCGCTGCGCGTCTTGAAGCGGTGGCCCCGGGCCTCGAGCTCGCCCCGCAGCTCGCGGAAATTGTAGACCTCGCCCGTGTAGATGAGCACGGCCACCGGCGCGCCGTCCTGGTCGGCGATCATCGGCTGGCGGCCCCCGTCGAGATCGATGATGGCGAGGCGGCGGTGCCCGAGGGCCGCGCGCGGAGCGAGCCATAGCCCTTCGTCGTCCGGGCCGCGGAGCTTCATCGTCGCCGTCATCGTCTGCAGGACATCGCGCTCCAGCGTCAGATCGCGCTCGTAGTCCACCCATCCAGCAATGCCGCACATGGACGATCCCCTCCCTTCAGCGCCACCGCGCGAAAGCGGCGGGCCTCGACAGCCCGCCGCGGCGCTCGCGGGTCGCTCGCTGTTCGGCGGACGAGCGTAGACAGTGCGGCTGGGCCCCGCAACCAAGCTGGCCAGCGCGGCGCTCAGCGCCAGCTAGGGAGGGAGCGGAGATCGGGGACGCGCAGGGGGCGACGAGGTCGGCCGGCGATGCCCGCCGGGGCGTTGCCGTGCGCGGTCACTCCGCGTAGCAGACCTCGAGGCGCGGGCGGCGCGACGCCGTGGTGTCTTCGCTGGCCCGCCACTGCGTCGACCCCGCCGCGTCCTCTTCCATCACGAACCCGTAATTCGGGAGGACGCCGCTCACCCAGTCCTGCACGAGGTCGGTGAGGTCGGCGGTCCGGTCGCCGGCGCCGTTGCCGGCGAGGATCGACGCGAAGCTGAGCGGCTCCCAGCTCTGGTTGTAGCTGTTCCAGCTCACGGTCGTCTCGCCCCAGGGCGCGAGGGCCTCATGGAGACGAACGGTGGAGGCCGGCTCCTTGTACACCTGATTGATCGTCAAGGTGGCCGAATAGACCGGCGCGCCCGCGGGGATGAACGAGAGGTCGAACCAGACGAGCGCAGTACGGAAGCCTCCGGTGCCGGCTCCGCCCGTGTAGATCGACGGGTACGACCCTTCCTTGTAGGTCGGCGAGCCCGACCAGAGCGTCGCGTCCCAGACCGTGCCGAAGGTGCCGCGCTGCACGGTCCTGCACACGGGCGTGCCTCCGGAGCCAGCGCCGCCGGCGCCGCCCGACCCGCTGCTGCCCACGCTCATCGCGCTGGTCATCATGACGCTGCCTGTGCTCGTGCTGGATGCGCTCGTGCTGCTCGATACGCTCGTGCTGCTGCTCGAGCTGCTCGAACCGCTCGTGCTGCTGCTCGTGCTCGAACCGCTCGTGCTGCTGGACGAGCTCGAGCTGCTCGACGAGCTCGAGCTGCTGCTGCTCCCGCTGCCAGGCGGCGCATAGGTGAGCGTCAGCTCCATGTCGAAGGACAGATCGGTCGAACTGGGGGCCGATTGCTTGACCATCACGGCGAGGATGTTGCTTCCGACCACGAAAGAGCTCGGGGAGAGCGTCACCGTGGTGAGCTCGTCGTCGCGCGACTCCGCGGACGCATAGTCACCGTAGGCCGTGCCGGTCACGCGCTTCGATGCCACCTGGGTGCCGTTGAGCCAGACGACGACGCCGTCGTCGTGGATGAGCTTCATGGTCGCCTGCGCGACCGGCCCGTCGATCGGGATGATCTTCCGGAAGTAGGCGGTGGGATACGACGGCGTGGCCCGGTAGAGGGCCGTGCCCTCCCCGCCGTCGCCGTAGCCGAGCTGCCCCCAGCCCCCCTTCCACGAGGAGTCGTCGAACGTGAGGTTTTGCCAGGCCGTACCCCGGTCGACGCCCAGGTCGTCGTAAACCCAGTAATCACCGAAGTAGACCGCCGTGCGGGGGAGGCTCTGGATCGTGAAGCCGGCGTTGCTCTCGTCGGAGAGCAGCGGGTGCTCGGCGTCGGAGATGCGCACGAGGGCCGTCGTCGTGTCGATGGAGGGAACCACCCAGTTGTAGCGGCCCGTGTTGGCGGCGCTGCTCGTGATCGTGGTCCAGGTCGCGCCGTCGTCGGTCGTGTACTCGATCCGAACCGTGGGGATGTTCCCCACGGTCGCCCAGCGGATCGGGAAGATGCCGCCCGGCGGCAGGCGCTCCCCGCCGTCGGGCGCCGCGACGTCGAGGGCCGTTCCCTTCACGATCGCGAAGCGATCGCTGATCACGCCGTCGTAACGAACGTTGGACACCGTGAGCCGGTTGTCCTCGACGTCGAGGAGGCACGAGCCGCTCTGCGCTTCGTTGAAGTACATGAGCGGGTGGCCTCCGGAGCCGCCCACGTACGTGCCGTGGCCGGCGACGACGTGGACCGCGCCTTCGTGGCTCCCCTTGCCAGGGAGCTTCACGTAGGGGCCGTCGCCGAGCGGCTTGCCGTCGCGCCCGTCAACGATGTGCCCGGCCGCCGTGGTCGGCGTATCGTAGGCGCCGTCCACGAGGAACGAGCGCTCGTAGTTGTGCGAGTGGCCCGCGAGCACCAGGTCGACCCCGCCCTCGTCGAGGATGGGCGCGAGGAACTCCCGGTGCTCGATGGTCAGCCAGTCCTCGTCCGAGTCGTGGGTGCCCTTCGTGTACATCGGAAAGTGCATGTACGCGACGATCCAGTCCTGCTCCGTCGCGGCGAGATCGGCGGCGAGCCAGGCCGACATGGCGCCGGTCGAGTAACGCGAGGAGCCATAGCCGTCGAGGACGACGAAGTGGACGTTCGCATAGTCGTACGAGTAGTAAGCCTCCGTGCCGGAGGGAACCCCGCCGGCCTCCCCGGCGGCGGGGAGCACGTAGGCGGTGTAGTAAGGACCGGTCTGCGTCGCCGAGTCGGAGCTCAGGCCCTCGTGGTTGCCGAACGTCGGCCACACGACCGTGTTGCGAAGGATCGCCGCGTACTGATTGAAGAAACCGTTGGTGAACTCCTCCGTGGTGCCGAAGTTGTACGCCATGTCCCCCATGTGCAGGAACAGGTTGGGGCGGTACGCGCCGACGGCGTTCAGCATCGCGTCTCGCGTCGCCCAGGGCGCCGTGCCGCCGTAGCCGGTGTCGCCGATGATCCACGCCCGGAACTTCTTCGGCGTGGACACGGGCGGCGCCGTCTCGAAGTAGAAGGAGGAGGAGCCGCCCGCCAGCACCGCGCTCGATGTACCGACGCTGTAGTAGTAGCGGGTGTTCGGCGTGAGCCCGCCGATGAGCACCTCGTGCTGGGTCGCGAGCGCGCCGAGATCCACCGTCTGCGTCAGATTCGCCGGATCGGTCCCGTAGCGCACGCGACTGTCCGTGCCCACGTCGGTCGTCCACACCACGTAGACCGAGCTGGGCGTCAACGACTGCAGATAGGGCTGCCTCATCACCGACTGGGCGGCCGCCTGGCCGGCCCACGCCATCGTCACTGCCACCGACGCTGCGGCCAGATGTCCGGGGTTCAATTTCATTGCTTCACCCTCCGAGCTTGCTGATTCATCCCGCCTTGCCTCCAACAAACGCTCGCCATGCGGCGAGCCGGGCGCCTTCCCGGCACGGTCACGCCAGCGATCGCATCGCGCCTGATGCCGCGCGCGAGCAGCGCATCGGACGTGAACGCGCTGCTACCATCTTACCGAAACCATACATGGGAGATCATCTTAAATCGGAGCGCCTCGCGCCGGCGGCAGGCCACTCCGGTCTCTGTCTCTGAGCGGCGACGGAGAGGGCAGCGATTGCCGGGGTGCGCTCAAGGCACAACAGAATTCCGTCGCCACTGTCGAGTAAGCGCCAACACTGGCCAACACTGACTATGATCCCGGCGCCGACGGTCGGCGCTCGTCGTCCCGGCGTTCAATCGCGTCCGTCGCGTCCGTCGCGTCCGTCGCGTCCGCTTGCTCTTGCTCGGACGCTCGCACGGAGAACGGACGCCGGGGCCTTCGCCCGTAGCCGCCTCGCGCGACAGCGGCAGGTCAGTCTTGCAAAGCCTTTCTGCTCCCTGGCCAGCTGGTGCGGCGCCCCTGCGCGCCCCGCTGCAGGATTATCGTGAGGACCTCAAAGCATTGTCGTCGAGCAGCGGGGTCGCTGCACGATCGAGGGAAGCTAGCATGAACTCTTTTTCGATTGTATGAGGGATACGTGTCATCGCGATTTCTGACTTTCCGCGCGGGACCTGGGCGCATGATCGCGACGGGGGTGTGCGCTGGATCGCGGGCGCGGGGCGGCTCCACCCCGCGATTCTCGCCATTCCCGCGTATCCCGCGAGCAACGACGGCCGGGCTCACCGCCATGGCGGCGGTCAGCGCGGCCGCCATGGCCGCCGTCCTGCTCCTGGGCGAGCGCCCTGCGCTGGCGGATCCGGGGGAGCCGGCCGAGGTCGAGGCGCGCCGCCTCGTCCATGTGCTCGGCTACGTCGCCATGGACTATGGCGGGTGCGTCGCGAACGGCGCTGTCACCAGCGTCATCGAGTATGACGAGCAGCTGGCGCTGCTCGGCGAGGCGATCCTGGTCGCCACCCGCATCCAGCCGTCCGCGCTCGAGAGCGAGGCGGGCGACCTCGCGCAGGGCATCGTCGGCGTGCGCGAGCTCGTCGAGGCGAAGGTCGCCGCGGATCGGGTCGCCATCGCGGCACGGGGCGCGCGTGATCGGGTCGCGTCCGCCTTCCGGCTGGCGGAGGCGCCGCTCTCGCGGCCCGACGCGGAGCGCGGCGCGGCCCTCTACCAGGAGAACTGCGCCATCTGCCACGGCCCGACGGGGCACGCCGATACCCGGCGCGCGGCGAGCCTGGTCCCGCACCCGGCGAACTTCCACGACGCGAGCATCGCCGAGCAGCTCGCGCCCGTCGGTGTCGAGTCCGCGGTTCGATTCGGCGTCAGCGGCACGGCCATGGTGCCGTTCACCTTTCTCTCCGCCCGCGACCGCTGGGACCTCGCCTTCCACGTCGTCGGCCTCCACCACCCCGAGCCCGGCGAGAGATCGAGGCCGCTCGATCTGCCGGACTACTCCATGGTCGAGCTCGCGGTCCGCTCCGACGCGGACCTGCGCGCCGAGCTCTCCGCGCGCGGGATCCCCGCCGAGCGGCACGCGGCGCTCCTCGCGGAGCTCCGGCGGCGCGTCGCCTATGGCGGCGAGGCCGCGTCACACCCCCTCTCCATCGCCCGCGCCGCGCTCGACAGGGGGCGCGCCGCGCTGCGCGAGGGCAGGCTCGCCGACGCGCGCGAGGCGCTCAGCACGGCCCAGCTCGACGGCATCGACGCGGCCGAGGCGAGCGTCCGCACCGTGAAGGAGGCGCTCGCGGACGACCTCGGCGACGGCGCCTTCGCCCTTCGAGCGGCGCTCGCGGCAGGCGCGACGACAGACACGCTCGACGCGGGCATGGCCACGCTCCTGCGCGACGCGACCTACGCCGAGGTCGCGCTCGCGCGGTCCGGAGTCGCGCCAGGTCGGCTCGTGGCCCAGGTCTCGAGCCGCTTGGCGCTGCGCGAGCTCGCCGCTGCGGCGCTGTTCCTCGCCGCGCTCGCCGCCGCCGCGCCGTCACGGAGCCGGCGTGTCGTCCACGTCGCGTCGGGCGCGGCGCTGCTGCTCGCGCTCGCCGCCTGGGTCGCGGCGGCGCTCGCGCACATGGCAGGCTTCTGGCGAACGCTCACGGCAGGCGCGACGATCTCGCTCGCGCTCGCGGCGCTCGCGGCGCTCGCCGGCGCGGCGGTGCTCGGCCAGCGGCGCGGCGCGCGGCAGGTGAGCTCGCACGATCCATTGCATGGCGGCCCGTCGCGCGGCGGCCGAGCGGCCGTGTTCGCGGCCGCGCTGCTGGCCGGCTTCGGCGCGGCGTTCTCGGCGCTCGACGCTGCGCTCGGGGTGTCGCTCCCCGTCGCGCCGCCCGCCGTGGCCGGGGTGTCGATCGCGCTCGCGCTGCTCGCCGCCGGCGCGGCGCTGGTCACCCGCGCGAGCCGGGCGGCCGCGCGCCGCTGGACGAGCCCTCCCGCCTGGCTCGCGTGTCTGCTGTGCGTCCCGCTCGCCGGCCGCGCCGTGGCCGCCTTCCAGCTCTGCGGGCTGCTGCCGCTCCACCGGCTGCCGCTCCCTCGATTCACCGCGCTCGGCATCTACCCTGCGGTCGAGACATGCCTCGTCCAGGCAGCGCTGCTCGGGCTCGCGCTCGCCGGCGCGGCCCGCGGCCGCCGCGCCGAAGGCGCGTGTTGACGGACGCCGCGCCACGATCGGCAACACCCGGTGATGCCGCGCCACGATCGGTAACGCGGTCGGTTCATCGACATCGCTCGATCGCTCCGCGCCGTGTGTCCGCGCGACTCCAGCGCTCATGGGTTTGCAATGCGCGGTCGAGAAGAGCGCGCCCGGGGCGCCGTGACACGGTCGACGCCACAGGGCTGTCGCCACGGAGCTCGCCAGAGCTACCGAGTCGCCGACAGGCGATGGCGGAGGCTTCCTCACGCCGACATATCATGTAGGGAACGGTCGCTCCGCGCAGGCGAGCTGCCTTGATTCGACAGGCTGAGCAGCGCTGGGTCGGCGAGGGGCCGCCAGCCGCTGTCTCGAGCCCGCGCCGCGGCGGCTCGCGTCGCGACCGACGCGCTTCCATTCTGGCACGCAGCGTCCTATCGTGATTGGCTGAAGCTTCTCGGAGATCCCTTCCATGACCATGAACAGCAAGCTGGCTTTTGCGCGGTGGACCGGCGGGTGCCTCATTGCGGTGCTCGGGGCTGGATGTGCCCAGATCTTCGGCTTCGATAAGTTATACGAGGTCGCGCACGGCAACACCGGGGGCGCTGGCGGGGAGGGCGGCACCGGCGGCACGGACGCGGGAGGCGGGGGCGCTGGCGGCGAAGGCGGCACCGGCGGCACGGACGCGGGAGGCGGGGGCGCTGGCGGCGAAGGCGGCACCGGCGGCACGGACACGGGAGGTGGAGGAGCCGGGAGTGAATGCCCGGAGCCGCCGCTTGGCGACCCCACGCTGGAACTGTCGTTGATCGACGACATGGAAGATGACGACCATTTCATCATCGAAGTGAAAGATGAAACGAACCCACGGCGAGGGCTCTGGTTCGTAGCGAACGATGGCAAGGGGACGCAAACGCCCGGAGTGGGCGAGCAATTCGTGATGAGCCTCCTCGAATCGCCGCGCGGCGACAGCACGCTGGCAGCGCACGTGGTGGCCGACGACTTGTTCGAAAGCTGGGGAGCCCTCTTCGGCTTCCAGCTGAACAGCCCTTCGTCGTCCCAGCTGGGCCTCTACGACGCCTCCGAGTTCAGCGGGGTCACCTTCTTTGCCTACGCCGACGGAGGCTCCTACAACAAGGTTCTCGTGGACATCGTCGACGCACAGACCTGGCAGGATGGCGAGATCTGCACCGATGCTGACGGCGGATGCAGCGATCACTTCACCAAGACCATCTCGCTGACGAACTGCTGGACTCAAATCAAGGTGCCCTTCGCCAGCCTCAAGCAGTCCGGCTGGGGCCAGGCGTTCGAGGCGGTCGACATGACGAAGATCTGGGCCATCCAGTTCCGCTTCGCAGCGAGCCGTCAATTCAGCGTGTGGATCGACGACGTGGCGTTCTACAAGGAGCCGGCGCCGGAGACGGACCCCGAGGCCACGACCCCGTGAGCGCCGGCGCCGCGCGCGAGCTCGCGACGAGGGTCGAGCCCGCTCAGCGTCGAGACGCTGGCGCCGACGAGGTGCAGCCCGAGCACGGCGCCGATCCCCTCGCCCACCCGTAGTCCCAGATCGAAGAGCGGCTCGAGACCGAGCTCGGTGAGCGCGAGGGCCGCCGCCGGCTCGGTCGAGCGGTGCACCGCGAGGAGCCATGGCCGGAGCGCTGGGGCCATCCTGACGGCGCAGAGGGCCGCGGTGTACGCCGTCAGCCCATCGACGACGACGCCCACGCGCAGCCGCGCGGCCTCGAGCGCGAAGCCGGCCATCGCGGCGATCTCCAGCCCGCCGACCTTCGCCAGCACATCGAGGGGGTCCGCCGGATCGGGCGCGTGAAGCGCGAGCGCGTCGGTGACGACGCCGGCCTGGCGCGCGACGCCCTCCGCGTCGAGGCCGGCGCCCGGTCCCGCGAGGCTCGCCGGCGGCGCGCCCGTGAGGGCGCACAGGACGGCTGTCGCCGCGGTCGTGTTGCCGACGCCGATGTCGCCGGCGCCCGCGAGCGTGACGCCGTCCGCGGCGAGCGCGCGGGCGATCTCGGCGCCCGCCTCCATCGCGCATGCCACCTCGTCGCGCGTCATCGCCGGCTCGCGCCGCAGGTTCCCTGTGCCACGCCGCACCACCCGCGGCGCCAGCGGGACGACAGGCGCGCACGGCAGCGCCGAGAGATCGCCCGCGAGGCCGACGTCGACCGCGACGAGCCGCACGCCGTGGCGGGCCGCCAGCGCCGAGACCGCCGCGCCCCCGGCCATCACGTCCGCGAGCCTCGCCGTCGTCGCCGAGGAGGGGTGAGCGCTCCCGCCCTCCGCGACGACGCCGTGATCCGCGCAGAACACGGCCAGCCCCGGCGCGGGCAACGGGAGCGGAAACTCGCCACGCACGCCGGCCCACCACGCCGCGAGCTGCTCTAGCCGCCCCAGGCTGCCCGCCGGCAGGCCGAGCGTGGCCTGGTGCGCACGGGAGGCCTCCATGGCGGCGGCGGCGAGCGGTGGGATCGCCGTCGTGCGGAGCGATGAGCGCGGCGGCTCGCTGGCGCGGCACGCCGCGGGCGTGCCGGCGTCGTCGCGGTCTTGCCAGATGCCATGTTCGTGGACGACCTCATCGACCGCGCGCCGCGCTCGCCAGCCGCTCTCTTCCAGCATCGGTCGCCGCCGGAACGCGACGGGGTGGCCCAGGCAGAGGTACGCAATCGGCTCCACGCCCGGCGGGAGGCGCAGCTCGGCGCGGAGGACGGCGGGCTCCACGATGCTGACCCAGCCGACGCCGACGCCCTCGGCGCGCGCGGCGAGCCAGAGGTTCTGCACCGCGCAGCACGCGCTCGCGCGCACCGCCTCGGGCTGGACGATCGTGCCCAGGATCGCCTCCCCGCGCGGCCTCAGGTCGACCGCGACGCACAGGTTGAGCGACGCCTCGAGGATCCCCTCGAGGCGATAGGAGAGGTACTGCTCGCGCCGGCCCTCCGGAAAACGGGCAGCCTCCGCCTGACGGCAACGAAGGAAGCTCTCGCGGATCCGCGCGCGCTGCGCCTCGTCACGCACAACGACGAAGCCCCAGGGCTGGGAGAATCCCACGCTGGGCGCCAGGTGGGCGGCCTCGAGGATGCGCCGCAGGACAGCCCGGTCGAGCGCGCGCCCCGGCTCGAAATGCCGCACGTCGCGCCGCAGGGCGATGACGTCGTAGACCGCCTGCCGCGCGCCCTCGTCGAAGGCGACGACGGCCTCCGGGACCAGGTACGACGGTTCGTGTGTGGCGTTCACGGCGGTCAGCTACCACAGTTGCCAGGCGATGGGCAGCCGGCGGCCGTGCGCTGCAGACGGTCCCCCTCGCGCGCCTTCCTTCGAGCCAGCGAGCCGCGCCGATGGGGCGCTGGGCGAGCGGGGCCGCCGCGCTCGGCCTCCGCGACGATCGCGCCCATCACGAGGGGCCACCCCGGTTAACCGCAACTACCCTGCCCTCGACAGGGAGAACCCCTCGTATCCCTGTGCCGCGACCGCCTCGCACCGCTTTCTGTAGGCGCCGACGCCCCCGGCGTAGGGCATGAGGACGCGCGGCTTGCCGGGGATATTCGCCCCGACGTACCAGGAGCTGGCCAGCGGATACAGCGTGCCGTCGGCCACCTCGTTGGCGTGCGCGACCCACCCCTCCTCCGCCTCGGCGGTGGCCTCGATGCACGCGAAGCCTCGCTCTCGCAGGTACGCGATGCAGTCCGCGATCCATTCCACGTGCTGCTCGATGGAGACGATCGCATTGCTGAACACGGACGGGCTCCCAGGCCCGGTGATCGTGAACAGGTTCGGGAAGCCGGCGATGGCGACGCCCGCGGCCCCGGCGGCTCCGTCAACTGATGCAGCCCGCCTTCCGCGAGATGCAGCCGGCCTTCTTCGAGATACAGCCTTCCTTCCGCGAGATGCAGCCGGCGTCGAGGGTCGGCGCACCGGACGTGTTGGCCGCGATCCACTGCTTCCAGAGACGGTCCTGGGCGATCTGCCGAATCAGGTGATCCATTCGAACCTCCGATGATGTGATGTTGGACGATGCAACCACGGCGCACACGTCCACAACCCGCGCAGGGCGGCGGTCGTGTGCTCGACAGTCCGGCAGACACCATTTGTGGGCAGCCCGACCGTCTCGCTGACTATACGGTTCGACCCGAAGGGGTCAAGGCGGCCAATCCGTGGGTGGATCGCGCCGCCCGGCCATCCGCCGAGTCGGCCGCTCCAGAACCAATGGAACTATCTCGGCGCGCGGCCATTCCGACGATCGCCGTTCGCCGGTTCCACCGGGGGATCCCGCGCGATACGCTCCTTGCTCCCCTTTCGAAAGCGAGCGAGAGAATGACCAGAGAGCTCCGTTCCCTCATCACAGGATCCAGCAGCGGCTTCGGCCGCGCGACCGCCGTCACCCTCGCCCGCGCGGGACACCGCGTCTTCGCCGGGATGCGCGCGATCATGTCGAAGAACGCGGGGCCGGCGTCCGAGCTCGCGGAGCTCGCCGCGCGCGAGGGGCTCGCGCTCCGCATGATCGAGCTCGACGTGACGAGCGACGCCTCGGTCGACGCGGGCGTCGCGCGCGTGCTCGACGAGGCGGGCGGCGTCGACGTGGTGATCAACAACGCGGGCGTCCTGTCCCAGGGGCCGATCGAGGCGTTCACCGTGGCGCAGGCCGAGGCCACCTTTCAGGTGAACTACCTCGGCGCCGTGCGCGTCAACCGCGCCGTGCTGCCCGCGATGCGCCGGCAGAAGAGCGGCCTCCTCGTCCACGTGAGCAGCGCCGTCGGGCGGGTCGCGACGCCGCTCTTCGGCCATTACAGCGCGAGCAAGTTCGCGCTGGAGGCGATGGCCGAGTGCATCAGTTACGAGCTCGCGCCGCTCGGGATCGACGTCGCCATCGTCGAGCCGGGCGCGTTCCCGACGACCGGCGTGATGCTCAACGCGATGCAGGCCGACGAGGCTCGAGCGGCCGAGTATGGCGCCCTCTTCGCGCTCGCCGCGGAGCTGTGGAAGCCGGTGATCGAGACGATGAAGCGCCAAGGTCCGCCAGACCCGCAGCAGGTCGCGGACGCGATCCTGAAGCTCGCGGAGCTGCCGGCCGGGGAGCGGCCGCTGCGCACCGTGCTCGACCCGCTGGGCAACGGCGCCGCGGAGGAGATCAACCGCAGGACCGAGGACGTGCAGCGGGCGTACATCGAGTGGATGGGCCTCGGCGGCGTGCTCAGGCGAGCCGGCGGATAGCGCGCAGCGGCCGGGATCCGCGGGGCGCGGAGCTCTCGGCGCCTCCCTGGGACACGAACCATCTCCGAGCTCCCGTCACAGCGCGAATGTCAAGACCGAACCGGGCCGCCAGCCTGGCTCGCGCGCCTGTGCACCAGCAGCTGAAATGAAACACCGTGTCCATCCGTCGCTGCGTCGCGCAACGCGCGTCATTCGTCAGCGGTGCTCCGCCGACTCCGCTGCGAACGGGCGCCCCTGCGGGTGCGGCTGAGTGGCGCAGGATGAAGTGATTTTCGTCTAGGGGCGCGAAGGGCGGCCGGGCTACCCTGGAGACGGGTCGTCGGCCTTTCTGCCCGAGCGCAGCCGCTCGTGTTCGTCGAGGTGTGTCGTGAGGTTGAGAACGTCTTATCTGCCTTTGGCCGTGGGATTGCTGCAAATAGTCGCCGCCTGTGGAGGGGGCGCGCCCTCCACCACGGGCGATCCCGGCGTAGGCGGCGCGGGGAGCGTGACCTCCA
Source organism: Sorangium sp. So ce281 (assembly GCF_051527395.1). NCBI lineage: Bacteria > Pseudomonadati > Myxococcota > Polyangiales > Polyangiaceae > Sorangium > Sorangium sp. So ce281. Next base: position 6,466,093 of record NZ_CP150322.1, read on the forward strand.
GCAGCTCCGGCGACGGCGGCAGTGACTTCGGCTCGGGCGTCGCCTCCGGCGGCGGCGGAAGCGGCGGCGGGCCCGATCCCTGCGCCGTCGACGACCCGCCCCCCGAGTGCCTCTTGCCCCAGGAGCCCGCCTGCGGCGACGGCGAGATCAACCAGGCCAGCGAGGCGTGCGACGACGGCAACAGCCTGCCCGGCGATTGCTGCTCCGGTCTGTGCGAGATCGAGCCTTATTGTGCATGTCCGACGCCCGGCGAGCCGTGCGTGCTGACCATCGCCTGCGGCGATGGCGTGGTCGATCCGGGCGAGTTCTGCGACGACGGCAACACCGCGGACGGCGACGGCTGCAGCGCCGACTGCATCTTCGTCGATCCCTCGTACGTCTGTCCGAGGCCGGGCGAGGCGTGCACGCTGCTCTACGACTGCGGCGATGGCCGCGTGAACGGCTCCGAGGAGTGCGACGACCGCAACGAGACGGCCGGCGACGGCTGCGGCGCGGACTGCAAGCGGGAGGCGGGCTTCGTGTGCCCGAAGCCCGGGCAGCCGTGCGAGCGCCTGCCGGTCTGCGGCAACGGGGTCAAGGAGGCCGGCGAGCTCTGCGACGACGGCAACGCCGCGAGCGGCGACGGCTGTTCGAGCCTCTGCCGACAGGAGTCCTTCTACGTCTGCACGACGCCGGGACAGCCGTGCGAGCTCCTGATCCGGTGCGGCGACGGCGCGGTGGATCCGGGCGAGCTCTGCGACGACGGCAACGCCCAGGGCGGCGACGGCTGCAGCGCCGACTGCAAGACGCTGGACCCGCTTTACGCGTGCTCCGAGCCTGGGAAGCCCTGCATCCTCCTCTATCGCTGCGGCGACGGGCGCGTGAACAACGGCGAGCAGTGCGAGGACGGCGACGACCCGCCCGCCTCCGGCGACGGCTGCAGCGCGACCTGCATGCGCGAGCCCGGCTTCGTGTGCTCGAAGCCCGGGCAGCCGTGCGAGCTCCTGCCGGTCTGCGGCAACGGCGCCCTGGAGAGCGGCGAGCAGTGCGACGACGGCAACACCGCGAGCGGCGACGGCTGCTCGAGCCTGTGCCGTCAGGAGTCCTTCTACACCTGCCCGACCCCGGGTCGGCCCTGCACCCTCCTCTACTGGTGCGGCGACGGCGCGATCAACCCGGGCGAGGTCTGCGACGACGGCAATACCGTGGGCGGCGACGGCTGCAGCGCGGATTGCAAGGCGATCGACCCGATCTACACGTGCCCCACGCCGGGTCAGCCCTGCACCCGCCTCTACTGGTGCGGCGACGGCCGCGTGAACGACGGCGAGCAGTGCGAGGACGGCAACACCCGGAGCGGCGACGGCTGCAGCGCCACCTGCATGCGCGAGGAGGGGTATCAGTGCAGCCGCCCCGGCCAGCCGTGCACCCGGCTGCCTGTCTGCGGCAACGGCCTCAGGGAGACCGGTGAGCAGTGCGATGACGGCAACACCGCGGGCGGCGACGGCTGCTCGAGCCTGTGCCGGCAGGAGGCCTTCTACACCTGCCCGACCCCGGGCCAGCCCTGCGAGTTCTTGATCCGGTGCGGCGACGGCGTGCTCAGCCCGGGCGAGGTCTGCGACGACGGCAACGCCGTGGGCGGCGACGGCTGCAGCGCCGACTGCAGCGGGGTGGACCCGATCTACACGTGCACGACGCCGGGTCAGCCCTGCACCCTCAACTACTGGTGCGGCGACGGCCGCGTGAACGACGGCGAGCAGTGCGAGGACGGCAACACCGTGAGCGGCGACGGCTGCAGCGCGGACTGCATGCGCGAGGCGGGGTATCAGTGCAGCCGCCCCGGTCAGCCGTGCACCCGGCTGCCGGCCTGCGGCAACGGCCTCAAGGAGACCGGCGAGCAGTGCGATGACGGCAACACCGCGGGCGGCGACGGCTGCTCGAGCCTGTGCCGGCAGGAGTCCTTCTACAGCTGCCCGACCCCGGGTCAGCCCTGCGTGCTCCTGTTCCGGTGCGGCGACGGCGTCGTGAACCCCGGCGAGCTCTGCGACGACGGCAACACCGCGGGTGGCGACGGCTGCAGCGCGGATTGCAAGACGGTGGACCCGGCGTACGTGTGCCCAGAGCCCGGCAACGCCTGCGTCCTCGTCTTCCAGTGCGGCGATGGGCGGGTGAACAACGGCGAGGAGTGCGACGACGGCGGCTCCGCGTCGGGCGACGGCTGCACGGCGGATTGCCGGCTCGAGCAGGGCTGGATCTGCAAGCCCGGCCAGCCCTGCACCGTGAGGACCTATTGCGGCGACGGCACGGTGCAGCTCGGCGAGCAGTGCGACGACGGCGGCGGGGAGAACCCTGTCGGCGGCGACGGCTGCACGCCGCAGTGCAAGATCGAGGTCGGCTGGACGTGCCCGCCGGGCGGTGGGCGCTGCAACCCGCCGGCGCCGCCCGTGTGCGGCGACGGCAAGATCAGCGGCACCGAGGTGTGCGACGACGGGCAGCAGCCCCCGGCGAGCGGGGACGGCTGCAGCGCCGATTGCCAGACGATCGAGGATGGGTGGGATTGCTCGCGCGTCGGGTTCCCCTGCAAGACCGTCTGCGGAGACGGGTTCAAGAACGGCGCCGAGCAGTGCGACGACGGCAATCCCTTCTCGGACGACGGCTGCGACGAGAACTGCCGGATCGAGCCCGGGAGCGTCTGCGACGACGGAGAGCCCCAGGACTGCACGGGCTTCTCCGTCTGCGGCAACGCCATCCGCGAGGGCACCGAGGCCTGCGACGACGGCAACGGCAACTGGCGCGACGGCTGCACGCCGGACTGCAAGGGCGAGCCGGACTGCAGCGGCGGCGCGTGCATCTCGAAGTGCGGCGACGGCATGCTCCTGCCCGGCGACACCACCGAGGCGTGCGACGACGGCAACACCGTGAGCGGCGACGGCTGCTCCGCGACGTGCACGATCGAGCCGGGCTACACCTGCACCGTTCAGTCCAGCGAGATGCGGCTGCCGATGGTCATCCGCGACTTCATCGGCTGGTGCCCGACCTCGTACGACCGCAGCGTCAGCAACACCGCGTGCGACAACAACCTGACGGACAGCCTCGTCGGGCACTTCGATTTCGAGATCGCGCCCAGCAACGCCAGCGGCATTCAGACCGACCGCACGGTCCAGACGACCCTCGACGCCGACGGCAAGCCCGTGAGCAGGTTCGGCCCCGGCTTCGTCACGCCGAGCGACGCGAACGGCTGGACCACGGGGCAGAACAACTTCCAGTGGTGGTACCGGGACAACCCGACGTACAACAGGACGCTCGTCACCACCATCGAGCTGCTCCCGGACGCCGGCAGGTACGTGTACCAGCGGAACCCGTTCTGGCCCGTGGATCGCACCCAGCCGAACGGCGATCCCGTGCTCGACAACCTGGTCTCCGCCGGGCTGGAGAAGGCGCAGCAGAGCAACCCCTCGCACAACTACTACTTCACGAGCGAGGTCCGGTACTGGTTCCAGTTCACGCCAAACGGCGCTGCGGCCGATCCGGTGCTCACCTTCTTCGGTGACGACGACGTCTGGGTGTTCATCAAGAACACGTTGACCGCGGACATCGGCGGCATCCACGGGCAGCTCCAGGAGAGCGTGACCATCCTGGACAACGGCGACGCCCGCGTGACCCCCTGCGACCAGAACGTCTGCCCGGCAGACGCCCGCAACCCCTACGAGGTCGACCTGAACCTCGAGCCGGGCAAGGTCTACGAGATCGCGGTGTTCCAGGCCGAGCGCCACGTCACCGGGTCGAACTACCAGCTCACGCTGTCGGGCTTCAGCGCCGGCGCGTCGGTGTGCACGCCGCAGTGCGGGGTCGACCCGCCGGTCGTGACGCCGGGCGAGGAGTGCGACGACGGCACCGAGAACGGGACGGGCTACGGCCAGTGCAACAACTGCCAGCTCGGTCCGTACTGCGGCGACGGCGTCAGGAACGGCATGGAGACCTGCGACAACGGGGTCAACAACAGCGCGTACGCCAACGCCTCGAACGCCTGCGCGCCGGGGTGCGTGGCCCCGCCCCGGTGCGGCGACGGCGCGGTCGACGCGCCGTACGAGGCGTGCGATCTCGGCGCCGGCAACACGGCGAACGGCTACGGCGGCTGCACGCTCGAGTGCCAGATCGGGCCGTACTGCGGCGACGGCCTCAGGAACGGCACCGAGGGGTGCGATGACGGCGTCAACGACGGCTTCTACGGCACCTGCAACCCGAACTGCACGCCGGCGCCGATGTGCGGCGACAACCGCGTCGACGCCGACTGGGGCGAGGAGTGCGACAGCGCGACCGACCCGAACTGCGTGCGCTGCCAGCGCGGCGAGCACTGCGGCGACGGGACCACGCAGCGGGACCTCGGCGAGGAGTGCGACGACGGCGTCAATGACGGCGGGTACGGCCAGTGCGGGCTCTCGTGCCTCTACGGGCCGCGCTGCGGCGACGGCATCGTCCAGCCCGAGGAAGAGCGCTGCGACCTCGGCAGCGCGCAGAACACCGGCGGGTACGGCGGGTGCACCGCGACCTGCAACTACGGCCCGTACTGCGGCGACGGCATCAGGAACGGCGCCGAGGGGTGCGACGACGGCGTCAACGACGGCGCTTACGGCACCTGCGACGCGAGCTGCACGCCGGCCCCGAGGTGCGGCGACAACCGCGTCGACACCGAGTGGGGCGAGGAGTGCGACAACGCGGCCGACCCGAACTGCCTGAACTGCCAGCTCCCCCCGCAATGCGGCAACGGGATCACGCAGCCGGACCTCGGCGAGGAGTGCGACGACGGCGTCAACGACGGCGGGTACGGCCAGTGCGGCCTCGCGTGCCTCTACGGGCCGCGCTGCGGCGACGGCATCGTCCAGCCCGAGGAAGAGCGCTGCGACCTCGGCAGCGCGCAGAACACCGGCGGGTACGGCGGGTGCACCGCGACCTGCAACTACGGTCCGTACTGCGGCGACGGCATCAGGAACGGCGCCGAGGGGTGCGACGACGGCGTCAACGACGGCGCTTACGGCACCTGCGACGCGAGCTGCACGCCGGCCCCGAGGTGCGGCGACAACCGCGTCGACACCGAGTGGGGCGAGGAGTGCGACAACCTGGCTGACCCGAGCTGCGTGAGCTGCCGGCTCCCCGCGCAGTGCGGCAACGGGATCACGCAGCCGAACCTCGGCGAGGAGTGCGACGACGGCGTCAACGACGGCGGGTACGGCCAGTGCGGGCTCTCGTGCCTCTACGGGCCGCGCTGCGGCGACGGCATCGTCCAGCCCGGCGAGGAGGACTGCGATCTCGGCAGCGCGCAGAACACCGGCGGATACGGCGGGTGCACCGCGACCTGCGACTACGGGCCGTACTGCGGCGACGGCATCAGGAACGGCGCCGAGGCGTGCGACGACGGCGTGAACGACGGCACCTACGGCACCTGCGCGCCGGGCTGCACGCCGGCGCCGATGTGCGGCGACAACCGCGTCGACGCGGACTGGGGCGAGGACTGCGACAGCGCGACCGACCCGAACTGCGTGAGCTGCCGGCTCGGCGCGCACTGCGGCGACGGGGTGATCCAGCCGCAGTTCGGCGAGGAGTGCGACGACGGGATCAACGACGGCGAGTACGGCAAGTGCGGCCCCTCGTGCATCCTCGGGCCGCGCTGCGGTGACGGCATCGTCCAGCCCGTGGAGGAGGACTGCGATCTCGGCGAGGGCAAGAACAGCGGCGAATACGACGGGTGCGATGCGCTCTGCCAGTACGGGCCGTACTGCGGCGACGGCCGCGTCAACGGCGCCGAGACCTGCGACGACGGCGTGAACGACGGCTTCTACGGGAGCTGCATGCCCGACTGCAGCCCGGCGGCGAAGTGCGGTGACCGCCGCGTCGACGAGGAGTGGGGCGAGCAGTGCGATCCCCCGAACGAGGCGACGGGCTGCAGCAACAACTGCCGCCTCGGCGGGCAGTGCGGCGACGGCGTCGTCCAGCCCGGCGAGCAGTGCGACGACGGCAAGAACGACGGCGGCTACGGCCAGTGCGGCCCGCGCTGCCAGCTCGGCCCGCGCTGCGGCGACGGCATCCGCAACGGCCCGGAGCAGTGCGACGACGGCGACGGCAACAACACCGGCGGCTACGGCAAGTGCGCGCCGGGCTGCGTCTACGGCCCGTACTGCGGCGACGGCAAGCTGCAGAGCACCTACGAGGCGTGCGACGACGGCAACCGCACGGGCGGCGACGGCTGCAGCCTGACCTGCCAGTTCGACGGGTTCCCCAACTGATCGAGCGAAGGCGGGCGCGCGGGGCGAAGGCGTCGTTCGACGCCTCCCCCGCGGGCCCGCGGCGCCGGCGCCGCGCCGCGCGTCGCTCGGGTCGACCTCCTCCCAGATACCGCCGCTAGCTCGCGATGGCCGCCCTGAGCGGCCCGGGGCTCTTCGGTGCCCTCACCAGAACCGGCCGACGAGCCCCGCGCCGCCGAGCCCCGGCCCGAGGATCGGCGCGGCCGAGAGCTCGAGCATCGGGCCGCCCGTGCGCGCGGGCGCGGGGTCCGTGCGCGCGGGCAGCGGCGGCGGGTTCGGCGTGTCGAACGCGTAGAACACGAAGCCGCCGAGGGCGAACGCCGCGGCCGTGCCGAACAGGCCGACGGTCGCGTTCGCGAGCTCGTCGCGCGTGTCGAGGTGAGCCCGGTAGTCGCCCAGCTCCTCCTCCGAGATCCCCTGCGACGCGCGCTTCTCCGCGATCTCGCGCGCCTGGTCCTCTTCCTCGAGGCCCGAGGCCAGCGTCAGCACGCCGACGCCGGCGGACAGGACCCCCATCGCGACGAGGCCATAGGACATCTTCCGCTGGAAGGAGCTCGTGAGGCCCACCTCGATGACGAGGCGCTCGCCGCGGCGAAGCGACAGCTCGCGGGAGAACGGCCCGTAACCGTTCTTCGTGGCGACGAAGAACCGCTTGCCCGGGGCGACCTGGAGGAGCGGCAGCGGCGTCGTGCCGACGAAGCGCCCGTCCAGCGTGACCTGCGCGCCGACGGGGGCCTTCACCTGGAGGAGCGCCGGCCGCTCGCGCAGCTCCCGGTCGATCCCGAGAATGTCCCCCTCGATCGCGACCACCTCGCGCTCCTCGTCGACGTGGCCGTCGGCCGTGATCTTGATCCGGTGCTTGCCCGGCTGCACCTCGGCCATCAGCGGCACGTCGGCCAGCGCGCCGCCGTCGATGGATACGCGGGCCCCCGCGGTCGGCGAGGTGACGTTGATGCGGGTCCGCGGCCTGACGTCGGGCGGCGCCGCCTCCGGCGCGGCGGGCGACGACGGCGCGCTCGCCTCCAGGCGCGCGGCGATCACCCCGAGCTCGCTCAGGGCCTCGGTCGCGTCCGCGCGGCGCCCGCCCTGCGGGACCTGCTCCAGGTAGCGCCGGTAGTTCGCGATGGCGGCCCGCAGCGCCTCGGGGCTCTGCTCGACCACGTACAGGCGCCGGTAGGCCTGGGCCAGCGAGAACAGGAGGGCCGGGCGCGGCGCCTTCCTGTACGCCGCCTCGAACGACTGCACCGCGTCGCGGTACCGTGTCGCCGCGTAGGCCTGGGCGCCGGCGTTGTAGAGCGCCTTCGCCTGCTCGATGTCCTCCTCCGCCGAGGCCGCGCTCGGCGCGAGCGCGGTCGTCGCGAAGGCCATGAGCACGACGCACAGCGAGGTCTTCATCGGCGGATCGGGACTCCTTCGTGGACGCGGAGCGCGCCGTCGCTGAGCACCGCGAGATCGTCGACCCCATCGCCGAGGACGTCGCACGTCGCGATCGCGGAGCCGCCGGGGATGCCGTCCAGCTTGCGGAGCTGGTGCTGGCCGAGATCATGGCAGCCCGCCGCGCCGTCGCCGCACACGTCGAGCGCGTAGGCCGCGCTGCGCGTGAGCACGACGAGCGACCTCCCCGCCCCCGCATCCACGCGGGCGAAGTCGGCGCTGGTGACCTCGTTCGCCAGGTCCTCGAGGCCGGAGTCGCGTACCTCGAGCTCGATCGGCGCGTCGAGCGCGCCCTCGCCCGTGTTCCAGAAGACGGCGAGCCGGCTCGCGGTGATCGTGCGGGTCCCTGGCGCCAGCTCGTACGCGATGCCCACGACGTCCGCGTGCCCGTCGCCGTCCATGTCGCCCGCGCGGAGCCCCCCGTACAGCGTGTGAAGCGCGGGCGAGAAGGCCGCCTCCGGCGCCTCGAAGGCGCCGCTCGCGCCGCGGCGCACGAGGGTGATCGCGCCGGCCAGGGTCGGCGTCCCCGGCTCCGCTGCCGCGTCCTCCTCCGCGACCTCGATCGGCAGCGAGAGGACGAGCTCATCGGTTCCATCGCTGTCGAGATCGACGGCGACCCCATCCAGCGCCCACGCGGGCCCCCGGGAGGGAACGAGCTCCGCGGGGAGTGAGACGCGGTGCTTGGCCTCGTCGCCCATGGCGATCACACCCGAGTCGACCGCCGGCAAGAGCCAGAGCTCGGCCGAGCCCCGGGAGGAGCCAGGGCTCGGAGGCGCGATCGTCAGCGAGGCGACCTCGGCCCGATCGCCCCCGAAGCGGCCGGCGATGCTCCTCACGGCGCGCAGCTCGCCTGCCTGCCGCGCGTCGCCCGAGCGGACGAGCGGCAACGGCGGCAGCAGCGACCGCGAGCTGCTGCCCTCGATGAGGCTGAACGCGACGTCGCCGCCGTGCGAGAAGAGCACGCTGATGTCGTCCACGGCGTCGTCCGGCTCGGGGAGCCGCACCGCCGCGATGTCGAGGAGCCCCTCGAAGGCGCCGAGCCGCACCGGCGGCTCCGGCGCCTTCCTGTACCGGCCGAAGCAGGCGGCCAGCGTCGGGTGCTCCGCGCTCGACAGCGAGCTCCCGGCGCTCTCGGCGAACAAGAGGTCCGGCAGGAGATCGCCGTCGAAGTCGCCCACGACGAAGCTCGAGACGTTGCCCAGCGTCGGGATCTTGAGCTCGTTGAGCTTGAAATCGGCGGCCTGCGCGCCGGGGACGCCGGTGAAGAACGTCAGATCCGTCGCGTCGGCGGAGCCGGCGACGACGTCGGGCGCGCCGTTGCCCGTCAGGTCTGCGATCACCGCGCTGGTCCAGCGCGGGCCGTTCGCCGGCGCGAGCCGGTCGAACTCGACCTGGTAGGGAGGAGACGGCCGGGCCTTTCCGAGCCTCACGGCGCCGGGGTCCACGATGTCGATCACCCCATCGCCGTTGAGATCGCCGATCGCGACGGGGGCCCCGAAGCCGGGCAAGCGCCCGGAGCTCATGTCGCCCGCCGGGTACGAGAGATCGCCGTACGGCGCCATGCCGCCGAACGCGCCGCCGCCTGCGCCCTCCGCGACGTCGAGCTCGTGGCAGGGCGCGCCCGCGGGCAAGCGGGGGTCAGGCTGCGCGCACGTGGCGCCCACGAGCAGATCGAGGACGCCGTCGCCGCTCACGTCCCGGAGGAAGGCCGCGCCCGCGATCCGCGCGCCCGCCGGGAGCGCCACCGCGGTGTGCGCGCCGTCGTCCGGCGAGTAGATGTGCACGGCCGAGTCGTCCGCGAGGGCGACGACCACCTCGTGGAGCGGGCCGCCGCCGAGCTCCGCGCTCGCGAGCGGACCGGCGACGTCGCGCAGCCCGCGCTGCCGATCGATGAACGACAGCCGGCCGCTCTCCGCCCCCTGCACGACGGCGATGACATCCTCCGGCGCCGCCCCGCGCGTGTCGGTCCCGACGACCAGGGCGACCCACGTCTGTCCGTCCTCGCGCGTGCTGCCGACGGGCAAGAGCCGCGCGCCGCGGAGGGTCGTCGTCTCGGACGCCGCGCCGAGCAGCGAACCCAGGCGAAACACCGACGCGAGCACGGGGACCGGCGCGAAGGTGCGGCCCGGCTCGCCGCTCAGGATCGCCACGCCGGGCCCCACGCTGAGCGCGATGTCCGTCGTCCCGTCGTCGGTGAGGCGCGCGAGCGCGGGCGTGTCCCCTGCCGAGGGGATCGACACCTGGGTCCCCACCGTGCTGTTCGCATCGAAATAGAGCGCCTCGAGGCTCGTCGAGCCGACGCCCACGAGGTCGCCGCGGCCGTCGCCGTCGAGATCACCCGTGATCAGCCGCTGCGCGCCGAGCGGCAGCGCGGCGCCGAGCGGCTTGAAATTGCCCGTGGAGACGCGGCACACGCCGTCGACCCCGCAGCCCCACCCGCTCGGGCACGCAAGGTCCACGTCGTCGCACACGAAGCGGCACTCGTTCTCGCTTCCGCGCGGGTTGCACCAGCTCGTCGAGGTCGCGCCCTGCGCATCCCGCGTCTCCACCTCGCAGGGCTCGCGCGCCTCGAAGCAGTCGCAGTCCTCGTTGCGCGACGGCTCGATGACGCCGTTGCCGCACACGCCCGGGGAGATCTCGCCGAGCTCCACGCACCCGGCGGAGCCGGCGGCCGCGACGAGCAGCGCCGCGGCCCCCCCGATCTCCCGCACGTATCGCCTGAAGCCGGACCGCGCGCGCATGCTCACTGGAACGGGTTTTCCAGGTCGCCCTTCCTGACGGCGCCCCTCGCGGTCGGCGCCGCCCTCTTCAACGACACGGCGATCGCGCCGTCCGCCTCGGCCGGGACCTCCCGCGCCTGCTCCTGGTACCCGGGCGCCTTGAAGGTGAGCGTCACGGCGCGCCCGCGCGGCAGGCGCAGCGGCCCCGGCGCCTTGCCGACGAGCTTGCCCTCGCTCCACACCTCGAGCTCCTTCGGCGTCGCCTGGATCCGGAGCTCGACCACGGGCGGCGCCGCGTCGGCGCTCGCAGCGGCTGCGGCGGTCGGCTCCAGCGGCGGAGACAGCGCAGCCGACTCCGGCGTGGCAGCGGCGACGGCGGACGCCGGCAGGACCGGCGCGACCAGCGCGGCCGCCGTCCTCGGCGTCGCCGCGGCCGACGCGGGCGCGCGCGGGGCGTCGGCCGCCGGCTCGCTGTGCCCGAGGTGCAGCGTCAGCGCCGCGGCCGCGGCGACGCCGAGGACGGCGACCGCCGTGAGCGCCGCCCTCCGCCGCGACGCCGTGGCCGGCGTGCTCTCCAGCTTGCTCGGCAGCGATCCCTGCAGCAACGTCTCGTTCCCGTGCAGCCCCGAGCTCGCTTCCGCGGCGGGGCCGCGCTGCGTCGGTGCGAGCCCAGCGTCCAGCGCCTCCACCGCCGCGCCGCGCGCGCGGCGCCGCGCGGCGGCGTCTCGCCCGACGGCGGCGTCGCTCGCCCGCAGAAGGCCGCCGGGCAGCTCGTACCCCGCGCCGCGCGCGGCCTCCACGAGCGCCGCGGTCGCCTCGATCAGCGACGCCGGGCGGCTCGCGGGGTCCTTCTCGAGCATCCGCAGGAGCGGCGCGTCGAGCGCCGGCGAGAGGTGCGTCGCCACGGTCGATACAGGGGGCGCCGCCTCCGACGTGTGCTTGATCAGGAGGTCGAACGCGTTCTCGCCGTCGAACGGCGGCGCGCCGGCGAGCAGCTCGTGCGCGAGGATCCCGAACGAGTAGATGTCCGTCCGGTGATCGACGTTCTTGCCGCGGCACTGCTCGGGGGACATGTAGAGCGGCGTCCCGATCAGGTGCCCCGTCCGCGTCTTGTGCACCGTGCTCGAGGACTCGCCGAGCAGCTTGGCGATGCCGAAGTCGAGCAGCTTCGGGAAGATCGCGCCGTCCTCGTCGAAGACCAGGAACACGTTCTCGGGCTTGAGGTCGCGGTGCGCGATGCCCGCCGCGTGCGCCGCGTCGAGCGCGCGCGCGATCTTGACGAGGATGGGCAGCGCCTCGGCGGGCGGGAGGCGCCCGCGCTTGCGGCGGTAGGCGTCGAGGGTCATCCCCTCGAGCAGCTCCATCACGTAGTAGTGCCGGCCGTCCTCGAGGGCGCCGAACGAGAAGATGTCGATGATGTTGCGGTGCCTGATCTGGTTCACGGCCCGCGCCTCCGCGACGAAGCGGGAGACGAGCTGCGGGTTCGCGGAGCACTGGCGGCTCAGGACCTTGATGGCCGCCGCCTTGCCGATGACGGGGTGGATCGCGCGGTAGACCGTGCCGAAGCCCCCTGCCCCGATCTTCGCCTCGACGCGGTACTCGCCGACCGGCGTGCCCGGCGCGAGCTCCGGATCGGCGCCGAGCGGCGCGGGCTCCGCCGCGAACGTCTCGGCGTTCGTCGCGCAGGCAGCGACGCCGTCCGCATGCTCAGTTCGGCACGTAGGGCATGTCGACATGAGGAAGCCACGGAGAGCGTACACGGGGAGCCCGGCGCAGCCCAGAGCCCCCGAGCGTCGCAAACCGGCGAGCGCTCTGTCTCCGCTCCGGCCTCCGGCCTCCGGCGGGCGGGCGCAGGGCGAAGCGTCGCTTCGCCGCCGTCCGCCCGCGTCGAGGCCCGGCCTCGCCGCCCCGCGAGGCGCGGGGCGCGCGCCGGAGGTTTGACCACCTCGAGGCGCCGAGCAGGAGAGCCTCTGGCATTGTCTTACACGGGGTGTTGCTCTACAGGCCCCGCGAGCCATGCGTGTCGTGCGGCGCGATCGACGGAGGCGCGGGCCTTCGTGCTGCTGAAGCTCGCGCTGGTGGGCGCGTCGGTGCTGCTCGCCTCGCTGGCGGCGCGCCGCTTCGGCCACGCGGTGGGCGGCCTGGTGCATCGTGCGCAGCGCTGGCGCCGCGCCGGCGGGCGTGAGCGGCCTGCTGCTCGCGATCCCGATCACCGGCAACGTCCTGCCGTGCTTCACGCTGCCCCGGCACGGCGCGGCCGCCACGGTGACCCTGCTCCGGGGCTTCGTGCGCGGCCTGCTCGGCTTCGCCTCGTTCTTCGCGGCGCTCCACGCGGGGCTCGCGTGGTCGTCCCCGGCGGCCGCCTACGTCCTCGCGTGGCTGTGCGCGCTGCTCGCGGCGCTGGCGCTGCGCAGGGCGAATACGCCCCCCAGGCCCACGCGCGATCGCACCCCGACGCGCCTGAAGCGGCGGAGGACGGCCTCAGCAGGGTCATGGCCGACACGACGTCCTTGAGCAGCGGCCTTGTCTCGTGGCCCGCTCAGGACGCCCTCGTCCCCTGCTCTCTTCCAGCAGTCGGCGCAGGGGCCTGCACCGGGATCCGCCTCGGCTGCGTCTCCGGCGTCTTGGGCACGGTGACGGTCAGGACCCCGTCCTTCAGAGCGGCCGTCGCCTTCTCGGCGTCGACGCCCGCGGGCAGGGTGAAGCTCCGGCTGAAGCTGCCGCAGGAGCGCTCGAACGAGTAATACGTCTCCTTCTCCTCGCGCCGCTCCTCCTCGCGCTTCCCGCTCACGGTGAGGCGGTTGCCCGTGAACGACACATCGACATCCTTCTCCTGGATGCCCGGCAGGTCCGCCTTGAAGACATAGGCGTTCCCGCACTCCTTGACATCGAAATCAGGAGTGAACGGGCCCTCGCGCCCCGTCCGCGAGAGCATCGGCACCATCTCGCGGAAGGGATCCCACTCCAGCATGGCCCGCATGAGGTTCCAGGGACTCGAATCCGACGAGGCTCCCGACGGAGCCGGCTTGTTCTCCTGGCGACGGATGATGTTCATGACAGCCTCCTTTCAGCGCATTGCGCCGCGCTCGCCGTCTCGCTCTAGCCTCGTCCTAGCACCCTCCGTTCCAGCCCCCGTCTGGCGCGATCTCCCGCGGCTCACCGCGCGCAGAGGCATGTCGTCGCGCAATCGACGCGCGCTGACGCGAACCCTGCACGGCCTCGGCCATCCTGGGTGGCCGCCATGGCGCGCGGCTTGCCACGACCTCGCGAGGCGCGGGCGCCGCGAGGAGCGACGTCCGCGCGCGCTGGGCGCCTCCACTGGACAGCCACACGAGACCCGCGTATCACGCGACGAGCCGCAAGGTCCCGGACCGGTCGAACAGCCCGGCATCACGCTGCAACGGGAACCCCGATGGCTGGAGGAGCGCGGAGGTGAGCGAGTCGAGGCGCCGCGTGCTGGTCGTTGACGACACGCCGGCCAACCGACAGGTGCTCGTCGAGCACCTCGATCTTGCCGGGATCGACGCGCTCACCGCGGAGGACGGCGAGAGCGCGCTGGCGCTGCTCCGCCGCGAGAGTCCCGATCTTATCCTGCTCGACGTCGTGATGCCGAACATGAACGGCTTCGACGTCTGTCGCCGGCTGAAGGAGAGCCCTGCCACCATGGGCATCCCTGTCATCTTCATGACCAGCCTCACGGACACCACTCACAAGGTCAAGGGCTTCGAGGTCGGGGGCGTCGACTACGTGACCAAGCCCATTCAGCACGACGAGCTCGTGGCGCGCGTGACGACCCACCTGTCCCTGCGCGCCCTGCAGCGCGCCCTGCAGCAGGCCAACAGCGACCTCGAGCGCCGCGTCGCCGAGCGGACTGCCGAGCTCGCCCGGCTCAACGAGGACCTGCGCGCGACGAACCGGGCCTATGCCCGCTTCGTGCCGACCGAGATGCTCGGCCTGCTGGGCCGAGACAGCGCCGTGGACGTCGCGCTCGGAGATCACGTGCCGTTCGAGATGACCGTCCTGTTCTCCGACATGCGTGGATTCGCCGCCCTCACGGAGAGCATGACGCCCGGCGAGGCGTTCGCCTTCATCAATGCCTATCTCGGCCGGCTCAGCCCGATCGTCAGGCGCCATGGCGGCTTCATCGACAAGTACATCGGCGACGCCATCATGGCGCTATTCCCGGGCAAGGCCGAAGACGCCGTGGCCGCGGCCGTGGCGATGCAGCGCGCGGTGCGGCAGTTCAGCGAGGAGCGCCGGAGCGTGGGCCTGCCATCGATCGGCATGGGCATCGGCATCCACACCGGCAGCGTGATGCTGGGCACCATCGGCGAAGCAGAGCGCATGGAGGCGACCGTGATATCCGATACGGTGAACCAGGCGTCGCGCCTGGAGGGGCTCGCCGTTCGGTACGGCGTGGCCATCGTGGTGAGCGAGCAGACCATGGCGGCGCTGCGCGCGCGGGACGGCTATGGCCAGCGGTTCCTCGACAGGGTGCGGCTCAAGGGCAAGCGAGAGCCCGTCTCGGTCTTTGAGGTGTTCGACGGCGACCCGCCCGAGACGATCGAGCGCAAGCGGAAGACCCAGGCCCTCTTCGAGCAGGCGCTGTCCGACTACTACGCCCGCAGGTTCGCGGAGGCCAACGTGCGCATCGCTCACGTGCTGTCGCAGAACCCGGACGACAAGGCGGTCCAGATCTATCAGCAACGCATCGCTCATCTCATGGCCAACGGCGCTCCCGCCGACTGGACCGGAGTCGAGGTCCTCACGGAGAAATGAGGCGGCGCGCCGGCCGAGGCGCGCTCACGGCGCCGTCCAGCGGATGAGCCCAGCCTTCAACGCTGTGGTAGGGCCGATGACCGTCGTGTAACCTCGCCCGCGAGGCCGAGGCAGATGGAGCAGCAAGACCCACGCTCGAGGGTGCTGGTCGTCGATGACAACGAGCAGAACCGCGCCCTGGCGCAGGCCACGCTCGAGGACGATGGCTACGAGGTCGTGCTCGCCGTCACGGGCGAGGAGGGAATCGAGCAATTCCAGCGCCACAAGCCCGATTGCGTGCTGCTCGACGTGCGGATGCCGGGGATGGACGGGTTCGCCGTGTGCGCGCGGATCCGCGGCCTGCCCGAGGGCGCGAGCACGCCGATCGTCTTCTTGACGGCGCTCCGCGACGTCGACACGTTCGACAGCGCGCTGCGCGCCGGCGGCGACGACTTCCTGACGAAGCCGATCCGCCCGTCGGAGCTGCTCGTGCGGGTCCAGGCCGCCCTGAGGCTGCGCCGGCTCGGCGCGGAGCTGCGCGAGCACGTCGAGCTCGTCCGGCAGCAGCGCGACGCGCTGATGCGCCTCCAGCTCCAGAAGGAGCGGCTCATGGCGTTCGTCGTGCACGATCTGAAGAACCCGGTGAGCAGCATGGACCTGCACGCGCAGTTCCTGCTCCGGGACCGCGCGCTCTCGGAGCAGGCGCGCGACTCCGCGCGGCACGTCCGCGACCAGGCGCGGGCCCTGCTGCGGCTCATCTACAACCTGCTCGACATCAGCAAGAGCGAGGAGGGGAGGCTCGCCCCCGAGCGAGCGAGCGTCGATCTCCGCGCGCTCGTCCTCGAGGTGTTCGCCGCGCTCGACCTGCGCGCGAGCTCCCGGTCGCTCTCGCTGCGCGAGACCGTCGAGGTGCCCGCCGTCAGGGCCGACCCGGACCTGCTCCGCCGCACGCTCGAGAACCTCCTCGAGAACGCGATCCTCCACGCCCCGGCCGGTACCGCGGTGACCGTGGGCGCCGCGAAGCGCGGCGCTGACGTGGAGATCCGCGTCGCGGACGCGGGGCCGGGCATCCCCGCCGAGATGCGCGCGCAGGTGTTCGATCGCTTCGTCCAGCTCGGAGGCGACGCTCCGGCCCTCCACCGCGCCGGCCGCGGCCTGGGGCTCGCGTTCTGCAAGATGGCCGTCGAGGCGCACGGCGGCGACATCCGGATCGAGGACAACGCCCCTGGCGCCGTGTTCTGTGTGAGGCTCCCCGATGACACATGAGATCTCCTCCGTCGAACGCCTGTCAGCACCCGAGCAGGCGCCCCATGGGCCTGGCGCTCGCCAGATCGACGACAGCACGTTCCGCATGCTCATCGACGCGGCGCCCGACGCCATGGTGGTCGTCGACGAGCACGGACGTATCGTGTTCGTCAACGTCCAGACCGAGCGGATGTTCGGCTACACGCGCGGCGGGCTCATCGGGCAGGCGATCGAGATCCTGCTCCCGGAGCGATTCCAGCGGTCTCATGTCGGGAACCGCTCGGCGTTCATCGCCGCGCCCAAAGCGCGCCCCATGGGGTCGGGGCTGGAGCTGTTCGGCCGCCGGAGGGACGGCAGCGAGTTCCCGGTCGAGATCAGCCTCAGCCCGCTGACGACCGAGGGGGGCACGCTCTTCTCGAGCGCCATCCGCGACATCAGCGACCGCAAGCGCCTGGAGGCCGTGGCGCAGCGCACGAGCGACCTCCTGCGGAGCGCGGTGGAGAGCTTCCAGGGCGCGTTCGCCGTGTTCGACGCGCAGGATCGGCTCGCGCTCTGCAACAGCGTCTACAGGCACTGGCTCGGCGCGCGGGTGGACGGCCCCATGATCGGGCGGAGCTATGACGAGATCGTCGGCGAGGGCCTCGCCGCGGGGCTGTTCGCCCTCGGCGGCGAGCCTCCGGCCGCCTTCCGCGAGAGGATGCTCGCCTACCACGCAGAGCCGGATGGCACGCTGGATCTCTGCACGAGCGACGGGCGCAGCCTGCGCGCGACCGAGCGCCGCACGGCCGAGGGCGGGACGGTGTGCACCCTCTGGGACATGACCGGCGACGTGCATCGCGAGGAGGAGCTGCGCAAGGCGCGGGGCATCGCCGAGGCCGCGAGCTCCGCGAAGAGCGAGTTCCTCGCCTCGATGAGCCACGAGCTCCGCACGCCGCTCAACGCGATCCTGGGCTTCGCGCAGCTCTTGCACCGCGACAGGAAGACGCCGCTCACCGATCGCCAGAAGGAGCGGATAGAGCACGTCCTCAAGGGCGGCGAGCACCTGCTCAAGCTCATCGACGACATCCTGGACCTCTCGCGCATCGAGGCGGGCCGCGTCACGGTGTCGATCGAGCCGGTGAACGTCCCCGAGGTGCTGGCCGAGGTGAAGACGACGCTCGACCCGATGGCCCAGCGCGCCGGGATCGAGATCGCGCTCGCGCCCCTCCCCGCGGAGCTCCCGAAGATCACGGCGGATCGCACGCGCTTCGCGCAGATCCTCATGAACTACGGCTCGAACGCGATCAAGTACGGCCGCAGGGGGGGCCGCGCCACGATCGCGGTGTCGATGCCCGAGGACGGGGTCGTGAAGATCTGCGTGATCGACAACGGCATCGGCATCCCCCAGGAGCAGCACGCGAAGATCTTCCAGCCCTTCCAGCGCGCCGGCCAGGAGACGGGGCCGATCGAGGGGACCGGGATCGGCCTCGCCATCACGAAGCGGCTCGCGGAGCTCATGGGCGGCGGCGTCGGCTTCGCCAGCATACCGGGCGAAGGGTCCGAGTTCTGGATCGAGCTCCCGGCGCACCAGGAGCCGCCGGCGGTCGCCGCCCCGGCGCAGCCGGATGCGCGCCTGGAGGCGTCGCCGCTCGCCGCGCCCGGCGGCGTCCGCCATTCGGTCCTGTACGTCGAGGACAACCCGTCGAACATCGCGTTCATGGAGGAGCTCATCTCCGAGTTCGAGCGCGTCCACCTGATCACCGCGCCGAACGCCGAGATCGGCATCGAGCTCGCGCGCTCGCGTCAGCCCGAGGTCGTCATCATGGATATCAACCTCCCCGGGATGAGCGGCTACGAGGCCATGCGCAAGCTCGAGGAGTGGCCGGAGACGCGCGACATCCCCGTGATCGCGCTCAGCGCGGCGGCGATGGCCCGGGATACCCGCCGCGCCGAGCAGGCCGGGTTCTATCGGTACCTGACCAAGCCGGTGAGGGTCGACGAGCTGACCACCGTCCTCGAGGAGCTCCTCCTCCGGCCGTAGCGCGCCGAGGCGCGCTATCCGGCCGAGGCGCGCCGAAGCGCGCCGACGCGACCGCCGTTGCGCCCGCTGACCAGCCTATTGGCGATCGGGCCGCCGATCCGCGAACATGGCGCGCACGGAGCTCGACCGCCATGACCCAGGCAGATCTCCCTCCCGAGCGCGCAGCCCCCGGCTCTTCTGGCCCGGCGGGCCCGCCGGTGTTCGTCGCCCGCGGTCTGACCAAGATCTACCGCATGGGCGAGGTCGAGGTGAGCGCCCTGCGCGGCGTCGATCTCGACCTCTACCCGGGCGAGCTCGTGGTCCTGCTCGGCCCCTCCGGCAGCGGCAAATCCACCCTGCTCAACATCCTCGGCGGCCTGGACGTGCCCACACAGGGCACGGTGCGCTACCGGGACGACGACCTCAGCAGCGCCGGCGACGCCGGCCTTACCCGCTACCGCCGCGAGCACGTCGGCTTCGTCTTTCAGTTCTACAACCTCATCCCCAGCCTCACCGCGCGCGAGAACGTCGCCCTGGTGACGGACATCGCCCGCGATCCCATGCCCGCCGCGGAGGCGCTCGGGCTGGTCGGCCTCGGCAAGCGCCTCGACCACTTCCCCGCGCAGCTCTCCGGCGGCGAGCAGCAGCGCGTCGCCATCGCGCGCGCCGTCGCCAAGCGCCCGAACGTGCTGCTCTGCGACGAGCCCACCGGCGCCCTCGACGTGCACACCGGCAAGGTCGTCCTGGAGGCGCTCGCCCGCGTCAACCGGGACATCGGCACGACGGTGGTGGTGATCACCCACAACGCGGCCATCGCCGGCATGGCCGACCGGGTGGTCTCCATCGCCGACGGCCGCATCGCCGCCGAGCGCCGCAACACCGAGAAGCTCCTCCCGGAGGAGATCGCCTGGTGATGCGCGCCCTCACCCGAAAGCTCTGGCGCGACCTCTGGCAGATGCGGGGGCCCGCGCTGGCGATCATGATGGTGGTCGCCGCGGGCGTCGCGGTGTTCGTGGCCTCGCGCAGCACGCTGGACTCGCTGGAGCTGACGCGCGCGTCCTACTACGAGGAGTACCGCTTCGCCCACGTCTTCGCGCGGGCCAGGAGGGCCCCGGAGTCGGTCGGCCGGCGCGCCGCCGAGCTCCCCGGCGTGGTGCAGGTGCAGACCCGCGTGATCATGGACGTCACGCTCGCGCTCGACGGCGTCACCGAGCCCCTCACCGGGCGGCTCATCTCCATCCCCGAGCGGCGCGGCCCCATGCTCAACGACCTCTACCTGCGCGAGGGCCGCACCATCGAGCCCGGCCGCGACGACGAGGTGCTGCTCGGCGAGGCCTTCGCCGAGAAGCGCGGCCTCCGCCCCGGCGACAGCGTGGAGGCGGTGGTGAACGGCCGGAAGCGCCGCCTCCGCATCGTCGGCCTCGCCCTCTCCCCGGAGTACATCTACCAGATCAGCGGCAGCAGCCCCTGGCCGGACGACGAGCGCTTCGCGGTGATGTGGATGGGCTCGGAGGCCCTGCGCGCCGCGCTCGACATGCGCGGCGCCTTCAACGACCTGACCCTCACCCTCGCCCAGGGTGCCTCCGAGGGCGACGTCATCGCCGCCCTCGATCGCCTGCTCGCCCCCTACGGCGGCCTCAGCGCGCACGGCCGCGACCGGCAGATCTCCGACCAGTTCCTCTCGGACGAGTTCCGGCAGCTCCGGTCCACCGGCACCATCGTCCCCTCCCTCTTCCTCGCCGTCGCCGCCTTCCTGCTGAACGTCGTCGTCTCGCGGGTGATCAGCACCCAGCGCACGCAGATCGCGACCCTCAAGGCGTTCGGCTACTCCAACTGGGCCATCGGCCAGCACTACCTGGAGATGGCGCTCGTGCTGGTGCTCGCCGGCGCGGCCGCGGGCGTCGGCGTGGGGCTGTGGCTCGGCGGCGGGATGACCCGCCTTTACGCCGCGTACTACCGCTTCCCCGTGCTCGAGCTGCACGTCACCGCGGGCACCGCCGCGCTCGGCGCGCTGATCAGCGTCGCCGCCGCGACGATCGGCGTCGCGATCGCCGTCCTGCGCGCGGCCCGCTTGCCCCCCGCCGAGGCCATGCGCCCCGAGGCGCCAGCGCGCTGCAGGCCCACGCTGATCGAGCGGCTCGGCCTCGGCCGCCTGATGACGCCCGCGGCCCGGATGGTCCTTCGCAACGTCTCGCGCCGCCCGCTGCGCGCCCTGCTCGCCGCCTCCGGCGTGGCCCTCGCCGTCTCCATCGTGGTGGTCGGCCGCTTCAGCGAGGACGCCACCCACTACATGGTCAACCTGCAGTTCCACCTGGTGCAGGGCGAGGACGCGGCGGTCTTCTTCTACCGGGCCGTGCCCCGCGCCGCCCTCACCGAGCTCACGAGCGTGCCCGGCGTCCTCCGCGCCGAGCCGCTGCGCGCCGCGCCGGTCATCCTGCGCGTCGGCCACCGCGAGCACCGCACGGCCATCCTCGGGCTGGCCCGGGGCTCCGCCGGCCCCCCGGGCGCCGCGCCCGACGCCAGCCTGCACCGCACCGTCGATCGCCACGGCGCCTTCGTCCCCATCCCCGACGAGGGCCTCCTCCTCGGCGCCTACCTCGCCCGCAAGCTCGGCGTCCGCCCCGGCGACGAGCTCACGGTCGAGGTCCTCGAGGGCCACCGCCCGGTGCGCCAGGTCCCGGTCGCCGCCCTCATCGACGACCTGGTCGGCGCGTCCGCCACCATGGACCTCGACGCCCTGAACCGCCTCCTCGGCGAGGGCGACGTGATCTCCGGCGCCTACCTCGCCGTGGACCGCCTCGGCGAGGAGGCCGTCTACGCGCAGCTCAAGCGCACCCCCGCCGTCGCCGGGGTGAGCACCACCCGCGCCGCGCTGGAGAGCTTCGACAAGATCATGGGCGAGAACCTCGGGGTGATGCGCACGATCCAGCTCGTCTTCTCGAGCATCATCGCGTTCGCCGTCGTCTTCAACAAGGCGCGCATCGCGCTCGCCGAGCGCAGCCGCGAGCTGGCCAGCCTGCGCGTGCTCGGCTTCACGCGCGCCGAGGTCAGCCGGATCCTGCTCGGTGAGCTCGGCGTGACCACGCTGGCCGGCATCCCGCTCGGCATGGGCCTCGGCTACTACTTCGCCTGGGCGATGTGCCAGGCCTACGAAGACACCGAGATGTTCCGCTTCCCGCTGATCATCCACCCCTCCACGTACGCCTATGCCGCGCTGGTGGTGCTCGTCTCCGCGGCCCTCTCGGCGCTGGTGGTGCGCCGCCGCATCGACCAGCTCGACCTCGTGGGCGTGCTCAAGACCAGGGACTGACGCATGAAGCTCGCCCGGAAGATCCCCTATGCCCTGCTCGCGGCGCTGCTCGTCGGCGCCATCGTGGTGGCGTTCCTCCCCAAGCCAGCGCTGGTGGAGGCCTCCGCGGTGACGCGCCGCCCGCTCGTCGTCACGGTGGACGGCGATGGCCGCACCCGCATCACGGACCGCTTCGTGATCTCCGCGCCTGTGGGCGGCCAGATGCCCCGCCTGGAGCTGCACCCCGGCGACCGGGTGAAGCTCGGCGCCATGCTCACCGAGATCGCGCCCATCGACCCGCCGCTCCTCGACGCCCGTTCCCGCGCCCAGGCCGAGGCCCACGCCCAGAGCGCCCGCGCCGGTGTCTCCCAGGTGAAGGCGCGCGTCGCCCTCGCCGAGACCGCCCTCGCCCAGGCCCGCAGCGAGCTCGCCCGGGTCAGGACGCTGCACGAGCGCGGCGGCGTCGCCCGCGCCGAGCTGGAGACCGCCGAGTTCCGCGAGCGCGCCGCGCAGGCCGAGCTCGAGAGCGCGCGGTTCGGCGCCCGTGTCACCCAGTTCGAGCTGCAGACGGCCGAGGCCGCGCTCGTGCGCATGAAGCCCGAAGGGCCCGGCGCGCCCGCGAGGAAGACCGGCGCCGGCGATGCCAGCGTGGCCATCCAGAGCCCCGTCGACGGCACGGTGCTGCGCGTCTTCCAGGAGAGCGCGGCGCTCCTCCAGGCGGGGGCGCCCATCCTCGAGCTGGGCGATCCCGCCGCGCTCGAGATCGTCATCGACCTCCTCTCCAGCGACGCCGTCGCCGTGCGGCCTGGCGCCGAGGTCCACGTGGAGCGCTGGGGCGGCGAGGCGCCGCTCGGCGCTCGGGTGCGCCTCGTCGAGCCGAGCGGCTTCACCAAGGTGTCCGCCCTCGGCATCGAGGAGCAGCGTGTCAACGTGATCGCCGACTTCTCCGGCCCTCCCGAGGCCCGCAAGGCGCTCGGCGACGGCTACCGCGTCCATGCCCGCATCGTGATCTGGGAGAAGGCCGACGCGCTCCAGGTCCCGCAGACCGCGCTCTTCCGGCGAGGCGAGCGCTGGGCGGTGTTCGCCCTGGCCGACGGCCACGCCCGGCTGCGCGACGTGGAGATCGGGAGGCGGAGCGGCGGCGCCGCCGAGGTGCTCGCCGGCCTCGACGAGGGCGACCGCGTGGTGGTGCACCCGAACGACAAGCTCCACGACGGCGCGCGGGTCGAGGTGCGTTAGGGGAGACCCGCTTTTCCGCAACCAGCGACGAAACAGGGGCCGACTCCGCCACCGCGGCGCTGGCGCCCCGGCGGAGAGGGCTTTGCATGGTCGACGAGCAGGTCTTCAAGGGCGGCGTCAACACCGTGCGCCGGCGCGGCGCCCTACAACTGTGTCGTCCGCGGCGGCCGGGTCGTCGGCTTCATCGATTTCGACACAGCTCATCCGGGCCCGCGCGTGTGGGACGTGGCGTACGCCGTCTACCGTTTCGCGCCGCTGCACGCGCCGAGCAACCCGGACAGCGCCGGCAGCCCCGAGGATCAGGCGCTGCGCGCTGCTCGGTTCTGCCGCGCTTATGGCTACCCGCCAGGGCCCCTGTTGCTCGACACCGTGGCCGATCGACTCGCGGCGCTGCTCGCCTCCATGCGCGCGCGGGCCGCGGCCGGCGACGTCGCATCCCAGGCGCACATCGCGGCGGGGCACCCTGCGCTGTACGAAGAGGACATCCGCTATTTGCGGGCGCAGCGCGTTCGGCTGCTGCGGGCATTCACCCCGTGAGGGGCCAACGAAACATGAGACCGGCCGCCCGGAAAGGCATCTCGATGCGCGCGCGGTGGAGCTCACGTTCGGGACGGCCAACAGTCCTTCGCATATCGCACCTTCCGCTCCCCGGCGCGTCGACCACACCACGTTGTTATCCAGGCTCAGCCCGCTCGGCGGCAATCGATCCGATCTGCGACGAGGCCAATTTCGCTCGACGAAGCCGCGCTCGTTCGGCGTAGCGTGGCTGTATGACCCGAAGGCGCGATCATGCCCTCTCCTGCACGACGCTCTTGCTCATCGCGTGTGGACTGGCCGGCTGCGGCAAGGCCTCCACGCCGCCCGCGGCCGCCCCCGAGCCGCTCGCACCGCTCACGCTCCGGCGCTCGGCGGACGACATCATCCTCGCCGCGAAGCTGCCGCCCGAGACCGCGCCGCGCGCATCGCTCGAGATCCACCGCCTCGACGCTTACGCCGCGTGCAACGCGGCGCAGGTGCGCCTCTCCGCCAGCGTGAGCGCGCGCGCGGACGCGGGGCCGAGCGCGCTCACGCTGTCGAGCCTCGTCATCGGCGGCCTGGGGCTCGCGGGCGGCATCGCCACCACCGCGCTCGCCGCGGGCCTCGAGGCCCCGCAGATCCCGGCGGGCACGCCGTCGCTCCCGGACGCGGAGCCGCCGGACGTGGAGGGCAAGACGGGCGTGATCGTGGCGGGCGTCGTCACGGGTGTCGTCGTCGTGGGGGCGGTCGTCGGGACGCTCCTGCTCGTCGGCGGCGACGACGACGACGAGGATCGCAAGCACAAGCTCGATCTCGGCGCCGGCGGCGCGGGGGGCCTCCGCGACGCCATCCGCGCCTTCGAGGCCGCGTGCCCGGACGAGCCGCCCGAGGACGCCCTCGCCGCGTGCATCGACAGGGCGCGCGCCCTCCGCGAGACCTGCGCAGCCCGGTGAGGTGGGCTCCGCCGGCGGCTCAGCGCGCGAGCACGTCGAGGAAGCGCTCCTCGTGGAACCCGACCGAGATCCGCGTGTTCGTGCCCTCCATGGCGCGCGCCCCCCACTCGCCCTTCTCGCGGTAGATCTCGACCTCGACGAAGTCGCAGACGCGCTCGTCGAGCGCGCAGGCGGCCGCCACGAGA
Source organism: Sorangium sp. So ce281 (assembly GCF_051527395.1). Lineage (NCBI taxonomy): Bacteria > Pseudomonadati > Myxococcota > Polyangiales > Polyangiaceae > Sorangium > Sorangium sp. So ce281. The sequence goes on from NZ_CP150322.1 coordinate 6,490,706, forward strand.
TCGTGCATCGCCTTGCCCACGCCCTTGTCTGCCAGGTACCGATCGAGCGCGTCGATCATCCGCGTCAGGCCGCTCCGCGGCGATCGCCCCGCGACCCGGCGGCTCAGCGCGCCGCGCATGGCCTCGGTGTAGACGACCCCGTGACATACGTTCTTCGAGACGAACCTCCGCTCTCCGATCTGCGGTGAGGCGAGCAGCGCGAGCGTCTCCCGGGGCGCGCCGCCGGGGTTATAGCTCGGGCAGGTGAGGCGCCCGCGGAACTTCTCGAGCGGCTCGGCGACCAGGTTGTCGCCCGCGAAGCCGCCTTGCTGGACCCAGCGAGCGAGCCGGAGCCCGGGGACGTCCTTAAACGCCTTGCCGATGTTCTTGGGCGCGGCCCCGACGAGCACCGTGGCGTCCGGCTCGCGGAGCAGCTCGGCCAGCAGCGCGGGCCCGCCCGCGACCTCGCCGACGGGGTGCTCCAGGATGCCGGGGCCGTAGCACGCCTGGTGGAAGCCGGAGACCCGCGCCTTCTTGCCCTCGCTCGTCGCCCACCACGCTGGGCCGTGCAGGGCGCCGATCGGGACCTCCGCCCGCCCGCAGCGATCCAGCCCCCAGCGGACCAGCCGGCACTGATCCTCGGAGCCGGGCGTGACGAGCACGCCGAGCAGCTCGACGTCGGGGTGATCGGCGAGCCAGAGCAGCGTCATGAAATCGTCCGGGTCCGCGGTCTCCATCTCGAAGATCATGCGCTTCACGCCGCACCTCCATGCCATCGCGCTGCAGAGCAAACTTGAATAGACTCGATCCGCGCGGGCAGCCGGAGAGACGACCGGCCGCCCGACGGAGCCAGCGCTCGACCCGCGCCGCTGCGCGCGGCCAGGCCGCACGACCCCGAGGAGCGAATGAAGCGCATACACCTGTTCGAGATAGAGGATTTCAGCTGGTTTCCCGGGTGGCTGCGGGCCTGCATGACACGCCTCATCGTGGTCATGCACAGAGCGCTGGGCACGCGCGAGGCGCTGGTCGAGCTGATCGCCAGAGCATTGAAGGAGTCGAGCACATCGAACATCATCGACCTCTGCTCCGGGAGCGGCGGGCCGATGATCGACGTCGTGCGGACCCTGCGCGAGAGGCCCGGGTTCGAGGGCATCCAGCTGACGCTCACGGACCTGTACCCGAGCAAGGAGGCGGCGGAGCTCATCAACAACCAGGAAGGGATCAACGTAACTTACCAGACGAGTCCGGTTGACGCCACGAAGTTCGACGGCGACGAGGCTGGTCTCAGGGATCTCAGGCGTCTCAGGCGTCTCAGGACAATCGTCGGCGGCTTTCATCACATGAGGCCGGAGGACGCGAGAAAGATACTGGAGTCGGCCCAGCGGAGCAGGCAGCCCATCTGTATCTTCGAGATCAGCGACAACAGGGCTCCGACGTTTCTCTGGTGGCTCGCCCTCCCGATCAACTTCGTGATGTGCCTCCTCGTCACGCCCATGGCGAGGCCCATGACCGTGCGGCAGCTCGTCTTCACGTATATCGTGCCGATCATCCCGCTGTGCTTCGCATGGGACGGAGCGGTCTCGTACGCGAGGATCTACACGCTCGATGACCTGGATGAGCTGTTGAGCGGGCTCTGGAGTGAAGATTACCGATGGGAAAAGGGAGTGACCGGCGGGAGAGCGAAGAAGCTCTATCTGCTCGGCATTCCGACCCACGACGCCGGCGCCGGCGGCTGAGCCGCTCCGGCGCGGACGAACCGGTACGTACCGGTCGTACAGATCGCCGGAGATCGCGCGGCGAGCGTGATCCCAGGCTGTATGTCCCCCTCGTGCGCTCCGACGATTGGAGTAAGGCCATGCCTTCGTGCGCGTCGCGGATTGCACCCTACTATTCGTATGCGGTCATCGATCTACCTTGTTACGCGCAATCCCGGTATGCCTGTCCGGTTGCGGAGGGGAATACGATGGCTGACGCAAACGGAGCACTGAGCTCGCTGGATGACTTTATCGCACACTCCACGGAGATGCTGTTCGTCGCCGGAGGCGACGGCGCGCTGCTGCGATGGAGCGACGCGCTGGGCCGGACGATCGGGCCCGCGCTCGCGCAAGGAACCCCGTTGACCGAGCTCTTCCACCCGGAGGATCGCGGCGCGCTCACCAAGAGGTGGGAGCAAGTGCGTGAGAGCACGGCCCCCATTCACGTCCACGGCCGCGTCATGAGCGCGGGGCGCAGCTACAAACCGCTCGCCTGCGTCGTGCGCGGCGCGCGCTCGGATGGGCTGGTCTACGGCTCGTTCCGTGACGCGCCGGCCGGCGACGGCGCGCTCGACGAGCTGACCGAGCTGAGGGCACGGGACAGGATGCTCCGCGCCTTGATCAACACGCTTCCGATAGCGATGTGGGCCGTCGATACCGACGGAACGTATCTCTACCATGAAGGCAAGGGGCTGGAGGCCGCCGGCCATCAACCTGGACAGCTCGTCGGCGCGAACATCTTTGACCTCTACGGCGAGGCCAGGGGCGCCGTCAGGCGCGCGCTGGCCGGCGGCCCGGTGCACGGGCTGGCCGAGGCGCACGGCTGTGTATGGGAGAGCTGGATGGTCCCCCTCGCGGAGGAAGCGGGGCACGTCAGCACCGTCGTCGGGTTCTCGCTCGACGTGACGGAGGGCCAGCGCGCGCAGCAGGCCCTCCAGACGAAGCTCGACGTGATCGAGGCGCAGCAGCGGGTCATCCGGGAGCTCGCGGCGCCGATCATCGAGGTATGGGACGGCGTGCTGGCGCTGCCCATGATCGGCGTCGTCGACAGCGCGAGGACGGCCGACGCGATGGAGAGCCTGCTCGAGGCGATCTCGAGCCGCGGGGCGCGCTTCGCGGTCCTCGACCTCACCGGCGTGCAGATGGTGGACACGAAGGTCGCCGATCACCTGATCAAGCTCGTGCGGGCCATCCAGCTGCTCGGCGCCGAGGGGATCATCTGCGGAATCCGCCCGACCGTGGCGCAGACGATGGTGGCGCTGGGGCTCGACCTCAGCGCCATCGTCACCAAGGCCAACCTGCGGGCCGGCCTGATGCACTGCATGCGGAGCTTGGCCGCGCGCCCGGCGCCGCCCCCCCGCGACGTCGCCTGACACGCCAGCGGAGGACGAGGCACCCGGGAGCAGCGCCAGCGCTGGCGCTGCTCCCTGGGCGCCCGAGCTCAGAACAGCTGGACGTCGTCGATCTCGATGCCGAGCGGCTGTCCCACGGGCGTGCGCCAGTTCAGGTTCATGACGCTCCACGGCTCGAACGGCACCAGCGTGCCCCACCCCTGCTGCATCAGATCCCACCAGCGCAGCTCCACGGTGACCCACTCCGGTCCGACCCAGAGGTCGATACCGTGGCTGTCGTAGCAAGCCGAGCAGAGCCCGCCCTCAGGCGTCGTAAGGAGCGTGCCGACGTCGAAGCGAACCTGCGTGCCCTGGCCACGGATGTGGAAGCGGATGCCCTGGAACGGCGACACATCGACGGGCCACATCTCGAAGGACAGCGCCACGCCAGCGCCCGACGCGGACGGCACCCCGGGGGAGCGCGCCGCGAGCGCCCTCGAGCTGAAAGGCCCCGGAGCGGGCAACAGGTCGACCGGCGGGACGGTCCCGTCGTCGTACGTCACCCACGGCCCCGTGAACGGCGGGGCGCTGCGCGCGTACGGCGCGGAGAGGAGGAAATCGCCGTCCTCGAAGTCCTCGATGACGAGGCCCGGCATCGCGCAGACGGACAACCACACGCAGTCCGGATCGGCGCAATCCGTGAGACCGTCCGCATCGTCATCGGAGCCGTTGCTGCAGGCCCAATCGGTGTCCTCGCGCCACGACATGCAGTACGGCTGCGACTGGCAGTCCGCATCGGAGCAATCCACGAAACCGTCCCCGTCGTCGTCGGCGCCGTTGCTGCACGTCCAGTCGGTGTCCTCGCGCACCGGCATGCAGTACGGCATCCACTGGCACTCCGGATCGGCGCAATCCGCGAGACCGTCCCCGTCGTCGTCGTAGCCGTTGCTGCACGCCACATCGGTGTCCTCGCGCCACGGGGAGCAGAGCGGCATCCACTGGCACTCCGGATCGGCGCAATCCGCGAGGCCGTCTCCGTCGTCGTCGTAGCCGTTGCTGCACGCCCACTCGGTGTCCTCGCGCGGCGGCACGCAGAATGGCTGCCCCTGGCACTCCGGATCGGCGCAATCCGCGCGGCCATCCAGATCGTCATCGTAGCCGTTGCTACAGGCCACATAGGTGTTCTCGTACTGCGGCGTGTCGTCGACCCCGATGACGATGTCGATCCTTCCATGCCCGACGGAAATGACATCGCCGTCTGCCCGGAACTGGAACGCCACCGTCGACGTCGCACCTTCGCCGATGTCGACCCACGTCGGGTTCACCGACGTGAGGGACGCCGAGATGGGCAGATAACCGCCGCCGGTCCACCGCTCGAGGACCCAGCCCGGCTGGAGCATCACGTCATAGTGGCCGACCGGCAGCACCTCCGTGAGCGCCGGCGTGTCGCCACCTCCGTAGATGGTCCGCGCCGTCGGGCCGTAGATATCGAACCACGCTTGGGACAGGCGGTACGTCGCGCCCGAGGAGCTGTTCCCGACGAGGGCCAGGCTGAGCGAGCCGACCTCGGACTCCTGCTCGGCGTCATCCGGCGCGTCCGCCGTGCAGCCGACCGGGATCGCAGCAATGGCCAGGACCGAACATACGAAGAGTTGTCGCAAGTGTCTCATAATGACTCTCGTATCAGAGCCGGTCGCGCGTGAAAAGCTGGATTCGTGGGGGGCGCCATGACGTCGCGCGTCCGTCGGCCATGCGGCCATTGGCCGGCCATGCGGCCATTGGCCGGCCATGCGGCCATTGGCCGGCCATGCGGCCATTGGCCAGTCAGATGCTCGGCGCCGGCGCGTCGACGGCCTCGGCGGCCTTCGCGTGCCGCGCTTGCTCCCGGAAGTAGCCCTCCCGCTCCTCGGCGAAGGCGCGCGCCACGCTCGGACGTCCGTGGAGGCGCGCGTGGTACGCGGCGAGCGCCGGCCAGGACTTCAGGTCGATCGGCGTGACAACGGACCAGTTGAGCACCGCGAAGAGGTACGCGTCGGCGACCGAGAAACGGTCGAGGAGGAACTCCCGCCCTTCGAGCCGATCCGCCACCCAGCCGAGGCGGCGCGGCGCCCCGGCCAGCGCATGGGCCTTGACCTCGGCTGCGGCCGTCTTGTCCAGGAGCGGCATGTAGACCGCCTTGTGGAGCTCGCTCCCGATGAAGCCGAGCCACTGCTGGAGGCGCGCCCGGCCGAGCGGATCCCGCGGCGCGAGCTCCGCCTCCGGGAACCGATCCGCCACGAGCTGAAGGATCGCCGCGTTCTCGGCGAGGATCTCGCCTCCTTCGATCTCGAGCGCGGGGACGAACCCGAGCGGGTGGATCGCACGGTAGTCGGCGCCCCCCGAGGTCCGCTTCGTCTTCAGGTCGACCTCCACATACGAGGCCTCCGCGCCGGCCTCGTAGAAGGCGATGCGCGTGGCGAGAGAACATGCGAGCGGAGCGAAATAGAGCTTCATGACAACCTCCTGACGGCGCCCAAGGTGCGCCTCGCGGGGCTGTGCGTCCAACGCATCGTCGTGATAGGGTCTATGCGTGTCACGCATACCATCTCCCTCTGCGCCTCCCGCGATCGGGCCGCGGCCTCAGCTCGAGATCCGCGATCTGGAGCTCGTCCTCTCGCTGGCGACCGCCGGGAGCACGGCGGGCGCCGCCTCGGCGATGCACATCACGCAGTCCGCCGTGAGCCGGGCGCTCGCCCAGGCGGAGGACCGCGTGGGCGCGCGCCTCTTCGAGCGCACCGCGCGCGGGGTCACGCCGACCGCCGCGGGAGAGCGGCTCATCGCGGGGGCCGGGCTCGTCCTCGCGCAGCTCCGGGAGCTCGAGCGAGAGGTCGCGGCGCCGGTCGCCGCGGCGACGCGCGTCCGCCTCGTGTGCGAGTGCTACACGGCGTACCGCTGGCTGCCCTCCGCGATGACGAGCCTCCGGCGCAGGCTGCCCCGCCTCGAGATCGTGCTCGCGGTCGAGCACACCCACGATCCGGTCGCCGCGCTCGTCCGGGGGGACATCGACGTCGCGCTGCTCACCACGTCGTCCCTGCCGAGCGATCGCGAGGCGGGCTGCGCGCTCGTGGAGCGGCCGCTCTTCTCGGACGAGGTCATCTTCGTGATCTCGACCTCGCACCCGCTCGCCGGGCGGGCATCGCTCACGCGAGACCACCTCCGCGAGGGCCCGCTGATCACGCCGAACGCGACGCCGGCCGAGGTGCGCTGGTTCATGAGCGCCGTCTTCGGGCGGCAGCGGCCCAAGATCGAGCTCCTGCGCTTCCCGCTCACGGAGGCCGTGGTCGACGCGGCGCGCGCCGGGATGGGGATCGCGACGCTCTCCGAATGGGTGGCGGAAGGCTACCTCGGCAGCGGCGACCTTCTGGCCAAACGGCTCTCGTCCGGCCCGCTCCGCCGGCCCTGGCGGATCGCGTTCCGGCGCACGTCGGCCGACGCCGCGGAGCGCCTGATCGCCGCCCTCGAGAGCTCGGCGCCGCGGCTCTACACGCGCGCCGGGTGACCCGGGGTGACCCGGGTGGGGCTCAGTCGAGGCCTGTGGCCTCCGGCGCGCCCAGCATCAGGTTCAGGTTCTGCACCGCCGCGCCGGAGGCGCCTTTGCCGAGGTTGTCGAGGCGCGCCACGACCAGGATCTGGTCCGGCTTGCCGAACACGAACACGTCGAGCCGGTTCGTGTCGTTGCACTCCACCGCGCCGAGGTAGCCGTCCTCCAGCGCGCCCTGGCCGCCGAGCGGCATCACCCGGATGAACGGCTCGCCGGCGTAATAGGACGTGAAGAGCTCGTGGACCGCGGCGGGCGTCGCCGGCCGGGCCAGGGCGTCCGCGAACAGGGGCACCGAGACGAGCATGCCCTTGTAGAAGTCGCCCACGACCGGCTGGAACAGCGGCGCCCTGTCGAGGCCCGCGATGGCGCGCATCTCCGGCAGGTGCTTGTGCTGCAGCGTGAGCCCGTACGGGCGCGGGCCGCGGAGCTGCTCGCGGCGCGCCCCGTCGGCCTGCTCGTAGGCCTGGATCATCTTGCGCCCGCCGCCGCTGTAGCCGGTGAGCGAGTGCGCGATCACGCGGGCGTCCCTGGGCAGGAGCCCCTGGTCGACGAGCGGCACCACGAGCGCGAGGAACCCGGTCGCGTGGCACCCGGGCACGGCGACGCGCCGCGCGCCGCGGACGGCCTCGCGCTGGCCGGGGCGGAGCTCCGGGAAGCCGTACACCCACCCGTCGGCCGTGCGGTGCGCGGTGCTCGGATCGATGACGCGCGTCCTCGGGTTCTCGATCCATCCGATGGATTCGCGGGCGGCGTCGTCGGGCAGGCACGTGATGAGCACATCCGCCTCGTTGACCAGCGCGCGGCGCGCCGCCGGGTCCTTGCGGCGCTCGGGGTCGATCTCGAGCAGCTGGAGGTCGCGGCGGCCCTGCAGCCGCTCGCGGATCTGGAGCCCGGTCGTACCTTCCTGCCCGTCGATGAACACCCGATGCATGGTGGTCGTGTCCATACGCCGAGCGCGCCCTCGGGACCAGCGCTTCGCGCCAGCTCACCGGCGGCGCTGCGGCGCCCACGCGCCCCCGCCGTCGTCGCACGGCTCTTCGAGGTGCTCCCCTCGCGCCCTGGCGCTGACCATCTGGATCGACCCCAGCGTCCAGCACATCGGGCATCCGCCCACCGCCACCAGCGCGACCGGGGGGCTATCGAGCTCGCCGGCCACGGCCGACGCTCGCCGCGCTCAAGCCGGCGTGACGCGGCTGGCGACGTCGCCGGGTCCGACGGCGCTGGGCTCGGGGCGAAGATCCTTCACGGTGCTCGCCCAACTCTGGCCCGCGCTCCCCGTCGCGTCGTCGAGCGTGCGCACGACCTCGCGAGCGAGCGCCTCGCCGAGCAGCCGGTACGCCTCGAACTGCGCTTCGTCGAAGAACTGATCCGCGGTCGTCTGGTGCGGAAACTCGGGGTAAGACTCCGCATAACGCTGGACGTCGAGCGGCAGCCCGGGCAAGAGGCCGGCCTTGACGTAGACGACCGTGACCTCCTTGGTCGCCTTGTCCTTCTCGGTCGCCTCGGTCTTCGCGCCCGGATCCAGCTTGAACTTCCCCACCAGGATCGGCGTGCGCGGGGTGCGCTGCTCCCATGTGCCTCGCGGATCCTTCGGGCGAACGCGCTCGAGGTCCTCGCGCGTCAGCTCGAAGTCGAGCCCGCGGTCCACCCGCAGGATCCGCGCCGCCTTCGCGAGCTCGTCGCACGTCCACTCGGGATCGGCGCTGGCGTCGATGCACAGGATGAGCTCGCACTCCCGCTCGACGAGCGTGGTCAGTCCCAGGTTGTCGTGGTGACCGCCGTCGGAGACGAAGACCAGCGTGTCGCTCTCCTTGTTCCGCGCGAAGATCTCTTTGAACTGATAGGCGCTCCAGAAGTGCGCCCACCTCCGGAAGAGCACGTGCGGAGCGCCGGCAGACCTCGCGAAGCGGGGGTTCTGGACCCAGAGGCCGAGACCGCAGTTGAGCAACGTGAGGACGGCGCGCGCCCACCGCGGGATCAGCGTGCCGCCCTGGCTGTTCACGGCTGCAGCGCTGATGGCGATCGAATGGGCCAGGGTGAGCGTGTCGCCATAGGCCTCTGCCGGCCCCCACCCGGTCGCGGGCCCGCCGACGGCATAAGGGCTGAACTCGAACCGCGCGGTGCCCCGTTTGTAGAGGACAGGGTCATCCGACCCCGGGGTGTTGACCGTGGCGGTCACGACGTGGAGCGGCCCGCCGCGGTGCGGCCCGCCTAGGTTCCAGGGCGCCGGGTCCGCCGCGCACGTCCTCTCGACGCGCGACGGGCTCGAGGGCCTCAACGCGGCGAGCGGCCAGGCGGAGGGAGAATCGCTGGCCGGCCGGTCGGAGTCGCCCGGCAACGACAGGTACGCACGGCGGATCTGGTTGGCCCAGAACCGGTGAAGGCCCGTATGGTTCCTCGACGTCATGAAGCTGAGCCCGATGAACACCAGGCTGAGCGCGGCCACGACCATCAGCTCGACGACGTGCAGCGGGTCGTGCTCGCCAGGCACGCGGACGAGCCCGTCGATCGACTGCGTGAGCCGGATCGGCGCGAAGAGCAGCCACCGAAGGACGTTCGCCCATGCCGACGTGACGCCCTTCACGACCTCGTAGAGCGCCGTGAAGCCGAGCGCGAACACCTGTCCGCTGACGGCGACCCCGATGACCGCGAGGAGCTGCTCGCGCTTCAGGCGGCTCAGCAGGACGGCGAGCGCGAGGGCCAGGGCGGCGCACAGGGCGAGGAGGGTGAGCAGGGGATCGGCCCGCAGCGCGAGCAGGGAGCACCACGTGAGCGCCGCGAGCAGCGCCGCGCGCGCGGCGACCCAGGTCCCCGCCTCGTGGACGGACGGCCGCGAGAGGAGGATCCCGGCGTACATGACGAGCAAGGCCAAGAGAAGGACACCTCCTGCCAGCGCGAGGACGAACACGAGGATGTCCAGCACAGGGAGCTCTGCCGCGATCGCGCCGGGCAGCGTGCCCGGGTCCGGAAAAGCCGTTGTGAAGAACAGAGATCGCGCTCCATCGAAGCGCGAGACGACCTCGGCCACCCCGCGCTTGACCGCGCGCGCGAGGAACCCCGACCTCGAGCTCGAGTGGTAGAGGAGAACGAGCGCCGCGAACCCGGCCGTGAGGAGCGACAGCGCGTTGGCGATCGCGCCGACGAAGATCATGATGAGGGGCTGGAGCGTGTTGGCCGTGAGGCCGATCCCGCCGGGGACGAGGTAGTCGCCTCGCAGGCGGATCCTGTCCAAAAGGCGGTTCCATGAGTCGGCCTCCAGCGGCTTGAAGCGGGGCTCCGCGTCCCCCTCCGGGTGAACGCCGGACGTCAGCGCCGTGAGCGCGCCCCCCGCCCAGCCTCCGCCGGACACGGAGCTCATGTAATCGACGTACTTGAGGATCACCTCACCGCTCTTGGTCCGGATCGTGGCGAGTCCTTTCAGGAAGCCGAGGCACAGGGTCGCCGAGCGAATGCCTCCGCCGGAGAGCGACAGCCCGATGAGGTGCGCGCCGCGCGGATCATCGCCATCGCCCGGGGAGGGGTGCTTCAGGTCGGCCGCGCGGCGCCGCGCCCCGATCCACATGGCTTCGAGCTCGCGAAGGTCACCGATGGTGCTGTACTCGGACTCGCCCCTCGAAGGCCTCGCGGCGGACTCCCACGACTGCAGGATCGTCAGCAGCGTGCCGAGCGTCAGCATGAGGGCAGCGATGACCGAGGAGACAAGCCTGTACTGCGGGCTCGTGTGCGGATCCCCGTGCACCGCGTACCACAAGGCCACCCCCCATACCGTGACGAACGTGCTCACCAGCAGGCCGACGGCGATCAGGACACCGCCGCGGCCCATGGGCTTCAGCCGGCTCGAGCCCGCCCCTGGGGGTAGATCCCGCGACAGGCGCCGAAGGAAGCGCCCCACGACGAACGCCTGAGGTGCCATGGCCCCGACGAAGACCATGGCGAGCGGGACCGCGGAGACCGCGGCGTCCACGAGCTCGCCGCGCCCCTCGATGACCGGAGTGAAGCGCTCCGGCGACCAGAAGAACGGCACCGCCCCAAAGACGAGGCCCGAGACGCCCAGGACCACCCGACTGGGCCAGTCCACCTCGCGAAAGAAGCGCTTCACCCATGGCCATGGGTTGCGCTCCCCCTTGCCCGGCCCCTGCCGGTCCGGCCTGTGACCGGGGAGGGCTTCCGATTGCGGCGGCGTGCGCTCTCCGTCCGGCGGCGTAGGCTTGGTCATCGGGTGCTCGTCGAGTTGGGACATCGTTCCCCGCACGGGTTCCAGGCGCCGCACGCCTGCCGTGGCGCAGCGGGTCCCCGTGCGCTGGCGGCAGGCGTCTCGCGCGACCTCACGAGAGCGGACGACGCATCGTACGGAAAATCGGGGAGCGATGGGGGCGTCCAGACGCGCGCGCCTCCCGCGCCGCGCCGCGCCGCGCCGCGCCGGCCGGCGCTTCCCGTCAGCCCGGACGGTTTCGCATGAAGTCCGCCACCTCGGCGAAGCGCTGGTCGAGGAAGGCGCGGAGCGGCGCGGGCACGTCGAGCTCGGCCATGGCCGCCCGCATGCAGCGCATCCAGGCGTCGCGCATCGCCATATCGACCGGGACGCGCGCGTGGCGCATCCGCAGCCGCGGGTGGCCGTGCGCCGCGATGTAGTCCTGCGGCCCGCCCAGCCAGCCGATCAGGAAGAGCGCGAATCGGTCGCGGCTCTCTCGGGCGACCTGGCCGCCCTCGTCGCAGACGTGGAGGCGCGCGAGCGCCGGCTCGTCGCGGCCCATGAGGTCGTAGAAGCGCTCGACGAGCCGGCGCACCGCCGGCTCGCCGCCCAGCAGCTCGAAAGGGGTCTCGGACGGCTCGGCCATGGGTGATGCCCTCTACCGGATCTGCGCCGGCGCTGCACGCCGCTGGCTCAGGCCGCCGCGGAGCTGCCGCAGGCCGCGCCGAACCACGTGGCGAGCGCGCGGCGCAGCCGGCGATGGGCGGAGGCCTCGGGCTCACCTGCCGCGGCCGCCCATGCCACATAGCCGTCGGGGCGAATCAGCAGCGCCTCCGCGGGGCGCGGCAGCGCAGCGCAGCGCGCGCTCACGACGTCCACGCGATCGCCCCAGGGCGCGGCCACGCCGCCGAGCGCGGCGCCGCCGGTCAGGTCGAGCAGCACGCCCCTGGCCCCGCGCATGAGCTGCGCGACCCGCGTCTCCCCCTCCTGCGTGGTCAGCGGGACGTCCGGCGCCCATCGCCCGAGCAGCGGATGCTGCTCGCCGGGCTCGGCCGACATCTCGTAACGGACGTCGGCCGCGTCCAGCATCTCGACGATATACCGCAGGCTCTGCTCGTGCTTGAGCAGCTCGCCGAGCAGCTCGCGCAGCGCGGCGACGCGCTCGTCCCGCATCATCAGCGCGCCCTGCGCCCGGGTGTGCATGATCACGCGCTTGCCCTCCGGGTGCCGCTCCGCGTGGTAGGTGTCGAGGAGCCCCGGCGGCGCCCAGCCGTGGACCTCGGCGGCCAGCTTCCAGCCGAGGTTGACCGCGTCCTGCAGTCCGGTGGTGAGGCCCGGCCCGCCGGCGGGGAGATGGATGTGCGCCGCGTCGCCCACGAGCAGCACGCGGCCAGCGCGGTACGTATCCGCCTGCCGGCTGGCGTCGGTGAACCGAGACAACCACCGCACCTCGCGGACGGGCAGATCCTCGCCGAGCGCCGCGCGAACGCTGGCCTGCAGCTCGTCGAGCGTCATCGGCGCGTCGCGGTCGAAGTCCGGCGGATACGGCTCCGACGTGACCACGCGAAACACGCCCTCTCCCAGGGGAACCAGGGCGATCCCGCCGAGCCCGAACCGAACGCGGCGGCCGCCGGAGAGGACGAGGTGCCCGTCCTCCGTCGCGCCCTCGGCCAGCGTGACGTCGGCGAGGCGCAGGAGCCGGGAGGGCGGGAGTCCGGGAAAGCCGATCCCGGACAGCTTGCGCACGGCGCTGCGGCCGCCGTCACACCCCACAACGAAGCGCGCCCGAAGCGGGTAGTCGCCGTCCGGGCCTCGGACGGCGACCGTCGCGCCCTCCCCGTCCTGATCCAGCCCGATGAGCTCGTGACCTCGACGGATCTCCGTCGTCAGCTCGCGCGCCCGCTCTTCCAGCAGCGCCTCGATGCGCGCCTGATGGATGCTCAGGAAGCGCCTCGACACGCGCGCGTGGTCGCCGCCGAGGGCCAGCGGTATCCCGCCGAAGTGCACGAAGCGCGTCATCTCCGCGGCGCTCTGCTCCGCGCGGAAGCGCTCGAGAAGGCCCCTGTGGTCGAGGATCTCCACGGCGCGCCCGCCGAGGCCGAGCGCCTTGGAGAGCCCCGTGGGCTCGGGCAGCCGCTCCAGCACCACGGGGCGCACGCCGGCCAGCCGCAGCTCGCAGGCCAGCATCAACCCGGTCGGACCGCCGCCCACGATGACGACATCGACGTTCATACGCGTTCTCCTTGTCGAGCTCCTTGTCGAGCAACGATCGATTGACAGCGATGGTTCAGCGACGACCTGTGGGCGGCGACGGACGAACGAGGCTCACGTCACGTGGTCTCTCCGGTGCCCGCGCGGCCGCCCCATCCAGGCGTGGTCACGCCGTCCAGCACGAGGCTCACGGTCTGCTCGCCGAGGCGCGCGGCGAGCTCGAGATCGCACGAGAGGCGCGCCCGGAGGTCCGAGAAGCGCGGCCCGAAGATGCCGATCCCGGCCAGCGCGCCCACGACGGTGCAATACAGGAGCTCGAACTCGCAGTCGCGCCGGAACACCCCGCCGGCTTGACCTCGCTCGTAGAGATCGCGCAGCTGCGACGGCAGCATCGCGAGCGTCGCGGGCGGCGCGGCCTGCCAGCCGCTCATCGCCTCGTGCATCGCGAGCGGCATGCACATCGGGCGCGAGAGGAGCAGCCGGAAGAACCTCGTGAACGCGCGCTGGAGCCCCTCGCGCGGCTCGAGCGCCGCCGACGCCTCGAGCGCCGGCCGCCACCCCTCCATGAGGCCGGACCACTGGTCCTCGAGGACCGCGCGGTAGAGGCCGTCCTTGCTGCCGAAGTGATGGTAAATCATGCGCTCGTTGACCCCGGCGCGCCCCACGATGGCGTGCACGCGGGCCCCGTCAGGCCCATGCCGCGCGAACTCCTCGGCGGCGGCGTCGAGGAGCGCCCGCCGCGTCTCCTTTTTCTCGTCTCCCGGCATCAGGTAAATGTTTATTTACTCATGAACGAGCGACGGTCAAGGGCGCGCATTGGCCGCGTCCCGTCGCGCGGTGGGACAGGGCGCCCGGCGCGGGCTCTCCCATCTCGGGCATCGGCGGTCCGCCCCGCGCTGGATCCATGCCTCCCGGGCGGCCGGGTCCTCTTCCGCTGTGGCGCGATGTAGGCGCAACCGGCCCCCTTCAGAGCGGCGCGCCTGACGCGGAGCTCGGCGCCGCGGCGAAGGCGCGAGCGGAGCCGGACGTTGCCGACCCTGATCGCAAGCGAAAACCGGCGAATCCTTGTGCCTCTTGCGGTAGGCTCGGCCCCAGGTCAGGTCTGGCCCCCTGGCCAATGTGCTTGTTGGCATGAACCAGAAAACGATGTTCCTCTCTGCGTTGGTGCTCGCGGCGGGCGCGCTCACGGTGAGCGTGACCGGCTGCGAGTTCATCGTCGCCGTCGATCGCAGCCAGATCTCCGACACGGGCGGTGCCGGCGGGGCTGGTGGCTCTGGCGGCGGCACGACGACGAGCAGCAGCGCCAGCTCGTCGTCAGACACCGGCGGCATGGGCGGCTCCGGCGGCACGGGCGGCTCGGACGGCACCGGTGGCACCGGCGGCTCCGGTGGCTCTGGCGGCTCCGGCGGCTCCGGCGGCTCCGGCGGCTCAATGACGTGCGCCGGCGGCGCGACCCCGTGCGACACGATCGGCGACTGCCCGGCCCCGGCCACGGAGTGCGTGAAGGCCACGTGCGAAGCAGGGTGCTGCGGCACGACCGACGTGCCCGACGGCACCCCCACGACGGCGGACCAGGAGGCGGGTGACTGCAAGCGGCAGGTCTGCGACGGCAACGGCGGCACGACGTCGATCCGCGACGACACCGACAAGCCGGCCGACGACGAATGCAACGTCGGCACGTGCCCGGGCGGCTCTCCGGGCAGCGCACCGAAGGCCGCTGGCACGAGGTGCACCACCGGCGGCAAGGTCTGCGACAGCAACGGCGCCTGCATCGACTGCCTCGCGGACACGGACTGCACCGCGCCCCAGATCTGCGATCCGACGGGCACGCGCACGTGCGTGAACGTGTCTTGCACCGACGGCGCGCTGAACGGCGGCGAGACCGACGTCGACTGCGGCGGCGTCGACGCCGGCTCCGGCTGCGCGCCCTGCGCCGACGACCTGGAGTGCGCGCTCGATTCCGACTGCGCGAGCGGCTACTGCAACACGGCCGGCAGGTGCGCGACGCCCAGCTGCATCGACACCGACCAGAACGGCAACGAGACCGACGTCGACTGCGGCGGCGCCTCCTTTCAGGGCGCTCCGGCCTGCGACAAGTGCGGTGTCGGGAGGAAGTGCGACGTCGCGGGCGACTGCACCACCGGCTTCTGCAGCGACGGCACCTGCGCGGCCAAGCCGGACGGCGCGTCCTGCGTGACCAACGCCGAGTGCGCCAGCGCGCGCTGCGTTGACGGTGTCTGCTGCGAAACGGCGTGCACCGGCGCCTGCCAGGCGTGCTCCGCGGCCAAGAAGCTCGGCGGCGTCGACGGCGCCTGCGGCACCATCGCGGCCGGAAGCGATCCGGACAACGAGTGCCCGGACGCGGGCGCGGCGTCGTGCGGGACCAACGGGTCCTGCGACGGCGCGGGCGCCTGCCAGCACTATGCAGCGGGTACGGAGGTGCCGTCCGGGCAGACGCTGGGCGATTGCCAGCAGCGCGTGTGCAACGGCGCCGGCGGCACCACGACGGACGATGACGTCACCGATCTCCCGGTGTCAGCGACCGTCTGCTTGACGGACGCCGCGTGCACGGGCACGCCGGCCATGCCGAGCTTCACGATGGCGCCGGCGGGCACCGACTGCACCGCCGACGGCCTGCCCGGCAAGACGGTGTGCGGCGGCGGGCCCGCGGCCGGCACGTGCGTCGAGTGCAACGACGACTCGAGCTGCACCTCGCCGGCCACGTGCAACACGACGACGAACGTCTGCGAGTGATCGCGACAGCGTGGAGGACGCCCGGGGCGACCTGGCCGCCTTCCTCGTTTTGTCGGCGTGCTCGGGGTGCAGCAGGCCTCGAGGCGATGACGATCGCAAAGATGGGTCGGCCGACGCGCCACCGATCGTCGAGCCCCGGATCGCGCCACGCGGCGATCCGCGCCCTCCGGCGGTGTCACCGGCCACAGAGGGAGGTGGACCAGGCGTCGGCCTGGAGGATCACGGCGTTCGAAGCGCCAGGGGACTCGGTGATGTCGGTAAGGTCGCTCTTCGCCACGTACATGGGGCCGCTGGGCACGCCCGCCATGCGCGGGATCTTGGAGTCGAGCAGCGCCCAGCTGCCACCGTAGGTGAAGCTCGTGACCTGGACCAGCGCTGCGCGGTTCAGCTTGCCGACGATCCTCCGAGGGCGCGACGGAGCATCCACGTTGTAGACGTTGGCTCCGGTCGACGACGCTCGGTAGGTCCTCAGAAAGCGGGCCAGGTCGGTTCGAAATACGTTCATATCGGTGTTCCGGCCCGGGCACGTCTTGATCCCTTTGCCGTCCCACGTAGGCGGATACATGATCGTACCGGTCGTCTTGTCCTTCCACGAGCACTCGCGATGCCCAGGCACCGTGTTCGCCGTGATGTCGTTGAAGGGCAATTCGCACCACCGCATCAGAGAGCGGATCATGCAAAATGCTCTGTTACGGAGATCCGGCAACATCGTCTCTCTGTCGTAATTTCCTACGATCTCGATGCCGAGCGTCCGGGCGTTCCACTCCCCGGCGTGGATGCCCACCTGATTCGGAGGCGTGCCGACCCAGATGCCATCCGGCGCATTGAAGAGGTGGGGGCCGGCGGTCCACCTGGGCTTGGCCTTGTACATCGCCATGAGATTGGGCATGTCGACGTTCCCATTCCACGATTTGCGGAATCCCTCCGTGTGGTGAATGACGATGCCCTTCACCCACGCGGGGCCCCGCTTGCCGAGCGTCGACAGGTAGCTATCGAACGCCGCCATATCGCGGAGTTGCCTGCCATCCCAGAGAAAATCGACGTTCCCCATGGCGACCGCCTCCGCTGAGGAGGGTACCAAAGGGGGCTGGCGAGCTCAACGATTATCACGGATCTCGCAGGGCTGCCCCGCCCATTCCGCGGGCACGACGCGCGGGCGGGCAACAGGGTGGGCACGAAGCGGACGCGGGGTTCGGGTCGCAGCTCCAGGGAAGCACCCGATCGCGACGGTTCCCCCTCCATCAACGCATCCCTCGGCAACTCCGTACTATGCGCGCGACAACCGCACCTCGACCTCCCGCTCCACGTAGGACCACTCCTCCGTCTCGCGCAGCCTGCCCACGAGCTCGTCGAAGGCGCCGGCGTCGCCCTCGGCAAACTCGAACCAGGTCAGGAAGTCGAACGGGCCGCCGAGATCCCGGCTGTGGTAGAGCCGCCTCGCCACGGCCGGCAGGTACTCCAGCCCGATCTTGATATGGCGCGACCTCGCCTCGAAGATGGCCCGCCGCTCGTCCTGCGCGAGCGCCCACCACGCCTTCGATTTTCTGAGCGGGATCAGCGCCGCTTGCGTGCTCGACGCCCGCTCCAGGTCTTCCTGTAGGGCGACGAGGCGCTTTCTCTCCTCGAGCTCGACGTAACGCTCGTTGCTCCTCACGCCGCTCAGCACCCAGGCCGCTCCCGGCGGCGCGACGAAGCTGCTCCCCTCGACGCGCTGCAGCCGCGGCGCCGCGGGCATCTCCTCGCCTCGCACCAGGACCGTCCTCTCGACCCGCCACTCCCCGGCGGAACCTGCGACGAAGCTGACCCGAACCGGATTTCCTTCCATGGATGGCTCCGAGGCGACGGCAACGCCGGACGAATCCCACCGACCCCCGACGGCGGGGCGGCCCTACCACACGCCCTCTCGTCACGAGAGCGCCCGGGAAGGCGGCTGCGCTCGGGCTCGCCGCGCCGGCCGAGCCCGACACCCAGCGCCGTTGATGATGTGCGGACAGGGGTTTCGCCGTGGTTTCCGCGCGATGATTTTCCGTCGCCCGCGTCAGCTCAGGACAAGATAGGAGTCGCCGAACTCGTGACAGAGATACCCTGCCTCCTCCGCATAGGCGTTCGCGCGGTGGAGCAGCGAGGCGGGCGCGAACGCCTCGAGGAGCCGGAAGTGGCTCTCTGTCGGATCGTGCACGCCGGTCAGGAGCCCGTCGACCACCCTCGGCCGGAAGCCGTGGTGAAGGACCAGGTCGGTGACCCCCGCGCCGGCCTGGAGCTCACCCCCGTGCTGGGCGGCGCAGCCCTCGAGCGCGCGCGTCACCGTCGTGCCGACCGCGATGACGCGGCGCCCGCGCGCCCTGGCCTCGCGCACCGCCGCCACCGTCTCTTCCGGGATGTCGAAGCGCTCCGGCAAGGGCAGCAGGGCGTCGAGGGCCGGCTCGCCCGTCGACGAGATCCCGGCGGCGTGCGTGAGCGAGGCGACGCGCACGCCGCGGCGGATCAGCTCGAGCAGCAGCCCCCAGACGAGCGGCCGGCCGGCCGAGGGGAGCTCGGCGCAGAGAGGCCGGCTCGCGTAGCGCGTCTGCGTGTGCCAGATCGCGAGCGGGCCCGCGACGTACGCATACTGGATCGGGCGCCCCCGCCGGTAGAGCGCCGACCAGAGCGGCGCGCCCCGCTCGCGAAAGGCGATCTCGACGAGGCGCGGCGAGGCCGGAGACACGCGCTCGACCGTGGCCGACAGGTCCTCTCCGAACGTCACCGCGTCCCCCGGGCCGAGGGCGGGCGGCGCCGGGCGCTCCTCGGTGCGCGTGAGCCAGTCGCCGGCGCCGAACAGCAACGCCGAGTAGCGCCCCTCGGACAGCTCGCCGATGAGGCGCACCTCGACCGCCGCGCCGCGCTCGGTCGCGCCGTGGAGCGACGCCGGCAGCGTGGCGCCGTCGTTGACGACCAGGAGATCGCCCGGCTCGAGGAGCGCGGGCAGATCCGCGATGCGCGCGTCGCGCAGGCGCCCCGCTCGCGGGTCCACGTGGAGGAGCCGCTCCTCGAGCGGGCTCTCGCGAGGCCACACGGCGGGGCTCATGGCGCCTCCTGCAGGCGCGCGGCCTCGAGGCGCGCGCCGCTCGCCACCTCGCCGGCGCGGCCGACGAGCGCGACGATGCGCCTCGCCACGTCCGCTGGATCCGCCAGCGTGCTCGGGTCGGCGTCGGGGATGGCCTCCGCGTGCATCCGGGTGTTCATCTCGCCCGGGTCCACCGCGTAGAACGCGACGCCCGTCCCCTCGAGCTCGGCGGCCCAGGTGCGGCTCAGGTGATCGAGCGCCGCCTTCGAGGCGCCGTAAGCGCCCCACCGCGGATAGGCGTTCACCGCCGCGTCCGAGCTGATGTGGACGACGACCCCGCGCCGCCGCAGCGCCATCGCGCCGGCGACCACCTTCGTCAGGCGGAACGGGCCGACCACGTTGACCTCGAGCACGCGCCCGAGATCCTCGCACTCCGTGTCGAGCAGGATCGGCAGCGGCGTCTTGCCGAGCGTGCTCGCGTTGTGGATGAGCAGGTCGATCGGCCCGGCCAGCGCCGCCGCCGCGCCCGCGATCGCGTGCGTCTGGAGCTTGTCCCCGATGTCCGCCGCGAGCGCGTGCGCCTCCCCGCCCTGCGCGGCGATCTCGGCCGCGACGGCCTCGAGCGGCGCGCGCTCGCGCGCCACGAGGACCACCCTCGCGCCCTGCCGGGCGAGCTCCCTGGCCAGCGCGGCGCCGAGCCCGCGGCTCGCCCCCGTGACCAGCGCCGCCCGCGGCGCGAACCGCTCGCCCCGCGCGGCGCGGGGGAGCGCCGGGTGGGAGCTCCCTTCGGCCTGGATCAGCGCCTCGCTTCCGGTCGATTCGTCGTTCATGGTGCCTTCCTCCTCGACACCAGCCTACTCCGCGCGGGTTCTCCCGTTGGAGCGGGCTCCAATATCCTGGAAGAGTGCTACTCTCCGGGCATGGACCAGGACGCGGAGCTCGCGGGGCGGCTCGCCAAGAACATCAAGCAGCTGCGCGAGGCGCGCGGGCTGACGCAGCAGCAGCTGGCCAAGCTCGCCGGCGTGCCGCGGGCGACCTGGGCGCACCTCGAGTCCGGCGCGGCGAACCCGACGCTCGGCGTGCTGCACCGGGCCGCCGCCGCGCTCCAGGTCTCCATCGAGGAGATGCTCTCCGCGCCCCGCGCCACGTGCCGGCTCTACGCGCGCGACACGCTCCCCACGCGCTCTCCCGGGCAGGCGTTCGTCCGCAAGCTCCTGCCGGACCCGATCCCGGGCATGGAGATGGATCGCATCGCGATCCCCCCGGGCGGGCGGATGACGGGCGTCCCGCACACCCCGGGCACCCGCGAGTACCTGACGTGCGAGTCGGGGGAGCTCCAGCTCGTGGTCAGCGGAGAGCGGTTCACGCTCGGCTCCGGCGACGTCGCCGTGTTCCGCGGCGATCAGCGCCACTCGTACAACAACCCCGGCAAGCAGCCGGCGGTCGGCTACTCGGTCGTGGTCCTCGCGCGCGTGCTCTGAAGGGGCAGCGGCGCGCATCCCACGGCGCCGCGGCGCCTACCGCTCGCCGGGCGCCATCCACTTGGGCTCGGCGCCCGGGCGCCACGCGGCGAGCAGATCCAGGAGGGCCGGCGCCTCCTCGGCGACCTGCAGCACGGCGCGGTGGGCCGGCTTCATGAACTGCTCGGTCACGACGTGATCCAGAAAGGCGATCAGCGGGCGGTAATACCCCGCCACGTCGAGCAGCCCGACCGGCTTGTCCTGGGAGCCGAGCTGCGTCCATGTCCACGCCTCGAACAGCTCTTCCAGCGTCCCGACGCCCCCCGGTAAGGCGATGAACGCGTCCGCGAGGGCGGCCATCTCTGCCTTGCGCTGGTGCATCGTCTCGACCACGCGCAGCTCCGTCAGCCCGCGGTGCTCGACCTCCCGCTGGTTGAGGAACCCCGGGATGACGCCGATCACCTCACCGCCGCGCGCGAGCACCGCGTCGGCGATCACGCCCATGAGACCGACGCGGCCCCCCCCGTACACGAGCCCGATCCCCCTCGCCGCGAGGAGCTCACCGAGCCGCACGGCCGCCTCGCGGTAGGCCGGCGACGCGCCGGGGTTCGACCCGCAGTAAACGCAGATCCTGGAGAGCGTTCTCATGGGCCCGAGCCTACGCCGGCAGGCGAGCTCGTCCAAGCGGGAGCGGTGGGCCGGCGCGCCGTGGAGGGTAGCTTTCCCCCCGGCGGCGCGCCCTGGCACCCCCGCGCCGCGGCCTGGCACCTCCGCATGGCGGCGGCGCCGTGGCCGGCGGATCACTCCTTGTCGAGCTTGCCGACGAGGCTCAGCGTGAAGAAGGCGCCCATGTACTTGAAGTGCGGGCGCACCTGCATGTCGACCTTGTACCAGCCGGCGTTCCCCGGCACCTCGGTCACGATGATCTTCGCCTTGCGGAGCGGCCTGCGCCCGCGGGTCGCCGCGGAGACCACGTCCTGATCGGCGACGTACTGGCCGATCCAGTCGTTGAGCTCCTTCTCGAGATCGCCGCGCTCCTTCCACGTACCGATCTGCTCGCGCTGCAGCACCTTCAGGTAGTGCGCGATGCGGCACATGATGAACATGTACGGCAGCTGCGTGCCGAGCCGGTAGTTCATCTCGGCCGCCCTGCCCTCGTCGCTCTGCCCGAAGAACTTCGCCTTCTGGGCGGAGTTGGCCGAGAAGAAGCAGGCGTTGTCCGAGTCCTTGCGGAACGTGAGCCCGATGAAGCCCTCCTCGGAGAGCTCGAACTCGCGCCGCTCGGTGAGCATGATCTCGGTCGGCACCTTCGTCTGGATCTCGCCCATCGCCTCGTACTGGTGGAGCGGCAGGTTCTCCACGGAGCCGCCCGCCTGGGGGCCGATGATGTTCGGACACCAGCGGTACTTGGCGAAGCTGTCGGCGAGCCGGGTGGCGAAGGCGTACGTCGCGTTGCCCCAGCAGTACGCGTCGTGCTTGCCGACCACGTCCTCCTCGTAGTTGAACGCCTTCACCGGGACGGTGTTGGCGCCGAAGGGCAGGCGGAGCAGGAAGCGCGGCATCACGAGCCCGACGTAGCGCGCGTCCTCGGTCTCGCGGAACGCGTTCCACTTCGTGTACTGCGGCCCCTCGAAGAGCGCCTTGAGGTCCTTCAGGTTGGGCAGCCCCTGGAAGTCCTTCAGCCCGAAGAACTGCGGCCCGGCCGCCGCGATGAAGGGCGCGTGCGACATCGTCGCGACCGCGGCGCACTTCTGGAGGAGCGCGATGTCCTGGGGGCCCGGGCCGAACTCGTAGTTCGCGATGATCGCGCCGACCGGCTTGCCGCCGAACTGCCCGAACTCGGCCGAGTAGACGATCTTGTAGAGCCCGCTCTTCGGCACCTCGGGGGCGTCCTCGAAATCGGCGAGGAGGTCCTCCTTGGAGCAGTTGAGCATCTCGACCTTGACGTTCTCGCGGAAGTCACACCGGTCGATGACGAACTTGAGGCCGCGCCACGCGGACTCGAGCTTCTGGAAGCTCGGGTCGTGGAGGATCTCGTCGATCTGCCGCGACAGCTTGACGTCGATCTCCGCGATCAGCGCGTCGACGAAGGCCTTGTCGACCTTCTCGCCCTCGCGCCGCGGGGCGACGAGCTCCGAGATGAAGGCCTGCACGCCCCGCTTGGCGATCTCGTACCCCTCGTCGCCGGGCGTCATCTTCGTCTCGGCGAGGATCTCGTCGAGCAGCGACCCCCCCTCGAGGGTCTGGACGCCCGCGCTCCCCGCGGCCTGTGTCTCCGTCGCCATCGCTCACTCCCCTTCCTTCTCGAGCCCGAGCTCGCTCACGATCTTGTTGCGCTGAGCCGGGTCGCTCAGGATCTGCTGAATCTTGTTGCGGAACGCCTTCTCGTTTCCGAGCGGGCCCTTGAGGGCCGTCAGCGCGGCGCGCAGGTCGAGCAGCTTCTTGAGCTCCGGCACCTGGTTCGCGATCGCCTCCGGCTCCATGTCGCTCAGCCGGCGGAACTTGAGGTTGACCGTGAGCTCGCTGTTCTCCTGCTCGGACAGGACGTCCTTCACGTTGAAGGTGAGCGCGAGCTTCTGCTCGCTCATGACCTTCTGGAAGTTGTCCTTGTCCACGTTGATGGGCTTGCGGTCCTCGAGGGGCCGCGGATCCGGCCGCTGCGTGTAGTCGCCGAGCATCAGGAGCTTCAGCGGCAGCTCGACGTCCTCCTTCGCGTTCCCGGTGGCCGGCTTGTACGTGATGTTCACGCGCTCTTTCGGCGCGACCGATCCCTCTTTCATCGCAGGCTCCTTTCCCCGTCAGCAGCGGGCGGAGCGCCCGCAGGCCGAACGAGCATAGAACAAAACCCCCGCCCCTCGGGCAAGCTTCTCGGCGCGACGCGCATCCCCGTCTTTGCCACGCGGCCACTCGGCCACTCGGCCCCCTGCCCCCCGGCATCCGGCTCACTCCCCCAGCGACATCTTCAAGGCGAGCGCCGCGTCGAGCTGGCAGACGCGCTCGAAGCAGAGCGTCTCCTTCGCCTTGGCCTCGGGGGTGGCCTCGTAGCCCTGGTTCAGGACCCGGTAGCACGTGTGGAGCGCGGCGTAGAGCTCCGCGCAGAGATCCGGCTGCCAGGTGGTGAGTCGGTGGTGGTCGACGAGGTGCTCCAGCGCCTCGAGCTGCGCCCGCGCCACGAGGAGCTGGGACAGGTCGATGTTGATCTGGGCCATCGCGAGCCTCACGCGGAAGCGGTCCAGCGCCGTCGGAGCCGCGGCCGCGGCCTTCTCGAGGAGCGCCATCGCGTCGATGGGCTGCTGGTTCGCGACGAGCCCTCGGGCCTCGGAGAGCGGCTTGTCGAGGTAGCTCCGCGGCCTCGCCGGGGCTGCGACGCCGCTCGCACCCGCGCCGCCGAGCGCGGCCGCGACCTCGGACGAGAGCCAGGCCTGCGTCTCGTCGTCGGCGAACGGCGTGCCGTCGCTGAACTTGAGGGTCGGCAGGAGCGGCGCGCGGAGCAGCAGGGCGCCCACCTCGACGAGCACCGCCCGCTTGGCGTCGGCGTAGTCGTCGCCGAGCTGCTCGAGCGCGCTCGCGACGTACCTGTGCGGATCGAGCCAGAGGGGGTAGCTCTGCGCGTACTCGTCGGCGACCTGCAGCAGATCGGCGAACGCCCCCTGGGTCGTGAGCGCCGGGAGCGTCTGCAGCACGTGCTCGGGCGGCGGCGGGATCGCCGTGCTGCCCGTCGGAGACGACGCGCCCGGATCGTCGAGGAGGTCGACCCAGAGCCCGACCCGGAGGATGCGGTACGCGGACGCCCGCTTCGGATCCGCCGCCCGCAGCGCGTCGCCCGCGCGCGCCATCAGGGGCGAGCACTTGCCGAGGGCGGCGAGCGCGGAGTCTTCGTCGACGATCGCCTCGAGGCTGAGCGCCGGATCGCCCGCGGCGGCCACGGGCGCGGGCGCGGGCGGCGGCGCGGCGGCCGCTACCGTGGCCGCCGGCGGCGCCTCGGCCTTCGGCGGCTCGACCCGCGGAGGAGGCGGCGGCGGCGGCGGCGGAGGTGGCGGCGGCGGCGGCGCCTCTGCGGGCAGGCTCGCGACGAGGCTGCGCATCGCGTTCCGGAGCGGGCCGAGCCCTCCGTACGCGTCGCCGAGCTTGTCGGCGAGGTCGACGTCCAGCGCGCGGCTCACCTGGTCGATGGCGTTCACCACGTCGCGATCCGCGGCGGAGACGGTGATGCCGGCGAGCGTCCCTGCCGCGAGGTCTCCGAACCAGGAGCACAGGTTGCCGCGCGCCTTGGGCCGCTTGATCGCGGGATACATGGTGTCCCAGAACGCGTTGTTCAGCTCTTGCACGAGCACGAGCCCGTCGAGCAGGCCGGGCAGCTTGTCGACCTGCGACTTCGCCGCCGCGTAGTAGAGCGCGACGCGGAAGTCCTTGGACTTCTCGCTCAGGAGCTCATCGGCGACGCTCGCGATGCGCCCCCAGTCGACCTTGCCGCCCGCGAGCGACTGCAGCTTGTCGACCTCGTTCTTGAGGCCCTCGAACGCCTCGTCGTAGGTGACGTCGGCGCCGACGCCGCCGTTGATGGGCGCGTACAGCGCCTCGATCCGCTCTTTGGCTTGTTGGATGGCGTCTTCAGCGGCCATGGGGCGCGCAGGATATCAAGGCGTCCTGGTTGTGGACGCCGAATCAGACGACGACTGCACGACGGCTGCGCGACGGCCGCACGGCGACTTCCGCGGTGAGCCGGGCGGCGCACCGGAGCGGCCGCGCGCGGGGTGGAGCGGGTGCCTTCGGCTCGGGGCGCCTCCGGCTCAGCCGAGGGCTTCCAGGAAGCTGTCGAGCGACAGGTCGGTCCGGGCGATGAGCGCGTCGAGCTCTGGTCCGAGCGCATGTCGGGAAACGTGCTCCTCGACGCGTGGGGGTCCGCAGAGGTCGGCGATGTGCTCGGCCTGGGTGGTCGGCGCGATCATCTCGCGGAACGAGCCCACGTGGGGGGTACCGAGGTGGAGGAGCAGGGTGCGCTGTGGTGTCCAGAACGCGTTCATCAGCGTGCGTCCCCATTTCGACAGGCGGCGGGTCATGTCCATCCACACGGCGGCGGCGTACGCGTCTCCTGCGCCGAGCGGCAGCCTGAGGGCGAGCCCTGTCCTCGGGAGCTCCTGACCGCGAAATGGGATCACCGAGTCGAGGATGTTCTGCAGCACCCAGAAGCGGCTCGCGTCGGTGCCGAAGCCGGTGTCCCAGAGCGCCTTCATCGGCTGGGACTTCAGCCATGCGCGGTAGGCGGCGTGCGCCGCGTCGGGGTCGTCGAGCGACGGCGGCGCGATCTGGGAGACGCGGTGGAGGAAGGCGTCGACGGGCAGTGTCCTGCCGTTCGTCGCGGCGTCGTGGGCGGCGGCGAGGAGGGGGAACAGGGTGATGGGGAGCGACGGCCCGGCGGAGACGAGTTGATCGTAATCGTAGGACCCGAACACCACCATCGGGTAGAGCCGCCCGGCGTTATCGCCGCTGGCGGCCCAGGCGCCCACGAGCCCGCGGGTGGGCGGCTCGTCGCCTTTCGGTTCGCCGTGGAAGACGAAGAGGCCCAGGGCCGTCTGGTAGTGCGCATCGAAATGGGCGCCCATGGCGCGCCGGGCGAAATCGATGGACGCGCCCAGCCAGCGGTCGAAGGCCGCGAGCTCCTCGCCACCGGCGTTCAGCCGGATGAAATCGCCCGTGGCGGGCAGCTTGCCGAAGCAGCCGATCTGCGGCGGAGCGGCAGGGCCCTTCTTGCGGCGCCAGAACATGACTGCTGGGAGTGAACCACGAACCGCTCACCGAGCGCTACCACCTTCCCGGTTGCGGCGGGAGCGTGCGGGGAGGGGGCCGCGCGCCCCCCGTCCAGGATCGCCCCTCACCCTCTCTCCCCCCTTTTCACAAAGAGCCAGCGGGGGAGGGGGTGTCGTGCGGGGGGCCGGCGGGGGAGGGCCCCGCGAACCCGAGCGCCGGCCCGCCCCGAAGCGGCTCGCGCCCGGTCTCGGCTCCCCCGTTCTCACGGCAACAGCCCCCCAAAAGGCGCGAGTTCGCGGGAGGGCCCCCCGCCGGCCCCCCGCACGACACCCCCTCCCCCGCTGGCTCCGTTGCTGCCCAGGTCACCCTTTACCGAAGCGATCGCCGATGCTGGCAGGGCAGTTGGTCGCCCGGAAGAAGCTCGTCGGGAACGGGTGGTTCCCCCGGGTCGGCCTGATCTCCATGGTCACGGTCACGGGCGGCGCCGTCATCTGCCAGGTCACCGTGAACAGCTCGTCGTTGTCCCTCTGGGCGGTGGTCGTCCCGGCCTCGAAGAGCCGGAAGATCCCCCACGGCCCTTCGCGCACGAGCTCCTCGTCGAGCCCCCCCGCGCCGCGCACCTGGATCCTCGCCCCCTTCGCGCCTTCGCCCGGCCAGTTGAAGGTGTGCCAGAACTCTTTCTCGTTGCGATAGAGCCTCTTCTGGCCGTCGACCTCGAAGACCACCTCGCTCACGATCGGGCTGACCGTCTTCATGTTGATGTGGAAGACGACCTTCGGCTCCGCCCCCCCGCTGCTCCCGAAGAGCGCGTCGGAGATCTCGTTCGAGCGCCTCAGGCAGTTGTACAGGTTCGCGCTGAACGGCGTGAACGGCTTCGCCGCCTGCGGCTGCCCCGAGAGGTGCGCCTTCGGGAAGAACTCGTGCCCGACCTGGTAGTGGAAGCCCTTGAGGTACGTCTCGTAGAAGCCCCAGAGCACCCCGTCCTTCGGCTTGAAGAAGGCCATCGCGTCCTCGAGCGACGCGTCGCGTGACGACGCGAGGTTGAACGGGTAGCGGTCCTTGATCTTGTCGCGGTAGTGCGGCCAGACCTCGACCTCCCAGATCCCGCTCGCCGCGCCGCCTGCGCGCCGCACGACGGCCTTGTACGCCTGCCGGAGGGGGTTCATGAGGAGCGGCTCCATCAGCCGCTGCCCGTTCTGGTCCATCGAGAGCAGCAGCCCCTGGGTCTCCTTCACCGCGTCCTGGAACGCCTCCGTGGCCTTCGAGGTGTCCGCGTCCGGCGGCCCGTCCTCGACGACGCTCATCTCCCCTGCCAGCCGCTCGAGGTGGCCCACGTACTGGCCGAGCTTGGGCGGGGGCGGCGGGGGCTGCCCTTCGCCCGCCGGCGGCTGGGGCACCCCGAAGCTGGCCATCGACTCGAACTTGTCGGGCACCGGATCGTAGTGCTGGCGCTGGTTCCCCGTGAGCATCGAGTCGATCCGCACGCCCGTCCGCTGGTCGACCTTCTGCGCGATCATGTCCTTGGCCCTGTCGAGCAGGCCGCCGTCCGCCGTCAGCAGGCTTGGCTTCTCGTCCTTCCCGAACTGCGTCTCGTCCGAGAGCCGCTGGAGCAGCCGCCGGTAGGGCCAGTCGGGCGTGGAGAGCACCCTGAACTCGTGGATCGCCTCCCGGTTCGTCTTCGGGACGTCGACCTGGATGTCGCGGAAGAACGCCTCCCACTGCGCGATGTACGCGTTGTCGTAGTCCTGCCGGACGCGGTCGAGCTCCTTCTGGATCTGGTCGCCCTGCCGCTTCTCGTCGCTCGACAGGGGGAGCACCCAGAGCTCTCGCTCGAGCTTCTTCCTCCCCTCCTTCAGCGACTCGAGCACCTGCGCGTGCCCCTTGGCCGTGTAGGGCCCCTGCACCTCGAACCACGTCCCGCCCCGGTTCTTCTGCGCGCTGTGGACGACGGTCAGCACCTCGGGCCGATCCGCGAACATCTCGTTGAGCGACACCGGCGGGTACTTCAGGTTCTCCGGCGTGTTCGGCCCCGACTCGTCGTACTTCTGATCGATCAGGCTCGTTACAAACTGATCGTAGTAGCGCTTCGTCGGGTCGACCCGCAGCAGGTCGGCGCGCGCCCTGGCGATGAGCGGCTCGTTCAGCTCCTCGGCCTCGAGCTTCTTCCGCCGCACGAGGTCGATGTAGTACGCGACGTGCGGCGTGAGCCGCTCCTTCAGCTCGCTCTCGGGCAGATCGGTGAACGGCTTCAGGGTGTCGGCCCAGACCTGGACGAGCCGCCCGGTCTGCCACCGCGCTGCCTGCTCATCCATGTGGCCCTGGTACTCCTTGCCGAGCAGGAGGTAGCTCCGCAGCGCGTTGTAGCCGTCCAGGAACTCCCCCTCGCGCACCTTCTCGAGCTTCGCCTCGAGCTGCGCCTTCGCGGGGCTGACGAAGCCCTGCTTCAGGCTCATGATGTACTGGCCCATCGTCGGCGGGAACAGCTTGTCCCCCTGGAACATGAACCAGCCGTACTCGATCGGCGTGTTCTCGACGTAACCGTCGAGCCGCCCCACGTGCTCCTGCAGCCGATCGAGCTTGTCGATGTTCGCGCGCACGTTCGGCGGCGCGCCGCTCCGCCCGGACCAGTCCACGAACGCGATCTCGTCCGAGATGCGCCGGGTCTCGGCGACGAGCGCCTTGTTGTTGAAGTACGAGATCACCGCCGGCAGGAGGAACAGGAGCGCCACGAGCGCCGCGGCCGCCGCGACCAGGATCCGCTGCATCCGCCGCCGCCGGAGCTCCGCCTCGGAGCGCGCGGCGAGGTCCTGATCCGGGAAGACGACGTTGGTGAAGACGTCGTGCAGGAAGAAGCTCTTCGACTCCTTCGGAACCGCGGCGTCCTCCTCGCCCTCGCCGAGCCCCGCGCGGAGCCCGAACGCGCGCCCCATCGCCCCGACCACGCGGTCGAGCGGCCGCCCCTCCTGGACGCCGCTCGTGAAGTAGAACCCGCGCAGGATCGGCGTGGGCGCCGCGCCCGCCTTCGGCGCGAACGCCGCCGCGATGAAGTCCGACAGGTTGCGCTTCACCGCCGCGAACTCGAGCGGGAACTGGTAGCTCTTCTCCTTCACCTCGCGGTTGCGCTCGCCGATGAGCCGCTTCGTCAGGCGCGCGTGGAGCTTCTCGACGAGCACGTCGAACTCGCGATCGAAGATCTTCCCCGGCTCGTCCTTGTTCTCGTCGAGCCGCACGGTGGCGCCCCACGCCTGGGCGCGCTCGCTCTTCTTCAGGTCGCCGAAGTACTCGGTGAAGCCCGCCACCAGGTCGCTCTTCGTGAAGAGCACGTAGACCGGCAGGACCATGTGCAGCGTCTGCTGCATCTCGTCGATACGCGCGCGGATCTTCTTGCCGGTCTGATCGATCTGCTCGTCGCTCGCGTCGAGCAGCTCGCTCAGGCTCACCGCGACGATGACGCCGTTCAGCGGCTTGTGCTCGCGGTGCTGCAGCAGGGTCTCGAGGAACGCCATCCACTCGTCGTGGTCGTCGCTCTCGGTCGTGTACCGGCCGGCGGTGTCGAGGAGGATCGCCTCGTTCGTGAACCACCACTCGCAGTTCCTGGTGCCGCCGACGCCGCGCACGCCGGTGCGCTCGGGGTCGATGTACGGGAACACGAGCCCGGAGTGCCGGAGGGCGGTGGTCTTGCCTGCCCCGGGCGGGCCGACCATCACGTACCAGGGGAGGACGTAGAGCGCGTCGGCGCCCCGCTTGCCCCCGCCGAGCTTCGAGGCCTTGAGCGCGGCGATGCCCTCCTGCATCTGCCGGTTGAGCTCCTGGATCTCCGCGCGCCGCTCCGGCTTCGCGTTGATCACCTGCTCCTGCGCCTGCTGCGCGATCGCCTTCTCGAGCGCCCGCGCGGCGCGCGCCGCGCGGATGCGCCTATAGACCGCCAGCCCGACGAGCAGGGCGAGGACGACCGCCGTCGCCACGAGCGGGATCTCGATCGGGAACGCCTCGGCCCCCTCCCCTGCCGCCGGGCGCAGCATGAACCACACTCCCCACACGGCGGTGAGGAACAGGGCGCTCAGGATCCACAGCCACATCGCAAGTCTCCCTCGGGAACAGCAGAGGACGGCGGAGTCGCCTAGGTCCCCGTGCTGATCAGCTTCTTGATCTGGTCGGCCACGCCCTCCGCGTCCGAGGCCACGACGAGCCGGAGCACGATGACCACGAGGACGGCCAGCACGAGCAGCCCGAGCGCGATGGCCAGGTAGGGCAGCTCGCGGCGCACCGCGTTCGCACCGCCGTCCTTGCGCTCCGCGTTCGGCGCGAGGGCCTCACCGCCGCCCTCGGCGACAGCGACGTGGTTGCCCACGCCCTCGATGACGGCGCCGAGGCCCTCCTGCTGACGCAGACGATATTTCCCCTGGAAGCCGAGGGCCAAGCAGAGGAAGTAGATTTGCGCGACGTGGTTCCTCCCGCGCTGGCCGTAGAGGTTGTCGAGGTTCGTGAAGAACCCGTCGCCGGCCGTGTTCAGCTGGAAGAACTGGAACTGCAGCGGGTTCTGGAGCCACTGCGTCCTCCCCGGCCAGTTCGAGTTGAAGATCACCTCGTCAGCGAAGGCCGCGAGCGCGAACTTCGCGTCGATCATGTCCTGCTCGGGGATGCGCGCCTCCCGGCCGTTCTGCATCATCGTGTCGAACAGGCCGAGGACGCGCCGCTGGAGGATGTCGGGCGCCGGGAGGTCGCGCGAGTTCCTGAGCTGCAGGATCAGCGAGAGCACGTCGGAGCACACAAAGTACATCGTCTGCGAGAGGCTCATGGGCTCCTCACCCGGAAGGGGCGGCCTGACACGTTCACTTTCCTGCCGGGACGGCGATCAGCCGGAGATCGACCTTTTGCGGTTCGATCGGCTGGTAGATAGCGATCGTGCCAGAGCCGAGGATATCGTTCCAGTAATCGCCGTTCTGGTTGACGCGGAGGTAGACGAGCCCCGGCTTGACCGGGATGGCGCCCGGCGGCCGGTACTCGATGGCGACGTTCACGCCGGGCGTCGCGGAGTGCAGGATGTGGCCGATCTGCGTCCACGAGCCGATCTTGAGCAGGCGCGGGAGCCGCTCGCGCAGCGTGCCCTCGTCCGTGCCCTTCGCCTCGAGGAACATCTCGTGGCTGCGGGGCAGCTTCGGGTCCTCGAACCTGCCGAGGTACATGCCGTCCTCGCGCTTCTCGAGCGGCACGATCACGAACTGCTCCGTGACAACCTCGTTGATGAGCCTCCACGCCCGGTCGAACATCGGGTCGAGGACGCCATCGAGCTCGAGGTAGTTGAACTTGGGGATCGTCGTCGGATCGCTGTCGGTGGCCGCAAAGGTGCAGAGCTCTCCGATGAGCGAGCCGAGGACGACATAACACTGCTCCGGGTGCGCGCCGCCGTGGTCGACGAGGTGCGACACGATCGGGATGTACGAGTTCAGGGTGTGGAGCAGCCAGAACTTGGTGAGGTCGGAGGCCTGGAAGTCGACCGACGCCGCGTTGCGCATGCGCCGCCCCTCGACGAGCGACTTCTGCTTGCCGACGAGCGCCGAGAGCACGCGGCGGAGGCCGGACATGATGTGGTCCGACGTGTTGATGCGAAGGACCGACGGGATGAAGTTCTTCCGCAGGGCGATCGCGCCGGAGCTGTCGCGGACGAGCTGCGCGATGCGCACGGTCTGGTACGCGTCGCGCGGCTCGGTGCCGAAGAGGAGCCGCAGGTTGGTGCGGGCCCAGGTGACCGACTGCTCGTTGCGGCCGGAGTTCACGTCCGGGACCGTCGTCTGGGCGGCCACGAACCGCTGGGCGGGGCCCGCCTTCGCCGCGTCCAGGCTGATGTTCGCGGCGGTCTCGCGCAGGTTCGGGATGCCGAGGAAGACGTCGAGCGTCTTCAACGCGGCCGGGAAGGCGCCCTCGAGCGGCCGCGCCTCGACCTGGTCCTCGCCGCGATCGCCGATGAAGAACGGCGTGCCGTCGGGGAAGACGCCGTGGCATTTGACGACCTTGAACTGCCCGGCAGAGAGCGCGCGCTCGTCGAACTGGGCGGACGTGATGCCCCAGTCGTAGCCCACGACGGCATGGAGGCGCGCATGGAGCAGCGTCTCGTGGTAGGCGTCCGTTTGCTGCAGGTGCTGAGGGGTCATGAAGAGCCCCTCGGTCCAGACCGGCTTGCGCGGGTGAATCATGTCGCCCGTCCAGTCTTACCAGATGTGCCGTGCGCGGCGTCGCGAAAGCGGGTCGAGCGCGGGGAGCGCCGACGCTGCGCTGCGCGCGTCGGGCCGCTCGTCGTCGCCGGGGGCCGCGCGGTCACGTCGCGCACGCCGCGCGGACTGCCGCTGGGAGGACGACCTGCGCGCGCCACGACGATCACTTCCCCGGGCGAGCGGGCGCCTCTGGCGCGGCCACCTTCTTCGGCAGGCTGAGCCGGCGAACGGCGCTCGCGTTGGGGAACATCGACTCGTCGAACTCGACCCCGTTGTCGATCTTGGTCGAGTCGATGAAGAACGCGACCCGCGGATCGGCCACGGGCGGACCTGCGTCGGGCTCGCGGCCGCCGCACTGCGCCTCTCCGGGCGGGAGCGGGAACTCGTAGAAGGTCTTCCAGCTGTTGCCCTTCGGGCTGTGGAACAGGGCGGCGCCGACGAGGTGGCTCGCGTCGGGCAGGCGCTCGAACTTCACCTCGACGAGGTCGTTCGGGAAGACCTCGACCTCGTCGACCTTGGCGAGGTCGTCCTCGAGCGTCTCCTTGTCCTTGAGGAGGATCTGGTCGTACGTCGCGTTCTCCATGCGCGCGCTGCTCTTCAGCTGGTAGAGCCGCACGACCACGGGCCGGGGGTTCCCGTTCTCGTTGGGGTTGATGTTGTCGGACGCGTAGATCGAGAGCGTCACGATCTGGACGTCGCACGGCTCGGGGGCCGCGGGCGGCGGCGCCGCGGACGTGCAGCCCGAGAGCGCGGCGGGCAGCGCGGCGCCGAGGCCGACGGCGAAGGTCGCCGCCGCGATGGCCGCCGCGACCTTCGCCGGGGCCGCCCCGCGGAGGAGCGACGCCGGCCGACGTCGAGGCCCCGGCTGGCGCGCCGAGCCCTCCCCTGCGGGGGAGGGCGAACGGGGCTCCCCGATCCACATCGAACGCTGTAGGACCTTGGCGAACGGGACCATGCTCCGCCCAATTTATGCGGAGTCTCGCGGCCAGTACAACTTTCGGTGTGCGAGCGGCGCCGATCGGTCCGTTGCAGTCCGTTTCAGTCCGTTTCAGTCCGAGAACGCGATCGTGAAGTTCTTTTCGGCGTCGACCCCGATCTGGAGCCGCTTCGGGAGCGGCCCCTCCGCCATCTTCTCGAGGACGGCGACCGAGAGCAGCGGGAGGAGCGACGCCCGGAGGATATGGTCGATGTTGCGCGCCCCCGTGTCGACCTCGGTGCAGCGCGCCGCGATCGTCTCGACGAGCGCGTCCGAGTACGACGCCTCGATCCGCTGGCTCTTGCGCAGGCGGTCGACGAGCGCGTCGAGCTTGAGCCGCGTGATCTCGCCGAGCGCGTCGGGCGAGATCGGCAGGTACGGCACCGTCGTCATGCGCGCGAGCAGCGCCGGCTTGAAGTGCGCGGAGAGCGTCGGCTTGATCGACTCGACGATCTCCTTGATGAACTCGCCGTCCGCGTCGAGGCGGCGCGACGGGTCTTCTTCCCGCGCGGCGACCGTCATGTTCGTGATCTTGTCGGTCGCGAGGTTGCTCGTCAGGATGATGACCGTGTTCTTGAAGTCGACGAGCCGCCCCTCGCCGTCGCTCAGCATGCCCTTGTCGAACACCTGGTAGAACAGGTTCATCACGTCGGGGTCGGCCTTCTCGACCTCGTCGAGGAGCACCACCGTGTAGGGCCGCTGGCGCACGGCCTCGGTGAGCATGCCGCCCTCGCCGTAGCCGACGTAGCCGGGGGGCGAGCCGATGAGCCGGGAGACGGTGTGCTTCTCCTGGAACTCGGACATGTTGATGACCGTCATCATCCGCTCGCCGCCGAACATGAGGTCGGCGATCCCGAGCGCGGTCTCCGTCTTGCCGACGCCGCTGGGCCCCACGAGCAGGAACACGCCCTGCGGCGTGCTCAGCGGCTTCAGGCCCGCGCGCGCGCTGCGGAGCTCCTTCGAGATGCTCACGATGCCGTGCGTCTGCCCCTTGATCCGCCGGGTCAGCCGGCCCTCCATCTCGAGGAGCGCCTTCACGTCGTCCTGGACCATCTTGCCGACGGGGATGCCCGTCCACGCCGCGACCACGCTCGCGACCATGGCCTCGTCGACGTCCGGCCGGATCAGCGGCACCTCGCCCTGGCTCTGCTTGAGCTCGTCGAGGGCCTTCACCACGTCGCGGCGCGCGGCGTCCCGCTCCTCGCTCGTCTTGGCCTCGTCCATCTTCTTGCGGGCGTCGATGACCCGCTGCGTGCCCGCCGTCTCCTTCGCGTAGTCGGCGCGCACCGACTCGAGCTCGGCCTTCGCCTTGGCGAGCTTGTCCTTGAGCTCCGCGACCCGCTCCTGATCGATGTTGACGCCCTTGTCCCGATCCCGCTCGAGCGCCGTGAGCTCGGTCTCGGTGTTCACGATGAGGATCTCGGCGTCCTCGACCGCGGCGGGGCGCTGCTGCAGCGCGACCTTCACCCGGGCCGCGCAGGTGTCGAGCAGGTCGACCGCCTTGTCCGGCAGCTGCCTGCCGGTCAGGTAGCGCGCCGACAGCCGCACGGCCGCGGTCACCGCCTCATCCTGGATGATGACGTTGTGGGCCGCCTCGAACTTCGGCCGGAGCCCCCGGAGCATGACGACGGCCGCCGGCTCGCTCGGCTCGTCGACCTTCACCGGCTGGAAGCGCCGCTCCAGGGCAGCGTCCTTCTCGAAGTATTTCTTGTACTCGCTCCACGTCGTGGCCGCGATCGTCCGGAGCTCGCCGCGGGCGAGCGCCGGCTTGAGCAGGTTGGCCGCGTCGCCGCCGCCTTGCTGGCCGCCCGCGCCGATGAGCGTGTGCGCCTCGTCGATGAAGAGGATGATCGGCTTCGACGACCCCTTCACCTCGGCGATCACCTGCTTCATCCGGTTCTCGAACTCGCCCTTCACGCCGGCCCCTGCCTGGAGCAGCCCCATGTCGAGCCCGAGGATGTCGACGCCCTGCAGGAGCGGCGGCACCTTCGGGTTCTCCGGCGTGCTCTCGACGATGAGCAGCGCGAGCCCCTCGACGAGCGCCGTCTTCCCGACGCCCGCGTCGCCGACGATGATCGGGTTGTTCTTGCGCCGCCGCGCGAGGATATCGATGACCTGCCGGATCTCCCGCTCGCGGCCGAAGATCGGATCGATCTGCCCCGCGCGCGCCTTCCCCGTGTAGTCGACGCAGAACTTCGCCAGCGCCGAATCGGGCCCGGCGCTCGCCATCCCGGCCGGCAGCTTCCCGGCCCCGGGCGCGCCTGCGCCCGCCGCCGCCGCGGCGGCCTCCGCCTCCTCCTTGGAGCCGGAGACGATCTTGGGGAGGTTGTTCTTGAGATCGTCTTTCGAGATGCCCTCGAGATACGCGCCGATGCTGCTCACCGAGTACCGGGTCGGCTGCTGGACGAGGCGCTGGAAGAGCACGCCGCTCCGGACCCGCTGGTAGCCGTACTCCATGGATCCGACGAGATAGGCGTCCTGCATCCACTCGAGCATCGTCGGCGAGAGCACGGGCCTCCCGGCGTTGCCCTTCCTCAGCTCTTCCAGGCTGCGCTGGAGCGCGGCGCGGAGGTGCGACGGGTCGAGATCATAGTGGGATACGAGAAACGCGATGTCGGAGTTCGCGTCGTCGAGCAGCGCGAGGAGCAGGTGCTCGAGCGTGACCTCGTAGTGGCGCGCGTTGACACACTGGCCAATCGCCGCCTCGAGGGCAGAGGTGCAGTTCTTGGTGAGTCGCTTGACGATGGCTTTGGTGTCGACGAGCTGCATGCGCGGCATGCTAACCGAGGCGCGCCCTCGTCCGAAAGCGCCTCGTCAGCCTCGCCCCTTGCGCTTCTTCTCCGCGGCCTCCGGGGCGCGGCCCTCGGCCCCGCTCGCCTCTCCGCGCTCCCGCGCGGCCGGCTTGGCCCCCCCGCGGGTGGCGTCGCCTCGCGGCGCCGGCGCGGCGTCGTGGGCGCTGGCGTCCTTTTCCTGCGCGGCGAGCGGCTCGCCGGCCGCGACGCGGTCCACCATGTCGGGCCGAATCCGCAGCTTGAGCAGGGCGCCGACGCGGAGCTTTTGGTCCGGCTCAATACGGTTATCGCGCGCGACGTCCTCGACGTCTATGACGAACTGCCGCGCCACGCCGATCAGCGTATCGCCGGGCGCGACGCGATAGAGCATCACCTCGCGCGCGGACCGCGGCTGCCCGCGCCCGGCGCGCGTCCGCAGCGGGGCGCGCGAGACGTCGACCGCGTCGTCGTCGGACGAGCCCTCCGCGCCGTCGTCGAGCGAGGACGTGGCCACGGGATCGCGCATCGCGCGCCGCTTGCCGAGGGCAGGCCGGTCGTCGTCCGTGTCCTTCTCGGCCGCCTCCGCCGTTCGCTTCCGCGCCGGCTTCGGGAGCAGCGAGAGCAGGCTCTCGTCGTCCCGGCTCCCCCTCCGCGGCGCGAAGTCGCGTCCGCCGAGCAGATCGACCGGATCGAGGATCGACGCGCCGTCCGTGGAGAGCAGCTCCGTGGAGAGCATCGCGGGCAGGGCGGCCTGCGCTCGAGCGAGCGTGTCCGGCGGGAGCATCACGAGGAAGTCTCCCCGTCCGGGCGGCACGCGGTCCCCCAGGATGTCGGGGTTCAGCTTCCGCAGCGTCGAGGTCCCGACGCCGGCGGCCTTCGCCAGCGTCTTGAGCGGCGTCCCCGGGGCCACCGCGATCTCGGCGGCGTCGATCGGCCGGCTCACCGCGACCTCATCGAACCCGAACCGCTCCAGGTTGTTCGCCACGATCGCCGCCGCCCCGATCTTCGGCACGTACGCGGCCGTCTCCGAGGGGATCGCCTCCTGGCGCGCCAGCTCGTTGAAGTCCGACGTCCCGTAGCGATCGATGCGGTCGAGCAGCTGCTCGTAGCCCATGTTGTAGGCCGCGAGCGCGAGGTCCCAGCTGCCGAAGCGCAGGTAGAGATCGCGCAGGTGGTGCGCCGCCGCCTGCGTGGCGAGGCGCGGGTTCTTCCGCTGGTCGAGGTGCCGCGTCTGCTGGAGCCCGTAGACCGCGCCGGTGGCGGGCATGAACTGCCAGAGCCCCACGGCGCCGACCGGCGATTTCGCCCGCGGGTCGAACCCGCTCTCGATCATGGCCACCCAGATGAGATCCTCCGGAAGCCGTCGTTCCCTGAGCTCGGCCTGGATCATCTCCTGGTAGCGCCCGCTCCGCTTCAGCCACGTCTCGAACATCTGCCGCCCGCGGTCGGTGCGCGTGAAGAAGCGGACGTACTTCAGGGTGCGGCGCGACACGGCGAGCCGGAGGTCGGGCAGCTGCAGCTTCGAGAGCGCCTCGGCGCCGGCCGCGTCGAGGTCGTCCACGTCGTCGGCGTAGCTGCCTTCGGCCGAGAACGCGCGCGGCGGCCGCGAGAAGCTCGGCCGATCGAGCTCGCACGCGGCGCCCTCCCGCGCGTCGCGCCCCGCCGCCTCGCGCAGCCGCCACAGCTCCCGCGACTCGCCCCCCGGCGGCGCTGCCGGGCCGTCGAGCCCGCGCGCCGGCGCCGCGTACGGCGGCGCCGCCGCGGCGAGCGCCCCGACCGGCGCCGCGGCCCGCGCTGCCCCCAGCTGGTAGGTCGATACCGCCGACTGGACCGACGTGATCGCCGACTGGGGCGCCGCCATCCCGACCCCGTAGCCAAACGCCAGGGCCGAGACCAGGGGAGGGATCTTGTGGACGAGGCTCATCGGCATGTGGTTCAACGTCGCACCATGTAGGCAAACAGGTCAACAAACCGGCCGGCCCGGGCGAGCCGGGCTTGGCGCGCCGCTGGGCGGGCCGGCCTCGGCGCCCTCTCGGGCCTCGGCGTGGCCTCTGGGTGGCCTCTGGGTGGGCTGCACGCAGACTGGCGGGCCCGCATGGTGCGGATGGACGTCAGGCACTCCCGTCCGGCGGAGCGGGTCTGCTAGTCTGCACCCATGCCGGCGGCGCTCTCGGCCCGCGTGTCCGACACCCAGGCCAACCAAAGCTTCGACGTTTCGTTCGAGCGCTTCCCTGTCCGGATCGGCAGGAATCAGCTGAACGACCTTCACATCGACCGGCCCTACATCTCCCAGTTCCATGCGGCGGTGGACGTCCGCGATCGCCGGATCTTCGTGCGCGACCTCGGCTCCACGAACGGGACGATGTTCGCGGGGCACCGGCTGGCGCGCGACACCTCGGTGGACGTGACCGGCCAGCCGGAGATCACGATCGGCCCGATCCAGATCCGGCTCGCGATCATCGAGGCGCCGCTGAAGTCCGAGAGCCCGAACGACGGCACGCTGCTCGGCACCGGCGGAGACAACCTCTCCGCGCTGATCAGCCCGCAGAAGCGCGCCGCTCCCGGCGGTGAAGACCCCTACCTGCGTCAGGTGGTCCCGTACCTGGAGGCGTACCGGACCGCGTGGGCCGCGGTCTACCGGATGATCTGGGATCACCTCGCGCGCCTTCCGCCCGATGCGCGCCAGAGCTACTTGCGCCGGCTCGGCGAGGAGCACCCGAGCGTGCTCGCGGAGCGGGATTTTCAGAAGATCTCTCAGTACTACGGCGTGGACTACCGCACGCTCGGCGAGCTGGCCCCCGCGAACGCGGCGTTCGCAGCGCTCTCCGAGCTGGCGGGCGCCCTCGCGCCCGGCGCGAAGCCCCCGGACGACGTCGCGGGCATCGTCAACTTCGCGCGGCGGCTCCGCGACACGATGGAGGTCTTCCTGAAGTGCTTCGTGAGCTTGCGCGACGGCTATCAGGAGTTCGAGGCCGAGGTGCTCGCGCGCGATCGCTCCGCGGAGACGGACAAGGTCGCGAACGCGCAGGACGCGAAGGAGCTCGGCACGGTCCTGCTCACGCCGGTCGGGGGCCCGGACGCCGCGCGGCACCTCCACGAGATCTTCGTGGATGTCATGAGCCACCAGATCGCGCTCCTGAACGGCGTGATGGGGGGCGTGAGATCGCTGCTCGTCAAGCTCTCCCCGAAGACGCTCGAGGAGAAGCTCGAGCGCGCGGGCAAGAAAGGCGGGCTGTTCTCGAGCAAGTACGAGGAGCTCTGGAAGCTCTACGAGCGCCGCCACGGCGACTATTCGGGGGAGGACAAGGAGACTTTTCGGGAAATATTTGGCGAGCAGTTCTCTCGGGCGTACGCTGCGACCGCCGCGGAGGACTATGGGTCGTCCGGCGAGTCGGGAGGCCGGAGCATCGTCCGCTTCCCCGGCTCTGGGAATCCGAACAAACGCTAGCGCCCCAACACGGCGGGGTTTCGCGCGGCGAGCCGCGCCTTGGGCTCGCCGATCTTCGCCGGAGGCGCGGCCGAACGCGAGGCGCCGTTCATGCGAATCAGGGAGAAAGTCGTAGCAGCAGGTTGTCTGGCCGTCGCCGCGTGCCTCCTCGCCCCGCGCGAGGCGGCCGCGCAGACGACGGTCCAACGCGATAAGAACTGGGCCACGGTCTCGGACGTGAGCCTCGTGCTGGGAAGCTCCGTCGTTTTCCTGATGCCGCGTGTCTATTACAGCGATCCCGAGGCCACGGTCGGCTGGAAGGGGCGCTGGCATTTCTCGGTCATGGCGCCCGCCATGACGATGACCGCGCTGACGCTGCTCGTGGACCTGCCGATCAAGAGCGCGCTCGAGTCGACGCGCCCCGGCTGCTCGATCGACGAGACGAAGGCGGCGGTGTCCGACTCGGGCTGCGAGTCGTTCGGCGGCCCGTCGACGCACGCGTTCGCCTCCTGGGGCGCGACGGGCGCGGGCACGGGCATCTTCGTGGTCGACACGTTCCGCTACTCGTCTGGCCGCTTCAACGCCGGCGCCTTCATCGGCAATGTGGCCTTCCCCCTCACCGCCTCGGTCGTCACCACCATCGCCCGCGGCGTCGCCCCCGGCGACACACGGCCGCACGAGAACGCCGGTCAGATCGCGATCGGCGGCGTCACCGGCTTCCTGAGCGGCCTCGCCGTCGGCACCGCCTACGCGATGCTCCAGCGCCCGAACTGCGGCTACGGCAACGCGCTGTTCTGCTGGTAGCCGCCTCTCCGCCAGGCCTCCCTCCCCTCTCCGGCGGGCCTCCCTCCGCTCGCTGGAGCAGCGGGGGGGCCGCCCGCCCCCCGCGACCCCCTGGCCTCGGCCGCCGTTCTACAGCGGTTTCCGCCCGCCCCTGGTACGAGCGTCGCAGAGCGACGGCCCCCCGCAAGCGCCGCAGAGCGGCGGTCACCCGCACAGGAGACGGGCCCAGATCGGCGTTTTCGGCGCGGAAGCGCACTCTGGTGCGCTGAGCACCGAAAACGTCGAGGTGGGCCCGTATCCGAAGCGGGTGACCGCCGCTCTAGTCCTGGCCGACGACGCGCTCCCAGAGCGGATCGTTCGATGAGAAGAGCGTATCCCGCTCCACCCGGAGGAATCGCTGGAACTCGACGCGGCGGAGCTCGCGGTCGCTGTCGCGGTTGCCGTCGTCGTGCTTCACGATCTTCACCCGCACCTGCTCGAGCAGCTGAATGCCGTTCGGTTTGTACGAGACGTCGGTGCGCAGCACGTAGCGGGCGTAGAGCCCGCGCTCGGTGACGGAGGGCACCACCGCCGTCCGCTCCAGGTCGACGGATGCCGCCTCGATCAGCCGCCCCCTTCGCGCAAGGTAGAAGTGCGCTCGCTGTCGGCAGTCGTCGGGATCAGGGCAGTCCTTCGTCTCGGCCACGACGAGGTTGTCGTTGCCGAGGCGCACCGGGGACAGCTTGGTCCCCTTCGCGGGCGCGCGGAAGCTGCCGACCCCGTAGACGTCCGCGCGATCGCCGGCCGCTCGCACGAGCGCGACGAGGCCGCCCTCGTCGCCGTTCTCGAACTTGAGGACGCGCACCCACACGGCGCGAAGCCCCTCCGGCCCGGAGCGGATCTCGACCTCGTCGGGGTCGATCTTGCGCGGCCAGCCGGACTTGGAGATGCCGCCGCGCAGGGTCTCGTTGGCGAACACGTAGTGGCCGGTACAGTCGACGTCGGTCGGCCCGATCCCTCGTTCCTCGCTGTAGCCGGGAATGACGACGCTCAGCCACTGGTCTGGGTCGAGGGTGCGGACGGCCGCCTTGCCGCCTGCCCCGCGCTTCGCAGGCGGCAGCTGGGTCGTGCACACCGGGATCGGATTCTGCTTGCGTGTCTGGAGCTCGCCGTGTGGCTGCTCTGGGTACGATCCGCAGCCCGTGAGGGCGGCGGCGAGCCCCAAGCCGACGACGGAGCCGAAGCGAACGATGCTCACGCGCTCTTCGTATCATGCAAGGCGTCGCCAAGGCGAGTTCGCGACCTAGCGCCCTGGCCGGCCAACGGCTCTGGCCGGCCAACGGCTCTGGCCGGCCAACGGCTCTGGCCGGCCAACGGCTCTGGCCGGCCAGCCCGCCTCGTTCTCTCCGGGTCGGCGGTCGCGCGCATGCCAGATCACGCCGCCGCCCCGCGCGTGGTCGCGTTCCCCACACGCCCGCAACGCGATGGACACGCCCGCGCCCTCTTATCGAAGCGATGGCTTCGTGACGGAATATTGCGCGGCGTCAGGAACCAGACGTGAACCCCAAGCGAACCGAATGCCAAGAAACCCGCGCTGCTCCGGGACACAAAAGTCTTGACGCTCCCAAAGAGGGAGTTACCTTCTGGACTCCCTGAGAGAGACAGGGGTAGAGATACGATAAGAGTCTTATCTCTGCGTCTCTGAACTCCTAGTCCCGACGGAGCGCACCGTCTGCCAGCGCGCAATGGGGCGTAGACTGAGCCCAGGCGGCGAGTTCTTGAAGGAAGAGGCATTTGATCATGGCGTTGCAAGCTCACCTCGTTTTGAAGGGCGTTACCCAGGGCCCGATCGATGGCTCGGTCACCCAGAAGGGTCGCGAGAAGTCGATCGCTGTCATCTCGGTGCAGCATCAGGTCGTGAGCCCGCGTGACCCGGCGACCGGGCTGCCCAGCGGGAAGCGCCAGCACAAGCCCTTCGTGATCACGAAGGAGCTCGACAAGGCAACCCCCCTTCTTTACAACGCCCTGGTCAACAACGAGAGCATCTCGGAGTGGACGCTCAAGTTCTACACGCCGGGCACCGCGGCGTCGAAGAACGTCGGCAAGGAGCAGAACCACTACACGGTCAAGCTCACGAACGCGACGGTCGCGAGCATCGACTTCCACATGGACAACACGCGCGGCGGGGACGGCGCCAAGGATCGGCCGGAGTACGAGCGCGTCTCCTTCACGTACCAGAAGATCGAGTGGTCGTTCGATGACGGCGACGGCGCGCGTCAGGCGGACGATGACTGGGAGACGCCGCAGGGGTAGTACCTAGCTGCTGAGGTCTCGTCGCACCGGGCGACCTTCGGGTCGCCCGGTTGCGTTTGTCGTCCTGACGTTGGGGCATCAGAGCGGGGCCTCAAAATCAGGCATGGCCATCACGCGCAGCAAGCTCAGAATGTTGGCATGCCCCTCAGCGCCTACCTCAGACTCGTCGGCGAAAGACAAGGGGAAATCAGGGGCTCCGTCACCCAGAAGGGGCGAGAAGGTAGCATCCTCGTCACCGAGGTATTCCACTCGCTGGTGGGGCCGCGCGACCCGGTCACGGGGCGCCCGACGGGCAAGCGGATGCACAAGCCCTTCATCGTCACGAAGGACCTCGATCGGTCCACGCCGCTCCTCCTCAGCATCCTCAGCCACAACGAGAGCATCCCCCGCTGGGAGCTCCAGTTCTACAGGTCGATCGCGATCGGCGTCGAGAAGCCTGTCTTCACGGTCCAGCTCACGAACGCGAACATCTCGAGCATCCAGTTCCACATGCTCAACGTGAGGAACCCGGGGCAATCGCGCCTGCCCGAGCAGGAGGAGGTCGCGTTCACGTACCAGAAGGTCGTCTGGACCTGGAACGACGGGGGCATCTCCGCGGAAGACGACTGGCTCACCCCGCGCTGAGCGGGCGGGCTTCCGCTCGAGGCGCGAGCTGAGCTACGATCCCCTCGTGGCCGGCGCCTCCCTCCTCACCCGAATCGCGCACGCGGCCGACCCGCACTCGACGGAGCGGCACACCTACCGAGATCACGACCTCGAGTCGGCCATCCTGACGCACCTCGGGCACATGCTGAACACCCGCCAGGGGAGCTCGCTGACCTGCCCGGACTACGGCCTCATGGAGGTCTCGGAGGTCCTGCATGAGTTCCCCGAGGCGATCGGCCTGGTGCAGCGCTCGCTCAAGAACTGCATCCAGACCTACGAGCCGCGGCTGAAGAACGTGCAGGTCCGGCACCTGCGCACCGACACGGTCCAGTCGATGGTCCTCGAGTTCGAGATCACCGCGCAGATCCACTTTCCCGATGGCCGGCGGCAGGCGCTCCGGCTCGGCGCTGCAGTGGACCAGAGCGGCAACGTCCGGATGACGTAGCCCCCGCCCGACGGCCTGGCTCACGGCGGTTGACAGCCTTCGGCCCCGGCGGTCGACTGGCGGTGGCGAGAGGATGTTCAACAAATACTACCAGGACGAGCTCACCTACCTGAGGGACCTGGGGCGCGAGTTCGCCGCCGCCTACCCCGGGATCGCGCCCATGCTCGCGGAGAAGGGCGGGGACCCCGACGTCGAGCGCCTGCTCGAGGGCGTCGCGTTCCTGACCGGCAAGATCCGCCAGAAGCTCGACGACGAGCTCCCCGAGGTGATCCACTCGGTCGCGTCGCTGCTCTTCCCGCACTACCTCCGCCAGATCCCGGCGACCTCGATCATCGAGTTCACGCCGCTCCCGAACGTGGTGCGCGAGAAGCTCGTCGTCGCTCGGCACGCGGAGGTCGGGTCGGTGCCGGTCGACGGCGTCTCGTGCCGGTTCCGCACGACGCAGGACGTCGAGCTCGTCCCGCTCGCGGTGGAGGACGTGCGCGTCGACACGGGCGCGCAGCTCGCGCAGACGCTCCGCATCGAGCTCCGCCTGACCGGCGGCGCCGCGCTGTCGGGCCTGTCGCTCTCCTCGCTGCGCTTCTACATCCACGGCGAGCGCAGGCTGCAGGACGACCTCCGCCTCTGGGTCGGGGCGCACGTCGACACCGTCGCGCTCGCCGCGGTGGACGCCGCGGGGCGCGACACGACGATCGCGTCGCTCCCGGCGCGCGCCGTGCGGCTCACCGGCTTCTCCGACGAAGAGTCGCTGATCCCGTACCCGAAGACGGTCTACCCGGGGTTCCGGCTCCTGCAGGAGTTCTTCACGCTCCCGCAGAAGTTCGCGTTCTTCGAGGTGACCGGCCTGCAGGCGCTCTCGGCGGAGCGGATCTCCGACCGGTTCGCGCTCCTGCTGCAGTTCAAGGACGGGCTCCCGCCGGGGACGCGGATCGGCAAGGAGAACATCCGGCTGTTTTGCTCGCCGGTCGTGAACCTGTTCGAGCACACGAGCGATCCGATCAAACCCGAGGCCACGAAGCACGAGTACCTCTGCCGCCCGGCGGGCGCGGCGCCCGCGGCCTTCGAGATCCACAGCATCGACAAGGTCGTCGGCATCGCCCGGCGCACGAGCCAGCGCGTCGAGATCCCCTCGTTCTTCAGCTTCCAGCACGAGCTCGATCCCGAGGCCGCCGCGCGGACGATCTTCTACCAGGCGCACCTCCGCCCGGCCGCCATCGGCGACGGCATCGACATGTACCTCTCGTTCGGCTCCCCGCAGGACGCGGGGGCCCTCCCCGAGTTCGACGTGATCAGCATCGAGGCGACGAGCACGAACCGCCGCCTGCCGGCGCAGCTGAAGCTCGGCGAT
This sequence comes from Sorangium sp. So ce281, assembly GCF_051527395.1. Taxonomy (NCBI): domain Bacteria; kingdom Pseudomonadati; phylum Myxococcota; order Polyangiales; family Polyangiaceae; genus Sorangium; species Sorangium sp. So ce281. The sequence goes on from NZ_CP150322.1 coordinate 6,535,657, forward strand.
CTCAGGGTGCCGACGGCGACCTCACCCGCGGTGGCGAGCTTCACCAACCTCACCGGCGTCACCGCGCCGCTCCCGCCGCCGCTCGGGCGCGAGCTGCAGTGGCGCGTGCTGGCCCACATGGCGATGAGCTACCGCTCGATCACCGAGCTCGAGGTGCTCCGGGCGACGGTCGATCTCTACAATTTTCAGGCGATCGTCGATCGTCAGGCGGCGCGCGCGAACCAGCTCCGCCTGGCCGCGATCAAGGCGATCCGGGTGCGGCCGACGGATCGGCTGTACCGAGGGGCGCCGGTGCGCGGCGTCGCGGTCGACATCGAGCTCGACGAGGGCGGGTTCGTCGGCGAGGGGGAGATGTACCTGTTCGCGAGCATCCTGAACGAGATGTTCGGGTCCTACGTCTCGCTGAACTCGTTCACGCAGCTGACGGTCACCGGCACGAATACACGCGTGGTGCATAAATGGGACTCGAAGAGCGGCAGCCTGACGCTGATCTGAAGCCGGCCGCGCCGAGAGGCGCCGCGAGCGCCGACCCCGTCGCGCTGGAGACGCTCCGGCGCTTCGCGGATACCGCGCCACGCTTCTCGTACTACCGCCTCATCTACCTGCTCGAGCGGCTCTTCCCTGCCGCGCCGCCGGTGGGCCAGCTCGGGCCGGTGCAGGACGAGCGCATCCGGCTGCGCGGCGACCCCTCGCTCATCTTCGCCTCGAGCGACGTGAGCGAGCTCGCGCCGGTCAAGGCCGCCGACGGCGTGGAGCGCGCCCGCGTCTCGACCACGTTCCTCGCCCTGTACGGCTCGGTGTCGCCGCTGCCGGCGTACTTCATCGAGCAGATCGCGCAGGCCGACTACCAGGGCGGCCCGCAGCCGATCCGCGAGCTCCTCGACGTCTTCCACCACCGGCTCCTGTCGCTGCTCTACCGCGCGTGGACGAAGTACCGCTTGCCCGTCACGTACCGCAAGCAGGGCGCCGATCCCTTCTCGCGCCGGATGCTCTGCGCGGTCGGCATCGACGGCTTCCGCGGCTACGAGACGCCGCTCGATCGCTTCTTCTTCCTCCGCTACGCGTCGGTCCTCGCCTCGAAGTCGCGCTCGGCGAGGAACCTGGAGACGGTGCTGTCCGAGATGCTCGGCAACATCGACGTGAAGATCGAGCAGTTCATCGGCCACTGGACGAAGATCGAGAAGCCGTTCAGGAACAAGCTCGGCGTGATGAACCATCAGCTGGGCGAGAGCCTGACCCTGGGGCGCTACGTGTTCGACGGCTCCGGCCGCTACAAGGTCGTGCTCGGCCCGGTGGGCTACGACGAGTACCTCTCCTTCTTGCCCGGGGGTCGGCGGCAGGATCTGGTCCGCGGCGTCATCGAGACGTTCACGCCGGGCATCCACGACGTGATGCTCGAGATCCACGTGGACACGGAGGAGGCGCCGCGGTTCCAGCTCGGCTCGCCGCGCGCCGCGACGCTCAAGCGCACCGCGTGGATCGGCGGATCTGCGGCGGAGCGGCTCGTGATCACGATCCCCCTCGACGACAAGCACCTCGCGGGCGGCGACGACGAGGACGACGACGATCGGGGCGAGCCCCCGCCGATGTGACCCAGGCCGAGCGCCGCCGCCGCGGGCCGCCGGGAGGCGCTCGCCCCGCGGCCCCGCCCTGCGCTCAGTAAACGGTGAGGCTCTGCAGCGCGGCCGTGATCTCGTCGGCGTTCGCGTCGACGTTCTCGTGGTGAACGATCTGCACGAGCAGGATGCGGCGGGGGCTCCGGAGCAGGATCTCGTGGGCGAAGGCGTCCGAGATCGGCTTCGACGGGATCTTCGCCTTGACGAGGTAGCTGCGCCCCTGCGTGTTCGCCGTGGCCACGGGCGCGCGGCCGGAGAGGATCTCCGCGCCCTGCTCCTCGAGGTCCGCCTCGTAGCGCTTGAGCACGTCGGGCCACGGATCCTCGGGGCTGTCGATGCGCTCGTAGATCGAGAACAGGAACTGCCGCGGGGACTGGTACGTGATGAAGCGGCGCTCGGGCGTGTAGTCGGCGCCGCCGACGTTCCAGTCCATCGGGCGGCTCATGCGGACGTCGCCGTTCATGAGGCCCACGCCGATCCGGCGCGGCACACGGTCCGTCGCCGGCGCGTCGAGCGGCGGGAAGTACACCTCGAAGCTCGAGTCCTTGCTCAGGGCGCCGGCGGCGCCGTGGAGGTAGAAGACGTCGTCCTGCTTGGGGGCGGTGGGCGAGCCGCCGCAACCGGCGAGCAGCGCGATCGCAGCCACGGCGGCGCAGGCCACACCTGCGCGCCCCGCTGCTCCGGCGGCGAGCGGACGGCGGGCGCGGAAGGCGGGGACGTGCGCGAGCATCGGCATTCCGGGGTGCCTCATCGGAGGGGAACTCTAGGCCAGCGAGGGCACGCCAGCCAAATGTTCGCCGAGGAGTTTGCCCTCGGGGTGCCTGGCATTGAATGATTGCCCGGCCCGGGCAGCGCTGCGCCTGCCGATCGAGGCGGTACCCCGTGCCGCGAGAGAGACATGTCCAACGAAAGCAAACCGAGTCGCAAGGGCGAGCCCGCCGGAGCACCGGCGGCGAGCGCGCCGAGCCCCCCCTCCACCCGCACGAGCCAGGGCCACGAGCGTCCTGCGCCTGGCCGCCGCGCGCCCCGGCGCCCCGCGCTCGCGGCAGCCTTCGCGCTTGCGCTGGGGGCCCCGGCGTGCAGCGGCATCGACGCCGGCGTGGAGTACCCGGACGACCTGCCCGCGGTCGATCGGTACCTCTTGACCCCCGAGAACGGCCCCGAGGCGCCGCTCGCGCTGGGTGAGTTCAAGATCGGCCCCGAGACGTGCAGCGGCGTCGACACGCACCCGGTCACCCAGAAGCTCTCGCCCGAGGATCTCAGCCGCTTCCTCGCGGCGCAGGGCGCCGGGAGCATCACCCCGAAGCTGGCGAGGTCAAACCTGTACTGGTTCGACTTCCCCGCGCGCGACAAGTCGTTCGTCCGCCTGCGCCTTGCGGTGCTCGAGGACGCCAAGCACGCGACGCAGGATCTCCACGACGCGGTGCTGCAGCACGGGCCGGGCTGGTGGGGCGTCCGCCGCTCGAACCTCGCCGTGCTCGCGCCGAAGGCGAACCTGAGGGAGGCGATGGCGTTCGCCATCAAGTACAAGCTCGTCTGCTGGGGCGTCTTCACGTACGCGGCCAACGACGACGCGTACGTCGTCCCCGGGCCCTACGCCGAGCTGTGAGGGGAGCTGGCGGCGCGCGGAGCGGAGGCGCACGCCGCCGGCGCGCCGTCGGCAGACCTCTGCGAAGCTGGCCCACGCTCGGGGAGAACGCGTAGACTGCGCCCATGCGCCGTTACGTCTTGCTCGCCGCCGCCGTCGCTCCGATCCTCGCCGTGACCGCAGCCGTCTCCGTGCCCGGCTGCGCAGAGGAATTCGAGAACATTTGCACATTCCTCGACGATTCGAGCAGCTGCTACCACGCATTCCAGACTGAAACCGACGATCAGTGCTGGATGAAGGGTGAGGGGAACGGGCCGGTCGGCAATTTCGCGAGCCGCGACAAGCTCGACGTATGTTTCCTCAAATCGGGCGGTCAGATCGTCTTCGATCCGCCGCTCGACATCGCGGCGTTTCCCCCGAAGAGCATGGCTTTCAAGCGCCTGACCGCTCGGGCCGAGGAGTGCGGGTCCGTCGCGTTTTCAGGGGAGTTCAGCTACTCGGTGACCGTCAAGGTGCCCTGCACCGGCGCCGATATCGACGCCGGCGCGGAGGGATGCGCGGACGCTGGCGCCGACAACAATAGCACGATCGGCAGGACGCTCACTCTGACGACTCCGGAGGGCAGGAGCACCCTCGACGTGAGTTGTGCAGGCGGCAAGTCTCACCACTTCAATCGCGTCGACATCCAGGAGTGCGCGATCGAAGGACAAGACAGGTTGCAGCCTCGAGCCGTGCTCGAGGCGAACGCGGGCAACCAGCCCCCGCCGGATGCCGGCCCGGATACGACGGGCGATTTCGCGGGCTCTATCAAGCTCCGCATCTACCACCCGCAGAGCGGGGCGATAGAGGTGAACGAGAAGAGAGAGAAGAGGGTCGAGACAGACCCTGTTGTGGTCGAGTACTTCGACTGCGTCATCCCGCCGCCTGCGCCGCTCTGCTCCAACGGTCAGAAGGACGGACTGGAGACCGACATCGACTGCGGGGGCACGCTCTGCGAGAAGCGTTGTGACGATGGCCAGTCCTGTGCTGGGAATCAAGACTGCGCGACAGGAACGACGTGTCGACAGGACACCAGCGGCTTCCTCAAGTGCCAGACGTCGGACAGCAACAGCGCGAGCACCACCACCGGAAGCGCTGCAGGGGCTGGCGGCTCGGGCGGTGCTGGCGGCTCGGGCGGCGCTGGCGGAGAGTAGCTTCCGACTGGTCGGGCGTGATCTTGGCCGGGCGAGACTCGCACCCGCTGGACGACACCCCCGATTCGAAGCTGGCGCTCACTCCTTCCCTCGATACCAGCCTCATCAGCTCGCACGAGCCCCGCCCACGCGCCCCGATAGGCCCCCTCGCAGGGTGCCGAGCGGCTCGGCAAGCTCTCCGTACCTGGGGCCAACTCAGGGGACGCGGCATCACGTCATCGGTGCCACGTGACGTCCGCCTCCGCTCAGGCGACCAGCACCTTCACCACGAACGTCGTGCTCCCGAGGCGCAGCCGGTCGTTGTCGCGCAGCTGCCGGCGCTCGCCCTGTCCGAGGCGCTGCTCGTTGACGAAGGTGCCGTTGCGCGAGCCGTCGTCCTCGATGAAGACCTGACCCGTCGTCGGATCCGCGTGGATCGACGCGTGCCGTGAGGAGGCGCTCGCATCCGCGAGCCCGATCTCCGTCGCGGGGTCCGCCCCGGCGCGCCCCACCTGCGTCCGGCCGCTGTAGATCGGCCAGAAGCTGCCTCCGGGATCGTTCTGGAACGTCACGATGAAGCCGACGAGGACACGCGCGGGCTGCGCCGACACCTGCGGCACCGCGCCCGAGACCGCGCCCTGGACGATCGGCGGCGCGACGATCGCAGGCGCCCTGGCCTGAGCGACCGCCGGCACCCCGCCCTGCACCATCTGCGGCGGCGCGACCGCACCCCCCTGCACCATCATCGGCGGCGGCGCCACCACGCCCGGCTGCACCATCGGCGGCGGCGCCACCGCGCCCGGCTGCACCATCGGCGGCGCGACCAGCCCAGACGCCCCCGCCGGCACGACCATCGGCGGGGGCGCGACCATCTGCGGAGGCGCGCCGAAGACCGGCGCCGGCGCCACGGGCTGCTGCCCCATCGCGCCACCCAGGGACGCGCCGGGCACCATGCCCGGGCCCGGCGCCCCGAGCGCCGGCTGGACCGGCGGCACGCCCGGCGCGTTCATCGGAGGAGACGCCGGCTGCGACGTGAGCCCCGCGGAGGGAGCCGCTCGGGCCCAGGGAGAGACCGGAAAGGGAGCTTCCCCACCCACCGCCGAGAAGGCGACGCTGCCGCCCGGCGACGCCGGCACCGAGAGCCCGCCCCCGCCCACCCCGTACGCCTGAGGAGGAGGCGGATAGGCGCCCTGAGCGCCCCCTGCCGCGTAGCCTGGCGACGCCGCGCCGCCATAACCCGAGACGGCTGGCTGCCCTGGATAACCCGGCGGGCCAGGCGGAGCATAGGCGCCAGCCCCCGCCTGCACCGGCGGAGGCGCGACCGGAACGGAGGCTCCAGGCGCTGCGCCCGCCACGCTCGTACCGCACATCGAGCAGGCAGCGTCGGTCTCCTTGAGCATCCACGCGCAGTTCGGACACGGCCTCATGCGATCTCGAGGCTACCGATTCGCTTGACACCCGTCGAGGCGAAAGCCGCGCCTTGGCGAGAGCGCGCGAGCCCGCCGCGCAGCTCGGCGCGCGCTGCGCCTGCGCAGGCGACGCCGCTGCCACGCGCCGGCGCGCGAGCGCGCCAAGCTCGCCGAGAGGAGAGGCGTCCGTCGCCGCCGCGCGGGGCGTCTTCACGAGAAGAGACACGAAAAAAGGCGCCGCGCGTTCGAGCCGCGCGGCGCCTTGGAGACAGGTCGCTCAGCGATCGCTGGCGACGGCCGTCATCAGTTGCTGGCGATCGAGCTCTTCTCCGACTTCTCGATCTCCTTCTTCTCGCCGTCCTTCGACTCCTCGGTCGCGGGCGCGGGCTCGGGCAGCCGCTCGAGCGCGGCCTCCAGGACCTGCTCCATCCGGCTGACGAAGAAGAACTGCAGCTCGTCCACGACCTCCTTCGGGACCTCCTCGAGATCCGCCCGGTTGCGCTCGGGGACGATGATGCGCTTGATGCCGGCGCGGTGCGCCGCCAGCACCTTCTCCTTCAGGCCGCCGATCGGGAGCACGCGACCGCGGAGCGTGATCTCGCCCGTCATCGCGACGTCGTGGCGGACCTTGATCCCGGTGAGGAGCGAGACGAGCGCCGTGAACATCGTCACGCCCGCGCTCGGCCCGTCCTTGGGCATCGCGCCGGCGGGGATGTGGATGTGCAGATCGCTCTTCTCGAGGAAGTCCTTCGCGATGCTGTACCTCGACGCGTTGCTGCGCACGAACGACAGCGCCGCCTGCGCCGACTCCTTCATCACGTCGCCGAGCTGGCCGGTCAGCTGGAGCTTGCCCGTGCCGTACATCCGCGTCGCCTCGATGAAGAGGATCTCGCCGCCGACGCTCGTCCACGCGAGGCCCGTCGCGACGCCGCTCTCGGCGGTGCGCTCCGCGACCTCGCTCGTGTACTTCGCCGGGCCGAGGAACTCGTGCAGGTCGTCCTCGTTGTCGACGCGCCGCTTCTGCGTGTCGCCCTCGGCGACCTTCACCGCCACGCCGCGGATGACACCCGCGATCTGCCGCTCGAGCGACCGGACGCCGGCCTCGCGCGTGTAGTGATCGATGATCTCCTCCAGCGCCTTGTCCGTGACCTCCAGCTGCTCGGTCGTGAGCCCGTGCTCCGACAGCTGCTTCGGGAGCAGGTGCTGCCGCGCGATCGCGAGCTTCTCCTTCCGCGTGTAGCCGGGGATCTCGAGGATCTCCATGCGGTCGCGGAGGGGCGGCGGGATCGGATCCGCCACGTTCGCGGTCGCGACGAACATCACGTGCGACAGGTCGTACGGGATCTCCAGGTAGTGATCCGCGAACGTGTTGTTCTGCTCCGGATCGAGCACCTCGAGCAGCGCCGCCGACGGATCGCCGCGGAAGTCGTGCCCGATCTTGTCGACCTCATCCATCATGAAGACCGGGTTGATCATCCCCGACTTCTTCATGCCCTGGATGATCTGGCCAGGGAGCGCGCCGACGTAGGTGCGCCGATGGCCGCGGATCGCCGCCTCGTCGTGCACGCCGCCGAGCGAGACCCGGTGGAACTTGCGGCCGAGGGCGCGCGCGATGCTCCGGCCGAGCGACGTCTTGCCGACGCCGGGAGGCCCGAGCAGGCAGAGGATCGGGCCCTTCTTGTCCTGCTTCAGCTTCCGGACCGCCAGGTACTCGAGGATGCGCTTCTTGACCTTCTCCAGGCCGTAGTGGTCCTCGTCGAGCACCTTGCGGACGCTGCCGATGTCGAGGTTGTCCTGCGTCGACTGCGTCCAGGGCACGTCGAGGATCCAGTCGAGGTACGTCCGCACCACGGTGTACTCGGCCGACCCGACCTGCATCGTGCGCAGGCGCTTCAGCTGCTTCTTCGCGACGGTCTCCGCCTCGGTCGGCAGGTTCGCCTTCGCGATGCGATCCTCGAGCCCGTCGAGATCGCCCTGATCGCCGTCGTCCTCGCCGAGCTCCTCCTTGATGGCCTTGAGCTGCTGGCGCAGCACGTACTCGCGCTGGTTCTTGCCCATCTCCTCCTTGATCTGGGAGTTGATGCGCTCGCGCATCTTCAGGATCTCGAGCTGCCGCGTGAGCAGCCGCAGCACCTTGCGGATGCGCTCCTTGACGTCGATCGTCTCGATGAGCTGCGCCTTCTCCTCGACCGGAGCGTCGAGGTTCGCCGCGACGAGATCGGCGAGCGCGCCGGGCGCCTGGATGGAGTCGATGAGCGAGCCCGCCTCGCGCGGGAGCTCCGGCATCAGCTGGATGACCTGCTTCGCGATGTCGCGCAGGCTCATCGCCAGCGCCTCCGCCTCGACGTCCTCCGTCGCCGGCTCGTCCATGCGGCGGATCTTGGCGCGCAGGTACGGCGTGTGGGCCGTGACGCTATCGAGCCTGATCCGCGTGAGGCCCTGCAAGATCAACGAGTAGTTGCCCGAGCTGTGCTTCAGCGCCTTCAGCACGCGCGCGGCGCAGCCCATCGGGTACAGGTCCTCCGCCCCGGGATCGTCGGTCGACGGATCGCGCTGGGCGAAGATCGCGATGACCGGGCCGGGGAGATTGTCGACATCCTCCACCAGCGCGACCGACTTCTCGCGGCCGACATCGAAGGGCGCGACGGCGCCCGGGAACAGCACCGCATTGCGGATCGGCAGAACCGGCAGCTCGTCGCCGAAGACGACCTCTTCCTCGGAGCGCGGCGGCATCGGCGGGTTCTTTTTCTCGGACATGGCGATCTCCTCTAGGCACCCGACCGGGGGAGGTAAACCCCTTCATCAACACGCAGCCGGGCCGCGCGGCCACCGCGCGCCCCGGTCATCTTGGCTTGCATCCAGACGGATGCGGATGGTGCAACGCGGAGCCCTGCTGGCAGCTCTTGGTGGAAGACAGCCCGCGAGGCTACGGGAACTCACCATAGACACGGCGCATGCCGCGTGCCACAGCCCTGGCCATTTTTTTGAATGAGGATACGCTGCGGGTGGTCAGCTCCGACTCCGACCTGCAGCGCTCGCTCGTCACGCTCGTCACCTCCTGGCGCGCGCGACGCGGCGCAGGAACCTCGGCGGCCGGGTCAACGAGGCGCGCCGAGGAGGCGCGCCTCGGCCTTGCCGCGCGCCGCGGCGAGGCCGAGGCTGCGCCCGGCACGGAGCGACACCCTGGCCCTCGCTGAACGATGATCGATCCCCTGCTCGGCCTCGGCGCGCTCGCGATCGCGATGCTCGGCCTTCCGGCGGCGCCGTCGCTCGATCCTGGGCCCAGCCCGGCGTGCCCGGCGGACATGCGGCTCGTCACCGGCACGCACCGCGACGAGGTGCAGCACGTCTGCGTGGAGCCGGTCAAGAGCGGCAAGGCGACCCACTGCTTCGCGTACTGGGAGGACATCACGGCCGAGGAGGGGCCGTCGACCGAGATCTCCGTGTGCATGGACCAGTTCGAGGCGCCGAACCAGCGGGGGGCGAAGCCGCTCGTCATGCAGTCGTTCGAGACGGCGACCGCGTGGTGCGCCGCGCGCGGCAAGCGGGTGTGCGCCGAGCAGGAGTGGGAGCTCGCGTGCGAGGGCCCCGAGCGGCGTCCCCTCGCCTACGGCTGGCGCGTGGACAAGGCGGTCTGCAACAGCGGCAAGGCCTGGCGGCCGGTCGACGAGCGGAAGCTCGGCGCCTCCGGCGAGGCGGCGCAGCGCGAGGTCGAGCGGCTCTGGCAGGGCGCGCCGAGCGGCTCCCATCCCGGGTGCGCCTCGACCTTCGGCGTCTTCGACATGATGGGCAACGTCGAGGAGTGGGTCGCCTCGCGCCGCGGCCGCCGGTGGCCAGGCGCGCTCATGGGCGGCTTCTGGGCCAAGCCGTGGACGGGCTGCCGCGGGACGAACGACGCGCACGATCCGAAGTTCGTGTTCTACGAGACCGGCTTCCGCTGCTGCGCCGATCCGCGCTCGGCTCTCCCTTCGCGCGGCGCGGCGGCGCGCGAGGCGGACGAAGAGCGCGGCGGGCGCCGAGCGCCCGGGCCCTGAGGCCGAGCCTCCACGGCGGCGCTCGCCGCGAGCGAAGAAGGCGGCACGACGGGCGCATGTCCTGCTAGAAGCCAGGGCGTGCGCGCCCTGTTCTTCGGTACCCCCGCCATCGCCGTGCCGTCGCTCGAGGCGCTCGCGTCGATCGCGGACGTCGTCGGCGTCGTCTGTCAGCCGGATCGGCCGGCCGGTCGCGGGCTCGAGCTGAAGGCGCCGCCGGTGAAGGTGAAGGCGCTGGAGCTCGGCGTGCCCGTGCTGCAGCCCGAGAAGGTCCGCACGCCCGAGTTCGCCGCGTGGGTCGCGGGCGCCGGCGCGGACGTCGCGCTGGTGATCGCCTACGGGCGCATCCTGCCGAAGGCGGTGCTCGAGGCGCCGCGGCGCGGCTGCATGAACCTGCACGCGTCGATCCTGCCGCGCTACCGCGGCGCCGCGCCGATCACCTGGGCGATCGTCGGGGGCGAGACCGAGACGGGCATCTCGCTGATGCAGATGGACGAGGGCATGGACACGGGGCCGGTCTACGCGGTGCGCCGGACGCCGATCGGCCCGGACACGACCGCCGACGAGCTCGCGATCGATCTCGGGGCGCTCGCCGCGCGCGTCGTGCGCGAGGACCTCCGCCGCGCGGTGGACGGCGAGCTCGCGCTGACGCCGCAGGACCACGAGGCGGCGACGCACGCGGCGCTCCTGAAGAAGGAAGACGGGCGCATCCGGTGGGAGCGGAGCGCCCGGCAGATCCACGACCACATCCGGGGGATGACCTCGTGGCCAGGCGCCTTCACGACGATCGACGGCAAGGCGCTCAAGGTGCTGGCCGCGCGTGTCGAGAGCGAGGCCGACCAGGCCGGCGCGCCGCCGGGGACCGTGGTGATGGCCGGCCGCAGCGTCGTGATCGTCGCCTGCGGCGCGGGCGCGATCCAGATCGTGCGAGCCCAGGCCGAGGGGCGGAAGCCGCTCGCGGCGGCGGACCTCGTCGCCGGGCGGACGCTCCAGACCGGGATGGTGCTCGGTCGATGAGCGCTCCGGGCGCCGTTCACGGCGCGCCGTCGATGAGCGCCGCCCGCGTCACGGCGCCCGGTCGTTGAGCGCCGCCCGCGTCACGGCCCGGCCGGGTGCCAGATCGTCTTCATCTCGACGAACCGCTCGATCCAGCGGGGGGACGTCGCCGCCCTGTCGTCGAACCACTCCGCCTCGCCGAGCGATCGGGCGCGCACCCGCTTGACGCTGGCCGCGGCCGCCTCCTCGAGGCGCTTCGTCAGCGCCACGTCCACGCCGTGCAGATCGAGCGCGGCGACGTCCATGTGCGCGGCGAGGTGCGGCAGCACCTCCGCGAGCTGGCCGGTGAGGACGTTGACGACGCCGCCCGGGAGATCGCTCGTGGCGAGCGCCTCGCCGAGGACGAGCGCCGTGCGCGGATCCGCCTCGCTCGCGAGCACGACGCAGGTGTTGCCGGCGGTGATCACCGGCAGGAGAGCGCCCGCGAGGCCGAGCAGCGCCGGCCGCGGCGGCGCCGCGATGACGACGACCCCCATCGGCTCGGGCACCGTGAAGGTGAAGTGCGGGCCGGACACGGGGTTCAGGCTCGCGAAGAGGCTCTGGTACTTGTCGGCCCAGCCCGCATAAGCGACCGCGCGATCGATCGCCGCCAGGACCTCGCGCTCGGCCGCGCCTGCGCCCTGCCCGCCGCGCTCGAGCGAGGCCGCGAGCTCCGCGCGCCGCGCCTCGAGCATCTCGGCGAGGCGGTAGAGGATCTGCCCGCGGTTGTACGCGGCGCGCGCCGACCAGCCGCCGAGCGCGCCGGCCGCCGCGAGCACGGCGTCGCGCCCGTCCTTGCGCGAGGCGCGCGGGATGTTCTCGACCGCGCCCGCGCCTCCGTGATCGCGCACCTGCGTGTACCTCCCGGACTCCGAGCGCACGAACGCGCCGCCCACGAACATCTTGTACGCCTTGCGCACGCCGACCCGCGCGCGCGCCTCGCCCGGAGGAGCGTCGAGCGCGGCCGCGCCGGCGCGCTCGCCGATCGACGTGCGCCCCTCGTCGCCGCCGCTGTCCTGGTCGCCGAGCGCCATCAGTCCACCTCGAGGTAGGCGAGCAGCCCCTGGCGCCCGCCCTCGCGGCCGAAGCCGCTCTCCTTGTAGCCGCCGAACGGCGCGCTGGGATCGAACTTGTTGAAGGTGTTCGCCCAGACGACGCCGGCGCGGAGTCGCTGCGCGACCCAGAAGCTCTTCGAGCCCTTGCTGGTCCAGACGCCCGCCGACAGCCCGTACATCGTGTTGTTCGCCTTCTCGATCGCCTCCTCGGGCGTGCGAAAGGTCAAGATCGAGAGCACCGGGCCGAAGATCTCCTCGCGCGCGATCCGGTGCGACTGCGCGACGCCCGTGAAGAGCGTCGGCGCGAACCAGTAGCCCCGCTGCGGGAGCGCGCAGCTCACCGAGAAGCGCGCGGCCCCCTCGCGCTCCCCCGCCGCCACGAGCTCCTCGATCTTCGCGAGCTGCGCCCGCGAGTTGATGGCGCCCACGTCCGTGTTCTTGTCGAGCGGATCGCCGACGCGCAGGGTCCCCATGCGCTCGCGCAGCTTGAAGAGGAGGGCGTCGTGGACGCTCTCCTCGACCAGGAGGCGCGAGCCCGCGCAGCAGACGTGGCCCTGGTTGAAGAAGATGCCGCCGATGATCCCCTCGACGGCCTGATCGAGCGGCGCGTCCTCGAACACGATGTTCGCGGCCTTGCCGCCGAGCTCGAGGGTGAGCCGCTTCCCGGTGCCGGCGAGCGCGCGCTGGATGCGCTTGCCGACCTCGGTCGACCCGGTGAACGCGACCTTGTCGACGCCGGGGTGGCCGACGACCGCCGCGCCCGTCGCGCCCGCGCCCGTGACCACGTTGACGACGCCGTGCGGGAGATCGGCCTCCTCGATGATCTTCGCGAGGAGCAGCGCGGTGAGCGGCGTCGTCTCGGCGGGCTTGAGCACGCACGTGTTGCCCGCCGCGAGCGCCGGGGCGAGCTTCCACGCCGCCATGAGCAGCGGGAAGTTCCACGGGATGACCTGACCCGCGACGCCGAGCGGCCGAGGATCGCGCCCGGGAAAGGCGTGCTCGAGCTTGTCCGCCCAGCCCGCGTGGTAGAAGAAATGCGCGGCCGCGAGCGGGAGATCGACGTCGCGGGACTCCTTGATGGGCTTGCCCCCGTCGAGCGACTCGACGACGGCGAGCTCGCGCGCCTTCTCCTGGAGGGCCCGGGCGATGCGGTAGATGTACTTGCCGCGCTCGAGCGGGCGCATGCGCGACCAGTGCTTCTCGTACGCGGCCCGCGCCGCCTGCACGGCGAGATCGACGTCCTGCTCCGAGGCCTCGGCGAACTCGCAGAGCTTCTCCTCGGTCGACGGGCTGATGCTGTCGAGGTAGCGGCCCGAGGCCGGAGCGCGCCACGCGCCGCCGATGAAGAGCTCGTACCGCGGCGCGATCTTCACGTGGTCGCGCCCCTCGGGCGCCGGCGCGTAGCGCCAGGCGTCGCCGAACACGACGGCCGCGTCGCGCGCCGCGGTCGCGTCCCGGGGCGAGCCCCCGTCGCCGCCAGCCGCGGCGGTGCTGTTGTCGCTCATGCGGCGCACTTTACGCCCGCGACCGCGGGTTGAACACCGACGCGGACCCGCCCTCGCGGCCCGGTCAGTCCTTGCTGAAATAGTCCCCGCTCTGGTAGGCGCCCGTCCGCTCCTTCTCGAGCTGCATGAGCACGTCGTTGAGGAGCGTCGACGCGCCGAAGCGGAACAGGTCGCTCGTGAGCCAGGCGTCGCCGAGGGTCTCCTTGACCAGCACGAGGTAGTGGAGCGCCTGCTTCGCCGTGCGGATCCCGCCGGCCGGCTTCATCCCGACGCGCCGCCCGGTCGCCTGCGCGTGATCGCGGATCGCCTCCAGCATCACCAGCGTCACCGGAGGCGTCGCCGCCGGCGTGATCTTCCCGGTCGAGGTCTTGATGAAGTCGGCGCCCGCGAGCATCGCGATGCGGCTCGCCTTGCGGACGCGATCGTAGGTCCCGAGCTCGCCCGTCTCCAGGATCACCTTGAGGTGCGCGTGCCCGCACGCCTCCTTGGTCGCGGCGATCTCGTCGTACACCGCGCCGTACGCGCCGGAGAGCATCGCGCCGCGGTCGATCACCATGTCGATCTCGTCGGCGCCGAGCTCGACCGCCTGGCGGACGTCGGCGAGCTTGACGGCGAGCGTGGACAGGCCGCTCGGGAAGGCGGTCGCCACACTGGCCACCTTGACGGTCGAGCCCGAGACCGCTCGCTTCGCCACGGCGACGAGCTTGGGATAGACGCACACCGCCGCACAGGAAGGGATGTCCGCGCGCTCGTGGGGCCGGAGCGCCTTCTGACAGAGCTGCTCAACTTTTCCCGGGGAGTCTTTCCCCTCGAGGGTGGTGAGGTCCATCATCGAGATGGCGAGCTTGAGGCCGGCGACCTTGGCGGGGCCCTTGATGCTCCTTTTGCCGAGCCCGGCTGCGCGCTCTTCGACCATGACCTTATCCACGGTGGGCGAAGAGAAATCGGGGTAGGTAACCTCCCTGCCCTGGCGCACCACGCCGGGCGCGGCGCCGCCGTCGTTTCCGAAGATCGCCATCGGCCTCGTCTCCTGGCGCGGGAACGTACCAGAAGCTTCGGATCGATCCCACCGAGTGCATGCTAACGTGCCGCTCTGAGATGAAGAGACGCTTCCCGATTGCCGTCGTTTTTGTCGTACTTGCTGTCGTCTTTGCCTTTGCCTCGCTGCTCGGGTGTGGCGCGGCCGAGCGACCCGATGGTGGACAAGGGCTTCTTCCGGTCGGCGCGACGGCGCCCGACGTCTTCGCCGCCGATCAGCACGGCGCGATCCAGCGGCTGTCCGACCAGCGGGGTCGGGCCGTGGTCGTGTACTTCTATCCGAAGGACGGGACGCCGGGCTGCACCGAGGAGGCGTGCGCGTTCCGCGACGCGTGGGATCGCTTCAAGCAGGCCAACGTGCAGGTCTTCGGCGTGTCCTCCGACACCCGCGAGTCGCACGAGGCGTTCGCGGTCGAGCACAAGCTGCCGTTCCCGATCCTGGTCGACACAGATCACACGTGGGCCACTGCGTTCGGCGTGCCGATGCGGCTCGGGACGACGGCGCGCGTGACGTTCCTCGTCGATCCGGACGGCAAGGTCGCGAAGGTCTATCCGGACGTGGATCCCGGCGTGCACGCGGACGAGGTGCTGAAGGACGCCGCGCAGCTCACGGGCGCCGCGCTCCCGGTCGCGCCGGCGCCGTCGGGCAGCGCAGCGCCGGCCGGGGCGGACACCGCGGCGCCGGCCGCCACCGGGGCGGCGCCCCCGGCGGCGCCTGCGGGAGCGGTGGATCCGGCCACGGCCGCGCCGGTCGCGACGGGGACGGTGCTGCCCCCGGCGGCCCCCGCGGCGCCCCCGGCGAAAGGTCCGCCGGCGAAAGGTTCGCCGGCGAGGCGGTGACGCCCGCGCGCGCACCCGGCGCAGGAGCGCCGGCGGGTCGCGCGCGGACCGCGCGGGCCGCGCGGAGGGCTGACGGGAGATCTGCAGACGGGAGCGCGCGCGTGGTGCGTAGGTCGTCGGAATTTTTGAACACCAACGGGTTGGATCTCTGCGTCCATCGCTTCCGCGACGACCACGCGCGGCCGACGGGCCTCACGCTGCTGCTGCTCCACGGCTTCCTCGACGCCGGGAGCACGTGGGACCTCGTGGCCGAGCCGCTCGCGCGGGCGGGGCACGACGTCGTCGCGCCGGACCTGCGCGGGTTCGGCCGGAGCGCCCGCGTCGGCGCGGGCAGCTACTACTACTTCCCCGACTACATCGCCGACGTCGCGGCGCTCGTGGACGCGCTCGCGCCGGCGCGCCTCGGCGTGGTGGGCCACTCGATGGGCGGCGCGGTCGCCGTGTACTACGCGGGCGCGTGCCCCGGCCGCGTCGAGCGCCTGGCGCTGCTCGAAGGCATGGGGCCGCCGGCGAGCGGCCCCGAGGTCGCCGTCGCGCGCGTCGAGGCGTGGCTGCGCCAGATGGCGGAGCTCGATCGCGCGCCGCGGAAGCTCTCGTCGATGCAGGACGCGATCGCGCGGCTCGTGGCGAACCACCCGCGCGTGCCGCGCGACGTGCTGGCGACGCGCGCGCCGCTGCTCACGCGGGAAGCGCCGGACGGCGGCCTCGCGTGGGCGTACGATCCGATGCACCGGACGACCTCGCCGCTGCTGTTCCAGGTGGAGGCGTTCATGACGTTCCTGGAGCGCATCGCGTGCCCGACGCTGCTCGTGAGCGGCGGGCCGACGGGGTGGCACCCGGAGGACGAAGCGGAGCGGGTGGCGAGGCTCGAGCGCGCGGAGCACGTCGAGCTGCCGGAGGCCGGGCACATGATGCACTGGTCGGCGGCGGCGGAGCTGGCGGAGCGGCTGGGCGAGTTCTTCGCCGCGGGAGGAGACGCCGGGGGCGCGGCGGGCGCGGGGATCAGGGAGGGCGCCGAAGCGGCCGAAGCAGCGGCGGCAGCGAGCGAAGCCGGATCGCTCGAGGACGAAAATAAAAGAGCTTGACTCGGCGGGGCGAGTGGGTAATCTGCGCGCCTCCTCGACGAGAGGCGTGCCACCTTAGCTCAGTGGTAGAGCAACGGTTTCGTAAACCGTAGGTCTCGAGTTCAAATCTCGAAGGTGGCTCAAAGTGAATGCCAGCGTGTTCGTTCACCCTGTGGGTGAGCAGGTGACGCGCTGGGTGCTCTGTGCGCGCCGCGCAGAGAACTCCCCTGCTCGGGAACATGGTCCACGAGCCGCATCGGCGCCTGGATGATCCACCGGTTGAGCCGGTGGGTCCCCGCAGGCCGTACGAGCTCATGCAGAATCGACGCGCATCGATGCGGATCCGCCGAGCGCCCGGCGCGCGCGCTCGATCCATCGCCGCAACGAGTGAGCGTCAGCAGGGATGTTGGCCAGGCCGTTCTCCTCCACGAGGCGCACCATGGCGGCGGTGTCCTTCTCGTTCATGCCCAGCTCGGCGAGCCTCTCGTGCGGCCTGCGCATCGCTTCGGAGCCATGGTGGCCGGCAACGGCCACCAGCCACGACTCCAGCTTCTCGATGGCAACACCGCCAACGACAGCCGGCTGCTGGTCCGCGGGACTCCCCAGCCCTTCGATCGCCCGTTCGATGCCGTCCTCGCGGTGGGCGAACTTGGCCTTGTCGCGATCGCGCGTGAACGCAAAGACCTCGCACCCACGCTTCTTGGCGTGGTGGAACGCGCGCTGGACGTTGAGCTCCTCGCCCTTTCCACCGATACCCACGCGGAGCTTGGGGATGCTCTTCCAGAGGATGGCGTCCACGACCTTCCACCCCTCGGGACGGACCTGCCGCAGCAGCGCCTCCACCACACCGGGCTCGGGGTTGTCGTCGCGGAAGCTTGGCTCGGCTGCGAAACCGCCGAGCTCGTTCTTTCCCTCACCGGCGAGAATGACGCGGATCAAGGCTCGGTTCCCTCGAGGAGCGGCGCCTCGTCCTCGCCGTTGGCATAGGCGATCCACAGCTCGCCGAGCGCGTAGACCTTGGAGCGCTCTTCGAAATCGGGCGTATCCTTGATGCGCTTTACCCGGGTCCCCTCCTCGGCGGTGCGGGTGACGACGGACACCTCGTCGGGCTTGAGCTCGTTCACGACGAGCGGGCTATGGGTCGCCATGATGATCTGTGTGCCGCTCTCCTCGACGATGGCACGGAGGATGCGTATGACCTCGGCGATGCGCGCCGGATGCAGGCCGTTCTCGGGCTCTTCCACGAGCAGGAGCGAGACCGGCTCCAAGTAGCGGAGCGCGGCAAACGCGAGATAGTAGAGGAGGCCCTCGCTGAGCCGAGCGGCTTCCACCCGCGCGCCATTCACGAGCTCGACCTCCAGGACGACCTCGCTGCTCGTCACGACCTTGACACGAAGGCCTTTGATCGTCGGGAAGTGGCGGCGAACGTCGTCGACGATGCGGGAAAAAGCATCGTCGTTGCGGTTGCGGATGGCGAAGTAGATGCCGGCCAGGCCATGACCCCGGTCGTCAAGGAAGCCGACCGGCTGCGTTTCGGGGATCAGACCGCTTGGCTCACGCAGCGCATCAGGGTCGAAGCGAACGAGCCTCGCCTGATGAATCTGGCTCAGGATCTGCTGTTCGGACGGATGTTTGCCTTCCTGCGGTGCGTCCCGCGGTGCGGTGCTGAACCAGGTCCTGCGCCGAGGAACACTCGAACGGCCATGATATAGAGACGTATCGCTGCTGCGCCGCTCGCCGGTACGCTCTTCCAGACCTCGCAGCCCCGTTTTGATAGCGTACCAGCCCCCGTCGACCCCGCACTCGAGCAGGACGTCGTGCGGGGTTTGAGGTAGTTCATGGGATGGAAGCTGTGTGGGAAGGTAGGGATCAAACGGCTTCCATCTACCCTTATCCTGCTGAAAGTGGGATCCGGCGAACTGCACCAGGGTCCGCATGCCGTGCAGCAGTGTGCTCTTGCCGCTATCGTTCGGGCCGATGAACGCATGAAGCGGGGTCAGCGAGGCCTCGGTATCGACCAGGCAGCCGTAGTTCCGAGCGTAGAAGGTGTGAATCATCGCAGCTCCACGTGGGCGTCAGCCGCTCGCCTGCCCTGAAGTGCGTGCACGACATTCTCCGTCCGCAGGTCGAGCCGCTCCGGAAGACGGGGCAAGGCATGCAGTCGCTCGAAGCCGCGCCGGCTCGGTTCATCCCGGAGGACTTCAGGCCGGGGCTCGGCACCACGGAAGCGCCCCGGGCCGACGAGCGCGTCGGCGAGCTGGGCCTTGGAGCGCCCCTCCCGGACGAGCAGATCGTGGCAGCCGGCGAGCTCCGCGAGCTCGTCACGGGACAGGAGGTCGAACACCTGGCGCTTGCTGGGCATGGGCGGACGCGAAGAGTACGCCAGGAATCGCGGATGTGGAGCCTGGACTCTCGCACCACAGCCCGCCAGCGGCGCTGCGTCACGCCGGGGCGAGACCCAGCATCACCGCGGCAATCAGCGCCATGGCCACGCCGAGCGCGAGCACGACGAGCACGACGAGCCCCCACCTGGTCCGCGGAGACGCCGCGCGCGCTCCCGACGACCGCGCGCCAGCCCTTGCCGCATCCCAGGGCTCCGTCCTCGCCAGCCGCTCTGCTCCTGACACCGCCGCAGTGATGGCCGCCGCCCCGTCCCATCGCTCCGTGCTCACCCGCGTCCCCGCTCCTGTCACAGGAGCAGCCGCCCCCTCCCATCGCTCCGTGCACACCCGCAGGCTGGTTCCCGCGCCGGCTTCGATCACGCTCGCGCCCTCCCCCGGCGCCGGCCGCGCCACTTCACCCCCTGCCGCCGGCAGCACCGGCCCCTGCAGTGGCTGCCCGGCAGCTGCGTCCTCGCTCCGGGTCCCCTTCCCCGCGCTCGCCGCCCCCAGCCCCCACGCCGGTTCCACCCTGAACCTCTGCGCCATCGCCAGCCTGCTCCGCGCATCCGCGCCCGGCGCCGCGCTCCCCGGCATCACCCCCTGCCCCGGCAGCGCCGCCACCAGCTGCGCCGCGCTCTCCGCGCTCTCCGCCCGAAGCGCCCCCGCGCGCTTGCGGATCGCCCGCTCCCTCGCCGCGTCCGCCGCCTCGCTCAGGAGCTGCCGCGCGCCCGCGTCGTCCAGCGCCCTCTCCGCCGTCACCGCGGTCCGCGCCACCTCGCGCAGCGCCGCCGCGAGCTCCGCCGCCCGCGCAAACCGCGCTTCGGGCCGCTTGGCAAGGCACCTGGCCACCGCGCTCCAGAGCGCCTCCGGACACCCCGGGAGCACCTCCGGCAGGGGCGTCGCTTCCAGGTGCACGTGCGCCGCCTGGATCTCCGTCTCCCCGATGCCCGACGCCTCGTCGAGCACCGCATACGGGTGCGCCCCCGCCAGCATCTCGTACATGACCACGCCGAGCGCATACAGATCCGCGCGCGCGTCCACGGCGCCCCCGGCGACCTGCTCCGGGGCCATGTAACGCGACGTCCCGACCGCCCTCCCTTGCCCTGTCAGCCCGAGGCCCACGCCCCGCGCGTCCTTCGCCACGCCGAAGTCGACGAGCCGCGCGCGCACGCCGTCGCTCACCAGGACGTTCTCGGGCTTCACGTCGCGGTGCACGAGGTCGGCCTCGTGCGCCGTCGAGAGCGCGTCCGCGATCTGGATCGCGTAGTGGAGCGCGCGCACCGGATCGAGCCGCGCGCCGCCCGCAATGATCTCCCGCAGCGGCACGCCCGAGGCGCGCTCCATCACCATGAAGAGCCGCCCGTCCGCGGCCCTGCCGGCGTCGTACAGCCGCACGATGTTCGGGTGCGCGACCCGCGCGGCGAGCTTCGTCTCCCGGAGGAAACGCTCGGCGTAACGCGCCTCCCCCGCGAGGGCGCGGTGGATGATCTTGATCGCCACCGGCCGCTCCAGCGCCGTGTCGAGGGCGGCCCAGACCTCGCCCATGCCGCCGCGTCCGAGGAGGCGCTCGATCAGGAAGCGCCCCTGGAACAGCGCCCCGGGGCTCAACGGCTCATCGACGCTCGTCACCTCGCGACACCCTACCTCGCAGCAGCCGACGATAGCGAAAGAGCGCCCGGCCCTCCTCGCTTCTCTGCCCTTGTTGGCCCTCCCTGGGAACGGTAGCGTCGGGTGTCGATCGCGCGAAGCGCGCCGAGCGCATGCAGCGCCCGCGGGCAGCGCGCCCCCGGAGCCCGATGTCGAGCCCCCGCCCCGACCCCGATGACGGCGATCCGACCCTCGAGGCCCGCGTCGCCCACGCCGTCGCGCCGTACGCCGATCTCCTGCCCGCCGAGGATCTCGAGGCGCTGCGCGCGCTGACCGCGCGCTTCCTCGCGACGCATCCCGTGGCGGCCCCGCTCGTCGACCGGCTCCGCCCGCGCACGCCCCCCGCCGCGAGCGGCGAGGTCGACCGGCGCGAGCCCGCGGCGCTGGCCGAGGCGGCGCAGCGGCTCGCGGCGAAGGCGGGCGCAGCCAAGCGGCGAGGGCAAGGCGGCGCCCGATGAGCCACGGCGATCGGCCGCGGAGGCCCCTCCGCCCCGACCAGCAGGCGCTCGTCGCGGAGTCCGTGCCGCTCGTCGAGAAGCTCTGCGGTCACTTCCTCCGGCGGACGCGCGCGCACTACGTGGCCGACGATCTCCGCTCCGCCGCGGTCCAGGCGCTCCACGAGGCCGCGCTCGGCTACGATCCCGCCCGCGGCGTCCCCTTCCAGGTCTACGCCTGGCGGCGCGTCGACGGCGCGCTGTCGGACGCGCTGCAGCAGGAGTCGAAGCACTGGCGCGCCGCCCGCGAGGACGGCTACGACGCCGCCGAGGCGGCGCAGGACACGAGCGACGTGCTCGCCGACGGCGACGCCGAGACGACCGCGCAGGCCGACGGGATGGCCGACCAGGTCGCGGCCGCCGCGGTGCTCGGCCTCGTCGGCCGCGCGCTGACGGCGCAGGGCGAGGAGGGCGAGCGGCTCCGCGCCGCGTACGACCGCGCCATCCGCGCGGTGGAGGCCGCCCTGTCGCGGCTCCCGGACGAGGAGCGGCGCGTCCTCGTGCTCCGCCACGTCGAGGAGCGGACCTGGCAGGCGATCGGCGCGGCGCTCGGCTGCTCGGAGCGGACCGCGAAGCGGCGCAGCGCGGAGGCCCAGAAGCGGTTCGCCGCCGCGCTGCGAGCGGACCGGGAGCGCGCGCAGGGCGGCGCCGCCGCGCCGGATCGGGTGGGGTTGGCTGGCGCGACATCGGGGTGAGCCCAGGAGCTCCCATCGTCATCCTGAAAACGCAGGCTAGCCAGCGACCATCCGCCTTCGCACGCCGCGCGTGCGTGAGGTACGCTTGACGCATGCAGGACGCCCAAGCACGGCGGCTCGCGCGGGCAAACTGGCAAACACGGATCTTCCGGAACGACCCGGAAGGCGAAGCCGACGCCGACGCTCGTTTCTGGGCGCAGATGTCGCCGGCCGAGCGCGTCCTTGCCGCGTGGGCGCTGAGCCAGGAGATGCATGCCCTTGCCCACCCCGATGCTCCCCCCGCTGAGCCCGGACTTTCGCGATCTATTGTACGAGTTATCCGCAGCTGAGGCGCGCTTCCTCATCGTGGGCGGGTACGCCGTCGCGCTCCACGGCCGCCCGCGGGCGACCAAGGACCTCGACGTCTGGGTCGATGCGACCAAGGACAACGCGCCGCGTGTCATGGTGGCTCTGCGCGCCTTCGGCGCGCCTCTCCAGGGCCTCGTCGAGCGCGACCTCGAGACACCGGGCGTGGGGCTGCAGATCGGCATTCCCCCGCAGCGCATCGACGTGCTCACCCACACGAGCGGGCTCCACTTCGAAGAAGCGTGGCCGAACCGCGTCGAGATCGCGCTTGCGCCGGATCTCCTCTGCCCGTTCCTCGGCCTCGCCGATCTGCTGCGAAACAAGCGCGCGGCAGGGAGGCCACAGGACCTCGCCGATGTGGCTGCGCTCGAAGCTGCAAAAGCCCAGCCGCCAGAGGGATGAACCCTATCCGCCTGGGTGAGCGAGCGCTGCGCTAGAGCACACTCTCCGCCCAGAGGCCAGGGTGCGCGCAGCGCAGCGCCTCGGCACCAGCTCAGCCAGAGGCCTCCGTCACGAGCTCCGGGACGACAGGAGTCGCCCCCGGCTCCTCTCCGCTGCCACTCCCACCACCGCCTCCGCCATCACCGCGCCCGTCCCCCTCGCCTCCCTTCGGCGCCTCCTTCCTCGACGACCGGGCCGAGTTGGGCCTGCCCACCGCGAACAGCGACGGGAACCGCTCCTGGGTGCGCGAGCTCTTCCGCCACAGCCACAGCGCTGCCGCCCGCACCTCGTCGTAGCGCAGGCAGAGCAGCGTCCAGACCCGCACGTACCGGTCGAAGGCCTGCCGGGCCCTCGGCGTCATCGCCGTCGAGAGCTTCTGGATCATCGCCCCGGCCAGCTCCCGCGCGCGCGCCGCGTCGTCGGGCCGGTAGTGCTTCCGGTCCGCCTTCACGACGTCGGCGCGCAGCTCGTAGATCCGCGCGTAGCCGAGCAGATCGTTCGCGAGGTCGCGGTGCCCGGTGCCCGGCCGCAGCCGGTCGAGCTCCGGCTTGATCGCAGGGTCGTCCGCGAGCTGGTACTCGCACAGCGCCTGCATGCGCGCCTCGACCTCCAGCCCCTCGGTGACCAGCGCGACCGGCAGCCGCGCCTCCGTCTCGAGCGCGCCGGCGGCCCGGGCCTCCGCGAGCGCGTGCAGCGCGGCGAAACACGCGAGCTCCAGCTCGTCGATGTGCGTGACGTCGAACTCCTCCCGGGGTAGCCGCGCGAAGCGCGCGCGCACGTCGGGAGAGGACACGAACCCGACGACGCCGAGCGCCGCATACGTGGCCGCCTCGACATCGATCCTCACGGTGATGAGCTCGGCCTCGGCGAGGCGGTCGAGCTCCGGGGCGAGCGCCTCGAGCGCCTTCTTGCCAGCCGCGGGATCGTAGATGGGCGGAGCGTACGACGGCTCTCCAGAGGCGGCAGCGGTCACGGAGCGCTTCTTCGACTTCGTCACAGCAGGCATATCTCTCCTCCTGAAATCTCCTCGAAAAGGGAGTCTGTTGGTTGCGTTCGACCCGAGCCGCCGCCGCGCCGCGCAGGCAGCGCGAGCGAACGATGGACCAGGGCCACCGGGACCGAGCGCGTCGCGCGAAGGGGATCCGTCGCCCGGCGTCCTTCCGTCCCGTCGAAGAGATCAATCGGGAGCGCGACCCCGGTCGGGTCACGGAAATCGACATGGGTCTGTCGATTTCTTTGCGGCTCCGGCGGGCACGGGTCCTGCGTGCGCGGAGGTCCGCTACTACGAGAAAAAGAGGCCAGCCGGGCTCTCGGCAGCTCTCGGCAGCCTCCGCCCAGAGCTTCAGCTCTCCCGGCGGCCTCCGACAGCCTCCGCCCAGAGCTTCAGCTCTCCCGGGAGCCTCTCGACAGCCTCCGCCCAGAGCTTCAGCTCTCCCGGGAGCCTCTCGACAGCCTCCGCCCAGAGCTTCAGCTCTCCCGGAAGCCTCTCGACAGCCTCGGGGAGGCTATGTGGGGGCCGCTGCCAGCGGTAACCCGCTCGACGCGGCGGAGAGCAGCCACCGCTACATCGTCAGCACCAGCTTGCCCACGGTGCTGCCCGACTCAATCGCCCGGTGCGCCTCGCCCGCTCTCTCCAGCGGGAACGTCTTCACCGGCGGCGCCGAGAGGCGCCCGTCCTCCACCCAGCCCACGAGCCGCTCCATCGCCTCGCGCAGGATCTCCGTCTTATTGAACAGGTACGAGAGGTTGAAGGCCAGCACGCTCTTGTTGTCGTTGCAGAGATCGAGCGGGTTGAAGCGCGGCATCCGGAGGAAGTCGACAGCGAGCTTCGGATAGCTCGGGCGGCCGCCCTGCCGCGGAAGCATCGTGTGGAAGCCGTACACGACGAGCTTGCCGGCCGAGGCCACGTGCCGGTAGCTCTGCCGCAGCGTCTCGACCCCGTTCGCGTCGAGGACCACGTCGTATCCCTCGGGCGCGAGCCGCTCCGCCGCCGCCCACAGCGGCTCGCAGCTCTTGTCGATCACCGCGTCGGCGCCGAGGCGCCTCGCCGCCTCGACCTTGTGCGCCGCGCCCACCACGCCGACCACCCGGCAGCCCGCGATCTTGCCGAGCTGCACGAGCGCGCTGCCGACGCCGCCGGCGGCCGAGTGCACGAGCAAGGACATGCCCGGCCGCAGCCGCACGAGCTCGAAGAGCGCGTAGTACGCCGTCATGAACACCGCGGGGAAGCCGGCCGCCTCCTCCGGTGTGAGCCGCGCCGGCAGCGGGAAGACCTGGTGTCGTGGGACCGCGACGCGCGAGGCGTAGCCGCCGAAGCGCGTCACGCCGAAGACGGGCGCCCCGGGCGCCAGATCGGAGACGCCCTCGCCGAGCGCGGCGACGGTGCCGGAGAACTCGAAGCCGGGCGTGATCGGCCAGCCGACGTACTTCTTCGCCGACTCGTAAAGGCCCATCCGGACGACGCAGTCGGCGTAGTTGACGCCCGCCGCCTGCACGTCGACGAGCACCTCGCCGCGCCCAGGGCTCGGATCGGGGTGCTCCTCGACGCGGAGCTTGTCGTGGCTGCCGGGCTCGTGGACGACGATCTTGCGCATGGACACCTCCTCTGCCGACGTGGCCTCACCGCGGCTCGGACGCCGCGGAGCTCAGTTGATCTGCACCGAGCCCCCCTGGATCCGGTTCACGCCGGAGGACCGGGTAAGCAGGTAAGCGCCCCGAATCAAGATCTTCCCGGCGCGCGTCAGCGTGATGCTGGCCTTGCCGCACTGGAGCACGATCTCCTTCTCCGCGGTGAACACCAGCCGCTCGCCGTCCGCGGTCGCCGTCGCCCCAGTGCGCTCGACGGCGCTCGCGCTCTCCCCCGCCACGTGCATCCGCCCCATCACCACCGGCCTGTCGCGCCGCCCCCCCTCGAACAGCAGCGCCACCTCCCGCCCCTCGTCCTCCGGCCCGAGCGCCGTCATCGCCCGCGCCGCAATGCCCCCACGCGCCCCATCTCCGAGGATCGCAGCCTCCACGAGCGGCTCGCCGTTGTCTCCGAACCCGACGATCCGCCCCACCACGACCCCGTCGATCGGCCCAGCCTTCTCAGCCTCCGCCCGGACGCGCTCCTCGTGCGCCGCGACCACCAGCTCGAGGAGCCCCTCCACGCCCTCGATCGCTCCCCCGTCCACCTCACGCTCGTCCGCCCCCTCCCCGCAAGCGACCGCCGCCTCCCCTTCCCCCTCCTCGATCAGGATTTCCTCGCCGCTCGGCTCCGCCGCCGGTGCCCGTCCATCGTCCCTCATTGCCCTGCTCCTCTGCTCCCCCTCATCCCCGAAGCGCCCGCGATCCCCTCCATCGGCCTCAGTTCACCGCCACGTTTCTCCCCTTGTTCTCCACGTTACCAGAGCGCTCTCCGGTATTTCTCGCTGAAACGAGGCGACCCTCGGGAGGGGGTCGAGTCGAGCTTTCCGCACAGGCCTTCCCGGGACTGGCCCACCTGGCGGCGCCCCCACGCTCCGCCCCCCAGGTGTGCTAGACCGCCGCCCCGAATGCGCATCGCGCTTGTCTATCCGCCGACCTGCGACCCCACGGCCCCGTACCTCGCGGTGCCAATGCTGACCGGCTTCCTCCGCGCGAACGGCGTGGAGGTCCTGCCCGTCGACGCGAACGTCGAGGCCTTCGACGCGCTCCTCACGCCCGAGCGCATGGCCGACCTCCGCGACCGCCTCGAGGCGCGCCTCGGGGAGCTCGACCGCCGCGCCTCGCTCGCGCACACAGACCAGCTCGAGTACCTCGTCCTCGCCCGCGCGCGCGGCGACGCGCACGCCGTCCCGGAGGCGGTGGACCTCGCCAAGGCCACGCTCCGCTCCCCTGGCGCCTTCTACGATCCGGACGCCTACGCCCGCGCGGTCGCGACGCTCGACGCGGCGCTCGGCGTCGTGTCCGCCACACACCACCCGCTCAAGCTCGACTTCACGGCGTACCGCACGCCGTTCGGCCTCACGTCGATGGACGAGATCGCCCGGTCGAGCCGGCCGGAGCACGACCCCTTCGACGCCTGGGTGCAGCGGACGCTCGTGCCCCGGCTCCGCGACGCGCGCGCCGACATCGTGGGCCTCTCCGTGTGCTTCCCGGGCCAGCTCCAGCCCGCGTACGCGTTCGCGCACAAGATCAAGGAGGCGCTGCCCGGCGCGCACGTCACGTGCGGCGGCCCCGGCGTCACGCAGCTGCTCCTCCGGCTGTCGGGCGAGCGGCTCGCGCGCGCCCTCGGCCCGTTCGACTCGGCGTGCCTGTTCGAGGGCGAGCACACCCTCCTCGCGCTCGCGCGCGCGCTCGACGAGGGCCGGCCGCTCCGGGACGTGCCGAACGTGGTGGTACGCGATCGCCTGATGGGCGCGCGCTGGACGTCCGGTCACGGCATGGAGGACCTGAAGGCGCTCCCCGCGCCCGACTTCGATGGGCTCCCCCTCGAGGCGTACCTCGCGCCGGCGCTCGTGCTCCCGTACGACCCGACGCGGGGCTGCTACTGGGGCAAATGCACCTTCTGCCATTACGGGCTCGCGGAGGTCGGCACGGCGGCGTACCGCGAGCGCGCCGTCGAGACCATCGTGGCGCACCTCGCGGCCCTGGGCGCGCGGCACGGCACACGCCACTTCTACCTGTCGCAGGACTCGGTCGCGCCGAAGACGCTCGTGAAAATGGCGCAGGCGATCCTCGACGCCGGCCTCGACGTGCGGTGGGCCACCGACCTCAAGCCGGAGAAGTACCTGACCAGGGAGCGCGCGGACGTGCTGCGCCGCGCGGGCGCCGTCGCGTGCGCGCTCGGCGTCGAGTCCGCGTCGCCGCGCGTCCTCGGCCTCATCGACAAGGGCGCGCCCGTCGAGGTCGTCTCCGACGTCATCGACCACCTCGCCTCCGCGGGCGTGGCCGCCGAGGCGATGTGCTTCACGGACTTCCCCACCGAGACGCACGCCGAGGCCGTCGAGACGCTCGACTTCCTGCGCGCGCGGCGGGAGGCGCTCGCGGTCTACATCGTCGGCGAGTTCGGGCTGACGCACGGCTCGCTCGTCGCGCAGACCCCGGAGCGCTTCGGGATCGACGAGGTGTTCGCGATCGAGGGCGACGAGCTCGGGCTCGGCCTGTTCTTCGTCCCGCGGGAGCCGTGGAAGACCGACGCCGAGCGCGCCGACGTCGACGCGCGGCTCTCCGACCTGTCGCGCGGCTGGACGTTGCGCAGCTATCCGTGGGCCGGCGCCGTGTCGACCGCGCACACCATCCTCCAGTACGACCGCTTCGGTCCCGGCGTCTTCCGCGATCGCGCGGCGCGCCGCCCCGACGACGGCATCCCCGGAGCCAGCACCATCGAGCGCGGGCTGCGCTTCGATCCGCGCGCCGCCGAGCACGCGGAGGCGCGCGAGGCGGAGATCTGGGCGACGCTCGTCCACGAGGAGCGGCGCGTGGGGCGCGACGCCTACGAGCGGCTCGCCCGGTCGTTGCCGCCGCTCCGGCCGAGGCCGGTGCGCGTCAGGTTCGTCGCGGGCGCCGCGCCGGCCGTGACGTCGGGGCGACGGCCGTCGCACGCGACCAGCGCGGCACGCTGAGCCTCGGCCCGCGCAGGAACGGCGATCGACGCATCACGCGATGGCTCGCCGTCGCGCGTCGAGGCGCGGATCCGCGGACGATGGCATCGGTGGCTTGCGTGCCTGGCCGCGCGCCGCGACGGCGATGTCGTCCGACGTGAGGTGAAAGCGGCCTGTCGTCGCACACGCGATGAATCGATGCATCAACGACGGATCAAATGGGCTTCCCACAAGCCTTCACGATAGGTTAAATTCCTTCGTTGGAGGTCCGTCGCCCCCGAGCCCCCGAGCCAGCGAAGCACAGGAGGAGGCTCCGGGAGTCGATAGGACATGCGCCGTCGGCGCGCTTTCTTGGGGAAGCCGCGTGCGGGTCGTCACGCGGTGGAGTTCAAAGGCATCAACGAATGAAAAGTTTCAACGCATTCGCAATCCTTGGTTCTGTGCTCGCGCTCGCGGGGTGTGTCGTCGACGTGGACTCCTCATCGGAGCTGGGGGACGACGCGGAGGTCGACGAGCAGACCGCCGTCGCCGAGCAGGCGGTGACGAACGGCGCGGTGAACGCCGCCTGCGCCCAGTCCCTGACGCTCCGCAACCAGCCCGGCGGAGCGACGATCGGCACGATGTACAGCGGTCCGCTCAACGGCGTCTCGAAGTTCTACGTGCACTCGACGAGCGGGAGCTGGTCCTACGGCTACTCGTACTCGCTCGGCCAGTGGGGCTGGGCGATGACGTACTACCTGACGGCGAGCTACACGGAGACGGGGATACCGGGGCAGCTCGGCTATTATTACGCGTGTTATCGATCGGACGGCACGGCCATGGGCGGCGGCGTCGGCTGACCGGCGCGGCGGGTCGCGGGCGGCGCTCCTGGGGCCGCCCACCCGGCGCTCTACCGCCTCCGCTCCCGCTGGCGGCCTGTCCTCGGGAGGGCATGGTAGAATCCGGCATGGCCCAGAAGGCGCCCCACGCGAAGCTGTCTCCGGAGGAGTACCTCGCGCTCGAGCGCTCCTCCGAGGTGAAGCACGAGTACGCTGGCGGCGAGGTGTTCGCGATGTCGGGCGGCACGCGCGAGCACAGCCTCATCGCGGCCAACGTGGTGGGTGAGCTCCGCGGCGCGCTGCGAGCGCGTCCCTGCGAGGCGCACGCGTCCGACCTGCGGATCAAGAACGTGACGACGGGCCGCTACGTCTACCCGGACGCCTCGGTCGTCTGCGGCCAGCCCCTGTTCGAGGACGAACACCGCGACACCCTGCTCAACCCCACAGCCGTCTTCGAGGTGCTCTCCGACTCCTCGGAGAGCTACGACCGCGGCGGCAAATTCGCCCTGTATCGGGGCATTCCATCCATCGCCGATTACATCCTGCTGTCCCAGAAGCAGGTGGAGGTCGAGCACTTCCGTCGCCAGCCGGACGGAACCTGGCTGCTCCGCGTGCTCGGACTGGGCGAGCGGCTCCAGATCGCGTCGATCGGCTGCGACCTGGCAGTGGACGAGCTCTACCTCAAGGTCTTCGCTCGGCCCACGGGCGGTTGAGCGGCTCCGCTCGGCGCTCGGCCGGCGCGGAGCCGCCGCTCCAGGATTACACCGCCGCCGCCCCGCCCCCGCTGGCCGCCTGCGCGCGCGCCCGCTTGCGGACCATGAGCTCCGGCGACTCCGCGACCGCCATCCCCACGAGGCGCATGCCCTCCAGGAAGTGCTTCACCCCGCTCCGGACGAGCTCGTGGCTGGCCTCGCCGACCTCCGGGTAGCCCTGCCCCTCCGCGTCGGGCTGCACCTTGCCCCAGTTCGCGAAGAGGCGCCCCCACGGGCTCTCCAGCACGGGGGCCATCTTCTCCTTCGCATAGCGCGGGTACCAGAACATGTCGTGATACGTGACCGACGCCACGTAGGCCCAGGGGGCGAGCCACGTCTTGAGCGACCACTCGATCGGCTTCTTCAGGGGACCCCAGTAGATGCGGTGCTGGTTGCGCGAGGCGAACGTCATCTCCTTGAACGGTCCATCGAAGTTCCACTGCTCGTTCGCCGCGTCCACGTCGCCCACGAGCTCGATGTCGCGCACGTCGCCCGTCCCGAGGCCGAGGTCGTGCGCCAGCCGCACGAACTTGAGATCGCGCAGCGGGTCGAACCCCATCAGCTTCGCCGCCACGGCGTCGATCGCCACCTGGTCCGAGGACGCGAGCAGCACGTTCTTCACGTGCGGCACCATGCAGCGCGGCCCCGGGCCGTCGCCCGCGAAGGTCCCGTCCATCACCGCGAAGACCCCGCGGTGGATCTTCTTCTGGATCATCAGGAGATCCACGAGCGTCTCGTGGATCACCGGGTGCGTCCAGTGCCGGTGCTCGTTCAAGAGGCCGCCGAACGCGTTCTTCATCGCGCCCGTCGTCGTCGTGAAGATGTGGGTCTTCACCGTCGGCAGGTGGATGATGTTCTCCCCGATGAAGCGCTTCGGGATCGAGAACCCCTTCGGGTACACCTCGTTCAGACAGAGGAACTTCTTCCGCAGATCGCCGACCGCGTCCCCGATCGGGATCCACTCCTCCCCTTCGTAGAGGTGGACGTTGCGCAGGCCGTGCGCCTGCACGACGTCGATCTGCTTGTTCTCGCGCTCGCCGAGGTGGGCGTCGATGACGACCGTGCGGTTGTGGCAGGCGTGGATCAGGTCCTTCGAGTACCCGTCCTGCGTCATCGCCCGGATGACCCCCTCGAGCTGCCAGGGCGTCGTGGATGAGCTCGGGTAGAAGAAGTGCCAGGAGATGTTCACCTTGAGCGCCGTGTCGGCGTCCTTGGCGACCACATCCTGGTAACCGGCCAGGTTCATCAGCCGGTGGTAGTCCGAGAGCACCGTCGCAGGCGACGTGCGGATCACAGCGACCTTCGATTTCGGCATGGCGGGGTTCTTATAGCCTGTCCGGAGTCGCCCGTTCCGGGAAGTTGCAGGGCGTCCGCGTGGAGCCTCCGTGCAGACGCTGCCGGCAGGGAGCAGCGCGGCGCAGGCGCGCGCTCGCCCGAGGCCCCTGTTCCGCGCTCCGCGCACGCGCAGGTCCACCCTGTCACGATCGAGGCATCTTGCCCCAGGCGCGAGGCGCCGCACGCGCGCCCGGACGGAAGCGGCTGGGCCGATCTCGGCGCTGCCCGCCTCGCGCCGCGGAGAACGCGCCGGCCGACAGCCTCTGCCGCCGGGCGGCACGGGGGCTGCAACTGGCCACGTCAGGGAACAGCAAGGAACCGCGGCCAACAGCCGCCATCAGGAACCACGTTGAGGTCGTCCCCACGAAGACAACGGATCGACCCCTGAGACCCCCTTGGAGGACATCATGCTCGGCTGGACTGTCACCTTCTTCATCATCGCGATCATCGCCGCAATCTTCGGCTTCGGCGGGATCGCCGCCAGCGCCGCGTCGATCGCGAAGATCCTGTTCGTCGCGTTCCTGGTGCTCGCCGTGATTTCGCTCGCGCTCGGGCGCCGCATGCCGGCATGATCCGGAGACAGGGTGGAGGCCATGAAGAACGCGTCGCAACCGCGGAACGGTACGTTGAACAGCACGTTGAACAGCACGTTGAACAGCGCGCCGAACATCGCGCCGAACGGTGAACCCTGGAAGCCCGGCGCGCCGCAGCCGGCGGCGAGCCCCCCCGGCGAGACGCCGGCGACGCCGGCGACGCCAGCGACGCCGGCGACCCCCGGCTCGCCCGGTCGCACGTCGCCGGACCGCGAGATCCAGCTCCCGGGGACGGCGCAGCCCGGAGGAGATCCGGGGACGAGGCACCAGCCCGAGGTGCCTGCGCCCGCGCCCACGCAGGAGATCCCGGCGCCGCCGCCTCACGAGGTCCCCGGCCACGATTTCCCGCACGCTCGGAGCGATCCCTAGGCGATATGCCAGAGACTCCCGCCGTCCCTCCCGCGCCCGGCGCCGGCGTCCGGCAAGGCCGCTTTCGCCGGGCGCTGGCCCGCGCGGCCGCGGTGTCGGCCAGCGTGATCGGCCTGGGCGGCGTCTTCGTCGCCGCGGCGGCGTTCGGCGCCGTCATCCACCTGAACGCCGGGTCGACCCGCAACCTGATAAGGCAGCTCGTCAACGACACCCTGCGGTCCACCCTCGAGGGGCGGATCGAGATCGAGCACGTCGACCACCTCGGCCTCTTCACCGCCGACATCTCCAGGGTGACGGTGAGCCACCCGAACGGAACCGAGCTCCTGCGCGCCAGCGGCGTCCACGCGGACTTCAACGCGCTCTCGATCGCGACGGAGCTCCTCCTCGGCGACGGCGACCTCGCCGTCACGATCCCGCTCGTCCGGGTCGCGGACGCGGACGTGCTGCTCGAGCAGGACGAGCAAGGCGCGCTCACCCTGGCCGAGGCGTTCACGCCGACGCCGTCGCCGCCTGAGGAGCCGCCCGCCGAGCCTGCGCGGCCGCTCCGCCTCGAGCTGTCGCGCGTCGTGCTCGATCGCGCGGCGGTCCACGGCACCGTCGCGCCAGGGAGCCCCATCGACGCCACGATCGAGGACCTCGCCGGCGGCGTCGTCGTCGCGGACCGGAGCCGGTACGCGCTCGAGCGCGTGCGCATCACGGAGCGGCGCCTGCTGCCGGTCCCGGTCGAGGCGACCAGCATCTCCGGGAGCGTCAGCGTGCCCGCGGACGCGCCGATGGAGCTCACCGCGAAGCTCGAAGGGAGCGTCGGCGCGATCCCGCTCACGGCCGAGGGGACCCTGAAGGACGAGCACCTCACGGCGCGGGTCTCGTCCGCGCGCGTGACGCCCGAGGCAGCCCTCGCGATCGATCCGAGCGCGCCGCTCGCCCGGCCGCTCTCGGTGCTGGTGACGGCCGACGGAGCGCTCTCGGACCTCGCCGTCACGGCGCGCGTCGCGGTCCTCGATCCGCTCGTCGCGAGCGACGCCGTGACCGGCGAGGTCACCGCCAGCGCCCGGCTCGACGCGCTCGATCCGAAGCGCATCACCGCCGAGGTGCGGATCTCGGAGCTCGACCCGCGCGCCTTCGTCGGGGCAGCGCCCGCGGCGCGGGTGAGCGCGGAGGCCCGAGGGGAGATCCACCTCGACGAGGAGGGCGGGCCGCGCATCGTCGCCGAGGCCAGGACGGAGCCGTTCGTCGTCGCGGGGCAGCGCGTGCCGGCGACCGAGGCGCGCGCGACCCTCGAGCGCGGCGCGCTGCGGGCCGCGGCGACGATCCACGAGCCCGGCGCGCCCATCGAGGCCAGCGTCACCCGCTCGAAGGAGGGGGTGATCGAGTTCGCGGCGCAGAGCGAGATCCCGTCGCTCAGCGCGGTGCAGCGCGTCCCGCGCGGCATCCACGGCAGCGCCGCGCTCCACGTCGAGGGAGCGCTCAGGGACGAGGCGCTCGACGCCAGGGCGACCGTGCGCGTCGCCGGGCTCCGCGTCGGGTCCGATCTGCAGCTCGGGCGCGGCGAGGTCCGGGCCAGGGCCAGGGGGCCGCTCGACAAGCTCACGATCGACGGCGTGTTCCGCGGAGCCGACCTCCGCGCTCAGCAGTACGCGTTCCGCAGCGTGGCGGCGAGCGCCGCGGGGCCCGTCACGGCGCCGCACGTCCGCGTGTCGCTGGCCAGCGCGGAGCGCCAGATCACGGCCTCGGCCCGCCTCGATCTGCCGCGGAGCGAGGCGCGGCAGCTCCGCGTGGAGGTGGCGCGCGGGCAGGACGAGGTGACCGCGCAGGCCGCCCGCGTCGCGTGGGACCGCGGGATCGCCGTCCGCGGGCTCGCGCTGCGCGGCGACGGCGTGGGGGAGATCGAGGGGAGCCTCTCGCTCACCGGGGACGAGATCGAGGGCGACCTCCGCGGCACCGCGATCGACCTCGCGCGCATCGCCGACATCACCGGCGCGCCGCGCGGGATAGGAGGCCTCGCCAACCTCGACGTGTCGGTGCACGGCCGGGGGGCGCGCCGCGCGGGGCGCGTCCAGATCGAGCTCGAGGACGGCTCGGTCCCGGGCGTGGCGCCGCGGCTCTCGATGAACGTGACGGCGCGCCTCGACGGGGAGGCGCTGAAGGCGGACGGCCTGGTCCGGCTGCTCGCGCCGCCCGAGCCGCCGCCCGCGCAGGCGCGGGAGGCCCAGCGCCGGGGCGCGACGCCCGACCCGACGTTGACCACGGCCTTCGACGCGGCGCCGCAGCAGAAGACGCCACCCCCGCCGGAGTGCCACGGCGCCATCGCGCGCGTGCTTGTCGACGGGAGCGCGGCGAGGCTGCGCGGGCCGCTCCTCTCGGCGCGCACCTGGCAGACCGTCACCGGCTCGGCCCGCATGGACGCCGACGCCTGGCAGCTCGGGTGCCTGGCGCAGGGTTCGCCGGTCCCGCTCGCGCTGAGCGAGCTCGCGGGCCGGCTCACCGCGCGCCTCGCGGTGGCGCGCGAGGCGGGAGAGCGGCTCCCGTCGGTGCGGAGCCTCCTTGTCCGCACGGAGGGCCTGCGCGCGGCCGGGCCGATCGACGCGCAGACGGGCGCGCCGGCGTGGGTGTCGAGGAAGCTCGACGCGCGGATCGCGGGGGATCTCGACGCGAAGACCGGCGACGCCCACGTCACGCTGTCGGTGTTCGATCGCCAGCTCGTGGCGGAGCTCTCGGCCGCGCTCGACGCCGATCTGCCGGCGCTCCTCGCCGATCCGGCCACGGCGCTCCCGCGGACGTCGATCGCCGCGCACCTCCGCGTGCCGCGCCGCCGGCTCAACGAGCTCACCGAGCTGGCCGCCTTCGGGCAGCGGACGCCGGTGCTCTCCGGCTCCGCGGGGCTCGACGTGTACTTCGCGGGAAAGCTCACCGAGCCCCGGCTCGTGGCCCGCGCGATGGCCACGAACGTGAGCGGCACGGCCGGCCCCTCGCTCTTCGGGAAGGTCCGGCTCGACACGCTGCTCGCCTATGACGGGCGCGACGCCGTGCTCGACGCGTACGCGTTCCGCGGACCGATCACCTACCTGACGGCGAAGGCGAAGCTGGGCGCGGACGCCGCCGCCCTCCTCGGCGGGACCCCTTCCGCTCGGCGCTTCAGCAACGGCAGCCTCGAGGCGAAGATCGCGGATCTGCCGCTCGCGGAGGTCCCCGTCCTCGCCGACATGCAGATCGGCGGCGAGGCGCGCGGCGAGATCTCCGTGCGCGGGCTGTTCGAGGCCGCGCCCGAGGTCAGGGCGCACCTTCAGTTCCCGGGCCTCACGCTCGGCCCCGACACGCGGTACGAGACCGCCGAGGCGTCGCTCGACATCGGGCCGCCGGGCGGCGCGGGGCGCACCGCGGCCGTGGCCAGCGTGCGGCTCGAGGGGCGCGACGGCGGCCGGCTCGAGGCCAAGGCCCAGGCGCCCATGGTGTGGGAGGCGAACGTGATCCCGACGCTCACCGACGACAGGAACGCCTCGGTGTCACTCGCGGTCGATCGCTTCCGCCTGAGGGCGCTGGAGCCGTTCGTGCAGGGCTCGGTGAACCGGCTCGACGGCGTGCTCGACGGCGAGGTGCGGCTCGGGCTCGGCGCGCAGGCGGGCTTCTCCGGCGAGATGCGCCTCGAGGACGGCGTCGTCCAGGTGGCCACGATCGGCCAGCCGTTCGAGAACGCCTCGTTCCGCGTCGCCGCGAGCCCCTCCGGCGAGCTCCGCGTCGACGACCTCCGCGCCGACGCAGGCAACGGCCAGATCCGCGGGAACGCGACCCTCCAGATGGAAGGGCTCGCGTTCCGGAACGCCCGCGCCGAGCTCTCGATCCCCAGCGGCCGGGCCCTCCCGATCGCGCTGGAGGGCGTCCCGATGGGCGAGGTGCGCGGCCGGGTGGCGCTCGCGGCGGAGAAGCGGGCCGAGGAGATCGCCGTCCGCGTCGACGTGCCCTCGCTCGATCTGACGCTGCCGCCGACGATCGGGCGGAGCGTACAGCCCCTCGGCGAGAACCCGACCATCACGACGTCGGCGCCGCTCAGCCAGCAGGACTACGAGGCGCGCCGAGCGCCGGCCGAGCCGTCCGAGCAGGCGAAGGGGAGCGCGGGCGGCACGCCGATCACCATGGAGGTCCACCTGGGCAGGATCGGCGTCGAGGGCGACATGGTGCGGGCCTCGCTGTCGGGGGATCGGGCGCACCCCCTCCGCATCAAGATCGCGGGAGAGACCGAGATCCGGGGCAACGTGAACATCGTGTCGGGCAGGCTCGAGGTGCTCGGCAAGGAGTTCGAGATCGAGCCTGGCGTGGTCGCCCTGCAGGGGGATCCGTCGAATCCGTTCCTGAACGTGACGGCGTACCACGACACGCCGGAGGGGACGCGCATCTTCATCGACTATGTGGGGCAGCTCAACCCGATCACCGAGGACAAGATCACCTTCCGTTCGGAGCCGCCGCGCCCGGAGAACGAGGTGATCGCCGAGCTCCTGCTCGGCAGGGAGTTCGCGGAAGGGACGCTGGCGGGCGGCACGTCCACCGCGCAACCCGGGTCGGGCGGCGGCAGCGCCGCCGGCGGGGTCGCGGCCAGCGTGGGGACCGGGATCGCGTCCGCGCAGATCAACATGATCCTCCAGAGCATCGGTCCGCTCCGGAACTTCGAGACGAGGCTGGGCACGACCGAAGAAGGCGCGCTGAAGACGACCGTGGGCTACCAGCTCGGGCAGCAGGTGACCGCGAGCGCGACCTACGAGGCGGGGCCGACGGGGCAAGGACAGGGGCCAGGGTCCGGGGGCGGCAACACCGGCGCGCAGGCGCGCACCGAGGTGAGCCTCGAGTGGCGCTTCCGCCGGGACTGGTCCCTGCGGGCGGCGATGGCCACCGGCGCGAACCCGGCGACGAGCCTCGACCTGCTCTGGAAGCACCGCTACTGAGCGCCGTCGCGCTGCGGGCGCGCTCGTTCGTCGTCAGGGCGGCGCGCCCCCCCTCGGCACCGGTTGCGCCGGCTCAGCGCGCGACGCAGATGCCGCCGCAGTCGGCGCCGATCGGCGGGCTGCAGTCGTCGCCCGGATCGTCGATGCACACGAGCCCCTCGGGGCACGGGCGCGCCGCGATGCCGCCGCACGCCTGCGGCCGGGGCTCGGGCACCACGCAGATGCCGCCGCAGTCCGCCCCGCCGTGCTTCGGGTCGCAGTCATCGCTCGGATCGTCGATGCACACGAGCCCCTCGGGGCACTCGATCCCCGCGAACCCCCCGCAAAACGGCGGCTTGGGCGCCGGTTCCACGCAGATGCCGCCGCAGTCCGCCCCGCCGCGCTCCGGGTCGCAGTCGTCGCTCGGATCGTCGACGCACTCGAGCCCGTCGGGACACGGGAAACCCGCGAATCCCCCGCACATCGTCGTCGGCGGGTCCTCGACGCACATGCCGGGACAGTCCGCGCCGCCGTGCTCGGGGTCGCAGTCGTCGCTCGGGTCGTCGACGCAGGCGAGCCCGTCGGGACAAGCGGTCCCGAGGAACCCGCCGCACGTCTCTGATCCGGGCGGATCCGGCGGCCCTCCGGTGTCGCCGCCGCCGTCCCTGTGGCAGCCCACGAGCCCGATCACGATCAGCAAGAGACCCATCCCTTTGTGGCGCATCAGAACCTCCGCGTTGCGTTTGTCCGAACGCGCCATTGAAGCACCTTCGGTGCCACGGGAGGCGGGCGCAATTCGGGCGGAGCGCACGGTCCTCGGCGCGGGCACCGCGATCGCGGTGTCTTGCTGTGTCGCGGTTGTGCCAACGGCTTGACGGGAGGATCCGCGGGAGCGCGCGGAGGTCGTTTCC
The DNA here is from genome assembly GCF_051527395.1 of Sorangium sp. So ce281. Taxonomy (NCBI): domain Bacteria; kingdom Pseudomonadati; phylum Myxococcota; order Polyangiales; family Polyangiaceae; genus Sorangium; species Sorangium sp. So ce281. Next base: position 6,573,268 of record NZ_CP150322.1, read on the forward strand.
CCCGCGAGCCCAGGGGCGGCGCATGCATTTCGTGCGCCGCCCCTGGGCGGGGCCGCGTCGATGGGGGCGTCGACGCGTCAGAGCGCGGTGGAGAGCCGGTCGAGCACGGCGTTCATGATCGGCCGATAGCCGTAGTCAGGCGACGAAGTGTCGGCCAGCTGCGCCGGGCAGATCGACCCTGCGACCCCGCGCTCCCCCAGGCTCCGGATCAGCTGCAGCTCGCGGAGGCCGGGATAGGCCTTGGCGTGGTCCTGAATCGTGGAACGCGCCCCGAAGTCCCCCGGATTGTTCGCGCCTTCCGGCTTGCACAGCGGGCTGTTGCTGCGCCAGCCGGCGATCTCCCTGCAATCGCACGACTGGGCCGTACCGTCGCAGTTGCGCTCCTCGAAGAGGGGGAAGATGCAGGCGTACTGGAGATCTCCAGTGCTCCCCTCCGGGATCGTGTACTCACGGCCGTTGATCGCGTTCCAGCCCGAGACGTTCGGGTGGACGAGCGGCTCACCGGTGATCGGGTTATCGCCCGAGCGGGGCGCCGCCGACTCGATCATGAGCGGATCCGCGGGCAGGATGTAGTTCGCCGGATCGCCGAGGACAGCTTCCCAGGTGCTGCTGAGGGTCGTGCCGGACGGCGGGTCGGCGAGCTCGGCGGCGCTCTTGAGCCCGCCGACCGACTGGCCGAACTGGTTCAGGCCGCCCAGGAGATCGGGCTCGCCGATCGCGTTCTGGCGCGCGAGGTCCTGCCACGGCACACCGACGACGCCGGTGAACACGACGTGCTGCGGCCCTCGGGTCCGGGTGTTGTCGTCGCTCGGGTCCAGATCCGAGAAGATCGGGTTCGGCACGAGCTCTCCGCTCCTCGACACCACCATGGGCTCCGTGAGCGCCCGGGTGTACCGATCGACCGGGTAGAGGAAGTCGAACCCGAAGCGGCGCTTCTGGTCCCAGCACCGGCTGTTCACCGGGTCTTCCGCCGCGGTGAGCCTGGCGGGGCTGCCATCGGGGCCGGTGCAGGCCGGATCCACGGGGCAACCGTCCTGTTTCTGGGAGCAGGACCTGCAGCACGAATGGTTCGGGTCGGTGGCGCACTCGCTCCGCGGCCGCCACATCCTGAAGCCCTGTCCCACCTCGGCGACGAGGTAGTTCTTGCCTTCGTCCCTGATCGAGCAGTCGTTCTCGTCGGAGAGCATCACGATGAGCAGGAGCGAGTCCGGCCGGAGGAAGGCCTTCCGCTGCGCCAGGAGCGTCCTGTCGATCCCTGCCGGTTCGGCGCTGTCGTTCACGAGACCGATCGTCGCGTACGGCTCGGGATCGACGAGGAAGCGATAGAAGCTCTCCAGCGGCGCCTCGAAGCCGCACCCGGCTTGCCCGACCCCTTGCACGATGTCGCCGAGCTTCCCGGCGAGCGCCACCGGATCGGAGTCTCCCGCGGGGACGTGGCTTCCGGTCGGGTCCCACACGAGGAAGCCCTTGTCCTGGTAGGTCGGCAGGTCGTTCACCCCCGTCGACGGGTCGGAGCGCGCGAGGAGGCGGGCCATGTCGGCGGTCGAAGGGGACGCGGCCGGACTGCAGGCGCTCGACCCGTGGCCGCCGAGGCTGCTGCTGATGACGCCGATGTGCATGTCCTGCACCGGGGTGCGCACGCGCAACGTGCCAGCGGGGCATGCGCTCAACCCGCTCGGAGGCCGGACGCCCGGAGCAACACCGGTCGGATCCACGCAGAGCGGGTTGGCCAAGCCATCGACGAAGTCGGCGAGCGCCAGGCGCATCACTTCCTGCTTGTCCGCCATCGAGACGGAGTTATCGACCACGAAGAGGAGATCGACCTTGTCCGGCGTGAACTCCGGCGGGGTCCAGACGCCACCCCCGGTACCATCGCTGCCGCCGCCACCCCCGGTAACACCGCTGCCGCCGCTACCCCCGGTACCATCGCTGCCGCCGATTCCCGAGCTGGAGCTGGAGCTCCCGCCGGGCCCGCCGAGGGAGACGTCGACTTGACATGCCACGAGCGAGACGGCGCTCAGAACGAGAAAGGGCGACAGTGCTCTTGATAGCCTCGAAGACATAATTCCTCCTTGCGCGGTGCCGTGACGCGCCGTCCAACACCGGCAGTGACCAAACGTGAAGGGACGCCCGCTCCGCTTCCCATTTCAAAAAAGCCACCTGGCCCCAAACGACGCGGACAGCCCCCGTTCACGCCCCTCCCCCCGGATCGTCCCCCGCAGATCGCAGCGCGGGGCTCTCCCGCACAGGAGACGGGTCCAGATCGGCGTTTTCGGCGCGGAAGCGCACTCAAGCGCGCTGAGCACCGAAAGCGTAGAGATGGGTCCGTCTCCGAAGCGGGAGCGCTCCACTCAAATGCCGTCCACCAGAAGTCCGCAGAGAGAGAGAGAGAATTCAACGCAAAGGCGCAAAGGCGCAAAGGCGCAAAAAAAGAGAAAATTCTCGTGTATTTTTGCGTCTTTGCGTCTTTGCGTCTTTGCGTTGAACTCTCGCTCGGCTCGCGAGGCAGATCCCTGTCAGGACTTCTGCCCCCCGGTCTAGTGAGTGGTGAAGGAGCGGAGGCGAGGGACGTGCGGGCTCGACGGATAGGCGAGGAGGAACGCCGATGCGCGCTGCGCGGCCGCCGCGCGATCGCCGCTCTGCCAGAGCGCCTCGATGGTGAGCGCCTCGCGCTCCTGCGCCAGCGCGCCGCCGGGGAAGCGGAGGCGCGCCTGCTCCGCGATCCTCAGCGCGCCGGAGGCGTCACCGCGCCGGAGCGCCGCGCGCGCGTCGCCGAGGAGCGTCAGCTCCTCGCGCAGCCGGCTCTCCCGCAGCGCCGGGCTGGACGCGCCCTCCGCGCCGACCGCAGCGCCCGTCGCCTCCGGCACGGGCGCCGCTTCGAGGACGTCCGCCCCGGCCGCGGGCGACGCGCTCGCGGCGCGCTCCGAGAGCGGCGCGCCCGGGCTCGCGGGCGTCGCGGCCGCGCGGGAGCCGGTCCGCGCGGGTGACCTGTCCGGCAGTGGTGCCTCGGCCGGCGGAAGCGGCCTCGATCGCAGCGGCGCCTCGACATGCGGCGGCTCGGCAGGCGGCGCCAGCTCGACAGGCCGCGGCGGCTCGACAGGCGGCGGCTCGACAGGCGGCGGCTCGGCCTGCGCGGTAGGCCCACGATCCGCAGGCGGAGAAACCGGCGCGGATGCCGGCGCCGCGACGACCTCTGCGGTCTCGACGATCCGAGCCGGCGGCGCCTCGCTCGATGGGGCCACGACGACATAGCCGGCGACGATCAGGCCCCCGCAGGCGGCGCCGAACAGCATCGCCTTCAGGATACCCGCAGCGCCCGCCGCTGCGGCCGCGCCGCCGGTGACCGCCGAGCCGGCAGCGCCGGCGCCCGCCGCAGCGGACACCACCTTGCCCGCGGACACGGCCGCGGCGATCTCGCCAGCGCCCGCGGCCGCGCTCGCCGCGCCACCCGCGCTCGCCGCGCCGCCCGCGCTCGCCGTGCCGCCCACGTTCGCCGGGAGCGCCCCTCCCGCGGCGCCTTGAGCCCCTCCGAGCGCGGCGGCTCCGGCGAGGCCGATCTGCGCGGCCATCGCGGCCCACACTTGCTCCTGCGCCCCGTCGGGCGGGTCCGCCGACGGCGCTGCGCGCAGGAGCTCGCGCTCCATCTCGAGCGCGTTCGCCTCGGCGTCGAGCCAGCGCACCGGATCGCTCATCGCTCCCCTCCCGCGCGCTTCCAGACGGGTTGCCGCTCCACCTCCGGCAGCGGAAGGACGACCGAGGGATGCCCCTCGGGCACCGGCGCGGCCTCGACGGCCGCCTTCAACACGGGCTGCGACCGCATGACCCGGGGCCCGCCCACGTGGAACTCGTCGCGCGCCTTCAGGCGCGCGACGGCGCGGCGAAACGCATCGCGGGCGAGGCGGAGGCGCGAGTAAACGGTCCCCAGCGGGACGTCGAGCAGCTCGGCGACCTCCTCGCCGCCCATGCCGTCGAGCTCGAAGAGCGTGAACACGGCGCGCTGCTCGAGGGGCAGCTCGTCGAGGATCGCCTCGAGCAGCGTGATCGCCTGCCGCCGCTCCGCCTCCGCGCCGACGTCGGCCCGGTCGTCGGCGCAGTCGAGCAGCGGCTCGTCGTCGTGAGCGCGCCGCCTCATATGCGCGAGCTTCCGCCGGTCACGGGCGGCGTGAAAGCAGATGCTGTAGAGCCAGGTTGTAATCTTCGACCGACCCTCGAATCCGGACAACCGCCGATGGACGACCAGGAACACGTCCTGGACCGCGTCGGCGACGTCGCTCTCGGGCACGCCGAGGCGTCGCAGCGACCGCCACACGAACCGGAAGTGCTGCGCATAGACCTCTCCGAAGGTCATCCTGTCCTGCCGCTTTTCGCCATGCCCATCACCTCCGTGGCGGGTCCCGTGGTTCGCCATCAAAAAATCGACACGCGGGCGCTCAGGCCGACGAGCAGCCCGACCGGGGAGGGGTCGAGCGCCACCTCCTGCGTCAGGGGCGCGCCGGCCTCGCCGCCCGCGCGGCGCTCGACCGTGAAGCGCGCCCGCGCGACCGGCGCGAGGAGCGTCGCGCGCGCGGACCAGCCCAGCGCGCTGGAGCCGAGGAGGGTCCCTTCCGCGACGGCCGAGCCGCCGAGGGCGAACCAGGGCGCGGAGGCCTCGCGGTCCGGGGCGAACCCCTTGCCTGAGCCGTAAACGGCGCCCAGCATCGCCGCCGCGCAGGCCGAGAGCCGGAGGCCGTCGAGAGCGCCGGCGATCGTCGCGCAGCCGCGCGCCGTGGCGGCGGCGAGCCCGAGGGAGACGACGCCCGGCGCGAGCTCGGTGTCCTGGGGGGGCAGCCATACCCCACCGACGCCTGCGGACCACGCGCGGCGCCGCAGGGAGACATCGGCCATCGCGGCCGCCCGGAAGGGATCCAGCATGCCCACGGTCTGCGCGGCGCCGAGCTCCATCGAGACGTCCCCGCGCGCCGCCCGTGGCGGAGGACGCGGCGGCGCGGGCACGACAGGAGCAGGAGCCGCCGCGGGCGCGACAGGGGCCGGGGCTGGCGCGGGCGCAGGCGCGACAGGAGCCGGCGCGGGCGGATCGCTGTCGAGCAGGATGGCGATGGTCAGCGCCACCGCCTCGACGAGCTCGCCGCAGGACGCCCCTACCTCGGACGAGAGCTGCCGGGTGCGACCACCTGCCTGAAGGACGGCGGTGTAGGTGGCGCCATCGCGGAGAAAGCGGACCTCGAGCTCGGCTGCCCCATCCGCGTTCGCCGGCGTGTCGCCGGGAGGAGGGGCGCCGCCCGCGTTCGCCGGCGTGTCGCCGGGAGGGGCGCCGCCCGCGTTCGCCGGCGTGTCGCCGGCGCCCGCGGGAGCGCCGGCGGTGCCCACGGGGTCGAGAGCCCGCCTCTCCATCACGCGTTCGACCGCGATGGCGAGCGACGGCGCGTCCGGGCAGTCGGCGGCAGCGGGCGCCCGCTGGACCGCGAGCCGCGGGAGCGGGGCGGCCACGACGACGCTCGGCCAACCGAGGGAAAAGGCGCACACGGCCAGGACGCACAGCGCGCCCCGACGCGAGGGATGAGGGCAGGTCACAGGATGCCTCCCATTACCGCAAGGAACGGCGCAAGCGGAATTAGGACGCGCAGAGACCTGTGGCCTTGGGCGAAATCGCCGCGAGGGCGAGACAGCCAGACGGCCAGGCCCCCGGCGCCTGCGGGAGGCGCCGGTCGCGACGGCGCGCGTTCCATGGCGGAGGCGTCGCCGCCTGCCACGCCGGAGAGCACGACGCCGCCGCGCCCGTGGCGCGACGCGCGACCGACGCAACGACGGCGACGCCGGTCGCGAGCACGGCACAGGATCGGATAGAGTGCGCCCCATGAACTCCTACGAGCTGGTGACGTGCGCGAGCTGTTATGGCGAAGGCGAGATCAACACGGACTCTGGCCCCTATCTGTGCAAGGACTGTCACGGAAACGGCCGCATCCTCCCGACCGGAGAGCAGATCGAGGAGCGCATCCGCGAGATCGAGGTCGAGCTGGAGCGCCACCCCCAGGAGGCGAAGCCGGAGACCCGATGGCTCGTCTTCGAGCTGCGGCGCACCCGCAAGCTGCTCTGGCAGATCCGGTCGTACTGCGAGGAGACGCGGAGCGACGCAGACGACACGATCATCCTCAAGATCCGCGATCTCGCCGACGCGGCCGTCGCCCCGAGGAGCCCTGCGGTGCCGCGCGAGATGCTCCCAGAGGACGCCTGATGCCCGACGCCGCCGGGGCGCAGGACGCTCGACCCAGGGGAGATCCCGCGTCCCGCTCGAGCGCGGCGCGGGGTGTTCCAGCGCCTGCTCTCTACCCTGCCCTCCTCGGCGCCGCGTGGGCCGCGCTCGCGCCGCCGGTGCAGCGCCTCCACGCGGGCGGCGTGCGCGCTCGCGGTCGCTTCCGCGTGCGGCGCGGCCGGGGGCTCGCGGCGCGCCTGGTCGCCGGCCTGCTGCGCATGCCGGAGGCGGCCGAGGACGTGGCCGTGACGCTCGCCGTCGAGCCGGCGGGCGACGGCGAGCGGTGGCTCCGCACCTTCGGGGTTCGCCCGCTCTTCTCCTCGCAGTGGCGCGCGGGTGATCTCCTGGTGGAGGGGCTCGGCCTCGTCCAGTGCTGGTTCCGGCTCCGCGCCGAGGGCGGAGCGCTCGTGTTCGAGCAGGTGCGGTCGACGCTCGGGCTCCGCCGCCTCGGCCTGCCGCTGCCCCGGTGGCTCGCCCCGCGGATCGAGGGGCGGGCCGGCCCGCTCCAGGACGAGGTCCACGTCGACGTGCGGATCTTCGCGCCGGTCGCCGGGCTGCTCGTCGCGTACGAGGGGCGCGTGGCGAACGAGGCGGGCGGCGAGGCGCCCCCTGCGCGCGCCGGCGGGTCCACGCCGGAACCGACCGCGTTGCCAGCGCCGGAGCCCCGTGCGCCGGAGCCCCGCGCGTGATCACGGCGCTCGTGCTCCTCGCCGTGCAGGGCGCGCTCGGCGCCTTCGACACGCTCTATTACCACGAGTGGCGGGCGCGCCTGCCCGGCGGCGTGCCGGGCACGGCGCCCGAGCTCGTCCTCCACGGCGCGCGCGATCTCCTGTACGCGGTGCTCTTCGCCTCCTTGCCGTTCGTGCGCTGGGAGGGGCTCGCCGCGTGGGCCCTCGCGGCGCTGCTCCTCGCGGAGATCGCGATCACGCTCCGCGATTTCGTCGTCGAGGACACGGTCCGGAGGCCGCTCGGCGGCGTCTACCCGGGAGAGCGGGTGATGCACGCCGTGATGGGCATCATTTACGGCGGCGCGCTCGCCCACCTCGTCCCCGAGATCTGGCGCTGGGCGCGCGGCCCCACCGGCTTTTCCCGCTGGGACGCGCCGCTCTCGCTCCGCGTGATCCTGCCGCTCATGGCCGCAGGCGTGCTGCTCTCGGGGCTGCGCGACCTCGGCGCAGCCTGCGGGCCTCGCTGGCTGCGCTTCCCGTGGGGGCGCGCGTGAGCCGCTGCCCGCGCCGCCCGGCGCGCCTTCAGCCCTTCACCGCGCCCGCCGTGAGCCCCGCGAGGATCCGCCGCTGGAAGACCAGCGTCAGCACCACGAGCGGCACGGTCACGACGATGGAGGCCGCCATGGTCTGCCCCCAGGGGATCTCGTAGAGCCCGCTGCTCGTCGTCGAGAACGCCTGGATCGCGTAGGTCACGGTGCGCTTGTCCGGCGTCTGGGTGAAGGAGAGCGCGAACAGGAACTCGTTCCAGGCGGCGATGAAGGCGAGGATGCCCGTCGTCGCCATCCCGGGGACCGAGAGCGGCAGCATGACCCGGGTGAACACCTGCCAGTGCGTCGCGCCGTCGACGTAGGCCGCCTCCTCGATCTCGCGCGGGATCGCCTTCATGAAGCCGGTGAGCACCCACACCGTGAAGGGGAGCGTGAAGATGAGGTATGTCAGGATCAGCGCGGGGAGCTGGTTGTACAGCTTGAAGAAGTTGATCATCTGGAACAGGGCGCCGAGGACGGCGATCTGCGGAAAGATGGTCATCCCCAGGACCACGTAGAGCACGAGGCTGCGCCCTCGGAAGCGGAACCTCCCCAGCGCGTAGGCGGCCAACGAGCCCACGGCGAGCGACACCGCGGTGACCGAGACGGCGACGATCACGCTGTTCAGGAGCGCCGTCTGGAACTCGCCGTTCGCCAGCACGAGGCGGTAGTTGTCGAGCGTCGCGCGGCCGGGCCAGTAGCGGACCGGGGTCGTGAAGAGCTCGTCGTCGGGCTTGATGGAGGAGACGAACGCCCAGACGAACGGGAAGACGGTGAACACGAGCACCGCGGCGACGAGCAGGTAGAGCAGGACCCGCAAGGCGCCCTGTCCCAGCGAACGGCGCCGCCATGCGCCGCGCGAAGCGCCGCTCATCTCACACCTCCTCGGCGCGGAACACCGCGAGATAGATCGTGATGAAGACCGCGATGATGAGGAAGAGCGCGACCGAGATCGCCGAGCCGTAGCCGATGTCCGAGACGCTGACGAGGGTCTGCTGGGCGTACGTCGCCATGGTCTGCATGTCCGGCCGGTTGCCGAACATGACGAAGAAGACGTCGAACACCCGGAGCGCGTCGAGCGTGCGGAAGATGAGCGCGACCAGCATCGCGGGCCTGAGGAGCGGCAGCGTGATCCGGGTGAACTGCTGGAGCGCCGTCGCGCCGTCGACCCGCGCGGCCTCGTAGAGATCGTGCGGGATGAGCTGCAGCCCGGCGAGGAGGAGGAGCGCCATGAACGGCGTCGTCTTCCAGACGTCGATGAGCGCCACGGCCCAGAACGACACCGCAGGATCGGCGAGGAAGGCGACGTTGCGGTCCAGGACGCCGAGCTGGTTGACGAGCAGGTCGTTGAAGACGCCGTAGACGTCGTTGTACATCCACTTCCACATCTGGGCCGAGATGACGGTCGGTATGGCCCAGGGGATGAGCATGGCCGCGCGCACCGCCGAGCGCCCCTTGAACCGGGAGTCGACGACGAGCGCGACGCCGAGCCCGAGGACGAGCTCGCCGAGCACGGTGACGACGGTGAAGAGCACCGTGAGCAGGACCGCGTCGTGGAAGTAGCTGTCCTGCACGAGATCGACGTAGTTCTGCGCCCCGATGATCCTGGCCGGCTCCCCGGTGCCGAGGCGCGCGTTCGTGAAGCTCAGGTAGAACGTCTCGGCGAGGGGGTAGAGGGCGATGAACGCGACGACCGCGAGCGTCGGCAGGAGGAACAGCCAGGCGCGCCGCTGTCGCCGCGCGTCGAGCGACGGGTGGTCGGAAGGGGCCCCCGCGCTCGTGGCCGCTGGGTTCGCCGGCATGCTCATGGGATATCCGTTCTCGCGAGGTGGTGTGGCCGGGAGATCTCGTGGGCCGCGCCGCGCGCCGCGCGCCGCGCCACCGGTAGGGAGAGGCGCGCGAGGGCGGCGTGCGGCGTGCGGTGTGCGGCGTCAGCGAAGCGCGCGCGTGAGCCGCTGCTCCACCTGCCCGAGCACCGCCTTCGGCTCCTTGCCCTGCAGGACCTGGCTCACCCCCTGGAAGAAGGCGATCGACGCCTCGTTGTACCGGGCGCCGGTGCTGTTCGAGGGGCGCGGCACGAGCGCGATGTCCTTCGCGCTCGCCAGGAAGGGCAGCGACTTCACCACCTCCGGGTCCTGCTGCACCGAGCGGATCGTCGGGAGGAAGGAGCCCGCGGTCGCGCGGAACCGCTGCGCCTCGGGGCTCGTCATGTAGCGGACGAGCTCGATCGCCGCGTCCTTGTTCGGCGAGAACTTCGACACCGCGAGCTGCCATCCGCCGATGGTGCCCGCGCTCTTCTGTCCGGGCTCGTGCGGCAGCGGGCCCGCCGCGAACTTGCCCTTGATCGGCGACCGCTCGGCGTTGCCCGCCGCGTAGGCATAAGGCCAGTTGCGCATGAAGGCGGCGTTGCCGCCCTGGAACGCGTTGCGCGCGTCCTCTTCCTCGTAGCTCGTCACGCCGGCGGAGGAGATCGAGCCCACCCAGCCCCTGGCGCGCGCGAGCGCCTTCTGGGCATGCGGGTTGTTCACGGTGATCTTGCCCTCCTCGATGATCGCGCCGCCGCCGTGGGAGGCGATCCACTCCAGCGCGTTGCAGGTCAGCCCCTCGTAGGCCTTGCCCTGCCAGACGAAGCCGAGGAAGTTCGGGCTCGCCGCCCGCTCGCCGTCCTGGATCTTCTTCGCCATCTGCTCCAGCTCGTCCCACGTCTCCGGCGGCTTCTGATACCCGTACTTCTCCAGAAGATCGGTGCGGTAGTAGAGCAGCCCGAAGTCGGTGAACCACGGCATCGCCACGAGCTTGCCGTCGACCGTGTTGTTCTGGACGATGCTCTCGACGTGCTGCTTCGCCGCCTCGCCGAGCTTCTCGCTCAGATCGACGAGGTTCTGCGCGAAGGCGCCGGGCCAGATGACGTCCAGCATCATGACGTCGATGTCCCCGGACTGCGCCTGGAAGAGGCGCTGGTAGACGGAGTAGGTCTCGGTCGCGTCCTTGGGACGGGGGATGATCGTCACCTCGATGCCGGTGTCCTTCTTGAACTGCTGGATCATCACCCTGTCGAGCTCGGCGCCCACGCCCACCGGCTCGCTGTAATACTTGAGCTTGCTGCCGGCGTATCGCTTCGCCTCGGCGGCGTTCGGCACGGCGGGGGGCTGCGCCTTGATCGCCTTCTCGCCCGGCGCCTCCGACACCGCGGCCGCCGTCGTGGCGGCGGCTCCAGGGGGGTTCTCGCGGGCTGGCGGGCTCTTGTCTCCGCGGCAGGCGCACAGCCCGACGACGAAGAGGAGCAGCGCTGCGGTTCGCCATGCGCGGAGATCATGCTGCCGAGTGGGGTCCATCGCAGGATCCTTTCTGAGCTCTGTTCTAGAGGATTTTCGCATTCCCGGTGGCCGGCAGAGCTATCGAGATGCGCCGCTCACGCCCGCGCCCCGAAGGGCGAGTGCCCGCGGCAGCATCGACCAGATGCGCGCTCGGGGGCAAGCGATCGTGCCGCCTCTCCGGGGATAAAAAGCCCAGGAAAGAGCCGTCGATCACAGACGGGACGGAGCGCGCGCCGCTCGGCACGGCTCTGATCGCTGGCAGCGCAGCGCAGCGCAGCAGGCGGCGCGCGGCGCGCCGCACACAGCCCATGGCGAAGGCGCGTGGCGCGAAGCGCGATGCGCGCTGGCGGCGAGACGCGACACCAGCGCTGGCGGCGAGACGCAACACGACGCGCGCTGGCGTCGAGATGAGGGGAGACGAAGCGCGATGCGCTTGCGTCGCGCGGAGACAACGCGCGCAATGCGTGCGCGCCCGCGCGCCGACGCCACCACCTCGCCTGGAAGCGCAATTTCAGCGGAGATTCAGCGGTAGACGCGCGTCGCGCGCGCCCTGAACGTGGGCTGCTTTGCGCTTGCGGAGCCTTTCCGGAGGCGGTAGAGCCCACGCTGCGTGGCCGGCGCTCGCGATCCGGCACGGTGCCGCGGGCTCGTGGCCTGCTGGCTCCAGGCTGGTCCTGCCGAGCAGGACGAGCCCGAACCGGCCTGCGCACGGCGGTGCATGACTCCCCTGACGTTCTCCTCCTCGGCCGACGCCCCCCGCCAGGCGGCGCGGCTCGTCGCCCGCACCTTCCGGCTCGACGCCGACACGCTCGCGAAGCTGCCCGGCGGCATTTCGTCGCTCATGGGAGACGGCGCGCGCGTCTGGCTGCACCCCGGCACCCAGCTGGTCGCGCACGGGGTCGCCGCCCGCCTGGAGCTGCCGCACGGCATCGAGGGCGGCGTGGCGTGGGTGAAGGAGGCGCTCGCGTCGATCGAGGCCGCCGACGCCGTGGGACGCCCGGGCTGCGGCCCGGTGGCGCTCGGCGCCCTGCCGTTCGACCGGACGGAGCCGGCCGCGCTCGTCGTGCCGGCCCAGATCGTCGGCGCGGCCCCCGACGGGACCGCGTGGGTCACGACCATCGGCGAGGGCGCCGCCCCGGCGCCGCACCTGGAGCGGGCCGAGGGCCACCGGCGCTCGCCCGACAGCTTCACGCTCCGCTCGGCGCTCCCGCACGAGGAGTGGTGCGGGCGCGTCGCGCGCGCGGTGGCCGACATCCAGCAGGGGGCCCTCTCCAAGGTCGTGCTGGCCCGCGCGGTCGACGTCGAGGCGAACCGCCCCATCGTCGTCGAGGAGGTCCTGCACCGCCTGACCGCGCTCTACCCCTCGTGCGCGATCTTCCACGTCGACGGCTTCCTCGGCGCGAGCCCCGAGCTCCTGCTCTCGCGCCGCGGGCGCGCCGTCTCCTCGCACCCCCTCGCCGGCACCTACGCGGTCTCCGCCGACGTCGACGCCGACCGCCGGTTCGCCGAGGTCCTGCGGCGCTCGACCAAGGACCAGCGCGAGCACCGCTTCGTGGTCGACGCCGTGGCCGCCGCGCTCGCGCCCGAGTGCGCGTCGCTCGAGGTCCCCAGCGAGCCGTCGATCCTGAGCCTGCGCAACGTGATGCACCTCGGCACCCCGATCCACGGCCAGCTCGCGGAGGCGGCGCCGGACGCCCTCACGCTCGCCGCGCGGCTTCACCCGACGCCCGCCGTGTGCGGCACGCCGCGCCAGGCGGCGGAGGCCTGGCTGGGCGCGCACGAGGGCATCCGGCGCGGGCTCTACGCGGGGCTCGTGGGCTGGGTCGACGCCCGCGGCGACGGCGACTGGTTCATCGGCATCCGCAGCGCCACGGTCGACGGCGCGCGCGCGCGGATGGTCGCGGGCGTCGGGGTCGTCGCGGGCTCGAGCCCGGAGGCCGAGCTGGTCGAGACGCAGCTCAAGCTCCAGGCCATGCTCGCGGCCATCATCCGCCCCTGATGCCGCGCCCGCCGCCGGGGCGCCTCACCCGAGCCGGGATCCGCGCCGGCTCGCCTGCATCGACGGCCTCGATGCGGGCCCCGAGGCGAGCTTCGCCGTGAAGACACTCCTCATCGACAACTACGACTCGTACACCCACATCCTCGGGCAGTACCTCTGGGAGGTGAGCGGCGAGGAGCCGATCATCGTCAAGAACGACAGCCTCTCGCTCGCCGAGATCGAGGGCCTGGAGCTCGACAGCATCGTCATCTCGCCCGGCCCCGGCCGCCCGGAGCGACGGGCCGATTTCGGCGTCTGCGCCGAGGTGATCGAGGCCCTCGCCGGGACGCCGATCCTCGGCGTCTGCCTTGGCCACCAGGGGCTCGCCGCGCGCTTCGGCGGGCGCGTCCAGCACGCCCCGCGGGTCATGCACGGCAAGATCGTGGAGATCGAGCACGACGGCGCCGGGCTCTTCGAGGGCGTGCCCAGCCCGTTCCGGGTGGTGCGCTACCACTCGCTCATCGTCGGCGACGGCGAGCTGCCGGCGGAGATCCAGGTGACCGCGCGCACGCGCGGCGACGGGCTCATCATGGCCCTCAAGATCAAGGACCGGCCGTTCTACGGCGTGCAGTTTCACCCCGAGTCGATCGGCACCGAGCACGGCAAGAGGATCATCAGCAACTTCAGAAATATCGCCATGAGCACGCCGCGCGACAGGAGGGGCGCGGCGCTCCGCCGGAGCCCACGCGCGCCGGGCCTCTCCGCGGGCGCGCTGGGCGGTTGCGCGCCGGCGGGCGCGCGGCGACGCGGGCGCGTGCGTCACCTCCGGCTCCCGTGGGTCGATCCCGAGCGGGCCTTCGCCGGGCTCTTCGCCGCGGCCCCTTACGCGTTCTGGCTCGACTCGAGCGCGACCGGCCGTGACGGGCGCTTCTCGTTCATGGGGAGCGCGACCGAGGCCATCGAGAGCCGCGGGGCCGCCGTGACGCGGTGGAGCGCCGGCGGCCCCGGGGGCGTCCCCACCTCGACCACGTCCGAGGGGAGCCCGTTCGCCGCGCTCCGGCGGGAGCTCGCGTCGGTGTCGGTCGATCCGAGCGACCTGCCCTTCCACTTCACCGGTGGCCTCGTGGGCTACCTCGGCTACGAGCTCAAGGAGCACCTCGGCTTCGGCGCGTCCGCCCACCCGCGCCGCGCGCTCCCGGACAGCGCGATGATGATCGCGCGGCGGCTCCTGGCCTTCGACCACGTCGAGCGCACGGTCTACGCGTGCGCGATCGACGCGATCGACGCGATCGACGCCGACGAGCCTGCGTCGCCCCCGTCCGGACCGTGGCTGGACGAGATCGCGGCGCGCCTCCACGGCCTCCCGGCGCTCTCGGAGCCGCTCCTGCCGCCCGTCCCGGAGGGCTTCGCCGACCGGATCGCGCACGCGCCGCGCCTCTCGCGCCGGGAGCACCTCGACGCCATCGGGGCCATCCTCCGCGAGATCCGCGAGGGCGAGACGTACGAGGTGTGCCTCACGAACGAGTTCCACGTGCCGACCTCGCTGGATCCGTTCGCCCTCTACCGCGTCCTGCGCCGCACGAACCCCGCGCAGTTCTCGGCGTTCCTCAGGCTGCCGGAGGGCGCTGTGCTCTCGTCCTCGCCGGAGCGGTTCCTGGCGGTCGACCGGGGGCGGCGGGTGCGCAGCGAGCCCATCAAGGGGACGCGGCCGAAGGGCGCCACCGAGGAAGAGACCCTGGCCCTGCGCCGCGATCTCGCGACCAGCGACAAGGACCGCTCCGAGCTCCTCATGATCACCGACCTCGTCCGCAACGACCTCAGCCGCGTCTGCGCCATGGGCTCGATCGACGTCGAGGCGCTCCAGCGGATCACGGAGCACGCGACCCTGCTCCAGCTCTCCTCGGTGGTCACGGGCGCGCTGCGCGAGGGGAAGGGCGCGCTCGACGCGCTCGACGCGTGCTTCCCCGGCGGGTCCATCACCGGCGCGCCGAAGCACCGGACGATCTCGATCATCGACGCGCTGGAGCGGCGCACGCGGGGCGTGTACACGGGCTCGATCGGGTACCTCGCGTACGAGGGCCCCATGGACATGAACATCGCCATACGGACCCTCGTCGCCGACGGCCGGGGGCTCAGCTTCGGCAGCGGCGGCGCGGTGGTCGCGGAGTCGAGCGCGGAGGCCGAGTACGAGGAGGTCCTCGTCAAGAGCTTCCCCCTGCTCCGCGCCATCTACCTCGCGGAGCGCGCCGCGGACGGGGGCCGTGCGCCCGCGCGGGACGCGCGCGCCACGAGCGCGCAGCGCGGATGACGCGCCCGACGGAACGACGCACGCGGCGAAGATGCCGGTACGGCGTTCATGCCGCACCGCGTATACTCATCGTACACAAGGAGACGCGGTCGTGAAACGAGAGAGCAACATTACACGGAGGGGCGTCGCGGTGCGGCGGACGGTCGAGGACCTCGCCGTCGACGGCGCCATCCAGCCCATCGTCGAGGCGCTCGACAGCCACCTCGGCGTGGTCCTGGCGTCCAGCTACGAGGTCCCGGGCCGGTACACGCGCTGGGACATCGGCTTCGTCGATCCGCCGCTCGTGCTCGTCTCCCGGGGCCGCGACTTCCGGTTCACGGCGCTGAACGAGCGCGGGCGCGTGCTGCTGCCGGCCATCGACGAGGCCCTCCGTGATCTCGACGCGGTCGCGGCCCTCGAGCGGCGCGCCGACGAGGTCGCCGGCGCGGTCCGGCCGCCGGGCGAGCGGGTGCCGGAGGAGCTGCGCAGCCGGCAGCCGTCCATCTTCTCGGTGCTGCGCCGGCTCATCGAGCTCTTCGGGGTGCCCGGCGACCCGCTCTTCGGGCTCTACGGCGCGTTCGCGTACGATCTCGCCTTCCAGTTCGAGCCCATCCGCCTCCGCCTGGAGCGCCCGGCGGATCAGCGGGATCTCGTCCTCTACCTCCCCGACGAGATCATCGCCGTCGACCACCGCCGCGAGCGCGCGACGCGCACGCGCTACGAGCTGAAGTTCGGCGATCGCTCGACCGAAGGGCTGCCGCGCGAGGGCGCGACGCACGCCTACGTCGGCGCCGACCGCGCGCCCCAGAACGAGTACGCGCCCGGCGAGTACGCCGAGCTCGTCCGGCTGGCGCGCGAGTCCTTCAAGCGGGGCGATCTCTTCGAGGTCGTGCCGGGGCAGACGCTCTACGAGCCGTGCCCGGTCGCGCCCACCGAGCTGTTTTACCGCCTGCGCGAGCGCAACCCGGCGCCCTACGGCTTCCTGATGAACCTCGGCAACGCCGAGTACCTGATCGGCGCCTCGCCCGAGATGTACGTCCGCGTCGAGGGCAATCGCGTCGAGACCTGCCCCATCTCGGGCACGATCCCGCGCGGCAGCGACCCGATCGCCGACGCCGCGCAGATCGCGCGCCTGCTCGCGTCCGCGAAGGACGAGTCGGAGCTCACGATGTGCACCGACGTCGATCGCAACGACAAGTCCCGCATCTGCGTGCCGGGGAGCGTCCGGGTGATCGGGCGCCGGCAGATCGAGATGTACTCGCGGCTGATCCACACGGTCGATCACATCGAGGGCCGCCTGCGCGACGGCTTCGACGCGCTCGACGCGTTCCTGGCGCACACGTGGGCGGTCACGGTCACGGGGGCGCCGAAAGCCTGGGCCATGCAGTTCATCGAGGATCACGAGCGCTCGCCGCGCGCGTGGTACGGGGCGGCGGTCGGCATCGTCGGCTTCGACGGCAGCATGAACACGGGGCTCACGCTGCGCACGATCCGGGTCAAGGACGGCGTGGCCCAGGTCCGGGTCGGCGCGACGCTGCTCTTCGACTCCGATCCCGACGAGGAGGAGCGCGAGACCCAGGTGAAGGCGTCGGCGCTCCTCGACGCGATCCGGAGGCCTCGCGGCATCGCCACGCCGCCTCCGGCGGCCATCCACCCGGTGCCTGGCGGCACGCGCAAGGTCCTCCTCGTGGATCACCAGGACTCCTTCGTGCACACGCTGGCCAACTACCTCCGGCAGACGGGCGCCGAGGTGATGACGCTCCGCGCCGGCTTCCCTCACGAGGAGCTCGACGCCTACGCTCCCGACCTCGTGGTGCTCTCGCCCGGCCCTGGCACGCCGAGCGATTTCGATCTCTCGGGCACGCTCGCGGCGCTGCTCCAGCGCCGGCTGCCCGTCTTCGGCGTCTGCCTCGGCCTGCAGGGGATGGTCGAGCACTTCGGCGGCAAGCTCGGCGTCCTCGACTACCCGATGCACGGCAAGGCCTCGCAGGTGCGCGTGCTCGGCGGGCGCCTCTTCGAGGGGCTGCCGCGCGAGTTCCGCGCGGGGCGCTACCACTCGCTCTACGCGTTGCGCGACGCGCTCCCTGCGTCGCTGAAGGTCACGGCCGAGACCGAGGATGGGGTCGTGATGGCGATCGAGCACACGGAGCTGCCGCTCGCGGCCGTTCAGTTCCATCCGGAGTCGATCCTGTCGCAGGACGACAACGTGGGGCTCCGGCTCGTGAGGAACGCGGTGACCGAGCTGCAGCGAGGCGGCGGGCGGTGACGGCCGAGCGGTAAAGCAGGGCGCTGGCGGCGAAATGAAAAAGCGCCGCCGGGGCCTTGGGGGGGAAAGGCCACACCAGCGACGCTGAACCGGAATATCAGCATGAGGCGTGCCACGGCGTACTTCCGTCAGGGTTGGGCATTTCGCATGGATGTCCTGGGCGTTCATTTCGGTTCTGCACGAACAGTGCTGCACACCTGAAATGTGCGCCGCCCTCGACGAGGCCCGGGGCGCCCGGGAGCGGCTCAGGCAGGCGCCTCTGGGCGCTCCCGCCGCGTGAAGATCCCCTTGCTGTACGCCATGAAGAAGCCGAGCCGCATCGCGTTGCGCTCCGTGGGGATGCCGGGGCTCGCGCTGATGCACGCCAGCAGGCGACCCTGCTCGCGCACCCGCTCCAGGCGGCGGGCGATGAGCGCCTGCTGGATGCCGCGCTCGCGGAACCGGGGGAGCACCGAGGCGCCGAAGAGCGCGGCGCCCTCGCCGGAGATCTCCACGCTGCCGCCGCCGGCGGGCTCGCCGTTCACGAGCGCCAGGTACGAGTCGCATCCGGGGTGCGCGACCACGCGGCGCGTGATCTCGAAGAGCACCGGCGAGATCGGCGCGTCCGCGGGCCGGAAGCCGCTCGTCGCGATCTCGATGAACACCCGGACCTGCGCCTCGTCGCCCGGATCGATGCGCGCGATCTCCAGCTCCCCGGGGCCGCCATACGACGCCAGCGCGCGGAGGTCCTCGTCCGGCGCGAGCTCGCGCGCCAGCACGTTCTCGAACTCGCGCAGCACGAACCCTCGATCGGCGAGGCCGCGCACCAGCGATCCGTGCGCGAAGGGGCAGACCTGTATCTGCGGCTCCACGCCGCGCGCCGCGTAGAACGCCACGAGGTGATCGAGCTCCTCGCCGGAGACAGGCCCATCGAGCCCGAGCCCGACGGCGAAGTTTCCCCAGGAGCCCTCTCCATCAAAGGCCATCCACCCGCCCGCGATGGGCTCCGCGCAGGCGACCACGGCGGCGACGCCGACCGCCAGCCGGCGCTCCTCGATCCGGGCGATCTCGGCGTACGACAGCTTCGGCATGGACTTGCACCTCATGTGCGAGCAGAGCTCGCGTGACACGGTGTCCTCCATCCTAGTCCGATGAGGCCCGGTCTGCGCCGTTTCGTGCGAGCCAGCGCGCGGCCGCGCCGTCCCGGCGGAGCGGGGCGGGCGGAGCCTCTGACGTCGCGCTCGCGCGCGCGCACACGCACCGTCACGCGCCTCCGCCGCCCCGCGATCTCTGCTCGCGCGCTCGCGGGTGTTGCGATTATGCTGCGCCGCCATGAGCAGGATCTTCCGTTCACTCCCCCCGGCGGGCACCCACCTCGGCATCGCGTTCTCGGGCGGCCTCGACACGCGCTGCGCGGTGGCGTGGCTCTCGCGCAACGGGCTCAAGGTGCACGCGTACACCGCCGATCTGGCGCAGCCGGACGAGGACTCCCCCGGCGACATCCCGCCGATCGCCCTGCAGCACGGCGCGGTCTCCGCCAAGCTGGTGGACTGTCGCGAGGCGCTCGTCCGCGAGGGCATCCTCGCCATCCAGTGCGGCGCCTTCCACCTCTCGACGGGCGGCAAGAAGTACTTCAACACCACGCCGCTCGGCCGCGCGGTGACCACGACCGCGATCGTCCGCGCGATGCGCGACGACGACGTCCACGTCTTCGGCGACGGCAGCACGCACAAGGGCAACGACATCCAGCGGTTCTACCGCTATGGCATCTTCGTCGACCCCTCGCTCAAGATCTACAAGCCCTGGCTCGATCCGAGGTTCGTGGAAGAGCTCGGCGGGCGCAAGGAGATGAGCGAGTACCTCGAGCGCCACGGGCTGCCCTACCGCATGGGGACGGAGAAGGCGTACAGCACCGACGCCAACGTGCTCGGCGCGACGCACGAGGCGAAGGACCTCGAGCACCTGAACACCGGGATCAAGATCGTCCAGCCCATCATGGGCGTCGCCTCCTTCCGGCCGGAGGTCGCCATCGAGGCCGAGACGGTGACGCTCGGGTTCGAGCGCGGCGTCCCGGCGACGATCGACGGCAAGCGCTTCGGCTCCCTGTTCGAGCTGTTCGTCGAGTGCAACCGGATCGGCGGGCGCCACGGGCTCGGCATGAGCGACCAGATCGAGAACCGGGTGATCGACGCGAAGAGCCGCGGCATCTACGAGGCGCCGGGCATGGCCCTGCTCCACGCCGTCTACGAGCGGCTCCTGTCCGCCATTCACAACGAGAACACCCTCGACGTGTACTTCACCCAGGGCAGGCGCCTCGGGCGTCTGCTCTACGAGGGCAAGTGGTACGACCCCGAGGCCATGATGCTGAAGGACGCGCTCTCGCGCTGGATCGCCCCCGGCGTGACCGGCGAGGTGACGCTCGAGCTGCGCCGCGGCGACGATTACAACATCCTGAGCACGCGCGCCGACTACATGGCCTATGCGCCGCACAAGCTCTCGATGGAGAAGGTCGAGGAGGCCTATTTCACCCCCGAGGACCGCATCGGCGCGCTCGAGCTCCAGAACCTCTCGGTGACGGACAACCGCCAGTTCCTGATCCACCTCATCGAGAGCACGCAGGCCCTCGGCCCGGGCGGCGCCCCGGCCATCGGCGAGCTGCTCGGCGGCGACAA
Source organism: Sorangium sp. So ce281 (assembly GCF_051527395.1). Lineage (NCBI taxonomy): Bacteria > Pseudomonadati > Myxococcota > Polyangiales > Polyangiaceae > Sorangium > Sorangium sp. So ce281. The sequence goes on from NZ_CP150322.1 coordinate 6,593,272, forward strand.
GCCGAAGGAGTGAGCCGGGGCGGCGCCGCTGAGGCTGAGCGGAGGCCGCGCGCCGGCTCCGCTCGCGACGCGCCGGACGAGGTTGCGCCCGGCACCCGCCTGGGTCACGAGGAAGGTGCGAACGCCGGCCCGCCCGAGCGGTGCCGGCCCAGGGAGGTGGTCATGAAGGCGCTCATCATCCAGGCACTCGCCGCGGGCCTCGCGGTCCTCGTCGGAACGAAGATCCTGCCCGGCGTGCGGATCCGAAAGACCCAGACGGCGCTCGTCGTCGCCGCCGTGTTCACCGTCCTCAACCTGCTGCTCGGCTGGCTCGTGAAGTTCCTGGTCGCGGTGGCGCTCCTGCCGGCCGCCATCCTCACGCTGGGCCTGGCGTATCTCTTCTTCGGCCTCGTCGTGAACTCGGTGCTGCTCTACGCCACCGACAAGCTCATCGACGATTTCGAGATCCGGGGGCTAGGGCCGCTCTTCGGCACGGCGGCCCTCATCTCGTTCGCGGGATGGCTGTTGCCGCGCATCTTGTGAGCCCTCGCAGCCCTCGCCCGGGCCCCTACCAGAGCTGGTGAACCCGAGGCCGGAGCCGCCGGTCGTAGATCTCGCGGAGCTTCGCCATCGTCTCCTGCGGCACGGGCGGCAGGTCCGCCGCGCTCGCGTTCTCGTCCACCTGCTCGGGCCGCTTCGCGCCGGGGATCACGCACGTCACCGCGTCCTGCATCAGGATCCAGCGCATCGTCCACGCGCCCATGCTCACGCCGGCGGGCACGAGCGGGCGGAGCTCCTCGACGACCTCGAGGCCCAGGTCGTAGTCGACGCCCGAGAACGTCTCGCCCTTGTCGAACGCGGCGCCCTCGCGGTTGAAATTGCGGTGATCGTCGGCCGCGAACCGGGTCGCCGCGCTCATCTTTCCGGTGAGCAGCCCCGAGGAGAGCGGCAGTCGCGCCAGGACCCCGACCTGCCGGCGCTTCGCCTCGGGGAAGAAGAGCTCGGCCGGGCGCTGCCGGAGGACGTTGTAGATGATCTGCACCGACTGCACGCCGGGGTACTCGATGGCCTTGAGCGCCTCTTCCACCCGCTCGACGCTGACGCCGTAAAACCGGATCTTGCCCGCCTTCACGAGCCTATCGAGGGCGTCGAACACCTCGGGCCGATAATAGACGTCCGTCGGCGGGCAGTGCAGCTGGACGAGGTCGAGCGCGTCCGTCTCGAGGTTCTTCAGGCTGCGCTCGATGAAGGCCGTGAGGTTCCCCTCGTCGTAGCTGGCCGCCGTGTGCGGGCTCAGCCGCCGGCCCGCCTTCGTCGCGACGACGATCTCCTCGCGCCGCTCGCGCCTGAGCCGCGCGAGCAGCCGCTCGCTCCGGCCGTCCCCGTACACGTCCGCGGTGTCGAAGAAATTCACGCCTCGATCGGCGGCCCGGTGCAACGCCGCGAGCGACTCCTTGTCGTCGACGTCGCCCCAGGTGCCCCCGATCGCCCAGGCCCCGAAGCTCACCGAGGAGACGCGGAAACCCGTCCTGCCAAGAGATCGATACTCCATGGCGGCGCATACAACCAGATTTCCCCCGCCACGGCGAGCGTGGCCGCGCTCAGGCGGGCTCGGCCCCGCGGCGGCGGTGCGCGCGCTTGCTGCGCTCGACGAGCGCGACGAGCTCCTCGCGCGTGACCCCGAGCCGCGCCGCCGTCCGGTGCGCGAGCGACGTCCGGGCGACCCCATCGACGAACTGGTATGTCGGCCACTGCTGCGCGTCGAGCTCGACCTGCAGGAACACGAGCCGATCGACCGGCCGCTCCCGCTCGAGCCGCGCCGCGAGCTCGAGGAAGTGCGTCGTGATGAAGGCCTGAGGGCGGAGCTCCGAGAGGAGCGAGATCACGAGCTGGAAGATCTCCTCGCCCTCCGACGGGTTCGTGCCCGAGCAGAGCTCGTCGAGCACCACCATGTCGCCGACCTGCATCGCCTCGAACAGCGACCTGATGCGGAGCAGCTCCATCCCGAGGCGGCCCTCGCTCTGATCGGCCTGCGCCTGCTCGATCAGCGACACGAAGAGCCCGTGGCACGGCGAGAGGCGCGCCTCCGCGGCCGGCACGAAGAAGCCCGCCTGCCCCATCATCTGGGCCAGCGAGAGCGCCTCGAGCAGCCGGGTCTTCCCCCCCGAGTTCGGCCCGGTCACGATGACGGTCGTGTCGTGGTGATCGGTCGCGATGTCGCACGGGACCGCGCTCACCGAGCTCGCCAAGAGCAGCGGGTTGAACAGCCCCTTGAGCTCGCGCCCAGGGCTCCCGCCGCGCGCGCCGTGCGCGCCGTCGGAGGAGCCCGGCGAGACGAGCTCGGGCAGACAGACGGAGAGCCCGGCCGCGCGGGCGCGGTCGCGCAGCGCGAGGCCGGCGAGGTAGAACTCGAGATCTCCGAGCAGCTGGACGAGCGCGACGAGATCGTCCTCGATGCCGTCGAACACGCTGTTGACGTGGCGGGCGAGCAGCTCGTCGTCGCTGAACCGGTACCCCCTCCACAGCATCACGAGCTTCGTGACCAGGCGCCCGAGCGGCGACTGGTAGAAGCGGTTCTCGCTGTTCTCGCGGATCGACAGGGCGCGCAGATCGCGGACATGGCCGTCGGAGCCGACGCGGATCCGGACATCCAGCGTCGCGATCTCCTCGTCGTACGCGAGCAGATCCGCGAGGCGGCGGTACGCCTCGCTCTCGCGCACGGCCGCGCCGAACGCCGAGAGCCGCGACAGGCCCGAGCGCGCGCCCGCGAACCCACCGGCGAGCGCGTCGAACGCGCCCTTGGCGGCGGCGAGGATGTCGAGCCGGCGCCGGCTGCCTTCGCCGCGAGAGATGGGGATCGTCTCGATCTGGGCCACCCAGCGGCGCAGCGCCGCGTAGGCGCGCTCGAGATCGCGGCGCTGCGCCTCCGACCCGGTGAGCTCCCGGAAGATCGCGCGCCGGAGCTCGACGGTGTCGCGATCGCTCGGCGGCTGGGAGAGGGCGCGGCCCAGCAGCGCCGGGCTCGGGATGTAGGCGCGGCCTTCGCTCGTGAAATGGAGGCAGCCCACGATGAGCTCGCGCAGGAAGACGTGCTGCGCGAAGCGGGCTGGATCCCACGTCGACGCGGGCAGCGACGCCGACTCGACGTGCCGATCGAACGCCCCCGCTGGCGCGCCGCCCGCGAACGCGAACGCCAGCGACTCCTTGACCGCCCGCGCGTCGACCCGGAGCGCCGGCCGGTGCGAGAGGAGATCGGGCGCGGAGCGCTGTCCGGGCGGGGCGTCTGGCAGGACGGGTTCCGGCGGCGCCGCGCTCACGACCTCGAGCCTACTACGATGCGCCGGGCCGGAGCGCTCGTCCGGTGTCCGGTGCCGCCGCCGCGCGGTGGCCAGGGAGGGTCTCGGCATGCCCCCGTCGACACGCGCGGCGCGCCGTTGTTCCCGGGCGGCCGGGAACGACCGAGTTCCTGGCACGACGTCTGCCTCGGTGTGCACCTGGAGATGCACCATGAGCTATCGCTGCACGATGAGCAGAATACGCTGGTTCTCCGGCCCAACCATCCTCGCGCTCGCGCTCGCCGGCACGTCCTGCAGGAGCGAGAGCGAGAGAGCTGAAGGAGCGGTCCGCGAGCCCGGGGACCAGACGATCAGGAGAGGCGAACCGCCTCCGGGCCCGAACCAGACGCCCACCAAAGACCTGCGCGAGCAGGCCGGGCGCGTGGGAGAAAAGGCGGAGCAGCTCGCCCAGGAGGGCAAGGAGCTCGGCCAGGAGGCGCGAGAGCAGGCCGGGCGCGCGGGTGACAAGGCAGAGCAGCTCGCCCGGGAGGGTCAGCAGCTCGGCCAGGAGACGCGCGAGAAGGCAGAGCAGCTCGCCGAGCGCGGGCGCCAGGCGGGCCGCGATGCCAACGATCAGATGAACAGGGCCGGCGAGCAGACCGGCGCGCTCAAGGACAACCAGGGCGCGCGCCCGCAGTCGGCGCCGCCTGCCGCGCCCAAGGACAAAGCCACGCCGCAGCCCGCACAACAAGGCCAGGCCGAGGGAGCCAAGAAGCAGGACGGAAATGCCGCCGCGATGGAGCGCGAAGAGTGGACGAAGGCAGCGAAGGACAACGACTACAAGGTCACCTTCGGCCGCGACGGCTCGGTCATCGCCACGAAGGAGGCGAAGCGGACCGGCGCGCGCCCGTCCGACGAGATGCTCCGCAACGCGGTCGGCGGCAAGCTCGCGGACAGCGATCACGACGCGGTGAAGAAGCTGCACGTCACGGTGCGCGACGGCGTGGTCACGCTGCAAGGCAACGTCGCCAGCGTGAAGGAGGCAACCGAGGCGGTGAAGGAGGCGCTGGACGCCGACGGCGTCACCAAGGTGATCGCCAACCTCCATCACGGCTCATGACGCCATGAGGTCGCCGGCCTAGCCGTCGTCACGGAGGTGCATCCGGTCGCTGAGGACGGGCGGATGCACCCCCGGATCACTGGCGTGCGAAGTCCTTGGGGCGGAGCTTGACCGAGCGCTCCACGGCCTCCGCGGGTGAGAGCGCCAGCATGAGCGTCTCATCGAAGCAGTCGGACCTCGACACGACCACGACCTGCGTGCCCACGGGCAGCTCGGTCTTGAGCGGCGTCTTGCCGAGCGTCTGTCCCTTCCAGCTCACGGTCGCGTCGGGCGGATCGCTCGAGATCGTCACGCTCGCCCTCGGGCCCTCCTCGGGCTTCTTCTCGACGGTCTCCCCGGCCTCGGCGCCGTGCGAAGCGACCGCGGCCGCAGGAGCATCGAGGGCGGCCGCGCGCTGGTTCGCGACGTGAAGCGCGCCGCCGACCAGCGCGACCAGCGCGGTCAGGGCGGACGCGCCGATCAGGTAGCCGCGCTTCGAGGTCGACACGGGCCCCGACGTTGTCGCTCGCAGGCTCACCGAGTCGCTCACGGGGGTCCTGGGCCGCTCGGCGCCCGACGCCCGCTCGAGGCCCGACACGCGCTCGACGCCCGACCGGCTGGACTCCCCGACATAGGGGAGCCTGCTGCCCGAGCCGGAGCACGAGGGAGCCATCGCGACGCCGATGCCGCTCATCGTCACCTGGCTGGAGGCGTCGCTCAGCAGCGACGCGCTGGCCACCCGCTCGATCTGCGCCTTGATCTGCTGGCGTATGGAGGCCCGGCTCTCGGCGAAGATCCCCCGCATGCAGGCGCCGAGGAACTCGCTGCGGACGTCCTCGCCCGACCATTGAAGGTAGTTCTCGAGCACATCGCACATCTCCTGCGCCGTCGCGAAGCGCTTCGATGGCTCGCGATCAAGGGCCTTCGCGGCGATCTGATCGAGCGCGATGGGGATCCCCGGAACGACGGTGGAGAGCCGCGGTATCTTCCCCAGCAGGAGCTGGTGCATCACGGTGATCTGATCGCCCTCGAACAGCCGCCGCCCGGCGAGCAGCTCCCAGAGCACGACGCCGACCGCGAAGATGTCCGCCCGGCGGTCCACCGTCTTGCCCGCCGTGACCTGCTCGGGCGCCATATACGTCAGCTTGCCCTTGAAGGTCCCGCTCTCGGTGCTGGAGGCGTTGACGACGGCCTTGGCCACGCCGAAATCCACGAGCTTCACCGCGCCGTCGTACGTGATGAAGACGTTGTGAGGCGAGACGTCGCGATGCACGATGCCGAGAGGCCGACCGTCGAAATCGCAGAGCTCATGCGCGTAATGGAGCCCGCGCAGCACCTCGGCCACGATCCGGATCCACGTGCCGCGGACGAGCCCGCCCGTGCCGGACTCCCGCTCGACAGCCGCCTTCATGACGCGCTTCAGCGGCTGGCCCTCCAGGTACTCCATCACAATGAAGTAGCCGTCCCGATCGCTGCCGACCTCGTAGGTCTGGACGACATTCGGGTGGTTCATGCGAGCCGAGAGCTTGGCCTCGTCCATGAACATGAGGACCTGGCGATCCTCCTCGTCCCCGGAGCTGCGGAGACGCTTGACGACGACCAGCTTGTTCACCGAGGCGGGCCCGTGAGCCATCGCGAGGAAGACGTCTGCCATCCCGCCGCGGCCGAGCTTCGCGATGGGACGATACCGGCCGAGCCCAAGCTGGGTCGGTGTGTCTCTCAAGATCGACGCTCCGTGTTCTCCGATCACACTCACCTCAGTGTGCAAAATCCGATAATTGCGCGTCCGAGTCAATGCGAAGAGTTTGCGTCCTCGCCATCAAAGAAAACATGCTCCAATGAAGTGAATGGCCCACAACCGTATGAGCAGGAGCGGCAAGAGACGACATCCGAACACATACGCTCACGCATTCACGCGCATTCACGCGCATTACGCGCATTGACGCGCATTGACGCGCATTCACACGCATCCACGCGCACTCGCGAATACCGCACCCCTGCGGGTAGGTCCCGCGCTGCGCTCTACCTGCTGCGCTTCGCCTGCTGCGCGTCAGGTGCTTCGTGCGCAATCCGCCGCTGGCCCGGGAGGGGCCGTGCAGCCGAGCCCTGAGGTGACTCCCTTCCCGGTAGCGCCCGCGCCAAGTCGCCAGGTCGATCGCACTGCAAACACGGGGTCTGCTGCGGGCGTTGATGGAAACGTAACAAGGGATACGCCACGCGCAATCCGTCGCGACACGATCGCACGAAATTTCCGCAGCGTTCCGCGCCGGACGCAATACGCCAGGCGCGACCGCGGCTCGATGACGACGACGATGACGAGGAGGACGGTGGCGCCTGCGAGCGAGGCGCCGCCGCTCAGCCGCTCAGAGCTTCCAGAGCGCGCATCCCCAGTGGACGCCGGTCCCGAGCGCGAGCACCATGGCGAGTTGCCCTTTCTTCACCCTTCCGGCGCGCATCTCCTCGTCGATGAGGATGGGCACGGTGGCGCCGCTCGTGTTGCCGAATCGATCGATGTTGCTCGGGAGCTTCTCGACGGGCACGCCGAGGTCCTTGCGAATGTGCTCGTTGATCCGGCCGTTCGCCTGGTGCGCCAGGAACACGTCGATCTGCTCGATCGCGAGGCCCTGAGAGGCGCAGAGCTCCCGCGCGGTCGCCGGGAGCTTGGTCACCGCGAACTTGAAGAGCTCGCGGCCATCCATGCGGGGGATATGCAGGTCCTCGTCGAACGACGTCGGCTTCCAGTACGGGCGCGAGCGGAAGCCGCCGCCCGGCACGAAGAGGAGCTCGGCGAAGCGTCCATCGGAGCAGATCTTGTTGCCGCGCAGACCCGCGTCCCGATCGGTCGCGCGGAGGACGAGCGCGCCCGACCCGTCCCCGAACAGGACGGCGAGGTTCCGGTGGCGGTCGGCGTGCGCCCGCGCCTCCGGCGTCGCGGATCGGCCATTCTTCGGGTCGAGCGCTCCCCAGTCCTCCCAGGGCATGAAGCCGGCGTGCGCCTCTGCGCCCACGAACAGGATGGTCTTGGCCGCCCCGGTCTGGATCAGCCCGTCGATCGTCTGGAGGCCGAACAGCATCGCGGCACACTGCTGCCGGATGTCGAGCGCGGGGACGCCTGGAATGCCCAGCTTCGCGCCGAGCAGCGCCCCGGAGCCGGGAAAAATATAGTCCGGCGTCATCGTGGCAAAGAGGATGTAATCTATCTCCGACGGCGCGATGCGCGCCGACGCGATCGCGCGCTTCGCCGCTTCGCACGCGAGATCGCTCACCCCCACGCCGTCCGGCGCGTAATGGCGCTGGCGGATACCGGAGCGCTGGTAGATCCACTCGTCGGAGGTCGTGATCACCCGCGCGAGGTCGTCGTTGGTGACAGGTTCTCCGGGCACGTAGTGGCCCGTCCCGATGATCTCAAATCCAATCTTTGTCACAGAGGTGCCTTACCCGAACCGCAGGCGCGCCGCGACCGGGAACCGCACACCCGCACACGACCTCGCGCGGCCGCCTCGCGCCGCAGCGCGGCGGCGGGTGGTCACGCGCGTGAAATCGCCGGGACGTTGCACCCTGCTTGACGGAAACGCGCCGCCTCGATACGCTGCCGGCCTCGCTGGCGGCATTGTACCCGCCCCCATCTTCGGCGGCCGCCGGGCGCCGCGGTCATCGTCGGTGCGCGCGCGCGGCCCAGCTGCAGATGGGGCAGCCGGTCATGTCGTGGCGCAGCGCCGGGCAGTGCTCGCGGCCGAAGTAGATGAGCTGCAGGTGGAGCTTGTTCCACTGCTCGGGTGGGAACGTGCGCTTCAGGTCGCGCTCCGTCTCGACGACGTCCTTTCCGGACGACAGCCCCCAGCGGAACGCGAGCCGGTGAATGTGGGTATCGACCGGGAAGGCGGGGTGGCCGAAGGCCTGTGCCATGACCACCGAGGCCGTCTTGTGACCGACCCCCGGCAGGGCCTCGAGGGCCTCGAACGAGGCGGGGACGACGCCGCCGTGCTCGGTCGCGATCCGCTCGCTCAGCGCCTTCAGGTGCCGCGCCTTGGTGGGCGCGAACCCGATCCTCCGGATGAGCTGGGCGATCTCCTCGGTGGGCACCGCCGCCATGGCCGCCGGCGTCCGGGCGCGCGCGAGGAGCGCCGGCATCACCGCGTTGACCATCTTGTCCGTCGTCTGGGCGCTGAGCATCACCGCGACGAGCAGCGAATACGGATCGTCGTGGGCCAGCGGAATGGGCGGGGCCGGGTACAATCGGTCGAGGATCTCGGCGATCCTCGCGGCTTTCTCGGCGCGCTTCACGGAGGCCAGGGCAGCCCGTAGAACGAGAGCAGATCGCCGAGCTCCTCATCGGAGAGGACCTCGCGGGAGAACGGCGGCATCTGCCCGCCGTAGCCGACGAACCCGCCGTGCCGGACCTTCTCGATGAAGACCAGCCGCCGGTCGGCCTCCGTGTACTCGCCGAGCGGGTGCTCCTCCAGCGTCTGGTCGGGCAGCGCCGGCGCCCGCGCCACGAGCCGGCCTTCCCCCGAATGGGCGCGCCCGTGACACGAGGCGCAGGCGCGCTCGTGGATGCGCCCGCCCGCGGCCGCGTCGCCAGCCGGGATCTGGCTCAGCTCGTAGACCGGCGTGAAGGGGACGGCCTCGGCCGCTCCGCCATCGCTGGGCAGCGACTCCAGGTAGGCATAGATGGCCTGCGCAGCGTCGTCGTCGGCCGTCCAGGGCAGGTCCTTCGTCATGAAGTAGTAGAGGCAATGGTTGATCGCGCCGAGGAGCTCGACCTCTTGCCCGCCCCAGTAACGCGGGCGCTCGACGGCGCCGGCCAGCGGGGCGCCCGGGAGCATGGCGTCGCCCGCGTCGCCGGCGACAGCTTCATGGCACGTCGCGCAGGAATAGCGATTGAAGCGCGTCTCCGCGATCGACGGGTCCCGGAAGAGCGCCGCGCCGTGGTCGACGGCCGTCGCGTCGACGACCTTCGTCTCGGGATCGCCCGGACAGCCGCAGAGCAGCGCCGCGCACGCGAGCGCGGCCGCAAGGCTCGGGGGCGCCCTCACGGCGCCTCCGGCGCGACGCGCGCGAGCCCGTCGGGATAGAGGCCCACCTCCGTGTCGCTCAGCGTCTCCAGCGTCTCTGGAGCGAGCCGGAGCACCCTGCCGGGCGTCGTGCTCCGATCGCCCTCGCAGACGACGAAGAGCCCGTGCTCCTCGTCGAGCTGCGCGAGGTGCGGCCGCATGCATTCGTCGGCGATGTTCCGGGTGACGACGCCATCGTCGTCCGGGGTCACGCCGATCCGCACGATGGTGTCGGGCACCTGGGTCGGCACATAGATGGCGCTCCCGTCGGGGGTCCACGAGGGGAAGTAGGGCGCGCCGATCGTGAGGATCTTCCGGGAATCGTCGAACGTCTCCGACGCGACATCGAAGAAGCGCACGTCCCTGCTCTCCGTGCTGCTCACGGCGATGGTCTTCCCATCGGGCGACATGACGGCCGCGTAGGGTCCGTAGTTGTTGGCGTGGGGCGACGGGCTGGAGGTAGACCCCACAGGCACGCGCTTCACCTCGGCGGAAGGGTCCGTCAGGTCGACGATCGCGAGCACGTCCTCGCCGTAACAAGCGACGTAGGCGCGGGCGCCGTCCGGGCGCGAGAGGGCGATGCCGTGGGCGGCCATGCAGACCGGGATGAACACCGGATCGGGCGATCCCGAGAGCAGGACCTCCTCGGGATCGATCACCGCGAGGGACGAGCGCGCCGCCTCGGCGTCGCCCGGGTTGCTGAGCACGCGTTTCAGATCGAAATGAGAGACGACCACGCGCTTGCCGTCCTCCGAGATCACGATATCGCCCGGGTTGGCCTCGACGCGCACCTGCCCGAGGATGCGCAGATCGTCGAGCGCGAGCTTCTGGACGTAGCCCGCCACCACGCTCCCGCCGTGCACCGCGTGGGGGCCGATCGCGCCGGCGACGTCAGGGTACGACAGCGCGACGTAGACGGCGCCGCCCGCGGCGTCCACGGCCACATGGTGAGGCCCGTCGATCGTCACGGGATCGCGGCCGACGGGGTGGACGCCGAACCGCTCCCCGGTCGCGAGCGAGACAAGAGAGATCGTATCGGAGAGGCTATCGCTCACCACGCCCATCCCGCCCTCCGGAATCGTGATCTCAGGGAGTCGGTCCGGATACGCGTCGCCCTCGTAGGCGCTGTAGCGGTATTCGATGATGGGCTCGGGCTCGCTGCAGCTCACCAGCGTCGCCGCCGCGAGCGCGCAACCCAGGAATCGCGAAATGACCATAGATGACCTCGAGACGAGCGCCTCCGGCTCGGACGCGCCGCATCCTAGCAGCCGCCGGCGCGCCGGCCGCGGCTCCGCCCTACCATGGCTCGGCTCGCTCGTGCGCCTCGACATGATGCTCCGCGGCGCCGCGCTGCGCGACGTGGGGCGCACTACGCGCGTTCTGCGCTCTCTCTTCCTCGGTCGGCGCCGACCCCAACGGCAGCGCTACCGCCCGAGCGAACATTTCTTGATCGGGCGCTGTGGTGTTGTCATGTATGGAAGCGATGAGCCAGACACGAGCGGTGGGCATCGCAACATTCGAGCCCGGTCGGCGGTGGATCGCGCGAGCGCGCCCGGGTCGCCCCGCGGCGCGCTTCGTCCTTGCGTCCCTTGCGCTCGCGGCGTGTGCCGGGGAGGAGTCCGTCGCTCCGGCGCTGCTGTCTGCGCCGGTACCGCTGCCAGCGCTCCGCGACGCGCCGCCGCTGACGACCGCTCGCACCTGGGCGCCGCGCGCCGCGGTGGCCGATCCACCGGACAGGAACCCCGCTGTCCCGGCGGAGATCGAGCAGATGCTCGCGGAGGGCTACGGCGAGCTCGAGAGCGGGCCGGGGCAGCCGCTCGCCCCGGCGACGCTCGACGACACCCCTCCACCGCCGCGCGGCGCGCGGCCGACGCTCCTGACGAGGTTCGTCCACCTCGCCGACACCCAGCTCACAGACGACGAGTCGCCCACTCGGCTGGCGCTCTTCGACTCGCCCGGCGTGTTCGCGTCGGCGTTCCGCCCGCAGGAAGGGCACGAGTGCCGGATCCTCAACGCCGCCGTCCGCACGATCAACGCGCTCCATCGGAGCACGCCGATCGACTTCGTCCTGCTCGGCGGCGACAACGCCGACAGCGCGCAGACGAACGAGATCGCGTGGTTCTCGGCCATCCTCGACGGCGCCGAGCGCGTCGAGTGCGACTCGGGCGCTGACGACGACCCCGTGCCAGGCCCCGACAACGATCCCAAGGATCCGTTCTTCGCCGAGGGGCTGCTCGTGCCCTGGCGATGGGTGACCGGCAACCACGATGTCCTGCACCAGGGGAACTTCCCGGTGCACACGCGCGCCGAGCTCGCGACGGGGAGCTGGTCGGACGGCGGGACGCGCGACTGGTCTCTCCCCGGCGCTCCGGTGATCACGGGCGAGGTCGTCCCCGACCCGAAGAGAGCGCTGCTGAGCGGCCCCGAGCTGCTCGATCGGGTCGCGGCGACCGGCGACGGGCACGGGATCGGGCCCGACGAGCGCGCGTACGGCAAAGCGTTCTACGAGTTCGACATGAAGGACACGCCCCTTCGCGTCATCGTGCTCGATTCGGCCGCCGAGACGGGCGGGCCGAACGGCGTGATCCTCCAGGACGACGTCGATCGGTTCATCCGTCCCGCGCTCGACCGCGCGAAGCGCGAGCGCAGGTGGGTCATCCTCACGTCCCACCACGCGTCGCGCTCGCTCGGGGACGGCTCCTTCGCCGCGACGGGCACCCCCGCCGTGCCCGGCGCGATCGACGTCGAGGCGTGGCAGTCGCTCGTCGGCGGCTACGACAACGTCCTGCTCCACCTCGCCGGACACACCCACGTGCACCGGGTGACCCGGGTCTCGCCAGCCGGCGGGCACGCGTACTGGGAGCTCGAGACCTCCGCGCTCGCCGACTACCCCCATCAGGTCCGCGTCATCGAGATCTGGGACGAGGACAACGGCTTCGTCGCCATCCGGGGCGCCGCCCTCGACTACGCCGTCGACGACGACCCGATCGCCGCCGAAGGGCGCCGCCGAGCCGTCGTGGACGTCACCTCCGGCTTCGGCGACGACGGCCGCGGAGAGCCCTCGTGGCGCAACGTCGAGCTCTCGATCGCGCGGCCCGACTGACGACCGCGCGGGCGGCCCCAGCCGTCGCTCATCCGCCGTCGCGCAGCGGCACCGTCTCCCGCAGCTCGATCGACAGCGGGGGTCCGCCCCCGCTGCGGATCGCGGCGGCCATCGTGTGCCGCGCCGAGGGCTGGTAGAGCGCGAACTGCCAGGCCGAGCGGTCGTCGCCGAGCCGCGGATCGAACGAGATGCCGATCGCCGGTCCGTCGTCCAGGTGGAACGAGAACTGGTCGAGCGGGATCGCGAGCCCCATCCCGCGCGCCTTGATGTACGACTCCTTGAGCGTCCAGTACTCGAAGAAGCGCGCGCGCTGCCTCTCCGGCGGCAGCGCGCGCAGGGCCCTCACCTCGCCCGGCGAGAAGAAGCGATCGGCGATGTCCACGGCGCCGCTCGCGCGCTCGGTGTCCTCGACGTCGACGCCCACGTCGCGATCCAGCGCGACCAGGCAGGCGATCAGCCCCCGCGTGTTCGACAGGTTGAACCGGATCGGCGGCACCCCCGGAGGTCCGGCGATCTGCGGGCGGCCAAACTCGTTCCGGACGAACGACCACGCCTCGGGCGCGACGTCCGCGTACTTCGAGAGGACCGTGCGCACGAGGGCGCGGGTGAGCAGGTACTCGTGCCGGTTCTCGGCGAACAGGAAGCGCGCCTGCTGCGCCGCCTCGTCAGGCGCCATCAGCCGGTGGTACGCCTCGAGCAACGCCTCGTCGCGCGCCGAGTCGCAGAAGACGTACCAGAGGTGCGCGGCGCCGGGGCCGATCGTGAGCATCTACATCCCCGGCGGCGCCGCGCCAGCAGGGCCCGGCAGGATCTCCCGAAGGCAGCTGTCGGCGCTGCGCTCGATGGGCCGCTGGCGCGGGTATCCGAACGACACCTCCTCGAAACGAACACCGTCGATCCAGTCGGTGCGGGGGATGTGGAGGTGCCCTGACACGACCACCCGCGCGCGGAACCGCGTGTGCCAGTCGTGCGTGCGCCGCGTCCCGCACCAGATCGAGAAGCGCGGGATGTGCCGCAGCCGCACGAGCTCTTCGCGCAGCGGGAAGTGGTTGATGAGCACCGTGGGGCGCCCCTCGAGCGCGCCGAGGCGGGCCTCCGTCGCGGCGAGGCGGGCCCGGCACCACTCCGGCCGGCTCGCGTAGGGGGCCGGGTCGAGCAGCTCCTCGTCGCTGCAGAGCACGCCGCTCTCCATGGCCCACGCCACCGCGTCGCGCTCGGGCACGCCGTCCGACCGGAAGCTGTAGTCGTAGAGCAGGAACATCGGCGCCAGCACGTGCGGTCCGCCCTCGCCGTCCCAGAGCACGTAGGGGTCTTCCGGCGTGAGCACGCCGCGGCTCCGACACAGCTCGACCAGCCGCTCGTACCGGGCCTGGCCGCGCGGACCGCCGCGCTCACTCGGCATCGTATAGAGCTCGTGGTTCCCCGGCGCCCACACGAGCCGCTTGAACCGCGGACCCAGGGTCTCGAGGACGTAGAGGAGGTGCTGCTCCGTCTCCCCGAGATCACCGGCGAGGATGAGCCAGTCGCTCGGCCGCGGCGTCATGCGCTCGATGGCCCACCGGTTCTCCGCATACCCGACGTGGAGATCGCTGAGGGCGAAGAGCTTCATCCGAATACCGCGCCGCCGGGGGCCGGCCCGGCGAGCCGGCCGCCCCCACCCACACCACGGCCGACGACGGGCGTCCACTGCCGAGCGCCGCCGCCGGGCGCGGCGGCCCACCGTCAAGGCGACACCCCTCCCCCATTTTGGGCCCGGTTCCGCGGCTCCTGGCGCGCCGCATTAAACTAGGGCTCCAATCCCTGTGCCACCTGTGCTACGCGCGTGTGAAGTCAGCACCATGCCTCTGCCCCAACGACAAGGTCTTTACGATCCGGCTTTCGAACACGACGCATGCGGTCTCGGATTCGTCGCCACGCTCCGCCGTGAAGCGACGCACGAGGTCGTTTGCCAAGCGCTCGAGATCCTCGAAAATCTAACCCATCGCGGCGCCGCTGGCTGCGACCCCTGCACCGGCGATGGCGCGGGCGTCCTCCTCCAGATCCCGCACGAGCTGTACGCCACGTCCCTGGCCGCCCTTGGCATCGCGCTGCCCGCTCCCGGCGACTACGCCGTCGCGACGGCGTTCTTCTCCCAGCTCCCGTCGCGGCGCCGCCAGTGCGAGGCGATCCTCGAGGCCGCGGTCGTGCACCACGGACAGCGCGTCCTCGGCTGGCGTGACGTCCCCATCGACGACGCGGCGCTCGGCCCGATCGCGCGCGACTCGCGCCCCGCGATCCGCCAGCTGTTCATCGGCAGGGTCGCGCCTCGCCAGTCCTTCGAGCAGGTCCTCTATGCGATCCGCAAGCGCGCCGGCCGCGCCGCCAACGCCGACGACTTCTACATCACGTCGTGCTCGTCGCGGACGGTCGTCTACAAGGGCCTGATGCTCGCGGAGCAGGTCGCGGCGTTCTACCCCGATCTGTCCGACAAGCGCACCGTGTCGCGGCTCGCGATGGTGCACTCGCGCTTCTCCACGAACACCTTCCCCACGTGGGAGCGCGCGCACCCGTACCGGGTCATCGCGCACAACGGCGAGATCAACACCGTGCGCGGCAACACCGCGTGGATGTCGGCGCGCGAGGCGCTGCTGAAGAGCGATGTCTTCGCGAACGCGATCGAGGACTTCAAGCCGATCATCCGCCCGGGCGGCTCCGACTCGTCCGCGCTCGACAACGTGGTCGACTTCCTGCTCGCGAGCGGCCGCTCGCTGCCCCACGTGATGATGATGCTCGTGCCCGAGGCCTGGGCGCTCGACCCGGACATGTCGGCCGAGAAGAAGGCGTTCTACGAGTACCACGGCTGTCTGATCGAGCCGTGGGACGGCCCCGCGGCGCTGTGCTTCACGGACGGACGGCTGATCGGCGCGACGCTCGACCGGAACGGGCTGCGCCCCGCGAAGTACGTCGTGACGAGCGACGGGCTCGTCGTGCTCGCGAGCGAGTTCGGCGTCCTCGACATCGAGCCGGCGCGCGTGATCCAGAAGGGGCGCCTCCAGCCGGGCAAGATGTTCCTCGTCGACACGACCGAGGGTCGCGTCGTCAGCGACGACGAGATCAAGCGCCGCGTCGCGACGCAGAAGCCCTACGCGGCGTGGGTCGCCGAGAACAAGATCGATCTGCGCGCCCTCGAGGACGTGCCGAGCCTCTACACCATCCCGCACGCGGACCTCCGGGGCCTGCAGCAGGCCTTCGGCTACACCGAGGAGGACCTGCGGATGATCCTCGGGCCGATGGCGACCCTCGGCGAGGAGCCGGTGGGCTCGATGGGCATCGACATCCCGCTCGCCGTGCTCTCCGAGAAGCCCCAGCTGCTCTTCCGCTACTTCAAGCAGCTGTTCGCGCAGGTCACGAACCCGCCGATCGACCCGCTCCGCGAGGAGATCGTGATGTCGCTCGTGAGCTGCGTCGGCGGCGAGGGCAACCTCCTCGAGGAGACGCCCCGCCAGTGCCGGATGCTCGAGCTGCCGCACCCGATCCTCACGCAGGACGACCTGTCGAAGCTGCGGAAGAACGTCTTCCCCGACTTCCGCGCGGCCACGCTGCCCATGTACTTCCCGGTCGACGGCGACCCGGAGGACAACCTGCGCGCCGCGCTCGCGAAGCTCTGCAAGGACGCGAGCCGCGCGATCGCCGACGGCGCGAGCATCCTCATCCTCAGCGACCGCGGCATCGACGAGACGCTCGCCCCCATCCCGAGCCTGCTCGCGGTGGGCGCCGTGCACCACCACCTCATCAACGAGGGGGCGCGCACGCGCGCGGGCATCATCGTCGAGACCGGCGAGGCGCGCGAGGTCGGCCACATGGCGCTGCTCATCGGCTACGGCGCCGGCGCGGTGAACCCGTACCTCGCGTTCGAGTCGATCGCGGCGATGTGCCGCGACAAGACCCTCGGCGCCGACCTCTCGCCGACCGCGGCGGGCTCGCGCTACGTGAAGGGGCTCAAGAAGGGCATCCTGAAGATCATGTCGAAGATGGGGATCAGCGCGCTCTCCAGCTACCAGGGCGCGCAGATCTTCGAGGCGATCGGCATCGATCAGCTCGTCATCGACGCGTACTTCACCGGCACGGCGTCGCGCGTCCGCGGCGTCGGGCTGCGCGAGATCGCGGAGGAGGCGCTCGCGCGCCACCACGCGGCGTACGGCGAGCGGGCGCGCGCGCACCTCGACGTCGGCGGCCACCACCACTTCCGCGTGTCCGGCGAGCGGCACCTCTGGACGCCGCAGTCGATCGCCTCGCTCCAGCGGGCGGTCCGCCTCGACGACGCGAAGAGCTACGCCGAGTACGCCTCCATCATCAACGAGCAGCAGGAGCACCCGATGTCGCTCCGCGGGCTGTGGGACTTCAGGCCCGCGGGCCCGCCGGTGCCGCTCGAGGAGGTCGAGCCCGCCGCCTCGATCGTGAAGCGCTTCGCCACGGGCGCCATGTCCTTCGGGAGCATCTCGAAGGAGGCGCACGAGACGCTCGCGATCGCGATGAACCGGATCGGCGCGCGGTCGAACACCGGCGAGGGCGGCGAGGACCCGGTGCGCTTCCTCCGGCTGCCGAACGGCGACTCGAAGCGGAGCGCTGTGAAGCAGGTCGCCTCGGCGCGGTTCGGCGTCACGGCCGAGTACCTCGTGAACGCCGACGAGCTGCAGATCAAGATGGCGCAGGGGGCCAAGCCCGGCGAGGGCGGCCAGCTCCCGGGCCACAAGGTCGACGCGGTGATCGCGAAGGTGCGCCACTCGACGCCCGGCGTGACGCTGATCTCGCCGCCGCCGCACCACGACATCTACTCGATCGAGGATCTCGCGCAGCTCATCTTCGACCTGAAGAACATCAACTCGAAGGCGCGCATCAGCGTGAAGCTCGTCGCCGAGGCGGGCGTCGGCACCATCGCCGCGGGCGTCGTGAAGGCGCACGCCGACGTGGTGCTGATCAGCGGCGACTCGGGCGGCACCGGCGCCTCCCCGCTCACGTCGATCCACCACGCGGGCGTCGCGTGGGAGCTCGGCCTCGCCGAGGCGCACCAGGTGCTCGTGATGAACGGGCTCCGCGGCCGCGCCATCGTGCAGACCGACGGCAAGCTGATGACGGGCCGCGACGTCGCGTTCGCCGCGCTGCTCGGCGCCGAGGAGTTCGGCTTCTCCACGGCGCCGCTGGTCTCGACCGGCTGCATCATGATGCGCAAGTGCCACCTCAACACCTGCCCGGTCGGCATCGCCACGCAGGACCCCGAGCTCCGCAAGAAGTTCACAGGCGCGCCGGAGCACGTCATCAACTTCTTCTTCTACGTGGCCGAGGAGCTCCGGCAGATCATGGCGCGCCTGGGCTTCCGCACGCTGACCGAGATGGTCGGGCGCTCCGACTGCATCGTGCAGCGGAGCGCCGGGCTCCACCCGAAGGCGAGGAAGATCGACTGCTCCGAGGTGCTGTACCGCCCGAAGGAGGCGCTCACGAGCCCGACCCACTGCGTGGAGCTGCAGGACCACAAGCTCGACCGGGTGCTCGACCTCAAGCTGATCGAGAAGGCGCGCGCGACGATCGACGGCGGGGCTCCCGTCGTCATCGAGACCCGCGTCAAGAACTCGGATCGGACGCTCGGCGCGATGCTGAGCGGCGAGATCGCGCGCCGCCACGGCAGCGCCGGGCTCCCCGAGGACAGCATCGTGGTCAAGTGCGCCGGCAGCGCCGGCCAGAGCTTCGGCGCCTTCGCCTCGCGGGGCATGACGCTCGAGCTCGAGGGCGACGCGAACGACTACGTCGGCAAGGGCCTCTCGGGCGGCGTGGTCGCGGTGCGGCCGCCGCGCGAGGCGCCGTTCCGGCCGGACGATCAGGTCATCGTGGGCAACGTCGTGCTGTACGGCGCGACGGGCGGCCGCGCGTTCTTCAACGGCCGCGCGGGCGAGCGCTTCGCGGTCCGGAACAGCGGGGCCACCACCGTCGTCGAGGGCGTGGGCGACCACGGCTGCGAGTACATGACGGGCGGCACCGTGATCATCCTCGGCACCACCGGCCGCAACTTCGGGGCCGGCATGAGCGGCGGGCTCGCCTACGTCTTCGACGAGGACGCGCTCTTCGAGGCGCGCTGCAACAAGGAGATGGTGCAGCTCGAGACGATGACCGCCGCCGACGCCGAGTCGGTGCGGGCGCTGCTCGAGGAGCACGTGCGGCGCACGGGCAGCCGGAAGGCGATCGAGCTGCTCGAGTCCTGGCAGGCCGTCCTGTCGAAGTTCGTGAAGGTCGTCCCGAGCGAGTACCGCCGCGCCCTGGAGGCCGCGGCGTCGCCCGCGACGAACGGGGCGGACGGGTCCGACAGGCTCGTGTCTCTCCTTTCTCCTTCCACCCCCTATGTTTCCACTGGACGTTACATCCCCGCCAACGCGGGTCCCCTGAGCACGGGAGAGAGGTCGGCCGCCCATGGGTAAGGTACGAGGCTTCCTCGAGATCCAGCGGGTCGACATCAAGAAGCGGCCCGTCTCGGAGCGTTTGAACGACTGGCAGGAGTTCGAGCTCCCGGTCCCCGACGCCGAGCTGCGCGATCAGGCAGCGCGGTGCATGGACTGCGGCATCCCGTTCTGTCACGACGGGTGTCCGCTCGGGAACCTGATCCCCGACTGGAACGATCACATGTTCCGCGATCGCCTCCCCGAGGCGATCGCGTCGCTCGACGCGACGAACAACTTCCCCGAGTTCACCGGGCGCGTGTGCCCCGCGCCTTGCGAGGCGGGGTGCGTGCTGAACATCGAGGGCAAGCCGGTCACCATCAAGAACGTCGAGCGCGCGATCGCGGATCGCGCGTTCGACCGGAACCTGGTGGCGCCGGTCATCGCGAAGCAGCGCACGGGCAAGAAGGTCGCGGTGATCGGCTCGGGGCCCGCCGGGCTCGCTGCTGCCCAGCAGCTCGCGCGCAAGGGCCACGACGTGACGCTCTTCGAGCGCGACGATCGCATCGGCGGCCTGCTCCGGTACGGCATCCCCGACTTCAAGATGGAGAAGCACCTCATCGACCGGCGCATGGAGCAGATGCAGGCCGAGGGGGTGACGTTCCGCACGGGCGTCCACTGCGGCGTCGACATCACCGGCGACGCCCTGCGCGAGCAGTACGACGCCGTCGTGCTGTGCGGCGGGGCGCGCCGGCCGCGCGACCTGCCGGTGCCCGGCCGGGAGCTGAAGGGCGTCCATTTCGCGATGGATTTCCTGACCCAGCAGAACAAGCGGGTCGCCGGCGACGTGATCCCCGACAGCGAGGCGATCTTCGCCACGGACAAGCGGGTGGTCGTCATCGGCGGCGGCGACACCGGCTCCGACTGCCTCGGCACGAGCCACCGCCACCGCGCGGCGCACGTGACGCAGCTCGAGCTCCTCCCCCGCCCCCCCGAGCAGCGCTCGCTGACGAACCCGTGGCCCGCGTGGCCGCTCATCCTCCGCACCTCGTCCTCGCACGAGGAGGGCGGCGAGCGCGACTGGTCGGTGTCGACCACCGCGTTCCTCGGGGACGAGCACGGGCACGTCCGCGCGCTCCAGGCGACGCGGGTGAAGCTGGAAGGCGGGAAGTTCGTGCCGGTCCCGGGGAGCGAGTTCGAGATCCCGTGCGAGCTCGTCCTGCTCGCGATGGGCTTCGTCGGCTCCGAGCGCGAGGGGCTGCTCGAGCAGCTCGGCGTCGAGATGGACCAGCGCGGTAACGTGAAGGTCCACGGCGGGCGCACCAGCGTGGAGGGCGTCTTCGCCGCCGGCGACATGTCGCGCGGCCAGAGCCTCGTCGTCTGGGCCATCGCGGAGGGGCGCAAGGCCGCGGACGCGGTCGACGCGTACCTGATGCAGCCGGCGAAGCGCCGGCTGGCGCTCGCGGCGGGCTAGAGCTCGATCGTGCGAGCGCTGGTCTGGGACGGAACGGCCGCGCGCGTCATCGACCGCGACCCCCCCTCGACCACGGCCGGCATGGCCGTGGTCGAGGTGCGGTGCGCCGGGATCTGCAACACGGATCTCGAGATCATCCAAGGTTACATGGGCTTCCACGGCACGCTCGGGCACGAGTTCGTCGGCGACGTCGTGGAGGGCCCGGCCGCCTGGCGCGGCCGCCGCGTGGTGGGCGAGATCAACTTCGCGTGCGGCCGCTGCGAGAGCTGCGCGCGCGGGCTGGGCAGGCACTGCCCGGCACGCACGGTCATGGGCATCGTCGGCGCCGACGGCGCGCTGGCGGAGCGCGTCGCGGTGCCCGTGGCGAACCTCCACGCCGTGGCCGACGGGGTCGACGACGAGGAGGCGGTGTTCGCGGAGCCGCTCGCGGCGGCGTTCGCGATCCTGGAGCAGGTGCGTGTGTCGCCGGGCGCGTCGGCGCTCGTGTTCGGCGACGGGAAGCTCGGCCTGCTCATCGCGCAGGTGCTCCACCAGGCTGGCGCCCGCGTCCTCGCGGTCGGCAAACACGAGGAGAAGCTCGCCCTGCTGCGCGCGCAGGGCATCGCGACCGAGCTCGTTCGCCCGGAGCCCTCGGGCCAGGCCGACGCCGGCGCCTCGCCGCCCCTGGACGCCTGGGCCGGAGATCCGGCCGAGCTGGTGGTCGAGGCCACCGGCACCGCCGAGGGGTTCGTGAGGGCCGTCCGCGCGACCCGGCCCAGGGGCACGCTCGTGCTCAAGAGCACGGTGGCCGGGCTCTCCAGCGTCCACCTCGCGGAGCTCGTCATCAACGAGATCACCGTCGTCGGGTCGCGCTGCGGGCTGTTCGGGCCAGCGCTGCGCGCCCTCGAGGCCCGGACCGTCGATGTCCGCTCCCTCGTGTCGGCGCGGCTCCCGCTGGAGCGCGCCGCAGAGGCGCTGGCGGCCGCCGCCGCGCCCGGCGCCCTCAAGGTGCTCGTCACCCGCTGAGCTCGGTGAGCTCGCCGCTCGCCGGCTGTCGGCTGCTTGTCCGGGTGGCTTGCGGCCAGCGCGGCATGGTCGCCAGGCGCATTGCGTGAGAATTTCTCGCGGCTGGCCGGAATAGATCCTTCTAGGGGACGCAGGCCGCGCCCCCTATCAGGAGCTGCGATGAGCGAGAAGGATAGCCCGCACCACGACGACCGCCGAGAGGACGCGCACAACGAGGCCCGGCAAGCCAGGGAGCGCTGGGAGCAGCAGCGGCTGCGGGAGCTCGACCTCGTCGGCATCGAAGAGGATGCATCGACGTTTTGCCTTCATTGTCGCCGTGAGCTGCTGGGGCAGCTCGCGCGGGCCCAGGCGCGCGGCTCGGTGCTGTTCGAGCTCGTCAGGCGCGAAGGGCTGAGCCCTCTCCCGCTCCACCCCCCCCGGTCCGCGGCCGAGGGCGGTCGCACGCCGGAGTACCGGCGCGACCTCCAGGAAATCGCAATGTACAAGCGCCGCGCCCTGTGGATCGCCCTCGCCTGCCTCGCGCTCGGCGCGCTGGCGCTCTGGGTGGCATTCGCCCTCCTGAGGCGCTGAGGGCGAGGAGCCGCTCGCGTCCGGAGGTGATCCGGACAGGGAAGCGGTTGTTGGAAGCGGTTGTTGGTAGAGAGGCGCAGATTCGTGCGTTATGGGCTCACCTGCGCTGTGCCGCGCTCCTAGCGGCGGAACAGGCCGGACATGAACCGCGATGGCGGCGGGAGCTGCCGCGGACGCCACGCCGACGCCGCCACGATGGACACGCCGTTGCGCATGAGCAGGAGCGCGGGCTCGTCGCTCCGGACGTCGAACCCCTGGCTCAGGCGGAGCGCTCCGCGGACAAGCGACTCGTGCGGCGAGACGCGGAGCGGCTCGAAGCCGTTCATGCGGAGGCGGCGCTGCCAGGCGCCCCGGCGCTCGTGCCGCTCGACCCGCGCGGCCCCCTCGCCCACCACCACGTTCATCACCTCCTGCCCGAAGAAGACCTGCTCGATGGTCTCCCGCGCGGCGATGTGCGGCGGGAGCAGCGCCTCGAGCGCCTGGAATACCGCGTAGTAGTGGCCGATCGCCTCCGACAGCCGCGGGAGGAACTGGTGCGCGTTGTGCTCCACATCCGGCTCGACGAGCGTCAGCACACGCGGCGACAGCGCGCGGATCCTCGTGAGGATGGTGTCGCGGTTCGCGGTGGCGTGCACCGAGGCATCCGGCACGTGGTGCAATGCGAACGCCGCATTGACCGCGATGGGCGCAGTGGAGCGGGACGCGATACGGCTCCAGTCGACGCGCTCCACCGAGGACGCGACGCCGTGGAACTCGAAGGGGACCTTCAGGCGCTCCGCCCACCCCCCGATGAACGCGCCCGCCCAGCGCAGCCGCTGCTCGGGATCAGGGCCCCGGCACGGCAGATCGATGCCGGTCAGCCGGACCCGCGGCGGCCCGCCGGGCCGCGTCGCCAGCCGGTGTAGCAGGAATGGCCACTGCGTACCGCCGCCAACACCGATGTCGATGACGTGGATCTCCCCTTCGTCCTGGAACGCCTCGACGATGGCCGCGTTCGCGCTGAGGTAGCCGAACCGGATGAGCGGCGTCGCGTGCACGAGCAGCTGAAACGCCGCGAGCATGTCCCGCGGCCCAGCGCTGCGCAGGTACAGATTCCCGTCGCCGGAGCGATCTCCGTCCAGGCGGGCGAGCAGCGCCCGGCCAAACACGCCAGAGATGCGTTCGGACGCGTCCCCCGTATCGGGCTCGGCCCGCAGGATGCCCTCGAGGAGGGCCCTCGCGCGCTCGGTATCCCCCGCGTCGATCGCCTCGCCCGCCGCCAGGAGGCGGCTCAGGAACGGGCGGCGACGCGAGTGGGTTTGGCGGGTCCCCGAGCTCGGCTGCTGCCCTGGGCTGGACGCGGTCGAGCTTGTGGGCCCCTCGATGTGCGCTCGTAGGCTAAGAGGCGCCTCTTCGGCCGATACGTGTCTACGGATCGCGTTCATGGTGTCCAGGGCTGTTCAACCAGGCAGCCCGCCGTCCTGGCTGGGCTCTCCGCGGGCAGCCGATTTCAGGCGAGAACGCATGACGTCGACCACCTCGCAGGAGCCAGGGGTTTCAATGTTTGCAGATGTCGCTGAGGGAGAGCCCGACGGCGAGCAAGGGGCAGGCGTTCGGCGGCCGCGCGCCCGCGGCGAGGCCGCGAAGCGCGGCGCCCGCCCGTGACGCGACGGGGCTTGAGCTCGCAGGGAGACCCGACAGACAACTCTCTGTACATCGATGAAGCCGCCCGCCCGGTCAAGTCCAAGATCGTCATTGTGCGTCGCGCCCCCGTCCTCGTGTTCCGCGCGCCGTCCGAGCCTGTCTTTTGGCGACAGACGTAGGCACTCGTAGGCGTCCCGCGAGGCGCGCGAGATCGCGCCGCAGGCGGAAGCCCCGCCGGCCCCGGCGCGCGCGGGTCTCGAGGAGCGCGGCCTCGATGACGCAGGCCGCGCGACGCGCAGGCCAGGGCACACTTCACCGGTGGTCTCTTCAGGGCGCATCGTGGGCTCCGACCTGGCGAGCGCGCGCCGGGCTCGTTGAATTGACCGTGGTCGTGACAGCACATCGCGGGGGACGGGGCTTACACACAACATTACAACCCGCATATTCAGCTCTGTAAAGTCCCTATACATGGGCGTTCGGTCGATCGAGCCCACGTTACGTCGCCAGATGGAGGCAACCCTGCGACGATCGGGCGCTCCTTCGCCCGATAAACAGCGCGCGACGGGCTTCAGGCCTTCGGAAGGCGCAGCGCGTTTGCTGGAGGTGATGTATGGAACGACCGCCCCCTCGGGCTCAGCAGCCTACGCCGGGAGCGACTTCGTCATCGCGACGCAGCCGGAAGACGAGCGCTCTCCAGCGACGCGGCGGCGCCATTGACGCACTCCTGCACCTGTGCATGCGACGGCGGGCGCCAGCGGTTCAGTCGTTATCGGACAGGTCGCTTCCCTCGGCGAAGTGGGAGCGATCGACGCCATTCTTCTCGAGCCAGCGTCGAATTCGATTCCTGTGCACTCCGAGCCTGATGGCCGCGCGAGACACATTGCCTCGCTCGAGGCGAAGCGCCTCGGCGATCTCGTCTTCGGGCGGCGCCTGTCCTGCGCGCGCCGGTCGAACATCGCTCGCCACCGGCCGGGCCTGCGGCTCGATCGACTCCGGGCTCAGCCCGACGCCGGCGAGCGGATCCAGATCCTTGGCCTCGACCGTGCGCCGCCCCTCGTCGAGCGCGCGCGTCACGGCGCGCCGCGCCTCGCCGACGAACTCGCGCAGATTCCCCGGCCATCGGCGCATCGCGCACGCGATGATCATCGAATGATGGATCGTCGGCGGCGCGCTTTGAGCGGCCGCGCCGACCGCCTTTGCGCATTGCGCGAACAGCCACGGGATCTCCTCGGTCCGCTCGCGGAGGGGCGGGAGCCGGACCTCGGGCCGGCCGATACGGTAGTAGAGATCATCCCGGAAGCGGCCCTGGGCGACGCGGGCGCGGAGGTCGTGTGTCGCCGCGCAGATCCGGATCTGCACCGGGCGGGGCGCGACCGCGCCGAGCTCGAGGACCTGCCGGGTGTCGATCGTCCGCAGCAGCTTCGCCTGGACGGCCGCGTCGAGCTCCGCCACCTCGTCGAGGAAGAGCGTGCCTCCGTGGGCGGCCTGCACATAGCCGTCGGTGTCGTGCGTCGCGCCGGAGTAAGCGCCGCGCCTGGCGCCGAAGAGGAGCCGCTCCGCCAGGCCCTCCGGGATGGCCGCGCAGTTGACAGCGACGAACGGGCCGCGCGCCTGCGGCCCCGCCTCGTGGTAGGCGCGCGCCGCGAGCTCTTTGCCCGTGCCGCTCTCGCCCGTCACGAGGAGGCTGTCTCCCCCGGCCGCGGCGCGGAGGATCGTGTCGTAAATCAGCTGCAGCCTCGGCCCGAGGACGCTCTCCTTTTCGAGGCGCACGGCCCCGCGCGCGAAGCTCCGGATGTCGCTGAGCGCGAGGAACACCGACGTCCCCGCGCCGACGACCTGGATCGCGTCCCTCCGCACCTCGCCGCGGATCGGCTCGCCGTTGACCGACGTCCCGTTGGTGCTGCCGAGGTCCTCCACAGTCCAGGCGCCGCCGTCGTACGCGATGCGGGCGTGTCGCCGCGACATGAGCGAGTCGTCCATGAGCGGCACGCCGCCGACGCCTCCGCGACCCACCACCACGGAGCCACGATCCAGCGGGATGGGAGCGCAGCGCGGTTGATCCCCCGAGAAGATCAGGACGATGCCGGGGACAGGCTCGGCGACCGAGGGCTCCGGTGAAACCGAGACGCGGACGGTGGAGTGGTCCATCGGGCGCAATCTTACCCGTTGAAGAACCTGGCCGGCCAGTGGCCGGCCATCCCAACAGCCTGCGAAGGCTCTCCGGGCAGAACTCCCAGCAAATCCAGCTCGCCCCGTTCGCCAGGTTCGGCACAAGTTGTGCTTGTTCCCTCGGCATGGTGGCCTCCGCAAGAGCTCGCATCCATCGGGACCGGGGGTCCGCCCTCGAGGTGAACATGGGATCCGGCCGCAACATCGAGGAGGCGAGCCGCCGCTCGTCCCGGCGTCTGCACACATCCCGCACCCTGCCGAGCCTCCCCACCCACCCCGGTCTCCAGAGCATCAGCGGCCTCCGCGGCGCTCTCGAGTTCCTGGAGTGGCCGGCGTCCGAGTGGACGCCCAAGGACCTCCAGGACTGGTTCGTGGACCACCTCGTGACCCCGGGCCTGATGAAGCGCCCCCAGATCGTGCGCGAGCCCGGCGCGACGCCCGTCATGCTCGATCCCCGGGCCGACGGCGGCAGCAACCTCGAGGAGCTCATCCACAAGGCCCGCGGGCGCGTCATCACGGCCCTCCGGGGGCTGATCGCGCCCGTCGCCGACGATCGCTTCCTGAACGCGGCGATCTACGGGGGCAGGGTCCGCCGGGCGGCGGTCGGCGGCCGTCCCGTCTGGGTCGCCTCGCCGCGCGAGATCGACTTCCTCGGCGACATTGTGCTCAGCTTGCTCGCCGCCGACATCCTGCTCGACCGGGAGTTCTATCGCGCACACCTGTGCATCTGCGAGGTGTGCGGAAGGGTGTCATTCAAGGAGACCGCGGACGCGCGAGGCGTATGCAGCGAGCATCGCAGCAGTGTGTCCGGGTTTACGCCGCGGGTGCGCTGAGCGCCTGCGGCGGAGTCGTGACGCCAGAGACGATAAAGGCCGGCTGAAGAGCCGGCCTTCGTCATTTCTCTCGCCACGGATCCGGTCCGCCCGCCGCATCCGCGATGGGCCGGCGCGGACGGCGCCGCGTCAGTCCGCGTCGAACGAGACCCAGGCGCCCGTCGCCCAGGTGTCCTCGGCCTTGAAGGCGCCGATGTATTTCGCCTCCACGTCGAAGAAGCCGTCATCCGGCGGGGTCGCCGCGTTCTCGGTGAGCGTGGCCTCAGGCCGGAAGTCGGGCGTGGCGGCGAAGCAGTCGGCGAGCCCGGGATCCTCGGTGCTGTTGGTCGCCTCGCCCTCGAACCACGCGACCTCGTCCGTGCCAGCGTCGTCGTCGTCGTCGAGCTTCGACTCGGTCGCCGCCGCGGTGTCGGTCTCTTCGTAGGCGATGTTCGCCTCGATGTTGCCGAAGAAGATCGAGCTCGCGAGCTCGACCTCGGTGAGCTCGTTACGGAGATCCACCCCTGCCTCGAAGCCGGTCACGATGGTGTTGAAGATGTGGGCCTTCGTCGAGCGGCGGAGCAGCATGCCGTACTGCTGCTTGTCGACGTCCTTGTTCTTGCCGCACAGGGTCGCGTTGTAGATCGTCGGCTCGCTGAGGGGCGTGTTGGCCGACGAGTCGGCGTCGTTGTCGCCCTCGAAGCCGTTCGTCTCGTCGGCGACGGACGGATCCTGCTGGAGCGCGAGGAACTGGAGCTTTCCGGTGTAGCCGAGATCAAAGTCGAAGCCGTCGTCGCCGTTCTGCGCGCAGATGAGGTGCTTCGCGTTGACGGTGCCGCCGAAGAACTCGAAGCAATCGTCGAGCGTGTGGTGCACCATCACGTGATCGACGGTCGTCCCGGAGCCCACGCCGGCGAAGGTGAGGCCGTTGACCTCGTTGTCCTGGGAGAGGAGGATCCCGCTGTATTCGATGCGCACGTACTCGAGGACACCGCTGCTGTCCGCCGGCTTGTCGCCGCCGTACTCGGTGCCTTCGCCGGTGATGCCTTCGACGCTGGCCTTGCCGCCTTCGACGTTGACGGGCGCCTCGCCGAGCAGGATGACGCCGCCCCAGTCGCCGGCGGCGCGATCGCCCTTCTCGCCCTGGCTCGTGAAAACGATGGGCTTGCTCGCCGTGCCCTTGGCGTTGATCTTGGCGCCGGGCTTCACGACGAGCGTGGCGAGGCTCACCTTCTCGCCCATGATCTTCGTGCCGGGCTCGATGGTCAGGGTCGCGCCGCGCTCGACGAAGAGGATCCCCTTCATGAGGTAGCACTTGTCGGCGGTCCACTTCGTGCTGGCGGTGATCGCCTCGCTGACCTCCACCGGGGAGGAGCAATCGGCGCTGACGTCGCCACCACCACCACCACCACCGCCGCTGCCGCCGTCGCCGCCACCATCACCGCCGCTGGCGGAGCTGCTCGCGGACGAGGTGCTGGTCGAGGACGGGGAGATCGAGTCGTCATCGCCGCACGCAGCCAACGCCGCGACGGACAGCGCCGAGGCGCAAACCAAGCCCAATTTGAATGTACGCAATTTATTCTACCTCCTGCCCCAACATGGCGCATGTAGGAAAACTCGCGACGAGCGCCGCGTGACGATTGCATGGCAGGTGCTCAGTAGCTGAACGCCGCGCTCAACGTCACAGTCGTCCCAACGCTGTGCTGGCTGATGATCTTGTCCTCATCATCCGCTTTCCCCTGGGTGACGCGGACGGGCGCATCGATGAGGTTCTCACCGGCCAGCTTCAGCTCGACGTGCTCGCCGAGGCGCTGGGCCACGGTCAGATCGATCTGGTGCCGCGGCTGCTCGTACTCGTCCTCCAGCCCTCTGGCGCCCACCCGCTTGAGCCGGGCGCCGAACACGTTGTAGAGGAGCCGGGCGCTCGTGCCGGTCGACTCTCTGGCATAGTCGAGTCCCAGGTTGACGACGAAGGGAGATTGTCCCTGGAGCGGGTGTGTCGGGTTGCTCTGGATGGTGACCCCTCCCGCGGTGTTCTCTGGATCGACCGTCACCTCCGACCGCACGAACGTGAGGTTTCCAAGCGCCGTGACCTCCTTCAGGAGCGGGGTGATGAAGCCCAGGCCCTTCCTGACCTCGAGCTCGACCCCGGCGACATGACCGGCGTCTCCGTTCACGTAGCTGAGCCTGCCTCTGCCGCCGTTCGGGAAGATGATCTCCTCGATCGGGTCCTGGAAGCGCTTATAAAAGACGCTGACCGCGACCACCTCGCCGGCCGTCGGGAAGATCTCGAAGCGGAGATCGGCGTTCACGATGCTCGTCCGCCCGAGGTCCGGATTGCCTTGCGCCTCTCTCCCGCTGTATCCCTCCTGGTACAAGGTCGGGCTGAGCTCGCGAAGCTGGGGTCGAGCCACCGTCTTGGACACGCCGAGCCTGACATTCGAGATCGAGCTCGCCTTGACGATGACGTTGGCCGCAGGCAGGAGATCGACCTTGTCACTCTCGGTCTTGATCTCGGGGTTCGCCGAGGAGTACCTGTCGAACGCCCTCAGCGACAGCGTGGAGGCCTCGATCCGGGCGCCGAGCACCGCGCGGAGCCATCGTGTGATGGCGGCGTCGGTCATCACGTAGCCTGCGTAGAGATCGCTGTTCGCCGTGTAGGAGTCGGTCTCGCGCGTGATCTCCTCCAGCTCGAGCGCCGCGCCGACGTTCTCATCGGAGAACAGCTGGCCCGGCTCCCGGCGCAGGATCGTCGGATCCGAGCCAGGGCGCTGCTTGAACCGAAACCGGCGCACGTTGAACTCGCGCTCTCGAAGGTTGAACAGACCGCCCAACTTCAGCCGGGTCGGCGCGTCCCCACGGACGAGAGGCTGGGTATAGGAGAGCTGCCCGCCGTAGTTCGTGTCGGTCATGTCGCTGAAGAAATGGGCGCCGCTCAGCGTGCCCTCGTCCCACGCGTAGGCTCCGCTCGTGTCGTCCCTGATGTAGACGGTCTCCCTCGTATCGGGCTCGTCCGAGGACGCGTGGGAGATGGACGCCTTCCAGTCGACGCTACCGCCGTCCAGCGCACCGAAGCGATGCTCTCCCTGGAGCTGACCCAACGAGAGGGCGCGCGAGATGAACCGCTGCTGGGTGTCGCGAAACGCGCTGCTGCCGTCTGTAGGGTTCCCGTTGATCTCGCTGGCCAGGTCCTCCGACGAGCGGCTGTGGAGTCCGGTGATCGTCACCTTGTGGTTCTGGTCCGGGTTGTAGGTGACGCTGGCGAAGGTGCCCCAGGAAACCTGATCACGGATGCTTCCGGTGCTGGTATCGCTCTTGCGCACGGGCTCGCCGCTCACAGGATCGGGCTCGAAGGTGCTGGCGCGCTCTTTGGCGCGCGGACCGAACTTCCGGCCATAGCTCAGGGTGGCGATGTAACCGAGGCGCTGCTCGCCGCCGAGCTTCAGGGTGTCGCCGACGACCACGCTGCCGCTCCCGTTCGGCGGGGTGAACGACCGTGTCGTCGCCATTGACGAGTTGATCGCCCGCCCATAGGCCGTCATCTCGTCCCTCGTGATGGTGCCGCCGCCGGGCTTGGGGCCGAGCCGCACCACCTTGTAGTCGGGGATCTCGCCGGGGAGCGCGCGCGCGCCGCCGTCGATCCCGAGCCAGTCGGTGCCCGAGCCGGCGTAGCTCAGGCGATCCCGGAACGTCGCCTGGCTGTTCAACCCGAGCGACAGGGACGCCTGGAAGAGGAATTTGGTCGGGAGCTCGCGCGTGTTGACCTGGACCGAGCCGCCCGCGAAGTCGCCGGGAAGATCGGGCGTGAACGTCTTGACGACGGTGATGTCGCTGAGGACCAGCGACGGAAAGAGGTCCAGCGGGACGGCCTGCCGGTCGGGCTCGGGGCTCGGCAGCGGGGCGCCGTTGAGGAGCGCGTTCGTGTAGCGCTCGCCCAGGCCGCGGACGTAGACGTACCTGCTGTCCACCACGGTCGCGCCGACGATGCGCTTCGCGGCCTCGGCGGCGTTGCGATCGGGTGTCTTCGCGATCTCCTTCGCGCCGACGGCGTCGCCCACGTGGGCCGCGTTCTTCCGGATGAGCAGCTGCGCCGCGACGCTCGCCCGCTCCGGCTCGAACTCGACCTCGATGACCTCCTCGGTCTGCTGATCGGGATCGAGGCCGACATCGACCTGGACCACCTGCCCTGCGGTAACCCGTACGTCCTGCACGCGCTGCGGCTTGTACGCCTCGTACCAGACCCGCAGCTGATGGGTGCCCGGCGGGAGCGCCAGGCGATACCGCCCGTCGAGGTCGGCGATCGCCTTG
Organism: Sorangium sp. So ce281; assembly: GCF_051527395.1. Classification (NCBI taxonomy): domain Bacteria; kingdom Pseudomonadati; phylum Myxococcota; order Polyangiales; family Polyangiaceae; genus Sorangium; species Sorangium sp. So ce281. The sequence continues at coordinate 6,624,147 of NZ_CP150322.1, forward strand.
AGCTTCGTCCCCACGACGGAGACCTGGGCGTCGAGCAAGGGCTCTTTCGTGGCGGTGTCCGTGACGACGCCCCACACGACGCCTTTCCCCTCGGGCGGCGGGCGCGACGGGCTCGGCTCGTCGAGCCCCCCGACGTCCTCCGCCGCAGGGCCGCCGGCCTGAGGCGCCGCGCCGTCCGGCTGCGGCGCAGCGGCTCCGGGGTCGCCCTGCGCGAAGGCCGTGGCCCCCAAGCAAAGCGATGTCACCAGCGCTGCGACTACCCCCGAGATCCTTCTGCGACTCATGCACCTGTCCCTCCGCGCGCTCCGAGCCCGGGCGCGACTCTCGATTCGATGGCCGGGCGCACGCGCGCCCGTCTGATGAGGAGAGCAGAGGGCCAACCCGCGCCCTCTCCCGTGCACCCCGCCGCGCTCGCGCGCTCGAGCGACGCGGCGGCGGCTCCCGCGCGCCTCGACTTCACCTCATCGGGCCTCTGCCCTGGCTCAGCGCGCGGGCTTCTCCGTCAGGACGGCGATCGTCTTGGCCCCGCCCATGCGCGCGGCGTCCATGGCCTCCACGGCGACCGCGTAGACGGCCTCGTCATCCGCGTCGAAGTAAAGAACGTTGTCCGAGCGCGCCGCGAAGATGCGCGCGAGCCGCTCCTTCAGCTCGCCGCGCTGCACCTCGGCCTGGTTGATGCGGAGGACGCCGCGCTGATCCACCGTGAGCACCACGGGCTTGTCGGCGTCGACGGGAGGCGGCGCGAGCTTCGCGGTATCGTCCTTCTTGGGCAGATTCAGCCAGAACTGCTTGGCGAGCAGCGGCGTCACGACCATGAAGATGATGAGGAGCACGAGCACCACGTCGACGAGCGGCGTCACGTTCATGCTCGGCGCGACACCGCCCTTCTTGCCCCCGCCCTGCGGAACGCTCATCCCCACGGCGCTATCCCTCCTCCGGCTCCGCGGACGCCCCGCCGCCCCGCTGGCTCACCTGCAGCGAGATCCCGGCGAACCCGACCTCCTGGCACAGCGCGAAGGTCTCCCGCACGCGGCCGTACCTCACCGAGGAGTCGCCCTTGATGACCACCCGGCGCTCCGGCTCGGCAGCGCGGATGGCCCGCAGCCGCTCGCCGAGCGCGCCGAGGTCGGCGACGGCCTCCTTCTCGAGGAACACGGCTCCTGCGCCGGTGATCGTCACGTAGATCGGGTCGAGCTTCGATTTCGACCTCGGATCCGGCTGAAACACCGCCGGGAGCTCGACCCGCTCGCCGTGCTCCATCTGGGGCGCGATCACCATGAAGATGATGAGGAGCACGAGCACCACGTCGACGAGCGGCGTGACGTTGATCTCCGGCTCAGGCGGCTGCTGCCGACCCGAGCGACTGCTCTCCGCTCGAACGCCCATGTTCGTTCTCCATCTCGTCGATGAGCTCACCCGCGCTGCGCTCGAGCGCGAGCTCCACAGCGGCGATCCGGGTGGTGAGGTAGTTGAAGCAAAGCACCGCCGGGATGGCGACCGCGAGCCCGAGCGCGGTGACGATGAGCGCCTCGGAGATGCCGGCGCTCACGGCGCCGAGGCCGCCCGAGCCGGTCGAGGCGATGGTCTGGAAGGCGGTGATGATGCCGATGACGGTGCCGAGCAGCCCGACGAACGGGGCCACCGAGCCGACCGTCGCGAGCACCGAGAGGCCGCGGCGCAGGTCGGCGGAGATCGCCTCCCGGCGCCGCGACACCTCGCGGCGCGCGAGCTCCACCGGCGGCACGCCGCCCTCGCCGGCCTCGACGGCGCGCTGGAAGCGACGCACGGCCGCACCGACGAGCCGGGCGAGCGCGGAGCGTCCGTACCCGTCGGCGATCGAGACGAGCCGCGCGGTGTCCCAGGCCTCCATCACGGGGCGCGCCTCCCTGGCGAAGCGCCGTGTCTCCGACGCCTGACGCGCGAGCGCGATGAGCCGCTCCACCACGACGGCGACGCTCGCCAGCGCCATGAGCACGAGGGCGAACGCGACGAGCTTGCTCAAAAGCCCCATGCTCGCCCAGATGTGCCCGAGATCAAACTGCATCATGGTTAACCTCCTTCGTTCCTCGGGCGAGAGGCCGCGTCCGCGGCCGCGCGCTCGACGTCATCTCTTCGCCTTGAACGGGATCCGGACCGTCTTGAAGGTCGACACCGGCCTCCCCTCGTGGATCGCCGGCCGGTAGCGCCACGTCTTCACCGTCGCGAGCACCACGTCGTCGAACAGCGGATGGCCACGGACGATGGTGACGTTCGTGACCTCGCCGGTCTCGGTCACCACGAACCTGACGACCACGGTGGCCTCTATCCCCGCGCTCCGCGCCGCCTCGGGGATGGGAGGGAGCGAATTGGAGAGCGCGACAGGCGGCGAGGCGTTCTCGGGGAGGTGAATCGGCCCTTTCGGCTGCGGAGGCGGGGGCGGCGGTGGCGGCGGCGCGGGCGCAGCCACGGCGGCCGTCCCCGCGCCGCCGGGGACGCCGCCAGGCACGCCGCCCGGTACGCCTCCCGGCTCACCGTAGGTGTCGTCGTCGCTCGCCTTGGCCTGGCTCGGGTCCGCCTCCGCCGGCGCCTCGCTGGGCACCGCGGTCGGCGCGACGAGCGCCGGGCGCCGGGGCGCCGCGGGGCGAGGCGCCGGAGCCTCCGCCGCTGGCGGCGGGGGCGCGGGCGCCGGGGCCACGGGGGGCGCCTCGGGGAGCTGGGTGGCGAGCTTGACCTCGACGACCTCCTCCTCGGGCGGAGGGGGCGCGATCGCGCCGCTCAGGCGGGCGGCGGCGAGCGCGATGGCAGCGAACAGCAGGAGCCCAGCCGCAACCCCGATCGCGAGCCGCTTCGCCCGCTCAGGATCGGCCTCCCCAGCATTCCACGTCTCAAGATGCATCGAGGCTCCCGGCACACGCCGGCGACGACACCGGAGCTCCGCCGGACCTCATGAGAGGGACCGGCAGGCTTCAACAAGGTCGCCCAGCATGTGAATCACCGTCTGCACGGTACACTGGCTGTCGTTGCGGCCCGGTGACGGTGGGGCAACGATTGTCGTGCTCGCCCGGCAGGCCGCTCAGGCGCTGCGGCTCTCGGGGAGATCGGGCGAAGCGGCGAATCGATAGCCGATACCGCGGACGGTCTGGATATAGTCGCCGGCGCGGCGCAGCTTGTCGCGAAGCCGCTTGACGTGGGTGTCCACGGTCCTCGTCGTGATGCTCACGTCGATGCCCCAGACGCCGTCGAGGAGCGCGGTGCGCGTCTGCACGCGCTCGCGCGCCTCGTACAGCGCGACGAGGAGCTTGAACTCGAGGAGCGTCAGCTCGACCTCCTCGCGCTCGACCCACACGCGGTGAGCGCCCTCGTCGATCCGCAGGCACCCGAACTCGATGCTCCGCTCCCCGTCCCCGGAGGACTTCGCGCGGCGGAGCACGGCTTGCACGCGCAGCACGAGCTCCCGCACGCTGAACGGTTTGACGATGTAGTCGACGGCGCCGAGCTCGAAGCCGACGATGCGGTCGACCTCGTCCCCGCGCGCCGACACGATCATCACGGGGATCCGCTGGGCGCCATCGCTCTGCTGGAGAGCACGGCACACCTCGGTCCCGGGGACGTCGGGCAGCATGAGATCGAGCAAGACGAGATCGGGCCGCTGGTCCACGACCATCCGGACCCCCTCACCGCCCTGCCCCGCGAGGAGCACCTCATGCCCGGCTTGCCTGAGGTTGTAATCGAGCACCTTCTGGAGCGCCGGCTCGTCCTCGATGACCAAAATCCGCGCCATGGTGAAGAGCGCGTGTACCCGAGCGATGTGACGGCCCGATGACCGGATGGCAACAGGGCGGTGCGGCGGCGAAAAGACCGCGCTGGCACGCAGGCGCGGCGGACGCACGGCGGGCTGTAGCAGGGGAGCGCAGGCACGGCGAAAGGTCACGCGGGCGCGGCGCGCGACGAGGGAGGTGCCCCGCGGGCACGCGGCGAAAGGTCGCACGGGCGGGGCGAGATGCGCTAATCTCGCCGGGATGCTGCGGACTTTGCGACTCATCGCGGCCGACGTGCGCCAGAAGGCCACATGGTGCTACGGCGGCGATCCACTGCCGACTCTCCTGAAGACGCTGGCGACCGACGGCACGGCGGCGATGGTCCTCTACAGGTTCACGCAGGCGGCGCGAGCGCACCGGATGCCGGTGCTCGAGATGGTGCTCAACAAGGCGACCAACCTGGCCGGCGGCTGCGTGATCGGGCGCGGCGCGGACTTCGGGCCCGGGTTCGTGCTCATCCACTCGAACGGCGTTGTCATCAACGGCAACGTCCGCGGCGGATCGAACGTGCTCATCGAGCACCAGGTGACCATCGGCGCCGATCGGCGGCAGACACCGGTGCTCGGGAGCGACCTCTTCATCGGCGCGGGGGCGAAGATCGTCGGCGGGGTCACGGTCGGTGACGGCGCCAGGATCGGCGCCAACGCCGTGGTCGTGCACGATGTCGCGCCGAACACCACGGTCGTGGGCATCCCCGCGAAGCCCGTGCAGCGGCGCGAGGACCGCGCCGCGCGCCCGGCCGCGGACGGGACCAACACCTCTCAGAGCTGACCGCCGCTCTATCGAGGCGCCCGGACGAGGAGCTCTTGCCGGAGCTGCGCGATCTCTTGCCGGAGCGGGCCGATGAAATCGGCGCTCAGGGTGCGGTTCCGGCCCTGCAGCGCGCGCGCCGTGTGCCACTTGCTGAGCGCGAGCCGCGCGCCGGCCCGGATGAAGCTCCGCCCCGTGGCGCCGCGCCAGCCCAGGGTGCACCGGAGCCGGCCGATCGGCGAGCAGACGAGCTCGAGCTCGTCCTGGGTGAGCATGCCGAGCGCCACCTCGTCGCGCAGATGATCCCGGATCACCCAGCCCTTGCGGATCACGAGCGCCACGATGATCCCGAAGAACGACGCGACGAAGCACAGCCAGAGCAGGAGCCACGGCATGAAGATGTCGCCCATCGCGCGCCCCAGCGCGGTGGGGAGGAAGTTCCACACCGCGTGCAGCGCGACGCCGAGCAGGTAGCCGCCGATCGGGGCCACCGCGCGAACCCACGTCTTCGACGACTCCCGGGCGAGCCCGAAGCCGATGCCGGTCATCGACGTGAACAGCGGGTGGAGCCAGGGCGTGAAGACGCCCCGCAGGACGAACGTGCCGGCGAGGACGTCGCTGCCCTGCATCGAGGCGCGCGCGTAATAGAGCACGTTCTCCACCGCGGCGAAGCCGAGCGCGCAGAACGTGGCGTAGATGATGCCGTCGACGATCCCGTCGAACTCCCGGCGCAGGAAGTAGAAGAAGCCGAACACGCCGAGCCCCTTGAAGAGCTCCTCTGCGAACGGCGCGCTGACCGATGCGCTGACGAGCTCGCCGGCCGGCTCGCCGAAGCTGCTTGAGACGCCGATGTGGACGCCCGTGTTGATCAGGATCGAGAAGCCGGTCGCCGCGAGCGCGCCCCAGAGGAACGCCATCAGCAGGCACCACCACGGCTCGGGATCGTACCGATCGATGATCATCGGGACGAACAGGTAAAGGACGAGCGGTGGGAACGCGAAGAGCGCCCCGACGAGCATGGCGCTCAGCATGCTCCCCCCGGACTCGATGACGCCGAGGAGCGTGAAGAGCACGTTGAGGACCGCGCCCGCGATGAGGCCGATGGCCCACAGCCACAGCCCGGCGATGCGCAGCCGCCGGTCCGGGTCGAACCTCCGAACGGCCGGCGGGTAGCCTGCGTGGTGATGCGCGTACGCGTGCCCCTGCTGCCCCCGCGCGTAGCCCTGGGGTGCCAGCGGGTACGCGTGCCCCTGCGGCCCCTGCGCGTACGCGTGGCCCTGCGGCCCCTGCGGCCCTTGCGCATAGCCCTGCGGCCCTTGCGAATGCGCGTGCCCCTGCGGCCCTTGCGCATAGCCCTGCGGCCCCTGGTGGGGATATACGTGCCCCTGCCCGTAGCCCTGCGCTGGCTGCGCGTGCGCGTACCCCTGCGGCGCCTGCCCGTGGCCCTGCTGCCCGTGCGGCGGTTGCCCCATGGAGCTCTGCCCCGCACCTTGCGCCGGATACCCCGAAGGGCCCTGCGCGCGCTCGCTCAAGCGCTCCGCCGGCCGGGGTTGCTGCGGCACGCCGGGGGAATCGGGACGATGTCCGTGGGGGTTGTTCATGGATCGAGCGCTCTCGCGAAAGCCTCGTGACAGCGGGTGACCGTTCAGCCGAGGCGAATCCCCGCCGCGCGCGTGGAGCCGAAAGCAGCGGTGACGATCCGCGGCGGGCGACGCCAGCCTCGGAGCTGTCGCTCACGCCCGTGGGATCGAAGTATCACGGAATATTTCTACCACGGCACGGACGCGCCGGGCATATATCCAAGCAGCTTCGCCGCGGCGCGCTGCCGGCGAGGAGCGCGGAGGCTGTGACGCTCCGCTTCCACGGGTTCCGTGAGCTGTCGGGGGTCGGCGGGGTAACGCGGCAGCGGCTTCTCCGCGCCGGGAACGCGGCGGGAGGACGTCAGGGGCGGACGACGCGGGTGCCCGGCGGAGGCGTGAAATCGAACTCGGCCTTCCCGACCGGCTGATTCACGACCGGCGACGAGAAATCGAACCGGTTCCGGTTGCCCTGCGCGTCGAGGATCAGCACGCGGCGGACCTGGTTGGTCTGCCCGTCCACGTAGAGGAGCATCTTCTGATACGCAGGGGTCGCCTCCCTCGGCGTCCCCTCGAGGACATAGCCGCCCTCGAACTTCATCTGCGCAGGATCGAGCAGACGCAGCGAGAAATCCTTCGTGAGCTGCCCCTTGCCCATCAAGAACGCGAGCGCCGCCGGATACTGAGAGCCCTTCACCGCGGTCTCGAACATCTGCTCGTTGTCCTTCTCGTAGACCTTGATCGTGATGCCGTCGGAGACGACGCGGTTTCCGTTCGGCGCGTCGTAGATCCAGCTCATCTTGCCCGGCTTCTCGAAGGTCACCTTGCCGGTGGAGACCTTCTTCACGTCCTGGACCTTGATCGTGTAGGTCTGGGTGAAGCTCGCCTTGAAGGTCTTCGTGGAGTCGTAGAACTGCTGGACGCGCCTGCCGAGCTCTTCGGCGGTGGGACCCGCGGCCTGGGACTCGCCGGCGGTCGCGAGCGTCGCGAGCACGACCGTGAGGGGCGCCGTCAGCCCGATGAGGCACGCGGCGGCGAGGCGGTTGAGTGAGGTTCGCGTCATCCTTCCCGATCTCCTTTGATGTCCAGAGGCGTCTCGCCCCCGCTCGTCGGCGACGGGGGCGCCGGCGGGGCGCCGCCGGTTCCGTGCCCTGGCAGCCGCCCCCTCGCTGAAGCCGGGGCGCGCCGCACATTTTCATGTTGGACGCGGCGCGGGAGCGTCCGATGCAGGCTCCATAGCACACGGGATGTGCGCCAGGACCGCCATGGCCGCGCCCGCCGGCCCCCAGTCACGCAGTCCACCGAGGCGCCGCGCCTTTCGTCCCCATGCGCAACCAGGGAGCCGCGCCGGCCCACGCTCACCCGAGGCGCGCCCGCCGCGGCCGGGCGCGGCGCGGGGCGGGCGCGCCCGACGCCGCCAGCGCGGCCGCGAAGCCCGCGGCGCTGAGGTGGGTCATCGCGATGGCCAGCGCGTCGGCAGCGTCCGGCCGCGGGGGCGCGGCGAGGCGCAGGACCGCGGTCATCACCTGCGCGACCTGCGCCTTCTCGGCCGCGCCCCGGCCGACGATGGTCCGCTTCACCAGCGCCGGCGGATACTCCGAGATCGGCACGCCCGCGCGCGCCAGCCGCAGCAGCACGACCCCGCGCGCGTGGCCGAGCTTCGCCGCGCTCTGCGCGTCCTTGGCGAAGAACAGGCTCTCCACCGCGGCCGCGTCGGGCGCGAGCGACGCGATCACCTTGCCGAGCTCGTCGTCGATCTCCACGAGCCGGGCGGCGAACGTCCCGCTCGTGTCGATGTCGATGACGCCGTGCGCGACGTGCTCGATGCGCGTGCCGTGCCGCACGAGCAGGCCCCAGCCGAGGTGGCGCGAGCCGGGATCGATGCCGAGGACCCGCATCGGCTCAGCAGGCCCCGTGCGAGGGCGCCACGACGTGGGTCGGGAAGCCCGGCGCGCGCTCGGGCCCCCCGTCTCGCTCGCCCCGCTCGGCCGCCTCGAGCGTCCGCCGCGGGAAGATCTTGTGCGGGTTGAGCAGGCCCTTCGGGTCGAACACCGCCTTGATCTTGCGCTCGATCGCGATGAGCTCCGGCGACTGCTCGAGCGCGAGGAAGTCCGCCTTCGACGTCCCGATGCCGTGCTCGCCGCTCAGCGTGCCGCGCATGGCGATCACCGCGCGGAACAGGCGCGACAGCGCCGTCTCCACCTGGGGGACGAGATCCGGGTCGTTCCAGAGCAGGTTGACGTGGAGGTTGCCGTCCCCGGCGTGGCCGTACGTCAGCATGCGGACGCCGGTCGCCGCCGAGATCTCCGCGACCTCGTCGAGCAGCGCCGGGATCTTGTCGCGCGGGACCACGACGTCCTCCGAGATCTTGTAGCGCGCCATGGCGCGCGTCGTGGGCGAGAGCTGGCGGCGCGCCTCCCAGAGCCGCTCGCGCTGCGCCTCGTCCTGCGCGACGAGCACGTCGAGCGCCCCGGCATCCATGCAGACCTCCCCCACCCGCTCGGCCTGGACCTCGCAGTCCGCGGGCTCGCCGTCGACCTCGATGATCAGCATCGCGCCCGCGCGCTCGTCGACCCCGACGCCGCGCGCGCGCACCGCGTCGAGCGTGGGGCGATCGAGCAGCTCGAGGCAGCGCGGGACGACGCCGGCGGCGACCAGGGCGCTCACCGCGCGCCCGCTGGCGCGCACGTCCGGGAACAGGCAGAGCAGCGTCATGACCGACGGGGGCTTCGCGATGAGCCGGAGCGTCGCCTCCGTCGTGATCGCCAGCGTGCCCTCGCTGCCGACGAGCAGCGCCGTGACGTCGTACCCCGTCACGCCCTTCACGGTGCGCCGGCCGGTGCGGAGGCGCGTGCCGTCGATGAGGATCGCGTCGAGCCCGAGCACGTACTCGCGCGTCGCGCCGTACTTGAAGGCGCGCGGGCCGGCCGCGTTCTCGGCGATGTTGCCGCCGAGCGCGCACATCTTGAGCGAGTTCGGATCGGGCGGGTAGAAGAGCCCCTCGGCCTCGACGGCCGCGTGCAGGTCGGCGAGGATGACGCCCGGCTCGACGACCGCGATCTGCTCCTCGCGGCTGATCTCCTTGATGGAGTTCATGCCGATCGTGGCGATGACGATCCCGCCCCCGACCGGCACCGCGCCGCCCGACTTGCCGCTGCCAGCGGCGCGCGGCACGACCGGCACCTCCGCCTCGCTCGCCGCCCGCACCGCCTTCTCGATGTCGGCCGCCGAGGACGCGAGCACGACCGCGTCCGGGCTCACCGGCGGCTGATCGGACTCGTCACTCCCGTAGGCCGCGCACCCGTCGGCCGACGTGATGACCTTCGACGGCCCGAGCGCGCGCTCGAGGAGCCGGCGCGCCTTGTCGATGGCCGACGCGGACGGGCGGGGGAACGTGGGGTGCTGTCGCATCTCCCCCATTTACCGCGGATCGCACGGCGATGCTGGGGGATCCGCGCGGGCGGGCTCAGGGCTCGCCGCCGCCGGGATCGGGTCCACGCGGACACGCGCGCTCCGCGCGGCGCGCCCACGGTCTGCCTGCCCGCGGGCGAGCGGGCGCGCCGCGCGATCAGAGCAGATCGAGGAAGGCGAGGAGCGCCTCGATCGCGCCGGCGTCCAGCGCGACGAGGCCCTCGCCCGCGGGCGCGCCGTCGTGGAAGAAGGCGCCCGGCGCAGCGGCGGCGGCGGCGGCCGTGCTGCGGTGATCGGCGGCGGCGCGGCCTCCCGTGTCCTCGAAGCGCGCCCGCTCGAGCACATCGCGCAGCGTCTTCGCGGAGCCGTTCGTGAAGTAGGGCCGCTTCTTGTAGAGCCGCCGGAGCGACGGCACCCGCGCGCCGTCCTCGTGCACGTACGGCACGACGCCGGTCTTCTCGTAGCCGGCCCTCCCCCACACGATCGGGCCCTCGGGCGCGAGCACGAGCGCCTCCCAGCGCTCGAGCGGGGCCGCGGAGCCGGGGTCGTCGCTGCGGAGCACCGGCGCGTGGCAGCGAGCGCAGCGGTCCCGGAACACCCGGGCGCCGTCGCGCTCGAGCGGGGTGAAGCTCGTTCGGCCGAGGACGGCGGGGTTCGCGCGGTGCGAGAACGCCATGAGGAAGCTCATGAGCGCGCGGCGGAGCGCCTCGGGCGGCCGCGCGTCGCGCCCGGCGTCGGCGAGCCCGAGATCGGCGAGCCACGGCGCGCCCTCGCTCGAGATCGAGAACCATGGGTCGTGGCCGCTCAGCGCGCCGGCGACGCGGAACTCGTTGTCCGCCACCGCGGTGAGATCCGGATCGAGGGCGCGGGAGAAGTGAGGTCGGTTGTTGAACAGACCGAGCAGCGGCTTGGTCGTGGCGCGCACGTCGCCTCGACCCGTGTGGTGCGTGCGGCCGTCGACGTAGCCCTCGAAGTGACACGTCTCGCACGTGAACCGGCTGAGCGGGCCGTCGGCCTTGTTCCACGGGGCCATCAGCGAGGTGAAGAAGAGCGCCTCGCCGAGACGGATCTCGTCGGAGCGGGCGTCCTCGCCGCCGTCCCGGACCGGCTGCTTCACGACCGCGCCGTCGCCCGCGTCGAGCAGCCACGCGTCGAGCAACGGGTTCGCATAGGCGAAGGCGCCGCCGCCCAGCGCGGCCATGGCGGCCACGCCGGGGGAAAGCGGGCGGGTGGAGACCTCCGGCGCGCTCGCGAGGCCGGCGTCCGTGGCGCGGAAGCGGAAGAGGAGCTCGGCCCGGCGATCGCCGCCGTAGCCGGTCGCGATCAAGCGCACGCCGCTCGACCCGGGGATCGCCGAGAGCGCGACGGCCTTCGGGGTGAGGACGCCGAGCTCCGAGACGTTCACGGCCGAGAGCCGCGTCACCTCGGGCCGGGCGCCGGCCGCGACGCGGTAGAGGAAGACGAACGAGTCGATGTATCCGAACGAGCCGCCGGTCCGGTCGAGCGGGTGATCCTCGACCCCGCCAGCCGCGAGCAGGAGCCCGCCCGCGGCGCCGCCCGTCTCGAGCGCGTCGAAGCTCCAGATCGGGCCGTCGTGGCGGACGCGCGCCGCGCCGCCCGGGAGCGGGCGGCCGTCGGCGCCGACCGGGAGCACGACGAGCGTCTGGTCGAGGAGGCAATCGACGATCAGGTGATGCGCGAGGCGCATGACGCGGAACGGGCCAGCGCCGATCGGCTCGTCCCAGCGCTCGACCTCGATGCGCCCGTCCGCGCCGGTGTGACCGGGCCGCAGCGTGACGAGGGTGCCGGCGCGCTCGTCGAGCGCGTAAAGGAGGCCCTCGGGGCCGGCCGCGACGTCCCGGACGCCGTGGAGGCCCGCGAGCTCGATGCGCCCCGCGGGCTCGAGCGAGGCGCCGCGGACGGCATAGCGGAAGAGCGAGGGCGACGCCTCGCCGCTCGCGAAGACCTCGCCGGTGGGCGTGACCGCGACCCCCGTCGGCGAGGCCGGCGCGGGGGCGCGGGAGAGCTCGCGAAGCGACGCGTCGAGCAGGACGAGCGCGTCGCGGCCCCGGAGCGGAGAGAGCAGCGCGGGCGCGCCCGGCGCGGCGGGGCGGCCGAGCGGACCCACGGGGCGGAGCGCGATCGGGTCGGGCCCGAACAGCCGGTCGGAGCCGGGCGCGCGGGAGAAATCGGCCTCCGCTCGGCGCGCCGCCTCGAAGCGCCGCAGCGGCTCGAGCGGGTCCGGATCGGGGCCGCCGCCGTGGACCGGGGGCGCAGGGCGGCCGTCGCACGCCGCGGCGGCCAGGCCGAGCGAGAGCGTGAGCGCGAGGCGGACCGCGGCCATGCGCCTGCGCCGCAGGGCAGCGGGCCGAGCCGCCGCGCCGATCACCAGCCGCCGGTGCTCGCCGGCTTCGCGGTCTCGGCCGGCGCCGCCTTCTCCGGCTCGGCCTTGGGCGCGGGCTTCGCCGCCTCGGTCGTGGCCGCGGGCTTCGCCTCGGGCGTCGCCTGGGGCTTGCCCTCGCAGCCGAAGAGACACAGGGCGCCGAGCGCAACAAGCACTGTCAAGACATTCTTCATGGGACTCCTCCTGAACGAGCGGGGGCAAGCGAAGCACATCCGCTGGGCGCTCGGAAGGGGGGCGCGCCGTCCGCTGCCATCGGAGGCGGCGCGACGGCGGCGGCGCGGGGTTGGCTGCGTCGGCGGAGGCGGAGCGGGCGCGCGTGGCCGCCCACGTGCAAGAACATGCAGAAGCGTGCGGGAGCTCGCGCGCTGGATCCAGGGCCGGGCGCGAGATTCCGGCGCCCGCGCCCTGGGCGGGCTGGTCAGGTCCCGGGAACGATCTTCACCAGGCTGTTGCGGTTCGCGACGAAGTATTGCTCGCCGTCGTTGTCCTCGACGATCGCGGTGAGCGCGTTGAAGGTCGGCAGGCTGCCCTGACGCGCGAATGCCGGAGCGTTCGGCGCGTTCGGATCGGGGTTCTTGTTGATGACCGTGATGGGCGACGTCTGCGCCCCGCACTGCATGAGCGCGCCCATTTTCCCGCCGGTGTAGTCGCCGAACAGGTAGACGCCCCGGAGCTGCGGCACCTGGCTGCCCCGGTACACGAATCCGCTGACGACCGACTTGTAGTCGCGGTACGGCCCTGTCGCGCTCTGCCGCCGATCCATGTCGGCGATGGGCGGGGTGTGCGTATCGCCCGTGCGCATGGTGCGCCCCTGACAGGTATCCGCGTGGGTGCCTTCCCACTTCGGCCAGCCGAAGTTCAGCCCCGAGGTGCCGGCAGGAACGTAGTCGACCTCCTCGTAGCTATCCTGGCCGACATCGCCGATGAAGAGGTCGCCCGTCCCCCGGTCGAAGGTGAAGGTATACGGGTTGCGCAGACCATAGTGCCAGACCCGCGACGCCGTGCCGTCGAAGGGATTGCCGGCCGCGGCGTACGGCTCGGCAGCATTCGGATCGAGGCGCAGGATCTTGCCGAACAGCGAGGCCGGGTCCTGCGACCCGCCAGGCTTGTCGCTGTTGCAGGACCCGCCCCCGTCGCCCGTGCCGACGTAGAGCATGCCGTCGGGCCCGAACACGATATGGCCGCCGTTGTGATTCACCGCGGACGCGTCGAGCCGCACGATCGTCTTCGCCGAGTTTGCGTCCGCCACGTAAGGATCGCTGGACCGCTTGTACTCGACCACCATGTCACGGTTCATGTTCGTGCCCGTGGTCGCCGTCATCATGATGTAGAACTTGCCGCTCGTCGCGTAATCGGGCGGGAACGCCATGCTGATGAGCCCGCGTTCGTCGTCGAAGCCCCCGGAGCTGAGCAAGATCTGATTGCTCACGTCGAGGAAGGCCCCGCTGCGCAGCTGGCCGCCGGAGAACACGCGGATCTGCCCGGTCTGCAGCACGAGATACCAGTCGCTCGACCCCTTCGGCTGAGCGGCGTAAACCAGCTTGTCCACGCCGGCGACGACCGAAGCGAGCGCCAGCTTCCCGACGTCGGGCGCCGCGCTGGCATCACACGCCACCGGGTCGCCGCCGCCGGCGCCAGAGCCGCCCTGTCCCGTGGTGGCCCCGGACGACGACGTGGTGCTGCTGCCACCGCCGGCGCCGGCGCCGGAACCAGAGCCGGAGCCGGAAGCAGAGCCGGCGCCTGCGCCGGAGCTGGAGGCGGAGCCAGCGCCGGCCCCCGTGCCCGTCTGCGAGCCGGAGGAGCCCTGGCTTCCCCCGCTCGTCGCGGTGTCGCCAGAGCTGGTCGCCCCGTCGTCGCTGCACGCACCGGCGCCCAGCGCGAGACACGCGCCGCCACCCAGCGCGAAGGTCATCCACAAAGCCAAGGTTGAACGCTGTTTCGTCATGAGACGCATTCTATACATGACAAGCGCCGTGGCGCACTCATGAACTACCGCCGAGCGAAAGAACAGGACATCGGAGCCCGGGGTAAGCAGGTGACGGATCATGCCTGCAGGACGTCAACACGCGCTCGGCTGGTCGGCCGACGGCGCACGTTTGCGCGATGCGAGCTCGGAGGCGCCGGCGGCCCTCTTCTCCCCAGGGCCGGTGGGCTCAAGGGCATTCGACAGGCTCGCTCGCCCGGTCGCCACCGCCATCGAGCCATGGGAGAACAGCACCCCTCGAGCGGTGTCGAGCGGCATTGCCCATGATTTGATCAGCCGTTCAGATGAAATGCGCCTGGCGCACGCCAGCGTGGGCCATCGATGCGCTGCTCACTCGTCGAGGTGAATATTTGAAACAGGGCGGTACGTGCGAGTCCCCGAGGTCCACTCGGGGCCGGGGCTATATTCCCGTCCAGGCCCCTTCTGATCATCGCCTGCGACGGATCATCGCTCGCCGCGCCCTCGCCGCCGGCGCTCGCTGGCCGGCGCGCAGCGTCACCAGCAGGCCAGCCGCGCCGCGCCATGGCGCGACGGCGCCTGGCTCACCGCGCCGGACGAGCCCCGGCGGAGAGACGTGCTGTGGTTGACCCGTGCACCGCAATCGATGCCGGCCGACTCGGCATCATCGGTCAGCTCGCCGCACGGCGCCCTGTCGGAGAGGGGATCCGTGTCAATCGAGGCGCCGCGCTGAACGCCGGTATCTCCGGGCGCCCTCGCTCACTCCGGCTCTCCTCTGTCATCGGTGCCAGTCGGCTCACCCGGCTCGACGCGGGACGCCGTAGGGCGTCCCGCGAGCTCCCCCGCCGCGACGACGCCCCTCCTGCTCCTGTGGCGCTCCGCTCAGAGAGTGCCCGCGATCCACACGCTCCCGGGGCCCAGGCCGACGCGCGCGCTCCAGGGGGCGTAGGCCGTCGGCCCGCGGCCGCGCGCGGACGCCGCCGCGGCGTCAGGCGCAGACGGCGCGGTGATCCAGAGGATCGCCCCGCCCACGGCGAGGGCCGCGCCCGCGATGAACACCGCCGTCCCGATGTTGCCCTTCGCCACCGCGTCGTCGCGCAGATCGAGGCCCGTCTGATCGACGCAGCGGCCCGCCTCGTCGCAATGGCCGCCGTCGGTGGCCTTGTCGAACGTCGATTTCGCCATGAAGCCGAGCGCCGTGCCGACGCCGAGCCCGACCACGCCGAGCCCGACCCCCACCATGCCGAGCGGCTTGCGGATGGTCCCGCCCTGCGCCGAAGGCGGGTCGCTCGCCGGCGGACGGACCGGAGGCGGCGGCGCGCCGCTCGATCCCGGGGCGGAGGCCGGCTCCGTGGCGCGCTCGAGCGCCGGCACCGTGACGCTCACCACGCCCGGCTTGTCGATCGTGACCTTCAGCTCCCACGGCTCGTACCCAGGCGCGGCGGCGGCGATCCGATGCTCGCCCGGGTCGAGCGGCACCGCCGTCCCCCAGAGCGCCCTGCCCACAGCGACCCCGTCCCGCGTGAGGCCCAGCCCCGCGATCGACGCCGCCGGCGGGACCACGATCTGCAGGCGGGAGAGCCGCGGCTCGAGCGCGGCGGCCCGGGCGCGCGCCACCCGCTCGCGCTCCGTCTGCCCGGCCGAGAGCGAGGCGGCCGCGACGTCGCGGAAGCCGATCCACGCCGTCGCGAGCTTGCCGGTGCGCTCGTAGCAGTCGGAGAGGTTGAAGAGGGTGCCGATGCCCGGGTCGATCGCATGGCTCTCGGCGAACTTCGGACAGGCCTCGGCGTGGTTCCCCGCGGCCATCAGCGCGCGGCCCTCGTCGAACAGCGCGACCGCGGCGGCGCGCTCCTCCCGGGTCGGCTCGGCGGCGCCCGCGGCCGGCGCGCGCGAGGCGAGCGCAACGAGCGCCGACAGGAGCGCCACCGCTCGACGGCGACCCGACCCGGAGAGCGGCGCGCGGGAGACCGCAGCAGGGCAGCCGGACGCCGGACAGGAGCTCGAGAGACGACGATGGGAAAGCAAGACGGCACCTCTCCTGGGCTCACGGGACGTCATCGCGGATCGGAAAAGAAGTCTTGCGGCGCGGTCGATGTGGGGCGGGTCGGCGGCGGGGGCCGCCCCGACGGCCGCGCGCCCTTCGACGACCCCGGCGGCCGCGGCGCAGCAGGCCCGCTCGCGGTCGGCCGCGCGGTAGCGACCTCGGACACGGGCGCTTGAGGCGGCGGCGCAGGGCCGCCGTCGAGGAGCTCGGCCGCCTTGCCCGCAGCCAGATCGGCCGCGGGCGCCGCCGCGTCGCGCGAGGGTGCCTCCGGCGAAAGCGGCGCCTCCGAGGGCGCCGACGCGGCGAGCGGCGCCACACCCGACGCGGGGACGCGGAGCGCGAACCACACGAGCCAGGCGAGCCCCGCGGCGCCCACGAGCGCCGCCGCGAGGGCCGCCGCGATCCCCAGGGCGCGCGCCCCGCCGCCCTGGCCCGACGAGGCGCGCGTGCCGCCCCAGGAGCGATCCGTCGCCGCGCCGTCCGAGAGGAGCGCCGTGGGCGCGCCAGCCCACGCGGAGCTGGCCGCCACGCCCTTCCCATCCGGGTCGCTGGACGACGGCCTCCCGCCGGCGGGCCCTGGCGACGTGGAGCTCGAGCGCCGGGGCGGCCCAGGCGCGCGGCCCGCCTCGGCGCCCGCGTCGAGGCGGATCTGCAGCACGCGCGCGGCGCGATCGGCCAGGTGCTGCGCGTGCGGCGGCGCGAACCGAGCGAGCTCGGCGGCGAGCTCGGCGATGTTGCCGAAGCGATCGGCAGGGCTCTTCTGGAGGCAGCGCTGGACCACCCAGCCGAGGCGCTCGGGCACGTCGGGCCGCTGCGTGTCGAGCCGAGGCGGCCCCTCCAGGATGCGGTCGTAGATGGCCATCGGGGAGTCGCCCCGGAAGGGGACGGCGCCCGTGAGCAGCTGATAGAGCATGGCGCCCATCGACCAGATGTCGGCCCGCACATCGACGCTCTTCGAGGAGACCATCTGCTCGGGCGCCATGTAGAACGGCGAGCCCAGCATCGTCGAGCTCTCGGTCATGTCGTGCGCCTTGGGCGCGGTCGCCTCCGCCGCGAGGGCCATCTTGGAGATGCCGAAGTCGATGACCTTGATGAGCGGGCTGCCGTCGGCCCGCTGGGTCAGGAACAGGTTGCCCGGCTTCAGGTCCCGATGGATGATGCCGAGCGCATGCGCCTCCGCGAGCGCGTCGCACGCCTGGAGCAGGTAGTCGCAGGCGAGCGCGACCGGGAGCGGCCCGCGATCGAGCAGGACGGCCTTGAGGTCGGTCCCCTCGAGGTACTCCATCACGAGGTAAGGCTCGCCGTGCGCGAGCGTGCCGACGTCGTACACGCGCGTCACGTGCTCGCTCCGGATCCGCGCCGCGACCTGCCCCTCGCGCAGGAAGCGGGCGACGAGGTCCGCGCGCTCGCGGGCCTGGGGCCGCAGGAACTTGATGGCGACCCGCTCGCCGAGCAGGAGATGGCGGGCGGCGACGACCACGCCCATCCCGCCTTCACCGAGGACGCGCTCGACCTCGTATTTCTCCGCGAGGACGTCCCCCACGCTCACCGGTACGACCATGCACGCCCTCGCTCCGCCCCTCCGCTAGTATCAAAACAGCGCGTGCGCGACAACGCGAGCTTTGCCGGAAATCAGCGAGGGCGAGGGAAGCCGCCGCGCCGCCATTGCCACCCGGCCAACGGCCACCCGAGCTCGCGCGCATCGCGGATTCGCCAGCGGCGCGCTCTGCTTGTATATGCATGACGCAATTTCACCATGAGCACCGTTTCACCATGATCACCGAGCCGACCGATCCGTTCGTCCTCGCGCGCGAGCTCCTCGAGCAGCGGCAAACCACCGAACCGACCGACGCGACCGCCATGACGCTGGCCACGGCGGACGCGTCCGGGCGCCCCTCGGCGCGGATGGTGCTGCTGAAGGGCATCGACGATCGCGGGTTCGTGTTCTTCACCAACTACGAGAGCCGCAAGTCGACGGATCTCGCGGCGAACCCGTTCGCCGCGCTGTGCATCCACTGGGCGAAGGCCGCGGAGCAGATCCGCGTCGAGGGGCGGATCGAGCGGGTCAGCGACGCGGAGTCGGACGCCTACTTCGAGACCCGCGGGCGGGGCAGCCAGATCGGCGCGTGGGCGTCCCGGCAGAGCGCGCCGCTGCCCTCGCGCGAGGCGCTCCTCGATCGGGTGCGCGAGATCGAGCGCCGCTTCGAGGGCCGGCCGGTGCCTCGGCCGGAGTTCTGGGGCGGCTACCGGGTGGTGCCGGAGCGCGTCGAGTTCTGGTACGGCCAGGAGAACCGCCTGCACGACCGCGTGGTGTACGTCCGCCACGGCGACGGCTGGCGCGTCGAGCGGCTCTATCCCTGAACGCGGCGCGATCGTCGATCACAGGCGCTCCGTCACGCTCCGTGACCCGCGCCGGGGAGAAGCCATGAAGTCGAAGACCGACTATTTCTACTTCGAGACGAAGGCCAGGCGCGAGCTCATCAACGTCACCGAGCGCGTCGCGGCCGTCGTCGCCGCGAGCGACATCCAGGAGGGCATGGTCCTCGTGAGCGCCATGCACATCACCGCAGGCGTGTTCGTGAACGACCACGAGCCGGGCCTCTGGGAGGACATCTGGGCGTGGCTCCAGCAGCTCGCCCCCGAGGGGCCCGACTACAAGCACCACAGGACCGGCGAGGACAACGGCGACGCTCACCTCAAATCGATCCTCGTGCACCACCAGGTGATCGTGCCCATCACCGCGGGGAAGCTCGATCTCGGGCCCTGGCAGCAGATCTTCTACGCGGAGTTCGACGGCGGCCGGCGCAAGCGCGTCGTCGTGAAGGCGATGGGGGAGTGACGCCGCCGGCCGACTTCCCGCGGTAGAGCTAGCCGCCCGCGTGCGCCGCGGGGGGCGGCGCGTCGGGCCTCGCGCCGCCGTACTCCCTCGCCCCGCGCTGCATGAGCGAGGCGATCGCGCCGAGCGCGTCGGCCCACGCATCCTGGTGCGCCGGGGACCAGTCCGCGGCCGCGGCCTCGGCCATCGCGGAGATCAACGCGTCGGCGACCCAGGGGTACATCGCGTCCGTGACGCCGTAGTCGACGTGCTTTGCCCCCATCGCCATGAGCTTCTCCTCGAGCCACGACGCGTCCTCCAGCCGGTCGATGACCGCGGCGAGCGCCTCGGTGAGCATCTTCTCCTGCTGCTCCTGGCTATTGCGCCCGAAGAGCGGCTTCACCTGCGGATACCGAGAGAACAGGATCCCGTAGAAACGGTGCGTGAGGTCGGGCGCCCTCTCGATCACGAGCTCGAAGCTCTCCCGCAGCAAGCCAACGTTCAATCCCATGACAAACCTCCAGGCACGGGCGCCGTGCCCGTGCTACCCGTCGTCGGCGGTCGATTCGCCCATCGGCGCGCGCCAGAACGTTAACGTTCGCACGGGCCGTGCCAGGGGCGTTTCTCCGAGGATCGCGCCGATCCTCGCCGGGTCGGCGCGCCCGGCGACGGGCGGCGGTTTCCCGTGGGAAACCGCCGCCGGCTGCCGAGGGCTGCCGCTCCGGCGGCGCCCACCCGCGCGCCGCCCCGACGCGCGCCTTGCTCCGCTGCACCCCACGGTGTCTCCTGCCGGTGTCTCCGACAGGAAACCTCCGTCGCCTCCGTCTCCTCGAGGAACCCGCGTGACCCTGCTCGACGCCGTGCTCAGCCTGTCCGAAGCGCCCGCCCGCGACGAGGCGCTGCAGCGGATCCTGCGCGCGCTCGCGCGGGTGACGGCGGCGGACGCGCTCTCGGTGCTCACGGCGGCGGAGGACGGCTCGGTCGGCGTCGCCGCGCAGATCGGGCTGTCGCCGGCCGCCCTGGGGATGAGCTTCCGGCCCGCGGAGCACCCGCGGCTCCACAGGGCGACGCAGGCGGCCGGGCCGATCCGGTTCCTCGACCCGAGCGAGCCTGACCCCTACAGCGGCTGGCTGCTCGGTAACCCCGGAGAGATCCATCCGATCCACGCCTGCATGGCCGTGCCGCTGCACGTGCAGGGCCGCCTCGCCGGGCTGCTGACGCTGGACGCCTGCGATCCCCACGGCCTCCGCGGCCTGCGCGACGAGGACGCGCGCGTGTTCGCGGGGCTCTGCGCCGGCGCGCTGCGGCTCGACGCCGGCGCCGGGTCGCTCGACGCCAGCCCGGAGGCGCGCCGCGCGATCGGCCCGGCGTCGAGCCGCAGCGCGCCGGCGAGCCGCCCGGCCGGGATGCAGCGGATCGAGCGCGAGATCGCGGTGCTCGCCCCGCTGTCGGTGCCGGTGCTCGTCACGGGCGAGACGGGCGTGGGGAAAGAGCTCGTCGCCCGCGCGCTGCACGAGCGATCGCCCCGGGCGAGCCGGGCGCTCGTGATCGTCAACTGCGCGGCGCTCCCCGCGCAGCTCGTCGAATCGGAGCTCTTCGGCCACAGGAGAGGCGCGTTCACCGGCGCCACGGCCGCGCGCGCTGGCAGGTTCGAGGCGGCGCACGGCGGGACGATCTTCCTCGACGAGATCGGCGAGCTCCCGCTCTCGGCCCAGGCGCAGCTCCTGCGCGCGCTGCAGGAGGGGGAGATCCAGCCCGTGGGCGAGGACCGGGCGCGCCGCGTCGACGCGCGGGTCGTCGCGGCCACGAACCGCGATCTCCGGCGGGAGGTCGCCGAGGGGCGCTTTCGCGCCGATCTGTTCCATCGGCTCTGGGTCTACCCGATCTGCGTGCCGCCCCTGCGCGAGCGGCGCGAGGACATCCCCGCCCTCTGCGAGCGCTTCGCCGCCGAGCTCGCGGCCGAGCTCGGCGCGGGGCGGGTGGGCTTCACCGAGGCGGCGCTGGGCGCGCTCGCGCAGGGAGCGTGGCCGGGCAACGTCCGCGAGCTGAAGAACGCCGTGGAGCGCGCCGTGCTTCGCCGGACGATCGCGGAGGGCAAGAGCGCGGCCGGCAGGGCGCTCATCGTGCGGCGCGAGGATCTCGACGACATCGACGGCGCCGCGCCGGAGCGCCCGCTCGCCCCGCGGATCGAGCTCCCCGGGGAGCGGCTGCGGCTCGCGGACGCGCCGCTGGGGCAGCCCGTGGAGCCGCTGGCAGAGGCGCTCGAGAGGGCCCGCCGCGAGGCGTTCGCCCGAGCGTTCCGGGCAGCAGGCGGCAACGCGGCGACGGCCGGACGGCTGCTCGGGCTGAGCCGATCGTTCACCTACAAGGAGGCGGTGCGCCTCGGGCTCATCCCTCCGGCCGGGCCGCGCAAGCGCTGAGGAGCCCGAGCGAGACGCCGTCCTCCTCGAGGGACGGAGCGCAGCGCCTCCACGGAGACGACGCTCAGCGCGCCGGCTCGGGGGCGCCGATCCCTTCGAGCGGCACGCGCGCGAGCGCCGTGTAGCGCGCCCCCTTCGGCGTCAGCTCGCTCTGGTAGACGATGATCTCCTCGATCCGCGTCTCGCCGAAGTCGACGCTGCCGACCGCCTGAGCGCAGGCGTCGAGCGCCGGATCGCCGCGCGGATCGCGCGAGCGGGCGAGGGTGAGGTGCGGCTCGAACGGCCGGTCCTCGGGGACGTAGCCCGTCGACATCGAGAGCGTCTGCTCCAGGTCGCGGTGGATCGCGGTGAGGGCGCCTACCGCGCCGCCCACGCCGAGCCAGAGCACGCGCGGGCGACGCCGCGTTCCGAACGCGCCGCCCTTCTCGATGCGCAACGTGAGCGGCCTGTGGAACGCGGCGACGCTCCCGGCCGCGGCGATGACGAGCGGCAGGCGCTCCTCTCCGATCTCGCCCATGAAGGCGAGCGTGATATGCAGCCCGGCAGGCTCCACCCACTTGGCGGACGGAGCCCGCGGCGAGATCTCCCGCAGGAGATCTCCGACCTTGGCGAGGAGCTCGGCTCCCGGATCAACGGCGACGAAGACGCGCACAGCTCACCTACGCTCACCCACGCTCAGTTACCACCCACAGACTTCACGCTCGTTCTGCTCCTCGAGCCACCTCCGGAGCGGCTCGAAGCACTCCAGCAGGGCGCCCGGATCGGCCGCGGTCTCCCCCGTCACCGCCCGCCGCGGGCGGCTCGCGCCGAGCGAGCGCATGGCGCCGCTGCGCGCCGCGCCCAGCCCGAGCGCGACGAGCATCAGCGGACGCGCGATGGCCGTCGGGGCGAGGGCAAAGCGGACCACGGGCCCTTCATACACGCCGGACCGTGCCGAGGGAACCAGGAGCGACGTGCGATCGTCGGGGCGCGGCCCCGGCGAGCCGCCCCTCCGGAGTCAGCCGCACCATCCAGCTCCCCGCGCCGTCCGCGATTCACCCGTACCGTCCGCGATTCGCGCGGGTCGGCGCTACCTGGGCGAACCGCCCCGCGGTGACGGCTGCCATGCGGCGGTGAACTGCCGTTACAATGCTCACCCACCATGAGGAATGCCCTTGCGCCCAGGCCCACGCTCTCGGCGGTCCTCGGCCTCGCCGCCGCCGCCCGCCCGGCGCCCCGCTCGCCCGCAGGACGGACGAGCGGCCGCCGCCCGACGGCCCGGAGCAGCCGCTCCCGGTCGCCTCGCAGCGCGAGGCGGCGAAGCGCTGCGACGAGCTGCGACCTCGAGGTGAGGTGCAGACGGATGCCCCACCCCGAGGCGCGCGCCACGACCTCCTGCGCACTGAGCGATGGCCATGAGTGAGCTCGAAAATTTCTCGTTCGTGATCCCCGGCGAGCTCGCCGGCATGGCCTATCCCCACGCGCCCCAGGCGGTCGAGGAGCTCGCGGAGCTCGGCTTCCGCAGCCTGGTGTCGCTCTCGCGTCGGGCGCCGCCGCCTGCGGCGGTGGGCCCGCTCATCCACCTGCATTGCCCGCTCGCCGACTTCACGCGCATCCCGAGCGTGGACCTCCTCCGCGCCGTGGCGTTCCTCGACCGGGCGCCGCGGCCGATCGCCGTCCACGGGGAGGGCGGCGTCGGGCGCACCGGCGTCGTGCTGGCGTGCCGCCTCGTGTCGCTCGGCAGGCCGGCGGCCGAGGCCATCGCCGAGGTGCGGCGCGTGCGGCCAGGCTCCATCGACGACCCCGAGCTCGAGGCGTCGGTCGCGGAGTTCGAGCTGTTCTACCGGAGCGCGCACGAGCAGGCGACGCCGGCCCCCTTCAACTTCGCGCCCGCGTCGCCGCTCGACCGGATCGTCCACGGCGCGGAGCGGCCCGGCTTCGGGACGGCGAGCTGGTCGGCTTCCGGGATCCGCTCGTCCGTGGTCGCGCCGCCGAGCCCGGCAGCTCACCCGGATCCGAGCGACGCGCCCGTCGAGGCGTGGCTCGCCTTCATGGCGCGGCACGGGATGCGCGAGGTGCTCTGCCTGCTCGACGAGGGAGAGCTGGCGCTCCACCGGATCCCGCTCCTTGGCCGCTACCAGCGCGAGTTCCTCCGGGTGACGCACGTGCCGCTCGACGGCGGCGCGCTCCCCTCGCCCGGCGCGCTGGAGCGCGCGCTCGACGCCCTCAGGCGCGCCGAGTCGAGCGGCGCGCCCGCCGTCGTGCACTGCGCGTCCGGCGCGGGCCGCGCGGGCGTCGTGCTGGCAGCGTGGCTGCGCGCCCGGCACGGCCTCGCCCCCGAGGCCGCGATCGGCGCGATCCGGGATCACGCGCGGCACTTCGGCGCGCACCGCGACCCGCTGAAGGCAGGGCCTGCGGCGCGGGATCTCATCGCGGGCGTGCCGGCGCTCGCGTGAGCGCGCCGCTCGCGCGAGCGCGCCGGCCCGCGGCCGGGCGGCGTCGAGCGTCACCCGCCGGCGCTTCGCCCGGGCCTCGCGCGCCGGTGCTCGCGGTACATGCGCAGGGCAAAGGCGCCGGCCGGCTCGCCGCGGAGCCCTTCGGCGAGCGCGCGGAGCTCGGGCGGCAGCTCGGAGGGCGGCGGGAGCGGCGACGGGTGGTGCTCGGGCGCGAGCAGCGGCGCGGCGAGCGCGGCGAAGGTGAGATCGGCGGCCGAGAAGCGGTCTCCGACGAGGTACGGGCGCCCGTCGCGCAGGCGCTCGTTCACCGCGTCGAAGACCGCGCGGAGCTTGCCTCGCGAGCGCTCGGCGGACGCGGCGTCGATGCGCATGACGCGCTTCATGACCGCCCGCGCGACCGGGTAGTAAGCGCGGAAGGTGCCGCGCCCGAACCACCAGGGCGGCGCCGCGCCGGCGCCCTCGAGCGAGCGGAACGACCCGCCCATCAGGGCGAACGCGCCCTCCGCGTCGGGCAGGAGGTGAAAGTACGCGACGCGGCGGGTCGCGGGGCCGAGGTCGGCGTCGAAGCGCTGCTCGAGCGCCTCGACCTCGGCGCGGCCCGCGTCGGGCTCGCGGGGACCCTGGAAGAAGAGCGCGCGCTCCGGCGGCACGAGCGTGTCGGCGTAGCGCAGGATGTCGGTCGAGTCGGCGAGCACGCCCGCCGGCGAGACGAGCACCGGGACGGAGCGGCGCCCGCCGGCCCTCAGCGAAGGGAGCGCGTGGGCGAGCGGGAGGTAGGCGTCCTCCCGGTACCGCGCGCCGGCGCGATCGAGCGCCCACCGCGCCTTCTCGCAGAAGTGGCTCCAGGGAATGGTGATGAGGCGGAGGGGCGCGCCCGCGCCAGGATCGGACATCAGGATCTCCAAGAGCCCTGGACGACCCGGGCGCGAAGCGCGCCTCAGTGCCGGATCTCGAAGAGGTGGATGCCGTACGCGGGGAGCTCGACGCCGAGGCCGCGCGACAGATCGACGAGCTCGTCGCCGTCACGCGGGTGCTCGTTGCCGGTCATGAGGTCGGCGAGCAGGACCTTGCGGCCGGCGATGCCGGCGATGTCGAGCGGGATGCGGCACCCGCTGCGCGACGGGGCGAAGTTGATCACGGCCACGAGGGGCGCCGCGCTCCGGGGCGCGCCGCAGGCCGGGAGCGGCTCCCACCGGTAGGCGACGAACGCGTCGGCGCCCGGCCCGCGCGCGGTGAGCGTGGCGAAGCTCCCGGTGCGCAGGATGGGGCGGCGCACGGCCGCGAGCAGCCGCTCGTGGAAGGCGAGGCAGGCCTGATCGACCGGCTCCTCGGGGGCGCGGGCGAGGTGCAGCGAGGCGCGCACCGTCCGCCCCTCGAGCTGGCCGTGGTGGATGAACCGCATCCCGGGCACCGTCGCCGCGATGAACTCGGCGGCCCGGCGCCGATCCGGGGGGAGCACGGCGGCGATGCGCGGCTCGTCGTGGTGCTCGATGAAGCGGACGCTCCGCCGCTGGTAGTCGGGCGTCGCCGCGAGGTGGCCGCGGACCGACGACGCGGAGGCGTGGCTCAGCCGATCGTAAAGGCTCTTGTCGAAGGTGTAGTCGAACCCGAGCATCTGCAGGCGCCACTCCAGGTCCCAGAAGGCCTCGGCGATGAAGACGAAGCTCGGGTGGTCGCGGCGGACGGCGTCGATGGCCTCGGCCCAGAACTCGCCGGTGGCCTCGGCCTTTCGCTCCACCGGCGGGCGCTTGGACCACGTGCGCCGGAAGACGTCGTCGAGCACCAGCACCGCCATGTCGCAGCGGACGCCGTCGCACCGCGACGCGACGCCGCGGAGCGCCTCGACGGACGCGGCGCGCGTCGCCGCGAGGCGGTAGTCGAGCTGGGCCGTGTCGGGCCACGGCGGGATGTAGGGGTCGCGCCCGCTGAGCGGGGCGCCGTCGTCGCCGGCGATGAAGAACTCGGGCTTCTCCTTCACCCAGTGGTGATCGCGCGCGACGTGGTTGGGCACGAAGTCGAGGATGACCCCGATGCCCCGCGCCGCGAGGCGCCGGCGCAGATCCGCGAGGCCGGCGTCGCCGCCGAACGCGGGGTTCACCTCGTAGCGCGCGACAGCGAACGGGGAGCCGGCCACGTCGGCCTCGGTCCAGTCCGGCAGCACGCGGTCGTACTCGGCGCGCAGGTCGGGATCGGTGAGCGAGCGGCGCGGGCCCTCCTCGCCGAGCGTCCAGACGCCCATCAGGTGCACGTAGTCGACCCCGAGCGCGGCGAGCCGGTCGAGCGCCGCGTCGGGCACGCTGGCGAGCGTCACCCTGGCCTTGGCGGCGCGCGAGAGCTCGTGGAGCCACACGCGCACGAAGATCGCGTACAGCAGGGGGTGCTGGTGGGCAGGGACTAGGGAGCTCATCGATTGGATTGGGGACGGCGGGGCCCGCGAGGGAGTCGCGGACAGCGGGCGTCGGCCGGGGATTGTCTGCGCGCTCGGGTGGTCCCTGCAAGCGCGATCACGATGTGCTGCAGGCGCGGCCGGCCCAGGCCGCGCGCGAAACGTCCAGCACAGAGGCCGCCTCGCCCGATCCCGGGCGCTCGCGGCGCGGGCGCTCGCGGCGCGGGCGCCGTCAGGCGCGGCGCGCGCGGCGCTCGCCGCGCCTTCGCGCGAGCGCGGCGGCCGCGCCGAGGGCGACGAGCGGCAGGGCGAGGGGCGTCGCGGCCTCGTCGGGCGAGAGCCGGCAGCCGCAGCCGCCCTGCTTGGGCTCCACCGGCGGCGGCGCCTCGTCCGGCGGCGCGTCGTCGACGGGCGCCTCCGCCTCGTCGGCGCCCTCCGCGGGCGCGCCCTCGGACGCCTCATCCTGGGCGGGCTCGTCGCTCTTCCCGGCCTCGGCCTTGTCCGCCTTCTCGTCCTTCTTTTTCTTCTCGCCGCTGAAGACGATCGCGCGGCGATCGATGACGGGGTTGTCGCCCTGCAGGGTGATCTTCTGCTTCTGCCCCATCTGCACGCCGTCGCTCGCGCGCTTGATCACGAGCTCGTACTCGCCGGCCTCGAAGCCACGATCGCGCCGGAGGACGAAGTCGAACTTGGTGATCGCGAAGACCTTGCCGCTGCCGTCGGAGAAGCCGACGTCCATGCTCTCGTTGATCGACTGCTGGTTCTGGAGCGGGATGCGGACGAGGACCGGGGTCTCGGGCGACTTGTCGGTGAGCGCTCGCTCGTAGTGCATCGTCGGCGTGAACGAGAACAGCATCGGGATGTGCCCGAGGTGCGGCATCCCTCCGTAGTTCATCGTCATCTTGAGCTTCCATCGGCCGCTGTCCTCCTTGGGCGAGCGGTCGACGATGGTGACGGTGCCCGCCGCGTGCGCGGCGCTCGCGGGCAGCCACGCCCCGATCAGCGCGAGCGCGGCGGCGACGACGCGCGCGGCGAGGAAGAGGCGGCGCGCCGCGCCGGGCCGGGTCGCGGCGGGGCGGGCGTGGGGACGCTCGGCGCGCGGACGCCGCGCGCCGAGCTGAGACAGGGGACCGGTTCGAGATCGGGCGGTTCGCATGCGCGGCACGCTACCAGGGATTTCGTGGCAACGAGACGCGGACGAGAGGGCCGGCGGCGCGGACGAAGAGGACCGGCGACGTGGACGAGAAGATCACCGCCAGCGTGGACGAGGCGACGACCGCGAGCGCGCGGGGCTCAGTCCGGGAACCAGAGCAGCGCGTCGGAGGTGGGCTTGTAACAGGCCTGGCGGCCCGCCTCCTCGTTGTCGGTGCAGCTCGCGTTCTCGAGGCAGTCGACGATCTCGTAGCGGCCGGCGGCGTTGTAGATGGTGGTGAACATCGCGCGCTGGGCCCCCTCGAGCTTGCTGAACGCGCTCTTGCACGCGGGGACGGGCACCCGCTCGCAGCGGGCCATGCGCGCGCAGCGGGACTCGATGACCGGCGCCGCCGTGGGCTCGTCCGGGTTGAGCTTGACGGCCACCTCGTCGTTGCACTCCAGGATGATCTGGCTCCGGTCCGGCGAGCTCTCGGTGGCGGCCTCCATGCGGCGCGAGAAGCAGCTCGTCATCGCGCGGAGGTACGTGGGCGACGAGGTCGGGTAGGCGGCCTTGCACGCGTTGAGGTGCTCCCAGGACGCACCGGTGCGCTGGAGCTTGGCGAGCGCGGAGCACCACTCGGCCTGGGCGGCGATGACACCGTCGCGATCGGGGAAGCTGGTGGGCCGCTCAGAGCATGCGTTCAGCGCGAGCATCGACGCGGCCACCGCGATCGGCAGAGCCAAGGATCGAAGGGCGGGCATTGGCGGACCCTAGCACGAGAGGCCCGCCGACGCGGAATCTCCGGATGCTCGCCGCCCGTCATGGCCGGTTTCGTATGAGCTCGCAGCGGAGCCTCACGCCGCCGCCGCCCCCGCCGTCGCGGAGCGCGGCGGCGCCGTCGGGGCCGAAGACCACACCGAGGTCCAGCCCGCCCCGGGCCGCGGCGCGGATCTCGATCGCCTCGACGCACAGGGCGCCGCCGCCGCCGGAGAGCAGCGCGGACGCGGGGGCGTCCCCCTCGAACAGCGGCGCCCCGCTCCTCGAGGCCACCCGCAGCGCGGCGGGCAGCTCGGCGATGAACCGGTGCGACGGTCGCGCGCCGCCGCAGCCGCCGGCGCCCACCTCCGCGAGCGACGCGAGGGTCCCGAGCGGCTCGAGCGGACCGATCTGGCCACGGGCGACGTCGATCGGCCCCGCGACCACCTCCCCGGAAGCGACGGAGTAGCCGACGAGGGCCACGAAAGGGGCGTCGAGCCGGCGGCCCAGGGTGAGGCGGGCGCCCGCGAGCTCGGGGACACGCGCGAGCCCGAACGCCGGGAAGGCGCCCTGCCGCACGGCGACGACGAAGCTGCGCCTCCCGGCGTCGAGGGCGAGCAGCTCGCCGCCCGGCAGCTCGACCGCGGCGGCGATCGTGCCGGCGTGGTCGAACGGCAGGAGCGCCGGGGGCTCGGCGCCCGCGCGCACGCGGAGGCCGCGCCGCCCGTGCGGGCCGCTCGCGTCGAACAGCAGCAGCAGATCCGCGGGCGCCCTGGCGCCGGGCGCGAGCAGCACGGGGACGATGTCGCCGGACGCCGCGCCGAGCGAGCCGTCGCGGAGCGACAGGCGGCGCGGCGCTCCGGCGCGCGCGAACGGCAGGAGCACGCTCGCGGTGAAGGTGCCGTCGCGAAACGCACCCAGGGGCGAGGACGGGGCGGTCGACAGCGAGACGACGGGGGGCGCGCCGCCGGGCGGGCGGGCCGCCGCGGGCTCGCCCCCTGCCGCGGGCGTGCCCCGGGGAGCGCGGCGACCCGAGGGGGGCGGCGCCGGGGCGGCCGACGGCGGCGGGAAGGACGAGGGGTCGTCGTCGAGGCGGCAGAAGACGAGCGGCGGAGACGCGGCGCGGAGCGCCGGGTTCACCGCAGGAGCGAAGGGCGGCGGCGCGCTGCGCGGCGAGGGCGGAGGGCCGCCCCAGCCGAGGCGGACGAGGCCGTGCTCGCCCATCGCGCAGCCGATCGGGGAGCAGGCGAAGGGGGCGCCCTCGTCGAAGGGAGGCTCGATCTGGCGTGCGGGCGGGCCCTCGGCCGGGCGCCACGAGCGGCCGCCGTCGGTCGACTCGAAGAAGGCCGGCGGGTCGTCGCCGGTGGCGGCGAGCGCGAACCGCCCGCCGACGACGACGTTCTGGACGCCGGCCGGGAGGGGAAAGACCGTGACACCGCCGCGCGCGTCGATGCGCAGGCCGGCGATGCGGCCGCCGCGGCGGCGCGAGAGCAGCCGCGCCGCGCGACGGGCGCGCGCGGGTGAGCCCGCCTCCGGCAGCGCCTCGCGGGCGGGCGAGACGCCGTCGGCCTCCTCGGGCAGGTGCAGCCAGCCGCGCACGGCGCCGTCGTCGTCCTCCCAGAAATCGGTGTCGACGAGGCGCGGCGATGCGGCGCCGGCGGACCCCGGGAAGGCGCCGCCCGCGAGCGCCGGGAAGGCGCCGCCCGCGAGCGCCGGGTCGCGATCGCGCACGCGGACCACGCGGACGCCCTCGGGCGGACCCGCAGGACGACGGTCGCGCCCGCGCGCGGGGGGGCCGGGAGGCGATCCCCGCGGCGCGCCGTCCTCCTCCTCGCCCTCGGGGGTCCGGCTCTCTTCCTCCTCTTCTTCCTCTTCTTCCTCGGAGGCCCGCGGCCGCGGCCCCTCCGGCGCCTCCAGCACGAGCGCGGTGACGGTCCCGCGCTCGCCGGCGATCCAGCGGTAGAGGCGGTCGGCGTCCTCGCCCTCGATCCGGCGCTCGACCCAGCGGCCGCCGCCGACGCGCACGCACACGCGCGCAACGCCTTCCTCCGCGGGCTCGCGGCGCGCGGCGTCCTCTCGCGGCTCGTCCGGCGAAAGCCGCGCGAAGCGCGGGAGCCACGGCGCCTCGTCGTCCGTCGGGCCGGCGTCTCCCGGGCTCTCCGGAAAGTCGTGGAGCCCAGGGGGGACGCTGCCGCACCGGCCGATGAAGGCGAGGCGACCGCGATCGTCGCCGACGAACGCGCCCGGCGGGCTCGCGATCGGATCGGGGCCTCGGTTGCGGGGCGGGAACGTGGCCTCCAGGCGTGGCGCGGAGAGCGTCGTCTCGAGCCGGAGCACCTGGGCGGCCTCGTGCGCGCACGCGAGCAAGACGTCGCCGCCCGACCGGAACGGCTGGCAGCGCGCATAGCTCGGGTCGAGGCTCTCGATCTCCGCCTCCGCGAGGGGCTGGGCGGTCGCCGCCGCGAACACGACGAGGCCGCCGTCGCGAGCGACGAGCAACCGGCCGCCCGGGAGGAGCGCGCCGGTCGCCGCGGCCAGCGCGAGCCCCGCTGGAGCGAGCGCGCGGACCGAGGAGGCGCCGAGCGAGGGGTCCCGCGCAGGCGGGAGCGAGAGCGAGGCGCTCGGCCCGGCCTGCGGCGGCGCGGGCGCCGCGGGTACGAGGCCGGCGGCGCTCACGCGGAGCGCGGCGCCGCCCAGCGGACCGAGGAGCGCGACAGCGCTGCCGCCGTCCTGCTCCTCGAGGAGCGACGTGGCGAGCCCGCGCGTCTCGAGCACGTCGATCCAGGTGGCGCCCCCGTCGAGGGTGACCGAGGCGCGGCCGAACAGGTCGAGGCGCGCCGCGCGGCGCGCGTCGACGGCCACCGCGTCGACCACGCCCGCGGCGCCGAAGCGGCGAACGGCGAGCGTGGAGGGATCGATCTCGAGGAGCCCCCGATCGCTGCGCAGGAGGATCGCGTCGAGGTACGGCCGCGCGCCGCCGGGGGCGCCGACGTCGGCGATGGGCGTGAGCCCGCCGAGGAAGTCGGCGGCGCGGTAGACGCGGCCCTCGGACCACAGGAGGAACCCGCCCCCGAGGCGCGCCGGGATCGACCGGAACCCGCGGAGCAGCTCGGCCGCGGGGGCGTCGGCGAGCACGACGCCGCCATCGAGGCGCACGCGGCGCCCTTCGAAGAGCGCGGGCTCCGGGCGGGGCGCGGGCGCGCGTTCGCCGGCCCCGGCGGCGGCGTCGAGGAGGACGCCGAGGTCCTCGGTGAGGACGTAGCGCGCGGGCGAGAGCGGGAGCGGGTCGGCGAGCGCCGCGGCCCGCGGCTGCGCAGGGCGCGGAGGGCGCTCCGGGGCGGCGCTGCACGCGGCGAGGACGGCGGCGAGGACAGCGACGAGCGCGCGGGGCGTCACTTCCTGGCCCGCACCGGGATCAGCCCTCGTCCGGCGCGCCGCCTCGGTCGCTGCCGGACGCGCCGCTGCCGTTCGGCTTCTTCGCCTTGCGCGCGGTGCGCGCGAGCAGCGGCGGCACGTGCGCGTCGACCTCGCCGATCCACAGCCACATGCCGGCGCGGCGGAGCTGCTCTTCGTGACGCCGGCCGAGGAGCGTCCAGAGCCGATCGCGCGCCTCCACCGCGCTCTTCACGGGCTCCGGCGCCTTGGCCTTGGCCCCCTTGGGCTTGAGGAGCGAGAGGAGCTCATCGCCGGTGGCCGCGGTCTCGTCGATCTGCGCCCTGGTGATCGCGGTCTTGCCTTTGACCTGCGCGGCGTGATCGCGGAAGAGCTGGGCGAGATCCACGCAGTCCTGCACCATGTCGCGCGCGCCGCTGCCTGCCATGATCTTCTTCACGCGCTGGGCCGGCAGGACGCCCGCCTTCATGAGGGCCACCGCCGCGCTGAGCAGGAGGTCGCGGAGCTCGTGCGCGCGCTGGAGGAGCTTCTTCGTGGTGCCCGGCGACGAGCGGTCCACCTGCGCCGCGGCATAGACCAGGCCGAGGGCGAGCCGGCCGAGCGACTTCATCGCGCCGAGGTCGAAGGGAGCGGGCAGCTTCAGCAGCTCGGCCTCGTGCGGCCCCACCGCGTCGAGCCCCGCGCGGACGTTGTGGTGGACGAGCGCGACGTCCGCGCGGAGCGGGCGGATCTCGCGCGCGGGGATGCGCCGCGCTTCTTCCATGAACTCGGCGGCTGCCTCGGCCGAGCCCGGGAGCGCGGGCGCGGCGCCTTCGCGGTCAGGCGCCGCGGCGGGCGTCTTCTGGTTGTTCTTGTCGCTGTTCTTGCCGGCGGGCTGCTTCTTTGCGGGTGCTCTCGGCATCGCATCTCCTCGCTGGGTGCGCGTCCTCGACTGTAAAGTACGCGCTGGGCGAGGGGGCCGGGAAGAGGTTCCGTGCGAGCAGCCAGGGCGCGCCTTCCGCCTGCGCACACCGCACCGCATGCATGGCCCGGCGCAGCCGAGCGATGGCGGACGGCGCGGCGGCGACCGCAGCACGGCGGTCTCGCGAGGGTCCGCCACCTTGCCGGGACCACCCCGCGGTGGTCTCGTGGAGATCCGCCACCTTGCCGGGACGACCGCGCGGCGGTCTCGTGGAGGTCCGCCGCCTTGCCGGGACCACCGCACGGTGGTCTCGCGGAGGTACGCCGCCTCACCGGGACCGGCGCATTGCGGTCTCGTTAGGGCTCACGACCGTGCCGCGACCACCGGACGGCTGTGTCCTACCAGCCTAGAACGACAAACGGGTTGAAACCCCAGAAAAGAACAGGAATTTGAACCGCCAAGCGCGCCAAGGACGCCAAGATTGTGGTTTGTTCTTGGCGTCCTTGGCGTCCTTGGCGCCTTGGCGGCTAATTTCTCGCTCGATCAACGTGATCATCGCCTTCGCGATCTCGTCTCGAGCAGACAGACGCCTTGCCCCGGAGCACACGCGAGCAAGGACCCGCGGCGCCGCGAGCAGAGCCATGATGTTGCCGGCGCACGCGAGGGCGGTCGCGAGCTCCTTGGCGCTCCGCTCGGTCGCGACTCGCGCGGAGCCGAAGCGACGCCCATTCCCTCCGTGCCGGAGCCCGGCGCGTTTCCTTCCCTATCTTTTTCGCTCATATTCAGTCCTACGGCGCCTTGCAGATTGGTCCTATGAAGTAGCCTTTGAGCGCCGAGATTCCCCCGGCGCCGATAGCAACCACGTTGTGGGTGCCGTTTTCGGTGCACACGATCCGTGGGGTACCGCAGCGCCGGACGCCTGCTTCGTCGGCTGGCTCTTCGGAGGTTTCGGCGAGCACCTCGTCGCGCTCGCCGCTGGCGCACGCGCCTCAGCGCCCGCCCACGACCGCCTTGCACTGCACCGGCTGCCGGCTCTCCTGGCCGTACAGGACGAGCACGAGCGTGCCGCCGCCGGCGCCCTGCGCCGGCTCGCTCCGCCGCGCCGCCGCGGGGCCAAGCCCGCCGCGCCCGCGCCGATCGACGGGCCCGCCGTGCGCGCCGAGCGGCGCCGCGGGCGTCGGCCCCGCGAAGCGCGCGATGAGCTTCTTCACGGCGCCGGGCGGCTCGTGGAAGCCGAGGCCGCCCTCGTAGCGCTCGTCGCGCACGACGAGCTCGACGGCGTCGAGGCACGCGCGCTCGCGCGACCACCGAATCACCGCGACGCCGGCCGTCCCGGCCGCGGTGATCCCCGGCAGCGCGCCGGGCACGAGGCCGATCTCCGTGTCGAACGACAGGACCACGCGCGCCTCTCCGGCGCGCGGCGCGCACGCGGGGTCGCCGCCCGCGCCGAGCGCGCCGAGCGGGGCGAGGGCCTCCTCGGGCCCCAGGGTGCCGAGCACGGGGTCGACCGCCGAGAGCACCGCGCCGCCGTCTCCGGCCACCGCCACGAAGACGGGCGCGCCCGCGCGAGCGCCTGCGCCGAAGGCGAAGCGCGCCCGCTGCGCCGCCGTCGCGCGCGCGGTGCGCTGCACGTGGAGCTCCCGGATCGCCGGAGGCGGCCCGCCGCCCGCGGGCCGCGCGAGAGGAGCCTCGCCGCGCGCGCCGCGGAGATCGACCGAGCTCACCGCGAGGCCGTCGTGCCGCGGGCTCAGGAACACCGCCCGATCGCCGAGATCGACGCCCACCGCGGGCTGGGGGGCGCAGCCGCCGATCGGCCGCGTGACGCGCGCGGCGTCCAGCAGGCCGGCGAGGCACACCTCCGCCGGGCCGGCCGCGACCGGGGCCACGCGACCGTCGCGATCGATGACGAGCCCGATCGGCGCCTCGTACGGCCGGTACGCGAGCTGGAGCCCGGCGCTCGCGAGCGGTACGGTGGCGCGGCGGATCTCGGCGCGCAGGTCGAGCGGCGCGATCCAGGCGAGCTCCGCGTCGGCCAAGGAGGCGCCCGGCAGGCCGCCGCTGCCCGACCGGGCAACGCTGCCCGGCAGGCCGACGTTGAACGACGGCAGCGCCAGCATCCCGAGGGTGCCGAGCCGCAGCGTGCCCGCCATGCGCGAGGGCGGCGCGGCGACGGCGCCGAACCCGGACGACTCCGGCACGCGCGCGGCGTCGAGCGGCCCCGCGAAGGTGCAGGCGAGCCGCGCGAGGGGCGGCGGCGCCGGGGGCCGCGCCGCCCTGTCGCGGTCGGGCCGGGGTGGCGCAGGGGGCGGCTCCGCCACCGCCGCGCCGGGCGGCGGCGCGGCGCGGCCTCCGACGCCGCCGCCGCCGCCAGAGCGCGGGGCCGACGCCCACCCGAGCCGGAGGAGCGTGCCGAGGCTGCAGCCCACCGCCGAGCAGGCGTCGAGGCGCGCGGCCCCGCCGCCGGGCGGCGGCGCGACGGGCGCCCACCGCTGTCCTCGATCGATCGTCTCGAAGAGCCCGCCGTCCTCGGTCTCGGCGAGCGCGAAGGGGCCCGACGCCGCGATCGAGCGCGCGCGCGCCGGCACGGCGTGGCGGCGCAGCCGGCCGGCGGGGTCGATCGTGATCGGCGCGGGATCGGCCGCGTAGCCGTGCACGGGGAGCCAGCCCTCGATGGCGTCGTCCGCGCGCACGGCGAGCGCGCGCGAGAGCAGCTCCGCCCGCTCCTCGCCGTACGGAGGCCAGAGGAGCGGCGGCTCGCCCCGCGCGATCCGCACGACGCGCAGCGCGCCGCGCACCTCGACGCGCTCGCCGTCCGGCAGGAACGTGCCGGGGCGCGCGATGAGGGCGACCGCACCCCCGCCGCGGCGCGGGATCCAGGCGAGGACGTCGCTTGCGTCCGCCGCGTCGAGGCGGTGCTCGACCCAGTCCCCCGGCCCGCGCCGCACGCAGAACACCGCGCTCTGTTGCGTCGCGTCGCCGGCGATCGCCCCTTGAGAGAGCGCGCGGAGATCGATCCGCGGCCTCGGCGGCCCCTCGCATGGCCCGACGTAACCGAGCGCCTCGCCGTCGACGCCGACGAAGCGATCGGTCGCCCGCGCCGGCTCGGGCAGGAGCTCGAACGAGCGCTCGACGCGGAGCGCGCGCGCGTCGCTGGAGAGGTCGACGACGCTCGCGCGCTCCGGGCCGGCGCAGACGGCGAGCAGCGCGTCGCCCGCGCGGAACGGCGCGCACTCGCCGCTGCCCGGCGGGAGCGGCGCGACGGACGAGGCGCGGCCGGTGGCGAGGTCGACGCGGCCGATGAGGCCGTCCACGGCGAGCGCGGCCCCGCCGTCGGCGAGCGGCAGGCCCGAGGCGACGGCGTCCGCGAGCTGCTCGAAGGGCGAGCGGCCGAGCCACCCGGGATCGATGCCGTCCGCCGGCGGCGCGCGCCGCGCGCGGGGCTCGCCGAGGCGACCGCTCGGCTCGACGGCGCGCTCGAGGCCGAAGGCCAGCGAGGCGACGATCTCCTCGCCGCGGACGTCGAGCGCGATCGCATCGCCGAGCTCCGCCGTGACGTCGCGGTACGAAGCGCCCGCGTCCAGCGTGAGGAGCGCGCGCCCGAAGACGGTCAGGACGAGCGCGCGGCGCTCGCTGGCCGCCGCGGCCGCGACGAGGGACGGCGAGCCGAGCGGCCGCAGCGCGCCGCTCGCGCCCTGGACGACGAAGCTCCCGGCCGCGGTGAGCAGCCCGATGCCGTCGAGCCACGGGAACGCGCCGGCGACGTCGCCCGGCAGGGTCGCGAGCTTGCGGAGCTCCCCGCCGAAGCTCTCGGCGGCGTAGAGGTCGCCGCCGCTCCAGAACAGGTAGCGCGCGACGCGCGCGACGCCGACCGCGCGCGCGCCGGGCCGGGCCCACGCGGGGAACACCGCGCCGCCGGCGAGCGCCACGCGGTCCGCGCCCAGCGGCTCGAGCCGCTCGAGGCCGTGCAGCTCGGCGCGCTGGCCGTTGACGATCACCCTGTCGACCTCCCGGCCGTCGATGACCACGCGTTCGATCAGGCCGAGGTGGGGCTGCGCGACGTACCGGGCCGGGCCGAGCGCGACGGTCGCGGGAGCGCGGGGAGGCGGTTCGGCCGCGCCGGGCGGCGCGGTCGCCGGCTCGGCCGCGCCGCACGCCGCGAGCGCGAGCGCGGCGAGGAGAGGAGCCACGACGTCTTCGGCGGTCATGCGGGTGCGGG
The DNA here is from genome assembly GCF_051527395.1 of Sorangium sp. So ce281. Classification (NCBI taxonomy): domain Bacteria; kingdom Pseudomonadati; phylum Myxococcota; order Polyangiales; family Polyangiaceae; genus Sorangium; species Sorangium sp. So ce281. The sequence continues at coordinate 6,660,529 of NZ_CP150322.1, forward strand.
CCTCGGCGGGCGCGAGTCGTGCCGCTCTGCGCGGCGCCGAGCGCGATGCTACCCGCGAAACGCGTCGGCCTTGAGGTTGTACCGCCTCATCCAGCGGTGCACCTGCACGCGATCCCTCCCCAGCACGCGCGCCACGGCGGCGACGTTGCCCTGGTGCCTCGCCAGGAGCTCCCGGAGCACGCTCTCCTCCGGGGCGGTCCTCGGCGGCAGCGGCCCGCCCGGCGCGGACGCGACGTCCTCCGCCGGCTCCTCGTCGTACTGCGGGTAGACCGTGGCGCGGGAATCCTCCGCGAGCGGGCCCGCGAGGGAAGCGCCCCGGGCCCCGTACGTCTTCATCCGATCGCGGATGCTGTCGCTGAGATCCTGGATGCCGAACTCGGCGCCGCGATCCGCGGCGGCCCAGCGCTTCAGGAGCGCCTCGAGCTCCCGCACGTTGTAGGGGAAATCGTGGTGGAGCAGGGCCGCCATGGAGACCATGCTGGGCCGGATCTCGGACCGGCCGTGGCGCGCCGCGAGCGCGGTGCAGAGCAAGAACATGTCTTCCTTGCGCTCGCGGAGGGGGGGCAGGGTCACGCTGTGCTCGTTCAGGCGACCGAACAGATCGGCGCGGAAGGCGCCCGTCTGCTGGAGCTTGTCGAGATCGCGGTGCGTGGCGGCGACGATCCGCACGTCGATCCGCTCGGCCTGCGTCCCGCCGAGCGGCGTGAACTCCTTCGACTGGATCACCCGGAGGAGCTTCGCCTGGGCCTCCGCCGGCATGTCCCCGATCTCGTCGAGGAAGAGCGTGCCCTCGTGGGCCGCGCGGAGGAGGCCCGCCCTGTCGCGGTCGGCGCCCGAGAACGCGCCGCGCCGGTGCCCGAAGAGCTCCCCCTCGACGAGGGCGACGGGGATGGCGGCGCAGTTGACGGCCAGGAACGGGCCGCGCCGGCCGCTCCAGTCGTGGAGCTGCTGGGCGAAGATCTCCTTTCCCGTCCCGCTCTCACCGCGGATCAGCACCGAGAGCTCGCTGCGCGCGATCTCGTACAGGCTGCGGGCGAGGGTCCGGGTCCGGTAGCCGCCCACGATCCGCCCCATCGAGAAGCTCGGCGGCCCCTCCTGCGAGCCCGGCGCCTCGACGTAGGCCCCGTCGATGCGGTAGCGGGCGTAGCTCTCGACGTCGCGCTCGACGAACTTGAAGATGGCGTCGCCGACCCGGACCTGGTCGAGGTGCGCGATGGGCGCCTCCGTGACGAACTCGCCGTTGCAGAGCGTGCCGTTGCGGCCGCCGAGGTCGGTCAGCCGCCAGACGCCGCCCCGCCGCTCGATCCGGGCATGATGGCGCGAAGCGCTGCGCGTCGGCACGGACACATCCGCGGTCGGATCGCGGCCGAGGACCGAGCCTTGCTCGAGCACGGGGTACGCAGGACGAAATTGCTCGTAGTTGTCGGCATAGAGCAACACGAGCCCCGCCCCGGCGCTGCTCTGCCGGAAGAACGGAGCACGAAATTGCATTGACGCTGTACTGTCGATGTCCTTCGACCGCTCTGTCCCGTCGCCGTGCATTTGGACATGGTGATGGTACCAACCTATCCGTCCGCCGGGCGCATCATTCGTCCGAGCCGATCGTGCTCGCGGAGGGGTCTTCGGAGCGGCTGACCCACATCCACGCCGCGCCTCAGCCGCCCTCGGGCCGCGCGCCCACGGAGCACACGAGGCGCTGCGTCGTCGCCTGCGCTCGCAGGGCGCCCTGTCCTGCGCCGGCGCCGGCCCCCTGCCCCCGCGCGGCCGTCCACCGCGCGATCAGCGCCGCGTCCTCCGCGCGCTCAGCGCGCCGCCTCGAGTCGGAGGCGGCGAGGTGCAGCGCTTCGAGGCAGACGCGCTCGCGCCCCCAGCGCACCTGCGCGAGGCCCTGGTTCCCGAGCGCGATCGCGGGCAGCGCCCTCGGATCGAGGCGCAGCGCGCGCTCCGGGTCGAGCGCCACGAGCGCGCGCCACGCGCCCCGCTGGGCGCGGCAGCGCGCGTCGCTGGCGGCGGTCAGCGTCGCCCAGGGCGCGAGCGCGACCACCTCGCCCACGGTCCCCCCCATGCGGTCCAGCACCGCCGCGCCCGCGATCTCGGGGGCCGCGCCGTCGAGCACCAGCACGCCGGCCTCGCCGTCGTCGCGCCACGCGAGGGTCATCGGCCGGCCCCGGAGCTCCTCGCGGTCGAGCGCCACGAGGCGCGCAGGCCGCCGGGGCTCCGGCGTGTGCTCCTCGACGGCCACGCGGCGCCGGAGCTCGCCGAGCACGAGCGCGCGGCCCGGACCGAGCAGGAGACCCGGGGCCCGCCCCGGCGCGGTGTCCGCGTAACCTCGGCGCGGCTCGAACGCCGGGAACGCCCGCGCGCCCTGCGGGCCGAGCAGCAGCTCACCCCCCTCGGCGGCGAGGACGAGCAGCCCGACCTCGCCGCTCGCAGCGAGCAGCGGGATCGACGCGCCGCGCTTCCCGCCGCTCGGCGCGAGCTCGGTCGCGTTCAGCCGCAGCGCCTCGCCGCGCAGATCGAACGGCGGGAGGTAGAGCACGCTGTGCGTCCGGACCGCCGCGACCTTCGGGCCTCGCTTTCCCGGCGCGGCGCCGCCCTTGCCCGACGCCGCGCCGCCGGGCGGCGCCTCCTCGGGCGCGGCCTCCTCGGCGGGCGGCGCCTCCTCGGCCGGCCGCGCGGCGCGCCCAGGCGCCGGCGCGTCGGCGACGACATCGAGCGCCTCGCCATACGACGTCGGCACGGTCCATCGCTCCGGGCCAGCCTCGAGCGCGGCGCGCGGGCGCAGCGCCGGCAGCTCGATCGGCGCACAGGAGAGCGACGGCAGCGCCTCCGGCGGCTCGTCGATCCGGCCGACGCCGCCCGCGCAAGCCGCCGCGTCCGCCCCGGCGGCGCCCGCGCGGCCGGCCTCCGCCGCCCCGCAGCCGGGGCCCGGCGCGGCGGCGATGGCCGGCGACGGCTCGCCCGCGCCCCAGCCGAGCCGCACCACGCCGCTCAACGCACAGCCGAGCGCGGAGCACCCGCCCTGGAACGACGGCGGGGGCACCGGCGAGCGCCCGGCGGCGCGCCACGTGCGGCCGTGATCGAGCGTCTCGTAGAGCTCCGCGCCGGCCGTGACGAGCACGCCGTGGTCGCCGGTCACCACCATCCCCGCCGGATCGGGCGGCAGGGCGTGCGGCGAGACCGTCCCGTCGTCCGCGATCGTGACGCCCTGGCTCCCCTGCCCGACGGCATCGGACCACTCGACCGACGACAGCCACCCGTCGACCCCGCCGTCCTCGCGCGCGCGGAAGCGCCTGTCGACGAGCACCCGTGTCCCGTCGCGCGGGGGCGGCGTCCAGTACCAGCCGGGGAGGTGCCCGCGGAGCTCCACGACCCGCGCACCCCCCTCGTCGCGGCCCCGCGGCGCCCCGGCGGGCGCTGGCAGCCGCGCGTCGCGCTCGCCCGTCAGCAGCGCGATCGCGCTCCCGTCCCGGCGCGGCGCCCAGCCGACCAGCGCCTGCGACTCGCCGAGCTCGACCGCGTGCTCGACCCAGTCGTCCGGGCCGCGCCGCACGCAGATCCTCGGGTGGATCACGACCTCGCCGTAGCGGCGATCTCGCTCCTCGTCGCTGGCGACCCGCGGCGACGCAGCGCAGCCGCCGACGTAGCCGAGCGCGCCGCCGTCGTCGGCCACGAAGAACCCCTCGTCGCTGAAGGCGCGCTCCATCCGCGGCGCCTCGCCGCGCTCGGAGCGCAGGACGTAGCTGCCGTAGCCGTCGTAATCGTCCCACACGCAGAGGAAGAGCGGCCCGTCCTTCGCGGGCACCGGCGCGCAGCCCAGCCCGTCCGGGAGCCAGCCGGAGAACCGCTCGCGCACCGCGCCCGCGCTCACGTCGATCCGCGCGACGCCGCCCTCGAACACCCCGAGCGCGGTCCCGTCGGGCAAGAGCGCGCCCGCGGAGACGGCCGCCGCGAGCGGCGCGAGATCGTCGAGGACGGGGGCGTCGCGCGAGGCGGCCTGGGCGCCCGCGAAGAGCAGCTGGAACGACCCGCTCGGCCAGCTCGAGCGGAGGTCGCCGTCGGGCCGGCCGAGCGAGCCGTCCGGGAGGACGGCCACGCGCCCGAGCGCCGTGTCGAGCGAGAGCGCGTCCGGGGCGACGCTCAGGGCGCGCGTGGCGAGCCCGAGCCGCTGGCCGGCGTCGAGCCACGTCCTGCCGCCGTCCGCCGTGGTCGCGGCGCGGCCGAAGACGTCGAGGCGCGCCGCGCGCGCGGCGTCCAGCGCGGCCAGATCCTGGATGGCCGGCATGTCGAGGGCCCGGCCCCGAGCCTCGCCCGGCAGGAGCTCCCGCGGCCCCCGCTCCGTGAAGACCACGACGCCTCGCAGGCCGTTGCGGGCGCCCCGCACCGCGCCGCCGCCGCCGCCGAGCGCCACCTCCGCGAGCGGCCCCGTGAAGCCGCGCGAGCGGAACGCCCTGCGCCGGGTCCAGTGCAGGAAGCCCCCGCCGAGGTGGGGCGCGATCGCGAGCGATCCGACGACGGGCTCGCCGGACGCCCACAGATCGGCCTCCCACGCCGCCGCGGCGACGCGCCCGTCTCCGCCGAGCTCGAGCCGCGCGCCCTCCGTGACGACGCGCGCCGCGACGGCCGCGGCCGGTCCGTCGTGCGTTGCCCGGAACACGCCCTCGGAGAGCGCCTGGAAATAGCGCGCCCCCGGCGGGGCAGCGCTGGCGGAGCCGATCGCGCCCGGCGCACGCGCGGCCCGCGCAGCCCCCGCGCCGCTCGCGGGGCTCGGCTCGAGCGCACGCGCGCAGGCGGCCGCGAGGAGAGCCGAGATCAGACCGAGCGAGCGCGCCAGCATCCGGGGAAAGCACGACGGTATCCGTTGTCGCGCCCCCGTCCAGCGTCGATCCACGTCCTCGCCCCCGCGCCCTCCCCCCCGGCGGGCGCGCCCGCCGTTCCCGGCTCCAGCGCTCCTCGCCCTCGGGCAGTGGTCGACGTTACCCGGAGAGAGTCCACATGAAGACGGGAAGGCGGGAAAATCATTGAGGTTTTCTTCCCGCCTTCCCGCCTTCATGTTCCAATTCGACCACTGCCCGCGGCGCCCTGCGCCCGCCCGGAAGGCCTGTGCACTCCCCTCCCCGCCCCCGACGACCCACCCGCGACGAGCTCGTCGCCGCCGCCGGCAAGACGGTGCCGGACGTCATCGCCCCGGACCTCGACGTCCTCTTCTGCGGCATCAACCCGGGCCTCTACAGCGCCGCCGTCGGGCACAACTTCGCCCGCCCCGGCAACCGGTTCTGGCCGGCGCTGCACGCCGGCGGATTCACCGATCGCGTGCTCTCCCCGTCCGAGGAGCGCGAGCTGCTCGAGCTGGGGGTCGGGATCACCAACGTGGTCGAGCGCGCGACCGCGTCGGCGGACGAGCTGTCCGCCGAGGAGCTCGCCGCGGGCGGGCGGCGGCTCGAGACCACGGTGCGGCGCTACCGCCCTCGCTTCCTCGCCGTGCTCGGGATCGGCGCCTATCGAGGCGCCTTCGGCAGGCCCCGGGCCGCGCCCGGCCCCCAGCCAGAGACGCTCGGCGCAACGCGGCTCTGGGTGCTGCCGAACCCCAGCGGGCTCAACGCCAGCTACCAGCCGGACAGGCTCGCGGCGATGTTCCGCGCCCTCCACGAGGCGGTCACGTCGACCCGGGCCTCGCGGTGAGCGGGCGCCTACTCGGGCAGCGCGCTCGCCTCTTCCTGAGGCACCTTCGCGCGCGCGCGGCGGGCCTCTTCCCGGACGGCCGCGAGGCCGGGCGGCCCCTCGGGCGATCGCCCGCCGCGGTTGGTCACCGCGGCGAGCCACGCGAACGGCGAGTCGGGCGCGCTCTGCGCGACGAGGAGGACGGCGCGGGACGCGTAACGCGAACAGCCGTCCTCGCACACGGGCAGGACGAGGCGGAGCCCTCCGCCGCCGCCTCGGCCCACGAGGGGCGCCACGCGGAGCTCCGACGGAGGCGGCGACAGCACGGCCATCATCGCGCGCGCCATCCGATGGACGAACGTCGCTCCGGACATCACAGGCGGCGCGGAGGTCGGCACCCCCGCGCCGTCCGCCGCGTCGAGCCGGCTCGGCGGGAGCGCGAAGAGCCCCGCTCCGTCGGCCGCCGCCGCCGGCGACGGCAGCGCGCCCGCGAGCGCTCCCACGAATGAAGCCAGCTTGAGTCCGAATCGCATACGTGCTCCCTCTGCGGCACGTCCAGCAGGCCCCATGCCAGCCATGCGCCGCCGGCCGCGGCGTCGCATCCACGACGGTCCGCTCCGTTCGGCGCGCGTGACGGATCGCCACAGCGTGGCGGCGCGGAGCCCGATCCCACGCGGCGTTGTCGCTGCGCGCTGGCGGCGTTGTCGCTGCGCGCTGGAGGTGCCGCGGCGAGCCGGAGATACCCGCTTCGAGCAGGAGAATGGCGGAGAATGGCCCTCGCCGCGCGCGCCGCTTTCGCTTGCCAGAAGGTCCTGGCGCCGTTAACCGTCTTCGTCATGCCCGACCGAAAGCCAGGGCTGAGCCCGCTTCAGGTGAAGTCCTCGGTCCAGCCGGGCGCTCCCCTCCCGTCCGAGCCCGTGGCGAGCATCCTGCTCGTCGACGATCACCGCGCGAACCTCCTCGCCCTCGAGGCCGTGCTCGATCCGCTGCGCCAGCGGCTCGTCACCGCGCAATCCGGCGAGGAGGCGCTGGAGCACCTCAACCGCGAGGAGTTCGCGCTGATCCTCATGGACGTGAAGATGCGCGGAATCGACGGCTTCGAGACGGCCGCCCGCGTGAGGGGGCTCGATCGGGCGAGGCACACGCCGATTATCTTCATCTCGGGGCTGCCGGAGGACGAGGACCGACGGTATCGCGGCTACCGCGAGGGCGCGGTCGATTATGTCGTCAAGCCGTTCAATCCCGACATCCTCCGCGCGAAGGTGGCGGTCTTCGTCGAGCTGCACCGGAGGGCCGAGCAGATCAAGCGGCAGGAGGCCGCGCTCCGCCAGCTGGAGCGCCAGGCGAGCGACGAGGTGTTCCGGCGCATCATGGACACCAGCATGATGGGCCTGCTCTTCAGCGACTACGAGGGGCGCGTCATCGAGGCGAACGACTGCTTCCTCTCGATGATCGGCTACACCCGCGAGGACCTCAGGGCGGGGCTTCTCAGCTGGCAGGAGCTCTCCCCGCCGGAGTACGAGCATGTCCACCACGACGCGATCAACGAGCTGAGCCTCCACGGCGTCACGAGGCAGTTCGAGAAGGAGTACATCCGCAAGGACGGCAAGCGCGTGGCGGTCCTCGTCGGGTCCGCCCGCATCGAGACGCAGCGGCGCAACCTCACCTACGTGCTCGACATCAGCGAGCGCAAGCGCGCCGAGGCCAACGTCAGCCTCCTCGCCGGCGCGGGCGAGATCCTCTCGTCCTCGCTCGACTTCCGCGAGACGCTCGGGCAGCTGGCCCGGCTCGTCGTCCCGCTGCTCGCCGACTGGTGCGCCGTGGACATCCAGGGCCAGGACGGCGCGATCCAGCGCGTCGCCGTCCAGCACACCGACCCTCGGAAGGCGGAGCTCGTCCGCCGGATCGAGCAGAGCTATCCTGTCGATCCCGCGGCGAGCCGCGGTGTGCCGAAGGTGCTGCGGACGGGCGAGGTCGAGTGGGCGTCCGAGATCCCGGACTCCCTGCTCGTCGAGAACGCGCGGGACGAGGAGCACCTCCGGATGGCGCGCGAGCTCGGCCTCCGGTCGTACCTGGTCGTGCCGCTGGCGGCGCGCGGCCGCGTCCTCGGCGCGATCACGCTCGCGCACGCCGAGTCGGGCCGGCATTACACGAAGGTCGACGTGCAGTTCGCCGAGGAGCTCGCCCGGCGCGCCGCCCTCAGCGTCGACAACGCCCTCCTCTTCGAGCGCGAGGTCACCGTGCGCAAGGAGGTCGAGACGCTCGCGGAGGAGCTGAAGCACAGCGAGGCGCAGTTCCGGCTGCTCGCCGAGACGATGCCGCAGCTCGTGTGGACGAACCGCCCGGACGGCCACCACGAGTACTTCAACCGGCGCTGGTACGACTACACCGGGCTCACCGCGGAGGACACCGGCGGCGAGGGCTGGAGCCGGATCATCCACGCCGACGAGCACGAGCGGGCGATCGAGGCCTTCCGGGAGGCGCTCCGCACGGGCGAGCCGTACGAGAGCCAGTGCCGGCTCCGGCGCGCGGACGGCGTGTACCGCTGGTTCATCGGCCGGGCGGTCGCCGCGCGCGACGGGTCGGGCCGCATCGTCCGCTGGTTCGGCACGTACACGGACATCGACGATCAGAAGCGCGCCGAGGAGGAGCGGCAGCGGCTCGTCCAGGCGCTCGAGCGCAGCAACAAGGAGCTCGATCAGTTCGCGTACGTCACGAGCCACGACCTCAAGGCGCCGCTCAGGGGCATCGCCAACCTCTCGCAGTGGATCGAGGAGGACCTGAACGACAAGATGACGGCGGAGAGCCGCAAGCAGCTCGATCTGCTGCGCGGGCGCGTCCACCGGCTCGAGAACCTCATCGACGGGATCCTGAGCTACTCGCGGGCGGGCCGCGCCCGCGAGAAGCCCGAGGCGATCGACGTGGGCAAGCTCCTCCGGGAGGTCATCGAGCTGCTCGCGCCCCCGCCGGAGACGCGCGTGGAGATCGCCCCCGACATGCCCGTCCTCGTCACGGAGCGCGCTCCGCTCCAGCAGACGTTTTTGAACCTGATCGGCAACGCGCTGAAGCACGCCGGGGGCACCGATCCGGAGGTCCGCATCAGCGCGCGCAACGCCGGGCCGTTCTGGGAGTTCTCGGTCTCCGACAACGGGGCGGGCATCGCGCCCGAGTACCACGACCGCATCTGGGGCATCTTTCAGACGCTGAAGGCGCGCGACAAGGTCGAGGGCACCGGCATCGGCCTGTCGGTCGTGCAGAAGATCGTCCAGAGCAAGGGCGGGCGCGCCTGGGTCGAGTCCGCCGTCGGCGCCGGCGCCACCTTCCGGTTCACCTGGCCCAAGATCGAGGCCAGAGAGCCTTCATCCCCCGGATGAGCCCGCCTCGAGCGCGGGGCGTGGCGCGCGGCGACGCGCCTCGCTCGCCGGACAGGCACGGAGCTTGAACGACCTCCTCGAAACACAAGGCGGCTTATCGCGGCCGACCTCGAAAGGAGGGTTCCCATGCTGTCGATGTCCAACCTGCCCAGGCTCTGCCTGGGCGCGCTTGCGCTCTCGCTGTTCACCGCGTGCGCCGCGGCGCCTCCCCCGGAGCAGGCTCGGCCTGAGCCGAGGTTGCCGAACCCGGGCCCGGATGGAGTCTACAAGGTTGAATGGCCCGATCTCAGGGAAGGCGAAGATCGATTCATCGACCTCACCCTCGGGGCCGACATCGCCGACGTCTGCCGCCTTCCCAAGACGAGCTTCGCCTTCGACTCCTCCGAGCCGCTCCCGCAGGAGCACGTGGAGCTCCGGGCGCTCGTCGACTGCCTGCGCGCATCGAGCCTGAAGGGCGCGAGGATAGAGCTCGTCGGCCGCGCCGATCCGCGCGGCACCGCGGCGTACAACCAGGATCTCTCGCTCCGCCGCGCCGCGCGGGTGAAGGAGATCCTCGTGGAGGAGGGCATCCCCGCGGATCGCATCACGACGCGCGCGACCGGCGCCGCCGGGGCGGTCGGAGCTCAACCGATGTACTCCTATGGCTATGATCGCAGGGTCGACGTCGCGCTGATCGGCGTCGCCCATGCCCCCCGGTGACGCGCGCGCTCGCCCGCTCCGCGGACGCGGCTCGGAGCCCTGCCGGAGCGGCGCTGCAGCTGGCGCTCTCCCTCTCGGCAGGGCGGCTCTCCTCCTCCAACCCCACCTCTTCCGTTGGTGACGGCGCCGCGCGCCGCGGCCCTTGGTTCACCGGCGCTCGTCTTCACGGTTCACGGTTCACGGTTCACGGTTCACGGCGCGTGTCGCGCCCGAGGCGCGTCACGACAGCTGTGGCGTTTCGTCACGCAAGCGCCACGGCGGCGCGCCGCGGCCCCGGGGACAGGCGCTCCGGGCGCAAGCTCTCGGTTGGTCCGGGCCCTGCAATGGTTTCCCGACACGAACCGGCGGATGTCATGTCCGTCACGAGGAGACAAGAGCCATGACGAACCGAATGAACAGCGCGGTGGGGACTGCGAAGGGTGTGGTCGAGTCGGCGGCGTCCGGCGCGGGCGTCGCCGCGACGGCGGCCAGGACGACGGCGTTCGACGTCGCGAAGGCGGTCGCCGGCGTCGCCGCCACGGTCGGGGCGCTCGGCTTCGACGACGTGCTCGGCTGGGTCGGACTCTCGCGCAAGCGGAGCCCGCTCACGGCGATCGGCCTCTTCGGCGCCGGCCTCGCGGTGGGCGCGGGCGTGGCCCTGCTGCTCTCGCCGACGTCGGGCGAGGCGCTGCGCCGCGAGCTCCTGACCCGCCTCGACGGCCTGAAGCGCCAGGCGACCCGCGGGGTCGAGCAGGCCGAGCGCAAGGTCCAGGACAAGGTCGGCAGCGCGGTCGACGCGGTGAAGGGCGCGGTCGCGCCGTCCGACGCGAGCTCCGCGAACTCGCATTACGGCATCGAGGGAGCTGGGCTGTCCCACGGCGGCGAGAGCGGCCATCACCTGAGCTGAGGCGCTGGCCGTGTGGCTCGAAGCCATCATCACCCGGGAGGATCTCGCGCAGATCCTGGGCGAGTTCCTCCCGGTGAAGATCCACCTGGACGACGACGAGACGACCGATCGCTGGCTGTACCTGGGCAAGGCGACCGAGATTGCCCTGGCCGACGACCTGGGCTTGCGGGTCACCTGCCCGGCGGAGCTCCAGTGGTCCATCGCGGGCGTCAACCCCACCATCCGGCTCGATGAGCTCAAGGTGCTGATTTGCCCCGAGATCATCGAGAGGAACAAGGGGAGCGTCCTGGCGTTCAACGTCGAGCTCGAGGAGGCGGACATCCGCGGCATCCCCTCGATCCTCGACCACACCGTCATGAAGGCGGTCAACGCGGCGCTCGCGAACAAGCGGCCTGAGTGGAACTTCACGAAGACGCTCACGCACACCGTGGGGCTCCCCTCCAACCTCGATCCGATCGAGGGGCTGCACATCGGGGTCGCCTGGGGCAAGCGCCGCATCAGTCAGGACGCGCTCGTGCTCGTGGTCTCCTTCAAGCTCAATTTCGTTCGAGGCGATTGAGCTTCGCGGTTGCCGACAAGCGCCCCGCCCCCCTCTCCGGGTTGGCGGGGCGCTTCGCTCGAGCGTCGTTGTGTCCGAATCACCCTCGCCCGTTACCTCGCGATCCCGGAGGGGGCCGGGCATCCCGCCGAGCCCCCGGCCAGCGCGCGCATGACGTCCGTGCGCGTCACGACCCCGATCACGCGGTCCTCGTAGACGACCGGGCAGTCCGGCTCCTGGCTCGCGAGCATCCGCCGCGCGGCGTCGCCCACGAGCTCGCCAGGCCACAGCTGGACCGCCCTGCCCTCGCTCGGAGGCTCTTCGGGCGGCGCCGCGGGCGCCATCGCCGCCTGCGCCGCGCGCCACTCCCGCCGCGCCTCCACGAAGAAGAGCGCCGACAGCGCGGCCACGACGAGCTGACCGCCGAACAGGCCCATGAAGAACAGCGCCGCCGCCGCCGCTTGCCCGAGCGCCGCCGTCATCGACGTCGCGAGCCAGGCGCCGGTGAGCGGCGAGAGCGCCTCGCGCAGCGCGCGCCCCCCCTCGAGCGGCAACGCCGGCAGCAGGCCGAGCAGGGCGATCCCCAGGTTGGCGCTGGCGATCCACACGACCGCGGCCTCGCGCGAGGGCGCCTCGGCGGCCTTGAGGACCGAGATCCACCCGAGCTCGCCCACCCCGCGCTGGGCCTCGACGGCCAGCGCGAAGAGCGCCGCGAGGGCCACGTTCGCCGCCAGGCCGAGCGCGCCGCCCTGCGCCCGTCCCGCAGCAGGACGTGAGCGGCTGACGATCGGGCCGAGCGGCGAGAGCTGGATCTCCCGCAGCCTCAGCCCGAGCTGCCTGGCCACGATCCCACGCACGAGCGCCTGGAGCCCCACGCACCCGAGCAGCGCCGCGCCCAGCGCGCAGCCGAAGAGCGCGCCGCTCCAGCCGTACCGCGCCCCCCACTGGAGCGCCCCGATCGGGAGCAGCAGGCCGAACGCCGCATGCGCAAACACATCAACACCGCCGAGCCGCGTGATCCTGATGACCGACTTCATGGTGTCTTGCTCCTGGGTTCCCGCAGGCACCTGCACATGGCGGGAGGCGCAGTTCCGACGTGCCACTGCCCCCTCCCCCGGGGCGTGGCGAACACCTCGTCGCGCGATCGACCGCTCGGCTGACGGGCACTTGTCCCAGATTTTTCTGATTTTATTGCAAATCACATGCCGTTTTCCTGCGCCTCGCTTGCGAGGGGGCGGCGCGCGGAGCCATTCCGAGGGACGCAGCGGATGCCGGGCTCATCACACGTCGCCTGAATGCCGCGGTGTGGCGTTCCGCTACATCGTGGGCGCACACCGTCACGGCGCCATATCCGGGCTCCCCAGCCGGGCGCCGAGCGATTCAACGTTCGAGTTCTGCATGCGTCCACTCCTTCACCAGCGCACCCGCGCCGCGCGCGCCTCCGTGGCGTGGAGCCTCAAGGACACGGGCCTCCCCGCCGCGCTCTGGAGAGCGGCGGAGAGGGCTGTGACCGAGCGAGGCGCGCCGGGCTCATCCATCGTGTGTGCGGCGTCCCCACGGCACAGGGCGTGCCGCCGCACCCGCCCCCGCGTGCCCAGTCCGATCTCCGCCGCTCGCCGACCAGAGCTCGCGAGGACGGATGGAGGCAGGCGCGCCCCATTGCGGCGATCCGCGCCAGCGTCGCTCGACCCCCGCCGGGTGCGTGCGACCGACCCGAGCGGCGCGGCATGCGGTGTGCACAGGCGATGACAGGCGATGAGCAGCGGAGCCGACGGGGCGTCGAGATCGGCTGAAGAGACGCGGCAAAGGATCGTTTATGTCAGAGCGCAGAAGCCAGGTCGATGATTTCACTCGGCTCACCGAGGAGGATTTCACGCGGCTCACGCAGGAGACCGAGCGGCTCGCGAAGCACGTCGAGGATCTCCGGCACCGGATCGCCGCGACGACCGCGAAGCGGCGCAGTTCCTCCGGCACGCTCCCTGCGCAGAGCGCCGCCCCGTTCGCACCGCCGCACGGCTCCCCCTCGGAGCGGACGCACGGCGCGACGCCGGAGCGGCCGTGCGACGCCGCCGCGGAGCGGCCGTATGACACCGCCGTGGAACGGCCGTATGACGGGCCGCCGGAGCGGCCGCATGACGCCGCCGAAGAGCGGATGCACGACGCGGCGTCGGAGCGGCCGCTGCGCGGAGCGACCGAGAGGCCGCCGCCCCGTCACTCTCCCTTTCCCGAGCGCACCTCGTGCCTCGCGAACGTGTCGCGATGGCTGCCGCCGCTCAGGACCGCGAGAGATGCCATGGAGTCGGGCGTCCACGAGAGGGTGGGAGAGGCAGGGCGTTACAGCATCATCACGCCGCGCAACAAGCCGAACGATCTCCCGACGAAGCGCCGCTCGCCCAAATCCGACGTGGCCTGAGGCGCCGGCCCCGGAGGGCCGCCGCGTCGGCGCGGGGGCCCTTCTTTCCCGCGTTGTCCCGCCGCGGCCGCACGCGCGCCTTGCGCGCCGCACGCGCGCCTTGCGCGCCGCACGCGCGCGCTGCGTGCTGCGCGTGGCGCGAAGCTTGCCCAGCTGAGCGCCTGCTAGTAATACGAGCCCATGCTGCTGCGCGGTGGGAGCAGAAGCGCATGGCCGACGTGCCATGAAGCCTGAACCCGAGGGGCCCCCGGCGGCCGCCTCGCGGCCTGGCAGCGAGGGCCCCGCTCCTCGCCTGCGGGAAGCGTCGCGCGGAGCCCCAGCGCAGCCTCGACCGATGAGGCCGCCATCCACGCGAGAGGGCCTGTCCTCCTGCCGTCCTCTCGCGCGGCGCCCTGGGATCACGCCGGGGCGCCGGGTCCGATGGCCTCCTGCGCCCCTGGGCCCCTCCGCGCCCGGGGCGCGCGCTCATTTCCCTTATTGACCGATCGGTCCTGCCCGCGGGCGGGGCCAGGAGAACAGCGGCATGGAGCAGCGAAGCGACCTCGACAAGGCGGCCCGCAAGGCGAGAGCCGGCAATGGCAAGAGCAAGAAGGCCGCGTCCGGGGATGGGCTGCAGCACGGCGCCGCGAGGAAGGCCCGCCCGGCCGAGCGCCCCCGCGCCGCCGCGCCGCTCGAGAGCGACGAGCTCGACCGGCGGACGCTGCTGATGTCGCTGACGGGCCTGAAGAAGGGCGATTTCTCGGTGCGGCTGCCCGTCCACTGGCTCGGGCTCGACGGGAAGATCGCCGATACGTTCAACGACGTCGTCGAGCGCAACGAGAAGCTCGCGAAGGAGCTCGCCCGCCTGAGCCGCGCGGTGGGCAAGGAGGGCAAGCTCTCCCAGCGCGCCTTCATCGGCGAGGTGAGCGGCGCATGGGCCGACGAGATCGCGTGCATCAACGCGCTGATCGGCGATCTCGTCCACCCCACCGCCGAGACGGCGCGCGTCATCGGCGCCGTGGCCAAGGGCGATCTCTCGCAGACGATGGCCCTCGAGGTGGACGGCAGGCCGCTCGACGGCGAGTTCCTCCGGACCGCCAAGACCGTCAACACGATGGTCGAGCAGCTCGGCTCCTTCGCCTCCGAGGTCATCCGCGTCGCCCGCGAGGTCGGCACCGAGGGCAAGCTCGGCGGGCAGGCCGACGTCCGCGGCGTCGCCGGCAGCTGGAAGGACCTCACCGACTCCGTCAACTCGATGGCCGGCAACCTCACCTCCCAGGTGCGCAACATCGCCGCCGTCACCACCGCCGTCGCCACGGGCGATCTCTCGAAGAAGATCACCGTCGACGTGAAGGGAGAGATCCTCGAGCTCAAGGACACCATCAACACGATGGTCGATCAGCTCCGCTCCTTCGCCTCCGAGGTCACCCGCGTCGCCCGCGAGGTCGGCACCGAGGGCAAGCTCGGCGGGCAGGCAGACGTCCGCGGCGTCGCAGGCACATGGAAGGACCTCACCGACTCCGTCAACTCGATGGCCGGCAACCTCACCTCCCAGGTGCGCAACATCGCCGCCGTCACCACCGCCGTCGCCAACGGCGATCTCTCGAAGAAGATCACCGTCGACGTCAAGGGCGAGATCCTCGAGCTCAAGAACACCATCAACACGATGGTCGATCAGCTCAACTCCTTCGCCTCCGAGGTCACCCGCGTCGCCCGCGAGGTCGGCACCGAGGGCAAGCTCGGCGGGCAGGCCGACGTCCGCGGCGTCGCAGGCACATGGAAGGACCTCACCGACTCCGTCAACTCGATGGCGTCGAACCTCACGGCCCAGGTGCGCAACATCGCGACCGTCACCACCGCCGTCGCCAAGGGCGATCTCTCGAAGAAGATCACCGTCGACGTCAAGGGCGAGATCCTGGAGCTCAAGAACACCATCAACACGATGGTGGACCAGCTCAACTCCTTCGCCTCCGAGGTCACCCGCGTCGCCCGCGAGGTCGGCACCGAGGGCAAGCTCGGCGGGCAGGCCGACGTCCGCGGCGTCGCAGGCACATGGAAGGACCTCACCGACTCCGTCAACTCGATGGCCGGCAACCTCACCTCCCAAGTGCGCAACATCGCCGCCGTCACCACCGCCGTCGCCAACGGCGATCTCTCCGAGAAGATCACGGTCGACGTGAAGGGAGAGATCCTGGAGCTCAAGAACACCATCAACACGATGGTCGATCAGCTCCGCTCCTTCGCCTCCGAGGTCACCCGCGTCGCCCGCGAGGTCGGCACCGAGGGCAAGCTCGGCGGGCAGGCCGACGTCCGCGGCGTCGCAGGCACATGGAAGGACCTCACCGACAACGTGAACTCGATGGCCGGCAACCTGACGAACCAGGTGCGCGGCATCGCCAAGGTCGTGACCGCGGTCGCCAACGGCGATCTCAAGCGCAAGCTGGTCGTCGACGCCAAGGGGGAGATCGCCGCGCTCGCGGACACCATCAACGGCATGATCGAGACGCTCGCGACGTTCGCGGATCAGGTGACGACGGTGGCGCGCGAGGTCGGCGTCGAGGGCAAGCTCGGCGGGCAGGCGAGCGTGCCCGGCGCGGCCGGCACGTGGAAGGACCTCACCGACAACGTGAACCAGCTCGCGGCGAACCTCACCACGCAGGTGCGCGCGATCGCCGAGGTCGCCACCGCCGTGACCAAGGGCGATCTCACCCGGTCCATCAAGGTCGAGGCGCAGGGCGAGGTCGCCGCGCTGAAGGACAACATCAACGAGATGATCCGGAACCTCAAGGACACGACGCTGAAGAACAGCGAGACGGACTGGCTCAAGAGCAACCTCGCCAAGTTCTCGCGCATGCTCCAGGGGCAGAAGGATCTGCTCACCGTCGGCCGGAGGATCCTGTCCGAGCTCGCCACCGTCGTCACGGCGCAGCAGGGCGTCTTTTACATCATGGATGCCTCCGGCGAGGAGCCTGTCCTGAAGCTGCTCGCGAGCTACGCGTTCAAGGAGCGCAAGCACGTCGACAACCAGTTCAAGCTGGGCGAGGGGCTCGTCGGGCAGTGCGCGCTCGAGAAGGAGAAGATCCTCCTCGTCAACGCCCCCCCCGATTACATCACGATCACGAGCGGCCTCGGCGACGCGCCCCCGGTCAACATCATCGTGATGCCCGTGCTCTTCGAGGGGCAGGTGAAGGCCGTCATCGAGCTCGCGTCGCTCGAGCGCTTCAGCCCGACCCACCAGGCGTTCCTCGACCAGCTCACCGAGTCGATCGGCATCGTGCTCAACACGATCGAGGCCAATATGCGCACCGAGGACCTGCTCAAGCAGTCCCAGTCGCTGGCGCGCGAGCTCCAGAGCCAGCAGGAGGAGCTCCAGGAGACGAACGCCGCGCTCGGCGAGAAGGCGCGGCTCCTGGCGGAGCAGAACGTCGAGGTCGAGCGGAAGAACCACGAGGTCGAGCAGGCCCGCCAGGCCCTCGAGGAGAAGGCGCGCCAGCTCGCCCTCACGTCCAAGTACAAGTCGGAGTTCATGGCCAACATGTCCCATGAGCTCAGGACCCCGCTGAACAGCCTGCTCATCCTGTCGGACCAGCTCTCCAGGAACAACGACCAGAACCTCACCGCGAGGCAGGTCGAGTACGCGAAGACGATCCACGCGTCAGGCACCGATCTCCTCGGGCTCATCAACGACATCCTCGATCTCACGAAGATCGAGTCGGGCACCGTCGTGGTCGACGTCGGAGAGATCGGCTTCACGGACCTGTCGGACTACGTGCGCCGCACGTTCCGGCACGTCGCCGAGGCGAAGAAGCTCGATTTCGAGCTCTCCTTCTCGTCGACGCTGCCGGCGTCGATGTTCACCGACGCGAAGCGGCTTCAGCAGGTGATCAAGAACCTGCTCTCCAACGCCTTCAAGTTCACCGAGCGCGGCAAGGTGGTCCTGGAGGTGACAGTGGCCCGCGGCGGCTGGAGCGGTGAGAACGAAGTGCTCAACCGCGCCGACGCGGTGATCGCGCTCTCCGTCCATGACACAGGGATCGGGATTGCGCCGGACAAGCAGCAGATCGTCTTCGAGGCGTTCCAGCAGGCGGACGGCAGCACGAGCCGCAAGTACGGCGGCACCGGGCTCGGGCTCGCGATCAGCCGGGAGATCGCGGGGATGCTCGGCGGCGATCTCACGCTGGTCAGCGCGCCGGGCCGCGGCAGCACGTTCACGCTCTACCTGCCGCGCACCTTCCGGCCCGTGCGGGCGGCGCGGCGGCAGCCGACTCACGTCCTCGACGCGCCGCCGTCCATCGATGATGCCGTCCACAGCAGCCGGCCGTCGGATCGCACGTCCGCGAGCGCGGACGTCCAGATCATCGACGACAGCGAGAGCGTCCGCCCCGGCGACCGCGCGATCCTGATCGTGGAGAACGACACCGTGTTCGCCCGCTTCCTCGTGGATGTCGCGCGGGAGCACGGCTTCAAGGCGGTCGTCGCGCTCCGCAGCGCGATCGCGCTCTCGCTGGTGCGAGAGATCCGGCCCGCGGCGATCACGCTGGACATCAACATGCCCGACGTCGACGGGTGGCGCGTGCTCGACTGCCTGAAGCGCGATCTCTCGGCGCGGCACATCCCGGTCCAGGTGATCACGACAGAGACGGAGGAGGAGCGGAGCCGCGCGCGGCGGATGGGCGCGGTGGGCCTGCTCAACAAGCCGCTCAGCAGCAGGACGGCGCTCGACGAGGCGTTCGCGCGGCTCGCCGGGCTGATCGGCTCGCCGCGGCGCCGGCTGCTCGTCGTCGCGCCGGACGGGGCCTCCTTCGCCCCGGCGACCGAGCTGCTCGGGGACGCGGCGGTCACGGTCAAAAGCGCGACGACGGCCCAGGAGGCGCTCGACGCGCTCGATCGCGAGGCGTTCGACGCGATCGTGATCGAGCTGCACCTGCCGGACATGCCCGGCCTCGAGCTCATCGAGCGCCTCGATCGCGCAGGGCGCCTCGCCGATCTCACGGTCATCGTGTACGCGCCGGCCGGCGTCGCCGGGGACGGCGAGGCGCAGCTCTCCCGGCTCGCGCAGAAGCTGCCCGTGAAGCACGTCCAGTCGAGAGAGCGCCTGCTCGACGAGGTTACGCTCGCGCTGCACCGCCGGCTCTCGGATCTGCCGGAGCCGGCGCGGCGCATCGTGGAGCAGCTCCACGAGTCGGCCGCCGCGCTCTCCGGCAAGTGTGCGCTGATCGTCGATGACGATTTCCGCAACATCTATGCGCTGAAGACCGTCCTCGAGAGCTACGGGATGACCACCCTCACCGCCGAGACGGGGAAGGCCGCCATCGAGCGCCTGGGGAGCACGAGCGGCATCGACGTCGTGCTCATGGACATCATGATGCCGGAGATGGACGGATACGACACGATCCGCGCAATCCGCAAACAGCCGGCATTCCAGACGCTACCGATCATCGCCGTCACGGCGAGGGCGATGAAAGGCGACCGGGAGAAGTGCCTGGAGGCGGGCGCGACCGACTACACATCGAAGCCGGTCGACACGGAGCAGCTGCTGGCGCAGCTCCGCATATGGCTGCATCGCTGAGCTCGCTTCATCTCCCGTCACCGCCGCTCTCCACACCACGCCCTGCGATCGCCCCCGAGCACGCCCGGCGGTTTCGTCCGTGCTGCAATGACGCCTCCGTGTGGCGCACCTGCGCAAGCTCTTGCGCGGCACACGGGCGATCGACGGCGCAGAGTACCGAGCATTTCCCGCATTTTCATTTGGCATGCCGCCTGCTGTCGCCTGCTGTGGCGATGTGGGTTTCCAGAATACAGGCAGGGCACGCGCGCGAGGACGTTCATCAGGAAAGGAGCTGTAGGTGAGGCCAAAGCTGGTGACCGGTCTTGTCAGGACGTGGTCGGACGCCGAGAGGTCGGTTGAGCGCGTGATGAGCTGCGGATACACGCGTGACACCATCAGCCTTGTCATGGGCGACGCGGGGAGCGACGGAACGGCGGGGGCGGTCTCGGCCGCGCTCGTGGGGCTCGGCGCGAGCGTGGCGTTCCCTGGCCTGGGGCTCGTGGCGGCGGGGCCCATCGGGGCCGCGCTCGCCGGGGCTGGCGCGCGCGGCGCGGCCGGCGGGCTCGTCGACGCGCTCGTCAGCGCCGGCATTCCCGAGCACCGGGCGAGCATCTACGACAGCGGCCTGCGACAGGGTGCGATCCTCGTGGGCGTAAATGCTTCCTCCGAGCGAGACGCAGAGATCCTGGAATTGATCCTCGAGTATGCGGGCGCCGAGGACGTCCGGAGCGAGAGCTCGCAGCGGCGTCCTTACGACAGCTTCATCTGAGCGGTCGCGGGAAGGCGGAAGGCACGTGGCAACTTGCCTCGCTGAGGCGCGCTGCCGCTGGCGCGCTGCCGCTGGCGCGCCCGCGCAGGGTTTCAGGAGCTCCCCGAGCCGATCGCCTGGCACACGCGATGCTCCAGACTCGGCGCGTGCCGTTGCGTGGCGAGCGGCGCATGGCCGGAGCAGACGGCAGGAGAGCGCATGTCGAGCAACATGACCCAGGCGTTCGAGCACACCTCAGGCGAATGCTTCGAGGTGGGCACGGTGGTGGGCGAGAAGTACCAGCTCCTCGGCAAAGCGGGAGAGGGCGCGATGGGGTCTGTCTGGGTCGCCACGAACACGGCGCTCGAGGCCAATGTGGCCATCAAGGTGCTGCGGCCGGAGATGCGCTCTCCCGCGATCGCCGAGCGCCTGCTGCGCGAGGCGCGGGCCGCGGCGAAGCTCAGCCACCCCGGGATCGTGCGTGTCTTCGATCTCGGCAAGACCGCGGGCGGCACCCCGTACATCGTGATGGAGCTCCTGGAGGGCGAGGCCCTCCGGGACGTGCTCTGCCGCGAGCACCGGCTCGATCCCGAGGTGGCGCTCGCGGTCCTGCTGCCGGTCGCGAGCGCGATGCACGCGGCCCACGAGCGGGGCGTCGTTCACCGGGATCTCAAGCCGGACAACGTGATGCTCGCGCATCAGGGCGACGGGCGGATAAGGCCCAAGGTCGTCGATTTCGGGATCGCGAAGGTGACGTGGACCGAGCCCGAGTCCGGATCGACGGGCGCGGCCGTGATCGGGACTCCGCAGTACATGCCGCCGGAGCAGGCGCTGGGACAAGGCCACATCGATCATCGCGCGGACATCTGGGCGCTCTGCACGATGCTGTACGAGGCGATCGCGGGCGAGACGCCGTATGCCGGGGAGCACGGGTTCGGGACGCTGCGCGCGATCGTCCAGGATCCGGTGCGCTCGCTCGTCGAGCGGTGCGGCTCGGATCCGGCGCTGTGGTCGATCATCGAGCGCGGGCTGCGCAAGGATCCGGCGGATCGCTGGGGGAGCATGCGCGAGCTGGGCAGCGCGCTCGCGGCGTGGCTCGTCTCGAGGGGAGTCTCGGAGGACGTGTGCGGCGCGTCGCTCCGCGCGCAATGGCTGGACGAGCGGGCCAGCCAGATCCCGTCGCCGTCGCCGCGGCTGACTGCGGTGAGCTCCGCGCCGACGCTGCACTCGCGCCGCGCGGACGACTCCCTGGAGCTGCAGCAGCCCGTGACGGCCGCGCAGAGGGCGCCGGGGGCGGCGGCGGCGGGTCACGGCGCGCCGGGGACGGCGGAGCGCAAGGGGATCGAGGAGAGCGGGGAGCGCGCGTGGTCCGAGGCGACCGCGATGGTGAATCTGCCGGGGGCGGCGTCTCCGTCGCCGCGGTCGTCGTGGCGGGAGCGCTTTCCGCTCCGCGGCGTCGCGGCGGCCGGGCTCGTGGCCCTGGCGGGAGCGGGGGTGTGGAGCGTCGCGCTGGGCACGGCGGGTCGCGCGGGCGAGCCGACGCCGGCGCCGCTGGTCCAGCCCGTGGCGATGGTCGCCGCGGCGCCGTCTCCGGCGCCGCCAGCGCTCGAGGCGTCCCGTCCGGCCGGCGCGGCGCAGGAGAGCGCGGCGCCGCCGGTCGTACCCACGACGTCGCGCCCGGCGCGCGCGCCGAAGGCCGCGGTCCCCGCGCCTCAGGCGCCGGTCGCGGCCGCCACGCGGGCTGCGATCGCGGCGCCGGCGGCGAGCGCGCCGGCCGCGGCCGGGAAGCCGCCGGCGCCGGCGGCGAGCGCGCCGCCCGGGTCGTCCGGGCCCAGCGCGGGCGCGGAGGCGCCGGCCTCGCCTGCGCAGCCGGTCTCCGCCGGCTCGGCGCAGGCGCCGGGGAGCGCCGCCTGTCCGGCTGGCGGAGGCCGGGAAGGCGGGGAAGCGGCCTGCCCGCCGGCCGCCGAGGCGCCGACGAGCGCCGTGGAGGTCTACGATGACGCCGGGACGGCCGAGAAGGAGCCGGGCGTCCACCGGCCGGCGACCACCGAGGAGGGGCCGCCGGCCGCGGATGCCGGCGCGGCGGAGGGCTCTTCGAGCGCTCCAGCGGCGCCGTAGCGGCCCGGATACCGGCCCTGCGGGCGGGGCGGCGTCCGAGGTCATCGACGGCTCGCCCACGGTGCTGGTCGCGAAGGGCCGTATCCTGGAGGAGGCGTGCAATCGCGAGCGGATCCAGCCGGAGGAGATCCTGTCCGAGATGCACAAGAGCGGGCTGGAGCACCTCTCCCAGGTGCGATGGGCCATCCTGGAGGCGGACGGCGCGCTCACCATCGTCCCGGAGCAGGGCCACGCCCTGCCCGTCGCCCGGGCCAGGACGCGGGACGAAGGCGTGTGAGCGCCGGTCAGGCGGGGCGGGAGGCGAGGCGGCGCGCGCCGCGTCGGGCGATCGCCGCCGCGAGGGCGAGGGCGCCGAGCGTCATGCCCACGAGCGTGCCCTGCCCGCGGGTCCGCGAGGGGCGGTCGCCGTCGAGGACCGGGATCGCCGCGCCGCAGAGCACGTCGGCGTGGACGCTGACGCGGGCGCGCAGCCAGTTGTCGACTCGCTCCTGCGGCGCGGGGCTCAGGACGAGGTCCGTGTCGAGCGCGGCGCGCGGCAGGTTCGCCTCGAGACGCGTCAGCCAGACGTCCTTCGGGTGCAGGCCGACCATCGCGATCGCGAGGTCGTCGAGCGCCCCGCACGCGAGCTCGCGCGCGTCGATCTGGTCGGAGGCGACCTCCCCGCAGCGCGGATCGGACAGCGGGACGCCGGCCGGGCACGGGTTCGCCACGGCGCGGCTCTCGGTCGCGATCTCGGCGAAGCGCACGGCGCACGCGGCGTCCTGGACCTCGCCGGTCTCGCCGTTGGCGAGCCCCTGCTGGGCGAACGCGGCGGCGATCGTGTCGACCGGGGTGGTCGAGCCGCTCGTGGTGTAGCGCACGCCGAACGGCGCCGCGGGGCTCGACACGGGCGAGAACAGCGAGCCCTGCTGCGCGTAGGGGGTGAGGAACGCGCGGCCGCCGTCGGACGCCGCGATCGCCTTCTCGCGGAGCACGCCGTAGTTCGACTCCTGCGAGGCGAAGTCCCACGCGAGGAGGTCGATGGGGACCGCCGCGGCCGCGAACCCCTCGGGGGCGAGCCGCGCCTCGCTGATGGTGAAGAGGGTGATCGCGACGTTCGCGCCCGTCCCGGCGGCGACCATCCGGAGCGGGAGCGCGGGGTTCGCCCCCGGCGTGACGACCCGCACCGGCGTCATCTCCTTCACGTCCTTGCCCGGCTGGAGCCTGATGGCGATGAAGTCGAAGCCCTCGTCGACATAGGCGTCGAGGATCGGCCGCGTCGACGCATCGACGTTGAAGCCGTTCTCGTCGAACCACGCGTTCAGCGCGCCGGGCGTATCGGTGGCGAGCGTCACGGTGTTGTACGGGCCGACGGTGCCGCGGTGGAGCACCACGACGTCATCGCCGCCGAACGCCTCCCCCGCCGCGTCCGCGGAGCTGAGGTCCGAGCCGCAGCCCCCGCCGCTACGGGCGCAGGTGGAGCTCGGCGCCGTGATGCGCACCGACGTGGCCGCGTCGAGCGTCTCGAACCAGGCATCCGAGCCTTCCTCGAGGATCGCCCCGCGCTTCACCGGGAGCACCCACCCGAACGCGCTCGGATCGCCCGAGTACTGGATCTGATCCCAGAGCACCGACTGGACGGGCGACACGGAGAGCACCATCCGGTGCGCGTTGACGACCGTCGTCTCGGTGGGCGGGGCGAAGCACCCGCCGCAGGCGAGCGCCTCGCGCGGCGACAGGAGCGTCGCGGAAGGAACGGCGAGCGCAAGGAGCGCGAACAAGCGAAGTTTCATCGGCTACCTCCATGGGCGCGGGTCCGCGCGGGCGGGCTCTCGAAGCGCGCGGGCGGCGCGCGGCGCACCACCGCCAGGCTATCCGAGCCTGCGCGCGGCGGGCAGCCTGCGCACGATTGGCGCGCCGCTCGCCATGCGAGAGCGCGGTGAGCCGCCGTCAGCCCGCGGCCCACCACGCGTCGAGGTCGCGGAGGGCGCGCTCGGCCATCACCTCGTAGCGGGCGCGCTTGCGCAGCTTGCCGTGCGCCGGATCGAGCGGCGCGATGTGCGCCCAGGTGATGTTGGACGGCTGATACGTGGGCTGCTTCCTGCCGAGGTGCATGAGGATGCCGCCGAGGGCCGTCGTGGGCGGCGGCGGCCGGAGCGGCTCGTTCCGCAGCTGCTGCGCGAGGAGGATCGCGCACACGAACCCGGCCGCGGCGCTCTCCACGTAGCCCTCGACGCCCGCGATCTGGCCGGCCAGGTGCACGCCCGGCAGCGCGCGGAGCTCCATCGCGGGGCCGAGGAGCGCCGGCGCGTCGACGAAGGTGTTGCGGTGCACGGAGCCCATGCGGAGGAACTCGGCCTCCTCGAGGCCGGGCACCATCCGGAACACCCGCAGCTGCTCGGCGTACTTCATGCGCGTCTGGAAGCCGACCAGGTTGTACGCCGTCGCCGCCTCGTCCTCCGGGCGCAGCTGGAGCACCGCGTAGGGGCGCCGGCCGGTGCGCGGATCGGTGAGCCCCACCGGCTTCATCGGCCCGAACGCGAGCGTCTGCTCGCCGCGCGCCGCCATCACCTCGCAGGGCAGGCACCCCTCGAAGTAGCGCACCTCCTCGAAGGCGCGGGCCTCCACCTTCTCCGACGCGACGAGGGCCTGGACGAACGCCTTGTACTGCGCCTCGTCGAAGGGGCAGTTCACGTACGCCTCGTCGCCGGCCTCGGCGTCGTCGCGGCGCTCGGCCGCGTCCTCCGGCGGCGCGGCCCGCTCCGGCTGCGCGGTTTGCTCCCGCTGCGCGGCCCGGTCGCCGCGGACGGCGCCCCCCTTGCCGTAGCGCGACTGCTTCCACACGCGCGACCAGTCGATCGAGTCGGCGCTGACGATCGGCGCGATCGCGTCGTAGTAGGCGAGGTGCTCGGCGCCGACGGCCGCGGCGAGGCTCGCCGCGAGGGCGTCGGAGGTGAGCGGCCCCGTCGCGAGGATCACGGGCCGGTCGGCGGGGATCTCCGTCACCTCCCGGTGCTCGACGGTGATCCGGGGGTGGGCCTCGATCGCCCGCGTCATCGCCTCGGCGAACCGCTCGCGGTCGACCGCCAGCGCGCCGCCGGCCGGCACCGAGGTCTCGTCGGCGCACCGCAAGGCGAGCGAGCCCACGCGCCGGAGCTCCTCCTTGAGGAGCCCCACCGCGTTGCTCAGCGCGGCGCCGCGTAGCGAGTTCGAGCACACGAGCTCGGCCAGCCGATCGCTCGTCTGCGCAGGCGTGCGCCGGTGAGGTTTCATCTCGACGAGGCGCACGCGCAGCCCGCGCTGCGCGAGCTGGTACGCCGCCTCGCAACCGGCCAGGCCGCCTCCGACGACGACGACGTCGTGCGGGCTCTCCGCTCCGTTCATACAGCTCACCTAGGTGGGGGGGGGTCTTGCGGGCTTCCTAGCTCGCCGTGCGGCGGGCGCGCACGGCCCGCGCGGGCTTTTCGGGGGCCCCGGGGGCCGCGCCGGCCCCTTGCGGCGCGGCCTCGGGCCGGACGGCCGGCGTGGGCTCCGCCGGCGCGGGCCGGACGGCCGGCGCCGGGGCGGCGCTCGCGACGACCGCCGCGGCGACCGCCGCGGCGTCCGGGGTGGCGGCGCCGTCCTCCCCTTCCCCCTCGACGATCTCCTGCTTGAAGCCGCAGTCCTTCGTCGCGCAGACGAGCATCGCCTTCTTGCCGGCGGTGCGGGTGACGAACTTCGCGCCGCACTGCGGGCACGGGACCGGCACCGGCTTCTGCCAGAGCTTGAACTCGCACTTCTGCTCGGCGTTCCAGTTGGAGCAGCCGTAGAAGGTGCGCCCGCCCTTCTTGCGGGGCCGGATCTCGATGAGATCGCCGCCGCAGCTCGGGCACGCGACGCCGAGCGGAATCGGGCGCGTGTTCTTGCAGGCCGGGTACCCCGTGCAGGACAGGAAGTCGCCGAAGCGGCCCGTCTTGATGATCATCGGCTTCCCGCACTTGTCGCACGAGATGTCGGTCTCGCGGACGGCGGCGGTCCCCCGCGCGTCGGACAGGTCGCGCGTCGCCTTGCACTTCGGGTAGCGCTCGCAGCTCAAGAACCAGCCGTTCTTGCCCCACTTCTTGAGCATCATCGACCCGCACTCGTCGCAGACGATGTCGGTCTTCTCCGCCTCGGGCTTCCACGGCGCGAGCTTCTTCGACTTGTCGAGCTGCTCCCTGAACTTCTTGTAGAAGGTCTTGAGCAGCTGCTCGCGCTTCAGGCTGCCGGCGCCGACGGCGTCGAGCTCCTCCTCCATCTGCGCCGTGAAGTTCGGATCCATGATGTCGAGGTTCGACCGGACGAGGCCGTCGACCACGAACTTCCCGAGGAGCGTCGGCTGGAAGGCGCCGCCGTCCCGCTTCTCGACGTACGCGCGCTGCTGCACCTTGCTGATGATCTCGGCGTACGTCGACGGGCGGCCGATGCCGCGCTTCTCCAGCTCGCGCACGAGCGAGCCCTCGTTGTAGCGGGGCGGCGGCTGCGTGAACTTCTGGTCGGTGATGACCCCCGGGGGCAACACGGCGAGCGCCTCGCCCTCCTTCATGTCGGGCAGGAGCGCCTCCGAGTCCTCCTCGGCCGACGGCCCCGGCGCCGCGCGCTCCGCCTCGGCGGCGGTCGCCTCGGGCGCCGGCGCTGCGGCGCCGCCCTCCGCGGCGGCGCCTGCGCTCTCCTCCTCGCCGGCGAACTCCTGCTGGCCCTCGGTCACCTGCAGCCAGCCGGCGAACTTGAGGATCCGCCCGGTCGCCCGGGCGAGGTAGCTCCGGTACGCGGGCGCCGCGACCGTCGGCGCGACGTCGATCTCGACCGTCGTGCGGTCGTACACGGCCGGGGTCATCTGCGAGGCGACGAAGCGGTTCCAGATGAGCTTGTACAGCTTGTACTGCTCGTCCTTGAGGTACTTCTTGATCGAGTCCGGGTGGATCTCGACGCTCGTCGGCCGGATCGCCTCGTGCGCGTCCTGCGCGTTCTTCTTCGACTTGTAGACGTTCGGGCGCTCGGGGACGAACTCCTTGCCGTACCGCTTCGCGACCACGCCCCGCACCTCGGCGACCGCGTCGTCGCTGACGCGCGTCGAGTCGGTACGCATGTACGTGATGAGGCCGACCGGGCCGCCGTCGCGCTTGAGGTCGATGCCCTCGTAGAGCGCCTGGGCGATCTGCATCGTCCGCTTGGCGCCGAAGTGCAGGTAGTTCGTCGCGTCCTGCTGGAGCTTCGAGGTGGTGTACGGGGCGGGCGGGTTGCGCTTCTGCTCGCGCCGCACGACCTTCGCCACCTTGTAGCGGGCGGTCTCGAGGTCGGCGCGCACCTTCCCGGCGACCTCGCCGTTCGTCACCTCGAGCTTCTTGCCGTCGGCGGAGGCGAGCTTCGCGACGAACGGGGCGCGCTGCGGCGGGCTCGCCGCGCCGAGGCCGACCGCGATGTTCCAGTACTCCTCCGGGACGAACGCCTCGACCTCGCGCTCGCGGTCCACGATGAGCCGCAGCGCGACCGACTGCACCCGCCCCGCCGAGAGGCCGAACGCGAGCTTCGACCAGACGAGCGCCGAGACGTCGTAGCCGACGATGCGGTCGAGCACGCGCCGCGCACGCTGCGCGTCGTACAGGTTCTCGTCGAGCTTGCGGGGGTTGTGGACGCCGTGGTCGACCCCCTTCTTCGTGATCTCGTGGAACTCGACCCGCGCCACCTTCAGCTTCGGGTTCTTGATCTCCTCCGAGATGTGGAACGCGATCGCCTCCCCTTCGCGATCGGGGTCGGTCGCCAGGAGCACCTCGTCCGCCCTCTTCGCGGCGGACTTCAGCTCCTCCAGGACCTTCTCCTTGCCCTCGATGACCTCGTAGGTCTCGGCAAAATCGTTCTGCACGTCGACGGCGTTCTGCTTCTTTGGCAGGTCCTTGACGTGCCCCTTCGAGGCGAACACCTCGTACCCGTTGCCGAGATATTTCTTGATGGTCTTCGCCTTCGCCGGCGACTCCACGATGACGAGCGTCTTGGCCATCACCACCTTCTGAGCAACGAGATCGGGCTTGTGAGGATTGAAGGGCGCCCTTCGGTGCGAGGGAGGCCCCCCCGCGAGGAGGCGGCCACCCGAAACCGCACTGGGCAGGGTGAGCCGACGCGCCCCTTCAACGAAGAGCCCGCCGAAACAACCCGGCGGGCCCCTCTACTACTACGGCCTGGAGCGTCAACGTCAAGAGTGCCTCCACGGCGCGTCTGGGCGGAAGCCCCGTCCTCTCGCAGACCTCATCCACGTGCGCCGGCCGGGCGTCCAGGGCGTCGAGGACCGCGCGTTCGGCCGCGCTCATCGACGGAGGTGGCCCGCTTTCCTCGGGCAAAACGCCCGTCGGCGCCCCGAAGGCGGCCTCGGGGAGCGGCAGCGTGCCCCCGCTGGGCGACCTGTTGCGCGCCGGGCGCCGCGCCCGCCGGCGGGGCGGCGGCGCCTGCCCGCCGAGGACGTCGATGACGTCGGCCGCGCGCGTGATGGGGCGCGCGCCGGAGACGAGCTCCAGCGCGCAGCCCACGCCGCGCGGGCTCCACGGGGCGTGGGGGACGACGCAGAGGTGGCGGCCGAGGCGGCGGGCCGCGGCGGCGGCGGAGCGGGCGCCGCTCTCGACGCCCGCCTCGACCACGACGGTCGCGAGCGTGAGCGCGGCGAGGACCGCGTTGCGCTGGAGGAACAGCCCCGGCAGCGGCGGCGTGTCGTCGGGGACGCGCGCGAGCAGCGCGCCGCCCGCGGCGAGGACGCGCGCGAACAGCGCCGTGTGCTCGCGCGGGTACGGGTGCGCGTGGCCGCCGCCGCCGACGACGACCGTCGGCGCGCGCGCGTCGAGCGCGCCCTCGTGCGCGGCCGCGTCGACGCCGCGCGCGCCGCCCGACCAGATCGAGAAGCCCGCCTCGCCGAGCGCCGCGGCGAGCGCGCGGGTGAACCGGAGCGCCTCGTCGCTCGCGGCGCGCGTCCCGACGATCGCGACGCCCGGGCGCGCCGGGAGCGCGCCGCGGAGGTAGAGCGTCGGCGGCGCGGCCTCGGTCTCCGTCACGAGGGCCCAGAGCTGCGCGGGGTAGGATGGATCTGCGGGCTGGATCTCGATCGACGCCATACGCGGCGTGTCGACCGACGCGCGGGGCGAGTTGCGCGAAATGAGGACCGCGGCACGAGGAGCGGGCGGCCGCCCGCCCCCGGCGCGATCGCCGCGCTACCGGGGCGGCACGCGAGGCGCGGCGCTCGGCGGCGCCGTGTCAGGCGGGGTCGCGCCGGGTTGCGCGGCGCCGGGCGCCGGGGCCGGGCGCGCGCCCAGGAAGCCCTGGACGAGCACGACGCCCGCGCCGCGCCGCACCTGCGCGTGGAGCTCCACGGCGAGCGGCGCGGCGCCGGGCGCCGGGAGGCACGCTCCCCGGCCGCCGATCACCGCGACCGGCCCGCGCTCCGCGTCCTGGGCGACGATCTCGAGCGCGGGCGGCGCGCCCTTCGTGACGAAGAGATCGACCTCGATCACGCCGAGCCCGCCCTGCGCGATGAACACCGCGCACTCACCAACACCGCGCGGGACGCGCACGGGGATCGCGGCGCTCTCCCCTTCCGCGAGCGCGAGCGACACGACGTCGCCGAGGGGCGCCATGCCCCTCGCCTCCCCGCGCGCGGTGTTGGCGAGCGCGAGCGCCGTCACGCGCGGCACCGGCGCGCTCGCCGCGGGCCGCTGCTCCGCCGCGCGGCTCAGGAACAGGCGCGACGCCTCCGGATCCGGCTCGGGCGCGTCGCGCGGAGGCGGCGGGTTCCGCGGCGCGTCGGGCGCGGGCGCGGAGGGCGGCGGAGGCGGGGGGCTAGGGCGCAGGACCTCGGCGCGGCCTCCGCCGCAAGCCGACGCGGCGAGCGCGAGCGACGTAGCGAGCAGGCGGCGCGCCGGCCCGAACGGATGCAGTTCGACGAGAGCGAGAGCGCGCCGCACCGCGCGGAGCCTACCAGAACCGCCCCGCCGCGCTCGGTCTGCGAGCGGCCGGCCGTGGGTCGTGCTACCCACTCGCCCGATGAAACCCAGGGTCATCGTCGTCGCGACGCATGGTCACTGCTTCGACGGCATGGCGAGCGCGGCGCTGTTCACCCGCCTGATGCAGGCGCTCCGCCCCGGAGAGCCGCTCGCGCTGCGGTACCGCTCCTGCGGGTACGGCCCGGGCATGACGATGATCCCGCCTTCGTGGCTCGACGGCGACGAGAACGCGATCCTCGACTTCCGCTACACGCCGACGAAGAAGCTGACGTGGTATTTCGACCACCACGTCACCGGGTTCGGCTCGGACGAGGAGCGCGACGCGGCGCTCGCCGGCGCGTCGCGCGCGAAGGTCGCGGGCGACGCGCCTCAGGTCTTCTACGACGCCGCCTACGGCTCGTGCACGAAGCTCATCGCGGACGTCGCCCGCGATCACTTCGGCGTCGAGATGTCCGGCGCCGATGAGCTCATCCGGTGGGCCGACCTCATCGACACCGCGCGCTTCCCCTCGGCCGAGGCCGCCGTGAGCCGGGAGGAGCCGATCATGCAGCTCGCCTCCGTGGTGGAGCACCACGGCGACGGGCCGTTCCTCGCCTCCGTGGTGCCCCGGCTCGTCGAGCGGCCCGTGAGCGAGGTGGCGCGCGAGGCGGACATCCAGGATCTCTGGCGCCCCCTCTCCGTCTCGCGGCAGACGTTCGTCACGCGCATCGCGCGCGGCGCGCGGAAGCTCGGCCGCGTGGTGCTCGTCGACCTCTCCGACGCGCCGCTCGAGGCGGTCGGCAAGTTCATGACGTACGCGATGTACCCGGACTGCGTGTACTCGGTCACGCTCTCCCGGCAGAAGCAGCACTACAAGCTCTCGATCGGCTACAACCCCTGGTGCGGCGTCCCCCGCGATCGCGACATCGCCCCCATCTGCCGCCGCTACGACGGGGGCGGGCACCCGGCGGTCGGCGCGGCGTCCTTCCCGCTCTCCGCGCTCGAGCGCGCGCGCGAGGCGGCCCGCGCCGTCGCCGAGGAGCTCGACGGGGAGCCCGCGCGGTGACCTGGGCCGAGCAGCGCTTCCGCAGGAGCGCGCGCGAGACGGGGCGGGCAGCGTCATCACGCGCGCGGGCCGGAGCGGCGGCCACGCGCGCGCCGCTCCTCTTCGGGCACCGGGGCGTGCGCGGCGAGGGCGCCCCCGCGGAGAACACCCTCGCCGCCTTCGAGGAAGCCGCGGCGCAGGGGGCCGACGGGATCGAGCTCGACGTGCGGGTGTGCGGCTCGGGCGAGCTCGTGGCGCTGCACGACCCGGACCTCGCGCGGATGACCGAGGGCGCGGACCCGCGCGCCGCCGCGGCGCTCCCCTGGGACGAGCTCCGGCGGGTCGACCTCCGCGGCGAGCGGGTGCCGCTCCTGTCCGAGGTGCTCGCGTTCGCGCGCGGCCGGCGGCTCGCCGTCAACATCGAGATGAAGCGGGACGTGCCCGATCGCACCGCCGTCGTGCTCGCGACCGCGCGGCTCGTGCGCGCCTGGGATCCGCGCCACGCCGTGCTCGTCTCGTCGTTCGATCCGGTCATGATCGCCTCCTTCGGCGCCCTGGTGCCGGCCGTCCCGCGCGCGCTCCTCGTGCACCGCAGCCGCTACCACGACGCGGCCGTGCGCCTCGCGCCGGCGCTCGGCGCGCTCGCCGCGCACATCGAGCGGACGATCGCGTCCCCCGAGCGCATCGCGCTCCTGAAGCGGCAGGGCCGCGTGATCAACGTGTGGACCGTGAACGACCCGCGGGAAGCGCAGGACCTCGCGGCGCTCGGCGTCGACGGGCTCATCACCGACGCGCCGCGCCGCATCCGCGACGCGCTCGCGTAGCGGGCCTCGTCGGACCAGCGCGACCGCGCGCTACCTTCGCTGCCAGGGGTCGATGATCTCGCGCGAGCGGCGCGGCTTCCGGCGCGGGGCCGACGGAGCCGGCGGGGCCTTTCGCTCGGCAGACGCAGCCGGCTCCGCCGTGGCCGCGGGCAGCGCGGCGCTCGCGGCGGGCACGTCCTCGGCCAGGGGCAAGCGCGCCATCACAGGG
This sequence comes from Sorangium sp. So ce281, assembly GCF_051527395.1. NCBI lineage: Bacteria > Pseudomonadati > Myxococcota > Polyangiales > Polyangiaceae > Sorangium > Sorangium sp. So ce281. The sequence continues at coordinate 6,692,528 of NZ_CP150322.1, forward strand.
GTCGATGCGCGGACCACCTCCAGGGTCGGCGCGGCCGAGCTCACGCTCTCGGGCTCGCTCGGCGCGATCACGTGGTAGGGCGCGGCGCCCTCCTCGCCGACGGGCCGCAGCGCCGTGACGGCGACCGTCGCGCTGGTCGCGGACAGCAGGCCGCACGCCACGAGCCAGCGGAGCGTCGCGCTCGCGTGAGGCCTGCGGTCCGCGCGGACCTCGCCGGCCGCCGCCGCCGTCAGCGTGCCGGGCAGGGACGGATCGGTCAGCGAGGCGAGCGTGTCCTGCCGCGGGCGCGGGCCCTCGTCCCCGGGTCGGGAGAGCGTGCCGAGCTCCCCTGAGCCCTCCAGCGCGCCGGTGCTGCCCGGCGACAGCCCGAGCAGCGTCCCCGTGCGCGACGTCACGGGCGCCGGCTGCGGCGCCGAGGGCACGGGCAGCGGGATGCCCGGATCGCCCGCCGCGACGACGAAGGCGTGCACCATCTCCTGCGCCGACTGGAACCGCTGGGCTCTGTCGCGCGAGAGGGCGCGCAGGAAGAAGAGATCGAGATCGGCCGGCACGTCGGGCGCGAGGTGCGTCGCGAGCGGGATCGGCTCGACGAGGATGCGCGACAGGACCGCGCCGAGCACGTCGCCCTCGAACGGGAGCTTGCCCGTGACCGCGCGGAAGAGGATCACCCCGAGCGACCACAGGTCGCTCCGCGCGTCGAGGTTCCTGTCGCCGCGCGCCTGCTCCGGGCTCATGTAGAACGGCGAGCCCAGGAGCTCGCCGGTCCTCGTGGTCTCGTCGGTGAGGAGCTTGCCGGTGAGCTGCTTGGCGATGCCGAAGTCGAGGATCTTGACGATCTCCTCGTCCTCGTCGACGCGCGAGAGGAACAGGTTGCCGGGCTTGAGATCGCGGTGGACGAGCCCGGACTCGTGCGCGCGGCGCAGCGCCTTGCCGGTCTGGACCGCGATGCGCGCCGCCTCGGCGAGGGAGACGCGGCGGACCCGCCTCAGGCGACGGCTGAGATCCTCGCCCCGGAGCAGCTCCATGACGAGGTACGGGACAGCCCCCCAGATCCCGTAGTCCTGCACGCTCACCACGTGCGGGCTATCGAGGTTCGCCGCGGTCCGCGCCTCGCGGTAGAAGCGCGCGCGGAACTCCGGCGAGGCCGCGTGCTCGGGATCCATGAACTTGATCGCCGCCGGCGCCCCCAGCTGGAGGTGCCGGGCCAGCCACACCGAGCCCATCCCGCCCCGCGAGAGCGGCCCTTCCAGGCGGTATTTATCGCCGACGATCGTTCCCGGCTCGACGTCCATCGCCGACTCCTCCCGCCACGGCGAGGTGGATTGCGTCTGTCTAGACGCTCGAGCGAGCGGCGTCCACGCCATCAGGCGAGCGCTGCGGTACGCCAGCCAGCGCCACCCGAGATGGCCTTTGTCCTTTCAGGAGCCGCCTGAGCGCGCCTGCCAAGAGCACGTTAGTCCTGGCAGTCGACATGACGGCGGACGACGCCGCCCGGGACCGGCTGCGTGAACGCCCCCGAGATGATGGGCGGGTTCCACTTCGCCTCCTTGTACTGAAAGATCACGTCGTCCGCGGTGTTGGGCACCCGCATGCGGATCGATCGGGGGATCTCGGCCATGCAGGCGCCGCCGCTCGGCGGGATCGGATCGTCGATCCCCTCCGGATCGACGCGCGGCGGCGCGGTGCGGATCGCCTCGTGATGGCTCAGCTCCACCTGATAGAGGTCCGTCCCGCGCTGCGCGACCCGGACCTCGCGGACGCGCAGGCGCTGCTGGCTCCACGGCGCGAGAAAGTCGCGGGGGTGCGGCTCGAGGTGGATCTCCTCCACCGCGTCGCGGGAGCCCTGGATCAGCACACGGTAGAACCCGTCGCCGTCCCAGACGATCGAGGCGCCGTGCGGCTCGTGAGCGAGCACCGGCGCCTCGCCGCGGAGCAGCGAGACGAGGGCGTGCCCGGGGATGGGCACCTGGGTGAGCCGCGCCAGGTTGCACGCGCTCGCGGGCCCGTGCAGGAACTGCTTCTCCCGGACATCGAGCATCTGGAACTGGGTGCCATTCGACGTGAGCGTGAAGAGCGTCGCGCCGAACGGGCTCACCACGTCGAAGCGCACCCGATCCGGGTTGAGCGCGAGGATGTACATGTCCCCGCGGAGCCGCCCCTGGCGCGAGAAATGGTCGACCTTGGCGGTGCCCTGGACGCCGTTCACGCAGGCATAGGAGGCCTTCATCCGGTCGAGCGCCGCGTCGGCGGTGGGGAACCGGGACGCGGGCGGAGCCACGGAGGCACAGCCGGTCACGAGCACGGCGAGGGGCGCGGCCCAGGCGATCGCGCGATGGCGCATGGGCGCGGACGCTGGCAAGGATCGCCGAGCCCGTCAACCGCGGAAGCGGCGCCGAGCCCATCCACCGCCGGAGCGGCGCGAGGGGGTGGCCGAGGAGGAGGGTTGTCGAGGGAGGGCCGAGGGCCCAGGAGACGGCGGCGAGGAGGGCCGCGCGCCCGGCCCGGAGCGAGCCCCCGGCCGGACGCGCGCGAGCGGGATCAGGACGCCCGGAGCGCCTCGAGCAGATCGACGTCGGGGATCGCGACCGGGAGGCGGGCGCGGAGGACGGCGACGTCGTTGTCCTCGCAGAGGCGAGCCACCGCGAGCCCATCGAAGAGGGAGATGGGCGCGGTCCCCACGATCGCGGCCTCTTCGCGCGCACCGGAGAGCATCTGACCGGCGGTCAGGATCCAGCCGGCGGTCGCGGGGCCGTAGTGGTGGAGCGAGCCGCGCAGCTCGGTGACCCGCTCGCGGCCGACCTCGCGGCCGTCCCGCCGGATGACCAGCGCGAGCTTGATCTCGTCACCCGCCGTGCGGAGCGCGCCGGAGAAGTGGCTCTCGCCGCCCGGCGCCCCGGCGCGGCGCACCGCGCGCAGCTGGCCGATGCCGATGCGCTCGAGGGCGAGGACGCAGATCTCGACGAAGGCATGGCCCGGCAGCTCGGAGAGCTTGCGCACGAAGGCGCGCCGCGCGGCGTCGCGGTAGCGCTCCACCGCGGCGAGCGCCTCCTGCTCCAGCCGCGCCAGGTCGCCCGGCAGCAGCCAGTCCGTCAGCGCGATCCTGCCGCCGGCGAAGCGGAACCGGGGCCGCTGCCCCGCGGCGGTGCGGCGCGCGTTGTCGGCGCGCACGGCGGCCGCGACCTGGGACTGCACGAGCTGCACGTCGCCGACGAGGCGACCGCGGCGCTGCGCCGTCTCGGCGATCTGCCGGAGCGAAACCGCGCCCGCGTTCCGATCGAAGGTCGAGAGGATGCCGGCGACCGCATCGGCGAGATCACGGCCGGCCAGGTCGTCGAGCGCGTGCCCTTCGCCGCCCGTGAGCTCGATGACCTGCGGCCCGCGGTAGACGGGCTCGGCGCCGAAGCTGTCGGGGCGGTCCGCTCGGTCGGCGCGCTCGACCCGGTCGGTGCGCTCGACCCGGTCGGTGCGCTCGGCCCGGTCGGGACGATCGAAGCGCTCGGTCCGGTCGGAGCGCTCGGTCCGGTCGGAGCGCGGTGGCTCGCGGCCGTTCTCGCGCCGCGCCTCGAACACCGGCGTCGCGACGTAGGAAGGCAGCCCACCGGTGCTCGGGTTGGCCTCCGCGGTCCCGCGGCCGCGCCGGCGACGGCGGCGGCGGCGGCGGCCCTCGCCCTGCTCGCCCGACGAGCCGGGCGTCGCGCGGTCCTCGCCGCCGAGGATCGGCTGATCGTCGTCGTCCTCTTCGTCGAAGAGCTCCGCGGCGCCGGCGACGGCCTCGGCCCGCATCGCCTCGTCCGGGCCCGGCGGCTCCGCGTCGTCGAGCTCGCCCTCTTCCTCGTCGACGTAGGCGCTCGCGGCGCGCGGGGACGACGGCGTCGGCGGCGGCACGGGCTCGCGCGCTGCCGCGATGTCCACGCCGTTCAGCCCGGCCGCGCCCGTCGCGCCGGCCACGACCCTCTCGTCGTCCTCGTCCTCATCGTCGATCGCAGGCGCGGCCTGCGCCGCCGCGTTCGCGGCTCCGCCCTCGACCTCGACCGCGCCGCGCTCCGCCTCGAGCGCCGCGGGAGCGCCGAGCTCGCTCTCTTCCACCGCGTCGTCGTCGGCGCCCGCGTCGAACAGGGTCGGCTGCTCCTCGTCCTTGCGCGCCTTGGCCGCCTCGGGCTTTCCGCCGCGCTTCGCCTTCTTGCCGTCGAGACCGGACTTGATGGTCTTCTCGTCCCACTCGCGCAGCGCGAACACGCCCGGCTTCACGCGCACCAGGGGGTTGTCCGCCGTGTCCTTCTTCAACGTCGCCGCCAGGCGGGCGCCCATCGTCACCTCTGGGCTCTTTCCAACGTGGCTAAGGAGGTTCTTCTCGATCGCGATATCGGTGATCTCTTTATAGTGAAGCGGTCTACCGATGAGGCGAAGCACCTCGGCGGCTGCATCCGTGAACGTCATCTTTGTTCGCCCTTCGGGCGCGCCGCCCGGCGGGCGCCCTCGTCGTCCCCATCGCGGCCGCCCCGTCCAAAGTGGCTGACGAAGCGCGCGGGATACCCCACCGCAGCCGGGAAACGCACATTCGCTCCCACTCGACCACGACGCGCGGAACGGCCTGCTCGTAGCATGCTCGGAAACGGCGGTCAACGGAACGCGCGATCCGGCTCAAGAGAAGCCGCTGACCGACCTCTAGGGCGCGGAACCGGGGGCCGGGCGGCGCGAGGCCCGGATCGACCGGGCGCCGCGCCGAGGCGAGCGCGCGGCGGCCGGCGACGGCAGGCTGGATGAACGATGAACGCGCGGCGCGCAGTCAACGGCGCGCGGCCCCCTGGACGAGCATCGATGTGGCGCGTGAGCCGATGTCGGCCAGTCTGGAGCACGGGAGAAGACCACGGGAGAAGAGGAGTTGATGCGTTGATCTGTTGAGGTGTTGATCGCGTCGATATGTCCTGGAGTCGAAGGCCCTCCCTCAACTCACCGCATCGCCGCACGACCGCACCACCACCGCGCGGCCGAGGAGCGCTATGCGATGAGGGAGGAAGCGATTGGCCGGAGCGCGCCGGACGGACCGGGCATCACCGTACACGACCGCGCGTGTTCATGTGTGACCACGCGTAATCCTGCGCAAACACGCGTAATCCTGCGCAAACACGCGTAATCCTGCGCAAACACGCGTAACCGCGCGTGGACGCAAGTGGACACGCGCTCCCGGACGGCGCGCCGCGATGTCACGCGGTCGTCACGGCCGCGGCGCGCCCGGCCAGCGGTTGCGCGGCGCGGCGCGGGCGACAGCGCTTTTGCGCTTTGCCATCTGCCGGACAGGAGGGTTACGCTATGTGGGTGGAGCTTTCGCGGTTGCTCGACGAGCTCACCCTGGCGGCGGACAAGGTCGGCATCGCCGTCAGGATGGAAGCGTTCGATCCGCACCTGTCGGACGCGCGCAATCCGCGGGGCGGGCTCTGCACGGTGCTCGGCCGGCGGCTCATCCTGGTCGACGCCAACGCGTCGCTGCCGGATCGCATCGCCACGGTCGCGGCCGCGCTCGCGCGCGTCGATCTGGAGTCCGTGTTCCTGCCGCCGATCGTGCGCGCGACCATCGGCGCCCACGCCCGCGGCGCGCGGCCCCGGGCGGCCGCGCCGGGCGAGCCAGCGCGGCTGCCGGCGCGCCCCGCGCGGGGCGGGAAGGCCCCGAAGCTGCTCCCGCTCGCCCGCACCAAGTGGCGTGACGCCTGAACGACGGTCCCGGCAGCGCGCAGACAGCACGCGCTACGGCGCGAGCGCCCGCTCGACCTCGGTGTAGAGCGCCGCGATCGCCGCGTCGAGCTGCGCCACGTCGGTCCCGCCGGCCTGCGCCATGTCCGGACGGCCGCCGCCGGAGCCGCCCACGATGCGGGCGATCGGCTTGATGAGCTCGCCGGCCTTGAGCCGCTCGGTGGCCGCCTTCGAGAGCATCACGGCGAGCTGCGCCTTGTCGCCCACGGCCGCGCCGAGCAGCACCGCCGAGCGATCGCCGAGCTTGTCGCGCAGCTTCTCCGCGAGATCGCGCAGCGCGCCCGGGTTGGTGCCGTCCGGCACCCGGCGCGCGAGCACCTTGATCCCGCCGATGTCCCGGGCGCCGTCCAGCATCGCGTCGATGCCGCCGCCGCCGCCCTGCGCGGGGCCCGCCCCCTCCAGGATCCGGCGCTCGAGCTCGGCGACCTTCTTCTCGAGCTCCCGCTCGTGCGCCACGATCTTCCCGATCTTCTCGGCGAGATCGCCGCCCTGCGCCTTCGCGACCTGGCGCGCCCGGGCGAGCTCGGCCTCGACGCCCCGCGCGTACGCGAGCGCGTTCAGCCCCGTCGACGCGAGGATCCGCCGCACACCCGCGGCCACGCCGCCCTCGCTCGTGATCTTGAACAGCCCGATGTCCCCCAGCGCGCACGCGTGCGTGCCGCCGCAGAGCTCCACCACCTCGGGCGTCATCGTGAGCATCCGCACCGTGTCGCCGTACTTCTCCTCGAAGATCGCCATCGCGCCCCGCCGCCGCGCCTCGTCCATCGGCAGGATCTCGGTCGTCACCTTCGCGTTCGTCAGGACCTTCTCGTTCACCAGATCCTCGATCCGCGAGATCTCCTCGCGGGTGAGGGGCCGGTTGTGCGTGAAGTCGAAGCGGAGGACGTCCGGGCCGACCCGCGAGCCCTTCTGCTGCGCGTGCTCGCCGAGCACCTTGCGCAGCGCCCAGTGCAGGACGTGGGTGGCGGAGTGGTTGCGCCGCGTCGCCGACCGCGCCGCGTGGTCCACCGCCAGGTGGACGCGCTGCCCCACCGCGAGCGCCCCCTCGCTGACCACGCCCTCGTGCACGACCAGCCCGGTGAGCGGCTTCTGCGTGTCTTTCACCTCGACGCGCGCCCCGTCCGCCGTCACCTCGCCGGCGTCGCCGACCTGGCCGCCCGACTCGGCGTAGAACGGCGTCTCGCGCACGACGATCTCGACCGTCGCCCCCGCCTCCGCGCGCTCGACCAGCGCACGGACCTTGCGCGCCCGGTCGCCTTCGCCCTGGACGTCGACCCGGACGATCGCGACGATCTCGCTGTCGCCCTCCTCGTGCTCGTAACCCGTGAACACCACCGGCTGCGCGAGCTTGGCGCGGGCCTCGCGGTGCGCGGGATCCACCGCGGCGGTCGGATCGATCGGGCCGTCCGCCTCGCCGGCGCCCTTGATGATCGCCTCGGCCCCCTGGACGTCGACGCCGAAGTTCGACTCGGCGCAGATGACCTGGGTCAGATCGAGCGGGAAGCCATAGGTGGTGTAGAGATCGGCCGCAGCGGCGGCCGGGAGCGTCCGCTCGCCGGACGAGCGCATCTCGTCGAAGCGCTCGTCGAGGATCTTCATCCCGCGCTTCAGCGTGGAGCGGAAGCGGACCTCCTCGTCCTCGGTGACGCGGGCGATGAGCTCTCGCCGGTCGCGGAGCTCGGGGTACGTCTCGCCCATCCGGCGGACCACCTCGAGCGTGACCTCGTGAAGGAACGGCCGATCGATCCCGAGCCGGTGCCCGTGGCGGATCGCGCGGCGCATCACCCGGCGGAGCACGTACTCGCGCCGCTGCTTCTCGGGCATCACCCCTTCGGCGATCAGGAACGCGGCCGTGCGCGCGTGATCCGCGATGACCCGCATCGACACGTCGTCGTCGGCGCTGCCCCCCGTGTACGGCTTGCCGCTGAGCTCGGCGGCCTTGTCGACGAGCCCGCGGAGCAGGTCCGTGTCGTAGTTCGACGTCACGCCCTGGAGCACGCTCGCGAGCCGCTCCAGGCCCATGCCTGTGTCGATGCTCGGCGCCGGCAGGGGCACGAGCGGGCCGTCCTTCTCGACGCGCTCGTACTGCATGAACACGTTGTTCCAGATCTCGGTCCAGCCCGTGCCGTCGATGCGCGGCTCCTCGCCGAAGCGCGCGACGTCAGGCTCGTTCCCGTGGAAGAAGTGGATCTCCGAGCAGGGGCCGCACGGGCCGACGTCACCCATCGTCCAGAAGTTGTCGGCCAGGCCGAGCCGGAGGATCCGGTCGTCGCCGAAGCCCGTGACCTTGCGCCAGATCGCCGCGGCCTCGTCGTCGGCCGGGAAGCCCCCTTCGCCGTTGTAGACGGTGACCACGAGCCGCGACGGCGAGATATCGTAGACCTTCGTCAGGAGCTCCCAGGCGAAGGCGATCGCGTCTTCCTTGAAGTAGTCGCCAAAGCTGAAGTTGCCGAGCATCTCGAAGAACGTCTGGTGGCGCGCGGTGACGCCGACGTTCTCGAGATCGTTGTGCTTGCCGCTGATCCGGATGCACTTCTGGCTCGAGGCGGCGCGCTGGTACGGGCGCCTGTCCTTGCCCGTGAAGACGTCCTTGAACTGCACCATGCCCGCGTTCACGAACATCAGCGTCGGATCGTTCTGGGGCACGAGCGGCGCGCTCGGGACGATCTCGTGCCCGCGCTGGGCGAAGAACTCGAGGAATGTGCGGCGGAGCAGGTCGGAGCTGGCAGGCGTTGCGATGGACATAGGAGGACGCGCGGTCTAGCACGACCGGAGAGCGGCTTCCGCCTGCTCGACGCGCGCCCGCGGCGGAAGACGCGCGCGCCGGGCCGGTTTGCGCCGGGCCGGCGCGCCATCCCGCCCGCGCCGGGCCCGCCGGGCGCGCCGGCTCACGCCGGCGAGGCCGGACCGCCGGGTCAGCGGCCGGAGGCGACGACGCTGCTGCCGGAGGCGGCCTCGAGGGCGAGCGGCGCCCTCTGGAGCGCGCTCTCGATCGCGCCCGCGACGGCGTCGCTCTGCAGCTGGGCGAGCTCCCTCAGGCCCTTGGCGCGCTTCGCCTCGGCGAGCGCCTGGGCCGAGCCGGTCATCGAGCCCTTCAGCGTCTGGCTCGGCATCTCGCGGATCACGTACTCGACCTTGGCGGCGAAGCCGACCCCGTCCGCCCCATGGCGCTTGCTCAGGTGCGTGACCGAGCCGTCCAGCGTGAAGGCAGGCAGCTTGCGGCTCTTGCCTTCCGCAGCCAGGTCCGTGCCGTCGGCCACGATCTCGATGTCGGCGAACTGCGCCACGCGGCTGCGCGTCTGCTGCTTGAGCTGCGGTCCGAGCTTCGCGTCCTTCACGCCGGAGCGGTTCTCGAACTTGCCCAGGCTGACCAGGAAGCGCGCCTTGGGCGACGAGCGCGACAGCTTCTCGATGGCGGCCTCGATCGGGCGCTTCAGGTTGGGGGCGGGCTCGAGCCTGAGCGCCGCCTTGAGCGCCGGGACCGCCGCGGGGTTGCCCAGCGCGCCGAGCGCCGCCGCGGCCGACGCGCGCACCGCCGGGTGCGGATCCCTGAGCGCCTTCTCGAGGGCAGGGCGCGCGCCGGGGCTCTTCGACCTGCTGAGCGACAGCGCCGCCGCGACACGGAGCCGATAGTCCTTGCCGACCGCGATGTCGCGGAAAGCGGACGTGTCTGCGTCCTGGGCGACGGACAGGGCGGTCGACCCGAGCACCATCGACGCCGCCAAGAACATCGCAATGAAGAGACGACGAACCATCACGTCCCTCCGGAGAACGGCGGCTCACGCCACCCGTTCTCCTCGGTGAACCACGGAAGTATCGCGACGCGCCTGGCGTCCAGACAATCCTATCCTTGGCCAGGACGGTCGCGAGATCAAGGGCTGTTTGGCCCCGGATGGCTCATGCAGGACTCATGACGAGAGCGACGACGTCGCCGTTTCGCACCGTTTGACACGGCTCCGCGCCGCTCCGCCGCCCCGAGCGCTCATTTCCAGACACACGGCGACGCGCGAGGCTGGCTGAGCGCCGGGCGGGTTCGGCTCAGAAGAGGATACCGAGATACCAGCGCACCGTCTGTGCGGTCTCGAGATCGAGCTTCTGGACCGCCTCTTCACCCCTGAGCTGGCCGAGCCCGCCGAGAGGGAACAGCACGCCGTACTGCACCGCCGTGTAGAAGCCGCCCATCTTGTCGGGGTCGTCGTTGAGCGTCCCGTCCTTGGACTGGAAGTACAGCTGCGCGTTCAGCTCGATGCCGAGATCCCGGGAGTTGCCTGGAGCCTGGAGGAACTCCGAGGCGCGGCTCCAGATGGCCGCGGCGCCGAGGCCGGCGCGCTGGCCGTTCTTGTCGCGGGCGAAATCCCAGTCGACGCCAGGGCGGAAATAATACGCGCCCTGGACCCGAGAGAGGATGTTCCTGAAGAGGATCTGATCGACCCGGTAATCGGGGTGGAAGCGGAATGTGGAGTACGTGCGATCGGTCGAAAGCTGGGGATCCATGGCCCCGAGCTGCGTCCCCCGCGGCTCGAGGGCGGGCGCGTCGTCGTCGCCGGTCGCGTACCCGAAGCCGAAGTGGACGCGCAGCCGGCCCTCCATCTCGGTGAGCTCGGCCTGCGTGGCGAGCCCGAACTGCCGGACGCCCCAGCCGGTGTCCTTCGGCGAGATGACGTTCGCATAATCGCTCTCGTCCTGGCCGCGCAGATCGAGGGATCCGTAGATCATCGCCGCCTCGAGCTCGAAGCGGAACTTCTTGTAGAGCAGCTGGAACCACACGTCGGGGATGATCATCTCCGCACCCCGGTGCACGTACCCCGCCGCGACGTTGTCGGCGCTCTGGCCGAGCGACGCGGACAAGTCGGCGGTGTTGTCGCCGGCGGTGATGTCGTTCGCCAGCGTCTGCTGCCGGTAAGCGAAGTAGACGCCGCCGTTCATGACCATGTTGCCGCGGGCGAGCTCGAGCTTCTGGAGCTCGGGATTCTTGCGGCGGACGGCGACGAACACGTACTGATCGACGTCATCGGACTGGGCGAGGTCGTACGGCTGGCCCTCGAGGTCCTGGATCGACGCGCTCGTCGCGCCCTCGTTGGCCCAGTCCCACGCACCGGCGAAGTAGATGTCGTATTTCTTGATGCCCGTGACGAACATCAGCCGGTCGACGGTCGACTGGTAGTCTGAGTCGTACCCGTCACCGCTGTTCGCCACCATACCGAGGCCCCAGTGGTTCGGCATGCGGCCGAAGCGGAGGAGACCGACGGGGGTCATGTACTCTCCCCAGATCCGCTTGACGGAGATGGAGTCCTTCGTCGAGTTGATGCCGGCGCTGGGGGCCCACTGGGTGCTGGAGAAGGCCCCGAGCGGCGAGTAGCCGCCCCGGCGGGCGACCTGGTAGCCGCCGCCCGCCGCCGGCTGGTTCGCGTAGCCGTCCGGGGTCGAGCCGAGCACCACGTTGTCGAGGAGATCGACCTGAGTGAGGATGCGCAGGTTGTCGCTGATGTGCAGCTCGGGATTGAGGCGGAACCGCATGTTCGCGCCGGCCTGGGTGTCGTTCTTGCACGAGTCGAACGAGCGGGAGCCGCCGCTCGTGGTCTCGCTCGGGTTGCAGAGCGAGACCACGTTCCCCTTGTAGGAGTTGTCGGCCGGCTGCGGCCAGAGCGCCTGACTGCGGGGGTCGATGCGGCCGAGGGCGAAGCTGTTGAAGAGCTCCCAGCGGAGCCGGTAGTAGCCGTGGAACTCGAACGTCGGTCGCGCGTGGGACCACCAGTCCTCGGCGTAGACCTCGCTGGGCCGGGCGCCGATCTCCGCCTGGATCGCCTGTCGCTCGGGCTGCTCGGCCGCCGCAGCGGCCGCGGGCGCCTCCGAGGCCGGCGGCGTGGCCGGCTGCGGCGCGGAGGGAGCGGCCGTGTCGGCCGGCGGCAGGAGCGGCTGGCGCGCCGCCGGGGGTTCGGGCGTCTCGGCGCTGGCCGGCGCGGCGCCGGGCTGCGCAGGCGTCGCGCCGGGCTGGGCCGGCGCGACGGGCGGCGCTGCGCCGGGCTGGGCCGGAGCGGCGGGCTGCGCAGCGGGGGTGCCTGCCTGTCCGGCGGGCGGCTGCGCTGGGGCCGCCGGCGGCTGGGCCGGCCGGCGTACCGGCTGGGCGGACGCGGAAGACGCGCCCAGCACGAGCGCGAGCGCGAGGCCCGACCGGAGGCGACGGCGAGGGGTGCCAGGGCGGTACGACGTACCCGGAGACCGCGACGAGATGGGCATCTGCTTGGTTTCGTTCGCGCGTTTCGCCCCGCGCGCAGGAAGAGGTTGAAGATCCGAGCTCTCGGTGGCCCGGGGGCCGGGGGCCGATGTCTCACGCCCGGCCTGTGTGGTCAAGGCACCGCTCGGCCCCGGGCCCTGGAACCCGGTCACGGATACACACCCGGGACGCACCGGAGCGGGGGCCACCGGCCGGCCGCCTCAACCCCGGTCGCCTGGCAGGGACGGCTGGAGGGTCCGCCTCAACCTCGGTCGGGGCCACCTCCGCCTCAACCTCGGTCGGGTCCGCCTCAACCTCGGTCGGGGCCACCTCCGCCTCAACCTCGGTCGGGGCCACCTCCACCTCAACCTCGGTCGGGTCCGCCTCGGGGCCGCCTCAACCTCGGTCGGTCGGGGCCGCCTCAACCTCGGTCGGTCGGGTCCGCCTCAACCTCGGTCGGGACCACCTCGTCGGGGCCACCTCGCTCGCGCCGCGCCGCCGCCGCGCTCACCTGTGCCGCCGGAGCCCTGATCCCGCCTCGCCTGCGGCGCACGGCCGCGCGGACGGGCGGATCTCGTCGTCCTCCCCTCTGGATCTCTCGCCCGAGCTGAGCGACCCTCTCGCCCGCAGCATCCCGCTCCCGCCGACGGAGCCATGGAGAAAGCGCTCATGAACCGGACACTCATTGCACTACCCCTCGCGCTGTCGTCGCTGCTCGCCGCGGGCTGCGGCCACTCCGAGCAGGAGTGGAAGTCGCAGCTCGACAAGTACAACCAGCTCCAGAACCGGAGCCAGAAGAGGGAGGCCGAGCTCGAGAAGGAGCTCGCCGACGCGAAGCAGCGCGTCGAGGAGCTCGAGAAGAAGCTCGCGGACCAGGGCGCCGACATCTCGAAGATGAGCTCGACGCTGGAGGACCGCGAGAAGGCGCTGGCCGAGTACAAGGCGCGCGCGAAGCAGCTCGAGGCGATCCAGGCGCGGTTCGACCTGCTCCGGAAGAAGCTCGAGGAGCTCGTCAAGCTCGGCCTGGAGGTCCAGGTCCGCAGGAACCGGATGGTCATCTCGCTCCCCGGAGACGTCCTGTTCGACTCGGGCAAGGACACGCTGAGCAAGGACGGCCAGCAGATCCTGAAGAAGATCTCGGACGTCATCCGGGGCGACAAGTCGCTCGTGGACCGCGACTACCAGGTCGCCGGGCACACCGACAGCCAGCCCTACAAGAGCGGCCCGTTCCAGGACAACTGGGGGCTGTCGCTGATGCGCGCCCGGGCCGTGCTGCTGTTCCTGATCGGCAAGGAGGGCCAGCTGCCGACGAGGCACTGGAGCGCGGCAGGGTTCGCGGACACGGACCCCATCGCGAGCAACAACACGCCGGCCGGCAAGCAGAAGAACCGCCGGTGCGACCTGATCGTGATGCCGGACGTCGACGAAATGCTCGACCTGACGAAGCTCGCCAAGAAGTAAGCGCCGGCAAGCGAGGGGCCCGTGGCGCCGACGGCGGCGTGCCGCTTCGTGCACCGCGGGCTCAGCCGCCGAGCCACTGCCGCGCGAGCTCGAGCGTGCGGGCGTTGTCCGGCACGTCGCGGAGGAAGCGCTCGCGCCAGGCCGGATCGCTGAGCTGCTCGGCGCGCGCGAGCAGCGCCGCCCTGGCCGACGAAATCGCGACCTCGGCCTCGGCGCGCCTCCCGCTCGCGGCGAGCGCCTCGACATACGCCAGGCGGACGAGCGACTCGCCCTCTTCCAGCGTGCCGAACTCCGAGAGCCGCGCGGTCGCCTCGGCGGCGGCCCGGATCGCCTCGCCGGTGCGCCCGAGCCCGAGCAGCGCGCGCGCGAGGATGGAGAAGGCCTGCACGCAGAGCGTCGGCGCGCTCTCGAAGAGCGCGATGGCGGCGCGCGCCTCGCGCTCGGCGGCCTCGAGATCACCCATGGCGAGGGCGATCTTCGCCAGGTAGCAGCGAGCGAAGAGCTCCGTGCGCACCATGCCCGCCCCCTGGCTCGACGCGACCGCATCCTCGGCGAGCGCCCGCCCCTCGGCGAGCTGACCACGGTATCCGAGCGCGTGCGCGAGGTTGGCCTGCACAGAGACCTTCAGCTCGTCCAGGTGCATCCGGTCGGCCGCCTCCATGGCTGCCCGCAACATCGACTGGGCCATCTCGAAGTCGCCGAGCTCCGTGCACACGGCGCCCAGGCTCGCCCGGGCGCTGAGCGCGTTGCGATGATCGCCAGCCTGCTCGAAGGCGAGCGACGCGGCTTCCTGGCTGACGGCACAGGAGCCCAGGTCGCCTCTGCACATCTCATGGGCCGCGCGCGCGTCGTGGAGGTGCGCGACCACCTCGATATCCGTCGTCTCCGCGCTCGCGAGGGCGCGCTGGACCACATCGAGCAGCGCGGCGCCTTCGGCGTACCGCCCCCCCAGCGACAGCGCGTTCGCGCCCACGGACAGGCAGCGGAGCTTCGCGTCCTGCGCGTCGCCGGAGGCGGCCACGCCCACCGCCTCGGTCGTCCAGCGCTCGACCTCGTCCATCCGCCCCAGCTTGGACGTGGCCCATACGAGGGAGATGATGGCCGAGAACCACGCGGCCGAGCCGCGCTCCACCAGGCCCAGCGCCTCGCTCCCCCGCTCCGCGGAGAGCGCGAGATCGCCGCGCCACACATGAGCCTCCGCCTGGACCCAGCGGAGCCTGCCGGCGGCGTCCCCGGCCGCGCCGCAGCCGAGGCCCCGGTCGGCCCGCGCGATCGCCGCGTCGAGATCGCCGCCGCGGAGCGCCTCCTCCGCAGCGCGCAGGTACGCCTCCGCCGCCCGCGCCGGCGCGCCGCCGAGCTCGAAGTGCTCCGCCAGCGCCGTCGCGTCCGCCCCGCCGGCGCGGGCCAGCCAGTCGCCCGCAAGGCCGTGCCCGACGCGGCGGTCGCGCTCGGTCAGCATGCCGTAGGCCGCCTCCCGCACCAGCGCGTGCCGGAACTCGTACTCCACCTCGCCCGCGATCCGCGCCTCGCGCCGCCGCACCAGCAGCTCCCGCCGCCCGAGCTCCGCGAGCGGCTGCGCCACCGGCCCCCCGCCCACCAGCGCAGCCACCGCGCCCTCCCACGACGTCTCGCCGAACACGCTCGCCGCGCGCAGCACCCGCCGCTCCTCCACGCCCAGCGCCTCCAGCCGCGCCTGCACCATCGCCAGCGCCGTCTCCGGCATCCCCTCGCCCCGCCCCTCGGCCACCGCGCGGATCTGCTCCTCCAGCACGAACGCGTTGCCCTCGGCGCGCGCCAGCAGCTCGTCCACCTGCGCCGCGCTCACGCCGTCGCCCAGCACCTCCCGCACAAGCCGCTCGCTCGCGCGCCGGGGCAGCGCCGCGAGCTGCAGCCGAAGCCCGACCCGCTGGCGCCAGAGCTCCGGAAACAGCTCGTCCACCTCGGGGCGCGCCAGCCCCAGCACCAGCAGCGGCAGGTCCCTCGCGTGCTGGAGCGCCGCGTCGATCAGCCGCACCGTCGGCAGGTCGCCCCAGTGCAGGTCCTCCAGCACCAGCAGCACCGGCTGCCGCTCGCACTCGGCCCGAACGAAGTCCTCGAACGCCTGGCGGATGCGGTCGCCCATCAGCACCGGGCTCTGCCGCGCCGCCTGCAGCTGCACATCGCCCTCGTCAGGGAAGGGCGCCCCCACCAGCTCGCCGAGGAACGCCGCGACGTGCGGCCCCTTGCTCCCGAGCCCGTCGAGCCGTTCTACCCGCGCCAGCACCTTGCTCCGCCGCACCTCCAGCGCCTCGCCGTCGAGCAGCCCCATGGCGCGGCGGAGCGCCTGGGCGAGCAAGCCGAACGCCGAGCCGGCCGCCATCGGATCGGCCCTGCCGATCCAGACCTCGGCGGCCTCGCGCTGCTCCTCGATGGCGCGCAGGAACTCCCAGGCGAGGCGCGACTTGCCCATGCCCGCGGCCCCCACGACGACCACCGCGCTCGCGGCGGGCTCGTCCACGCAATGGCGCCACTCGGCCGCGAGCTGCGAGAGCTCTCGCTCGCGCCCCACGCACGGCGTCGGCTTCCCGAGCAGCCTCGGCACCGTGTCCGGCTCCTCCTTCCGGCCCCGCAGCCAGCACCCATCCGGGCCCTGGACGGTCTCGAAGCGGCTCGCGAGCAGGCTCGCCGTCGCGCTGTCGAGCCGGATGCCCCCGGACGGCGGGCCGTCGCGCGCCACGATCAGCTGGGCCACCCGATCGACCAGCTCACCGACAGGCAGCCGCCCCTCGATCGCCGCCAGCCCCGTCGCGATCGACACGGGCACGCCGCCAACCACGGTCCGGAGCGCGAGCGCGCAATGGGCCGCTCGCACCGCGAGGTCCGTCGGGGACTCGGCCCCCGACAGCGCGACGAGCAGCCACTTCGACTGCAGGAAATCGAGCCTCCCCCCGTGGCGCGCCGCGATGTCCCGCAGCGCCTGGGCCTGCGCGACCCCATCGGCCTCCGCCAGCGTCGCGCCGGTCTCCTCGCTGCCGTGGGCGGCCAGGATGACGCACATGACCCGCCGCTCCGACGTCGTGATCTCCTCGCCGGGCGCGCGTGGCGCCGCGACCGCGCTCCCTCCCGCGGCGAGCCCCTCGCCGGCGAAGGCGGCCAGCTCCGCCGCGACCGCGGCGCCGTCGCGCGGCCGGTGCTCCGCCGATTTCGCCAGCATCCGGGCCACGAGGCGATCGAGCGGCTCGGGGATGTCGTCGCGCAGCTCCCCGAGCCGCGGCGGCTCTTCCAGCACGACCTTCACGAGGAGCGACAGCAGGTTGTCGCCCAGGAACGGCCGGCGCCCCGCGAGGCACTCGAACAGGATGCACCCGAGCGCGAACACATCCGCGCGGGCGTCCACCGGCGCCTCGCCGCTCGCCTGCTCGGGGGCCATGTACCCGGGCGTTCCAAGGATCGCTCCGGGCGCCGTCAGGCTCTGCGTGAGCCAGAGCTCGCGCGCGATGCCGAAGTCGAGCAGCGTCGCTCGCTCGACCGCGCCGCTCACCAGCATCAGGTTGCTCGGCTTCAGGTCGCGGTGGACGATGCCCTGCTGGTGGACCGCGCCCAGCGTCGTCGCCACCTGCGCCGCCAGCGTCACGCTCTCCGCCATCGACAGCGGCCCTTGGGCGAGCCTCTGGTCCAGCGTCACGCCCTCCAGCCACTCCATCGCCAGGTACGGCCGCCCTGCGCCCGTCGTCCCGTGCGCCACGTACCGCACGACCCCTGGCAGCCGGAGCGTGACGAGCGCCCTCGCCTCCCGCGCGAACCGGCGCAGATCGCCCGCGCTCGCGCTGTGCAGCACCTTGAGCGCGACCGCCTCCCCCGAGCGCCGGTCCCGCGCGCGATAGACCTCCCCCATCCCGCCGGATCCGGCGAACCGCTCGATCTCGAACCGATCCTCGACCACGTCCAATTCGCGCATTGCGTCTGCGATGTCGCTCACGCGGGCCTCCTGCGACGGCCCTCACCCGCAGGATCACGGTGCCCTGACGGAACGAATGTAACCTATACCACCATCACCCCGGTGAGTGGTCTATCTCGGGGTCAGCTGGGATGACGAGCGCGCGCCCTGCCTTCGAGGCGGCGATGGCCAGGAAGAGACGCGCGGCGGGCAGCGCGTTGCGAAGATCGGCGGGGCGGACAGGGTCGTAGTCGATGGGCAGGAGGAAGCCCTCGCCGCGCTGGTCGAGGCCGTGACCAGAGGAGTAGACGAGCAGCGTCTCCCCCTCGGCGGCGCCGGCGAGAAGACCGGTCACGGTCGCCTCCGGGCGGGCCGCGTCGAGGTCCTTGGAGGCGTTGATGCGGTCGTCGTCTGTTGCGCCGGCTGCGGCTGCGCCGCTGCAGCCGCCGATCGCCGCCGCCAGGGCGATCGCGCCCCGCCCCGCCCCGCCGCTTCCGCATCGCCCGTTCGACATGGCCACGCATCCTATTCCATCGAGGTTCGACGCCGCCGGACGAGCGCAGCCAACATGGCCGCGCTGGCCATCCGGAGCCGCCGCCCTTAGGCTCACCGCCGCGATGCACCGCTGGTTCAACACGGCAGGCCCCTGCAATCCGGCCGATCACTACATGCTCCCGCCCGAGGAGCGCCTGCCCGGGGTGCGCGCTCTCATCGATCGCAAAGCTTACTTTGTGCTGCACGCGCCGCGGCAGATCGGAAAGACGACGTCGCTGTCGACGCTCGCCCAGGCGCTCACGCGGGAAGGGGGTTATGCCGCGGTGCTTGTCTCGATGGAGGTCGGCGCTCCCTTCCCGGACGACCCCGGCGCAGCGGAGCTCGCGGTGCTCGCGGAGTGGCGCCGCATCGCGGGGTGGCAGCTCCCGGCCGAGCTCCAGCCGCCGCCCTTCCCGGAAGCGCCCCCCGGCCAACGCATCGGGGCCGCTCTCGGCGCCTGGGCGCAGGCCGCGCCGAGGCCGCTCGTCGTCTTCCTCGACGAGATCGACGCCCTGCAAGGCACGACGCTGGTGTCCGTGCTGCGTCAGCTCCGGAGCGGCTATCCGGGTCGCCCGCATGGGTTCCCGCACGCGCTCGCCCTCATCGGGCTGCGCGACGTGCGCGATTACAAGGTCGAGTCCGGCGACAGCGACCGGCTCGGCACGTCGAGCCCGTTCAACATCAAGGTCGAGTCGCTCACGCTGCGCAACTTCACGCACGACGAGGTCGCCGCGCTTTACGCTCAGCACACCTCGGACACCGGCCAGATATTTCAGCCGGGCGCGGTCGATCGCGCCGTCGAGCTCACCCAGGGGCAGCCATGGCTCGTGAACGCGCTCGCCCGCCAGCTCGTCGATGTCCTGGTCAAGGATCGCGCGCTGCCCATCGCGGCCCCGGACGTCGATCGTGCCAAGAAGATCCTCATCGAGAGGCAGGACACGCACCTCGACAGCCTGGTGGACCGCCTGCGCGATCCGCGGATCCGCGCCGTGATCGAGCCCATGCTCGCTGGCACCACTCTCGGCGATGTGCCTGAAGACGACCGGCGCTTCGCCGTCGACCTGGGCCTCGTGCGCCGAACAGAGGAAGGCGGTCTCGTCATCGCCAACCCCATCTACCGCGAGATCATCGTCCGTGAGCTCGCGAGCGGGGTGCGCGACTCGCTGCCGCGCATCCCGGCGACATGGCTCACCCAGGAGGGCCGCCTCGACGCCGACCGCCTGCTCGACGCCTTTCTTTCCTTCTGGCGCCAGCACGGCGAGCCGCTGCTCAGGGCAGCGCCCTACCACGAGATCGCGCCGCACCTCGTGGTCATGGCCTTCCTCCACCGCGTCGTGAACGGCGGCGGCACCCTCGATCGCGAGTACGCCATCGGCCGGGGCAGGATGGATCTCTGCGTTCGTTATGCGGGTGAGACGCTCGCCATCGAGCTCAAGGTCTGGCGAGACGGCCGCCCGGATCCCCTTGGTGAAGGGCTTGCCCAGCTGGACGAGTACCTCGCCGGGCTGGGGCTCCTGCGCGGGTGGCTCATCCTCTTCGACCAGCGCTCGGGACAGCCTCCCATCGCCGAGCGCACGCGCCGCGAGCACGCGTTGACCCCCGCCGGACGCGAGGTCGTCGTGATTCGCGCCTGAGCGCGCTCGTCGTTCAGGAGCTGTCCCGGGACGCCCTCGGTGTGCCTTCCGGCCCCGACGCCTGCCGCGCGGGGCCAACGGAGGTGCACGTCACGCGCCGTGCTGCGCCGAATCACGCGCAGAGGAACGCGCGAGGTGTCCTGACGAGCGCGTGGCATGTCCTGACGGGCACGGGCGTGTCCTGATGAGAGGCTGGCGTGTCCTGATGGGCGCCCGGCATGTCCTGATGGCCGCCTGACGTGTCCTGGTGGGCACCGGCGTGTCCTGGCGGCCGCCTGGCATGTCCTGATAGCCGCCTGGCATGTCCTGGTGGGCACCGGCATGTCCTGATGGCCGCCTGGCATGTCCTGATGACCATCCTGATGACCACCGCGCATGTCCATGCGGCCGCGGGGTGAGCGCCCTGGCCCGCGGTGCGCACCACGCTTGGTTTCAACCTCAACCGCCGAGTCGGCTCCGAAGAGTTGCGCGCCAGCGCCGCCGCGCTCGCCCCCGGCGCCAGCTCCGGCACCACGCGCCCCACGCTCGCGCCGAGCTCGCTCTTCCGCTTGCTGACCGCCGCCATCGCCGCCGCCGCCAGCTCCAGCTGCCCCGCGTCCGCCGGCGCCGCGACCTCCGCGAAATCCCCGCCGCCGGCCACTTCGCCCGGTGGATCGACCGCTGCCCCGTCTCCTCCGCGCGTCCGCCACCACCGCCGACAGCTTGTGCAAGTACGCCCGATCCAGCGCCTCGGAGACCGGATGGCCCTCCCCAGACCGGCTGAGCACGTACTTGCCCGCATTCCAGATCCCCAGGGGAACGCTCAAGGCACGCCGCGTCACCGGAGGGCGATCCACGCTCGCGTCCGCTCGAGAGTCGGCGGCTCCCTCCTGGAGAGCCCGGCAGCTCCGTCGCGGCGCTCGACGTCGACGCGCCAGCCGAGGCGGCGGCTCAGTCGTAACGCTCGACGTGGACGTGCTTGCGGGGGACGTCGAGCTCGCCGCGGGCGAGCTCGCGCACGAGCGAGACCATCCGATCGAGGCCGCAGATGAAGACGTGCGGGGCCGGATCCCCGCTCACCCCGGCCAGCTCCCGGTAGAGCTCGGGCACGTGCGCCTGCACGTAGCCGCGGCGGCCCGACCAGGACGGGCCGCCGCGCGAGAGCGTGATCTCGTAGCGGATCCGGTCCGAGCCGCGCGCAAGCGCCTCGAGCTCGTCGCGGTAGATAATGTCCTCCTCGAAGCGCGCGCCGAACAGGACCCACTGGTGCGCGGCCGCCCCGGCGCGCAGCGACGCGCGCAGCATGCTCCGGAGCGGCGTGACGCCGGTGCCGGTGGCGACGAACAGCGAGGGCGCAGGGCTCCCGGGATCGCGCGTGAAGAGCCCGTGCGGGCCGACGGCGCGGAGCGTCGCGCCGGGCTCCAGCCGGTGCAGGTACTCCGAGCCGGCCCCGCCCTCCACGCGGGTGACCGCCAGATCGAAGCGAGGGGAGCCGTCGGGGGCAGAGGCGATCGAGTAGGCGCGCTTCACCTCACCGCCCGGGAGCGGGAGGACGAGGTTGACCCATTGCCCGGCCTCGAACAGGAACGCCCTGCCATCGGCGCGCTCGA
Organism: Sorangium sp. So ce281; assembly: GCF_051527395.1. Classification (NCBI taxonomy): domain Bacteria; kingdom Pseudomonadati; phylum Myxococcota; order Polyangiales; family Polyangiaceae; genus Sorangium; species Sorangium sp. So ce281. The sequence continues at coordinate 6,713,624 of NZ_CP150322.1, forward strand.
ACGAGAGCTCTCGCACGAAGGGGCTGAGAGGCCGGACGGCGACGAGGCGGGCTTCGAACGGTTCGGCTTGGATCATGATCGGGCCTCGGCGCGGCCACAGGCTGCTGGGCCGCGCGGGTGGCGAGGTCTTACCGCAGCCCTCGCCCTGGCCCAATCACGATCGGAGCCGTCATGGCGCCGCCGGACGGCGCGGAGTCGCGGAAGTCTGGGCCTTCCGGCTCCACGCCGCCGGCGCGCACGGCCGGGCCGCCGCCCGTTCGCGGCGCCCCGGCGCCGGAGCGGCGGCGGATCTACCGCTGCACGCCCATGCGGCGGCGCTGCGGGATGTTCAGCGCCGGCCGGGAGCGATCCTGGTGGGGGAGCTTGCTCGGCGGGCGGGGCTCCCGGTGCGCGGGCTTCGGCGCGGGGACAGGCCCCGTCTGCGGCGGGCGCCGCTCGGGCGTCTTGGTCGAGCCGAGCTGCAGTGCGCGCTCGGGGAGATGGGCGGGTCGCTCGGTCATAGGATCCTCCATTCGATCACGCATCACCACGGCAGAAAGAGCACCAAGGCTGAACGAACCCTTCGAAGAACCAGCTCTCATACACCCTCCATTCATCGTACGACCACGGATTGCAGGCACACCGATGCCGCGACGGACGCCGGCTCAGGACGCCGCCCAAAGGCCGCTCGACTGGCGCTCTCGCGCGATGGACACACCTCCACGCATCGCCGGGGCAGGGCGGTCCGAATCGCCACACGCCCCCTCGCGAGGCGCCTCAGCGCCTCGCCGTCAGGAGAGATGGCGAGTCGGCCCGCCGCGCCACGAACCATCCGGCTCGGTGCTTCGCGCGAGCGGCCAGCGAGCGAGGGGCTGCGACCGCGAGGTCAGCGACCTCCAGCGCATCGGACTCGTTCGCATGTCGGCCACGCTCCGTCCCCACGAGCACACGACCCACGCCCGCGCGGGAAGGCTGCGGGCGGCCGTCGTGGCTGCTCACGCGCGGCAGCAGAAGGGCGCCGTGCCTACCTGGGCAACAGGCGCTCCCCCTTCGGGGCCGCGTGACGGAGCGGTGGTATCAGGGGAAAGTCTTCATGATTGACGCGGGCGACGCGTCGACAGCAACGCTAGCATCGGCGCCAGAGATCGCCCAGCACTTTCTGCGTCTGTGGAGGAGAGCTGTGCGCGTGGTGATCCCGCGCTGTCCTCGCGGAGCGTTCGTGTCCTCGTTTGCTTCCGCTTCTTCTCCACCTCACGAGCCACGGGAGCTCGCGCGGGCGCGCCGAGCCGCGGCTCAGAACGCCACGCGCAGCCCCACGCCGAGGGGCACCGCGCCAGGCGACGCGGCGACGGCGGCCGGACCGACGAGGAGACGCGCAGCGGCCAGCCCGCGCAGTTCGAGTCCCTTCCGCAGCACCCGCCTCTTGCCGATCACGTAGAGCGGCAGGCCGACGCCGACCGCGGCCACGCCCCCGACCGCCGTCGCCACGGCCACCGTGTACCCGTCGCGCTGCTTCGTCACGGCCTCGTCGTGGTTCGCGGTGATCAGCACGGCGCCGGTGACGAGGGCGGCTGCTCCGAGGCCCGCGAGGACGATCCCCGAGACCATCATGACAGGGCTGTTCCGCTCGGTCGTCCGCTCCACGAAGCCGCGGAGCTCTCTCTTCGTCGCCTCGATCTCCAGCTCGATCTGGCGCCCTCGGGCGTCTCGCACGTCCTCGGCTTCAACGAAATCGTGGATGGCATCCGCCTCGTACTTGAGCGCCGCGATCCTCGCCTCGTACGCAGCGACCGTCGCCTCCCACACGGCCTGCGGCGGGAGCTCCTCCACGGCCGGCGCGGCAGGGGGCGCGGGGGGCGCGAGCTGCGGGGGCGGCGTGCGCTCCGGGCCCTCCGGCGACGTCTGCGCGGCCGCGCTCGACGCGAGCACCGCGCCGGCAAGGGCGAGCGCCCACGCGGCGAGGCGGCGGCGCACCGCGGCCGCGGAAGAAGTGGAGGACACGCGCGCCGGGGGCGCGGGGGAATGCGCGAAACGGGAATGGACTCGTCCCATCGACGAGCGGCATACCTCAACCGTGGCGCAGGGACATCTGCCGCGTCCCGCTCGCCCGGCCTGCGCCCGCGATCGCGGCGCGCTCACCCCTCCCGCGGCCGGCCGCGGCGCTTGCTCTCCTCCCCGCCCCCGGTCGGCCGCGCCTCGGCGGCCACGCGGAGCAGCTCCTGGAAGTGCCGCTCCACCGGGCCGAGGTCGATGCCATCCATGAACGAGGTGAACGCGAAATAGGGCAGCAGCGTCTGCCAGGCGCGAAGCCAGCCCGGCAGGTAGCGCGGCCGCTCCAGCACGCCGGCCGCGCGCAGCTCGGCCAGCACCGCGATGTCGTCGAGCGCGATCCGGCCGCAGACGAGCAGCTCCACCTCGTCGCGCAGGCCGCCGCGCAGGACCGCGGCCAGGAAGGCATAGACCTCGAGCAGGCCGGCCAGGTAGCAGGCGTCCTTCGTGAACGGCGCGCCGCCCTCGACGAGCCCGCCGCGGCAGACGCGCTGGGCGTCGAAATAGGCGTCGCGGCGCCCGGCGCCGCGCTCGCGCAGGTACCGGTAGAGATCGAGGAAGCTCGCGCCCTGCTCGGCCATGTCCACGAGCCGCACCCGCTCGGCGAGCCGGGTGAGGCGGCCGATGGAGAGCGAGCGGCTGTACAGCTCGGCGAAGATGGCGAGCCCCTCCTGCGTGCGCGTGGTGCGGGGGCCGCCCGACCGCAGGAACGCGCACCGCGGCTGCGCCGCGCCGTTGTGCGCGGTGAGCGCGTGCGTCTCCACCTCGTGGTGCCACAGCCCCTCGGCCTCCCAGGACGCGAACGTGGCCTCCGGGCGGATGCGGACGCGGCTCATGCCGGCCACCACCTTGGCCGTGATCCTCGGGTCGAGCACGATCTCGATGTCGAGCGTCGGCGTCCGCGCTGCGACGCGGGCGGCGAGCAGCTCCCGGAGCGCGCCGGCGTCGAGCGGCTCCTCGTCGGGATCGCTGGCCTCGTCCCAGCCGTGGACACGCAGGCGCGCGGTGAGGTGCTCGGCGAGGTCGATGTTGCTGACCTCGCCGCCGAAGAACCGCGAGCGCGCGCCGCCGTAGAGCGCCCGCGAGCGCTCGGAGAACTCGCGGGTCCCCGCCGCCTCGAGCAGCTCCGCGGCCTGGATCTGCGCGCGGACGTTGTCCCGGAGCCAGTCGAGCGCGGGCGCGTCGCCGTCGATCGAGCCGAGGAGCTCGCGCAGCTCGGCGATGCGCCGCGCGAGCCCGTCGCGATCCACGCGGCGCTCGATCTCGGGGAGGCGGTCCTCGCCGGCGGCGAAGAAGCGCTCCTCGACCTCGCGAGGCCAGGCGATGTCCTCGAGCAGCCGGAGCGCCTTGCCCTCGCAGAGGCGGGCGCCGACCCGATCGAGCTGCTCCAGCACGGCGCGGTCGATGCTCATGGCCCCATGCTCGCGCGAACCGCGGGGCGCGGGAAGCGGCCGGCGCGAGCGCTTGCGGCTCCGGCGCGGATCCGGCGCTGGCTCGCGAGCGCGCCGCTCGGGTCGACTCGTTGCCGGAGCTTTGCGGCTCGCCAGCGCCCGCGGGCTCTGCTGAGGTCGCCCGTGCGCAGTGGTTGCGTGCCGAAGCGCCCCGGAGGCCTCCGGCAACGTGTTGGCCTGTGCCAGGGAGGCAAGCGCGAGGGCGCGCGCCGGCGCTCCCCGTGGGCCACGCCGAGCATGTTGTTCAGCTCCTCGCATCCGGTATACATTCGAGCCTGAACCTCAATGACTGATGATCCCCAGCCAGCACACTGCACAGCACGAGTCGGGACGGTCCTCCGGGGCAAATGGCGCATCGATTCGCTTATCGGCGTCGGCGGGATGGCTGCGGTTTACGAGGCGACACACAGGATCGGCCGGCGCTGCGCGATCAAGATCCTCCATCCGGAAATCGCGGTCTCCAAGGAGCTTCGAGCCAGGTTCGAGCAAGAGGCGCTCGCAGTAAACCAGCTCGGCCACCCCGCAGCCGTCAATGTCCTCGACATTGACACGAGCGAAGATGGCTCGCCGTTCTTGGTGATGGAGTTGCTCGACGGCGAATCGCTCGGCAAGCGCGCCCACGGCTCCGGCGGCATCGAGGAGCGCGAGCTGCTCCGCGTTGTCTCGACCGTGCTCGAAGTGCTCGATGTCGCGCACGGGCTCGGCATCGTTCATCGAGACATCAAGCCTGACAGCTCGAATTCGCCATTCTTGATGATTGCAGTGATTGGCTCGTTTGCTGTCGCCGTTTGCCTCGCCGCTGTCTTCTTCGTTGTTCGTTCGCGAGACTCCGCCGAAGACACCCGTGAGAGCGCGAACGAAGAGACATCGCAAGAGGACAAGGCGAGCGGCAGCTCTCGCACGATGGCGACGTCGTCCATTACCGGCACGCCATCCACGCCATCCACGCCATCCACGACCGCTGAGCCCCCATCGACGCGCCGGCCCGCCCCCAATGGCAAGTATCGCCTCCTCGTCAAAGACGGCAAATATCCATTCTGCGTCACGTCGAAATTGAGACATGCCTATCCAGTACGCACGAATGACGAGGGCGCCAAAGCGTGCATCGGCACCCCCGACGGGCCTATTCCGATTGACGACCTCAAAGCCTACCACCCCTCCGAGCTTCAATGGTAATATCTTTGTGAGGAGCGGCGGCCTTGTCCCGTGACCAGGTGAAGCTCATCGATTTCGGCCTCGCCAAGGTGAACGTGGAGCTCCTGTCCACCGAGAGCCGCGAGGCCGCGCGCAAAGGCCAGGACCTCACCGCTGCCGACCAGGTGCTCGGCACGCTCAGTTATCTCGCGCCGGAGGCCGTGCGCGGCATGGATGCCGTCGATGCCCGCGCAGATCTTTATGCGCTTGGAATCATCTTGTACGAAATGCTGTCCGGGAGAAGCCCGTTCGACGCGAGCGACGGCCAATCTTCCTTCCGGCGGCGGCTCCTCGAGGACGCGCCCCCGCTCCGCCAGCGTGCTCCGGGATCAGGTATCCGCCCCGAAGCGGAGGCGCTCGTGATGCGGCTCGTCCAGCGAGACCCGATCCAGCGATATCCGACGGCCACCAACGTGATCGCGGCCGTCGACGGGGCCATCGCGGCGATGGAGGGCGCGCCGAGGCAGCTCGAGCCGACCGTCGCGATGCACCCCGGCGCTCCGGGGCGCCAGACGAGCGCGACATCGCTCGCGTCCAGGTGGAACTCGCCGGCGATGCGGCCGTGGCTCATTGCGTCCATCGTCGTATCGCTCTTGCTCAGCGTCGCGCTCTTGATCGCCATCCTGCTCAGCTCACAGAGGCTCAAAAGGGCCACATCGAGGGAGCAGGCTCGCCGCTCGACGGAAGCTCGGCGTACGCCGTCGGCTCCGTGCCTGCAAGGAACACCTCCTCGATCGCGCCCGCGGCCCCCGGCAGCGCGAGTTGACCGGTCGTCGCGTCGATCAACACGCGCACGAGCCCGTCCGGAGGCGCGGCGAAGTCGGTGCGTGGTCTCGCCTTGTGCGCGTCCTGCATGAACGCGATGAAGGCCGGCAGGGAGGTCGCGCCGCCCGTCTCGCCGGGGCCGAGCGGAGAGGCGTCATCGTAGCCCGTCCAGACGGCGCACGCGATGTCGGTCGAGTAGCCCACGAACCACGCGTCCTTCGCGGCGTTCGAGGTGCCCGTCTTGCCCGCGACCGGTGTGCTCATGGATCGCGCGCGCTTGGCTGTCCCCGAGTCGACGACGGAACGCAGGAGGCTCGTCATGATGTAGGCCTCGGCTTCGCCCATCACCCGGCGCGCTGGCGCCACGCCGGGCAGCGGCAGCGGCTGGCCGCCCGGGCCGATGATGCCGCGAATGAGCGCTGGATCGCGGTACGTGCCGCCCGCGGCGAACACGTTGAACGCACCGACCATCTCGAACGGCGTCACCTCGTAAGCGCCGAGCGCCAACGACAGGTCCGCGCCGAGCTTCGACGTGACTCCGAGCGATTGCGCCCACTCGGCGACCTTGGCCGGGCCGAGCCGATCGAGGACCCATACCGCGGCGACATTGACGCTCTGGGCGAGCGCTTCGCGCAGCCGGCGCGGCGCCTGTCCGTCGCTCTCGTCGTAGTTGTCGGGCCTGTATTTCCCTCCGAGCGCGGACGGATGGGTCTCGAGGATGGACGCCGCGGTGAATGCCCGCGTCTGGATCCCGTAGCTGTACACGATCGGCTTGAACGTCGAGGCGGGCTGGCGGCGCGCCGACCTTGCCCGGTTGAGGGCGCCGCGCGCCGCGTCGTAGCCGCCGACGACCGCGAGCACCTCGGCCGTCCGGACGTCGAGGGCGACGAGCGCACCCTGGGGCCCGAGCGCGAGCTCCAGCCGTCCGCTGCGCGGATCGCCGCCGGCAAAGGTGACGCGTACGACCTTGCCGATCTCGGCGAACTGGCTCGGGGGCAGGTTGCGTGGATTGTAGCGCGCCGCTCTCTCCAGCTTCACGACGCCTTGCGCCGTACCCACGCGCACGGTGAGCGTGCCTGCCGCGTCGTCGGCCTTCGTGACCACGCCGTGGTAGACGCGCTCGCTGCCCTGCGTGGGCGTTCCTTCGAAGGGGGCCGGATCTCCCTTGCCACGCTTCAGCGGAGCGATGAGCCCGCGGCGCGCGGCGTACGCATCGAGATTGCTGCGCACCGCCGCTCTCGCGGCCCTCTGCAGCGCCGGCTCGATCGTGGTCGTCACCGTGTACCCACCGCGGTTGGCCTGCGGGCCCACCGCCGCGACCAGCGCGCGCTCGACCTCGGCGACGACCTCGGGCGCCAGCTCGGCGGCGTGTTCGGGCGGGGGGGCCAGGACGATCTTCTGGCGAGCGGCGGCGTCCACGTCGGCGCGTGCTACGAACTTCTTGTCGCCCAGCTGCTGGAGCACGTAGCTGCGCCGCTCCTCGGCGCGGGCGAGATCCACGCGCGGAGAGTAGACGCTGGGCCCCTTGACCAGACCTGCGAGCAGGGCCGCTTCGGCGAGCTGCACGTCGCGAACGCTCTTCCCGAAGTAGTACCGCGCGGCTTCCTCGACGCCGTAGCGCCCGTGCCCGAAATAGATGTCGTTGAGATAAAGCTCCAGGATCTCGTCCTTCGTGAGCTCCTGTTCGATGCGGCGCGCGAGGATGAGCTCACGGATCTTGCGCGCGAAGGTGCGCTCCGGCGTGAGGAGCACGTTCTTGATCACCTGCTGGGTGATCGTGCTGCCTCCCTGGCGGGCCCGCGCGGACCGCAGGTTCACGAGGAGCGCCCGCAGGATGCCGAGGTAGTTCAGCCCTTCGTGCTTGTAGAAGTTCGCGTCCTCCGCGGCCAACACGGCGAGCTTCATGCTCGTCGGCACCGCCGAGATCGGAACGACGGTGCGTCGCTCGACGAAGAGCTCCGCGAGCGGTGTCCCGTCGCGCGCAAGGATGCGCGTGACCTCCGGCGGATGATAGCTCCTCAGCTCCGAGGTCCGCGGCAGGTCGTGGCCGTAGTACCAGATGAGCCCCGCAAACATCAGCAGACCAAGACCCAGCAGCGTCGAAGCGGCCATCACGATGCGCCACGCCCATCGCCGCAAGCGTCGTTTCCACTGGACTTTTCGCGGGCGCGGATCACCTTGCTCCCGCGCCCGGCGGACCGCCACGGCGCGGCTGAGCGCGCTCGCCAGAGCACCTAGCGCCGAGGCGATCCGAACAGCGGCCCTCGCGAGCCGCCGTGCCGGCAGCGCGCGTTGTACGGTCGGCTGGGCGGAGGCCTCGGCCGGCGACGATCTTGCGGCGCCGCCCCCGGGCGGCGGCGACCACGGCAGCGTCGGTCGCTCCGGTCCGGCCTGGCGAGCCCTCTCTTCGGGGATCGGCGGCGTGGCCTGGGGCGAGCGCACCCAGAGCCGTGTCGCGGGCTCCCCCTCCTCCGCGTCGTCACGGCGGGGCTCCTCGCCGCGCTGCGAGGGGGACGCGAGGTCGTCACGACGGCCGAACCGGTCCATATCCATCCAACTCCTCCGCGGTGCGGGCTGAGCGCGCGTGCCGCGGCGCCCTCCTCGCAGACGCCATGAGAGCAGCGCACGAGCCCGGCGCGACGATCAGTCGGGGCATGGGGCTCCGCACGCCGTGACGTTGCCAGGACAGGCTTCTATCTGCCCGAGACACGTGCCGATGACGCAATCGGAGCCAGGCGTGCAGTACACAAAACATGGAGCGCTCGTCATGCAATTGACCGAGCAATCGCCTTCGCACCAGACCTTGTGCATCCCCGATCCCATGCAGTTGACCAGCGCGTCTCGGCGCGCTCCGATGTCGCAGACGCTCCCGTCCTGACAAGCAATCTGGCACGCTTCGTCGCACACGTGATCGCAGTCGTTTGTCAGCATACAGCTGGTCCGCTGCGACGCGCCGCGCCCTTCCTCGGGGCCGCGGCTCGGTGAGCCAGGGAGGCGAGCTCTCGTGTCGCCCTTCTTCTCGGGGCCGGGATCCGGCGCATTCGCCAGGAGGCGATCCGCCGCCGGACCGCCGGGAACCTTGGCGGGCGGTGACGCCGCCGGTCGCTGCGCGCCGGTCGCCCCCGGCGATTTCGCGTCGGGCTCGACGTTCACCGCACGCAGGTACACGGCGGCGAGCACGCCTGCGGCGAGCAGCGGGAACGCCAGCACGGCCCATCGCAGCCTCCGTCCACGTACCGTGGTCGCCGTCCACTGCGTCGCCTGGGTGAACGCCGATGTGGCCGGTGAGGGGGCACCCGCCGGAGCGACGGCCGATCCGCCGCCCGGGACGCCCGGCGCGCTCGACGTATTCGGGGCGCTGGCGACGGAGACATCGCGGATGACGCTCCCCATGGCACCTGCCGGCGGCGGGGCGGGATGCAGGCCACCGGCGCCCGAGGCGCGCACCGAGACGGCCGAGGAAGGGGCGAGCCCCTGTGGCATCCACACCGTCGTGGCGGTGCTGAGCGGATCCGCCGCGGGGGCGGGGAGCCCGGCCGCGCCGAACCGGAGAGCAAAAGCGGGCGGCTGACCGGCCAGGACCGCGCGCACGTCCTGCTGCATGACCGTCGCGCTCGGGTAGCGCTCGCCTCGATCGAACGCGAGCGCGCGATCGACGACGGCACACACCCACTGCGGGGTCTCCGGAGCGACGCTCGCGAGCGGCGGCGCAGGCAGCGTGGCCATCTTGACGACCAGATCGGTGTCGGAGCTCGCGTCATGGATGCGCCGCTTCGTGATCAGACGAAACATCGTCGCTCCGACCGCGAACAGGTCGGCACGCGCGTCGATCTCGTCGCCTCTGACTTGCTCCGGTGGCATGTAGGCGACCGTGCCGAGCGTCGTTCCAGTGCGCGTCCGAACGTAGTCGGCCGCGGCCTGCCTGACACGGGCGACGCCGAAGTCGAGCACTTTCAGGCGCCCGTCGCGGAGGCGGAACAGGTTATCTGGCTTGATGTCGCGGTGGATGATGCCGTGCGCATGGGCCGCTGCCAGCACGTCCAGCAGCCCGTCCACCATGGCCAGCAGCTCGGCCATGTCCATCCTGCCCAGGCGCCTGGCGTACCCGGCGAGCGACTCACCATCGAGCAGCTCCATGACGAGGAACGGGCAGCCGTCCGCGGTCGCGTCGATATCGCGTATTTCCACCGCGCCGGGATGGACGAATCGATTGACGGCTTGCGCTTCCTGATCGAACCGCGCACGCAGCTCGGGCATGCGCGCGATCTCGGGGTGGAGGATCTTGATGGCATCTCGCCGCCCGATCTTGTGCGCGCCGACGTAGACAGCGGCCATGCCGCCCGAGCCCAACAACCGCTCGATCGTCCACTTCCCGCACAACACTGTGCCGACTCTGCGCTGCAGTTCCTGGTCGTCCATATCCGGTATCGGGTTTGCTAATTTGCCGAACGGAGTCCTCGCGGCGCCCCAGCACCGCCCGTCGCCCATCCTAGCCGATTGGCCATGGCGTCGTGACCGCGCGACGTCGTCGTGACCGCGCGATGCTCGGCATGCCGTCCCGGGTGTGTCGCCGACCGAGCGCGGCCGCAGGCCGACCAGGCCAAGAAAAAGTGCCCGAGTCGAGACCAGCGCCCTTCCCGAGGCGCGGGTGTCACGCGGCGAGGGAGCGTGACCGTGGATCTGGCGGGAGGCCGATGGTACCGTCGCCGCGATGGGGAGCGTGGACCAGCTCGAGGAACACCGCGCGGCGCTCACCGGGCACTGCTACAGGATGCTCGGCTCCGTGGTCGACGCCGACGACGCCGTCCAGGAGACCATGGTGCGCGCCTGGCGAAGCCTCGACAAGTTCGACGGGCGGTCGTCGCTGCGCACCTGGCTGTACCGCATCGCGACGAACGTCTGCCTCGACGCGCGGGCCGATCGCGCGCGCCGGGCGCGCCCCGTCGAGGAAGGCCCGGTCGGCACCGTGGACGACGAGCTCCAGACGCGCCCGCGCACGCACTGGCTGGAGCCCGTCCCCGACGCGCACGCCCTCCCGGCGGACATCGACGCCGCGGAGCGGGCCGTGCTCCGCCAGAGCATCCGCCTCGCGTTCGTCGCGGCGCTCCAGCACCTGCCGCCGAAGCAGCGCGCCGCGCTCTTGCTCACCGAGGTGCTCGGGTGGTCCGCCGCGGAGGTCGCCGACAGCCTCAGCACCTCGGTCGCCGCGATCAACAGCGCGCTCCAGCGCGCGCGGGCGACGCTCGCGAGCCGCGATCTCGGCGACGTGCGCGCCACGCTGCCGGAGCCGGAGGCCGCTCTGGTCGACCGCTACGTCACCGCCTTCGAGCAGTACGACGTGGACCGGCTCGCGGCGCTGCTGCACGAGGACGCGACCCTGTCGATGCCGCCGTTCACCCTCTGGCTCCGCGGCCCCGACGCCATCCGCGCGTGGCTGCTGGGCCGGGGCGCGGGCTGCCGCGGGTCGCGGCTCGTGCCGACGGCCGCCTGCGGCTCGCCGGCGTTCGCCCAGTACCGCCCGGCGCCGGAGGGCGGCCACCGGGCCTGGGCGCTCATCGTGCTCGAGCTCGCGGGGGACCGGATCGCCAGCATGACGTCCTTCCTCGACACCGAGACGCTCTTCCCGCGGTTCGGCCTGCCGCTCGAGCTCCCCGCGTAGCCCCCGCGCCCGGCCGGATCGGGGCGGCGATCTTTTTTTCCGGTCGACCGATGAGTCCCGGCGCAGGCCGGGGTCTATGGGGTGAACTCCGGCACGACGGCCCTCATGGCCGCGATCGTGGCCGGCATCACCCGGCGTCCATGCTCGAACAGGAGAAGAGGACCATGACAACGAACAGCGCTCGCAAGATCTTCGTCAACCTGGCCGTCCGCGACCTGAAGCGGTCGATGGAGTTCTTCGCGAAGCTCGGCTTCGAGTTCAACCCGCAGTTCACGGACAACAACGCCGCCTGCATGATCGTCAGCCAGGAAGCCTTCGTGATGCTCCTCGTGGAGCCGTTCTTCAAGGGTTTCACGAAGAGGGAGATCTGCGACACGAGCACGCACACGGAGGGGATGTTCGCGCTCTCGTGCAGCAGCCGGGCCGAGGTCGACGAGATCGTGAAGAAGGCGATCGCGGCGGGCGGGTCGCACGCCATGGATCCGCAGGATCACGGCTTCATGTACGGCTGGAGCTTCTACGACATCGATGGTCACCACTGGGAGGTCGTCTGGATGGCCTCCGAGGCGATCCAGTCGTAGCCGGCGCCTCGACGAGGAAGAAGGAGGAGAGCCATGGTCGAGAGCCAAACAGCGAACAGCGATAGCTTCCAGGTCACGACGCCGTCGGCGGACGAGGTCCGCATGACGCGCCTGTTCGACGCGCCGAGGCACCTCGTGTTCGAGGCGATGACGAGGCCCGAGCACATCAAGCGGTGGTGGGGCTGTCTGGGCGAGGGCTACTCGGTGCCCGTCTGCGAGATGGACCTCCGCCCGGGCGGCAAGTGGCGCTTCGTGAACCGCCACCCGGGCGGCGAGGCCGCCTTCCACGGCGAGAACCAGGAGATCACGCCGCCGAGCCGGCTCGTGTTCACGGAGATCTTCGAGCAGTTTCCGGACACGGTCACGGTGGTGACGGCGACCTACACCGAAGAGGGCACAAAGACGCGGCTCACGGCCACGGTGCGTTATCCGTCGACGGAAGTGCGCGACATGGTCCTCGCGTCCGGGATGCCCAAGGGCGCGGGCATCAGCTACGACCGCCTCGAAGCGCTGGTCGCGCAGCTGCAGCAGCAATGAGCCCGGCTGGTCGCCGGTGAGCGGGCGCCGCCACCGTCGCCTCGTGCCCCGGCGCCTCGATGAACCCGTCTCGATGGGTACCGCGTCGATACGCCGGCCCGGCCCCATCGGGGCGACTGAATTTACTTGACACCGTAATCACTCCACCGGCCTCGGGACAGGATGCCTCTTTTGCCGGTGGTGGCCTAATTTGAACATGAAGGCGGTAAGGCGGGAAGAAAAGATCAATGTTCTTCCCGCCTTACCGCCTTCATGTGAATCACTCCGGGGCAAATTAGGCCACCACCGGGAAGCGCGCCGGTGACGGGCGGCCGGCGCGATGGCGATCGTCGGCCACAATCGGTGCGGGCGGCTGGACTTCCTCGGCCGCGCCAAGTGATCCCGCGTGCGTGGTGAGCGCTCGGGCTCGATGTCTGCCTGCGTCGGAGGCCGCGATGGCGCACAAGGCGCAGTCGGCCAGGCCGCCATGGCTACGTCTGGCCGAGCCACGCGATCGCGGCGTGACGCGCCTCGAACACGCCGAAATGCTGGCCGCGGCGCTCCTCGGCCACCATCTCGCCGAACCGGCTGCTGAAATCAGCGGCCCCCGGAGGGCACACCACCGCGAGCCGGATCCGGTAGTTCCTTAGCTTCTGCAGGATCTCCCCGGCCTCCCCCGAGCTGAGGTCGAAGAAAGCCGCCGTCAGGTTCGCCGGGTGGAGGAGCGCACACAGCACGCCGCCCGAGAAACAGGCCTCGATCACGCGGTCGACGTCGCGGACGCTCTCCATGAGCCCTTGGTCCGGCTGCCCTTCCACGAACTGCACACCGCCCTCGTCGACCACCGTCAGATCCATGGCATCCCTCCGACACGGCCTCTGCGCCGCGGGCTCGGCGGAGAGCTCCGCTCGACCCGCGACCAGGGGTATCCCGGCGAGCGGCCGCTGTACAGGCATCGCGCGGCGAGCAGGAGGAGGGGCCGGGCTCGCCCCCGCCGCGCGGGGCCCAGGGCGTCATTCGTCACTGCGCGCGCCTGACCTCGTCGGAGAACCTCACCGCCTCGCGGAGCACGTGATCGGCGAGCGCCGGATCGATGATGCTCTTGATCTGCCCCGTCTCGATGCCCTGCTCCGCGGCCGACTTGAAGTCGATGACCTCGTCGGCCATCGTCGCGAGCTGCCCGCTGTCGACGCGGAACGCGTGCGCCTGGTACAGCTGCCCGGCGCGCGCGGTCGCCTGGTCGATGAGCGCGCGCTCCTGCGGGTCGAGCAGGTGCGCGATGAACTCGAGGTGATCCGCCATGATCGTCGTCCAGAACGCCGAGACCTCGTCGCTCTGGAGCGCGATGTCGCCGTACGCGAGCCGATCGAGCCGGGCGACGAAGCGCTCGGCCTCCCGCGCGATGTGGTCGAAGAAGAGCGGCCAGACGAGGCTCCGGAGCGAGCCGCTCTCCTGCGCGCGCTGCATGCGGCGCTTGTACTCGATGAAGCGCTGGACGTTCGACCGCGTCGAGGCGAGGAGCGAGGAGATCCCGTAATCACCATACCCCCGGTCGCGCGCAGCGAGGAAGTGCCTGGCGAAGAGGTTCTGGTACTGCCGCGCCTCGTCCCGGGGCCCGCGGAGGTGGTCGCCGGGCATGAGCAGCGCGATGAAGAACGCATGTTCCATCATCTGGTCCGTCCAGAAGAGGACCTCCGAGACGGCGTGCGCTGCATAGCCGGCGCCCGGGGCGGGCAGGAAGACCGGCTTCCTCGAGCGCCGGTCGACCGAGATGCCGGGCGTATAGGCGGCCCCTTCCGGGAGGGCGAGGGGCGCGATCGACTCGCAGACCGCGTAGCTCTTGTCGGGCAGCGCGAGGCTCGGTGTGGCGAGCAGCGAGACACCCGCGGTGGCCATCGCGCCGCCGGCGAATTGCCGGCGTCCAAGTTTCCCTTGCGGAACACGCTTCTCCATCGACGCTCCTCCAGGTTCATGCATCCGTGAGAATCGGAGCGCGAGGGTGCATGTCCCGCGCCCGAGCCAAGGAGTCGACGCGCAGGGCGGTCCGCCGGCGCGCGCCTCACCGATCGCGACGGCCAGCGACGCGCGGAATCACCACGCCCGAGCGCTTCGTCGGCAGAGAGGTGGCGTGGGGGCGCGCCGGACGTCATCCGCGGAATCCGCCCGTGATGGGCCGCCCTGCGATCGGCGACCTGCGAAGTCAGAGCACATTCCCCCTCCTCTACCGACCACCTGCGACAACGGAGCACATCGCGCCGCGGAGGACACACGCTCGCGACGACGGACCTGCACACTCCCGCTGGCGCTGCAGGCGCACCTGCACCCACACGCAGCCGTCCCTTGTGTCGGGGTTCGGATTTCTTCGCTATCGTCGCCCGGGATGTCGAGGACCCGCCCTCGGCTCCGACAACCCCACGAACGCGCGCCCGATCCCGGGGCGACAGCGAAGAGAAGGAGCCGATCATGAAGTACATCCTGATGATGAACACCCCGTCTGGGGGGCCGTACCAGGTCGCCAACTGGCAGCAGAAGGACTTCCAGGCGCACATCGCGTTCATGAAGAGCTTCCACAGGGAGCTCAGCGCGTCGGGCGAGCTCGTGGCGGCCGAGGGCCTGGCGGGGCCCGATCAGGCCAAGCTCGTGCGCGCTGGCAAGGACGGCACGCCGATCACCGACGGGGTGTTCCCGGAGACCAAGGAGTTCCTCGCCGGCTACTGGATCGTGGACGTCGAGAGCCCCGAGCGCGCGTACGAGATCGCCGCGCAAGCGTCCGCCGCGCCCGGCCCCGGCGGCGCGCCGCTCAACATGGGGATCGAGGTGCGCGAGGTGATGAGCGCGCCGCCCAGCGATCGCTAGTGACCTCTCCGTCCCAGGGCGCCACGGCCGAGCGCCTGCTGCGCGATCTCGCGCCGCAGGTGCTCGGCGCCGTCATGCGGCGATTCCGAGATTTCGGCGCCGCCGAGGACGCGGTCCAGGAGGCGCTGATCGCGGCGGCCACGCAGTGGCCGCGCGAGGGTGTGCCCGACGAGCCGCGCGCCTGGCTGATCCACGTGGCGTCGCGGCGCATCGCCGATCACGTCCGGAGCGAGGCGGCGCGCCGCCGCCGAGAGGCGATCGTGGTCAGCCTCGTGCCGCCCGAGCTGCAGATCGCCCTCGCCGCCGACAGCGACGAGGCGGCGCTCGAGGACGACACGCTCACCTTGCTGTTCATGTGCTGCCACCCCGCGCTGTCCGCGCCGTCCGCGATCGCGCTGACCCTGCGCGCCATCGGCGGCCTGACGACAGCCGAGATCGCAAGGGCGTTCCTGGTCCCGGAGGCGACCATGGCGCAGCGGATCAGCCGGGCAAAGCAGAGCATCAAGGCGTCCGGCGTGCCCTTCGAGCGGCCGACGCCCGAGGCGCGCACAGCGCGCCTCGGCGCCGTCCTGCACGTGCTCTACCTGATCTTCAACGAGGGTTACACCTCGAGCTCCGGCCCCGCGCTGCACCGCGACGATCTGTCGGGCGAGGCGATCCGCCTGACGCGCGCCGTGCACGCGCTCCTCCCGGACGACGGCGAGGTCGCGGGCCTCCTCGCGCTCATGCTCCTGACCGACGCGCGGCGCGCGGCGCGGACCGGGCCTCTGGGCGAGCTGATCCCGCTCGCGGAGCAGGATCGAGGCCTGTGGGATCAGCGCGCGATCGCCGAGGGCGTCGCGCTCGTCACGGCGGCGCTGTCCAGGGGCTCGATCGGCGCCTACCAGCTGCAAGCCGCGATCGCGGCGGTGCACGACGAGGCAGCGCGGGCCGAGGACACGGACTGGCCGCAGATCCTGGCGCTGTACGGCGTGCTGATGCGGATGTCCGACAACCCGATGGTGGCGCTCAGCCACGCGATCGCGACGGCCATGGTGCACGGCCCTCGGGCGGGGCTCGATCGGCTGAACGCGCTCGACGCCGACGCGCGCCTCTCGGGTCATCACCGCCTCGACGCCACCCGCGCGCACCTCCTGGAGCGGGCCGGCGATCGCGAGGCGGCGATCGCGCACTACAGGCGCGCGGCCAGCCGCACGACGAGCATCCCGGAGCAGAACTACCTGGCGACGCAGGCGGCCCGGCTGAGCGACGCGCTGAAGTAGCGAGCCGCGCGGCGCGCGCAAACGCGGCGAGCGTGTCCCGCGAGGACCGAGCGACGCCGCGGACCTGACCGCACGTGACGCCTGGGCGAGCGCTCAGCCGCTCACCAGCTCGCCGGCGAGGCGGATCGCCGCCTCCAGATCCTCCGCGAGGTACACGCGCTGGGACCGCTCCGGGAGGCGCGCCTTGTCGAAGATCTCGCGCGGCCTGGGCAGCGGACCGGCCAGGATCACCGCCTTCTGGCGCCGCGCGAGCTCGTCGAGCGCGTTCTCGAGGGCGACGAACCCCGTGCTGTCGATGAACGGCACCTTGCCGAGGTCGAGGACCATCACCTCGTAGCTGTCCCCGCGGATGGCGTGCAGCGCCGCCATCGCCTTCTGGGCGGCGCCGAAGAACAGCGGGCCGTTGATCTCGTAGAGGGCGACCCGCCTCGGGAGCTCGACTTCGCTCGATCCGCCGGCGGCGTCCAGCACCGTTCGGCTCCCTGTCAGCTCGGCCATCCGGCGCATGAAGAGGATGGCGGCGAGGATCACGCCGGCCGACACCGCGATCACCATGTCCAGGACGACGGTGAGCCCATAACAGGTCAGGAGTACGAACACATCGCTCCTCGGCGCGAGCTTCACGATACGGATGAAATGGTGGAGCTCGGACATGTTCCACGCGACGAGCAGCAGCAGGGCCGCCAGCGACGCCATGGGGACGTAGGCCACGAGCGGGGCGAAGACGAGGATCGACAGAAGGACGACCGCGGAGTGTGTCACGGACGCGATCGGAGAGCGCGCGCCGGCCCGGATGTTCGTGGCCGTCCGCGCGAGCGCTCCGGTCGCCGCGATACCGCCGAAGATCGGCGCGACGATGTTCCCGATACCGAGGCCGATGAGCTCGGAGTCCGGATCGTGCTTGGTCCCCGTCATGCCGTCGGCGATGACCGCCGACAGCAGCGATTCGATGGCGCCGAGCATGGCGATCGCGAAGGCGGCGGGGAGCAGCTTCCTCACGAGCTCGAGCGAGAGCCCATCGCCCCACGGCAGCGAGGGCGTCGGGAGGATCGATGGGATCCCGGCGATCTCCACGCCGTCGACGGTGGAGCGAAAGCGGCTGCCGATCGTCGCCACGGAGAACGCGGGGTAGACCGCGTCGACGACCACCGCGGCGAGCGACACGACGGAGATGGCGATGAGGGGCGCCGGCACCTTCTTGACGACGCGCGGGACGAGCAAGAGCAGGGCGACCGTCGAGGCGGCGACGGCCAGCTCGAAGAGGTCGGCCGTCCCGCGCGCCGCCCACAAGGCCTCCACCTTGGCCGTGTAGTGCTCCGGGAGCGGCCCGGCCTGGAGGCCCAGGACGTCCTTCACCTGAAGCGTCGCGATCACGGTGGCTATCCCGGCCGTGAAGCCTGTGGTCACCGGGTACGGGATGAATTCGATGAGCCGGCCGAGCCGCATGAGCCCCATGATCACGAGCAGCACGCCGGCCAGGAGCCCCGCCGTCAGCAGCCCGGCCAGCCCGTGCTCCGCCACGATCGGCGCGAGGATCACCACGAAGGCCGCCGTCGGGCCGGTGACCTGGAACTTGCAGCCGCCCAGCAGCGCCACCAGCGCGCCGGCCAAAATCGCCGTGTAGAGCCCGTGCTGAGGAGGAGCCCCCACCGCGATGGCGAGGGCCATGGAGAGAGGGAGCGCCACGACGCCGACGACGATGCCTGCCAGGAGGTCGGCCTGGAGATCCCCGAGGCCGTACCCCTTGCCAAGGCAGCGCCGGAGCGCCGACGCCACCGGGATCCGAGGCAGCGACGGAGCAGGCCGAGAGGAATGCATCGTTACGCCTCCACCCGCGCGCGGATGGTATCCAGGATCGTCCAACCCCAGGCGGGCTTCGGGATGATCGTGAGGACATCGCGCGCGCCCGCGGCGGTCGCGCGCTTCGCGAAAAACTGGGGGTTCCGGGTCACGAGGAGGGTGAGCACGCCGGGATGGTCTCGCAGGATGCTCTCGACCGCCTCATCGACGTCCGCCGGCGGATAATCGTCCGGGAACAGCACGACCGCCGAGATGACGGCGCCGTCCAGCACCGCTCCGCGCAGGTGGCGCGTCACGTGCGCGGTCACGCCGGCGCGCTGGAGGTACTCTTGCAGCCCATCCAGCGTCTCCGCGTTGTCGGAGACGATCACCACGTGAAGCGGATCGCCCCGTCGCCTTCGCACACTGGAGCGCACCGCAGCCCTGGCTTTCCTCACCATCAGTTTGACGCCATCTTCAGCCGGCGGACGATGCCGTCGTGCTCGCCGCGCAGCGGCTCGGGCAAGCGGCTCCCGAAGCGCGCGAGGAACTCCTGATTGCGAGCCATCTGCTCGGACCAGGCGCGAAGATCGACCTCGTGCAGCTTCTGGATCTGCTCCGCGGACAGGCCGAGACCTGCCACGTCCAGCTCGATCGGAACGAACCCGATCGGCGTGATCCGCGCGGGGGCATTCCGCTGCACGCGCTGGACGATCCACTTCAGGACGCGAGCCTCGTGCCCGCGGCCGGGCCACAGGAGCTCGCCTCTGTCGGCCCGGAGCCAGTTGACGTGGAAGACCCGCGGCGCCTTCCGCAGCCGTGCGCCGAGGGATAGCCAGTGAGCGAAGTAGTCGCCCATGTTGTAGCCGCAACAGGAGAGCATCCCCATCGGGTCGTTCCGCGGCACCGCGGCGGGCGCCGTCTGCGAGAGCAGGGTGGCTCCGATGTACACGCCGTGCGCCCAGCTCGTGGCCTCGTACACGAGCGGCGCCACCTCCGCCCCGCCGCCGGCAAAGACGATGGCGGAAATGGGCACGCCCCTCGGATCGTGGATCGCGCCCGTCACGAAGGGGCACTGGCTCGCCGCGACCGTGAACCGAGCGTCCGGGTGCGCCGCCTTCTCCGGCGACGAGGCCGACCACGGATGCCCCCGCCAGTCGACGAGCCCTTCCCTCGGCGCCTCGCCCATGCCCTCCCACCACGGCGTGCCGTCCTGCTGAAGCGCGGTGTTCGTGAACAGGACATCGTGACCGAAGAGCAGCTCGACGCTGGGGTTCTCCTTGAGGCTCGTCCCGGGCACGACGCCGGACATCCCGGCCAGCGGGTTGATGGCCCAGAGCTGCCCGTCCTCCCCCACGTGCATCCAGCAGACGTCGTCGCCGGCCACTTTCACCGTCCATCCGGGCAGGTCCTGGACCAGCATCGACAGGCTCGCGTTCCCGCCGGCGCCTGGCCGGGCCACGGCGATGTAATGCTTGCTCCCCTCCGGATCGGTCAGCTCCATGATGAGCATGCGCTCCGCGAGCCAACCTTCATTGCGTGCCTGCACGCTGGCCATGCAGATGGCGTGGTACTTCGTGCCGAGGATCGCGCTGTCCCCGTACCCGGAGCCGATGCTCCAGATCGTCTTCGTCGAGGGGAAGTGGACGACGTACCGACGGTCGGTGGAGAGGTCACCCGTGCAGTGAAGACCTCGAACCAAATCGGCCGAGCTGCCGCAGTGCTCCAGGGCCGCCTTCCCCATGCGCGTCATGAGCCGGAGGCTCGCGACGACGTAGGGGCTGTCCGTGAGCTGCACCCCCACGCGGCTGTAGCGCGAGCCGCGCGGGCCGAGGAGGTACGGGACCACGAACAGGGTCTTACCTGTCATCGCTCCGGCAAACAGAGGCCACACGGTCTGGTTCGCGTCTTCTTCCGACATCCACGTGTTCGTGGGCCCGGCGTCGACGCGCTGCTCGGTGCAGAGGAACGAGGAAGACTCCGCGCGAGCCACGTCGGCCCGATGGGAGCGATGCAGGAAGCTTCGCGGATATCTGTCCGGATCGAGCGGCGCCAGCGCGCCCTTCGCGACCATTCGCTTCTGGAGCCACCTGATCTCCGCGTCCGAGCCGTCACACCAGTGGATGTTCGAGGGCCGGACGTGCGTCGCGATCGAGAGCACCCATGAATCGAGCTCTTCGTTCTGCATCCTTGTCCCTTCCTTCAAGTGCATCTTCGCTGCTTCGATGGCGACCGGCGCGCGGCGACGCGATGCGCCTCCTCCAGCCACAGCAACATCAGCGCTCCCTTAGCGACATCAAAGCAATCTTGGCCTTGGCAGCTGAGTTACCTAGCATGGCTTAGCAAGGCACTTAGCAAAATCGGTGCCACGCAGGAATACCCCTGTTTGTCGCGCGATGCCCGCCCGTTGACGGCGAACCGCGGGATGGATGTGACATTACGACAAAATGTCTCCATAATCTCGCCGTGAGTCGCCGATAACGACATATTGACGTGGTTATCGAGCCTGTGATGCGGTCGGCCGCGATGCGGGAGCTCGGCCGCATTCGTCGCACGGTCGCCCCGAAGGAGGTGGGCATCTCGCTCGTCGGCGAGATCGGCGAGATGCCGATCTCGGTTCAGGCGAAGCTCCTGCGCTTCCTGGAGAACCGGAAGTTCATGCGCGTGGGCGGGACCGAGAAGCTCTCCGTGAATGCCCGCATCGTCTGCGCGACGCTGCGGCCGCTGGAGCAGCCGGCGCTGGAGAGCGGCAACCGCTCGAGGGCGGCGGAGAGGCTCGGTATCAGCCTTCGCACGATCCAGCGACACCTCGCCGCGGCGGGCCCGATCGCCCGGGCCGCGCCGACGCCCGCGAACACCGCGCCACGACGCGCGAGCGCTCGTGAGGCGCCCGGAGCCGGCTCCGCTGCTCAGTCCAGCGGGAATTGTTCCGCGATCCAGGCCTCCCAGCCCGGCGGCACTCGGGTGGCCTCGAGGTAGCGACGCAGCTGGTGGGCGTCGTCGAAGGCGGACATTCCCCACAGGCGAAACGCGTCGACATAACCCATGTCGTCCTCGAACGAATCGGCGAAGTCGGCGAGCTCCAGGCCGAGCTGCCAGGGCGCCTTGACGTCCCCGGCGCAGAGCAGCCGCGCCAGCGAAAGGAGCCCGTCGCGAGGCTCGATCGGATCTGCGTCGCCGCTCGCGAGCGCGGTCGCGCACGCTCGCCACCCCTCCGGCACGGCGGGAGGCAGCCATCCGTCGCCTCTCCGGAGCTCGGCGACCTGGCGCGACCAGAACCAGAATTCGCGGGTGTTGTAGCGGGCCGCCTTCTCGGGCGTCTCGTACGATTCCCATGGCCAACGCACGCCGTCCTGCTGGCTGAGCCATATGGAGAAGGAGACGTCGACCGCGATGAGCCCCTGCTCCAGGAGCGCCGAGCGACGCGAGGCCGCCGCGATGGGGTCCTCCTCCTCGTCGCCGTCTTCCTCCTCCTCGTCGCCGTCCTCGTCCTCTGCCCGTTCATCCGTCGGGTGCAGGACCTTGTGAACGGCCTCTGCCCAGGTGATCGGCGCGGGAGGGTGGCGTCGCAGGTAGGCGATGCGTGTTTCGCGATCCGGCGCGAGCTGTTCGAGAAAGACGCTCCACATCCCCAACCAGTCTTCACCGGAGCCCATTCGCCAGCCGATCGTGTAGCGCTCGTAGTCGGGGAAGCGCTCCCATGGAGGAGCGATGTCGCCGTGCTGGTCGACGTGCTCGCGGAGGCGGGAGCGACAGCTCTCTTTCCAGTCCATGACAGCAGCATACAACAGTTCACGGCCCTCGCCGCCGACAGCGGTGTCGAGACGCCCACCGACGGGAGGCGCGTGGACCTGGGCACGACAGGCGCTCTGCGCCGGCCGTGGACCTCCACGTCAGAGCCGGCGGAGCCACACGGCGCGCACGGCGTGGTCGGGCCCCTTCTCCAGCACGACGTCGGCGCGTGCCCGCGTCGGCAGGATGTTCTCCGTGAGGTTGGGGCCGTTGATCGTGCGCCAGACCCGCAACGCGAAGGCGCGCGCCTCGTCGTCCCCCATCGCCGCATAACGGTGGAAATACGAGGAGGGGTCACGGAACGCCGTGGCCCGCAGCGCGAAGAAGCGCTCGACGTACCATCGCTCGATGTCGGCCTCGTCCGCGTGGACATAGAGCCCGATGTCGAAGAAGTCGCTGACGGCGATCGCCGCGGCGCGGTCGGGGCCCTGCAGCACGTTCAGGCCCTCGAGGATCACGACGTCGGGCTGCCTCACGGTCTGCACCCTCCCGGCGATCACGTCGTAGGTGGCGTGCGAGTAGACCGGCACGTCGATCGCTTCGACGCCCGCCTCGAGGTCGGCGAGGAACTTCACCAGCCGCCCGAGATCGTAGCTCTCGGGAAACCCCTTGCGGTGCAGGCCGCCGCGCGAGGCGAGCACCGCGTTGGGGTACAGGAAGCCGTCGGTGGTCACCAGGTCCACCCGCGGGTGGTCAGGCCATCGCGCGAGCAGCGCTTGCAGCACGCGCGCGGTCGTGCTCTTGCCCACCGCGACCGACCCGGCAATGCCGATCACGAAAGGCCGCCGCGCGGTGGGGCGGCCAAGGAAGGTGTCCTTCACGCGGCGGAGCTGCTGCGCCGCGCCTACGTGCAGGTTGAGCAGCCGCGAGAGCGGCAAGTAAATCGTCGCGACCTCGTCGAGCGAGAGCCGATCATTGAGGCCCCGCAAGACCACGAGGTCGGCCTCGGTGAGGGTGAGCGGCGTGGCCGCGCGCAGGCAACCCCACTGCGCAGCGGCGAAGACCTCGTACGTCGTGGTGGCGGCGTCCATGATGGGTTCAAGCGCCCCCGGCGCCTTGGTCAGGTCGCGATCGGTTCGTTGCTCGCGGCCGATTCGAGCTTCTGTTGCGCCGACTCGGGAGGTTGCAGCGCGACCACGGCAGATGCGCGTTCCGTCGCTGGCCGCCAGTTGCCCGCTGCCTCCAGCGCAGCCTGCGCGCGTTCCAACCAGAGCTTGGCGCGGCGACGCTCCAGGACGGACAGCGCTTGCGGCCCCTCGCTCGTGTTGATGGCGGCCCAGAAGCTCGAACCGAAACGGTCGATCTTGTACATCACCGACGAGTCGAGCTCGGGCAATGTCACGATCTTCCCGCCGCGTTCGAGCAGGCGTTGGGACGCGGGTGAGGCGTCGAGCTGGCTGAAGTCCCTCGAGCGACCTTGGTTCTTCACCACGATATGCTGCAGCCCGTCGCCCGGCGCCGCGAGGACCCGCTCGAGGTGGGACACCGAATCGAAGCCGCCGTCGGTGACGTGCCAGGACACGAGCTGGACGCCCATTTCCCGCGCGTAGTTGAGGACGTCGGTCGACTCGATCCAGCGCTCGAGAGCCCGATGGCTCTGCGCAGGCAGGTCGACGAGCACCACGCGATCGCCTCCGAGCGCGCTGTCCAGGATCTGATCGGCGCTATCGAGCTGCTCGAGATCCACGCGCTGCGTGTAGTCCGCGTAGTAACGGCGGAGCGCGCCATGCGACAGATCCGCATCGAGTGCCGCGAACGGAAGCGCTCGGTCGATGAATAGCTGCGCCAGCAGTCGAGCGACCACGCTCTTGCCGACGCCACCTTTCTCGCCGCCCACAAAATGTACAGTACTCATGCACCTCCCCATTCGGCCACCATGTCGTGGAAGTCAAGCCATTCGTAGCAAATGGCGTTCCGGCGCCGCTATGCGCCGGTGGCGCGACGTCGAGGCGACGCGATCGGGGTCGAGCAGCGCGAGCGCTGCCTCCGCGACCTGGCTCGCGAAGGCGTCGCGCGAGAGCGTTCGGATCAAACGCGACCCGGGTCGCCCACCACCGTCGCTCAGAAGAAGCTGTAGAGGGACAGCTTGATGCGCTCGTTGGTCGCGGTCACGTCGTCCGCGAAGGTCTGCTCCGAGTACTGGAACGAGAGGCCCGCGCGGATGGCCGGCGTGATGTCGGCGAACAGGTTGCCGTCGATGTAGCGCGACTCGTGGTAGGCCGCGCGGAGCGCGCCGTAGTCGTTCTCCTCGGTCACCCGGTCGTTCGAGCCCTGGGTGTAGTTGCCGGAGACGGAGAAGCGCCCCGAGGGCGGCAGATAGTACTGGAGCCCGACCATGAACCCCGTCCAGCCGATCGTCTTCAGCTTGTTGTTCGCGTCGTACACGGCGAGGCCGCTGTCGATGTTCGGCGTATAGGTCGCTCCAGCGTCAGGGAGCGCCGGGTTCGGCACGTTGCTCGCCACGCCCACCACGTCCGAGATGCCCGTGCCCGTGAAGAACGAGCCGGTCAGTGTCAGCGCGTTGCCGGACTCGTCCAGCGACTTGGCCGGGATGATCGGGAGCAGCGCATCGACGGAGATCCCGTAGCCGCTGGCCGAGCTCGACTCGATCGGGGCGGCGGAGTGCTCGTTGACCCTGAAACGGCGGAAGATGCCCGAGACGCCGAGCGTCAGCGGGTCGTGCAGCATCCCGGCGGCGCCGAGCGTGTGGATCCCCTTCCAGCCGTTGAAGCCGACGCGCAGCCCCGCCTGCATGTCAGGCACCTCGGAGTCGCGCTGCGGCGGCTTGAGGACGGCAGCGGCGAGCTCCACGTTGGCGGCGTCCGACTTGAAGTTGTGGCCGACGCGCAGCTGCGGCATCCGCCCGAACACCTGGTTCATCACCGGGAAGAAGGACGTCGTGGCCGGGAAGAAGTACGGCTGCCACCCGAACAGGTGATAGCCCTGTCCAATCAACAGGTCGACGTAGTCCGTTTCGACCTTGATGTTGGCCTGACGCAAACGGAAGGTGCCGCTGCTCACCAGCGAGGCCTCGGAGACGGTGGGCGGCTGATTGCCGAAGAAGTCGAGCTCCAGCATGGCCGTGGTCTTGATCCCGGACACCTCGGGCGCGGTCACCTTGACGCCGAACCTGGAGTTCCGCGTCGTGAAGTGCGTGCGGCCGTGCGAGCCGGCATAGGTGTCCTCGCGCTGGATCACCGTGGCCCCGACCGACTCCCCGAAGCTCTGGGTGGAGTCGTGCATGATGTCGAACTCCGCCATGCCGTAGATCGTGGCCTTCCACTTGGCGGTGACGGGGACCGGATCCTTGGAGGCCGGCTTGACGGCCTCCACCGGCGGCGCCGCCGGTGCAGCCGCGTCCGGCGGCGGCGTGGCCGGCGCCTGCGCGTCCGCCGGCGGGGCCGGCGCAGCGGCCTGCGGGGCGGCCGCGTCCGGCGCCGGCGGGGGAGTCTGGGCGCGCGCGACCGCCGCCACGAAGAAAATCGACGCACCGACTAGGTTCGCAACCTTCGATTGATTCATGTTCGAAACCCCTGGGTCATCCATGGCGCCGGGAATCCCCTGCAAACGCCGTAACTATTCGTTTTAACTACGTTTTACGTCGCACCGCGCAGCGCGCGCACCACGCCCGTCTCCCCCCGGGGAGCCGCTGGAATCGATAAGGTGAACGGCGGGCGCGCCTCCTGCGCGCTCCCTCAGGACGCGCGGCCCGCGTCGCAGAACGCACGGGCGCGGGCGACGAGCTCGTCGCGCCGCCCGTCGCGCAGGAGCTTGAGATCCACGAGATTGCCGCCGACGCCGACCGCCACCGCGCCCGCCGCGAAGAAGGCGCCGACGTTCTCCAGCGTCACGCCGCCCGTGGGCATGAGCGGGATATGGGGCAGCGGCGCCTTGAGCGATTTGAGGTACGAGGCGCCGCCGAGGGCGTCGCACGGGAACACCTTCACGACGTCTCCGCCCGCCCGGTGCGCCGCCACGACCTCGGTGGGCGTGAGCGCGCCCGGGGCGTGGACGACGTTCATCGCGACGCACGCCCTCACCGTCGCCTCGTCGAGCGCAGGGCTGACGACGAAGCGCGCCCCGGCCTCGACGCACGCCTCGGCGGCGCGGGCGTCGAGCACCGTCCCGGCGCCCACGAGCGCCCTATCGCCGTGGCGCGCGGCGACCTCGCGCACGACCTCGACCGCGCCGGGCACGGTCATCGTGATCTCGAGCACGTCGATCCCCCCCTCGAGGAGGGCCTCGACCGCCTGCAGCGCCTCGTCGGCCGAGCCGGCGCGCACGACAGGGACGATGCGGCCACGCGCGATCCACTCGAGCACGGATTGCTTGTTCATCGGTCCACCCGGGAAGTGCCCATCTTCATCGCCTTGAGCACCTCGTCGAGGGTCGCCATCGTCGTGTCGCCGGGCGTCGTCATCGCGAGCGCCCCGTGCGCCGCGCCGCAATCGACCGCCCACTGCGGCCCCTTGCCCATCAAAAAGCCGTAGATGAGCCCCGAGGCGAACGAGTCGCCGCCGCCCACGCGATCGAAGATCTCCAGGTCCTTGCGCTCGGGCGCCCTGTAGAGCTGGCCGCCCTGGTACAGCACCGCGCTCCAGTCGTTGCGCGTCGCCGAGGTCGCCACGCGGAGCGTCGTCGCCACCGCCCGGATGTTCGGAAACACCGAGAGGACGCGCTCGATCATGCTCTCGAACGCGCCGACGCGCAGGTTGGCGTGCCCCTCGTCGACGCCCTCGACCTCGAAGCCCAGTGCAGCCGTGAAATCCTCCTCGTTGCCCAGCATCACGTCGACGTACGGCGCGAGCGCTCGATTGACCTCCTGCGCGCGGGCCTGACCACCGATCGATTTCCAGAGCGACGGACGGTAGTTGAGATCGTACGAGACGACGACGCCGTGCCGCCTGGCCGCCTCCATCGCCTCCTTCGCCACGGAAGGCGTGGTCTCGGAGAGCGCGGCGAAGATACCGCCGGTATGGAACCACCGCGCGCCCTGGGCGCCGAAGATCGTATCCCAGTCGATCTCGCCGGGCTTCAGCTGGGACGCGGCCGTGTGGCCACGGTCCGAGAGGCCGACCGCCCCGCGGATGCCGAAGCCCCGCTCGGTGAAGTTCAGGCCGTTGCGCACGAGGCGCCCCACGCCGTCGTGCGTCGCCCAGCGGACGTGCGTGAGATCCACGCCGCCCTGCAGCATCAGGTCTTCGAGCAGGCGGCCGACGGGGTTGTCCGCGAGGGCGGTCACGATGGCCGACCTGAGCCGGAAACAGCGGCGCAGGCCGCGGGCGACGTTGTACTCGCCGCCTCCCTCCCAGGCCTGGAAGCTGCGGGCGGTGGAGATCCGCCCGTCGCCGGGATCGAGGCGCAGCATGACCTCGCCGAGGGACACGAGGTCCCAGCGGCAGGTGGAAGGATCACGGAGCGTGAAGGACATGGCTTGCTTGCAGTGGTTCAGGCCGCGTGGCGGAAGAGCTGGTGGACAAGCAGGGTTCAAGGGCCGCCGCAGTCGCGGAGATGCGATGGGGCGGGCCGATGGCGGTGATTACCGATCGCCTCCTGGCGCGCGGGACGACTCGACCTCTGCGGCGGACGGGCCCGTGTAGCCCTTGGCGGCAGCGCCCTTCCCCTCGACGATGGGCCGCCCATCGCGGTCGAACTTGACGAGCTCCGCCTTGGTCCCCGCGGCCGTCGGCCAGAGGTACCAGCGCGCGTCCATCCAGCCCACGTGGGCGGCGGGGCCCTCGACCGGCGCGCCCGTCGCATTCAGCTGGGCCGGCCGGGTCGCCCGGTACTGGTCGACCGAGGTGTACGCAGGGCGGCTGAGGGCGAACTGCAGCCCCGCGATGCTGGCGAGCATCACCAGGCCGCCGGCGACGATCGCCGCGTTCGGCACGCGCCGCTTCGGCGCGACCGGCTCGACGCGCGGCAGGATGAGGTGCAGCGCGAGCAGTCCGACGAGGTACAGCGTCCCCGCGAGCAGGAACGGCAGGACGTACGAGCCCGTGGCCGTGAGCGCCCAGCCGACGAAGATCTGGAAGAGCGCCCCGCCGACGACGCCGAACGCCGTCATGACGCCGACCACCGTGGCCATCGCCGGGCGCGGGAGGGCGTCCGAGACGAGCGTGTAGAGGTTGCTGCTCCAGCCCTGGTGCGCTGCCGCGGCGAGCGACAGGATCGCGACCGCGACGTAGATCGTGGGGATGCCCGCGACGCTCGGGACATCGACGAGGAGCCCGACGGACATGACGGGCACCGCGGAGAGCGCGCACGCGAGCATCGCGAGCTTCCGCGCCGCGCCGACCGAGCGGCCGCTCGCGATGAGCCTGGAGGACAGCCAGCCGCCGCCGACCGCGCCGCCGTCCGCCACGAGGAACACGACGGGGATGGCGTAGGCCATGAAGGTCGGCTTCAGGTTGAACTCGCTGACAAGGAACTTCGGCAGCCAGGTGAGGTAGAACCACCACGGCGCGTCGGTGAAGAACTTCGCCGCCGCGACCGCGTAGACGGGCCGCATCCCGAACACCTCGCCGACGCCGAGGGACTCTGTCGCTTCCTTCGGGTCGGAGCGGATGTGCGCGAGCTCCTCGGGCGACACCTTCGGGTGCTCCTCGGGCCGCCGGTAGAGGCGCGTCCAGAAGAAGATCCACACGACGCCGACGCCGCCCAGGAGGAGGAAGCAGGTCCGCCACCCGTACGCCTCCGCGATGCGCACCGCCAGGAGCGGGGCCAGGATGGCGCCGACGTTGGAGCCGCAGTTGAACAGCCCTGTCGCGAGCGCCCTCTCCTTCTTGGGGAACCACTCGGCCACGGTGCGGACGGCGGCCGGGAAGTTGCCGGCCTCGCCGACCCCGAGCAGGAAGCGGATACCGGCGAAGCCGGCGAAGCTGCCGACGACGGCGTGGCCGGCCGAGGCGATGTTCCAGAGCAGGAACGTCACGCTGAGCCCCCTGCGCGGCCCGACGCGGTCGATCCAGCGACCGACGAACACCATGCCGAAGCCGTAGGCGAGCAGGAAGCTCACGTTGATGAGCGCGAGATCCGTCGGCCCGAGCTTCAGCTCGCTCTCGAAGAACGGGATCAGCAGGGAGAACAGCTGCCGATCGAGGTAGTTGATCGTCGTCGCGAAGAAGAGGAGCGCGCAGATGGTCCAGCGCGTGCGGGACATGACGCCGGCGGTCGCCGGGGCCACGGGAGACGCTGCGGTCATTGGTTCACCCCGGAGGCGAGGAATCCACCGTCGACTGTGATGCTCGTGCCGGTGATGAAGCTCACCGCGTCGGAGCAGAGAAAGAGCGCCGCGCCGACCAGCTCCTGCGTGTCGCCGAAGCGGCCGAGGGGCGTGCGAGCGAGCAGCTCCTGCCCGCGCCCTGTGCCGTTGAGGAGGGCGCGGTTGAGGTCCGTCACGAACACGCCCGGCACGAGCGCGTTCGTCCGGATACCGTGCTTCGCCCACTCGGCGCCGAGGCTCCGGGTGAGCGCCAGCACCGCCGCCTTCGACGCTCCGTAGGCCGCGACCTCGTGGAACGCGACGAAGCTCGACAGCGAGGCGATGTTGACGATGCGGCCCCGGCCGCTGTCCTTCAACGGGCCATGGAAGGCCTGGCAGGCGCGCAGCATGCCGGTGACGTTCGTGTCGAGCAGGCTGCCCCACTCGGCCTCTCCGACCTCGGCGGTGGGCTTCCGGAAGGTCCGACCGGCGCAGTTGACGAGGATGTCGACGCCGCCGAACGCCTCGATCACGCGGTCGCGCAGGGCGTCGAGCGTCGCGCGATCGCCGACGTCGCACGCCGCCTCGATCGAGCGGACGCCCCGCTCGCGGATCTCGGCGGCGACCGCCTGGATGCGGTCCGCGCGGGTGCCCGTCGCGACGGTGTGGGCGCCCGCCTCGGCGAGGCCGAGGGCGATCGCGCGCCCGATACCGGAGGTGCCACCGACGACGACGGCCGTGCGGCCCGAGATGTCGAAGCGGTCCGTCATGCTCCCAGCCAGTCCTTCGCGATGCCCCCGAGGAGCGCCCGCGCGTCGCGCTCGATCTGCGCGTCGGTCGGCGGGACGGGCATCGCCCCGTAGCGCCGGGCCAGCGCTGAAGCGATCGACCGCCGCGAGTGGCGCCACTTGTAGATCAGCTGATCGAGGACGCGCGCGTCGGAGTGCTGCGGCACGAAGGTCGGCCCGAGCATCTCCAGGCGCATCATCGTCGTCTCCTCGATGAGGCTCGGGTTGTTCATGAACCACCAGCAGCCGAACGGCAGGACGTTGGCGAACTTGCGCGCCACGACGCAGAGGGGGTGCGTGTTCTCGCGCGCGAGCGTCGTGACGAGGAAGCGCACGTCGGGGTTCTCCCCGGCGAGCCGCTCGAGCGGGGTCAGGTCGACCGTGCTCACCCCGTCGCCGGCCACGCCGAGGCGGGGGTTCACCGCGCGCCGGACGCCGATCATCATGGCGAACGGCAGCCCGTGATCGCGGCATGCGTCCAGCACGGCCCGGGGCGGCGCCGAGACCTCGTTGACCGAGATCGCCAGGTAGCGCGGCCGCATGCGGGCGATCCACCGCTCGAGCTCGGGCGCGAGATCGTCCGCGTGGATGAGCCGATCGAGGCGCAGCGCCGTGTAGAACCGAGGATCCGGCGTGGCGCCCGCGTCCCAGATCGCGCGCTCCGCCGGGTCGGTCGGATCGTTCGTCATCGCGAGCGCGGTCACGCCCGAGAGCCGCAGCACGTCCTCCAGGTGATCCTCGACCCGGCGCTCGGCGAAGAAGGCGCGGGCCTCGCGAAGATCCGGCGCGGCGGGGTCGAGCCCGAACGCGGCGAGCACCGTCGCGACGCCCGCGGTGGCCTCGGACAGCGGCGATCGGCGGACGAAGAGCGACGCCCACACGAGATCGGCCTGCGCCTTCTTGTCGAGCGCGAAGAACGCCTCGGGCGTGACCTTCGGCTCGGCGCGCAGGGCCTCGGCGACGAGGTAATGGTACGTGAGGAGCTCGTCGACGCCCCAGAGGTTCAGCGCGGGGAACTGGGGCGCGAAGAGGTGGGTGTGAAGATCGATGATGGGCGCGGCGTCGACGGCCGCGGCCACGCGCTCGGCGAGGGTCATCTCGGCACCTCGGGGATTCGGTCGTCCTTCGGATCGGCCCAGCGGTCGTTCGGCACGGTCGCGCACCAGGCCGGCCGCAGCGGGTCCTTGTCGTACGGATAAGCGCCCAGCCGGCGGTACTCCTCGGCGTAATGAGCGAGCTTCTCGCGATCGAGGCGGACGCCCAGGCCGGGACCGGCGGGGACGCGGATACGGCCGTTCCGGTACGGGAGCGGGCCTCCCTGGATCACGTCGTCGCGCAGGTGGTGATAGTGCGCGTCGGCGGCGAACGAGAGGTTCGGGATGACGGCGCCGAGGTGCAGCATCGTCGCGAGCTGCACGCCGAGCTCGCCCGAGGAGTGGACGGCCACGCCGAGGCCGAAGGTCTCGCAGATCCCCGCCGCCTTCACGCACGGCCGGATGCCGCCCCAGAACGTCGTGTCGAGCAGGATGACGTCCACCGCCGTGTCGAGGACGTTCGCGGCGAGCTGCTCGAAGCCCACGACCACGGTGTTCGTCGCGAGCGGCATCCGCACCTTCTCGCGGGTGCGTCGCATCGCGTGGAGGCCGAAGACGGGGTCCTCGAGGTAGTCGTTGTTCAGGTCCTCGATCGCCTGCCCGAAGCGGATGCCCTGCTCCGTCGACCAGACCGCGTTCGGATCGAAGCGGACGCGATCCTCGCCCACGGCGGCGGCGACCGCGCGGTAACACTCGAGCTCGTAGTCCGGGTGGAACACGCCGCCCTTGAGCTTGTGCGAGGTGAACCCGTACGTCTTCTTCAGCGCCTTCGCCTGCTCGACGAGCTGCGTTGGCGTCCGCACCTCGCCTGACCCGTCGGCGTTCGGGTAGCGGAAGAAGAGGTAGGACGCGAACGGCACCTCGTCCTGCAGCTTGCCGCCGAGGAGATCGTGGACCGGCACGCCGAAGGCCTGTCCGAGCAGGTCGAGGCACGCGAACTCCAGCGCGGCGAGGACCTGGGTGCGGTTGTTATAAAGAGAGGCCGTCGGGTTCGCGATCTTGAACCGCATCTCCTCGAGGCGGGCGGGATCGTGGCCGACGAGGTAGCCCTTCATCGCCCGGAACACGGCCTCGGCCGACTCGCCGCCGCCGCCCATCTCACCGAGGCCGATCAGCCCGTTATCCGCCTCGATCTCGACGATCGTGCGCACGAAGCGGCCCCAGTGACAGCCGTTGGCGTGACGCAGGGGCGCTTCCAGCGGCACGGTGACGGTGGTGGCGCGGAGTTCGACGATTTTCATGCGGGACGGGACTCCAGGGCCCCCAGCGGTCCAATGCGCCTCGAAAAAGGCGTCCCAGCGGGCAGGGACACCTGCCTCGGCGCGCCTCGCTCGATCTTCCTCGTGCAGAGTGCGGGGAATGAATCGACGAGGTGGCGAGTCCTCTCTGTGGAGGTTTCGCCTGCGCGGTGGTCTGCCATACGGCCCCGATGAATTCCCGGACGGTGCCGTGGTGATCACGCCTCGCGGTCGAATCTGGACGGAGGGCTCGCTCTCGTCGACGACGCGACGGGGGACCTCCGGGAGGGCGCGCCGAGGTCGCCGCCCCCTCCGGCTTGCTGCCGGCGAGCAGACGCCGCGAGAGGACAGCGGCAGGGTCCCCCCTCGGCCGCGACGAGCGCTGAAGACGAAGCAGACGAAGCAGACGAAGCAGACGAAGCAGACGAAGCAGACGAAGCAGACAAGGCAGACGAGGCAAAGGAAGCAAACATCGAGTTCGCGCGCGCCTGCCGTCGAACCCTCGCGTCATCATGTAGCGGCAGCTAGCAAGGCGAGGCACACTCAGGCGCTCCCTGAATCGGGCGGGGCACGCACACGCATCCGGCGTCTCCGCGGTGATCCGCCGCATTTCTGCCCTTGCATGGCCATCCACGATGCCTGATAAAGGGAGGCTGGTCGGGGTCGGGGGAGATGGGCTTGGCTGAATGGCGTTCACACTCCACTGCATCGACGTCTCGGACTGGAAGACCTTCGGGCTGCTCCAGCTCGTGATCGACACCATCCCGGATCCCATCTTCGTCAAAGATCGGCGACATCGCTGGATCGCCTGCAACCCGGGCTTCTGCAGGTTGATCGGGCAGCGCTACGACGATCTGATCGGCCGCAGCGACCCGGACTACTGGCCGAAGGAGCAGGCCGATGTCTTCTGGAGCTACGACGACGTCGTCTTCAACTCGGGTGAGCCGAACGAGAACGAGGAGAGCGCCACGGGCTCGGACGGGGTGGCGCGCACGATCTGGACCCGCAAGTTCCCCATGAAGAACGCTCAGGGGGAGGTGGTCGGCCTGTGCGGGCTTATCACGGACATCACCGACCTGAAGCAGCGGCACATGGAGGCCGAGCGGATGGCGGCCGAGAACCGGGAGCAGCGCGCGATCATCCAGATGCAGGCGGAGCTGCTCGATCGGGTGGCCATGCCGGTCATCCAGGTCTGGGAGGGGATCCTGCTCATCCCGCTGGTCGGCGAGATGAGCGATCGGCGCGCGGCCCAGGCGCTGGAGAGCCTGCTCGCGGCCATCGGCCAGCGGCGCGCGGAGTTCGTGATCCTCGACATCACCGGCGTGCCGGTGATCGACTCCGCCGTGGCGCGCCACCTGATGCGCGCCGTGCAGGCGGCAGAGCTGCTCGGCTGCCGGAGCGTGATGGTGGGCATCGGCCCGGAGATCGCCAGGACGCTGGTCGGGCTGGGCATCGACTTCGGCCGGATCACCACGCAAGGCACGCTCCAGAGCGGGCTCGCCTACGCGATGAGCCGCCTCAGCGCGCAGCGCGCGGCCGCCCGCTGAGCCCGGGGGCTCGCCCCGCCGGCCCAGGCGTCGCCGGCGCGCGCAGGGCGCGGCCGCCGCTGCGCCGGCTCATGGCGCCGGAGCGTCGAGCGCCTGGATGCGACGGACCGAGTCGGCCAGCGTGATGCCATCGGTCTCGGCCGTCTCCCAGTGGGTGACCACGTAGGTGGGCTCGAGCAGCTCGTCCGCGGCGTCGATCGCCGCGAGGTGGGCGGGGCCCATGACGAACTCGTACATCGCGTCGGTCGAGGCCCACACGGCCAGCGTGCGCCCGGAGCCGCAGGACGGCGACTGGCCCAGCTGGATGGCCAGGAGGCCGGGCTGCGACGCGAGCTCCGCCTGGACCGCCCCGAAGATCTGCACGTATCGCTGCATCACGGCGTCGCCCGACCGTGGAACCCCGTACGTCGCGCTGACCGCGTACGACGACCCCTCCGGAGGCGGCCGGAGCTTCCCGGTCTCCGGGTCGACGCCGGGCCCGCTCAGCGGGCTTGCCTCCAGATCGGCTTCGAGCACGCCCCCCGTGCACGCGGCGAGGGGAGCGTCGGTCGTCTTCCCGTTCCCGCCGGGCTCGGAGCTGCACCCCGACAGGATCGCGCCGAGCGCCGCGATGACGGCGGCGGCGAGCGCGCCCGAGGATCGCGCGCTCGTCGCGCTCGGCATCTGGTCGAATCCACGTGTCGTCATGATCATGGTCCTCTCTGCTCTTGTCCGTTGCCGGAGGCTGTGTCCGTTGTCGGGGGCTCAGTCGGCGCGCGAGACGATCCCGAAGACGAGCTCCGGGAACGTCCGCGCGAGGCGGCGGGAGTGGAAATTCGCCTTGCGACCCATGCTCCGCACCTGCACCGGGGTGCCGGGCGGCGGCGCGTCGCCGACGGTGACAGCCCATGTGAGGTCCTCGCCGGTGCGCACGGCGACATAGGTGTACGAGCCGGCCGGGAGTCGCTCCTCGACGAGGCCGGCGATGGGCGCCCGGTCGGCGGCGGCGCGGGAGAGCTGGCCGAGCGGGTTCCCGGCCGGCGCGTCGAGCGGCCCGGCGGCCACAGAGGGCCTGTCGAGCCGCCACGCGAGCACGACGAAGAGCGCCGTGAAGACCGTGAGGCCGAGGAGCGGCTTCACGAGCCGGCGCCGGGCGGATCGCGGCGCGGAGCTCCGCGCCGCGCGGGCCGAGGAGACGAGCGTCATCTGGTGGCTCCTTGCGAGCACGCCTCGGGCCTCCCGCCGTGGGGGCGCCGCTGCGTGACTGGATGGACCTCAGTTCCCGGACGCTCGCGGAACGTTCAATCGACGCCGCTCTTTCCGTGCACGACGGCCCGAGCAGCCGCGGCGCGCGGCGCCGACGGCCCCCCCCGGGGTCGCCCTCCCCCGGGGTCGCCCTCCCCCGGAGCCCCGTCGCGCCCCGAGGTTGCGGCGGCGCCCGTGGCTGCCTAGCACTACTGCGCAGCCCGATGACATCAACGTTCACCCGACCTGCCGTCGAGTCCGACCTGCCTCACCTGCCCGAGATCGAGCGCTCGGCGAGCGACGCGTTCCGGGGGACGGACCTCGACGTCGAGGCCCTGGCGAACGTGACGCCGGCGGAGGGCTGGCGCGGCGCGCTCCGGGCCGGGACGCTCTGGGTGATGGACGACGGCGCCGGCGCGCCGATCGCGTTCCTGGGCGCCGAGGTGGCCGGCGACGAGCTCCACGTCCGCGAGCTCGACGTCGTCCTCGACCGCCAGGGGCAAGGGCTGGGGCGACGCCTGCTCGCCCATGTCATCGCGTGGGCGCAGACTGCGAGGCTGAAGGCGGTGACCTTGACCACGTTCCGGACCGTCCCCTGGAACGGGCCGTTCTACGCCTCCATGGGCTTCCGCGAGCTGTCGCCGGCCGAGGCGTCCCCGCGGCTCGCGGAGATCCTCGAGAACGAGGCGCGCCAGGGCCTCGACCCGGCGCAGCGCTGCGCCATGCGGCTCGACCTCGATCGCGGGGACAGCGCTTCGTAACGACTCCTGTCCAACGCGGTCCACGCCGCGATCGGGCCTTTGAACGGACTGGGCGCGTCCGCGGCCGGCCTTCTTGGGGTGGAGCGAGCCGCCATGATAGGGCTCGATCCATCAGCACCGCGTGGGACTGGGGCGTTCCGATTCGACAGAAGCACTCCGGCGCGGATCGGGCGCCGGCCCGACAACATAACGCATCGAGGCAACCCGGCCTCCCGACAGGCCGGCTGCGTCGTGAACGAGCGCGCGGGATCGGGCCAGGGTCCTCGCGGAGCCCGGAAACGGAACGACAGCGGAACGACAGCGGAACGACAGCGGAACGACAACGGAACGGCGCGCCCCCGCGCCGGCCGAGCCCGCCATCGCGCCCCGCGCAGGTGCCACGGCACATTCGCGCCGTTCGTCCGCCTTGCCTCGCGCTCCAGTGAGAGTGCATCCTTCACGCGCATGCTGGCTGGCAGGCTGCTGGACGGCCGCTTCGAGCTGGCGGAGATCGCCGGATCCGGAGGCATGGGCACCGTTTACCGGGCCGTCGATCGCGCGAGCGGGACGGTGGTCGCCGTCAAGCTGCTGCGCAAGGCGGCGGACGCGCGCGCGCAGGCGCGCTTTCTCCGCGAGGCAGAGACGCTCTCCCGGCTGGAGCACCCCCACATCGTGCGGTACGCGACGCACGGCATGGCGCCGACGGGGGAGCTGTACCTCGCGATGGAGTGGCTCTCCGGCGAGAGCCTCTCGGATCGGCTGGCGCGGCAGGAGCTGCGCATCGACGAGTCGATCGCCCTCGTGAGGACGGTGGCAGACGCGCTCGGCGCGGCGCACGCGCGCGGGATCGTGCACCGCGACATCAAGCCCAGCAACCTGTTCCTGGTCGAAGGCGCGCTCGATCGGGTCAAGCTCCTCGACTTCGGCATCGCGCAGCTGGCGGACGCCTCGACGCGGCTGACGCGGACGGCGGCGGTGCTGGGCACGCTGGGCTACATGGCGCCGGAGCAGGCGCGGGGCGAGCGGGACAACCTGGACGCGCGCGCGGACATCTTCTCGCTCGGATGCGTGCTCTACGAGTGCCTCACCGGGAAGCCGGCGTTCCGCAAGCAACACCCGATGGCGCTCGTGTGGAAGCTGCTCCTGGAGGAGCCGCCGAGGGCGAGGGAGCTGCGGCCCGACGTGCCCCACGCGCTCGACGAGCTCGTCGCGCAGATGCTGGCCAAGGATCCCGCGGCGCGGCCCGAGGACGGCGCGGCCGTGGCGCGCACCCTGGACACGCTCGGCGCCTGGACGAGGAGCAAGGCGTCCTCGGCCCCCGTTCCCGGCGCGGTCATCACCACGGGCGAGAAGCGCCTGATCTCGATGGTGGCGGTCCGGCCGGCGCAAGCCTCGTTCTTCGAGTCGACAGAGTCGCTCGATCTGCACGCGTCGCCGCCGAACACGCTCGCCGTGGTGCGCCGCGCGGCGATGCCGCTGGGCGCGCAGGTGGAGGAGCTCGGCGACGAGATGGTGGTGACGCTCGTGGTGAGCGCGGGCAACGCGACCGACCAGGCGGCGCTCGCGGCGCGCTGCGCGCTCGAGATCTGCGCGCAGCTCCCCGGCGCGGCGGTCGTGCTGGTGACGGGGTGGGGCGAACCGGCGGGTCGATCGCCGCTCAGCGAGGTGCTGGACAGGGCGGCCGCCCTGCTGGACGAAGCCGCCGCGCCCGGCCGCGCGGAGGGCCGGCGCGAGGGGGTCCACATCGACGCGGTGACGCGCGCCCTGCTCGACGTGCGCTTCGAGGTCGTGGAGCGGGGCGGGCTCTCCTGGCTCAGGGCGGAGCGCGAGATCGGCGAGGGGCCGCGCAAGCTCCTGGGCAAGCCGAGCCCCCACGTCGGGCGCGAGCGGGAGCTGCGCCACCTGCTCGACCTCGTCGACGAGAGCTTCGCCGAGCGGCGCGCCGCGGTGGCGCTGGTGACCGCCGCGGCGGGCATGGGCAAATCGCGCCTGCGCCACGAGGCCGTCGAGGTGCTGCGCCAGCGCCACCCCGACGTGAGCCTGAGCGTCGTCCGCGGCGACTCCATCGGCACGGGCGCCGCGTTCGCCATGCTCGCCGGATCGCTGCGGGGCGCGCTCGGGATCGCCGCGGGCGAGGCCGTCGACGCGCGGCGACGGAGGCTCGCGCAGGCCCTCGCGCCGCTCTTCTCGGGCGAGGAAGGGCTACGGGTGGGCGGGTTCCTGGGCGAGCTGCTCGGCGTCGCCCCCCTCCCCGACGAGGACCTGCCGGCGCTCCGGGCCGCGCGGCACAACCCGGCGCTGATGGCCGAGGGGATCCAGCGCGCGTACCTCGACTACGCGCGCGCCGTGACCGCCGCGCGCCCCGTGCTCGTCGTGCTCGAGGATCTCCACTGGGGGGACGCGCCCTCGATGGGGATCTTCGACCGGGCGCTGCGGGAGCTCGGCGACCGGCCGTACGCGCTGCTCGCCTTCGCCCGGCCCGAGGTTCACGCGGCCTTCCCGAGGCTCTGGGCCGAGCGGGGCCTCTCGGAGCTCCGGTTGCGCGAGCTGCCCGCCCGCGCGGCCGAGCAGCTCGTGCAGAGCGCGCTCGGCGGCGCGGGCAGGCAGCTCGCGCCCGGGGAGATCTCCGCGCTCATCCAGCGGGCCGGGGGCAACGCCTTCTATCTCGAGGAGCTCATCCGGGCCCTTTCGGAGGGGCGCGGCGGCGCGCTGCCGGAGACGGTGCTGGGCATGGCGGAGGCGCGCCTCGCGGCGCTCGGGCTCGAGGCGCGGCGGCAGCTGCGGGCGGCGAGCGTCTTCGGGGAGGTCGCCTGGGTGAGCGGCGTGCGCGCGCTGCTCGGCGCCGGGGCGTCGGGGACGAGCGAGCGCGACGCGTGGGCCGAGCTGGTCGAGCGCGAGATCATCGAGCGCCGGCCGAGCTCCCGGTTCGCGGGTGAGGAGGAGATCGCCTTCTGCCACCCGCTCTTGCGGGAGGCGGCCTACGCGATGCTGACGGATCGCGACCGGGCGCTCGGCCACCGGCTCGCCGGCGAGTGGCTGCTCGAGGCCGGCGAGCAGGACCCGATGGTGCTGGCCGACCACTTCGCGCGGGGCGACGACCCCGCGCGCGGCGAGATCCCCTCCCCGGCCGGGCGCGCGCCCGCGTGAGGCGGGCGCACGCGCTCATCCATACGCCGCGTCCCCGCGCGCGCGGGCGATCGTGTGGATGAGCTCGCGCGCGTCGAACGGCTTGTGCAGGCACGCGTACCCGCCCTTGCTCATGATCGCGCTGACCATCTCCGGGACCGCGTGGCCGGTCATGGCGATCACCGTGACGCGCTTCTTCAGCCCCCGCATCTGCGCGCACGTCGTCACGCCGTCCTGATCGGGCATGACGAGATCGAGCACGCAGACGTCGATGCCCCGCTCGACGACGTACTGGACGGCGGCCCGCCCATCGTGGACGGCGTGGGCCGACAGCCCCGCGTCCCGGAGCACCGCCACGATCGCGTCGGCGACCCTCGGGATGTCGTCGACCACGAGGACGGCCGGCGAGTCCACCGCGCGAGCGACGATGCGCGCGAGGTGGTCCATCGAGAACGGCTTGTGGATCACCGTGTACACGCCCTCGGCGATCGCCTCCTCGATGAGCCTCTCGAGCGCGAACGCCGTCATCAGCACGACGGTGAGCTCCGGCTGGATCCTCTTGAGCTCCCGGAACGTCTCGACGCCGTTGAGCCCGGGCATGCGGATGTCGCTGATGACCAGCGTGAACGCCTGCTGCCGGACGAGCTCGAGCGCGTGGATGCCGTCCCTCGCCTCCACCACCTCGTAGCCCTCGAGCTCGAGGCTGGCGGCGAGCGTGACGCGCATGCCCTCCTCGTCGTCGATCACGAGCACCCGCTTGCCCCGCTGCGCGGGCTCCTGCACCTGCATGGCTTGCCCCCTCGTCATACGCCCTGAGTCCCGGTCGGCGTCAGCGCTGGCTCCGCGGCCTCGGGCTCCTCGCGCGCCGGCAGCCGCACGACGAAGGTCGTGCCGTTGCCGAGCGCGCTC
Organism: Sorangium sp. So ce281; assembly: GCF_051527395.1. NCBI lineage: Bacteria > Pseudomonadati > Myxococcota > Polyangiales > Polyangiaceae > Sorangium > Sorangium sp. So ce281. The sequence goes on from NZ_CP150322.1 coordinate 6,753,377, forward strand.
GTCGCCTCGATCGTGCCGCCGTGCCGCTCCACGATCCCGGCGCTGATCGCCAGGCCGAGGCCCGTCCCCTTCAGCTTGGTGCTGAACAGCGGCTCGAAGATCCGCGCGAGCGTCTCCTCGGAGATGCCCGTCCCATCGTCGACGACCGAGAGCGTCACCCCGCCGCCCGCCCGCTCCGCGGCGACGCGCACGCGCCCCTCGCGCTCGGCCGGGATCGCCTCGGCCGCGTTCTGGATCAGGTTCACGAGCACCTGCCGGAACTGGTCCTTGTCGATCTCCACGACAGGGAGCGTGTCCGGTACGTCGTTGTCGACGCGCACGCGCGGCGGGATCTCGACGACCGAGATGGCGTCGTCCACGAGGGGCCTCAGCGCGCACGCCGCGAAGCGCGGCCGCCGCTCGCGCGCGAAGTCGAGCAGGTTGTCGATGATCTTGGCGCACGCCGCGAGCTCTCTCTCGATGATCGAGAGGAACTGCGCCACGCGGGGCTCCGCGCCGAGCTCGGTCCCTACAATCCGCTTCTTGAGGTAGTGGTTCGCGTTCCGGACGGCGCCGAGCGGGTTCCTCAGGTCGTGCCCGACGCTCGCCGCGAGCTGCCCCACCGCCGCGAGCTTCTCCATGCGCATCCTGGACGCCTGGGCGTCGCGGAGGCTGGACGCCATCTCGTTGAACGCCGCGCTCATGCGACCGAACTCGTGCTCATCGAGCACCGAGAGGCGCAGCTCGAGATCCCCCTGGGCGATCCGCCGGGAGCCTTCGAGCAGCGAGTTGAAGCCGCGGTCCACCGAGCGGAGGAGCCGCCCGAGCAGCACGACGAGGACGAGCAGCGCGCCGCCGGTCGCCGCCGCGCCGAGCAACGCCACCCGCGCCCGGAGGTGGCGCTCGTCGTCGAGGATCCTGGCCACGTCGCGCTCCGCGTCGTGCACGGCCGCGCTGATGTGCGGGAGGAACTCCGCCTTGTACTCGCGGTCGGCGAGCTGCACGAGCATCTCGTGCCGCTCGCTCGTGCGCTCGCGCTCGACATGGGCCGCGGCCGTCACGCCTCCGACGATCCGCGCGAAGCTCGCTCGCATGAAGCCGATGTGCTCGATCTCCTCCGCCGATTCCTCGTCGCTCTCCCTGATCTCCTCGTCGGCGATCATCGCCCTCTTGCGCGCCTCGATGGCGTCGAGATCGCGCGCCGTGGCCTCGGCCGCGCTCGAGAGCTCCTCGCTGAGGCTGCCGTGGAGCACCGACTTGACCGCCTCGTTCATGTAGCGGCTGGCGTCGCTGGCGAGGGTGACGTGCAGCTTCAGGTCGTCGTAGGACGCCTCGGCGCGCCGCTGAAAGACGAGCATCTCCGCGACGGCGAAGTAGAAGGCGCCGCCGGCGACGAGGACCGCCGCCAGCGCGACGCCGAAGATGGCGGCCAGTGTGGCTCGAATGCTCATGGGGAGCGGCTCCTGCTCGCGTGCTTCGCGTGGTCGTCGCCGTCGCCCGCGAGCTCGATCTCCCGCGTGACGAGGAGCATGAGCCCGGCGTCGGGCGTCTCCCCCGCGAGGCCGAGCTCGAGCGCGGCGCCGAGCTCCAGGCCGGGCGCCGGGTGCCAGAGCACGCCGGGCGCGAGGAGCAGCGACGTCGTGTCTTCGATCTCGGCGGCGAGCTCGATGGTCGGCACCACGTCGCCGAGCGGCAGGATCAAGCCCAGCGAGGCCCGGGGGCGCGCGCGCCGCGCGGAGGGCCGGGCCGCTGGCTCCCGGGCCGCCGGCGCGCGCCCTGCGGGCGGACCGCCCGCGCTCACGGCGCCGGCTCCGATCCGGCGTCGCCGTGCACCGGCGCCGCGGCGAGCGGCAGCGCGATGACGACCGACGAGCCGTGCGCCCGGGGCTCGACGGCGAGCGACCCGCGGTAGCGACGGGCGACCCGCCTCGCGATGTTCAGCCCGAGGCCGGTGTGACCCGGCTTGGTCGTGGTGAACGGCCGAAGGATCGCCTCGCTGTCCGCCTCGCAGGGGACAGCCGCCGCGTCCGTGACCTCGATGCAGTACCGCGCGGCGCTCGAGGTGCCCCGGACCGTGACCACGCCGTCCCCCGGCGTCGACTCCACGGCGCTCTCGATCAGGCACCGCACCGCGACGGCGAGCTCGATCGGGTCCGCCTCGACGTCGCCGTCCTGAGCCGAGAGGACGACGCGGGCCCCGGACGCGCCGATGCGCGCGCACGCCGCCGCGCGGCGCACGCAGCCCGCCGCGCTCACGCACGCGCTCCTGCGGGTGAAGAGCCTCGCGGCGTCGACCGCCTCCTCGAGCCGCGCGCTCGCCGCGATCACCTCCTCGTCGATGATCCCGAAGAACTCCTCGATCCTCGGATCCGCCGTGTAGGCCGCGTCACGCGCGACCCTCCGCTTGATGTAGAACGACGCATTCCGGACGATCGCAAAGCGGTTGCGCAGGTCGTGACGCAGCACGGACAGGATCTCGTCCGCGACCGCGGCCTGCTCCGCCGCACCCAGGGGATCCCAGCTGTTCATGCCGATCCTCGCTCCTCGGCCCTCGCGCGCCCGAGCCTCGCGCCGCTGTGTCGCGGGCGCACGAGAGCACGCGTGGCCGATCCGTGCCATCGGTCACGTTTGCACGTCTGCACGTCTGCACGTCTGGTGCGACGCCACCCCCAATCAGCGTCACCCTTGATAAACATACGTGACAAAGTTGGTGTCAGTCAACGGCATAACAATGCCCTCCACTGCACATCTCCGTTCAACGGATTTCCGTCCGCCTTCCGCCCTCATGCTCCTTGCGCTGCCCTGCCCTGCATCACCGTGATTGCCCTGGTCGCACAGCCAACTGGCCAATCCATCGCCGGACATCGCCGTGTGTCGTGAACGAACCGCCGCGGGTCTCCTCTCCACGAGCGTGGCGCCGGTGCGGTGGGTGGACAGGCGGGCGCCCTCGCGCCGGCCTCGATTCTGCCACTGCTTCAGATTTGTGATGGGTGTGCTCCGGAGCGCACCCCGGCACGCAGATCCGAAAAAAAAACGCCTGTCCGTGATTGGTTGGGAGCCGTTCCTGACACAGTGACGCGAGCCGTGCTCGCTCCCCGTCACCCCCGCCGCTCGCCTCGCCGGCGTTGCCTTGCCGCTCTCGGCGCGCCCTGCGCCCGCGGCGGTGCGCGCTCGTCGTGCCGCCGGCCCGGCACCTCGACCGAGCGTGCCCTGGCCCTGGCAGCCTGCGGGACCGGGAGGCGAAGGGCCAGCGCCATCCGGCGTGGATGGGCTGATGCTCGTGTCATGACTGGAGGAAAGGCATGTTCATGGACTGGAACGTTCGATCGACCGCCCGCACGCGCAGCCGGATGCTTGCCCGGGTGTCCTGCCTCGCGCTGCTCACCGCCGCCTGCTCCCCTGATCCGGAGGCGGCCCCAGGCGGCGCCGGCGGAGGCGGGGGGACGGGCGGCGCGGGCGGGAGCTCGCAACCGGAAGGGAGCAGCTCGAGCGCAAGCGCGGGCAGCACCGCGATCTCGGCCGGCTCCACGGGCGGCGCGGGGGCCGGGGGCGACGCGCCCGCCGGCTCGGGAGGCTCGGCGGGATCTTCAGGTGGGCCGAGCGGCGGCGGCGGCGCGGGCGAGGGCGGCGCGGGCGGCGCGGGGCCGCTGCCGGACATCACGATCTGGATCGCGGGGGACTCCACGGTCGCCAACGGGCAGACCCCCTGCCCGGCCGGCTGGGGCGGCCAGCTCGCGGCGCTCTTCGACGACCGGGTCACCGTGGTGAACAGCGCCGTCGGCGGCCGCAGCGTGCGGACGTGGCTCTACAACGTGCAGAAGACCATGGATAGCGCAGGCGAATGCGAGCTCGAGCGCGACTCGAGCGGCGAGCCCTTGCTGCAGGCCAGGTGGGTCCAGATGCTCGACGGCATGAAGCGGGGCGATTATCTGTTCATCCAGTTCGGCATCAACGACGGCTCGAGCACGTGCGATCGGCACGTGGGGCTCGACGCCTTCAAGTCGAGCTACGGGATGATGGCCCGCGCCGCGAAGGAGCGAGGCGCTCAGCCCGTGTTCGTGACCCCCGTGAGCGCGATCTCCTGCAGCGGGAGCACGGCCCGGGGGACGCGCGGCGGCTACGTGACCGCGACCCACGAGGCGGGCAAGGAGTACGGCGTGCCGGTGATCGACCTGCACGAGCTCAGCGTCGCGCTCTACGGCACCCTGGGCTTCTGCCCGGTCCCCGGGGGCGACGTGAGCGCGACGACGAGCGGCCCCGTCGGCGAGTTCTTCTGCGATGATCACACGCACTTCTCGCGCTCCGGCGCGGAGCAGATCGCGAAGGTCATGGCCGGCGCCGTCCGCGATCAGAAGCTCGGCCTGGCCGCGTACCTCGAGTGATCCCCGCCGGCGCACGCCGGCCAGAGCCGCACCGCCCTCCTGTGCGGCCTCGGCGCCCTCCTACGCAGCCCCCGCGACCCTCCTGCGCACCCCTTTTGGTGTCCTATCGTACGATCGCATGGCTCCTGCGCGGCCTTCGCGACCCTCCTGCGCCCCCCTTTGGGTGTCCTACCGTACGATCGCATAGCTCCCGCGCGGCCCCGGCAGCCCTCCTGTGCACCCATTTTTGTGTCTTATCTCACGATCACACGGCTCCTGTGCAGCTCGAGCGCTTCTCTGCGCGCCCGCGGCAGGCTGACCTCGCCGTCGCCGGCGGCGACTTTCAGCTCGACGCCCGGGTAGCTCTACGGCGGGAGCCTGGCGCCGTCGAGCTTCGCGTACCGCAGGTCCGCGTCGCGGAGGTCGGCGCCGCGGAGGTCGGCGCCGTCGAACTCGGCGCCGTCGAACTCGGCGCCGGCCAGCTTCGCTTCGCGGAGGTCGGCGTTCGAGAAGACGACGCGGCCGCAGCGAGCGCCTTCGAGATCCGCCCCGCGGAGGTCGGCGCGGCGGAAGACGCAGTCGAAGAGATTGACCCCCTCGAGGCGCGCGCTCGAGAGCTTCGCCTCCTCGAACGGGATCACCGCGAGGTCTGCCTTTCGCAGGTCGGCTCCCGTGAGATCGATGCCCGGGAGCTGCACGAACCCGCCGCTCAACGTGCGCCAGCGCGACCGCCAGCGGTTCCAACGCGCGATGCCGTCTTTGACCTCACCGCGCAGCATCGCGCGCGACTCTTCGAACGTAGGAAGCAGCATCTCGATGAGCTTCTTCTCGCTCAGCTTGATGACCTTGTCGCCCCTGGCGATGCGCGCGTCGATCTCGGTCTCCGCCTTCGACGGGACGTGCTCCACGTACGGAATATGCGCGCCGACGAAGTGCGTCGCGTCCTTCGCCTTCTTCGCGACCGTGCCGCCGAGCTCGATCAGCATGTCTTCGCGGAGCTCGCGCGACGTGCGCACATCCATCGCCGATCTCTGGAATTTGCCTGCGTAGAGGATGCATGTCCCGGCGAGGCGCTTCTCGAACATGCCTTGCGGCTTCTTCTCCGCCAGCGGGGTGAAGCCGAGATCGAAGGGAGTGACACGCTTCTTCGTGCCTTCGATCGCGCGGATGGCGAGGTTGCCGTGCCCGTCGATGTACGCGATCTCGGTCCCGTCCTCGGAGGCGGTGAGCGGGAGGAGCTCGAAGCCGTGGAACTCGATGTCCTCCGGAGCCCCCGGCTCGTCGAGCCATTGGCCCTCCTCGGCGTCGGCCGTCCTCGTGCGGCCCGCGGAGTCGACGACGACCGCGCGGGCGTCGTCGACGAACGCGACCTGCCCGAGGCGCTTGTCTGGATGGGAGAGGGTCGCTGTCACCTCCCCCGAACGCGGATCGATGAAGACGAGCGCGCTGTCCGACGAATGATTGCTGATGTCACGATCGATGCTGACGGCGATCCATCCGGCGCGCGAGACGGCGACGCCGCCGCAGCGCTCGGGCGCGCCGCTCTCCAGCTCGATCGTATGGACGGGTGTCTCCGGATCGTCGAGCCGCCAGATCCGGACCGCGTCGGACACCGAAACGGCCCAGGTGTCGTCGGACCCGAACGTGCAGGCCGACACCTTGGTGTCGTGCGAGAGCGCCGCGGTGCGGACGCCGCGCGCACGGTCCCAGAGCTCGACGTTCGACGCGACGGGGAGCATCACCGTCTTTCCGTCGCGCGAGACCGCCGCCGCGCCCTGGGGAGAGATCGCGCCGTTCGCGAAGATCGCCTCGCCCTCATCGGTGATCTCGCGCTCCACGACGGCGCTCTCGGGCGCGACGAGGAGCAGCTCTCCCTGCGGGAGGTTCGCGAGCGCCGCCGGGCCGCCCGCGCGCCGCTCGCTGACCGCGCCGTCGGTCCTTCGCCAGGACCAGATCCCCGACGAGCCGGAGACGACGACGCGTTCGCGGCTCAGCGCGATCGCGCGTGGCGCGTCGATCCCGAGCTCGCTCGAAGCCGGCTCACCGTCCGAGGTCCAGAGGCCGATGCCAGACGCCGTCGAGCCGGCGGCGAGCCACTTCCCGTCGCGCGAGAGCGCCATCGCGGGGCCCTGGCCGTACGCGTGGTGGCGAGGCGTGCGGACGCGACGGATCTCCGCGCCGCTGCGGTTCCACCAGCGAAAGCAGCGATCGTTGCCCTGCGAGACCACCGTCTTGCCGTCGGCCAGGAACGCGAGCCAGCGACAGCCGGCCGGCCCCCGGTCCTGCTCGCCCGAGCCGTAATCTTCCTGGAAGCGATGCGCGCCCAGGAAGCGGACGGGCTCGAGCGATGCGCCGTCCCAGAGGTGGACGTCGCCTTGTCCGTGGCCGCCGGCGAGCACGCTGCCCTCGGGTGAGAACGCGAGTACGAGGATCTTGGAGCTCTTTCGTCGGGCGAGCTCCTCCTTCGACTCGCGATCGAAGACGCGGACGATGCCCTTCTGTCCGCCGGTCGCAAACGTCGCTCCGTCGGGTGAGAAGGCGAACGCGAAGATCTCGCCTGCGGGCTCGCTCAGCTCGTGAAGTCGTTTGCCGGTACGCGCGTCGAAGACGCTGGCGACGGCGTCTCCGCCGTAGGTCGCGACGATCGCACCGTCGGCGCTCACGGTCGCGAAGGCGAACTTCCTCGTCGCCTTCTCTCCGAGCTTCCACGAAAGCTCGCCGTCCTGGCCGAGGCGCGCGATGGAGCCACGCGCCCACAGGAGAAGGTCGCCGTCAGGCAACGCGAAGACGCCAGTGAAGCAACCGGTCACCGTCTGCTCGTCGAGGGCACGACCGTCGTCGACGGCGAAGCGATGCACCTTCGTGCGCTCCTCGCCGGTCACGAGGGCCACGAGCGTTCTGGAGTCCGGAGCAAAATCGAGACCAGTGAAGTTGCCGGGCGCGTTGAAGCGGGTGGCGCCGAAGACCTGTCGGATCATCGAACCGAACTTTATTCGGATCCGTTGCCTCTCACCGCTCCATCGGTCGTCATTCTCGGACGTGCGAGCCGGCGCGCGCACATGGAGTGCCCATCGGGGCTCGACAGGCGTCGATGTCGCGGCCAAGCCCACCGCGATCGAGGACGAAGCGGCGGCGTTCCCGGCCGGGGCGCTGGCCGTCTCCTTCCACGCCACGTCCGCGCGGCGTTCGGGCGACCAGCTACCGGTCCGGCCGCGGATCGGGTACTTGATCTCGGTGACGCGCCATCTGCTCGGCCTCTCCGCGCTGATCTCCGGTCTCGTCCTCGCCGGATGCACTGCGATCTCGGGTATCGGCAGCCTGACCTTCGACGGCGTGGGCGCGAGCGGAGGAGGCGGCGCCCCGCCTGGCGATGGGGGTGGCGGGTCGGGCGGCGGCGGCGGTGAGGCGGGCGGCGGCGGTGAGGCGGGCGGCGCGGGCGGCGGCGGTGGTGCGGGCGGCGCGGGCGGCGCGGGCGGCGGCGGTGGTGGTGCGGGCGGCGCGGGCGGCGGCGGCGCGTGCGACGGGGAGCCGTGCCCGGCGCCGACAGGCGTCGACGTCGTGGAGCAGACCTACACGGAGCTGCGCGGCAGCCCCGGTACGGCCACCCCTGCCATGGACCGGTGCCCGGAGAGCCAGGTGCTCCTCGGGTTTCGGGGGTCCCTCGGACCGCTGGGGGAGTCGCTCATCCATGCCAAGATCCAGGCGCAGTGCGGCCACCTGGAGCTCACGGGAGACGGCCCGTACACCATCACCATGATGCCCGGCGACGTGACCCCTTTCCGGGGCAGCGAGGGCACCGAGCCCTGGGAGATGCTGTGCCCGGAGAACGAGGTGGTGGTGGGCTTCAGCGGTTGGTCTGGCAGGTACCTCGATCTCCTCTTCATCGCTTGTGCGCCGCTCCTCGTGACGGGACCTCCCGGCGATCTCCGCGTCGAGCTCGGCCCCGTCACGTGGCCGGACGGCGTGGGCGGCGACGGCGGCGGCGAGTTCCCGGACACCTTCTGCGGTGCAGACCAGGTCGCGAACCTCGTTCAGACCGTCGTCGAGGGCGGAGCCATCGGCGCCTTCGGCCTGGGCTGCACGACGCCCTCGCTCACGTACTGACCCGCCCGCGCCTGCGCCGGGGGCGCGCTCTTCATGCGTCAGATGCGAGAGCTCTTGCGACCCGACGGATCGCGACGGTTCGCCCCCGCGGAATCGTTCCGTCAGAACCCGATGTCCTCGCGGATGGCGACCACGATCTTGCAGTGGTTCACGAGATCGTCCGTCGTCTTGACCTCGGTCGTGTAGTTGAGGCCGTACGGCCAGAAGTGCTGCGTGTCCGCGTGCACGACGTCGCTCTCGTTGCCCGTGATGGCCCTGAGCTGGCGCGTCGCCGCCTCGCCCGTGAAGACGCCGTCCACCACCAGCGCGCCGAACTCGCGGCTGCCGACCCCCAGGGTGTGACCGATCTCGTGCATCGCGGTGATGTAGTTCATGGAGCTCGTCGCGCCGAACCGGATGGACCCATTGACGTTGCCATCGGCCGTCGCGACCGACGGCACGTAGGACACCGACAGGCGCTTCTCGATGCTCGTTTGACAGTTGTAGTGCGACAGCGCCTCGTCCATCGCGCTCGTGATCTTGTCGTACGCAGACTGCTGCTCCGCCGTCGGCGAGGCGACCTTCGCGAGCGTGTAGGTGATTCCCCCCGTCCCCGGGCAGCCGTCGCCCGCGCCGCCCGCGCCGCCGTCGCCCGCGCCGCCCGTGCCCGCTTCGCCCGCACCCGCGCCGCCGTCACCCGCGCCGCCGTCACCCGCGCCGCCCGTGCCAGCGCCGCCCGTGCCCGCTTCGCCTGCGCCCGCGCCGCCGCTCCCCGAGGCGCTGCCGCCCGTTCCACCGTCTCCGCCTCCGCCGGTCGCGCCGCTCCCCGAGGTCTGTCCGCCGGAAGCGGCCGCGCCGCCGCTCCCGCTGGCGACGCTGCCGGCGTCCGCGGGGCTGTCGCCCGAACCCCCGCACGCAACCGGACCAGCCGCCGCGAGCGCGAGCAGAACGATGTGGATCGCCAGTTGCCTCAGCATGTTTCGTGCTCCTTCCACAAAGGATTGAAAAGCCTTGAATCGTCGCTCACCGCCCAAGGACCGCTCTCGGCTCCCCGCGCGCGTCGAGCGCCGACGAAGTCCGCTTCACCGCCCTCTCACCGGTCGTGCCAGAGGTCAACTCGCCGCTGTTCACCGCGACTCGCTCGGTCGCCGCGACAGCAGCCACGATAGAAGATTGTAGCCGAAACAAACACGCAGGCGGAGCTCGGCCGCTGCCCCACGAGGAGCGCGCTTGCGCACGTCGGCCCGTCTCCCCGGAGCCACGCCCCACGGAGCCGGCCGGGCGCGAGCGTCTTCCGGGGTTTCTTCGCCGAAGCGCCAGAACCCGATCGGCATCGACGGACGTCGGCGGAGTACCACCCTATATGAACCAACGTGAGCAGCGAGGTCGGCCGTGGACAAGGTGTGCTGACGAGATCGACAGCCGCTCTGTCCAGACGCCTCATCGATGAGGCGGGCCGGCCGGCGCAGCGCGCCGCCCTCCCCGGATCACGCCCGCTCCCCCGGTCGCGCCGGGCCGCCCGGCGGAGGGAGATGGGATGAGCCGCAGCGCCATCGCCTCGGGCGCCGTGTTCCAGGAGCGCTACGAGATCGTCTCCGCGCTGCGCGAGAGCGGCTTCGCCGACGTCTACAAGGGGCGTCAGCTCGCCACCGGACAGCCGGTGGCCATCAAGGTCATGCACCCGATCCGGGGCAGCAAGTCCGCCGACGTCGCGCGGCGCTGCGCCCGCTTCCACCAGGAGGCGCGGTTCTGCGCGCAGCTCCACCACCCCAACATCGTCCGGCTCATCGACGCCGGACAGACGGACGACGGCACCCTCTACACCATCTTCGAGTTCGTGCCCGGCCAGAACCTGGCGGAGGTGCTGGCCGAAGAGATCGCCCTCGATCCGCGCGAGGCGCGGTACCTGATGCTCCAGGTCCTCGACGCCCTCGGCTGCGCCCACGGGCAGCATGTCGTCCACCGCGACCTCAAGCCCAGCAACATCATGATCGTCTCGACCGGCGCGCGGCGAAACGCGCTGGTGCTCGACTTCGGCATCGGCGCGCTCATCGCCGGGGCCATGGAGGGCGTGGATCCCAAGCTCACCCCGAGCAACGAGATCCTCTGCACGCCCGCCTACGCGGCGCCGGAGCAGCTCCTCGGACAGCCGGTGAGCGTGCGTTCGGACCTGTACGCCTGGGGGCTCGTCTTCCTCGAGTGCCTCACCGGCAGGCCGTCGATCACCGGCAGGTCGCTGCAAGAGGTGCTCTTCCGGCAGGCCAGCCCCGAGCCGATCCCGATCCCCCCGGCGCTGCTCGGGCACCCGCTCGGCGCCCTGCTCCGGCGCGCGACCCTCAAGGACATGGCCGCGCGCGTCGTCACGGCCTCGAGCCTGCTGCGCGAGCTCGAGGCCTGCGACGTGGACGCGCTGAGCCGCGAGGACCTCGTCGATCCCGCGCGAGCGCCGCGCTCGCCGCCGGCCCCGACCCGAGGCACGGAGGATGCGAGCCCGTGGCGCCGCGTCGCGAGCGAGACGGCGCCGCTCGACGCGCCCTCGCGGGAGCCCCGCTCGCTGCCGAGCGACCACGCGGCGGCCGAGACGATGCCGTCTCCGGCCACGCCCCGGCGCGTGGACGCGCCGGCCCCGCCGGAGCCAGAGGGACAGGCGCTGGAGCGACCCGACGGCGAGCGGCGGCCCCTCACCGTCGTCTGCTGCACCTTCACGGCCTCGGGCCCGGGGCTGAAGACCACCGACGTCGAGGAGATCGACGATCTGCTCGACGAGCAACAGGACGCCTGCGCCGAGATCGCCCGCCGCCACCGGGGGCGCTTCGCCGGCGCGCTGGGGGATCAGGTCCTCTTGCACTTCGGCTATCCCTCCGCGCAGGAGGATGACGCCCGGCGCGCCGCCCGCGCGGCGCTGGAGGTCGTGGCGGACGTGGAGGCGCGCAGCGCGCAGCTCACGGCGGCGCGGGGCGTGGCGCTCGAGGTCCGGATCGGGCTCCACACCGGCCTCGTGGTCGCCGGCCAGCTCCATCGGTACACACAGCACCTCGGGACGACACCGCAGATCGCGGCCCGGCTGAGCGCGGCCGCGGCGCCGGGCACGGTCGTGGTCAGCGGCGAGACCTTCAGGCTCCTCCGGAGCCGGTTCGCGCTCGAGCCGATGGCGCCGCCCGATCTCTCGTCCGTCGCGCGCCCGCTCGCGAGCTACCGCATGGGGCAGGAGATCCCTCCCCCGGCCCAGGACCAGGACATCGCCGGCCGCGACACCGAGCCGCTGATCGGGAGGAGCCAGGAGCTCGATCTCCTGCTCCAGCGCTGGGGCCAGGTCCGGCAGGGCATCGGGCAGAGCATCCTCGTCACCGGCGGCCCCGGGATCGGCAAGTCGCGCCTCACCGGGGAGCTCGTCCGGCGGCTCCGCGGCGAGCGGCACAGCTGCCTGGAGTGCCGCTGCGTGCCCGATCAGCGGAGCAGCGCGCTCTACCCGTTGATCGAGCTCCTGGAGCGGTTGATCGAGACGGGCCGGGACGACGCGCCGGGGCGCCGGCTCGCCCGGCTCGAGGCGCTCCTCTCGCGCCGCGGCTTCGACCTTCCGGAGACGGCGCCGCTGCTGGCGGCGCTGCTGTCGATCCCGCTGGACGGGCGCTACGCCGCCCCGCTGGACCCGCCGCCGCGGCAGAAGGAGCGGACGCTCAACGTGCTCGTGACGATGCTCTTCGACATGGCCGAGGAGCAGCCCGTCCTGTTCCTGGTCGAGGACCTGCAGTGGGCCGATCCGACGACCCTCGAGTGGCTGGGCGTGATGATCGCCGACGTGCCCTCGGCGCGGCTGATGGCGGTCTTCACCGCGCGGCCCGAGTTCTCGCCGCCCTGGTCGATGTCGAGCATGCTCCAGATCCAGCTGAGCCGCCTGGATCGGTCGGACGTCGAGCACCTGGTGGCGCGCCTCGCCGGCGGCCGCGCCCTGCCTGGGCCCGTGCTCTCGCAGGTGGTCGACCGGACCGACGGCGTCCCGCTCTACGTCGAGGAGCTGACGCGGATGGTGCTCGAGTCCGGGGCGCTCGTGGAGGAGGGGGACCACTACCGCCTCGCCGAGCCGCTCTCGGCGCTCGCGATCCCCACGACGCTGCGGGGCCTCCTGGTGGCGCGCCTCGACCGGCTCGGCAGGGCCAAGGAGACGGCCCGCATCGCCGCGGCGCTCGGCCGGGAGTTCTGCCAGGAGGTGCTCTGCGCCGTGTCCTCGCTCGACGGGGAGCAGGTCCAGGAGGACCTCGAGCGGCTGATGGCCGCGGATCTCATCCACAGGAAGCGGCGGCTGAACAACCCGACGTACCAGTTCAAGCACGTGCTCATCCGGGACGCGGCCTACGAGTCGCTCTCGAAGCGGAGCCGGCGGAAGGTGCACGCGATCATCGCCCGGACGCTCGAGGCGCGCTTCCCCGAGATCGTCGCGGCGCGGCCCCAGCTGCTCGCGCACCACCACGCGGGGGCCGAGCAGCTGGAGCGGGCGATCGCGTACGCGGAGATCGCGGCGGAGCGCGCGCTGAAGCGGCCCGCGAACGCCGACGACACCGAGGCGATCGTCCACGTGACGCAGGCGCTCGGCTGGCTGTCAGGCATTGCGGACGCGCGGGAGCGCGCGCTGGCGGAGCTGCGCCTGAACAGCCTGCTGATCCTGGCGCTCATCGGCCGGCGCGGGTACATGCCGAAGGAGCTCGAGGCGGCGGTCCACCGCTGTGAGGAGCTGAGCGACGAGCTCGGGGAGAGCTCGATGACCCCGCCGACGCTGTGGGCGATGTTCTGGTACCACCACATGCGGAACCATCGCCCTGAGGCGCGGGCGATCGCAGAGCGGTGGCTCGACCTGGCCAGGCGGTTGCAGGACACCGCGCAGCTGGTCTCGTCGATGGTGCTGCTGGGACAGTGCTCGTTCTTTGAAGGAAAGCTCTCCGAGGCCCGCGAGCAACTCGACGGCGGCATCGCGCTCTACGACCCTCAGGCACATCGGGAGCAGGCCTTCTTCTACGGCGTCGATGTCAAGGTCTGGGGCCAGTACACGCTCGCGGTGGTGCTCTACCTGATGGGCTGTCCAGCCCAGGCCCTCGCCCACGGGCAGGCCGCGGTGGCGTGGGCGCGCGAGCTCGATCACCTGAGCAGCCTCGGGATGGCGCTGCTCCACCTGGCCGGCGTCTACCACTATGCCCGCGAACGGGCGCAGGTCGCCGCGGTGACCGACTCCGTGCTGCAGCTGACAGAGCATCATCAGCTCTGGTTCAAGGTGCACTGCTGGGCCCTGCGCTGCTGGGCGCAGGGCGATCTCGAGCAGCTGAGGCAGCACGTCGAGGTGATCCGGGACGCCGGCCAGAAGACAGGCCTGCCGTACTGGCTCTCGCTCGTGGCGGAGCTCGAGGCCAAGCGCGGACGACACGAGGCCGCGATCGAGCAGCTCGCGAGCTGCCTTCTGCTCGCCGAGGAGTCGGGGGACGTGTACTACCTCCCGGAGCTCTACCGCCTGAAGGCGCTGTCTCTCCGCGCCTCCGGCGCCGACGCCGAGCAGGAGAGCGAGCGGTGCTTGCGGCGATCGATCGCCGTCGCGCGCGAGCAAGGCGCGCGAACGTTCGAGCTGCGCTCGACGCTGGCGCTCTGCCCGATGCTCGCGCAGCAGGGCCGGCGCGACGAGGCGCGCCGCCTGCTCGGGGAGATCACCGACTGGCCCGTGGAGTGCGCCGATCTTCCCGATTTTGCCGAGGCGCGAGCGCTGCTCCAGGAGATGACCGATTGATCTGCCTCGGCGCCGCCTGGGTCGCTCTCATCGCGTGTGCATTTGTCTGTAGTGGATGCGCGCAGGGCTCGACGGCGCGCAGCGCCGGTTCCATGAGCCTCATATCCCATGCCAGCACCTGCGGCGCCGGCAAGTAGAGGGTGCCATGTTTTCCCATCAGTCATCCAAATACATGTCCAGGATGCCGAACGCCGACAGCGATCCCGCGCATCTCGACGAGGAGGCGCGCCCCCCGAGCGAGCGAGGCGCGATGGTGGAAGGCCTCCTGGAGCTGGAGGGAGCGTGGTTGCGCGCCGTCGCGATCTGCTGGGAAGACCCGACGCAGCTCGATCGGTTGAAGAGCGACCCACGGGGCTTCTTGATGGCCTGCTGCGGCTACCGGCTGCCGCCGGGGATCGACCTCACCATCCGCGAGGCGCGGGAGCCAGGCTCGCCGGGCGGCGACGCGCTGCGCTTCTGCGAGCAGCGCAAGGGCTGGGACCCGTCGGCGGGCGCCATCACCCTCTATGTCCCACCGCCGCCGGAGCTGGACGATCAGCCCGTCGCGCTGGCCGAGCTCGCGAGTGACCCCGGGTCGGTCGGCGTCATCTGCTGAGTCATCCGTCGATGCCGTAGAAGCTGGCGGCGTTGTCCCAGAGGATCTTGCGGAGGCCCTCGCCGGGGAGCCTGCGGCGGAGCGCGAGCGCCCGCTCCACCATGCCTGCGTCGTGATCGATGTGGGGGAAGTCCGTCCCGAAGATCGCCCTGTCCTCGCCGAGCCATGGGATCGCCTGCTCGAGGCACGGCTCGTCCGGCTCGATCTCGACGAAGCACTGGCGGCGGAAGTACGCGGACGGCTCGCGGCGGACGTGCGGCGCGACCTCCTCGGCGAGGCCCCGGTACTCGATCTCGTCGAGGCGCCAGAGCCAGTAGGGCAGCCACCCGCAGCCGGCCTCGAGGAAGGCCACCCGCAGGCCGGGGTGGCGCTCGAGCACGCCGCCCTCGATCAGCGCGAGCAAGGCCATCATCTGCTCCATCGGGTGCGAGCAGGCGTGCAGGGCGAAGCGGGTGCGGAAGCGATCGGCGCCGGCCGCCGGCAAGGAGGCGTGGGTGCCCTCGTGGATGGCGACAGCGATCGAGCGCCGCTCGCACTCGGCCCAGAACGCCTCATACGCAGGGTCGCCCAGCGTCCGCCCCGCGACGGGGTTCGGCCGGAGCACGACGGCGCGGAAGCCGAGCGCGGCCGCGCGCGCGAGCTCGGGCACCATCTGCGCCGGATCGTGCGGGCTCATCAGGGCCACGCCCCGGAGGCGCGAGGGGTCGTGATCGCAGAAGCCCCGTAACCAGGTATTGTACGCCCTGGCGAGCGCGCTCGCCAGGGCGGGATCCAGCGGGGTCATGCCGAGGAGCGCCAGCGCGAGCGTCGGGTAGAGGAACGCCACGTCGATGCCCTCGCGATCCATGTCGTCGAGCTGCGCGCGCGGCTGCTCGAGGGGCCCGAGCGGCGCGAGCGGCCCGAGCCGCCGGCGGCCGGCGGCGGCGATCGCGCGCCAGGTCCGCGCGCTCATGCGGTGATGGACCGGCCGGCCATCCACCATCGGCTGCGGGGGGAGCCGGAGCAGCCCCTCCGGCCCGAGGTGCGCCACGCGGTCGGCCAGGGGCTCGCCCTCGCCAGCGTACGCGAGGTACGGCGCGTGAACGCGGAGCTCCGGCTCGAGGTGGGCCTTCCACAGATCGAGCGGCTCGATCACGTGACGATCCGCGTCGAGGATGCGATAGCCGTCGCGCACGGGAGTTCTCCTCTTCTGCTTCTGCTGCTGCCGAATCCCCCGGACCTGGCCTGGCGCCGCGGGCCAGAGATCCTGCGAGGGATCCACAGAGAGATTTCAACGCAAAGGCGCAAAGACGCAAAGACGCAAAGACAAAAACATTGATTCTTTCTTTTGCGCCTTTGCGCCTTTGCGCCTTTGCGTTAAAATTTCTCTCTCCGGATCTCTGGCAGACGGAACGGAATCAGACGACCAGCGGCACAGGGTTCAGGTCCTCTTCCCGGTTCGTCCGATCGAGCCATCTAAGGCAGACCGGAACGTCGTAGAGGCGCCCCGGCCCGAAGGCGAGGCGCTTGCGCGGCGTCCGCCCCCGGCGCCTGCCAGGAGCCCGCAGCCTCGGGAGATGGCGCGGTCTCAAGGACATGGCCGCGCTCCTCCAGCCGCCTCAGGGCGTAGCGGACCTCGGCCGCGGAGGCCTCGCCGTCGAGCGCGGCGACGAGCTCGTCCGCCGTCCGCCGGCCGTCGAGGAGCGGCCCCAGGAGGTGAACGACACGGCCGCGGAGCATGGTGCGCTCACGCTCGCCGATCAGGAACACCGTCTCCTTGTCACCAGCGAGCTCGACGCCCAGGTGGTGCTTGAATTGCAAGGTGCGCCGGGTGCATTGGACGCGTTGGAGGCGCGGGGTGCGTGGGATGCGCTTCATGAACACCGGACCCTGATGGACAAGCTGGTGCGTCGCCGCCCGCCGGAGACGCCCGTGCTGGTGCGCAATTCAGCGTCAGCGAGCGCCTGCCTGGAGCGCGGGCGAGCGGGCTCGCCGGCGCACGCCGCGGGAGCGCGCGCGACGCGCCGCCGCGAGCCCGGGGGGCGAGGTCACGTGAGAAGGGGGTGAGCAGCGTGGCAGTCATTCGCGAGACGGACATCGGCCCGGAGACAACGCCGCTGTCCAGCAGCTTCATCGATGCGATCCAGGGTGTGAGGCAGGACGATCGGCGCGTCGCCCTGCTCGTCTACCACCGCGACGGCGCCGAGCGCGCCGTGCTGAGCCCGGGCGCGCCGGTCGTGATCGGCCGGGCGCCGCCGTCGCAGGTCCAGATCGGCGACGTCAGCCTCTCGCGCGAGCACGCCCGCTTCACCCAGTCCGGCGACAAGGTCGTCATCGAGGATCTGCGCTCGACCAACGGCACGTGGCTCGGCGGCGAGCGCATCACGCGAGGCGAGGTGAAGCCGGGCGAGGAGGTGATCCTCGGCAAGGTGGTGGTCGCCGTCCGCTCGATCACGGCGGCCGAGGACGAGCTGCCAGGGCTGATGAGCCACGAGCAGCTCCGCGTCGCCCTCGAGGAGGAGGTGAAGCGCGCGCGGTACTTCGGGCGGAGCTTCGCCGTCGTGATGGCCCGGGTCGCCCGCCAGCCCGGCGCCCACGTGAGCCACCTGTTCCCGCGCGTGCGGGCGCTGCTGCGCCCCGTGGACCGGATCGCGCTCTACAGCTCGGACGTGGTGGCGGCGCTGCTGCTCGAGGCCGGGACGGAGGTGGCGCTCGACGTGGCGCGCGCGCTCGCCGCGCCGCCCGGGGGCGGGTCGCCCGTCGTGCTCGCGGGGTTCGCGACGTTCCCCGACGCGGGGACCGTGGCGGAGGAGCTGCTCGATCGGTGCTGGAGCGCCGTGCGCAGCGCGACGGTGGAGCAGCCGGTGCGCTCGGCGCCGGGCGGGACCTGGAAGAGCAACCCGGGCACCTGCAATTTCGAGCCGGTCGTCGTGAGCTCCGCGATGCGCCGCGTCTTCGAGATCGTCAAGCGGGTCTCGCGCTCGTCGATCCCGGTCCTCTTGCTGGGCGAGACGGGGACGGGCAAGGAGGTCGTGGCGCGGGCGATCCACGACAGCGGCCCGCGGAGCGGCAAGCCGATGGTGTGCGTCAACTGCGGGGCGATCCCGCAGCAGCTCGTCGAGAGCACGCTCTTCGGCCACGAGCGCGGCGCGTTCACCGGCGCGTGGCAGCAGCAGCGAGGGGTGTTCGAGGCGGCGGACGGCGGGACGGTCTTCCTCGACGAGATCGGCGAGCTGCCGGCCGCGGTGCAGGCCGCGCTCCTGCGCGTCCTCGAGACGCGGCAGGTGACCCGCGTCGGCTCGAACAAGCCGATCGACGTCGACGCGCGCGTCGTCGCGGCGACCCACCGCGACGTCGAGGCGATGTGCGCGTCCGGCGCGTTCCGCAGCGATCTGTTCTACCGCCTGAACACGATGACGATGACGATCCCGCCGCTCCGGGCGCGCCCGGAGGACATCGAGCCGCTCGCGCTGCGCTTCCTCGACCAGGCGAACCAGGCGAACGGCCGGTCGATCCGCGGCTTCGACGCCGAGTCGCTCGCGCGGCTCCGGGCGTACTCCTGGCCGGGGAACGCGCGGGAGCTGCGGAACGCGATCGAGCGGGCCGTGGTCATCGCCGAGGGCGAGTGGATCGCCGAGGAGGATCTGCCGGAGCGCGCCCGGGCGGCGCCCTCGTCCGAGCCGGCGGCGGAGGGGGAGCTGCCGTACCAGGTCGGAGAGCTCACCGCCGCGCCCCCGGGCGGGGACTACCTGAAGACGCGGCTGCAGCGCTGCGAGGCCGAGCTGATCGTCGAGGCGCTCCGCAAGGCGAGCGGGAACCAGACGGAGGCGGCGCGCGCGCTGGGCATGCCGCTGCGCACGCTCGTGTACAAGCTCAAGGCGCTCGGCATCAAGCGGCTCGGGTACGCGCCTCCCAGGGAGCCGTAGCGCGCGGCCGGGGAGCGGCCGGCCACGCTGGCTGGCCGCTCTGCCCTTCCTGCGGTCGTTTCATAGAACAGGAAGCGCCCGGTGGTCGCCTCGCAGACGGCCTGCCAGCCGCGCATCCGCCCGACGACATCGAACGAGAGCCCCCAGCGAGGCGTCTCGTCGATCACGCGCACGCCGAGGGCGTGCATCGGCAAGAGGGCGACCGGCGCCAGGGCAGGGCAGACGCTGAGGGCGGGCCGCAGACAGCCGGGCTTGGCGTGGACGCTCGCGCGGAGGTAGGCGGCGGCGCGGCCGCAAGCCTTCCTCTCCCCGCCGAGCTCCGCGAGGTCGGCGGGTCGCACGCTCGTGGGATGACGAACGCCGTGAGCCTCGGTGTTCTTCGCAGCCTCCGAGACGATGGATAGGTGATCTTTGCCGAGCACAATGCGGATGAGGTCGCCGGTCGCTTCGATCTTCATGGTTCTCCCTGCGACGCGGGCGCCACGACGACGCCCCATCGATCGGCGCCGCTTCGCTCGCGCATTCGCCGAACGCGGATTGCCTATCTGGCCCCAGCTCTCACGTGAACCAGAGCACACCTCGTGCCGGCCGCACCCACGCAGATTCACGGGGATATCGGCGCGCTGGTCGCGCGAGCGGGGATGAGCGCGCGGACCGCTGCACGATCGAGCAATGGAGTGCGTGCCAGGGAGGGCGCACGCCTGCGCTGCCTCGCGCGGCGGACCTCGCGTGGCGTCGGGCGTCGGGCGCGCCGCGCGCGACCGGCGAGCTCGCGTCGATGGTGGGGGATGTGCGGCGCCTCGCGGTGTGGGCGGGCGCTCGACGAGGGGATGGGGAGGGCGAAGGCGTGTGGGCGGGCGTCGCAGGGAGCGACGGTGTCAGGGGGCGCGCGAGATGGCGGCGCGACTGGCGGGCTCGGGATCGAGGGGGAGCTCGACCATGAAGGTCGAGCCGCAGCCCGGCGAGCTCTCCACGCCGATGGTTCCGCCGTGAGCGCGCACGATCTCGCGCGCGATGTAGAGCCCGAGCCCGAGGCCACCGAAGTGCGCAACGCCGCCCGCGCGCTCGAAGCACCTGAAGATGCGGGCCTGGTCCTCCTCCGCGATGCCCGCGCCTCGATCGCGGACGAGGAGCTCCGCTCCGCCGGGACAGGCCTTCACCTCGATGGATATCGGACGGCCCGCGCCGAACTGGATGGCGTTCTTGACGAGATGGAACACGAGGCGTCCCATCTGCTCGCGGTCCCAGCGGCCGACGATGCCGTCCGGCGCGTCGATGGAGATCGTGGAGGACGGGGAGCGGAGCTCCACCGGGAGCCCGGCGATCACCTCCCGGACGAGCGCCCCGAGATCGACGGCCTCGCGCTCGGGATCGAGCGGGCACGATCGGAGCCGGATCGCCTGGAGCATGTCATCGCAGAGCCGGGTGAGGCGGTTGACCTGCCGGCCGACGACCTCGAGCGAGGCGACCCACGTTGACCGGTCCTCCGCCCGTTGCTCGCTCAGCCGCTTCATCCGCTGCACCTGCAAGCTGAGCGAGGTCAGCGGCGTCAGGAGCTCGTGCGACGCGAGCGTGAGGAACTCGTCCCGAACACTGGCGCCTGCGTCGGGCTCGCAGCCGCGGGCGGGCCGGCGAGCTTCGGGGGTTCCAGTGAGCGGGGCGTTCGAGACGGACATGGTTCAACTCCCGTTGGAGAGTGGATGGACTTTCGCGATCGCGTCCGAAGCATCGGCGATGCCACGCGTCATCGCCGTGGGAGAAGCGTGGTTTCCGCGGCACCTCGCGCTGGATCCGGGCCGCCGAGGGCGGGGGTGCCGTGGCGCCCGGCGAACGGTTGCTCAGGTACGCAAGAAGCAGAGCGTGGAGCGACCCGACCCAGGTTGGGGCAGGGAGGGGGCGACCCGACCCAGGTTGGCGCGGCAGGCAGGCGGCAGGCGGCAGGCGACCCCGGGGTCGACCCGACCCGGGACGACCCGACCCAGGTTGGGGTGGCTACCCGACCCAGGTTGGGGTGGCTTTGGCTTCGCAGGCGGATCGGCGCCCGGGTGAAGGGCTGAGGTGCGCCGGAGCGGACCGGTCGACGGCAGCGAAACCGCGGAGGGGCTTCCGCGTAGCAGCGGATGAACCCGCCCGGCGGAGCGCGCAGAGCCGCGCGCCCGCGAGCTCGGGGCGCGCCGTGCCCGTCGTCACGACGGAGATGCGCCTCGACGATCGACGCACCGACAAGCCCGCGCCGCTGAGTTCACGGCGCCATTGCCCAGAAGCTTTCTCATGTTTCGCAGCACGATGAGCATCACGGCCCTGAGCTTCGGTCTCTTGGCGGCGGGCGCGCCCGGCGACGCCATGGCGCACGGCAGCGGCGTCCACCGGCGCGGCCAGATCGTCGTCATGACCAACGCCGGAGACGGCAACTCCGTGATGGCGTATGACCGGGCGTCGGACGGCTCGCTCTCGTACGCCGGCACGTACGCAACCGGAGGGCTCCGCGCGCCGACCCGGCCGATCAACGCGCTCGGATCCCAGAGCTCGCTCGTCCTCAGCGAGGACGGGAAGCTCCTGTTTGCCGTGAACGCGGGCAGCAGCGAGGTGTCGATGTTCCGCGTCGGCCCGCACGGCCTGACGCTGCTCGACGTGGTCGACTCGGGCGGCGACCTCCCGATTCCAGGTGAGCCGCGACGGCGACCTGATCCCGCGCGGGGAGGCGGGTGGATTGACGCCCGGCGGCGGCGCCCAGGGCATCGCCGTGCTGTGACGGTCGTTCCTCGACGTCCAGGGTTCGCCGCGCTCGGTCAGCACGCCAGCCGGGGCGCGGCGCTCACGCGGCGCGGATCACCTCCTCCGCTGCGCGGCGCGGGCCGCACACGCCCTCTCGCTCCGGAAAGCCCAGCCGGAACGCGAAGGTGAGCTGCCGGTCGCCTAGACCCAGCGCCTCGGCGAACGAGCGCTCCATCGCCGGCGCTCGTCCGAGCATACGCTCCCGGTCGATGACCTCTGGCACCTGGTTCAGCGGGTGCATCGCGATGCCGCGCGCGGTCGCCCAGAGATGCATGCGTTGCCACAGGCGCCCGGCGCGGAGCGTCGCGCCCAGGTCGTAGCGGTCGCGGACCGCGATGACGCCGACGCCGGGATCGCCGGCGAGGTGGACCTCGCGGGTGACGCGGAGCCAGTCGTCGTGCATCTGTTCCGCCGACGGACGCGGCAGCAGCTTGACCGCCGCGGTGAGCAGCGGACCGAGCCCCATCACATCGAGGGTCAGCCCGTCTCTATGGCTCGGCACCGCCTCCGGCGCCAGCCGGAACCACGCGTCGCTGTCCCGCACCATCGCCGCGTCGCGGACGATGGTCTCGGTGGCCCGCAGCGTGTGAGCGGCGAAGCTCTCGCGCTGATCGGGGTGCTCCAGCCAGACGACCTCACCATCGGAGCCCGCTTCGCTCAGGCGCGAGAGCTCCTGGAGCGCCGAACCAGGCACACGCTGCGCCTGGTAAGGGCCGCGGTTCGTGTGTCGCCGTGCGATGACCTCCGCGAGCGGGGACGCCGCTGCGCCTGGCTCGATACGGACGCTCGCCACCCGGATCGCCCGCGGCGCCGTGCGCTCGAGAGCGCGAGATCCCTCCGGGTCGGAGCCCGGCAGAGGGCCGGCTTCGAGCTCAACGCGGGGGGCCCATCCCATCGAACCCGCCGCGAGCGCCAGGTTCTCTATCGCGCAACCGAGCCCGATGTGCATCTCGCGCAGGAACGGATCCATGGTGCCGAGCGATCGAGACCTGTCCGAGAACACGTCGATGCGATCCGGGTGGACCTCGAACAGCCAGGGTTGCGTGTTGTGCGGGCTCGCCGCGAGCACCGCCGCGCGCACGAGCTCGGCGAGCTCGCCGCCGCGCTGCCAGCGGAACGCGGTCCAAGGGGCGAACGGCTCGCCCGTCCGAGCGTCGAACACACCCCGGCCGGCAGCGTACCAGCCCGCTCCCGCCGCCACGGCGAGCGTCGCGACGCCTTCCAGCAGGCGCCGCCGCGAGACCTTGAATTTCCTCTCCATGATGCGCTCCATCCTCCAGAGGACGTTTGACCGGGCTCCGCGAGCGACGGCCATGCGCAGAGACTGAGGCGGTTCTGACGATTAGTAAAAGACATCTCTCTAATATGATATATTAGTGTGTCTAATGATCGAGGCACTCCCCGACGACCTGAATCTCCTGCTCGCGCTTGACGTGCTGCTGCGCGAGCGGCACGTGACGCGCGCGGCGAAGCGGCTCGGCATCACGCAGTCGGCTGCGAGCCAGCGGCTCGGGCGGTTGCGCGAGTTCTTCGGCGATGCGCTGCTCGCTCCGGGGCGGCCGCTGCTGGCCCTCACGCCGCGCGCCGAGGCGCTCGCCGACCCGCTGGCTCAGGCGCTCGCGAGCTTGCGGGCGGCGGTCCAGGCCGGCGCGCCGTTCGACCCAGCGACGTCCGAGCGCCGTTTCGTGCTGCTCGGCAACGACCTGCTGGAGGCGGTTGCGTTGCCGCGGCTCTTGCCCATGCTGGCGCGCGAGGCACCGTACATCACGGTGCAGGTCGACCGCGCCGATGCGGACTTCGTGAGGCGGCTCGAGCGGGGAACGGCGGATCTGGCGTTCGTCCCGGAGTTCCTCGTGCCCCCGTCGTCACGACAGCTGCGCTTGCCGGAGGAGGGATTCGTGACGCTGATGCGCAGGGACCACCCCGCAGCGTCACGGCGGCTGACCCTGGAGCGCTACCTGGAGCTCGGGCACGTGCTGGTCGCTCCGCACGGCATGCCGGGCAGCCTCGTCGATCGCGCGCTGGAAGCTCGTGGGCGGCGGCGGCGGATCGTCGCGCAGGTCCAGCACTTCGTGACGGTGCCTTTCCTGATCGCGGCCTCGGACCTCGTGGTGACGTGTCCAGCGACGGTCGCGGCGGTGTCGACGCCCTTTGGCCTACGCGCGGCCCGGCCCCCCGTCGAGCTCGGCGTGGACCGATCTTCGGCGGTCTGGCACGAGCGTGTGCACGACGATCCGGGCCATCGCTGGCTGCGCTCCTGGCTCAGCAAGGCGATCCGCGCGGGCGCGACCCAACCAGGTTGACCTGACCCAACCAGGTTGACCCGAGCCAGATCGAACCAGGTTGACCCGAGCCAGATCGAACCAGGTTGACCCGAGCCAGGTCGACCCACCCAGGTTGGCCCGACCCACGGGGTGACGGAGCACGGTCCGCCATGGCGCCGCCACCTGCAGGCATCGGTAAGGACTTGGTAAGCACTTGAAATCGTTCACCACGATCGCCGGCACGGCTCTTGGAATTCTGCCCGACCATGAGCCAGCCCCGCCAGATCGCGCCCGGCGTAACCTACCTGATCACCCGTCGCGTCCTGCGCCGACATCTCCTCTTCCGCCCCGACGCAGCCATCACTCAGCTCTTGGTCTACGCCCTCGCGGTCTCGACCCGCCGCTACGGCATCAAGGTCCATGCGCATTGCGCGATGTCGACGCACCTGCACCTCGTCGTGACCGACGTGAACGGCGTTCTGCCGCGCTTCCTGCAGTTCTTCCATCGCATCGTCGCGCTCGGCACGAAGGTGCTCCGTGCGTGGGAAGGGCCGGTATGGGATCATGAGGCCACGAGCGTGGTGCGGCTGCTGACACGCGCAGCCGTCGTGGAGAAGATCGCCTATGTCCTCGCAAACCCTGTGGCCGCTGGACTCGTCCCGCATGCGCATGAGTGGCCGGGCGCCAAGGTGAAGGTGGGCGAGATCGGCAGGGGCGTGTTGTGCGCGGCGCGTCCCGCCGCATACTTCGACCCCCAAAATCCACAGTGGCCGGAGGAAGCAACGCTGTCAATCACGCTGCCGCCGACCATCGAGCAAGACAGCGCGGAGGACTTTCGCCAGGCCATCGCCGCCGAGCTCGAGAGGCAAGAATTGCAGGCGCAAGCGGAGGTGAAGCAGCGAGGGGGCCGCTTCCTCGGCGCCGAACAAGCCGGCAAGGTCTCGCCCCATGAGCGCATCACGAGCCTCGAGGCGCCGCGCGCTGGCAATCCGACGTTTGCTGTCGGCCCCAAGCAGGGTGACGCGTGGCGCTCGGCTCGTGCCGCTGCACGCGGGTTTCGCGCCTTGTACCGCGCGGCGCTCGAGCGGTGGCGAGCCGGCGTGCGCAGCGTGGTATTCCCGGCAGGGACGTGGTGGATGTGCACGTTTCACGGCGCCAACATGGCCGATGCTGTGCTCACGATGTAGGTACTTCGTCGAGGGTAAAAGGGCAGGGACAACCTGGGTGAGGTAGCGCGCGCGGCTCGCGGGTCAACCTGGGTGGCACGGGTTGTTCGTGACGACGAATCCCAGTGCCTCCACGCTCGCGCGAGCGTCGCCGTCCCAGCCGAGCCGCGGATCTAGGCGAAGCTCGCCCGGCGCGAGCACGACGGGCAACGCTATCAGACCAACGAGCTCGACCGCATCGAGCTCCGCGCCAGTGTCTCCCGCGAACGGGGGACACAGCACGCGCCCTGCCGGCGCGAACGCCAGCGCTGCGCGCAGCGGCTCGCCCAGCGTCGCGCGCAGCACGGCGAGATCGTTGCCGATGGTGGCCGGTGTGGCAGCCGCCGGCCAGATCCATACCGCGAGGCCGGGCAGGTCGGCCACGCAGACCGCCATCGCGCGCTCGGGGGGGAGCGCGCGGCCACGGGCACCGAGGGGCAATGCCGCGATCGCGGCGACGATGAGCCCCGGCCGGGCGAGCGTCAACGCCGCGAGCCGACCGAGGTTGCGCTGAGCCGCCGTCCTGCGAGCGGCGATCGCGGCAAGGTGGTCGGGACGATCGTAAACAAGCTCGACCTCGCGCTGCATCGCCACGTGAGGCGAGGTCTGCGCCGCCGCGGCAAGCGCCCGCTCGCGGGCCTCGCCGTCCGACGTTGGCCCTCCCTTCTCCTGGAGCGGCGCGGCTTCCTTAATTTCCAGACGCTCCCGGAGGAGCTGCGCCACCCGCGAGGACAGACCCAGGGAGCCGAGCGACCAGGCGGCGGAGAACCAGTCCGCTGGCTCCGCGAGCGCGAGCGCCTCGGTCGAGGCGCGATCCCAGGCGGCGAGCGCCTCGCCAAGCGAAAGGCCGAGCGCGCGGAAGAGCGCGCCCGCCTCATCCAGCGCCGCCGCCGCGCCCGGATCGCCGAGATCCCGCCGCGCGCGCCCGATCGCCCTCGAAGCGTAAGCGACCCAGGTTCGGAGTGGCGGCGCGGCGTGCTCGGCAACGTCGCGGGCGGAGATCGCGAGCGCGAGGGCGTCGTCGGCGCGGCCGAGCTCGAGCGCAAGCTCGGAGAGGAACGTGAGTGCGCGCGCCCGGCCGAACGCGTCGCCGAGGCGCGCGCACAGCCACTCCTGTCGCTGGAGCGGGGCTCGGGCGCGCTCCAGGGCGCCGAGGCCGAGCGCCGCCGCGCCGAGCTGGCCGCAGGCGATCGCCTCGCCCACGGCGTCGCCCCGGCGGCGGTGGAGCTCGGCCGCGTGCTCGAGCAGCGCCTCGGCCGCGCCGTGCGCGCCGAGGGTCACGTAGAGCGTGCCGAGCGAGTTCAGGATCTGCGCGCGCTCGCCGAGGAACGGCTCCGAGCGGCGCAGCGCCGACAGCAGCGTGCGCTGCGCAGCCGCCGCGTCGCCGAGGAGCCGCTCGGCCGTACCGCGGTAATGGGCGGCGACGACCGCGGCGCGGCGTCCGGGATCGCCTGCGGCCGCGATGGCGTCGAGCTCCTCGATGGCGGACGCACAGGCCGATCGTGCGTCGCGGCGCAAGCGAGCGAGCGCCGCCTCGCACCGCGCGAGGTCCCGCGCCTCGGCGGCCCCTCCTCGGTCGAACGCCGCGGCAGCGCCCTCGAGGTGCAGCACGGCGGCGTCCAGCGCTCCCTCACGCAACGCGAGCGCGCCGCGCCCAAAGCCGAGCGCCGCCGCGACGAGCGGCCCGCCGTCAAGCACCGCCGCCGCAGGATCGCGGCCGGCACCGAGGAGCGCCTCGACGCGATCGAGCTCGGCGCGGACCTCTGCGCCCGGCGCGCTCCGCAGCAGCCGCGACAGCGGCGACACGCTGTCGATCGGATCAAGCGGGAGCACCGCGCGCCTCCACCCCGTCGCCGCGCGCCCCGCGCGCGAGCCCGTGCAACGCCGCCTTCACCGCCTCGATCGAGAGCTCCGGCCACGCGGCGCGGATGCGCGCGACGTGCGCGGTCACGTGGGGCGCCGCGAACGACGTACCGGTCCAGCGCCGCTCGCCGCCGCCGGGCGCGGGCGCGAGCACGTCGTCGCCGGGCGCGAGGATCTCGTGATCGAGCGTGAGCTCGCTCCGGAGCGCCTCCGGATCCTGGAAGGCCCCTCTGCCGACGCCGATCAGCGACTTGAAGCGCCCTGGATAGGTGCGGAACGCCGCCGCGTTCGGGCCGGCGGCCACGAGCACGACCTCCGCGGTGTAGGCGGCGTCCGCGACCTCGTAGAGCTCGACCAGCGAGCGGTAGTCGCCCGGGCGGAGCGGCGCGTTCTTCGGGATGTCGATGCCGAGGCTCAGGTTGACCACAGAAAATCGCTCGCGGACGCAGAAGCGCAGCGCGGCGACGAGCCCGTCACGCGAGCACCGCCCGTCGTCACCGAGCGCACGAACGCTCGTGATCTCGGCCGCGGGCGCCATGCGGTGGACGATGCCCGCGCACGCCGTCCCGTGCCCGCTGAGATCTCCCGGAGCGCACGGCGCGACCCCGTGCGCGCCACCGCCAGCGCCGCGCTGGACCAGGGCGACGTGCCGCAGCGCCGCTGCGCGCAGCGCGGGGTGCGAGGCATCGACGCCGGAGTCGATCAGCGCGACGCGCACGCCGGCGCCGCTTCGCGCGCCCGGGCGTGGCGCGCCGTGGAGCTCGCTGCCCGGTCCTGCCGGAGAAGCCGTGGTCACGCGGAGCTCCCCTCCCCCGCGGAGGCCGGCTCCCCTGCATCGCCCGCGCCGCTCGCGCCGCTCGCGTAGGCGTCGATCCGCGCGAGGAGGTCGAGGGCCAGGCGGGCCTCCGCCTCGCCGCGCTCGGCGAGCCTGCCCACCACCGCGGCGAGCTCCAGGCGGCGGCGGTACTCGGGCGTGAGGCGCAGCGCGTGGATGTGCCGCTCCAGCGCGGCGCGGAGCGAGGTCGGCGGCGGGGCCGCCCCTTCCGGCATGGGAGGTTCCGCGCTCGACGCTGCGCGCCCGCCCGGCCCCGCCGCCGGCTGGCCCGGCGCCTGCGCGAGCAGGTCGGGCATCGCGCGCGCGAAGAGCTCGAAGACGACGCGCTCGGTGCGGAACGACTCCACGGTGAGCGCGAGGACCTCGGCCAGCCGCTCGGCCAGGTCGAGCTCCCGCCCGCCGAGGGGCGCCTCGTGCGAGAACAGCGCGGCGCCGCCCACGGTCGCCGCGCCGACGCGGATGGGCACGAAGATCGCGGACGCCGGCGCGGCGGCCAGGAGCGGCCGGAGCGGCGCGATCATCGGATCGCCGTCGGACAGCTCCACCGCGTGCCCGCCGCCGCCACCGAGCAGGTACGCGAACGGGGTGCCGCTCGGCGGCAGCTCCGCGCCCGGGGCGCGGAAGCCGACCGCGTCAGCGACGACGGGGACCGTGAGCCGCCCGAGCGTTTCCATCTCGAGCGCGACGAGCGCCTCCGAGCACGGCATCGCGAGGCACGCGAAGCGCAGGTGCTCCCCGAGCCCGCGCACCCGCGCCTCCACCGCGCCGAGGAGCGCCGCCGACTCGACGGTCGAGAGCAGGTCGCGGAGGCGCGCCGTGAAGGGCGCGAGCGGCGAGCGCAGCGCGTGCGGGTGGGGCGGGAGGGCCCGCGCCGGGGCGGGCGGGACACCCGGCGCGGAGCGGTCGGCGAGCGGCATGGACCGCCGATGCTACCGCCGGACCGCGCCGGAGCGAACCGCCATGACACCCGTGGGAACCGGTTGACGTGCCGAGCTCCTCTCCTAGCATGCAGCGACATGCGGCGATTCGGCTGTCCGGCGCCCCCTCCGAAGCGTTGGTCCGCGCGCGCGGCCGTTCGAGCGCGATCCACGGCCGCGAGGCCCGTCGATTCGGCGCGGGCGCGATGAGCCCGCCCGTCCGCGAGGGGCGGCGACGCCTTGCCGTCGTCCTGTGGGGTGTCCTTGGCGTCGTGGCCGTCCTGGTCGAGGCCATCTGTCGTCTCGGCGCGACGGCGGCGCGCATCCTGACGGGGTACACGCTCACGACGGGACAGCTCGTCCTGCTCGCGGCCTGGACGGTCACGATCGCCTACTTCGAGGGGTACCGCGGCTTTCAGCAGCGCTTCTCGCCGCGGGTCGTCGCGCGCGCGCTCCACCTCGCCGAGCACGGGCGGCCCCTCCACGTGGCGCTGGCGCCGCTCTACTGCATGGCGCTCCTCCACGCGACGCGCCGCCGGCTGATCGCGACGTGGGCGCTCGTCGCGGGCATCGTGGCGCTCATCCTGCTCGTGCGGCAGATGCCCCCGCCCTACCGCGCGATCGTCGACGCGGGCGTCGCCTTCGCGCTCGCCTGGGGGGCCGTATCCATCCTCGTCTGGCTCGCGCGGGGGCTCGCGGGCCGCCCGCTGGGCATCTCGGCGGACGTGCCCGAAGAGGCGGGCCGCGCCGTCGACGCCGAGCACCTCGCCCGCCAGGCCGCGCGGGCAGGCGGTCCCTGCGATCCGTGAGCTCCGCGCGAGCGGGGGGACCGCGCGCGCGTCTTCGTCAGCCCGCCGCCGACCTCGAGGATCGCTGCAGCGCCTCGGCCAGAAGCGACCGATAGAGCGGCGAGCTCTCGCGGAGGGATTCGTGCGTGCCCACCGCCGCGACCCGACCGCCGTCGAGCAGCACGTTGAACGTCGACCTGAGGAGGTGCGGCGCGTGGGTCACGACGATGGCCGTGCGCCCGGCGGCGACCTCGCACGCCGTGCGGAGGACCGCCTCGGCGGTGGCGCCCGGCAGGCCCGCCTCCGGCTCGTCCAGCACGAAGACCCGCGGCTCGCGCAGCAGCACCCGCGCGAGCAGCAGCCGCCGCGCCTCACCGCCCGACAGGCTCGGCGGTGAGGCGCGCACCTCCGTTGCGAGGCCGCGCGCGGGCCGCGCCTCGCCCTCCGCCGGCGGCGCGCCAGCGAGTTCGTCGAGCTCCACCCGGAGGAGCGCCTCGCGCATGCGCTCCTCCGTGGGCGCGGGCTCGAGGCCGAGCGCCAGGTTGTCCGCGATGCTCCGCTCGAACAGCCGCGCCGATTGCCCCACCACCCCGAACAGCCGCGGGAGCTCCTCGGGCGGGATCTGCCGCAGATCCACGCCACCCACGGCGATCGCGCCCGACGACGGCTCGTCGAGGCGCAGGAGCAGGCGCAGGAGCATCGACTTGCCGCTGCCGGAGCGACCGCAGACGCCGACCACCGCTCCGGCGGGGATCGAGAGCGACACGCCGTCGAGGACGGGGCGGCTCGCGCCCGGCGGCGTGAACGTGACCCCCTCGAAGGCGATCGACAGGGGGCGCCTCGCCTCGCCGTCCAGCTGCACCGCGAGGCCGCCGGAGGGGCGCGGCGGGTGCTCGGGCAGGCGCAGCAGCGCGAGCGTCGCGCGCAGCAGGGGGGCGCGCTCGATGAAGCCGGCGCGGAGGGCGTCGAGCGCCTCGAGGCGCGCCATCAGCAGCGGCACCACGAGCAGGAGCTCTCCGACCTCGCCCGCGCCGGCGACCCCGCGAGAGGCCGCGAGCGCGGCGACGATGACGAGCGGCGAGAGCGCCGCGAGCGTGCCCTTGATCTGGCCGGAGACGGCGAGCGCCTGGCCGAAGCGGCGGCGCGCGTCCGCGACCCGGCGCGCGGCCACGGCGAGCTCTCCCTCGGCCTGGGCGCGCGCGCCGAGCAGGCGGAGGTCCTCCGCTCCCGAAAGCGCCTCGCCCACCGCGCCGAAGACGGCCGTGTCGGCGTGCTGCACCTCCCGCATCGCGCGCGCCACGCGGCCCGAGGCCCGGTCCGCCGCGAGGCGCGAGGCCGCGAACAGCGCCGCGCCGCCCGCGAGGACGAGGGCCATGCCGCTCGAGACCAGCGACCCGGCCAGGACCGCGAGCGTCGCGAGCGCCTGGGGCAAGCCGGTCGCGACGGCGATCGCGAAATCGGCGACGAGGCCGGCGTCCCGCGCGATCGCGAGCCGCACGACCTCCGCGCCCCGGACGGGCGGCGCGGGCCCGGCGCTCGGCGGCCGCGGCGCGGGCCCCGCCGCCTGCGCCGCGATGAGCGCGCGCCCGGCGGCGTCCACGTCGCGGGGCGAGGCGGAGAGCGCCGCCCGGAAGAGCGCGACGCGGAGCGCGGCGGTGAGATCGCCGCTTAGCTCCGAGCTCTTCCGGCCCGAGAGCACCGCCAGGGAGGCGGACACGAGCGTGGCGCCGAGCGCCGCGAGGACCACGGCCGCCGGCGGTGCGCCGGCGAGCAGCCGGGCGAGCGCGCCGCCGATGCCGCCCGAGGGCGGCGCCTCGCGCCCGGAGACGGCGCCGAGGGCCACGCCGGCGATCGCCGGGAGCAGGCCGGACAGCGCGCCCGCGAGCGACGACAGCGCCACGACGAGGGCGAGGCGCGCGGCGGCGCTGGAAGAGCCGCCGCGCAGGCCTCCCGAGGACGACGACGTGGGCGACACGCCCTCCTCGCGCAGCGAGCGAAGACCGATCCGCAGGATCGCGAGGAGCGCGCGCATCGACGTGCGATGCCACGGTACACTGCCGACGCCGTTGCGCGCGACGCGCATTCGATCGACGCTCTCCTCGTGCGCACCGCGCTCGTGGTCCTGCTCCCGCTGCTCGCGGCCTGCGAGCGCCCGCCGCCCGCGCCGCCGGCGGGGGCCGACGCCGGCGCGCTCACCCCCTGGGCGCGCGGTGCCGCCGCGTCGCTGGACGACCGCGGCGCCCGCCTCCGGACGGACAGCGCGCCGGCGGTGGGGTCCGTCGAGCCGGATGCGCTCGCAGAGATCCTCGCCGCCGCGCGGGAGGCCGCCCCCAGGCCGGCCGATGGCGTGAGCGTCGCGAAGATCGGCACGAGCACCGGCCTCCCGGCGCATTCCGCGCTCCCGCCGGAGCCGGCGCCCGCCCCCACCCCTGCCCCCCGCTCGCGCGTCGAGATCGGCGCGCCCATGGTGCAGGCCAACATGTCGAGCCCGGCGATCGAGAAGGCGGCGCGGGCGCAGCTCTACTGGGACCTCGTGCAGCGCTGCCGCGGCCCGGGCGGGAGCCTGCTGCCGCCTGACGCCATCCGGGTGGAGTTCAACGTCGACGCCGAGGGCTATATCGTGGTGCCGACGATCATCGGGAGTGCGTCCGACCCCCGCTACGACGAGGCGGCCACCTGCATGCGGCGGGAGCTGTCGGGCGCAGCGTTCCGCGCGCCGGCAGGCGCGCGCGGGCTCCCAACCCGGGTCGACGCCACCGTGCCTTCGGTCGACTGAGCCGGAGCGGATCCGGCGGGCATGCTGGCTGCCAGCTCCGGGCTGCCGGACCGCAGACCGCCGACCCGGGCTCGGGGCTACCCCCCGGGGCTACCCACCCGGGTTGGGTCGGACCGCTCACCCGGACCGCTCACCCGGGTTGGGTAGGTTGGGTCGCCCCGCCCCGACCGCACCCAGGTTCGAGGCTACCCACGCGGGTTGGGTCGGACCGCCGACCGCACCCAGGTTGGGTCGCCCCGCCCCGACCGCACCCAGGTTCGAGGCTACCCACGCGGGTTGGGTCGGACCGCCGACCGCACCCAGGTTGGGTCGCCGACCGCTGAAAGCGGAAAGCGAACCCGGGTCGGGGCGCCCAACCCGGGTCTCGCCCTCCCTCAACCCGGGTCGGGTCCACCGGGGTTGGGTCCACCGGGGTTGGGTCCACCGGGGTTGGGTCCACCGGGGTTGGGTCCACCGGGTCCACCCCACGATCTCCAGGCTCCGGCGCGCAGCCCCTCGCGTCCGCTGCCGCGCGCCGCACCGCGCGCAACGCCAGTCCAGCGCCCCACGCCGCCAGAGCGCCGCCGAGGACAGGACGTCTCCGTTCCTCCACGGCAGCGTCATCGAGCGCCGCCCTGCCGAGGCGACGCAGCGGCAACAGCAGCCGCCAGCGCTACGCCGGCGCGCGGTACCGCGCCACGACGACCGTGATGTCGTCGTCCGGGCTCGGGCACCACCCCTCGACCTCCCTCAGGATCCTGTCGCGGATCGCCTCGACCGGCGCGGTCTGCACGGCCTCGATGGCGGTGCAGAGCCGCTCCAGCCCGAACTGCTCGCGGTGCGCGTTGCGCGACTCCGTCACCCCGTCGCTGTAGAGCACGAGGACGTCCCCGTCCTCCAGGACGAACTGGGCGTCCCGCGTCACCTCGTCGATGACAGGCAACACGCCGATCCAGACGCCCGAGCTCGGGATGCACACGCACCGCCGCGTGCGCGCCGAGCACACGATGATGTCGTCGTGCGCCCCGGCGAACGTCACCCGCCCGCCCCGCTCGTACCGGAGCAGGAGCAGCGTCGCGTGCTCGTCCCGCTTCAGGCGGCCGCGCACGTTCTTGTAGAGCGCCTTGTTGAGCGCCGCGAGCAGCTCGCTCGGGCTCGCGCCCGGGTCCCTGCTCGTCAGCGCCGCCACCATGCTCTGGATCATCAGCATCACGAGCCCCGCAGCGAGCCCGTGCCCCGCGACGTCGCCGATCCCGAGCCACCCCCCCTCGGGCGTCGCGATGACGTCGTAGTAGTCGCCGCCCACCTCGGCCGCCGGCGTCATGGCCGCGGAGAGCTCCAGCCCCTCGATGTGCAGCTGCTCCGGCACCAGCGTCGTCTGGAGGCGCGCCGCGAGCACCGTCTCCTGCCGCTCGCTCTCCTGCTCCAGCCGCTCGCGCAGCTCCACCTGACGCACCATCTCCCGGTGCAGCGCCACCGTCTTCACCGCGGAGCCGATCTGGAGCCGCAGCGCGTCGTAGACCATCTCGTTCATGCCGCTGTTCAGCGCCATCACCCCGAAATACTCCGTGTCACCGAACGTGAGCGGCATCACGATGACGCTCGTGCGCTCGCTCGAGCTCAGGAACCCGGGAGGGGCCAGGGAGCGCGACGGGAAGCTCTCGGTCGGCGGCGTCACCGCGTGGCCGTCCTCCATCAGGAACAGCGTCTTCAGGGTGGCTCGCTGGGCGTCGTCGTAGAGCGAGACGGCGGCGCGCGTGAAGTGCAGCCTGGGCATCTCCGAGGCCAGCATGCGCTGGAAGAGGGGCAAGCTCAGGCACGTCGAGAACCACCGCCCGCTCCAGCTCAGATCGATCGAGGCGACCTCGACGTCGAGGCGCTGCCGCCCCTCGACGCGCACGGACGCGCTCCCGATGAGGACGCGGCACGCATGCCACAGCTGCTCCAGGGCCTCGTTCACGGCGGCGTCGCCCCCCTCCTCGACCGGCCGCCGGAGCCGCGCGCGCAGGAGCGTCACCACGCCCTGGAACAGATCGAGGAACACCCCCTCGCGCCCGGCCGTGTCGAGGACGCGCTCCAGCACGTGCAGGAAGCACCCGTCGTGGCCCTCGAGCTCCTCTTCCAGCGCCGACAGGAGCCCGCCGGCCCAGCCGTCGAGCGACGCGGCCGGGATCCCCACCGCCTGCTCGATCGCGCGCTCCAGCTCGTCGCGCCGGCCGCCGAGCGACATCGCCCCGAGGCGCGGCGGGTTCGTGAGCGGCCGCATCGCGACCGCCTGGTACGCGCAGCCGCAGGACTCGCGCCGCGTGAGCTCGATCTGCTGCATGTTCCGATCGGGGACGGACTCGCCGTCGAGCACGCGCACGACCGTCTCGAGCGCGATCTCCCCGAGCCGCTTGATCGGCTGGCGAACCGTCGTCAAGGACGGCTTCGCGTAGCGCGCCACGCCCACGTCGTCGAAGCCGCACACCAGGATGTCCCTCGGCACGTGGAGACCCCGCGACTTCAAGAGCTCTATCGCGCCGAGGGCCATGTTGTCGTTCGCCGCGACCACGGCGTCGATCTCGACCCCGCGGTCCAGGATCTCGGCCATCGCGGTGCGGCCCGTGTCGATCGTGAACTGGCCGCTCGCGACGAGGCGCTCGTCGTACGGGATCGCGCGCGCGGCGAGCGCCTTGCGGAACGCGTCGGCGCGGATCCTCGCCTCCTCGTTGTTGACCGGCCCGCCGATGTACGCGACGCGCCGGCACGCGTGATCGTCGAGCAGGTGGCCGGTCGCCATCTCGATCCCGAGGCCGTTGTCCACGAGGATGCTCGGGATGCCCTCCAGCGGGATCCCGATGCTGCAGAGGGGCATCGGCGCGTAGTCCTGGCAGAAGCGCTGCACCCCCTCGGCGCCGACGAAATTGCAGAGCGTCGCCGACGCGACCACGATGCCGTCGACCGCCTCCGCGCTGACGAGGCGGTAGATGCTGTTCTGGGCGGCCTCGGAGGGACCGTGGGCGGAGAGCGTCTCCCCGACGGCGATCACGAGGTTGACGTCGTGCGCCTCGGCGGCGCGCTCGACCCCGATCCGCAGCGCGGATTGGTACTCTCCGCGCACATAGTCCATCACGAGGGCGATCGTCCGGCGCTTCTTCATCTTGTCCTGCGGCTCTCCGGTCAGGTGTCCTCGATCGAGACCAGCTCCGGAGCCATGCGCTCGAGCGCCGCCAGGCTCCGTCTTTGCCATCCCAGCCGCGCGTCCGTCCGGAACTGCACCTTGCACTTCAGCCCCTGGCCCGCGAGCCCGCAGATGAAGCTGATGAACGCTTTCAGACAGCTCGAGTTCAGAAAGTAAAGAGCCCTTATATCGAACTGCACCGCGCTGATGGAGAGGCGCATGACCTCTCCCTGGAGGGCCTTGAGGCAAAGGCCGAGCGGCGGCGCCGCCGCCATGTCGCCCGTGCCGGTGAGCCTGACGCCGAGGGTGTCGTCCCTCAGGGTCGGCTCGATCCCGAAGCTGTCCGTGACGACAGGCTCGACCCGTAAACCGCTCATCTCCCCTCCATCCCGCGACCGGCCCCTGCGCGATGATCGTCAGCCTGTTCCCCTCGATCGCGCAGTCCACGTCGAGCCCGCCCTCCGCGCGCACCCGCGCGAGGCCGAGCCCCGACACCCCGTCTACCATCGCCGTCTCACAGATGAGCTCGTCATAGTGCTTCACAGGATCGCTCGCCGACCTCAGCGCGGAGAGCCGCCGCTCCACCTCGCGCAGCCGCTCCGGCGACGCCTCGTTCCGCGCGCGGATCACGAGGACCCGCGCGCCCTCGCCCCCCTCCAGCGCCAGCGCGAGGCTGACCTCCGGGCCGGACGAGTACTTGATGAGGTTCTCGACGAGCTCGTGCGCGGCCATGTAGAACCGCGAGCTCGCACTCTCATCGTCCAGCACCATTCCGCAGAAGCTGGACACCAGCCGTAACACCGCGCTAGCCATCCGTTCACTCGGGAAAAACGTGATGCACAAGAACGGTGAAGCGTCCTGGCTCAGTCCGGAAGCTAACACGGTTCACGCAGCGTACGTAATTCTTGCACCGGATCCAATCCCCCTTGGTCGGCCGTGTGCCCATGTAGGCGAGCGAACGATCGCGTCAGGGCTGCCGGGGGGCGCGGTACCTCGCCACGACGACCGTGATGTCGTCGTCGGGGCTCGGGCACCACCCCTCGACCTCCTTCAGGATCCTGTCACGAATGGCCACGACGGATTCGGTCTGGACGGCCTCGATGGTGGTGCAGAGCCGCTCGAGGCCGAACTGCTCATGGTGGGCGTCGCGCGCCTCGGTCACTCCATCGCTGTAGAGCACGAGGACGTCGCCGTCCTCCAGGACGAACTCGGCGTCTCGCGTCAACTCGCGGATGGATGGCAACGTGCCGATCCAGACCCCCGAGCTCGGGATGCACACGCAGCGGCGGGTCTTCGCCCGGCACACGAGGATGTCGTCGTGCGCCCCGGCGAACGTCACCCGCCCGCTCCGCTCGTACCGCAAGAGGATCAGCGTCGCGTGCTCGTCCCGCATCATGCGGCCACGGACGTTCTCGTACAGCGCCGCGTTGATGGCCGAGATCACCCTGGCGGGGCTCGCCCTCGGGTCCCTGCGCGTCAGCGCCGACACCATGCTCTGGATCATCAGCATCACGAGCCCCGCCGCGAGCCCGTGCCCCGCCACGTCGCCGATCCCGAGCCAACCGCCGTCGGCGGTCGCGAGCACGTCGTAGTAGTCGCCGCCCACCTCGGCGGCCGGCTTCATGACGGCGCAGAGCGAGAGCCCCGCGACCGACAGCCGCTCCGGGACCAGCGTCGTCTGGATGCGCGCCGCGACGACGCTCTCCTGGCGGACCCTCTCCTGCTCCAGCCGCTCGCGCGCCTCCACCTGACGGACCATCTCCCGGTGCAGCGCCGCGGCCTTGGTCGCGGAGCCGATCTGGAGGCGGAGCGCGTCGTAGATCAGCTCGTGCGCGCCGCTGCTGAACACCGCGACACCGAACTTCTCCTCGTCGCCGAACGCGACGGGGAGCACGATCATGGTCGTGCGCTCCCGGCCTCCCAGGAACCCGTCGGGCGCGAGGCGCCGCGCCGGGAAGCTCGCCGCCGGCGGGTCCACCTCGCGGCCGTCCTCCATCAGGAAGAGCGACCTCATGACACCTCGCTGCGCCTCGGGAGCGTCGTCATACAGCGACACCGCGGCCCGCGATATCCCGAGGACCGGCAGCTCCGACGCGAGCACGCGCTTCAGGCCGGGCAGGCTCAGGCACGTCGAGAAGCTCCGCGCGCTCCAGCTGAGGTACGTCGCCGCGAGCTCCACGGTCAGCCGCCGCTCCCCCTCGACGCGCATCGACGCGCTCGAGATCACCATGCGCGACACGTGCCAGAGCCGCTCGAGGGCATCGTAGAGAGCGACGCCCCC
Organism: Sorangium sp. So ce281; assembly: GCF_051527395.1. NCBI lineage: Bacteria > Pseudomonadati > Myxococcota > Polyangiales > Polyangiaceae > Sorangium > Sorangium sp. So ce281. Next base: position 6,790,913 of record NZ_CP150322.1, read on the forward strand.
GCCGACCGACGGCGGCCGGCCGAGCCGCTCCCGGAGCACATCGATCATGCCCTGGAAGTGATCGAGGATCGCGCCCGCGCGCCCCGCCGCGTCGAGGAGCGCCTCGAGCGCGTGCCGGAAGCGGTTCTCCCGCCCCGCGAGCTCGTCCTCCAGCGCCGACAGGAGCTCGCCAGGCCAGCCATCGAGCGAGCCAGTCGGGATGGCCACGCTCCTCCTGAGCGCGGTCTCCAGCGACTCCCGCCGCGCCGCGACCAGGGACGCCCCGTCGCGCGGCGCCGAGGCCGACGGCGCGAGCGAGGCGCTCGCCTGAACCCGGCAGCCGCACGACTCACGGCACGTGAGCTCGACGTCGAGGAGCGCCACGTCCTCGACGACCTCGCCGTCGAGCATGCGCAGCATCGTGTCCATCGCCTGGGCCCCGAGCCGCTTCATGGGCTGGCGAACGGTGGTGAGCGACGGCTTGGAGAAGCGCGCGATGAAGGCGTCGTCGAAGCCGGACACGAGGATGTCCTGCGGGACGCGGAGCCCCCGCTCCGCGAGCAGCTCGATCACGCCGAGGGCCATCTTGTCGTTGGCGGCCACCACCGCGTCGACCTCGACCCCGCGGTCCAGGATGTCGCGTATCGCGACGCGGCCGCTGTCGATCGTGAACGCGCCCACCGCGAAGAGGCGCTCGTCGAACGGGAGGCCGCGCCCCGCGAGCGCCCCCCAGTAGGCGTCGGCGCGCGCCTTGGCCTCCTCGTTGTTGGCCGGCCCGCCGACGTACGCGATGTTCCGGCGCCCGTGGACGTCGAGCATGTGCCCGACGGAGAGCTCGATCCCGAGGCCGTTGTTCACGATGAGGCTCGGGATACCGTCGACCGCCATCCCGATGCTGAAGACGGGCAGCGGCGCGTAAGCCCGGAAGAACTCGCGCATCCCCTCGATGCCGATGTGATGGCAGAGGGTCGCCGAAGCGACGATGATGCCGTCGACCGTCTCCGGGCTGATGAGCTGATAAACGCTGTTCTGGGCCGCCCCCCCCTCGCCGGGCAGCGCGAGCGTCTCTCCGAAGGCGATGATGAGATTGACGTCGTGCGCCTCCGCGGCGCGCTCGATGCCGAAGCGCACCTCGGACTGGTAGTCTCCCCCGACGTAGTCCATCAGGAAGGCGATCGTCCGGCGCTTCTCGCTCATCTCCCGCGGCTCTCGCGTCAGGTGTCGGCGATGGAGACCAGCTCCGGAGACATGCGCTCGATGGCCGTCAGGCTCCGCCGTTGCCAGCCCAGCCGCGCGTCGGTGAGGAACTCCACCTTGCACTTCGGCCCCTGGCTCGCGAGGGCGGCGATGAAGCTGATGAACGCCTTCAGGCAGCTCGAGTTGAGGAAGTAAAGGGCCCTCACGTCGAACTCGATGGCGCTCACGCGGAGGCGCGCCGCCTCGGCGTGGAGGTCCTTGAGCAGCAAACCGAGCGGCGCGACCGCCGCCATGTCGCCCGTGCCGGTGAGCTTGACGCTGAGGGTGTCCTCCCTCAGGGCCGGCTCGATCCCGAAGCTGTCCGTGACGACGGGCTCAACCCTTAAGCTGCTCATCGACCCTCCACCTCCCCACCGGCGCGTGCGCGATGATCGTCAGCTCGTTGCCCTCGATTGTATAGTCCACGTCGAGCCCGCCCTCCGCGCGCACCCGCGCGAGGCCGAGCCCCGACACCCCTTCTACCATCGCCGTCTCACAGATGAGTTCGTCATAGTGCTTCACAGGATCGCTCGCCGCCTTCAGCTCGAAGAGCCGCCTCTCCACCTCGCGCAGCCGCTCCGGCGACGCCTCGTTCCGCGCGGAGATCTTCATCACGCAGGAACTCTCGCGCTCCTCCAGCGCGAGCTCGAGGCTGACCTTGGGGCCCGAGGAGTACTTGATGATGTTCTCGGCGAGCTCGTGCGCGGCCATGTAGAACCGCGAGCTCACGTTGGCGTCGTCCAGCACCATGCTGCAGAAGCTGGACACCAGCCGAAGCACACTGTTGGCCATACGCTCGCTCGGATGGAACGAGATGCATAGAAACAGTGACCCGTTCAGACTCGGTTCGGACACTGACACGATTGGCGCAGCGTACGTGGTTCTCAACCCGGATCCAATCCCTTCTGCTGACACCGACGATAGCGCTCATGTAGGAAAGCGGGCGGTCTAAGGCCACAGTTGCCACAGTTGCCACAATTACAGCCATCGAGGCGCGCTGTACCTCGCCACGACGACCGTGATGTCGTCATCGGGGCTCGGGCACCAGCCCTCGACCTCGCCGAGGATCCGGTCCCGGATCGCCTCGGCGGGCGCGCTCTGGGAGGACTCGATGGTGGAGCACAGCCGCTCGAGGCCGAACTGCTCGTGGTGCGCGTTGCGCGCCTCCGTCACGCCGTCGCTGTAGAGCACGAGGACGTCCCCGTCCTCCAGGACGAACTCGGCGTCTCGCGTCATCGCGTCGATGGCGGGCAGCGCGCCGATCCAGACGCCCGAGCTCGGGATGCACACGCAGCGGCGGGTCTTCGCGCGGCACACGATGATGTCGTCGTGCGCCCCCGCGAACGTCACCCGCCCGCTCCGCTCGTACCGCAAGAGGAGCAGCGTCGCGTGCTCGTCCCGCTTCAGCCGACTGCGGACGTTCTCGTACACCGCCCCGTTCACCGCAGAGAGGATGTCCCCGGGGCTGGCGCGCGGGTCGTTGCGCGTCAGGGCCGAGATCATGCTCTGGATCATCAGCATCACGAGCCCCGCCGCGAGCCCGTGCCCCGCGACGTCGCCGATCCCGAGCCACCCGCCCTCGTCCGTCGCGAGAACGTCGTAGTAATCGCCGCCGACCTCGGCGGCCGGCTTCATGAGGGCGGAGAGCTCGAGGCCCTCGACCGAGAGCTGCGCCGGCACCAGCGTCGTCTGGATGCGCGCCGCGACGACGCTCTCCTGGCGGACCTTCTCCTGCTCCAGCCGCTCGCGCAGCTCCACCTGCCGCACGACCTCCCAGTGCAGCGCCGCGGCCTTGACCGCCGAGCCGATCTGGAGGCGGAGGGCGTCATAGACCATCTCGTTCGCGCCGCTGTTGAGCACCGCGACACCGAACTTCTCCTCGTCGCCGAACGCGACGGGGAGCGCGATCATGCTCGTGCGCTCCCGGCCTCCCAGGAACCCTTCGGGCGCGAGGCGGCGCGCCGGGAAGCTCTCCGCCGGCGGCTCCAGCTCGCGCCCGTCCTCCATCAGGAAGAGCGCCTTCATCGTGGTGCGCTGCGGGTCGTGCGCGGTGTCGTAGAGCGACACAGCGACCCGCGAGAACTGCATCCGCGGCAGCTCCGACGCCATCATGCGCCGCAGGATGGGCAGGCTCAGGCAGGTCGAGAAGCTCCTCGCGCTCCAGCTCAGGTAGAGCGACGCGAGCTCCACGTTGAGCCGCTGCTGTCCCTCGGCGCGCACCGACGCGCTCCCGATGACGATGCGCGAGGCGTGCCAGATCCGCTCGAGCGCCTCGTCGAGGACCGCGTCCCGGAGGGCCCCGTGGCCCCGGCGGAACTGCTCGCGGAGCAGCGTGATCATGCCCTGGAAGTGCTCGAGGATCGCGCCCTCGCGCCCCGCCGCGTCGAGGAGCGACTCGACCGCACGCAGGAAGCGGCCCTCGGTCCCCGCGAGCTCCTCCTCCAGCGCCGAGAGGAGCAGGCCGGCCCAGCCGTCGAGCGATCCGGCGGGGATCACGACGCTCTTCTCGAGCAGGCGCTCCAGATCGCCCCGCTGGCCAGCGGACGGGAGCGGCGCGCTCCACGCCTTGCTCGGGGGCGCGCCGGCGGGCTCCACCTGGTACCCGCAGCCGCAGGACTCGCGCAGCGTGAGCTCGACCGGGAACAGGTTGTACTCGGGGACCGGCTCGCCCTCGATCATGCGCACGATGATGTCCACGGCGCGCGCGCCGATGCGCTTGATGGGCTGGCGGATGGTGGACAGCGACGGCTTCGCGAAGCGCGCGATGACGGCATCGTCGAAGCCGCACACGGGGAGGTCCTTCGGGACGCTCAGGCCGTGCGCCTTGAGCTCCTCGATGGCCCCGAGCGCCATGTTGTCGTTGGCGGCGACCACGGCGTCGAAGGCGACCCCGCGCCCGATGATCTCCCGCATCGCGGCGCGCCCGGTGTCGATCGTGAAGCTGCCGAACGCGACGAGGCGCTCGTCGGCGCGGAGCGAGCGGTCCGCGAGCGCCCTCCGGTAGGCGTCGGCGCGGACCTCCGCCTCCTCGTTGCTCGGCGGCCCGCCGATGTACGCGACGCGCTGGCACCCGTGGTCGTCGACGAGGTGTCCGACCGAGAGATCGAGCCCGAGGCCGTTGTCGACCAGGAGGCTCGGGATGCCGTCGATCGCCATCCCGAGGCTGCAGATCGGCAGGGGCGCGTAGGACCGGCAGAACCGCTTCATCCCCTCGATGCCGACGTGGTGGCAGAGCGTCGTCGAGGCGACGATGATGCCGTCGACCGTCTCCGCGCCGATGAGGTGATACATGCTGTTCTGGGCCGTGCTGGCCGCACCGGGGAGGGCGAGCGTCTCGCCGAAGGCGATGATGAGATTGACGTCGTGCGCCTCGGCGGCGCGCTCGACGCCGAAGCGCACCTCGGACTGGTACTCGCCTCGTACGTAATCCATCAGGAGGGCGATGGTCCGGCGCTTCTTCATCGTGTCCTGCAGTGCTCGCCTCAGACGTCCGCGATGGAGACCAGCTCGGGGGACATGCGCTCGAGCGCCGTCAGGCTCCGCCGCTGCCACCCCAGCCTCGCGTCCGTGAGGAACTGCACCTTGCACTTCAGCCCCTGGCCCGCGAGCCCGCAGATGAAGCTGATGAACGCCTTCAGGCAGCTCGAGTTCAGAAAGTAAAGAGACCTTACGTCGAACTCCACGGCGCTCACGGAGAGGCGCACCACCTCCGCCTGGAGGGCCTTGCAATAGGAGCCGAGCGGCGCGGCCGCCGCCATGTCGCCCGTGCCGGTGAGCTTGACGCTGAGGGTGTCCTCCCGCAGGGCCGGCTCGATCCCGAAGCTGTCCGTGACGACGGACTCAACCCTCAAGCTGCTCATCTCCCCTCCATCTCCCAACCGGCGCGTGCGCGATGATCGTCAGCTCGTTCCCCTCGATCTTGTAGTCCACGTCGAGCCCGCCCTCCGCGCGCACCCGCGCGAGGCCGAGCCCCGACACCCCGTCTACCATCGCTGTCTCATGGATAAGCTCGTCGTAGTGCTTCACAGGATCGCTCGTCGTCTTCAGCTCGAGCAGCCGCCTCTCCACCTCGCGTAGGCGATCGGCAGAGGCCTCGTTCCGCGCGCGGATCTTCAGGATACAGGAGCTCTCGGCCTCCTCCAGCGCGAGCTCCAGGCTGACCTTGGGGCCCGTCGAGTACTTGGTGATGTTCTCGGCGAGCTCGTGCGCGGCCATGTAGAACCGCGAGCTCACGTTCGCGTCGTCCAGGATCATCCCGCAGAAACTGGACACGAGCCGCAGCACCGCCGTCGCCATGCGGTCGCTCGGGAAGAACGTGATGCAAAGGAACAGAGATGCATTCAGGTTCGGTTCGGACGCGGGCACGATTGCCACAGCCTACGTCGTTCCCGCAGCGGAGCCAACGCCTTCTGCTCTCGCGCGAGCGCGCGGGTGAGGGCAGACCCTACAATACGGCGCGCGACGGCGGGCTCTGGTTTTGACCTGGCGCGTCGGCCGCGGCCTCACTGGTGCGCGACGAGCCGCTTGCCCTGGGCCCTCAGGTTCGACACCGCCTCTCCGACGCGCTGGGCGAGCGGCAGCCCCCGGGGTACCACGAGGCCGGTCGCCCCGCCCACGCGGCCGAAGGACCATGAGAGCACCGAGCCGTCGGCGTCCCACGGCGCGAGCCGCTCGCGGCCGTCGGACGGCATGGCGCCGACGATCTCGTGCCGCTCCAGGTCGAGCGCCCCGATCCGGTCCGCCGACGAGAGCAGCAGCGTCTTGCCGTCGGGCGCGGCGGCGATGTCCTCCCACTCCGCCCCGCTCACGCCCTCGAGCACCCGCTCCGTGAGGCCGGCGCGGCGGATCACGACGACGCCCGTCGCGTCCGCGAAGGCCGCGTCCCCCGGCAGGGGGCCGTCCGCGATCGCGGTCGCGCGCGGCGTGGCGTACCCGAGGACCCGCACCTCGCCCCGCGCCTCGTCGATGCGCGCCAGCGCGCCCGAGCTGAACGCCAGCCACAGCCCGGGGCCGACGTCGCCCCGCGCGGCGCTCGGGCGCGCCTCGTAGACATAGCCGTCGGTCACCGCGATCGTGCGGGACGACAGGTCGCGGAGCGACGTCGCGACGACGTTTCCGTCGAGCTCCTGCGTGAACAGCGTCCGGCAGGCGGCGTCGACGCCGAGCACCAGCGCCGGCGCCCTCGGCACCACCTCCACCGTCGCGCCGGTCGTCGCGTCGAACAGCGTCCACACCCCCTCGTCCCGCCGGTACGCCATGAGCCGGCCGTCGTCGCAGGCGCGCAGCAGGTGGCCCCGCCGCGCGGCCGTGCGGCGCCGCGAGCCCTCGTCGTACAGGCGCACCTCGCCGCCGATCTCGAAGGCGACGGCGCCCCCGCGCCGCAGCGCCGCGGAGGCGGAGGCGGCCGCGCCGCGCACCTCGGGGCTCCCCTCCGGGTCGAGCCCCTCGAACCCGAGGAGGCGCTCCGCGGCGGGCGCGCCCGGGCTGAACAGGACGAGGTCGCGCGTGAGCACGCGCCGGTCCGGCAACCGCCACCCGCCGAGGAGCGCGTGCGGGCCGACGTCGCGCTCGACGATGTCGGCCATCTCGCCGCGCGCGCGCAGCGGCCGCGGCGCGCCCTTGCCCGGGGACGCCTCGCACGGCGAGCCCTCGGGCGGCGGATCGCCCGCGGCGCGGCCGCCCTTCCGGAGGTAGTGCCAGACGCTGCCGCCGCTGCCGCACACGCCCAGATCGAGCCCGCCCGCGTCCCAGCGCGCCGACGCGGGCGCCGGATCCGTGTCGAGCTCGAAGAGCGGCGCCTCGGGCCGGTCGAGGGCGTAGATCGACGTCCTGCTCTGCTGCACGAGCGCGATCACGGGCTCGCGCGGGCCGAAGCGGCCGAGCACGGCGGGCGCGCCCAGGGTGATCTCCGCGCCCGCGCCGCCGCCGGGCCCCCAGAGCAGCGCCCTGCGCCCGAGCACCGCCGCCACGTGCGCGCCGTCGGGCGAGACGCCGAGCACGTTGCCGCGGAACGGGTGCCGATCGACCGCCTCGGCGCCGCCGCCGCGCCGCATGTCCCAGCGCGCGATCCCGCCGTCGGTCGAGCAAGCGAGGACGGGCGCCGCCTCGGCCGCGTGGACGGCGCTGCTGCAGCGCACCGGCGCGACCGCGGCCAGCGCGACGGTGCCGCCCTCCCGCAGCCGGAAGACGCGGACCTCGCCGGTGACCGAGCGCGTCGCGAGCGCCGTGTCGAACGCGAACGGCACGCGCTCCACGTGCGGGGCGTCGTGCGGCCGCAGCGCGAGGACGCGCGGCGATTTGGCGCGCTCGATGCTCTCCGGGTCGGCGTCGAGCGCCACGTCGTCGATGACCTCCGGGTCCGGCGGGCGCAGGTCGGCGACGAGCAGCGAGCCCCCGGGGCCGCCGGCGATGACCCACCGATCGTCCCACGGCAGCGCCGGCCCCACCACGCCGTCGACGGTCAGGAAGCGCGCGCGCGGCAGGCCCACCGCGGCCGACGCGAGATCGAGCGGCAGCGCCGCGTCGTCCGCGCGCCGCGCGAGGGCCGCGGCGATCCACGCGGCGCGGTGGTACGGGTCCTCCGTGCGGCGCGCCTTGCCGATGAGCTCGGCCAGCTCGGCGCGCTCCTCGGCCTCGCGCGCCTTGGCCTCGGTCTGCGCCTGGCGCGCCGCGACCCACCGCTCGGCCACGAACGCCGAGGCGACGGTGAGCCCGAGCGCCAGGGCCGCGCCGATCTTCTTGGCGCGCTGGGCGCGGGCGTGCCGGAGGCTCTCGCGCACGAGCGCCTGCTCGCGCCGCGGCAGCCGCGAGGCGAAGGCCGCGCTCTTGCGCACCTGCTCGAGCAGGTCGCGGCGCAGGAGGAGATCGCGGCTCTCGCCGGAGCGATCCCACACGTCGGCGGCCTCGCGGAGGCGCTCGAGCAGGATGAGCCGCTCCATGTGCAGCGCGCGGGTGGCGGCGGCGTGCGGCCAGCTCGAGACGAGCGACTCGTGGGCGAGCTCCACGGACCTGTCGCGGCGGACGAGCAGGCGCGCGCGCTCGAGGGCGCCGAGGACGCGGTCGACATCGTCGGGCGGCGCGCCGACGGCCTCGGCGAGCTCCGCCTCGGCCCAGCGGACGCGCGACCCGTCCATCGCGCCGAGCCGGAGCAGCGCCTCGTCGGCGATCGCGCGGTCCTCCGGGGCGAGGGCGGCGAGGGCGGCGTCGGCGTGCCGCGCGAGGGCGCCGCGCACGCCGCCGAGCTCCTGCCAGGCCTCGCCGCTCAGCGCGCCGCGCGGGTCGCGCGCGCGCTCCCACCACGCCGCGAGGGCGAGCGCGATGAACGAGAGCGCCGCGCCGCCGCTCCGGAGCTCGCGCTGCGCCTCGGCCGCGACCTGGGCGAGCCCGCGCACCTCGGCGCCGGCGAGCTTCGCCGGGCCCGCGACGAGGTCCTTCACGGCGGCGGCGGCGGGCAGCCCCACGTAGCGCAGCGCGGCCCGGAGGCCCTCGCCGGCCGGCGTCGCGAGGAGGGCCGCGGTGCGGTCGTCGGCCTCGTCGAGCACGCCGATGAGCCGGAGGCCTCGCCGCGGCTCGCCGGTCGCGAGCGCGCCCACGAGGGCGGCGAGGCGCCCGTCGCCGAGGGGCGCGATGGGGTCGACGACCAGCGCGACGCCGACGGCGGACGCCATGCAGAACCGGGTGAGGGCGTCGACGTCCGCGGCCTCGAGCTCCGGCGAGACGGCGGCGAGCGCGCGGGCGAGGGCGCCGTCGGGGTCGCCGCCGGGGGTGAGGCGCGCCTCGATCCAGTCGTCCTTCTGGTCGACGTGGCGGCGCGCGAGGTGGGGCACGAGCCCCGCGGAGGCGAGCGAGCTCTTGCCCGATCCGCGCGGCCCCTGGAGCACGACGCACGGCTCGAACTCGAGCTCGCGCCCGAGGCGCGCGGTGTCGTCGTCGCGCCCGAACAGGAGCCCCTCGTCGGTGGACGAGAGCGGCGCGAGGCCCCTGTACGGCCGATCGGGGACGCCGTGGGGCCGCTCCCAGACCTCGTCGATCAGCTGCGTCAGCTTCCCTGGCGCGACGCGCCGGTGCGCTGGATCGACCGACAGGAGCCGCTGGAGGAGCGCGACGAGGCCGCGCGGCAGCCGCGCGGGGTCGCGCTCGAGGTCGCGCATCGTGCCGCGCAGGGTCGCGGCGCGGAGCTCGGTCCACCAGGCGGAGACGCTCGCGGGGTCGGAGCAGTCGTCCGGCTCGTCGGGCACGGCGTGCGGGAGGCGCCCGGTGGCGAGCTGCGCGATGCAGACGGCGAGCGCGTAAGCGTCGGTGGCGGCGGTCGGCTCGGCCATCTCGAGCACCTCCGGCGCCATGAAGCCCGGTGTTCCGATGACGCCGCGCGCGGCGGCGGGGCTGTCCGCGCCGGCGAAGGCGCGGCGCGTGGAGGCGTAGACGTCGCGCTCGGCGAGGAAGGCCGCCGTGCCGAGGTCGCTGCCGCCGCTGTCATGGCCGCCGCCGACGGCGACGGCGGGGGCGCGGGAGACGGGGGCGCCTGCGCGCCGCGAGATGCCGAAGTCGAGGACCTTGAGGGCGCCGTCCTGGGTGAGGAACAGGTTGGCGGGCTTGAGGTCGAGGTGGACGACGCCGCGCGCGTGGATGACGTCGAGCGCGCCGGCGACGTCGCGGGCCCAGGCGACGACGCGGCGCCAGGGGATGCGGCGGCGGAAGCGGATCAGGTCGGCGAGGTTCCGGCCCTCGAGCAGCTCCATCGAGACGAACGGGGTCCTCGGCGCGCCGTGGAGGATGCCGGCGGCGTAGATGGTGACGAGCGACGGGTGGCGGAACGAGGCGAGGAGCTTGGCCTCGTCGGCCCAGTCGGCGGCGTCGGCGAAGTCCGACACGAGGAGCTTGAGGGCGACCTCGCGGAACGGCGCGCCGTCGGGCAGGAGCTCCTCGGCGCGCCACACGTCGCCGAAGCCGCCGCGCCCGAGGCGGACGCGGAGCCGGTAGCGGCGGTCGAGCACGTCGCCGGGGGCGTGCGCCAGCGCGCCCGCGGGCATGGGCACCGGGCCCGGATCGCGGGAGGAGCTCCCCTCGTCGACGAGCGTGCGGTCCATCGCGAGACGACGGTACCACCGGCGCGGCGCGAGGTGGACGGTCCCGCTCACCGCGGCCCCCGGCGCCGCGTCAGTCCGCCCGGCCGCGCGTGGACACCGCGCGTGGACATCGGAAGCCCGGCGCGCGACACTGCCGCACATGGGAGAAGCCGCGCCGCGAAGGAAGCTCTCGCCGGGAGAATACCTCGATCTCGAGCGCGCATCGGAGGTGAGGCACGAGTACGCCGGCGGCGAGCTCTTCGCGATGTCTGGCGGCACGTTCGAGCACAGCGCCGTCGCCGCGAACATCGGCCGACTGCTCGGCAACGCGCTGGGCGAGCGCGGATGCGTAGCGCTCAACTCCGACATGCGCATCAAGATCCCCGCCGCGGATCGCTACGTCTACCCGGACGGCTCGGTCGTCTGCGGCCGCCCCGAGTTCGAGGACGAGCGGCGCGACACCCTCCTGAACCCGGTCCTCGTGATCGAGGTGCTCTCCGACTCGAGCGAGGCGTACGATCGCGGCGACAAGTTCGCGCATTACCAGACCGTGGCGTCGATCCGAGAGGTCGTCCTGGCGTCACAGAAGGCGCCTCGCATCGAGGTGTTCGCGCGCCAGGCCGACGGGAGCTGGGTGCTCCGCGTCTATGGCCCCGGCGCTCGGGCTGCGCTGTCGTCGGTGGGGTGCGAGCTCGGCGTGGACGACGTGTACCGGGGCGTGCTCGCGGCCGCCAGATGAGCTTCATGATGCAGGCCATCGCGCGCCTGCAGGGACGGACGCGCCCGCCGGCGAGGTGAGGGTCGGGCCGTCACGCTCGAGCCGATCGTCGGAGTCGAGGCGCGCCGACGGCGCACTCGTGCGCGTGCTGGCCCGGGCCTGCGGCGGACTTTCGGTCGCCTCACGCCTTGATGGCGTCGAGCTCCCCCGGCTTGCTGATGCCAGGCCCGTCGGTGACCTTGCCTGCGCCGTCGGTGGTGAACGACGGCCCGCTGCCGCCGAAGCCAGCCGCGACCGCATCCGAGACGCCGAAGCGATCGACCGGAGTCCAGTCAGCCGTCCCGGCGCCGAGCGCGTTGATCAACGTCGTGTAGAGCTTGTTCAGCGGGACGGTTCCGCCCGAAGAGCCGGTGTTGCCGCTGTTGTTCTCGCCCTCCGCGCCGCTCGAGCAGGTGGCTTCGCTGTTGCCTGCCTCGAGCTTCCCGCCAGCGACGTTCACCGAGACGCCCTGCTTGAGGTAACCGCCGGCGCTGCCGGCGATCACGATGGGCAGGTTGTTGTTGTTGTGCGCGTTGCCGTCGGCGAGCTCCGGCAGCCACATGACCGCGGAGTTGTCGAGCATGGTGCCGCCCCCCTCCTCGATGCTGTCGATGGTCTTGACCAGCTTGGCGTAGCGACCCGCGTACCAGCGGTCGATCTCGTGGATCTGCTCGATGACGCCGCTCACGCACTGGCCGCCGACGGCGGCGCTCCCGTTCCGGTGCGAGAGCCCGTGATGATCGTGGGTGTGCGCGATGCCGTCCCACTTGAACGTCACGAATCCCGGCCACTGGAGCACGATGGATCGGTTGCTATCGCACATCATCGTGAGGGCGATGAGTCGGATCATCATCTCGCTGCCGAGCGTGTACACCTTCTCGTTGTTGGGGAAGCCGCCGCCGCGAGCGGGGTAGCCCGCCTCCGTGAGGGCGGCGTCCGTGACGCCGAGCGCGGTCGCCGATTCCGCGGTGCAAGCAGAGGGGATGACGCGCTGCTCCGTCTCGCGGAGCAGGGAGAGCCAGTCGTCGATCTTCTTCCGATCGGCGCCGCTCATCTTGCGGGCCTTGTAGGCGTTCAGGTCACGGCTCACCAGGTCGATGATGCTCTCGCCGCGAGCCACGCGATAATCCGCTTCGGTCTCGGAGCCGCTCGCGAAGAGCCCGGTCAGGCTGCTGTACACCGTGCGCGCGTTGGTCACGGGCGCGTACGGCGTCTTCGGCGCCGAGTACGACACGATGCCCTTGACGTTCGTGAAGGCATTGCCGACGGAGAGCACGAGCGGGACCTTGTTGGTGCCCGGGTTGAAGCGCTGCGCGATCTCGTGGTCGAGCGAGTGCGACAGCGCCCAGTGATCCCCGGTGGGATCGATCGGCGCGCAGGTCAGCTTGCTGCCCATGGCCTGATCGTGGGGATCGAAATATTCCGTGCCGTCCACCTTGTTGTTGAAGCCGTTCAGCGGCATCGCGAGCCCGCGCGGGAAGAGCAGCTTCGACGCGAAGGGCGCGAGCGCGGCGAGGGTCCGGGGCTTATCGTCCGCCTGCGTCGTCTCCAGGGACGCCGCGGTGACGTTCCCGGCCCCGTTCTCGATCCCCGTCGGGAACCACCGGTTCGTCAGGCAACCGTTGTTGGTGTAGAAGATCACCAGGCGGCGCGGCGACGGCGCCTCCTGCGCTCGCGCCGAGCGGCCGAGCGAGTTCAAGAAGGGGACGGCGAGCGCCGCGCCGCCAATTCCGCGCAGGAACAGTCTTCGGTTCACGGCTCCACCTCCGCCTGCAGGGCACGAACTCGGAACGATTGACTCTGTGTGAGGTCCGCGATGAGGTCGAGCACCGTGTAGCCGCCCTGGGTGAGCTTGGCGGTCAGCTCGTCCACGGTGCACGAGTCCTCGTTGTTCAGCTCGCGCTGGTAGGCGAACGAGACCCACTTTCGCACGTAGCACGTGTGCGCTGCCGGGGAGCTCGCGATGGCCTCGGAGAGCGCCACCGGGCCGTCGACCGCCACGACGTCCTCGCCCACGCCGACGTCCACCCGCGTGTCGATGGGCGCGCCCGAGAACGATTCGGTCTGCTGGTAGGCGCCCAGGGCGTCATACGCCTCGAACGCGAAGCCCGCCGGGTTGATGTACGTGTGATGGCAGAACTTGCAGGAGTCTCCCGCCGTCTGCGCGTCGACCCGAGCGCGGTTGGTCGTGAGGCTCGCGTCGGTGGGCAGCGGCGTGCCTTCCACCATCGGGGGCGGCGGCGGGATGTCCGCGCAGAGGACCTCCTTCTGCAAGAACGCCCCGCGCAGGATGGGCGACGTCCGGTCGTACCCCGAGTGCGACACCAGGAAGCCCAGGCGCGTGAAGAGGCCAGAGCGCTGCGTCGGGTCGAGCTCGACCGGCACGAGCTCCGCGCCGTTGAACTCCGCAGGATCCAGGTCATAGAGCGGCGCCAGGGAGGCGTTGACGAAGCCCACCGGCGTGGTGACCAGATCCTGGAACGTCCCGGCCTGATCGAAGACCACGTGCTCGATGAAGCGATCGGTCTCCTCCGACAGGAGCGGGATCATCGACGCCTTGAAGTCCGGGAAGGCGGCCGGATCACGCTGGATATCCGACCAGCGCGTGCCGGGGCCCATGTGGAGGTAGAGCTCGTGGAAGGCCTTGACCATCCCGCGGCTCTTGGGATCCGCCAGCATTCGCTGCGCCTGCGCGAGGATCTGCTCCGGCGTCTGCAGCGCGTCTTCGTCCGCCGCGGCGAACAGCGCGTCGTCCGGCATGGTCCCCCAGATCAGGTACGAGAGGCGCGACGCCACCTCGTGGCTGTTCAGCACGAAGTACTCGCCCTCGGGCTTCTCGCTGATCTCGGCGCGCATCAGGAAGGAGGGCGAGAGCAAGAAGCCTTCGATGATCAGCTGGGCGCCGTCCTCGAACGAGCCGGTCGGCGTGAGCGCCTGGCGGCGAGCGTAGAGGGCCTGGAAGAGCCCCCTCTCCTCCTCGGTGAGCGGCCGCCGGAAGGCGCGCCGTCCCAGCGCATCGATGAGCTGGTGCGCGCACGCCGTGCCGTCGCCTGCCGGCGTGCACGGGATGGTCTTGGCGCGCGCCCTGGCGTCCGCCATCACCGCCGCCGCCACCGTCGCCGCGGCGGTCTTGTACCCGTCCCACGCGCGCTGATCGACGCTCCCGACCCCGTCCGGCGCGAGCATCGACGACGGCTGGTTGTCGATGCCGACCAGATCGCGAATCGTGTTGTCGTATTGCGCCCTCGTCAGACGCGGCAGCGCCGACGTTCGCGGGACGCCCGGCACACACACCGTCGGCTCGACGCCGGGGCCGCCCCCCGCCGAGCCGTTCCCTCCGGCGCCGTCTCCGGTTCCAGACCCGTTGCCAGAGCCGCTCCCAGGCCCATCGCCAGACCCGCTCCCGGGCCCGTCGCCAGAGCCGCTGCTCGCCTCTGGGTCATCGCCGCCGCCGATCATCGCGGTGCAACCGCCCATGGCGGCGTAACTCGCCGTGAGCAGCACAGGAACGATGAACCGTCTCGCCCACGTGTTCATGGAACTCACCTCATCCGAGGGATTCTCACATCGAGCATCGCCCACGCATCAGGATGCCTTGTTGCGGGCCGCAGATCACGAGTTTTCTCGTATTTTCGTCTTGGCGCAAGTTTGCTTTCGCCCGGCAAATCCGCTGGTTTGCAAGGCGCCGGGGCGAGGCGCGTGAGTCGAATTTCGACTTCTCTTGTGATACAGAAATTATTGCGTGAGAGTGGCATGACATTGTGAGCGTTCACATGGACATCGACGTACAGCGGACAGCGCCACGCGACGCTCCCGTTCGATCATCACATGGTCATGGGCCTCGTCGCTCCGTGCGCGCTGCTCGTCGTCGACAATCGAATCGATTGGCTCGGCATCGACAGCACCTTCACGGCCGGGGCCATCGCCCACGCGATCTGGGACGGGCTAGAGCGACAAACGGGTTGAAACTGCCTGAAAAGCGCAGAATTTCGAACCGCCAAGACGCCATAAGACGCCAAGATTTTTGTGTTTTTGGCGTCTTATGGCGTCTTGGCGGTTCATTTCTCGCTTGATCGACGCGATCGATGTTCTAGGCGTGCCCGACAGGATGGCTTACTCACAGCTCGGCGGCCATGAGCACTGCCAGTTCCCCGCGCAGCAGAGGGCGATCCTCGAGGCGTATGTGAAGAAGTTCCTCGTCGGGGGCGGCACCGACGACACCAACTTGCTCGAGAGCGACGGGGCGAAGGCCGACCTCGGCCGGTGGATGACGTGGACGCCGCCGAACCTCCAGTGACCGCCGGGCTCACCCGTCGCGGAAGCCGAGCCCGAACCGGTCGATGCGCCGCTTGATCATGACCCGGGTGATCCCGAGCAGCCGCGCCGCCTCGGACAGGTTGCCGCGCGCCGCCTTGAGCGCCTCCTCGATGAGCCGCCGCTCCGTCGAATCGAGCGCCGCGAACTGCTCGGCGAGGGACATGCCTTCGCGCCCCACCGGCGCCTCCCTGGGGCCCTTGCGGATCCGCGAGCTCAGGTTGTGCAGATCCACGATCGGGAGCTCGGCGTCGATGGCCGCCCGCTCCATCTCGTTGCGGAGCTCCCGGACGTTGCCCGGCCAGCTGTACGCCTTCAAGGCCGCCAGGGCGGCCGGCGTGAACTCCATCTCCCGCTTGCCCATGCTCGACGCCGCCGCCCGGAGCAGCGCCCGCGCCAGGAGCTCGATGTCGTCGCCGCGCTCGCGCAGCGGGGGCACCGACAGCTCGACCACGTTGAGCCGGTAGTAGAGGTCCTCGCGGAACCGCTTGTTGGCGATCTCCTCGGCGAGGTCCTTGTGCGTGGCCGATACGACGCGCACGCTGACGTGCACCGGCCTCTCGGCGCCCAGCGGATGGATCTCCCCCTCCTGGAGCGCGCGGAGGACCTTCGCCTGCGCGGCGAGGCCGAGATCGCCTATCTCGTCGAGGAACAGCGTCCCGCCGTCGGCCAGCACGAACTTGCCGCGCTTCTTCGCGACGGCGCCCGTGAACGCGCCCTTCTCGTGGCCGAAGAGCTCGCTCTCGACCATCGACTCCGGCATCGCGGCGCAGTTCAGCGCCACGAACGGGCCCGCCGCGCGCGGGGACACGCTGTGGAGCGTGCGCGCGACGAGCTCCTTCCCCGTCCCGCTCTCGCCCTGGATGAGCACGTGGGCGGTGGACGCGCCGTACTTCTGGATCTCGAGCTTCAGCTGTCGCATCGGCTCGCTCGCGCCGATCAGCTCGCTGGCCGGGCCGCCTGGCCCGAGCGCCTCGGCGAGCGCTTCCATCTGCCGGTAGCGCTGCGCGCTCTCGAGCGCCGCCGCGGCCAGGTGCCCGAGCGCCAGGAGAAAATCGAGATCCTGCGGCGTGAAGAGCGCCGGCCGCTGCCGCGCATCGACGTACAGGAAGCCGAGGAGGAGCGAGCCCGCCTGGAGCGGGACCGCCATCGCCGTCAGGATCCCCTCCCGCACGAGGGTCTTCGGGGCGCCGCGCTCCCCGGTGTTGTGGAAGATGACGCCCTCGCGCCGCACCGTGACCGCCTCGAGGAGCGTGCGGCTCACGGCGATGTCGTCGGCCCCCGGACCGCCCGCGCGCGTCCGCGCGACGCGGCGGAAGCCCCGCGCGCCCGGCTCTGCGAGGCCGACCAGGGCGCGCTCGCAGCCGAGCGCGTCGAGGATGGCCTGGAGCATCCTGCCGAGCAGCTCGTCGCGGTCCGCGAGGCCGAAGGCGGCGCGGCTCAGCTCGTAGACGAGCTCGAGGCGGCGGTCGCTGTCGTGGCGCAGGGGCGCGAGGGCCGCCGTGGCTTGCTGGTGGACCATCTCCGGCTCCCCGTCCTCGCGGAACGCGAGCAGGGTGTTGCCCGCCTGGATGCGGTCGCCGACGTTGAGGAGGTGGGTCGTGATCCTGACGGTGTTGACCAGCGTGCCGTGCGTCGACCCGAGATCCTCGACGAGCCAGCCCTGCTCCGATCGGGTGAACCGGGCGTGGAAGCGCGAGACCTGGTGATCGTCGAGCACGACGTCGTTCTGCTCGCTCCTGCCGAGGCGGAGGCCTTCGCGGAGCGGGAGCGTGTACGACACCTGGCCGGGTTCACGGACGACGAGGTAGGGCATGGGCGCGGGCGTCGGAGCCCGCGCCATTGTCGCCCACGAGGACGGAGCGGCGCAACGATCCGGGGAGGGGCGCGCTGGCGCTCACCTTGGCCTGGCCGCGCCGAGCGATCCCCCGCTGGTCGCCGCTCGGCGGCGAGGGGCCCCGCGGTGCGCGCTCGTGCCGGTCGGCAGTCGCTGAGCGGACGCGGCCGCGGCGCCGAGAAGACGATACGTGTCAGTTGTAGCAGCGCCCGGCGTTGCCGGTCCCCACGCTTTCGCAGGAGTAGCAGCCCGGCTGGCCGACATACCACGTGCGCGCGTCACAGATCTTCCTGCACGTCCCGCCATAACACTGGTATCCGGCCCCGCAGGTCTCCCCGGAGCAGGCCCCGTCCGGAGGTGTCGAGCCCGGCTGGCCGCAGCTCGCGAAGCTGCCGCCGGTGTACTGGCACGCTTCGCCCGCGGCGCAGCCCGTCTGGGTCAGGAGATCGCACGTCCCCTCGGGCGCGGGCCCCTCGAAGCCGATGTCGCTGTCCGGGAGACCGAGGCTCAGGCAGTTGACGCCGAACGCCGAGCCGCTCACGCTGCAGAACTTGACGCACGAGCCTTGGTCCGGGTTGGCCTGATCCACCTTGAGGCACTGGGCGCCCGCGACGCACTGGTCCGAGGTGCACGGAGAGCCCACCGGCAGCGCGCCAGGGGACGCACAGAACGTGCGGCCGCTCGAGTCCGCGAGGAGACACGTCTGCCCCGACGGACAGTAGTTGTAATAATAGGAAGAGACCAGGTTGCACTGCCCCCGATCCTCGTTCGGGGCGACATCGAAGCGGATGCCGACCGAGCCATCGCCGAGGGTGATGGCGCCCTGTCCGGTCGTGAACGTGAACGAGAGTTCGGTCGTCGCGGACGGGCTGACCTCGAACGTCTGGGGATTCGGCGAGAGCAGGGCCGCGGAGATGGGAGACTCCGTGCCGTCCGGCTCGATCTTGGCGAGCTCCCAGCCGTCCGCCAGGCGAACCGTGTAAGGCCCCTGGAACAGCATCGCCGTCAGCGTCTCCGCAGCCGGATCGCCCTCGGAATCGAGGATGGCAGCGTGGGCGCCGTTCGTCGAGTGGATCGCGAACACGGCGTTGTGGAGGCGGAACTCGCCTCCCGCCGACGTCACGAGCGGGAGGCTGACCATCCCGGCAGCCTGCTCGTCATGCGAGCCCACGGGCGACGTGCAGCCGATCGTCGTCGTCGCTCCGGCGGAGACCAAGAGCGCCAATCCGAGAGGAAACCACCTGAATTTCATCTGTTCATCCATCCTTCTGCGCGCTCGGCGCGGGGGGCGCAGCCTGGCGTCGACGTCGATCGCGCCGGGACGAGGCGGCGGGATCGTCATCGCTGTCAGCCTGCGTGCGGCGGTCGATGCCGGCGGTCGCGCTGTGCGCCGCGGCTGCTGCCGACAGGCGCGTGAGCGTCGCGCGTCGGCGTGTGGTCAGTCGGTCAGTCGGTCAGTCGTCCAGTCGTCCAGTCGGTCAGTCGGCCAGTCGGCCAGTCGGCCATCCGTCATCGCAACGGCCATGCCATCGCGGACGCGCCGGTCTTCGCGGCGGAAGGGCCCGGGGGGTAGCCGCCGGCGTCCGCCGTGCGCTCGCAGGGCTTCGCAGCAGACCGCGTGCGCCGGCGCTCGCCGCCGCGCTGGGCTTTCGGCCCCGCGCGGCGGCGTCCAGCGGGTCGGGCGATGGATCGAACGATCGATCGGCTCGATCGAACGATCACTTCCGCCGGGTCGATCTCAGAGCTCGTCGAACGGGACGACCTCGATCTCCGTGTGCGGGCTGCCGCCGAGGATGTTCCGGACCAGGACGAGGTACTCGGGCCCGGCCAGGAGGCGTTGCGCGGCCGCATCCATGGAGTGGGTCGCCTCGGGCTCGAGCGTCTCGGTGTTGTACACGTGAAGCACTGGCGCGGTCCCCGCGAGCATGTAGGCCAGCTCGCCGCCCGGGCCGAAGGCGAGATCGCTCCAGGAGAGCCCCATGTCGGCGACCCACGTCATGTCCGACGGACTCGAGTTGCTCGCAAGGAAGATATGGCCGCACCGTGTGTAGATCGTGGTCCCGGCGGGGTGGATCCGGAGATCGCCGCACATCGGGTAGGTGCCGTGGTACGGGCTGTCGTAGGCCGGTCTGGCCGCCCCGTCCGCGAGGTTCCACCGCTCGATGTCGCTCGGCGAGACATCGGTATCCGCCCCGTAGAAGCGGTCCCGGCTCGGATGGAGCTTGATGTTGGTGTTATGGCGGATGGTCCCGGAGAGCGTGTACCACCCCGTGGCGACGTCGACCGAGGCCACGGAGGTCCACTGCCCCGAGCCGCCCGCCACATGCACGTAACCTGTCCCGTCCGACACGACCTGCCACGGATCGAGGGGGATCCAGACCGGCGCTGGCGCCGCGAGCGTCACGGCGTCGATCGCGGCGACGTAGCCTTCCTGCTCGTCGTCCCACCAGTACGGTGAATGATCGTCGGTCGGCAGCGAGACGATCACCTGATCGAGGATGGGGTCGAAATGCATGAACTCGGCGCGCCACCCGGTGGGGACCGCGGTCACGACCCCGGACGCAAGGTCCACCACGTTCACCCGCCCATCGCCGCCGTAGCTCAAGAACACCCTGTCTCGTTCGGTGTCCAGCACGACGTCGAAGTAGCCAGGATCGGTCGTGTACGTGCGCCTGCCGATCACACCTCCCGCGCCCTCACCGCCCTCACCGCCGTCGCCGCCCGCGCCGCCGTCGCCGCCGTCGCCGCCCGCGCCGCCGTCGCCGCCCGCGCCGCCATGACCACCCACGCTCACGCCGCCATTCCCACCCACGCCCTCTCCGCCGGTACCCGCGCCCGTGCCGGCGACGGTGGCCGGCCCGCTCGCCGTGGTTCCCGAGGGCTCGCCGCTCCCGGCGCTCGACGCGTCGGCGCCGCCTCCGCCGTGATCGCCGGAGGACTGCTGCCAGGGCGCGGTACAGGCTGTCAGCAGCAGCAAACCCCAGATCAAGTCGTTCTTGCGCATGGATTCCCTTCTGTCCGGCGCGACGCCGCTCCCGGCGCGCGCTGCGGCGGCCCCAGGCACCGCGCATGCCACGAGAGGTCCGGGCCGAACCTGGCGCGGGCGTCGAGCGGCGCCCGGCCCATGGAACACGAAGGCCGACATCGCGCAGGATACCGGAGTTGATCGTTTGATCAAGCAGGCTGATCCGCTCGATCCATCCTCGCGCCAGCCCGGCGCCGCCGTCGGGCCTTCTCGGGCCTCCGAGCGCGCTGGCCCGGGGATTGCTGAATCGCTCCTGCAGAACCGTTGAAAGGGTCCTCTCGCGGAGAGCGCCGCAGAGAGGCGCTCGGATGGCCACCCGTTCAACCGCCCCTCAACCGAAGGAGTTGTCCATGACGATCAAGCTGTCGATGCTCGGGCTCGTGTTCCTGACTGGCTGCAGCACCACCGCCACCATCACGCGCGCCAGCGGCCCCTCGGTCGAGGCCAAGATCGTCGGCGGCGACCGCTACGACGTGTACGTCGAGACGCCTTTGGGCGGACAGGAGACCATCCCGCGCAGCGACATCGCGGACATCGATCATCCCGGCTCGACCGCCGGTGTGCTCGGCGGCATCGTCACCGCGTACGGCGCCCTCAACCTCGCGGTGGGGCTCCCGAAGTGCGAGACCGAGGGTGCGGCCTTCTGCACGGGCGTCTTTCTCCCGATGGGCATCGGCCTCCCGATCATGCTCTGGGGCATCGCGACGAACGCGGGATCGCGCGGGGCGCTGAACAAGAGCCCTTCGAACGAGCAGCGAGGGAGCCTCTTCGTCGCCCCCACCCACCAGTTCGCAGGGCGGCCGGACACCCCGGGGCTCGCCGTCGGCGGCACCTTCTGATCCTCCAGCACCGCTCTTCCCGCCGAGCGCCCCCGGTCCGCGCGCATCGCCGCGCGCGGCAAGGTCGCCCCCCGCTCACCACCCCACGGACCGCGCACCGATACAGCGACGACGGCCGATCAGCCCCCGGCCGGACACGGTTCACGCTCACGGGCGCGATGGATCCAGGTTCATCAGCTCACCCCACCTCTCCTCTTCTTTTCTTCCCCCGCCTCGCCCGGTCCGCAGCGCCTCACGCCGCGGAGCGCGACGATTGCCGGTCCAGGTCACTTTTCGGGTAGTCTGCGTTGTCGAGCATGACGCAGCACGACTCGCCAGACATCCCGACGGCGCCCGACGCGCCGCGGGTCTTCAACGCGTCGACTTCCCCCCTCGCGCCCCCCGTCCTGCGCGCCTGCCTCGGCGCCGACCTCGGCCCTGGGCACGTCATCGCCGGCCGGTACGAGATCCTCTCTCGGCTCGGCGTGGGCGGCATGGGCTCCGTGTGGCGCGCCCTCGATCGCGCGTTGGAAGAGGAGGTCGCCGTCAAGGTCCTCCTCGCCGATCGGTCGAGCGCGCCGATCATGGTGGCGCGCTTCCACCGTGAGCTGAAGCTCGCGCGCAGGATCTCCCATCCCAATGTCTGCCGCGTCTTCGACCTGGGCGAGGCCGACGGGCTGCGCTTCCTGACCATGGAGCTCGTCGAGGGCCAGACGCTGCGGGCCGTCCTCCTGGAACGCCCCCCCGATCCGAGGCGGGCGCTCTCGCTCCTGCACGAGGTGGCGAGCGGGCTCGCCGCGGTGCACGAGCAGGAGATCATCCACCGCGATCTCAAGCCGGAGAACGTGCTGGTGCGGCGCGACGGGCGGGCGATCGTCGCGGATTTCGGCCTCGCGCGGGGCGCGCTCGCCCAGGCGTCGACCGTCGACAGCATCGCCGGCACGCCCGCGTACATGGCTCCGGAGCAGCTGCGCGGCGAGCCCCTCAGCCCGGCCAGCGACGTCTTCTCGCTCGGCATCCTCGGCTTCGAGCTGCTCACCGGTCGCTCCCCCTTCGGCAGCGGCGCGCCCCTGGTGATCGCGAGCGCCATCCTGCAAGATCCACCGCAGCGCCTCGAGGTGCCGGCGCTGCCGGCGAGCGCCGTCTGCGCGCTGGATGCGTTGCTCGCGCGCGCCATGGCCAAGCGCCCGGAAGAGCGCTTCCCCTCGGCCGTCGGCTTCGAGGCCGCGCTCGCGGCGGTCATCGCCGCTCTGGACGAGGCGAACGGCAGGACCACGGCGGCGGGCGAGGTGATGCCGCGCCGCGGCCCGTCGATGCCTGCAGGCGCGATCGCCCCGACGCTTCCGGACGGCCGGGCGTCGCTGTCGACCACGCTGGACGCGACGACGCCAGGCGTCCCGTTGCCGCCGGCGGCGAGCGCGGCGCCCCCCGGCGGCCACACGTCGCTGCCGCCCCGCAGGTGGCGGTGGAGCGCGGCCCTCGCGGCGGCGTCGGCGATCGGGCTCGCGGCCGTCGCCTGGCGCGGCACCGGCGGCGGGCAGGCGGCCTCCCTCGATGTCGCCCCGCCCGAGGAGCAAGCGCAGGCCGCGCGCTCGGCCCCTCCCGAGGACCCCCGCCCCTCCATCGTGGTGATGCGCTTCGACAACCTGACCGACGACCCCACGTGGGACGGGCTCGGCCAGGGAGCCGCGGAGGCGATCCTCGGCGGGCTCCGCACCATGCCGCAGGTGCGCGCGCTCGGCTCGGCGCCGCCCGGCAATCCGGCGGCCGAGGCGATGCGGCAGAGCGCGACCTGGGTCCTCACGGGCACCCTCCAGCGCGTGGGGGCGAGCCTCCGCCTCTCGGCGCAGCTCCGGGCGACCGACGGCCCGGTCGCGGACGAGCCCATCGAGATCGACGGCGACCCGGGCGAGATGCCGCGGCTGCTCGAGGCGCTGCGGAGCCGCGCCATCGACGAGGTCCGGCTCCTGTGGCGGGACCATCACCGCCAGGATCGCGCCGTCCGCGGGACGAGCGACGCCACGGCCAGGGCGAGGCTGCTCCAGTACTACAAGCTGATCGGCCCCGCGCCGCGCCCGCAGCACCACGCGGAGGGCAAGCGCCTGCTCGACGAGGCGCTCGCCGCCGATCCCGGCTACGTGCCGGCGCTCGCGGAGCGGGCCTATCTCCGGTCGTTGCACGCCTACGCGCAGGACGAGCCCTCGCTGTACGCGTCGGCGCTCGGCGACCTGGATCGCGCCCTCTCGCGCGCGCCGGACGACGCGCAGGCGCTGGTCATGCGCTGCCGCGTCCTCCAGGTGAAGCGCCAGGCCCAGGACCACGCGACGGACGCTGACAACGAGGCCGCGCTCGACGCCTGCGAGGCCGCGCGCCACGCCGATCCCGGGTCGGCGGACGTGCTCCTCGTGTTCGCGCGGCTCTACGACGACACGTGCCAGAGCGACCTTGTCGATCAGGTCGCCGAGCAGGCGATCGAGCTGGATCGCAGCCTGTCGGGCAGGGTCCTGCGACATCGCATCATGCTCGCCATGCAAGAGGACAGGTGGGAGGTCGCAGATCGGGTGTCGCTCCGGCTCCTCGCCTTCGAGGAGGAGCAGCGGGCGCTCGGAGCGCGCGGCATCACGCGGCGGATGGGCGTCTTGCCCGAGCCGGGCGCCCACCTGCTCCGCGCCGCGGTCCTGCTGCGCCAGGATCGGCTGGACGAGGCGCGGCGGGAGCTCTCGGAGGAGCTCGCCGCCGACACCGGGGCGAAGGCCGACAGGCCGTTCGAGGCCACCTCGATCCGGGGGCTCCTGCGCATCGCGCGCCAGAAGGGGGAGCCGGGCAACGCCCGGCTGGAGCAGCGCCTCGCCGTGCTGGAGCGGCAGTTCCAGGAGGGCGCGGCGAAGAACCCGTACGTGGCCACCGCGGTGGCCGGCGCGTACCTGTGGACGGATCCCGACGCCGCCGTGGGCTGGCTCGGGAAGGTGGGCGCCCCAGGCTCGTTCACGGAGGCGTTCCACCGCGCGCTCGCCTACCGGATGGCCGGCAAGCACGCCGCGGCGCGCGCGTCGCTGGAGACGCGCGCGCCGTCGGAGCAGTGGGAGCGAACCTGCGCGACGTGGCTGCGATCGCAGCTGTCCCTCTGAGCGCGGCGGCGCGCGCGTACCGGCCTCCTCGCCCTGCGCGTCAGATGCGACCGCAGAACGGCTGGCACATCATCTGAGGCGTGACCGAGGGCGCCTTCACGCTCGGGGCGTCCTCCTCGCCTGCGGGCGCCTCCTCGTCCGCGCTCTCGTCCGCGCCCTCCTCATCGTCCTCGATGGGCGCGCCCTCGCCGTGCTCGCTGCAGGCCCCAGCGCCGAGCCCACAGGGGCTGTCGTCGCTCGACGCGACACACGCGGTCGTGGACAGCATCGAGAGGAGGCCAGCGAGGAAGAGCGAGGACAGACCAAGAGACTTCAGGATGTGACGAGCCATGATCGCACCTCTCCATCGAGCGGCCGGAGGGCCGCTGTTGCAGGGATTTCCGCGGGCGATCCGCTCGCTGGCCGGACTGCCGATCATGAGATCATGAGTGGCAATCAGGACCCACGCTGGCCGTCGGCGATTGTCCTCGAGGAGGGGCTCCTCGTGAGCGCTCGCCGGAACCCTCGTGAGAGCGGCGTCGTCCGTTCGCCAGGGGGATATCGCACGTGCCGTACCAGGGGCCGCCGCGGGCCCTGGTCGCGGAGCGTCCGAGGTGCGTGAGATGGGAAAAACGGCGAGATCCTCGGGGAAACCGAGGATCTCTCAGCGGGCTGCGGGCGGGCGGGAGGCGCCTCTAGCGGGGGCTCCCCGGCTGCGAAGAGGGTCTGTTACACAAGCGATGCGCAAAGTGAGCTGGCGATCTGCACAAAGTGAGAAACAGGGCCGCGCACGCGACGGGGCGCGCTCCTCGTCAGTGGCGAGAGGGATAAGCTCCTATCGCCGCGGGCCCGGACCGGGCGTGATCGCCACGGAGGAAGGGTGTTCGAGGGCCGAGCCGTGCGACGCGGGTGAGCTCGCCGAGGGCGCGCTCATCGAGGACGAGAGGAGGGCGACGAGCCCGGCGGCGCCGGCGAAGGCGGTTGGCCACCTGCGGCGTGGCCCACGACGTAGCCGGCGCGTGGTTCACCGCCTCCGGCGGCGCTCAGCGCGCTGCCGGGACGGTGCTCGACCACCCCCGGCCAAGCGGGCGCCTCATCCCGGGGAGCGTCGCCGCGTCCGCCGCTTCCCCTTGGCCAGCGCGAGCTCCGCCCGCAGCGCCTCCACCTCGGCCTGCAGCTTGTCGTTCGCCTCGCGCGCCTTGGCCTCGGCCTCTTCCGGGGTCGGCAGCAGATCGTGGCCTTCGCGGTCGCGCGCCAGCCGGAGCATCGGGCCGACCGACGGGTCGTCCACCACGGTCCACCAGAACCCCAGCGCCTCGCACGCCCGGAGCTCCGGGTCGTCGGACGCCCGTTCCACGAGATCGCCGTCGTGCGCGTCCCAGACGCGGATCGATCGCTCCCGATCGTCGGGATGGAAGCGCACGACCTCGCGGATGCCCGACGCGCGATAGCGCACGAGCTTCTCGTCCCAGTCGGGCTCGCCCTCGTCCGACTCGCTCACGATCTCGACCGCGAGGTCGGGCGCCCCGTGAAGCCACGTCTTCCAGCTGCGGAAGGTCCGGTGAGGCACGCCCAGCCGGACGAAGGCGTCGGGGGGCGAGGCGCTTCTTCGGCGTCGTCGGGTCCCAGTAGACGAACTGGTCCGACCCGAGGGTCGCCACCCGCGCGAGTTCGCGCTTGAGGATCAGGTACAGCGCCGTGCGGAGCTCCAGGTGGCGGTTCGTCTCAAGCACTTCTTCGCTCTCCGGGAAGTACACCGGCTCGGGCGGGCGGCTGTAGACGTGCGCCCGCACCCGTTCGCGAGGCGCGGCGGGCGGGCCGTGGGCTCGATGGTTGACATGCCTTGACATGCCTTCGCGGAGGGTACCACGAGCGCCGCCGTGCGGCATCGCTCGGGCGAGCCCGGGGGTGGAGCGCAAGAGGGAGCAGGAGAACGCGCGCGAAATGCCGCGCGCGTTCACGAGGAGCGCTGCGCCCGTGCGCTTTCTCGTGATCATCACGGCGTCCTCTCGGCGAGCGTGGAGGTGCCGCCGACGATACGGAGCCACGGCGCGCGCTTCGGTTGCGGCTCAGGACACGCGAACCTCGCGAACCTCGCGAACCTCGGATGCCGCGCGAGGCGAAATAAGCATCAGGCGGGATTCGATTGCACACGAAGCTCGAGCTCGTCTGCGGGATGTTTGCCCCTCCTCGCCGACGACGATGCGCTCCGCATTCCCGTCCTCGCACAACAGCGCATGATTCTTCATGATGAGCGCTCCTTCCTGTCCAGCGAGGTAGAGGATCGGCTCCGACAGACGCCGGTGCGCACGGGCGCACGGAGGACGTCACGGGGGCTGCGGGCGTGAGCGTCGATCGTTCGATCCAAGGGATCGATCCGTTCGATCCATCCGCCCCCTGCCGACCTGCGCGCTGACGCCGCTGGATCCCGGGCCGCCGCTCGTGCTCCACGGAGCTCCGGGACGGGTGCGCGCCGTGGCCCCGAACTTGTCTCCTCCGTGGCGGGGTCCGCCCGTCGAGGAGACGTGCCCGACGCTCCCCCCGGGTGCGAATGGTGCCGTCATTTGCCGAGAGACGTTCCACATGAAAGGTGCGCGGCCAGCGTCGTGGGGTCATCCTTTTCAAAGTCCGTCCAGACGAGCTCGACCACCGTTGCGGACCCACGTTCGGGCGGCTGCCCCTCGCCGAGAGCGCGGGCGATGATTCCGAGTTGCCGTCCGCGGGCGCTCTGCGTTATCGTGAATTGTTCCGGTGACGGCCAGCGCCTCCGCTGTTCGCCGCACCGTTCGGGAAGGTAGTCCCGGGGAGTCAACGCATGTCACAAGGGAGTCGATTTCCGGCCTCGCTGACGCTGACGTTGGTCATGGTCGCCACGCTGGCTTCGCCGGCCATCGCTCAGCCGTCCTCCGAACAGGACGCGAACGAACCTCCACCACCACCGCCGCAGGCATCGGCGCCGCCGGCCGCCGACCCCGACGCGAGGCCGTGGGCGAGCGGCGTGTCCGCGGAGGATCAACGTCGCGCGCAGGAGCTGTTCGCCGAGGGCAATGACTATCTCGACAACCTCGGGTTCGCCACGGCCGCGGCCAAGTACCGGCAGGCGATCGAGCGCTGGCCCCACCCGGCCATCCAGTACAACCTCGCGATCGCGCTCATCAAGCTCGACCAGCCGATCGAAGCCTATCGGACGATCACCCAGTCGCTTCGTCACGGCGCTGCGCCGCTCGATGCGGAGCAGTACAAGCAGGCGCAGAACTACCAGCAACTGCTGAGGAGACAGATCGGCGAGGTCGAGCTGAGCTGCGCCCAGGCGGGCGTGGAGGTCAAGCTCGACGGCAAGCTCGTCCTCACCGGCCCGGGGACGGCGCGGGCGCTCGTGCTCGTCGGCGAGCACCAGCTCGTCGCCGGCAAGCGCGGGTTTCGGACCGTCACGCGATCGCTGCCGGTCTACTCCAGCGCGACCGTCGAGGTTCGACTCCGCCTGTTCACGGAGGAGGAGCTCACGGGGAGCGAACGCTACTGGAAGGCCTGGCAGCCGTGGGCCGTCGTGGCCGCCGGAGTGGGGATCACCGTGGCCGGAGGCGCCCTTCACTACTGGGGCGCGCGCTCCAACATCGAGGGATTCGACGACCAGCTGGCCAGGGACTGTCCGCTGGGGTGCCACGACGCCGAGGCCGTTTCTCCGTCGCAGCGGCTACGGACGGGTCAACTGCAGCAAGAGCTCGCCTGGGGCAGCTATGTCGCAGGTGGGCTGGTCGCGGCCGTGGGCATCGCCGGGGTCGTCGTCAACCTGCCACGCACGGTGCGCCTCGACCGCAGCTCGGAAGAGGCGCGGATAACGCTCGGGTTATCCCAGTCCCCGCAGGGCGGCGGGCTGGCCATCGCTGGACGATTCTGAGCCAGGGGGACGCTGAAGAATGGGAGCCGACGGATGAATGGCGTGATGCGAACGGCAGCGTTCGCCCTCCTCCTTGGCTGCTGGCTGGCCGGCGCCGCCTGCGTGGAGACGACATCGACGCTGTGTCCCAACGGACGGCGATGTCCCGCTGGGACCTTCTGCGCGGCGAACCAGGACATCTGCATCCGGTTCAGGTGCGGCAATGGCATCGTCGACGCCCCGGACGAGGCCTGCGACGACGGCAACAATCTGGACAGGGATGGCTGTTCGGCGGACTGCAGCTCGACGGAGAAATGCGGCGACGGGGTCGTCGATCCGAAGACGGAGGCGTGTGACGACGGCAACAACGTCGACGGCGACGGCTGCCAGGCGAACTGCGCGATTCCGCTCTGCGGAGATGGGATCCTCGACGACGAGTTCTTCGAGATATGTGACGAAGGCTCGGCGAACTCGCGCGATCCCGACGCGGAATGTCGGCCGAATTGCCAGCCGCGACGATGTGGCGACGGTATCCAGGACACCGGCGAGGTGTGCGACGACGGCAACCTTGCCGCCGACGACGGCTGTACGCCGGACTGCCGGTCCGACGAGAGCTGCGGCAACGGATATGTCGATATCATCCCCGGCGAGCTGTGCGACGACGGCAATGCGCTGAGCTGCGACGGCTGCACGTCCAGCTGTGTCGCCGAGGAGCCTCTCTGGGTCGAGCACACGTTCACCGCCCTCTCGTCCTCGTCGTCCTACGCGATGGCCTACGATGCCGCCCGCGGGCGCACCGTCCTCTTCGGCGGGAAGGGCCGCTTCGACGATCTGAACAACGAGACCTGGGAGTGGGACGGTACGACCTGGATCAGGACCACCCCCACCGGAGCCTCCCCGTCGCCGCGCGCTGACCACGCGATGGCCTATGACGCCGCACGCAGGCGCGTCGTGCTGTTCGGCGGCTTCGCCGGGGGTACGAGCCGCGACGATACATGGACGTGGGATGGAAGGACGTGGACAGAGGTCAGGCCGGCTGGCTCCTCGCCCGGGCCCCGGCATGCTCACACGATGACCTACGACCCTGCGCGACGCCGGATCACCCTGTTCGGCGGCTCTCGCGCGCTGAACACTGGGCTCGACGACACCTGGGAGTGGGACGGCACAGCCTGGGCCGAGATCACCCCTGTGGGCTCGTCCAGGCCGTCTCCTCGATTCGATCATATGATGGCCTACGACGCCGCGCGCAATCGCATCGTGCTCTATGGGGGCATCTATTACGACGCTCGTTTCCAGGACACTTCTACTCTCCAGGATACCTGGGAGTGGGATGGGACGACATGGACCGAGCGGCTCTCCGTCGGCCCCTCGCTGGCTTGGGATGCCGCACACGCGATGGCTTACGACGCTTCTCGTGGCCGCATCGTCCTTCTACTCGGCTCCAGCACCTGGGAATGGGACGGCGCCGGCTGGACCAAGCGGCTGCCCGCCGGGTCTTCGCCCTCCTCGGTGGACAACGCGATGGTCTACGACGTCGCGCGCGGCCGCGTCGTCGTCGTCGACGATGGCGAGACATGGCTCTGGGATGGCGCCGAGTGGACCAAGCATACCTTCGCCGACGCCTCGCCAGGTGGTCGATGGAGCGCGGCGGTGGCCTATGACACAGCGCGCAGCCGCGTCCTGCTGTTCGGCGGCGACGTCGCAGGGGCCACCGACACCTGGGAGTGGAACGGCGCGACCTGGACCGAGCGCACCCCGAGCTCCTCTCCCCCATGCTGCGCCAAGATGGCCTACGATGTCGGTCGCGATCGCACCTTCCTGTACGGCTGGGGTGAGACGTGGGCGTGGGACGGTGCGGATTGGACGCGGCTCACCCCTGCAATCTCTCCTCCCGTGAGATTTGGACATGCGATGGCCTACGACGCCGCGCGTCGCCGGGTCGTCCTCTTCGGCGGCGAGTTCGGCGACCGGGCTCGGGGCGACACCTGGGAGTGGGACGGCACGGACTGGATCGAGGTGGCCCGCTCCGGTCGTTCTCCCCCTCCCCGATACGACCACGCCATGGCCTACGACGCCGAGCGCGGCGGGGTCGTCCTCTTTGGCGGCCGAGGCGATTCGGCGCTCAACGACACATGGAGGTGGGACGGCTCGCGATGGTCGGAGCTTCCCTCTTCCGGTACCACGCCGTCGCCTCGGTACGGCCATTCCATGGCCTACAACCCCGCCCGGCGGCGCGTCGTGCTCCTCGGCGGCTTCGACGGAATCTACCGCGCCGATACGTGGGAGTGGGACGGCAGCCTCTGGAGCGAAGTTACCCCCGCCTCCTCCCCCGCGCCGAGGGCGTTCGCCGCGATGGCCTACGACGCCGTTCGCAGCCGCGTCGTTCTCTTCGGCGGCGGCGAGGACTTCCCGAGCGCGACGGCCGACACGTGGCAATTCTCCTATCATCGCGGGGACCAGGTCTACGAGACCTGCCTCCACGGGTTCGACAACGACGGAGACGGCCTGATTGGATGCAGCGATCCCGACTGCTGGAGCTATTGCGCTCCCTCCTGTCCTCCCGCCGGCGCCGGCGACTGCGACGACTCGCTTCCGCGCTGCGGAGATGGCGTCTGCAACGCGCAGCTGGAGACCTGCGTCCTCTGTCCGCAGGATTGCGGCGTTTGCCCGCCGGTCTGCGGCGACTTCCTGTGCAGCCCAGGAGAGAGCTGCCCGGCCGACTGCAATCCGCAGTGAGCAGCGGGCTCCTGCCAGAGCGTGCAATGGTACAACGCCGAACACAAGACACGACAGACACGCCTATGACCCATGAGAGCCGAACCCTGCTGAGCGCGGTGTGTGCCATCGTTCTGTGCTCCTGCTCGGAGCCGCCGGAAACCCTGTTTCCCGGTCCGCTCGAGCCGATCACGGAGCTCGGCTGCAGCGGCGGCGCGGCCCCGCCGCCCGTGCCGCTCGGGGTCATCGACGGGTGGTCCTTGAACACGGGGTGGGAGTCGCGCGTTGTGTGCGAGCATCGACACTCGCACAGCTACGTCGACGGTTCGCTCCCAGGAAAGCTGTGCCTGGGATTGAATCGCGGCGTGGGGGCCATGGTGGCGCACCCGCCGGTCGACGGTGGGCCGGGCACGTATGCCGTCGAGTTCGCCGCCCAGGTGGACGACGACCAGGTCATCGAAGTAGCTCTCTCCCGAGGCACGGACGGTGAATCTCCAGACTGGGCTCGCAGCGTCTCCGTCGCTCTCGAGTGTCGCCGGCCGTGCGCGTCCGCGACCGATGAGCGGGCTCGTAGCTGCCGTCCCGTCGTGCGCCTCCACGACACGCCGGAGCTGGATCTGGACACCACCTCGCCGCACGGGCGCCACGAGGTCTTGCCAGCGCACGCTCCCCAGGATTATGAGCTCAAATGCGCGTTGAAGGACGAGTACGGCATCCCGCTCCCCACCGCCGGCATCGTCACCGCCGAGATCATCGTGGAGCAGCGTTCGCTGGGCTGGAAGATCGACGGCGCGCTGGTCTCCGGCTTCGGGCCTGCCTATCGGCTCGACCGCGCGCGCTGGTCGTGCGAGCAGGCGGACGGCGCGCCCGCCGACGACGCAGCACAGCGCCTGTTTGTCGTGGGTCTGCCGCTTGTCGAGCCGGCGAAATCGCTGGACGAGCCCGGCTACGAGCTGACCTTCGAGCACTGGTCGCCCGGAGAGAGCCGCTGCGCCGCCGCTCCTCTGGCGGGCAGCGCCTCGGACGGCGCCTGGATGTGCGTACGCGATGCGCGCTACGCCTCGTGCGACCGGGCAGACTGTCCCGAGGCCTGCGGCGATGGCACCTGCGACGCCTGGGAGACGTCTTCCACGTGCTACAGCGATTGCGGACCGCGGGGCGCCGACCTGGCGGTCGCGTCGTTCGACTGCGATCGGCCGATCGAGGCCGGCGGTCCGGTCTCGTGCGAGGTGGTGCTCGTCAACCAGGGAACCGCCGATACAGGCGCGTTCGAGAACCAATTGTTGCTTTCGAGCGATGGGACCTTCTCCAGCGGTGGCGCGCTGCTCGGCAGCTGTAGCTCGGCCGCCCTCGCGGCTGGCTCGACGTCGACCGTCGCTTGCAGCGGCACGGTTCCGCCCGCGACCGAGGCCGACACCTGGTACCTGGGTTTCGTCGCCGACAGCTCGGGCGCGGTCGCCGAGCTCGACGAGACCAACAACCTCGGCTACGAGGCGGTCGTGGTGGATTCAGACTACGTGCCGCCGGCCGATCTGGTCATCTCCTCGGTGTACTGCGAGTCGCCTTCGAGCATCGATGAACACGAGTGCCTGGTGGTCGTCGCCAATATCGGCAAGCAGGACACCGATCCGTTCCTCGTCGATCTGCGTCTATCCAGCGACGAGCTCATCGCCGATCCCGATCTGCTCCTGAATACGTGCCAGGTCTCCGGCGTGGGGGCCGGATCGTCGCGAACGATCTCCTGCGCCTTCACGAGGCCTCGGGAGATGATGATCGGCTCTTGGCTCGTGGGCGCCGTAGCCGACAGCGAGGATACCGTGCCTGAGTCCGACGAGAGCAACAACACCGAGCACGACTGGCATCTTCGCCTCATCCAGGAGGGCCCGCCCAACCTGGTGGTGTCCTCGGTGGACTGCCCGGCGCGCGCGACGTCCCCGGGGACGATCAGCTGCTCGGTGCGCATCCGCAACCAAGGAGACGGCTTCGCGAGCTCGATCAGCGGCGAGATGCGGCTGTCTCAAGACACAAACATTACGACGTTCGACACCCTGATCGGCACCTGCGATCGCGTCAGCTTGACAGCAGGCGGCTCGACGACGATCACGTGCGATGGCACCATTCCAAGCGGGCTCATCGGCCTCCAGAACGTGGGCATCGTCACCCATGGCCCGATTTTCAGCGCCGAGCCGAGCGGTGACGACAACACCGGTTATGACGCGATCCAGCTCGATCCGGGCCCCGCCGACCTGGTGGTATCCTCGGTGGAGTGCCCCCGGAGCGCGACGTCCCCGGGCGAGATCCGCTGCTCGGTGCGCATCAGCAATCAAGGAGGCAGCGCCGCGAGCTCGTTCAGCAACGAGATGCGCCTGTCTCGCGATGCAAACATCGCCGGCTTCGCCACGCGGATCGGCGCCTGTGACAGCCCCAGCCTCTTCGCAGGGCAGTCACAGACGATCACCTGCAGCGGCTCCATTCCAGCGGGGCAGACCGGCCCCCAGTACGTGGGCATCATCGCCGACAGTGTGTCTCGGGTGAACGAGGCCGACGAGAAGAACAACACCGGTCACGCCGCGGTCTCTATCCAGCAGAGCCTGGCCGATCTGGTGGTATCCTCGGTCGACTGTCCCCAGAGCGCGACGTCCCCGGGCGAGATCCGCTGCTCGGCGCGCATCGGCAATCAAGGAGGCAGCCTCGTGGGCTCGTTCAGCGTTGAGATGTACCTCTCCGGCGTCCCGAACAACTTCAGCTTCGGCGCTCGGATCGGCAGCTGCGACAATCCACTCTCCATTCCAGCGGGCGGATCGCAGATGGTCACCTGCCGTGGCACCATTCCCAGGGGGCACGCTGGCATCGAGTACGTGGGCGTCATCGCCGACAACCCATCGCTGGTGAGCGAGTCCGACGAGCGCAACAACACCGGTTATGATTCCATCAGCCTGACGGGCGGGGCCCCCTTTCCCTAGAGCGACAAGCGGGCTGAAGCTGCCTGAAAAAACGCAGAATTTCGAACCGCCAAGACGCCATAAGACGCCAAGATTTTCTATTTCCTTGGCGTCTTATGGCGTCTTGGCGGTTCATTTCTCGCTTGATCAACGTGATCGGCGCTCTAGTTCAACTTCGTGCTGCGCTTCGCGCCCAGCTCGCGCTCCAGCTCCTTGACCCGCGCCTTCTCGCGATCGAGCCGGTCCTGTTCGAGCTTGTACAGGACCTCCAGCTCGTCCTTGGCGCGCCGGGCCTCCTCGGTCTTGTGCAGCGCCAGCTCGGCCGATTTCCTGGCGACCTCTTCGTTCCTGCGCGCCTGTTCGAGCGCCGCGGTCAGCTCGCGGTTCTTCGCCTTCAGCTGATCTTTGCTGAGCTCGACCTGGGTCGAGGCTTCGTCGGCCTTCTGCCTGAACGTGTCGGCCTTGTCCTCGGCTCGCTTCTTGGCCGTCTTTTCGGCCTGGAGCTCGTCGTACTGCCGCCGGATGGTCCGCTCCTTCTCCACCGCCACGCTCTCGGCGGCGCGGGCCTCCTTCCTGGCGTCGTTGACGACGATGAGCCCGACGCCCGCCGTGACGACCAGCAGCGACAGGACGGCGATGGTCGCGACGACCACCAGCCGCTTCGTGCGCCGCCCGTGCGCCGCCAGCGCCAGCACGCCATGCAGGTAGTCCGTCTGTACGCGCAGGAGCAGGCCGCGGTAGCGGCGATACCACACCTCCGCCTCGGCGGCCGCCTCGCCGCGCCAGAGCAGTCCGTTCGGACGGCCCTTCCGGTCCCACTGCCTGGCCACGGCGTCGAGCTGTTCGAGGTACGGCGCGTCCTCGGCGTGCTCGTCGAGCCAGTGCTCGAGCATCGGCCAGCTGCGGATCAGCGATTCGTGCACGATCTCGACGAGCGAGCCGGCCTCGCTCTCGCCGGGCTGGGTCACGAGCAGGCGGGCGTCGACCAGCTCGTCGATCAGCCGCTGCATGACCTCCGGCTCGTGCCACAGCTCGCGCAGCTCGTTCACCGACGCGATCGCGCGCGTCCGCTCCGGGGTGACGAGCTGCAGGAAGATGGCGCGGACCAGGGTCTGTTCCTGCGGTGCGAGCCCGCTCAGCACCGCGTTGGCGTGGCTTGCCAGGGCGCCCTCGACCCCGCCAAGCTCCTGGTACGCGCGCTGGGTCAGGCGCTTCCGCGCCACGTCGCGGCCGTCCCAGAGCTTGCTGGCCGCGAACTGGAGGAGCGGCAGCGCCCCGGTCGACGCTTCGAGCTGTTCGAGCATCTCATCGACGATGGACGGGGTCTCGAACCGGTAGCCGACCAGCTCGGCCGGTCTGACGATGGCCTCGCGCAGGCCTTCGCGGTCGGGCTGGACGAGGAAATACAGCGCCTTGTCGAGCTCGGCCATGAACCGGCTGTCCTCGGCCACACGATCGAGGAAGTCGGAGCGGATCGACAGGATCACGCGCAGCGGCGACGTCGGGTCGTCGGCCACGCTCAGGAGCGCCTGGGTGAACTTCAGCCGTTCCTTGGCGTCGGGCGTGAGCGTGTAGAGCTCCTCGAACTGGTCGACGAACAAGGCGATCTTGCAGCCCCGTTTGCGCGCTCGCTCGCGCAGGCTCGCCCCGAGGAATCCCGGCTCGCTGCCGAGCCTGCTCGCCAGATCGCGGAGGTGGCCGCCATCGTCCCCGTCAGGGACGTCGGCGGCGTCGGTCGTGTCCGCGTTGCGGTCGCGGGCGACGGTCGCCAGCACCCGGACGAGCGCGGCGACGGGCTGGCGTCCCGGGCGCACGACGAACGACTCCCACTCGTCGCCCGAGTGCTTGAGCGCCGGTATGACACCGGCGCGGACGAACGACGATTTGCCGACCCCGGACGGGCCGACGATGCCGATGAGCGGATGTTCGGGCAGGCGCGCGATGACCGTGGCGATATCGCGTGAGCGGCCGAAGAACCGGTTCGCGTCCGCCTCCTGGAACGCGGTGAGGCCAGCGTACGGGCTCTCGGCGTCCCCGAGCTCCCGGCCTTCGCGGCCGGGGAGCAGGCGCTCGAGCGCCGCGAGGGCGTCGGTCGCGCTGGCGATGCGCTTGTCCCGGTGCTTCTGGAGGCAACCATCGATGA
Source organism: Sorangium sp. So ce281 (assembly GCF_051527395.1). Classification (NCBI taxonomy): domain Bacteria; kingdom Pseudomonadati; phylum Myxococcota; order Polyangiales; family Polyangiaceae; genus Sorangium; species Sorangium sp. So ce281. Next base: position 6,826,728 of record NZ_CP150322.1, read on the forward strand.
CGTCCGCGAGCGCGGGCGGTATGGCCACGCTCGCGTCGTGAGCGCTGGGCATGGGCTGCTCCAGCACCCCGGTGAGCAGCAGCTGCTCCCAGGACAGCGGCGAGAGCGGATGCTTGCCGACCAGCAGCTGATACAAGATGATCCCGATCGCCCACAGATCGGACCGATAATCGAGCTCCTCGCCGTTCCACTGCTCGGGCGACAGGTAGGGGAGCGTGCCGATGAGCGCGCCCCGCTGCGTGAGCCTGCGGGCCGGCGGCAGCACCTCCACGGTGGTCGCCATCGCCGTCACCATCGGCTCGAGCTCGCTCTCGTGGACGACCTTGGAGATGCCGAAATCGAGGACCTTGATCGCGCCGGACTCGGTGACGAAGATGTTGTCGGGCTTGAGATCGCGGTGGATGATCTGATGCTCGTGCGCGCAAGCCAGGGCGCGCAACACCGGCACCATGAGCTGCACCGCCCGGCCGACCGGCATCGTCCCGCCGGCCGCGAGGGCGTGGAGGGTCTGTCCTTTCAGGTACTCGAGCACGATGAACGGATTGCCCTGAAACTCGCTGACATCGTGGATGACGACGATGTTTTCGTGGCTGCACCGCGCGGTGTTCCGCGCCTCGACGATGAAGCGCTCGGTGAACGACGGCCGGTCGCGCTGCATGAGCTTGATGGCGACCCGGCGCCCGAGCTTGGTGTCGCGGGCGAGATACACGGCGCCCATGCCGCCGTGCCCGAGCTCGCGGATGATCTCGTAGTGGTCGACCCACGTCCCCGGTGGGAGCGGCTCGTGCTGCCCGGGCGGAGAGTCGGTGCCGCGCGGGCCGGGGCGGCCAGGCAGGTTCTCGGTCGCTGTCCCGCTCGCCGGCGCCGTGATGCCGCCCGTGCCGAGATGGTCGCGTCGCACTTGCGTCATGGCCTGCGGTGCCCTCTGGTCCACATCGATGTCGGCCGAAGATACTGCCTCCTGGCAAAAGCCGGCAAGGCGCCGGGCGCCCGCCGGTGGCGAGCTATCTGGGCCCCGCTGCACCCGTGCGTGCGGTCACGCAGCGTCACCGAGCGTCTCGCAAGGCAGGCGGGCGCTCTTCCAGCAGAACGGCAATCTTCCGCCAACAGGCGATACCAGGCGAGCGTGCTGGAGCTTCGGCCGGCTTGCCGAGCGCGGCGAGAGAGCTGGTGGCGGCGCTCCGGCTCCGCGACCACGGCGACGCGCTTCATCCTACCGTTGCACGTCGGGCGCTCCGGCACGTCGAGCTCACCGCACCTTCCCTGGAAGCGCCATCGAGGTGTAGAAAGGATCGGTGAGTATGGATCGTTCACGTCGGAGCCAGCCGGCCAGCGCGGCGCCCCCGAAGGGTCGCGCCGCGGCGTGCCTCTCTGGAGAGAAGGTGCTCCGGGAGCTCGCGGTGTTCGCCAGCGACGGGGTCGTGGCCTACCCCCTGCCCGAGAGCGGCTCTGTCTCTATCGGCCGCTCCTCCGACAACGACATCTGCATCAACCACCGTTCCGTCTCGCGCCGGCACGCGATCCTGCACCTCGGACCCCAGCTGCGGCTCGAAGATCTGGGCGGCACGAACGCGACCTTCGTCCAGGCGCCGCTCGCGGCCGTCGAGACGGTGAAGACAGAAGAGCTGCGCCAGGTCTCGAAGCAGACGATCGATATCGCGCCCGGCGAATGCATCACCCTGGGTTCGGTCTTCGTGGTCATCCGCCGGACCCAGGCCGCCGGGAGCTCACCTTCCGCCGGCGGGCGCTCGCCCGCCGCGTCCGACGGGAGCGGCGAACTCGTCCTGCGGGACCCGGCCATGCGGGCCCTCTACGAGCAGGCCTATCTCGCCGCCCCGGGCCGCATCAGCGTCCTTCTGCTCGGAGAGACCGGCACCGGCAAGGAGGTGCTGGCTCAGGCCATCCACCGCCGTTCTTCGCCTGCCCGCGCGCGAGGGCCCTTTCTCGGGCTCAACTGTGCTGCGCTGTCCGAGTCGCTCCTGGAGAGCGAGCTCTTCGGTCACGAGAAGGGCGCCTTCACCGGGGCGGTCCAGGCGCGGCCGGGGTTGTTCGAGGCGGCCGACGGGGGCACGGTGTTCCTCGACGAGGTGGGCGAGCTGCCGCAGACGATCCAGGTCAAGCTCCTGCGCGTGCTCGAAGAGCACCAGGTGCTCCGCGTCGGCGGCCGGGTCCCGCGCAGCATCGATGTCCGCTTCCTCTCCGCCACCCACCGCGATCTCGAGGCCGATGTCGCGCGCGGGGCCTTCCGGCAAGATCTCTATTTCCGGCTGAACGGGGTGACGCTGACGATTCCGCCGCTGCGCCAGCGCGTCGCCGACATCGCCCCGCTCGCCGAGCTCTTCGCGGCGAAAGCCTGCAAGGCGTTCGAGCGATCGCAGATCCCCGCGCTCTCGGGCGAGGCCGTCGCGCTGCTCGAGCGCTATCCTTGGCCGGGCAACATCCGGGAGCTGCGCAACGCGATGGAGCGCGCCGTCATGCTCTGCGCCGGCGATCGCCTTCTCCCGGAGCACCTGCCGCCCAGGATGACGGCGGGCGCCGCGCCTCGGGCCCCAGCGCCGGGCGCCGCCGCGCGGGACCACGAGGTGAAGAGCCGCCCAGAAGAGCCGATGGCCCCGCGCGGGACAGAGGGGACCACGCCGCAGGCGCTCGCGTCGGCTCCGAACGAGAGGCAGCGCATCGTCGACGCGCTCGAGAAGTGTGTGGGGAACCAGACGTATGCCGCGAAGGTGCTCGGCATCTCGCGGCGCACGCTCGTCACCAAGATCGAGAAGTACAACCTCCCGCGGCCGCGAAAGCCGAAGGAGACCAGCTAGAGCGACAAACGGGTTGAAACTGCCTGGGAAGCGCAGAATTTCGAACCGCCAAGACACCAAGGACGCCAAGAAGAGAATCTTATCTTGGCGTCCTTGGTGTCTTGGCGGTTTGTCTCTCGCTCGATCAACGTGATCGCTATTCTAGACGAGATACACGGGCGCCGCCGTGCGGCGTCGTCCGGGCGGGCAGCGGCTGGGGAGCAACAGGGAGCGGGAGAACGAGCGTCGCCCGCGCGGCTTGAGGTTCACCGCAGAGCTCGCGCACAGAGCGCCGAGCACGCTCACCCAGGATGTGGCCAAGAGCCCTGGACGCATCGGGAGCTCCCGCGGGGAGACGGCCTCCCCGGGGCGAGGCGAGCGCCTCATCCCCGGGAGCGTCGCCGCGTCTTCCGTTTCCCTCGGGCTTGCGCCAGCTCTGCCCGCAGCGCCTGCACCTCGGCCTGCAGCTTGTCGTTCGCTTCGCGCGCCTTGCTCTCCGCCTCGCGCGCCTTGCTCTCGGCCTCGCGCGCCTTGCTCTCCGCCTCGTCCGGCGTCGGCAGCAGATCGTGGCCTTCGCGGTCGCGCGCCAGCCGGAGCATCGGGCCGAGCGACGGGTCTTGCACGACGGTCCACCAGAGGCCCAGCGTCTCGCAAGCGCGCAGATCGGGGTCGTCGGACGCCCGCTCCACGAGATCGCCGTCGAGCGCGTCCCAGATGCGGATCGGTCGCTCTCGATCCTCGGGATCGAAGCGCACGACCTCCGGGATGCCCGCGGCGCGGTAGCGCTCGAGCTTCTCGTCCCAGTCGGGCTCGCCCTCGTCCGAGTCGCTCACGATCTCGACCCCGAGGTCAGGCGCGCCGTGCAGCCAGATCTTCCAGGTGCGGAAGGTACGATGAGGCATACCCAGCCGGACGAAGGCGTCGGGAGCGAGGCGCTTCTTCGAGGTCCTCGGGTCCCAGTAGACGAACTGCTCTGAGCCGAGGGTCGCCGTGTGCGCGAGCTCGCGCTTGAGGATGAGGTACAGCGCGGTGCGGAGCTCCAGGTGGCGGTTCGTCTCGGGCACTTCTTCGGCTTCGGGGAAGTACACCGGCTCGGGCGGGCGGCTGTAGACGTGAGGTCCCATCCGGCGGCGGGGAGCGGCGGCCGGACGAGGTGCAGCGGGCGGACGGGCCGTGGACTCGACGTCTGACATGGCCTGGCACGGAGGATACCACGACCGCCACCTCTGCGGCATCGACAGGCCGAGGGAGCGGCTGGCGGACGAGGGAACGCGCCTCGCGGCGCCGTCGAGCCCCGAAGTGAACCGAGAGCGGCGCGGGCGTCACCTCCTGAGAGGAGGCGGGCGCGGCTCACGGGGAGGTCATCGGCCCTCCGGGTCGCTCCCGCGCGTCCGCGCGACGCGGCGACGGCCGCGCGAGCCCTCTCGACGTCGCCCTGACGTGAAGCGCTGGTGCGCGGACGGCGGTTGTGCTGACATGCCGACAGCAACTGGACATTTACGGGTCGATGAGGCGTAAGCGCCGTCTGCCCATCGCCTGGCAGATGAAGTCCATCCGACGCTCCGCCTGACGAGCTCTCCATCGGTCGCGGCGTCGGTGCAGAGGTCTTCCGATGACAACTCTGGTGCAGCCTCCCATGGCACTCGCGGCGCTCTCTTTCTCGCTCACGCTGCTCCTTGCCGGCTCGGTCCTGGCGCAGGCTCCTGCACCTTCCCCACCGCCGACCACCGCGCCGCAGGCGGCCCCGCTGCCATCGCCGACCGCCGCGCCGCAGGCGGCCCCGCTGCCATCACCGAGCGCCGCGCCGCAGGGGGGCCCGCCGCCACCGCCGGCCGATGCGCCGACTCCCGCACCGATCCCCCCGCCGGACCGCGAGGCCGGCGTGGCATCGCCGGTCTCCCCTGCGCCGTACGCGCCCACGGCAGGTCCATCCCCCGGCGCAGCGCCGGCGGGCGGTGGTCCTCCCATGACGGGCGTCGCTCCTCCCATCGCGGCCCCTGTGTACAACGCTCTCCCGGTCGCGTATCCCGCGTACGGCGATCTCGCCGTCAGGGAGCCCGCGGACGGCGCTCCGCCGACGGCGAACGGGTTTCAGATGGCGATCCGCCTGGGCTACGCGATCCCGAAGGGTGGCGCGACGGGCGCCAGCTCCGACGATCTCTCGAGGATGTTCGGAGGGCAGGCGCCTATCCTGGTCGAGCTGGGCGGCAAGGCCAGCGCCGACCTCTTCATCGGCGTCTACGCGGGTCTGGGGCTCGGTACCCCGGGCAGCGCGATAGAAGCGCAGTGCAGCTCGGGCCTCATCTCCTGTTCGGCGCGGACCTTCCGGATGGGCCCCGAGATGCAGGTGCATCTCAATCCGGATGGCAAGGTAAACCCCTGGCTCGGCTATGGCGCCGGCCTGGAGATCGCGACGCTCTCCATGAGCGGCAGCGGTCGCGACGCCAGCCTGTCCCTGGTGGGGCTCGAGTTCGCGCACCTCATGGCCGGCGTCGATTTCCGGATCAACAGCGCCTTCGGCATGGGGCCGGTGCTCGCCATGTCGCTGGGTGAGTATTCGTCGATGACCTTCGAGCTCGATGGCGTGGAGGTGCCCGACGCGAGCGGCCGGATCCCCGAGACGGCGCTTCACGCATGGTTGAGCCTCGGCGTGCGGCTCGTCCTCTTGCCCTGATCGCGCGTGGAAAGGGGCGTCCCTCACCCCTCGCGCGCCGCGAGCGCTCGTATCGCAGCCTCCCTCGGGGTTGCTCGGCTCCGCCTGCGCGACCGCGCCGCGCTCAGCCCGTCATCCGCCCGCGGCGTCCAGCATCGCCCGCAGGAGCGGCGGCGTGCGCCGCGGATCGCAGGGCGCCTTCACCGCCCGGCCCGCGACGACCGCGCTCATATGGCACGTCCCCGGCCGCGGCAGGTGATCCATCCAGTAGAGATCGAACCGGTCGTCCGGCGCGAGCCGCCGCACCATCGGCTCGAGCGGCAGCATCAGCCCCTCGCGGAAGCGGGCCAGATAGACCACGTTCGACAGGCGAACAGGGGAGTTCAGCCCGATGCGGCGCCGCGTCCCGGACGCGTAAGGGCCCGTGTGATCGATGAACTCCACGGTCTGGAGATCGCCGTAGAGGTCCGGCTCCGTCTTCTCGACCGTCACCAGCGTCCACGCGCAGAGCGGCCGCTGCGCCCGCAGGAGCGCGCGCGTCATCTGCTCGAAGTCGGGCAGATCCGCGGCCGCCCGCGCCTCGGTGTAGTGGCCGTGCGCGAACTGGTTGCGCTCGGCCTGCATCAGGTTCGAGAGCGTCTCGAACGTCTGGTTGTGCGACAGCTTGACGTCGAGCACCTCCCTCGCCATCGAGCCGATCGGATCGTCGCGGTCGCCGAACGCCCGCGCGGCCGTGCGCGCGAGCTCGCGCCACGCGCCGAGCGCAAGGCCGTCGCGCGTGCGCGTGCGGCCGTGGAAATCGAGCAACGCGCCCCACCCGGGAGGCGCCCCGCCCGCGCCTGGACCGCCCGCGCCCGCCCCGCCCGCGCCCGGACTGCTCGGGACGCCGCCGCGCGCCGAGGTCGGGGGCGCGCTGCCGCCGCTGAAGAAGGCCGAGACGAGCACCGTCGCGATGAAGCGCCACGTGCCCTCGAGCACGTCGAACAGCATCTTCACCCGCTCGATCGCGCTCGACGCCCCGATCGCCGCCCGCACCCGCCCCGCGATGGGATAGGGCAGGCCGCCGCTCAGCGCCGAGAGCACCCCGTGCGGATCGCCGCACTCGCGCGAGATCTCCGCCGCCCGCGCGCCCGCGTCGGCGTCGTGCAGGAGCTCCCACGACAGGGTCCGCGCGTGCTCGACCCTCCCGTCCAGGATGGGCGGCCGGCCGTGCCAGTCGCACTGCACAGCGCTCGCCATCACCGCCGGATCCGCCTTGCGGGGCACACACGCGGCGACCACGCCGGGCGCGAGCGGCGCGATCAGCGCGCCGGCGCCCGCGTGGGTCGCGACGACCGCCGCGAGCTCCTGCGCGAGCGCCCCGATGACGTGCGGCCCGACGCCGCCGAGCGCGCTCTGCTCCTCGATGCCGAACAGGACCGTCGCCCGGCGCCCGCTCCGCGACGCCTCGATCACCTCGAACGGCGCGGCGAAGCGCGCGCTGGCCGCGCCGTCGCGGAGCTCCACCACGGGGGTGGACGCGCCGTTCGCGCCCGCCGCGCCCCGCTCGCGCTCCGCCCCGAGCGACGCGCCCCGCTCGCGCTCCGCCCCGAGCGATGCGCCCCGCTCGCGCTCCGCCGCGAGCGATGCAATCGCGTGCAGGCCGAGCTCGACCTCGCGGCCGGCCACGTCCGCCTCGCCGGCGATGGTGAAGTAGCCGCACGCGAACGCCCCGAGCCCCGCGGCCTCCGCGGCCTCCAGGGCCTGCCGGGCCGCGGCGGCCGCCTCCGCGGCGCCGCCCCGCACGAGCACCACCGCCGTGCCGTCCGCGTCGCCGACAGGCAGATCCGGCCACAGCCGGTGCACCGCGACCAGGGCGGCCGCCGCGCGCGAGGGCGCGCCCGCCTCGATCGGCCGCAGCAGGACGAGCGCGCCCTGGCCCTTCCGCGCGAGGAGCGACGCGCACTCCTGCTCCAGCCCGGCGCGCGCGAGCAGGCCCGTCGCCGGGTCCACCGCCCCGGCGGGGACCGACAGCGCGGCGTAGCGGCGGTCGAAGAACGTCGCGCGCATGCCGCCGACGCAGACGAAGGTGCCGTGCACGAGCGGCGATTCCTCCCCGCGCGCGAGGTGCCGCGCGCCGACCTGCACGGGCACGCTGCACTCCTCGCGGCGGCGCAGCCACCAGCGCACGCCGTCGTGGCGCAGCGAGGCCGCGAGCCGCGACGCCACGTCGGCGTAGACGAGCTCGTTGCGCTCGTCGCCCACGCGCTCCACGCGGCCGAGCCGCAGCGCGCCGACCGGCTCGAGCCGGAGCTCGTGGAGGTAGCCGTCGCGCCCCTCGATCCGCAGCCGATCCGGCGCGGCCACCTCGCCGCGCCACAGCGAGAACCCGGGCGCCTGCGTGAGCCAGAGCGTGGCGCCGCCCGCCGCGACCGACCGCAGCTCGGCCCCGGGCGCGCCCTCGGGGCCGCCCGCCTCGACGGGCGCGGGCGGGACGCTCTCGCCTACCGGAAGGTCCCCGCCGCTGTCTTCTCCGCCCGTCACGCGTCCCTGTCCATGGTGATGCCCGCGAGCCGCGCCGCCCGAGCATCCGGGGGCTCCTTGGGCGATTACCGCACTGCGGCGCGGCAAATTCAACGCAAATGCGCCGCGGCGAATTCCGCGATGCCGCCCAATTCCGCGATGCCGCCCCGCGCCGCCTGCGCTGGCCGCGCCGCCTGCCTCACCGCGCGGGCCTCGCCCCGCGCCTTGCGCCGAGCCGAATCCGCCATCCTGCCGGCGGCAGCGAGCGTGGTCGCATTCGCCTGGTTGCTCACCCATCCTCCGAACGGAGCCGGCCGCATTTGCATGCGCAGCAGCCGGCACAGGACGGCTCCCCTCGCCGAGAGCGGGGCGCCTCCTCAGGGCCAGCGCGCGAGTCGATGGCGGCGATCCTCGCGGAGGGGAGCGCCTTCAGCTCGGGTGCTCTGCCGTCGTCATCGCGTGCGCCCGAGGCGCGCCGGGCGAGCTTGCGCCCCGGCCCGGGTGAAGGGACACCTGCCTCGACAGGGCGGCCCCCCAGGGAGGGCGATGCACGCGGGGCCTCGGAAGGCGAGATCCCCCGCGGAAAGCGCGGGCGCCCCGAGGCGGCGGACGGGCGCCCCGCGGCGGAAGGCGTCTCCCCCGGGTCCGAGGGCAAGCGCCCCGCAGGGGATGAGTCGGGCGAGGTGGGGGATGAGTCGGGCGAGGTGGGGGATGAGTCGGGCGAGGCGGGGGGCGACGTGGCCGGAGGCGGGGCATGCGTCGTGCGAGCCGGGGGCGACAGCGCCGGAGGCAGGGCAGCGAGCGGCGGAGGTGGGGGGTGTACGGGCGGAGCCGCCGGCGAGAGCGGAAGGGCTGCCCGAGGAGAGGACGGGGCGTGTTATGACGAGGGCGGGAGCACCGGCTGCGAGCGGTGGCGTGACGCGAAAACCCCGGGGGGCGCTCGCAAGGCGGGCAGGTGTTTGAAATCAGGAAGAATTTCTGGATGGCCGAGGCCACGCCAGGGGCCTCGGACGGCCCGCGCGGGGGGCCGGAACGGGAACCTCTCGCAAACCGGGTTGTAAGTACGCGAAATGTCAGGTAGGTCTGGGAGGCCTCTCTCCGCCGCTGAAAGGCGGCGGCCCCATTGAAGCCTCGGCTCCGGCGAGCGCCAGCCGTTCTTCGCGCGCGCCTCTCCGCCGCTGAAAGGCGGCGGCCCCATTGAAGCGAGGGCTCGCGATGAGCTCCGGCACACTGTGCCGCGCTCTCCGCCGCTGAAAGGCGGCGGCCCCATTGAAGCGCCCACTGGCACGCGAGGTAGTAGACGCCGATCTCGTTCTCTCCGCCGCTGAAAGGCGGCGGCCCCATTGAAGCTCCGACTCAAACTTCATCCGACGCAGCCGCTCGAGCTCCTCTCCGCCGCTGAAAGGCGGCGGCCCCATTGAAGCCCCTTCTTCCCGCTCCTGCCGCCGAGCATGTACCTGCTCTCCGCCGCTGAAAGGCGGCGGCCCCATTGAAGCGACCCTGGCGGGCGCGGCTACTTCACGGTGCTCGACCTCTCCGCCGCTGAAAGGCGGCGGCCCCATTGAAGCTGCGCTTTCACCTCCCTGCTGCCAATCATCACCATTCTCTCCGCCGCTGAAAGGCGGCGGCCCCATTGAAGCAGGGACGACCCCAGCGGGTGGGTCGCGCGCATGTGCGCTCTCCGCCGCTGAAAGGCGGCGGCCCCATTGAAGCGTCATCAAAAACGAACGAGCCACGCACGACGAGACCTCTCTCCGCCGCTGAAAGGCGGCGGCCCCATTGAAGCCGTGCGACCTCGGCATCGCTCGCGACCGCGGCGAGCTCCGCTCTCCGCCGCTGAAAGGCGGCGGCCCCATTGAAGCCGTTTGAACGGCTGTCCAGGCTTGACGCCATATCCAGCTCTCCGCCGCTGAAAGGCGGCGGCCCCATTGAAGCCCATGCGGTTCTAGAACATCGACGATGAGGCAGCCCCGAGGTCAAGGGCTTTAGCGCTCTCTTTCCGCGGCTGGCCGGCTTCGGCTCGGCAGCGGTAGCGCTCGGTGTCGTCAGTGCAGGTCGTTTCGGCATGGGCGTCTCCCTTCGCCCTGGCGGGCGTCGTTACGGTTGGGCTGGAGCGCCGCGTCGCGTGCGCAGGAGCGAGCTGTGGCTCAATCGACGATCCGCATTCACAGGCCGGCGGTCGCCCTGGTGACCTGGATGCAGGCTGGGGTCCGAAACGGGATCGTGGAGGCGCAATCTATCAAACGGTGTGTTCCACCCAGAGGCGGATCACCCTCGGTGTTCCCGCGCTCATCCACGTAGCCCTCGTTCACGCTCCTGGCGTGGCGCGCTCGTGGCGCATGTCCCCCGTGTGGGGGAAGTCAGTGCATCGAGGCCCTCCTTGAGGTCGAGCTCGGCCTCGATGGAGCCGCTGCCGTGGCGGCGTTGAGTCCCTTGTCGACGGACCGTTGCCGGCGGCGCGCCTTGACCGTGGCTCGCTGCAAGGCGTGCGCCTGCTGCTCGACCGACTGCGCCTGCAGGCGCAGGCCCTTGGCCGAGGCAGCCGCTGCGCTCTGCGCGTCGTAGAGCGTGCCGTCGCGCCACATGGCCCACAGCACCCCCGACAGCCGCCGCGCCAGCGCCACGACGGCGATGTGGCGACCCCGGCGTTCGGCAATGGCGTCTGCCCATCGACGCAGTGGGTCGTCGCCGCTCTTGTTCTTGTGCCGCAGGATCGTGTGCGCGGCCTGTGTCAGCAGCACGCGCACGTACGCGTTGCCTTGCTTGGTGATCGAACCCAGCCGCCGCTTGTCGCGCCCGCCGGAGGTGTCCTCCAAGGGAACCAGACCCAGGTAGGAGGCGAGCTGGTGGGCGTGGCGAAAGCGCTTGGCTTCGTCCACGACCGAGACGAACGCGGCAGCGACGACCAGCCCCACGCCGGGCGCCGTGGTCAACCGCGCGATCACCGGCTCGTGGGCGCACAGCTGCTCGAGCGCGGCATCGACCAGCGCGATCTGGGGGTTGAGCACCTCCAGCGTGATCACCAAGGGCCCGACCAGCTGACGGCTCTCGGCTGGCAAAGAGGCCTCGCGCAGCCGCGCGAGAAAATCCTCGGTCATACATGTCGCGAGCTTGTGTCCGCAGGCGCGCAGAATGCCGCGCACGGTGGTGACGTACTGGGCTCGCGTCTCGACCAGCGCGCGCCGGACGGCCAGCTGGTGGCGAATGGCCCGCCGGTGAGGCGAAAGCACGTGAGCGAGCGGAATGCCCCCGCGCTCGACGGCGCGCGCCAGCGCCTCGGCATCGAGGCGGTCATTCTTGCGGCCGTGCTGGCCAACGCCGACCTGACGTGCTCGCGTGGTGTCGACGACCAGGACGTCGTGGCCCCAGTCGCGGAGCTTGTCGTGAGCCACCCAGGCCTCCCGGCACGCCTCGATCGCCACCCGGGCCGGCGAGGACGACGGACCGAGGACATCTTGGAGCGAATCAAGCGAGCGGACCGTGCGTCGCAGCGCCACCTGCCCGCCCACTACCTCGCAGAACGAAATCTCGTTGACCCCCAGATCCAGCGCTACACTTCGCATGGCTGACCTCTCCTGGGCCCCCGTCGACTGCGTCTTCGAACGCGTGGGGGTGCCCGCAGGCAACCCTGCAGGCGAGAGGTCGGCCATCTTGCTTGCTGCTCCGAGTGGCTCCTTCTTGCGCGCTGCTCTCCGGAGCTTGGAGCCCCCGCCGGAGGCCTCCGTCCGCCCATCGCCCGCAGCTTTGTCCGGCTGGAGCGCGCAGGGGGAGTCAAGGGCGGCGGAGCCGGCGAGCTCCGCTCGCGAACCCTTGACCCCCCCGAGCACTCCAGCACGCTCTGCTGCTGCCGATGGGCCGACCTCCACGGTGATGCGGGCTGTCTTCGCAGGCCCCGCCGCGCGAACGCGTCGAGCAGACGCACGGGTCGGTGCGGTCGGCATCGTGGATCCAGGCGCCGCTTGGGCTGCCTCATCCCATCTATCACGTTGAAACCCGGAGAATTTTCACAGGGAGGCGGGGAGATGGGGAGGAAGAAGAAATAAATTTCTCCCTCTTGCCGTCTCTCGCTCCCCGCCTCCCCGCCTCCCTGTAAAAATTCCTGCTTTTTCTCGTGGTTTCAACCCGTTTGTCGCTCTAGCCCTTCGCTGCCAGGCTGAGACGGTGCTCTCCGCCGCTGAAAGGCGGCGGCCCCATTGAAGCCCAATCCATGGCATCCTCGTACGCGCCACGGATCCAGCTCTCCGCCGCTGAAAGGCGGCGGCCCCATTGAAGCTTCGCCGTGACGATGTACCCGTCGAGTGCGGTCACGCTCTCCGCCGCTGAAAGGCGGCGGCCCCATTGAAGCGGACAGCGGCTCGCCGCCGAGATGCGTGAACAGATACTCTCCGCCGCTGAAAGGCGGCGGCCCCATTGAAGCTAAGAAAGCCGATCTCTACGAGCTATTCCAGCGAGCTCTCCGCCGCTGAAAGGCGGCGGCCCCATTGAAGCCACTTGCGCTCGCTCGCGCGGATGTCGACCGGGCCCCACTCTCCGCCGCTGAAAGGCGGCGGCCCCATTGAAGCTCCACCGTCGTCCGCTGGTACCCGGTCGCGGAGACGCTCTCCGCCGCTGAAAGGCGGCGGCCCCATTGAAGCTACCAGCGCCCGCCCGCGGCGGTCGCCATCGCGATCCTCTCCGCCGCTGAAAGGCGGCGGCCCCATTGAAGCTACGGGCACCCATCCGGAGCGGGCGCGGTCGACTGCACTCTCCGCCGCTGAAAGGCGGCGGCCCCATTGAAGCACGATCGACAGGCCGTCGATCAGCGCCGACTCGCTCTCTCTCCGCCGCTGAAAGGCGGCGGCCCCATTGAAGCTGCACCAGGGACGCGGCATTCTTGGTACTCACAAGCTCTCTCCGCCGCTGAAAGGCGGCGGCCCCATTGAAGCTGAGTCGGGTGAGCATCTACCGATGCGGCTCCCCTAGAACATCGATCACGTTGATCTAGCGAGAAATGAACCGCCAAGACGCCATAAGACGCCAAAAAAAAAAAAAAAAACCACAAAAATCTTGGCGTCTTATGGCGTCTTGGCGGTTGGAAATTCTGCGCTTTTCAGGCAGTTTCAACCCGTCTGTCGATCTAGCTCTCCGCCGCTGAAAGGCGGCGGCCCCGTTGAAGCAAGGCCTGCCCCGGGGTGAGGTTGGGGGCAGGGGGACCAAGTCCACCGGCTACGTCGATGGGCGTCTGCATCGATGTGATAGGGGCGCGGTCCCAGGGACCGCACCTGCCGCGCAACACCATGAAAGCGCACGGACCTTTGTCGTCGCCAGGGATCCACACCCATTACGGATTTCCTACGTCAAGATCTTACGCGGAAGAGACGAGAAGAATGGCGTCGATCAGCCTGGCAGGCTCGTCCTTGACGTGGCCAGGGGCCGCGCTCCACGTGCTCCTCGGGGGGGGAGCACATGAGGCGACTGCTGCGCGCGCTGGGTCTGCTGGGAGTTGCAGGGACGGCGGCGACCACGGGATGTGGAGCATCGCCAGAGGTGGACGAACCTGAAGCGGCCAGCGGCGAGGTCGAGCTGCCTGACTCCTACAGTGAGTGCGTTGCCGCCTGCAGGAACGGTCAGCTCGCGATGGAGCAGTTTTGCCGGGGGCTACCTGATCCACGCATGAGAGCGACCTGCTGGTTGGCTGCAAAGGGTGGCATGATCGCCTGCATCAACTGGTGCAACTGGCATTTCGGGGAATAGTCGACGGCTGCCACTTGACCGTTCCCGGGAACGAGCGGCAGGCTGCGTCCCATGGTTCCCATCGACAACCCCATCGCGGAACGTCGCCTCACCGTCGTTGACGACCCAGGTCGTTCGGTGACGGTAGCGCTCGGCCAACCTCTGGAGGTTCAGCCGGGTCAATGGGCGTGCCCGTTCACGATCGACGGCATCCCCGAGCCTCGGTCGGATCGAGGTCTCGGGATCGATGGCATTTCAGCCTTGCTCAACGCCCTCCATGCCATCCGGTATGCGCTCGAGACTTCCGGGATTCGTGTTTCCTGGGAGGGGGGGGAGCCGGGGGACGCGGGCTTTCCGAAGCTGATGCACTATGCCTTCGGGTTCGCATTCTCCCAGCGGATGGAGCAGCTCATCGACGAAGAGATCCAGAAGCTCGTGGACGAGAAGAAGGCGCGTGCTGCGACGGGCTCCCCCGGCTGAAGCCCCCTCCCGACGCGCCATGCTCCGAGAGGGGGCGTGACCGCGGGTGTCTCGATCGCCGCCTGTGTGGCCTGGGCTGGGCCTACACCGCGGTCACTGCATCACGAAGTAGACGATCCCATCGAGCACCTGGAGATGCACCTGGGTGGACCTCGCCCCCTTGTCCTCCGTGGACTTGAGCGCCTCCTCCAGCGCAGCACGCGGGACACGGATGCTCAGGACACGGATCGGATGACGGCACCGCCTCTTGCGAACAGCGGGTTCGTCTCGACGGCCTCGGCGACGGCCCTGGGGTGGTGGGCTAGCGGTGGGAGAGATCACCCCCGACCCGCTGCGCACCCGCGCCGCCCAGCGCCCCGCATCGTTCGGACCTCTGCCGCCATCGGCCACGCTCCCGCCCCACCCCTCGGCACCAGCCCGGTCGATTCTGTGACGATCCCAGAAATCCCCCGCAATTCTAAGCATGAGCCTTCTCTCTCCCCTCCCCCCTCCTCCCACCGACCTCGCCCTGCACAGCACCTGGACGTCCATGCACGCGACCGCCGTTCACGTGCTCCCGGGGATGCTCCGGTACCTCGGCGTCGCCGAGGACGACATCGACGACCTGTCCCAGGAGGTCCTCCTCGGCGCCTACACAAGCCTCCGCCGGTACAACCCTGCCTATCCCGCCGCGGCGCGCGGCGCTGCCTCACCGCCGCCGGCCGCCTCGCCGCTCCTCCAGGACCTCGCGTCCGCCATGCCAGCTGCCGCCGCGGGCACCGTCCAGGAGAAGCAGGGGCAGGACGACCCCGCGTCGCTCCCTCCGCCGGCGCCGCGCAATCCCCCTCGGGCATCGCGCCCGCACGGCCTCGGCCCGCGCTGGCGAGCCGAGTCCAGCTGGCTCTTCGGGATCGCCTGGCGAAAGGTCCGGCGCCATCTGGAGCGCACCTACCGGCGCCTCGAGGTGCCGGTGGGCCTCGCGAGCGAGGCGTGCTTCGAGGGCACCGACGCCGCGCCGACCAGCGAGCAGCGCATCGCCACGAACCAGCGAATCGCGATCGCGACCCGCCTGCTGGCGACGATCGCGCCCGAACGGCGCGCCATCCTGATCATGGCCGATGGGGTCGAGATCCCGGTGCGCGAGATCGCGCGCTCCCTCGAGCTCAACGAGAACACCGCTGCAAGCCGGCTGCGCCTCGCGCGCGAAGACTACCGCGCCGCCGTGAAGCGCCTGCGCCCCGAGGAGCAGCGCGCGCTCCGGTCCGGCCTGCTCATCCTCCCGCTCTTCTCCCTCACCTCCTCGCGCCCCGCCGTCGCGTCGCCGGCCTTTCAGTCTGGCGCCTCCGCCATCGTCGAGACGAACGCGCCCGTGACCCGCCCCGAGCTGCCAGGCGAGCCCGGACCCCAGGACTTCGCAGATCGACCCGGGCGCGCCGCTCGCCTCGCGCGCCCGCTCGCCCGGCTCATCCGCCCGGCGCTGGCGTTGGCGGCGGCGGGCGTCGGCGGCGCCGCGCTGTTCGCCGCGCTCGCGCCGGCGCCGGCCCTCTGGGCCCACCGCCTGGGCCCGATCGCGACACCGCTCCTCCTCTCGCGTGCCGTCCCCCCCGAGGCGCGACCGGAGACGGGTCCCGGTGGGCGGCCGCGCTCCGATGCGCCGCGCTCCGACGCGATCTCGGACAAGGAAGCTCCACCCCCTCGTGCGCCCGCGCCCGCGCCCGCGCCCGCGCCGGCAAGTGCCTTCCGCCGGCGCGAGCCCGCCGCGCCGGAGCAGCGCGCTCCCTCCGACCGGCATCAAGAGCCGCTCGCCGACGAGCTGCAGCTGCTCGACACCGCCAGGCAGGCGCTGTTGCAAGGCGACAGGGCGACCGCGCTGGAGCGCATCGCCGCCCATGAGCGACGGTTCCCCGAGGGGCAGCTCAAGCTGATACGCGAGCGCCTGCGAACGAAGGCGGCGGCGGCGCAAGCGACGCCGGCCGGCGGCGCGGCGGGGCAGAAGCTTCCGTGACCGCGCGGAGGAGGCACGTGCGCCGGACATCGCACGGCGAGAGCGCGCGCATGAAGCGGGCGGCCCGCGCGGCGCTCGCCTCGATGGCCGCGGGGGCGATCTCCGTCGCTGGCGCCACGCCGGTCCGGGCCGAGTTCACGCCCGCGCCGCTCCGGGTGCGGCTCGAGTTCATCCGCGGGCCAGGCGCCGAGGATTGCCCGGACGAGTCGTTCCTGCGCGCGGAGACGGCCAGGGCGATGGGCGGGGTCGACCCCTATGATGCAGAGGCTCCGTTCACGATGACGGCGTCCATCGAGCGCCGGCACGGCAAGCTCGCCGCATCGCTGTTCCTCCGCGATGGCGACGGTCACGGGCGCTGGGCCGACGGGTTCAGCGCGCGCGACGACTGCAAGGTGCTCGTCACCTCCATGGCCCTGTCCATCGCCTTGGTGCTCGACGACGCCGCCGAGCTCCCCGCACCACCGGCGGCGCCAGCGAGGCCCGCCGAGCAGGCGATGCCGCCCGAAGAGCCCTGCTCGCCGGAGCGGCCCTGCCCGCCGAAGCCGGCCCCTGCGCCGCCATCACCGCCGCGCACGGCGTCCCCCGTGCGCGCGCCGCCCCGGAGCAGCGCAGTACTGCGAGCGCCGGCGGAACGCTTCCGCTGGGTGGCCGGCCTCGGCGC
Organism: Sorangium sp. So ce281; assembly: GCF_051527395.1. Lineage (NCBI taxonomy): Bacteria > Pseudomonadati > Myxococcota > Polyangiales > Polyangiaceae > Sorangium > Sorangium sp. So ce281. Next base: position 6,843,512 of record NZ_CP150322.1, read on the forward strand.
GGTGGCAGGCCTCGGGTTGACGCCCGGCGTTGCCGCTGGGCCGGCGCTGTCCGTCGGGGCACGCTGGCCGGCGTGGTCCGTGGCGCTGGAGGTCCGCGGGCTCGCCGCACTGTCAGGAAACGTCGACGCCGTCGCCATGTCGGTCTCCACCCTCACGACGGATGTCGTCTTCTGTCTGGACCGCCGGAGCTTGTTCGCGTGCGGCCTCGCCGAGCTCGGCGTCCTCCATGCGGTCCCCGCTGTTCCGTTCAACACGACATCACGGCTGAATCTCCACGCCGGATTCGGTGCTCGGGCGGGTATCGAGTGGCCTCTCTCGGAAAATTTATCAGCCCGAGCACACGCGGATGTCGCTCATCCTGTGGCCGCCGCCGCCATCCTTCGCCACCCAGGCGATCCTGAGCCCGAGCGCCCTGTCTGGAGCGCTCCTGCCGTCGCCGTGGCGCTCGGCCTCGGTCTACAGGCGAGCTTCTGAGAGTGATTCGACAGTGAACGCGGCAGAACGCTCCGACAAATTGAAACGGCAAGAGAACTTCCTCTCGCTTCAGGGAATGGTGTTCATGAGAATCGTCGTACGTCATAGGCCTTGTGCTGAAGAATGGCGTTCAAGTAAGGTTTCAGCCATGCGGACGGCACGATTTGTCCTTCCAGGGTTGCTGCTCATCGCTGGCTGCGAGCAAGACCCCATCATCATCACGGGCCCCTGCACAGCCCAAGAGAAGGCGCTGGGGTATTGCTCGGGGGCCGCCACCGGCGGCCAAGGCGGCGACGGCGGTGAGGGCGGTGAAGGCGGTGAGGGCGGCGCCGGTGGCCAAGGCGCGGCCGGCGGCGAGGCCAGCGCCGGCGGCCAGGGCGGCGCCGGCGGCGACATGCACAGCTCGCTGTGCTCCGGCCAGTGCGCCCCGCCTGCGCCGCTCGGCTGGTTCGGCCCGGCGCTGCTCTGGTTCGGCCCACCCGAAGCTGTCCCCGACTGCCCCGCCGACGCGCCGACCATCGGCTACGAGGGCTTCGCCGATCTCCAGCAGCCGCCGATCGACTGCGCGACCTGCGCGTGCGATCCGCCCGAGGCCTCGTGCGCGCTCCCCACCGGCTGGGCCGCATCGTCCGCCTCGTGCCCCGGCGACGAGCCGGGCACCGTGATGACCTCGTTCGCCGCGCCCGACGGCTGGGACGGCGCGTGCACCGCGGCGAACCCGATCCCCGAAGGCCAGCTCTGCGACGGCGAGCCCTGCGTGCAGTCGCTCACGATCGCGGCGCCCTCGGTCACGACCGGCGCGTGCACGCCGCGCATCGACGCGCCGCCGCCTGTCCCCAGGCTGGATCCGTGGGCGACGCGGGCCAGGGCGTGCCTCGCCGGCGCGTACACCGCGTGCGAGGACGCGACGACGTGCGTGCCAGCAGCGCCGTCGGGCTTCCTGACCTGCGTCTACCACGAGGGCGGCGACGCCGGCTGTCCGGAGGGGTACGCCGCCAGGCACGTCTTCTTCGAGGACGTGATCGACGGCCGCGAGTGCACCCCCTGCGGCTGCGGCGACCCGACCGGCGCCTCGTGCACCCTCATGGCGTCCGTGTTCCGCGACGCCGCCTGCACGGACCTGCTCGCGTCGAACCTCGTCAGCTCCAGCGTCCCGTTCTGCGTCGTGACGCCTCCCGGCGCAGGCCTGGGGAGCAAGTCGGCCGTGATCTCGGCCGTCGAGCCGGGCGCGTGCGCTCCGCACGGTGGCGAGCCCGTGGGCGAGCTCCAGGCGAGCGCGCCATCGACCTTCTGCTGCACGGCCTGAGCGGGGCGCTCCCGGAAGCCTGAAGCGCGAAGCATCGTCGAGCAGGGCGTGGATTCGCACGGTGCCCCTGCGCCCGGCGAGAGGGTCGGCGGGGACGCCGACGTGCTGCGAAGTGTGTGACGACTGGAGCCATGGATCGGGAATACAGTCGGCGGACGCCGTGAGGTCGTGAGGATTGAGACTCTGTGGGCGTCCTCCGCGCTCCACGGCTCCAGGCAAACAACCGGGATAGGACCGATGGATAATTCACCGAGACACAACGCAGTCACCTCGACGCGCCGCGACGCCCGGCGCTCCTCGTCCGCGCGGCCCGAGCCGAAGCACGGTCGCTCGCCGCGCGCTCCCCTCCTCCTCGCCGCGGCGATCGGGCTGATGACCGCTGCGCCGGGGCGCCCCGCGCTGGCCGCGGACAAGGCGCCCGAGGGGCGATGGGTCGCTGGATGGCACAGCAGCCCGACGCCCGGCGGCACGTTCAACTCGCAGGATTGTCCGTCGGACGTCGGCCTCGCCGACCAGACGGTCCGGAACATCGTCCGCGTGAGCGCCGGCGGGAGCTCGGTGCGCGTGCGCATCTCCAACGCCGGCGGCAGCGAGCCGCTCAAGGTGGGCTCGGCGTCGGTCGCGCTCTCGGCCGGTGGAGCCGCCACGGTCGCGGGGAGCTCGCTGCCGCTGCGCTTCGGAGGCCAGACATCGATCGTCATCGCCGCGGGCGGCGAGGCGGTGAGCGACCCGGTGGCGCTGAAGGTCCAGCCGCTGCAGGCGCTGGCGGTGAACGTCTACCTCCCGAGCAAGACCGGGCCGATCACGCAACACTACTTTGCGGCACAGGACAACTTCCTCGCCTCGGGCAACCGGACAGGGAACGGCGCCGACAAGCAGTTCACACGGAAGATCTCGTGCTGGATGGCCGTGTCGGGCGTCGACGTCAAGGCCTCGCCGGACGTCGTCGGCACCCTGATCACGCTCGGCGACTCGATCACGGATGGATACCTGTCGACCAAGAACGACAACCATCGCTACCCCGATTACCTCGCGCAGCGCCTCGCCAGCCGGAAGGGGCCGACCCTCGCCGTGGCGAACGCCGGGATCATCGGGAACGAGCTGCTCACCGTCCGTCCCCAGCTCCAGTTCGGGTACCCCGTCCCTGCCCGCCTCGCGCGCGACGTGCTGACCCAGCCCGGAGCGCGCGCGATCATCCTGCTGGCAGGCATCAACGACATCGGCGATCGCTCCGCCAAGGCCGCGGATCTGATCCCGGCGGTCCAGCAGATCATCCAGTCTGCCCGCGCCGCCGGGCTCAAGATCTACGGCGGCACCCTGGTGCCGTTCGCCGGCTCGAACGGCACCTACAAGGGCGATTATGGCACCGCCAAGGGGGAGCAGGAGCGGCAGAAGCTGAACACGTGGATCCGCACGAGCGGCGCCTTCGACGGGGTGATCGACTTCGACAAGGCCCTGCGCGACCCGGCCGATCCGAGCCGCCTGCTCCCGGCCTACGACGCGGACAAGCTGCACCCGAACGACGCCGGGTACCAGGCGATGGCGAACGCGGTGGACCTGGACGCGATCATCAACGCCGTCGTCAAGGGAGCATCTCCGTAAACCTCGAGCTCCCGGCGCCGCCGGCCCGGGGCGCTCGGCAAGCGCCCGCCGGCGGCGCGCTCCGGCTCAAGCCCTCTTGGCGGCGGAGAACGGATCCACGTACGTCGTGGCGCCGATCTGCGCCCAGGTGTCGTGACGCCCGTCGAGGTACGCCACCGGGACCCCGGTGAGGTCCGCGTCGTCGAGGCAATTCAGGTTCACGGAGCAGAACTCCCCGCCGAGCTCCGGGATGTTCCCGTGCCCGAAGACGCGCATGCCGCACGTCTTGCAGAACCGGGCATGGCCGGCCTCGTACCGCGAGTAGTCGCCGAGGACCTCCTCGCCGGCGATCAGGCGGAAGGCGCTCGGCTTCACGAGGATGCCCCACCACCTCGTCTTCGTGCAGATCGTGCAGTTGCACTGCGTCGTCCCGGCACTCGGGTCGAAGTCGGCCTCGAAGCGGACGGCGTGGCAAGCGCAGCTGCCCTTGTAGGTCCGGAAGCCGGGGGTCGTCGTTGTGTGCTCGGAAGCGGCGTTGCTCATGGGCGGTAGCTCCAAAGGGTGGGGGGCGGGGGCCGTAGGCTCGTCGAGACGCGCCTTCGGGCGCCTCGCCCGCGGGAGGAGAGGAAGCTAGACTGGATTGCGGACAGATTCGGTCCGCAAGGAGACAGGCGGCACATGGTCCAGACGTCCGCGCGGCTGCTGAAGCTCCTGTCGCTGCTGCAATCCCGGCGCTTCTGGACGGGCGGCGAGCTGGCCCGCGAGCTCGCGATCACCGAGCGCAGCGTCCGGCGCGACGTGGACAGGCTCCGGAGCCTCGGGTACCCCGTCCACGCGGCCACCGGCATCGGCGGCGGATACCAGCTCGGCGCCGGGAAGGAGCTGCCGCCGCTGCCGCTCGAGGACGACGAGGCGGTCGCCGTCGCCGTGGGGCTGCGCGCGGCGGCGACCGGACCCGTGAGGGGGCTGGAGGAGGCGTCGGTGCGCGCGCTCGGGAAGCTCGAGCAGGTGCTCCCCAAGCGGCTCCGGCGCAAGGTGACCGCGCTGGGCGCCGTGAGCGTGCGGCTGGGCGACGGCGGCCCCACCGTCGACGCGGACGCGCTCGCCGTCATGGCGAACGCATGCCGCGACGCCGAGGTCCTGCGCTTCGACTACAGCAGCCACAGCGGCGTCGCGAGCACGCGCGCCGTCGAGCCGTACCGGCTCGTGCACACGAGCCGCCGCTGGTACCTGCTCGCGTACGATCTCCACCGGGACGCATGGCGGACGTTCCGCGTCGATCGCATCCAGGGCAGGCCGAAGGCCGCGGGCCGCTTCAAGCCGCGCCCGCTGCCCGCGGAGGACGTGGCCGACTACGTGTCGAGGTCGGTCTCCACCGACGCCTACCCGATCCGCGCGCGCGTGACCGTGCACGCCCCCGCGCAGGCCGTCTCGGAGCGGCTCTCGGGCGTGGCGGGGCGCATCGAGGCGCTTTCGCCGGACCGCTGCGTGGTCCACACCGGCGGCGGGAGCCTCGACGCGCTCGCCTTCCACCTCGGGTTCATGGGGTTCGAGTTCGAGGTGCACGAGCCCGAGGAGCTCATCGACCAGCTCCGCCGCCTGGCCGAGCGCCTCGGCCGGGCCGCGGGGCGGAGCGGGGCGACGGGAGAGGGCTCGTGAAGTCCCGTTCCCTCACGCGACGCGAACGGGCTCACTCCGAGAGCGCCGCCGCGATCGTCGCGTCGAGCCCGGCGCCCCGGCCCTCGAGGAGGCAGGCCTCGTGGACCGCGCCCCCCAGCGCCGCCCGCGCGGCGGCGGCGCACTCGGTGAGCGCCGGCCGCTCGATGGGCGGCACCGGCGTGCCGATGGCCTCGCGGAGCGCCGCGGCGCCGCCGAGCAGGCGCGCGCCGCGCTCCGCCTTCCCCGCCCGCACCGCCGCGCGCGCGAGCGCCTCCAGGACGCTCGCGGAGCGCCAGAGGTCGCCGAGCTCCCGGTGCAGCCGCAGGCTCGCCCGCAGGCGCCGCTCCGCGAGGGCGAGATCGCCGCGCTCGATGGCGATGAGGCCCAGGATGTTGCTCGTCCAGGCGAGCCCCTCCTTGAATTTCACCTGCCGCGACAGGCCCTCGCTCTCCTCGCAGAGGCGGGCCGCCTCGCCGAGCTCCCCGCGGTAGAGCGCCGCGCAGCCGAGGTAGAGCAGCGCCGTCGCGGTCCCCTCGCGATCGCCCGCGCGGCGGAGCTCCGGCAGGGCGAGGCGGCACGCGCCCTCCGCGCGCGCGGTGTCGCCCGAGAGCCACGCCGCGAAGCCCGAGTAGCCGAGCGCGCGCGCCGCCTCGAGCGTGTCGCCGCGGCGCGTGGCCAGCGCGAGGCTCTCGCCGTGCAGCGCGAGCGCGCGCTCGTAGTCGCCCTGCTCGCGGGCGACGCTCCCGAGGATCTGGATCACCGACGCGAGCCCGCCCTCGTCCCCGAGCTCGCGGTAGAGCGCCGCGCCCCGCTCGAGCAGCGCGCGGGCCTCGCGGTAGTCGCACTGGAGGAGCGCGAGCCTGCCCGCGCCCCGGAGCGCCGAGGCCACGTGCTCGGGCGCGACGCCCGCGGCGCCCGCGAGCGCCCGGCCGAGCCACGCGCGGCCCTCCTGGTAGTGCCCGTGGATGTACCAGAACCGCGAGAGCGCGGCGGCGAGGCGCACCGCGGCGCCCGCGTCGGCGCCCGCGAGCGCGAGCTCCAGGGCGAGGCGGAGGTTGTCGTGATCGAGATCGAGCGCCGCGAGCCACGCGGCCTGCTCGGGCCCGCAGAGCGCCTCGGCGGCGCGATCGGCGAGCTCCAGCGACAGCTCGACGAAGCGCCGGTTGCACGCCCCGGCGGCGCCCTCCTCCACGAGCCGATCGAGGCCGTACTCGCGGAGGATCGTGAGCATCTGGAACCGCGGCTCCTCGCCCGCGACCTGGAGCACGAGGCTCTTGTCGATGAGCGACTCGAGGATCCCGAGCGTGTCGAGCGCCGGATCGCGGGAGGCGCACAGCTGGTCCGCCATGGCCAGCGAGAAGCCGCCCGCGAACACCGCGAGCGTGCGGAAGGCGAGCTGCTCCTCCGGATCGAGGAGGCCGTAGCTCCAGTCGATGGCGGCGCGCATCGTCTGCTGGCGCTCGGGCAGATCGCGCGCGCCGCCCGTGAGCAGGCGGAACGAGCCCGCGGGCGCGGAGGCGCGCCCCGCGGCCCCGCGGTCGCCGAAGCGCGAGAGCAGCGCCGCGGGGGTGAGGACCCGGAGGCGGGACGCGGCGAGCTCGATCGCGAGCGGCAGGCCGTCGAGGCGCGCGCAGATCTCCACGATTTCCGCGGCGTTGTCGGGGCCGAGCTGGAAGCCGGGCTTGATCGCGGCGGCCCGGCGGCAGAACAGGATCACCGCCGAGCTCGCCAGCGCGGCAGAGACCGTGACGTCGCGCGGCTCCGGCACCTCCAGCGGCGGCACGACGTAGCGCCGCTCGCCCGAGAGGTTCAGCGCGGCGCGGCTCGTCACGAGGAGCGAGAGGTGCGGGCAGCTCGCGGCGAGGTGCGCGATCGCCGGCGCCGCGGCCGTCAGGTGCTCGAGGTTGTCGAGCAGGAGCAGCACGCGGCGGTCGCGGAGGAACTGGACCACGCGCTCGAGATCCGGCCGCGCGCCGCCCTCGCCGAGGGAGAGCGCCTGCGCGATCGCCGAGGGCACCAGCGCCGCCTCGCGCAGCGACGCGAGGGGCACGAAGCAGACGCCGCCGGGGAACGCGGGGACGAGCTCCTCGGCGACCTGGAGCGCGAGCCGGGTCTTGCCGGTGCCGCCGACGCCGGTGAGCGTGAGCAGGCCGGCGCTGGGGTCGAGCAGGAGCGCGGCGATCTCGGCGCGCTCGCGGGCGCGGCCGACGAACGGCGTGCGCTGGACCGGCAGGTTGTGGCGCGGCCGCTCGGCCTCCGGCGAGCCGAACAGGCCGAGCGGCGGCGTGCTGCCGCGCAGCGACGCGCCGGAGAGGCCCGGCGGCGGAGCGCCGTGGAGGGCGGGCGGCGAGGTGCCGTGGAGGCCGGGCGGCGGCAGGAAGCGGTCCGAGTCGCGGTGCGCGCCGCCGGGGAGCGCCTGGGGCGGGGCCTCGAGCGTGCCCGCGAGCTCGATGGTGTCGGTGCTGAGCATGTCCGCGGGCACGCCGCCCCTGCGCGACGCCGGCCCGCCGGCGCCGGGCGGCTCGGCGGCCGCCGAGGAGGCCTCGAGCGCCGCGCGCAGCGCGAGGCTCTGCTGGCGGACCGAAGGGAAACGCCCGGCCGGGTCGCGGTCGCACGACCGCAAGAACCACGCGTCGAACGCGGGCGGGAGCCACCGCCAGCGCGTCGACGGCGGGTAGAGCCGCATCACGAGGAGCGCCGCCATCAGCTCGGCCATGCTGTTCGCGGTCCAGTAGATGTCGCCGGTCAGGAGGCGGACGGCGATGAGGCCGATCGCCCACACGTCCGCCGCGGGGCCGATCTGGTCCGAGCGCCCGCGCGCCTGCTCGGGGGCCATGTAGATGGGCGTGCCGATCGCCGTGCCCGTGGCGGTGATCCCGCCCGACGCGCCGAGCGCGCCCGGCTCGACCGCCTTGACCAGGCCGAGATCGAGGATCTTCACGCGCTCCCGCCCGTCGTCGCCGATCGCGAGGAAGAGGTTCGCGGGCTTGAGATCGCGGTGGGAGAGGCCCCGCGCGTGGGCGAGCTCGAGGGTCTCGGCGACCTCGCCGAGCCAGCGCTGCACCTCGCCGGGCGAGCGCCTGCCCCGGGTGGTGACGAGCTGCTCCAGGTCGTGGCCCCGGAGCAGCTCCATGACCAGGAAGGGGGCATCGTCGAGCTCGCGGGCGAAGCCGGCGTCGAGCATGCGCACGAACCCGGGCGCGTCGAGGAGCCGCATGGCCCGGATCTCGCGCTCGAACCGGGAGGCCGCCGCCGTGCCGGCCGCGTGCGTCCGGAGCAGGACCTTCACCGCGACCCGACCGCCTCCGTCGAGATCGTCGGCCATGTACACGACGCCCGCGCCGCCGCGGCCGATCTCGCTCAGGAGACGGTAGCGGCCACCAACGACGAGCGGGCAATCCGGAGAAGGCATGAGGCGGCCGCGACCGGGACGAGCTCGGGAGGGGCCACGGCGGCGGCAGCTTACCACAGGGGGCGCGGGCGCCCCGCCGTCGGCGGCCTCCGTTCCGCGCCGATGTCCCCGGGGCGATGCTCCCCGCGCGACGCGCCCGCGGGGCGGATCCGCGCGAGGGAGAGGGCATGTCCATGACATCGAAGCGTGCCCGCGCCGCGCGAAGCGCTCCCTCGCGTTGCGGGAAGCAGGTATGCTCGCCGCCGCGTTGGAGGGATGGCGACGAGCACCAGCGAGAGCCCGCGCTCCGGCGCGACCCGCGGCCACGGCGCCGGCGCTCCGCGGCCAGGAACGCCGCCCCCGCTGCTCGCCAGGAGAGAGCTCCATGACCAGCACCGTTGACAAGAGCGACGTGTTCCTCATCCCGATGCCCGGCAAGCGCGTGGCGCGCATCCCCATCGCGGTCCTCGAGCGTTACCTCGACGAGGCCACGCGCGTCGTGCACGACCCGGCCGAGCCGGAGAGCGACGTGACCGCCCACGGGATGTCCGTCGACCCGGCGACGGGCGCGAGCGTCTGGCACACCGAATGGGAGCTCGGCCCTTGCGACTACACCGACGAGAGCGGGTTCCCGCAGAGCGCCTACGCCTGGCATCGCCACCCGCTCGGGACCGAGTACACCGAGATCTACCAGAAGTGAGCGTGCCCCGGCCGGCCGTGCCCCTCTCCTGCCCGCGCGCGCCCCGCGCGCTGCACGCGAAAGCTCGCCCGCGCCGCCTGCGCCGCCCGCGCCGACCGGGCGCGCCGCTCCTCGCGGCGGCCGCCGGCGCGCTCCTCCTCGCCTCGCTCGCCTCGGCCTGCATCGAGCGCGGCTATCCCCTCGCCGGGAGCGGGCAGGTCGAGCTCCGCGCCGACGTCGCCGGGCCGCTGTTCGCCGCCGACACGCTCGACGAGGCGGGCAAGCCGGTGCTGCCCCGCCAGAGCCCCTGGCGGACCGCGGTCTCGCTCAAGCTGACCGAGGCGAACGAGCCGGCGTACGGCGGCTACGTCGAGGTCCGCGCCATCCCGAGCGAGGCGCTCACGCTGCACCCCGTGGAACGCGACCAGGAAGCCGGGGCCTCGTGCGGCGTGAAGGACGGCGCGTTCCGCTGCACCGCCGGAACCCAGGGCTACGCCCGCTTCACCGCCGCCTCGGAGGGCGACTGGTCCGGCGAGGCGCGGCTCGTCGTCTCGTGGGCCGACCGCACCGAGGAGCTGCCGATCACGATCCTCCCCGCGGGCTTGCCGGGGGACGCCACCAACTTCGCGCTCATCGCGGGGGGCCTCGGCGCCAGCGACCGGGTGCTCGCGACCTACGTCCCCCTCATGTGCACGATCGGCCCCCTGCCGGACGATCTCGGCGCCAGCTGGCGGCCGGGCGCGATCCGGGCGCGCGAGGCGCGCGTCCGCGCGTCACCCCCCCTGAACGCGCCGGGCGTCGTGGAGCACGCGCCCGTGATCATCGAGTCGCTGCACAGCGAGGCCGCCCTCTCGCTCGCCCCCGATTGCCTCGAGCGGACCTCGCGCCTGCGCGTGCTGCTCGGCGCGACCGGGGAGAGCCCGCCCTTCATCCTGTGCTTCAGCGACCTCGGCGGCGAGGTGAAGATCGCCGTGAGCTCGGGGCAGAAGGCGCTCGACCCGATCCCCTCGCTCACCGTCGACCCCGAGCCGCGCCTGCTCCGCGTGCGCGCCCTCCGGAGCGTCGTCGCCGCGGGGACGCCCGGCGATCTCTTCGAGGTGAGCGCCTACAACGCCGAGCGCGTGCGCATCGCCGTCCCCGTCGACCTCGCCGTCGGCGACGACCAGGTGATCGCGCTCGGCGGGGCGTCCGTGACCCTGCGCGGCGAGGACAGCGAGGCGACGATCATCCAGGGCGTCGCTGTCGCGCCGGGGACGACGGCGCTCCGTGTGACGCCCCGCCTGCTCGCGAGCCCCGAGTGCTCCTCCGAGCCCATCACCGTCACGCCGGAGCCGGAGCCGGAGCCGGAGCCGGAACCCGAGCCGGAGCCGGGCGCCGGAGGGGGAGGCTCGCCGTGAGCGCACGCAGATCCGCCCTGTTCCTGTCGGCCGTGGCGCTCGCGCTCGCGATCGCCGCGCCCGCCACCGCGCCGGCGCAGGACGATCCCGGGACGGACGCCGGGGAGACCGGAGACGGGGAGACGCCGGAGACGGCCACCTCCCTGAGGCGCTCGACAGGCGCGGCGCCGATGGCCGTCCCCGCCGACTTCGGCGGCAGCCTGCAGGTCGTGCGCGCGCCGGCGGGCACGGCCAGCGCCGCGTCGTCGGCCGGCGGGCCGGAGATCTTCCCGGACGCGCGCCGCGTCTGGATGAGCGTCCGCGACACCGATCCGGTCCCGATCGAGGCCGCGCGCCGCGGCGGCCGCTGGCTGTGCAGCGGCGGCGGCTGCGCCGCGCAGACCGGCGATCCCGGGCAGAGCCCGATCGGCGACCAGATGCTGCGCTCGATCAAGCTCCAGACCCCGACGCTCCCCCTGCCGCTCACGGTGTGGGGGCGGCTCACCGAGGACGGCCAGCGCCTGCTCGATTTCGACCCGGTGCTGCTCGGCCGCCGCTCGTACCGGCACATCTGCGCCTACCGCCCGGTCGCCGACGCCCCGCGGTCTCCCGTGGGCGCGCCGGCCGCGCCGGCCGCGCCGTCGCCGCCGTCACCCGATCGCGTGGACGTCTGCCGCGACGGCCGGCCCGAGCCGCCGCCGGCCGACGCGGGCGAGCTCACGCTGGGCATGCAGTGGCCGAAGCAGTCGGAGATGGCCGATTTCCACTACCTCGCCATCGTCGACAGCTGCGGCAACGCCCGGGTGCAGCCGTTCCAGCGCACGTTCACCGTGCCGGTCCTCGAGGTCGCCTCGGGCGGCTGCGGGCGCCCCGATGGCAAGGTCCTCCGCGTCTTCCCGGGCGGCGGCTGGCTCCGGGTCACCGCCTTCAACCTCCACGCGCCCGCGGCGGGCAACGTGATCAACGCGACGTACCGGGTCACCGTCCCGCCGCTCGAGAACCTCGTCGAGTCGAACCCCGCGCGGCTCCTCTTCCCCGATCCGCTCGCCGACGACCTGAAGGTCGACTGCGGCCCCACGCCGATCGCGCCCCGCACCGATGCCGGGAGCCTCCCGCCGCCGGGGAGCGCCCGTCCGCCCGGGCCGCGGGCGGCGTCCCCTGCCCCGCCGGGGGGCCGGGTGCCTGCCCGCGCGGATGGGCAGCTCCAGGGTGGCGCAGGCGCCGGCCGGCGGCCCTCGGCGGCGGCGCAGGCCGGTCCGACGGCGCAGCCCGGCGCGGCGGAGCAGGCCCCGCCTCCGGCGCAGGCCCAGCCGCCGGCCAGGCTGCCGCCTCCTCGCCGGGCGCCCGACGTGGATCCATCGCGCCCCGGGCCGCAGCCGCTCGCGCACGGCGCGGTCGTCATCTCGCCGGCGCCGCTCCGGCTGGGCAACTGCCGGATCCGGCTGACGGGCCAGGCCAAGCACCGGCTCGTGGCGCCGCTCGCGCTCCATGTCTCGCTGACGCGCACCGATCAAATGCGGAGCGGCACGCCGATCGAGCTCCTCCAGAACGGCACGTGGATCGTCACGCCGAGCAGCGCGGAGTTCCCGCTCCCGCCGCTCGCGGAGGACTTCGACGGGGACGCGCGGCTCCGGCTGGCCGTCTACAGCGATCCGCTGAGCCCACAGGGCAAGGTGGTGCTCGTCTCCGACGCGGGCCGCGTCGCGAGCTCGCTGCGCTCGAACGAGCCCGGCGAGCCGGAGCGCGCCCGGCGCCTCGTGGGATCGGTGGCGATCCACTCGGTCCCGCTGTGCGGCGAGGACAACTTCCAGACGCTCGAGGCCGCGGGGACCTGCTTCCGCGCGTACCTCACCGTCCCGGCGATGCTGGCGACGCTGCAGGTCACCCGCGCGCCGTGGGTGGAGAAGCCCCTCGTCACGCGGAGCGTGCTCAGCGCCGTCGGCGTCGCGCTCGCGATCGACCGCTACGACCCCGTGGAGCGCCGGGCCTTCCCGATCGCGGCGCAGCTCGGCGGCTTCGTGCAGACGCTCGGCGAGGGGCGGGTCGGCCTCCTCGGCTACGTCGGCGTCGCGCCGACGATCCCCATCCTCGGCTCGGGCGGCAACACCACGTCGTTCGGCTTCCTGGCCGGGCTCGGGCTGGAGTACATCACCAACGAGGCCGGGCCCGACGAGGGGCTCAAGCCCGCCGCGTTCGTGTCCGCGGTCGTGCAGGTGGGCCAGGCCGCCCCGCAGGTCTCCACGGGCGGCCGGGCGAGCTTCGGCACCTACGCCGGCGACTGAGCCGCCGCGGCGCAGGGCGCGCGGCGGCCCGGTCGCCCGCTCACCGGCGGTTCAGGATCGCGTCCAGCTCCTCGATCGCCTGCCGTGGGATCGCGGTATCGAGCCGCACCTCCTCGAGCAGGGCGCGCGCCTCCGGGTAACGCCTCGCGATCACGAACGCCCGGATCCAGAGCACCTTGCGCTCCGACGCGAAGAGGGTGTTCGGCATCTCGCGCTCGTAGCGCTGGAGCGCCGCGATCGCCCGGTCCGGATCGCGCGCCTGCAGCGCCCCGGTGACCGCGTCGAACAGGGCGATGTCGTGATGGCTGCCGGGCCCGTCGATCTCGATCTCGAGCTTCTCGATCGGCTCGGCGGCGACCGGCGCCGGCGCGCGCTCCCCCCGATCGGGCGGCGGCACGCGCGCTCGCCGCAGGGCCGGGGGGCCCCGCCGCGGCGCCTCGACGGGCGCCGGGGCCGCCGGCGGCGCGACGGGCGGCGCCGGCGGCTCGGCGGGCCGGCGCGGCGGCATGGCGGCGACGAGCGCGGGCACGACGTGCCTCACCTCCTGCGGAGGCGGCGGCTCCGGGGCCTGGAGCGCGAGCCAGGCCGCCCCCGTGGCCGCCGCCGCCGTGGCCGCGACGGGGGCGGCGACGCCCAGGGTCGGCAGCTGGACGAGCTTCGCGAGGCCCTTGAGCCACGTCACGGCGTCGCTCAGCGCCCGGCCGGCGCCCCCGGCGGCGTTCCCGGCGCTGCCCGCCTTGAGCGCCCCCACCGACTCCTGCACGCCGCGGAGGATCGAGGCCCGGACGTCGTCGGGCACGCGCGGCGAGATCCGCGCGGTGGCGAGGAGCGCCGCCAGATCCAGGGGCAGCACGAGGCGAAAGCCCTCCCTCTTCCGGTCCTCGCGCCGGCGCTTCAGGACGATGGCGTGGAACAGGCGGACGGCGCGCGCGCGCCACTTGTACGCGGTGGACAGCGGGATGCCGCGCTGCTGCGCGAGATCCGCCATCGGGGTGCTGTGGAGATCGTGCCCGACCAGGATCCAGTGCGCGTCGGCGTCGAGCTGCTGCATGAGCTCCAGCACGACGAGCCGCTCCTGATCCGAGATCAGCAGCTCTTCCGAGGTCATGGCGGGGTCGATGAGGGGAGGGAGCTCATCGTCGGGCACGAGCTCTTCGTAGCGGTGCTGGGCCCGCTGCAGGTAGTGCGAGGCCGTGTGGACCGTGATCCTGTTCAGCCAGCGCTCGGGCCGGGAGATCTCGGGGTTGTACTTGTTGAAGCTGAGGTACGCCGCGAACAGGACCTCCTGGGCGAGGTCCTTGCGATCACGCAGCGGGACCCCCAGACCCGTCAACCAGCGCCCTACGAGCGCGGAGGTTTGCTCACGAAAGAGAAGCTCGAACGCGCGCTCTTTCTCGGGTGGGCCGCCTTGGCCCGGACGTCGAGGTCTTGTCATACACAAGTCCAGTTCCGGGCACGGACGGCAGATTGCCGCCCGAAGCAGGCCGCGCGCGATGGACCGGAGGCCGGACGGCTGCTCACGGGCGTCCGGAGGCCGGAAATGCCGCAGAATCCTCGCGAGAACGGGGCGCCAGGGCGCTCCGGAGCCATCCGATTATCGAATAGAATTGTTAAATACAATTCATGCGACGAATGATCTGTGCTGCGCCCAGGGTGCGGCGCGCGGAGGCGCCGGGACGCACCGGCTGGCCGGCTGGCCGGGGATTCCGGGTGCGCCCGCGCGCGATTCGAGGCAGGCTGCCGCCCCCGCCCCGCGGATCCAGCGCATGAAGCTCACCGACTTCTCTCTCGCATCGATCGCGGCGAGCTCGCGCCGCAACACCATCCGCGACGTCTGGGACAAGCTGAGCCCCCTGCCAGGGGGCAAGCGCCTGTTCAGCCGGCTCATCGGCGCGATGGCCCCGTACACGGGGACGATCCGCGCCGAGGTCGAGGTCCTCGAGCGCGGCCGCGCGGAGGTGTCGATGCGCGACCGGCCGGGGCTGCGCAACCACCTCCGCTCGGTGCACGCGGTCGCGCTCGTCAACCTCGCCGAGCTCACCGGCAACACGGCGCTGTCCTACGCGCTGCCCGATGACGCCCGGTTCATCGTCGCGGGCCTCTCGATCGAGTACGTGAAGAAGGCCCGCGGGACGATCCGCGCCGTCTGCGAGTGCCCTCTGCCGGAGACCAGCGAGCGCAGGGAGTACGATATCCCGGTGAGCCTGCGCGACGCGACGGGGACGGAGGTCGCCCGCGCCGTCCTCCGCAGCCTCGTCGGTCCGAAGAAGCACCCCTGAGCTCGGCGCCCCGCCGCCCCCGGAGCCCCCGGGAGCTACCGCCCCTGCATTCCGGCGAAGCGCCACGCGCCGGAGCCCCCCTGTACGCCAAAGCCCCTCGCGTTCCGGCGGAGCCCTACGCTCCGGAGCAGCCATGTGCTCCAAAGCACCTTGCGGGCCGGAGCAATCCTGTGCTTCGGAGCAATCCTGTGCCCGCAAGCACACGGTGAGCGCAGCCATTATCACCTGACTTCCACGGAAGCGTCTCACCCCGCCCCACACCGAGCCGGAGCGCGGACAGAGGGTTCGAGTCAACACGCTCGACAAAGCGCTTCCAGGGTGTTTCGATTCTTCGAATGAGGAACCGGTCAGCGATGGTGGCGCTCGCCGCGACGGGGATCAGCGTGATCTTCGCGGCGTGCGGGGGGACCGATGGCTCGGTCTCCGCCGGCGGAGCCGGCGGAGCGGGCGCCGGGGCCAGCTCGGGGACAGGCCCGGGGAACGGCTCGGGGAACGGCTCGGGGAACGGCCCGGGAACAGGCGGAGTGACGAGCACCGGATATGGCACCGACGGGCCTGGAGAGATCACCACCGGGCCCAGCAGCGGCGCCGGCGAGGGCGCCGGCGGCGAGGCGTCGTGCGCCGGGGAGACGAAAACGGCGGAGCTCGTGCCGCTCGACCTCTACATCATGCTCGACTCGTCGGGGTCGATGAGGGATCGGCTCGCGACCGGCGGCACCAAGTGGACCGCCGTGACCGACGCGCTCGAGGCCTTCTTCACCGACCCCAAGTCGGAGGGGCTCGGCGTCGGGCTCCAGTACTTCCCTCTGCTGAACCCCGGCCAGCCCATGAGCTGCAGGACCAACGAGGAGTGCGGCGTCAGCGGGCCGTGCGCGCTCCGGGCCTGTCGCAGCTCGTTCGACGCCCGCACGGGCCTCCAGGTCTGCGCCGCCGACGCGGACTGCCCGGACGGCGACGCGTGCATCGACATCGGCGTATGCTCCCAGAACAGCAACGTCGTCTGCGGCGACATCGGCGAGCGCTGTCCCAACCGCGCGGGCACGTGCAGCAGGGTGTCCCGGAGCACCTGCGCGCATCCGTACTCGTGCGTCACCGAGGACTACGCGACGCCCGCCGTCTCGATCGCGCCGCTCGACGCCGCCTGGGCCGACGAGCTCATCGGGTCGATCGGCCAGACATTTCCCGACGGAGGCACGCCCACCGCCGGCGCCCTGTCCGGCGCGATCGCCCAGGCCCGGGCCCACGCCCAGGCGAACCCGACCCACAGGGTCGTCACCGTGCTCGCCACCGACGGGATGCCCACCGAGTGCAATCCCACGTCCGCCGACGGCATCGCGGAGATCGCGGCCGAGGGGCTGGGCGGCTCGCCGAGCATCTCGACCTTCGTCATCGGTGTCTTCGGCAGGGACGACGACGGCGCCCAGGCCACGATGAACCGCATCGCCGAGGGCGGCGGGACGACGTCGGCCTACTTCATCGACACGAGCTCCGACGTGACGCAGGCGTTCCTCGACGCGCTCAGCGAGATCCGCGGGACGAGCCTCGCGTGCGAGTACCAGGTCCCGGCGCCGTCGGCGGGGCAAACGCTCGATTACGGCACGCTCAACGTCCAGCACACGCCGCCGGAGGGCGCCGACCCGTCGACCATCTTCTACGTGGCCAGCGAGGCGCGCTGCGACGCGACCGCCGGCGGCTGGTACTACGACGTCGACCCCACGACCGGCGGCACGCCGACGAAGATCGTGATGTGCCCCGCGACCTGCACCCACTTCCAGGCGGGCGGGCAGGTCCAGCTCCAGGTCGGCTGCAAGACCGAGATCCCGCCGATCAACTGAGCCCCTTCCCCCCACGCTCCCCCGCGCCGCGCGCTCCCCCGCGCCGCGCCCTCCACGCTCGCCCGCGCCGCGCGCCCGCCTGCGCGGCCGGCACCGGGCGGCGCGCTCATGCGTCGAGCGCCGCGCGCCGCACCGTGGGGGACGGGCCGCGGGTGCGCAGCCAGAAGTACGCCGCGGATGAGGCGAACAGGGCCCCGCAGACGAGCGCGGTCGCGTAGCTGAAGCCGAGGAAGAACTCGAGCCACGAGCGCTTCGCCTGGCCAAAGCTCTTGTAGAGCAGGAGCGCCACGCTCCCGAGGTAGCCGAAGGCGTCGGCCGCGGTGATCAGGAATCCCGCCGTCGCCACCGAGCCCACGGCCGCGATGAGCCGGTCGAAGAGGACGCAGTTGTACGGGACGTACCCCACGTAGAGCCCGAGCCCGACGCTGATCATCCAGGCCACGGGGCCGATGACGCCCGCCTGGTAGAGCGCGGTGCTCAGCCCCGCGAGCGCCGCCCCGGCGACCATCACGCCGTGGATCGCGACGAGCGCCGCGCGGTTGTTGCGGATGCCGATCATCACCGCGACCGAGAGGAGCGCGCCGATCGCCACGGGGATCTCGGCCGTCGTCAGGATGGCCGGCTGATCGGTGTAGCCGAGGGCGTCCCAGATCTCGCGGGCGAAGTTGTCCCGGAAATCGCGGTAGGCGGTGAGGACGACGTAGCCGAGGACGAGGGTCGCGAGCCCGCCCGCGTTCGCGCGGACGAACGCGCGCCGCGCGGCGCGGTCCATCGGCGCGCGCCGGGTCCGGAGCGCCTCGTCGTCCATCGAGGGCGGCGGGATCTGCGCGAGCATCCACACCGAGAAGAGCAGCGGCGGGAAGAAGAGGGCCCCCGTCACCGCGGGCATCCACACCTCCGGGACCCCCCAGCCGAGCGTGATTTTGCCAACAGTCTTTACGAAGCCGCTCGCGACGATGAAGCTGGCGCAGAGGCCGGCGCCGAGCAGATCGCTCACGCGGCGCCCCTCGAGGAAGCCGAAGACGAGCCCCCAGACCATGCCGAGGGGCAGGCCGTTCAGCGCCAGGAAGACGGCGGCGTACGGGGCCGGCGCGAGCCCGAACAGGACGAGCGCGACCTCGCTCACCCCGATGCACGCGAGGATGGCGAGCGCGCGCCGCTCGGGCGGCATCTCGGAGACGACCTTGATGCCAAGGAACTTGGAGGCGCAGTACCCGAGCACCTGGGCGATGATGTAGAGGCTCTTCAGATCGAGCGCGGGGAGCAGCGGCAGCGCGACCATCCCCTTGTAGGAGCCGACCGCGAACGGCTTGCGGAAGGCGTACATGCAGAAGTAGGTCGAGAACGCGGCGATCACGGCGAAGGCCGTGAACACCGGCGCAGGGGCTCGCTCGAGCCATTTCGTCACGCTTCGCTGGGCCGGCATGGGAGCTCCGAGGAAGGCGCGAGGGTAATCGCGGCCGCGCGGCGAGCGCATGGATTTTCGGTGAGGAGCGGGCCGGTCTCCCGCCCTCACGCGAACACGCGAACCGCGGATCTCGCCGTGATCTGCCGAGCGTCCGGCCGGTATACCGCGATGGTCAACTTTTTCGCCTTCCGCCTCGCTCTTGTTTCTCCCGGCTCGTGTCGCTGCTCGCCCGTCGTCGCTCCGCTTTTCGGTCCTCGCCTCTCGCGCCTTTCGTGGGGCGCCCGCGAGCGTGCGGCGTTCGAGGAAGCTCATCGGCAATCGATGAGGCGGGCTCATCCGCGGCGTGGTGGTCGAGATCGGATGGCCTGAATCGACACCTCGGCGAGCGACGCCGGCGCGCGGCCCGGAGAGTCATGTGAGCTCGTCCGCCGGCTCCCGAGTCGCCTTCAGGGGAAGCCCTAAGTCATGACGTCGTCACTGTGGCACAACGTCTCTGTGAGACGGTTTGGTCGATCCGGCATGGGGCGCATCGCGCCTCGCAGCGGGCCTGACCGGGTGAAATCTCCCTGAGAACGGAGCGAAATACCGCCCTCGCCGTCCTGGAACACCCCTTGCGATGCTCGGATCGCGCCGGGGCGTCGGGGCCCTGGCTCTTCAGCCCACGCGGCGCCGGACAGGCACGCACGACAGGCGGCCCGATACGGCTGTCCTCCCGCACGCTCGTGCGTCGCCCGAACGTGGCCCGAGCGTCGGCTGGATCACCGGAGAGGAGCGGCCCAGTTTCGCTGCCGTGTCGCTCTCCTCGCAAGAAAGGCGGAGGAGTCATGCCGAATCGTCAGGGATGGATCGACGAGGAACATAACGATGGGCCGGGGCGCGACGACGAGCGGTTTGGGCCAACCCAGGGTCAGCGAGGCGATGAGCGATATCGTGGCGAGCGTGGAGCGAGCGGGGATGCTAGTTACGGGCATCGTGGCAACTACGAGCAAGTCCTCCAGCGAGACGATCGGCGCCATTCCCGCGGAGGTCACGATGATCTCCGCGGTCGCGCCGATCAGCGAGAGTCTGTCGGACGCGGCCACGAGGGCGAGCGCGGCGGCGAGGGCGACCCGAGCTGGCGCGGCCACGGCGGCGAACGCGGCTGGGAAGGCCGACAGGATCGCGCCGGGGGGCAGCGCGAAGACGCCCAGCGTAAGGACTGGGGCGGCCAGCGTGATGACTTCCAGCGAGGAGGTCGCGACGATCTTGACGCCGGGCGCGGCCACGGCGGCGGCCAGGGCGGCTTCGGAGGCGGCCAGGGCAGCTTCGGTGGCGGCCAGGGCGGTCACGGCGGCCAAGGTCACTTCGGCGGCGGCCAGGGCGGCTACGGCGGCCAAGGCGGCTTCGGCGGCGGCCAAGGCGGTTACGGCGGCGGCCAGGGCGGATTCGGCCGCGGCCAGGGCGGCCTCGACGGCGGCCAGGGCGGCTTCGGTGGACAGGGCCACTTCGGCGGCCACGGCAGAGAGGGATTCGGCCGCGGCCAGGGTGGATTCGCCGGTGGCCAGGGCGCCTATGGCGATGAGGGCGGACAGGGCCGCTTCGGCGGACAGGGCCGCTTGGGCGAACAGGGTGGCTTCGGCGGACAGGGGCACTTCGGCGGACAGGGTGGCTTCGGCGGCAGCCAGGGCGGTCATGGCGCCGGTCAGGGCTATTTCGGTGGCCAGGGTGGATTCGGCGGCCAGGTTGGCCAGGGCGGCTTCGGCGGACAGGGCCACTTCGGCGGCGGCCAGGGCAGTGAGGGCGGCCTCGGAGGCCAGGGTGGATTCGGTGGCCAGGGTGGATCTGGTGGCGGCCAGGGCGGCTTCGGTCGCCAGGGAGGCCTGGGCGGAGTCCAGCACGAAGGATACGGAGCCCGCGGCGGCCTCCGGCGATGGGCCGACGACGAGCGCGGCTGGAACGAGCGGCCAGGACAGCAACGCGGGTACGAAGGCCACGGGTCGTCCTTCGGCGGCGATCAAGGCCCTTCCCCTCAGCCCTACGGCGGACAGGGATCCGGCGGACAGGCCTCAGGCGACCGGAGCTTCCTCCAGACCGTTCGACAGGGCGGCGGGCTCAGCGGCTCGCGTGGTCGCCCGCCCAAGGGGTACAAGCGCTCGGACGAGCGGATCCGCGAGGAACTCTGCGACCAGATCTCCGATCAGCCGGACCTCGACGCGAGCGACGTCGAGGTGAAGGTGCAGAGCGGCGAGGTCGTCCTCTCCGGGACCGTCCGCGAGCGTCGCTTCAAGCACCAGCTGGAGGCGCTTGCCGAGCGGATCTCGGGCGTGGTCGACGTGCGGAACGAGATCCGGCTCTACCGCGAGCCGCAGCAGGGCGAGGCGAGGACGAGCACGGGGTCGTCGTCGAGCGAGCGCGTGGCCGCGGGCACGAGCGGCGTCACGGCGGGCTCCGCGACCTCCATCGGCGCGACGTCACCCCCGGAGGCGAAGAACAACGATTCGCGCCGGAACGCCTCCTGAGCTCCGGCGCGAATGGCCAAGGTGGGCGGACCGCCGCGCAGCGGTCGATTGCGGGCCGAGCGCGTGGCACCCGTGGCGGCGGGAGCCGCCGCAGCCACGTCTAGCGCGACAAACGGGTTGAAGTCGCATGCAAACAGCAAGAAATTGAACCGCCAAGGACGCCAAGAACGCCAAGATTTTATTGTCTTCTTGGCGTCCTTGGCGTTCTTGGCGGTTCATTCCCCTGGTTTCCAAGCTGGTCGGTGCTCAAGCACTCTGCGGGAAGTTTCCCCGGAGCGGCGGCGCTGCGAGGGCGCTCTCCTGACCGGCGCCAGCTGGTCCTCGAGGCCGGCGCCGGCTTCGCCCGCGCCGCGGACGGCCGCCCCATCGAGTCCGGTTGACTCGACTCGGTGACTCATCGACCATGTCGTCCATCATGGTCCCCTTCGTTGCCTTCATTCCGCTGTCGAACTGGCTGCGGGGCTTCGATCGCTACGGGATGCGTTACTCGAAGGCGTTGATCCGCGAATCCACCTTCCCCGACGCTTTCTACATGCTGAAGGAAGACGAGCCCTTTGCGCCCGGGCTCCAGAAGGCGCGGAGGCTCGTGACGAGGCTCGGGCGGCCGAAAGATCGCGTCGTGGCGCTGCGGGCGCGGCTCCCCGTCGGGCCCGACGCGATGCGCCCGAACGACGTGACGGGCACGGGCATCGGCTGGCGCTGGCCGTCGAGCGAGATCCCTTTGAGCGGCGTGGCGTGGGTCGATGGGCATGGCGCCCTCGTGCCCACCCGGCACGAGGAGATCACCGCGGAGGCCTTTCGCCTCGATGACGCCGGCCTCATCGACTGGGCGAGATGTCGGCCGCGGAGCCTCTCGGTGCTGCCCGTCGCGAATGCCTGCCAGGCGCATTGCGCATTCTGCTTCTCGAAGGCGAGCGTCTCCGATCTCGCGCGCCAGCGGAGCGCCACGCTGGAGCGCTACGTCGACTGGGCGAAGCGCGCGAAGGAGCGCGGCGCCGAGCGCGCCGTCATCACCGGCGGCGGCGAGCCGACGTTGCTCGAGCCCGAGCGGCTCCGCGCGCTCGTTCACGGCCTCTCCGAGCTGCTACCGAAGACCCTCCTCATCACGAACGGCGCGCGCCTCGACCTCGCGCAGCTCGAGCGGCTCCGGGACGCAGGGCTCACCACCCTCGCGGTGAGCCGGCACGGCGTGACGCGCGAAGACGACGCGCGCATCCTGGGGATCGAGGTCGACTCCGGCGCGCTGGGGAGCGCGCCGGGCCTCCGCACGCGGGCCATTTGCGTGCTCCAGCGCGGCGGCGTCGACGACGCCGCGAAGGTGCGCGCCTACCTCGAACGGAGCGCCGGAGAGGGGTTTCAGGAGGTGTGCTTCAAGGAGCTCTACGTCTCGAGCCTCTCGGAGAACCCGTGGGCGCCGAGCGCGGCCAACCGGTATTGCGAGGCGAACCAGGTGCCTCTCTCGCTCGTGCTCCACACGCTCGCGGACCTCGGCTTCGAGCGACGCGCGGAGCTCCCCTGGGGGAGCCCGGTCTTCGAAGGAACCATGGGAGGCCGCGTGCTCCGCGTGGCGGCCTACACCGAGCCATCGGTCGGCTGGGAACGGACACATGGCATCGTCCGCTCGTGGAACGTGATGGCCGACGGGTCCTGCCTCGCCTCCCTGGAAGATCCGAGCTCCACGTTATGAAGCACGAAGCGTTTCTCGCCCGCCGCGCGGAGCTCAGGGCCACGCGCCCTTCGCTCGTCGATCTCTCGGAGCTCAACGTCTACCGGAGCCTCGCGCGTTTCTTCCCGGTCATCGCGCCCTCGACCCACCCGGAGGCGCCGTATCGCTGTCACCTCGCGGAGCGGTTCCTCGCGCACCTCGAGCTCCCGCAGGCGCTCAAGCCGCGCACGCAGGTCAGCCATGGTATCCGTCGCTCGCTCCGCGCGTTGTTCGGGCTCCTCGCGAAGCGGGAAGCGCGCGTCGGCGTCCCCGCCGACGTCTACCCCGTCTACCAGCAGCTCGCGGCCGAGGCGGGAGCGACCCTCGTCCCGTGGACTACGCGCCTCGGGTTACCTGCCCTCGACGGGCTCGACGCGGTGTTGATCTGCGAGCCCCTGAAGCCGTGGGGCTCGCACCTGTCGCCGCTCGAAGCGGCCCGGCTCCGGCGCTGGGCGCGCGCGGACGAGCGGCGCATGCTGATCCTCGATTCGGCCTATGCGACGCCGCCGACGGAGCAGGCGCGGGCGCTGCTCGACGACGAGAGCGCGATCCTCCTCGCCTCGCTGTCGAAGGGCTGGCTCATCCCGGATCACGCGGGGCTCTGCATCGTGCCCGAGCGTTTTCACAAGGAGGCGCGGGACGCCTTCGCGAGGCTGCCGAAGGACGAGCCGCGGGTCCGGATCGGGTACGCGGCGCTCACCGAACATGGCTCGCGCCCGCGGGAGGTCGGCGCGCTCCTGGACGAGCGCGCGCGCCGGCTCGACGCGCTGACGAGCGCGAGGCCCGATCTGAACGCCTCCCGGTGCACCGGCTACTTCGCGATCTCGGCGAGGTCGTTCGGGGAACTGCTCGAGCTCGGGATCCTCGGCGTGCCTGCGCCGGTCTTCGGCGGGCCCGAGGACCTCAGCGTGCTCTCGAGCCTCGAAAGCCACGAAGCCCGCTGAGCCACGGCGCTCGGCGCACGGATACTTGTTGAGCCGGCGTCACCTTTCCATGAGGGCCGTATCGCATCCTGGTTGTGCGATCCCGGCAGCCCCCTGCAGGGAGGCTCGCGACGGGCGCCTGGCCATGCATGTCAAGTCTTTTCGGCCGCACGCCGGGCGACCGAATTTGGCCCCATCCCTCCCCTCCTTGTGATCCTATCGGAGACGCCGGTCGCAGGCGCCGCATCCTGCACCCTGCTCGCGTCTGCCTATGGCCGAGGTGCTCGCCGCATCGCTCGCGTTCCCTGCCGTGATCTTCACGGTCGCGCTCGCGCTCGCGCTCATCTACTGGCTGTTCGTCCTCCTGGGCGCGGTCGACCTCGACCTGCTCGGCGGCGCCCACGGCCACGCTGCCCCCGACCTCGGCGGGCTCGAAGGCGCAGCGAAGGGCGCCCTCGAAGGCGCAGCCAAGGGCGCCCTCGAAGGCGCAGCGAAGGGCGCCCTCGAAGGCGCCGCCAAGGGCTCGCTCGAGGGCGCTGCCACGGGCACGGCGGACGGGGCCGGCGGCGCGGAAGATGCCGGCTCGCTCCTCGCCGCGCTCCAGCTCCACCGCGTGCCGGCGACCGTGACGCTCACGCTGATCGCGACGTTCGGCTGGTTCACGAGCGCCCTGTCGACGGTGCTCGTCGAGCCGCTCTGGCTCGGCTGGGGGCTGCCTCGCTGGACGCTCGGCGCCGCGGTGCTCGCCGGCTCGCTCGCCGCGGCCGTGATCTCGACCTCGCTCGCGGTGCGGCCGCTCGGCCCGCTGTTCGTGACCCGGCACGCCCAGTCGAAGAAGGATCTCGTGGGCCGCGTGTGCGTCGTCTCCACCGGGCGCGTCGACGAGCGCTTCGGCCAGGCGACGATCGACGAGGGCGGGGCGAGCCACATCCTCGACGTCCGGTGCGACACGCCCGGCGCGCTCCGCCGGGGCGACCGCGCGCTGCTCGTGAGCTGGGACCCGGACCGAGAGGTCTTCAGCGTCGAGCCGCTCGACGCCCTCCTCGGCCCTCCCCCTCCCCTGGCCGAGCGGGGTGCGTCCCGCGTGGAGGCACGCCCGGCCGGCGTCGAGGAGGACGACGCGCCCGCGGCGCGCGCAGCGGACGAGCGGCAGCGCCGCGGCTGAACGCCGGCGCGGGCGCCGCCGCTGAACGCCGCTGTCGGGCGGGCGGTTTCGTGTACGCTCGTCCCCGAGGGGGCGTCATTCCGCCCCCGCCCCGGCTCTGAGCGGGCCTGGCCGTCCGACCCTCACCGACGTGAACGCGGGGGCCGGCGCCCTCCCCTCCACCGAAACGCGAAGGAGCTCCGCGTGCCCCCTGTGACCGTCCCCTTAGTCATCGTCCTCGTCGGCGTCCTCGCCTTCGTCGCCCTCGGGATGCTGGTGATGTACGCCAAGTTCTACCGCCAGGTGGATCAGGGCAAGGCGCTGATCATCAACACGAGAGGCCAGGAGCCCATCGTCACCTTCACCGGGACGCTGGTGCTGCCGATCATCCACCGCGCCGAGTACATGGATATCTCGGTCAAGACGATCGAGATCGACCGGCGCGGCAAGGAAGGCCTCATCTGCAAGGACAACATCCGAGCGGACATCAAGGTCACCTTCTTCGTGCAGGTGAACAAGACGCAGGACGACGTGCGCACGGTCGGGCGGACCATCGGCTGCGTCCGCGCGTCGAACCCGGAGACGCTCGAGCAGCTCTTCGCCGCGAAGTTCTCCGAGGCGCTCAAGACGGTCGGCAAGCGCCTGAACTTCGAGGACCTCTACAAGGAGCGGCAGAAGTTCAAGGACGACATCATCGACGTCATCGGCAAGGACCTGAGCGGGTTCGTGCTGGCCGACGCGGCGATCGACTACCTGGAGCAGACGCCCATCGAGCTGCTCGACAAGGACAACATCATGGATGCCGAGGGCATCCGGAAGATCACCGAGCTCACGGTCGCGCAGAACGTGCTGACGAACGAGCTCCGCCAGAAGGAGCGGATGGAGATCGGCAGCCAGAACCTGAACTCCGACGAGGCCATCTTCCGCTTCGACCAGCGCCGGGCCGAGGCCGAGGCGAAGAAGGCCAAGGAGATCGCGGTGGCGCAGGCGCGCGAGCAGAACGAGGCCGCGCGCATCCTGAGCGACGAGCGCAAGAAGACGGTGCTCCTCCAGGAGAAGAACGACGAGGAGGCCTTCGTCGCCCGCGAGGCGAAGGAGCGCGGCGTCTCGGTCGCCCAGAAGAACAAGGAGCGGGAGGTCGCGGTCGAGACCGAGCGCGTCGAGAAGGCGCGTCAGCTCGAGATCGTGAGCCGCGAGCGCGACGTGACGCTCCAGCAGATCGCGCGCGAGAAGGAGCTCGAGGTCCAGAAGAAGGACATCGCCGACGTGGTCCGGGCGCGGATCGCGGTCGAGAAGACGGTGGCCGAGGAGGAGGAGCGCATCAAGGACGTGCGCGCGGTGGCCGAGGCGACGCGCCTCAAGGACGTGACGCGCATCAACGCGGAGGCCGAGGCGCAGGAGCAGCTCGTCAAGCAGCTCAAGGGCGCGGAGGCGAGCGAGGAGGCGGCGAAGTTCCGGGCGCGCGAGAAGCTCATCACGGCCGACGCCGAGCTCGAGGCGAGCGACAAGGCCGCGCGCGCGAAGATCCGCCTCGCCGAGGGCCACCAGGCCGAGGCCGCGGCCGACGGGCTGGCGCGCATCCGGGTGAAGGAGGCCGACGCGCAGGCGATCGAGAAGCAGGGGTTCGCCGAAGCGCGCGTGGCGCTCGAGAAGATGAACGCCGCCGCCGCCGGCGAGGAGAAGCAGGGCCTCGCGCGGGTGATGGTCAAGGAGGCCGAGGCGATGGCGATCGAGAAGCAGGGTCGCGCCGAGGCGACGGTCGCGAAGGAGCGGCTGCTCGCCGAGGCGGCGGGCATCGAGCAGAAGGGGCTCGCGGCCGCGAGGACGCGCGAGGCCGAGGCGCTCGCCCTGGAGAAGACGGGCCTCGCCGAGGCGACCGCGATCAAGCAGCGGCTCCTGGCCGAGGCGGCCGGCACGGCGGAGAAGGCGGCGGCGATGAAGGCGCTCGACGGCGTCGGGCGCGAGCACGAGGAGTTCCGCCTCCGGCTCGAGAAGGAGCGGGCGGTGGAGCTCGAGTCGCTGCGCATCCGGGCCGAGATCGCGAAGGCGCAGGCCGAGATCCTGCACGGGGCGTTCGAGCACGCGAAGATCAACATCGTCGGCGGCGACGGGGCGTTCTTCGATCGCTTCGTCAAGGCGGTCACCCTGGGCCAGTCGGTCGACGGGCTGGTCGACCAGAGCGCGACGGTGCGCGCCCTGGCCGGCGACTACCTGAACGGCAACGCGAGCGTCACGGAGGACCTGAAGCAGCTCGTCGCGCCCGGGGGAAAGCCCTCGGACGGCACGCTGTCGGGGCTCCTGACGTCGCTCTTGCCGAGCGCCGACGCCGACGGGAAGAGGAAGATCGAGGCGCTGGCCCAGAAGGCGCGCGAGCTCGGCATCGACGAGCTCGCGAAGCTGCGCGGCCCGCGCGCCTGAGC
This sequence comes from Sorangium sp. So ce281, assembly GCF_051527395.1. NCBI lineage: Bacteria > Pseudomonadati > Myxococcota > Polyangiales > Polyangiaceae > Sorangium > Sorangium sp. So ce281. The sequence continues at coordinate 6,870,473 of NZ_CP150322.1, forward strand.
GGCGCTCCCGCTCCGGAGACGGGCCCACCTCGACGTCTTCGGTGCCCGGCGCACCGGAGTCTCAGAATTGATCCCCTTGGGAATCAGAGGAGTGCCCGTGCCCAGCCGGAGACGGCGATGTCGAGCACGATGACCTCACGGCGATCGTGACTCACAAATTCGATGACGGGCCCATCGGCGAATCGCTCCCGAACGTGCGAGGGGACGAGGTGCCCTCCGAGGCCACGGTGAAGCGAGCTTCTCGAAATTATCGTGGTCTCACGAAGCTAAAAGAGGAATCCTCCGAGAGGGAAACCGGCGATCGCCTCTCGATCCGCTGCTTCAAGGCCAGCGCGGGTCCGGTCCGTCCAGATCACGGCCGGCCAGTCGGCAAACTGAGCGACGAGATCGGCGGGTGCGCCATGACGCGCGAGGACGAGCCGATCCAAATGAGCCAGATCCCTCCGCCTCGCGAGCAGCGCCTCATACATGCCGCGTTGGGGCGTGATTTGTGACCAGAGATCGAGGCTCCCGATCTGTGCCAGGATCGGCTCGTCGAGCATGGCGCTCGTTGACTTCGCGTCGAGCGGAGCGTCCCACAACGCGAGGTGCTGAAGCGCCGGGAGGCGGTCACGGCTGAGTGCAGCCAGAACCGAGGACAGTCCCGCCGCTTCCCAGCGGACCGTGACACGCTCGAGCTGGGGTAGCGGCGATGCGGTCAAGCCGCCGAGCGCTCGGGCGTAGCAGGCAAGGGCCAGCAATCCAGGCAACGAGGGTCCAAGCGCGCCTCCGGCTCGCGAGGTAACGGTCAGGAGCGAGACGCGGTCGATACGGCCGTGCTCCATGAGGAAAGAAACGAATGGATCGAGCTCCGCGTGGACCTCGATGCGCAGACGGCGGATGAAGCGTCCGGCAGGATGGTGCAGCAAGCGGCGAAGCGCATGGATGGCGTACGTGTGGGGTGCAGGCGGCTCGACGCGGGGATCGAAGCCGAGGTCGCGTGGATCGGCGCGCAGCAGCAGTGATTCAAATCCGTCCGCAAGGGCAACAGCGTCGGCGTCCGCCACGGTCGCCTCGCGAACGAACCCAAGGGAATGCTCGTACGAGAAGGTGCCTGGAAGAGCGTGCTGGACATCGTCGAGGGCACCAAAGAGGCGGCCCCCGTGCGCCCGCAGCAGTTCATCCTCACGTTTGCGCAGATCCGGTGTGTCCGCTCCAAGGCGTGCAGCTTCAATTTCAATGAGTTCGCCCCGCGGGTCTCCTGATGCGCGGAGCAGCTCCGCCAGAAGCAGGTAACCTGTGGGCTCTTCAGGCTCATCGTCGATGAGCGACTCGACGTCAGTGTAGGATGAAGGGGGCGGCAGGGGATGGCGGAAGCCTGATGCGAGGAGCTTCGTTACGTGATGCTCGAACACCGTCACCGCCGCGATCGCGCTGTCGTATGTATGATGCTTGGTTCCATGAATGCCGCCGCCCGCGAGGCTCTGCCCGAAGGTGTGGCCGAGAATGCGCAGCGTTGCGTGCTGAGAGGTGCTCGGTTCGACCAGATTGAGCTCGAATGCTCCCGCGGGGAGTGGGCCTCGTTGCTCTGCTCTCATGCTAGGATTTGCCATGACATAGGTTCCTCAGAGCCTTTGTGAGCGAGCGCCGAGGGAGCGCTCAGCGGTTCAACGACGATGCCAGAATCCGCGCTCTTCGTCGTATGTCCAGGTGCCGAGCCCGCTGCGTCCGGGCGCCTGTCCTGGAGTCCCGCCGCGGTTACGGGGATCGTTGAAGCTGGAGGCAGCACGGTTGCCGCGGTCGGAGAGGAAGCCACTCGTGGGTCTGGTGGTCCTTGTCTGAGTCCCACTGCGTTCCTGATTCCCGTACCCGGGCGCGATCACGCCGTTCGGCGGGTTCATCCCCGCAAGCGCGTAAAGGCGGGGGATCGTCTGTGAGCAATTGGGGCACGAGGCGCGTGGCACTCCAGCCATGGATGAGGCGATGCCGTCGCGCTGGTTGATCTCACCCATCGCTCTTCGCAGGTGCTGCTTCCAGTCAGGATCACCTGGCCGGCACGATAGGCCAGTTCTGTTCTCCCAGTCCTCAAGATGGGCGCTCAGCGCCTGCGGTTCTGCGCAGTCCTGTGGCTGGACGTTCGCGTCCTGGCCGCGAGCGTTCGATGGGGGCAGCGCCGCCTGAACAGCAGGGTGGAGATCGCTCCGGCGCCGCCCACGGCTTGGTGCCGTTATCGTCGAGCCATCCGTCCGCGTGATGGTGCACTCCATCCGCGCCAGGCCGTTGAAATCGACCCAATCTATCGTGAAATTGTCAACATACGCATACGCCTTGATCCCACCCTCGATCCCGATCGGCTCCGGGCTCAGGTACACCCCCGTCTCCGGGTCGTAGTACCTGTGCCAGTTGTAGTGGAGCCCCATCTCCTCGTCCGCATATTGCCCCGGAAACCTGAGAGGCGTGATGCTTGCTTGCTCCGCCGGCACGTCGCCGTAGAGCCCCGCTTCGAGCTCCTCCGCGACGCTCCCGTCGCCCTCGAACAGCGCCTCCGGAAACCCGTTCACGCCATGGACGAAGTACCTGAGCGCACCTGCCGTGCCGTCCCGCTGCGCGAGTGGCAGCACGCTCTCCGGAAGGGTGACGTAGCTCCGCACTTCCACGACAGGCGCCTCCCCATCCCGCGCTCGCTCGGTGCACTCGTGCACCATCACATCGCCGCGCCAGGCATACCTTGTCCTGCTCTCGACCTGCCCGAGCCGCGCCACGCGCTTCTCGATCCTGCGGCCGAAGGCGTCATAGGCCAACGAGATCGTCCTCCCCTCCGAAGTCCGCACCTGCGTGAGCCGCCCATCGCTGCTCCAGTCGTAGGTCCACACGAGTTCGCGCCGCACCTCCCCATCGCCGTCCAGCTCGCTCACGCGCTTCCGCACCACATCGCCGCGCTCGCTGTAGTCGTACCGCACCGTCTCTTGTCCCGCGGTGCGCGCCGTCAACCGCCCCCCAGGCGCGTACGTCCGCTGCTCGCCGGCTCGCTCCATCTCCCCCGCCACGGTGAAGCGGAACCGCTCCGGGACCTTGCCGGCTTTGCGCCGTTCGACGACGCGGCCGTTCGTATCGCGGAGCAGCTCTCCCATGTTGCCGCCGCGATCCTCGTCTGCGCGGAGCAGCCCCGCGGGCGACCACGCGTACGTCTTACGCCATGTCTCGCGCGATGGCAGCGGCCCCACCCACGCGGGCTCTCCCGGCCCGATACGCGGCGCCGCAGGCATGCCGAGCACGCGCAGCCGCTCCATCCACCCCTCCGCGTTGACCTCGGTCGCGATCGTGCCGCCGCCTGGCAGCAGCCGCTCGACCTCGAAGCCGCGCGCGTCGTAGGCGAGGCGCAGCGGCGCGCTCTCCCCGCCGATCTGCACGGCCACCGGCCGCCCCCGGACGTCACGCTGCACGCTCATCTCGCCCCCCGGCCCGCGCACGGAGGTGGCCTTGCCCATGGCGTCGTAGGTCCACGCGAACGCCGCGAGCACCTCGGCGCCCCGCCGCGTCACCTCGGTCGTCACCCGCCCCCGCCGGTCGTAGGTGTACTCGCACTCGACGCCGCCGCTGACCGCGCGCTCGATCCGGCCGAGCGGATCGTACTCGAACACGTCCTCGCGCCCGTCGGAGGTGCTCCGCTTCACGAGCCTGCCGAGCGGATCGTACTCCAGGTCGACGCGCTCGAGACCGCACTCCCTCCGGACGATCCTGCCCAGCAGATCGAGCCTGTACCGGATCTCCCGCCCGTCGAAGGTCCGCTCGCCGGTGATGCGCCCCTCGGCGTCGCGCTCGATCCGGTGCTCCTCGCCGGCCTCGTTGACGATGCGCACCAGGTCCTGCTCGCGGTCGTAGCGGTACCGCACCGTGCTCCCGTCGGGCCGCACGAGCTCCGTTACGACGTGGAAACCGCCCCAGCGCAGCGTGGTCGTGCGCCCGTCGGCGTCGCTGATCCTCGCCAGGTTGCCGTCGACGTCGACGTCGTAGCGCGTCACCGCGCCGCCCGGCCCGAACACGGCCGCGAGCCTGCCACACGCGTCGTAAGCGAAGCGAGTCTCGAGCCCGCGCTCGTCGGTGAAGCCCATCACCCGGCCGAGGAAGTCGTAGCGGATGCGCCGCTCGGCGCCGTCGGGCTCGACGACGCGGACGCGGTTCGCGAGCGCGTCGTACTCCATGCGCGTCTCGCCGCCGTTCGGTAGGGTCGCGCCGACCAGCAAGCCGCGCGCGTCATACGTGAATCCGACGACGAATCCCATGTCGTCGTAGACGGCCACCACGTCGCCCCGCGCGTCGCGATCGTAGCGCGCGGTGTCACCGAGCGCGTCGGTCATGGCCGAGACGAGCCCGCGCGCGTCGTGTTCGTAGGCGGTCCTGTTCGCCGCCGGATCGACCTCGGCCAGGAGCCGCCCCTCGGCGTCGCGCTCCCAGCGGAAGACCTGCCCCAGCGCGTCCCGGTACTCGCGCAGCGCGCCGGTGTCGTCGTAGCCGAACAGATGCACGCCGCCGCCGGCGCCCCAGACCATCCGGTCGAGCTTGCCGAACGCGTTGCCGTCGACCCGCCGGATGGCGCGCGAGGTGATCACCTCCGTGAGCACGCCGTCGTGGTGGTCGATCTTGACGTGCAGGAACCCCTTCGCCCGCGAGCCGTCGCGCAAGGCCCCCGACACGCCGCCGTCGAGCGCGTCATTGCCTTCGCGGTGACACCACGCCTCGATGCAGCGCCTGTCCTTGTAGCGAAACTCCACCACGAGCCCGCCCGGCTCTTCCCGCCGCACCAGGCGATGGTCCTCGTCGTAGGCGAAGCGGTGCGCGTGCCCCACGGCGTCCTCGGCCGCGACGAGGTCGCCGCGCGCGTCGAACGTGTACCGCCGCCTTGTCTCCCACCGACCCTGCGCAAAGGCGTTCTTGACCTCGAAGGCGGCGATGCGCCCGTCGCCGTGCCGCCGCACGCGCACGACACGGCCCACGCTGTCGATGACCTGCACGAGGCGGCCGTCTTCGTAGGCAAGCGAGATGGCGTTGTCGTGGACGTCGACGATCCGGCTCAGCAGCCAGCGGCTGCCCCGCGGCTCCGCGAACAGGTACGCCAGCCCTTCCGCTGCGAGCGCGTAGCCCCACGCGTACCGCGTCAGCACCCCGCAAGGGAGCCGCGCCGATTCGCCGGGATCGAGCTTCCTCGGCAGCTCCGTCGCCGCCGCGTGCGGCTCCAGCACCCGCAGGCCGCGGCGCCGCTCCTCGACCTGCCACGCGAGCGAGTGCGTCCAGCCGAAGCCCAGGCCGCAATCCTCCTCGGCGAGCGCCGAGCTGTAGCTGCGCTTGATCACGAGCGGGATCGCGCCAGGCAGCGCGAGGTCGACGACCGCCACCGTGGTGACGCGCCCGGTGATCGGATCGACCGGATCGCCCGCGTGCGTGCCGCCGCCGCTGCCATGCGTGGGGTTGGGGCAGCCGCCGCCGCTGCCCGGCCCGCAGCTGCCAGCGTCCTTGCCGCCGCCGCGCGCGCCGTCGCCGCCGTTCTTCCCATCACCGCCCTGGCCGTCGCCACGGCCATTTCCGCCGCGACCGCTGCCGCCTCCGCCGCCCCCGCCGCCGCCGAGGATGAAGACACCGGGGTTCATGCCGGGGATCACCATCGCATTCGGAAAAGGGGCCGTTCGCGCCATGCGGGCATGCTCGGCGATGGGAGTGCCGAGCACAACCCGCGCGCAGCTCCTCCACGTGCTCGACCGCGCCGTGACGACGCGGCGGCGGTCCCCCCGCATCGCGCCCCACGGCGGCAGATGGCCCGCGTGTTCACGTGCCCTGAGCCGTCGAGAGGGCAGCGCGGCGGCCCAGGCGAGCCGCCGCGCTCTCATCGCCGTCAGGGCTCGCGCCGGATCAGTGGACCTCGTTGTGGCACGTGGCGCTGCAGCCGTCGCCGCTCGCGGTGTTGCCGTCGTCGCACGCCTCGAACGCCGCCTGCCGCACGCCGTCGCCGCAGTGCGGGCCGAACACGCAGCCCGGCGCGCACTCGCCGTAGCCGCCGTCGTTCTCGCCGTCGTCGCACTGCTCGGGCGGCGCCTGGGTCACGCCGTCGCCGCAGCGCGGGCCGTACACGCAGCCCGGCGCGCACTCGCCGTAGCCGCCGTCGTTCTCGCCGTCGTCGCACTCCTCGCCGAGCTCCCGCTGCACGCTCCCGTCGCCGCAGACGGCGCCGATCCGGCAACCGAGGCAGCCCATGCTGCCGTCGTTCACGCCGTCGTCGCACTCCTCGCCCCACGCGTCCTGGGTGACCCCGTCGCCGCACTTCGCCGCGTCGCCGCACTCCGGCGTGCACCCGCCGTAGCGGCCGTCGTTCACGCCGTCGTCGCACGTCTCGTTGGGCTCCTGGACGACCGCGTCGCCGCAGCGCGGCCCGGTCAGGCACTCCGGCGTGCACCCGCCGTAGCGGCCGTCGTTCACGCCGTCGTCGCACTCCTCGCCGAACTGGCTGTCGATCTCCTCGTCCCCGCAGCGGGGGGCCGCCACGCAGCCCGGCGCGCAAGCCTCGGAGCCATAGCCGCCCAGGTTGGTGCCGTCGTCGCAGATCTCGTACGGTGAGGTCGCCACCCCGTCGCCGCAGTAGAGCCCCAGCGTGCAGCTCGTCGAGCATTTCCCGTACCCCGGGCCGTTCTCGTGCGCGTCGTCGCACTGCTCGTCGGGCGTGACGATGCCGTCGCCGCACACGGGCTCGCACACGGACGAGGCCGCGTTGAAGCCGCCGAGCGTCAGCTTGTAGCTCGACGCCGTGGTGTGGCGCTCCGCCTGGAACACGACGACCTCGTAGACGCGCCCCTCCGTGAGGCCGAGGTCATCCATGAGCACCGTCCCGCGATCGTCCTCGACGCCGGCGACCTCGCCGGTCCCCATCGGGGTGTGGATGCCGCCGAGGTCGATGCGGAGCCGGTTGTTGATGAACACCCAGACGTCGTCGTCCCCGTAGAAATCGAGCCGCTCCCCGCCGTGGTACTCGAACCAGGTGCGGACCTCGCTCGTGAAGTAGAAGTTGTGGTTGCCCGCCACGGCCCAGTCGTTGAACGGATCGCGGGCCTCGCGGCTCGCCTCGCGCTGCGCCGCCGGCACCGACGGGTCCTGCCAGCCCTTGTCGTCGAGCGGGAAGAACAGGTGATCCTCGAAGCGGAACACGTTCGACGTCCCGACACGCGCGAGCGGGAGCCAGTCCACGACCGTCTTCGAGAGGGACGAGTCGTTGTACCAGCGGTTGAAATCGGTGGCGTTCGTGAGGAAGGCGTTCGGTCGCGCCGCGGCGAACTGGGGCCTGTTGTCGGCGCCCAGGAGGGGCTGCACGATGCCCGTGACGATGGCGTCCGGCGGGTTGGAGTCAGGCTCGAAGTTCGGCGCGTCGTGCTTGAAGTCGCGGTACACGATCGGCACGCGGAGCTCGTCGCCCAGGGTCGAATCGTTCCTGCAGCTGTACCCCGGCTCAATCGTGCACGCGCGCGAGCAGCCGTCGCCGCTCCTCGTGTTGCCGTCGTCGCACTCCTCGCCGCCGAGGCGCAGCCCGTCGCCGCAGGCCGACGAGCACCCGCTGTCGCCGCAGTCCGGCTCGACCTGGCAGAACGGCGTGCAGCCGTCGCCGAGGTTGGCATTGCCGTCGTCACACGGCTCCGAGCCCTCCCTCGTCCCGTCGTTGCAGACAGTATCGCGGCAGACGTAGCCGCCGGGCGCGGACTGGCACACGAGGCCAGGCTCCCACTTGCAGGTGGCGTCGCACCCGTCGCCATTCTTCGTGTCGCCGTCGTCGCAGTCCTCGCCCTCGACGACGCGCCCGTCACCGCAGACCGCCGTGCAGCGGCTCCCCGCGCGCGCGCAGTCGAACCCGGCCTCGAGCGCGCAGGTCGACGAGCAGCCGTCGCCCGAGACCGTGTTGCGGTCGTCGCACGCCTCGCCCACGCCGATCTGGCCGTCGCCGCACACGACCGTGAACGTGCAGTGCACGCCGTCCGGGCATGTCCAGCCGGCCTCCACCAGGCAGCTCGGCGAGCAGCCGTCGCCCGGCTCGGTGTTCCCGTCGTCGCACCGCTCGGTCGGCCGCAGGCGGCCGTCGCCGCAGCGCTCGACCGGCTTGCAAGGCTGCCCGGGGACAGGGCACGTGACGCTGCCGGGGTCCTCCAGCGCGCAGACCTCGGAGCAGCCGTCTCCGGACACCGCGTTCCCGTCGTCGCAGCTCTCCCCGCCCGAGACGCGCTCGTCGCCGCACGAGTGGAGCCGGACGCACGGCTCCCCCGGGCTCGGGCAGACCCAGTCGCCCGGCTCCCTCTGGCAGCGATCGTCGCAGCCGTCGCCCGAGACGGTGTTGCCGTCCTCGCAGCTCTCGCCGGGCTCCACCGCCCCGTTGCCGCAGACGATCGTCGTGTGACAGAGCTCCCCGGGCTCGCAGACGCAGTACGGCTCCACCTTGCAGGCGCCAGAGCAGCAGTCCCCGGGGAGGCTGTTCCCGTCGTCGCACGCCTCGCTCCCCTGGTTGATCTCGCCGTCGCCGCACGCCGGCTCCACCGCGTCGCACTCCGGCGGAGGATCCGGCGATTCGCAGGGATCGCCCCCGGCGCCCCCGCTCCCGCCCGATCCGACCGTCATGAACCCGCCGAAGCCCCCGCTGGGGTCCTCGCCGCCGGTGCCTGAAGCCCCGCCGCCGCCCGCACCGCCCTCGCCGCTGCCCGTGCCGCCCTCGCCGCCGCCGCCCTCGCCGCCGCCACCGCAGGCGACGAGCGGACCGGCGAGCATGACGAGGAGCACGGAAGTAAGTCTCTTTCCCAAGCCCATCGACGCCACCATCCCAACTTGCTTCAGAAGGTCGTCACGCTGTCCAAGCCACGCCGCGAGGCGCCTCGAGCGACGAGGTGCGCCGCTGGAGACGGAGTAAGCGCGCGTCGCACAGGCACGCGCTTGCATCGACATGTGGGTCGCCCTCGTTCCCGCTCATCGCAACGCAGCCACCCGCGTGGAGCAAGCGGATTTCACGGTATAGCGGGTTCCCGACGCGCCGCCCGTCGGGGCGCGACGGAATCCGCCGGCGGCGCGGCGGCGCGGCGGCATGGCGGCGCGGCGGCGCGGCGGCATGGCGGCGCGCGAACGACGGCGGCGGCGCTCGGGCTTGACATCGTCGGAAGACGTCCCGGCCCCGCCGCGCGCTCGCCATCTCGCCCCCCGGACGCGGCGAACGGCTGTAACCTGGCCGCGGGCAGGCCGAGGCCCGCGCGGATTCGACGCGGGGCGGGCCTCTCGGCTGACCACAGGGAGCATGCATGGTGTCGACAGGGGCCTTGGACGGCGCGGCCCGAGCGGCGGGGGCGTCCCCGCCGCAGGCGGCGGAGCCGCTGGACGGGGGCAATTACGAGGTCATCCGGCGGCGGCTCGTCGAGCGCGCCGAGGAGCTCGCCCGCCGCGCCGAGGCGCTCAACGCGCGGCGAAAAGAGGTGTTCGGCGGCACGGACCTCGCGCTCCTGGAGAACGCCCGCGTCAGGACCGAGAACAACTGCGTGCCGCGCGACATCGTGAGCATCCGGGGCAAGCTGCTCGTCGGTTACCTCGTGTTCATGGGGCTGAAGGAGGTCGACGTCGGCGACGTCTTCAGCCTCCACCGCTTCGCGAAGGACGGCGGCGCCTTCGACCTGACCCACGTGCCGCTCGACGAGGGCGAGGCGTTCCTCGGCGACCCCAGCTTCGTCAAGGAGTTCAAGGACCTCCACCGCTACGTCAAGGAGCCCCGGCTGCTCCAGCTGCGGCGCAGCGGCGAGACGCGGCTGCTCGCCATCTTCCAGGTCGGCGCGACCGAGCGCGACGTGAAGGTGTTCCGGTGGAGCATCGACGCGACCGGGCGCATCCGGTACCTCGACGCGCGCGGCGACGAGGACAACGTCCGGCCGCGCGCCCACGACTTCGCCTGGACCCAGACCACGCGCGACGACCACGTGCAGGGGAAGCACCCGCACGTCGCGATCCTCGGCGAGATCTTCGTCGAGACGGTCGGCGGCGATCTCACGGTCAAGATCGAGAACAACACGACCACGGGGCTCGGCATCTACCGCGAGCCGGTCGACGACGCGGGCCAGGCGCTCGACGACGCCGACATCCAGTACGCCCGGCTCGGGCCGCTCATCCTGCTCAAGATCAAGCCGTTCCGGGAGCCCTCGTACCGCTACCTCGTCTACAACGGCCGCACCCGGAAGGTCACGCGCATCGACGCGATCGGCCTCGCCTGCCTGAGCCTCCCCGAGGACCAGGGCATCGTCTTCCCGAACGGCTACTACCTCATCACCGGCGAGACGAAGCGCTTCGAGGGCAGCACCGAGAGCCTCGTCTTCGAGCGGGTCGTCCGCTCTCCGAACGGGGAAGACGTGCTCTACGTGTTCCACCAGGTCGTGGACGGGCGGTACGTGCTCTTCCCGTACAACCTGATCCGCAAGGAGATCGCGACGCCGATCCAGTGCCACGGGTACAGCCTCTTCGACGACGGCAAGATGGTGATCTTCCGGGCGTCGAGCGACGAGGCGACCCGCGTCCACCCGATGCAGATCTGGCAGACGCCGTTCATGACCGCGGAGTTCGCGGCGTCTGCGCCGACCGACGGCTCGTACCTCGCGAAGGTGGGCAACGCCGACCTCGTGCGGGGGATCTCCGACGCGCTCAGCATGCGGCGCGCGGCGCTGGACGGGTCGCCGACCCGGCAGACGTACGAGGATCTCATCAGGACCGCCGAGCGGATGACCGACGCCTACTACTGGCTCGGGCACGCCGAGGCGGGCAATCTCCTGTCCGTCGTGAACGAGCTCCGGGGCGTCTCCGAGAGCATCGTCGACGAGTTCGAGAAGGTCGAGGGCATCAAGGCGCGCGCCGCGGCCGCGCTCGCCGAGGCCGAGGCGGCGCAGCGGCAGCTGCTCTCCGGGGTGCGGCCCGAGGACGCGGCGAGCGTCGACGCGTTCCTGAAGGCCCTGACCGCGCTGCGGCGGCAGCGGGGGCACCTCATCACGCTCCGCGAGCTCAAGTACATGGACCTCGGCCGCGTCGACGCGCTCGAGGCCGAGATCGTCGCGCGCGCCGACGAGGTGAGCCAGGCGTGCGTGACGTTCCTCCTCGGCGAGCAGGCGTTCCGCCCGCTGGCCGACCGGCTCGCGGGCCTCATCGCGAAGATCGAGGCCGTCGCGAAGTCGCCCGAGCTCGCGCCGTTCGCCGCCGATCTCGACGCCGTGAACGAGGGGCTCTCGGTCCTCGCCGAGATCGTGGCGAGCCTCAAGGTCGACGACCCCACGGCGCGGACCCGGATCCTGGAGGGGATCAGCGAGGTCTACGCGCAGCTGAACCGCGCGCGCGCGACGCTGAGCGCCCGCGGCAGGGACCTGCGGGGCGCGGAGGGGCGCGCCGAGTTCGGCGCGCAGTTCAAGGTGTTCGGCCAGAGCGTCTCGAGCGCGATCGCGGTGTGCGACACGCCCGAGCGCTGCGACGCCGAGCTGTCGAAGCTGCTCGTCCAGCTCGAGGAGCTCGAGGGGAAGTTCGGCGAGTTCGACGAATTTTTGGGCGAGCTCGCGGCCAAGCGCGAGGAGGTGAACGACGCGATCGCGGCGCGTCGACAGGCGCTGCTCGACGAGCGGCAGCGGCGCGTCTCGAACCTCGTCGCCGCGGCGGACCGGATCGTCCAGGGGGTGGCGCGGCGGGCGCGCACCTTCCCGGGCGTGGACGAGCTCAACACGTACTTCGCGTCCGACGCCATGGTCGCGAAGCTCCGCGATCTCGCGGCCGATCTCCACGCGCTCGGCGACAGCGTGAAGGGGGACGAGGTCGAGGCGCGGCTCAAGTCGGCGCGGCAGGACGCGCTCCGGGCGCTGCGCGACCGCGAGGACCTGTTCGAGGGCGGCGGCGACGTCATCAAGCTGGGCCGCCACCGCTTCAACGTGAGCACGCAGGCCCTGGAGCTCACGCTGGTCCCGCGCGGCGACGGGCTCGCGCTGCACCTCACCGGGACCGACTTCTTCGAGCCGATCGAGGACCCGGCGCTCGAGAGCGCGCGCGATCTCTGGGGCCAGGAGCTCGCGAGCGAGACCCCCGAGGTCTACCGGGGCGAGCTCCTCGCGGGCTCGATGCTCGCGGACGCGGAGGCGGGGCGGGGCGGGCTCTGCGGACTGTCGATCGAGCGGCTGCGCGAGGCGTCGCTCGGCCCGGGCGGGCTGCTCGGCGCGGTGCGCGCGTACGCGGAGGGCCGGCACGACGAGGGCTACGAGCGCGGCGTCCACGACGCGGACGCGGCGCTGATCCTGGAGAAGCTGCTCGCGCTGCGGTCCACGGCGGGGCTCCTGCGCTTCGGGAGCGCGCCGCGGGCCCTCGCCTGCCTGACCTGGGCGGGGCTCGACGCGCGCGCCCGGGACCTCGCGCACCGGCGGTCGCGGAGCCTCGGCCGGCTCGCGGCGCAGCTCGGCGAGAGCGAGGCGCGGGCGGCGCTCGCGGCCGAGCTCGCGCAGGGCGTGGCCGCGGCGGCGGCGGCGCACAGGCTCGAGGCGAGCGCGGCGGACGTGCGCGTGGCGGCGCGGTACCTCGTGGAGGAGCTCGCGGCGGAGCGCCCCCGGTTCGTGACGAGCGACGCGGCGCTCGCGCTGCGCGACGCGCTGCTCGCGCGCCTCGACCTCGAGGGGGGCCGGGCGGCGTTCGAGGAGGACCTGCGGCAGCTCGAGAAGCACCCGGCCGAGCGGCTGGAGCTCGCGCTCGCGTGGCTGCGCGGATTCGCCGCGAGCAACCCTGCGCTCAAGCATCTCGCGCTGGAAGCAGCGGTCGTCGTCGTGACGGAGCGGCACATCGAGCGGGAGCCGAGCGGGGCCGTCACCGAGGCGCGCGTCGAGGGGCTGCTCGGGCAGCACCCGCGCATCAAGGAGCGCGCGATCGCGCTCCGGCTCGACGAATTCCTGAGCAGGATCGAGGACTTCCTGCACGAGAGGGCGCCGCGCTACCGCGCCTACAGGAAGGTGCGGAGCGAGATCGCGGAGCGGGAGCGGAAGCGGCTGCGCCTCGAGGAGTTCGCGCCGCGGGTGCTCACGTCGTTCGTGCGCAACCGGCTCATCGACGAGGTGTACCTGCCCCTCGTCGGCGCGAACCTGGCGAAGCAGCTCGGCGCCGCGGGCGACGTGAAGCGCACCGACCTGATGGGCATGCTGCTGCTCATCTCGCCGCCGGGCTACGGCAAGACGACGCTGATGGAGTACGTCGCGAGCAAGCTCGGCCTCGTGTTCATGAAGGTGAACGGGCCGTCGCTCGGCCACGAGGTGACGTCGCTCGACCCGGCCGAGGCCCCGAACGCGACGGCGCGCCAGGAGGTCGAGAAGATCAACCTGGCGTTCGAGATGGGCAACAACGTGATGCTGTACCTGGACGACATCCAGCACACGAACACGGAGCTGCTCCAGAAGTTCATCTCGCTCTGCGACGGGCAGCGCCGGATCGAGGGCGTGTGGCGGGGCCGGACGAGGACGTACGACCTGCGCGGCAAGAAGTTCTGCGTGGTGATGGCGGGCAACCCGTACACGGAGTCGGGCGCGCGGTTCCAGATCCCCGACATGCTGTCGAACCGGGCCGACACGTACAACCTCGGCGACGTCCTCGACGGCAAGGAGGCGCTGTTCGCGCTGAGCTACCTGGAGAACGCGCTCACGTCGAACCCGACGCTCGCGCCGCTCTCCGGGCGGGCGCCGGGCGACACGCACAAGCTCATCCGGATGGCGCAGGGCGAATCCATCGCCGCGTCGGAGCTCGAGCACGCCTACTCCGCGGCGGAGGTCTCGGAGATGGTCGCCGTGTTCGAGCGGCTCTTCCGGGTGCAGAAGGTGCTCCTGTCCGTGAACCTCGAGTACATCCGGAGCGCGTCGCAGGACGACGCCTTCCGGACGGAGCCGCCGTTCAAGCTGCAGGGCAGCTACCGGAACATGAACAAGCTGGCCGAGAAGGTCGTGGCCGCGCACACGCTCGAGGAGGTCGACCGGCTCATCGACGATCACTACGTGAGCGAGTCGCAGACGCTGACGACGGGCGCCGAGCAGAACCTCCTCAAGCTCGCCGAGCTGCGCGGCCGGATGACGCCGGAGCAGGCGGCGCGGTGGGACGAGATCAAGAAGGGCTTCGTGCGGATCAAGCGCATGGGCGGCAAGGAGGACGACCCGGTCGTGCGCGTGACCGGCACGCTGTCGATGCTGGGCGAGCAGCTGGAGGGCATCCGCGGCGCGATCGGGAAGGCGGCCGCGGTGGCGCAGGCGGGGGACGCGCGGGCGCGGGAGATGAAGCAGTGGCTCGCGCCCGAGATGGAGCGGCTCTCCGCGGCGCTCAAGGGGGCGGCGCAGCCGCGGGTCGACGTGAAGGTCGAGACGGATCGCTCGGTGTCGGAGTTCGTGGGGCACCACCTCTCGCTGGTGGAGCGGCTCGTGGCGCCGCTCGCGAAGGCGACGACGCAGAGCGCGTTCGGCATCCGGGCGATCGAGGCGCAGGTCTCGGAGCTCGCGCAGGGGCTCCGGTCGCTCGACGAGAAGGTCCGCGCGGCGGCGCGCCCGCAGAGCCAGCCGCCGCCGCCGCGCTTCGAGGCGCGGGTCGGGGCGGCGTCGCCGGCGAACTTCTACCGGACGGCGCCCGCGGCCGACGTCGTCGACCACGGCGGCATCTTCGTGCCGACCTTCCGGCCGCCGCCGGCGCGCGGGACGACGGTGGCGCTCAAGATCCCGTTCGCGGAGGGCGGCGAGATCGACGCGGTGGGGGTGGTCGAATGGACGCGCGAGACAGAGCAGGAGGGCCCGCCTGGGTTCGGGGCGCGCTTCGTGCGGCTCTCGGGCGAGCAGCGGCAGCTCGTGGAGGGGTTCGTGCGGCAGCGGGAGCCGATGCTGCTCGGCATGTGAGCGGGCACGCAGAGCTGGCGCTCACGCGCTCGCGTGGTGACGCCGACGCGACGCCGCGCTCGCGCGCGCAGGGCGCAGAGCGGGGCGCGGTGCTCCGGCGCGGAGGTATGCGGCCCGAACACAGCACCCGAGCTGAGCCGATGCTGCGCAATGCTCGTCACCCGAGCGAGCAGCCGCGGGCGGCGGGCGCCCCTCCGGCGGCGGGCGCGTCTCCATGCGCCTCTCCATGAGGAGTAGAGCGGCCTCCCTCGTGCGTGATATCACCGTCACGACGCGGTTCGTCGGTGATGGCCTGGATCCGAAGCCCGCGCTCCGGCGCCGGGCACGCAGGAGCTTCAGCGCATGAAGATGATGACCCTCGGACCCTTTGACGGGAACGCGTGGCTGCTCGGCCGGAAGATCGAGCGAACGGTCGCGGAGTGGAAGGAGCCCGCGCGGCTCGCGATCGTGGCCATGCCGAGCGGGACGAAGCACGAGGAGTACCTCGCCGCGGTCGAGGACGCGACGGGCGTTCCGGTGGTCGGAGCCACGACCGGCGGGGTGTCGTTCACGGAGCGCGGCTTCAGCAGGAGCGGGGTGACGTGCGCGTTCCTCGGGGGAGCGAACGTCGAGGTGGCGTGCACGGCGGCGCGCGAGCTGCGCTCGGATCACGCCAAGAGCATCAGGGCGGCGCTGAGCGACATGGACGAGGCCGTCTCGAGCGGCAGCGGGCGGAGCGGGGCGACGAGCTCGATCCTGGTGCTGGCGGACGCGTTCGCGTGCGACGGCGACGATCTGGTGGCCGCGCTCCGCCAGGGCGTGCCGCCGCACACGCGCGTCTTCGGCGGGACGGCGGGCGACGGGTGGACGTTCGAGGGGGCGCGGGTGTTCCTCGGCCGCAAGGTGCTGACGGACGCGGCGGTCCTCGTGCGGCTGACGCACCGGCAGCGGGTGAACATCGACGTGGTGCACGGGTTCCGCGCCGCCGAGGGCGGGCGGGATTTCACGATCACGGACATCGAGCGGAACGTGCTCAGGACGCTGGACGGGCAGCCGGCGGCGCGGGTGTACGAGGAGGAGCTCTCGCGGCTCGGCTTCCGGTCGAGCGGCGAGGGGCTGCTCCAGACGATGGCGAAGCACGCGCTCGGGGCGAAGACGCCGTTCGGCGAGTCGCTGAAGATCAGGTCGCCGATCGCGATCCGGGGGGACGGCGCGGTGGTGCTGACCGGGGGGCTGGCGCGCGGGCAGGTGGTGCGCGTCGTGAACGCGGCGACCGACGCGGTGCTCCAGGCGGCGAAGAGCCTGTCGACGAAGGTGCTGGGGCCGCTGCCCGGGGTGGCCGGCTCGCTGGTGTTCGACTGCGCGGCGCGGTTCCGGATGCTGGGGGAGCGGTACCGCGAGGAGGTGCGGGCGTTTCTCTCGCCGAACGCGGCGTCGAACCCGATGTTCGGGATGGCGTGTTACGGGCAGATCGCGAAGTTCGGGGGGAGCGTCGAGGGCTTCTACAACACGAGCGCGGTCATGGTGGCGTGGGGGGAGTCGGACCAGGGGACGGCTGGCGGGTGAGGTTTGCTTTCCTGTGCCTAGCGGCCCAAACCGAGGGAGAGAGAGGCAGCTTGTCGCGCCGTACGGGGGAGCAGGATGCGATGATCGGGCCGGCTTGCGCGGGTCTCGAGGGGGTCGAGAGCGACGTCAACCTGCCCAAAGCCTGCTTCTCTTGGGGTCCTCCCCGCGCGGATCCACCGAGGCAGAAGGCCCTTGTTTTGGCCACACCCGACGAAGATGGTCTCATTCCATGACCACACATACAATGCTGTGCGAGGACGCCGCGATCACAGCGAGGACGGCGGCACTGCGGGATGGGTCCGCTTCGGAACGATCCAGCGCAGGGCGGATGGATATGGGAGCGCCGAGGCGAGAAAGCAGCAAGATGGCATCAACATCATTGGTGCCCATATGGTCTGTGATGGGCCTGCTGTTCACAGCCTGTGTGCCAGCACAGGGCCCTACGAGCACGTCCATCGCTTCGAGCACGCCCACCGCTCCGAGCGCACCGCGCGCTCCGAGCGCACCCATGCCCACTGGGCTCGGCGTAGAGGACGAAACAGCTAGATACACGAGAGCTTGCGACGACGGCGACGCAAACAGCTGCTTCAATCTAGGCGAGCTGTTCGGGCATGGCCGCGGTGTAAGCAAGGACGAGGCGCGTGCCGCGGCCCTCTTCACCAAAGCCTGCGACCGCGGCCATGCCGAGGGATGCGCTATGCTCGGCATGGCATTCCAGCTAGGCCTGGGTGTGAACAAGGACGAAGCGCAGGGGGCCGCCCTACTCACCAAGGCTTGCGACGAGGGTAGTGGCAAGGGCTGCCTGCTCCTCGGGCACACGTTCCGCCTGGGTCTCGGCGTGAGCAAGGACGAGACGCGCGCCGCGGCCCTCTTCACCAAAGCCTGCGACGGGGGCGAGGTCCGAGGCTGCCACAACCTCGGTATCAGCTTCCTGATGGGAAGCGGGGTGAGCAAGGACGAGGCGCGCGCCGCGGCCCTCTTCATCAAAGCCTGTGACGCGGGCTACGCAGAGAGCTGCTTCGAGCTAGGCGTTCTGTTCGCGGAAGGCCGCGGGGTAAGCAAAGACGAGGCGCGCGCCGCGGCCCTCAACACCAAAGCCTGCGACGGGAGCCATGCGGAGGGCTGCTTCAACCTGGGCGTTCTGTTCGCAGAAGGCCGCGGGGTGAGCAAGGACCTAGAGCGCGCCGCGACCCTCTATACCCAGGCCTGCGACGGGGGCGCCGCCAGGGGCTGCTTCAACCTAGGCATTCTGCTCGAGAAGAACAACGGGGTAAGCAAGACCGAAGTGGCCACCCTCTACGCCAAGGCCTGCGATGGGGGCTATGCCGAAGGCTGCTTCAATCTCGGCAACGCACACCGGAGCGGCCGCGGGGTGAGCAAGGACGAGGCGCGCGCCGCGGCCCTCTTCACCAAAGCCTGCGACGGGGCCGTGGTTCGAGGCTGCCACAACCTCGGTATCGCCTTCCTGGATGGAAGCGGGGTGAGCAAGGACGAGGCGCGCGCCGCGGCCCTCTTCACCAAAGCCTGCGACGGTGGCTATGCCGAAGCCTGCTACACTCTCGGCAACTTGTTCATGGAAGGCCGCGGTGTACGCAAGAACGAAGCGGGCGCCGCAGCTCTCCATACCAAGGCCTGCGACGGTGGCGCGCTCAGTGCCTGCTACAATCTCGGCAATTCGTTCGTGCTAGGTCGCGGGGTGAGAAGGGACGGAGCACGCGCCGCGACCCTCTTCACGAAGGTCTGCGACGGAGGCGTTGCGCAAGGCTGCTCCACCCTCGGCGATTTGTTGACGAAATTCGCACAAGCCTTTGGTGTCCGCAAAGACGAGGCACGCGCCGCGGCTGCCTATGCGCGCGGCTGCACGCTGGGAGATCGGACATCCTGCGCCAAGGAGAGGAGGTAGGCTCGCCACGTTCGACCACCGTGAGCGACGTCTTTCCGGTCCCTTTGACGCCGAGGGTCAGGATCTTGTACCGCTTCTGCGTGATCTTGGGCCGGACGTCCAGCTCCCGTCTCAGCCACTCGATCTCCCGCTGCTGGGCGTCGAGCCGACCAGCGGAGTCGGGGGGTCGCGTGGCGATCGAGGCGCCGTGTCCCGAACGGCGCGCGCGCGTCAACTTCGCGCGCGGGCTGGCGTCGCGCGGCGCCCGGCCGCACGGGGTCGCCTCAGAACTCAGAATCCGAGCGATCGGATCGCCTTGCGGATCGTGTCCGCGCTGGCCCGGAGGCCGGCCTCCTCCTCGGGGCTCATCGGAATGGGCAGCTGTGACTCGACGCCGGACCGGTTCACGACGCACGGCACGCTCAGGCAGACATCGTCGATCCCGCGATAGCCGCTCAGCAGGGTGCTGACGGGCAGCACGCGGCTCTCGTCGCGGAGCAGGGCCTCCAGGATCTTGGCGGTCGCGAGGCCGACAGCGTAGTTCGTCGCGCCCTTGCCGGAGATCACCTGGGCGGCGGCGTTCTTCACGTTGGAGAAGATCTCCGCCCGCTCGGTCGCGCCGAGGTGGCCGTGGCCGGGCACGGACCACGCGTCGAGCGGGATGTTCGCCACGTTCGCGCTGCTCCACAGCGGCACCTCGCTGTCCCCGTGCTCTCCCGCGATGTACGCGTGGACATTCTGCACGGCCACGTCGAGCTGCCTCGCGATGAGGAACCTGAAACGGCTGCTGTCGAGCACCGTGCCGCTGCCGATCACGCGGGCGGGCGGGAGGCCTGTCAGCTTGAGCGTGACATACGTGATCACGTCGACCGGGTTGGTGACGAGCAGGTAGAGCGCGCCCGGCGCGACGGCCTGCAGCCTCGGCAGGAGCTCGCGGCATATCGCGACGTTCGCGGTGGCGAGGTCCATCCGGCTCTGCCCGGGCTTCTGCTTCGCGCCGGCGGTGATCACGACCACGGCCGCCCCGCGGCAGACCTCGACGTCATCGCTGCCGTCGAGCGTGGCCACCGGGACGAACTGCAGTCCATGGTTGAGGTCGAGCACCTCGGCGCCGACCTTGGCCCGGTTCACGTCGAACAGGGCGATCTGCTTCGCCACGCCGCGGAGAAGGCACGCATAGGCGATCGTCGCGCCGACGCTGCCCGCACCCACGATCGCGACCTTGCTGGGAGAGACGGTCTGGTGATCAGGCATACCGCCGGGGTACCGCGGCGGGACGGCTGCACCAAGGCAAATCGGGCCGCTGAGCCCGCGCGGGGTCAGCCGTGGCCGCCCGGCGGCGGGGCGGCCGGCGCGACGACGATCGCCGCCAGGACCGCCGGCGCCGCCCTCGGGTCTGCGGCGGGCACCGCGGCGCCGGCGGGCCCTGCGGCGCCCTCGGCGGGCCCCGGGGCGCCAGCCGGGGGCCGTATCTCGACGGCGAGGGCCGGCTGCGCCGCGGCGGGGCTGAGCGCCACGCCCTCGTCGCGGCACGCCCGGAAGAACGCCTTCATGACGTCGGACTCCAGCACATCGTGGCGCTCGAAGTCGGCGATCCAGAACTTGATGACGTAGCGCTGGAAGAGCGGCGTGACGGCGGTGAGCCAGAGCCTGGGCGCGGGCTCGCGCAGCACCTCGGGCACCGCGCTGCAAGCGCTCTGGGCGGCGCGCTCCACGGCCTCGGGCGGGGCGGCGAGCGCGACGAGCATCTCGACGTTGCGCGCGCAGTTCCGGTCCGGCGCGCAGAAGTTCTGGACGCGCGCCTTGGCGATGATCGAGTTCGGCAGGATCACCACGTCTCCGGAGAACGTCCGGAGGCGCGTGGAGCGCCATCCCACGTAGATCACCTGCCCCTCGACCCCGTCGACGAGGATCCAGTCCCCGACGCCGAACGAGCGCTCGGAGTGCAGGGCGAGCCCGGCGAACAGGTTGCCCAGGGTGTCCTGCAGCGCCAGGCCGAGGACCACCGTGATGACGGTCGAGGTCGCGAGCAGCGGCACGAGGTCGACCCCGGTGACCGCGCCGACGATCGAGAGGCCGGCGACCAGGTAGAGGATCGTGAGCAGGAGGTGCCGCACCAGCGCCGGGAGCAGCACCTTCCGGCGCTCGGCGAGCCAGTAGTCGATGACCAGGGTCTCGGCGATCTCGATGGCGAGGTACGCGGCGAGGGTGAGCTCCAGGAGGAGCACGCCCTTGTGGAGCGTGGGCAGCTCTCCCCCGCGAAGGGAGATGAACGCGTGCAGCGCGAGCAGCGCGACGAGCATGCGCGCAGGCAGCCGCATGCGGCGGACCAGGAGGTCGTCCAGCGACGTCTGCGTGGCGCCCGCGAGGCGCGAGAGCGAGGCGAAGACCACGCGGTAGACGACGAAGCCGAGCGCGAGGACGGAGGCCGAGGCCGCCAGCGCGACGGGGAGCGAGGCGGGAGAGCGGATGAGGTCGGCCCAGAGCGCCGGGAGCCGGTCGAGGTTCACGCGGCCGAGTCTGCCACAACTCTGCAACGGCCCGAGCGCGGGGATCCGTCGCCGAGCCGCGCCCGGGGGCGTAGACTCCTTCCATGAACGACATTCGCGATATAAGCGACGACGAGGCCCGGGTGGCGGAGCTGGTGCGCTCGGCGCGGCGCGTCGCCGTGCTCGGCATCAAGACCGAGGCGCAGTCGGATCAGCCAGCGTTCTACGTGGCCAGCTATCTGCAGGGCGCGGGTGTGGAGGTGATCCCGGTCCCTGTCTACTACCCTGACGTGAAGACCATCCTCGGCCAGCAGGTCTATCGCCGGGTGGCCGACGTCCCGGGCCCCATCGACATCGTCGATGTCTTCCGGCGGGGCCAGGACGTCGCCGGGCACCTCGACGACCTGCTCGCCGCCCGGCCGCGCGCCGTCTGGCTGCAGAGCGGCATCCGGAACGACCAGGTGGCCGAGCGGCTGGTCGAGGCAGGCATCCTGGTCGTGCAGGACCGCTGCCTGATGGTGGAGCACCGCCGCCACGCAGGGCGGGGCTGAGGCGCGGCGCAGGCGTCAGGCGGTCCGGTCAGGCCGGACCGGCTCCTCCGCTGGCGACCATGAGGGCGATCCGAGTAGAGTTCGGCGCATGTTCCTCAAGAGCCTGCGGCTGGATCGGTTCCTCTCGTTCGGGCCGGGCACTGATCCGATCGAGCTCAGCGGGCTCAACGTCCTCATCGGCCCGAACGGCTCGGGCAAGTCGAACTTCATCGAGGCCATCGACTTCTTGCGCGCCGCACCGACGGATCTGCTCGCCGCCGTGCGGCACGGCGGTGGTGTGAGCGCGTGGATCTGGAGGGGCGAGCCGGGCGCGAAGGCCGAGGTGGAGGCCGTCCTCGCCTACAGGTCCGAGTCGAACAAGAACCTGCGCCACCGGGTCTCCTTCACCGAGGTCGGCGCGCGCCTGGAGATCGTCGACGAGCGCATCGAGAATGAGAAGCCGGCGACCGGTAGGACCAGGCAGTACTTCTACTTCGGCTACGAGCATGGGCGCCCGATGCTCAACGTGAAGGCCGGCAAGCGCGAGCTCCGGCGCGAGGACATCGACTCCCAGCAGTCCATCCTCTCCCAGCGCAAAGATCCCGACCAGTACCCGGAGCTCTCGTTCGTCGGTGAGCAGTACAGCAAGATCAGGCTCTACCGTGACTGGGGCTTCGGACGCGCGTCCTCTCCCCGACGCCCGCAGCCGTCCGATTTGCCGACCGACCATCTGCGCGAAGATACACAGAATCTCGGGTTGATACTGAATCGATTCCGCCGGGATGTCCCGACCAAGCGGCTTCTGATCGATGCCTTGCGCGAGGTATTCGACGGTATCGTCGACTTCTCCGTGCAGATCGAGGGGGGGACGGTCCAGATCTTCCTCGAAGAAGAGCGCTGGACCATCCCCGCGACGCGCCTCTCCGATGGCACGATCCGATGGCTCGCGCTGCTCGCCATCCTGCTCGATCCAGCGCCGCCGCCGCTCATCTGCATCGAGGAGCCGGAGCTCGGCCTCCATCCAGACCTGATGCCCACGCTGGCACGCCTCCTGGAAGGCGCGTCGAAGCGGACGCAGATCGTAGTGACGACCCACTCGAATGTCCTCGTCGATGCGCTCTCCGACACGCCGGACTCCGTGATCGTCTGCGAGCGCCGCGAAGGGCAGACGACCATGCGGCGCCTCACGCGAGATGCTCTCTCGACGTGGCTGGAGGAGTACTCGCTCGGTGAGCTCTGGCGCAAGGGCGAGCTCGGGGGCACGCGATGGTAGCCGTACGCATCTACGTCGAGGGGGGCGGCGAGACGCGGCGGGCTCAGGAGCCCCTTCGCATAGGCTTCGGCAAGCTGTTCGCGAGGGTCCTCGGCGAGCGCGCCAGGCCGAAGGTCATCACATGCGGAAGCCGCAATGCGGCATTCGACGATTTCAAGCGGGGGCTGAAGAGCCACCCGGACGCGCTGTGCATCCTGCTCGTCGACAGTGAGGAGCCCGTGAAGCCTGGGACCTCGACGTGGGATCACGTCCTCAGGCGCGAGGGAGATCAGTGGCTCAGGCCGGATGGTGTGAGCGATGAACAGCTCCACTTGATGGTCCAGGCGATGGAGGCCTGGTTGGTCGCTGACCCCGAAGCACTCGCGGCATACTACAAGAATGGATTTCGAAGGGACGCGCTCCCCCAGCAGAAGAACGTCGAGCAGGTCGCGAAGCGAGACCTCTACGACGTGATGGAACGAGCTACCAGAGACTCGAAGACCAAGGGGAAGTATGCGAAGTCTCATGCGTTCGAGCTGATCGGGCTGGTCGACCCGCACAAGGTGCGCGCCGCTTCCGCGCATGCCGCGCGGCTCTTCAACATGCTCGCCGCTCGTGCTGAGGCCGGCCCGCCGTGAACGAGTCCGGCAGGCGCCGCCCCCATTCACCGCGTTCTGCGGCAGCCCGGCGATGCTCGGCCCCGGCATGTCGGACGGCGGGCTCGCCGTGGGGCGACTACACCGCTCGGTGCTGCGTCCCCTTGCCGTACGTGATCGCCACGAAATCCCCCGGCTCGTGGACGATCATCCGGTGCCACACCCCTTGCGGCACCGTGCACGCCGTCCCCGCGCGCAGCGCGACGACCCGCTCGCCGCCCTGGTCCTGCAGCACCACGTCGATCGCGCCCGAGAGGAGGTACAGGATCTCGTCCCCGGCCGGGTGCATCTCCCACCGGGGCGTGTCCTCGGCCATGTGAAACCTCGTCACGAGCCAGCCATCCACGTGCTTGACCCGCCGGATGTCGGCGCCCGTCGCATCGTCGGACATGAGCTCTTGCCAGAACGTCGGCTTCACCTCGATCTGCAGGGCATCCCCCCCGTCCGCGAGGTGCAGGTACGTGCTGCGGAGATCGAACCCAGGCTGTCTCGGCTCGGCCATCTTTCCCTCCCGGTCTCGACTGAGGGCGTCCATGCCAGCAGGGCTCCCCCACCGTGTCAATCTGCTCTTCCCGCCGTGGCCTCCCCGCCGGCACGACCGGTGCGCCCCTGGCGCCCCGACCGGGCCCGCCGGGCTCTACTGAACAAACGCTCCCATCCCGGCCGGGACGCGCTAGACTGCGCTCGCAGCGCTCGCCTCTTCGCCCGGAGTACTCCGCACCATGCCGCGCCCCGTGAACAACCCTCCGAACCCGTGGTCGTCGACGCAGGTCGAGTACCTCGAAGAGGCGCCCCCGGCGACGCTGCAGATCTTCGAGGAGCAGGCCCGCTCCATCGTGACCGCGAACGACAGCCCCGATCTTCCCTTCCGGTTCAGCGTCAACCCGTACCGGGGCTGCCTCCACGCGTGCGCGTACTGTTATGCCCGGCCGTCGCACCAGTACCTCGGGTGGGGCGCCGGGACGGATTTCGATCGCAAGATCGTGGTCAAGTCGAATGCGCCCGAGCTGCTCGAGAAGGAGCTCAACAAGCCGAGCTGGCAGGGAGACACGATCGTGTTCTCGGGCAATGTCGATTGCTACCAGCCGCTCGAGGCGAGCTACGAGCTCACCCGCCGCTGCCTCGAGGTGTGCCTCGCGTTCAGGAACCCGGTCGGGCTCATCACGAAGGGCGCGCTCGTGCGGCGCGACGCCGCGTTGCTCGGCGAGCTTTCGCGCCGGGCGCGCGCCCGGGTCCACTTCAGCATCCCGTTCGCCGACGACGCGGTGGCGCGCAAGATGGAGCCGTATGCGAGCCGCTCGTCGCTGCGCTTCGAGGCGATGCGGGCGCTCTCCGACGCGGGGGTGCCGACGGGGATCTCGCTGTCGCCGATGATCCCCGGCCTGAACGACAGCGATGTCCCGGAGCTCCTGGAGCGCGCCCGGGCCGCTGGCGCGGAGAGCGCGTTCATGATGCCGCTGCGC
This sequence comes from Sorangium sp. So ce281, assembly GCF_051527395.1. NCBI lineage: Bacteria > Pseudomonadati > Myxococcota > Polyangiales > Polyangiaceae > Sorangium > Sorangium sp. So ce281. The sequence continues at coordinate 6,895,196 of NZ_CP150322.1, forward strand.
CTGCCGCGCGAGGTGCTCCCGGTCTTCGACGAGCGCCTCGAGGAGGCCTTCCCGGACCGCGCCGCCAAGGTCCGCCGCGGCATCCAGGAGATGCGCGGCGGCAAGATGAACGAGGCCGCCTTCGGGGCGCGCTTCCAGGGCGCGGGCCCGCGCTGGGCGGCGATCCAGCGGCTGTTCGAGGTCCACTGCCAGCGGCTCGGGCTCAACGTGGCGCGCGGCAGCGGCGAGTACATCGAGCGAGAGGGCGAGTCGACGTTCAGGCGGCCGACCCGGCAGGGGACGTTGTTCGACCTGTGAGCGTGGCACGAGCAGCGCGGTGCTTGCCGACGGGTTCGCTGCTGACCGCTCAGCGCGCCACGAAGCAGCAGATCCGGCCGGCGCCGCCGGTCTGGACGAAGCGTTCGGCCGAGCAACCGCTCGGTGGTGCGGGCCGAGACCCACGAGGTCGGCATCTCGCCGCCGCCCATGCGGTCGTGGTGGCCGACCCGAGCGGGCACCGCGGCGGCGGGTGCCTCAAGGAGTCAGGGCTGAAATCCTCTCTGTCGCCTGCGCCTTGGCGTTTCGTGGCGTAGCCAGCACCCGAGAAGGGGAATTCCTGCCGAATGATCTCGGCATCAGATGCAGGACATGGCGCTCGCGGCTGCCTTCCGCCGCTCACGATCCGGGCGGACGGAGCTGCTTGCGGACCTTCTTGATGAAGGTCTGGGTGCACTTTCCGTGGGTGGCCTCATGCTCCACGATCTCGAGCGTGAGCTTGGTCTTCGTCCCGCTGGAGAGATGTGCGGCCGCGTTCACCTCCCTGGCGAGCTGGACGCCTTCCAGCGACGCAGGTCCCTGCGGCTTCTCGACGGCCGCCTGCTTGTTCGGCTGCCGGAAGTGGGAAGGCTTCGTCTTGGTGACGTCGCGGATGCCGGTGTCGTCCGAGCGCCGGCCGGTGCCGTGGCAGCCCGGACAGGTGGCGGTGGTGCCGGAGAACGAGTTGGCGATGCGGCCGTCGCCGCCGCAAATGCCGCAGGATTCACCAGCCATGAGCCTGGCCCTCGGGTCGGGGCAGGTGCTTCGGGTCCTTCATGCGCGAGAGCATACAGCCGATCGTGGCTCGTGGAAGCTTTGCCTGGGGCGGTCCTCCATTTTGTGCGTTGCGGCGGTGCTCCGCGTCGCGCGGTGTGAGCGTGATCCGCGTCGTTCGGCTCGTGGACGGGGCGGACGATCTGATCGTGTTCGGCGACGCGCACCGCCGTCACCACGTGGGTGCCCGCCCCCTCATCCATCAGCGTCGCTGTCTCGGTCACAGCCTGCCGCGAGCCGCCGCGCGCGACCTCGACGCTGCCGTCCACCCCCGGCGATAGACCGGTCACCTCGGTGGTCACCGTGCCGGTGCCGTCGCTCGTGAAGGTGATGTCGGCGGTGGCGATGTCGTGGGCGTCGCCGCTCGCGGCGTCGAAGCAGTAGAGCTCGCCGCCGCGGCTGAGGCAGGCGCCGGCGACGAGGGTCTCGGTGGTGTCCTGCCGGTCGAGCTTGGCGATGAGGACGCTCCAGCCGACGTGCAGATACAGCGTGTCGCCGACTCGAGCGTGATCACCGGTCACCTCGACGACGGGCTCGCCCGCGAGCGTGCCGGTGATGGCGCAGCTGCCTTGAAGGCCATCATGCCATGCCGCCCCAGCTTAGCTCTACTGCGGGAATCTACTGCGGGAAGTCGGCCGGGGAAGCGAACCGCCAAGCCGCCAGGGGCGCCAGGAAAACCGGGGAATAGGGGGGATGCCCGGACCGCCCCTTCCTCCTCTCCCCTTGGCGTCCTTGGCGGCTTGGCGGTTGTTCTGCCGCTCCGGGGCAACTTCCCGACAAAGCCCGACGGATCGAACGAGCTCACTCGACTCTGCAATATTACACCACGCTGGCGCTCGCGCGGAGGAGCTCGAATATCGGCCGTTGTGACGTGGCGCGCTCGAGTGCTATCGTTGCTTGGTGCCGGCGACCGGCTGGCGAGAGTTGAAGGTCGAGGGGAAGAGGACGATGAACCTCCGGTCTCACGCGACCGTCGTCGCGATGGCATGGCTGGCCGCGTGCGGCAGCGGCTCGAGCGAGCCGCCTCTGCCAGCGCCGTCGGGCGGAGCAGGTGGTACGTCGGCGGCCGGTGCCTCGCCCGCGGCAGGCGGCTCGAGCGGGAGCGCAGCACCGGCAGGTGGCGCGGGAGCGAGCGGCGGCGCTGCGGCTGTCGCGAGCTCGACCGGCGTGGCCGGCAGCCCGAACGCCGGCGGCGCCGCCGGAGCCGCCGACAGCGCCGGAGCCGGCGGTGCGAGCGCGGGGGCGGGCGGTGCCGGCGCGTGCCCGGCGGGCTCGACGCAGCTGTCGCCGTGGCCTGGCAAGGCCGAGGTACGCACGCTCGACAGCGAGGACGCGTTCGAGAGCGATCTGAGCGGGCTGACCTACGAGGCGCCCGGGGTGCTGTGGGCGACCGACAACCTCTCCGCCAGGCTGTTTCGGTTGTTGAAGAGCGGAGCGAGCTACGCGCCGGACACGTCCAATGGCTGGGCCTCCGGCAAACGGCTACGTTACCCGAACGGCAAGGGCACCCCCGACGCGGAGGGAGTGACGCTCGCCGCCACGAGCGCCGCGGGCGTCTACGTGTGCGCCGAGCGCGACACGGACGCTCCGTCCGTGAGCCGGCTCTCCGTGTTGCGCTACGACGTGACGGCCGCCGGAGCGACGCTGACCGCGACTCACGAGTGGAACCTCACCGCGCTCTTGCCCGAGGTCGACGCGAACGCGGGCCTGGAAGCGGTCACCTGGGCGGCTGACGGCTTGCTCACGGCGCGCCGCTTCTTCGACGAGAGCAAGGCCCGAGCTTACGTCCCGAGCGACTACGGCGAGCACGGCGCCGGCCTGTTTTTGGTGGGCGTGGAAGAGACCGGCAAGGTGTACGCCTTCGCGCTGGATCACGGGAGCGGCGCGGCCACCTTGGTGGCCAGCCTCTCGACGCCGCTCGCGGGCGTGATGGGGCTCGAGCTCGACCGTGACACCGGGAGCTTGTGGGCATCCTGCGACGACACGTGCGACAACCAATCCGCCGTGTTCGGTATCGACGACGCGCTCGGGCGCTTCGTGCTGGAGCGGCGTTTCAGGCCCCCCAGCGGGCTGCCGGACTCCAACAACGAAGGCATCGCGCTCGCGCCGGACGCGGAGTGCAGCGGCGGCGTCAAGCCGTTCTTCTGGACCGACGACGCCGATGCCGGCGGCTTTTCCCTGCGCGAAGGCTCGCTCGCTTGCGGTTGCCTCGAGTGACTGAAGGTCGTGTGGTAGAGCGGCAGCGCCTCGGGTGTCCATTGTCTCATCATCTCCGTATCTGGATTGAACACCGTCCGCCTCATCCGACGCTTCTCCAGAACCCGAAAGAGCTGCCCGACAGCCTCCTTGAAGAGATCGAGGTAGCGACCCCAGCCTGACAGCAGAAGCCTCGCTTCCCCATCCGCAGCGGCGGTGCGCAGGCGACCAGCGACACCACGGAGATCGTGTGGTCGTGGTTCGACAGGGTCCTCGGCGCCTCCGCAGAAACCAATCCCCGCGCCTATTGCAATTGAGAGCGCCTGACAAATCCCGCGCGGGAGAAGGCGTCTCCCATTGCCACCAGGACTCGCCGATCGCCCTCGAAGGGACGCCGTCCATGCGCGAAGGACATGTTGTCCAGCACCAGCACGTCGCCCGTGCGCCAGGGAAACGTCACCGTGTGCGCCGCGAACGCCGCGCGGATCCGATCGAGGTCGGCCTCGTCGATGGGCGAGCCGTCGCCGAACAGCGCATGCCTCGGCAGCTCGTCCTCCGCGTACACCGAGAGCATTGCATTGCGCGCCGCGGCCGGCAGGCTGGAGACGTGGAACAGGTGCGCCTGATTGAACCACAGCACGCAGCCGGTGACCGGGTGCGCGGCCAGCGCGTCGCACACCTGTCGGGTCCGCAACGCGTCACCCTCGATCCACTCCCACGCGATGTCGTGCACGGCGCAGTAGCGCTCCACCTCGCCGCGCTCGCTGGTTTGAAACACCGTCTGCCACGGCAGATCCAGCCCCGGACGATAGTTCCGCACGTACATCACCCGCTTGCGCGCGAAGCGGTCCACCAGGGCGGGATCGAGCGCCTCGGTGACGCGAGCCACGTCGGCGAGCGGCGTCTCTCCGCCACGCGACGCCGCCCGATCACAGAAAAAGAACAGCCGCAGCGGCCAGTCGCGCTGGTAGGCATTCTCGCAGTGCATCGGGATATCCCGGGCCGCGGGATACTCCGTGGCGGTGTAGATGCGCTCGCCCACTTCCGTTCGCGGCGTCGACCGGTACACGTAGGGCAGCGGCTCGCACAGCGCGCCCACCACCTCCGCGAACTCTGCCTCGGTCACGCCAAAGCCGCGGAACAGTACGCCCCCTGCCCGCGCGAGCAGCGCCTCGAGCGCACCCTTGTGCTGACGGGCGAGCTCGGCGAGGCGCATGCCGGGCCGGTCGCAGGTCACCAGCTGCAGGCGATCCGACTCTCGCACCAGCTGGCTGGCCAGGACTCCAGGAATTTCGGCGATGAGCTCACGCATCGGCATCGAACCTCCGCTTCAGGGTGCGCAGCGCGTCCAGGCCCTCGAGCACCTGGCCTCGCTCCACCCCGAAGTCGATCAAGCAGGCGATCTCGTCCACCCCGGCCTCGTTCATAAGGCGTAGCCTGGCCTCGAGGGCGTCGACCGTGCCCATGCACGAGCTCGACCGGTAATAGCGCTCGAACGTCAGGTCGAGCAGGTCCTCCATCACGTCGTCCGAGATATCGCCGTCGGGCATCGACAGCGAGCCGCTCATCTTGCCGGCCTTCGCCGCCTTGATCTCGAGCTGCACGGCAGCGCGCAGATACTCGCGCATGCTCGGCCGGACCGCGGCCCGCACCAGCTCGTCGGACGGGCCGACGAAGGTGTGCAGCATCAGAGAGACCACGCCGGACCTCGGGTCGAAGCCGGCGGCGCGCCGCGCCTCGCGGTACTCGGTAATGCGCTGGCGAAGCGTGTTGAGGTCCTGGAACATCATGTGCGTGAGCACGTTGGTCCCGCGCGCTCCCGCGGCGCGCCAGGTCTCGAGCGAGCCCGAGGTGGTGATCCAGACCGGCAGATCCCGCCGGACCGGCTTGGGGAAGATCTCGAGCGTCTGCGGCCCGGACAGGGTCTGTCGCGAGATCGGCTCGCCGCGCCAGATCCGGCGCAGCTCGTCGATCTGTTCGTACATCACCGCGCCCCGACGCTCGTAGCGCTCGGGGAAGAACACGAAGTCGTTGGCGTTCCACCCAGAGCCGAACGAGATGGCCGCCCTGCCGCGCGACAGCTGGTCGACCATGGCCCAGGCCTCAGCGATGCGGATCACGTCATGCAGGGGCGAGATCAGGCTGCCCGAGCGGAGCTCGATCCGCTCGGTCACCATGGCCAGGGCGGCGCTGGTGATCGCCGGGTGCGCGAAGGCGCCGCCGAAGCGATCGAAGTGCCGCTCCGGCGTCCATACGGCGCGAAAGCCGTTGGCATCGGCATACCGGCTGGCGGCGATCATGAGTCGGTACGGGTCTTCAGCGCCCGAGTCGGACGAGAAGAAGAAGAGGCTGAACTTCATGGCTAGACTCCGGGATCGATGAGGGGGTGTGCGCTCGCCGGCGGCGAGGTGGCGGACGTGTCGCGACGGCTCGGGCGAGGTGCATCGACGGACGCGATAGGCGCGCCGAAGGCGAGGTCGAGCATGATCGAGGCGAGCACCTTCAGCGGGTCGATGAGCGGCACGCCCGCGTGCGACGAGATCCCCCGCATGGCGACCGACAGCTCGGTGCAGGCCAGGATCACCGCCTCTGCGCCTCGCTCGACCAGCGAGGCCGCGGCCGCGAGCTGCACCGCGCGCGCGCGCTGATGCAGATCGGAGCTCACGGCCTTGATGCCCCAGCCCGGGTCGTAGATCGCCTGCATCACGTGATTTTGCACGGTCGAGCCGATGTCGGGCGTGATCGCCTCCAGCCCGAGCCGGCGCAGGCTCCGCTGGTAGATGCCCGAGCCGAGCGTGCCGTCGGTGGCCAGCACGCCCACCTTGCGCACGCCGCCGTGCGCGCGCGCGACGTGGTGCGCGGTGTGATCGACCAGATGCACCCAGGGGACGCGCAGCTCGCGGTGCACCACGTCGTAGAACGCGTGCGCGGTGTGGCAGGGCACGACGATGAAGTCCGCCCCGGCGGCGTGCAAGCGATTGCCGTAGCGGACCAGGGCCGCCGCGCACTCGTCGGCCCGCGACTGCAGGCTGCGCGTCCGATCCGGGACGTCGGTCGCGCTGATCACGATCCAGACCGGGTGGTCGAGATCGCCCCTCGCGCCGCGGCGCGTGCCCTCGTCGATCAGGTCGCGCTCGAGCTCGACATGAGCGAGTGGCCCGAGGCCGCCCAGGATCCCAGGCACTGCGACTTGCTTCGGCTTCACAGTTCACCTCCTGCGGGGAGCGGCGCGGCCACGCCCACGTCGGGCAGGACGCGTTCGATTTCGCGCAGCGACCGGAACCGCATGGCGAGCGCCGTGGCCAGCGCCGTGGCCACGCCCGCGATCACCAGCAGCAGCGCGCTGCCCCGTCCCGGCGCGGCCCCGGCGAGCCACGCGAGCTCGCCGCTCTGCACCCGCGGCTCGAGCACACGCTCGGCCAGCACGCCCGCGACCAGGAAGCCGAGCGGCCGGAACAGACCCGCGCAGCGGCGCAGGGCGAACACCCGGCCGTGAAGATGCGGCGGGACCTTGGTCTGCCACAGGATCTGACCGCACCCGTTGGCCAGCGGGATGAAGAACAGCCCGCAAAAGCCGCTCAGCGCCATCAGCGGCGGGGTGGCGCTCAGGCCCATCGCGACCAGGAACACGCCGAGCAACGCCTGAGACCAGACCAGCCCGGCGATCCGATTGCGCGGACCACCCCAGACGCTCATCACGATGCTGCCGGCGAGCATCCCCGCGCCGGCCACGGACCGGACGACCCCGAGCACGCTGCTCGAGGCGATGGCGAGCACGATCGGCGCGCTCAGCACCTCGAGGAAGCTCAAAGCGCCGTTGAGGACGCACGACAACCCGAACAGACCGAGCAGCCCGCGCCGCTGCACCACGTACACGAGGCCTGCCAACGCGCCGTTGCCCGCCGAGCCCGGGGGATGCCCGGCGATACCGGATGTTCGGTCCGGGAAGGAACTGGACGCGATGCTGGACAGCGCGACGAGGAGGGTGAGGAGCTCGATCAGGACCACCCCCTGGAGCCCCACCAGACCGAGCAGCGCGCCGCCGAGCGCCGGGGACAGCAGTTGGGCGGTGGAATCTCCGAGCTGCACCAGGCCGCTGGCACGGCCGAGCTGCGCCGGCTGCACCAGCCGCACGGTCGCCGCGCTGAAGGCTGGCCAGTGCAGCGCGCCCACGGCCGAGCTGCCCGCAGCCACGAAGTACAGGTGCCAGACGTGCAGCTGGTCCAGCGCGAGCAGCGCGGTCACGACGACGGCGCCGACCGCCGCGCCGGCGTGGCTCACGAGCAGCGCGGTGCGCAGGCTCCAGCGGTCCACCAGCGGGCCGGCCACGGGGGACAGCAGCAGCCCCGGCAACACGCTGCAGGCGGCGATGATGGCGAGCTGCGTCGCGGACCCGGTGCGCTGGTACGCCCACACCGCGAGCGCGAAGCCCGTGAGGCCGGCGCCGAGCGCGGCCGCGGACTGCCCGACCCACATCAAGCGAAACGCGCCGGGCCCGCGGAGGACCGGAGCGCGGTGGGTCACGCCGCCACCGTCCGGTCCTGGATGGTGCGCCGGAGCACGGCCGCCACCTCGTGCACGTGCGGCAAGGTCAGCAGGGTGACGTGGTCGCCGGGCACCCAGTGGGTGGTCGCATCCTGCACCAGCGCCCGCCACCCGAGCGTCTCGTCGGACGCACGCCCTGCGCCGAGCGCGTCGTCGTCGGCGTGTCGGTCGCGCGCCCGGAACAGCAGCGTGCGCACCGGGTGGCGGCCGGCCGGGCGGTAGGCGTCGAACGCGAGCGCGCTGGCCTCGCCCACCCGCAGGTAGCGCTCGACCTGCTCCGAGCTGACCTCGACCGGCAAGATCCCGGCTTCGACCAGCGCGGCCGCGACCTGCTGCACCAGCTCCTCAGGCGCGAGCCTGGCCAGCGAGTCGACGCGCAGCGGCAGCGCGCGGCCGACGAACCGCTGGACCAGCGACAGCAGCCTGTGCAGCCGGTCGGTCCGGGTCCGGGCCACCGCGGCGGCCGCGGAGCGATGGTCGCAGGCCTCGGCGTCGAAGATCGCCAGCATGGCCACGGAGTCGCCGGCCTCGCGCAGTTGCTGCGCCATCTCGTACGCGACGTAGGCGCCGAACGAGTGTCCGGCGACGCGATACGGGCCGTGCGGCTGGACCGCGCGCAGCGCCGCCACGTTGCACGCCGCGATCTCCTCGACCGTGCGGTGCGGCTCCAGCGCTCCGTCGAGCCCGCGCGGCTGCAGCCCGTACAGGGGCTGGTCTGGGCCGAGCGCCTGCGACAGCGGATGCAGCGAGATCACGTCCATGGCCGCGCCGGGGACGCAGAACAGAGGCACGAGCGGACGCTCGCCGGAGGACGCCGGGCCGCGGGCGTGCCTGCCCACCGGAACCAGCGGAGACCAGCGCTGCGCCGCCGGGTGCGCGGCGTCCGACGGCGCGGGCACGCTCGCCTCGTGGCAGTGGCGCACGAGCCCTAGCAGCGCGCTGACGAAGCTGGCCGCGAGCGACTCCATGGTCGCGCGCGAGAACGAGCGCCCGGCGTAGCGCCACTCGATCGTCAGACGGCCGTCGAGGATCGACGCATCGATCTCGATCAGGTGGACACGCGCGCCCGATGGGCTCCGCTGCGCGCCGCACGACTCGTCGGCCAGACGCCAGCCGCTGGTCGTGGGCTGCGCGCGATCGAGCTGGCCGAAGTAGTTGAAGCGGATCGGCGCCGGGCGCGCACCGGGCAGGTCGCCGAAAGACCGCAGCACGCCGTAGCCGAGCCCGAGGTTCGGCACGGCCCGGAGCTGCGCGCGCACCGCGCTCAGCGTCTCGGCCGGGCTGGCCGCCCCGCGGAGCTCCAGGTGAACCGGGTAGACGGCGGTGAACCAGCCTACCGTGCGCGACACGTCGAGGTCGTCGAACAGGTCGGCGCGACCATGACTCTCGAGATCGACCGCGAGCGTGGTCGCGTCGTCCCCCTCGGCGAATGCGCGCGCCAGCGCGGCGATGAGCACCTCTTGCACGTCCGCGTCCGCGAGCGCGCGCGTGGCGCGCAGGCGCTCGGTCTCCCCGGCCGTGAGCGTACGGGTCACCACCGCGGTGAGCCCGGCCAGGTTGGCCTCGGCCGGGCCAGCGTCGTCGACCGGCAGCCGCTTCTCCGGCAGCGCGGGGACCTGCGACCACGTGGCGCGCTCCGCGGCGAGCGCGGCGGAGCCAGCCCACTCCCGCAGCCGCCGGCCCCACGCCTGGACCGAGCTCGTACGCGGCGGCAGCGCGATCGGCCGGCGCGCGGTGGCTTGCTCGTACGATCGCGCCAGGTCTTCGAGCAGGATGCGCCAGGACACCCCGTCGACGATCAGATGGTGGGTGGTCAGGAGCAGCCGCGCGCTTTCGCCGAGCCGGAACAGCGCGGGGGCGAACAGCGGCCCGGCCAGATCGAGCATGCGCTGGCGCGCGTCCGCCTCGGCCTCGAGCGCGCTGCGTCGCCGCTCGGCCGGCAGGTCGGACAGGTCCACGACCTCGAGCTTCACGTTGGCCTCGCGCGCGAGCGTCGCCTCGCCCGAGGGCGCGAAGCGCATGCGCAGTGCGTCATGGTGCTCCACCAGCGCCCGCAGGGCCGCGTGGAGCGCGTCCGCGTCGATGTCGCCCGGCACCTCGAGCAGCAGAGACTGGTTGTAGTGGTGGGGCTCGGGCAGCGCCTGGGCAAAGAACCAGCGCTGGATCGGCGTGGTCACCACCGGACCAGCGCCCGGCCCTGCGGACACCGGCGCCTGCGGCGCGCTGCGCACCACGCGCGCCAGCTCGGCGACGGTCTGGTTCTCGACCAGATCGCGCGGCGTGAAGTGGATGCCTCGCTCGCGCGCTCGCGCCACCAGCTGGATGCCCAGGATCGAGTCGCCGCCGAGCGCGAAGAAATTGTCGGTCACGCCGACCTGGTCGCGCCCGAGCACCCCGCACCACAGCTCGATCAGCGCCTGGTGCTCGGCGGTCGCGGCGGGCGGAGGCTCGGCGGCAGCCTCGATCGGCGCCACGCTCAGCGCTGCCCGATCCACCTTGCCGTTGGGCGTCAGCGGCAGCGCCGCCATCCAGTGCAACACGGCCGGCACCATCGGCTCGGGGAGATGGTGCGCCAGGTGGTCGCGCAGCGCGTTGGCGTCCGGCGTTCGTCGCTCGGCGGCCACGAGGAACGCGACCAGGTGGGGCCGCTGGCCGGCGCCGGCGCGCACCACCACCGCAGCCTGGCGCACGCTCGGGTGCTGCAGCAGCGCCGCCTCGATCTCCGTCAGCTCGATGCGGTAGCCGCGCAGCTTGACCTGGCCGTCCCGCCGTCCGATGAACCGCAGGTCGCCGTCGAGCGCCCAGAAGGCGAGATCGCCGGTACGGTACATCCGGGCCTCCGGATCCGGCGAGAAGGGATCCGGGACGAACCGCTCGGCCACGAGCTCGGGACGATTGAGATACCCTCGAGCGACGCCGTGGCCCGCGATGTACAGCTCTCCGATGACGCCGATCGGAGCCGGCTCGAGCCGCTCGTTCAGGACGTACAGGCGGGTGTTCGCGATGGGTTTCCCGATCGGCACGATGTCCGGCGGCTGGCCGTGCGGGACCTCGTACACGCAGCAGCCGACCGTGGTCTCGGTCGGGCCATACTCGTTGAAGATGCGCGCCTGCGGGGCCATCGTGCGGCACCAGGTCACGTGCTCGCCGAGGAGCTGCTCGCCGCCGACCACCACGACGTGGGCGCCCCCCGGCCGGACTTGCTCGCCGGACACGGCGCGGAGCGCGTCGATGTGGGCGGGAGTCAGCTTGATCGGCGCCAGGGGACGATCGCCCGACATCAGCGCCGCCAGGTGATGGATCTCGTCGCCCTCGGGCAGGAGCAGCACCGGGCGGCCCACGAGCAGCGGTGTGTACAGGCTGGTGACCGTGGCATCGAACGCGATCGACGTACTCACCGCCGAGCCGGCTCCTCGGTCCACCGCGTACGCGGTCACGCACCAGCGCAGGTAGTTCGCGAGTGCGGCGTGGCTGATGATCGCGGCCTTGGGGCGGCCGGTGGAGCCCGACGTGTACATCAGGTAGGCGGGGTCCGCCGGCGCGGCCTCGACCTCCGGAGCCGCGACGTCGTCGGAGATCGGGTCGCGATCGAGCCGGATCGCGCGCGCGGGCGTCTGGCCCAGCCGGGCGGCCAGCGCGTCGGTCGTGACCAGGCAGGCCGGCGCCGCGTCGCCGAGCATGAAGTCGAGCCGCGCAGCCGGATAGCTCGGGTCGAGCGGGATGTACGCGGCGCCGGCCTTCCAGACGCCGAGCAGGGTGGCGAGCAGGTCGGGCGAGCGTGGCAGGAGCACGGCCACCCGGTCGCCCCGGCCCACCCCCTGGGCTGCCAGATGGCTGGCGATCCGGCTGGCGCGCCGGTCGAGCTCCGCGTAGGTCCACTGCCCGGGACCCGCGACCTCTCGCACCGCGAGCGCGTGCGGCGTGCGCCCGGCCTGGCGCTCGAACAGCCGGTGAACCGGCAGATCGTCCGGATACACCTGCTCGGTGCGATTCCACGCGCGCAGGACTTGGTGTCGCTCCGCGCCGCTCAGCAGCGGCGCTTCGAGCGCCCGCGTGCGCGGCGTGAGCGCCAGCGCCTCCAGCAGTCGCAGGAAGTGCTGCGTGGCGCGGGCGATGGTCGCGGGCTCGAACAGATCCCGCCGGTACTCCCACACGCCGCGGATGCCGTCGGCGCCCTCGCTCATGGCCAGCATCAGATCGAACTTGGCGTCGAACGTCCGGTGCTCGAGGATCTCGAGGTCGAGGTCCGCGACGCCGCCCACCGCGGTCGGCGCGTTGTCGTGGATGAACATCACCTGGAACACCGGGTGGTGCGTCGGCGATCGCTCGGGCTGCAGCGCGTCGACCAGCCGGTCGAGCGGAAAGTCAGCGTGGGCGTAGGCCTCGGCCACGGTCTGCCGCACGCGGCCCCGCAGCGCTTCGAGCGTGGGATCACCGTCGAGGCGGACCCGCAGCACGACCGTGTTGACGAACATGCCGATCAGCGGCTCGAGATCCGGGTGGTCGCGAAGCGAGGCCGGCGCGCCGATCACGATGTCGTCTTGGTTCGTGTAGCGCGCCATCAGCAGCACGAAGCCGGTCAGCAGCGTGGCGAACACCGTGGCGCCGCTGGTCTGGCTGGTCCGGCGCACCGCCTCGGCCAGCGCCTGGGGCAGGATGAAGCGCGCGATCGCGCCCTGCCGGCTCGCGCCGTCCTGCTTGCGGGGATGGTCGGTGGGCAGCTCGAGCCGCGGCGGCGCGCCAGCGAGCTGGCCGAGCCAATACGCGCGCAGCTGCGCGAGCCGCTCGGGGTCGAGGCGCCGGCGCTGCCACACCGCGAAGTCGGCGTACTGCACCGGGAGCGCGGGCAGCCGGTGCGGCCGTCCCCGGACTGCGGCCGTGTACAGCTCCGCGATCTCGGCGGCCAGGATCCCGAGGGATGCGCCGTCGGCGACCAGGTGGTGCAGCGTCAGCACGAGCACGTGCTGGAGCGGCGCGGTCCGGACGATGGCGGCGCGCACGAGCGGCGGGCGGCCGAGATCGAACGGGGTCGTGGCTGACGCCGCCAGGACCCGCTCCAGCGCCGCGTCACCGTCGGCCGCTCCGCAGAGATCGATCCGGTCGACCGCGAGCGCGACGCCCTCGTGAACCACCTGCACCGGCTCGGACGCGATGGTCGAAAACGCGGTGCGCAGCACGGCGTGCCGGCGGACCACGCCGGCCAGCGCGGCCTCGATCGCGGCCGGGTCGAGCGGGCCCGTGATCCGCAGCGCGGTGCGCATGTTGTACGCCGCGCTGGCCTCGTCCATCCGGGCGAGCACCCAGAGCCGCTGCTGCGCGGGCGACAGCGGCACGGGGCCCTCCGGGGCGCGCTCGATGCGGGCGGACGCGCTGCGCGACAGGTGCTGGACGATCTCGTGCTTGCGCGCGGCCAGCGCCTCGCGCAGCGCAGGGCTCAGCCGGTCGCGCGGGGCGTCACAGCGCAGGCGGTCGTCGTGGATCGACAGGCGGATGCCCTGCGCCGCGAGATCCGCGAGGAACGTGTGCAGCGGGAGGTCGGTCATAGCTCGATTCGCTCCATGTCCTTCTGGACATCGCCGGCTGCGTCGAGGTGACGAGCGATGCCGGCCGGCGTCGGGGCCTCGAACAGCGATTGCAGGGAGATCGACACGCCGTTCGCGCGGCGCAGCCGCGTGACCAGCTGGGCGGCCAGCAGCGAATGCCCCCCGAGCTTGAAGAAGTCGTCCTCGACGCCGATCTGGTCGGTCCCGAGCAGCGCGCGGAAGTGCTCGATCACCAGCCGCTCGCTGTCCGAAATCGGCGCGGTCACCGTGCTCGCGGCACGCGGCCGCGACATCATGGCCCGCAGCGCGCCGAGGTCGACCTTGCCGCTCGCGTTCAGCGGAAGCTCGGGCATCCACTCGAAGCGGCTGGGCACCATCCACGGCGGCAGCCGGGCCTCGAGGAACGAGCGAAGCGTGTCCCCCGCGTGCCTGGCGCCGGTGAAGACGGCGACCAGGCTGCGCTGGAGCGGATCGCCGTCCGTGACCAGCGCGAGGCCCCGCTCGACCTCGGGGTGGCGCGCGAGCTCGACCTCGATCTCGCCGAGCTCGATGCGGGCGCCGCGCAGTTTGATCTGCCGGTCGGCGCGGCCGAGCACCTCGAGGCTCCCGTCCACGCGGAACCGCCCGCGGTCGCCTGTCCGGTACCCGGCGCTGGTGAACCGTGCTGCCTGCTCCTGCGGTGCGTTCAGGTAGCCGGGCGTGTCGAACGGGGGCCGGATCACGATCTCGCCGGCCTCGCCGATCCCGCACGGCTCGCCGCTGGGACCGATCACCTGCAGGCCGGTCTCCGGCAACGGCCATCCGGCTGGCTGCGGGCCGTCGATCGGCTCGGCGGGCACCCGGTAGCAGCACTTGATCATCGTGGTCTCGGTGGGCCCGTACAGGTTGGTGATCTCGGTGTCCGGGGCGACGAGGCGCCAGCGGCGCACCAGATCGGAGGTCAGCGGCTCGCCCGACAGGAATGTCAGCCGAAGCTGAGGAAGACGCGTCGCACCCTCGTCCTGTCGGAGCCAGTGCTCGGCCAGGCTCGGGACCGCGTGCACCACGGTGACGCGCGCCTGGCGCAACCACGCGATCGTCGACTCGGCCCGCGGGTCGGGCAGGCACAGCGTGGCGCCGCTGGTCAGCGGCAGGAACACGTCGCGAAGCATCGCATCGAACGACAGGCTGGTGAGCTGCGAGACCCGGTCCATTGGCGTCACGGCGAAGGTCGAGCGCTGCCAGGCCAGGAAGTGCGCGATGCCATCGCGGGTGCCGAGGATGGCCTTGGGCGTCCCGGTCGTGCCCGAGGTGTAAAAGATGGTGGCCGGCCGGTCCTGCTCCGGCTCCTGCGGGAGCTCCGCCGTACCCATGTCCGAGGACATCTCGCCGCTGACGGGATCCACCCGCAGCACCCAGGCCGCGCCGGGCGTCTCGGCCGCGCTGCCCACCAGCACCAGGCCCGGCGCGCCGTGGCCGCCCGCCACGGCCTCGCGCAGCATCAGCGCCCGGCGCGCCTCCGGCAGGGCCGCGTCGATCGGCACCAACACACGCCCGCTCAGCATGGTCCCGACCAGGCCCGCCACCAGCCCGGGACCAGGTTCGCCGGTGATCGCCACGGCCCCGCCGTCCGATCGAGCCGCGAGCGCCCGCGCGATGCCCAGCGCGCGCTCGCGCAGCCAGGCGTAGCTCCAGGTCTGCTCGCCCCGGGTGATCGCCGGCCGGTCTGGCGCGCGTTCGGCCCAGGCCAGAAACGCCTCGGTCACGGCCGGGTGTCGCGTGCGCGCGAGCGGGGCGTGCGGCTCGGGCAGCCGGGCCGCGTGCGCCGGCGCCACCAGCGTGTACCGGCCCAGCGCGCGGGTCGAATCCGCGGTGATCTGGTGAACGAGCTGCTCAAACTGGTCGGCCATGATCTCGACGCGATCGCGATCGAACAGCCGCGCGTCGTACAGCCACTTCAGCCGCAGCGCGTCCCCGCGCTGCTGCACGACCAGGCTCAGATCGACCTGCGTCGGCGCATCGACCATGTCGTCGAGCACCTCGACCGCGAGCTCGGGCAGCTCGAACGCGGCCTCGCCCAGGTCCAGGTTGAACCACGCCTGGAAGAAGGGATGGCGGCCGGCCAGGCGCGCGGGCGCGACCCGCTCGACCACGCGGCCAAACGGCGCTTGCTGGTGGGCGTACGCGCCCACCGTGACCTCGCGGACGTGGCGCAGCAGCGCCGTCGCGTCCGGGATCTGATCCAGGCGGAACCGCAGGGCCAACGTGTTGACAAAGAACCCGATGAGGTCACGGACGTCGGCGCGCGAGCGCCCCGCGGCCGGGGACCCGACCACCAGGTCGACCTGGCCCGTGAGGCGGTGGAGCAGCAGCACGAACAGCCCCAGCAGCGTCATGTACGGCGTGGTGCCCGCGCGCCGGCCCAGCGCCTGGAGCTCGCCCAGCACCTGCGCGGACAGCGTGCGGGTCAGCGTGGCGCTCTGGTCGGCATGGCTCTGCGGTCGGGGGCGGTCGCCGGGCAGCTCCAGCGCCGTGGGCGCGTCGGCGAGCTGCGCATGCCAGTACGCGAGGTCGGCTTCGAGATCGCGCGCCCGATCGGCGATCGCGTGCTCGGCATACTGCGAGGCCAGCGGCGGCAGCGGCGAGGCACGACCGGCCACGAACGCCTGGTAGAGCTGCGACAGCTCGCGCACGAAGATCCCGAGCGACCAGCCGTCGGCCACGATGTGGTGCAGCGTCGCGAGCAGGATCCACCGGTCGGGGGCCAGGCGCGCCAAGGTCGCCCGCAGCAGCGGCCCGGCGGACAGGTCGAACGGCGCGCGCGCCTCGCGCCGGATGAGCGACGAGATCTCGCGCTGCTGCTCCTCGTGGGACAGCGCGCTGAAGTCCAGCCGCGCCAGCCTGAGCGGGCGCTCCTCTCCCACGACCGCGACGACCGCGTCGTCGTCGTCCGTGACGAACGTGGTGCGCAGGATGTCGTGACGCTGGACGATCGTCCGGATCGCGCGCTCGAGCGCATCGACGTGGAGCGTGCCCGACAGGCGGACGCCGCACGGCAGGTTGTAGGCCTGGCCGGCGCCCTCGATCTGCGACAGGAACCACAGGCCTTGCTGGCCCCACGAGAGCGGGGCGCGCTCGACCCGACGCCGGGGCGCGCGCGGCCGGGCATCAGGATAGAATCCGCCGTCGCGTAGCGCGCGCAGGCTCTCCTCGACCGCGCGGACGACCACGTCGATGTCCGCCTCGGTGTGCGCGGTCGACAGGAAGCCGGTGCGGCCCTCCCAGACGTACACCCCGCGCGCGATCATGTGGTGATACAGGAGCGTGAGCTCGATCGGCTCGTACAGGTACGACACGCGCTCCTCCCGCCCGGTGGGCGCGATGCGGAAGATCGAGCCGCAACGGACGAGCTGGAGCGGCACGCCCATGACCTCGAAGCGCTCGTTCAGCGCCGCCTCGAGGCGGGAGCCCAGCGCGTCGACGCGCGCGTAGATCGTGTCGCGGTGCTCGCGCACGTGCTCGAGTACGGCCAGCGCCGCCGCCATGGTCAGCGGGTTCTTGGAGAAGGTGCCCGCGAAGAACGTGGTGCTCACCGCCGGCCCGCTGAGGTCGCCGAACGACCACTCGCCGCCGTCGATGCGGTCGAGGAAGCGCCGCGCGCCGGCGACCGCGCCGATCGGCAGCCCGCCGCCGAGCAGCTTGCCGTACGTGGCCAGGTCCGGCTCGACGCCGAACAGGCCCCGCGCACCGGCGGGATCGATCCGGAACCCGGTGATCACCTCGTCGAACACCAGCGCGACGCCTCGCTCGCGCGTGATCCGCCGGAGCTCGTGCAGGAACGCGCGCGGCTGCAGCCCCGGTCGCCGGCTCTGCACCGGCTCGACGAGCACGGCCGCCAGCTCTGCCCCGTGCCGCGCGATGATCTCGAGGGAGCGCGGATCCTCGTAATCGAGCACCAACACGTCCGCGACGAACCCCGACGCGACCCCGGGCGCCATCGGCGCCGTGCCTTCCCCTTGCGCCAGCGCCAGCGTGCCATCGAAGTGGCCGTGGTACGAGCCCTTGAACTGGACCACGCGCGTCCGGCCGGTGGTGGCGCGCGCGAGGCGCAGCGCGGTCATGACGGCCTCGGTCCCCGAGTTGCAGAACGTCACCCGCTCCATGCCCGTGAGCTCGCACAGCGCCGCGGCGACCCGGCCGGCGAGCGACGACTGCGGGCCGATCGGGAAGCCGCGCTCGATCTGCTCGTCGAGCGCGCCGCGCACGAATGCGGGCTGGTGCCCGAAGAGGTGCACACCGAAGCCCATCGCGAGGTCGATGTACTCGTTGCCGTCGACGTCCCAGATCCGGCTGCCGGCCGCCCGGGCCGCGACGATGGGATAGAGCATCTCCTTGGTTTCGAGCGTAAAACCAGCGGAAGCCCGGCGGTCGGCGAGCACCGGCCGGCAGGCCGCGGCCTGCGCCTTCGACCCCGCTGTGCGCTTCGCGTACCGCGCAACGAGATCGTCGATGTGACGGCGCTGCGCGTCGCTCAGCGGCCGCGCGTGGTGGGCGGTCGGGGTCGTGGACGCGGGCGCAGCGGCCACCCGCGGTGCGGGCGCCATGGTCACCCCCGGCGCCGATGACGCGGCCACCTGCGGCGCGGGCGCAGCGGCCTCGCTCCGCAGCAGTTCGAGCTGCTGCGTCATGATCCGCAGCTGCGCGTCGATGAGCTCTCGCACCGAGGGGTCCGCAGCCGCGCGCCGCGGCGGCACGTCCACGCGCGGGGTCGGCGCAGCGCGCTCGTCTCCGGACGACGTGACCACGGGGGCGCGCGGCTGCTCCGGCAGGCTGGCCTCGATGTGGGCCGCCAGCGCGCGCAGCGTGGCGAGCTCGCCGAAGAGCTGGTGGAGCGCCAGCCGGACGCCGTAGGTGCGCTCGATAAAGTGCCCCGTCTCGACGAACACGAGCGAGTCCGCACCCACGTCCAGCAGCGCCACGTCCACGGCCAGGGCGCTCGACTCGAGGCGGAGCTGGCCGGCGATGAACCCGCGCACCGCCTCGAGCACCGAGCCCTCGACGCCGCGTGCGGCCACGGCCGGGCTCGCCGGCTGGTCGGGTCGCGCCGGCTGGTCGGGTCGCGCCGGCTGGTCGGGTCGCGCCGGCTGGCCAGCCGGGAGGGTCGACCGCGCGGTCGCGCTCGGCCTCGGCACCGCGAACTGTCGCCTTTGCCACGCGTAGCCCGGCAGCTCCAGCCGCGATCCGCCGTGCGGAAACAGGGCGCGGAGATCGATCGCGCCGCCGCGGCCATAGCAAGCCGCGATCGCCTCGAGCAAGGTCTCGTCCTCAGGGCGCCGGCGGTGCAGGACGGCGCACAGCGTGGGCTGGGTCTTGGCGGTCGCGGCAGCGGCGACGTGTGACAGCAGCGCCGGGTGGCCGCTGAGCTCGAGCCAGGTGTCCACGCCCTGGCCGTCCAGGGTCCTGACCGCGTCGGCGAAGCGCACCGGCGCGCGCACCTGCTCCACCCAGTACGCGGGCGACGCGAGGGCCTCGGCCGCGAGCGCGCCCGTGACCGTGCTGGCGATCGGCAGCCGGGCGGGGCGCAGGTTCAGGGCACGGGCCGGCGCCTGCAAGCCGGCGAGTGCGGGCTCGATCAGCGAGGAATGGAACGCGTGCGAGACATCGAGCGGCGTGACCCTCACACCGCGGCCCGCCAGCGCCGTGGCGATCGTCTGGATCGCGCCTCGCGGCCCGGACAGCACCACGCGTTCGGGCGCGTTCAGCGCGGCGATGCACACGCCGTCCGCGAGCAACCCCGCCACCTCTCGCTCGGAGGCGGACACCGCGACCATGGCTCCGTCCGACGCCAACGCGCCGAGGGCCCGCCCGCGCTCGACCGCCCACCCGAGCGCGTCCTCGAACGACAGCACGCCCGCGGCCCAGGCCGCGGTGATCTCGCCCACGCTGTGGCCCGCCACGAGATCCGGCCTCACCCCCGCCGAAGCGAGCAGCTCGGCCAGGGCGTAGCCGACGGCGAACACCGCGGGCTGCGTGTACTCGGTGCGCTCCAGGAGGCGCGCATCCGCCGTGCCCGCTTCGGCCCACATCACGTCCCGCAGAGAGCGGGGCAGGCCCGAGATGCGGGCAAACAGCCCATCGCAGCGCTCGATCGCCGCGGCGAACACGGGGAAGCGCCGGGCGAGGTCGCGTCCCATGGCGACGCGCTGGCTTCCCTGTCCTCCGAACAGGAACGCGAGCTTGCCGGTCTCCGGCTGGCCGCTCTCGGCCGGAGCGGCTGCGTGAGCGGCCGAGGCGCCGGCGAACCGGTCGAGCGCGTCGCACAGCGCAGCGGTCGACGAGGCGACCAGGGTCGTGCGCTTGCCGAAGTGACGGCGCGCGGTCGAGAGCGTGAACGCCACGTCCGCCAGCGGCAGCTCGGGGTGGGCGCGCAGGTGAGCGGCAAGCCGCTGCGCCTGCGCCGCGACCGCTCGATCGCTCGTCCCGGACATCGGGACGAGGTACGCAGCCGGCGGACCTTCGAGCGAGCGCGCCGGCGACTCGTGCGCCGGCGCCTCCTCGATCACGACGTGCGCGTTGGTGCCCGCGAACCCGAACGAGCTCACCCCGGACAGGCGCGCGACCGCGCTCCGCGGCCAGGGCTGCGCCTCGGCGACGACCTGGAGGCCCAGACCCGCCCAGTCCACGTGGGGGTTGGGGGTGCGGAAGTGCAGGCTGGCCGGGATCTGCTCGTGCTGGAGCGCCAGCGCGGCCTTCATCAGCCCGGCGATGCCGGCCGCGGCTTCGCTGTGGCCCAGGTTGGTCTTGACCGAACCGATCTTGACCGCGCCGTACACCGCGCCGAGCGCTCGAGCTTCGATCGGATCGCCGAGCGGGGTGCCGCTGCCGTGGGCCTCGACGTACGAGACCTGCTCGGGCTGGACCCTGGCCCGCTGCAGCGCCGCGCGGATCACCGCCTCCTGGGCCGGGCCATTCGGCGCTGTCAGCCCGTTGCTGCGGCCGTCGTGGTTGACCGCGCTGCCGCGGATCACGGCCACGATGTGATCGCCGTCCCGCCTCGCGTCGGCCAGGCGCTTCAGCACCACCAGCCCGCAGCCGTCGCTGCGCACATAACCGTCGGCGTCGGCGTCGAACGCGGCCGTGCGGCCGATGGACGACAGGGCGCGCATCGCCTGGAAGCACTCGGTGGGCAGCGCCGACAGCACGAGGTTGGCCCCGCCCGCGAGCGCGACCTCGCACTCGCCGCTGCGCAAGCTCTGGCAGGCCAGGTGCACCGCGACCAACGACGAGGAGCATGCGGTGTCGATCGCGATGGCCGGGCCGACCAGGCCGAGCGCGTAGGACAGGCGTCCGGCGGCCGCGCTCGCGATGTTCCCGGTCAGCGCGTACCGCTGATCCAGGGAGCCCGCGTCGAGCAGCTCCTGCTGGTAGTCGTTGCCGCACAGCCCGACGAACACGCCGACGTTGCTGCCGGTCAGGCGCTCGGTCGCGAGGCCGGCCTGCTCCAGCGCCTCCCAGGCGACCTCCAGCAGCAGGCGCTGGCGCGGATCGAGGCTCGCAGCCTCGCGAGGCGAGATCGAGAAGAACTCGGCGTCGAAGCGATCGAAGCCCGCCAGCCGCCCGCCGTGGAGCTTCGTCTGCCCGGTCGCATCCGGCCGCGCGCCGAAAGGCGCCCCGGCGCCGCCGCGATCCGCGGGCAGCTCGGTGATCGTGTCGCGGCCGCTCGACAGCAGACGCCAAAGGTCGTCCGGGTGCTCGATGTCGCCAGGAAAGCGGCAGGCCATGGCCACGATCGCGATGCGCTCGTCCTCGGCGGGCCGCGCGAGCTGCCGGGCTGGCGAGTCCGCACCCGACAGGTGGCGGACGATCGCGTCGATGTTCGGGTAGTCCCAGGCCAGGCTGGCCGGCATACGCCGGTTGAGCCGCTGCTCGATCGCGCCCGCGAGCTCCACGCTGCCCCTGGAGTCGAGCCCGGCCTCGATCAGCGGCCGCGCCGGATCCACGTCCCGGGGCGATCGCCCGGTCCGCCGTGCCACCTCCTCGATCAACCAGCGTCGCAGCTCGTGATCGACGTGGCTCGATGGGGTCACGGGCTCGCGGTCGCCGTGGTCCGAGGCGGGCGAGGGCCCGCTGCCGCTGCGGTCGGAGGCGGGCGAGGGCTCGCTGTCGGCGAGACGCCACGTCTCGCGTGGCGACAGCGTCCCGTCCGCAATGCCCGCGCGGGTGGCCGAGCGCATCGGCTTGCCGCTCGAGGTCGTGGGCAGCGTGCGTGGCGCGAGCAGGTACACCTCGTCCAGGGCCAGATCGTGCGCCGTTGCCACGGCCCGTCGCAGCGCATCCACGACCCCGTCACTGGACGCGTCCGCGCGCACCTCCACCGCCAGGGCAACGCCCTTGTCACCGGCGGCAAACGCCACGGACGCGCGGATGGCTGGGTGCGAGGCCTGCGCGGTGTGCTCGATGTCCTGCGGGTAGTGGTTCAGGCCGCGAACGATGATCAGGTCCTTGTGACGGCCCGTGACGTAGAGCTCGCCGCCTCGAACGAACCCGAGATCTCCGGTGCGCAGGAACGGGCCTGCCTCCGGCTCGTCCGCGAGCCTCGCGCCGAACGTGCGCTGCGTCGCCTCGGTATGGCCCCAGTATCCGCCCGCCACGCTCGGACCGCGAAGCCAGATCTCCCCGACGGTCCCGTCGGGCACGCGCCGCGCGGTGTCCGGAGCGACGATGACGAGCTCGTGCCCCGCAGGCGGCGTGCCCATGGACACGAGCCGCTGGGCCGTGCCCGGGCCGGACGCCGGCTCGGCCTGGCCTCGCGCGAGCGCCGGAGCAGCCACCGCCAGCACCGACGCGCCGGCGCCGTTCTTGCCGCCGGTGGCCAGCAGCGTGCCCTCCGCCAGGCCATAGCAGGGATAGAACGCGCGCCGATCGAAGCCGAACGGCGCGAACACCTCGGCGAACCGATCGAGGGTGCGAGCGCGAACCGGCTCGGCGCCGGTGTACGCCAGCACCCAGGACGACAGGTCGAGTTGGGCGTCGGACGATGGCGACAGCTTCGCGCACCGCTCGTACGCGAAGTCGGGGCCGCCCGTGGTGGTCACGCGGTAGCGCGAGATCGCCTCGATCCAGCGCATGGGTCGCATGATGAAGTCCACCGGAGACATCAGCGTCGTCATGCCGCCCACGGCCAGTGGCTGGATGATGGCGCCGATCAGACCCATATCGTGGTACGGAGGCAACCAGCTCATCCCGTTGGTGGCCTCCGAGTTGCCGAATTTGTCGCGAATCGCGCGCGAGTTATGGGCGATGTTGGCGTGGGAGATCATCACGCCCCGCGGATCGCCGGTCGAGCCCGATGTGAACTGCAGGTACGCGAGGGCATCGGCGTCGGGCGGCTCGAGCCATCGCCCGTCCAGATCGGGCTCGTCCGGCAGCTCGTCAGTGCATAGCCACGGTCGACCCGCGAGGTCCGGGGCCGAGCTGAGCAGCGCCTGCGCCATGGAGCGGATGCCCGAGACCGTCAGCACCGCGTCGACCTCGGCCGCGCGGGCGATCGCCAGCAGCCGAGGGAGCGTCTGGGCAAGGCGGGCCGGATGAGGCGGATAGGCCGGCACCGCGATCACGCGCGCAAGCAGGCAGCCGAAGAATGAAGCGATGTAATCGAGACCGGGCGCGTGCACGAGCAGCACCTGGCGGCCCGTGAGCCCCTCGTCGGTCAGCCGGCGGGCCACCGCAGCGGCCCGGCGATACGTCTCCGCGTACGACCACTCGATCGCGCGCGCCGGGTCGCCGTCCGGCAGGAAGCGGTACAGCAGGGCCTCGGGTTGCAGCTGGAGGTGGCGAGACAGGCTCTCTACCAGGGTCTCGATCTTCGCCATATCGGATGATTCTCGTTGGAGCGGTAAGAATGAATATGTATTTTCCGGGCGCATGCAGCGACCGGAGTGCGCGAGCCCAGCGAAACAATGGGCCCAGTCCAGCCCGGCGGGGGCGTTGCATGTCCGCTCGGATGCCGTCGAGATGGCGTGCCGTTCGTTCTTGCCCGGGCGACCTCCTCCACACCGAAAGCGGTCGGGACCCCTCATCATCTACATCATCTACGCTGCCTCCGCTCGCCCCACGCCACCAGTGCAAATGTTCTTGCCCCCTGGGTAGGCGGGCGCCGGCTCGAACAGCGTTCCCCCAATTCGTCCCTGGATCCGAGGTGAGCCAGCCGAGGCCTGCCAGTTTGCAGCCTCATGGGGCCATCAAACCAATAGGCGTTTGCTCGAACGCCAGCTGACCCCGCCGAGGCGCTCCGCGCCCTGGGATTCCGCGCCTCCGCAGAGGCCATCCGGGCGCTCATCACGCACGCGACGAGGAGCAAGATGTCGCCCGCAGAGCTCTGCCCCGAGCTCGCCACGCTCGACAAGCGCGAGCGCGATCAGAGGAACCTCGCGGTGCGCGCCAAGGACAGAGGAGGAGTTGCGCCGTGCGCGGGCGCGGCTCGGGCTCGGCGGCAGGACGCCGAGCGCCTGTGCAGCAAACCGCGTCTGCCGAACGAGATCGCCTGTCGTAGCCCCGACCAATCCGACAAACGGCTGGCCGCGTGGCGCCGGCGAGCTAGCACCAAACGCCCCCGAGCCCTTCGGAGCGTTCGCCGACGACTTCCGCCTCAATGCATGATCGACGCCTGAGCGCGGCTGCTGCGGCTCTCGTCCCTGTGGGATGCTTGTCGTGAGAAGGGGACCATGGTTTGAGTGCCAGGTTGCGCGGGAGCTCGTGCCCCATCGGCAAGAAAAGCTGCCCAACTCGGAATGGGTGCCAGCGGGCGAAACGCTCGTGGTGAGATCCAACCTGGATTTCGCGCGTGCCGAGCCATTCGAAGAGTGTGGCGAACTGACACCGCAAAACGGAACGCCTTGAAGGCAGGGCTCGACGCGCGCAGCCGTTGCGTTTGCCATGATCCGAGGCAAGCCGCGCATCTGGCAGACGGCGAGTACCTCGGGTGGGGCGCCGCGACGGATCTCGACCGCAAGATCGTGGTCAAGGCGAACGCGCGGAACGCCAGCGCGGAGAGCGCGCTCATGATTGGGTGGCACCCGTCTCTCGGTGAACGCGCCTCCGGTCAAGCGAGCTGCATGAAATCGATCGCCGCTGCCATTCGAACGCCTGCGGCCACGTTCTCACCGGCGGGCTGCGCCGGCTGCCCCGCCAGTCGATTCGTGTAGTCCTGCACGAATGCCTGGAATCTGGGCACGCCGCCGGCGGACAGATCCGAGAGATCGAGCGCGTGCACGTCGGTGCTCGCCCCCGACTCGTTCACGAAATGCAGCTTCACGAACGGGCAGTCTGCGTCCAGCGCCGCTTTGAACGAGAGGAGCACCCTTCGACAGACCGTACATGGCTTCTTCGAGCCGACCACGAAGACGTGCTCGGGGTACTTGGCAAAGTCATTCCCGGCGGCTCTCAGACGCCTCGCGAGCGCCCGGAGGAGGTTTTGCCCGGCGTGCAAGGGCCCCTCCACCCGTTCGATCTGGCCCGCCTTCACCTCCTTGCCGTCGAACTGCAGCGTGTGCGCATGCGCCAGGTTGGTGAGGGCAGCGGCGAGATGAGCGTGGTTGTTCCCTTGACCGGCGGCGTTCGAGGCAAAACAATATTTCCCGCCGAGCTTGGTGACCTGCACTTCCATGACCGAATCGTCGATGCGCTTGGCCTCGGTGAATACCGCGACTCGTGGCGTGGCACCAGGCGTCTTTCATCTTCCTATCATGCGCGAGCACGCCCAGCAGGTGCACGCTGCGACGCAACAGCCCCGGTCACGCGCGCTCGCTGCCTCAGGCCGAGCCGCCTCCCGCGAGCTCCCGCGACCGCACGCTCCGCGCACGGGCCCTACAGAAGCGCACACGACGCCCCCCTCCAACTGTGTGCCGCCGTCGCGCCGCGCCGTTCGCGGCGGTGACGCACCGGCTCCGGATCACCAACGGCGCGGCTTCATGGCCCTCACAAGGCACGCAGGCGCTCCGCGAACCCACGGCCGCGGATTGGGCCTTGCGATCGGCGAACGGAATGCTGTACCACGGAGACCGCAGTGCGTTTTCGTGGGGGGTCGCACCGGCGCGGCCCGCTCCTGGTCTATCCTGGACACGCGGCGATGCCGCGCGCCCGCTGACGAGCCCTCATGACCTCACCTGCCCAGGATCGCGCCACGGCCCGCCCGGCATCCCGCCGCAAGCTGCTCCTGAACCCGCGATTCCAGCTCAAATATACCGGGCTCCTCGTCTCGGTGGTGCTCGCCGTCATGGTGGCGCTCGGACTCGTCATCTGGCAGACCGCGAGCGTCGCGAACGAACAGGCGCGTTACGCGGCGACCCAGGCGGAGCTCGCGCTCAAAGAGGCGGCGAACAGCGCCAAGATCCTCAGGATGAGCACCGCCGCCCTGGGCGGCGACGGCGCCGACCTCGGCAGCACCCTCGACGAGGAGCTCGAGAAGACGAACCGCGAGTACGAGCGCAACCTGGCGGAGGTCGCCAAGCGGCGCGCCGACGTCGAGGCGCTGCAAGGCCGCCTCCTCGGCATCCTCGTCGGCGGCGGCGCGTTCCTCCTCGCCGTCCTCGGCGTGCTCGGGGTCTTCATCACCCAGCGCATCGTGGGGCCGGTCCACCAGCTGAAGCGCCTCTGCCGCCAGGTCGGCACGACGCGGCTCACCATCGGAGGCGGGCTGCGAAAGGGCGATGAGCTCGGGGACCTGTTCGACACGTTCGTGCAGATGACCTACTCGCTCAAGGCGCTCCAGACAGGCAGGCTCGCGACGCTCGACGCGACCATCGAGCGGGCCGAGGCCGAGTCGGCCTCGGCCGAGGTGCTCGCAGGGCTGCGCGCGCTCCGGGCGCAGCTCTGCCTCGGCCTCAGCGAATCCGAGGCGGTGCGCCGCCGCGGCCCGAAAGGTGGTCAGTCATGAGGCGAATCGCCGGGGCGGTTGCGACATGAAGCCTCCCGAGTTGGTCCAGCAGGCGGCCGGATTGCTCCGCGCCCGCTTCGATCTCAACGAGTACAACCCGACCCCGATCGTCGACCTCGGCGCGCTCGTGGCGAACGCCGACGGCACCGTGGACGCCGAGGAGATCGACGCCCTGCGCCAGCTCATCGAGCCGATGCTCGGCGCCCAGCTCAACGCCGAGCTCGTCCGCTACCTCATCGAGGCGAGCCTGAAGGTGATCGCGGCGGCGGGCGTCGAGCCCCGGGTCCGCCTCCTCGCGGAGATCCTCATGGACTGCGACGCGGTGGAGGAGGGCATCATCGTCGCGCTGGCGGTCGCCCACGCGAGCGAGGGGATCTCCGACGCGGAGCGCGCGGTCGTCGAGTCGCTCGCCCGCGCGGCCGAGCTCCCCGCGCGCCGGCTCGATCAGCTGAACGAGCAGGTCCGGGCGGCGTTCGCGACCTGACGGCGGCCTCGACCGGCGGTGCGGGCTCCGCCGGCGGGCGAAGACCTGCGCCGGCGGGCGTGGCCTCCGCCGGCCGTGCGCGGCGTCAGCCCTCTTCCTTGGTCGCGAGCAGCCGCGCGAGGCGATCGCCCTCGATGCGGACGGCGATGACCTTCTCCCGGTCGAAGACCGCCGCGCCCGGGGCCGCGCCGCGCGGCTTGCGCACGTAGCGGCGCTGGACGTAGCTCACCTCGCACACCGCCTCGCCGCGCGCGTCGCTGAAGTGCGCCGCCAGGGTCGCGGCGTCGACCAGCACGTCCGCGGGGCAGCTCGCCCCCTTCGCGAGCGGCACGACGACGTGCGAGCCTGTGACGCCCTTCGCATGAAGCCAGAGGTCGTGCGGCCGCGCGTGCTTCGTCGTCAGCGCGTCGTTGTCCTCGGCGCCCCGGCCGACGAGGATCGCCGCGCCGGACGCGCTGCGGTAGGCGTGGAACGGCCGCCGCGGCGCGGGCCGCCCGGCCCCGAGGGCGCGGGCGCCGGACGTCCCGGGCTCGCCGGCGAGCTCCGCGCGCGAGGCGCCGAGGGAGCGGGCGCGCTGCGCGAGCGGCTCGAGCGCCTCGGGCCGCGCCTCCGCCGCGGCGACGTCCGCCTCGAGCGCGGCGATCGCCGCGAGGGCGCGCTCGGTGTCGGCGAGGCGCGCGCGCATCACCGCCTCGCCGCGCTGGTAGCGCCGCGCCTTGGCGAAGAAGGCCTCGGCCTGCGCCTTGGCGGGGCGCGACGGGTCGAGCGCGACCTCGATCTTGCCGCCGGTCTCCCAGTCGTCGAGGAGCGCCTTCGCGGCGCCCCGCGGCACACGGGCGCCCTGCGCGAGCAGGAGCTGCCCCGTCTTCTGCAGGCGCGCGACGCTGGCCAGCCGCCCGAGATCGCCGCGCACCGCCTCGGCCCTGCGCTCGAGCGCCACGCGCCGCGCCCTCACGGCGCGCGCGAGCGCCGCCTTCTCCTGCCCGGCGGCGGCGTCGTCGCTCGCCTCGACGAGCGCCGCGCCGGCGGCCAGCGGATCCGCCGGGGAAGCGACCGCCGCCTGCGGGGCGCCCCCCTGAGGCGGCCAGCGGAGGATCAGGTGGCCGGCGGCATCGAGCAGCCGCGCCTCGCCGCGGCGTCCCGGCGTGAGCTCCAGCCGCGCTCCCGGGGACGACCCCAACCTGGGTGGGAGCGCCGCCGGCCCCAACCCGGGTTCGGGCGCGGCCAACCCCAACCTGGGTGCGCCATCTGCACCCTCTCGGTCATTTTCCGTCACGACCGCAGCCGGCCCCAACCCGGGTTCGGGAACTGCCGCCGGCCCCAACCTGGGTGCGGACGCGGCCAACCCCAACCTGGGTGCGCCCTCTGCACCCTCTCGGTCATTTTCCGCTACGACCGCATCCGGCCCCAACCCGGGTTCGGGAACTGCCGCCGGCCCCAACCCGGGTTCGGACGCGGCCAACCCCAACCTGGGTGCGCCCTCTGCACCCTCTCGGTCATTTTCCGGCACTGCCGCATCAACATCCCCCGCGACGATCACGATGCCGTCGCCCCGCACCTCGATCGCCAGCACGCGGCGGCCGACCAGGTGCGCCCTCATGGCGGCGACGAGCGGGTGCGACGCGCCGGCGCGGAGCCGGGGCAGCCTCGGCAGGATTCCCACCCCTGAAACGCGCGGCCCGATGCCGGCGCCGAGCACGCGCCTCGTCCCGTCGTAGACGGCGAGCGCGACGAGCCCCGTCGCCGGGTTCGCGTGCGCCGCGTCGATCCGCGCCCCCACGCAGCGCGCGAGCGCCTCGGCGAGCGTCCCCCCCTGCGCCGCGCCCCCCGAGTGTTCCTCCATGGCGAACGCCGCTCGTGCCCCTCAGCGCAACGATTCGAAGTACGGCCCGCAGCAGCGAAGCCCGAGCTCGCAGGTCTCGCCGCGGTCCTCGCACGAGGCCACCTCTTCACCGTTGACGAAGCAGGAGCAGAGGGTCCTGCCGAAGCTCTGGGGGCGGCACTCGGCCGCGACGACCACGCCGCGGCACGCTCCCTTGCAACTGCAGGCCCCGCCGGGATCGCCGGCGCACGCGATCCCCGGGCAGCCGGGGCCGCCGTTCGCGCACGCGTTGTACTCGTCCAGGAACCGCTTGCACCGGGGCCCGATGAGGTCGCAGTCGTACCTGCCGTTCATCAGGCAGTCGAAGAACGGGATGAGCAGATCGTTGCACTGGGGCGCCTGGTCCAGCTCCGTGCCACACATCGTCCCGCAGTCGCCCGGCTCCAGCGCCCCGCACATGTCCTCGTAGCGCTCGCAGTAGCGCATGCACGCCGACCAGGCCTCGCCGCCGCCCGCCCCCGTGGAGGCGCTCGCTGTCCCCGACGTGGCCATCCAGGTCGCGCTGGAGCTGACCGCGCTGGAGCCGTTTCCGCCGGTGCCACCCACGCCGGTGCCGACCGCGCTGGAACCGCCCCCGCCGACGGTCACCCCGGTGGACCCGCCCACGCCGGAGCCGCCCACGCTGGTGCCGCCTACGCCGACGCTGACCGCGCTTGCGGCGACTGCACCCGTGCTGATCGCGCTGGAGCCGAACGCGCCCGCGCCGATCGCGCTGGAGCTCGTCACCCCGGCGCCTCCTGACCCGTCGGGCATCCCATCGACGACGACGTTGCCACCGCACGCGCTCCCCCACGCCAGGGCGGCGAGCGCAGCGGTACGCATCCCGAGCATCGTCATTCTCATGAGCCGCGAGAGTACCCCAGGAGCGCGCCCGGGCGCGAGCGCCGCGTCGACCCGCGCCCCCACGCAGCGCGCGCTCGCCTCGGCGAGCGCTCCGCCCTGCGCCCCGCTCCCCTGCTGGCCCTCCCTGGCGAACGCCGCGGGCGCCCCTCAGCGAAACTCGTCGAAGAACGGCTCACAACAGCCTTGGGCGAGGTCGCACGCCGGGCCGACATCCTGGCACCTGGCCAGCTCCTCGCCGTTGACGAAGCAGGAGCAGGCGATCCCGCTGCGCATGTCGGGGCGGCACTCGACCGCGAACACCGCGTTCGGGCACGAGCCCTTGCAGGAGCAGGCCCGGTTGCGATCGGCGAAGCACTCGAGCGGCGTGCAGCCGCCGCCGGCCCGGCACGCATCGAACGCGGCCAGGAACGGCCGGCACCGTTCCAGGACGAAGTCGCAGTCGATGCTGCCGTTCGTCGCGCAGTCGAAGAACAGCGCGAGCGGCTCGTTGCACTGGGGCGCCTCGTTCACATACCCCTTGCAGAACCCCTCGCACTGCCCCGGCTCCACCAGCTCGCAGGCCCCCGTATAGGTCTCGCAGAACTTCATGCACGCCGACCAGGCATCGCCGCCGCCCGCCCCCGTGGAGGCGCTCGCTGTCCCCGACGTGGCCATCCCGGTCGCGCTGGAACCGCCCACGCCGGAGCCGCCCCCGCTGGTGCCGCCTACGCCGACGCTGACCGCGCTTGCGGCGACCGTGCCCGTGCTGATCGCGCTGGAGCCGAACGCGCCCGTGGTGTTGGCGCTGGAGCTCGTCGCCCCGGCGCCTCCCGACCCGTCCGGCATCCCGTCGACCACCACGTTGCCACCGCAAGCGCTTCCCCACGCCAGGGCGGCGAGCGCAGCGGCGCGCATCCTGAGCAGCGCCATTCGCATAGACCGCGAGAATACCCCAGGTGGGCGCCCGAGCGCGAGCGCGGCACGGGCGCGACGGGCCCGGATCGAGGCGAGCCGCCGCGCGGCCTCTCGTCCGCCGCGCGGCTTTGCGATAGAGACCCGCCGCGTGCTCCTCGACCTCCTGCTCGCCCCGCTGCTCGCCCAGGCCGACGCGCCGCCCCGGCCCGGACCCGCGGCGTCCTGCCCGCCCGACATGGTGCTCGTCGAGGGCACCCACGCCGAGAACGTGCAGCGGGTCTGCACGAGCTACCGCGGCGGCCACTGCTTCGACTTCTTCCCCGGCCTGTTCGCCGCCGAGCCGCGCTTCACGCCGGTGCGCACGTGCATGGACCGCCACGAGTGGCCGAACCGGGCCGGCGCGCTGCCGGTCGTGATGCTCCGCTTCATCGAGGCCGAGCGGGAGTGCGCCGCCGTCGGCAAGCGCCTCTGCACCGAGTTCGAGTGGGAGCTCGCCTGCGAGGGGCCGTCCGCGCTCCCCTTCCCCTACGGCTACGCGCACGATCCGGCCGCCTGCAACGTCAGCAAGCCGTACCGTGGGATCAGCGAGCGGCGGCTCGCGTCCAACGACCCGGCGGTGCGGGCCGCCGAGACGCAGCGGCTCTGGCAGGGGGAGCCGTCGGGCTCGTACCCGGCGTGCGTGAGCCCCTACGGCGTGGTCGACCTGGTCGGCAACGTCGAAGAGTGGGTGTCGACCTCGCGCCCCGAGTGGCCACACCGCTCGTCGCTGAAGGGCGGCTACTGGTCCAAGCCGTGGGCGGGGTGCCGGGGGACCAACGACTCGCATGGACCGATGTTCCGGTTCTACGAGATCGGGTTTCGCTGCTGCAAGGATCCGCGGTCAGGGCCGTAGCACAGGGTCCCCGAGGGCGAATCGGCGAGAGAATCGGTCGCCCGAGTGGACAGAGCGGAGAATACCACCACCGCCGAGCGACTCACCTCATCGCAGCGCCCGGTTTGCCAGTGCTCGGCGTGCGCCGGCAGGCGCTGTCGCATCGACGATCTCGACGAGGCAGAGCTCAGCGGGCGGGAGCGCCCGCGCAGATCCAGTCGTTGATCGTCTTGATATCGGCCTCGGACAGGGGCGCGCCCGGCGGCATGCTGCTCTCGTCAGGGTCGCACAGGCCGACATCCTTCAGCTTGTTCATGACGTAGCTGCTGCTCGGCTTGAACGGCACGACGAGCGCCTGCTCGCGGGAGCAGGACGCGCTGTCCTGATCGACGAGCTTGCCGGCGGCCGCGCTCGCGCGGAGGTCGAGCCCGCCGGACGGCGCGCCGGCGCTGCCGTGGCAGTACTGGTTCGCGCAGCTCCTCGTCAGGATGGGCTCGACGTCGGCGAACGCCGCGGTGTCCGCGCCGCAGGCGGGATCGCTCGGAGGCGCGCCGCCGCCCTCGCCCCCGGTGCCGGCCGGCGCACCGCCGCCGCCCTCACCCCCCGTGCCGGCGGGCGCACCGCCGCCGCCCTCGCCCCCGGTGCCGGCCGGCGCACCGCCGCCGCCCTCGCCCCCGGTGCCGGCAGACGCACCGCCGCCGCCCTCGCCAGCACCGCCGCTGCTGGTCGTGCTGGAGGCGGAACCGCCGCCGGTGCCCGTGGACTCGTCATCGGAGCAAGCCACCGCCGAGAGCCCGAGAGCCAGGCAGAGGACCAATCGAAGCGGATTGTTGTGATAAAGCAAGGTACCTCTTCATGATGGTGTTGGTCACGCGGCGTTCGCCGCGCGAGCGATTCACGCGGAGACTAGCACTACTGCGGGCAGTCGCCCCGGATCGTCAGAAAAACCGCCATGGTCGCCAAGGTCGCCAAGGGGAGAGAGGAGGTGCGGTTCCGGTATTTCCCCTCCCATTGCCCTGGTTTCCTGGCGCCCTTGGCGTCGTGGCGCTTCGCTTCCCCGTCCGACTTCCCGCAGCAGTGCTGGAAAGCATGTGAACGCACGCGACGCAATCGCGTGATGGTGGACGAGGTGGTCGCCAAATTCCAACCGTGGCAGCGAGGCTGGCGCCTTGAGCGTCTGCCTGCCGGCGGGAGTCGACGCGTGTCGATCAGAAACCGACATCGCGCGCGTCCGGCTTCTCCACCGGAACCACGCGGCGCTAGAGTACCGCGATGCGACCCACCTGTCGGGCCGGCCTGGCGGCGTGCGCCGCCCTGAGCACGGCGCTTGGCTGCAACGCGATCTGGGGGATCCCCGACGGAGAGGCCAGCGGGGATCCCGCGGCAGGCGGCGCGGGGAGCTCGGGCAGCTCGGAGGGCGCAGGGGCCACCGCGAGCGCAGGCTCGGGGGCCGGCGAGGGCGGGGGCGGCGCGGCCGGCGGGCCCTCCGCGGAGTGCCCGATCGCGCCGTTCACAGGGCGCGCGCCGGGCGCGTGCCAGGCCGCCGACGGCGACCACGATTACCTCTCCGATCCGGAGAACTGCTGTGTGCCCGGCAGGAGCTGCCTCGGCGGCGCCTGTGAGCAGGGCAGGTGTCTGCCGGTCGTCCTCGCCACGGCCAACGACGAGGAGCACGAAGCGATCGGCCTCGTTGTGGATGGGGACGGGGACGACGGGCGCGTGCTCTGGGCGAGCGGCTACGGCAGCACGATCTTCGCGACCGAGAAGGCGGCTTCCGGCTCGACCGAGCCGCTGATGGTGCTCGACCCGCTCGCGACCATGCTCGCGCGCTCGGAGAGCTCGCTGCTCATCACCGACGAGACCGAGCCGGACGTGTACCGGATGCCGCTCACGGGGAACGTCACCGTCTCGACGGTCGCCAGCGCCCAGGGAGCGGCGGGCTACCGGCGGCCCGTGGCCGGCGGCGGCTGGGTCTACTGGATCACCGGCGTGATCGAGGACCCGGAGCAGGATCCCGACGCGCGCGATGTCCCGAAGCGCATCTGGGCGGCGCGGGCCGACGCGACCGATCAGACAGGCCTCTCCGTCTTCGACCGGGACACGTACGTCGGAGGCCTCGCGCTCGACGCCGCCCATCTCTACTGGACCGAGCTCCCGCCCGGCGGGACGCACAGCACCGTTCGGCGGATGGCGCTCGGAGAGCCCGGCCAGACCGAGATCGTCGCGTCGATCCCCATCCACGAAGGCGATCTCCCCGGAGACATCGCGCTCGGCGAGCGGATCTTCTGGATCAGCGGCTACGCCATCTACGCCGTGAACAAGGACGGCACCGACGCAGGGGCGCTCGTGGCGACGGACTTCCCCACACGCCTGCTGGCAGACTCCACCTTTGTCTATTGGTACAGCCGCGAGGGGCAGCTCCAGCGGGTGCGCACCTCGGGCGGCGCGCCGGAGCCGCTCGCCGACAGCGCGGACATCCGAGATCTCGCCCAGGATTGCGGCGCCCTCTACTGGACGACCTGGGCCACCGACGAGCGGCCAGCGTCGGTGTTCAAGCTGGCCAAGTGAGCCGCGCGCCGATCGCGCTCCCTGCGAAGTTGCCACGATGGTTTTGCCACGTACGGCCGGAGAGCTGGCCCGGGCGTTCGTGGCGCTCGCCAAGGCATCCGGGCGGCCACCGCCGCCGCTGACGGAAGCGCGCGGCGAGCCCGAGGGCGCTCCGCTGCACGCCGTGACGCCCACCGTGCCGAACGAGGCCATGGGGTGGCGAGCCGCCGAGCCGCCGAGCCGCCGGTGACGCCCGGAGGGCGTGCGCTCGTCTCGACCGGCGAGAAAGGCGGGCTCCAGGGTTCAGAGAGACGCGACACCTGGGCAGGAGCGACCGAACTCGGCTATGGGTAGTAGCTCGATCGCAGGCCGCTCCGGCGTGCGCATCCCTTTTCGAGCAGAGAGGAGGAACCATCGATGCCCGTGGATCTCGAGAAACCCACCTGTGACGACTCGCTGATGCGGCAGCTCTGTATGTCCGCCTATCAGCTGCCCATCATGAGCGTCGCCGACGAGCTCGGTGTGTTTCCGCTCCTCGAACGAGAGCCCGCGAGCATCGCGGCGCTGGCCGGAAAGCTGTCTCTCAGCCTCCGCGCGACCGAGGCACTCCTGGCCTCCCTGGCGGGGATGGGGCTCCTTGTGCAGTCTCGTGGCAAGTTCCATCTCACCGAGGTGTCCCGCAACTTCTTGCTCCCGGCGAAGCCGTTCTACTGGGGCCACATGCTGCGGCTGCTCCGCCAGGCTCCGGTCTCGCACGGCACCTTGCTGGAGATCCTGCGGCGGGACGGGGCGCTCGCGTGGGACCAGGGCAAGGTCATCACGGAGGAGTGGGCGGAGGCGGACCTGTCGGAGGAGCAGGCGTTCGCCTTCACCCGCGGGATGCACGGCCACTCCTTCGCGACCGCGGTCGGGCTCGCGCAGAGCGCGGACCTCACGGGCGCCCGCCGCCTGCTCGACGTCGCCGGCGGCTCCGGCTGCTTCAGCATCGCCCTGGCGCGGCACAACCCCGAGGTCCGGTTCACGGTCGCCGAGCTGCCGCCCGTGTGCAAGGCGACGAGGCAATACGTCGCGGAGCACGGCCTCGAGGATCGCATCGACGTGCTGGAGCTCGACATGTTCCGCCACATGTGGCCTCCGGATCACGACGTGATCTTCTTCGCCAATGTCCTCCATGACTGGGACAGCGCGCGCCGGCAGCAGCTGATCCGGCACAGCTTCGATGCGCTGCCGCCGGGCGGCCGGGTCCTCGTCTTCGAGCTCTTGCTCTCGGACGGGCAGGACGGCCCGCTCACGGCGGCGCTGAGCTCCATGAACATGGTGGTTCTGACCCCCGGCAAGCAGTTCACGGCCGGCGAGCTCGACGAGCTCCTCCGCGGCTGCGGATTCGACGACGTATCGGTCACGCCGTCGTGCGCCGGATACTCGCTCATCGGCGCGAGGAAACCCCTCGATCGCTGAGGCCCGCTCCGCCCCCCCTCGGCGGTCACTGCGCCGGGAAGCTCTTCGACGCGAACGCCGGGCCCTCGGGGCCCTGCGGGCGCCCCTTGGGCAAGGTGCGGTCGGTGAACGTCGGCGCGATCGCCGCGTCGAGGGGCGCGCGCGATGGTCGAGCTCGAGGACATGCAGCTGTTCGTGTGCGCCGTCGCGGGCGGCCCGCGCCGGGCAAGGAGCGGCCGCTGCCGGCCGCTGCCGCGACGAGCGGCGCGCTTCAGGCGTCGGCCTGCGGGCCTGCGCCGATCGCCGACAGGAACTGCGCTCTCTCCTCGTCCGTCGGGCGCCGACCCGAGAGGTAGCGCCGCTGGTGCGCGCGGGCCGCCGCCAGCGACGCCTGATTCAGGACGATGATCGGCACCTTGGGCGCGTACAGGCTCGTCACCTCGATCAGCGTCGTGCCGCCCGAGCCCGGCGAGAAGCGGTAAGTCCCGAGCCCCCGCGTCCACAGCACGTTCTCCTCGAACGCATCGACGACGAGGACGAAGACCTCGGGCGAGACGCGCTCCGCGGAGAAGCGCAACGTCTGCGTGAAATGCCCGACGCCCGGGAGAGGCACGCTCATCCGGACGACGAAGCGCGGCGCACGGAACGATCCCGACTGCATCTCGCACGCGGTCCCGGGGAAGAGCTCCCGCGCGCAGCCCTGCTGATCCCACCACATGGCGGCGGCGTCGAGCGGGTCGATGCTCCCGACATCGATGACGAACCGGACGCCGCGCATGCCCCGCGCCTCGTCGTGGACGCTCTCGGCATGCGCGATCTCCGTGTCTTCCTGCTGCCACATGGTCGTCTCCTCGCCCCGGCGAGCGAGCATAAGTGAAGCACCGTTGCGCATCAAGGAAGCGGCCCTCCGCGCTGGATCCGCGCCGCCGCCACACCGCGACAAGGTGTCCGGCGCCGCGCGCGGCGCGCGGTACCTGTCGCGCGCCACACGCCGCGCGCCGCCGCCCGCCGGGCCGGCTCATGGCGGCGCGACTCCGGCAAAACCCTACGACGGGTTCAGCCCTACGGTGTGGACGGCCCGCGGAGCGCGTTGCTACCCTCCGGCGCCATGGACTACCGCAATCTCGGACGCACCGGCCTGAAGGTCAGCCCCCTCTGCCTCGGCACGATGAACTTCGGCCCGGAGACCAGCGAGCCCGACAGCTTCGCCATCATGGACCGAGCGCTCGGACACGGGATCAACTTCTTCGACACAGCCAACGTCTACGGGCGGAAGCGCGGAGAGGGGATCACCGAGCAGATCGTCGGGCGCTGGCTCGCCCAGGGCGACGGGCGCCGGGACCGCATCGTGCTCGCCACGAAGGTCTACGGCCTCATGGGCGAAGGGCCCAACGACAGGAGGCTCTCGGCCTATCACATCCGGCGCGCCTGCGAGGCGAGCCTGCGCCGCCTGCAGACAGACCATATCGACCTCTACCAGATGCACCACATCGACCGCGAGACGCCCTGGGACGAGATCTGGCAGGCGATGGAGCAGCTCGTCCGCGAGGGGAAGGTCCTCTATATCGGCAGCAGCAACTTCGCTGGATGGCAGATCGCGCAGGCGAACGGCCTCGCCGCGCAGCGGCACTTCCTCGGCCTCGTCTCGGAGCAGAGCCTGTACAACCTCAACGCGCGCACCGTCGAGCTGGAGGTCCTGCCCGCGTGCCGCGCGCTCGGCCTCGGCGTCCTGCCCTGGAGCCCGCTCGCCGGCGGGCTGCTCGGCGGCGCCCTCCAGAAGGCGCGCGAGGGCCGGCGCTCCTCCGCCGACGCGCAGGCGCGCATCGAGAAGAACCGCGCCAAGCTGGAGGCGTACGAGGCGTTCTGCG
Source organism: Sorangium sp. So ce281 (assembly GCF_051527395.1). Classification (NCBI taxonomy): domain Bacteria; kingdom Pseudomonadati; phylum Myxococcota; order Polyangiales; family Polyangiaceae; genus Sorangium; species Sorangium sp. So ce281. The sequence continues at coordinate 6,932,287 of NZ_CP150322.1, forward strand.
CCGAGATCGGAGAGCGGCCCGCCGACGTGGCCGTGGCCTGGCTGCTCCGGAACCCCGTCGTGACGTCGCCCATCCTCGGCCCGCGCACCGCCGAGCAGCTCGACGGGAGCCTGCGCGCCCTCGAGATCACGCTGACGCCGGAGCACCTCGGGCGGCTCGACGCGATGTTCCCCGGCCCCGGCGGCGAGGCGCCGGAGGCGTACGCGTGGTGACAGCGACCGCGACCGCCTCCTGACAAATCCCCCGGGCCCCTCCGCTCACGGCGGCGTGCAGGGGCTGATTTCGATTCCATGGCGGCCGGCGGATGGCCTACCTTCGAGGCTCGGAGAAGCGCCGGGCGGCGCCCGGGAACGAGGGAGCGGCCATGGGTCGATGGCGGTATGAACGAGGGCTGGAGGACATCGGCAATGGCTGCTTTGCCTACCTCCAGCCGGCCGGCACCTGGGGCCTCAGCAACGCGGGGCTCGTCACCTCGGACGGCGAGGCCCTGCTCGTCGACACGCTCTTCGACCTGAAGCGCACGCGCGAGATGCTCGACGCCATGCGCGCGGCGGCCCCCGCCGCGGCGCGCATAGGCACCGTCGTGAACACCCACGCGAACGGCGACCATTGCTACGGCAACGCGCTCGTCGAGGGCGCCACCCTCATCGCCACGCGCGCCGGCGCCGCCGAGATGGACGAGGTCCCCGCGCCGATGCTGGCCATGCTGATGCGACAGGCGCGCAGCGGCGCCGCGGGCGCGCTGGGCGAGTACCTCGTCCACTGCTTCGGCGCCTTCGACTTCGACGGGATCGCCCCCGCGCCGCCGACCCGGGTGTTCGACGGGGAGCTGACCGTCGCGGTCGGGGGCAAGGAGGTCCGCCTCGTCGAGGTGGGCCCCGCGCACACGAAGGGCGATCTGCTCGTGCACGTCCCGGCGGACCGGGTGATCTACACGGGAGACGTCCTCTTCATCGACGCGACGCCGATCATGTGGGCAGGGCCCGTCGGCAACTGGCTCAAGGCCTGCGACATCCTCCTCGCGGCCGACGTCGACGTCATCGTGCCGGGACACGGCCCCATCACGGATCGCGCGGGCGTGCGCGCGGTCCGCGACTACCTCGTGTACATCCGCGACGAGGCCCGGCGCCGCTACGACGCCGGCATGCCCGCGGCGGACGCCGCCCGCGACATCGCGCTCGCCGACTACGCGAGCTGGAGCGACGCCGAGCGCATCGTGGTCAACGTGCACACGCTCTACCGTGAGTTCAGCGGCGGGAAGCTCCCCTCGCCGGGCCCGATCGAGCTCTTCGGCCTCATGGCCGAGCTCGCGCGCCGGCCACGTTGAGCGAGCCAGAAGAAGAAGACGATCGTCATGAGTCTGTCGTCGCGAACAGCGAAGTTAAGCTAAGCGAAGATCACGCCCGTCGTCGTCCCTGGCAGCAGGCGATCCTCGGCGCTTCGGCCGCGCACAGAGGGGCGCCGCCCGCCGCCATGGACACAGAGTTTCCCCTGAGGACGATTCCTGGTCAAGCGACGCCAGGGGCGCGCGGACAGCCAATGTCCTTGCCATCGCGCCGGCATTCTCCATTCGGCAGGACATCCCCGTCGCGACGCCGATCACCCCTTCAGGCCGACGCGCGCGGCGCCCCCGGATCGAGCCGATAGAGTCAGCACAATTTTCTAGAGCTCATCCCCTTCTCTTCCGTTGATGAGGGAGAGAGTTGATCCATCAGGTCACCGAGGACACGGCGGTCATCGGCGACACGGTCGCGCCGAGAGGGTGAGTCGCGACAGGCCGGCACGCGTGGCGCCGCGGTGCGCGTGCGCCCCGGTCAACGCGGGGCCGGACGGCGCGGCCGCGCGGTCGCCTGCGGCGAAGCCGGCGAGCTGGCGGCGCGGCGGAGCGCGCCGCCGCCCTTCGCGCCGAGCACCACGACGTCGACGACGGCCTCCAGGACCCCGTCGTCGACGGGCCCGCGCAGGCGGAACAGGCGGTTCGTCACGACGCTGCGGATCATCTCCACCAGGAGGTCGAGGTCGGAGCCCGGCGGCAGCTCGCCGCGCGCGACGCCGCGCTCGAGCACCTCCCGCCAGGGGGCGAGGCGCTCGTCGCGGAGCGCGCGAGCGAACGCGTCGACCTCGGGCACGTGCAGCTCGGCGAGGAGCATGCGGTAGATGCCCTGCCCCTCCGGCGTGGACGCGGAGGCGACGAAGCGCCGCACGAGCTCGAGCAGGTCGAGCCGCACCGCCCCGGTGTCCGGCGGCGCGCCGCCATCGTCGAGGAGCGAGCGCAGCGTCGCCTTGACGAGCTCGGCCTTGGTCGGCCACCGGCGGTAGATCGTCGTCTTGTTCACGCCCGCCCGCGCGGCCACGTCCTCCACCCGGAGCGCCGCGTAGCCCGCCCGCGCGATCTCCGCGGCGGCCGCGTGCATCACCGCCCGCACGACGCGCTCGCTCCGGCCGCCGCGCCGCGCGCCACGCGCGCCGGTGCGACGGCGCTCCAGCGCTGGGACCGGCTCGGCCGGTGACGGCTCTCTCGGGGTGATCGGCATCACGCTCCGCATCGCGAGGGCGCTCATTGAACCACGACCACGCAGGCGGGTGGCGAGGCCTTCGATCGAACTATGGCAACAATTGGTTGCCTTTGGTAGCCCCCGTGGTACCACTATCGCAACCATGGGTTGCCTTAGAGACGCGGCGCTCGATCGCCGCTGTCGGGGGCGACGAGGAGCAGGCGGCGACCATGTCCACGACGACGAGCGCTCTCCCTGGAGAACCGGGGGCGGCCCCGGAGGCGATCTCCGGGGCGGTCAAGGCCGGGAAGCCGAGCAAGGCGGCCGGCATCATGGCGGCGGTCGCCGCGCTCGCCGTCGCGGCGGGCGCGGGCTGGTACGTCACCCACCGCGGGGTCGAGGCGACGGACGACGCGCAGATCGACGCGGAGGTGGTGTCGGTCCCCGCGCGGGCGGCCGGCGTGGTGGTGAAGGTCTTCTTCGCGGAGAACCAGGCGGTGAAGGCGGGCGACGTGCTCGCCGAGCTCGACGCCGAGCCCGCGCGCGCGCGGCTCGCGCAGGCGGAGGCGAGCCTCTCGGCGGCCAGGGCGAGCGCCGACGCGGCCGACGCCGACGAGCGCATCGCCGAGACCAACGCGCGCAGCAACAAGTCGGTGGCCGAGGCCTCGCTGCACGGCGCGGCGAGCAGCGCGAGCGCGTCGAAGCAGCAGATCGCCGAGGGCGAGGCGCAGGTCGCCTCGACGACGGCGACCCTGGAGCAGGCGACGCTCGAGCGGGACCGCGCGAGGAAGCTCGTGGAGACCGGGGCGCTCGCGCAGGCCCAGCTCGACCAGCTGCAGGCGTCCGTCGACGTCGCCCGCGCGTCGCTCGAGCAGGCGAAGGCGCGCCTCGCGGCGCTCCGGGCGACGACCACGCAGGCGTGGAGCCGGGTCGAGGAGGCGAACGCGAAGGTCCAGCAAGCCAGCAACGTCGACGCGTTCATCGCGCAGGCGCGCGCCCGCGCCCGCGTGGCCCACGCCCAGGTGGAGACCGCCCAGGCCGCGCGCGACCTGGCCGCGCTCGAGCTCTCGTACACGCGCATCGTCGCGCCGCAGGACGGCGCCGTGTCGAAGAAGACCCTCTCCGTCGGGCAGATGGTCTCCCCGGGCCAGGCCGTGGGTGTGCTGGTCCCGGCGCGACAGGTCTGGGTGACCGGCAACTTCAAGGAGACGCAGCTCGCGCACATGCGCGTCGGGCAGCCCGCGCGCATGTCGATCGACGCCTACCCCGGCGTGACCGTGCACGGCGAGATCGAGAGCTTCTCCGCCGCCACGGGCGCGCGCTTCAGCCTGCTGCCGCCGGACAACGCGACGGGCAACTTCACGAAGGTCGTCCAGCGGGTGCCGGTGCGGATCCGCCTCCACGACGCGCCACCCGACGTCGTGCTGCGCCCGGGGATGAGCGTCGAGCTGACGGTCGACACGAGGCAATAGGATGAGGAGGGAGCTGTGGCAGAGGTGGCTATCGCGGCCCCGCCGGCGTACGCCGACGCGCCCGCCAGCGCGAACAGGTGGCTCGTGGCCGTGGCGGTGGCCCTCGGCGCGCTCCTCGAGATCGTCGATACGAGCATCGTCAACGTGGCGCTCACCGAGATGCAGAACTCGCTCGGCGCCACGCTCACGCAGGTGAGCTGGGTCGTCTCGAGCTACGCCATCGCGAACGTCATCATCCTGCCGCTCACCGCGTGGCTCGGGCACCGCTTCGGCAAGAAGCGCTATTTCGTCTTCTCGCTCATCGCCTTCACCGCGGCGTCGGTCCTCTGCGGCGTCGCCCACAGCCTCCCGATGCTCATCGTCGCCCGCGTGTTCCAGGGGCTCGGCGGCGGCGGCCTGCTCGCGAAGGCGCAGTCGATCCTGTTCGAGACGTTCCCGAAGCACGAGCAGGCGATGGCGCAGGGCTTCTTCTCCGCCATCGTCATCGCCGGCCCCACGATCGGGCCGACGCTCGGCGGCTACATCGTCACGAACATCGACTGGCGCTGGATCTTCTTCATCAACGTCCCGCTCGGCATCGCGGCCGTGCTCATGTGCCTGGCCTTCCTGCCGCCGGACGCCGCGGGCGAGCGGGAGCGCGGCGGCGTCGACTGGATCGCGATCGCCCTGCTCGCGGCCGGCGTCGGCTCGCTGCAGACGGTGCTCGAGGAGGGGCACTCCGAGGCGTGGTTCGACTCGCCGTTCATCCTGGCGTTCTCCGTGATCGCGGCCGCGAGCCTCGCCCTGTTCATCCACCGCGAGCTCTCGTCGAAGAGCCCGATCGTCGACCTGCGCGTGCTCCGGCACCGCTCGCTCTGGGCGGGGAGCCTCCTCTCCGCCGTCATCGGCATGGGCCTCTACGGCGCGCTCTTCGCGGTGCCCATCTTCGCCCAGTCGATCCTTGGCTTCACGTCGCAGCAGACCGGCCTGCTCCTGCTCCCCGGCGCGCTGGCCTCCGCCTTCTCGATGCCGCTCGTGGCGCGGCTCCTGGGCCGGTTCGACCCGCGCGCGCTCCTCGTGGTCGGGGGGCTCATCCTGCTCGCGGCGCTCTTCCAGCTCCAGACGCTCACCCCGATGACGGGCTCGGGCGACCTGTTCTGGCCGCTGATCATCCGGTCGTTCGGCACGACGCTGATGTTCCTGCCGCTGAGCATGGCCACGCTGGGGCCGCTCCCCAAGAAGGACATCGCCGCCGCGACCGGCCTCTTCAGCCTGACACGGCAGCTCGGCGGCAGCGTCGGGGTCGCCTTGCTCACCACCGTGCTCGCCGACCGGCAAGCGTTCCACCGCGCGGTCCTGGTGAGCGACATGGGGGCGAGCGACCCGAGGACCCTGGAGCGCGTCGCCGCGTACACCGCGGGCTTCGCCGCGAAGGGGTTCGATCCGGCGGACGCGCGCGACAAGGCGCTCCACGTCCTCGACGGGATCGTGAACCTGCAGGCCGCGGTCATGTCGTTCAACGACACGTTCTGGGTCACGGCGGTGCTCGTCATCGCGACGCTCCCGCTGGTGCTCCTGCTGGGGAAGGGCCGGGGCGGCCCCGCGCCCGCGGGGCACTGAGCCGCTCGCCGAGGGGTCCGGCGCCCTCGACCGGGCTCACATCGAGTAGGCGCCGCCCTGCCCCGCCGCAGCGGGGGCCTCGGCGGGGGACTCCCCCTCGCGGAGCTCCTCCACCGCCTTCGCGTGCTCGGAGAGCGCCGGCAGCGCCTGCGGGTCGTAGTCGGGCGCGACCCAGAAGACCTCCGGCGCGGGCCTGTACTCGCTCGAATAGCTGCGCTCCGAGGCCCTGCCGTCCTTGTAACGGACGGTGACAAAGGACCTCACGTCGTATCCGCACGAGCCCTTCTGGTGGCGCTTCACCTTGCCCTCGGCGAGCTCGGACTTCACGTAGATGCGCCGGATGAAATCGTCGGTGTGCTCGGCCGAGACGTGGTGTTGGACCTCCGCCACGGGGTCGCCGCCCAGGATCTCGACGCGGAGCACCGTCGGCTCGGGGAGATACGCGTGGATCATGATCGGGAACGGGAGCGTGTTCCTGATCTTCAGGTCCGACTCCGGGTAGGTCACCATCGCGTCGAGCCCCATGGGGATGTAGGCGCTCGGGCGGGAGTGGCTCTGGCGGTCCGGCGTGTCGAGCGCGCCGAAGAGCGACGCGGCGTAGAGCGTGCTCGAGACCTGACACGTCCCCCCGCCGTAGCCGGGGACGGTCTCGTCCCCCAGGATCTCCGGGGCGATCGTGAACCCGTTCTTGGCCGTCCGGGGGCCGACATGGGCGTTGAACGAGAAGGTATCGCCCGGGGCCAGGATGGTGCCGTCGATCTTGGAGGCGGCGTTCCTGATGTTGCGGGCGCGCCCCGCCTCCTTGCCGTGGTGCTTGAACTTCGTCTCGTAGGCCGCGACGACCCTGGTGACGTCGACGCTCACCAGGTCGGCGACGGCGACCTGCGGCAAGATCTGCCGGACGGCGAGCTCGATGAGCTCCTCGTCGCCGTGCTCCCCGGCCCGCAGCGCCGCGAGGGAGGCCTCGACGTCGAGCGCCCGGCCGGCCTGCTCCGGGATCTTGCGCCGGTTCGCGAGATCGAGCCGCGCGTCCACGGGCGCCCGGTAGATCTGCGGAGCGAGCCGCTCGAGGAACGCCCGCGCCCGCGGCGCATCGACGGCCCAGGCGAGCGGCACGTCGATCTCGCCGCGCCGCGCCCCCCGGGCCTCCCGGAGCCGCCGCGCCCAGGGCCCCTCGTGGCCGACGCGCAGCGCCGCCGCGAGCGTCTCGTCGACGTCGACCTCGACGCCCGCCTCGCCGAGCGTCGCGGTGAGCTCCACGTCGTCGTGGCGCAGCCGGACCACGCGCTCGCGAAGCGCGTCACGCCGCGCCGCGAGCCAGGCCGCCGGCGCGGCGCCGTCCGGCAGGAAGCGCTCGCCGACCGAGAGGCCGCGGACCACCGGAGAGGCCGGCAACGCATGGCGCACCGCCATGGCGGCGCCCACGCCGGCCGACCCGCCGAGCGCCAAGACCAGAACGAGGGCCCTCGTATCCACGGCAGCTCGACATGCTAGCCGGATCGCGGACGATCGGGAAGATCGCCAGACCGTTGAGAAGAGAAAAAACCGCCATCGCGCCAAGGGCGCCATGAGAAAAGAGGAGAAAAAACGCAAAGGCGCGAAGGCGCCAAAAAAACGGGAGAATTGCTTCCCCCTTTTCTCGCGTCTTTTTGCGCCTTTGCGCCTTGGCGACTTTGCGTTCCTTCTCTTCCTCCAGGAGCCGCCGTCAGCCGAACGGCCTCAACCGCCGCCGACGAAATGGACGATCTCGACCACGTCCCCCTCGGCGATTTCTGCGGCCGTGTGCTCGGCGCGCGGTATCACCTCGCCGTTGCGCTCCACCGCGACCGGCCCCTCGGTCAGCCCGAGCAGCTCGACGAGCCGCCGCACCGTGAGCGCCGCCGGCACGTCGCGCGCTTCCCCGTTCACCGTGATGTTCATGGCTTCCTCACCTCTCGCATCACCAAGCGCGCCGCGACCTCCGGCGGCTCGACGGCCTCGCCGGCGAGCGCCGCCCGGAAGCGCCGCGCGTTCTCCACGTAGCCCGCAGCGCCGAGCTTCCCGAGCTCGGCCTGGTCCGGCCGCACCTCGCCCACCACCCGGGCCGGGTTGCCGCGCACCATCGAGCGCGGCGGGATCACCCGCCCCGGCGGCACCACCGCGCCCGCCGCGATCACCGAGCGCTCGCCGATCTCGACGTTGTCGAGCACGATGCTGCCCATCCCGATCAGGCACCCGTCCCCGACGCGGCAGCCGTGCAGGATCGCGCTGTGCCCGATGGTCACGTCGGCGCCGACGATCGTCTGCGAGACGCCGCCCGTCAGGTGCAGGCACGCGAGATCCTGCACGTTGGTCCGCGGGCCGACGCGGATCGCGCCGATGTCCCCGCGCAGCACCGCGCCGAACCACACGCTCGCCTCGTCGCCGAGCTCGACGTCGCCGATCACCGTCGCGTTCGGCGCGAGGAACACGTCGCGCCCGAGCCGCGGGGCCACCCCGCCGAGGTCCAGGACGAGCGCCACGTCACCCGCCCTCGGCGGCGACCACCGGCAGCGAGCGCCGGGCGGGCCGCGCCTCCAGGCCGCCCCGCTGCCGCGGCCGGGCCGCGGCGCGCGCCGCCTCGGTGAGCTCGGCCTGCAGCGAGTGCTTGTTCGCCCGCGCGATCGAGACCTCGACGACCTCGCCGAGCAGATCGAGCTCCCCGGCGCCGTCGATGTGCGCGATCTCGTGGCGCCCCGTCCGGCCGGACCAGAGCGCGCCGCCGGCTCCGCCGTGGCCCCGCTCCTTGTCGCGCCCCTCGACGAGCACCTCCTGCGTCGTCCCCACGAGGGCCGACAGGTGGGCGGCGAGCAGCGCCTCGCTCTCCTCGAACAGGCGCGCGAGCCGCTCGCCCTTCACGGCCTCGGGCACGTCGTCCGGCAGCTTCAGCGCGGGCGTGTGCGGCCGGCGCGAGTACTTGAAGCCGAACAGCCCCTTGAACCCCACCTCGCGCACGAGCGACAGCGTCGCCGCGAAGTCGTCCTCCGTCTCGCCCGGGAAGCCGACGATGACGTCGGTCGAGAGCGTCAGTCCCGGGACCGCCTCCACGAGCGCGCGCGTCCGCGCGACGTACTCGGCGCGCGTGTAGCGGCGGATCATCCGCCGGAGGACCCGATCGCTGCCCGACTGCACCGGCATGTGCACGTGGCGCGGCAGCGCCGGGAGCTCGGCGTGGGCGAGGACGAGCGAGGGCGTGAGGTGCCGCGGGTGCGGGCTCGTGTAGCGCAGGCGCGCGAGGCCGGGGACGTCGGCCGCGACGCGCCGGAGCAGCGCCGCGAACTCGCTCTCGTCCGGGTCGTCCGCGCTCGCGCCCGGGGCCCGCGCCAGCGCGCCGAGCGGGTCGCGGTAGCTGTTCACCGTCTGGCCGAGCAGCGTGACCTCGCGCGTCCCCGCGGCCACGAGCGCCGCGATCTCGGCGACGATCTCGTCGCTCGGCCGGTACCGCTCCGGCCCGCGGGTGTGGGGGACGATGCAGAACGAGCAGCGCTCGTCGCAGCCCTTCATGACGGTCACGAACGCCGTCGGCGCGGCGCGCGGCGAGGAGGAGGGCGACGGCGGCGACGCGACGAGGAACCGGGGCGCGTCGAGGTCGAACACCGTGCGCGCGATCGGCAGCCCGCCGATCGCGAGGTCGCCGAGCAGGCCGGGCAGCTCCGGGATGTTGTCGGGCCCCACCACGACGTCGATCGCGCGCATCTGCTTGAGGAGGCGCTCCCCCTCCTGCTGCGCCACGCAGCCCGCCACGACGAGCACCCGATCCGCGCGCTCCCGCTTCCAGCGCGCGAGCCGACCGACCTCGCTCCGCAGCTTCTGCTCGGCCTTCTCGCGCACGCTGCACGTGTTGAGCACGAGCACGTCCGCCTCGTCGGCGCTGCCGGCCTCCGTGTAGCCGGCGCAGCGGAGCACGTCGTGCATCCGCTCGGAGTCGTGCACGTTCATCTGGCAGCCGAACGTCGTGATGGAATACCGGGGCATCGAAGCGATGAACGCTCTAACAGAAGGGGCCCGAGGCCGCCACCTCGCGCGCCAGGAGCCCCGCGGTCGACGCCGCGACGCCGCGCGAGCGCTCCCGTTCCCCCCTCCCCCCTCCCCGCTCCCCCTTCCCCGCTTCCCCCTCGTCCACCCCGCGCGGGCACCGCCGACCCCGCGCCCACGCGACGCGCGCGGCGTCGCTCCAGCGTCGGCGCGACAACAGCCGGCGCCACGCGCCGCCAAAAGGACACTGGCGCGGCGCAGTACCATGTTAACACTCGGCTCGGGAGGAGACCGATGGCGAAACTGGAGAACCTGGTAGACCTGCTCGATCGCGCGCTGAAGCTTCATGGCCAGCGGCCGCTGTTCGGCACGAAGACCGATGGCCGCTGGGACTGGATCACGTACGCGGAGTTCGGGCAGCTCGTCGCCAGGTTCCGCGGCGGGCTGGCGTCGCTCGGCGTCCAGCGGGGGGATCGGGTGGCCCTCATCTCCAACAACCGCGTCGAGTGGGCGGTCTCGGCGTACGCCTGCTTCAGCATGGGAGTCGCCGTCGTGCCGATGTACGAGGCGCAGCTCCCGAGCGAGTGGGCGTTCATCATCAACGATTGCGAGGCCGTGGCCGCGATCGTCGCCACGCCGCAGATCTACGGTAAATGCAAGGATCTCGCCGAGAAGGCGCCCTCGCTGAAGCACGTTGTCTGTCTGTTCGACCCCGACGGGGCGAGAGACGGCGTCCCCGGGGCGAAGACCAGCTCGTACAAGGAGCTCCTCGCCGCGGGCGAGGGGAGCCCGGCCCCGGCCATCCAGCCGACATCGAAGGACACGGCGTGCCTCATCTACACGTCGGGCACGACCGGCAACCCCAAGGGGGTGATCCTGTCGCACGGCAACATCGCCTCCAACGTCTGCGCGGTGCTGGAACTCATCCCCTTCGGCGGCGGCGATCGGAGCCTGTCGTTCCTCCCGTGGGCCCACTCGTTCGGCCACACCGGTGAGCTCCACGTGATGATCACGGTGGGCGCGTCGATGGCGCTGAGCGAGTCGGTCGACAAGATCCTCGCGAACCTCGGCGAGGTGCGCCCCACCGTGCTGATGAGCGTCCCGCGGATCTTCAACCGCATCTACGAGGGCGTGCAGAAGAAGATGGCGGGGAAGCCCGCCGTGATCCAGGCCCTGTTCCGCGCCGGGATGCGCGCCGCGACGAAGAAGCAGAAGGGCGAGCCCCTCGGCCTCGTCGAGCGGCTCGCGCTCGTCGCGGCGGACCGCGTCATCTTCTCGAAGATACGCGCCAGTGTCGGCGGCAAGCTGAAGTACGCCATCAGCGGCGGGGCGGCGCTCGCCTATCAGGTGGCCGAGTTCGTCGACGCGCTCGGCATCACCGTCTACGAGGGCTACGGCCTCACGGAGACATCGCCCGTCGCCACCGTGAACTACCCGGGGGCCCGCCGCCTCGGCAGCGTGGGCAAGCCGATCCCGGGCGTGAAGATCGTCATCGACAGGTCGGAGACGCACGACCCGAAGCAGGGAGAGATCGTCGTCTACGGCCCGAACGTCATGGTGGGCTATTACAAGCGCGACGAGGAGAACAAGGCCGTCTTCACGGAGGATGGCGGCTTCCGCACAGGCGATCTGGGCTACCTCGACGACGACGGCTACCTCTTCGTCACGGGCCGCATCAAGGAGCAGTACAAGCTGGAGAACGGCAAGTACGTCGCGCCGGCCCCGCTCGAGGAGAAGCTCAAGCTGTCTCCGCTGATCAACGGCGCGATGATCTACGGCGACAACCGCCCCTTCAACGTGGCGGTGATCGCGCCCGAGATGACGGCGCTCACGGCATGGGCGCGGGCCGAGGGCCTCTCGTTCGAGTCGACGGAGGCGATGCTGAAGCACCCGCGGGTGGTCGCGCACGTCCAGGCGGAGGTCGACAGGTACGCGTCTGATTTCAAGTCCTTCGAGAAGATCAGGCAGATCGCCCTCGCGGCCGAGGATTTCACGGCGGAGAACGGGATGCTCACGCCGACCCTGAAGCTGAAGCGGCGCGTGGCGCTCCAGAAGTACGGGCCCGCGCTCGAGGCGCTCTACGGCGGCGCGGGCGGCGCGGGCGGCGCGGGCGGCGCGGAGAAAACCGCTGCGCGCGACGCCGCGCAGCCCGGCTGAGCCGCCCGCGCGTCCCGACCGGCGGTCCCTCGCCGCTCCCCCGCCGCGACCTGCCGTCCCCTCCTCCAGGCCCTCTCCCCTCCCGGCGCGCCTTCGCGTACGCTGGGCGCGCCGGCGCGCGCGACGTCGACCGGCGAACGGGAGCGGCATGACGACGACAGGCACCCAGAGGCGAACGCTGTATCCCGAGCTCGAGCCGTACCGCGCCGGGAGGCTGCGCGTCTCCGATCTTCACGAGATCTATTTCGAGGAGTCGGGCAATCCGCGCGGCAAGCCGGTGGTCTTCGTGCACGGCGGCCCCGGGGGCGGCACGGAGCCGAAGCAGCGGCGCTTCTTCGACCCGGCCGCCTACCGGATCGTGCTCTTCGACCAGCGGGGCTGCGGCAGGAGCACGCCGTACGCGTGCCTGGAGGAGAACACCACCTGGCACCTCGTCGCGGACATGGAGGCGCTCCGCGAGCACCTCGGGATCGAGCGCTGGCAGGTGTTCGGCGGCTCGTGGGGGAGCACGCTGTCGCTGGCCTACGCCGAGCGGCACCCGGAGCGGGTGACGGAGCTCGTGCTGCGCGGCATCTTCCTCCTGCGGAAGCAGGAGCTCGACTGGTTCTATCAGCGGGGCGCGAGCGCCATCTTCCCCGACGCGTGGGAGGAGTACCTCGCGTTCATCCCCGAGCCGGAGCGGGACGATCTTCTCACGGCGTACCACCGGCGCCTCACGAGCCCGGACCCCGGGTTGCAGCAGCGGGCGGCGCGCGCGTGGAGCGTCTGGGAGGGGCGGACGAGCTGCCTGTTCACGAACCACGAGCTCGTCGCGAGGACGTCAGGTGATGAGTTCGCCCTCGCGTTCGCCCGGATCGAGTGCCACTATTTCATGAACAAGGGGTTCTTCACGGCGGAGACGCAGCTGCTCGACGACGTGCACCGGATCCGCCATATCCCGACCGTCATCGTGCAGGGCCGCTACGATGTGGTCTGTCCGCCGGAGAGCGCGTGGGCGCTCCACCGCGCGTTCCCCGAGTCCGATCTGCGCATCGTGGCGGACGCAGGGCACTCGGCGATGGAGCCGGGCATCCTGCACGAGCTGGTCGAGGCGACCGACCGGTTCCGTTGACCGGCGGTCAACGAGCGCGGCCGCGGCGGCGCGGCCGAGCTCGGTGGACACGCCCGGTACACCAAACACCGTATTTCGCGGTCAACCACCTCCCGAGCGCCGATCGCCCCCTCTCGCTCTCCATGAATTCAGGCCGCGCGCAGGTGGTCGAGCCTGCTGGAGCCTGCCTCTCGGGGTGCGATCCACCGAATTGCGTCGGACTCGGCCCTCCGGCCGCTTGCGCCGCGTGGGGTCGGTCTTTAACGTAAACCAAGGGAAGGGTTGATTCCCCCGTGGAGGCTTATGGCAAAGAAGGCAGCACGGAAGACATGGATCCTGGTCTCCGACGCAAGCCGTGCCCAGCTCTATCGTGAAGAGCCTGCTGGCAAGGGCTTCACCCTGCTCGAGTCGTACAATCATGACGAGAGCCGGGCGCGCGTGCGGGATCTGATGGCCGACGCGCACGGCCGCAAGCCGAACGGCACCCCCGGCGGGAGTGGCAGCCCTGTCGGCGGCCCGGGGGGTCAGTACCTCGGCCGTCCGGGCGCCGCCCCCGACACCGATCCCAAGGAGGTCGAGAAGCAGAAGTTCGCCCTGGAGCTCGCGGAGGTGCTGGAGAAGGGTCTGAACGAGCACGCCTACGAGACGCTGGTGCTCGTCGCGCCGCCGCACTTCCTCGGCCTGCTCCGCGGCGCGGTGAGCAAGCAGGTCAGTAACCACATCGAGACGAGCGTGGACAAGGACCTGAGCTGGCTGGACGGCCCCCGGCTCACGGAGCGGCTGCGCGAGCTGCGGGCCGGATAGGGCCGCTCCCGGCTGCCTCGAACGTGTAAGCGACGCCGAGCCCGACGACGTTCGCCCGGGCGCTGTAGGCGCCGCCATTGATGGTGTTCGGGTCCTCCGGCGGATTGGCCCGCACCGGGCTCACCTGCGGGAGCCGCGCTTCCCTCGGATCGACCCTCACGTCCGCGGCGAACGCGTGCGCGTAGCTCGCGTCGAGGCGCCACCGGCCGAGGTGGACGCCGAGGCCGGCCGCCGTCGTCAGCTTCGTCGCGTCGATCGTGAGGACCGACAGGTACCCGGGCGGGACGGCGCTCTGCTCGAGGCTCACGCCGGCGCGCAGATCCCACCGCGCGCCCGCGAGATCGAAGGAATACTCGCCCCCGAGCCTCGCCGAGAGCGAGCTCTGGAAGCGCCGCGGGAACGAGACGGCTGGCACGCGGAACTCCTCCGGGAGGCCGGCGACGTTCCGGAGCACCACGCCGTCGGGCTCGACGAGGATGTCGTCGTGCATGGTCCAGCCCTCGACCCCGAGCCCGAGCTCCACGCGCAGGTCATCCACGACCCGCGCCTCCACCCCGGCGCGGAGGATCCACGGCAGGTCGAACGCGACGTCGGCGTCCTCGCCCTCCTGGACGGCGCGCTCGAAGACGGGCGCCGCGGGGAGCCGCGCCCTGAATTTGGCCGGCGCGCGCACCCAGATGGGCAGCTGGAAGGCCAGGCCGACGCGCCAGCGCGGCGTCGGGACGAAGAGCGCCCCGAGCTGGCCCGTGGGCGCGACGATGGGCGCGACGCTGAGCTCGGAATGGATGTCCCACTCCGGATCTTCGGGCGCGCAGAACATCCGCTCCGGCAGGCACCCGGAGACGACCATCCGGCTGTTGAACGCGCCGACCAGCGCGCCGAGCCCGGCGCCGAAGCGCCATTCGGGCGACGGCGCGTACGCCGCCCCGACCCCCACGAGGGCGAGCGCGGAGCCCTCGAGCGTGAGCAGCGCGTAGCGCTGGGGCGCCGGCATGCCGTTCACCTGCTCCGGATAGCTGGAGAGGGCCGCGTACGGCGCCCACGTCCCGCCCCAGACGACCCACCGCGGATCGACCTTGAACGACGCCGCCAGCGTGGGGATCGGCAGCACCGGCGCGCTGCCGGTCACCGGCTCCATCGTCTGCACGAAGCTCGCGCCCGTCGGCTCGCCGGTGTTCGGGTCGACCTGCCGTACGATCGCCTGGCGCGTGTGCCGGCTGCGCCACTCGAAGAGCCCGACGTCGAACAGGACCTGGGTGCCGGCCTCGTAGACGCCCGCGGGGTTGTAGGCGATCGCCCCGAGATCGTCGCCGCCGGCGATGTACGCCCCGCCGCGGGACGACGGGCGGACGCCGCGGTCGGTGAAGTACAGCCCGGCGGCGCCGGCGTCGCCCGCGGGCAGGAGGAGCGCCCCCGCGGCGGACGCCACGGAGAGCACGGCGCGGATCGTGGGCGTTCGCACGTGGCTCACTCGTGCGGCCGGTTCTTGACGATGGCGTAGATCTGCTCGAGCCCGCGGGTCTCGTCCGTCAGGAAGTCCCTGGCCGAGACAAACAGCTGCCGGTAGTCCTCCGCCGTCAGCGGCGCGCCGCTCCCGGCCTCGATGCGGTTCACGTCCGCGAACGCGTCGAGGAACACGTCGAGCGGCGCTCGGCCGTCCGCCATCGGCGTCACGAGCGCCGGCAGCACGCGCTCCATCGCGCGGTACCTGTCGTAGCGATCGTCGTGGAGCGCCTTCAGCGCGTCGAGCCCCGCGTCGGCCGCGCCCGGCCCGCCGGCGCCCCCCGCCGGGGTCAGCGCGGTCGACGCGGCCTTCAGGATCCGGCGCGAGGCGTCGTCGTCGGCGAGGAGCTGGAGGCCGTCGGCGAGCGCCGTCGGCAGCGCCTGGAACGGGGCGCCGGCTGCGTCCGCGTCGAGCAGGTAGGTGAGGAACCGCTCGACCTCCCGCCGCGCCGGCTCGTGGGCGCGGACTGCCTCCATCACGTCGGCGGCGGCGGCGAACAGCGGGTGGCTCAGGAGGTCGCTCACCGTGGCGCCGAGCTCCTTCTGCGCCCAGGCGCACCGCCCCGTCGTCTCGCGATCGGGGCAGCGGGCGTTCAGCTGCTCGCGGAGGACGCGCAGGACGAGGGCGCCCATCCTCGGGAGCGCGCGGTTCTTGAACCGGGCCTCGGGCCCCGACCCCTCGACCGCGAGCAGCGCATCGACGAGCTCGTCCACGCCGCGCTTCCACTGGCCCTCCCGCTCGGCGGCGCCGGGCGCATTGCGCTGCGCGAAGCGCGCATCGACGCCGTTCAGAGCGCCGGCGAGGAGGGTGAACACGGTGAGCTGGTCCTGGACCCGCCCATCCGCCCACGTGGCATTTTTCTTCCCCGAGCGGTCGACCATGCCCACGCCGGCCGCGTAGCGGGTGCTGAAGAGGATGCGCGCGAGCTTCTCGATGACCTGGGCCTTCGTCAGCGGCCGATCTGCCGCGGGGCCACGCCGCACGGTCACGGACGTGTCGCGCGCCATCCGGGCGAACGCCACCGACGACGCCAGGACGTCCTCGGCCCGGAGCGCGTCGGCCACGAGCGGCTCGTAGCTGTTGACCCCTGCCTCCGAGCAGTATGCGGTGTTGGTCTCGGGCGAGCCGGCCTTGACGCACTCCGGCCCGTGCTCCTTGCCCGGCCAGTGGCGGTACGCCGTGCTGAAGAGATCGGTCAGGATCGCCTCGCCGGTGGTGCCGTGGTCGACGTCGGCGAACGCCTTCACGATGGGGCCCAGGTACGCGGCGAGCCCGAGCTGCTCCAGGAGGTAAGTCGTCCCCGGGTGGCGCACCCGGATCAGGTTCTCCGGGGAGCTGCACGCGTTCACGCCCAGCGCGTTCCTGGGGCAATGGATCGTGCCGGCCGGCTCGAGCGTCCCCGAGATGAACAGGTTCGTCGCCAGGTTCGCGCCGGCCCGGAAGGGATCCAGGTCCGGCAGCCCCGGGAACCTGTCCGAGTCCGCCCCGAAGTAGATGAGCCGGCTGAGCGCGGCCGGCGTGGGGTGGCTCGTCAGGCCGCCGATGCCGCTGGAGTCCACGAGCACCGAGTCGGTCACGAGCAGCGCCAGGGCCGAGGGCTTCACCTCGAGCTCGGCCCGCTTCGGGTCCCCGTCGGGGAGGAGCGAGTCGAGGTAGAAGGCCGCCAGGTCGTCGATCTGGAACAGCTCGCACTCGGCGAACTCGACGAAAGGCACCGTGATCTCGAAGGCGCTCACCACGGCGCCCTCCTTGTTGCACTGCCTGACGCCGGCGGTGTCGTGCATGAGCTGCATCAGCCGCTCCATGCCCGAGCGGTTGTCGCCGCCCCTCGGCTTCTTCGGGTCGACCGGCGTCTTCGGGGCCGCCGTCGACGGCGCCCCGACCGTGAGGTTGATGGCCGGGCCGTTCAGGTCCGCCGGGTTGTACGCGTACTGGTCGCGGGTCGTGAGCATCGCCGCGATCGCGTCGCCCGCGTGCCGCGCGCTGCCGTGCGGGGTGAGGAGCGCGCCGCCCGCGATCGCCTCGAGCAAGCGCGCCACGAGCCCCGGCTGCTCCACGGCCCTGCCGAGCGCCGCCGCGAGCTCGTCCCAGAGCGGCGCCTCGTCGTCGATCCGCGCGGGGGCCTCCTTGCCCTGGGCGGCCAGCCGGTCGTGCTCGCGGGCGACGTCCCGGATGCGCAGCGCCGCGGCGGTCATGCGCGCGAGCTCCGCCTCGCGGTTCTCGAGCAGATCGATGAGCGTGAGCAGGAGGACGTCCGAGTCCCTGTCGGCGAGCACCTGGCCGACCGCGTGCGCGAGGTCGGCCAGCGGCGAGTCCTCGCCGCGGAAGCGGCGGTACGACAGGCAACCGTCGCACCGCTCGTCCGCCGGCACGACCCTGCCGCGGCGGACGTCGTAGCGGGCCTCCTCGCGGTCGCCGAAGAGCAGGTACGCGCCGGAGAGAGCGTACATGAGCCCTTCGTGCTCGGTCTTCCACGGCTCCGGATCGCCCTTGCCCGCGTACCGGGTCCCGTCGACGAGCGGCACGATCGACCGCAGCGCCGCGCCGAGGACGGTGCGGGAGGTGTCGACGTAGGCGTAGAGCTCCGGCGAGAGGCCCCCGAACGGGTCCCGCGGCGGCTCGGTGACGCCGGGGATGGCGAACGGCGGTTCGAGCGCGAGCGGCGCGCCGGTCCGGTCCACGAACCTGCCGGACGCGTCGACGTCGGCGAGGCCGTCGCCGTCCGCGTCGGCGAAAGGCGCGGGGACCCCCTCGCCCTGGGGGAGGACCCACCCGCGCCCGTCGCGGCGGGCGATGAAGATCGACGGCGGCGCGGCGAGCGCGGGGTGCTCCGCGAGCAGCGCCGCCTGCGCGAGCTCCAGGGCCGTGCGCGGGCGGCTCGGCTGCGCGGTGGCGGCGTCGATCGCGAGCGGCGCCCGCTCCGGCGGCGACAGCGTGGCCAGCGCCTGCTCGCCGGCCGCGAGCAGCGCCTGGAGCGCGGGCGCCCCCGGGCCGCCGGGGCCGAGCACGTCGAGCGCCGCCACGGTCATCGGGCGCAGCCCGGGGTACGCGAGCGCCGCGCCCGCCATGCCGAGCCCCACCTCCGCCGAGCGATAGCCCTGGCGCCCCCAGATGCTCGCGAGCGCACAGACGGGCGTTTCCCGCCCCTCTGCCCGGTCGCAGGCGATCGGCGCCCGCTCCCGCTGCCTCTTCTGGTCGCCCTCCGCTTCCGCCGGCCGCGCGCTCTCCTCGCCGCCGTGGATGAGCGCGTCGAGGAGCCGGGCGATCCCCCGGGTCGACGCGGGCAGGACCGGCGGCCCCGCCGCGTCGAACGGGTTCGTCTCGTAGAGCGGCGCGAGGGTCTGCGAGAGGCTCAGGACGGCATCGTGCAGCCGGATCGTGCCGCCCCCCTCGCCGGGCGCGACGTTGTCGATCTCGATGTCCGGCACCGCGGCGTTGACGGCGTCCACGAGGGCGTTGCGCCACCGCGCCATGGCCTCCACCTTGGCCACGCCCAGCCTGCGCGCCTGCTCCGCCCGCTCGCCGGAGACCGGCGGGAGCAGCGAGACGTCGACCTCGTCCTCGTACCTGCCCTCGCGATCGTAGTGACAGACGCGCTGGTACGAGGCGCCCGTGGGGTCCTCGTGGAGGCTCGACGCGCCCACGCGGTCGCAGAGCATGCCGAAGACGTCGTCGCCCAGCCCGCCGCCCTCCTTGACCCTGGGAGGCGCCACCCGCGTCGTGTCGAGCGGCTCGTGACACGAAGCGATCGCCCCGCCAGCCGAGACGAGCGCGACCAGCCGGAGCATCCCAGCGGCCGAGGAACCCAGCGCGCGCCTGCGCATGACGACAACCTCCCCCAGTTGCCCCCAGGGTAGACGATTCCACTCCAGGTGCGTAGAGGCTTGGCGCCCCTGGGGGGCGTGGGATGGGATGCACGGAGCGCGCGTTCTCCAGGGTTCACTGCGCTGCGACGGGGACGGCGGCGGGCTCGTGGGTATAGGCTGAGGAGCGATGGCGACCCAACCCACCCCGCTCACCGCTGTCGTTCTCGCTGCTGGACAAGGGACCCGGATGAAGAGCGCCCGGCCGAAGGTGCTCCACGAGCTCTGCGGCCGGCCGATGCTGCATTACGTCGTCGACGCGGCGCTGGCCGCCGGCGCCTCCGACGTGGTGGTCGTCGTCGGCCACGGCCGCGACGAGGTCTCGGCGGCCCTGGACAAGGCGTTCGGCGCCCAGGGGAAGAAGGTCCGCACCGCGCTCCAGCCCCAGCAGCGCGGCACGGGCGACGCGGTGCGCTGCGCCATGCCGCACATCGACCCGACCTCCGAGGCGATCCTGATCCTGTGCGGCGACACGCCGCTGCTCGACCCGGAGCAGCTCACGCAGCTCCGCGGGGCGCTCGACCGCGCGGGCGACGCGCCGATCGCGATGCTCACCGCGGAGGTCTCCGATCCGACGGGGTACGGCAGGATCCTCCGCGACGCGTCGGGCCGGGTCATCGGCATCCGCGAGCACAAGGACGCGACCCTCGAGGAGCGCGCGATCACCGAGGTGAACCCCGGCGTGTACCTCGCCCGCAGCGGGTTCCTCGGGCGCGCGCTGGCCGGGCTGACGACGGACAACGCGCAGGGCGAGCTCTACCTGACCGACATCGTCGCGCAGGCGGCGAAGGCCGGCGGCGCCGCGGCGGTCGTGGCGAGGGACGCCGGCTCGCTCGTGGGCATCAACGACCGCGCGCAGCTCGCCGCCGCCGAGGAGGTGCTCTACGGCCGCGTCGCCGACCGGCTGCGCAAGAGCGGCGTCACGATCCGCACGAGCGCCCGCGTCGACGCGGGCGTGGCCGTCGAGCCGGACGCCGTGATCGAGCACGCCGTGGTCCTGCGGGGCCGGACGCGCGTGGGCGCGGGCGCGCGGATCGACGTGGGCTCGGTGCTCACGGACGTCGTCGTCGAGGCGGGCGCCTCCGTGAAGCCGTACACGGTCGCCTCGCAGTCGTCGATCGGCGCCGGCGCGCAGATCGGGCCGTTCTCGCACCTCCGCCCGGAGAGCCAGATCGAGGCCGACGCGCACATCGGCAACTTCGTCGAGACCAAGAAGACCGTGGTCCGGAAGGGCGCGAAGGCGAACCACCTCGCCTACCTCGGCGACGGCGACATCGGCGAGGGCGCGAACGTCGGCGCCGGGACGATCTTCTGCAACTACGACGGCTTCCGGAAGCACCGGACCGAGATCGGCGCCGGCGCCTTCATCGGCAGCGACTCGCAGATCGTCGCCCCGGTGAAGATCGGCGCGGGCGCCTACGTGGCGACGGGCACGACCGTCACCCGCGACGTGCCGGACGAGGCGCTGGCGATCGGCCGGGTGAAGCAGGAGAACAAGGAGGGCTACGCGACGCGGCTCAAGGCACGGCTGAAGGACGCGTCGAAGAAGTAGGCCCGGGATCGCCCTGTCGCATGTGGACGGCGTCGCTGAGAAGCGCAGATGACCGGCCAGAAGCGGGCGAGGTCAACGTGCCCCCGTGCTGTTCACGCACGGTGGGGGGCGGCGAGGCGACCGGCCGGCCCCTCGGGATCACACCTTCCAGCGCCCGGAGGCGCGCCGCGAGCGCATCGGCGCGCCGGCCCGAGCTTCCGGCCGCGGCTGTAGCTCGGCCTCCGGCGACGACCGCGTAGGTCATTTTCGCGCGACGCCGAAGACATTCGTGCTCGTCCGGCTGCAACCTGGGTCGGCTCGAATCCTGGGAGGGCACGGATCTCGCCTGTGCCCGCGTATGTGATTCGTTTCACATTTGCAGGACAGGAGTCCCATGCCGACGTACGAGTTCAAGTGCAACGACTGCGGCGCCGAGTTCGAGGTGGTCGCGTCGCTCTCCGAGTTCGAGCGCCTGAAGCGGGAGCGCACGGTCCAGTGCACGGCCTGCGGCCGCTCGAACGTCGAGACGGAGATCGTGGCGTTCCAGGTGCAAACGGCGCGAAAGAGCGCCTAGGCAGAAGGACAAAGCGGCGTGTCGAGCGAGAACTACCACGAGCTGCCGGAGCTCCTGTCGGAGGCGACCAAGGAACGGCACCGCGCGATCGTCTCGTTGATCGAGGAGCTCGAGGCGATCGACTGGTACCAGCAGCGCGCCGAGGCGTGCTCGGACGCGGAGCTCCGTGCCGTGCTGCTCCACCACCTCGAGGAGGAGGTGGAGCACGCGATGATGAACCTCGAGTGGCTCCGGCGGAATGATCGCGTCTTCCAGGAGAAGATCGACATCTATCTCAACAGCCAGGGGCCGATCGTCGAGGTGGAAGCGGCCGAGGAGGCGGCGAAGCTCGGCGCCACGGCCAAGGCCGGCGCCATGGCGCCGGGCGGAGCGCTCGGCATCGGGAGCCTGAAGGGGGCATGATCATGGATCTTCTCAAGCGCGAGCTCGCTCCCATCCTCCCCGCCGCGTGGGACCTCATCGATCACGAGGCGACGCGCGTGCTCAAGCTGCACCTCGCCGGCCGCAAGGTCGTCGATTTTCGCGGCCCGTTCGGCTGGGAGGTCGCCGCCGTCAACACGGGCCGCCTGCGCGCGATCGAGCGGAAGGACGCGTCCTCGGTGAGCGCGGGCGTCCGCCTCGTGCGGCCGCTCGTCGAGCTCCGCGCGCCCATCCGCCTCGAGCTCGCCGAGCTGGACGCCGTCGGGCGCGGCGCGCAGGAGCCCAACATCGAGGACGTCGTGCGCGCCGCCGAGCACGCCGCGCGCTTCGAGGACGGCGCCATCTTCAACGGGCTCGCGGCCGCCGGGATCGAAGGGATCCTGGAGGTCGCGCCGCACAAGCCCGTGGGGATCCCGGCGCCGGAGGCGTGGCCGCGCGCCGTGGTGGAGGCGAGAGAGGTGCTCCGCGCCGCGGGCGTCGACGGTCCTTATGCGCTCGCGCTGGGCCCGAAGGCGTACGACGAGCTGGCCGCGGCCGCGGAGGACGGCTATCCGCTCCGCAAGCACATCGAGGGCCAGCTGATCGACGGGCCGATCGTATGGGCGCCCGCGCTCGAAGGCGGCGTGCTCCTGAGCACGCGAGGCGGCGACTTCGAGCTGACCGTGGGGGAGGACCTGTCCATCGGCTACGACGGGCACGACAGACAGGTCGTCGAGCTCTTCCTCACCGAGAGCTTCACGTTCCGCGTGCTCGAGCGCGCCGCGGCCGTGGCGCTGCGGCGGGGCTGAAATCAGGCCCCGCGGCTACTCGGCGTCGCCGGCCGCGGCGCCCTCGCCGTCCCGCAGCGACGGGATGACGTGGCCCATCCGGAGGCGCTTCGCCTCGAGGTAGGGCGCGGAGAACGGGTTGGCCGGGACGATGGCCGCCGAGCGCGAGGCGATCCGGACGCCGAGCGCGCGGAGCGCGTCGACCTTGTCGGGGTTGTTCGTGAGGAGCCGGATCGACTCGATGCCGAGGTGCTCGATCATCGCGGCCGCGGGCTCGTAACCGCGGGCGTCGTCCGGCAGGCCGAGGATGCGGTTCGCGTCGACCGTGTCGTGGCCGAACGCCTGGAGCTGGTACGCCCGGATCTTGTTGGCGAGCCCGATGCCGCGTCCCTCCTGCCGGAGGTAGAGCACCACGCCGAGCCCGCGGCGCCCGATCTCGGCCTGGGCCGCCTCGAGCTGCTCGCGGCAGTCGCACTTGAGGGAGCCGAACACCTCGCTCGTGAGGCACTCGGAGTGGACGCGCAGGGTCACGTCCGACCGGCCGCGCACGTCGCCCATGACGAGCGCGACGTGATCGGGAGACAGCCCCTGGTCGGGGCTCGTCGCCCCGCCAAAGTGGAACACCAACATCTGAAAGACGCCGTGCTTCGTGGGCACGGGCGCCTGGGCACGAATATCGAGCTGAGGCCGGATCGCCGTCGTCGGGACGTGCATCTCGCTCTCCTGGTGGAGGAATCCTGGGTCGCCTGTCAAGCAAGGAGCGCGCCTGGGTAGCCCGCTGCCTTGCCTTTGTCCGGCCACCCCTGAAGGTGGCGTCAATCAGGTAGCGTAAGCACCCGGCCGGAACAAGGTAAGCTCTCCAAGATGTTGCTCCAAGGACATACCTGGAGCAGCCGATCCGCTTCGTCCCGCGCCATCGCCGGTGCCGTCGGCGGTGAGCGAACTCACCAACGAGACACCGGCGGACCGGCGGACCGGCGAGGAGGCCGGGGGACCGCCGCCGCTTCGGAACCACCCGGGGGTGCCGAAGCGGCCGGGAGCCGCGCGCCCGCCTCAAAACCACCCGGGTTGCATCCTGGCGTACGAGTCCTCGCCGGAGCGGCAGAGGGCGGCGAGCGCCTCGACCCGGGGCAGCTCCGTCGAGAGCCAGTACTGCGCCGCGCAGAGCTTGCCTTCGTAGAAGCCGGCCGGAGCGGCGCCCCTGGCGAGCCCTTCGCGGGCGGCTGCGGCCATCGCGAGCCATTGCCAGGCCACCACGACCACGGAGACGAGCTCCATGTAATCGGCGCTGTGCCGCAGCATCCGCTCGGTGTCGCCGTGCATCCCCGCCTCGGCGAGCTGCACCGTCACCTCGCCGAGCAGCGCGAGCGCCGCGCCGAGGCGCTCGCCCCACGCGGGCTCGACGCCGGCCCGCTGCGCCCGGGCGATCGTCTGCCGGATCTCGCCGCCGAGCGCGATGAGCGCGGCGCCGTTCCCGGCCACGACCTTGCGGCCGAGCAGGTCCAGGCCCTGGATCCCCGTCGTGCCCTCGTGGATCGAGTTGAGCTTCTGATCCCGGAGCCAGGCCTCCGGGAGGTACTCGCTCGAGTAGCCGTAGCCGCCGTGGACCTGGAGCGCGAGGGCGTTCGACTCGAAGCCCTTCTCGGCGGGGAAGGTCTTGGCGATGGGGGTGAGCAGGTCGAGGAGCCGCTGGGCGCGCTCCCGCTCCGCCGCGTCCGCGGCGTGCGCCGCGAGATCGGCGTACAGCGCGGTCGTGGAGACGAGCGCGAGGCCGCCCTCGACGATGGCCTTCTGCCGGAGCAGCATCCGGCGCACGTCGGCGTGCTCGATGATGGGCACCTGCGGCGCCCCCGGGTCCCTCGCGCCGAGCGGCCGGCCCTGCGGCCGGACGAGCGCGTAGCCGAGCGCCTCGTGGTAGGCCGCGGAGGCGGTCGCCACGGCGTTCGCGCCGACCAGGATGCGGGCCTCGTTCATCATCTGGAACATGCAGGCGACGCCCTGGTGGGGGCTGCCCACGAGGTAGCCGTGGCAGTCCCCCTTCTCGCCGAAGCTGAGCGACAGGCTGGGGAGCCCGCGCCAGCCGAGCTTGTGGATCATGCCGGCGACCTCGACGTCGTTCGGGACGAGCTGCCCGCCCTCGGGCCGCCGCTTGGGCACGGCGAACAGGCTCACGCCCTTGATGCCCCGAGGCGCGCCCTCGATGCGCGCGAGCGTGAGGTGGACGATGTTCTCGGTGAGGTCGTGGTCGCCGCCCGAGATGAAGATCTTCGAGCCGCGGACGAGGTAGTGGCCCGCGTCGGTCTTCACCGCGCTCGCCTGCACGTCGGCGAGGCTCGAGCCGGCCTGGGGCTCGGTGAGCGCCATCGTCCCGGTCCACTCGCCGGCGTACATCCGGGTCATGAAGGCGGACCGCAGGGCGTCGTCGCCGAACGTCTCGATGAGGTGCGCCGCGCCGGCCGTCAGGCTGAGGTAGCCGCACGCGCTCAGGTTCGCCGCCTGCAGGTAGGCCCCCGCGAGCGTGGCGACGACGAGCGGCAGCTGCTGGCCCCCCACCGCGGCCGGCCGCGCCGCGGTGAGCACCCCGAGCTCGACCATCGGCCGGAAGACCCGCTGGACGGCGGGGTGCACCGTGATGGCGCCCGCCTGGAAGCGCGGCGGCGCCTCGTCGACCTGCCTGTAGGTCGGGAACAGCACCTCCCGCGCGAAGCGCCGGCAGCTCTGGAGGTAGAGATCGAACGTGTCGCGCGCGTGATCGGCGAAATACGGGAGCTCGCAGAGGCGCGGCGCGTCGAGCACCTCGTAGAGGAGGAACTCGACGTCGCGGTCGTTGAGGAGGGGGTTCTGGGGAGGGGTCATGTGTCTCTCGCCGGACGTGGCGCACGCTAGGCGCGCATGAAGCGGGATGTCGAGCGGCTTGTCTCGGTCATGGGTCCGGCGAGCGCGGGCGGAAATGAACCGACAGGATCCGGCTGGATCTTGTCGGCGGCGGCGCCAGCGCCGAGTTATCCCGCTCCGCCTTCGTCTCGAGTGCGTTTCTTCCAAACAGACGGGCGGCGCCGCTGATGGAGTACGGCAAGGATCACCGCCGCCCGCTGGTCGGCTTCACCACGAAGCAGGAAGTAGATCCCATAGGGGAATCGCTTGAGCAGTGCGCGGCGAGTCCCCCGCCCGACCTCGGGGAACTGTGACGGGAGCTCGCGGATCCGGCCGACGATATGCCGCAGTTCATCAACGAACTGTCCGCCCAGCCCGGCCTCCTCGTCCTCGTACCATTCCGCCGCCTCCCGGATGTCCAGCTCGGCAGACGGACGTACGATGAGCCGGATCATCGACGCGTCGCGAGGCTCGCACGAAGGTCGGCCTCGACCTCTTCCCAGGACCGGCCAGCGTCTGGCGCGGCTTCGTACTCGGCGAGCCGGCGATCGAGCTCGGCGCTATGCCACTCGGGTACCGGCACCGCGTCCTCCCTCGCCGCGATCCGCTCCCAGAGCGCTTGGACGTATTCGATCTGCTCCTTCACGGTGAGCTCGTCGAAGCCAGGCGGCGGGTTCTGGATGGCTCGCTCCATGATCCGCAGGATACCACGAGGGGCGCGCGGCGGCGTAGCGCGTGGCTGACGCGGTCAGGAGCGAGCGGCGCCGACGGTGAGCCGCGAACCGCGGCACCGTCACGCCGATCCGGGACCGCAGCGCCGCCGGTGAACGTACGCCTGAACCCGACGGCGGCCCTGTCGTCGAGATCGGCGCGTCGCTTCCCCCGGATTCCGACCGTGCTGCCCTATGCATCATCTCGGCGTCGATCTCGCCTTCAGCAGGTCAGCGGAGCTCGGCTGGCTAACGCCTCGCGCTCTGCTGCATTGAGCGTGGATTTCGCGCCTACGAAGCCGATCTGAGGCGTGAGAAATCCGTCGTCGTAAACGGAAGTCCTTGAAAGAAAGGCTCGGCGTGGCGACCCGTCCGGGTTGCTATGACCAAACGAAGGCACACGCCGAGCACCTCCAAGGTGCGTCGACGCGAGTTCGGGTTCAAGAGGAAAGGCGACGGGTGGCACCCGGGGCGAATCCGGCGGCCAGATCCTGCCGGGATTCACGTCGAGCCCACGGAGAAGAACCTGACGGGCGTCGCAGGGCTTGGCCCCTTCGGCGCCTTCATCCGCGAGCTCGGCATCGACGCGGCCCTGAGCCGCAGGTTCTCCCGGCTGAAGACCGGCCGCACGGTCATCTACCCGATGGCTGCGCAGATGCGCCTGCTGATGGACAGCGCGCTCGCCGGCGAGGAGCGCGTCTTCGGCCTCGAGGCGCTCGCCGTCGATCCGCTCTTCGTGCGTCTCGCAGGCGGCGTCGTCCCGAGCATCGACACCGTCTACCGGGACCTGTGCCGGTTCGATGAGGAGGCGCTCGACGCGCTGCACAGCATGGTCGTCGACCACGGGCTCGCCCTCGTTGCTCGCCGAAAGCACCGGTTCGTGCACATCGACGTCGACACGACCGTGGAGCCGCTCTTCGGGATGCAAGAGGGGGCACTGCCGGGCCCGAACCCACGCTATCGCGGAAGGCCGAGCTATCATCCGATCCTGGCGCGCATCGCCGAGGTCGAGGCCATCGTCGGGGCCAAGCTGCGACCGGGCGACACGAGCTTCGGCGAAGTCGATGTGCCCTTCGTCGAGGAGTGCATTGACCGGGCGCGCGCCGCAGCGCCGAGCGCGGCCATCTACGTGCGGATCGACGGCGCGGGGGATTGCAGCGCCTTGATGCACGCCGTCGCCGCGAAGGGATGCTTCTTCCTGACCAAGGCGCGGATGAGCCCCGATCTGGTGGGCAGGGTCGCGTACGCCACCGGATGGCGTACCGTCGACCGGGATGCCGACGGTCGTCCTCGACGGCAGGTGACCGAGGTCCCCTTCCGGCGCAGCGGTTGGCCGAATGGAGTCCGCGTGATCGCCGTACGCACACGCGATCGGGACAACGGCAAGCAGATCTACCTCTGGGAAGGCCTCGACTACACGGTGCAGGTCTTCTTGACCAACGAGCCGGTCGAAGCGCCCGAAGACGTCGCGGCGC
This sequence comes from Sorangium sp. So ce281, assembly GCF_051527395.1. Lineage (NCBI taxonomy): Bacteria > Pseudomonadati > Myxococcota > Polyangiales > Polyangiaceae > Sorangium > Sorangium sp. So ce281. The sequence goes on from NZ_CP150322.1 coordinate 6,959,615, forward strand.
GGTATGACCTGCGCGCGGGCATCGAGCCGCTCATCGGCGATCTCAAGCACGGCTGGGGATGCGGTCGCGTGCCGAGCCAGAGCTTCAACGCCAATCATGCCGCGCTGCTGCTGAAGCTGCTGACCGCCAACCTGATGCGCCGGTATGTGCTCGACCATGTTCCGCACCTCGCGAGCTGGCGAACGCCGTGGCTGCGGCGCGCGCTGATCCTCGTCCCTGGAAGGTTGGCCCGCTCGAGTCGGGGCACGAAGCTGCACGTGCCGGAGCGCTCGCAGCTCGCTCGCCGGCTCAATTGAGCCCGGAACCAGCCGAATTCATGGTGGGGGTAAGGGGGACGTGTGCCTTCGCGGCGCGCTGAGCGCGCCCGATTGTAATCGACGTCGCATTCGTCGGTGGAACGCCGCTCGCGCGTCGCCGTCGGCCCACTCGTGCCCCGTGGGCGCGAAATCCACGTTGAGTCCCGCCACGCGAAGAGAGGCACGATGCGTGCGTCAGCAGCAGCGGCGAGTTGGCAGCCTATTCCGCGCGATGCGACTGGGCGCAGGAAACAGCCCATTAGCTCTACTGCGGGAAGTCGGCCGGGGAAGCGAACCGCCAAGCCGCCAAGAGCGCCAAGAAAACCAGGGAATAGGGGGGGGATGCCCGGACGGCCCCCTTTCCCCTCTCCCCTTGGCGTCCTTGGCGGCTTGGCGGTTTTTCTGCTGATCCGGGGCAACTTCCCGCAGTAGAATTAGCCTCGACGCACCGGTCGGATGCGTGCTGTTCAATAGATCGTCTTGGTGCAAGGGGAAGGATTCGAACCTTCTCGCGTCACTCTTGGGAAGCACAAGCCTCCACGGCGACCGTATCTCTCGTTTGGGTTGGAGCATTTACCACCAGGCCCTTGCAGGAACGCAACTCCGCACCAAACACATGTCATAACGACGCTTGCATTGTTCATGAGCCAATCCTTTACCGCAGTGAACGAACTTCCGAGCACAACGACCAGGATGGTCATGCCCAACCCAAACGAGATATCGATCGCCGCTTTAACTTCTGCCTTGATCCCCAAGCTTTCCGAGGCCGGTGGGCCTCAAATCTTCGGCACCGCAGCGGCGCCCTTCCACAGAATAGGCGCGGCGACTGCGCCGTCAAGGCAAACGCCGCGTGATCGCCTGGGGCGCAGGGAGCTCGTCGTAAGTGACGACCGACGTCAGCGGGACCAGCGCGCCCGACGCGCTCCTCATCTGGATCCGCGCGAGATCCGCAGGCCGGCTCCGCCGCTCCGCCAGGAGCCGCGCGCGCACGTCCACACGGCGCCCGCTGTCGTTGTACTTGGCGACGCGCCCGCCGCCGATCAAGCAGGGGTCGATCGAGGTAAAAGCCGAGGGGTCACTCCATTTTCGTGCGAATTTCTGGCAGTGCGTGCATTTAAGGGAGGTTTGCCCTCTCGCATCGCTCCCTGAAGCTGCCTCTCGGCGGCCAAGCGTCTTCCCGCCTCCTTCGATCGCCGTTAAGCGTGCACCACGGCCGACCGGACAGCGGTTCCCGCGGCGGTGGATCCACGCTTTTTTTTTCGACATCGAGCATTCGGGGGCCACACGCCCTTTGCCGTGCTTGCCCGGGGTTCCTAGACTCGTGACCCATGAAACGACTTTCCTGGGTTCTGCTCGCGGCGCTGGTCTCCGTGGGCTGTGGGGACAACGACGACGACCCGTCGGAGGCGGGTTCGGGCGGTGACGGCGGCGGCGGTGCAGGTGGTGGCGCGGCGTGCGAAGCCGAAGGCGACGGGACGCTCGACGTCGAGATCGTGAGCCCGAACGACACCGGCGACGTCGCCGTGACCTCGCCGGGCGTGCCGGACGAGCGCCTGGTCTCGAGCGCGTCCCTCGACACGCCGGCGGGCGAGTACACGCTGCGCGCAGGCAGCGTGGCCGACTACCCGGACGGCGAACGCGTCGGCTTCGTCTATCGGCCCGAAGACCCGGAGCAGAGCGCCTGCGTCGCCGACGGCGCGACCACCGAGGTCACCTTCAACTACGAGCTCACGCCGGGGAGCCACCAGCTCTGGTTCACCGCGCAGAACGGCGACCAGCTGGTCGGCGCGCTCGACGGCGAGGCGCTGCTCGAGTCGGGCGAGGTCACGCCGAGCGTCGCGTTCCAGGGGAGCGCGGAGATCATCAACCAGGGCGCGATCGCCTTCGACGGGGCCGGCAACCTCTGGGTATCGGCCAACGCGGGCCAGATCACCGTGCGGCTCGTCGACACGCTGGGCGAGAGCAGCGAGGCCGCCCCGGATCGCGTGCTCGACGTGTCCGAGGCGTGCGCGGGCGTCATCCCCTGCGCCGCGGGCGGTCTGGCGTTCGACGCCGCCGGCAACCTCTGGGTCGGGATCCGCGATCATCTGCTGAGGATCGACGCGGCCGATCTCGAAGGCTCCGGCGTGGTGGAGCCCTCCGTGACCATCACCGGAGACGAGATCGAGAACGTTCAAGCGCTCGCGTTCGACGGATCGGGCAACCTGTGGGTGGCGAGCGCCGAGCAGGACGCGGTGCTGATGTACGCGGCCGAGCGGCTCGCCGCGGACGACGGGGATCCCGCCGACGTGGTGCTGAAGGCGCTCACCCCCGAGCCGGTGATCGGGCCGCTGGGCCAGCCGACGGGGCTCGCGTTCGACGAGCAGGGCGCGCTCTGGGTGGGTTACTGGAGCTCGAACACCATCGCAAAGTTCGAGCCCGGCGATCTCGAAGCATCGGCGGAGCTCACCCCCGAGGTTCAACTCGGCGTGGGGGTGCTGGCGCTTCCGGAGAGCATCGCCTTCGATCAGCAGGGGAACCTGTGGTTGCCCTCCCGGGTCGGTTCGGCGGCGGCGATCGCCAAGGCCGAGCTCGTCGCGGGCGGAGAGGTGGAAGCGGGAGCCACCGTCCTGACGAGCGAGGCGTTCGGATCGCTCATCGACCTCGCCTTCAACCCGCCCCCCGACTGGTCACCGATCCACGGCCCCAAGTGAGCCCGTGGCGGCCGTGGAGCCCGGCCGCCGGAGCCGCGCAAGGCGCGCCCGCAGGTCGTCCGCGACCACGTAGAACGCCGGCACGACGAGGAGGCTGAGCGCCGTCGAGACGACGAGGCCGCCGATCACCGCCGCGGCCATCGGGGCCCGGATCTCGGCGCCGGGGCCGAGCGCCAGCGCGGACGGGACAGCGGCCATCAGCGTCGCGATCGAGGTCATCAGGATCGGCCGCAGCCGCACCGGACCGGCGCGGAGCATCGCCTCGCGGGCGTCCATCACCTCCCCTGCCCCCTCGCCGTGCCCGCGCCTCACCTCGATCGCGTGATCCACGAGGATGATCGAGTTCTTCTTCACGATCCCCATGAGCAGGAGGATCCCGATCATGCTGAAGATGTTGAGCGTGTGCCCGGTCAGGAGCAGCGCGAAGGCGGCGCCCGCGATCGACAGCGGCAGGATCGTCAGCACCGTGACCGGGTGCAGGAACGAGTTGAACTGGGACGCGAGCACCATGTAAGCGACGAGGATCCCGAGCACCAGCGCGAAGAGGAGGCCGCCCATCGACTCGCGGAACGTCACGCTCGCGCCGCCCAGCACCAGGCGGTAGCCGGCCGGCAGGTCCCGGCCGAGCTCCTCGACGCGCGCCACCGCCTCGCCCTGCGAGCGCCCCGGCGCGACGTTGCCGAAGACCGAGATCGCGCGCTCGCGGTCGCGCCGCGTGATCGCCTGGAGCGCGGGGCGCTCCTCGTAGGTGACGACCGACGTCAGCGGGACCAGCGCGCCCGACGCGCTCCTCACCTGGATGCGCGCGAGATCCTCGGGCCGGCTCCGCTGCTCCGCCAGGAGGCGCGCGCGGACGTCCACGCGGCGCCCGCTGTCGTTGTACTTGGCGACGCGCCCGCCGCCGATCAGCGTGTTCAGCGTCGTCGCGATGGCCTCGACGCTCACGCCGAGATCCGCGGCGCGCGCCCGGTCGGGAGCGATGCGGAGCTCGGGCATGCCGAGCTGGTAGTCGGAGTCGAGATCCACGACGACGCCGCTCTGCGCGAGCTCGGCCCGGATGCGCTCGCTGTGCTTCGTGAGCTCGTCCCAGTCGGGGCCGCGGATCGAGAACTCGACAGGGAACCCGCGCTGGGCCGTGAAGCCCGACTGCGAGAGGTCCTGGACCACGGCGCGCAGGCCGGGGTAGCCGTTCAGCTCCTTGCGGAGCGCGCCCTGGAGGTCGGCCTGCGAGAGCGCCCGCTCCTCCGCCGGCTTCATCGTGACGAACAGGATGCCCGTGTTGACGCCGCCCCCTCCGCCGAAGCCGCCGACGACGGCGAAGACCCGCTCCACCGCCGGGTTCGCGCCCACGGCCGCCTCGGCGCGGCGGAAGAGTCGGTCGGTCTCCTCGATGTCCGAGCCGACCGCCGTCTGCAGGCGGACAAGGAGCCGCCCCTGGTCCTGCGACGGGACGAACTCCGTCGGGAGGCGCTGCATGGTGACGATCGCGCCGGCGAAGAGGATCGCGCCGAGCAGGACGACCGCGACCGGGAACCGGAGCGCCCGGGCCAGCAGCCAGCCATAGCCGCGGGAGAGCGCCTCGAAGCCGCGATCGACGAGCCGCCCGAGGCGGCCCCGGCCCTCGCGGGAAACGTCGAGGATCTGCGCGCAGCGGGCGGGCGCGAGGGTGATCGCCTCCAGGTACGAGAGCAGCACGGCGATGCAGAGGGTCACGCCGAACTGGAGGAAGAACCGGCCGACCACCCCTTCCATGAAGATGATCGGGAGGAAGATCGCGACGACGGCGAGCGTCGCGGCGAGCGCCGCGAAGGTGATCTCGGCCGTGCCCTCGCGGGCGGCGCGGACGCGGTCCTTCCCCTCTTCGGCGTGCCGGTGGATGTTCTCGAGCACCATGATCGCGTCGTCGACGACGATGCCGACGGCGAGCGAGAGCCCGAGCAGCGTGAAGGTGTTCAGCGTGAAGCCGAGGAAGTAGATCGCGGCGACCGTGCCGAGCAGCGACATCGGGATGGCCAGAACGACGTTGAGCGTGCTCGAGAGCGAGCCGAGGAACATCCAGCAGACGAGGGCCGTGAGCGCGATGGCCATGCCGAGCTCGAGCTCGATCTCGTGGACCGACTCCTCGATGAACTTCGTCGAGTCGAAGTTCACGCCGACCTCCATCCCCTCGGGCAGGGACTTCTGGACCTCGGCAAGCGCGGCCCGGACCCCCCGGGCGACCTCGACCGCGTTCGAGCCGCGCTGCTTCCTCACGCCGAGGCCCTGGGCCGGCTCCCCGTTCACCCGGGCCAGCCGGCGGACGTCCTCGAAGCCGTCCTCGACGAGCGCGACGTCCTCCAGGTACACCGTGGCGCGCGCCGACGACGGCGGCACCGCCGCCTGGGCGGCAGCGCCCGGCTGGGCGGCCGCGCCGGGGTTGCCCTGGCGGAGGACGATTCGCCTGAAGGTCGCGAGATCGAGCGCCTCGCCCATCACGCGCACGTTGATCTCCCGCCCTTCGGTCTCGATGCGGCCGGCGGGGAGCTCGATGTGCTGGCGGCGCAGGGCCTCGGTGACGTCGGCGACGGTGAGCCCCTTCTCCGCGAGTCGCTCGGCGTCGAGCCAGATGCGGACGTTGCGCTCGAGGTAGCCGCCGAGCGTGAGCTCTCCGACGCCGGGCACCGTCTGGAGCTTCTCCTTCAGCCGGTAACGCGCGATGTCGGCGACGAGCTGGGGAGAGAAGGGGCCGGAGAGCCCGACCCACATGATCGGCTGGTCCTCCGGGTTCGTCTTGGAGACGACGGGCGGGTCGAGGTCGCGCGGCAGCCGCCGCTGCGCCTGGGAGATCTTCGTCTGAACGTCCTGGAGCGCGACGTCGACGTCGCGCGACAGGTCGAGCTCGATGGTGACCGAGGCGCTCCCCTGGCGGGACGTCGACGTGATCGATCGGATCCCCTCGACCTGGACGGCCGCCTCCTCGAGCGGCTCGACCACGTCGTGCTCCATGATCTCGGGGGCGGCGCCCTCCAGCGTGGCGGAGATGGTGATGGTGGGAAAGTCGACGTCGGGGAACTGGCTGATGCCGATGCGCGACACGGCGACGAGGCCGAAGACGATGGTCGCGGCCATCAGCATCCAGGCGAAGACCGGCTTCCTGAGGCAGGCTTCGGTGAGGCTCACGGCACGCTCCGTGACGAGCTGGCGGGAGCGGTCAGCGGCGACGCGCCGGACGGGGCGGGCGGTGACGCGCCGGACGAGGCGGCGGGCGGTGACGCGCCGGACGGGGCGGCGCTGGCGTCTGCGCCTCCCTCGGGGTGGCGCGCCGGGGATTGGCCTCCCGGCACGCTGCCGGGCGCCGCGATGCGGACCTGCGCCCCCTCGCGCAGCGCCTCCGCGCCGCGCGCCACGAGGAGCTCTCCCACGGAGAGGCCCGACTTGACCTCGACGCGCCCGTCGGGCGTGCGCAGGCCCAGCGAGAGCACGCGCTCGCGCGCGGTGGTGCCGTCGACCACGTACGCGAGGAACCCCCGCTCGCTCGGCCGCACGGACGTGAGGGGGATCACGGGAGCGTCGCCGCTCGCGCCCACGGGCACGGTCACCTCGGCGAAGGTGCCGGGGCGGAGCAGCTCCTTGCCCTCGCCCTGGACCTCGCCGGTCACGGCGACCATGCGCGTCGCCGGATCCGCCGCGTCGGCGACGTGCGTCAGCCTGGCGCTGTAGGTCCGCGCGTCGCCCTTCACGGTGAAGCGCGCCTCCATGTCGGGCCTGACCCGCGGGGCGTCGGCGGCGGGGATCTGGAAGCGGAGCAGGAGCGGATCGCGGCGCAGGAGCGTCGCGAGCACGGTGCCGACAGGCACGTGCTGGCCGGTCTGCACGGTGCGCGTCTGGATCTTCCCCTGGATGGGGGCGCGCACGTAGGCGTCGCGCAGGTTCAGGAGCGCCTGGTCGACGGCGACCTTCGCCTCGGCGACCTGCGCGGCGGTCGTCGCCGCCCTCGAGCGCCAGGACGCGACGTCTTCCTTGCTGAAGACGCCGTCGGCGCCCTCGGCCTCGCGCCGCTCGAGCCCCGCGGTCGCCTCGGCCTGGGTGGCGGTCATCCGATCGAGCGTCGCGCGCGCCGCGCGGACGGCGAGGTTGTACCGGGCCGGGTCGATCTCGACGAGCACCTGCCCCGCCTTGACCTCGGCGCCCTCCATGAACCGCACCGCCTCGACGACGCCGGCGACCCGCGCGGTGAGCTGCACCTGCTCGAACGCCTCGACCGCGCCGACGGCCGTCACAGCGTACTCGACCCGCTCCGCCGCGACGGGCACGACCTCGACCGGGAAGCCGAGCCCCTGCTTCGCGGGCTTGCGCCCCTGCTCGGGCGAGGCCTCCCCGCCCTTCTTGCACGCCGGAGATCCGAGGAAGACAAGCCCCGCCACCAGGGCAAGCGCGGCCACGCGAATCGGTTGGAGCACCATCTAGGTGGAGGAGTAGCGCAACTTGAGCCGCTGTGCGCGGGCCAAGCGGGTTGGCCGGGCAGCGTCACGCCGGCCACAGGCCGCGCAGCGGGGCCCGCGCACGCCCGGGCCTGCGCCGCGCACGGCGGGGCGCCGGGGAGCACGGTACGCGCGGCCCGATCTGGCCGGCGGCGCGCAGCGCGGCGGTCGCGACGGGCGCCCGGGACTTCCGCCGCCCACCGATCGCAAAGCCCGCCGATCCAGCACAAAGACACGCACTGCCGCGCAGGACAGGCAGTCCGTACAGTCCTGCAGACAGCAGGGATGCTGACCCACGAGCCCGGCGTGAAACCAGCAACGACGGGCGAGCTGACACGAGCTGGCGGAGACGACGATGACAGACCTGGTCAACGACATGACCGAACGATTTCTGCGCGACGCCGGCATCGCTCCCGGCATGCGCGTCCTCGACGTGGGATGCGGCCGAGGCGACGTGAGCTTCATGGTCGCCCGCATCGTCGGCGAAGGGGGCTGTGTGCTCGGGGTAGACCGTGATCCGGCGCCCATCGCGGTCGCTCGCCGGCGAGCCGCCGAGCTGGGACTCGGCCGAGTCGCCTTCGAAGAGCGGGACCTCGGCGCGCTCTCTCCCACCGCCGAGCGCTTCGATGCCGCCGTCGGCCGGAGGGTGCTCATGTACCAGCCGGATCCTGTCGCTGCGGTCCGCGCCATGGCCGGGGCCGTGCGCGCCGGCGGCTTGATCCTGCTCCAGGAGAACGACCCGACGATGGGCCAGGGCAGCCTCCTCCCCATGGAGCTGCACCGCCAGGCGCACCAGTGGATCTGGCGGACCGTCGAGCGTGAGGGCGCGAGCCTCCACATGGGATTCCAGATGCCGAGCGTTTTTGAAGAGGCGGGCCTGACCGTGCAGCTCGTGAGGGCCGAGGCCGTCGTGCAGACGCCGAGGATCCACCATCACCTCGCGTTCATCGTTCGCGCGATGCTCCCGCGCATCGTGCAGCAAGGCGTGGCCTCGGAGGCCGAGATCGACGTGGACACCCTGGAACAACGTCTCGCCGCCGAACGGACGAAGGCCAATACCACCTTCGTCGGCGACCTCGTCTTCAGCGTGTGCGGCCGGACACCGTCTCCTGTGTGAGCGTGCGGCCCTTGCCCCGCGCTCCGGCGCGCCACGCCGCCGGCGTCGCCCCGTGCTCTCTACGGAACATGCGGATGAAGTGCGTCGCGTCCGCGTAGCCGACGCGCTCGGCGACGAGCTCGACCCTCTCGTCGGAGTGGAGGAGGATGCGGCGAGCCTCCGCCATTCTCCCAGCCACGATCCACGCGACCGCGCTCCGGCCTGTCGCCCGGGAGAGCGCCGTCGTCACGTGCGCCGGGCTCCGCCCCACGGATCGCGCGACGTCCTTGAGCGAGAGGGGCCGAAGGCAGTTCCGCTCGATGAAGCGAAGGGCATCGACGACGACTCCCGGCGATGGCGAGGCAGGGTGTTGCGAGCGCGCGGCCTGCCGAACCTCGTTGAGGATGAGAACAAGGAGGCTCCGCTGGACGACGTCAGGAGCGCCGCCATCGCGCGATTCCGTCGCGCGCATGAGCTCGCGGAGCAGCATCTCGATGTGCGCGTGACGATCCGCGGGCACCCGAACGACGGGGGACGCGCCGGAGCGCACGCGCTCGAACGGCTCGAGCAAGCTGCCCGCCTCCTCGGCGGCCAAGCAGGGGACACAGAAGCCAACGCCGATCCAGTCCGGGGCCGCCTTCTCGATCGAGCGGTGCGGCTGTCCGGCCGGCACGAGGAGGACGTCTCCGGCCTCGACGTTCCATCGACCGCGCTGATCGATCCGAGAAGCGCCGCTCGTGTAGAACGCCAGCGCGGCGAAGGCGTGGGTCACGGACGCCCGCATGACCGGCTGCACCGGTGAGGGCTGCCGGCAGCAAAAGATCGCTCGGCCTCCGCCCACAAGGTCTTCTCGCTGGATCACCGGCGCGGGGGGCACGAGCGCCATGATGACATCGGCGGAAGCAGGAGGCGAGCGCCGGCGCTCTCCGCCGAGCAGGCTGCTGGATAGTAAGGAGCTCTTCCCTGCGCTGCGCCAGCGAAAGGCCGGCGAAGATCTGGCGGGCCCGACCTGCGCGCGCGCCTGCCGGACGGCGCTACGGCTTCAGCGTCATCCGCATCTTGTAAGTCTGCATGCCGAACATCACGCTCCCTGGGGCGCCAGGATCGATGGTCCCGTCCCGACCGCGGCTCAAGCGCACGAAGGCCTGACACCCCTCGGCGGGAAGCCCCGTGGGGTACGAGCCTTCGGGAACGGTGAACGAGCCGGTGTCGTCCGCCTCCCCCGACGAGTCGACCCAGGATACGTCGTCCAGACAAGGACCCGGCTCATCGAAGCTGACAGGTCCGATGGACCACCTCATCATGTCGTCCTTGCCCAGCGGCTCCCACGCCAGCACGAGATCCTCGCCGGAGCCGACGCTGAACACGCTCTCCGGCTCGGGAGACGTGAGCTCCGAGAGCTCGGGCATCACGATCTCCCAGCCGTCGAGGTCGTTGAACCGGGCGCGGATCGCGCGGCCCGGCTCGGCCTGCTTGAGATAACCGCGGCACTTGGCGGCGATGAGGTCGTCGTCCGGATTGCTGTCATGCCACCAGTAGCAGGCGAGCTCCGCCTCCTCCGCACCGTTGCTCACGACGAACCTGTCGGGGAGGTACTCCCCGTCGCCAGGGTCTCGGACGCCGGACGCGCTGCTGGCGCCCAGCTTCGTAACGTAAGCCTCCGCTTCGCCCATGTACTCGGCGCCATCGCGGACGATCGGCACGTTGTATCCGTAGACCCGGATGACGACTGCCTCGTTCTCCGCAAGGGGCCGGTACTCGTCCGGCCCACACGCTGTCCCCAAAAGACCCAGGACGGCGATCAAAGCCAGCCACATGATGCCTCTCATGAACTCCTCCACGATCCTATGTCATTGCAACAGACGGCTGCGCCGCAGGTTCTGCTCAGGGGAGGGCCATCCTTCTTCGCGGCGAGCTTGCGGCAGATCTCGTCGTCCTTCGGAACAGGGCACCGGCAGCGCCCGTCGATGCGCTGGGTTCCGCTCAGCTCGGGCTGGCAGTCCGCGTTCGAATCGCACATAGGCTGCTGTTCCATGTCGCCATACGCGTCACCGCCGCCGGCTTCCGGCCCTCAGCAGTCCTGAGGCGTCTCTCAGCGCGTCGCGTTACACTCGCTGATGGGCCGGCACTGGCGCTCGCACAGATCGCCCTCCTCCTCCTTCGCACCGGGCGCGCAGCAGTTCTCCTCCTGCTCGGGATTCGGACACCGGCAACGTCCATCGATGCATTGCGTCTTTGTCAGCTCAGGCTGGCATTCCGCCGTTGAATCGCAAGGAGGCTCCTGCTCCACATCGACGTAGGCGTCACCCTTGCAGGCCGCCCAGAGGAATCCTGCCAGGAATACCGCGCTCGAGGCGCATAAGCGTCGCTCTCCCATGCGCGCCACCATATCAGACGCCTCGCACACGGAAGCAGGAATTCGGAAGCCGGCGTCGAATGGCGAGCGCTACTCGCATTACGTTGAGCGAACCCAATTTCTCTACCGAAGTGCGCCATCGATCCTGGCAAGGAATCCGGTGCCGCGATCAGCTTTACGACCGATACTGGCTCCTCGACGTCGTGAACAGATCAAGCTCGCAGGCCGATCGACACATGCCATTTCCCCGCACCTCGGATCTAACATTATAAGACAACGCACAGTCCGCTGTGCGTCTGCACTATGGCGGCGTATAGGAAGGCGGCGGAGTGTCCGGACACGCGAGCCAGCATGATACGACGGTGAGCGCCGCGAGCGCCGCGACGAGAATTCTCTGTCTCTTCATGATCCCTCGTGCCAGATGTCCGGGGCGTCGATGTACAGGGGGCATGCGATGCACGGGCCGCCGCAGTCGAGACCGGCCTCGTCGCCATTCATCACTCCATCGCTACACGTTGCCTCGCGGCACACGCCATCCTCGCACACGCCGCTCTGGCATGAGTCGTGGGGGTTGCAACTCTTCCCTAGATCACAGGCGGGGCACGATGGGGCACCACAATCGACGTCCGTCTCTGCGCCGTTGAGCACACGGTCGTCGCAGCGCGCGTGAGCACACGCCCCGTCCTCGGCGCAGATGTGCTCTACGCAATCGTCGTCGCTATCGCACCGCTGTCCGGACTCACAGGGATCGCAGAGGCCGCCGCAGTCGAGCGCCGTCTCTCCGGAGGAAGAATCCAGGATGCCGTTTTCGCACCATTCGTGGACGCACCTGCCGGACCTGGAACATGTGTAGGAGGGGTGTCCACAGTCTTCGTCCCGTAGACAACCAGCCCACCTGCTATCCTTGCAGTATCCCGACGTCTCTGGCGATGGCCCGGTCGGTTGCGGCAAGTGCAAGCTGGTTCCATCGATACAGCGGTCAATTGTGCATTCGTTGCCATCGTTGAAGACGTCGCGCTCTGAGTTCTCGACCCAGATCTGCCCTGCATCGTCGCATTTGACGATACGACAATCGCCGGAGAGCTGGTGCTCGAGCTGCTCGCGCAAAGCCAGCCTGCAGACGCCGGCGACGCAAACGGCCTCACCGCACCGCGGGTCGACGGGCCCTGGGCAGTCCCGCGGCGTCTCGCAGGCCGTGGCGTTACACTCTCTGATGGGCCGACATGCCCACTCACACCGATCGCCCTCCTCCTCCATCGCGCCTGGCTTGCAGCAGCGCTTCTCTTCGGGATCCGGGCACTGGCAGTGCCCGTCGATGCACTGCATCTTGGTCTTCTCGGGCTGGCACTCCGCCGTTGAATCGCACGAAGGCTCCTGTTCCACATCGACGTAGGCGTCACCACTGCAGGCCGCCCAGAGGAAGGCGCCCAGGAACACCGCGCTGGAGGCACACAGCCACCGATTCGACATTCGCGACACGATATCAGGCCACCTCGTCCGCGGGAGCGCGGAGATCTGAGCCAGGCGTCGAACGATGCGCGCCGTTCGCATTGCGATCAGCACATTCAAATTCTCCACCATAATGAAATCCATTCATAGAATTGAGGTTGGCTCTCAGCCCGGGAGCACGCCTCTGCCGAGATCGGGCGCTACCACGAGAACGAGAGCCCCACGCCCGGGGCGGTCCGCAAGGCCCCCACGCGGACCTTTGCCTGTGGTGCGAGCAGGAACCCCGCGGCCACGGCGCCTCCGGCCGAAAGACCCGCACCGACGAAGGCGCCCACGGACAGGGCAGCGAATGTCTTCGTCCGCCTGTCGGCGTCGGCATACGCGTCGCAGGCAGGGAGCCCCGGCTGGCAATGGAAGACCTCCCACCGCGCCCGGCGGAAGGCGGCATCCCGCTGCTCGGCAGCGTCGTTGGCCTCTACGACCGAGAGGGCCCCGACGGTGGCGAGGGCGGCCGACGTGGTCGCAAGCGCGCCCACGGTCCACCACCGAAGCGCGGGACTGGGCGTGGAAGGAGGCGGCGCCGCGACGGGCCGCGAGGCCACCTTGCTCACCGGGGGATGCGCGGGCACCTCGGCTCGGGCGCGCGTGAACACCAGCCAGACGGTCCTCTCGCCGCCCGCATCGACGCCGGCCGTGGTCTCGATCTGCTCCCCGACACGCTGTCCGCTCACGCGGTGCTGGCCGGGAGCGACGTATACGGATCGCGGGAGCGGGGACACACCGACCTGCCGCCCGTCCACGAGCACGGCAGCGCCGGGCTCGCTCACGCGTACGTCGAGCGCGCCGACGTGCCGCCGTGCTTCCGCGAAGTCGGCCCGCGCCAGCTCGTAGCTCTCCTTGAAGCCCGGCGGCACCCAGATCTTCGGGGCGTCGGGGGTACCGACCATGTCGAAGTAGATCGAGAGGAACTCCGCCGCCCTCTCGAAGTCGTGCAGCCTGAACGACAGCATCCCCACGCGGAACGCGTCGGAGGCGCTCTTCGTGAGCCCCCACAGCGTCAGGTGGATGTCGCGCGCGTCCGCGAGTCGCCCCTCGTCCAGGAGCCGCTTCGCCTCGTCGAGCATCTCCCGCTCCGGCCCGGTCGGCGGCGGCCGTTGCGGGAGCGGCGCTGCCGCCGCCACTACTGGGCAGGTGAGCAGCAGCAGGACCGCGGTGATCGGGCTGAACAGCGGGCGTCGCATGGTCTTGTCTTCCGGGAGTCCTCCGCGCGGCGAAGGCGCCCTGCGCAGCTCGCGAGGGCGTCGCACGCGCGGTGCGCCTCGGGCTCAGGGTCGAGGGCCTGGCACGGGAGCTCGAGCAACGCGCTCTCTCGATTTCCAGCGCCTCTCCTACCAGAGATCACCGCACGGTTGCGCTCGAAACGCTCGACACCAACAGAAGATGTGAGGACGAACGACACGACGAGAAGGCGCCAGGATCAGCAACACGCATTGCGTTTATCGAACAAAAATTCTCACATCAGGTGAGATTTCGCTCCAAAATTTTGACCCTATTCTCAACCTGGGCCAGCTGACGCCCGAGATCACCGAACAGCTGCATTCGAACCACCCAATATGTAGGCTGGACACCAGCACGAGCACGTTGCGTTGCATTGCATCGATCGAGATAAATTTCTCGCGTTCGATGAGCTAAGGCTCCAAAAATCCTCAACCTGGGTCAGCCGACGCGACGCCGCTCCTCAACCTGCGCCGCTCCTCAACCTGGGTGAGCTGGCGCCTCAACCTGGGTGAGCTGGCGGAGCTGGCGCCTCCGCCTCAACCTGGGTGAGCTGGCGGGGAGAGCTGACGGCTCCTCAACCTGGGTGAGCCGACGCTCCAGAAATTCCCAGCCTGGATAAGCTGGCGCAGGGCGGCCGACGCAGCGGCCCCTCAACCAGCCGCCGGAAGCCCCGCGCCGACGTTACAGCCGCGCCGGGATCGGGCGGACCGGCGCGCCGCTAGCTGGACGCCCGGTCCCCGGCCCAGCCGCCTGGCGAGGCCGCGACGAGGCCGTCGCGCCCGCCGCCCTTCCGCGCTCGCCCTGGGGCGGCGCCGGTCTATACCATGGGACATGCGCCCCACCGTGCTCCTCTGGGACATCGACGGCACCCTGCTCTCCACCGGCGGCGCAGGCCGGCGGGCCATGGAGCGCGCGTTCGCCCGGTACGCCGACCGGCGCGACGCGTGCGAGGCGTTCTCGTTCGCCGGCATGACCGACCGGGCCATCATCCGGACAGGGCTCGAGACGGTCGGGCGCGAGGCCACGGAGGACGCCATCGACGCGCTCCTCGCGATCTATGTCGAGCTCCTCGCGCAGGAGATGTCGGTCGCCGGCAACACCCGGGTCCACGCCGGCGTCATCGAGGCGCTCGACGCCGCCGCCCGGCGCGCGACCTGCGCTATCGGCCTCGGCACGGGGAATGTCCGCGCCGGGGCGCAGGCGAAGCTCACCCGGGTCGGCATCTACGAGCGGTTCGCGTTCGGCGGCTTCGGCTGCGACCACGAGCGCCGCGACGAGCTCCTGCGCATCGGCGCGGCGCGCGGGGCGGCGATGCTCGAGGCGCCGCTCGCCGCGTGCCGCGTCGTCGTCATCGGCGACACCCCGAAGGACATCGCGGCGGCCCGGGCGATCGGCGCCGAGTCGCTCGCCGTGGCCACCGGCACCTACGCCCTCGCAGAGCTCGCCGCATGCGCCCCGACCCACAGCTTCACCGACCTCCGGGCGCGGGGCGCGCTCGAGGCGCTGCTCGGTTGAGATCCGAGATCTCTCGACGAGCGGCCGGCTGACCGCTGCGGCGTCGATACGACAGGGGGTCTCTGCGGGATCACGCCAATGGTCAACCGATCCTCCGGAAGAAGATCAGATGGCGCGGCGAGCTCTCTGACACGTGGGGCGGCGGGTGCGTGGAGGTCAAACCCGCATAGGCCCGCCGAACGAGAAGCTGTGCTCAGTGACCGATGCGACGCCGGATTGCGGTTCGCAGCTCGCGGATCTCCTGCGGTACCCGATTCAGATCGAGCTGAGCTCTGGCGATCTCCTGGACGAAGGTGAGCCGACATTCACGACGGCGTGGAGGTGCCCGTGACCGCCGGCGACGAGGACCTTGATGTGCAACTCGCCTTCCCACGCCGTCTGGAGGTACGTGCGCGTCTCCTCGTCCTCGACCCAGAGATAGGCCGGAAAATTTCGGTACAGGCCCGTCACGTCCGACGACGGCTTCATGACGCCTCTTGCGTGCGCGGAAGAGGCTGCGCTTCGCGCCATGCACGCGAGCGGGGATCCGTGTCCGGCACGAGGAGGAAGCGCGCGTAGCTGGCCGTCTGATCCCAGACCGCATCGGCGTGCGAGGCAACGAGGATCTGCACGTCCGGGGCGAGCGCGTCGTGCTCCGCGACCCGACGAGAGAGGTCCCCGAGCGGCGGCAGACGCTCTGATCTACGGTCTGGAGGGGTCCCGAACGGCGGCGGACGCTCTGATCTGCGATCTGGAGGGGTCCGGACCCCCCTTCTGGCACAACAAGGAGGGCGTTCGCGGGGCTTTTGGCACAAAAATGCGATGCGAGAGGCGAATTTTGGCACATTTTTACTTCCGAAGACGCTCTGCAGAGCGATCTCGAGGGGTCCGGACCGCGGTGTGTCGCAATGCATTGCGTTTGAGCCAATGCCGGACCCCCCTCATCTGGCACAGGTCATGGCGGCCTGGCACAGATCACGGCGCTGTCCGCTCCGTGGAACACGGAGGCAGGGGGACGGGACGCCCGGGCGCCCGTGGCGCCGGAGGGCGCGACGGCGGGGGGGACGGAGGCATGCTCCTGGGGAGGAGGACGAAGTGGAGACCGCTCCAGCAACCGTCGAGGACGCGGTCGCACTGGACGGCATCCTCGCTCTCCTCTCCTTCCCCTGAAAGCGAGACATGATCGCGCAGCACCGACGGCGAAAGTTCCAAGATTACCTATCCCTTCATCACGCGCTCTCCCTGACGGAAGGTCGATCGGACCGCCTGCATCGAGGAAGGACCGCCCTCCATGCAGGCACGCCATGACGGGGCTCTCGATCGGATTGACCGGTCTTTCGATGCCAGCGGGGCGGGCATACAGGGTGCGCTCGCGCCGCGGTCGCGGCGGTCCCCGCGCCCGAGGAGGGCCCGATGGGCGTGGTCAAGCCGTCGCCGTTCGGCGAAGCTGCCTTCGTGCCCTCTGGAAAAACGAAGACGAGCACGCCCGGGAGATCCGGCAAGCCGCGCGCGAAGACGCGGGAGGACGCGCCCGCTCCCCCCGGACCCGGTCGCCCGCAGGAGGACCAGGCCGTCGTCGCGTTTCTGCGCGCGCTCGATCCTCCGCGCAAGCAGGACATCGAGGCCATTCGGCAGATCATCCTCGGCGTCAGCCCCGAGATCCGCGAAGGGATCAAGTGGAACGCGCCCAGCTTCCGGACCACAGAGTACTTCGCGACGTTCAACTTGCGCGGCAAGGACGGGGTCCGGCTCATTCTCCACATGGGGGCAAAGGTGAAGGACAGCGCCATGAGCGCGGAGAAGATCGCGGACCCAGCAGGCCTCCTGGAGTGGCTCGCCAAGGACCGTTGCCTCGTGACGTTCAGCGACGGAAAGGACATCCAGGCCAAGCGGGCGGCGCTGGAGGCCGTCCTGCGAGAATGGATCCGATGGGTTTGAAGCTGCTGCGGGCTCGACGCGTGTGGTTCGCGTGAGGTCACCACCTTGTCCCGCACGCCCGGGCTCATGAGCAGCAGGTCGTCGTCCTCGTGGGCGGCCATGTAGCGGTCATGACCCTGCGCGGGGAACTTTTCGCGCGGGCGCGGGTCGTCTGCTCATGCACCCGATCCGCGCGCATGCCCCTACCGAGAGCGTCGCCCGCCCGCCCGAGCCCGGTGGGCCCTACGCGCCCGACGCGCCCCACGCGCCCGCCCTCCCGTCCACGGACAGGATCCCCAGCCTGCTCTTCGTGGACCCGCCCGCGCGGGCCGATCTCGACGAGCTGCGGCAGTCCCTCTCGTTCGCGTTCACCAGCGGCGTCTCCGGCGGGCTCTTCAGCCAGGCGCTCGATCGGGCGCCCATCGCGCCCTCCACGTGGGATCCGAAGAGCTTCGCGCCGGACCTGTTCCTGGAGGAGCTCGTCGCCCGGTGCTTCCGCGTCCGCGTCGGGGGGCACGAGGCCGTCGTCCACCGAGGGTTCATCCTCCGCGTCCTCTCGCGGCCCCCGAGCGACGCGCGCGTGACCGAGCTCCGGAGGGGGATCCTCCACGAGCTGTCGGGCTCACCCACGTTTCGCAGGCAGCTCGAGAGGCTCTACACGGCCTCGTGCCGGATGCGGGGCGCGCTCGAGGGCGCGGTGGCAGGGAAGAAGTTCGATCCGACGCGGCGGCAGCTCGACGTGCTCGCGATCGTCAAAGAGGTCTTCGACCTGATGAGCGGGTCGTTCGAGGGCGCGCGATCGGGCCTCTCCCGGCTGCGCGACTTCGGCCAGGCGGTGCAGGCGACCGAGGGATATCGATCGATGGCCGATCTCCTCGATTACGACGAGCACCTCGCGACGCTCCGCCTGGATATCCGCGTCGGCGCCGACGGCCGCATCCGAGGCTTCGACGTCGTGACCGTCCGGGAGCGGCAGGAGAACCCGTTCGTCCTGTCGCCGGTGCGGCGCTGGCTCGCGAAGCTCGAGATGTTCTTCCGCGGATACAGCTTCGGCGACGGAGAGGTCATGGCGAGGCTCGTCGACGCGGTGTTCGAGGGCGTCGAGGATCAGGTCGTCAAGCTGGTCCCGCTCGTCGGAGAGATGGAGGTCTACCTGGGGGCGCTCGGCTTCCGGGATCTCGCCGAAGCGGCGGGGCTCGAGGTCTGCCTGCCGGAGCTCCGGTCCGCCGCGGAGGGCGAGCGCGTGCTCCTCGGCCTCTTCAATCCGCTCCTCGTCGCCGGCGGAGGGAAGGCGGTGCCGTGCGACGTCGTGACCGATCGGGCCGACACGACGCTCCTGGTCACGGGGCCGAACTCGGGCGGAAAGACGCGCCTGCTCCAGTCGGTGGCGCTGACGCAGCTCCTCGCGCAGGCGGGCATGTTCGTGCCGGCGCGCAGGGCCAGCGTCGCCCGCGTCCCGGGGCTCGTTGTGTCGCTCATCCAGGAGACGAAGTTCGATCAGAGCGAGGGGCGGCTCGGCATGGAGCTGCTCCGGATCCGGGCGCTCTTCGAGGAGCTCGGCCCGGGAGCGATGGTGATCCTCGACGAGCTCTGCTCGGGGACGAACCCGTCCGAGGGGGAGGAGATCTTCGAGCTCGTCGTCACGCTGCTCGAGAAGCTCCGCCCGCAGGCGTTCATCACCACGCATTTCCTGACGTTCGCGGCGCGGCTCGAGCGGGAGAAGGCGATAAGGAACCTCCGCTTCGTCCAGGTGGAGCTCGACGCTGCGCAGAAGCCCACGTACCAGTTCGTCGACGGCGTGGCCGCGACCTCGCTCGCAGCCCAGGCCGCGGCTCGACTCGGCGTGACCCGCGGCGAGCTCGAGGGCCTCATCGATCGCAACATCGATCGCAACCTGCTCGCCTCCCGGGCGCTGTCCGTCGTGGGTCGGGAGAGCTGACGTGGCGACGTTCCTCACGACCGAGCGGATGAACCCCGCGCTCCGCGCGCGCGTGGAGCGGGCCGCCAGCCACCGGGCGCGCGCGCGCCACCACGCGGCTCGCGCCGGGATCAAGGGGACGTTCGCGAGCGACAAGCGGCTCGGGCGCGCGCGGCTGCTCACGCTGCTGGCGGCGGCGGCCGTCGTGCTCCTCGCGATCGCGATGTACGTCCAGGATCGCCGCGCCGTCGAGGCCGAGCGGCGCGCCCTGCTGGCCGCGCTCGACGAGCGCCGCGCGGGGTTCCCGGCGGGCCACGAGGGCTTCGTCGAGGCGACGGATCGCTGGATCGGCGAGGCCGCGAGCGACGGGGACCCCGCCGATGTCGTCGACCCTTCGCTCCGCGCTCCAGGCGCCCTCGACGCCCTGCTCCGCCGGCCCGCGGTGTACGTGCGCGCTCCTCGCGCCGAGCTGCGCGACGCCCGCGGGATCGACGACGCCGCGCGCGGATCCGACAAGGATGCGTTCCTCCTGTGCCTCCTGAAGCCTCCGCCCTCGCCCTCGGAGCGCGATCTGCTCACGAAGGTGCGAGGCGTGTATTTCGGCGGGACCAAGGTCGACGAGGAGACGGCGAACGTCCGCCGGCTCGCCGAGGCGCGGCTCGGCCTCGCGGTGCTCGGGCCCGCGTTCGAGGGCTCGGTGCGCGCGGCCAGCGACGTCGCGGCGGTGAAAAGGCACCGCAAGGAGCTGGATCACTCCCCGATCGAGCTGGCGAAGAAGGCGGCCGGCGCGGAGGTGCTGATCGTGGTGGCCGAAAGCCCTGTCGAGAGCACGACGTCCGCGAGCTCGGCGCGCGTCTCGCTCGTGGATCTCGCGGCGAAGAAGGTCCTCTTGCGCGTGAGCCGGCGGGTCGACCAGCAAGGGCTCTCGCCGACGGGCGTGCTCCATCGCGAGCAGATCGAGGGCTGCGGCCTCGCGTTCGCGGTGCGGCGCAGCGTCGAGGAGTGAAGGCTTCGCTCCCGGGAGCGCGAGGCGGTCACCGAGCTCCGCTCAGCGCGCGCACATCTCCATCAGCATCGCCTCCAGCACCGCCTGCGCCGGGCGGCGGCTGCTCTTCAGCGCGAGATCCGTCTCCGCGAGCACGCGCATCCAGCCGGCGAGCGCGCCCTTCGGGAGCTGGCGGACCGACTGCGCCACGTCGTTCGCCTTGAAGGGGGCCACGCCCGCGCGCTGGGCGGCCTCGGCCTGGCTCGCGCCCCCGGCGAGCGCCGACTCGAACTTCACCATCTGCCGCACCGACCACGACACCGCCCCGAGCAGCCGCAGCCCGCCGTCGCGCGGATCGTAAGCGTCGGCGAGCGCCGCGAGCGCGCGGTCGAGGCGCCGCTTCCCGAGCGCGTCGATCAGCTCCCAGACGGTGCTCTGCCGGACGCGGATGACCACCTGGGCGATCGCGTCCTCGGTGATCGGCTGCTTCGGCCCGACGTACAGCGAGAGCCGCTCGAGCGCGTCGACCACGTAGCCGAGCTCGGGCCCGGCGAGCTCGGCGAGCTGATCGGCCACGTCGGGCGCGATCGGGTTGCCCTTCTCGCGGGCGACGGTCGCGATGAAGCCGGGCAAGGCGCGGCGGTTCAGGGGCTCGCACCCGACGAGGAAATCGCCCTTCTTGGCCGCGGTGACGAGGCGGCGCTGGCCGTGGAGCTTCGTCGCGACGAGCACGAGGACCGCGCTCGGCGACGGCGCCTTGGCGTACTCCGCGAGCGCGTCGAGCGGGCTCAGCTGCTTCGACACGCCCCGCTTGCCGCTCGCGCCGCTCGCGCCGCGGTCGTCGTCCCCCTCGCCGTCGTCGCCCTCGTCCTTCTTCTCCCAGCGATCGACGCTGCGGACGAGCACGAAGCGGCGCGGGCCCATCATCGGGAGCATGCGGGCGGCGCCGAGGATCGACTCGATAGGCGCGTCGCCCGCGGTGAACTTGTCCTCGTTGAAGCCGGCGATGCCCCCCTTGGCCGCCGCTTCCCGGATCGCGCTCACCACGCGATCGACAAGCCAGCGCTCCTCCCCCAGCACGAGGTAGACGGGGCGGAGGGCGCCGGTGGCCGCTTCCTTCAAGGCTTGGTCGGGCGTCACCGCTCCGGCATCGGGCGTTCAGGCAGGTGCGTCAAGGGCGCCGCGCTCGCCCCCGGCGCCGGCGAGCCCGCGAGCCCGGCCCTCCCCTCGATCACGGCAGCGAGAACGGGACATCGACCCGCACGTTCGCCCCCGGCGGCGCGACGGCGACCGGCGGGAGCGCGTCGACAAGGCAGGCCGTGACCTCGGGGCGCGACGCCTCGCGATCCTCGATGATGCCGCGCGCGAGCTGCCGGCCCTGCGCGTCGAACGTGAGGTTGAAGACGTACTTCACCCCGCGCGGCGCCGGCTGCGCCGCGACCGCCGGCTTGTAGCAGCGCTCGATCAGGGCCGGCCGGTGCGCCTCGAGCGCCCGCGCTGCCTGCGTCGCGACCTCGTCGCGCGGCACGCTCGGCGCGGGCGCCTGGACCGGGCGCGCCGGTGCGGGCGCGGGGACCGGACGCGCCGACACGCCCGGTCCAGGCGCCCGCGCCGCCGGCCCGGCGGCGGACGCCGCATCGGCAGGCGGCGAGGGCGCTCCCCCGGCGGGGCGCGGGTCCGTGGGGACGCCGGCTGGGCCGTGGCGAAGGCCGAGGTAGACCGCAGCGGCGATCATGGCGCTGCCGAGGAGGATCGCGGTGGGAGTCGAGAGCTGCCTGCCCATGCCTTGGCATTCCCAGTTTGACAGGATCCCCCCCGACGACTCTAGATCCGCGCCGTGTGGTCCGTCCTGCTCGTATTCGCCGTGACGTACATGCTGATCGCGGCGCGGCGCCTGTCGATCCTGCCCATCGGACGCCCGGCCGGCGCGCTCGCGGGCGCGTGCGCCATGGTCTTCTTGAGCGCGATCCAGCCGGGCGCCGGCCTGGACCCGCACGAGGCGTTCGCGGCGATCGAGCCGAACACCATCGGCCTCCTGCTCGGCATGATGCTGCTGGCGACGTCGCTCGACGCCGCGGGGGTGTTCGAGCACGCCGCCGCGTGGGTCGCGCAGCGGGACCTGTCGCCGGTCCGCCTGCTCTACCTCGTCACGGTGGGCTCCGGGCTCGCCTCCGCGGTGCTGCTGAACGACTCGGTCTGCGTGATGCTGGCGCCGCTCGTCGACCGGACCGCCCGGCGCGCGGGGCTCGAGCGGGCGCCGTACCTCCTCGCGCTCGCGATGGGCGCCAACGCCGGCAGCGCGCTCACGCTCGCCGGCAACCCGCAGAACATGCTCGTGGGCCACCTCTCCGGCATCTCGTACCGCACGTACCTGCTGGAGGCGGGCCCCGCCGCGCTGATCGGGCTCGCCGTCACGGCCGTGACGCTGCACCTGCTGCTCCGGCGCCGCCTCTCGGTGCGGGCGCCCGCGGCCGAGCCAGCGGCGCCCGAGCCCGCGCCGGCGGGAGGCGCCCGGCCGAGCGCCCTGGCGCCGCTCGCCTGCCTCGTCGTCGTGTCGGCGCTGTTCGTGCTCGGCGCGAACCTGGCGTGGGCGGCGATCGGCGGCGCGACCGCGGTCATCCTGCTTCACCGGCGCGACGCGAACGCCCTGTTCGAGCGGGTGTCGTGGAACGTGCTCATCTTCTTCGGGGCCCTCTTCATCGTCGTGGCGGGCCTCCAGAAGACCGGCGTGCCCGAGGAGGCGCTGCGCGCGGCCAGCCCCTTCCTCCCCGCCGGGCCGACGCTGGGCCTGCTCGGCCTGAGCATCGCGATGCTCGTCGGGTGCCAGATCGTCTCGAACGTCCCCTTCATCCTCCTGGCGGACTCGTACATCCGCAGCCAGCCCGATCCGCACCTCGCGTGGATCACGACGGCGCTGGTGTCCACGCTCGCGGGCAACCTCACGCTGCTGGGCTCGGTGGCCAACATCATCGTGGTGGAGACGGTCGGCGCCGAGCGCGAGATCGGCTTCCGCGCTTACGCCAGGGTGGGTGTCCCGGTGACGCTCGCCTCGACCGCCGCGGCGCTGGCCTGGCTCCTCCTCGTGCGCTGAGCTGCGCCGCCACGGCGCGACCCCGCCACGCCGCCGCGCCGAGCAAGCGCCGCGCCGATCAAAACGGCGCCTGCTCGCGCAGGCGCAGGCGGCGATGACGCATCCCGGCGCGCGCCAAAGGGCGCCGCCCCGGCGGCCTGCGCCGCACGTCGAGCCACGCGTGGATCACCGTGATCCCGACGGCAGCACAGAACACAGGCCCCATGGCGAGCATCACCAGGAGCCGCAAGGCTTGCCGGATCGTGCGCTTGTTCATGTGTCCCAGCGTACACCACCACCGGCGAGCCCAGCAGCGGATTGAGCTAAAAAACTTCAACTGTGCTGCTGGAAAGACCCATGTTCAAGCTTCGTCGCGGAAAAATCTTGTATTGCTGGATCCTGCTCGCTTACAGCTGGGGGTGGCCGACCTCGACCTTCTGTCGACCCTCTCCGCCGCGCGGCGAGCGGTCCGCGCCCGCGCGGCAGGGAGGCCCCTGGAGGCGCGCCTGTGCGGCCGATCTCCTTCGCAGCGGCGAGCGAACCGCGGTCACCTATCTCCTGGAGAAGCCTGAATGGCGCATCAACTATCCGAACGAGTCGCCCTGGTCACCGGCGCTTCCCGTGGCCTCGGGGCGGCCATCGCTCGCAAGCTCGCGGCCTCGGGCGCGCGGGTGGCGGTCAACTACTTCGGCAGCGGCGAGCAGGCGGCGCGCGTGGTCGAGGACATCCGCCAGGGCGGCGGCGAGGCCGAGGCGTTCCGGGCCGACGTGCGCGACGAGCAGGAGGTCGCCCGCCTCGTGGGCGAGGTGCAGGCCCGCCTCGGCCCCGTCGCGGTGCTCGTGCTCAACGCGACGGGCCCGCAGCCGTTCGTCAAGCTGGAGGACCTGACCTGGAAGCACTGCCTCGACCAGCTCGAGTTCTTCGTGAAGAGCCCGGTCCTCCTCGCGAAGGCGGTGGTCCCGGGGATGAAAGCGCGCCGGTCGGGGCGGATCATCAACGTCGGGTCCGAGGTCTTCGAGCAGGGCGTGCCCGAGTTCTCCAGCTACGTCTCGGCGAAGGGCGCGCAGCTCGGCCTCACGCGCTCCTGGGCGATGGAGCTCGGCCCGCACGGGATCACCGTCAACCAGGTGTCCCCCGGCTGGGTCGTCGTCGAGCGCCACCTCCAGGAGGGCGCGAGCGCCGAGGCCATCGAGGCCTACCGGGCGAGCAACCCGCTCCGGCGCATGGGCACGCCGGACGACATCGCCGAGGCCGTCGCCTTCCTCGCGTCCGACGCCGCCGAGTTCATCACGGGCCAGAAGCTGTCCGTCAACGGCGGCAGGACCCTGGCCTGAGCGGCCCCAGGGAGGGAGAGCAGGACCCGCGAGTCCCCTATCTCGTGGATCTGGTCAGCGATTCCGGCGGCCCGCTCCGCCGCGCCACCACCGCGCCTTCACGACGAGCGCCCCGTAGACGACCAGGAGCGGACCCACCGCGAGGTGCGAGAGCAACGCGAGCACCAGAAGCACGCCGTTGACGCCGTCGTCCGGGCTCTCGGCTCGATCGCGCAGCCCTCCCATGATCTCCATCACGCCGGTGGCCAGGTTGAAATACGTGAGCCCCGTTACGATCAGCGCGAGGGGCAGGAGCGTCGCGGTGATCACCGCGGGCCAGCGCAACCCCACGCCGCGCGAGAGGTAGTGGACGAGCAGCGCGACGCGCCAGCCAGCGACGACCGTAAGAAACCCGAGGTTGATCTGGATGGCCACGGGCATGGAGGTGAAGCGCTCGACCGGGATCGCATAGAGCGCCGCCGGGGGCGCCGTCATCGTGATGACGGTCAGGAGCTTCGCGTACGAGAGCCGCAGCTCGTCCGGGCGCCGGAGCGGCGCCACGACGATCCAGAGAAACGCGCTCAGGAGGATGGCATAGACGACCGAGCCAAGGCCCGTCTTGCGCCAGGCGCTGGCGACCGGATCGTCCCAGTACCGCCCGACGCCGACAAGCCAGGTGCAGGCCAGGCCGAGCGCGAGGTGCCGCCCGTCGAGGCGCGCGAGGTCGTCGCGCGAGAGCCGGAAGGTGAGCAGCCGCCCCGCGGCGCGGGCGAACGACGGTCGATCACGATCGCGCATGCCGTTCCCTGCGGGCGCGTGTGGCGCGGCGAAACCGGCTGCGCCGGCGCGCGGTCTCCCCCGGACTGTAGAGCTCGCTCATCAGCCAGCGGAACCCTTGCTCGAGCGCCTCCACGCTCATGCGCGCCGGCCTGAAGGTCACGTCGAACAGCGTGCACGCGTCCCAGAACACGGGGCGGAGCAGCCGTCCCTGCACCTCGAGCGCGCGGTGGAGCGCGGTGCCCGGGAACGGCGTGAGCACCGTGATCTGCACCTCCGCGAGATCGCACTCCCGGGCGAACGCGAGCGTGCGCTCGAAGACGCCGTCATCGTCCTCGTCGAAGCCGAGCACGAAGCAGCCGTTCACCGGGATCCCACGCTCCTGGATGCGGCCGACCGAGTCGACGTAGCGGGCCCGCTCCGCGGCCTTGAACCCCCGCGGCTCCGCGGCCCGGAGCGCGGTCGGATTGACCGACTCGAGGCCGACGAGCAGCTCGGCGCAGTTGGACTCGGCGAGCAGATCGAGGAGCTCTGGATCGTCGGCGACCGAGATGTCCGTCTCGGTGAACCACGCGATCGGGCGCGCTCGCCGCGCGTTGTACTCGACGAAGAGCCGCGCGAGCTCCCGCGCCCAGGGCTTCTGCACGAACGTGTTGTCGTCCGCGAGCTCGAGGAACGGCTGCGGCCACGCCTCGATGATGGCGTCGAGCTCGCGGCGGATGAGCGGGATGGGTTTGCGCTTGTAGGGGCTGATGAGCCGCGAGGCGGCGCAGAAAGTGCAAGCGAGCGGGCAGCCGCGCGTGGTCTGGAGCGTGAACCGATTGTACCGAGCGACGTCGAGCAAGTCATAACGCGGCACCCGCGCGCCCTCGATCGGAAACGCGGGCCACGCGCCGCTCCGGGCGCTGTACAGCGGGCGCAGCCGGCCCTCGCCGAGCTCGTGGAGCAGCGCCGGCCAGAGCAGCTCCCCCTCGCCCTGGACCACCGAATCGGCGTGCTGCGCCGCCTCGTCGGGGAGCGCGGAGGCGTGCAGGCCGCCGAGGACCACGGTGACGCCCTCGGCGCGCAGCCGGTCGGCGAGCGCGTAGGCGTCGAGCGCGCGCGCCGCGAGCGACGAGATGGCGACGACATCGTACCGGCCGTCCACGATGCGCGCGACGTCCGCGTCGGCGATGGCGTCGAGCTCGCGGTACTCCACCTCCCAGCCCTCGGGCGTGTGCGCGGCGATCGTGAGCAGCCCCAGGCTCGGCAGCGACGCGATGACCTCGCTGCGCTCGACGAAGCCCGGCAGCGTCAGCCCGAGGCGCGCGAGTTCCTCGTCCTTGACCCGGACGCCGCTCATCGCGAGAAGAAGCGCGCGTCGCGACCTTCGCCCCATCGTCGTCGCAGGAGGTATATCGTGGTCCTTCCCGGCGGGGAATGAGGTTCGTGCGAGGAGCACGTAGCGCAGCCAGCCGCGAGACGCCTGCTCTACGCGGCGAGGCGGCGGCCGCGCGTCGTCATAGACGCCCTTGATGCCACAGGGAGAGCAGGTCCATCGACGTCGCGACGACGATGTGGATGGCGCAGCCGCCCCAGATGGAGTCGCTCTTCAGGCTGACCGTGCCGAGGATGAACCCGGCGAGCACCGAGCCGAGCGCCTCGGGCAGCGGCTTGCCGAAATGGATCATCGCGTAAGGCACCATCATGGCGAAGATCGACGAGTAGCCGAGCGCGCGGCGGATCCCGTGGAGGAAGAAGCCGCGGTAGAAGAACTCGAGCGCAACGAACTGCGCGGCATAGAGCGCCTCCCACGCCCAGAGCCAGGGCCACGGGCCCTCGCCCGGCGCGAGCTTGTAATAGGGATACTTCGCCTGGAAGGCCGGCGAGAGCGACGCGGCGAAGAGGACCGGCGCCATGACGGCGAAGAGGAAGCCATAGACGGGCAGGTGCCGCGCCGTCCCGCGGACGCGCAGGCCGAAGCTCCGGATCGGCGCCCGCAGCACGAGCTTCGCGACGACGAGGGTCGGTATCAGATAGCCGGCGAGGCGGCCGAGCGCCCAGACGATCCGCTGGTGAAAGCGGCGATCCGGCGACGTGTTCAGCGCGTCGTGGAGCCTCGCCGCGGCGCCGTCGAGGCCCACGGCGCGCAGGCCGTCGACCATCCAGCGCGTGTTGTTCTCGTTGCCCGCGAACCGGACGAAGATGAGCACCCCGATGACGGTGAGGAACACGCACACCATCCGGCGGGTGACCTCCCCCGCGGGCGTGGTGGCCCGGTGGTGCGCCGCCTCGGCGTCGAGCCGGTCGCGCAGGTCGATGACGTACTCCTGCCAGATCCGGCGGAAAAAGCGTCCGATCACGCGCCGTGCTTATCACCGCCGGCGCCCCCGGCACAACCGTGCGGCAGGCGCTCCTACTGCTGGGTGGTGGGATTGACGATGATCTCGACGCGCCGGTTGTTGGCCCGGCCCTCGGCGCTCGTGTTCTCCGCCACGGGGCGGTCCGGCCCGTGGCCGACGGTGGCGATCTTGTCCCCGGGCAGCCCCGCCGTGATGAGGTGGGCCCTCACGGCGTCGGCGCGCTCCAGCGAGAGCTTGCGGTTCGCCTGGGCGGAGCCGGTCGAGTCGGTGTGCCCCTCGATCCGCAGGGGCGGCGACCCCTGGTCCTTCAGCGTGGCCGCGACCTGGTTGAGCTTCTCCTTGGCGATCGGCAGGAGGTCGGACTTGCCCGAGGCGAAGAGCACCGCGCCGGAGAGCGTGATGACCACGCCGCGCTTCTCCTCCTTCACCGCGGCGATCTCCTTGAGGCTCGCGAGCGCCGCGTTCGCGACGCGCTCGGCCTCCCGCCGCGCCGCCTCGGCCTCCTGGCGGGCCTTCTCGGCCGCGGTGCGCGCGCTCTCGGCCTGCAGCCGCGCGCTCTCGGCCTGCTGCTGCGCGGTCTCGGCCTGGGCGCGCGCGTGCCGCTCCCGCTCGATCTGCTGCTGGCCGCTGTGCAGCGCCTCCCTCGCGCTGGCGAGCTGCTGCTGCGAGAGGTCCTTGAAGGCGTCCTCGGCCGCGGCCTTGTCGCGCTGCGCCTGCAGGAGCGCCGCCGCCGCCTCGGCCTCCTGGGCCTTGCGGTCGGCGATGTACGCGAGATCGCGCGTCTGCGAGGCCTCGGGCTCCTCGCCGAACGCCCCCTCGGCGCGGGAGAGCGCCTGCTTCGCCGTGTCGAGCTGGGCGGGCGCGAGGCGCGAGGCGGCGCCTTCCGCCGCGCGCCTGTAGCTCGCGCGGGCGTCGACGAGCTCCTTCGGCGGGACCGCCGCGCCGCACCCCGACGCCGCGTAGAGCGCGGCGCACAGGGCGAGAGACCGAGCAGGCCAGGACGGGTTCTTCACCGGAGATGCCATCACCATCACCCCTCGCTTCACTTGACCCCCGCCTGCTTCAGCTTCTCGACCTGCTTCAGCGCCTCCTGCGCCTCGGCCTGCGTCGAGCGCACCTTCGCGAGCGCCAGCGCGAGCTCGGCGTCGGCCTCGGCGCGCTGGAGGAGGCGCGTGGCAGACTCGTTGTCCTCGGCCTGCATCTGCTGCTTGGCCTTCTCGAGCTGCTCGCGCGCGAGCTTCAGGTGGAGGGTGGCCTGCGGGTCCGACCCGGCGCCCATCTCGTCGGCCGCGCGGATGGCGGCCTGGGACGCGGCGAGCTGGTCGTTCGGCGGAGGCACGGTGCCGCCGCACGCGGCGAGCGCAAGACCGAGCACTGCAGCGAGCACCGCGGCCGGGCTCGCGAGGCGGCGTAGGGGTGGCTTGTTGTTCGGGCTTCGGTTCACCCGGCCGTTGTACAACACCCGAGGTCTCCGAGAAATCAGGAAACCCCTACTGTCGCGAGCGATCTCGGCCATCTGCCTCGGTCCGCCGCGTCAGGACAGGCGCTACTCGACGCGCATCGAGCTCGCGCGGACGATGCGGATCCGCGCGTCACGCGCGTCGGGCTGGTTGACCGCGCGCGCGAACTCGGGCGCGGCCGGGGAGGCCACCTCGACGACGGACGCGGTGGAGCCGATGCGGATCGCGCCGATCTGCTGGCTCGACACGCCGCCGCGGCGGCACACGAGGGCGAGCAGGCGCCGGGGATCGGCGCCGTGGCGCTCCCCCCAGTTGACCTGGAAGGGCACGAAGGGGAGGCGCGGGGGCTGCTCCCCGCTGCCTTGACGAGCGACAGGGCGAGCGCGCGGCGGTGCCTCGGACCAGGGCGGCGCGGAGGGCCGGGCGCGCGACGGCGCCCCGGACCAGGACGGCGCAGAGGACCGGGCGCGCGACGGCGCCCCGGACCAGGGCGGCGCAGAGGACCGGGCGCGCGACGGCGGCTCGGAGCGGGGCGGCGCGACGGCGGTGACGGGCTGCGGAGCGCAGGGGCCGGTGTGCTTCGCCCGCGCGAGGAGGGCCGCGACGAGCTCGGTCGCGTCCATGTCCGCGAGCAGGCGGGCAGCGAGCTCCCTGTGCCGCGCCTCGGGCGCATGGCCGGACGCCTCGCGCGGGCCGCGCACGTTCGCGTCCACCACGGCCGTGTCGACAGCGGCCGCGTCGCCCGCGGCCGCGTCGCCCGCGACCGCGTCGCCCGCGACCGCATTGCCCGCAGCCGCCCCCTCCAGGCGCACCGCGGCGAGCTCGGCGGCGAGCCGCTCGTCGGCGGCGCGGAGCACGTCGTCCGGCGACGGCGCCGGCCGGAACGTGGCCTCGACGCGCGCGCGACGGAACAGCCGCAGCGCGTGCTCGCGCGCCCACGGCGCGACGAGCAGCACGCTCATCCCCTTGCGGCCCGCCCGCCCGGTGCGGCCGCTCCGGTGCGTGAAGATCTCGGGATCGCCCGGGGGATCGGCGTGGATGACGCGCCCGACCTCGGGGACGTCGATGCCGCGCGCGGCCACGTCGGTCGCGACGAGGGTCGTGATGGCGCCCGAGCGAAACGCGTCGAGCGTACGGGTCCGCTCGCGCTGCTCGAGGTCGCCGCTCAGGGCGCCCGCGGGCAGACCGAGCGCGGTGAGCTTGTCGGCGAGCTCGGCGGCGCCCTCGCGGGTGCGCACGAAGACGAGCGTGCGCTCGCCGGGCGCGAGGAGCAGCAGGTTCACGACCGCCGCGTCGCGCTCCGCCGGCAGCACGAGGTGGGCGACGTGCGCGATGTCGACGTTCGCGGCGCCGGGGCGCGTGCCCTCGACGCTCACCGCGTCCCGCTGGAAGCGATCGGCGAGCGCGCGGACCTCGCGGGAGAAGGTGGCCGACACGAGGTGGGTCTGGCGCTCCTGGGGCATCTTGCCGACGATCGCCTCGAGGTCGTCGCGGAAGCCGAGGTCGAGCATCTGGTCCGCCTCGTCGAGCACGAGGGCGAGGACGCCGCGCGGGTCGAGGGTCCCGCGCTCCAGGTGATCGAGCAGGCGGCCGGGCGTCCCGGCGATGACCAGGGGGTCGCGCCGCAGCGAGCGCGCCTCGGCGCCGAAGCTCGTGCCGCCGGTGACGCACGCGACGCGCGCGCCGAGGGGCGAGAGGAGCCAGCTGAGCTCGCCGGCGATCTGCGCGGCGAGCTCGCGCGTCGGCGCGATGATCACCGCGGCCGGAGCCGCCGTGGTGCGGGGCGCGCCGTCGGGCGCGGCCGCGGCTGCGCGGTCGGCGAGGGCGCGCTCGAGGCGGGGGGCGAGCGCGAGGCCGATGGCCACGGTCTTTCCGGAGCCGGTCTGCGACGAGACACGGAGGTCCCGCCCGGCGAGCTCAGGGGCGAGGACGGCCTGTTGGACGGAGGTGAGGGAGGTGAAGCCGCGGCGGGCGAGGGCGCCCGCGAGCGGCGCGGGCAAGGCGTCGAGCAGTGAGTCTGGATTCATGAAAGCCGCGCAACCTAGCAGAAGCTGGACGGTTGTCGCGGCCAATCGCCCATCGGGCGTGGCGCAGCGCGGCGCGGCGCGGCCCCCCTGCGCGCCGGATCACTGTCACTGGGCGCTCGCCTTCGCCTTCTCGTCGAGCCAGGCCACCGTCCACGCGAGCGGGCTGTTCCAGTTGATCGTGATCTCGTTCACCGACCACGCCTCGATGTGGTCGATGTAGCACTTCTGCGGGACGCACTTCGCGCTCTCCTCCGTCGCGCCGAGCGCCGCTTTCGCCACCGGATCCTCCAGCCCGGAGTTCGGCCCGCCGGAGACCGCGCCGGGCGGAGCGAACGGGAACGACGCGTCCAGCTGGTGCGCCCAGAAGCGATGATGCGGGTTCTCGAGCGGGCTCTCGCCGTAGCCGGAGACATAGGACTTGTCCATCGGGTTGCGCCCGAGGAGGTAATCCGCGCCCGACGCCACGCCGTCGAAGTACTTTTGCTCGCCGGTGAAGTCGTGGGCGAGCGCCAGGACCAGCATGTTGTTGAGCACGAAGGAGTTGGAGCCCCAGGGATACCCTCTCTCGTCCGCCTTGAAGGGCACCCGGTACCCCTCCGCTCCGATGACCTCGAGGTACTTGTCGGCGATGGCGACCAGCTGGACCCGGGCCGCCTCGCGCTCCGCCGCGGCATGCTCGGCCTCGACCACGGCGAGCGAGATGGCGCCCAGCCCGTCGACCTGCCCCCAGGTCATGGCGCTGAACGTGCCGTCCACGCCGGCGAGCTCGTCGCTGTAGGGCGACGCCGCGAGCTCGGCCTGAAGCGCGGCGTCCTCCGTGGTGAGGAAGAGCTCGGCGGCCGCCCAGTAGAACTCGTCGCTCAGCTCGGCGTCCCCGTAAGCGCCGCCGCCCACGACGCCGCTCTCGTTCGGCACGACCTTCGGGTTCGCCTTCGCCGCGGTCCACGCCCGCGTCGCGGCCTCGAGGCACTGGGCCGAGAACCCGGGATCGAGCTCGCGCCAGATGCGCGCGGCCTGGGCCGCGGTGGCGGCCAGGTTGAGCGTCGCCGCCGTGCTGACCGGGCGCAGGAAGCGCGGCTGCGGATCCTCGTGCGGCGGCAGCGGCAGGCCGGTCCACTCCAGGTCGTGGATCTTGTGGTGCACCATGCCCGCGTTGGCCTCGCCCTCCGGCACCTGCATCGCGAGCATGAACTCGATCTCCCACCGGGCCTCGTCGAGGATGTCGGGGATCTGGTTCGCGTTCTCGGGGATCTTCAGCTTGCCGTCGCCGAAGTCGTCCGCCGTGGACCCGAGCGCGACGAAGCGCTCGTACTGGTTCAGCAACGTCCAGGCGGAGATACCGCCGTTGACCACGTACTTGCCGTGGTCGCCGGCGTCGTACCACCCGCCGGTGACATCGAGCGTGTACGTGCAGCCGAGATCCGCGCCGCAAGGGGCCTCGTCCGGCAGGTGCCCAGCCGGGCGCGCGTGGTCGGGGCCGACGTACTGCGCCAGGATCTCGATGCCAGAACGGTTGTGATAGAAGTACGCGAGCGCGTCGTACTTCATCTGATAGTAGATGGTCGGGCCCACGTCGAACGGGTGGCTCGACACCTCCCCGACACGGAGGGTGTACCCCTCGCCGACGGTCGTGAAACCGCTGAAGTCGATGGTGTGCACGTGCTCGCCGGAGCTCGCGTCGTCGCCCACGACGCGGGTCGCCCCGCTGGCGACCACCGTGCCGCCGGCGTCGACGAGCTCCCATGCATGCGGCTCGTCGGCCGCGGCGACGACCGTGGCGACCTTGGCGGCGGCCGGCAGGTACCCGACCTGGTTGACGCGGATCAGCTCGGTGCCCGACGGCGCCCCGCCGCCTGCGCCGCCTGCGCCGCCTGCGCCGCCCGCGCCGCCTGCGCCGCCCGCGCCGCCTGCGCCGCCCGCGCCCCCTGCGCCCCCTGCGCCCCCTGCGCCCCCCGCGCCGCCAGCAGCCCCCGCGCCGCCCGCGCCCCCTGCGCCGCCCTCGCCCCCTGCGCCGCCAGCAGCCCCCGCGCCGGCCGAGGAGCTGTCGTCGTCGCCGCAGCCAACCATGGTGAGGCCGCCCGCGAGCGCCAGAAGAAGAGACCCTCCCAACCACAGCCAGGAACGGTCCCGACGAGCCGACTTCGCAGCAAAAGAACAAAGCATGATGCGCATCTCCAGGTGAAGTTGAAGCCGCGTGACCAGACGGCACACGCGGAATCTTGCAGCTTCGCCACCATCGATGAAGTGGATGTCGGTGTCAAGCGCGAGTGTGCGCTCTGGGCGTGGCGTGGGCGGCGCGTCGTCGTCAGTAGTGCCAGGGATAACGGGTGAAGTCCGGGCGGCGCTTCTCCAGGAAGGCGTCTCGGCCCTCCTTCGCCTCCTCCGTGCCGTAGGCGAGCCGCGTCGCCTCGCCGGCGAAGAGCTGCTGTCCGACGAGCCCCTCGTCAGGCAGGTTGAAGCCGTACTTCAGCATCCGCATCGCCGTCGGGCTCTTCGAGTTGATGATCGCGCCCCACCGCAGCGCCTCCTCCTCGAGCTCCGCGTGAGGGACGACGGCGTTGACCATCCCCATCGCCGCCGCCTGCTCCGCCGTGTAATCGAGCCCGAGGAAGAAGATCTCCCGCGCCTTCTTCTGCCCGACCTGCCGCGCGAGCAGCGCCGAGCCATACCCGCTGTCGAAGCTCGCGACGTCCGGATCCGTCTGCTTGAACATCGCGTGCTCGCGGCTCGCCAGCGTCATGTCGCAGACCACGTGGAGGCTGTGGCCGCCGCCCGCCGCCCAGCCGGGCACCACCGCGATGACGACCTTGGGCATGAACCGGATGAGCCGCTGCACCTCCAGGATGTGGAGCCGGCCGAGCCGCGCCGGGTCGGCCTGCCCCGCGCTCTCACCCTCGTATTTGTACCCGTCCTTCCCGCGGATGCGCTGATCGCCGCCGGAGCAGAACGCCCAGCCGCCGTCCTTCGGCGAAGGCCCGTTGCCGGTGATCAGCACACAACCCACGTCCGAGGTCGTGCGCGCGTGCTCGAGCGCGGTGTACAGCTCATCGACGGTGCGGGGACGAAACGCGTTGCGGACCTCGGGTCGGTTGAACGCGATGCGGACGGTGCCCTGGTCCACGGCGCGGTGATAGGTGAGATCCTCGAACGAGAACCCTTCGACCTCACGCCAGCGCGCCGGGTTGAAAATCGCAGAGACGGTCATGGTCCACTCCTTTGGGGCGCGGACCGTACTCGCCTCATCGTGGGCCGGCAACCTCGGCGACATGACAGTGGCGACCTCCGGGCGCGCGCGTTCCCCGGATCCGGTGCTCCCTGCTGGCGCTGCCGGCCTTGCACGCCCGCTCGCAAGCCGCCCGGTACTCTTGACACATAAGCCGTCCTCGTGGACAAGCAGGCTTCGACGCGCGGCGCGGTCGACGTCGCGCCGCTCGGGATTTCGCGTGCGCGCTCTGGCCAGGCGGCGCGGGAGGCGCTCGCCGGGGTTCGGACAGGAGAATCGCTGATGGCGGGCGGCCTCGGCGAGGGGCGCGCTTCTGCCTGCCCGCGAGGGGGATGACATGGGCTTGAGCTACGAACGACTTTTCCAGGTCTCGTCAGGACTCCTGGCCACCGCGGACGCGCGTGCCTACTTCCATGATCTGAGCTCTTCCTGGGAGCAGCCCCTCGGCTGGTCCCTCGACGAGATCAGGGCCAGGCCCCACATCGAGCTCGTCCACCCCGACGACCGCGAGGCCACGCTCGCCGAGGCCGCCGCGCTCTTCCAGGGCCACACGACCATCAAGTTCGACAACCGGTACGCGTGCAAGGACGGCTCCTACAGGTGGCTCGCGTGGACCGCTCACCTGGACGCGGCCGAGGAGCCGTCGCGCCGCGGCGGAGCGGCCGGCCGCGCGGGGCGGATGCGCGCGCCGGGGGGGCTGGTGTATAAGGCCGCGTGGCGAGTGTTCGTGTCCCCGGAGGCCGCATGTCGCTCGGCCAAGGTTCGGTCGCAGGCGCCTGCTGCGCGGCCATCGTGCTGCTCACCGCCGTGTCGGCCTGCTCGACCAGGGTGCGGAGGTTCGGAGACGACGACGCCGGAGGCGGCGGGAGCGCCTCGGCGTCGAGCGCCGGCGGCGGCGGCGCTGCCTCGAGCGCCGGCGGCGGCTCTGCGTCGAGCGGCGGGAGCGGGTGCGAGCCCGGTCACCAGGAGGTCTGTTACGGTGGTCCGCCGGCCACGTTGAACCGCGGAGCCTGCCGCGCCGGCGTGAAGATCTGCGACGAGGAGGGCAACGGGTACGGCCCGTGCGCCGGAGAGGTGCTGCCCGCCGCCGAGCGCTGCGACACCGCCGAGGACGAGGACTGCGACGGCGCGGTCAACGCGGGGTGCGCCTACGCCCGGTGCGCCGACGTCCCCCGCGGCCTGCCGAGCGGCGTGGTTTTGCTCGATCTGGACGGGGCCGGGGGAGATCCGGAGTTCCCCGTGCTGTGCGATCTGGAGACGGACGGAGGAGGGTGGGCGCTCCTCTACAACAGCGTCGGTTCGGCGGAGGGAGCGACGCTGCCGTTCTGGGACATCCCGTACGCCGAGCGGCTCGGGACCAAGGGCGAGCCGGCGCTCGAGCGGAACTTCTACAGGGGCTCCCTCTACCTCGTCGGCCGGGAGTACCGCGACGAGATCGCGGATATCGAGGGCACCGTCGCAGAGGTCATGCGCGCGACCGCCGAAGGCATCGATACGACGACCATGAAGCTCCTCGGCCCCCTGCACGTCTCCGGGAACGCCAATGTCTACTTCGCGCATTTCCTCTCGGGGTGGTCGTCGGGAGATCACGACGGCGACACGGCCCCGAACAATAACTGCGCTGTCGAAGCCCTGAACGTCACGCAGCACTACGCGCAGTGCTGGGAATACAACCTCGGCGCGGACGGGGACGCACCGTTCGACGACGGCGGCTGGGGTCCCCACCTCGGCACGCACATCGCGGATCAGGCCGGGCTCGCGAACGACAATACGCGGTATACCCGGGTGCGGCGAATCTCTCGCTGGACACGGTGGTGAGCCGGGCCCTCAGACGTACCTCCGCCCGTACCTTCGCGGATTTGGTGACAATTCTCGGGAGGCTCGGGTATGCTGCCCCGGCCATGCGCTTCTATGCACTGACTTTTTTGACGCTCTTCGCGAGCCTCGGCCTGGCGAGCTGCTGGAACAACGGCGGCTGCGTGGAGGGCGACGCGTGCGAGTGCTCCCAGGGTGACGAGTGTTACCTCGGCTGCGACGGTGACGATTGCGACCAGCGCTGCTTCCAGATGAATCGCTGCGGCGCCGTCTGCGAGCACGGGTGCTCGTTCGAGTGCTTCGACGTCGACGAGTGCTCGGCCTCCTGCGGGGACGACTGCGACCTCAACTGCCATAACACGGCGGCGTGCGGGGCCATCTGCGATCGCGACTGCCGGTACGAGTGCCACGACACGAGCCGGTGCGGCGTCAGCGTCGGCTCGGGCAGCGTCGTGACCTGCCGGAACGTGACGACCTGCGAGGTCGAGTGCCGGGGCTCATGCGAGGTGTTCTGCGACAACGTGGGCGGCGAGTGCCGCGTCACCTGCCGCGGCGGCGAGGCTGCGGTCATGTGCCCGAACGGCTCGCGCTCGTGCGGCGGATGCTGAGGAGACCGAGACCGATGCAGAGAGCGATGACATCGCAGCTTCGCGCGCCGCGCCTCCTGGCCGCCGCGCTCTCGTTCGCGGCGCTGACGATCGGGTGGACCGAGGTCGGCGAGGCGCAGATGACGATCAAGCGCCCCGGCGACCGGCCCGACTACAAGGTCGAGCTGGAGCCGCACCTCCTCCTCACGCCGTTCGCCCCGCTCGGCCCCGGCGCCGGGAACGGCCTCGGCGCCGGGCTCCGCGCCACCATCGACATCGCGCCCGACGGCTTCATCAAGCGCATCAACGACTCGGTCGGGATCGGCTTTGGCCTCGACGGCATCCACTACGGAGGGGACGCGGACTACCGCGGCGAATGCACCCGCTTCGAGAACGGGCCCGCGGGCACGCGTATCTGCACCGAGGTCGACCGGTACGGGGCGCCCTCGGACTACGTGTTCGGCTCGGTCGTGATGCAGTGGAACTTCTGGCTTCACCGGAAGTGGTCGGTCTTCGGCGAGCCGGGGCTGTCGCTGTACCTCGGCGACGTGGGCCGCGACGGGGTCTTCGGGGTCGCACCGGCCCTGTTCGTCGGCGGGCGCTTCCACTTCACGGAGAAGGTGACGCTCACGATGCGGCTCGGATACCCCGCGTTCTCGCTGGGCGTCTCGTTCCTCCTGTGAATTTCGCGCGCTCGCGGACGCCCGCGCCGTGCGCCCCCGCGCCCCTCCCGCTCGTGGCGCCCCTCCTCACCGCTTCCCCGCGACGCGGGCCGACCTGATATCCTGCGCCGCATGCCGGAGACGCCGCGATCCGAAGAGACGCTCGGCTCGGCCTTGGTCGAGGACGTCACGGTCCCGAGGCTCAACGCGCCGGCCGCGCAGCCCATGGAGGAGCTCTCGAGCTCGGCGCTCACCGAGGACATCGAGGCGATCGAGGCGGCGGCGGCCGGGGGCGCGGGCGGCGACCCGCTGATCGGGAGCCTGATCTCGGGGCGCTACCGCGTCCACGAGCTCATCGGGGAGGGCGGGATGGGCGCCGTCTACCGCGGCGAGCAGGTGCACCTCCGCAAGCAGGTCGCGATCAAGCTGCTCCGGCCCCTCGCCCGGCGGATGCCGGAGCTCGTGGCGCGGTTCGAGCGCGAGGCCGTCGCGGGGGCGCACATCCGCCACCCGAACGTCGTCGCCGCCATCGATTTCGGCCAGCTGGACGACGCGTCGTTCTTCCTCGTCCTCGAGTACGTCGAGGGCACGCCGCTCAAGGACGCGATCGCCGGGGGACGGCTCCCGCCCGCGCGGGCGCTCCGCATCGCGCGTCAGATCGCGTCGGCGCTCGCGGCGGCGCACGAGAAGGGCATCGTCCACCGCGACGTGAAGCCCCTGAACGTGCTGCTCGACGCGCACGATCAGGTCAGGCTCATCGATTTCGGGCTCGCGAAGGTGAACGTCGATCTCATGTCCAGCCAGAGCCGCAAGACGGCGACGCCGAGCCCCGCCCTGACCAGCGCCGGCGAGGTCTTCGGCACGCTCGCGTACCTCGCGCCGGAGGCGCTGCGCGGGATGGACGCGGTGGACGCGCGCGCGGATCTGTACGCGCTCGGGCTCGTGCTCTACGAGATGCTCACCGGACAGCACCCCTTCGACACGAAGAACGTCGTGGAGCGGCTCAAGCAGCAGGGGCCGGAGGGGCCGCCGGCCCTGCGCGCGCGCGCTCCGGATCTGGAGGTGCCGTACGAGGTCCAGCAGGCCGTGATGCGGCTCATGGAGCACGATCCGTCGTTCCGCTTCCAGACGGCTGCCGACGCCATCGCGGCGCTCGATGAGGGGCTCGCGGCGCTCGCTCGTTCGGCGGCGCCGCCGGCGCCGGCAGGGGGCGGGATCGCCGCGGCTGGGCGGGCCCCGTCGGGCGGGAACAGCGCGGCGAGCGGGGCCGCCGTGGCGGGAGCCGGCGCGAGCAACGCGGCGGGCGGGGCCTACGCGGCGGGCGGGGCCGCCGCGCAGGCCGCGAAGGCGGCGCCCAGGGAGCAGGCGCCGTCTGCCTGGCCGGGGCCCCGGGCGACCTTGCTCGCGCGCGCGCACCGCGGGCCCACGGCCTCGGCGCGCTGGGTGCCCCTCGCGGCGGCGCTCTCGGCCCTGGCGGCGCTCGCGCTCGGCGTCGCGCTCTGGCTCGTCGTCCGGCGGCCCGCGACGACCACGGAGGCGCCCGCGGTCGCTTCCGTCGAGCCCCCGCCGGCGCCGTCAGCGCCGCCCCCCGCGTCGGCAAGCGCGGCGCCCGAGGACGACGCCCGCGGCGCCCCGAGCCCGCGCGCGCAGCTCAGCCGGGCGGTGGCGACCAGGAACTGGGTGCTCGGGGCGCGGTCGCTGCTGGCCCTCGCCGAGGCCGATCCGGAGCTCGCCCTGAGCAGGGGCCTGCGCGAAGAGGTGCTCTCCACCGTGGCGGGCATCGGGTTCGAGGAGGACAACCCGGCGGCGGACGAGGTCTTCGACCTGCTCACGAACCGGCTCGGCAGCGGCGGGCTGGACGTGCTGCTCGACCTCGTGCGCGCGCGCGGAGGCACCAAGGCGGCCCGGCGCGCCAGCGAGATCCTGGCCCGGCCCGACGTGATGGCGCGCGCGACCCCCGCGCTCCGCGTCCTCTTCGCGTTCCGCAGGGCCAGCTGCGGCG
The DNA here is from genome assembly GCF_051527395.1 of Sorangium sp. So ce281. Taxonomy (NCBI): domain Bacteria; kingdom Pseudomonadati; phylum Myxococcota; order Polyangiales; family Polyangiaceae; genus Sorangium; species Sorangium sp. So ce281. The sequence continues at coordinate 6,998,835 of NZ_CP150322.1, forward strand.
GAAAGCGGGCGCTCTTCGGCCGCGCCGCGGCCGAGGGGGACGAGCGCATGCTCTTCGAGCTCCAGGTGCTGCACGGCGCGCGGTGCAGGCGGAGCGATCCGTGCTGCTTCCGCGACGACAAGGCGATCGCCGACGCGATTCAGCAGCTGAAGACGCGCCTCGGGACGTGACCGGCGCGCGCGGCGCGCCTCCTTTCAGCCGGGCCCCGCCGCGGAGGCGCCGCTCAGAGCAGGCCGCAACCAGGGTAGAGCGGCAGGAGATCGCTGTCGCGCACCTCGCTCCGGATCGTCTCCGAGTAGCTCGGCCCGAGCAGCGGCCCCAGGAGCGGCCCGAGCAGCGGCAGCGTGTGGCACGTCTGGTTGCCGGAGGCGTCCTCCAAGCAGGTCAGGTCGCAGAGCCCCAGGAACGCGATACCGCACGTCGACGCGAGGCCACACAGCCGCTCCAGCGAGAGGAGGCTGAGATCGAGCGGGCAGCTCAGCGAGAGCGCCGAGAGCTGCCCGGTGAGATCGGGATCGATGCAGGCATACCCGACGATGGTCCCGGGAAGGAACGCGTTCCCGTACATCGTGGCGTCGTTGACGACGAACTCCGTGTAGGGCTCCTCGTTCAAGGGGCCATCGAGGGCCGGGTGGCCGCCCTGCAGCAAGATATCCACATGCTCGCCGGTGCCGTTCAGGTGCTGGAAGATGCACGCCGAGACCCAGCGCTGCTCCGAGGGGGTGAGAGCACGCTCGGTCCATTCCGGCGCGAACCCGAAGGAGCCGTGGAACTCGTGGCCGTCCGGACCGTAGACGACCTGGTCAGAGGACAGCGCGCAGCGCACGGTGTAGTCGAGCACGCTCTTTCCGCCGGACGTGCCGAGCAGCGCCGTCGGGGCCACGACGTCGTTGGCGCCGGCGAGCGCCTGCTGGCCGAGCGCGCGGAGCGCCGCGCGGTTCGCCGGCGCCCAGAAGTCGCTGGGGAGCAGGCCGTTGCATCCGATGGGCACCGCCGTGCTCCGTATTGGCAGCTCCGCCGTCTCGACGGGGTCGGCGTCGAACGGGGCGTCGGGGCCGGTCTCCGACGAGGCGGCGCATCCCGCCGTGAACACACCGGCGCCAAGGAGACCAACCACGATGAAACGGGTCGATGACATTCGGCTCTCCTCCGAGGTGGTCGCGCAGCCAGGCACAGGGCCAGGTCCAGACATCGACCAGCATTGTCGATCTTTCTTAAATTGGCAGTCTCCCATCTTCCAGGAAGGCGCGCAATGCTGAAAATCGGTACACGTCGGTTGTGTAAAAGGATCGCGTAAAAGGATCGCGTAAAAGGATCGCGTAAAAGGATCGCGTAAAAGGATCGCGTGAAAGGATCGCGTGAAAGGGTCGCGTGAAAGTACGGACGTGCCCGAACACGACACGGAATAAACCCTATCGCGACAGGCTCCCATCAGTCCGGCACGGGTGGATGAGCGCCCGGCGCCCGCGTTCTCTCCGCCTCCGCCAGCACGCGCTCCAGCTCGACGAAGCGGGATAGCCAGAAGGGGCTCTCCCCGCGGTGCTCCCGCGCGCTCGCGAGCGCCTCCTCCGCCTCACGCACGTGTCCGCGACGGAGCGCCATGCGAGCACGCCAGTAAAGGAACATCAGCGTCTGCTCGGCGATCGACTGGTCTTTCACCAGGCGGATCGCTTCGCCCCACGCGAGAGACGACGGAGGCGCCGGCCGGAGCCCGACCTCCGAGAGCACGAGCTCGAGCAAGCCGTACTCCGTGAGGTCGCCCGGCTCGAGGGCGCAGGATCGCTGGATCCACTGCACGAGCTGGCCGGCCTGCTCGTACTCGTCGAGCGCGAGGTGGATCTGCGCGAGCAGCATCGCCGTCTGGGGCATCGGGCGCTCGGAGGCCTGCTCTTCCAGCCACCGGGCGCGCCGCAGGAGCGCGAGCGCCTCGCGCTGCCTGTCGCTCCAGTGGAGCAGCACGGCGACGTTGTACGACGCCATCTTCTCCAGCCACGGATTGCCGATCTCGCGCGCGAGATCGACGGCGCGGCGCAGGTCGCCGACCGCGCCCGGCAGCGACCACCGCCAGGCCCACAGCGCGATGCGGTTGATGTACGCCCCGCAGAGGTGAAATCGATCGCCGGCCGCGGTGACCAGGGCGATCAGGTCGTCGGAGGCGCGCTCGGCCTCGTCCCGGCGACCCGCGCTCGCGAGCTGGAATGACAGCATGATCAGCGCAGAGACGCGCGCGTCGTAGTCGCCCGACGCCGCGGCGCGATCGGCGCACGCGGTGAGCTCCGCGATGGCCTCCTCGGTCCTCCCGCGCCGCCACGAGGTGCGGGCCTCGGCGACCCGGAGGCGCAGCGCGAGCTCGGGAGAGCCCTGCGCGCGCGCGTGCGTGTCGACCAGCGGCCGCGCCTCCTCCACCCGGCGCGCCGACGCCTCGAACTCGAAGGCCCAGTCGAGCACGGTCGCGTCCTCGAGCAGGAGGCCCGCCCTCGCCTGCGCATCGCCGAGCGCCTCGGCCAGCGCGAGCGCGTCGCCGAAATCGCCGCGCGCCTCCCGGACGCGGCACATCCGGTACCGGCTCCTGCCGCGGCCCGCGAGCGCGCGCGCGCGCCGGGGCGCGTCGCCCTGCTCGGCGATCTGGAGCGCGGCGTCGTAGCGCCGGTCCGCCTCGACGGCGTCGTGCCGCGCGGACGCGAGATCGCCGAGCGCGAGGTAGGCGTCGGCCGCCTCGGCGCGCTCGCCGCACGCGGCCGCGTGGCGCGCGAGCGCGCGGAGGTCGTCGGTCGAGCCGGCCGCCGCCTGCGCCCGCCAGTACGCGAGGGCGCTCCGGTGGATCGCGGCGCGGTGCGCCGGGTCGAGCATCTCGTAGACCGCCTCCTGGAGGACCGCGTTCTGGAACGCGTGCCGGTCGTCCACGCCGCCGCCGCCGCCGCGGCCCTCGCCGTCGCGCAGCAGGATCCGCCGCTCGACCAGGGCCGCGAGCCCGAAGCCCGCGTCGACCATCGCTCCGGCGCCGCCCGCGCGCTCCAGGCCGTCCAGCACCGCCTCGAGCTCGGCGCGATCGAACGACATGCCGAGCGCCGAGCAGACCCGGGCGCACGTCGCGAGCTCCGGCGGCAGATCGTCGAGCCTCTGCGCCGCGAGCCATTGCCACGCCGGCGCGGGCGGCAGCGCCTCGACCTCCGCGGTCGCCACGTAGGAGCCGCCGCCGGCGCGCCGGCGCACGACGCCCGCCCGCTTGAGCGACCGGACGATCTGCCGCAGGCAATCCGGGTTGCCCCCCGCCCAGCCGGCCAGCCGGCGGAGGATCTCCGCCGGCGGGTACTCGGCCGGCAAGAGCAGGCGAGAGGCGAGCTCCATCGCCGCCTCCTCCGCGAGGGGCGCGAGCGTCACGCGGGTGTGGCGCTGGTTGCGCTGGCCCCAGCTGGGACGGGCGTGCTCGAAGCGAGGGCGCGCGGTCACGACCACCCAGAGGGGGGTGCCCTCGCCGTCGAGCGTGGCGTACTCGAGCGCGTCGAGCAGGACGTCGTCCGCCTGGTCGGCGTCGTCGAGGATCACGGCGAGGGGGCCGCGGCGCGCCCCGCGGCGGAGCGCCTCGGCGAGCGCCAGCATCAGGCCGTTGCGGGCCTCCCCGTCCAGGCGCCCCCCGCGGGGCCCGGCCCAGCCGAGCGCCGCGGCGACGGCCTCCCACGTCGCGCCGCCGAGCGTCTCGCCGAGCCGCTCCACGCAGAACTGCCGCGGATCTCCGGGGCTCTCCCTCGGCGCGTCGAGCGCGACGCAGAGGAGCGCGCGCACGGCCTGCGCGGCGCCGCCGTGGATGGGGTGGAGCGCGCGCGCGGCCACCACGCGCACGTCCGGGACCGGAACGCCGGCGATGCTGGCCGCCTCGGCCGCGAGGCGCGTCTTGCCCAGACCGGCGTCGCCGATGAGCGTGAACAGGCCGGGGCACGTCCCGTCGAAGGCGTCGGTCGCGCTGGCCGCGAGCGCCGAGAGCACGTCGTCGCGGCCGAGCAGCGCCGGCTCGCGCAGGCTCTCCGGGTCGCCCGGCGGCGTGGGGGCGAGCTCGTCGTCGGGCAGCGCGCGCTCGAACTCCTCGGTCATCGCGAGCCCGCCCCAGGGCTCGGCCGGCAACCACGCCTCGGGGCGCTCGACCGGCGCCCCGTAGGCGGCGTGCAGCCCGCCGGCGATCCTGCGCAGGCGCACGCTGGCGAGGTGCAGCGCCACGCGCACGCCGCCGCTCAGCGCGAGATCGCGCGCCGCGGCCAGCGCTGCCCGGGCCGGGTCGTCGACGTCCCGCGCGGAGAACACGGCGAGGCAGCGCTGCCCCCGCTGCCGCGCGACGAACCCCCGGCGGCCGCCGATCGCCGCGATCACCGGCCCGGCGCCGCCCTCCGCGAAGAGCAGCGCGACCGGCTGCCGCCCCTCGGCGACGGCCGCCGCCGCGCCCTCGTCCTGCCGCTGCGATCGCGGCGCGGACGGAGGCGGGATCGAGTCGGCGCGAGGCCGCGCGCGCAAGGCGTGCAGGGTAAGCCGGAGCGCGGCGGCGCTGTCCGGGCGGCGGCTCGGGTCCTTGGCGAGGCAGGCGAGCGTCAGCGCCTCCAGCCCCTCGGGGACGTCCGCGAAATCGCTCGGGCGCGGCGGGCGCAGCGCCAGGTGGCCGTGCTCGACGGCCGTCTCGCCGCCGACGAACGGCGGGCGCAGGGTGAGCAGCTCGAACAGGATCACGCCGAACGCATAGATGTCCGCGCGCGCGTCGATCCGCGCGGCGTCGCCCCGGAGCTGCTCCGGAGCCATGTACTCCGGCGTCCCCACGATGTCGCCGGCGCGCGTCACGCCGGCGGACACCGCCGGCGGCTCGCCGCCTTCGGCGAGCCGCGCCAGACCGAAATCGAGCAGCGCCGCGCGCCCGATCGAGCCGAGGAGGAAGAGGTTCTCCGGCTTGAGATCGCGATGGATGACGCCGCGCGCGTGCGCCGCCTCGATCACGGCGAGGATCGCGTCCGCGCGCCCGGCGGCGAGCTCCGGATCGAGCGGCGCGCGCAGCGCCGCCAGCTCCTCGGCGAGGGTCTGGCCGGAGAGCCTCTCCATCACGAGATAGGGCCGCCCCCCGGGGAGCTCGCCGCAGGCGACCAGCTGCGGAGCGTGCGGCACGCCGACGCGCTCGAGCAGCGCGGCCTCCCGCCGGAACCGCTCGCGCAGGTTCCACGCCGCGTGCCTCCCTACCTTGATGGCGACCGGCGCTCCATCGCCGTCCTGCTGCGCGGCCCAGACGTCGGAGAAGCCGCCGTGACCGAGCGGCCCGAGCAGCGAGAAGCCCTCTATCATGGGCGCCGCGCGCTCCACGGTGTCGTGCTCGCCGGGCGGCGGCGTAAAACCATCTCTGACGCACCGAGCGTCAGCGGCGAGCCGCCCGTGACATACGGAGCAACGGTGCATGATTGGGCTCGATCTGCGGGCAGCCGAGGGTCGCGCAGGACGCGGGCGAAGCGTACTGTAATGCGCGAGCTCAGCAGTTGTCATGTAGGAAGTCAGCGGGTGTCACCCATGAAGAACCCCTGCCAAGACGATGAGCCGTCCCCCGTCGCGGCGCCGGCCGACGCCCCCGCGGGCGAGCCGCCGATCGGCGCGTCGCGGACATGGAATCAACGCGCGCTCGACGCACGCGATCGCGAGGGCGCGGGCGCCCCGCGCGCCGCGGCGCTGCGGGCAGGCGAGTACCTCCTCGACGGCGTCATCGCCGAGGGTGGGTTCGGCGTCGTCCACCGCGCGGTGCACGCGACGAGCAGGGCGCCGGCGGCGGTCAAGATCGTGCACGCCGACCTGATCTCGCGCGCCGACGTGGTGCTCCGCTTCCAGCGCGAGGTGGACGCGATCGGGCGGATCCGGCACCCGAACGTCGTGGAGATCCTCGACGTCGGGCGGCTCGACGACGGGCGGCCCTACTATGTGATGGAGCTCCTTCAGGGCAGGAGCCTCGAGCAGCACCTGTTCGCGCGCGGCCGGCTCCCGGCGGACGAGGCGCTCGCGATCCTCGATCCGCTCTGCAGCGCGCTCGCCGCGGTCCACGCGCTCGGGATCATCCACCGCGACGTGAAGCCCTCGAACGTGATCCTGTGCGAGCACGGCGGGGAGCTCAGGGTGGTGCTGCTCGACTTCGGCATCGCGAAGCTGCTCGGCGCGACGGATCTCTCGCTCACGTCGTCACGGCACGTCGTGGGGACCCCGGCGTTCATGTCGCCCGAGCAGCTCCTCAACCGGCCTGTCGACATGCGGACCGACGTCTACGCGCTCGGCGCGCTGCTTTACACGATGATCGCGGGATCCATGCCGTTCCAGGCGACCACGTACCCGGTGCTGCGCCACCTGCACCTGCACCAGGCGCCGCCCCGCCCGAGCCTGCACGCGCCGGTCGACCCGGCGTTCGACGATATCGTCGTGCGGGCCATGAGCAAGGATCCCGCGGGCCGCCACCCGGACGTCGCCGCGTTCCTGGGCGACGTGCGGGCCGCGACGGCGCGGATCGCGCGGACCGGCGCGGCGGAGGCGGGGCACATCCGGCGCCTCGCCATCGGGCTGCTCGTCGAGGTGCTCGCCGACAGCCCCGCGCTCGAGGCCCCCGCCGACGCCTTCCTGACCGAGCTCGAGGCCGTGGTCCCGGGCGCCGTGGCCGCGCTCGCGCCCTCGGGGTTCTCGCCGCTCGCGATCACGAGCACCAGCGCGCTGCTCGCGGCGCCCTTTCGGCGCGGCGAGCGCGGCACCGAAGAGGCGCGCCACCGCGCGATCGCGGCCGCCGTCGCGCTGCACACGCGGCTCGCCGGGCCGGGCCAGCGCGATCCTTCGATCCGCGTCCGCTTCTGCCTCCACGCCGGCGACGTGGTGCTCACCGAGGACGGCGCCCTGGTGGGCGGGAACCTCCTCGAGCTCTCCTCGTGCCTCCCGGAGACGGCGGAGTCGGGCGTGTACGCGTCGCCGGCGATGCTCGATGGCGTCGCCTTCTTGTCCCACCGGGTCCCGGGCGCCGCCGGCGCCACGATCCCGATGCGCCGCGTGTTCGTGCGGCCGCCGGGCCGCGCCGCGGCGCCCGCCTAGAGCGGGGCCGCGGGCGCCGGGCGCAGGATGGGGTCAGCGGGCGGGCTTGACGAACTTGAGGGCCATGCGGTCGCTCTCGCCGATCGCGGCGTAGTGCGCGCGGTCCTTGTCGCCGAGCCGGAAGCTCGGCGGCAAGGTCCACACCCCTTCCGGGTAGTCTTTCGTGTCCTTCGGATTCGCGTTGATCTCGGACTTGCCGCCGAGCTTGAAGCCCGCCGACTCGACCTTCTGGATCACCCACGCTTCCGGGAGGTATCCCTGCTTCGCGCTCTCATCGGGGTTGGCGTCGGGCTTCGCCCGGTGCGCCACGACACCGAAGACGCCGCCCGGCTTGAGCGCCTTGAACGCCTCGGCGACGTAGGCGTCGAACTTGCCGTTCCGGTGCCAGCCGTGCGCCTCGCGAATGGCGATGACGAGGTCGGCCTTGCCCTCGATCCCGAGCTTCGGGCTGTCGCGATCGATCACGACGACATCGACCTTGCCGAACAGCTCGGGCGACTTCTCGATCATGCGCTTCACACGCTTGCCATAGAGCGTGCTGCGCGAGTCCGCGGGGCCGTTCGGATCGAACGCCGTGATGATGAGCTTGCCCTTCTTCGCGAGCACCGGCGCGAGCAGCTCGGTGTACCAGCCCTCGCCGGCCCCGAGCTCGATGACCGTGCTCGTCTGCTTGAGGCCGAAGAACTCCAGGTTCTCGACCGGGTGCCGGGCGGCGTCGCGCTCGGCGTTGCCCGGGGTGCGGTGCTTCCCCTTGAGCGCCGCCCGCAGCGCGGCGCCCGCGCTCGGGTAATTGGCCGCGATGAGCGCCTTGACCTCGGCCTTGAGCGCGTCGTCGAACCGCGCCGCCTCCTTGTCGGCCTTGGCCTCCATGGCCTTCGTGTCCTCGGCGAGCTTGGCGAGCTCCGCCTGCTTCTTCTCGGCTTCCGGGTCCGCCTTGGGCGGCGCCGCCTCGGGCTGCGCGACCGGCGCGGCGGCCGGCGGCGCCTGCACGGGGGCCGGCGGCGGGGGCGGCGGGGCGCTCTCGACGGGCGGGGGGCTCCCCGCGCAGGCGGAGAGCGCGCCAGCGAGGACGAACAGCAAGGTCCTTGAAGTGATGTGCATGCGCGGTTGCGTAGACCGGACGGAGGACGGCCGCAAGACGTGGCGAGACGTGGCGAGACGTGGCGAGACGACGCTAAACGAGGCGAGACACCGCGAAACCACAGGGGAAACCGGCGAGGTTCCGCGTTGACCGGACGGCGGGGCCAGGGTAGCGTACGCGGTCCCGGGGGGTGCTCGCACACTCACGCAGGTGGCCGATGCCGCTCAAGGTTCATAACACGCTCACGAGGAAGAAGGAGCCTTTCGTCTCCGCCCGGCCGAAGGTCGTGCGTATCTACACGTGCGGTCTCACGGTCTACGCTCCGATGCACATCGGCCATGCGCGCACCTACTGCTTCTGGGACGTCTTCCGCCGCTACCTCGAGTACCGCGGCTATCACGTGCTGAGCATCATCAACTACACGGACATCGACGATCGCATCATGCAGCGCGCGAGCGAGCGCGAGGGCGCCGTCGACGTCGCCGAGCGGAACATCGCGGCGTTCCGGCGCGACTGCCGCAAGCTCCACATCAAGGACTACGCCGTCTACACGCGCGCCACCGACTTCGTCGACGAGCAGGTCGACATGGCGAAGCGCCTGATCGAGAAGGGCCACGCCTACACGGTCAACGGCGAGGTCTTCTACGAGGTCGGCACGTGGGCGTCCTACGGTGAGCTCTCGGGGCGCAAGGTCGACGAGCAGGAGGTCGGGGCGAGCGGCCGCGTCGAGGAGGACTTCGCCCGGAAGAGGCACCCGGCGGACTTCAGCCTCTGGAAGCCGACCGGCGCGGGCCAGCCGAGCTGGCGCACGGGCGAGGAGGGGTGGCCGACCGGACGCCCCGGCTGGCACATCGAGTGCTCGGCGATGAGCACGGCGCTCCTGGGCGACCATTTCGACGTCCACGGGGGCGGCATCGACAACATGTTCCCTCACCACGAGAACGAGATCGCGCAGAGCGAGCCGCTCTGCGGGCGGCCCTGGGTGCGCTACTGGCTGCACCCGGAGCACCTCGATCTCAAGGACATGAAGATGTCGAAGAGCCTCGGGAACGTCATCTCCGTCGAGGAGCTCCTGTCGAGGCACGGGCACGACGAGGCGCGGTGGTTCTTCGTGACGCAGCATTACCGTTGCAAGCTCCCGTTCGGCTGGGAGCTGCTGCAGCAGTCCGCCCAGGGCTATGCGCGCATCAAGAAGCTCGCGGTGATCCTCGCCGAAAAGCTGGGCGGCGCGACGGAGGCGCCCCTCGCCCCGGGCGCGTACGCGTCGCAGCGACCCGAGGAAGAGCGGTTCCCGAGGATGCGCCACCACTACGTTCACGGCCAGTTCGGGGAGCTCACCGAGCGGTTCATCGCGCGCTTCATCGAGGCGATGGACGACGATCTGAACACGCCGAACGCCGTGGCTGCATTTTTCGATTACGTGAGCGCGCTCTATTCGGCGGGGATCGAGCAGTGCGAGGACCGCCCCTCGCTGCTCGCGGCCTACCGGGCGATCGTGCGTCACCTCGCGGTGTTCGGGGTGGAGATCGCCGAGCCGGCGCTGTATCCGGAGCTCGTCCCGGACTACGCGCTCGCCCCTGCCGAGGGCGCGGCTGGGCGCGGGGGTGACGCGGCGATCGACCGGCTGATCGCGATGCGCCAGGCGGCTCGGAAGGCGAAGGACTTCGCCAAGGCGGACGCCATCCGCAACCTGCTGACCGAGGCAGGCGTCGTGCTCGAAGATACCCCCCACGGTCCCCGCTGGTCTTCGTCCTGAGGAGCTCTCCCGCTTCGGATACGGGCCCATCTCGACGTTTTCGGTGCTCGGCGTACCAGAGTACGCCTCCGCGCCGAAAACGCCGATCTGGGCCCGTCTCCTGTGCGGGAGAGCTCCGCTAACGGATGTATCAGGGCTCGGAGAACGAGCGGAGAGGATCGCGCGGCGGAAACTTGCCGGGGGCGGGGAGCGGCGCGGCGGAGGGGGCGGGCTGGAGACGGCTGCGGCCCGGGATTCGGCCACGGAAGCTGCGGCGGCGCCAAAGGGCGGCCCGCTCCAGCCGTCACGACACGGGATGTCCGCGGCCCGCCTCCTTCCAGGTCACGGTCCGCCTCCTAGTAGGCCGCGGCCACCTCCTTATAGAGAGATGTCGGCATAGCGCGACGGCGGCGCGGCGCGACGCATTGAGACGGCGGCGCGGCGCGGCATATAGAAGCGGCGCAATGGATGACCGCGAGACGGCGGAGCTGCGGTCGAGACGAAGTGCGACAAGCGTGCGGCTACGAGGAGGAACCTTGTTGTCCCCCTTTGCCGCGCGCCGCCGCGCACCATCTGGACGCGTCGAAAGCGTGCTTGTTTGATCTCGAGCACCCGCGTGGGGTCGCAAAATGGGTGTGCCAGATGTGCCAGTGTCGGAGTCCGCCGACATGCCCAGGCACGCTGGGTTCGACGAGCTGCGCGAGTTCGTCCTCTCGCCCCAGACGGGCTTCCTGCAGCCGGCGACCGTCAAGCTGACGCCGGATCTCGGGTTCGACGGGCCGCCCACGCTCGCTGACTTCGTGAACCAGAACGAGGCCGCGATCATCGCGGAGCAGCACACGGTGCCCGACACGTTCCAGGGGAGCCCGTTCCTCGGCGGATCGTCGTTCAACAACCTCACGGCCTGGACCGCTCCTGGCATCCTCAACAACGAGGCGCGACACAAGTTCTCGCTCAACACCTGCAACGGGTGCCACGGCAGCGCGGAGACCCGGACGGGGTTCCTGCACGTGAACCCCAGGTCGCCCGGGAACGAGGCGGCGCTGTCGGGTTTCATGAGGGGGATCACGGTCAGTGACCCGGTGAGCGGTGAGCTGCGCACCCTGAACGATCTGAAGCGCCGGAACCAGGATCTGGCGGCGCTGGTCTGCGAGCCTGCCCCGACATTCGCGGCGCTCAGGGCCGCGAACGCCGGCGGCGCGGCGGCCGGCGCGGCCGCGAGCCGCTCGGCGTTCATCCGTCGCGGCATCGGGCGCGTCCACTGATCCGGTAGCGCCCCGGCGCGAGGGGCGGCGGGCGCGGCCGGCGAGCCGCGCCCGCCCGGCCTCCCGCGCAGGCCCCGAGGAGGACGCGCCGTCCCTTCAGCTGTCGAGGCCCGCGCAGGAGAGCCGCGTCCCGGCCGGGAGCTCCAGCCCGAAGCGCTCTCTCAGGACGTCGAGGAGCGCGTCGTCGCGCAGCAAGACGCGCTCGACGCCGTCCGCCCGCCAACTCCCCAGCTCGCGGTTGCGCAGCGTCACCCGCCCCTCCGGCGACGGCAGCGCCACGATGAGGTTGTTCACGAACAGCGAGCTCGGGTGCGTGGACGTGTAGTGATTCGCCACCTCGTAGTCGATCGGGAGGTGCTCCTCGAGCGTGAACGCATAGATGTCTTGACACGCCTCGCCCCCCCTGGAGGCGAGCACCCATGACGAGCCCTCCCGGCGCAAGCCGATCACGTCGAGCACCCGCGCATGCCCCTCGCCCTCGACGAGCGGGAGCGGCTGCAAGAGCCCCGGACCGCCGAAGCCGACGTCCGCGATGAACGGCCCCTCGGGCAGCTCGACCAGCGACAGCATGTGAGTTCGAGGGCCCGTGTCGCTGCGCTGGAACCGCACCCGCGCGATGAGCGTCGTGAGCTTGAATCCGAGCCGGCGCAGCACCGCGGCGAACAGCGTGTTGTGCTCGAAGCAATAGCCGCCGCGGCGCGCCCTGACGAGCTTCGCCTGGACGCTGGCCAGGTCGAGGAGGATCGGCCGGCCGAGCAGGACGTCGAGGTTCTCGAATGGGATGGAGTAGACGTGCGCTGCGTGGAGCGCGTCGAGGACCTCCCGCGTGGCGGCGAGCGCGCCGCGGTAGCCGATGCGGGCGAGATACGCGTCGAGGTCGAGCGATGCGCTGTCCTGTGTCGAAGGTTGCATTGGATCGGTGCGGCGAGGATATGCGGCCCCTCGCTCGACCGTCAACGCGCCGGTCAGCACATGGACGGCGGTAGAGCACGTCTCCGCGGCTCGACGCTGCGTCACGCCCCCTGCGCGTCGGGGAAGAGCTTCTGGAAGCTGTCCTTGTCGATCGCCTTTTCCAGCGCCGCCTGGACCGAGATGGTGTCCTTCTTGACGAGCCGCTCCAGCGCCATGTCCATCGTCTGCATGCCGGCGGAGCGGCCCGCCTGCATCAGGTTCGTGATCTGGAACGTCTTGCCCTCGCGGATCATCGCGGAGAGCGCGCTCGATCCGACGAGGATCTCGTGCGCGGCGACGCGGGCCGCGCCGTCCTTCGTGCGGAGCAGCTGCTGGGCGATGATCGCGGCGAGGCTCTCGGCGAGCATGCCGCGGACCTGGAGCTGCTCGTCGGCGGGAAACGCGTTGATGATACGGTCGATCGTCGCGGCGGCGCTGTTCGTGTGGACGGTGCCGAAGACGAGGACACCGAAGCTCGCGAGCTGCAAGGCGAGCTTCATGGTCTCGTTGGTCCGGAGCTCGCCGATCAGGATCACGTCGGCGTCCTCGCGCCCCGCGCTGCGGATCGCGCTCGCGAAGCTGCCCGCGTCGGGGCCGACCTCGCGGTGCGTGATCTGGGCCTTGATGGGGCCGTGCACGAACTCGACCGGATCCTCGATCGTGAGGACATGGCAGGCGCGCGAGCGGTTGATGTGATCGATCATCGCCGCGAGCGTCGTGGACTTGCCGGAGCCGGTCGGCCCCGTGATCAAGATGAGCCCGCTCGTCCGCTCGGACAGCCGGCGGACGATCTCGGGGCAGCCGAGATCGTCGAGCGAGAGGATCTTGCTCGGGATGGTGCGGAAGACGGCCGCGAGCCCGGTGGTCTTGTAGAAGTAGTTCGCGCGGAAGCGGGCCCTGTCCGCGTAGGAATAGGCGAAGTCGAGATCGAGCTCGTCGACGATCCGCCGCGCCTCCTCGGGGGTCGTGATCTCGAAGAGGAGCGCCTCCATCTCGGCCGTGTCGAGGGGCGTGTCGCGCAGGGCGATGAGCTCGCCGCGGGCGCGCACGAGCGGCGGGTAGCCGATGCCGAGGTGCAGGTCGCTGCCCTTCCTGGAGAGCAGCTCGTCGAAGAGGCGGTCGATCCGGGCCACGTTACGCTCCCTTCTTTCCGAAGAGCGCGCCCGCGCGCTCGAAGAGGCCCTTGCCCGCCTCGATGGGCGCGGACTTGGACGCGTCGGGCGCGGGGGCGGGCGGCCTCCTGTCCGGCGTGAGCATGGGCTGCCGCCTGCCGGCGAGGACGGCCTCGAGCTCGTCGGGGGCCTCCGCCACCTTGAGCGCGGCCTCGAGCGTGGTCTTGCCGGCGCGGACGAGCTCGGCCAGCGAGTCGTCCAGGCGGATGATCCCGAGGCCCTTCCCCCGCTGCTGGAGGCTCGGTATCTGGAACGTCTTGGAGTCGCGGATGAGGTTCCAGAGCGGGACGGAGCCGGGCAGGACCTCGGCGGCGGCGACCATGCGCCTGCCGCCCTCGCTCGGCAGGAGCCGCTGGCTGACGATGAGCCGGAGGCCGCCCGCGAGGGTGACGCGCACCTGCTGCTGATCGCCGGGCGGGAAGAGGTCTATCAGCCGATCGATGGTCTTCGCCGCGCTCGGCGTGTTCATGGTGCCGAGGACGAGGTGGCCGGTCTCGCTCGCGGCCAGGGCCATGCGGACCGTCGCCGTGTCCCTGAGCTCGCCGACGACGATGACGTCGGGGTCCTCGCGCAGCGAGGCCTTGAGGGCGTTCTCGAAGGAGCGGGTGTGCGTGCCGACCTCGCGCTGGCTGATCATCGCCTTGCCGCGCGCATGGACGAACTCGACGGGATCCTCGACCGTGATGATGTGATGGCTGGTCTCGCGGTTCAGGATATCGACGATCGCGGTGAGCGTCGTGGTCTTGCCGTGGCCCGTCGGCCCGGTGATCACGATGAGGCCCTGGTGGTGGCGGGTGGCGAGCCCGATGGCGTCGGGCAGGCCGAGCGACGCGAGGCTCGGGATGGTGCGCGCTATCAGCCGGAACGAGCCCTTGTACCCCTGCCGGTGGCGCGAGATGTTCACCCGGAAGCGGCCGAGCGCGCCGAGCTCCAGGGCGAAATCGCAGGAGCCCTCGACCTCGAGCACCCGCGAGAGGCGCGCCGGGACGCGCGGCAGGAGGAGGGACTCGACGGCCGCCGGGTCGAGCGGCTCGCCGTGCGGCATCAGCTCGCCCGCCACGCGCAGGAGCGGCGGGCGGCCGGCGACGAGGTGCAGATCGCTCGCGCCCTGATCGCGCGCCATGGCGAGCAGCCCGTCGAGGGCGGCCGCCGGCACCTCGGCGGAGGAGGGCCGCGCGCGCCCGCCCGCGACCGCCGCGCGCGCGGCGGCGCGGGGCTCCGGGGACGGCGATGACGTGCGGGCGGCCGGCGCGGCGCGCTCGGCGGCCGGCGCGTCGTCGGCGCGCGCCTCGAAGCGGGCCACCGAGGGCCGGCTGGCGCGGGGCTCCGCAGGCGGCGGCGGAGAGCGGAGGTCGAGCGCGACCTCCGAGGAGCTCGTGCGCCTCGCGTCCTGCTCGCGCGGCGGTGGGCGCTGCACCTCCTCGGGCGCGAGGTGCTCCCGCATGGAGAGCTGCTGCGAGGGGCGCGCGGGAGGCGCGGCGGCCGCGGTCCCCGACGCGGCGGACGACTGCATCCGCGTCATGCGGGCGTGCACGAGGTCGCCCTGGCGCGCGGCGACGACGGAGATGGCGCCGATGCCCTCGATGCGGATGTGCCACTGCGACGGCTTCGCGCCGAGGGCCTCGATGTGGCGGCCGCCGCCGAGCGCGCTGAGGAGCATGAGGATGTCCTCCGTGGAGAGGGCGCCGGGATCGACGGCCTGGAAGGCGCCCGAGACCTTCACGCTGGGCATGCGCCCGGTGGCCACGGCGAACTCTGTCACCTCGGGGCGGTTCAGTTGCGAGAGCCAGGATCGAAGGGCGTTCATCGTCGTCGCTCGTCTCCGCAAGCCGACTCTATCAACGATGAGGCGCCGCGTTTCAAAATGTCGTGCGACGGCGGCGACATTCAGCCGCGGCGACCCGCGCCGCGCGCCGACGCCATCCCACCTTCCCCGCTCGCGGCGACCGCGCGGTCCTCCTCGGAGCGGTGCGACCCGGCTCACGCCCGCGGCGCGCTCCGCCGCGCGCGGCGCCGGGCTACTGGATCGCGAGCTTGACCCGAGCGCCCTTCACGAAGTGACCATGCGTCTTGCCCTTCTCGCCGGGAGGCGCCTGCTGCTCCGAGTCGATGGTGAGCTGCATGTTGCCGGTCGACTCGATCTTCTTCATGGTCACCCTGGCGATCTCGACCCATTTCGAGGATCTCGGCCCGTCGGGGTCCTCGACCTTGCGGAAGAGCACCGCCTTGGTCCCCGCGGCGACCGGCTTCTCGGTCGTGGAGACGAGCGGCAGCAGGGTCGCGACCTTCCCTGCGCGCGAGACCAGCCTGCCGTAGACCTCCACGGAGTAGGTGTCCCACTCGCCGGGGGCGGAGGCGGGCTCTGCCGTAGGCGCGCTCTCCGCGCCGGCAGCCGCCGCCGGCGGAGCCTGCCGCGGCGTGGCGGAGTGCTCTGCCGAGGCCGCGATCGGCGTGGCGGAGAGGAGCGCGGCCGCGCCCGCGGCGACGAGCGATCGCGAGCACCTGGAGAGCCAATCACCAACCGTCTTCATGCACCACGCTCCTTCGCTACTTCGACGTGATCCCACGACCCGCGCGAACTACGCAGGCTCGCAAACGCCGCAGCTACAAAACTTCTCATCGTGACGCAAACTGACACCTTCCGCAACTCATTTCTCGATCTCGACGGGGTTTGCGGTCATGAGCCGGTCGTCACACGCTCGTTCTCGTTCGCTCGTTCTCGTTCGCTCGTTCTCGTTCGCTCGTTCTCGTTCACTTTACACGCTCGTTCACTTTCCTACTCACATTCACATCCGTCATCATCGCGGGTGACCCGGGCGCGGCCCGTATCACCGGCGCCCGGCTGTGCTCTCTCCCGCGCCTCTCCCGCGCGCCGCGCCGCTTCACCTTCATCGTCGGCAGCTCGTCAGCTCGTCAGCTGCTCGTCAGCTTCTCTCCGCCCTGAGCGCTTGGGCGCGCCTCGCTCAGATTCCGGTGCTGGCCGCGTCGGCGAGGCCGACCGGGCTCCGGCTGCGCGGCGCACGCAGGGGTGCGGCGCGGCTCGCCCGAGCTCACCAGGTCATCTGGCTTGCCTGTCGTTCTGGCTCGCCCGTCGTTCCGGCTGCCTGGTCGCCCGGCGTGACCGCCTGCCTGGGCTCTCCGGCTCGCCTCGCTGGTTCTCCGACGGATCCATCAGCGCGCTTCGCGAGGCGCGCTCTCGAAGAGCGAAACACCCGCGCGAGCGACAGGCTGGCTCGGTCCAAGCCCGCCGTGCCTCATTCCCATCCGTCCGACGAAACCAGCTGCGCACAGCAACGCGATCTCTCCCTCTCCACCCTCGCTCCGGGAACCTTCCCGGTGCCTTCCAACACCGCCGACCCGAAAATCGATGTCGGAGTAAGAGTCGCGTTTCAACCAAGATATCATGTCTTCGTCAAAGCAGAGCAGAAATTTTCGGACGCAGTCGATTCTGGTGAGCCCCCGTGCGTCCATGTGTGCCGGCGCAGGCGTGCGCCGGTCTGGCCATGTGGGCCGGCGCAGGCGTGCGCCGGTCTGGCCATGTGGGCCGGCGCAGGCGTGCGCCGGTCTGGCCATGTGGGCCGGCGAAGGCGTGCGCCGGTCTGGCCATGTGGGCCGGCGAAGGCGTGCGCCGGCGGGCCCTGCGGCTGTAGGATGGCCGCGGAGGAAGAGAGCCCATGCCCACGGTCGCCGATCACTACGACAAGCTCCTCGCCGAGCACTATTCGAGGATGTTCGGGGACTACGACGCCAAGGTCGCCGAGCAGCGGGCGCTGTTCGAGCGCCTCGGCCTGCGCCCTGAAGGCTCGTCGGGCGGCTCGCCCGAGGCCATCGACCTCGGGTGCGGCTCCGGCTTTCAGTCGATCGCGCTGGCGCAGCTCGGGTTCAGGGTGACCGCCGTGGACACGTCGGACAGGCTGCTCGCCGAGCTCGAGGCGCGCCGCGGGCCCCTCGCCGTCGAGATCGTGAGAGGGGATCTCCTGGACGCGCTGGAGCGCTCGGGCCCCCCCTGCGCGCTCGCCGTGTGCATGGGCGACACGCTCCCCCACCTCGGCAGCAAGTCGGACGTGGAGCGGATGTTCGCCGGCTGCGCCCGGCGACTCGCGCCCGGCGGCCACCTCGCGCTCACGTTCCGTGACCTCACCCGCGAGCTCGGAGGCGCCGACCGGTTCATCCCAGTACACGACTCCGCGGATGTGATCATGACCTGTTTCCTCGAGTACGAACCCGAGACCGTCAAGGTGCACGACCTCGTTCACACGCGCGGCCGAGAGGACGGCCGGTGGACGCTGTCAGCGAGCTTCTATCGCAAGCTGCGCCTCGCCCCCGATTGGGTCTGCGACAGGCTCGACGCGGCCGGACTCCGCGTCATCCATCGCGAGCTCGCGCGCGGCCTCGTCACCCTCGTCGCGCGCTCCTGACCTGACGTGGGCCGGGATACGAACACCCATTCAAATACCTCCTGTGGAGGTTGATGGAGCGGGCGGCGCGGCGCTAACTTGATATGGGAGGATGAGACCCATGTCCGAGAGAGCGAGTCAGACAGGCACGAACGACGCCGGGCAAGCTGCGGTCGTCAACCGGCCGTCGCGGGATGAGGTCCAGGACCTGCGGCGAGAGCGAGACGAGGCGCGCGAGCTCCTGGCCACGCTGGTCGTGGCGCTCAAGCGCGCGACGTTCCGGCACGGCACCTACATCGACGGGCTGGGCGCCGCGATGGTCGCCGTGGATCGGTGGTCCAAGCCGCGAGGCCGATGATCGAAGGGCCGGCCCCGGGCTGCGGTCGCGGTGGTCCCACGAGCGCCGGCCTCGCCTGCCGGCTAGGCGCGAAGGCCGGAACGGAGTAAGTTCCCGGCATGGCCGGATACCGCAGTCGTACATCCACCCAGGGGCGCAACATGGCAGGGGCGCGCGCGTTGTGGCGCGCCACCGGCATGAAGGACGCGGACTTCGAGAAGCCGATCGTCGCCATCGCCAACAGCTTCACGCAGTTCGTTCCGGGGCACGTCCACCTCCACGACGTCGGGCAGCGGGCGAAGAAGGTCATCGACGCCGCGGGCGGGTGGGGCGTCGAGTTCAACACCATCGCCATCGACGACGGCATCGCGATGGGCCACGCCGGCATGCTGTACTCGCTGCCGAGCCGGGAGCTCATCGCCGACAGCGTCGAGTACATGGTGAACGCGCACTGCGCGGACGCGCTCTTGTGCATCTCGAACTGCGACAAGATCACGCCCGGCATGCTCCTCGCCGCCATGCGGCTCAACATCCCGACCGTCTTCGTGTCGGGCGGTCCGATGGAGGCGGGCAAGATCGTCGGGACCCACGACCGCGACGGCAAGCCGCTCATCCGGAAGCTCGACCTCATCGATCCGATGATCGCCGCGAGCGACGACAAGGTGACCGACGCGGATCTCGCCGCGATGGAGCGGTCCGCGTGCCCGACGTGCGGCTCGTGCTCCGGCATGTTCACCGCCAACAGCATGAACTGCCTCAACGAGGCGCTCGGCCTCGCGCTGCCCGGCAACGGCACGCTGCTGGCGACGCACGCGGCGCGCTGGGATCTCTTCGAGGCGGCGGCGAAGCGCGTCGTCGCGCTCGCGCAGCGGCACTACGTCGACGGCGACGCCTCGGTGCTGCCGCGGAGCATCGCGACGTTCGAGGCGTTCGAGAACGCGATGGCGCTCGACATCGCGATGGGCGGCTCGACGAACACGGTGCTCCACATCCTGGCGGTCGCCCGCGAGGCGCAGGTGGACTTCAAGATGGCGGACATCGACCGGATGTCGCGCAAGGTGCCCAACATCTGCAAGGTCGCGCCGTCGTCGCATCACCACGTCGAGGACGTGCACCGCGCGGGCGGCGTGCTGACGATCCTCGGCGAGCTCGACCGCGCGGGGCTCATCCACCGGCAAGTGGGCACGGTCCACGCGGGCACGCTGGGCGAGGCCATCGACGAGAACGACATCCGCCGCCCCACGGCGACGGCCGCCGCGAAGAAGCGCTCGCTCGCCGCGCCGGGCGGCGTGCCGACCACGGTCGCGTTCTCGCAAGACAAGTACTTCGCCGACACCGACGATGACGCCCAGAAGGGCTGCATCCGCGACGTCGACCACGCGTACAGCCGCGAAGGCGGGCTCGCCGTGCTCTACGGCAACATCGCGGTGGACGGCTGCATCGTGAAGACCGCCGGCGTCGATCCCGAGATCTGGAAGTTCGAGGGGCCGGCGCGGGTGTTCCACTCGCAGGAGGCGGCGTGCGACGCGATCTGGGACAACCAGATCCGCTCGGGCGACGTGGTCGTGATCGTCTACGAGGGGCCGAAGGGCGGCCCCGGCATGCAGGAGATGCTCTATCCGACGTCGTTCCTGAAGGGGAAGGGCCTCGGGAAGGCGTGCGCCCTCATCACCGACGGCCGGTTCAGCGGCGGGACGTCGGGCCTGAGCATCGGGCACGTCTCGCCCGAGGCGGCCGAAGGCGGGACCATCGGGCTCATCGAGGAGGGCGACCGCATCCGGATCGACATCCCCGCCCGGACGATCGATGTCCTCGTCAGCGAGGCGGAGCTCGAGCGCCGCCGCCGCGCCGCCGAGGCGCGCGGCGCCGACGCGTTCAGGCCGAACCGCGACCGGAAGGTCTCCCCTGCCCTGCGGGCTTACGCGCTGATGGCCACGAGCGCCGCCAACGGCGCTGTCCGCGACGTCGGCCAGATCGAGCCGAGCCGGCGCGCCGGGGACGGCGCGACCGCGACCGCCCCCGCGCAGCGCAAGTAACGGAGCTCCCGCCGTCGTCCCGCCGCCGAGCCGCGCAGGCGAGGCGCGGACGAGGACACAGCGCCCGCTGCGCGGCGGCCGCCATCGATGGAACGGTGCCCACCGACCCCGGCCGCCCGGAGCGCCTCGGCGCCCGGCGCAGGTCGGGGCGCTGCAACGCTCCGGGCCGGTACGGCATCCATCGCGACGGGGGTGCGCCCGGTCGCGTAGGATGCCGTACATGAGAAAATTGGCGCTCATCGTGGCCACCTCTCTCGTCTCGGGTTGCAGCCCGAAGGTGCGTGACTTCCCTGGTGACCACGACGACGGGAGCGGTGGAAGCGGGGCAGGCGGCGGCAGCAGCGCCACCGCCAGCAGCAGCGACGCCACCACCACGACGACCACCACCAGCGGCGCCAGCAGCAGCAGCGGCGGTGCGACGGATAGCTGCGTCGACCCGGTGGAGGACTGCCCGCCAGCGCAGAGCGCCTGCATGGAAGCGGTGTGCAGCGAGGGTGAGTGTGCGGAGCGGCCGAGGCCGGCGCGGACCCCCTGCGGGGCAGAGGGCAGCGCGGCGTGTGATGGAACCGGGGACTGCGTGACGTGCGCGGGCGGCATGCAGTGCGAGTGCGGGGAGCCGGGTTGCCCGAACACGTGCGGATCGACGGACGTGATGGTCATGCCTCCGAGCTGCGCGGGGAGCAGGCCGGGCGCCGGGGACAGCTGCGGGCCGGGCGACGCGAGCTGCTGCGGCAACAGGATGGTCCCCTGTGGCACTTTCCTGAGGGGCTACGACGGGACGCCGAGCACAGACGACGCGTTCCCCGCGGCCGTCAGCGACTTCCGCCTGGACAAGTACGAGATCACGGTGGGGCGATTCCGAGCGTTCGTGGATGCCGGGCAGGGCGTGCAGGCGAGCCCGCCGGCCATCGGGGCTGGCCGGCACCCCCACGTCAACGGCAGCGGGTGGATCGCGGGGTGGAACACGCGGCTCGCGCCGGACACCGCGGCGCTCCGGGCGGCGCTGCAGTGCAATGGCGATCGCCTCTGGACGTGGACCGACGCCCCCGGGTCGAACGAGGAGCTGCCGATCAATTGCATCACCTGGTTCGAGGCGTTCGCGTTCTGCGCGTGGGACGGCGGCCGCCTGCCCTCCGAGGCGGAGTGGAACTATGCGGCTGCCGGAGGCGACGAGCATCGACCTTACCCGTGGGGCTCCGGGATCGACGGCGATCGCGCCTCCTACAACTGCACCGGGGATGGAAGCGCCGCGGGGGCTTGCGCGCTGAGCGACATCCTGCCGGTCGGGTCGAAGCCGCGCGGCGACGGGCGATGGGGGCACTCGGATCTGGCCGGGAATCTCTGGGAGTGGACGATGGACTGGTGGCGGGACGCGCTCCCCACGCCGTGCGTCGACTGCGTGCATCGCGTGGACGGCGATCGCGACGCCACGCGGGTCACCCGCGGCGGGAGCTACCGCGCGCCGGCGACGGACGTGCGCGCAGGCAACCGCGACTTCAGTTATCCCATCGACCGCGTCAACAACATCGGCGCCCGCTGCGCACGAAACATCTAGAGCGGCGGTCACCCGCTTCGGAGACGGGCCCACCTCGACGTTTTCGGTGCTCAGCGCACCTTCGTTCGCTTCCGCGCCGAAAACGCCGATCTGGGCCCGTCTCCTGTGCGGGAGACCGCCGCTCTGCTGGGCATGGTGCAGAGGTGGGCGGAAACCGCCGTGGATCGGACGTCGCTGGACACAGCGGGACGGCGCGGGACATCAGGGGACGTCGCTGGACGTCCACACGACCGGATTCGACGCCGGGCGTGGTGTGCGATGTCGACGCCGAGGGGCGGCGTGCTAGAGCGCGCGATCGTGGCGTCATCGCGGAGCCAGGCTCAAGGGCAGCAGATCACCGTCGTGGGCGCAGGGGTGATCGGGTTGACCACGGCGGTCGTCCTCCAGCGCGACGGCCACCGGGTGCAGGTGATCGCAGCGGCGCGCGGCGAGCGCACGACGTCCGCGGTCGCGGCCGCGCTGTGGCATCCTTTCCTGGCGAACCCGCCCGATCGCGTCAACGCGTGGTCCTCGAGGAGCCTCGATGAGCTCACGCGCATCGCGAACGAACACCCGGAGGCGGGCGTGGATCTCCTGACCGCGCGCGAGGCGGCGGACGACACGCGCCTGCCGTGGTGGGCTCCGAGCGTCCCGGACCTCGCGCTCGAGCCTGGACCCCACCCGCTGGGCGCGCCGTACAGCCTGCGATTCACGGCGCCGCGCATCGAGCCCTCGTTGCACCTATCCTGGCTGGAGGCGCAGCTCGACGGTCCAGTGCGCATCGAGCACGTGCGATCGCTCGCCGAGGTCGAGGGCGACTGCATCGTGAACTGCACCGGGCTCGGGGCGCGCGCGCTCACCGGCGACGGCGAGCTCATCGGCGTCTACGGCCAGGTGGCGATCGTCGAACCAGGCGAGATCCCCCCAGATGTCGCACTGGGTGATGAAAGGGACGAATCGGCGCTCGTTTATGTGATCCCAAGGCGTCGCGAGATCGTGATTGGCGGTTGTTTCATCCCGTCGCCCGACGATCGCCCGATGACGCCTGATCCCGAGCTTGCTGACGCAATGCTCCAGCGGGTGCGCGCGGCCGGGCTCAAGCCAGGCCGCTTGCTCGGCTCACGCGCCGGGCTGCGCCCTTATCGGAGCACCGTGCGGGTCGAGCGTGAAGGCCGTGTGATCCACAACTACGGCCACGGCGGTTCGGGATACACGCTGGCATGGGGTTGTGCCCACGAGGTGAGCGCAATGCTGCGGGACGGCAACGCGTCGACACACGGCCATGTCTAGCGGAATGTGCCAAGCGCACTGTTTCGACGCGCGCCATGATGGCAGCGTCAGCGCGGCGCTCCGGGCCTGTTCCTCGGACAACAGCAGCGGCGCCAGCGCCAACGTTAACCCACGCCGCCGCGAACGCCGCCACGAGCCAACGCAAGCTGACGCAGGTGGACGAAGTCGTCGCAAACCGACGCAACGGTTGCGTCGATCGCAACGGTCGTAACCGACGTAACCAACGCAACCAACGCGACCGACGTAACCAACGCAACCAACGCGACCGACGCGACCGACGTAACCAACGCGACCGACGCGACCGTCGCAAACCGAAACAAACGACGCTGCTTCTGGAATCCAGCCAACCAGAAAGCACAACGCAACGCTCCGAAAGTCCCGTTGTGCTCCTGTTGCTAGGCTGCTAGATTGAATTCGTGCTCGCCTGCGAGCGTCTCGCGCCTTCTCTCGCAGTGGGACCGCCCATGGCGCTCCTCTGTTCGTCCGAGGGAATGGCCGTGGACGGCCTCGCTCTGGAGGTCGCTAACCCCTGACGACCTCTCGGTGCCATCCCTGGAACGCGGTCCCGAGTGGTCGAACGTTCGTTTGCGCTTGATCC
The DNA here is from genome assembly GCF_051527395.1 of Sorangium sp. So ce281. Taxonomy (NCBI): domain Bacteria; kingdom Pseudomonadati; phylum Myxococcota; order Polyangiales; family Polyangiaceae; genus Sorangium; species Sorangium sp. So ce281. The sequence continues at coordinate 7,022,308 of NZ_CP150322.1, forward strand.
GGTGTCCACCGTTCGCTGTCACCAACGTGAAGATCCGAAGCTTCCCCCGGGAGTTTTGAGCGCCATGAACAACGACGAGAACCGACTCAGTCGTCCATCGGGGCGGCCAGCCGTCTGGAGTTCCACGAGGAACAACGACGAGAAGTGCCCGAGCCGACCCTCGGGCAGGCCGTCGGGGCGGCCCTTAGGCAGGCCGTCGGGGCGGCCCTTAGACAGGCCGTCGGGGAGACCTTCCGGGCGGCCGGCGCTCTGGAGCGTCCTGCCGCTCGACAGCGGCTTGCTGCAGACCCGGACGATCGAGTGGCCGACGGTGGCGCTCTTCGCCGGGTCGTACGCCCTCTGGGCGACGGCCGTCTACGCGGGCATCGCGGGCTCGGTGTCGACCGTTCCGGCCGTGCTCGCGGCGGCGGTCGCCGCGTATGCCGCCTTCACGCCGATGCACGAGGCGTCGCATCGGTCGCTGGCGCGCTCCGCGCTGCTGAACGGCGTGATCGGGCGGCTGTCCGGGCTGCTGCTCATGGCGCCGTTCCTGGCGGTGCGTCACTTCCACCTCGAGCATCACAAACACACGAACGAGGCGGACCGGGATCCCGACTACTGGAGTGGGCGCGGCCCGTGGTACCTCCTGCCGCTCCGCTGGGCGACACAGGATCTCCACTACTATTATCTATTTTTGCGCTCCTACCACGCGCAGAAGCGCGCGGAGCGGATCGAGACGGTCGCGTCGCTCGCGGCCATGCTCGCGCTCGTGGCGCTGGCCTTCGGGCTCGGCTATGGCGAGCTCGCGCTCCTCTACTGGATCTTGCCGGCGCGGCTGGCGATCTTCTTCCTCGCGTTCGCCTTCGACTACCTGCCTCACTACCCCCACGAGATCACCGCGACGCAGGACCGGTACAGCGCGACGCGCGCGGTCGACAGCGCACTGTTCAACGTGCTGCTCTTCGGGCAGACGTATCACCTGATCCACCACCTCTACCCGGCCGTGCCGTTCTTCCGCTACCGGACCGTGTGGAAGCATCAGCGCGAGGAGCTCATGAAGCTCCGCTCGGAGAGCATCCCCCCGCCGCGGGCGTCGTTGCCCCTGATCGCGGCGGGCAGCCTCGCCGCGCCGCGGGCGCCCACGATCCAGGCGGCTCACCCCACGCAGGGCGCGGCCGAGCTCGACGCCATCTGATCCGCGCCGCGCCCCGCTCTACGGCGGTTTCCGCCCACCTCTGCACCATGCCCAGCAGAGCGGCGGTCACCCGCACAGGAGACGGGCCCAGCCACCATGCCCAGCAGAGCGGCGGTCACCCGCACAGGAGACCGGCCCACGCTACATGCCCAGCAGAGCGGCGGTCACCCGCACAGGAGACGGGCCCAGATCGGCGTTTTCGGCGCGGAAGCGCACTCCGGTGCGCTGAGCACCGAAAACGTCGAGGTGGGCCCGTATCCGAAGCGGGTGACCGCCGCTCTAGAGGCGCGCGCGGCGGCGGGGACGGAGCGCTCGCGGCGGCAGCAGGACCTCTCGGAAGAGCAGCGCCTCCGCCACGGTGCGGCGGTCCAGCGCGACGCTGGACACGTCGAGGCGCGACCCGAACGCGTCGGGCCGCCGCTCGGCCGTGCCGAGCGCCGGGATCGCGGCGCGCGCCCTGATGAGGATCGACAGCGACTGCGCGGGCGCCCGATGCGCCGCCAGGACCGCGCCCGCGAGGAGCGCCCGGGCGTCGAGGACGGCGGGGACCCGGTCGGCGAGCAGCGCGTCGCGCGCGCGCGACGCCTCCTGGCGCTCGTGCGGGCCGTAGTCGAGCCCGCTGATGTCCTGCAGACCGAAGCCGGAGAGGGCGGTGAGCGGGCCGGCATAGAGGCGCTCCACGATCCACGCGGCCATGGTGGCGAAGGGCGCCAGCGGGACGGGGCGAAAGGCGCCCCTCACGGGCAAGAGCAGGTCATCGAGGCTCACCTCGGCGTGGCGGCGCGCCCACGCCTCCCGCAGGGCGCGCGCGTCCTCGTTGAGCCCGCCCCGCTCGAGGACCATGCACCCGATGAGCACGCGCAGGTGCGGCGGAGGGTGCTCGTCATAACGCGCGCCGGTCACGTCCGTCTGGACGGCGATGGACGCGTACGGCTCGTCCTCCTGGAAGAACAGCTCGCTCATCGTGAGCACGTAGGCGGGGCCGAACATGAGCGTGCCGAAGACGTCACAGAAGATCTCCTCGAACCACACGCCGAACATCCGCCTGAGCGCGGGAGCCGCGATGCGATCGCCGTCCGGCGCGAGCGGGCGCACCTGCTCGCCCCCCAGGCCGAGCTCGCGGCGCAGGGCCGGCTCGAGGCCGTCGACCGAGGCCAGGAAATCGTGGCCTATCTCGTGCGCGAGCGCCGGCCAGCGCAGCGGGGTCGAGAAGAAGTCGACAGGGAGGAAGATGGGCGCGATCGACGTCGGGATGAAGCCCGTCCAGATCGCGAGATCGAAACCCGTGAGCTGCGTGGCCGGCGCTCCGCTCCGGAGCGGCAGCCCCTCCGCCCGCGCGAACGCGATCACGGGGGCGTAGCAGGCGTCGGCGAGGGCGTCCGCGTCGCCGAGCTCGGGCAGGAGCGACGGGTCGCGGCGCTGCCGCACGAGCACCGCGATTTCGCCCACGACGAGCTCGATGGTGTCCGCCGCGTCCTCCGCCTCGCGCGCCGCGAGGCCCGCGTCGACGGCGGCGCGCAGGCGCCCGATCTCGCGCGGGACGGCCCCGAGGAGCGCGTCCGTGAAGCGCCGGTTCGCCCGTTCGTGACGCACCACGTCGCCGAGCGCCGCGGCGCTCTGCTCGAGCTCGGCGAGCCGCAGGAGCACCACGCGCAGCCGGTCGGCGTCGGGCGCGCGCGGGGCGCCGAACGCCATCCCCGCCCACGGCGCGGCGCTCGGCGGCGCGACATCGGCGAGCCCCGTACCGCTCCCCGTACCGCTCCCCGGCGCGGCGTCGACGAGCGCTGGTTCGCTCCGCGGGGCGTCCGCGCCGCCGGGCCGCGCGGCGGCACGCGCAGCGCGCTCGGCGCGCCTGGCTTGCACGCTCCCGTACATGCTCGCGAGCTTGACGATCGCCCAGATCACTCCGAGGAGGGCGCCGACGTATTTCTCGAGGTCGATGTCATGCATGGCGCCCGTCCAGCGTCGTCGGGGCGCGGCTCGCAGGCCGCGCCGCCCTCCGGCCGCGCAGAGCGCGGCGATAGCGCCCGGGGCGGGCCGAGCACCTCGGCCAGGACGAAGCGCTGCACGAGCGCGTCGCGGCGGCCGAGCCACGCGAGGAGCGGGCTCGGTGGGTCGCGCGGCGGCACCTCACGACTCCCCGACGGGATCGGGCTTGCCCCCCGTGGTGCCGGCGATGCCCTGGCGCATCTCGGTGTCGGCGATGACGTTGCGCATGTTGTAGTAGTCCATGACGCCGAGCTTGCCCGTGCGGAGCGCCTCCGCGACGGCGAGCGGGATCGTCGACTCCGCCTCGACGAGCTTCGCCCGCATCTCCTGCGTCTTGGCCTTCATCTCCTGCTCCTGCGCGACCGCCAGCGCGCGGCGCGACTCCGCCCTGGCCTGCGCCACCTGCTTGTCCGCCTCGGCCTGCTCCGTCTGGAGCTTCGCGCCGATGTTGGAGCCGACGTCGACGTCGGCGATGTCGATGGAGAGGATCTCGAACGCCGTCCCCGCGTCGAGGCCCTTCTTGAGCACGTTCTTCGAGATGGTATCCGGGTTCTCGAGGACGTGTTTGTAGTCGTCGGCCGAGCCGATGGTCGAGACGACGCCCTCGCCGACGCGAGCCAGCACCGTCTGCTCGCCCGCGCCGCCGACGAGGCGATCGATGTTGGCGCGCACGGTCACGCGCGCGATCGCGAGGAGCTGGATACCGTCCTTGGCCACGGCCGAGACCTTCGGGGTCTCGATGACGCGCGGGTTCACCGACATCGCCACCGCCTCGAGCACGTTGCGGCCGGCGAGATCGATCGCGGCCGCGCGCGAGAAATCGAGCTCCATCCCCGCCTTGCCGGCCGAGATGAGCGCGTTGACGACCGCCTCCACCCGCCCGCGGGCCAGGTAGTGGGCCTCGAGCATGTCGACGGACACCCCCTCGAGACCCGCCTTCACGGCGCTGATCCGCGCGTTGACGATCTGATCGGGCGGCACCCGGCGCAGGCGCATCGCGATGAGCGTGAGCATCGAGACCCCGGCGCCCGACGCCTGCGCGGCGACCCACAGCCGGAGCGGCACCATGTACAGCGTCGCGACGATGGCGACGAGCACGAGCCCGCCGATCACGATGACCGAGATGATCTCCATATCCCTCTCCACCCGTCCCTGTCCGTGAAGGGCCGCCTCTCGCGCGCTCGCTAGGGCTCGCGCGGCTCGACGACGACCCGATTCCCCTCCACGCTCGCGACCCGCACAGGCGTGCCAGCCTCCACGTAGAGGCCGTCGGTCACGACATCGACCGCGCGATCCTCGATCTCGACCGTGCCGGCGGGGCGGAGCGGCGTGAGCGCCCTGCCCTCCTTGCCGGCCAGCGCGGCGAGCCGCGCGTCCGGGCCACGCCCGCTCCGCTGGGTCTCGAGCAGCACCATCTTGCGGCCCACCGGCGTCCTCGGGACAGCCCAGAACAGGAGCCCCGTCACGCAGACGCCGGCGCCCAGGGCGAGCAGGCCGTAGCCAACCCCGAGGGCCGTCCATGCGAGCGCGACCGCGCCGAGCACGGCGGCGCCGCCGAGGAGCCCGACGAGGCCGACGCCGGGGATGACCAGCACCTCGATGGCGAGCAGCACGAGCCCCACCACGAGCAACGCGACGACGAGCAGCGCGGGCGTCACGCTCCGCGCTCCTCGTCCGCGCTGCGCGCGACCGCCCTCACGACGACCCGGCCCCCCTCCGCGCGGATCACCCGCACGCGGGCGCCGGCCTCGACGTAGCCGAGCTCCGAGAGCGCCTCCACGCGGCGGCCGTCGAGCGCGACCTTGCCCGAGGGGCGCAGATCGGTCGCGGCCGTGCCGAGCCGGTCCACCAGCGACGCGGGCGCCGCGGAGCCCTCGGGAGGCCCTCCGACGGCGACGCCGCGGATCGCCGCGTCCAGAACGAACCGCCGCCCGAAGCGCGTCCTCGGCGCGACGCGGGCGGCGCCCACGGCGAGCGCCGCCGTCGCCGCGAGCGAGCCGCACACCGAGGCGAGGGCGCGCGGCAGCCAGCCGGCGTGCCAGGCGACGTCGACCGGCACGCGCTCGAGATCGAGGAGCGAAAGGAGGAGGGCGCTCGCCACGCACGCGGCGCCCGCGACTCCAGGGACGATGTGCCCCGGGACCAAGATCTCCACCGCGATGAGGATCGCGCCGACGGCGAAGAGCGCGAGCTCCTCCCAGCCGGCGAGCTTCACGACGTGGTGCCCGAAGAAGAACAGCGCGAGGCACGAGAGCCCGACGGCGAGCGGGACGCCGTGGCCCGGCGCGTAGAGCTCGAGGAGGATGCCGAGCATCCCGAGGGTCATGAGGACCCCGGAGAGCGTGGGATCCGAGAGGAAGCGCGCGAGCTCCTCGGCGAAGCTGGGGCGCGGGCGGATGATCTCCGCGGGCTGGGGGCGGCCCAGGGCGCCGAAGAGGTCTGCCTCGCTCCCGGCCTGCACCTCGGCGATGCCCCACGCGAGCGCCTGCGCGCCGTCCAGCGTGAGCAGCTTCCCCTTCTCGTCGAGGCCGGGGACCTCCACGTCGGCGTCGACCATGGCCTCGGCGATGTCGCCGCGCCGCCCCTTCGCCTCCGCGGTCGCGCGCATCTCCTTCCGCATGTAGGACACGACCTTCTCGGCGACAGGCTTCATCTCGCCGCCCTCGCCGATCTGCACGGGCGTCGCCGCGCCGAGGGTGGCGCCGGGGGCGACCGCGATGACATCGCAGGCGAGCGAGATGAGCGCTCCGGCCGAGATCGCGCGCGGGTTGACCCAGCACACCGTGCGGACGCGCGCCCGGAGCAGCGCGTCCCGGATGGCGAGCGCGGCGTCGATGCGGCCGCCGAGCGTGCTGATGTCGAGCACGAGGAGGTCGCCCTCCCCCTGGGCGGCGACGACGCGCTCCAGGAAGGGCGAGAGGCCGAGATCGATCGTCCCGGAGATCGCGACCACGGTGACCTTGCCCGCGCCGGGGATCGGCGGGAGCGGCCGCGGGCCTGGCGGCGCGGGGGCTCCGGCCGCGCCGCCCGGGCCCGCGGCCGGCACCGCCGCCTCGCCGCGGGCGGGGAGGCACAGCGCCATCGTCGCGAGGAGCGCGAGGAGCGGGGTCGCGAGGCGCGCCCACCTCGCGGCCTGTTCCAGCAGGCGCCACAAACCAGTCAAGCCCCGCTCCCTGCTATGGCGGCTCGGCTCGCGCCGCGCGCCATGCTCCCTGAGGTTCACGCCGAAGAACGCCGCGGCAAGGGTAGCGCATGGCGGCGCTCCACGATACCCCCCTGCTCAGGCTGCTCCGCCGTTGCCCGCCATGAACCTCGCCACCGCGTCCGCGAACTCGGCTGGTCGCTCCACGATCCAGTCGTGGCTTCCCTTCGAGGAGACGACAAGGGTCGAGTCGGGGATCAAGCGTTGGATGGCGAGGGCCGAGCCGATCGGCACCGTGAGATCGCGCGCGCCCCAGGCGAGCAGCGTCCTCACCCGCACGCGCGCCGCGTGGCCGCTCAGATCCGCGGTCGCGGCGATCCGCAGGAGGCTCAGCGCGCTCCGCGCGTGGAAGAGCAGGTTGTGGAGGAGAGCAGGCGTCCCCCGCGCGACGAAGCGAGGCGCCAGCAGCGCCTCGGCCGCGCGGGCGAGGACGAGCGAAAGGACCGAGCCCGGCGGGTTGAATCCGATGGAATCGACGAGCACGACCCCGGTTAGCCGCTCGGGGTGCAGCGCCGCGACGATCAGCGCCACGGCGCCAGACAGCGAGTGGCCGATCAGCGTGACGCGCTCGAGGCGCAAAGCCCGCAAGGCCTCGGCGACGCAGCGCGCATACCGCTCCAGGGTCCACGGCGCGCGCAGCCGCGAGGCGCGGCCCGAGCCGGGCAGCTCCAGGACGACCACCCGCGCGTGGCGCGCCATCGCCTCGACCGCTAGCTGGTAGGTCGCGCCGTCGATCAGCATGCTGGGCAGAAGCACCGCGGTCTTGCCGGTGCCCGTCTCGGTCACATAAAGGATCTCGTCTCCGACCCGGATCTCGCGCCCACGGCCTTCCGCCCGAGCCTCCCGCCTCGCCGCGGGGCCCGCGGAGATGGGCAGGATCTTCTCTCCTCGACCCGACCGGGGGACATACGAGCCGGCGACGAGGAGCGAGCGTCCGGCGCAGGATCCCGTCGTTCCGCTTCGTCGAGCGCGCTTTCCCATGATCGGCGAGCCGTTGCCGGACGCGTGCCAGCGCGGGCTGGTTCGCCGCGAATTCGCCGCGAGGATCGCATGAAAACCTGGAAGGCCGTTGAGCCTGTCGCGCGCCGCGCTAAGCTCGTGGACACAGGCTTCGAGACGTCAATCTCCAGGCTGATTGGGGGCCAGCAGGCATGTCGCCGCGGGCCGAGAGCCGGACGGCGCCTGCTCGGACAACCAGCTCTTCTGGAATGACAGAGGCGATATGTTGAGGTTCCGCTCCACGTCCGGAGATCGGAAGATGGCCGAGCTCAGCGTCTCGGCGCTCTCCGTATCCGCTGCGATGTCCGTCCTCTCCCAGGGTGCATGGGGGACGGACGCGCCGCCCGCCGCGGAGGTCCAGTGGGCCTATGCGCTCGTCGCTGCGCTCGGGTATCTGCCAGCCGCGATCGAGATCGCCGCAGCCACGCTGCGGCGGACGGGAATGTCGGCCGAGGCGTATTTGCGGAAGAACGCGGCGCAGCTGGACCCGGGGGGACCCGAGGGGGAGATCGTGGGTCTGGTGCTCGGCGACGCGCTGGAGTCGCTCGGCGAGGAGGCGCGCCGGGTGGTGCATGCGCTCGCCGTGCTGCCCGCGGCGGGCATTCCGCTGGAGGTGGTCGCCGCCGCGGCGGGGAAGCCGGCGCCCTCCGCGGCGCGGCCGCTCCAGCTGCTCGTGCATGGGCGGGTGGTGTCGCTCGAGCAGGGCCCGCAGACCTTCACGATGACGCCCCCCGTGCGCGCCGCGGCCCGCGAGGACGCGGCGGCCGACGCGAGGCGCTGGGACGCGCTCCACCGGGGGTCGGCGGACGCGATGCAGGCGCTGCTCTTCTGGGCGGCCGCGGCCGAGGGGCGGCCGGAGGCGGCGACGCGCCGGCGCGTCGCCTGCGAGCTCTTCGCGGCCCTCGACCTCGCGCCGTTCCGGGACGGCGAGCGCGGCGCCGAGGTGCTGGCGCGGGCGCTCGTCGACGCCTGCACGGTGGTCGATCTCGGGCTCCCGGCCGAGCTCCAGCAGCGCTTGCTCGACGAGGCGGCGCGGCTCTCGGGCGACGCGCTCCCCGAGCTGCGCGAGCGCGCGCTCGCGGCGCTCGAGAGCGCGCGTCGCGCCGAGCTCGCGAGCAAGCGGCGCGGCACCTTCGGGACGCTCCGCGCGACGCCGGCCGCTCGCGAGCGCGGCCGCCCTGGTCACCGCGACGTCCTCCGCAAGGCGGTGCGCGCGAACGCGCAGCGCGCGGCGGCGCGGAGCTCGCCGCCGGCCGACGACGAGGTCTTCCGCAGCGCCAAGGAGCTGCTCGCGCGCGGCAACCGGCGCCTCGCCGAGGGCGCGCTCGAGGCCGCCGTGGCGGACTACGGCGAAGCGCTCGCCGCGTTCGAGGCGGCCATGCACGGGCGTGGCCAGGCGACGGCGCTCCTGCTCCGCGGCGACGTGCACCGGCGGCAGGGGGACCTCGCGGCCGCCTCGCGCGATCATGAGCGGGCGCTGTCGCTGTTCAAGGCGGCGTCCGACCGGGCCGGAGAGGCGATGGGGTTGCTCGCGCGCGGCAACCTCCGGCTCGACCAGGACGAGCTGGCGGGGGCGGCGAGCGACTACGGGTGCGCGCTCACGCTCCTCAGGGCTTGCCGCGATCGCCTGGGCGAGGCCAACGTGCTGAAGGCGCAGGGCGATCTGTGCTTCAGGGAGGGGGACCTCGCGGGCGCCGCGCGCGCCTACGACCGCGCGCTGTACATCCTCGAGGGCGTGGAGGAGCGCGTCCTCAGCCAGCTGCGCTCGCCCCCGCCGAGCAGCCGTGATGAGCGTCGCGGGGCGAGCTCACGCGCCCGCGCCGCGCGCGAGGTGCTCCCGCAGCCGGATCTCCTCCGGGCGCTCGGGTGCGAGCAGACCCATGCGCGCACGTGGCAGGCCCGCGGCGACCTGCGCCTGCGAGAGGGGCAGACGGCGCTCGCGGCGCGCGACTATGGCAATGCGATCCTGCTGTACCGGGACAGCGGAGATCGCCGCGGCGAGGCCGCCGCGCTCAAGGCCCGCGGCGACCTGCGCCGCCAGCGGGGCGCGCTCCCGGGCGCGCAGCGCGACTACGAGGACGCGCTGCGGCTCTTCGAGGAGCTCGGGGACAGCGCGGGCCAGGCCACGGTGCTCCACGCGCGCGCCGATCTGCGCTGCGAGCGGGGCGACACCGCCGGGGCGGCGCTCGATTATTCGAGGGCGCTCGCCCTGTTCGACGCGACGGGCGACCCCGCTGCGCACCCGGGCGCAAAGGGCGCCGTCGCGGGCGTCTCCCACCGCGAGGACCCACCGCGCCGCGCCGCGGCGGCCGTCCCGCGGTGAGCCGGCGCGCCCAGCGCTAGCTGCGCCGCTGCCGATCGAGCCGCTCCCGCATGACGTTGGGGATCCGCCCAGCCACCTCGATCGCCCGCTCGAGCGCCGCCGCACCCTCCGCGTGACGACCGCACCGTGAGCGCGCCCGCGCCCGCGCCTCGATGACCTCGATCTGCTCCTGCCCCACGAAAAAGCGGGCCGATCGCTCCTCGAGCTCGTCCCACTCCTCGTCGCTCGCGTCCCGCGTCGCCAGGTCGATCATCGACCACTGCACTTCTTCCGCGGGAGCCATCTCCATGCCCTCGCGCCCCTCCGCGGCCAGCTTCGCCTGCTGGACCCGGATCGCTTCGATGATTTCACGCGCCTTGCTCTCGTCGCCCCGGTAAAGGAGCAGCCGGGCCAGAAGGAGCTGCACCAGCGGCAGCGCCTCGTCCCCCCGCTGCTGGCGCTCCAGCGACACGACCCGCTCGACGTGCGGCGTCGCCATCTCCAGGTTGCCCATCAGGTAGAGGAACTCGCCGAGGTTGAACTCCCCCATGAGCTCCATCGCTCCGAGGCCCAGCTCGCGCGAGATGGCCAGGACGCGACAGAGATCCAGGATCATCCCCTCGTTGTCCCCGAGGTGCGCGCGCAGGAGCGCGCGGTTGCTGATCGCAGGCCCGAGGTGCAGGAGGTCGCCACGCGACTCGCACATCCGAATCGTCCGCTCCAGCGCCACCCCTGCCTCGTCCAGCTTGCCCAGCCCAGGATAGATGAAGCTCAAAAGGAGCATCGACACCACGAACGTCTCGTAGGCCTCGTCGCCCAAGGCTTCGGCTTGCTCGGCAGCGAGCTCGAGCTGCGGCGCCGCCTCCTTCTCGCGGTTCTCGCGGACGAGCGAGCGCGCCACCCCCATCGAGAGACGCGCCGCGAGCGCCGGAGACAGACCGCCCCGCACGAGCGCCATCGCCTGCTCCACCCGCTCCTTCGATTGCCCGTAGTCGTCCATCCAGTCGAGCGCCGTCGCCTCGTCGAGCAGTATCTCGATCTGCTCGATCGCGTCGCCCTCCTCCACGGCCATCGCACGCGCGCGCTCGAGATCGCCGAGCGCATCGTGGTAGCGCCCCAGCCGGTAGCGCATCAGGCCCCGACCCCGGTACGCCGCCCTCCGCCGCACCCCGCGCTCCTCGACCGGCTGCGCGAGGGCGCGGCTGTAGTGGAGCTCCGCCTCGACGTAGGCGTGCCGCGCCCGCGCTCGCTCGGCGAGCTCCAGGTAGGCCTCGGCCGCGATCGCGGCGAGCCCCGCCTCGGCCGCATGAAATGCGATCTTGAACCGCCGCTGCTCCTCGCTCTCGTGGACCGCATCTCGGTGGTGCTCGTATGCGGCCAGGTGGATCTGCCGCCGCTCCGCCTCGGCGATCCCCTGCGCGTTCGCCTCGCGCACGAGGGAGTGACGGAAGGCGAACCGGCCCTTCCGACCGGCGACCAGCACGCCGGCCTCGACAAGGCGCTCGGTCCCGACGCGCGCGTCGAGCGGGAAGGCCGCGCCCTCACCGCGCTGATCCAGCTGGTTCAGCACGCCCTCGATCTCGTCGAGCGACACCTCGGCGCCGAGCAGCGAGATGAGCCGCGCGTGCGCCCCGAGCGCCGGCCCCAGCGCCGCCATCTCGCCCCGCGCCAGCTGATCGATGAGCGGCAAGACGGGCAGGCGCTCGAGCTCGTCGGTCGCCAGATACCACGCGTCGCCCTTCGGATGCCGCCGCAGGATCCCCTCGCGCTTGAGCCCGTGCACGAGCTCCACGAGCAGCAACGGCACCTGCTGCGAGCGCTCGAGCAGGCGATCGATCGCCAGCTCGGGCACGCCCCGCGCAGGCAGCAGCAGCCGCCGGCACAGCGCCCGCGCGCTCTCGGTGTCCAGAGGGCCGAGCCGCACCCTTTCGCGCCGCGCGGCCCGCTCGCCCCAGGCGGGGTGCGCCTCCGCGAACGCCGGGCGCCCCATCGCGCAGATCCACAGAGGAGCGGCGCCATCCGCAAGCGCGGCGTACTCGAGGGCCGCAAGCGTCACGTCATGCGCGAAGTGTGCATCGTCGAGGACGACGATGACGGGCGCGACGGCCGCGCGCCGACGCAAGCACTCGCCCGCCGCCCGCACGCGCGCGGAGCGCAGCGCACCAGGCGCGGCCTCGAGCGCCTCGATCTCGGGGAAGACCTCGCCGCCCGCCCGCTCGTCCACCCACCCGAGCGCCATCGCCAACCCCGAGCCGAGCTCCTCGCCGAGCACCGGACCGAGCCGCTCCACGAGAATGGCGCGGGCGCCGCTCTGCGGTGGCGCATCGGGCACGTCGAGCGCCTCACGCACGAGCTCCTGGAGCGTCGCGTCCGAGACGCCGCTCGTCGGCTCCTGCCCGCGCAGATCGATCAGGTGGGCGTGCGGCAAGCGCGCGCGGAGCTGCTTGCCGAGCTCGACGAAGAGGCGGCTCTTCCCGTAGCCGGGCTCGCCGATCACCGACACGACGGTGGGCTGTCGGAGGCGGAGCGCCTCCTCCGCGCTATGCAGCAGAGGGTCGAGGACATCGTGGCGACCGATGAAAGCCTCGGGATCCGTCGCGTCGCGCCCCTCTCCTCCGGTGCTGCTCGCGGGCTCGCGCACGAGCTCTGCGTCTGCTGCGACGGGCGCTTCGGGGAGCGCGGCCGCGGCCGCGGGCGTGAGGAACGGCCCCGGCGGCCCCGGCGCCGCCGGCCACCGCTCGGCGCGTGAGAAGAGCGGGCTCAGGAAGCGTGTCGCCCCGCCCGGTCGGGCCTGGACCGAGACGGGCGCGAGATCGATGAGCACCCGCTCGCACAGCCCGCCGCGCAGGAGCTCGTCGGCCGCGCGCTGCGCGTGCCGCGCAGGGCTCGCCGCGCCCTCGTGGCCGAAGACCGCCACGTAACGTGAGCCGGAAGCGTGCGCGAGATCGCCGCCCAGCGCCCGGATCCGGCGCTGCACGACCACCCGATCGGCCGCGCCCTCGAAAAACAGGAGCCCCACCGCGCGGCGCTGGGCGCCGCCCGCCGTGCGCGGCCCGTCGCGCTCGCACGCGGTGCGCTCGTCCCTGAGCGCGCGCTCCAGCGCGGCGCGGAGCTCGGTCGCGCTGGCGAACCGCGCGCCCCGATCCTTGGCCAGGCAGCGGTGCACCACCTCCTCGATCGTCCGCGGCACGGCCGCGCGTGCCGAGAGGCGCGGGGGCCTCCGGCTCCTGTGGGCTTCCAGCACCGCCGCCCGCGGCCCCCAGAAGGGCGGCCGGCCCGCGAAGAGCTCGTACAGGATGACGCCCATCGCGTAGATATCGGTGCGCGCGTCGAGATCGGCGCGCTCGGCGGACTGCTCGGGGGCCATGTACTCCGCGGTCCCGAGCGCCAGGTCATCGTCCTGCGCGCCGTCGCGCCGCCCCACGACACGGGCGATGCCGAGGTCGATGAGGGTCGCCTTCCCGGCACCGTCGACGAAGATGTTCTCGGGCTTGATGTCGCAGTGCACGTAGCCGCGCGCGTGGACGGCCTCGAGCGAGGCGAGCGTCGCGAGGCCGAGCCGAGCGGCCTCCTCGATTCCTGGCGCGGGGCGCACGGCGAGGCGCGCGGCCAGCGTCGGCGCGTCGACGCGCGCGAGGACGGCGTAGGGTGGGCCGTCCTCCAACGTGCCCCACGCGTGCACGGCGGGCACGTGGGGCACCCCCACGGCCAGGAGCGCCTCGACCTCGCGCCGGAGCCGCACCCCCGCCCCGTGGCGCTCGGCGCGCGCGAGCTTGATCGCCACCGGCTCTCCGCCCCCCTCGGGCTCGGCCTCGAACACGGTCCCGAAGCCGCCCTGCCCCAAGACCTTGCGTGTCCGGTAGCCGGGGAAGCGAGGGAACGAGACCGCGACGACCTCGGTGATGTCCGGCGGGGTCGCCTCGTCGTAGGGCTGCGGCTCGGGCAGCGGACACTCGGGGCACAGGCCCAGGTTCCGCCGCCCGCACGACGGACACCGCCGAGACTCTGCCGGCGCTTGCTCGAGATCCTTGTCCCGCAGGGCCTCGGAGCCCATGCCCAATCCTACTGCGGCAGGAAGGACGTGATCACCACATCCGTGCGTACCGTGGACGAGATTGCGGGGTTCTCGAGACATTGGGAGTAGAATCCGCCGTTGTAGCTCACCGAGCCGCACAGAGTATCGCACGAGCCCACGATCTCGATGGGACCACACTGCTGCGTGATCGTCGCCCCGGTCACCGGGTCAACGCTGAGGTGACCTGCCGCACAATCTCGCTGCAGAGCCCGTGCACGAGCGACCCCGGGCGGCGAGTAACAGGCGCGCACGTACGGTGTTGTGGAGAACACATTCCCCCAGAACGCGCCCTCCCTCACCAGGTAGGCCCAGCGCTCCGGAATCGACGAGGCCATGGACGTCTGGCTGGCGCGCAAGGATATTTGCACAGAGACGCCGTACCAGTTCGTCCGTGCTGCAAGACACGCGGTGATGTAGCGCTGGTAGAAGGGATCTGTGAGTGGACCGTACACCCACCAGTCCGCCATCCCAAGGAAGCCAGTGTATGTCTCCGGGTGACTCACACCGCCGCTGTCGGTCCAGGTAAACGAGAGCGACTGATTCTGCCTCAGCGCACAGCTCACAACGTACTGAACGAGCTGCCTTGACATGGCGCCGTCCGGTCCTGGATTCTGGAGAGCTGCGCGCACGTTCTGGTTGAACGCACCCCAGGAGAGCGCGCTCAGGCTGAGATCCCTGGGCGAGAACGAGGACAAGGTGAGGGCATTCCGGCCAATCGCATTAGGGAAGATGCCGTTGTTGCTTTCAACCGCAGCCTCGGCTTCCCCGATTGCTTCTTCGGATGCTTCATCGATCGACGCTTCGTCGAGCTCCGCCCCGATGCAGGCGGTAGTAACCAGAGGTATTGCGAGCAGCGCAACAGTCCGCATACAGCTAAGGAACATGTTGATCCCCCTTTCGGAGTTGGGTCCCGGCGTTTGAGGTCGAGTCGCGGCCAAGTTTAAGTTACCATTCGGAAACGCTCCTGTATATCCCCATTATCAAATATCTTCCCGAACGACGACAGGAGCACGCACCGCAGCTCCATGACGCGCCGCACGGTGAGACGAGACGATGACAATGACAGAGGACGAGACGAGGCCGTTTTCGGATGTGGAGAAGGTCGGCGCGCGCGGCGAGCTCGCGCCGGGGACCCTGGCCGGCGAATACCTCCTCGAACAGTTCATCGCGCGCGGCGGCTGCGGCGTCGTCTATGCCGCCAGGCACGCCCGCTCGGGGAGGCCCGCCGCGGTCAAGGTGCTGAGCGAGGCGGTGGCCCACTCCCGCCGCGTGGTCGAGCGCTTCGCCCGTGAGATCGAGGCGTTACAGCGGATGTCTCACCCCAATATCGTAGAAATTTACGAAGTAGGTGAGCTGTATGACTATCGGCCGTTCTACGTGATGGAGCGTCTCGAGGGGCAGACGCTCGACGAGCTGATCAGGGCCGAGACGCGGCTGGCGCCCCGGGAGGTGCTCGAGCTGTTCGAGCCCATCTGCGCAGCGCTCGGGGCCGCGCACGCGGCCGGGATCATCCACCGCGACGTGAAGGCGAGCAACATCTTTATCTGCCGCGGCAGACCGCGGACCGTGAAGCTGCTCGACTTCGGCATCGTGAAGATGATGGCGCCCGAGGAGGGCTCGACCTGGCTCACCACCGCCGGACGTATGCCCGGGACGCCATCCATCATGGCGCCTGAGCAGATCCTGGGGGGCCACATCGATGCACGGGTGGATGTCTATGCGCTCGGCGTGCTCCTCCATCGCATGTTGGTTGGGAGATTGCCCTTCCACACCCACGACATGGACGAGATGGTGAGGAAGCACCTCGAAGAGCCGCCGATGCCTCCGAGCCTGCGGGTCCCGCTTCCTCTCGAGATCGACGCCGTGGTGCTGCGCTGCATGGAAAAGCGCCGGGAGCGCCGGTTCGGTTCGGTCGATGAGCTCTTGTGGGCGCTCCGGGAGGCGATCGACGAGCCCGCGTCGGGGGCGCAGAGCAAGCTCGACCCGACGCTTCCGGCGGTGGGTGTGTACCTGGAGATCCGGACGCGGGGCGGCTCCGACGATCTCGACGAGGCGCTCGCGGCCGATCTCGGGCAGGTGCTCGACATGGCCGAGTCGGAGCTCACGAGCGCGGGGTTCATCCTGGCCTCGACGACCGGCAACGAGGTGCTCGGCGTGCGCGTCCTGCCGGCGGAGCCGGACGAGGAGCGCGAAGCGCGGCGCGCGGCGCTCCTGGTCGCGACGACGCTGCACGAGGCGGTGGCCCGGCGCCCAGGAGCGGACCCACGCGTCCACGTCAACGTGTGCGTTCACGCCGACGACGTGCAGGTGCGCCAGACGGCGCAGCCCGAGATCATGGGGGGCGCGCTGACGTGCGCGGGGCTGTGGGCGCCGGCCGGCGAGGCAAAGGAGGTCTTCGCGACGCCGAGCGCGACCGCCGGCATCCTGGACGATGAGCTGCCCACGTGGCGCAACCCCTGAACCGCTGACGACCAGCAAGATGCGAGGCTAGAAGAGCGACGCCGTCACGAGCGCCCGGGCGCGGTCGACACGAGGCCGCCGACGGTCACGAGGGCGCAGGCGGCGAGCAGCTGGGCGCTCGCCTCGGCGTGGCCGGCGGCGCAGAGGAGCAGCGTCGAGAGGATCGGCGCGCCGTAGGACAGCGCCCCGAGCTGCGGCACGTCGCCGTGCTTCGTCGCGTGATCCCACGCGAAGAACGCGACCCCCACGGGGCCGAGCCCGAGCGCGAGCAGGCCGAGCGCCTCTCCGGGCGTCGGCACGACCGTGCGCTCGAACGCGAGGTGCCCGGCCAGGCCCAGGGCGGCCGTCGCGGCGCAGGAGCCCGCGATGGCGTCCGCAGGGACCTCGGCGAAGCGGCGCTGGAGCACCGAGTACGTCGACCAGAGGAGCGCACAGCCGAGCGCGGCCAGGTAACCGGGCGCGTGTGTGGCGCTCAGGCGGACGGCGCCCACGCCGGCGACGAGCGTCCAGACGCCCGCGAGCCCGAGCAGCGCCCCGACCACGTGCCTGCCGCGCAGGCGCCCGCCGGGGAGCGCCGCCGAGAGCAGGACGATGAGCAGCGGCCACAGGTACGAGATGACGCTGACCTGCGCGGGCGGCGCCGCGGAGAGCGCGTAGAAATAGAGAGCGTGATAACCGAACAGGCCGCCCACGCCGAGGATCCAGCTGCCGAGCGGCTGGCGCAGCGCGCGGAGACCGCCCCTGCCGCGCTGGGCGAGCCGCGCCGCGCCGAGGAGCGCCGCGACCGCGAAGGTCGACGAGAGCACCTGGAGCGGCGGCAACCTGCGCACCGAGGTCGAGAGCAGGGCGAGGCTGCCCCAGAGCCCGATCGCCGCGACGCCCGCCAGGGTGGCGGCTCGCCGCGAGGGGCGCGCGGCCGGCGTCGCTGCCATCGCTGCGTCCGATAGGGCGGCGCCGTGCGTCGTGTCCGACATGGCGCCGAGCATGGCGCGCCGGCCGGCCGCCGTCTTGGCCCAGGCTCCGCCGTCCTGTGCCGGGACTACGGGCTCGCGCCCCAGCGACATTCGCCCGCGCCCCGGCTCGCCGCGCCTGGGCTGCGCGCCCGCGGCCCGACTACGCTCGCCCGCGCCGCGGCTCGCCCCGACTCTCGGCCCGGACCGCGCGACGCAGGGCCGCCGGGGTCACGCCGCGGCGGCGCCGCAGGCTGCGGGTCAGGCAGCTCTGGTCGGCGTAGCCGCAGCGGAGCGCGATCTCCGCGATCCCGAGCTCGGTGCGGGACAGGAGGTCGGTCGCGCGCGCGAGGCGCAGATCCGCGATGCGCTCCTGCACCGTCGTCCCGAGGACCGCACGGAACAGATGATGGAGGTGCCCCGGGCTGAGCTCCGCCCGGGCAGCCACGTCCGCGACGGTGAGCGGCTCGTGCGCGTGGTCCTCGAGGAAGCGCAGCGCGCGGCGCAGCTTCTCCGGGGCGCGCATCGGGCCGAGCGCGCCGCGCGCCCCGCGCTCGGCCAGCGTGAGCACGAGCAGCCCCGCCCACCGCCGGCGCAGCGCGACCGAGCCGCCCCGGTCGAGCTCGTCCGCCGCGGTCCGGACCAGGTGCGCAGCAGCGGCGTCGAGGGCGATCGACCCGCCGGCGATCCGCTCGAACCACGGCGCGGCGCCGAGGGCTTCCGCGGAGGCGGGCGGCACATCGATGACGAGGAAGCGATTCCGGTCCGGCGCCGCGAAAGCGTGGCGGGTGTCGCACGGGACGAGAGCGCCCGAGAGCCCGGATGCCCTGAGCTCTCGACCGTCCATCGAGAGCGCTATCGCGCCTTCCAGAGGCAGGACCAGCTGGTGGTGCGCGTGGCGGTGCGCGACCACCTCGGCCGAGTATCGCCGGACGCCGAGCTCGACCTCATCCATCGCGCGCCACGATCTCACGCGCGGCGCGCGCGCGCCATGGTCCCTCGGGCTCCCCACCGCGCCAGCGCTCCCGCCGGCGCGGCGCGCGGCACGCAGCGCGCGCGGGACGCAGCGCGCGCCGCGGGGCGGAGCTCACCGGCAGGGCGGGCCGTACAGGGCCGCGGCGCCGCGCGCGTCGCGCTTCGTCAGGTCGAGGTCGCCCCAGTTCGTGCCGTTGCACCACGGATAGTGCATCACCGAGCCCGCGTCGTACGGCGTCAGGGCACGCCAGCCGTCGTCCTCGAAGCAGGCGCCCGCCTCGGGCCGCGTGTGCTCGTGCCGGAACCCGAGCGCGTGGCCGAGCTCGTGCCGCAGGACGCCCGTGAGCGTCCAGAGATCCAGCGGGCCGAGGGCGGTCGAGTCGATGAGGAGATTGCGCGCGCGGCGCGAGCTGTCAGGGAAGAACGCGCGCGCGTAGTACGGCTGCCCCTCGACCGGGCGCACGTCGAAGACGACCCTCTTGTTGCGCGCGTCGCACGCGTCGTCCTGGTCCGCGAGGTGAACGAAGCGGACGTCCGCCACCTCCTCCCACGCCCCGGCGGCGCTCTCCATCGCGGAGACCACCGCGCCATGGTCGCCACCGAACGCCTCGCTCACGCAGTAGCTGAGGCTCCGCTTCTCCCTGTCGCTCCACCGCACGTCCCTTCCATGGCTCCGACCGACGATGAGCGCCCCGCGCTGGACGTGGCGCTCATAGAACCGCTCGAGCCCGTCGAGGCCCTCGACGGGGATGTCGCCATCGACGATGTAGATGCCGCTCTCCGGCTCACGATAGGTGCGAGCCTCGAACGCGTCGAAGCTCACCTCCGTATCGCCGACCTGCTCGGAGATCTCCTCTCCCCCGGGCGCGCCGGCGGCGCACCCGGCCGGCGCGAGCGACAGGACGAGGAGACCAAGAGTGCCATGAAGGAGACCGCGAGACTTCGTAGACGGATGACTCATCATACAGGTACCTCTCGTTCATGCCTTTCCCTCCCGGGTCAGGCGAGGGCGCGCAGCGCCGCAGTGAGCTCCGCCGGACGGCGCCACGGGACCCCCACGGCGGGTCGGGCCGACTCGACTGCTGGTACTGACGCGGATGGCGTCCGGTTTCGTCGTCCGATATTGGCAAGCGACGTGCCGCATGCGCGATGGCGTGACTTTGCGGTCCAGAGCTCAAGCGCGGTGCGATGGAGTCCACACTCGTGGAGCGGGTGCTTGCGCACCTGTGCAAGGACTTGCGTATCGAGATCGAAGCAGCGCGCGCCGCCGGGACCGGCTCGAGGCGGTCGATCGCGAGCCGGGCGGCGCCGAGCCGGAGCGGCTCGTCACCGCGCAGAACGAGCCGTTCGGCCTCGCGGTCGGCGCGACGCGCGTGTACTCGACGGCCCCCGCGGGGTGAACGCTGGCTGGAGGAAATCGCCGGCCCGCCTGCGCCTCCGGCAGAGGGGGCAGCGCTCCCCGCCGCGCCCGCGCCGCGCGTTTCGCTGGACGAGCGGCCGCGGCTCGCCAATCCTTGAGCGCATGAAGCTGACCAGCATCGCCGCAGAGACCGTGCAGATCGCGAGTCGTGGCGAGTACGTCGCGCCCTCGGGCGCAACCGTTCGCATCCGCGACCGCGTGCTCGCCGCGGTGAAGGGGACCGTGCTCTACCGGCCCGGATCACTCGACGCCTGGGAGCCGAAGGAGCGCCTCGAGCGCCCGACGGTGATCGAGGTCACCGGCGAGACCACGGGGGCCGCCGGGCGGCGGCTCATCGAGCAGCAGAGCGAGGCCCGCGTCATGGCCCTCAACTTCGCGTCCGCCAAGAACCCCGGGGGCGGGTTCCTGCGCGGGGCCAAGGCCCAGGAGGAGGACCTCGCCAGGTGCTCGGCGCTGTACGCGGCCCTGGTCGAGCAGCGCGAGTATTACGACCAGAACCGCGCCTGCGGGAGCTTTCTCTATACCGACCACATCATCTACTCGCCGGACGTGCCGTTCTTCCGCGACGAGCGGCACGCCCTCCTCGACCGGCCGTTCGCGCTGTCGATCATCACGGCGCCGGCGCCGAACGCCGGCGAGGCGTTCCAGCGCGACGACGCCACGGACCAGGAGATCCGAGCCGCCCTGGAGCGCCGCGCGGACATGGTGCTCGCCGCTGCGGGCGCGCACGGGCACCGGTGCCTGGTCCTCGGGGCGTGGGGGTGCGGCGTCTTCCGCAACGATCCGCGCGAGGTCGCCGACGTCTTCGCCCGGTGCCTCGAGCGCCCGCGCTTCCGCGGCGCGTTCTCGCGCGTGGTGTTCGCGGTGTACGACCGGGGCGACGATCGGCCGAACTACCGGGCCTTCCAGGAGCGGTTCGCGCAGGCGTAGGCGCGTACACCGCCGGCGCCCCCGATCCCGCGCGCGCCGTCACGGCCCCGCGCGGCTCACACCGTGGGATCCCCACCCCAGAGCTGCGCGCACGTCGCGCTCCCTGCCTACCTCCACCGCCAAAATCGAGCGCTGCCCCCCTCCACCGGGTCCGTTTCGAATTGTCGGGTCGCGATCGAAGAGCGAGAGTCATGGCTCCGACTTGAGGACGATCGACGACAGGCTCGCCGCGCTCCTCGCCGCGGCCGTCTTCTCCGCGTCACCCCTGCTCCTCTGCGGGTGCGCGTCGACCGCGCCCGCGCCGCCGGCCGTCGCGCGGGGGGCCGCGGCGCCGCTCGACCAGCGCTTCGCCAGAGAGCCCGCGCCGACGCCGCGCTTCCCCGATCCAGCGCGCGGGCGGAAGCTCCGCGCGGCGGCGGCCGACGTGCAGGCGCTCGCGCGGCGCGCCGCGGAGAGGGAGCGCTTGCCGGCGCTCGCGCTCGGCGTCGTCATCGACGAGGAGCTCGCGATCCAGGCGGTGCTCGGCGTGCGGGACGCCGCGGCGGGCGGGGCGGTCGACGAGCACACGCGCTTCCGCATCGGCTCCGTCACCAAGCCGCTGACCGCGGCGGCGATACTGCGGCTCCGCGACGAAGGGCGGCTGTCGATCGACGCCCCGGCGGCGCGCTACCTGCCGGCGCTCACCGGCGTCGTCTACCCGACGCGCGACGCGCGGCAGATCACCGTCCGCGATCTGCTCACGCACAGCTCCGGCCTGCCGCGGCTCGGGGTGTTCCCCCCGGCGTCGACGTCGCGCGACGTCACCGAGCGGGAGATCCTGGCCACGCTCGACGGCTTCGGGCTCGAGAGCGCGCCGGGCGCCGCGACCTCCTACTCGAACCTCGGCTATTCGCTCCTCGGGCTGGTCGTCGCGCGCGCCGCCGGCGTGCCGTACCGGCGCTACATGAGCGACGCGGTGCTCGGGCCGCTCGGCATGCGCGACGCCGCCTGGGACCCGTCGCAGGTGCCGCCCGGCGCGCTCGCCTCGCCCCACGCGCGGAGCGCCGACGACGGCGCCGTCGCGCCGATCCAGCCCTGGCGGCTCGGGGCCTCCGAGGCGACCGCGGGGCTCTACGCGAGCCTCGCCGACATGGGTCGCTTCGTCGGGTTCGAGCTCGCCGCCTGGCCCGCGCGCGACGCGCCCGAGACGGGGGCCCTGCGGCGGAGCACGGTGCGCGAGTCGCACCTGATGGCGCGCAACGGCTCGGCGTTCCCGGCCGCCGGCGGCGACGACGGCCCCGGGCTCGGCTGGCATGTGCGCGAGGACTGCGACCTCGGCCACATGGTCTTCCACAACGGCCTGATCGACGGCTTCTCCGCGTCGGTGACGCTCCTCCCGCAGCGGGGCGTCGGCGTCGTCGCGCTCGCCAACGTCGCCGGCGCCGACCTCGAGTCGCTCAACGCGGACGTGCTAGGCCAGCTCGCGGCGACCGGCGCCATGGCGGCGCGCGTCGTCCCGCCCTCCCCGCCCCTGCGCCGCGCCGCTCAGGCCGTCGCCTCGGTCATCGGCCGCGCGCGCGCCGAGGCGCTCGATCGCAGGCTCAGGCCCGGCTGGTTCCCGGAGGCTCACCTCACCTCCCTGCGAAAGGCGCTGCGCGACGCCGGCGCGCGGGTGGGGGCGTGCGCGCTCGACGGCTCCGCCGTGGTGGAGAGCGCCACGGCGGCGCGCTTCGGCCTGCGCTGCGAGCGCGGCGCGCTCTCGCTGGCCGTGCGCGTGGACACCTCGCCGGACGCGCGGATCACGTCGCTCAGCGTGGAGGAGCAGACGGGGGCGATCGCCCGGGAAGCTCCCGGCCCGAGCGACCGCCCAGCCCGCTGCCGCTGAGCGATCTGCAGCCCGGCGGGTTCGCCACTCCTGCTAGTGTAACCGCGCCCATCGTCCCGGGCGTCGAACCGTCCCCCTCACCTCGCGGAGACCCGCTTGAAGCACAACGACGTGGTGGTTTTGATCCTCGGCGGAGGCGTAGGAAGCCGCCTCTACCCGCTCACCAAGCTGCGCTCGAAGCCAGCGGTCCCGACCGGCGGCAAGTACCGGCTGGTCGACATCCCGATCAGCAACTGCCTCAACTCGGGGTTCAACCGCATCCACATCCTCACGCAGTTCAACTCGGTCTCGCTCCACAACCACATCACGCAGACGTACCGATTCGACGTCTTCTCCGCCGGCGCGGTGCAGATCCTCGCGGCCGAGCAGACGCCGACCCACAGCGACTGGTACCAGGGCACCGCCGACGCCGTCCGCAAGCAGCTCGTCGAGGTGAAATCGCCGAACCCGCGGGACGTCATGATCCTCTCGGGCGATCACCTCTACCGCATGGACTACGAGCCCTTCCTCGAGCACCACCGCGAGACCCGGGCCGACGTCACGCTCGCCGTCCGCCCGGTCCCGACGGCCGAGGTGTCGCGCCTCGGCATCGTGGACACCGACGACACCGGGCGAGTGCTCAAGTTCATCGAGAAGCCGAAGGACATGAAGCTGCTCGACAACGTGCGGCAGGTGCCCGATCAGGCGACCCCGTGGCTCGCCTCGATGGGCGTCTACATCTTCAGCGCCAAGGCGCTCTACGAGATGCTCGAGCACGACAACGCCTCCGACTTCGGCAGCCACATCCTCCCCCGGGCGCTCGACACCCATCGGATGATGACCTACACGTTCGACGGGTACTGGGAGGACATCGGCACGATCCGCAGCTACTACGAGGCCAGCCTCGCGCTCACGGACTCCGATCCTCCGTTCTCGTTCTACGACCCGCAGCGGCCGATCTACACGCGCCCGCAGTTCTTCCCTCCGGCCCACGTCACCGCCGGCTCGGTCCTCGACCAGGTGCTCCTCGCCGAGGGGAGCCGGATCGTCGAGTCGAAGATCTCCCGGTCGGTCGTCGGGCAGCTCTCCTCCATCGGGCCCCACGTCTCCATGGCGAACACGGTCATGATGGGCGCGGACTACGAGTCGCTGTTCCAGCCCCACGGCCCCGAGAGCACGAGGGGCCTGCCGCCCATCGGCATCGGCCGGGGGTGCACGATCGACGGCGCGATCATCGACAAGAACGCGCGCATCGGCGACGGGGTGGTGATCCGCAACATCCCCGACCGGCCGGACAGCGACGCCCCGTACTACGCGGCCCGGGAGGGCATCGTGGTCGTCCCGAAGAACGCCGTCGTCCCGCCGGGCACGGTCATCTGAGCGCGGGCCGCGCCCCGGCCGCCGACGGGACGGCGGCTGGGCACGCGGGCGGAAGGGACGCGGCGCGCGGCTAGGCTAGGCCAGGTAGGCTCGGCCAGGCAGGTAGCCAGGTAGGCAGAACGCCGCCGCGGCGCCCGGCCACTCGCCCCTCGTCGGCTGGGCCCCGGTCTGGTAAAGAGCGCCCTTATGCGAATCTGCATCCTCGGCGCCACGGGCCTTGTCGGCCGCGAAACCATCACCCTCATCGCGCGGGCCTGGCCCGGCGCGACGCTCGCCCTGTTCGCGAGCCGGGACCAGGAGCTCACCCTCGACGGCAAGTCGTACGAGGTGCTCAGCGCGTCGCGCCTCGAGGCGCAGGACGCCCCCCGCGGAGACCTCGCGTTCGTGGCCCTGGATGACGATCACAGCAAGCGGTACGCCCCGCGGCTCGTGGAGCTCGGGTACCGCGTGATCGACAAGAGCAACACGTACCGCGCCGACCCGAAGGTGCCGCTCGTCGTCGCCGGGGTGAACTCGAGCATCGTCGACGACTCGGTCCGGCTCGTGGCCAACCCCAACTGCACGACCATCCCGCTGATGCTCGCGCTCTCGCCCCTGCGCCGGGAGTTCGGGCTGAGCGCGGTCACGGTGAGCACGTACCAGGCGGTCAGCGGCGCCGGCATCGCCGCCCTGGACTCGTTCCTCGCGGACGCGCGCGACGGCTTCCAGGCCCTCGATCGGCTGGGCCTGCCGTTCAAGACGTCGGGCTACGCCGGCAACACCGTCCCGCACAACGGCGGCACCGACGAGAGCGGCTTCTCCTCGGAAGAGCGGAAGCTCATCTTCGAGAGCCGCAAGATCCTGAGCATGCCGGAGCTCGGCGTCTCCGCGCAGTGCTGCCGGGTCGGCGTCGCGGTCGGCCACTACGAGAACGCGTGGGTCACGTTCGATCGCCCGGTGGATCTCGAGCGGGTCGCGAGCATCCTGGGCGATCCGGCGAAGTCGCCCTTCGTGAAGCACCTCCCCGGCGCCGCCGGCGAGGGCCTGAGCGCGCTCCACTGCGTGCAGGACCGAGACCTCGCGCTGGTCGGGCGGATCCGCCCCGATCCCCGGGACCGCGACCGGAAGAGCGTGTGCCTGACCGTGGTCGGGGACAACCTTCGGCTCGGCGCGGCCACCAACGCGGTCCGCGCCGCGACGCGCTGGTTCCCGAGCGCCGATCGCGACCTGCAGGCCCCTTGACTTGACGGCAGACGATGCAACCCACCCAGCCCCTCATGATCCTCGTCGCCGGGCCGTATCGCTCGGGCACGGGCGATGATCCGGTCCTGATCGCGGCCAACGTTCGCGCGATGAACGACATGGCCGTGCGCCTCTTCCGGGCGGGCCACCTCCCCGTCCTCGGCGAATGGTTCGCGCTGCCGCTCATCGAGCACGCCGGGTCGCGGCAGATCGGCGACGAGATCTTCAACGAGATCTTCCATCCCGTCGCCCGCCGGCTCGTCGCGCGCTGCGACGCTTGCCTGCGGATCGGCGGCCCCTCGAAGGGAGCCGACGAGATGGTCGAGCTGTCCCGCTCCATGGGCAAGCAGGTCTTCTTCAGCTTCGACGAGGTGCCGGGCTGCGCCTAGCCGCGGCTTGCCACACGAGAGACCCGTGAGAGGCACACGAGACGCCGCGGCGGCGCGGTCTCTTCATGGCTCGGGCCCCGGCCAGCCGGCGCCGACGGGGAGCGCCTGCACGTCGGGGAAGAGCATGTAAACACGCTTTCCATTCCACGTCTGCCCGTGGGGCGGCGAGGGCGCGGCCGCCGCGACGCTCGCGCGCACCGCGCGCCCGAGCGCGGCTGCGCCGTCGAGCGCCTGGCTGAGCGCCGCGAGCGCCTGCGCCAGCTCGGGGAGCGACGCGTCGCCCGACGTGCCCCGCGCGACGAGGGCGTCGACCTCGCGGCTGCGCACGCCGAAGTCCGACGGCAGCGGGTGCGCGGGCTGCGCCGTGATCGCGGCGTGGAGGAACTGGCGCTTCGCCACGCCGCCCGCCTCGCCGAAGCCGGCGACGAGCTCGAAGAGCGCCGACGCGACGCCGAAGCCTGGCTCCGCCTCGCGGGGGTCGCCTGGCTGGAAGACCCTGATCCCCAGATCATCGAGGTACTCGAACCCCGTATGGCTCAGCGCGGCCGAGCGCTCCGTCTCGGGCAGGGGCGGCGCGACCCGCACCTCGCCGCTCTCGAAGACGATGACGCGCGCGTACGTGAAGCGCGCGTGCGGCACCGCGAGCCGCACGCGCGCGAGCTGCGCCGCGACCTCCGCCGCCGCGCCGATCTCGAAGCGCGAGCCCGGAAGGTGGCGCGCGATGCCCGCCAGCGTCATCCCCGCCGCGTCGGGCCAGGGGCACACGGCGACGTGCCGCGGGAGGGCCTCCGCCTCGCCCGGCGCGCACACGCGCTCCAGCCCGAACGAGGCGGGGGCGAGGAGCGGCGGCCGCTGGCCCTCCATCCGCCGCAGATCGCCGAACAGCCAGGCGCGGTTCTCCCCGTGGTGCTCGGGCGCGAGCATCCGCGCGCCGACGAGCAGCGCGACGGTGCCCCCGGCGCGCGCGAGCCATGCCTCGGGCACGGAGAGGTGCTCGTACAGAAAGGCCTCGACGATGAGCTGCCACTCGCGGGGCGGCTCGGGAGGCAGGGGAGCGGCGGTACGGTACATGGCGGGTGCGGGGCTTCGAAGAGCAGCGCGCTCGGCCCCGTATGCACACACGAGACGGGGGAGCTCGTGAAGCAGCGTATCCAAGCCGGGAGCGCCGCGGAACACGGCAGCGCGCCGCTGCCACCGATCGGCGAGCGCGCTGCCCGATCCGCCCCGACCGCGCGGCGCTCGGCCACGACCCGGGTCGACGCCGCCGTGGCAAGCTGGCGTCACACGGCGGAAGTCACAAAAGAGAACCGCCCGCAGGCCCAGGCCCGCGGGCGGTCTTCTTCGTCAGCGGCTCGGCCTACTTGAGGCGGGCCAGCATGTCGACCTTCTCCTTGTCGAGCCCCGTCCAGGTGCCCCAGCCCGACTTGTCGGCGTCGGTGTACGCGTGCTCGTAGATGCCACCCGTATCACCCGACTCGGGGTTGATGGACCAGTACGTGAAGTCCGTCATCTTCTTCTTGATGAGGTAATCCACGTACATGTTCTGCCACTCCCAGTCGTAGCGCTTGCCGGCAGGCAGGTGCGCCCACTGCTGGGCCAGCGCCGGGTCCATCTCGTTCTTCGGCCAGTCCTTCACGCCGCCGAACTCGCCGGTGATCACGCAGAACTTCTGGTCGTGCAGGAACCCGAAGTGCTCGTCCCACTGCGCTTCCAGCTTCGCGACAGCCGTTGCGTTGCTCCGCTCCAGGATCAGCCCGCACCCGGCCTTGGCAGCCGCCTCGTCCTCGAGCCCGACGCACTCGGGCTTCGACTGATCGACGTGCTGCTTCTGAACGAACACTGCAGGCCCGTAGGTGTGGGGCGAGAAGCAGAGCCGATTCCTGGGGATCTGGATCGGGTAGGCCGTCTGTCCGTAGAAGTTCTCACCCCAGTTCGGGTTGAGGTCGGGATCGCCGTGGGGCTCCGGCTCCAGCGTCAGGCCGCTGGCGCCCGCGGGCTGGTGGCTGCCGGAAACGCCCTGGACCACCGCGATCATGTCGTCGTTCTCTTCGGCGATGACGTCGTAGCAGGCCTTGGCCATGTCCGCCCACTCGGGCCAGCTGTACTTCCACGGTTCGTTGAAGCAATCGACGCCGATGATGTTCTTGATGTTGAGCTTCTTGGGCAGCTGCGCGATCTTCCGGATGTCCGCGAGCCACTTGTCGTAGTTGTAGGCGTCCTCGCCCGTAAGGCACGAGTAGTCGTCCGCCTTGTAATCGTAGTTCTCGCGATCGCTGTCCACGTAGGGCTTGTTATCGTCGAGCCTGCCCGCGCGCCACCCGAGGTGGTTCGAGCAGGAGTGGATGCCGATGATGACGTTCAGGTTGTTCTTGTCGGCCTGCTTGAGGAAGTCCTCCAGCGCCTCGAGGGCGTTGGCGTACGGGTAGACGTCCTCGTCGTTGTTCCTGATCCGGGGCGAGGTGGTGCTGTAGTTGCCGTCCGGGTGGTTGGCGACCAGGGTCTGCGGCGCGATGGGGAGCCGGATCGTGTTGAACTTGAGGTTGGAGCTGGTGAGCTCCTTCATCGTGTCCTCGATCGTGCGCGGGGCGCTGTTCTCCGCCCACCACATCGACCCGATGAAGAGCTCCATGGCGCCGGGACGATCGAGATCGTCCTGTCCCTCGAGCCCGAACCAGTTGCCGCCGCGAACCTGGATCTCCGCGCCGTCCTGCGTCAGGCGGCCGTTGTCGAGGTTGACCCGGAACCTGCCGTTCGGCGAGTCGTCGGTGTCCGGCGTGGGCTTCGCGTCCGGGTTGCCGCTGCCGCTGCCGCTCGGGACTCCAGCGCCCGCGCCGTTGCTGGTGGTGCTGCCCGCGCCCGCGCCGTTGCTGACGCTGCTGCCCGCGCCCGAGCCGTTGCCGACGGTGCTGCCCGCGCCGCTGCCGTTGCCGTTGCCGACGGTGCTGCCCGCGCCGCTGCCGTTGCCGCTGCCCGCGCCGCCGGAGCCCGTCAGCCCTCCCCCGGTCGCCGCGGTCGATCCATCACCACCGCAGGCGATGCCCGTCAGAGCAAGGGCGGCGAAGGAACACAAGAAGATATGGCTTCTTCGGATTCTCATAGGTTCGTTCTTTCGTTAAGCACAAATTCAGAACACGGCGCACTGCTTCGAGCGACAACCCCCAAGGCTCGTCCGTAAGACAATCTCAGCCAGATCAACGGTCGGTCGCGCTCTACAGTCGACCCTGCGCAGAATTCGCAATCAAGCAACACCGACGGGTTGCCAACCGGGCTCGCATGTTACCCGCCGCCAAACAGAGGGTCAAGACGAGACGCACCCCCCGACGCCCGGACCAGTTATCGATAGGGCGGTGTTTTTCCCACGACGGTGGATCGCAGGAGGCGCTGTCCTTCAGCGGCATCCTGCAGGAGCGCTGCACGAGGGGGCGACCGCCACGAGGCGCTTGACTTTCAAGTTGCACATGAATTGCCGAACCACCTGGGCGCCCTGCGCTCCCGAAGGGCGCGCGGCGTCATTCGATAGGTGCACAGCGTCATCCACCCTGCGCACAGCGTCAAAGTCGATGAAAGGGGACATCGGCAGAGCTCGTCGATGGAAAAGGCAAGCTGAAAGACCACGACTCGCCACGATGCCTGTCACGGGGGCACGCGACGCGTCGGCGCGTCGACGCGCTGCTCCGGCCTTCATCGATCCTGACGGCGGCGGGCGTGCCGGCGGCTGAGCGGATAACACTACTCCCTTCTTCTCCCGCGGCCCTCGCCCTCCTCTCGCGGCCTCCGCCGGCGCTCCGGCAGGCGCACGAGGAGCAGCGCGAGCCCCGGCAGGAGCACCATCCCGGCGAGCAGCAGCAGGGATGACGTGAGCCGCGCGGCCGAGGCGCCCACCGCGGCATAGGTCGCCGAGATGCCCAGGTTGGCCAGGGCCGTCACCGTGACGAACGCGCGCCAGGGCATGCGGCCCGCGCCCGCGAAGACGAGAGACGCCTCCGCGAGCACGGGCACGCCGCGGAAGAGGAGCAGGAACCAGCGGCCGTGCCGCTCGGCGGCCCGCGTCAGGCGCGCGAGCTCCGCCTCGCCCACCATCCGCTGCAAGGCCGGCGCGCCCGCGCGCGCGCCGACCAGATAACCCAGCCCCGAGCCCGCCATCATGCCCGCCCAGGAGACCGCCGTCCCGCGCCAGAAGCCGAGCAGCCCGCCCGCCGCCGTGCTCACCAGGCTCGACGGCACCGGCAGGACGATATCGCCGGCGAGCAATCCGCCGAGGACGAGCGCCGTCGCGATGGGCGAGGGCGGCGCCGCGAGCAGCCTTCGCGCCGCGGCCTCGAGGCTGTCGGCGAAGAGGAAGAACGGCACGAGGATGACCAGGAGGAGCACGCCGGAGAAGCCGGCCCACCCGGGCCAGGAGCGCCGGGAGCGCGCGGTCGCGCCGGGGAGGCGTGCGCTCCCCGGAGGACGGGTCGAGTCAGACGATCGCACCATGCAGCGCTCCAGGTCCGGTGACGGGCCGGCCACCCCGCGAGTGACGAGGGAGCCGGCAGGCGCGCGAGTATACGTCCCTCAGGCGGTCCGCCCTCGGGGGAAAGAGACGCTGGTTCAGGATTTGTCGACGCACAGGGGGAGTCGCCTTGTTCAACCGCCCTGGAGGCCGCGGCGCGCGAAGGAAGGGCTCGAATTCAGGGCACCCGCGTGGGAGACTGTCGCGAATTCCCGCATCCCGAGAGGTCCCGGGCAACCGGAAGGAGCAGGTCATGCGTCCCCGATCTTCGTGGCTTGGTTCAACCATTTTCATCACGAGCTGCGCCGCCCTGGTGGCGAGCTGCTCTGCGAGCGCCGACCGCCCTCCCGGAGGCGGCGGCCCCGGTGGCGGCGGGGACAAACCCACCACCACCACCGGCGGCGATCTCGGCGACGGCAACACCACGGGGAGCGGATCGGACATCGGCGACAGCGACAGCGCGTTCCGTTGCGGCGACGGGGGCCTGACGAACGACGAGGCGTGCGACGACGGAAATGCGGTGGGGGATGACGGCTGCGCGGCGGATTGCCGCTCGGTCGAGCTCGGCTGGTCGTGCCCGCTGCCCGGGGTCGCTTGCACGCGTATCGCCCGCTGCGGTGACGGCGCCGTGGTGTTCCCGGAGCTCTGCGACGACGGCAACACCGAGGCGACCGACGGCTGCTCGCCGACCTGCAAGGTGGAGGTCGGCTTCAAGTGCAGCGGCAGCCCGAGCGCCTGCACGCCGACGATCTGCGGCGACAAGACGCAAGAGGGCGCGGAGAGCTGCGAAGACGGCAACACGATGCCCTTCGACGGCTGCTCCTCGAGCTGCCAGGCCGAGCCCGATTGCTCCGCGGGCTCCTGCACGTCCAGCTGCGGCGATGGCCTCGTGCTCGGCGAGGAGTGCGACGACGGCAACAACATCGACGGCGACGGCTGCTCCGCGACGTGCACGAAGGAGCCGGGATACACATGCGCCGTTCCCCAGCCCTCGGGCTCGATGGCCGTGCCTGTCGTCTTCCGCGACTTCAAGGCGGCCCACCCCGACTTCGAGCCGAAGGGGCCCGCCAACAGCAGGCCGATCTTCAACATGGTCGGGCCCCGGCTCGACGCCCAGAAGAAGCCGACGTACATGGCCGCCGCCAATAGCCTGGTGACGAGCGCGGACAGCTTCGCCCAGTGGTACCACGACGTGCCCGGCACCAACAGCACCACGGTCACCACCCTCACGCTCTGGGACACCGGCGACGGCCGCTTCGTGAACCGCTGGGGCGAGGACGGCGAGCAGTGGACCCTGCTGTCCCAGGAGAGCGAGCACTATTGCGGCAACGTGGGCAACGAGGTGAACGACGAGGAGTGCACCTCGTCGGCGCAGGCCACCCCGGACTGCGGCGACATCCACAGCGAGGCGTTCCACAGCTGCGAGGTGCGCGGCGGGGTCTACTGGGCGAGGTACATCGAGGAGACCTACGACGGGAACCCGCTGTTCTTCCCGGTCGACGACGATCCGTTCACCCCGGCAGCCGAGCGCGTCGCGGCCGACATCTTCCCGAGCTACGGCGGCGGCGACTGGCTGAAGGAGCAGGGCAGCCCGAAGCACAACTTCCATTTCACGAGCGAGATCCGCTACTGGTTCCAGTACAACGCGGGCGAGCAGTACGAGCTCGACTTCACCGGCGACGACGACGTGTGGGTGTTCATCAACGATCGCCTCGCGGTCGACGTCGGCGGCATCCACAGCGCCGTCAACGGGCGCCTCGTCATCGGCGCCAACGGGGGCGGCAGGGTCACCTACGCCACGGAGGAAAACGACAACATCCAGCCGCGGAACATCGACCTCGGCCTGACGGACGGCGGCGTCTACCAGATCGCGGTGTTCCACGCCGAGCGCCAGACCGCGGCGTCGACGTTCAAGCTCACGCTGCAGGGCTTCGCGACGGCGCGCAGCGAGTGCAAGCCCATCTGCGGCGACAGCGTCGTCAGCCTGGGCGAGGAGTGCGACGACGGCGTGAACGACGGCGGCTACGGCGAGTGCGCGCAGGACTGCAAGCTCGGCGAGTACTGCGGTGATGGCGTCGTCCAGGACGTGGAGGAGTGCGACGACGGCAACAACCGCGACGGGGACGCCTGCGGCAGCGGCTGCCGCAACCTCATTCCGCGCTGACCCGACGGAGGGTCGCCGCCCGATGCGATCGTCGCCGGAAGCCGCCCGCGCGCTCCCGGCGACGATCGCCGCGAACCCCGCTCAGAAGCAGATCCCGAACTCCGGGTAGCCGATGTCGACGCAGCTCCCGCCGCTGGCACACGGCGCGCCGAAGCTGCTCCCCGGGCAGAGCTCGATGCAGGTGAAGGTGACGCCCTCCCCGGTCAGGTCGCCGCACGCGGCGTTGGACACACACCCCTCGACGCCTCCACATGTGCCTCCTACGGGGATGGTGCCTCCCGGGAGGCAGGCCGGAACCCCTCCCATCAGCGGTCCTGGAACACACCACTCGCCGCCGCTACAGCCCGCGCCGAACGGCGTGCACGCGCCGCCACCGCCGACCTCGGTCACCTCGATGGAGATGTCCAGCTGCCCATCCCCGATGGTGATGATCGCGCCGTCCGTCTGGAATTGATAGACCAGCTGCGTGACGGCCCCATCGTAAATAGTGAATGAGGCGGTGGGAGGGGTGAGCAGCGTCGCCTGCACGGGCACAAACGTGCCCCCGTCATCGCGCTGCAAGACCCAGCCCTGCTCCAGGGTGCTCGCGTAATCGCCGGTGGGCAATGCCGCGCTGAGCACCGTCTCGCCCGGATCATCCGAGGTGCCGAGGTACGTGACGATCGGCCCCTCGATCCTGAAGAGCGCGTTGCTCAGCCGGTACACGTGCCCGTTGGTCTGCGCCACCAGGGCGATGCTCGCGCGGCCGGTGGACTCGGCTTCTTCCGTGCCGTCCGGACCGACGGCGCACGCCGGGAGCAGCGGCGCCGCCGCAAGGAACATTGCCGCGAACCCGACGTTGACAAGCGATGATCGACTCATGCTGGACCTCCTCTGATGGAAAGGACGGACGAGCATAACACGCGTCAATCCGCTCGCGGCGCGCGGAGCAAGGATCGGATCGCCGGGACGACGCCGTTCGATCGGCGATGGTGATGGCTCGCTTCTGTCGTAAGCGGCGGCCGCGGCGCCAGGACGACGGTGAGAGCGTGACGCACAGCTCTCCGTCCGTCGGCCTCGCCCGGAGCGCGAGGCGCACGACGCCGCGGCGCGCAGCCCGGATGGCGCTCACCAGCACGCGAAAGAGCCCGCGCGCCAGGGTGTCGTGGTCCGCCTGGACCACCACGGGCGCGAGCTCCTGGATGCTGGTCGTGACGTCGCAGACAGCCGACGGATCCGGCCCGAAGACATCCCGCGCCTGTTCGATCGCTGCTGGCAAGGGCGGGCGGCAGATCTCCGCGCTCGATTAGCCAGCACGTGCTAGCGGAATGTTGTCAAGGTGCTCATTGACTCGCTTCAGGTAAATGTCGGGCACAGCCAGGTGGCTTTGTAACTCGCGCCATGCGGCAAGCGTCGCTGCCACGCTGGAGCGCACCAGCTCAGTGATCTTGTCCTCATTGGCGCCGATTTTGCGAGCAAGCCGCTGAAAACTCGCCAGGGAGACGTTGCCAAACAGCTTAGATTGGGCGAGATTCAGCGCTAGATTTTCAGTCTGAACATACTGAACAGTGGACACGAGATCGTAGGCGGGCGACAGCTCCGCATTGATGCCATCTGGATAGTAAAGAGACCAATTCTTCAAGTGAGCATCGCCGTTGCCGCTGAGCGCTATGAAGACCAAGCGTCGCAGATACTCGTAAAGCGCATCGATGCCTGATAGTCGGAGAATGATGTTTGCGATCGTCTCATAGTTGGTGGCATCGTACTTTTTTTCGGGATATACATCGAGGACTTGGGCGAAGTCTTCCTGGTGGATACGTTGGCCTGAATCCAAGCGGTCGTAACGACGTGTGACGAACGCCGTTCCGGTGAGCCCGCCGAGCAAATTTTGCGGTACGCCATCGAGTCGATCCAGTGGCACCAACTCCTGCTCTGCCACCCGCAGGCCCGCGCGTTGGGCCCACGTCATCGTCGCGTGCTCGTTCTCGGGTAGCGCCAAGTAAACCGGGCTCGGAAATTTGACGATCCATTTCCCGCCACTACCCGAGGCTGGTACCGTCAGACGCTCATCTTCGCGCAGCATCGAAAGTTTGAGTTGTACGCCTGCGAGTGAGAACCGAAACATTCCAGCCTCCCTCGGCGGCGATGGCGGTGATTCATCGTCCTCTGCGGCGATTGCTTCGTCTCCCGAGCCTTCTTCATCGAAAGGCGTAGCTACGATCGCACCAGGAAGATCCTCGCCCAACGCCGTTAGCAGCTTGAACTCCTGCGCAATGCTTAGCTTGAGCGCGCTCACCAGCCGCTCACGAAGTGCACCCTCCGGGAGGAGATTCGAGAAGAATGCAGGCAGTCTCCCACCACCGCCCAGGCGGCGACGACGAAGGTCGTCCTCGAACGCTTGGCCAAGCACAGGTCTACGGGGGAGGTCGATATAGGGGCGTGAGAAAGAAAAGCTTGTTCGCGAACCTTTTCGAAGGACGCCAACGTCTATCTCGTGTAGCCTTATCAGGAGATTCGATGCGTCAGTCATCTGCGATTACCAGTGATTTTATCGCGGGTCGATCGCTTTGGACCCAGGCTGCGCGAGCGGTCAGAAAGGCCTCGATGTGCTCCTTCAGTTTCTCTCCCCGGGTGGTCAGAAAGCCAAGCGCGTCGTCTCTTTTCAATTTCTTCCACGCGACGCGAGAGATTCCGTGACTCTTGAGAATGTCCTCATTGACGTCACTTTGCGCAAGCTCGCGAAGTGTCCGTGATTGAATTGGAGGGTGCACGATTCGATTGGCGACGGTTAGCGCGCACAGCTCGAGCTCGTGCATCGATTCGGACCGCACATCGATGAGCGCAGGCGGGATTTCGCGCCCATTATTGCGAAATAACTTGGTGACCGTTACCGGGCGACCGGTTGACAAATCTCTTGGATCGAGAGCAAGGAGCGCTAGTGTTTCCAGCTTGGACCGAGCGGTCCGAAAGTTAAAACGATCAAGCTTTGGCTCGATATTTGGTTGTTCGGGCAATGCCCTCAATAGAGCGCTTACCGACGTCGTCTCTTTCTGGTCCCGAACTACTGCAAGAGTTGACCGCAGTGCCACGGTATCGCCTCGGTGAGCGCCGGTAATCGCTCCACGCCAGACCCAGCGGGCTAGGAGTTCGCGCGAACGCGGCGCCGGATCCGGGTGTCGATCGAAGAACACTGCTAGTGTGACGACGGTCATCTCGTACGGCAGGAGACGAATATGCGGGATATGCGCGTCTTCCCGAAAGAACGTGACCACTCGATGAAGCGCACGCTCCGTACGGGCCAGCGCGTCGCCAGGATTAGCCCCCTCCGGCAAGCGCAGGTCGTAGTCGGTTGCCACGTCCTGGCCGAGTAAGGCACGAAGGGATCTCAGGAGTAAATTTGCCTCGAATTCGCCAAACCTGGTTTCTTTTAATCGCTCCGCTACTTCCCGAAGCTCACCCGGTTGAGCTTGTCCGATCGTGCCGTAGAGCGCGTCGAACACATCTGCTTCCATGAGTGGCTTTCCGGACGTGTTTACTCGCCTAAAGACCTGTCGAAGTACTTGCTCGTCGTCCGTGTCCACCACGTAAGCCGGCATCTCGTATTCGCGAATGAGCTTGCCGAGTCGAAAGGCGAGCTGAACTCGTTCTTTGGGGGGGTCTTGCTTCCTGTACTCATCCACCCATGCAAAGAGGTTTTCTGCATCCACAACGACCCGCATCGGGATCCAGTCGGGTTCCGGCTGCCGGTGGCGGGCAGGGCGAGTGAATGCCTGTGTTTTCAGATCGAAATAGAGATCGAACCCTGGGCTAATATTTGTGTCGGGTTGGCCGGTGAGCACGCCGACGAGAGCTGTGAGGCGCTGCTGTCCATCTACCACCCACAGCGCGTCATCGCGTTGCGGGACTGTGAACAAGTGAGGGCCCAGGTGCAGCGTAGCCTGCTCGCCTCTGCGCTTCCACAGCAGTAGCGTGCCGACAGGGTAGCCCCGGTACATGCTATCAAATAGCTCCTCGACGTTTTTTGGGCCCCATTGCCATCTGCGCTGAAACTGTGGGACGCGGATTCGGCCCTCGGGAACCATGCCCAGAAGATCTTCGACGCGGAACCTGGTCGCTTCAGGGCGCTTGTCCAACGACGGCGGTTTTACTCGCAGCGAGGCGTTGTTGACCATCCCGGTTCGAGGGAGCGACATCTGTCCAACTTTCCGGATTCCCATGTCCAAGAGAAGAATACTCGATCCTTCGCTCGACGTCACCGCGGCCCTGCACGGGGGTGCTGCGGCCGGTTGGTGCTGCCCCGGCCTGCCGCGGGGGGGGCGCGGACCACTTCGCCGAGCAAACACGCTTCCGCGGGGATCGCGGCAGACGGGCGAGCTACGTGCGGCTGCGGGCGCGTCTCGCGGGCGAGGCGGCTTGGCTGTGGCGCGTCGCATCTCGCCGGAGATACCTCGTCGTCGCCTGCCGGCGCTGCTGGAGACGAAGCGCTCATGCGGCACGTTGCCTCGGGCACTGCGCAGGCGCAGGTTTTTCGCCGCCTTCGTGGGCGCGAGTTCGGCGATCCCGTGCAGCGCCTCGCCGCGCGCGGCTGTTTGTCGCAGTTGACGTGGTACCGGTCGCGTCGAGCACCTGCAAGACGGCGCGCGCCTCGGTTGAGAGCACTCGATCGCGGCGGGCCTCGGCGTCGAGAACGGCGGGCCTACCCGCCGCCGTCCTCGGTCGTCTGCGCCAGGACGGCGATCTCGCGGAGGACCTCGCCAGGGCGGCGCCCTTCGATGCGAGGGAGGCGGGCGAGCGGCGGCGCGCGAGAGGAGCCTGATCAGCCAGGCCCGTACGGCCATCGAGGCTCGCAGCCCAGAGGCGGATCTCGAGGCGCACCGGCTGCTCGAGGCACACGCGGAGGAGTTCTCGCGCGGTCGGCTCGCCACGGAGCGCGAAGAGATGCTCAGGCAGCTTCGCTGACGGGTCGGCTGACCATCCACAGCCAAGCCAGCGGTGCGGTTGCGATCGCCGCTCCCCGCTCGCGCCGGGGCGGGGGCCGAGCCCGCGCGTCGCGCTGCCGGCCTGACGAGCTTCCCGCTACAGCACGAAGAGGGTGGCGATAGCCCTGCACGCGGATCCGACTGGGAGGACGTCGAGCGCTCACCGCTGAACACGACCCTGCCGGGCGTAGGAAGCGGGGGATGAGTGGAATCCGAGGACCAAAGATCGAAGCTCGAACCATTGATTCAACGAATGGAATGGCGTGTTGTCCCGTTGAGCAAGGAGCACGTGCAGGCGCTCATCGAAGAAGGATTCAATGCCTACAACAGCGCTCCGACGGGCAAGGTGGCGACGGCGCTCCTCTCGTTCGCTCGATCGGTCCTGGACGAGGCGACTCCCGGATGGCAGAGCGAGCCTGAAGCGCCCGAAGACCGCGCGCCGATCTGCCGCATCTCACCGCTCGAGGAAGCGATGAACCGCTGGGTCGACGGCGACGAAGAAGGGCGGCGGCGGGTACTCGCAATCCTCGACGCGATGAGCGCGAAGGACCCCGCCGCCCGCGCTGCGCACGCGGTCCTGGCCTGGGCCGCGCAAGTGTACGAGCTCGCGACGAGAGCGGGCGTACACGGTTAGCCGACGCCGGTGCGCCGGTGCTGTCGTACCTGGAACTGGCCATGCCGGACGGGGCCTTGCGCGCTCAGCGCCACTCGATGAACCACGACGGACCTGCTCGAACTGGCGACTGAGCGGCGCGAGGCGGGAACTTCAGGCCCGCCCGGGCTGTCGATCGCCCAGCCCCACCGCCGGCGGGCCCGCGCTCCGGCTCGGCCCACCGCGCAACGACCGGAGATCCCCCGTGCCCAGAGCCCTCCTCCGCAGCCGCGCTGCGCTCGCCGCGATCGCCGCCCTCGTCCCTGCCCTCCTCAGCTGCGCCGACAGCCCCTCGCCGCCCGCCACCCCCGCCTCGCTCTCGCGCGGGCCCGGGCCTGCCGCGCCGCTCCCCCTGCCCGCCGCGCCGGCCGTCGCCGTCGCCGTCGCGGCGCGCCGCGCCGAGGCCGCGCCGTTCCGGCTCACCGCCGCGGACGGCACCGGGCTGCGCCTCGTCGCGCTCACCGGCCGCGCGGTGATCGAGGCGCCGCTCGCGCTCGCCGAGCTGCACCTCACCTTCGAGAACCCCGAGGATCGCGTGCTCGAGGGCACCTTCAGCGTGACGCTGCCGCCCGGCGCGAGCGTCGGGCGCCTCGCCATGAAGATCGACGACCGGTGGCAGGAGGGCGAGGTCGTCGAGCGGCAGCGCGCGCGCGAGGCGTACGAGGATTTCCTCCACCGCAAGCAGGACCCTGCGCTGCTCGAGCAGGCGGCGGGCAACGAGGTGAGCGCGCGGGTCTTCCCCATCCCGGCGCGCGGCGTGAAGCACATCGTCCTCGCGTACTCCCAGGAGCTCCGCCCGGACGCGCCCTTCGCCGTCCCGCTGCGCGGCCTGCCCACGGTGAGCCGCCTCGACATCGAGGCCACCGTCGCCGGCGCCGCGGCGCCCGTCCACGCGCTGCGCCGGAACGACGCCGCGCCCGAGGCCGATTTCGTGGTGGATCCCGCGCGGCTCACGTCGATCGAGGCGCGTGGCGGCCTGCGCAGCGGCGAGCTCGTGCTCGCCCGCGTGAGCGCGCCGGTGGACGCGCGGCCCGATCCGCTCGCCTCCGCGGTGATCCTCGTGGACACGAGCGCCTCACGCGCGCTCGGGCTCGAGGAGCAGCTCGGCGTGCTCGCGGCCATCGCGCGGGCGGTCGCCCAGGCGGGCGGCCCGGGCGCACCGCTCACCGTCGCCTGCTACGACCAGGCCGTCTCCCCCGTCTTCGACGGCGCGGCGTCGGCGTTCGGCGAGGTCGAGATCGCGCGCATCCGCGAGCGGCAGGCCCTCGGCGCCTCGGATCTCGGGCGCGCGCTCCGCTGGGCCGGCGAACGCGCGCGCGCCCGCGGCCAGCGGCGCGTCGTGCTGCTCTCCGACGGCATCGCGACGGCGGGCGAGGTCGCGCCGGGCGCGCTGCGCGGCGCCGCGGCGGCGCTGCGGGGCGCGGGGGTCGAGCGGCTCGACGCGGTCGCGCTCGGCGGCCTCCGCGACGAGGCCGCGCTGCGGCAGCTCGTCGCGGCGGGCCTGCCCCGCGACGGCGCCGTGGTCGACGGCGCGCGCGGCGCCGCCGAGATCGAGCGGCGCCTCGGCTCGGCCACGCGCTCGGGGATCGCGGTGAACATCGAGGGCGCGCGCTGGGTCTGGCCCCGCACCCTGAACGGCGTGCAGCCCGGCGACGAGGCGCTCGTCTACGCCGAGGTGCCGGCCGAGCTGCCCGTCCGGCTCACGGTCGACGGCCGCACCACGACGCCCGACCTCCGCGGCGTGGAGCGCCCGCTGCTCGAGCGCTCCTGGGCCCGGGCGAAGATCGACGGCCTCCTCGCCCGAGAGGGCGCCGGGGGCGACAAGGACGCGATCCGCAAGCAGATCATCGACCTCTCGATCGCGCACCGGGTGCTGAGCCCGTACACCGCGCTGCTCGTGCTGGAGACCGAGCACGACTACGCGCGCTTCGACATCGCCCGGCGAGGGCTCTCCGACATCCTGACCGTGGAGGGCGGCCGCGTCGCCGTGCGGAAGCGCTCGCGGCCGCAGGCCGGGAAGCCGCCGGCCCCCGCGCCGGCCCAGAGCCCGGTCGCCGGCGCTTCGCCTGGCAAGCGCGCCGAGGTGCTCTCCGAGCAGGGCGCCGGCGTTTCCCCTGGCGAGAGCGCTGCCCTGCGCCCTCCCCCGGCGCCGCCGGCGCCCCCTGCGGGCGCGGACAGCCAATACACCTTCGGCGCGGACGTGCTCGCGCCGTCGGGCGCCGGCGGGCTCGGGCTATCGGGCGTCGGCGAGGGCGGCGGCGGCCGCGGCGAGGGCATCGGCCTCGGCGAGATCGGCACCCTTGGCCACGGCAGCGGGGCCGCGGCGCCCGCGCCGAGCGCCATGTCGGCCACGGGCACCGGCCAGGGCTTCGGCAGCGGGCACGGCCGCCTCGCCGGCGACCACCGGACCAGGGCGCCGCAGGTCCGCGCGGGCGCCACCCAGGTGAGCGGCCGCCTCCCGCCCGAGGTGATCCAGCGCATCGTCCGCCAGAGCTTCGGCCGCTTCCGCCTCTGCTACGAGCACGGGCTCCAGCGCGACGCGGGCTTGCAAGGCCGCGTCGTCGTGCGCTTCACCATCGACCCGCGCGGCGCGCTCGTCAACGCGCGCGACGGCGGCTCCGATCTGCCCGACAGCGCCGCGGTCTCCTGCGTGGTCCGCGCCTTCCGCGACCTCACCTTCCCCGCGCCCGAGGGCGGCAGCGTCGACGTGGTGTACCCGCTCCTGTTCTCGCCGCCCCCGAGCGGCGCGCCCGCGCCCGCGCCGGCCGCGGCCGACGACGCCGCCCCCCCTCGATCCGAGCCGTACACCGGCCGCTTCAAGCAGATCCACGACACCCTCGCCCGGGGCGACGCGCCGGCCGCCGCGCGCGACGCCCGGGCCTGGCACGCGGAGGCCCCCGGCGACGTGCTCGCGCTCGTCGCGCTCGGCGAGGCGCTCGAGGCGGCGAGCGACACGCCGGGCGCCGCCCGCGCGTACGGATCGCTGATCGATCTGTTCCCGGCGCGCGCGGACCTCCGCCGCTTCGCCGGCGCGCGCCTCGAGCGGCTCGCGGGCGGCGCCGGCCTCGAGCTGGCGGTCGACACCTACGAGAAGGCGCGCGAGCAGCGCCCCGACCACCCCGCGAGCCACCGCTTGCTCGCGTTCGCCCGCCTCAAGCGGGGCGAGCACGCCGCCGCCTTCGACGCGCTCGCGGCGGGCGTCGCGCGGCGCTACCCGCCGGGGCGCTTCGTGGGCGTGCAGAACATCCTGCGCGAGGATCTCGGCCTGGTCGCCGCGGCGTGGCTCAAGGCGGAGCCCGCGCGCCGGGCGGCCATCCTGGCCCGGCTCGCGAAGGCCGGCGCCGCGCTCGAAAGCGCGCCCTCGCTCCGCTTCGTGCTGAACTGGGAGACCGACGCCAACGACGTCGACTTCCACATCCGGGACGACCGCGGCGGCCACGCCTATTACGGCGACCCGGCGCTGCCAGGCGGCGGGCGCCTCTACGCCGACGTGACCACCGGCTACGGGCCCGAGTGCTTCACCATCCGCGCGCCCCGGGAGCAGCGAGCGAGCCGGTACACCCTGCAGGCGCACTACTACGCGCGCGGCCCGATGGGTTACGGCATGGGCAAGCTGCAGATCGTCGACCACGACGGCAAGGGCGGTCTGACCTTCGACGAGCGCCCCTTCGTGGTCATGACCGACGGAGCCTTCGTGGAGCTCGGCGCCGTCACGCGCTGACGCGCCGCTAGACCCTCTCCCAGCGCCCGCTCTCGACGGAACGGAAGAGCGCGTCGATGACCCGCATGTTGCCCACCGCGACCTCGATCGAATTCTCGACCGGACCGCCCGCGCGGATGGCGCGCGAGAACGCCTCGCTCTGCAGGTGGTACTGGTCGACGGCGGGGAACGAGGTGACCCTGGCCGAGCTGCAGTTCAGCGTCGAGCCGTCATCGAGGAAGACCTTGCACGGCTGGTCGGCGGGGGCGTTGAACGGGATCTCTATCTCGAGGCGCCCCCTGGTACCGAGCGCGTTCACGCGCTGGTAGGCCACCGCCTGCGTGCTGCACGTGAACGTCAGGTGCGCGCCGCCGTAGTCGACGAGGCCCGAGGTCACGCGATCGGTGCCGAACTCGGGATCGCGCTCGACGAGCGCGAGCGCCCGCACGGGCTCGCGTCCGAACAGGAAGCGCGACGTGTTCACCGCGTAGCAGCCGATGTCGTAGAGCGCGCCGCCCCCGACTTCCTTCTTGTTGCGGATGTTGGCAGCGTCGCGGTTGAAGTACGAGAACGCCGCCTGGACGCTGACCAGATCGCCGATCTGGCCGCCTCGCACCCAGTCCCTGGCCTGCTGCCACTGCGGGTGGTTGCGGATCATGAACGCTTCGGCGATCAGCTTGCCCGTCTCGCGCTGGACGTCGACGAGCGCCTCGGCGTCCTTCGCGCTGAGCGCGATCGGCTTCTCGCACAGGACATGCTTGCCGGCGCGGGCGGCGCGCGCCGTCCACGTCACGTGCAGGTGGTTGGGCAGCGGGTTGTAGACGGCGTCGATCTCCGGATCCTCGAGCAGCTCATCGTAGCTGCCGTACGCCTTCGGGATCCCGAGCGACCGCGCGGCCTCGCGCGCCTTGCCGATGTCGCGCGACGCCAGCGCGGCGAGCTGGGTCAGCGGCCCCCGCTTCATGCCGGGCAGGCTGACCGTCAACGCGAAGTGGCTCGCCCCGAGGACGCCCCAGCGCACGGGGGTAAGGGATTCGTCGGACGTCGGATCTTCGGCAGATGTGGACATGGGCACCTCGCTGCTCGCGAAACTAACGGTCGACGGCGCGCCTGTAAACGCTCGACAAGCACCGGAGGAACCGCCGAGGCGCCCCCGCGCCGAGCGCCGGTCAACCTCCTCGCCGCCAACTCCTGGCCGCCAACTCCTCGCCGCCAACTCCTCGCCGCCAACGACGTACCCGAGATCGTCCAGGGGCGGAACAGAGGACGCCATCGAAGTCCCCCTCACGCTCCAGACGTCTGTCCGTCAGACCTCACGCCATTACTTCGACCCGCTCACTCGACACCCTCAGTAAACTCTGCCATTATTACCAGAATTGCAGCCTTTCAGTGGGGGACTGATATGGCTCGAAATACCATGGTAGGTCTGATACCGCTCATCGTTCTGGCCGGAACCGGATGCGGCGAGGACGGAGAGTGGCTGGAAGAGCCCTTGGGCAAAGCGCAGAGCGCGCTGGAGGCCGACAATGCGCTCAATCCCAACGCGCTCAATCCCAACGCGCTGAACCCCAACGCGCTCAATCCCAACGCGCTGGCCATCGGCGCCTTGAGCGTCATCTCCCTTGGCTCGCAGGCGCTGACCGCGATCCTGGACCCCGGGCCGAACGGCGCGATCTCACGCGAGCACCTGAGGTACGCCGTCGAATGCGCCCTCGAAAGCTCGCAATCATTCCGCTTCGGCTGGATCGACGCCTCTGGCGTCTATCACGACGAGATCTACACAGGCGTGCTCGGCCTCGCGAGGAGCTGGGCGTGGGACCCGC
Source organism: Sorangium sp. So ce281 (assembly GCF_051527395.1). Classification (NCBI taxonomy): domain Bacteria; kingdom Pseudomonadati; phylum Myxococcota; order Polyangiales; family Polyangiaceae; genus Sorangium; species Sorangium sp. So ce281. The sequence continues at coordinate 7,065,406 of NZ_CP150322.1, forward strand.
TGGATGGGGACGGACAGCGCTGGGTCTCGGCGTGCCTCGCGGCGCGCACCAACTACTACAGGGTCTCGGTCGCGCTCTCTTCGCGTGGACCCACGAAGGCGCTCAACAAGCAAAACTCGCCGGAGGTGTCCACGTTCACGAGGGAGGAGGGCGCGTTCTGGGGCAACATCTACGGGAGCTCGCCGGCGCTCTATGCCTGCCATGTTCCAGAGAACGATGCGAGCTCACGCGCGGCGCTTCGCGACTGCGCCGCCGGGCACATCGACGAGACGACCGGCGCCATCCAGCCGTGCGGGGAGATCCAGCTCCTTGGCCCGTGTAGCAGCTATTGCGACCCCATTGCCCCCAAGAACGGCATCTACCACCCTTCCTGCTTCACGGATCCGGCGAACCGCCCGGCCACCAGGAGCTTGCATCCGATCACGGTCTTCCTCGAATGAGAGGGAGGCGTCGAGCCTAGTATTCGCGGCAGTCGCCTGGCGCCTCCAGCGCGCCGAAGCTGTAGGGCCGCGCCTGCTTGACCAGCAGCCGGCGCTCCGGGCCGATCAGCTTCCACTCGATCTGCATCGCGTAGAGGTGGTTCTCCCCCTCCGGGTCCACCAGCGGCCGGTAATGAGCGTGGACGGACTCGAGCACGCACCCGAGCCGTTGGACCTCCGGGAACGACAGCACGTCGCGCCCGCGCGACAGGCTCGAGCGCGTGTGGTACTCCGCCTTGATCGTGCGGGGCGGCGGCGTGTACACGATCTCGTCGCTGGTCACGCCAGGCGCGGGGTTGGTGACCGAGGCCTCGCCGATCTGCGCGTTGATGTAGTACTGGCTGTCGCGGGTGGCGTCGAGCGCGTTGCGGCTGATCGCCACGCCCTGCGCGCGCTCCGATTGCCAGGCCTGGTGCACCAGCACGGCCATGGCCGCGCGCGCCTGCTCGACGTGGCCGAACTCGCGCTCGTCGTAAGCGCGCGTGTTCCACAGGCTCGACCAGACGGTGCGCAGCGCGTCCCCGATGGAGCTCGACTCGGCGTCCAGATCGCCGCTCGTCGACGTGTGCAGGCCCGCGCCGTTGAAGGTCGCGAGATCCTCGGTGTTGCTGCTGCTGCGCAGGCGCACGCGGTCGCCGCCGAAGCGCTGCTCGATCGCGCCCGTGACCTCGCTCAGGATCGCAGGGTCCACCGGGTGCGCCAGCATCCGCGCCCGCACCTCGGCCAGGCCCTCGGCGTGCGCGTGCGGATCGGCGCGGAACTCGGGATCCTGCTCGAGCTCGGCGAGGAGCTCCGCCGCGCCGCTCGCCTCGAAATGATCCATGTAGTGCGAGAACGGGATCGCGAACGCGGCGGGCGGCACGTACAGCGGCAGCAGGTCGAGCGGGCAATATTGCCCCACGCCACTCACGCGGTACAGCTCGGCCATGCCTGCCGCCTTGGCGCCGATGCTGTCGCCCATGGCGTAGCCCGCGGCGTCGAGCGGCACGATCCCGCGCACGGAGCGGTCGAGTGCCGGCGCGAGCCGCGCGCCGGTCGGCTTGCGCTTCTCCCAGTAAGCGTCCGCCTCCTGCGCGGTGGCCTCGCGGATGTCGAAGTCCGACGCGCGCACCTCGAGCCGCACCAGCTTGCCGAACAGGGCCTTGAGGCGCGCGTCGCCGCGCGCGCCGCGCAGGGCCATGTTCGGCGTGCCCCGGCCGCGCGCCAGCACGTTCACGTGCGCGAGCGGCGTCTGGAACGCCTCGGTGATGAGGCCGCCCATGAACGCGGTCTCGTTCGGCACGTCGTCGGTCACCACGATCACGTTCGGCCCGAGCTCGGCCGTCTCCAGGTCGCGCGCCGGAACGAACGTCAGCGTGCCAAAGCCCTCGGCCGGGTTGAGCGACTGGTACGTGAGCCCCTTGTACGGCGCGTTCGGCCCCACGATGGGCGCGGTCCCTTCGATCGCGCGCAGCTCGATGATCTGGCGCCCTTCGGTGGGCCGTATCGCCCACGCCTCCGGGTCGGGCACCGCCTTCATCGCCGCGAAGAACGCGCGCCGCATCTGCTCGCCGACGATCTGGTCGCCGGGCGAGAACTCGACGGTCTTGGCTCCGTTGGTGTGCTCGACCAGCGTGCCGAGGAGGTAGCGACGGCCCTCGGACCGGAAGTACTCGGTCTGGCTGAACAAGCCCCAGCCGACGTTGAACTCCGCGGCTTGCTCGGGATCGCAGCGATCGAGGTGGGGCTCCTTCCGGATCTGCTCGCGGACGAACGTGTAGTGGAGCGCCCACTGGCGCGTGCTCAGGAGGTGCACCGTGTCGTTCGCGGCCATGTCGACGACGAACTTGACGCCGAGCTCACCGACCGCGGTGCCGCCCTCGGCCAGCTCGGCGAAGTCCGCGGCCGTCTCCAGCCGGTGCGCGCGCCCGCTCGCGAGCTCCCGCCCCGGGAGCTCGGCGCAGCCCTCGTTCGCGGCGCCGGGGCTCGCCGCCCCGCAGAAGCGCGGCGCCCCGGTGGCGTCGGGCACGCGGGCCAGCGACGCGCCTTCGGGCCAGGCCATGAAGTCGACGCGATCGCTCGGCTCCGGGCCGTCCTCGCGCCACAGCGTCGCCACGCCCTCGAAATCGGGCGAGGCCTCGAGCTCGGCCGTGTCGCTCGCGCCCACCGGGACGCTCAACCGCTCCCCGGGCGCGAGCGCGGCGGACGGCTCGGGCCACGCGAGCAGCACGCCCGCATCGGCGCCGGGCGGCGCCTGCCCCGGAGAGAGCGCCGCGAGGCGCAGCGCGAAGCCGTCGAGCGCGACGGGCGCGCCGCTCGCGTTCAGCACCTCGACGAACCCCGCGGGCCGCAGCGAGAGCTCGGAGATGACCAGCGGCCCGGCGATGGCCGGGAACGGCTCGGGCCACTGGAAAGGCGCGAAACGGATGCTGTCGTCGAGGTTCGGCGGATCCGGCGGACCGCAGGTCTCGCCGTTCTCTCGCTCGGGCGTGGCATAGCGGCAGATCGACAGCTCGCCCGTGCCGTCGGGCAAGCGCGCGTAGCTCTCGGAGCGCGGCAGCTCCGGCACATTCACCAGGTCGGCGAGCAGGCACGACGACGACCACAGCGCCACGCGCGCGCCCGAGTTCGAGAGCTTGAACGGCAGGTGCAGCGGGCCCTGCTCCGGCGTGTCGTCGGCCCAGAACAGCGCCGTTCGCCCCGGCCCGAGCGTCAGCTTCGGCAGCCGTGTCGCCTTGCCGGACTTGTCGCTCAGCGCGTACTCCCCGAGATCGAGCGCGCGCTGGCCGATGTTCATCAGCTCGATGAAATCGTCCGTCTCGCCGACCTCGTCGACCCAGGCGCCGTCGTTGCCGGTCATCACCTCGTTGATGCGAAGATCGCCGCTCAGCGCAGGCGAGGCGGCCACAGGAAGCTCGAAGTCGCACACCTTCGTCTCCGGTGGGTGCTCCTCCGCCGGGAGCCGGGTCTCGCCCGAGCAGCCGACGCCAAGGGCGAGCGACAGGAGGGCCGCACCAATGCGCGGCTGGGACAAAGGGTGAACGTGATCGCTGGGTGAGCGCTCCATCATGCGTGCTCCCGTCGTTCCTGCACCGTCATGCCCGCTCCGCCAGCACGCGGCGTGCCGCGCGCACCGGCGCCTGGCGCGACGCAGAAAGCTCGTGGAATCCAGTGCTTCGACCGCGCAGCGCGGCTCGCCGTGCGCCGGGCTGTGCCAGCTCCTGCGCCGTCACCGCCAGGGGGCCGCGCCGGCTGACACCATCAACTGCCCATTCGTCGGGCGCGCGACTTGGATGCTGGCTTCAGCTCTTGTAGCCTCGCGCGCATGCGTGAAAGCGTGCATGAACGAGTTGCTTTGATCGCTCTCCTCACGTGCGCCCTGGCCGCCTGTTCTGAGCCGCCGGCCGGCGAGGGCGGCGCAGGCGGCGGCGGCGCGGGTCCAGCCGGCAGCGGCGGCTCCGGCGGCGCCGCGGAGGCCAGCTCGAGCGCGGCGGAGGGCGCGACCTCCAGCGCCGCGACGGGCGCCGGGGCCGGCGGAGGAGGAGGAGAGCCCGAGGGCGAGTGCGGGAGCGTCTCGGAGATGCCGCCCGACCTGGGGTTCGACCCTTTCTACGAGAAGTACGTCGACGCCTCGGGGATTCCCGTCATCAGCTCCGAGAAGGTGCCTGACGCGGCGTGCACGAGTTCTCGCACGCCATCGCGATCATGGGCATCGCCTTCGTCGAGCCGACGTTCAACGGGGAGCTCGAGGACGTGTTCGATGCCGCGCTCCAGGCGGGGAAATGGGAGAACACCTACGCGGCGACGAACAAGGACGAATACTGGGCCGAGGGGGTCCAGTCCTGGTTCGACGCCAACACCGAGGCGATCCCCACGAACGGGATCCACAACGACATCGACACCCGGGCCGAGCTGCGCGACTACGATCGCCCGCTCCACGACCTCATCGCCAGGTACTTCGCCGACGACGCGTGGCGGCCGAGCTGCCCCTAATTCCGTCCGCCAGGCGTCCTGGCAATGAATCCGGAGAGAGAGAATTCAACGCAAAGGCGCAAAGACGCAAAGACGCAAAGACGCAAAAAAAAGAACAGATCTCGTGTATTTTTGCGTCTTTGCGCCTTGGCGCCTTTGCGTTACTCTCTCTTCGTTCGCGAGATCCGCTCCAACACCCGCTGAGCCAGGCGTGACCGCAGCGCCTCCAGGGCTTCGCTACGCGGGCGGATAGAAGACATCGAGCGTCGGGAAAGCCGGTTTGGCGCGGATGCAGTCCCAGAGGTAGACCGCGAACCCCAGATCGCCCGTCCAGAGCGAGTAGCGCAGCTGTCCATACCGGCGCGCGTCCTCCTGCGTCTGCACGATGCCGTGCATCGCGAAGGCGCGCGCGCGATCCAGCCAGAGCGCGTCGCCCGTGCGCTCGTGGAGCTTGAGGAAGGCGTAGCCGTTTCCGCCTGTGCCATGGCAAAGGTTGGAGCCTTTGCAAAGAGGCCCGGCCGCCCACGTCGCCTCGCCGGCGGCCCACAGGAGCTCGTCGAGCGTGGGGCTGGGGAGTTCGGAAAGACAGATGACGAAGCCGGGCGCGCCGTGGCAGAACTGCATCAGCCGGGGGTACGGGGCATCGCCTTGTAAAGCCAGCTGCGCTGGCCAGCTGGCCATCCTGCCTTCTCGCGTGGCTGTCCGCCCGATCGTGGTGGCGATGGCCTGCTCCCAGGCTGCCCAGTCGCCGGCGTCCAGGAGGTGCCGGCCATGGAGGAGCGCACGCGCGGTCGCGACGAACCCGTGGACGGCGTCGAGATAGGTGCTTCGGCGGCCGTAGAGGTCTTGCGACCAGTAATGACAACCGTGCTCGTCGGACCACTGAAGCTGCGACCAGAGGCGCGCGGCGGTGCGGCGGAAGAGATCGGCCCAGCGCGCGTCGCCGAAGCGCTCGTGCAAGAACGACGCCGCCAGCATGGTGCCGGGCGCCCCCCACATCAGCTCGCGCGCCGGGTGATCGAGGTTGCGCTCGATGAGGGCCGCGAGCCGGTCGGCTCGTTCCTCGGTGGGCCGCTCGCCCTGCGCCATCAGGAGGATGGGCGTGTCCCCCATCATGAACGCGGCGCTCTCATCGCCCGGCATCGAGGCCAGCCACGCGCGGTTGCGTGGCAAGAGCGCGTCGAGCTGCTCTGTAGTGCGCCTCGCGCCCGGCGCCGCCCCCACCGCATGCAGGTAGCGCAGCGCCCAGATGACGCCTGAAGCGCCGTGGTAGAGCGGCAGCGCCGGCTGGCTCGGGTCGTCGCCGGGCGCGATGTCCTTCGGGTGCAGCGGCCAGTACGCGTCTTCCGAGGAGCGCGCCTCGGTGTCGCGAACGATGCCCTGGATGGCGTCGCGCGCGACGTCCTCGTCCCATGCGACGGAGTTCAATGCCTCGTGGCGTTCGGGTTCGTGCAGCATCGGTGCCTTTGCCTGCTCTGCGAGCGTCGCGCTCGGCCGCGCGCCGCGGCGGGCGCTACACCGCCAGCGCCTCGGTCAGCTTCCAGAGCCGCTCCTGCGCGGCCTCGTCGAGCGCCGCCTCGGCCGCCGGCTTGATACGGCTCTTCTCGAAGTACTCACCCGTCACCCCGGCCAGCTCCGGCGCCGTGGCCGCATGCAACGAGCACTCGGCCCCTTGCTCGGGCGTGAGCAGGAACAGGTTGAAGAGCTTCACCAGGAGCTTTGGATAATCGCGCATCAGGTCCGTCCTGACCACCCCCGGATGGACGGCGTTGACCGTGACGCCGGTGCCCTCGAGCCGCCGGGCCAGCGCCTTGGTGAAGAGCACGTTCGCGAGCTTCGACTGGCTGTACGCCGCGGTCGTGCCGTACTTTCGCCGCTCGAACTGCAGGTCCTCCCAGTCCATCCGGCCGCGGTAGTGCAGCTTCGAGGACAGGACCACGACCCGCGACGGCGCGCTCTTCTTCAGGAGCGGGAGGAGGTCCTGCGTGAGCAGCCACGTCCCCACGTGGTTCACCCCGAACGTCGCCTCGATCCCGTCCTCGGTCGTGCCGCGCGCGCTCCGCCACACCCCGGCGTTGTTCACCAGGACGTCCAAGCGCTCGTGCGCGGCGCGGAAGCGCTCGCCGAAGGCGCGGATGCTCGCCTTGCTCCCGAGATCCAGCGCGATCACCTCCACGTCCTTGCGGCCGGTGGAGCGCGCGATGTCGTCGCGCGCCGCCTCCGCTTTGCCCGTGTCGCGGCACGCCAGCACCACCTTCGCGCCGCGCTGCGCGAGGCCGCGGGCCGTCTCCTTGCCAATGCCCGTGTTGCCGCCGGTGACGATGCAGACCTTCCCGTTCATGGAGCTCCTCTCTCAGGTTCCCGCGGTGAGCGCAAGGCCACAGCGCGCGCGCCTCGCCACCGAAGACGCCAGGGAAGCGGAGGCGCCCCTCGCCTCGTGCCGGCGCAACGCCCCTATCCCGCGAAACTCCAGCGAGAATCGCGACCCCCTTGACGTGGACGCGCCCCCAGCTTCTCCTGATTCTCTATGCTCAGCCTAACAGTATCTCTGGTGCGACGGGCGTGCTTCGTGTTCGGCATGCTGGCGATGACCGTGGGGTGCGGGAGCAGCGGACCCCCTGACGATCCCGAGCCGATCGGGGCCGCGACCGGGGCGCTCACAGGCGACGAGCCCGACCTCGTGATCTCGAGCGCGAGCGCGCCGCCCAGCGTCCTGCCAGGCGGCTATTTCACGACGTGGGTCACTGTGTGCAACCAGGGCAACTCGGCGAGCTACAGCACCCAGGTCGAGGTGAGTCTGTCGGACGACGACATCATCACACCGTCGGATCCCATCACCGGCTATGCGCCGCTGGGGTATCTCGACGCGGGGCAATGCGTCGAGCTCGGCGTCCAGACCGCCGCGGCCGTGCCCGATGGCGCGTACACGCTCGGCGTCGTGGTGGACTCGTTCGAGCAGGTGATCGAGCTGTCGGAGACCAACAACGCGGCGGTCGCAGGCGAGATCGGCATCGGCTACGGCCCGGATCTCATCGTCTCGGCCGTGAGCGGCCCCCCGAGCGCGCCCCCCGGCGGCGGCTTCGAGGTCCAGGCCACGGTGTGCAACCAGGGCACGACGCCGAGCCAGAGCGCGCTCGTGGATGTGCTCCTCTCGCCGGACGCCGCGATCGAGCCGTCGGATCACCTCCTCGGCGGCATTCCGGTTCCATGGCTGGATCCTGGCCAGTGCGAGTCGGTGATCATGCCCGCCAGCGCCAGTGTCCCCGAAGGCGCCTATCATCTCGGCGCGATCGCGCACGAGAACGGCTGGTACGCGGAGCTCATCACGTCCAACAACGCGCTGGCGGGCGGGCTGCTCGGCGTCGGCTACCAGCCGGACCTCGTCGTCTCGGCGGTGAGCGGGCCGCCGAGCCAGGGGCCCGGCGCCTGGTTCGACGCGTCGGTCACCGTCTGCAACCAGGGTACGCAGCCGAGCTACGGCGCCGACGTCGACCTCCTGCTCTCGCCCGATGGCGAGATCACGCCCGCCGATTTCCCGATCGGAGCCGGCCATGTGCCCTACCTGAGCCCCGGACAGTGCTTCTCCACGACCATCCCCGCGAACACGTACGTGCCCGACGGCGCGTACACGCTGGGCGCGATCGTGGACGCCCCGGACTGGGTCGTCGAGCTCATCGAGGCGAACAACGCCGCGGCGGGCGGCGTGATCGGCGTCGGCTACCAGCCGGACCTCATCGTGTCCTCGGTGAGCGGGCCGCCGAGCGCGATGCCTGGCGGCATCCTCGACGCCTCGGTCACCGTCTGCAACCAGGGCACGCAGACGAGCTATGGCAGCGACGTGGAGCTGTACCTCTCCTCGGACGGGATCATCACGGCGAACGACGTGCCCATCGGCGTCGATGCGGTGCCGTACCTCGATCCGGGGCAGTGCACCACGCGAACGCTCCACGTGGGCGCTTACGCGCCTGACGGCGCCTACCACCTGGGCGCGATCGTCGATCGGTACGGCAGCGTCCCCGAGCTCATCGAGAACAACAACGCCGCAGCTGGCGAGGTGGTCGGCATCGGCTATCGGCCAGATCTCATCGTCACCTCGGTGAGCGCCCCGCCGAGCGCCGTTCCGGGCAGCGGCTTCGACGCCGCCGTCACCGTCTGCAACCAGGGCACGACCCCGAGCTACAGCGCAGCCCTGGAGCTGCGCCTGTCAGCCGACGACAACATCACGGGGACCGACCCGCCCGCCGGCGGCGCCCAGACGCCGTACCTGGATCCGGGGCAATGCGCTGCCGTGACCGTCCTTGCGAGCGCTTACGTGCCAGACGGCGCCTATCACCTCGGCGCGATCGTCGATCTGTACGACTGGCAAGAAGAGCTGAACGAGGCCAACAACGCCGCGTCGGGCGGGCTGCTCGGCGTGGGCTATCTGCCGGATCTCATCGTCTCCGCCGTGAGCGGGCCGCCGAGCGTGTTCCCCGGCGGCGGCTTCGACGCGTCGGTCACCGTCTGCAACCAGGGCACGCAGACGAGCTACGGCACCCACGTCGAGCTGCGCGTCTCCGCGGATGCGACGGTCACGACCGCCGACTTCCTCGCCGGCGGCGGTCCTGTGCCCTACCTGGATCCGGGCCAGTGCGCCACCGTGACCTTCCCGGCGAGCGCTTATGTGACCGAGGGCGCCTACCACCTCGGCGCGATCGTCGACCCGCAGGGCTGGGTCCCCGAGCTCATCGAGACCAACAACGCGGCCTCAGGCGCTCCGATCGGCATCGGCACCTTGCCTGACTTCACCGTCGCTTCCGTGAGCGGCCCGCCCAGCGTCCTGCCGGGCAGCGGCTTCGACGCGGAGATCACCGTCTGCAACCAGGGCATGACCCCGGGCTCCAGCATGGTGGAGCTGCGCCTGTCCGCCGACGCCACGATCACGGAGGCCGACGCGCTCGCGGGCGGCGCGCCGACGCCTTACCTGGATCCCGGCCAGTGCGCGGCCGTGACGATCCCCGCCAGCGTGTATGTGGCCGACGGCGCCTATCACCTCGGCGCGCTCGTCGATCCGTACGACTGGCAGCCCGAGTTGATCGAGACCAACAACGCGGCGCCGGGCGATCTGATCGGCGTCGGCTACTGGCCCGACCTCGTCGTCTCGTCCGTGAGCGGGCCGCCGAGCATCATCCCTGGCGGAAGCTTCGACGCGTCGGTCACGGTCTGCAACCAGGGCACACAGACGAGCTACGGCACCCAGGTGGAGCTGCTGCTCTCTGCGGACGCGACCCTCACCATGGCGGATTCCCCTGCTGGCAGCGGTCCGGTGCCGTACCTGGATCCGGGCCAGTGCGCCGCCGTGACCTTCCCGGCGAGCGCGTACGTGCCCGACGGTGCCTATCACCTGGGCGCGATCGTCGACCGGGACAACTGGGTTCCCGAGCTCATCGAGACGAACAACGCCGAGGTGGGCGCCGTGATCGGCGTCGGCAACTGGCCCGACCTCATCATCTCCTCGGTCAGCGGCCCGCCCAGCGCCATGCCGGGCAGCGTCTTCGACGCGTCCGTCACCGTGTGCAACCAGGGCACGCAGCCGAGCTACGGCAGCGACGTGGAGCTCTACCTGTCCGGCGACGCCGCGATCACGGAAGACGACACACACGCTGGCGCCGGCATGGTCCCCTTCCTGGCACCCGGGCAGTGCGCCTCCGTGCCCGTCTTCGCGAGCGCCTATGTTCCCGATGGCGCGTATCACCTCGGAGCGATCGTCGATGTGAACGACTGGCACGAAGAGCTGATCGAGTCGAACAACGCCGCCTCGGGCGACCTCATCGGTGTGGGCTTCCAGCCCGACCTCGTCGTCTCGGCGGTCAGCGGCCCGCCCAGCGCCATGCCGGGCAGCGTCTTCGACGCTTTCGCCACCGTCTGCAACCAGGGCACGTCCCCGAGCTACGGGGTCGACCTCGAGCTCTTCCTGTCGAGCGACGACGCGATCTCGCCCGCGGACATCCACGCCGGGAGCGGCTATGTGCCCGGCCTGAGCCCTGGACAGTGCACCTCCGTGCTCGTCCCCGCGAGCGCCTATGGGCCCGACGGCGCCCACCACCTCGGGGCGATCGTGGACCCGGGCGAATCGCTCGTCGAGCTCATCGAGACCAACAACGCCGCGGCGGGCACCGTGCTCGGCGTCGGCTATCGGCCGGACCTCATCATCTCCGCGGTGGAGGGCCCGTCCAGCGCCCTGCCAGGCAGCAGCTTCGACGCCGAGGTCACCGTCTGCAACCAGGGCACGCAGCCGAGCTACGGCACCGATGTGGAGCTGCGACTGGCGGCCAGCGACCAGACGGCCAGCGCCGGTGTGATCGCCGGGGGCGCGCCGGTGTCGTACCTGGATCCTGGCCAGTGCACGGTCGTGGCCATCCCCGCCTACTCGGCGGTGCCCGACGGCGCCTATCGCCTCGCCGCCGTCGTGGACCCTTTCAGCTCGACTCAAGAGCTCATCGAGACCAACAACACCAACGCAAGCGGCGTGTTCGGCGTCGGCTACCAGCCGGATCTCATCGCGTCCGTGGGCGGCCCATCGACCGCCGCGCCGGGCGGCGGCTTCGACGCCATCGTCACCGTGTGCAACCAGGGCACCACCCCGAGCGGAGGTACGAGCGTCGATGTGCTGCTGTCGTCGGATGGGACGGTCACGCCCTCGGATATCCATGTCGGCAACGGCTGGGTCCCCGGGCTGAGCCCTGGCCAGTGCGAGAGCGTCACCGTGGCCGCCGGCGCCTACGCCCCCGACGGCGCCTACCACCTCGGCGTGATCGTGGACCTGAACGGCCCGGTCCAGGAGCTCATCGAGACCAACAACGCCGCCGCCGGCGAGCTCATGGCCATCGGCCACGGCCCCGATCTCGTCGTCTCGGCGGTGAGCGGCCCGCCGAGCGTCACGCAGGGCAGCCTCTTCGACGCCTCGATCACCGTCTGCAACCAGGGGACGGCCCCGAGCTACGGCACCATGGTGGAAGTCCGGCTGTCCGCCGGCGCGACGATCACGACGGCCGACTTCCTCGCCGGAGGCGCCTGGGTGCCAGGCCTCGCCGTAGGCCAGTGCGAGAGCCTCGTCGTCCCCGCTGACACCTACCTCCCGGTGGACACCTACACGCTCGGGGCCATCGTGGACGCCTACGGCGAGGTCCCCGAGCTCCTCGAGGGCAACAACGCCACGGCAGGCGGCGAGCTCGTCGTCAGCTTCTGATCATCGCCTCGGCTCGCTCCGGAGCGCAGCACGGGTCGCTCGCGCTCGCGACGACCATCGAGGGGGAAAGCATCGTGACAAGACCTCCCCGCGAACGAAGAGGGTACAGAGGAAGCGGGTGAAAATCACTTCGTCACCACCCCGCGGACCCCGGAGCCAAGTCGACCCCCTCCGACGCGCGCCATGATGGGGCCGAGGTAGCCCAGGCGCGCCGGATTCATTCGATTTACACGACCTGTGGCAGACGCTGTGCGCGCTTCTCTTCATCCTCCTGGCTCGCAAGGCGCAATCAGCGCTGAGACCGCCCCCCCCGCTGGCGGCGACGCGGCAACTAAAGTGCCCTGCCACTCCCGCATGGGACTTCCATGTCCCTCGATTCCTGTGTAAATATGCCAGATGCTGTCGGCGCTGAATGTCGAATCGCCGCCGGCAGGATCTCCTGGTTGCCAGCAACGTGTGACCTTGCCGTGAGAGGTGTTTCCATGAATCGAGGATCGTCTTCGAGGCGTCTGTCCAGGAGCCGCGTCGCGAGCTCCCTGTCTGTGCTTCTCTGCGTGCCCGTGGTGGCGCTCGCGCTCGCCGGTTGCGGCGGCACGGAGCCCTCCACTTCGTCCGAGTCCGACGAGTCCACGCCGGACCGAGACGAAATCATGAGCTGGGAGGAGTTCCAGGCGAACGTTTACCGCGACCCGCAGCGCGGGGTCTACCTCATCGACGACGAGCAGGGGCTCGACGACGCGGAGCTGCGTGTCGTCTACGAGCGCTATGTCAAGACCGGGGCGCTCGTCGTGAAGCCGCTCGGGCGGCGCTGATCACGCCCCGCAGGGATACGATCGATAGCTTGCTTCGAGCGTCCCACCGGATGCCTCACGCCGCGCCGGCCAGCGACAGGGCGAGCCAGTCGTCGAAGCGCGTCGGCATGACGCGCGCGCCGTCGCCCGGGGTGAGCGACCGATCGTCGATCCGGAGACCGAAATAGGGCGCCTCCGCGTCGGCGATCACCTCGCGGCGGTCCTTCTTCGCGCTCAGGTACTTGCCGACGAACTCGGCGAGCGGGCGCCGCTCGGGGCCGGCCACCTCGAGGATCCCGTTCACGGGCGCCCCGAGCGCGACGTCGGCCAGGGCCTCGGCGACGTCCTCGGCCGCGATCGGCTGCAGGTGCGCCGACGAGAGGCGGACCCGCTCGGCGTCGGCGCTGGAGCGCGCGATGCCGTCCATGAACTCGAAGAACTGCGTGGCCCGCAGGAGGGTGTAGGGGATCCCGGAGGCCTCGATCAGCGCCTCCTGCGCCATCTTCGCGCGAAAATAGCCGCTGCCGAGCATTCGATCGGTGCCGACCACCGAGAGCGCCACATGATGCCTGACGCCCGCGGCGGCCTCGGCGGCGAGCAGGTTGCGGCCCGAGGTCTCGAAGAAGGCGAGGACCGCCTTGTCCTCGAACGACGGCGCGTTCGCCACATCGACCACGACCTCGGCCCCCGCGAGCGCCGCGGCGAGCCCCTCGCCCGTGAGGCTGTTGACGCCCGTGGAAGGCGACGCCGCGACGACCTCATGGCCCCGCTCGCGGAGCCTGCGCACGAGCTTCGTCCCGATCAGGCCGGTTCCACCGATAACCACGATCTTCATGTCTTTCTCCCTTGTCGATCACGCGAGCGACCGGTGCCTTGCTCCTGTGACCCCGCGCTCGCCGTCACAATGACGAAGTGGGTCTAGCTCGTGTGACATGGATCGAAGGGAAGAAGGAGAGCCGCGCTGCCTCGCCTGGAGATCCCGCGCGAGGACCCCGATCAGAACGGCGTGTCGCCTTCGCCCGGAACGATGATCGACTTCAGCGCCCCGTCCTGGCAATCCGCCTGCAGGCGGAAGCCCTTCTCGGCCTCGGACAGATCGAACCGGTGGGTGACGATGGACTCGACGTCCACCGCCCCGTCGGCGACCAGGCGGATCGCCCGCGGGTACACGTGCCCCATGCGCCGGGAGAACTTGATCTTCAGCCCCTTGCGGCGGCACAGCGCCGCCGGCAGCGAATAGCGATCGCCCTCGGGGATGCCCGCCAGCAGGATCCGCCCGCCGATGCGCGCGGCCTCGGCCGCGTGGTGGAAGCCCTCGGGCGAGTTCGTCGCCTCGATCACGAGATCGACCCCGCGGCCGCCCGTCCACTCCGCGATGGCCGCGAACGTCGGCGCAGCGTCGTGCGCGCCCAGCCGGCGCGCGGCCTCGGCCCGGTACGCGACAGGGTCGACCGCGAAGACGCGCGCGACGCCGGCCAGGCGCGCGAGCTGGACCAGGCACAGCGCGATCGGCCCGCACCCCAGCACCGCCACCGTCTCCTGCAGGTGGGGCCGCGCCAGGTCCATCGCGTGCATCGCGACGCCCAGCGGCTCCAGCATCACGGCCTTTCGCACCGAGAAGCTGCGGGGGACCGGCACCAGCTGCTCGGGGCGCACCGCCAGCCGCTCCGCCATGCCGCCGTGGAGCGGCGGCGCACCGAGGAACTCCACGTGCGGGCACAGGTTCACGTGGCCGCGGTGGCACCACTCGCAGCGGCCGCAGGCGTGCGCGGGGTCGACGGCGACCAGCTGCCCCCTCGACAGGCCCAGCGCCGGGTGGTCGTCGACGACCCAGCCGGCGAACTCGTGCCCTGGCACGAAGGGGGCCCGGACCTGCGCCGCGCCGATCCCGCCCTCCAGGTAATAGTGCAGGTCGCTGCCGCAGATCCCGCAGCCCGCGACCTGGATCGTCACCATCCCCTCGCGAGGCAGCGGAGGTTCGACCTCGCCGAGCCGGACATCACGGATGCCGTGAATGAAGGTTGCGCGCACCGTTCGAGTCTCCCTTTCAAGACGCCGCCGGCTCCCCGGCGGCGGGTAGTGGTCGTGTTTGAACATGAAGGCGGGAAGGCGGGAAGAAAAGATCAATGATCTTCCCGCCTTCATGTGAACTCTCTCCGGGCAAATGCGACCACTACCCGGCGGCGCCGCGCTGGACGATTGTGCCGGCGCGATTTCCTACTGTAGTCTGCGCCCGTGATCGCTTGTCAATCCTGCGTTCCGGGGCGCTGACGGCGCCATGCCGGCCGACCTCGTCCTCGGCATCGACCTGAGCACCACCGCGGCCAAGGCGGCGGCCTTCGACGTCCAGGGGCGCTTGCACGCCGCCGGCCGCGCGCCGCTCTCGCTGGCCCGGCCGGCCCCTGAGCGATTCGAGCAGGATCCCCGGGACTGGTGGGCTGCCCTGTGCCAGGCGGTCGCCGGCGTCACCGCCGCGGTGGACCCGGGCCGCATCGCTGGCCTCGCGATCGCGCACCAGCGCGAGACCTTCGCCTGCCTCGGTCCCGACGGCGAGCCGCTCCGCCCCGCCATGCTCTGGCTGGACGGCCGCGCGCGCGGGCACCTCGGCGCCTTGATCGACCGCATCGGGCGAGACCGCCTGCGGGCGCTGTCCGGCAAGGCCGCGGACTTCGGCCCGGCGCTGCCCAAGATCGCCTGGCTGGCCAGCGAGGAGCCGGACACCCACCGCCGCACGGCCCTCTTCTGCGACGTGCAGGCGTACCTCGTGCAGGCGCTGACCGGGCGCGCCCGCACCAGCTGGGCGAGCGCCGACCCGCTCGCGCTCTTCGACATCGGCGCGCACCGCTGGTCCGAGGAGCTCTGCGCCGCGGCAGGCATCACGCCCGACCGGCTGCCGGAGGCGCTCCCTCCCGGCGCGCCCCTCGGCGCTGTGTCGGCGGCCGCCGCGGCGGCCACCGGCCTGCGCGAGGGCACGCCGGTGCTGGCCGGCGGCGGCGACGGCCAGATGGCGGGGCTCGGCGTGGACGCTCTGGACCCGCGGCGCGCCTACCTGAACCTGGGCACGGCGGTGGTCTTCGGCGTCTTTTGCGCCGAGCCGCGGCAGGACCCGGCGTGGCGGACCATGACCAGCGCCTCCGGCCGCGGCTACGTGCTGGAGAGCAGCCTGCGCAGCGGGGCGCTGCTCTCGGACTGGTACCTGCGCCGCCAGCTGGGCGTCGATCCGCGCGACGGTGCCGCGATGGCCGCGCTCGAGGCCGAGGCGGCGTCGCTGCCGCCCGGCAGCGACGGCCTGCTGCTCTTGCCCTACTGGGAGGGCGCCATGAACCCCCACTGGGATCCCGACGCCCGCGGCGCGATCCTGGGCCTCACGGACGCGCACGGGCGCGGCCACGTCTACCGCGCCCTGATCGAGGGCGTCGCGCTCGAGCAGGCCCTGGTGCTGGACCTGATGCGGGGCGCGGCCGGGATCGAGGTCGCGGAGTTCGCCGCGGTCGGCGGCGTGGCCGCGAGCGACCTCTGGTGCGCCGTGATGGCCGACGCGACGGGCGTCGCCATCGAGCGGTCCGAGACGGTCGAGGCGGCGTGCCTGGGCGCCGCCATGTGCGCGGCCGCCGGCGCCGGGCTGGCCGGGAGCATCGAGGCGGCCGCGCGGGCGATGCGCGGGACCGCCACCGCGACGTTCCATCCCGATGCCGCGCGCCGGGGGCGCTACGCGGCGCTGCTGGGGATCTACCGGGACATGTATCCGCAGCTCTCGGGGCTGCTGCGCCGCCTCTCGGCCTTCACGAGGGAGTAAGTGCGCCCCCCTCGCCGCAGGGCGCGTTCCGCGGCGGCAGACCCGCGCTCAAGCAGGCGCCGCGACCGACGCCCGCGACCTGGACAGCCCGTCGTTGGCCGGTATCGCTCAGCTCAGACCGTCGAGCACCTCGGCGAGCGACGCGGCGACGATGGCCCGCTCATGCCATCGCTCCAGAGTCTCCGGATCCTTCTCGGCCAGGATGCGCTCACGCGCCACGTCCGGCACGGCGATGCCACGAACCCTGAGCGCGGTCAGCACCGCACGCGCCGCCTCCTCGGCGCGGCCTTCTTTCCGCTCCTCGGCCCGAAGCTTCCGCTCGTATTCCTCGAACCACGCCCGGATCTCTGCGCTCACATCGTCCTCCTCGTCCGTCGTCGGCTCATGGCTTGTGAACCGGAAGTGTACCAGCAGCGGCGTGGCGACGCTCTTCTCCCAGGCACCGTGCGGCAGGGCCGCCAGATCCGCCAGCGCCTCGCGAAAGCGGCGGCCTGACCCGAGCAGCCGCAGCAGCAGCGTGGCACGCGTCCGGGGCAGCTCCGCGAGCACCACCACGCGCATTGCCAGGCCCGGCACAGCCTGGTAGACGCCTGCCTGCGCCGGCTTGAACCCATCAGCGTCGAGCACCGTCTCAGGACGCCCCCGGCTGACAACGACCAGCGCGGGAAAGTCCACCGTCGGCTGTAACGGCGCCTCGGCATCGTCGTCCGGCACGACGGAGCCGGCTGCAGCGCGGGCGCGACGTTCGAGCTCGTGGTGCCATGTCAGCTGCTTGCGCAGGCACCGCCGGACCAGCCGAAGGCTCGGCGTGCCGTGAAACGGCTCGAACAGGCTCGGCCCCGTCGAGAGCTCGCCGAGCAGCCCCATCCTGACGCGCTGAGCCTCCCGAGCAGGATCGGGCACGCAGTAGACGTCGATCTTCTGGGTAGCCGCCAGCACCTCGACCTCGGTTTGCACCGCCGATACGAGGCTCAGCCCATCGCGCAGCAAGTTCTTGGAGAACTGGTCGGAGCGGTTGTGCATCGGCGCGCGACCCTATAACCCGTGATCGCGGCGCGGGCCACCATCTATGGAGCCAGAGAGTCGAATCGGAGAATCGGCAGATTCGACGCGATATTCGAGCGACGCCCGTAATGACGCATGAACCGACCTGCACTTACCGATACGTCGAACCAATCGTGTGAGAACCTGCAGCGCGAGGGCGATCTCAGAAGTGCGTATGCCTCACGTCTCCTCAGCGCGCTGTCGGATCGCTGACGCGCCCCGCGAAGAGGAGCGCCCCCGTCGGCAGGTCGCTGATGAAGAAGAAGAACGGACGGTCGAGGACGATCGCCACCGGCTCGAGGAAGATGCCCGCGCCCGCGGAATTCTCGGCGACGAGGACCGCCGTCGCCGCCGCGGCCTCGGTCCCGGCCTCGTCCACGCCGATGACCGCCTTGTGGATGACGTCCTGGATCTGGAGCCCTCCGCCCTCGATGATGCCCGAGAAGTCGGCGCTGCCGCCAAACGCGACGTCCATGCCGAGATCCATGAGCGCCTTCTTGAGAGGGGTCGAGGTGCCGAACGAGAACTTCGGCATCGTGATGTCGACCGACCGTGACTGCAGCGAGGCGATGATCGTCTCGAGCCCCTCGCCGTCGAGCGACTCCGCCAGCGCGTCCGCGGTCCCCTCGGCAGGCAGGACGAGGAACATCGAGACAGGGGTGCCCGCATAAGGGATCTCCACCGCTTCCCAGCCGTCGCCGGCGCCGTAGCGCGTCTCCTGTGTGCCGTGCATCATCTGGGCGGTGACGCTCGTGCCGTCGCCGCGCTGGAACGCGCCGGGCTTCGTCGCGTCCTCGTTGAACGGCGTGTGCCACGCGGCGTCGAAGTAGATGGCATTGGTGAGCACGACGCGCGTATCCTGGGTCACGCTGCCGTGGAGGAGCTCCGGAATCATGCCCTCCGTCTGGTCCTTCACCCACGCGTTGATGAGGCCCTCGGCCTCCTCCGGGGCATCGAAGTCGGCGAGCCGCACGCGCGCCCCGTAGCTCTCGCCGAGCACCGTCAAGAACGGCTGCTCGAGCGCGAGATCGACGTGCGACCAGATCGCGTTGGCCGTGTGGAGCCGGAAGCCGCCTCCCTCGACGTTGCTCGAGCCCTCGGCGCGCTTGTGGAGCTCGAGATCCACGTAGTTGAACGCCGGGTGCAGCCGCTCCTGCGGGAGCTCGAACCGCATCGTCGCGGCCATCGCCTGCTCCGTGGTGGTCCGCGCGCCCGCGTACGTCATGGCGAGCGCCGTCGAGATGCTGTAAGGCGAGTAGACGACGTTCCCGTTCGCGCTGGGGATCGCGCGGCCGAGGTCGAACGCGAAGCTCGCGTTGTTGCGCGCCAGCAACACCCGATCCTCCTCCGAGACGACCGGGCTCTCGATCCGCGCCGCGTTCGAGGGCAACACGCAGCCCGCCTTCTTCTCGAAGCACTCGACGGGAGCCTCGGGCGAGTCGCCCCCTCCCCCGCCCTGATCCGAGCCGCCTTCGCCCTGGCCTGGGCCGCCGCCTCCCGTGCCCCCAACCTGGGCCGAGCTGCACCCCACCAGAGCTGACATAAGCATGGTCGCCAAGAGAATCGTTGTTCGCATGGCGCAGGCGGACTGCAGGCAGCATGCCAGAGCGCCTCCCCGCGAAAAAAACGCGACTTTGGCCTGAAGGACTGAGCGCAGCGGGGGAATCAGAGACAGATTGCGCCACGATGAGCCGCATGTCTAGCCCGAGAGAGAACCGGGATATGCGGGCGGCGGCGAATTCATGGCTCGGCGGGATCGATGAGTCTGTGCCACTCCTTGCCAGACACCGGGGTGTCATGGCGAGGAGCTCTTCCGGCGCCCGAGGGGCTTCGTTTCACCTCAGTGTGCTGTCGGATCGTTGACGCGCCCCGCGAAGAGGAGCGCCCCCGTCGGCAGGTCGCTGATGAAGAAGAAGAACGGCCGGTCCAGCACGATCTCCGCGGGCTCGGGGAAGAAGCCCGAGCCCGTGGCGCCGATGAGGACCGCCGTCGCCGCCGCGGCCTCGGTGCCGGCCTCGTCCACGTCGATGACCGCCTTGTGGATGACGTCCTGGATGAAGAGATCTTCGCCCGGCTCGACCGGGAGCAGCCCCGAGAAGTCGGCGCCGGGGCCGAAGGCGGCCCCCATGCCGAGCTCCGTCAGCGCGCTCTTGAGAGAGGCCGAGGTGCCGAACGAGAACTTCGGCATCGTGATGTCGACCGACCGCGACTGCGTCGAGGCGATGATCGTCTCGAGCGCCGCGCCGTCGAGCGACTCCGCCAGCGCGTCCGCGTTCCCCTCGGCAGGCAGGACGAGGAACATCGAGACAGGGGTGCCCGCATAAGGGATCTCCACCGCTTCCCAGCCGTCGCCGGCGCCGTAGCGCGTCTCCTGTGTGCCGTGCATCATCTGGGCGGTGACGCTCGTGCCGTCGCCGCGCTGGAACGCGCCGGGCTTCGTCGCGTCCTCGTTGAACGGCGTGTGCCACGCGGCGTCGAAGTAGATGGCGTTGGTGAGCACGACGAGCGTCTCCGGGGTCACGCTCTTCTTGAGGAGCTCCGGAATCATGCCCTCCGTCTGGTCCTTCACCCACGCGTTGATGAGGCTCTCGGCCTCCTCCGGGGCATCGAAGTCGGCGAGCCGCACGTGCGCTCCGTAGTTCTCGCCGAGCACCTTCAAGAACGGCTGTTCGAGCGCGAGGTCGAGCTGCGACCAGATCGCGTTGGCCGTGTGGAGCCGGAAGCCGCCTCCCTCGACGTTGCTCGAGCCCTCGGCGCGCTTGTGGAGCTCGAGATCCACGTAGTTGAACGCCGGGTGCAGCCGCTCCTGCGGGAGCTCGAACCGCATCGCCGCGGCCATCGCCTGCTCCGTGGTGGTCCGCGCGCCCGCGTACGTCATGGCGAGCGCCGTCGAGATGCTGTAAGGCGAATAGACGAGGTTCCCGTTCTCGCTGGGGAGCACGCGGCCGAGGTCGAGCGCGAAGCTCGCGTTGTTGCGCGCCAGCAACACCCGATCCTCCTCGGAGACGACCGGGCTCTCGATCCGCGCCGCGTTCGACGGCAGCACGCAGCCAGCCTTCTTCTCGAAGCACTCGACGGCCCCGCCGCCCTCTCCCTGCCCCGAGCCGCCCCCTCCCTGCCCCGAGCCGCCCTCTCCCTGGTCCGGGCCACCGCCGCCGCTGCCGCCACCCTCGTTCGAGCTGCACCCCGCGAGAGCCGACATGAGCACGGTCGCCAAGATAATTGATGTTCTCATGATGCCAGGGTATTGCAGTCTGCGTGCCAGAGCGCCTTTGCGCCGAAAATCGCACGTTTGTCCCGGGGAGACGCGCACAGCCGGCAAACCTGGAGCAGACTGTGCCACGATGAGCCGAACGCGGCGCTCACGGGTGAGCCGGGACGAGCCGGTGATGACGCAACCGCTGGATCGGTGGGGTCGATGTGCCTGTGCCGCCTTGCCAGACCCCGTGGTGTGCTGGGAAGATCGTGCCGCACGAGCGCGGTTGCGCCGAGATGCGCCACGGACCATCCTTCGTGCCGGCGCGCGAGGCACATGAAGACGGACGCAGGCGCAGGAGAACCGACAGGCACGCGCTCGGCGCGGATCGATCGCGGCGACGTGTTCTGGATAGGGCCCGATGACTCGCGGGGGCCTGTCCCGAGCTACTCCCATCCCCATGTGGTGGTCCAGGACGACGTCTTCAACCACTCGCGCATCACGACCGTGGTCGTGTGCGCGCTGACGTCGAACTTGCACCGGGCGAGCGAGCCTGGGAACATCCTGCTCGACGTGGGCGAGGGGAACCTTCCCAGGCAGAGCGTCGTGGTCGTGTCGCAGATCTCCTCGGTCGAGAAGGCCCGCCTGGGCGAGCGGATCGGGTCGCTGTCCGACGGACGGGTGGAGCAGATCCTGGCCGGCCTGCGCTTCCAGCAGGCGTCGTTCTTCAGGCGGTAGCGAGGGGGTGCACCTCATGGGGCAGGTCGACTTCATCGCGGCTGTGGCGTTGTGCGAGCGCGGCTTCTGGGGAGAAGGATGAATGGCTCACCGCGGTGGTCCGGAGGACGCTTTCAGGACGAGGCTTGCCCAGGATCGGGCGCGCATCGAGGCGGCGATCGAGCGGCTTTCGGGGGAAAAGCCGAAGCCTGAGCGGTTCCTGATCGCGCTGGCCGAGGCGTGGGGCCGCCCGGTTCACCATCGGAATTGTTTCGGCAGGTGGCTGCCGCCGGTTGCCCCGACCGAGCGTGGCGTGAAGAGCGCTGCGCGCTGGGTGGCTGCGTCCAATCCTAACGTCCAGCGAGCCGCCCTCTCTGCCCTCGAGAAGGCTGGGGCGGCTGCGCAGCCTGTTCTGGGTACGGTCGCCGATGCCCTGACGAGCAAGGAGCCCGTCGTGCGGCTCGCCGCAGCCCGCGTGCTCGCGCGCGCTGCGCCGTGTCCCGAGCAGGCTCCGGCGCTCCGTCGTGCCCTCTCCGACGAGCTGTTCACCGTGCGCTGGCTGGCGGTGGAGGCGCTCGCGCGCAGCGGCGACGAACACCCGCTGGCGCCCGTCCTTGCGGCGTCGCGTCCACGGCTCGACGCCTGGCTCGCTGCCTATCGGCTCGATGGCTGGCTGCGCGCGGTCGCCGCCCTTGGCCGGGATGCGTCCGCGCTGTTGCCCGAGCTGAACGAGCTCCTGGACCGATCCTCGGGGCCCAGCCGGAGCGACACGTCGTGGCACGAATCGAGATTCACGATCGAGCGGCTCGTACGGGAGCTTCGTGCGACCCAGGGTGAACCCTGAACGGTTTCATTCAACGCACACACGAGGCCATGCCAGCGCTTCCGTCCATGGACGACATGACCATGAGCCGACGACCGAGCGCCTGTCTGCGGACCGCCGTGCTCGCGCTCTCCGCTGACGGCTGCGGAGGCGTAGGGGGCACCGCCGTCAGCACGAGCGGCGCAATTGATTGCATTGACAACTAAATTCTGTGCGCTAGGATCGGTCATCATGCGCGACCAGTTCACGGCCGAAGGGGGGATCGTCCTCGACAACGCGCTCAGCTACTGGGTGGCGCGCGTCTACCTCGCTTCCCGCGCCGCGATGTACCGGCGCTTCCGCGCGCACGGCGTCGAGATCACGCCCGAGCAATGGATGGTCCTCGTCCGCCTGTGGGAGCAGGAGGGCGTCACGCAGACGCACCTGGCCGAGCGCACCTTCCGGGACGTGCCCACGATGAGCCGGATCCTCGCGCTCATGGAGCGCGACGGGCTGGTCGAACGCCGGCTCGACCCGACGGACCGGCGCGCCCGGCTCGTCTATCTCACCGCGCGCGGGCGAACGCTGCGCAAGGCCCTGTCGGGCGAGGCCATGGCCCTCGTGGACACGCTGCGCGCCGGCATCCCGGAGGACGATCTCCTCACGACCCGGCGCACGCTGCAGCGCATCCTCGCGAACCTCGAGCCCGAGGCCTGAAAGGCGCCCCGCCGTCCGCGGGGCCTTCTTCATCTCCAATTACTTGCATAGACAACCAATTCAGGAGACACCCGCATGAGCCAGACCGCTGCTTCCCCTCACTTCCCTGCGCACACGCTCGACACGGCGCCCGCGGCGGCCCGCCCCGCGCTGGAGCGGGCTTCGCAAAAGTTCGGCTTCCTGCCGCTGCCCTTGGCGCGCTTCGCTACCTCGCCGCTCCTGGTGCGCGCCTTCGACGAGCTCCTCTCGGTCTTCGAGGGGGCGACGCTCTCGCCGGTCGAGCGCGAGGTCGTGGTGATGGTCGTCGCCGGCGAGAACGGCTGTGATCTCTGCCGCACGATGCACCGCGGGCTGCTCCTCCGCGCGGGGGCTTCCCCCGAGGTCGCCGCGGCGCTGTTCGAGCGAAGGCCGGCGCCCGACGCGCGCCTCCAGGCGCTCGCGGCGTTCACCGAGGCGACGCTGCGCGAGCGGGGCCAGGTGCCGGACGCCGATCTCGACGCCTTCCTCCGCGCGGGCTTCACCGCCGAGCAGGCCCTGGAGGTGATCGTCGGTATCGGCACAACCATGCTGTCGACGTTCGCGAACCGGATGACCCGCACCCACGCGCTGCGCTGATCGCGACAGAAGCGCGGGGCTCGAGAGCGGAAGCGCCGCGGTGATCTCGCGCTGGTCTCCTTGACAAGGCGGGGGAAGCGTCAGCTACGCTGGCTCTCCACGAAAGAAGGATTCGAGGTAGCGGACGCATGACTGCGCAATTCGGTGACGACGTCGCCTATGCGGGCGCTGACTGGAGCCTTGCGGGCGTGAACGGCGGCGAGCTGTTCGACCCGGCGAGCCACGGACTTCGTGTTCGCCCGGCGAGCACTGCATGCTGGCGTGGCTTCGTCTGTCGCTATGAGCTTCGCGACAACGCCCTGTACCTCGACGGCCTGGACGTCGCGCTCGAAGGTGAAGCTCCTCCCCTGTTGGACAAGATGCCGCAGAAGCCGAAGGAGCCCCTGGGATTCACGGCCGCCTACGAAGGCATCGGGCTCCACGTCCCGTTCAGCGGCGGCCTGCTTCTCGCGTGCGACTTCTTGCTCGAACTCTATGTTCACATGGGCTTCCACCCGGCGTGGAAATACGCCCACGTCCTCGAGGTGGAGCTCGAGGCGGGACGCATCTCGCGCGTCACCGACTGCTCGAAGGCGATGGCCGACATCCGCAGCCGCGTCGCGGGCACGGATGAGCCAGGCCCGGGGAGCTCCCACGAGGACATCGAGGCGTGGGTCGAGCGTGCCTTTTCCCGCAAGTACTGACGCCGTTTCCTGATCCCCGGAGAGCTCGTGGCAAGCCCGCGAGGACGCCGCGCGATTCGTCGTCACGTCCCGCAGAACGAGCGCTTCAGCCTGCGGGAGCCGGGCGGGTCGAGCGGATCGCGCGCGCCGTGAACGACGATCGTCGCGCCCCGAGCCAGGCTGAGGTAGCACTTCTCGAACACCACGTCTTCGCGGCGCGGGGGTGAGGAGGGATCGATGTCGAAAATCGCACTCGTTACAGGCGCGAACCAGGGCCTCGGTTACGCGATGGTGGCCCGCCTGTGCCAGGAGTTGCCGCCGGGCAGCACCGTGTACCTGGGGGCGCGGGATCCGGAGCGCGGCGAGGCGGCCGTTGCGCGCCTGCGCGAGCAAGGCCTGCAGCCGTCGCTGGCCCGGCTGGACGTGACCGACGACGCGAGCGTCCAGGCCCTGGCGGAGACGCTGGCGCGCCGTCACGGCGGGATAGATATCGTGCTCTCGAACGCGGCCGCGCGCATCGTGAAGGACCTGCCGCAGGCGGTCCAGGTCCGCACCTTCATCGACACGAACAACCACGGCACCTACCGGATGATCGGCGCCTTCGGGCACCTGCTGCGCGACGGCGGGCGGTTCCTCGTGGTCGCGAGCGCCTTCGGCTCGCTCAGCAAGCTGGATTCGCGGCTGCACCACCGCTTCGACCCCGCCACGCGATCTCTCGAGGACATCGAGCGCGTCATGGACGAGTACGTCGAGCTGGTCGAGCGCGGCGAAGCAGAGGCCCACCACTGGCCGGCGTGGATCAATATCCCGTCCAAGGTCGCGCAGGTCGCCTCGATGAAGATCTACGCGCGCCAGCGGCAGGCCGAGGCCGCACAGCGCGGGCTCACCATCGCCGCGCTCTGCCCCGGGCTCGTGGACACCGACGCGTCGCGCCCGTGGTTCGACGACATGTCGTCGGCGCAGTCGCCAGCGGATGCCGCAAAGAACGTGCTCTGGATCTGCACGCAACCCGCCGAGTCGACGCGCGTAATTTATGGTGAGCTCGTACAGCACCGACGGATAATTCCCTGGTTATGAGGTAACAGCGCTCCATCCTGGACCGGCGCTGCGCTCCATTCCGGATCGGCGCCTCGCCTGTCGCGGGTCGCCCGCGCGCGGCGCGGCCCCGGAACGCCTGCTTCGCCGTGTCTCCTGCCTGGCCCGCTTCCTGCGAAAGCCGTTCTCGCGAGGTAGAGGTCATGACGCACATCGAGCAACGCAGGGTCATCATCCACGAGAACGGCGTGCCGGGCAGCGCCGCGGCGGTCCTCCACGCGGACGATCACGGGACCGGGGCGGCCGGTCGCGGGCGGTACGATCAGGGCTGGCGCGCCGGCAAGCCGGCCGAAGATCCGGAGAAGCTCAAGAGATGGGGCCGTGTCAGCGCCAAGCCGAGCGAGTACCTGATTCACATGCGGCGGGGTAGCCTCCGGCCCACCTCCGGTCAGGGCGCCTCGTGCTTCAAGCTCCCGGGCGACAGCGTCGCCATCGTGCCGACCACGGTCCAGAAGCTCCAGTTCACGGCCGACCAGGTCACCCTCGAGAAGGTCGGCGTGGAGATCACGGGGCTCGCCGTCTACCGCATCGCGGAGCCGCTCATCGCGTTCCGGATGCTGAACTTCTCGTTCCCGGAGCGCGCGCAGGAGAAGCTCGAGGCGCTCCTCGTGGACATGTTTGCCGGCGCCGCGCGCCGGCTGGTCGCGAACCTCTCCGTCGAGGAATGCCTGACGCGGCGGAAGGAAGGGCTCGCCAGCGAGCTGATGCGAGAGATCGTGCCCGTCGTCTCCGGGCGCGGCAGCGCCGAGGACACCACCGACAAGGGGTGGGGCGTCCTCATCGATACCATCGAGATCCAGGACGTGCGCATCCTCTCTCCGGCGGTGTTCGGCAACCTGCAGGCGCACTATCGCCAGGAGCAGGAGCGGAAGGCCAGGGAGGCGTCGCTGCTCACCGAGCGCGCGGTCCGGCAGGGCGAGGCCGAGGCGCAGCGCGCGATCGAGCTGACCAGGCTCTCCGCCGAGGTCGAGCTGGGCACGCGACGCCAGGAGACCAGCGAGAAGGCCCGGCTCGAGGAGCTCGCCTCCGAGGCGCGGCTGAAGGAGACGCGGCTGGCCCACGAACAGCAGATCGCGGCGCTCACGCTGAAGGCCGAGATCGAGAAGACCACGCTCGAGGCGGAGGCGGCGGCGGCGCGCCACGCGGCGAAGATGGCCGCGAGCGCCCAGGAGATCGACCTGCTCAGGCAGCGCGCGGCGATCGCGGGCGCGCGCCGGCTCGTGGCCGAGGCCGAGCTCGCCATCGCCGAGATCGAGGCGAGGAAGGCGCGGCTCACGCAGGAGATCGAGCTCGACCGCGCGCGGGCGCTCCGGGAGATCGAGAACACCGTGTCGCCGGAAGTCATCCGGTTGACGGTCGCGCAGCAGATGCCGGCGCTCGCCGCCGCGTTCCAGCAGCGGATGGGAGAGGTGCACGTCACGGCCGTCGATGGCGCCAACCCGTTCGGATACATCGCGGCGGCCGTGGAGGGGGTGATGGGGCTGGCGCGCGCGGCAGGGCTCGAGGTGCCGTCGGCGCGCGCGCAGAAGGCGGAGCTGACCGAGGAGAGCGGGCTGGACGGCAGCCGGCGTTGAGCCCGGCGCCACGGTCGCGCGATCCTGGCGCGGAGCCAGGCGGGCCGGGACAAGGTTGCTTCATCTGGCGGCGCGGCGCGAGGCGCACATCAACCGGGCCGTGGGGAGTTGGATCAACTGACGCGCGACACACGCGCGCCTGAACGAGTCGCTGGACAGGTACGGCATCGGGCTGCTGTGATTGCCAGCCTGAAAGACAGCAGGGCTACCAAGGATGACACGCCACGGCCCGTCGCAATCAGCACCGACGAGCGGCGCGGCAGAGCCGCAGGCGTTCGCGAGGCGAGGACGATGAACAAGATCATCAGGCTATGCGACGCAGGCCTCGGCCTGCTCATCCCCTGCCCGAGCGGGGTCATCTACTCGAACCAGACCTGTGGGAACATTTGCATGCAGCCCGAGATCGAGGGCGTATTCGTTCCGCTCGACGACGAAGACGGGTGGCGCTCCCTCGCGGCGCACTTCGAAGGACCGAAGTACATGGGCAGCGGCGCGATGCTCGGGCTCGACCAAGAGGACGCGGATGTCGTTGACCGCATCCTGCGCGAGCGTCGCATCGTTGGCATCGTGACCGACCGGACACGCCTCGTAGACTCGCACGAAGCGTGGGTGCACGCCGTGATAGAAGGCGAATCTGACTGGAGCCCCTTCACCGGGTTCGGCCCGTACCCGCGTCCTGGGATTCTCACCTGGCCCAATTCCGATTGAGGACCGCGCGCTCGTCGGGCGCGCGCTGCTCGACAGCGAGCGCCAGGCAACTCTTGTCCGCGGCAGTCGTCGGCTGGCCGCTCGCTGCCGCCCTCTCCGCCGCGTCCGTACAGGTCCTCCCGCGCCTCGTCGCTTGCCACGGACGACCGCGAGAGGTACCTCGTACCCATGCCCAAGGACGCCAGAGTCTTCGTGTTCGATCACGTGTCGGTCGGTGTCGAGAACCTCGAGCGTGCTGCGGAGTTCTACGACGCCTGTCTGGCGCCGCTCGGCTTTGTCCGGCTCTCGCAAAACGCCCGTAGCGTGGGGTACGGGCCCGAGAGATACGAAGCTGAGCCGCCCTTCGCCATCGTCGCGTCCGGTCCTGACGCGACGGCTCCCGGTCGAGGCTTCCACCTCGCCTTCGTTGCCCCGAGCCGCGAGGCGGTCGATCGTTTCCACGCGGAGGCCCTCAGCAAGGGCGGTGTCGATGAAGGACCGCCCGGCGTTCGCGAGAACTACGATACGTCCTCCTCTCGCTCGGCGGAAACGACGCGCTCTCGAACGCCGACCTTCTCGGGCTGCCCGTCCGGTCGACGGCCGAGGCTCTGGACGTATTCCGCGAACGCGTGGACGCGTTCGAGCAATCGTACTCGTGGGCGCTCGAGGCCGTCGTCGCGCTCGGCCGACCGACCACGGTCTGCACGATCTACAACGGCAACCTCGCTCCCGGTGAGGCGGAGCGAGCTCGCATCGCCTTGATGACGTTCAACGACGTCATCCTTCGTCAAGCTTTCTCGCGCGCGCTCGACGTCGTCGACCTCCGCCTTGTCTGCTCGGAGGTGGGGGACTTCGCGAACGCCATCGAGCCGTCGGGCGCCGGCGGCTTGAAGATCGCACAGGCGCTCGTCCGCGCCCTGGGCGCCGCCGCGGTCCAGAAGCGAGCGACGACCGTGACCGCCGGCTAGAAAGCCCGTTCCGGCTGCGCGAGCCGACCTCCGTTTCGACTCGGCGCCAGTCAGAAAAATGTCATTTCAAACCCACCCTGACCGCCAAAGCGGACCATGAGCACGCGTGCCGTGCCGTGCCGGGGCGCAGCGCCCGCACGAGCGTGCTCTGGGCTTCGCGTAGACAGCACAGCAGGTCCGGTTCCATGAGCAGCGCCAGCAAGATGGAGGTCCCCGGGCGGGGTGCCGGCGGCGCGCGACGCCCCCGTCGCTTCGATTCCTCGGCCGGGCGTCTATCTCGGCGTCGTCGTGATCGTGGCGAGCCTTGTCGCGCAGGCGCTCACCAAGCGGAAGGCATCTCGCCGTATATATGTAACCTACTGGCCCGCATGCTGCCACACCCGGCCGCCCCCGGTGCAACTCCGCTGCGCCTGGCGGCCCGGCGGGCACAGGTGCCGGGCGAAGCGGCACATTGTGACACGACGCACACTGGCACAGCCCGGCCGTGCCGTTCTTCCTGGCTGAAACAGGGCACCTTCCGCAGCGAGGGACGGGGCTCTCGCGCGGCACGACGGTTGCTATGTTGCAGGTCATGTCAATTCAACATGACCTTCTTCTGGGCATGCTCTCACTCTCTCTCTTCGCCGGCTGCACCTCTTCCGAGGTCGTCGAAGGCGGGGACGCGGGCAGCGGCGGCGACGACGGCGCCGAGTGCTCGATCCCCGCGATGGACCGGATCACGTGGTCGCTGGCCACGGCGGATGGCGCCAGCCTCTCGTCCGAAAGTCCGGTCGGCGAGGCCGGCGATCCTCCCACGCAGATCTCGATCGAGGGGCAGATCGTCTCCTCCACCCCGGGCGAGATCGCCATCGACTCATGCTCTCCCAGCGCGGATTGCGACCAGGCGCTCACCACCCTGACGCTCGCCGCAAGCGGGTTGCCCGACGTGCTCGTCCCGGAGGGCGCCTTCGTACGGCTCACCTTCCAGGCCCAGCGCGAACGGAGCGGCTACGCCGACTACAACGACTACACCGCGATGCACCTCAACATCGAGAATCTCTCCGACTGGCGCGGCCTCTCGAACCCTGTGGCCACGGACGACCGCGTGTGGCTGGCGGCGCACGAGCGCTTCGTCACCGGCGGGCCCAATTCGCTCACCGCCGCGTTCGACCCCTTCACCGTGGAGCGCCTGGACGTTTGCGTCTCGACCGAGGCCGGCAACCCGGTCTATGCGATGCGGTTCTCGATGCCGGACGCGAGCCCGTCCTCCGTGACGTTGAATGCCGGCGAGGGAGCCGCGATCCACATCACCGGCGCGCACGCGGGAGATTACACGTTCCGCAATCTTCGCTCGTTCGAGTACGCGGAGCCGGGCCACGAGTTCGCCTACTGGCTCGCGTTCTCCGATGCCCCGTGAGCTGGCCCAATCAGACGCTGATGCCGAAGGGCGCGTCGCACCCGCGGCGCACCGTGCCATGGCGGGGTGAGGCCGGAGGCACTCACCGACGATGCCAGAACAGGAAGCGAGGGGTCGGCCACTACACGAGCCGCCATACCGCCGTGCTCTGCTCGACACGTTCGCCGGCGAGTGTCGCAGCGCTGTCGAGGATCTGGGTCCACGGCAACGCTGCGTACCCGGCACGGTGGGCGAGGTCGGCGCCGAGCGCAGCGACGAGCAGGGCGTGCGCCGAGGGCACGTTGTAACCGGCGGCATAGAGTGGGTTGAGCTCAAGAACCACTGGCTGGCCGCCTCGAACGAAGGCCACGTCAGCCACGTAGTTCGCCGGGAGGTCAGCGGTGAGGAGCGCTGGGACGAGGGCGCGAACCGCCCGCTGCACCACGTCGCTCCTGGCAGTGAGCTCATCGGCGAGGAGGCGGCGCGCGTCGTCGACGAGGACCTCGAAGGGGCCGTGGTAGCTGGCCATGAGGGGACGGCCACCCAGCACCGTCAGCCGCACTTCGAAGGGCACCCGGATGGCGTCGCGGTCGCCGGGCAGGGTGGCGAGCTCGATGCGCTCGAGGTCGAGGTGCTCCCGCAAGGCGAGGCCACCGACGTCGAGAGCGACACGCAGGCGGCGGACCACCTCGAAGACCGTGGCCTCGATGTCCGCCTGGTTGCTGCCGTAGTAGAGCTCGGGGTTGGCGGACTTGGCCGACGCGTAGAAGCCGCGGACGAAGACCCCGGCATGGGGATCGATCTCCGCATCGAAGAGGGCGCCGTAGATCGCCTCGGTCAACAGGCGGCGCACGGCCGCGGGAGAGTCGATCGCGGCTGCGACGGCGGCGTCCACGGGCAGCAGCGCGGTGCGCGGCGTGGGGACACCGGCGTTCGTGAGGACCGAGTAGAATCGATCGAGCCCGAGGACCCGCTCCACATGCTCGGGGAGGTCGAGCACGCACGCGGCGCCGGCGGCGATCGCTCGAGCGAAGACGGAGTGGTATGCGGCGCGGGGTAGCATCGGCAGATCGATCCAGGACACACTGCCGCGGACCCCGTGCGGCGCGTCGAGCTGGGCGACGTCGCAGACCGCGAGGTCCCAGCCATGAAGGCGGGCGAGCTGGGCCCAGAACGCATGGCGACGCCGGATCATGGCCACGTTGCGGGGGTCGGCCTGGGCGTCGAAGGCACGGTCGAGGTCGGAGAGGAGAGCGACGCGGGACACGGGTCAAGCATCGCACTTTCCCTGGATCAGGACGACTCGGCGCCCCTTAGGCTCTGCCGGAAGTAGAGCAGCCCGCGGCGACTAGCCGCGCCGCGGCGGCGGGCCTAGGAGACCGCGCATGCCCGCAGCCACCCAGATCGGCATCCCCACGCTGGTGCGCATCAAGCCCGGGGCGCTCCCGCGCAGCGGGCTCTACCTTGCGCGGGCGGCGCGCCGCCACGTCCTGCTGCTCGCGAGCGCGGGGACGCCGGCCGCCATCGAGGCGGCGATGCGCGAGGGCCTGGACGCACAGGCGATCGAGGTCGTGGCCCGGCGCGAGGTCGCCTCGGCCAGCGTCGAGGAGGCCTCGGCGCTCCTGCCCGCGCTCCCCACGCGCTGCGACGCGATCGTCGGGCTCGGCGGCGGCCGCGCCCTCGACACGGCCAAATACCTCGCGTCCCTCGCCCGGCTGCCGTTCCTCGCCGTGCCCACATCGCTCTCGAACGACGGCTTCTGCAGCCCTTCGGCGAGCCTCACGGTGGGCGGCAGGCGCCGCTCGCTTCCGTGCGCGGTGCCGTTCGGCGTGGTGGTCGACACCGAGGTCTGCCTGGGCGCGCCGGAGGTCCTGTGGCTCTCCGGCGTGGGCGATCTCGCGGCCAAGGTCACCGCGGTCCACGACTGGAAGCTCGCGTTCCACGCGCGCGGCGAGCCGGTCAACGACTTCGCCGCCCTGCTCTCGGACGCGACCGTGTTCCAGTTCATGGCGCGCCCCCGGCGCGACCTCGAGGGCATGCGCCTGCTCGCGACGGCGCTCATGCTGAACGGCATCGCCATGGAGATCGCCGGGTCGTCCCGGCCGGCGAGCGGCAGCGAGCACCTCATCTCGCACGCGCTCGACCAGATCTCCGGCCGGCCGCGGCTCCACGGCCTGCAGGTCGGCGCGGCCGCCTACGTGGTCAGCCAGCTCCAGGGGCGGGACACGGACCTCATCGCCGCCGTCCTCGACGCGACGAGCTTCTGGGATGCGATCCGGGCAGACCCGTTCTCGCTCGACGAGTGGATCGAGGCGGTCCGCGTCGCGCCGGAGATCAAGCCCGGCTACTACACGGTCCTCTCCTCCCGCGACTGCGCATCCGAGGTCGAGGCGATCCTCCGGACCGATCCGCGCCTGAAGGGGTGCTTCGCCTGACCCGCCAGCCGCGCTCGGTCCGCGCCGGCGAGGAGGGGCGCCGCCACGGGCGGCGGGAGGTCCGCGCGCGAGCGGGGCAGCGTGGCCTGCTTTTCTGCCGGCCAGGCGGGGGGTGGTGGGGTCATTTGAACATGAAGGCGGGAAGGCGGGAAGAAAATCATCAATGATCTTCCCGCCTTCCCGCCTTCATGTGACATCTCTCTGGGCAAATGCCCCCACCACCAGGCGGGGCGTAGCAAGTCGTCGTGCAGCTCGGCGACGAGCGCCGTCAGAATCCGTATATCGGCATGGGGCGCAGGATGACACGATACCCCGCATGAGCCCCCCGCCGGCCACGCCGACGACTCTGGCCCCCTCGCGCTCCGGGCCCCGGCACGACTCCAGGTCGCGACTTGACAGCTCCCCAGGATCCAGCACAATGAACGCCATTTTGCTCATCACAAGGGCCGCCAATCGACGAAGGAAGACCGTGGAGAGCAAGACCAAGAACACGAAGACACGCCCGCAGATCGCGGCCATGGCCGAAAGGGCCTTCGGCGGCATGGCGCTCGCGGACGGCGAAGGCGCCGTGGTCGAGCTGAAAGACGGCTGGTTCAACGCGGCCTACAGCGTCCGGCTCGCCGATGGCCGGGAGGTCATCCTCAAGATCGCGCCGCCGAGAGACGCGGAGGTCATGCTCTACGAAAAGAACATCATGGCCACCGAGGTCGCCGCCATGCGCCTGGTCCGGCGAAACCCGGCCATCCCGGTGCCCCAGATCTACCATTTCGACGACACCCGCGACCTGTGCGACTCGGACTACTTCTTCATGGAGAAGATCGCCGCGGACAACCTCGAGCACGTGAAATCGAGCCTCTCCCCCGAGACGCAGGCGTCCATCGACCTGCACATCGGCGAGATCGTCCGGGCGATCAACGGCTTCACCGGCACCTATTTTGGTTACGATGGGAACCCGGACCTGCGCGCGAGCACCTGGAGAGAGGCGTTCATCAAGATCATGGAGTCGGTGCTGGAGGACGGCGCCCGGAAAGGCGTGGCGTACGACCAGGGCTACGACGAGATCCGCGCCGCCGTCCTCAGGCACGCCCCCGCGCTGGAGGAGGTCGCCACGCCCTGCCTCGTCCACTGGGACGTCTGGAACCCCAATGTCTTCGTCAAGGAAGGCAGGGTCGCCGGCATCATCGACTTCGAGAGGGCGCTCTGGGCCGATCCCTTGATGGAGGCCCAGTTCCGGGTGCTCTCCTCCGAGGGCATCACCAGCAGCATGCGCGGCTACGGCAAGACCTCCTTCACCGTCGAAGAAGAGCGAAGATGCCGCCTGTACTCGCTGCACCTCGCCCTGGTCATGAA
This sequence comes from Sorangium sp. So ce281, assembly GCF_051527395.1. NCBI lineage: Bacteria > Pseudomonadati > Myxococcota > Polyangiales > Polyangiaceae > Sorangium > Sorangium sp. So ce281. The sequence continues at coordinate 7,098,888 of NZ_CP150322.1, forward strand.
CACGGAGTGTTATTACCGCAACTACGACACCGACTCCGTCCTCAACCTCTCCAGGCAGTGGATGGGCGAACACATGGCCTGGCTGAGCGCAAGCTGAACGCTCATGGGCGAGAGCTCCAGGGTTGAAAAGCTGGGGACCGAGCGGGTCGGGAAGCTGCTGCTGGAGATGTCTTCCCAGACCACGTTCTCGCTGCTGGTCTTTACCATCTACAGCCTCACGGACATCTACTTTCTCTCCGTGGGCGTCAACGCGCTGGCCGCAGCCGCGGCCTCGATCATCTCGCCGGTCCAGATCGCCCTCGGCGCCGTCGCCACGACCGTCGGGGCCGGCGGCGCCTCGCTGGTCTCGAGGGCGCTCGGCGAGCAGGACGTGGAGAAGGCCTCCCGGACGGTGGCAAGCACCTTCCTGATCTTCTGGACGGCGGCGCTCGCCATCACGGCCCTGGGCTCGGTCTTCATCGAGCCGCTCGTCTACCTGCTCGGGGCCACCGACAGCGTCGCCCCCTATGCCATCGAGTACGGGCGGATCATCTTCCTCGGCGCCATCGCCGGCACCGGCTACTCGGCCATCGTCAGGGCGGATGGCAACGCCAGGTACTCGACCGCCATGTGGATCATCCCGATCTGCGTCAACATCGTCCTGTGCTGGCTCTTCATCCTCATCTTGCAGATGGGCGTCTCCGGCGCCGCCCTGGCGACGGTCTGCTGCCAGGTCACCTCGGCCGGCATGGGCCTCCACTTCTTCTTTTTCAGGAAGAACCGCTCCTATCGCATCAAGGCGTCTTACTTCAGGCCGGACTGGCCCATCATCATCGAGGTGGTGAAGATCGGGTCCCCTTCGCTCATCAAGAGCGCCAGCGTCAGCCTGATCGCCATCGTCACCAACAACCTGCTCCGGCGGATCGGCGGCGACAGCGCCCTGAGCGTGTTCGCGATCGTGAGCCGGCTCTACTCCGGGCTGCTCGCGCCGCTGACCGGCGTCGTCCAGGGGATGCAGCCGCTGGTGGGGTACAACTTCGGCCAGAAGAAGCTCGAGCGGGTGCGGGAGGCCATCCGGCTCTCCCTTGGCGCCGCGGTCGTTTATGGATCGCTCGTCTGCGGCGTCTGCCTGGTGATGCCGGCCGCGCTGATCGCCCTGCTGTCCAGGGAGAGCGCGATCATCGCGGAAGGGCAGACCGCGTTGCGACTGCTGGCGCTCTCCTATCCCCTGACCGGCGTGGCCATGGTCACGGCGTCCTCGTTTCAGTCGATCGGCCGGGCCAGGGAGGCGCTGCTGCTCACCCTCGGGGGCATCCTGCTGGTCAAGCTGCCGGTGCTGCTGCTGGCCTCCCGCCTGTTCTCCCTGACCGGGATCTGGGCCTCCGAGGCGATCTCGGAGCTGATTCTTTGCATCGTCTCCTTCCTTCTTCTGAAGAATGCCCACGCGGGTTCTGGGCATGGCATGGCGAGAGCGCCTGACGCGGGCTGAGCCTGCCTCCGGACCGCGGAAAAACGGCGCAGAGGCCGTTTGCGTACCGCGAATGTGTCCGTTGACACTCGTCGCGCGGTGCGGCTATACACTCGGCCATTCGCCTGCTGGTTGGCACCGTCCGTCTCAAAACACAGCAGGTCCGGACGTAAGCAAACAGAAGCAACGATACCAGCCGCAGCGCGCGGCTGAGGAGGGAGGCATCGATGAAGCTCTATGAGTTCGCTCCTACCCGCTCGATCCGTGTGCGCTGGGCGCTCCAGGAGCTCGGCGTGGAGTTCGAGTCCATCCAGGTCAACCTCCGGGCCGGCGAGCATCGCCGCCCCGAGTTCCTCAAGCTCAACCCTGCCGGCAAGCTCCCCGTGCTCGTGGACGGCGACCTCGTGCTCACCGAGTCCGTTGCCATCGTGCTCTACCTGGCCGAGAAGTACCCCGACAAGGGCCTGCTCCCGGCAGACCCCAGGGAGCGGGCCAAGGTCAACCAATGGCTGCTGTTCGCGGCGACCGAGCTGGAGCAGCCGCTGTGGCGCATCGCGCGTAACAAGTTTCTGTATCCGGAGGACAAGCGCCTGCCTGCCGACATCCCCGTCGCCCGCGAGGACTTCAAGGCCATGGCAGGCGTGCTGGAGAAGCACATGGAGCAGCGGCAGTTCGTCGTCGGCGACCGCGTGACGGTCGCCGATCTCGTGATGGCCTACACCCTCGACTGGGCCAACGAGGCCCATCTCCTGGACGACTTCCCGCAGCTACGGGCCTACATGGATCGGATGTACGCCCGCCCGCACGCGGCCCCGCGCATCGCCCAGGCGTTCGCCAGCATCAACGCTTGAGGGGCAGGTGGCTGGAGGAGCTCTCGTCCTCGAGGCCGAGGGCTTGCTCGCCGCCGTGGCGCAGCGCGCGCCCGGCCGCCACGCAGCGCGCGTTCGGCCACCGCGCAGCGCAGCCGCGCCCCCCGTCAGGTCGGCCGGGAGATCCGCCGCGATGCCCGTGCGCGACCCGCGATGCCCGCCCGCGATGCCCGTGCGCGATGCCCGTGCGCGACCCGCGATGCCCGCCCGCGATGCCCGCCCGCGATGATAGAGTGGCGCGATGAGCCGCCGCGTCAGCAGCGACGGGACCGGGACCCTCCAGATCCACTTCGCCTTCGATCGCAGGCTGGTGGACGTCGTGAAGTCGCTCCCGTCCCGCCGCTGGAATCCCGAACAGAAGACCTGGCGCGTCCCGGAGACGCACGTGGTCGCGGTGGTGGAGGTGCTGCACGCCGAGGGGTTCGGCTTCTGCGAGGTGACGCAGCGCCTCTACCGGGAACGCGGCGGGGCCCTCGCCCTCGACGAAGGGGGCGTCACGCCGATCCCCACCGAGGAGCCGGCCCGAGCCGATGAGCCGCGCAACGGGGACGCGCGGCCGAGGCCAGCGGTGGCCGCCTCCGACTTCACGGTCTCGAAGCTCAACGGGCAGGTCCGCGCCGCGCTCGAGGCGGCGTTTCCGGCCTCGATCTGGCTGGTGGGCGAGGTCTGCGGGTACAACCGGGCCGCCCACAAGAGCATCGTCGGCTTCGAGCTCGTCGAGCGCGACGCCCTCGGGAAGGAGATCGCCCAGGTCAAGGTAACCCTCTTCGAGAGCGCGCGCGCCGAGATCGAGCGGCGCCTCGCCGCGGCGGGCGACCCGTTCCAGATCGAGGACGAGATCCAGATCCGCGTGCGCGGGCGCGTGGAGCTCTACGTCCCCTGGGGCTCGTACCGGTTCCTGATCGAGGACCTCGACGTGGGCTACACGCTCGGCGAGGCCGCCCGGCGGAGAGAGGAGATCTGCCGCCGGCTCGCCGAGGAAGGGCTGCTCGATCGGAACCGCTCCCTGCCCTTCCCCGCCCTGCCCCTCCGCGTCGGCCTCGTGACCAGCCTGGGCTCGGACGCCTACAACGACGTGCTCGGCACCTTCAGGGAGTCAGGCTTCGCGTTCCGCGTCGTGGCGCACGGGGTCCGCGTCCAGGGGCGGCAGACGGAGCCATCGGTCCTGAACGCCCTCGACTACTTCCGGGCGCGCGCCGCGGAGCTCGACGTGCTGCTGATCTGCCGCGGCGGCGGCTCGCGCACCGACCTCGCCTGGTTCGACTCGGAGCCGATCGCCCGCGCCGTCGCCACGTTCCCCCTCCCCGTGGTCGTCGGCATCGGCCACGAGCGCGACATCTCCGCGCTCGACTTCGTGGGCTTTCGCGAGAAGACCCCGACCGCCGCGGCCGCGATGCTCGTCAAACGCGTCTCGGACGCGAGGGATGAGGTCGAGTCGTCGCTGCTGAGCATCCTCGACCAGGGCCGGCGGGTCCTCCTGTCGGCCTCGTCGGATCTCACCCGCCGGGCGGCCCGGGTCCCGCGCTCCGCGTCGCTGCTCATCGCGCGCCGCGCGGGCCAGCTCCAGGAGGCGGTCCGCCAGCTTCGCCAGGGGGCGAGGCGCGATCTCGACGCCGCCTCGCATCGGGTCGACGAGATGGCCTCGCTCCTCGGCCCGCGCTCGTCCCGGCGGCTGGCGCTCGAATCCGAGCGCCTCGAGTCGCGCGAACGGCGCCTGCGCCTCCTCGATCCGCGGCGCGTCGTGGAGCGGGGATACGCGATCCTGCGCACGACGGAAGGGGCGGTGCTCACCGACGCGGCGCGCGCGCCCCAGGGGACGACGCTCATCGCCGAGCTGAAGCGGGGCGTGCTGCGGCTTCGCTCGGACGGATCGGAGGAGACATAGGGTCATGGCAAAGCCGAAGCGCGGGACGAAGGAGCTGTCCGATGGGGACACGACGAGCCCGCAGCGCGCCGCAAAAGAGGTCTCCTATGGCGAGGCGTCATCGCGCCTCGAGGAGATCTTGCAGAACATCGAGGAAGGCCAGGTCGACATCGACGCGCTCTCCGCGCTCGTGAAGGAGGCCGCGGATCTGGTGACGCTCTGCCGCCAGAAGATCCACGCCGCGGAGATCCAGGTGCAGACCATCACCGAGCAGCTCGAGCGCGAGGCGCAGGTGACCACGGACGCGGACGACGAAGACGAGGACGACGAAGACGACGAGTAACCGGGCGCAGGCGACCCCTATGAGCGCGACGTTCCGGCCCGCCAACTACCGGGATGTCGGCGAGATGCTCGGGCTCTGGCTCGACGTCTCGCCGATCCCTGCCGGCCGCCTGTTCCGCGGCGGGCGATTCGACCTCATGACGACGGCCAGCGATCTCGGTTTCCCCGGGACGATACTGAACCTCCGGCGCGGCGCCGATCCTGGTCACCTCGCGGGAATCAAGGTTGTCCACGTCGCCGCGGAGGACGACATCGAGAACTACGACACGCGGCAGCGACGCGTGAGGAGCTGGATCGGAAAGGCTCTTTCCTCGCTCGCGGCCCCCGCCCTCCCCTGGCCCGTCTACGTCCACTGCACGTCGGGAAGGGACCGGACCGGGGTCGTCATCGCGGCGGCCCTGCTCGCGATCGACGTGCCGCGGCAGGTCGTCGCGGAGGAGTACATGCTCAGCGACGGCGCCGACCGCATCGCCATCGATCGGGCCATCGAGGGCATCCTGGAGTGGCTGCCGTCCGCCGAGGTCGACAGGGCAAGGCTGCGGGGCGCGCTGACCTTCGGCGGCGGCAGCTGAGCCGCCGACACGCAGGGCCCGGCGAGTGCTACTCATCTCCCCGTGACCTCACCGCTGCTCTCTCCTTTCTCTTTCCCGAACGGCCTCACCGCCAGGAACCGCGTCTGGCTCGCCCCGCTCACGAACGGGCAAAGCCATGACGATGGCTCCCTGGGCGACGACGAGCTGCGCTGGCTCTCCTACCGCGCCCGCGGCGGCTTCGGCGTCGTCGAGACCTGCGCCGCCCACGTGGCCGAGGACGGCCAGGGCTGGAAGGGCGAGCTCGGCGTCTTCGCCGACCGGCTGCTGCCCGGCCTCCGCCGGCTCGCGACCGAGATCGCCGCCCAGGGCGCGCTCGGCCTCGTCCAGCTCTTTCACGGGGGCCTCCGCGCCAATCCCCAGGTCTCCGGCCTGCCCACGTGGAGCGCCAGCGCCGTCGCCGAGCCGGACCTCCCCGTCCCTCGCGCCGCCACCGAGCAGGACATCCTCGCTGTGATAGGCCGCTTCCGCGACGCCGCGACACGGGCGCACGCCGCCGGCTTCGCGGGCGTGGAGCTGCACGGCGCCCACGGCTACCTCCTCGGCCAGTTCCTGTCCGCCACGCAGAACCTCCGCACGGATCGCTGGGGCGGCGCGTGGGAGAACCGGGCTCGCCTCCTGCGCGAGACCCTCCGGGCGGTCCGCGCCGCGGTGCCCGCGTCCTTCGTGGTCGGCGTGCGCCTGTCGCCCGAGGACTGGGGCCAGGCCAAGGGGCTCGACCTCGACGAGAACCTGACGCTCGCGCGCTGGCTGGCCGAGGACGGCGCCGACTTCCTGCACCTCTCGCTGTGGGACTCGAGCAAGCCCTCGCAGAAGCGCGGGGACACGCACCCGCTGCCGCTGTTCCGCGCGGCGGTGGGGGCGAGCCTGCCGCTCGTGGTCGCCGGCGGGGTCTGGACGCGCGCCGAGGCCGAGGCGCTCCTCGACAAGGGCGCCACCGGGGTCGCGCTGGGGCGCGCCGCCATCACCAACCCCGACTGGCCGCAGCGGATCGCCGACCCCGCCTGGCAACCCCGGAGACCGCCGCTCACGCGCGCCGAGCTGTACGAGCGCGGCGTCTCGGAGACGTTCGCCGGGTACCTGCGGCGGTGGAAAGGCTTCGTGGCCGACTGACGGCCACCGGCGCCCGCGCCTGGCCCCACGGCACGGCCGGGCTCCGGCGTCCAGCGGCGGGCAGCGCTACGGCAAGCCGAACGCGAAGAGCGTGTTGCCCGGCGTGCCGATGCCGAAGCTCTCGTAGCCGCTCCCCCAGAACACCATGCCGCGCGTCACCGCCGGCCCGGCGTTGACGGAGCCGTCGGCCGGATGGCTCCAGAGGACGTCGCCCGTCGCGGCGTCGAGCGCGTGGACGTCGCCGCTCATCGAGCCGCCGTAGAGCACGCCGTTCGCGACCGTCAGCGGCCCCCTGGTCTGCGCGCCCGGCGTGGGATCGGGCGTCTGCCACAGGATGTCGCCCGTGGCGGTGTCGAGCGCGCTCCACGAACCCCAGTCGATGACCTCCCCGGAGGGCTGCAGCGTGTACTCGACCTGGCCGTTGTTGCCGATCGGCACGTAAATCCTGCTCTCGTCGACGGCGACTCCCCACATGATGCCGCCCAGCTCCCCGCCGGGACCGACCAGCGTGCTCCACACCACGCTCCCGTCGTCCCGATCGAGCGTCCAGAAGATACCGCTCTTCTGGCCGGCGCCGACCAGGTCGCGGCGCTCCGCCCCCTGGCCGGCCGTGAAGAGCGTGGCGCCCGTGCCGAAGTCGTAATCCGGGCCCGCCGGATCGGGGCACCAGTCGCCGCCGAAGTAGCAGGCCCCCGTCCAGGCGTCGAAGCCCTGGAGCCGCCGCGCCCACTTCAGCGCGCCGGTGCGGAGGTCGAGCGCGAGGACGGCGTCGATATAGTCGTCCGGCGCAAGGCAGGCCTCGGCGGCGACGGCGTCGTCGCCGGCGGCCTCCACACACGCGGAGACGGACGGCGGCACGGTGTAGTTGTTGCCGGTGGTCACGTACAGCGTGCGGCGCTTGAGGTCGATCGCGGGCGCGCCGCCCCACACGGCGCCGCCGGTGTAGCCGGCGGGCACCGTGTAGCGCTTCCAGAGCACCGCCCCGGTCCCCGCGTCGAGCGCGACCACGCTGCCGCGGAAGCTGCAGCACGGATAGGCGTTGTCCGCCGCGAAGAGCTCCTCGCGCGAGGAGACACCCACGTACACGCGGCCACCATGCACGACGGGAGACTGCGTGATGATCGCCGCGGGGTGCGTGTCGAGCTGCCTCTTCCACAGGAGCGCCCCGGTGCGGGTGTCCACGGCGATCATGTGCGCGCCGGCCAGGGTGCCGAGGAACAGCGTGTGGCCGTGGAGCGCGGGGGTCGTGCGCGAGACGGCGCCGGCCGTGCCCGTGAGATCGGCGATCGTGCGCGTCCAGATCGGGTGCCCGGTCCTGGCGTCGAGCTTGTACAGCTTGCCGCCCCCGTCCGGAAAGTAGACAGCGCCGTGGTCGACGGCCGGCGTCGCGGGGACGATGCCGGTCGTGGTGAAGTCCCACTTCACGGCGAGCGATGCGACGTTCGATGGCCCGATGTGGTGCTCGTCGCGCGCGTAATGCGTGTTGGCCAGATCGTAGCCATAGACGGTCCAGCGCCCGGCGCCCGTGCCCATGGCCGTGCTCCCCAGGACGACAGTGAGCAAGGCAAGACATAGGGCGGCCCCGATCGCGGACCGGACCCAGAAGATGCGTTTCATGGTGCTCCTCCCGGGGCATCGAGGTGAGCGGCGATCGGCCACCCGACACGCCGGTTCCGTCGCCTCTGCAGCACGAGGCCCCGAGTCTACGTCACGCGGAATCGAGCTGCGTGTCAATCGGATAGAGAAAGGCGGCGCGGCGGCGCGGAGCCCCTTCCCATGGCTGGATACCGGGGTAATCTCGACCCCTCGGGAGGTGGGCCACGAACCGGAACAGCACATCGAGTCCGCGCTCGCGGGCGACGACAACGAAGACCACTGCAGCGAGGAAGAGCAGCGCCGAGGAGCCGAAGAAGGCCGCCGCGCCGCGTAAGGCCGCCGCGCCGAAGGCTCCCGCGAGGCAGAAGGGCGCGGCGCGCAAGAAGGAGCCGCCGCCCTCGCCGGTGCCGAAGCTCCTCGGCGTCCTGGAGTCCCAGAAGCAGCTCGGCGGCGCGTCGTACCCGCCGACGCTCGAGCGGCTGACGGAGCTGACCGGTGACACGCTCGCGGTGACGAGCAAGGCGCTGACGACCAAGGAGGCGAAGGCGCGCTTGCTGCTCTCCCGCGCGGCGGGAGGCAAGAAGAAGCCAGCCCCCGGCGCCACGCTGGTGCTGCTCGCGGAGGACCTGGAGGCGGTCGCGCAGTCCGATCGGCTCCTGGAGGTGCAGCTCCAGTCGGCGCGGACGGCCGACGCTCCCGCGGTCGACCTGGCGAAGCTCCCCAAGGGCCTCCTTCCCGCCCTGAGCCGCGCGTTCAAGGCGGCGCTCGAGCAGCGCCTCGCCGAGCGCCGGCTCCCCCGCACCATCGGCGCATTGACCGGGAAGAAGCCGCTGCTCTTCTTCCTCGAAGACGCCGTCCTCCCGGCCGCCGGCGCGCCGGCGCGGCCCGCCGCGGCCGCGACCGACGGCGCTGCCCGCCGCGCGGCCCCCGACGGCGCCGGCAACGCGACCTCGGACGGCCCCGGCACCTCGGCCCCGAGCGGCCCCGGCGCGCCGGCCATCTCCTTCGCCGATCGCTTCGACGCCGCCTTCTCCTCGCTCGACCGTGCCTCCGGCCGCCTCAACTACGTCACGCTCCACGCGCTCCGCACCGCGCTGCCGGACATCCCGCGCGCCACGTTCGACGAGGAGCTCGGCGCGCTCCGGCGGCAGCGGCGCTACTCGCTCGACCCGTCCGACGGGCGCCACCACCAGATGGCCGAGGCGGAGCGCGACGCCGGCATCAAGGAGGCCGGGAACCTGCTCGTCTACGTGGCGCGGAGGGACGACGCATGAGCGAGGAGCCGACGTTCGAGCGCTTCCTCGCCGCGGTCCGGGGCACCAACCCGTTCCGCAGCCACCGCATCACCGACGTCGGGGGCGGCGAAGCCACGGTCGAGTCGATCCACAAGAGCGCCTTCACCAAGCTCGTGCGCGTCGTGCAGGACGCCGCGAAGGAGCCGATCAGCATCGGCGCGCTGCTCATCGGCGCGCCCGGCGTCGGCAAGAGCCACCTGCTCGCGCGGCTGTTCCAGTGGGCCGGGGAAGACAGGGCGACGGTCGTCTACCTGCACAACATCCTCGCCTCGCCCGAGCGGATGCTCCGGTACGTGCTCAACGCGACCGTCAGCGACCTCGCGGGGCACCGCGGCAGCGACTACACGCAGTCGCGCCTCTATACCGTCCTCAACCGCGCCGTCATCCGGACGGGCGCGCTCAAGGGCCGCAGGATGATGACGGGCCCGAAGGAAATCGAGGCGCGCAAGGAGGCGCTGGCCCGCCTCGGCGCCAAGATCGACCCGCAGAACGCCGTCATCCCCGTGCTCAACGCGTTCCTCACCGGGACGTCGCACGCGAGCCTCGGCGACGCCGGCGCCGAGAAGCGCGCCCAGGCGGCGGTGCTCTGGCTCTCCGGCGAGACCCTCGGGCCCGACGAGGCCCGCCTGCTCGACCAGGCGGCCGGGGAGGACGGCCTCGCCCTGGCGGACGACGCCGCGGTGGAGCGCGTCCTCCACGTCCTCGCGCACCTGTGCGCCCTCGCCGAGCTCCCGCTCGTGCTCTGCCTCGACCAGATCGACAACCTCGACGCCGAGGCCGTGCGCGCCCTGATGTCGTACGCGCACGCGCTGCTCGACCGGGCGAAGCACCTCGTCGTGATCGTCTCGGGCGTGAAGCAGTCGATGCTCTCCCTGCGCACCGGCGAGGTGATCCCGGCGGCCGCGTGGGACCGCATCGCCGAGCGGATCCTCGAGCTGCACATGGTCTCGCCGGAGGAGGCCCGCGCCATCCTCGAGGGGCGGCTCGACGCCGCGCTCTCCGGCTTCGAGGAGAAGGAGATCGAGGAGCTCAACGCCGCGCGCAAGCGCGATCGGCTCTTCCCGCTCGGCAGCGGGTGGCTCGAGCGGCGCCTCGACGGCGTGCAGGAGCTCCGGCCGCGGGACGCGATCCTCTGGGCGCGCGACCGCTGGGAGGCGCAGCAGGATCGGCTCGCGGCCGTCGGCGGCAAGCGCTGGCTCAAGGAGTGGCCCGGCCCCGAGCGCGAGCCGAAGGAGCCGGGCGGGAGGCTCGAGGACGTCATCGACGCCGAGGTGAAGAAGAAGCTCGTCGAGGGCACGACCCGCCGCCGGCTGCAGCAGGCGTCGCTGCCGCCCGACGAGGACAACCTCGCGAGCCTGACGCACCACCTGCTCGCCAGGTGCGCCGGAAAGGGCGCCTCGACGCTCCTGAGCGTCGAGCACGCGACCGCGAAGAGGCGCGGCAAGGCCGCCCCGGCGCACCACCTCGTGGCCAAGGAGAAGCGCGCGGACGGGGTCATCGTGACCACCGGCGTGACGTTCCTCTGCGCGCCGAGCGGGCACGGCGCGCGGCTGCCGCTCCAGCGCATGGTCGAGGACACGAAGCACACGGACAAGCGCATCCTGGTCACCGACGAGGAGCGCCGGCCGCTGCGGCTCGGCGGCGCCGGCAAGGCCGCGTACGACGCGCTCTGCAAGCTGGGCCGCCAGCGCTTCCTCCACCTCCACCTCGACTTCGCCGGGCACGCGGAGCTCGACTCGCTCGTGGGGCTCCTCGGCGCCGCGAGGAGCCATGACCTCGAGATCGAGCACCCGCGCGGGCAGTACCGCAAGGTGACCGAGGCCGAGGTCATGGCGTCCTTCGAGCGCCAGAGCCTCCTGCTCGCGCACCCGCTGCTGCGCGAGCTGCTCACCGAGGAGATCGTGAAGGGCGGCGGGGACTCGACGCCGCCCCCGGCGTGGGATCCGCAGCAGACGCGGGAGCACATCATGGCCGAGCTGTCGTGGCGCCTCGGCCTGATGGCGAAGGAGCTCGCGCAGATCTTCGCGAGCCGGAAGAAGCTGCACGAGAGGCGCTTCCCGGAGGTGTGGTCGCACATCAAGAAGACGGCGCAGGCGCTCCATGACGAGGGCCACGTCCACGCGACCGCGACCGACGACGACCTCTTCGTCCAGCTGCGGGGCAAGAAGTGAGGCTCGTTCACGTCAACGTGACCCAGCTCCGCGTCGCGGCGACGTGCCCGAGGCTCCACTGGTTCGACGCGCGCGCCACGGCCGAGCGGCAGGACGGGCGGACGGTCGTGAGCCGCATCTGGCGCAAGGGCGGGGAGGCGCCCGGCTGCGGCGCGCTGTTCCACACCGCGGTGGAGCGCTTCAACGCCGCCGCGGCGAGCTCGGACGAGGTGCTGGCGGCGCTGGAGGCCGCCGGCGACGCCCCGGGCCTCCAGCAGGCGCTGATGCGCTGGTTCAACGCCTCCTGCCTGAACCTCGACGCGCTCGCGGCGCGCCCGGTGCCGCTGCGGCTGGGCTTCATCTCCGCGGTCCAGCGCTACATGGAGGAGCTCGCGCGGCTCGCGGCGCACGCGAGGGCGGCGGGCCTGCCCGCGGCGGAGCTCCGGGCGCAGCTCTTCGGGGACTCGCGCAAGCGGGTCGACGTGACGTTCCACGTGGGGGAGGACGTCCACGTCCACGTCACCGGGGCGATCGACTACGTGTACTTCGATCCGCGGCTCGGGAAGCACCGCATCGTGGACTACAAGCTCACGCCCGCGACCTCCCCGAACAGCGATCTCTTCCAGATCTTCACGTACGCGCTGATGCACCACCACCAGCACGGCACCCGGCCGGACGTGGCGGTGTTCTACCTGCACCCCACGCGCAGCGTCCGCGAGGCGCGCTGGGAGGAGATCGAGGCGAAGCGCGGCAAGGTCTACGAGCTCATCGCCAGCATGGTGGCCTGGTCCGACCACGCGGTGGGCGCGGGCGGGCTCGCGCCGCCGGGTGACCGCGCGACCTGCGGCGGCTGCAAGCACGAGCGCTCGGGGGCGTGCGTCGCGCAGCTCGGCCACAAGGACGTGGGCGCGTGGGACAGGCGCTGGACGGCGCTCGAGGCCACGCGCGGCGGCGGATCGCCGGAGGGGCGCGAGCCCGCCGCGGCCAGCGCGCCGGCGGCGGACGAGCCAGCGGCGGACGAGCCGATGGTGGAGGACGATCCCGAGCTCGACGAGGCGCTGGCGGTCGTGAAGCCGGCCGTCGAGCGCCCGAAGCCGGCGCCGGCGCGCGGCCGCGGGCGAAGGGCGCCCGCGGAGGCGCCGCCGGGCGGTACCAGCGCCAGGCCGGCGGAGGCGCCGCCAGGCGGTGCCAGGCCGGCAGAGGCGCCGCCGGGCGGTGAGCGCTCGACCCCAGCTGCGCTCGACCCGGGAGCGAGGCCGCCGGAGGCCCGCACCGCGAGCGTCACCGGCATGCTCCTCGGCTTCGACGACGGCGGCTCGCCCGTCTGCGTGGACCCTGCGGTGCTCCGGACGCACGTCTCGGTCGTCGGCGCGGCGGGGAGCGGCAAGACGTGGATGGCCAAGGTCATCGCGGAGGAGGCGCTGCGCGCCGGTGTCCCCGTCGTCGCGATCGACCCCCAGGGCGATCTCGTCCAGATGATGGAAGCGCGCCCGCCGTCCGACGTGCCGGCGGAGCTGCACCGCGCCTGGGAGGAGCTCCGGGAGCGCATGGAACCGCGCATCCTCACGCCCGGGTCGTCGCACGGCCAGCGGCTCTGCCTCGACCCGCTGCGGCTCCCGAGCGCGGGCGAGCTCTCGCACATCGCGAACCCCGCGCTCCGCGCCGAGGAGGAGGAGGGGTTGCTCGTGGCGGTGGCGGCCAACCTCGTCAGCCTCTGCGCGTGCGGCGGCGAGGAGGAGTCGCAGCGCACGTTCCTCTACCAGGTGCTGCGGCACCTGCCGCGCGCGGCGCCGGTCCGGCTGAGGGACATCGTGGCCGCCGTCACCGCACCCGAGGACCTGGGCATCGACGATGTCGACAGCCTGATCCGCAAGTCCGAGCGCGAGCGGCTCGCGCGCAAGCTCAACACGTTCGTGCAGGGCCCGTCCGCGCGGCTCTTCTCGGGGGGAACGCGCCTCGACTTCACCGAGCTGCTCCGGCCCTCGAAGCCGGGGCGCGTCCCGCTCAACGTCGTTTACCTGAACGCGCTCAGCAACGACGACGAGAAGCACTTCTTCCTCGCCGCCCTCGCGACCGAGCTGTACCGCTGGATGATCACGACCGTGGACGCGACCTCCGGCGGCGTGAACCTGCTCTTCTACATCGACGAGGCGCGCGACTGGATCCCGGCCGGCGGCAGCAAGCCGCCCGCCAAGCAGCCGCTCATCCGGCTCTTCACCCAGGGCCGGAAGTACGGCGTGGGCTGCTTGCTGTGCACCCAGAGCCCTCGATCGGTGGATTACAACGTGTTCGGCAACACGAGCACGAAGCTCATCGGGCGGCTCGAGGCGGCCCAGGACGTGGAGCGCGTGATCGACTGGTTCACGATCGAGGGCGGGGCGCCTCCCTGGGTCGCCGCGCGCAAGGGGGCGCCGAAGGGGAGCTTCGTCGCGCGCTGGCCCGACATGCCCGCGGAGCTCGCGGGCCGCGCGTTCAAGGGACGAACGCTCTTCACGCGCCACGCCGGCGCATGGTCGCCCGACCGCGTGGAGCGGGCCGTCACCGAGGCGGGGCTCCGTGGTGCGGGCGGGTGAGACGCCGGGCGCGGGCTCGGTCGACGCCTTCTCACCTGCGCCGCGAGGCGCTCGGTTCCGGCATCGCCCCATGCTTCGTGGGCGAGTTGATGGAGTCGGCGCCACTCGCCCTGGCTTCCGGCTCCGGATCGACTTTTCGTACCAGAATGACATCTGGCAGGGAGATCGACATGGCAAACGGAAACCCAAGGAACCCGACGCTACACTTCTGGGATGTGCCAGCGGCGCTCCTCGGGCTCGCAGTGGCTGGCGCGCTCGCTCGGATACCGCTCTTGGGAGAGTACGGTCTCCTGTGGATCGGAGCTCCGACCGCATTCGTCGCCTTGCGGCGTCTGGCACTACCCCAGCTCACGCCGGCGGCCACTGCGCCAAAGCCGAGTCTCTCCATCTGGCAGAGGCTTGGTGCCTACTTCTGCCTGATCCTTGGGGGTGTCATCACCTTGATTGCCGGCATAGCGTTCTATATCAACGCGACGAGGGAGACACGTCCCGAGTTCACATGGCAACTGCTTCTCCCCATTGCGATTGGCGGCGCGCTGGCTATGGTCGGTATCCGACGACTGACGTAGCCCATCCGTACCGGCGCCTTACCGCGGTCTGTCATCTGCCGTCGCGGAGCTTGTGGCCGGCGACGTGGCCCGGTTGCTGAGGACGCGCGACACGAGCGCGAGCAGCATCTCGCGCGCGTGGCCGCCGTCGACGGCTGGATCGCGCAGCCGGATCGCCTTGCTGCCGTCCAGCACGGCGAGCAGCATCGTCGCGAGGGCCGCCGCCGGCAACGTGTCGTCTACGCGGCCGGCGGCCTGTCCGCGCGCGAGCTCGGTATCGGCATCGTCGCCTACCGCGTGCTCGCCGACGAGCTGCTCAGCGGCGCGACGGCGCCGAGCCCTGGCGCGCACTTCGTGGCGCGGCGGCGCGATCGTCGGCGATCGGTACCCCTCGTTCGTCATGAAGTACGCGGCGCGCTGAATGGGCGTGGATTACCCGCCCTGCTTGCCGGCGCCCCCGCGGCGTGCCTTGATCGCGCGCGTGACGACGGGGTTCTTCGAGGCGCGTGGCTTTCGTTTCCGGCTCGATCGCGAGGGCGCCGAGGTGAGCGGGGCGCCGACGCGCGCGGTCCAGGCCACCATCGACCCCGGCGAGGCGGGCCTCGACGGTGACGAGCCCCTGGCCGAGCTCCTGGGCCGCCGGCTGTCGGCGCTGCTCGGCGCGCCGGTGAGCGACGAGGAGGGGATCTTCGACCTGGCGGTCGAGCGCGATGGGGCCGTGGTCGCGGCCGTGCAGCTCTCGTGCGGCGAGGACGACGAGGACGTGCTCGAGCTGCTCGGCGAGCGGTCGCCCTCGCTCCCGGTGCGCGCGCTGGTCGAGGCGCTGGTCGAGGCGCTGCGGGGCCCGGGGTGACGGCGCGCGCGGCGCGCCAGCACGCGGTATCGGCCCAGGTGAAGCCGATCGAGGACGGGTTCCTCGTTCCGCCCGGCCATCCTGGGGCGGGTGAGGTCACAGAGGGCCGCTTCGTCATGCTTCCGGTCCCTGGCGTCGAGCACAGCCCTCAGTTCTTTCGCTACAGCGCCGCGCTCCAGGGCGACCCCCGTGCCTCCGAGTTCTTCGTCCTGATCGCCACCCCTTTCGGTGATCCGTCAGCCGCCTCTCGAGCGCTCCCCCACCTCGAGCGCGCGTTCCCGTCCGCGACTGTCGCTCTGCTGCTCGATGCTCGGACCGGCTGGGCTCGCGCCAGCGTCTCTGCGCTCAAGGATGCAGGCCGCAAGGAGCTCGCTGCCGGCTGCGTGGCCGCCGTCCTCGCCGGTGCGAGCTGGGACGAGTCCGACCCCATCCTCGTGGAGCTGGACGAGGCGCACTTTGCCGTGAGCCTCGTCCACCACGTTGACCTCTGGGATGCGGTCATCGATACCTACCCCATCGACGCCTCGCCGTGACCGGCCCTGGGCCCCCTGAGCGGGGGGGCGGGCTCGCGGACCGCCGCCTCCCGGTCAGACGTCGACGAGGACGTCGAACCCGCCGTAGATCATCCGCTTTCCGTCGAAGGGCGAGTCCTCGTTGTTCATCTGCATGCGCGGGTCCTCCATCACCTTCTTGTTGCCCTCGTCCCGCACCGCCTTCGAGGGCCAGACGATCCACGAGAAGACGACGACCTCGCCTTCCTCCGCCTTCACCGCGCCCTTGAAGTCGGTGATCTTGCCGTCGGGCACGTCGTCGCCCCAGCACTCGACGACGCGAATCGCCCCGTGCTCCTTGAACACCGCTGCGGCCCTCTCGGCCAGATCGCGATAAGCCTGCTTCTTGCCCGCGGGCACGGGCACAACGAAACCGTCGACGTAGCTCATCGTTGCTCTCCTCTCGTTCGGCCCCGCTCCAAACGGCCCACCGCCGCGACCCGCGCGGCGGCGTGCCGACCTGCTCGGGGACCGGGGGTGATGCCCCACGCGATCGACGAAGGCAACTTCGCTGCAAGGCCGCCCGGCGGCCGCGCCCGACGGCTCACGGCGCTCGAACCGGCCAGAGGGCGCGCTCGGCGCAACAGGCCTGCCGGACGATCACCCAGGGCGAGGCAGCGCGCGCTCGCGGGCGCGCCACGCGGCCGGGGCCACGCCGTGGCGGCGGCGGAAGAGGCGGCTGAACTGGCTGGCGTCGGCATAACCGACCCGCTCGGCGATGATCTCGACGAGCTCGTCCGTGTCGCGCAGGCGACGCCGCGCCTCGGCGAGGCGGCCTTCGAGGATCCACGCCACCACGGAGCGGCCCGTCGACCGCTTCACCGCGGTCGTGACGTACGCGGGAGATCGGCGCACCGCGCGGGCCACCTCACCGAGGGTCAGCGGTCCCAGACAGCGCGCCTCGATCACGGCGAGCGCCTCGGCGACGATCGAGGGGGCCTCGGGGGGAGCTGCGTCGCGCGGGGCGGCGCGCACGATCTCGGCGAGCACGAGCCCGAGCAGGCTCTCGGCCACGATGGGCAGCATGCCCGAGGACCGCGACAGCTCGCGCTCGAGCTCCTCGAGCAGGCCGAGCACGTGGGGCTGCCTGCTGGTCGGCAGCTCGACGACCGGGAAAGCCCCGCGCCGGACGCGATCGAGCGGGGCGAGCAGCTCCTGAAAACGATCCTGAGGGAGGCACGAGCGACAGAAGGCCACGCCGCGCAGATCCACCTTGCTCGCCGTGAGCCACCGGTGGGCATCGCCGGCCGGGATGAGGTGGACCTGGCCAGCCGTCAGCTCCAGCTCGCCGCGGTGCTCCACCCGCATCCGGCCGCCGAGGTGAAAGGCGAGGACCGAATAGGTGTGCACGGCGGCGCGCTGCACCGGGCGGAGCTCCGGCGCGCGACAGGCATGTACGTGGATCACGCCCGCCTCGAGCGCGTCGATTGTAAGCTGCGACTCAATGGCCACCGTCGCAGGGTAACACGCGTTGATGGGACAGGCTCCTGGACTGACCAGGCGCTCGAGGCTCCCTCGGTCCGGCAGGCGACGCGGCGTCACACAGCGGCGGCACCCGGCGCGCATCGGCGACCTGAACCCCACGGACACGCACACCATAGCAAACGGATCGAGCACGGCTGAGCTCCCTTGACAGCCGGGGATCGATTCGTTTTTTCTGAAACTTGCGAGGTCACCCGGGGGTCCTCTTCGCGGCGCGCCGCAACCTCGCGCGGACGCCCGAATCACCGTGATCTAGATCAAACATGATGGCTGCGCGCTCGGTTCACGCGCGCGTACCTCGACCGGCGCGATCACGACACCGTGTTCGCTCCGGGCGACGCTCCCCTGTCAGACTCATCATCAGGGAGGGTTTATGAATCACATGTTCAATTCTCATCAAGGCGTGTTCATGGCCTGTCTCTTCCTCCTCATCCCGCTGCTGGGGGCCGCGGGTTGCGCGGGGGAGGAGGAGTGGGACTCCGGCGAGCTCGTCGCGGTCGCCGCCCAGGCGCACCGGGCCCAGAGCGGCGAGCAGCTCTTCGAGAGAGCGACCTTCGGCGGCAACGGGCGCCGCTGCGTGACCTGCCACAGCGAGGAGACCGGCACGATCTCCCCGGCGGACGTGCAGGCGCGGTACGCGGCCAACCCGAACGATCCCCTCTTCCGCCCGATCGACAGCGACGACGGCGTCGGCGACAGCTACACGCGGCTCCTCAACGAGGCCACGATCCGCTTCGAGTTCCCGCTGCCCCCGAACGTCTGGCTCTACGACGACCCCGCGGCCACGAGCGTGACCCTCTTCCGAGGCGTCCCCTCCGTGAAGAACTCGCCCGCGCTCGATCCGCTCATCACGTTCGATGCCCGTGAGCCCGACCTCGAGACGCAGGCCGCGAACGCGATCCTGGCGCACTTCGAGCCGACGGTCACGCCCACGCGGCGGCAGCTCGAGAAGATCGCCGATTACGAGCGGACGCTGTTCAGCTCGCGAGAGCTGCGCCGTTACGCGCACGGCGGGCCCGAGCCCAAGCTGCCTCGCGGCCACACGCCGTCCGAGAAGCGCGGGCGCAAGCACTTTCTCCCGAACGGCGTCTGCGGCCAGTGCCACAGCGGGCCCATGCTCAACACGAGCAGCGAGCAGTTCCCCTTCGGGGCGTTCACCAGGATCACCGGCGTGCTGACCGGCTTCTCGGGCGAGGTCCTCGGCACCTCGGAGGTGCGGCCGACGCCGAACCCGATGCGTCGCTACGCCATGGCCTGCCCCTCGGACGGGAGCGGCCTCCTCTGCTCCGATCCGGACCTGTACTTCCCGCTCATCGCCGTCTACCAGCCGAGGCTCGAGAACGGTGTCTTCTCGATGCTCGCCGCCGATCCGGGCGCCGCTCTCGTCTTTGGCACCCTGGACGTCCTGGGGGACGGCAAGACGACCTCCCTCTGGGGCATCAACGAGACGGCGCCCTATTTCCACGACAACTCGGCCCCTACGCTGGAGGACGTCATTCACCACTACAAGCTGGCCTTCGAGGCCGCCCCGATCCTGGCCGCCCCGATCCTCGGGGGACGCACGACCCTGACCGCCCAGGAAGAGGCGGACATGGTCGCCTATCTCAAGCTCCTCTGAGCGGAAAAGCGAACATGACGGCCTCCGGCAATGTCGCGCCCTCGACGCTGCTGGCGACGGACCAGGCAGGGAGCCTCACGGATCTGGGCTGAAGCGCCTACAGGGCCGTGGCCGAGATGATCGCCGCGCCGGTGATGGCGGACCCCGCGCTCAAGAAGAATTTTCTGAAGTGCATGCCCAGCGGTGACGGCGCCGCGTGTTTGCACGACACGATCCTCGAGTTCGGCGAGCCCGGCTGGCAGACCCTGGGCCGTGGCTACGAGCAGCTCCTCACCCTCGTCCAGGGCTGGAGCGCCGCGAGGGAGGTGGGGGAAATAGGATCAATCCTGAGACTTACGTACGCCTCACTCGCCTGCCTAGCGGCTGAGCCCGTATCCCACGAACCTGCACCCCGCTTTGAGCCGTTCAGGGCTCCCGGCCGGGCGCGAGACCCACCGCTGCGATGAGCTCGCCCAGGCCGGGATCCGTCGCCTTGTCGGCGCTGCGCGCCGACTCGAACGGCCGCTCCCCGCGGATCCACGCGTCGGCGAGCGAGTCGGGCCCGTTCAGGAGCAGGTGCATCGCCGCCGTCAGCTCCAGGGGGCGCATGTCGAGGCGGAACAGCTCGGAGAGGCCGAGCTGCAGGCCGGCGCTGATGGCGTGGACGCCGCGAATGGGCTCCATGAACGAGCGACCCCCCACGCCCCGCGCCAGGAACGCGGCGCGCGCCTCGGGGTCCCGCAGCCTGGTCGCGCACTCGCCCGCGTCGAGCGAGTTCATCCCTCGACAGGAGAGCGGTCGAACCTCGTAGATCGAGCACCGCCCCGACCGCAGGAAGGGGCAGGGGTGGTCCGGCGAAAACCGCTCTGCCGAGGGCAGGCCCCGCGTCCTTTCGTGGCACCCGGACACGTGCTGAGCCACGCGCGCGAGCTCCGCGTCGGACAGGGTCGACCTCAGGTGGTCGGCGATCGCGAGCGCCTCCGGCGGCGTGACCCCGACCGATTGATGGCAGCAGTGATCGCAGCCCGCCCTGCACGCCACCGCGCCATCGGGCGCGCGCGCCAGGAGCCCCGCAGCGAGCCGCGACGTGGCCGCCATCGCGTCCCGCGCCAGCTCGACCGCGCCCTCCACGCTCGGCTCCCCGCGCAGAGCGGAATAGGCCGTGTTCGCCGCGGCCGCCGCGATGTCGTTCTGCCACGCCTCCCGGAACACCGGGGTCCTGAGCGCCACGCGCTCATGCCCGCTCGCGGGGTCGCGGAGGACCGTGAGATGCACGCGGCCCGCGCCGTCCTTGCGGGCGTCTCGCCGGGCCTTCTTTCCTGACGCGGGGCGCGGCTTGCCTTTCCTCTGACTCATGGGGGCCGGTTCCTGGAAGGTGATTGCCGCCCGAGCGCTCGAAGAAACCGTAGTTTATCACACGTCCGAACCGTCCGCCAGCCTCCCAGGCGTCAACCAAGCTTCGCGCCGCGTTCTCCCACATCCTAACGTTCACGTTCACGTTCACGTTGGTGACCGACCGTTATGGCCGACTCCCTGAGATGACGCGCTGTCCGAGAATGGTCAGGTCCCGCAGAACGTGTATTGCACGCGCTCGTCCAGCTGCGGGGGCTCGCTCAGATGCGCGCTCTCCGGCTGATCGTCGTACGGTCGCTCGAGCACCCGCACCAGCGTCTCGAACGGCTCGAAGTCGTCACGGAGGACGGCCGCCTGGATGAGCGCCTCGATCCGGTGATTGCGCGGGATGAACGCCGGGTTGACGAGCCGCATCGCGCTCGCGCGCGCCTCGGACGTGACCTCCTCCCGGGCGAGCCGCCGGCGCCACGACTCGGCCCAGTCGCGGAAGGCGCCGGGCTCCGCGAACAGGGCGGCCACCTGCGCGTCGGCCGCTGGATCGGCCGCTGAGGCGCACAGCCGGCGAAAGAAGACCGTGTAATCGACGCCGTTCGACGCGAGCCGCTCCAGCAGATCCGCGGCGAGCGCGAGATCTCCCTCCTCCTCGCGCGCGAGCCCCAGCTTGGCCCGCAGGACGCGCGCGTGGGCCGCGGCGAAGAGCGCGGAGAAGCGCTCCACGCGCTCGGTCGCCAGGCGGACGGCCTCCTGCTCGCCCTCGGCCAGGAGCGGCAGGAGCGCCTCGGCGAGCCGCGCCATGTTCCACTGCGCGATGCGCGGCTGGTTCCCGAAGGCGTACCGGCCGCCCCGATCGATCGAGCTGAACTTCTTCGCGGGATCATACTCGTCGAGGAACGCGCACGGCCCGTAATCGATCGTCTCCCCGGAGATCGACGTGTTGTCGGTGTTCATCACGCCGTGCACGAAGCCGACGCCGAGCCAGCGCGCGACAAGGGACGCCTGCGCGTCGACGACGCGCTCGAGCAGCGCCAGCGCGTCGTTGCCGCTGCCCATCGCCTCGGGGTAATGCCGGGAGAGCGCATACGAAGCGAGCGTGGCCAGCGCCTCGCGGTCGTCCCGCGCGGCGAAGAACTGGAACGTGCCCACGCGGATATGGCTCGCGGCCACGCGCGTGAGCACCGCGCCGGGGAGCACCTCCTCGCGATAGACCGGCTCGCCCGTCGTCACCGCGGCGAGCGCGCGCGTCGTCGGCACGCCGAGCGCCGCCATGGCCTCGCTCACGACGTACTCGCGCAGCACCGGCCCGAGCGCCGCGCGCCCGTCGCCGCCCCGCGAGAACGGCGTCCGCCCCGCGCCCTTGAGCTGCAGGTCGCGCCGCTTGCCGTCCCTGCCCACGATCTCGCCGAGCAGGATGGCCCGCCCGTCCCCGAGCTGGCTGACGAAGCTGCCGAACTGGTGCCCCGCGTACGCGAGCGCGATCGGCTCCGCGCCCTCGGCCAGCGTGTTGCCCGCGAGCACCTCCGCCCCCTCCGGCGAGGCGAGCTGCTCCGCGTCGAGCCCGAGCACCTCCGCGAGCGCGCGGTTCACCTTCACGACGCGCGGCGCGCGGACCCGTGCGGGGGAGACACGCGCGTGGAA
Organism: Sorangium sp. So ce281; assembly: GCF_051527395.1. Classification (NCBI taxonomy): domain Bacteria; kingdom Pseudomonadati; phylum Myxococcota; order Polyangiales; family Polyangiaceae; genus Sorangium; species Sorangium sp. So ce281. Next base: position 7,120,746 of record NZ_CP150322.1, read on the forward strand.
GCGGTCGGGAAGGCGGGCGTAGGTGTTGTCGAACGGGAGCTTCATCGGCGAACCTTACGCGCGGAGTTGCCGCCGCTCAAGCCGCCGGAAGAGCCCGCCGCCGGGCCGCGCCACGGCGCCGCGGGAGCGAGCGACGCTCAGCCGTTCGCGCGAGGGCGAGCGAACAGGCTCCTTGTCGTATCGCATTCCCTCCTCAGTTCCCGGCGACGCGCAGGCGGAAAGAGTCCGTCTGGGTGAGATCGGCGAGCAGATCGAGGATGGTATAGCCGTCGACAAGCAGGTTGACGCTGAGCCCGTGAACGTCACACCTGTCGCTCCCGTTCGGCTCCCGTCCCGTGGCAAAGGCGACCCACCGCTCGGCATAATGGCGCATGGCAGCCGGATCGGCGGCGAGCTCGTTCATCAGCTCGATGGGTGACGTGATCGTCTTGACGTTGTCGGCGCCAAAGGTGACGTCAGCGGCCCCGTCGATGGCGCCGCCGAGCGGATCGGTGGTCTGCACCTTGCCAACGGCGTCGTACCTCTCGAGCACGAAGCCCGGCGGGTTGATGTACGTGCCGTGGCATCCGGCGCACCCCGCGGGGGAGGTCAGCGCCTCGATGGCCTCACGCTCCGTGGAGAACGGGCCCGGAGGCCGCGGCGCCTCGCTCGCGCCGGGCACGGGCGCCAGGTTGATCCCGAGCAGCCTGTTGACGACGAACGCGCCCCGAAGGATCGGGCTCGTGGCGCCATGACGCGCGTAGGAGCTCAAGAACCCGACGCGGGTCAAGAACCCCGGCCGCTCGGTCAGGTCGAGCTCCACCCGCGTCAGCTCCGCGCCGTAATCCGCCGCATCGAGCCCATAGAGCGGAGCGGTGTCCTGATTGACGTAACCGACGTTGCTCAGGAAGAGGTCCTTGAACGACCCCCCCTCGAACGCCACCTCCTCGAAGAGGGCGTCCATCTCTGCCATCATCGGCGCCACAACGTCCGGGGAGTAGTCGGGGAACTGGGTCGTGTCGTGGTCGACCGCTCCCCAGCGCGACCCCGGGCGAATGTCCGCATAGGCGCGATGGAACCGGGTCACGACCGGCGCCGTCTTTTCGCGGTCCTGGATCATCCGCTGCGCCTGCGCCAGGATCTGCTCCTTGGTGGCGAGCTGGCCAGCGTCGGCCGCGGCGTCCAGGAGGTCATCTGGAATGGAATCCCAGAGCAGGACCGAGAGCCTCGCCGCCACCTCGTGGCTGGAGAGCTTGATCGCGCTTCCTTCGCGCTCCTGCGCCAGCTCAGGGCGCAGGATGAACGAGGGCGAAGCGAGGAAGGCGAAGAGGATGGCCTCGGCGATCTCGCCGGGCGTGCCCTGGGGCTCCACCGCGGTGAGCCGCAGGAAGCTCTGCACCTCTTCTTCGAGCAGAGGACGGCGGAACGCCTTGCGACCGAAGGCGGTAATCGTCTCTTCCAGGCACGCGGGCGCCGCCGGATCGCAGGCGAGGAACCTGGGCTTGTTCGGCCCGCCCATCACCTCGGCGGCGAGGTGTTCGGCGGCCGCGAGATAGCCGTTCCATGCGGGCTCTGTCATGTCCCCCTCGAAGTCGGGGACGAGGAGCGCAGACGGCGGGAGGTTGCCGGCGCTCTCCAGCGTCGTCACGCCGAGCAGATCCCGCACCACCGCGTCGTACTGCCGGTTGAGCAGGCGCGGGATCTGGGACGTCACCGGGATGCCGGGCACGCAGGAATCCCCCCCTCCGACGCCCGATCCCCCCCCGACGCCGGCGGTGGCGCCGCTGCCGCCGCCGCTCTGATCGTCGCGGTCGGTGCCCTTGCCCAGGATCGTGATCCCGCACCCGGGGGCGACGAGCGAGAGCGCCGCGAAGCAGCAGAGCGAGGATACGGCGCGCCAGAGCCTCATGACCAAGCCTCCCGCCGTAGCAATCTCCGAGGCTCTCCCCCGGGATCACAATTTCGTCGCGCGCCGCTCCCGGCGGCCGGCGATCAGAGCGAGAGGCCGGCGCCGACGCGGAGCGTCCACGTGACCGCGGGCACCTCGTGGATGAGCTGCGCGGGGTGCTCGAACATGAACGATCGCCGCACCAGCGGAAATTCCGGTCCACCTTGCGCGTCGAGCCGCACGAGGGCCCCGAGCGAGGCGCTCACGCGCGCGAGGAGCCCGAGGCTGGCCCAGGGGACGGTGCCCTCCTCCACGTCGGAGATCGCCTCGCCGGCCAGCCCGGTGCCGTGAAGGAAGCCGCCCTCCGCGCCCACGCAGGGCCCGAGCGAGAGCCGGCGTGCCGGGCGGAAGAGGTCCGCGCAGGCGTCGACCCGGCCGATCCCGCGCACGAAGCGAGCGCCGCCCGGCCCGGCGTCGACCGCGCCGGTGGCGGCCACCTCGGCGGCGACGCGGAACGCCGCGCCGAGGCCCAGATCGGCGCGCAGCTCGACGAAGGGCCCCCCGCCGAGCAGCGCCTCGGGGGCGACCCCGGACGCCGCGCTTCCCTGGAGGCCGAGCGTCCACGGGCGCTCCACGGGCCGTCGCGGCCGCGGAGGGAGCGAGGCCCCCGCGACCGGCGGCGGCGGGCGGATCGGCGCGGTCGCGGGGCGCGCGGCCGGTGCCGGTGGGGCCGGCGAGGCGGCGGGCAGCTGCGGCGAGCTCCCCGCGCCCGGCGCTGCGACGCCGACGGCCCCGGCCGGCTGCGCAGGAGCGGCGGGCTCCGCGGCGGGCGGCGCAGCCGCGACGGGATCCACGGCCGGCGCTGCCGCCCCGCCGGCATCCCGAGCCCCGCCAGCCTCCGGGGCCTCGGACGAGCGCGACCCGACGGCCGGCGGTTGCGGATCGAGCGACGCTGTGGGGTCGACCCGGAGGGCCGTGATGAGCGCCAGGGCCGCGACGACCTCGCCGCACGTCGCGCCGTCGACCTCGCGGACGCGCGCCTCCTCGCCCTTGCCGAGCGTGATCCGGCCGCGGCTCCTGCCCGCGCTCGAGGTGATGCGCACGCGCACGTCGAGCGCCGCTTCGTCCGCCGCGGCGGCGCGGGCGAGCTCCGTGCGCGCGGTCACCTCGCGCAGGAACGCCCCGGCGCCGGGACAGCCGTCGTGCGCCTCGAACGCGATGCGCAGGCGCTGGACCTCCGCCGAGGCGTCACCCCCGGTCAGGGCGCCGGCGAGCACGACGACGGCTGCGAGCCAGCGCGGGTGGAGCACGGCACTCTCGAACGCACGCACGGCGCGGGAGGGTACACCGAGCCATCGTCCGCGGCGCCATTGCGGTCATCGCCGTGCGCTTCCCGGGCTCGATCCCGGGCCATGTGGGGCCCCTCCGCGCGGCCCAGAGCCGTGAGGGCGCGCGGCCGCCCCCTGGCCGCGGTCAGCGGCGGCGCGACGGAAGCGCTTCGGCGAGGTAGGTGAGCAGCTCGCTCTCGTCGTCGCTGATCAACCGGTCGACGCCGTCCTCGCGGTTATGGCGCCGGACCTGCAGCGCCCCGGCGGGGGTCTGCACCAGGACGGCAATGCGCTCGAAGCCGCGCACCGAGGCCGTCCGCAGCCGCAGCGTCGCCTCTTCGAACTTCGGATCGTTTCGCCCCGGGGCCGCGCGGATGTCGAGGAGCAGCGACATCGCCGTCCGATCCACCGGGGCGAGCGCCGCGGTGACCTCCCGACACTTCTGCTCGATCTGCTCGATGGAATCGAATGGCGCCGCGGACCGCGTGATCCTCACGAGCTTCGCTGCGTGATCTATGCCAACGACGAAGTGCGCGTTGCGCAGGACCTCCCTCATGAACACCGCGCCCATTGTAGCGCGCGGCGCGAGCGCCCGCTCCGCGCGGGTCCGCAGCAACGCTTGGCGGCCGTTGGCCGCCTCACCAGTTGACGAGCGGAGCGCCCTGAGCCAGGCGGCCGGGGTCGAGCGGGCCAGGCGCGAGCTGCCCTAGCACGCGAGCCGCTTCACCCAGGCAAGGACGAAATCGCGGAACACCGCCACGTTCCGCGGCACGTGCCGCGCGCTCGGATAGACGAGGTACAGCGTCCCTGCGCGCTGCGACCACTCCGGCAGCACGTGGACGAGGCGCCCGCTCGCCAGCTCGGGCGCGGCGAGGACGCGCGGGAGCGGCCCGATACCGCCCCCCGCCCGGAGCAGCGAGCGGATGAGCTGGAAGTCGTCGGTCGCGAGGCGCCCGGTCGCCATCGCGTCGCGCACCGCGCGGGCGCCGTCGACGGGCTGCTGGCCGCGCCGGGCGCTCGGGAGGAACACCACCCGCTCGTGGTCGGCGAGCTCCTCGAGCGCGCGGGGCAGGCCGCGGCGCGCGAGGTACGCCGGAGCGGCGAAGAGCTGCACGTAGGAGTCCAGCAGCTTGCGCACGACCAGCGAGGAGTCCGGGAGCTCGCGCGTCGCCCGGAGTGCCACGTCGAAGCCCTCGCGCAAGAGGTCCACCCGGCGCGTGGACATGTCGATCTCGACCGACAGCAGCGGGTAACGCGCCCCGAACTCGACGAGCATCTCTCCGAGGAAAGACTCCCCACCATCCGGAGGAGCGCTCAGCCGTATCGTGCCCTGGGGCTGCCCTTGATAGGCGTCCAGCGCCTGCGCCGCGTCGCGGAGACCGGCGATGTGCGGCGCCACGTCGCCGAAGAAGCGACGGCCCGCCTCGGTCAGCGCCACGGCGCGCGGCGACCGCTGGAGGAGACGCACCTGGAGCCCGTCCTCGAGCCGCGTCACCGCGCGGCTCACCGTCGACTTCGGGACGCCGAGCTGCTCCGCCGCGGCGGTGAACGACCCGAGCTCCGCCACCCTGGCGAACGCGGCGATCTCGTCGAGCTGGGGCGCCCGGGCGGGGCGCGCTCGGGCTGCCGCGCGGGGGCTGGGCATGGTAGGACCTCACGAGGGGTGGACGGCGCCGATCGGGGGCTCTCGCCAGGTTGCACCAGCGCAACGTTGAGTTGAGCCGTTGCACGATAGCACCGGGCGTCGCGAGGGCGCATCAGGAAAGGCGTGGGCGCTCCGATCGGGAGAGCCCGCCACACCTCAGCGAGGCTCACCATGAACAACGTCAAGCGTTTCGCCCCCACCGCCGCCCGCATCCTGCAAGGGCTCGTGTTCTTCGTGTTCGGGCTCAACGGCTTCTTGCAGTTCCTGCCGCAGCCCCCGGCTCCGGAGGCCGCGGCCAGCTTCGCGGGCGCGCTCGCGGCGACCGGGTACATGTTCCCGCTCATCAAGGGCACCGAGGTCGTCGCAGGCGCGCTGTTGCTCTCGAACCGCTACGTGCCCCTCGCGCTCGCGCTCCTCGCGCCCATCGTCGTGAACATCATCGCCTTCCACACGTTCCTCGCGCCGGCGAACCCGGTCACAGGGCTCATCCTCGCCCTCCAGCTCTACCTCGCCTTCGCGTACCGCGCCGCGTTCCGCCCGATGCTCGCCGCGCGCGTCGACGCGAGCGCCGGCGCGGAGCAGAGCAAGCTCCGGCCGGCCGAGAGCGCGGCGTGAGCCGCCCGTCCGCGCTGACCTGATCGGCGGCCGTCGCCGTCAGCGCTGAACCAGGATGCGGCCGCCGGTCTTCGCCAGGGCGTACCGGAAGCCGCGCGCCAGGTCGACGTGCGTGACCATCGCGCCGACGTCCAGGCCCTGGGCGACCATCATCTGCGCCGCCCCCGCGGTCACGCCGACGAGCACCGCCTCCGCGCCGAGCAGCGCCGCCGCCTGCGCCGCCCGGACGAGCTGGTTCGCCGCCGTGGCGTCGACCACCGCCATCCCCGTCACGTCGATCAGCACCACCTGCGCGTCGTGCTCGTGGATCTCCTTCAGCAGCGACGCGATGAAGCCGCTCGAGCGCTGGGCATCCATCGTGCCCACCACGGGCATGACCAGGATTCCATCCGCGATCGGCACGACGGGGCTCGACAGCTCATGGATCGTCCGGAGCATCGACTCCTGGAGCTCGTTGGCCCGCTCCAGCTCGGCGGTCCGCTCGGAGATCCGGCTGAACAGCCGTGCGTTCTCGATGGCCACGGCCGCGGTGCCGGCCACGCGCTCGAGGAACGGCACGTCGTCGCTCCCGCAGGCGTCCTCACGCCCGCTGCTCAGGACGAGGACGCCGACAACGCTGCCCCGCGCCCGCAGCGGCACCCCGACGAGCGTCCGCGCGCCGGCGTGCCCGCGGAGGAGCGAGGCGTCCTCGCGCCCGCCGTGCCCGGCCGGATCGATCACGAGCGGGCGGCCTGCGTCGAGCACGCGGCCGACCAGCGAGCGCGGCGAGAAGGACACGCGCTCCTCGACGACGGGCTCCCTGCGCGCCGCCACGCCGATCAACAGCACCTCGATCGGCCGGTCGGCGGCGTCGCCCTCGACGCGCCGGCTCGCGACGCGGCGGGCCGCGTCGAGCGCGAGGTGATCGCTGAGCGTCGTGGACCACGGCGTGTGCTCGAGGGTGACGCAATCGACGCCGGTGTGGATGATGCGCGAGGCCGGCAGCTCCGCGAGCGTCGGCTCGACGCCCCGGGTGATCATCCGGTGGACGATCTCGGCGGCGCGATACCCCATGTCGTATTCGCGCTGCACGATCGTCGCGTGGATCGCGCCCCGGCGGAGCAGCGCGACCGTCGCGGAGAAGAGATCGAACGCGACGATCTTGAGCTCTCCGTCCCTGCCGATCTCCCTCGCGGCGCGGCCCCATGCCGGCCCGCCGCCGGCCGCCACCCCGAAGGCGCCGGCGATGTCCGGCCGCCGCTGGAGGGCCGCCCGCGCGAGCTCCGTCCCGAGCTCCAGATCGTGGTCGCTGTCCTCGTGGGGGGGCAGCACGGTGAACTCGGCCCCTTCCATCGCCGCGCAGGACCCCTCGATGCGCTCGCGCGTGTTGATCGCGTCCTTCGTGGGCCGCTGCGACGCCACGACCCCGCCGCCCGGCAGCAGCCGCCGCATCATCTCGCCCGCCAGCCTGCCCGCCGCCACGTTGTCCGTGCCGATATAAAGAGGGGCCCGGCTGCCCGGCACCGGCGGCGTGTCGACGACGATCACCGGGATCCCCGCCTCCGCCGCGCGCCGGAACCCCTCCTCCGCCTCCTCGGGGGCGCCCGGAGCGATGATGATGCCGTCCACACCCCGCCGGATGCCGTCCTCGAGGATCTCGCGCTGGCCCCCCGGGCCGGCGGGGGGCCCGAGGCGGAAATCCACGGAGATGCCGAGGCCGCGCGCGGCGTCGACCGCGCCGTCGCGCAGGGTGTGGAAGTACGTCATGGGGGCCGACCGCCCTGCCCGGAACACGCGGGCGGAAAGCTCGCCCGAAGCGGCCACGGCGCCCTCTCCGCCGCCGGCGTCCTCGACGAGCCACAGCTCCACCGAGGCCCATTGCTGGTCGATCTGCACGCCCTTGATGCCGTGGGCGAGCGTGTCCAGCAGGTGGTCCGGCTCCACCGTGGTGCCCACCGCGTTCAGCACCTGCTCGAGCAGGCGAATCTCCTGTGCCAATCTCGCCTTCTCGTCATAGAGCCTGCGCCGCTCCAGCGCGGCCCCGGCCGCGTCCAGGAACACCTCGAGCATCGCGCGGCGCTCGCCCTGCGGCGGCTCGAGGGTCGCCTGCTCCAAGGCGAGGTAGCCTGCCGGCGCTCCCCGGACGACGACGGGCGCGACAAGCACCCCCGCGCCGGCGGGCACCGCGCCCTCTGCCGCGATCGCGAGGGGCAGGTGCGCTTCATACCACGCATGTGCACCGACAACGCACATCCCGCTCGCCGCCTCGGGCGCCGCGCGCGGGGCGCGCGGGCCGCTCTCGGTGGCGAGGCCCGCGTCGGTCGGGAGCTTCACCCCCTGCCGAGCGAACGAGTCGAACCCTTCGAGCGCCCTGTAGACGAGGCGGCGCCCTTCGCAGAGGAGCAGGCCGCCGCGCGGCGCCCGCGGCGCGATCGCCATGGCCCGTCGCACGATCAGCTGCAATGTCGCGAAGAGATCCACTCCATGCCGCATACGGGTCCCGCTCGATCCGCCGTCACGACGCGCGACGCGGTGCCCAGAAGGCGCGATGAACCACAGTTCTGTCAAGGTCGATCTGCCCATCTCCCCAGGTGTGTGGGCCGGCTCGCGGCCCGCCGTCGACGGCCGAGGTCGCCGGGGAGGTGACGAGTCGCCCGCGCGGCGCGCGCTACGCGCAGGGCAGGATGCGCAGCACCTGGATCGTGGTGTTCGAGCTGCCGGGCGCGGCGAAGGCCACGCTCCCGTCGGGAAACGCGACGAGGTCCTGGTAACGATTGCCGAGCACGTCGATCTCCAGCGGCTCGCCCTCGGCCTCGCCGGTGGCGCGATCGCGCGTCTGGAGGAACAGCGCGCGCGCCGCGTCGTTGCGGGCGATCTCGCCGGCCCTCGTCGTGGTCTCCCAGGCCGCGAGCATGCGGGAGCGGCCGTAGGCGGCCAGGTGCGGAGCGCGGTGGTTCATGCCCGCGTCGCTGGCGATCGTGAGGTCCTTGTCCGCGGCGCCGTCGGTGAAGTGGAGCAGCCGGACCTCCGCGAGCCCGTTCGCGCCCGCCGGCTGGCCCGAGCGGATATTGCTCGTCGTGAGCCAGTATCCGCCGCCGACCGCCGTGACGAGATTTCCAAGGTTCGAGTAGGCGAGATCGACCGGATAGATGGTCTTGTAATTCGGCGCGAACGCGATGCGGTTGTCGTTGTCGGTCTTGCACACCGTCACGAACTTCCGGGCGCTGTCGTCCCAGAGGATGCGCTCGTAACCGCTGTGGCTGCAGCCCCAGTCGAAGCCGTCCCTCTGCAGCGCGCCGCTCGCGTCGACGACCTTCATGCGATCGCCCTGGTGGATGTTGATGCACCCGCCCTGCGAGACGCTGATCGCGGCGCCGAAATAGCCCGCATAGCGCGAGCCGTCGAAGGCGATGCGGCCGTGGTGCGCGTACCACCAGATCATGTACACCTCGGGCCCGTCGGGTCCGGTCGAGTAGGGCGGCAGCGCGGCGCTCGAGCTCGTGAGCTTGGTCGCCCAGGTCGCGCGCTCGCCGTCGAAGCGGACCATGTACATGTCGTGACAGGCGATTGGAGGAGACGGCGGCGTTCCGCACAGGTTCGAGGGCGTGCCGCAATTCAGCGTCCCGCCGCCCTCGGCATCGCGGGTGAGCAGCAGCACGCCGCCGCTCTCGTCGGCGTGGAGGTCGGCGAAGTCGTTCGCGGGCAAGCCGAACGAGCGCCCCACGGCTTTATCATCCGCGTCGAGCTGGAGCACGTGGACCTGCCCGTCGTCGCCCATCCATGCCAGGCGCGACCCGCCGGACGGTATCGGCGAGATGACGAGCGGCTTCAGCGCGGCCTCGTCCTCGTTGTTGATCACGCGGCCCCCGACGTCGACCTGGGTGATGCGAATACGGTCGCGGGTGACGCCGCACGCGCCGGGGCCCGGATCCCCGCCGGCACCTCCGCCGCTCCCGCTCGACGCTCCGCCGCCGCTCCCGCTCGACGCCCCACCGCCGCTCCCGCTCGACGCTCCGCCGCCATTCCCGCTCGACGCTCCGCCGCCATTCCCGCTCGACGCTCCGCCGCCATTCCCGCTCGACGCTCCGCCGCCATTCCCGCTCGACGCTCCGCCGCCGCTCCCGCTCGACGCTCCGCCGCCGCTCCCGCTCGACGCCCCTCCCCCGCTCGCGCTCGACGCGCCTCCGCCACGGCTCGACACCTCATCGCCCGACTCGCCAGCGCAGCCCGGAGGCAAGGTGATAAGAACCAAAGACCAGATGACTCGCATGCATCGTCTCGACATCTCGCCACGCTACCGCGCGAGCCGGCCGCTCATGGGGCAGAATCTCCGCTCGGCGCCCGAGCAACGCGCCGTGGCGCTCAGCGTCCTGTGCGGAGATCTCGCGGGCCAGGACACCACGCCAGCACCCTGGACCAGAACAGCCATCGATGGCGGACATCCCCTCACCCACCGCCGCGCGAGGCGTCCCAGGCTCCTCCCGCAGGCCCCCCGGTGCGAGGGCCCGGGCGGCTCGGCAAGGCCTCCAGCGCCACCCGAGGCGCCCCTGGACAACGCGGTCGCAGCGCCGGCCGTCGCTCGCGATCCGCCGCGATGGCCGCAGTCTCGCCCGCTCCAGACCACCGACCGCCTCCGTCACGCGGGTCCTGACGAGCGTTGACACGCACACGCTGACCTGGTAGGTGAGCGAAGCGCCCGTGCGACCGCGGCTGACGGCACCCGATGCGGGCGAGTCCTTTGCCTCGCGAAGCGATGGACGCGCAGGGCTTGGCCCCTCTCGGGCGCCGCCCACGTCGAAGTTCCGCTGCCAGGCGCTTGAATGCCATGTCGCTGTAAGACAGCGCCGCCGTGGACCGGCTCGCTCAACACGGCCGGCGTCGCAGGGGGCGGCGGCACGAGCGCCTCGACGGATCCAGCGAGGGCAGCGCAGGCAACCTCGGTAAGGTCTCGCGGCTCGTCCGTGCGGGGGAGGTTGACGCGGCACAGCTAGCCAGAGTCAACGGTGCGAGGCGCCGGAGGCCCACCCTAGCCTCCGACCCGGCACCATGTTATTGCTAGCCCGCCGATTCCGCCACGCGCGCAATTGATGCGCGCCGGTGGTTCTGACTTGAGGAGCGCCGGAGCCACAACAAACGCAACAGGCCTGGAAGCCCAGCGCGGGCGTGGAGACGCCGCCTCCACCCTGGCCCGGAGACCAGCGCCCTGGGGCTTACCCCGCGGACACCGTTGTCGAAAGCGCCCTCTGAACTAAGGCACACGCAAACCACGAGCTGGAGATCCGTTTATGACCGTTGTCACTGGAGACAGAGAGTACTTCCCGGGTGTTGGCAAGATCCCCTACGAGGGGCCCGAGTCCGACAACCCGCTCGCCTTCAAGTGGTACGACGCCAACCGCGTCGTCGCCGGCAAGGCCATGAAGGATCACTTCAAGTTTGCCGTGTGTTACTGGCACACGTTCTGCGGGCGCGGGCACGATCCGTTCGGTCCGGGGACGATCAACTTCCCCTGGGACGAGGGCAAGGACGCGCTGGCCCGCGCTCGCATGAAGATGGACGCGAACTTCGAGTTCATCACCAAGCTGGGCGCGACGCACTACTGTTTCCACGACATCGACCTCGTGGAGGAGGGCGAGAACCGCGCCGAGACGTCGCGCCGCCTCCAGAGCATCGTCGAGTACGCCAAGCAGAAGCAGGCGCAGTCGGGCGTCAAGCTGCTGTGGGGCACGGCGAACCTGTTCTCCAACCCGCGTTACATGAACGGCGCCTCCACGAACCCGGATTTCTCCGTGCTGGCCTACGCCGGCGCCCAGCTCAAGGACGCGCTCGACGCGACCATCGCGCTGAACGGTGAGAACTACGTGTTCTGGGGCGGCCGCGAAGGGTACATGAGCCTGCTGAACACGGACATGAAGCGCGAGAAGGCGCACTTCGCTCGCTTCTTGACCATCGCCCGCGACTACGCCCGCGCGCGCGGCTTCAAGGGTGTCTTCTTCATCGAGCCCAAGCCGATGGAGCCCTCCAAGCACCAGTACGACTTCGACGCCGAGACCGTGATCGGGTTCCTGCGCCAGCACGGCCTGGACAAGGACTTCAAGCTCAACCTCGAGACGAACCACGCGACGCTCGCCGGCCACACCATGGACCACGAGATGCAGGTTGCCGCGGACAACGGCATGCTCGGCAGCATCGACGCCAACCGCGGCGACTACCAGAACGCGTGGGACACCGATCAGTTCCCCTACAACATCAACGAGACGGTCGAGATGATGCTCATCCTGCTCCGCAGCGGTGGGTTCCAGGGCGGCGGCGTCAACTTCGACGCCAAGCGCCGCCGCAACTCGAGCGATCTCATCGACACCTTCCACGGGCACATCGGCGGCATGGATGTGTTCGCCCGCTCGCTCCTCATCGCCGATGACCTGATCCGCAAGTCGCCGCTCGAGGCGATGCGCAAGGCGCGTTACGCGTCCTTCGACGGCGGCAAGGGCGCCGAGTTCGAGCAGGGCAAGCTGACGCTCGAGCAGCTGGCCGAGATCGGCAACGCCGGCGGCGAGGTCAAGCTCACGAGCGGTCAGCAAGAGCTGTACGAAAACATCATCAATCGCTGGATCCGATAAGCCGAGCGATCGAGGGAACGACAGCCGGGCGCCGCTGCGCGCCCGGCTGTTTTTCTTTCCGAGGAGATGTAGCTCTCCTGCGGATGATCCACTCCGCGACGGCGACGTTGATCACCCAGCCGGCGCCCATCAGGAGCGCTCTGGCGCCCTCGCCCGGCGCGCCGAAGAGCAGCACCCACGGCACGTGGGTCAGCACCTGAGTCCCCGCGCCCAGGCCGATCGCGTAGCCGCGCAGCATCCAGGCGCCGTGACGGACGAAGTCGCGCCGCGAGATGGCGACAAGACCGAGCACGAGCGACATGAACATGGCAGAGCCGAACAGCACCCGGAGAACGGCGAGGGCGTCGCCGTCCCCCCTGGGGAGCTCGTAAGACGCCTGCATCCACAGACCCGAGGCGGCAGCGACGAGCCCTGATGGGGCCACGGCCCACCCCGCCGCGCGATGCCAGCGAGGCCTCCGGCGGCGAAAGCCCGAGGAGAACTGGAACGCACCCAGGATCGAGAACACGCTGACACTGAAAATGTGCAGCAAAATGGAAACGGGCGCAGCGAAGAAGCGGGCGTTGTCCGGGGTGATCTTGGCGCCGACGCTCAGCTCGGCCAGGCGGAAGGCGCCGGCCACCACGGGGACCGCGCTGAGGCCGAGCAGAAGCGCGGGTACGAGCCAGTCTCGCTTCGCCGAGGGGGTCATGGTGCTCTCGTTCGTCATGCCGCCAAGCTAGGGACGGCCCTCGTCGCCTCGCAATTGGCGCAAATGGCGGATCCGGGTCGGCCGATTGCCCGACGCGGCGATCGTACTTTCGGCCAGGTGCACCGCCACCTGGCCCGGGCCGACGGATCAGTCGCGGACGCGACCTGTCTCGTAGGCCCAGATGGCGATCTCGACCCGGTTGCGCGCGCCGAGCTTGGTCATGAGGCTGGCGATGTGCGCCTTGACGGTGCTCAGGCTGATGTGGAGCTCGTCGGCGATCTCGGCGTTGGTTCGACCGCGGGCCACGATGAGGAGGACCTCCTCCTCGCGGGCGGTGAGGGCCTCCCCGGGCTGCGCTCGTGGCAGCTGGGGGCGAGAGGCCGCGAACGAGGAGAGCAGGCGGGCGGTGACACGCGGCGCGATCAAGGCGTCGCCGCTCGCCGCGGCGCGGATGGCCTGCGCGAGCAGCTCGGGACCGGCGTCTTTCAGCAAGAAGCCGCGGGCGCCGGCCTTGAGGGCAGAAACCACGTAGTCGTCATGATCGAAGGTGGTGATCACCACGACCGCCAGGGGACGGTCGACGGTCGGGCCGGCGAGCCGTCGGGTAGCTTCGATGCCGTCGATCCCGGGCATGCGGATGTCGAACAGGCACACGTCGGGGCGGAGGGCGAGCGCCAGCTCGACGGCCTTGTGTCCGTCGTCGGCGACGCCCACGACCTCGATGTCAGGCTGGGCGTCGAGGAGGATGGTGAGCCCGGTGCGGACGATCTCTTGATCGTCGGCGACGATGACGCGAATGCTCATGTTGTCCGTCCATTCCGAGGCAGCACGGCCGTCACCGTCCAGCCGCGCCGCGGGCCCGGGCCCGCGTGGCACGTACCGCCGAGCAGCGTCGCTCGTTCGATCATGCCGACCAACCCGTATCCCGCCGACGTGGAATGGCCGGCGTGGGCCCCCTGGCCGTCGTCGGTGACGCGCAAGCGCACGGACTCCTCGTCGGCCGTGACCTCCACGTCGATCCGGGTCGCGTGGCGAGCGTGCCGGCGAGCGTTGGTGATCGCCTCCTGCGCGAGGCGAAAGATCGCGGCGGAGACCGACGATGGCAGGTCATCGAAGCTCCCGGTCAACTTCACCTCGACGGAGGCCCCTGTGGCGGACGCGCCCGCGAGCCGTCCGAGATCGGCGACCCGCGGGCTCGGCGCGAGCTCGGCCGACTCGCCGCGACGCAGGAGCCGGACCATCGCGCGCATCTCGCCGAGGGCGCGAGACGCCTCGTCCGCGATCACGCGGAGCGCGTCGACGGGAGCCTCGGGGCGAGCCGACGCGGCGACCAGGCCAGCCTGCGCGCGGATCGCGATCGCCGATACATGGTGGGCGACGGTGTCGTGCAGGTCGCGGGCGATCCGCTCTCGCTCGGCCAGCTTGGCTTCATCGAGCTCTCGCAGGCGCACGCCATCCCGGTAGCGCACGGCCGCGCCGAGCGCCATCGTGGAGACCAGGACGGCGTAGCCCCCGATGACATCGCCGGTCCTGGCATGAGAACGGATCATGTCGACCGCCGCCGAGGTCACCATGATCGGCAGCCCGATCATCGCTTCACGCCCCGTACCCCACCGGAACAACGAATAGGGCAGCAGCACCATGTAGACCATCGCGTAGAGCCCCGGCGACGCGCTGCCGGTCGCCATCACGGCGAGCTGGTTCGCGATGAGGAGGCCGAACGCGATCACGACCATCCGCAGCGGCCTGGTCCTCCGCCAGAGCAGCGTCGGCAAGAGCCCGATGCAAAGGGCCAGCGAAGCGATCCGCCACGGCAGGTCGCGCCGGATCGCGACCTCGAGCGACCCGAGCGCGGCGAACGCGGCCAGGAGCACCCAATCCATCCGGACGCGTCGAGGGGGGTGCGGCGCTCGTGGCTCGGACCACACGGATCGAAAGAACGCGCGCACCTGCCTCATGATGAGGGCCGGGTTGACTCCATACCCATCGCTCGAGCGAACCAGCACGACGACCTGGCGTGCTGGTCGCAGCATAGACCGGATGGACGCCGCGCACGAGGCCTCGATGGGGGCGCTGTCGCGATGGTCCGCTGCGCCGCGCGGATCGACGCCCCGAAGCTGCCGGCAGGGAGACCTGCCCTGTCCGATGGCTCACCTCCTCGACTCGGCCACGGACCGGCGCTCGTTACAAGCAGAGCCCCTGTCCGCAGACGAGCCTGCATTCACAGCCGGTCTCCTGGAGGCCTCCGGAGATGTTCATGCTGCTGGTGCCGACCGCGCGCAGGCTGGCTTCGATCATCTCGAGGCCGCATGCCGGGAGCTTGAAGTTGTCGGTGATCTGTACGTCCTCGCCTACGCTGCGCAAGGCATCGAGCCGCAGCGTCGCGAGCTCCGTGTTTCGATGGATCCAGAGCCGCTCGTCGACGGCCTCGAGCTTGCGAAAGTCGGCTTCCCGCAGCTCGAACGCCAGATAGATCCACAACGTACCGCGAACACGCACCAGGTTCGGCATGCGGATCGCCTTGATCTGCGCCGTGACCAGCTCCCCGCTCGAGGCGCTGCCCTCGGCCCGGATACCGCCCACGTCGAGCAAGCTGGGCAAGTCGAGCGTTCCGGCGAAGTCGGGGCTGACCGAGATCGTGCCGTTGATCGTGGAGTAAGCGCGCGCCGCGAGGGCGTCCGCGTCCGAAGCGATGAGCAGATCGCCTTGATGGACGCTGCCCTCGAGCGCCTCCGGGCCGCTCTCGCAATCTCCAGCGCCGCCCTCTCCGGCCCCCCCTGCGCCCCCGGCAGAAGCGCCCGACGTCGCGCCAGGGTCCGAGTCTCCGCCCGAGCCGCCCTCCCCCGCCCCGCCGCCGTCGCCGCCTCCGCCCAGACCTCCCGACGGACCGTGAGACGCCCCGCTCGTTGCGCCGCCCGGGCCCCCCGTGGCCCCATCGCCCGCGCTGGCGCTGTTCCCATCGCCCGAACCGCACGCGACGAGCAACAACACCGCGGCCATCGACGTCAGCCGGTCAAGCCACGATCGAGCCGGCCGTCGGATTCTTGCGCCTTCTCCGGCAGTTCCTGCAGCTGAATTCACACCGTTCATGAGAACGGAGGAAATCGAAACGTCTCGGGAGCGTCAAGCCCGCAACGGCGCTCGAGGCGATGGCGACCTGCAACGACCTTTATTACCTCCGTCCGCGCCGGAATGCCGCCGTCGCGCGTTGAGAACAAGCGGTGGCATCGAGCCGCGCGAGCCGTCGCGAGCCTCGGAGCGCGACGGCGCCGCGTCACCCGCCGTCGTACGGCCCCAGGATCACCGGCCCGGGAGCGAGCAGCTGCGGTCCGTCCATCAGCCAGACCGCCGCCTGGTTCGTTCCGACGGTGTACCAGAGGACGTCCGCCATGCTGTCGAAGTTCGCGTCGGCGCCGGGGCGCAATTCCCAGCCGCGGCCGAGCGGCCCCGGGATCACCGGTCCCGGCGACAGGAGCCGGTTCCCCTCCATCCGCCAGATCGCGATCAGGTTCTGCTCCTTGCAGCTCCAGAGTATGTCCCCCATGCCGTCGGCATCGAAGTCGTTCAGGCGGACTGCCTCCCACTGATCGCGGCCCAGCCTCGGTGTCGCGCCCCCCACCGGTGACGCCGCGGGCTCGTCCGCCCCACGTTCCTCGTGCAGGTCCATGCCAGGCGAACAGGCGGCCATGGTGTGAATCGCGGCGGCCACGCGCAGCGCCGCCCCTGTAGCCGCAGACCGTCTCCTACGCGCCCTCTCTTGCGTCTCAGGCGCGGGCACAGATGCGGTCCGGGCATTTCCTGTCCAGCGCCCTGCCTCCTGGACGCGCCGAGCACGCGCGCCCGTGGAGCGGCAAGCGCCAGTCCAGCGGCGGCGAGCAAGCCCGGGCCAGCGCGTAACGGACACGTTGTGACGATATTTTTCTCTATCGCGGAGGAGCACTCGAACCATCGAAGAGATGCGCGCGGCCGCTGCGAGCAAGACGGCCTTGACGTGCCGACGTGGGAGATGTAGCCGAGGACATGGCTGACCATGGCGTGATATCCATCCTCTCTGTGCGTCGCTCCCTCGCTGCCTGTCTGCCGTTGCTCGCGCTCATCGCCTGCGGCGTAGACGGCGCCAACTCGCCGTCTACGCCGGAAACGAGCGGCAGCGGCGGCACGGGGACGACGTCGACCGCCGAGAGCGTCGGCGCGACGAGCAGCAGCGGAGCCGGTGATTCGCCGGCCGGTGGGACCGGCGGCGGAGGAACGTCCACTGGCGGCGGGGGCGACAGCGCGACCGGCGCGACCAGCGGGACAGGGGGAGGTGGGAATTCCACAGCCTGTACCCGCGAGCTCCTGAAGAGCACGATCGACGCCTATTTCGAAGCGCTCGCGGCGCACGATCCGTCGACGCTGCCCCTCGCCGACAACGTAAAATTCACGGAGAACGGCGAAGCCCTGGCGCTCGGTCAAGAAGGGCTCTGGAAGACCGCCGGAGCGCTCAAATACGCTCACAGCGCGCTCGACACCGAGACCTGCAGCTCTGCGAGCCAGGCCGTGGTGCCGGACGGCAGCATGGACATCCCGCTCGCCCTTCGCCTCAAGCTCCAGGGCCAGGAGATCACCGAGATCGAGACCATCGCCGTGCGACCAGGGGACTACAAGGTCTCCGGGCAAAATTTCGCCTCGAACACCGGCGCCATCATCGCGAGCGGGGATACCGTCGAGTGGGAGGAGCCCGTTCCGGAGAGCGAGCGCAACTCGCGGGACGAGCTCGATGGCTGGATGGAGAAGTACTTCTGGATGTTCCCGCGCGGCGTCTGCAACACGGTCAGCAACTGCAAGCGCATCGAGAACGGCGGCGGGTCGTTCACGTGCAGCGCCGGCGCGAGCTGCGATCCTGGCGAGCCGGGCTCGGGGTCACCCGCGCTTCCCCCTCGTCTCATCTTCGCCGACGTCGAGAGGGGAATCGGGGTCGGGTTCACCATGTTCATGGGGAACACCGACATGCACATGTTCAAGATGCGCGGCGGCCAGGTCTACGGCGTGAGCGCGATCCTGGGCGCGGCCAGCAGCTCCGGCTGGGAGTGAACGAGCTTCGTCTCCGCGCTGTCGCGCCGGTCCGTTGATCGGATCGGTAGCCCGCCCGTCCGGTCAACGGACCGGGGGCGGCCGCGCCGGCGCGGCAGGGCCTCGCACAACGGCCCGGCCGCGCCTTCTCGTGACCAGGCTCACTACTGCAGTACTGTATCCATATCCCAGTCAATCCACATGTCTTCCCATTCGCTGACCGGCTGCTGAACGCCATTGTCCAGGATGCCCATCACGTCCGTGTTCGCGCTGGTATTGCCATCGAACGCTCGCTTGAACATCTCGCCTGCAAGGGCGGTCTGAGAGCTCGAGGCGCCGCAGTGGTTTGCGCTGTACATCTGAAAACCCATGCGCTCCGGGACGCCGAGCGCCTTCCACACCGGCTTTGCCGCCCATGCGGAGAGCGCCTCACAGGTCCCGCCCAGGTGACACCATGAGTCCTTGCCATTGGCATTCGTGAAGTGCACCAGATGCCGTGGCGCGATGGTCGCCAAGAGCATATGCGTATCGAAGGGGAGGTTGTACACCTTCGAGGGATCGTTTCGGAGCCAGCGGGCCGCGCTGGTCACCCAGGGTCCGCAGATACCGCTGTCCTCGAGGTTGTCGATGCTCTGAGGCTTGGCATCCTTGCACTGCCAGACAGAACCACCTTCACCGTGCCTGAACCACTCTGCCTGGCGCAGGTTGGCTACACCACCACCGCCCGACTCCACGATGACAACCACCGGTGCACGACTGAAGACACCCGCCAGGTAAGCACCTTTTCCACACCCGGAGCATCCCGACACCATCACCTTCGTGGGATCGTGCCCGCTGCCCGGGTTCTGCTCCAGCACGTCCATCACCCGGTCAATCATCCACCCGTTGGCGATGTTGGTGTTGACCTCGGACAAGCCGAAAAGATTTCGTATCTTGCCTTCAAAGCCGCTTCCAAACGACAGCGTTTTATGACCTGACGGGAAGATCCCACCCGACAACTTGAGAGCGATCACGCTGCCGGATCCGCTGATGCTCGCCGAGAAGGTCTCTGTCTTTCCACCTGCCTTGGCGGTGATTGAGACGGTACCTCCGGATACGGTTCCGGTCACCTCATCCGGCTCGGGGGGAACCGGACCGTAAAGGTACTTGGCCGCCATTGCCAGGATTTCCTTGCGGCGGCACTCCCACTGCTCTTTGGTCGTGACCTTCGTTCCGTTGAAGAACGTAAACGGATCCGGGAGTTTCCGGTTTACCTCGGTCAGACCACTCGGCTCAGGCAAAGTGGGCAGGACACAAGTGAATTCGCCGCCGCCAGTCCCGCTGGTCGCGCTGGCCCCGCCAGTCCCGCTGGTTGCGCCAGTCGGGGAGCCGCCCGTGCCGGCTCCGCTCGTCGCGGCGCCGCCGCCCGTACTGGCGCCTCCGCTGGTCGTGGAAGCACCGCTGGTCGCGGGGCCTGCACCCGTGGTGACCCCCCCGCTCCCGCTCGGTGTCCCGCCGCCTGAGCCCGAGGCATCTCCCCCGGCACCGCCGGTTCCTACTTCTGAAGCGCAGCCAGGGAAGTTCAAGAGGGCGAGGGCGGGGATCGCGAGAGCGGCTAATTTGCGCGAGGCACGAGAACGGACAGACATGAAGGCCTCCATGTTTCGAGTGCAGTGGCGGAATGCGACACGCGGTCCTTGACACGTAGCACGTGACACGCGGGCAAACCGCCGTATCTATAGCAGACGATAGGGAAGTTTGTGCGTTTTTCGCGTTGGTGACGCTGCTTTCGTAACGTGTGCGAATTTGCGCACTGACTATGCCAATGGCACGTGAACGAGAAGTTCCAGGGCGCGGTGCGAGTCGATCACCGTCAAGCCGAAGGCCCGTCAGTTGAGCTATGAGAACGGCGCTCCCGGGGCTTGGGGGAGCCAGTCCCGGATCTGGCTCTGCGCTCCGCTCGAGCTCTTCGCTTCCTCGCTGGGTTCTCTGCAGTCGCCTGCGGTGGGCGGACGTCGCTCGATGAGGAGAAGTTCTTCCCGGAAGACGCCTCCGGTCCAGCCGGGTCCGGAGGGAAGAGCCTCGGAGCCGGTGATCTCGGGGCTGTCGCTGGGGCCGCACGCGACGAACAGGGGAGGATGGCCGTTGGCGGGAGAGATCTGGAGAAGGCTGGCCGGAACGACATCACCAGATGCCCATTCCCAGCGGAGGGCAGTTCGATCACGCTTATCGCTGGGAATCGTACGACCGGAGCGCGCAGCGTTTGGTCAGGATGCAAATGTTCGACAAGTTTGTAGTCGATGTGATCCGGATCGTCTCCGGGAACACCTCGCGAGAGCTCGCACCTGCGGGACATCCGAGGAAGCGACGCTCGTCAGCGAGACTTTTCTCGTCGCGTCGCGTCGATGCAGCTTCTGGTCGTCTGCTCGTCGCCGGAGGGCGAACCGGACTCCGGCGGCGATGTGCCCGCGGAGGCACGGGCTCAGCGGCATCGGGCGGCCCTTCCTCCGCCGCCAGGCGGCCTGCACGCTCGCCCTTACCCCGCGCGCGCTTGCCGTTCCGCCGCGGTGCCCCAGGAGATCCCATCATGGCTCGACTGCGACGCCTCATCGAGCCCGGCACGCGCGCGACGCCCGACCTCCTGGCCGCGCTCCGCGCGCTGGCTCGGCCGCTGCGCTCCACGGCCGATCTCGACCCCTTGATCGAGCGCGTCGGCGGCGCGCGCTGCGCGCTCCTGGGCGAGGCGACGCACGGGACGCGCGAGTTCTACACGTGGCGCGCAGCGCTCTCCAGGCGGCTCGTCGTCGAAGCGGGCGCGTCCTTCATCGCCGTCGAGGGCGACTGGCCCGATTGCTACCGCGTCAACCGCTATGTGAAGGGCTACGCGGACGCGGGGAGCAGCGCCCGCGCGGTGCTGCGCGCCTTCGATCGCTGGCCGACCTGGATGTGGGCCAACGAGGAGGTCGCCGACCTCGTCGAGTGGCTGCGCAGGCACAACGAGGGTCGCCCCGAGGAGCAGCGGGTCGGCTTCTACGGGCTCGACGTCTACAGCCTCTGGGACTCGCTCCGCGAGGTCATGCGCTACCTGGAGGGGGCGGCCCCCGACGCGCTGCCGGCCGCGCGGCGCGCGGTGCGCTGCTTCGAGCCGTATGCCGACGATGCCCAGGAGTACGCCCGGGCGACGGTGCTCGTGCCGGAGTCGTGCCAGGCGGAGGTCGTCAAGCTGCTCTCCGAGGTGCGCAAGAGAGCGCCGGAGCACGGCGCCGACGGGCGCGACGGGCACTTCGTCGCCGAGCAGAACGCGCTCGTGGTCAAGAACGCCGAGGCCTACTACCGGGCGATGGTGCGCAGCGACGCGGCGTCGTGGAACGTCCGCGATCGGCACATGGCCGAGACGCTCGATCGGCTGCTCGAGCATCACGGCCCGCGCGGCCGCGCGATCGTCTGGGCGCACAACACGCACATCGGCGACGCGCGCTTCACCGACATGGCGGAGCGGGGCGAGGTGAACCTCGGCCAGCTCGCCCGCGAGCGCCACGGGGAGGAGCGCGTCGCGCTTGTCGCCTTCGGCGCCCACCGCGGCACGGTGATCGCCGCCCGGGCGTGGGACGCGCCGATGGAGGTGATGCGCTTGCCGAGCGGGCGGCCTGGGAGCTGGGAGGACCTGCTGCACCAGGCGGGCGACCGGGATCAGCTGCTGATCTTCGAGCCGGGGCGGCTGCCGGAGGAGTCGCTGGCCTGGCGCGGCCACCGCGCCGTCGGCGTCGTCTACCACCCCGAGTACGAGGGGTACGGGAACTACGTGCCGACGGTGCTGCCGCGCCGCTACGACGCGCTCGTCTTCGTGGACGAGTCACAGGCCGTCCGGCCGCTGCACCTCGCGCCGCGGGCCGAGAAGGAGCCGCCGGAGACCTACCCTTCCGGCGTGTGACGCCGGCGGCATGGCGCGCGCGGTGCAAAGCGCGCTGGGCGAGGTGAACGATGCTCTCGTTACAATCTCCCGATTTCCACCATGGCGACGTGATCCCGATCGTGCACACCTGCGAGGGGAAGGACGTGCCGCCCGCGCTCTCCTGGTCGGGTGTCCCCGGCGGCACGAGGAGCCTTGCGCTCATCGTCGACGACCCGGACGCGCCCGATCCACGCGCCCCCAAGACGACGTGGGTCCACTGGGTGCTCTACAACATCCCGCCCGACGCCGGCGGCCTGCCCGAGGGCGCGCGCAAGGCCGATCTGCCGACGGGCACGCTCGAGGGAAGGAACGACTGGAAGCGCGCCGGTTACGGCGGTCCGTGCCCGCCGAGCGGCAAGCACCGCTATTTCTTCAAGCTGTATGCGCTCGACACGGTGCTGCCCCCGCGAGGCGGGCTCACGAAGGTGGAGCTCGAGAAGGCGATGGAAGGACACGTCCTCGCGCGCGTCGAGCTCGTCGGCACGTACCAGAAGAGGGGCGGCTCGTAGGAGCCGAGCGCCGCCGGCCCCTGCTCGCGCTCGCCTTCGTGCGCTCTCGTGCGCTACGGGCTCATCCGCGTCGTTCGACTCGCTGCGGCGCACCTCCGTACGCCTCGCTCGCCTGCCTGGCGGATGAGTCCGTATCACGACTCTACACCTCGCCACGAACGCGCCTTCGGCGCGCGCTCATTCGCATTTACAGACCGGGCGACCGTCATCGTCACAGTGGCACTGACACACTCCATCAGGACACGTGACGACCTTATCGCCCTTCGGGCAGGTGGCGACGCACGAGGCGATCGAGTCCCCCTCGACGCCCGCCGCGACATCGGCGTCGCTGGGCTGCGAAGGATCAGGATCATTGGCCTCGACCAGCGCCCCCGCTCTGCCGTCCACCGCCCCCGCGGCCGCGCTCCTCCAGAGCGCCGTGGAAGCGGGCAGCATCGACAACACGAACACCGACAACAGCGTACCGCGCATCTTCACTCCTCCTGGTCAGCGATGCTTCCATGAATGGGCATCATTGATTGCCAGGGGCCTAGGCACGCGGCGTGCCGAATGGCGCGGCCGGCGGCCGAGCTCGCGGCGCCGCGGCGGGTACGGGAGCGCTGCCCCGCGTGTGTCCGCGATGTTCGGACGGCGCCGCCAGCCCAGCTGCCCGGGTTGAGCTCGCCTGTCCTGCCGCATCATCACCGCGCGCGGCGACATCGTCGCTTCGAACGCGACAATCCGAGCAAAGGGTTGCGCGCGATGGTTTGCTCGAACACGCAAGCCGGCCGCGGGCGGAGCGCGCCGCCGAGCGGCCGCGGCCTCACGTCGGCGCGGCGAGAGGGCGCGGCGCGCGCTGGGCCAGCGGAGAACGCGGCTGGCACGACGGGTGCTCTTGCGTCGGACCGCAGGCAGCACACAGGGGCACATGACCCGCGAGCTGGCTTGATGCACCGAGCCCGGTGGAGCTGCTCGAACGCAGCGGCTCCGCGCGGTCGGCAAACGCAGCTGGCATGTCTGGCCTCTCTGACCATCAACCATCACGAGATCGAACGAAAGAGGAAGAACATGACACGAAAGATCATCACCGCGGTCGCTGGGTTGTCGTTGTTCGTCGGCGTGGCGATGGCGCAGGCGGCGACGCCCGCCACATCGAGCCTGAAGGGTCGCTCGGTCCTCGACGCCGACGCGAGCGCCGGGATCCCCGAGAAGGTGGCGTACTACAGCGGGTTCCCTGGGGCCAACGTGGCCACCTCGACGAACATCGGCATCGCGGGCATCGCCATCGGGACCTCGGGGTCCGTCGCCCAGTCGTCGGTCGCCCAGGCCGGCGGGTACGGGAACGTCGGTGTCGCGACGGCCAACGCAGGGGGCTTCCATGGCCGCGGCCACGGCCGGGGCTATGGAGGCTGGAGGAGGATCGCGATGAACGACGCGCCGGCGTCCGGTCAAGCCGACATCCTCTTCGACAACTAGTTCCACCGGCCAGAGGTCCGGCCAGGAATGGCCGGACCTCTGCGCCGCTTCGCGGCGGCTTCGCGCGGGCGGACCTGGCTGGTTTCCTCGGGGCTCCGCCCCACTCCGCACCCCGGCGGCCACAGGCGGCCCCGGCCGGCCCGCTGGGGCCGGAGCATCCACGGAGGCCGCGCGCGGCCTCCTCTCCGACGACCCCGAACCCGGGATGGACGAAACCATGCGCCGTTTACTCCGTGTGCTCTCGACGTCCGCGCCCGCGCTGCTGGCCGCGGCGCTCTGCTTTCATTTCGCGATGACGCTGGCCTACCTGACGCCGCAGAACCCGCTCCAGCTCCGCTTCGCGCGGCTCATCAGCGGGTACATGAACCCGTTCTTCGAGCAGAACTGGCACCTCTTCGCCCCCGATCCCATCACCGACACGCGCCTCGTGATGGTCGCCTGCCGCCTGCACGAGCCGGACGGGAGCACGACCGAGACCGGGTGGACCGATATCACGACCCCCTACTGGGAATCCCACCTGGAGAACCGACTCGGCCCCGCGACGCGCCTCGGACGATCGGTGACGGGCGCGGCGCGCATGATCTACACCGTCGATCCGACGTCGCTTCAGATGGCGAAGAAGCTCGATCAACATCGCACCCGCGCGCAGGCGGGCGGAGGCGGCGCGGAGGCCCACGAAGAGCAGGTGGTCAACATGCTCAAGGACGAGGTGAAGAAGGAGCAGGACGCCGGCTTTCAGCTCGGCAAGACCGTCCTGGAGCGGGCCGGCTCCGCGCACTGTGACAGCCTGTACGGGCCGAGCCGCACCGCGGCGGTGCGGCTCCGCCTGGCGGTGCTGAAATTCCCGCGCTTCTCCCGGCGCGACCTGCCCGACTCGAAGGGTGAAATGACGTACTATGATTTCGACTGGGCTCCCCATCGACCGGTGGCGCCGCTGGACGCGACGACCGAGGACAGACGCCCGACGCCCGTGGCCCTCCGGGCGGCGGCCGCGGAGGAGAGGTGACGCCATGCTGAGCAAGCTGAACGCACGCTGGCACCGCATCGTGGAGCTCACGAGCCGCGAGCGCTGTCTCATCGGGGCCAGCCTCTTCCGGATCGTCGCCGGGTTGACCATCCTCCACCTCTACCTGGCCAACTACTTCCAGCGCCATTACCTCTACGGCCCCGAGGGGGTGTGGCCCTTCGCGCGGTCGCTCGAGGAGGCCCACAGCACCGGCGCGTTCTCGATTTACCTGTTCAGCAGGTCGCCGCTCTACTTCGAGGTCGTCTTCCACCTCGCCATGCTGTTCACGGCGCTATGGGTGATCGGCTTCCGCACGCGGCTCATGTCGCTGCTCACCTATGTCGGGCTCTGGTCGTTGCATCAGCGGAACCCCGTCCTGCTCGACGGCGGCGACAACCTCGTCCGGCTCGCGCTGCTGTACGGCATCTTCGCCGAGCTCGGCGCGTACTTCTCGCTCGACGCCGATCGCCTCCGCGCGCAGCGGGAGCGCGGCGGGGAGCTCCAGCGGATCAAGGGGATGCTCCACAACGCCGCGATCCTCGCCTGCGCCGTCCAGGTGTGCCTGGTCTACGGGGTCGCGGGGCTCTACAAGGTGCAGGGGGAGCTGTGGCAGAACGGGACGGCCCTGTATTATATCACCCGCGTCGGCGAGTTCACGTGGCCCGGCCACAGCGACAGCCTCTCCCGCAGCGTGGCGGTGGTGACGGCGCTGACCTACGCGACGGTCGGGTTCCAGCTCAGCTTCCCGTTCCTGTTCGCCCTGAACCGGCACACACGCAGGCTCTCGCTCGCCGCGGCGTTCCTGTTCCACGCCGGCATCGCCGTCATGATGGGGCTCGGAACGTTCGCAGTATTCATGATCAGCGTCGAGCTGGCGCTCATCGCGGACGCGGAGTACCGGGCGATCGGCGCGTTCGCCAGGCGGCTCGTGTCCTTCGAGGCGCCCTCGCTCCGGCGCCTCCTGCCCGCGCGCCGGATCCAGACGAAGTAGCGCGGCGCGGGCGCGCTCGAGCGCCCGCCCGATCTCCCCCCGGCCGCCCAGCGCTCCCCGCCCAGCCTCACCAGCCTTCCGCCACGCGGATCGCGGCCCATCCCGTGCGGCCCGGGCACCGCCGAGCGCGCCCCTGATCGGGCCGCATGCGACGCGCCTGGCACGGAGGTTGATACCGCCGCTCCCCATGGATGCCGAAACCCTCTCTCGGCCGTGTCCCGCCACCGGGCCGCACGTCGCGCCTGGCTGCCTCGCCCTGCCGCTGCCCGATCGCCCGCTGCCCGGACGAGGCGGGCAGCGCGCCGTTCGCGCCCGGATCCACGGAGCGCGCGGGAGGCGCCGTGCGCGCGCGTGATCTCGGCGTCGCGCCTGGCATCTTCGATCCGGGCCCGCTGAACGCGATCACCGACGTGGGCGGCGTGCGCGTCGGGCACGCCACGGTGATCGAGGGAGACGCGATCCGCACCGGCGTCACCGCCGTGTTCCCCCACGGGGGGAACCTCTACCTCGACCGCGTCCCCGGGGCGATCCACGTGGGCAACGGGTTTGGCAAGCTCGTCGGCGCGACCCAGGTCCGCGAGCTGGGTGAGCTGGAGACTCCCATTCTCCTCACGACCACGCTTTGCGCGTTCCGGGCCGCCGACGCGCTCGTCGAATGGATGCTGGCTCAGCCGGGCATGGAGGAGGTGCGCTCGCTCAACCCGGTCGTCGGCGAGACCAACGACGGCGTGCTCAACGCGGTCCGGCTCCGCCCGATCACCGCCGAGCACGTGCGCGCGGCGCTGGGCTCGGCGCGGGAGGGGCCCACGCCGGAGGGGTGCGTCGGCGCGGGCACGGGCACCGTCGCGTTCGGATGGAAGGGGGGGATCGGCACCGCCTCGCGGGCGCTGCCGGCGTCGCTCGGCGGGGCCTGCGTCGGCGTGCTCGTCCAGTCGAACTTCGGCGGCGTGCTGCAGGTGATGGGGGCGCCCGTCGGCGAGGAGCTCGGCCGGTACGCTTTCCGGTCGCAGGTCGAGGCGGCGGCGGGGGACGGCTCCATCCTCATCCTCGTCGCGACGGACGCGCCGCTGTCGGATCGCAACCTCGGGCGACTCGCTGCCCGCGCGATCCTGGGCCTCGCGCGCACCGGATCCTCCGGCGCGAACGGCTCGGGGGACTATGCGATCGCCTTCTCGACGAGCGCCTCGGTGCGGCGCCGCTCGGGCGCGAAGCGGCTCGCGATCACGGAGCTCTCGAACCAGGAGACGTCCGCCCTCTTTCAGGCCGTGATCGAGGCGACGGAGGAGGCCATCTACAACTCGCTCTTCACGGCCGAGACCACCACGGGGAGCGGCCGCACCGTGGACGCCATTCCGCTGGATCGCGTCCGTGAGGTGCTGTCGAGGCACGGCGTCCAGCGGCCGTCCGGCCGCTCCCGCCCTGCATAAAGCACGAGACCGCCGCGGGCGGGCCGGCGCGAGAGCTCGCCGCCGTTTCCCGTGGCGCAGCGAGGTGCTTTTGGCAACATCACGAATGGACCGGGTGCCTCGGAGGCCGATCCGGCTTTGGACATCCTCCCTGTATGACCGACAGTCCACGTTACCGCGTGCTCGGGGTGCTGCACCAGGGTGCGGACACGATCCTCTACCGCGCGCGGCGCGAGGAGGACGGCCGGCCGGTGGTGCTCAAGGCCCTGCGGCGCGACCACGCGAGCCCCCGCGCCCTCGGCAGGCTCCAGCACGAGCTCGAGGTCGCCAGGGCGCTGAAGTCGCCCGTCGTCGTCAAGGCCTACGGGATCGAGCCGTTCCGCGACCAGGTGACGCTGGTCCTCGAGGACTTCGGCGGCCGCTCGCTCGACCGGTTCATCGATGGGCCGATGTCGATCGAGCGCTTCTTCCCGCTCGCCCTCCGCCTCGCCGCCGCGCTTGCCGAGATGCACCGGCACCACGTCATCCACAAGGACATCAAGCCCCAGAATCTCCTCTACAACCCCGACACCGGCGAGGTGAAGATCACCGATCTCGGCATCGCCTCCCTCTCCCCCCGCGGCGCCCAGGTGCTCGCGCACGACGGGCTCATCGAGGGCACGCTCGCCTACATGGCCCCGGAGCAGACCGGCCGCATGAACCGCCGCGTCGACGAGCGGACCGACCTGTACTCCCTCGGCGTCACCTTCTACGAGATGCTGACTGGCACCCTGCCCTTCCACGCCAGCGACCCCGTCGCGTGGGTCTATTGCCACATCGCCCAGGCGCCGCGGCCGCCCCACGCGCTCGTCCCCTCCATTCCACTCCAGCTCTCCGCCGTCGTCCTCAAGCTGCTCTCCAAGGCCGCCGAGGAGCGTTACCAGAGCGCCCTCGGCCTGCGCCACGACCTCGACACGTGCTTTTCCCAGCTGCGCCAGGGCGGCGCCATCGAGGCCTTCCCGCTCGGACTGCGCGACGTCTCCGACCGGTTCCAGGTCCCGCAGCGGCTCTACGGCCGCGAGCGCGAGATCGAGGCGCTGCGCGCCGCGTTCGCGCGCGTCGTCGCGGGCGGCCGGCCAGAGCTCGTGCTCGTCTCGGGCTACTCGGGCATCGGCAAGTCCTCGCTCGTCGCCGAGCTGCGCGGGCCCGTCCTGCGCGAGCGCGGCTCCTTCCTCTGCGGCAAGTTCGATCAGCTCAAGCGCGACGTCCCCTACCGCCCCCTCCTTCACGCCTTCCGGGACCTCGTGCAGGAGATCCTCGGCGCGAGCGAGCAGCAGGTCGAGCGCTGGAAAGAGCGCCTCCGCGAGGCCCTCGGCCAGAACGGCAGGCTGCTCACCGACATGCTGCCGGAGATCGAGCGCCTCCTCGGCCCGCAGCCGCCCGTGCCCGAGCTCCCGCCCGCCGAGGCCCAGAGCCGGTTGCTCGCCACGCTCCAGCGCTTCGTCGCCGCCTGCGCCCGGAAGGAGCACCCCGTCGCCCTCTTCCTCGACGACCTGCAATGGGCCGACCCCGGTAGCCTCCTCTTGCTCGAACAGCTCGCCACCCTCGCCGGCGACGCGCACCACCTGCTGATCGGCGCTTATCGCGACAACGAGGTCGGCCCCGCGCACCCGCTCCGGCTCACCCTCGCCGAGGTGCAGAAGCGCGGCGCCGCCGTCGGCGACATCGTCCTCGAGCCGCTCTCCGCCGCCCACGTCGGGGCCCTCGTCGCCGAGACGGTCCGCACACCGGAAGCGCAGGTCGAGCCGCTCTCACGGCTGGTTTACGAGAAGACCGGCGGCAACCCCTTCTTCGTGCTCCAGTTCCTCATCGCCCTGCACGACGAGGGGCTCATCACCTTCGACGCCGACGAGGGCGCATGGCGGTGGGACATCGACGCCATCCGCGACAAGGGCTTCACCGACAACGTCGTCGAGCTGATGGTCGGCAAGCTCAATCGGCTCTCGGTCCCGACGCGCGACGCGCTCAAGCTCGCCGCCTGCCTCGGCAGCAGCCTGACCCTCGACACCCTCGCGGTGGTCGCGCGAAGGCCGGCCGAGGCCCTGCGCACGGCGCTCGAGGAGGCCGTGCGGGAAGGGCTGCTGCTCCGACGGGACAGCGCCTATCGCTTCCTCCACGACCGGGTGCAGCAAGCGGCTTATTCGCTCATCCCGCCCGGGCAGCTCGCCGAGGTGCACCTCCGGATCGGCCAGTTGCTCTTGAAGGGGCGGAGGCCGGACGAGCGCGAGGACACGCTGTTCGAGATCGTGGGCCACCTCAACCGCGGCGCCGCGCTCCTCTGCTCCCAGGCCGAGCGCGACGAGCTCGCCGCCCTCAACCTCCGCGCCGGCAGGAAGGCCAAGGCCGCCGCCGCCTACCAGTCGGCCGCCGCACTCTTCGCCGCCGGCATGGCACTCCTCGCGCTAGATCCCCGCGAGCGCTGGGAGACCCGGTACGATCTGGCCTACCCCCTGAGCCTCGAGCGCGCGCACGCCGCCTACGCCACCGGCAGCTTCGAGGAGGCCGAGCGCCTGCTCGAGGAGCTCCTGGAGCACGCGAGGAACGAGCTCGATCGCGCCGCGGTCGTCGAGCTCGCCGTAAGCTTCTATCAGACCCGAGGGCGCTCCGACCACGCCGTCGACCTCGCGCTCGCGTGGCTCCGCGCCCGGGATATCGATCTTCCACTCCACCCCACCGACGCACAGGTCAGGGAGGATACCGAGAGCCTCTGGCAAGCCCTCGGCGATCGGGCGATCGAGGACCTCATCCGCCTGCCCCCCATGGAGCATCCGGAGTGCAAGGTCGTCATGGCCGTGCTGCAAAGCGTGGCCGGCCCCGCGATCTTCGTGGACCAGGACCTGCACTACCTCATCGTCCTGCGCCAGGTGAAGCTCGGCCTGCGCTACGGCAACGCGGAGAGCTCCGCCCACGCGTACGCGGCCTTCGCGCGGATGTTCGGCCCGCGGTTCGGGCGATACCGCGACGCCTACAAGTTCGCAAAGCTCGGCTACGACCTCGCGGACAGGAGCGATCTCCTCACCGTGAAGGCGCTGGTATTCACCCTCTTCGGACAGCAAGTCGTCTTCTGGACACGCCACTACCGGGAGACGTACCCCTACACGCGCGCCGGGTTCAGCGCCGCGGTCGAGTCCGGCGATATGCGCACGGCGTGCTTCAACTGCATCTGGGCTCCGCTGTTCCCGCTGCTCGCCGGCGAGCCGCTGGAGGACGTCCTCCACGAGGTCGAGGAGCGCAGCCGCTTCGTGCGCAAGGCCGGTTACGCGTTCGCCTACGGCGTCCTGGCCAGCGCCCACGCCGTCATCCAGACGCTGCGCGGGAGGCCGGTCCGCTTCTCCACGCTCGACGGCTCCGAGCTGGATCCGCCGGCCTTCGAGGCGCGGCTCGACGAGGGGGATATGCGGGGCGTCCGCGGCCTCCATTTCAGCATGAAGGCCCGGGCGCTCTTCGTCCTCGGCTCTTACGGAGAGGCGCTCGCCGCGGCGACGCGCGTGATCGTCGACCACCCCTTCAGGAGCGAGCCCTACGCGCTCATCGCCGAGAACTGCTATGTTCACGCGCTCTCGCTCGCGGCGCTCGTCGACGCCGACGGTGGCGCGCCCGAGCCGCCCAAGCCGCACGAAGCGCGGCGGTCGCCGGCGCAGGAGCTCCCCGAGGGCCTCCTCGACAGCGAGCGGCAGCTCGGCGAGTGGGCCGCGAGCGGCCCCGACAACTTCCTCCACAAACACACGCTGGTCCGCGCCGAGATCGCCCGGCTCCTCGGGCACGAGCCCGAGGCCATCCGGCTCTACGAGCAGGCCATCTCCTCGGCGCGGGAGAACGGCTTCGTCCAGCACGAGGCCATCGCCAGCGAGCTCGCCGCCCGGTTCTACCGCGATCGCGGCCTGTCCACGCCCGCCGACGCCTACCTGCGGGACGCCCGCGCCGCCTACTTCCGCTGGGGCGCCCACGCCAAGGTCGAGCAGCTCGACCAGCGGTATCCCTTCCTCGTCGAGCGAAAGCCGATCGCCCCCACCGTCACCTTCGCCGTCCGGGCCGAGCAGTTCGACGTCCTCTCCGTCGTCAAGGCCTCTCAGGGCATCTCCGGAGAGCTCAAGCTCCCGCGCCTGCTCGAGATGCTCCTCCGCATCGTGGTCGAGCACGCGGGCGCCGGAGAGGGGGTCGTGCTCCTGGTCCGGGAAGAGCGCCTGTCGGCGGCGGCGGCGATCGCGACGTCCAGGGGTGCGGCGCGGCTGCTCGACGCGGGCGAGGCCCTGGCGGCGCTGCCGCAATCCATCCTCAACTATGTCCTCCGCAGCCACGAGCGCGTGCTGCTCGACGACGCGACGGCCAGGCACCCGTTCTCGGAGGACGAGTATTTCGGCCGCAAGAGGCCGAGATCGGTGCTGTGCCTCCCGATCATGCGGCAGGCCCGGCTGGTCGGCGTGCTCTACCTGGAGAACGGGCTCGTGACCGGGGCGTTCACCCCAGGGCGGCTCACCGTGCTCGAGCTGCTCACCTCGCAGTCGGCCATCTCGCTCGAGAACGCCATGCTCTATGCCGATATCGAGCAGGAGAACGCCGAGCGGCGCCGGGCGGAGCAGGCGCTGAAGGCCAACCAGGTGACGCTCCAGGCCATCGTCGACAACTCCGCCGCGGCCATCTTCCTCAAGGATCGCGACGGCCGGTATTTGCTCGCCAACCGCCACGCAGGGAGCGTCGCCGGCGTGCCGAGCCATGAGCTCCTCGGAAAGACCGACGCCGAGCTCTATCATGGTGCGGACGCCGAGGTCCTCCGAGACAACGACCGGCGGGTGCTCGAGGCGGGCGAGGCGCTGGAGTTCGAGGAGGAGGTGATGATGGAGGACGGGCCGCACACCTACCTGTCGCTCAAGTTCCCGCTCGGCGAGAGCGTCATGCCCGGCGTGGTCTGCGGTATCTGCACCGACATCACCGAGCGCAAGCGCGCCGAGCTCGCCGAGCGCTTCCTCGCCGACGCGAGCCGCCAGCTCATGGCCCTCGGCTACGGCGCCACCCTCGACAGCGTCGCGCAGCTCGCGTTGCCGGCGCTGGCCGACCGGTGCGTCATCGACGTGGACCTCGCCCAGGACGCCCCGGGGCGGGCGGTCACCGCGGGGATGCCGGCCGAGCTCGCAGGCGCGGTGACGGACGCGCTGCGGCCTCTGGCAGCGACGTCGCCGGACCGGCTCGAGATAGGCGACGTCCGCGCCGCACCTCTCCTCGAGCGGCTCGGCGTTCACTCCTTCCTCCGCGTCCCGCTCCTCGCGCGCGACCGGCGCTTCGGCGTCATGACCCTGCTGGCGGCCGCGCCGCGACGCCATTACCGCCCCGCGGACCTCTGGCTGGCCCAGGAGCTGGCGAGCCGCGCCGCGCTCGCCCTCGACAACAGCCGCCTGTTCGCCGAGGCCCAGGTGGCGATCGAGCGCCGCGACGAGTTCCTCCTCGTCGCCTCGCACGAGCTCAAGACCCCGCTCACCTCGCTCAAGATGCAGGCTCACCTCCTCGCCCGGCTCCTGCCCCGCCTCCAGCGCGCCGAGGTCGCTCCGGAGCGCATCGACGCCGCGATCCAGCTCCTCAACCGCCAGATCGCGCGCCTCGCCCACCTGGTCAACGAGCTGCTCGACGTCACCCGCCTCAACGCCGGCCAGCTGACCCTCGCGCGCGCGCTCGTCGATCTGGCGGCCCTGGCGCGCGAGGTCGTCGAGCGGATGCGCCAGCAGCTCACCGACGCCCGCTGCCGCACCCAGCTCGATCTGGACGAGCCCGTGATGGGACACTGGGATCCGTCTCGCATGGAACAGGTCCTCATCAACCTCCTGTCCAACGCGATCAAGTACGGCGCGGGAGGCCTCATTCACGTCATCGTGCGCCGCGAGGGCGCTCGTGCTGTGCTCGTCGTCCGCGATCACGGCATAGGGATCGCCGAGGCCGACCAGGCCAGGATCTTCGAGCGCTTCGAGCGCGCCGTCTCCGTCCGCAACTTCGGCGGCCTCGGCCTCGGCCTCTACATCGTTCGGTGGATCGTCACCTCCCACGGCGGCACCATCCGCGTCGAGAGCAGGCCGGGCGCGGGCGCCGCGTTCATCGTCGAGCTGCCTTTGCGCCCGCCGGAGGCCGAGACGGAAGGCCAGGGCACCTTTCTCCCGCCGGCGTGAGCGTTCACCGGCGGCCGAAGCCGGCGCAGCTCCGCGCCGTTTGCTCGTGACGGGTCGCAGCGCCTTTGGCAATGTACCAAGTTGAACCGCAGCAAGGCGCAGACGTCCCGGATTCAAAGATTCTCCTATGCCCCATAGTCCACGTTACCGCGTGCTGGAGGTGCTGCACCAGGGTGCGGACACGATCCTCTACCGCGCGCGGCGCGAGGAGGACGGCCGGCCGGTGGTGCTCAAGGCCCTGCGGCGCGACCACGCGAGCCCCCGCGCCCTCGGCAGGCTCCAGCACGAGCTCGAGGTCGCGACGGCGCTCGCTTCGCCGGTCGTCGCCAGGGCCTACGGGATCGAGCCGTTCCGCGACCAGGTGACGCTGGTCCTCGAGGACTTCGGCGGCCGCTCGCTCGACCGGTTCATCGATGGGCCGATGCGCGGGATGTCGATCGAACGCTTCTTCCCGCTCGCCCTCCGCCTCGCCGCCGCGCTTGCCGAGATGCACCGGCACCACGTCATCCACAAGGACATCAAGCCCCAGAATCTCCTCTACAACCCCGACACCGGCGAGGTGAAGATCACCGATCTCGGCATCGCCTCCCTCTCCCCCCGCGACGCCCAGGTGCTCGCGCACGACGGGCTCATCGAGGGCACGCTCGCCTACATGGCCCCGGAGCAGACCGGCCGCATGAACCGCCGCGTCGATGAGCGGACCGACCTGTACTCCCTCGGCGTCACCTTCTACGAGATGCTGACTGGCACCCTGCCCTTCCACGCCAGCGACCCCGTCGCGTGGGTCTATTGCCACATCGCCCAGGCGCCGCGGCCGCCCCACGCGCTCGTCCCCTCCATTCCACTCCAGCTCTCCGCCGTCGTCCTCAAGCTGCTCTCCAAGGCCGCCGAGGAGCGTTACCAGAGCGCCCTCGGCCTGCGCCACGACCTCGACACGTGCTTTTCCCAGCTGCGCCAGGGCGGCGCCATCGAGGCCTTCCCGCTCGGACTGCGCGACGTCTCCGACCGGTTCCAGGTCCCGCAGCGGCTCTATGGCCGCGAGCGCGAGATCGAGGCGCTGCGCGCCGCGTTCGCGCGCGTCGTCGCGGGCGGCCGGCCAGAGCTCGTGCTCGTCTCGGGCTACTCGGGCATCGGCAAGTCCTCGCTCGTCGCCGAGCTGCGCGGGCCCGTCCTGCGCGAGCGCGGCTCCTTCCTCTGCGGCAAGTTCGATCAGCTCAAGCGCGACGTCCCCTACCGCCCCCTCCTTCACGCCTTCCGGGACCTCGTGCAGGAGATCCTCGGCGCGAGCGAGCAGCAGGTCGAGCGCTGGAAAGAGCGCCTCCGCGAGGCCCTCGGCCAGAACGGCAGGCTGCTCACCGACATGCTGCCGGAGATCGAGCGCCTCCTCGGCCCGCAGCCGCCCGTGCCCGAGCTCCCGCCCGCCGAGGCCCAGAGCCGGCTGCTCGCCACGCTCCAGCGCTTCGTCGCCGCCTGCGCCCGGAAGGAGCACCCCGTCGCCCTCTTCCTCGACGACCTGCAATGGGCCGACCCCGGTAGCCTCCTCTTGCTCGAACAGCTCGCCACCCTCCCCGGCGACGCGCACCTCCTGCTGATCGGCGCTTATCGCGACAACGAGGTCGGCCCCGCGCACCCGCTCCGGCTCACCCTCGCCGAGGTGCAGAAGCGCGGCGCCACCGTCGGCGACATCGTCCTCGAGCCGCTCTCCGTCGCCCACGTCGGGGCGCTCGTCGCCGAGACGGTCCGCACACCGGAAGCGCAGGTCGAGCCGCTCTCACGGCTGGTTTACGAGAAGACCGGCGGCAATCCCTTCTTCGTTCTCCAGTTCCTCATCGCCCTGCACGACGAGGGGCTCATCACCTTCGACGCCGACGAGGGCGCATGGCGGTGGGACATCGCCGCCATCCGCGACAAGGGCTTCACCGACAACGTCGTCGAGCTGATGGTCGGCAAGCTCAATCGGCTCTCGGTCCCGACGCGCGACGCGCTCAAGCTCGCCGCCTGCCTCGGCAGCAGCCTGACCCTCGACACCCTCGCGGTGGTCGCAAGGCGGCCGGCGGAGGAGCTCCGCGAGGCGCTCGAGGAGGCCGCGCGGGAAGGGCTGCTGCTCCGACGGGACAGCGCCTATCGCTTCCTCCACGACCGGGTGCAGCAAGCGGCTTATTCGCTCATCCCGGCCGGACAGCTCGCCGAGGTGCACCTCCGGATCGGCCAGCTGCTCTTGAAGGGGCGGAGGCCGGACGAGCGCGAGGACACGCTGTTCGAGATCGTGGGCCACCTCAACCGCGGCGCCACGCTCCTCCGTTCCCGGCCCGAGCGCGACGAGCTCGCCGCACTCAACCTCCGCGCCGGCAGGAAGGCCAAGGCCGCCGCCGCCTTCCAGTCCGCCGCCGCACTCTTCGCCGCCGGCATGGCACTCCTCGCGGACGAGCCCCAGGAACGCTGGGAGACGCAGTACGCGCTGACCCACGCCCTGAGCTTCGAGCGAGCGCGCTGCGCGTACATCCTCGGCAGCTTCGATGAAGCCGAGCGGCTGCTCGAGGAGCTCACGGATCGCTCGATGACCAGGATCGAGCGCGCCTCCGTCGTCGAGCTCGCCGTCGCCTTGCACGTGACCCGCGGGCAGAGCGCCCGCGCCGTGGAGCTCGGTCTCTCCTTCCTGCGCTCTTGCGACATCCATCTGCCAAACCACCTCACCGACGCGCGCATCGACGAAGAGACCGAGAGCGTATGGAAGGCCCTGGGCGACCGGGCGATCGAGGGCCTCATCCACCTGCCCCCCATGACGCACCCGGAGATCAAGATCGCGATGAGCATCTTGAAGAGCGTGTCCGTCGCTGCGTATTTCGTGGACCAGAACCTGCATCACGTGGTCCTCGAGCGCATGGTCACGCTCAGCCTCCTCCATGGCAACGCCGAGAGCTCCGCCCATGCGTACACCGCCTTCGCGCGGGTGCTCGGCCCGCGGTTCGGGAGATACAAGGAGGCTTACCTGTTCGGCAAGCTCGGCTACGACCTCGCGGAGAGGAGCGAGCACCTCACCACGAAGCCCACCGTGTTCTTCCTGTTCGGGCAGCTGACCGTCTTCTGGACGCGCCATTACAGAGAGACCTACCCCTACAATCGCCTCGGCTTCAACGCCGCCGTGGAGTGCGGCGATTTGAACAACGCATGTTACCATTGCGTCTGGGCGTCGGTGTTCCCCCTGCTCTGCGGGGAGGCGCTGGAGGACGTCCTCCACCTGACCGAGGAGCGCCTCGGCTTCGTGCGCAAGGCCGGCTACGCGTTCATCCATGGCATCCTCCTCAGCGTCCGGCACCTCATCCAGACGCTGCGCGGGAGGCCGGTCCATTACGCGATGCTGGATGGCTCCGAGCTGGATCAGGAGGCCTTCGAGGCGCGGCTGCCTCCGGGATCCTCGTACGGAGCTCATAGCTTGTATTACAGCCTGAAGGCGCAGGCGCTGTTCCTCCTCGGCTCTCCCGCGGAGGCGCTCGCGGCGTCGACCCGTGTCGTCGTCGATTACGACTGGAGGATGGACGCGTGCGCCGAGATCCCCGAGACCTTCTATGTTCACGCGCTCGCGCTCGCCGCGGCGTTCGACGACGCGCGCGACGCGGCGGCCTCGCCAGAGCGGGAGCTCCCCGAAGGGCTCCTCGCGTGCGAGCGGCAGCTCGGCGTGTGGGCCGCGAGCGGCCCCGACAACTACCTCCACAAACACACGCTGGTCCGCGCCGAGATCGCCCGGCTCCTCGGGCGCGAGCCCGAGGCCATCCGGCTCTACGAGCAAGCCATCTCCTCGGCGCAAGAGGGCGGCTTCGTCCAGCACGAGGCCATCGCCTGCGAGCTCGCCGCCCGCTTCTACCTCGACCGCGGCCTGTCCACGCCCGCCGTCGCCCACCTGCAGCGGGCGCGGGCCGCCTACTTCCGCTGGGGCGCGCACGCCAAGGTCGAGCAGCTCGACCAGCGGTATCCCTCCCTCGTCGAGCGAAAGCCGATCGCCCCCACCGTCACCTTCGCCGTCCGGGCCGAGCAGTTCGACGTCCTCTCCGTCGTCAAGGCCTCTCAGGGCATCTCCGGTGAGCTCAAGCTCCCCCGCCTGCTCGAGACGCTGCTGCGCATCGTGGTCGAGCACGCGGGCGCCGCAGAGGGGGTTGCGCTCCTGGTCCGGGAAGATCGCGTGTCGACCGCAGCGGCGATCACCGCGTCGGGGAGCGCCGCGCGGCTGCTCGACGCGGGCGAGGCCCTGGCGGCGCTGCCGCAATCCATCCTCAACTATGTCCTCCGCAGCCACGAGCGCGTGCTGCTCGACGACGCCTCCGGGCGGCACCCGTTCTCGGAAGACGAGCATTTCGGCCGCAAGAGGCCGAGGTCGGTGCTGTGCCTCCCGATCGTGCGGCAAACGCGGCTGCTCGGCCTGCTCTACCTCGAGAACAACCTCGTCACCGGCGCGTTCACCCCCGGGCGGCTCACCGTGCTCGAGCTGCTCGCCTCGCAGTCGGCCATCTCGCTCGAGAACGCCATGCTCTACACCGACATCGAGCAGGAGAACGCCGAGCGGCGCCGGGCGGAGCGCGAGCTCCGCGAGAGCCAGGCCACGCTGCAGGCCATCGTCGACAACTCCGCCGCAGCCATCTTCCTCAAGGATCGCGAAGGTCGGTATCTGCGCGTCAACCGCCAGGCGAGCGACGTCGCCGGCCTGCCGAGCCATGAGCTCCTCGGAAAGACCGACGCCGAGCTCTTGCCTGCTGCGCTCGCCGAGATCATCGGCGATCACGATCGGCGAGTGCTCGACTCGGGCGAACCGCTCGAGTTCGAGGAAGAGGTGATGATGGAGGACGGGCCGCGCACCTTCCTCTCGGTCAAGTTCCCGCTCGGCGAGGAGGTCATGCCCGGCGTGCTGTGCGGCATCTCCACCGACATCACCGAGCGCAAGCGCGCCGAGCTCGCCGAGCGCTTCCTCGCCGAGGCGAGCCGCAAGCTCATGGCCCTCGGCTACGGCGCCACCCTCGAGAGCGTCGCGCAGCTCGCCGTGCCCGAGCTGGCCGACCGATGCGTCATCGACGTCGACCTCGCCCAGGACGCCCCGGGGCGGACGGTCACCGCGGGCGTGCCGGCCGAGCTCGCGGGCGCAGTGATGGACGCGCTGCGGCCCCTCGCAGCGACCTCGCCGGAGCGCCCCGAGATAGGCGACGTCCGCGCCGCGCCCCTCCTCGAGCCGCTCGGCGTTCACTCCTTCCTCCGCGTCCCGCTCCTCGCGCGCGACCGGCGCTTCGGCGTCATGACCCTGCTGGCGACCGCGCCACGGCGCCGCTACGGCCCCGCCGACCTGTGGGTCGCCGAGGAGCTCGGGCTCCGTGCGGCGCTCGCCCTCGACAACAGCCGCCTGTTCGCCGAGGCCCAGGTGGCGATCGAGCGCCGCGACGAGTTCCTCCTCGTCGCCTCGCACGAGCTCAAGACCCCGCTCACCTCGCTCAAGATGCAGGCTCACCTCCTCGCCCGGCTCCTGCCCCGCCTCCAGCGCGCCGAGGTCGCTCCCGAGCGCATCGACGCCGCGCTCCAGCTCCTCAACCGCCAGATCGCGCGCCTCGCCCACCTGGTCAACGAGCTGCTCGACGTCACCCGCCTCAACGCCGGCCAGCTGACCCTCGCGCGCGCGCCCGTCGATCTGGCCGCCCTGACGCGTGAGGCCGTCGAGCGAATGAGGCAGCAGTTCGCGAACGCCCGCTGCCGCATCCAGCTCGATCTGGACGAGCCCGTGGTGGGCAACTGGGATGCTTCTCGCGTGGAGCAAGTCGTCATCAACCTCCTGTCCAACGCGCTCAAGTACGGCGCAGGCGCCCCCATTCACGTCGTCGTGCGCGGCCTGGAAGGCCGCGCGCTGCTCGTCGTCCGCGATCACGGCATCGGGATCGCCGAGGCCGATCAGGCCAGGATCTTCGAGCGCTTCGAGCGCGCCGTCTCCGTCCGCAACTTCGGCGGCCTCGGCCTCGGCCTCTACATCGTCCGGTGGATCGTCACCTCCCACGGCGGCACCATCCGCGTCGAGAGCGCGCCGGGCGCGGGCGCTGCCTTCATCGTCGAGCTGCCTTTGCATGCGGCGGAGGCAGAGACGGAAGGCCACGGCACCTTTCTCCCGCCGGCGTGAGCGTTCACCGGGGGCCGAAGCCGGCGCAGCTCCGCGCCGTTTGCTCGTGACGAGGCGCGGCGCTTTTGGCAGTGTACCGGGCTGAATCGCAACACGCCGCCGGCGCCCCGGTTGTCAAAGATTCTCCTATGCTCGATAGTCCACGTTACCGCGTGCTGGAGGTGCTGCACCAGGGTGCGGACACGATCCTCTACCGCGCGCGGCGCGAGGAGGACGGCCGGCCGGTGGTGCTCAAGGCCCTGCGGCGCGATCACGCGAGCCCCCGCGCCCTCGGCCGGCTCCAGCACGAGCTCGAGGTCGCCAGGGCACTGAAGTCGCCCGCGGTCGTCAAGGCCTACGGGATCGAGCCGTTCCGCGACCAGGTGACGCTGGTCCTCGAGGACTTCGGCGGCCGCTCGCTCGACCGGTTCATCGATGGGCCGATGCGCGGGATGTCGATCGAGCGCTTCTTCCCGCTCGCCCTCCGCCTCACCGCCGCGCTCGCCGAGATGCACCGGCACCACGTCATCCACAAGGACATCAAGCCCCAGAATCTCCTCTACAACCCCGACACCGGCGAGGTGAAGATCACCGATCTCGGCATCGCCTCCCTCTCCCCCCGCGGCGCCCAGGTGCTCGCGCACGACGGGCTCATCGAGGGCACGCTCGCCTACATGGCCCCGGAGCAGACCGGCCGCATGAACCGCCGCGTCGACGAGCGGACCGACCTGTACTCCCTCGGCGTCACCTTCTACGAGATGCTGACTGGCACCCTGCCCTTCCACGCCAGCGACCCCGTCGCGTGGGTCTATTGCCACATCGCCCAGGCGCCGCGGCCGCCCCACGCGCTCGTCCCCTCCATTCCACTCCAGCTCTCCGCCGTCGTCCTCAAGCTGCTCTCCAAGGCCGCCGAGGAGCGTTACCAGAGCGCCCTCGGCCTGCGCCACGACCTCGACACGTGCTTTTCCCAGCTGCGCCAGGGCGGCGCCATCGAGGCCTTCCCGCTCGGACTGCGCGACGTCTCCGACCGGTTCCAGGTCCCGCAGCGGCTCTACGGCCGCGAGCGCGAGATCGAGGCGCTGCGCGCCGCGTTCGCGCGCGTCGTCGCGGGCGGCCGGCCAGAGCTCGTGCTCGTCTCGGGCTACTCGGGCATCGGCAAGTCCTCGCTCGTCGCCGAGCTGCGCGGGCCCGTCCTGCGCGAGCGCGGCTCCTTCCTCTGCGGCAAGTTCGATCAGCTCAAGCGCGACGTCCCCTACCGCCCCCTCCTTCACGCCTTCCGGGACCTCGTGCAGGAGATCCTCGGCGCGAGCGAGCAGCAGGTCGAGCGCTGGAAAGAGCGCCTCCGCGAGGCTCTCGGCCAGAACGGCAGGCTGCTCACCGACATGCTCCCCGAGCTCGCCCTGCTCCTCGGCCCGCAGCCGCCCGTGCCCGAGCTCCCGCCCGCCGAGGCCCAGAGCCGGCTGCTCGCCACGCTCCAGCGCTTCGTCGCCGCCTGCGCCCGGAAGGAGCACCCCGTCGCCCTCTTCCTCGACGACCTGCAATGGGCCGACCCCGGTAGCCTCCTCTTGCTCGAACAGCTCGCCCCCCTCCCCGGCGACGCGCACCTCCTGCTGATCGGCGCTTATCGCGACAACGAGGTCGGCCCCGCGCACCCGCTCCGGCTCACCCTCGCCGAGGTGCAGAAGCGCGGCGCCACCGTCGGCGACATCGTCCTCGAGCCGCTCTCCGTCGCCCACGTCGGAGCGCTCGTCGCCGAGGCGGTCCATGCGCCTGACGCGCAGGTCGAGCCGCTCTCGCAGCTCGTCTACGAGAAGACCGGCGGCAATCCCTTCTTCGTTCTCCAGTTCCTCATCGCCCTGCACGACGAGGGGCTCATCACCTTCGACGCCGACGAGGGCGCATGGCGGTGGGACATCGACGCCATTCGCGACAAGGGCTTCACCGACAACGTCG
This sequence comes from Sorangium sp. So ce281, assembly GCF_051527395.1. Taxonomy (NCBI): domain Bacteria; kingdom Pseudomonadati; phylum Myxococcota; order Polyangiales; family Polyangiaceae; genus Sorangium; species Sorangium sp. So ce281. The sequence goes on from NZ_CP150322.1 coordinate 7,162,106, forward strand.
TCGAGCTGATGGCGGGCAAGCTGGAGCGGCTCCCCGTCGCCACGCGCGACGCCCTCAAGCTCGCCGCCTGCCTCGGCAGCAGCCTGAACCTCGACACCCTCGCGATCGTCGCGCGAAGGCCGGCGGAGGAGCTCCGCGAGGCGCTCGAGGAGGCCGTGCGGGAGGGGCTGCTGCTCCGCCGGGACAGCGCCTATCGCTTCCTCCACGACCGGGTGCAGCAAGCCGCAACCTCGCTCATCCCGGCCGGACAGCTGGCCGAGGTGCACCTCCGGATCGGTCAGCTGCTCTTGAAGGCACGGCGCGCCGAAGAGCGCGAGGACGCGCTCTTCGATATCGTCGGCCACCTCAACCACGGCGCCACGCTCCTCCGTTCCCAGGCCGAGCGCGACGAGCTCGCCGCCCTCAACCTCCGCGCCGGCAGGAAGGCCAAGGCCGCCGCCGCCTTCCAGTCCGCCGCTGTCCTCTTCGCCGCCGGCATGGCCCTCCTCGCGCAGGATCCCCGCGAGCGCTGGGAGACTCGGTACGAGCTGACCTACGATCTGAGCCTCGAGCGCGCGCACGCCGCCTACGCCATCGGCAGCTTCGAGGAGGCCGAGCAGCTGCTCGGGGAGCTCATGGAGCGCGCGAGGACCAAGATCGAGCGCGCTGCGGTCGTCGAGCTCGCCGTCACGCAGAACGTCACCCGCGGCCAGTGCGCCCGCGCCGTGGAGCTCGGGCTCTCGTGCCTCCGCGCCTGGGACATCGAGCTGTCGCTCCCCGTCACCGACGCGCAGGTCAAAGAAGAGACCGAGGGCGTCTGGCAAGCGCTGGGCGACCGGCAGATCGAAGCCTTGGCCGACCTGCCGGCCATGGATCACCCGGAGATCAAGGTCGCGATGCGCGTCCTGCTCGGCGTGATGATCTCCGCCTATTTCGTGGATTTGAAGCTGCACTATCTGCTCCTCGTGCGCATGGTCAAGCTCAGCTTGCGCCACGGCAACGCGGAGAGCTCCGCCCAGGCGTATACCGCCTTCGCGCGGATGGTCGGCCCGCTGTTCGGGCGATACCGTGAGGCTTACCTGTTCGGAAAGCTCGGCTACGATCTCGCGGACAGGGGCCACGCCCTCGCCACGAAGGGCGCGGTGTTCACCCTGTTCGGGCAGCAGGTCGTCTTCTGGACGCGCCACTACCGGGAGACCGGCTTCTACGCTCGCCGGGGCTTCAACGCCGCGATGGAGGGCGGCGACTGGAACAACGCATGTTACAACTGCATCTGGGCAGCGATGTTCCCGCTGCTGTCCGGCGAGCCGCTGGAGGACGCCCTCCACCTGACCGAAGACCGCCTCGGCTTCGTGCGCAAGGCCGGTTACGCGTTCGTGTATGACGTCCTCCTCGGCGCACGGCACCTCATCCAGACGCTGCGCGGGCGGCCGGCCCATTATTCGATGCTCGACGGCGCCGAGCTGGATCAGGCGGCCTTCGAGGCGCGTCTCGACCGGGAGGGGGCGGTCGTCCCCCGCAGCTTCCACTTCAGCATGAAGGCGCAGGCGACGTTCGTCCTCGGCGCTCACCGGGAGGCGCTCGCGGCGACGACCCGTGTGGTCGTCGATTACGACTGGAAGATGGACACGAACGCGCTGTACGCCGAGTGCTTCTATTATCGCGCGCTCGCGCTGGCCGCGCTCGTCGACGACGACGAGGACCGCGCGGCGGCGCCGTCGCCCCGGCCGGAGCTCCCGGACGGGCTGCTCGACTGCGAGCGGCAGCTCGGCGAGTGGGCCGCGAGCGGCCCCGACAACTTCCTCCACAAGCACGCCCTGGTCCGCGCCGAGATCGCCCGGCTCCGCGGGCAGGACCTGGAGGCCATCGGGCTCTACGAGCAGGCCGTCTCGTCGGCGCGCGAGGGCGGCTTCGTCCAGCACGAGGCCATCGCCTGCGAGCTCGCCGCCCGGCTCTACCGCGATCGCGGCCTGTCCACGCCCGCCGACGCCTACCTCCAGAAGGCCCGCGCCGCCTACTTCCGCTGGGGCGCCCACGCCAAGGTCGAGCAGCTCGACCAGCGGTATCCCTCCCTCGTCGAGCGAAAGCCGATCGCCCCCACCGTCACCTTCGCCGTCCGCGCCGAGCAGTTCGACGTCCTCTCCGTCGTCAAGGCCTCTCAGGGCATCTCCGGTGAGCTCAAGCTCCCGCGCCTGCTCGAGATGCTCCTCCGCATCGTGGTCGAGCACGCGGGCGCCGGAGAGGGGCACGTGCTCCTGCTCCGGGAAGATCGCCTGTCGACGGCGGCGGCGATCGCCGCGTCCGGCGGCGCCGCGCGGCTGCTCGACGCGGGCGAGGCGGCGGCGGACGCGCTGCCGCAATCCATTCTCAACTATGTTCGCCGGAGCCACGAGCGCGTGCTGCTCGACGACGCCGCCGGGCGGCACCCGTTCTCGGAGGACGAGTATTTCACGCGGAAGCGGCCGAGATCGGTGCTGTGTCTCCCGATCGTGCGGCAAGCGCGGCTGCTCGGCCTGCTCTATCTGGAGAACAAGCTGGTGGCCGGCGCGTTCACCCCAGGGCGGCTCACCGTGCTCGAGCTGCTCGCCTCGCAGTCGGCCATCTCGCTCGAGAACGCCATGCTCTATACCGATATCGAGCAGGAGAACGCCGAGCGGCGCCGGGCGGAGCGCGAGCTCCAGGCCAACCAGAAGACGCTCCAGGCCATCGTCGACAACTCCGCTGCAGCCATCTACCTCAAGGATCGCGACGGCCGGCACCTGCTCGTCAACCGGGAGGTGAGCCGCGCCCTCGGCAGGCCGGCCGAGCAGATCGTCGGAAAGACGACCGCCGAGCTCCTGCCTGCCGCGGTCGCCGACGCCATCGACGACCACGACCGGAAGGTGCTCGACTCGGGCGAGCCGATGGAGTTCGAGGAGGAGGTGCTGATAGACGGCGAGCTGCGCACCGGCCTGTCCGTCAAGTTCCCGCTCGGCGAGAACGTCATGCCCGGCGTGCTCTGCGGCATCACCACCGACATCACCGAGCGCAAGCGCGCCGAGCTCGCCGAGCGCTTCCTGGCCGAGGCGAGCCGCAAGCTCATGGCCCTCGGCTACGGCGCCACCCTCGAGAGCGTGGCGCAGCTCGCCGTGCCCGAGCTGGCCGACCGGTGCGTCATCGACGTCGACCTCGCCCAGGACGCCCCGGGGCGGACGGTCACCGCGGTCACCGCGGGCGTGCCGGCCGAGCTCGCGGGCGCGGTGATGGACGCGCTGCGGGCCCTCGCAGCGACCTCGCCGGACCGGTCCGAGATAGGCGACGTCCGCGCCGCGCCGCTTCTCGAGCCGCTCGGCGTTCACTCCTTCCTCCGCGTCCCGCTCCTCGCGCGCGACCGGCGCTTCGGCGTCATGACCCTGCTGGCGGCCGCGCCGCGACGCCATTACCGCCCCGCGGACCTCTGGCTGGCCCAGGAGCTGGCGAGCCGCGCCGCGCTCGCCCTCGACAACAGCCGCCTGTTCGCCGAGGCCCAGGTGGCGATCGAGCGCCGCGACGAGTTCCTCCTCGTCGCCTCGCACGAGCTCAAGACACCGCTCACCTCGCTCAAGATGCAGGCCCACCTCCTCGCCCGGCTCCTGCCCCGCCTCCAGCGCGCCGAGGTCGCTCCCGAGCGCATCGACGCCGCGCTCCAGGTCCTCGACCGCCAGATCGCGCGCCTCGCCCACCTGGTCAACGAGCTGCTCGACGTCACCCGTCTGAACGCCGGCCGGCTCACCCTCGCGCGCGCACCCATCGATCTGGCGGCCCTGACGCGCGAGGTCGTCGAGCGGATGCGCCAGCAGCTCACCGACGCCCGCTGCCGCACCGAGCTCGATCTGGACGAGCCCGTGGTGGGCAACTGGGATGCTTCTCGCATGGAGCAGGTCCTCATCAACCTCCTGTCCAACGCGATCAAGTACGGCGCAGGCGCCCCCATTCACGTCGTCGTGCGCGGCCTGGAAGGCCGCGCGCTGCTCGTCGTCCGCGATCACGGCATCGGGATCGCCGCGGCCGATCAGGCCAGGATCTTCGAGCGCTTCGAGCGCGCCGTCTCCGTCCGCAACTTCGGCGGCCTGGGACTCGGCCTCTACATCGTCCGGTGGATCGTCACCTCCCACGGCGGCACCATCCGCGTCGAGAGCGCGCCGGGCGCGGGCGCCGCGTTCATCGTCGAGCTGCCTTTGCACCCGGCGGAGGCGGAGACGGCGGCCGAGGGAGGGGACCTGCTCCCACAGGCCTAGCTCCGCGTCGCCCGGGTTCTTCCCTCGTCGCGCGGGCGGTGGGGCGGCCAGGGGCGCAGCGCCGACGTTTCCGGGCGAGAGCGAGCGCGACGATGTGGAGTGGCGCTCCGGGCTCTGGGACGCCACATTGGCCCCACGGTGAGGTCACGCTCCTCGGCAGCGCCGCTCTTCGTGATCTCCGCGGCGCTCGGCGGCAGCGCGGTCGCGCACGCCCAGCCTTCCGCGGCGCCCTTGCGGTTCGAGTACCGCGCGGAGGCCGGATGCCCGGCAGAGGCGGAGTTTCGTGCGCGCGTCGGCGCGCGCCTCCGGCGGAACATCGCGGAGACGGACGCAGCGAGCGCGTACGTCGTGATCATCGAGCAGCGCGATCGCCGCTTCATCGGGCGCCTCAGCGTCCGCGCGGCCGACGGGACGGCGTCCGACCGCGATGTCGCGGGTGATACCTGCGACGATGTCGTCGCCGCGCTCGCGGTCGTGACCGCGCTCGCCGTCGATGCCCAGGCCGGGGACGCCCCCGTAGCGGCCGCCACACCCGCGGTCTCCGCGTCCCCGAGCGCCGTCGCCGCGCCGCCCCCGCCGGTCGGTGCGCCGCCTGCCAGCGCCCCGCCTGCGGGCGCCCCGCCGGCCGGTAACGCGCGGGCGCGGCCGCCGGCGCCGGAGCCCGACGCAACGACGCACCTGGTGCTCGGCGCGCAGCTCCTCGTCGGCCAGATGATCGGCGTCCCCTCCTTCGGCGCGCGCATCTCCGCGGAGCCTCCCCTCGCCGTCACGACCCGCGGCGTCGGCCCGGCGCGCTTCGACGCGGACCTCGAGGTGTCCTCCGACGTCCCCGTGGCGGGTGGCTCTGCATCGTTTCTGCGCGCGGCCCTCGGCGCCGACGCGTGCCCGCTCGGCGCATCGCTCGGCGTCCTGCGCCTTTCCCCCTGCGCGCGCGTCGAGGGCGGCCTCGTCTCGGCGAGCCGCCGAGGCATCGCCCCCGCGCGCAGCGTGACGCGCGGATGGCTGGCGCTCGGCCTGCCGGTGCGCGCGCGGCTGCCGCTCTGGGGCCCGTTCGTGCTCGACGCCGACGCCGGGGTACGCCTGCCGCTGCTGCGCGGCGGCTTCTTCCCCGACGGCGCCGACGCCGCCGCCCGCCCGCCGCCGATCGAGAGCGTCGCGGCGCTCGGGCTCGGGTTGACGATTCCGTGATCCCGGCGCTCACCTCCGAACATAGCAGCGGTAGGAGACGATGATCAGCGCGACTCGATCCCGACCCCCTGCGCGCGCAGAGGTGGTGCGCGACGCCGCCATGACGGCGCCTGCGGAGCGCGCCGAGCAGCGCGCGCCGTCGCCCTCCGCGGAGCGCTACCGCGCGCTGGTCGACGCGCATTTCGACTTCATCTGGCGCTCGTTGCGCGGGCTCGGCGTGCCCGCCGGCTCGGCCGACGACGCCGCGCAGCACGTCTTCCTGATCGCCTACCAGAAGCTCGCCGAGATCGCGCCCGATCGCGAGCGCTCCTTCCTCTTCGGGACGGCGCTGGGGGTCGCGGCGAACGCGCGCCGCGCCGGCGCGCGGCGGCGCGAGCGCTGCGACGACGGCGCGATGGCGGCCGCGGCCGACGACGCGCCGAACCCGGAGCAGCTCATCGAGATGAAGCAGGCGCGCGCGCTGCTCGACGACGTGCTCGACGCGATGGAAGAGGACCTCCGCGTCGTCTTCGTCCTCTTCGAGCTCGAGGGCGTCCCGACCGAGGAGATCGCCGCGATGCTCGGCCTCGCGAGGGGCACCGTCGCTTCCCGCCTCCGCCGCGCGCGAGAGGACTTTCGCGCGATCGCGAGGCGCGTCCAGGCGAGGGCGCTGCACCGAGGAGGCGAGCGATGACCGATCCGAAGCCGCTTGGAGACGAGGAGGCGACCGAGTTCGAGCGCGCGCTGCTCCGCTCGTGGAAGCAGGAGTCTCCGTCCTCGTCGGCGCGCGCGCGCGCGCTCGCCATCGCCGGGCTCGCCGCGGGCGGGGTCGCAGGGGGCGGGGTCGCAGGGGGCGGGGTCGCAGGGGGGACAACCGCTGCGCCCTCCCCGTCTGCCGCGCCCGCGTCGAAGGCGGGCGCCGGCAAGCTGCTGGCGCTCGCGAAGTGGGGCCTCGGGGCGGCGATCGGCGTCGGGCTCATCGGCGCGGGCGTCGCGCTCCTCCGGCCGTCGGCGCCTCCCTCGGAGGCGGCACCGTCGAGCGAGCCGCAGGCCACGCTCACGCCGCCCACCGCCGGCGATCCGCCGGCGGCGACCGCGCCGCCGATCGCGCCCGCGCCGGCTCCCTCCGGGCCCGCGACGCGCGCGCCGCTCCCGCTCCAGGCGAGCGCCCCGCCGATCCCGGCGCCCGCCGCCGCGAGCCCGCTGCGCCCGAAGAGCGCCGCGCCGCGCGCGGGATCCGCTCCCGGCGCGCCGAGCGACGCGCTCGGCGAGCAGGTCGCCATGATCGATCGCGCGCGCGACGCGCTCGCCGCCGGCGACGCGGCGGGGTGCCTCGCGGCGCTCGACGCCCACGACAGCAAGTTTCCTCGGAGCGCGATGGGAGAGGAGGCCACCGTGCTCCGCGTCGAGGCGCTGATCCGCCTCGGCGATCGGGCCCGCGCCGCCGAGCTGGGCCAGCGCTTCCTCGCCTCGCGCCCGACGAGCGCGCATGCCTCGGGCGTGCGCGCTCTCCTCGGCGCGGCGAACGAGCCTTGATCGAGCGGCGCGCGCCTCGCGTGACCTGCTCGCCCGCCTGCGTCAACGTGCTTTCGAGGGCGCCGGAGAGCGTGCCTATCGTGTTCGGTTCGTCGAACGGTTCGAGCGCTGTCAGCGTGAGATGGTTTAGCAGAGAGGTTTCGTATGGTCTGGTCGACATGGCGCAAGCGCCACGCGCGGAAGGCGGTCCTTGTGGGAGCGGCGATGGCGCGCCTCTCGCTGCCGATGAGCGCCGCGGCGCAGGAGGCGATCGCCCCGGCGCGGGACGAGACCGAGCGTCGGGAAGACATCGCCCAGCGGCGCGAGCGCGCCGCGCTCCTTGCGACGCACCTCCACGACGCGATCAGGCTGCGCTCCGCCGGGAAAGGGGTGCCCATCCTCGTCAGCGGTATCGGCGGGGCGAGCCTCGCCTTGACCTTGACCGTGGCCCCGGCCGAGCCTCCCTTCCTCGCCTGGACCGCTGGCTCCGCGGCGTTGCTCGCGGGAGGCATCACCGCGCTCGCCGTGCCGGAGGCGTACCGGCGCGACACGCTGGGGGCCGCCGCGCAGCTCTCCCAAGGCAGCCTCTGGCTCGGGCTCGCGCTCTTCACAGACAGCGGCCTCGCGAGGGCGACGCCGATCGCGCTGTCGTCGGGATATTACGTGTCCGGCTTGCTCTCCGGGCTGAACCTGGCGCTGTCCGACTACACGCCTGCTTCCCGCCTCCGCGCCGACCATGCGCTGGTGGCGGCGCCCGAATGGCGCGCGCGGCTGTCAGGCGCACAGCTCGCGAGCATCGAACGGGATCTGCTGGCCACCGCGCCCGCGATCCCGAGCTGGGCCATCTACCTCCCGGTCGCGCTCGGCGGGGTCGCCGCCACCGCGCCCGCGTGGGACGGCGATCTGCCAGCGGAGAGGCGGATGTTGAGCTTGACGTCCGGTCTCCTCGCCTCCGTGTGGTCGCTCGGCGCCATGTTCGATCCCGAACATCCGGCGCAGTCCTACCAGCGGGACCTGCGCAGGGCCGGCCTGCGGGTCGCGCCTTCAGGACCCGACGGCGACGTGGGTCTCACGGTCTCGGGCAAGTTCTAGAGCGACAGACGGGCTGAAGCCACATGCGAACAGCGAGGAGTCGAACCGCCGAGGCGCCATAATTCTTGTATTTCTCTTGGCGTCCTTGGCGCGCTTGGCGGTTCATTTCTCCGGTTTCCAAGCGGATCGGTGCTCTGGCGGGTCATCCCCCGAGCGCCTCCAGGGGAGTTCGCTCCGGGACCAGCGCTCCGGCAGGCCCTGTCGTGCCCGCCATCGCGCTCGTGTCTCCTGGGTCGGCCTCTGGAGGAGCTCGGGGACACAGCAGTGATTGTCATCGTTTCGCGCTCCTTCGAGCGCTCATCAAGGAGGATTGGCCATGCGCAACGTTCTCATCGTCGTGTTCGTGCTCATCGTGGGATGTGGCGGGGAGGCTCCGGCCGCGCGCTGGGTGGCCTGCGAGTTCACCGGCAGCACCCCTGGCGGCGTGACGGTCAATAGCTGCGCCGAGCTCGAGACCGACGACCCGGACAAGCACGAAAGCCAGTGCACGGACAGGTCCAACCTCGAAGCCAAGCTCGTCGATCGATGCTCTACCGACGGCGTGCTCGGCACCTGCGTCCTCACCGGCGACGGCGAGACCATGACGACGTACCATTATGAAACAGAGCTCCTCACGGCGGATATCGTCAAGCCGCTCTGCGAAGCAACGAATGGCACCTGGACGCCGCGCTGACGCGCTGCCCCGGTGCGTGTCGCCGCGGTCCCGGAGCGGCCTCAGGCGGGCGGTACGTTCCGGGGGCTGACGGGCTCGATCGAGCACCATGATCCCGCTGGCGCGCAGCAGCGTCAGGTTGGCACAAATCGACACAGCTCGGCACGGACTCAGGGGAGCGCCGTCGCCAGCGCCGAGCGCTGCATCGCCGGATCAACGGGCGACGAGGTCCGTCATCCAGGGCACGTCGGGGGTCGTTCCCAGGACCGAGCCGGCCCACTGCCGGTCGTCCATGCGCTCGAAGTTCTCGGTGACGGCCTCGAAGTACGACGAGGCGAGCCCCACGAACGCGCGCGGCGCGCCGCCGCAGGGATCGGCCGTCACGACCATGAGCCGCGGCAGGCCGGTGCCCACGTGCAGCACGCGGCCGACCGGCGCGCCGCCCTCGTCGGTCGGCTGGGTGTGCACGTCGGCGATCGTCGGGTCCTGCTCCAGGCTCTTCATCTGGTCGAAGAAGAGCTGCCTGTACCAGCCGTGGACGCCCGTGGGCCCACCGCACCCCTCCCACTCAATCTGCACGGCCTGGTTGATGAAATCGAGGTGCTCCTGGGTGAGGGGCAGGCCGGCGCGCTCGTTCGCGGCCATCTCGCCGAGCGTCCGCGCGACGTCGTGGAGCTGCGAGAAGTACGCCGGCACCGCCTTCTCGAGCGACGGATCGCTCGACAGATCGAGCGCGCCGACGATCCCGGCGCCGTGCTCGGCCAGCTCGGCGATACGCGCGAAGAACGCCGGGTACGGGTCGACGTACGCGTCCGGGAACTCGCACGTGTCCCCGCCCGTGTACGACTGCTTGGCGTAGAGCAGGGTGTCGTGGCGGAGCTCGGCCCAGGAGGCGAGCTGGGTGCTCAGCAGGCGCCGGCCCCACGCCTCGGTCTTCGCCACGCCGGGCAGCCCCTCGCCGTCGCCGATCGCCCGCGCCGGCGACAGCTCCCGCAGCGCGCCGAGCCAGCGATTGTAAAGGTTCTTTCCCCAGAAGTCCCCGGGGTGCGCGTCGACGAGCACGCGCATCATGTGCAGGTCGGGCGCGTAGTCGAACTGCCCGAGCTCCGGCGCGAGCAGCTGGCCCGCCTGATCGTTGCCGAGCGCGGCGAAGCCCACGTCGAGCGGGTCCGGCATCATGCGCTTGACGGAACCGCCCTTCACCCGGTCGAAGACCACGTTCGAGAAGACGTGGGAGTCGACGACGTACCGCTGGCCGAGCAGCGCGAAGCTCGACGAGAGGGGCAGCGTGCCCTTGCCGAGCCCGTTGATCATGATGTGGCTCGAGATCCGCTGCGTCCCGTGGCCCTCCTTCACGATGACCTCGGCGATCCGCGCGTCCGGGACGCCGGCCAGGCCGGCGGCGTCGCTGAGGCCGAGGTCGGCGAGCAGGTCGTCGAGCTCCGGCAGGGTCATATAGTCGCTCTCGCCGACGAAGGCCTGGATGGCGTCGTCGATGCGCTTGTAGCGGGCGACCGTCTCCGCGTCGGCCAGGGCGCGCAGCACGTACGCGCCCTCGAGGTGCCGCCGCTGGAAGCGCTGGGTGCCGTCCTGCTGCGTCTCGAGGAAGCGGAAATCCACACGGCCGAGCCACATCATGCTGCGGAAGTAGCGCGCGAGCTCGGGGCGCTCCTCGTCGAGGTAGTGGCCGCGGGGCTCGAACTGCGAGAAGTCCATGAGCCGGTCCGTGCCGAAGAGGCGGACCTCCCCCATGCCCTGGTGGGCCTCGGCGCCCGCGACGAGCTCGTCGATCGCCGCGGCGCTGGCGCCCGCGACGGGGGCGACGGGCGCGCCGTCGAGCAACGCGAGCGCGACGGCCGTGAAGAGATCCGCGTCCGCGCGCGCCTCGGCGCCGAGCTCCGCTCCGGCGCCCGAGGCGAGCCGCGCGCGCATCTGCGTCAGCATCTTCCCGAGCTCGGGCGCGAGCGAGGCGAGCTCCACCGCCTTCAGGATCGCGTCGTACGAGCGGTGGACCGCGAACAGGACCGAGTCCGCGGACACGTAGAGCGGCAGGTCGAGCGAGTAGATGCTCTCGTAGCCGTAGACGAAGGTCGGGAAGGACTTCTTGCTCGAAATGACGAAGCCGTTCGCGGAGAGCTTCGCGAGCTCGTCCTCGTCGAGGGCGAGCGCGGTGCCCTGGAGGAGCGAGAGGCCCTCGGCGTCCGCCGGCGCATAGGGCAGGCCCGACGCGAAGGGCACGGGGTACCGCGCGGCGAAATCCGCGGCGCTCATGCTCGCCGAGGCATCCCGCTCGGCGAGCAGCGCGGTGAGCTCCGCCTGCTGCTCGGGCCCGAGCTCCGTGGACGGCAGCTGGGTGCCGTCGGTGCCGGGCGGGGGCTGGCTCCCCTCGCCCGAACACCCGGCGGCGAGGGCGACGAGGATCGGGACGACGTGAAGGCGAAGAAGCAGGTTGCGCATCGTGCTCCCCTTTCGAAGCGTGCCCCCGAGCCCGGGGCGCGACGGCCCTGAAGCAAAGGCGGTGCCGTGGCCGCGCGACCGCGGCGCGAAGAGCGCTTCTGCGACGGAGCGCAGGGTCAGGGCTCTCGTGTGAAGCCACGGTTCTTCGGGCGCTCCTTGGGCCTCGGGGGACGATCGTGCGACCCCCTGAGCCGTGCGCCTCCCCTCGCGGGACTTCAGCAGAGGAGCCCCGTTTGACCCGCCCCTTGAAGCTCGTCCGACCGCCGCCGCCCGCCCCGAAGCGGGCCTTCGCCGGTGACGACGCGACCCTCGTGCACGCGTTCCGGCGGGGCGACCCCGGGGCGCGCGCCGCCCTCTACGACCGGTTCGCGGATCACGTCCACCGGGTGCTCTACCGGCTCCTCGGCTTCAGCCACGACCTGGCCGACCTGCACCACGACGTCTTCGTCCGCGCGCTCGGCTCGCTGCCGGGCCTGGAGGACCCGAGCGCCCTCAAGGGCTGGCTCACGATGATCGCGGTGCACGTGGCGCGATCGTCGATCACCCGCAGGAAGCGGCGCAGCTGGCTCTGGTTCCTGCCGAGCGAGGAGCTGCCCGAGGTCGAGTCCGGCGCGGCGTCGGGCGACGTGCTGGACGCCCTGCGCGCGACCTACGCGGTCCTCGACGCGCTCCCGGTGGACGAGCGGATCGCCTTCGCTCTCCGGTTCATCGACGGCATGGAGCTCACCGAGGTCGCCGCGGCGTGCGAGACCTCGCTCGCGACGATCAAGCGGCGGCTCGCCCGCGCCAGCGCCCGCTTCGAGGCCGAAGCCCGCAAGCAACCCGCGCTCGAGGCGTGGCTCGATGGAGGTACCCGGTGGGGCAATCCGAGCGCCCGCTGACCCTCCTGGGGCGGCACGTGGCCGAGCTTCAGGACCGGATGCCGGCGGCGCGGCTCGATCGCGAGCGCGGGCGAGCGCGGCTGCTCGCGGCGGCGCCGGCGCCCGGTGCGGAGACGGCCGGGCGCGGAGAGCGGCCCCGCCGCGAGTCTTCCTGGGCGCGGCGGCGGACGTGGCCTGGAAGGCCGTTCGCGGTGCGGCTCGCCGCCTCGCTGGCGGCGGTGGCCCTGCTCGCCGCCGCGCTCGTGGTCGCGCTCGGGGCGCGCCCCCGCGCTCCGATGCGCTTCGCGCTCGGGGCGGCCGAGCCAGGGGTCGTCGGCGCGTGGATCGCCGCGCCGGCCACGGCGGAGCTGCCGATCCGGTTCTCCGACGGCTCGCTGCTCCGCCTCGCGCCGGGGGGGCGCGCCCGCGTCGCCTCGGTGGGCGCCGACGGCGCGGAGCTCTCCCTCGAGCGAGGCGCCCTCGATCTCTCGATCGTCCACCGCGAGGGCGCGCGCTGGACGGTGCGGGTCGGGCCGTTCCAGGTCCGCGTGATCGGGACGCGCTTCGAGACCCGATGGGACCCGGTGACCGAGCAGCTCGTGGTCGCGCTGCACGAGGGGGCGATCACGGTCTCCGGGCCGGTCGTGGGCGATTCGCGCGCCGTCCGCGCCGGCGAGCGGCTCACCATCTCGCCCGCGACGAACACCCTCGAGGTCGGCTCGATCGACGCCGCCTCCGTCCCCACATCGACGGCGGCCACGCCCGGCGCGGCTGCCCCGAGCGCGGCCCATCTCGACGCAGGCGCTCCGAGCGCGGCCGCTCCAGGCGCCCCTGCCCCGAGCGAGGCCGCTCCGGGCGCGGCTGCGCCCTCGACGAGCGGGCCGTTGGCAAGCGCCCGCGCCCCGGGCGCCGGGGCGGCCGCGCTGCAAGGGCAAGCAGGCGGCGAGGGCTCGGTCGCTCCCCTGCCCGCGCACCGAGAGACGCCGTCGTGGCGCGCCCTGGTCCTCGAGGCCAGGTACAGGGACGCCCTGGCCGCCGCGGAGAGCGAGGGCTTCGACGCGCTCTGCGACGCCGCGAGCGCGAGCGATCTGCACGCGCTCGGCGATGCGGCCCGGCTCGGCGGGAGCCCGGCGCGCGCCACCCAGGCCTTCGCGTCCCTCCGCGCCCGGTTCCCCAGCTCGCCCGAGGCCACGTCGACGGCGTTCATCCTCGGGAGGATCGCCCAGGACCAGAGCAAGGACCACGCGGCCGCCGCGCGCTGGTTCGCCCGGTACCTGAGCGAGCAGCCGGCGGGCGCGTTCGCCGCCGATGCCGCGGGGCGCCTCGTCGAGGCCGAGGACAGGCGGGGCAACGAGGCGGGCGCCCGAAGGGCGGCCGAGCAGTACCTCGCCGCTCATCCGAGCGGCTCGCACGCGGGGTACGCGAAGCACGTGCTCGCGCGCGGATCGAAGGCCGTCCCCCCCGGAGGCTCGCCTGCCAGGCCCGTCCCCTCCGGAGGCTCGCCCGGCGAGCCGGGCCCTGCCGCCGAGCCTCCCTCGCCGTGAGACGCCGCGCCGCGACGCTCCTCTTCCTCGCCTTCCTCGCCGGGGCCACGCTCGCGGCAGGGGCCGCGCTCGCGGAGGGCGCGCGCGCCGGCGAGACCCGGACCGAGGCCGCCTCGACCATCGCTGTCCTCTGCGCCCCGGGCGATCGCTTCGGCCTGCGGATCGTGGCCGAGATCGAGTCGCTGGGCTTCCGGGCGGAGCGCCTCGACCCCGCGGCCGAGCCGGCGTCGCGCGCGTCCCTCGAGGCCTCGGCGCGCGAGGTGGGCGCCATCGCCGCGATCCGCGCCGTCCCCTCCGAGCGCGGCGTCGAGATCTGGATCGCCGATCGGGTGACCGGCAAGACCGTCCTCCGCGAGATGGCGGACGACGACGGCACGCCCGACCGCGACGCGGCGCTCGCGCTCCGCGCCGTCGAGCTCCTGCGCGCCAGCCTCCTCGAGGCCGGCCTGCCCGCGCCCCCGCCCGGAGAGGTGCCCGCGACGCCCGAGATCCGCGAGAAGCTGCGGGTCCGCGCGCCGGACACGCTGCCCGCGCCGGCCCATAGTCCGTCGCCGGCGCTCCGCCTCTCGCTCGCTCCCGGTGTGCTGCTGAGCCCAGGCGGCTTCGGCGCGGCGGTCAGCATCGACGTCGGCCTCTCCTGGCTGCCGAGCGAGAACGTAGGCGCGATCGCGTTCGCCGCGATTCCGGTGAGCTCCCACCAGATCGAGCGATCGCAAGGCACCGCCGAGCTCTCCGTCCTGCTCGCCGGCGGGGGCGCGCGCTTCCAGCTGGCCCCGCGCGACAGCCCGTGGGCGGCCTCGGCGGATCTCGGCTTCTCTGCCGTGTTGCTCTGGAGCACGGGGGTGGCCAGCAAAGGCTTCCGCTCGAGCGCATCCGCCACGGTGACCGCCAGCCCATTCGCGGGCGTCGGCCTCTCCTTCGCCCTGACTCCCACGTTCCGGCTGCGCGCCGACGCCGTCGCCAGCGTGCTCGTCGAGCGTGTCTCCGTCCGGTTCGTCGAGCGAGAGACGGCGACCTGGGGCAAACCGTTCATCCTCTCTTCAGCCGGCATCGAGATCGATCTGTTTTTATGAGCCGCCGTCACGCGCCGGAAGGACTTCACCTCTGGAGCCTGACCTGGAGGTCGTTCGAATGAAACGATGGATGATGGTTTTCGGAGCGATGGCCGTGATGAACAGCGGATGTGAGGAGATCGTCTTCAATCCCATCCAAAACGGGGGTTGGGATGGCCCCCCGGCCCCCATCGTGCCCGACGACGACGAGGAGGTGGACGACGATGACGTGGACGACGCGGACGACGGCGCCTCGGGCGTCCACGTCATCGCGCTGCGAGGCAGCGATGTGGTCCCCGGATCCATCCCCTTCACGAGCAGCCCGGCGGCCTGGGAGACCCCTGACGCGCTCGTCCTCTACTTCAGCAACGCTGTCGACCAATGCGCCCAGCCCGTGATCGCTCTCGATCTCGACGTCGACTGCGACAAGGCGGGCACCTGGCAATTCATCCTGACGATCCCGCCCGAGCTCAACAAGCCAGGTCTCATCGATCTCTCCGCCATGCACATCCCCTTCTCCAAAACTGTGATCCTCCCCGGTTGCGGTGGAGGGAGCGGCGTGGGCCCCGGCCATTGGGGCACGCTCGAGATCGTCAGCAGCGACGAGACCTCGCTGTTCGTGAAGGTGCGCGGCGCGGGCGACGAGAATTGGCCGGTCGACGGCGATCACACGGTCCAGCGCTGCGGCACATAGCTCCACGGTCGCACGACGGCTGGCCGCCGGACTGCGGCAGAAACAGCGCAGCGAGCCCGCCCGCCCGGCGGCGGCGGATCGTCGGCGAATTCCCGCTCTTCCCCCTCGTCATCGCGGGCGAGCCGGCGCGAGGGCGCCCCGCCATTTCCCATGGCGGAGCGCGGCGCGTTTGGCAACATGCACCGACGCTCGACGCCTCGGAGGCCGCCGCACTGGCCTTCGAAGACCCTCCTATGGCCGATAGTCCACGCTACCTCGTGATCGAGGTCCTGCACGACGGGCCCGAGACGATCCTCTACCGAGCCCGGCGCGAGGAGGACGGCCGGCCGGTGGTGCTCAAGGTCCTGCGGCGCGACCACGCGAGCCCGCGCGCCCTCGGGCGGCTGCGCCACGAATACGACGTCGCCAGGGCGCTCGACTCGACGGCCATCGTCAAGGCCCACGGGATCGAGGCGTTCCGGGATCAGATGACGCTGGTCCTCGAGGACTTCGGCGGCCGCTCGCTCGACCGGCTCATCGAGGGGCCGACGCGCCCGATGTCGATCGATCGCTTCTTCCCCCTCGCTCTCCGCCTCTCCGGCGCGCTCGCCGAGCTGCATCGACACCACGTCATCCACAGGGACATCAAGCCCCAGAACCTGCTCTACAACCCCGACACCGGGGAGGTGAAGATCACCGATCCCGGGATCGCCTGCCTCTCGCCCCGCGAATGCCACGACGCCTCCCACGACGGGCTCATCGCGGGGACGCTGGCGTACATGGCGCCCGAGCAGACGGGCCGGATGAACCGCTCCACCGATGAGCGGACGGACCTGTACTCCCTCGGCGTCACCTTCTACGAGCTGCTGACCGGCGCCTTGCCCTTCCAGGCGAGCGATCCCGTGGAATGGGTGCATTGCCACGTCGCCCTCCACCCATCCCCGCCCCACGCGCTCGTCCCCTCGATTCCCCCGCAGCTGTCGGCGGTCGTCCTCAAGCTGCTCTCCAAGTCCGTCGAGGATCGCTACCAGAGCGCGCTCGGCCTGCAGCGCGACCTCGACGAGTGCTTCGCCAGGTGGCAAGCGAGCGGGGCGATTCCGCCCTTCCCGCTCGGCGAGCGCGATCTCTCCGATCGGTTCCAGATCCCGCAGCGGCTCTACGGCCGCGAGCGCGAGCTGGGGGCCCTGCTCGCCGCGTTCGAGCGCGTGGTCGCGAGCGGCCGCCCCGAGCTCGTGCTCGTGTCGGGCTACTCGGGTGTCGGCAAGTCGTCGCTCGTGGCCGAGCTGCGCGGGCCGGTGGTGCGCGAGCGGGGCTTCTTCCTCTCCGGCAAGTTCGAGCAGCTGAGGCGCGACGTCCCTTACCACGCCTTCCTCCAGGCGTTCCGGGCGCTCTTGCGGGAGATCCTGTGCGTGAGCGACGAGGAGCTCGAGCGCTGGCGAGAGCGCCTCCGGGAGGCCGTCGGCGCGACCGGCGCGCTGCTCGCCGGCGTGCTCCCCGAGCTCGCGCTGCTCCTCGGCCCGCAGCCGCCCGCGCCGGAGCTCCCGGGCGTCGAGGCCCGGCACCGGTTCCACGCGGCGCTCCAGCGCTTCGTGGCGGCGTGCGTCCAGAAGGAGCACCCCATGGTGCTCTTCCTCGACGATCTCCAGTGGGCCGACGCCGGCAGCCTCCAGCTGCTCGAGCAGCTCATCACCTACACCGAGACCGAGCACCTCCTGCTCCTCGGCGCTTATCGCGACAACGAGGTCGGCCCGGCGCACCCGCTGCCACTCATGCTGGCCGACGCGCGGAAGCGCGGCGCGATCTTCAGCGACCTCGTCCTCGCGCCGCTCTCCGCCTCCGACGTCGGGGCGCTCGTCGCGGGGGCGGTCCACGCCGCGGCCGAGCGCGCCGGGCCGCTCTCGCGGCTCGTCCACGAGAAGACCGGCGGCAACCCCTTCTTCGCGATCCAGTTCCTCCTCGAGCTGCACCAGGAAGGCCTCATCGCCTTCGACGCGAAGGCAGGCGCCTTTCGCTGGGACATCGCCGCGATCCGCGGCAAGGGCTTCACCGACAACGTCGTCGAGCTGATGGTGGGCAAGCTGAGGCGGCTCCCCGTCCCGGCGCAGGACGCGCTCAAGCTCGCCGCGTGCCTCGGCGCCAGCGTGGACCTCGACACCCTCGCGCTGGTCGCGAGCCGCCCTGCAGCCGAGCTCGGCGAGGCGCTCGCCGAGGCCGTGCGCGAGGGGCTGCTGCTCCGCCGCGACGCTGGCTACCGCTTCCTCCATGACCGGGTGCAGCAGGCCGCCCGCGCGCTCATCCCCGCCGGACAGCTCGCCGAGGTGCACCTCCGCATCGGCCGGCTGCTCCTGAAGGGCCGGCGCGCGGACGAGCGCGAGGAGGCGCTCTTCGACGTCGTGGGGCACCTGAACCGCGGCGCCGCGCTCCTCCGTTCCCGGGAGGAGCGCGACGAGCTCGCCGCGCTGAACCTCCGCGCCGGCAGGAAGGCCAAGGCCGCCGCGGCCTTCCAGTCGGCCGCCGCGCTCTTCGCCGCGGGCCTCTCCCTGCTCGCGCCAGGCCGCTGGGAGGCGCGGCGCGAGCTGACCTACGATCTGACCTTCGAGCGCGCGCACGCCGCGTACATCACCGGCGGCTTCGACGAGGCCGAACGGCTGCTGCAAGAGCTCATGGATCACGCGAGCACCGAGGCCGAGCGAGCCGCGGCCGTCGAGCTCGCCATCGCCCTGAGCGTGACCCGCGGGCAGGCCGCCCGCGCGGCGGAGATCGGGCTCACGTTCCTCCGCTCCTGCGACGTCGACCTGTCGATCCCGCTCACCGGAGCGCGGCTCGCGGAGGAGACCGAGGGCGTCTGGCAGGCCCTGGGCGACCGGGCGATCGAGGGCCTGATCCACCTGCCCCCCATGACGCACCCGACGTGCAAGATCGCGATGAGCGTCCTGGCGAGCGTGGCTGTCCCCGCGTACTTCGTGCACCCGGACCTGAACTACCTCGTCGTCGTGCGCATGGTGAAGCTCAGCCTGCAGCACGGCAACGCCGCGAGCTCCCCTCACGCATATGCGGCGTTCGCGAAGGTGATCGGCCCGAAATACGGGCGATACCAGGAGGGATATCTGTTCGGCAAGCTCGGTCATGACCTGGTGGAGAGGGACAACCTCCTCGCCATGAAGGCCATGGTCTTTTCCCTGTTTGGCAATCAGATCCTCTTCTGGAAGCGCCATTACCGAGAGACGACTCCGTACACCCGGGCCGGCTTCAACGCCGCGGTCGAGACCGGCAACCTGAACGACGCGTGCTTCCTCTGCATCTGGGCCCCGCTGTTCCCGCTGCTCGCCGGCGAGCCGCTGGAGGACGTCCTCCGCGAGGTCGACGAGCGCCTCCGCTTCGTGCGCAAGACCGGATACGAGCTCGTCTACAACATCCTCCTGAGCGCCTACGCGCTGGTCCAGGCGCTGCGAGGCAGGCCGGCCCGGCTCCCGATGATGGATGGATCCGAGCTGGATCCCGGCGCGTTCGAGGCGCGGCTGCCTCCCGGGGACATGGGCGGCGTGCTCGGCTTCTCGTGCAGCCTGAAGGCCCAGGGGCTGTTCTTGCTCGGCTCCCCGGGGGAGGCGTGCGAGGCGACGCGCCGGGTGATCGTCGACAGGCCCTGGCGGAGCGAACCGCACGCGCTCGTGGCCGAGAGCTTCTATTATCACGCGCTCGCGCTCGCGGCGCTCGCCGGCGACGATGCGCACGACGCGCGCAGCCCGCGCGAGGCGCCGCCGTCGCCGGAGCGGGAGCTGCCGGACGGGCTGCTCGACTGCGAGCGGCAGCTCGGCGAGTGGGCCGCGAGCGGCCCCGACAACTACCGCCACAAGCACGCCCTGGTCCGCGCCGAGATCGCCCGGCTCCGCGGGCAGGAACCGGAGGCGGCCCGGCTCTACGAGCAGGCCGCGTCGGCCGCGCGGGAGGGCGGCTTCGTCCAGCACGAGGCCATCGCCTGCGAGCTCGCCGCGGCGTTCTACCGCGCGCGCGGCCTCACCACCGCCGCCGACGCCCACCTCCAGAAGGCCCGCGCCGCCTACTTCCGCTGGGGCGCGCACGCCAAGGTCGAGCAGCTCGACCAGCGGTATCCCTCCCTCGTCGAGCGAAAGCCGATCGCCCCCACCGTCACCTTCGCCGTCCGCGCCGAGCAGTTCGACGTCCTCTCCGTCGTCAAGGCCTCTCAGGGCATCTCCGGTGAGCTCAAGCTCCCGCGCCTGCTCGAGATGCTCCTGCGCACCATGGTCGAGCACGCGGGCGCCGAGGAAGGTTACGTGCTCCTGGCCCGAGAAGATCGCCTGTCGACCGCGGCGGCGATCGCCGCGTCCGGCGGCGCCGCGCGGCTGCTCGACGCGGGCGAGGCCGCGGCGGCCGCGCTGCCGCAGTCCATCCTCAACTACGTTCGCCGCAGCCACGAGCGCGTGCTGCTCGACGACGCCGCCGGGAGGCACCCTTTCCTCGAAGAGGAGTACTTCACGCGGAAGAAGCCGCGGTCGGTGCTGTGCCTGCCCATCGTGCGCCAGGCGCGGCTGCTCGGCGTGCTCTACCTGGAGAACCGGCTCGTGGCGGGGGCGTTCACCCCGGGGCGGCTCACCGTGCTCGAGCTGCTCGCGTCGCAGTCGGCCATTTCGCTCGAGAACGCCATGCTCTACGCCGATATCGAGCAGGAGAACGCCGAGCGGCGCCGGGCCGAGCGCTCGCTCCGCGAGAGCCAGGCCACGCTGCAGGCCATCATCGACAACTCCGCCGCGGCCATCTACCTGAAGGATCGCGACGGCCGGCACCTGCTCGCCAACCGCGGGGTGAGCCGCGCCCTCGGCAGGCCGCTCGATCAGATCATCGGAAAGACCAGCGCCGAGCTCCTGCCTACCGCGCGCGCCGTGGCGCTGGACGCGCACGACCGGCAGGTGCTCGACAGGGGCGAGCCGCTCGAGTTCGAGGAAGAGCTGTTCCTGGAGGACGGGCCGCACACCTACCTGTCGCTCAAGTTCCCGCTCGGCGAGGACGTGATGCCCGGCGTGATCTGCGGCGTCTCCACCGACATCACCCAGCGCAAGCGGGCCGAGCTCGCCGAGCGCTTCCTCGCCGACGCGAGCCGCAAGCTCATGGCCCTCGGCTACGGCGCCACCCTCGACAGCGTCGCGCAGCTTGCCGTGCCCGAGCTGGCTGACCAGTGCGTCGTCGACGTGCGCCTCGATCCGGACGCTCCGGAGCGCACGGCCACCGCAGGAGTGCCCGCCGAGCTCGCAGGGGCGGTGCTCGACGCGCTGCAGCCGCTCTCGGCGGCGTCGCTGCAACGCCCCGAGGTGGGCGACGTCCGCGCCGCGCCCCTCCTCGAGCCGCTCGGCGTCCACTCCTTCCTCCGGGCTCCGCTCCTCGCGCGCGACCGGTGCTTCGGCGTCATGACCCTGCTGGCGACCGCGCCACGGCGCCGCTACGGCCCCGCCGACCTGGGGCTGGCCCAGGAGCTGGCGAGCCGCGCCGCGCTCGCCCTCGACAACAGCCGCCTGTTCACCGAGGCCCAGGAGGCCATCGAGCGCCGCGACGAGTTCCTCCTCGTCGCCTCGCACGAGCTCAAGACCCCGCTCACCTCGCTCAAGATGCAGGCCCACCTCCTCGCCCGGCTCCTGCCCCGCTTCCAGCGCGCCGAGGTCGCTCCCGAGCGCATCGACGCCGCGCTCCAGGTCCTGAGCCGCCAGATCGCGCGCCTCGCCCACCTGGTCAACGAGCTGCTCGACGTCACCCGCCTCAACGCCGG
Organism: Sorangium sp. So ce281; assembly: GCF_051527395.1. Taxonomy (NCBI): domain Bacteria; kingdom Pseudomonadati; phylum Myxococcota; order Polyangiales; family Polyangiaceae; genus Sorangium; species Sorangium sp. So ce281. The sequence goes on from NZ_CP150322.1 coordinate 7,183,129, forward strand.
CCGGCTCACCCTCGCGCGCGCCCCCCTCGACCTGGCGGCCCTGACGCGCGAGGTCGTCGAGCGGATGCACCAGCAGCTCACCGACGCCCGCTGCCGCACCCAGCTCGCGCTGGAAGGGCCCGTGATCGGGGACTGGGATGCCTCTCGCATGGAGCAGGTCCTCATCAACCTCCTGTCCAACGCGATCAAGTACGGCGCGGGGGCCCCCATTCACGTCGTCGTGCGCGGCCTGGAAGGCCGCGCGCTGCTCGTCGTCCGCGACCACGGCATCGGCGTCGCGCAGGCCGACCAGGCCAGGATCTTCGAGCGCTTCGAGCGCGCCGTTTCCGTCCGCAACTTCGGCGGCCTCGGCCTCGGCCTCTACATCGTCCGGTGGATCGTCACCTCCCACGGCGGCACCATCCGCGTCGAGAGCGCGCCGGGCGCGGGCGCCACGTTCATCGTCGAGCTCCCTTTGCGTGCGGCGGAGGACGAGACAGATGGCCAGGGCACCTTCCTCTCACCGGCATAGAATCGACGTTCACCGGCGGCTCCCGGGGCGACCGGCGCATGCGCTCTGCAGGCGAGCCGGCGCGAGCGCATGCCGCCATTTCCCGTGACGAAGCACGGCGCTTTTGGCACCATCAGGCCAGACGCCGACGCCTCGGAGGCCGCTCCGGCTGCCGACGATCTTGCCTATGCCAGAAAGTCCGCGTTACCTCGTGGTGGGGGTCTTGCACCAAGGTGCAGAGACGATCCTCTACCGAGCGCGGCGCGCGGAGGACGGCCGGCCGGTGGTGCTCAAGGTCCTGCGGCGCGACCACGCGAGCCCGCGCGCCCTCGGCCGGCTGCACCACGAGTACGAGCTCGCCAGTGCGCTCGACACGACGGCCGTGGTCAAGGCCCGCGCAATCGAGGTGTTCGGCGATCAGGTGGCGCTGGTCCTGGAGGACTTCGGCGGCCGCTCGCTCGACCAGCTGCTCGATGGCGACGGGCCCATGGGCCCGATGCGCGGGATGCGCGGGATGTCGATCGAGCGCTTCTTCCCCCTCGCCCTCCGCCTGACCGACGCGCTGGCCGAGCTGCACCGCCACCGCATCATCCACAAGGACATCAAGCCCCAGAACCTGCTCTGCAACCCCGACACCGGCGAGGTGAAGATCACCGATCTCGGCATCGCTTGCCTGCTGCCCCGCGAGTCCCAGGACCTCGCCCGCGACAGGCTCATCGAGGGCACGCTCGCCTACATGGCGCCGGAGCAGACAGGCCGGATGAACCGCTGGATCGACGAGCGGACCGACCTCTACTCCCTCGGCGTCACGTTTTACCAGATGCTGACGGGCGCCCTGCCGTTCCAGGCCAGCGATCCCGTCGCGTGGGTACATTGCCACATCGCCCAGCCGCCGCAGCCGCCGCAGGCGCTCGTCCCCTCGATTCCCCCGCTCCTGTCGGCGGTCGTGCTCAAGCTGCTCTCCAAGGCCGCCGAGGAGCGCTACCAGAGCGCGCTCGGCCTGCGCCATGACCTCGATCGGTGCTTTTCCCAGCTGCGGGCGACCGGCGCCATCGAGCCGTTCCCGCTCGGCCAGCGCGACCTCTCCGACCGGTTCCGGGTCCCGCAGCGGCTCTACGGCCGCGAGCGCGAGATCGAGGCGCTGCTCGCCGCGTTCGAGCGCGTCGTCGCGAAGGGCCGGCCCGAGCTCGCGCTCGTGTCGGGTTACTCGGGCATCGGCAAGTCCTCGCTCGTCGCCGAGCTGCACAGGCCCGTCGTGCGCGAGCGCGGCTTCTTCCTCTCCGGCAAGTTCGAGCAGCTGAAGCGCGGCGTCCCTTATCTCCCTCTCCTTCAAGCGTTCCGGGCGCTCTTGCAGGAGATCCTGAGCGCGAGCGAGGAGCAGCTCGAGCGCTGGCGGGAGCGCCTCCGCGAGGCCCTCGGCCAGGATGGCGGTCTGCTCGCCGGCGTGCTCCCCGAGCTCACGCTCCTCCTCGGCCCCCAGCCGCCCGTGCCCGAGCTCCCGCCCACCGAGGCGCAGGGCCGGATGCACGCGGCGCTCCAGCGCCTCGTCGCGGCGTGCGCCCGGAACGAGCACCCCGTCGCCCTCTTCCTCGACGACCTGCAATGGGCCGACGCGGCCAGCCTCCTCTTGCTCGAGCAGCTCGCCACCTACGCCGGGTCCGAGCACCTCCTGCTGATCGGCGCCTACCGCGACAACGAGGTCGGCCCCGCGCACCCGCTCCGGCTCACCCTGGCCGAGGTGCGGAAGCGCGGCGCCGCCGTCTCCGAGCTCGTCCTCGCGCCGCTCTCCGCCGCCCACGTCGAGGCGCTCGTCGCCGAGGCGGTCCACGCCCCAGCCGAGGAGGTCGAGCCGCTCTCGCGGCTCGTCTACGAGAAGACCGGCGGCAACCCGTTCTTCGTCCTCCAGTTCCTCTTCGAGCTGCACCAGGAAGGCCTCATCACGTTCGACGCCGAGCAGCGCGTATGGCGCTGGGACATCGCCGCCATCCACGACAAGGGGTTCACCGACAACGTCGTCGAGCTGATGGTGGGCAAGCTCAAGCGGCTCTCCATCCCGGCGCGGGACGCGCTCAAGCTCGCCGCCTGCCTCGGCAGCGGCCTGGACCTCGACACCCTCGCGATCGTCGCGCGGAGGTCGGCGGAAGCGCTCCGCGGCGCGCTCGAGGAGGCCGTGCGGGAGGGGCTGCTCCTCCGGCGGGACGCTGGCTACCGCTTCCTCCATGACCGGGTGCAGCAGGCCGCGTATTCGCTCATCCCGGCCGAGCAGCTCGCCGAGGTGCACCTCCGGATCGGCCAGCTGCTCCTGAAGGGCCGGCGCCCGGGCGAGCGCGACGAGTCGCTCTTCGACGTCGTCGGCCACCTCAACCGCGGCGCCGCGCTCCTCCGCTCCGAGGTGGAGCGCGACGAGCTCGCCGCCCTCAACCTCCGCGCCGGCAGGAAGGCCAAGGCCGCCGCGGCCTTCCAGTCCGCCGCCGCGCTCCTCGCCGCGGGCCTCTCCCTGCTCGCGCCGAGCCGCTGGGAGACGCGGCACGAGCTGACCTACGATCTGACCTTCGAGCGCGCGCACGTCGCGTACATCACCGGCGGCTTCGACGAGGCCGAGCGGCTCCTCGAAGAGCTCATGGAGCGCGCGAGGACCAGGGCCGAGACGGCCGCCGCCGTCGAGCTCGCCGTCGCGCTGAACGTCACCCGAGGGCGACACGCTCGCGCGGTGGAGATCGGGCTCGGGTGGCTCCGCGCCTGCGACATCGCGCTTCCGCGCTGCCCCAGCGACGCACAGGTCGACGAGGAGACCGAGCACGTCTGGCGGGACCTGGGCGATCGCGCGATCGCGGACCTGATCCACCTGCCCCGCATGGCGCATCCGGAGATCCAGAGCGCGATGGGCGTGCTGAACGAGGTGTCTCTCCCCGCGTTCTTCATGGACGCGAACCTGCACTACCTCATCGTCCTGCGCATGGTCCAGCTCAGCCTGCGCCACGGCAACGCCGACAGCTCCTCCAACGCGTACACCTTCTTCGCGAGGGTGATCGGCCCGAGGTACGGGCGATATCAGGAAGGATATCTGTTCGGCAAGCTCGGCCACGACCTGGCGCAGAGGAGCGGCCTCCTCACCACAAAATCGGTGGTGCTCACCATGTTTGGACAGCACATCGTCTTCTGGACGCGCCATTACCGAGAGACGTATCCGTACATACGCGCCGGCTTCAGCGCCGCGGTCGAGTCCGGCAACCTGAACGACGCCTGCTACAACTGCATGTGGGCCGAGATGTTCCCGCTGCTCTCCGGGGAGCCGCTGGAGGACGTGCTCCGCGCGGTCGAAGAGCGCCTCGGCTTCGTGCGCAGGGCCGGTTACGCGTTACCCTACTGCGTCCTCTTCAGCATCTACGCCATGATCCAGGCGCTGCGCGGGAGGCCGGTGCGCCTCTCGGCGGTGGACGGCTCGGAGCTGGATCTGCCGGCCTTCGAGGCGTCGATCGAGGAAGGGAATCCTCCGCTCGTCCGCGCCATCCATTACAACTTGAAGGCGCAGGCGCGCTTCCTGATCGGCCCTCCCGGAGCGGCGTTCGCCGCGGTGACCCGCGGGCGCGCCGAGCACCCCTACAAGGTCGAGTCGAACGTCATCATCGCCGAGAGCTCTTATTACCTCGCGCTCTCGCTCGCGGCCCTCTCCGGCGAGGCGCATGAGGCGCGGCCCGCCCCGCGGGGGGAACCCAGCGAGGAGCTGCTCGAGTGCGAGCGGCAGCTCGGCGCGTGGGCCAGGAGCTGCCCCGAGAACTTCCTCCACAAGCACGCCCTGGTCCGCGCCGAGATCGCCCGGCTCCGCGGCCAGGAACCGCAGGCGATGCGGCTCTACGAGCAAGCCATCTCCTCGGCGCGGGAGAACGGCTTCGTCCAGCACGAGGCCATCGCCTGCGAGCTCGCCGCGGGGTTTTACCGCGCGTGCGGCCTCGCCACCGCCGCCGACGCCCACCTCCAGAACGCCCGCGCCGCCTACTTCCGCTGGGGCGCCCACGCCAAGGTGGAGCAGCTCGACCAGCGCTACCCGTACCTCGCCCCGCGCAAGCCGATCGCGCCCACCGTCACCTTCGCCGTCCGGGCCGAGCAGTTCGACGTCCTGTCGGTCGTCACCGCCTCTCAGAGCATCTCCGGCGAGCTCAAGCTCCCGCGCCTTCTGGAGATGCTGCTGCGCATCGTGGTCGAGCACGCGGGCGCCGGAGAGGGGGCCATGCTCCTGGTCCGGGAGGATCGCCTGTCGATCGCGGCGGCGATCTCGACGTCCGGGGGCGGGGCGCGGCTGCTCGACGCGGGCGAAGCGGCGGCGACCGCGCTGCCGCGGTCGGTCCTCAACTACGTTCGCCGGAGCCACGAGCGCGTGCTGCTCGACGACGCCGCCGGGCGGCACCCGTTCTCGGAGGACGACTATTTCAGGCAGAGGGGGGCGGGCTCGGTGCTGTGCCTGCCGATCGTGCGGCAAACGCGGCTGCTCGGCCTGCTCTACCTGGAGAACAGGCTCATCACCGGGGCGTTCACGCCCGGGCGGCTCACCGTGATCGAGCTGCTCGCCTCGCAATCGGCCATCTCGCTCGAGAACGCCATGCTCTATACCGATATCGAGCAGGAGAACGCCGAGCGGCGCCGGGCGGAGCGCGAGCTCCAGGCCAACCAGAAGACGCTCCAGGCCATCGTCGACAACTCCGCCGCCGCCATCTACCTGAAGGATCGCGACGGCCGGTATCTGCTCGCCAACTGCCACGCGGAGAGCGCCGTCGGGCTGTCGCTCCATGGGATCCGCGGAAAGACCGACGCCGAGATCTTTCCTGCTTCGACCGCCGAGCTGCTCCGTGACAACGACAGGAAGGTGCTCGACGCGGGCGAGCCGCTGCAGTGCGAGGAGGAGCTCTTGCTGGACGACGGGCCGCACACGTTCCTGTCGGTCAAGTTCCCGCTCGGCGAGCGGGTCATGCCCGGCGTGCTCTGCGGCATCTCCACCGACATCACCCAGCGCAGGCGGGCCGAGCTCGCCGAGCGCTTCCTCGCCGACGCGAGCCGCAAGCTCATGGCCCTCGGCTACGGCGCCACGCTCGACAGCGTCGCGCAGCTCGCCGTGCCCGAGCTGGCCGACCGGTGCGTCATCGACGTGGACCTCGCGCGCGGCGCCCCGGGACACACGATCGCCGCGGGCGTGCCCGCCGAGCTCGCAGGGGCGGTGTTCGACGCGCTGCAGCCGCTCTCGGCGGCGTCGCTGCAACGCCCCGAGGTGGGCGACGTCCGCGCCGCGCCCCTCCTCGAGCCGCTCGGCGTTCACTCCTTCCTCCGGGCCCCGCTCCTCGCGCGCGACCGGTGCTTCGGCGTCATGACCCTGCTGGCGACCGCTCCCCGGCGCCGCTACGGCCCCGCCGACCTGGGGCTGGCCCAGGAGCTGGCGAGCCGCGCCGCGCTCGCCCTCGACAACAGCCGCCTGTTCGCCGAGGCCCAGGAGGCGATCGAGCGCCGGAACGAGTTCCTCCTCGTCGCCTCGCACGAGCTCAAGACCCCGCTCACCTCGCTCAAGATGCAGGCCCACCTCCTCGCCCGGCTCCTGCCCCGCTTCCAGCGCGCCGAGGTCGCTCCCGAGCGCATCGACGCCGCGCTCCAGGTCCTGAGCCGCCAGATCGCGCGCCTCGCCCACCTGGTCAACGAGCTGCTCGACGTCACCCGCCTCAACGCCGGCCGGCTCACCCTCGCGCGCGCGCCCGTCGATCTGGCGGCCCTGACGCGCGAGGTCGTCGAGCGGATGCACCAGCAGCTCGACGACGCCTGCTGCCGCACCCGGCTCGAGCTGGAAGGGCCCGTGATCGGGGACTGGGATGCTTCTCGCATGGAGCAGGTCCTCATCAACCTCCTGTCCAACGCGATCAAGTACGGCGCGGGGGCCCCCGTTCACGTCGTCGTGCGCGGCCTGGAAGGCCGCGCGCTGCTCGTCGTCCGCGACCACGGCATCGGCATCACGGAGACCGACCAGGCCAGGATCTTCGAGCGCTTCGAGCGCGCCGTCTCCGCCCGCAGCTTCGGCGGCCTCGGCCTCGGCCTCTACATCGTCCGGTGGATCGTCACCTCCCACGGCGGCACCATCCGCGTCGAGAGCGCGCCGGGCGCGGGCGCCGCGTTCATCGTCGAGCTCCCCCTGCGCCCGGCCGAGGCGGAGACGGCGGCCGAGGGCGCAGGCCAAGGAGAAGGGGCCCTGCTCCCGTCGGCCTAGGCGCTCACGCGCTCACGACAGCGCTCCCGGGGCCCATTGCGGGCTCACGCGACGGCGCTGACAGGCGCTTTGCTCCTCTGATAGGGTGGTCCTCCTAGGAGACCGCCATGCCTCGCTTGAACCAGATCATCGCCATCGAGAAGGGCGTCAAGGCCCGCTCCCACCAGCGCCTCACCGAGGCGCACCACGCGCTGCAGAAGCCGGCGTTGCTCTCCGGGATCTCGCGCACCTACCGGTCGAAGGACGAGGAGGGCGAGCAGCTCCCGCCCGAGGCGACGAGGGTCCAGGCGAAGGCCGAGGACATCATCCGGAGCACCGCCGACATCCTGGGCGAGCTCTTCGACGTCACGGCCACCAAGGACTATGCGAACTGCAAGGCCCGCGCGGACGTGGTCGTCGACGGCAAGGTGCTCCTCACGGGGGCGCCCGTGACTTACCTGCTCTTCCTGGAGAAGCAGCTCGTCGACATGAACACCTTCATCAAGAAGCTGCCGGTGCTCGACGCGTCGGAGAGCTGGACGTTCGATCCCTCGGCGGACTCCTGGGCGACGGAGCCGGTGCAGACGGCGCGGACCAAGAAGATCCCGCGCAACCACGTCAAGGCCGAGGCGACGGACAAACACCCGGCGCAGGTGGAGGTCTATCACGAGGACGTGGTCGTCGGTTACTGGAAGACGGTCAAGTTCTCGGGCGCGCTGCCGGCGCGGCGCATCAACGAGCTGCTCGATCGCGTGGAGAAGCTGCAAAAGGCGGTCAAGTTCGCCCGCGAGGAGGCGAACAACCAGACGGTCGAGGAGCAGAAGGTCGGCGCCGCCGTCCTCGGTTTCCTGTTCGGCGCCTGACGCGCGCCGCCCTGCCCCGGCCGCGCTTGCGCCGCGGCCGCCGGAGCGATATCGTGGCCGCGGAGTGCAAGTTGAAGCTCAAGCTCAGCTTGATGGGCTCGGCGCCCAAGCGCAGGTTCGAATCCTGCCCCCGCCACCTCATTTTCTCTCGCGGCGGGGTAGCCCAGCTCGGAAGAGGCAGCGCCGGCCCGTTCAATGGTCTCAAGCTCTCACTCCAGGCTCGAGCATTCGCCGCCGATCACCCAATCGAACGGGAGGAGGCTTGAATCGTCGGATGCTGGTTCAATTCCAGCCTGGCCAGCCCGCGCCGCGGTGAGGCGTCGCCTCTCCTCGCGCGGCGCCGGGGCGCTCCCGCCCCGGCGCGCGGTCCATGATGGCCGGTAGTTCAATGGCAGAACACGGCGGTGTAAGGACTGACCTTCGACCTTAAACGTGTGGGTGTGCGCAGATGGCGGCAAACCGAGGCCCGGGACTAGGCCACAGTCCCGGGTCTCACCTATTTCAGGGGCCTTCGGGTCGGGGGAGAGCGCCGGCGGCTCAGGCCTTCAGGAGGAGCTCGAACCCTTCGGCCACGAGCCCCTTGAACACGGTCGGCCCCGTCCGGCGGAATCCTAGCTTCTCCAGCACCCTGACCGACGCGACGTTCTCGAGCATCGCGTGCGCGACGAGGTGTGAGAGCCGGAGCTCCTCGACCGCGTACCGGATGCACGCGGCGGCCGCCTCCGTGGCGTAGCCTCTGCCCCAGTGCTCGCGGAAGAAGCGGTACCCGAGGTCCGCGACCCCGAGGTCGTCGTGCCACCTGAGGCCGCACCAGCCTAGCTTTTCCCCCGTCTTCCGGTCCGAGACGATGAACCGGCCCATGCGGAAGTCCTCGAACTGGCGCGCGAGCCGCGCGACGACCGCGCGCGCTTCGTCCTCGCACGCGAACGCGGTATCGCCGGTGTAGCGGACCACCTCGGGATCCGAGTTCAGCTCCATCATGAACGGGACGTCCGACCGCCGGTGGGGGCGGAGGCGCAGGCGCTCCGTCAGGAGGAGCGCGTCGTCGTCGGTGTCGAGGCCGGGCACCCGGCGATCTTACCCGGTCCGCCGCGGCGGCGCAGCGTTCGGTGGTGCAGTCATTTGAACATGAAGGCGGGAAGGCGGGAAGAAAACCTCAATGATCTTCCCGCCTTCCCGCCTTCATGTGGAACCTCTCTGCGCAAATGACCGCACCACCCAGCGTTCGCGCATCACGGGCGCCGGCGCGCATCGTTCTGGCGCGCACCGGCGCCGAGCCGAGGTGCGTGCGCCACCCGCGGGTGATGCGGCACGTGTCGGCGCGTCACGGTGGCCGCCGGCCGCCGGTGGAGCCTGTCCGGTCGCTGGAGAGGATCGCGCTCGACAGCGTATCGGGCGCTCCTGAGGCCATGTCGGGCGCTCCTGAGGCCATGTCGGACGCGCCTGAAGCCATGTCGGACGCTTTTGAATCGGCACCGGATGTTCCAGCGAAGCCGTGCTGCCGCGGCTTGACGAGCGCGCCGCGTGCTCGCCGCGCCGGCCCACCGGAGGCGCGCCGAGCGCCGACTCGCAGCGCGCCGTGTTCGCCATTTCCTGTCCCGTCCGCGGCCGTCTCCTGATTCTCGCGTTGGTGCTCCCTTCGCGCCATTGCGTGCTCCCATGCGCGAGCTGCTGTCTTTCCACGCGTTCGCCCTGCTCAGCGCTCGATGCCTGCAAATACCCCGGCTTCGCATGCGGGCGCGGCGCTCCCCCGGCGCGAGCGCGAATGAACGCCGATTGCTCGACAGGGGTCGCGGCTGTCAACCCCTCCTCGGGGGCTTGGTGAACCGCCCCCATTAACTTAGGATCGCTCCAGACACAGCGGGTTGGCGACTGGAGCCTTCGAGCGCTGGCTGCACCTGACCGCGCCCGCGCCGTGGCGTGGCCTGTCGGGTGCCGCATCGACGAATCGCCCTGACTTTTCGTGCCGGCAATTGGTGGGACTCTCATCGAGAAGTCGGTGCGGGGCACGGGCGGAGATCCGCCCCGGAGTCGGCCTTCGCCCGATTCACTCGCCTGCTGGGCTCCACCTCATCTGAACGCGGCTGTCTGCGGGATCGAGCGCGTTGAAGCTCGGAATCGATAGAAAGGCGGAGTCACATGCGAAAGTATCGAGCGAGTGCGGTTTCTGCTGGAATCCTCGCCGGGTTTGCCGGATTGATGGCCAGCGCAGGCGCGAGCTGGGCCGGCGATTCTCGTGACGTCAAGGCGGAGGCCGGGGCGTCCGACGAGGTCGGGCACCACATGCCCGGCAAGCACAAGGGGTTCGTCGGACAGCAGTATCAGCAGTATCAGAAGGGGGAGCGCGGCCCCCGGGGGCCCATGGGGCAGCGGGGGCCCGCTGGGCCGCAGGGCGAGCGCGGCCCTCAGGGTCTTCAGGGGCCCAAGGGCGAGCGCGGCCCTCAGGGTCTTCAGGGGCCCAAGGGCGAGCGCGGCGAGCCCGGAGCGCAGGGGCCAGCAGGCACCGCGGGGCTCATCGGTCCCCAGGGCCTCCAGGGCTTCAAGGGCGTCGACGGCGCGCGGGGTCCGCAGGGGCCCAAGGGCGAGCGCGGCGAGCCCGGAGCGCAGGGGCCGGCAGGCACCGCGGGGCTCATCGGTCCCCAGGGCCTCCAGGGCTTCAAGGGCGTCGACGGCGCGCGGGGTCCGCAGGGGCCCAAGGGCGAGCGCGGCGAGCCCGGACGGCAAGGGCCAGCAGGCACCGCGGGGCTCATCGGTCCCCAGGGCCTCCAGGGCCTCCAGGGCCTCAAGGGCGCCGACGGCGCGCGGGGTCCTCAGGGTCCCCAGGGCCTCCAGGGCCTCAAGGGCGCCGACGGCGCGCGGGGTCCTCAGGGTCCCCAGGGCCTCCAGGGCCTCAAGGGCGCCGACGGCGCGCGGGGTCCTCAGGGACCCGCGGGGCCCATGGGTCCCAAGGGCGGGATGGGTCCTCAGGGACCCGTGGGGCTCATCGGTCCTCAGGGCCTCAAGGGCATCGATGGCGCGCGTGGTCCGCAGGGGCCCAAGGGCGAGATGGGTCCTCAGGGACCCGTGGGGCTCATCGGTCCTCAAGGCCTCAAGGGCATCGATGGCGCGCGTGGTCCGCAGGGGTCGGTAGGACCCAAGGGCGAGATGGGTCCTCAGGGGCCGGTGGGGCACATCGGTCCTCAGGGCCTCAAGGGCGCTGACGGCGCGCGTGGTCCGCAGGGGTCGGTAGGACCCAAGGGCGAGATGGGTCCTCAGGGGCCGGTAGGGCCCAAGGGCGAGATGGGTCCTCAGGGCCTCAAGGGCGCTGACGGCGCGCGCGGTCCGCAGGGGCCGGCGGGGCCCAAGGGCGAGCGTGGCGAGCCCGGCCCCCAGGGCATCGCAGGGCATGTCGGTCCTCAGGGCCTCCAGGGCCTCAAGGGCGCCGACGGCGCTCACGGCCTCAAGGGCGCCGACGGCGCGCGCGGCCCGCAGGGCCTCGCTGGACCCAAGGGCGAGGCGGGTCCCCAGGGGCCGGCCGGGCCCAAGGGCGAGCGCGGCGAGCGCGGCCCCGCAGGGCTCGTCGGTCCTCAGGGCCTCCAGGGCCTCAAGGGCGCCGACGGCGCTCACGGCCTCAAGGGCGCCGACGGCGCGCGCGGCCCGCAGGGCCCCGCTGGACCCAAGGGCGAGGCGGGTCCCCAGGGGCCGGCCGGGCCCAAGGGCGAGCGCGGCGAGCGCGGCCCCGCAGGGCTCGTCGGTCCTCAGGGCCTCCAGGGCCTCAAGGGCGCTGACGGTGCTCACGGCCTCAAGGGCGCCGACGGCGCTCACGGCCTCAAGGGCGCCGACGGCGCGCGCGGTCCGCAGGGCCTCGCTGGACCCAAGGGCGAGCGTGGCCCCCAGGGGCCGGCCGGACCCAAGGGCGAGCGCGGCGAGCGCGGCCCCGCGGGCCCCGCGGGGATCGTCGGTCTCCAGGGCCTCAAGGGCATCGACGGCGCGCGCGGTCTTCAGGGCCCCGCTGGACCCAGGGGCGAGCGTGGCCCCCAGGGGCCGACCGGAGCGCCTGGACTCGTGAAGATCCACGTGGTCTCCGTGACGCGCGAGGCGTCGCCCACGAGCGCGTTCGTCAACGTCAAGGCGCTCTGCAACGCGGGTGAAGTCGTGATCAGCGGCGGATTCTCGATCTCCGGCGGCGCCCAGGCGACGAGCAGGGTGGTCGAGAACTCGCCGTTCGACCCCACCGAAGGCCGCGCGGGCTGGACATCGACCGCCGTCTTCGAGAGCGGCTTCGGCAAGAAGGCGCAGACGGTGTCGCTGACCACCTTCGCCGTGTGCGCCGAGCTGTCCGAGCGCTGATCCCGAAAGACCGGCGGGCCATGCTCGCATGAGCACGAGCCCATCTCTCGAGCAGCTGTCCCCCGCCCGTCCACCGTGACCGCGAGGGCGGGGGACAGCTGGCTCCGCACCTCACGGTGCTCCCCACACGCCGCACCGCGGCACACCGTGCCATTGCCGCACAGCCCCCCACCTGTCGCCCCGCCTGCACAGACCACCGCGGTCCGCCCGTGCTCCCCCCGGAGCACGACCCGCGACGCCACCGGGCCCAGTCGCAGCCCTCCCCTGAACCCCTTACACCGCCGGATCAGCGGCCCGCGTTCACCAGGGACACCATCGCCCGCACACTCACCCACAGAAGATCACATCCATCCGCATCGCGGCATCGGGGGTGCAGATGCCCCGCCGGCAAGCGTGAGGCGGCTTGCACGCTTTTCGCATGAATTCCTCGCCCGTGGCCTGCGTGAACATCGGACTCTTCCACGTTCCGAAAAAAATGCGCGATTTCCGGCATTTCTGCCGGAATGTCGGCGTGGCATCGCTGCTGTCCTGGATCAGGGAGAGCCGCCCTGGCACGCACGTGAAGCCGCGACGCTCTTTGTCACAGCTGTTGCCATCTGCCACAGGCGCGATTGCACGTAGTCAGCGGACGGGCCGATGAAGACATCCCCTCACGTCAATCCAGCGGTACCCGGCATATCGAGGAGACACACAGAGAAATCTCCTCGCTTCGTAGATGCTGTGGTAATTTGCCCCCCCGGGGACGCGGACACGAAGGAGGGGTTTCTCTCAGGTCGGACCACATGTGCCCGAAGCGCACCCCAGAGGGGAACCATGAGCATAGATTACGATATGAAGACCACCGAGCATGCGACGATGACCGGAGCACGCCACAACCGTCTCGTGATCGCACACGTACTGAACTCCTTCCAGGTGGGCGGCGCCGAGCAGGTCGTGGTGGATCTGGCCGGGCTGCAGCGTGCCGCGGGGCATGAGGTGATGGTCGTGGGCATCGAGACGAACCCCGACGGGCCGCGCGCGGCGCAGCTCCGGGAGCGCGACGTCGCGGTGCACATGATGCCGAAGCGCTCCGGCTTCGACCTCAAGCTCCCCGGGAAGCTCGCGGCGTTCTTCGCCAAGCACGGTGTCTCGATCGTGCACTCGCACAATCAGCTGCCGCTCATCTACGCCACGGCCGCTGGCCGGCTGCACCGTGTGCCTGTGTGCCACACGCTGCACGGCGCCATGTTCGATCAGGGGCGCAGGGCGTGGCTGCGGCACATGGCCGCCAGGCTCGCCGACGCGCACGTGGCCGTGTCGCAGTCCACGGCCGACTTCATGCTGAAGCACAAAGAGGTGCCGAGCTCGAAGCTTCATGTGATCTTGAACGGAATCGACCTCTCCCGCTTCAGGCCGGACGCCGCGGCCCGGCACCGCATCCGGGCCGAGCTCGGGATCCCCCGGGACGCGTGGGTCGCCGGGGCGGTCGGCCGCCTGTCGCAGGTCAAGAACCACGCGCTCCTGCTCCGCGCGGCCGCGGCCGCCGGGATCCTGTCGGGCGACTCGGACAGCGCGCGCCTCCTCCTGGTCGGAGACGGGCCGGAAGCCGCCTCGCTGCGCGCCCTCGCCGAAGAGCTCGGCATCAGCGACCGCGTCGTCTTCGCAGGCGAACGGCACGACGTGCCCGGGCTGCTCGCCGCGAGCGACGTCTTCGTCCTGTCGTCGAAGTCCGAGGGCCTGCCGCTCTCCATGGTGGAGGCCATGGCGACGGGGTTGCCCGTGGTCTCGACCGCCGTGGGCGGCATCCCTGCCCTGATCGCCGACGGGGAGACGGGCTTCCTCGTGCCGTCGGACGACGAGGGCGCGCTCGCCGCCAAGCTCGCCGCGCTCAAGGGGGATCCCATGCAGTCCGCGGCGATGGGCAAGCGCGGAAGGAAGCTCGCGCTGCGGCGCTACTCGGCCGAACGCATGATGGCGAGCTACATGGATATCTACGAGACCCTCCTCGCCCGGCGCGAGTCGGAGCGGCGAGGCGTGATTCGGCCGAGCGAGCTGCTCGCGGGCCTGAACGCATAACCCGGCGAGCTGCTCGCAGGCTCGCCCGCATCACCCGGCGAGCCGCTCGCAGGCTCGCCCCACGATCCACACACCCGGGGCGAAACGCAAACGACGCGGCAAGCGCGTCGCCCGCCGCCGGGGGCAGGCCGTCGCTGCCTCCGGCGCGCTTCACGGCACGCGAGGGATCGTCGAGCGCGCGCGCGCGTTCGTCGCGAGCGACGGCGGCGACGAGAGCGCCGCCGCCCGGGAAAGCCGCGCCTGGGGACGACCCGAAGGCGGCCGCTCGTCCAGCGCGCCGAGGTCGCGCAGGCCCGTCGCCGGCGCGAGCGTGCTCCGGGGCGGCGGCACCAGCGTGCTCCGGGGCGGCGGCACCAGCGTGCTCCGGGGCGGCGGCACCAGCGTGCTCCGGGGCGGCGGCACCAGCGTGCTCCGGGGCGGCGCGAGCGCGAGCGCGGCGTGCGCCTCGCGCACAGCGGCGAGCATCGAGCGCGCATCCGGCCAGCGATCCGCCTGCGCGAACTCGAGCGCGCGGTCCACCACCCGCACCACGGCCGGAAGCATCGACGGCGCGATCCGCGCGAGCGACGGAATCGGGCAGGTCATCCTCAGGAAGAAGAGCTCGTTGACGGTCGGCGCCTCCTGGACGTATCGGTCCGTCAGCAGCGAGAACATCGTCGCGCCCAGCGCCCAGAGGTCCGTCCGCGCATCGACGAGATCCCAGCGCGCGCGGGCCTGCTCGGGCGGCATGTACGCCGGCGTGCCCATCGCGCGGAGCCCCACGAGGGAGGTTTGCCCCGAGGGGGCCCGCAGGCGCGCGATGCCGAAATCGAGGATCTTCACCCCGCGCTCTCGCGTGAGGAAGATGTTGTCAGGCTTCAGATCCCGGTGAACGACGCCCCTCGCGTGCGCGGCCTCGAGCACCTCCAGGATCTGCTCGCTCACGGAGAGGACCTCGGCCGGCGGGAGCGGGCCCCTCTGCGCCTTCCAGCGCTGGAGGAGGCTCTCCCCCTCGAGGAGCTCCATCACGAGGAACGGCGCTCCATCCTGGGTCACGTCGTCCGCGATCACCGCGGCGACCCCCGGGTGATCGAGGGTCTGCGCGATGGCCTTCTCGCGGAGGAACCGCGCGCGATCGCCCCGATCCCTCGCCCGCTCGGGGTGCAGCAGCTTGATCGCGACCCGCTGGCCCCTCCGGTGCGTCGCGGCATAGACGGCCGCCGTCCCGCCGAGGCCGATCAGCGCGTCCAGCCGCCACACGCCGTTGAGCGACGTCCCCACCCGCGCCTGCGCGCTCCGGGCGTGCGTGACATTCTCGAACTCCATCGCTGGTCCTCTCCGTACCTCGAGCCAGCGGCTCTCCCGGCGCTCGCGGCGCAGGAGAGCCACTCTGCTCTGCGTTTCCCGTGTCCCGGCGGCGGCGCTACGATCGAATCCGCGCGCCACGACGGCAGGCCCGGGTTGCAGCTCATCGGCACCGCGACCCGCCCGGCCGTCCTGCGTCACCGACACAGGAGCCGCATGGGGCGGGCGGTATCCAGCAGCACGTCATTTCATGGAAAAGTTCAGCAAAACCCGAGCCACGCCGGCGCACCTGGAGCGCCGCGGTGAACGCGCGACCGCGTGGGGCGAATCGCCCCATGCGGCAAGATGCCCCGACCCGCGTGGCGTCGCTGGCTCCACTGCGGGATGTCGGCCGGGGAAGCGAACCGCCAAGCCGACAGGGGCGCCAAGAAGACCGGGGAACAGGGGGGCCCGCGCGCGGGGGCGTGGGCTCAGTGGAGGCCCTTCATCGTCGGATCGCCCAGCTTGAACGCCGCCAGCGCTTGCCGGATGAAGGCGGGCACCGACAGGTAGCTCTCGAGCGCGCCGCAAGCGCGGTTCGAGGAGCACGTGCACTCGTAGAAATCGCTGAAATCGTCGTCGTCCGCGTCGGCGTCCGCCTTGCAGCCGTCCACGCCTTCCCGCAGGACCTCGCCGTCGTCCGCGATGGCGGCGATCGTCGGATCCCACCGCACGATCGGCTGCCCGGTCTCCGGGTTCGGCTTCACCTTGTGCCAGTCCGCCTTGCCGTCGCCGTCGAGGTCGGGCCCCGGCTCGGTGACATACGCCTTCGCCAGGAGCTCATTGCCGTACTCCAGGACGCGCGCGCCGATGCCCTTCTGCACGACCTTGCCAAAGACGGTCTCGGTCCCGTAGGCCTTCGCCACGAACACCTTCCCGGACGGGTGGTGGAGCTCGATCCGGTCCGGGAAGCCGGGATCGGTGTCTGCCCCGGCCTCCCAGACGTGCATCATGTCCAGCCACTTCTGCTTCTGGTTCTCGGGCAGGTAGAGCAGGGTCCACGCGATGAGGAACTTCTGCTGCTCCCATCCGATCTGCGGATCGAGGATGGCGACCTTGGCCGGGGCCCGCGGGTTCCACGGCGCGCTGTCGGGCGCGCCATAGGAGCTGCAGACGATGCTCCCGGCCGCGGGGAAGCAGCTCTCCGGCCCGCTCTCGGCCCACCACGAGGTCCAGCCGAGCGCGCCGGCCGGATACCCGCTCGCGTCCCGGACCGGCCGGCCGCGCTGGTCCGCCTCGACGCGCACGCCCTTGAGGGCGTCGTCGCCCGTGAGGTTGTTGGCGAGCCAGCGGCGGTACCCTTCCGGGAAGACGTCGGCGAGCGAGACCGCCCGGTAGCGCGCGTCGAGGAAGTCGTGCCGCGAGTCGCTGATGAAGTTGTCGACCGACTCGGTCATCAGCATCGACACCCACGCCTTGTCGTAATAGGCCCCGGCGTTCATCGTGTACGACGAGTCGTACTCGCCCTTGTCCGCCGCGAGCGCGTTCTCGAGCGGCTTGCCCCCGACGGCGATGTCACCGAAATAGCCTGTCGCGCCGTTCGGGACGACCACCAGCGGTTCCCCGGGATCGCCGAACACGTCGCTCGATGACCGGAGGACGTTGTCCCCGTCCGGCAGGAAGTGCTCTCCCGGCTGCGGGCGCGCCATCTGGAGCGAGAAGTGATCGAACGCGATCCCGGCCGCGAGGGTGTTCTCCTTGAAGAGGCTGTTCGCGGCCTGGACCCAGAACGTGTCGAAATCGTAGCCGCGGTCCAGCGCGAACTCGCGGTAGATGTTCATGATGAGCCCGAGGCCCTTCGCGCCGTCGCGCATCTTCGCGTTGTAGCGGTTCAGGGTCCGCTCCGACGCCGCGCGCACGCTGAAGGCCTGCCGGCCGCGGCGGTAGTTGTCGAAGATGTGGTTCACCTCCTGCTGCGTGACGAAGAAATTGAAGAGCTCGTAGGCGTCCGCGCCGTTGTCGTGCCGGTACACGCTCAGGTTGCCGAGGTCGGCCCACCGGTCGGTCGCGAAGCCGTACGGCAGGCGGGTCCGCCCCGCCGGGTCCACCGAGGGCCCCTTCACGTCCTTCGGCGTCTCCAGCGCGCGCCAGGGGACATAATCGACCTTCTGCTGCCGGCACCGCGTGGTCTTGCCGCCGATCGACACGAGCTGGCCGTCGAGCAAGGGGTGCCAGACGCCGTCCAGCTCCTCGTCCCAGTCCGAGGGCACGTACGCGCTCGGGTCGACCTCGACGCAGCTGCGCGGCGCGATCAGCTCGTACTTGCTCTGCAGCTCGGAGTAATGGATGTCCTCGTCGTCGTACTCGGGCTGGATGCCGAGGATGCCGCCGAAATCGTCGATCTTCGCGAGCACGCCCTTGCCGCGCGGGGTGGTCGCCTTGTAGCTCGGGTCGGCGTGCACGGCGACCGCATCGCCGTAGAACAGGCGGGCCGCGGCGAAATCGTAGGCGCCGAGCCCGATGAGGTCCTGCGTGGGCTCGCCGGCATAATCCATCGTCGACGACTGCATGAACATCCAGATCAGGTTCTTCCGCTCGTTCTCGGTGACGGGGTCGTAATACCTCGGCCCGACGCAGGCCTCGCCGTCCTCCGAGAGCGTCTCGCACCGCGTCTTCACCCGTCCATTGCTCGTGCGGAGCTGCCAGTACTGCGGCCGGTAGCCCCAGGCGTCGGAGGAGCTCACGAAATTGTGCCGCAGCCCGACGGAGTGGCCCATCTCGTGGAGGATCACCGAGGTGTGCGCCCGCTGCGCGAGGTAGCGCCGCATCGCCTCGGCGCGCCGGGCCTTCTGCGCGGCGTCCCCCTCGCCGAACCGCCCGTGCTTGCTCGCGAATTTCTCCTCGAGGAGGTCCGCCAGGTCGGCGGTCGCGAGCGGCGCCGGCGCCTCGTGCATCACGCACGCGCCGCGCTCGGCGAGCGCGATCTCCTTCAGGTTCGCGAGCTCGCGCCGCACGCTCGGGTTCGCCCCTCGGAGCGGCGACGCGAGGCGCATCACCTCGTCCGTGAGCGGCAGCCCCTCGACGCCGGTGAGCTGCTGGATCGCCTTCGTCGTGAGCTCGGCCTCGAGCTCCGAGCCCGCCGCGGCCCTGCGGCGCGCCTCGTAGACCCCGCGCATGCTGTCGGGCGCCGTGGCGTCGGCCGCGATGCCGCGCACCTCCTTCGAGAGCCGCCGGAGGCTCTCGCGCAGCGCTGGGTTCTGCGCCATCTGGCCGGTGCCCTCGGAGACGGCCGCCTCGTCCACCCCGGCGGACCGGGCGATCCGCCGCGCCAGCTCCTCCCGCGTCAGCCGCGGCAGCGCGCCGCCCCTCGAGGCGCCCTCGCTCGCCTGCGCCCAGTCCCGGACGTAATCGCCGTCGGTCACGTCTTCGGTCTTGAGCTCTCCCTTGATGTAGCGGGCCGTGTCCACGACGCCCTGGCTCCAGATGTCGCTGACGTGCGTCCAGACATTGATGCTCGCCGCGACCTTCTCGCCGGTGAGCGGGTCCTCCGAGTCGCTGTAGATGCCCCAGGCGGAGGGCGATTGCGGCGCCTCGAAGTTGTTGATCTGGTGATAGCGCAGGTCGCCGATCCGCGCGTTCAGCGCCTCGCGGCACGCCTTCATCAGCGCCGGGTCCCGCCCTGCTTGCTTGCGGCGCTCGTCGCTGCACATCCGGGCGGTCACGCCCGCCGGGAGCCGCGGACCGCCGCACGCCTCGGGGTCGGCCGCCTCGACGGGGCTGTGACAGAGCACGATCATCTCGGGCATCTTCGCGAGCGCGATGACGCCCCTCGAGGTCCCGCGCCGCGCGCCGATCTCGTCGGCGAGGGCCTCGCAGGGCTGCCCCTCGCGCGCCGCGCCGCGCCGGCACGCGTCGACCTCGCGCGAGAGCGCGATGGCGTCGGCGTCATCGTCCATCTGCCCGTCGTAGACAGGGAACGCCTCGCTGCAGCGCGCCGCGTCCCCTTGCGTGCGGACGCACTCGGCGTACTTGGCGGTGACGACGGCGCTGCGCAGGGCGACGTCCCACTCGTGGGCCGCCATGTCCGTGGCGACGAAATAGTCGGGGTTGCTGTCCGAGGTCACGTACCACGCCTGCGGCACGGCCTCGCGCCGCTGGTAGGGCAGGGTGCACCGTTGCTTGAAGGTATCGCACCGCGAGCCGGGCCCCACCGCCTCCATCCCTCCATCCCGGGCCATCAACGCCCCGGTGACGGCCTCGCACTCGTCCTCGGTCCCGTTCCGGTCCTGGTCGCGGTGCGGATCTGCGCCGGCGGGGGTGGTCTCGGGCGTGAAGCACGGGATCTCGCCCGTCATGCGCTCCGGATCGTCGTAGTAGTGGCTGCGTTCCCAGATGTTGTAACGGGAGATCAGGCGGTGCCACTTGGCGTCGCTCATGCCGTAGTTGCGGGCGTAGCCGAAGCGCTCTCGCACGAAGGCGCCGAACGCCCGGAACCGGTAGCCGTCCCACTCGGCCGGCTCGTAGTCCCGATCGACGACGCGCCGGAACGACTGCCGGAGGGTGATCTCGACGGGGTTGCACGATCCGACCGGCGCGGTGCCGCCCGCGAAGTCCGTGTCGAGCATGCAGGCCGGGAAGCTGTCGATGCCCCAGCCGAGGTGGCTGAGATCGACGAGCTGAGGCACCGCGAAGGCCTTGTTGGTGACGTCGAAATACCCCTCCTCGGGGTCGAAATGGGGCGCGTCGGGGTGGCTCGGGTCGCTGACGTAGTAGGAGAGCGGCTCGTACTGCACGCCGCCGTAGACGCCGATGAGCGACAGCGTGTCGAAGTCGTAGGAGTCGACGTTCAGGTTCTTCGACCAGTCGACCCGCATGTACTCGCGCTCATACCACGGACGATCGGTCGTGTTTTCGACGACGACGTTGCTCTCTTCGCCCGTCGCCCGGTTGTAATCGCGCTGGACGTCGAAGTGCGAGAGGATCTTGTAGGCGACGACCACGACGCCATCGTCCGTGGCGGCGCCGGCGCCCTTGCCGTCGCTGTCGTTCACGCGCTCGTAGGTGAGGCGCCCGAGCAGGAGGTCTTCCTGGATGATCCACTTGATGCGCGCGACGTCGGCCTGAGCGTACGAGGAGGAGAAGAGCCCGTCCTGCGAGGCGCCGTAGCCCACGTCGACCACCGTGGTCCGCGCCCAGAACTCGGGATCGTCCTCCCTGCTCTGCAGATCGGCGCCGACGAAGAACGATTTGGCCAGCGCGTTCGCCTGCACCTGGCTGATGGCCGGCCGCTCCTCGGCGCAGCCCGCGATCGAGCACACCGCTGCCGCGAGCAATGCCTGTCTCACAATCCACCTCATCGCAGAGTCCTCCTCTGGCAGCTCGGCCCCGAGCGCGCATGCCCCCATGAGAACCTCGGCCCGAGTCACCGCGACGACCGCCCCGGTCGCGCGAGGGGCGCGCCTGCTCGCCCTCGCCGGCACCGCGGCATACCACGTACCACGCGCGCCCCACCCTCGCCATTCCTGGCCAATCCACGGGCATTCAATGCCTTTTCCGCCTCGCGCCCCGCTCACCGCGCGGCCGCGCTGCGCCGCCGGGCGTCAGGCGATTGACGGCCGATTGACGGCCGCTGCCCCCGTTCGCCGAGCCTCTCCGGGCTGGGACGGAAATGGCCTGTTCCAAGCGGCCAGCAGCTCGGCTGTTCCAGTCGTCCGCCGTGGGCCCCGGAGGCTCGGCGCGCGCTTCTCTCCCGCCGCCCCCTCGCCTCGCTCGCGAGGCTGCGGTATTCGACCACCTCACCCGATCGGGAGGAACACCGTGCCTGACGGAGACGTCCTGCTCTCGAACACCGACGGCACCATCCTGGCGCAAGGCCCCGCCGTGCTCGTCTGCGAGTGCCGTGGCGACGGCCTCGACCTCGCCGTCCATCGCGTCGCCGCGTTCGCGCTCGTCGTGGCGGGCATCGTGGCGGGCATCGTGGCGGCGCACGCGGCCCCCTTTCCCATCCTCTTCATCGCGGGGATGTGGACCGCCGGAGCCGCCGCCGCGCTGCTCGCCGTCCGCCGGCGCCGCCGGCTCCACGGGCTGTTCCGCCTCGACTTCGAGCGGGACGAGCTCATCCAGGACGGCCGTGGCTTCCGGCGGATCCTGCCGATCCAGGCGATCGTCGGCGTCTCGACCCCGCCCGCCTCGGACGCGGACGTCGACGAGCCGGGCCTCGCGCCGCGCTGGCTGCTCCTCCACCTGTCGACCGGGGAGCAGCTGCGCCTGGGCAAGGCGCCCGCCTACGCGCTCGGCCCCGCGCTCGCCTTCCTCCGGCGGGCCGGCGTCGAGGCGTGAGGGGCGCGCCCGCCGCCGGCCAGCGCCGCGCCGTCAGGGGCTCGGCAGGCTGGGGTAGGCCGGACCGAAGTCGTTGCGGACGTCGCGGACCGTCGAGAGGTACGGCGTCTTCACGGTCTCGTCCCGGTAGAGCGGCCTGACGACGCACGTATCGCCTCCGCACTCCCCCGCTTCGGGGAAGATCACGTCGGCGACGAGCCAGAACCTGTCGCCTGAGTCCTCCGGAACGAAGGCGACGGGCACCTCGGGGTCGTAGAAACCGGTGGGCCCGAGGTCGGCCCCGAGCTCGCCGTTGCAGTAGATCTTGATCCGCGGGTGCACGTCGAACGACACGCTGCCGCCGAAGTAGTGCACGGCGATGCGCATCCAGCTGGCCTTGGGCGGGAAATCGACGTTGATGTTCTCGGGCGCGCAGAAGGTCGGGTCGTCCGGGTCCGTGGTGCGGTGGGAGCAGGAGATGTTGTCGAGATCGAGCCGCGGGCTATGGCACCCCCTGCCGTGGTCGCGCCAGTCGTCCCCCACCCCGCGAGGCGCGTAGAAGCAGCTGTTGTTGGTCTCCTCCGGATCCAGGTACCAGTTCACCGGCTCGGGGGGCGTCGCCGTGTCGCTGAACCACGTGATGGCCGAGCCGCCCGAGAGGCTGTCGAGCGTGCAGTTCCCGTAGCCGCACGCGGCGCTGGAGCCGCCGACCGTCCAGGGCTGCATGCTGTCCGGCTTGTGGAGGTAGAGGTCCATGTCCACGCTGGCCGGCTCGTGCTCCCACTCGAGCTCGACGCGGAGGCCGCGGGCGCCGACGAACAGCGGGTAAACGCAGGTCGCGGTCTCTCCGCTCGCCAGGCTCTTCGTGTACGTGACCGTGTACTCGCCCGACTGGAGCGGCTTGAAATCGTCCGCCGGCCCCTGCCCGCCCACCGCGGGGCACGGGCTCACGCCCGGCGGGCACGTCACCGTCCACACCTCGGAGCCCGGACGCGCGTCCTCGCTGAACGAGCCGGTGCCCTCCTTCAGATCGACGGTGGCGAACGGCGCCGCCTGGAGCGGGTGGCAGCCCGCCACGTCGTTCCGGTGGCAGTCCTGGTCCGCGTGCACGCCGCCGACGCAGGGGCCCCACGTGCCCGTCTCGTCGCAGATCTGGGTCCCGGGGAAGCACCCCGGGCTGCGCCGGAACGACGGATCGCCGCGAAAGCAGGAGTGCGCCTGCCCGGCGATGCACCCGCAATTCTCGTCGATCATCCCGTTGCAGTCGTCGTCCAGCCCGGCGTGATCCACGCCGAGCTCATCCACGCCGCAGAGCTCCGTCGGACCGCAGGCGCTCCCGCACGGGTTGACCGTCACCGGCAAGCCCTCGTGCGTCCCTTCGCCGGGGTCGCCAAGGAAGCCGCCGTAACCTTCCGAGCCGCCGGGCTGGGCGGTCGCCGCGCCGGCGCCGCCCGCCCCGGCGGCGCTGCCCGCCTCGTCGGCGTGCGCGCCGCCGCCCGTCGTCGGATCGAACGTGAGCCGCTTGCCCTCGGCGCTGCAGCCGGCCGCGAAACCGGCGCCCGACGCCGCGATCGCGATCACGACGGGGAGCACGGAGGAGACACGAAGACGAGACATGATACCTCCACTTGGAGACCTAGACGCGGTGTCGCGGCGGCCTGCGCCCGCTCCGCGCGACGGCGAAGCGCGCCGCGCACCAGGCACTACGGCGTGATGCAAAGCGGATACCGGTTTCCCCAGCGCGCGCGAAAGCGCGGCTCGGGACGGCGGATCACGAAGCCTCGACCCTCATCGAGCAACAAGGACACCTGCCATGCAGACTCAGCAGGGTGAGTCGCTGGAGGAGGACTCCCTAGCACGGACGCCGGCCGGCGATGGCCACAATGAGCCGCCTTCAGCCGGCGAGACGCGCTCTCGCCGGATGCGTCGTCAGGCGAACCACCAACTCACCCGAGGAGCCAGAGAAATCATCCTCAGACAGATCACCACGATGCTCGCCGTGCTGGCCGGTGTGGCGTTGCGCCTCACGACCTCTGCGCGCGGGGCGAGGCGGCGTCGGCAGAGCTCGCGCGCTCGCGCCGGCGCGCGCCCTTCGGGGTCACGGCAGCGTCGGGTAGGCGGGACCGAAGCTCGCCTCGACGTCGTCCCGCGTGGTGAGCAGCGGCGTCTTCGCGCTGGCGCTCTCGTAGAGCGGCCGCACGACGCAGGCCGCCTGGCCGCACTCGTCCGGCTCGGGGAAGAGCACGTCGGCGACGAGCCAGAACAAGGTGTGTCCGTCCGTGGGCTTGAACGCGACACGCCGCTCTGGGCTGTAGAACCCCGTGTGCCCCAGATCGGCCCCGAGCGCGCTGTCGCAGAAGATCTTGATCCGGGGGTGGATATCGTCCTTCACGCTCCCCTGACCGAAGTAATACACGCCGATGCGCATCCACTGACCCTTCGGCGGATAGTCGAGGTTGATGTTCTCCGGCGCGCAGAAGTCTGGGTCGTTGGGGTCCGTCACGATGGGGTCGCACCTCCAGTTGTCGAGGTCGAGCCGCGGGTTGTGGCAGCCAAGACCGTTCGCCTCCCATAGCTTCCCCACGCCCCGAGGGGCGTTGAAGCAGCCGTTGTTGCCCGGCACCGGATCGAGGTACCAGTTCACGGGGTCCGGCAGCCTCGCGCTGTTCAAGAACCAGCGGATATCCGAGGCCTTTGACGAGAAGTGCTCGATGGTGCAGTTGTAAAAGCCGCAGTCCACCGCCGAGCCCGACATGCTCCAGGGTTGCGTGTTGCTCGGCTTGTGGAGGTGGAGATCGAGATCGACGTCGCCGACGTCGTGCTCCCACTCGAGCTCGACGCGCAGCCCGCCCGCGCTGACGAAGAGCGGGTACTGGCAGCTCCGGGTATCGCCGCTCGGGACGCGCTTCGTGTACGTGACAGTGTACTCCCCCGACTGCAGCGGCTTGAAATCGTCCGCTGGGTCCGAGCCGCTCACTCCGGGGCACGGGTCGACGCCATCGGGGCAGTCCACCGTCCACACCTCGGAGCCCGCGACCGCATCCGCGCTGAAGGCGCTGGTGCCCGCCTTGAGGTTGACATCGGCGAAGGGCGACGCCTGCATCGGGCGGCACGGAGCGCCGCCACCCATATGGCAGTTCTCGTCGGCGTGCACGCCGCCGACGCACGGGCCCCAGGTGCCTGTCTCGTCGCAGAGCTGGGTGCCAGGAAAGCAGCCCTCGCTGTTCCGGAACGACGGATCGCCGCGGAAGCAGGAGTGCGCCTGACCGGGGATGCAGGCGCACGTCTCGTCGATCGAACCATCGCAGTCGTCGTCCAGGCCGAGGGTCGCGCCGGTACATAGCTCCCTGTCGCCGCACGCGCTCCCACAAGCGTTCACCGGCACATCGCTGTACGGCTCCTGCCCTCCATCGATGTCGAGGAACCCACCCTGCCCGTCGACTCCGCCGGTCGTGCCGCCCGCCCCCACGCCTGGTTCGTCAGCTCCGCTCGAGTCGAGCACGTTGGACGAGCCCGTCGCGCTGCAGCTGGCCGCGAAGCCAGCGCTGGACACGGCGGCGCCAACCACGATGAGGAGCGAGAAGGAGAACCGACATCGACCCATGACACCTCCGCTTGAGGGACCCTCGATGCCGCGACAAAGCGGGCTCACGCCCCGCTCGACACCCCGGCATTCCAGGAGCTCACGCGAGTGTAGCAAAATCAGCAAGCGACAATCGCACTGCAAGCGCGACATGAAGAATGTCGCTCGCTCACCGCGCGCCGCCGTCCATCCGCGAGCGGTCGATTGTCCACATCCACCGATGCGCTGCGGGTGCAGGACGGCGCCCACGCACGCACAGGGCGTGAAGCTGGCGCCAGGGGATCGCCTATCCGATGATCGGGAGCTGCCGAGCGCCCTTGGCCCTCGCAGGCTGCGGCTCCGGCTGCGGCTGCACCACGGACGAAGCGGCCGCCTCCTCGATGTGCACGCCGGAGCGGAAGCGCTGCTCGCCGCCCGCGATCTTGCGGTGCGCCAGCGTGTGCTGCATGAAATTCAGCGGAAAGAAGCCCGCCAGCTGGATCCAGCTCGACTGCCGCGTGAGGGTGAACCTGCGCCATATCGAGGACGGCGAGTAGAATTTCGTCCACGCGGACACCCACCCCTCCCGGAGCCGCTCCCGCGACATCTGCTTGGGGACGAAATAGGGCGAGCCGGCGTCGTGGTCGCGGCGCAGCCACCAGCGCTCGTCCGTGAGGCGCCCTTCCGCCTTGAGGCGGCGGTACAGCTGCGTCGCGGGGTACGGGGTGAGGATGGCATACAGCGCCATCGTCAGCTTCATGTCGACGCCGAACTCCACGGTGCGATCGAACACCTCGGGATCGTCCGTATCGAACCCGAAGACGAAGCTCCCCCAGACCGAGATGCCGTGATCGTGGAGCATCGCCATCGTCTCCTTGTACTGGGAGGGACGGTTCTGCCGCTTTCCGGTGAACTTCACCGTCTCGTCGTCGATGCTCTCGAACCCGATGAAGAGCGCCTTGCACCCGCTCTCGGCCATGAGCTTCACGTTCTCGAGGCGCTTGACCGCGGCGAGCGAGCACTGGCCTATCCAGTGCTTCTTCAGCGGGATCATCCGGGTGAAGAGATCCTTCGAGTACGCCCGGTGGATCATCACGTTGTCGTCCGCGAACATGATGAGCTTGCCGAGCGACCGGAGCTCGCTCAGCACCTCGTCGGTCGGGCGGAACCGCATCGTGGTGCCGTTCGCCGTCGACACGCTGCAGAACTCGCACGGATACGGGCAGCCGCGCATCGTCTGGACGACCTGGAACGGGATGTACTTCTTGGAGGTGAACAGGTCGCGCCGCGGCGGGGGCCTGCCCGCGAGGCTCGGCAGCTCCGGGCGGTAGAACGGCTTGAGCTCGCCGCGCTTCACGTCCGCGAGCAGGGCGGGCCAGGCGTCCTCCGCCTCGCCGACCACGACGGCGTCCGCGTGCTGCAGGGCCTCGTCGGGGCAGGCCGTCGGGTGGATGCCGCCGAGCACCACCTTCACGCCGCGCCTGCGGTAGGCGGCGGCGATATCGTAGCTGCGGCGGGCGGTCTTGCTGTCGACGCTGATCCCGACGAGGTCGACGTCCTTGACGTCGCGCTGGAGATCGAAGGGCTGCACGACGTCATCGGTGTAGATGATCTCATCTTCGGGGGGCGTGAGCGCCGCGAGCGTGCCGAGCCCCACCCGGGGCAGGTACGCGGAATCCTCGCTTGCCGTGGCGATGAGCTCGATCTGCATGGCGGATCGTGCTTATCACGGAGCCCCAAGGAGACCCACGACGAATGAGCTTGCTCTCGGACGCCGCAGTCTTTCTCGGCGCGGCCGTGATCGCCGTGCCGCTGTTCAAGCGGATCGGCCTCGGCGCGGTGCTCGGCTACCTCGTCGCGGGCGCGCTGCTCGGCCCGTCGGGGCTGCGGATCGTCGCCAACGTCGAGGACACCCTCCACTTCTCGGAGCTCGGCGTGGTGCTGCTCCTCTTCCTCATCGGCCTCGAGCTCAAGCCATCGCGGCTCTGGGTGCTCCGCCGCGCCGTGTTCGGCCTCGGCGGCGCGCAGGTCGCCATCACGGGCGCGCTCATCGCGCTCATCGGCGCCGCGCTCGGCCTGCGCGCCGACACGGCGGCCATCGCGGGCGTCGGGCTCTCGCTCTCGTCGACGGCGTTCGTCCTGCAGATCCTGGCCGAGAAGGGCCAGATGCAGTCGCAGCACGGCCGCTCCGCGTTCGCCATCCTGCTCTTCCAGGACCTCGCCGTCATCCCGCTGATCGCGGGGCTCCACCTGCTCGGCCCCGCCGGCGCGGCCCCCGCCGAGGGGAGCGCCGTCGCCTCGTCGCTCAAGGTCGTGGCCGTGCTGCTCGCGGTCGTCGTCGGCGGCCGCTACCTCGTGCGCCCCGTCTTCCGGGCCATCGCCGCCACCCACGCCCACGAGGTCTTCACCGCGGCGGCCCTGCTCGTCGTGCTCGGCACGGCGCTCCTCATGGTGCAGGTCGGCCTCTCCATGTCGCTCGGCGCCTTCCTGGCGGGCGTGCTGCTCGCCGACTCGGAGTACCGCCACGAGCTCGAGGCGGACATCGAGCCGTTCAAGGGCCTGCTCATGGGGCTCTTCTTCATCGCCGTCGGGATGTCGGCGAACATCGGCCTCGTCATCGAGCGGCCGCTGCTCGTCCTCGGGCTCGTCCTCGGCGTGATGGCGCTCAAGGCCGCCGTCCTGCTCGTCCTGGGCAGGGCGACCGGGCACGCGAAGGGCTCCGCGCGCGACCTCGCGCTCACGCTCCCGCAGGGGGGCGAGTTCGCCTTCGTCCTCTTCGGGATCGCCGCGGGACAGGGCCTCATGGACAGGCTCCTCGCCGACCTCCTGGTCGTCGTGGTCACCCTGTCCATGGCGCTCACGCCGCTCGTCAT
Organism: Sorangium sp. So ce281; assembly: GCF_051527395.1. Lineage (NCBI taxonomy): Bacteria > Pseudomonadati > Myxococcota > Polyangiales > Polyangiaceae > Sorangium > Sorangium sp. So ce281. Next base: position 7,211,102 of record NZ_CP150322.1, read on the forward strand.
CGCGCTCGGCGACGCGCTCGTCAAGCGATGGCAGGGGGGCCGGCCAGAGCGCGAGTTCGACGCGATCGACGACGACGACCCGAGGGTCATCATCGCCGGATACGGCCGCTTCGGCCAGATCGTCTCTCGCGTCCTCCGCACGAGGAAGATCCCCTTCACCGCGCTCGACGCGAGCCCGACGCAGGTCGACTTCGTCCGCAGGTACGGCAACAAGATCTATTACGGGGACGCCTCCCGGCTCGAGCTGCTCCGCGCGGCGCGCGCCGACAAGGCGAAGATCTTCGTGCTGGCGATCGACGACGTCGCGTCGTCGGTGAAGACGGCGGAGGTGGTGAAGCGGCACTTTCCGGACCTCCTCATCTACGCGCGCGCCAGGAACCGCCAGCACGCGTATCAGCTGATGGATATCGGCGTGACGGTGCTGGCGCGGGAGACGTTCCTGTCGTCGCTCGAGGTGGCGGCGCGCGTGCTCGAGGGCCTCGGGATGCGGGAGCGGGACGCCCGCGCGACCATCGAGCGGTTCAGGGCCCACGACGAGAGGGTGCTCCTCCGCGGGCACGCGGTGCACAACGACGAGGTCAAGCTCATCGAGGCGGCGAAGCAGGCGGCGCAGGAGCTCGAAGGGCTGTTCGAGTCCGACGAGATCGCGCCGCCCGGCGGGGACGACGAGGCCGCGGCGGTGTGACGCGGAGCGCGCGAGTCGCCGCCGGCTCGCTCACTCCTGCTCTTGCTTCGCGCCGATGCCGTGGCGGCGGAGGTAAGCCCGCACGTGCGCCCGCTCCATGCCCGCGCGCCGCGCCATCTCGCTCACGTTGCCCTTCGCGTCCTCGGACAGGGCGGCGAAGTAGTCGCGCTCGAACCGCGCGAGGACGTCGCGCTTCGCCTCCTGGAACTGGCGGCCCTTCATCGACGCGAACGAGCTGCTGGCCGCGCCGCCGCCCGGGGGGATCGACGGCGAGGAGCTCGGGTGCATCGGCGTCTCGGTGAGGGCGCCGAGGTGCGCCGCGATGTCGATCTCCTCGCCCTCGGCGGCGAGCGCGAACGCGACGGCGACCGCGTTCCGCAGCTCGCGGACGTTGCCCGGCCAGTCGTGCCGCATCAGCCGCTCGAGCGTCATGTTCGAGACGCGCTCGTAGGCGCTCTCGTCGCCGAGATCCTTCAGCATCCGGCGGACGAGCACGGGGATGTCCTCCACGCGCTGCCGGAGCGCCGGCAGCTCGATCTTGATCTGCGCGACGCGGAAGTAGAGGTCGCTCCGGAAGTTGCCGCCGTTCACGGCCCGCACGAGGTCGCGGCGCGTCGCCGCGAGCACGCGCACGTCGACCTCGCGGTAGCTCGACCCGCCGACGCTCTTGATGCGGCGCTCGGCGAGCGCGCGGAGGAGCTTCGGCTGCACCTCGAGCGGCAGCTCGCCGAGCTCGTCGAGGAAGATCGTGCCGCCGTCCGCCTCGAGGAACGGCGAGAGGCGCTTGTCGACCGCGCCCGTGAACGCGCCGCGCTCGTGGCCGAACAGCGTCGCCTCGGCCAGGGTCGGCGGGATCGAGCCGCAGTCCACGACCACGAACGGCTTCTTCGAGCGGGCGCTCGCCAGGTGCAGCGCCTGCGCGACGAGCTCCTTGCCCGTGCCGGTCTCGCCCGTGATGAGCACCGTGAGGTCGGTCGGCGCCATCTTGGAGAGGCGCTCGAAGATGGCCCGCATCCCGGGGCTGCTCGCCACGAGCGGGCCGAACGACGGGATCGCCGAGACCGTGATGCGCTCGGGCCGCAGGGGCTCGAACTGGATCTCGGTCTCGCCGAGCCGCAGCTTCGTGCTCGTGAGCAGGTAGATGTCGCCGACCCGCACGCCGCCGACGAAGGTCCCGTTCCGGCTGTCGAGATCGCGCACGCGGACGCCCTGCTCCGTGGCGACGAACTCGGCGTGCACCGCGCTGACCTTGGCGTCGTCGAGAACCAGCTGGCAGGCCGCGTTGCGGCCCACGATGACGGGATCGGTGCCGATCTCGATCCATCCGCCGCCGCGCGCGGCCGATGATTTCGTGAGGCGGATGCGCCCGCCGCGCACCTCGACCCGGTTCTTCGTGCCTACCGTCGCGTCGAGCAACTCAGTGCCTCTCTGTCTTGCGGCGCGAAGGCGGACCCTCCGGCCGGGGAATCTCTGGGCCCCCGCCCCTGCTCGGCGGCGCCGGCGGCGCGCCCGCGCCCGCCCTGCTCGGCGGTGGTGGCGGCGCGCCCGCCCTGCTCGGCGGTGGTGGCGGCGCGCCCGCCCTGCTCGGCGGTGGTGGCGGCGCGCCCGCGCCCGCCCTGCTCGGCGGTGGTGGCGGCGCGCCCGCGCCCGCCCTGCTCGGCGGCGCTGGCGGCGCGCCCGCGCCCGCCCTGCTCGGCGGTGGCGGCGGCGCAGCGGCCCGGCTCGGCGGCGCCGGCGGCGCGCCCGCGCCCGCCCTGCTCGGCGGCGCCGGCGGCGCGCCCGCGCCCGCCCTGCTCGGCGGCGCCGGCGGCGCGCCCGCGCCCGCCCTGCTCGGCGGCGCCGGCGGCGCGCCCACGCCGGTCCTGCTCGGCGGCGCCGGCGGCGCAGCGGCCCGGCTCGGCGGCGGCGGCGGCACGGTGCTCCCGGCCCGGCTCGGCGGCGGCGGGGGCACGGTGCTGGCCCTGGGAGGGGCGAGCGAAGCAGGGGGCGGCGAGCTGTGGCCGCCGTCGCTGAAGCCGCCGTTCTCCGTCATCGTCGGCGGGCCGTCGACGACCGTCGGGTTGTCTTCCAGGAACGGGTCGGGCAGCTCGGAGGGATACCTGCTCCGCTGCGTGCGGCGCGTCGCGCGCGTGATGTTCGCCGGCTGGATGGCCCGCCAGCTCGACAGCGCCTCTGCCGCGGAGCCGAAGCGCCCCTCGCGCCGGCGGTCGAGCGCCCGCTCGAGGAAGCGCTCGATGCCCACCGGCCATTTCTCGCCGGTCGCCTCGGCGAGCGAAGGCGCCGGGCGGTCGAGCTTCATCGCGACGAGCACCGCGGCGTTCGCCCCCTCGAACGGCAGCCGCCCGGACAGGGACCGGAAGGCCACCGCGCCGACCGCGTAGATGTCGGCCCGCTCGTCGGCCCGCGCGGCGCCCCGCACCTGCTCCGGCGCCATGTACGCGAACGATCCCAGCGTCGCGTCGAAGGCGGTGAGCGTCGGCTCTTCCTTCTCGCGCCGCGCGAGCTTCGAGATGCCGAAATCGAGGATCTTCGCGCGCTCGCGCCGGTCCGGCAGGCCGAGGTGCTCGAGGTAGATGTTGCCCGGCTTCAGATCGCGGTGGATGACGCCCGCGGCGTGCGCCGCCACGAGCCCCTGGAGCACGTCATCGATGATCGGGCCGACCTCGCTGAACGGCAGGTACTGCTCGCGCTTCAGCCGATCTGCCAGCGACTCGCCGTCGAGCTGCTCGAACACGAGCAGGTGCTCGCCCTCGTCCGTCTGGCCGACCTCGAGCAGCTGGCAGACGTACGGGCTCTGGATGGCCGAGGCGATCTTCGCCTCGCGGTCGAAGCGCCGCACGAGATCGGGCTTCATCGCGGCGCGCGCGAGCAGGACCTTGATGGCGACCTGGTGATTGTCCGATTCCCGTGTCGCTGCCCAGACTTCGCCCATGCCGCCCCGCCCGAGCAGGCGGGAGACACGGTAGCCAGCAACGACGTCGCCCGGGTGGATCGCCACGTAACCTGGATCGGGACCGTACCACCGCGACTCTCGAACGGGTGAGAAAAAAGCGAGCGTCCGGGGAAACCGCGTGATTCCCGGAGCGACTGGAACCGATCACGGAACGCGGCTCGCGGCGCGTGTTGCGGGCTCACGGCGCGACAGCGCGCCGGTGCGATCGGAGCACGAACCCAACGGAGGGCACGCCCTGGTTCGGTGGACCACGGCGAGCCGCGCGCCCTCGATGGTGGTGGCCGTGGGCCGCAGCCCACGGCGCGCGGAATCCCGGGAGGAATCCGAGGGACGCAGCACTAGCCCGACGCGACATGATTCTGTAGGCTCGCCGCGCCATGCCGCGTACCGCCGAGGATGTCGAAACCTACCTCCTGCAGCTCGATCGCCGGTTCGAGAACGACGCCGGAACCTACCTCGTCTCGGGGGGCCCGGACGCGCCGCCGATCGCGATCCGCATCGACCCGCCGATCGTGGCGGTGCGGGTCACGATCGGCCCTGTCCCCGGGGACGACGCACACCAGACCAGGCTCTTCCGCCGCCTGCTCGAGTACAACGCGACGGATCTGATGCACGCTTCGTACGGGATCGAGGCGGGCACCGTCGTCCTGTCGGCGGCGCTGGAGCTCGAGAACCTCGACATGAACGAGCTCGAGGCGATCCTGAGCGACATTGATCTCGCGCTCGCCCGCCACATCTCCGTGCTGCACGATCTCGCGCTCAGCTGAGCAGACCCGCCGCGCCTTTCGACCCTGCGCACCCCGAGAGTTGGAGCTGATCTATGGGAATTTTCGCGCGCCTTGCGACCCTCATCAAGTCGAACCTGAACGACCTCATCAGCCGCTCGGAGGACCCCGAGAAGATGCTGAACCAGGTCGTCATCGACATGGCAAACCAGCTGATCGAGGCGAAGAAGCAGGTCGCCGTCTCGATCGCCGACGAGAAGCGGCTGGCCAAGCAGGCCGAGCAGGAGGCCGCCCACGCCGCGGAGTGGGAGCGCAGGGCGATGCTCGCGATCAAGGCGGGCGACGACGCGCTGGCCAAGGAGGCGCTGAACCGCAAGAAGGAGCACGACCAGCTCGCCACCTCCTACAAGGACCAGTGGCAGAAGCAGAAGCAGGCCGTCGACCAGCTGAAGACGGCGCTGCGCCTCCTGAACAACAAGATCGAGGAGGCGAAGCGCAAGAAGAACGTGCTCATCGCCCGGAAGAAGCGGGCCGAGGCGCAGAAGGCCATCCAGGAGACGATGAGCGGCCTGAACAACGCCTCCGCCTTCGAGACGTTCGACCGGATGTCGAACAAGATCGACCAGATCGAGGCCGAGGCCGAGGCCGCCGGGGAGATCGCCGAGCAGTACACGGGCGACACGCTGGCGCACAAGTTCGGGCAGCTCGAGGCGACGGCGGGCGCGGACGACGAGCTGCTCGCGCTCAAGCGGAAGATGGGCGTGCTCCCGCCCGAGCCGCCGCCCGCCGCGGCGCCGCCGCAGGTGCGCGTGGCCGGCGCGGGCGGCGCGCCGGCCGCCGCGCCCCAGGCCGAGCAGGACGAGCTCGCGGCGGCGCTCGCGGAGCTCGAGGCCGAAGAACAACGTGAACAAGCCAGGATGAAGCGCTAGAGCACGCCTGCCCATGAGCCAAGCCGCCACGGCGCTCCGCCCAGACGAACCGAACGCCGCTCCCGCCGCTCCCATCGCTGTCCACGCCGAAGAGGTCGGCGCCTTCCTCGATCGCGTCGGGGTCAGCTCGTCCGGCGGGCTCTCCGACGCCGAGGCGCAGCAGCGCCTCGCGGAGCACGGCAAGAACCGCCTGCCCGAGACGAAGAAGAAGAGCGCGCTCGTCCGCATCCTCGAGCAGTTCGCGAACCCGCTCGTGCTCACGCTCCTCGCCGCGGCGACGATCGCCGTGGTCGTCGGCTTCACGGCCGACCAGGACGAGAGCTTCCTCCACCGGTTCGGCGACGCGATCGCGATCCTGCTCATCGTGATCCTGAACGCCTTCCTCGGTTACTACCAGGAGCGGCGCGCGGAGGCGGCCCTGGAGGCCCTCCAGAAGCTCAGCGCGCCGAACGCGCGCGTGCGCCGCGGCGGCAAGACCGTGATCATCGCGGCCGAGGACGTCGCGCCCGGCGACATCCTCGAGCTCGAGGCGGGCGACTCGATCCCGGCCGACGCGCGGCTCGTGCAGACGATCAGCTTCGCGACCGAGGAGGCGGCGCTGACGGGCGAGAGCGCGGCCGCGGTCAAGGACGCGCTCGCCCCTGTCGCGCGCGACGCGCCGCTCGGCGACCGCGTCACGATGGTCTTCACGGGCACGAGCGTCGTGCGCGGCAAGGGGCGCGCGGTGGTGACCGCGACCGGCGTGAGCACCGAGCTCGGCCGGATCGGCGAGATGATCCGCTCGGTCGGCGAGCAGAAGACGCCCCTCGAGGAGCGGCTCGATCGCTTCGGCTCGGTGATCCTGCGGGTGTGCCTCGCGCTCTCCGCGGTGCTGCTCGGCTGGGGGTTCATCCGGGGCGGACGGCCGTGGCACGAGCTCCTGCTCGAGGGCGTGAGCCTCGCCGTGGCCGCCATCCCCGAGGGGCTGCCCGCGATCACGACGATCACGCTCGCGCTGGGGATGCAGCGCATGGCGCGGCGCGGGGCGATCGTGCGCAAGCTGCCCGCGGTCGAGACGCTCGGCGCCGCGACCATCATCGCGTCGGACAAGACGGGCACGCTCACCCAGAACGAGATGACCGTGCGCAACGTGTACGCGGGCGGCCGCCGCTACACGGTGACCGGCGAGGGGTACAACCCGGCGGGCGCGCTGCGGGACGAGGGCGGCGCGGAGGTCGTGGAGCACTCGGCGCCCCTCACGTACCTGTTCGCGACGGTCGCGCTCTGCAACAACGCGTCGCTCGACGAGGATCGCGCGACGGGCCGCTGGAACATCGTCGGCGATCCGACCGAGGGGGCGCTGCTGACGCTGGCCGCGAAGGGCAACTACTCGCGCGAGTCGGTGGCGCCGTCGCACGCGTTCGTGCACGAGCTGCCGTTCGACAGCGACCGCAAGCGGATGACGGTGATCACGCGGGACGAGCGCGGCCGCGAGATCGCGCACGTGAAGGGGAGCGTCGACGTGCTCCTGCCGCTCTGCGTGAAGTTCGCCGACGACAAGGGCGTGCGGGCGCTGTCCGAGGACGACCGCGCTGCGATCGTCGCCGAGGCCGATCGCATGAGCGCGGCCGCGCTGCGCGTGCTCGCGATCTGCCGCCGGGTGCGGGTCAGCCGCGACGGGGACGACGTCGAGCGCGAGCTCACGTTCCTCGGCCTGGTCGGGATGATGGACCCGCCGCGGCAGGGGGTGAAGGAGGCGGTGGCCGAGTGCCGCCGCGCCGGCATCCGCGCCGTCATGATCACCGGCGACCACCGGCTCACCGCGACGGCGATCGCCAAGGAGATCGGGCTCTGGGACGAGGGCGACGAGGCGCTCAGCGGCGCGGAGCTCGCGGCGATGAGCGACGAGGAGCTCGGGCGGCGGATCATGCACCTGCGCGTCTTCGCCCGGACGACGGCGGAGCAGAAGCTCCGGCTCGTGCGGGCGTTCAAGGCGCACGGCCACATCGTGGCGATGACGGGCGACGGCGTGAACGACGCGCCCGCGCTCCGGGAGGCGCACATCGGCGTGGCGATGGGGCGCGGGGGCACCGACGTGGCGCGGCAGGCGGCGGACCTCGTGCTGGCGGACGACAACTTCGCGACCATCGTCGAGGCGGTGCGCGAGGGGCGCGCCATCTACCGCAACATCCAGAAGTTCATCTTCTTCCTCCTCTCGTCGAACATGGGCCTCCTCGTGGCCGTGTTCGTCGTCTCGTTCTTCGGCAAGTGGCCGCCGCTGACGCCGCTCATGATCCTCTGGATCAACCTCGTCACGAACGGCCTGCCCGCGCTCGCGCTGGGCATCGATCCGCCGGATCCGCAGCTCATGTCGGAGGCGCCGCGGCCGCGCGACGAGGGCCTGCTCATCAAGCGCGACTACCTCGGGATCCTGTACGTCGGCGCGATCATGGGGCTCGCCGCCGTCGCGCTCTACGCCACGTCGGACCAGACCGAGGAGGGGCTGCTGCGCACGCGCGCCGTCGCCTTCTCGCTGCTGGCGCTGTCGCCGCTCTTCCACGCCTGGAGCTGCCGTAGCCCGGTCATCTCGCTCTTCGCGTCGAAGCCGCTCATCAGCCTCCCGCTCCTCCTGGCGGTCGCGGCGAGCGCGGCGATCCACCTGATCGCGCTGCTCGTGCCCGCGCTGCGCCCGGTCTTCCGCACGTACGCGATGTCGTCGAACGAGTGGATGCTCCTGCTCGTCCTCTCGGCGCTCATCGTCCCGGCCGTCGAGATCGCAAAGCTCGTGTACCGCCGGATCCGCCCCGAAGGCGCCGGCCTCACGCCCGCCCCCAAGCCCCACGCATGACCGCCGGGTGAGGGCCTCGGCACCGCCGAGCCCCCTCGCCTGCCACGTCAGACGGCCACCTCGCAGCGTCCAGGGGGCCGCCTCGGGTCGGCGACGCGGACCGATCCGGAAAGAAAGTGCTCGTGGTAAGAACAAGCGGGCGCGGAGAGGCGTCCAAACCCGAGCTTATGAGACGTAAATCACACCACCTCCGTGCGCCGGGGGCTCGTGCCTCCGGCTCCCGCCTCGCCGCGCTCGCGCCGGTCGCGCTGGCGGCGCTGACCGCCGCCGCCCCCTCCCCTGCCCTCGCCGCCGGCACGCCGATCGCGGCGCCGCTCGTCGAGTCGAAATGGCTCAAGCTCGACGGGATCCCGAAGGAGTGGCCGGTGGCGTTCACCTCCCTCGGCCTCAAGAACAAGGGCAAGCCCAGCAAGGCCGATCTGGCCGCGCAGGTGGCCATCGCCTACGACGACGCGCGGATCTACGTGGCGGCCGACGTGACCGACGACGCGCTGCGAGGCGGCGCCGATCACGTGAAGGTCGTGATCGGGTTCCCGGGCGGAAAGGTCCAGGCGGTCGCGCTCTACCCGGGACAGCCGGGCAAGACCGCGGGCAGCGTCAAGGTCCCGGGCGGCAAGGCGGTGGCCGGGGCGAGGGTCATCGAGGCCCCCCGGAGCGGCGGGTACACCCTGGAGGCGAGCATCCCCTGGACGGCGTTCCCGGAGGCGGCGACGACCCGGGTCGGGCTGCGGGCGGGGCTCTTCGTCCACGACGACGACGGCGGAGGGGTCGACGCCGTCGTCGGCAGCGCCGCCTCGGAGGCGTACGGGTCGCTGTCGCCGCTCGCGACCGAGCCGGAGCTCGCGCTCACCGACGGCCTCCTCCGGAGCAAGGGCATCCACGGTCGCCCGAGCTACGACCTCGTCGCCGACGTGGCCGGCGACGGGATGCGGGAGCGGGTGCTCGTCCACGAGCGGTTCCTGATCGTCCTCGGCCCCGGGTTCCGGAAGGGCGCGCAGTATTACTTCGAGGACCTCGGGGTCGACGCCAAGGACGGGATGGTGCCGTCGCTCACGGCGCGCGACCTGACGGGCGACGGCCAGGCCGAGCTCATCGTGCGGAAGCGCTCCGGCAGCAGCGCGAAGTACCGCGAGGTGATCCACGTGCTCCAGTTCGGCGCCGGCGACACGCCGAGGCCGATCTTCCAGCACGAGATCGCGATCGCGACGGACAAGGGCTCGGTCGTCAACGACGTCGACTTCGTGGCGGACGGCGACAAGATGGCGATCCGCGTGGAGCCGGGCAAGGCGACCCGGTACGACGCGAGCAGCTACGCGGAGGGGGTCGAGACGACGTACGACCCGCTGCTCTTGCCGTGGGGGTCGATCAAGTCGCAGCTCTACAAGCTGACCGGCGGGGTGTTCACCAAGGCGAGCGAGCAGCGGCAGGCGGGCGCCGTGGGGCCGCGCCCGGCGCCGGCGAGGGCCGAGGTGGCGCGGGCCGCGCCGAAGCCGGCCGGCCTCTCGCCGGCCGAGATGCTCGACAAGGTGTACGCCCTCTACCGGCGCGACCGGAGCGCCTCGTCGAGCAAGCCGCGGTTCGACCTCGGCGCCGACGTGGCCGGCGGCAAGGAGCCCGAGCGGGTGCTCCTGCACGACCGCGACATCGTGGTGTTCGGCAAGGGGTTCCGGGGCGGCGCGGGGTACGCGTTCATGACGCTCGCGCAGTTCGCGTCTCCGGCCGACATCCGCTCGGTGCGCGCGCTCGATCTCACGGGCGATGGCAAGGCGGAGATCATCGTCCACGGCACCGTCCGCGCGGCGGCGCCCAAGGAGGCGGGCGGCGGGACGGTGGACCGCGACGTCGTGCAGATCTTCCGGGTCGAGGGCGAGAGCATCCAGCGGATCTTCGCGGCCGAGGTGGCGCGCAGCATCGGCGACAAGAAGATCGCCGGCGAGCTCAAGTTCGTGCGCGTGGGCGACAAGATGGGGATCGAGCTCGCCCCGGGGCGGGCCGTCGAGTGGACGGAGCAGACGTACCCCTTCAACCAGGACAAGGCGCCTGTCGGCGGCTTCGAGCCGCTGCTGCTGCCGTGGGGGGGCGCGCAGCCGGCGCGGTACGTCTGGAACGGGTCGACTTTCGCCAAGTAGACAGCGGCTCCAGGCCGAGACGCTCCGCGCGCAGGGGCTGGGGCACCTGCTGGAGGTGGTCACCCCGGAATGACGCCGCTCGGAGAGGGACGGGCTCACACGCCGAGCCCGCTGTATGCGGGGCGGCGTGCTGCCTCGATGTCGCCGCGATTCGCCTGCTCCGGAAGAAAGCGTGATGAAAGGGTACCTGTCCTCGTAAAGCGATGAGACAGGGACCTTGAGACGCCTCGTGCTCATGTTCTCTTGTCCTGCACCGGAGTTGCCAGTACAGGGCGCTATGGGCTCGACCCGGACCGCGTGGCACGTGCTGCTCGCCGCGCTGCTGCGCCAGCGCCGCCCGCGCCATTTTCAGATCCAAAGCGAGGTGCCCTTGTCGACGGAGCCGCCCCGGGCCGATTACCTCCTGCTGCGCAACGACGCCCCGGGCGAGGTCCGCGAGCCGGCGGGCACGTTGCGGAGGCTCTGGTCGCTTTTGCCCAGGGAGACGATCGTCGAGTTCAAGAGCGTCCGGCGCACCTACCGCAGCCGCGACCTCGACCGGCTCTGGGGCTACCTGTCGCTGCACTACGCGGGCGCTGGGAAGCGGCTCGGACCGCGCCGCGACCTGGCCGGCGTGTTGCTGCTGCCGTCGCGTACGCGCTCGCTCGACGCCGATGTCGCGGCGCTCGGGCTGGTCTGGCGCGACCTCGCCGGCGGCTACTGGCAGCTCCAGGGAGCAGCGTTCGCGCTGTACGTGGTCGAGCTCGCCACGGTGGCCGAGGCCGAGGGCGACGATCTGCTACACTTGCTCGGTCACGGCACGGCGCGGACGGTCGAGGCGCGCCGTTGGCTGGCCGAGCAGGTCGGTGCGGAGGAGATCGCGATGGCGATGCGCGAGCTGGAAGGCTTTGACGAGGTGCTGCGGACGCTGCTGAAGAAGCTGCCGATCGAGACGCTTCTGCCGGCGCTGCCGGTGGACGAGCTGCTGGCGGCGCTGCCGCCCGAGCAGCGGGCCGCGGGGCTGACCCCCGAGCAGCGGCTTGCCGGGATGCCGCCTGAGCAGCGGCTCGCCGGGATGCCGCCCGAGCAGCGGCTCGCCGGGATGCCGCCCGAGCAGCGGCTCGCCGGGATGCCGCCCGAGCAGCGGCTCGCCGGCCTTCCGCCCGAGCAACGCGTCGCAGGGCTCACCCCCGAGGAGCGGCTCCTCCTCGTGCCTGACGAGACGTTGCGGCTGCTGCCCGACGACTACCTGCGCTCGCTTCCAGAGGATGTCCGGGCGCAGATCCGCGCCCGGATCGGCCGCCCGCTCTAGCGAGGCGCAGGGGCTGCGTGCGGGAGTCGCTCTCCCAGTCAGTACGGCCCTGCGGGGTTGTGCTCCACGTCGAGGATCTCCCAGCGGTAGTAGCTGAAATTCCCGCTCTCGAGCTTCCACAGGACCTCCCCTCGGCTCGGGATCCGGATGCCCCGGAACGTGCCCCACTCCGAGCACGACACGGACCAAGGCGTGAGCTTCGCGTCGGCGCCGCCGCCGAGATAGCGCTCCGCTTGCAGCCCAATCAGGCGCCCCTGCTGATCGAACGTGAACACCGCCGATGCGACCTTCCCTGCGTGGCGCATCGTCGCCTTCGCGCTCGTCGCGTCGATCGACTCCCACGCGATGTAGGGGCTCAGCGCCGCTGACGGGAACCAGACGATCTCGCCCAGAAAGCGCAGCATGGCGCCCTGGTCGATCTTCTCGTCGTCCGCGTCGACGAGGTTGACGAGCGACGCTGCCTTGATGAGCATCTGGCCCTTGCCGGCGGCGTACTTGTCGCGGCCCTCGATCGGGAGGATACCCATCCTCTTCGTGGTGACCTTCCAGACGAACGCAGGTTCGTCGACGGAGAAGTACTGCTCGGCCTCCACGGGCATCCAGGCGGCGTCGGGGCTGGTCCGGAGATCGCCGCGCTGTTTCAGTCGGACCGTCTGAGCCCTTTCTCGGCCGACGACGCCCGAGGCCTCGAGCCACGTGCGCACCGGCGCGGGCAGGCGCGCGAGCTCGGAGGGCTCGACGGTGGAGGCGTGGGGCTCGGAGGGGCGCGCGAGCAGCGCTCGGACCTCCGAATCGATCTCCTGGCTGAAGCGTGCGTGTGCGGCTGCGGCCACGATCGGTAAGAGGATGAGCACGTTGACGAGCGTCCCGAACTTCGCCTGGGGCCACGCGAGGACGATGAGGCCCTGGGACAGGAGCACGCCGACAAGCGCCAGCGCCCACCACGCGTCGCGCCGCAGGACCTGGAGCGCTGCCGCCGCGAGCAGAAGGATCAGCGCCACGAGCCAGAGCAGGGCGAAGGCTCGACTGCCGGCGGGCGAGAGGGACAAGAGCGTGCGATCGCTCGGCTGACCGGCGGCGGCGAGCTTCGACCACTCGAAGTATCCGACGAGGTGAATCGCGCCGTGGAGCGCGATCAGGAGGGCCAATCCGAGCCGCATGACGTGTCTCTTTCCCGGAATCGCCTGCTGCGCCCAGCAGTCGCCGGCGCATCTGCAGCCGACTCCATCTCTCACGTGCTCTTTTTTTACTTTTGCACTTTGCAGCCCGCGTGCCAAACCGGGAGCGACGCCGAGGGCGCGGTCAATTCGCGCGGAACCGAGCGCCGAGAAGCGCAGCCCGGCCGTCGTCCACGCAGATCTTGCGCGCCCCGTTCGCCGTCGCTGCTGCACCTGTTGGGCTCAACTTCGACGAGGTGTTGCGGACGCTGCCGACGAAGCTCCCAATCGAGGCGTTAGAGATCCCTGCCGCACGGCACCGCCTCACTCGACGCGTGACCGTGGCCGTTCACGGCCGCGTCATCCGGCGGGCTCCGGCAGACAGCAGACGGTGGTCGGGTACGGCTCGCCGCCGGCTGGCTCGCAGAGCCCCAGCTCGTTGACCTCCCATTCGGCGCGGATGCTGCCGAGGGCCGCACCCTCCACCTCGGGACGCAGGCAGCGATCCGCCCCGCCGGCCGTCACCGGCGTCGTCCCGAGGAGCGCGCCCTCGCTGCACGCGCGATCCGAGTAGGCGCTCACCCGCGCGACGCACTTCCTCGGCGTGCGGCTGGGCACGCAGACGCACGGCTCGCAGCTCTGCTCAAGGTCTCGATCATAGAAGGTGAGCTTGTCCGAGAACCTGGGCCGCTCCCCGGGACCGGCGGGCGGATAGCATTCGTGAGGCCCCTCGTACTGCGAGATCATGCAGTACCGCCACCCGGGGGGCACGTTGGTCTCTTGCTGGTCCACCATGCACACGTCGCCGATCTCCGGACACCGGTTGCTCGTCACGACGCCACTGCACGCGACCGCGATCTTCGCAGGGCTCTTCGGTGGAGAGGGCTCGCCCACGGTGGAGGGCGTGCACGAGCCATCCGGCCCCGGCGCGATCCAGATCGCGCTGAACGCCTCTGCCGGCACGGTCCCCGGAGACGTGCATTCGCCTTGCCAGTTCCACGGCGGATTGAACGGCCTGAGCGTCTCCGCAGGGGTGTTCTCGCACGACGCATCCGAGTGCGCCGCAACGATCTCCGGCATGGAGCAGTACGGAACGCTACAAATGCACTTGGGACAGGGCTCGTCGCCCGGCAGCACCGTCCGGAACCGGAAGGACGTCCTCGAGGCGATTTGCACCGTATCGCGGCTCTGGAGGTCGAGGCCGGTGAGGTCCTCGCACGCCGGCTCGGGGTCGTCAGCGTCTCCGATCCACAGGAGCATCGGCTTGTGAAAGCTGTCCATCGGTTGTATCACGCACTTCCCGGCGCAGACGCCGTTGCTCGTGCCGTCCTCGTTGGTGATGAGGCAGGGATTCCACGGCAAGCCGCACGGCGGCTCCGCGCTGCCGCAGCCGCCCGCGACCAGCGCGCCGCCCAGGCCCCCCAGCGGCAGCGTGATCAACGCGCGCAGGAGCCACCACCTTCTGTTCCACCTCATCGCGACCTCACCGCCTTCCCCACGCGCTCCCGAGGAGCCCCTACCCCCTGAACCTTCGGTTGGCTCCTGCCGCGGGCGGTGCGCCCGCCGCTCGCCGGTGTTCTCGACCAGGCCGTCACGGCGCCTCCAGCGCCTTCGGCAGACAGCAGACCGTCTTGGCCCTGCCGTCCATCTTGTCGTCGGGTTTACCGCGCGTCGGCGTGCACGTCCCGGGCTCGTTCGAGAGCCACGTTGCGCTCACGCTGGCCAAGCTGGAGGTCGGCTCAGGAACCAGGCAGATCCCACGCTCGTTCACATCGACGCCGAGGAGGATGTCGCTGCAAGCGGCATCCTCCCAGGCGACCACGAGCGCCTCGCACCGGCTCGTCGCCGGCGCCTCGCAGGTGCACGGCGAGCACGCGGGCGCGGTCACCAGGTTCACATAGAACACCCCCACCCTGTCCGAGAAGATCTTCCGAGGGTCCGCTCCTCCCTCGGGCTGATGGCAGCCCAGATCCCCATCCCCGACGATGCAGTGACGCCAGCCGTCGGGCAGATGGGCCGGCTGCTGCTCGAGCATGCAGAGCTCCCCCTTTCCCGGACACAGCTCGTCCTCCACCACACCGCTGCACCCGACGACGACCTCGGCCACGCCTCCCGCGAGAGGCTGCGGAGGCTCGTCGGCCACGATCGGCGTGCACGGCTCCCAGATCGCCGGGCCGATCGAGAGCGAGCCGAGCTGCTCCGCCGTCACCGTGCCGGGCGACATGCACGATCCGTCCCAGCCTGCCGGCAGAAGGAACGACGTCTGCGTCCCCATGCTGCCGTCGCCGCACGCCTCGATCGACCTCGCCGTCACGGTCTGCGGGAGCGCGCACGCCGGCGCCGTGCACGCGCAGGCGGGGCAGCCGTGCGCCGGCTCCGGCATGGCCCGCGCGAAGAGCGTCCGCGTGGCGTCGGTGAGCGGGATCCGCTCGCCGGTCCCCGGGACGATCCGCACGAGCTCGGCGCACGACGCCGGCGCGAGCACCTCGGGCCCCGTCCAGACGAGCTCCGGCGCGCCGAAGGAGTCCGGCGGCGCGTGGACGCACTGCCCCCAGCAGTGCCCGTTGCTGGTGCCGTCGTCGCTCCGGATCTCGCACGCGACCGCCTCTGCGCAGTCGTACGCCCCGGCGCCGCCGCACCCGCTGGCCGCCGCCACCCCTCCGAAGCAGAGGAGCCAAAGCCCTGCCAGCCCTCTCTGCCGCACGCTCCGCATCAGCACCGCTCCTTCCGGCTCCGGCGCAGCCTCACCAGCTGCCAGAGAAGATCACGCCCCCGCCACGCGCAGCCGCGAGCGGCGCCGCGCGCACAGCGCGCTTCCCCGGCGCCGGCGCCCACAGGAGCGACGAGAGCGCGACCGCGCCGGCGACGCCGGCGCCGATGAAGCTCCCCCATGCGGCGGCCTTCAGGGTGTCGCGCGCGTCGATCATCTCGCGCAGCACACCGCACGGCTCGGCGTATGCCTTGGACAAGCACGCCGCCGCCCCGTTGCGCTGGCGGATCTGGGCGGCCTGCGCCTCCGCCTCCCCGCCGCGCACCGCCGCTGCCACGGCGAAGCCCGTACCCAGCGCAAGCCCGGCGGACGCGAGCGCGAACCCGCCGACGCGGAACACCGTTCCCGCCGACGGCCCCCCGGGCGTCGCGGCCGGCGCAGGCGCGACCGGCGCCACAATCGACGCAGATGCAACCGGCGGGGGCGCAGCCGGCGGCGGGGGCTTGGGCTCCAGGTGAAGGCCGACCATCGACTCCCTCCCCCGCTCCGCCTCGAACGGATAGACGTCATCGACATACCCCTCGAGCGTGCCACGCGCCTCGTGCCGCCCCGGATCGAGATAGACGAAGTACATCCCCTGTCCACGGCCGATCGACTGGCCGTCGATGAACACCTCGGCCTCGGGCCGGCTCACCGCGACGGTCGCGAACGAGACCTCGCGCTCCGCCTTCTCGAGCCCCGCCCGGAAGCGCCGCTGCGCCGCCGGCTGGAGCGTCTCCGGATACACCAGCGACTCCCGCAGGTGCTCCGCCGCGTCCCGGGGCCGCCCCAGCGCGAGCTCCGAAAGCCCGAGCTTCCCCGCGAACTCCGGCCGCGGATCCGCCTTCCACGCCGCGCGGTACGCCGCCTCCGCGTCCTGCCACCGCCCCGCGCGCCGCGCCTTCTCGCCCCGCGCGAACGCCTCCTCGGCCTCGGAGCGCATCATGGCCGCTCCGGACGGTCCAGCAGAAGGCTCCTCCCCGGCGGCCACCGCCGCGCGACTCCACACGACAGCTGCGGCGACCACCGCGAGAAGCAACCGTCCTGTGGACGCCATCTCCGCGGCATACTACGCGTCGACTCTCTTTTCGGTCAAGCCGCCTTGGTCCGGAGAAAGTGACGGAATCGACTCGACCGTCAGGCAATTCGGGTCGCGCCGCGAGCATGCTCGCCCTGCTGCGCGGCGCGCCGAGCGCTCACGCCACAGGCCTGCCTCGGCTCAGCCCGACATGCCGAATTTCAAATGTCGAACGAGCTCGCCAGGTAACTACGCAGGCATGGGGAAATCGTCTCGCAAAACCGACAGCACCGCCGCGGACGCACCGCTCACCATCGAGTCGATCATGGCCGAGCACCTGGAGACGGTCCGCCGCTACGTGGAGCGCCAGGGCTTCCGCGGCGCGGATCGAGACGACCTGGTCCAGGAGATCTTCCACGGCGCCTCTCGGTCGCTGCCCCGGTTCGATCCCCGCATCGCCACCGTGCGCACCTGGCTCCTGCGGATCGCGTTCAACCTGACTTCCAACGAGCGCAAGCGCGCCCATCGCCGGTACGAAGAGCTGTGGCCGGAGGAGGCGCTGGAAGGCCTCTCCAGCCGAGCGCCGGACTCCGAGACACGGCTCATCGAGGCGGAACAGAGCGACATCCTTGCGGATCTGCTCCAGGAGGTCCCCCCGCGGCGCCGCGCGATCCTCGTCGCGCACGACCTCCAGGAGGAGGCGGTCCAGGACATCGCCGAGGAGCTCGCGATGCCGCGCAATACCGTGTGGAACGACCTCCGGCTCGCGCGGCTGAGCCTCGACGCCGCCGCGCGGCGCTGGCAAGCGCGGAGGCGCGGCCGCGGCGCCCTGATCGCGCCGCTCGCCTTCGCGTTCGGCGCGACCGAAGCGCGCGCCTCCTCGGGGCCGCTCCAGGGAGGCCGGCTGCGGCGGCTGCTCGACCGGGCTCGCCGCGCCTTCCGGCGCGCGCCGTCTCACGGCGTGGCCCGCCCCGCGGCGAGCTCGTGGAACACGTCGCTGGCACCCACACATGCCGTCCGCCGATCGACGGCCAGCACCGCGGCCGGCGTCGTGGCGGGCGCGCTCGCCCTGCTGGCCCCCGGCGGGCGCGGCGAGATCCCGCCGCCGAGCGCCCATGCGGTCGCGCTTCGCTCCCCGCAGGCCGCATGGCCCGCTCAGCGCGACAGCGCCGTCCCCGCGGGCCCGGAGGTGCCCTCGGAGGAGCGGGCCCAAGGCGAGGTGAGCGGCGCCCTCACGACCGCGCGCCGCGACCCGCCGAGGCCGCGATACCCGCCCGGCCCTCGCCGGGGCGAAGGCATCCAGTTGCCCTCGTCCGAGGCCCGGCTGATCCGGCAGGCCTTCGCGGCGCTCGCCGCCGGTCGCCACGACGCCGTGCGGCTCCTGCTCGAGCGACACCGGCGCGACTTCCCGCGAGGCGCTTACGCGAGAGACCGCGAGGAGCTCATGCGACGGCTGCAGGCAAAGCCGCGCCGCAATTGACAGGGAGACAGGGAGACAGGGAGACAGGGAGCAGCAGCCCGCGCCCCGGCGCAGTCGGCCCCGCAGAGCGTCCGATTCGTGCCATTCCGCCCCGATGAGGCCATGAGCCATTGCCATGCCCCCTCGCCGCCTGCCAGCATCAGCGCGTTTCGCTCAACCCAAGGAGGCGCCTGTGGCAGACCCCTATATCGATCCTTTCGAGACGAAGATTTACGGCAAGTTCGCGCGCGAGCAGATGGCCGCGGTCCTGATGGGCAAGGTCGCTGCCCTCGACGGCATGGTCGAGTTCGCGATGGGCAAGCAGCTCCTCGCCGATCAGGCGATGTCCGAGCTCCTCGATCGCCAGCCCAAGCCGGCGCCGGAGCTCGACAGCGCCGAGGTGCTCGACGAGGCGCGCGACGTGATCGTGCGGTTCGGTTCGTACCTCGACTCGCTCAAGGGGAGGCCGGTCGATCCAAGGCTGTTCTTCCGCGGCGAGATGCCGAGCGTCCTCGCGCGCCGGCGGATCACCAAGCTCACCGCCGCCGTCGGGCACATCGCCGACGAGCTCGAGAGGCAGCGCGAGAAGGTCCGGGGCGCGGACGTATGGCTGACCGAGCTCAGGGAGGTGCACGAGAAGCTCGGGATCCTCGAGCGGCAGCAGCGCGCCACGCGCGTCGAGCGCGTCGAGCTCGGCCCCGAGGTGTCGACCGCGCGCGAGGCCTGGCTGGGTGTCTACAACGCGAACAAGAGCCTCGTGCGCGGGCTGCTCGCCCACCTGGGCAAGCCCGAGCTCCTGCCGCTCATCTTCGACGATCTCGCCGAGGTCCACCGCACGACCGGCGTCAGCGACGCCCTCCCGCCTGGCCAGGCGGCCACGCCGCCCGCGCCGGCGGCCGCGCCGCCCGCCCAGCCGGGGGCCTCGCCGGACGCGTGAGCCCGCGGCCCGCTGCAAGGCTTGATGCAAGCCTTGCAGCGGGCGACTCGGTCACCGAGTGGGCCGTTTCAAGGCTTGAGACGGCCGGCTCGGCGGCCCAGCGGGCCGTTTCAAGGCTTGAGACGGCCGACTCGGCGGCCGAGTGAGCCGTCTCAAGGCTTGAAATCGCCAACTCGACGACCGAGTCGGGCGTTTCAAGCCTTGAAGCAAGTGACTGCGCGCCAGGGAACGCGATCTCGAGGCAAGCGAAGGCCTCGGCAAGGGCGCGCCGCACCGGCGAAGCGGCCCTGCGGGCGTCGGCGATGCGGCCGAGGCGAGCCAGGGCAACGGCGCGGTCGAGCGCGCTCCAGGCGACGTGGAGGGGGGCGATGGACTCGGCCTCGATGAGGGCAGCCGCGTAGTCGCCGCGGCGATAGACGTCGAGCGCGAGGGCGTGATGGACGGCGCCGGGATAGCGCTTCGATATCGTCCTCGACACGGTCGGCCAGGGCTGCGACGACATCGCCGGCTCCCTCGTCGTGCGCACCTTCGAGGACGGGGAAGACCCGCTCGATCTTTCGACAGACACCGGCGAGCCCATCGCCTCCGACACCTTCACCGGCCGCCGTGCGAAGGCGAGCCCCTGATGGCCTCCGCGCGGCCGGTGCCCAGGTATCACTCCCCTTACTCCCCCACCTCACCGACATCCTACGACGTGCCTGCGGGAGGGGGGAGACCGTGAGTCGCTCCGTCGAGCTTCGGGGAGCGCTGCCTGCCAGTCCGGGCGGTCTCGTCAGTAGACTTCCCGGACGGCACGCAGCGTGAGGGCGAGAAGGCGGGTCAGAGTCCGTTGGGGATCACGGTGAGGGTGCCGGATCCCGTGTTGGTCAGGACGAGATCGTCGTACCCATCGGCATCCAGGTCCGCGGCGACGATGGCGTTGGGCCCGGGCGAGGTGCCGGTCGGAACGACCGGGGCCGCGCTGAAGGTCCCATTGCCGTTGCCGGTCATCGGGCGGACGCCGCCCGATGACGTGGTGACCAGGATGTAGGCGTCGAGCTTCCCGTCGCCGTTGAAATCACTGGCCACGACCCCCAGCGCCGAGTTGGCGATCGCGCTGGACGACGCGGTGGACTGAACGCCGCTCGCGACAGTGCCGTTGCCGTTCCCTCTGAAGAAGAAGAGGTACCGGCCGGCCGCGCCGTTCGAGAGGATGTCGAGCTTGCCGTCGCCGTCGGCGTCACCGAAGGCGATGCCCGCCGTCTGGCCATTGACGGCGTTGGTGTAGGCGACCGGCGCGGCGAACGAGCCGTTGCCCTGGTTGAGGAGGATCGACAGGCGCGCGGAGCCGGGGCTCGTCACCACGATATCGGAAAAGCCGTCGCCGTTCAGATCACGGCAGGCGATGCTCGACTGCACGCCCCCGGTGCCCGCGATGGAGATGAGCGTGGGCGCGCCGAAGCTGCCGCCGCCGGTGCCCATGATCACGCTCACCTGGTTGAGGGTCACGCTGGTGGTGGCGATGTCGGCCGCCCCATCGTGATCGAAGTCCCCGGTGCAGAGGTGGACGGAGCCGGGGGTGCCGGTGGTGAAGCTCGTCGGCGCGCCGAAGGTTCCGGGCGCGCTCGGGCCCAGGTTTCGGTAGACGCTGATGCTCCCGTTGCTGGTGGGAAGGTTGGTCTGGCCGTCGACGGTGACGGCGTCGAGCCACCCGTCGCCGTCCACGTCCACCGCCACGACCGCGTTGCTGGAGAGCGGGGCGCCCGGGGTGTAGAGCTCCGGCTGGACGGTCGCGTCGCCGTTGCCGTGAAACACGGAGAGCGACCCCGAGGGGGTCGTCGACGACCCGGATTCGGCATTGGCCACCAGGATGTCGAGCTCACCGTCGTTATTCACATCGGCGACCGCCGGAGCCAGCGGGTTGTGGGGCGCGGAAACGTTGATCGGCGTGCCGGGGACCTGGCCGGAGGGCGGGTCCTCGCAGCCACCGTTCGAGCAGATTTGACCCGTCGCGCACGCGCTGTCGCAGGCGTTGCAGTGGGAGGCGTCGCTCTGGAGGTTCACCTCGCAGCCGTCGGATGTGAGCCCGTTGCAGTCCGCGAGGGTGCCTTCGCATGCCTCGCAGCTGGTCCCCTCGTAGGTGGGCAAGCACTCACAGGTGTAGCTGTTAAGGCCGTCGACGCAGGTCCCGCCGTTCTGGCATGGGCTTTCGGCGCACTCGTCGATGGCGGTCTCGCAGTTGTCGCCGGTGAAGCCGGGCAAGCACGCGCAGGTGTAGCTGTTGATGCCGTCGATGCAGGTCCCGCCGTTCTGGCATGGGCTCTCGGCGCACTCGTCGATGTTGGTGCAGGTCACGCCGTCGCCGGAGTACCCTGCGTCGCAAGCGCAGGTGAAGGAGCCCGACGCATCGATGCATGTAGCGTTCGCGTCGCAGCTGTCGGTGCCCAGGGCGCACTCGTTCACATCGGTGCATGTGCCGCTCTGGCAGGTGAGGCCGTCGCAGCACGGCACCGTGGGGTCGCATGGCGCGTTCACGGCCAGGCAGCCCTGGCCGCCCGCGTCCTCGTTGTCATCGCCGTCGGCCACGGAGGGGCCGGCGCTGGTGCAGCTCGCGAACAGCAGGCTGGAGAATGCCGGGATCGCCAGACAGCTGAAAAGAGAGCTCTTGCGATAGCTCATGGTTTGTCCTCTGTTTGTTGTTGAAGCCCCGGGGGGGGTGCCGCGCGAGCCACCGGATCCCGCGCTGAGGTCGCGCGAAAATCAGCGTACACCACCTCATCGGGCCCGTTTGCCCGGTACCGCGCACATCACGGCATCAAGCACGAGCAGCCCCCCGGGTCCAGGCGCGCTCCGCTGCTCCTGCTACTGCTGCTGCCTGAATGCCTCAGCTGCAGAGCGCGCCCCTCATCGTGCGAAACGACTGCGTACGATCCTCCGTCGATGGAGAGTTTTCAGCTCACGTAGGATGCTCCAACCAGGCGAGCCACGTAAACCCAAAAAGGGCGAAAAGGCGGGTCAGAGTCCGTTGGGGATCACGGTGAGGGTGCCGGATCCCCTGTTGGTCAGGATGAGATCGTCGTATCCATCGGCATCCAGGTCCGCGGCGGCGATGGCGTTGGGCCCGGGCGAGGTGCCGGTCGGGACGACCGGGCCAGCGACGAAGGTCCCGTTGCCGTTGCCGGTCATCGGGCGGACGCCGCCCGATGACGTGGTGACCAGGATGTAGGCGTCGAGCTTGCCATCGCCGTTGAAATCACTGGCCACGACCCCCAGCGCCGAGTTGGCGCTCGTGGTCGGCGCGGCGGCGGACTGAACGCCGCTCGCGAACGTGCCGTTGCCCTGGTTGAGGAGGATCGACAGGCGTGCGGAGCCGGAGCTCGTCACCACGAGATCGGACGAGCCGTCGCCGTTCAGATCGCGGCAGGCGATGCTCGACTGCACGCCCCCAGTGCCCGCGATGGAGATGAGCGTGGGCGCGCCGAAGCTGCCGCCGCCGGGGGGGGTCCCCTCGTAGGTGGGCAAGCACTCACAGGTGTAGCTGTTAAGGCCGTCGGTGCAGGTCCCGTCGTTCTGGCACGGGTTGGACGCGCACTCGTCGATCTCCGTGCACGTGGCGCCGTCGCCGGAGTAGCCCACGTTGCAGGCGCAGGTGAACGAGCCCGCCGTGTTGGTGCACGTCGCGTTCACGTCGCAGTTGGCCGTAGCGGCGGCGCACTCGTCGACGTCCGTGCACGTCACGCCGTCGCCTGAGTAGCCCGCGTCGCAGGCGCAGGTGAACGAGCCCGCCGTGTTGGTGCACGCGGCGTTCGCGCCGCAGCTGTCGGTGCCCAGGGCGCACTCGTCCCTTCGGAACGAGCCGTCACGTGCGCTCGGAATCGGCCGTCACGTCGGCCCGGAATACGCTAGGGCACGGCTCTCATCTGACGTCATGTAGCGTGCAACCGAATCTGGCCAGCGAAAAGACGTGGTCTGCGGAGCGGCTACCCTTGAGGAGCTCGAGGGAGGACGAGCGACGATTCGGGGCGCGAGCAGCTTTGCCGACACGCCCTGGCGAGACTCCCTCGCCAATCAGTAGCTCGGCGGCAGCGGGCACGCCCGCGGAGTCGTCGCGGTCGTGCGCTCCGCTGCCAAAAGCGAAAGGTTCTGCTCGATGCCTGGCAAGTGCGGATTGGCGTTGCAAGCGCGACGGTAGCTTGCCTCCGCGCTCTCGAGATTACCGAGCAGCTGTTCGACGGCGCCAAGGCTGGCGTGGGCCTCGGACAGCTCCGGAAAGAAGCCGGTGGCGCGGATGAAGGCTGCTCGCGCTTCGGTCAGCCGTAGCTGCCGGCGCCGCTCGTTGCCGACGTTGTATTCGACGACGCCCAGCACCTCGGATTGGCTGAGTGGACGCGCGTATTCGCGCGCCGAGCCGCCCGGCACCGGAAAGCGCTGGCCGTACCACGCGTCCGGCATCGCCTCACCGGCGCGCAGTAGCTCCACGTTGCGCGCGCCGCCCTGTTCCTGCACCCGCACGTAGAAGTGTCCAGGCATCATCACCCCGGACGCCGGATAGCCGAGCGCGTCAGCCAGCGCGAGAAACAAGGTACCAAGGCCAACGCAGCTTCCGCGGCGGCGCTCCAGCACGCCGGGCAGGCACACGAAGGCCAGATTCGTGTCGGCCACCTCGCGCACGAAGCTCCAACGACCGAACAAGAGCTCACTCAACACCGTAGCAGGTGAGCGCTGGGGCGACGAAGCGAGCGCGCTCTCCGCCTCGTCGACGAGACGCGAAAGCTCCGTCAGGCTCCAGGTCACCTGGCTCTCGTCGACAAGCGCGGCGTCACGGACCAGGCCGATCAGGGCGCGGCCGAACGCCAGCTCTCGGCGCGGAACGCGTGAGCAGCCGCTGCCCGCGAGCAAGAGCAGGAGCAGGAGCGAGCGGCGCTTCATGGCTTCTTCAGCGGCTCCCAGTCTTCCCAGTAGTTGTAGAGATCACGCGCCGTCATCATCCAGATGACCAGCTTCTTCGTGCCGAGCGCCTCGACGCTGCGGCGCAACAGCTTTTGCCGCACGTTGGGGCCGCCGCCGTAGCTCATGACCAAGTCGAGCGGATACGCGATGCCACGCGCGAGGTGCGCCGAGACGCCAGCGTGCTCGGCGTCCGTCAGCTGATAGACGGCGGTGAAACTGTCGCCCAGGAGCACGACCGGGCTATCCGGGTCGTCGTCGTACGGCTTGCCGTCGGCGACGACCCGGTGCGCCACGAGCGTCTCGGGCGCGTATTTTTTCTGCTCAGCTTCCGGCAGTCGCGAATGCAGATCGCCGAAACGGGTGAAGCTGGTTTCGCGCAGGTCGTAAGCGCGCTTCTGCTTGGCGAGCTCGGCGTACCAGGGGTACTTCTTCACGCGGGTGGCCAAGAGGTCTGCGGCCAAGCGCAGCCCACGGTCGGTCCAGTGCGTGTCCTGGCGCTGGAACAGAAACGGCTCCGCTGCGCTCGTGACCTTTGCCTGCAGGAATGCCGGCAGCAGGTCGACGATCTCCACGCCTTCCTTGCTGAGCCTTTCGATCAGCTTGCGGAAAGCCGGATTGATGACCTGACCCGAGAGCGCCGTGAAAGCGGGGTCCAGCTTCTCCGGATACACCTCGAGCTTCGTCGGGACCGGCACGAACAAGAAGTCGACCCCCTGCTCGTCGAGCAGCTTCTTGAACTCGAGGATCACCGGCAGCGGGTTCTTTCCCTTGCGTTGCTGCTCGAGATCACCACCGCTGACGTATTCGAGGTCGTTGCGGTAGAACAGAAAGCCATCTCGCCCAGCCAGCGCCTTGACCTTCGGCGGCATGCCTTTCAGCCGCTTCTTCAGGGCGTCATGGGTCGGCCTGAGCTTGGCCATCCACGTCGGCCATGAGCCGCCCGCCTGGGCCAGCTCGCGCTGCACCGTCTCGAGCCCCGGCGCGGGATTCGGCGACGGACGTGTCTTGCTCAGCCGAAGCGCCGGCTTCGCGGGCGCAGCGGCCGCGGGCTCCGCGCCTTCGCCACGCACCAGAAAGACGTTGTACGTGGCTTTGCCTTGCGGCTTGCCGCGCAGCACGATGGTCGGCGCCGGAAAGGCGCGCCCGCCCAGCTCTTGCTTGATGTAGGGCTCGGTCTGCGCGTCCGGAAAGCTCGGTCCCACCGGCATGAGATCGGTGTTGAAGGACGGGTACCAGTACGACGAGAGCTGGTTCGCCCAGGCCTTCACCTCGCTCGGCGACAGCACTGGATCCACGTAGTCCTTCTGAATCGCAGCCACAAGCGCGGGAGTGACGACGCCAGGCGCCACCCGGCCATAGAGCTCGGGAAAGCCGTCCCCGTCCTGATCGGCGGAGCCCGCAAAAGGCTTGAACCAAGGCTGAAACTCCACCTTGGCCCACAGCTCCACCGCGCCCGACGCGGCCTGATGAACGAACACCTCGCTCAGGAGCTGGCCGGAGGTGCCGGGCGGCAACTGCAGGCCCCACCGCTCGCTGCGCACGGCTGAGCCGACCTCGGCCAGCGCTTCGGCCCCCGCTACCTTGCGCGCTTGCAAGAACTCCGACAGCGGCGCGAAGGCCAACGCTTGCCGCTGCTCGACCGGCGAGAGCGGCGTCTTCGCGAGATCGCCCGTCAGGCTGCCCTGGTCGAGCTGCCCCGCGAACGGGTGCGAGGTGTCGGGCGTGCCCGCAGCCGACATGGGCGTCTCTGGCTCCGGGTCGGCGATCATGAAGTTGCTGTGATACGCGGCGTAGTCCAGCGCGGCGCGCGTCGGGCGTGCCACCTCACGCACCCAGACCTGCGAGCGCGTCCGCGCATAGCCTTCGTTCAGCGTATGGACGTGAGCGTGTTCGACGCGCGTGCCCGCCCTCGCATCACCCCAGGGAAATTTCGTAGACCCGGCGTGACAAGCGACGATGCCAAGCGCCGATGCGGCGGCGAGCAAGCCCCAAACCCCGAGTGCGCGCTTACGCTGCGTCATAGCGACCTCGACGATAGTTCCACATCACTCGAAGCACCCGGAGCCCGTACGTCAGCGGGTTCAGGTGCGAGACCTCGTCCCCGTAGTGCGTGGGCACCGGCGCCTCGCCGACCGAAAGCCCACGTGCCCGCGCCGAGGCGATGACCTCCAGATCGAAATCGAAGCTGTCAGACAAGCCGTGAAACGGCAGCGCCAGCGCGCGCGGCCCATAGAGAAGGTAGCCGCTGTGGTAGTCAGTCATCGAGAGCGACAGCGTCCGGTTCTCGATGCGGTTCAGCAGCGCATTGCCGACGTACTTGTAGAGGGGCATACCCCCCTGCAAGGCCGTGCCCGCGGCGATGCGCGAGCCCTGCAGCAGATCGAGCCCGCGACGCGAAAGCTCCCCGATCAGCCCAGGCAAGGCCTCGGGCGCATACTGACCGTCGGCGTGGATACAGGCGACCAGCTCCGGCGCATCGGCGCGAGCCTTGGCCAGACCGTCCTTCATCGCCGCACCGTAACCGCCGTTGATGCGCCGCCGGAGCAAGCTGAGGCGAAACGCCGACGAGCTGTAGCGCTCGACCCGACGGGCCGTGTCGTCACGGCTGCCGTCGTCGACGACCACCACGTGGGTGGGCCCCGACAAGGCCAAGCCGCCGACGCGCTCCAGCACCGACTCGATGTGCCGGGCAGCGTTGTACGCAGGGATGACGACCGTTACCTTCATGCGGAGCTCGCGAGCCGGGAGAGCGAGGACGCCGCTGCGACGCGACCGCCGTAGCGCTCGACGTAGTCGTGCACGATCGGCGGCAAGGAGGTGGCCAGGCGTCGCTGGGGCTTCCAACCGAGCAGTCGCTGCGCCTTCTGAACGTCGGGGATGCGTTCCTGCGTGTCGTCGTAGCCGGGGCCATAGAACTCGGCGGCCGACACCGCGCGAAACTGGGCAGGCGCGCGCTCGGGCAACCGCTCAGCGAAAGCGTCCGCTAGCAGCCGAGCGAGCTCCGCGATACTGACGTTATTGTCCGGGTTACCGATGTTGAAGATCTGACCTCTACTTTGCTTCGGCCGCTCGAGCACGCGGCACACGGCTTCGACCATGTCGCTCACGTCCATGAACGCCCGCCGTTGCGCGCCGCCGCCCACGAGCGGCAAAGGCTCCCCTCGCAGCAGCGCGCTCATGAAGCAGGCCAGCACGCGGGGTGTCCCCTCCCCGTCGATGCCGGGCAGGAAGTCCATGCGCGCGCCGATGGTGTTGAAGGGCCGAATGATCGTGAACGGCAACGCGCCGTGCTGACCGTGCGCCCAGATCACCCGCTCGAGCAGCTGCTTGGCGCACGAATACGTCCAGCGCTCGCGCCCCACCGGGCCGAGCACGAAGCACGAGTCGTCCTCGTGCATGCGCGCGGTCGGCAGCCCCTGCGCGTCCAGCGCGGTGCGCCCGTAAACCTCGGCGGTCGAGAAATGAATCAAGCGCACGGCGCGCTCCGCGCAGCGCTTCACGAGCGGCAACAGGTGCGTGAAGCTGGCGTCGATGACCTCCAGCGGGATGGTCGAGTACTGGGCTGGGTTGCAAAGCGCCGTGAGCGAGATCACGACCTGACAGCGCTCGGTCACGTCCTCGACGAGGCCCGGCGCCTCGACGCGCGCCTCGATGCGCCGTACGCGCGGGTCCCAGCACTCGAGCTTGGTCAAATCCACGTCGACGGCGTCGACCTGGCAGGCAAAGCGTTCAAGCAAAGCCGGCACCAGGTGCGAGCCGATGAAGCCGCCCGCGCCGACCACGGCGATGCGCGTTTCCCTCACGGTGAGCCGCTCCCGGCGGACGGAATGAAGACGTCGGGCCAGCGATCATTGGCCGAGTTGAAGGTGAGGCGCGCGGCCTTCTCGGGCGGCGTTCCCACCTCCCACAGGTAAATCTCGTAGTCGGCGGTGTCGTGGTCGTGACCGCGCTGGGTGATGCCCCAGACCATCCATTTGCCGTCGCGCGACAGCTGCGGGAAGTACTCGTGCGAGCGGCGACCCGGCAAGTCCATGAACTGGAGCTTGTCGAGGTCGACGTCCTTCGGCGGCGCGCCGTCATCGATCGGCATGCGCAGCACCCGGCTATCGCCGTTCCCGGTCGGGTGAACCCAGTAGATGGCCGTCTGATCCGGCGTCCAGTTCACCTGGCAGCCCAGCCCGGTCTGGGTCCAGGCCTTCTTGGCGATGTTCCAGATGCCGGTTTCGCGCTTCGAGCCGCGCAGCGTGATGGCGAGGTACTTGCCGTCACTCGAGAGCTCCGGCTGCTGCAGCAAGGCGCCGTCCAGATCGGATACGCCCTCGCTGTCCATCAACTGCGTCTCTTCGCCGCTGCCGACCTTGCTGCGAAAGACCTTCGTGCCGCGCACGAACAGGATCTCATCCTCCGAAATCCAGCTACCCCAGCTCGCGCTCTCGACGACCTTCTTCGGCTCGGAGCCGTCCGGCTTGACCGTGTAGATGTCCCATTTGTCGCTGGTGTTGGCGTCGCGTTCGCTCACCCAGCCTTGTTTGCTGCGGCAGAACAGGATCTGCTCGCCGCTCGGAGAGAACCTCGGGAACCAGTCGACCTCGTCGCCCTTGGTGATCTGCTTGACGTCCGAGCCGTCGGTCTTCATCGTGAACAGGTCGTGATTGCCCACGCGGGAGCTCGACCAGACGATGGTGCCGCTGGCCTTCTCGCCGACCTCGCGCATCAGCGCGACGTCCTCCGCGGGCGGGGCTTCGTCGGCGCCCTTCGGGGGCTCGCCCGAAAAGGCCGAGCATCCGAGCACAGTCGAGCAGCACAGAGTACCAATTTGCCGCAGTGGGAAACGCAGGCTCATCTAATTTGTCCTTTCTCGAGCTTCACTCGCGCGGGGTGCGAGGGTGGCCGCCTCGACGGCGGGTGAAGGGAAACAGCGACGCAACCCGGCGCGCACGCCGAGCGGCGCGTAGCCGAGGTCGTTCATGGCTTCGGTCGGGTCGAGATCGGCGTCGTTGACGATGCCGGCTATCGCGCTCGAGGTGAGCGGGGGCCGCTTCATGAACACGGGGAGCACGGCCGCCAGCGCCCGGCACGCCCACACCGGCAGGTGCAAGAACGGCCGAGGCCGATCGTGATGAAGCAGCAGCAGCTCCGCGAGCTCGCGCATCGAAATCACCTCCGCGCCGCTGAAGTTGTAGGTCTTGCCGTGCGCGATCGGCGCATCGGCGAGCCGCACGAGGCCGTCGACGACATCCTCGGCCCAAACGGGCCTCTTGAGCGCGCCCCCGGCGCCGATGAACGGCACCACCGGAAACCGCCGCAAGTAGTCGAGGAACATCAGGAGCTCCTGACCGCCGCGCTGCTCGTAAACCAGCGTGGGCCGCACGATCGTGTAGGTGAGCCCTGAGCCCTGGACGAGACGCTCGGCCTCGAGCTTGGACTCGGCATAGCGCGTGCGACGGGGGTAAACGACGGAGGCCGACGAGACGTACACGAAGTGCGGCACCCCCGCTTTTCGCGCCTCCGCAACGAGGTGCGCCGTGCCGTCGCGGTTGACGCGCTGAAACATCGTGGGGTCGTGGGTAATGATGATGGCGGCCAAGTGGTAGACGAGGTCGACGCCGCGACACACGCCGGCCAATGTGTTCGGATCCCTGACATCGCCTTCGCGCACGTCGCAGCCCAGCGCATCCATGCGGGCTCGCAACGGATCACCAGGCAGCACGAGCGCTCGCACTTGCCAGCCCGCTTTGCGCAGCCGCGCCGTCAAGCGGGCGCCCATCACGCCGGCGGCGCCGGTAACCAGGGCTGTCGGCATCCTACGGAGCCCCCGCAGGCTTGGGAGTCGGGAAATCCAGCGGAATCCAATCTCCGACCGACAGCTCGCGCGCAGCGAACTCCCAGACCACCACGCGCTTGCCCGCCAGGCGATCCTGGCCGGCGTTCAGCTCGCGCGCGAGCGCTTGGCGCGTGGCGAAGGCACCGGCGTCGTTCTGCGCGATCACGTCGATGGGGCGACCAAGCGCCAGCGCCAGGTGCGGGGCCAGGCCGGACGCGTTGCCCCAGCCCATTCCCTCGAGCGTGAAGATGTTGGTGAAGCTGTCGCCGAGCAGGAGCACGTCGGCGCTCTCGTCAGGCTCCCAGGGCGTGCCGGCCGCGTCCTGCACCTGGCGCACGACCACGCTCTCCGCTTCGAACAGGCTCTGATCGTCGGGCAGCTTGAGCATGTCGACCAGATCACCGACGCGCGAAGCCGGCTGCGGGACGCCGTGCAGCACGGGCTTCTCTGCCAGCTCTGGCAATACCCCAAGCCCGATCACGAGCTGCCCGAGGTCGCCGGCGATGCGCTCCATGTAGCCGGGCGTAAAATGCGTATCTTGAGCCAGGAAGAGCGGCTCGGTACGGGGCTCAGGCACGCTGCGGCGCGCGTCGAGCACGGCCACGCCGGCGGCTCGAAGCTCGCTCAGGAAGCGGTCGTAGTCGACATTCTGCGCCATTTCGGCGCGCCCATCACGCCCGAGAAGTGGACCCGGCTCGATCCCAGCCTTGTCCGGCATCGGCAGGAGCACGAGGCGAATCCCGCGTTGCGCGAGCGCCTGCTGGAACGCGAAGATGGCGGGTCGCGGATCCGGGTGGATGGGCTCCTGGCCTGCGTCGAGGGCTTCCCTGGCGCGGCCCCGCAGCACCCCGGGCTCCAAGAACCCGGGCCCGCCGACGTGCTGCACACCGGGCGTGTAATAGAGCCAGCCGCCGTGTCCGACGACCGCGAGCTTGTTGCCCACACGAGCTAGACGGGTGAGCAGCAGCTGCACGCGGGGCTGGACCCAGGACTTGGCGTACGAAGCATCCTCGATGCCCTTCTCGATCTGACGCAGGTTCTCGGCCGTCGGTGGGCGGCGCACCAGATCCGCGAGAGGCGATTCCTCATCCTCGCGCTTCTCGAGGTAAGCCTGCGCGAGCGGAACAGCGTAGATCGCCCCCAGAAACAGCAGCGTGAGCAGCCAGGCCGCGCCGCGACTCACGTCGGTCGCGATGATACCGCGGCGCAGCTGCTCGTCGCCTGTGGGGTCGGTCGGACCGCCACGGTGTTCGACGGCGGAGGACGAGGGAGGCAGGGTACTTTGCATCGCGCGGCCTCAGAACTGAAAGTACAGAAACGGGTTGATGGTCTGAGTCCACATCATCAACGTCGCGAGCACCATCGTGGCCGCCACGAAGGCGGTACGGGGCAAGGACAGGCGCCTCGTGAGCTCCCAGCTGTTGGGCATGCCGAAGATCACGACCGCGGCCAGAGCGAATAGCCCCACGTAGTACCGCGGGTGGAGCGCGCCCGCCACGACGTCCGCCGCCGACGAAACGGCGGCGAGCCCGAACAGCGAGCCCAGGTAGGTCACCGCCTGCTCGAGCGTCTTGGCGCGGAAGAACACCCACGACAAGCACACGATCAGGAAGGTGAAGGCGACGCCGACAGCAGGCGGCAGGCGGCGCAGCGGATGAGCATTACCGAGCCTGCGCTCGACCGCAAGCATGCCGCCGTGAATGCCGCCCCAGATCACGAAGTTCCAGCTGGCGCCGTGCCAGAGCCCGCCGAGCAACATGACAACCATCAAGTTGGCGTACGTGCGCAGGGGGCCTTTGCGGTTGCCACCGAGCGGGATGTACAGATAGTCGCGCAGCCACGT
This sequence comes from Sorangium sp. So ce281, assembly GCF_051527395.1. NCBI lineage: Bacteria > Pseudomonadati > Myxococcota > Polyangiales > Polyangiaceae > Sorangium > Sorangium sp. So ce281. Next base: position 7,242,557 of record NZ_CP150322.1, read on the forward strand.
GGACAGGCTGATATGCCAGCGCCGCCAGAACTCCGTGATGCTGCGCGACTTGTAGGGTGAGTCGAAGTTCTGGATCAGCACGAAGCCGAGCATCAGCGCCAGGCCCACGGCCATGTCCGAGTAGCCGGAGAAATCGAAGTAAATCTGGAACGCGTAAGCGACCAGCCCGAACCACGCGTCGTAGAAGTGCTTGGCGCCACCGGCGAACGCCGTGTCGGCGATGTGCCCCATCGGGTTGGCCAGCAGGATCTTCTTGCCCATCCCCAGCGAGAAGAACGCGACGCCGCGCGCGAACTTCTCGAGCGTGTGCTGGCGCACGCGCATCTGTTCCTCGATCGCCGCATAACGGATGATGGGGCCCGCCACCAGGTCGGGGAAGAACGCCTCGAAACACATGTAGTCGGTGAAGCGCCGCATCGGTCGGGCGTCACCGCGGTACACGTCGATGGCGTAGCTCATCGCCTTGAACGTGTAAAAGGAGATGCCCACCGGCAAGACGACGTGCAAGACCGGCACGATCTGCGTCGAGCTGCCGAAGAGCGCGCCGAGCGCGTTGATGTTCTCGGCGACGAAGCCCGTGTATTTGAACGCCGCGAGCAGCCCGAGGTTGGTGACGATGGACGTCGCCAGCACCAGCTTCATCTGGCGGGTCCGCACGACCTCGGGACCAATCACGGGCGGTAAGCCGTCGACGTCGGGCAGCCGTGACATCTTCAGGAGCAAGAGGCCGCACACGTAGTCGACGCTCGAGCCGAAGAACATGATCACGGCCCAGCTCGGGTTCGCCCAGCCGTAAAATACGTAGCTCGACACGGCGATGAGGGCCGTGCGGCCCCGGCCCGGCAGGGCGTAGTACGCGGCCAGTACCAGCGGCAAGAAGTAGAACAGGAAGATATGGCTGGAAAAGACCATCTCAGCGGCTCACGGTGCCCACGGGCGCCAGCCCTTGTCCTTCATCGTCGCGAGCGCTCGTTGCACCCACGTGCGATGGCCGTCCAGATTGAAGTGATGGTCGTCTTGCATGCCCACGCCCTCGGCCGAGACGAGCGCGAAGTTCGACACCACGCTCGGGCACCTTTCGATCTCGGGACGGATGGCGTTCGCCACGGCGCCGCCGACCACGAACTCGCCCGAGCTCTCCACCTCGTAGTCGTTCATCAACGCAGGCAGCGTGGGCTCGCCGACGTCGTTGCGAATGGCGGTCACGAGAGTATTGATGCATTCGGGGAAGCCGGAGCGATCGGCGGCAGAGCCGTGTCGCTCGGTGATCCCGAGATAGATGAAGATACCGCCAAAGGTCACCCGCCCTTTGATGGCCTTCGGCGCGGCGATCAGCTGGTCGTAGTAGAGGCCGCCCGGAACGAACTGGGAGCAGTAGGCCGAGGGCCACCCAAACCCGAGCGAGATGAAATAGTTGTCGGGCGCGAGCATCGCGGCTTCCTTGACCAGCGCCGTACCCGGCCCGCCGGCGGCGGTGTCACCCGCGGTCTTCGGCTCGATCGCGAGCTCCGGCGCCGAGCCGGGGTGGTACATGAAGGCGTGCGGATGGGTCTCCGTGAAATGGAACGGGCGTGAGCTCTGGGGCCTCGTGGCGCGACCGGCCATGTTGGAGTGGCCGATGTGAATGAAGGCGATCGCGCGCTCCCTCGGGACGTCAACGCCTCCGAGGTTGATGGTCACGCCCGAAGGCGCCGGCCCACCGCCGGACCCCGCGTCGCTGCTCCCGCCGCCACCGCTCCCGCTCGCCGCGGTCATGGCACCGCCAACCGAAGCTCCACCCGTGGTGGTCGCCCCTCCAGCGCCGCTCGGAGGCCCGAAGTCGTCACCCGTCCCGACGGCCTGCGTGTCGTGCGGGTGCTCGACGACCCCGCAGGCGAGCCCGCCGACCAGCGCGAACAAGGAAACGAGCGCCCACCGAGACCTGGACAGGCCCACGTTGAGAAGTGTTTTCATCGTCGACTCTCCTCCAAGTTCACCAAAATCCGCGTCGCTTCGGGGTCGAAGGGCCGGACGCGCAAGGCACGCCGTAGAAAGCCCAGGCCTTGCGCCGATTCGCCCCTTCGCAGGGCGATCAACGCCATGAGATTCAGGCTCCCGACGTCGTCGTGCTGGGAAACCAGGCTCTGCCGGGCGAGCCGCTCGGCGGCATCGAGCTCACCCGCTGCAAAGCGAAGACGCGCTTCGAGGGCTCGGGCTTGCGGCGTGTCGAGGCTCGCGAGCGTACGCTGCGCTTGCTCGAGCTGACCGAGCACGCCGTGCAACGTGGCCAGGCTCAGGCGTGCCGCGGCGTGCACCTTCGGGGAGTCCGCGAAGCGCTGCCCCAGCTGGACCAAGGTGCGGTCCGTCTCGCTGGCTTCACGGAACGGCTGCTCCGCGACGCCGGGCGTGAGGTCGCGGCGAGCAAACAGCACCTCCGAGCCGTCCGTGTAGAGCAGCTTCCAATCGGCGCTCGCGTACAGGTGGCCAATCAAGCGCTGGTAGCGCTCGGGGAACATCACCGGCAAGACCACGTAGGCGAAGGAGTGACGCGCCTGAAAAGCTTCGAAGCGCTCTGGCTCGTCCGCCAGCCTCAGGTACTCGGCGAACTCGTCGGCGGTGCGCAACACGAGCCGAGTGTCAATGTAGGGCCGAAACCGCGGATAGAGCCGCCAGATCAGGTAGCCTCCGTAATGATCGGCCGCGAAGACGTCGCCCCCGGGCAGCGCGTCGAGGCGCACAGCGCTTTCGGCCGGCACCCGGAACGGGCTCGGCTCCGCCAGCGGCGGCTCGCGCGCCGCCGCCGACGCCGAGACGAGCAGCAGCGCGCCCAGGAGCGCCGCGTTGAGGCCCACCGCCACGCGCACGCCCGCGCGGCGAAAGCTCGAGACGCAAAGCCGCCGGAGCGCCGGGGCCAGATTGACCGCGAAGATCGGCGCCCCGACCCAGTACAGCAGGAGCACGTTGCGGTTGCTCATCAAGGCCAGCCCCGCGAAGCCGAGCAGCAGCAGCGCATGGCTCAGTCTCAAGCGGCGCCCGGCCAGGAGCACGGACAGAGCGAGCAGGGCCAAACACCATTTGAAGTGCCAGAACTCGCCGTCGGACAGGCGTTCGAGCTCGAAGGGCGGCAGGTTCTCCGCCACGTCGTGGGCGAAGACCTGGTGTTCGCCGGGCAACAGGCGCCCGAGCAGCAGCGCCGGCAACGCTGCGCCGCGAAAGCCAAACGGCGTGAGACACGTCGCCAGCAAACACCCCCCTAGCGTCGCGAACAGCTGCTGTACCCGCGCCCACGGTGCCAGCGCACCGGCGTGTTCGCGCGCAAATGGCCACGCACGCGTCTGGCCGAAGCTCGCCCAGCCGAGCGCCGCCACCGCGTACGCCGCGATCACCGCGGGGCCAAGCGCCGAAAGGCCCTGGAAATTCGCCCAGACCAGCTGCGCCAGGGGCAATAGCAGCAGGTGCCGGACCCGGCCGTCGCGCCGATAGCGCTCGAGCGCGAACCAGAAGAACGCGAGCAGGACGAGCGTGCCTATCACGGGCCGGACGAGCAAGAGCGAGCGAGCCGCCAGAAGCCCTCCGACCAGCGACGTCACGAGGAGCCCCCTCGCCCACGAGCCGCGCCGCGCTTCGAGCGCGAAGTAGAGGAAGCCCGCGCCCAGGCCGATCAGCGCGCACTTGACCAAAACAAGCCCGACGAGACCGACCGCCTGGTGCACCGCGTACACCGCAAGCTGAAAAAGCCAGTGCACGTCGACCCAGTCACGCCCTTGCGCGCTGACCGAGAAGGGATCGGTGAACAGGAGCCCACGCCGAGCGACCATCTCGCGACCTGCCGCGAGGTGCCACCAGATGTCACCGTCGGCCGAAGGCGCGAGCCCCGTCGAGGCCGCACCCAGGCCGAGCAACGCGGCGACGAGCGGCGTGCGATGGCGGAGCAGGGCGGCGACGGGCAACATGACCACGTCTCAGAACGGTGAGACGGTGAAGCCGATGCCTGCCGTCCACGGCTGCAGGCCCACGCCCTGGCTGCTGCTCTCGGCGCCGTCGACGACTCCGCGCTTGTCCCAGCCGAGCGGCAGCGACACGCCCCCCAGGATCGCCAGCCAGGCGTTCGACCACTCCACGGCCAGCGTGCCGGTGACTGCCCACAGCTGCACCTCCTGGTCGAGCCCACGGTCGCGATCCGCACCGAAGAAATGCGACAGCGACAGGCCGAGCGACGGCACCAACGGCCCCCAGAAATAGCCCGAGTAGCCGTAGAGCGCGGCCGCCGGTGCGCGGTAGTTGCCCAGCTCGTTTTCCCCGCCGCGGTAGCCGAACGAGCCGCCCAGCACGATCAGCCCCCACGTCTTGTCGATCGTATGGTCGAGCGTCATGCTGCCGCTCACCTTGCCGAGGCCAAGCTGCTTCTCCTGCGTGAGATAGTCTTTCTTGTACTGGGCGTCGTGCACGCCGGTCGGGACACCGACCAGCAACGTCAGGCTGGTGGAGTTGATCTCGCCGAAGCGCCGCGTGACGAACCCCGCGACGTCACCCACGCCGGAGTTCGAGACGTCCACGGGCAGGCCGTAGTAGTCGCGGTAGTACTTGTAGAGCAGCGGAACCACGAGCCCCACATTCCATTTCTCGCTCAGATTACGCGAGACTTGAGGACTGAGGCTGAGGTTGTAGCCGTCGGGCAGATGCGTGTACGTGCCGAGTGTCTGCAGCTCGAATAGCCCCCCGGTCACGCTGTGGCCGATCCACTTGATGCCGCCCCCCGCGCCCGTGGAGCTACCGGCTCCGCAGCCGCCGATCGTCTCCCAGCTCGAGAGCAGGCCTTCCAGCCGTGAAACTCGTAAAGACAGCGCTGGTCCGAGCTCGGCGAGCGCGTCGCCTCGCTCGCCGAGGGTCGCCTCCAGGCGGGCCACTCGCACATCGTTTTGCCGAGCCGCGCGCTCGGCCGCAATGAACGGAAAGCCGGCGACCGCGGCCAAACCACAGGTTACCAGCCAGGCGCCCGGGGCACGTAGTCGTCTGAAGTTCAATCGAGTTTCTCCCGAGCGCAAGGTCAATCCGGGTCGACTTGGAGGCACCAATAGCGGACGCTCCCGCGATCCGTAGCGGCATATTCGTCCACGAGCGCGCCCTTCCAGATGGCTTTCAGATCAGCCGTCAGTTTCATCTTGTGAACGTCGCCCTGGTTGAAGCTGCGCAGCTTTCCGCCGACCTGCTCCTTCATTTTGTCCTTGATCTTGGAGCGCGGCACGAGCGGCTTGTAGTGCGCGACAAGGATGAACTGCTTGTCGAGCGCCCCGCCCTGGACCTGGTAGCGCATCACGTAGGCGTAATCGTACAGGTCATCGGGGGGCATCTTGGAGGGAATTTCCACGAGCTTTGCCGTCAATTCCAGGGGTGCCACCCCGTCCGCCCGGGCGCTCCGCTCGACACCGGCTATTGCGAGCAGCAGCATGCTCATGAACGCTTGGCGACCAAAGTGGCGTCGGCTTGTACGAATCATCGTCGCAGAGTAGGGCGAGAAACGTCGGTCCTGCAACAAGGCAAAGGCCGTTCCTCGAAATCAAGCGACCCACGCCGGAGATCGCTCCAGGCTGTCGGCATCTTTCCACCGTGAGGGCAGCACTACCGCTGGTGATTCACGGCGGGGTGCGCGAGAGCCGCCATGGTGACCGAGCCAATCAGCATCGCCCGCCTCCTCTCCGCGCTCGGCGAGCCGACCGACGTTGCTGGTCGCTCACCCGACCGGGGACCGCCGTACTGGAAGAGCACAGTCCTGCGGCATAAGGCTCTCGGCGACGCCGCGTGGCGCATCGCGACAACATCCCGGGCTGATCAACCCGCTCTGCAGCTCGTTCACCAAGGCGCTTCCCGACCTCTCCGGTCGATTCCGGATCATCCAGATGGATCGCCAGAAGGATGTTAATCTCGCCGAGCTGTTCATCAGAGGAGAGCAAGCGGCGAACATCCGACTCACGCGGGACGAGCAGAGACCCGTTGCCTCGGTATCAGATCCAGCTGGAGTGACGCGCCGCCCACTGCCCGGCGCGCGCCGCCACCTCAGATCACCCTGTCCACGAACGGCTCCCCCCGCTCGAACCGCCGCAGGTTCGCCAGGAAATGCTCCACCTGCGCCATCGGCTCCTCGCGCCGCCCGCCGGCCGTGTGCGGCGTGATGACGCAGCCCGGAGCGCGCCAGAGCGGGTGCTCCGGCGGCAGCGGCTCGGGATCCGTCACGTCGAGGTACGCGCCCGCGATGCGGCGCGCCTCGAGCGCCTCGAGCAGCGCGGCCTGGTCCACCGTGGCGCCCCGGCCGACGTTGAAGAACCACGCGTCCGGCCGCATCCGCGCGAGCAGCGCGGCCGAGACCAGCCGCCGCGTGCCCTCGGCCTCGGGCAGGCTCGAGACCACGTGATCCGCCCAGGCGAAGGCGTCGCCCAGCTCCTCCCGCGCGACCACGCGAAAAGGCTCGCCGCCGCGGGGGCGGGCGCGCAGGACGCAGAGCTCCACATCGAACGGCGCGAGCAGCGCGGCGAGGCGGCGGCCGATGGCGCCGAAGCCGAGGAGGAGCACCCGCCGGCCGCGCAGGAGCGCGCTCCTCGACCGCACGGAGGCGTCGGGCCAGCCGCGCGGGCCGAGCTGGTTCTCGAGGCACTCGGGCAGCCGACGCGAGGCCGAGAGCAGGAACGCGAGCGCGTGCTCCGCGCAGGGATCGGCGTAGACGCCGCTGCTCGTCGTCAAGGCGGCGCCGCGGGCGGCGAGCGCGGCGCGCACGGCCGCCACGTCGTAGCGGGCGTACCCCGCGGTGCTGAGGTGCACCCAGCGGAGCCGCGGGGCCGCGCACACGTCGTCCGGGTGCGGCTGGCCAAAGACGACCTCGGCGCCCAGGACGAGCGGATCCGACCCGACGACGGCGAGGTTCTTCGCGGAGCGCGTCGCGGCCAGCTCGAGCGCGTGCGGCGCGACGCCCTCCGAGAGCGAGCGCGCCGCCTCCGCCGGTAGAACAACGGTGCTCGCGATGATCAGCCGATCCACCGACACCTCCCCCTCACCCGTGCACGGCGCGCCCGAACTCCCGCATCCACGCCTCCTCGTCGGCGGTGAGCGGACCCTTCGCGAGCGCGTCGAGGTTCGCCTCCACCTCGGCCCGGCTCTTCGGCCCCGTCAGCGCGAGATCCACGTGCGGGCTGGAGAGCTGGAATCGGTAGCAGTCGCCCGCCGTCATCGCCGGGCGATCCCAGCCCTTCGGCCGCTTCAGCAGCCGGCGCCACGCCGTCGCCGTGTAGGCGAGGATGCTCGGCTTCGCGTCGCGCACGTGCGGGAAGATGTCACGCTCCGCGCCGGGATGCGCGGCGTTGTAGCGGATCATGAGCAGGTCGAGCGGCGACGACCCGGCCAGGCCGCCTGCCCGCGGGCGGTCGTGGATGCTCACCCCGAGCGCCCGCACCTTGCCGCTCTCGCGCAGGTGAACGAGCTCGCGCTCGGTCGCGCTCGTCCAGGCAGACCCGACGCCGAGCCAGCCGAGCAGGTAGACATCGAGGTGGTCGGTGCCGAGCTCCCGGAGCAGCTTCTCGGCGCCCCTGCGCACGCCCCAGCCGAACCAGCCGAGCTGCGCGAAGCCGACCACGGCCACGCTGTCGCGGCGCCCCTTCAGCGCCTCGCGCAGCGGGTTGCCGAGCCCGCCCGAGCGCATCGTCCAGAGGAAGAGATTGACGCCGCGGTCCATCGCCGCGCGCACCCCGCCCTCGTCGATGCCGTAGTTCGCCGCGAGCCCGAGCCGGAAGATGCGCTTGCCGCGAAGGGCGGTCGGCGCGCGGTGGAGCCAGTCGTCCATGGGCCGGATCTTACCTCACCTCCGTCGACGTCACCGGCTCCCGCGCGCCCCACATTCGCCGCCCACGGCCGCCCCGACCTGTGCGAGACTCCCTGGCCACCGATGGGCCAGGACTCCCCTCCCCGGTGCGCCGGCTGCAGCGCTCCGCTCCCGGAGAACGCCCGCTTCTGCCCCTCGTGCGGCCAGCTCGTCACCGCGCCGGATCCGAGCCCCGCCCTCGCCGCGACGGCGTTCCCCGCGACGCAGCTCGGCGCCCTCGGGCTGCCGCCGGCCTCCCTGCCGCTGCCGCCGGTGCGGCTCCTGCCCGGGACGGAGATCAGCGTCTATCGCATCGAGTCGACGCTCGGCGAGGGCGGCATGGGCGTCGTCTACCGCGCTTACGACCGGGCGCGCGAGCGCGTCGTGGCCGTCAAATGCCTGCACTCGAACCTCTGCGGCAACCCGGAGATCCGGCGGCGGTTCGCGCGGGAAGCGCGGGTGCTCCGCTCCTGGAGCCACGAGAACGTGGTCGCCGTCTACGATTTCGTCGAGCGCGATCACCTGCTCGCGATCGTCATGGAGTACGTCGACGGGTCGACGCTGGTGCGGCACCTCGAGCGGTGGCGCGGGCGCATCCCCTTCCAGGAGATCCGCGCGCTGTTCGGCGGCGTCCTCGACGCGATGGACGAGGGGCACCGCATGGGCATCATCCATCGCGATCTCAAGCCCGACAACATCCTCGTCACGACCGGGAAAGACGGCCTCTCCCCCAAGATCGTCGACTTCGGCATCGCCAAGATCCTGGAGGGGACGACGTACACGCTGAGCGGCGCGTTCCTCGGGACGTGCTGTTACATGTCGCCAGAGCAAGTGAAGAGCCCCCACGCGGCGGATCGGCGCTCGGACATCTACTCTCTCGGCGTGACGCTCTACAAGCTGACGACAGGGCAGGTGCCGTTCGACAGCCCCAACCACTTCGCCGTGATGATGGCCCACGTCGCCGACGCGCCGGCGCCCCCCTCGTCTGTGCGCCCCGACCTCCCGCCGGCCCTCGACCGGCTCGTGCTCGACGCGCTCTCGAAGGACCCGGCGGGGAGGCCGGCGTCGTGCGCGGAGTTCCGGGCGCGGCTCGACGAGGCGCTCTCGGAGTTCTCGCCCGCCCCGTCGCGGTCCTCGTCCGACGGGCGCGAGCTCGCGCCGACGGTCCGCGAGAAGACCGGCGAGCAGATGATCCTCGTCCCCGGCGGGCCGTTCCTGAGCGGGCAGCAGCGCAGGAAGGTCCATGTCGACGCGTTCTACATGGATCGCACGCCGGTCACGAACCGCCAGTTCAAGGCGTTCCTCGACGTGACCGGGTACCGCCCCGACGACGACGACGCGAGCCGGCTCCTCGCCCATTTCAGGCGCGGCGAGATCCCCGCGGGCCTCGAGGACCACCCCGTGGTGTACGTGTCGTGGGACGACGCGCGGGCCTACGCCAACTGGGCCGGCAAGCGCCTGCCGACCGAGGCCGAGTGGGAGAAGGCCGCGCGCGGCGCCGACGGCCGCAAATACCCGTGGGGGCGCGCCGAGCCCGGGCCCGCGCGCGCGAACTACGACAACCGCGAGGGCGGGACGGTGCCCGTCGCCTCGCTGCCGGGGGGCGCCTCGCCGTATGGCATCCTCGACCTCGCCGGCAACGTGTGGGAGTGGTGCGAGGACTACGACGATCCGCACTTCTACGCGGACGGCCCCTCCCACAACCCGCGCAACACGCGGCCCTCGGATCGGCCGCTGCTCGTGATGCGCGGCGGCTCGTGGATGTACGGCGCGCAGTCGCTGCGCACCTGGGCGCGCACGAGCTTCGAGGCGCACTACCGCTTCGCCGGCGGCGGCTTCCGCTGCGTGCGAACGGCGTCGTCGAGCTGAGGGTCCGGGCGCGGCGGCCGCTCGGCGCGCGTGCGGCTGCTCGGCGCGGGCGCGCGGCGCACGAGCGCCTGGTCAACCGGCGGCGGCGCGGATAGAACGCCGGGCGCAGATGCAGACGAACAGGGCCAGGGCGAGCGGCGGCGTCCGCGTGCGGCTGACCGGCGTCCGGCGCGTCTTCCCGGTGCTGGACGGCGCGGGCCGCGCGCCGCGGGACGGCGCCCCCGGCGTGATCGCGATCGACGGCATCGATCTCGACATCGCGCCTGGCGCGTTCGTCGCGCTGCTCGGGCCCTCCGGGTGCGGCAAATCCACCCTGCTGCGGCTCGTCGCCGGGCTGGACCGCGCCGACGCCGGCGCGGCCGTCGTGGAGGCCGAGGAGGCGCCGGGCGGCGCAGGCGGCGCGCGCGCCCCCCTCGCGTACGTCTTCCAGGACGCCCACCTCCTGCCCTGGCGGAGCGTCCTCGAGAACGCCGCCCTGCCGCTCGAGCTCGCCGGCGCGCCGCTCGACGAGCGCCGCGCGGCGGCGCGGGCGGCGCTCGTCCAGGTCGGCCTCGCCGACGCGGGCGCGCGGTACCCGGCCGAGCTCTCCGGCGGCATGCGCATGCGCGTATCGCTCGCCCGCGCGCTGGTCACGCGCCCGCGGCTGCTCCTGCTCGACGAGCCGTTCGCCGCGCTCGACGAGCTCACGAGGAGCCGGCTCGACGACGAGCTCCGCGCGCTCTGGGCCGAGCTCGGCATGACGGTGCTCTTCGTGACCCACTCGATCACCGAGGCCGCCTACCTCGCCGAGCGCGCCGTCGTCCTGTCCCCGCGGCCGGCGCGCGTCGTCGCCGACCGCACGCTTTCGCTGCCGGATCAGCGGACGGCCGCGCTGCGCACCGAGCCCGCGTTCGCGCGCGAGGTTCGCGCGCTGCAAGAGGCGCTGGAGCGCGGCGGGGCGTGAGGCTCCGCGGGCGGAACGAGCGCGCTGTTGGACTCCTGCGCTGCACGACACTCGCGCTGTCGCCGCGCGATCGGCACGCGCACCCAGGTCACCTCCGCTCCCCTCCGTGCGCCGGAGCTCTCGGCCCTCATCGCGGCCGTCCCCACGGCTCGCGTGGCCCGCTCCTCCTCTCCCCGCTTGCCGCTGCTCGCCGCCGCGCGCGACGCCCATCGTGGGCAGAGCTCCCACTCGCCGCACGATCCTGCGCGCGAACGCGCTTCCATGCTGACAGCGCGCTCGTACAATCGCCTCATGCCCACGTGCCCCCGGCGGTTGCTTCCCCGCGCCCTTCCTTGGTTCTTGCTCGCTGCAGCGGCCTGCGGCGGTGATCCGGATGTCGCCCTGCCACCCGGCGATGGCGGCGGGGGCAACGGCGGCACGAGCAGCAGCTCGGGCGATGGCGGCGGGTTCGTCGGGTCGATGGCCGCGTCGGGCGGCGCCGGCGGCGAGAGCGGCTGTGAGGACGTGAGCTGCCGGGAGGACCAGCACTGCGAGGAGGAGGACGGACAAGGCGCCTGCGTCGACAACACGTGCGACGACCTCACCTGCGACGCGACCGAGGTGTGCGAGACGCCCCCGGACGCAGGCGCGCGCTGCGTCGATATCGCCTGCCAGAGCGACCTCGAGTGCGCCTTCAACCAGTTCTGCAACGGCACCATCTGCGTCGTCGATGCCTGCACGCCCGGCGAGCGGACGTGCGACGGCGACAGCCTCCGGCTGTGCGTGTCGAACGGCAGCACCACGAGCGAGCTCTTCACGTGCGGCGGATCGGCCTACTTCGAGAGCGAGTGCACCGACGACGGCGCCGGGACCGCCAGCTGCCCCTGCGAGGACGACTGGGACTGCCCCACCTATGCCTCCTGCGAGGTCGGCTCCTGCACCGGCACGGGCGCCGCGCCCACGTGCCTCTTGCCGCCGGAGCCGTTCGCGGGCGCCCTGCCGCAGAGCGAGATCCAGTGGGGAGGGGAGGACCGCGCCAACTCCGACGCCGCCAACAGCCCGTTCAAGACCTCGGCGCAGACCGTCATGACGCCGCTCGTCGCCAACCTCGACGACGACAACGGCGACGGGCTCATCAACGAGCTCGACTTCCCCGAGATCATCTTCACGACGTTCTGCGGCTCGGACTTCGACAAGAACGGCGTCCTCCGCGCGATCCACGGCGGCGGTCCCCGCAAGGGAGAGAACTACTTCGCGGTGCTCGGCGGGCAGGTCTGGCACGAGGGCGACCCCATCGACGCGCCCTACGCCTGCGCAGACGCGACGCTGATGCCGACCGCCGGGCTGGCCGTCGGCGATCTCGACGGCGACGGCGTCCCCGAGATCGTCGCGATCACCGCCGTCGTGGAGATGGTGGGCTCCACGAAGGTGACGAAGACAGGGCTCCAGATCTTCAGCAACACGGGCGAGACCAAGGTCCTCACGGACGCGCTCTGGACGGGCTACAACGAGCCGTCGCCCGCGCTCGCCAACATCGACGGAGAGGGGCTCCCGGAGATCGTGGTCGGGCCGAACGTGTTCACGTTGCGCGTCGACGAGGCGACCCGCGAGCTCTCGATCGTCGACCACTTCAAGGGCGACAAGGCCCAGGGCATGCAGGGGTCACCGGGGAACCAGAGCAACCGGCTCGGGCCCATCGCCTGCGTCGCGAACCTCAACGACGACCCCCGGCTGGAGATCGTCGCGGGCAGCACCGCCTATGGGCTGCCCCGCCCGCCGCCCGGCGTGACGAGCAGGGCCGGGTGCGCGCCGCCGTACACCGACAAGGAGGCGACGGCGTACTGCGAGGGGAAGCTCATCGAGGTCTGGGACGGGCAGACCGTCAACGGCACGGCCGGGATCCCGACCGAACAGCGCGACGGCCTCTGCGCCGTGGCCGACGTCCTCGGAGAGGACCAGGACGACGCGCCCGGGCCGAGCAACCCGCTCGATCAGCGCCCGGAGGTGATCCTGTTCAACAACGGGTACTTCTTCGTGCTCAACGGGCAGGACGGCACCATCAAGCGCCGCCAGGTGATGACGGCCTTGGGCACCACCTTCGACGGCGGCGCCCCGAACGTGGACGACTTCGACGGCGACGGCTTCCCCGAGGTCGGCACGGCGTTCGGCCTCCGCTACATGATGTTCGATCTCCAGGCGCCGACGGCCGAGTGCCCGGCGTGGCCCAACGCGCTCACCGACGGGGTCGCGGGGCTGCAGGACAACCCGGAGCGGACCCCGAACGGGAAGCCGTGCACCACGGACGAGGACTGCGGCGCCCCGGGCGCTGCGACGTGCAACCAGCAGCGGGGCACCTGCGTCTGCTACCACAACGGCTGGCAGCGCCTGACCGAGGACGACTCGAGCCGCACCACCGGGTCGAGCGTGTTCGACTTCAACGGCGACGGCGCCGCCGAGGTCATCTACAACGACGAGTGCTACTTCCGCATCTACGACGGCGTGACGGCCGACGTCCTGTTCAAGGTGCCCTCGCCGAGCCGCACCCGGTCCGAGTACCCGATCGTCGCCGACGTCGACAACGACGGCAACGCGGAGATCGTGTTCGGCACCTCGAACGAGTCGACCCATTGCTCGCAAGGCACCGACTACAACAACGGCCTCGAGGTCTGGGGCGCGCAGAACGACCTCTGGGTCTCGGCGCGCCGCATCTGGAACCAGCACAGCTACCACGTGACGAACGTGCTCGAGAGCGGCGGCATCCCCCTGAAGGAGCCCGAGAGCTGGAAGCCGTACGGCGGCCGCGTCTACAACACCTACCGCTCGAACCCGCGGTCGTACGGCATCGCGCCGGATCTCGCGCTGAGCGGCATCCAGGTCTCGTCCCCGGACGCGACCTGCGGCGAGCTCACCGACGAGGTCGCGATCACCGTGCGCGTCGAGAACCTCGGCGATCTCCGCGTGGGCCCCGGCGTCGCCATCAACTTCTACGGCGAGTGGGACACGCCGGACGTGGATGAGCCGCTCTACGGTGAGGACCTCGCCCCGCTGCAGTTCGTCCTCCAGAGCAGCATCGAGCCGCACAGCTCGTTGCTCCTGACGGTGAGCTACAGCGCCGCGCACAACGCGCAGCAGACGCTGCCCGCCCGCGTGCGCGCGGTCGTCGACGAGGACGCCGTCGAGCGCGAGTGCCACGAGGACAACAACGCGCTCACCGCGCCCCTCGACGCCGGCAGCGCGCGCCCGGACCTCCAGATCGAGGTCGGCCGGGTGAACACCAACAAGTGCGCCATGAAGCACGTCGACGTCCCGACGACCGTCACCAACGCCGGCTCCGCGCCGGCCAGCGACGTGCGGATCCGGTACTACGCGGGCGATCCCGGCCAGGGCGGGACGGCGCTCCACGAGGAGGTCATCCCGGGGCCGATCGCGCCCGGGGCGAGCGTGGACCTCACCGCCACCATCGAGAAGTTCCCGTCGAACCTGTCGATCCTGATCTACGCCGTCGTCGACCCGGACGGGGCGATCGACGAGTGCAACGACGGCAACAACAAGGACGCGGCCTCGGACAAGATCCTGTGCCCGGAGATCAACTGACGCGCCGGCGTCCGGCCGGCGGGCCTCCCCGCCAGCCGGACGCGCGCCACGCCGGCGGCGCGCGCCGCGCCGGCGCGCGCTGACGCACGTTCACCGGCTCCCGCGCGGGGCGCGGTGCTATGCCTGTGCGCCCCGCCGCGCCGCTGACGGCGCACCGCGAGGCGCGCTGCCCCGGCGCGCCGCGACCCAAGCCCCCACAGCGCCATGCTCGGAACCTCGAACCTCGCGAAATCATTCGGTGATCGGACCCTCTTCGAGGGCGTCTCGCTCAAGCTGAACCCCGGATCCCGCTACGGCCTGGTGGGCGCGAACGGCTCGGGGAAGACCACCTTCCTGAAGATCGTGGCGGGCGACGAGCCCGCGAGCGACGGGAGCGTCAGCATCCCGAAGGACGCCCGCGTGGGCGTGCTCCGGCAGGACCGGTTCCTCAGCGACGACCAGATCATCCTGGATCTCGCGATGATGGGCGATCGCGTCGTGTGGGAGGCGCTCGTCGAGTCGCGCCGCCTCGCGGAGGACGGCGGCGACGCCGGCCGGGTGGCGGACCTGGAGGATCGCATCCGCGCCCATGACGGCTACACGCTGGAGGCGCGCGCGAGCGCCGTCCTCGAGGGGCTCGGCATCCCCGTGGAGGCGCACCGGAGGCCGCTCTCCACGCTCTCGGGCGGCTTCAAGCTGCGCGTGCTGCTCGCGCAGGTGCTCCTCGGCGGCGCGGACGTGCTGCTGCTCGACGAGCCCACGAACCACCTCGACATCCTCTCCATCCGCTGGCTCGAGAAGTTCCTGGCCGGCTACAAGGGCTGCGCGGTCGTCATCTCCCACGACCAGCGCTTCCTCGACAACGTCGCCACGCACGTCCTCGACGTCGACTACGCGACGATCACGCTCTACACGGGCAACTACGCCGCCTTCGTCGTCGAGAAGCGGGCGATCCGCGAGCGCAAGCAGGCCGAGATCGCCCGCGCCGAGAAGATCATCGCGGACAAGCGCGCGTTCGTGGAGCGGTTCGGCGCGAAGGCGACCAAGGCGCGCCAGGCGCAGAGCCGGCTCAAGCAGATCGAGAAGATCGAGGTCGAGGAGCTCGCCGACACGTCGCGCCGCTCGCCGCTGTTCCGGTTCGCGATCCAGCGGCCGAGCGGGCGCGACGTGCTCGAGGCGAAGGGGATCTCGAAGTCGTACGGCGCGAAGCAGGTGCTGCGCGACGTCTCGCTGTCGGTGCGGCGGGGCGAGCGGGTCGCGGTGATCGGGCCGAACGGGCTAGGCAAATCGACCTTGCTCAAGATCCTCGTGGGCCGGCTCGCGGCCGACGCCGGCGGCGCGTCGTGGGGGCACGAGGCCCGCGTCGGCTACTTCGCCCAGGATCACCGCGAGCTGCTCGTCGACGGGTCGATGACGCCGCTCTCCTTCCTGTGGGCGGCGTGCCCCGACGAGTCGCCGAGCTACGTCCGCGGCCAGCTCGGCAGGGCGCTCTTCTCGGGCGACGACGTCGAGAAGAGCGTCGGCTCGCTCTCCGGCGGCGAGGCGGCGCGGCTCATCTTCTGCCGGATCATCGTCGAGCGGCCCAACGTGCTCGTGCTCGACGAGCCGACCAACCACCTCGACCTCGAGGCGATCCAGGGGCTCGTCGAGGGGCTCAAGGCGTTCGAGGGGACGGTGCTCTTCGTCTCGCACGATCGCTACTTCGTCTCCGAGCTGGCGACGCGCATCCTCGAGGTGACGCCGAGCGGGCCGCGCGATTTCCCCGGCACCTACGAGGAGTACCTGGCCGGCTGCGGCGACGATCACCTCGACGCCGACACGGTGGTGCTGAAGGCGAAGCGCGAGCACCAGAAGGCGGCCGCGCCCGCGGAGGCGGGCGGCTCCTGGGAGGAGCAGAAGCGGCGTCGCAACCGGCAGAAGGAGCTGCCCGCGCGGCGCGACAAGGTGCTCGCGTCCATCGAGGCGGCCGAGGCGCGAAAGAAGGCGATCCACGACCTCTACTGCAGCGACGGCTTCTTCGAGCGCACCGGACAGGCCGAGATCGCGGCGCTCCAGGCCGAGGACGAGGCGCTCGGCCCGCGCATCGACGCGCTCATGGCCGAGTGGGAGCAGATCGAGCAGGAGATCGCCGAGCTCGGGGCGGCGCAGCCGCAGTGAGGTCCTGCCGGCAGCCCGGCTGAGGCCCTGCCGGGCTGCCCGGCCCCGGTCATCGCAACGCGAGCGGCGGCTCAGTGACCTCTTGTCTTGCGGCTGGCCATGTCGATGCCGACGGCGAGGATGAGGATGATGCCCTTGATGATCGGCTGCCAGAAGCTCTCCGTGTTCATCAGGCTCATGCCGTTGTCGAGCGAGGCCATGACGAGCGCGCCGAGCAGCGCGCCCCAGATGGTGCCCTGCCCGCCGAGGAGCGACGTGCCGCCGATGACGGCGGCCGCGATGGCGTCGAGCTCCATCATCCGGCCGGCGTCCGAGGTCGCGGAGCCGACGCGGGCGGTGAGGACCACGCCCGCGATGCCCGCCATCACGCCCATCAGCGTGAACACGGCGATGAGGTGACGATCGATGCTGATGCCGGAGTAGAAGGACGCCTCTCGGTTGCCGCCGATCGCGTAGAGGTGCCGCCCGAACCTCGTGTGCTTCGCGAGCACCGTGAACACGGTCGCGAGCACGAGCACGACCAGCACGGGGAACGGGACCCCCTCGTAGGAGTTCATCAGGGCGGCGAACGCGAGGGAGAACACGGCGAGCCCGATCCACGGGTAGCGCGCCGTGCCGGTCGCGCGCGCCGCCTTGTACAGCAGCCCGACGCAGAGGACGCCAGCGCCCGCCCAGCCGAGGGTGTGCGGCACGTACGCCTGGCCCACGAACAGGTAAGGACGCGCCGGCGAGATGGACACACCGCCTGTCAAGCCGAGGATGCAGCCCTGGAAGATGAGCATCCCGCCGAGCGTGACGATGAAGGGGGGAATCCGCAGCCGCGCCACGAGGGCCCCTTGCACGAAGCCAAGGACGGCCCCGAGCAGGAGCGGCAGGATGAAGGCGGCCGGCAGCGGCCAGCCGAGGCTCACGTAGATCATCGCCGATGAGGCGCCGAGCAGGCCGGCGAGCGCGCCCACCGAGAGATCGATCTGCCCCGCGACGATGACCATCACCATGCCGATGGCCAGGATCGAGGTCACCGACATCTGCCGCGCGAGGAGCGTCAGGTTGCGCGGCGTCACGAACGTCCCATCGGTCGTGATGGAGAAGGCAATCCAGATCGCGATGAGCGAGCCCACCATCGAGAGGGCGCGCCAGGGGATACGCACGCGAAGCTTGGCCTCGCTCATTCCGTCACCTTCCTCGTTGCAGCAGACATCACGCGCTCCGCGGTCGCGTCCTTCCGGTCGAGGCAGGCCGTCGGTCTGCCCTGGTTGAGGACCAGCACGCGGTGGCTCATGCCGAGCAGCTCCGGCAGATCGGAGGACACGAGCACCACGGCGAGCCCATCCGAAGCGAGCTTGTGGATGAGCTGGTAGATCTCCGCCTTCGCCCCGACGTCGATTCCCCGGGTCGGCTCGTCGAGCAGCAGCACCCGCGGCCCCGTCATCAGCCATTTGCCGATCACGATCTTCTGCTGGTTGCCGCCCGAGAGCTGGTTCGCGAGCGCGAGCGGCCCAGACGCCTTGGTCCTGAGCGCCTTCATCTGCTCGACCGCCGTGACCTCCCGATCGGCGTGATCGAGGAAGAGCCCCTTCACGAACCGCCGCAGGGTCGCGAGCGTGATGTTGTCGAGCAGGGTCGCCTCGAGCACGAGGCCGTAGCGCTTGCGATCCTCGCTGACGAGCGCGATGCCCGCGTCGATCGCCTGCGCGGGCGCCCTGTACGGCGGCGTCGCGGGCCCGCCTCGGACCGAGATCGCGCCGGTGACGCGGCTCGTCGCGGCGCCAAAGATCGTCGAGAGGAGCGCGGTGCGGCCGGCGCCCATGAGGCCGCCGATGCCCAGCACCTCGCCGGCGCGCACCTCGAAGCTCACGTCGCGCAGCACGAACCGCCCGGGGTGCCCGGCGTCCTCGACCGACCAGCCCTGGACCGACATCGCGACGGGGCCCTCCGGCGGCGGGGGGCAGGGGTAGAGGTTCGTCACCTCGCGGCCGACCATGTACGAGATGACGCTGTCGGGCGAGAGCGCGGTCCTCGGCTGGGTCGTGATCGACTTCCCGTCACGGAGGACCGTGATGCGGTCGGCGATCTCGAAGACCTCCTCGAGCCGGTGGCTGATGTAGATGCAGGAGACGCCGCGGGCGCGCAGATCGCGCAGCAGGCCGAGCAACGTCTTCACGCCGGACTCGGTGAGCGCCGCCGTGGGCTCGTCGAGGACGAGGATCTTCGCGTCCTTGAGCAGCGCCTTCGCGATCTCGACCATCTGCTGCTGGCCGATGCCCAGCTCCTTGATCGGGCGCTCGGGATCGATGTCGAGCCCGACGCGCGCGAGCGCCTCCCGCGCCAGGGCCCGCACCGCGTCCCAGTCGATGAGCCCACCGCGGACGGGCTCCCGCCCGAGCACGAGGTTCTCGGCGACGCTGAGATCGGGCACGAGCGCGAGCTCCTGCGCGATCAGCGCGATGCGGTGCTCCTCGGCGCTGCGCATGCTGCTGAACTGCACGACGCCGCCGTTCAAGCGGATCTCGCCGCCGTAGGTGCCTGCGGGGTAGTAGCCGCACAGGATCTTGATGAGGGTGCTCTTACCCGCGCCGTTCTCGCCGCAGAGGGCGTGAATCTCGCCTTCCTGGAGGTCGAACGAGACGCCATCGAGGGCTTTCACCCCGGGGAACTGCTTCGTGATCGATGCGAGCTCGAGGAGAGGCATTGTCCTGGGCGCAAGGGGCGTCAGAGCGCGGCCACGTTCGCCTGGGAGGGGCCTCTGATGCAAGCACTTTGTTGGAAGCGCGCAGAGGAGCAGGACGCCCGGGTCGCCGCGCGTCACGTGTCACGTGTCGGTTGTCGCGTGTCGCGCGTCGCGTGTCGCGCGTCACGCATGCTCCCTGGGACGTGCCGGGGGCCAAGAGGCGTGGTGGAGAGCCCCCGGCGCGGCCCGGGCGACGGCGCTCAGTTGTAGAAGCCGAGGTCGTCGATGTAGAGGTCGAACTGGGGCGCCTTGCCGATCTGGAACTGGAGCGAGTAGAGCTTCGCCGCGTCGATCTGGTCCGTGCCCGCCGGGTCGCCCCAGCCGCCCTGCTTCAGGTCCGCGAAGGGAATGGTGAACTGCTGCCACTCCTCGGTGACGGGGAACGTCTTCTGCCACGCGTCGCACTTCTCCGAACAGGCACCGCCGACAGGATCCGTCCCCGGGTCCGAGATCATGACGGTCGCGCTCGTGCCGGAGCCCGGGCCGAGCTTCGCCCAGAAGGTGATTCCGGTGTACGCCGAGGCGTCATAGGAGGCCTTGACCCCCTCGGGGCTGTTCAGATCGAAGCCGAAGCCAGCGCCCCACTCCGTGAAGCCCGTCCCCCACGAGCGCGCCGCGTACGTGCTCTGCCCGCGCGCCGGCTCGAGCGCCGTCATCGTGAAAGGCTCTTCCCCGGTCCCCTCCGGATCGGGCGGCGGGGTCTGCTTGGCCCCCTCCGTCGCGTCATTGAAGGTGTACCAGTAACCGACACGCCCGCCCTTGGCCAGGATGGCGTTGTCGTTGTCCTCCATGTCATCGATCATCTCGATCGTCTGGGGGCCGGCGCCCGCGCCCGTCGACGCCGAGGTGCTCGCGGCCGTCGAGGTCGTGGAGGGGTCGGTGCTCCCCGTGCTCGCCGTCGTGGTCGACGGGTCCACGGTGCCCGCGGAGGTCGTGCTTCCGGCGCTGCCGGCGCTGCCGGCGCCGCCGGCGCCCCCGCTCCCGCCGTCGCCGCCGTCGTCGCCGCACGCCGCGAACGCCGCGACAGCCAGTCCACAGACCGCCAAGTTAAAAGCACGCAGGAAAATTCTAGTCTTCATACGTTCGTATCTCCGTATCTACGTTATGCTAATCAGCGCTCGCTCTGGGCCGGACGTCAATTGAATCGCGGAGCGTCCTGGCGCGGCGAGTATCGCCTGGAAGCTCAGGCCCTGCAACCTTCTTCTTTCCTCGCTGCAATCCATCTTTGTCATCGCTCGCCATCGCTCGCCATCGCTCGCCATCGCTCGCCATCGCTCGCCATCGCTCGCCATCGTTCGCCTCGCTCGCCATCGCTCGCCGTCGTTCGCCCTGGAGGCGAGGCTCGCGCGAATGTCCTTGTTGGGTCCGCTCGCAACGGCGGTGGCATGTTCGGAGCGTCCTTGAGACGTGAGCGCCTGGATCAGCGCGAGTGGCCGCCTGCTTGCAAGGCGCCTTCGCGGGCTCTCTCGGCGAGGCTCGAAGGAGGAGAGATGGCACGGGCGAAGGCTGGCCGGCGAGCGCGCGCCGCGGCGCAGAGGGGCGCGCAGAGCGCGGACCGGGAGCGGAGCGGCGGTGAAGGCGCGCCCCCGACGGAGCAGGAGAGCGCCCCGCCGGGAGAGCGGCAGAGCGCGGCGGCGCAGCGCGCGAACTGCGCGCGGCTGCCGGGGAGGAGGGGAATCGCGGGGCTGCTCCTGAGCCGGCTGGAGACGGCGGCATACCGCATCTACGAGCGGGTCGCCGGGCTGTCCGAGGAGCGGCCGGCGCTCGGGGTCGAGATCGCGGCGTCGGCGCTGCGGGCGCTCGGGGCCCGCGCCCCGCGGATCGCGAGCAGCGTCACGGTGAGCCGCGCGCGGGCGGCGGTCCTGGACGCGCTGCAGGACGCGGCGGGCGTGCGGCGCCTCCTGCCGAGCATCGGGCGCGTGGAGGCCGGCGCGAAGAGGCAAGCCTCGACGATCCGGGCGGCCGGCGCGGGTGGCCCGGAGCGCACGCCGACAGGCGTCGTCTCGCTCGCGACCGCGCCGGGCGACAGGGGCACGGAGATCAAGGTGGTGCTGCCGGGCGCGCGGCCGCGGGGGCGGCTCGCGCGCGCGGCGGGCGAGCTGCTGGCGGAGCTGCCCAGGCGGCAGCTGCGGGGCGAGCTGCGGCGGCTGAGGCAATGGATCGAGATCGGCGAGATCCCGACGGCGGCGGGGCAGCCGTCCGGCCGGGCAGGCCGTGAGAGGGAGTGACCATGCGCGCGATCTGCTGGAATGGGGTGGATGACATCGTCGTGGCGTCGGTGCCCGAGCCGAAGCTCATCAGCCCGCACGACGCCATCGTCCGCGTCTCGCTGTCGTCGGTCTGCGGCTCGGATCTGCACCTGCTCCACGGGTACATCCCGGCGATGAAGCAGGGCGACATCCTCGGGCACGAGTTCCTCGGCGAGGTCGTGGAGACCGGCGCGGAGGTGAAGCGGGTGCAGCGGGGCGATCGCGTCGTCGTCTCGTCCATCATCGGGTGCGGGCGGTGCGCGTATTGCCAGCGCGAGCTGTGGTCGCTCTGCGAGAACTCGAATCCTCATCACGTGGTGGCGGACAGGGTGTTCGGGGACACGACGGCCGCGATCTTCGGCTACTCGCATGCATTCGGGGGCTTCGCGGGGAGCCACGCCGAGTACGTGCGCGTGCCGTTCGCGGATCACGGCGCGTTCAAGGTCCCCGACGGGGTGCGGGACGAGAGCGCCCTGTTCGCCTCCGACGCGCTCTCGACGGGCTACATGGCGGCCGAGCTCTGCGACATCCGCCCGGGCCAGGTCGTCGCCGTCTGGGGGTGCGGGGGCGTCGGTCAGATGGCGATCAAGAGCGCCTATCTCCTCGGCGCCGAGCGCGTCATCGCGATCGACCGGATCGCGGACCGCCTGGCGATGGCGAAGGCGCACGGGGGCGCCGACGCCCTCGACTACGCCGAGGTCGACGTCCAGGAGGCGCTCCGCGAGATGACGGGCGGGCGCGGCCCAGACGCCTGCATCGACGCGGTGGGCATGGAAGCCGACGGGACGGGCCTGCAGCACGCGGTCGATCGGGTGAAGCAGGCGCTCCGGATGCAGAGCGACCGCCCGCTCGTGCTGCGCGAGGCGATGCTGGCCTGCCGCAAGGGCGGCACGGTGTCCATCGTGGGCGTCTATTCCGGGTTCGCCGACAAGATCCCGCTCGGCGCGCTCATGAACAAGGCGCTCATCGTCAGGACCGGCCAGCAGCACGGACAGCGGTACATCCCGCGGCTGCTCGATCACATCCAGCGCGGCGACATCGATCCGTCGTACCTCCTGACGCACCGGATGTGCCTCGACGACGGACCGCGCGGATACCGCCTCTTCGAGGCGCGCGCGGAGGCGTGCGTGCGCGCGGTGTTCGCCCCCTGACCCTGGCGAGGCCGCCGCCCCCGACCGCGAGAGCTAGCGCTCCTGTCCCTTCGCCAGCGTCGCCTGGATGGCCTGCGCCCGTTTCAGGTGGCTCGCCGCCTCATCGCGAATGCGCTGGAGCTCCTGCTTCAGCTCCCGGCTCTTCACCCTCGGGATGGCCCGCTCGTCCAGCATCCGCAGGGCATGGGTATGCATCCTCACCTGGATGGCCACGTACGTCGCGTCGAATCTCTCGGCCGGCTGCTTCTGGAGGTACGCCGCGATGATGGACGAGTGCCCGGCGATCATCGCGCTCGCCCGCGTCGGCTCCG
Organism: Sorangium sp. So ce281; assembly: GCF_051527395.1. Taxonomy (NCBI): domain Bacteria; kingdom Pseudomonadati; phylum Myxococcota; order Polyangiales; family Polyangiaceae; genus Sorangium; species Sorangium sp. So ce281. Next base: position 7,265,345 of record NZ_CP150322.1, read on the forward strand.
CCTTGATCCGGAGACGCCGGAGGAGCGCGCTCAGGCGGATGTTCCCCTGGGTGTGGGCCTCGAGCATCTCCCTGGCGAAATCCTTCACCTCGCGCGACCGCGCCTGTTTGCGGGCGATCATCGCAAGGGAGATCTCCACCTCGTTGGCCGCGGAGATCACCTTCGCGAGGGCGCCGTCCGATATCTGTGTCTCCTCGGACCGCGGGCTCGCCTCCTCCAGCCGCTGCTGCAGCTGGGAGATCTGCGCGTCCTGATGGACGTAACCTCCACGCCCACCCGCGTGCGCGGAGCTGCCGATGACGCTCGCGGCGAGCGCGGCGATCACGGCGACGCGATGCTTGAAATGATGGCGCATCATGGTGGATTCCCTTCCTGGATTTCCGCGGCGCGCTCCACCGGCCGATCCGTGGATGCCCGCGGCTCACGACGTCTCGAACGTCAAGCAAGCGGCGGACCCGCTCTCGACGTAACTCTCGACGTAGACCGAGGGACTGCCCTGCTCATGGCGCTGCGCGCGTGCGCGCTCGCGGGGCGATCGCCGCACACCCGGGGAGTCGCCCGCGCCGCGTCCCGGGATTCCACGTCAAGCCAAGAGGGCTCACCATCCCCCGTCGAATCGAGCGTGCAACCCGACAAAGGCGCTCGCCTCCTCGAAAGGCTCGAAAGGCTCGAAAGGCTCGAAAGGCGCCCTCTCCGGCGGAGGCCCCGCTCCCTCGGCAATCGCGCTCCTCCGGAAATCCCCTTCGCCCGGGGCGAGAGGGGCTTGCGGGGCGCCGGTCCCGGTGGTCAAGTGCAGCGTGGCGCGGCCCCCGGGCCGCCTCGCGCGCTGGCGAAGAGCTCGCCCGGGGGCCTCCGCGAACTCGCCCATGCCTGACCGCGGCTTCATCCTCACGCCCACGACCCGGGTCGTCGCCGGGCGCCCGGAGATCCATCTCCACGCGGTGATGGAGGACGGCGCGCCGGCGCTCATCGTCGAGGACAGGTTCAGGCCCTACTTCTTCGTGCGCGCCCGCGACGAGGACGTCGCGCGGCGGCTCGCGGACCGCCGCGTCTCCCCGGAGGCGCTCGAGACGCTCGACGGAGAGCCGGTCCTGCGCGTCGAGGCCGCGCTCCCGCGGGACGTCGCGGCGCTGCGCGACAGGCTGGCCGAGGCCGGCGCCGACGCCCTCGAGGCGGACGTGCGCTTTCCCTACCGTTTTCTCATCGATCGCGGCATCCGCGGGGCGTTCGCGGTCTCCGGGCCTTTCGAGGTCCACCCGGGCGTCGGGCGCGTGTACCGCAATCCCACGCTCGCCCCCGCGAGCTTCGTCCCCCGCCTCCGCGTGCTCTCGCTCGATATCGAGACGAGCCTCGACGGCGAGCACCTCTATGCGATCAGCCTCGCGGGGGCGGGCGCGGGCGGCGAGCGCTGCCTCCTCGTCCGCGACGAGCCGGCGCCCGGCGGGCTCCCCGCCTTCGTCGAGCGCTTCCCTGACGAGCGGACGCTCCTCGAGCGCTTCCTCGAGCTCGTCGCGCAGGCGGACCCCGATGTCCTCACCGGCTGGAACATCCCGGATTTCGATCTGCCCGCGCTCCAGCGTTATTGCCGGCGCGCCGGGCTCCTGTGCGCGCTCGGGAGGGGCGATGACGAGATCGCGATCCTGCGCGATCCGGGCTTCTCGCGCGAGGCGCGCGCCGTCCTGCCGGGGCGGGTGGTGCTCGACGGCCTCGCGCTCCTCCGCGGCGCCTTCCTGCGGCTCGACGACTACCGCCTGGAGACCGCCGCCCGGACGATCCTCGGGCGCGGCAAGCTGTTCGGGCCAGACGACCGGGGCGAGCAGATCGAGGCGTCGTACCGCGACGACCCGGCGCGGCTCGCGGAGTACAACCTCGAGGACGCGCGCCTCGTCCGGGATCTGCTGGAGAAGACGGGGCTCATCGAGCTCTCGGCGCGGAGGAGCCTGCTCACCGGCATGCAGCTCGACCGCGTGGGGGCGCAGATCGCCGCGATCGACTCGCTCTACCTGCCCGCGCTCCGCGCCCGCGGCAAGGTCGCGCCCTCGGTGTCGAGGGACGGGCCGGAGGCAGGGGCGGAGATCGCCGGCGGCCTGGTGCTCGACTCGCTGCCGGGGCTCTACCGCAACATCGTGGTGTACGATTACAAGAGCCTCTATCCGAGCCTCATTCGCACCTTCAACATCGACCCGCTGACGTTCGTCGCCGGGGGCGCCGGGCCGCCCGAGGCGCTCATCGTGACGCCGGGCGGCGCGGCCTTCCGGCGCGGCGAGCCGGGCATCTTGCCGGAGCTCGTCGCGCGCCTCTGGGACGAGCGGGCCGAGGCGCGGCGGGCGGGCGACGAGCGGGGCGCGATGGCCATCAAGATCCTCATGAACTCGCTCTTCGGCGTGCTCGGCTCTCCCGCGTCGCGCCTGTTCTCCCCGGAGGTCGCGAACGCCATCACGCGCGCCGGGCAGCACGTCATCAGGCTCACGGCCGAGGCGGTGCGGAGGGCCGGGCACCGGGTGCTTTACGGAGACACCGACTCTCTCTTCGTCGATATAGGCGAGCCGGACGCGGCGCGCGCCGTCGCCCGGGCCGAGGAGCTCCGCGACGCCATCTCCGGGTCGGTCGCCGCCGAGATCGCGAGGACGTTCGGCTGCGAGAGCCGGCTGGAGCTCGAGTTCGAGAAGGTCTATGCGCGCTTCCTCCTGCCCGAGCTGCGCGGCGCCGCGCAGGGCAGCAAGAAGCGCTATGCCGGCCTGGTCGCCGGGGAGGGCGGCGACAAGCTCGAGATCGTCGGGCTCGAGGCCGTCCGGCGGGACGCGAGCGCGGTCGCGCGGCGCTTCCAGCGGGAGCTGCTCGACCTGGTCTTCCACGATCGCCCGGTGGAGGGCTTCGTGCGGAGCTTCGTGACGGAGCTCCGCGCGGGGCGGTTCGACGCGGAGCTCGTGTACAAGAAGGCGCTGAGGAAGCCGCTCGGGGCTTACACGAAGACGACGCCGCCGCACGTGAAGGCGGCCCGCAAGCTGGGCGGGGACGCGGGGCGGATCGTGGCCTATGTGATCACGCGCGCTGGCCCGGAGCCGGCGGGCCAGACGACGGCGCCGCCGAACTACGATCATTACGTGTCGCAGCAGCTCAAGCCGATCGCGGACTCGGTGCTTCGGTGGCTGGGCGGGGCCGATTTCGATGAAATGACGGGCGCGCGGCGGCAGCTCTCGCTGTTCTGACCCGGCGCTCGTCGCGCGAGGCGAACCCGGGGGCGGGCGGGCGCGTGGCGGAGTCCCCGGAGGAGCGCCGGGAGATCAAGAGATCTCGGGCGCGCCCGGGGAGCTCACCTGGCCGACAGCGCGTCGGTGACCATCGCGCGCGCCTCGTCGAGCACGCGATCGAGGTGCGCCTGGTCCTTGAAGCTCTCCGCGTAGATCTTGTAGACGTCCTCGGTGCCCGAGGGCCGCGCGGCGAACCAGCCGTTCTCCGCGACGACCTTGAGCCCGCCGATCTCGCCGCCGTTGCCGGGCGCGCGGGTGAGCTTCGCGGTGATCGGCTCGCCCGCGAGGGTCTCGGCGCGCACCGCGTCGGGGGAGAGCTTCTTGAGCACGCTCTTCTGGCTCGGCGTGGCCGGCGCGTCGATGCGCGTGTAGATCGGCGCGCCGAACCGCGCGGTGAGGTCGCGGTAGTGCTCGGCCGGGTCGCGCCCGGTGCGGGCGAGGATCTCGGCGGCGAGCAGGTCGAGGAGGATACCGTCCTTGTCCGTCGACCACACCTGCCCGTTCTTCCGCAGGAACGAGGCGCCCGCGCTCTCCTCGCCGCCGAAGCCGAGCGAGCCGTCGAGCAGCCCGTCGACGAACCACTTGAAGCCGACCGGCACCTCGCGGAGCGGGCGGCCGAGGTCCTTCGCCACCCGATCGATCATGTTGCTCGAGACGAGCGTCTTGCCCACGGCCGCGTCGGACCGCCAGAGCGGGCGGTTCCGGAAGAGGTAGGACACCGCCACGGCGAGGTAATGGTTCGGGTTCATCAGCCCGGCGCTGCGGGTGACGATGCCGTGGCGATCCGAGTCGGCGTCGTTGCCGAACGCGAGATCGTAGTCGTCCTTGAGCGCGATGAGGTTCGCCATCGCGTGCGGCGACGAGCAGTCCATGCGGATCTTGCCGTCGTGATCGAGGGGCATGAAGCTGAAGGTGGGGTCGACGGCCTGGTTCACCACCGTGATGTCCAGCCCGAATTTCTCGGCGATCGGCGCCCAGTACGCGATGTTCGAGCCGCCGAGCGGGTCGACGCCGATGCGCAGCTTCGCGCCGCGGACGGCCTCGAGATCGACGACGTTGCCGAGATCGGCGACGTAGGGGCCGATGAAATCGTACGGGTGGGTCGTCGGCGCGCGCAGCGCGGCCTCGTAGGGCGTGCGCTTCACGCCCGCGTTGTCGGCGCGGAGCAGCTCGTTGGCGCGCTCCTCGATCCAGCCGGTGACGGCGGTGTCGGCCGGCCCGCCGTTCGGCGGGTTGTACTTGATGCCGCCGTCGTCGGGCGGGTTGTGCGACGGCGTGATCACCACGCCGTCCGCGAGCCCCGAGGTGCGCCCGCGGTTGGCGGTGAGGATCGCGTGCGAGATGGCCGGCGTCGGCGTGACGCCGTTCCGCTCGGCGATGAGGACGTCGACGCCGTTGGCCGCGAAGACCTCGATGACGCTGCGCTGCGCCGGCTCCGAGAGCGCGTGCGTGTCCATGCCGAGGTAGAGCGAGCCCGTCGTGCCCTCCTTCGCGCGGTAGTCGCAGATGGCCTGCGCGACCGCGAGGACGTGCGCCTCGTTGAAGCTGCGCCGCGCGGCCGAGCCGCGGTGGCCGGAGGTGCCGAAGGCGACGCGCTGCTGCGGATCGCCCATGTCGGGGCGCTCGCTGTAGTACTGCGCGCGCAGCGTGTCGGGATCGATCAGCACGTCAGGAGGGGCCTTGCGGCCCGCGAGGGGGTGGAGCGGCATGAGCCTCCGCATAGTCGAGCGCGCGGGGCGAGCCAACCCTTCCACGGGGCGCCCCGGGCGCCGCGCAGAGGCGCGGCTGGATTGACGCGCGTTCGATGCTCGGCGATCTCTCGCCCGTGACCGCGCCGCTCCGGCTGCTGCTCCTCCCCGGCCTCGACGGCACCGGCGCGCTCTTCGAGCCGTTCCTCTCGACGCTGTCCGCCGACATCGCGCCGGAGGTCGTCTCCTACCCGGCGGACACGGCGCTCGATTACGGCGCGCTCGAGGAGCTGATCGCGGCGCGCCTGCCCGCGGGCGGGCCGTATGCGCTGCTCGGCGAGTCGTTCTCGGGGCCGCTCGCGCTCCGCCTGGCCTGCCGGAGCGCCGGGCAGCTCGTCGGCGTGGTGCTCGTGGCCACCTTCGTCACGAACCCGGTGTGGCTCGTGCCGTCGCTGGCGCGGCACCTCGTCGGCCCGTGGCTCTTCCGCCGCCGCGCGCCGGAGCTCGTCTCGCGCCGCTACCTCGTCGGCGCGCGCGCCTCCGCCGCGTGGCTGGAGCGCGTGGCCGCGAACGTCGAGACCGTCGATCCCGCGGTGATGGCGGCGCGCGTGCGCGAGGTGCTCTCGGTGGACGCGCGCGCGGCGCTCCAGGGCTGCGCCGCGCCGCTGCTCTACCTGGGCGCCGCGGGCGACGCGCTGGTGCCGCCGCGCGTGCTGCGCGAGCTCCGCCGCATGCGGCCCGACCTGGAGTGCGTCACCGTGGACGCGCCGCACCTGGTGCTGCAGCTCGCTCCCGAGGCGTCGGCGCGGGCGATCGAGGAGTTCCTGAGGCGCGCGGCAGCTCGACCCGGGAACGCTGCGACTGGCTGTCCGGGCGCTCCATAGCGCGTCACGGCGCCTCGACAGGCACGAATCCGACGCCGCCGTGAGATCGATTTGCGAACGCGCCCGGAGGAGGACCGCCGCGCCAGACGTTCAGCCATTACGCAACACTTTGCATAGCTTATCGCTCATACACGGCGCTCACATGTCGAGGAAACCCCGGTCTACACGCTTCGCCATGGATCGACGCTCGATGTAGCCAGGGGCCGTGCCCGGTACGAGCGCACGCCCGGCCATCGCCGACACTGGGTCGGACCGCTATCGTTCCGGGCAACAGGTCCTGCTCGACGCTCGGGTCGGGAAAATCTGGGCCAAGTTAGCACCACTGCGGGAAGTTGCCCCGAATCGGCAGAAAAACCGCCATGGCGCCAAGGTCGCCAAGGGAGAAGAGGAAGCGCCGTCCCGGCATTTTTCCTCCCATTTCCCTGGTTTCTTGGCGCCCTTGGCGTCATGGCGGTTCGCTTCCCCCTCCGACTTCCCGCAGTCGACCATCATCTAGCCCGTTCGGCAGCTGCGCAGACGAGACATTCGGAGCTCCTCTACCGAGAAGTACACAGCGCCGGCGACCGGATCACGGGTCAGCAGACCTCGGCGCTACCCCGGCCGCAGGCTTCAGCCGCGTCACAAACGCTGCCGGCGCCATGGCAAGAGGGCTGAGCATCAAGGAAGTCTTCACCGCATCATTGATCCTTGCCGCAAAACTCTCCATCTCTGGCAGCTCAACACCAGGACTACTAAAATCAATCACAAATGTCGGCCAGACAAGGAGCCCGAGCGCAACGAGCAAGTACAGCGCAGTCAAGCTGATCGCGCCAAAAGCCTGCTCAGAGTCAATAGCAGCAATCTTCGCCCGAACACGCTCCTCCTGCGGAAACCAGAACGCCGCAAACGCACTGAGCGCCGGCATATGAAGCCCAATAACCGACGGGATCACGGCATATACCTGCTCGTAGCCCAATGACTGATCCTGCCTGACCGCAGGTCCGAGCAGCAGCAAGACCACAGCGAGCGCCAAGGACACGACCCAAGATGTGTACAGAACAATCCGCAATGTCGACTGTCTCATTGCTTCCGCACAAGCGCAGCTAGACGCCGCGAGCAAAGGCCAACAGAATCATCCCCGGTCGTACCTGTCCTAGGATCGACCACAGTGGCGCTGCTGATCGTGCGCCATCGGTTATCACTCGCACGACGCCACGAATAGCGACCTTCGAGAGACAACACGGCAGCAGTCGCATCCAATAATCTTTCATTGCTCTCGCTTTTCAGCGTCAGACCGAACCGTGCCTTGATCACGATCCCACCAGTGGCCGACGGCACTGGGAAGTCGTGAGTAGCAACCGACTTCCCATTCGTCGTGCTGGAGAGGGAATCCGCATCGAGCTCCCGCGCGCAGGAGGCTGGGAACCCGTTCAACAACGTGCTCCACAGTTCATCCATTCTCAGGAGCCCGTCGGCTGTAACGAACCGTTCGTGTAGGCTAGTAGCATCAAGAACGGCCAGCGAGGCCGGAGCGCGCCCCTCAACCTCGACCACCAAACCGCTCCTATTGGCGAGCAACGGCTCTAAGCAATGTCGCACCCGCTGCCCAACTACCTCCGTACGGACATTGGCCTGCAATCCATTCGCGGTCGACATGACGCGCGCCTCAATCCCAGCCCTTGCAAGCACTGCAGCAGCCTGAGCTACGTACATCGATCGTTCGTCTGCTTCGACAGTCCCGAGGTCTGGGATCGCCAATACACAGCGGCCATCTTGCGCCTCCGGAGACACACAATCAGCGGGCAATTCGAAAGAGTCGTCGGAACAGGTATGTCCGGGAGGTATCGTCGATGCACCTGTCGCTGCCATCGGTCCGGGCGTCCCAACATCTGGCGGCCGGCTCACTCCCGGTTCGGGCGACGCCCCCTTGCAGGCTCCCGCTGCCATCGCGGTGAACAGCGCGGTTACATACGGGCCGATTCGGGGATGCGGCATGATTGAAGGTGTTACCTCGATGGTCGGCGCGGGCACAGGACGATCAGTGCCCGCGCCAGATTAGATTCCTCACCCGCTCTGGGATGCTAGAAGGGCTTGCGATTGCCACCCTCGTTGCAGTAGCCACAGCCACGGTTTGAGTACTCGCAACAAATCGGTCGCTCGGGCGTGCCTCTGTCGCAACACCAAGCGTTATCACCACCACCGCACACCTGTCGATACGGACCGCAGTCATGCAGCGGCTCTGCTGCACTGCGATGGGGCTCCCCAGCGGCAAACGTCGCCTCGGCATCGGCTTGTCCGACCATGATGTATGCCGTGAACGCGAACATCAGAATAGCAATGGCGCGCCTGATCCTCATCGTCCCCTCCGGCGTCAATGACCGCTCGTCCGATTTTAACCAATGTCATCATGATTTGTTCCATCGGTCAAGGCGACAGCGCGGGATTCGAGAGTCCAGCTAACTCCGTGGGCCCGAGCGGGTCCTGTTCGCTCGAGGCGCTGCCCGGACCTGCATCCGCTTGGCGCTGTCCGCCAGTTATGGCGCCAGGAGCGCCGCGAGGTGCGGCCCCGCCGTTGCATCGCGCTCAGCCCCTGGGCGGGCGAGCAGCTCGACCGATCCGTCGAGCCACGTTCGTCCTGCCTGGACCACCCACTCGGATCGTACCCGGTCCGGCAGAGCGGGGAGCGGGCAAGCCCCAGGCCATCCGCTCCAGAAGGACCGCGGAAGCGCTCCGCCTCCGCGCACGGGTGCGTGTCGAAGAAGGGATGGAGAGTCCATGAGCAAGACGGGGACGTCGTCGGACAGGATTCGTGTGAGCACGCCGGGGCCAGCCCGAGTTCGGGCTGGGCGTCGCGCGCCCACCTGCCCACGCTCAACGCGCTGCCCCGCGCGCGAGGTCACCGCGGTGAGCACTACCCGGCAAGAGGCCGGTCGCGAGCATTGACCGCTTCACCTTGCAGTGTTGTCCTTCCACGTCTTCGGTTCGACGTCGGGACGGGCGCGCCGCGCCGCGCCGCGCCTTCGCCTTCGGCGCCTAGGCGCGGCGCACGAAGTCGACGAACGCGCGCAGCGCGGGGGGCGCCTGCCGCCGGCTGGGATAGTACAGATAGAAGCCGGGGAACGACGGCGACCAGGGCGAGAGCACCTGGGTCAGCTTCCCGGCCTCGACCAGCGGCCTCGCTTGCTGGTCGAACACGTAAGCGATGCCCACGCCATCCACCGCGGCGCGCAGCGCGAGATCCGGGTCGTTCACGATGAGCGGGCCGTCGACGGCGACCTCCAGGGACTGCCTCCCCTTCTCGAACTCCCATCGATACAGGCTGCCGTCCGTCGGCCAGCGCGTGTTGATGCAGCGGTGCCGGTGCAGATCGCGCGGGGTCGCGGGGACCCCGTGGCGCGCCAGGTAACCCGGCGAGGCCACCGCCATCAGCGCCAGATCGCCGCTCAGCTTCACGGCCACCATGTCCTTCTCGAGGCGCTCGCCCAGGCGAATGCCGGCGTCGAAGCGGCGCGCGACGATGTCGGCGATCGCGTCCTCGACCACCACGTCCAGCACGATGCCCGGGTGCGCGTCGAGGAACCGGCCCATCAGCGGGGCGAGCGCCCAGAGCGCGGCCATCCGCGCCGAGTTGATCCTGAGCACGCCCGCGGGACTGTCGCCCAGCGTCTTCACGTCGGCGACCGCCGCCTCCAGCTCGGTCAGCGCCGGGGCCAGCCGCGAGAGCAGCCGCGCCCCCGCCTCGCTCGGCGCCACGCTGCGCGTGGTGCGGTTGAGGAGCCGCACGCCGAGCCGCTCCTCCAGCCCCCGGATGGTCTGGCTCAGGGCCGACGGCGAGACGCGCAGGTGCGCCGCCGCGCGGGCGAAGCTCCCGTGCTCCACGATGGCGGCGAACGCCTTCAGATCGGCGAAATCCCTCCCCTGCATTATGTACTCCTGGCTAAACAGGCCGATTCGATCATGTCGGATTCTTCGAGGAGCGCCAGGGCCTTAAGGTCCGGGTCGAGGCCGGGCGCCTGCCGCGCCCGCCGCATTTGTGGAGCCAACCATGACCAACGCTCTCTCTCTCGACACCTACCGATTGCTGGGCCGCTCGGGCCTGCGCGTCTCCCCGCTGGCGCTCGGCACCATGACGTTCGGAACCGACTGGGGGTGGGGCAGCGATCGCGACGAGGCGAGGCGCATCCTCGATGCCTACCTCGACCGCGGCGGGAACTTCATCGATACCGCCAACAAGTACACGAACGGCACCTCGGAGCGGCTGATCGGCGAGCTCGCCGGCGACCGGCGCGAGCGCCTCGTGCTGGCCACCAAGTACACGCTCACCATGCGGCCCGGCGATCCGAACTCGGGCGGCAACCACCGCAAGAACATGGTGCGCTCGGTCGAGGCGAGCCTCGGGCGGCTGAAGACCGATTACATCGACCTCCTGTACCTCCACGCCTGGGACGGGACCACGCCCGTGGAGGAGATCCTGCGCGCGATGGAGGATCTCGTGCGAGCGGGAAAGGTGCTTTATGTCGGCATCTCCGACACGCCGGCCTGGCAGGTCTCCCGCATGCAGGCGATCGCGGATCTGCGCGGGTGGGCGCCGCTCGTCGCGCTGCAGATCGAGTACAGCCTGATCGAGCGCACCGTCGAGCGGGAGCTCATCCCGATGGCGCAGGAGATGGGCCTCGGGGTCATCCCGTGGTCGCCGCTGGCCAGCGGCGTGCTCACCGGGAAGTACACGAGGGCCGATCTCGACGCCGGCGGCGGCGCGGCCGACGCCGCCGGCACGCGCAAGAACGTCGCCGCCGCCAATGGATCGCTGACGGAGCGGGGCCTCGCCATCGCCGGCTTGGTGAAGGAGGTCGCGGCCGAGATCGGCAAGACGCCGGCGCAGATCGCCCTCGCCTGGACGCTGCTCCACCCGGCCGTGACCGCGCCGATCATGGGCGCGCGGACCCTGAAGCAGCTCGAGGACAACCTCGGCGCCCTCGACGTGCGGCTAACGGACGGCCAGCGCTCCCGACTCGACCGGGCCAGCGCGGTCGAGCTCGGCTTCCCGCACGATTTCCTGGCGCGGCCGCTGACCCGGAGCGTGATGTTCGGCGACGTGACGATCGCCGCCCGGCGTTGAGCTGAGGTGAGCCCCCCTCGCGCGGGCTCACCTTTCGCGGTTCACAGCGGCCTGTCCTTCGCCGCCGCCACGAGCCAGTCCGCGCACGCGCCGTCCTCGGCGGGCGGCTGAACGCCCTTGAGGAGATACCACGCCTCCCGGTGCTCCGCGCGGGCGCCGGTCGCAACGCGCTGCAGCGGGCCGAGCGACTCGATCTCGAGCATGTCCGCGTTCGTGAACGTCTCGAAGTTGCACCCCATGTCCGGGTACGTGGCGCCCTCGATGAACGGGAACCGCTTCAGGAACACGTTCCCGTGGTTCGCGTACGCCGCGTAGCCCTGGGTCACGAGCGCACCCACCTTCTGCGGCCCCTTGCCCGCGACCTGCCGCAGGCGGATCACGCGCTTGCCCCAGGTCCACCGCGGCTCGGCCATGTCGGAGTACGACCACAGCACGAGCGGCCGCGCCGGCAAGACGCGATCGGGGTGCGGGACGAACGGCGCCTGCGGGAACAGGCACTCGCCGCCGCCCGCCATCACGGAGAGCGACCACGGGGCGAACTCGACCGCATAGGCGCTGTGGTTCTCGATCGCATGATCGATGACGAACCTGCCCGCCGCGGCGTCCGCCGCGATGCGGACCTCCTTCTGCATTCCGTACCTGTCCGGCGCGGTCCGGAGCACGAGCGCGCCGTTCTCCTCCCGGTGCTGCACGGGATCGTTGTCGGGCTGCAGCGTCCGCTGCTCGTCCTCGGGGCCGATCCAGAGCCGGTGGCCGCCGTAGAACCTGTACTGGGTCCCGCCTGTCGCGCCCATGTCCTCGGGGATCTCGGAGAACTCGTTCGGACCGCCGATGACGCCGTACCGGATGATGCGCGGGCCGATGTCGAGCGTGACGACGAGCTCCGTGTCACCGCAGACGAGGCGCGCGGCGCGCTTCCAACCGCCGTAAGGGATGATCTCCATGCGGGAGGTCTCGTACCGCAGAACCGGAGGGCGGTTCAACCCCGACGGCCGCGCCCGCTCGCACGCCGTCGCCCTGGACATCCGGCGCCGCGGCCGCCGCGGCCCGCGAGCGGCGCGACCGCTCAGGTGCCGCTGCCGGCGAGGCGCTCCGGGGGCGCGAAGTCGGCCGGGCGGCCGCCGAGGCCCATCGAGATGACGCGCCGCCAGCGGAGGTCGCCGAGGTCGAGCGCGAGACCCTGCAGGGGCGGCAGCGCGTGCGCGCGGCTCGACGCGGCGGCGACCGCGCGGAGCAGCGGCACGACGAGGGACGAGCGCTGCCGGGGCACGCCGAGCTGCTCGGCGAGCTCATCGCCCAGCACGGCCCGGGAGAGGCCGCAGGAGATGGCCATGAACCGCTCGGCGCTCCGGCGCTCGCCGTCGGTTCGCGCGCTGCGCACCCTGCGGGTGAGCAGCGCGTCCACGAGCATGCGCGAGTCGTGGTCCGGCGCGCCCTGCGTCGCGAAGATCATCTCGGCCAGCCGTCGCGCCTCGGCGTAGGACCCGGGGATGAGCTCCGGCTCGACACCGATGACGTGGGCCACGTAGCGCCAGAGGTGGACGAGATCCTCCCTCTGGGCGGGCGCGAAGCGGTAGGCGAGCTTGTCGAGGCCGTCGATGACCGCGACCGAGAAGAGCAGCGCCGTCGCCACCATGTCGTGCTGGTTGATCGGCTCGCCCCAGAGGGCCGCCTGCCACCGGCCGCTCGCGCGGATGAGGCGCCGCACCTGCGCGTGCATGACGCGCACCTTGACGGTGATCGCGAAGCCCTCGCCGGAGCGGCGCATTCCGTTCGCCTGGCTCACGGCGTAGACGAACCGGCTCGTCTCGGCGAGGCGGCGCTCGGCCTGCTCGCGGAGCCTCCCCGAGAAGACCAGCGGCTTGTTCCCGCCGGGCGACGCGTACCCGAGGATGAGCGACTGCATCGCGAGCAGGATCCCGCCGAGGACGCCCGTGCGCAGGAACGCCGCCCCGCCGCGGTTCACCGCCTCCCAGTCCACCCAGAGGGGCACGCGATCGACCGACGCGAAGAGCGCCCGCAGCTCGGCCGGGGCCTCTTTCGCCGCGCGGTCGTCGTCCATGCCGCGCATGCCGCGCGCGAGGGCAGCCTCCAGGAGGCGGAAGCCCTGGCCCGGCGGCATCGACGCGAACGCGTCCACGACGGCGTCGGCGACCGGATCGACGCGGAGCAGGAAGGGCCCCAGGCGATCGAGCTGGTCGCCGAAGCGACGGCGGGCGTCTGCGGTGTCCTGGAAGCGAGCGGGGATCGTCGCGTTCTCCATGGGCTGCACCAGAATATCCCTTGCCACACCGGCCGCGCTCCGCAAAGGCGACGCCGCACGAAGCGGAGCTCCGCGGCTCACCGCGGTGAGATCGCGCGCCCCCGCTGCGCAAGGCAGAACCTGAGCCCCTCCCGCAGGCTGCGCATCGGGTTCAGCTCGTCGAACGCGACGCCGAGCGTGACGAGCGTCTCCGCGACATGACCGCCCAGGCCGGTGAGGACGCAGCGCGCGCCGAGGAGCTGCACCGCCTGAGCCAGCTTGATGAGGTGCTGGGCGGTCATGGAGTCGATGAGCGTGACGCCGGTCAGATCGAGGATCACCCACTCGACGTCGCTGTCTTCCGCCACGCGCACGAGGAGCCGCTCGGTCACCTCGACGGCGCGCACCGAGTCGAACAGCCCGACGAGCGGGAGCGTGAGGATGCCGTGCCATATGTCGATGATCGGCACCGAGAGCTCCCGGATCGCGCACTCCTGGCGCTGGATGGTGTCCAGCTGATGCTCGAGCTCGCGCTTCGAGGCGGCGAGCGCGGCGAGCGCCTGGCTCTTCTGCTGCGTGGTCGCGGAGAGCTCGGAGAGAAAGACGCGCAGCGCCTCCTCGATCACCCCGAAGGCGTCGTGTTCGACCGCCGCCAGCTGCTTCAGCGCGAGCTCGACCTCTCCCGTGGACGCGAGCGCGACCGCATCGATGACGCGTTGCATCCGGCCTTCCTCGATGGAGATCAGCTTCTCGGATTCTTGCATGGGCTCCTGTGGGCGCAGCAGGGGTTGACCGGTGAGGAAGCGGCGTCACCAGGCTCCTGCGCGAGGTCGATCTCGCCGGCCCGCATGGGAGGACGTGCGCGCGGTGACCTGGTCTCGTGCGCCCGATCGCGCGGATCTACCTGTCCCGACATCCTACCTCGCGATCGGCGTGTGGACCGACGTTCGACCAAGATGGGATAGATAGCCTATCCCGGGCGCGGCTGAAATGAGCCTGGCCGGCTGACCCGCGCTTCCCTGCCGCCCGCTCCGGCGACCTCATGCTCAATCGACCGAGCGAGCGCACCGAAACCCGGTCGAGACGTCGCCTGCCTCACGATCGTACGCCAGCCGGAACGTCGCTTTTGCCGTGCTCGCGGAGAAGTCCCACGATCCCCCCCGGAGCACGCCCCTGCTGCCGGTCGCCGGCACCTGGGGATCCGTCTGGGCGCCTCTGGCATACACGCCCGGGTCCCAGCCGTCGGCCACCCACTCCCAGACATTGCCCGCCATGTCGAGCGCGCCCGACGGGCTCGCTCCGGCCTTGGCCGAGCCGACCTCCTGGGTGCCACGGCCGCGCCCGCTGCAGCCCTGCCCGGGAGGCCGAGACACGACCGCGTGCGCGCACCCTGGCGGCTCGTTGCCCCACGGATACTCGCGGCCGTCGGCGCCGCGCGCGGCGTATTCCCACTCGGCCTCGGTCGGGAGCCGCTTGCCGGCGAAGGCGCAGTACGCGGCCGCCTGCGCCTGGTCGACGCACGAGATCGGGTGTTGCGACTTCGCGGGATCCGCCGCGGTGCAGAGCGCGCCGCGCTGCTCGACGTCGGCGTCGGTCGCGCGGGGGCCGTGCAGGCCGCTCGGCGTGCACCGGCCCGCCTCGACGCAGCGCTGGTAGGCGGCGACCGTCACCTCGGTGCGATCGACGTCGAACGCGCGGGTCAGCGTCACCTCGTGGGGCGGGCGCTCGGATTTGCCGCCCTTTGCGCTGCCCATCGTGAAGCGGCCCGCCGGCAGCCGGACCATGTCGGGCGGGGGCGGCGCCTTCATCCGGGGCGCGGTCAGGCCGCCGAACGCGCGCGCCGGCCGCGCGTCGTCGGGGGCGCGGCGGCGGGCGAACGCGACGGCCCCTGCGCCCGCCGCGGCCAGCGCGGCCGCCGAGACGAGCGCGGGCAACAGGCGCCGCCGCGGGGCGGCCCTGGCGGCGTGGGGCGCGGGAGGGGGCGGCGCCGGTTGCGGGGCAGCCTGCGGCGGCGCGCTCGTCGCCAGGCCGCGGATCGTCGTGAGGGATGACGTGGGCGGCGTGCCGGCGGACGTGGGCGGCGTGCCGGCGGACGTGGGCGGCGCGCCGGCGGACGTGGGCGGCGCGCCGGCGGGCGAGCTGGCGGCCACGCGCTCCGCCCCCGCCGCGCCCAGCGCCGCAGCGCCCGCAGGCGGGCTGCCCGCTGCAAGCGCGCCCGCGCCGGCGGGCGCGGCCGCCGCCATCGCGGCCTCGAGCGCTCCCCAGAGCTCGCCTGCCGTGCGGTAGCGCTCCCGCGGGTCGATCGCGAGCGCGCGGCGCACCACCGCCTCGACGGCGTCGGGCGCGCTCACGCCCGCGCCGCCCAGGCTCGGGCGGAACGCCGGATCGGTCGCGGCGATGTACAGCTGCGTGACGTCGCTGCCGAGGAGGGCGCGGTTGCCCGAGGCGACCTCGATGAGCACCAGGGCGAGCGCGAAGACGTCGGTCCACGGCCCGGTCGCGCCGAAGCGGTGGTGAAACTGCTCCGGCGCGCCGTAATGGACGGTGAAGGCCCGGAGCGCGCTCCCTGTCTCGGCCATCGCCTGCGTCATGCTCGAGAGCTCGCCGAGCACCTTGGCGATGCCGAAGTCGAGGACCTTCAGCGTGCGCCGGCCGCCGATCTCCGCGAGGAACAGGTTGGCCGGCTTGACGTCGCGGTGGGCGACGCCCTGCGCGTGCGCGCTCTCGAGCGCGTACGCCGCGGGCGCGAGCAGGGCGACCGCCTCGGCGAGCGGGCGCGCCGCCTCGCCGCGGGCGCGCCGCTCGGCGATCTCGCGGTCGAGCGGCACGCCATGGAGCCACTCGAGCACGAGATAAGGCGTCCACTCGCCCGACGGCGAGACCGCGGCGCCGGTGTCGAGGGCCTGCACGATGCCGGCGCTCGCCCGGGAGAGGCGGTGGAGGAGCCGCCCCTCGTCGAGGAGCATCCGCTGGAAGGACGCGCGCTCCGCCGGGGCCAGCGATCCGAGCAGCTTCAGGCACTTGACCGCGACCGGCTCGTCGAACCCGAGGTGCTGGCCGCGGTAGACGACGCCGAACCCGCCCTCGCCGACCACGGCGTCGAGCCGGTACTTGCCGCCGATCGTCGCGCCCACCCAGCCGAAGGGATCCGAAGGTGCCATCTCGCGGCGCGAGTCTACACCGGGCGCCGCGGCCGCGCGGCGCTCGCGCCGAGGTAGGCGCCGAGCGCCCCGACGTCGGCTGGAGCCTCAGCGCCCGAGAGGATCCGGACGGATCCAGAGCGTGCCTGTGTCTCCAGGCCCCCTCAGGGCGCCCGCTCCTCGAACCCGCCCGGCCTCAGCGCCCGCTCGAAGAACGCGCACAGCTCCTCGTGCCGCGCGCGCGCGTCCGCGCGGCCTATCTCGATGAGCGCCCCGGCGAACTCCCCGTCGAACAGCAGGTAGGACAGGAAGTCGGCCTCGCGCTGCTCGTCTCCCTCGGCGAGGCGCCGCATCACGCGGCCGAGCACGCTCGTGGTGCGCGCGCGGAACGCCGGGGAGCGCACGAACTCCGCCGCCAGGCTGCCGATGTCCTTGGAGGCGCGGATGAGCAGCGACCGCATCGGCCGGAGCGCGCGCCCCGGCGGCAGCCCGAGCTCGTCGTTGAGCTCGCCGATGAAGCCCTCGCCATAGCGCCGCCGCCCCGCCTCCAGGATCCCGTTGATGCTCTCGAGGCGCGCCAGGTCGTTGTCGATCCGGTCGAGCATCAGCGCGTTCAGCGTCTTGCCGAGCAGGAAGAGGGGCCCGGGGAGGCCCGGCGCGTCGCGCTCGGCCGCGCTCGACGCGGGCTCGATGTACCGCGGATTGACCACGATCACGCCGTCGGCCCCGAGGCGCCGCGCGGGCGACAGCGGGACGTTCTGGCGCAGCCCGCCGTCGCAGTAGAGCTCGCCGTCGATGTTCACCGGGCGGAACAGGATGGGGAGCGCGGACGAGGCGAGCGCGTGCTGCGCGCGGATCGCGGTGGCGCGGGGGGAGATCGTCGGGTCGTGGCTCCAGGGCGGCAGGCCGGGCTCGCGGCGGTGGACGAAGACGACCGTGCGGCCGCTCTTGACCAGCGTCGTCGACACGGTCAGCGCCGACAGGAGCCCCCTCTCGAGGTGGCCGTCGATCCGCTCGAAGGGCACGGCCTCCGCGATCTGCCGCTCGAGGCCCGACGTGTCGAGGAGCGCGGCGCGGCCGCCGCTCGACGGCGTGCCCGCGGCGCCCCCGCGGAGCAGGTCGTGCCCGACCGCGAGCACGCCGCGCACGTCGAGGCGCACGAGGTCGTCGATGCGCAGGCGCGTCCACACCGCGGCGAGCCGCCGCGCGCGGCTCCGCGCCTCGTCCGCGAACGCGGCGAGCCCACAGACGTTGATGGCGCCGACCGAGGTGCCGCACAGGATATCGAGCGGCGCCTCGCGGCCGAGATCGCGAGAGACGTCCTCGAGGATGTGCTGCGCCACGCCGACCTCGTAAGCGCCGCGGGCGGCGCCGCCGGCCAGGACGAGCGCGATCTTGGGGGCGCGGCCACTCCGGGTCGAGACGGGCGCCAGGTCAGCCATCCTCGCAGAATACCACGATCGCCACCGGGACATGGGGCCTTTGGCGCGCGCTCGACGCGGCGCGCGTGCTACACCCGCCGTGAGCGCGGGCATGGAGGCGCCCGATGACGGCCAATGACGGCACTCTACCTGGCCCTTGCCTACCTCCTCGGAGCGATCCCGACAGGCTACCTCTTCGCCCGGTTCGTCAAAGGGGTCGACCTCCGCGAGGTCGGCTCCGGGAACATCGGCGCGACGAACGTCTTGCGCGCCTTCGGCTGGGGGCCTGGCCTGGCCGTCCTGGCCGCGGATGTGGCGAAGGGCGCGCTCGTCGCCGGGCCCCTCGCGTCGTGGCTCTCCGTCGCGCCGGGCGGGTGGGTCGCCGCGGCGGGCGGCCTCATCGCGGTGCTGGGCCACGACTACACGGTCTTCCTCGGGATGCGGGGCGGCAAGGGCGTCGCGACGTCCTGCGGTGTCCTGCTCGTGCTGGCGCCGCGATCCACGCTCGCCACGCTGGCCGTCTTCGCGGTCGTCGTGCGGGCGACTCGCATGGTCTCGGCGGGCTCCCTCGCCGGCGCCCTCGCCCTGCCCCTCTTCCTCTGGCTGCTCGGCGAGCGGGCCGCCCCGGCCCTCTGCCTCTCGCTGCTCCTCGCCGCGCTCGTCTGGCTGAAGCACATCCCGAACATCCGGCGGATGCTCGCGGGCACCGAGAACACGATCTCGTTCGGGAACCAGCGCGATGACGAGCGCGACGACGAGCGCGATGACGAGCGCGACGGCGCGCCGCGCGACGACGAGCGCCGCTGACGGCCGGGGCAACGCTCGGCCGTCGACCGCGGCGCCCGCTCACTTGGCCATGGTCGTCGTGAAGATCACCACGCCTTGCTTGTCGATGAACTCGAACAGGAGGTTCCTCCCCTCGAACCGCAGATAGGCGAAGCCCTCGGTCTTGTCGGTGAAGAAGAGCTGCCCCCGCTCGGTCGGGACCGAGGGGGACACCGCGCGGGTCTTCGAGCCGGCGCCGCTGATGGCGAAATAGGTGCTCGGGCAGCTCTCGTCTCGCCCCTTGTCGATGAACTCGAGGTTGTGGTCGTGGCCGGCCATGTACATGTCGGCCCCGCAGTAGATGGCCTGCTGCATGGCGAACATCCCGCTCGCCCCGAGCGACGGGTTGTCCGAGGCGTGAGCTCCGGACGTGAAGCGGGGGTGATGACCGAAAACGATCTTCCACGTGGCGTCCGAGGCGGCGACCCGGGCGCTCATGTCGCGCGCCTGGTCATCGGAGGTGAAGTCGACGGTATCGATCCCGAAGAGATGGACGTCGCCGACGCGAACGTCGTAATACGAGGCGGGCATGTGCCACTTGCCGGTCAGCCGCATGCCGGGCCCGTCGCCCACGGGCAGCTGAGAGTAGTCGATCTGCGCTTGCCGTGCGCCGTTGCTGCTGGGGCCGTGGTCGTGGTTCCCCAGCACCGCATAGAACGGGAGGCCGTTCAGGCCGGGCCTGTCGTAGGGCTGCTCGAACTTGGGACCCCACTGCGCATCGCTCGTGTCGACCACGCCGTGGTCGTAGAAATTGTCGCCGTTCATCATCACGGCATGACAGCCCCCGACCTCGACGCACTTCTCGCTCATCCGATCGGCGACCTGGTTCTGCGCGAGGTTTCCCTCGCCGGTGTCGCCGAGGGCGATGATCCTGACGACATCATGGCGAGAGACGACGGTCCCGATGACCTCGGCGCGCCCCGCGCCCGAGCTCGCTCCGGGGCCCGCGGCGCCCCCGCCGCTCGGCCCGGCGCCGCTGCTCGCGGCGCTGCTGCTCGCGGCGCCCGTGCCGGTCGGCTCATGGTCTGTCCCCTCGTACGCGCCGGCGCTCGGGCTCGGCACGCTGTCCGCCACGCCGCAGCCCGCGCCGAGCGCGACGGCCGGCGACGCGGAGAGGACGAGGGCAACAAGGGACTTCGTGGAGATCACGAGAGGACGAGCTGCGCGGAGAGGCTTCATCTGGCGCTCATTGTAACCAACGCCGGTCTCCGATGGCATCACCATCCCCTTCCGGCAGACCCCTCAGGGGCCATCGAGAAGCCAGGCTCGAGCGCGCTCCCCTGGACCCCCCGCCGGCGCCCATGCCGTCGCCCGCCATCGGAGCGGCTCCCTTCCATGGTGCCCGTTTTCGCTTGACATAAGCGAGATCACATCACGAGCTCGGTCGCGCTCTACCCGCGGCTGCGGCCGGTCGGCGAGGGCGACGCTCTTCCGGCGCTCGAGCGAGCGCCGCGCGGCCTGCGCGGGAGGAGATGCCCGCGCGCCGGATCAGTACACGCGATACTGCCCGCTCAGCGTCAACAGCGAGAGCATGTGGAGCAACCGCGAGAAGTAGCGGGTCTCCCCGGTCGCCGGCGGCGTCGTCCACACCGCCTCGATATAGTCGGCGCGATCGTCGTTCGTCGCGATCAGCCCGGTGACCCCGTTCATGAAGATGAGCGCCGACTCCGGCGTGGCGCTGAGCACCGCGCCGTTGATCTTGAAGACCGCGCCGTACTTGTCGATGCCCAGCTTCGAGAAGAACCCGAGCAGCCGGTCCGCC
Source organism: Sorangium sp. So ce281 (assembly GCF_051527395.1). Classification (NCBI taxonomy): domain Bacteria; kingdom Pseudomonadati; phylum Myxococcota; order Polyangiales; family Polyangiaceae; genus Sorangium; species Sorangium sp. So ce281. The sequence goes on from NZ_CP150322.1 coordinate 7,285,656, forward strand.
TCCTCCACCTGCCACGGGTCGACGCCGAACCAGACGTGGTCGAGCGCGAGGCTCAGCTGCGTGCGGTAGGCCTCGGAGCCGAAGTAGTCCCAGTTGAGCACCGGCGTGCCGTCGAAGTGGGTGCGCACAGGGATGAGCCCGGTGCTCGGGTGCGCGGCCTCCTGCCAGTGGGTGCGCGCGCTGGCGGCAGCCTCGGACCAGAAGGGGTCGCGCATGGCCTGCGCCCAGAGCTCGTAATAGGCGGGCATCTCGATGGAAGGACGGGTGACGTCCACCACCGAGACGTGCGGGTAGTCGTAGACGAGCTTCGTCGTCGAATCGAACAGGTTGGTCACCCCCGAGGTGACCCCCCCGTTCAGGGCCTCCTTGTGGCGCATCACCTCGAGCAGGTTGATCGCGTCCAGCCCATAGTCGATGGTCCCGGTGTCGCTCCCCCAGCGGCCGTGGGCGAAGAACAGCGCCATCGCGATCTGCTGGAGGCCGAAAGGATCGATGCACGCCACCGTGCCGAGCGGGGTGTCGCACCACGACATGAGGTACCCCTCGCTGGGACCGGACTTGAACCGGAGTGTGGACTTGGCGTATCTCCAGATCCGGTCGAACTCGTCTCGCTTGTCGAGCTCGACCGTGATGATCATCCCGAGGCCGATGCCCTCGGAGCGCACGTTATTGTGGTAGTCGTCCCAGATGTAGGCCTGTTCGGTGCCGGGCACCGGGTAGTAGACGGTCTCGTTGTTGCGATCGCCGTAGAAGAGCTGATTGAAGCTGTCCTCGATCTTGGCCGCGATCTCCTCGTCCGTCTTGCCGAGCACGTCGCGGAACGCGTTGGGGTACTCGGAGGGGCCCGTCAGCGGGCCGAGCTCATCGCTGCTCATCCGGTCGTAGCCGAGAGAATCCACCGTGGTCACACACCCAGGCAGCACACACACCGCCATCCAGGCACCGGCGACGCCGGAAGCTGCGCGGAACGAACGGAGGAGGGCAGGGCAACGCATGACCCAGGGTTTAGTTGTTTACATAGCGCCGTACCCGGGAAGCAAGCACGCTGTTCGGATGCCGGCGAAGAAATGCCGCGGCGCGCTGCGAGGCAGCGTCGGAGCGGCCGCTCTTCGCGAGCGCGTCGATCCGCAGGACCTCGGCCTCGAGGCTCAGCCGCCCGCGCGGATGCGCCCTGGAGTAGGCGTCCAGGAGCGAGAGCGCGCCTCGCGCGTTCCCGCTCGCGAGCATCGTGCGCGCCGCGTCCAGCGCGCCGAGCTCCGCCTCCAGGGCGCGCATACCGGACGGCTTCGGATCGAGCTTCGTGACCGCAACGCTGCTGCCAGCCGCAGGCGCCGGAGCCATCGTCTCCTCCGCGAGCGCCTCCACCGGCGCTGGCGCCGAGGCAGGCGCCTGCGCCGCCGTCTGCGCGACCGGGTCGGCGAGCGCGGGGCCGAAGAGGTGCGCCGCGGCGACCTCCGGCGCGTCTTGCCCGCGCCAGGCGAGGTAGCCCGCCGGGATGCCGGCGAGCATCCCCATCGTCGAGAGCGCGACGAGGATCTTGGTCCAGCCGAGCTTCATGGCGAGCGACGAGGACGTAGCGGACACCCCTGCCGCGGAGAGCGCCGCAGGCGCCGCCACGCTGGCCGACAGGGCGGCGGCGCCGGCGAGCCCCAGCGCGGCCAGCGTCTTCGCGCGCGTCTCCGGTGACGTGGGATACGACGCGCCTGCGCTCAGCAGCGCGCGTTCGAGCGGGTTGTCGCTCTCCTCCAGTAGGCGACGTGGTTCCATCATCGTCTCACCTCGCTCGTCGAAACGAGCTCCAGCGCGCGGACGCGCTCACGAAAATCGGCCCTGGCCCTTCGCAGCCGAGAGGCCACGGTGCCCTGCGGGATCCCCAGCACGCCGGCGATCTCCACCATGCTCATCTCCTCGAACTCGTACAGCACGAACACGGTCCGCAGATCGGACTCCATCTGGTCGAGGACCTGATCGAGCATCTGGCGCGCGTGTTTCTGGCTGGTGAGCTGCTCGGGTGTCGCAGCGTCCACAACCTCCGGCGGCTCGGCCGCGGGGAACTCCCGCCGGCGCGCGGCGCTGCGGCGCGCGTGGGCGGCTACGTGAAGCGCGGTCTGGAGAAGAAAGCTCTTCTCTGCGCCCGGCCGGACGTCGTCCAGCCGCTGCGCGGCGGCGATGAAGGTGCGCTGCACCGCGTCGTCGATCTCGGCAGCAGGGGTCCCCGCGTTGCGGAGCACCCGCCCGATGAAGTCAAGATGAGCGTCCACCATCCGTCGCAGGCGCGCGTCCCGCTGCTTCACGTTCGCCGCCGATGGAGCCACGCTCGCCGGCTCGCTGTCAGGCAAAGCAGGCGATGTCATGACGTCGGCAACCATACTCACCGCGAGGCGAGACATGAGACCAGTGGAGAACGGAGTCTACCGGGAAGCAATGGGAGACAGCCAGAGCGGAACATTGTCCTCGGGTCGGGGGGAGCGACGTGCCTGCGGCCCAGCTTCCGGATGCCGTCCATGGGTCATAATTCCCAGCGCGAGTCGGAGTGATCACAGAATCCTGGCTTAGAAGTTGTGCACGATTCCAACGCCAACGAGCGGCGAGATCACCGGAGTCTCGCCGACGGTTTCTGCCGACCACCCCATGGTGAACCGCCGGTGAACGAGCGGCACGAGGACGCCGGCCTCGAGCTCGAGGGCGGTGCCCCCGCCGAGGAGCGCAGCGGCGCGCGCGAAGCCTCCCGCGCTCCACCACGATCGCACGACGGACTCCGGGTTCGAGATACCTCGTCCCGCCGCCGCGAGCCAGCCGCCGGCGGCGACGACGCACGGCTCTGCGCTGACGATGGGACCGAGCTGCCAGCGCACCGGGCACGCGGAGAGGGCCGCGGCCGCCCACTGGATGAGGACGCTGTCGCCGCCCGACAGCAGGTCGTTCCGCGCGTACATCAGCGAGAGGCCGAACGAAGGGCTCAACGGGCCCTCGACGTGCGGGGTCACCCGGGCACCGAGGGCTGCGCCCAGGCTCGCATGAGGTGCGATGACCTGGGTGACCACCACGTGCGCGCCGAGCGCGAACTTGAGCGAAGGCGCCTCTCGCGGGGCGGGCGGCGGCGCAGGGGGGACAGCGGGCGGCGGCGGCGCAGGGGGAGCGAGGGGCGCGGTCACCTCGACCACCTCGTCGAGCGAGAGCGCCGCGGTGAGCGAGAGCGCCTGGACCACGACGTCGCACGATGTGGCATCGACGATCCGCGTGTCGGTCTCGCCGCCTGCGTGAACGACGCGCAGCTCGCCGTGGACCCCAGCCCCGCCGCGGCTCAGCCGGACGCGGACACCCCAGCCGTCCTCTCCGTCCGTCGCGAGGCGCACGCGGTCCGACCGGGCACGGAGGCCCTCGTAGAACTCGTCGGCGGTCGAGCAGTCCGCCGGGGCATCGAAGTCGATGCGAATGGGGATCGGCGCCGGCGCCGCGGTGGCCGAGGACCAGCCGAGGACGACGAGCTCGATGAGCGAGATGCCGTCACCGGAAGCCACGGGCCCGAAGGTGCCACGAACCGTTCGTGAACCGCCAGATGGTCATGCACCCAGCAGATGTGCAGCGTGCAAAAATCCAGGGGGAGGGACGGGGCGACGCGGCGCGGCGGCGGCGCGCACACATGGGCGCTGTGAGCTACCTCATCGCGCAAACGTGAGGTCGCGCTCACGCTCCTCGGAGGCGGGCGAGCACCTCGCGCAGCGATCCGAGCTCCGCGTCCGCGCCGGTGAAGTCCGACGGCGCCGTGAGCGGCGACGGGACGACCCAGCACGTCAGGCCCGCGGCCTTGGCCGACCGGAGCCCGCGCTCGGAGTCCTCGATCACGAGGACATCGCGCGCCGCGAGCCCCAGCCGCTCGCAGCCGATCCGGTACGGCTCGGGATCCGGCTTGGCGCGCGCGTACTGATCCCGCGTGAGCGCGAACTCGAACCACCGCAGGAGGCCCGTCGCCGCGTGCGCCCGGTGGAACGGCTCGGGCTTGCTGCTCGTGACGATCGCCATGCGAAAGCGCGCGGCGAGCTCCGCGACGACCTCTCGCGCGCCCGGCAACAGCGTGTCTCCGCCCGCGACGAGCTCGAGGTAGCGGCGATCCCGCTCGTCGGCCAGCCGCCGCACGCCCGCCTCGTCGACCCCGCGAGCGCTGGCGAGGTGCCAGGCGCCGCGCGCCTCGACGAGGAACAGCTGGCGATAGTCGTCGAGGGTGAGATCGACGCCGACCGACGCAATCGTCTCGCGCGTCGCCTGGAAGTAAAGCCCCTCGGTGTCGACGAGGACTCCATCGTTGTCCCAGAGGATGGCCTTGAACACGCGGCGCCTTCGTAGCGCCGCCCCTCGATGCCGGCAAGCGAGCCCGGCGGCAGCGGGGGCACCAGGCCCCTCACCGATCGGAGGGACGCGCGCACGCGAGCGCCAGGCCGGCGCGATTCACGTCTCGGACGCCCGCAGCAGCCACGCATCCGCCGGAACCAGCAAGGGCCCGAGCCAACACATCGACGGTTTCCCTGCGCCCTGCCTGCCGGCGGGAGAGGCAACCCAGAGACAAACCGACGAGGCAGCGAGACGAGGCGAAACGAGGCGAAACGAGGCGAGACGAGGCGAGACGAGACCAGACGAGACGTGGAGAAGCCGAGACATAAGCGCTCGCGAAAGACAAAGTTCGTGACTGCGCCGCCGGAGATGGTGCTAGCCTCGGTCAAGGCGGATAATACAAACACATCCACCGAGGCGGTGCTCCCATGGGTGACAAATCTCCGAAGGCCAAAGAGCGACAGAAGAAGCAGGACACGGCGGAGAAGAACCAGAAGAAGGCAGCCGCGACCGCCAAGGCGTCGCCTGCTCCGGCCGCGCCCGCGAAGAAGGGCAAGTAGCCGGACCGAGCGGGGCCGCGCTCGGCGCGGCTCACAGCCCGCGTCGACGAAGCTCCCCACTCACCTCTCCCGTGGCTCGGCACGCGCGTCGCTCGGCGCCGGGCCACGGACGAGCCTGATTTCTTGCACCGCAGCATCTTCCTGGCGCGGCGGCCTCGCGCTAGAGAGGGCCGAGCCGTGCGACCCACCCCGCTCCATGCCGTCGCGCCGCCGCTCGCCGCGCTCGTGATCCTGCTGGCGCTCTGGGAGGCGCTCGCCCGGGCGCTCAGCGTCCCTGCCTACCTCCTGCCGCCCCCTTCGGACGTGGCGCGGGCGGGCGCGATGAACGCCGCCCCCCTGCTCGCCGGCGCCGTCACGACGGCGAAGGCCGCGCTCGCGGGCTTCTTCCTCAGCGCCGCGGTCGGCGTGCTCGCCGCCATCGCGCTCGCCTCGTCGCGCCCGCTCGAGAGGGCGCTCTATCCCTATACCGTCTTCCTGCAGACCGTCCCGATCGTCGCCATCGCCCCGCTGCTCGTGCTCTGGTGCGGCCCCGGCCTGCGCGCGGTCGCGGTCTCGGCGTTCATCGTCTCCGTGTTCCCTGTCATCGCGAACACGCTCGCGGGCCTGCGCTCCGTCGAGCCCGCGCTGCGGGATCTCTTCCGGCTCTACGGCGCCGGCCGCTTCGCCACGCTCCGCAAGCTCGAGCTGCCCTCGGCGCTCCCCCACCTCGTGACGGGGCTCCGGATCGCGGCGGGCCTCGCCGTCATCGGCGCGATCGTCGGGGAGTTCGTCGCCGGCTTCTCGGAGGACGCCGCCGGCCTGGGCATCCTGGTCCTCTCCGCCTACCGCCAGCTGCGCACGGATCTGCTCTTCGCCGCCGTGCTGCTCGCCTCCGGGCTCGGCCTCGCGCTGTTCGGCGCCGTCGACCTCGCCGGCAGGCGGCTCTTGCGGCGCTGGCATCCTTCGGAGATCAATCGCTGATGCACTTCCCCGACAGCCGCCGGTTGTTCCTGCGACGCCTCGCGTCCCTCGCCGCCGTCCCCCTCCTCGCCCCCGCCTGCTCGCGCTCGCAGGCGCCGGAAGGCGACGGGCGCGCCTCGTCCGCGTCCCCGCAAGGGAGCGCGCCGGCCGCGCCTGCGCAGAGCGCGCCGGCCGCGCCCGCCCCCAACGCGCCGGCCGCGAAGGTGAAGCTCGCCCTCAACTGGGTCCCGGAGCCCGAGTTCGGCGGGTTCTACGCCGCGCGCGAGTCGGGCGCGTTCGCCAAGGAGGGGCTCGACGTCGAGATCCTCGGCGGCGGCGCCGGCGTGCCGGTCGTCCAGATGGTGGCCGGCGGGCAGGTGGATTTCGGCATCTCCGGCGCCGACGAGGTGCTCACCGCCCGCGCCCGCGGCGCGGACGTGCTCCCCCTCTTCGCCGTGTTCCAGACCTCGCCGCAGGCCATCATGACCCACGAGAGCCGCGGCGCGAAGAGCATCGCCGACATCCTCAAGTCGGGCACGCTCGCGATCGAGCCGGGGCTGCCTTACGCCGCGTACCTCAAGAAGAAGTACGGGTTCGACAAGGTGAAGGTCGTGCCGTACGACGGCGGCGTCGCCCGCTTCGTCGCCGACAAGGACTTCTCCCAGCAGTGCTTCATCACCGCCGAGCCGATCGCGGCCAAGCGCAAGGGGAGCGATCCCGCCGCGTTCCTGGTGGCCAGCGAGGGGTTCAACCCGTACGTCGTGGTCGTGATCACGCGCGCAGCCCTCTGGAAGGAGAACCCGGAGCGCGTCCGCGCGTTCGTCCGCGCGACGCGCGAGGGCTGGCGCACATACCTCCAGGATCCGGCGCGGTCCAACGAGATCATGGCCAAGCTCAACACCTCGATGGACGCGGAGACCTTCGTCGCCGCGGCCGAGGCGCAGCGGCCGCTCATCGAGACCACCGAGACCAAGGAGAAGGGCCTCGGCGTCATGACCAGCGAGCGCTGGGAGACGCTCGCGAAGCAGCTCGTGGACCTCGGCGTGCTCGAGAAGGCGCCGCCGATCGACGAGGTGCTCGTCGCGGCGCGCTGATCGGCGCGACGGGCGCGCGGCGCGACAGGCGCGGCGTGCGGCGAGAGCTCTCGGCGCGCGACTTCGTCTAGAATGTCGCAGGCCGCCGCGCCTGATGGCGCAGCCGCGCCTCAACGCAAGGGAAGAACGCCCTCCATGGCTTCCACGCATCGACCTCGGGCCAGCCGGCTCCCGTTCGCCTCGCTGCCCCTCGCGGCGGCGTACGTGCCTGCCGCTGCCGCCGTCGCCATCGCCTTTGCCGCGTGCGGCGACGAGTTCACGGCGCGCCCGCCCGACGCGTCGACGAGCTCGAGCACCGGCGGCGGGAGCGGCGGGAGCGGCGGGAGCGGCGGCGGGTGCCCTGGAGGCGGGATGGTCTGCGGCGACGCATGCGTCGACCCGATGACGGACGCGCAGCACTGCGGCGCGTGCGACGTCGCCTGCCCGACCTTCGGCGGCGAGCCGACCTGCCAGGACGGGGTCTGCCAGTCGCCGGCGTGCGAGGAGAACCGCGGCAACTGCGACAAGGACCCCGAGAACGCCTGCGAGGAGGACCTCCTCACGAGCACCGCGCACTGCGGCAGGTGCGACAAGCCCTGCGGCGGCCAGTGCGTGCGGGGCGCCTGCGTCGCGCCCACGCACATCGCGGCCGGCACGAATTACACGTGCGCGGTGCTCAGCGACGGCTCGGTCTGGTGCTGGGGCAGGAACACCTGGGGCAACCTCGGCGACGGGACGCTGCAGCAGGATCGACGGGTCCCGAGGCCCGTCATGGGCCTCAGCGGCGCCACCAGGGTCGCGGCGAGCATCTCGTCGGGGCGCGCGCACACCTGCGCGGTGCTCAGCGACGGCGCGGTGGCGTGCTGGGGCGCGGGCAACAGCGGACAGCTCGGCGACGGCGAGGCGACGAACTCCCCTTCCCCCGTGCGCGCCAAGGAGCTCGCGGGCGCGACCCAGGTCGCCGTCGGCGGGACCCACACCTGCGCGGTGACGGCGTCGCACGAGCTCTATTGCTGGGGCGAGGGCAGCTCCGGCCAGCTGGGCTACGGCGACGAGGTCGATCGGGTCGAGCCCACCGTAATGCTGGACGGCGTGGACTCGGTGAGCGCCGGCCTCTCGCACACCTGCGCGGGCATGATAGAGCGGCTGGGCGAGCGCACGATGAACTGCTGGGGCCACAACGAGAGCGGCCAGCTCGGCCTCGGCAACTTCAACCAGCAGAACACCCCGCAGCCCGTCGCGGGCCTCACCAGCGTCGCGCTCACGGCCGCGGGCGCCTTGCACACGTGCGCCGCGCCGGCGCGCGGCGTGGCCTCCTGCTGGGGCAAGGGGGATCAGTTCCGCCTCGGGACTGGCGTCGTGATCTCCGAGGCGAATCCCCGGAAGATCCCGAACCTCGTGGACGTGACCCGGATCTCGCTCGGCGCGAGGCACTCCGGCGCGGTGCTGGCGGGCGGCGAGGTGTTCCTGTGGGGCGACAACGCGAAGGGGCAGCTCGGCAACGGCACGCAGGATCCGGCGCTCGTTCCGGAGTCGATCGGGCTGACCGACGTGGTCGAGCTGGCCCTCGGCGATGACCACAGCTGCGCGCTGAAGCGCACGGGCGAGATGCTCTGCTGGGGTGACAACAGGAACGGCGAGCTGGGCGACGGGACCGTCGAGCCCCGGCTCGTGCCGACGCGCGTCGCCTGGCCGACGCAGCCTTAGCGCGACGCCTCGACCGCGGGGACCTCCGCGCGCCAGAGGATGCCTTCGGGAACACTCGGCAGCATTCACCAACACGCCACCAGGACACGTTCTCCGCCCGTTGCACACATTCGTCGCCACGTGCACTGCGCAACGAGCGTGGACTGGCGTGGACCGACGTGGACTGGCGTGGACTGGCGTGGACTGACGTGAACCGACGTGGACTGACGTGAACCGACGTGGACTGACGTGACCGCGCTGTGCAGCCAGGGCGCAAGCACGCAACTACGCGGACACACATGGGAAACATGACGCGGGCGGCACGGGCGGCGCGCGCGGCGCGTCACCGAACAGCCGGGCAGCGGCCTCCCTGATATTTCATGAACCGAAGAATTTCGACTCGACAGCCAATCAGCTCAACCGCATATACTCCAGCTATCATGGCCGCATCGTCAGCCTGACGAAGCCAGGCAGTTTGCACTTTGTCTTCTCGACGCGGCCTATTCCGACAACTCCGGTCCCGCAACCACGGACCCATGGAGGGAACATGCCGCATTCCGTCACGTCAAAATCATCGCACTCCAACGGAAAATGGTTGGCTTGCGGCGCGCTGGCGATCCTCTCCGCCGTGTCGCCGCTGATCCCGGGTCCGGCGCTGGCGCAGGGGGGATGCTACGGCGAGATCAAGACGTTCGCGACGGCTCCGGCGGCTCCGGGGTTCCCCGAAGGCATCGCGGTCCATGGGAATCGGGTCTACGTCTCCGGCCCAGCGACGTTCGGCACCGCAGGTCAAGGCCCGTCGACCATCTCCGTATTCGACAGGGACAGCAAAGTCCTCAAGAGCACGATCCAGGTGGCGGGCGAGGCGCTCGCCGAAGAGCATGCGCTGAGCTGCATCGCCGTCGACGACGACGGCCGGGTCTACGCGCTCAGCACGCAGCTCGGCCTTCTGCGCTTCAGGAAGACTGGACATGGATATGTTCAGGAGAGCTACGGCGCTCCGCTGCCGGATCTGCCGGCGTGCGTGATGGCCGCGCCTGGAGAGGCGTGCTCGCCGACGCCCTTCCCGACGCCGCCGCTGCCGAACGACATCGCCTTCGACGAGGAGGGTTACGCCTATGTGACCGACTCGCTGCAGGCGACGATCTTCCGCTACCCGCCCGGGGGCGGCGCGCCGGAGATCTGGTTCCAGAGCGCCGCCCTCGTCGGCAGCGGCGACCTGCCGATCGGCGTGAACGGGATCCGGCTCGATCCGGAGCGGGAGCACGTCTATTTCTCGGTGTCGTTCTCCCCGTCGGACACGAGCCTGGGGTCCATCTACCGGCTCCCCCTCGTCGAGGCCCCCGAAGAGGCCGATCTGGAGCTGGTCCACGACTACGATGCTGGCGAGGCGCCCGACGGGTTCGCGTTCGGCAAGTCGGGGAAGCTCTATGTCACGCTCGCGGCGGCCAACGCGATCTCGGTGCTCGACGAGCACGGGGTCGAGGTATCGCGCATCGAGAGCGCACCAGGGGAGGAGATGCCCCTCGACGCCCCCGCCAACGTGGCGTTCAACGACCCGGCGCAGATGCTGCTCATCGTGAATCACGCGAGCTTCACCGGGAACGCCGCGCACTTCGGGGTGCTGAGGGTCTGGGTCGGCGACAAGGCCGATCCGCTCGAGAAGCCGTCGTTCCCTTGAGACGAGACCAGGGCTCCGGCCGGCGCCCTCGCCTCAGGCGAGGCCCCCGCGCCGGCGCACGATCCAGTGCGCGCCGAGCGCCGCGGCCGCCGCCAGCGTCCAGGCCCAGGGGGGCAGGAGCGGCGCGACGTGGCGCTCGGTCGCCACCTGCGTCGCCGCAGGCAGCGACAGCGAGCCGGCGCCCGACGGGAGCACCGACGCGCCGCCCGTCGCGCGGGCGATCGCCTCCAGGCGGGCGACGTCGGGGCGGGGATCGGCCCACTCGTCGCCGCCGCGCTCGCACGCGAAATCGCGCCGCGTCGCCGCCCGCTTCTGGTCGCCTCCGTCGCCGGCGGCGCCTTCCGGGACGATCTCCACCGTGGCCGAATACCCCCCGGGCTCGAGGCGACCGGCGGCGAGCTCGACCGGCTCGCCGCCCTCGCCGATCGGCGCGGTCAGCGTCTTCACGACCGCGCCGCTGCCGAGGCGCGCGATGGTCACCCTGGCCTCGCCGCGCTGCCCGGCGAGGGGGCGCAGCACGAGCGCCGTCTCCTCGCCCGCGAGGCACCCGCCGCGCGGCTCGATCGCGGCAGGCTCGAAGCGCGGATCGCGCATGAGCCAGCCGAGCAGGGCGTCCCAGAACGCGCCGTGCGCGCGGCCCGCGGAGCTCGAGGCGAACGCGCTGAAGAGCAGGCGGTGGCTGCCGTCGAGCGTCAGCGCGATCGTCCGGCCGCTCTCGTGCTCGCCCAGCGAGAGCACCGGCATCGGCGCGCCCGAGGCCGTCGTGCGGGTCGGGTGCGTCATCAGCACCGTCGCCCCGGGGAGCGGATCGCCGACGACGTTGGTCCCCGGCATCTCCGGCATCTCGTCGCCGATCAGCGCGAGCAGCGGCGCGAGCACCGGCGCCGCGCGGCCCGCGGCGGTGATGCGCGGCACGAAGGCGCCGAGATCCACCTTGGGCGCGCGGCCGATGTCGAGATCCACCGGCAGGACGCGGGCGAGCCGCGTGCGCGCATAGTTGCCCGACACGAAGGCGTTCGGGCCGCCCACCATGATGAGCCCGCCGCCCTTGTCGACATACTGGGCCAGCGCCGGGAGGTGCTTGGTCAGGCCGTACGGCGCGGCGTCGAAGTCCTGCAGGACGACCGCGTCGAAGCTCGAGAGGTGGACGCTGAAGAGCTCATCGACGGGGAACGGGATCAGCGCGAGCTCGTCCGACGACGCGTTCACCTCGTCGCCGGGCGTGCGCAGGATGAAGAAGGCCACGACGTCGACCGAGGCGTCGGCCTTGAGCCACATGCGGAGCGCGCGCACGTCGTACGTCGGCCGGCCCGCCACGTGGAGCACCCGGATGCGATCGCGCGCGACGTCGAGCGTGACGTACCGGACGTCGTTCTCGGGGAGCTCGTCGCCGTCCGGCGCCTTGATCGCCACCTCGAGGATGCGGGTGCCGGCGCGGTCGAGCGTCACGCCGAGCTCGACCGTGCCGACGCCGCCCTCGACGTGCGCCGTGCCCGTGGCGAGCGTCGTGGGCGCGCCCTGCTCGCGCAGCTCGCGGGCCACGACAGGGACGGCGTCGCACGCGAGGCCGCCGCTGCAGCCGATGTCGATGCGGAGCGAGAGCGGCTGGTGGGCGACCGCGGCGCCGGAGGTCCGGACCGCGCGCACGCCGGCGTCGCGCACGGACTCGGTCGCCACCGCGACCGTGTGCACCGGGACGTCGAGCCCCTCCAGCGCGGCCCGCGTCGCCGCGGCGGTGTCGTCGGGGCCCGGGCGGTCGAGCCGGCCATCGGAGACGACGACGAACGCCGACGGCCGCTCGTCGGCGGCGCGGGCGAGCGCCTCGAGCGCGGCGCTGAGATCCGAGCGGCGCTGCGGCCGGCCTCGCGCGGGCGACGCGGGCGCCGCGGCCGACCCGGAGGCGGCGGCCGGCGCCCCCGCGTCCCTGTCGGGCGCCGGCGCGGCGCCAGCGCTCCCGCCCGGCGCCGGCGCGGCGCCGCCGCCTTCGCCTGCCTGCCCGTCGGCCGGAAGCGGCGCTCCTTCGCCGAACACGTAACGGGAGAGCCGGACGTCGGCGCGCTTCCCGAGCTCCTCGATCGCGCGATCGGCGCTGTCGCGGCGGGTCCCCGCGACGCCCGGCAGGTCCATGGATCGGGAGCCGTCGACCAGCACCACGACCTTGGGGCCGACGAGGCTCCCGCGCGACGTGACCGCGACAGGGCGGAGGATGGCGGCGAGCAGGCCGAGCACGGCGAGCGCGCCCGTGAGCGCCGTGCCGAGCGCCGCGCGCGCGGGCGCGGCGCCCACCGCCCCGGCGGCGCGGCCGCGCGCACGGACGAGCTCGAGCACGAGCAGGCCGAAGCTCAGGGCCGCGACGACGCAGGCGACGGCGACGACCGGCGACGAGAGATCGCCCGAGGGCGCGAGGCTCCGGGTCACGGCCGCTCCGGGAACAAGAGAAGCGCGGGAAGCGCGCGAGAAGAGGGAGTCCCGCTCGCGGCGCCGGCGTGGGAGAGCGACAGCGCGGGCAGCGAGTCGAGGGCGCGTGGCACGCGCGGAGCCTAGTACATCGGGGCGGAGTGTCCCAGCCCGGCGCCGTTGCTGCGACCTCTCGGGCAACCTCGAACAGCGGTGAGCCACCTTGAAACGCCGGGTACGCCGCGCGTAGGCTCGCCCCCTGGTGACGATGCGCGAAGAGCTGGACGAGGCCGGGCGGCTCAGGGCAGAGAACACAGCGCTCCGCGCGCGCGTCGAGGCGCTGGAGAAGGCGCTGGCGGAGCGCTCCAACGGTCACGCAGAGAGCGCGGCCGCGCCGGAAGCCACGGCAGACGTGGAGGCCCTCGACGCGCTCGAGGGGCTGCCCACGGCGGTGCCGGCGGTGATCCAGTGGCGCCTGGACGGCGCGGTGACGTACTGGAACGACAGCGCCGAGCGCCTCCTCGGCTGGAGCGCGAGCGAGGCCGTCGGCCGCCGGCTGGCCGACCTCGTGGGCGCGGTCCCCGTGTCCGCCGCCGCGGCGCGGGCGTTCGACTTCGCCCGGGAGGAGAGCCGTTTCGCCGCGACCACGAGCGAGTGCAGGACGAAGGGAGGTCAGGCGCTCCTCTGCCGATGGACCTACGCCGTGCTGCGCGACGGCCGAGGCGACGCGCACGAGATCGCGGCGCTCGTCGATGACGCCGGCGACCGGGAGCGGAGGGAGAAGACGGTGCAGGGGCGGTACCAGCTGCTCCTGCAGCTGGTGGACAACGCGCGCAGCTCCATCTTCGTCAAGGACACCGCGGGGCGCTACGTCCTGGCCAACCGCATGCACGCGCAGACGATGCAGAAGCACGTCCTCGAGCTCATCGGCCGGGATGAGTTCGAGCTGGGCGCCCTGGACCCCGCGGCCACGGCGAGGATCGTGGCGAAGGAGCGAGAGGTGCTCACCGGCGGGCAGGTCATGCAGTTCGAGGAGATGGTGCCGATAGAAGGCGCTCAACACCATTTCTTCACGGTCAAATTCCCGATCCACGACGAGCGCGGGACGCCGATCGGCATGGGCGGCATCGTGACCGATATCACGTCGCTGAAGCGCGCGGAGGCGGAGCGGGCCGCGCTGCAGGAGGAGATCATCTTCGCGCAGCAGGCCGCCCTCCGGGAGCTGTCCACGCCGCTCATCCCGCTCGCCGATCGGGTGGTCGCGATGCCGCTCGTCGGGGCGATCGACAGCGGGCGCGCGGAGCAGATCATGGAGACGTTGCTCTCCGGCATCAGCAGCCAGGGCGCCCACACGGCGATCCTGGACATCACCGGCGTGCGCGCCGTCGACACGCACGTCGCGGACGCGCTGACGCGCACCGCGCGCGCCGCCCAGCTGCTCGGCACCCGCGTGGTGCTCACCGGCGTCCGCCCGGAGGTGGCGCAGACGCTCGTCACGCTCGGCGTGGATCTCTCCGGGATCACCACGTTGAGCACGCTGCAGAGCGGCATCGCGCACGCCCTCCGCCACGGCAGACGGTAGCTAAGCGCGGCCAGACACCAGAGCTCCTGGCCGCTCAGCCCTCCTCCGTGAGGTACCGGAGGAGCGCGGCCTCGTCGCTCGTGATCAGCCGCTCGATGCCGTCATCCCTCGCGAAGCGCTGGATCTGGAGCGCGCCGACGACGCTCTGCACGAGCACGCCGACCCGCCGGAAGCCCCGCAGCCAGTGCGGTCGGAAGCGCTTCATCGTCGCCTCGAACGACGGGTCGTTCCTGCCGGGGACGGCGCGGACGTCGACGAAGAGGGCGTGATGGGAGCGGCCCAGCCGGTCGAGGACGCGGATGAGCTCTCCCATCACGGCCTCGATCTCCTCCAGCGAGGTGAACGGCCTGCTGCTGCGCACGGTCCAGACGACGCGCAGGGACGCGTCGAACAGCACCGTGAAGTGGTCGTCCTGCCAGACCAGCTTCGGCGCAGCGGCGAGGCGACCCGACGTCATCGCGCCTCACGGCCGCGCAGGCGCGGAGCGGGGTCGGTTGTCGTCGACGGCGCGGCGGCGCATCAGGAACGGCGCGTGCACCTGGTCGTCCTTGTAGTTCGAGCAGAGCACGTACATCGCGATGTTCACGGCCAGGCGGAACGCGCGCTCCCGCTGCACCTCGCCCCCGGGCGTGACCTCGACGCTCGGCCCCCCGCCCTCCGAGCGCGCCAGGGCGCCGGCGAGGTCGTGGTCGGAGAAGATCACCTGCGGCATGCCGCCGCGCACGATCGCGGAGAGCTTCGGCGGGCCCTCGACGCGGCCGACGGCGCGCGGGAGGAGATAGAAGGAGCGGAAGACGACGTTCTCCGTGCCGATCGGGATGGGAGAGCCCTCCGGCAGGACGCGAGCGAGCTCGCGCCGCGCGGCGCGGCCGAACGCGCCGCTGCCCGGGGCGAAGTCGTCGACGAGGAGCACGCCGCCGAGCGCGAGGAAGCGGCGCAGGCCGAAGACCTCGCGCTCGGTGAGCGGCGGGAGGTCGCCCTCGCCGCCCCAGAGCGCGAACGGCTCGGCGAGCAGCGCCGGGTCGTCGGCGCGGACCGTGGTCGGGTTGCGGCGCGCCGGCGCGCTCGTCCGCCGCTCCAGCTCGAACGACCAGCGCGCGGGGGCGGTGGCGCGCACCCCCTCCCATCGCGCGTCGCCCGTCAGCAGCGGCCGCGGGTTCCACGCCCCCTCCTCGCCGAAGGCGCGCACGGGGCGCGGCACCGCGAGGAGGAGCAGCGCGGAGACAACCACCAGCGCCGCCGCCGCGAGGCGCCGCGGCCGCGCCACGGCGAGGCGCGGCGGCCCAGCCGAGGCGGCGGGGCGCGAGGGCGGCAGCGCCGCCTCACCGCCCAGGCCGCGCGGCCGGCGAGCGCCGAGCCGGCCGAGCCATCGTCTCAATCGAAGTCCTCGACCCGCCATACGCCCGCCTCGCGCCGGAGCTTCACCTCGTGCCCACCCGGGATCTGCACCGTCGCGGAGTCGCCGGCAATCCGGACCTCGAGCCCCTCGGGCTGAGCGAGCCCCTCGACGAGCGAGCGGAGGTCGCTCTCGATGGCGGCGCGCGTGGCCGGCGTGAGGACGCGCAGCAGGCCGGCGTAGCTGCGGCGCGCGAGGACGCGGCGGAGCTGCTCGAGGGCCTGCTCGGGGGTGCGGCCGCCCGCAGGCAGCGCGTCGGCGGCCGAGATCCGGAAGGCGCGCTCGCGCTCGTCGAGCTCGAGGGTCGCGATCTCGCCGTCCGGGTAGCGGACGCGGGCGCGGGTCTTGACCACGACCCCGGGCGCCGTGACGCTCCGCGCCTGCTCCGCGAGCTCGGCGCGCGCCTCGGCGACGCGCCGCCGCACCTCGTCGCGCGACATCGCGGTGCGGCTCTTGTCGCTCAGCATGCCGTAGATGGCGTCGGCGTCGCCGCGCGCCGCCGCGTCGGCGTAGACCTGCACCGCCTCCTTGGGATCGGGGAGCGAGGACGACGCGCAGGCGAGGCCGGACAGCGGCAAGAGCGACAGGAGAGACAGCGGCAGCCGCGGCGGCAGCGACGATCGGAGCGATCGCGGCAAGAAAAGCGCGAACAGCGAGGTGAGGGCGCGCGGCACGGGACGAGCCTAGTACATCGGCGGCGGCGCGTCCCAGCGCCATGGACGAGCGCGGCGGCCGCCGTGAGGCGCCCGGCCGTGGTAAGCCGGCTCCTCCCGCGCCTCGCCTTCCCGCTCCACGACCCGAACGAAGCCGCCGCCGCATGACCGACGTTGTTGGAAAGCTCTGGGGGTTCTGCCACACGCTCCGCCACGACGGCATCGACCACGGGGACTACATCGAGCAGATCACCTACCTGCTCTTCCTGAAGATGGCCGCCGAGCGAGGCATCGATCTCTCGCGCGTCGAGCACAGGACGCCCCGCGGCGAGGTCGACGCGACAGACTGCTCCTGGCCCGCGCTGCGCGCGCGCAGCGGGCAAGCGCTGCTCGACCGCTACGCCGACGTCCTCCGATCCCTCGACGGAGCCCCCGGCGTCCTCGGGGAGATCTACGCGGGCTCGCAGCCGCGCTTCAAGAGCCCGGCGAGCCTCGGGAAGCTCGTCGACCTCATCGACGAGATCGAGTGGACGCGCCTCGGCGTGGACATCCAGGCCGCGGCGTACGAGGGCCTCCTGGAGAAGGCCGCCGCCGAGGGCAAGAAGGGCGCGGGGCAGTACTTCACGCCCCGCGCGCTGATCCAGTCGATCGTGCGGTGCATCAGGCCCGATCCGCGGGCGAAGCCGGGCTTCGCCCTCTGCGACCCGGCGTGCGGCACCGGGGGCTTCCTCGTCGCCGCCTGGGAGTGGATCGAGGCCGAGGCGCGGGGAGCGCTCGACCGGGAGGCGGCGCGCCGGATCAAGGCCGGGGCGTTCTTCGGCCAGGAGCTCGTCGCGCGCCCCCGCCGGCTCGCCCTGATGAACCTGGTCCTCCACGGGATCGAGCCGAGGATCACCCTCGGCGACTCGCTCGACGCCCCGCCGCCGGACGAGCGGTTCGACGTGATCCTGACGAACCCGCCGTTCGGCACGAAGGGGGCCTACGAGACGCCGCGCCGCGAGGATTTCGCGATCGCGACCGCGAACAAGCAGCTCAACTTCATCCAGCACGTGCTGACGATCCTGAGGCCCGGCGGCCGGGCGGCGATGGTCCTGCCGGACCATTGCCTGTTCGCCGACCAGGCAGGCGCGGTGCTGGAGATCCTCGCCAGGGGCTGCGACCTGCACACGGTGCTCCGCCTGCCGCACGGGACCTTCACGCCGTACAGCGCCGGGGTGAAGGCCAACGTCGTCTTCTTCTCGAAGGGCCGCGCGACGGAGAGGGTCTGGATCTACGACGCCCGGACGGGCGTCCCGTCGATCACCAAGAAGGGCCGGCCGCTCTCCCCGGCGCACTTCGCGGAGTTCGAGCGGTGCTACGGCGGCGACCCCGACGGGCGCGGCGTGCGCGAGGCGGCGAGCTCCGGCGAGGGTCGGTTCCGCAGCTTCGAGCTCCGCGAGGTGAAGGAGCGAGAGTTCAAGCTCGACGGGCTGAGGTGGCTCAAGGAGGAGTCGCTCGACGAGGCCGGCGAGCCGCCCGAGCCGGAGGAGCTGGCGACCGACGCCCTCCAGGAGCTGACGGAGGCGGTCGCCGCGCTGAACCGCGTGATCGCGCTGCTCGAGGGCGGGGCGAAGGCGGCGGAGGCGTGAGCGGGCCGCTGCCCGAGGGGTGGGCCGAGACGACGCTCGCGTCGATCTGCTCGCACCGGAGCGGGAGCTCGAAGCTCATCAAGGGGAAGCTCCACGCCGAGCAGCGGCCAGGGCGCTACCAGGGGTTCAGCGCCGCCGGCCCCGACGTGTGGTGCGACGGCTGGGAGCACGAGGGCGAGGCGATCGTCGTCTCCGCGGTGGGGACGCGGTGCGGGAAGGCGTTCAAGGCGCGCGGGCGGTGGTCGGCGATCGCGAACACCCATGTGGTCTGGCCGGACGAGCGGGCCATCGACGTCGGTTACCTGTTCCTCCACCTCAACGACGAGGGATTCTGGGTGAAGGGCGGCTCCGCGCAGCCGTTCGTGAAGGTGCGCGAGACGTTCGAGCGGCCCTTCGCGCTGCCTCCCCTCCCCGAGCAGCGCCGCATCGTCGCGAAGGCCGAGGCCCTGCTCGGCGAGGTGGACGCGGCGAAGGCCCGGCTGGCGCGATCGTCGCTGCTCCTCCGGCGGCTCCGGCAGGCCGTGCTGGGGGCGGCGTGCTCGGGGAGGCTCACCGAGGACCTGCGCGCGCCGGGCGCCGCCGCGCCGGCCGCGGGACGGGCGGAGCCCCCGCCGCGCGGCTCGACGCCGGCGCCGGCCGCGCCCGGGGCGAGCAGCGACGGTCGGGAGCGTCCCCTGCCGCCGTCCTGGGTCCGCTGCCCCTTCGGCGCCCTGGTGGACAACCACGATGGCCGACGCGTCCCCGTGAGCTCCGCGGTTCGAGCGAGGCGCCGGGGGCCGTATCCGTATTACGGCGCGTCGGGGGTCATCGACTCGATCGATGGCTACCTGTTCGACGGGGATTACCTGCTGATCGCCGAGGACGGCGCGAACCTCCTGTCGAGGAACACCCGGGTGGCGTTCGCCGCGAGCGGGAGGTTCTGGGTGAACAACCATGCTCATGTGGTCCAGCCGAAGGCCGGCGTGGTCCTCGGGTACCTCGAGCTGCTCCTGAACTCGCTCGACCTGCAGCACCACGTGACCGGCTCGGCCCAGCCGAAGCTCACGCAGGCGGCGCTGAACGGCATCCCCGTGCCGGTGCCGCCGGCGGAGGAGCAGGCGGAGATCGCGCGCCGGGCACAGGCGCTCTTCGCGCTCGCCAGCGAGGTCGAGGAGCGCGTGGCCCGCGCTGCGGCCCGGGCCGAAAGGCTCCCGCACACGATCCTCGCCAGGGCGTTCTCCGGAGAGCTCGTCCCCACCGAGGCGGCGCTGGCCCGCGCGGAGGGGCGGGGCTACGAGCCGGCGGAGGCGCTGCTGCGCCGCGTCCGGGGGATGGGGTGAGCGGCTAGCTCTCGGTTTGCTCGGCTTGCTCGGCATCGATGTTCATCGATCAGGCCGCGTCCGGATCGCGGGCGGGCCCGGCGCTCACGCGCGCAGACCACGCCAGGACGCCGGGCCTGCCGCGATGAACGCCTCTCTCAGGAGCTTGCCAGCTTCCCCGGCTTCATCCCGAACACCCACGACGCGGGGATCGCCGTGCTCGACGAACCGGCTTCGCTCCCCACAGATTTCCCGAGCCTGGCTGCCCCCGGCACGCTGGATCAGCTCGCGACGCGGCCGCCGCGACGGTGGAGGAAGACGACCGAATCTCGGTCACGCCGATCCCGGCCGGCTGACTCGAGCTGCGGTCGGGTGAGGGCGAGAGCCGGCGGCCTCCCTCGCAGGGAACCTGCCAGAGATTGCAGGCCTTCCGAGTCGGCCACGAGTCCCCGCGAACGAAGGTCGAGCTAGGGCAAATCTCTGATCTCCGACGTGCACGAGCCCTCGTCGCAGCGCGCCACGACCGCCTGCTCGCTCTGTCTCTCGAGCTGCCGGCCGTCCTCCGCGAGCGACGGATGCGACGGGCAATCGCACAGCGGCGAGCCGGCGAGGCACGCCGCCTCGGCGGCCTCGAACGCTTCCTTGTCGTCCGCGTCCACGCCGACGAACAGGACGTCTCCGCAGCAGGTCGTGACGTGCGGCAACACGACGCAGTCGCTCGCCTGTTCGCAGGCCTTGCTGAACGCCGGAAAGCTCGACTCGCGACACGTCAGGCCATGGCTGCTCCCGCCCCCGGAGCCGCCGGCTCCGCCGCTCGCGGCGCTGCCGCCCCCGCCCCCGGAGCCGCCGGCTCCGCCGCTCGCGGCGCTGCCGCCGCCGCCTCCGGAGCCGCCAGCGCCGGCGCTGCCGCTCGCGCCCGCTCCGCTGGTGCTGGTGGATTCCGCGCTCGCAGGTCCATGGTCGTCTTCGCCGCACGCCGCGCCGCCCAGCGTCGCCCACGCAATGAAGGAACCACGAGCCCACCAGAGAAAGCACTTGTGTGTCATGGCCGCCGCGTCGAGCACGGGATATGCCCGCTCCGGCACGAGAGAAACACGCTGGTTTTCTGTGCCATGGCGAGCCACGACGTGGCAGCGCACGGCAGGGCGATCAGGCCGAGTTCGGGGGCGGCGGTCCTGCGTGCCGTCGTCCATGAACATGCGATATCTACGATTGTAACAGACTTGACGAGCACGCGTGTCGTGCGTGCATCGCGCCACGGCCCCAGGTCGAACCAGCCGTACGGTCACTTGACGCCGGAGGCGTAAGCGAGTGATGCTCCGGCGCCATGGCGGGCTCGAAGCGTGTGAACGCGTCCCTGGCGATGGCGCTGCTCGGGCTTGCGGCGGCCGGCGGGTGTACCGCGCTGGCGGGGCTGGACGGAAGCTACCATCTGGTGGGCGGAGGCGGCGGGACCGGCGGTGGCTCGACGGGTGGCGGGACCGGTGGCAGCGCGGGCGGCGGCTCGACGGGAGGCGAGGCCGGCGGCAGCGCGGGCGGCAGCTCGACGGGTGGCGAGGCGGGCGCTGGCGCGGGCGGCGAGGTCGGCGCCGCGGGCGGAGCCGGTGGCAACGCTGAGTGCGCGACCTGCTCGTTGCCCCCTTACGACACCGACGATCCGGCGGACCTGTGCGAGGCGTCGGCCGAGATTTACGAGGTGCTCATGGACTGCCTCTGCGTTGCCTGCGGCCTGGTGGAGGACTTGCCCTGCTATGGCGCGTGCGGCGCCGGCGAGGCGCGGAGCGCCGAGTGCAACGACTGCCTCGCCTCTGTGGCCGCCGAGGTGGAGGGCGAGTGTGCGCCGGAGGTCGCCGCGTGCGAGTTCGACACGGGCGAGTGATGTCAGCCCCCCGGTATCAGCGCTCGCTCAGCAGGGCGTGAACATCTCGGCGCCGAGATACGTATTCGTGAGCTGGCTGTCGACCGGGTTGCCGAGATCATCGTAGCACTGCACGTTCACCTGGGTGTCCGAGCCGACGCCGGTCCAGTACGAGACCTTACAAACCTGGGCGCGGCGGCGGGACTGTCGCCTGGCAGAGGACAAGGGCCCGCCAGGAACGACCCCGGCGCGCGCGCGCGTCATCGCGGCGCCGCCCAGATGCTGCAGCAATCGAAGCGCTCCCGGCCCGAGACGCGCGATCTGGGCCCCGCTTTCCTGCCCACCTCGAGGATGTACACGGCGTCCGCGTCCACGGCGAGCCTGGCGGGGTGCCTGTGCTGGGCGCCGAGGATGCGCAGCGCGCGCTGCTCCCCGCTCCGGCGGACGACGAGCGACGAGCTCCAGTCGTCCTCGCACCGCGCATAGAACACGTCTCCTCCACGCGCGGCGAAGCTGCAGTTGACGTTGTGGGACAGGGAGCCATCGCTCAAGCTCCCCAGGCGAGGCAGGGCGCGGAAGCCATCCTCTCTGGAGAGGCTGAAGAGGTCGTCGTCCGCTGCCCAGAACAGCGCCTCGCCGCTCGCGCTGAAGTGGAACGCCGGCACCCGCACGCGCGCCAGCACCTCGGGGCGTCCCCCCATCTTGTCGACCCGTAGCAGCCGCGTGCCACTGGGACCGTCGTCGGACAGGTAGACGTACAGATCGTCGATGGCGAGCTTCTCCGGGTTCTCCAGGCCCCTCATGAGCACTTCGATGGAACCGCCTCGCTTCGGGAGCTTCAGCGCCGCGCGTTGTGCTCGGTCCACCCAGTACACGCTCGTCGCGTCGACCGCCACGAGCTCTGGCAAGGCCGGCGATCCCCAGAGATCCTCCCGCGACGGGCTCGGACCGTAGCCGTAGGGCTCCGGCGCCGACAGAGCGCGGGCGACGTCGTCGGACATGACCAGCGTCTCCCTCGAGCCTCCGGTCAGGCTCGCGCGCACCAGCCTGCCGTCCACGGTGAGGAAGAAGGCATGCGCGTCGTCGAGCGCGGGCGCAGCGCCGAGCTGATCGAGCTTCAACGCGTGCGCGGAGGCGCCTCCGCGCTTCGGCATCGCCCACAGCACGTCACCTGTCTCCTGTCGCGTCGTGTAGTAGAGCTCCGACCCCAGGACAGCGATGGATCCGATGGGCACGCCGTCGAGCGCCACGAGCCGCCGCGCGCGGGGCGCCTCCGGATCGAGCCGGAGCAGCATCCTGGAGGAGAGCGCGTAGAGCTTCCCCGCGATCGGATGGATGGTCCACGCCCGGTCGGCGGGCGGCAGCCTCGCCACCTCTCGCCAAGCCCCGCCCGAGAGGGGCGCCCTGGACACGGACGCGCGCGAGCCTCGATAAAGAGCGCGACCATCGCTCGCGAACGTGTACTCGCTCCGCATCGTGTCGCGCGCGCGCGCCACCGGGATCGCTGGACCTCCTCGCGCCGGCTGCCGCATCAGATAGTCCCCGCTCCTCCAGTACAGAAAGCCCGAGTCCACGAGCTCGGTCCGGTTGATGGATTGCCCGGCCGGCGCGTTCGCGGCGACCCCAGGCGGGCCCTCGCGCCTGGAGAGCCAGAGCGCTCGATCGCTGGTTTCGGCCGTCGACAGCGCGCCAGGAAGGGACGCTGTCACGATCGGCTCGTCGAAAGGATCCACATCGTCCATCAACCGCGCGCCGCCTTCGAGATCAAGCCGACGCAGGACGCGTCCTCGGTTCTCTATGAAATACAGCGCGCCCCCGCGGATGCCCCTCAGGGACAGCTCCGACCTGCCGTCGAAGTCCGTATCCGCCACGGCGATGATGTCGAGCACGGGTTGCTGCTCGGGCTCTTCTTCCTTGCCCTCGTCTCGGAACAGGAGATCGAAATCGCTCACGGGCCGCGGGGGCGGCGCGGCCCCGCAGCCCGTCACGACCATCGCCCCGCCCAGTGCCACGGCGCGCACGATCTCGCGAAGACCCCGGCTCACCCTGCGGGACGCCCCGCGCCTCCGCCCCTGGCCGTCCATACGCCTGAGCTTATCACCTCGTGGCTTGTGGCGCGGCGACCGCGCGGGCATGAAGCCCGCTCATGCCCCTTCGAGAGCTCCTCCCCATCGTCCTCCTCGGCGCAGGAATCGCGCTCGGGGCGGGGAGCGCGGCCTGCGCCGCGCGACAAGGCTCGACCGGCGCGAGCCCGTCGAGCGCCGCCGCGCAACCGGCGCGGCCAGGCGCACCGGCGAGCGCGTCCGCGGCGGCGCCGGCGCAACCGGCGGCGAGCGACCCGGCCGCGCCCGGGGGAGCCGCGCCCGAGCCGCCGCCCCCGTCGGCCGAGCAGATCGCGCGCCTCCCGCCGGGCGCCGCCATCTACGCCTCGCTTCGCAACAGCGCCCTCGACGTCGCCGTCCAGTACGTGCCCCAGATCGCTCAGATCCTGATCGAGGCGAACCGCGCGCTCGGCAGCCAGGATCCGCCGGATGTGACGCTCGCGAAGGCCGGCGTCGATCCGCGAAGGCCGATCCTGGGCGCCGTGGTGCCCGCGTCCGAGAAGAGCGCGCGCGCGGTCGTCGACGCCATGGCCAAGGGGGCCTCGGGCAAGGCGCTCGAGAAGGTCGTCCGCGAGCACGCGGCGGACGTGACGCGGGTGCGGCTCCTCGTTCCGCTCGTGAGCGGGGCGGACCCGCAGCGCGCCCTGGCGGGCGTGGTGGACGTCCTCGCGGGCGGCGCCCCGCTGGACGCGTGCCCGGGCGCCGCGCGCTGCGCCGGCTTCGGCGCCCGGGCGCCGCTCGGCGTGGCGCAGGGCGGGATCGCCGCCGTCGCGATCTACGCGGACGGCGACGACCTCCGGCTCGACGTCGTGATGCCGCTCTTCGGGTCCGGCGGCGATCCGGCCGCCCTGAAGGAGCTCGTGGCGTTCAGCGAAGAGGTCGGGGGCCCGGAGGGCCGGTGCTCCAGGTTCGACGCGAGCCCCGTGGTGTCGGTGTGCCTCGATCCCGAGCGGATGGGCGAGCTGGGCGCGACGGACGGCTACGGCAAGATCGCGAGGGCGCTCTCCGGAGGCTCGGTCGATCCGAGGGTGATCCCGGGGATCGCTGCCCAGGGCTTCGCCGAGGCCCGGCAGAACCTCTGGCTCGCTGCGCCGGCGCGCCGGCTCGCCGGCGACGGCACCCTCGGGGTCACCGCCCAGGGCAAGCGGAGCCGCTTCGTCGCGTCGTGGGCCCTGACGGACGCCTCGCGCGCCGGCGTCGAGAAGGCGTTCGCCGCCGAGCGATGCGCCGCCGGCGACGCCGCGGTCACGGAGCTCTTGCCGGCGCTCCGCGCGGCGGTCGGCGAGCCGGGGAAGGGCTTCGACGACCCGAAGAAGGTCGTCACCGCGTTCGAGGAGGCGGGCTGGTCTGCCTACCTGGTCGCCGCCGCCGGCACATGGCCAAACCTGCTCGGCGTGATCGCACGTGCGCTCGAGCAGGGCCCCGGGACCGACCCCGACTACCATGTGTGCGCCCGATACGAAGACGGGCGGCTCGTCCTCGTGTCCGAGATCCGGAGATGACAGCGCGCCTCTCGCCGGGCGCCCAGGCCGCGCCGGCGTGATGATACACGTGGAGGTCGCACGCGCCATGACCACCGCCCTCCCCGCTTCCTTCGCCGATCTCCCGCTCCTTCAAGGCCGCAACCCCCTCGCCCGCCGCATCGAGACCCGGCATGGATTCCCCATCCTCCCCGGCCGCTTCCCGGTCGTGGGCCACATGCCGGCGATCGCCGTCGACGAGCTCGGCCTGCTCCGCGAGGGCCAGCGCCGCTTCGGCTCCCTCTTCTTCTGGGCTCCTGGCGTCGACGCCTGGCAGCTCATCTACGCATCGAACGAGGCCTTCTCGCTCTTCAAGAGCAAGGCCGTCGACTCCTCGTACCTGACCGAGGGCGGCGTCGGCCACCTCTTCGGTCAGACGCTGATGGCCCACGACGGCGCCTCGCACCGCCGCCTCCGCACCGCGATGAACGGGCCCTTCTCGCCGAAGGGCCTCGACGCCGCGGAGGTCGGCGCGATCGTCGCGACCAGCGTCGAGCGCAAGGTCCGCTCGTGGCTCGGCCGGCGCGACGTCCGGCTGCTGCGCGAGACCCGCGAGCTGGCCCTGGAGGTGATGTTCAAGATCACCGGCGTCGAGGACGACGAGCTCCCCGAGTGGCGCCACTATTACGAGGATCTGATGCTCGTGATCCTCAGCCTGCCCTTCGACGTGCCGGGCTCGCCGCGGCGCCGCGGCCTCCGCGCCCGCGCCTGGCTCGACGAGCGCATCGGCCGGATCCTCGCCGGCGTGCGCGCCCGCGGCGACGCAAAGGGCCTCCTGCCGGCGCTGCTCACGGCCCGCGACGAGCAGGGCGAGCCGCTCTCGGAGCAGGATCTCGTGGGCAACCTCCGCCTGCTCCTCCTCGCCGGCCACGAGACCTCGGCCTCGGTCATGGCCTGGTGCGTCGCCCACCTCGCCGAGAGCCCCGCGGTCTGGCGCGCGCTCCGCGAGGAGGCGTCGAGCGCGCCGGATCTCCCGCGCTCGCCCGCGGATCTCCGCCGCTTCCCCTTCGCCGAGGCCGTGTTCCGCGAGGCGCTCCGCCTCCATCCCCCGGTGCCGCACGACGCCCGCCGCGCCGTCGCCGATTTCGAGCTCGACGGCCGCGCCGTCCCTGCGGGGACCCACGTGGCGATCCCGCTGGTCCTGCTCTCCCGCGATCCGGAGCTCTACCCGGATCCGGACAGCTACCGCCCCGAGCGCTGGCTCGGCCGCAACGAGGCGCTCTCGCCGCTCGAGATCGCCCAGTTCGGCGGCGGCGCGCACTTCTGCCTCGGCTATCACCTCGCCTGGATGGAGATCGTCCAGTTCCTCGTCGCGCTCGGGCGGGAGCTCCCGGCCTCGGGCCCCAGGCTCCAGGGCGGATTCCCCGCCTCGCGCTACCTCCCGGTGCTCCGCCCCTCGGGGGGCACGCGCGTCCGATTCGACGGCTGAAGCGCCGCGTCCGGCGACACCATGACAAGCGGTCCGTCGCGGTTCATGGCGCGATTGTACAGGCCGCGATGATCAGCTGGCAAAGCCCGTCTGATTC
This sequence comes from Sorangium sp. So ce281, assembly GCF_051527395.1. Taxonomy (NCBI): domain Bacteria; kingdom Pseudomonadati; phylum Myxococcota; order Polyangiales; family Polyangiaceae; genus Sorangium; species Sorangium sp. So ce281. Next base: position 7,311,884 of record NZ_CP150322.1, read on the forward strand.
ATCACCTTGTCGGGCCGCATCTGTTGACCATCAGGCGAGCACTTCGGCGGCGTTCTTCGCCGCAAGGACGTTATCGATCCAGCGGTCGAGGGTCGCAATGTCCGTACACGCCTGGATGCGCGCGCTCTCGCTCTCGGTGAGCGCGATGTCTGCACGCGCCAGCAGCCGCAGCAGCGTGTCCCTCTTGCCCTCGAGCTTGCCCTCACGTAGGCCCGCGAGCTTGCTGCGATCCATCAGCTCCCGCACGAACGGAAACCTCGCCTCGTCTTCGATCTGCCGTTCCATGACCAACGCCTCCAGAGCCCGCCGCATGGGCTCACGCAACCCGCTCCAGATGACCTGAAAGTAGACCATCGCGTGCTCCTGGTCGAGCCGGCCCAGCGCAACGAGCGCGGCCTTGACCACGGTGAGCCCGTTCGGCCCATTGCCGTGCGCCACCGCCGAGAGCACGGCCAGCTCGGCGTCCTTCTCCGCCTGGGCTGGGTCGGTGATCTCGGGGACGACGGCCGGACCGAGCACCAGCGGCTCGACGTGGCCGAGGCCCAGACCGAGGTCGATGTTCTCCGCCGCCCAGGCGGCCACGCCGGCGTCCGGTGCGATCACGAGGACGACCGTGCCGCAGCGCTTCTTGGCACGCACGACCGTGACGTACGTCGGCCACGAGAACTTCTTGTCCGGATCCATGTCGCGCTGGACCTCGATGACGATCGCCAGCACGAGCGCGCCGCTCGCGTCTCGAAGCTCGAGCACCAGATCAGCGCGGAACTCCACCGGGATGAGCTGGTCGAGCGACGATTCGACGACCCCGACCGAGGTGTGTGGCGGCACATCGAGGTGGAAGAGCGTCGCGAGCCAGTGGGGCGCGAGCGCCGGGTGCTCGCGGAACATCTCGACGAGGGCGTTGTGCTCGAGCGTCGGCATGACGCTCGGCCTCGAGCACACCCCGTGCCGGCGTGAAACGACGGGAAAACGCGAGGAGAGTTCCACCTCAGGGGGTGGCGGCGCCATGGCGGATGGGGGCAGCCACGACGCATCCCTCCATGGCAGCCCGGCCCAACGACTTGGTCTTCTGCCGCGCGTGGGTGCGCGCAGCGCGCCCACGCGTCGGTCAGCAAGCCCCCTTGTTGGGCCGCATCGGCATACGTTAGACCCGACCGCCTTCCAGAGGCCGCGCCTGTCGCTCGAACCAGCGTGCGAACCCCTCGGCGGCTGCAACGAGCCCGGCCCGCGACACCTCCACGCCGCGACCCATGTGCCCGGGTAGCTCGCGAGAGAGGATGCGAACCGAGCCGCCGGGCGGACAGAGGATGAATGCTTTGCATCCGCCGAACTGCTCGCCCCAGTTGGTCAGGAAATCGTGGGCGCGCCAGAACGTCCAATCCCGGCGGCTCGTCGCGAGCGTCCCGCCGCCGCGCTTCCATACCGTGAAGTACGCGGCGGTGCTGGCGTCCGCGAGCTCATGGCGCCCGCGCATCGGACCGCGCCCTGCGAGGCCGCAAGAGCCCGCGAACGCGGACGACGAGCCCGCTCCGAAATTTCTTGAAGCAGGGCAAGCGCGAAGTGTTCGTCTCTGGCGCGCAGGCGACGATCATGGCCACGGCGCGCGGCGCGTCTGTCACTCGGCTCCGGCGAGCAACCGCTCGATCTCGTGCATCGTCTCGACGTCATCGCCGACCATCGCCTTCATCGACCGGATCCTGCGGCACACGATCGCGGCGATCTTGTCTTCAACGGTACCGTCGGCATACGCCCAGTAGACCTGCGCAAAGCGTCCATTGCGGTGGCAGCGGCCCTCTATCTGCGCCATCTGGATCGCCGACCACCGCAGATCGTGGATCACCGCCGAGCGCGGCACCTCGTTGTGCTCGCCCTGGTGGAGCGAGATCCCCTCTTCCACGGTGAAGAGCACCACGCGCGGCTCGCCGCGCTGGAAGCGGAGGCGCTCGGCCTCCTTCTCGCCGGCCGGCAGCGCGCCGTGGATCAGCGCGCACGGGACGCGCTCCCGGGCCAGCGCGGCCTCCACGGCCTCGAGCGTCTCCATGAAGGCGACGGAGACCGCGACCTGATGCCCGTTGTCGAGCAGCTCACGCACCAGCTCCACGGTGCCGGCCACGCGGATGAGCGAGCTCTTCTGTCGCAGGCGCAGCGTCGCGGCGAGCGCCGACCTCGGGTTCGCGCCCTTTGGCAGGAGATCCATCTCCCGGCGGAACGCGGTCCACGCCTGCGCGTAGAGCTCACGCGCGGAGGCGTCGAGCTCGAGCGGGGTGAGGATGCGGTTGATCTCGGGCCAGCCGGCCACGTCCTCCGGGCGACGCCGCATCCCGACCGCCGGACGGCCGTCGAACAGGAGGGCACGCACCTTCTCGCAGTCCGCCGGATCACCGCGCCAGTCCCACCTGCCGAACGCGCCGCGCGCAACCCCGAGCCCCTGGCCTTCGCACCACTGCTCGAAGTCCTTCAGATCCGCGGAGCGGCTCCCGGTTGCGCTCGCCAGGAGCGGCGCGAGATACGACAGCTCCAGCGGGTTCTGCCCCGCGGTGGCCGAGAGCCACAGCACGAACCGTGCGCGTGCGTTGAGCTTGACCGCGAGCTTGGAGCGCGCCGCCGCCGGGTTCTTGCAGCGATGGCTCTCGTCCCAGATCACCACGTCGAACTCCGCGGCGCTGCCGGCGCGCGCGAGGCCCTTCTTGGATCGAATCCTCCGCCGCGCCTCCGGGGTCACCTCGAAGAGCTTGCCCAGCCGATCATAGTTGATGATCACGATCTCTTTGCCTGCGTCGCCCATGGCCTGGACCGTGCGGCGCCAGTGCGCGACGACGGCGAGCGGACAGACGATCAGCACCGTCGTGACGTCCGGCATCTGGAGGACCGCTGCCCAGGCGGTGATCGTCTTGCCGAGGCCGACGTCGTCGGCGAGGAGGAACCCGGCGCGCCTTTCGGCCTTCGCGGCGGCGATGGCCCGCACGCCGTCCAGCTGGTGCGGGCGGAGGATCATCGCCCCGGCGGGGGCGGCCGGCGCGGGCGCGGGGTCGTCGTTGAGCTCGTGCTCGATGCGTCGCTCCCACGAGTACGGCGCGGCGCGGAACGGCGCGAGGGCCGGCGGGAGCGTCTCTGCGCGAACGACGAACACGCCGTGCTCCGCGTCCCAGCGCGCGCCGCTCGCGGACGCGACCGCGCGCATCGCGAACGGGACGTCGAGCACATGGGCTCGCTCCGGCGCCGCACGCGGAGCGGGGGCCGCTGGAGGGGCCGCGCTGGAAGCTCTGCGCGGGGCCGACACCGTTCGCTTGGCACGCATCGTCGTCATGACGACCCTGATACCAGCGCGGACGCGCGCCCGCGCTAGAAGACGCCGCGCATGGCGGCGCCGAGGTGCAGGATCTGGAGCGGCGTGTCCGAGGGCGTGCGGAGGGGGCGGAGCTGGTATTCGAGGACGAGCGCAGGCTGCGCGTCCTCCTCGGGGAAGAGCGCGAAATCGAGGCCAGCGCCCGCGTAGAGGTCGGCGGCAGATCGCGCCGGCGAGCCCGATTCCGCGCACGCTCATCGAGGCGCGCAGGCTCACCCCGGCCGGCTCCTCCCAATCGCTGATCGCGCCGGTGGCGCCTATCTGTGCCTGGCCCCAGAAGTGGCGGGCTCGATGCGCCCGGAGGTCTCGCCGAAGGGCTCGACGATCGCCGTCGCGTGGTCCGTCCGCGAGGGAGGGCTCGGCGTCACCGCGCACCCCGCGCCCGTCTCGCCGGGGTCGAGCGCGCTGCTCCGGGTGCTGGACCTTGAGCAGCGGGCGTAACTTCCGGCGCCCGCGCCGAGGCGGACCCGACACGGCGCCCCCCGGGGGCGGCAGCGCGGGAGGCAGCGAAGCGCCGGCGCCCCCGGATTAAGGCCGGATTAAGGTCCAGCGCGCCGATCGAGCGGCATCCTCGGAGGATGAGCACCTCGTCATTCGCCTTCATTTCGGTCGCTACCGCGCTCGCCCTGAGCGCAGCCTCGTGTGGCACCACGATCGAGCTCAGGGCCGGCGATCCGCCGCTGGTCGACGGCGGATCGCCCCCCACCGGCGATGGTGGATCCTCGCCCGTCACCGATCTCGGTGATGCCGGCGTGACGGGCACCGAGCCCGAGCCCGAGCCAGAACCCGAGCCAGAACCCGAGCCCGAGCCAGAACCCGAGCCCGAGCCAGAACCCGAGCCCGAGCCCGAGCCCGAGCCGGACGGTGAGACCGCCCCGTTTCCGCCGCAGGAAATGCGTCTCGTGGCCGGCGGCGACAACACCTGCGTCGTGGGCATTCACGGTCACGTCGCATGCTGGGGCAGCGCCGAGGCGGGGCAGCTCGGGATGGGGAGCTTCGTGGATCACTCCACCCCGACCTGGCTCCCCGACCTCGACGGCGTGGTGGAGCTCGCCATCGGCGACCTCGCGATGTGCGCGCGGCGGCTGGACGGCACCGTCTGGTGCTGGGGCATGAACCACCACGGCCAGCTCGGCGTGCCGACCGCCGACTGTCCCGGGCTCGGCTATCCTTGCAGCGCCGTCCCGGTGCAGGCGCCGGTCACGGGGGCCGTCAGCCTCGCCGCGGGCGCGCGCCATGCCTGCGCCGTGCTGGCGCCGGACGGGGGCCTCCAGTGCTGGGGCGCGGCGCCGCGGGTGGACGCCGCGGGGTTCCATTCGCTCTCCGTCGCGACGGGGTACGGCCATGCGTGCGTCCTGTTCGCGCCCGCGCGTGGGCAGGATCCGGTGAGCAACGTCGTTTGTTATGGCGACAACGGCGTGGGTCAGCTCGGGCTGGGCACGACCCTGGACGTCGCGTCCAGGCCGATCACGCGCGACGACGCCCTGATCGGCTTCGTGCAGCTCGCCGCGGGCCACGACTTCACCTGCGGCATCGACGGCATCCACCAGCTGTTCTGCTGGGGCCAGAACCAGTTCGGCGGCCTCGGCTGGGGCGTCGATGGCCATGATTCCCCCGAGTGGTGCCCGGGAAACGGGCGTTGCGCGACGCAGCCAGTGCGGGCGAAGATCGACTATGTGAAGCACGTCGCGGCGTACCACGAGCACGCGTGCGCGGTGACGTCGGGCGGCGCAGTGTACTGCTGGGGAACCCCGTCGCGCACGAGCCCGGCGAGCGCCGGGGAGTGCCGGCCGGGGTCTCCAGATTGCGCGCCCGTACCGCGGTTGGTCTCCGGCGTGGTGAACGCGGCCACGGTCGCCGTCGGCAACGGCCACGCGTGCGCGCTCACCGGCGCGAACGACGTCTACTGCTGGGGGCTCGACACGCACGGCCAGCTCGGCCGCGGCCCGGGTGCATCGTTCGAGGCGACTCCAGTGCGGATCCAGGTCCCGTGGGAGCCGAGGGACTGATTCCGCGCGTCAGAAATCCCGCCAGAGAAACCGGTCGATAGCGAGTGGTCGCTGGAAACAGCAGCGATTCTCATGGCTTCCGCCTGTTTCGCCGCCGAGGGCGACTTCGACGTGGCCCAACGGGGCGCCGTCCGCCGCCGCGTCGCCCGCGGTGAAGGGCCCGCGGCGTCACCGGTCCCACCCTACGGCCACGCTGCACGCGTTGGTCGGCATAGAGAACCTTACGCGATCCGCATCCCTCCTGGAAAGGAGACGCTGTATCAACAACTCATCTATGCATCGAGGTCGCCGCTTTCACTCACAGCCTGCGGGAGGCGGCTCGGAGGCGCCCGGCGCGGCGCCGGCGGCGCCCCCCCGAGTCCGCGCGGGCCAAGCCCGCCGCGAGGGCCGAGGCGCCGGCCGGGCGCGCGCCGGCGAGCGCGGGGGCGCCATCGTCGGCGGTCCTCGTCACGCGCCGCTCGTTGTCCTGGCGATCACCGAGCGCGCCGGGGAGGTGACCACGCTGCCTGTGGACGGCGTGAGGCTGCTCCGGGCCGAGCTCATGCCGTTCGACGGAAACACCGCACGACGTCCGGCATCGGTCCTTCCGGCCAGCGCCGGGTCATCTCGATGCTTCGCGCCGCTCCGAGCAGCCGAGCCACGTCACGGGGTCAAGTAGTCGTTTTGGGACTCGATGTGCCACAGCCTGTTCGAGCTGTCCCGCGCCAGAACCTGATGTAGGCCCTGATCGTATGGCACACCGCCGACCACCGAGGGCGCACTGCGGAACTGCTTGTTCACGTCGCCTCGAATCGGCAGGATCCCGTTCGTTCCGAAGTCGTAGACGAGGCCGGAGGTCTGGTAGATGAAATCGCCAACTCGGTAGTAGAGCGTACTGGTGGCAAGCTGCGTGCTCTCGTACTCCAGCGCGGGCTCGCTGTCCACCGTGGGCGCCGTGCCCGGGGTGGTCGCGAGCGGCAGCTCCTCGAACGTCGCAGGAGTACCGCCGACGGCATCGACGAAGCTCGTGCCGTTGAAGAAGGTGTAGTAGAATTTGAACTGGGTAAAGTTGCTGTTCGCCGCGAGGACGACGATCATGTACTTCATCACCCAGTTCTCCACGAACGCAATCGCTGGAGTTCCGATTGCCGTCCAGCCTGCTGGCATGTCCGGCCCATCTTTCCTGTCGCTCCAGGGCTGGCTCGGATCCTTGTAGTGGGCGTGAATCTTGCCGTTGTCGGCGAGAAAGGTGATGACGACCTTGTCGTTCCGCGACACGATGGCCGGGCTTCCCCCGCTCGCGTACGTGTTGCTGTCGATAGGAGCCCACTCGGTCACCATTTCTGGGGGATTGGCCGTAGTTCCGGCCAACCACCTGCCCTGGCTCCAGAACAGCCTCCGGTCCGTCTGATTCAAGGGATCTGTCGACCCGCGCGCCACCGTGATGAAGTGCCTCTCGGTCGGGGTGGGGAAGATCATGGCACACGCAGGGCTCGTTCCGAACTTTCGCGGCAAGAGCGTGTTGTATGGCGTCCAGCTCGAGAACCCCTGCGCGAAGTCGGCCACCCCATACAGGAGGCCGCTCGTCGTGCGCGAGAAGGCGAGGAAGGCACGCCCCCCGTCGGTGCAGAGGGCCGGGTCCGACGTCGCGCCCGCCAGCGCCGGCACCTGTAGCCAGCCTTTGAACTCCTCACCATCGAAATTCAAGGCGGCGTCAGCGGTTCCAAGCTCCAGAGGCTCCTCCGCGCCCGGTCCCTCGAACCCGCCGCAAGCACCCACGGTCGTCGACATGATGACCCCAGCAAGAAGCGCCGGGCTCGTGCGAAGCGCACGCATGAGGCGGCAACGCCGCGGCTCGTTCCGATGATCGCGATCTATTCCAGTGTATTTCATGATGTTCTCTTTCGATGCGAAAGGGTGATGGCAAGACGGCGTCGTCCTGGGTAAACCATCAGCTCGAGTCGGGCGGCCCCAGGTCCCACCTGCGCTGGTGGCCTGCGAGCCGCGATGACGATCGCTCGACGAGCTCGCTCCGAGTATGCCGGGCGAAGGCCGCGCGGCCTGCTCCTCATGGCCTCGTCGTCAGAGCAGGGGATGTGCCATCGCCGTGCCCGCTGGGCCGGATCCGCGCTCGGCAGCGGAATCGACAGAGACGCCCGACCGATCCAGGCTGCGCGGGGGTTCGGGGAGACGGCTGCCCGGCGTGACAAGCGGCTCATGGAGCGTGACATGTCACGCCCTGTAGCGTGACATGTCACGCCCGGCAGCGTGACACGGGGGGAGGCGCCTCACCTCCCGCATCTTGCCGGAGGCCTCCGAGGCGCTTCGGCACGCAACCACGACGCGCGGGCGATCGGGCCCCAGGACAGCATTCAGACCGCCAAACGGCTACCCGACAGCTTGATCCGGAGCTGGACGCGGCGGATGCTCCAAAACTCACCAGCAGCCGCGGGTGCTCCAGCCGTTCTGAACCACGGTGGCACGTGCCCGACCGATGTTGTTCTCAACGAAGGTCCGGTTGCTGTTTACTGGCGCCCACACGGGAAGTCGTTCCTGGCCCGGTCAATCGACAAGCCCGTGGCGCGCCAGAGCCTGCTGGTCATCCTCGGACATGAATGGGCGCAAGACGATAGTACCGTCGAAACCGTAGAGGACCCACCTCCCGTTCACTGCAGCACGCCAAGGGCCTTTCATTCCCTCGACGCCAAGCCAGGTAAGTACACGATCGTGATGGGCGGCCCTGTGCTCGACCAGGATCTGCCCGGGTTCAAACGAGCGCAGGCGCCCCTTCTGCGGGAGCCGCTCGAAGATGCGCTGGGCATCCTGAAAGTCCCCTTGGATCACTGCATTGACGTACTGCCGTGAGGGCCGCTGTCGCGCTCCAGAAGGAACGGCAGGTGCGCGATCATGGGCACGCCGTCCTCCCCGGGCGCGATGAGCATGCCGAAGGAGTGCGCGTCGATGAGATCGTGGAGCTCGGCGAGGTCGTGCGCCTCGAAGGCCCTGGGAAGGTAGATGGATCGCGGCGCGCCCGTCGTCGTCATGAAGGCAGGGTGTACCACCGGCCGCGCCGACCGCCCTCGTCGACCCGACCAGCACGATCCGGGCGACTCGATTCGCTCGATCTTTGAGCCGTTTTTCTGGATTCAGGTCACATCATCCTGGTTTTTTGATAGGATTCTTTGGTTCATGCTTGATACTAGCCAGATTTCTGTGGATAATCTCTCGTTGGAGCCTCCATTCACTTGGAAACCAGAATCAATTGTCTAGATTCTGTCGACTTTTGTCTGGTTCTTTGGCTAGGATGTCTCGATGCCCCTGGTCCCCACGCCCCCTGTCACCCCGCGCGGCTACAGCGCCGTCGAGCTGGCGCGCGCCGCCGGTGTCAGCACCGGCACGATCAAGCACTGGTTCGCGGAGGGTCTGATGGACAAGCCCGCGTTCCACGGCCGCCGCACGACGTACGGCCGCGAGCACCTCGTGCGGGCGCTCGCGATCAAGAAGCTGCGCGAGCACAACCTGCTGCTCCCGGAGATCAAGCGGAAGCTCGCCGCGATCCCGCTCGAGGAGCTGGCGAACGAGGTGCTGCCGCCGGAGCCACCCGAGAGCGCAGCGCCCGGCGCCGGGGAGCGCGCGGACACGGAGGAGCTCGGCCGGGCGTGGCGTCGCGTGGAGCTGATGCCGGGGCTGGAGCTGCACGTGCGCGCCGACGCCGGCGCGGTGGTGCACCGGATGGCGACCGAGATCCGCGAGAAGTACGGGTGTGAGCGCGAGGAAGGGCGGCGCTAGCTAGCCGCGCGCTTCTGCGCTCCCAGCGCCATCATCGCGTCCCAGAACATGTTCTCATACGCCTGAAATAGCCGGGTCGTGCGGCGGATCGCGCGGGGCTCCACGCCGCGGTCGAGCCCGTCCTGCACGATGGCGACCGCGGTGTCCTCGAACGATGGCAGGGCCGCGAACGCGTCCAGGAAGGCGGTGTGCTCCGGGCCGAAGCCGTACCGGTCGCGGAGCGCCTTCCCCATCCTGCCGCAGTTGAACCCCCAGGCTGGGAAGTTGATGAGCAGGGCGCACGCGATCTCGGCCGCCGAGGCGTTGGCCGCCGCCCAGGCCATCTGAACGGCATACGCGAACCCCTCCGCGGTGACCTCGTACCGATCCAGGTCGTCCTTCGTCATGCCGAGCTTCCGGCCCATGGCGGCGATCCCGTCCGGCGCCACGAGCTCGCCCTGGAGGACACCGCTCCAGAAATCGCGCCAGGGCGTGTCCCCGAAGCGCTGGAGCATCATCGCCATCGAGCGCAGGTCGCTGAGCACCACGTGGTGCTGGTGGCCCGGGAAGGCCTTCAGTCCCTCGAGCGCGATCTCGCCCCGCTCGATGGCGTCCGGGTAGGGGTGGGCTCTCAGCTGATCGTCGATGCTCCGGAGCTCTTCGCGAATGTCCTTCACCAGCGCGGCCGCGGCCTTCATGAGTGCCTCCTCGTGATCGCGCGCCATCCTACTACCGCATCACCGCCGAGAGCCCACAACCTGCGGCGCGCTACCCGCCCGAGCGCTGCCCCGCCTGCGCCCCCCGCACCCGCGCGATGATCACGCCGGCGACCTCCTCGGCCGACCTGCCCCTGGGAAGCCAGCGCTGCGGGATGTTATGGGAGCGATCGTCCTCGCGGATCACCAGCGTGATCGGCTTGGCCGGCGGCTGCAGCTCCACGGACTCGACGCGATCGAGCGGCACGGTGACCTCCCGCGCACCCCGGAGCGGGTGCATCGACGGCAAGGTGAGCGATCGAGGGCCAAGGACGATCCGGAACTCCTTGAGCGCCGCAAACCGCGCGGCGGCGAGGACGCCGAGCGCGCAGAAGGCCCATGCCAGGATCGCCAGCGCCGCGTAGAAGACGTCGGCGCCTCCGGGCTCGAAATGGAGGATCCCGTTCAGGATCAGGCCGCGGTCGTTCGTCTGTGCCCGATGGGTGAGGACCGCCGCGCAGACCGCAAAGAAGAGGGCGCCCAGGAGGAGCTCCGGGTAGGGACGGCGGAGCGGGATCTCGGGAGCGCCGTCCGCCGCGTGTTCGCTCGCCTTCATCGATAATCCCCTCCGCTGGCGGAAGCTGCCTCGTGCAGCCGCACGGCCAGGACCTCTGCGTCGAGCGCCGCCTGGTGCTCGGTCAAGAGGAAGGTGTCGCCGTCCCGATGGGCGGCGACCCAGGGCAGCGCCCGCGCGTCGCCGATCACCTTGTCCCGGCTGCCAACGAGGACGAAGACGCCCCGCCCTTCGAGGCCGGCGCAGAGGCTCACGCCGCGGATCTGGGCGGCGGGGACGGTGACCGGAGCCCCGTTGGCGGTGAGACGAACGGCGTCGGCCGAGATGGACTCCAGGCGGACGGATTGACCGTGACGAGGATCGCGGAAGACCGCGATGTCACGCCGGAGCGCGAGGGCTACGCCGATCGCGCCGGCGCCATAAAGAGGCCAGGCGAACCAGGCGAGCGACGGCTTGAGCGCGGGCAGCGCAGCGCCCCACAGCGCGCCGGCCGCGACGAGCGCGGCGGCCACGATACAGAGGCCCACGCCGACGCGGATGCGCCGGATCCTGCCGAGGTCCTCGATCGACGTCCCCAGCGCCATGAGCGCCAGCGCAGCGACGCCCAGCCCCGCCGGAGACGCGAGAAAGGGAAGCACGCCCTTCAGGCCGGGCGGCGCCATGCACGCGAGCGCCGCGCAGCAGAGGCCGATGCACATCGCGCGCGCCTGGAAGCTGACCGGTGGGCGGAGCACGTGGAAGAGAGGCTCATGACATCGCGGCGACTCCGGGCTGTCAATGCCCCGCGGCCCCCTCCGCCTCTCCCTGTGTCGCTCGTCGATATCTGCCGCTCCCGACCCGCGCTCAGGTTTCCTCCGGAGCGCGCGCCTTCGCGCGATCGTCGAAGAAGCGCGCGTTGATCTCCCGGTAGCGCTGCCACTCGGCCGGCAGCTCGTCTTCATCGAAGATGGCGCTCACCGGGCACTCGTTCTCGCAGGCGCCGCAGCCGATGCACGACTCGGGATCGATGTAGAGCTGGAGACCGGCGAGGCGTGTCTTCCGCTCTCCCTCGGGGATGCGCGAGATCTCGTCCGCCGCGAGCGGGCCGTGGATGCAGTCCACGGGGCAGACAGGGACACAGGCGGTATCACACGTGGCGACGCAGGGCTCGGCGATGACGTAGGCCATGAGGGTTCCTTTCCTTCTCCGTGGCGCGCGGTCGTCCGCGCGCTCTCCTCTCCCTCCTCCGCCATGGAGCAGGGCGCGTGCCCGCGGCCCGAGCGGCTTTTCCCGGGCTTTCGACGGCCTTGTGCGGCCCAGGCAACGCCCCTACGGTGCCGCGCAACGCCATTTCGTCGGCCTCGCTCCGCGCACGATGACCGCCTCCGCCGATCACGCCCTCCTCCTGCTCGCCGACCTCGGCGAGGCCTCGGCCCGCGCGCACACCGAGGCGACGCTCGTCCCCGCGGTGAGCGCCGCGCTCTCGCGCCATCTCCCGCTGCGGCGGCTCGATCTGCGCCGCGGCGCGGCCGCGCCGGGCGCGCCGGAGGTCCGGCGCGGCGCAGGCGGCGAGACGCTCGCCGTCTTCGCGCTCCGCGACGCGGAGGGCGCCGTCGGCTGCGCCTCGATGGCGCTCGGCGGCGGCGCGGCGCTCGACCTCTCGCCCGCCCTGCTCGAGGCGACAGGGCGCCTGCTCGCCGTGGCGCTGCGGCAGGTGCAGGTCCTCGGGCGCGTCGCGGCCATCGCGCGCCGCGCGCAGGGGGAGAAGCGGACGCTCAAGGAGGAGCTCGATCGCGTCGCCCTGCCGAGGGAGGTGGTCGCGGTGGGCCCGGCGATGCGGGCGATCTTCCAGCAGATGGTGCCGCTCGTCGCGCGGCAGGACACGACCGTGCTGGTGCGCGGCGAGACGGGCACGGGCAAGGAGGTGATCGCGCGCCGCATCCACGCGCTGTCGCGCCGCGCGGAGCGGCCGTTCCTCGCGGTCAACTGCGGGGCGCTGCCCGAGGGCCTCGTCGAGAGCGCCCTGTTCGGCCACGAGCGCGGCGCGTTCACGGGCGCCGCGGCGCGGCACCTCGGGCTGTTCGAGCGCGCGAGCGGCGGGACGCTGCTGCTCGACGAGGTCGGCGAGCTGCCCAGGGCGGCGCAAGCGAAGCTCCTGCGCGTGCTCCAGGAGGGCGAGATCGAGCGCGTCGGCGGCGAGGGCGCGGTGCGCGTCTCGGTGCGCGTGATCGCCGCGACGCACCGGCCGCTCGAGGACATGGTGGCGAGCGGAGCGTTCCGCGAGGACCTCTATTATCGGCTGCAGGTATTCCCGATCCTCGTCCCCCCGCTGCGGGAGCGCCCAGAGGACCTGGAGCCGCTCACGCGCGTCATCGTGGAGAAGGTGGCGGCGAGCTTCGGCCGGACGCCGCCGCGGGTGAGCGCGGAGTCGATGGCGCGGCTGCGGGCGCACGGCTGGCCGGGCAACGTGCGGGAGCTGGAGAACGTGATCGAGCGGTCGATGGTGATGTCGACCGGAGACGAGCTCATCCTGTCAGCGCCGCTCTCCGCGGCGCCCGGCGCGACAGGGCGCGTGATGACGTACCGAGAGGCGGCTCAGCGCTGCATCGAGGACGCGCTGCGGGCCGCGGGCGGGAAGATCTACGGAGAGGACGGGGCCGCGGCGGCGCTGGGGCTGAAGCCGACGACGCTGCAAAGCAAGATGCGGAAGCTCGGGATCCGGAAGGACGGAGAGAAGGGCTGACGGCCGAGAGGCTCGTCACACCATGCGACGAGACCCGGCGTGTGGGGCGTGGTCCACATGGTCTCCGGGCGGCTCCGCTATCGCACCGACAGGCCCAGCAATCGAGAGATGCCGCTCGATCCGGGACGCCCCGGGAACGTCGTGTCAGAGGCGCTGCATCAGTTCGACCCTGACGGTCAGGCACCGTTCCGCGTGGAGTTTCACCGCAAGACCGGATGACCAAGCTCGGCCGGAGGCCGCTTTTTCTCGAGAGTTCGTCGCTTTTCCAGGAGAGTGAACAAATCTGGGTTCTATCCTCGGACCTACACGCGCAACGTGGCTGGATCTTGCCCTTACAATACAAACAGCACGCCAAGGCGCTGCCGGGCAAGGTGTACAAAAGCAAAAGCAAAAGCAAAAGCAAACGCGACTTAGAAAAGAGTCTTGACTTTGACCTCCTGTTTGTGTGAATATGCCAATCTACATTGACGTTCCGGACCGCTCTCGGCCGGGGGCCGCAGTCGGTTGCAGGATCGTACAGGGGCCTACTCCGGGTGAACATGCCGGGGCTACTTGCTTCTTGCGGCTGCGCGTTCGAGTTGTTCTTGCTTTTTCCGAGTTGATGCCCGGCCCCGTCACACGGGGTGTTCGCATGTGAGCATCTATCCGACAAACATCGTGATTGCCAGGCATGTGGTCGGCGCAGGCCCGCGGGCGCATCCGTGATCTCCGGATCACGAGCACGCTGGCCGGAAATTTCGAACTTTAACCAATGGCTCGGAGGGCTCGCGTCTGTCTCGATGGTTCATCGATCCATCTCGAACAGAGACCCGCGACTCCGCCGATCCGATCATGGAGAATCTTAAATGCGCATCGTTCCCTTACTTGGCTACTTGTCCGCTTCGATCGCGTGCGGCCTGCTGGCGTGCAGCGTCGAGAACATCGTGGACGAGGACATCGAGGCTCAGGAGGGCGCGCTGGAGAGCGCGGACCGCTCGATGTCGGCGAGCGTCGCCGTCACCTCGGACTGGGGAAGCGGCTACTGCGCGAACGTGACGGTGAAGAACAACTCCCGCGACCAGGCGACCACCGGCTGGAACGTCGTCGTCGCGCTCAACGGCTCGACGAAGCCCAACCCGTGGAACGTGAAATTCACGGAGTCGAACGGCCAGTTCAGCGCCACGAACGTGGACTTCAACGGCTCGGTCCGCATTGGCACCTCGACGGAGTGGGGCTTCTGCGCGAGCGGCAGCGGGCGGCCCACGATCGCCTCGGTCACCGGCTCCGGCGGCACGATCATCAGCTCGGGCTCGTCCAGCAGCTCGAGCTCGTCCAGCACCAGCTCGAGCTCGTCCAGCACCAGCTCGAGCTCGTCCAGCAGCAGCTCGAGCTCGTCCAGCAGCAGCTCGGGCGGGGGAGGCGCCGGCGCCGGCGGCGGCGGGTCGGGCGGCTCCGGCGGGTCGGGCGGCTCCGGCGGCAGCACGTGCACGTCACCCAACCAGCAGGTCTGCGGCAATCAGACGGGCACCCACTGCGGCTACACCTTCGAGTACTGGAAGGACACCGGGAGCGGATGCCAGACCAACACGGCGAACGGCTTCAACGTCGAATGGAACAACATCAACAACCTGCTGGGCCGTAAAGGCCTGAGGCCCGGGTCGAAGAACCAGATCGTGACCTACTCGGCCGACTACCGGCCGAACGGCAACTCGTACCTGGGCGTCTACGGGTGGACGAAGGGCCCGCTGATCGAGTATTACATCATCGACAGCTGGGGCACCTGGCGTCCGCCGGGCGGCCAAGGGTTCATGGGCACCGTCACCAGCGACGGAGGCACCTATGACATCTATCGTACCCAGCGAGTCAACCAGCCGTCGATCGAGGGCAACACGACCTTCTATCAGTTCTGGAGCGTCCGGCAGCAGAAGCGCACGAGCGGGACCATCAGCGTCGCCAACCACTTCAACGCGTGGGATCGCCTGGGGATGAAGCTGGGGAACCTGTACGAGGTCTCGATGGTCGTGGAGGGCTATCAGAGCAGCGGGAGCGCCAGCGTGAACGTGTCGATGAAGTGAGCGCTCGGCCTTGACTATCGCATGATGATCGCGCGCGGGATCAACATCCCGCGCGCCACGCGCCCGGGCTCCTTCAGTCCCAGGCACGACTCCCCACCCATCTGACAGACACGTCCCGGCGCTCCCCGCGACGTCGCAGATCCGCCATGGCGTCGCCATGCATCCGCGGCGAGAGGGGCGTCGCCCGCGCACGCCCCGGCCCGTGCCTCCCCGGCAAGGGCCGGCCGCTCGCCGGCAACGCTTTCGCAAAGGCCTCCGGGGCGACGTTCGGGTTCCTTCCGGCCATTCTCGCAGGTATGGTCACGCCGGACGTCCTGGCTGCCCTCGTCGCTGGCCGCCCGGCACGGTGGTGGGGGCATTTGCCCAGAGAGATGTCACATGAAGGCGGGAAGGCGGGAAGATCATTGATGATTTTCTTCCCGCCTTCCCGCCTTCATGTTCAAATGACCCCACCACCCCCGGCACGGCGACCGCCCCCCCGGGTCTGCCAGGCCTCGGCAAAGCAGACCATCGCCCGCACCGAGACCTCGATCCCGAAGGGGAGACCTCATGCCGCCAACCCGACCCCCCCTGGTTGATCCCGCCGCGCGCCTCGGCTCCCCGGCCTCGTCAGCCCTCCGGACGAGCTTCGGGCCCGGCCAGATCATCTGCCACGGGAGCTTCTGATGAGAGAACACGCAGCAGCCCGGACGACGAAGCCTCTCGCGACGGTCATGGCCGCGGCGCTCGCCTTCGTGTGCTGGAGCGCGGCATGCAACGCGATCTCCGGGGTCGACGATCTCGACTTCTCGGGCTCCGCCGGCGCGACGGGCGGCGGCGCCGGCGGCACGGGCGGCGGGACGGCCGGCGGCGGCATGGGCGGCGCGGGCGGCACCGGCGGCACCGGCGGCACCGGCGGCACCGGCGGCATGGGCGGCGCCGGCGGCGGCGGCGGCACGGGCGGCGCTGGCGGCGCGGGCAGCGACATCTCTTACGAAATCGCCTGTGGGAGCGGCAACGTGGCTGTGGGCGTCCACGGCCGGAGCGGCGGCTCGATCGATCAAATCGGCCTGATCTGCGCGCCGCTCGCCAGCGACGGCACCCTGGGCACCGCCTTCCAGACCGTGACCGCCGGCGGCAACGGAGGCGGGCCGGGCAGCGTGATCTGCGCTGCGAACCAGGTCCTGGTCGGGATCAACATCTGGGTCGACACCCAGGTTTACCGGGTCGAGCTGCTGTGCCAGACGGTCGAGGCGTGGAAGACGGGCGACGGCAACATCCATGTCGGCCCAGGCATCGGCAACGTGCACAGCACGGGTTTCGGGGTCAAATGCCCGATGGGGAGCGCCGTCGTTCAGATCGCCGGCGACGCCGACGAGTATGTGCGCTCCGTGCATCCACGTTGTCTCCCGCTGTGACGGGCGCGGTCGCGGTGAGCGCGGCCCTCGCCGCCGTCGCCGCGAGGGCCGTGCGCGAGGGCTGCGCCGGCGAGACGCTCGCCGCGGTGCTGGCGGCCGAGCAGCTCGGTCACGCCCAGGATCCCGCGGTCCGCGCCGCGCCGTCCGCGCCCGCCGCTCCGCTGAGAAGTTTACGGTCCATCTGGACCCGGAAGAACGCCTCCCGACGTGCGGCGAATTCTGCTAGAGCTGTGAGCCGCGTCGAGCGCAGGCGGCGCCTCGGCGCAGCGGCAGTTTCTTAAGGATCACCGGCAGACGTGCCGCGCTGCGGCAGCGCGCAGCTCCGGCGAACGGGCCTATCACCCTTCGGGCATCAACATGACTTTCCATCGCGAAATCACACGCTTCACCTGGGTTGGGATCTCCTGTCTGGCCCTGTCCGCCGCGGCGGCGGGCTGCTCGGACGGCGCAGGCGACTCCTCGGACACGGGGGGCGCGGGCGGCAGCGGCGCGGGGACCGGCGGCGCCTCGAGCGTGAGCTCGGGCACGGGCAATCCCGCCGCGAGCAGCAGCAACGGCAGCACCAGCAGCGGCAGCACCACGAGCAACGGCAGCACCACCAGCAACGGCAGCACCAGCGCCAGCAGCAGCAGCGGCGGCGGCGGCGACACGAGCAGCAGCACAAGCACCACGAGCACCGGGACGCCCGAGACGAGCGCCACGTCGAGCACCGGCAGCGGGACGCCGGCGGGCGGGTGCCCGGCGAGCGCGACGTTCTGCTCCGACTTCGAGGGCGACGGGCTGCCCGAGGGCGCGACCTACCGCCCCTCGTACCAGGCGCAAGACGCGCTGAAGAACATGGCGATCGACACATCGGTCTTCCACGCCGGCTCGCGCGCGCTGCGCGTGAACCCGGGGGCCAGCGGCTACGACTGGAGGATGCTCTCCGTCCCGTCGCCCGGCTCGACGTTCTGGGTCCGGCTCTACGTGCGCAGCAGCGTCGATCTCGGCCAGTCCGACCACAACGCCTACTTCCAGGCCATGACGGGCGACGGCGAGCCGAACGCGGGCGACAACATGGAGGTCGCCGAGCAGTACTGCCAGCTCGTGCTGAACCTGCACGACGAGGTCACCCTGTCCACGGGCGGCGAGACCCGGTGCGGGAGCAACGGTGTGAAGCTCCCCAAGGACCAGTGGCACTGCATGGAGGCCTACTTCGACGGCGCCAAGGGCGGCGTCCAGGTCTACGCCAACGGCACCAAGATCATCGACAAGACCGGCGTGAAGACGCTCAACTACAAGACGTTCAGCTTCGGCTACCTCGGCTTCCACGGCCCGGCGCGGACGATGTGGTATGACGACGTGGCGGTCGCGCCGGATCGGATCGGCTGCGCCCCCTGACACGGCCGAGCGCCGGCGCGTGGGTCGTGCCAGCGCGATGACCCGACCGCCATCGCGCGCCGCGCGACCTCCTTCCCGCGCCTCCCCTGGACACGCGCCGCCCCCCACGCCGGGCACGGCCCGCCGGCCGGAGCGGCCCCGAGCACGCTTGCTCCCTGGCTCCGCCGGCGCCATAGCCGAGGTGGCGAGCGCTCGACGGACGAGCGCGAGCGCGAGCGCGAGCCGCGGTGACGATGCAAGGACGATGCGATCGTGATCCCGGCACGAAGGTAGATGCAATGCCGTACCTGGTTTTCCGGAATTTCCCCGACAATACGCCGATCCCCGATGACTGCTATAGCTGCGATGGCGCGCCGGACTGGGCAGCGTTGCTGGAGTGGATATGCCCCGATCTCTCGCGCGACGAGGCGGAGCGGCTCGCCGTCATCGGCGAAGCGAGCGGGACCCGGCTCGACGTCGCGGGCCTGAAGCGGCTCATCGAGGAGCACCTGAAGCCGTAGGCGCGCGATCGCGATGAGGGGCGCACGGACGATCATCGATCCTCGTCGCCACACGTGGTGCGACACCCCGGTGGACGACATCGGCCTGCTGGTCGACGCCGACGAGTATTACCCTGAGTTCTACCGGGTCGCGTCCAGGGCGCGGCGGTACCTGCTCCTCGCCGGCTGGCAGTTCGACAGCGACGTCGCCCTGCTCCGGGGCGGCAGGGAGGAGCAGGTGTCGAGCCCGATCACGCTGCTCAAGTTCCTGAACCACCTCTGCGAGCAGAGCCCCGATCTCCAGATCTTCATCCTCGCGTGGGATTTCCACCTCGTGTTCGCGCTCGAGCGCGAGTGGCTCCAGCAGCTCGTCTTCGAGTGGACGAACCATCGCCTGCGCTTCCTCTTCGACGCCACCCACGTCGAGCGCGCCTCGCACCACCAGAAGTTCGTGGTGGTGGACGGCGAGCTCTCGTTCCTCGGCGGCCTCGACCTCTGCGACCACCGCTGGGACGACCGCAGCCACGCGAACAAGAACCCGCTCCGCGTCAGCCGAGGAGAGCCGCACAAGCCGTTTCACGACGTACAAGCAACCCTGCGCGGCCGCGCGGTGGCGCGGGCGCTGACCGAGATCTTCACGGATCGCTGGCGGCGCGCGGGCGGCGTGGACATCACGCTGCCGGACGTCGACGAGGCCGATCCGACGTTCCCCGACTACCGGCCCGAGGGCGGCATCCCGCTCGCGGCGGCGCGCGTCACGCTGAGCCGCACCGATCCGCACGGCGCGCCCACCGGCGTCCCGCACCGCACGGAGATACGCGACCTCTTCCTCGACGCCATCGACGCCGCGGAGCGCTTCATCTACATCGAGACCCAGTACTTCACCTCTCACGTCATCGCGGAGGCGTTCGCGCGGCGGATGCGCGCGGAAGGCCGGCCGCTCCTCGACGTGGTGCTCCTGCTCAACATGGAGGCCGAGACGATGAAGGAGCAGATCGCCGTCGGCCTCTCCCAGGCCAAGGTGCTCGGCGGGCTGCGCGACGTGGCGGCCGAGACAGGCCACCACCTCGGCGTCTATTACACCCTGCCGGCGTGCGGCGAGGACGAGACCGCCGAGCGCGCCACGTACATCCACTCGAAGGTGATGATCGTCGACGACCGCTTCCTCACCGTGGGCTCCGCCAACCTGACGAACCGCAGCCTCTCGATCGACACGGAGATCAACGCCTCGGTCGAGACCGACGACCCCGACGACGCGCTGGGCCGCTCGATCCGCGCGGCGCGCGCGTCGCTCATCGGCGAGCACCTGGGGGACGCCGACTTCGATCGGGTGGACGACCTCGTCGCCTGCCTCGACGGGCTGGCGAGCCCGTCGACCGGGCCGCGCAGGCCGGGGAGCTCGTGCCGGTTGCGGCTCCACCCCTCGCCCACCGCGGACGAGCGCGCCCTGCTCGAGGTGATCGACCCGCAGCAGCTGCCGTTCGACCCCGCCGCGGTCGAGGACATCGACCAGCGCCAGGGCTCCCTCTTCGTGGGCGGGCTCGGCGCGCTCTGGCGGCACCTGTTCACCAGCCGGGGCCCCGCGAAGTAGCCGCGCGCCAGGCGCTCCGGGCGAGCGCCTGGGACGCGCGGGCGCGGGGCGGGCGCGGGCGCGGCTACCGGCGGCCTCCCTGGACCGCGAGGCAGGGCGCGCCCCTTCCGGCCACCGGGGGCACATGGTAGGCTGTGCCGCGGAATTGCGAACGGTTTCTTCAGGTTGTCTCTCAAAGTTGAAGCGTTGACGCCACGAGGAGTATGCAAGAGGCAGAGATCAAGATCGGGGGCATTTCGGTCCGCGACCTCGCGGAGCACTACGGAACACCGCTCTATGCCTACGATGCCGAGCGCATCCGGGAGAACTTCCGTCGACTCACGCGGGCGCTGCGCGGCAATTACCCGGAGGTGTCCGTCTTCTATGCCATCAAGGCGTGCAACAACCTGGAGATAGCGAAGCTCCTGGTCGACGAGGGCTCGGGCGTGGACGCCGCGAGCCCGAACGAGATCCGCCTGGCGCAGGCGCTCGGGCTGCCGGGCGAGCGGATCATCTACACGGGCAACAGCCTCTCGGACGAGGACCTGGCCGCGGGGCTGCGCGCCGGGGTGAACTTCAACGTGGATGATCACGGCATCCTGAAGCGCCTGTTCTCGCTCGGGAAGCCGCGCTGCATGTCGTTCCGGATCAACCCGAGCGGCGAGGACATCGCGACCCCCGATCTGAAGCCGTTCGCGGGCCCGTCCGCGAAGTTCGGGATCCACCCGCGCCACGTGGAGGAGGCCTATCGCACCGCGCTCGAGAACGGGGTCGAGCGGCTCGGGGTGCACATGATGCCTCACTCGCAGGCGAACAAGCCGGAGAACTTCGCGCACGTCACGGGCAAGCTGCTCGACCTGATCGGCCCGGTGGCCCGGAAGCTCGGCTTCGACCTCGCGTTCGTGGACATCGGCGGCGGGCTCGGCATCCCCTACCGGCGGGAGCAGCCGCCGCTCGACGTGGAGGCCGTCGCCCGCGGGATCGCCGCGATGGTCCGGAAGAAGTGCGCGGAGCACGGCCTGAAGGAGCCGCGCCTCGTCATGGAGCCCGGGCGCTACTTCGTCGGGGACGCGGGCTACGTGCTCGGGCGGGTGATCTCGATCAAGCAGGGATACAAGACGATCATCGGCACGGACATCTCGATGAACACGATGGCGCGCCCGGTGATGTACGGCGCTTACCACGAGGTGCGGATCAACGGCCGCCGCGGCCAGACGGCCCCGATGGCGATGACGGGCCAGGTCTGTGAGAACACGGATATGTGGATCCCGGAGCGCGAGTTCCCCGCGGACGTCGCCGAGGGGGACGTGGTCGTCCTGATGGACGCGGGCGCGTATGGCCACGTGATGAGCTACGACTACAACGGCCGCCTGCGGCCGGCCGAGGTGCTCGTCGACGGCGGGAAGAGCCGGCTGATCCGGCGGCGCGACACGTTCGAGGACATGGTCTCGCGGATGTGCCTGTCCGACGACATCAAGGAGCGCCTGCGCGCGGCGGCGGGAGAGCCGAGCGGCGCGACCGGCTGCGGCTGAGCGGTACATCGCTGGGGCGCACGAAGGTGCGCCCTGCTCCAGCGCGCCTGAGCTTCATCGCGCGACGGCGAAAGGCACGCTCGCCGCACCCAGCTCAATGCACCGCCGAAAGATCGTCGAGTACACGCCACGTACCTCGCGGTTCGGGATCGAGAGCAGGTGTGAAGGCTGCTCCATCGGCCCGCGCGAGCGCTTCTCGGCCCTGAGGTATCCCGTGAAGACGAGGAGGCTCCATAGCACCTCGTCGCTCCGATCGAGATCCTCGAGCGACACGCTCTCGTCGAGCATGCGCTCGACGCTGCCGCCGTCGAGCAGCGCCGCGAACGCCGGCTCGAGCGCGAGCGCGCGCCGCTCCAGCTGCTCGCGCACCAGATCGTTCGAGCTCGTGTTCACCCAGTAGGGCTGCGGCGCGCCGTCTTCGCGGGAGAGGAAGTTCATGACGCTCCACGGGTTGTAGACGACGGTGTCGCCGAAGAGATACCCGTTGTACCAGGCGCGCAGGGACGGGAGCCGCTCGGGCCGACCGAATCTCGCGAGGAGCGACTCGACCTCGGGCTCCGTGAACCCGAAGCAGGTGTCGAACTCCGGTGCCAGCAGCGAGTAGACAGCCACGTTGTTGAGACCTGAAAAGATGCTCTCCCGGGCCACCCGCAGGACGCCCGTGAGCACGGCCTTGAACAGGTGCGGATTGCCCTTGAGGCCCTCGGTGAGGAACGCGCGGAAGAAACCGATGACCTGCGCCGCGTAGCCGTGGAGATACCCGGCGTGGAGGGGCTCGTCGTACTCGTCGAGGAGGACGACAACGCGCTCACCGTGGAAGCGGTGGAGATAGCTCGACAGGTCGAACAGCGCTGTCTCGTACGCGATCCTGCCGGCCGTGCCGTCGAGGACTTCGCGGTACCGCCGGGCCTCACGCTCGCTCAGCGCGCCGCTGCCGAGCAGGTCACGGTGCTCGTCGAAGAGACGCGCGATCCTGTCTTGCACCCCCTCCCAGAACGCATCGAAGCTCTCCGCCTTCACGCCCTTGAAGGTCAGGTGGAGCACCGGGTAGCGCTGGAAGTGCGCGCGGTACGGTTCGCCGGCCTGCCAGATGCGGAGATCACGAAACAGCGGGGAGAGATCCTGAGCGCGCCGCTCGAAGAAACAGCGCAGCATGGAGAGGTTGAGCGTCTTGCCGAAGCGCCGCGGGCGCGGGAGCAGGACGACCTCGGTGCCCGGCCTGTCGACGAGCTCCTGGATCAGGTGCGACTTGTCGACATATTCGAGCCCCAGCTCGCGGAGCCGGCGGAAGTCGTCGATGCCGATGGGGACCTGGATGCTCATGGTGCCTCGGGCGGGGCGGCGTGCCCTCACGGACGCTACTCCGCCGCCCGTCAGCGGCAAGGGCTCCGAGCGGCCTGCGCAGGCAGCCAGGCGTCCTGCTTCTCCGCAGAGCCCGCCGGCGAAGCGACGGAGCCGCGGGTCACCGCGTCCAGGTCAGGAGCAGCGCGAAGATGGTAAGATCGGCGGCGACATGCGCCACGTACGGCGCAAGGAGGCCGCCCGCGCGGCGCCGGAGCACGCCGAGCATCACCGCGTAGATCACCGCCAGGCCGACGCCAACGGCCCCGCTCGGGAAGCCGTTCAGGTGGAGGAGCCCGAAGGCAGCCGCCTGGACGAGCACCGCGGTCCAGCCGGAGGTCGTCACGGCGTCCAGCGATCCGAGGAACACCAGGCGGAAGACCGCCTCCTCGAGGAGCGCGTTGAAGAGCGCGAACCCCAGGCCGCCGAGGAGCAACAGCGGCAGCGAGACGGGCGGCAGCAGGGCCCGCATCTGCGACAGATCGGGCCGCATCAGCCGGACCCAGAGCACGAGCGCGAGCGCGGAGACGAGGACGACCGCCGCGATCCAGCCGACGACCGCGGGCCCGAACGCCCCGCGCCGCAGCGGCGGCATCGACGACCGCAGCGCCGGCACGGCGCGCGCGAGCAGCGCGAGCACGACGAGCGGCGCGGCCAGGGAGAGCGGCCAGGGCACGGCGAGCCCCACCGCCGCGGGCGCGAGCGTGAGCGCCGCGAGGAGCGGGGCGAGCAGCACCGCCCGGTCCGGCGCGCGCGCCACGGCGAGCAGGGAGGCGAGCGCGACGCCGAAGCAGGCGAGGCCGATGGCGCGATCCTCCGCGGCAGACGGGTACGCGGCGTAGGCGAGCGTCGCTGCGGAGACCGCGGCGAGCCCCGGCCAGCCAAGTCGAGGCGCGCCCGCTCGCCCGGCGGCCTCGCCGACCGGCGTAGCGCCGACCGGCGTAGCGCCGGCCGGCGCCGCGCGAGGCGGCTCGATCTGCCCGATCTGGTCGAGGCGCTTTAAGAGTTGAGCTTTCACTCGGATATAGTCGATCTTTTGCTCAGGTTGTCAAGTACGCTCGGCGCATGGCCACGAAGCGCAAGAAGCCGCCGTCGACCGCGCCCCGCCGGGTGCCGCTTCAGGCGAGGAGCCAGCGGCGCAAGGAGCGGATCCTCGACGCCACGGCGGCGCTGCTCGCGTCGCGCGGGCTCGACGCGATCACCACGAACGCCATCGCGGCGCGGGCGCGGACGTCCATCGGCTCGGTCTACGAGTTCTTCCCGAACAAGGAGGCCGTGCTCCACGCGCTGACGGGGCGTTACCTGGAGCGGCTGCGGGCGCGCACCGAGGCGGCGCTCGCGGAGGCGCCGCCGGGCTCGTGGCGGGAGCTCACCGAGCGCTGGATCGACGCGCTCGCAGCGTTCTACAGGTCGGAGCCCGGCTACCGGGAGCTGTGGTTCGGCGTGCAGCTGTCCGGCGCGATGCTGTCGACGGCCGCGGCGTGGGGGGACGAGTTCTCGGCGCGCGTCGAGGCGCTCCTCTCACCGCTGACGCCCGCGCTCGCGCCCGCCGAGCGGCGCGTCGTCGCGCAGAGCGCGCTGTATATGGCATCGACGCTGCTCGCCCTCGCCGCACAGCAGGACGAGCAGCAGGGCGCGCTCTACGTCGAGGAGGCGAAGAAGGCGGTCTGTCGCTACCTCGCGCCGTACATCGAGCCGCCGTGCCGGCCGAGGGAGAGCGCGTGACGCGGTGAGACGCGCCGACGCGGTGTCGCGCGCGACCAGGCACCCCCTCGCACGGGAGCGGCGCCTTCAGGCCGCCGACGCCCGCGGCTTCGCGCCGGCCACGTGGCGGTTCACCGGCCGCGCCAGCCCGAGGTTCTCCCGCAGCGTGCGGCCCTCGTACTCCGTTCGGAACAACCCACGTCGCCGCAGCTCCGGGATCAGCAGCTCGATGAAATCGTCCAGCCCGCCCGGGAGCCACGGCGGCATCACGTTGAACCCGTCGGCGCCGCCCTGCGTGAACCACGCCTCCAGCTGATCCGCGATCTGCTCCACCGAGCCCACGATCGTCCAGTGCCCGCGCGCTCCAGCCACCCAGAGGTAGAGCTCCCGGATGGACAAGTTGCGCTTGCGCGCGATATCGAACATCAGCGCTTGCCGGCTCTTGTTGTTGTTGGTCTCGGGCAGCTCGGGGAGCGGCCCGTCCACCGGATACGCGGACAGATCGACCCCGCCCGACAGGCCCGAGAGCAGCGATAGCCCGACCTCCGGCAAGATGAGATCCTGCAGCTCCTGGTACTTCGCCCTGGCCTCCGACTCCGTCCTGGCGACCACGGGGAACACCCCCGGCATGATCTTCAGCTGGTCAGGGTGCCGCCCGTACTTGGCCATCCGGCCTTTGACGTCGGCGTAGAAGGCCTGCGCGTCTTCCAGCGTCTGCTGCGCGGTGAAGATCACCTCGGCGGTCTCGGCCGCGAGCTCCCTGCCCGCCTCCGACGATCCCGCCTGCACGATCACCGGGTGTCCCTGGGGCGGGCGCGGGATGTTGAGCGGCCCTCGAACGGAGAAGAACTTCCCCTTGTGATCGAGCGTGTGCAGCTTTGCCGGATCGTAGTAAGCCCCGGACGCCTTGTCGCGGAGGAAGGCGTCGTCCTCCCAGCTGTCCCACAGGCCGGTGACCACGTCGACGAACTCGCGCGCCCGGACGTAGCGCTGCGCGTGGTCGGGGTGCGCGTCGAGCCCGAAGTTCCCCGCCGCCTCGCCGCCGCCGGTGGTGACCACGTTCCAGCCGGCCCGCCCCTGGTTGATATGGTCCAGCGAGGCGAACTTGCGGGCCAGCAGGTAAGGCTCCTCGTACGTGGTGGACGCGGTGGCGATGAAGCCGATGCGCTCGGTGACGACCGCGAGCGCGGAGAACAAGGTGACCGGCTCGAAGCTGGCCCCATAAGCGGTGCGGCCCTGCGCTCCGGGCCGGTTCTGCAAGGCGAGCCCGTCCGCCAGGAACACGGCGTCGAGCTTGGCCCGCTCCGCCGCCTGCGCGATGCGCTTGTAATGCGCGAAGTTGATGCCTCCGTCCGCCTGCGCCTGCGGGTGCCGCCAGGCCGCCACGTGGTGGCCTGCGCCAGGCAAGAAGGCGCCCAAACGGATCTTCCGCTGATTGTCGCTCATGGGGTGTCCTCGGTCTCGGTCCTTCACGTGCGCGCGCGGGCACGTCGCCGCGCGACCGCCGCACGCGATCACCGCTCCCAGAGCGCAAGCGCCGTGCCCGGCGCCAGAGCCACGGGCGCAGCGGCGGAGCTCGAAGCGCCGCCCCTCCCCTGCCCCGCGACGTGCTGCGAGGGCAGCAACGGACCACCAGCGCTGCGGAAGCATTGCTGTCAGGGAAGCACCTGTCCGCGGCAGCTCACCGGTCGATGGGCGGGTGAGCGCGCAGGCGCGATCGTTCCGCTCAGCGATGCGGGTGCGGTCCGTGCGGCCCGTGCGGTCCGTGCGAGCCGTGCGGTCCCCGTCGCGGAACGCTCTCCGGGTCGGCCGGGTCGCTGCCGGCGTCCCGCTCGTCACCGTCGAGGAAGCCATCGCCGTCGCGGTCGACGCCGATGCGCTCGCCCGACCCGGGCGGCACGCAGGTATACGTCAGCTCGCTCCCGCCTCTCGTGGCCAGCCAGCGGAGCTCGCCGTCCGACCGCCACGGCGCGCGCGCGCGGTCGGCGTCGAAGCGGCCATCGCCGATGTACACAAAGCCCAGCTCGTCCCCGTGGGACCAGCCCTTGACCACGAGATCACAGTCGCCGGCGTCGGCGCGCGCCATGAGCAGATCGACGCGCGGGCCGGCCACCGCCGCGTTCGACGACGTGAGCGTGATCTGCTGGCCCACGATGGGCTTCAGGTTCGACTCCAGCGCCAGCATGTACTCCGCCACCTGGCGCTTCAGGAGCTCCCCCTCGGGGTCGACGGGGAAGCCGCCGGGGTTCTCCGGCGTCTGGACGAAATCGGAGAACGCGTTGAAGCGGACGAGCGTATCGACGGCGCCGTCGTGGAGGAAGCCAAAGCCGCGGACCTGGTCGCCCATGTGCGCGTTGGAGCCGCCGAACGGGAACACGAACGACTCCGCCATGCCGAACATCCCGACCTTCTGGTACTGATTGCGCAGGTGCGGGACCTTGAAGAGCTGGGTCTCGTTGGCGTTGGCCGAGCCGCCGTCGCTGCCGAAGAACCCCGGCGCGAAGTCGTCGGGGTTGGCGTCGGGATCGACGGCGTGACACCCGATGCACGAGGCGCCGAGGATGCTCGACACCGGCCCCCCGAAGAAGTCGCGCCCCGCGATCTGATCGGGCGTGAGCGAGTCGTCGAGCGCGCGGATGGGGTTGGGTGGATACGTGACCTGGAGGATGAAGTCCGTGAAATCGTCCATCTCCTCCTCCGAAATCGTCTCGTGTCGCCCGAGCAGATCGACGAACGACGCGCTGAATTTCTTGAACGCCGCCCGCTCGTCGAACACCCCGCTGTCCGGCTGGGACGTGGGCGCATCGTGGCCGCCCGTGCGGTCGCCGCGCCAGTGCATCGGCCCATGGTTCGCCATGCCGCGCAGGCTCTGGGTCGTCATCGGCCCCTTCATCGGGTGCAAGCTCGTATCCTGGCCGAAGAGATCGGTACAGAACGGTCCCGGGTTCTCCACCGCGGTGCCGTCCGGGTTCCCGAGGTCCCACGCCAGGCTGTCGAAGTCGCCGAAGATATGGCAGCTCGCGCAGGACGAGTCGCCGTGGCTCGAGCTCCGCGACGCGTCGTAGAGGACGCGGCGCCCCCGGACGACGCTCGGAGGCTCCGGGTTGTGCATCGGCACGTGCGCGACCTCGAGGCGGGTCCGGGTATCGATGACCGAGATCGCGTTGTCGAAGCGCGCGAGCACGTAGAGACGATGCCTGTCTTCATCGAGGACGAGGCCGGTCGGCCCGCCTCCAGGGACGCGGATCTGGTTCGCGGCGCTGGGCACGAACGTGTCGTTCTCGAGCTTCGCTGTGTCGAAGACGCCGATCTTGTCCGAGCCGAGCGCCGCGACATACAGGGTCGCGCCGTTGCGCGTCACGGCCATCTGCAGCGGTTGCGCAAGGCTCTTCTCGCTCTCGTCGTTCGGCACCGGCGCGCAGCAGCTGCTGTAATCGATGTGTTTGTTGAGGTGCCTCGGGGCGACGCCGCCCGGACCGAGCACGGTGATCCTGCTCTCGTGCAGGTGGCCGCGCACGCTGTGGCCGGCGAAGATGCCCGGCCCCTCGAAGCGCTCCTCGTTTCGGGCGTCGGTGTTGGACACATAGACCTTCCCGTTCACCGGGTTCACGACCATGTTGAACAGGACGGTCCCCACGCCCGTGAAGAAGCCGCCTGGCCCGTCCACCTGGCGAGGCGGGTTGGCGAGCGCGTCGATGACGAAGACGTCCTTGTCGGGCAGCGAGAGGCGCACCGCGTCGTCGAAGGGGCGCCCCAGCTCGTCGACCCAGTGGGCCCCGTCGAACTTGAGAATGAGCCCGACCTCCGGCCGGGGGACCCCCTCGAAGTTGGTGTCGGGCCCGGGCAGTCCGCCCGCCGCCTCCCCGCCGTCCGGCACGAGGCTCTCGTCGATGACGGTCGTGCGGTTGCCCGAGTGGAAGGCGGCGGCGTAGACCCGGCTGCCGTCCGGCGTCACCGCGAGCGCGCGCGGCGTATCGCTGAAGAGCGTCACGATGGAGAGCGGCGTGCCGCCGAGCGACGTCCCGGGCCGCCTCGCGTCGAACACCCAGACGTCCGCGCGCCCCACGCCGGGCGTCAAGAGCTGCGGATCGAAGGGGGCGTTCTGCCCGCGGTGGGCCGTGGTGATGAAGGCCCGCGAGCGCTGCGGCCCGGCGAATACGATGTCGCGCGGCTCATCGCCCACGAGCAGCGTGCGGACGACGCGCGCCCTTTCGGGGCTCCGAACGTCGACCACGCTCACGCTATCGGACAGGTGGTTCACCACCCAGACTTCATCGTCGCCCCGGGCAGCGACGGCGACCGGCTCGAGCCCCACGGGCACAGACGCCTTGAGCTGCAGACGATGGGCTTCGACGCGGAAGATCTCCAGCCGGTTGTCGGACGTGTTCACCGCGAAGAGCAGCTTGCCGTTCGCCGACAGGGCCAGGGGGCGGACCTGGCCCGATTCGAATGTCGTGAACGGCGTGGCGGCCGACGCGGGGAGAGCGGCGGCGAGGGACATGGCCGTAGCACCTACGCTGACAGCCAAGAAACGGCGCAGACAGCATGATGGCAGCATGCTTTCACGCTATGCAAAATAAACACGCTTAACAACAAAAAAGCGGGCGCGCGATCACGGCCCTATCGCTGGCGGTGTTCTGGGCCACGTCGTCGCACAGGGCGACTGTCATGAGTTCGATTCTCCGTGCGCCACGGTGTGCCGCCTCACCCGCGCGGCCCCGCCGGCGCGCTGGCAAGACGGCGTCAGCGGACCTGTCGCAGCGCGTAGTCGATGCCGCTCCGGAGCGTCCCCCGGGTGACCACGGTGCTGAGATCGATCTCGAGCGAGACGAGCGTTTGCGCCAGCTCGGGACGCAGGCCGGTGATCACCGTCGTCGCGCCGAGCAGCCGGAGCGCCGCCGCCGTGCCCATCAGCGTGGTCGCGACCGCGGAGTCGATGAGCCTCACGCCCGTGACGTCGATGATCACGACGTCCGTCCGGTTCGTGTGCACGCAGCTCAGCGCCGCTTCGAGCGCCTGCTGCGCCCGGCCGGCGTCGATCGTCCCGATGAGCGGCATCACCATGATCCGCTCGGTGATCGGAATGAGCGGCGTGGAGAGCTCCGCCAGCCGCTCCTTCTGCGCCCGGATGATCTCCTCCTGCAGCGCCGCGCGCGCCAGCTCCGCGCGCTCGCGCTCGGTGAGCTCCAGCGTCAGCCGCTCGTTCGTCCTGCGGAGCTCCTCGGTCTGGCGCGCGACCTCGGTCTCCAGCTGCTCGTTCGACCCGCGGAGGGCGGCTTGAGCCTGCGTGAGCTCCTCCAGGGCCCGCTCGAGCTCGGCCGTCCGCGCCGCCACGCGCCGCTCCAGCTCGTGCGTGAGCTTCTGCAGCGCCGCCTCGGCGGCGACGCGCTCCTCGACCTGCGCCGCGAGGCTCTTCATCAGCTGCCTGAGCTTCGTTTGCACCCGGACGCGCGCGAGCAGCTCCTCGCTCTGGAACGGCTTGAGGAGGAAGTCCACGGCGCCGAGGTTCAGCCCCTTCACCTTGTCCGCGCTCATCTCCGTGCTCGCCGTCATGAAGATGACAGGGATGTCGCTCGTGGCCGGATCCGTCTTGAGCCGCCGGCACGTCTCGAAGCCGTCGATCCCTTCCATCTTCACGTCCAGCAAGATGAGATCCGGCGCCACTTCCTTCGCGAGCTGGATGGCTCGCAGGCCGTTCGTCGCGGCCGCGATCTCGAACCCCCAGCCCGAGAGATTGTCGCGGAGCAGCCTCAGGTTTCGCGGCTCGTCGTCGACGATCAGGACCGTTCCGGTATCACTCACGTTCGTCACACTGCCCTCTCCAGCGGATGATCTCACTCTTCGCGCCAGCGACGCTGCATGAGGATGACTGCGCTCACAACAAATCTCAACCCGACGCCCTCATCGGGCGCCGCCGTCGATGCGCCCGCCGACGAGCTCTTCTATCGACTCCAGCCGGAAGTCCTCGGAGAGCTCGCGCAGGTGCTTGGCGAAAGGCGCGAGCCGAGGGTCGCCCAGCTCGAGCTTGTCCGCGTATTTCTGGATGTGATTGACGAGCCCCTTGCGCGCGAGATCGCGCAAGGCCTTGAGGTCCTCGTCCGGGGGCAGGACGACATCGCGGGTGCTCGTCACACCCGAGCTGGGGCTCGGCTCCGCCTCCTCGCTGGCGCCGTCCTGCCGCTCGTAGATCCACTCCAGCTTGAGGTGTCGCTGGAGCTTCTCGAGCAGCTCATCCATCTGCAGCGGCTTGGCCAGGAAATCGTCCGCGCCCGCTTTCAGGCTCTTGTCCTGGTCGGTGATGAACGCGCTGGCGGAGGACGCGATGATGACCGTCCCTGCGAGCTCCGGCGCCTTTCGCATGCGGCGCATCATTTCCCAGCCGTCGAGCACGGGCATCGCGAGATCGGTGATGATGAGATCGAACCGCTCGCGCGCCGTCCTGTCCAGGCCCTCCTGGCCGTCGTTCGCCTCCGCCAGCTCGAACCCGAGGGTCGCGAGCATGCTGATGACCACGGCGCGGTTCTCCGGCTTGTCGTCCACCACGAGGAGCCTCCGTCGCGGGCCCTTGTAGCCGACGATCTGCCCCTGCTCCGTGCGCCTCACGGTGTCCGTCCAGTCGGGCGCCTCGGCGAGCGCCAGGTCCATCCAGAAGACGCTGCCCTTCCCGAGCTCGCTCCTGACCTGGATGGAGCTGCCCATCAGCGTGACGATGCGCTGGCTGATCGCCAGCCCGAGCCCGGTGCCCTCGCGGTGGCGACTCTTGTCTCCGACCTGCTTGAAGGGCAGGAATATCTGGTCCAGGTGCTCGGCGCCGATGCCGGTCCCCGTGTCCTCGATCTCGAAGCGTATCCTGTGCGTCTTGGTCCGCGATTCGGGGCTCGCGCCGCCCTCCGGGAGATCCTTGCGCGCGCCTTGTGGCCCGCCGGGCACCTCGACGACCGTGAAGGTGACGCTGCCGGTCTCGGTGAACTTGATGGCGTTGCCGAGCAGATTGAGCAGGATCTGACGCAGGCGCCGCTGGTCGGCGCGCACCCCCTCGGGCAGCGCGGGGCCGGGCTTGAACACGAACGCGACCCCCTTCTGCTCCGCGCGGATCCGGCAGATCTCGGCCGTCGCGTTCAAGAACGACGGGAAATGGAAATCGTTGGGGTGAATCTCCATCGTCCGCGACTCGATCTTCGCCAGATCGAGGACGTCGTTGATGAGGGTCAGCAGATGAGCGCCGGACTCGGCGATGACCTCGACGCCGCGCAGATCCTGCTCGCCCAGGCTCCTCGAGCGCCTCAGGATCTGGGCGTACCCGAGGATGCCGTTGAGCGGTGTCCGCAGCTCGTGGCTCATGTTGGCGAGGAAGTCGCTCTTCGCCCTGTTGGCCGCGTCCGCGGCGACCGTGGCCTCCTTGAGCTCGGCGGTGCGCTGCTCGACGCGCTGCTCGAGCTCCTCGTTCGTCTTCGCCAGGGCGGCGAACGTCTCGCGGAGCTGCTGGGCCATGCCGTTCAGCGCGTCGCCGATGTGCACGAACTCCCGGGTGCCTGACGCCTCGAAGCGCTGATCGAGATCACCGCCCCGGATCCGCTCGGCCGCCGTGACGAGCTGCCGGACCGACGGCAAGGTCACGCGCATGATCACGAGCACGGGCAGCGCCACGAGCGCCAGGATCGAGAACGCCGCGAGCAGCCAGTAGTCCCAGTACAGCCCCTTCACCGACGAGAGCAGCGCCGCGCGAGGGACGTCGGTGAGCAGGACCCAGTCCGGCGCCGCGATGCGCGCCGCCACGATCACGCGCTGATCCGTGCCGCCGACCACGTGCGCCTCCGCGGCGTCGTCGCGCTTCGCCGCCTCGAACGCGCGCTTGAGATCGTCGTCGCCGATGGAGTCGACCGTCAGCGTGCCTTTGCTGCCGTGGATCTTGTCCTGGTGCACGCTCGAGACGAGCACCGTCCCATCGCCCCTCACGAGGGCGTGCTCCGTCCCCGGATACAGCGAGAGCTCCCGGAAGCTGTCCATCACCGCGTTCACCGTGACATCGTGCCCGGCGCTCCCCGCGAACACCCCGTCGCGGAAGAACGGCACAACGACGCTCACCATCCACTCGCGCGCCCCCGGGTCGTAGCTCGTCGGCGTCCAGCGCGGCTTTCCTTCCGGGTTGTTCGCCGGGAGCGCGAGCGTCGTCCACTCCGAGTTGACGAAATCGACGGTCGTGTCGACCTGGTCGATGTAGCTCGTGTAGCTGGGCCAGTACATCACGAGCCCGTTCCGCCTGGGGATGAGCCAGGTGTTGATGGGCTCGCCCGGCGCTCCCGCCGAGTACAGCTCGGTCATGCGCTTCAGCTCCAGGAGAAAGACCTTCTCCTGGTCGTCGAGCGGGTACCCGGCGGGCAGCCAGATGATGGCGTCTCGCTTGGGCTCGAAGCCCGCGTTGCGCGACACCATGCCGCCGTCGCGCGACGGCCCGACGAGGGCGTCGAACCTCTGCGGGGTCTCTCCCTCGACTCCATGCAATGCCGAGGTGAGCATGCGGCCGTACCGAGCGACGCTCGCCTCCGCCTGGATCAGGCGGTCGTTCATGCGGCGGGTCCACTCGTCATGCGTCCGCGCGAGCACGCCCAGCTCGTTCTTCAGGATCGCGCCCTCGATGGCCCACGCCGCGATCCACAGCCCCGGACCCACGAACACGAGCAGCGCGACAGCCAGCGGCCCCGCGACCCAGAAGGACAGACTCGGCGCGGTGCGAGGGCGTTGGCGGCTCCGCTCCCCCCGTTCATTCATGCGGTCATCGTACACGAATACAGGACCGCGCCACTTTGGAAGGTCAATGTCTCGAACAGAAAATATGGACACACGGTAGGATCATGCGAGCCGCACGAGGACTGCGCCGCCACCTCGACGCAGGTTGACTGACATGCTCGCGGAGCGAGGCATCGATCGGCGCACAGCGTGCGCCGGTGAGCTCGCGCACCGCGCGATGGCCCTCTCTGACGGCGCGACGCGGGGTCGAGGCCTGCAAGGCCACGCGGCGCAGCGCCTGCTCCGGCGCGATGACGCGCGGGCAGAAGCTGCGGAACAGCGCGATCACCTCGCCGACCCGGAGCTTGTCCGGGAAGCGCGTCTCCTGGAGCTGGATGCCGAGCCGGGCGCGCAGCGCGATGCCGTCCCCCACCCAGCGCTCGCCCAGCACCTCGACCTCGCCGGCGTCGGGGCGGGTCAGCCCCGCGAGGATCTCCACCGTGGTCGTCTTGCCCGCGCCGTTCGGGCCGAGCAGGCCGAAGCACTCGCCGCGCCGCACATCGAGGTCGAGCCCGTTCACGGCCACGACGTCCCCATAACGCTTCACCAGGCCGCGGCAGACCAGGGCGGCAGAGGCCGACACGGCACGTCTGTATCGCAGAGGACGGCAGAAAGGAACCGGGACACTTCAATCCAACGCGCCCTTCGGCGCGACCCATCACGGCCTCCGGCGCGACGACGCGTGCAGGGCGGAGACGCCGTCGGAACGCCCTCAGCAGATGAAGCGCACCTCCACGCGCCCACAGGAGCGCCGGAAAATTCGACAGACGACGCGACGTATCGCCTCTCCGGAGAATCGAATCTCACCAGAGACCTGCGGCGAGCGCGTCGAGCGCGGCCCTGCAAGGAACCATCCGGTCCGAGATCGTGGCTGGCCGGTCTGCAATCTCAGAGCGACGGAGTGGGGGGGGCGCGTGGTGAGCGATGAAGAGGGAGTGGTGCCCGTGCACTGCGGCGAGGTCATCGCAGACCGCTACCGGGTCGAGCGGCCTCTCGGCATCGGCGGGATGGGGGCCGTCGTCGCGGCGCGGCACCTGTCGCTGGGCGAGCTGGTGGCCGTCAAATTCATGCGGCCGGAGCACTGCGGCAACGCGGCGCTGCTGAGGCGGTTCCAGCGCGAGGCGCGCGGGATGTTCCGGATGAAGACGGAGCACGTGCCGCGGATCTACGACCTGGGCGCGCTCGCCCCGAGGCCGGGGATGGTGCTGCCGGTGCCGTACATCGTGATGGAGCACCTGTCGGGCAACGATCTCCGCTCGATCCTGGAGCGCCGCGGACGGCTGCCGATCGACGAGGCGGCCGAGTACGTCCGTCAGGCCTGCGTTGCCCTGACCGAGGCGCACGCGCTCGGGATGGTGCACCGGGACCTCAAGCCCGCGAACCTGTTCCTGACGTACCGGACCGACGGCACGCCGCTCCTCAAGGTGCTCGACTTCGGCGTCGCGAAGTTCACGAGCGCGAAGCCGGAGCACGACGGGCTCGAGATGACGACGGCGCGGTCGGTCATGGGCTCCCGCCGCTACATGGCGCCAGAGCAGATGCTGACGCCCAAGGACATCGATCTGCGCGCGGATCTGTGGGCGCTCGGGGTCGTGCTGTACCAGCTCGTGAGCGGCACGCTGCCGTTCGGCGCGGAGACGCTGGAGCAGTTCGTGCTGGTCGTGTCGGAGAAGGCGCCCCGGCCGCTCCGGAACGCGTGCGCCGATCTGCCCGAGGGGTTCGAGGAGATCGTGATGCGCTGCCTCGAGAAGGACCGGACGCGCCGCCCGTCCTCGGCCCGCGAGCTCGCCGCCGCGCTCGCGCCGTTCGCGCTGCGCGGAGCGCCCGACGCGACGCTGCCCACGGGGGTGCACCGGAGCCAACCGACGTTCACGTGGCTGGACGATGGGCCGCCCACGACCGCCGCGCGGCCGGCCGCGACCTCCGCTCGGCCGGCCGCGACCTCCGCTCGGCCGGCTGCGACCTCCGCTCGGCCGCCCACGACGGCCTCCGGGCCGGCCGAGACGAGGCGCGAGGGCCGCCGCCCCAGGCGAACCTGGCTGGCGGCCACGGCCGGCGCCGTCTCCGCGAGCGCCACGCTGGCCGCGATCCTCCTGTCGCCCGGGTGGCCGCGGGCAGCGGGATTGACCTGGGCCGACGGCGCCGGTGCGCAGCACCTCGCGGGGGTGCCGCAGGGGCTCGCCGCGGGGCCGAAGGGGAACGCGGTGGCAGCCAGGTCGTTCCAGGGGCCCGAGGACGCGGCCGGAGGTGCGCTGCACGACGGCGCTGCCAGCGCGTGCGACGCGCCCCTGGCCGACGCCAGAGGCGCGCGCCCGGCCGCGCGCAGCGGAGCCGGCGCCGTCCTGTCCACGAGGACCGCGCCGCCCGCGCGGGCGAACGCGGGGAGTCCGCAGCGCGCGCCGGCGCGCGGGGCGCACGCGTCCGGGTCCTCGGCGGCGCCCGCCGCCGGCGCCGCGGTGCGGGCGGCGGCGGATGCGCCGGCGCCCGCCCGGGGCGCGGCGGCAGGCGCGCCGTCCCTCGTGGCAGCGCCCGGCAGCGGCGCTGAAGCCGCGACGCCAGCGGGCGCGCTGGACAGCCCGTGGTGATCGCCATGCCCCGAGGAGCCCTGCCGAAGATCCCCTGCTGCTCGCGCCCGCGCGGGCTCGCGGCCGCCCTCGCGGCCGTGTCGCTGTCGCTCGCGCCGGCGAGCGGCGAGGCCGGCGAGCCCGGTCCGGCGCAGTCCGACACGGCACAGACGAGCCCCAACCTGGGACAGCTCAACCTGGGACAGCTCAACCTGGGACAGGCCAAACCCAACCCGGGACGGCTCAACCCGGGACAGCCCAGCCCCAACCCGGGACAGCCCAACCTGGGACAGCCCAGCCCCAACCCGGGACAGCTCAACCTGGGACAGCTCAACCTGGGACAGGCCAAACCCAACCCGGGACGGCTCAACCCGGGACAGCCCAGCCCCAACCCGGGACAGCCCAACCTGGGACAGCCCAGCCCCAACCCGGGACAGCTCAACCCGGGACGGCTCAACCTGGGACAGGCCAGCCCCAACCCGGGACAGCCGGGCGGGCACAAGGAGCAGGTGCTCGCGCTCTATCAGGCCGCGACGCGCCTGCTCGAGGCGGGCCGCGTCGCCGAGGCGTGTGCCATGCTCGAGCAGGGCCGGACGCTCGATCCGACCGCCCTCAACCTCCTCCTGCGGCTCGGCGAGTGCCTCGCGCGCACAGGCAGGACCGCGGGCGCCTGGAACGTCTTCAGCGAGACCGCGGCCATCGCGAAGAGCGCGGGAGACCCCCGCGCCGCGCGCGCGGCCGCGCTCGCGGCCGCGCTCGAGCCGCGGCTCTCGCGGATGGCGATCGCCGTGCCCCCCGGCAGCGCCGCGCCGGGGCTCGAGATCCGTCGCAACGGCGTGCTGCTCCTGCCCTCCCAGTGGGGACAGGCGCTCCCGGTCGACCCGGGGACGCACACGATCGAGGCGCAGGCGCCCGGCAGGAAGCGCTGGTCGGTCGAGCGCGTCGTCCCGCCCGACGGCGCGGGCGTCGTCATCATCGACGTGCCCCTCCTCCTGGCGCAAGAGCCGCCCCCGCGCGCGCTCGCCGCCGCGCCGAAGGGCCAGAGGACGCAGGCGCCTCCCGTCCCGCCCATCGACGAGCGCGGAGGCGGCGCCGGCGCAGGGCGCGCGCAGCGCCTGATCGCGCTGGCGACCGGCGGCGCCGGCCTCGTCGGGCTCGGCCTTGGCGCCGTGTTCGGCGCCGAGGCGATCGCCCGCAGGGACGCCTCGAACCGCGGCCACTGCGACGCGCGGAGCCGCTGCGACGCCGTCGGGGTCTCGCTGCGCGAGGACGCGCAGAAGGCCGGCACCGCCTCGACGATCGCGTTCTCGACCGGCACCGCCGCGCTGCTCGCGGCCGGCCTGCTCCTCTGGACGGCCCCGCCCAGCGCCGCCGGCCCGCCCTCGCGCCGCGCCACGGCGGCGGCCGCCGCCGGCCCCGGCGGGTTCTCCCTCGTCGTGGGCGGGAGTTATTGACGTGGGCGCGCGCGGCTCGGCCGGGCTCGGCCTGCGGTTCACCCTCGCGGCGCTCGGCTGCGCCGGCTGCAACGCGCTGCTCGGGCTCGAGGACGGCATCCTCGTGGAGGAGGGCTGCGCGCCGCTCTCGACCATCGCCTGCTACAGCGGGCCGCCGGCGACCAAGGGGGTCGGCGCCTGCCAGACCGGCCTCATGCGGTGCAACGCCGCCGGCGACGGCTACGGCCCCTGCGAGGGCGAGGTCACGCCTGCGCCGGAGCGCTGCGGCAACGCGGCCGACGACGACTGCGACGGCGCGATCGACGAGGCGGACGGCGACGGCGGCCGGCCAGAGGATCCCGCGGCCGACGGCGGCGGCGCCGTCTGCGCCTGCGCCCCCGGGACCGTCGAGCCGTGCCCGTACGGAGGGCCGCCGGGCACCGTGGGCGTCGGCGCGTGCCGCGCCGGACAACGGACGTGCGGGCTCGACAGCCGGTGGGGCGCTTGCGCCGGCGAGGTCACGCCGCGGGTCGAGGACTGCGCAACGCCGGCCGACGAGGACTGCAACGGCGCATGGGACTGCGGCGCGGTGCTCCCCGGCGGACCGCTCGGCGCCCTCCTCGGCGGCCCGGGCCACGAGCGGGCGCGCGCGCTCGCGGCGGGCCCCCGGGGCTCCGCGATCCTGGGCGGCGAGTTCGCGGGCTCCCTCGTCCTCGGCGCGGGGCAGTTCGCGACCGGCGCCGAGCAGGACGTCTTCGTCGCGCGGCTCGATCCGGACGGCACCGTGGCGTGGATGCGCCGGTTCGTCACCGAGGGGCGAGGCTCGCTGCAGGCGCTCGCGGTGGATCTCGAGGGCAATGTCGCGATCACGGGCGAGCTCGTGGGGAAGATGAACGACGTGGGGCTCACGGCCGACGCCCCGCTGGGGTTCGTGATCAAGCTGGACCACTGGGGCGAGCCGCAGTGGAGCGCGGTGCTCCTTGGCAGCCCGCAGGACATCGCGGTCTCGGTGCGGGGCGAGTTCGTTGTCGTGTCGACGCTGATGGACCCCGGCGGGACCGACGTGGCGGTGGCCAAGCTCGACACGTCGGGCGAGCTGCTCTGGAGGCGGGAGCTCCGCGGCGCGGGGAACCAGGAGCCGACGGGAGTGGCGGTGGACCCGCGCGGGGACGTGCTCATGACAGGGACCTTCGACGGCGAGCTCCAGCTCGGCGACGACGCGCCCCGGCTCCTGTCCAGGGGGATGACCGACGTGTTCCTGGCCAAGCTCGGCGAGGGCGGCGAGCACGTCGCGTCGCTGGCCTTCGGAGACGGCCGCCAGCAGCGCGGCGGCGACATCGAGATCGGGCCGGACGGCGCCATCGCGCTGAGCGGGACCTTCGACGGGATCCTCGATCTGGGCGGCGGCGAGCTGTTCTCGGAGCGGATGTCGGCGTTCGTGGCCGAGCTCGGGCCTGCGCGAGAGCACCGCTTCAGCCTGGCTTACCCCGCGGAGCGACCGCCGCGCCTCGCGCTCGAGGCGGACGGCGGGCTCGTCCTGGCGGGCGACGTCGATGGCCCGACCCACGTCGGCGGGGGGCCGCTCGACGGCGCCGGCGGCGGCAGCGACATCGTCGTGGCGCGGTTCGACGCCGGGGGGCGCCACGTCTGGAGCAAGCGGCTCGGCCCGGGCGCCGGGAGCAGCGGCGGGCGCCGGTCCGCGGCGGGGGTCGCGTCGTTCGTGGACCACGTCCTGCTCGCCGGGACCGTGGAGGGCAGCGTGGACCTCGACGGCGCCACGGCGCAGTCGACCTCGTCCGACATCCTGGTGGTGCGGCTCTCGCCGTAGGGCGCCGGCGATCCCTGGCAGGCTCGCATCCGGCAGGACCGCTCATCGCAGAAGGCTGCTCGGCGCGCGCCCCTCGATGGTCGCTGGCAGGACGGTACGCGACAAAACAGGACAGGCGATCTCGACGAGATCGCCTGTCCTGCCCGGCCGGCTCGGATCACCTCAGGATCGATGGCGCACGACGCCGGCACGGCGCCTGAGAGCCATCACGGGCAGGTGTTCTGGCACTCGAGGTACGGGCTGCACGCCGCATCGTCTTCGCAGGCGGCCGCGAGGGCCTCGATGCAGGCATCCTCCCCGGCCTCGAGGAGGTCATTCAGGCACGACAGGCAGTCGGCGTTGTTCGCGTCCAGGTTGATGGTGCCGTCATCGTTGCAGACGTCGCTCGTGGCATCGGTGGTATCGCACACGCTGGCGCACGCGGCGTCAGCCGCGCAACCGCACTGCTGGAACCCGTGAACCGCGAGGGCCTCCAGCTCGTCCGCGTACGTCGCATCACAGCAGTCCAAGCACTCGTCTTCGGACCCGGCGTCGGCGCACACCTCGCCCCCGCCCGTGCCCGCGCCGCCCTCGCCCCCGCCCGTCCCGCCTGATCCGCCCTCGCCCGTGGTGGTCGACGACGTGGTGGTCGAGCCCGACGCGCCCGAGCCGCCGTCGCCGCTCGTGTCGCCATCACCGCTCGTGACCGTACAGGCCGCCATCATACCCACGCTGATCAGGATCGCTGCAAAACCGAAAGCTTTCATGAATCCACCTCCAGACGAGTAGGGTCGCGCCGCGCGGCTCGTAACTCGGCATTACACGTCGAGCGACGTCGCCGGACCACGCTTCCTGTGCACTTCAACGCCACCGTCGGCGCCGGGCGCTGTTCCTACACCAGAATTTTACGTGATGGTATCTGCTTCGTGCCTACAGCTGCGCCTCTACGCCCCAAGCGGTCGCACGAGGAGCACGCATGTCTCTGCACAATGTGCGCGCAATCCGCCGGGACAGATCGGTTGTCAGCATTTTTGTGCAACAGGAGCAGACCCTAGCACAGGGCAGGTGCGGGAGATCAAGCGGCTCCGCGTGGATAACCTGCTCCAGGGGAACGCGCTGGGCGCGCGGGCGACCTCAACGGCGAGGGGGAGACAGGAGGCGCCCACCAGAGCTCGCTGGTGGCCTGTCGCGCCCCGAACGATCCAGATCTCGATGGAGCGGCGGCGAGCTCTCGGCCCTTTTGCTTGCGCAGGCGGTGTTACGAGCCGCCCGCGGCGCGCCGCATGGCGCAGTCGAGGTCGCCTTTGCAGGGGTCGCCCGCTGCACGCGCGCCGCCCGGGCTCGCCGCCGGCGCGGCGGCCGCCGGTCGACTGCTCTCCGCGGCGCGCTTCGCCGGCGCCTTGCCCCCGGCCGCGGGGGCGGCGGGCGGGGCCTTCGCCCCGCGCTCGCGCGCCTTGTCGCCCTTCTTCTTCTTGGCCGGAGGCGCCTCGGCGGGCGCGGCCGCGGCCTTTGCCTCCACCTTCGGCAGCTGCGCCAGCGCCGCGCTCGCCGCGTGCCGCACGCCGGGCTGCGCGGCCGCCTGGAGCGTCTCGCGCGGGGCGCCGAGCCACACCGCGCCGGCGACGACCGCCGCCCCGAGGACGCCCGCGATGCCGTAGCGCACGCCCGCCGCCCGCCGCGCGCGCGGCGGGCGCAGGTCGATCGGGACCTCGGAGGGCACGGGCGTGAGATCCGGCGGCCTGAACGCCGGCAGCTCGGAAGGCACGCCGAACGGAAAGATCTCCAGGTAGCTGCTGCGCTCTCCGTCGCCAGCGGCGGACCCGTGGCCATCCTCCATCCCGGCGCTCCTCGCGCCGTGATCGGCCCGCGCGCCGCTCTTGGTGGAGGCGTCCTTCTCCACCGCGAGCAGCGCGCTCAGGGAGATCACCACCGAGTTCTCGTCCCGCGGCCCGGCCGCGACGCCGTCCGGCGCCGCTCCGCCGCTCGAGGATCGGCCATCCGTCTCGCCGGGCAAGTGATTCGTGCTTCTCATAGGCTCCACCCCGCCTGCCCTCCGTGTCGACCGAGCACAGGGCGCAGACAGCATCCACCAGTGTACTCGCCATTTGCCGCTCTTGATACAAGTTTTTTACTGCACTGGAGAGCACACCTTGTTGTCTCAGCTCGCCTCAGCTCGTCACAGCTCCCAACAGCGCCGGAGCTCGCAGCGCTCGTGCGCGCAGCGGCCAGAGCGCCCCACACCGTGTCGGCTCAAGCGACATCGCGCGTGACGACCCCGGGCGAGGTCGCGCCCAACGGCGCCCCACGCTCGACGCCCCGCGCGCCTCGCCCTCGCCCTCGCCCTCGCGTGCGGCGCATCCCCCCGGAGCCGTGACCGGGGCGAAAACTCGAGCGGAACGAGAACAACGATGGATCGCTCGCCGCGCTTTGTGGTCAGCAATCCAAACGGCCCGCGGAAAATGCACGGCGCCTGCCGGCCGGGCGACATTTCACGTCGACGAAACCTCGACGAAACATGGCACTCGGCATAAGGCCTTTCACCACGACGTCGTGTGGCTGGCCCTTGTCCGGGGACCGCGTTCTGCTGCGCAGGGCGTCCATCGGGTGTGTCCAGCCGGGAGTCTCCACTGGCCGGCTCCCGAACTCCCAACGGCTCTTGTGCAGTCGAATCGCCGCGCCGCGTCGATGCAGGGCATTGGACGCGCCCTCGGCACCCAAGGAGGATGCGTTGAATATGTACACGTCTGGGTTGGACGTTGAGGATCGGCCGGCGGCGGGCACCTCTCGGCGGCGGGCGCTCTGCGTCGCGATGGCGGCGCTCGCCGGCGCGGCCCTGCTCTCTGCCTGCGACAAGGCGAACGACGAGGCTCCCGCGCCCGGGGCGGCGCCCGGGGCGCCCGCCTCGGACAGCGGCTCCATCAAGGTCGGCGTGCTCCACTCGCTGAGCGGCACCATGTCGATCAGCGAGGTGGCCGTGAAGGACGCGACGCTGCTCGCCATCGAGGAGATCAACAAGGCGGGCGGCGTGCTCGGCAAGCAGCTCGTGCCCGTGGTCGAGGACGGCGCCAGCGACTGGCCCACGTTCAACGAGAAGGCCAGGAAGCTCGTGCAGCAGGACGCCGTGGCGGTCGTGTTCGGCGGCTGGACCAGCGCCAGCCGCAAGGCGATGCTGCCCTCGTTCGAGGAGCTGAACGGCCTGCTCTTCTACCCGGTCCAGTACGAGGGGCTGGAGCAGTCGCCCAACATCTTCTACACCGGCGCCGAGCCGAGCCAGCAGATCGTCCCCGCGGTCGACTACCTGCTCGAGAAGGGCAAGAAGCGCATTTACCTGCTCGGCTCCGACTACGTCTTTCCGCGCACGGCCAACAAGATCATCAAGGCGCAGCTCGCGTCGAAGGGCGGCGAGCTCGCCGGCGAGGAGTACCTGCCCCTCGGCGGGACCGAGGTCAGCACGATCATCACCAAGATCAGCGCGGCCAAGCCCGACGCGATCTTCAACACGCTG
Organism: Sorangium sp. So ce281; assembly: GCF_051527395.1. Taxonomy (NCBI): domain Bacteria; kingdom Pseudomonadati; phylum Myxococcota; order Polyangiales; family Polyangiaceae; genus Sorangium; species Sorangium sp. So ce281. The sequence continues at coordinate 7,354,530 of NZ_CP150322.1, forward strand.
AACGGCGACAGCAACGTGGCGTTCTTCAAGCAGTTCAAGGACGCCGGTTACACCGCCGACAAGCTGCCGGTCCTCTCGGTGAGCGTCGCCGAGGAGGAGGTGCGCGGCATCGGCGCCGACAACATCGCCGGACACCTCGTCTCGTGGAACTACTACCAGACCACGGACACCCCCGAGAACAAGAAGTTCGTCGACGCGTACAAGGCCAAATACGGCGCCACGCGCGTCACGGACGACCCCATCGAGGCGGGCTACTTCGGGGTCTACCTGTGGAAGATGGCCGTCGAGAAGGCGAAGTCGACCGAGGTCGCCAAGGTGAAGGAGGCCGTGAAGGCCGGAGGCATCGAGTACAACGCGCCCGAGGGCCTGGTCCGGCTCGACGGGAAGAACCAGCACACCTGGAAGACGGTCCGCATCGGCGCGGTCCGGCAGGACGGCCTCATCGACGAGGTGTGGAGCTCGGGCAAGCCGGTCCAGCCGGATCCGTACCTGAGCGCGTATCCCTGGGCGAAGGAGCTGGCCGCGAAGTAGCGGGGCGCGAGCGCGAAGCCTGAAGCCCGGATCACGGAGCCGCGGAGGGCGCGGGGCCTCGTCAGGACGCCCTCCGCGCCTCCGCGGCTCGAACCTCACTGTGCGCGGCGTCTCGATCGGTTGGGTGCTCTAGAATGAACGAAGTTCTACTCCACGCCTTCAACGGCCTGAGCCTGGGCTCGATCCTCCTGCTCATCTCGATGGGCCTCGCGTTCTCCTTCGGGCTCATGAACGTGATCAACATGGCCCACGGCGAGTTCATCATGGCGGGGGCCTACACGACGTACGTCATCGGGCACCACGTCGCGCCGCTCGTCGGGGGGACCGAGGCCGGGCTCTGGTTCCTGCTCGCGCTGCCGGCCTCGTTCCTCGTGGCCGGCGTGCTCGGGCTCCTGCTCGAGCTCACGATGGTTCGCTTCCTCTACGGCAGGCCGCTCGACACGCTGCTCGCCACATGGGGGGTCGGGCTCGTGCTGCAGCAGGCCGCGCGGAGCCTGTTCGGCGCGTCCAACGTGCAGGTCTCGAGCCCATCGTGGCTGAGCGGCGGCGTGGCCCTGTCGGGCGGCGTGCAGCTGCCTTACAAGCGGGTCTTCCTCATCGCGCTCGTGATCGCGTGCATCGCCGCCGTCTACACGTACCTGCACCGCTCCGCGGGCGGCAGGCGGCTGCGGGCGGTCATGCAGAACCGCGAGATGGCCTCGTGCCTCGGCGTCCGCTCGCGCCGGGTCGACGCCGCGACGTTCGCGCTCGGCGCCGGGCTCGCCGGGATCGCGGGGTGCGCGCTGACGCAGCTCGGCTCGATCGGGCCGTCGCTCGGGACGAACTACATCGTCGACGCCTTCATGGTGGTCATCCTCGGGGGCCTCGGGCGGCTGCCTGGCACGGTGGTGGCCGCGCTCGTGATCGGCGTCGCGAACACGCTGCTCGAGCTCTCGACGACCGCGTCGCTCGGCAAGGCGCTCGTGTTCGCGCTGGTGATCGCCTTCCTGCAGTGGCGTCCGACAGGCCTGCTCGCCCTGCGCACACGATAGGAGAGGACATGGACATGGCCCCTCGAGACTCCGCCCTTCGCAATTTCGTCTGGACCTGGGGAGCGCCGCTCGCCGTGGCGCTCCCGCTCCTCGTCGCGCCGCTCGTGCTCTCCGATTTCCGCCTGAACCTGCTCGGCAAGTTCCTCACGTACGCCATCGTCGCCCTCGGGCTCGATCTCATCTGGGGCTACGGCGGGATGCTGAGCCTCGGGCAGGGGCTCTTCTTCGGCCTCGGCGGCTACGCGATGGCGATGTACCTGAAGCTGGAGACGTCCGGCTCGCGCCTGCCCGATTTCATGAGCTGGAGCGGCCTCGAGGCGCTGCCGCTCTTCTGGGAGCCGTTCCGCTCGCCGGTCGTGGCCCTCTGCGCCGTCGTCCTCCTGCCGATGGCGATCGCGTCCGCGGTGGGTTATCTCGTCTTCCGGAGCCGCGTCCAGGGGGTGTATTTCTCGCTGATCACCCAGGGGCTCACGCTGATCGCGTCGATCCTCTTCATCGGCCAGCAGGCGATGACGGGCGGCACGAACGGGATCACGAACCTGAAGACGATCTTCGGCTTCGCGCGGGGGGCGACCGGGACGCAGACGGTGCTCTATTTCGTGACGCTCTTCTGCCTCGGGGCGCTCTATCTCCTGTGCCGGAAGCTCACCCAGTCGCGCTTCGGGCGCCTGCTCGTGGCGATGCGGGACGACGAGAACCGGGTGCGCTTCCTCGGCTACAACCCGGTCACGCTGAAGACGCTGGTGTTCGCGCTGTCGGCGGGCATGGCGGGCATCGCGGGCGCGCTGTTCGTCTGCCAGGTCGGCCTCATCTCGCCCTCCTCGATGGGCGTGATCCCGTCGGTCGAGATGGTGACCTGGGTGGCCGTCGGCGGGCGCGGCACGCTGATCGGCGCGGTCGTCGGGGCGATCCTGGTCAGTTTGGGCAAGAGCGCGCTCAGCGAGTCGTACCCCGAGGTGTGGCAGCTCGGCTTCGGCGCGCTCTTCGCGGCGTCGGTCATGCTGCTCCCGAAGGGCGTCTCGGGCTTCCTGCAGCGGCACGCCGCGAAGCTCTCCCGCCGCGACACGGGCGGCGCGGCGGAGCCGGCGGGCGGGGATGAGGTCGACCCGGCGGCGGGCTCAGAGGCGCCAGCGACGACCGGTCGCTGAGGGGGAGGCGCGGAGATGAGCGGAAGCGAGCACGGAAACGAGCGCGGAAACGAGCGCGGAATCGAACGCAGAAACGAGGAGAGGAGCAGCGCGATGAGCCGCGGCAACATCGTCGAGGTCCAGCGGGTGACGGTGAGCTTCGACGGCTTCAAGGTGCTGGACGAGCTCGACTTTTCCATCCAGCGCGGGGAGCTCCGGTTCCTGATCGGGCCGAACGGCGCGGGGAAGACGACGCTGCTCGACATCCTGACCGGCAAGACGAAGCCGTCGAGCGGACGAGTGGTGTTCCACGGAGGTGGGGAGTCCGGACAGGAGTCCGTGGAGGTGAATCGCCTGCCGGAGCACGCCCTGGTGCGGCTCGGGATCGGGCGGAAGTTCCAGACGCCGGCGGTGTTCGGGAGCCTCACGGTGCTCGAGAACCTGGAGGCGGCGATGGGCTTCCGGGAGAGCGCGCCGGGGCTGCTCCGCGGGCTGTCCGCGCCGCAAGAGAGGGAGATCGCCGAGACGCTCGATCGGGTCGGGCTCCGGCGGCGCGCGGACGTGCGGGCCGCGGTGCTCGCGCACGGGGAGCGGCAATGGCTGGAGATCGGCATGCTGCTCGTGCAGCAGCCGAAGCTGCTCCTGCTCGACGAGCCGGTGGCGGGGATGACCCGGCGCGAGCGCGACCGCACGGGGGAGCTCGTCCAGGAGATCGCGAAGCAGCGGTCGGTGCTGGTGGTGGAGCACGACATGGAGTTCGTGCGGCGCTACGCGAGCACGGTGACGGTGCTGCACGCCGGCAGGCGGCTGTGCGAGGGGCCGGTCGAGGAAGTCCAGGGGAATTCGAAGGTGATCGAGGTCTACCTCGGGCGGGCGCACGACGCGGGGCGCGCGCGGGGCGGGGCCAAGGCGCCGGCCGAGGCGCAGGCGGAGGAGCGGTAGCAGCATGCTGGTTGTCGAGGATCTCGCGGTCTATTACGAGGAGAGCTGCATCCTGTCGCAGGTCAGCCTGGACGTCGCGCCAGGGCGGGTGTCGTGCCTGCTGGGCCGCAACGGGGTCGGCAAGACGACGTTGCTCAAGGCGATCATGGGCGTGCTGAAGCCGCGGCGCGGCAGGGTGACGCTCGACGGGGCGGACCTCACGGCCAGGTCACCGAGCGACAGGGCGCGCGCGGGGATAGGCTATGTGCCGCAGGGGCGAGGGATCTTCCCTTACCTGACGGTGCGAGAGAACCTGCTCATGGGCTTCGAGGCGAAGAGCGATCCGACACCGAGCCCCGCTGCGCTGGACGAGATGATGGAGATGTTCCCCATCCTCAAGAAGTTTCACGCGCGGGCGGCCGGGACGCTGAGCGGCGGGCAGCAACAGCAGCTCTCCCTCGCGCGCGTGCTGCTGAGGAAGCCGAAGCTTCTCTTGCTCGACGAGCCGACGGAGGGGATCCAGCCGTCGATCATGCAGGAGATCGGGGAGGTCATCAAGGGGCTCGGGAAGAAGGGGGACATGGCGATCTTGCTCGTGGAGCAGTTTTTGGATTTCGCGCTCTCGACGGCGAGCGAGTACCTCATCATGGATAACGGGGGGATCGTGCGGCGGGGAAGCGTGGCGGAGTTCGACGACGAGATCGCAAGGGAGTTCCTGGCGGTGTGAGGGGCCTGTGGGCGGTCGATGCGGAGCCAGCCGCGAGCACGAGGCTACGCCAGCGCTTGCTCGGCGCTCGTCGCGGTCACCGCCTGGTCAAGCCATCGCTCCAGCGTGGCCGGCTCCGAGCAGGCGTCGATCTGGGCCTCGAGCGCCGCGCTGAGCGCAAGCCCACGCCGCGCCAGGACCCTGCGGAGCGCCGCGCGCGCTTCCGTCAGCCGGCCTTGCTCCTGGCCCTTCTCGATCCCCTTCTCGATCCCCTTCTCGATCCCTTGCTCGATCCCCTCCTGGATGAGCTGTGCCTTGACCTCCGGGCTATCGGCGAGCAAGGCGCGAAGGATCCACTGCCTGCGCGCCTCGATCTCCGGGTCGTCGGAGCGAGCGAAGCGTCGCAGCAAGTCCTCACGGGTCTGCGGTGACATCGGCAGGTACTCTAGCATAGAGATCACCCATTCCACCTCCCGCCGCGGTGCCACCCACCGGGCGAACTCGTCAAGGGCCTGTCCGGAGCGAGCCACCAGGAACGGCACGAGCTCGTCGCGCAGCGGTAGCTCGTTGGCGGCGATCCAGAGAAACTGAAACGGCGACGGCCCGACGCGGTAGCAGCCAGGAGAGAACCGCTCCGGCGCCCGCGCAACGTACAGCCACGACGGCAAGCGGGGAGCGACGACCCAGAGCGGCTCTTCGCCCATCCAGAGCGGCTCGCACGCGTAGATGCGCTCGATCTCGCGCGCCAGCCTGCGCAGCGTGGCGCGCTTGATCTCGCCGATGTCGACGTGGTCGCCGGCCATCTTGATCTCGACGAGCACCTCGTCATGGTCGCACGCCGCCGGCCAGGGCGCGGCGAGACGAGCGAGGCCGTCAGGCCGCAGCACACGGAGGTAACCGTCGGCCTGAACGCGCTCGAGTCGCACCTCGGGCGGCCGGTGCCATGCGGCGGAGCCGTCGGTGACGCGCGGGGTGTCCTCGGCGAAGGTCAGCTTCGCGAACCCGTCAAGCTTGCCCACGGCGGTCTTGATATCAACTCACCTACGGCGAAGCACTTCAAATAAGCGATCTGTACGGCAGATAAAGAGAGATGAATTCGCAACCCTGTGCGCAAGAGCGTGAGAGCGGGTGCCCCGACCCCGGCGCCGCGGGCGACACGTCACGCTCGGTCGGAGCGGCCGCGGCGCGACAGCGCTCAAGAGCAGCGCGACGGTAGGCCTCGGGGAGGCGGACGCCGTCGAGCCGGCCAAGGCACTGCGCAGCGGGAACACCTCAACGGGAGCCAGGGAGCGCACGCCGCGGAATGTCGTGGCCTGAGTTGCCGCGGAGCACGCTTGCGACGGAGTGGAAACGTGCCGGGTGCGTTGGGCGATCTCCCCGGCAACGGTCCTCAGCTCGGCACGTCGAGCACGTCGGCGAGGGTCTTCGCGCTGAGCACCCGCTCGGCCCAGAGCTCGAGCGCGGCGATCTCGGCCCCCTCGACTCGAGCCACGGCAGCTTCCGGCAGCTCGCCGAAACGAGCGCGCAAGAGCCGCAGCAGGATGGCACGCTCTCCTTCGTGGCGCCCCTGCGCGACGTACTTCTTGGCGAAATCGCTCTGGTATTCGTAGCCCTTCACCATCGCCTCCAGGGCCCGCCGGGCCGTATCGTCCAGGGAATTTAGCGCGAGATCGCCGTAGAACCTGGCCCTGTCCTCATCGAGCTCGCGGATGGCGGGCAGCACGGCGGCGGCGATGTTCGCGCCCTGCTCGCCCGCGCCATGCGCGAGGGCGGAGAGCACGCCCAGCTCGGGGCGTCGGGCCGCCTCGGCCGTGTCCGTCACGATCGGAACCGCCGCATGCCCCAGCACGGGCGGGCGCAGGACGAAGCCAGGAATACCGGTCTCGATGGGCTGTGCGCACCAGGCGGCGACGTCGGGGTCGGGAGCGACGACGAGCAGGCCGGCCGGGCACCGGTGAATGGCGCGTGCCCCCATGGTGTACTCGGGCCAGGTGAAGCGCTTTCGAGGATCGATGGCGAGCTGGACCTCGACGACGAGCACCGAGACGGGGAGTTCGTCGCCGAGCAAGAGGACGACGACGTCGGCGCGGTACTCGGCTGGCTGGATCTGGGTGAGATCGATCGAGGTGGTGCGCGCTCCGGCGTGTGGCGGCAGCGGGACGCCCAGCACCTCGACGAGGAGCTCGGCGGCGAGCGACGGGCGGTTCTTGAAGAGATCGACGAGGATCTCGTGGTCCATGGACGGCATCGTGCGGTGGCTCGCATGTGCTTGAGTTCTGGAAATGCGCGAGGGTTCCTCGGCGAACGTGTGCTTCGCGCCCCCATCGCGGCGACCAACGGCGGAGGTGATATCAGCGCTCCAGGAGGAACGCATTCGAAATATCGATGTTGAACCGCAGAAATAGAGACATCATGATGGCAGCCTGCGCGTAATGGCGTGAGTCTGCGCGCCTTGCAGCTGGGCGGCTCGCTCGGTCCGGGGGCTTCCGATGTTGCTCGGCGGGTGCCGTTTCAGGCCTCGACATGCTCGGCACCCTCTGGCCCACCTGTGCGAGCGCGCAGCTGCCGCAGATGCACGGCACGCTCTCCTTCGAGGCGCCCTTCTCTGCGGCCCTGGTCGCGCCCGAGCGCAACAGAACCTGAGCCTCTCCTCATCGAGGTCGCGGAGCGCGGGCAGCGCCGCGGCGGCCATCTTCGCGCCCCGCTCGCTGCCGCCGTGAGCCAGGGCGGAGTGGACGGCCAGTTCGTGCCGCCTCGGCGGTGTCCTTCGCGCTCGGAACCGACTACCGCCGCAGCACGGGCATGCGCAGGTCGAGGGTCCAACGGTGCAGGAGGAAATGAGGTGGAGGACGCGCGTCGGTGGACATCGTGAGCGGGGCGGCAGTAAAGGCATGGAGAAGCGGAAGGGCGCGAGATGGCTGTGGGCGGGGTGGGCGCTGGCGGCGGGCGGGTGCGGGTGGGTGGCTGAGCTGGAGGGTGGCTATTACGTGGTGCCCGGGGGAACCGGCGGGGAGGCGGGCGGCGGGAGCGGCGGAGCTGCCGGAACCGGCGAGAACGGAGCCGACGGAGCTGCCGGAACCGGCGGGAACGGAGCCGACGGAGCTGCCGGAACCGGCGGGAACGGAGCCGACGGAGCTGTCGGAGTCGCTGGGACCGGAGGAGAGGGCGGCGTGGAGTGTACGCCGGCCGGGAAGCGAGCCACCCCCCGCGAACACGGCGCCCGACGTCGTGCCGTCTCCCAGCACGGAGCCGACCGCAACGGCCTCTCCAGCAGCCAATACCCACCGTGCGGCTGGGGCGCAAATGAGCCGAGGGTCCGACGTGCCCCTTCCTTGCTCCCCGCGGACACCGCGTGTGGCCTGAGCTGCGGCCCGGCGAGGCGCGCGAAGGCGCGTGGCGGGGGACCTACCCCACCCTGCCGGACGGATGGAACCACCAAGACGCCACGAGACGCCGAGACTTTGTTCTTTCTTGGCGTCCCTGGCGCGCTTGGCGGTTCAAAAGACCCCACCTTCGGCCAAAGGGCCTCACCCCCCGAAGGCGGATGGGGACGTCATGGCACCGTCCTCACGGTTCGTTCGTTTCCTTGCCCTCGAGCGCCCGTATCCCGAGCTCCTCTTACCTGCTGAGTGACAGCGCATGGTCCTTTCACGCTTCCGCCGCTCCATCCCGCTCGTCACCGCCGTTGGCCTGCTCTCCCTCTCCGTGCCTGTGGCGGCGCAGGACATCGCGACCGCCGAGGCGCTCTTCGAGCGAGGGCTCGCCGACATGCAGGCGGGCCGCTACGAGACAGGCTGCAAGGTCCTCGCCGAGAGCGAGCGCATCGACCCTCAGCCCGGCACGCCCTTCACGCTGGCCGCCTGCGAGGCGCAATGGGGCCGGATCGCGACCGCGGTGGCGCACTTCAAGGATTACCTGGCGCGGCTCGATCAGGAGACCGGCCCGGCAGGAGCCGTGTTCGGCGCGCAATGGCACTTCTGACGCCAGCGGCAGCGCCTCCGTCGCTCCTCCCACCTCCCACATTCCCAGGATGCCCCCGCGAGCCAGCCGTCGCTCCTCCCACCATCCCACGATGCCCCCGCGAGCCAGCCGTCGCTCCTCCCACCATCCCACGATGCCCCCGCGAGCCAGCCGCCGCCCCTCCCGCCATCCCACGATGCCCCCGCGAGCCAGCCGTCGCTCCTACGGCCATCTCAGGATGCCCCCACGAGCCAGCCGTCGTTCTCCCGGCCATCCCACGATGCCCCCGCGAGCGAGCGCTCGTGCCAAACCGGATCCGCTGATGTCGATTCCCGGCAACGCTGTAACCACCTCACCACCGTCGTGAACGTGCCATCGCCTTGAACCCACCGTGCTCCGCTCGTTACCGTCCTCCGGTTACGCCTCACCCCATCGACCCAGGAGCGGACATGAGCCCTGAACCCAAGAGAATGAATGACCTCTTCGCCGAGATGAAGCCGACGCTGCTCGAGCTCCCCTCGGACTCGCTACAGAAGCCGCGCGTCTCGCGCGAGCGCGCGCTCCAGCTCACCGCGGCGCTGCGGCAGGAGTTCGCGCCGCTCGTGCCGCGGCTCGCCGAGGAGCTCTCCCCGGCCAAGGTCAAGAGGCGCAAGGCCGACCTCGACGCGCTCGAGCCGCGGGCGCTCGTGTTCTACGCCGCGGATCTCGCGGTCGACGCGCCGTGGACGTCGGCCCAGAAGGAGCGCCGGGCGGCGCTCGCGCGCAAGGTCCGCGAGCACGACGAGCTCCTCTCGGCGTGGGCCGCGCCGGTCTTCCGCAAGGACCCCGAGGCGAGCGCGATCGTCGCCGACATCCAGCGGGGCAAGGGCACCCGCGACGACGCCGAGGACACCGTCCGGCTCGTCGCGCTGTTTCGCCGGCACTGGCCGGCGATCAAGGGCCAGACGCCCGTCAAGGAGGCCTACCTGGACGAGGCCGAGGCCGACGCGACCGAGCTGCTCGCGCTCCTCGACGCCGGTGAGACCTCCGCCAAGGGCTCTCCGCGCGATCTCCGGCAGCGGGCGTACACCCACTGGCTCTCCGCGTACGTCGAGCTCCTCCACCTCGGCCGCTACCTGGAGCGAGACGACCCCGCCGCCGCGGAGCGCTTCCCGGCCGTCTCCGCCGAGCGCGGCGCCTCCACGCCCCAGGCCGCCCCCACGCCGCCGGCCGCGCCGCCGGCCGCGCCGCCGGCCACCGCGCCCGCGGCCTCGCCTGCCTCGCTTGCACCCGCAGGCTCGCCTTCGCCCGCGCCCACAGCGGCGCCGCCGGCGGCTTCGGCGCCGGACGGCGGCGGCCCGGCGCCCGTCTGACCCCGCGCCGCCCGATCCCACCCGCGACGGCGCCGGTGCGCCCGAACCAACCGACGACGACCGCGCCCAAACCGGTCGCGAGCGGCACGGCACCAACACCGATCAAGCCGGCCTCCAGCACGCTGTTCGGGCGCTACTGAGGTCGCCCGCCGGAGCCCTCCTCCGCCGAGACGGCGCGCCCGCCCGCACCGCTGTAAGGAGCAGTGTTTTCTCGGGCTTCATCGGAGGCGACCGTGCGCGGAGGCGTCACGGAAGCCCCATGTTCCGACAGCGTGTCCGTGAGGTCGCATGCTACGCGCGCCGCCGCCGCACGCCTTCTCTCCACGGAACGGCGCGCTGTCCTGCGCGGATCGCGGATCACGGGCCCCGCATCACGAGCGCGGCGCGCGGCAAACGCGGCGCGCCAACGAACGCGGATGCCGTGAACCGGGGTTGGCAGGCGAAGCCGTTGCACTGAAGATGGTGCGGCGCTGCGTCGTGGGGTGGAGTGCACCTCGCGTCTCGACAATCTCTCTCTGGTGGAGCGGGTGGATGAACGTACGACTCGTTGCAGGTCTCTTTGTGCTCGCGCTCTCGACGACCGCTGGGTGCGGCGGCGATGACGGCGAACGTGGCGAAGGCGGTGCCGGTGGCTCCGGCGGCTCCGGCGGCGCCCAGCCCACGGGCAGCGGCGCCGGTGCGTCGGGCGCGACCGGCACCGGCGGCGCCGGCGGCGCCGAGCCCGCGGGCACCGGCGGCTCCGGCGGCGCCGAGCCCGCGGGCACCGGCGGCACGGGTGGCTCCGAGCCCACGGGCACCGGCGGCGCGGGTGGCTCCGAGCCCACGGGCACCGGCGGCTCCGGCGGAGCGAGCGCCACGCCCTATGGAGCGGCGTGCACCTCCGATGCCGCCTGCCCCGAGGACTACTGCATCACCGAGCGCGAGTGGGGATGGCCGTCCGGCGCCTGCGCGGGCCAGTGTGATCCCGCCGTGGAAGACTGTTCCAACGGCGGCGTCTGTGAAGATTTCGGCGAGGGCCTGGGGTTGTGCCTCCTTCTGTGCAGCGGGCCGGACGATTGCCGCGATGGCTACCGGTGCAGCGAGGTCAGGGGCGGGCGCACCGCGTGCATCCCTGGGTGCACCGAGAGCTCGCAGTGCCGGACGCTCGGCGTGTGCGACACGCTCGACGGCCTCTGCAAGCTCGGCGAGACGGACTGCTCCGACGGCGAGGACGACGAGGGCGACGATCGCGTCGACTGCGCGGACACCGACTGCGCCGCGACCTGCCGTCCGCTCGTCGACGCAGCCTGCGCGGACGCAGCGCCGGCGACGACGACGACGATCGAGGGCGACACGTCGCTGGGCACGCGCGTGTTCGAAGGCACCTGCGGGGGCGTGGGGCCCGAGGAGGTCCACCTGTTCACGCCTCCCCCGGGGCAGTCGGGCACGCTCCGCGTCGTGCTCCAGTCGGGAACGGGGGCTCACGTCCTCTACGCCCGCACGGCGTGCGCGGACGGATCCACCGAGCTCGCCTGCCAGAACAAGACCGCCCCCTCGGGCGCCGGGCCTGAAATCGCGATCGTCGTGAGCCAGGACCAGGAGGTGCCGATCTTCGTCGATACCGTCACGTCCGCTGGCGCAGGGCCGTACACGCTGGAGCTCTCGTTCTCTCCGGCCACCTGCGGGGACGGCATCACCAGCCGGCCCGAGGAGTGCGACGACGGCAACACCGCCAGCGGCGACGGCTGCTCCGCCGAGTGCACCTGGGAGCTCGACGACCTCTGCGCGCACGCGCCCGTGGCCGTCCTCGGCGAGAACCGGGGCGACACGACGAGCGGGACGATGGTGTTCGACAGCACCTGCACCCGGCTCGGGATGCGGGAGGGGATCCACACGATCACGCCGCCGGGCGCTGGCAGGCTCAGGGTGGTGCTGTCCTCCGAGACCGACCAGGGCTTCTACGTGCGGGCCGGCTGCACGGGCCGTCAGCTGACGTGCATCGAGGAGCAGAACAAAGGCCGCGACGAGAGGATCGATATCGCCGTCGACGGCGGCGCGCCGCTGTTCATCTTCGTCGAGCCCTACAACGCGCAGGACGCCGGCCCCTACACGCTCAACCTCTCCTTCACGCCCGCCGGCTGAGCTCCCGCGCCTGGGAGCGCCCTCTCGCCGGGGCGGATGCGGTACGCTGCGCGCGTGCTCGCCGCCCCGCCTCCGCCTCCGCCTCCGCCCCATCGCCCCGCGCGCTGGCTCGCCGCCGCGTTGCTCGCCGCAAGCGCGTGTCAGCCGGCCTCGGCGCCTCCCGCCCGCGCCTCCCAGGACGCCGCGGCGCCCCCCGGCGCGGCGCGGCCCGCGATGCCGGCGCCTCACGACGGCGCCCCGCCGCCGCGGCCCGCGCCGCGCCCCCGCGGCGGCAACGGGCAGCCGGCGCTGGTGGCCGCGGGCGACGACGGCGCGGCGCTCGATGGCCGGTCGCCGGTGAGGCTCCCGCCGCCGCCGTTCGGCGCGGCGCTCGTCCGGCGCGCGCCGGCCGGAAGCTCCGCCGCGCCGCGCCTCGTGAAGGTCAGCGAGAAGAAGAACCAGATCACGGACGAGGCGGCATGGTTCACCACGAACGGCCTCGCGCTGCCGGTGATCACGCCGGCGCCGAGGGCGGACGCGGGCGGGGCGAGCGACACCTTCCCCTCCTTCGCTCCCGAGCGCTACCGCGATCAAGCGCTCGTCAAGGCGATCGGCCACGGGGACCACAGCGCGCTGCTCTACGGCCCGAGCTTCGCCGAGGCGCGCTTCGTCGCGATCCTCGACGCGGCGCACACGATCGTCGCCTTCTTCGACTTCGAGAGCTTCCTCACGCCGCCTGAGTTCGATCCCAAGGAAGCCGGCTTCGTGAAGGGCAGCATCGGCTGGGCCGCGGTCGAGGACGGCGTCCTCTACGTCTCGTCGGGGCACAGGACGTATGCGGCCTCGTCGAAGGGCAAGAACGCCTACCTGTCGGCCATCGAGCTCGCCTCGGGGCAGCTCCTCTGGCAGAGCGCGCCGCTCGTCTGCAACGCCGAGAACTTCGTCTTGCATGGAGATCACCTCCTCTGCGGATACGGCTTCACGGCCGAGCCGGATTTCCTCTATGTCCTCGAGCGCGCCACCGGCAAGGTGGCCTCGAAGCTGCCGCTCAAGAGCGGCCCCGAGTTCCTGGTCGAGAAGGACGGCAAGCTCTTCGTCCGCACGTACGACACGGATTACGTCTTCGAGATCCGCTGAAGCGGCGCCCCGACGCGCCGAGGAGCGCGCTCGATCCGAGGGCCACGGCGAGCACGAGCGCGCGGCGCGCGGCGGAGGGGGGGCCGAGCAGAGGAGCGCGGGCCGGCGGCGCGGCGACGATCGCGGCGCGAGCGCTCGCCCTCGTGCACGCCATCCTGTCGCTGCTCCTGCGCCGCACGACGACACGCCGTGCGCACGTGCTCCCGATCGGCACGGCGGGCGGGCCTCCGCGTCGCTCCGCGCTCCGTGAGGGCCCGCCGTGGCCGCCGCCCCTCGCGGCGCCCTTTGATGGCAGAGCTCGTCAGGACCGGGCGGCGCCGCTCCCCGGCTCGACACGCGTGGAGCGCCGACGAGACGCCATGGAACGACGTGAAGCGCGCCGCTCGTCGCAAACTGCCCCAGGCGAGCGCGCCCCGTCGCTTCGTGCCACACCACCGCGCCACCCTGGAGATCCACGAGGGACGCAAGAACTGGCTCCCTCCGCGCAGAGCCTGCGCCTCCGCGCGCGCGCCTGGCGCGCTCGACCGTGAAGGAGCGCGCCGCGCAGCGGTTGCGCGGGTGAGCGGCCATGGCAGCGAACTTGCTACCTGATCACGGCGAGCACACGCGAGGTGCTCGCGGTCGCAGGGCCAATCCCTCCGAGCCTGCGCATCCGGCGACGCAGACGCATAACGCGACGACGCTACAGCGTGATTCGAAGCGATGAAAGGAGAGGGCATGCAAGTGGAGCTCACCTTCCGACACATCGGCAAGAGCCCCTCGCTCGAGGAGCTGATCCAGGAGCAAGCGAACAAGATCGAGCGCTTCAACGACCACATCAACAGCTGCGCGGTGGTGGTCGAGCGCGACCACGCGAGCATGGGCACCGGCGGAGAGTACCGCGTGCGCGTCGACCTCCACGTGGCCGGCAAGCACGAGATCGTGAGCGAGGAGCGGGCCGCGAGGAACCTGCTGCCGGCGGCGGTGCGCGACGTGTTCCAGCGCGCCGGTCGCCAGCTCAAGAAGCTCGCGAACGAGCAGCGGAGCGAGGTGAAGGCCCACCCGGCGCAGGACACGGCCGGCGTCATCGCGAAGCTGTTCAACGACTACGGGTTCATCACGACGATCGATGGCCGGGAGATCTATTTCCACGAGCGAAGCATCGTATCGGCTCCGTTCTCCGATCTGAGGGTCGGCATGGGCGTCGCCTACACCGAGGAGGACGGCGACGAGGGGCCTCAGGCGAGCAGCGTGCGCGTCGTGGACGCGCGCGGCGGCAACCGTGGCCGCGAGGAGATACCCACGCTCAGCTAGCCGGAATGCTCAGGGCGCGCGGGGCTCGAGCGCGCGGCGCGAGCCCCGCCTCCCCGCTGTCCGCGGAGGCCGCGGCTATATCGTCGTATCGCGTCGCCACCGCCAGCGGGGCGCCGGCCGAGGCCTCGAGTCCGCCGGAGGCTCGGCCGGCGGCGTCGCGCTCTCCTCTCTCTCTTGCCTCGCAGGGGGCATGTCCCCGTCCGCGGGAGGCTCTGGCCGCGGCTGCGCCCTGCGCTGCCGCAGGGCGCACTCCTCGTTCTGCCTCTCCAATGCGTCGATCTGCGCGGAGGCCTCGTCGAGCCTGCGCTCGAGCAAGCCCACGCGCGTGGACTCGCGCCTCAGCTCCGACAGGGCCGCCCTGAGCTCGTGCTCGCTCGAGCGGAGCGCGGCCCTCACCCTCTCGCGCTCGTCCTCGGCCTGTCCGAGCCGCGCCGACAGGCGCTCGCGGTCCCCCTCGAGCCCGGCGATCTCGCGCTCCATGGCGCTCCTCGACTGCTCGTAGCGCTCGTCCGCCTCCACCTTCGCGGCGGCCGCGGCCTGCGCCGCGCGCCTCGCGCGGAGCTCGGCGCCCTCGGCCAGGCGCTTCGCCTCGGTCATCGAGTCCCTGGCGGAGTTGGCGCTCCTCGCGTCGTCGCTCGCCTTCATCGCGAGCGCGAGCGCCTCCTCGGTGGCGCGCTGCGCCTCGGTCATCTTCGCGAGGGCCTCCTGCGCGGAGGCGTTCGCGGCCGCCTCGAGGCGGCTGTGCTCCCGCGCGCCGCGCTCGGCGGCCTCGGCCGTCGCCCGCGCCCGCGTCGCGTGCACCCAGAACACCGTGGTCGTCGCGACCATGCCCATCAGGAAGACGACGCCGAGCGCAAGGAGCACCCGCGTGAGCCGCTCGCGGCGCGCCTCTGCGCCGAGGGCCGCGTCGAGGAAGCTGCGCTCCAGGGCCGAGAGGTCGTCGATGTCCCGGGCCCACGCGGACAGCTCGTGCAGCGCCTTGCCGCGCGGCAGGAGCCCCGGCGCCCTGCCGCTCGCGACCCACCTCGAGAGCGCCTCGTCGAGCTCCTTCTTCGCCCGGCCGAGCCGGTGCAGCGCCGTCGCCACCTCCGCCATGCGCGGCCGCGCATCGGGGTCGAACGACAGCACCCGGTGGACGAGGGCGACGAGATCGGGCGGCGTGGCGGCGCTCATCGGGGGCGGCCACGCGCCGCGCGGCGCGTCGGGCGTCTGCCCCTCGAGCAGCTCGTAGAGGATGACGCCGAGGGAGTAGACGTCCGCCTTGACGTCGACGCTCCCGGAGTGGCGCTCCTGCTCCGGCGCCATGTAGCTCCTCGTCCCGAGGCCCCACGCGCCTTCCTGCGTGAACGGCATCGTGGGCTGTCCCGCGCCCACGCCGCTCGACGCGCGCCCGGCGGGCTCGATGGACACGCGCCCCGCTGCAGAGGAGACCACCCCGGGCGGGATCTCGACCGGCGCGGGGAAGGTCTGGATCGCTGGCCTCTCGAGGCTCACGCGAGGAAGGCTCCGGAGCGCGTCGTCCTCGCGCAAGTCGCGCTCCGCCGTCGAGCTCTCTTCGCTGTCCGCCGTCGCGCGCGCGTCGCTCGCAGGGCCGCCCGCGATCCCCGCCCGGCCGGCGGCGCTCTCGGGGTCGGGCGCCATCCCCACCGTCGGCGCGGTCGGCGCAGAGAGCTCGGTGCGGAGCGGGGGCACGGACGCCGGCGCGAGGGAGCCCCTCGCGTCCAGCTCCAGCACCTCGGGGAGGCCGCCCCAGAGGACCTTCGCGATGCCGAAATCGAGGATCTTGACGCGGCTGCCCCCGGGGGCGAGCTCGTCGTCGATCACCATGATGTTCTCCGGCTTCAGATCGCGGTGGACGACCTTGGACGCGTGGGCCGCGGCCATGGCCGACGCGATCTGGTAGCCGAGCCGCACGACCTGCCGCGGCCGATCCGCGGCCGGCACGGCCTGCACCCAGTCGCGCAGCCCCCGCCCGTCCAGGTACTCCATCACGATGTAGGGCGAGCCGTCCTCGAGCTCACCGGAGTCGAAGACACGGACGATGCCGGGGTGGTTGATGATGTTGACGGCGATCGCCTCCTGCCGGAAGCGCGCCACGACGTCCGGCCGGCGGGCGTAGTCGCCGAGCAGCACCTTGATCGCCGCCCGCGCCCGCGTCTTCGGGTGCAGCGCCCGGAAGACGCGCCCCATCCCGCCGCGGCCGAGCTCTCCCTCGATGAGCCAGCCCCGCAGGATCGCGGGGAACGGCGCGTCCTCGTCCTCCGCGCGGCCGTCGGCCTGACGCGTCTCCATGCCTGGCCATCCTGCACCCGCGCGGCCGCCGGCGGAAGCCCCGACGCGCGCCGGCGCGCCCGACCCGCCGTCTGCACGACGGGCCGCGGCGCGCCGGCGCGAGGGGCTCAGCTCAGCCCAGGCTCGCGCAGTAGCCTGCCCACACCTCCGGGATGCGCCGCTCGCTCAGGCCCATGACGGGCGCAGGCGGCAGCCACTTCGGCTTCACCGGGGCGCGGAGCAGCTTCATGCCGGCCTGCTCCGGCGTACGCCCCCGCTTCGTCGAGTTGCACGCGTAGCAGGAAGCGACGATGTTGTCCCAGACGGTCTTGCCACCCTGCACACGCGGGATGACGTGATCGTAGTTGAGCTCACGGGCCACCTTCTTCACGCCGCAGTACTGGCAGCGGAATCCGTCGCGCAGGAGGACGTTGAGCCGCGAGAACTTCACGCCGCGCTTCATCCCCAGCGTCGGCCGCTTCAGCCGCACCACCGCAGGCGCGTTGATGGAGAGCGACGGCGACCGGATGACGTCGTCGTACACCTCGATGACCTCCACCTTGCCCAGGAAGCTCATCGTGACGGCGGTCTGCCAGGGGATGACCTTATGGGGCACCATCCATGGCGTCAAAAGCAGCGTCTGCGCGGTCATGGCCCACCTCTCTATCGTCTCTTTCTCTTCATGACGTCACTCCAGGTTAGACGCAATCGGTGCCCGGGGAGGGAGTCGAACCCCCAGATGGCTGGGTCTAAGCCAGCAGCGTTTGCCGTTTCGCCACCCGGGCAGGGTGTCACCGGTGGGACTCGAACCCACATGCCCCGAAGGGCGCAGGATCTCAGCCTGCCACGTATGCCGTTCCGTCACGGTGACGTCTGCGCGACGCGGTCTGAGTGGGAGGATTCGAACCTCCAGCCCCCGGCTCCCCGAGCCGGTGCTCTACCAGGTTGAGCCACACCCAGAGGGTCTTCGTCGCGCGTCGCGGCGGAGCTGTCGCCCCTCCGCGGTCTGGGTGGGGGGATTCGAACCCCCAGTCCCCGGCTCCCGAAGCCGGTGCTCTACCAGGTTGAGCCACACCCAGAAATCTATCCTCAAGATGGAATTGGCAGGCTCGCTCGCTCGGGCGCGGGCTCCCCAAGGAGCACGCTGGCGAGCGGAGCGGCCCGGTGTCCCCAGCGGGATTCGAACCCGCGTCTCCGGAGCGAAAATCCGGCCGCCTGAGCCTCTAGCGAGATGGGGACAGGGACACATGATCAGGAGAGCCGACCTGCGGCCCCGGCGCCGCGATGTCGCGGGCGCAGAGCGCCCGCACATCGTGTGCGGCCGCCGGACGGCGGCCCGCCTCGGCAACGAGACGAACGAACGGGCAAAGGGCGCCGTGGGGAGGCCCCAAGGGGGAACTGCCAAGCGGCATGGTAACCCACGAACATTGGCCCGTCCGGTGGAGCGACGAGGGGTCGAACCTCGATCCCTGCCGTGCGAAGGCAGTGTTCTCCCGGTTGAACTATCACCCCGAGCCAGCGGCTCTGGCGTCAGATCTTCATCATCGAACATCCATCTCCTTGTCTCCCTGCCTCCTCGCCCTTGGACGATCATCTATCGATTTTATTGGGTTCATCGCGCTCCTTTTTTGCGGCGGGGTGTGAAGGAATCGAACCTTCTCGCAGGAGTTTTGGAGGCTCCGCCGTCTCCATGACGCACACCCCGAGGCGCCCCCGAGGAGGATCGAACTCCCCTCACCTGATCGACAATCAGGCTGCCTCACCAGATGCATACGAGGGCAAACCAGCGCCGCCGACGGGATTCGAACCCGCGTCATCCAGATGAACGGTAACCGTCCTCCTTCGGCCCGGATCGGGCAAATGGTGGAGAGCGGAATGTCAGGTGCTCTACCAGGCTGAGCTACGGCGGCAAAGGTCGGGATCCGAGAACCGTCGTCCTTCGGCCCGGATCGGGCGAGAGAGCGGGCGACGGAGAGGGGATCCCGGCGCCCCCGGCGGGACTCGAACCCGCATCGACCGGCTTCGTAGGCCGGCCCCTATCCATTCGGGCTCGGGGGCTGTTGCTGAGAGCGGGACGCTGGAGTCGAACCACGAGAACTGTCCCTCTGAGGCCCGGGAGATCCCGGGCAAAGGGTGAAGGACAGGTGCCATCCATCATGGCGGCGTCCCGCAAGAGGAGGGCGCTCGTGAGGCGCCCTCGTCGGACGGACGGGCCGGCGGAGCCCGTCCGTCACGCTGCCTGTCACGAGACACCCCGGGTGAAATCCGCCATCACCTGGGGGGCCGCCCCGTCGAACCCCACGACATCGAGCATGCCGGGGTCCGTGGGATCGGCGATCGAGAAGCCGGTCGACGTCATGCCGACGACGATCAGCCGGGCCGGTCGGCCCATCGCCTGCCGGTATTCCCTGAGCGCCTGGAACGGGTGAACGGCGCCCGCCCAGGTCTCGTTGTCCGTGTAGATGACGAACGCGTCGACCTCTACCCGGTTCCGCTTCGCCCAGACCATCGGCAACGCGCAGTCGGTGCCGCCGAAGGGGAGGCCACCCACCGCGCGCAGCACGTCGTCGAGGCGCTGCTCCGGCGACACCGACAGCGGCATGAGGCCGGAGGCGCCCCCGCCCCACTTGCCGCCGTACCCGCCCGACGCCGCCGAGAAGCCGACGACGCCATACTCGCGCTCGATCCTCGCCGTCGCCATGGCCATGGCTGCGCTCGCCACGCGCGGCGTCAAGCCAGGGACGCCGGCGATGGAGCCGCTGGTCATGGACCCGGAGATGTCGAGCGCCAGGAGGTGCTTCTTCCCCGTCGGCTCGGCCGCCCGGAACGCGAGGTAAAACGCCTCGTTCAGCGCGTCGACGACCTCGCGGACCGGGGTCCACGAGAGCGCGTTGGCGCGCCGGCGAGCGCGCTCGCCGTGGCCCTGCTCATAGACCTTGAGGGCCGAGAGCACGGCGATGGGGTGGACCCGGGCCGCGCGCAGGCGCCCGGCGTCGGTGAGCTGTCGCGCCACCCTGCGGGACGCGTCGCTCATCGGCGAGAGCAGGCCGATCGCGGTCATCTTCCCCAGGTTCCGGAGGAGCGCCGTCTGAGGCATGTGCTCGAGCAGCGCCTCCCAGACCGCGGGGTCGTTCTTCCACTCGGTCAGGAGCATCTCGTGCGTGAAGCGATGCTGCCTGATCAGCGCGGTGACCTGCTTGCGGTTCGTCGCCGCGCGGAGCGACTCGAACGCGCGCACCGCGTCCGGCAGATCGGTCATGGGCAGCGCCTTGCCGCGCGCCGACGCCTTGCCGAGCGCCTCGACGCCGCCGACGATCCAGCGGTAAAGGGCGTCGTGCTGCGGGGTCGGCGCGACCGGGTGCGCGAGCCGCAGGAGATCGCGGTGGCTGTAGCCGTCGCGCTGCTGGTACTTCATCGCCTGGTACGCGACCCTGTCGACGGGCTTGTCGTTGTACCAGGCGGCGACGGCGGACCGGAGCCCGCGCCCCCACTTGCGGAACCCCTGCACAATGCGGGTGAAGTGGAAGAGATCCGTCCCCGTGCGGCACACCTCGGGCAAGGCCGCGAGGGCGGCCTGCCGGGTCTCGAGCTTCGCGTCGGCGGCGGCGATCGCGAGCGCGAAGATCGCGGGCGCGTTCTTCGGCGCTCGCCCCGAGCCGCTGATGTCGACGATGCGCTGCACGGCGCGGGGCCCATCCGCGGCGAGGCACGCCTCGACGGCGCGGGCGTTCTCCACCGTGAGCTTCCGCTCGGACGCGTAGTAGGTTGCCCCCTCGGCGCCGAGGATCAGCCAGCGGTCGAGCCTCGCCCATTCGTCGAGGGCGAAGGCGAAGCCGCCGGCGCTGTTCTTCACCTGATCGGCGCGCGCCTTCTGCCGCTGCGGGGTGACCAGCGCGGCGAAGTGCTTCAGATAATCGGCCATCACACCACCTCCGGCCCGGGCCCCCGGGCAAAAGAGGACGGATAAAAGAGCGCGCTCGGGTTGATCTACCAAAGATAACCGAGCGCGTTCGACCCGTCCTGGGTGGGCGTACGGGGATCGAACCCGCCTCCGCAGGGTCACAACCTGCCCTCTTCACCAGAAGAGAAACACCCACGCAAACCATCGTCGGGATGGCCGGAATCGAACCGGCGGTTCTCCTCACCCCAGATGAGGCGCCCTTCCACTGGGCTACATCCCGCAGCGCCCGCTCGAGCGAGGCGCCGACGCGCCCCCGGCCGGCGGCGAGCCGGCGCCTCGCGCGAGCGAAGCGGGCCTGCCTCCCGCGATGGGGGCGCGGCTCCGGCGGGAGGACTCGAACCTCCAACCACCCGCTTAACAGGCGGGGGCTCTACCATTGAGCTACACCGGAACATGGAGGCGCAGCGCGCCTCCATCTACATCATCCTGGATTGTCACAGATCAGGTGTCCCCCACCGCCGGCGCGGCTGCGCCGGCGAGGACGAGGACAGGTGGACCCGAGAGGAATCGAACCTCCGACCGTCCGCTTAAGAGGCGGCTGCTCTATCCATTTGAGCTACGGGTCCGCGCGGAGGGCACACCTCCGCATGACCTGCCGTGTCAGCAAGCCAGTGCACGTCGACCATTCCGCGAAAGCATCACCCGGCGCCGCGAACGCGCGCCGCGGCGCTCATTCTCGAATCGAATGCTCCCGGCGCATTCTCTGCCGCGCCTCCTTTCTCCGGGCGCAACTCCCCCACCGCAACGCGCGACGACGTCGCGCGCTGCGCGCAAGACAACTCATCTCCTCGACGCGCAGGCAGCCGGCGATCCACAGCAGGCCGACAGCCCACAGCAGATCTCCAGCCCACCGGCAGGCCGACAGCCCACAGCAGATCTCCAGCCCACGAGCGGGCCGATAGCCGCAACGAGCCGACAGCCCACAAGCCCCCAGAACGCCGAAGGCCGCCTGGGTTTCCCGCGGCGGCCTTCGCGAACGTCGTCGTTCGACGCGTGCTTAGCTGCCTCTAGGCGCTATTCTCCGGGTTACCGAGCTTCCGCGACGGACGGAGGCCGCAAGGGTAGCCTGGATTATGCGCCCAATGTTCACCGCCCAGCAGGCGATCCCATGCCATGGTCGCGTCGGGCGTTCCCGACTTGGACAGGATGGTAATGAGCTGCAGGTGGTCGCGACGGCTGAACATGGCGAATCCTCGTGTTCCGACTAAGTACCGCTCTTGGACGGGCTACGCAACAGAAAAGTTCCTCGAGTCGATTCTTTTTTCGGTGCCTCCGGCGCCTTCGACATTGGCGCTCCCCGGTCCGGGCGCAGCCGGTGCAATCGTCGGCGCAATCGAGGAATCACGCCGTCTTCCTTTTGCCGGCGCCCGCCCTCGACCTGCATATGCCGAGGGCGTCACGCGCGACCCGCGACGGCGCTCAGGCCCCCTGAGCCAGGAGCGACGGCAGCAGGCGACCGCGCGCAGCGCACCTCGTGGCTTATTTCGTGCTGACGTCGACGCTGGCGCCGAGCCGAACTCGCTCGTCACAGCCGCCGCCGGAGACGACCAGCTGACCGCCCTGCACCTTCACGTCGGCCTCGCCCCCAGCCGGCCAGCGCAGCGCCACGATCGCCCGGCCGGTGCGCGCGTCATAGAACGTCCGCTCGCGGTAGCTCGCGCCGTCCCGGCAGCGCATCTCGCCGTTAATCTCTCCGTCGTAGACCGCGCCCGCGCCGTCGAAGGTGCTCTCGACCACGAGCAGCCCCCCCTCGACCGAGCCGCTCACGCTGCGTATTCCATGGCAGTGCGCGGGCCAGCCCCCCGAATGACCGCCTTTCACGACCAGGAGCCCGTCCGGCTTGCGGGGGAAGACCACATGGTTGCTGTGGTGCACGAACATCATGTAGTCGCGAGAGAAGATCCACGGCGGATCGCCGGCGCACGGGCTGTCGGCCGCCCACGTCGAGCCGGGCCTGCACAGGCGCTCTCGCGCCGCGGCCTCGCTCGTCGCCTCGCCGGGCGCCTCCTCGGCTGTGCCGATGCGCGCGAGGAGCTCGGTCCACCCCTCCACGAGCTCGGCGCCCTCGAGGTCGGCCTTGCGGACCTCCACGGTGCACGTCGATCTGCCGGCGAGCTTGTTGCGCGTCGCCGCCGAAGGCCTGAGCAGGTGCGCGTTGGCGTAAGCGACCCGGGCCGCCTCGGCGTCACCCGCCCTCTCGCGCAGGAGCCCGAGGTTGAACCAGATCTGGGAGCGCAGCTCGGGATCGCCCGCCCCCGCGAGCGCCGCGTTGAAATCGCCGTCCGCCGCGGCGCTGTCCCCCGCGGTCAGGTGCGCGAAGCCTCGCTCGGCGAGCGCCCGCGCGTCGCTCGGGTCCGCGGCGATCGCCTCGGTGAACGCCTGGATGGCCGCATTGAAGTCCAGCTTCTTGGTCGCGAGCCGGCCTCTCGCCAGCGCGGCCTTGTACGTGGCGAGGGCCTGCTTCTCCTTCTCGGTGAGCGGGCGCGCGCTCGGCGCGGGCAGGGCCGACGGCGCGGGCAACGCCGACGGCGCCGGCGGCGCGGCGCTGCTCGCCGACGCGACGGCGGCAGGTGAGCTCGCCGCGACGGGCGGCGCGCTCTCGGCGGTCGGCCGCGGCGGCTGGTCACGGCAGCCCGCGGCCACGCACGCCGCGATGAAGCCGAGCGCGAGGCGCCCCTCGACGTCGCGCGCGCAGCGACGGCCGGTGAACTCCGTGGTCATGGTGCGCATCCTCGCCCGTCCGGGTCGAGCCTGTCATCGCAGATCGATGCCGGCAGGCCGCGCGGCCCGCAGCGCCGGAGCGCGACAGCGCTCTACAGGGCCCCGACGCGCTCCGCGGCCGCCTCGGCGGAGCGCACGGCGGCGTCGATCCCGGAGCCGTGGAACGCCGATCCGGCAAGGAGCACGCCGCTGCCGGCGAGCGCCAGCTCGACCTCTCTGACCCGCGCCGCGTGCGCGGGGGTGGAGACCGGGAGCGCGCTCGACCAGCGCGAGACCCACGCGCGCTCGGAGGGCCCGTGCACGCGCAGCACGCGCGCGAGCGAGGCCTCGGCGCGCGCCGTCCAGGCGTCGTCGCCCATCCGCTCGAGGTCCGCCGGATCGGGGCGGAAGAAGAGGCGAAGCGTGACGTGGCCGGCGGGGGCGCGCCCGGCGAACTTCGAGGTCGTGAACGTGCACGCGCGGAAGCCGTGCGCCTGGTGCCCCGCGGCGACGACGAAGCCGGTGCCGTCGAGCGGGTGCTCGATCGCGGCGCGCGGGTACGCCAGCGAGACGGTCACGCTGGAGAGCGTCTCGGCGTCGCGGAGCGCCCGCCCCGCCTCGCCGAGCAGCGCGGCCGCGCCGGCGGCGTGGGTGGCGAGGACGACCGCGCCGGCGTCGATCTCGGCCCCTCCGGCGAGCGCGAGGCGGAAGCCGCCGGCCACCGGCGCGAGCGAGGCGACCGCCGCGGAGGTGCGCACGTCGACGCGCCCGGCGATCGCGAGCGCGAGCGTCTCGGTCAGCTGCGCCATCCCGAGGCGGAAGGTCCGGATCCCCTTGCCGAGCTCGTCGCGCGGCACCTGGAAGCCGAGGAACTCCGCCGCCTCGCCCGGCGCGAGCTCCCGCAGCGCGACGCCGTCGAAGCCGAACGACCGGTGCGTCTCCTGACCGACGAGATCGCCGGCGATGCCGAGCGCGCTCGCCAGCCCAGGGACGGCCTCGCTCCGCGCGATGAACCCCTCGGCGCCGAGCTCGACGACGAAGCCGGAGGCCCGCTCCGTCCAGAGCTGCCCGCCGACCCGCGGAGCCGCCTCGACGAGCGTCACCTGGTCGCCCGCCATCGCTCGCCGGAACGCAACGATGCACCCGGCCAGACCGCCTCCAATGACGGCAATGCGTCGCATCGCGCCTCTATACCACGAGGCGATAACAATGTGAGAAGCACCGCGTCCGGCGAGCAGGATCCGCCCTGGTTCGCCCGCCGGCGATAACACGATGAGAAGCACTCCGTTCACCGAGCGGGAGCCACCCGAGTTCGCCCGCTCGAGCGCTCGATCCCTCAAGGAACGCTCGCCGGCGCGCGCGCATCGGTCTAGAATGCCTCGATGGTGAGGATCTCAAAGTATTTCGACGTCAAGAGAGACGCCTCTGGCCGCGAGTACATGGAGGTGTACTTCGACGGAATCGCCCTCCTCAGGCTCGTCATGACCAACAAGGGGACGGCCTTCACGCCGGAAGAGCGCGTGAACCTCGGGCTCGACGGGCTGCTCCCGCCGCAGGTCAACACCATGGAACAGCAGCTCGCCCGCGTCTATGGCGGGTTTCGCCGCGAGCCGACGCCGATCGCCAAGTATCAGTATCTGCGGGCGCTCCAGGAGCGCAACGAGATCCTCTACTATGCGCTGCTCAATCGCCACCTCGGCGAGATGCTGCCCATCGTCTACACACCGACCGTGGGCGAGGCCGTGCAGCAGTTCAACTTCCTCTATCAGAGCGCGCGCGGCGTCTCGTTCTCTCCCGCGAACATCGATCGCGCCCAGCGCGTGCTCGCGAGCTTCCCGTGGGAGGACGTGCGCATGATCGTGGCGACCGACTCCTCCGCGATCCTCGGCATCGGCGACCAGGGTTACGGCGGGCTCGCCATCCCGATCGGCAAGCTCGCGCTCTACACCGCCGGCGGCGGCGTGAGCCCGTTCCACACGATGCCCGTGGTCCTCGACGTGGGGACCGACCGCGCCGATCTCATCGAGGACCCGTTCTACCTCGGTGTTCGCCAGCGCCGCCTGCGCGGCGACGCCTACTTCGACTTCTTCGACAGGTTCGTCGACGCCGTGAAGAGCAGCTGCCCCCGCGCCGTCATCCAGTGGGAGGACCTCTCCAAGGAGGCCGCCTTCTCCGTGCTGGATCGGTACCGGAAGGTGATCCCCTCCTTCAACGACGACATCCAGGGGACAGGGGCAGTCACCCTCGCGGGCGTGGTCGCCGCGTGCAGGCTGCGCGGCGAGCGGCTCAGGGACCAAGCGGTGGTCATCCACGGCGCGGGCGCGGGCGGCGTCGGCGTCGCCTGGGCCGTCTGCCAGGGGATGCTCCGCGAGGGGCTCACCGAGGACGAGGCGCTCGCCCGCATCTTCGTCCTCGACTCGAAGGGCCTCCTCGCGAAGGACCGCCCGATGGAGGAGTACAAGCGCAAGTTCGCGCAGGATCCGGGGAAGATCGCCGCATGGAAGAAGGCCGGGGCCGTGCCGACGCTGCTCGAGACCCTCGAGAACACGCGCGCGACCGTGCTCCTCGGGCTGTCCGGGCAGCCGCGCTCGTTCAGCGAGCCCGTGATCAAGGCGATGGCCGCCAGCACCCCGCGGCCGGTCATCTTCGCCCTCTCCAACCCGACGAGCGCCTGCGAGGCGCTCCCCGAGGAGATCCTCGCCCTGACCGAGGGCCGCGCGCTCGTCGCGACCGGCAGCCCGTTCCCGCCCGTGGAGGTCGACGGCAAGGCCATCCCCATCGGCCAGGGCAACAACGCCTTCATCTTCCCGGGGCTCGGGTTCGGCTCCATCCTGTCCGACGCGCGCGAGATCACGGACGGCATGGTGCTCGCGGCGGCGTATGCGCTCGTCGACTACACGGCGGAGAAGCACCTCGACAAGGGGCTCATCTACCCGCCCGTGGAGGAGCTCCAGGAGGTCTCCACGCGCGTCGCCGTCGCGGTCATCCGGGCGGCGTTCGAGGACGGCGTGGCGAGGAGCAAGAAGGTCGACCCCGGGAATGTCGAGGCCTATGTGAAGGCGCGGTTCTGGCAGCCGAAGTACCTGCCGTTCGTCCGCGGCTAGCGCCCGGCGCGGTGGGGCGCCCGCGGCGCGCGCCGCGCTCCACCTCAGCCGAGCTGGGACAGGAACTTCCGGAGCTGCTGCGCCTCCACCATCGTCATCACCGGGACGAGCCAGGCCTCGAGCGAGGTGGTGTCGCGAAACGCCTTTCGGCTCGAGTTGTGCGCGTCCCGGATGAGGCGCTCGACCTGGAGCCCCAGGATCGCGTTCGACACCGGCAGCAGGTAGGCCGTCCGGTGCACCGTGGCGTTCTGGACCCGCATCATCTCCAGGAACTTCTCCGCGCTCTCGGGCGCGAGCACGTCGACCTGGAGCAGCTCGATGCAGACGACAGCGCCGTGCCGGTTCTGGGTCACGACGCCCTGGATCCGGGCGATGCACGCGTCGACCTCGCCAGTCGGGAGCGGTGATGCGAGCCTCACCTCGATGAGACGACCGGCCCTGTTGTCAACGGAGTACATGAGGGGAATTCACCCTACCGTAGACGTCCAGACCAGAGCACGTCAATGAACGGCGGTTTCCTGCGGAGCGGCGCCGTGCGCGCGCACACGTCATCGACGGTTTTTGTCAGCACCCTCATCAAGCACCACAGAAAAAACCGTCTGCGACGGCGCTCACGCGTCGGACGAGAAGATCACCTTCCCGGCGCGCGCCTCTTCCTCGGAGGCGGCCTCCCGCTCGGCCTCGAGGGCCTTCGCCTCGGTCTCCAGATCGGGAAAGCGGTACCGGATCCCCTCGCCGGCCTCGAGGTCGACGTCGCCCCCGAGGGCGACCACCTCGCGGGTGATCTCCTCTGAGCGCGGCGGCTCCCCCGCCGCCTCCCGCCACGCCCGCTGGAGCACCGCCTCCGTGATCGGCTCCCGGCCCTGCCGCGCGCCGACGCGGCCAAGGATCGCCCGTAGCACGGCCCGCCGGCCGTTCTGCCGGGCGAGCCTCCGCTGCTTCAGCGGGCGCAGGAGCGCCCGGCCGAGCGGCAGCGCGAAGAGCGCGAGCGAGAAGACGAGCGGCACCACCCCGAGCGCGACCGCCGTCCCCGTGGCGGGCAGCTCCGCCATCGGGACGCCCCGCGCCAGGAGCCCGAGGTTGTCCAGCGTAAGGTGGGCCCCGAGCGCGTAGAGGCTCATCAGCAGGTTGAACCCGTTGAGCGCCACGATGAGCGCGTTCATCCCCGGCCCGTTCCCCGTCAGCGGAGGCAGCTCCTCGCGCTTCGCCCAGACCGGCGCGGGCGCCCGCGCCGGGGCCTCCGCCGCCGTCCGCCGGATCGCCTCGAACCGGTAGACGATGCCCCCCTCCTCCGACACATCGACCGTGCCGTCGTAGTCGAGCATCAGCCGCGCCATCCGCGGATCCGCCTCGTCGCGCGAGAGCCCCGTCACGCGCATCACGTCGGCCAGCCCGATCCGGCCCCGCTGCGCGCGGATCTCGGCCAGGATGAGCTTCTCGGCCTCGAGCGGATCGCGCGGCGCCGGCGTCGGGCCGAAGAAGAACCGGTTCACCTTCTCGTAGAAGGGCGTCTCGTCGCGTCGCTGCCCGAGCGCCCCGCGGTGGCGGCCATGCGACGAGGACCACGCCGACTCGGCCGTCCACACGAACGGCGAGAACGGGTGGAACGTCCAGAAGATCGCGTCGAGGACCAGCCGAAAGAGGAAGTAGCCGGCGAACGATCCGGGGACGTCGTCGTGGTCGCGCGAGCCGCTGCTCGAGCGGGCGAACAGCTGGGCGATCAGGATCCCGACGAAGATCGCGACGTACGCGATCAGCACGATCGCGATCCACGCCCGCACGACGAAGCGAGCCACGCCGGCGGCGGCCCGGAGGACGGCCTGGAGCGCGCGCGTGAGGCGCGTGCGGGTCTCCCACGGCTTGGTGAAGCCGTACGGGAAGCGGAAGAGCAGCTCGCCTTCGGACGTCGCCTTGAGGTGCCCGCGGTGCTCGCTGACCAGCAGGTGCAGGCCGCTCTCCGCGTCGCGCAGCGGCAGGCCGCTCTTCGCCGACGCGTCGGCGAGCGTCAGATCGCCCGTGTGCCCGCGCAGGGCGGACCTCAGGATGCCGGCGGCGCGGCGGGCCTCCATCAGCTTCGGAGATTTCAGCGTCAACGGTCGCTCGCCCCTGTTCCACGGCGGCGCAGCCGCGCCCGTCGGTACGGCAATGCCGCGCTCGTCCACGGGGGCAGAACCTCCCCCGTGCCGACCTTCATGGTGGCCCGCAGGGCTCCACGCAAAGGCCACGGCGCCTTTTTCGGGCGTCGACCCCGCCCGCGCTCGCAGCGGCGCCTCGCGTCAGCGGCCCCGAGCGCGGCGGTGCCTCGCGTCATCCGCCCGCGCTCGGGGCCGGAGGGGGGCGCGATCTCGGCGTGGCGTCGACCATCCGCACCTCCAGGCCGAGCGCGTCGCGCAGCATCCCCGCCTTCGCGACGACCGTCCACTCCTCGAGCGCCCGGTCCTCCGCGCCCTGCACCTCGATCACCAGCGTGTCGCCCTCGATGCGGCCGCTCACCTCCGCGACCTTGGCCCGGTGCTCGCGATCGAGCGCGTCGGCGACGCGGAGGATCGACGCCATGGACTTCACCTTGGCGCGCGCGTCGCGCGAGAGCGCGCGGAAGTTGTCGTGGTCCATGCTGGGCGGCGACTTCCTGTGGTAGCGCGCGATGTTCGCGACGATCGCGCGCTCCTCCGGGGTCAGGCCCATGAGATCGCTGTGGGCGATCACGTAATAGCTGTGCTTGTGGTGCCCCTCGTAGCGGACGAAGTCGCCGATGTCGTGGAGCAGGGCCGCCGCGCGCAGGAGGATCCGGTCGCGCTGGCCGAGGCGATGGCGCGGCGCGAGGTCGTCGAACAGCCGCTCGGCGAAGCGGGCCACGAGCGCGCCGTGCTTCTCGTCGAAGTGGTAGCGGCGGCCGAGCCGGACGCAGGCGTCGGTGACCGCGGCGGCCTCTCCGCGGAAGTCGGGGCCGAGGAAGTGGGCGTGGGCGAGATCGACGAGCACGCCCTCCTTGAGCCCGACCCCGGGAGCGACGATGCCCCGCTGCGCGAACGCGCGGGCGACGCGGCCCAGGATCGTCGCCGCGGGGACGATGGTGTCGGCGCGGTCCGGGCGCAGGCCGTAGATCTGCGCGCGCTCCTCGGGCGTCTTCGACGCCATCTCGTCGAGCAGGCGGAACATCGCGGCCACGTCGATCGCCCGCCCCTCCGCGGACCCGGCCGGCGCGGGGCAGAGCTCCGCGAGCGTCTCGATGTTGCCGCCCGTGCCGACGAGCAGATCGATCCCCGAGCCCGACCCCTCGCCGAGCAGCTCCACGATCTCGCGCGTGGCCTCGACCATGACGCGATCGACGTACTCCTCGACGAGCCGCCGGTGCCCCGCGTCGACCGGGCGGCGATCCTCGAGGAAGGCCTCGACCATCCGCACCGTCCCCACGGGGAGCGAGCGCGAGAAGACGGCCTCGCGGCCGCGGAGCAGCGTGAGCTCGGTGGAGCCGCCGCCGATGTCGACGAGGAGCGCGGTCCGCTCGCCGAGCGCCACGCGCTCGCGGACGGCGAGCTGGACGAGGCGCGCCTCCTCGACCCCCTCGATGACCTCGACGTGGACGCCGGCCTCGCGCGCGGCGCGCTCGACGAAGAGGTCGCCGTTCTGGGCCTCGCGCGCGGCGCTCGTCGCCACGGCGCGGTAGCGGTCGACCTTGGCCGCATCCATCGCCGTGCGGAAGCGCCGGAGCGCCTCGCAGGCGGCGCCGATGACCCCGGACTCGAGCCGGCCCTTCGTGAACACGTCGTGCCCGAGACGCACCGACGCGCGATCCGCATGGACATCGCGGAACGGGTGGAAGCGCGGCGCGCCGGTCGCGGCCCCGGCGAGCGCCGGATCCCAGCCGGCCCCGAACGCCCCGAGCGCCGGGGGATCGACGTCGACGATGCGCAGCCGGATGGCGTTGGATCCGATGTCGATCGCAGCGAGCCGCGCCATGTCGGGAGAAGTAGCGAAGCTCCGGGCGGTTGGCTACTCTCATGCCGCTCATGTCGAGGAAGCTTCATCAAGGCTCGGGGGCTCCCCATCTCGGCCCCCTTCAGCATCGGCCTTCAGCGCGCGCGCTCGCGCCCGGGCAGGCTCGAGACGCGCGGCGTCTCCTCGGCGGCGCGCGCGCCGCGCTGGGGATCGCGGCCGCGGCGCTCGCGCTAGCGGGGTGCAGCGGCGGCGAGGCGCGCGCGCCGAACCCGATGCGCGCCCTCGACGAGCGCAGGGCGATCGAGGTGATCCGCCGGGCGATGGCGCACGAGGGCGCGCAGCCGGCGCGCGGGCGCGAGGTCGAGCTGACCAGCGGGCAGAAGGTGCGCGTCGATGTCGGCGTGCAGAGCCGCTCGTACGGCGTCGTCTACGTGACCGAGGAGGACGCCCAGGCGCTCGGCGCCGCGATCCCGCCGCCGAACGGCCGGGACGAGAAGCTGCGCATCGTCCGCGGCGGGCCGGACGGGGCCATTCGCCTCGTGCTCCTCTATCAGCAGAACTACCTCTACGACGACCTCGTCGGCGAGTCGCACGAGCGCACGACGATCACCGCCGAGCGCGAGCTGACGCGCGACGTGCAGGACTTCATCACCTACGCGCGGACGCAGAAGTTCCAGTGAGCGCGCGCGAGGAGGGCGGGCCGGCGCGCCGCCGGGGGCACCGGACAGAGCGAGACGCCGAGGAGCGCGCGCGACGCGCGCTCGGCGGCGGGGGGTTGCTCCTCGTCGCCGGGCTCGCGCTGGTCGGCGTCGGGCCGTCGGACGCGGGCATGGGGCTCACGGTGCTCGCGCTGCTGGTGCTCATCTACGGCATCCACAGCTTCGGCCGGCTGGGGACGGAGCGGGACGCACGGAGCGAGCAGGCGCGGGCTCCGTCGCGTTGAGGCTTGCGGAGCGGGGCGCGTTCGAGCAGCATCCGCCGCCATGCATCGCCCTACGCGCCAGCACCAGCACCTCACCCTCAAGGTCACCCAGAAGCACGAGCGGAGCTCCCAGAGCTCCCGGAAGCCCGGCCGCAAGCACAAGCGCTGGAGCAAGTTCCTCACCCAGTACGCGCCGCTCGTCGCTGGCGCCGAGACGGCCGCCTCCGCCGAGAGCTGAGCTCCCGCCGCCGGCCGAGGACGCCCTGGCGCCCGGCCTTCACGATTCCTTTATACACGTAATTTTTCAACACCATTGCATACCGGCGCAGGCCGCCTCCGCTTCCGACGAGGCGGCGGCGCCTCCGCCCGCGATGGCCGCTGTGCCGCCCGTGCCGTGACGGCGGCGCCTCCACCCGCGATGGCGGGTGTGCCGGCCGTGCCGCGAGCCGCTACGGCGGATGTGCCGCCGCTGTGCGACGCGGCCACCGCGCCGCGGCCTCCCCATGGTTCGTGGATTTCGTGATGGGGTCGCGCTCATCTCGCCACGTAGCCAAGAGAACACCCCCTCTCGGCGTCTGATACGCGATCGCCAGGCGGCCTGTCACCCACTCCGCGCGAGACGGGCGCGCCGGCTCCGCGCGCATGGCGCGCGAAGGGCCCACTCCATCTCTCGCGCAAGGAAGGATCCATGCCCGCTCGTCCTCCGTCCAGCGCTGCCCGCGCGGCAGCGTCGCTTTTGTGCTCCCTCGCCGTCGGCGGCACATCGCTCCTCCCGGGGTGCCTGAGCCGCCCGATAGCCCATCAGGACACGCGCACGACTGGCACCGTCGTCGAGCGGCTCCCGCGGCGCGTCGACAAGATCGATCTCCTCCTGACCATCGACAACTCGTCGTCGATGAAGGACAAGCAGGACATCCTCGCGCTGGCCGTTCCCGACCTCGTGAGGCGCTTGGTCGACCCCCGGTGCATCGATCCGCTGAACCCCCTGGATTCGTCCCCGCCGCGGGAGGACGGCCGCTGCCCGAGCGGCAAGGAGCGCGAGTTCGAGCCCGTCGTCGACATCCACATCGGGATCATCAGCACGAGCCTCGGCAGCCATGGCGCGGACTCGTGCCCCGAGGAGCCGCTCGCCTTCTTCAACAACGACAAGGGGCACCTCATCGCCCGGAGCGACAGGGACGACCACAACGACGCAGACAACGACCCGCCGACCTACCAGAACCTGGGGTTCCTCGCCTGGGATCCGGAGCAGAAGCTCAGCCCCGCGGGCGAGTCGATCCTCGACGACGGCGCGGGGCGCGGCCTGGTCCCGACGCTGACGAACATGGTCCGAGGGGTGGCCGACAACGGCTGCGGCTTCGAGTCGCAGCTGGAGAGCTGGTACCGCTTCCTCGTGGACCCCGCGCCCTACGAGACCCTGGAGGTGGTGAACGGCAAGGCGGAGCGGCGCGGCGTGGACAGGAAGCTCCTGGATCAGCGCAAGGCGTTCCTGCGGCCGGACTCGCTCCTCGCGATCGTCATGCTGTCGGACGAGAACGACTGTTCCATCAAGGAGGGAGGGAACGCCTTCTGGGTCGCGAGGCAGAAGGACGACGACGGCGACGTGTTTCGGATGTTCGCGCCGCGCAGGGAGTGCGCGGAGAAGGGCCTGGACGACCCGTGCTGCAAGTCCTGCGGATCGCCCAGGGGCGAGTGCCCGCTGGACGAGGAGACCTGCGGCCCGGAGGGACAGCCCAAGACGCTCCTCCCGAACGAGGATCCGCACAACCTGCGCTGCTTCGATCAGAAGCGCCGGTTCGGCATCGATCTGCTCTACCCGATCGACCGCTACACGGACGCGCTCACGCAGGCGCGGATCCAGGATCACCAGGGCAATCTCGTCGATAACCCGATCTTCTCGGATCTCGACCCGGACGACGAGAACAGCGCGGTCCGTCCGCCGGAGTACGTGTTCTTCGCGGGCCTCGTGGGCGTCCCGTGGCAGGACATCGCGCGCCAGGACGACGCGGGTCAGCCCGATCTCCGGGAAGGCAGGGACCAGGGCGGCAACCGCGTCGGCGGCTTCAAGAGCGCCAAGGAGCTGAGCGCCCCGAACGCGGGCTTCGCGAGCACCTGGGACATCATCCTCGGAGATCCGAAGTCGCGCCGGAGCCCCGGCGATCCCCACATGATCGAGTCGCCGCTCCCCCGCGAGGGCGAGAACCCGATCACCGGGACGCGCATCGCCAGCCCGGGCTCGCCGGACGACGCCAACACCATCAACGGCCATGAATGGAACCCCAACCCGGGTTTCGGCGACCTCCAGTACGCTTGCACGTTCCCGTTGCGCGAGCCCGTGACGGGCGATGACTGCAAGAGCACTGAAGACCGAGACAGCCCCCTGTGCAAGGACAACCCCGACGGCACCGACAGCAACCTCCAGGTCAGCGCGAAGGCCTATCCGGGCCTGCGGCAGCTCGAGCTCATCCGGAACCTCGGGGAGCAGGGCGTCGTCGGCTCCGTGTGCCCGGCGCAGCTCGAGTTCACGGAAGAGGACCGGCTCGACTTCGGCTATCGGCCGGCCATCGGCGCGATCGTCGATCGCCTGAAGACGAAGCTCGGCGGGCAGTGCCTGCCCCGCGCGCTCCAGCCGAACGAGAGCGGACAGGTCAGCTGCCTCGTCCTCGAGGCGCGGAGCACGGCCGAGGGGAAGTGCGGCTGCGACGGGCTCACCGCGCGGCGGGAGGTGCTCCACGAGAACCTCGCAGCAAAGCGGATGGTGCTCGAGGATCCGGTGGCGGCGGCGAACGGCTGGAACTGCGTCTGCGAGGTCGAGCAGCTGAGAACGCCGGACGAGCTCGCGGCGTGCCAGAACACGGTGCCTCCTGCGCCGGTCGAGGTCGGCGGCGAGAAGGTGCACGGGTGGTGTTATGTCGACCCGCGGCTCGGCTTCGGCCGAGACGAAGTCGTCGCCAAGTGCCCGTCCACAGAGCGCCGCCAGGTCCGGTTCACCGGCGACGGCGCAGCCCTGGACGGCGCGACGCAGTTCGTCATCTGCTCCGGCGACACCGCCAACCAGTAGCCGTGGATCTTTGCAATCAGCGTGAAGGGCCGCCTTCTCGGCGCAAAAGCCGATAGACTGCGATGCGTGGGCTCCACGGCACACCACGGCGCGGAGCGGCCTCCGTCGATTCCTCCTTCAGCCAGGTACAACCCCGAGCACGGCACGTTCGAGCTCGTGGAGACCGACGCCGACGGCCGTCGCTCGGGCGAGTGCCACGTCTACCGCGCGAGCGACGGCTCGTTGCTCTCGCGCTGCTGCTACGCGGGCGGGGTGAAGGACGGGCCGTTCACCTTGTTCCACCCGAACGGTCAACCCGCGCAGCGCGGGCGCTACCGGGGCGGCGAGCTCGACGGCGAGGTGGTGGTGTACGGCAGCGACGCCCCGACGGAGCTCAGGCTACGACCGTGCTGTGTGCCGCCCGGCGCCTGGGAGCTGCGAACGCGCTATCGGCAAGGGAGCATCGTGCGCCAGGTCTTTCACGACCGCGACGGGTACCCGATCTCCGCGGACGGCTCCCGCTGGCCCGACCAACCCGCCGGCCTCGCCGGAGAGGCCGACTACGACCACGGCTCGCAACGATGGCTGGTCCGCGAGGAGGACGGAGCCTCGGCCTCGCTCATCGACCGTTACTTCACCCGCGAGGGCAAGCCCTCTCAGGAGATCGAGATTCGCGCTGGCGCGCGTCATCGCGAGCTCCGGTACGACGCGCTGGGCCGCCCTTCCGAGGAGCGGCACTTCGATCCCCAGGGACGGTTCCACGGCCCGTCCGTCCGCTGGTTTCCCGATCCGGACACGAGCCCTTACCTCGACCGGCGCGTGCGCGAGGAGCGCGGCGAGTATGCGCACGGTCACCCGGTCGGAGCGTTCACGGGGCTCGACGCGGACGGGGCGCCGGTGGTGCGACGCGAGCTCGGCGCGGCCCTCGACGAGGCGAGCCTCGGCGCGTCGCCCGCGCTCGCCGAGGACATTGCGGCGTGGGACGCCGAGCGCGTCTGGGCCCTCGCGCGAGAGCTCTTGCAGGACGGCCGCGCGCGCGAGGCCTGCTGCGCCGCGGCCCGCGCGGCGGCCCGCGGGGGCGAGCGAGAGAGGCTCGCCGAGTTCCTGCGCGGCGCGACGCTGCAGCCGAAACCCGAGGTCGTGGAGCAACGCGGGCGAGCGCTGCTCGACGCGTCCGACGCGACCGCGCTCGGCGTGCTGGACGAGCTCTTGCTCGGCGCCGAGCCGAGCGCGGCGTACCGCACGCTCGCCGCCGTCTTCCGGGGCTCGCGTCGCGTCGCCCTTTCGCTCGTCGAGGCGGCGCTGCTGCTCGTGCCCGAGCGCCGCTCGACCTGCATCACGCGCGCGCTCCTGCGGCTCGAGCTCGGCGACACGCGCGGGGTGCTCGAGGACGCCGACCGCGTCGAGGCCGAGGCCCCCGCCGTGGCCGAGCACCTCAGGACCTTCGTGCGGCTGCTGTACCCGGAGTTCGCCTTCTGGCCGGCGCGCCAGGCCATCGATCCGATGCCCGGCGACGCATCGGCCACGGTCGAGCTCGATCAGCCGCTCGAGCAGGTTCAGCAGAAGGTCCGGCTCTACGCCACCCGCCTGCTTCGCCTGCGCGAGGCCGTGCAGCGCGGCTTGCCGGGCACGGAGCCCTGTCCGTGGCTCCCGCCCGACCTGTCACACCTCTTACCGGACGGGCCGGTGGAGCTCGCGCGGACAGCGGCGACCTTGACCGAGGAGACCGAGAATGGCGTCGAGACCGTCGAGCTCACCGTGGACGAGGCGCTCGACCCAGGAGCCCTGCCGGTCTCTCTCCTGATGCGGAGGGCCCGAGCCGAGTGGGCCGCCCTCTGCTGGCTTTGCTGGTCGGCCGGCCTCGACCGGGTCGCGTTGCCGGAGCGCATCGCGCACCGGCCCGACTTCACCGCGGCGGTCAACATGTCGCTCACCCGCTGGTTCCGCGCGCGCGACCAGCTGCAGAGCGGCGGGCTCGTCAGCCGGGCGCGCGGCGTGCCAGGCTTCCTCTGGGAGGGGCACGACATCGGCGAGCTCGACCCCTCGCTCGCGGGCATCGCGGCAGACGAGTACTTCGAGATGCGCTGCCTCTTCGTGTGGCTCATGTTCCGGGAGAACCTCTCCCCGTTCCAGAGCGATATCCGCGCGGCGTGAGCGCCGAGTCAGGGCGGCTCCGGCTTGAGCGACGTCCGGATGCGGGACGGCGAGGAGCTCGACCTGATCGGGCTGCGCATCCGCGCGCTCCATACGCCGGGGCACACGCCGGAGAGCATCGGCTATGCCTTCCCTCCATGGCCTGCGGGGGGGCGGATCAGCCGGGTCGATCCGCTCCGATGTCCCGACGTCGACGTCGCGCAGATCGACGGATCCAACGGGCACGCGAGCGTCAACTCGACGAGACCTCGGAGCTACGGCGCCTCCAGGTCCTCGGTCGTGATCAGCAGCGCGCCGACCATCCCGGGCTCCACGCCGGCCCGGCCTGCCACCGCCTCGACGCACCCGGCCGCCCAGACTTGCTCACCGGCATGTATCCCTCTCTCGAACCGGGCCTGTTCGACCGGCACCGCACGCCCTCGCAACATCAGGTTGAGCTCCCACAAGCTCCACAAGGACGCTCGATCCGGCGGCTCAGGAAAGGCATCCACCCTGGCGCTGCCGTCGAAGACGAGCTCGAAGTGGCCGCTGGGGGGTGATTCCTCGAGATCGGAGCAGCCCGTCTCCACCTTCTTCAGCGATGTCCACGGGAGCAGCTCCGTACCGAACAGGCTATGTCGCTCGACGCCGCGCTCCGTCCCGAGGTCGTAGTCCTGGACGTCCGCAAGCACGGAAGGCACCCAGAGCGCCAGCAGAGAAGCGCCGGCGATCACCAGGTAACGCGCCAGGAGATAGCCATGCTGATGAAGGAACGTGGGAGGATCAGTCGCGCCAGCGTTCTCGATTTCCCGGCGCAGCTGAGCGCGCGTGAGCCCGCCGGCGGCGCCCTCGGCGTCGATCGCGCTGATCAGGTTCCTGATGGCCGCGTACTCCGCGAACCTTCGGCTGAAGCGATGGTGGAGCCGCGACAGAAAGCCGCCGGCCAGCAAGAAAACGCCGAGAGCGAGCATCGCCACGCTCCATCCATGATTGGAGGCGACGAAATAGGCCCGCTGGAGCCGCTGCGCCTCCAGCCGTCCGATGAACCACGACACCGCCGCGGCCGCGGCGACCGTCACGCCGAGCGTCAGCACGACCACCAGGACGACATAGCCCGCGTACCGAGCGCGCCAGTTCGGGAAAATCTGATCGCGGATGTACTGGACGACGTGCGGAGGGACTCCCAGGCGATCCAGATCGCCAGCCCTCTCCGAGAAGTCCTCGCGCTGCGGCATCGCCGCGCGACGATAACACCATCCCAGATGGGGGTGAAGCCGCTCGGCGCTCGTTGCCTGCCGTGTGGGCGATCGCGAAGATGAGGTTGCGCTCGAGCCGGATCCCCTGCGGCGTGCGGAACGCCTCAAGCTCCTTCGCGAGCCGCTCTCGCACCTCGCGCTTCTCCTCGGGGCTCAGGTGCGAGAGGTGGTTGCCGAACGAGCTCGACCCGCTGTGCCTCAAGATCTCGTCGACGTCGGCGGCGTGGATCCCGTGCTGAATCCGAGCTTGCCACCCGGCTTCAACACGCGCGCCGCCTCGGCGATGGCGCGCTCCTTCTGCGCTTCGTTCAGCCGGTGAAGGACGCTGTTCAGGTACACGACGTCAAAGCGCTTCGAGGCGAAGGCGGAGAGGTCCTCGGCGCGGCCGACCGCGGTCGCGAGGTTCACGCGGGCCTTCTGCCGGGCGATGTCGACGAGCAGGGCCCGTGCCGACGCCCGGCGCCGCGCTGGCAGGGCCCGCGCGCCGGAGCGCCGCGCCGGCGCATCCGTCGGAGGTCGTCTGGACGCGAAGACGCAGCTTCGCCGTGCGTTGGGCTGACCTCGTACCTATCTTCTATGCTGCTGCCCCCAGGCCCCTGGAGCTTCGTTCGCAGCCTGGAGGATCGCCTGCCACGCCCCCAAGCACCGCTCCTGCTCCGCCACGAAATCGTGCGGATCGAAGTGTGACCATCTCCCTGTCTGCACCGCCAGCTCCCTCGACAACCACCTCCGATCCTCGATCGGAAGCGCAAGCATCGACAGCTCTTGAAGCGACACCGATGGTGCGTATTTCTGCCCGCGTCGCAACCGATGTTTCGGGTCAAAGCTCGCCCGGTGCTCCGACCAGTACGCCCGCCAGCGCGCAGGATCCGTCGACGGCACACCGAGCGTCTCCTTCGACCCGACCGGCGCGCGATCGCGCGGATCGCCCACCAGCTCTCCGAGCGGCCGACGTCCACGAAACGGCTCCGGATCCGGATCGATCACCACCACGTCCTGCAGCGCCGCCGCGTCGATCTCCATCTCCTCGACAAGGCCCGCGCCGAGCAGCCGATCGAGCGCGGCGCCGGCGGCAAGCGCGACGTCCTTCGCTGCGCACTCCAGCAGATCCAGCAGGCTCGGGATCGCCTCCACGAGCCCAGTCCACCCGACCGCCTCGACTGCCGAGGGTGTTGGAGAGCGCCGCATTCGCTCGAGCAGCCACCAGGCGTCCTCCTCGCCGACGACCAGCGCCAGCCGCACCAGCGCCCGGTCCCCGAGCGCTCCCTGGGCCGCCCTGCGCGCGGCCTCGGCCGCTCGTCCGTGCCCTGCGACCAGCATGGCATCGAGCCCCGTCGCCTGGACGTCGAGGTTTTCGTGTGCGAGCGCCCGCTCCAGCGCCCGGTCGAAGCGCGGATGTCTCACCGCGGCGAGCGCAGACAACCCGTACGCGAAGATGCGCGCGTCCTCCTCATCGCTCAGCGCTTCGAGCTCCGTGGGCGTGAGCCAGCCGCGGTATGCCAGCAGCTCCACGGCGATCGCCCGGCACCCGCGCTCGGACGACGCGGTCAAGGCCCTCAGGCTGCTGGGCAGGCACGGGCTCCGCGCGAGCTTCATGGCGGATACGAACGCCTCGGCGACGATTGGATCACCTGCGCCGAACCGGAAGAGCACCCGTTCGGCACAGGCGAGGGTGTCACGCCCCTCGATGCACCCTCCGATCATCGCGGCCGCAAAGACGCGCATCGGATCGGCGGTCGGCGCATCCATCGCCAGCGGCTCGATGTGCGCGATCGCCGTCGGACCGAGCGCGGCCAGCGCGTCGATGGCAGCAACCATGCGTTGCTCCAGAGCTCGGCATGAACGCCAGTCGTCTCCAGGGAGCGGCGCCCGCTGGACTCCGAGCATCCCGATCTCCTCGAAGCACACCCGCGACCAGCGACGGACGAAGTCCTCCTCCGAGACCGCGGCCGCCGGCGCGAACGCGAACCCGGGAGGAGCCGCTTCTCGAGCCGAGACCGGCTTGACCGGCCTCGGTGCTGGCCTGGCAGGGCGAACGAGCGCCATCCTCCGCTCCGTCGCCAGGCGGCGCATCGCCTCGGCCATGGCCGCGAGCTCATCGAAGGTCCTCGGCTCCGCCGACGCGGGCTCGGGCTCTTCAGGCGCGGGCTCAGGCACCTTCGGCGCGCGGAACGACGGTACGAGCGAAGCCCGCCCGACGACGTGCAGCGGCGGGAGATCGACGCCCGCGCGAAGCACGGGAGCGCTCGGTCCGGCGAGCGACGCGGTGGAGAGACGCTCCTCGGCGGCGACGAGCGCTGCGCAGGCGTCCCGGAGCGAAGCGAGCATCCGAGGCAGGCCCGCTTGCGCCAGGAGAACAGCCGCCGCCCATACATGCCCGTGCGCGCGCCCCACGGCCGTCCCACGATCAGCACGGCCATCGAACGCATCGTACAGCGCGCCAAGGCCGCTCTCGAGCTTGCGCGCAGCAGGCGCAAGGTGGGCGCTCGGCTCACGCTGTCCTTCGATGAAGCGCGCGACCGCGTGAATCAGCGAATGCGCGCGCTCCCAATGCATGACCCAGGGCGCGTCGGCGTCGCAGGCGGCGAGGTCGTCGGACATGCGCGCCGCCTTACCTGAACCCTTCCCTGCGCACGTTCCCTGCGGGAGCGGCGCGCCTGCCGCGGATCGACATGGTTCAAAGCCCTCCCTTGTTCAAGAATCCTGGGCTGCCGGTGGTGCCCACCATCCCGAGCTCCACGAAGACGACCGGCGCCCCCATCACGATGAACGACGGACCGCCCGTGTTGAGGCTGACCACCTCCTTCATCGTCCCTGGCTCGTTGCCGTGACATGCCTTGAAGCTCGATCCCACCGTCAGGATCTTCGCGCCGCCCATCTTCGTTCGTACCGGCGCGTTCTTGATGCCCTCGGCCGAGCTCGCGAACACCGGATAGGGCACCGGGATCGGGCTCGGAGCGGCCGGCGTCGTGCACACGCTGACCGCCAGCGGGACCATCTGGTGCCCTGACCTGGCCGTGATGCAATCCATCATGCAAGCTGTGATGCTCATGCTCACCCCTCTCCGTCCGATGTTCGCGCTGCGCTCGCGAGCACCACCGCGGCCCGCGCCCCGCCGTCGTTCCCGGCAGCCGCGATGGCCACCGGCGACGGCGCAACCCCGTGCTCCCACGCCGTCGCCGCGATCGCGACGAACAGCGGCATCGCCGCGGCACCCAGATAACCGATCCGCTGCGCTGGAGACTCGATGACATACGGGCGGCCGAGCACATCCTGCAGCCTGACGAACGCCGCCTGCCACTCGCGGAGCCGCCGCATCTCGCCCGTGAGATCGGTCAACATCCACCCCGCTGTCTGCCCAGCCCGCGCCAGCGGCTCGGCCGCCTGCCGCGTCGCGCTGGTCAGTCCGAACGCCTCGTAGGCGGGCGCGTCGTCGTGGGGCCCAGCGCGCTCCTGCCCGGTCCCCACGCCGACCACGCGCGCGACGGTGCGGAGACCCCGCCGCCCCGCGTCCGCGTCGCGCATCAGCGCGAAGAACGCCGCCCCCTCCCCCGGAATGCGCGCGTCCAGGTTGTCGGGAGAAAAGAGCCGCCCGCTCTCCTCGAGCGCCGCAATCGCACGCGGGTCGTAATCGCTGTGGACGCCGCCCAGGATCACCGCGTCGACCTGCATCGACGAGAGCGCGTTCAGCGCCTCGAGCAGGAGCGGCCCCAGCGCCGCCTCGCCGCCTGCGACGATCTTCACCGCCGCCGGCGTCGAACGCTTCACCGCCGCCGCGAGGAGCTTCGTCGCCGCAGGCGCGTCCGGAACTCCTTCGTCCAGCGCGAGCTGGACCAGGATCTTGCCGTCGCCGATCCGCGAGACGGCCTCCTCGAACGCGGGCGCCGCGAGCAGGACGAGCCGCTCCGGCCCCACGATGCGCGGATCGATCGCCGGCACGAATCCCATCGTGATCGCCTCGCCGGCCGAGTTCGCGAGCGGCGCCTCTGCGACGGCCGGGAAGCCCGCGCGCAGCAAGAACCCCGTCTGTCGGGCGTTCAGCCCGATCGGCGTGCGTGCCCCGACCTCGACGACCCCGACTGCGCTCACCCGGCCTCCGTCTCGGTCACGACGATCTCGACGTCCTTCATGCGCCGCGGCGCCTGGAACGACGCGCGCCACACGAGCTCGACGACCACGCCTGGAGGAGCGAGCGCGTCGATCAGAACTGTATCGAGTTCAGGTAAGAGGATCTCAGGCGCGCGCCCCCTGACCGTCATGGCGACCGTCACGGCGGTCCTGGGCAGTCGAAATACCATCGTTCCCTGATCCGGCGTGAGGTTGAGCAGGACCACCTCTTCTCCACCGCGCACCGCCGGCGTCGCGACGAGCCCCGGTGAGGCGCACGAACTGGCGCGATCGTCGTGGTCCAGGGGCAAGAGAGGCGCGCGCTGCCTTTGCCAGGCAGCATCATAGGTCCCAAGATAACGCCGCCGTGGCTCCCAGTGGCGGCCGATCGCGCCGAGCCCTGCAGGCGCCGGGCGCGTGCTCACCGAGCGGATGAGATCCGCCGGGTCCTCGATGAAAGGCGCGGGCTTGTGCGTGAGCGCTTCCGGGTCGCGCGCGATCCCCATCCCCACCGGATTCCTGGGCTCCTCGACAGGGTGCGACGGATCGCTCCGA
This sequence comes from Sorangium sp. So ce281, assembly GCF_051527395.1. Lineage (NCBI taxonomy): Bacteria > Pseudomonadati > Myxococcota > Polyangiales > Polyangiaceae > Sorangium > Sorangium sp. So ce281. Next base: position 7,396,676 of record NZ_CP150322.1, read on the forward strand.
TCGAGCCCGCCCCACGCGTGGTCGTACCGCACCTCGATGCCGGTCGTAGGGCGCGGCTTCGACAGCCCGGCGCCGTTCGCCTCCCAGACACGTAATCCGAAGATCCGGACGACCTTCTCCAGGCTGCCGAGCCGCACGCCGGCGTCGAAGAAGGGAACGGCCCGTCCGCCGGGCGCGTGCGCCGCCGCCACCACGATCACGTCCGTGCCCGGCTTGGCGACGCAGAGATCCGAAGGATACTTGATGCTGCTCTTCTCCGGATCACCCCACGGCACGTCGGCGCTGCGGATCCGGCGCTGCTCCGCGCTGTCCGAGATCTCGAGCTCGCTCTGCCCCTCGACCGAGACGAACGTCGCCTTCACCACGACGACGAGGCGCTCGCCCTCCTTGCCGACGAGCAGGAACGGCGCGGCGACGAAATCGGTCCTGTTGTCCATGCGCGGCGGATCCATGGCTGCCTCACAGCAACGATACGTTGCGCTTCAACCTGACGTTCGGCGCCGTGATCGTGACGAGCCCGGCCTTGATCGTCACCCCTCCGCCGTCGATGACCACCTCGCTCGATCCGCACTTGAACACGATGGCGCCCGCGGCGTCCACCTTGTGAAACGCCCCGATGAACATGCCCTTACCGCCCGCCATCACGGAATGCGAGCCGCCGATCTTGTCGACCACGGCGCCGCCCACCATCGTCGTGCGACTACCGCCGACCGTCTCGGCCTCCGGCGCGCCGCTCACGACGACAAGGCCGGCCGCTTGCTCCGTCTTGTCGGCCAGGCACGTCTCGGCCCGCGTACCGGCGACGAGCTCGATCCGCGCAGCGCCGATCCGCTGCGACCGCGCTCCCCCGACCGTCGTGTGAATGCCGGCTGCCGCGATCGTGGCCTTCATGCCCCCGACGGTCTCGTCGTGCGTCGAGGCGCACACGTTCACAGAGTGCCCCGGCCCGGTGACGCTGTCCGACGCCGAGCTGCCCGCCGATACGCCCTCTTTCGTCGCCCCGGAGGCGCCCGAGGGGCCAGCACCGCCGTCCGCGCCAAGGCCCGACGCATGGCCGGGGCGCGCCGGGCCGGCATTCATCGCCCCTCCGAGCAGCGCGTCGAACCAGCCGGATCCATCGCCCGAGGCCGCTGGCCCGCCGGCAGCTGCCCCGAGGGACGCGCCGAACGCGGCCGGCGAGGGCAGGCTGGCCACCGCGTCGAGCGCCTTCGTCGTGGCGCCCATGTCCCCGACGTTCATGGCGTCCATGGCAGCTCCCAGCTCCCCAAGCTGGGTCTCCAGCGCGTGGACTGGCACCATCATCTGGTTGACCTTCGCCACCGCCGCCCGGTCGAGCGCCTCCAGCGCGCGGCGCGCCTCCGCCGTCGCGGCCTCTGTCGGCGCGCTCGCGGCGAGCGACAGGAGCGCGCTCGCCGGATTGCCGGTCATCTCCTTCTGCGTGCCGCCCACCGCCGTCGCGCTCTCCCCCTTGGCGGTGAGCCCATAGACGGCGTTCACTTGCACCGATCGATTGCCGCCCACGCTCGTGGTCTGCGCGCCGTCGACGGTGGCCAGGTAGCCGTTGGTCACCTGGATCTTCTGATCCGCGCCCACGGAGAGCTGCGCGTCGACCTTGACGCTCTTCGACTCGTTGACGCCGGTGGAGCGCGTCTTGTCGTTCGCCGTCGCGAGCGTCGTGTTCCGCTGGGACCTGATGCTGATCTCCTCGTGTCCAGCCTTGTCCTCGAGGCGGATCTCGTTCGCGCCCGAGCCACCCGGCGACGAGCTCGTCCGCAGCGCGCTGCGCGACTTTCCATCAGGCAGCGCGTAGGGGGGCCTGAATCGGCCGTTGAAGACGCGCCCCGTCACGACGGGTCTGTCGGGGTTTCCTTCCAGAAACTCGACGATGACCTCCCACCCCACCCGTGGCAGGAGGATCGCCCCGCTCGCCTGCGGCTGCGCCACGCGGATCCAGCACGACGCCGTATCATCGCTCTCGCCGTGGCGATCCCAGTGAAACTTGACCTTGCACCGGCCGTGCGCGTCCGTATGGATGTCCTCGGCAGGCGCGCCTTTCGGCGCGACGACCACCGCCGTCTGCGGGCCCTCGATGATCGGCGCCGGCGTCCGCTGCGGGCTACGGTAACGGACGGTCCTCGGAACGGTCGTGGCGCGGACGACGTACGTCCCGTCGTGCAGCTCGTGCACAGCAGCGGTGATGAAATGGTCGCCGTCGAGCTCATCGGGGGCGTCGACGAGCGTGAACCAGCGGCCCGCGGTGAGCCGCGCGCAGCCGGAATCCAGCGTGAGGCACGCGCGCTCGGCCTGCAGCGCTTCCAGCCGAACCCGGGCGAGCCGCTCCCCCTCGCGTCGCTCGGTGTACCGCCCCGGAACATCGTACACCTCGAGATCCGCGTCCGTATCCGCCGCCGCGGTCACCGTCTGGTCGATCTCCGGCGCCTCGAAGTCGTAGTCACGCAGGACCACCTTGCCAGTCGCCGTGCGGCATCGCCGCACGAGGACGCAGATCGCGTCCTCGACGCCGTCGAGCCCAGCGCCGAAGCGGTAGGGGACCTCCTTGTTCCCGTCGATGGGGTCGCTCGCGGTGCTGTCGTCCTCGAAGACGACGATCTCGCCAGCGTCGCCGGCTTCGGCGTGAAAGGTGATGCCCTCCTCCTCGAGGAGCCGCGAGACGAACGCCAGCGAGCTCTCGTTGTACTGCACGCAGTACGTGCGCTTCGGATAGCTGCTCACGAGGCGCCATGACTGGCGCTGGTCGTCGATACCAGCCCCTCGCAGCACCGCCGAGACGATCTCCTTCACATCCTGGTCCTGATAGATGCGGCAGTCCACCTCGCGCTCGAGCAGCCCCATCCACGAGGTGAGGTGGATCCGGTACGAGGTGCTCCGAACGCCGTCGTTCGTCGGCGTCGCGGCGATCTCGACGTCGGTCACTACCCCGTGCATCTCGTGCTCTGGGCCTCCCCGGCCGAAGGCGAGGTACGCGGGGCTGCCGAGCAGCTCGTCCGGATCGACGTAGATCGCGGAGCGAAGCTCGACCTCCGCCGTGGTGACGAGGCCGAGCCGGCGCTCGACCCGGAATCCGATGACGTCCCGTGACTCGATCGCCTCGGCCCGGAACAGCGTGAGCAGCGTCCGCGGTGCCATGCTCAGTTCTCCTTGATGACGCCCAGCTCGTCGCAGTCGCCGTCGAACGTGATCGCGACACCGGCGAGCGACACCGACGCTGGGGTGAGGGTGATCGTGGACGCCCCCATGACGACGCTGAGCGAGGTCTGGGCCTCGAACACGACGTTCGCCGCCTTGACGATCTGCGCGCCCCCCGCGACTTCGAGGAAATCCGCCTCGCTCACGTCCTGACGATCCCCGGCGACGACGTTCAGGATCGCGCCGGCGGCCTTCTGGCTCAAGCTGGTCCCGATCTCGACGGCGCGGCCGCCGCCGGCGAGGATCACCTTCGCCGCTCCCGCGGCCTCGGTCCGGCTCCCCTTCACCGTCACGGTCCGGTCCGAGGCGGTCATCTCGATCAGCGCCGCGCCGACCGTGTCCTCCATCGTGGCCATGGTCGCCTCGTCGACCGAGCCAGCCGCGAGATCGACCTGCGCCCCGCCGATGGCCAGCGTCGAGCTCCCCGTGACGGTGCGCTTGTGATCCCCGCCCGCCTTGACGTCGCGGCTGCCACCGACGGTGAGCGAATGGCTGCCGACGTCGTCCACCATGAACGTCGAGGCGCGCACCCGCTGATCACCGCCGATCGCGAGATCCTGGTTCGCTCCGACAGCGGCGGACAAGCTGTCGGTCACCGCCAGCGAATGATTGGCGCCGATGGAACGCGACTCGCTGTTCCCGACGCTCTCCATCACATGGTTTCCCGCGCGGATAGAGCCGTCCCGGGACGCGTTCATGAACATCTCCTCGGCGCCCGCCCGGTCGTCCATGCGGATCTCGTTCGCCGACCCGCCGCCCGGGGTGGTGGCGGTCTGCAGGGCCATCCGGGTCTTGTGCGCCGGCAGCGGATACGGTGGCGGAGACGCGGCGTTGTACAACCGCCCTCCAACGAGCGGCTGATCAGGGTCGCCGTCGATGAAATCGAGGCACACCTCCCAGCCCACGCGCGGGGTCAGCATGCCGCCGCCGAGCGGGAGCTGGCTCGTCCGGATCCACGCGCTCGATGAATCATCGGCCTTGCCACGCCGATCCCACGGCAGCGAGACCTTCACGCGACCGTGCCGATCGGGGTGGATCTCCGTGCCCGGCGGTCCCGTCGTGACGGCCGACTGCGCGCCAAGAACCCTTGCCGCCCGCGGGGCTCGCGGGGGGCGATAGGCGCTCTTCGACGTGGGGATTGCGCGGAACGCGATGCGCCCCCCGCGCCGACCTGCGTCTGCGTGCGCATGGGTCTTCGGGCGCGCCTCCAGGGCGATGTCGACCTCCACGAGCAGGTACTCCTGATTGAGCGGCTCGTAGGGATGGTCCGCCAGCGAGAACCTGCGCCCGGGGCGCACCCGAAGGGTGTTCGTCGTGCCGCTCGCGAGGGCGCGCCGGGCGCGGAGCGACTCCAGGAGCACCCTGGCGCGATGATCGCCCACGGCCGGCTCGGTGAAGCGGCCAGGGTGCACGTACACTTCCAGCGCTCTCTCCTGGTCGTCGTCCCCCTGGGCCGTGGCGTCCAGCTTGACCCTGGGTCTCTCGAAATCATGGTCTCGGAGGTGCACGCGCCCCGGTGCGATCGTCCTGTCGCAGGAGATGGTGGTTATCGCATCGAGCGTCGTGTCGAGCCCATCTGTCGGACGGAACACCAGCTGATTCTCCCCATCGATGTCCTCGGATTCTGTGTCGACGAAGGTGACCGTGTCGGCCCCGGAGCTCGAATCGACGAGGAAGGAGATCCCGTCTTCCGCGAGCAGTCGCCTTACAAAGTCGAGATCCGTCTCACGGTACTGCGCCGTCGTCCGTCGCTCCGGGTAGCTCTGCGTGAGCTGCCAGCGCTGCGCCGACGCGGGGATGCCGGCGCCCGCGAGGACCTCCTTCACGATGTCGGGAGCCGACATGCGCTGGAAGATGCGGCAGTCGGCGCGCTGGGTGAGCCGGAAGAGCCTGGGACGCGCGACGAGCCGCGTCGCTGTCTCCTCCGTGCCCTGCGGCGTGGCGCGCTCTGCCTCGACGACATAGCCGGCCAGCTTGCGCTCCTCCCGGCCCTCGCGGCGCGACAGCGTGAGCAGGAGCGGCTTCCCCAGCAAGGCGGCCGGGTCCGGCCCCCCGGCTCGGTCGGTGATCTCGCACCGGAGCGAGCCAACGTCATCGAGCGCCTCGTGCGCTTCGAGCCAGAGGAGGGGGAACCGGACGCCGTCTATCGTGAGCTCGTGCTCGATGTCGATGGAGTCTGCCACGCTGCCCGTCCCTCACCCGATCTTGAGGCTCGCCGCCTGCCGGACGATGAGCGCCGCGTTGATGGCTATCTTCGCGCCCTGGAGCGTCATCGGGCCCCCGTCGAGCTTGATCGCGCTCCCGCCGCCCTGAAACCTCCCCACCCCACCCGCGAGGACGATCTGCGGCGCCTCGACGACGTAATCGCCGCCCGCGTCGCGCAGGTGGAGCCCCCCAATCAGCTGCTTCACCGCGCCGGCCTGCGTGGAGAGCGCGCCCACGCTGTGTATCTCTCCCGCGGACGACGTCTGATCCTTGCTCGTCGCGACGCTCTCGACGCTCGTGCCAGCGACGAGCTGCGCGATGAGCGCCCCTGCCGTCTCATCGTAGGTCGAGAGCATGTTGTCATCGATCGAGGCGAGCGAAACGCTGGTCTGGACCGAACCGACGTCGCGCGAGAAGGCGCCGGTGATCTGCTGGCGGACGCCGCACGAGATGGTGATGTGGTCCCCGCCCACGGCGTAGTCGCGCGCCCCGCCGACCTTCTCGACGAGATCAGCGCTCGCCTGGACCTTGTCGTCGCCGCTCACGGAGATCGCCTGCGCGCCGGCCACCTTGATCTGGAGCGCGTTGCCGACGTCGATCGACTGGTTCGCGCCCACCGTGGTCGACTCGTTCGCGCCGATGGAGACCGCGTAGTTGCTCCCGACGCTGTGCTCCTCGTCGCCGCCCACGGTCTCGTCCTTGTCGTGGCCGGTGGTGATGGCGAGGTCCTTCTTGGCGGAGATGGAGAGCCCCTGGCTCCCGGCCGTGTCGCTCATCGTGATCTCGTTGTGCCCGGCGCCGCCTGGCGTGGACATGCTCTTCAGCGCGCTCCTGGCGGCCGCGCCGGGCAGGGCGTAGGGCGGCGTGTCCTCCGCGTTGAACGTGCGCCCGAGCACGAGGGGGCGATCCGGGTCGCCGTCGAGAAAGCCGACCGAGACCTCCCAGCCGACGCGGGGCAAGATCATCGAGCCCCCGAGGCCGAGCTGCGATACGCGCAACCAGGCGCTCGACGTATCGTCCTGCTTTCCCGAACGATCCCACAGGAAGCGCACCTTGACGCGGCCGTACGTGTCGACGTGGACGGCCTGGGGCTCGCTCGACGGTCCGGTGACGATCGCTGTCTGGACGCCGCCGACTCGCGGCTTCTTCGTGCGGCGGGCCGGGGCGAACGGCGCATCCTTCGGTATGGCGGCGAACTCGTTCTCGCACGCCGCTGCGCCCAGCCGGCCTCGCGATCGGAGCTCGGTGACGACGAACTCTCCCTCCAGAAACGGCTCCGCCGCTCCCTCGATCGCCATCGGCGTACCGCACAGGAGCCCCGCCGCGTGGGTCTTGCCGCGGCAGACGTCCACGTCGCCCCGGAGGGAGCTCAGCCGCCGCGCCGCCTTCCGTGCGCCTTCGGCGCCCGTGGTGAACCCGCCGGGGTACTCGAAGTGGTGAATGGCGCGGTTGCCGGGCGCCGCTGCCGAGGCAGCGGGGAAGACGTCAGGCTTCTCGAAATCGTAGTCGCGCAGCGCGAGGCCCGTGGTCCTCAGGGACTTTCTCCGGCGCAGATCGAGCACCGGCCGGGCGTGCGCGCGCGCGCCCTGCCGGACGGAGAGCAGCACCTCGGGCGTCCCGTCCTGCGGCGCGAAGGCCGCCGGGTCGTCCCCCAGGACCAGCCTGTGCCCGTCCGGGCCGTGGAGGAAGAAGTAGAATACCCCCTCCTCTTCGAGGAGCCGGTGAACGAAGTCCAGCTCTGTCTCGCGGTACTGGCACAGGAACTCACGCGGCGCGTAGCTCTGCCGGAGTCGCCATTCGACACCGCTGTCGACGCCGGCGTCGGCGAGGACGGTCTTGACGACATCGATCGGGCTCCTGTCCTGGAAAATGCGCGAGCCCTCGCGGTGCTCGAGCGCGGCGAGCGCCGGCCGGAGCCGGAGGTGAAAGCGGTACTCGCCAGCCTGGACCTGGAGGAAGCCAACCCGGTCCGGCAGGCCGTCGTAATGCCGGACGCCCCCGTGGCCATCATCGACCTCGAGCAGCATCCTGCGCTGGAGGCACCCATCGACACGAAACGACGGGTCGCTGGTCGAGATTTCGACGCGGACGGCGTAAGGCAGCGAGATCGCCTCATGCGCTTCGTAACAGAGGACCCGGACGTCGCCGGGCAGACCGCCGCCCTTGAGAATGATGTGGCCGAGCGTCCCCTCCATCAAACGCGCCCTCCAGCTCCCGGAACCCTCATGTGTATCCTGACTCGCCGCCCCTGGCAACGCACCTCGCGCGCGGTCAGCTGGACTCCCTGGGAACGCGGGGCGCGAGGGCGCGGGCTCAATTGAGCCTCAAGATGCGCCCGACGAGGCGGAAGAGCCCGCGAGAGGCGGCGCTGATGCGGCTGCCGATCACCTCGATGTCGCCGTCCTGACGGATGCGGACCGCGCCGTGCCCTGAGCGCAGGAGCACTTCCTCCTCCGCCTCGATGCTCACGGTGGTCGCCTGCAGCCGGATCTCGCGAGGCTTGCGCGTCGTGAGCGCCGCGACGACGAGAGGCGCTTCCCCTTCGCAGCACTCGACCAGCACCAGGTCGCCGTTGGCCTGAGCGTCGGCGATCACCTCGGGATCCACCTCGGGCGCGAGCTCCGCCTCGAACGGCGCGGTCGCGCCGCGGAGCACGATCGTCGCGCTGCGGCCAGCCACGTCGAGGACGCGCGCGGTGCGTGTCCCCGCCGCCGGTGCGCGAGCTGGGGCGCCGTCCGCCCCGCGCGGCGCCGGCTTCGGGGAGGTGGATTGCGGCAGGAGATCGTCGATGGAGAGGCGCGACGCGGGCGCGGACTCCTCCTCCGGCTCGACGGTCACGCTGCCAAGCCCGTCGACGTCCTTGTCGTGAGCCCTCATCATGCCTCCGGGTTCCCACGCGATGGCAATATTCCACCGCGGCGAACTCGATCTGCGACCATGCTTCTCCAGGTCGTCCGTGCGGCGAACGACGCGCGCGTCGAGCCGAGCCTCCTCGCTGCGCCGGTCTGTAGTCCTGATGAGCGCGAATGCATCGATTCTGTAAGTCTACTAGGAAGGCTACTCATAAGGGTCGACCAGCGCCCAGAGCTCTTTGCACCTCTTCCTGTAGGCCGGGTCCTTGGGGTCGACCTTACGGATGGCGCGAAGAAAATTCTTCGGCGGCTTGTAACCATGTGTATCGATGTAATGGAGGATCAGGTCCGGAAAGATGTAAATGCATGTCTTTCCGGGGACGCAGATGTTTCTCCAACCTAGATATGTCTCTTTTCCAGCAACGATGCGCTCGGGGGGCTCAGTATCCGGATCGTCGAAGCAGAAGCTGCACGCATGCGTGCCCTCGATTTCCACGGGTGTCCAGCCATTCATGATGATCTGCTCCAACCTCGCGACGTCCTCCGGCTCCACGGCCCCTTGAGGGATTGGATGAGGCTTGTCCAGCCAGCCGATCGTGACCAGCTTCGGGTGCTCGCAACGCTCCCACCAGTGCCCTCCATCACGGTAGTACGACATGGCACAACACTCCTGTTCTATCTCGGCGATTTGCGCTTCTTTTTGCTACCGCTGCCCTTGCCTTCAAAAAATTTATCGTCCAGTTCGCGGGTCGACGGACGGTGGTTCGCCGGACCCGGGACCACGTTCGACGTCCCCCCCTCACGCCAGAAGCCAGGCTCATAGCGCCAGTCGTTCCGCTCGTTCTGGGTGAATACAGTGCTGTAGCTCTCCCCAACATGCAAATTTTCCGTCGGAGCATACACTTTGCTCCCATCTTTCGCCATCTCTGCGGCGAGGCGGTCGGCGATGCTGTTTTCCCCCTTGGCCGTCTTGCAGCTCGCCAGCCGGATCGTCATTCCAGGCTTGTAATCCGGGTGGTTCCGGATATAGCCGGCGAGCTCCTTCTCGTCGTGAACCATGTACTTTCGATGATCTTGACGGGCTCTGTCATCGAACGGCCGATTCATACCGCTCGAGTTTCCGTGCCCTCGCAAGATGAATTCGTCGGGATTGTCAGGAAAATCATTGATTCGCTCACCAGCATTGATGACGACCAGTCCGAAGGGATCCCCCCATCGGAAGGGGTTGCGCGCATACCGATACGCGTTCAGCCCGCCGAGGAGCCCCGTCGGGTCGGGGCTGATGTAGCGCCCCGTGTCCGGATCGTAATACCGGAACCGGTTGTAGAAGAGCCCCGTCTCCGGATCTTCGTACTGCCCCTGAAAACGGAGCGGAGTCTCCGCTTCCGCGCTACCACGCGGCCTCACGCGACCCCAGACGCGCCGCTCGATGCTCCCCGCGATCGTCCCGTCCAGGTTCACGAGCGCGTCTGGCGCGCCCGCCGGGTCGGTCAGGTAGCAGCGCCAGCGGCCATCGCCGTCATGCTGATAATGCGCCATCGGGACGAACTCGTCATCCTCGTACACGTAGGTCCGGGCTCGCTCGGAATCTCCCGCGCGCGTCACCTCGTGGACGAGCCTGTGCCGATCCCAGACGTACCGCGTCGTCGCTACCTCGATCCACCGCTCCCCCTGGCCTCGCCTCGATACACGCTTGCCGATCCGCCTCGCCAGCGGATCGTACGTGAACTCCACGCGAAGGCCTTCGGGCGTCAGGACGCATTCGAGCAGATCCCGATCGCTCCACTGGAAGCGCGTCACGAGCTCTCCGCCCGATGGCGCACGGACACGCCGCTCGCTCAGGCGCCCCAGGGCGTCCCACACGTAGTCGATATCTCCGCGGCGAACCAGCCGCCCACCCGGTCCGTAGGACCAGGCGCCGCTGCCGCTCGCCTCGGCGATGTTGCCGGAAGGATCGTAGCGGAAACGCTCCTCCCGCTCCACCGCTCCCCACGCCGCGATGACCTGGCCGCGCGCGTCGTGCTCGTACCGCGTCACCCCGGCGTCGCGATCCCAGACCTCGAGGAGCTCCTGCCGCGCGTCGTACCGGTATGCCCGGCCCCACACCGCGTCGGGCAGCGGCCCGACCCAGTCCGGCTCTCCTCGCCCGATCCTCGGCGCACGCGCAGGGGACGTGAGCCACCGCGCGGCGATCTGACCGGCAGGCGTGTACGCGGTCGTGACAGCGCCGCCGTCGGGCGAGAACACGCGCCGCACCTCGCGGCCCAAGGGATCGTTCGCATGGTCGATCAGAAGCCCTGCCGCCGCGCTCGTACGCCTCCGCAAGCCGCGGGCATCCCGGACGACGGCCTCGTCGTGGCCCCACGATGTCCGGCGCGCCACCGCGCCCCCGATCGCGCCCCACGTCGTCTCGATCGCGTACGACACGCCCCCGACCGTCTGCTCCTCGCGCGTGATCCTCCCGCGCGCGTCGCGCTCGAACGTGAAGCGCCCCGCGCCGCTCGACGCCGCGATCACCGCCCCGTTCGCGTCGTGCTCGTACGTCTCGGTCCCGCTGCCCGGCCGGGTGATGGTGACCAGGTTGCCGGCGGCGTCGTAGGAGAGCTGCATCCACCCGCGCTCCCCGTTCTCGATCGACTGGAGCCTGCCCGCCTCGTCGAAACGGTACCTGAACGTCCGCCCGTCGAACGTCGTCTCCTTCACGAGGCGGTGCCACGCGTCGTAGTCGAGCCGGTGCACCTCGCCCACCTCGTTGTGCACCTCGACGAGCTCGCCGTCCCGATCGTAGGCGAGCCGCACGATATTGCCGTTCTGGTCCTTCGCCGCGCAGAGCTGCCTGTAGCCGCCCCACGCGAGCTCACGCACGTTGCCGGCCGGATCCTCGACGCGCACGAGATAGCCCTCCGCGTCGTACGCGTACCGCGTGACGCCCTCAGGAGCTTGCGTCGCGAGCAAGTTCCCGAGCGGCGAGTACTCGTGGCGGACGGTCCGCCCCATCGGGTCGGTCCTTGCAACCATTCGCCCGAGAGCATCATAGCGCCACGTCCAGCGCGCGCCGTCAGGGGCGATAGCGCCGACCTGATTGCCATGCACGTCCCGCTCGATGCGCCATGAACCGCCTCCCGGGGACGCGACCTCCACGACCTGACCTCGGCCGTCGCGCCGGTAGAGCGTCGCCGCGCCAGCGCCGTCGCGATGAACAACCACGTTGCCGCGCCCGTCACGATCGAGCTCGACCGTGTCTCCCCGCCGGTCCGTGATCCGCACCGGATTGCCACGAGCGTCCCGCTCGATGCGCGTGACGCGGCCCAGCGGGTCGGTGATCGCAAGGACACGGCCGCGCTCGTCGCGCTCGAACGTGGTCGTCGCCCCCAGGCCGTCGGTCCGCGACAGGAGATGTCCGTGCTCATCATACGTCCGCGTGACGACCCCGCGCCCGTCGACGCTCCTGTCGAGCGTCCCCATCGGGTTGCCAAAGAACCGGCGGATGGTGGTGGAGTCGATCACCTCGCTGTAGCCGCCGGAGCCGTACACGAGCTTGCAATGATAGATGCCCTTGGCCACCGTGGTCCCGTCACGGAGCCGCGGGGGCAACCCCTCGGCGAGGCAGGGATCTGCCTTGCCGGCGTGGTCGAGCCAGACCTCCACGCAACGGCGCTGCGAATCGTAGGCGTAGTGAGACGTGAGCCCGACGCGATCGGTGGACGACACGAGGAGATGACCACCATCGTACGTGTAGCGGGACGCGTGGCCCTCGGCGTCCGTCACGCGGACGAGGTCACCGTCATCGCCGTGGGTGTAGCTCGCGATCCGCAGGGAACGATCGTGCGTGGGTGAGGTCAGCACCTCGATCGCAGCGATCCTGCCGCCGGCGTCCGGCGTGACGCGCAGCACCCTCCCCGCGCTGTCGACGACGCGAACGAGCGCGCCGTCATGATACGTGAGCTCGATCCGGTTCCCGTTTCCATCCTCGATCGAGCTCAACCGGAGACGGCGCTCCTCGGGGCCAGCGCTCGCAAAGACGCGATCGAGCCCGTCGCCGATGTCGAGCACGAAGCCGCTGGCAGTGCGACGCAGCAGGTAGCCCCAGGGCCCGATCGTCTCCTCTCCAACAGCGAGGGGCTGCTCGAAATCGACGGAGATACCCTCCTCGGTCCACACCACGATGGAGCGGCGTCGCACCTCGATCGTCCACCCCCAGCTGTGTCCCCAACCCCACCCCAGCCCGAAGTCGCGCGCGGCCGCACGCGAGCTGTAAGAGCGCGTGAACTCGAGCGGGATGGGCCCGGGGAGGCGCAGATCGGTGACCGGGGGCGTGAAGACCCGCCCGGTGACGACGTCGACCGGGTCACTGGCGCTCTCGGTATCGGATGTACCGCTCGGCGCGCACTTCTGGTCACCGCTCGCGCCCGTGCCCTCGCCGCCACGGCCGTCGCCGCCGCCGTCACCACCGCCGCTGCCGCCGCCATCACTTCCGCCCGCGCTCCCGCCTCCGCCCATCACGGCGATTCCCGGGCACATGCCCGGCGGGGCTGCTGCGTCCGGCGCAGGTGCTGTCGACATCGCTCAGCCCTCTCCTCGACGGCCCGGGCTCCCTCCTCGCTCGCCGCGGAGCGCGGCGTGAAACCGCCTCTCCGCGCCGGGATCCTCGGCCATCCGCGGGCTCCAGTGCTCGCTCCCGCGGACGTAGTCGGCCAGGGTCACGCCCACCCTGGCGAGCGCCGCCTGCACGTCCCCCGTCTCGTGCAGCAGCGATGTCACCTGAGCGAACTGCTCCAGCGAGATCGGCGGTGCCGCCGCGCGTGATGCCGCCTGGTAGGCCGCAGTACACGTTGCGAGCAGCGCCGGGATGCCTTCATGTTCGTTCGCCAGAGCGCCCGAGAGGAGCGCCTGCCAGTGCGCGTCGGCGGCGTTCCATCGCGCCTCGTCGAGCCCGTGTCGAGCGAGCACCTCCGCCTGCGCGCCGCCGGATGCAGCAAGCTGAGTCATGACCGTCACGTACGTCTCCAGATCGAGCACCATGATTGAGCGGGTCGAGCGTAGGCGATGCGGATGTGCTGTTCCAGAACGAAGAGCGACGGATTCCGGCGCAAGGGCGCTCAAGGAGAGGAGTCGCGGCCCGAGGTGCCCTGGCGCGCCTCGTGCAGCGCGATGGCGCGATCGAGCGCCTCCCTCGCCCCTCGCTTCTCCCGGGGGAATGCCTCCACGTGATCGCAACGAGTCCACACCAGCGCGCGTGCGATGTCCGACAGCGCCGCCGCCGGCTCGTTCGGGTCGGCATGGCGGTGCACCTGAAAGAGCACGGGCACCTGCTCCGGCTGCCGTCCCGCCGCGATCAGGTCGGCGCGCAGCGTCCTCGCGCGGTGCACGCCGAGGGCGAGCCAGCGCGCCCGGCCGTCCACCGGGAGCACGATGACGTGCGCGCGCTTCAGGGCCTCGAGCTCGGCGCGCACCTCGTCGCTCTCGGCCGCGAGGCCCTCGATGGGCTCGTGCCAGGCGACCCCGCGCGTCACGACCAGCGAGACGCGCAGCGGAAGGGCGCCGGCGCCGCGCGGCCAGAGCAGCTGGGCCCCCGCCGGCGTCGGGCCGGACTCGATCGACACCGAGCGGGCGAGGCCGGCCAGGTGCCGGAGGAGCCGGTAGGGGCTCCCGGTGGGGCCCGTATAGTAGACGACGTGAAGCGGCTGTGGCTGGGCGGGGGTGCTCACCAGTCGAGGTCCTCTTGCTCGACGACGACGCGCGCGTTGTCGAACAGCGCTGCGACGAGCTGCCGGCGATCGTCGAAGACGAGGCCCTGGGCGTAGTCCACGACGCGGCCGCCGGGCTCCTCGTTGACGCAATGGACGCCCCAGAGCACCGGCTCACCCGTGGCGTCGTCGCAGGTGCGAAGCGGCTCGGGCGCGCCGTCAGGCCCGCAGGCCGCGATGACGAGCGGCGCGCCGCCGCCCTTGGCGGCCGCGCTGGCGGCGAGCTGGCGGCAGAGGAGGTTACTTGGCTTCATGGTCGGCCCTCATCTCCTCGTAGAGCGCGATGGCGCGGTCGAGCGCTTCTTTCATACCGCGCTTATCCCCAGGGAAGGATTCGAGGTGATCGCAGCGCGCCCAGGTGAGCCCCGGGACGATGTCGGAAGTCGGGCTCGTGGGGACGCCTTCCTGGTGCGGATGGTAGATCTGGAACACCACCGGGATGGTATCGGGATCCCGCCCCGCGGCGACGAGGTCGGCGCGAAGCATCTTGGTGAAGTGTGGGCCACGCCAAACGCGATGCGTCTGATCATCAACCAAGAGAATGATGATCTGGGCGCGTTTCAGCGCGGCGAGCTCCCGAGAAAATGTGGTGCTCCCGTGGTTCGCGGCCGCCTCCGTGGCCACAAGGTTCTCGATCGCATGGCTCCACGAACTGCCGCGCACCCAAACAAAGAAGAGGTGGAGGGAGTATAGAACATCGCCATGTGGCCAGAGCACGCGGCCTTCCGTGGGCCCCCCTGGCTCGTCGACCACGGCGCTGTCACTGCCGAACGAGCAAACGTGCCGGAGGAGCTTCGCAGCGCTGCCCATGGTGGACTTGTAATAGACCACTTCCAAATGCATGTGCGGCGGTCCAGGGGTTCCCATTATCCGTAGTCCCTTTGAAAGCCGATCCGAGGATTCTCGAACATCGCCATCGCGAACTGGTGGCGATTGTCGAAGACCATTCCTTGATCGTAGTCGACGATCCTCCCGTCGGGGCCCTCGTTCACCCAGTGATCGTCCCACAGCTTGGGCTTGCCCGTACTGTCGTCCCACGTCTGGAGCGGCTCGTTGTTGTGGCGGTCCTGTGCCGGACCCATGATCGCAGTCCGGTAACCAGCGCCGAGCTCTCTTGCGTCGTCAGCCACCTTGGCGCACTGGCTCGCATTCTTTGGCACCTTGATCGATGCTTGGCGCGCCTTGAGCTCCGGGTCAGCGTCGAAGCGCGCGCGGGCCGCATCGCGCATCGCCTTCTTCTCGGCGGCGCTGATCGGCTGCGGTTCGATCCAGCTGACGGACTTGCCGTAAACATCGGCCTCCGCCGTCGGATCCACCCCTCTCGCATAGAGGTTCACGCCCCCTTCCAGCCCGATCGGGTCCGGGCTGATGAACCTCCCCACCTCCGGGTCGTAGTACCGGTGCCGGTTGTAGACGAGCCCCGTCTCCTCGTCCGCGTATTGCCCGAGGAAGCGGATCGGCGTCGTTGCGCCCCCCTCCCCGCTCCCCTCGATCCTCTTGCCCCAGGCCGATAACCGCAGCTCCCCTGCCACGTCGCCGCGCTCGTCCAGGAGCCGCTCCGGCGTCCCCAGGGGATCGTTCACGTAGTGGTACCAGCGCGACGCCACGTCGCCGCCCGCCCGGCGCGTCTCGCCATGCGCGAGCGGGACAGCGCTCCCGCCGTCGAAGACGTAGGTCCGCTCCTCGACGACCGCATCGCCCTCGCGCGTGCGCACCTCGTGCACCGGCACGTGCCGATCCCAGTAGAAGCGCGTGCGCGACACGAGCCGCGCCCCCGCGCCGTCCTGCGTCGAGACGCGCTTCTCGATCCGCCGCGCGAAGGCGTCGTACGCGAACTCCACCCGGCGCCCCTCCGGCGTCTCCACCCGGCGCAGGAGCCCGCGCCCGTCCCACGCGAAGCGCGTGATCCGCGCAGCGCCCTCGCGCTTCTCCACGAGCCGGCCCAGCTCGTCGTACCGGTACGCCACGTCGCCGCGCCGGATCAGCCGGTCGCCGGGGCCGTGCTCGCGCGCGGGCGCTCCAGGGCCCCCGTCGACCAGGTTCCCCGTCGGATCGAAGGCGAAGATCTCGGACAGGCCCGCCTCGGCAAGGACGTCCAGCAGCCGCCCGGCAGGATCACGATGGTAGACCGTGCGACCGCGGGTGAGATCCTCGACGGCCTCGAGGCGCCCCGTGGGGTCGTAGCTGTAGCGCGCGTCCACGACCGTCCCCGCCGGGCGCGATCCCACCCAGTCGGGCTCGCCCGCGCCGGCGCCCGGGCCCCTCGCGGCGCGGCGGACGACGCGGCGCGAGAGGCGCCCGACCGCATCGAAGGCGCTGTGCACCTCGCCTCCCCCAGGCAGCACGCGCGCGATCTCCCGGCCCAGAGGATCGAGGTGCCGGCGCACCACCTGCTGGCCGTCGAGCGTCACCCGGGCCGCGCGGCCGTCCGGCGCGCGCTCCCACGACAGCGTGTGGCCGAGCGATGTTGTCCGCCCGATCGGGCGCCCCTCGGCGTCGTGGCTCACCTCGACGGTGAACGCAGGGCCCCCCGGAGCCTGCTGCGTCTCGCGCACGATCCGCCCCATCGCGTCGCGCTCGAACGCGACCGTCCCGTCCGGACCCGACACCGAGGCCAGGAAGCCGCGCGCGTCGTACGCGTACGCCTCGCGTTTGCCATCCACCTCACGGGCCACCAGCTGGCCGGCGAGATCGTAGACGAAGTTGGTGGGCGCGCCGATCCCTGGCTCGACCCGCGTCTGCTGCCCGGCCGGATCGTACCGGTAGCGCAGCACGCGCCCGTCGAAGGTGCGCTCCTTCACCCGGCGCAGGGCGACGTCGACCTCGAACACGTGCTTTTCACCGCGCGCGTTCTCGACCTCCAGCACCTCCCCCTCGCGCCCGTAACGCATCCGCGCGGATCGGCCGGTCGCGTCGGTGACCTCGTGAAGCCAGTGATAGCCGCACCACGCGATGCGCGACACGCGCCCTGCGCGGTCGGCGACGGAGACCAGCCTGCCCTCGCCATCGTAGGTGGTGCGCGCCGTGGCGCCCGCAGGGTCCGTGGTCGCCACGAGATCCCCGCGCGGCGAGTAATGGAAACGGCTCACCGCGCCCGTCGGGTCGGTCATCGACAGCGTCCTGCCGAAGAAATCGTAGGTCCACTCCCACCTTCCGCCGCGCCGATCGAGGAGGGAGACCACGTTGCCGTGCGCGTCGTGGCCGATGCGCACGACGCCGCCGGTCGCATCCTCGGCCTCGACCATCTGGCCCCGCAGGTCGTACGCGAAGCGCCGCGCCGCGCCGGTGGGATCCGTCGTCCGCACCGGCAGGCCGGCGGCATCGCGCTCGATCGTCGTCGCGAGCCCCGCGGGATCGATCACGCGCACGACGTCGCCCCGCGCGTCGCGCTCGTAGCGCACGACGCGGCCGAGGGGATCGGTCCGGGCCAGCAGCCGGCCTCGCGCGTCACGCTCGTAACGCGTGACGGCCTGGAGCTGATCCGTCTCCGAGAGCAGGTGCCCGGCGTCGTCGTAGGTCGCCGACACAGCGTGCCCGCCGTCCACCTCGAGATCGAGCAGGCCGTGGCGGTTGCCGAAGAAGCGCTTCACCTACCGGGAATTGGCGACCTCGCGGTAGCCGTCCGGCAGGTAGGCGAAGCGGCAATGGTAGATGCCTCTGGCGCGCGTCGTGCCGTCGGCGAGCAGCGGCGACAGCCCGTCGGCGAGGCCCGGATCAGGCCGGCCGTCGCGATCGCCCCAGGTCTCGACGCAGCGCCGCTCGTCGTCGTAGCGGTAGTGGAACGTGAGCCCGGCGCGATCGGTGTGCTCGGTCAGGAGGTTGCGCTCGTCGTAGGCGTAACGTGAGGAGAAGCCCTCGGCATCGACCGCGGCGACGAGGCGGCCGATGTCGTCGTGCTCGTAGCGCGCGAAGGTGATCCAGCGCCCCTGGGAGGTTGCGTTGTAGACGCTGATGGAGACGATCCGCCCCTCGGGGCTCGACCCGAAGCGGACGCGCCGGCCGGCGCTGTCCAGCACCTCGGCGATCCTCGACCCTTCGTGGGAGATCGAGAGCCGGTTCCCGGAGCGGTCCTCGATCGCCGTGAGCAGCCACTCCCGCTCCCCCTCGATCGGCAGCGCAAAGGCGTGGTAGAGGCCGTCGCCCCTGTCGAGACGGTAGCCGCCGCCCTCGCGCCGCAGCACCCAGCCCCAGGGCCCGAGCGCCTCGCCGCCCTCGGGCAGCACGGGGAAGTCGACCGAGATGCCCTCGTCGGTCCAGACGCGCGTCGCGCGCCGGGTGATGGTGACGCGCCAGCCGAGGCTGTGGGTCCAGCCGAGACCGAGCCCAACGTCGCGCTCGGCCATGGCCGAGGAGTAACGGCGAACGAAGGAGAACGGGAGCGGGCCGGGCAGCGAGAGATCGGTCCGCGGCACGGTGTACACGCGTCCGGTGACGACATCGACCGGCTCGCCTTCGGACCTCTGCCTCCCCTGCCCGGAGGGCGCGTGTTTCTGATCGCCGCCCCCACCCTCTCCGCTCCCGCTCCCCCCACCGCCGTTGCTGCCGCCGCCGCCGCATCCACCGCCGCCGCTGCCGCCGGAGCCACCGCCGCCCCCCAGGACGGCGACGCCAGGGCACATCCCCGGTGGAGCAGCGGCATCGGGCGCCGGTGCGGTCGACATGGCTCAGCGTGCCCTCCAGGCGGGTGCTTCGGTCGCGTGATCCGCGTGATCGCGGCGCAGGACGACGCGAAGATACCGCCTCCGCGCGACGCGGAGCAACCCCGCTCGCCAGGACGATCATCGCTCGTCGATGCGCCGCCGAAAGCGCCAGCTCACGTGTGCAGGCCAGAGCGGCTTGCAGGACGTTGGCCTGCAGCAAGCAAGCGGGCTCGATGTCGAGCGCCGCTCGATGCGGCGCAGCGCAGGAGCGATGCTTCAGGCTAGGATGCGCGCGATGGGTACGGCGCTAACGGTGGAGCGCTACGCAGAGATGCGCGCGCAGATGGAGTCCGGGAGGCTCCGCGACGAGGTGCTCGCGCGCGCCGGGCTCACGGCGGACGAGTGGACGGCGGCGCAGCGCGAATGGCTCGAGCGGATGGGCGCGGAGCTCGAGCGCGGCAGCTTCGAGCTGACCAACCGCTACACACAAGCCTTCCTCGAGCATCTGCGGGCGTCCGTCGCGGCCTCGCCGCCGGTGAGGGCGCCGTCCGGTCGAGCGCCGGCCGCACCGCGGCTCGCCGCGCCAGCGCCGCGCCACACGGCGCCGGCCGCGCCCGCCGGCACGGCCCCGCTCCCAGACATGGCTGCGCTCGTCGCCGCCCTGCCCTTCGTGCCGAACGCGCCGCCCGGTCGAGCGCCGGCCGCACCGCGGCTCGCCGCGCCAGCACCGCGCCCCGCGGCGCCGGCCACCCCCGCGGCGCCGGCCACACCCGCCGGCACAGCCCCGCTCCCAGACATGGCTGCGCTCGTCGCCGCCCTGCCCTTCGTGTCGAACGCGCCGCCCGGTCGAGCGCCGGCCGCACCGCAGCCCGCCGCGCCAGCGCCGCGCCCCGCGGCGCCCGCCACCCTCGCAGCGCCCGCCACACCCGCAGCGCCGGCCACACCCGCGGCGCCGGCCGCGCCCGCCGGCACGGCCCCGCTTCCAGACATGGCTGTGCTCGTCGCCGCCCTGCCCTTCGTCCCGGCGTCGGAAAAGCGGGGCGCCCCCGCGCCCCCGCCCCCGCCGAGCGCCGCGGCCCACACGGCGCCCGCCCTCTCGCTGGAGCAGTACGCCGCTCTCTGCGCGGAGCTCTCGCTGCACCCGCGGAGCGCCGCGGCGATCTACGCGCGCTACGGCCTCCGCGACGCGGCCGCCTGGCAGGTCACGGACACCGCGTGGCAGGCCCGGATGCGCGGCGACTCCGCCCTCGAGGCGCGCTGGCAGCAGCTCATCGCGCACTACCGAGCCCACTACAGGGCTCGCTGAGCCGACCCGCTCGCCGATCGAAAAGTTTCATTCGATCCTGCATTCACTTCCAATGACAACAACCATGGATGCCATCGATCTGAAAGCGATCAGCCTCCTCGCCCGCGACGCCCGCCGGTCGTGGGCGGACCTCGGCGAGGCTGTCGGCCTCTCCGCGCCCGCCGTCGCCGAGCGGGTGCGGCGGCTCGAGGAGCGCGGCGTCATCACGGGGTGGGAGGCGCGCCTGGACGCCCAGGCCGTGGGCGCCGGGCTCACGGCGTTCATCTCCGTCTCGATCGCGAACCGGCGCGGTCGCGGCGAGTTCCTGCGCGCCGTCGAGCGCGCGGCCGAGATCCAGGAGTGCCACCACGTCGCCGGCGACGAGGACTACCTGCTCAAGGTGCGCTGTCGCGACACCGAGGCGCTCGAGCGCCTGCTCACGCAGGAGCTCAAGGCCCACGACGGCGTGGTGCGCACGCGCACGACGATCGTCCTGTCCACCGCCAAGGAGACCGCGCTCCCGCCCCTGCCGCTGCCGTCCGAAGAGGCGCGCGACGGCGAAGCGCGCCCCCGCAAGGCGCCCGGCCGCGGAGCCGCCCGGAAGGAGGCGCCGTGAGCGGCGCCGGAGGACTGCCGCCTTTCGGCGATCGTGGCGAGCGCCGCGAGCGCCGGATCGACGAGCGCGACCTCGCGGCGCTCGCCGCCGCCATCGAGGGCGCCGCGATCGCGCAGCGCGATTTCTCGCACGCGCGCCACCTGCTCCTCGCCCTGCACTACGTGCGCGCCCACGGGCCCGAGGGGGCGCTCGCGCGCATGCGCGCCGCCCTGCAGGCCTTCAACGCGCGGCACCCGCCGACCAACGGTTACCACGAGACGATCACGGTCGCCTGGCTCACGCTCGTCGCTCGCCACGCCGCCGAGCACCCAGGCGCCGCCGTCCACGACCTCGCGGAGGGCCTCCTCGACCGCTACCGCAGCAGCAAGGCGCTCTTCGCCCATTACTCTCGCGCGCGGCTGCTCTCGGACGACGCCCGCGCCGCGTTCATCGCGCCCGACCTCGCGCCGCTCCCGGCGCCCGGCGACGGCGTGCGCATCCGCCTGGCGACCGAGGCCGATCTCGCGGCGATCGAGGAGATCTATGCGTTCTACGTCGAGCGCTCGACCTGCACCTTCGCCACCACCGTCCCGACCCCGGCGGAGCGCCGCGCCTGGCTCGCGGCGCACGGCCCCCAGCACCCCGCCACCGTGGCCGTCGAGGGCGACAGGGCCGGGGCCGGGGCCGTGGTCGGCTGGGGCTCGCTCTCCCTGTGGAACCCGCGCGAGGCCTACGCCCGCTCCGTCGAGAACTCGGTCTACGTGCGCGACGGCCTCCACCGGCGAGGGCTCGGGCGCCGCATCCTCGCCGATCTCGTGAGCCGCGCGATCTCGCTCGGCCACCGCACGATCATCGCGCAGATCGCAGGCGACCAGGCGGCGAGCGTCGCGCTGCACCGCGCGCTCGGGTTCGAGGACGCCGGGCTGCTCCGCGACGTCGGGCACAAGTTCGACCGCTGGCTCGACGTGATCCTGATGCAGCGTGCGATTCCTCACCCTGCAAGTGACGGACAGCAGCCGTGAGACGGCCTACATGCGCGCGACCGCCACCAACCAACCCGGGTTGCGCCAAGACGATCGCGTATGCCCGCTCGCTCGCGTCGGCGAGGTCCTACGCGGACCGGTGATGGCCGCCGTGGCCGTGCTCCGAGCGGACGAACGGCTCCGTGCGGGCCCTGGAGCGCCCTTTCGAACACGCCCCGGGGCTCGCGCGCCCCGGGGCTCCGGCGGGCGCGCTACGAGGCCCTGGCGTTCTTCAGCGCGTCCGGGTTCCCCGGCCCCTCGAGGTACTCGTCGTACGTGCCGTTGAAGACGCGCGGATCCTTCGACGACAGATCGAGCACGCGGGTGCCGAGCTTGCCCACGAAGTGCCGGTCGTGGCTCGTCACGACGACCGTCCCCTTGTACTCGATGAGCGCCTGGAGGAGCGCGTCGATGCTCTCGACGTCGAGGTGGTTCGTCGGCTCGTCGAGCACGACGATGTTGTTCTTCACCAGGATGAGCTTCGCGAGGAACAGGCGCGCCGCCTCGCCGCCGGACAGGTTCTCCGTCTTCTTGAGCCCGGCCTCGCCGCTGAAGAGCAGCTTCCCGAGCACCGAGCGCACGTGCTCCTTCGGGGCGGTCGGGTCGAAGCGGTACAGCCAGTCGTAGGCCGTGAACCCCGCCTCGATCGCCTCGTGGTGATCCTGCGCGAAGTAGCCGACGTTCGTGTCGTGGCCCCACGTGACGGACCCGGCGTCCGGCGTGTACTCGCCGACGAGGAGCTTGAGCAGCGTCGACTTGCCGATGCCGCTCGGCCCGATGACCGCGAGCTTGTCGCCGCGGTTCAGGTTGAAATCGAGCTTCTGGATCACGCGCCGATCCCCGAAGCTCTTGGAGAGGCCCTCGACGCGCAGCACGTCGCGGCCGGAGGGCTTCTCGATCTCGAACTTGATGTACGGGCGCACGACGCTCGAGCGCCGCACCTGGATGCCCGCCTCGAGCTTCTCGATCTCCTTCACGCGCGACTGCGCCTGGCTCGACCGGCTCGCGCTCGCGCCGAAGCGGGCCACGAAGTCCTTGAGCTCGGCGATCTTCTTCTTCTTCTGCGCGGCGTCGGCGTCCGACTGGCGCTTGCCGGTCGTCTTCTGCTCGATGAAGTCGTCGTAGTCGCCCGTGTAGAGCGTGACCGTCTGGTAATCGACGTCGGCGACGTGCGTCGCGATCGCGTTCATGAAGTGCCGGTCGTGGCTGACGACGAGGAGCGTGCCGCGGAAGGTGTCGGTCAGGTACGACTCGAGCCACCGGATCGAGTCGAGGTCGAGGTGGTTCGTCGGCTCGTCGAGGAGCAGGACGTCCGCGCCCCCGAAGAGCGTCTGAGCGATGAGGACGCGGAGCTTGTACCCGCCCGCGAGCGTGCTCACCTCGCTCGTGTGCCGGGCGGTCGCGATCCCGAGCCCCTCGAGGATCTCGGCGGCGCGCGACTCGGCGGTGTAGCCGTCCTCCTCGCCGATCGTGCCCTCGAGCTCGGCCAGCCGCATGCCGACCTCATCGGTCATCTCGACCTCGTACAGCCGATCGCGCTCCTGCATCGCGTCCCAGAGCGCCCGGTTCCCCATCAGGACCGTGTCGAGGATCCGGCAGGACTCGTAGGCGAAATGGTCCTGCTTGAGCACCCCGACGCGCAGCTGCTTCGGGATCTCGACCGAGCCCTGATCCGACTCCTCCTCGCCGGAGATGACCTTGAGGAGCGTCGATTTCCCCGCTCCGTTCGCGCCGACGAGCACGTAGCGCTTGCCGGGGTCGAAGCGCATCGTGACGTTCTCGAAGAGAATTTTGGGACCGTACCGCTTGGTGAGCTTTTCGAGCGTGATCATCTCAGCGGCGCCGGGCGTAGCACGTGTGCGCCTGCGGTTCCGGTGAATTCCGGAGGCGGCGCGCCCCCCGGGGCAGGCGCGTCACCGCGGCGCGCCGGGCGGCGGGCTGGCGACGCGCGCCGGCGCTCCCTCGTCGTGTTGCGCATGCTCGCTCGATCCCCCGTGAGGGCGGCGAAGTGTCCCCCTCCGCGCGCGCCACCAAGGGCGTCGGGCCCCGCGCCGCTGCCCGCGACGCCCGGGATCCGCGCGATCCGGCGAGCGCGCGGGCGTCCCCTGCACGGTTTCACGCACCGCGGCGGCAGACCGGGGTAACATGCGCCCGTCATGCCTCGCGCGCCCGCCTGCCGTCTCCGTCGCCAAAGCCGCGCCGGCCTCGGCGGCTCCACCGGCCTCGCCGGCGACGCGACGACCCACGTGGCCCGCGCCGGGGGTGATGCTCGCCGATGACCCGCGTCCACCCTGAAGGCTTCCGGCCCGAAGCGCTCGTAGGCCAGGTCCTGCGCGGCAAGTGGCGGCTGGAGCGCCTGCTGGGCTTCGGCGGGATGGCCATGGTCTACGCCGCCACGCACCGCAACGGGATGCGCGGCGCGGTGAAGCTCCTCCGCCGCGAGCTGTCCGAGGACGAGGAGGCGCGCTCGCGCTTCCTGCGCGAGGGCTACGTCGCCAACCGCGTCGAGCACCCGGGCATCGTCCGGGTGCTCGACGACGACGTCACCGAGGACGGCTCCGTGTTCCTGGTGATGGAGCTGCTCGAGGGCGAGACCGTCGAGGCGCGCCGCGCGCGCGAGCCGGGCGGCGTGCTCGGCGCGAGCGAGGTGCTCGGCATCGCCGACGACCTGCTCGACGTGCTCGCCGTCGCGCACGAGCGCGGGATCGTGCACCGCGACCTCAAGCCGGACAACCTGTTCCTCACGCGCCAGGGGCAGCTGAAGGTGCTCGACTTCGGCATCGCGCGGCTGCGCGAGCTCTCCTCCCCGGCGAACGCCTCCACGCGCGCCGGCACCCTGATGGGGACGCCGCAGTTCATGCCGCCGGAGCAGGCGCGGGGGCAGTGGGACAGGGTCGACCCGCGCAGCGATCTGTGGGCCGTCGGGAGCACGATGTACCAGCTCCTCTCGGGGCGGTACGTGCACCAGGCCGAGACGCTCCCGCTGCTGCTCCTCGCGGCGATGACGCAGCCGGCGCCGCCGATGGGCAGCGTCCTGCCGGCGCTTCCCACGCCGATCGCCGGCGTGATGGACGTGGCGCTCGCGTTCGACCCCGACCGCCGCTGGCCGAACGCCCGCGCGATGCAGCGCGCGCTCCGCCAGGCGCGCGGCGGCGCGGCGCACGATCCGGCCCCGGGCGCGCGCTCCGAGCCGCCGCGCGCGCCGCTGCACTCGGATCCCGGGCGCGCGCTCCTGCCCTCGGATCCTCCGGGGCGCCCGTCGGCGCAGGCGCGAGGTCCCGGGAGCGGGCCGTACGGCACGGAGTTCGCCACGGCGGACACGGCCAGCGGCGTCGCGGCCGGGGGCGGCGCGGTCAGCACCGGCACGGTCTCGCCGGTCGTGGAGCGCTCGGCCAGCGCGGAGCGCTCCGCGCCGCGCGCGGCGGCCACGGGCGCGCTCCTCGCCGGCGCGCTGGCCGTGGGCGCCCTGGTCGCGCTCGTGTGGTGGCAGCGCGCGGGCGCCGGGGGCGCGGAGGAGCCGTCGCACGGCTCCACGGTGGAGGCCGAGCCGCGCCCCAGCGCGGTCGCCGGGGCGGCGACAGCGCCGCCCGACAGCGCAGGCTCGCCCGGGGCCGGCGTGCAGCCGGCGCCGTCCGGCGAAGCGGTCCCCGCCATCGCGCCGTCCGCGCCCGCGACCACGCCGGCGCCCGAGGCCGCGCCCGCGACGGCCGCGAGCGTGGCCGCGGCGCCGGCGAGCGCGAGCGCGGTCGCGCCGAGGCCCGCCGCCGGGGGCAGGGCGCGATCCCCCGCGGCCGCGACGAAGGCGCCCGCCGCGCCGGCGCCGGCCCCCGCGCCGACGCCGGCGGAGGACCCGTTCAACCGGAGACGTTGAGGTCGCACGGATGCGTAGATCGAGCCCGCGTAGACGATTCCCGGCGGAGGTGCTCGCCGTGGGAGGAGCCGTGCTCCTCGCCTGCCCCGAGGCCTCCGCGCAGGGGCGCGATCCTGCGGCCGCGGAGGCGCTGTTCGACGCCGGCAGGGCGGCGCTGCAGGCGAAGGACTACGACGCCGCGTGCCCGAAATTCCGGGAGAGCTACGACCTCGATCCGGCGCCCGGGGCGCTGCTGAACCTCGCCGACTGCGAGGAGAAGCGCGGCAGGGTCGCGACCGCGTGGTCGATCTTCCGGCAGCTCGCGCGCGATCTGCCCGCGAACGACGACCGCCGCCCCATCGCCCAGTCGCGCGCGGCGGCGCTCGAGGCCCGCGTGCCGAGGCTCACGATCCGGCTCGCGCCGGGGGCGCCCGCGGACACGGCGGTGCAGCGCGCGGGGGTCCCGGTCGGCGCGGGCTCGCTGGACTCGCCGTTGCCGGTGGACCCGGGCGAGGTCCAAGTGACGGCGGCGGCGCCGGGCCGGAAGCAGAAGATCTTCACGGTGCAGCTCGCGGAGGGCGCGCAGATCGAGCTGCTCGTGGCGCCGGAGGAGGCCGCGGCCGCCGCGGCCGCCGCGGGCGCGGGGCCTGCGCTCCCCCCGAAGGCCGCCCCGCAGGAGGCGGGGGGCTCGCCCCGGCGGACGGCCGGCTGGATCAGCGCCGGCGTCGGCGCGGTCGGGATCGGCCTCGGCGCCGTGTTCGGGGCGCGCGCGATCGGGAAGAAGGGCGACGCCGAGGCGTACTGCGACGAGGACAACGTCTGCCAGGATCAGGGGATCAAGCTGCAGAAGCAGGGCGTGACCGCGGGGACGATCTCGACGGTCGCGTTCCTCGTCGGGGCGGCGGCGCTGGGCACGGGCGCGGTGCTCGTCTTCACGGCGCCCTCCTCGGGGCAAGGGTCGCCGGCGCCCCGGGCCACCATCGGCGTGGTGCCGGGAGGCGCCGTGGCGACTGTCGTCTTTTGACGGGAGCTGCGCGGCGCCGCCGCGGCCGATGGCTGACGGCGGGGAGCGCGCGCCTTTCGGTGGGGGACGCGCCGGAACCCTCTCGACTCCTGGAGCGACGCTGGCCATGAAGTCGATGGTGGCGAGCGAAGCGAGAGCTCTCGCTGGCGGCCGCGGCGGCGCCGCGCCACCAGGAGACGAGAGATGAAGCGCGATCTCAGGAGCACTCGACCCATGTTCTGCGCCGGGCTGCTCATCACCGCGGCCGCGGGGGGCTGCAACGTGATCATCGGGCTCGAGGTCGGCGAGCTCGACGCCTCGGCGGGCGGCGCGGGCGCGACCGCTTCGAGCGTGTCGGCCGGCGGCGCAGGAGGCGAAGGCGGTCGCGGCGGGGGCGGCGCCGGCGAGGGCGGCGGCGCCGGCGAGGGCGGCGCCGGCGAGGGCGGCGCCGGCGAGGGCGGCGCCGGCGAGGGCGGCGCCGGCGGCGGGGACGAGGCGCTCTGCAGCTATGCCCGCGAGGGAGCCGTCCGGACGCCGTCGGGCGAGTGGGGCGCGCTGTCCGGCCTCGCGATCGTCGGCCTCGCGGCGCGAGACGGCGAGGTGACGGCCCTGGTCAAGGAGAGCCGGGTGCTCGCCGACGAGCCCACCAAGATCAGGACGGGGTTCTCGGTCGCGAGGTGGAGCCCGTCCGGGGTCCGCGAGAGCGCGTACGGGATGACGACCGGCGACATGCTCGGCAGCGTCTCGGCCGAGCACCTGGCCCTCGCCTCCGACCTCGCTTATGTGGCCGGCTGGTCGGAAGCTCCCCTCACCTTGCCCGCGTCGGGCGGCAGGTGCACCGCCATCGCGGGCGCGGGCACCGGCCGCAAGCCGAGCTTCCTGCTGGCGCTCGACGCGCTGGGCAGGTGCAGGTGGGCCTGGAACGTGGAAGCGGAGTACAACGCCTCCCCGCTCGGGCTCGCGGCGACGGCCGACCGGGTCACCTTCGCCGTCTCGCGAGCCGGGGCGACGAGCGCGACCATCGACGATTGCGTCCTCGGGGCCGTCGATCAGCGCGGGGTCGCGGACCTCGTGACCTTCAACGCGGGCGGCAAGTGCCGGTGGAGCCGCGCGCTCGGCTCCTCCGCGGCCGTGCACGTCGCGGAGGTCATCGCCGCGCCGAAGACCGGCGAGGTGCTCGTCGTGGGCGACTACGACGCGCCGGATGAGCCCATCGACATCCAGGGAAGAAAGCTCCCCCGCGCGCCGGATCGCGACCTGTTCGTGGCGCGCTTCCGGCTCGATGACGGCGCCCTGACGGCCCTCATCCCGCTCACGGCCCCTGGGACCCAGTCGGCGGCGCGGCACGGGTCCGCGATGCTCCCGGACGGCGATCTCGTGATCTCCGGGACCTACACCGGGCCGTCCTTCAGCTTCGAGGACGACTGTCCGCTCCTGCCTCCCACAGGAGACACGGAGAACTCGTTCGTCGCGCGCGTCTCGAGGGAGGGAGTGGTCTGGAGCCGCGGGTTCGGCGACGAGAAGCGCGATCAGATGGTCGTCACGCTGGCGGTGGACGGAGCAGGCGCGATCTACATGGCCGGGACGCTCGACGGCGAGATCGCCCTCGGGAACGGCGAGAGCCTCACGGCTCGGACGGACGAACTGCAGAGCTTTCTGATCGTGCTCAATCCCAGCGGCAACGTCCTCTCGGCGACCGCGTTCGCGGGCACAGGCACCGTGGGCGTGTGGGCGGTCGCGCCGGGCGCGACGATCGGCGATCCCTTCACCATCGGCGGTGAGCTGACGGAGACGTTCTCTCTCGTCCCCAGCGACCATCCCAGCGCGGCGCCGGGCGAAGGGTTCATCGCCCGGGTGAAGGGGTTGCCGTGAGCGCCACGCGCGGACGCCAGCGCACCACGCGAGCAATCCATGACATTTCCGCACGACGACACGGAGCCTGCGACCGGACCGCAGCGGCGCGAATTCCTGCCCGGGTTGACGAAGCGGGGACTGGCAGCTTCCATGAGAGGATGCGCTCGCTTCACCGCCTCTTCTGTCTCTGCCTGGCCCTCCCTGCCGGGCTCAGCTGTGGATTCCCCGACGCCACCTTCACGGAGCGCTCCAGCACGGGCGTGGGCGGCGCGAGCGGCGCCGCGGAGTCGGCGAGCTCCGGCGCCGCGTCCTCGGGCGCGGCGGGCCCCGGCGGCGGCGCGGAGGCCTCCAGCGCCGGCGGGAACGGCGACGGCGCGACGGGCTCCGGCGGCGGTGCACCGGGCTCCGGAGGCGGTGCACCGGGCTCCGGAGGCGGCGCGGCAGGCTCCGGCGGCGGCTCGGCGACCTCCAGCGCGAGCACCGGCGGCGGCTCCGCGGGCTCCGGCGGCTCGGCGACCTCCAGCGCGAGCGCCAGCGCGGCGACCTCCGGCGCCGGTGGCGGCTCGACGACCTCCAGCGCGAGCGCCGGGCCGGCGACCTCCAGCTCCAGCGGCGGCACCGTCGACTGCGACGCCGACAAGGACGGCTATCTGTCGATCGCGTGCGAGGGCGGCGACGACTGCAACGACGACAACCCCTCGGTCCACCCGAACCAGCCCAGCACCTTCTATGACACGCCGATCCCTCCGGGACGCAGCTTCGATTACGACTGCAGCGGCGAGGAGGAGACGGAGTTCGCCTCCGTCCAATGCACTGGCCTGCTCGTCTGTGCCGCGGCGAGCAACGTGTTTCTGAGCGACGTCCCGTGTGGAAGCCGGGGCCCGTTCGGCTCCTGCAACCTCACCTGCAAGTCGACCATCACCTTTGCCAGTTACGTCAGGGAATGCCATTGAGCCCGAGCTGCCCCGGTGGCGCCGTCGAGGGTGCCACGCAACGGAGAGCCGCCCCGATGAGACCCGAACCTCGTGCCATCCGATCCGTCGTGTCGTGCGCCTTCCTGCTCGCCGCGGCGGCGGGGGGCTGCAACGCGCTCATCGGGCTGGAGGTCGGCGAGCTGGATTCGTCGCAGTCCGGCGCGGATGCGACCTCGGCCTCCTCCTCGGGAGGTCCTGGCACCGGAGGCTCGGGCGCCGGTGGTGAGGGCACCGGTGGTGCAGGGGGCGGCGACGGCGGAGGCAGCGGCGGCGTCGGCGGCGGTGGAGGCAGCGGCGGCGATGGCGGCGGTGGAGGCGGCGATGGCGGGGGCAGCGGCGGCGGGGGTCCGCTGTGCAGCGACGCCGAGGGGACCCTCGTCGAGCCGTCGGCCAGCTGGGGAGAGACGCTCGGCTTCGACGTCGGCGACCTCGCGGCGTCGGACGGCGCGCTGACGGCGGTCATCACGGAGGTCCTCGACAGCGGGGCGTTCCGCTTCTCGGTCGCGAAGTGGACCTCCGGCGGGGAAAACGATTCCCGGTACGGGCTGTCGGCGAACGATGTCTGGGGCCTGCACCTGAGTGCGGGCGGCGGCGCCACCTACGTGGCCGGGGAGGCCGCGGGGGCCACCAGTCTCCCCGGTGGGCTCCTCGACGCGTGCCGCGTCGGCCCCCCGCTGGTCGCCACCAGCTACACGACCAGCTTCGTCGCGGCGCTCGACGCGAGCGGCCGTTGCGGGTGGGCGTGGAGCGTCGACGCGCAGCACAACACCACGGCGCGCGCCATGGCGGCGAGCTCCGAGGCGGTCGTCTTCGCCGTCGACGTGTCGGACGCCGGCCGGAGCTTCGGCCCGTGCGAGCTGAAGAGCGTCCCGGCGGAGTCGGCGCTGCTCGCCGCGCTCTACCCGGCGGACGGCGCGTGCAAGTGGCAACACCGCCTCGGGCCGCGGGCGGCCGTGGCCGTCAAGGCGCTCCCCGTCAACCCGAAGGCGAACGGCAACATCGTGACCGTCGTGGGCGACTACGAGTCGATCGGCGGAGCGGTCACGTTCGGCGGGCAGACCCCCTTCGCCTCGGAGCAGCGCGACGTCTTCGTCGCGCGCTACACGGCGATCGACGGCGCTCTGGTGGACTTGACCACGCTGAACCTCGAGGGAGATCAGCAGGTGGCGCAGCACGGCGCCGCGCTGCTCCCGGGCGGCGACGTCGTGATCGCCGGCTCGTACCGGGGGGTCGTCGACTTCGGCGGCGGCTGCCCGGCGTTGCCCGACGCGGGGGACACGGAGAGCTTCTTCGTCGCGCGCGTCTCGCGGAAGGGCGTCGTGTGGAGCCGCGGGTTCGGCGACGACAAGGAGAGCCAGGTCGCGGCCGGCGTGGCGGTGGACGGCGCCGGCGCGATCTACGTCACGGGGGAGTTCACGGGCGCGATCCCGCTGGGGAGCGCCGGGAGCCTCACGACCTCCCAGAAGCGGGCGGGGTTCCTGATGCGGCTCGACGCGCAGGGCAACCTGATCTCCGCGGCCAAGGTCGAGGGAGCCGGCACCGTCGCCCTCCGCGTCGTCGCGGCGGACGGGGCGCTGGGCGGGCCCGTCTACGTCGCCGGCGCCGTGACAGGCGCGCTCCACCTCGACGGGCTCGACGCGCCGCTCGGGAGCGAGGGCGATAGCGAGTCCCGCGGGTTCATCGCGAGGCTCTCCGGCGCGCGCTGATCCGGAGGGCTACCGGAGGCGCACGGCCAGGGAACTTCTTGGGCAACAAATTTGCGGTGGCGAACCGGCGCGATCCGTCGTGTTTGCCGCGATTTTTGGGGCACCAGACCACCAATCCCCCCTCGGAGGCATGGCCCCAACCCGGGCCCAAGCGACAACCTCGGCCTCGGCGAGCTCGCGATGGTCGATCCATCTCCGCGAGCCGCCCTGGTCGCCTCGCTCGCCGAAACGCTCACCCGCGCCGTCGCGCTTGGGGACGAGGAGGCGGCCCGGGTCGTTCACGAGGCGATCGGTCGGCTGCTCGGGCTGTCGGCGGAAACGTGAGGACGAGCGCGCTCGCGCCCGTAGGGCGAGGCCTCCCGCGACCAGGTGATGGCCGTCGCGGATCCGCACCGCAGGGCCGAGGTGCAGGCGCCGTTCCCGCCCTGCATCCCGTCGAAGCGCGCGATCTGCTGAACCAACCCTGGCTGACCACGCCCGGGAGCGCCTCAGCCGGGTCGCCCGGCTCCTGAAGATGCCCACCGAAACCGCGTTCCCGCGGCTCCGCCCGGAGCGCAAGCACCTCGCGCACGTGCTCAAGTGCCGGCGTCGCTTACAGTCGCCGTCTTTCTGGTCTCTTAGGTGACAGAAGGATCCATACGCGATCCGAATCCTTCCTAGAAAAGTGACGCTGCATAAATAACTTACCCATGCATCGAGGAGCCCGCGTTCACTCCACAGCCCGCGGGCTCCTGGCGGGGCTTGTCCGCGATCCGCTTGGCCGCTCTAGGCACGATCCGAATGGGCCATCCCTAACACTTAGGTAGCCGACCCCGCGCTGCGCCCGATGACGCGCCGCAGCGAGGCCGGTGCGAGGGAAGGACCGCTCCGGGTCGTGCGCTACCGGCCGAAGTCAAGGCCGCCGCCGTCCCGACGCGGCTTAGGGTTGTGCGATGCGGCGTTCGCCACATAGGGCGTGGCAGCTCGGGACGCCACACCGGCGAGCTGCACGCGGTATGGCAAGACGAGCCACGGATAGACGCGCTTCCCCTAGGCGAAGGTGATTGACCACACAACCGGGCGTGGTACCCTCGCTGCTGCCAGCGCGTATTCAATCGAGCAGATACCGAACGGAAAGCCCGACACTCATGGTCGGCAACCCGTTACCTAAACGGGAAGCGACCGGAGCCGACGTAGTTTCTTCGCCGAGGGCAGCATGCAGCAGGTGGTTTCTTATCTCATTAGCCGACTCGAGATGGCACCCAAGAAGAGCACCAAGGTCATTCCATGGAGTTCTCCAGTTCCCGCGTTCGGCGACGTGTCGCGATCGACAATTGCAACGGTCGGAATCAATCCGAGCAACAGGGAATTTGTCGATGATCATGACAACGAGCTCGCAGGGACGCAGCGGCGGTTTCACACTCTGCGTTCACTGGGCCTGCAAACCTGGGCTCAAGCCGGTGAGATTCACCACCGGGAGATCGCCCGGGCGTGCGAGGAATATTTCCAAACGAATCCCTACGATCGCTGGTTCCGGCAACTCGACTTCCTCATCTCCGGCACCAATTTCTCGTACTACTCACCGATGTTCAGCGCCTGCCACCTTGACGTCGTTCCATTCGCGACCGCTTGTAAGTGGGCAGAGCTAACCGCCGAACATAGGTCGAATCTATTCGCCGTCACTGGAGATGCACTGGGCCGCCTTGTACGGGACTCACCGCTGCGAGTCCTCGTTCTGAATGGTAGCTACGTCGTCTCTCAGTTCCAGAAAATCAGTGGCACCATGCTCGCCGCGACCCTAAAGCCCTCATGGAAACTGCCACGGACTGAAGAAGCTGGGGTTCCCGGTTACGCCTATCATGGCTCGATCAGCGTTCTTGCGGGCATTCACCTCAATCGAGAGATGACGGTACTCGGCTTCAACCACAACATTCAGAGCAGCTTTGGGGTCACGCGCGCAGTCAAAGCTTCGATCCGTCGTTGGATTTCTAAGAACGTGCAGGAGGTTCTATCGTGAGTCTGGTCAGCCCACAACTCCGCCGAGCGATCCGCCATCGATTGGTCAGGTACCGATCCTCCGCAAAACCGCTAGGGATCAGTGCTGATGCAGCTTTTGAGGTGCTGCTGCGGCAGATTTACGACAGTGTTCGCCGCGTCGAGTACTTCTTTGCTCTCCGAAGCCGCGTACCAGACCCGACACGCAGTGACCCCACCTCGAAGAACTTCGATCCCATCCGGGCCGCGTTCCACCAATTGCGAGCCAACAATATGGACGAGGCCGCATGGTTGGCATTTCTCTCGACCCACTTTGGCACTAACCGCCGCACCGGCTGGCGACTCGTTCGGGAAGTCTATGGCTCGCTCGGCGCCGGGCCTGGATGGGACTGGCACCACGTACGGCAGGGGCCAATGCGATTCACGCGATGGCTAGAGGCGAATCATGAGCTCCTGAAGGGCGGCTTCGGCAACCACCGCAAATACATGAGCCTCAAACCAAAATCTCGAGCTGGCACCGCTCAGGCCATCGAAAGCTACGTAAAGTGGGTTCAGGGGCACTCTTCCCACGCGCAGCTACTCGCGTCGTTTGAGCAACGAGTCGGCAACGACCGGTGCAACCTCTTCGACGCAATCTACAGAGATATGAGGAAGAATGTCAGAGCATTCGGCAGGACCGGGTGCTTTGACTTCCTCTGCTCACTAGGGAAGCTAGGCATTTTCCCCATCGAACCTGGTTCTCCGTACATCTCTGGGTCCACAGGGCCGCGTGCGGGTGCCGAGTTGCTGCTGATGGGGCACAGCGGCAAGACTCTCCGCCCGATTCACCTCGACCGGAAGATACAGCCACTCGGCAATGAACTCGCAGGTGCAGGAGTAAAGTTCGCGATGCAGGTTGTCGAGGATGCGATCTGCAACTGGCAGAAGTCCCCTTCTCAATATGAGAGGTTCAGTGGCTAGTCCTATCGGCACATATGACGCGGGAATTCTAAGACTCGCTCCCGTCGAGCCAAGCCTTCCAGGGGTCTTCTCGCTCGATCCGGCTGGGTTTTGTTGGACCTGCTGTACGGGCCCGCTGCGCGACGCATTCCAAACAGCGAAAGCTAGATCCCCCGCTTCGTTCGAGGCGCCGCAGGCACACCGGCCACGTTTGTGTGCCTGGGTTGATGCGCTCCCGTTGGGGTCCGCCCCCGCAGAGCGACAGCTGCTTACCCCATCCGATTGAACAGGTGCATAGGGGGAGGACGCGTGCAGATTTCCTTCGAAACAGAAGAGCTTCGGGACTACCATCGAATTCCTGCGAAGGCACTTATTCGCTACGGACCAACCGCCGCCAAGAGGCTTGCGATGCGATTCGCTGATCTGCGCGCCCTGCGGAATGCCAGCGAATTGATGGCTTTCGGAGCCGAAGAATGTGCATTCGATGGACTTCATGCACTGAAAGTGCCGGTGGCGGAAGATTGCAGCCTTGTCCTTGTGGCCAATCATCCCAAGAAGAAGGAACTTGCACTAAATTGGGCGAGCGTTACTCGGGCCAAGGTTATCACAATCGGGAGGCACGATGAGCAAGGCTGAGTATGATCCTGACTGGATTCCGCCGCCCGGCGCAACGATCGAAGACCTCCTCTCGCGGAAAGCCTCCGCTCGCCCCCGGCAGGTAATCATCGAGCGTTTCGGCCGGGGAATGGCTCAGCAGCTGTTCGACGGGAAGCTCGGAATCGATTCCGACGTAGCCGCGTTCCTCGCACACGCGGTGGGCTTGTCGAAGTCGTTCTGGCTTGAGAGAGAAAAGCTGTATCGCGAAGCCCTGGATCACCGGCAGCGTGAGCAGCAACTGCTTGCACAGCTACCTTTGGATGAGATGAAGTCGCGGGCATTCATCCAGCCCGTACAGTCCCATGCCGAAACGGTGGACGAGGTCGTCAAGTTCTTCGGGAAGGACGATCCGGAGAGCTGTCACGAACACATTGAGCAGCTGCCAAGAACAATAAAGCAGAAGACCTCGCGCGCAATAACTTCTCACCCTGGCTCTCTCGCTGTATGGATTCGAGCCGGAGAGATCGAAGCGGATCAAATTGAGTGCGCTGCCTGGAATCCTGAGCGCCTTCAGAACCTGATGCCGGAGTTGCGCAGGCTCACTCGCACGGAGGATCCCGCGCAATACCTCCCTGAGTTGAAGCGGCTCTGCCAGAGCTGTGGCATCGCACTTGCGGTAGTACGGCCCCCACATGGTTGCAGCGCTCGTGGCGCTGTTAGGTTCCTATCGACGGCCAAGGCGATGCTTCTCTTGAGCTATCGTCATCTCAGTAATGACCAGTTCTGGTTCTCGTTCTTCCACGAGCTGGCGCATCTTCTGCTTCACTCTCGAGGAAGTATCATTGTCGATGACTGGGAAGATAGCGAGACCAAGGAAGAGCATGAAGCGGATCAGTACGCTGCACAGATCCTGATCCCGTCCGAGTTTCAAACTTGGCTTACCTCGCTCCGTGACGAGAGGTCCATTATCTCGTTTGCGCGACGCATTGGCGTTTCGCGCGGCATCGTTGTGGGGCAGATGCAACACAAGAGAATTGTTGAATATCAGAAATTCAACCGGCTAAAGATATACTATCAATGGAACAGTCACAATGAAATCGAGCTGAAGGAGGGGTAGCTGCGATGACAACTAACGCATTTTCGCCCCCAGAGTACAAGTGCGCGGACGACCTGATGCGAGAAGCCATCAGAGGTCTTGTCGACTCTCAGGATCGGTTTTCAGGATTAAAAGGTTACGGCGGCGTTGAGATACTGGGGGCCAGTTTTCGCCTGACAAATCCACGCGCACGCATAAGTCGCTCCGAGATGCGAGGCAAGGTTTACAGCGCTCTAGGCGAACTATTCTGGTGTCTCTCTGGATCGAACAAGCTTAGTTTTATCGAGCACTATCTCAAGGATTACAATCGCAACAGCGACGACGGGGAAACCGTCCACGGCGCTTACGGGCCAAGATTGTTTGGTGAGAAGGATCTCAACCAAATCAGGAATGTGGTGGATCTTCTAAACAGAAGACGAAGCTCGAAGAGGGCGGTAATCCAGATCTTCTCATCGAGCGATATCGCAAAGGATTACAAGGATGTACCCTGCACTTGCACACTGCAGGCCATCCTACGAAACGATCAGCTCCACCTCATCACACACATGCGCTCGAACGACGCCTATATCGGGCTTCCACATGATATATTTGTGTTTACAATGCTTCAGGAGTTGATCGCACGATCGCTTGGTGCCGAAGTGGGGTTCTATCAACACATGGTCGGTCACCTCCATCTCTACGACGGAGATCGGGACAAGGCGAACGCCTACCTAAGCGAGGGTTTTCAGTCCATTGAGCCAATGCCTCCGATGCCTGGGGAGGACCCCATGCCGCTGCTCCCCAAATTGCTTGAGGCTGAGGAGGCGATTCGAACAAATCCGGCTTCTCCGCCTGTATCGCAGTTCGACCCGTACTGGGAAGACATCCTTCGCCTCCTGCGAATCTATTCTGAGATCCATCACAAGAACCATGGATTCCGAGAAAGAGTGGCAAGAATCGGTGCCCAAATGCGTTCATCTGCGTACGATGTCTATTTCGTCGAGCGGCTGGATGGGGGAATAGTGTAATGAAGAACCGAAGAAAAGTCGTCGAGATTATTGCGAAAGAGCTTGAGGTGGAGCGGAAAGTTGTTTCTGAAGACTGCTTCCTCGACACGCTCGGCGTCGACTCTCCGCACCTCCTCGAAATCGCGCTAGCCATTGAAGAGGAGTTTGAGATCGAGATCCCGGATGCAGACCTTGCCCGTTTTCGTACGGTGAGAGATATCGTCGCCTACGTTGAACATCAGGGGAACGCCTGATTGGCGGCCCACTCGCCGACGCCGGCTGCATCTCGATGACCTTGCGGTTTTGCGGGAAAGAGTACAGCAACACTCAACCAAGAGGAGGGTCAGATGTTTTTGCCTAACCACTTTCTTCTAGAAGGCATAGATCGGGTTGGTAAGGACAAGTTGCTTCATGGCATTCAGCACCGCCTTGGCTATCATCAGGTGTTGCACTATCAGAAGCCGATGGAGCTCGATTGCTATACCGTGGGAAGATCCACGGCCGAAGCACTGCGCCGGTATCAGGAGTTCAGCTTTCGAACGATGTTTCAGCTCCTGTGTGGAGCTTCCTCCGCTAGAATCATCTGCAATAGAGCTCATCTTGGAGAATGCGTTTATGCTCCAATATATCGAAAGTATTCTGGCGACTACGTATTCGAACTCGAGCGTGAGTTTAATGTGCACCAATTGTCGCACGTGCGACTCGTCCTTCTCGTTGAGGACTTCGCCGTTAGCAAGCACTTTAAAGATGACGGACGGAGTCTCGGAGGTACGGAGAAGCGGCACGACGAGCAGGCTCTATTTCAGCGTGCCTTCGATGCATCAGCGATCCGGGATAAGAGGATTATTTGCGTGACGAATCGAGAAACGGGCCAGTTCAGGAGTCCTGATTCGGTATTAGACGAGGTTCTTGCGTAGATTTGTCGCCGGAACCTTTGCATGACGGTTGGGTCCGATCGACTGTTCAGCCTGGCCAATGTACGGGGCATCGCTTGACGCGATCGATGAGGTCACATAACGCTTCTGCCAAGGAAATGTCGTGAAAATCTACGTCGCCTCGTCATGGCGTAATACCTATCAGCCGAGTGTCGTTGTCGCGCTGCAGTCTGCGGGGCACGAAGTTTACGACTTTCGCCATCCAGGCGCGGCGGAGGTTGGCTTCTCATGGTCTGATGTGGATCCGAGTTGGCAGGAGTGGTCGGTGAAGCAGTTCATTCAGGGGCTCCAACACCCTTACGCCATCCACGCTTTCGATCGTGATCGGCGCGCCCTTGAGTGGTGTGACGTATGCGCCCTCGTTCTTCCTTCGGGCATGAGTGCGCATCTGGAAGCTGGATGGTGCGCCGGGCGGGGAAAATCTGTTGTGGTGTACGCACCGGAATTACGTGAAGCGGAACTCATGTATGGGCTCTTTAGTGGGGACGGGGGTACACCCATTTACGACACCATGGAAGAATTCGTTAGACAAGTCTCTCTGATGCGGTTAGGGCACATGCATCAAACCGCCTGAAATTGTCGCGTACTGCGGGCGCACCGTACACCCTGGCAGGGGTTGCCAAGTAGGTTCAGTGACGCACTCGCGGTTTCCCGCGTTCACGGTTCGTGAGGGGATGCCCGCGCAGCTGGCTCAGCCTCATCACGGAAGAAGAGCGAGTCCGGCCCAGGCGCCAGGCCCTCGCGGAACGCGTTACGGTTAAGCGCTCAGATTTTCCGTGCATTCGCTACGCCCCCCGCAAGCGCGTCCACGATGGCCGTTAAGGGGCTTGCTCGGCGGACTATCAGTCTGCGTGACTGTCAACAGCCCCCTCGGCGCTGGCGAAGGGACACCTCGCCGGCGCTGAGGGCCACGAACGATGATGGCCATTGCGAGCCGCTCTGCGGCGCGCGTCCGAGCGATGGCCATCGCTCTCCTTGAGCGCAACCGCGCACGCCTGCGATGGCCATCCAGGAGCCTGCTCGGCGGACCATCAGCTAGCCTGAGCGTCAACAGAGGTCCTCGTCGCCGGCGCTCGTGCCCGAGCTCGGTTCGCCGGCGCTGAGCACCGGTGTCCGGCCACCAGCGCCCGGTGTGGTGCGGAGGAACGGATGCTCTGGGGTGTCGGCTTGCTGCTGATGGATTTCTCGTCGGAGCTGCTGATGCTCAAGGTGCGCGCGAACTGCCCGGATGATGTGGCCAAGTGCCCCGGCATGAGACGTCGTGTGCGGAGGAACTCCAGGTTCTTTGTCCTGGGCACGCCCGTTCACGGCTGACCTCGCGACCTCTTCCGCGCGGCGCGCTCCCTCGACGTTCACCAGGTCCGCACCACGTTCACGACGATGCTTCCCAGCTCGACCGACGCCGCCCGAGTCCACCGGTTCGGCGGCCCCGAGGTCATCACCATCGACAAGGTGCCGGTCCCGCTGCCCGGCCCGGGCCAGGTGCTGGTCCGCGTCGCGGCGGCCGGGGTCGGGCCGTGGGACGCCTGGATTCGTGCCGGCAGGAGCGTGCTGCCCCAGCCGTTGCCGCTGACGCTCGGCTCGGACCTCGCTGGTACCGTGGCCGCGGTCGGCCCCGAGGTGACTGACCTCGCGCCGGGCGCGGCGGTCTTTGGCGCCACCAACAGGCGCTTCACCGGCGCACACGCGGACTATGCCGTGGCGCAGGCGTGCATGGTGACGCGCAAGCCCCTCCGGCTCTCCGACGTGCAGGCCGCCTCCGTGCCGGTCATCGCGGTCACGGCGTGGCAGGCGCTGTTCGATCAGGCCCAGCTCGAAGCCGGACAGACCGTGCTGGTGCACGGTGCGGCCGGCAGCGTCGGCGCGTACGCGGTGCAGCTCGCGCGCCGGGCCCGCGCCCGTGTGATCGCCACGGCCTCGGCCAAGGATCGCGACTTTGTCCGCAGCCTCGGCGCGGACGTCGTCGTGGACTACCGGAGCGAGCGCTTCGAGGATGCCGCCAAGGACGTCGATGCCGTCATCGACCTCGTCGGTGGCGAGACGCAGGCGCGGTCCTTCGCCGTGCTCAAGCCATGTGGCGCCCTGGTCTCTGCGGTGTCGACCCCTGATCGCGAGGAGGCCGCCCGTCGCGGCGTGCGGGCAAGCTTCTTCCTCGTCGACGTCACGGCGGCCCACCTCGACCGCATCGCCGCCCTGCTCGACGCGGGCGAGCTCTCGGTCGACATCGGCGCCGTGCTGCCGCTCGCCGAGGTCCGCGTCGCGCATGAGATGCTCGAGGGCGCTCGCCCCCGCCCGCGCGGCAAGATCGTCCTGGCCATGGCCCCTGCTCGCTGAGGTCCGAGAGCAGCGGCCCCCCCCCGGGCGCGTCCGACGAGGGGGCCGTTGTGTCCCGGCGCGGGCCCGACCGGCCGGCGCGTAGAAGACCTCGGCGATCGCGGCGCCGACAAGGCCGGCGACGCTGATGTGGTGCCACTGTGCCACTGCAGGCGCTCCGGCTCGGGCGGCCAGGGCTCCGTCTCCAGCTCGATGGCGAGCGCCTCGAGGTACTGCGCCGGCCCGTCGAACGCCGGCGCCACGCCCGCAGCCTCGGTGAAATTCCAAATCTGACATGTGGCATTTCAACTTCGCACATGACCTCGCCAGCGCAGCGGGCCGTGCTCGCTTAGCCTCCAGGTTCCCGAAGCTCGGAGCGCCCTCACGACGGCCGCCCGGCCGCGTATTGTGGAACGAATCGGCCGCGGTTTCTGGGGAAGTGTCGAGGTTGCCCGGAAGCGCCTATGCCCCCTTCCCCCTTGCAGAACGAGCCCGCTGTACCCACCTTGAGCTAATTTCCGTCGTCCTCGGTTGCGCGCTTCCAACAGAGTGGCAATCTTGCTCGCTGCTCCGCTGAACCCCAGTGGAGCGGGACCTCCTTCTGTCCGCGTCGATGCCCTGCGTCCGCTGTGGCTCTGAAGCCAGCAGCAGGACCGCACGCTCACGCCCTGCATCCGAAAGGCCGAACCGTTCATGAACCCACCGATCGTCTTCCACATTCGCACCATCGGACCCCTCGGAGAGGGAGGTCTCGGCACCGTCGAAGAGGTGGAGATCATCTCCGACAACGGCCCTTACCCGAGAGGCGCGCGGCTCGCGCTCAAGAAGCTCGGGCCCAAATGGGCGGACGACCCGGGAGCACAAGCCCGCTTCGAGCGTGAAATCGAGCTCCTCAAGACGATGGACCATCCCGGTATTGTCAAGTGCGTCGGCGAAAGCCTGCCCGGCTACGAGCGCACCTACACGATGCCCAAGTACCCGGGTAGCCTCCGCAAGTTGCTCAACGAGCACAACGGCCCGATCGCCCTTTCCTGGGTCGTCAACTTCGCGATGAGCGTCACCAGCGCGCTGGCCTACGCCCACCAGCACAACTTCATCCACCGCGACATCAAGCCCGAGAACATCCTGATCGACTCCAGCAACAACCCCGTCATCGCAGACTGGGGCCTCGGACAGTTCATCCACCAACATTCCAAGGTCCTTGACCTCAAGACCAAAGGCCCGGTCGGCACCTTCTATTACTGCTCCATGGAGCAGTGGAACACGGGCCGGTGCGAAGCCCCGGGCGACGTGTACTCGCTCGGCATCGTCCTCGCCGAGATGGTCCTCGGTCGCCGGCGCCCGATCGCGCCGCCGTTCTCCGGCATTCAGCAAGACGTCCTCTCGGGCCACACCACCCAGGAGCGGCGGTTCAACGACTTGATCAAGAAAATGACTCACTTCGACGCGAGCAAACGCCACCAGACGATGACCGACGTCGCCGCGGCGCTCTTGTTCTGCGCCTGAGAATGCCTGGCGACAATTACATGTACCCATCGGCGACAACTACAACCTGGAGCCAGAGCCCCCTGCGGAGCACCC
Organism: Sorangium sp. So ce281; assembly: GCF_051527395.1. Taxonomy (NCBI): domain Bacteria; kingdom Pseudomonadati; phylum Myxococcota; order Polyangiales; family Polyangiaceae; genus Sorangium; species Sorangium sp. So ce281. Next base: position 7,438,037 of record NZ_CP150322.1, read on the forward strand.
GTCTGCCCTCGCCCGAGGCCACGACCGCGTCGCGCGCAGGCCACGGCAAGCCACGAAAGTGCTCAGCTTTGCGGAGTCGGAGCGAAGTGGAGAGCCTTGCCGTGGGCGAGCACAACGCGATGCTCACCTCGGTGAGAAAGCCCATGTCGTAAATGTCGTCGATGGGGAGATGTAATCGTCGTCGGGTAGCCCCTCGACGGATCGTCACAATCCACGCATGCCTCGAACCGGATGCACGCCGAACCACAACCCGGGTGGTGGTCCAGGGAGTCGGGCACCGGGTGCACCGCTCGAACAAACACCGGTGTTCGCTGGCGACCCTCGCGCCGCAGCAACGCGCCCGGAGGGACAGCCTCGATCTCGCCCACGCCCCCTAGATTCCCACCGTGGTGAAACCCGAGTTCGCCTTCGAGGTCCTCTCGCCATCGCCTGCGGCGTTTATAGCCCGATGTTCTGCGCGGCGTTGTCTGTGAACAGCCGCCCGTGCCGGATGTAGCGACGCACCTGCACGCGCGAGCGGTGGCCAGTGTGGTTCATGATGTCGCGCTCGGATTTGCCGGCGAGCGCGGCCGCGGTGATGAACCCCGCCCTCAGGAAGTGCCCGCCGAGCTCCTCGATCTGCAGCTCCGCGGCTCCGGCGGCGCGCTGCAGGATGCGCGCGACGTCCCGCCCATCGAGGCGATGCGGCGTCAGCTTGCCGTGTCGGTTGACGCCTCGAAACAGCGCGCCCGTCGTGATCCCGCTCGCCTCACGCCACGCGCGCCAAGCACGGGGCACGTCGCCGGGGTCGAGCCATAGGGCACACCAACCAGGCGCCCCGCGCCTTCCTGGTCCGCGATCGCGCCCTCCTCCTCTTTGGCTGGGTGTTACGGCCCCCCTGGGGCTGGTCGTGAGGTCGCGCATGCTACCGTCCGTTCCCATCATGGAAGGTTCGATCCTGCAGCACATCGTTGCAAGCGATGGGACGCGCATCGCGTGGCACACGCACCAGCGCCCAGGCGACGAGGTGCAGCTGCGAGATCGACCGCCCGTCGTCCTCACGAACGGCCTCAGCACGACGGAGAACTTCTGGAAGCACCTTGTAAGCGCCCTCGCAATGACGACCCACCTGGTCCACTGGAGTTACCGGGGTCACGGGCAGAGCGAGATAGCGCGCTCGGGCGACTACGCCTGTGAATTCCCCCTACGGCATTCGGGTCCCCTGGGTCGACGTGCCCGCATTGTTGATGCCGTTCATCACCGAACGAAACTTCGAATCCATCGTCGAAGGCCTTTCGGCTGAGCTGCGCGGCCCCTTTGTGTTTCATGGAAGGAAGTCCAAACGCGATTCGGGAGCGCGGGCGCCGATCTGCGGAGGGGCACCCGGCGCGGCACCATGCTAGAACGCAGGCTGGCTCATCGCATGGGAAACAACCTGGAATCGGCCATTGCTGTCCTCAATGGATTCCTCGGCGACTACCTGAGGCGGACCGCCAATGGCCTTGCGACCGCGATGCAGCTCGTCCGCGATGGGCGCCCGGTGCCGCTCACCGGGGCGCTCCCCGCGGCCGCTGCGTCGGCCACGCCGCGCGTCGTCGTGCTCGTGCACGGGCTGATGAGCACCGAGGACGTCTGGGCGATGCCGGACGGCGAGACGTACGGATCGCTGCTCGCGCGCGATCTCGGCTACACGCCGCTCTACGTGCGGTACAATAGCGGTCTCCGTGTCTCCGAGAACGGGGAGGCCCTGGATGTCCTCCTCGAGGAGCTCGTCTGTCGCTATCCCGTTCCCGTGGAGGAGCTGGCCCTCATCGGCCACAGCATGGGTGGCCTGGTCGCGCGCAGCGCCGCGCACGCGGCGAGCGGCAAGGGGCGGAGGTGGCTGCCCCTGCTGAAGCGGGCCTTCTATCTCGGCACACCCCACGTCGGCGCCCCGGCGGAGCGCCTTGGCAGCGCCGTCACGTGGGCGCTCGGGCGCATCGACAATCCGTACACGAAGCTCATCGCCGACATCGCGAACCTCCGGAGCGGCGGGATCAAGGACCTCGCCTATGCCAACCTGCGCCGAGAGGACTGGGAGGGCGCCGACGCGGACGCCCTGCTCCAGAACCGGCGCCATCCCGTTCCCCTGCTCCCGCACGTCCGCCACCACCTCATCGCCGGTGCGCTCACGACCGACCCGCGGCTCTCGCTCCTGTTCGGGGACGCGGTGGTCCCGCTGAGGAGCGCCACGGGGAGGGCGGTGGCCAGGGACCGGTGCTCGCCGTTCCCGCAGGAGCACGTGCGGATCATGCCGGCGCTCGGCCACCTGCGCCTGGCCCGCGACCCGGGCGTCTACGCGCAGATCCGCGCGTGGTGCGAGGAGGCGGCGTGATGGATCGGTGGCGCGGCCTGAAGGACCTCGTGCAGGACGCGGTCGACCACGGCTCGCGGGCCGTGGAGCGCCTGCAGAAGCACGCGGCGAAGCTGCCTTTCGACCTGCTGGAGCAGATTCCTCCCATCGCGGCGCCGGTGAGGGGGATCCGGCTCGTCCACGACACCATGGTGTCCGGCGTCCACGTGGCGATCCGCCTCGTCAACCGGGTCGCGGGGTACACCATCGATGGGGTCCTCTTCGTCGTCGAGCAGCAGCAGCAGAAGGAGCCGGCGGGGACGCCGGGCGAGGGCGAGGCCAGCGCGCCGGACGCGCCGGACGCGCCGGACGCGCCGGACGCGCCGGCTGGCCGTCGAGGGACAGAACGCGGCAGACCGTGACCCGGATGTTGACCACGAAATAAGGCCCCGATCCCGTCTGCAGACCGAGTGAGTGAGCGCTCACTCTTGACGAGTGAGCGCTCACTCCGGTACACGGGACGCATGGCACCACCTAGCCGGCGAGCTCCTCCCCTGCGTCCGGAGGAGCGTCGCGCGAGCATCATCGCGGCGACGATCCCGCTGCTGCGCTTGTACGGCCGCAACGTGACGACGGCTCAGATCGCGATGGCCGCCGGCACCGCGGAAGGGACGCTCTTCCGCGTGTTCCCCGACAAGGAGTCGCTGATCCAGGCCGCGATCGCGACCCTGTTCGATCCGGCGCCGACGCTGCGGGAGCTGGAGCGCATCGATCTCGCGGCGCCGCTGCGCGATCGCTTGATCCAGGCGGTCGAGGTCCTGCAGCGCCGCGTCGAGGGCATCTGGCAGCTCATCTCGATGCTCGGCATGACGATGCCGCCCCCCGTACGCCCCGAGTCCGGGTGCGCTCAGACGCCGCGCCAGGATGAGCAGGTTCACGTGCAGCTCGAGCGCCTGTTCGAGGCGTCGCGCGACGAGCTGCGCTGCGATCCGGCGTATGCAGCGCGGCTACTGCGCATGATGACGTTCGCGGGCACGCACCCGCGGATCACCGACGGCATGCCCCTGACCGCCGCGGAGGTCGTGGCGATCCTGCTCGATGGTATCCGCCGCCGCCCCGAAGAGGAGGAGCCTTGCTGAGGCAGCTGTTGCGCCGCTTCCTGCGCCCACAGGTGCGCTTGCTCGCGCTCGTCGTCGCGTTCCAGCTCGTGGCGACGCTCGCTTCGCTGTACCTGCCGAGCCTGAACGCCGACATCATCGATCAGGGCATCGCGCTCGGCGACACGCCGCGGATCCTGGAGCTCGGCGCGATCATGCTCGCGATCACCGGCGTCCAGATCGTGTGTTCGGTCGCCGCGAACTACGCCGGCGCGCGCGTCGCGATGAGCTTCGGCCGCGACCTGCGCGCGGCGGTGTTCCACCGCGTCGGCGAGTTCTCCGCGCGCGAGCTGTCGCGGTTCGGAGCGCCGTCGCTCATCACGCGCACGACCAACGACGTCCAGCAGGTGCAGATGGTGGTGATGATGGGCTGTACGATGCTCGTCCTCTCGCCGATCATGTGCGTCGGCGGCATCGTGATGGCGCTGCGCGAGGACGGGTCGCTCGCCTGGCTGCTCGCGATCGCGGTGCCGCTGCTCGCGGGCGCCGTCGTCGCGATCATGTCGCGGATGGTGCCGCAGTTCCGGCGGATGCAGCCCCTCATCGACACCGTGAACCGCGTGCTGCGCGAGCAGATCACCGGCGTGCGCGTGATCCGCGCCTTCGTGCGCGAGCGCGCCGAGGCGGCGCGCTTCGAGCGCGCGAACGGCGACCTCACCGAGACCGCGCTGCGCATCGGGCGCCTGCAAGCGCTGATGTTCCCGACCGTGATGTTCGTCTTCAACGCTTCGAGCGTCGCCGTCCTGTGGTTCGGCGCGCACCGGATCGCGGACGGCACGCTCGCGATCGGCTCGATGACGGCGTTCCTCGCCTACCTGGTGCAGATCCTGATGGCCGTGATGATGGTGACGTTCATGGCCGTCATGCTGCCGCGCGCGGCCGCGTGCTCGGAGCGCATCGTCGAGGTGCTGGACACCGAGCCGTCGGTGCGCGCTCCCGACCAGCCCGTGACGCTCGTCGAGCCGGCCGGCCTCGTCGAGCTGCGAGACGTCGAGTACCGCTATCCGGGCGCCGAGCTGCCCGTCCTGCGCGGCATCTCGTTCGTGGCGCGCCCCGGGCAGGTCACCGCGATCATCGGCAGCACCGGCTCGGGCAAGACAACGCTGCTCGACCTGATCGCGCGGCTCATCGACCCGACGAGGGGCGAGGTCCGGCTCGACGGCGTCGACGCGCGCATGCTCGCCCTCGAGGCGGTCTGGTCGTGCATCGGGCTCGTGCCGCAGCGGGCCTTCCTGTTCTCCGGCACGGTGGCCTCGAACCTGCGCTACGGCGACCCCGCGGCCACCGACGAGCAGCTCTGGGCGGCCCTCGCCGCCGCGCAGGCGCGCGACTTCGTCGAGGCGATGCCGCGCAAGCTCGACACGCCGATCGGGCAGGGCGGCACGAACGTCTCCGGCGGCCAGCGCCAGCGGCTGTCGATCGCCCGCGCCCTGCTGCGCCGGCCGCGCGTCTTCCTGTTCGACGACGCCTTCTCCGCGCTCGACGTCGCGACCGAGGCCCGGCTGCGGGCCGCGCTCGCCGAGCGCACGCGCGCCGCCACGGTGATCCTCGTCGCCCAGCGCGTGTCGAGCATCGTCGACGCGGACCAGATCCTCGTGCTCGACAACGGCGAGATCGTCGGCCAGGGCAAGCATGGCGAGCTGCTCGCGTCGTGCCCGACGTACGCCGAGATCGTGGCCTCGCAGCGCGATGCGGCGGTGGCCGCATGAGCGCGCGTCACGCGGGTCCCCCGCCCGCCGCCCCCGCGGGGGCGCGCTCCCCGGTCCTGCCGCGCGGCCCCTTCGGCATGGGGGCCGCGCCGCCGCAGAAGGCGAAGCAGTTCGCCCCCTCCGCGCGGCGCCTCCTCGGCCGCCTCGCCCCCGAGCGCGCGCGCCTCGCGGTCGTGCTCGCTTGCTCGCTGCTCAGCGTGGGGCTCGGCCTGGCCGGCCCGAAGCTGCTCGGCCGCGCGACGGACATCATCTTCTCCGGCGTGATGGGCGCTCGCCTCCCGGCGGCCGCCACGAAGGCCGAGGCCGTCGCGGAGCTCCAGCGCTCCGGCCAGGCGCGGCTCGCCGAGCTCGTGGGCCACATGGACGTCGTCCCCGGCCGCGGCATCCAGCTCCGCGAGCTCGCCGAGCTGCTCCTGCTCGTGATGGCGCTCTACGCCGGCGCGTCGCTGTTCGCCTGGCTGCAGGGCTACCTGCTCAACGAGGTCGTGCAGAACGCCGTGCGACGGCTCCGCGCCGAGGCTCAGGACAAGCTCGCCCGCTTGCCGCTCGCCTACTTCGACGGCCGCCCGCACGGCGAGCTCTTGAGCCGCGTCACGAACGACATCGACAACGTCGCGCAGGGCCTGCAGCAGACGCTGACGCAGATCATGAACGGCGCGCTGACGCTCCTCGGCATCGTCGTCATGCTCGTCGTGATCTCGCCGGTGCTCGCGGTGATCACGCTCTTCACCGTGCCGCTCTCGGTGCTCACGACCGCGGCGGTCGCGAAGCGCGCGCAGGCGAAATTCGTCGCGCAGTGGGCGCAGGTCGGCGTGCTCAACGGCCAGATCGAGGAGGCGTTCACCGGCCACGCGCTCGTCAACGTGCTCGGGCGGCGCCGCGACGTCGAGGCCCGCTTCCAGTCGACGAACCAGGAGCTCTTCGAGACCAGCTTCCGCGCGCAGTTCATGTCCAGCATCATCATGCCGGCGGTCAATTTCGTCGGGAACCTGACCTACGTCGCCATCGCCGTCATCGGCGGCCTGCGCGTCGCGTCGGGCGCGATGCTGCTCGGCAGCGTGCAAGCGTTCATCCAGTACTCGCGCCAGTTCTCTCAGCAGCTCGGCCAGCTCGCGTCCGTCACGAACGTCCTGCAATCGGGTGTTGCCTCTGCAGAGCGGGTGTTCGAGCTGCTCGACGAACAGGGCCAGTCACCCGACGCCACCCCGCCCGCGGCCCTGCCGAAAGTGAGCGGCGAGGTCCGGTTCGAGCACGTCACGTTCCGCTACAAGCCCGACGAGCCCCTCATCGAGGACCTCGACCTCACGATCCTGCCAGGCCAGACGGTCGCGATCGTCGGCCCGACCGGCGCCGGCAAGACCACGCTCGTGAACCTCTTGATGCGGTTTTACGAGCTCGACGGCGGCCGGATCCTGATCGACGGCGTCGACATCGCGCGATTGCCGCGCCGCGAGCTGCGCGCGAAGCTCGGTATCGTGCTGCAGGATACATGGCTGTTCTCGGGCACGATCCGCGACAACATCGCGTTCGGCAACGCCGCCGCGACCGAGGCCGACATCCAGGAGGCGGCGCGCGCGGCGCACGTCGACCGCTTCGTGCGCGCCCTGCCCGCCGGTTACGATACGGTGATCGACGAGGACTCGGGCAACCTGAGCGCCGGCGAGAAGCAGCTCATCACGATCGCCCGCGCGTTCCTCGCGAACCCGGCGATCCTGATCCTCGACGAGGCGACCTCCTCGGTCGACACCCGGACCGAGGTGCTCGTCCAGCGCGCGATGGCGGCCTTGCGCGCCCAGCGCACGAGCTTCGTCATCGCGCATCGCCTCTCGACGATCCGCGACGCCGACATGCTCCTCGTCATGAACGCAGGCCGCATCGTCGAGCGCGGCACGCACGCGGAGCTCCTCGCCGCAGGGGGGGCCTACCACGCGTTGTACCAGACCCAGCTCACCGGCAACGGCGGAAGCGGCGCGAAGCTCGAGGGCCACGCTGCCGCGCTCAGTCGATGACCGCGGTGGCCTCGACTTCGACCAGGTGATCGGGGTCGGAGAGCGCGCCGACGCCCAGCAGCGTGCCTGGCGGGCCGTGCTCATGCCAGCGGGCCGGCGGAAGCCGAAGGAGACGCGCGCCGCCTCGTGAGCTCCCCGGGCACCCCCAGCGACCCCCCGCCGGTCACCGCGCGCGCTGGCGCTGCCAGGCGACGATCCGCGTCACCGCCTCGTCGACCTGCTCGACCGGGGCCGCGAAGGACAGCCGGACGTACCGCGCGCCGCCTTCGCCGTCGAAGTCCGCGCCCGGCGTGAGCGCCACGCCCGTGTCGGCGAGCAGCCGCTCGCACCACGCGACCGAGTCGTCCGTGCCGACGTCGGCGTACAGGTAGAAGGCGCCGTCGGGCGGGGCGACCTTCCAGCCGAGCTCGGGCAGCCGCCGCAGCAGCAGGTCGCGCGCGGCCGCGTAGCCCTCCACCCGCCGGTCCGCCTCGGCGTACGCCTCCGGGGTCAGGGCCGCGAGCGCCGCGTGCTGCGCCAGGGCGGGCGGGCACAGCGCGAGGTTCCCCGCCAGCGCGTCGACCGTCGGGACGAGCTCCGGCGGCAGCACGAGCCACCCCAGGCGCCAGCCCGTCATGGCCCAGTACTTCGAGAAGCTCGACACGACGACGGCGCCCGCGTCGGCGTGGCGCGCCGCCGTCGCCTGGCGCCCGGCCCACGGGCCGTACGTGAGGCCGTGATAGATCTCGTCGCTCACCAGCCGGACGCCGTGCTCCGCGCACCAGCGCGCCATCGCGTCGAGCTCCGCGGCGTCGACCATCGTCCCCGTCGGGTTCGCCGGGCTCGCCAGGACCACGCCGTCGAGCTTTGCGCCTTCGCACGCGGCCCTGAGCTGCGACGTCGTCAGCTGGAAGCGGCTCTCCGGGCCGCACGGCAGCTCGACCACCTCCACCCCGAGGGAGCGAAGGATGTTCCGGTACGCCGGGTAGCCCGGGCGAGCGAGCGCCACGCGGTCACCCGCCTCGAACGCCGCGAGGAACGCGAGCAGGAACCCGCCCGACGACCCCGTGGTGAGGGCGACGCGCGACGGGTCGAGGTCCACGCCGTACCAGCGGCCGTAGTGCTCCGCGAGCGCGCGGCGCAGCGCCGGGATGCCGAGCGCCTCGGTGTACCCGAGGTCGCCCTCCGCGAGGAGCGCGGCCGCCCGCGCGCGCACGGCGGCGGGCGCCCCTGAGCCCGGCTGGCCCGCGCACAGGCTGATGACCGGCTCACCCGCCGCGCGCCGCGCGTTGGCGGCGGCGAGCACCTGCATGACCGCGAACGGCGGCACCTGCGAGCGGCGGCTGATCCTCACCCGGCCATCCTTCTCCCCCGCCGAAGACAGGCCATTTACAGCACGGCAGCGCCGCTGTCAGCAGAGGAAATCCGACGGCCGAGGCAGGACGAGAGCCGTGCGTGAAGCCACAAAAGCGAGAACGCGGCCGGCGAGGGCCGCGTTCTCTCTCGTTGCTCGCCGTGACGGCGCGTCCGCTCAGGCGATGAGCGGAGCGATGAGGAGCGACACGACGCCCATCACCTTGATGAGGATCGAGATGCCGGGGCCCGAGGTGTCCTTGAAGGGATCGCCCACGGTGTCGCCGACGACGGCGGCCTTGTGGGCGTCGGAGCCCTTCGCGTGGCCGTCGAGACCGCCCTTCTCGATGTGCTTCTTGGCGTTGTCCCAGGCGCCGCCGCCGTTCGCCATCATCAGCGAGAGCACCGCGCCGACGACGAGCGCGCCGGCCAGCGTGCCCGCGAGGACCTCGGGGCCGGCCACGAAGCCGACGACGACCGGCGCGAGCACCGCGATGGCGCCGGGCGCGATCATCTCGCGGATGGCGGCCGACGTGGCGATGTCGACGATGACCTTCGGCTGCGGGTCGACGCCCGGCTTGCCCTCGAGCAGGCCGGGGATCTCGCGGAACTGACGGCGGATCTCCTCGACGATCGCGCCGGCCGCGCGGCCGACGGCGGTCATCGTGAGCGCGCCGACGAGGCACGGGAGGAGCGCGCCGAAGAGCAGCCCCATGAGGACCTTGGCGTCGGTCAGGTACAGCACGAGCTCCGGGAGGCCCTTCGCGCGGCGGACCGCGTCGACCTCCATGTTGAAGGCGGCGAACAGCGCGACGACGGTGAGCACCGCCGAGCCGATCGCGAAGCCCTTGCCGACGGCGGCGGTGGTGTTGCCGACCGCGTCGAGCTCGTCGGTGATCGCGCGGACCTCCTTGCCGAGGCCGGCCATCTCGGAGATGCCGCCGCCGTTGTCGGCGATCGGGCCGTACGCGTCGACGGTCATGACGATCGCGGTGCCCGCGAGCATGCCGACCGCGGCGAGCGCGATGCCGTAGAGGCCGAGGTAGTGGTTCGAGATCCAGCCCACGGCGACGAGGGTCATGAGGGGGATCGCGACGCTCTCGAGGCCGACCGCGATGCCGCGGATGACGTTGGTGCCGGGGCCGGTGAGCGAGCTCTGGGCCACCTTGTGGATGGGGCCCATCGACGTGTAGTAGTCGGTCACGAGGCCGACGATGGCGCCGCCCGCCGCGCCGGCCGCGAGGGTGACGACGGCGCCGGAGCTGAAGCCGAGCCCCGGGAGGATGCCGGCCGCCGCGAGCACGACGAGGAACGGCGGGACGATGAGCGCGAGGCGCAGCACCCGGGCCGGCGGCAGGTTCTTGAGCGCGCGCGTGATGAAGATGCCGACGACCGAGACCGCCAGGCCGATCGTCGCGAGCAGCAGCGGCAGCGACACGGCCATCGCGCGGAGCTCCTGCTCGCCCATCGACGGCGCGAGCTGCTGCAGCTTGGCGATCGGCAGCGTGAGGCCGAGCGCGATCGCGGCGACGACCGCGGCCACGTAGCTCTCGTAGATGTCGGCGCCCATGCCCGCGATGTCGCCGACGTTGTCCCCGACGTTGTCGGCGATGACGCCCGGGTTGCGGGGGTCGTCCTCGGGGATGTTCGCCTCGACCTTGCCGACGATGTCGGCGCCGACGTCGGCGGCCTTCGTGTAGATGCCGCCGCCGATGCGGGCGAAGAGCGCGATCGAGCTCGCGCCGACGGCGAACGAGTGGACGATCGTCGCGAGGTGCTCGTGGCTGCGGAACAGGGCGTAGATGCCGCCCAGGCCGATGAGGCCGAGCCCCGCCACGCAGAGGCCCATGACGGCGCCGCCGTCGAGCGCGGTGACGAGCGCGGTGGCCTTGCCGTGCGCGCGCGCGGCCTCGGCCGTGCGAACGTTGGCGTACGTCGCGGCCTTCATGCCGAAGAAGCCGGCGATGAGCGACAGGAACGCGCCCGCGGCGAACGCGCCCGCGGACAGGAGCCCGAGCGTCGCGGCCAGGAGCGCAAAGACGACGGCGGCGTAGACGGCGAGCACCTTGTACTCGCGCGCGAGGAAGGCCATCGCCCCCTCGCGGACGTAGCGCGCGATGCGCGCCATCGTCTCGTTGCCTTCAGGGGCCCTCTTGACACGCACGTAGAACGTGCGTGCGACCATGAGCGCGACGGCGCCCGTTACGAGCGACTGGTACGACAATGCATCCACGGGTGATGGTCCTCTCGGTCGCCCCCGGCCGGAGCGAGCGCCGGCTCCCTCGTCCGTCCACGACGGCGGATCAAGTAGGAAATTGCGTTGCCTCGGTTCCAGACGGCCGCCCAGGGCGAAATCTTGAGCTGGCACCCTGGGACGTGGTGTCCGCAACGTCGGTGGTGCTGGTTCCCGCGCGAGCCGACAGAAACCGTGACATCGGAATGTTACAGGCAAGGAGGGTGCGCCCGACGCGACGCGACGCGACGCGAGCGCGTCGACGATCCACCCACGGGGGGCGATCCAGCGGCGCGTCCGGCGACGGCCGGCGCTACCCGAGCAGCGCGAGCGTTCGCGGATCGGGCTCGCCGCCGCAGTACTTGTCGAGCGCCGTGAGGAACGCCCCCTCGCCGGGGGCCGCGCGGGAGAACAGGGTCATCGACGAGCAGAACTTCATGTCATCGGGGCTATCGAAGATGCCGTAGAGCGAGCGCCCCTCGATCTGGTTCACGAGGCGAGTGCACTCCAGCAGTCTCGGACCGAGCGTCGGGTGCTGCAGATACGCCTCGGCTTCGCCCTTCGAAGCGATGCCGTACCTCTCAGCCATGGCGCTGTGGCCCAGGCCCTTCAGCTGCGGAAAAATGAACCACATCCAGTGGCTGGTCTTCTCTCCTCGGCGCAATTCGACCAGGACGCGGTCATAGACCGGAGCCTGCGCGTCCACGAATCGTTGCAGGTCGTGCGGATCGGGCATGGGCGCTCCTCGACCCCAGAATAGCATTCTACCCGTCGCCGGGCTTCCAGCTGCCTCGAGGATCCGTGGGGATTCAAGGCGCTTCGCGCGAACAGCGGATCGCTGCTCGCGCCAGCCCGCCCGGATGGAGCGATGGGCAGGGCTAGAAGCTCGTGTGTGTCCCCGTGATCCAGACGGACGCGTGGGAGCCGTCGGGCTGCGTGGCCCAGGTGCGGACGCGGTACTTGGTCGTGGCGACCTGCTGCGCGGTCCCGTAGTTCTCGTGGTAGTAGACGAACGCCGGCGTCGAGCAGTGCCCGCGGCCGGTCAGCGGGTTGTCCCAGAGCCACGTGCCCGCCTGCTCCTTGTACGTGAGCTGCACGAACTGGCTCGTGGCCGCGTCCCAGCGCTGCACGCGCGTGGCCATCTTGGTGTTCGCGCAGTCGCTCATCGCCTGCGACGCGTTGCTCCACGAGGTGGAGGAGGCCCCCCAGAAGGTAGGCTGCACGTCGAAGCGGTATGTCTCCGGGATCTGGTGCTGGTAATAGCCGGGCACGGGGAAATCCACGATCGTCGTCGCTCGATCCTGCCCGATGTCCGGACAGATGCCGTCGATCCACTGGTAGGCGCGGACGTAGGTCTCGCTTGCTCCGACCGCGGTGAGCTGCGGGCTGGTGAAGTTCGGGGCGGTCCCCATCGCGCAGGGGTCAGGGTTTCCTCCGAGCTCCTCGGCGCTCTCCGCCGTGTCTTCCTCGTCGAAGCTGCCGGCGTCCGCCGCCACGCAGCCCGTGACCATCGAGAAGGTGATGAGACCGAGACCGAGATGATACGCAGCAATCTTCATGGTGTGACTCCCTTGGTATGCCGGCCGCTCGGGCCGCCCCCGCCCCCGCAACCAGCCAGAGAGCAGGGAGCGTGCCTGCGACGATCCCCTGAGCGCTCCTGTGCCCTCGATGCTCTCGCAGCGCAGATCGCGACGCAGGTCGTGGGGCAGACCGCCGCTCGACCCGGCGATGGAGGCGACAACCTCCTCCATCGGCAGGGCGATGGAGGCGCGCGCCTCCACCTGTTCCATCACCGCCACGGCCGGAGCGGTGTGCGCGCTCGACGCCGAGGGGGCCCTCGCGTGCAAGCGCTACGATGGCGCCGACATGCCGATCGACGCCGGGCGCTTCACGTTCATCGAAGGCGGGTACGACCTCCTTTGCGGCGTGCGCACCGGCGGCTCGGGCGCCTGCTTCCGCCACGGCGGCTGGAACCTTGGTGAGGTCGGTCCGTTCGTGCCCGTCGCGCCGGCGCTCGATCCTGGCTGGTGAGCGCCGGGGCCACGATCGTGGCGACGACGCGCGGGCGCGGCGACGGCGTCACGACGTGAGCGCCGCCGCGCGTCCTTGGCGGCTCAAGAGCCCCCCACGTTCAGCGAAGCGACCCCACCACCCGCCGCCGGGACACGGACGCTCAAGGAGCGTTGTAGGACGCGACTTGCCCCTCGTAGCGGTAGTCGCCGGCGTTGGACCAGAACACGTTTTGCCCCTCCGGGGCGATGACACGCCAGGGGACGGGCTGCCCGAACGCCAGCAGGACGGTCCTGTTGCTCTCGAGATCGTGCGCGTTGACGCTGCGGTTCCCGCGCGTGTCCGTCGAGAACAGCGTCGAGCCCCGGAGGGCCAGCTCCGCCATCGAGTCCCCCCGATAAATCAAGGTCTTCTGTCCTCCGGCGATGGGCGCCTTGAACACCCCGCCGTCGCCCGCGTTGGCCCAGTAGACGAACGCCGCGTCCACCGCGATCCCGGCCGGCTCGGCCTCGTTGTCGGCGATGACGGTCACCTCCCCGCCCGCCTTCGCCACCTTGTAGACCTTGTTGGTCGCCGCGCCGCCGGTCCAGTAGAGGTTCTGCGCGTCCTGCGCGAGGTACGCGGGCCTCCCGGCGCCGGACGCGAGGACGACCGGCTCGCCGCCGTCGAGCGGCATCGTGAAGAGGTTCTCTCCATCGCCGTCGCCGAAGTAGAGGGCGGACGCGTCGCCGATGACGCTCACGACATAGCCGATCTGGGCCAGCGTCTCCACCTCCAGGGTCGCCTTGTCGACGCGCCGGAGCGCCGAGGGGATCACCGGGTCGTCATCGCCGCCGCTCGCCCAGTACACGTGGGAGTCGTTGACCCACAGCGCCTTGGGATCGGGATCGGCGGGGATCATCGCCTCTGGCTCGGCGGTGCCCAGCCTCACGCGGTAGATGAATCCGTCGTTGTTGTCCCCGGTCGCGACGTCCTCGGTGCCGCCGCTCGCGAAGTAGAGGAAGGACGCGTCGGTGGCCAGCGCGCTCGGATAGCGGTGCAGGCTCGCCATCGGGGTCGCCAGGATCATGCCTGGATAGATCCTCGAGAGGCGGTCGGTCTCCGTGACGACGCTGACCCTCGAGACGTCGTGCCGCGCGAGCGGCGCGAAATCGTCCGAGCCCTCCTGCGCGGTGAAGCCATGGGCGCCGAGGACCGTGTTGTCACCCAGCTCCGCCCTGAGCTCGACGGTGATCGGCAGCGTGAGCGTGATCGGCCTCTCGAACGTCAGGCCCTCCGGGCCGAGGACGTACATGGGCCCCACCGCGCCCTCGGGGGCCTCGTCGATGCGCTCGATGGTGATCACCGTGTTCTCGTTCACCGCGCCCGGCGGCACCTCGAGGATGAAGCCGTCGTCCGCTGTGAAGGTCCCGCCCTGCGCGTCGACGGAGAACTGCTCGCCGGCCCCCGGCTGCGCGCCGGTCCCTGACGTGGCGCCGCCGCCTGTATCGCCGCCGCTCGCATCGCCGCCGCCGGTGGTGCCGCTGCCCGTACCGCCGCCGCCGGTGGTGCCGCTGCCCGTATCGCCGCCGCCCGTGGCCCGATTGCCCTTGTCCGTCCCTCCGCACGACGCGCTGCTCAGCGCGGCAGCCGCGCACGCCAGCACCACGAATGAGGTCCTTGTCATCGTCTCGCTCCTCCGCTGGCGGTCGTCGCCGCCATGTCATGGAAGGCCATGGTTCTGCCGAGCTCACCATGGGGGTGGCCGCGACATCACCCTTGATCAGACAACAGCGTAGCGCCCGATGGGGCGGTGGCGAGCTGAGCCAGAGCAGGTGAGAGACATACAGTCTTTACCTGTCAGGGTTATCCCAGGCGTCCACTTGCCATGACCCTTACGCATCGTGGTTGTCCCAGGGTCCACTCGCTACAGTGCTTACCTGTCAGGGTTGTCCCATGTGCACGGTTGGACGGCGCGTCGCCGGCGGCTCATGGCGCGGCGGGGCGACGGCGCCGCGCGGGCGCGCGGACCACGCTCGGCGACGGCGGGTATCGCGCGGGTGAGCGCGGGCACCGCCGGCGCCCGGGGAGCGGCAGCCCAGCATGCGCCGAGGGCGGGGCATCGCGGGCTTCGCGGCGACGAGCGCCTCCTCCGGCGTGCAGCGCATGGCCGAGAGGTGGCCCATCGTGCGGCCGGAGCGGGCGACGGGCTCGCCAGCGTCGGGACTCCCTGCGGGGCGCCCGTCCACACCGTGCGGGCGGATTGAGTTCGTGAACGGTCTGCGTATCCTGGCCTCGCTGCACCGAAGCCACCCGCACAGTTCCTCGGAGTCGTCGCGCGAGCGCGACGGGAGCCAGCATGCCGATCGGGCAAACGAAAGGGAGTACCGTACCGCTGCGCCGCGACGCCGCGCCGCGCGCTCGCGGCGTCCAGACCGCCGCGGTGCTCGCGGCGCTGCTCGGGCTCGCCGCGCCGGCGGCCGCGCAGGCGCAGGCCGCGCCGCCGAAGCCGGCACGCGGCGACGCGGCGAGGCCCGCCGCACCAGGCACGGCGCCCGCGGCAGCGGGTGCCCCGATCGCTCCGGCGCCCGCCCCGATCGCTCCGGCGCCCGCCCCGATCGCTCCGGCGCCCGCCCCGATCGCTCCGGCGCCCGCCCCGATCGCTCCGGCGCCCGCCCCGATCGCTCCGGCGGGCGGCGCGCTGGTGCCCATCCCGCAGGGCTACTACCTGCCGGCGCCGCCGCTCCCGCCGTGGGCCAACCCGCGGACCATCGAGTACGAAGAGGGGGACCCGATCCCGCGCGGCTACGCGCTCCGGAGCAGGGCGGACCGCAAGCTCGCCACGGCGGGGCTGCTCACGTTCGGCATCCCGTACGCGCTCACGTTCACGATCGCAGGCGTCGCGTCGTTCGACGACGACGAGTTCGACGAGTTCGGGCCGCTGCTCATCCCGTTCGCCGGCCCGATGATCGCGATAGGGACCCTGGAAGCGGAGGGCGCGGGCATCTTCTGGCTCACGATGGACGCCGTGACCCAGGTGGGCGGGCTCATCCTGTACGCCGCCGGTCTCGCGAACGAGGACATCTACCTCGAGCGCCAGTTCACGGTGAGCTCACGCGACCCTGGGCTCGCTGCGTCCCGCTGGCCCGAGGTCTCGATCGGCGGGTCCTCCGCCACCCTCCGATGGAGATTCTGAGCTGGTGCCCCTGCGCCGACAGCCCTCACCCCGAAGGGAGACGCACGTGACCGCGATCCGCACCGTCCTCTCGATGGCCACGCTGGTTGGAGCGCTCGCGCTCGCGGCGCCGGCCACGGCGGAGAGCGACGCCCCCCCGTCCGCGCAGAGCGCGGCGCCGTCCGGCTACGCGCCGTCCCCTGCCGGCGTGCCGCCCGGCCACGCGCCGCCCGGCTACGCGCCGCCCGGCTACGCGCCGCCCGGCTACGCGCCGCCCGGCTACGCGCTGCCACCTGGATACGCGCCGCCGCCCCAGCACGTGCCGCCGGGCTACGTGCCGTATGCGCCGTCCGTCATCCTCGGCATGCCGCGAACGTTGACCTTCACGGAAGGCGGGATCCGGCCAGCGGGCTATCGCGTCGAGACGCAGATGAACCGCCGGCTGGTGATCGCGGGGTCGATCGTCCTCGCCAGCGCGTGGGCGCTCTCGGCGCTGACGGCGGGGAGCATCCTCAGCGAGGGAGGCAACGACGCCGCCAGCTACTCGCCGCTGCTCGTGCCCGTGGGCGGCCCGTTCATCACGCTCGGCACGGGCGACGAAGTCGACGTCGACCGCGGCAGCGGCCGGCTCGCCGCCGCCCTCCTCCTCTTCGACGGGGCCACGCAGGTGACCGGCTTCGTGCTGCTCGTCGCGGGCCTCGTCGGCAACCAGCGGGTCTGGGTGCGCGACGACATCCCGCGCAAGGTGTCGGTCCAGGCCCCCGAGCTCACCGTCGGCCCGACGGGCGCGACCCTGCGCGTGAGCTTCTGAGGGTCGAGCTCGAGTGAGCTGGCGAGGCGGGCGCTCTGCTGTTCCCCGGACGCGCTCGTCGCGACAGAGTGCCCCCCTCCCCCACCATCGGATAACCAGTGCTCGGCGCGCGTTCGCGGGGGGGGCCCGACCGCGCACGGCCGTGGGCATCACACGGAGCGGCACGCGAAGATGTGCTCTATCGCGTCGATCACGAGCTGCTCCACCGGGTATGCGGTGATCTCGGCCGGGCTCGCGAAACGCAGGAGATCCATCGGCGGCGGCCTCACGACGAGGTAGGCGAGGACCTCCGGCGCCTCGCGCCGCTGGATGACCGCGAAGGCGATGCGGTCCGCCCCCTGTGGGGCGCTCGCTCCCCGGATCCCGAGCTCGAGCGCGATGCTCGGCGCCTCGGGCTCCTCATCGAGCGCGATGCGCGGAACGTGGCCGGCGGAGCGGAGCTCGGAGGCGATCTCCTCGAGGACGGGCTGTATCACCTCGCCGCTCACCGCCCGGAAGGCGCCGTCGAAGGCCCGGCGATCGCCCGCGAGCTTCTCTTGCTGCCGCGCCGCATAGCGGCTCGTGATGAGCGCCAGGCGGTGCCTGCTATGGTCCCTCACGGCGCGAGGAGGAGCACTTTGACCTGGCTCGGGACGATGGATACGGCCGGGCAGTTCGTCGAGTTCGTGATCGTCATGCTGGTCAGTCGCGTGGCCGGGATGCCGCCGGCGAGCACGGTGAACGACGCCGTGACGTGCCGCGACGGGCCCATCACCATGCCCGAGGCGACCCCGAGGGCGACGCCGGGATTGTCGCCGTTCGTGAGCGGCACGGTGGTCGCCATGTTGTGCGCCGGCGTGCACATGAACAGCACGTTGTACGCGGCCGGTATGCCCATCGGCTGCATCGCGATGTTCGGGTACGGGACCGGGGTCGGGGCCGGCATCGGCGTGAGGCACACGTCGGGTGCGCCGAGAGACATGCCCATCATCTGCGTGTTCGCGAACATCTCGCCCTCTCAGCCAAGGTGGATCTGGGAACCGTCGATCTTGGTCAGCCCGCCGCTGTTCACGAGCGTCGTCTCCGCCTTGACGTGGAACGCGGCGCGCGCCTCGAGCTCCAGGTACTCGGCGCGCACCGTCTCGGAGCGCGCGATGAAGCGGTAGGCCCTGTCGAGCCGCTGGACGAGGCGCTCGGCGACCGTCTCCACCGACTGCGCCACGGTCTTGACGCGGTCGACCTGCGCCGTGAGGCTGTCGCCGAGGAGGCTCAGGACCCCGACCACCGCGTCGGCGCGCGCCGCCGAGAGGCGCGCCGAGCCCGCCGCGATCGTGACCTCGGCGGGCGTGATCACCTCGACCCCATCGCGCCCGCTCACCGAGACCGTGCCCGACGCGGCGGCGATCTCGAGGTCGCCCTCGGCCGACAGCCGCGCCGGCGCCGCGTCGTCGCGCTCGAGCACCGCGAGCACGTGCGAGCCGCGCTCGTGATGCGCGACGAGCACCTCGTCGCCGAGGGCGGGCTCGAGCAGACAGCTGGCGGCCCGCCGCGCCTCCAGCTCGCCCGAGCTCGACCTGACGCGCAGGCTGCGACCCGAGACGCCCACCACGATCGCGGCCTCCTGCGCAGGCCACGCCAGCTTTCTTGCCAGATTGTCTCTCATCGGTACCTCCGCGCCGAGCTCATCGGCCCTCCGTGCGCCGCTCCGCCTTGCTGAGCTCCTCGTCGTCGCCGAGCGCCGCGGATCGGTTCGTGAATCGAGTGTCCTGCTCGCGCGTCCGGTGGAACCGCGCGCGGAACAGCGTGCAATGCGAGAAGTCGGCGCCCGCGAGGTCCGCGTACGAGAAATCGGCGTACGTCAGGTCGGCGCCGGCGAACGTCGCGCGGGCGCAGCTCGCGTGCTTGAAGATGGCCTGGCGGGCGCTCGCGCCCTCGAGGCTCGCGCCCTCGAGCCGCGCCTTCACGAAGAGCGCCTGATCGAGCTTCGCCTTCCTGAGCGTCGCGTCCGACAGGCTGGCCTCCGCGAAGAGGGCCCGCTCGAGGCTCGCCTCGTCGAGGCGCGCGCCCGCGAGGGAAGCCCCCTTGAAATTCGTCTGCGCCATCCGCGCGCCCCGGAGGTCGCAGCCGCCGAGGTCGACCTCCATGAGCTGCGCGAGCGTGAGATCCATCCCCGAGAGATCCTGGCCGGCGAGCTTGCCCCCGATCAGCATCACCCGCTCGAGCCGCGCGCCGCGGAGGCGCGCCGTCGACAGGTCCGCCTTGAGGAGCACCGTCTGCACGAGGTTCGCGCCCTCGAAGCTCACCCGCGGGGCGTCGGCGTCGACGAGCGCGGCGCGGTCGAGGTTCGCCCCCTTCAGGCTCGCCTCCTCGAGGCGCGGCTTGATCAGGCTCGCGATGGTCAGGTCGGCGCCGTCGAGCGAGGACCGCGACAGGTCGCACTCGACCAGGCTGGCGGCGACCAGATCGGCCTCACGCAGGTCGGCCGCGAGGAACGTGCACCGGTCCCACGTGCCGTGGCGGAGGCGCGCCCCCGCGAGCTGCGCCCCCTCGAACCGGCAATCCGAGAAGATGGACTCGTGGAGCCGCGCGCCCGTGAGGTCGGCGCCCCGGAACGACACGCGCTCGAAGACGGCTCCGGAGAGATCGGCGCCGCGGAGGTCCATGCCCGCGAGATCCTCGTCGACTACCGGATCCGCGCTCGCGACGCGGGCGAGGAGATCGTCCTTGGTCATCGCTTTCGCCTCGGGAACAGGGTCCGGACGACGTGGGCGTCCTTGAAGCTCGTGCGCGCGTCGCCCTCGGTGCCCATCAGGTTCGCGCGGAACAGGTTCGCCCGGAGGAACGACGCGCCGCGGACCTTCGCGCCTTGCAGCATCGCCTCCATCAGGTTCGCGTCCGACAGCTCGGCGTCGCCGAGATCCGCGCGCATCAGCCGCGCCCCTTGCAGGCTCGCGCCCGCGAGGCGGGCCTCCTGCAAGTCCGACTCGCTGAGGTCGCAGCCGTCGGCCCGGACGCGCGCGAGCCCGGCGCCCTTCAGCGAGGCGCCGCGCATCGTCGCGAGGGCGAGCTCCGCGCCCGAGAAATCGGCCCCGCCGAGCTGGCACGCGAGCACGAGGCGCAGGTTGTTCGCGCGGGCGGCTCGGAAGCAAGCGCCCTCGGCGGCCGTCTCGACGAGCGCCGCGCCCTCGAGCACGGCCTCCGCGAGGCTCGCGCCGGCCATGCGACACCGGAAAAACGTGGCTTTCCGGAGACTTGCGCGATCCAGCCGCGCCCCCTCGAGGTCGCACTCGTAGAAGAGGACCTCGTCCGCGAGCGCGCCCTCGAGCTCGCCGCGCGCGAGGCGCGCCTCGAACAGGTCGGCGCCGCGGAGGTCGGCGCCGGCGAAGCGCGCGCCCTCGAGCTCGCCGCGCTGCAGGATCGCCTTGCCGAGGCGCGCGCCGCCGAAGTCGGCCCCGCGCGCCGCGACCTCGCCGAGGTTCGCGCCCTCGAGGCGGACGCCCTCGAGGCGGGCGCCCTCGAGGCAGGCGCGCACCAGCACGGCGCCCGACAGATCCGCGCCGGCGAGCGCGCACCCGCGCAGGTCCGCGCGCTCGAGGAGCGCCTCCCGCAGGACGGCCCCGGACAGGTCGAGCCCGCGAAGGTCGGCGCCGGTGAGGTCCCAGCCGGTCATCGGGCTCCCCGACGCGACCGCCGCCTCCACGCGCCCGCGGAGGTCGCGCTGCGCGGCGTCGTCCGGGAGCGCCGCGGGCGCCATGTGGTGCGCGGCCTGCCTGTAGCCGAGGATCTGCGCCTCCTCGAGCTTGCGGAGCCTCGCGACGAAGGCCGGATCCTCGATCTGGGCCTCCAGCTCGTCCATCGGGGCGCCGAGGTCGCGGCCGATCTGGGCGGTCTCTCGCATGCGGGCGAGGTGCTCGTCCGCGCGAAACTTGGGCGGCCCGCCTGCCTCGCGCCTCGATTTCTCGATGACCTCGTCGATGTCGATGCCGTGCTCGGCCAGGTTCTGGCGCGCCTGCTCGAGGGCCTCGGCCTGCCTGACCTTCGCCTCGGCCTCGAGGCGGGCGGCCTCCGCCTCGACCCGCTCCATGTACTCGGGCAGCTCGTCGAGCTTCGGCGGCGCCTCCGGCGGCGGCAGCTCGCGCGGGATGCCCTTCTCGTCGGGATCGATCCCGAGCACCCGCACCGACATGCGGGCGCTGTCGAGCTCCCGCTGCGCCCGCTCGCGCGACCGCCGCTCCAGCACGCCCTCGCGGCGCAGGAGATCGTCCATGTCGCTGATCTTCTCGTCCGGCAGCGCGGGGGCGTCGGGGTCGGGGTCCGGGAGCAGATCGCGATCGCGCAGGGCGACGAGGTGCCCCTTCTTCTTGTCGAGGCGCTGCGCCAGGACGGCGTCGTAATGTTCCTTCGGCCGGGGGGCGCCGCGGCGCTCGAGCGCCGCGAGCAGGCACTTCACGTCGCGGGCGTCGTCCTCCTCGACGCGCGCGACGCCCCGGAAGATCGCGATCATGCGGCGGATGTTGGGCAGGAGCACGAGCGTCTCGAGCCTCGTCCCGATCTCCTCGAGCGCGTCCTCGCGCGAGGCCCGCGTCACGAAGCACCGCGCGACGAGCTCGGTCACGCGGCCCGTCAGCGCGGCCTGCTCGGGGTGGAGCTGCTCGATCGCGATCGGCTCCCCGCCCTGGAAGAAGCCGGGCAGGCGCTGATCGGGCGGCGCCACCATGAAGTACTCCGGGTCGAGATCGCGGGCGAAGCCCGGGAAGTCGCTCTCGAGCCACGCCGCGTCGTACGTCCCGAGCTTCGCGTGGCGCTCGGGCCAGGTGGGGTCGAGGGGCCCGAACGCCGCGGGAGGCGGCCGATCGCCCGGCGAGGTGATGAGGTGCTTCGGGTGCTCGAGCTGCGGGAGCGGGTGGTGGCTCTTGCCGTCCTCCTCGACCGGGGCAAACCCCACCCCGATCGGGTTCGGGGCGAAGCCTGGCCCGCCGAAGGCCTTGTCCCAGCCGAGGGCGAGCTCGGTCAGCGGCTCGGGCTCGCTCGGCACGCCGCGCTCCCAGCGGCGCTTGCCGACGACATACACGGCCTTGTCGATCGGGCCGACCTGGACGCGGGCCCGGAACGCCGGGCGCGGGGTGCCGCCCGCCGCGAAGGCCTTGCCGAACGCGAGGACCTCGCCCCGCGGCTTCGGCAGCCCCTCGTCGAGCGCGACGTCCTTGCCGAGCTGCTTCGGGATCTCCTGCCACATCGCGATCTCCGGGAGCGCGAGCTCCGGAGCGTCGAGCGGGAGGTACGCCGTGAGGCCGAGCGCGAGGAAGCGCTGCTGCTGCAGCTCGAACACGCGCTGCAGGACGGAGAGACGCTGGGGTTTGATGACGCGCATAGGGGATAAGGGTCGCTCACGCCGGGCGGGCGCTCATTTGCCGCGACTGGCGCGATTGTCCGCCGCGCCGCGCGCGATGTACGAGCGAGACAGGTTGGCCCAGCTCACGTCAGGATAAACGAGCTCGGGGTCGTCACCATCGATCTTGACGGCGACGCGCTTTCCCGGCTCCGCCATCGACAGCGAGCTGATGTTCAGCTCCCACTCCGTCCTCGCGAGGTACGCGGCCCCGCCGGGCGGCTGCACCTCGAGCCGGAGCTCGACGAAGGCCATGGCGCCGTCTTCGAAGGTGCCGAGGGTCCGGCTCGACACCACCGTGGCCTGAGCGAGGCTCGCGCGAGCCGCCCTCGCGGCGAGCTCCGTCATGCGCTCCTTCACCGCGCCGAGCTGGGCGCCTTCCCGGCGGAAGACGAAGAAGAGAATCGCCGCGAGGACGAGGAGCGGCACGAGGATCGCAGAGAGGAAGATGATCGTACCCATGTCGCCGCGCGATCTCCCCTTCGGGCTCACGAGCGCTGAGCCGCGGCCTGGCCGCGGGCGCCGGCGGTCGAGGCCGAGCTCCTGGACAAGATGAACTCGCTCGCTCTCTCAGCTGAGCACATGGACGCCGGAGAGGTGATAACGCAGCGCTGTCATCGCGAGCCGCGTCGGCAGCTGAGAGATCTTCGCCGCGCCTGACTGGATGGTGACAGGCTTCACCGTGACCTCGACGGCGCTGTTGATCGCGAGCGAGGCGCCCCATTTGAACGCCAGCGCCACGCCGCCCGAGATGTCGAGCTTGGCCGCGTAGGTCGCGGTGAGCGCGGCCGAGAGCTCCAGCGTCGCCTTCGCGCCGATGAAGGTGGCGACGGTGGCGCCGACGGCGTTGGTGTTCGAGAGGCCGAGGAACGTGTCGGACTTCATGCCGGCCGTCACGTTGACGTTGTTCGAGACGAAGAGCTTCTTGAACGGACCGTACGTCTTGAGCTCCTCGGAGCCCTTGATCTGCCCCGTCAGGTTGCCGTCGACCGTCTGGATCATGTTGCTCTTGACGCTGACCTCGCACTGATCTTGCGTCTCGAGCGTCATCTTGCCCTTGCTCTTGACGGTCGTGGTCCCGGCCTTCGTGTCGACGAGGGTGTCCCCGGCCTCGACGTTGACCGTGTAATTGCCGGTCTTCACCGTCGTCGTGGTGTCTCCCTTCACCGTGGTGGTCATCACGCCCGTGTCGACGTCGGTGAAGAGGTTGCCGCTGAGCACGTGGAGCGCCGTGTCGCCCTTGACCTCGGTGTACGAGGTGTTGGCGTCGACGAAGAGCTCGTGGATCCCGGACTGCACGTGGGTGATCCAGTTGTCCTTGATGGTGGCGACCCAGGAGCCGCCGCCGTTCTGGCCCACGCTCTGGTCGAAGTTCTTGCCCGCGTCGAGCAGCGTGTTGTCGTCCGTCTTCACGATGAGCTCGTGATCGTCGTTCGGCGCGCCCATGCGAAGGTACGTGTTCGAGTACGGCGTCGAGAGGGTGACGCGCTGCTGCCCTGTCTTGTCCTCGAGCTCGAGCCGGTTCCGCCCGCCCGTCTGGAGGACGTTCTTCGTGTGGTTGCCGCTCGTGATCGGGCTCGGCGTGAGCGCGTTCGGCACCACGCCCGCGATCACCGGCCTGTCGGGGTCGCCGCCGAGGAAGCTGAGCACCACCTCCGTGCCCCTGCGGAGCGGGAAATGAAAGCCCTCGATGCCGCCGCCGTGCGGCTGCATCATGCGCACGAACGTCGAGGCCTTCCCGCTCTTCAGGTTGCTCTCGTCGAACTTGAACTTCACGTTGTAGCGGCCAAGATCGTCGATCTGGGCGTACTCGCTCTCGGCCGGGCCGTCGACGGTGCCGTTCTCGTATCCGTAGATGCGGGGCCAGGGCGTGCGGGACTCCGCGCGGAGCTGCGTCTTCGCGGGGATGGCGGTGATCTCGACGAAATAGGCCTCCTCGTGCGGCAGGTCGAGCAGCTCGCGGTACCCGGTGGCCCCGGCCAGCTGGTTGCCGTGATGGTGCGCCTCGATGGTGAGGTGCTTCGCGTTGAACGCCGCGCGCGGGTGGTCGTCGAGCTCGAACGTGTAGCCGGGCCGGAGGTGCAGCCGCGTGCCCGTCCCCTGGTACAGCACCTGCCGCGCGAGCAGCTCCTCGGCCCGGATCTTCGCGAGCCGCTCGCCCGCGGACGGCGTGAAGAAGCGCTCGCCGTACAGGCTCACCTCGCCCGCGCCGTTCGGCGACACGCGCGCCGACCCGGCGACGCTCAGGTTGGGCCGCGCATAGTCGTAATCCTTGAGCTTGATCACCGCCGGCAAGGTCGTGTGCTGGCTGGTGAACGTGCGGAGCGACATCCCCGCGCTCACGTCGTGCCCCAGCTGCGGGTGGTACCGGACAGGCTCGCCGATCGGGTCCTCCTCGTACGACGTCGCGTCGCAGAAGATGACCTTGTCGCCGTCGGGCGTGTGCTCGAAGAAGTAGAAGATGCCTTCGCGCTCCATCCACCGCGCCAGGAAGTCGAGATCGCTCTCCCGGTACTGGCAGATGTGCTCCTCGACCTCGTAGCTGCCGAGGCGCATCTCGTACTCGTCAGGTCCGATGCCGTTCTCCTCGAGGACGGCCTTCATGACGTCGGGCAGCGACAGCTTGGTGAAGATGCGGCTGCGCTTGGAGAGGCCGAGCAGCCAGAGCTTCGGGACCAGCACCGCCCGGAGGAGCGAGCGCCCGTCCAGCTCGTGGAGCAGGCCCACCGTCGCGAGGACGCCGGCGAAGACGAAGGGCGGGAGGTTGTCTCTCGGCCAGTCGAGCACGAGCGACGCCTTGGCGCCGACGGCATCGGGCAGGTCCAGGGACTCGGCGTCCTCGCCCTGGAGCAGGAGGAAGATCTCGATCTGATACGGGCGCGAGATGGCCTCGACGCCCCGAAAGCCGACGACGCGCGTGGAGCTGGGGAGCACGCCCGATGAGATTTTGATGAGGTCGTCCATGGCCTTCCCTGCGTTGTTCGAGGACGCGCGCCCGATGCCACCAGGTGAATCGTTCGCCCGTCGTCCCGAGGAGCTCGCTGATAGAACTAGGCAGAATCCGTCGGGTGGTCAACCTGCCGAAGAGCCGTCGATGCCGGCGTCGGTCGGTGGGATCTCGACGAGCGCGCGCAGGATGGCGCCGCTCGATTTCGCGCTCGCGAGCTTGACCCCATAGACGTTGGCGCCCGCGAGGTCCGCGTCGCGCAGATCGGCGCCCTCGACGTTGGCGCACGACAGGCTCGCCTCCTTCAGCTTCGCCGCGCGCAGGACGGCGCCCGCGAGGTTGGCGCCCGCGAGGCTCGCTCGCGAGATGTCGGCCTTGGTCCCGTTGATGTCCGCGAGGCACGCCCGATCGAAGACGGCCTCGACCAGGCGCGCTTGCCGCAGGTCGGCGCCCTCGAGCGACGCGTCCTCGAAGCGCACGCGCGACCCCTTCGCGAAGGCGAGGTCGGCGTTCTTGAGGAGCGCGGAGGAGAGCTGCGCGCGGTCCAGCGTGGCGCGGGACAGATCGGCGCGCGTCAGATCGGCCGCGTGGAGGCTCGCGTCCGTCAGATCCGTACCGCTCATGTTTGCCCCGGAGAGGCGCGCAGACGCGAAGTTGCACCGGGTGAGCGTCGAGCCGGCGAGGTTCAGGCGCTCGAGCGACGCGCCGCCGAAGTCGATGCCGTCGAGCTCGACGCCCGCGAGCTCCAGGTCGTGGAGCGGCTGGCCGCTCCTGAGGCGGGCGAGCAACGTTGCGCGGAGGCCCCGGCTCTCCGGCTCGGGCGACATGGCGACGGGCGCGGCGGACGTGGGCGCGGCGGACGTGGGCGCGACGGACGTGGGCGCGACGGACGTGGGCGCGACGGACGTGGGCGCGACGGACGTGGGCGCGGCGGACGTGGGCGCGACGGACGTGGGCGCGGCGGACGTGGGCGCGGCGAACGTGGGCGCGGCCAGGGCGTGCGGTGGTGCGACAGGCCCGGCCGTGTTCTCGGTGATCGACGTCACCGTGAGGTCGAGGGGCGCCGCATCGAGCCGCGGTGCATCGAGGTTTGTCGGGCCGCTCGCCACGACGGCGGGCAGCGGAGGCGGCGGCGCCAGGTGCGGACGGGCGCTCCAGGGCGCCCCCGGGATCGCCGTCACCGGGGAAGCACGCCCGCTGCCGGGCGCGGCGAGCGCGAACGGCGGCTTCATCTTCATGTCCACGACGAGACCGCTGTTGCGGGCATCGACCGTGTTGTCCTCCTCGACCACCAGCGTCCTGGCGATCGGTCGCTCGCCCGCGACGGGGCCAGGCGCTCCATGCCAGCGATGGGACGGCGGAGGCGCGGCCGCCGCAGAAGGCCATGCCAGGGGCTGCCCCGACACCTCGACGCCCGCGACCACGCGCATGCGGGCCGGCGTGTCGCCCGCCAGCAGGGCCACGTTCCCCCGCCAGACCACGGAGCAGAGCAGCCGGTCGGCGTCGATGGTCAGCGTGTCGGCGACGAGCTCGATCGCCTGCCCGTGGTCCTCTCCCTCCGGCCCGGCCCGATAGAGCCGCGCGAGCCCGCGGGCCGAAGGCAGGCTGGACCGGAGCCACGGCCAATGCGGGTGCAGGCCCTCGAGGAAGATCCACTCGTCGCCGCGGAGGAAGTCGATCTGCTGATCCGCGGGCGCGGCGTGGAAGTACCGGAAGTCGAAGCTGCCGTCGAGATCCAGCGCCAGCGGGTCGGCCGGCAGATCCCGCGCAAGGAGATGCCGCCGCGGGGCCCAGTGCCTCGCGATCGGGCCGAAGCCCGCCGGCCGCATCGGATCGCCCGGATCGACGATGCTCGGCAGCACCGCGTCGGAGCCCACGCCCACCGGGTTCCCCTCGAGGTGTGGGCCGCCGAACGCGCGCTCGTACACGAGCGGCATCCGGCTGAACGGACGGGGGCTCGGCGCCTCTCGCGTGCGGTCGCCGAAGACATGAAGCGCCTTGTTGAGGATCCAGCGGCCGTCGCGGAAGAGCGCGATCCGCACCGGGAGCGCCGTGGCGGTCGTTCCCACGGGCGCGCAGGCGTGCCCGCGCACGACGACCCCGGCGCCCGGCAGGTAGGGTGCTGTCTCACTGGCCTCTTCGAGGCTGCCCCACCCCTCCCGAAGGTGGTCGGCGCGGACCAGATCGACCGCCGCAGCGAGCTCTGCGGTCCTGTCGTGCACGAGGGCAAAGGTGGCCTTGACGAGGACGGTGAGCCGCTCTGCGCCCCGCATGCGCCACAGAACGGCGCCGCAGGCGGATGGCGACAGGGCGACGACGGAGAGGGGCCAGGGCGATTGCACGACGGGGGTCACGGGGCCCACGCACCTCGACGGCAGCGGGCCCTGAGCCCCTCAACATAGCCCCGCTCGCCTATCGGGCGCAAGCGCAGGACCTGACCGGAGGCGGCTCGCGCTCGAGCCCTCTCGCGGGAGCATGGCGGTGAAAATGCTCCGGTGATCGCCTTGTGTGGGGTTGTCGGGGGCCAAGATCCAACCTCGATCCGAAAACCAAGCTCCTCGCGGCGGCCGTCTTCGTCATCTGGACCACCTGCCTGGTTCTCGCGTGGCCGAGCGCATCAACGAAGGACACCGAGAAGAGAACCGCTGGAAGGCCAATCCCGATCAACCCGAGGCGGAGAGCCACGACCATCGGAGTCGAACTCCCGCCATGCCATGTGACGAGCGCGGCAGTGGCGACGGCGCCGGCCATGATGTCAGCCAGCTGCCGAGCCGGACGCGAGGCGGTCGCGATCGACTCGAGAGGTTGCGCTTCAATCGAACACGACGACGGCCGCTCCGCGAGGCGCCCGCCCATGTCCGACATGCCCGGGGGCCTGCTCCGCGAGGCCCCTCAGCGCGCCAGACGGTACGTCGCGTCGAACGGCGAGCCGCCCTGCGGGACGTCCCGCGCGACGCCGCGCTCCGGGTTCGCCGCGAGGTGGCGCAGGATCCAGAAGACCGTCTCGACGTCGTCCGTGCCCGCGGCCTTCGCGACCTCGGCGAGCGACAGCGCGCGGCCCGCGCTCGCGCCGAGCGCCGCGAGCACCTTGGCCTGCAGGTCGAGCACCTCCTGCGCCGCCTTCTTGCCGGCCTCGACGCCGGGCTGGTGGTACGCGTTGATGCCCACGAGCGACGCGTACAGGCCCACCGCGCGCTCGTAGAGCGCGATCAGCATGCCGACGGCGCGCGCGTCGACCGTGTCGATCGTGAGCGTGATCGACTCGCGCCCGCTCTCGGTCAGCGCCTTGCGCGTCCCCTGGAGGAAGCCGTCGAGGTAGTCGCCGGTCGTGACGCCGGGGTCGACCTCGAGCACGCCGCGCGACGGCGCGCGATCCCGCAGCACCTCGATGAACGTGACGAAGAAGTTGTCGAGCCCGTCACGGAGCTGCTGCACGTACGCGTGCTGATCCGTCGAGCCCTTGTTGCCGTACACGGCGATGCCCTGGAAGACCTCGCTGCCCTGCCGATCGAGGCGCTTGCCGAGCGACTCCATCACGAGCTGCTGGAGGTAGCGCGAGAAGAGCTCGAGCCTGTCCTTGTACGGCAAGAGCACCATGTCCTTCCGGCCCACGCCGCCCGTCGCCGAGTACCAGGCGAGCGCGAGCAGCGCCGCGGGGTTCCGGGGGACCTCCTTCGAGCGCGTGACCTCGTCCGCCTCGCGCGCCCCCTGCAGCATCTCGACGATCGACAGCCCCTGGAGCGCCGCGGGCAGCAGGCCGACCGCCGACAGCTCGCTCGTGCGCCCGCCGACCCAGTCCCACATCGGGAAGCGGGCCAGGAAGCCGTGCTTCGTCGCGTACCGGTCGAGCTCGCTGCCCTCCCCCGTCACCGCGACCGCGTGCGCGCCGAGCGAGAGGCCGAGCCGGCGGTACGCCGCCTCGAGCTCGAGCATCCCGTTGCGCGTCTCCTTCGTCCCGCCCGACTTCGAGATGATCACCGCGAGCGTCGCGCCGAGCTCGTCCCCGATGGCGTCCAGCGTGCGATCGATCCCGTCGGGATCCGTGTTGTCGAAGAAATGGATCCGCATCCGATCGGCCGGCGTCCCCAGCGCCGAGGCGACGAACTGAGGCCCGAGCGCCGAACCGCCGATCCCGACGACGAGCACCCTGCTGAAGCGGGCCGCCCGCTCCGGCCGGACCCGCGCCGCGTGAACGTCCGCGGCGAAGCGCAGAATCCGCGCGTTCGTCTCCTCGATCGCCGCGCGCAGCGCCGCCTCGGGCGCGAGCTCCGGCGCGCGCAGCCAGTAGTGACCGACCCGGCGGCCCTCGTCGGGATTTGCGATGCTACCGCCCTCGAGCGCCGCCATCTCGGCGAGCGCCGCCTGAATCCGCGGTTCCATCGTGGTAAAAAAGTCGCTCCCGAAGCGGATCCGGCTCACGTCCAGCCAGAGACCGAGGCTGGGATCGTGGAAGAGGTGGTCCCGGAAGCGATCGAAGGGGAGGACGGCGGGCGCCGGTCCTCGACCCGGGGTTCTGCGGTCTTGATCCATGGCCCCCTTCTACCGCTTCTCCCTACCGTTTCTCCAGGCGCTCGAACCCCTTGCCCGGACGATGTTCCGCCCCACGAGGCGACGGAGTCGGAAAACGACTCTAGCGTGCCGGCCCGACACGCGTTATTTGCAGCCCGACCACGATGCAGCTTGATTTCGGAATCAATGCAGGGCTCGTCGAGGAGCTCTATGCCCAGTACCTCGAGAACCCGGAGTCGGTAGACCCCGGCTGGCGCTCGTTCTTCGAGGGAAAGAACGGCGGAGCGACGCCGAGCAGGCTGCCCGCGCCGGCGGCGCCGCCGACCATCCCGCACCAGGTGCTGCGGCCCGGGAACGGGCACGGCTACGGGAACGGGAATGGCAAGACGAACGGCGAGGCCGCGAAGACGCTGGAGGCCGCGTTCGCGCGGACGCTCAGCGAGCACCCGAGCTCGCCCGAGTCCTCGCGCGATCTCAAGGTGCTCGCGGAGGCCGCGATCAAGGCGCGCGTCTACGCCCTCGTGAACGCCTACCGCGTGCGCGGCCACCTCTTCGCGCACGTCGACCCGCTCGGCCTGCCGCCCGCCACGCCGCCCGAGCTCGACCTCACGAACTTCGGGCTCCGGGTCGAGGACCTCGAGCTGCCCTTCCCCACGACCGACCTCGCCGGCGTGCCGCCCGTCCTCACGCTGCGCGAGATCATCCGCCGGCTCGAGGAGACGTACTGCCGCTCGATCGGCGTCGAGTTCACGTTCATCGAGGAGCCCGAGGCGCGCCAGTGGCTCCAGCAGCAGATGGAGTCGACGCGCAACCGGCTCACGCTCGACCGCCAGAAGCAGCTCCGGATCCTCACGAAGCTCTCCGACGCCGAGATCTTCGAGCAGTTCATCCACAAGTCCTACGAGGCGGGGACGAAGCGCTTCTCGCTCGAGGGCGCCGAGAGCCTCATCCCGCTGCTCGACCTCATCATCGAGCGCGCGGGGACGCACGAGGTCGACGAGATCGTGGTCGGCATGGCGCACCGCGGCCGGCTGAACGTCCTCGCGAACATCATGGACAAGAGCCTGCGCGAGATCTTCGCGGCCTTCGAGGACAAGAACGCGGAGCGCCACCTCGGCAGCGGCGACGTCAAGTACCACCTCGGCTACTCGACCGATCGCACGCTCGAGAACGGGCGCAACGTCCACCTCACGCTCACGTTCAACCCGAGCCACCTCGAGTTCGTGAACCCCGTCGTGCAGGGGCGCGTCCGCGCGAAGCAGGACCGCCGGCTCGCCGACGGCGCCGCCGACGCGCGCCGCCGCGTGATGCCGCTGCTCATCCACGGCGACGCGGCGTTCATCGGGCAGGGCGTCGTCGCCGAGACGCTCAACATGATGAACCTGAAGGGCTACACGACGGCCGGCACGGTCCACGTCATCGTGAACAACCAGGTCGGGTTCACGACCGATCCGATGGAAGGGCGCTCGACCCGCTACGCGTCCGACATCACGCGGATGCTCAAGGTCCCGGTGTTCCACGTGAACGGCGAGGACCCGGAGGCGGTCGCCCACGTCGCGCAGCTCGCGATCGACTACCGCACGCGCTTCGGCTCCGACGTGATCATCGACATGTACTGCTACCGGCGGTACGGCCACAACGAGGGCGACGAGCCGCGCTACACGCAGCCGCGGATGTACGCCGCGATCGACAAGAAGCCCACGGTCCGGCAGGTGTACGTCCGGCGCCTCATGGAGCTCGGGCAGGTCACCGAGGAGAAGGCCGACGAGATCGTCGTGCGGCGCCGCGAGGCGCTCGCCACCGCGCTCGACGAGGTGAAGCAGAAGGGCTTCGCGCCGGTGCTGTACTCGATGGGCGGCGTGTGGTCGCACTACCGCGGCGGCGCCGACCACGCGACGCCGGAGGTGCCGACGAGCGTGCCGGCCGAGAAGCTCATCGCGCTGTCGGAGAAGCTCCTCGAGCTGCCCGAGGGCTTCAAGGCGCACCCGAAGGTGCTGCCGACGCTCCAGCAGCGGCACGACAAGCTCGTCGCCGGCGAGCCGTTCGACTGGGGCACGGGCGAGATGTTCGCCTACGCGTCGCTGCTCGCCGAGAAGACGCCGGTGCGGCTCTCCGGTCAGGACGTGCAGCGCGGCACCTTCAGCCACCGGCACGCGGTGCTGCGCGACGTCGAGACGAGCGCGCGCTACGCGCCGCTGTCGCGCGTGGCCGAGGGGCCGGCGCGCTTCGAGGCGTACAACAGCCCGCTCAGCGAGGCGGGCGTGCTCGGCTTCGACTTCGGCTACAGCCTCGACTACCCGGACGGGCTGGTCATCTGGGAGGCGCAGTTCGGCGACTTCCTGAACGGCGCGCAGGTCATCGTCGATCAGTTCCTCACGTCGAGCGAGGACAAGTGGCACCGGCTGAGCGGCATCGTGCTCTTCCTGCCGCACGGCTACGAGGGCCAGGGGCCGGAGCACTCGAGCGCGCGCATCGAGCGCTGCCTGCAGAACAGCGCCGAGGACAACATCCAGGTGTGCAACCTGACGACGCCGGCGCAGCTGTTCCACGTGCTGCGGCGGCAGGTGCACAGGCCGTGGCGCAAGCCGCTCATCATCGCGACGCCGAAGAGCCTGCTGCGCGTCCCGGCGACGTCGAAGGGCCCGCACCGGCCCGTGTCGACGATCAAGGATCTCTCCGAGGGCAAGTTCCACCGCGTGCTGCCCGACACGAGCGGGGTCGATCCGGCGGACGTGAAGCGGGTGCTGCTCTGCTCGGGCAAGGTGTACTACGACCTCGCGCTGGCGCGGGAGACGCGCGGGCTCAAGGACGTGGCGATCCTGCGGCTGGAGCAGCTGTTCCCGCTGAACGAGGAGATCGTGAACGCGCTCGCGCCCTACAAGGACGGCACGCCGCTCGTGTGGGTGCAGGAGGAGCCGCGCAACTACGGCGCCTGGTACTACATCCTCGCGGTGCTCCGGCAGCGCATCGGCGACCGGCTGCCGCTCTCGTGCGTGAGCCGCGCGCCGAGCGCGAGCCCGGCGACCGGCTCGCGCGCGAGCCACCTCCTCGAGCAGAAGATGCTGATGGACGAGGCGTTCGTCGGGGGCACCCGGTGAGCGGCGGCGCGGCGAGCCTGCAGGACAGGTACTCGCCGCAGGGCCGCTGCTTCGGCTGCGGGCCGGCGAACGACAGGGGGCTCCGGCTGAAGAGCCGCGTCGAGGGCGACGCGGTGGTCTGCGACTTCACGCCGGAGCCGCACCACGAGGCGTTCCCCGGGATGCTCAACGGCGGCATCATCGGGGCGCTGCTCGACTGCCACTCCAACTGGACCGCGGCTTACCACCTGATGAAGGCGCGGGGGGCCGACGCGCCGCCGTGCACGGTGACGGCGGACTTCCACGTGAAGCTGAAGAAGCCGACGCCGCTCGGCGGCCCGGTGCACCTGCGGGCGCAGGTCGCCGAGGCGGAGGGCGACCGCGTCGTGGTCGAGGCGACCCTGGAGGCGGGCGGGCGGGTCACGGCGACGTGCCGCGGGACGTTCGTGGCGGTGAAGGAAGGGCACCCGGCCTTCCACCGCTGGTAGGCGCCGGCTGACGCGCGGCGCGGGCGGCCCGTCCGCGACCGGGAAGGCGTTGCTCGCCGCCTCCGTGGCACACGCGATGCTCGCGCCCCGGCGCGCGGCGTTCCCGGCGTGGCGCGCGGATCGGATCCGCCGTCCTCGCCTCGCCGCGCAGCGAGGAGGATCCGCAATGAAGGCAAACACCGGGGTCGCCATCGCCGCGGGAGCGGCCGCCGTGCTCTGCGGGAGCGTCGCCGCTGCGCAGGACTTCGGGGGCGAGGTCCCGCCGAGCTACCTGCGCTCTCCGCTGAGGGCGCCTGCCAACGCGCTCGAGCTCGGCCTCAACCTCGGATACGCGCAGGGGTTCGGCGACATCGGGAGCGAGCGACGCCTGCGCGACGTGGCGGGGCCGGGGGCGGGCGTGGGCGTGAAGCTCGTCTACCGCGCGGTGCCGAAGGTCGGCCTGGGGCTGACGTCGAGATACGAGCAGTACATGGCGCAGGGCGGAGAGCAGGGCGGGGCCGACGTGCGCGGCGTGACGCTCGGCGCGGAGGCGAGCTTTCACCTGGCGCCGTTCGAGCGCGTCGATCCGGTGATCTCGCTGGGCACCGGTTACCGGGCGCTGTGGACCGCGGCGCGGCCGGGGGTGTGGACGGCGACGCCGGCGGGGATGTGGATCGCGGCGCCGGCGGGGGTGAGGGGCGACACGGTGACCCACGGGATCGAGCTCGGGCGGCTCCAGGTGGTGATCGACGTCCGCATGTCCGAGAGCGTGGCGCTGGGGCCCACGATCGGCGGCGGGCTCAACCTGTTCCTCTGGGAGAACACCGCGGGGTCGAGCCGCGGCTGGGAGGTCCCGGACAGGCGCGTGAACAGCTTCGTGTTCGCGGGGCTCGAGGGGCGCTTCGACCTGGGTGGGCAGCGCGTGAGGGAGGTCATCCAGGTCGCGCGGCGGCGCTAGCGCGGCGGGGGAAAAGGGCGTGCCGAGCTGCCCGGCCCGAGGAGGGCCTGCCCTCTTCGTGAAGCCGATTCAGGTTCCGCGGTGCCCGGGCTCGGCTACCCTGGGCGGCCGGCGCGGGCCGCCGCGCGCGCCCGCTCACCGATGCAGCTCTTCGTCGCTCTTGCCCTGTTCGAGGGCTGTCCCTCCGACTTCCTGAACAGCCCGGCCGCGCTCCGCGGGGCGCTGGAGGCGGCCGTCGCCGCGGGGTCGTTCACCCTGCTCGAGATGGTGGTCGTCCCGTTCTCGCCGCAGGGCATCACCGCGTGCGCCGTCGTCGGCGAGTCGCACGTGGCGCTGCACTCCTGGCCCGAGTCGGGGCGGCTCTTCGTCGACGTCGCCTCGTGCAGCACGCTGGAGAGCGTCCGCCGCGCCGTGGCCGCCATCGGGAGCGCGCTGCCCGAGGGGCGGCTCGCGACGCTCGACGAGCGGATCGTCGACCCCGCCGGCGCGCGGGCGCCCTGACGCGGCGCCGCGCCCTCGCGGAGAGGGCGCGCGGCCGCGCCGGGCGCGGCATGGCTCAGTGCTGATCAGTGCTGGCCGAGCACGCGGCGGAGCGGCTTGTTGAACGCGAACATCGCGGCGCCCGCGCCCAGGCCGAGCACGGTGAGCATCAGGAAGAACATGTCCTTCGACCAGCGCGTGTAGAAGATGCCGAGGTAGCCGCTCAGCGTGTTGCCGAGGAAGCTCGAGACGAACCACATGCCCATCATCATCGACACGATCCGCACCGGCGAGACCTTGGTCACGAGCGACAGCCCGATGGGCGACAGGTAGAGCTCGCCGATCGTGAGCAGCAGCGTGCAGAAGACCGGCCAGAACAGGCTGCCCTTGCCGTCGCCGACGGCCTGCGCGCCGAGGATCATCACGATGAACGACAGCCCGAGGATGGTGCAGCCCAGGGCCATCTTCGAGACGCTCGTCGGCTCGGTGCCCCGCTTCGCCTGCCAGCGCCAGAAGATGTCGAGGAGGGGGGCGAACAGGATGATGCAGAGCGGGTTCACCGACTGGAACCACGTCGACGGGATCTGGAAGCCGAGCACGGTGGGCCACACCGTCTTCTCGTCGGCCCAGCTCTGCATCGTGTTGCCCTGCTGCTCGTAGACCGCCCAGAAGACGATGTTGAGGGCGCAGAGCGCCACGAGCGCGCCGACGCGCCGCCACTCGTCGCCGGAGAGCGGCTGCTTCTGGTCGCCGGCGCCCTCCGCCGTCTTCATCAGGTTGTCCTTGGCGAGGTACTTCTGCCCCGCCATGTAGACGACGAGCCCAAGGCACATCCCGACGCCCGCGGCGGCGAAGCCGTAGTGCCAGCCGTAGACGGCGGCCAGGGTGCCGCACACGAAGTTGCAGATGAAGGCGCCGAGGTTGATGCCCATGTAGAAGATGGTGAAGGCGCCGTCGCGGCGCGGATCACCCTTCGGGTACAGGCTGCCGACCTGGGTCGAGATGTTGGGCTTGAACGCGCCGTTGCCGAGGATGAGCAGGAGCAGCGCGATGAAGAACGAGTTCTCGAACGCCATCACGAAGTGTCCGATGGCCATCAAGACGCCGCCGATCACCACCGTCTTGCGCTGCCCCCACACCTTGTCGGCGAGGATGCCGCCGAAGAACGGCGTGAGGTACACGAGGCCCGTGTACAGCCCGTAGAGCATGGACGCCTGCTCGTTGGGCGCGCTCGGGAGGAGGCCCTTGATGAACTGCCAGGCGAACACCGTGGTCGGATCACCAGGGACGAGATCGCATGGCTGCGCGTGCTGCCGGCACCCCTGGTAGGCCTCTCGCGCGGTGACGAACAGGTAGTTCGCCATATACAGCTTGAGGAGGCCGCGCATGCCGTAATAGGAAAAGCGCTCCCACATCTCCGCGAAGAAGAGGATCACGAGCCCCGGCGGGTGCTTGAAGCGCCTCTCGAAAGCGGTGACGGGGAGGGCCGGCTCGATTGCTTGCTCGCTCAATGCTGTCTTCTCCACGAGCTGGGACCACGCTGCGTGGTGGTCGGGCGATGCGGGGGATCGTGGGGCGCGCTGCCCCTCGGCACGGGGATGCTAGACGATCCGCGACGACCACGTCACGCCCTTGTTGCGCACAGCGTCGAGCCGGGTGAACAGGGTGTCCACGTAGGCGGCCCTTCGGCCACGACCGGAGGACAGGTGGGCGGGACGCTCCGGTCGGCGCTGCGATAGGCGACGCGGCCGCGGGCCGGCGAGCGGCCGCTGCCGCGGGCGGAGCGAGCGCCGGTGGTGGCGGACCAGCCGCCGCGCCGACGCCGCCTGCCGCCGCGGATGGACCGCATAAGCCCGCGCCGTCCTCGGTTGTGCCGGGAGCGTCCCCTTCGCCGCGGGCTCCGCCCTGGCCGCGCGAGGGCGCCCTCCCTCTGCTGGGGAAATCCGCAGTCGAGGCTTCCGGTGAGAAGCCGTCGGCCGCAGATGCTTTGTGATGCAACATCCCAAAACTCGCTATGTCCCGAGGGACAGAGCATGGTCGACGGGTCTCCTTTGGATTCTCCTTCTCCCTGCCTGCGCGGGCGTCGAGCCGTCGCCGCCGGAGGCGTGCTCTCCTGGCGAGGAGCGCTTTCGCGGGCGGTGCGTCCAGCCCGCCGCCCGCTACGAGCCCGAGGAGCGCGTCGACCGGGACAACGTCGTCGCCTTCGGCGCCGAGCTCACCCGGCTTGCGCTGCCGGAGCCGCCGCGCAGCGGCTTCAGGATCATCGCGCCGCCGCGGCTCATGGCGCCCGGCGAGGAGGCGACCTACTGCGTGTCATGGCCTTTCCCCGCGATCGAGAGCACGACCGTCCACGCGGCGCGCGTCTACGCGACGGCCGGGCTGCATCACAGCAACGTGATCGCCAAGCCGGTCAATCCATCGTTCGGGCCGAACCCCTACCCGGGCTGCCATCCCGGCGCCGACGATCCCTTCGGTACGCTGCCGGCGGCCATCCCGGACGTCCTCTTCGCGAGCTCCACGCAGGTCGTCGGCGAGGAGACGCTCGTCTTCCCGGAGGGGATGGGCTTCACCCTCGAACCGTCCCGCGAGATCGCGACGAGCGTCCACCTGCTCAACACGTCGCCCGAGCCCGCGCTCGTGGAGTTCGCCTACGACTTCTTCACCATGCCTCTCTCGGAGCGGACGGAAGAGCTCGCGCCGTTCGTCTTGAGCGTCAACGACTTCCTCGTCCCGCCGCGCGCCACGCGGACCGTCGGCACGACGTGCTCGACGTTCGGGGGGAACATCGTCTCTCTGATGCCGCACACGCACCGTTACGCCGATGCGTTCGACGTCGACGTCGTCCGCGCGGACGGGGGCGAGGCGCGCGTGTACGAGGGCGGGGCGTTCGATCTGGAGAGCGACATCGAGGTCTACCGGCCGGCGCTCGCGCTCGAGGAGGGCGACGCGATCCGGTACGCGTGCAGGTTCCGGAACACGTCGGGCCACGATCTCACGTTCGGCCTCGGAGACAACGAGATGTGCATGCTGTTCGGGTACATGTACCCGCCGGAGAAGCAGGTGGCGGGGATCTCGCTGCGCGACGGGGAGCCGTGCATCTCGCTCGGCCTCGGCGCGCTCCGGTGAGGAGCTTCGTCGCCGCCTGATCCCCGCACGGGCGCGGGCCAGCGCCCCTGGACACGCCTCCGCCTCCTCCAAGCGAATGGCGCCATGAGCAAGAATGTGTTCTCGCATACATATTTCACACGAAAAGATTGGACAATAATTGAACAACCATGAACAAACGATACACCTACGGACGCTGACCGGGAAGGTGCGTGAGACAGATCACAATCAACGTCACCCGAGAGCGACGTTCAGGAGATTCGACCGTGAAGCAAGAGCTCCTCCGTTCACCGCACGTGATGCTGGGCGCAGCGCTCCTCGTCTCGGCCCTCGGAGGGCTGGGCGCCTGCCTGGAAACCGAGAAAAACGCCGCATCCGGGGCGCCAGAGGCCTTTGGGTCGCCAGGTCGTTGCGTCTATACGAGCCCCTTCAGCCAGGCCGAGGAGTGCCGCGAGTACACAGGCGCAGGCTGGACCGCGGAGTCCGCCGAGGCCGACTGCAAGGCGCTCCAGGGCTCCACCTTCACCAGGGGCGAGCGCTGCACCTATCCAGAGACGCTCGGCCAATGCGTGCTCGGCGGCGGGACCGACAACGCTTACACCCTCATCTTCCCCGGCGGCGACACGAGCCAGTGCGCCTCGACCCAGCGCGGCTGCGAGATGTTCGGCGTCGGCCGGTTCGAGGCCGACGCCTGCGAGGGAGCGGCCGAGGAGCCCGGGGGCGGCGTGGGCACGGGCGGCGCCGTCTTCCAGTGGCCCGAGCAGGTCTGCGCCGACCCGAAGGCCGGCGAGCCCGCAGGACAGAGCGGCGGGAAGGTCTGCACGTTCGGCGCGATCTCGGGCTGCACCGAGCCCGGGCGCCTGTTCACCGACTACGCGTCGTGCGAGCCGGTCCTCACGCAGCGCCCGTACTGGCCGGCGCCCCCCTCCGACTACAAGACGCCGAGCGACGATCCACGCCTGTCCGATCCGCAATGGCTCGGCGAGCTCGCCTGGGTCAAGGAGCAGACCGAGGCGTGCGGGTGCGTGTGCTGCCACTCGGAGGAGACCGCGCCGGCCGCGGGGCCGTCGAACTGGTACATCGAGGCCGGACCGGTCTGGACCGACAGCTTCTATCCAGCGGGCCTCGCGCTGGCCGCCGGCTGGGTCTCCTCGGCGGCGCTCGGCGCGTACCCCCCGGACCAGAACAACGGCTTCTCCCGCGACGTCAGCGGCCTGCCCTCCACGGACCCGGCGCGCATGGTCGCGTTCTTCGAGGGCGAGCTCCTGCGCCGCGGGTTCACGAAGGAGGATTTCGCGGACGAGACCCCGTTCGGCGGGCCGCTCCATGAACAGAGCCTCTACGTGCCAGACGACTGCGCGGCGGGGGAAGGCGTGGACGCCGCAGGCAAGATCACGTGGAGCGGCGGCGACGCCCGCTACGTCTATGTCCTGTCGGCGAACGCCGAGAACCCGGGCGCTCCGCCCAACCTCGACCTGCCCGAGGGGACGATCTGGCGGCTCGACGTGCCCTCGAGCGCCGCGCCCGTCAAGAGCGGTATCACCTACGGCGAGGTCCCACCGAACACGAAGCAGGGCTATCCCGCCGAGGGGAGCCCCGAGGAGCTCGTCCCGGGAACGAAATACTACCTGTACGTCTGGAAAGACGTCGCCATCCCGATCACGCGGTGCCTGTTCGAGGCTTCGCCCTGAGAGGGAGCTCCACGGCGGAGCCCCCTCCCCCGGGGTTCAGCCGGCGTCAGTCCGCTGCTTTACCGCCAGCGCCGCCCGCACCCGCGTCGCCGCCGCCTGCTCCGGCTCCGCCCGCGCCTCCCTCACCCGGGTCGCCGCCGCCCGCTCCGACGCCGCCGCCGCACTCCTTGGGATAGTCGCAGTAACCGCCGCAGTCGATCAGGGGAGGAACGCAGAAGCCGCACTCCTCGGGAAAGCCACAGTAGCCGCCGCAATCGATCTGGGGAGGCATGCAGAGCTGCGGCTGCTCGCGGTTCCTCTCCAGCTCCACCGGCAGGACCTCGAGCTGATGGGTCAGCCAGGCGTCCAGCTCCTCGTATCGCTCCTCGTCACCCGGGCGGAGCATGCCCTCGTCCGACAGCTGCTCGTAGAGACCCTTCAGCACCGCGTTCGGGTCCAGCGCGGTGAACTCCTCGATCACCTCCTCGCACGCCGCGATGGTGTCGGCCCAGCAGGCCGGCTCGCTCTGGCACCCGCGGGCCAGCGTGTTCATGCCGGCCAGGGGCACCACCGGATACCAGCTCTGCCCCAGGCTGATGTCGACCGAGTACGGCAGGTACTGGAACAGACCATCGGCCCGCTCGACCAGCACGACGTTGTTGCTGTTGTGGATCGCGTCGTCGCCGGTGGCGAGCACCCACGACAGGCACTGGAACCGGTGGAACGCCGGCCAGTCGATCCAGCCCTCGAGCGCGGCCTTGAAGCCCTCGCCAGGCGGCGTCTCGACGATCAGCTCCTCGAGCTCCTTCGCGCGGGTCTTGTCACACTCCTTGAGCTGGCAGTTCTCTGGATCGTCGAAGACGCTCACGCCGAACGGCACCATGTCGATGGGGAGCGGGATCCCGCCGCCTCCCGGAATGTTGCCGGCGAAGTCTCCGGCGAACTCCCAGACGTTGGCGCAGCCACCGCCGAGCTCGCCCTCGAGGCGGGCGCAGAACCCCTTCTTGTAGCGCTCGACCACGATGTAGGGGACGGCCACCTCCGCGCCCCAGACGTTGCTCGACAGCCAGGCGTAGTTGGCGAGGGGGGCCGGATAATCGAGGCGAGCATAGAGATCGAGCGTGAGGCGCTCGCGGAAGATGCTGCCGACCTGGCCGTTGTTGAAGCGCACGTGCTCGAAGCCGCCGAACCGTTGCTTCTCGACGTACTCGTCGGCGTCGATGTTGAGGTTGGGGATGGTTCGCTTCGTCCAGGGCCGCTCCGTCGACTGGCCGGCGATCCCCACCTGGACCTTGCCGTAGTCGGCCGTCTTGCCCTCGGCGCCGGCCGCCGTCACCCACAGATGATCCGCGAAGGTCGTGTCCTCCCCGGTCGGTGAGTAGATGTCCCCGAATGCGTCCCTCTTGATGGGGCCCCCGATGCCGCCGAGCCCTTCGTTCATGATCTCGAGCTGCTCTTCCGAGACGGCGAACCAGTAGCGGTTGCCGACGGTGCCGAAGACGTCGAGCGCATGCTCGGCCACCTCGGTGTCCACGACCGGCGCCCCCGGGTACGGCTCGGGCGCGCCGCCGGCGCCCCCGGCACCACCGGCGCCCCCGGCGCCGCCCTCCCCGTCCGTGTAATAGTAGTTGTAGATGTTGTCCGGCTTGTCAGCGCACCCCGCCGAGAAGACGGCAGGCGGGAGGGCAAGCAGGGCGAACAGCGAGATGGCTCGCGTGCGGGACGACCAGGATCGACCAGAGGAAGACGACGGCAGCTGATTGGACATGAAGCGCAACCTTTCCGCTTCACGCCCAGTGCAAATAACGTACCGTTCATGGCGAAATTGTAAACCGTCGGTGTCGGTGCCCTGGAGACAGGTCGGCCCTCGTGGGTCCGGCGAGTTCGTCGAGGAGCTCGCGCCGTCCGGGCCGTGGTGCGTGGACGCGCCGCCGGAGCCCCCTCATGACACGAGGGTCAGAGGCTGGCACACTGCCCGGGAGCTTCGTGCTTGTGTGCCAACGCCGCGACGCGGCGTCGATCCATCGGGGCGAGGATCGCACCCACGCTCCCGCCGCGTGCCGTCGATCGCTCCGGGTACCCTGCTCCAGCCGGTCGAGCGCGCTCTCCGCCTCACCGCGCCTTCTTCGACTTCGTCGCGGAAAGCGTCGAAGCTCGGCGGATGCGACGCCTCGGTGGACCGGCATGGATCGAGAGCGTACGCTCGAGGAATGGCCGGTCCAGTGGCGTCCGTGTTGCTGCCGTCGAGGATGAACGTGGAGCGAGTCGCCGCGCTTCGACGTGGGATCTCGCGCATCGCCGATGAGGTTCATGGGGACGACTTCTGGGTTGACCAACGCCCGTTCATCCTGACCGTTGGGCCCGAATATCCTGAAGCGAACTCCGAGATCCTCGAGGCGGGCCTCCCGGAGGTGCTCGGATGGTCGCCAGAAGACGTCGTTTCATTCGCCGCGATGTGCAACGACGACCAGGACCATCGGTTGCTTGCCAGGTTGTGCATCGACCTGGCCGAGGCGGAAGGTGGAGTTATCGACTTCGGTGGGCAGCTGGCGATCGGCCCACAGCTGGACGACCTTCAAGACGACAAGCCCGTCAGGGTCGAGAATCCAGGTGGCGTCACGGGCGTGCTGTTCGCGACGGCGCGCTCCCACTACGGAGACGCGGAGCTCGCGCGCTCCTGGCTACGGCACGCGAGCTTCCGCATGGTGAAGTAGATGCGACTCGGATCGGTGCAACGACTGGTTAGACCGCTTGATTCAGGTCGTCGCCACCAGCAATTCCTCTGAATTGTTCGGCGGACGAAGGCCGTCCGTCCTGCCCGCGAAGTAGCGCTGGGCAAGCGCGGCGGCCGATACGTGCTGGACCTCTCCGAGACCGGCATCGCGGGCCAGCGCCAGCATCTCTGCCGGCGTGAAGAAGCTGATGAACGGCGTGCCGTTGGCTCGGGCCCCCGCTGCCGCTCGCTCGATCCCGGGGCGCACCTCCGGGTCCGCCAGCTCGCTCGGAAGCATGAACGACATCGCGAGCGTGGAGCCCGGAGCGAGCGCCGCGACCTGGCGCAGCGTCGCCGCGATCGCGTCCCTGGTCAGGTACATGCTGACACCGGTGGACGCCACGACCGCCGGCCGCCCCGAGTCGAAGCCCGACGCCGCCAGCCGCTCCCACCACGCATCTCCTGCCTCGAAGTCGACCGGAACGAGCCGCAGGAACGATGGGACGCCGAGGCCGAGGTCGAGGAGGCGCTGGCGCTTCCACGCCTGGGGGCTGGGCCGATCGATCTCGAACACGAGCAGACGGGAGGCGAGCTCCGGCCGACGCTGGGCGAAGGTGTCCAGGCCCGCGCCGAGGATGACATACTGCCCGACGCCACGGGCGGCTTGTTCCGCGACGAGATCTTCGACGAAGCGGGCGCGGGCCAGGATGGAGGCGCGGAAGGGCCGCGTGAACGGGCTCATGTCCGGACGGCTGCGCCAGCCGTCGTCTGGAGCCGCCAGCTTCAAGCCGACGTCGTCTTCGAACACGTGCGGCGGCGCATCGGCTTCCACATGCAGCGCCCGCCACAGGGCGACCCGCACTGCCGTGTCGTCTGGCGCCGCCGCTCGTTCATCCTGCATGACGTACTCTCTCCTGGCTTCTGATTGTTGGCGGCCTAACAAAATGAAAAAACGGGCGGAGCTTCTACGTTCCTCGGAGAATGGCGTCGATCCGGGACTCCGCCCACTCCCGGACGCGGGAGTTTCGCGGCAGCAGCTCGGCGATGCGGTCGTTCGGCGGGTAGCCTGAGTCGACCCATGCCTCGGCATGCTGTCGCCAATGCGACGAACTTTCGAGTGCGAGAACGACGAGATGGTCGAACGGAAACGTGCGAAGGACCTTCGATGGAACCCCCTGGCTTGCGAGACCCTGTTCAATCATGGATAGAACCGTCGGGCGGTCGAATTCAAGCACAGGCAGGAATCCCACAAAATTCTTCGGCGGCGCAACACGCAGGCCATCCGCGTACTGCCATGTCCACTCGCCAGAATCGATCAAGCCGATCGCGTGCTGAATCGGATTGAATCGAGCGGAATATTTCACAACAGGCAGCCACTTGCACGGTTCGCCCGAGCCGTCGATTGTCTGAGCACACCAGCGCTCCGCATCTGCGCGGCGCAACAACTCGCGGACGTTGGAGATTGACAGGGGCATCGGTCTCGATATGTGGAGCATACCAGGCCCAGGCGCGCGCGCCCAGGTCGCCCCGACCCGTCCTCGTGGTGCGCGGCACACTCGAGAGGGTCAGGACCGCTCGGCGTGGGCGACCTGCCGGTCGTCGAGACGGGCCCATCCGGGATCGAGCGCTCAACCTATTTCCTTCCCGAGCAGCGAGTCGATCACCCAGCACCCGCGGACGTGCGGCCCGTCGCCACGGCAGTGGCCGAGCACGTCAGCGTCCTCGCAGCCGGCCTCCAGCAGGGCGTCGGCCAGGAGCGGCATCGGCCCGAAAACGCGGCTCTCGTACATCTGCCCGGCCAGTTCGACGGCCGTCGAGGTCCGCCAATCCGGGTCGAATGCCACCGCGCGGAACGGGTTGCCGAGTCCGAGCAGGAAGCGGAGCATGGGATGGGTCCGAGTACACACCAGCCATTCCGTCTCGGTCATCTGGCGTGTCCGGCCAGAGGGCGCGCGGAACACATTCTCGGCATTGATTCCCCTGTTGATCAGCGGCGGGTTCACCTTCTTGGTCGTCACCGGTCAACCGGCTCCTTCTGAGCGGTGACCAGCGGGGTCAGCGCTTCCATCTCAAGCTCTGGGAACAGCTCGTGAAACTATCCGGTGGTTGCGCGCGGCGCTGGATGCCCTGTGGCCGCGAGCGCCGCAGCTGCTGCAAGCTTGTGGATAGCCTGCCAGGGCGGTCCGACCGATCGGCCC
Source organism: Sorangium sp. So ce281 (assembly GCF_051527395.1). Taxonomy (NCBI): domain Bacteria; kingdom Pseudomonadati; phylum Myxococcota; order Polyangiales; family Polyangiaceae; genus Sorangium; species Sorangium sp. So ce281. The sequence continues at coordinate 7,482,255 of NZ_CP150322.1, forward strand.
ATCGCGGACAGAAGATCGTTCACGTCGTCGCGGCCGAGCGCCGTCGCAGCGTCGCGAAACACGCGCTCGCGGTCGTACCAGTGCACGGACCAGCCGCGCGCCTCGGCTGCGGCCGCGAGGGCCTGGCGATACATGACGGAGTCGGCGACGGTCTGCGCGCGATTGTCGGCGATGCGCTCCTCGGTCGTCGGCGGGAGCTCGGGGCACACGCGGATCACGATGCTCGCGATCGGCACGGGCATCGCCGCGGCCAGCGCCTCGAGGCCCTCGCGCGCGCCGCGCGCGGCGGACGCTCGCACGCGCTCGACGAGCGCCACGGCGTCAGCGAGCGAGAGCGCTCGCGCTCCCGGCGTGTTGAGGTAACGGCCCACCGCCCACGACCCTTCGTGGTGATGCGGGTGCGTCGGCAAGCCCTCGGTGAGGTCGATGCGCCGGCGATCGAGGAGCTCGCCGCCGGGGGCGACGGTGACGAGCACCGCCGAGTTGCCGTGCTCGGCGACGCCGACGGTCGCGGTTCGCTGCGTTCGTCCTCTCGCCACGTCTTCCTCCTTCGGGGGCGCGCCCCTGCGGCTGCCGCAATTTTAATGAGATAGGAACCGGAATGTGAGGCTGATCCGCGGGCCCGCGGCTTCGACGGCGAGGACGGCATGCTGCCACCCCTCTTGAACGCTGGCGCGCATGATCAGGAGCGAGCCGGGCGCGAGGGCCATGTCGGACCTCTCGTCCCGGCGAAGGCTCCGGCGGAAGGCAAGGACGCGAGGCGCGCCGAGCGACAGGATCGAGGTCGTCGTTCCAGCGACGACGCCGGCGCTGGAGTCCGAGTGATAGAGTACAGAAGTGATCCCCGCCCGTCCAACGGCCGGCGGCGCGCGGCGCGCGGCGGTGCGCGGCGGCGCTGCCCAGGGCCGCCTACGGGTACGGGGGACATCGGAGCGGGGGGCTCAGCGCCGGCGCTCGCACCGCGCCGGGCGGCACGACGTGGCGTGGGAACACCGTGCTCTCGTCGTACAGCGCGCCCTCGAAGCGCGCGGCATCCACGTACGCGTCCGACAGATCCGCTTGCCGCAGATCCGCCTGGTCGAAGAGCGCCTGCTCGATCATCGCGCGCACGAGCACGGCGCCTCGGAGGTTCGCCTGGGTGAAGTTCGCGCCTCTCATCTTCGCGTCCGTCAAATGGGCGCAGTCCAGCCCTTTCCGGTCTCGCCAGCGAGAATGTTCACGCGCGCCATGACTCACCTCGCACCTCGCATCGCCTGCCGAACGAGCTGCCGCTTGGCCGCGGAGCGCGGCGTCGCGCCCCGTCGGGTGCAGCGGCTGGTTGGGCGGCTCCTCGCGCCCACAGACCAGCGCGCTCCCGGTTAAGACGAGATTCCCAGCACATGTGCGGCCCGCTCGGGATCCAGCCGGAAGGGGCTCTCTTCGCCTTCGAAAAAGCAATGGTCGCGGATCAGGTGCACCAGCAGACCGGATCCTCGCAGGAACCGCCCGGTCTCTCTGTGGACGATGAGGAACTCCAGGTTGCCATAACGATAGGATAGCTCCGATCGGCACGGCAGGCATCGATCGGTGGCGGCGGTAAGGTGAACGACGCCCTTCACGCGCCGTCTGACGACCTCCATCTTCGGGACATCATCGCTCCACGGAAGGCGCAGCCTCGTGAAGGGGCAGTACTGATATCCCAGATAGATCTGCAGGAAGACGTTGTGGTCATCGACCGCGGTGCCTCGCTTCGTGGGGATCCGGCCGCCATCCCGTAGGCGCTTCTCGAGAGCGTCGAGAGAGAGGCCGAGGGGGAGCACGGCGAGGCCGGGAACACCATGCATGCCCGACGCCTGCAACTCCTCCTCGAACTGCTCGGTCGCACGTGCGATACGCTCCTCGGACGCCAGCAGGGCCTGCGCGAGAAGACGATCCAGCGCGTCCGCGATCTGCGCGTGACCGACCCCGAGCCGCTGCAGCGTCACGGTGTCTCGCGCCATGATGTCGCGCAGGGCCTCCGTCTCTCCGAGAAAGCCGCAGCGCGACCAGCCGCCCGGCCGCATCCGCTCCTCGACCCAGGCCTGGGTCGGGCTCGCGGTGCAGTGGGGGCACGCATAGCCGGCCAGTTTGTCGTCCTCGATGACGGCATCGAAGTATGCGACGTCGTGTCCGCAGGATGAGCACCGCCGCGCCGTTTCGGCGGATTCGCGCCGTTCGAAGGTAGGCCGCTCTCCAAACAACACCGTCGGCAGGTCGGGGTAGTGGTAATCACAACCGTCCGTGAACACGCCGAGAATTCGCTCCCCATTCGTGATCAGATGAAGTGCGCGACCTTCCACCAATCTCTCCGCATCCTTCTCGCCCTGACTCGGAGGCGCCCCGGCAGGTCCGCCAAAGAGGGCATCGAATTGCCCCAGCTTCAGCGTGAGGATGCGCGGGCCGATGACATCCGCGATCTCGGTGAGGTGCTTCCGGATCCCGTCCTTGCCGTAAAACGGCGCGAGGAGCTTACCGCCGTCCGGAAGCGTGACCAACCCGAAGAACGCGCCTTCCGCGTGCGCTTTTTGCACGAGGTCAGCGACGGTGTCCTCCAAGGAAAGCGGGACGAGCTGGGTCCACAGGCTCTCCGGCGCGGGCCACTCGGGTTTTGGGATGTCGCCAGCGCGCGCTTGCAGCGCGCGGAGCCGCTGTTCGGCGTGAGGCGCGAAAATCCCTGTGGAGGACGCTCGCACGGAGTCCTGGAAATCGCGGATGGCGCGAGGGAGATCACCGAGCATCTCATGGGCTATCCCTCGGTTGTAGCGGGCCACACCGTGCGACGGAGCAAGCCGGAGCGCGATATCCAGGTGCGGGACGGCCTCCGCCCATCGCTCGAGCATCAGGCAGGCAGCGCCTTTGTTCTCGTGGGCCACGCCATAGGAGGGGTCGATGGCGATGGCCGCGTCGTAGTCCTGGATGGCCTTCTCGACCTCGCCGCTCTCGACATACGCGAGTCCTCGCTCCGTCAGCGCTGCCGCGAAGCGGGGTCGCAGTCGGATGGCCCGGTTCAGATCGGCGATCGCCGCCGGGTAGCGCTGGAGCTTGCAGCGGACGACGCCGCGGCCGTAATACGCGCTCGCGTTCGGACCGCGCTTGATTACCTCGCTGAAAGACCCATTGGCGCCGTCCAGATCTCCCTCTGCGTCGCGCGCCCAAGCTTCCTCCAGGAGCGCGGCGGTGCTCTCTTCGCCCGGCTCGCCACCTACCGCCGGGGCCTCGTCTTCGTCGACACCATCGCTCTCTCCTGGAGCGGACTTGCCCACCAGCTTCCGTTTGACCCAATCCAGCCAAGACATATGCTCACTCCGGTGTATGTGTAGCGAAGACCGCGGCCTCTTGCTCCGACACCGGGTGGTACGTGCCCGAGCCAGGCGCGAGTGAGGGCAGGCGGCCCGAAAGGGCCAGGAAGACCAGTCCGGCAAAGCAGACGCATCCGACCGCAAGGAATACCGCGAGGACTCGTCGACCAGTCCAATGGCCCTCACCTTCGCAGAACGATTCCGGTTCAACGTGGCACGCATAGCCCTGCGACACGCTCCTCCTGATCGTCGCGCCTCTGTCCGCCGCACCATCAGTCGATTGGTCCACCGGAGCCGCCGGACCATGTCTGTAGAGATCGTCGCCTTCTGTGCCCTCCCCCACAAAAAAATCTCACGGTTCGGCTGTGCGCCGCAAGCCCCAATGCTGTCCAGCGCCGCAGGGTAGGCGGCTCCACCTGGACGCGCTGCGGCGCACCGCCGCGGACGCCGCCGGGTCCAGAACGCCCGACACCGCGGCGCGCCCGCACGCGGGAGCGAAGGCGGAGCCCATAGCAATCTCGAGCGCGCTGCGGTATGGGTCACAACCGGGTGGACAACGCGACTCTGGCCTCGCTCCGGGCGGCGCTCGCCGCTTCCCCGCGCAACGTGGATCTCCTCACGGTCGTCGTGGCGGCCCTCGTCGAGCGCGGCGACGTTACCGAGGCGGCTCGCCTCGTGCGCGACGCCGGACCGGCGCTCTTCGAGCGCCCCGAGCAGCGGCGCGCCGCGGCCCGCGCCCTGTTCGAGGCGGGTGATCTCGAGCGGTCCCTCGAGCTCGCGGACGCGAAGGACGGCGAGACGCAGATGCTCCGGGCGCGCGTCCTCCACGCGCTCGGCCGCTCGAAGGAGGCTGTCCAGGCATACCAGGATGCCGTCGCCGAGAACCCGACGCTCGAGGACGTCGACCTCAAGGCGCTGCTCGGGGCGCGCGTGCGCGAGATAGCACCGGCCGGCGAGCGCCCGCGCATGCGCGTCATTTCGAACGATGACACCGACGCGCCGGTCATGGCGCGCCTGCTCCACCCGGAGGCGAAGGCGGTCACGTTCGCCGACGTCGGCGGCCTCGCGGACGTCAAGAAGCAGATTGAGCGCCGCATCATCATGCCCTTCCAGAAGCCCTCGCTCTTCCAGCGCTTCAAGAAGCGCGTCGGCGGCGGCATCCTCCTCTATGGCCCGCCGGGCTGCGGCAAGACGCTCCTCGCGCGCGCGACGGCCGGCGAGTGCAAGGCCGGGTTCTTCAACGTCGCCATCCACGACATCCTCGACATGTACATCGGCGAGTCGGAGCGAAAGCTCCACGCCATCTTCGAGAAGGCCCGATCGAGCGCGCCGGCCGTGCTCTTCTTCGACGAGCTCGAGGCCCTCGCCGGCAAGCGCCAGCACACGCGCGAGGCGACGAGCGCCAAGCTGGTGAGCCAGTTCCTCGCCGAGATGGACGGCTTCGCCCAGAACAACGCGGGCGTGCTCATCCTCGGCGCGACGAACGTCCCCTGGTCCGTCGACGCCGCGTTCCGCCGCCCCGGTCGCTTCGACCGCGTGCTCTTCGTGCCGCCGCCCGATCGCGAGGGGCGCGAGGCGATCCTCCGCCGCCTCCTCGACGTCCGCCCTTCGGCGCGCGACATCGACGTGGCGGCGCTCGCCGCGAGGACGTCCGGCTTCTCGGGCGCAGACCTCGAGCACCTGGTCGAGACGGCGAGCGACGAGGCCATCGAGGCCTCGCTCGGCGAGAAGGCCGAGGTGCCCATCGCGGAGGCTCACCTCGTGGCCGCGCTGCGCGACGTGAAGCCGACCACGCTGGAGTGGCTCACCACGGCGCGCAACTACGCGCGCTATGCGAACGAGGCCGGGCAATACGACGAGGTGCTCGACTTCCTCAAGCGCCACGGGAAGGGCTGACGTGGGCGCCGCCTACTTCATCCCCGACGAGCCCCGCCCGGGCCGGCTCGCCGAGTACACGGTGAACCCGTTCTGGCCGCTGCTCACGACGATGCTCGCGGGGAGCTGGGCCGGGCTGCCGTGGTTCATCTTCAACGGCAAGGCCATGGGCAGCGCGGGCTTCCGGCGCGAAGCGCTCATCGCCGCGCTCACGCCGGCGGCGGCGGTCGTGCTCGCCCAGGTCAGCGCCTCGGTCATCGCGGCGCTCCACCTGCCCGATCGCTCCCTCGCCTATGCGTTCGTGATCATCACCGCGGCGAAGCTCGGCGCAGCGTACTGGCTCTATATGTCGCAGCACCGGAGCTTCGGCATCTATGAGCATTTCGGCGGGCGCGTCCGCCAGGGCGCCGCCGTCGCCGTCGCGGCCGCCATCGCCCGGGATCACGTCGTGCGCGCCGCGTTCGAGGCCTCGAACTGGCTCGGGATCGTGGTGATGTGATGGAGGGGCACGACGACGCCGACCGCGCGACCGACCTGGGGGTGAGCGCGCTCAATCGCGGGCAGCTGTCGGCCGCGATCGACTGGTTCCGCCGGGCGCTCACGCTCGATCCGGACGCGCCGCGCGCGCACGCGCTGCTCGCCGTGGCCCTCTTGCGGCTGAAGCGGCTCGGAGCGGCGCTCATCGAGGCGCAGACGGCGCGCCGGCTCTCCCCCGAGTCGCCGCTCGCGCACCTGGTCCTCGGCCGCGTCCTGCTCGCGCACCGGAGGCCGAGCGAGGCGCGGGAGCATTTCGAGGCGGCCCGCGGCCTCGATCCGTCGGAGCCCGCGCCCCTGCGCGGCCTCGCCGCCGTCGAGCGGCACCATGATCGCGACGATCGCGCCGCCGAGCTCCTGACCCAGGCGCTCGAGCTCGACCCGGAGGACGTCGAGACGCTCGTCGCCCTCGGCGATGCGCACCTCGCGCGCGGCCGCGTCGACGAGGCCGAGCGCTGGGCGCGCGCCGCGCTGGAGGCCGAGCCCGAGCACGCCGACGCGCTCGTCCTCATGGGGCACGTGCTCCTCCGGCGCGGGGACGTGAGCGGCGCGCGCGAGCACGCGGTCTGGGCGATCCGCGCCGACGTGAGCGATCCGGAAGCGCTGAGGCTCCTCGCCGCCATCAAGGCGCGCGAGAGCTTGCTCCTCGGCGTCTGGTTCCGGGTGAGCTCGGTGCTCGCGGGGCTCGGCCCGAGCGCGATGCTCGTCCTGCTCGCCGCGTATGTCGCGCAGCGCGTGCTCCGCCTCGCGCTCGAGGACCTGGACCGCCCGGCGGGCGCCCAGCTCATCGGGTATGCCTGGCTCGGGATATGCGTCTATTCGTGGGTGGCGCCGGGCATCTTCCAGCGAATGCTCCGGCGCGAGCTCGACGCCGTGCGCCTCCGCGACGACTTCTGACCTGCCGGCCGTCGCGGTCCGCCGCAGGGCGAAGCGCGGCAGGAACCAGACGCCTGTTGGGCAATCGGCGCAAGACAGCCCGCCAGAAGGGTGGTGCTGTCATTTGCCCAGAGAGGGTTCACATGAAGGCGGTAAGGCGGGAAGATCATTGAGACTTTCTTCCCGCCTTACCGCCTTCATGTTCAAATGACAGCACTACCGCCAGAAGGCCGAGCACATCGATCGAGCGAGAAGTGAACCGCCAAGGCGCCATAAGACGCCAAGATTTTTGTGTTTTTCTTGGCGTTCTTGGCGCCTTGGCGGTTCGAATTCTGCTCTCTTCCGGCGGCTTCAACCCGCTTGTCGCTCTAGGCGAGCTGGTGCCGAAGCAGGGGGTCAGCTCTGCCGAGTTCACGCCGGACAGGACCGGCGCGCGGGGGCTCCGACGCTCCGCCGTTCGTTAGCCGCGATGTTGAACATCGTAGCTTCGCACGACGGCAGTCCTGTCTGGTGGGCCCAAGTCGGGCCTATTCTGGTTGTGGGAGTCCGACCAGCACAGAGGCTCCCCGGTGTCCGACAATACATATTTCTGATGCCAAAACCCTGCTCCCACCCATTCGTGACGTTCGATAGGTCGCAGGATCTCCCGTTCCATCCAGTCGGCGGCGGCGGTCGCGAGAGCCACGGGCGAGCCGTCCTTGACCACGAGCACGCGTGGATTCTCCTCGTCCAGGTCAGTAGCGGCTTGCTTTGTCTCATCCTCTCCAATCACAACTCGTGATTCGTGAAAATCGACCCGCAGCGTTCGGAGGACGCCTCCGTCCGCGGAGACGTCGAGCATCAGCACAACGAACGTTTCAGCCGTGCCGAGGAGATCGTCGCTGGTTACGCCCAAGTTGCGCCACGCCAAGGCCCGACGCGACATCTCTGTGATGAAGGCGCGCTCCGCATCGGTGCGACGCTCGTCCAGAGCGAGCCAAAGGTCTTCTTCGCCGAGCTCTGCCTGATTCATTTGCCGGGTGCCTCGTAGCGGTTGCCAAACAACTTGGGCTATCCTGCGGCCCGATCAAATCACCGGACCGTATCGGTCGGCAAGACCGGCACGGTCGCGAAGTCGTACGGCGGCGCGGCACGAATGGTCGTAGAGAGCGCAGGCGCGCAGGTGTGGCGGCGTCTCGATCACTCTTCATTATCGGTACAGAGATAAATCGTGAGCTCGAGCCCGATGCCGGCGCGGCCGGCCGCACGAACGAGTTCGGGAGGAAAGTACTCGGACTGCACCAAGATATCGCGCTTCTCGAGCGGAAAGTCGAGCCTCACGTCCTCGACTTCGGGCAAGGAGCTCAGAGTCGCGAGCTCCGCCTCGTGTACAGCCAGGAATGAGCACGCGTCATGCGCCTGGTCCCGCAGCGTCCACTCCGCGTCACTTACCGTCACGGTGAAGCCGGAGTGCGTGTGCTTGATGCCGTCCGGTTTCGTCATGAGGCGAGGCGTGCCCGCCAGGAACACCCTCGAAGGTAGGAGCTTCGACGTCCGAAGGTAGCCTTCGGGATCGAACCTCGACCCGCTTACACGGAGAACGCACATCGACGACTCTCTGCCCGCCCAACGCTCGCTTCAGCCGCAGCCATCCTGAGCGAAGCGAGTGTGGCTGTCGGCTGCAAGCGTGAGTTAGGTAGACTCATCGAGTGTTACCTCCATCGGAGGAACCGAGGTCGTCCAAACAATAGCCGAACCGTCGGCCAGAACAAGGCCAATCCCTTCAGACCCCTTGCCGTCCAGGACGAAGGACTCAGCTGGAGAACGGTAGTCAAGCACACGGCCGAAATCTCGACTGCGAATTGCGTGCATGACAGCACTGTCGATTCCCACGTATGCGTAGGAGCAACTGCTTCGACGTTCGTCCACCAATTACAACCGATGAACAAGGAACCTTGTCTGCTTCCCAAAATCCTCCCCAGCAGGTGGCTGCGCGGCCACCACCGCTGATCTTCAAGGAGGATCTACTAAGTGCGACGAACGATTCCACGGGCTTTTTTGAAATCGCTATCATGCTGGTTCTACCTAACTATCCATCGATTGGTCAACCGAAGCCGCCAGACCAGGTCTGTCGAGCTCGTCGCTTTTTGTGCCCCCTCACGAGAAATCTCACGTGTCGGCGCTGCGCTGCAAGGCCCAAATGCCGTCCAGCGCCGCAGGGTAGACCTGTCCAACACCGTCGGCAGCACCGCGGCGAGGCGCGCGGGGCGCTTCGCTCGGGTGAAATCGACGTGCTGCGCCAGGGGGGGGAGCGCGAGGTCGTGGGTGTAGAGGAAGTGGATGGCGGCGAAGGCCTGGCTCTGCATCGAGGCGCTGACGCGCTGATCGGCCGCCAGTCGCGCGAGGAACGCCTCGACGTGGGCAGGCCCGAGGTCGCGCGGACGGCGGCGGCCATCGCACCTGGACGGCGCTCGCCTTCCTTCGCTCCCCGCTCGCTCCGTCCGCTACCGCCGGCCGCTCCTCCGCGCTACGTTCGCCGCCGTGGACGCCCCCCGACCGTCCGGCGCTCGCCGCGCGCTGCTCATCGGCCTTCCCGTCGCCGCGCTCGCCGCGGCCGCCTTCCTCTTCGTGGGTCGCGACGAGCGCCCCGCGCCGAACGCGCGCCCGCCGAGCGCCGAGTCCCGCGCGGCCCGCCGGCCGCAGCGCCGCGACGAGGCGCCCGTCGTCCCCCCCGCTCCCCCGCCGGCCGCTGCCACCGTGAGCGCCGCAGCACAGGAGTCGGAGCCGGCGCCGGACACCGACCCCGAGGCCAGCCTCATCGACCGCATGCGCGCCGCCTTGACGACCAACCCCGAGGAGGTGCTCCGGCTCGACGACGAGGCGTCGCGCGACCTCGGCGACAGCCCCCGCGCCGCCGAGCGCGGCCTGCTCCGCGTGCGGGCGCTCGTGCGCCTGGACCGGATCGGCCAGGCCCGGAGCCTCGCGGAAGACCTCATCGAGCGCTACCCGGACGATCCCTCGGCGACGAGCGCGGCCGCGTACATGGGGATCCACCCGAGGCCGCGCGGGCCATCCAGGTAAGCGGCGATACCGCGGGGGCCCTGCGAAGCTCACGTGATCTTCGTCCGGGCCGCTGCGACCACGATCTTGTAGCAAGAGCAGAACGTTGCGCAGCGAGTCACTGAACCGATTAAGAATTCGGGCTGGTCCGTCGCGCGTTTCTGGTGATAATCGGGCATGCGCAACTGGCTTCTTCTTGTCGGGGTTCTCCAGCTCTCCGTGGCTGGATTCGGCTGTGGCGATGGGTCGGACGGCGGCGGCGAGGGCGGCGCGGGCGGCGAAGCGGGGGACAGCGGCCCCACCGGGAGCAACTCCTCGGGCGCAGGCACACCTGCGAGCTCCGGCGCGGGCGCAGGCACGCCTGCGAGCTCCGGCGCGGGCGCCGGCACACCGGCGAGCTCCGGCGCGGGCGCAGGCGAGCCCACCGGCGGGCCCGCGAGCACGGGCAGCGGCGATCCCGTGGCCGGCAGCAGCACCAGCAGCGGGGGAGAGACCGGCGCCTGCGCCGGCGTGGAAGACGAGTGTCCGTTCGAGGCAGGGGTCGAGATCGCGTGCCGCCTTCGCTTCATGTACGGCGTGAACTACGCCTGGCGCGACTTCGGCGCCGATTTCGGCGGTCAGTCCAAGTGGAGCCAGGCGGGCATCTCGGGCAAGAAGAGCCAGGTGCTCGCCGACCTGCAGGACATGCGCGCCCACGGCGTGGACGTGGTCCGCTGGTGGATCTACCCCCGCTTCTACGGGGACCAGATCAACTTCGACGGACAGGGCAACCCGACCGGGCTCGGCGGCACCTCGACGCAGGACATCCTGGCGGCGCTCGAGCTCGCGGACCAGGCGCAGGTCAACGTGATGTTCACGCTGTTCTCTTTCGATGGCTTCTACAAGACATCACACAACCCGCCGAACGGCCTGTCGGTCGCGAGCATGGGCCCCATCGTGGCGGACGCGGGCCGGCGCGCCAAGCTCATCGAGAACGTCGTCCGCCCCATCGCTCGGACGGTGGCGTCGAGCCCGCACCGCGACCGGATGCTGGCCTGGGACGTCATCAACGAGCCCGAGTGGGCGATGACCGGGCCGAGCCTCTACGGCGGCGACCCGGCGTTCGAGGGGGACTCCAGCAAGTTCGATCTCGTCACACACCAGCAGATGGAGGCGCTCGCCAAGGAGTCGGCCGCCGTGCTGAGGGGAGAGACCGGCGCGCCCGTGAGCGTCGGCAGCGCCGCCATCAAGTGGGGTCAGGCGTGGACGCGCTCGGACGTCGACTTCTACCAGGTCCACATGTACGCCTGGGTCAACGATTCCTTCCCGTACGACAAGCCCCTCTCCGAGTACGGCCTCACGGACAAGCCGGTCGTCATGGGCGAGTTCCCCATCAACATGGAGGCGATGGACGTGCGCTACGACAAGTTCGTGGGTGACCTCTACAACATGGGGTATGCGGGCGCGCTCTCGTGGTCGATCACCGATCTGAACTTCCCGTGGTCGTCCAGCAAGACCACCGTGAAGGCGTTCGCCGATCAGCACCCCTGCGAGACGCGCTACTGAGCGCCGGGGAGCGCCGCTGCCCGCGGTGCTCATCTTCCCTGCTTCCCTGCTTCCCTGCTTCCCTGCCCCGGATCCGAACTGGGCCGCTGAGCCGGCCCGGCGAGCTCGTCCTGAGCGACACGAGCCGCGCCTGCGTGACAGCTTGCCCCAGCGTGTGGCGCATTGTCGCGCGGCGGCGCGCTCCGGCCGCGAGGCCGTCTGTCGGGGCGCCGGCGCTCCTCTCCCCTCGACCGGGTTTCAACTGGGCACGTCGGTTGCTGAAGTTGCTGAAGCTGAACGGGTGGAAACGGGTGGGCCCGCTGCTCGCGGAGGTGACCGCCTTCGTGAGGCGCGAGAGTTGTTCACCAGCACCCAGAGGGAGAGCGAGATGGCACGAGATCGCTACGAGGGCCGGGATTTCCGTGACGAGGGGCCGCGCGACGACTGGCGTCCCCGGGACGAGCGGTGGCGCGCGCCACGGGACGACGATCAGCGCGGATTCCGCGGTCACGAGGGGGAGCGCGACGCGTTCGAGCGAGGGTCGTACAGCCGCGGCAACTACGCAAACCAGAGCGGCGGCAGCCGGCAGGGAGAGCTGGGCCAGCTGCCGCGACCGTACGGTCAGCAAGAGCGGGGAGACGGCAGAGACCCGTGTAGGGCGGGCGGCCAGCACGCGCGAGACGACCGCGGCGGCTCCGAGAGGCGCTGGCAGGAGCAGGGAGGCGCCAGCGCGCGCGGCTTCCGCGAGCCCGAGGAGCGCCGCGCCTACGGACAGGACAGCCCCTCGTGGGAGCGGATCGGCGGGCGTGACGATCACTTCAGCGGGCGGGGCGGCGAGGACGAGCGAAGAGGGTTCGGCCCTGTGCAGCGAGGGCGCGACGAGAACCGCGGCTACTACGGCCGCGACTACGGGCGAGACGACCACCAGGGCCGCGAGGACCCGTATCGTGGCCACGGCTACGGGCGCGGCGAGGGCCAGGATCGATATCGAGGCGGCGACGAGAGGAACGCCCCTGGTCACCATGACGGCCGAGGCGACCACGGTCGCGGATACGAGGGTCGGGGCGAGGAGCGCGAGGGCCGCGGCCGCAGCGAGGAGCGCAGCGGATACGGCGACACCTACAATCGCCCGGAGCGCCGGCCCGGGTTCGGCCGCTTCATGGGCGACGAGCTCCCGCAGGGGTACTCGACCCGCGTCCACGAGCGCGACGACGTGCGTTCCTCGCAAGGCCAGGGCCTCGAGCGCTCCCCCGCCGAGGAGAGCGGCCGCTCCAGGTACCAGAGCCAGGACCGGACCTGGAACTGAGATCAACCGATCTCCGCGGCTCGACGCCCGCGCCGCGGTGTCTGCCCCTGCGCGCAGGAGGAGATTGGAGTTGTCCGCGCCACGGACCTAGCGCATCCTCGCGCGCATGAAACGACAAGCTTACTCCAATCTCCCGAGGCTCGCTTCCATCTGCTGCATCGCCTGGTCGGCGCTGGCCGGCTGCGGTGACGACGACTCGAATGCAACGACTGGAACGACGGGCTCGGGCGGTGGCTCACCCACCTCGAGCAGCGCCTCCGGCACAGGCGGCGACGGCGGCGGCACGGGCGGAGGCGGCGGAGGCGGCGAAGGCGGCGGAGGCGGCGGAGGCGCGGATCCCGGCACGACCTCGTCGAGCACGAGCGGCGCGGGCGGCGGAGACCCCTCCGGCGACACCATCCGCTTCATCGGGCGCTTCGATACGACGAAGCCCGAAGGCCCCCGCTTTTCCTGGGCCGGCAGCGCGATCGTCACGCGGTTCTCGGGGACGTCGATCGGCGTCCGCTTCAACGACGAGTCGACCGCGGCGGAATCCAACTTCTTCCAGGTGGTGATCGACGGCCAGGCGAAGGGCGTCCTCAAGGTCAACAGCGAGGAGGATCTCTACACGGTCGCAGAGGGGCTGCCCGACGGCGAGCACGACCTCGTGCTCCACCGCCGCACCGAGCCGCTGGTCGGCGTGTCGCAGTTCCTCGAGTTCGTCCCGGAGCAGGGCGAGGCGCTCCTGCCGGTCCCGGCTGCGCCCGCGCGCCGGATCGAGGTGATCGGCGACTCGATCTCCGCCGGCTACGGGGTCGACGGCGCCAACGAGACTTGCCCGTTCACGAGCGATACGGAGAACAACTACCTCGCCTACAGCGCCCTGACAGGCCGGCTGGTCGGGGCCGACACCACGATCGTCGCCTGGTCCGGCAGAGGCGTGTACCGGAACTACGACGGTGAAGTCGCGCCCACGATGCCCGAGATCTACGGCCGGACGATCGCCGACGAGGCACAGCCCGCCTGGGACTTCTCGTCCTGGGTGCCGCAGGTCGTGGTGATCAACCTGGGCACGAACGACTTCAGCATCAACGTCCCGGGCGACGCCCAGTTCCGCGGGCCGTTCACCGATGCCTACGCGGGCCTCGTCGAGACGGTCAGAACGAACTATCCGGACGCGTTCATCTTCTGCACCATCGGGCCCATGCTGAGCGACTCGTACCCGGAGGGCGCCGAGGCGCTCACCAGGGCGCGCGCCTACATCGGCCAGGTGGTGGAGGACCGGAACGACAGCGGCGACGACAAGGTGCGCGTCCTCGAGTTCCCCGCGCAGGACGGCGCGGCGAACGGGCTCGGCTGCGACTACCACCCGAGCGTCAAGACGAACGCGCTCATGGCCCAGCAGCTCGCGGAGGCCATCCGCGAAGAGCTCGACTGGTAAGCGCGGCGCGCGGCCGGGGCATCGTGCCACCGGCCCATCGCGACCGCTGTGGCACGACGCACCACGCATCCTAGGCCCAGCGCAGCGCGCACCCCGCAGGGAGCGAGCGCCGGTCCCATCCGCTCGCCGTGGCGCGCGCAGATCGGCGATCCAGCTTCATGGTACACGCGGTGCATCTCTCGCCATCAGAACAGCGGAAGGGCGGCGGCGCCGAGAGCGCGTGAGCGCGCGCCGCCGAGCGAGGAGATCATCCATGCAGACCAAGCGAGACAGCTCCCAGCAGGCCACGAGCAGGAACCACAGCCATGATTTCATGGCGGCGGCGCGCAGGAGCGCCGGTCGTGCGGAGAGCCGAGATGCGTTCATCCCCGACCCGGACGACGGCCCCTCCGAGGTGCTCGACGAGCTCGCCGAGCAGATCGCCGAGCAGTATGTCGCCTCGGCGACATCGGGCAGGGGCGACACCACAGAAGACTACGAAGACAGGGTGGAGCCAGAGGAGATCGGGGGCCCCTTCGTCATCACGACGGACGAACAGGAGATCGGGTACAGCAGGGACTCCACGAACCCCGATGACGGCGAGGTGGAGCCGTTTCCGCTGGTCCATCGCTCGCCCCTCCGCTGATCGCGCGTCCCACCGCGCGCGGGCAATCAACGCTCGCGCGACGCTCGCCCGGGCAAGACCGCCCGGCCAGCGCAACGCCCGCGCGCCAGACGAGCGGAGCTCCGGCCGGGACAGCCTGGCTGGTTCTGCTTGGCGTCCGCCCTCGGCGCGCCTACGAGAGGCGCTGCCGCACAGCTGCACAGAGCACAGAGGAGGATGCGACCATGGCTCAGACCAAGTTCAAGGGAAGCCCAATCCACACCGCCGGCGAGCTGCCGTCCGTCGGCGCGACCGCCCCCGACTTCACGCTCGTGAAGACCGATCTCTCCGAGCGCAAGCTCTCGTCGTACTCCGGCAAGAAGATCCTCAACATCTTCCCGAGCGTCGACACCCCGGTCTGCGCGAGATCCGTGCGCACGTTCCACGAGCGCGCCGAGAAGCTCCCGGGCGTGACGGTGCTGAACATCTCGGCGGACCTGCCGTTCGCGCACACCCGGTTCTGCGCGTCCGAGGGCATCTCGAACGCGGAAGGCCTGTCGACGTTCCGGGGAGATTTCGGCCAGAAGTACGGCGTCACGCTCGTCGACGGGCCGCTCGCCGGCCTGCTCGCGCGCTCGGTCCTCGTGCTCGACGAGCAGAACAAGGTGCTCCACGTCGAGCTCGTCCCGGAGATCGCGCAGGAGCCCGATTACGACGCGGCCCTCGCCAAGGTGCAGTGAGCCGGAGCGCCGGCGCCTGGCCGCCACGCGCGCCGGCGCCTCGCGATCTCACGCGCTGGCGCGCCTCGTGATCTCACGCGCTGGCGCGCCTCGCGAACCGGATGCGCAGCCCTTCCGGCTGCATCGCGAACGCCATCCGCTCCCGCACCGGCGCGGTGTGATCCGCGAGGTGCACCGTGAAGCTCCGGAGCACCATGCCGGCCGTCACCGCGCACTCCAGGAGCGCCATCGCGCGCCCCGGGCAGACGCGCGGCCCGCCGCCGAACGCGAGCGCCATCCTCGGCTCGTGGGGCAGCGTCGACGGCGCGCCCCCGAGCCAGCGCTCGGGGCGAAACGACTCCGGATCGCCGAAATACTCGGGCTTCCGCCCCGTCGCGCGCGTGAGCGCCACGACGCCGGCGCCGGCGGGCACGGCCACGTCGCCCACCGCGGTGTCGTGGTTCGCCTCGAGGAAGAGCAGCGGCGCGGCGGAGCGCAGGCGCAGCGTCTCCTGCGTGACGGCCGCCGTGTACTCGAGGCGCTTGCACTGCTCCAGCGTCGGGATCAGGCCGCCGCCGAGCACGCGATCGACCTCCTCGCGGGCGCGCGCCTGCACGTCGGGGCGCGAGCCCAGGTAATAGAGGATCCACGCGAGGGTGTTCGCGGTGGTGTCCTCGCCCGCGAGCAGCATCGTGAGCACGTTCGCGTAGACCTCGGCGTCCGAGAGGCGCGCCCTCGGGTCCTCGCCGTCCCGCGCGGCGATCATGAGCTCCAGCAGCGTCCGCGGGCGCGCGGGCCGGTCCGCGCCGCCCTCGATCTCGCGCCGCGCGGCGGTCACGAGATCGAGGATGAGCCGCTTCACCGCGACCAGGGCGCGGTCGTAGGCGCGGTCGGCGGGCAGGCCCAGGTAGCGCCAGTAGGGCAGCGGCGCGAGCATCCGCCGGTTCAGCCCGAGGAACACGCGCTGGAGGTGCTCCTGGAGCGCGTCCGCCCCGCGCTCGAGCGTGTTGAGATCGCGGCCGAAGGCGACCGACGAGGTGACGTCGACCGAGTAACGCATGAGATCGCCGAGCACGTCGCGGGCGGCGCGCTCGTCGGCCGCCCGCGCCCAGAGCTCGCGCAGCCGGCCCGTGATGTCGCGGATGCTCGGGAAGAAGCCCTCGACATGCCTCGGATGGAACGTCGGGTGGATGAGCTGCCGCTGCTTCCGCCACGCGTCGCCGTCCGCCGAGAACAGCCCGACCATGTCCGCCTCGCGCGACACGGCCTCGATGGCGCGCACCCGCCGGAACACCGCGGGGCGGCGCTGGAGCACGTCGCGCACGAGCTCGCCGTCGACGACGACGAGGACCGGCTGCCGGCCCATCCGCACGACGAACAGGTCTCCATGGGCGCGCCACCACCGCTCGAACTCGAGGTGCCAGCGGTCGGGGTGGAGCGCGAGCAGATTGCCGAGCACAGGCAAGCCCGGCGGCCCCGGGAGATCCGCGAGCGTCCGCCGAGGGCGCGCGGCCGCGTCGCCGCGGCCGATCGCGTCCTCCATGGCAGGGAACGTGGCGTTCATGCCCCCCTTCATACAGAGGCGGCGCGCCCCGACGCAAACCCGACAGGCGACAGAAAACGCGCCCCACCGCGCTGGACGATGTCGGGCGGGCGGAGCGCCTGCGCTGGCGAGGTGGCGTCGACACGGAGTAAGACGCGGACATGACGGAGCCGCTGGAGCGAGAGCTCGCGAACCTGTCCGGCGCGGAGATGGTGGCGGCGCTCGGCCTCGGCGGGGCGCCGGCGTGGGTGCGCCGGGCCGGGCGCGCGGCCTTCGCCGTCCCTTCGTGGCCGCTCGGGCGCGTGCTCGCGCGCTTCGATCGGCGCACCGGCGAGGCGGGGCTCCACGTCGCGGCGCGGGAGGCGCTCGCCGGCTTCGGGGCGCGCTGGACGGCCGACGCGGCGCCGCCGTCGCGCGGGGCGCTGCTCGTCGTGTCCAACCACCCCGGTGCCTACGACGCGCTCGCGCTCATGGCGGCGCTCGGCCGGGAAGACCTCATGATCGTCGCGGCCGATCGGCGGTTCCTGCGGGCGCTGCCCCACGTGAGCCGGCGGCTGCTCTTCGTGCCGATCGACGAGGGCGGCGCGCTCGCGCTCGCGGCGCGGTCGGCCGGCGTGCGCCGCGCGCTGCGGCACCTGCGCCGCGGGGGCGCGCTGCTGCACTTCCCCGCGGGGCGCATCGAGGCGGATCCGGCGTTCGCGGGCCAGGGCGACGCGCTGCTCGCGGAGTGGCAGCCGGGCGCCGGGGCGCTGCTGCGCGCGGCCGCGGCGGCGGGAGGGCGCGCCGCCGTGGCGATCGTCTCGGGGGTGCACTCGCCGCGGGCGAAGCGGCTGGCCATCACGCGGTGGGCCGAGCGCCGCGGGATCACCACGCTGGCGCCGCTCCTGCAGGCGGCGCTGCCGGGCTTCGACGACGTCGAGGTGCGGGTCCGCCTGGGCGAGGCGCGGGACGCGGCGGAGGTGGCGCGCGGGGCCCGCGACGACGCGGCGCTCACGCGGCGGCTGAAGGACGAGGCGGCGTCGCTGCTCGCGGGGGCGTGACGGCCCGGCGCCCCGGCGCGGCGCGATCCTGCCCGCTCCGCGCCGAGCCGGTCGTGCCCTCATCCGCTCATCCGCTCATCCGCGCGCCGCGTGCGCGAGCGCCGCGCGCACCGCGGCCGCGGTGCCGTCCCAGGTCGGCAGCGTCGCGGCCCGGACGGCCGCCGCGCGGCGCATGCTCGCCCGGAGAGCGCCGTCCTCGAGGAAGCGGGCGAGCGCCGGCGCGGGGCCCTCGACGTCGTCCCAGAGCAGCGCCTCCGCGCCGTCCTGGACCGCCTCCGCGATCGCGCCGGCGCGGGCGGCGAGCACCGGAACGCCGGCCCGGACCGCCTCCGTGAGCACCATGCCGTAGCCCTCCAGCGACGAGGGCAGGACGAGCGCGTCCGCCGCCGCGAGCTCGGCCGCGAGCGCCTCGTCCCCGAGCACGCCGGGCGCCGAGACGCGCGCCCGCAGGAACGCGGAGCCGGCGATCGCGCGGCGCACCCGCCCGGCGTAGGCCGGGTCGCGCGCCGCGTCCCCGATGAGCACGAGCGTGGCATGCGCGCTCCCGACCCGCTCGAACGCCGCGAGGAGCTCCAGCAGCCGCTTGCGCGGGATGAAGGTCCCCACGAACAGGAGCCGCAGCGGGCCGCCGTCCCGCGGGGCGCGGGGGAGCAAGGGGAGCCGGTCCGCGCCCGGCGTCGCCACGTCGACCCGGGCGAGCCCGAGCTCGCGCCGGAGCCGCGCCGCGGTCGTCGCGCTCGTCGCGAGGTGCGCGTCGCCCAGGCGGATCACCGCCGCCTCCGCGAGCGAGAGCGCCGCGCGCCGCGGGCCGGGCGGGAGCTCCCACGCGCTCAGGTGGTGCACGAGGAGCGCGCGCGCGATCCGCCGCGGCAGCGCCGCGAACGCCGGCCCGAGCTCCCGGAAGCAGAGCTCGTCGCCGACCACCACGGCGGGGTCGATCCGGGCGAGGCGCCGCGCGAGGGCGAGGCCGGCGAGCGCCCGCGACCGCGGCGCCGGATCGAGGGACACGACCTCCACGGCGTCGCCCCGGGCGCGCAGCCGCTCGACGACGAGCCGATCGTAGATGTAGCCGCCCGTGGTCTGGTCGAGGGCGCCGTAGACGATCCAGGCGATGCGCATGGTCAGGGGAGCGGCCCGGGCCTGATCGCCGCCCTCGCGGCGCTACAGGTCGCGCTCGAAGCCCGCGTACGCCGACAGCGACTCTCGGACGAGCACCCTCAGCGTCGATCCCGGGAGCGGCGCCTCTCCCGCGGGCAGCCTCGCGATCTCCTCGGCGAGGAGCCCGGCCACGTGCTCGGCCACGCGCTCGGTCGTGGAGGTGCGCCCGGGGAAGGCGGGGTGCTCGTCGAGGTTCGTGTAGTCGATCGTGTCGAGCACCCGGCGCAGCGACGCGTGCAGCGCGCCGATGTCCATGACCACGTGGTGCGGGCCGAGCGCCTTCGCGCGGATCTCGATCTCGACGGAGTACGTCGCGCCGTGCATCCGGGTCGCCGGGCCGAAGAACGGATCGGAGAAGCTGTGCGCGATCATCACGTGATCGCTGACGCCGAGGAGGAACATGGCGGTGGCGGGCCTCTGTTTTCTAGGTTGCCTCTCGCGTAGCCGATCGCGCGCCGTACCGGAAGACCGTCTGCAGCCGCGCGCCGGGCTCGGCCGCGAGCTCTGCGTACAGGGACGGCGCCGCGTCGAGCGGGACGGACGGGTCCAGCAGCGCGTCGAGCGCCGGGTCTTCGAGGAGGGCGCGGACGAGCGCGAAGCGCCGCGCGTGGTCCCAGCGGGGGGCGCGCTCCGGCGGGAGGGTCGAGACCTGGCTCGCCCGCAGGCGCAGGCGCCGGCGGTGGAACTCCGCGCCGAGCGCGACCGGGCTCGTCCGCGCCCCGTAGAACGACGCGACCGTCACCGTCGCCTCGCGCGCCGCGTGCGCGATCGCGCGGTCGAGCTCCTCCGGATGGCCGGTCGCGGCGATCACGGCGTCCGCGTCGCCGCGCGGCCGGTCGTCCTCGGGCCGGAGCGCCGCGGCGGCGCCGAGCGCGACGCCGACCCGGCGCCGCCGCTCGCTCGGCTCGACGAGCCGGACCACAGCCCCGGCGCGCCGCGCGAGCGCCACGATGAGCAGCCCGACGACCCCGCCGCCGAGCACCACCACGGCGTCTCCGAGCCCCACCCCCGCGTCCCACACGCACGTGATCGCCGTCTCGAGGTTCGCGGCCAGCACAGCGCGCTCGGCCGGGATCGAGCGGGGCAGGCCGCGCGCCGCGCCCGGCCCGAGCAGGTGGAGATCGCCGTGGGGCGCGAGCGCGAAGATACGGTCGCCCGGCCCGAGCGCCGCGCCCTCGCCGCGGGCGACGACCTCGCCGACCCACGCGTAGCCGTAGCGGCGCGGGTAGGTCGGCGCGCATTCTGCGTCGGGCGCGTCGGGCGCGTCGAGCGACGGGTCGAACGGCGTCGGCCCCTCGCCGCGGAAGAGCAGCAGCTCCGTCCCCTGGCTCACGCCCGACGCGAGCGCGCGCGCCACGACCTCGCCGGGCCCGGGCGCGCGCGGCGGGGCCCCCGGGCGCACCTCGACGAGCCCTGGCCGGACGAACCAGAGCTCGCGGGCGAGGGGCGGGGCGGCGTCGCTCGGCGTGACGGCCCCGGGCGGCGCGGGCGCGTCAGTCGGGATAACGCACCTCCCCTCGCAGCAGCACGTTGCCCCCGAGGAGCTCGACCGCCGGCTCGCGCAGGTCGATCGCCGACGCGAGCGGCGCCTCTCCCAGCGCGCCGACCGCGGGGATCGCCGTGTCGCCGAGGAAGCGCGGCGCGATCTCGACCTCCGCGCGGTCGGCGAGGCGCGCGCGCAGGAACGAGGTGAGCACGGCGCCGCCCCCCTCGACGAGCAGCCGCCGCACGCCGCGCGCGTGGAGCTCGGCCAGCGCGTGCGGCAGCGAGACGAGGCCGCTGCCGTCCGCGGGCACGACGATCACCTCTGCGCCGCGCTCCTCGAGCCACGCCTGCGCCGCGCGCGACGCGCGCTCCGCCGCGCCGAAGACGACCACGCGCCCGCCGGCCGGCTGCCCGCTGCCGGGCGGCTGCAGCAGGCGCGCCCCTTCCGGCACGCCGAGGGCGCTCGCCAGCACCACGCGCATCGGCTGGCGCCCCTCGCACCCGCGCAGGGTCAGCCGCGGATCGTCGATCACGACGGTGCGGATCCCCACGAGCACCGCGTCGTGCTCCGCGCGCGCCCGGTGGGCGCACACCATCCCGGCGGGCGTGCTGAGCAGGACGCGCTGGTCCCGGGCCGCGATCCGGCCGTCGAGCGTCTGGGCGAAGTGGAGCGTGACCCGCGGGCGCGGCAGGCTCATGGCGCGCTCGCGGGTGCGCGTCCGGCGCGAGCGAACGCGCGGGTGAGAGGGGACTTTGCCGCCGTCCCGAGCCGACAGTGGAGCCTCCGGGGCACGACGGCACTCTAGACCAGAACGAGGGAACCGGGGAGGAGTGCGCGCACGAGATCACCCAGTTCCACGCTTTCCCGGAGCGCATTCTTCTCCGCGCTCAACAGCCTCATCCGACATCGAGCGACTCGAAGCATCGATGACGATCGGCGAGACACGGCTCGATCGTCGCTCTGGCGACTCCGACCCTCGATGGGCGCAAAGACGATATGTCGCGCGGTGCTCCGACGCGAACATGCAAAGCGTCGAGGTCGCCGGAGCGACGTTGATTCCACGAAGCGCGTGACGCGGCGGACGCCACACCTTTCGGGTCGAGCGGTGATGCCATCGCTGTTGCTGCAATTGTTCAAGTCACGCGCGCTTTTTTGCGCACGGCGGTGTCACGCACCGCCGTGCGCCTGTGTGCATGTGTATGTTGCGCGCCATGCGCGCCCATACCTTGGCCGAATCTCTTGCATTTCTCACGCTGACGGCGGCTCTCGCCGCCGGTTGCTCTGGATCTTCTGACGCTGACGACGGAGACCCCGGCGGCACCGCGAACCCGGGCTCCGAGCTCGGCAACGGCGCCATGGAGGGCTCCGGCAAATCGAGCGAGCGGTATGAAACAGGCCTCGTCTCGCGCGACGGCACGCCGTACGTGCTCATCACCAACGGCTGGGGCCCCGGCTTCGGCAACCACACCGTCTCGTGGGAAGGCACGTCGTTCACGGTGGAGAGCATGAGCGGCTCGGCCGGCTCGATGGGGCAGCCC
The DNA here is from genome assembly GCF_051527395.1 of Sorangium sp. So ce281. Classification (NCBI taxonomy): domain Bacteria; kingdom Pseudomonadati; phylum Myxococcota; order Polyangiales; family Polyangiaceae; genus Sorangium; species Sorangium sp. So ce281. Next base: position 7,504,213 of record NZ_CP150322.1, read on the forward strand.
GCCTCGTACCCGACCGTATTTTGCGGCCGATACTCGGTGAAGGAGGTGCCTGACTGCGGCTTGCCGGCGCCGAGCAGCTCCATCAAGAGCCTGCGCACCGGCTGGCGCTGGGCCAAGAATGGCAACGAGGGCCAGTACAACGCAGCGTTCGACATCTGGATGGGCAACGGCACGCAGCTCCAGGGCTATCTCATGGTGTGGCTGCGCGATCCGACGCGCTTTCAGCCCGCCGGGCAGCCGAACGCCGCGCACCAGGGCGTGGAGGTCGCGAACGTCCCCGGCAAGTGGAACATCTGGAACGGCATGGTGAACGGCCTGCCGATCGTGAACTGGGTGCGCGCCGAGGGGCAAGACAGCTCGGAGATCGAGTTCGACGTGATGGACTTCGTGCGCGACGCGCAGACGCGCGGCATCAGCGTGCCCGGCAACACGGTCAACGCGGTCGCCGTCGGGTTCGAGATCTGGGAAGGCCCGATCACGAACCTGAAGAGCCTCGACTTCTACGTCGACGTGAACTGAACGCCGCCGCTCGCTTGCCGCGCAGGCCCAGGCGCCCTATCGCTGGGCGCGATGCCCATCCGCTGGCCGGATCTCTCCTCGCGCTGCGAGCGCGCTGGCCTCGCGCTCCGCGGCGGCTTCCACCCGCGCGAAGGCGACGGCGCGCCGGCGGCAGGCGATCTCCCCGCGGGGACGCTCGTCCTGCTCGGCAACGCCGGCCCGTCGATGTGGCGCGCGTTCTCGCGCGCCCGCAAGGACGCCCCCGATCTGGCGCTCGACGACTGGACCGTCGCGGTCGTCTCCCCGCTCGCGGCGGAGCTCGGCGCGACTGCCCTGTTTCCCTTCACCGGCCCTCCCTACTGGCCGTTCCAGCGCTGGGCGCAGCAGGCCGAGGCGCTGTCCCCGTCGCCCCTCGCCATCCTCATCCACCCGCGATTCGGCCTCTGGCACGGGTACCGCGCCGCCCTCGTCTTCGCGGAGCGGCTGTCGCTCCCGCCCCGCGAGGACCTGGCGAGCCCCTGCGTCTCGTGCGCCGGCCAGCCCTGCCTGAGCGCCTGCCCCGTGTCCGCGTTCTCCCCTGGCAGCTACGATGTCGCCGCGTGCGTCGGCCACCTCGACGCCGGGCCAGGCGCGACGTGCATGACCGGAGGGTGCCTGTCGCGCCGCGCCTGCCCCATAGGGGAGGAGCACATCTATCCCGACGAGCAGCGCGAGTTCCACATGCGCGCGTTCCGGCGCGCGATGCCGAGCACGGGCGGCTAGACAGAGCTAGCACGACTGCGGGAAGCTCCGTCGCGCTGGAAAACGCGCTCATGAGCCACCCGGCCGTCCTGGAGGCCGCGGTGTTCGCGGCGCGCCACCCCCTCCGGGACGAGCGCGTGTACTACGCTGCCGCCATGACCGAAGGGGAACCCGAGGATTTCGCCGCCGCGCTGAACGACGCGGCCATCGACGGCTGGATCGGCGCCATGGGCCTCCGGCTGATCCGCGCCACCCGCGACGAGGTGGAGGCCGAGCTCGACATCGGGCCGCAGCACCGGCAGGCCTATGGCATCGTCCACGGCGGCGTCCACGCCGGCATCGTGGAGACGCTGGCCTCGATCGGCGCCGCGCTCCACGCCCTGCCGGACGGCCGCTCGGTCGTCGGGCTCGAGAACCACACGAGCTTCCTGCGCGCGGTCCGGTCGGGGCGGCTTCGCGCGACCGCGCGCCCGCTCGACCGCGGGCGGCGCACCCAGGTCTGGGAAGGCTCGGTCTACGACGAGGAGGGCCGGCTCTGCGCCTCGGGGCGCGTGCGCCTCCTCGTCCTGGAGCCGGACGCGACGCTCGCAGGGCAGCGCGCCGGCACACCCGGGTGATCGAAGGCCGCGCGAGCGCCTGACCGAAAGCTCCCCCTGACCCCTGATTGCCCGATCGCCGGCTCGCCTGACCCCCGGATTGCCCGATCGCCCGATTGCCCGATCGCCCGATCGTCTTACACCCTTCGTGAGGTGCCCCCGTTGCGCGACGCAGCCGCCCTTCGGATGATCGACTCCATTCCCCGGCTCGGCTGGGTCGGCGCGCCCTCGCCGGTCACGGCGCTGCCGCGGCTCGCCTCCGCGCTCGGCGTCGAGTTCCTCGGCGTCAAGCGAGACGACCTCTGCGAGCCCCTCCACGGCGGGATGAAGATGCGGAAGCTCGACTACGTGCTCGCCGCGCCGCCCTTCTCGACCGCGGCGGCGTGGTCCGCGGCGGGCGGCATCGGCTCGGGCAACGTGGCGGCGCTCGTCGCCGCGGCGCAGCGGCTCGGCCGGAGGGTGCACGCGCACCTCTTCTGGACCGACCTCTCCAGGGGCGTGCTCGACAACCTCGCGTTCACCGCCTCGGGGCCGGCCTCGATCCGCTTCTACCCGTCGCGCGTCGAGCTCGCGCTCGCGCGCCCGTCGCTCTTCCTGCCGCTCCGCGCGCGGGACGACGACGGCGCGGCGATCGTGCCGCTCGGCGCCACGTCGGCGCTCGGCATGGTGGGCGCCGCGCGCGCGGCGCTCGAGCTCGGCGCGCAGATCCGGGCCGGCGAGCTCCCCGAGCCCGCGCGCGTCTACGTGCCGCTCGGCTCCGGCGGCACCGCCGCCGGCCTCGCCGTCGGGCTCGCGCTCGGGGGCCTGCGCTCGCGGGTCGTGGCCGTCGCCGTGGTCGAGCACCTCCTCGCCTCGCGCTTCCGCCTCCGCGCCCTCACCGCCGAGCTCCGCGCCGCGCTCGCGCGGCGGGGCGTCGCGCCCGTGCCCCCCGCGGCGCCGATCGACGTCGTGCACGGCTACCTGGGCCGCGGGTACGGGTCGCCCACGCCCGCGTCGCTCGCCGCCTGCGACGCCCTCGCCGCCGAGGGGATCTCGCTGGAGCCGGTCTACACCGGCAAGGCCATGGCCGCGCTCATGGCGCACGCGCGGGAGCGACGGCTCGGCCCGGTGCTGTTCTGGCAAACCGCGCGGCGCGAGCCCCTGCCCCGGCACGACGGTTTTTGCGAGCGGCTCCCGGCCGCGCTGTCGCGGCGCCTCGGCGCCCACTGCGGCGGTGGATCTCGATAAACGACCTACATCCCGGCGCCTCCCGGCGCTCGTGCGCTGTCGCTCGGCTGCACTTTTCTCCGCTTCGGCCTCGTGCTGCCAGCGCACGGCGGCAATTTTCTGGATCGCACCGCCATTGCGACGAGATAGAATTGCTGTCTCGCTTGCGCCCTCGGCGGCCGCCCATCCCGGCGCTCGTATCGCCGCGGCCCGCGCGCACACAACGCGCAAAACATGCGCAAAACATGCGCAAACCACGCACAACGGACGCGCAGACCACGCGCGGTATCCCCTACAGAAGGAGTCTTCACATGCTTAGGCCGCTACAGTCGAACTGGTGTGCTCCGCTCGCAACCATGCTGGTGCTGGCCGGGGTCGCGTGTGGGGGCAGCACGGATGGTTCGAGCGACTCCAGCAACAGCGCCGGCGCCGGGTACGGCTCGGGCACGGGCGGCAGCGACTTCGGGTCCGGCGTGTCGGCGGGCGCGGGCAACGGGAACGGCAGCAGCGGCAGCGGCAGCGGCGACGGGTGCAACGCGAGCCTCACGGGCATCGTGCGCGACTTCCGCGCCTACGAAGGCGGCGAGGGGCACCCTGACTTCGAGACGTTCACGGGCCAGGGCCTGAAAGGCATCGTCGAGCGCGAGCTGGGGCCGGATCAGAAGCCCGTCTATGCGCACCAGGGGGGCACCGAGCACACGACCGGGCCCGAGGAGTTCAACCAGTGGTACCGCGACGTCGACGGCGTGAACATGCCGATCCAGTTCACGATCACGCCCGTCGTCGGCGCGGACGGCATTGCCACCTACGAGAACCGGGCCTTCTTCCCCATCGACGAGCAGGGCTTCGGGAACGAGGGGAGGCGGCACAACTTCCACTTCACGTTCGAGCTCCACATGACGTTCGTGTACAAAGGCGGCGAGGAGTTCAGGTTCTCCGGCGACGACGATCTCTGGGTGTTCATCAACAACCGGCTCGCCATCGATCTGGGCGGCCTCCACAGCCCGCAGGACGATAGGCTCGACCTCGACGCGATGGCGAACGAGCTGGGGATCACGCCCGGGCAGGAGTACGCGCTCGACTTCTTCCACGCCGAGCGGCACACGACCGAATCGAACTTCACCATCCAGTCGACGCTCGCGTTCACGAACTGCGAACCCATCTTTGTCGACTGATCGGCTCGACTGATCGGCTCGACTGATCGGCTCGACTGATCCGCTCGACTGATCCCGCTCCACCTCTCCTGCCCAGCGAGGGCGGCGGGCCCGCTTTTGCGAGCCCGCCGGGGCTAAGGCTGGAACGACCCGCTCACGAACGTCGAATCGGCGAGGCGGTACGGCGCGCCCATGATCTCCCTGGGCCGCGGCCCGCGCACGAGCTCGCGCGGGAGCTCGTAGGTCTGGTCCATCAGGCGGATCTCGATCGGCCCGGAGTCCTCGATCTCCAGCGACCACTCGATACCTCCCGGCGGCAAACCCATGTAGGTGAACCCCCAGCGGACATCGCGCTTCGCGTCGGCCGCGCGACCCCGCTCCTCCACGCCCTTTCCGTCCACCTCGGCGCGGATCACCCGGTTCGGGGACGTCACCTCGGCGAACAGCCAGGGGGCTCCCCGGGATGAGGCGACGCGGAGCCGGAGCGCCCGCACGCCGTCGCGCCGGACGTCGCCGAGCACCGTGAGCGACGGCGCCGGAAGGGCGAGGGCCGGCGCCTCGCCCTGGCGCGTCACGCGCACGAACGGCACGGCGAACGAGGGCGCCTGCCCGCGATCGTCCGGGAAGTACGCGGCGGTCCACGGGTCGAGGTCCCGGTCGGCCGAGAGCCAGTGGGCCTCCCCGGCGGCGGCGTCGAGCGCGTAGGCGAGGCTCGCCGGTCGGGGCCGGGCCTCGGTGAAGCCCATGGAGGAGCAGGCGACGAGGAGCGCCGTAAGGCCGGAGACGGCGAACGCGAGCGCGAGCCGCGGCGAGCGGCCGCCGCCGAGCAGCTCGGCGTGCGGCAGGAAGAGCCCGAAGACGAGCGCGACGGCGAGGGCCGGCACCGCCGCCTTCGGCAGGCCCAGCGCGACGAAGAACAGGTACGGGCCGGGCACGGCGAGCGCGACCGCCGGCACCGCGGTCGCGACGAGGACCGCGGCGTCCGCGAGCGTGGGCGGAGCGTCGCCGCGCCGGATCGTCACCGCAGCGAGCCCGAGCAGGGCGAACGCGAGCGGCCAGGCGAAGTAGAAGCTCGCGCCCGGCATGAGCAGGCTCGCCGCGGCGAGGAGCAACAGCCACAGGAGCAGCGCGCCCAGGGCGAGCTCGCACGCGCCGAGCCGCCGCCGGAAGAACCGGTAGCCCGCCGCGGAGGCGGCGAGCGCGGCGAGCGCCAGCGCGAGCCGGTACGCGGGCGCGTTGTACGGCTCGAACGGCATCACCCGGAGGGCCGGGTGCACGCTGCGGAGGATCCACGCGAGCCCGCCCACGGCCGCGGCGACGCCGGCGAGCAGCGCCAGGAAGGCGAGGAGCCCCGCGGCGATCCGGCCCGGCGAAGCGGCCCGCCGCCGCCCCGCGTGGAGCGCCACGCCCGCGAACAGGCAGGTGACCAGCGCGGCGATCGGGAGCGCCCACCCGATCGGGTGCGAGACGAGGTGGGCGCCCCACGTGTTGAAGTACACCGCATCTCCGCGCCCGGGATCCCGCAGGTCGAGCGCGCCGAAGCGCCGCGCGAGCGAGAGCGCGTAGTCGCCGGCGTGCTGCACGCTCCGCAGGTCGAGGTTGCCCACGGTGTCGGACGGGGCGTGGTAGTGCGCGGCGCCGTCGGTGAAGGCGAAGTTCAGCCCGGGGATCCCGGCTCGCTTGAAGACGCTGAGATCGGTGCTGTGGCCCATGCGCCGCGCGACCTCGGGGAAGAGCGACGACGCCACCGGGTAAGGCGCGGCGCCGGCGAGCTCGCGGACGGGGAAGGCGTCGCCGGGCCCGGTGTCGAACATCGCGACCACGCCGCCGGCCCCGCGGGCGTCGAAGTTGAGCGCGATCCCCACCTCGCCACGCAGCGGGTGCTCGTCCATGAACGCCTTGCCGCCGAGGACGCCCCCCTCCTCCGCGTCGGTGAACAGGAGCAGCACGTCGTTGCGCAGCGGGGGGCCGCTCTTCAGGGCGCGCAGCGCCTCCAGGAGCGCCGCCACCCCGCTGCCGTCGTCGGCGGCGCCCGGGCTGCCGGGCACCGAGTCGTAGTGCGCGACGAGCGCGACCGCCCGGGTGCTGTCCGCGCCCGGCAGCCGCGCCACGATGTTCTCGACGTGCGCCGCGTCGTACGGCAGGCCCCACTGCCGGCTGAGGACAGAGGCGCGCTGCACCTCGGGCTGCACGCCGAGCTTCGAGAGCTCCGCGAGCAGGTAGTCGCGCGCCCGCCGGTGGCCCGCCGAGCCGGTGGGGCGCGGCTCGGCCGCGATGTGCACGAGGTGCGCCCTGGCCCGCTCGGCCGAGAACACCTCGGGCGGCGCGCTCGCCGGGACGACGTCGGGAGGGCTCAGCTGTGCGATGCGGAGCGCGACCAGCGCGAGGAGCGCGAGGGCCGCGGCGAGGCGAGGAGACCAGGCCATGACGGCCGGCCGGCCTCAGCGCGCCCGCGCCGGGGGCTCGCCCTGGGCGACGTCGTCCTCGGGCCTGCGCGCGAGGCGCGCGGACGCGCGCCGGTAGAGCTCCGTGAGCGGCGCGCGGTGCGCGGCGAGGAGCACCGTCACCCCGGCCAGCCACAGCAGCACGAGCGGCACGAGCGCCGAGGAGGTCGTGTAGACGAGCACGGGGCGGAAGGCGCGCTCGCGCGTGACGAGCTCGCGGCGCGCTCGCAGGGTCCGCTCGTAGTCCGGGAGCGACAGCGCGACCGGCGTCACCCCCTCCAGCACCGCGCCTCCAGGGGCGAGCGCGCTGCCGCCCTTGGCCAGATCGTCATCCTTGGCCCTGCGCACGGCGGCGGGCGCCGGCGCCGCCGACTCGCTGTACGTGGAGTTCCAGCGCTCCGCCCTGTAGGTCCGCGCCGAGACGGCGAAGAGCCCGACCAGGAGCGCCAGGCCGCCCAGGCCGAGCAGCACCACCATCGCGGCGGCGCGGCCACGGCCTCCGAGGAGCCGCCCCGCGAGCCACGCCGCCACGGCCGTCGCGATGCCGACCAGCAGCGCCACGAACGTCGCGGGCGCCAGGAACCACAGGCCCGCCATGAGCAGCCCGCCCAGCGCGCGCAGCGCGCGCACCCGCCCGCGGCTCGCCGCCCCGCCGGGGCGGACGGCGATCCACGCGGCCACGAAGCCGACCGCCACCGCGAACGCGTCGCCCGCGTCCGCGAACCACACCGGCCGGTCGCCGCCGAGCAGCGCGAGCGGCACCACGCGCTCGGGCAGCCCGACCGTCAGCGCCACCTCGCTCGCGGTGAGCGGGTAGCTCGGCATCGGCAGCTCCAGGGTTCCTCCGAGCGAGTGCACCGCCGCCTGCGCCAGCGACTGCACCTGGATCGTGTGGCTCCCCGTCTGCAGCGGCACGAGGACCTCCTCCGCGGCCTTGCCCTGGTGCATGATCCGCTGCGCCTTCCCGTCGGTGGCCAGGTAGATCGGCCGCCCGCCCGGCGCGTAGGTCAGGTAATCGATGCCGTTGTTCTCGTAGGTGAGCGCGTCGTCGGCCACGAGGTCTCCGCGCTCGGTCAGGACCAGGGTGCGGCGGTGGTCGCGCACCACCGCGGCGAGGACCTCGACCCCCGAGAGCGGCTCGACGGCGACCTCGACGCGCTGCCCTCGCTGCACGAGCAAGAGCCGCGACGTCGCCTGGGTCCGCGGGATCGGCGACTCGGCGGCGTCGACCTGGCGCGCGTCGCCCTTCACCGTGAGGCGGTGCTCCGCGTCGGACTCGAACAGCCACCACTCGTAGGCGGAGCGCGGATCGGGCGAGAACGCCCCGACCTTCGGGAGCGTGCCCGAGATCTTCATCTCCGCGGCGCGCCCCGAGGTGGGCAGGACGAGCTCGCCGCCCTCGACCCGGAAGCCGCTCGCGCCCGCGACGTCGAGCACATTCTCCCCGAAGGCGAGCGGCAGGCGCACGACGCCGAGGTCGCTGCCCGACCGCATGACGAGCCGGTACTCGAAGCCGATCTCCCGACCGACCCGCACCGCGCGCGACAGCTGGAAGACCGTGGGGCCCGCGCTCGCGCCCCCGTCGCCCCCCGCGCCCCCGTCGGGGGTGAAGTGGAGCGTCGCCCCGCGGAGCCCCGAGAGCCGCGCGCCCTCGGCGACGGAGCCGCCGGTGACGTCGGCCTCGAACGTGTTGAGCGGGCCGGCGACCAGGAGCGTGAGGTCGCCCTCGAGCCACAGGGTGCCCCGGAGCACGAAGCGGCGCGCGGCCGTCCAGAGGTAGTAGTGGTCGTCCTCGAAGCTGATCGGCGCGGCCTCGCGGCGCGACGCGGGCCGTCCATCGTCGAGCGTGGCCTCGATGCGGAGGCGCGCCGGCGGCCCGAAGAGCGGCACGGGCACGGGGCGGTCCGTGAGCACGCCGCCCGAGAGCTCGAACTGGAGCGGCCCCTCGCCCACCGCGCCCGTGATGCGCAGCCGATCGAGCGCGTAACAGCGCTCCTCGCAGCCCCCCGAGCCGCCGCGCTGGTCGACCCAGCGAGAGAGCATCTCCAGCTGTCCAGCCCACGAGTCCGGCGGAGGCCCGTGCGCCTGCGCCTGCGCCGCGGCGCCCTTCGCCGCGGGCGTCGCCGGCGCCGGGCCCGCGGCAGGCGCCGCCGTCGGCGCGTCAGGCGCCTGCCCCATCGAGAGCGACGGAACGGCGAGCAGCGACAGCACCACGAGAAGCCACAACAACGTTGGTGGCGTGGCCTTGTTCCAGCGCGCGAGCGACATAGGGTAACTCCCTTCCTTGACCTGCCGAGCGAACGCGATGGCCGCCGCAGCGTCCTCATCAAACAACCTAGGGAAAAACGACGGCAACAAAATCGACATGAGGCCTTGACAGTTAACGCGTCGCGTCGCAGTGTCGTGGCGTCGCGCTTGTGCCTCCGACGAAGCCACAAGGTGGCTCTGTTCGCGGGCACGGCCGTGCGGCGGGGCTCCCCTCGCTCCAGTGCACATCGCGTCTGGCGAGCCCGCGAGAGCGGGCGACGCGCGGGGCACGGGGGTCAACGCTGGATTCATCATTTCTGTACGCCCGCGGTCGTCGCGGGGGGACATACCGAAGTGGGAGGCAGACCATGAGTGAGACCCAGAGCATCACGGAGCCGAAGGCCGAGAACAGCGTGAACGGGAGCGCCGGGCCCGCGCAGGCGGCGGACGCCGGCGGCGGGGCGCCGGTCAAGCCGCCGTTCGTCGAGACGCTGCGCGAGCTGAGCACCTCCTGGGCAGGGGTGGCCATCGGTTACGGGCGGATCGCGCTCGAGGGCGCCGCGCGCGCCCTCGAGCGGTCGGCGGGGAAGCTCGGCGAGCTTCAAGAGAAGCTCAAGAAGGGCGAAGTGGCCGCAGCGGAAGGCGCCCGCTGACCCCCCCCTCCGGTGCGCCGCCGAGGAGCGCCCGTCACGGCGCTTCTGGCGGCGCCGGGACCGGCGCGCCGGTGATGCCGACGGCAACAGCATAGATCGAGCCGGCTGCGCCTCCGACGTAAAGGGTCCTCGCATCGAAGCCCGGGCCCGCGCCGAACTGCGCGTTGGCCACCCCGGTCGGGAAGCGCGCCAGCAGCTCGGCCTCCCCCAGAGCGGCGCCGCCCGCGTCGAGCCTCACGCGATAGAGCCGCCGGTTCTCGTTATCGACCGTGTAGAGGTGACCACACGTATCGAGAACGAGTCCGTCGAGCACGGACGAGGCGACCGTGACCACGAGCGAGGGAGGTTCGCCAGGGTTGTTCAGGTCGATCTTGCGGATCTCGCCGGCAGAGGAGTTGGTGTAGAAGACCGCCCATCGCGCCGGGTCGAAGACGATTCCGTTCGGCTCGCTCACCTCGGGGGCGCCGCTCGCGATCTCGTCGATCGTGGCATCGGGATTGAGGCGGATCACCCGATCGCCCGCGAGGTCGGTCGCCCAGACGTTGCCCAGCGCGTCCGGCGCGAGGCCGTTCGGGTCCGTGAGGCCTGTCACGTAGTCGTCGACCCTTCCGGTCGCCGAGATCTGGACGATGGCGCCCAGCTCCGGCCGCGCCGCCACGAGGGTCCCGTCGGGCCGGTACCGGAGCCCGGACACGGGGCCCGGCAGCGACGCGAAGTTCGAGGTCCGGCCCGTGGCGTCGAAGCGAACGAGGTTCGGCCCCTGCTTGGCGACGAGGTAGCCGCGGCCGTCGAACGCGAGGTCCTCGCTGCCGCTGAACACGGCCGTGACCAGCGCCGGCTCGAAGGGCCCGGGCGCGAGCGCCGCGCACTCGCCGCTCGGCCCCGTGCCCGCGCCCGCGCCGACTGCCGCCCCGCCGCCTTCTCCGGCGCCTGCCGCCGCGCCGCCGCCCTCTCCGGTGCCCGTGGCCGCGCCGCCGCCCGCTCCGGTGCTCGTGGCCGCGCCGCCGCCTTCGCCGGCGCCCGCGCTCGCACCGCTGCTCGACGCTGCGCCGACGTGGCCGCCGCTGCACGCTGACGGCGCCCCGAGCAGGAGCAGCGCCCAGCCGAGCAGCCGGTACCCTCTCTTCATCTACCTCGCCTCCTCGCCGCGCACACTACACGCCGCCCCCCGCATTGCCTACGGTCGACGGCGCGCGCCCGGGGCGTGAAGCCGGCCGGCGCGACGCGCCGTCGGAGCGGGGCGGGCGGCCCGCGAGCGCGGCGCGGCGCGCCTAGCGCCGCGAGACGATGACGACGCCGGCGCCGACGATGGCCGCCGCGGCCCAGGTCGTCGCGGAGGCCCGCTCGCCGCCGACCAGGACGCCGAGCGCGATGGCGACGATCGGGTTCACGTACGCGTAGCTCGTCGCGATCGCCGGGCGCGTGCTCCGGAGCAGGTACGTGTACGCGCTGAGGGCCACGATCGATCCGAACACCGCCTGATAGGCGAGCGCGAGGAGCGACCGCGATGACGGCGCCGCCGCGAGGTGCTCACCCGAGAGCGCGCTCACCCCGAGCATCACCGCGCCGCCCGCGAGCATCTCCGCCGCGACCGCCATCGGCCCTTCCGGGAGCGGCAGCGAGCGGCTGTACAGCGAGCCGAGCGCCCACGACACGGGGGCCAGCAAGATGAGCAGGGCCCCGGCGTGCGCCGCGTGGAGATCGCCGCCGAGGTGGAGCAGCGCCGCGCCCGCGAACCCGACGAGGAGCCCGATCCACTCGCGCCGGGAGACCTCCGGGGCGCCGGCGGACGCGCCGCCGGCGGCGCCCCGGCCTCGCGCGGTGGCGAAGAGCGCCAGCCAGAGCGGCATCGTGGACACCACGACCGCGGCGACGCCCGAGCTCACCCACTGCTGCGAGACGACGACGAACCCGTTGCCGAAGACGAGCAGCAGCACCCCGATCCGCGCCGCCGCGCCCCACTGCCGCGGCGTCGGCCGCGGGGCGCCGCGCAGCCGGAGCACGCCGTAGAGCAGCGCGCCCGCCGTCATGAAGCGCGTCCCGGCCAGCAAGAAGGGCGGCATCGTCTCGAGCGCGACCGCGACCGCCAGGTACGTCGAGCCCCAGATCACGTACAGCGCGAGCAGCGAGAGCAGCACCAGCCAGCTCCCCCGCGCCCTCGCCAGCGCCGCGCGCGCCGTCTTCCCTGCCTCGCCTCTCGCCACCGCGATCTGCGCCGGCTCGAGCGCCTCAACCACGAGCAGCCCGCGCCCCTCGCCTCCATAGCTGGAGCCGGCCTCCAGCACCACGTCCTCCGGCGCCCCCTCGCGGGTGATCCAGACCGCGCCGGCGGTACAGCTCAGGAGCAGCGGGCCGCCCCGCAGGCGGTGCGTCCACAGGCGACCCTTCCCGAGCTCGATCCGCGACGGCTCCCGGAGGCGCGATGGCGGCTCCGGAACAAGTGAGGTCAATTTCATGCCCCGAAGGGTGGGGGCAAGCGAGCGACCGGTACAGAGGCAGTCGGCCCGTAATTGAGGCCGGTACAGTTTCCGGATCAGGCGACTGTGCTGGTCCTCACGCCCGGCAGCTGTACCGGTACCGTAGGGCCCGCCCGGCTGTACACTTCGTCTCGTGCAGGTGCTGGCGCCCATCGAAGCGGAGGACGAGGCCCACCTCTACGACCGCGTCGCCGCGCACGTCGCCGATCTGATCGCGCGCGGCGCGCTGCGGCCGGGCGACCGGATCCCGTCGGTGCGGCGGCTCAGCCGGCAGCAGGGGGTCAGCGTCGCGACGGTGCTGCAGGCGTACCTGCAGCTCGAGAACCGCGGGCTCATCGAGGCGCGCCCGCAGTCGGGGCACTACGTCCGCGCCCGCCGGGGCGCGGCGCTGCCCGAGCCCCGGGCCGCGCGCGCCTGCGCGACCGCCACGCGGGTCAGCGTGAAGAGCCTCGTCTCCAAGGTCTACCGGGCGTGCCGGGACCCGCACATCGTCCCGTTCGGCGCGGCGTGCCCGAGCCCGGAGCTCCTGCCGACCGACAAGTTGAACCGGATCCTCAGCGCGATCGCGCGGAGCGCGGGCGGCGCCGGCGTCTCGTACGATCCGCCGCCCGGCCTGCCGGCGTTGCGGCGGCAGATCGCCCGGCGCTCGGTCGAGTGGGGCGTCGCGCTCTCCCCCGACGACATCGTGACGACGGTCGGCGCCATGGAGGCGCTCCACCTCTGCCTGCGCGCGGTCGCCCGCCGGGGCGACACGGTCGCGCTGGAGTCGCCGGCGTATTACGGGCTCCTCCAGCTCATCGAGAGCCTCGGCATCAAGGCGATCGAGGTCCCGTCGCACCCCCGCACCGGCATGGACCTCGACGTCCTCGAGGAGATGCTGGGCCGCCACCGCATCAAGGCGTGCCTCGCGATCCCGAACTTCAACAACCCCCTCGGCAGCGCCATGCCCGACGAGGCGAAGGAGCGCCTCGTCGCGATGCTCGCGCGCCGCGAGGTGCCGCTCATCGAGGACGACATCTACGGCGACCTGCACTTCGGCGACGTCCGCCCCCGCCCCGCCAAGGCGTTCGACAAGAAGGGCCTCGTGATGCTCTGCTCGTCGTTCACGAAGACGGTCGCGCCGGGCTACCGGGTCGGCTGGACGGCGCCCGGCCGCTTCCTCGACGAGGTCGAGCAGCTCAAGTTCGCGCAGAGCGTGGCGACCGCGACGCTGCCGCAGATGGCGATCGCCGAGTTCCTCGAGATCGGCGGGTACGACCACCACCTGCGGACGCTCCGGCGCCGGCTCGCCGCCCAGGTCGCGCGCATGAGCGAGGCGATCGCCGAGCACTTCCCGCCCGGCACCCGCGTCTCGCGCCCCGCCGGCGGCTTCGTGCTCTGGGTCGAGCTGCCGCCCGGCACGAGCGCGCTCGACGTGCACGAGCGCGCGCTCGATCACGGCATCAGCGTCGCACCGGGGCCGATCTTCTCGGCCAAGCACCGCTTCTCGAACTACATCCGGGTGAACTGCGGCTACCCGTTCACGGAGCTCAGCGAGCACGCGGTCCGGACGCTCGGACGGATCTGCGCCGAGACCGCCGAGGGATGACGCGGTGGACGGCCGCGGCCCCGGCGGCGGCCGGCGCGCCCTGGATGCCGTACCCGCGCTGAAGTAGAACCTTCCCTCTCGATCGAGCGCCCGCCCCGACGAGCCCACGCCCTTGCGCCCCCGACATCCCGCGTCCCTTCCTTCGCCCGCGCCCCCGCCGACGCCCGCGCTGCGGCCTGCGCTCCCGGTCCTGCCGGCGCGCCGCCCGTCCGAGCCCGCCCGCGCTGCGGCTCCATCGCCCGGCCGCGCGGCCTGGGCGCTCGCGGCCTCGCTCGCCGTCCTGCCCGCCTGCGGCGCCGGGGCGATCGCCTCGCCCGGCGCGCGAGCGCCGGAGACGCTGCGCGCGCTGCCGGATCGCATCGACGGCAGCACCCTCCTCGGCGGGGACGCGCGGCGCGCAGCGCAGGCAGGCGCGAGCGCGCTCCGGGTGATCGGCGCGGACATGGCGTCCGACGGCGATCGGCTCGGCGCCTTCGTCGAGGTGCCCGCCGGCGAGTGCATGCTCGCGATGGCGCGGGTCTCGCCGACGATCAGCGACGTCGACCTGTTCGCCTTCGAGGACGACGGCAGCGCCTTCTCGACGGACGAGGCCGCCGACGCGCGCGCGTCCATCCTCGTCTGCCCGCCGCACCCGCGGCGGCTCTATGTCATGGCGCGCGTGATGTCGGGCGCCGGGGCGGTGAGCATCGGCGTGCAGAGCGTCCCGGTCAAGGCGGCCGACGCGGTCGCCCGCTCCGTCGGCGCGCGCGGCAGGTCCGGCGACGAGAGCGGGCGCCTCGAGTCGTGGCCCGGCCTGGAGGCGAAGATCAGGGCGCGCCGCGCCGCGGTCGGCGCGCGCTGGGACGACGTCCGGCGCGTCGCGCTGCCCGTCGGATCGAGGACCGCGACCCGGATCGGGGCCACCCTCGACGGCGGCCGCTGCCTCGACGTGCTCGTCTCCCCGAGCGACGAGGTCGCCTCGCTCGAGGTGGTCGCGGAGGACGAGACCGGCAGGGTCGTCGCGCGCGCGCGCGAGCGGGGCCAGGATCGCTCCCTGCTCCTCTGCTCGGCGGTCTCGGTCGAGCTCTCGATCGCGATCCGCTCGCGCGGCACGCAGGGCCTCGTGGCCGTGGTCGTGGGCCGCTCGCAGCCGGGCGCCGAGGCGGAGATCTCCGGCGCCACGCCGATCGAGCGCGTGACCGAGGGCCGCGACCTCGCCGAGGCGCGGGCGGACCACGCCCGCGCGCTCGCCGGCCGGGGCTACGGCGCGCCGCGCGTGTCGACCGGGGCCGCGCGGCTCGGCAGCCGGACGACGCTGCCGATCGAGCTGCCGGCCGGCTGCGCGCGGATCGACGTGCTGGCCGGCAAGCCGCTCGCGGGCGTGCTCGCGGAGCTCTGGAGCGAGGGCCACGCCCTCCTCGGCCGCGCCCGGGGCGGCGCGCGGGCGACGCTCTTCACCTGCGGCCGCGGCGGCCCCGCCCGCGTCGACGTCGAGTCGATGGCGCAGCCTGGCCCGTTCGCCGTGGAGGTCCGCAAGGAGCCCGAGGCCCCGCCGGCGCTCGTCGCCCATCCGCTCGCCGCCGCGAGGCTGCTCGGGCGCATGAGCGCCGCCGGCCCCGCCGACGCCGCGGGGGCGGCCGGCGCGCAGGCGGTGGCGCTCGACGCCGCGCGCCTCAAGATCCTCCCGCTCTCGATCCCGGCCAACACGTGCGCCGAGGTGATCGCGGCGCTCGACGCCGACGGCGCGGGCGTCGATCTGCGGCTCGTCGACACCTCGACGGGCGAGAGCTCGCTCGCCAGGGCGCGCCACGTCGTGTCCGACGGCCGCTGCGCCGGCCCGGCGGCCGTCCCCGCGTCGATCGAGCTGCGCCTCGCGCACGGCAAGGGCGACGCCCTCGTGCTGATCCGCACCTCGCCCAGGTCGCGCTGAGCGAGCAGGCGCCGAGGCGCGAGCGCTCGACCGCCCGCCGCGCCTTGACAGCGGAACCCCCCGAGCCCTCAGATAACGGCCGAGGGGCCGTTCGATGTCCTCGGGTCGCTTCGCCATCGCCACGCACGCCCTCGCGCTGCTCGCCCAGTCCGACGAGAGCTGCGCGAGCGACGCGCTGTCGGCGAGCATCAACACGAACCCGGCCTTCCTGCGGCGCATCCTCGCGCGGCTATCGCAGGCCGGGCTCATCGAGGCGCGGGAGGGCCGCTCGGGCGGCTATCGCCTGGCGAGGCCGGCGAAGAAGATCCGGCTGAGCGAGGTGTACGCCGCCGTCGAGCCGGACGGCGCCATCGCGCCGAGCCCGTGCGAGCCGAACGCGAGGTGCCCGATCGGGTCGGGGATCCAGCGGGCGTTCGATGAGGTCGCGGAGGCGGCCAACGCAGGGCTGCTGCGCGGCCTCGCGCAGAAGACCGTCGCGGACATCGCGCTCCGGGCGCAGCACCTCGGCCGCCCGGCGCCTGCGCCGGTCAAGGCCGGCTGATCGCTCGGGCGCCTGGCCGCGCGGCGGCGCCGCACCCGGCCTCCTGCTCGGGACACACGCGAGGCCGCCATCCCTGCGGGCGGCCGGGCCGCTCCCCTGGCAGAAACTGAAACCGTGCCTATAACAGTTGGAGCGAGCGAGGCCGTCGAGGATCAGGCCGGCATCGGGCCGGCGCATCGCGGCCAGGGCCCGCTCAATCCCGAGAAAACCGAAAGGACAGCGCCATGGGCAGCAGCAATGTCATCGAAGTCAACGACCTGAATTTCGCGCAGGAGGTCCTGCAGACGGACACGCCGGTGCTCGTGGACTTCTCGGCATCCTGGTGCGCCCCCTGCAAGCGGCTCGCGCCGATCGTCGATGAGATCGCCGCCGAGACGGCGGGCCAGGTCAAGGTGGTCAAGCTCGACGTCGACGCGTCGCCCGAGGCCGCGCAGCGCTTCGGCATCCGCGGCTTGCCGACGGTGGTCGCCTTCCAGAAGGGCGAGCCCGTCGGGCGGCACGTCGGCCTCACGAACAAGAAGACGCTGCTCGCGCTCCTCGGACGTTGAGCGCGCAGAGCACCTCGAGCACCTCGAGCCTCCGCCGGCGATCGCCCGCGCCGTGACGTGCCCCACATCGCGCCCCCTGCGCGACGGAGACGCCACCACAGCGCGCGCCAGGGCCGCTGGGCACCTGACATCGACCTTCATTTTGCGAGCGGCTCCCGCCTTCACCCCGACCGCACGGGATGTGCGCGGCCCGCGGCCGTCGCATTGCGCGTCGGCCGTCTTCTACGGACGCAGCATCCCGTTGACATGACCACCCGATACGAGATTTTCTCGTCCAAGGAAGCCCAGCACTCCGCAACGCCGCTCGCTGCCGTCCGTCGGGACGGTCGAGGGTCGCCACGCGGAGGCCTGCCGATGTGGGTATTTTTGGCACGGCGCGACCGAGCCTGGCTTCCCGGACGCCATGGCCCTGTTCGACGACGACTTCGAGACGCTCGAGCAGCTCCCCGAGATGCGAAAATCTCGCGGGAAGGGCGGAGATTCGCACGGCCAGAGCCCCACCCCCGTGAGCCTCGGCCGCGCCCGCGCGGAGCTCACGGATCTGTCCAGCGACGGCCCCCGCTACGAGATGCGGTCGCTGCTCGGCGTCGGGGGGATGGGCGAGGTCCACTTCTGCAGGGACCGCCGCATCGGCCGCGACGTGGCCATGAAGGTCATCCGCGCCGAGCACCAGGGCGACACGACGCTGCGCCACCGGTTCCTCCGCGAGGCCCGGGTGCAGGGCCAGCTCGAGCACCCGTCGATCGTGCCGGTCTACGACCTCGGCGTGGACAGCAAGGGCTCGGCGTACTTCACGATGAAGCGCCTCCGGGGCCTCACGCTGGCGAGGATCCTGAACGAGCTCCGCGAGGGCGACGCGGCGGCGCTCCAGAGCTTCTCGCGCCGCAGGCTGCTCACCGCGTTCTCGTCGGTCTGCATCGCCGTCGACTTCGCGCACTCGCGCGGCGTGCTCCACCGCGACCTCAAGCCCGCCAACATCATGCTCGGCGACTTCGGCGAGGTGTACCTGCTCGACTGGGGCGTCGCGAAGCTCGTCGACACGCCGCTCCAGACGATCGACATGGGCGAAGATCCCATGAGCACGCGGACCATCCCGGGCGACGTGCTCGGGACCCTCGGGTACATGTCGCCGGAGCAGGCGCAAGGGTGCGTCGACACGCTCGACGTGCGCAGCGACATCTACTCGCTCGGCGCGATCCTCTTCGAGCTCCTCACGCTCAAGCCGCTGCACCCGAAGAAGGACCGCACCGAGATGCTCGACTCGCTCATCCACGGCGCCGACGCGCGGGCGTCGGTGCGCGCGCCCGAGCGCGAGGTGCCGCCGGAGCTCGACGCGATCTGCGTGACGGCGACGCGGCGCGAGCCCTCCGAGCGCTACCCGTCCGCCCGCGCGCTCTACGAGGCGGTCGAGCGGTTCCTCGACGGCGACAAGGACGTGGAGCTCCGCCGCGACCTCGCGGCGCGGCACGCGGGGCTGGCCGAGGAGCGCGTGACGGAGGCGCTCGCCGGCGGCAAGGAAGCCGAGGGCGCGCGGAAGGCGCTGCTCAGCGAGGTCGGCCAGGCGCTCGCCTTCGATCCGTCCAACGAGCGCGCCCTGGAGACGCTCCGGCGCGTCCTGACCGAGCCGCCGCGCGAGATGCCGGCGGAGGTGCTCGCCGAGCTGGACGCGGCCGCGGCGGCGCGGCACCGGCTGCAGCTGCGCGCGGGCATGCGCGCCGAGCTGCTCGCGACGGCGATCGCGACGATGGTCGCCGCCGTGTGGCTGGGCATCCGGGAGTGGCAGGTCTTCGCCTTCATCCTGGGCTTCACCGCCCTGGCGGCGCTGATGAAGTTCCTCGCCGCGCGCGTCGTCCACCGCCCGTCCGCGGAGTGGTACGCCTACGCCGGCTTCGTCTTCAACGTGCTCAGCTTCCTGTGCATCGGGCGCGGCTTCGGCCCGCTGCTCTTCATGCCGATGCTGCTCGTCATCCTCACGTACGGCAACTCGTTCACGTACCGGACCGTCTACCGGGTCGCCGTCGTCGCGACCAGCTGCGTCGCGGTGCTGGCCGCCGCGTGGATCGAGTACTCGGGCGTCCTGCCCCGCTCGTACGAGTTCGCGGGCGGCGCGATGGTCATCCTGCCCCAGGCCGTCGAGCACTCGAAGATCGCGACGATGACGGCGCTGACGCTGACGACCCTGTTCATGCTGGTCGTGCCGGCGTTCATGATGGGCCAGCACCAGCACGCGCTGCGCGCCGCGGAGCGACGCGCGTTCCTGCAGGCCTGGCAGCTCCGCCAGCTGCTGCCGGAGCGGGCCCAGCCCGGCGCCGCGGCCAGCCCAGGCCTGGAGCAGGCCTCGCGCCGCCGCCCGAGGCGCCCCCACGCCGCGGAGTGAGCGGGGTCAGTCCATCGGCCAGACCGCGACGACCCAGACCGGCGAGCCGCCGCGCGCGGACACGCGGAGGGCGGCGCTCTCCTCGATCTCGGAGCAGAACGCCACGCCGGCGCTCTCGCCGTTCTCGCCGGCGTCGTCGCGCCCGGCGCGGTCGCCGAGCTCGACGGAGATCCGGAGCGCGCGCAGCTCGCCCCGGGCCAGCGCCGCCGCCGCGAAGTAGCAGCGGCCCGGCTCGACCTGGACCGGGACGAGCGTGTCGCCCTGCGCGCCGATCGCCTCGGCGATCGCCTGCGTGCGCGGCGCGGGCGCGTGGCGGCGGTGCAGCGCGGCGGCCAGGTTGCCCCGCGCGCGCGCGCCGAAGTGCCCCGGCACGAACGCCGACATCGGCCACTGCGCGTCGGACAGCACGACCTTCACCGGCCCCGCGGCCCCGAGGAAAGGCACCTCGACGACCCCCTGCTCGCCCAGACAGAAATCGAGCCGCGCGTCGGGCGCGTCGGACCTGTCGCGATCGAGCAGCCTGCCCGTGGTCCCCTCGCGCGCCTCGGCGTCGAGGTCGGTCGCGCGGCGCAACGTGGCGCTCGGCACCTCGGCCATCAGGTCGAGGCGGTGGCAGCCCTCGGGGAGCTTGACCGAGAATTGCCCCGTCCCGATCGACGAGGCGCGCATGTCGGTCGGAGCGACGCGCGGCGCCCCTTCCGCGAGCGCGCGCCGCGCGGCCCGCGCGACCCGGGCGTCGAGCGGCCCCGGCTCGGAGGGCCGCCCGGGGTCGCCGCGGGGCGCGACGGGCCCGGACGCGCGCTCCGGCAGGATGGCCTCGACGCGCTCCAGCGGGCCGCTCGACGCGGCGACGACGACGTCGAACGCGCTGCGCGTCGACAGCACCTCGATCGCCACGCGGCGCAGCCCCTCGCGCTCGGCTCCGCACCGCGTGATGGCCGCGACCCCGGCGGCGCTCTGGACGCGGCGGTCGCCCTCGGGCTCCGCGCCGCGCAGCTGTTGGAGGAGGCCCTCGAGGGCGGGGACGCCGCCCGACGGCCCCTCGGGAGAGAGCGTGAACTCCGCCGTGCGCGGCGCGAGGAACGCGGCGGTGAGGCACTCGTCCGCCGCCGCGCCGGCCGCGCCGGCCGCGCCGGCGGGCGGATCGACCGCCACGACCCGGGCGCGGCCGTGCTCGAGGAAGATGGGGGGGAGGCGCGCGACGCGCGCGCCCGAGAGCGACCACATCCGCGCGACGCGCGCGGCGTCGTCGCTGAGATCCGCGCGCGCCGGCGTCCCCGCGGAGACGCCGGCGAGCGCGGCGAGGAGCGAGAGGGCCGCGGCGCGCGCCGCGTGAGCCACGCGCGCCACGTCTGATACCGCGCGGCCCCGCTCGACGGCGCCGCCCGCCGCGGCCCTCAGGCGCCCAGGGCTACGACGACTTGCGCATCGACTCGATGAGGATGCGCGCGACCTCCGGACGGGAGAACTCCGGCGGCGGCAGCTCGCCGCGCTGGAGCAGCTCGCGCACCTTCGTCCCGGACAGGTTGACCTGCGTCGACGCGTCGCCAGGCGCCGTCTTCGCCGTGGCCATCGCGCCGACCACCGTCGAGTAGAACGCGTTCTCGAAGTTGAGCGTGGTGATGCCGAGCTCTCCGGGGCTGAAGGCATTGAAGATCTCCTGCGCGTCGTACGTGCCGTAGTAGCTGCCGACGCCGGCGTGATCGCGCCCCACGATGAAGTGGGAGCAGCCGTAGTTCTTGCGCGCCAGCGCGTGGAAGATCGCCTCGCGCGGCCCCGCGTAGCGCATCGCCGCCGGGTAGATCGAGAGGAGCACGCGGTCCTTCACATAGTACTTCGCGATGAGCTCCTCGTAGCAACGCATCCGCACGTGCGCCGGGATGTCGTCCGACTTGGTCGCGCCGACGAGCGGGTGGATCATCAGGCCGTCGCAGATCTCCAGCGCCGTCTTGGTGATGAACTCGTGCGCCCTGTGGATCGGGTTCCGCGTCTGGAACCCGACGATGCGGCGCCAGCCCTTCTCGGCGAAGTACGCCCGCGTCGTCGCCGGGCCCCGGTCGTACGCCGGGAACGCCGAGTCGACGGGCCGCTCCAGCACGCGGATCTCGCCGCCGACGTACACCGGGCCCGTGCTCATCAGGTACGCGACGCCCGGGTGCTTCGTCTCGGTCGTCCGGAACACCTCCTGCGCCTCGATCTCCTTGCTCGGCCGCCACTTGTCGCTCAGCTCGATGACCGCGACGATGCGGCCGTCGCGCGCGCGGAGCGCCGCCTCGGAGCCCACGCGGAGCCCCTCGGCCGCCTGCTCGGAGACGGCGAGCGTGATCGGCATCGACCACGGCAGGCCGCTCTCGAGGCGCATCTCACGCACGACGCGCAGGTAGTCCTTCGAGTTCATGAAGCCGCGCAGCGGCGAGAACGCCCCGATCGCGATCATCTCGACGTCGCTCTCGGTCCGCTCGTCGAGCTCGATGACCGGCAACCCCTTCGCCCGCTCCGCGAGCGAAGCCTTCGCCGCGCCCTCGACCCACCGGTTCACGAGCTCGCCGCCGTGCGGCGGGATGAGCCCGCGCGCGCCGCCCGCGGCCGCCCCCGCAGCGGCCGCGCCGGACACGGCGACCGCGGCGCCGCGGCGCGGGACGTAGCCGAGCTCCTCGAGCTTGGCGAGGATCTTGGCGAGGCTCTCCTCCTTCGTCTCCTTGCCGGTGTCGACGAGCACCTCGGGGCTCTCGGGCGCCTCGTACGGGTCGTCGATGCCCGTGAAGTTCTTGATCTCGCCCGCGAGCGCCTTCTTGTAGAGCCCCTTCGCGTCGCGCTCGGCGAGCACGGGGATCTCGCAGGAGCAGAACACCTCGACGAAATGGGGGATCTGGGCCCGCTGCTCGTCGCGGATCGCCTTGTACGGGCTGATGGCGGCCGTCATCGCGCACGCGCCCGACCGGGCGATGAGCTTCGCCACGTATCCGATTCGCCGGATGTTCGTATCGCGGTCCTCCTTCGAGAACCCGAGGCCCTTCGAGAGGTTGGTGCGCACCTCGTCGCCGTCGAGCACCTCCACGTGGACGGAGCGGGCGCGGAGCTCGGCCGAGAGCATCGCCGCGAGCGTGCTCTTGCCGGCGCCGCTCAAACCGGTGAACCAGACAACAAAACCTGACATTTAGGCAACTCCTTGATCAAGTGACGACTACGGACTCGGCCGCTCCGGGCCTCGGGTGCAGACCCCTCAACGAGCGGAGGAGGGCTGCGCGAGAGCGCGTCGACGCGCGCCCCGGCGCGATGAGCTCAATCGACGACGGAGAACGTCGACGCGACGAACGCGGCGCCGTCCCACACGAAGAGGCGGTGCTCGGCGATGCGGGGCGCCTCCTCCGGGCGCCCTTCGCCGGAGCCGCCGCGCACGCTCGTGACGAGGAACGCGAGCGGGAACGCCGGCCCGGGCCCCAGCACGATCTGGCCGCCTTCCTCGGCCGGCGGCTCGCCGCCGCTCATCATGGCGGCGTCCGTCGGGCTGAAGTAAGCGCCGGCGTCGAGGTGCGAGTGGTAGAGCACCTTCACCGGGCGCCCCGCCGAGGCGCCCTTCTCGACGGCGTCGGAGAAGCGCTTGCCGTTGAAATCGAAGAACGTCCGCGCCGTCCGGAAGTACCGCTCCGGGTCGATGGCGTGGAGCTTGTTCGCGATGTTGTCCATCCGGACGTGCTCGTCGCAGAGCAGCGGCTCGTCCGCGGGCCCCTTCAGGTACCCGCAGGCCTCCTCGTCGCGCGCGTAGCCCGCGAGCGCCTCGTCCTCGACCGCCTTGAGCACGCTCGCCTTGAGGACGACCCCGCCGGCGGTCCACGGCTGTGGAGACATCACCATACGTAACGCTTCTCCCATTTCATGGGCGCAAAATAGCGGTCGCCCCGGTCCGGGACAATCGCCACGACGCACCCTCCTTGCTGTTCGCGGTGCAGGCGCTTCGCCACCTCGAAGGCCGCGAAGACGGCCGCGCCGCCCGAGTGCCCCACGTGCAGCGCCTCCTCGCGCGCGAGGCGATCGGACATGTCCCAGCCGTCCTCCGTCGCGATGCGCATCGTCTCGTGGTACGCGCCCTCGTCGTGGATGGCGGGCACGAGCGAGCTCGGCAGGTGCTTGAGCCCCTCGAGCCCGTGGAGCGCCTCCGTGGGCTCCACGGCGATGCAGCGGATCGGGCGGTGGTGCTCGCGCAGCCGCCGGCTCGTCCCGACGATGGTGCCGCTCGTGCCGATGCCGGCCACGAAGTGCGTGATCCTGTCGCCGACCGCCTCCAGGATCTCGCACGCCGTGCCGTGGTAGTGGGCGAGCGGGTTGTCCTCGTTCGAGTACTGATCCGGGTAGAAGTAGCGCTCCGGATCCTTCTCGACCAGCGAGCGCACGAGGCGGATCGCGCCGTCGGAGCCCTCCATCGGGTCGCTGAAGATGAGCTCCGTGCCGAACGCGCGCGCGATGTCCTTGCGCGCCTTCGACACGTTCGACGGCATGACGAGCGCCACCTTGAAGCCCATCGCCGCGCCGAAGAGCGAGTAGGCGACCCCGGTGTTGCCGCTCGTCGAGTCGATGAGCGTCTTCTGGCTGGTGAGGCGCCCGTCCGCGGCGGCGCGGGTCATCATCCGCAGCGCGGCGCGATCCTTCACCGAGCCGCCGGGGTTCGCGAACTCGAGCTTGGCGTAGACCTCGACCGACGGCGTGTCGCGGCCGACGCGCGAGAGGCGCAGGAGCGGCGTGTCGCCCACGGCCTCGACGACCGAACCCAGGCGGCGGGAGCGGACGAGCGAGCGCCTCATGACGGATCGACCTCCCCCGCGCTCCCCTGCCCCGCGCTCCCGGCGGCGCTGCCCAGCGCCAGCGCGGCGCGCATCTCGGCGAGCGCCGCGCGCGCGCCGGCGAGCACGGCGCGCGCGGCGGGCGAGGCGACGAGGTCCGCGGGCGCGAGCGCGGCGAGGTCGATCGCGCCGTCCGCGAGCGCGCGGAAGCCGGCGCCGCGCGCGTAGCGCTCCGCCACCTCGTGCGCGAGCGGCGGCGCGTCGCTGCCGCCGCCGAGCACGCGCGCCGTCGCCGCCCCGAGCCTCGCCTGTCCCTCTGGACCGATCTCCGCGAGCAACACCTGGCGGAGATAGCGCGGGTCGTCCACCTCAGCCCCCGGCGATCGCGGGCACGATCGCCACCTGGTCACCGCCCTTCACGGGCGTCTTCAGCCCGTCGAGGAAGCGGATGTCCTCGTCGCCCACGAAGATGTTCACGAAGCGCCGCACGCCCTTCTCGTCGAGGAGTCGGTCGCGGATGCCGGGGTAGCTCTTCTCGAGGTTCTCGATCAGCTCGCCGACGGTGCCGCCGGCGGCTTTGACCTCGTCCTGCCCTCCGGTGAGCGTGCGGAGCGGGGTCGGGATGCGGACGGTCGCGGTATCAGCCATGGTCTTGCTCTCCAGTCTTGAGGTGGGTCGAGGATCCGCTCTCGCGGTCGTTTTCAGTTTCAACGTGGGTCGGTGATCCGCTCTCGCGGTCCCCTTCAACGTGGGTCGGTGATCCGCTCTCGCGGTCCCCTTCAACGTGGGTCGGGGATCCGCTCTCGCGGTCGTTTTCAACTTCAACGTGGGTCGAGGATCCGCTCTCGGCCGCGCACGCGACGACGTAGCGGGACGCGTCGATCGTCGCGATCGCGGCGCGCGATCCGCACAGGTCGCAGGCGGGCCGCGCGGAGACAGGGACGCTGCGGAGCGTGTCCGTGCGGCCGTCGAACGTCGCGATCCGGCCGAAGATCGACGCGTCGCCCGCGAGGATCGCCAGCGCGCGATCCGCCGCGATCGCGCCGGCCACGCCGCACACCGGGCCAGCCACCCCGGCCGTGGCGCAATCCGGCGCGTCCCCGGTCGGCAGGTCCTCGAACAGACAACGGTAGCAGGGCGCCCCCTCCCCCGCGACCGCCATCACCGTCGCGCGCCAGCGGATCGCGGCGGCATGGACCACCGGCGTCCTCGTGAGGCGGCACACGTCGGCGATCAGGAACCGCGACGCGAAGTTGTCGGTCGCGTCGACCACCACGGAGACGCCCGGCATCAGCCCCGCCGCCGCGCTCGGCGTGAACCGGCCGTAACGGCGGTCGATGCGGAGCCCGGGGAAGCGGCGGCGCAGCGCCTCCGCGAACGCATCGAGCTTCGGCCGCCCGACGTCGTCGTCGTCGAACAGGATCTGACGATGCAGGTTCGTCAGCTCGACCTGGTCGTCGTCCGCGACCCGGAGCTCCCGCACCCCGGCGGCGGCGAGCGCGAGCGCGGCGGGCGCGGCGATCCCCCCCGCCCCGACGAGGAGGACGCACCCGCGGATCGCCTCGCCGCCGCCGCTCATCGGAAATACTCGTCCAGGCTGAAGTAGCGCTCGCCGGTGTCGCAGAGGACGGTCACGACGTTGGCGTCGGGGCCGAGCTCGCGGGCGACGTCGAGCGCGACGCGCACCGCCGCGCCAGCGCTGATGCCGACGAGCAGCCCCTCCTGCCGGGCCAGCGCCGCCTTCACCTCGTACGCGGCGCGATCGCTGACCGTCCGCACCTCGTCCACCACGCCCGGATCGTAGTTCGCGGGGACGAACCCGGCGGCGAGCCCCTGGATCTTGGTGGGCCCGCGCTCGCCGCGCGAGATCGTCGCGCACGACTCGGGCTCGACCGCGATGACGCGCGTCGCCGCGCGCATCCGCTTGAGCACCCGCCCGACGCCGCTCACCGACCCGCCCGTCCCCACGCCGGCGACGAAGGCGTCGATCGTCAGCGACCGCCGGGGACCGGGCCGCCCCGGCGCGTCGAGGCCGGCCATCGCGTGCAGGATCTCCCGCGCGGTCGTCTCCGCGTGGACGCGCGGGTTGTCGGGGTTGTCGAACTGGCTGAGGATGAGCGCCCCCGGGATGTCCGCCGCGAGCTCGCGCGCCCGGGCGATGGCCCCCTCCATCTGCAGCTCGGGCTCGGTCAGGACGACCTCCGCGCCGTAGGCCTCGAGCAGCTGGCGCCGCTCCAGGCTCATGCTCGCCGGCATCGTCAGGATGCAGCGGTACCCCTTCGCCGCGCACACGATCGCGAGCCCGATCCCGGTGTTCCCCGACGTGGGCTCGATGACCACGCCGCCCGCGCCGAGCAGCCCGCGCGCCTCGGCGCCCTCGATCATCGCCAGGCAGATCCGGTCCTTCAGCGAGCCGCCCGGGTTCTGCTGCTCGGCCTTCCCGAAGACGCGCCCCCGGGGCGTCGCCGCGTCGACGCGGCAGATCTCGAAGAGCGGCGTGTCGCCCACGAGGTCGAGGAGGCTGTCGACGACGAGCGGGTGCGACGGGAGCGGCGGGAGCTGCGCTGCGCCCTCCGCGGGTGTGCGGGGGGCGCCGGTGGATTGTGCGGATCGTTCGGGGCTGCTCATGGTGTCGGCTCAGATCACGTAGGTCGAGCGCTCCGGCCGCCCCTTGCGGCGCACGCCGAGCTCGACGCCGCGCTCGCAGACGTCGGCGATCGACACCGAGTCGAAGCAGCGCTCGATCGCGAGCGCCAGATCGTGGAACACGGCCGTGGGCGGGTCGAGCGGCGAGCTCTCCGGCCTGCCGTCGTCATCCGGCGCGAGCACGGCGACCGGCCCCTCCAGGGCGCGGACGATGTCGCCCAGGCTGATCTCGCTCGCGGGCCGCGCGAGGTGGTAGCCGCCGCGCGGCCCCCGCTTCGAGCTGATGAGCCCGGCCTTCTTCAGGTCCTGGAAGATCTGCTCCAGGAAGCGCGCGGGGATGAGCTCGCGCTCGGAGATCTCGCGGATCTGGGTCGGCCGCCCGTCGTTGTGGAATGCGATATCGAACAATGCGCGCACACCGTAGCGACCCTTGTTCGAGAGCTTCACCGCCAGCCATATGCATTGGTACATCGGAGAAGTCAAGAACTGCACATTCAGCGACTTACGCTTCTTTCCGTGCGACACAGCACCCGAACAGCGCACAAAAACCGGGGGGCGCGGCGAAATTACCAGCAGAGGTTCACCGTTCGCTGCGCTGGCGCGACGCAGCCTCCGGCTTCCTGTTGAACCGGGTGGGACGGGTTCAGTAGCTTCGAGCTCTATCGAGGCTGCGAGTCGCCGCGCGTGCACGGAGGGGCGCGCGGAACGTGATCGGCGCGCGGGCGTCGCACGGTTCGGGTTGCGGCGCACCAACCTAGGAGTCGGCCGGTGGCTTTCTATCAAGACCCCCCCACACTCGGGAACCAGTACGACGACGACCGCGTGCTGCGGTCCTATCTCGCGCGGGCCCTGCCGCGCGAGGTGGTCGCGTCGATAACGCCTTCTCTGCGGGAGATGGGCGAGCTCGCCGGCGGCCGCCTGTACCAGCTGCAGCTCGCCGATCGCGCGAACGAGCCGAAGCTCACGTCGTGGGACGCCTGGGGAAGGCGCGTCGACCACGTCGAGGTGACCGAGCTCTGGAAGGAGGCGGCCCGGATCGCGTGCGAGCGGGGGGTCGTCGCGACGGCCTACGAGCGGGCGCACGGCGCGTTCTCGCGCGTCCATCAGTTCGCGCTCGCGTACCTCTTCGACGCGTCGAGCGACGTGTACACGTGCCCGCTCGCGATGACCGACGGCGCCGCGCGGGCGCTCCTCGCGAGCGACAACCGCGCGCTCATCGACCGCGCGGTGCCCCGGCTCACAAGCCGCGACCCCGCCGCCGCGTGGACCTCGGGCCAGTGGATGACCGAGCGCACCGGCGGCTCGGACGTGGGGCGGAGCGAGACGGCGGCGCGCCTCGGCCCCGACGGGGCCTACCGGCTCCACGGGACGAAGTGGTTCGCCTCGGCCACCACGTCGGAGATGGCGCTCACGCTCGCGCGCCCCGAGGGCAACCCGGAGGGCAGCCGCGGGCTCGCGCTCTTCTACGTGGAGCTCGCGGGCGAGGCGGGGCGCCGCGAGGGCGTGCTGATCAACCGGCTGAAGGACAAGCTCGGCACCCGCAAGGTGCCGACCGCCGAGCTCACGCTCGACGGCGTCCTCGCCACGCCGGTGGCGGGCCTGTCGAACGGCGTCCGGGCGATCGCGCCGATGCTCAACGTGACGCGCACCTGGAACGCGATCGGCGCCATCGCCGGGATGCGCCGGGGGCTCGCGCTGGCGCGCTCGTACGCCCAGAGCCGGGTCCAGTTCGGCACGACGCTGGCGGAGAAGCCGCTGCACATGGACACGCTCGCCGAGCTCCAGGCCGAGTTCGAGGGCGCCTTCCACCTGACCTTCCGCGCGATCGAGCTGCTCGGGCGCGAGGAGACGGGCTCGCTCACCGACTCGGAGGCGAAGCTGCTGCGGCTGATCATCCCGCTCGCGAAGCTCACGACCGCCAAGCAGGCGGTGTCGGTGCTGAGCGAGGTGCTCGAGGCGTTCGGCGGGGCCGGCTACGTCGAGGACACGGGGCTGCCGCGCCTGCTCCGGGACGCGCAGGTCCTCACGATCTGGGAGGGCACGACGAACGTGCTCGCCCTCGACGCGCTGCGGGTGATCCTGAAGGACGGCTCGCTCGACATCCTCGCGGCCGAGGTGGCGCGCCTCCTGACCGGCGTGGTCGAGCCGAAGCTCGCCGAGGCCGAGACGTCCGCGTCGCGCGCGGTGTCCCACGCCCGCGCGTGGATCAAGGAGATGGCCGCCGCCGATCGCCCCGGCCTCGAGGCGGGCGCCCGCCGGGTCGCGATCACCCTGGGCCGGGCGCTGCAGCTCGCCCTGCTGGTGCGGCACGCCGCGTGGGCCATCGACCGCGAGCGCAGCCGGACCGCGCTGGCCGCCGCCATCCAGTTCGAGCGCAACGGCGTCGACTGCATCCGGGACCACGATCGCGACACGATCGAGGCCCTCGCCGAGACGCGACAGCGGCCCGATACCTGAACAAAAGGTGGGGCCTACCCACTGAACAAATCCCTCCGGCAACCCGGGCGCGGCGACTGCGCGAGGCGCGCCTGGCAACGCGATCCGCGCCCGTCCGCGACCCTCGACGATTTTTTCGTGGTCGCGCCGCGTTCTGATCATACAGAATTAATGTTTGATTTCGAACGGTTGTGAACGCGCGACCGTCCTGGAAGCGGACGGTATTTGTCCTAGCGGCGTGCGAAGGCACTAGACGGGACAACCTGAACGGGCTTACAGTAATACGTAGCTGCGGCGCTGAACGCGTGCCCGACGCGGGCGACGTGCGGGCGGGCCCGTCCATCGAGGCGGGCTCCGCCGGCGCGGCGTCCCCGGGGTGAGATCCGCCTGCGCGCGCCTCCGGCGCGTGCGTGGGACTTCGTCCGCCTCCTGGACGGATCGGGCTCGCGTGGGGCCCGGGCACGTGTGCGGCGCGCGGCGTGGGCGAGCGCACACGACGAGCTGCGAGCCGCGAGCTGCGAAGAGGCGAGATGAAGACGCAATACACGCTGCTGTCCGGCGAGACGGTCGAGTTCCCGACGCCGGCGGGCGAGCTGGGCGCCTTTCTGTCCCGGGTCCTGGCGGCGGCCAGGGATCCGTCGGTGTCCGATGCAGAGCTGCTCGATCTCGTGCTCGGCCCGGAGAACCCGTTGCTGGACAGGACCGCCGTCGCCGGCCGGAGCGTCGCGACCGCGGACGTGTACCGCGACCCGGCCTTCCACGTGATGCTCGACTGCGTGGCGCGGAAGCGGCTGCCGCCCGATTCGGCGGTCGTCACGCCGCGGACGCGCTTCACGATGACGGTGCCGGACGCCGCGCACCAGCTCGGCATCTCGGAGAGCGCGGTGCGCCAGGCGATCTACGCGGGGCGGCTGCGCGCGAGCAAGGAAGGGGGCACCTACTACCTCGATCCGCACTCGGTGGCGGGCTACCGCGTGAGCAAGCGGGGGCCGCGGCGTCAGGACCAGATGGCGAAGGGACCGCCCGGCGCCACGCTCGACGCGCGCATCGGCTCGGGGCCGGACGCGAGCTTCCGGGTGAAGCACAGCCGCGACGACTTCGAGCTGTCGGAGAAGCGCGGCCCCGAGTGGACGGGGATGATCCCGGCGGGGTGGCGGCGGATCGCGGTGCTCGGCACGTCGAAGGACCGCTCGCGCTACTGGGAGATCGAGCCCGCCGAGGGCGAGAGCGTGCTGCACTTCGAGGGCTTCTACCTGCGCGGCGGCTTCCGCATCGTCGAGACCGTGAGCACGTCGCCGCGGGCTGTGGCGGCGTTCAAGGACTTCCAGCCGCGATGAGCGCGGGCAGGCGCTGCGAGCGCGCGGCGCGGGCGCCGGATCAGAAGCGGGCCTGGAAGCTCGTGCCGAGGCCGAAGAAGTCGGGGTTCACGAAGGTGCGGAGGGCCACGGTGCCCTCGGAGGGATCGCGCTCCATGAAGGTGCCGTTGTTGTCACGCACATATTGAGCCCACGCCACCGCGGAGAGGATCTCGCTGACATCCCACTTGAGGCTCGCGCGGGCCTGAAAGATCGGGGTGGCGGAGGCGTTGAAGGGGAGGATCGACACATTGCCCTGCTCTCGGACGACGGACGTGCGCGCGATCACCGCGCTCATGGCGTCGATGGACATCGTCCTGAACGCGGCGGGGAACTGCACGCCCACGCCGAGGCCGGGCGTGAGCCGCGCGGACGCGAGGTGGTAATCGGCCGCGAGCGCGAAGAACAGCTCGTCGGCCGTCGAGGTCTGGGCGGTCTTCGGGATCGTCTGGAAGGGGATGAAGCTCGGCTGGTTGCGCAGCACGAACGGCAGGTCGCGGTAGACGCCCGTGACGCTCGCGCGCGCAACCCCGGACTTGACGACCGCCTGGAGGGCGCCGGCGCGTGCCGGCTGGTGGGTGGTGGCGCCGGCAGACTCGAAGTCCTTGAGGTTCTGGAAGAGGTTCGTCGCCTCGAGGCTCACCGCCCATGTCGTCTTGCCCGGCGCGTACGTCTCGGGCTTGAAGAGGATCTGCGGCTTGTCGGGATCGTTGCGATAGAGGACGAAGTCGACCGACTGCGGGATGGGCTCGTCCCTGGCGTGCGCGACGATCCGGGCCGAGGCGCCGTAGGTGTAGACCGGGTCGCCGGCGACGTCGGGCCAGTCGAAGCGGCCCTGCTGGAAGTAGCCGGCGCCGAGGTCGACGTGAACGTGGGGGTGGAGATCGGCTTCCCCGCCAAGGAGAAAGCCGTAGTTGGTCTGAGCGATCGGGATCTCCCGGGTCTCGCTCGTACCGGGGGTGCGCACCTCCTGGACCTGGGTGAGGCTCGCGATCTTGAACCCCGCGTACACGCTGAACCGGTCGGCATCGAGCTGGACCTTCGCGCCGGGCGCGGCTCCGATGATGCGCGGGAAGATGGACTGGTTGGCAGAGGCGTTCGTCCCGCCCCACGAGATCTCGTAGAGATAGCCGAGGCGAAACCGGTCCGTGTCGATGGGCCAGAGCGTGACACCGACGCCGGTTTTCCCCTCTGCTCCGCCGCCTATGTGATAGAAGGCGCGAATGAACGTTCCGGCGTCGTAAAACGCCTGATTGACGTTGTTGTTGTTCCTCGACAGCGCGGCGAGGTCGATGCGCAGGACGAGCGAAGCCTCGGTGTCCAGCCGCTCGATGAACCCCGGCATCCTCTTGTAGAGCGCGAGGTGCGTCAGGTTCTCGCGCCCGCTGAAGCGGGAGTTGAGGTTGTCGTAGAAGAGCCGGTATTGCTTCCGATCGCCGACGCCGAGGTTGGGCGAGAGCGGCTGCGCCTGACCCGTGTCGTGGAGCAGGTCGTCGTCGCCGAGCGTCCACGTGAGGCGCGTGTCCATCGCGTCCCCCGCGCGGGCGGGCGGCTCCTCGGCCTCTTGCGGCACGTAGGGCTCGATCCGCGGGAGGGTGGGGACAGCGGGCGCGGGCGGCGGCTGCTGCTGGCCCAGCGCCGGCGGCGCGAGCGTGAACAGCAAGGCCGCGGAGGCAGCAGGGGCGAGGAGCGCGCTTCGGTGCATGGCGGGCGGTGGCTTTCCTGGGCCTGGGTGAACCGGCGGGCGCGGCGCGGCCGCGGCGGAGGCGAGGAGGTGGCTAGTTGGTCTCCGCGTCGTCGTCGTCGAGGCTGCGCGCCCGGACACACGCCTCCTTCGAGGGCTTCGTGGCGGGCGCGCAGCCGGGCGCGCCGCAGACGAGGTCGTCCGGACAGCGGGCCTCGATGGTCCAGTTCAGCGAGCCGCCCGAGAAGTTCCGGAGCGTGCCAGTCACCGCGTCGATCACCTCGCCCCGGTGCGACCCCGGATCGAAGGCGCTCACCGTGCCCGTCTGGATCTGGATCATGCTCGACCCGTCCGTGATCTTGTAGTTGCCGCGCGCGGAGTAGCTCGTCCACTCGCTGCACTCGGGGTCGTCCGAGCACGCGTTCGCGCAGCTCCGCTCGGCCTGGCTCTCGAAATCGACCTGCCCGTCGCCGTTCAGATCGCAGCTCGACTGCTCCGCGGCGAAGACGTTGTCCCTCGCGGGCCTCGGACCGAAGCGCTCGCCGATGTGGAACCCCTCGACGCGCACGAGCCCGCTCTCGAGGCGCTCCATGGCCAAGGCGCCGGCGATCGTCGGCCCGTCGAGCACCGTCGGCTCCGGGACCAGGCACGTTGCTCCTTCCGGCGCGCGCGCGATCTCGTACGAAGGGAACGAGAGCTGGGTGAAGCCGAAGAACTCGTCGACGGTGCCCGCGAGGTACTCGAGCCGATCGCAGACACGCAGGTTGGCAGGTGTGTTGAAATTGTACGCGAAGAGGTGGTTGAAGCCGCTGCCCTGGCCGGCCAGATCGGTGACGTAGAAGCCGTCGCTCGAGACACGCGTGACGACGACCTGCTGGGGAGCCGCGGTGTCGATCCGCATCGCTTCGGACGGGTAGGGCGTCGCCGAGCCGCCGCCCTGCACGTCGGCGATGCGCGGCAAGGCGTAGGCGACCGGCTTCGAGACGCCGGCGCTGAAGGAGCCGCCCTCCTCGGTGTCGTCGTCCGGGAAGGCACACCCGGGATCGGCGGGGAAATCGACGAGCACGTCGCCCGGCGCGTCGTCGTTGACGCCGTTGGCGCACGCGGGGCGGCCGCCCCGGGGCGCGGGCCGGTAGCCGAGGTCCTCGACCCACAGCCGGACGGGCCCGTAGACGGCCGTCACGCGGGCGATCCCCTCGGCGACGCCGTCCCGCAGGCGGATGTTGCGGCCGACCGCGATGCCCTCGTCGTCCGCCTCGACGTCCAGCACCGCCCCGGGATCGACGCTCAGCCTGACCATGCCGTCGAAGGGCGTCCGGCGGCCGGCAGCGTCGCGCGCCTCGATCCTGAACGACCAGGTGTCCACCGCGTCGCCGCGGCTGGCCGGCAGCGGCGCCTCGGCGGAGGGGGGCGCTTCCCCGTTCACCTGCACGACCTGGACCCAGAAGCTCGAGACGCCCCGGGGCGGCCCGCCGCCGCTGCCGCACCCGGCGAGCGCGGCGGCCGCGAGCGCCGCCCGGAGCCTCGCCCGCGGCGTCACTGGCCCACCATCCGCAAGCGGCCGTCGGAGAAGTTGCCGAGCCGCCGGTCGACGCACGCCAGGTACTTGCACTGCTCGCCCGCGGCGCTGCACGGGGCGAGCGCGCTCTCGCACTGCTCCCGCACCCAGTCGGTCGGCGCCTCGGCGCACACGTCGCGCTGGTAGGCGGCGACGTCATCGCGGCAGCGCGCGAGCACACACGCGCCCCGGGAGCACGGCGCCTCGCCGGTCTTGCACGCCCGCCCCTCGACCACCGACTCGGGGCACGCGCAGACGAAGCCCTCGCCCACGCCCGCGCAATCGGCGTCCCGCCGGCACGACGCGAGCTCGCCGCGCTCGTCCGCGCCGCATGGGCTGCCCGCGCGGATGGCGTCGATCAGCGCGTCGCGCTGCTGCACCTGGGTGTCGAGCTGCGTCGTGTTGCGCTGGAGCACGCGGAACCCGCTCCCGCCCTGGGCGAGGTAGCTCGACGTCGCGAGCTCGTAGGTCGCGCTCGGATCGATCGGCTGCCAGCAGCGCCTCGCCTCGACGTCGCAGCTGCCCTCCTCGCCGCCCGGACAGCCGGCGTCGCCGTCCGGGCACGCGATCGCCGGCTGGCGCGCGCCGATGTACACGTGGGTCGCGACGCCGGGCGCGGCGCCGTCGGCCGAGCGCGCGGCGCAGTCGATGACGACCCGCGCGCCCGCGATCTGCGCCTGCGAGGCGCACCCGCGGCCGCTCGATCGGCGCGCCACGAAGTCGAAGAGCTCCTGCACCTCGAGGCCGGAGAGCTGCATCTTCGAGATCGAGTTGTCGAAGGGGAAGACGTTGAACATCTGCTCGACCGTCACCGGGCCGGGCACGAGGTCGGCGCGGATGCCCGTCGTGTTCGTGAGCGCGAAATCGGTCTGGATGCCGAGGCGCAGCCACATCGCCCCGGCGATGAGGTTGCCCAGCGGCGAGTCGCCGCCGCTCGCCGAGGCGCGGCGGGAGCCGCCCGGCGCATAGCCGACCAGGAGATCGAGGTTCGCGAGCGCGTCGAGCCCCTGCGCGTACGGCTCGAGCGCCGAGGCGACGATCGGATCGGCGGGCACGTCCTCGGTCACCGGGAAGAGCTCGTACCGGTCCGAGAGCACCTCGAAGCCGTTCAGCGGGTCGTAGCCGCCCCCGAGCTCGGAGGCGTCCCTGGACAGCACGAGGTCGAGCCGCCCGACGAACTTCGCGAACGCGCCGGAGTGCGCGAGCAGCACGTCGCGCGGCGCACAGTAACGCCGGCGCTTCGCGCCCTCCCCGGGCGAGCGCTCGTCGTTCAGGAGGATGTAGTGGCGCTGCTCCTCCTCGTCGTAGTACCGCGAGCAGTCGCGGACGCGCTTCGGCGGCTGGAGGACGATGTGGTTGTGCCCGCCGAGCACGACGTCGATGCCCGTCGTGGTCTCGATCATCCGCTCGTCGCCGTCGAGGCCGAGGTGGGTCACGAAGACGATGACATCCACCGTGGGGCGGAGCAGGTCGACGTAGAACTGGGCGACCTCGGTCGTGTTCAGCGGGGTGACGCCGAGCCGGTTCGGCGCCTCGAAGATCGACGTCAGGCTGGAGAGGTTGCCCATCCCGACGACGCCGACCTTGAGGCCCTCGAGGTCGAAGACCGTGAACGGCTGCAGGATGGCGCCTAGCGGAGAGGCGCCGGGCTGCGCGGGGTCCTCGAGCTGGTAGTTCGCCGCGAGGACGGGGAAGCCGGCGTTCTGCTGGAGCTGGATACCGAGGTTCAGCGCGCCGCGGTCGAACTCGTGGTTGGCGACGATCATGGCGTCGACGCCCATGGCGCCGAGGGCGCGGATCTCCGCCTCTCCCGAGTAGAAATTGAAGATCGGCGCCCCCTGGAAGCAGTCGCCGCCGTCGAGGTGAAGCGCGCGCGACGACCGGGCGCGCTCGCGCCCGAGGAGATGGGACATGCGCGCGGCGCCGCCGACGTTCGCGATCGAGGCCGCCGCGCCGAGGCCGAGCCCCGCGTCCACCTGGCCGAGCTGCAGGTTGTACGGGAAGAGCCGCGAGTGGATGTCCGACGTGTGGAGCAGCGTCAGGTGCACCTGCCCGACGAGCCGCGTCGGCGGCGCCTCCTCCTCGCAGCCCGCCGCGCACAGGCCGAGCGCCACCGCGCAGGCGGCCAGCGCGCGCGCCACGCCGGACGCGACCGGCAGCGCAGGATCCACCGCACCGAGCGCGCCGCTCACCGCGTGGCGCGCTCTCCCGTGAGCAGGTCGTAGAGGTCCGGCGCGAACGCGGCGGCGACGCAGCACTCGACCTCCTCCGCCGTCGCGCAGGCGAGCGCCTCCGCCGCGACCGCCTCGGCCTCGGCGACCGTGATGCGCCGGAGCGTCTCCTTGATCTCCGGGATCGCCGCCGCCTCCATCGAGAAGTCGCGGAGGCCGAGGCCGAGCAGCAGCAGGGCGGCGAGCGGATCGCTCGCCATCGCGCCGCAGAGGGAGACCGACCTGCCGGAATCCTGGCCTGCCTGGATCACCTTCGTGATCAGCCGCAGGATCGACGGGTCGAACGGCGAGGCCAGGTAGGCGAGCGAGCGGCTGGTCCGGTCGACCGCGAGCGCATACTGGATGAGATCGTTCGTCCCGAGGCTCAGGAACGCGGCCTCGCGCGCGAAATGGTCGACCATGATCGCCGCCGAGGGCACCTCGATCATCACGCCGAGCGGGATCTCGTCGGCGCACGCCTGGCCGCGGGCGCGCACCTGCTCCTGCGCGCGGTGCAGCAGCGCGCGCACCTGCCGGAGCTCGCCGAGGCCCGCGACCATGGGGATCATGATCCGCACGTCGCCGTAGGCGGAGGCGCGCACCATGGCGCGGAGGTGCTCGAGGAACACGTCGGGGCGCGAGAGCGCGAGCCGGACCGCGCGGAGGCCGAGCATCGGGTTCATCTCGGGCGGCACCTGGAACGTGGAGACGAACTTGTCGCCGCCGATGTCGAACGTGCGCAGCGTGACCGGCTTCGGGCGGAGCGCCTCGACGACGGCGCGGAAGATCTCGAACTGCTGGTCCTCCGAGGGCGGGGACGTGCGGTCGATGTAGAGGAACTCGGTCCGGTAGAGGCCGATGCCGTCGGCGCCCTGGTCGCGCGCGAGGATCGCCTCGGCCGGGAGCTCGACGTTCGCCCGGAGCGACACCTTGACGCCGTCCTTCGACTGGGCGGCCCGGTGCCTGGACTCCGAGAGCTCCTTGCCGAGCGCGACGTAGCGCTCGGCGCGGGCGCGCGCGTCCGCGAGCTCGGCCGGGCCGGGGCGAACGACGACCGTGCCGCGCAGCCCGTCGATCACCACGACGTCGCCCGTGATCACGCGCTGCAGGACGTCGCTGACGCCGACCACGGCCGGGATCTCCAGCGCGCGCGCCATGATGGAGGTGTGGCTCGTGCGGGTGCCGACCTCGGTGACGAAGCCGACGACCGGCTCGTCGACCATCGCCGCTGTGTCGGCCGGCGACAGGTCGTGCGCGATGAGGATCGTCGGCCCGGAGAAGCGCGGGAGCCCCGCGCCCAACGTCGCCGGCATGGCGATCGAGTTCTGCAGCTCGATCAGGCTGCGCGTGGAGAGCGGCGAGGTGTCGCGCGAGGACGGCGGCTCCTGGGGCGGGAGGCTGAACGCGCGCAGGAGGCGCTCGCCGACGAACAGGACGTCGTGGCTGCGCTCGCGCAGGTACGGGTCGTCCAGCGCGGCGAAGCGGCCGGCGATCGCCTCGCACGCGGTCGCCACCGCCCACTCGGCGCAGCGGCGCTCCTCGGTCACCTGGCCCTTCACGGCGTCGGCGAGCGCCTCGTCGCCGAGCATCAGCAGGTAGGCTTCGAGGATCGACGCCTCGGCGCGGTGATCGCCGATGCGCTTCGCCATGTCGCGCAGCTCGTCCTGCGCGCGCTCGACCGCGGCCTCAAAGCGCTCGAGCTCCACCGCGATCTCGCTGGAGCCGACGCGGCGGCGCGGGTGGTTGGTCCGGTGCCCGCCCATCACGACGGCCGCGCCGATCGCGACCCCGGGGGACCCGGCGATGCCCCGCAGCGTCTCCGTCCGGGCGCCGGGCGGCATCGAGTCGCCCCGGACGCCGGGCGCCGCCGAGCCGCTCCGGCCGGCGTCCGGGGGGGCGGGATGCTCGTCCGGGGCGTCCGACGAGAGCGCGCTCGGGCCGCGCGTCACTCGTGCTCTCCGAAGCGCGAGGCGATCAGCTCGCCGATGGCGGAGACGGCGTCGGTGGCCTGATCGCCCGTCGCGCTCACCTCGATCTGGGTGCCCATCGACCCGCAGAGCAGGAGCACGCCCATCACGCTCTTCGCGTTGGCCGACTGCCCGTCCGGCCCGGTCAGCGCGATCTCGCAGTCGTAACGCCCCGCGAGCTGCACGAGCTTCGTCGCGGCGCGCGCGTGGAGACCGCGCACATTGATGATGGTGAACCGCCTCGTTACCGCCTCGGTCGTCACCGCTCGCCCCCCGTCACGCTCGTGTCCGACGCCGGGCGAGGCTCCGACGGGGTCGCTCCCGGCTGCGCCAGCCGGAGATCCACGCCGGGCGCCCCGGCCATGCCCTCTCCCACCCCCGAGGGTACACCACTCGTGCTCATCCGCGCGACGTCCCGGTGCACGACCGTGATGGGGAGCCCCGTCTTCCGCCGCAAGCTGTCGCTGAGCGCGTTGGTGAGCGCGACGGAGCGGTGCCGGCCGCCGGTGCACCCGATGCCGACGGTGAGGTAGCTCTTTCCTTCGCTGGCGTAGCGCGGCATGCAGAACGAGAGGAGCTGCTCTGTCCTGGAGATGAACTCGAGGGCGTCCGGGTTCTTCAGGATGTACTCCCGCACGGGCTCGTCGTTCCCCGTGAGCTCGCGGAGGCCGTGGACGAAATACGGGTTGTCGAGGAAGCGGACGTCGAAGAGCAGATCGGCGTCGAGCGGGATGCCGTACTTGTAACCGAACGAGACGAACCGGGTGGACATCCGGGGCACCTCGACCTTCGCGGGGCGCAGCCGCTCGATGACGACGCGGCGCAGGTCGTGCGTCGACAGCCGGGTCGTGTCGAGCTCGATGGTCGCCCGGGCCCGCAGCGACGCGAGCCGCTCGCGCTCCAGGAGGACGCCGTCGAGCATCGCGATGACGCCGCTGCCCCCGGTCGTCAGCGGGTGCGGGCGCCGCGTCTCGCTGAAGCGCCGGAGCAGCGTCTCGTCCGAGGCGTCGAGGAAGAGGATCACCACGTCCCGTCCGGTCCGTATCGAGTCGAGCGCCGCCGTGGCGCCCGCCAGGAAGGAGCCCACCCGGACGTCGATGCCGAGCCCGATCCGGGTGATCCCGCCCGACTCGCACGCCTCGACCGCCGGCTGCACGAGCGACGTGGGCAGGTTGTCCACGCAGAAGAAGCCGAGGTCCTCCAGGGCGTGGAGCGCCGTCGACTTGCCCGCGCCGGAGAGGCCCGTGACGACGACGACGCGCCCCGGCGCGCCGTCGGGCCCGTGCAGGCCGTGCTGCTGCTGATCGCCTCCGTTGCTCACACTCGCCTCCTCGGCCGCGGCAGGCTCACGGACGACTCCGTGGGGCTGAACCCGGAGCTCGGGCGATCAGGGGGCGGCCTGCCCCGATCCACGGGCGGCCGGAAGGCGCTGCTCGGGGGGTCCGGCGCGTCCACGCCGCGGCCGGGCGGCTGCGACCGGGGCGGTCCGGGCGGCGCGGCGCTCCGCGAGGCGCCTTCCTCGGCGAGCCTCGCCTGCGGCGCGATCGACGACTCTTCCGGCGAGCGCTCGCGGAGCAGCTCGCCCTCGACGTTGCCGAAGAACTCGCGGGCCGCGTGGAACCCGGCGTTCTTCAGGAGCTCGTTGCGGGCGGCGACCTCGAGGATCGACGCCATGTCGCGGCCCGGGCGCACCGGGATGACGAGCTCCCGGATCTTCACGCCGAGGATGGTGTGGTACCGCTCGTCCAGCCCGAGGCGATCGTACTCGGTGTCCTTCGACCACTCGACCAGCTTCACCACGACGTCGATCCGCTTGCGCTCGCGGATCGACGTGACGCCGAAGAGGTCCTTCACGTTGAGGATGCCGAGGCCGCGCACCTCGAGGTGGTACCGGAGGAGCTCCGCCGGGGCCCCGAAGACCATGCCGGGAGGGCGGTAATCGCACTCCACGGCGTCGTCGGCCACGAGCCGGTGGCCGCGCATCACGAGGTCGAGCGCGCACTCGCTCTTGCCGATCGCGCTCGACCCCATGAGAAGGAGGCCCACGCCGAAGACGTCGACGAGCACGCCGTGCAGCCGCAGGCGCGGCGCCAGGCGATCGTCGAGCAGCGCGTGCAGCGCGGTGATCGTGGCGCTCGACCGCACCGCCGAGACGAGGAGCGGCGTCCCGCTCTCCTCGGCGCACTGCGCGAGCTCCGGCACAGGGACGAACCCGATGCCGGAGCCGTTCGCCTCGAACGGCTGGTCGCCCTGCGTGAGGATGACGCAGCACAGGCCGAGATCGAAGAAGCCGCGCAGCGACAGGAGCCGGTCCTCGCGGGAGAGCTTGTGGAGGAACGAGAGCTCGGTCTGCCCGAGGATCTGCACCCGCGTCGGAACGATGCCGTGGAAGTGGCCGACGAGCGCGAGCCCGGACTTCTGGATGCGGGTGTTCATGATGGGCCGGTCGAGGCCCGCGGCGCCGGCGATGAGCGTGAGGTCGATGCCGAGCCCCTCGTCGGCCATCAGGCTCCGCACCGCGATGGCGGGGCGGTCCGCCCGGCCACCGCGGGTCGAGGGGGGCATCCGGCCGCCCCCTTCCCCTTCCTGTCCGCCGCTGCGCGGGCCGCTCATGACACCGACCTCCCTTCCTCGGCGGCGATGAGCTCGAACGCCGCGCGCCCGGTCGAGGCGCCGAGCAGCCGCCGCCGGAACGTCTCGTCCCGCAGCAGGCGGGAGATGCGCGCCAGCGTCTTGAGGTGCTCGCCCGTGGCGCGCTTCGGCCCGATCACGGCGACGAGGATGGACACCGGCGCCCCGTCGATCGCGTCGAAGTCGATCGGCTTCGGGCAGATCAGGACCGCGCCGATCAGCCGATCGACGCCCTCCATCGCGCCGTGGGGGATGGCCACGCCGCTCCCGACGCCGGTGGACTGCAGGCGCTCGCGCTCGCCGAGCACCCGCGCGATGTCATCGGCCTTGACCCCCGGCTGCCCTGCCGCGAGCAGGGCGGCGAGCCGGCGGAGCGCGTCCGCCTTGGAGCGGACGACCCCCTCCTGCTCGCTGGCGACGGATACCTGGTGCGCGGTCAAGATGTCGCGGACTTGCATGCTGATTTCGGCGCTCGGGCGAGGTGAGATGGCTCTGGAACGGCGCACGTGGCACGGTCGGCGCAGCGCTCGGCCAGGGCCAAGCGAGCCGATGTGGCCATCGTACCCCGGGGACTTCGGGCACGCGACTCAAGGACGCTATCGCGGCGAGCGGCCCCGGAGGGAGCGTTCTTCGCGTTCTTCGCGCCGCGATCGCTGGGCGGCCGCCGCGCCGCTCCAGGCAGGCCCCCGGGCGGTTGGGCGAGCGCAGGGGTGAGCTGAAGGAGACGAGCGCCCTTCGCCGCCGCGGCGAGCGCGGCGGCTCACGCGAGGGAGCGCGCCGCCTCGCCCGCGAGCGGCGGCTCACGTGGAGGGAGCGCGCCGCCGCGGCGAGCGCGGCGGCTCACAGGATGGGAGCGCGCCGCGCCGGCGGGCGCGGCGGCCCTCGCTCCGGCTCGCGCGTCGCGCCTCGGCGACGCGCGCGGCGGCTCACGATCGGGTGCGTCCCGTCGCGGCCACCGCTTCGCGCTCCACCTCGACGGCGTACTCGCCGGCGCTCGTGCCGCCGCGCTTCCGCGCCATGGTGTGACCCTTCCCATCCCGGATCTGCCGCTCGAGCTTGTCGTGGACCGTGTCGATCGACGCGTACATGTCCTCACCCCGCTCGGTCGCATGGAAGGCTAGACTGCCGGAGGAGAGGCGAACGTCGGCGACGTGCGTCAGACCCTCGACGGAGAGGGTGACCTGCGCCGTCATCGCCTGCCTAAGGAACTTCTGAAGCTTGGCCACCTTCTCATGAGCGTAATTCTTCACGGCGTCGGTACCCACCATATGGCGGAACGTGATCGTGATGTTCATCGGGTTCAGCCTTCCTTCCCTGATGCGTAGATGAAACAATCGACTACGGCTACAGAGCACCCCTCCATCTCCATCGTAACACTGATGTAGAGCTCTGGTCTGCACTCAACGGCGCAGCGCTTTCGTTTTGTTTGGCGTCGTTCCGCTTCTGCGTTTCTTGCCCCGGGTCGCCACCTCTCGCGCACCTCGTCGTGCCCGCGCGTCACCGTGGTTTGCCGCGCTGCGTCCTGCGCGGCCAGCGCGCCTCCTCTTCAACAAGCCTTGGCACGCCCCGCTTGTTCCAGCGCCCGGCGCACCGTGTGCGGGGCGTGGCCCGAGGTCAGCGCGATCTCGCCGATCGTGGGTGTGCGCCCGAGCTCGGCCGCGAGCCGCCTCGCGCTCGCGAGGACGGCGCGGAGCACCTCGACATCGCCCCGATCGAGCGGCTCGGCGACGCGGAGGCCCTCGGACTCGAGCCGGTCGATGATGTACTCGACCTCCTCGTACGAGACCGCCCGGCGGTCGACGACTTCGGCGATGTCGTTGAGGTCCACCCGACCGGTCGGCCGATGGCGTGTAAGGAGCTCCTGGATCATGTCGTCGATGACAGGCGGCACGGCGCTAGCGTGCCACCTTCGCGCAGGCCGCGCACGCGCCCGCGCGCGCGAAAGCAGGCCCGAGAGCCGAGCGCGAGGCCGAGCTGAGCGAGCGCCCCGGCGCCGCGCTCCCGGCCCTCCCCTCGCGGAGCCTGGCCAGCCGGCTCGCCCGGCGCGGGCCCGCCGCCGCATCACAGCTCATCATCACGGCGCGCCACGGCGGACCGCACATCACCTCGTGTCGCCGCGCTCGCCACGATCGACGTCTTCATCTGTTCAGCGATGTTTCCGCCAGGATGCGCGAGACATGATAGAAATGGACGCGTCATCGGGCGGATACACATCAGGAGATCTTCCATGCGCTGGGCCCCTCCCGAATCGCGATCGCGCTATGCGATCCGCGACCATATCGAAGAAAACCTGGATCCGGTCAAGGATCATCAGGAGATCGCATTTCTCTCGACGTGCTATGATTTCCCGTGGGACACGCAGCGCGCCCTCGAGCTCGCGCTGTTCCGTGTCTTCGGGATCGCCAAGGGCACACCTCTCCTGGTGCAGACAGGGGAGTTCCTCCAGCGCACCCAGAAGCGCTACGACGACACCGTCCTCATCCTCTCCGAGATGCTGGAGAACGGATACGACAGCGAGCGCGGCCGGGCGGCGCTGCGGCGCATGAACCGGCAGCACGGGCGTTACGCCATCCCGAACGACGAGTACCTGTACACGCTGTCGACGTTCATCTTCGAGCCCATCCGCTGGAACGAGCGCTTCGCCTGGCGCGCGCTGCTCGAAAAGGAGAAGCTCGCGGCCTACCATTACTGGAAGCAGGTCGGGACGCTGATGAACATCAAGGATATCCCGCCGAGCTACGAGGCGTTCGAGCGGTTCAACCTCGATTACGAGGCGGAGCACCTGCGGTTCTCGGAGGACAACCGGAAGCTCGCCGTCGCGACGCGGGACCTCGTGCTGGGCTGGGCGCTGCCGAGGGCGCTATGGCCGCTCGGGGCGCCGGTCCTCCACGCGATGCTCGATGATCGCATGCTCGACGCCGTCGGGCTGCCGCGGCCTTCGCCCGGGCTGCGCGGCCTCGTGCAGGCGGCGCTCCGCGCGCGCGGCCCGCTCTTGCGGGCCATGCCGCGCCGGCGCTCGCCGCGCCTGCTCACCCAGCGGAGGAGCCGCACGTACCCGGACGGCTACCGTATCGAGGACCTCGGCGCGCGGTGACCAGCGCAGCTCCACGGTCCGGCGAGCCCAGCCGCCGCGCCGGGCGAGCGGCTGCCCGCCGGCTCAAGGCTGCCCGCCGGCTCAAGGCTGCCTGCCGGCTCAAGGCTGCCTGCCGGCTCAAGGCTGCTTGCCGCCTCAGGGCAGCTGGCGCCGCAGGAACTTGAGCGCCTCCCGGGCAGCGCGGTTCACCGGCTCGTAGACGTCCGGGGTCGTCCTGAGCGGGGCGCCGATCGGCTCGCCCGGGCGGACACCGAGGATGCGCTCGACGTCCTCCAGGAGCGATCGCATCGAGTCGTAGCGGTTCCCGGGGGCCTTGCGGAGCGCGGTGGCGACCAGCGCCTCGAGCCGCCGATCGATGCCGGGCCGGATCGAGCTGAGCCGGGGGGCCGGGGTACAGGCGTGCTGGGCGACGACCACCACGTCGTCTGGCGACGAGAACGGCAGCTGGCCGGCGAGCATGCGGAACATGGTGACGCCGAGGGCATAAACGTCGGTGCGGCTGTCGATGGGATCGGCGAGGGCCTGCTCCGGGGCCATGTAGGGGACCGTGCCCAGCACGAGACCGGCGGCGGTGGTGGGGCCCGTCTTCAGCTTCGCGAAGCCGAAATCCATCATCTTGAGCACGCGCGGGCCGCCCGCGGAGCGGACGAGGAACAGGTTGTCCGGCTTCACGTCGCGGTGGATGACGCCGGCCGCGTGCGCCGAAGCGAGCGCCGACGCCGCCTGCCGTATCAGCGGAAGCGCGGCGGCCTCGCTCACGGCCACCTCGCGGCGGAGCAGGACGCCGAGCGACTCGCCGGTGAGCAGCTCGAGCACGATGAACGGGGACCCGTCCTTGCGCTCGCCCGCGTCGAGGACCCGGACGATGTTGGGATGCCCGAGCTCGGCCGCCACCTCGAGCTCGCGGAGGAACCGCTCGCGCTGGGCCCGATCGGCGGCGAAGCTGCGGTTCAGGATCTTGATCGCGACCTGCTCCTTCGTGCGGCTGTCCGCCGCGAGGTACACGCGCGACATGCCGCCGGCGCCGATGAAGCCCTGGATCACATAGCGATCCTCGAGGATGGCGCCGAACTGCCGCGTCGGCTGCGCCGGCGGCGGCGCGGCCGACAGCGACTGGACGAGGCGCGCGCCGTCGTCGGGGCAGAAGCCGTACGAGCGATCGGTGTACGCGCGGTGGCAGCGCGGGCAAATCATGGGACCCGGGTCATGATGGCGGCGGGGGCGGGGATCCTCAAGGGACTTGCGGGCGGGCGGCGCGCGGCGCCGTCCCCGGCGAGGTGGATCGCGGCGCGCACCTCGGCTATGCGTCCGCCTTTCCTCGTCGACGCGACGATTCACCCCGAGATCGAGAGACAGCCCGTGACCTCACAGAAGCACCCTGCGACCCTCATCCCCGGCGACGGCATCGGCCCCGAGATCGTGGACGCGACGCTGCGCGCGCTCGACACGCTCGGCGCGCCTTTTGAATGGGAGACGTGCGTGGCCGGCATGGCCGGCGTCAAGGACGCGGGCGACCCGCTGCCGCGGGCCACGCTCGACAGCATCCACCGCACGCAGCTCGCGCTCAAGGGGCCGCTCGAGACGCC
Organism: Sorangium sp. So ce281; assembly: GCF_051527395.1. Classification (NCBI taxonomy): domain Bacteria; kingdom Pseudomonadati; phylum Myxococcota; order Polyangiales; family Polyangiaceae; genus Sorangium; species Sorangium sp. So ce281. The sequence continues at coordinate 7,549,137 of NZ_CP150322.1, forward strand.
GATCGGCGGCGGGTACCGCTCGTCCAACGTGCGCCTGCGGCAGGAGTTCAAGCTCTTCGCCAACGTGCGCCCCGCGAAGACGCTCATCCCGGGCGGTCGCTACGAGAACATCGACATCGTGCTCGTGCGGGAGAACCTCGAGGGTCTCTACGTGGGCTTCGAGCACTACATCCCGATCGGCAGCGACGAGCAGGCGGTGGCGATCGGCTCCGGCGTGAACACCCGGGTCGGCTCGCGCCGCATCGCCGAGTTCGCCTACGACTACGCAGAGAAGCACGGCCGCAAGAAGGTCACCATCGTCCACAAGGCGAACATCATGAAGGCGCTCACGGGCATCTTCCTGGAGACGTCGCGCGAGGTGAGCAAGGGCTACGAGGGCCGCGTGGCGACCGACGAGCGGATCGTGGACGCGTGCGCGATGCAGCTCGTCCTGAACCCGTGGCAGTTCGACGTCATCGTCACGACGAACCTCTTCGGGGACATCCTCTCGGACGAGATCGCGGGCCTCGTCGGCGGCCTCGGCATGGCGCCGGGGGCGAACATCGGCCAGCACGCCGCGATCTTCGAGGCGGTGCACGGCTCGGCGCCGGACATCGCCGGCAAGGGCGTGGCGAACCCGATCGCGCTCATGCTCGCCGCCGCGATGATGCTCGACCACGTGGGCCACCAGGAGCTCGCCGGCCGCCTGCGCGCCGGCATCGACGGGGCGCTGAACGTGGACGGGGTCCGCACCCGCGATCTCGGCGGCAAGGCGGACACGAAGGCGCTCACCGACGCCATCGTGGCGCGCATCAAGAACGGCTGAGCGGGCGACGTCGTCACGGCTGATCTCGCGCCTCCGCCGCGACGCACGCCGCGGTGTCCCGCGGGGTCAGCCGCCGCGCGAGAGCGGGAGCGTGAAGTGGAAGGACGTCGTCTCGTCCGGCTCGCTCTGCGCCCAGATCCTGCCTCCGTGCGCCTCGACGATGCCCTTGCAGATGTAGAGCCCGAGGCCCGTGCCGGGCGGGCGGCTCCTGGAGGGATCCGACGAGAGCCGCTGGAAGCGCTGGAACAGCCTCGGCAGCTCGTCCGGGGAGATCCCGGGCCCGCGGTTCTCGATGGCGACCTCGAGCTCGGCGTCGCGGAGAGAGAGCGTCACGCGGATCGGCGCGTCGGGGTCGCCGTACTTGGCGGCGTTGAGAAGGAGGTTTCCGAGCACCTGGTCCATGCGCACCGCGTCCGCGTGGACGGGCGGCACGTCCTCGCCGGCGGTGAGCACGACGGCGCGCTCCGGCCGCTCCGCAGCTGCGAGCTCGACGGCGGCGTGGAGGAGGGCGCGCAGATCGGTCGGCCGCCGATCGAGGGAGAAGCGCCGCGCCTCGAGCTTGGAGGCGTCGAGCAGGTCCTCGGTCATCCGCTCGAGGCGCTGGACGCTGGCAAGGATCTTCCCGCTCCACGCCTGGATTCCGGCGTCTCCGGATCGGCGCGACAGCATGCCCGCGCACGCGGCGATCGCGGTGAGCGGCTGCTTGAGATCGTGCGCCACGATGGAGAGCCATTCCTCGCGGAGCCGCTCGCGCTCCATGAAATGGGTGATGTCTTCGTAGCTGGCGATGGCGCCCAGGATCACCCCCTGGTCGTCGCGGATGGGGCCCGCGCTCACCACGACGGGGATGTTGGTCCCGTCGGGCCTCTGGAGATGCAGCTCGGCGCAGATCGTCCCCTGGCCGCGCGCCGCGCGGACGAGGGGCATCTCGTGGTGCGGGAGCGGCCGTCCAGTCAGCTCGCACAGGCGTGCACGCACGCCGGACGCCGACGTCATGAGGGGGTGCGGGCCGGCGCAGAGCTGCTCGCAGCGGCGGCTCGCGACGAGCGAGCGTCTTCCGCGCTCATCGAAGACGGCGATGGCAACGGGGAAGTCCTCGATGATGCTGCGCAGCCACTGCTGCTCCGCCGCGAGCCGGTCCTCTGCCTCCCGGCGCGCGGCCTGGGCGTCCCGGAGGAGGGCCTCGGCTCGCTGGTCGCCCTCGCGCTCGGCGGACCCGAGCGCGAGGGCGAAGAGGGCGCCGAGCGCCTGGACGCGCGGGATGAGCTCGTGCGGGGGCGGGCTGCGTTCGCCGAAGGCGCACGTGAGGACGCCCAGCGGCCGCCCGGCGCCGAGCAGGGGGGCGGCCAGCACCCAGCACGGCCTCAGGCAGGCGTCGATGGCGCGGACGTCGGAGAGGCGCTCGATGACCGCCGCATCCGCCGCGGTGTGCTCGATGCGGCAGCTCTCTGCGGCGCGCAGGACGAGGGACGGGGTGCTCGTGAGATCGTCGAGCGCGCCGGCGAGCGCGCCGGGCAGGCCGGAAGAGGCGAGCAGGCGGACGTGGAGCGCCCGCTCGGTCGGCGAGCGCGCCCCGTGGAGGAACGCGATGTCGGCGCCGAGCAGCCGGGCCGCCTGCTGGACGATGGTGCTGTGGATCTCCCGCGGGTCGAGCTTCCCGGCGAGCGCAGCGCACGCCTCGACGACCGCCTCCGCCAGCTGGGCCGCGGGAGCGAGCTCTCCGTTCGCTGCGGAGAGCTGGTCGTTCGCCGAGATCGTCGTCACGCGTCCCTCGAAGCTTGGCCTAGCACCTGCCGGGGGAGGTGCCGCTCGAGCGCATGGGGTGACGTACCGGTCGAGAGGAACGGCCGAGCGGGCGGGGGCTCGCGGGTGTGGCTCTCATCGGGGCGGGTCGAAGCGGCGCTTCGCCCAGCTCACGAGCGGGCTGTTGTCCCGGGCCCGAACGGCGCCGGGCGCGCCGCGGCGCTTCCGCCAGTCGCCCTCGCGGACGCGCCGGCACCCGGCCGCCTGCTCCATCGAGAGGAGGTATGCCTGGGCTTCCCGCCCGCCAGCGAGGCGGATGGGGGCTCGCCGGTGCAAGATCGGGTGTCCCCGGTGGACGTCGAGCGCGGCGAGCGCGGCCGGGGCGATGGCGTAGAGCTCGCCGGTCACGGCGACGAGCCCGCCCTGGACGAGAGCGCCGGTCGTGCCCAGATCGACGAGCGCGTACTCGGGGGTCGTGGTCGCCTCCCCGAGCGGGCGAGCCGCCGCGAGCCATTCGTGCTGCTCCTCGCCCTTCATGAGGTTGTCGTAAACGAAGAGCACCATCTCATGGGTCGTCATTGGCGTGGTCCTCGGGACGGGCTCTGCGGCCCGGCTCCGACGCTCGCAAGGCGAGGGCGCGAGCGCAAGGCTGCTCGGAGCAACGCTGGCGAGGCCGTGGCGAAACTGTAGCCCCAGAGGAATGTTGCACCTGTGTGTCTATGGGGAGCTACGGCGCTTTCGGAGGGCTCGTCACGCCCAAGGAGCATCCACCCGTGCCTGCAGTGCCCCATGCTCGCCTGGCGATCGCGCTCGATAAGAGTTCGAGCGCCATCTAGCGCAGCAGCTCGATATTCCCCTGCCCGGCGCGAATGCGGCTTTCATCCAGCCGAGCATTCACCTTCTCGGGAGGCGACCTCGATCCATCGACAGCGATCCTCGATCAACTCTTGTCGAAACGAGGATCCCCATGGCCCCGCCGCGTGGCCCCTCCTGCCGGCGCGGGCGACCAGATTGCGGGCTACCAGCTCACCAGGAACTGAAGCGTCTCCGCCCCTCGCACCTCAACCGAGATGGTCGGCCTGGCGCCGTACCCCATGACGAGCGCCTCGAAGTTCCCCAGCGGGTACTCCAGCGTACCGCGGTGGCTGCTGATGTCGATCTGCACCTCCGACGGCCCCAGCTGCCGCGCCCTGGCCAGCGGCCCCTTCACGAGCGCGCCCAGGCTGCCCGTGTAGCGCATCAGCGCGGCGCCCGGGTCGGTCGCGAGGTGCATCGTGATCCGGCCGAGGGCGCTTTCCTTGAAGGCCCCGACCTGCTGCCGCGCGAGGCGACGGTAGCCCTCCCGCGAGCTCCGGTTCGGGTGCGAGAGCCGCGCAGCCGCGTCGTAGAGGCGCAAGAAGTCGCGCGTCGGGTAGTCCGAGAACGGCAGGTAGAGCCCACCCCTCGGCGGGCTCGACAACGTCGACACCACCTGCGCGAAACGCTCCCCGAGCGTCGCCGCCAGCGCGTTGAAGAACATCCCCTTCATCGCGTAGGACTCGGGGACCCCCGCCACCACGGCGTCGATGTCGATGTTGCCGAGGAGCGGATCGGAAGGACGCACCTCGAACGAAGCTCCGTTCGGCCCGACAAGCAGCCCCTCTGTGGACGGTGCGCTCGGCGGCGCCACGCTTCGGGGCACCGCGCGCATGACACCGCTCTTGGGGATCGGCGTCTCGTTCGCTTGCCGGCGCTGGTCGCTGCGGACCTCTTTCATATGGAGCTCGCCGCAAAAAAAAGACTCAACACAAAGGCCGCTTGCGGCAACCACCGCAGCGAAGGGCACACGACCCACCTAGCAACGGCCATGCCGACCGCTCACTGAACGAGTCACCGCGTGAACACGGGGTTCATGCCAGATTTCCCTTGCATGGATGAAACGCTGGTTCAGCGCTGCAACCGCGCGGAGACGACCGGGACGGCGTTCATCTCCGCTCAGGCCGGTCCACGCGCCTGCGACGGCACACACCCGCCAGCGTCCCGAGCCGAAGGAACACCGCGTCAACGCGCCGTGAGGCCCGCGTCAATATGCCTCGAGGCGAGCCTCGATGTGCCTTGAGGTTCGCGTCATTACGCCCCGAGACTCGCCTCAACACGCCGTGAGGCTCGCGTTGACGCACCGGCTCGCGGCGCCCCGCTCGCGCCTCGGACGCTCCTCCGCCCTGAAGGACCGTCGAGCGGCGGCGGTTTCACGCGAGCACCGGCGAGCATCGCGTACGCCTGCCCACGATGAATTTTGGTGGGCGACGAGGTGGACCTGCGCGCTCCCCACGCGCTCGACCTGGACGTGGTACGCGTGCAGAAGCCGCACTTCGCCGCGCAGAAGCCGCACTTGGCCGCGCAGAAGCCGCACCTCGGCGTCGAGCGGAGGGAGCCTCTGGTTCGACCAGGCGTCGTGCTCTGCCATCGATCGAAGCGCGGTGAGGGGGGGCTCATGCGCGAGGGCTCCGCGCCCCGCTCGCGCCGTCCATCGAGCGCGGCTGCTGACCGGACGCTGTCAGCAGCGCCGCCCTAGGATGCGGGCGCGTGGGGCAAGACCCCCGAGGAGGACCTCATGAACACAGGACTGGGTGGCGTGATCGTTTATGTGCCCGACGCGGTGGAAGCCGCGGCGTTCTACGAGCGCGCGTTCGGCTTCGAGCGCAGCTTCGTCTCCAGCGACAACGAATACTGCGAGCTGAAGGGCAGGGTGCCGCTCGGGTTCGTTCAGGAGGACTTCGCCCAGAAGGGCCTCCCGGAGCTGGCGAAGAACAGGCCAGGCGAGCGCCCCGCCGGGCTCGAGATCATCGTCACCAGCGAGGACGTCGACGCGGCGTTCGCGCGCGCCGTGAAGGCCGGCGCAGCCCCCGTGTCGGAACCCCACGACAAGCCGTGGGGCCAGCGCGTCTCCTACGTGCGCGACCTGAACGGCGTGCTCGTGGAGATCTGCTCGCCGTGGACCTCTCCATGAGCTCGCCGCAGCTCACCCCATGAGCTGACACCGACCGCGCGATCGCGAGCGACGCGGCGCGCCGTCCGCCTCAAGAATGCGCTCGTGCCCCTGACGGTGCTTCTCCTGACAGGCTATTACGGCAAGTCCTTGCCGCGCCTGACGCGGCCTGCTTAACCTCCGGCCGTGAACGCGAACGGACGGACACGGGTGCACCTGCTCGTGGCAGCAGCGGTCGCCCTGCTCGCGGCCGGCCCCTCGGGGCTCGGCGGCGGGCCCGTCGCGGAGGCCAAGGAGCCGGCCCGGGGAAAGAAGGCGAAGAGCTACGAGTGCCGCGTCCAGAGGCCGCAGAAGTTCCTGAAGCGGCGCACCTTCGTCCAGAAGGGGATGCTCAACCCGAAGAAGCACGCCAAGGCGGTCCGCTACCTCGCCGAGCACTACGGCCACGTCGAGACCGAGGAGACGCGGCGCCACAACTCCGAGAGCGCCCACTCCCAGGCGACGACCGTGCGGTTCATGGGCCTCCCGCTCTCCATCCACGAGAAGATCGCGCCCGCGCTCCACTGCGTCGAGAAGCGGATCCGCTCGACGTGCACCCGCAAGTCCCGCCGCTACACGCCGCGCGCGGTCGGCGGGTTCCGCACGGCGAACAGCTACCGCGGCGCCGAGATCTCGAATCACCTCTTCGGCATCGCCATCGACATCGATCCCGACCGGAACCCGTGCTGCGGCTGCGTCGACCCGTGGCCCTCGAGCCCGCTGTGCCAGGAGAAGAAGCGCTCTGCCTACGAGCGCACGGCCCTGTCCCGCTGCTGGATCAAGGCGTTCGAGCGCTACGGCTTCGACTGGCTCGGCCACGACGACCTCGAGGACACGATGCACTTCGAGTTCCTCGGGGATCCCGACCGGCTCAAGAAGAAGTAGCGCGCGGCGATCACGCGCCGCGGCCGCCCCCGCGCCGCGAGAGCCGCCGCGCGCGCCGCTCCGCCGCGGCCTCGGCGAGGCGGCGATCGTCGTCCGTCTCGAGGAGGATCGGCGGCACCGAGGTCGGCCTGAGCGACGCGTCGACGGCCACGAACGTCACGAAGGCCGTGACCATGGGCCAGATGGCGCCCGTCATCGCGTCCTCCCCCTCGACCGACACCAGGATCTCGAGCGACGTGCGGAAGGTCGCCGTCACCCGCGCGGCCAGACGGACGACCTGACCGACCTTGATCCCGTGATCGAACGAGAGGTCGTCGATGCCTGCGGTGACGACCGCGCTGCCGGTGTGCCGCTGCGCGCAGATGGCGGCGCACAGGTCGATCCACGCGAGCACCTGCCCGCCGAAGATCGAGCCGAGCGCGTTCGTGTGCGTCGGCAGGACGTACTCGGTCATCGTCGTGACCGACTCGGAGACGCGCTTCTCGTGCAGGGCCTTCACCCGGCATGCGTATCACGGGCACCCCCTCGCGCCAGAGCACGCCGGCCCGCCCGGGCCGCCCGGCCTCAGCTGGAGGTCGAGGCCCTGCCCGGGTTCGGGAACGACGGCTCTTCGGGGGCCGGCGAGCGGCCAGGGCTCGCGCTGACCGACGACTTCGTGGGGACCGACTGGCCCGGCGGGCCCGTCGGGAGCGTGGGCTCGTCCTCCAGGCGCACCGACGTGACCTTCAGCCGCGCGAAGATCGCCTCGGCCCTCTCGTGCATCGCCACCGCCTCGCGCCGCGCCGCCATGTTCGCCACGAAGCTGCGATCGGTCGTCAGGAACCGCGCGTAGGCCTGGAACGTGCGCGCGAGCTCGAGCTCGTTCCCCGTCTCCTCGAAGATGCTCACCGAGCGCGCAAAATAGGCGCGCGCGCTCTTCGTGTGCGCGCTGCCCCAGCCGCCCGCCGCCGTGATCTCGCCGAGCGTCCGGAGCGCGATGCCGAGGTGCACCTTGCTCCGGACCGAGGCGAACAGGTCCACCGCACGGCCGATCGAGTCGCGCGCCTTCTCCAGATCGCCGCGGAGCATGTAGGCCTTCCCGAGGGCGCGCCGCGCCTCGGCCAGGCCGAGCCGGTCGCCGAGCTCGTCGCAGAGCTCCTCGGCCTGCTGCAGCACGCGGACCGCCTCGTCGGGATCGCCGCTCCGGTAGAGCGTCCCGCCGATGTTCGTCAGGATCAGCGCCGTCCGGTTGCGATCGCCGACCTGCCGCGCCACCTCCAGCGCCTCCTCGAAGAGCTCGAGGGCGTGGCGGTGATCGCGCTGGTCCTGCGCGATCATGCCGAGGTTGTTCAGGCTCATCACGACGCCGAGCAGGTCCGAGATCTCGCGCCGGATCGCGAGCGACCGCTCGAAGGTGTTGAGCGCCTGCTTGAACTCGCCCGAGTCCTGCAGGGCGAGGCCGAGGTTGTTCAGCGACAGCGCGATCGAGCGGCGATCCCCCATCCGCTCGCGGCGGGCGAGCGCGTCGCGCAGCCATTTCAGCGCCTCCTGGTACTCGCCCCGGAGCCAGTGCAGCTTGCCGATGTCGTCGATCGTCGAGGCGATCCCCCGCTCGTCCCGCGCGCCCTCGAAGAGGCGGAGCGCGGTCGTGAGGTGCTTGCCGGCCTCGTCGAGCGAGCCGCTGTCGCGGTAGAGCCGCCCGATGCGGTTGTGCGCGGCCCCGCCCTTGCGCCGGTTGTCGAGCCGGTAGGCGAGCGTCAGCATCTCGCGGAACGCGGCGAGCGCGTCGTCGATGCGCCCGGCGAGCTGGAGGACGTCGCCGTAGTCGTGGAGGGCGTCGATGCGCCGCGCGACGTGCGCGTCGCCGAGCAGCGAGAGCCCGCGCGCGTAGTACTCCGCCGCCTTCGCGTTCGAGTAGCGCCCGCGCGCCACGTCCCCGGCGTCGAGCAGCGAGAGCCCCGCCCGCACCGCGTCGCCGATGCGCTCGCGGTGCGTCGCGAGTTCGGCGAGGAGCTCCTCGCTCGCGCGCACCGCCACCTGCTGCTCCAGCCACTCGGCGATCGCGTGGTGGTACCGCCGCTGGGCCGCGGCGCTCATCCGCTTCTGGAGCGCCTCGCGCTCCTTGGCGTGCACGAACACGTACTCGTCCGAGCCCGCGAAGCTCGACTCGCTCTGCTTGCGCAGGTAGCCGCGGTCGCACAGCGAGCGCAGCGCGGCGTTGATCCGGTCGAGATCCTTGTCGCTCTGCTCCTCCCCCCACAGGTCGGGGGCCTGGCTGCCGGCCCTGCCGAGGACGAACAGCGCGCCGCTCCAGAACACCGGGCCGATCGTCGCGGCCTGCTCGAGCAGCTGCCGGCCGTCGTGATCGAGCGCGGCGAGGCGGACGTTCACGGCGTCCTCGACCGTCATCGGCAGGCGCGCCGTCGACAGCTTGCCGAGGTGCACGCGCCAGCGCGGCCCGCCCGCGGAGTCGGGCGAGAGCTCCTCGATCACGCCCTGCTCGTGGCAGATGCGGACCATCTGCTCGAGCAGCGCCGGGTTGCCGTTCGCGAAGGAGCAGGCCGCCTCGACGAGCTCCGACGGCACGCCCGGCTGGGACTGCGGCTCGGCGCGCCTAACGTCGACGGCGTCGACGGCGTCGACGGCATCGACGTCGTCGACGACGTCGATGATGACGACATCGTCGCCCCCGCGCGGCGCGCAGGGCGCGAGCAGCGCCCTCGCCATCTCCGCCGCGGCGGCCTCGCCGAGCGGCGTGAGCTCGAGGAGCACGTGGCGCCGGTCGCCGACCTTGCCCCAGTCGTCCTGGCGGGTGAGCAGCTCCGGCCGGGCGGCGCAGACGATCAGGACCGGGCCCGTGAGGTACTCGATGAGGTAGCGCAGGAGCGCGAGGGAGTCGTCGTGGGCCGCGTGGAGGTCCTCGAAGATGAGGCACAGGGGGCCGTGGACGGCGTCCGCCTCGAGGAAGGCCTTCAGGACGGCGCGGCGGATGAGGTCGGCCTGCGCGGGATCGTCCTGCACCGCGCGGGTGAGCGGGCTGTCGCCGAACGCGAGCCCGATGAACTGGCCGAGGAAGTAGATGACGTCGCCGACCTTGCGGTCGCCCATCACGTGGGCGACCTGCGAGCGGACCTCGGCGCGGGCCGCGTCCTTGTCCATGCCGTCGGAGAGGCCGAAGCGGGCGCGCAGGAGCCGCGTGAAGACGCCGTACGCGGACGCCATGTCGCCGGTGCTGCCCGAGGTGACGCGCAGCGCGGCGGAGCCCTGGCGCCGCCGCTCGAGGAACTCGCGCACGAGCCTGCTCTTGCCGATGCCCGGCGGGCCGACGAGCGTCACGGTCCGCGTGGAGCGCTCCCGCTCCACCGCGTCGAGCGCGCGGGCCAGGGCCGACAGCTCCGCGTCGCGCCCGATCAGCGGCGCGAGGGCGGGCGGCGCCGCGCCAATTGCACTGTCCTCTCGGCTCATCTCCTGGCCTCCACGTCCCCGGGTGCCGCAGCGCCGGACACGATGTCCGGAGCCTATACCAGGTTCGGCTTCGGTGGCGTGTGCGGTAAGCTGCCGGGCGTGGACGGTGAGGGCACGGGGACGTCGGGGAGCACGGCGCGCAGCGCCGCGGAGATCCGCGGGCGCATCACGGCTTGCTTCAGCCTGGCCGAGCTGCGCCGCTTCGCGGAGGAGCTCGGCGCGCCGGACATCCCCTGGGAGCGGGGGATCCAGGGAGCGGCGCACGAGCTCGTCCGGCGCTTCGAGCAGCGGCGCGAGCTCGGGCCGCTCGTCGAGCGCCTCCGCGCGGCGAGGCCGCTCGTGGAGTGGCCCGACACGCCGACGGTGCCGTCCGCCGCGTCGAGCGAACCGGCGCACACCGACATCCCCAGGCCGGCGCCGCTGCCGAACCTCTCGCCGATGGTGGCCCCATCACCTCCCCTGGAGGTCGCGACGCTGACGCCGCCGGCGATCGCGCCTACCCCGCGGACACCGAACGTCACCGGGCCGCAGCCCGCGAACGCGCGGCCGCCCGGCGCCGCGGGGCCGGCGCAGCTCCCGGCCGGCTCCCCGCGCGCCGGCGCGCCGGCGCGCGGGCCGCGCCGCATCGACTCGCGGCTCGCGCTCGCCGCCCTGGGGCTCGTGGCGGTGAGCCTCATCGTGGCTTTCCTCATCGGCAGGGCGTCGAGCGTGCCGGGCGACGACGCGGCGCGCGGGAGCGCCGCGTCCGCGAGCGCCGCGCAGAAGGGCGCCCCGCCGCCTGCGGCGCGGCCGGACGGGGTCGCGTCACGCGCTGCCGCCGCGATCGACGGCAGGATCGAGAGCCTGGCGCGGGCGTGCGAGATCCCGCCTGGCTCGGTGGAGGACGTGATGCGCCGCGCCTTCGAGCGCTGCGGGCCGTCGCCCGCCTCGGCGGGGCACCGGACGACGCCGGCGCAGCGGAGCGATCCGCCTGCCGCACAGGCGCCGGGCGCGCTGCCGGCGTCTCCAGGGCCGGGGCCCCGTGCGGCGGCCGCGACCGGCCTTGCGCCCGCCGGCGGCAATGCCGGGTGCGTCGGAGCGTGCGAGCGGCGACACAAGGCGTGCAGGGCGACGCAGTGCGGTAAAGAGCCCACGCAGAGCACGCAATACCAGCGTTACCAGGGCTGCCTGTCGGATTGTCTGGAGCAGGCGTCCAAGTGCCGCCTCGGCTGCCTCTGAGCCTGAGGGCGACGCGTCAGAGCGACGGCCGGCTGCGGCGCATCACGTTGACCGTGACGGTCGGCTCGTGCTCGGGGCAGCCGGTGCGACCGGCCTGGCTCGGGTCGAAGTCGATGCGAAAGCAGGTCTTGCAGACGCAGAGATAGGCGTCGTGGAACTCGCGGAAGTTGAGGATGTCCGCGGCGAAGAGGCTGAGGACGATGTCGCTGAGCAGGTCCTCCTCGCGCGGGCACGGCTCCCACGGCCCGAGGCCCGCGGCGCGGAGGACGCGCCCGCCGTCGATGGCCGCTGCGAGGAAGCGATCGTCCGCGGCGGGCGGCATGAAGGCGCGAAGCGAGGCGAGCACCCGGAGCCGCGCCGCGTCGACGAGCTGCTCGATCTCGGACGCGTCCGGGGCCGCCGGGGCCTGATGGCCGAGCGCCACCTGCTTGGAGAAGCCCTCGGTCACGTAGGCCGGTCGCTGCATCCTCCCGGCTGCCACGAGGTGCTTCTCGAACCAGATCGCGAGCGCCGCCGGGCTGCGCGGGGGCCTGCCGACGAACGTGAGCGCCGCGAGCAGCGCGCGGCGATCGTGATCGCTGGCGACGAGCGACGCCGCGGACGGCAGCGCGGGAATCGAGGTGTGGGAGTCCTCTTGCGGCATGAACACCCCTTTGCTCCGCCCCAGTCTGCCCGAGGTCTTCTCTCGGGGTCCAGGCGCGATGGCGCCTCGGTCGGAGATTGCGGAACTTCCTGCAATGCGTCGCGTTACCGGCTCTTTGCCGCTTTTCGTAGTGAACGGCGCGCGGCGGATCTCAGTCCGTGATCTTGAGCACGCCGCTGTCGTCGAGCGCGCCGCTCGCGTCGGCGCCGTCCGAATCTGCCTCGATCTCCGCCTCGGACGCAGCGGGATGCAGGAATGTGAGATCGAGGCCGCCCATCGGCTGCTGCGCCGCCGCGCGCGTGGCAGCGAGCGGCAGCGCCTCGGCGTCGGCAGCGGCGTGCGGGGCGGCGCGGCGCGCTTCCCGTTCAGGTCGCTTGTCGTCGCGGCGCGAGGGCTGCGCTGGGTCGCGCCGGCCGGCGCCGGGCTCGCGGGGCCGCTCCGGCGCGGGCGCCGCGGCGGCCTTCGACGGGCGCGCGGCCTCCGCGCGCGCGGCCGGCGGCGGTGTCCGCAGCGCCCTGTCCGTCTTCCTCGCCATGGGCGCGCGGGCGCGGGAGGGGGCGTTCTTCGCGAGCTCGACGCAGCTGCCGCGCATGGCCGCGGGGCAGGAGATGCGCACGTGCATGTGGTCGTCGTGCGCCTCGGCGCCCGTGGGCTGCATCATCGCGAGCTGCGCGCGGACGACCAGCGCGCGGGAGACGCCGATCCGCTTGGCGTGCGCGATCAGCGCGGACCGGAGCGGATCGGCGATGAAGATGTGGCTCACGTGGGCGCGAGGATCGGTGAGCAGGTGCTGGACGAGCAGCCAGTTGCGCGGCAGGTCGAAGCGCGCCCCGGGCACGTTGGTCGAGGCGAGCCGGGCGTTGAACCGGAGGAAGATCGGCGCGTGGACCTGCTTGCCGCGCGCGTCGAGCGCGTAGAGGCCGAGGTCGACGTCGCGGCCGCTCTCGTGGGAGTTGTGGCGGTGGACGTCGCCGCCGCGCTGGCGCGACAGGTCGCCGACGTCGAGCACCGCGCCCGGGAAGCGCTTGGCCACGCCGCGCGCCGCGCGCTCGACCATGCCGACGAGCGCCGGTAGCCCCCAGCGGACGTCGGCGCCGGCGTAGGCGGGCACGACGCGGATGTCCTTGCGCGAGGTGTCGAGCCGCACGCCGCCCTCGAGGCGCCCTTCGTTGGGATGGCCCACCGACGAGGCGGGCGCCTTGGGCGCGGCCTTCTCCCTGGCCGGCCCGGGCGATCGCGGGCCCGCGTCGCCGGCGCGGTGGCGGTGGCCCTTGCTGTCGTCCTTCGCGCGTCGCGCGCGCGGCGCGCGCTTCGTCGCCCCGCCCGCCCTGGCGGCAGCGGCGGCGTCCCGCGGCTTTGCTTCCGCGGTGGGGCGCGCGTGCGAGCGCGCCGGCGCGTCCGGCGCCGCGACGGCCGCACGGGAGCCGGACAGGGAGAGCGCCAGGATCGTGAACAGCACGGAAAGCGGTCGAGGCACACCGGTGCGTTACGGGGTTTCGGTGGGCCGGGCCAAGAAGCCGGCGCCGTCTGGCCGCGTCTCCGAGGGCCGCTCCCGAGACCTGCGCCGAGCGCGCGCCGAATGTGCGCTGGCGAGCGTGGTGAACGAGCGCTGGCGGATGCGACGGGCGCCTCATGCACCCCGGACACACGCGAGGTTCCTGTCGCCCGCCGGAAGCGCGGCCGAGGAGCGCGGATCACCTCGTGACGCCGCGCCGCGGCCGGCGCCGCCCGGCCCCTGTGCCGCGCTGCGGCGCCGGCGCCACGGCATCTCGCGGCGGCAGCGGAGGCTTTTGCCTCGCGGCCAGTTGGGCTACCTCTCGGTCGGCCATGGACAAGGTCTACAAGAGCGCGCTGGACGCCGTGAGGGACATCCCTGGCGGCGCCACGATCCTCGCGGGCGGCTTCGGCCTCTGCGGCATCCCGGAGAACTGCATCGCGGCGCTCCGGCAGCTCGGCACGAAGGATCTCGTGGTCGTGTCCAACAACTGCGGAGTCGACGCCTTCGGCCTCGGGATCCTCCTTCAGAACCGGCAGATCCGGAAGATGATCTCGTCGTACGTCGGCGAGAACAAGGAGTTCGAGCGCCAGTACCTGAGCGGCGAGCTCGAGGTCGAGCTCACGCCGCAGGGCACGCTGGCCGAGCGCATCCGCGCCGGAGGCGCCGGGATCCCCGCGTTCTACACCCCGACCGGGGCGGGCACGGCCATCAGCGAGGGCGGGCTGCCCGTGCTCTATGGCCCGGACGGCGCGGTGAAGAGGTACTCCGAGAAGAAGGAAGTGCGCCAGTTCGACGGCCGCGACTACGTGCTCGAGCCCGCCATCCACGGCGACTACGCGCTCGTGAAGGCCTGGAAGGGCGACCGGTTCGGCAACCTCGTCTACCGCCACACCGCCATGAACTTCAACCCGATGATGGCGATGGCCGCGAAGGTGACGATCGCCGAGGTGGAGGAGCTCGTCGACGTCGGCTCGCTCGACCCGGACCACATCCACACGCCCGGGATCTTCGTGCACCGGATCTTCCAGGGCGAGCGCTTCGAGAAGCGGATCGAGCGGCGGACGGTGCGCAAGGCGTCGGCCGCCTAGGCGCGGGGACAGGGGACACGATGGGACTCACGCGGGAACAGATCGCGCAGCGCGCCGCGCTGGAGCTCAAGGACGGCTACTACGTCAACCTCGGCATCGGGATGCCGACGCTCGTCGCCAACTACATCCCCGCGGGGATCGAGGTGGTGCTCCAGAGCGAGAACGGGCTGCTCGGCATCGGCCCCTACCCGATCGAGGGCGCGGAGGACCCGGATCTCATCAACGCCGGCAAGGAGACCGTGACGATGCTCGCCGGCTCCGCGATCTTCTCGAGCGCCGAGTCGTTCGCGCAGATCCGGGGCGGCCACATCGACCTCGCGATCCTCGGGGCCATGGAGGTCTCCGAGAAGGGCGATCTCGCCAACTGGATGATCCCCGGCAAGATGGTGAAGGGGATGGGCGGGGCGATGGATCTCGTGGTGAGCGCGAAGCGCGTCGTCGTGATCATGGATCACGCGGCGAAGAACGGCGCGCCGAAGATCCTGAGCGAGTGCGCGCTGCCCCTCACCGGGCGGGGCGTCGTCCACCGGATCATCACCGATCTCGCCGTGCTCGATGTGACGCCCGAGGGGCTCGTGCTGCGCGAGCTCGCGCCCGGCGTGAGCGCCCGAGAGGTGCAGGAGAAGACACAACCAACGCTCCGGGTCCCCTCCGACGTGAACGAGATGGACCTGCGGAGCGCCTGAGGGCTCGCCGATGACCTGGCCTGAGAAGACCCTGCCGACGACCGACGCGAGCGAGAAGCGCTCGCTGGGAGCGGGCGTGTTCCGTCGCTGCGACGGGTGCTCGCACACGCACGACGCCGCCGAGCTCGCGCGCACCTTCGAGGTGTGCTCGCAGTGCGGCCACCACCACAAGCTCGACGCCGACGGGTGGCGGAGGCTCCTGCTCGACGACGGCGAGCTCGCCGCGTGGGACGAGCACCTCGTCCCGAACGACCCGCTCCGGTTCAGCGACGGCAAGAGCTACCGGGACCGCGTCGCGGCGCTCCACAAGAAGGGCCGCGCGAAGGAGGCGATCGAGATCGGCCGCGGCAGGCTGGGCGGCCGCGACATCGCCTACGGCGCGTTCGTCTTCGCCTTCATGGGCGGGAGCATGGGCTCGGTCGTCGGCGAGAAGATCACCCGCCTGTTCGAGCGCGCGACGCGCGAGGAGCTCCCCGTGGTGCTCCTCCAGGCGTCGGGCGGCGCGCGGATGCAGGAGGGCATCCTCTCGCTGATGCAGATGGCGAAGAGCGTGGCGGCGCTCGAGCGGTACCGCAAGGCGCGGCTGCCGTTCCTGTCGGTGCTGCTCCACCCGACGACGGGCGGCGTCGCGGCGAGCTTCGCCTTCCTGGGCGACGCGAACATCGCCGAGCCCAAGGCGCTCATCGGCTTCGCCGGCCCGCGGGTCATCGAGAACACGATCCGGCAGACGCTGCCGGCGGGCTTCCAGCGGTCCGAGTTCCTGCTCGACCACGGGATGGTCGACGCCATCGTCCCGCGCCCCGAGATGAAGGCGTACATCGGGACGCTGCTCCAGCACCTCACGGCCAGCCGCCGGGCGCGGCGATGACCTCGGCGGCGCCGCGGCTGCCGGCGCTGCTCGAGGCGCTCGGGCAGCGGGCGCCGCGGGGGATGGAGCTCGGGCTCGGCCGGGTCCGCGAGGCGCTCTCCGCGCTCGGCGATCCCCACGAAGGCCTCCCGGCGGTGCACGTCGCCGGCACGAACGGCAAGGGCAGCGTGTGCGCCATGGTCGAGTCGATCGCGCGCGAGGCCGGGCTCCGGACCGGCCTCTACACATCGCCGCACCTGTCCCGCTTCGCCGAGCGCATCCGCGTCGGGGGAGAGATGATCGGCGACGCGGCGCTCGAGCGCGCGCTCGCCGCCGCGCTCGATCGTGTCCCCTCGCCGCTCACGTTCTTCGAGGCGCTGACGGTCGCCGCGTTCGTGGCCTTCCGCGAGGCGGACGTCGACCTCGCGATCCTCGAGGTGGGCCTCGGCGGGCGGCTCGACGCGACGAACGTGATCTCGGCGCCGCTCTGCACGGCGATCACGTCGATCGCGCTCGACCACCAGGCCGTGCTCGGCCCGACGCTGGCGGACATCGCCCGGGAGAAGGCGGGCATCCTCAAGCCGGGCGCGCCCGCGGTGCTCGGCCCGCTCGATCCGGAGGCCGACGCCGCGATCGAGGCGGCGGCGCAGGCGATCGGCGCCGGGCCTCGCCTCCGCGTCGCGCCGGCGGAGCGCGGCGGGCGCGCGGGCGAGATCGCGGTGGGGCGCGGCGGGCGCGGGGCGGGCGCGGCGCGCGTCGCCGGGCCGGGGCGCCGCGAGATCGAGGTGGAGCTCGGCCTCCGCGGCGCGCACCAGGCCGAGAACGCGGGCGTGGCGTGCGGCGTCGCGTGGCAGCTCGCCGGGCGGTGGCCCGAGGTCGAGCGGGCGCTCGCGGGCGGGCTCGCCGCGGCCCGCTGGCCCGGTCGCCTGGAGCGGATCGACGCGGGCGGCGCCCATGTCCTGCTCGACTGTGCGCACAACCCGCACGGCGCGCAGGCGCTCGCGGCGTGGCTCGACGAGGAGGGTCCTGGGGCGGCGCTCACCACGCTCGTGTTCGGGGCGATGGCCGACAAGGGGTGGGGCGAAATGCTACAGGTGCTCGCGCCGCACGCGCTCCGGCGGTTCTACGTGACGCCGAAGGGCCGCGCGGCCGCCCCGCTCGATGCGCTGCGCGGGGTCGCGCCGGGCGAGGCGATCGGCGATCCGCGCGCCGCGGTGGCGCGCGCGATCGAGGCCGCCGCGCCGGGCGGGCTCGTGGTCGTGGCCGGCTCGATCTACCTGGTCGGCGAGGTGCGCTCGGCGCTGCTCGGCATCGTGGCGGATCCGGTCGTCACGCTCTGAGGCGGGCGCGAGCGGCGCGATGTGCAGGCGCGTCGCTGCCCGCCCGCGCGCGGCGGGTGGCACGGGCGATGCCGTCCTCCGCGGCATGGCGTTCAGGAAGCGGCGTTCTCCGGTGCTCATCTCTGCGGCGGCTCTCGTGGCGGCCGCGCTCGCGCGGACGGCGTTCCGCGCCCTGCGAAAGCTCGATCTGCGCGGCCGGGTCGTGGTCATCACGGGCGGCTCTCGCGGCCTGGGGCTGCTGCTGGCCGAGGAGTTCGGCCGGCACGGCGCCCGGGTGGCGATCGCCGGCCGCGACGCGGAGGCGCTCTACCGGGCGGAGCAGCGGCTGCAGGCGCTCGGCGTCGAGGTGCACGCGGCGGCGTGCGATCTCGGCGACCGCGCCGCGGCCGAGGCGTTCATCGACGGCGTGGCGAGGGCGTTCGGCCGGATCGACGTGCTCGTCAACAACGCCGGCGTGATCCAGGTCGCGCCCATGCAGGACCTCCGGGTGGAGGAGCTCGACGAGGCGATGCGCTCGAACTTCTGGAGCGCGGTCCACGCGACGCTGCGCGCGCTGCCGCACCTGAGGCGGCATGGGCGCGCGGCGCGCATCGTGAACGTGGTGTCCATCGGCGGTCGCGTCGCCGTGCCGCACCTGCTCGGGTACAACGCGTCGAAGTTCGCGATGATGGGCTTCTCGGAGAGCATGCAGGTGGAGCTCACGCACGGCGGCGCGAGGGGCCCGCGCGTCACGACGGTGATCCCGGGTCCGATGCGCACGGGGTCGATCTACAACGCCGCGTTCGGCGGCAGCCCGCAGCACGAGTTCGGCTGGTTCGGCCTGGCCTCGTCGCTCCCGATCGCGACGATCGACGCGCGGCGCGCGGCGCGGCGGGTGGTGGCGGCGGCGCGCGAGGGGCGCGCGGAGGTGAAGCTCGGGCTGTCGTCGCACCTGCTGAGCTGGGCGCACGGCATCGCGCCGCAGG
Source organism: Sorangium sp. So ce281 (assembly GCF_051527395.1). NCBI lineage: Bacteria > Pseudomonadati > Myxococcota > Polyangiales > Polyangiaceae > Sorangium > Sorangium sp. So ce281. Next base: position 7,567,306 of record NZ_CP150322.1, read on the forward strand.
CGACGGTGAGGCTGATGGGCCTCATCAACGCGCTCCTTCCGCCGCCAGGCGGCGGCGAGGGCACGACGAAGGGCCGAGACCTGCGCACGCCGGCGCAGGGATCGGTCTTGCTGCGCCTGAGCAACGAGGCGGCTCGGCGCAACAACGAGGCGCCGCCGGAAGCGGCGCGATAGCGACCGCGCTGTAACCACGGCGCGGTAGCTACCGCGCTGTAACCACGGCGCGGTAGCGACCGCGTTGCAAAAGCGGCGCGATAGCGACCGCGCTGTAACCACGGCGCGGTAGCGACCGCGCTGTAACCACGGCGCGGTAGCTACCGCGCTGTAACCACGGCGCGGCAGCGACCGCGCTGTAACCACGGCGCGGTAGCTACCGCGCTGCAAAACGGCGCAAACGCAGCACGATAGCGGCCACGCCACAAAGCGGCGCGATGTAGACCGCGCCAATGTCGCCGCGGCGGCGATTGGCCGTAGGCCGTCTTGGCAAAGGTTGCTAAGGGTGGTCTCCTCAGCCCCACACCACAGAGAGGGACCGTGCCGAAGCACACCAAGAAGGATCCTAGGGAGGGCGCTCCGTCGGCGACGGGCGAACCGCAGAAGCAGGCCGCAGGCCGCAAGCTCTTCGGCACCGACGGGGTGCGCGGCGTGGCGAACCAGCCGCCGATGACGCCCGAGATGGCGCTGCGGCTCGGGCGCGCGATCGCGTTCGTCGCGAGCCACGGGAAGTCGCGGCAGGTGCGGGTGGTGATCGGGAAGGACACGCGCCTGTCCGGCTACATGCTCGAGACCGCGATCGCGTCCGGCGTGTGCGCCATGGGCGGGCGCGTGATGCTGAGCGGGCCGATCCCCACGCCGGCGGTCGCGCAGCTCACGCAGAGCATGCGGGCCGACGCCGGGGTCGTGATCAGCGCGAGCCATAACCCGTATCAGGACAACGGCATCAAGATCTTCGGGCCCGACGGCTACAAGCTGCCCGACACCGCGGAGGAGGAGATCGAGCGGCTGATGGAGAGCCACGAGCTCGACGAGGCGCGGGTGGTCGGGGCGGCGATCGGCAGCGCGGTGAAGCTCGACGACGCGCGCGGGCGGTACGTCGTGTTCTGCAAGAACACGTTCCCCACGGCGCTCTCGCTGGACGGCGTGAAGATCGTCGTCGACGCGGCGCACGGGGCGGCGTACCGCGTGGCCCCCTCGGTGTTCACCGAGCTCGGCGCGAACGTGACGGCGCTCGGCGTGAAGCCGAACGGCCGCAACATCAACCGCGAGACCGGCGCCCTGCACCCGGAGCACGTGAAGGCCGAGGTGCTCAAGCGCGGCGCGGCCATCGGCATCGCGCTCGACGGCGACGCGGACCGGGTGATCATGGTCGACGAGCGCGGCGAGGTCGTGGACGGCGACGCGATCATGGCGCTCTGCGCGCTCCGGATGCTGCGCACCGGCAAGCTGCCGCGGAACACGATCGTGACGACGGTGATGTCGAACCTCGGGCTCGAGCGGGCGCTCAAGGCCCAGAGCGGGCACGTCGTGCGCACGGCGGTCGGGGATCGTTACGTCGTCGAGGCGATGCGGAACGGCGGCTACTCGTTCGGCGGCGAGCAGTCGGGGCACCTCATCTTCCTGGACCACGCGACGACGGGCGACGGCATCGTGGCGGCGCTGCAGGTGCTCGCCATCATGATGGAGGAGGACAAGCCGCTGAGCGAGCTCGCCTCGAAGGCGATGCAGCGGGTGCCGCAGGTCCTGGAGAACGCGACGTTCGCGACGCGGCTGCCGCTCGACAGCATGCAGCGGACGCGGGTGACCGTGGATCGCATCGAGAAGACGCTCGGCGACAAGGGGCGCATCCTCGTGCGCTGGAGCGGGACGGAGCCGAAGCTCCGCGTCATGGTCGAGGGTGAGGACGCGTCGACCATCGGCGCGTACGCGCTCGAGATCATCGAAGCGGCCAAGCAGGACGTCGCTGGGGCATCGGCGTAGCCAGGGCTGCCCGGCCCCCGGAGAGGGTGTCCTCTGCGCGGGGTGGGGGCCCCGCCGAACTCGGCGCGCCCATGGCTCATCCGGCAATGCCGGATGAGCCATGGGCGCGCCTCAAACATCGGCCCATCCCCCAGCCCGCGCAGAGGACACCCTCTCCGGGGGCCTACCGCTGTCTTGGGGACAGGCCCGGCCCTGGCTACAGCGCGCGGCGCATGAAGAGGTCCTCGAGCGTCTCGCGGCGCGGCGCGACCTCGACGACCTGCGCGCCCGCCGCGAGCGACGCCCGCAGCACGTCGCGCACGCGCGCCTCGCCCTCCACGTCGACCACCACGACGTCGCCCCGGCGCGTGGTCGCGAAGCCCTTCGCGACGAGATCGGCCAGGAGGCCTTCGCTCGCGCCCGCCAGCGTGACCTCGGTGCGCAGCACGTCGCCCCGCAACAGCTGGCGGATCGCGCCGCTCACCACCACCTGGCCCTCGCGCAGGATCGCCACGCGATCGCACATCGCCTCGACGTCGCTCAGGATGTGCGTCGAGAAGAAGATCGTCCGGCCCTGGTCGCGCTCGGCGAAGATGAGATCGCGCACCTCCTTGCGGCCCACCGGATCGAGGCCGCTCATCGGCTCGTCCAGGATCAGCATCTCCGGATCGGCGACCAGCGCGGCCGCCAGCCCCGTGCGCTGCAGCATCCCCTTCGACAGCCGGCGCACCTGCCGATCGGCGGCGTACGCGATCTTCACCTGATCGAGCACCTCCATCGCCCGCCTGCGCAGCGCCGCGCCGCGCATCCCGGAGAGGCGGCCGCAGAGCTCCACGAACTCGCGCGGGGTGAGGTAGGGGTAGACGTACGGGTTCTCCGGCAGAAAGCCGATCTTCCGGCGCGCCTCGGGCGACGGCACGCGCGCGCCGAACAGGTACGCCTCGCCGCCGGTCGGGGCGATGAGGCCCGTCAGCATCTTGATCGTCGTCGTCTTGCCGGCCCCGTTCGGCCCGAGAAAGCCGAAGATCTCGCCGCGCCGTACGCCGAAGCTCACCCCCTTGACCGCCTCGACCGCCCTCCGGCGCAAGAAACCCACCCGGAACGTCTTCAGGAGGCCGCGGACGTCGATCAGCAGCTCGCCCTCCGGCGCCCCTTCCTCGACGGAGCTGGCCGGCGCGGCATCCCGGTCGCGCGGCTCGACGATGCGCTCGGCTGCGTTGCTCATGCGCCCTCCTCCCCCTCGAGGCTCTCGCCCGGCGCGCCGTCTGCCGGCCGCGCCCGGCCGCGCGCGTTGGCCGCGCTGTACTCGTGCAGCTTGTACTGGATCTTGCGCGGGCTGATCCCGAGGATCGTCGCCGCCTTCGAGGTCGAGCCCTTGCACGCCTCGAGCGTGCGCAGGATCGCGTAGCGCTCCAGGTCGTAGATGGTGCTCCCGGGGACGCGCGGCATCGCGTCGACGGACTCGGCCGGCTCGGACGACATCTGCGCCGGCAGGTGCCGGAGCTCGATGCGCGCGCCGTCGCAGAGCACCGCGGCCCGCTCGATCGCGTTCTCCAGCTCGCGCACGTTGCCGGGGAACGAGTAGGACGTCAGCGCCGACAGCGCCTCGTCGGTGAAGCCCTCGATGCGCTTGCCGTTCTCCTGCGCATAGCGGCCGAGGAAGAACGTCGCGAGCTCGGGGATGTCGCTCCGGCGCTCGCGGAGCGGCGGGATCTCCAGGGTGACGACGTTGAGCCGGTAATAGAGGTCCTCGCGGAACACCCCCTCGGCGATGCGCTGGCGCAGATCGCGGTTCGACGCGGCGAGGATCCGCACGTCGACCTTGAGCGTCTCGTTGCCGCCCACCCGCTCGAACGTCCGCTCCTGCAGGAAGCGCAGGAGCTTCACCTGCGTGGCCAGCGGGATCTCGCTCACCTCGTCCAGGAACAGGGTGCCGCCGCTCGCCTGCTCGAAGCGGCCCTCGCGGCGGCCGATGGCGCCGGTGAAGGCGCCGCGCTCGTGGCCGAACAGCTCGCTCTCGAGGAGCGACTCGCTCAGCGCGGCGCAGTTCAGCCGGACGAGCGGCGCCTTCGCCCGCGGGCTGGCGCGGTGGATCATCTCGGCGATGAGCTCCTTGCCCGTGCCCGTCTCGCCCACGATCAGCACGCTCGCGCGGCTCGGCGCCACCTGCTCGACCAGCCGGAGGACCTTCGCCATGCTCGGGTGGCTCGCGATCACGTGCCCGAACGCGTTGCGCTCGCGCAGCCGCTCGCGCAGCCGCGAGTTCTCCTGGAGGAGCCGCGCCCGCTCCACCGCGCGCTCGACCACGACAGCGAGCACCGAGAAATCGAGCGGCTTCGTCAGGTAGTTGTACGCGCCCTTCTTCACCGCCTCGACCGCGCTCGAGATGGTGCCGAACGCCGTCATCACGACGAAGGTCGCGTCCGGCAGCGCGAGCTGCGCCTTCTCCATCATCCGGATGCCGTCGAGCCCAGGCATCTTCAGATCGGTCAGGACCACGTCGGGCGCGAACTCCTCGAGCTTGCCGAGCGCCTTGAAGCCGTCGGCCGCGGTCTCGGTCGTGTACCCCTCCTCGCGGAGGATCTCCGAGAGCGCCGCGCGCGCGTTGGCCTCGTCATCGACGATCAGGATGCGCCCGCGGGATGCCATGGTGATGGCTTTCCTAGCATGTACGTCCGCGGAATTGGACGGCCGCTCGGCCCCGGCCGAGCGGCGGCGGGGACCGCGGGGCGCTCCGGTCGAGCACGTTTGCGACCGAGGCGCCGGCGCGGCAGCGCGGCGCCGCGCCTCGCGCAGAGAAGGCCGAAGGGCGCGGCACCGCCGCGCGGTGTGCCGTACTTATCGAGCCGTACGGCGCGCCTGTCGCGGAGCTGCTGCCAGCGAAAACCGCTGTTTCACGCGCCGCCCGGAGTGATACAACGGGCCGCGCGCGAGGTCTCCACCGTCCCGATTGGCGGGCGTTTCCTTGTTCGACCCCGCGGGTGAGGCTCGATGCATACGCTTCGGAAGGTGTTTGCCGACAGGCCCCGGCGCGCTGCGCTCACGGCGCTGCCGCTCGTCGGCTCGCTCACGCTCGCGGCCGCTGCCGAGGCGCAGCAGCCGCAGCCGCCCTTCGGACCGCAGCCGATTCCAGGCCAGCCCGCGCAGCCGCCCTTCGGACCGCAGCCGATTCCAGGCCAGCCCGCGCAGCCGCCCGGCGCGTTCGGGCCCGAGCAACCTCCCGCGCCACCTGGCCCCTTCGGGCCGCAGCCCGGCCAGCCCGGTCCCTTCGGACCGCAGCCCGGCCAGCCCGGCCCCTTCGGGCCGCAGCCGGGTTATCCGGGCGACGCTCCGCCGCAGTTCGGGCCGCAGCCGGGCCAACCGCCGCCGGACGCGAGCTTCTCTTTCGGCGCGCAGGCGTCGGTCGGTGATCAGGGCCTCCAGGCCAGCGCGACGGCGCCGAGATCCACCGCGTGGGACGAGGAGGAGCGGGCGCTCTCCCTCACCGCTCAGCCGAACCTGTGGGGCTCGACCGGCCTCCTCAGGACGTCGTACGCGGGCTCGGGCGCGCCGGGCACCTTCCGGGTGTCGTTCCTGCTCGACTGGTTCTCCACGAGCGGCTTCCTCTGCGATCCGGCGGAGTCGACGCTCGCCGGTCACCCGATCACGTGCGGTCCTGACGCGAAGGAGGACTCGGCGAGCCACGTGGGAGCGTTCTTCGCGCTGAACGCGACCCCCCTGCCCTTCCTCGAGGGGTACGCGTCGATCCGCACGTTCGCGAACGCGAACGATCAGGGTCGTCCGCGGCTGCTGCAGGTGCTCGGCGACACGACGTTCGGCGTGAAGGCGTTCACCCCCACGAAGATCGGCAAGCCGTTCTCCTTCGGCGGCGAGGCGCAGCTCCTCCTGCTCAACGGGACCGGCGACGTCGGCCTCGCCGGCGGCGGCACGAGCGCGGTCTTCCGTGGGCTCGCGTCGCTCGATCTGCGCAAGCCGCAGGGCAAGGGGTTCCCGCTGCGGGTGAACGTGAACCTCGGCTACAAGCTCGACAACTCCGGCGTCCTCGTGGAGGAGGTCGAGAAGGCGCGCGCGAAGGCGTTCACGGACGATCGCGAGCGGCAGCCGATCTCGCGGATCGAGCGGTTCGGGCTCGGCATCAACCGCGTCGACTTCTTCCAGACCCACCTCGGCGTCGAGGTGCCGCTGCCGAAGGTGCAGCCTTACCTGGAGTACACCCTCGACATCCCGGTGAACCGGCAGGGTTACGAGTGCCACACGAAGACCGTGTCGCGCGGCGACGTCTGCCTCGGGCTCGACGACTTCGCGTCTCCTGACCCGCAGAACCAGGGCGGACCGGGTTATGCCGCGGCGCCGTCGCGGCTGTCGCTCGGCGTGCGGGTGACGCCGTTCGAGAAGGCGTTCCGCGGGCTCTCCGGACACGCGGCGTTCGACCTCGGCCTGTCGGCGACCTCCGTGTTCATCGAGGAGGTCGCGCCTCAGGCGCCGTGGACGCTCTATCTCGGGATTGGCTATGCGTACGATACGAAGCAGAAGGAGCCGCCGCCGGCCCCCGCGCCGCAGCTCATCAAGGAGCCGCCGCAGCTCGTGCCGGCGCCGCAGACCTTCGCGCGCGGCTTCGTGCACGAGCAGAACAAGCCCGACGCGGCGGTGGCGGACGCCATCGTGACGATCGAGGGCGCGGCTCAGCCGCCGTACGCGACAGGGCCGGACGGCCGCTTCCTCACACGGCACCTCGATCCGGGGACGTACACCTTCAACATCCGGGCGAACGGGTACAAGCCCGGCACCTGCCAGGCGACGATCCTCCCTGGCGGGGCAGCGCCAGGGCAACCCGGGGCGTTCGGCCCGCAGCCTGGGCCCTTCGGCCCGCAGCCCGGGCAGCCCGGCGCCTTCGGTCCGCAGCCCGGGCAGCCTGGGCCTTTCGGCCCGCAGCCCGGGCAGCCCGGCGCCTTCGGTCCGCAGCCCGGGCAGCCTGGGCCCTTCGGCCCGCAGCCCGGACAGCCCGGCGCCTTCGGTCCGCAGCCTGGACAGCCTGGGCCCTTCGGCCCGCAGCCCGGGCAGCCCGGCGCCTTCGGTCCGCAGCCCGGGCAGCCTGGGCCCTTCGGCCCGCAGCCCGGACAGCCCGGCGCCTTCGGTCCGCAGCCTGGGCCCTTCGGCCCGCAGCCCGGACAGCCGGGTCCCTTCGGCCCGCAGCCGGGAGGGCCTGGCGCTGCGCCGAGCCCGACGCAGCCGCAGGGGCCGACGTTCGTGGACGTCGATTGCTCCCTCGAAGCGCTGCCCAAGACGGGCAACATCGTCGGGACGGTGAAGGACGCGGAGAGCGGGGACGCGGTCGCTGGCGCGACGATCCGGCTGGTCGACGCTGCGGGCCGCGAGCAGACGGCGACGGCCGACGGCAGCGGCGCCTTCCGTTTCCCCGACCTGCCGGCCGGCGCGGTGACGCTCAAGGTCGAGGCGCAGGGCTACATGAACCACGTCAACCAGGCCGACGTCCGGACGAGCGAGGACACGCGCGCCGCCCTCACGGTGAACAAGCGGCCGAAGATCTCGCTCGTGAAGGTGCTGGGCAACGAGATCAAGATCTCGCGGCAGATCCACTTCGAGACCGACTCGGCGAAGATCCTCGGCGACTCGAATGCGCTGATGGAGGAGATCGCGGACGTGCTCCAGCGGAATCCGAACATCCGCAAGGTCGAGATCCAGGGGCACACCGACAACACGGGCGGGCGCGAGCACAACCAGACGCTCAGCGAGGCCCGGGCGAACGCGGTGCGCGCCTGGCTGATCCGGGCCGGCGTGGACGGCTCGCGGCTGCTCGCGAAGGGCTATGGACAGGATCGCCCCGTCGCGCCGAACGTCACGCCCGCGAACAAGGCCAAGAACAGGCGCGTTCAGTTCATCATCGTGGAGAAGTGAGCCGGGTCCGCCGCCGGGCGGGCCCCGCATCCGGCCGCGCCTCGGCGTCGCTTGTCGGCGCCGGGGCGCTGCGATAGGGCACGCGCATGATCAAGCAGGTCATCGCGACCGCGCTGGCGGTGGTGGCGGGTTGCGCGGCGCCCACCCCGGCGCCCGATGCCCGGCCAGCCGAGAGCGCCCGGCCCTCCTCGGCCGGCGCCGCGCCCACGGCGGCAGCAGCGACGGCAGGCGCCAGCGCGGCCGAGGCGGCAGCGCCTCGCCCCGAGGACGCAAGCGCGCCGGAGCCGCCGCAGGACGGGGGCGATCGCGCGGCCGCCGACGCGCCCGCGGCCGGCGCGTCGCCCGGCCCAGGAGCGGCGCCCAGCGCAGGCGCCGACCCCAGCGCCGCGACCTCCGCCCGCGCGGACAACAAGATCCTGCCGGCGCTCGAGAGCGAGGAGCTCACGGCGCGAGCCGGGGCGTTGTTCGACGCCATCGTGAAGAAGGAGCCGGCGCTGGCCGAGCCCTTCTGGTTCCCCAAGGAGCCGTTCATCCCGCTCAAGGACGTGAAGGACCCCGGCAAGTACTGGGACAACCTCCACGCCGCTTACGTGAACGACGTGAAGTCGATGCATCGGAAGCGCAAGAGCTGGGAGGGGGCGCGGTTCGTCGGCTTCGTGGTGGGCTCCAAGCCGAAGTGGGTGCCTCCGGGGGACGAGGTCAACAAGATCGGCTATTACCGCTCCTTTCACGGCAAGCTGAAGTACGAGATCGACGGGAAGCCGGCGAGCCTGGACGTCCACACGATCATCTCGTGGCAGGGCCGCTGGTACATCACGCACCTCGGCGACTTCAAGAAGCGCTAGGCGTCCGCGCCCGTTCTTGTGGACGCTGCGCGGGCGCGCCGCCATGGTCTCCGCGTGGCGCCGCTCGTCTCCGTCTTGCTCCCGTACCGGCAGGCGGAAGCGACGATCGAGGAGGCGCTGGAGAGCGTGCTCGCCGAGCGCGCGGTCGGCCTGGAGGTGGTCGCCGTGGACGACGGCTCGACGGACCGCGGCCCTGCCAGGGTCGCGCGCATCGCGCAGCGCGATCGCCGCGTCCTGCAGGTCGCGACGGGCGGCGTGGGGATCGCACAGGCACTCTCGCGGGCGGCGGAGGCGGCGCGCGGCGAGCTCCTCGCCCGCATGGACGGCGACGACATCTCGGTCGGCGAGCGGCTCGCGCGACAAGCGGAGGCGCTCCTCCGGGATCCGCGGCTCGACGTCGTCGGGGCCCGCGTCGAGGCGTTCGCTGCCGGGCCGATCGGCGAGGGCATGCTGCGCTACGTCGACTGGCTGAACTCGATCGTCACCCCGGAGGACCACGCGCGCGAGATGTTCGTGGAGTCCCCGCTGTGCCACCCGTCGGTGATGCTGCGGCGGAGCGCGCTGGAGAAGGTGGGCGGGTTCCGGGAGGTCCCGTGGGCGGAGGACTACGACCTGTGGCTGCGCCTCGACGCCGCGGGCGCGCGGATGGCGAAGCTCCCGGAGCTCGGCCTGCGCTGGCGGCACCGCGAGGGGCGCGCCACCTTCGCCGATCCCCGGTACGCGATCGCGAGGTTCCTCGAGGCAAAGGCGCACTACCTCGCGAGGAAGCTGGGCCCAGCGCGGCCGGTGGCCGTGTGGGGCGCGGGAAAGACAGGCCGGCGGCTGGCGAGGGCGCTCGCCCGGAACGGCGTGGCGCCCGCGCGGTTCGTGGACATCGACCCGCGCAAGATCGGCCGGATCGCGCAGGGCGCGCCGATAGTCGACCCGTCGCGGCTGGAGCGCGGCGCAGAGACCGTCGTCGTCGCCGTGGGGGCGCGGGGGGCGCGCGCGCTCATCCGCGGCCACCTCGCGGCGCGCGGCTTCGCCGAGGGCTCCGACTACGTGTGCGCCTCCTGAGCGCGCGGCAGGCGACGCTTTGCAACCGCGCGCTCTTTTGGGAGGATTCGATCCCACAGCGATGCGGGTCCCGGTGCTCACGAGCAAGCTCGACTTCCCTCCGCCAGAGCGCGCGACCCCGGAGGGGATCGTGGCCGTGGGCGGCGAGGCCTCGCCGGAGCGGCTGCTGGCCGGCTACCGGCGGGGCATCTTCCCCTGGCCTCACGAGGGGCTGCCGCTGCTCTGGTTCTCCCCGGATCCTCGCTTCGTCCTGCCGCCGCGCGAGGCGCACGTCCCGCACTCGCTGCGCAAGCGGGTGCGCCGGGGCGAGATCGAGGTGCGGACCGATACGGCGTTCGAGCGGGTCATGGGGGCCTGCAGCGCCGCGCCGCGGCCCGGGCAGAACGGCACGTGGATCACCGAGGAGCTCATCGCCGGCTACACGGCGCTGCACGCCGCCGGGGTCGCGCACAGCATCGAGGCGTGGTCGAACGGCGAGCTCGTCGGCGGCCTCTACGGCGTGTCGCTGGGGCGGATGTTCTTCGGCGAGTCGATGTTCGCACGCGCGCCCGACGCCTCGAAGGTCGCGTTCGCGACGCTCCTCGGGAACCTCGTCGCCTGGGACTTCGCGCTGGTGGACTGCCAGGTGTACACGGACCACCTGGAGCGATTCGGCGCCGTGGAGTGGCCGCGGCGCGAGTTCCTCGGCGCGCTGAAGGTGGCGCTCGACGCCCCGACGAAGATGGGACCGTGGCGCTTCGACCTCGAGCCCGCGCAGGCGATCGAGCGGCTCATCTCGCGGTGATCGCGCCCGAGCTCCGGCCGCGCGCCGCTCGACCCCGCGCTAGGAGCGCTCGCCCGAGCCGTCCTTGATCTCTCGGAGCAGCTCCTCGATCCGCCGCTCGGCGTCCGGCCCCTCGTCGTAAAAGAAGCGCAGCGTCGGCACAACGCGCAGCCCCATCGTGCGGGCGACGTCCCGGCGCAGCCGGCCCGACGCCGCCTCCAGCCCCTTGAGCAGGGCGCGGCGCGCCGCTGCGTCCTCCGCGCCGAACTCGTGGCGCACGTGGACCTTCGCGCTCTGCAGATCGTCGGTGATCTCCACGCGCGACACGAGCACGCCGGCGATCCGCGGATCACGCAGATCGCGGAGCAGGTTGGACAGATCCTCACGGAGCCGCTCGGCGACCCGCGTCGCCCGCTTCACCACGCCGCTCATTCGTCGTCCTCTGCGTCCTCGAGCATGTCCGAGGAGGCTCCCAGATCTCCATCATCACGGCCGAGCGCCTGCTCGATGCCGCCCTGCACCCCAGCGCCCCCATCGCCGAACGGCACGATCTCGGTCGCCCGATCCGTGAGGACGGCGTGCGGCAGCGACCCCGCCATCGCGGCCACGTCCGCGAGGACCTTGTCGCACATGACCGCCGAGTTCGAGACGACCGCGACGCCGAGCGTCGCCCGCCTCGGATCGTCGAGCACGCCGACCTCGGCGATCGACACGCGCATCCGGCTCTGCGCCCGCTCCTTCAAGGAGCGCACCACGCTGCGCTTGTCCTTGAGGGAGCGGGCCCCGACGATATCGAGACGGAGACGGAGTACACCCACGAACATCGGTTGAGGCTCAGAGCTTCGTCTTGACCTCTTCGATCTCGAAGCTCTCGATGATGTCGCGCTCCTTGATGTCCGAGTAGCCGTCGAGCGAGATACCGCACTCGAACCCCTCGACCACCTCTTTCACGTCATCCTTGAACCGGCGCAGCCCCGACAGGCGACCCGTCCAGATCACGGCGTTGTCCCGGATGAGGCGCGCCTCGCCGGTGCGCTTGACCGAGCCGCTGATGGCCATGCAGCCGGCGACCGTGCCCGCCTTCGTGATCTTGAAGACCTGGCGGACCTCGGCGCGGCCGAGGACCTTCTCCACCTTGGTCGCGGGGAGGAGCCCCTCCATCGCGCTTCGGATGTCGTCGACGGCGTTGTAGATGATGTTGTAGAGCCGGATCTCGACGCCCTCGTTCTCCGCAAGAGCGCCCGCCTTGCCGGCCGGCCGGACGTTGAAGCCGACGATGATCGCCTTCGACGCGACCGCCAGGTTGACGTCGCCCTCGGTGATGCCACCGACGGCGCCGTTCACGATCGTGACCTTCACCTTCTGGGTCGAGAGCTTCGCCAGCGCGTGGATGATCGCCTCGACCGAGCCCTGCACGTCGCCCTTGATGATCAGCTTGAGCTCGAGCTGATCGGCCTCCTGCAGGTTCTTCGTGATGGACTCGAGCGAGACGCGCGAGTCCTGCGGGATCAGCGTCTTCGACGCCTTCTTGCGCCGGGTCTCGGCGATCTCCTCCGCGGTCTTCCCGTCCTTGACGGCGTGGACGGGATCACCCGCGCTCGGCACCTCGTTGAGGCCGAGGACCTCGACGGGCGTCGCGGGGCCGGCCTCGGCGACGGAGCGCCCGAGCTCGTCGGTCATCGCCCGGACCTTGCCCCACGCGGCGCCGGCCAGGAGGATGTCGCCCGTGCGGAGCGTGCCGTCCTGGACCATGACGCGCGCGACCGGGCCGCGGCCGCGATCGAGCAGCGCCTCGATGACGGTGCCGCTGGCGCGCTTCTTCGGGTTGGCGCGGAGGTCCTGGACCTCGGCGAGCAGCAGGACCGACTCGAGGAGCTGGTCGATGCCCTGCCCCAGCTTCGCCGACACGCTGCAGAACATCGTCTCGCCGCCCCACTCCTCGGGCTGAAGCCCGAGGGCCGCGAGGTCGCGCTTGATCTTGTCGGCGTCGGCGCCCGGCTTGTCGATCTTGTTCACCGCGACGAGGATCGGCACCTTCGCGGCCTGGGCGTGCGAGATCGCCTCCTTGGTCTGAGGCATCACGCCGTCGTCGGCCGCGACCACCAGGATCACGATGTCGGTGAGCGAGGCGCCGCGGGCGCGCATCGCCGTGAACGCCTCGTGGCCCGGCGTGTCGAGGAAGGCGATCGTTCCGCGCGGCGTCTCGACGCGGTAAGCGCCGATGTGCTGGGTGATCCCGCCGGCCTCTCCCTCGGCGACCGTGGCCTTCCTGATCCTGTCGAGGAGCGAGGTCTTGCCGTGGTCGACGTGGCCCATGACGGTGACGATGGGCGGCCGGATCTCGACCTCCTCGTCGGTGTCGGCCCCGGCCTGCATGGCCGCGCTCAGCGTGTCCTGCTCGCTGACGGCCACGTCCTCGACGCTCCAGCCGAACTCGCTCGCGAGGATCTTCGCGGTTTCGGCGTCGAGCGTGCTGTTGATGTTCACGCCCGTCATGCCCATCGACAGGAGCCGCATGAGCACGTCCGTCGCCTTCAGGCTCATCTTCGCGGCGAGCTGCTGGAGGGTGACCTGCTCCTCGATCTTGATGACCTTCTTGTGCGAGGCCATCTCCTGCGTGGAGACCTGGACCGGCTTGCGCGGGAGACCACCGCCTCCCGGGCGCTGCCGCCCGAACATCCCGGGGCGGGTGTTCCGACCGCCCATGGGCCGGCCGCCTGGACCGAAGCTGGGACCGCCAGGGCGTGCCTGCTGGGCGTTGGCGCGCGGATCGTAGGTCGTGCGCCGCGCCGGCGGTGTGCCGGTGCGGGGAGCCGGCATCGTGACGCCGGGGCGCCCCTGCCAGACCTCGATGCCGGTCTTCGGCGGCGAGGACGGGCGACGCGGCGCCTGTCCCGGCGTGCCGCCCGGCTCTTCCGGCTTGGCCGCGGGCGCAGGCGGCGTGGTCGGCCGAGCGCCCGGGCGGGCGGCGGCCGGAGCTGCAGGCCGCTGCGGAGCGGGCGGCGGCGACGTCGGCCGCGCCCCCCCCTGCGCCGGAGCAGGCGTCGAGGGCGCGGCTTGCGGCCGGGCCGGCGCCGCGGCTGCTGCAGGCGCAGGCGTTGCGGGCGCAGGCGCAGCGGCTGCGGGCGCAGCGGCTGCGGCTGGCGCCGCTGCTGCTGGCGCCGCGACAGCGGCAGGGATCGGCGCGGGCGCAGCCGCCTGCGCGGCGGCAGCTGCAGGCGCCTCGGGCGCGGCGGGGGCGGGCGCCGGCGCGGCGGCGGTGGCAGGCGGCGCCGCGACAGGCGGCGCAGGCTTCGGCTCGGGCGAGGTCACCTTCGTCTCCTCCGCGGCCGCGGACGCCGCGGCAGGCGCGGTTGCTGCGGGAGCGGGAGCCGCCGGGGGCGGCGGCGCAGGGGGCGCAGCCGCAACAGGCGGCATCGCCGGGGCAGGCGCACTGGGCGCGGGTGCGGGAGCAGGCTCGCGCGGGCTCCCGGCGACGACCGGCTCGGGGGCCGGCGCCGAGGGCGCTGCGACGGGAGCGGCGGGCGGCGGCGCAACGGGGCGACGGGGCGGCGCTTCCTCCTGAGCGGCGCGCTCGAGCGGCGGCGAAGCCGGCGCGGGCTCAGCCGCAGGCCGAGAGGGCGCAGGCTCCGGAGCAGCGCGAACGGGCGCCTCCGACAGGTCAGGCCCGCGGCCTGGCGAGGACGGCTCGGGCTCGGCCCCGGGCCGTGCGCGGCGCTTGACGACCGTGGGGCGGATCCTCTCCTCCACCACCTCAGGCGACTTCTGCCGCTCGAGGTGCCGCTTAACCCGCTCGACGACGTCGGATTCGACGGCGCTCATGTGATTGCGCACGTCGCCTATACCCATGGACTGGAAGAGCGCGACCAGCGTCTTCTGGTCCATGTTCAGCTGCTTGGCGACCTCGTAGACCCGGACTTTGCTCATGCACCTCGCTCCACGTTAACCAATCCGCCTCACCCATCCGCGCGGGCGACGATTTGCGGCCACTCTGTCCACCGTCGAGGCGCGTCCGGTAGAACCGGACACCGCCGCCCTGCCCCCGACCACGCCGCCTCCCCCCGTGCCCGGCGCAGTAGCAAGAAGCCGACCGGACCCACTCTCCGGCCCCCGCCGCTCGTCGCGGCTGGTAAGCGCGCCCTCCAGGCTGCCGGTTCTTCCCCCGACATCCTCGGTCGCCGAGAGAACCCCGGCCCCGGGGTTCTCGCGCTCCACGCCCGACGTCCCCGGCCCGCGGCGACGCGAGAGGCCAGCATGGCCAGGCGGCGCCTTCCGTTGCTCGGGGCTCCCGCCCTCTTCCGACCGGGCGGCCGCGCTGCGCGAAGGCCGCCCCCGGCGACCGGCGCCGCGGCGCCCGCCCTCCGCGGCGTCCTCGCCCCGCTCGACGCGCGCGCACGTGTCCACCACGTGCGCTGCGTTCGCGACGGCAGCGGCGATCGACGCCGATGAGATCGCCATCACGGCAACGCCGCGCTCGCGCGGGCCGCCCGCCAGGGCGCCGAGCCCCTGCTCGCTGCCCCACGCGACGGCGCGCCCTTCGGCGACGGCGCGCCTGACCTCCGGCAGATCCGCGCCTGCCGCCGCGTCGCACGCGACCAGGACGAGCGCGGCATCGCCCCGCACGCACGACCCCACGACCGCATCGGCGCCGATCGCCACGCTCTGGGAGCGGACGGCGGCGCGGAGGAGCCCCTGGAGCCGGCGCTCGGTAGCCTCTCGGATCGCCCGCGCCAGCGAGGCGGTCGTGAGCGGTTCGACGCGCTGCGTGACCTGATCGCCGGCGCCCTCGGCGCCTCCTCCAGCGGCCCCCACGATCGCGTGGACACGTGCCTTCGCGGCGCGGGCCAGCCCCCGGGCGACCGCCGCCGAGAGGCAGTCCTTCTGCGGGTGGACGTGTGCGCCCCGCCCGAACCCGCCGTCGCCGGGATCGACCGCGACCACACCGCCGGGACCAAGGATGAGCCGGACGAGCGGACGGGCGCCGCGGACGTCGTCGACGCCGACGCGCTCCCCGCAGCCGACGCACGTGCGCACTCGCCCCTTCTCGAAGGGCTCGCGCTCACCCGCGTCGCTCTGTCTGCTCACCGCTGATCCCATCCTTGGTCCTCTGCCTCCCCCGCAGCCTACGCGTGCCTCGCCTCTGCGGCGCGACGAACGTCCGCCCGCGCCGCATCGAGCACCTTCTGCTCGCTTTCAACGAAATCCCGCGCCCCCTGCTTGATGGCGCGCGCCTTCTTGATGCCGAGGCCGGTGCGGATCGCCAGCCGATCCTCGTCCTCCCGCAGCACGTCCTCGACGCTGCGGTACCCGGCCTCTTCGAGCAACACCACCGTCCGATCGCCGACGCCACGGATGAACATCAGCCGTTCGCGGTCGGTGAGCGGCTCGGTGCGCGAGCTCGCCGAGCGGATGCGCTCCTGCCGGAGCCGCTCCATCGTCGTGTCCGCCTGCGACTTGATGCGATCGGCGGCCTCGACGCCGCCGAGACCCGGGATGGCCGCGAGCTCCTCGATCGAGGCCTCGCTGACCTCCTCGAGCGCGCGGAAGCCGAGCCGGTACATGGACTTGGCGATCTGCTCCGTCACGACGTCCATCTGCTGGAGGGCGGAGATCGCCTCTTCCTCCATCTGCTTGAACTTGGTCTCGCTGATGATGTCGAGCTTCCAGTTCGTCAGCTGCGCGGCGAGCCGCACGTTCTGGCCCTTGCGCCCGATCGCGAGCGACAGCTTCTCGTCCGGGACCACGAGCTCCATGCGCCCGTCGGCCTCGTCGACGATCACCTTGTGCACCTCGGCCGGCTGGATCGCGGCGATGACGTAGCGCGCCGGATCCCGATCGAACGGCACGATGTCGATCTTCTCGCCGCGGAGCTCCTGGACCACCGCCTGCACGCGCGAGCCCTTCATGCCGACGCACGCGCCCACCGGGTCGACGTCCGCGTCGCGGCTGGTCACCGCGATCTTCGAGCGGGCGCCCGGCTCCCGGGCGACCGACACGATCCGCACGATGCCCTCGTAGATCTCGGGGACCTCGGCCTCGAAGAGCTTCTCGACGAGCCGGGGATCGGAGCGAGAGAGGATGACCTGCGGGCCGCGAGCCTCGCGATCGATGTCCTTCACGTACGCCACGATGCGGTCCCCGGGCCGGTACGTCTCGCGCGGCGTCTGCTCGCGGAACGTGAGCACGCCCTCGGTGCGGCCGATGTCGACGATGATGTTGTTGCCCTTCTCGAACCGACGCACGATGCCGCGGATGAGCTCGCCCTTGCGATCCTTGTACTCGTTGAAGATGAGATCGCGCTCGGCGTCGCGCACGCGCTGCAGCAGGACCTGCTTCGCCGTCTGCGCGGCGATGCGCCCGAAGGTCGTGCGGCCGTGCTTGAGCTTCAGGATGTCGCCGTATTCCTTGTCCTGATCGCGCGCCTTCTCCGCGTCCTCGGGCCGCCAGAAGACCTGGAAGCCGAGCTCCTCGCCCAGGGTCGCATCCAGCTTCAGTTTGTCCACGTCAGTGATGGAGATCTCGCGCTCCGGCTCCGTCACGGCCTCGACCACGGTCATGTACTGGAAGAGGTCGATCTGCCCGGTGTCCTCGTTGAAGCGCGCCTCGAGCTCGCGGGTGGGGCCGAAGACGCTCTGCGCGGCCTTCAAGATCGCGGCCTCGATCGTCTCGACGAGGATCTTCTTGTCGATCCCCTTCTCCTTCGCGACCTGATCGAGGATGCTGCCGAGGCTCGTCTCCGAGGTCGGCATCGCTGCCATCGTTGCCATGACGTCCCTGTCTCCTGATCTTTCTTCTCTCTACTTGCGCTTCTCGGAGCCGCGCTCGCTCCGCTTTGAGCCCGACCGCGGAGCCGCCTCCGTGAGCTGCTTCTTCTGCGCCGACTCCTTAGCCGGCTCCTTGCCCTGCCGCTGCCCCTTCTTGGGCTGCGCGGTGAGCTCGAAGACGAGGCGCGCCTCCACGACATCCGCGAGCGGGACCGCGATCCGCTTGCCGTCGACCAGCACCGCGACCTGCCCCTCCGGAGCCTCGAGGAGATCGCCCCGGAGCAACCGCTGACCGTCCGGCGCGGGGCGCGCCAGCTTCACCTTCGCTGTCCTGCCGAGGAAGCGAGCGAACTCGGCCGCTGTACGCAGCCGCCGGTCGAGGCCAGGCGAGCTGACCTCGAGGTTGTAATGGTTGGGTATGAGATCCTCGACGTCGAGGACCGATGAGACGTCGCGCGACACGTCCGCGCAGTCCTCGAGCGTGACCCCGCCGTCCGCGCCGTCCGCGTTCTCGCGCTCGATCGTGAGCCGCAGCGTCCAGCCCGCCCGCTCCGTGATCCACTCCAGATCGACGAGCGTGACCCCATGCGAGGCCAGCACCGGCGCGACGGCGTCGCGAACGCGCCCGAGATCGAACACGGCTCTGGTCGAAGGCTCCATGGGTTGCTGCATGTGAGAGACGTCACTTTCGGCGGATCCAGGTCCTCCTAGCGCGATCGGCCCCGAGCGAGGGCGCCCGGTGCCTGTGCGCCAAAAAAAAAGAGCCGATTCCCCGAACTGGGAACCCGGCTCGCGGATCCGCCTAGTTGTCGGCGGACAACCTAGTCGAATGCGGGCCTTCATGCAAGGGGGGATACGGGCAAACCGCCCCTGCACGGCCGGAGATCTCCCGCCGGTTCCTCCTCGCGACGGCGCGACGGCCAGCTGCGCGTCAGCGCTGGAACGCTCGCCGCCGCGCGGCGGTCACGCCGGTTGCGCCGGTCGCGGCGGTCACGCGACGCGCCCGCCGGGTCCGTCAGCGTTATGCCAGATTCGGCAGCGCGACGATATCGACGTGCAGGACCTCCTCGAACGCCGCGATTTCCTTCAGACAGGCCTCGCTCGGCCGGCCGGAGACGCGCATCTTCGTGCAGGTCGCAGTGGCGCCCTCGAAGACGGTGTTTGAGATCTCCTCGATGTTGATCCCGTGGCGCTTCATGACGCTGAGGGTGTTCGCGAGGACGCCGACCTTGTCCATCATCCGGACGACGACCGCATAGCGGGCGGGCGACGTGGCGCAGATGTTGACCACGTTGGGCAGCTCCTCCTCCGTCATGAAGGCACGGATGATCCGGGCCGTCTCGAGGGCGACCGCGCGCTGGGCCTGCTCCGTCTGCGCGCCGACGTGCGGGGTGCCGTAGACGAGCCCTCGCCCGAGGAGGTGCGACTCGAACGGCGCCGAGCTCTTGTCAGGCTCGGTGGCGAACACGTCAAGGCCGACCCGCAGCCCCTTGCGCGGAATGAGCTCCTCGAGCGCGGCGTAGTCCATCACCTCGGAGCGCGCGGCGTTCACGACGATGGCGCCGTCAGGGAGCGCCTCGAGGACGCTCCGGCTGACGATACCGCGCGTCTGCGGGGTGGCCGTCAGGTGGATGGTGAAGATGTCAGAGCGGGCAGCCAGATCCTCCAAGGTCCGCGCATAGCTGACGTCCAGCTTGGCGGCGCGGCCCGGCGTCAACGAGCGCGACCAGGCGTGCGGCTCGAGCCCGAACGCGCGGGCGCGCAGGAGCACCTCACGGCCGATCGCGCCGAGCCCCGCGATCCCGATCCGCCGACCGAACAGGCCCCGGGCCACCGAGTACTTCGCCTTCTCCCAGCGGCCAGCCCGGAGCTCCGACGTCGCATCGACCAGGCGGCGGTCCAGCGCGAGGATGAACGCCATCGTCAGCTCTGCCACCGCGGTCGCGTTCTTGCCGGGACAGTTCGCCACGTAGATGCCGCGCGCGCTCGCGGCCGCGACGTCGATCGTGCCCACGCCGACCCCCGCCCTCACGATCAGGTTGAGCTGCCGCCCGGACGTGATCGCCTTCGCCGTGACCTCCGTGGAACGAACGACGAGAATGCCGATCCCGTCGAGGGCCGCTGGCAGCGTGTCCCTGGTGAGCTCCGGCCGGGACTCGATCTCGATCCCGAGCACCTTGAGCTCTTCCAGAGCCGAGAGGTCCATTTTGTCGGCTACTAGCAGGCGCATGCGGACGGGAACCGTAACAGAAAAGCTCTCTCTGACGATGGGCGTTCTGCGCCTCGCCTGCGTCGTCTGCGTCGTCTGCGTCAGTTGCGCCAGCTCATGCGCCAGCGATCATCAGGTTTCTCCCTGGGGTGCAGCGGGCAGACCGACGCTCGGCGCGTTCGTCGCGCCCCCGGACCTCGACGCTCGGCTGCACGCCATCGACGTGGAGGCCGCCGAGCTCGGGCTGAAGCTCGAGGTCGAGCTCCGCGGCGCGCTACGGCGCGGCGGCGAGGTGGTGGTGCGCGGCTACAGCGGGACCGACGCGCTCGGGCGCCGCACCTCGGCGGTCCGCGTGGCGACGCCGCACGGCGTGGTCATCGCCGCGGGGCCCCTCGACAGCGGGCGCGCGGACCGCAGACAGGCGACCCAGCTGATACCGTCGCTCCTCCCCGGCCACGAGCCGGAGGCGACGGAGCAGCTCGGGGTGTTCCGCTCCGGGACCGATCTCAACCGAGACGGCGCTCCGGACGTCGTGCTCAGAAACGAGGAAGGCGAGCTGGAGCTCTGGGCCGTGCAGCCGCTCGGCGCGGCCCGGTACGCCGTCGAGCTCGCGGCGCCGCCGCGGTTCACGCTCGACGTCGACCAGGATGGCATCCTGGAGCTCGCCGGCCGGATCCCGCTGGACGAGGGGGATCCCATCGCGCCGGATCTCCTCGACGTCGCCGGGTTCGAGGGAGATCGCTACACACACCGCGGCAGCGTCGCTCGGGCGTTCCATGTAAAGCGCGCGGAAGGCCCCGGCGCGCAGAAGGCCGGCCACGGCGAGCGGCAGGGGCCGCCGGAGGACGACGCCGCGCGCCTGCGGGGAGCGCTCGAGCGGGCCTGGCACGCGGTGCTCGCGGGCAGGCCGGCGGCCGAGACGCTCGCGACGCTCGACCGAGAGCCGGTGACGCCAGCGCTCCGGGGCGCGTTCTCGGCGCACCGCGCGCGCGTCGCGGGCGCGATCGCGGCGGCCGCGAGCGGTCCGCCGGCGCCGCCCGGCGCCGGCGGCGCCCCTACTCGTCCGCAGGGAGCATCGGAAACGCCTGCTCGAAGGTGACGAGGATGTCGCCGGGGAGCGCGTCAGGCTCCTTGTAGCCGCGCGTCAGCGGCACCCCCCAGTCGGCGCGCATGACGACGCGGTTGAGCTGCGGGAAGAGGGCCCGTACCCCGACGCCAGCCGACTGCTTGAGGCGCAGATCGTCGAAGCCGTCGAAGGCGTCGCCGGCGTCGAAGAAGGCCGCGCCCGCGACCTGGCACGACCAGATCTCGAGGGGCCGCGTGCGGAGCTCCAGGTTCGCAGAGAGCACGTCCTCGCCGATGAACGCCGCCGTCGGGTACCCGCGGAGCCGGGTGTCGCCGCCGAGGACCAGCTTCCTGTTCAGGTAGTTCCTGTACCGGTCGAACAGGCGCACGTCGAACACGAGCCGCCCGACGCCGAAGCTCGGCGTGTGAACCCGGGCGCGCGCCTCGATGGAGGCGTCGAAGATCTGCGAGCCGTCGAGCTCGGTGACGGTCTCGATCACGGCGCGCGCGAGGCCGTCGCCGAGCGCGACGGTGTACGCGGCCGCGGCGGAGATCCCGAGGAAGCTCCGGCTGGAGTTGAGCGCGGTCGTGACCGGATAGATCAGGATCGCGAGCTCGTGCCCCAGCCGGTAGTCCTCCTGCAGCGCGAGCGTGTTGAAGTCGAGGACGCGCAAGAAGCGGGTCGAGTACGTCGCGTACTTGAACGTCGGCGCGACGCGGGTGTCGCTCACCGGCATCACGCGCTCCTCGAACTCGGCGATCGCGGCAGGGGCGAGGCCCCCGGGCGCGTCGAGGCGATAGACCTTGCGGCTCGCCTCGATGCCCACCGAGACGTCGTGCTTCACGGCCGAGGACCCCGACGCGCCGCCGCCGAAGCTGCGCGTGACGGCGTAGCTGCCCACCAGGAGATCGCTCCGGTAGCGGTACGGGACGCGATCGTTCCCCGGCGTGGCCTCCGCGTCGAAGGTGGCGAGCTTCGTGCCGACGAAGCGGCGGGTCACCTCGTCGCGCCAGGAGATCTCGAGGCCCCAGGCCCACTCCGCCTGCGTCGCGTAGAGCGGCTGGCCGTAGATGAACTCGCCGCTCGTGCCCTCGAACTCGCCGGTCTGCCGGTCGATGATCGCGTTCGCCTGGGTCCGCAGCCGCACGTGGCTGCCCCCGATGCGCGGCATCGCGTAGGTGACGCCGAGCGAGAGCGCGCCGGGATCGAGCGCGAGCTGCGCCGCGACCGAGTGGTGGACGCCGAGCAGGTTCTGCTCGCTGGGCTGCAGGAACAGGCGCTCGAGCTGCCCGCCGGCGATGCGGTAGTCCGAGTTGAGGCGCAGGCTCCAGACGTCCTTGGTGACGACGGCGACCCGCACCCGATCCGGAGCGCCGCCTCGCACGGCGAAGACGAGGACGAGCGACAGCTGGCTCAGGTCGCGCAGGTTGCGCGCCGACTCGTCGGCGAGCGCCTGCTCGTAAGGGCGCCCGACCGCGAGCAGCACCTCGCGCCGGATGACGTACGGCCGCGAGAGGGCGTGGAACCAGTTCAGGAAGGCCGGCGCAGGATCGCGGTCCTCGATCACCTCGAGCGGGACCACGTCGATCCCCTCGACGATCTTGCCCTCGGGGGCAGGCTCGAGCGTCGCGCCGAGGCGCGACAGGACACGCTCGACGGTGGCGCTCTCGTAGCTCGAATAGCCCTCGCGCCGAGCCGGCGCGGCGGGCGCCGCCCCGCCCTGCTGGGCCCGCGCCTCGATCGCGAGGAGCGCCGCGAAGGCCAGGAGCGCGAAGCGCACCAGGACGATCGACGCGCTACGCACGAGCCTCTCGCCTCAGAAGGACTCGTTGACAGGGTACGTCGCCATGACGTTGATCTTGTACTTCACGTACTGGTGCGGGATCGTCCCCCAGTCGGGCGTCGGCATGGCCCGCTTCACGCAGCGGAGCAGCTCCTTCGTCTTCGCGCGGCTCACCGTCGTCGACTTGCCCGCGTAGAGGTTGGTCCGCTTGCGCCGGAAGTCCATCTCGAGGACGAAGCTCACCGTGATGGCCGCCTTGCCGGAAGGGGCGCACTGGACGTTGTCGCGGATCGCGCGCGACAGGCCGTCCTCGAAGAAAGTGACGTGATCGCAGCGCTCGGGCGGGGTGGTGCCCGGGCCGGGGTTCTCGCACTTGATCGTGGTGAACGGCGAGAGCGTGACGCCCTCCGACCGCGCGGCGCCCGCGTCGACGAGCGCGCCCGCGTCCCAGGCGTAGGTGCCGGCGTCGGCCGTCGCGGCGTCCGCGGAGGGGATCGACTCGGGCTTCGGGCGCCGCCACAGGTAGAGCGGCACCGCCACCACGATGAGGCCCGCGACGAGCGCGATGATGATCTGGAGCCGCACGGGACGCTCGCTGCCGCCCCGGCCCAGGTAACGGTACGGCGAGGGCTGAGACGGCGGACTGGAGGTGGACGGGAACGGAGGCCGGCTGTTCATCGGACGCGCTCAGGCTCAATCGATGAGCGTCCGCGCAGGGCGCCCAGGCTCGCCCTTCACCAGCGTCGCGCCGAGCTCGAGCGTCTCCGGGAGCATCCCCTGAACCTGCGCGACCACCTGCTCGACCACGTGACGGGCCTCGTCGATGCTCGGACCCACGATCGAGACCACGAACTTGAGCGGCCCCGTCCGGCCCGCGACGGCCGGCGTGAGGCTGAGCAGGAGCATCTCGGTCAGATCGATCACCCGCTGCGCCGCCTTCCGCAGGGCGAGCATCTCCAGGATGGTCGGGCGCTCGCTGACCTGGCGGTTCGGCCCGCGCAGCTCGTACCGCGCGACCTGCATCGGCACCTCGGCCCAGTCGGCGAACAGGCCGTCCTCGTCGATCGCCTTCATCAGGTGCTCGCGCACGAGCAGGCCGGTGAGGCCGTCGCGCTTCGCGAGGTACTGCTTCGCGCGCCGGTGCTGCGGCGAGTCCGGGCCGAACGTCACGAGCTTCATCCGGCACTCGCCGACCTGCACCTCGCCGCCGTGCAGCAGCGAGACCTGCGACTTGCGCTCGTAGTTGAAGTCCGCGTAGCTGCCGTTCGTGCTGCCCTGGTCCTCGATGAACCACGACCCCGTCTGCCACTTCAGGATCGCGTGCGCCCCCGAGACGGTCGCCTCGGGCACGCACAGGCTCTGATCGCTGCGGCGGCCGAGCGCGAGCTTCGTGTCGTGCAGCGGCAGCAGGGAGCCCACGATCTCGGGCGCGTTCGTCGCGTACGTCACGAGCAGCGACTGCGCCCCGGGGGTGAAGTTCAGCTTGAGCGCGCCGCCCGGCGGCGGGCCCGGATCGAGGCGCTCGCGCGGCAGCTGGATCGGGCTCGTCGTGAGCTGCGACGGGTTGAAGAAGCGCATGTGCCGCGCCTGCGGCCGCATCGACGGGTCCTCGTTGAGGCCGCGGAAGATCTGCCGCACCTCGTCGATCGACAGGCCCGCCGGCACGTCGAACATGATCTGCTGCTTCATCGTCTTGAGCCGCGGCTTGTAGCCGGGCTCCGGGACGCGGCAGGTCCACATCTCCCAGAGGGTCAACGCCATGGCGTACACGTCGTCCTCGGGGCTCGCGCCGCCGTTGCGCAGCCGCTCGGGAGACATGTAGTTCGGCGTGCCGCCGTCGGGCGGGGCGCCAGGGCGGCGCGCCGAGGCGCGCGCGCGCTCCTGGGCGAAGCCGAAGTCGAGGATCACCGCGCGGCCCTCGGAGACCATCACGTTGCCCGGCTTCAGATCGCCGTGCACGAGGCCCTGCGCGTGGATGGCCGCGAGCCCGTTGCAGACCTCGCTCGCGATCTTGCGGAACTCGTCCGCCGAGTAGCCGCCCTGGGCCTTGCGCTTGCGGATGTGCGTGTGGAGCGTCTGCCCGGGGATCTGCTCCATCACGAGGATGGGGCCCCACGGGCTCGGCGCGAGGTCGTGCACGCGGCAGACGTTCGGGTGGCCCACGGAGCGCGCGAGGAGGAGCTCCTGGCGAAGCGCCTCGTCGTCGCCTGGCATGCGCGACTCTTCGCGGACCACCTTGAGAGCCACGGTCTGCTGCGTCGAGCGATCGAAGGCCAGGAAGACCTCGCCCATGCCGCCCTTACCGAGGCTCTGACGGATGTCGTAACGGTCATTGATGACCGTTCCGGCAGTGATGGGAGGAGGGGGTGTCTTGGTCACGGCCCGCGGTGGATAAAAGGAGCGCGAACCGGAGCGTGCCCGACACCGGCTGCGGCGCACAGCGTCGTCCATCTGAACGTCGAGCGCAACGGTCGTTCGGAGGGAGAGGCCAAACCCAGCGCCGCGGCGGCCGTCTCCCCGCTGATTTGGGCCGAGATCGCCCCTCCGAACGTCCCGGCCGCCGGGATCTCTTGACGATGACGGCTGATTTGTTTACGCGGCTCGACCAGCCCGGCGCGACCGCCGCGCGCGTGACGTGCGCCGGGCCAGCGAGCCGTCGAAGCCGCGTCCCATCTACCGGACGGGCGAGAAGGTTGACCCCTCCGCGATGGCCTGGGGACGGCCCAGCGGACCGATGTTCGTCCGGGACGATGCAGGCGGCGCAGAGGACGCGAAGGAAATCGTCCGACGGACGCCGTCCGCGGGCGTGAACGGGAGCGGCGACGGCGGTCGCGCGCGCGCCGCGCAGCGCTCGGCGACGGAGCGATCCGCGCGCGATCCGCGCGCGATCCGCGCAGACCGAGGCGATGCGCAGGCCGTGCAAACGTCCCGCTCCTGCGCGCGATCCGTCGACGTTCTTCACCCCACAGCGACGCGCCCGTGCCACCGACGTTCAGCCTCGCGCGGCCCGCCACGCCTCAACGACTGCACGGACGGCAGCGCACCACACTCCACGCATTCCCTGCTTGTATCGTGGCACTGCAGATTGACACCTCAGAGTCGCCTCAGTCACACTGCTCCCGAGGCGGCTGCTGTGTGTCCAATCTTCACCTCCTCCCGCTGCCCGAGGAGAGGCGCGACATGCCTGATAGCCGACAGCGAGAGGTAACCGGCAGCTCGAAGGTCTCGAGGGCTGCCGCGACAGACCCGCTGCTGGGGCGTGTCATCGACGGCCGCTTCAAGATCGTCAGCGTCATCGCCCGCGGCGGCATGGGGAAGGTGTACAGGGCCGAGCAGGCGCCGCTCGGCCGCATCTGCGCGCTCAAGGTGCTGAGCCCCAAGTACGAGGGCGACCACGATCCCGAGTTCCACAGGCGCTTCTTCCTCGAAGCGTCGATCGCGGCGAAGCTCACGCACCCGAACACGGTCACCGTGTTCGACTACGGCCAGAGCGACGACGATATCTACTACATCGCGATGGAGTGCATCGAGGGGAAGACCCTGCACCGCGTGCTCCGCGAGGAAGGGCCGTTCTCCGAGGCGCGCGCGGCCCACATCGCGCGCCAGATCTGCCGGTCGCTCCGCGAGGCGCACGGGCTCGGCGTCGTGCACCGCGACCTCAAGCCGGGCAACGTGCTGCTCGTCGATCACGAGGACGAGCACGACCACGTGAAGGTGCTCGATTTCGGGCTCGTCAAGGACACCGAGAGCGGCGAGGACCTGACCCAGCAAGGCCTGTTCATGGGCTCGCCCAAGTACATGGCGCCCGAGCAGATCACCGGCAGCGAGGTCTCGGCGCGCACCGATATCTACGCGCTCGGCGTGATGATGTACGAGATGCTGTCGGGCCAGGTGCCCTTCGACAAGGGCGCGGGCGTCGGGACGCTCATGTCGCACGTCCACGACCAGATCCCGCCGATGCAGGCCCACAACCCGCAGCTCTCCATCTCGCAGACGATGGAGGGGATCGTCTATCGCTGCCTGGAGAAGGACCCGGCGCATCGCTTCTGCTCGATGAACGAGCTCGTCGCCGCGCTCAAGTTCACCGCAGGCGGCATCTCCACGCGAGACACGGGCGAGAACCCGCCCATGCTGTCCGGCACGACGGGCTACCGGGCGTCGCTGCCCTCGTACCCGTCGGCCACGCCGTACCCGTCGGCGCCTTCGCGTCCGCCGGCCACGCCGTACCCGTCGGCGCCTTCGCGTCCGCCGGCCACGCCGTACCCGTCGGCGCCTTCGCGTCCGCCGGCCACGCCGTATCCGTCGGCCGCTCCGCTCTCGACGACGAGCGATTTTCCGGGCCTCTCCACGCCGTACTCGTCGCCCCCCGCGAGCTCACCCGCCACCTATACAGGCCCCCTCGCCACGGACAGCGCCCTCAAGCCGCCGGCGGCGCCCGTCTTCGTCCCCCCGTCGATCACCGACGCGATGGGGTCGCGCCCAGCGCCGCCCGCGGAGGGGCTCTCCGCCATCCAGACCGGCGCGAGCCCAGGTCGACAGGTCATCCCCTGGGCGCTCACCGCGGTCCTCGCGGCCGGGGTCGGCGTCGCCGCCGCCCTGCTGGCGCGCGTGCCGGTCGCCCACACGAGCGCGGCGGCGCGCGAGCAGGGCGCGGTGAGCCCTCCTCCGCCCGCAGCGACGGCCCCGGCAGCGCCGGCGCCCGCGGCGCGCGGGCTGCACATCGAGAGCACGCCGCCCGGCGCGGCCGTCAGGGAAGGCAACAAGGAGCTCTGCGCCGAGACGCCGTGCGAGATCGTCTGGCGCGGGGCCGCGGCCGCGCTCGCGCTGGAGCACGAGCTCGTGTTCGAGAAGCCGGGCTACAAGCCCGCCACGGTGCGCGTCTCCGGCGCCGAGGAGAAGGTGCGCGCGAAGCTCGACCCGGCCGCGATCCCGGCGCCGGCGACCCCGAGCAAACCCAGGGCGAACCTCCAGAAGCCCGAGCCGTACAAGAGCAACCCCTACTGACGAGGGCGCGGACGCGCCGCGGCCGCTCTTCTGGTAGAGTCGCCGCGCTTTCGCGGCTGCGACCTCTTACCGTGGCCGCAAAGGCTTCGCGTTCGCGCGAGGGGCTCACCGGACGCTCCTCACGTGGACCCGTCGATGAAGTGTTCGGTGTGATGTGGGGAGCAGCGCCGTCAGCGCTCCCGAGCTCTCGCCGGGATCGCCGTCGCTCCCCGGCCCCGCCTGAGGACAGGGCGAACTCATGTCGTCTTCCGATTCCTGCTCGCACCGCCGCCGCGACGATGTCCCGGCGCTCGACCCGACCGACGACGCCCGCGCAGCGCGGCCGCGCAGCGCGACGGCGCTCCGGCGGAAGCTCGTCGCCTGCGCCGTCGCCTTCGGCGCGATGACCGCCGCGCGCGGCGCGCTCGCCGACGCCCGCACCGAGGCGCGCCTGCACTTCCGGGCAGGCATGGATCTCATCGCCCAGAAGCAGTTCGACGAGGGCATCCGGCAGCTCCAGAAGGCCAACGAGATCCTCCCGCACCCGAACGTCACCTTCAACATCGCGCGCGCGCACGCCGAGGCCGGCCACATCGAGCAGGCGCTCGCCGCCTACCGCGCGTACATCGCGAGCGATCCCGCGGACCGTGAGCAGGTGACGCGGATCGTGGAGCAGCTGGAGCAGCGCCTCGCCGCGCAGCGCGCCGCGGCGATCCCCGAGCCGAAGCAGCCGCCGGCGCCCGCGCCGCAGCAGCCCGCGCCGCAGCAGCCCGCCCCGGGCGAGGCGCCCGCCCCGCCGCCCCCCGCCGGGGAGCCCGCCGCGCAGGGCGCGCCCGCGACGGCCGCGACGAAGGCGCCGGGGCCGGGCTCGAAGGCGGCCCCCGGCGACGCCGCGAGGATCGTCGGCGCGGCCCGGACCGAGGACGTCTACCAGGAGACGGTCGTCACCGCCTCGCGCGGCGCCCAGAGCCCGCTCGACTCCCCGAACTCGACGACCATCGTGACCCGGCAGGACATCCGGCTCTCCGGGATCACGCGCATCCCCGAGCTGCTCCGGCGCGTCGCCGGCATGGACGTCATGCAAATCACGGGCGGCGACGAGAACGTGTCGATGCGCGGCTTCAACAGCCGCCTCGCCAACAAGCTCCTCGTCCTCGTGAACGGGCGCACGGTCAAGAACGACGTGCTCGGCTCGACCTTCTGGGAGGCGCTCTCGATCGACGTGGATCAGATCGAGCGCATCGAGGTGGTGCGCGGCCCGGGCTCCGCGCTCTACGGCGCCGACGCCTTCGCCGGCATCGTCAACATCATCACGATCGAGCCCGGCGTCGGGAAGAGCGGCTTCCGCGCGGGCTACGGCGATCACCGGCAGGGCTACGCCTCGGTGTGGGCCTCCGCGCGCGAGGGCGATTTCGCGTACCGCCTCTCCGCGGGCTACACCCGCTACCCCCGGTGGTCGCGCGAGGTCGCGGACGACCGCATCGACCTCGAGACGAGCGGCCAGAGCCAGGATCTCGGCGCGCAGAACGTCCGCATCGACCTCCGGACCTCGCAGCGGCTCGGGCCGCAGCGCGAGCTCACGGTGGGCGCCGGCTACTCCCGGAGCGAGCTCGACATCTACGGCATCGGCCCCTTCAACGACTACAACCTGGAGGTCGCCAACGCCGACGTCGCGGTCGCGTACCGCAGCGAGAACGTCAACGCGCGGACGTACTACTCGAACCTCGACGGGCACTCGCTGCTCAACGCCGCCTACCTCGGGCACACCCTGTTCGAAGGGCGGCCGCAGCAGCACGTCGTGAACGCCGAGCTCGAGTTCGTGAAGACGCTCCGCGCGCCCAGCCCCGTCGTGCACGACTTCCACATCGGCCTCGGCTACCGGCTCAAGGCGACCTCGTGGAGCTACCTCGCGGACGACATGCCGCTCGAGCACCAGGGCTCGGTGTTCCTCCAGGACTCGATGAAGCTCGGCGAGCGCGTCACGCTGGTCGCGTCCGGGAGGCTCGACTACGTGCCCTACCTGGAGCGGCTCATCCCGTCGCCGCGCGGCTCCGTCATCGTCAAGCCGACCGAGCGCCAGGCGATCCGCCTCTCCGGCTCGACGGCGTTCCGCTCGCCCACGTCGCTCGAGGCCTACGTCGACCTGCCCATCCAGCTCGCGCTGCCCGGCCTCGAGCTCCTCTCGACCTCGAGGACGCCGGACAGCTCCGAGCGCCCCATCGACCCCGAGCAGATCATCACCGCCGAGGCGAGCTACCTGAACCAGCAGAGCGATTACTTCGAGTTCGAGATCACCGCGTACTACAACCGCGTGAGCGATCTCATCGCGCTCGCCGAGCCGCAGCGCACGACCCTCTCGCAGCGCGCCCGCGGGTCCGGGGGGCTGAACCCGGAGACGGGGAGATACACCTCCGGCTTCGGCGGCTTCGAGAACCAGAGCGACGTCTACCACGTCTTCGGCGGCGAGCTCGGCGGCCGCGTCTACCCCACCGAGGGGCTCGACATCTTCGCCAACTACGCGCTCAACCGCTCGATGCACCAGCGTCCGGACGGGCGCGACGCGCTCGAGGACGCCCGAACCAGCCGGCACAAGGTGAACGCAGGGGTCCAGGTCCGCACGCCGATCGGCGTCGACGGCGAGGTCACGCTTCACTACCAGTCCTCGCAGGTGTGGGCCGAGCAGGTCCCGACGGGGACGGTCATCGCCACGAAGCAGTACGAGCTGCCCGCGTACACGCTGCTCAACGCGCGCGTCGGCTACCGCTTCCTGGACCGCGCCGAGATCTCCGCGACCGTGTTCAACGCGCTCGACGGGCTCGGCGACAACGCGCTGCAGATGCACCCGTTCGGCAACCGCATCGGCCGGCGCTTCATGGGATTCTTCAGCTACTCGCTCTAGGCAAGGCCATGCTCCGACCCAGCCCCCGCACCGGTCCCCTCCTGCTCGGCGCGCTCCTCGCGGCCCTCACGGGCTGCGACGACGTGGAGGTCTTCGTCCCGCTGCCGGACCAGAGCGGCCCCGCCGGGGTGCTCGACGGCACGGTGACGTACGCCGGACCCAGGCCCTGCACGAAGGACGGCCACGTCGTCGGCGCCGCGATCGTGCTCGGCTTCGACACGCGCCTGCTGCCGCCGCCCGAGGGGCTCGGCACCTCGGCCGCGAGCATCGACGTGATCCCCGGCGACGAGCTCTTCGGAGGCCTGGGCGCCGCGCTCGATCGCTCCGAGGACGGCGCGCTCCACTGCCCCGAGCCGGACGCGCCGCACGTCACCGTGAGCGTCCCCTGGAGGCTCTCGCCCCTGGCCGCGGGCACCTACCAGGTCCGCGGATTTTACGACCACGACGGCAATTTTGATCCCACCTTCAGCATCGCCAACCTGCCGACCCGGGGCGACGTGGTCGGCGGCGCGATCGAGAACGCGACCGAGGTGCTCGCGGGCGCCGCGCCGCGGTACCGCGCGATCACGATCGCCGCCCCCATCCCCGAGACGGGCACGCGCGTCAGCGGCATCGCCGTCACCCTCGGCCTCCCGCTCCCGCTGGAGCGGCCGCTCTTCCACGTCGCCGAGGTGCTCGCGCCGGCGTCCGGCGTCACGCAGAGCCCGAGCGAGGTGGTCATGGCCTCCGATTTCCAGCTGGAGACGTTCAGCCCGGCCGATCCCGCCGGCACCGAGGCGTCGCTGCTGCGCCTGCGGCTCGCCGCGGGGGTGCCGGACAGCGAGGTCGCGCGCGCGGCGAAGCCCCCGCTCTCGCTGCCGGTGGGCGGCGAGCCCGCGCCGACCCTCACCTACGCGCGGCAGGACGTGAACGGCGACGGGGCGATCGACGGCGACGATCATGTCCCCGACTCGGCCCTGATCCCGGCGCTCTTCCCGATCTCGGTGTTCGCGAAGCAGGACGACAAGGAGCCGCTGACCAGCCAGGCCGCGCCCGCGGTGCTCCTCCAGGGGCTCACGATCTACGACGATCTCGCGACCACGGCCACGCTCGGCCCGGAGCCGCTGAACGAGCCGCGAGAGAGCGCGCTCATCGGCGTCCGGCCCGCCGCGCTGTGCATGCACCCGACCGAGCCGGAGCGGGGGGGCGTGCTCGTGCTCAGCCACAGGACCGACAAGGAAGGCAACGACATCATCGCGGAGCGGAACATGGCCCGGGTCGAGGAGGCGCTGAGCCGGCAGTTCGGGCGCACGATCGAGGTGGCGTTCGGCTGCCTGCCCGAGGGGAGCTACGCGCTCAGCCTCATCTACGGCACCGGTCAGGCCTGGACCGTGCCCAACGAGGCCGGCGTGTGCGCGCCGTCGGAGGCCGAGACGGCCGACGTCTGCGGCGCGCGGCCGCGCCTCGCGTCGCAGAGCCTCGTGCTGCGCATCGGCCCGCCGGACGACAGCGCGTACTGCGCCGAGCACCCGACGCCGGCGGCCTGCGCGCGGTAAACGCCGCAGCGCCGCGGCGGCGTCGGGTCGCGCGCGGCGTGAAGGCCGCCGCGATCCGGGCCAGGGCGCGGTGAAAGCGCCGGTTTCCTGCTGGAGGCGGCGGTTGCCTCGCGCGCGCGAACCGATGGTAGGGTCTCGGCATGCGCTGCACTTGCTTTCCCTCGCTTGCTCTTCTGGGGGCGCTCGGCGGCGCCGCGGCGGGCGCGCTCGTTTCATCCGACGCGTCCGGCGGCTGGCCCCCGCCCGAGTCGGCCAGCGCAGCGGACATGGCCGAGCCCGAGCACTGGCCGAACGACCCGGACTACGGCACGTCGGTCACGCAGAGCGGGCAGTGGGGCTTCTATTCGTTCATCCCGGCCCCGAGCGGGTACGTCCGGCCGGAGGAGTCCGCCGCCGGCATGGCGATCGATCTCGCCTGGCGCTTCACCCAGGGGGACCCGCGCGTCAGGATCGCCGTCGCCGACTCCGGGATCTTCTGGGGAGAGGGGGATCTCCTGGAGAAGGTGTGGCTCAACCAGGGCGAGCTCGCGGCCCACAAGCCACGGCACGCGGACGGCGCGGCGTGCGGCGGCGACGGCGCGCTCGCGGGCTTCGACTGCAACGGCGATGGGGTCCTCTCCGTCGCGGACTACAGGGACACGCCGGAGCTCACGCCCGCGGCGTCGGAGGGGCGGCCGCAGGGCGATCGGAACGGGAACGGCCAGCTCGACGCCGGCGACCTCATCCTCAACTTCTCGGACGGGAGCGACGACGATCAGAACGGCTACGTCGACGACATCGCGGGCTGGGACTTCTTCAAGAACGACAACGATCCGTTCGACGACGCCCGCAACGGCCACGGCACCGAGGGCGCGAAGACGTCGGCCGCGCAGACGAACAACCAGCTGGGCGGGGCGGGCGTGTGCCCGCAGTGCAGGTTCATCCCGCTGCGCGTCGGCGAGAGCCACGTCGCCGACGCGCAGGACCTCGCGAAGGCGCTCCTCTACGCGGCCGACAGCCGGGCCAACGTCGTGCAGTGCCCGGTGACCGCGGTCGACAACACCGGCTTCGTCCAGGCGGCGCTCGACTACGCCCACGCCCAGGGGACGCTCGTCGTCGCGTCGATGGGCAACGCGGGCTCGCGCCACCACAGCGTGCCCGCGACGAGCAACCACGCGCTGCCCGTGAGCGCCGTCCGCTACGACGGCCAGAGCGTCGCGACGTCGACCACGTTCATCGACGCGTCGCCGTGCTCGAGCTTCGGCGGCAACAACGTGCTCGCCGTGTCGAGCCCCGGCTGCGCCAGCGACGCGACCGCCGAGCTCGCCGGCGTCGCGGGGCTGCTCTACGCCGTCGCCCTCGACCGCGGCGTGTCCCTGTCCCCGGGGGAGGTGCAGGGCCTGCTCGTCGCGACCGCCGACGACATCGCCGTGCCGGAGTCGCAGGAGCCCGGGTCGCTGTACCGCTTCTCGCAGGCGGGGTTCGAGCAGCGGTTCGGCCACGGCCGCGTCAACGCGAACCGCGCCGTGAAGGCGCTCCTGGAGGGGCGCGTGCCGCCCGCCGTCGACATCACGTCGCCGCGGTGGTTCGAGGTCGTCTACAAGGATCAGGTCCAGGGCCCGGTGCCGATCGAGGGCACCATCTCGGCGAAGCGGGCGATGGCCTACGACTACTGGGTCGAGTGGGCGGCAGGCGCGCAGCCGCTCGCGGCGGATTTCAAGGTGATCCACAAGGAGACGAACGTCGCGCCGACGGTCGTCACCGGCGCCGAGGGCCCGATCGCCTCCCTCGACGTGCGCACGATCGACACGTCTCACCTCCGCGACCCCGACAGCCCCCACGGCGAGGACGATCGCGCGATCACGGTGCGCGTCCGCGCGAGGGCCCACTACGCCACCGGCAACGTGGAGAGCGAGGCGCGGCGCACGATCCACGTCGGCAGCGATCCGACGCTGGTCCAGGGCTTCCCCTTCCACGTCGGCGACAGCGGCGAAGGCAGCCCGAAGATGGCCGACATCGACGGCGACGGCGTCCGCGAGCTCGTCTACCCGACGGCCGGCGGCGCGCTGCACGTGCTGAAGGTGACGCCCAAGGGGCCGCAGCCGCTGCCGGGGTTCCCGTTCATGACCGTCGCCACCGACGGCCTGCTCGATCAGCCGGCGTCCCCGGCCACGCCCGATTACCTGGGCGCTCCCGCGTACAGCAAGGTGAACAGCGAGCTCGGCCGCGAGCCGATCCTGAGCGCGCCCGCCATCGCGGACCTCGACGGCGACGGCAGGCAGGAGATCGCGATCTCCACCTGGCCGGGCACGATCTACGTCGTCGGCGCGGACGGCAGCGACCGACGGGGGTGGCCGATACGCCTCCCCGAGATCCCCTCCTGCCCCCTCGATCCCGGGGCACCGGCGAGCGCGCCGTGCATGTCGGCGGCCGCGCGGATCGCGCGCGGGGCCTTCGCCTCGCCGGTCCTCGCGGATCTCGACGGCGACGGGCGGCTCGACGTGATCCAGGCGGCGTTCGACGGCACGGTCCACGCGTTCGACAGGGATGGCAACGCGCTGCGCGGCTTTCCCGTCGAGGTGCACTACGCGGGTCCGCTCGCCGAGGAGCCGGCGCGGAGCCGCCTCCTCGCGACGCCCGCCGTGGCCGACTTCAACGGCGACGCGCTGCCGGATCTGCTGGTCGCGTCGAGCGAGCGGCTCGGCGAGGACGGCGAGGCCGGGGCGGTCTACGTGATCGATGGGCGAGGCACGACCGCGCCCTCCGGGCCCGTGCTCGCGGGGTGGCCCATCACGGTGCCGTCGCTCTCGTTCGACCCGCTCGCCGCGGAGGGGATCACGGCCTCGGGCGTCGTCGGGCGGTTCGATGGCGCGCTGGCGGGCGTCGTCCAGGGCAACGGCGCGCCGCCGCTCGTCCTCCCGGCCTCACCCGGCGAGCAGCGCGAGCTCCTGGCGACGCCGGCGGGCGCGCTGCCGCGGGCGAGCGGCGGCTCGCCCGCCGGGCTCGACCCGACGTTCGGTCCCCTCTCGCCCGCCGCCGGCGCACGGACGATGATCCCGCTGCTGTCGCAACCTGCGCTCGGCGACATCGATCAGGACGGCACCCCCGACGTCATCGCGGCGGGCGCCTCGAGCGCGGCCGCGCTCGCCCTCGCGGGCGCGCAGGGGGCGACGCAGCCGGGGCCTCACCTGCTCGCCATCTGGAGCGGCAGGTCGGGCGCGATGCTGCCTCGCGCCCCGTTCGTGCTCGAGGACTACGCGATCTCGGGCAGCCAGGCGGTCGTCGATCTGAACGGCGACGGCTACCCCGAGGTGCTGAGCGGATCGAGCGGCTACTTCCTTCACGCCTTCGACGGGTGCGGCCGGGAGCCGCGCGGGTTCCCGAAGTTCACCGGCCAGTCGATCACCACGACGCCCGCCGTGGGCGACCTCGACGGCGACGGCACGCTGGAGATCGCCGTGGGCACGCGCGACGGCTGGCTCTTCGCCTGGCACACCGAGGCGACGACGGGCGCGCTCATCGCCTGGGAGAGCCTCCATCACGACAACCAGAACACGGGCAACCTCGACACGCCGCTCGGGCAAGGGGTCGCGCGGACGGCGCCGCGGCCGCTCACGGTGGACCTGTGCGAAGGCCCGCAGCAGGCCCCGCTCATCCTCCAGCTGGGCGGAGGCTGCGCGTGCGAGGCCGCGGGCGCCGAGCCGCGGAGCGCGTCCGGCGCTCGCGGCGCGGGCGCGGCGCTGGGCGCGGCGCTGCTCGGGGTGATGGCGCGGTGGGGGAGGCGGCGGAGGCGGGGCTGTTCACCGCGAGGTGACCTCGACGCCGCGGCCGCCTTACCTGCACGGGCGCCATGCACGCCGCGCAGACGCCAGCGCTGAGCGGGCCGACCTCCGCCCGCCGGTGACGGACCCGGCGCACGCCTCGACGCCAGCGACGGACCCGAGCTCGCCGACGCACCTCTCGACGCCTCGGCCGCGGAGCTGCTCCAGCTCGGCCCACAGCTCCCTCCCGGACATCCCACGTCGTCGCCCACACAGAGGAGCAGAAAGAGGAAGGGCGGTCGACGTGGAAAGAGGCTGGTGGGAGCCGCGGTGAGAACCAAGAGGACGGTTCCCGACGTGACCTGTTCATGTCCTAAAATCTTTGGTTTCTAGTTCGGAAGAGATGCGACACGCCTCAGGGAAGCACACATGAGCCCGGCACGCCGATCGCAATGGACGCGGCATGCAAACAATCACCACCGCCATCACAACAGCTTTCATTCTCTGCTCCGCCCCTTCATGCACAGTTGACCCAACACCAGAATCAGAGACCGCATTGAACGAGGAGGCCCTGGAGTCTGAAGAGTCGATCACAGCAGAAGAAAGGTGTTACAACGCGGTAGACGACGGCGTCAACATCTGGACTCTCATGTGCGGCGCAGCGGTAGATATCTATTTAACACGTCCACAGGCAGGCCACTGCCATTCGGAGAGCAACGAAGGACGAGCCGCGGGCTACAAGAAGTGCCGTTCCAGTTGCCCTACGGCATGCTTCGCGCTTTCGACGCGATGGGAGCTTTACTGTGAAGAGCGCTCGCCGTTCCTCATGAAGAGCATCTGCGAACAGGCGCGTCAGAACGGGCAGAGCAAGCGCCTGAGCTCCTGTTGAGCTAGGGCGCTTGACATCGCTGAAGAGGGCGCTAGCTGGTGGGGTATGCCGGACGTGATCGCGGAACGTACCATTGAGCTGACACTTCCGAGCGGGACGCAAGAAAGCATCCGAACTCGAGTGTGGGCACCCGAGTACAGTCCATCTCTTCGGAGCTGGGTCGCGGATGTGGAAGTCGCTGGAGCGGGGCACAACCATAAGACCCACGGAACCGGCATCGATGCTTTCCAGGCGCTGTACAGCGCGCTCTTTTTAATCCCGGTGATGCTCGACCACTACAAGGAAGATGGCCGGCTCTCGTGGCTCGATGCGGAGTGGCTCGGGTTCCCAGAGATCAAACTCACTGAGCCATGACTCCGGCGCGCTGACGCGCGAACGCGGCCGGCCAAGGGCGAACCGCTGGCCACAATAAGTAGTGTTCCAGCTGGCCTACAGCATGCTTCGCGCTATCAAGCCGATGGGATCGCCAGTTGGACATAGACGGCGGCCCCGCGCGCCGGCGTCCACCTCGATGGCGGCGAGCTCGCCGATGAGGGAAATGACGGCACGCGCGGCGCGCCCGTGCCGCCGACGCCGGCCGCTCCGCCCTCGGGGGCGAGCCCGACCACGTGAACGGTGCCCGCGCCGAGATCGCCGACGCCCACCTCGACCTCCGCGCCCGCGCTGCCGTGGAGAAGGCGCCGCCCAGCTCGCCTCGCTCCCTTGCCGACAGCGCGCCGAGCTCGGGCCAGGGGGGACGCGTCGCTCCCCCTGACCTGGACGCCGCACGGCACCGTCGCTAGCTGGGGGGTCATGCCGGACCCGATCGCTGAACGCACCCTCACGCTGACACTACCGAACGGGAGCCAAGAAAACATCCATGTGCGACTCTGGGCGCCCGAGTACAGGCCAGCAGCCCTGTGCTGGGAAGCTGACGTTGAAGTCGCTGGGGCGGGAGACAGACACAAGTCCCATGGAGCCGGCGTCGATGCATTTCAGGCGCTGTATGGCGCGCTCTACTTGATCCCGACGATGCTATCCAAAGTTGAAGCAGTTGGCCGGCTCTCGCGGCTCGAAATGGATTGTGTCGGGTTCCCGGAGATCGACATTTCGCTGTCATGAGCCCATGGCCTCGTCGATCTCGCCGACGCGCACCTCGACCTCCACGGCCGCTGTTCCGCGGCCGCGCTATCCGCTCGACGCCATGCAGGGCTCCTGGCGGGGGGGCGCCGCGGGAGCGGCGGCTCCGCCGCGGCAGGCGATGGGCCCCCCAGCAGCAGCACAAGCGCGAGGATCGGGCTGTAGAGCAGGCGTCGCATAATCTCACTCCGGAGGCTCGGGGGTGGGAATCGCCCCGCCCGTGGGGGGCGTCCTCTTCCCCACCTCCGAGCCGGAGGCGAAGCGCGCTCTACCCTGTTCGCGCCGCGTGGCCCGGCACCGTGCCAACACCTGCCGGCGGCTCCCCAGCGACCCCGGGACGCGTGCCAGCACCCGCTGGTACGGCTCCCCGGACCTGCTGGTGCGCCTCCTCGGACCTGCTGGTACGGCTCCTCGGAGCTGCTGGTACGCTTCCTCGGACCTGCTGGTACGCTTCCTCGGACCTGCTGGTGCGCCTCCTCGGAGCTGCTGGTACGGCTCCCCGGATCTGCTGGTACGCTTCCTCGGAGCTGCCGGTACGCTTCCTCGGAGCTGCTGGTACGCCTCCTCGGAGCTGCTGGCACGATTCCCGGCCGTCTCGGCGGCGCTGGCCGCGCTCCTGGCCCGCTGGCCGCGCTCCACGGTCCGCTTGATTCGCGCCCCGGCCTGCTGGGACGCGCCCCGGGCGCGCCGGCGCAGCTTCCCCGGCGTCGACATCGTGCTCTCCGGGCGGCCGAGCCCGTCCGGGTCGTGACGAGCTCTACCGTGGTGTTACGCTCGCCCGCTCGCCACCCCCACTGGAGGTAGGTTATGGGAATCGAACTCTCACAAGAACAACACGCTGTCCTGAAGGAGACCCGCGCGGTCGCGACCCCCGCGGAGTTCCAGGCCCTCCTCGACACCGCACGTCCCGAGATGGACCGCATCGTCCGCGAGGTCATGGAGCCGAGCCAACCCGTCTCGACCACCCTCACGGAGCTCCGGGACCTCTATCTGGCCGTCGTCCAGCACCAGGCGCAGCTCGCGAGCAAGGCCTATGGCCCCGAGCGTCGCGCGCTGCTCCGCGGCGCCATCCAGCTCCTCGACACGGCGAACCTCTGGTTCGGCGAGGGCAAGCGCACCGGCGCGTATCAGGTGCGGCCCATCGACCAGGTGATCAAGGCGAGCCGGCCCTGGCGCGCGCGTCTCAAGGCGTTCGCCGACCAGGCGTTCGCGTTCGAGCCGGACGTCGCCGAGCAGTTCGCCGACGTCAACACGAGCGGCACGCTCACCGAGGAGACAAGCGATCTCGCCATGCTGCTCCGGCTCGCCCAGCAGCACCAGGCCCGCCTTGCGCCCGTCGGCCTCACCGAGGACTTCCTGCGCGAAGGCAGCGCGCTGCTCGACGAGGTGAGCGGCCGCGACCTGCTCGGCATCCTCGGGTTGCGCAACCGGGAAGAGGCGATGGTGCTCCGCAACTCCATCGCGACGTATGCCACGCTGCTCGGGAACGAGGCGCGCGCCGCCGGCATCAACGCCTGCTGGGACATGCCCGAGGTCAAGCGCCGCTTCAGCGCCACCTCGTTCCGCAGCGCCCTGCGGCGGCTCCGCCCGAAGCGCCGCGGCAGCGCCGCCGCGGCGGACGAGCCGGCGCCGCCCGAGCCTGCGCCGGGCGAGCCGGCGCCGCCCGAGCCAAACGGCGCGCCGGTCTGACGCCGCGCCGGATCGAGAACGCGGCGCGCTAGCGCTGCGGACCCGCCGTAACCCCACCGTCCTGCTGGCAGGAGCGCCTCGCCCAGCCGGTCGCGCTCCGCCAGGGCCGGGCTCTCCTCCGGGAAGACCAGGTTAATCTGATCCGCGCCCCGCACCTGGCACCGCGCGAAGCCGCCGAGCCGCACCAGGTTCTCATCGGCGCGCGCTGGCCGTTTCGGGAGCGCCAGCGAGGGGCTGCGGCGCCGGTCTTCGGCCTGGGCGCGGCGCGGGCGGGAGCGGCGGGGAGACCGCGCCTGCGCCGAGGGCGCGCGCCGCGGGCGCGCTCGGTGAAAGCGGCGCGCCGCTGCGCGAGGGCTCGCGACTCCGCGCGACGGCGGGCGGCCGGCGAGCCACGCGCGCCGCGCCGCGGCGGCCTCCTTGTGCGGCCGCCGCGCTCGGATCACGAGGCGCGCAGTCGCCCGTGGCGGGCGCAGGCCGAACGGATGGCCGATGAGCCGCGGGCCGAAGGCCCGTCGGATCCATTGGCTTGTTGGACAGCGTCGTACATCGAGAAGAGAACCTTGGTTCAAGGTGTGTAGCCCTTGATTCGAAGGCGAAGTTGCAGCGCGGTGATGCTTCTATCGTCGATACGAAACGCATCGTCGACCCGACCACATTCGATGAATCTGTGCTTGTCATAGAGGCACAGGGCTGCGTGATTGTCAGAGAAGACCCCGAGATCGATCCAATGAAGTGACGCCTCCGCTCGTGCCCAGGCAAGAGCCGTATCCATCAACCGTGTTCCGATGCCTGCTCGCTGAAAACGGCGCTCCACGCCCATGCCCAGCGTAGCGCGATGAAGAGCTGCCCTGTACGTCGCCCCGCGCAGCTCTATATGTGCAACAAGGGCTCCGTCCACCCAGGCACCCCACGTTCGCAGCCAACGGGGATCCGACACTGGCTTGCTCCACCCGTCCGCGCGCTCAGCACGCAGTCTCTCCGCCGTTGGTCCCTCGTCGGCGGTGAAGAAGTGCGACGGTGGCGTCCCACCCTGACCGGACTCGCGCGATTGGCGGATTCGATGGTCCACGTACGTAGCCAAGTCTGGGGACGTGAGCAGCGTGATTCCGGCCTCCATCAGCGCCTTACCTCGCTCGAAAATATGCTGTCCAACGTCGCAATCAGCTGTAACGTGCGACATATCTACGCATTTTCAGATGTAGGCCGCGAACCGTGGCACCCTATCTCCATACTCCGGAGGATAAGCCGCGGCCCATCATGGCCTATCTCCGCAATCCCGCAGATAGGCCGCGACCTTCCGCAGCCTATCTGCGGGATCGCGGAGATAGGCCGCCGCTGCGTACCTGCGTATTCCCGTTGCTAGGTCTCGGACGGCGACGGCGTGTCGTCGCGTAAGATTCGTGCCGACGGCTGGGTACCCATCCGCTTCCACAGGGGCAAGCCCCCACGGCAGATGGGCGCGGAAGAGGTCACGGCCATCCTCGACGAGCTTGCAGTCGCACGCCGCACCGCGGCATTCACGCAGAACCAAGCGCTGTGCGCCCGCCTCTTCCTTTACAAGCGGGTTCTCGACCTGCAGATACCCCGGCTCGAAGCGCTCGAACGCGCACGCCGGCCGAAGCACCTCCCCTCGGTCCTCTCGCGGCAGGAGACGCTCACCTTGCTCGAACACCTCGTCCCGCCTTTTCGGCTCATCGGCGAGCTCCTCTACGGAAACGGCCTCCGGCTCCTCGAAGCGCTTTCGATTCGCGTCAACGACGTCGACCTCGATCGACGACAAATATCGGCATTGCAAAGGGCCGTGCACGATGCCGGACGCGCGGCGGGGCTCGCCAAGCGCGCGACATGCCAACCCCTCCGCCACAGCTTCGCGACCCACCTGCTCGAGGCGAGCATCGACATCCGGACGATCCAGACGCTGCTCGGCCACAAAGATGGGCGGATCACGATGATCGACATCCACATCGTCGACCGTGGCGCTCTCGGCGTCATCAGCCCCCTTGGCCGCTGACCGCCGCGTCAGCGTGGAGCGCCTTGAGCTCCGATCCCACCCCGTCGTGCCGGCCCCACTCATCGTGGAAAGGTAGCGTAGCTGACGGCTGCCCCGCCTTGTCAAGGAGACCAGCGCGTGCTTGTGCGGGCTCCACACCGCACGACTCGAGCTCGGCCGCGGCGTCCACGCCGCGCGCTCGCGATGGGCATCCCCCTCGCCGATCCCGTCATCGTCACGCCCACCGGGGCAGCTCCGTCCCGAAGCAGGCGGGCGGCCCAGGATCTGGGCGCCGGCGTGCCATGGGCGATGCCGCGCGCCACGCACGTGACGTGGGCGCCGCCTCGTTCCGCAGCGGCGTCGAAGCGCTTGCCTAACGTTCGGGATCACTACGCGCGGGGTCGTGCCTTGCGTGGCCGGCCCCGCTTGACCGGCGGTAGCTCCCGCTGGCGGAACAGCACCCCGGGCCGGACGCCGAGCACGTCGGCCAGCCTCACAAGGACGGCCACCCCGACGTTGGTCTTGGCGCGCTCGACCTTCTGCAGAAATCCGAGGGCGATTCCGGCTGCGCTGGCGAGCTCTTGCTGCGTCATGCCGCGCTTCAGGCGGATCCGGCGGACGTTGGCCCCGATGAAGCCGAGCACCTCCTCCAGCCGGGCATCAGGCATGGCGAAGGCGTCGTCTCTCCTGCGACCTGGAATAGAATCCCATATGTCTCATTTGTGTTGGCGTGCTCCCGCCGCGCCACCTAAGCTCCCCACAAGCAAGTGCTGCCCGCGACGGCGCCAACCGCCCGGGCAGCGTGGCCGAACCCCGCACGAACGAGGTCCGACATGGAAACGGTACGTCCACGCCCCGAACAGGGCCAAGAGATCGATCCACCCTCACGCCGCCGCCTGCGCTCCACGGCGCGCGGCCGGCTCGCCCGCCCGTCCAAGCCCCATCGAGAATCGCCGCACCCCGCCGTCTACCTCGACGCCGCCGCG
Source organism: Sorangium sp. So ce281 (assembly GCF_051527395.1). NCBI lineage: Bacteria > Pseudomonadati > Myxococcota > Polyangiales > Polyangiaceae > Sorangium > Sorangium sp. So ce281. The sequence goes on from NZ_CP150322.1 coordinate 7,609,493, forward strand.
CTCCTCGCGCAGCGCCCGTTCATCCGCAGCGCGCTGCGCGCCCGCGGCGTCCACGCCGCGGATCTCGACGACGTCACGCAGGAGACCGTGCTCGGCGCCTTTTGCAGCATGCGCGCCGGCCGCTTCCGGCCGTCCCCCGATCAGCCGCCGGGCGACGCCTTGCGCGCCTGGCTGGCCGCGGTCGCCCTGCGGCAGGCGTCGCACCACCGCGACAAGGCGCACCGGCGGCACGAGGTGCCCGCGGTCGATCCGGACCGGCTCTCTGCCCTCGCAGCTCCCTCGCCGGAGGAGCGCATCGTCGCGCGCGGGCTGCTCCGCGCCTTCCACCGTCTCCGCGCGGAGCTCCGCGAGGTCCTGGCGCTCACCGCCGCCGGCCTGACGATGCGCGAGATCGCGGCGGAGCTCGCGATCCCGAGGCCGACGGTGGCCACGCGCCTCCGCCTCGCGCGGCGCCTGTTCGCCCGGTCCCTCACCCGCCGGCGGAGGTGGCCCCGATGAGCAGCGCACCCATCGATGCCCCCGCCGAGACGGCGGCCGAGATCCCGACCGCGACCGAGGCTGGCCTGATCGAGATGGTGCTCGGGATCCCGGCCGTGGGGCCGCGCGTCCTCGGCACGGCCGCCCTCCCGTCCCTCGGTCGCCTCTCTCCGGCGGCCATCGCCGAGCGAACCCAGATCGCGCTCGCGGACGCGACCCGGCTCGCGGCGGCCTTCGAGCTCGGCCGCCGCGCCCACGCCGCGCGGGCTCGCCGAGGCGCGCTCCTCACCGACGCCGCCCGCGTGGCGCGGTACTTCGGCCCGAGGCTCGCGCACCTCGTCCACGAGGAGCTCTGGATCGCGGCACTCGACAGCCACGGCCGAGTCCGCGAGGCGCGCATGCTCGCCCGCGGTGTCGACGACGCCCTCTACGCGGGCCGCGCGACCATCCTGCGCATGGCGCTGGACATGGCAGCCATCAGCTTCGTCCTGGCCCACAACCACCCGAGCGGCGATCCGACGCCGACAGCGGAGGACCACGCGATGACCGAGGAGCTGCGCGATCTCTCCTACGCGCTGAACGTCCCGCTCCTGATCCACGTCATCGTGACGCCCAGCGGGCGGTACCACGCCGTCCTCGAGTAGGCAGGCCATCGGGGGGGCCACCAGACCTCCTCGAAGGGGCCCAGCCGGCGTCCTTGGCGCCAGGACGTGGGGGCATTCGACCCCCCTACCCGGGGTTGACCGACCCGAGTCGGGTCGAGCGGCCCGGCACCTCGAAGGCGCGCGCCTCCACGTCGACAGGCGCGGAACGTCACCGGGGCCCCGGCCCCCGGTAATAGGCCGTCAGCTGGAGCCAGCGCTCATAGAGCGGCCGGTCGGAGCTCAGGCGCTGCTGCCACGCGCGATCGGCCGCGAGCCAGGCGTCCTCGCCCGCGATGCCTTGCGCCGCGAGGATCTCGGCGCCCCTCGTCGGCTCGACGAGGCGCCGGGCCGAGATCCACGCGTGCTGCTCGAGCGTGAGGGCCGGCGCGGCGGCCGCTGCGCCTGCGTCCGCCGGCGCCCTGAAGGGCAAGCCGCCGAGGGACCGCCGCGCATCCGCGCTCTCGGCCCCCGCGGGCGCCGCCGGCCTGAACGGCAGCCCACCGAGGGACTGCCTCGCGTCCGCGCCCGCGGGCGCCGGTTCCGCGGCGACGGCTCTCCTGAACGGCAAGACGTCGCGCGGCACGTGCGGCGCGCCGCCCGACACCGGCGGCGCAGGCTCTTCCTCCTTCGGCCGTAGGACCCCGATCTGCGTCGTGGCGAAGGACGGCGCGTCGCCGGCAGGAGCGCCGGCAGGAGCGCCGGCAGGAGGAGCCGAGGAGCCAGCGCGGGACACGGACGCAGGCCCCGGCGAGGGCGCCCCCTCCGCCGGCGCCACGGGCGGCGGGGCGGCGTGCGCCGAGGGAAGCGGCGCCCGCGAGGAGGGCGGCGCGGGCGGGGAGAACGCGGGCGGCACAGGCAGCGGCGGGACGAACGGCAGCGCCCTGTCGCCGGTCGGCCACGCGGCCGGCGGCGCGGGCGGCGGCGCCGTGCCCGGCGGCGGGGCGAACGGGAGCGCGCCCGCCAGCTCCGCCGGCCTGGAGACCGCGATCGTCGAGGCGAACGACGCTCTCGGCACGTTCGCGGGAGGGGGCGGGGCCGGGCGGCTGCGCGTCAGCCCGAACGCCCACCTGCCCGCAGGGAAGCCCTCGTCGCTCACGCGCTCGCGGAGCTCCGCCAGGTGGGCGCGCTGCCGCGCGACCCAGTCGTCGGGCGAGAACGCAGAGGCCATCCCCGTCGCGATCCAGAGCTCGAGCGCGGCCTCGTGGCGGCGCGGCGGCGGCGTCGACCTCGCCTCGAGCTCATCGACGATCGACATCACCGCGAACGGCCTCCCGCCGCGCAGGCGCACCTCCGGATCGAGCCGGCGCGCGCTCCGCCGCAGGTAGGCCTCCCAGCGCGCGGGGTCGGCGACGATCTTCTCGACCTTGCGCACGGGGATCGGCAGCGCCTCTCCCAGGGACGCCGCCTCGACCTCGGGCGGCAGCTCCACCTCCCACGGCTCCTCGACCGTCTCGCGCAGCCCCGCGCCCGTGATCCGCTCGAGCGCCTCGGCAGCCGCCTCCACGAGCGGCTCGTCGCCGGAGCCGAGCAGGCTCACCAGCAAGCCGAGCGCCTCGACGTGCCCGAAGCGCCCGAGGCCGCGCGCGAGCCGCGCGCTCGGCGCCGCGCCGGCGAGGGAGAGCAGCGGCCCGAGGTCGCCCGCGCTCCCGCCGAGGCACAGGAGCCACGCCGCGCCCGCGGCGCGCGCCGGGCTCGCCCGATCCGCCAGCGTCGCGCGCAGGAGCGCGCGCGCCGGGCCGTGCCCCCGCCGCATCGCCGCCTCGGCGCCGGCGAGGAACACGGCGTCGCTGGCCGTGCGCGCCAGCACGCCCTCGATCACCGCGATCGCCTCGTCGCGCGGGCCCGCCGCCGCGAGCGCGCGGACCGCGCGCTCCGCGAGCTCGGGCCGCTCCGACCACGCGAGCCGCGACGCCAGCTCGAACGGCACCGCCTGCCGGAGCGCGAGCACCTCGAGCGCCAGGGCGGCGAGCGGCGCGCGCGGGCCGGCCGCGAGCTCGACCATGGCCGCGTCGATCTCGGGGTTCGGCGCGAGCCAGAGGCCCTCGATCCACCCCGGGTACGTCTCCGGCGCGCTGTGCTTCAGCGTGGCCACCGCCGCGTCGACCGTGTCGCGGCCCTCGATCGCGCCGAGCGCCAGCGCGACGGCGAACGCGCGCCCCGGATCCGGCGCCTTCGCCTCCGCGAAGTAGAGCGACACGAGCGGCAGCGCCGCGGCACCGACGCTGGCGAAGCAGTCGAGGTTGTCGAGCAGGCGCTGCTCGAACGGCTCCTGATCCAGCCATGTCTCGATGGCGTTCGGCCTGCGCAGGTCACGGTGGATGGCGATGTCGTCGAGGCAGTCGCGCCCGAGGCGCCGGAGCATCTCCGCCTCCTCGACCGCGGGCTCGTGGACGAAGCGCGGCGGCTCCTCGGCGGCGGCCTCCGGCGCGGCCTCCGGCGCGGCCTCCGGCGCAGACCGGGCGCCGGAGGCCGCGCCGGAGGCCGCGCCGTCGCCGTCCTCGCCGAGCTTCTTCTCGAGCTCGCCCGTCGCGGCCGCCGCGGCGAACGCCTTCAGCGCGTCGAGCGTCGCGGGCTGCTTCAGCTTGCGCGGCGGCGGCTGCGCCTCGCGCAGCGGGACGACCGGGTCGAGCGGGAGCTCCGGGACGAGCGGGCGCCGCGCGAACGCGTGCAGCGACGGCGTGCCCTGGCTCGCGCGGAAGGGCCGCTCGCGCGGCGGCTCGCTCGACCGGGGGCCGCCGCCCGAGAGCTCGCTCCGGCGCGCGAGCTGGATCTGCGCGACGGCGGTCGCGCCCATCGCGAGCGCCGACGCCGCCAGGTCGAGCCCGCCGATCGCCCGGTCGAGCGCCGCCGCCTCGCGGCGATCGCCGGCCTGCACGAGCAGCGCGCGCGCCTCGCGCACGAGCGCCGCCGCCTCGGTCAGCCCGTCGTGGTGGACCGGCGCGAGCACGTCGCTGTCGAGCACCGCGTAGGCGCACTGCACGGCCCGGCGCAGCCGGTCGCCGACGCCGGCGCGATCCATCTGGAACGGGATCTCGGGCACGAGGGCGAGCGCGTCCTCGATGGACCGCTGGGCGAGCACGGCGGCGTTCTTCCCGGGCGTGGGGGGCGGGGGCGCGCTCGAGGAGCTCATCGGACCGGATCGAGGCTGGTGAGGAGCGCGCCGCGCTCGGGGCCCTCGGCGTGGGCGCCGATGAGGACGCAGTCGGCGGCGGCGCAGCCGGTCTGCCAGCGCGTCGCGGCGATCGCGAGGAGCACCGCGGCGCTCGCCGCGCCGAGGTCGCCGGTCTTCAGCAGCGGCTGATCGTGGATCACGTCGGTCGTGAACGCCTCGTGGGCGCGCGCCACGGCGTAGGTCCATTCGTCGATGCGGTGCCGCTCGTTCACGACGTCCGTCATCACCCATGGAATCCGGCGCGCGGCGGCGCCCACGGGGGCGACCGCGCGCTTCACGGCCTCGGTGATCCCTTGCCCGAGGCAGGGCTCGTCCGAGCCGTACGGTCGCGGCTCGGACGCCACGCCGGCGCCGAGGATCTGGGCCAGGGGGGGCAGCGACGCCGCGCGTCGCCGGGCGGTGAGCAGCGCGAACCCCGCGCCCTCGCCCGGGATGAAGCCGTTCTCGGTCTGCATCGAGTGCAGCCGGAGCTCTCGATCGAGCCATTCGAGCGCGTCGGGATCGAACCAGCTGTCCACGCCGCCCACGGCCACCGCCTCGTGCTCGCCCGCGCGGAGGCGCTCGATCGCCAGCCGGAAGGCCTCGACGCCCCCGCCGCGGCAGCCGAAGACGAGGCCCGAGCGCGCGTGGTCGATCGGGACCTGCGAGCGCGCCTCGAGGCCGAGCAGGAGGTGCGGCTCAAGACGCGCGTCGAGCCCGGGGCGGCGCCGGCTCGGCAGCGCCACGAGGACGGGCAACGGGCGCGCGGCCCGCCCATTCCTGCGCTGCGCGGCCAGCCACCCGAACGCCGCCTGCGTGAGCGCCGGCCCGCCGAGCGCCACGAAGCGGTCGATGCCCATCACGCTATCGCCGATGGAGGGCAGCCGGCACAAGCCCATCGGCTCGCCGTGCTTATCGATGAGGTGAGACGCGCGCGGGTCCGTCTTCAGCGCGCGCACGCTCATCGTCACCTGCAGGGCCGTGAGCCCGTTCGGCGCGCGCGCCCCCACGCCCACGACGACGACGTCGGAGACCGGCAGCGGCGGGTGCCGGGCGGTGGGCGAGGCGGCGGCCATGGCCAGCGCATCCTATCAGCGGGAACAGCGCTGGCGCAGCCACGGTGAAGCGTCCCCGAGCGGCGCGGCGTGGAGCGGCGCTTCCCTCTAGTAGCCGTGCTGCGCCCGGGTACACTCGATTTCAGCGCATGCCCCTTCTCAACCAGAACAAGCTCGTCGCCAGCGTGGCGAGCGGACACACGTCCGTCTCCACGGGGCCGACGGACGTCTGCAAGACACCGACGCCCGGGGGGCCGGTGCCGATGCCGTACCCGAACGTCGCGCTCTCCACGACCATGGGCCCCGGCTACACGACGAAGACGCTCGTGATGGCCACGCCGATGTGGACGAAGAAGGGCAAGAGCGCCGTGTCGAACGGCGACCAGCCGGGCGTCGCGCTCGGGGTCATGAGCAACAAGATCATGGGCATGTGCGAGATCGTGATGGCCTCGAACGACGTCGAGGCCGAGGGCGGCGGGGTCGCCCGCACGCTCGACCAGACGAACAGCAATATCTAGCGTCATGACGCCCCAGGCCGCGGCCAAGCTGATGAACGGGGGCGGCGGGCTCTCGACGTCGGGCGTCAAGACGCCGATGTGCCGCGCGTTCCGCAAGGCGGTGACGGAGTACTGCAAGAAGCCGAAGGGCAAGCGCGGCAAGTTCAACAACAAGTTCTTCAAGCACCTCCGGAAGATCGATCCCAAGCTCGCGAAGCAGATGCAGCGCGAGGTGCCCTTCCTGATGCGGTGGGCAGGCAGGGCGGGGCAGCTCGTCGGCACCACGGCCGACCTCGCGAAGGGTCCGCCGGGCCCGGCACGTATCATCGCCTCCGCGATGGAGGCGGCGTTCAGCAGCACCCGGGGCTGGGACGCGGCCCGAGACGCGGCCTACGCGGCGTACAAGGGCATCGGGAACCGCCGCTTCTACCCGCGCTTCCCGGACGCGATGCTCAACGGCCAGGTCGTGGAGATCAAGGGCCCCGCCGACTACTTCCGGAAGCCGTCCCAGGCAGCGGACTACCAGACCATCTCGAGCCCCAAGCAACCGATCGTGCTGAGCTGCGCGGCGTGCAACGCCAACTGCACCAATGGCCCCGGCGGCGGCTGCCCGGGAGACTGAAGACCACCCATGCCTCTTCTGGATGCCCTCGATTTTGTGAAGACGGATCTCGTCGTGCGCTACCGCGCCAGCGCCGAGCCCCAGGAGCTGTCCATCGACGTGAAGCTGGCGCGCAAGGCGGGCAAGGAACGCGCACCGCAGATCGTCGCGTCGCTCATCGACACGATCACCTTCGGGGCGGCCGGCGGGGCGGAGTTCGCTCCCTGGCTGGGAGATGCCGAGCTCATAAGCGGCCCCTGGGATCCGCCCGAGTCGCTCGGTCCCAGCCTCTCGTACCGGCTGCGCGTCGCGGCGGCGTCGCCGCTGTACATCCGCAGCATGGTCGAGAACCTGCGCGGGGTTGGTTTTCGTAGCAAGGTCAAGTCGATGAGCATCCTCGGGTCCCTCGCGCCGGATGCATCGCCGCTCTCGGTCCACGAGGGCCACGTCCGCGCGTGGCTCGATGACCCGACGGCGCACTGCGGCGCCTGGCCCGAGGTGCCCTTCCCGCTGAAGACGCGGCGCACGGACGAGACGGCCGAGCTTCGCGTCGTCCTCGCGAAGGGCCTGACGCCGAAGCTCCGCGAAGATCTCGAGGTGCTGAGCTACGCGTGGCTGAACGCCGTCGACGACTACGTCGACGAGGACGGCGAGCAGGTCGATCTCCACCGGATCGACCTGCGCTTCCCCACGTTCGGTCGCACCAAGACCGAGTTCCGGGCAAGCTTCAAGGAGTTCCTGCACGTGCGCGAGCCGTCTCGCGCGGTCCTCTCCAACATGCTGGTCCGGTTCCACCACCGCGTCGCGAAGATCGCGGAGGCGGAGATCGCCGTGTAGCCCGTGCTGGAGGTCGTGAACGAGACCGAGGGGCGGCACTTCGCCATCCCCATCAAGGACAAGGCGGGCCGCGAGCACCTCGTGGTCCTCCTCAAGCTCGTCTTCGCCGTCAGCCCCGCGGGCAAGATCGAGCCCGTCGACGACGACACCGCGGAGCCCCGGCTCGTCGACGAGTGGGCCGACGCCGGCGGAGCTGGGGGCGCGGGGAGCATCCTGCGGCCCTCGGATCTCTTCGATTTCAAGCCCGGAACCGACGTCGTCTTCGTCGGGCACGCGCACCCGCCCAGGGGCGGAGACAGCGTCACCTGCGTCGACGTCTCGCTGCGCGTGGGACCCATCGCCAAGGCCGCGCGCGTGCACGGGCTGCGCGTCTGGCAGCCGGCCGCGCTCGGCGGCCTGGCGGCGGGACCGGCGCGCCCCCTCCGCGAGCCGATCCCCATCCTCTACGAGCTGGCGTGGGGAGGGCTCGACCTCTCCGACCCCCAGCACCCGTACGGCGACCCCAGGAACACCGTCGGCCGCGGCGCCGTGCGAGACTGGCGCAGCCTCATCGGGCAGCCTGCAGCGCAGATCGAGCGCCCCGACAGGCCGCTCGGGGGACACGACAACGAGCCATGGGGCCTCGGGGCGATCCACCGGCACTGGCAACCCCGCGCGTCGTTCGCCGGCACGTACGACGCGGCGTGGATGGAGACCAAGGCGCCGCTCTTGCCGGACGACTTCGACCCTCGCTTCAACGTGTGCGTCCCCCACGACCAGTGGTCCGTGACGCCGCTGCGCAGCGACGTCCCGATCGAGGTCACGAACGCCACCCCCGCCGGCGTCTGGCGCTTCCAGCTGCCCCGCGTCGAGCCCGGGTTCACGAGCCAGCCGTCGTCGGGCCGCGAGGCGTCCCACCGCACGCACCTCGACACGATCCTCGTGGACGCCGATCGCGGGCGCGTCGAGCTCACCTGGCGCGCGGCCGTCCCCATGCCACGGAAGTACGAGATGCTCGCGCGGGTCACCGTGGTCGCCAAGCACATCGTCTAGGGTGCGCGCCGCGCCCATCCTCGGTACATTCCCGCCGCCCATGCAGCCCGGAGGCAGACAACGGTGATCGTGTCGTCGGACGCTCCCCTCGCGCTGGACGGCGACGTGCCCGCCGCGTTCGCCACGCTCGCTGTCCACTTTCACCTCGATCCGCTCGGACACGAGGACGCCGGCAGGCTCGAGCGCGCCGGCGAGATCGTGCGGGCCTGGATCGGCGCCGAGCTCCGCTGGTCGTGGCTCACCTTCGCCGACGAGATCACCCCGTTTCGACCGGTGGACTTCGAGTACATGTCCACCTACTGCGAGGATCTCGAGGTCCCTCAGGCCGCCGATCCCGAATCGCAGATCGTGACCAGCAACCTCATCAAGCTCGGGCGTGAAGACTACGGCGTGATGCTCAAGGGCGGGCGCACGAAGGTCGACGCTTCCCCCTGGTCGTTCGCGTTCTGGGCGGAGATCCCCGAGGTCGACGAGGGCACCGTCCTCCGCCCGCTCGGGGTCGTCTCGCTGACCGTCCCCACGAGCGTTCCGCTCGCGGACTTCGCCGCCCGCGTCCACGAGCTCGCGGGCGTCCTGCGGTTCCGCTGGGCGACAGCGGGCCTCGGCTACTCGACCTGGAACGTGCAGGACTGGGAGGCCTCCTCGAACGCCTTGTATGCTCATGCCCGCCGCTTCCCCGGGTTCGACGTCGGCTACTACCACCGCAATCTGGAGGCTTTCCTGGACCGGATCCGGACGGTCAACTGGCTGACGTACCTGGGACCGCGCCTGACGGACGCGTTGCGGCGAAGCGGTCGGTCCCTTTCCTCGTCGCGGCTGGTCGGGGTCGCCGCCGCGGGCGCCGGCGGGGTGGTGCTGCGCGCTGGGGACCGCCCGGAGCCGGGCGACGTCAACCGCCTGAGCTTCCCCCGCTCCTATGTTGAAGCCGATGCGATGGTCCGCCCGATCCGGGCGTCCGACCCTGCCGGCATCGCCTTTCTGGGTCCCTGGGACGAGGCCGGCATCGCCGCCTGGCTGACGCGGTTCGAGAAGCGCGTCGCCTGATCTCAGGAGGCCGTCGCGGAACCCTCGCCCCCCCGTGGACGGCCGCGGCGTTCAGCTCTTCACGTGCGACGAAGACCACATCGAGCACCCGCGGATCGAGGCTCCCCTGCTTGGGGGGCAGCCATTACTTGTCCGCCACCATGGGGGCGAGCTCGGGCTGAGGTCCGGTCGCGGTGAGCTTGATCGTGGAGGACTTGATGACGACGGAGCCGGCGGAGATCGTCACGTTGGACCCGCCGACCTTGAGCGCGATCGAGGCGGCGTTCATCGACAGCGCGCCGCCGACGGTGATGTTGAGCGTCGAGCCGCTCGAGATGGCGATATCGCCGCCGGCCTGCGCCGCCCAGACGCCGCCGACGGTCGTGGCCTTGGCGCCGCCGACGTTGAGCGCGACGTCCTTGCCGCTCGCCGAGATGAAGGCGCCGCCCACGGTCGTCGCGTGCGCGCCGAGCGTGAACGAGCTCGCGCCGGTCGCGCACGCCGCGATCTCGGCGCCGCCCACGGTGATGCTGGCGACGCCGGCGACCGCCATCCCGACGCCGAGCGCGGCCGCCTCGATCGCGCTTCCGCCGACCGTCTCGCTGAACGACGCCGGCGTGCTTGCGCTCACCGACATGGGCGTCATCGTCGTGTGACTGCCGCCGATCGTGAGCGAGCGCGAGCCTTTGACATCGACCTTCTCATCGCCGCTCACGGTCTCGGTCCGCGCCGCGCCGATCGAGATCGTCTGCGATCCGCCGATCTCCGTCCCCTCCTGCGCGCCGACGTCCAGCGTGACGTTCGCGCCCACCGTCTGCTTGTGGTTCGATCCGACGCCGAGCGTCGCGACGTTCGTGACCTTCTCCGTCTTGTTGTTGGCGACGACGGCGTTGAGATCCTTCTCCGCGTAGACATGGACGTGCTCGCTGCCGCCGCCGTCCTCCATGCGGATCTCGTTGTATCCTCCGCCGCCCGGGCTCACCGACGACTGCAGCGCCGATTGCGTCTTGCTGTCGGGGAGCTTGTACGGCGGGCCGTATTTGCCGTTGTAGACGCGGCCGAGGACGATCGGCCGGTCCGGGTCGCCGCCCTCGAAATCGACGACGACCTCCCAGCCGACGCGCGGGATCGCCACCGCGCCGCTCGAGTGCATCTGCGCGACGCGCACCCAGCACGAGCTCTTGTCGTCGCCCGTGCCGCGCCGGTCCCAGGGGAACTGCACCTTCACCCGCCCGAACGCGTCGGTGTGGATCTCCTCGCCCGCGGGGCCGGTCACGGTCGCGAGCTGCGGCCCCGGCACGTCGCACTCCGGCGCCGACGCGGGCGGCCGGAACGGGAGGTCCTTCGGCAGGAGGTGGAAGTGGTTCCTGTAGGAGCCCGCCCCGGGCGAGGGGCCCGCCGCGGGCGCGTCCTCCCACACGTGCTCGATCTCGCGGACGACCCACTCGCCCTCGAGCGCCTGCTCCGGCACGTCCGCGAGCGTCACGGTGTGGCCCGGCGCGAGCGAGGTCACGGTGCCCGCGCCCCGCGCGCCCTGCGACGCGGCGTCGAGCGCCTCGAGGCGGATCCGCGCGCGCCGCGCGCCCTCCGCGGGGTCGACGTAGCGGCCGGGGTAATCGTAGTGCTCGCGGCCGAGCGGCGCCTTGCCGCTCGCCGTGGCCTCGAGGTCGAGCGCGGGCTTCTTGAAGTCGTGATCCCGGAGCGTGACCTTGGCCGGGCGGGCGCGCTCGAACAGCGCGAGCGCGGTGACGGCGTAACCCGAGGTGAGCCCGCTCTCGGGCCGGAACGGGACCTCCGCGGGCGGCTGCGGCTCCGTGTACGCCGCGCTCGAGTCGCCGAAGACGACGATCGCGCCGTCGTCGCCGTGCTCGTGGAAATAGAAGATGCCGTCCTCCTCGAGGATGCGGGAGACGAAGGTGAACGTGTCCTCGCCGAACTGCGTGCACACCTCGCGCTTCGGGTAGCTGCCCGAGAGCCGCCAGCGGCAGCGCGACGCGTCGAGGCCGCGCTCCTCGAGCAGCGCCGTCACGATCTCCTGCGTCGTCTGCTCCTGGAAGATGCGGTGATCCGTGGTCCACCGGAGGACCGCGAGCGGCGACTCGAGCGTGACCGCGATCCGGCGCGCCTCGCTGCGGCTCGCGCGCTCGCGCACGCGCGTGACGATGCCGCAGAAGAGCCGCGGCGCGCCGCCCTCGCCGGCCGCGACGATCGCCGTCGCGCCCCCGCCGATCCAGCCGCCGGGGTCAACGTCGGGCGCGGAGAGCTCGAGCTCGACCTCGACCTGGTACGAGAAGCTCAGCCCCTCGTGGGCGACGATGCTGCGCACGCGCGCGAGCTCCGGCGGCAGCCCCTCGGCCGCGAAGAACGCCTGGTGGAGGGAGGTCGCGTCGCTCATCCGTTGTGCTCTATCTTCGAGGCCTTCTTCGTGATCGTCGCGCCGGGCGCGGCGATCGCGGGCGCCTTCACCTCGACGCTCGACGGCTTGATGGTGAGCGACGCGCCCCCGACGCGGAACGAGATCTCGCTCTCGGCCTCGATCTCGATCGTCGGCGCGTTCGCCAGCATCGCGCCGCCGACCGTGAAGGCGAGCCGCGACGTCGCGCTCTCGCCCACGTTCGATCCGGCGGCGATCACGTAGGCGCCACCGACCGTCTCGGCGGCCGCGCCCTTCACCGAGACGGCGCAGCCGGCGGCACCCGCGTTGATCTTGGCGCCGCCGACCGTCTCGGCGCACGCGCCGCCCGTCAGGGTCGCGAGCCCGGTCGCCGCGGCGCTGACCCACGCGCCGCCCACGGTGACGTTCGCGGTGCCGAGCACGAGGCGGTTCACGCCGAGCGCCGAGATCGCCATCATCGTCCCGCCGATCGTCACCGTGCGGCCCCCCTTGGCGTCGAGGCTCGACCCCATGATCGCGGTGACGCTGCGCGAGGCGCCCACCGTCGTCGCCTCGGAGCCGCCGACGACCACCGACCGGCCGCCCGACACGGTGAGCGACTCCGCGGCGCCGATGGTCACGTCCTGGTTCGACTTGACGCCGACCTTGCGGTTCGAGCCGACCTTCACGTCGAGGTTCGCGCCGATCGTCTCCTCCAGGTCGACGCCGACCTTCTCCATCCTGTTGTCGCCGACGACGACGTTCATGTCCTTCGACGCGTTGATGAATATCTCCTCGCTGCCCTTCTTGTCCTCGAACCGGATCTCGTTCGACGAGCCGCCGCCCGGCGTCGTCGCGGTCTGCCACGCGGTTCGCGTCTTGTTGCCGGGCAGGCCGTACGGGACGGGGAACCGCCCGTCGTAGAGGTGCGCGCTCACGTAGGGGGAATCGATGTCGCCCTCGGCGTGATGCGCGAGCACGTCCCAGCCGACGCGCGGCAGGACCATCGAGCCGCCGAGCGCGAACTGGCCGACGCGCATCCACGTCGACGCCTTGTCGTCGCGCTGGCCCTCGCGATCCCAGTAGAACTGCACGCGGACGCGGCCGGCTTTGTCGGGGTGGATCTCCTCGCCCGGCGCGCCCGCGACGACGCCGGTCTCCGGGCCGGCCGGATCGCGCGTGACCGGCCCGCGGCGCGGCGCGCGGTACGGCGTCGCCTTCGGGATCGCGACCCACGCGAGGCGGACCGGCTCGCTCTCGCCGGCCGACGCGCCGCGCTGGTCCGAGACGATGTACGTGACGCGCTCGACGAGGTAGCCGCCGTCGAGCCCCTCCACCGGGTGCTCCGCCAGATCGAAGGTGCGGCCGACGCGCAGCCGCGTCGTGGTCGTCTCGCCTGCGACGACGACGCGGCGCGCGCGCAGCGCCTCCAGCCGGACCTGCGCGCGGCGCTCCCCGTCGCCCGGCACCGCGAACCGCCCCGGGAAGTCGTAGAGCTCGCGCGCGCCGCTGCCGGCCTTCTCGTCGAGGCGGAGGCGCGGCTTCTCGTGGTTGTAATCGCGGAGGCGGACCGCCTCGTGGGCGACGGCGGCGCGCTTCGTCACCCGGTAGACGGCGCCCTCCGTCTCGAGCAGCAACGCGTCGTCCCGGTACGAGAGCTCCGCGCCGCCGTCGATCGGCGCCGCCCCGGTCGAGTCGTCGCCGAAGACGAGCTTCGTCGCGCCGCCCTCGTGCTCGAACCAGTAATAGATGCCCTCCTCGTCGAGGAGCCGCTGGACGAAGTCCCAGTCGCTCTCCCGGTACTGCGCGGTGTACGGCCGCTTCGCGTACGCCGCGCTCGTGCGCCACTCGACGTCGGTCACCTCGCCGCGCTCGAGGACCTTCTTCACGAGTTCGACGACCGTCATCTCCTGGAACACGCGGCTGTCGCGCCCGATCGTGAGCGCCGCGACGGGCGAGCCCAGCGTGAGCTCGAGCCGCGCGCCCTCCACGACGTCGCCGACGTGGCGGACGGCCGAGAGGACCACCCCGCGGACAGGCAGCGCCGCGCCGAAGCCGTCGGTGAGCACGAGCTCGTAGGGCTTGCCCAGGAGATCGCCGGGGAGTGGCGCGCCGCCCTGCGCGAACACGTCGGCCGAGAGCACGTAGGGGCAGGACAGCGCGACGGTGCCCGTCAGCCGCGAGACCTCGAGCGCGGCGCCGTCCACGGAGAGCTCGACGACGCGCGCCATCAGCCCACCAGGTTCGGGTTGCCGGAGATCTTGATGCTCCCCGAGGCGTCGAGGGTGATGAGGCCCGCGAAGCTCGCGGAGGCGGGCGTGAGCGTGAGCACGCCGCCGCCGCCGAGCAGGTTCGCCACCCCGCCGACGAGGAGGTGGATCTTCTTCCCTTTGATCGCGATCTTGCCCGCGGCGTTCATCGACGCCAGGCCGCCGACCGTCACCGCCGCGGGGCCCTTCGTGCCGGCGACCCGGTTCGCGGCCGCGGCGTGCACGCACGCGCCGCCGACCGTCGCGGCGTAGGCGCCGACGACGGACTCGGTGACGGAGCTGCCCGACGCGGTGATCTTCGCGCCGCCGACCGTCTCGGACTTGGCGCCCGCCACCGCGACCGAGACCCCCATGCCGGCCGCCGAGATCATCGACCCGCCGACCGTGAGCGCGTAGCTCGACGTGGCCGTCTTGTCGATGCCGAGCGCCGCGAGCGTCGTGTGGCTGCCCCCGGTCGTCTCGGTGTCGCTGCCCGCGATGAGCTGGCTGATGTTGCCGCTCACCGACACGGTCTCGGACGCCCCGATCGACACCGTGCGATCGCTCTTGATCTGGACGCCCTGGTCGGCGCCCACGGTGGCGGTCTGGTTCGCTCCGATCGACACGGTCTGGCTCGCGCCGATCGTGATCTCCTCGTCGACGCCCACCTCCACCTGCTCGTCGACGCCCACCTTCTCGGTCTTGTTGTTGTTCGTTTGCCCGTCGAAGTCCTTCGATGCGTTGACGAAGAACTCCTGCCCGCCGCCGCCGTCCTCCATCCGGATCTCGTTGGATTTGCCGCTCGCCGGGCTCGACGCGGTCTGGAGCGCCATCCGCGTCTTCGCGGCCGGATAGGCGTAGGGCGACGCCTTCTCGGCGTTGTACATCCGGCTCACGGCGATGGGCCGGTCGGGATCGCCGTCGAAATAGACGATCGACATCTCCCAGGTCATCCGCGCGAGGGCCATGGATCCGCCGATGGGGAGCTGGACGACGCGCATCCAGCACGAGCTCGTGTCGTCGTCCTTCCCCAGGCGGTCCCAGAAGAACTTGCCCTTCATGCGGCCGAGCTGGTCGGTGTGGATCTCGCCGCCGGGCCCCGTGACGACCGCGGCGTGCGCGCCCCGGAGCCGCGGGCGCGCGGCGGCCCGCGGCGCGCGGAACGTGGCCGCGTGCGGGGTGGCGGTGAAGCGGTTGATATAAGAGCGCCTGTCGTCGCCGTCGAGCCCGCGGATTACGACCTCGTGCCGCACCGAGGTGAGCAGGTATTTCTGCGACAGGTGCGCGGCGGCCGTGTTCTCGAGCTCGAACCACGAGCCGGCGCGGAACGTCCAGCGATCGCTGTGGCCGGTGCCGACGCGGGCCCGGGCGAGGAGCTCCTCGCAGCGGATCTTCGCGAGCGCCGCGCCCTCGTCCGGCGTCCTGTGGCCGGCGGCGTACTCGAAGCGCTCGCCGCGCGGCGACGCGGCGCCGGCGTGGGACGACGTGAGGTCGATCTGCGGCGTCTCGAAGTTGTAATCGCCGACGGCCGCCGATTCGGGCGTCGCGATCGTCTCCAGCTCGAAATCGAGCACTCCCGCGCCGTGCTCGCGCCCTTCGACGATGGACCATTGCGCGGCGCCCTCGATGGGCGGGAAGCTCGATTGCGCGTCGGCGAAGGTGACGTGCGTCCCGCCGCTGTCGTCGTGGATGAAGTAATGAATGCCCTCGTGCTCCAGCAGCCGCGAGGCGAAGTTCAGGTCCGTCTCGCGGTACTGGACGCAGTACGTGCGCTCGCCGAGCGCGCGCTGCAGCGACCACGCGACGTCGCCGCTGGGGACGCCGGCGCCCTCGAGCACCTCGGACACGATCGCCTTCGCGTCCTTCTCCTGGAACATGCGCACGTCGCCGCGCAGGGACAGGAGCGCGAGCTCGTGGACGAGCTCGACGACATAGCGACGCTGATGGCCGTGCTGCACGCCGTCGAACCGCACCGCGGACACGACGAGGTGGAAATGGCGCACCGGCGCGCCGTCGATGGCGAGGGCGAGGTGGGCCTTCTCGCCGACGGGCCGCTCGAGGTCGAGGTCGAGGTCGTCGGTGCCGACGAGCTCGACCGTGGCGTGGGTCGGCTGCGAGATTGCCTCCACGACGACCGCGGAGGTCGCGGCGAGGCCGCCCGGGATCGCGCCGCACTCGAGGGAGAGCGAGAGAAGCTGCTCCACCGTCAGCCTCAGTTGAGCCGGATGATGCGGCCGACGATCTTGTGGATGCCCGAGGCCCGCGCGGTGATGTCGTGCGCGAGGGTCTCGATGAGCCCATGGGCGCGGACGACCAGGCTCGCCGCGCCGCTCGCGATCGCGAACTCGTGCTCTGCGGCGACGAGCACGCGGCGCGCCTTGATGAGGAACTCGTCCCCCTCGTCGACGCCGGGCGTGGGCGCGGTGCGCAGGGCGCCGAGCACGACCCAGCCCTCGCCCTCACGCTGGACGACGAGCCGCTCGCCGCGGACGAGCGCCGTGGCGAGCACGGCCGGCGAGAGCGCCTCGTCGAGCACCGCATCGATCTCGGCGCCGCCGAGCGACAGCCGGGCCGTGCGGGCCTGCGCGTCGAAGGCGACGAGCCGCGCGGCGAGGAGCCCGGCGGGCGCCGGTTGCTCCTGCGATGCGGGCGGCGCATCCGCGGCCGGCGCGCCTGCCGGGCGGGGAGGAACGTCGATCGCTCGCACCGCCGCAGCCCGCTTCGCTCGCACCGTCATGCGGTCCTCCTGTGTTCCTGAAGAAGCCTCGCGCCCCGCGCTATCCACCCGAGGATACACGAGGCGCGCGCCGCCGCGCACCCGTCGAATGGCGCGCACGACACCGGCAACGGCAGGTTTCATCCAGGGATATTTCCATAGCGGCCGGACGTCAGCGCGCCTGCATGACGCCATGCGGCCCGTGTCGCCCCGCGCCGTTCAACCCCGGCCAGGCCCCGGGCGCAGGGCGCGCCGCGAGGCGATCGACCCGGAGGCAGGGCCGGCGCTACCATCGATGTCGCTATGGGCCACATCGTCCGCCGCGCGACCTGGGGAGTCATCGATCTCGATACGCGAACCGGGCACATCTTCGTGCAGGAAGAGTGGCGCTATGTCTGGCAAATCGACCCCGGCGCCCAGCCGTGGACCCTGAGGGAGCGGCGGCGGTTCCACGGCACCGTCGACAGGCACGTCTGGGGCACGTGGAGCCGCCGCCTCCGGGTCCGGCCGACGGGCGCGCACCCGCTGTCCAATCCAGCGCGCGACCTCCCCGTCGAATTCGACGTTCGGTGGGTCCTCTCCGGGGGCCACTGGACGGTCAACGTGAAAAAGCTCGCGCCGGGGACCCCCTCGCCGCGGAGCTGGGTCGATTTCGGCGCGCGCCAGATCCAGCTCGATCACCTCGACGGGATCCCGCACGCGGTCGGGAACGCCGCGAATCAAACGAGGAGCCGGTTCTACACCCTGCCGCACGAGTTCGGGCACACGCTGCCGACGGCGGCCGGCAGCGCGCTGCCGGTGGACGACGAATACAGCGCCGGGCACGCGCACCTCGCCGATACCGACAGCCTGATGAACATCGGCCGTCAGGTGCGCAGCCGCCATATCCAGGTCGTCCTCGACGAGCTCAACGCCATGCTGCCCGACCTGCAGTTCACGATGGCGCCCTGAGCGCGCCCTCGCGGGCAGCGGCGCCGGCCCGGGCTGGACACGTGCCGTGAGGGCGGCGACGATGCCCGGGTGCCGGCGGGAGGAAGGGACGAGGACGACGAGGAGACGGCGGCGCGCGGCGCGCCGCACGGCGTGACGCTGTTCGATCACGCGCAGATCTCCGCCGAGATCGCCGAGGGCGACCGCGCGCTCGCGCGGCTGCTCGAGGCGCGCGGGCTCACGGAGGCGCAGTGGAACGAGGTGACGCTGTACTGGACGCAGCGCATGGGCGACGACGTGATGGACCACGCCGAGCGCGCGCGCATCCCCCTCGTCTACTCGGACGCCTTCTCGAAGGCGCAGGACGCGCTCAGGCCGCTGCCGGCGATGGACGTCGAGGGGTATGCGGCGCTGGTCGCCGCGATCCAGGCGGCCGGCTCGCCGGCGCAGCCGCTCGCGGCGCGCGGGCTGTCGATCGCCGATTACCTCCGCCTCTCGCGCCACTTCGCGCGCGCGATGGCGGCGGCCCCGGAGCAAGCCAGGCGGTTCTTCGAGGTGCTGCAAGCGCTCTCGCCGCCGGCGGAGGAGGTCGAGGTCTGACGGGCGCGGCGCGGTGAGCCGCCGGCGCGCCGGCGGCTCACCTGGGCGCGTCCGGCCCGGGCCGCGCCGCGGCCACCATCGCGCGGTAGGTCCGCGCGAGCGCCGGGTCGGCCGCGAGCCGCGCCGTCCAGGCGCGCTGGAGCCGGGCGTAGGCCGCGAGCGAGAGCCCGGCGCCCGCGAGCACGACGCCCGGAGGCTCGCCCGCCTCGATGCGCGCGGCGAGGCGGGCGTAGTCCTCGAGCGGCATCGTGGGCGCAGGTGGGCCGAGCGCCGCCTGCGCCGCGGCATAGGCGCGGTCGAGATCCTGCCCGAGCGAGAGATCCGCCTTGAGCGCGGCGGTCGCGACGCGGAGCAGCCACGTCCTCTCGACGTCCATCCAGCGGATCTCGTCGAGCCCGTGCGAGGAGAGGACGCTGGCCCGCTCGGCAGGCGCCTCGGCGAGCTCGGCGGAGATGCGCGCGTAGGTGGGGAGATCGACGCCCTCGACCGGCGATCGCGGCACCGGCTGCGCCGGGTCGGGGCCGCCAGGGAGCTGCGGGACGGGGGGTAGCTCGACGTGGGGAGAGGGATCCACCCTGGTTGCGTCCTTCATCGAATCCACCTCGTGACCTTGCTTCCGGCCCTGCGCTCCGCCGGGCTGGGCGCGGCGGCGGCATGGCCGACCGCGACGATATCGCTACGCCCAGCGGGCGGTACCACGCCGTCCTCGAGCAGGCCATCGCGGGGGCAGCGCCCCCGCCTCACCCAACCCCCTCGCCCCCGGAACCTCGCCGCGCCGCCGCTGTCATTCCGCAGGCACGACGGACAGCCGGCCAACGCGGCCGAGCGCCCGCCTGAAGGACGCGGATCCGCGCGTCCTCCGCGCGGTTCCAGGGGACGTGAGCGCGCCGCTCCGCGCGGCGCACAGGGGAGATCTATGCCCAGCGCGAACACGACGGACGCCGTGGATGGCGGCGCCGCCACCGATCCGAACCTCACCGCCGCGAGGCAGCCCGACGCGGCGAGCGCCGGCGAGGCCGAGGGGCCGGTGCGCTCCGTGGAGATCGTCATCTCCTGGGGCACGACCGTGCTCTTCGTCCAGCACCTGACGCCGCCGCGCGCGTTCGACGTCGGCGAGGGGCGCGACGACGGTCGCCCGTGCGACTGCTTCCTCCCCGGGCGCCTGCTCGGCGCGCGCCGCGCGCCGCTCCTCGAGGTCGACGGCGCCGGGCGCGTCGGCTTCGTCCTGCTGGGCGCCGCGACGGGGACGCTCTCGCTCACCCCCGGCGGCGCGCCGCTGTCCGCGGCCGCGGCGCGGGAGCTGCATGTCGGCGTGGAGCGCGCGGCGCGCGCGGCGATCCCCGGGGCCACGCTCGTGCCCCTGCCCGCGCAGGGCCGCGTGGACGTCGAGATCGCGGGCGTGCGGATCCAGATCCGCGCCGATGCCGCCGCCGGCGAGCGCGTGGGCCGCTCGCTCGTGAGCCGGAAGAGCCTCGCCCTCCACGCCGTCTCGGCGGCCCTGCACCTCGGGCTCCTCGGCGCCCTCGCTCGCTGGGCGCCGCCCCTCGTCGACCCGTCCACGGGCATGAGCGCGGATCGGATCGCGCTCGTGCAGCAGTACCTCGCGTCCGCCGATGAGCGCGAGCTGGGCGCGGCGCTCGAGCGCGAGGGCGCGCCCGCCTCCGACGCGAAGGAGGGCGGCACAGGGACGCGAGCCAAGGGCGAGGAAGGGTCGATGGGCCACCCATCGTCGTCCACACCGCGCGCGTCGGCGACGGGGAACAAGTGGGGGGTCCAGGGCCCGAGCGACAGCCCCGATCCCCACGTGGCGCGGCAGGAGGCGCTGCGCGACTCGGCCGAGTTCGGGATGATCGGGCTGCTCAACGCCGGGGGCGGCGGCGATCCGGGCGCCCCCACGGCGCCGTGGGGGCTCGACGGCGCCGGGTCGCCCGCAGGCGGCGCGGGCCTCCCCCTCGCCGGCTACGGGGGCCTCGCCGGCGAGAGCGCGGCGCTCGGGCCCGGATCCATCGGGACGATCGGGCACGGCGCGGGCGCCGGGTCGGGCCAGGGGTTCGGGAGCGGCCATGGGCGCGCCTTCGCCTACTCGCCGCCGGTCTCGGCGCGGAGCGCGGCCGCCTACGCGCCGGAGCCCGAGGTCGCCCTCGATCCGAACGGCCGCTTCGCCACCACGTACCGGCCCGGGGGCGGCCACCTCGCCGCGTTCGAGGCCGCCCTCGCGCGCGGCGTCGTGCCCGCGGCGGAGCGCGAGCTCGTCGGCGACGTCGCCGCCCGCTACGCCCCGGAGGTGCCGCTCGCCCCGGACAAGGCGCTCGGCCTGCGCGCCGACCTGGAGCGCGCCGCGCTCGGCCCGGGCGGCGGCGCCTTCCACCTGCGCCTCGCGCTCCGCTCCGCGGCGGCGGCGGCGCCCGCGCGGCCGCACCTCTCGGTGCACCTCGTCCTCGACACGAGCGGCTCGATGGCCGGCGCGCCGATCGACAGCGCCCGCCGCGCCGCGCAGGCGCTCGTCGATCGGCTCGCGCCGGCCGACGACTTCTCGCTCACCGCCTTCTCCAGCGACGCCGAGGTGGTGATCGAGGACGGCCCCGTCGGCCCGCGCCGCGCGGCGATCCGCCGCGCCATCGAGGGGCTCCGCGAGGGCGGCGGCACCAACATCGGCGCGGGGCTCTCGCTGGGCTACGCGCAGGCGAGCCGGCCGGGCATCCCCGAGGACGCCGTGCGCGTGGTGCTGCTCGTCTCCGACGGCCGGGCGACGAGCGGCCTCACCCACCGCGAGCGCCTGGCGTGGCTCGCCCTCGACGCCTTCCAGCGCGGCATCCAGACGAGCGCGCTCGGGCTCGGCGAGGACTTCGACGGCCAGCTCATGAGCTCGATCGCGAGCGACGGGGCCGGCGGCTACTACTACCTGCGACACCCGGAGCAGATCGCTCCCGCGCTGTCGACCGAGCTCGACAAGCGCCTCGACCCTGTCGCGACCGCGGTCGAGGTGCGCGTGCGCCTGAAGGCGGGCGTCGATCTGCTCCGCGTCTACGGTTCGCGCCGGCTGGACGGCGCCGAGGCCTCCCGCGTCCGCGCCCAGGAGATCGCGGCCGACGTCGCCGCCCAGTCGCGGGACGGGATCGCGGCCGACCGACGCGACGACGCCGAGGGGGGCATGCGCTTCTTCATGCCCGTGTTCGCCCGCGATGATCGGCACGCGCTGCTGCTCAAGCTGAGCGCCGGCCCCGGCGCGGGGAGGCGAGCCGTCGCGATCGTCGAGCTCAAGTACAAAGATCGGCTCGCCAAGAGGAACGTGATCGAGGAGATCCCCATCGAGGTGCGCTATGCGGACAGCGACGCCGCCAGCGCGGCGTCCATCGACGCGTCGATGACGCGCGCGCTCCAGGGCTTCGCCGCGGGCGAGTCGCTCGCGGAGGCCGCTGCCCGCGTGGCGCGCGGCGATCGCGCCGGCGCCGCCGCGCTCCTCTCCGAGCGCGAGGGCATCCTGCACGAGGCCGCGACCCGGCTGAACGAACCGCTGTTCCTGGAGGACGCGGCGCGCCTGTCGCGCCTCCGCGCGCACATGGGCGCAGAGCAAGGCCTCGGCGATCCGCTCGTGCTCGCGATGTTGCTGGAGACGGCGGGGCGATCCCGCCTGCGCTGACGCGCAATCGCAGCGCGCGCACGGGCGGAGGCGTCGCCCAGGTGGTAGGCTGAGCGCGGCCATGACAGACAGAGTCTCATCGACCGGACGCGCTGCGCTGCGAGAGTCGCTGCTCCAGTTCTCCGCTTTCGCCGACGCGCTCGAGTCCCGATCCATGCGCGAGGCCATCGATGCCTGCATCACCGTCCTGGACGCTCCAGGGCCGCTCGACAAGCGCGACCTCGCCCCGTGGCTCAAGGTCGTCCACGAGCGCGCGGCCGATGTCTTTCGGCGGGGTATCCGTCAGACCACGGGTGTGCTGCGCCAGCAGATGATGCACGGCCTGAAGCAGGCCGAAGAAGACGCGGTCTGGATGCAGCAGGCCATCGACGCGCTCAGTCGAGACCGCGCGAACTGACATGCTGAGCTGACATGGCGCTCGCCGCGACAGGCCGGAGCGAGCCGGCCGGAGGCGGAAGCAGGCGGCCACGCACAGCGTGACACGATGCGCGCCGTCCGTGCTACGAGAGGGACATGTTCGCCTCAGCGTTTCCGCTGCTGCTCCTCGGCTTCTCTCTCGGGATGCGCCACGCGACCGACGCGGACCATGTGATCGCGGTGGCGACCGTCGTGAGCCGGGTGCGGAGCCTCGGGACGGCGCTGCTGATCGGCGCGATGTGGGGCGTCGGCCACACGCTCACGCTGATGGTGATCGGCGGCGCCATCCTGCTCTTCGGGCTCGTGGTGCCGCCGCACGTCGGCCTGGCCATGGAGCTCGCGGTCGCCCTGATGCTGATCGGCCTCGGGGTGTACCACCTGGCGCGGCTCTACCGGGCGGTCCGGCGGGGCGAGCCGCCGGCGCCCGACGTCGCTCCGGTCGAGCACGCTGCTCATGTTGCGCATGTCGCTCACCGCGACGGCCACCGGCACGACCTCGGCTGGGCGGACCGCGTGTTCGGCGGTTCGCGCGTCTATGCGAGCCTCCGGCCGCTGCTCATCGGCGTGGTCCACGGCCTCGCGGGCTCGGCCGCGGTGGCGCTCCTCGTGCTCACCACGGTGCGCGACCCGCGGTGGGGCATCGGCTACATCGCGCTGTTCGGCGTGGGCACGATCGCCGGGATGACGCTCATCACCGGGGTGCTCGCGCTGCCGTTCGCCTACGCGCGCGCTCGCACCAGCGGGATACATTACGCCTTCGGCGCCGTGGCCAGCCTCCTCAGCGTGGGGTTCGGCCTGTTCCTGGCCTACGACATCAGCTTCGGGTCCGGGCTGTTCACCGCGAACCCGCAGTGGACGCCGGGCTGACGGCGCCCGGGCGGGCCGCGCTCGCGCTCGCCGGAGGAGCGGCGCCCGGCGCTCACCGGCTCGCGGTCGACCAGGCGCGCTCGGCCTCGCGCGGCGACGCCGGCGCGAGGTGCGCGTCGATCTGGGTCATGAGCCAGTCGAGGAACTCGTCCTTCAGGATCGTCTGCGCCACGTGCAGATCGGTCCAGACGGGCGCGCGCGCGGCGGCCCGGTCGCTCGTCTGCACCACGACCGGGATCGTGCAGAACCTCGCGTCGTCGCGCATCGCGCGGATGAACTCCACCCCGTTCATGACGGGCATGTGGACGTCCACGATGGCCAGCGCCACGGGCTCGCGCGCGAGCAGCGCCAGGGCGTCGCGCCCGTTCTCGGCCTCGAGCACGCTGAAGCGCGGCTCCAGGATCAGCCGGTAGCACTCCCGGATGTCCGCGTCGTCGTCCACGACGAGGAGGGTGACCCCCTCGACGGCGCCGAGCACGCGCTCGACGGCGGCGCGGAGCTCCCCCGCGGTGACGGGCTTGCGCACGTAGCCGGCGACCCCTCGCAGGATCGCCTCTGCCGGCTGGTTCACGACGGAGACGAGCATCACGGGCACCCGCTCGCGCGACTGCACCAGCCGGTTGAAGGCGAAGCCATCCATCTCGGGCATCAGGAAATCGGCCAGGATGAGGTCCGGCGTCCACGTCCGGAGGAGCTCCAGCGCCGCGCTCCCGCCGCGCACGGACCGGACCTCGTACGCCGCGCCTTGCAGCGCCTCGGCCATCCACGCGAGCGTCCCCGAGTCATCGTCGACCAGCATGAGCTTGGCCATGGCATCACTCCCCTTGCGCCTCGCCGCCACCCGCCTCGCCCGCCGCGCCGACGCGCCGCAGCCGGAGCCAGAACCGCGCCCCTCCTTCCGGCCGCGCCTCGTACCCGATCGCCCCGCCCCACCGCTCCACCGCGATCCGGGCGCCATAGAGCCCGAGGCCGCTGCCCGCGCCGGGGTCGCCGCCGTGCGCGAACTTCTGGAACAGGCGCGGCGCGATGGCAGGGGAGACGCCAGGCCCGTCGTCCTCCACCGTCACGCGAGCCCACCGGGGCTCATCGTGCACTGCGACGCGCACCGACCTGCGCGGAGGCGTGAACCGGAGCGCGTTCTCGACGAGGTTGGAGACCACGCGCGCGAGCCTGCGCTCCTCGCCGACGACGGTGCACGTCCGCGCGCAGCCGATCTCCGGCGGCGCCTCCAGGCACACCCCCCGGCTGCGCGCCATGGGCAGGAGCGCCTCGACGACCCGAGCGACGGTGCCGCACACGTCGACCGCCGCGGCGAGGTCGCCGCTGGAGGCGTCGGACGCCTGGCCCTCGGCGGTGAACACGTCGAGGATCTCCCGGATCAGCTCGCGCTGCCGCAGGGCGGCCTTCAGCGCGACCGCGGCGAGCGCGCCGCTCTTCTCCGGGAGCGGCTGCTCTCCCAGCAGGGACAGCGCGCCGAGGAGGCTGTTCAGCGGGCCGGAGAGGTCGTGGACGATGCAGTGGACGAGGACATCCTTCCGCTCGACCTCGCGCGACAGCGCCTCGTGGACGAGGCGGAGCTCGCGCGCCCGCTGGAGGACGCGGCGGCGCTCCTGGAACAGCGCGTCGTTCCGGGTGATCACGAGCAGCCGCGACGAGCCCACGCGGAGCGCCGTCGCCTCGAGGTGGAGCGCCTCGTCGCCGATCATCTGCGTCCAGAAGTCGGATTGCACGCCCGGCGCGCCTTCCGCGGACCAGGCCTGCTCCGCCTCGGGGAGGAACACCTCCAGAAAGGGCAGCGCGCGATCGATCGGGAGCGGCGAGTCGCGCCACGGCGGCGCGAACCCGAGCCTTCGGAACCACGGCGGCGGCTCGCCGCGGATGACGAAGGTCCCGTCGTGCAAACGCTCGAGGACGAGCTTGTCCAGCGCCGCGAGGAGCCACGTGTCCACGTCCATCAACCCCGCAACGAAGGCGCTTCGCTCGCCAGCATGGCGCGCGTCAGCGCGTTGAACGCGCCTTCGACCCCGGCGCCGGTCTTGGCGCTCGTCCTCGTGATCCAGAGGCCCGCCCTCCTCAGCCTGGCCTCGGTGGCGTCGTCGATGTCCCACGCCGCGGTGAGATCGGCCTTGTTCAGGACGACGACGGCCGGGACCTCTCCGACGATCGTCCGCGCGGCGGTGTAGAGGCGAAACCCGGTCTCCGCCGTGAGGCGCCGCGTGCCGTCGACGACGAGGAGCCAGCCCGCGGAGCCGCGCAGGTACGACGTCTGGACGGCCTGGAACTCGTCCTCTCCGCTCAGGTCCCAGAGGATGAGGTCGAGCTCGCGTTCATCGCACCTCACGCGCCGTGTCTCGATCGTCACGCCGATGGTCGTCCGGTAAGACTCGGAGAAGATGCTGCGCACGAAGCGGGCGACGAGGCTTGTCTTGCCGACCCCCGTCGCGCCCAGCACGCAGACCTTGCGTTTCTCCGCCATGACTCAGTCCTTGCTCTCCGCGCGCAGGTCCACAAGGAAGATCACGCTGCGCGCGCGGCGCTCGTCCGCGCCGGCGAGGCACCCGGCCCGCGCCGCGCCCCCGGCGCAGGACGGGGGCACGACCTCGCGCCGCGTTCCCCCGCCGCTCGCCCGCAGGCGATCGGCCGGGATCCCCCGCGCGACGAGCTCGGCCGCGACGTGCTCCGCGCGGGCCTGGCTGAGCGCTCGGTTCGACGTGTCCGATCCGACGGGATCCGCATAGCCGATCTCGCGGATCTCGGCGGTCATGCCGGCCTCGCGCGCGCGGGCGATCAGCCGCTCGGCAGCGGCCGCGACCTCGTCGAGGCGCGCGGCCTGCTCGCCGGAGAGCCGCGCGGCGCCGCGGCGGAAGAAGAGCTCCATCGCCTCGAGGGAGCGCGCCGCCGCGCGCGCGCGGTCGATCGACTCCTGCGCCGTCAGGGCCTCGCCGTCGAACCCCGAGACGCCGGGGAGCACCGCCGCCGACCAGCGCGCGCGCTCGATCCAGCGCTCGGGCGCGACCCCGCTGGCCACGACGGCGCCGCCGCGCAGCGCCAGGGTGACCCCGGGCGGCGGCGCCAGCGCGCGCGCCACCCGGCGCTCGACGATCTGCGGATGGAGCGAGGCGAAGGGCTCGAAGCGCAGGATGACCTCCTGGCGCACGGGGCCGCCGCGCTCGAGCACGGCCCTCGGGTCCGCGGCGAGCGGGTCGCGGAGGCCCGTGAACACGACCTGGCCGGCGCGCCGCTCCGCCGCGGTGACCAGCAGGCCGGGCTCGCGCTGCAGCGCCTCGCCCCAGCCGTCGACGCGGCGCTGCTCCTCCCGCGAGGCGCGCACCGAGAAGACGAGCGCGGCCGCGGCGACCGCGGCCAGCAGGGCGGCCGCTATCAGCACGGCCCACGCTCGGCGCGGGACCGGCTGGCGCTGCTGCTGGAGGCAGCGCGAGAGCAGCTCGCGGGCGCCCGAGAACGGCGTCCGATCGCCGCGGAAGCCGGCGAGCTCACCGCCGTACGCGAGGTGGACGCGCTCCAGCGTCTCGCACAGGACGAGCCCGTACGCGGGCGGCGCCACGCCGCGCACGATGGCCACGAGGAGCGCCGACGGGCCGTGCTCGACCCACCCTGTCAGATCGCCGACGCGGAAGCGCTCCAGCCGCGCGTCGGTCCGGAACGCGTCGTGGGCGAACGCGTCGATGGCGGTGAGCATCGCCGTGACCTGATCGGGATCCCTGTAGGGGATCTCGTCGGCGCTGAGGTGCTCGAGGACGAGCCCCGTCCCTCGGTGGACAAGGAAGAGCTGCTCGGTCCGGTAGACCATCGAGCGGAGCAGCACCACCTCCGCGAAGGGGCGCCCCGTGCGGCGCGCCTCGACGCGCCAGCGCATGCTCCGCCAGGACAGGCCGAGGGCGGCCGCCTCGTTGAGGCGCTGGATCATCGCCCGGAGAGCGCAGTGCACGGCCTTGCGGATGGCCGGCCCCATGGCGGGGGAGATCGCGTCCGCGAACGCCCCCGGGTCCCGGCGCACGCGCTCCTGGATCGCGCTGGTGAGGAGCGGCTCCAGCGCCCACGAGAGCGCCTCACCCTTCTTGCGGCTCTCGATCACCGCCTCGGGCAGCGCCCCCGCGACCATCTCGACCATGGACTGGTCCAGCCGCTCCTCGATCCGCTGGATCCGGTGCTGCTCGGGGCCCACGAGCAGGGGGCGGAGGTCTTCGAGCGTCTTTCTCGGCGGAGGCGCCTCGCGGCGCGCTCTCGGCTCTCGCATCGTTCTTCTCCGGACCGCCGCGCCCGCTCCGCTGGGCGGAGCGGCGCGGCCGCCTCACGCTGCCTCGTCCGAGCGGCGCTCCGCCTTCTGGTACCGCTCCGACTCCGCGGCCGCCTCGCGCACCGGCGCGTCCGGCGCGAGCGCATCGGCGCCGTCGGCCCACACGGCGGCCAGCTCGCGCTCGAGCATCGCGCTCAGATCGCTCCGCGTGCGCCGCGCCTCGTCGGCGAACGCCTTGGACTGGTCGAGCATCTGCTGCCGGAGCTCGCGCTGCGTGCGCGCCACGAGCTCCTCCAGCCGCTGGACCCGCTGCGCGATCAGCTCGAGCGCCTCCCGCGACTCGCGCGCGATGCTGCCGAGCGCGCCGTCGGCGGCCGCGCGCTGGGCCTCGATCGACGCGCCGAGCGCCTCGATCTCCCTGCGCATGTGCGCCTCCAGCATGTCCAGACGCCGCCACGCTTCACTCCGCAGCTCCTCCGCCTGGGCGGCGACCTGAGCGTCGGTGTGCGAGAGCCGGCGAGCGAGCTCGCGGAACTGGGCGCCGCACAGGATGTCGCGCACCTGCTCCAGGCTGTTGGTGATCGCGGACTCCGCGTGTCCTGCGGTGGCTTCGTGCTCCGCCCGCCCGCTCGTCCTCATGGTCATGATGAAGGCCCCCTCTCCGTGCGTGCCGTGCATGTCGCGTTCGGCGAGCCGAGCTCGCTCGTCATCGCGCTCCCGCATCGCGTCGTCGCGCTCGCGACGGCTCACCGAGCTCGCTCCCCCAGGTTTTCTCTTCCGTCTGGACACGATGCCCCTCGCTCATCACGTCGCGCGCTGCGCAACATGGGTCAGCCCCCTGGGCGCGGGTAGCCCTCGGAAGGCCGCCGGGGCGGCCGCGGCCCGGCCGGGGAGCCGCTCGGCCGCTCCGGAGCGCCGCGCTGAACAGGAGCTCTCGGAGCCCGGTAAGATGCTCCCATGCGAACTCCGCGAACCTCCCTGGTGGCCGCGGCCTTCCTCGCGGCCTGCGGCGCTCCGGCCGGCGGCGCTCTTTCTGCGAGCGCTCCTTCCGCGAGCGCTCCTTCCGCGAGCGCCGCCGCCTCGGGTTTCAGCTCGCCCCCGGTCAGGGAAGGAGGGTGAACGTGACCGGCGCGCCCGTGAACGGACCACCGCCCTGCACGATGCGGTTGTTCTCGAACAGCGCGCTGATCACGCTGACCGTGATCGGCCCGCCGGCAGCGCGGAGCTTGTCCCAGGCCGCCGCGTCCGGCGTGTAGCTCAGCTTGGTCGTGAACACCCGGAGCAGCAGCTCGCGCTCCGCCGTCGTGAAGACCAGGAAGTAAGCGCGCCCGTTGATGGGCGTCCCGTGAGCCCAGGCGGCGCGCGCCGGCCCAAGGAGCGCCCCGAGCTCCGCGACGATCGACGCCCCCGGCGCGGCGAGCTCCCGCGCCCCCGGCGCCGCGGCGGCCGCGAGCCGCAGCGTCGGCGCGGCCCGAGGCGCCGTCCGCTGCGCCGCGCCCGCGACGTGGAAGGTCAGCGTCGGCGCAGCGTCGCCGGGGAGCATCGCGCCGTCCTCGGGCGCGTCGAACACCGTGCCCTGCGAGGGCTCGTCCTTCGGCTCCACGGCGAGCAGCGCCTCCAGGGCCTCGTCGGTCGCGCCGCCCTCGAAGATGACGTCGCTCAGGCTCGGGTCGGACGCCGTCCCGCCCGACGTGTGGTCGTAGCTGTGACCACACGCCCCGGTGTACATCGCGGCCGACGCGAGCGCCGCCAGCGCGGGCACGAGGAGCGCCCGGCTCAGGAAAGGCCTCCGGCTCACGGCGCCTCCGCCCAGGGATCCGCGAAGCGCGGGTCCTTCAGAAACTCATCGTCCGTCAGGGTTTGCAAGAAGGCTATCACGTCCGCTCTCTCCTCTCCTGTGAGATCGAACCCGCTGATGAGCTCGCTCTTGAACTTGTTCTCGCTGCCCACACCGGCGTTGGGGAGGCCAGCCTCGATCGTGCGCCCTCCGGCGGCGTAATGGTCGAGCACCCCCTCGAGCGTCTCGATGCTGCCGTCATGCATGTACGGCGCCGTGACGGCGATGTTCCGCAGCGTGGGCGCGCGGAACCGGCCCATGTCCGCCGCTTTGTGGGAGATCTCGTAGACTCCCCCGTTGCCGTCCGGGTAAGCGCCGTTCCCGTCGATGTTGTAGAGCCCCGTGTTGTGGAACATCACCTCCGTGAAGGTGGTGCCGTCGTGCTCCACCGAGTCCGACAGGTTGAAGCCGCCGTGGCAATGGAAGCACTCCAGCTTCTCGGAGAAGAAAAGATCCATCCCGCGCAGCGCCGCATCCGACATCCCGGAGGGGTCTCCGCCGTAGCGGTAACGGTCGTAGGGCGCGCGGTAGGAGAGCAGCGACCGCTCGAACGACGCGATCGCCTTCGTGATGTTCGCGAGGCGGATGGGCTCGTCGTCGCCGGGGAACGCCTCGGGAAAGAGGTCCTGGTACAGCGGCTCGCCCTGGAGCCGCTCCAGGAGATCGTCCTCCATGCCGGCGAGCCCGAGCTCGACCGGCGTCTCGCCGAACATGGGGAGGAGCGCTTGCTCCTCGAGCGCTTCGATGAGCGGATTCGCCCAGGTCAGCGTCGTGAGGTAAGCGACGTTGGCCAGGCTCATCGAGCTGCGCGAGTGCAGCTGGCCGGTCGAGCCCTTGGCGTTCGCGAGGTGGTCGGTGAACGCGAGCTCCTGGCGATGGCACGAGCCGCACGAGTACGTGCCGTTGCCGGACAGGCGCACGTCGTAGAACAGCCGCCTGCCGAGCTCGACCTTCGCCGGCGACATCGGGTTGTCCTCGGGGACCTTGGGCACCGGAAAGCCCGTCGGCAGCCCCCACGCATAGGCGCCCGCGCCGCCTCCCCCACCGCCGCCCTCCCCCGTCAATCCGCCCGGGCCATCGTCGTCGCCGCAGGCACAGCAGAGGGCCGCGAGCGCGGCGAGGGCGGAGGAGATCGCCGAGCGGCGGAGGGCGGTCATCGAAGCGAACATCGCCATGGCGCCTAGTCTATCCTGAAGAACGACTGCTGATCGGGGCGCGGCGAGCCGTCGGTGCTGTCGATGCCGAGATGGGTGAAGAGCGGCAGACACTCGGAGTCCGACGGATCCGACATGCAGCCGGGGATGTCGTCGGCGCTCGCCGACAGGTCGCTGTCCGCGACGAGCGCCGCATAGTCGACGAGCACCTTCGTCGTGAGCGGGTCGATGCCCTCGAAGACGATCTCGGCGACGTTGGGGCGATCGCACGCGGCCACCCCGCCGTCCGCGCCGGGCATGCAGCCAGTGCTCCCGATGTGCACGAGGAACGGCTTGTCGTCCGCCGTGGAGACGCTGTCGAGGCGCAGGAACTTGTACCCGTCGTTCCAGCTCCAGAACAGCCCCGTCAGGTTCAGCGGCGACGGCGCGCTCGACGCGTCGCCGTGGTTCAGGTCGAACGGGACGCCCAGCTTGAACGACAGCCCGTCGTAGTCCCCGGCCGGGACCGTCCCGCGCACCACGCCGTTCGTCTCCTCCGTCCCGTTGGCGCAGGTGCCCGATCGGTCCTCGAAATCGAGGAGCACGACGTCCTGGTACTGCCACAGCTCGTCCTGTTCGAGCGAGAGCGGCACCTCCTCGCCGTCCGCGCGGCGCAGGCGCACGTCGTGGATGTAGAGGCGGAAATCGTTCAGCCCCACGTCCGTCGAGGCGCTGCCGACAGCGTACGTCTCGCTGCAGGAGAACACCTCGTCGCGGACGCGGCCTTCGAACTGCAGCTCGACAGCGATCGTCTCAGCCCCGCCGCCCCCCCCGCCGCCCGTCGAGGTCGACGCGCCGTCGACAGGGGTCACCCCGTCATCGTCGCCGCACGCCATGAGCGCGAGGGCCGCCCCGACCAGCGGGAACCAGAGCCGTGATGCACGAAGACCGGATTCCATGTGCGTCCTCCCGAGGAACGATGCGCGCCACGATAGGCCGCGCCGCCCCTCGCCTGAATGCGACATGTTGTCGCTATCGCGATCCGCCCGAGAGCGCGAGTCGATACGGCGTCGGAAGAGGGCTCGCTGACGGCCTCAGAGCAATCTTCGGCGGCCAGCAGACAGCGACGGCACCGACGAACACACGAACGCGCTCGCCGCCTGCGACGTCGACCAAACCGCCGGCGCGCCCGCCGGGCGAGCGCACGCGTCCGCATGATAACACGAACCGATAAAATCGTGCTACTGGCCAGCCCACCTGTGATCCGCTCCCTGAGCACGGCGCTCCCGCTGCTTCTTGTCATCGCGTCCGCCGCGCCTGCGCGCGCCGGCGACAGCGCCGCGCCTGCGCGCGCCGGCGACAGCGCCGCGCCTGCGCGCGCCGGCGCGGCGCCTCCGCCCGCGGCCGGGGCGGCAACGTCGGCGGGCGGCGATGCCTCCGGCGGCGCCGGCGCAGCGGCGCCCGCCTCCGGTGCGGCGGGCGCCGCTTCGCCCGCGTCCGACGCCGCGCCCATCACGGTCGTGGTGCAGGGCGCGGCGCCGCCGCGCAGCGCCTCGGAGTCGGTGCGCGGGCAGGCGGAGATCCGGGCGGCGCCCCACCGGACGGCGAGCGACGTGCTGCAGCTCGTGCCGGGCGTGTTCACCTCCCAGCACAGCGGCGAGTGCAAGGCGCACCAGATCTTCTTCCGCGGCTTCGACGCGGTCCATGGACAGGACCTCGAGATCTGGGTCGCGGGCGCGCCGGTCAACGAGGTCTCCAACGTCCACGGCCAGGGCTATACCGACCTCCATTTCGTGATGCCGGAGGTGATCGGCGAGCTCCGCGCGCAGCCCGGATCGTACGACCCGCGCCAGGGCGACTTCGCGGTCGCCGGGACGATGCGCTTCGATCTCGCCTACGGCGAGCCGGGGATCACCGCCACCGCCTCCGCGGGCTCGTTCGGCGCGCGCCGGCTCTTCCTCGCTTACCACCCCGAGAACGCGGACGACGCCACGTTCGCGGCCTTCGAGGCGTACGGGACCGACGGCTTCGGGCCCGCCCGCGCCGCCGGCCGGGCCTCGCTCGTCGCGCAGGCCGTCTACCGGCCGCTCGCCGGCGTCTCCGCGCGGGTGATGGCGTCGGCGTTCGCCTCCCGCTGCGGCTCTGCCGGCGTCCTGCGCCTCTGCGACATCGAGTCGGGCAAGGTCGACCGCTTCGCCTCGTACGATCCCGATCAGGGCGGCGACTCGTCGCGGGCGCAGCTCGTCGTCGATCTGCGCGGCTCGGGCGACGGCGCCGCCCGCGGGGAGGGCCTCTCGCTCACGCCGTTCGTCGTGCTGCGCTCGCTCCGGCTGCGCTCGAACTTCACCGGGTACCTCGCGGACCCCACGAACGGCGATGCCACCCAGCAGCTCAACGAGGCGATCACGGCGGGCGCCACCGCGTCGTACCGGCTCGCCTTCCCGCTGCTCTCCGACCGCGACACGTTCGAGGCGGGCGTCGTCGCGCGCACCGACTGGATCGAGCAGTCGCAGCGGCGCCTCGCGGCCGTCGACGACAGGCCGACCGCCACGCTCGTCGACGCGAAGGTCCGCGCGACCGACATCGCCGGCTACCTCGACGCGTCGATCCGGCCGGCGCGGCGGATCACGCTGCGCGGCGGGCTGCGCGCCGACGGCCTCGCGTACCAGGTCGTCGACGACATCGGCCAGGGCGCGCAGGCGCGCAGCGCGATGGGCGTCCACGTGGGCGGCAAGGGCACGGTCGACGTGGTGCTGCTCCCCGGGCTCCGCGCGCTCGCCAGCGTGGGCCAGGGGTTCCGCTCGCCCCAGGCGCGCAGCCTCGGCGACGGCGAGCGCACCCCCTTCACGCGGGTGCTCTCCGCCGAGGCCGGGCTCCGCTACGCCGACGAGCGCGTGCGGGCGTCGGCGGCGCTGTTCCACACGCGCCTCAGTGACGATCTCGTCTTCGACGAGGCGACCGCCCGCAACGAGCCCGTGCCCGCCACCGCCCGCACCGGGGTGGCCATCGACGCGGTGGCGCATCCGGCGCCGTGGCTCGTGTCGAGCGTCGGCCTGACGTACACCCGGGCGGCCTTCACCGCCTCCGGGGGGCGCTACGCGGCGGGCGATCTCCTCCCCTTCGTGCCCCAGGTCGTCGCCCGCGCCGATCTCGCGGTGACGCCGCGCCTCGGCGCGCTCTTCGGCCGGCGCCTCGAGGCCCGCGCCGGCGCGGGCGTGACGCTGCTCCACGGCCGCCCGCTGCCGTTCGGAGAGGTCGGCCACGACGCGCTCGTCACCGACGTGACGGCGCACGTCCGCTACCACCGCGTCGAGCTCGGGCTCGACGTCTACAACCTCCTCGACGCGTCGTGGTTCGACGGCGAGTTCGTCTACCCCTCGAGCTTCACCCGCGGCGCGGCGCCCGACCTCCTCCCCGCGCGGCACGTGACGGTCGGCGCCCCGCGCAGCTTCCTCGCTTCGCTCTCCCTCTACATCGGCTGAGGTCCTCGATGACATCCACCACCCCACAGACCCGATCCCCCCGGCGCGCCGCCCTCGCCGCGGCGGGGCGCCTCGCCGCGGCGCTCGCGGCGGGCGCGCTCGCCGCCGGGTGCGGCGCCGGAGGCGACGGCGCGACCTCCGGCAAGCGCCTGACCCTGGCGACGCAGATCGCGCCCGACGCGGCGTCGGTCGCGCCGTTCACGAACGCGCTCGGCTGGACCATCACGCTGTCGAAGGCGCACCTGGCGATCGGGTCGCTCCACTACTTCGAGGGCGCCCCGTTCACGGCGCGGCGGCCTTCGCCGGGCGGCGGCCCCTCGCTGCTCGAGCGGCTCGCCCGGTGGGCCGTGCCCGAGGCGCACGCGCACCCGGGCCACTACCAGGCCGGCGAGGCGAGGGGCCAGATGACGCAGCCGACGTCGGTCGACCTGCTGCGGGGGACGACGGCGCTCGCGGACGCGGACGCCGTGAGCGGCGCCGCGCGATCCGCGCGCTTCACGTTCGGCGCGCCGCCCTCGGGCCCGCTCGCCGCGGCGCTCGACGGGCACGTCGTCGCCGTCGAGGGCCGCGCCGAGAAGGGCGACCTCGCGCGGGTGTTCCGCGCGCGCGCGCTGGCCGCCGACGTCGCCGACGACGCGACCGGCGAGCCGTCGGTGGAGGGCTGCGTCTTCGAGGAGGTCTTCCTCGACGGGCCCGGCGTCGTCACGCTCGTCGTGAAGCCGGCGGTCTGGCTCGATCAGGTCGACTTCGAGGCCGTCGCCGCGAGCGAGGACGGCGCGCCGGTCGAGCTCGAGCCCGAGAGCCAGGCCCAGCGCGGCTTCACGCGGGGCCTCAAGAAGGGGACGGCCTACGCGCTCTCGTTCGCGCCCGGCTCCCCGGAGGAGAAAGAAGGACGATGAGGATCACGAAAGGACCGTGGGTTGCGGCGGCGACGCTCGCCGCGGCGGCGCTCGCCGGCTGCGGCGAGGACGAGGCCGGGGCCGGGAGCGTGGCGTTCTCGACGTGGGGAGAGGAGTACATCGAGCAGGAGATCCCGGCCGCCGATCTCGCGGACGGCTGGAGCATCCAGTACGAGAAGTTCCTGTTCGTCGTCCGGAACGTCACCGTCGCCGATCGCGAGGGGAACGTCGGAGCGCGCATGCAGGGCTCGATCCTGTTCGACCACACGAAGGCCGGCGCGAAGCCGGTGGTGACCTTCGACGACCTCGAGGCGAAGCCCTGGGAGGCCGTCTCCTACGAGATCGGCCCGGCGGACGCGGACACCGCGCTCGACGGCGCGACGGAGGAGGACAAGGCGCTCATGCTCGCGGCGGGCGCGTCGGTGCACATCGAGGCGATCGCGCGGAAGAGCGACGGCGGCGGCGAGGTCGAGAAGCGCCTCGACTGGACCTTCTCGCTCGCGACGCGCTACGCCGACTGCAAGGGCGACAGGGCCGGCAAGGAGACCGACGGCGTCCTCGTCACGAACGGCGGCACCGACGACGTGGAGCTCACCATCCACGGCGACCACTTCTTCTACGACGACCTCCAGGCCGCGACCGCCGCGCGCCGGTTCGCGCCCATCGCCGCCGCGGACGCCGACGACGACGGGGCCGTCACCCTGGAGGAGCTCGCCGCGGTGCGCCTCGTCGCGATCGAGGAGGGCCCCTACGGGACGGGCAGCGCCGGAAACATCAATGATCTCGGGGCATTCGTCGCGGCGCTCTCGCGCACGCTCGGGCACTTCCGCGGCGAGGGCGAGTGCGTCTCCGAAGGCCCGTGACGGGGCCGGCGGCGCGCTCGCCCGCGGCGATCACTCGATCCCGACCGTCGTCGTGACGTCCTGGAGCTCGCCCCCGTCGAACGCCGGCACCCGCGCGGAGCCGAGCAGCATCTGCACGCAGCTCCCGGCCGGGGTCATCGCGACCTGCGGCTCGATCGTGATGCGCTGCACGGCGCCCGCGGGGTTGAAGAACACCCGCGCCGTCACCGCCTTCGGCCCCGCCTTGCCCTTGCAGTGGATCCGCGCGGTGGCGCCCTTCGCTTGCAGCGCCGCGTGGGCCGCGCCGCGATCGAACGGCCTCGCCGCGCTGGGCTGCGCCGCCGCCGCCGGCGCGGTGCCTCCGCGCATGGGGCGCGGGGACCTCGGCGCGGGCGCCGGCGCCGGAGCGTCGCGAGGGCCGGGCGACGGCTGCCGCTCGCCCGCGCCGCTCGTGCCGTTCGCGTCGCCCGCCGGCGCCGGCGAGCGCGCCTCGCCGCCGCGGCCTGGGCTGACCACCGTCGGGTGCGCCGGCACCGGCAGGCGCTGCACCAGCCGGACGTCGCTCTGCGCGCGGCCGGCGTAAAAGGCGATCGTCGCCGTCGCGACGCCGCTGGCCAGGCCGCACGCGAGGAGCAGCGGCCCCCACCGCGCGGGCTTGCGAGGGGCCTCCGGCGGCGTGCTGCTCGCCAGGACGGGCGCGGGCGTCCCCGGGGGGCGCGCGCTGACGGGCGACGACGATGCGCCCGCGCCGGCGGACGACGACGGCGCGCGCTGCGCGTCCGAGGCCATCTCGGTCGGTCCGCTCATCGACAGGCGCGAGGTACGCCCCGCCGGGGTGAGCGCCGCCGCGGCGCTGAACGGCACCACCGAGATCGCGCCGACCGCGGCGCGCACGCTGCGCGGGTCGAGCGGATCGACGAACAGCGCCGGGCCGAGCGCGTCGAACGCCTCCTGCGCCGTCTGGAAGCGCTGCGACGGCTCCCGCGCGACGCAGCGCGCGAACCACGCGTCGAACGGGTGCACGATGCAGCCGGCGCGCCCGAGCGCGATCGCGCGCACCGACGCCGGGTCGATCGCCTCGAAGAGGATCTCGCGGAGCAGCACCGGCATCGCGGTGCCCATCGGGTCGTTCGCGGCGCGCCAGTACATGCGCCCCGTGAGCAGCGAGAACGCGATCAGCCCGAGCGCCCACACGTCGGTCGCCGGCGAGATCTGCCCGCGCGCGTCGGTCTGCTCGGGCGCCATCCAGAGGGGCGTGCCGAGCGAGGCGGTCGCCATCGTGCTCGCCTCCGCGGCGATCTTCGCGATGCCGAAGTCGAGGACCTTGACCGACCAGCGCGCCGTCGCGCTCTGCGTCTTCGCGAGGAACACGTTCTGCGGCTTCATGTCCCGGTGGACCACGCCCGCGCGGTGGGCGGCGCCGAGCGCGTGGCAGAGCTGCCGGAAGATCTCGTGCACGTCCTGCGCCGAGAGCAGCCCGCTGCGCTTCATCCGCTGCGCGAGGTCCTCCCCCTCGAGCAGCTCCATCGCGAGCCAGGGCACGCCGCTGGCCGCGTCCACGCCGGCGCCGATCACCTGCACGACGTGATCGCTCTCCACCAGCGCGCCGACGCGCGCCTCCTGCTCGAAGCGCTCGCGCAGCCGGGCGTCCGCGCAGAGCTGCGGGTGCATGAGCTTGAGCGCCCGCAGCTTGCCCGTGCTCGCCTGCTCGGCGATGTACACGGCGCCCATGCCCCCGGCGCTGAGGGGCCGAACGAGCCGGAACTCTCCGAAGAGCATCCCGACCGCCGGCTGGAACGGCGCGACCATGGCGGGCGATGCTAGCATGGTGGCCGTCGCGGGGGTGTCGGGGCTCACGGGCGCGGCGCGCGTCGCGCACGTTGCGCGCGTCGCGCACGTTGCGCGCGTCGCGCACGTCGCGCCTCGCTGCCTCGTTAGGCGTGCGCGCCGTCGGCGCCGCCCGCGCTGCGCGCGCGCGGCGGGAGCGACGCGACGAGGCGCTCGATCCCGATCCGGCCCGCGACCAGCGCGCCCGTCGCCGCGGCGCGGAGCGCGTCGCGCGCCGGCTGGGCTCTGCCGGCGAAGTGCCGGACGCCGAAGCGCAGGAACGACGGCTCGCCGAGGAGGTAACGCTCGACGCGCTCCCGCGGCGCGCCGTAGAAGGCGCGCATCACCCGGCGCCGGAAGCGCAGGTCGAGGCCCAGCAGCGATCGCTCGACGCGCCGGCCCCAGTCGTGGAACCCGAGATCGCGGGCGTCGAGCTTCTCGGCGAGGTACTCGCCCGCGAGGGCCCCGTACGCGATCGCCTGGGCGATCCCCTCTCCCAGCATCGGATCGATGCCCGCGGCCTCGCCGACGAGCAGGGCGGCGGGCCGCGCGATCACGGCCCGCCGGTCGAGGCCTCGCTCGGCGAAGCGCTTTCGCCGGTAGCGGTCCGGGTCGAGGCCGAGCGCCTCGAGCCTGCTCCGGAGCACGCGCTCGGCGTCGGGCGCGGGGCGCGCCACGCCGAGCGCGCCCTCGTGCAGCACGTAGGCCCCCCGGCAGACGAGCTCGCGCCCGTCGACGAGCGTGGGGAAGTCCCACAGGTAGCCGGCGAACGAGCGGTCCCGCATCTCGAAGTGCAGGAGGTCGCGCGCCCGGTCTTCCGCGACGGGCTCGGTGTCGACCTCGACGGCCTGCGCGCGCAGCCTGCCGAACGGCAGCCCCATCGCGCGGCGAACGACGCTGCCGACGCCGTCCGCGCCGACGACGACGCGGCCGTCGAACACCCCGGCCGAGCTCTCGACGCGGGCGCCGCGCTCGCTCGGCGTGGCGCCGGTCACCCGCGCCCCCTCCACGATCCGGACGCCCCGCGCCCGCGCGGCGAGCGCGAGCGCGCGATCGAACTCGGCGCGCCGGACGACGCGCCCGATGTTGCCCTCGCGGACCGCGACCTCGCCGGCCTGGAAGGCCGCGCTGATGCCGTGCACCACGACCGAGGGCACGTCGATCGTCACCCCGATCGACGAGAGCGCCCTGTCCGCTCGCTCGCCGAGGCCGCCCGCGCAGGACTTGTCCCGCGGGTAGCGCTCCTTTTCGAGCACCACGATCCTCTCGGCGAGGGCCGGGCGATGGTGGGCGAGGAAGAGCGCCGTGCTCACGCCCGCCGGCCCACCTCCGACGATCACGACTTCATGCGCCGCCATGCGGGGGCCGCTCTAGCACGGCGCCCCCGTCGGCGGGCTCCCCCGGACGCTCACCGCCGCTCGTACAGGGGCACCAGCGTCCGGTAGGGGAAGAGGTACACGCTCTTCCCCGCGAGGTCCGGGTGGTTCGCGGCCAGCTCGCGGATCTCGTTCAGGACCGCATAACGCTCCTGCAGGGGGAGCGCCGAGATGTAGCTGATCGACGCGACGCGCTCGAGCAGCCCGTCGAGGTCGAGCTCCTGGGTATGGGTGAACTCGTGCTCTCCGAGCGGCGCGAAGAGGCGGGAGTCCGAGAACGTCCGGCGCCAGGCGCCGAACCTGTGTATCGGAGCATCCCGGCCGTGGCGGTCGAGGATGTGGGAGATGCGGGCGACCCAGTCGACGCGCTCGTCGCGCAGGTTGAAGAGCAGGGAGAGGCGCCCTCTCGGCCGGAGCACGCGGTGGATCTCCGCGAGCGCGAGATCACCGTGAAACCAGTGGAACGACTGCGCGGCGACCGCGGCGTCGACCGATGTCTCGGGCAAGGGGATGGCCTCGGCGACCCCATCGAGCGGAATGGCGGACGGGACCATCTGGCCCAGCTTGCGCCGCATCCCCTCGACCGGCTCGAGCGCGAGCAGCCGCGCGCCCGTGGGCACCAGGAGGCGCGTGAGCTTGCCGGTGCCGGCGCCGAGATCGAGCACCGTGCTCGTCGCGTCGATGCGGAGCGTGTCGCGCAGGAGCTCGATCGCGCCGCGCGGGTAGTCCGGGCGCCCCTTCTCGTAAGCATCCGCTGCAGTCGCGTAGCCCTGTGCAGCGAGGCGATGGAGAGTCATGGCCTGCATCCGCTCCGAGTTAAGGAGGATCTCGCGCAGCGCCGGAGGGACCACCCACCCCGACGGCCCATCGAGAGAGGCTACGCAACCGGGAGCCGCGTTGGAAGCGGGTTGTCGCTCAAAATGCGCATCACGTTCTCACGAAGCACCTTGGCGATCACACGCTCGCTCAAGCCAGCTCGCAGCAGCGCATCCGTCAAGAGCGGAAGATGGGCCGCATCACGCAGCTCACGTGTGGGAATGATGAAACCGTCCCAATCGGATCCGAGCGCCGGCGTGTCCTCGCCGGCAACGTTGATGATGTGCACGAGGTGCTTGACGACGGGCGCGAGCCCGTTTCCGCCGAGATAGAGCGGACAGAAGATGATCCCGGCGCACCCGCCGCGATCGGCGAGGGCGCGGAGCTGATCGTCATCGATGTTGCGCCAGTGATCGAACGCGCCGGCGATACCCGTGTGGCTGACCATGGGTGGGCGGCGAGCGAGCGCGCATGCGTCGAGGAAGCCTGCCCGGTTGATGTGCGCGAGATCGACGATGACGCCGAGGTCCTCGGCGAGGCGCACGACGTCGCGGCCGAAGGCGGTGAGGCCTTCACCATCCCTGCGGCCGCTGCCGTAGGCGGGATAACACGCCTCGTTGGCGCTGAAGTGGCAGAGCCCGAGGTAGCGCACGCCGCGCCGCGCGAAGCGAGCGAGGGTGTCGAGATCGCCTTCGAGCGCGTGCGCCCCCTCGACGCCGAGCAGCGCCGCGACGGCGCCGCGGGCCTTCGCCGCCTCGATGTCCTCGGCCGTGAGCGCCTTCACGAGGCGGCCGGGCCGCGCGCGGACGGCCTGCTCCAGGAGATCGATCTGCTCCTCGACGACGGCGGCGAGCCCGCGCCGCTGCCCGATGGGCAGCGAGACCAGCCCGAAGAACTGCGCGCCGACGCCGCCCTCGCGGAGCCGCGGGACGTCGACGTGCCCGCCGAGGGCCGCGAGCGGCAGCGGCGGCTCGTGCCGCGCCTGCAGATCGTAACCGACCCAGCGCGCCCACATGAGGCTGTCGGCGTGGAGATCGATGGCGGGGTACTGCGCGTGCAGGGCGCGGGCTTCGGGTGTTCCGTGCATGGAGGGAAGGCTAGTCGACCCGAGGCGGCCGGTCGCGCGCCGGGCGACGAGGGCTCAGGGGCTCGCCAGCTTGAGGCCGAGGATGGACACAACGAGCAGCGCGAGGAAACCGAGCCTCGCGGCCGTGGCGGGCTCGCCGAACAGGAGGATGCCCGCGACCGCCGCCCCGAACGCGCCGATGCCGACCCAGACGGCGTACGCCGTGCCGATGGGCAAGGTCCGCGAGGCGCTCTCGAGGAGCGCGATGCTCGTGATGATCGCGCCGATCGTGAGCGCCGTTGGCAACGGGCGCGTGAAGCCGTGTGTATACTTGAGACCGATAGCCCAGCAGACCTCGAGCAGGCCTGCCAGGAGCAACGCCAGCCAGGACATGACGACTCTCCTCGTGATGCGGCTGCGTCGTCTTATCCTGACCGGGTACGGCGCGTCTCGTCCGGGACGCCCTGTCTGAAGGAGCGCCGCGGGGAACCTAGCAGCGGCGCCGGCCTGCGCAACAGGCAGGCCGGCGCGGCGCCGCGCCGCGGGGCCGCACGGTCGCCGCCGCTCCCGCGCCGCTGGGCGAGCGGCGCCGGACGCTGGACCACGCCGCGGCCTCTCGATCGGCCTCTCGATCGGCCTCTCGATCGGCCTCTCGATCGCGCTCTCCTGGAGCTCGCTACTCGATCGGCTCCTCGATTTCCCCCTCGCCCGGGAGCATCGACGAGCTGCCCGCCGCCCGGCTGATCAGCGCGGCGGCGAGCTCGTTGATGTACTCCTCGATCGCGGTGTATCCGGACGGCATCACCTTGGTGTGGTCGCTCGCGTTCGACGAGCTGAGGCCGTGCGCCCGCTCCCACGCGTCCGCCATGCCGTCGCGGTCGGCGTCCGCGGGGGCCGTCCCCGGGCTGAGCCCGTCCATCAGGTTGCTCACGTAGCGGGCGCCCCACGAGCCGTCGCGGCGCTCCATGTTCTTGAAGACGCCCTTCGTCACCACGTCGCGCGGCAGCGAGCCCGCCTGCGCGACGACGAGCCGAGCCGCGTCCTGCGCGCGTTGCGTCGTCACCGGGATGTACCCCGGGACATCCCGCGTGAAATTGAACTGCGTCGCCGAGCGGTACGACTCGGCCTTGTTGAGCTTGCTGAAGCTCGGGTGGAGGTACGGCTGCTTCCAGGGGTTCTCGACGGTGCCCTTGAACTTCCCGGGATCGTCGATGTAGTTGTCGCCGAGGAAGTACTTGAGCCCCGCGCCGGCGCTGCCGTCGAAGTAGAACGGGATCAGCTGATCGCTCGGCCCCTTGATGTAGGTGTTGCCCACGATGTTGAACTGACCGCTCGCCCGGTTGTGGTGCACGAACCCGTGCCTCACGTTGTAGGCCACGTTGTTGCGGATGTCGGCCGGGCCGTTCGCGACCGCGGGGCAACGCGCCTTGTGATGGGCGAACAGGTTGTGGTGGAGCGTGATCCGGTGGCCATCAGGGCCGTTGATGAGACCGTAATTATGCATCCCCTCTGGATGCCCCGTGGTCGCCGACGATTCGATGGTGGACCACTGGACCGTGACGTCATCTGCCTCATAGAGATCCACGGTCTCGTCGACGCCCCAGGCGATCGACATGTGATCGAGCATCACCTTCGAGTTCCGCGAGATCTGCGTCGCGTCGAACTGCTCTCCGGCCGAGCCGTTGTGCACGGGCCGGACTCGCAAGAACCGTACAATGATGTTGTTGACCGCGGTGGAGTACCTGGCGGTCAAGCGACCGCGGATGGTGATGCCCGCGCCGGGCGCCGTCTGGCCCGCGATCGTCACGTCGCCGTTCCGGATGACGACATCCCCTTCGATCACGCCGCTCACGTCGAAGACGATGATGCGAGGCCCGCTGGCGTCGAGGGCCGCCTGGAGGCTCCCCGACCCGCTCGTGCGCAGGTTGGTGACCTTGATGACGCGCCCGCCGCGCCCGCCGGTCGCGACGGCGCCAAAGCCCTCTGCCCCCG
Source organism: Sorangium sp. So ce281 (assembly GCF_051527395.1). Classification (NCBI taxonomy): domain Bacteria; kingdom Pseudomonadati; phylum Myxococcota; order Polyangiales; family Polyangiaceae; genus Sorangium; species Sorangium sp. So ce281. Next base: position 7,652,131 of record NZ_CP150322.1, read on the forward strand.
GAAACGACGGGAGCGCGCTGGCAGGAGCCGATATCGCCGTGAGCGCAGAGACCGCGGCGATCGCGCAGCCGAAGCGGCGGAGACCCTGTGCGCCGATGGAAGAGCAAGTAGGAAGGAATGCCATGTGTCTCGTTCCCCTTTCGTACGTATCAGGCGCCGAACAAGACCGGATCGAACAAGGAAGCCCAGGGTGGGCGCGGCGCTAGGCGCGACGATGTGCCCTGATGAAACAGGGCGACGCGGAGCAGCGACGCGATGGGCCCGCCCTCGGCTGCCTGGCGCAGGAGGTCTTGAGCGGCGCACTTAACCGCAAGCCGTACTGTGGTGACCCTACAGGACTCGATTCACCGATGGCAATCATCAATTGCCAATCCGTGCGACAGGGCACATCAAAATCGATCTTTAATTCCATATCGCCAGATGAAGCGATGCTGGTTATCCTGCGCGGGAAGCGCCCGAGCGGGCTCATGACGTCCCGAGACGCGCTCGCCCGGCAGGCGCGCCGAGAGGGAGATCTCACTCGCCGGCGCCGGCGCGCGACATCGAGAGATCGATGCGCGGGCCGACCGCTCACGTCTCCCTCACGTCTCTCTTGGCGCGCAGACCGCCTCTCGATCCGGCTCTCTCGTTCCGGCGCCGCGTCGACTATGCCAGACGCAACTCACGGATCCTGCGCTGAAGCGCCCGCTTGGAGACCATGAGGCGCTCCACCATCGCGTCGATGTGTCCACCGCACTCCGCGTAGCAGCGGGCGACCTCGTCCGGCGCAAGATGGCTCGCCTGGCGGACCTGCGGGCAGCTCTCCACGAGCGCATAGAGCGATGTCCGCGAGATCCCGAGCTGCTCGGCGGCGGCCTTGAAATCCCACCGGCTCCGGCGGAGCGCGTCGATCAGCTCCTCTTCCCGCACGTCGGAGGGCTTGCGCCAGCCGGCGCCCTTCCCCGAGCCCGAGCTCGCCCGCGCAGCCGCGGCGGTCTCCGGCCGCGCCGATCTCGCCGCAGCCGCGCGATCGCCGTCGGCGTGGCCCCGCTGCTCCGGGGCTGCCCGCTGGAGCAGGTGCTCGAGCGCCGGCGCCCCCTCCAGGCGCGCCGCGCCCTGGCTCCCCACGACCAGCTGCCGCGCCACGTTCCGGAGCTGACGGATGTTCCCCGGCCAGTCGTACCGCGCGAGCCGGGCCACCACGGACGCCGGCAACCACGGGGCGCCGTCGGGCCGCGGCGCGTCGAGCCGATGCGCGTCGCCCGAGGCCGCCAGCTCCTCGCGCAGGAAGTGAAGGAGCAGGCGCCCGAGATCGTCGCGGCGCTCGCGGAGCGGAGGGAGCGCGATCTCGTAACCGGCCAGGCGGTGGAGCAGCGGAGCGCGAAAAGCCCCCTCGGCCACCTTGGCCTCCAGATCGGCATCCGTGGCGGTGATCAGTCGAATGCGCGTCTTCTTCGGCTGCTGGGCGCCCACCGCCTGGATCTCGCCCGTCTCGAGAGCCCTGAGGAGCATCGCCTGCACGTCGGGCGGCGCCTCGCCGATCTCGTCGAGGAAGAGCGTCCCGCCCTCGGCCGAGCCGAAGTAACCGGGACGGTCGCGCAGGGCCCCGGTATACGATCCGCGCTCGGCGCCGAAGAGCTCCGCGGCCGCCAGCAACGGAGGGATCGCCGCCATGTTGACGGCCACGAAGGGCTGATTGCGCCGATTGCCGGCCTGGTGGATCGCCCTCGCGACGAGCTCTTTTCCGGTGCCCGTCTCGCCGCGGAGGAGCACCGCAGCTCCGAGATCGGCGACGCGGCGGATATGCCACCGCGTCCGCTCCAGAAGGTCGCTATCGCCAACCAGGCCGAGGCGCTCCCCCGGCTCGCGCGGGGACGGATCGACCATGTGGAGCAGCAGGACGACGCGACTGGCGAGCTCGATGACGACCCCCCGCGTCACCTCGTCGAGCGAGAAATCGCGGCTCCCCTCCAGCGGGGCGCCGTCCACGGCGACGTGGGAGCCGCGCTCCGCCGCGTCCAGCCGGATCCGGTCGTCGGGCAGCGCGATGATGCGCAGGGGTTTGCGGCTCAGGTGGGTATCCCCGAGCGGCGCGTCGCCGATCGCACCCGGCGGACCGAAATACGGCTCCATTCGCGACAGCGCGACCGCATCGCGAAGCGCGAGGTCCGCGAGGACGGCGCGCTCACCGATGCGCTCGAGACGAGGATGGTAGAGGACGGACAGGGACGGAGCGAGGCGTGTGCATGCCCGCCGTGAGGGGCTGGTGTCGGGGTGCAGCGTCGTCGCGTTCGCGATCGTGGTGAGCCCTGTTCGCTCGGTCACCATGGGGCGGGAGAATACGCGCCCACCAAAAAGACTTGCAAGCTCAGCGGAGCCGGCGTTCGGTCCCTCCTGACCTCGCGCGACACGCACATTCGAACACACCGAACCGCTTTGGCGCTGTCGTCGCCTGGGCGCGGATACCGTAACGCCAGTTGACACGATGTGGGCTCGCGCGTAGTATTTTTCCTTTGTGAAGGGCCAAACGGTCGGCGGGAGATACGCGCTGCTGCGTGAGATCGGCCGCGGCGGCATGGGCATCGTCTGGGAGGCCTTCGATCAGATGCTCCGCCGGCCGGTGGCGCTGAAGCGGATGATGCCCGAGAACGTCGTCTCATTCGACGCAAGGCGCAGCTTCGAGCAGGAGGCGACGACTGTCGCTCGTCTCCGCAACGAGCACATCGTCCAAGTCCACGACTACGGAATCGATGAGGGTTCTCCCTATATCGTCATGGAGCTGCTCGAGGGGGAAGACCTCGAGAGCCGGCTCCGCCGCACGCGCCAGCTCCCGGCGGCGGCCGTGCTGTCATTGCTCCGGCAGCTCAGCTCGGGCCTCGAGGCGGCGAGCGCGGCAGGCATCGTCCACTGTGATCTCAAGCCCGCGAACATCTTCCTTGCCCGGGGTGCGTCCGGCGAGTCCGTGAAGATCCTCGATTTCGGGGTGGGGTGGCGGCTGTTCGATGCGCGTGACTGGAGCGGCTCGCGCATCGGAACCCCCGCGTACATGAGCCCGGAGCAGGTCCGCGGCGCCGTTCCCCACCCCCTGGCCGACCTCTGGTCGCTCGGCGTCATCGCGTACCGCGCGCTCACCGGCCACTTTCCGTTCTCGATAGAAAACCTGCCAGGGCTCATCATCAGTATCTGCACGGATCCGTTCCCGCCGCCGTCGGCGTTCGACGCCGCCCTGCTCCCCGGGTTCGATCGATTCTTCGAGCGCGCCCTGGCAAAGGACCGGACCCGGAGATTCCAGTCGTCCCGCGAGCTCATCACGGCGTTCGCCGCTGTGTGCGACGCGGGGAGCAAGCCCGCCAAGATCCTCATCGTCGATGACGAGCCCGACATGCACCTCCTGCTGAAGATGCATTTTCGGCAGAACAAGAAGAGCTCCGCCTACGAGCTCATCTTCGCCGACAACGGCCAGCACGCCCTCGAGGAGCTCCGGCGACACCCGGACATCGATGTCGTCGTCGCCGACATCAACATGCCGGTCATGGACGGGATCACCCTGCTCGAGCACATCCCCGAGGTGAACCCGCTCGCGAGGACGGTGATCGTGTCCGCGTACGGCGACATGACCAACATCCGTCGCGCCATGAACCGGGGGGCGTTCGACTTCCTCTTCAAGCCGCTCGATTTCGTCGACCTCGAGACAACGCTGGAGAAGTCCCTCCGCTCCGCGGAGCAGCAGCGACAGAAAGCCCAGGCGAACGAGGAGAACGATATCCTGCGGAAGTTCACGAACGCGGCCCTGGTGGAGCGGCTCCGGGCGCTCGGGCCCGCGGGCGCAGCCGCGAGCGAGGCGCTGGAGGCGACCATCGCCTTCGTCGATGTCTTCCGGTTCACCCGCGTGGCGCAAGAGAGGCCGCCCGCCGAGGCCACGCGGCTGCTCAACGCCAACTTCGAGGTGATCGTCCCGGAGCTCCTGGCGCACGGAGGCATCGTGGACAAATTCGTGGGCGACGCCGTCATGGCGGTGTTCCACGGGCCGGAGCACCTCGACCGGGCGCTCTCGGCGTGCGTCGCCGTACGCGAGCAGCTCGAGACGGTCGCTCGGCGTACGGGGAAGGATTCGCCTTACGCTCACGGGGTATGCGCGGGCGTCTCGACCGGCAGCGTCCTGGCGGCGGAGGTCGGCTCGCACGCCTGCGCGCGGCTCGGCTACACGGTGCTCGGGCAGGCCGTGAACGCCGCCTCCCACCTCGCGCGCGCAGCGCTGTCCGGGGAGATCCTGGTCGACGAGGCGGTCTGCCGGGCCGCCCGGCAGGAGTTCAAGTTCGAGAGCGCCGGCGCGCGGAGCATCTGGCCCAGGGCCGAATCGACGACCGTCTACAGGGTGGCGGGGCGCGACGTGACGCGGCCGCTGCTCGAGGGGGAGCAGACGGTCCAGATCTCCCTGGAGCCCAGGCCGGCGTAGGCGCCGCGCTGACATCGTGTCGGCCGGCACGGCACCGGCACGGCACCGGCACGGCGCCGGCATGTCCGCCGGCACGGCACCGGCACGGCGCCGGGACTCCGGCCGACGTGTCGGCCGACACGTCGGTCGACACGTTGCCGCACGCGCTCGACGGAACGCCCGCGGCCCCCGTCACATCGCGGCATGGAAACGCCCGCATCCCCGCACGTCGGCTGGGCGGCGGACATGCACGCACGGCTGGTACGCGCCGTGCAATTCCCATTCGCAGACGGTTCGGTTCCATCCCGGATGTCTCTCTCGACTGGATCGAGCGGCTCGGAGCAGGCGGCTCTTTCCAGCGAGCGACGGCCCCGGAGAGCTCGCAGAGCACGCGACTCACCGGACCGCGCGCGCCTGCGGCGACGCGCGCAGCGCCCCTCAACTACAGCACGCGAGGAAATAACGACAATGCCCACAGAGACAACGAAGTATCCGCCCGGCGTCCTGTCATTGCTCTATCACCTGAGGTACACGGGCCTCAGCGTGAACTCGGACAAGAACAAGGTACTGAAAGACTTTCGCCTGAGCGCCACCGAGAAGAAGGTGTTCAACAAGTGCGGCGACATGGGGCGCCCCGACGACGACTGCGTCGCGAACGTCCTCTACCTCACGAAGGATGAGGTCAACGAGAGGCTCTTCAAGAACACGAGCGGCGAGGCGCCCGCCCCGTCGGCGAGCGGCGCGGCGCGCAGGCCGGGTCTCCTGTCCTTCCTTTATCATCTGGTGCACACCGCGGAGGTCTACAATCGCTTCCACCCCGACGATGAAGCGCACAAGAACGAATCCAGAAACTCGCTGATGGGCGAGTTCAAGCTGAGCGAGCGGCAGAAGAAGAAGCTCGACAACCTCATCGCAAGAGGCCCGTCCGACGACGGTTCGCTCGAGGCCCTGCTGGATCTCGCCGTTTCCGAGCTCAACGGCGACGCCTGGTACAAGGCCTGGTGAGCGGGTAGCCTCGGGCGCTGCGCGAAGGCGGACCGCGGCAGTCGGTGGTCATCACGCGGGCACGGCCCGGCAGGACGAGAGGTGGCTGCATGATCGTTCGGTCGATGGAGAAGACGCTGGAGCTCGTCGAGCCTCATGTCCCGCCGACGCTCGTGTCACCGCGAGATTGGCGCGCCTTCGGCCGCTGCGCCCCGGCCCTGCTGGACGCCGCCTCGGTCCTGACCCTCGAATGTCATCTGGGGGCGACCGCTGCGCGGGTCGACTTTCTTGCCTGTCTTCTGGCGGAAGGGAGAGAGCTCCTCGCGTCTCGGCTCCCGCGCTCGCGCCGCGAAGGTCCGGTCGCCCCCGGCGGCCCTCCGCCGGCGGAAGGCGCCGATCCGCTCCGGGGCCCTCCAGGGCGTCTCCTCGCCGCGTGGACCACGCCCGGCACCCTCCTGTTCGAGCAGGTCCCGCTGCTCTGGTTCGAGTTCGATCAGCCGGCCGCGCGTCGTGGTCCGGTCGAGCCGTCCGTGCTCCTCTGCCTGGATCCGAGGCCCCTCACGAGCCTGGAGGCCCCGGAGGCAGAGCGCGACTTCAGCCCGAGCGGCCGGCTCCGGCTCGTCGAGGCGGCCCTCTCGGTGCTCCTCGATGGGCCTGTCCCGGCGGCGACCCGGGCCGCGCTGCTCCGCGGATTCTCCCTGTTGCCGGACGGCGGCCACGTCGTTCATCTGTCCGTCATGAGCGCCAGGCAGCCAGTGACGCTCAAGCTCAATGTCTCGCTGCCGCGCGACCGGCTCGTCGGCTACCTGCTCGGGGTGGGCTGGCCGGGCAAGCCCGGTGAGGCGGAGGAGCTGCTGGAAGCGCTGCGCGTCGATGACGAGCGCGTCACGATCGACGTCACCATCGGAGACAACGTCGCTCCTCGGCTCGGGATCGAGCTCTTCGATCTCGCGACCCGGGAGCTCGACCCGGGCCGGAGCGCGACGCTCGAGCGCCTCTCGTCGCTCGGCCTCTGCACGCCCTCTCAGCGCGACGCGCTCACCGCGTGGCCCGGGTCCTCGCGCGAGCGCTGCCGGGAGCACGAATGGCCGTCCCGCGTGCGCCGCTGGATCGACCTGAAGATCGTCCTCGGCCCGGATCGAGCGCTGTCGGCCAAAGCCTACCTTGGTGTCTTACGCTGCTTCTCCCTCGCCTGAGAACCGACACACACGCTGTACTCTGGAGCGTCGCACCATGAAACGCCCTTCGTCCTCCATCTACAGATCGGCCTTGATGATCCTGGCGAGCGCGACACACCTGTCGTGCACCGCGACAGCCCACCGGCAGAACTCCTCTCCCCCGCCCTCCCCTCCTGAGGACACGGGCGTGTCCTCACCGGTTGACGACGAGACATGCCGGAGGGAGCTGTGGAGCAAATTCCCGAGCTTCACCGACAAGCTGTGCTCGGCCCTCCCCCGAGACATCGATCCCGAGCTGCAAGAAAGAACCATAGAGAAGGGGAAATACGCCGAAGGCAACCGTCTATACGACATCCTGGCATGGCAGTCCTTCATCGCGATGGCTTGGCCGGTGACCAGGGACGGCCGCGCGCTGCCTCGCCTCGCGGACGAGGGCGCCCATGAGTGGGACACCTGGAAGACCAGTTACGACATCTTCAAGCCGGGCGGCGGCGCACCCGACGCGTGGAATCCTGCCGAGCAGCAGGCCAAGCGGCGCGCTCCGGACGCGAGCTTCCCGATAAATGCCTCCCGCATGCTACAGGACGACAAACAGGCCGATTCGTTCATCCTCTGGGACCAGAACGGCAACAAGGTGTATTACGAGGTGCTGTACAGCGAGCGTTTGTTCAAGTACCTCAACGACAACGCGCTGTACAGTATCGATGGACAGATCGCCTACAGCGCGGAAAACTGCGCCACCCCCAACGCAGACTGCACCAACCCCGACGCGCCCTGGGGCAACCCGCGGAACGAGGATCAGACGCCCTCGATCGCGCTCAAGCTCGCGTGGAAGCTGCTGGACGAGAGCGAGAGTCACCTCGAGGGGCGCTTCATCCTGCGGAAGGCGTACGTCGACACGGGCGCAGGCTCGTCGCTGCGGACGTTCGGTCTCGTGGGCGCGAACGTCATGATCAAGACGCTCTCGGCCAAGAAGCAATGGGTCTGGGCTGCGTTCGAGCACATCGACAACGTCGATGTCAACCCGCTCGAGACGCACAATGGCAAGCCGCTCAAGCCCTCGTTCAACAACCCGGATTGCCCGCTGTGCCCCGTCAATGAGCCGCCGGATGAGCGCGCCTGGCCGCCCTCGAAGGGTCCGCGGGTCAGCCGCACGCAGGTGCACCGGCAGCAGCCGATCCGGGAGGACACGGCCGCCCTGAACAGCGAGGTCCAGGCGCAGCTCAAGAAGAACCGCTCTGCCCTGCAGTTCTACGAGCTCGTCGGCACGCAGTGGCCGACGGACGGCGTGAGCGAGCCGTCGCCGTCGGACAAGCTCCCCGATGCCGTCGTGAACGAGTCCGGCGGCCGGCCGTACCGACCTTACCTCGTGAACACTGTCCTGGAGACATACATGCAGAAAGGCAACACGGTCGCTGCCAAGGTGAACCGCGCTCTGCGCCCCGAGACGACCCGGATATTCCACACGTCGAGCTGCATGGGCTGCCACTCCAGCGCGAGGATCGCCAGGAAAATGTCGCAGGATACCATCACGTGGGGAGAGCGCGGCAGCGGTGATTTCTTGCTGAGCTATGAGAAGAAGGCCAGACCGAAGGCCGCCCCGGCGGGCGGCAGGCCGGCCGATGGAATGCCGAGCGCGGCCGCGGCCGACGCTCGGCCGAAGCAACGGAAGTAGCTGCACGCGAAGGGCGAGTTCATGCAGATCCTCCTGGGCTACGATGTGACCGCGACCGTCGTCGAAGAGACGCGGACTGCCATCTATCGAGCCATCCGATCCGCCGACGGGCAGCCGGCGCTGATCAAGGCGCTCCACGTCGCTTACCCGACCCTGCTCGACATCACGCGCATCAAGCACGAGCACCAGCTCGCCCAGATGCTCGACAGCCCGTACATCCTGAAGGTACAGCGGCTGGAGAAGCACCAGGGCGCGCCGGCGCTCGTCTTCGAGGATTTCGCGGGTGAACCGCTGCACTCCGTCATCCCTGCCGAAGGGCTGGACATCGAGCTGCTCCTCCACGTCGCGATCCAGCTCTGCCGAGCGCTCGAAGCCTTGAATGAACGGGAGATCACCCACAAGAACATCCATCCGGGGAGCATCCTGTTCGACCGGGAGACCGGCCGCGCCAAGCTCACGGATTTCAGCATCGCTTCCCGGCTGCCTCGCGAGAGCCAGACGATCGAGAGCGTCGCCCGGATCGAGGGGTCCCTGGCCTACATGTCACCCGAGCAGACCGGCCGGATGAACCGGGCCCTGGACCATCGCACGGATTTCTACTCGCTCGGGGCCACGCTGTACCAGATGCTCACCGGCCGGCCGCCGTTCCTGGCCACCGATCTGCTCGAGCTCGTGCACTGTCACATCGCCCGGCGGCCGGCGCTGCCGGAGGAGGTGCGGCCGGGAGTGCCTGCCCCGCTGTCGAGCGTCGTCATGCGCTTGCTGGCCAAGGCGGCCGAGGACCGTTACCAGAGCGCGCGCGGGCTGCGCATCGACCTCGAGACCTGCCTCGCCGCGTGGAGCTCCGCCGGCGAGATAGCGCCGTTTCCGACAGGCAGGCAGGATCGCTCGGAGAGGCTGCAGTTCCCGCAGAAGCTCTACGGGCGCGACGCGGAGGTCGCCGCCCTCACGGGCGCCTTCGAGCGCGTCGCCCGAGGGGCCACCGAGATCGTGCTCGTCCATGGCTATTCCGGCGTCGGCAAATCGACGCTGGTCAACGAGCTCCACAGGCTCGTCGTCGGCCAGACCGGCAGCTTCCTCTCCGGCAAGTTCGATCAGTTCAACCGGGGTCTACCTTACAGCTCCCTCATCGAGGCGTTCCAGCAGAGCATCCGCCAGCTGCTCACCGAGGACGAGGCGCGGCTCTCTGTCTGGAGGGCGCGGCTCGGACGCGCGCTGGGCCCCAACGGCCAGATCATCGTCGATGTGATCCCGGAGCTCGAGCTGGTCCTCGGCCAGCAGCCGGCCGTGCCCCAGCTCGGCCCAGCGGAGTCTCAGAACCGGTTTCGTCAGGTCTTCCAGAGCTTCATTCAGGCCTTCGCCCAGAAGGAGCACCTCCTCGTGCTCTTCCTCGACGACCTGCAGTGGGCCGACGCTGCGTCCCTGGATCTGCTCCGGTACCTGAGCGAAAACCCGGCCAGCGGCTACCTGCTGCTGATCGGCGCGTACCGGGACAACGAGGTCACGGACGGCCACCCGCTGGGCCGCGCGTTCGAGCGCCTCCAGGTGGAGGCGACGAGGGTCACCCACCTCGCGCTGGCGCCGCTCTCCCAGGACGATCTCACGGGGTGGCTCGTCGACGTGCTCTCGTGCACGGCAGAGCGCGCGGGGCCGCTCGCGTCGCTCCTGGCCAGCAAGACCCACGGCAATCCGTTCTTCGTCATGGAGTTCTTGAAGACGCTCCATCAAGAGCGGCTGCTCGTGTTCGACCCGGCGCTCTCGGACGAGCGCGGCGTGGGCGCGTGGCGCTGGGACATGGATCAGCTCAGGTCCGTCGGGGTCACGGACAACGTGGTCGACCTCCTGGTCGGCAAGCTGCAGAAGCTCCCGCTCGCGGCGCAGAGCGCGGTGAAGCTGGCGGCCTGCGTCGGGAGCCGCTTCGACTCGAACATCCTGTCCATCGTGTACGAGCGCTCTCCGCGGGAGACGGCCGACGCCCTGTGGGAGGCCGTGCAAGCGGGCCTCATCCTGCCCACGGATCAGTCGTACAAGCTGCTCCTCGGCGCCGAGCCGGGAGATCCCTTCGATGCGTCGCTGGAGGAGCTCGCCGTCCCGTACGAGTTCCTGCACGACCGCGTGCAGCAGGCAGCCTATTCGCTCATCCCCGACCAGGACCGGAAGAAGACCCACCTCGACATCGGCCGCCTCCTCCGGCAGCGCCTCCCGGCCGAGCGCCTCGCGGAGCGGCTCTTCGAGGTGGTCAATCACCTGAACGCAGGCGCCGAGGTGGTGCGCGACGCGACGGAGCGCGAGGAGATCGCGCAGCTCGATCTCACCGCCGGTCGCAAGGCAAAGGCGTCGGCTGCCTACGAACCGGCGCTGCGCTACCTCGCCGCTGGCACCGAGCTCGTCGGGGCGGAGGGGTGGAGCCGCTGTCATGAGCTGACGTTCGCGCTGCACCTCGAGAGGGCCGAGTGCGACTATCTCATGACCCGCTTCGCGGACGCCGATGAGCGGTTCGCGCTCCTGCTCCGCAACGCCCGCGCCGACGACGAGCGGGTCGCCGTGCATACCGCCCGTGTGACGCAGCTCCTGCACCTGTGCCGTTACGAGCAGGCCGTGGAGACCGGCTTGCTCGCGCTGCAGCTGCTCGGCATACGGCTGTCGTCCAAGCCGCACATCGGTGAGGTGCTGCTCGAGCTCGCCCAGGTTCGCTGGAAGCTGCGGGGCAGGCAGATCAGCGAGCTCAGCGCGCTGCCGGACCGCATGAAGCCCGAGATCCGGGCGGCGATGGGCCTGCTCATCTCCCTCTGGTTCCCTGCCTACCTGCTGCAGCGCGAGCAGCTCATCGGGCTCATCATCCTCAAGCTCGTGCAGCTGTCGCTCACCTACGGCAACACCGAGGCCTCCTCGTTCGCGTTCGCCTGCTTCGGCATGTTCAACAGCTCGGCGTTCCGCGATCCCAAGACGGGCGCGGCGTACGGCAAGCTCGCCCTGGTCCTGGCGCGCAAGTTCAATGATCCATCGGTGACGTGCAGAACGCTCTTCGTCATCGCGAGCTTCCTGGAGGTGTTCTCGTCCCACCTGCGCGAGGCGCTCGATCTGCTCGCGGAGGCGATCCAGTGCGCCGTCGACTCCGGCAACCTGGTGCAGGCGTCGTACTGCATGTGCCTGAGCATCTACTGGACCTCTCTGGTCGACACCCCGATCGCGGAGGTGGCCGCGCAGGCTCGCCGGTATCTCGAGTTCGGACGACGGACCGACGCCCAGAAGGTGGTCCAGTGCATGCAGATCACCCTGCGCTGGACGCGGGAGCTGCAGGACGCCGACCCCTCCGCGCTGCGCTCGAGCGAGCACTCGCTCGAGCCGGACGCGTACGTCACCGAGGACATGCAGCGCGCGCAGCACCTGCTGCTGGCGCTCCAGATCGGCTACCTGTTCGAGCGTTATGACGAGGTGCTGGAGATCGCGTCGCGGCTCGAGGCCTACAAGGACATGCTGGACCCGAGCTCGGCGTTCGTTCCGCACCACGCGTTTTACCGGGCGCTCGCGGCGCTCTCGCTGGTTCCGGACGCGGACGGCGCGGACAGGCGCCGCCTGCGCGGCGCGATCGACAAGGCAAAGCGGATCTTGCACAAGTGGGCCGAGCACAGCGCGGTGAACGCCCGCCACAAATATGCGCTGGTGCTGGCCGAGGAGGCGCGCGTGGAGGGCCGATCCAGGCAGGCGGCGAGGCTCTACGACGACGCGATCTCCGCCGCGCGGAAGAGCGAGTACCTCCACGAGGTGGCTTTGGCGTGCGAGCGCGCGGCGCTGTTCCATCTGAGCAGGGGCAAACCGCAGCTGGCAGGCTCCTACCTCCAGGAGGCGCGCGGCTGCTATCTCACCTGGGGCGCGCACACCAAGGTCCGCGCGCTCGACGAGCAGTATCCCGTGCTCCTCATGCGGTCGCCTCCCGCGCAGGTGAAGCATCAGAGCGGCACCGCCGTGACGGTGTCGCCGACGCCCCAGGACCTCGACTTGACCACGGTCGTCAAGGCGTCCCAGGTGCTCTCCAGCGAGATCATGCTCGGTCGGCTCCTGGACAGGATCATGCAGATCATGCTCGAGAACGCAGGCGCAGAGAAGGGCGTCCTCCTCATCAAGGAAGCCGGCCAGCTCGTGATCGAGGCCAAGGGGACGATCGCGTCCGGCGAGGTCACCGTGCTTCAGTCGATCCCGATGGACCAGAGCCCGGATCTCCCGCACGCGCTGGTGAACTACGTCGCCAGGACGCGGGAGAGCGTCGTGCTGCGCGACGCGGCGCGGGATGAGCGGCTGGTCAGCGACCCCTACGTCGTGCGCTGCCAGCCGAGGTCGGTGCTCTGTGCCCCGCTCGTTCATCAGGGACAGCTCGTCGGTGTGCTGTATCTCGAGAACAACCTCATCACCGACACGTTCACCTCGGACCGGCTGAAGGTGCTCCGCCTGCTCTCGTCGCAGGTCGCGATCTCGATCGAGAACGCGCGGCTCTACAACGATCTCGAGCGGAAGGTCGACGAGCGGACCGAGGAGCTCAAGCGCAAGAACATCGCGCTGGCGTCGACGCTCGAGCACCTCCAGCAGACCCAGCAGCAGCTGATCCAGGCGGAGAAGATGGCGTCGCTCGGCAACCTCACCGCGGGGGTCGCTCACGAGCTCAAGAACCCGCTCAATTTCGTCAACAACTTCGCTGAGCTGTCCGTTCGATTCGCGGATGAGCTCGTCAGCCTCTCGACCGAGCCCCACCTCGACGACCTGCACACCGGCGAGGTCATGGCGAAGATCAGGGAGGTGCTCCCCATGCTGAGGGTCAACGCGAACAAGATCGCGGAGCACGGCAAGCGCGCGAACGCCATCGTGAACAACATGCTGCTGCACTCCCGTGTCCTGTCGGGCGTCCGGGAGCCGGTGAATTTGAACGCGCTCGTCGAGAAGGCGGTCGAGCTCGCGATGGTCGGCAAGCTCGCCGCGGCGCCCGCCCTGGACGTGGTGGTCGAGAAGGAGTTCGACGCTTCGCTCCCGCCGGTCGAGGTGATGGATCAGGAGCTCGCTCGCGTGATCATCAACCTGGTCAACAACGCGCTTTACTCCGTGGGTGAGCGGGTGCGGGCGGAGAGCGGCGCCGCGGCGGAGCCGCCTCGCATCCGGGTGTCGACGCGCCGGGTCGGGTCGATCGCCGAGATCCGGATCTGGGACAACGGCACCGGGGTACCGGAGCTCATCCGTGAGAGGATCTTCGACCCATTCTTCACGACCAAGCCCAACGGGCAGGGCACGGGGCTAGGGCTCTCCATCTGCTATGAGATCGTGCGTCACGGCCATGGAGGCGCGATCCGGCTCGGGAGCACCGGGGAGGGGCGCCACGCGGAGTTCATCGTGGAGCTGCCGGTGCGCAGCCCCGCGTCCCGCCCGTCCGCGGCCGCGCCGGTGGATGACGTCACGGTCGCTCCGCCGAGCAAACACCGGAGCTGACCAGGGCTGGCGCCGCCGGCGGCGCGATCGCGGCGGGGCGACCCCGGCCGGCGCAGCGCCGGCGCGCTCGGCCGGGCCCCCCGCCCCGCTACGGCGCCGGCGCGGCGCGCCCCTCGACGGCCGCGAGGTAGTCGCGCACGGACTGCCTCATCCCGACCTCGAGCGCATGCGCCACGAGGTGGTGACCGATCGACGCCTCTTGAATCTGCGGCGCCTCGCGGACGAGCGGCGCGAGGTTCTCCACGGTGAGATCGTGCCCCGCGTTGATCCCGACCCCGACCGCCACGGCGGCCCTCACCGTCGCGACGATCTTGTCGAGCTCCGCGCGGTGATCGCCGCGATCGAACGCCTGGGCGTAAGGCCCCGTGTAGATCTCGATGCGATCGGCCCCGATCTCCGCGACCACGGGCACCACCGCCGGGTCGGCCTCGACGAAGAGGCTAGTCCGGATCCCCTCCTCCTTGAGCCGCTTCACCACAGGCTGGAGGACGAAGCGCCATTTCGCGACGTCCCAGCCGCGGTGCGAGGTGAGCTCGCCCGGCGAGACCGGGACCAGCGTGCACTGCGTCGGCCTGAGCTCGAGCGTGAGGTCCAGGAACTCCTCGCGGAGATCGCCCTCGAAGTTCGTCTCCACCGTGGTGATGTGGCGAGTCACCGCCCGCGCGTCGTCCGGCGTGATGTGCCGCCGGTCCGCCCTCGGATGGATGGTGATGCCGTGGGCTCCGTAGTCCACGATCTTCCGGGCGAAGGAGAGGACATTCGGAGCATCGTGTCCCCGCGAGTTCCGCAGGAGCGCGATCTTGTTCACGTTGACGCTGAGCTTCATGGGACATCCTCTCGCCGGCTCGTGCGCGGCGCTCGCGACGCCGCTATACACGATCGACGCCACGAGGCGAACACGGCGCGCGCCGGCGCGCGGCCGGGAGCGCGCGGAAAGCGCGCGGCCGCTCGGCGCCTACACGCGCCGCGCGGCCCGCGAGCCCCGCACCGCGACGTCGGTCGCGAGGAGCGACACGACGAGGATGCCGACGGCGACGAGCGCGTTGTTCCACACCGTCGCCATCAGCAGCGCCGGTATCGTCCAGGCGCTGACGAAGAGCCACACCGCCAGGATCGCGGTGGCGTAACGCGCCCTGGGCGCCCAGAGCGCGATCAGGGCGAAGACGACGCACAGCGCGCCCACCACCCAGGTGTTGGTGAACTCGTCCCGGCCGTGGCGCCAGAGGAACGCGGAGATCAACAGCCAGATCCCGAGCGCGATGTTGATGCCACGCAAAGCCGCCATCCGATGCTCCATTGGCCTCCCTCCCTGGCGGATCGCCGTGCCGGCGCCTCCGCCGCGCGACGCCCTGGCTCCCTCGCCCTGCCCGCTCGCCGCGGCCTCGGGCCAGGCGTCCTGCCCCGAGCGGCCTCGGCCCGTCGATCGCCGGGCCCGCTCACCCCACTTGCCGAGCGCCGGCGTCCCTGCGCCCGGTCCACACACCCCAGAGCTCAGCGAACGCCGTGCGAATCCAGTGCCACGCGCCCCGCCCCGGGAGCGGCCGCGCGGCCAGAGGCCGCGTTCAGGAGGGCCGCCGCGCGGCGGTTCGGCTAGAAGCCCCGTCGCCATGGACTTCTTCGCGACCGCCGCCAAAGGAACCGAGCCCGCCCTCCGCGACGAGCTCCGCGAGCACCGGTTCCGCGGCGTCCGCGCGGATCGCGGCGGCGTCCACTTCTCCGGCCCGCCGGACGAGGGCTTCCGCGCGTGCATCGAGCTCCGCACCGCCGTGCGCGTGCTCGTCGAGCTCGCCTCGTTCGACGCGCCCAGCGGGGACGCGCTCTACGAGGGCGTCTCGCGCGTCGACTGGGCCCCTTACCTGAGCCCGGTCCACACGCTCGCCGTCCGCGCCTCCTGCCGCTCGAGCGCGCTGACCCACACCCAGTTCATCGCGCAGCGGACCAAGGACGCCATCGTCGACCAGATCCGGCGCCGCGTCGGCGCCCGCCCGTCGGTCGATCTCGACGACCCGGATCTCGCCCTCTTCCTCCACCTCGTCCACGACCGCGCGACGCTCTACGCCGACCTCGGCGGCGCCGCGCTCCACCGCCGCGGGTACCGCACGCACATCGGCGGCGCGCCGCTCAAGGAGACGCTCGCCGCCGCGCTGCTCCGCCTCTCCGGCTGGGACCGCGCCCGCCCGTTCGTCGACCCCATGTGCGGCGCCGGCACCATCGCCCTCGAGGCCGCGCTCTGGGCGCGGGACATCGCCCCCGGCCTGCGCGCGCAGCGCTTCGGCTTCGAGCGGTGGGCGTGCCACGATCAGGCCGCCGCGCGGCGCACGACCGAGCTCCGCGACGCCGCCCGCGCGCGGATCCGGCCGGATGGCCCCGCGATCGTCGCCGCCGACATCGACCCCCGCGCCGCCGAGATCACCCGCGGCAACGCCCGGATGGCCGGCGTGCAGATCGAGGTCCGCTGTCAGTCCATCACCGCGCTCGCCCCGACCGCGCCGCCGGGCCACGTCCTGACCAACCCGCCGTACGGCGAGCGCCTGCCCGGGACGCTGGCCCTCTACCGCGACATGGCGGCGGCGCTGTCGCGGCTCGCGGGCCACCGCGTCGCCATCCTCGCCGGCACCGAGGACATCGAGCGCGCCATGCGCAGGAGGCCGGAGCGCTCGCTCACCGTGTTCAACGGCCCGATCGAGTGCCGGCTGCTGACGTACGACATCCCCTGAAGCGGCGCGCGGCGTCGGAGAGGGCGCGCCGCGCGGGAGGGCGCGTGCGAGACGTGCGAGACGTGCGAGACGTGCGAGACGTGCGAGACGTGCGAGACGTGCGAGACGTGCGAGACGTCAGGAGAGCAGGCGCATCACAAGGAACATCGCCAGCGCCGTCAGGAGCATCCCGGCGACGAAGCCGATGATGAGCCCCCGCTTGCCGGCGAGCCAGCTCGGCTCCCGCGCCTGCGCAGGCGCAGGCGGCGCCGGGGGCACGACGACGTGATCGGGCATCGTCGCGCGGCGCTCCAGCGCCGTGCGCTGCTCTGCGATGGTCGTGGCGAGCTCGAACGGCAGCGACGCCGCCGGGGCCTCCGGCGAGGCGCTGTCGGCCGCGGCCGGCGCTCTCCGCACGACCGCCGCGGAGTCCCCGGCGGTCTCCGCGCTCGCCGCGCCGAACCCCATCGCCCCGAACCCCTGCGGGCTCGCCGCCTGGAGCTCGCCGGGCGTCACCGTGGGCATCTGGCTCTCGGCCGGGGGGTGGGACGAGACCAGCCGGAGCGTGTTGGCGGCGCGCGGCGATCTCCTGTCCCACCCCCCCGCCGCCCCCCCGTCGAGCGGGCTCTGCGGCGTCGCCGGGACCGGCACGGAATCGACGCGCACCAGGCCGACCTCGGCCCGCTTCTCGGGCGTGCCCAGCCCGAAGTCCTCGGCGGAGCGGAGCGTCGCCTTCACCTCGCGGCCAGGAGGCGTGATGTCGAGCTCGTCGCCCTCGTCATAGGTCGCCGTGTGGACTCGCACCCTCGCCGGACCGAGGAGCTCGTCGCGACGGACCATGGTGAGCGTGCTGTCGTCGTCCCCGCTCGCGTCGTCGTACGCGCCCGGCTCGGCCAGGCCGTTCCCCGAGAGCAGCGCCTCGCTGGGGCCGTGGGACCAGGACGGGAGCTGCAGCGAGATCTCCGGCACCGACTCCCCGGCCCAGCGCTGCGGCTCGGCGCCCTCCCCCGGCGCGACCGCCTGCGGATCGAGCGTCTGCGGGAGCTCCGAGGGGGGCGGCGCGTGGTGAAGCACCACCGGCGGCGTGCGCGCGACCTCGGCGCCCGCCCCCCGGCCGGCCCCCCCGGAGACGAGCGTCCTGGCCGACTCGATCGAGATCTCCGCCCTCGGCGCCTGGCCGGAGATCGGCGCCGACGTCGAGCTCGGCAGCGACGTCAGCGGCGGGAGCGACATCGGCCCCCGCTGCAGCGACGCGTCCCGCGAGAACAGCGAGCTCGGCTGCCGGCGCGAGATCGGCCCGAGCCCCACGGCCGTGTCGGGCAGCTCGGCCAGCAGGCAGTGCAGCGTGTACCCGAGCTCGCGCGCCGTCTGGTACCTGTCCGCCGGCTCCTTGGCGAGCGCCTTCACGATCAGCGCCTCGAGGCGCGGGTGGATCCCGGGCGCGCAGCTGCTCGGCGCCGGCACCGGCGCATGGATGTGGAGCGTCGCCGTGTGGAGCGGCGTCTCGCCCTCGAACGGCAGCCGCCCCGTGACGAGCTGGAACAAGAGGACCCCGCAGGTGTACAGGTCGGCCCGCTGATCCACCGGCAGCAGCCCGCACTGCTCCGGAGCCATGTAGGCCGGCGTGCCGACGAACGTGCCCGCGCGCGTCACGACGGACAGCGGGTCGCCGTGGTGGAGCTCGGGCTCCTCGCCGGACGAGCCGGTGTCGAGGATCTTGGCGATCCCGAAATCGAGCACCTTCACCCGCTCGCCGTGAGGGTGCATGGGATCGGGGACCACCATGACGTTCTCGGGCTTCAGATCGCGGTGCACGACGCCCATCTCGTGGGCGACCGCGAGCGCCTCGCACACCTCCGAGAGGATGCGGACCGCCCGCGCCTGGCCGATCGCGCCGTGGCGCTCGAGGAGGACGTAGAGGTCGTCCCCCGAGAGCAGCTCCATCACGATGTAGCTGAGGGCGCCCTCGACCCCGTACTCGAAGATCTTGACGGAGTTCGGGTGCTTCACCCGCGCCGCGGCCTTCGCCTCGCGCTGGAAGCGCCGGATGAACGCGCGGTCCCCGGTGAACTCCGGGTTCATGATCTTGATCGCCACCCGGCGGGGCTCGGCGTCGCGCTCGGCGATGAAGACGCTGGCCATGCCGCCCTCGCCGAGGAAGCGGGTGATCGTGAACCGCCCGGCCACCTTGCGGCCGAGGAGCGCCTCATGCCTCATGCGCCCGGCACCTGCCGGCGTCTGCCCCGCTCGCCCGCTTCCGGGCGGCCGCACCCCTCGCGCAGGCGAGCGCTGCGCCCATGGCTGTCCGCGCGCCCGCGCGACCCGCGCGTCCGATGCGAGGGAGAGTGCACGCGGCGACCATACCAAAGAACTCGACAGCCGACGACTTGTCGGCCCCCGGCGGCGCGCGGTCGGTGGCGCGGCGCGCGGCGCGCGCCGCGCGCCCTCGCGCCCGCGCCACCGACCGTTCCGGGCGCCGCTCCGGCCGCCGTCACCCCGGAGACGGGCGCAGGCCGCAAGCTCGTCCGGCAACAGTTAACTCTTTAACGCCGCCCCCGGTGCGCATGTGCGACAGGGGCTTAACTTATCGAAAGAGCTCGCGTTCGAGCGCTGGCGAGCGTTGGCAACGTTCTTGCCTTAGGGGGACTACCTCGCGCTGCGCCCTGTGCGCCGTGAAGGGTCAGCTTGTGCGTCGATCTCGACAGGCAGCTTCCGGAGGATCGTTGATGAATCGAATTTTTAGGCGCGCGGTGCTCCTCGGCACCGTCGCGCTGACCGTCGTGGGGGCGGGCTGCGCCGAGGAGCGGCCGTCCATCAGAAGGGTGCAGAGCGATGCGCTCGCCAAGTCCTTCTTCGCCGGAGGGAACCTGAGAGACATCGTCGATGACCCCGAGTTCTACATGCGGGGTACGGTCGTCGACGTCGGGTACGGCGCAGCCCAAGATGGCCTCTTCACGTCGACCTACGCCCAGCCCGTCTCCCGGATCAAGTGGGAGATCACCGAGCACCAGCTCAACGCTCGGCTCGCCTACGAGCGCATCGAGGGGACCGACGGCAAGGGCAACAACTACAACGGGCTCGCCAAGAAGACGACGAACGACGGCCAGATCGTCGCGAGCTACGCGATCGAGTCGCATTTCGACATCGTGCGCGACTACAACCCGTCGACCGGCGAGGAGTCGAACGTCATCGTCGAGAACACGAGCGACCGGCTCTGGTACGAGCGCGAGTACTTCCGCGTCGACTGGTCGCGCAACCTGGCCACCGACGCCTACAACTTCGACACCCTGTCGCAGGTCGGCCTCTACGGAGGTGTCGAGTACGAGCCGCTCGCCTATTACGTCAGCGATCCCGCGTCCGCCGACGCTCCACAGTTCGACGCCGAGAACGGCTACTTCGACGTCACGACGAAGGCGTTCGCCACGCCTGTCCTGCTCGACCTCTCGAGCCTCGGCTGGGGCATCGACAAGTTCCCGGCCTGCATGCTCCCGGGCGACTTCGCCGGCGGCACCGACCCGTACGGCAACTGCAACCCGGTCGAGATCACGATCCGGCAGTCGTTCAAGAAGGTGGTCGACCGAGACTACGAGCCGGTCGACGTCGACGGCGTGAGGTTCCAGGCGTTCGGCATCTTCACCGCCGATTCCCGCTACGGCTACGAGCGCAACTACGGGATCGTGGACAACCAGTGGCGGCGCTTCGCGTCCCGCTACAACCTCTGGGAGCGCAGCCACTTCTACGAGAACCCCGAGACGATGGAGGGCGCGATCGCCTGCGCGACCGAGGAGACGACTCCCGTCGCGAAAGACGGAACCTTGGATCCCAACCTGGACGAGCGGGACAAGGACGGCACGCTCGTCAGCGACGGCACCGCGGACGCGTGCGCCGCGGCCGGCGCGGGCTCGCAGTGCGACGTGTACAAGCAGAAGTGCACGCTGCCCTACGCGGAGCGCGAGGCCGTCGTCATCCCCTGGTACGTCGGCGGCGACACGTCGGAGGACATCTTCGAGGCGACCGAGTGGGCCACCGAGGAGTGGGATCTCGCGATGAAGACCGCGATCCAGACGTCGCGCCTCGTCGAGTGCCGGAAGACGGGCGGCCAGGACTGCGACGCGAAGTTCCCGATGTGGAAGGGCCAGCAGGACGACATCGACGAGGCCGTCGCGCTCTCGCGCGCGCTGAACGCGTGCCGCCGCGAGCAGGGCTGGGACGCGCCGGCGTGCGACGACCAGGCCAGGCAGGCCGTGGAGCAGCTCTCTCAGCGGCGCGGCGGCGACCCGGCGACGCTCGCGATCGGGAGCGTCGTCACGCAGCCTTCGGTGATCGTGCTCTGCCACAACCCCATCGTGGAGGGCGATCACCCCGCCTGCGGCGACACGAGCGTCCCCCTCGAGGAGCGCGTCGCCCCGCGGCTCGGCGACCTCCGCTACAACAGCGTGCTCATCGTCGAGAAGCCGCAGACCCCGTCGCCCTGGGGCATCATGGTCGACGCCGACGACCCGCTCACGGGCGAGAAGGTGGCCGCCAGCATCAACATCTGGAGCCACGTCACCGACTCCGCGGCGCAGCAGCTCGTCGACCTCGTCCGCTACATCAACGGCGAGATCCCGACCTCCGAGATCACCGACGGCAAGTATGTCCGCGACTGGGCGCAGGCGAGCCGTGTGTCCGGCGGCGGCCAGGGGCCCACGATGACGAAGCAGGAGGTCACGTCGCGGCTCGCGAGCGCGACGAAGCTCGACGCCGAGGCGTACGCGGGCCTCGTCGCGCAGGGCGTCTCCCCCCAGCTCAAGGCGCTCATCGAGCCGATGAAGGCGAAGGTCGCCGACATCGCGGTGCGGGGCGACGTCCCGTCCCCGCAGCAGGCGGTCGTGGGCGCCCGCATGAAGGCCGCCCGGGGCAGCCTCGCCGAGTCGGAGCTCCTGAACCCGGCGATGCTGAAGCGGGCGGGCGTCCCCGCCGGCCTGCCCATCGAGGGCCCGCTCGCGGACGCGGCGTCGCCGTTCGCGATGAACAACCCGAAGATGCACTCGCAGCTCCGCCGCATGCACGACAACGCGCTCGCCGAGCGCGGCGCCTGCATCCTGCACGAGGCCCCCGAGGCCTCGGCGATGACGGGCCTCGCGGAGGCGCTCCGCGAGAAGTTCCCCGCCGGTGACGGCGAGACGGCCGACGAGAAGCGGGGGCGCTACGAGAAGATGTTCAAGTACATCCAGCGCCGCTACCAGTACGCGGTCATCGCGCACGAGATGGGGCACTCCATCGGCCTCCGGCACAACTTCGTGAGCAGCTACGCCTCGCTCTTCTTCCGGCCCCAGTACTGGCAGCTCAGGACGAAGAACGGGAAGGTCAAGGCGGCGTGCACCGGTGAGGCGGGCGAGAGCCCGGAGGAGTGCGTCGGCCCCCGCTACTTCGACGCGATCACGGACGAAGAGCAGAAGAACATGATCTGGATGTTCCAGCACTCCACGGTCATGGACTACCCGGGCGACGTCTCGCAGGACCTGGTCGGCCTGGGCGTCTACGACTTCGCCGCGGCGCGCTTCTTCTACGGCGACAACGTGAGCGTCTACGACAACGGCAACCGCAACTACCTCGCCGGCGGCAGGATCGGCGGCGGGCTCCTCGCCGCGACGGACAACTTCGGCGGGCTGGCCGGCATCAAGTACGGCATGTTCGCGAAGGGCAACGCCACGAACGCGCCCAGCGTCAACGACTTCCACTACTCCCAGCTGCAATCGCAGTACGAGGTCATCCGCGACTGCTACGACGTGGAGGCGACCCCGCCCGCGACGTGGAACGAGCAGCTCGACGGCAAGTGGCACCCGCTCCTCGACGGCGGCATCGTCACGGTCGGCGAGGAGACGAAGCGCTGCCGCCAGCAGCCGGTCGACTACGTCGGCTGGAAGCAGCTGCGCAAGCCGCAGGACAGCGAGACCGCGATCGGCGCCTTCCGCGGCGGTCCGGCGGTCGACGCCCAGAGCCGCGTCCGCGTGCCGTACGGGTTCGCGACCGACAACTGGGCCGACACCGGCAACGTCTCGGTCTTCCGTCACGACAACGGCGCCGACCCGTACGAGCAGCTGATGTTCCTGCTCACCACCCAGGAGAACAGGCACATCTTCGACAACTTCCGGCGCAACCGCACGACGTTCAGCGTCCGCGCCGCGGCGGACAGGTCCTACAGCCGCTACAACGAGAAGATGCTCGGCATCGCCGGCGGCATCGGGTTCTACGGGACGATCTACCAGGATCTCGCGACGAACCAGGGCCTGTCGTTCGACACGCTGTGGCCGCTCCTCGTCGAGGGCAGCCTGCAGGAGAACGTCGTGGCCGCGACGGTGGCGTTCGATCACTTCACGAGGCAGCTCGCCCGCCCGGAGGAGGGGCCGCACTACCTGCGCAACTGGGAGGCCGAAGGTCGGTCCAACCCGTGGTCCGAGTGGAACGTCCTGCGCTCGAACCTCGACGGCGACGACTACGGCGCTGGCGAGGACTTCCGCGGCTTCGGCGGCACGGTCAACACCCCGGTGCTGGTGCAGATCCCGAACGGCTCGACCGGCTACCTGAAGGACGTCGGGTTCGGCGGTCACCCGCTCGAGAACAGGAACTCGGAGACCAACGGCGACTTCGACACCGACTACTCGTTCAACGCGGGCAGCTACTACGACAAGATCAACACGGCCATCCTGCTCTCCGAGTCGGAGGACCGGTTCGTGAGCCAGTCCCGCCGCGACTTCTACGACGCCCGCTTCCGCGCGGTCGGCATGGCCGACGTGCTGCCCGAGGGCTACCGCCGCGTGCTCGCCAACGCCCTCACCGGCGATCGCTCGCTCCTCGCGCCTCGCCTCGAGGCCGGCGCGGACGGCTTCCCGGTGCTCGACACGGAGAGCAAGGATCCCGACCCGCTGGCGAAGGAGTTCCCGGCGCGCCCGATGGGCTGGGTCAGCTGGTGGCCGAACGAGGGGCCGAAGGTCTGCTTCCCGACCGACGGGAAGAACCTCTGCTCGAACTACATCGGCGACGACTTCGACCCGGCCGTCGTGGACCGGACCATCGCGGTCGATCCGCAGATCGGCTGGGAGGTGCAGAAGTTCCTGATCGCGTGGACGCTCGCGAACATCCCCGCGAACGGCAAGACGAACTGGCTCGACATGATGCGCGTCTACCGGCTCGGCAGCGACGCGGACCCGGGCTTCGAGCAGCGCATCGAGTGGCAGGACCCGACGTCCGGGCAGGTCTACTACGCCCGCACGTACGGCATGGAGTGCCTCTTCGGGGCCGGCAAGAACAGGGCGGCCTGCGAGGACTCGGGCGGCAGGTGGGTGCAGAAGGGCATCGCGGCCCGCGTGCTCGAGTACGCCAACGCCCTCACCGCGAAGGGCTACCAGCTCGACACGAGGCACGAGGCGCAGCCGGGCAACCCGACCGACAGCATCCCCGCGGATCCCGCGTACGTCGCCAACTACGGCCCCGGCTTCAACAAGTACGGTCGCGCGATGATCACGTACCACCCGGACGGCACCGCGATCATCATCCCGGACCCGGCCATCAAGGACGTGCCCGCGGTCGGCCCGCTCAAGGAGGTGCCGGCGTGCGATCAGAACATCAACGAGAGCTGCACCCAGCTCACCATCTACAAGAACCACTACGCGTACGAGCTGAAGGGCTACAAGTCGGTGCCTGACTACCTGCTCAAGATGATGGCCCAGTTCGGCCTCGCCGACCCGGAGCAGCTGGGCCTCTTCCTCGACTGATCCGCGCCTCCCCGCGCCGGGGCCCCGCGCGGGGGCCCCGCGCTCCTCTCTTCTCCTCTCCCCCCTCGTAAGCGTTAACCAAGCTTCACGCCGCGTTCTCCTGCATCCGAACGTTCACGCTGGTGACGCCCTGCGCGACGTCCGGACGTCCGGCCCTTCCGGCCCGAGATCGCCTGGCCGGCCCCGCCCTGCCGCCGTTGGAGGTCGCGCGGGCGCCAGGGCGGCACTACGCTCGCCGTGGCGCTGCGCGCGCCGCGGCATGATCCCTTCCCCCGCCCTCCACGCCATCGCCCCGGCCCACCGCTCGGACGCGCGGGCCTTCGCGGCCTACCTCATCGAGCACATCGCCGAGTCCGGCCGGCGCGGCGTGCCCCATTTCGCCATCGCGACGTCGCTCGCCCCCGACGAGGTCGAGCACAGCGCGCGCGACCGCTGGGGCAAGGGGCTCGACGAGCCGCTCTGGGGGCGGGCCTGGCTGCTCCGGTCGAGCGAGCCTCGGGCGCGCATCATCGGGCACATCGAGCTGCGCGGCGGCCGCGTCTGGTCCGAGAGCCACCGCGCCGTCGTCGCGATGGGCATCCTCGGCCCCCACACCGGGCAGGGCCACGGCCGGCGCCTGCTCGAGACCGCGATCGCGTGGGCCCGCGACGAGGCGGGCCTCGAGTACCTCGATCTCGGCGTCTTCGCCAACAACGAGCGCGCCAGGCGGCTCTACGTGGGGATGGGGTTCGTCCCGATCGGCACCCGGGAGGACGCGTTCCGGGTCGACGGCGCCATCCTGGATGACATCCAGATGACCCTCGCGCTCCGCTCTCCCGACCCGCGCGCGGTCGCCCCGTCGGAGCGCTGAGCCGCGGCGCGGGCGTCCCTGGGCCCGCCCGCGGCCAGGCCCGTGCCCCGCGCGAGCGCTGGACGCGCGCTGGAGGGTACCCGCCGCGGCGCAGATGCGTCATGAGGACAACGCCGTCCGGAGGCCCGTCCGGAGGCCCGGCCATCGCCGGCCCGGTCGCCGGCGGCCGTCACCGCAGTCCATCGCCACCGAAAGCCACCATGCTCCGCTCGCCGCTCCTGCCGATCTTCCTTACCGTCTTCGTCGACGTCCTCGGCCTCACGCTCGTCCTCCCCCTCCTCCCGTTCTACGCCGAGCACTTCGGCGCCAGCGAGCTCGTGGTCGGCGTGCTCGCGGCGAGCTACGCGGTCTGTCAGCTCGTCTCCGGGCCGATCCTCGGCCGGATCTCGGACCGGGTGGGCCGCAAACCCACGCTGCTCGTGAGCCAGACCGGCACGTTCCTCGGGTTCCTGGTGCTCGGCTCGGCGAGCTCGCTCTGGATGCTGTTCCTCGGGAGGATCATCGACGGGCTCACGGCCGGGAACCTGACGATCGCGCAGGCGTACATCAGCGACGTGACCCGGCCCGAGGAGCGCACCAAGGCGTTCGGCCTGATCGGCATCGCCTTCGGCTCCGGGTTCCTGCTCGGCCCGGCCATCACGGGGGAGCTCGCGAGCCGCTTCGGCTACGGCGCGCCGGCGTACGGCGCGGCGGCGCTGTCGCTCCTGTCGGTCCTCCTCACGGCCACGCTGCTCCCGGCGAAGCCGCCCTTGCCGGCGGCCCAGGAAGGGGCGGCCGCCGGGGCCGCCCGGCCGGCGTCGATGCGCCGCGGAGACGCGTTCCGCCGGTACTTCGACCGGCCGCTCCCGCGCCGCCGGCTGCTCGAGTTCTTCGCCTTCTCCCTCTCCTTCTCGACGCTCATCGGCGGCCTCGCGCTCTTCCTCGAGCGGCGCTTCGCGTTCGGCGTCAAGGAGACGGGCTACCTCTACGCCTTCTCCGGGCTCATCGGCGGCAGCATCCAGGGCGGCCTGATCGGCCGGCTGGCGAAGCGGTACGGCGAGGAGCGGCTCGCGCTGCTCGGCTTCGGCGCGATGGTGGTCGGCTACGGCCTGCTCGGCGTCGCGTACACCCTGCCCGTGCTGCTCACGCTCGTGGGGATCGCGGCGTTCGGCGCGGCGGTGGTGCGGCCGGCCGTCACCACGCTCCTCACGAAGAGCGTCGGCCGCGACGAGCAGGGCGCGGCGCTCGGCGTGAGCCAGTCGCTGGCGAGCATCTCGCAGATCATCGGCCCCATCGGCGCCGGCTGGCTGATCGAGCACCGGGCGCTCGCGGCCTACGGCCTGATGGCGGCGAGCTTCGCCGCCATCGGCGTCCTCCTCGGCCTGCAGAAGCTCCCCGTCAGCGAGCCTGTCGAGCTCTGAGCGGCCTGCTCAGGCGCGCGCACCCTTCACAAAGGGCAGGAGGGCGTCGACGAGCGGCGGCGTGGCGTCGTCGAGCCGCCGGGGGTTGTGCCAGGCGAACGGCTCGACGAGGCGCGACGGCCGGAAACCGAGCTCGCCGCGCGAGCACTCCACGAGGAGCGACAGCGCCCCGTGGCGATCGTGGAGCCAGTCGATCTCCAGGCCCGCCTTGCGGACGCCCCAGGCGAAGCGGACGTAGGACATGGCGCGGTACGGCCTGCGGTCCGCGGCGCGCGCGACGCGCATCGCGAAGGCGCGGTGCTCGGCGGCGTCGGCCACGGGCCAGAGGCTGTGCGCCGGCGGGTACAGCACGGCGCCGCCGGCGCTGTGCAGCGACAAGGCGCGGTCGATCCGGCGCGACGACAGCGCGTGCGCGATGGCCTCCACCTCCGGCTCGCTGGCGGGGCGGCTGCCGGGCGAGAAGAGGAGCCCGATGAAGCGCTGGATGAGGCCGCGCTCGTACCATCCCGCGTCGAAGTTCCGGTTCAGGTCGACACCCCGGGCATTGCCCCGCACGTACCGGTGCCGCCCGGCGCGGAGGTTCATCTCGACGCGGAGGAGCCCATCCGGGTTGACGATCGGGACGGCGAGGATCGACCGGCCGCCGAGGTCCTGGGTCGCGAGGCGATCGAGCAGCGCGAGGTGGGCCTCGATGCCGATCCACTCGAGGGGGTGGATCCCGGACAGGATCACCGTCGTCCGCACGCGCTCGCGCGACCCGGCTCCCGTCGAGGGGCGCAGGCTGGCGCGCTCGGCGCGCTCGGCCAACGAAGCGATGGCGGCGTCGCGCTGCGCCGGATCGTCCGCGCCGCCCGGCGCGCGGCTGCCATCGGCATCCGTATCGGCATCCGGCGTGCCATCCGGCGTGCCATCGAGCGGACGGAGCGAGACGCCGTTCGCAACGCTCCGTCCTCCCTGGGCGCTCAGCGCCAGGAGGCCCGCGGCTTGCCTCTCGCCGCGCGCAGCGGCCAGGCTGCCTGCGCCCAGCTGAACGGCGAGCAGCGGCTCGCCCCGGATCGAGCGCCCGATCAGCGTGACCTGCGCCCCGCGGTCGGCCAGGCGCTCGATCGCCTCCAGGAGCTCGCCGTACCCGCGGTACGGACCGAGCCCGCGGCGCGCGAGCAGACGGGACAGCGGCGCGCGCCGGTGTACAAAGAGGGCCGCCCTCAGGGCAGCCCGGCCTTGCTCTTCCGACGCCTGATCGGACTTCGGCATGCAGGGCTCACCTTTACCCTAGATGGCACGAACTATAGACCACCGGCCGCGCGTTCGTGCGATCCGGACCAGGTCAAACCAGGGATTACCGTGGCAGCGGGCACGCATATGGAATTCGACGGCAGCGGGTGGGCGGAAGGACGTATCGAGCTGTTGCCTCCGAGCCAGGGGTGGTCGCTGCTGTCGCCGGAGCCCGAGGCGCGGATCGACGAGCACCGCTGGGCGCATCAGGCGCGCGTCTTCTTCGGCGCGGAGCTGACGCTCGTGCAGAAGAAGGCGTACCCGTCGGGGACCACGCCGATGGCCGACGCCGTCGAGGTGGACATCGCGCGCACCTCCTCGACGCCACGCACGCCGAGCCGCGTGCTCGTCATGACGGTGCCGCTGGATCGCGCGCCGCTCGTGCGCGCGGCGGCCGCGGCGGGGGTGCGGGCGATCGGCGGCCGCGGGTTCGACGCGTTGCTCGCGCGGGCGCGGCGGGTCTGGCAGGTGCGAGAGCCGCCGATCGCCGGCGACGACGCGCGAGCGCCGCTGGTCGTCACCGCGGTGCTCGCGGCGGTGCTGCTCGCGCCCGTGGTACCGCCCGGCGAAGAGACGATCTTCGGGGTGAAGGGGGCCAGAGAGCGGCTGCAGCGGCTCGGCTGGTGACGGCGCGGCGCTTCGCGCCCGCCCTCGGCCGCCTGGCGAGGGATGTCGTCCTCGGCGCTCTGAGGTGCCTGCTCGCCGGGCGCCTGTACTAGCGTGCGCGCCCGTGCGCTCCCGCTTCCCGCTCGTGGCCGCCCTGTTCTTCGTCTCCGGCGCGACCGGCCTCCTCTACGAGGTCGCCTTCTCCAAGCTGCTCGGCTACGTCTTCGGCGCCACCGCGTACGCCGTGAGCACGGTCCTCGCCGCCTTCATGGGCGGCCTCGCCCTCGGCGCGCACCTCGGCGGCCGCCACGCCGCGTCCGCGCGCCGCCCGCTCGTCGTCTACGGCGCGCTCGAGGCGATCGTCGGCGCGATCTGCGCCGTCTCGCCGTTCCTGTTCGAGGCGCTGACCTCGGCCTACGTCGCCGTCGCCCGCGCCGCGCCCGACTCGCTCGCGCTGCTCACCGCGGCGCGCGCCGCGCTGACCGCGCTCGTGGTCGTCGTCCCCACGGTCGCGATGGGCGCCACGCTCCCGGTGCTCTCGCGCATCCTCCGCGCCGGCGCCCCGCCGGACGGCGGCGCGCCCCCCGCCGAGCACGACGCCGCGCGCCGCCTCGCCTCGCTCTACGCCATCAACACGGCCGGCGGCGCGGCCGGCGCGCTCTCCGGCGCCTACGTGGTCCTCCCGCACCTCGGCATCCGAGGCGCGCTCTGGTCCGCGGCGATCGCCAACCTCGTCCTCGGCGTCGTCGCGATCTCCGCCGGGCTGCGCGGCCCGGCGCCTGCTGCCGCCGCCTCCGAGGCGCGCTCCCCCGAGGCCCGCCCCGCGGACGCTCCGCTCCCTGCGGCCGCCGGCCGGGCCGAACCGCCGTTCCTGCTCCTGCTCGCGTTCGCGTCGGGCTTCCTGGTCTTCGCCGCCGAGGTGGTCCAGACGCACCTGCTCGCGCTGCTCATCGGCAACAGCGCCTACGCCTTCGGGCTGATGCTCGCCGTCTTCCTCGTCTGCCTCGCGGCCGGCGCCGCGCGCTCGCCTGCCTTCGCGCGCCGCCACGGCGAGGGCGCGCTCTCCCGGGGGCTCGCCGCCGCCGCGCTCTCGCTCGCCGCCACCGTCCCGCTCTGGGACCAGCTCCCGCGGCTCTTCGCCTTCGCTGGCAAGCACGTCGACGGGTGGGCCGGCCGCGAGGCGTGCCGCGCGCTCGCCGCCCTCGCGATCCTCGCGCTGCCCACGCTGTGCATGGGCACCACCTTCCCCCTGCTCCTCGCGCGCGCCGCCGCGCACGCGGACGTCGCCGCGCGCGTCGGCAGGCTGACCTCGGCGAACACCCTGGGCACGATCGCCGGATCCATCGTCACCGGTTACCTCATCCTGCCCGCGCTCGGCTCCGAGCGCGCGCTCCTGGCGATCGCGCTCGCCTTCGCCCTCACGGCCGTCCTCGCCGCCGCGCGCGCCGGCGCGGAGCTCCCCCGCGCCCTCGCGCTGGCCGCGGCGGCCGGGGCGCTCGCCGTGCTCGCGCCCCGCTGGGACATGGCCCGCCTCACGAGCGGCGCGAACGTCTATTTCGCCATGGGGCCGCGCCCCGAGCGCATCGACTTCGTGCGCGAGGACGTGCACGGCGGCGTCACCACGGTCGCGCACCTCGCCGGCGTCACGACCATGTACACGAACGGCAAGTTCCAGGGCGACGACGGCCCCGAGATGACGGCGCAGCGGCGGTTCGCGCACTTCCCCTCGCTCTTCCTCCGCGACACGCGCGCCGCGCTCGTCATCGGCCTGGGCACCGGCACGACGACCGGCACCATCGCGGCCTACCCCTTCGAGCGCATCGACGTCGCCGAGATCTCGCCCGCGATCGTCGAGGCGTCTCGGCGCTTCTTCGCCGGCCCGAGCCTCCGCGCGCTCGACGATCCCCGCGTCCGCCTCTCGCTCAACGACGGCAGGAACGAGCTGCTCGTCGCCGCCCCGGGCCGCTACGATCTCATCGCCATCGAGCTCACCAGCGTCTGGTTCGCGGGCGCCGCGAGCCTCTACAGCCACGAGTTCTACGAGCTGGCCCGGTCCCGGCTCACCGAGGGCGGCGTCCTCCAGCAGTGGGTGCAGCTCCACCACATCCGGCGGCGCGAGCTCGCCGTCGTGGTGAGGACGATGCGCAGCGCGTTCCCGCACGTCGCGCTGTTCGTGGGCGGCGCGCAGGGCATCCTCGTCGCGAGCGGCGCGCCGCTCGTCGCCTCGGGGGCGCGCCTCGCCGGGCTCGACGCGCGCCCGTCGCTCCAGGCGACGCTCGCCGGCGCGCGGCTCGAGGACCTCCTCGACGCCCTCGTCACCTCGGGCGACGATCTCGACCGCCTCGTCGCCGACGCGGCCGAGGACGGCGGCCCGATCCTGTCCACGGACGACAACCTCTACCTCGAGTACGCCACGCCGAAGGGGAACGTGCTCCCGTACGGCGCGTCGCTCGACGCGACGCTCGCGCTCCTCGAGCGTTACAGGACGCGGGCGCCGCGCGCGCGGCACCTCGCGCCCTGAGGTCGCTCAGCCCCCGCCCGCGGGCGCCGCGCCACCGCCGTCACGCGGCGGCGCGCTCTCCTTGGCCGGCGCGCTCGGCGCGGGGGGCTCGCCCTCCTGCGCCTCCGACGTGGCCCGCGGCTTGACCTGCACCGGCTTGATCTCGTCGCCCGTCGCAACGAAGCCCTTGCGGGGCGGGGGCGCCTTGAGCTGCGCGGCCTGCTCCGCGCGCTGCTTGCGCTGCTCGAGGCTCAGCACCTCCAGCGCCAGGCCGCCCCTGTACGGATCCTGCCCCAGGAAGGGGCGCCCGTTCACCTCGGCCACGTGGAACTCGACCCGCCGGTTCTCGCTGCGGCCTGCCGCGATCTCGTTCGGCCCGAGCGGGCGCGACTCGCCGAAGCCCACGGCGATCAGCCGGTCGCTCTCGACCTCGTGATCGACCAGCCAGTCGGCGACCGCGAGGGCGCGCCGGGCGCTGAGCGACTGGTTGTGCTCCTCGCTCGACTGCGCGTCCGTGTGCCCCTCGATCCGCAGCCGCGTCACCTCGGGGTGCTCCTTGATGAACTGGAGCAGCGTCTCCAGCGTCTTCTCGCTGCCCGGCCGGATCGTCGCCTTGCTCGTGTCGAAGACGATCTTGCCCTCGATGTAGACCTGGCTCTCCCCGCCCTGCTCCGACCAGGGCTTCTCCGGGTACCATCGCGGGAGCGCCCGCTGCTCCTCGGCGCGCGGCAGCTCCCGCGGCGGCAGCCGGTTGTCGCTGCACCCCTGGCCAGCGAACGCGGCGGCCGCGAGCGCCGCCGCGAGCGCGGACGGCAGGGAGGTGCGGGCGGCCTGCTTCCTCTTCGGGTCCATCTCGCCCTGCAGGGTGTCAGAACCGGCGCTCGGACCGCAAGTAACCTGGCGGACGCCGGGCCGACCGGCGCGGAACGCGGCTTATGGTAAGAGGATCGCCATGTCCGCGCTGCCGTCCACGCCCGAGGGCTCGCCCATCGATCCCAAGCTCGCCGGGCTGCGCGCCCGGCTCCGGGAGCTCGGATCGGTCCTCGTCTGCTACTCCGGCGGGGTCGACAGCGCCTTCGTCCTCGCGGTCGCGCACCAGGAGCTCGGCCCGAGGGCCGTCGGGATGACCGCGGTCTCGCCGAGCCTCGCGCCGGCCGAGAAGGAAGAGGCCACCTCGATCGCCCGGCTGATCGGCGCCGACCACCGGCTCGTCGAGTCGTCCGAGATCGACGATCCGCGCTACGTCGCGAACAACCCGGATCGCTGCTTCCACTGCAAGAGCGAGCTCTACCGGATCGCCGCGCGAAAGCGGTCCGAGTGGGCGCTCGCGGCGATCGTGAACGGCACCAACACCGACGACCTCGGCGACTACCGCCCCGGGCTGGAGGCGGCGCGGGAGGCGGGCGTGCTGAGCCCCCTCGTCGAGCTCGGCTTCAGCAAGGCCGACGTGCGCGCCGGCGCGGCGCGCGTCGGCCTGCCCATCTGGGACAAGCCGGCCGCGGCCTGCCTCTCCAGCCGGATCCCTTACGGGACCAGCGTCACGCGCGAGCGGCTCGCGCAGATCGGCGGCTTCGAGGCGGCGCTGCGCGGCCTCGGGTTCCGCCAGGTCCGCGTCCGCTACCACGACGACCTCGCGCGCATCGAGCTCGACGCGGGCGAGCTCGCGCGCGCCGCCGATCCGCCCGTGCGCGCCGAGATCGTGGCCGCCGGCAAGCGGCACGGCTTCCGGTACGTGACGCTCGATCTCGGCGGGTACAGGACCGGAAGCCACAACGAGGTCCTCGTCGGCCGCGCCCTCAAGATCGTGAGCTGATCTCGCTGGAGCCGCAGAGCGCGCAGCTCGCGGCGCTCCGCCGAGCGCCCGAGGAGAGCGGCCTCCGCGGCCCATGACGCGGCGCCGAGCGGGTGACCGTGGCCTCGCGTCCGTTGCCACGCTGTGAGGCTCGCCGCATACTCGATCCATGAGCGAAGCCACGGCCGAGCCGATCGTCATCTACCGCAGCGTCAACCGAGACGGCGCGACGTTCGCGCTCGAGCCGCGGTCGCTCGATCGACTCCGCGCCACGTTCGGATCGGCGGTGCGCGCTCGCGACCGGATCTTCATCGCGCACGAGACGCAGGCTGACTACGAAGAGGTGCGGGGGAGCATCGCGCCGCAGATCGTGATTCTCCTGACGGGCCTCGGCGAGGATCGCCTGCGGCCGCTCGGCGGCGTCGTGTTCCGCGACCCGGTCAGCGAGAAGGATCTCCCGCGGACGGCGGCATAGGCTCGGCTGCGCTGCCGTTCCCGACGCTGCCCGGACCGCCCTCGACGACACACAGCTCGTCCGGCCATCGGTCGAGGTAACGGTCGAGGACGCCCCCCCAGGCGTGTGCAACGTTCGTTTCGAGCTCGAGATCCACGGCGAAGATGAGCGTGTCCGTGGTCGCGTCTTCGTCGGAGCGCGGACGCCGCCCTGAGCTGGTTCCCGCCATCGCGACACAAGCTTCCCTCAGCTGGAACAGATCCCGGCGCGGGATGACGAGGAATCTCCAGCTCGCCGGGAGCCGCACGAGGAGCATGTAGAAGAGCTCTATCGCCTGCTGCGTCCGCATCTGCTGACGCGACAGTTTGAACGTGGCACGCACGCGCCTCGCGCCCGAGCTCTCCGTGGAGCCCTCGATCGGCGCCGCCTTCGCGGTCTTCACCTGAACCCGGCGCGTCGTCTTGTCGCGATCGTCGATCACGAACGCGTCGTCGCCCACATCGACCACCGGCACCGCGACGTTCCAGCCGCGCAGCAGCAGCTCCGACATCGCGTAGTACTCGCCCGCCCTCCCGAAGTGTGTCCTCTTGCTGCTCCTTTACCCGTGCTGGATCTTGGCATGTCGAGGCGGCGCCCGTGGCACGAAAGTCTGGACGCGCCACCCGCCCATCAGGACGCGCCACCCGCCCATCAGGACGCGCCACCCGCCCATCAGGACACCCCACCCGCCCATCAGGACACCCCACCCGCGCATCTGGACACCCCACCCGCCCATCAGGACACGCCGCGCCCCATCAGGACACGCCCCCGCCCCGCCGGCGCGCCGTGCCGCGGTGCCCGGCGCGCCGCTCGGCCGCGCGGTCTCACACGAGCGAGGAGCGCGCGACCTTGGCGCGCTCGTCGCGCTCCTTCAGGTGCTCGAGGATGATCACCGCCGTCTCCTCGATGGCGCGCTTGGTGACGTCGACCACCGGCCACTCCGGGTGCGCGGCGAAGAGGCGGTTCGCGAAGTCCAGCTCCTGGCGGACGTGCTCGCGCATCGCGTAGTTGGTCTCGGAGGGCATCCCGAGCTGGCGCAGCCGCGCCTGCCGGATCTCGCAGAGCTGATCGAGCCCGATGGTCAGCCCGACGACCCGATCCTGGGGGGCCTCCATCAGCTCGAGCGGCGGCGGGACGCCGAGCACCAGGGGCAGGTTCGCGACCTTGAGGCCGCGCTGCGCGAGCAGCGTCGACAGCGGCGTCTTCGACGTGCGCGAGACGCCGACGAGGACGATGTCGGCCCTCTTGAAGTTCCGCGGCTCCTTGCCGTCGTCGCTCTTCACCGCGAACTCCACCGCCTCGATGCGCCGGAAGTACTCCTCGCTCAGCGGGAGCATCGCGCTCGGCAGGTTGATCGGCTCCCGGTCGAGGAAGGTGCCGAGCCGGACGATGAGCGAGCCGATCAGATCGATCGCCTCGATGTTCAGCTCGGCGGTGGACGCATGCACGAACTCGCGCAGCTCGGGGCTCACCACGGTGAACACGACGAGCGCGCCCTCCCGGGCCGCGCGCTCGAGCACCGGCCGCGCGACCTCCGGCGTGCGCACCCGGGTGTGGAGGCGGATCTGCACCCCCGCGTCCGGGTACTGGAGGAGCGCGGCGCGCACGGCCTTCTCTGCCGTCTCTCCGGTGGAGTCGCTCAGGACGTCGATGAACTTCGCCTTGTCCATGTCCAATGCCTCCGTCGCCATGTCGGCTCAGGCGCTCGAGGCAGGGCTCGTGCCTCGGCGTTCAGCAGAGCGCAGAGGATCGCGCGCGGCCGCGCGCCAGGTCAACCAAACAGCCCCTTCAGCTTCTCCATGAAGGTGGCCTGCTGAGGCTGCACGTTCTCGCCGAGGTCCTTCGCCAGCTGCGCGATGAGCTCCCGCTGCGTCGCGGTGAGCTGCGTCGGCACCTCGACGCTCACCTCGACGAGCTGGTCGCCGCGCCCGCCCACGACGCGACGCGGTATGCCCTTGCCCTTGATCCGGAGCACCGCGCCGGGCTGCGTGCCCGGGGGGATGCGGAGCCGGCCCTTCCCCTCCAGGGTCGGGATCTCCAGCTCGCCGCCGAGCGCCGCGCGCGCGAACGAGATCGGCACCGAGCACACCACGTCGTCGCCGACGCGGCGGAAGAGCTCGTGCGGCGAGACGCGGATGGTGAGCTCCAGATCGCCCGGACCGCGGTCGGAGCGGACGGCGTTGCCGCCGCGCTCCACGAGCCGCGTCGCGCCGTTCTCCACGCCCGGAGGGATCGTCACCTCGATGGTCTTCTGCTTCGCCGCGAGGCCGGCGCCGCGGCACGTCCTGCACGGGTCGGTCACGATCCGCCCCGTGCCGCGGCACCGCCCGCAGGGGCGCTCGATCGCGATGGGGAACATCCCCTGCTGCATCCGGACGCGGCCGCGGCCCGAGCACGCCGAGCAGCGCTCGGTCGACGCGCCCGGCGCGGAGCCCGAGCCGGCGCAGTCGCCGCACGGCTCGACGCGATCGTAGGTGATCTCCTTCGCGCAGCCGAACGCCGCCTCCTCGAACGTGATCCGCACCTCCTTCTGCAGCGTCCCGCGGTCGCCGACCCGGATGCCCAGGGCGCCGAGGAGATCGCCGAAGATGGCGTCCAGGTTGAGGTCCTGCATGTCGAAGGGCACGCCCGGGACCCCCGAGCCGGCGGAGGCGCCGACGGCGGCGGGGCCGAACCGATCGAACGCCGCGCGCTTCTGCGGATCGCTCAGGATCTGGTAGGCCGCGTTCAGCTCCTTGAAGCGGACGTGCGCGCCCTGATCCCCCGGGTTCTTGTCGGGATGGTGCTGGCCGGCGAGCCGCCGGAAGGCGCTCTTGATTTCATCCTGCGTCGAGGAACGCTCGACGCCCAATACTTCGTACGGATCCCGCACGACGTGCGAAATAGCATCGATCGCCCTCCCGGGACAGCGGCTACCGGGCCGCCTAATCCGCTGATTTCCCTTCGGGCCCGGCGAGTTCGCGCTTCATCACCTTGCCCGTCGGGTTGCGCGGCAGCGCGTCGACGAAGACGACCTCGCGCGGGACCTTCGGGCCCGCGAGCCGCGCGCGGCAGTGCGCCCGGATGTCGCCCTCGCTCGCGGTCGCGCCGGGGCGCAGGGCGACGACCGCGCGCACGCGCTCCCCGAAGGCGCGATCCGGGACGCCCACCACCGCGGCCTCGGCGACCGCCGGGTGCTCGTGGAGGACCGACTCCACCTCGGCGGGGTACACGTTCACGCCCCCCGAGATGATGAGCTCCCGCTTGCGGCCCTCGAGGTGGTAGCAGCCGCGCGCGTCGCGGCGGGCGAGGTCGCCGACCGAGAAGTAGCCGTCGCGCGTCGACTCGCGCGTGGCGCCTGGGTCCCTGTGGTAGCCGGAGACCAGCAACGAGCTCCTCACGTAAAGCTCGCCCACCTCGCCGTCCTCGCACGGCGTCCCGTCCTCGCGCAGGAGCAGCAGCTCGCTGCCGGCGACGGGGCGCCCGATGGTGCCCGGCGAGGCGCGCAGATCCCCGGGGCCCGCGATCGTCACGATGCCCGTCTCGGTCGCGCCGTAGAAGTTGAAGAGCCGGTCGCCGAACGCCGCCATCACCTCCGCCGCGAGCGCCGGCGAGAGCGGCGCGCCGCCAACGAAGATCGCGGTGAGCGACGACGTGTCGTAAGCGCTGAGCCGCGCCTCGCCGAGCTCGAGGACGCGGTGGAGCATCGTCGGGACGACGGCCGTGGTGGTCACGCGGTACCGCTGGATCGCCTCGAGGAAGAGCTCGGGCTCGAACTCCGGGAGGATCACGATCGTGGCGCCGACGATGAGCGACAGGTTGACGAAGCCGAGCGCCGTGAGGTGGTAGAGCGGGCACACGGCGAGGTGCACGTCCCCCGCGCGCATCGGGGTCGCGCCGATGGCCCCGAGCGCCGGCAGGACGATGCCGCCGCCGAAGCCGCGCACCGCGCCCTTCGGCTTGCCGGTGGTGCCGGACGTGTACATCACCACCGCGGCGCGCTCGCTCCGATCCGGCGCGGCGCCGCGCTCGGCGAGGAGGTCGTCGAGGTGCGAGAAGCCCGGGGCGCGCTCGCCGATCGCGATCATCTCCCCGGGCGGGATCCCCTCGAGCCGCGGCGCGGCCTCGCGGATCACGCCGGCGATGTCGGAGTCGAACAGGAGCAGGCGCGCCCCGGAGTGGCCGGCGAGGTAGGCGAGCTCCGCGGGGGTCGATCGCCACGAGGCCGCCACCACGGACGCGCCGACGCGGGCCAGCGCGACCTGGCACGTCAGGAACTCGGGGCGGTTCTTGAGCGCGAGCAGCACGGCGACGCCCGGGCCGACGCCGCGCCGGTCGAGCGCGTAGCCCAGCCGATCGATGGCCTCGTTCAGCGCGAAGAAGGAGTCGACCCGATCCTCGGCCGGGGGCCCCGCGCCTCGCTCCGCCGCGCGGGGCGCGAGGCTCAGCGGCTCGATCACCGCGATCCGGTGCGGGCTGTTCTCGGCGTGGAAACGGAACAAGAGCGACGGGTTCGCCTTGCCCCGCGCGAGCTCGCGCGCGAGCACCTTGAGCCCCGGCCAACGCAGCGCGGCGAGCAGCCCCGCCTGCGTCACCGCCCGCCCGGCGGCGAGCGTCGCGTCGATCGTGCCTCGCCCGCTCGCCAGCGCGGCCCTGACCCCTCCGAGTCGCATGGCCAGCGACTTTACTCTGGCCCGCATTGGCCCGCATGCGCCGTGGTAGGGTGGGTCCCGTGACGGAAGCTGACCGCCGCTCAGCCCAGCGTGCCGCGATCGAGCTGAGCGTAGAGTACAAACGGCTCAACACGTTCTTCGCCGA
Organism: Sorangium sp. So ce281; assembly: GCF_051527395.1. Lineage (NCBI taxonomy): Bacteria > Pseudomonadati > Myxococcota > Polyangiales > Polyangiaceae > Sorangium > Sorangium sp. So ce281. The sequence goes on from NZ_CP150322.1 coordinate 7,690,020, forward strand.
CTACACGCGCAACATCTCGAAAGGCGGGACGTTCATCCGGACGGATCGCCCGCTCGCGATCGGCACCGAGTTTGTGTTCGCCCTCTCGATCCGGAACCTGGCCGAGCCGCTCCGCCTTCGCGGGCGGGTGAAGTGGATCGTCACGACCGCCGAGGCGACGGAGTCGGCTCCGGCGGGGATGGGGATCGAGTTCCAGTACGCGAGCGAGGAGGAGAGCGCCGCCACCGAGGCGGTGGTCGAGCAGCTGATGATGAGCGAGCTCGGCGAGACGCTCGCCTCCAAGCTGCTCGGCCGCAAGCTCGGCGACGGCTCGCGGTAGCGCCTCCGAGGGGTGCGCTCACGCTCCCCCCGTGTACACTGGCTCGCAATGTCGCTGCCGCCCCTGTTCCCTCGGCGCCGTCTCGCTCGGGGTCTCGCCGCGCTCGCCCTCGCGCTCTCTCCCGTCGCCTGCGGGGCCTCTGGCTCGCCGGGGGCGAAGGGGCCGCCAGGCGCCGAGGGCCGCGTCGCTGCCGTCGAGGTCCGCGACGCCGATTTCTCCGCCAGCCTGTTGGCGGTCGTGCGCGACGGCAAGCAGAGCCCGCAGCGCACGGGCCTGCTCATCGGCGTGGTCCGCAGGCAGCTCGCGCACGCCGCGGGGCGCTTCAACGCAGGGCAGCCCGACCGGGCCGTCGAGAGCGTCCTGGGCGCGCTCTCCCTCGTCCGTCCCGGCGAGGGGCGCGCCGAGATGATCGACGCCGTGGGCGAGCGCGCCATCGCCGGCGCGATCGAGCGGCTCAGCCCGCGCGGCGACGAGGGGCGGGTGCGGGCCCTCATGGAGCTCCGCTCCGCCGCGCTGCCGAGCGGGAGCCGCGCCCGCGCCGAGAGCGACGAGCACCTCGCCGCGCTCGAGCAGTGGATGAAGGAGACGCGCACCGGCGGGCCGCTCGAGCAGCTCGGCGCGGATCAGCGCGCGGCCGTCTCGCGCGCCCTCGTCGACGGCCGCGCGGAGTCGATCCAGCGCGCGGCCGCCGCCACCGTGGCGTGGATCGATCGGGCGATCGAGTTCAACATCGAGTACCGGCAGGGCGGCGCGAGGCCGGAGCGCGAGGAGGCGGTCGAGGCAGCGCGCGCGCTCGAGTCGGGCGGCGCGAGCCTGGCGGCGCTGTTCCTCCGCTTCGGCGACGCGAAGGGCGCGATCGATCAGATCGACCGGACGAGCGTGCGCCGGGTGATCCCGCCCGGCCTGTACCAGCGGCTCAAGGCCGCCGCCTCCGACGACGACGCGGTCTCGTGGCAGGCGCTCGCCGCCGCCTTCGCGCAGCACGAGGCGCAGGAGCGCGACGCCGAGACCGGGATGCGGCAGGATCTGCTCGACGGGGCGATCTGGGGCGCGGCCCTCGAGGCCTACCGGCGCGACCCGCAGAACTACGACAGCGCCACGCTCCTCTCCCAGGTGATGATCCGCCTCGGCATGTCCGAGGCGACGCCGCTCGTGATCGCCGGCGCGCTCGGCGACCGACCGAGCCCGGGCGCGCTCGGGGCCGCGCTCGGGCTCGTGCTGAGCGCGCTCTCGGAGGAGGCGTCGAACGACGATTTCGACGCGGCCCGGCGCACCTACAACGCGGCGGGGCCGCTGCTCGTGCTCGCCGATCGGGCGGCGCGCGGCGGCGGCGCGCTCGATCCGTCGGGCGCCCGCGTCCGTTCTCTCATGGCGTCGCTCGAGCTGCGCGCCGGCAACCTCGTGGCCGCGCTGCCGCTGCTCCGCGCGGCGACGGCGGCCGAGCCGACGGTCAACGGGCTCACGGTGCTCGCGATGGCCGAGCGGCAGTCCGGCGAGCCCCAGGCGGCGCTCGAGGACGTGCGGCGCGCGCTGGGAGCGCCGGACGCGCGCAGCGCGCCGCTCGAGATCATCCAGGCGCACCTGCTCGCCTTCGAGCTCCACCGCGACGCCGGCACGCAGGACCGGGCGAAGGAGTCGCTCGACGCCGCGCTCGCCGCCGCGCTCGACACCCGGCAGCGCGCCCGGGATCCCGGCGCCAAGGCGCGGACGGAGCGGCTGCTCGGGCGCATCCTCGACGGCTATGGCGACGAGAAGGGCGCGACCCGGGCGTACGATCGGGCGTTCGCCCTGGTGGCGGCCGAGCCGCCGCAGCTCGGCGCCACGATGCTCGACGCCGTGGGGCGCGCGCTCGTGGAGCGCGATCTCCCCGCCGCGCGGCGGGCGCTGAAGCGCGGCCTCGAGGCGAACGTGGACGAGGACGATCTCATCTACGGCGGGCTCTGGGTCCTGCTGCTGGAGCGCGCCCTCGGCGCCGCGACCGACGGCACCGCGGGCCGCGCGCTGGACAGCGCGACGAGCCGCGCGTCCTGGACGGGAAAGCTCGCGGCCTGGGCGAACGGTGGGCTCAGCGACGCGGATCTCGGCAGGCTCGCCCGGAACACAGCGCAGCGGGTAGAGGCGCAATTTTACACCGCGATGGCCAGGAAGGCGGCGGGGGATGCCGGCGCGGACGAGCGGCTCCGCGCGGTGTCGAAGAGCCCCGTGATCGATCTGCTCGAGGTGCACCTCGCGCGCGAGATGCTGGCGCCCGCGCTGCACCTCGATCTGCCCCGCAACGCGGGCCTTCCGTAGAACGCACCGGCGATCCCGCGCGGGATGACCGGCGCCGGAGGTGCGATACGGTCTCCGCTGGTCAGGTGGCGAGTTGGTCGGATGACCAGCGCGCGACGCCGCGCGCGCGACGCGGAGCGCCAATCGCGCGCGGAAGGAATAAAGGGCTTCCACGTGTGCGCCTTGTCGTTCGATCATCGATGAATGTCCGATGACCGGATCGATCCGCTCGAGAAGCTCGCCGCCGCTCACCGGAGCCTGGAAGAGAACCTGAACGACCTCGCGCGCGCCGCGCGCGCGCTCAGCGATCCCCGCGGGCGCGCCGCCGCGCTCGAGGGTCTCTCCAGCGTGGTGTCCTACTTCGAGCGGTCGATGAGCCGGCATCGCGAGGACGAGGAGCGCTCGCTGTACCCGCGGCTCGCGGTGCTCGAGGCGATCGCGCCGACCCTCGAGCGCCTCCGGCAGGAGCACAAGGCGCAACAGCGCGCGATCGATGCGCTGCGCGCGGCGATCGAAAGAGACGGCGGCCCCGAGGTCGTGGAGACGATCCCCCAGCTCATCGAGGACCTGCGCGCTGCGCACCAGCGCCACGTGGAGAGCGAGGAGCAGGAGGTATTTCCGGCCGCTCGCCGGTTCCTGCAGGCCTCGGCCAGGCAGGGGATCTGGAACGAGATGGAGACGCGCCGAGGGCGCGGCGGGCAAGGCAACCCGGCCAAGGGCATCAGCGGGCGCCCCTACCGCCCCGGCGGGATGCGCAGGGGCCCGTAGGCTCCCTGCGGGGTGCGCCGCGGGCGCGATCGATCGGCGCGGCCGACGGAAGGCCGCTCCTAGAATTGCTCCTCGCGCGCGCGCTCGAGCGCGGCGCGCAGGTAGTTCTGCGCTCGAAGCGTGTACGCCCCGTCGGGGTGCTGCTCGAGGTGGCTGCGGAACGCCTCCGCCGATTGCATGAAGCTCCCCAGCCGATAGAGGCTGACGCCGCGGGCGAGGTGCCTGGGATAGGAGGGGTCGAGCGCGGCGAGCTCGTCGATCTTCTTCAGGCGATACTGCTCCTCGGCGCGCCGCGCCTCCGCGGCGCGGAGCGCCGCCGCGGGCGAGCGCGGCCCCGACCCGCCCGCCTGCGCAAGGCGCGCCGCCGTCTCCTCGTCGGGAGGAGCCGGGAGGGTCTGCGCGCTCCTCGCGGCGACGAGCGGGTGCGCGAGCAAGAACTTGAACAGCGCGCGCTCCTCGTCGAGCGCCGGGGCGAACGGATCTCGCTGGACGCCGACGATGGCGCTCCAGCGCTTCTTGAAGAGCACACCGAGCACGACGCCATCCATGGCGACGCGGCGGGCCCCCTCCGCGCCGCCGCGCTGCGCCGCGTCCCCCTGCCCCAGCCAGGCGTTTCGGCGGAGCAGCCCGAGGAAGTCGCCGCCGAGCTCGCGGAGCTCGTCGGACTCCTCGCCGGTCGCCTCGAAGCGGCGCACCTCGCGGACGAACGCCCTCAGCTGGTAGGCGCGCAGCCGGAGCACCGCCTCGTCCCCCTGGGCGAGCGCGCGGCTCACGGCGTCGATCACGCGCGCGCGCGCGGCGAGGAGCTCGGCCTCGGTGTGATCCGCGTCGGCGTCCACGAGCCCGAACGCGCGGACGGCGGAGCCGAGCTCGCGCACCTCGGCGTCGAGCCCGAGCTCCTCGGCCTCGCGCGCGCGGGTGATGTCCGCGTCGCGCACGCGCGCGAGGGCTCGCGCGTCGGCGAGCGGCAGCGGCAGCTCGGCCGGCTCGACCGACCGCGGCACGGCGAGGATCGCCGCGGAGCCCGCGATGAACACGGCCACGAGCCCCGGCTCCCAGCCCTCGAGGTGCCGCTTCCAGCCGCGGCGCGCCCCCGCGTCGCCCCTCGCGGACGACGCGACCGCGACCACGGGGGTGTTGCTGCCGCTGTTGTTCGATCGGCTCGAGCGACTCGAGCGACTCGAGCCACTCGAGCCACTCGAAGAAGAACTCGAGCGTGGCTCCCGGCGCTTGACAGCGACGCTCTCGGCTCGCGACATTGATCGTCTCCTCTGCGCTCCAGAGTACCCCACGCGGCGCGCTTCAGCGCCGCGCAGCTAGCCAGCGAGGAACGTGCGAGATCACCGGAAGCACCCGCGCAAGCAAATCGAGCTCTCGATCGCGTTCCGGATCGGTGACGGCCCGCGCGTCGACGCGATATGCCGCGACCTCAGCCTCGGCGGGATGTTCATCGAGACGAGCTCGCCGGCTCCCTTCGGCGCGACCGTCGAGGTGCTGCTGTCCCTGCAAGGACTGAAGCAGGTCGCCGTGATCCCGTCGGTGGTGCGATGGACCACCCCTGAGGGGATGGGCGTACAGTTCGGCGTGATGGGCGCGCGAGAAACCTACGCGCTCACGCAGCTCCTCGGCTCCCTCTAGAGCGGCGGTCACCCGCTCAGTCGTCGATGGTCAGGGGGATCTCGATCTGCCTCGGGCCTCCCGCGAAGCGCCCTCGGTAGAGGCCCTCGGCGCAAGCCTGCAGCGCCGGCCGGAGCGGCGGGTTGAAGCGCAGGGCGGCGACGCTGCCGTCGGGGCGCACGGAGACGTGCAGCGTCGAGACGATCGACCGGCGGACCGAGGACCTGCCGCTCGCGCTCTCCCGCGCGAAGCAGCTCGACAGCAGCGACTGCGCGGAGGCCGGGGTGAGCGCCGTCGGGCCAGACGCCTCCTGCGCCTCCGGGACCGGCGACGCGGCGACGGGCGGGGGCTCGGTCGTCAGCGGCGACAGCAGCGCAGTCGGCTCGGCGGCCGCAGAGGCGGCGGGCTCCTCCGCGCGAGCCACGACCGCCGGGGCCAGAACGGCTCCGCCCGGCGGACGCGCGCCGACGGCCGGCTGGGACGGAGCGGGCGCAGGCGCAGGCTCCGGCGACGCGACCGCGGCGGCGCCCTCCTGCGGCGCGAGGCGATCGAGGAGGCGCGCCTCGCGGCCGCCGTCGAGCGAGAAGGTGCCGCGCGACGGGCCGACGAGGAGGTGCGCGGTGGTCGCGCCGCGGTACGCCGCAGGGCCGACCGCGACGGTGCCGTGCTCCACGTCGACCTCCACGCGGCCCTCCAGACGGGTCACGGTGAAGAGCGTGCCGTGCACCGCGACGCGGGTGCCGTCCACCTCGACGGCGAACGCTTCGACGAGCCCCTCCTCGGGCGCGCGCGTGACGACGTCGGCGCGCACCGAGCCCCGCTCGAGCGAGATCACGTGGCCGACCCCCGCCGCGCCCACGGCGCGCACGACGGCGCGGCTGTCCGGCAGGAGCGTCCAGCGCACCGAGCCGACATCGACGAACGAGACCGCGTGGCCCGCGGCCTCGACGGAGTCGCCAGGCCGGAGGGCGCGGAAGTCCAGGTCGCCGGACGCCCGGTCGCCGCCGGCCGCCGCGGGGACCTCGGCGAGATCGCGGGCACGCGGCGGCGTCGACGTCGCCGTAACGGGCGGAGCGGAGCGCCCGGCCGCGAGGACCGCGAACGCGATGGCCGCCGCCGCCGCCGCGAACCCGAGCGCGCGCCCGAGCGGCGAGCGCTGCGGCGGCGCGGCGCGGTGGACCGGAGCGGCCCGCTCGATCCGCGCGAACAGCTCGCGCTCGATGGTCTCCCAGCGCGGCTCGGGCGGCTGCTCGGCGCGGAGCAGCCGCTCCATGTGCTCGCGCGCCCGGTCGTAGTGCTTTGCGCCGCTCATGCGTCCTCCGCGTCGACAGCCGATGGATCCGCCGCGGGGTATCCCACGGCGGCGCCCCCCACGGAAACGCGCGCGCGCGCCGCTGCCGGCTCGGCGCCATCCGCCTTGTCCGCGCCGCCCTCGGCCAGCTCGGCGGCGAGCTGGGCGAGCGCGGGCTCGGCGCGCATCATCGCCTCGATCTCGCGGCGCGCATAGAACAGGCGCGTCCGCACCGTCAGCACCGGCGCGCCGACGATCTCCGCGATCTCGTTCGGCGGGATCCCCTCGAGCTCGTGCAGGACGTAGACGACCCGCTTCTTCTCGGGGAGGCGCTCCAGCACCCGCCGAAAGGCGTCGATCCTGCGGGCGCGAGCGGCGTCCTCGTCCGGGAGCATGCCGCGGTCCGCCTCGGTATCGACGCCGAGCTCGCCCACGAACACCGGCCGGCAGCGCGCAGCGCGCCGCGCCATCAGCACGGCATTGACCGTCACCCGGTGGAGCCACGTCGTGAACTTCGATTGCCCCCGGAAGTCACCCAGGCTCCGGTGCACCTGGATGAACACCTCCTGGATGACGTCCTCTGCGTCGGCGGTCGGCCCGAGCATCCTGAAGACGAGGCGCGCGACGTCGCGGCGGTAGCGGCGGAAGATCTCCGCGAACGCCGCCGGGTCGCCGCTCTGGAAGCGGCGGATCCACTCGCCCACGTCGTCGGGCTGAGCCACCTGCGGAAGCCTACCCGCCCCGTCGGCGCTCATGGAGCTCGACGGAGAGACGAGGAGCGCCAGACGACGAGAGCGGTCACCGCCCGCGAACGCGACATGGAGCGGCGCGTGGGCGTCTCTGGCAGCGCACTCGGGCAGCTCGTCGCCACGGCCGTCCGGCGCAGCCGTATCAGCCGGGAAGAACGACCGCGAGAGGTGCACCCACAGCGCCCCCGTCTCGACCGCCACGGTATGCACGGAGGGCTCTGATGCGCCGAGCCGCCGGATCATTCATGACGCCGCACGGCTGCTCTCCCAGGCGGCGGTTACGCCGAACGCAGAAAAGTTGTTCCTTGAGCCACATTGGCGCGACCTTCCGGCGCATGATCTTCATCGCCGTATCGCTGACCGTGGCCCTCGTCGCCGCCGATCTGCTCGATCTGGGCTCCCGCCGCCGCGAGCGTGTCTAGCGAGCGCTTCAGCCCCTGACAAAAAGGGGCCCGGCTGGAGCCCGCGCCGGCCTCAGGCCGACGCGCGCTCCAGCCGGGCGAATCGAGGAGATCGCGGCGCCGTCCGGGTCGTCCCCGTCGGCTTCAGCCCGCGGCCTCGGCCCCCGCCGCGCCGCCCTTCTTGGGCAGCTCGAAGAGCGCCGACAGCTCGACCTTCTCCTGCTTCTTCTGCTCGAGGAGCCGGTTGACCGCGCGAAGCACGCGCGTCTTCGCGGGGCCGCTGATCGGCTTGCCCTGCAGCGCGGCGCTCAGCGTGCGGTCGGTCACGGGACGACCGCTGCGCGGCTTCTTGGCGCTGGACGCCTCCTTCTTCTTGGCAGCGTCCTCGCTGCCACGCGCCAGCCGCTTGATCAGGCGAATCGCCCGATCCTCCGGCTGCAGCCGTTCGATCTTCACCGACGCCGCGATGATGCGGCGGGGGTCGATCTTCTTTTCCTTCAAGAAATCTTCGATCTTGGTGCCCATCGTCGTCACTTGCCCCGAAAGGGCGGCGACCCTACCACGCGCGGCGCCGCCGTGCATCCGCGACGTTTACGCTGCGACGTTTACGCTGCGACGTTTACCCTTTGCGCCGCCCTGGGGTAGCTTGTCACGGTGACCCTCCTGCCTGAGCTCGACGAAGCCGCGCGCGTCATTCGCGAACGAATTCAAGCGCCTCCGCGCGTCGGTGTGGTGCTGGGATCAGGGCTCGGCGGCTGGGGCGACGAGCTCGCCGAGCTCGTGAAGGTGCCCTACGCGGACATCCCCGGCATGCCCCGGCCGGCCGTCGCCGGGCACCCCGGCTTCCTCTGCGCCGGCCGCGTCGGGGACGTGCAGGTCGCCTGCCTGCAGGGGCGCGCGCACCTCTACGAGGGGCACCCGCCGGCGAAGGTGGTGTTCGGCGTGCGGGTGCTCGCCCGGCTCGGCTGTCGCGCCGTTCTCCTGACCAACGCGGCCGGCGGCATCAACCCGGGATTCGCCGCCGGCGATCTCATGCTGCTCACCGATCACCTGAACCTGATGGGAGCGAACCCGCTGGTCGGGCCGAACGACGAGGCGCTCGGCAAGCGCTTCCCCGACATGACCTACGCGCACGATCCCAGGCTGCTCGAGCTCGCGAGGACGGCCGCGAGCGACGCGGGCGTCGCCCTGCGCGAGGGGATCTACGCCGCGCTGCTCGGGCCGACGTACGAGACGCCCGCCGAGATCCGGATGCTGCGCACGCTCGGGGCCGATGCGGTCGGGATGAGCACGGTCCCGGAGATCATCGCGCTCAGGCACATGGGCGTGCCGGCCGCGGCCATCTCGTGCGTCACGAACCTCGCCGCGGGGCTGACCAAGCGCGAGCTCGACCACAAGGAGGTCGAGGAGACCGCCCGGGAGGCGCGCGCCCGGTTCACGGCGCTGCTCTCGGCGTGGGTCCGCCGCGTCGGCGCCGACGTCGCAGCCGGGAGCTCGGCGTCGTGAGCCGCCCTCCGCGCGACGCCGGCGACGCGCTCGCCTCGGATGAAGCGGCGCAGGCGATCGACTGGGACGCGCTCGACCAGGCCGCCCTCGCCGTCCGGACGCGGGCGCACGCACCGTACTCCAGCTACCGGGTGGGCGCGGCGATCCTCGTGCGATCCGGCCGCGTGTTCACCGGCTGCAACGTCGAGAACGCCTCGTACGGGCTCACCATCTGCGCGGAGCGCTCCGCCATCGTGCAGATGGTCGCGGCCGGCGAGCGCGATCCGATCGCGCTCACCGTCGCCACCAGCGGGCCCGTGCTCGGCAGCCCGTGCGGGATGTGCAGGCAAACCCTCGCCGAGTTCGCGGTGGATTTGCCGATCCGCCTCATCGCCGCCGAGGCCGGCGGCGTGGCGCCGCGGACCACCTCGCTGTCGGCGCTGCTCCCCGAGGCGTTCGGGGCGGCCGCGCTCTCGCGCTGATCGCCCCGAGCGCCCTCCAGGGAGCGCCGAGGGCTCACTCGAGCGAGAGCGCCTCGGCCTGATCGATCTGCGACAGCGCCGCGGCGAGCGCCTCCCGCGCGCGCTCGAGCGAGACGCGGTCCTCACCCCATTTCGAGCGCGCCTTCTGCAGGCGGGCGCGCTCGACGGCCAGCTGCTCGGTGAGCTGCTCGCCGTGCGCCCGCAGGGCGTCGCGCTCCTCGGTCCGCTGCGAGAGCTGAGCGCCGAGCTCGCTCCCGCGCCGATCGGCCTCCGCGAGCCGGCCCTGGAGCGCCTCGATGGATTGCGCCCGCTCGGCGAGCTCGCCCAGCAAGCGCTCGCGCTCCGCGGCAGCCGCGGAGAGCTCGCCCGCGCGCTGCTCCAGCTGCCGATCGAGCTCCTGCGTCCGGGCCTCGAGGTCCGCGATCTGGCCGCGCGCTTGCCCGAGCTCCGTGGAGAGCCCGCGGGCGACCTCGTCCAGCTCACGCCGCTGCGCCGCCCAGGCGGCCTCCCGCTCGGCGGTCTCGGCCTGGTGCGCCGCGCGCGTGTCGGCGAGCGCCTGCGCGTGCGCGGCCTCGAGCTGCGCCTGCCGCTCGGCGGCGCCCGCCTCGAGCTCTGCCACGCGCTTCGCGTGGGCCTGCTCGGCGTCGCGGACGGCCTGCTCGCGCTCCTCGATGAGCTCGCGCTCCCGCGCCGCGAGCTGCGTTGCGAAGCCCTCGCGCGCGGCCGCGAGCGCCCTCGCGTGCTCCTCCGTCTGCTGCGCGATCGCCCGCGCATGCTCCTCGGCCTGCCCCTCGAGGGCGCGCGCGTGCTCGGTCTGGAGGCGCTCCAGCGCGCCCGCGTGCTCGCGATCCCGCCGTCCGATCTCGTCCGCGTGCTCGCTCCGGAGCCCCTCGACGGCGCTCGCGTGCTCGCCCCGCAGCGACTCCAGCGCGGACGCGTGCGCGGCCTGCTGCTTCTCGAGCGCGGCGGCATGCTCGTCGCGCGCCCCCTGGAGCGCGGCGGCGTGCTCCGCCTGGGCGCGCTCCAGGGCGGCGGCGTGCTCGCTTCGCGCCGTGTCCAGCGCAGCGGCGTGCTCCCGCTCGCGCCGCTCCGTCGCGGCTTCGTGCTCGCGCCGCAGCGCCTCGACGGCGGCCTCGCGCTCGCGCCTCGACGCATCGAGCGCCCCGGCGTGCTCGGCCCGCAGCCCCTCCATGGCGGCGGCGTGCTCGGATTTCGCCCCCTCCGCCGCCGCCGCGTGCTCGGCGTTGAGCCGCTCCACCTCCGCCCGGTGCCCCGCGGCCGCCTGCTCGAAGCGCTCGCGCTCCGCCTGCGCGCTCTCCTCGAGCTCGCGCTGCGCCGAGGCCTCGACGGCGGCGATCGCTTGCGTCTTCTCGTCCGCCGCCGCGCGCAGCGCCTCCGTGTGCGCCGCCTCCGCGTCCATCAGCGCCTGCCGGGCCGACGAGAGATCGGCGTCGCGGGCCGCGATCTGCCCCTGCAGCTTCTCCGAGCGCGCCTTGAAGTCGTCCGCGCGCTTCGCGGCGAGCTCCTTGTCCGCGCGGAGCGACGCGACCTGTCCGTCGAGATCCTCGCTCGCGCGCTCGAGCTCCAGGATCCTGTCGACCTGGTCGGCCTTCTCCCGCTCGAGCGACAGCGACTGATCCCGGAGCTCCAGCAGCTCCTTGTCCTTGCGCGACATCTGGTCGCGGAGCGCGAGGATCTCTTTGTCCTTCTTGTTCAGCGCCTCGCGCAGATCCAGGAAGTCGCGGCTCGACACGCCGCCGGGCCTGGAGCCGGTGCCGGCGCCGGACGCGAGCTTCACCTTGAGCTCGTCGAGCTCGCGCCGCAGGCGGGCGGCCTCCTGGCTGCCGTCGTTCGCCGAGGAGAGCTCGCCCTCGAGGCGGAGCGAGGTCGCGCGCGCAGCCGCGACTTCCTTGGTGAGGCGGACGATCTCTCCCTTGGACCTGTCCAGCTCGCCACGCAGACGCTCGAGCTCGGCCGCGTCGGCGTCGGAGCGATGCGGCGCAGGCGGCGCAGGCGTCAGCCGCCCGCGCTCGGAGATCGGAGCCCGGTACGCGGCCCCGCGCTCGGAGACCGGAGCCCGGTACGCAGCCACCGGCGACGAGCTCACGGGCGGCGGCGCCGAGGCCGGCACGGGCGTCTTCGTGGGCGCCAGCGTCCGAGACGACGGCGCGACCGAGGGCCTGACGTCGGTGCGCTCCTCCTCCTCGTCGCGGATCAGGCGGGTGAACGCGCCGCCGATGAACTCCTCGATGTCCTCGTCCGACTTGCGGGCGTCCGAGCGTGCCGCGGCGCCCTGCGGGGGCCTCGGCGGAGCTGACGCCCGAGCCCGATCCTGCGCAGCGGCGGCAGGGGGCGCCGACGGCACGGCGGGCGGTGTGCCGGCAGGCGGCGGCACCGCGGACGTCGGCCTCGGCGCGGGCGGCGGCGCCGCGGACAGCGGCCTCGGCGCGGGGGGCGGCGGCACCGCGGACGGCATGGCGGCTCCGGCAGGCGGCGGCGCCGCGGACGGCGGCCTCGGCACCGGCGGCGGGACCGACGGCGCAGCGGCGTGCGGAGGCGCGGCGCTCCCGGGCGTGCCGTCCGAGCCCACGGCGGCCGTGATGATCGTGGGATCGCCGGAGTCCTCGTCGATGTCGGCCTCGAGCACCTCGGCCTCGTCGATCATGATCGGATCGGCCTCGGCGTCGTCCCCGTCGATCGGGACGTAGTTGCGGATGTGCTCGAGGAGCTCGCCGAACGCGATCGGCTTGTGAATGTAGTCCTCCGCGCGCGTCCTGAGCTTGCGGTGCTGCTCGAACGTCTCTTCGCTCGACTCGCTCGACATGATGACGAGCGGGACGTCCTTGAGCTGCACGTCCTTCTTGAGCTTGTTGCAGACCGAGAAGCCGTTCATGCGCGGCAGCTCGATCGACAGCAGGATGAGGTCGGGGCGCTCGGTCGCGGCCGCCTGCAGGCCGACGTTGCCGTCGTCGACCACCTGAACGGTGCAGCCGAGGCGGCCCAATTCCGTGCGGAGCTCCCCGGCAAACGCCGGATCGCTCTCAAATACGAGGACTTTCGTCATGTTCCGGGGTGTGCGCGGGTTCGGAGGGGAAACCAAGATATCGGCCCCCTTCAACGAGTGTCAAACACGAGGCTGGCGGCGCAGCTCAGATCGCGCGGCCGCCGTCCGCCTGCCAATCCTGCCGGCGGGGCGCCGAGCGGAAATCGCCCGGCGCGGGGGCGACACCGCACAATCCTACATAACGCTTGCCGAGGAGCAGGGAGCCAGCGGAAGACCCGCGCGCTCGCCGATCAGGGCGCGACGAAGTGGCCGGGCGCCTCGTCGCCGAAGCACAGCCCCATCTCACGGGCCGTGATGACCGTGTCCGAGTCGAGCGGCACCGTCTTCGTCTTGCCGGCGACGTCCTCGAGGGGGACGAGCTCGATCCGGTTCGATCGCAGCGCCACCATCCCGCTGCCGCAGTCCTCGACGAGGCAGCGCGCCGCGGCCGCGCCGAAGCGGAGGGCGAGCAAGCGATCCGCCGTCGTGGGTCCGCCGCCCCGCTGGAGGTGGCCGAGCACCATCGAGCGCGCTTCCTTGCCGGTGCGGGCCGCGAGCTCCTTGGCCACGCGCTCGGCCACGCCCCCGAGCACGGCGGTGCGGCGGAACGCGTCGCCCGCGTCCTTGATGATCAGCTCACCCCCTTGCGCGTACGCCCCCTCGGCCGCCACGACGATGGAGAAGCGGCGCCCGCGCGACTCCCGCAGGCGGATCTTCTCGGCGATCGCCTCGAACCGGAACGGGATCTCCGGCATCAGGATGGCGTCGGCTCCGCCGGCGATCCCGGCGTTGAGCGCGATCCAGCCCGCGTGCCGCCCCATCACCTCCACGACCATGATCCGCTCGTGCGCCTCGGTCGTGGTGTGGAGCCGGTCGAGCGCCTCGGTCGCGATGGAGACCGCCGTGTCGAAGCCGAACGTGAGGTCCGTGCAGCAGACGTCGTTGTCGATCGTCTTCGGTACGCCGATGACGAGGGGCAGCCCGCGCTGGAGCAGCTGGTGCGCGATCCACATGGATCCGTCTCCGCCCACCGAGATGAGCGCGTCGAACCCCTCCGCGCGAAACCGCCGCACGAGATCCTCGGATCGATCCCGGGGGACGAGCCCGTGCTCGCCTGGCGTCGGGTAGTGGAACGGGTCGCCGCGGTTCGCGGTGCCCAGGATGGTGCCCCCGAGGTGCGCGATGCCCCGGACCCGCTCGCGATCCAGGCGGATGAGCCCGTCCGGAGCGTCGTCGAGCAGCCCGCGGTACCCTTGCCGGATCCCCCAGACCTCCCAGCCACGCTCGAGCGCGCCGAGCGTGGCCGCGCGGATCACAGCGTTGAGCCCCGGCGCGTCGCCTCCGCCGGTACTGATAGCGATCTTTCGTGCCGCCATGAGGCTCGCAGCATCGCGAGCCGCCCCCGGCGACGCAATAGACATCTCCTCGACCTGGCCTCGAAAGGCCCGGATGCGCGTGACGATTCGGCGGCGGACGGCGGCGAAAGCGGCGCGCTGGATGAGCCCGGGGAGCCCGGGGAGCGCGGCGAGCGAGGAGCGCCTGCGCGAAGCGGCCTTCGCACCCGGCGCGCGCGCCGTGTGGTCGGGGCCGCCACGGGAGGGGTGTCGATCCGGAGGAGCGCAGGCATGACGGTCGCGAGCGCCGGCGGCAGGGTATAGGGGCGTGCGCATGCGATCACCCCGGCTGCGTGCCCCCGTATGAACCGCGCTACCCTGATCCGAGGCATCCAGGTCATCGTCACGCTCACGCTCGCGTCGTTCGCTTACGTCCTCTACAGCGAGATCCACGACAAGCAGGCGAGCCTCGCCGCCGCGTTCGCGCACGTGCGCCCGGGCTGGCTGCTCGTCGGCGCCGTGCTGGCGCTGCAAGAGGGCGTGTTCGGAGGCCTCAGGATCTGGACCCTCGGGCGCGTCCTCTGGCCCGAGCTCCGCGTCCGCACCGCGGTGACCTCGGAGTTCGTGCTGATGTTCTGCGCCGGGGTGACCCCCGGGCAGGCCGGCGCGGCGCCGTCGCAGGCCGCCGTGCTCGTGCACGGCGGTATGCGGCTCGTCGACGTGGCCACGGCGGAGCTGCTCACCGCCTCGTGCACGATCACCTTCTTCCTCCTGTCTGCCGTGGTCATCTTCGTGCTGCAGCAGAACGGGATGCTGGTCGTGCAGGCGGGCGCGCAGATCGAGTGGCTGCTCCTCTTCACCGTCGCGATGTTCGGCTCGGCCCTCGTCGCGCTCATCACCGCGGCGGCGTACCCGCCCCTCCTCAAGGGGATCGTCCGCGCGCTGTCGGTGCCGCTCGGGAAGGTCCTGCGCGCCGCCCTGCTGGGCGCCCGGCGCGTGCCCCGGCTGCGGGCCCGCGCCGAGGCCGCGCTCGCCACCCCCGGCGCCACGACCGCGCGCCTGCTGCTGGGCGTGGACGAGTTCCACCGCGGCTTCCGCATCTACATGCGCCGCGGCAAGCGCGCCTACGCCACCGCGCTGCTGCTCACGTTCGGCTTCTTCTGCTCGCGGTTCGCCGTCGCCTATTTCATCCTGCTCGGGCTCGGCATTCCGACCTCGCCCTCGACGTTCGTCTCGGTGGGCCCGCCGATCGTGCAGGTCGTCCTGATCCAGACGCTGCTCAACTTCGCGCTCTACATGACCCCCACGCCCGGCGCGAGCGGCGTCGCCGAGCTCGGCTCGAACGCGCTCATGTCGCCCTGGGTCCACGGCGCGTTCGTGGTGCCGTACGTCGTCCTCTGGCGGGTGCTCACCCTGTTCCTCTGCATGTTCGTCGGGGGGGTCTACGTCTTCCGCTACCTCGGCACCGACGTGCTCGAGGAGCGCGTCAAGCAGACGGAGGCGGAGAAGCGCGCGCTCGCGGAGGCGGCGCGCGCCGCGAAGGCGCCGCTGGGTGGAGAGGACACCACCGACCGGCAGCAAGGCGTGGGGTGACGCGGGAACGGGGTCGGCGCGGCTGGCGCAGGCCGGCTCGCGCCGGCCGCGCCCGGCGCAGGATCAGCGCGCGGAGATCGGCACGGCCGCGAACTGGACGAGCTTCCCGCGCCGCACCTTGAGGAGGGCGACGGACCCGTCCTTGAGCTTGGCGATGGCCGCCCGGAGGCCGGCGACGTCCTTCACCGGGGCGCCGTTCACCTCGAGGATCACGTCGCCCACCTCGATCTCCTGGACCTTGCTGCCCGAGGCGAACCCGTCGACCCGCACCCCGCCGCCCTGGGCCTCGGAGACCTGGATGCCGAGCTTCTCGGCGCTCAGCTGGCGCTCGGGCCGGGCGCCCTGGCTCGGCCGCGCGCGGCCCGCCGCGTCGCCCTCCTCGTCCTGGAGCGCGTCCAGCTTGGCCACGACCTGTTGCTGCTTCTGGGCGCGCACCAGCGTCACCGCGATCTCCGAGCCGGGCGCGTTGCGCGCCACGTTGCGCCGCAGCTCCTCGGCGTGGTGGATGGGGACGCCGTTCACGTTCACGATCACGTCGCCCGGCTTGATGCCGGCGCGCGCCGCCGCGCCGCCCGGCTCGACCTCGGCGACGAGCGCGCCCCGGGGCCCGTCGAGCTGGAGCGCCGCGGCGAGATCGCGCGTGACGGGCTGGAACAGGAGGCCGAGCTTGCCGCGCTCGACGAAGCCCTTCTCGCGGAGCTGCGGGAGCACATCCTTCAGCGCGTCGATCGGGATCGCGAAGCCGATCCCGTTCGCGCCCGCCCGGATCGCGGTGTTGATGCCCACGACCTCGCCCCGCCAGTTGAACAGCGGGCCGCCGCTGTTGCCCGGGTTGATCGACGCGTCGGTCTGGATGAAGTCGTCGTACGGCCCCGCGCCGATCGCCCGCGCCTTCGCGCTGACGATGCCGAGCGTGACCGTGTGGCCGAGCCCGAAGGGGTTGCCGACCGCGAGCACGTGCTCGCCGACCCGCAGCTGCTCGCTCGCCCCGAGCGGCGCCACAGGCAGGCCGCTCGCGCCCTTCAGGCGGAGGAGCGCGAGATCGAGCTTGGGATCGCGGCCGACGACCTCGGCCTCGAACTCCCGCTCGTCGGCGAGCCGCACGCGGACGCCGGACGCGTCGTGGATGACGTGCTCGTTCGTCACGACGTAGCCGCTCGGGTCGATGATGAAGCCGGTCCCGAGCGCCGTCTGCGTCGGCTGCTGGCCCCGCGGGTTGAGCCGTCCGCCGCCTTGCGGGCCGAAGAAGAACTGGAAGGGGTCGAGCCCTTCGGGCCCCTTGACCTCATGCGTCGTCGTGATGTTGACGACCATCGGCTTGACCCGCTCTGACAGGGCGGCGACATCGAAGGTGGCCGGCACCGGCGCCGTCGTCGGCGGGAGCGTCACGGTCGCGACCGGCGGCGTCGCGGCCTGCGGCGAGGCGGCGGCCTGGGTGGAAGGAGGCGTGGCGTGGGCCTGTTGACCGCAGCCGCCGAGGGCCAGCCCCGCTGCCGTGAGCAGCGCGAGGACCGAAGTGCGAGGGCGATAGAAAACCGCTTGAATCATGAAATCTCCGTCGGGCAGTCGAAGGGTCCCGTCCTGCCATCGACGAACATGGGACCGACTGCGTTCATTCCGCCGCACCAATAACGCCGCAGGCTCGGCTGACAAGGGCGCTCGCCTCGGTCCGGGCGAGCGGGCCCCGCGCCGGTCTGCACGTCCACGGCGGCACGCGCGGCACGCGCGGCATGCAGCCGCGCGGCGGTGTCCGTCGAGATTTGAGCCGCGCGCTCGGCAAGGCTGCTAGGGTGCGCGCTCCTGGAAGCGAGGCGAGCCATGGCGAGCGATGAGGGTCTGCTGCGAGGGCGCAAGATCGGGTTTCTTGGCGGCGGAAACATGGCGGAGGCGCTCATCCGCGGCCTCGTCCAGGGGGGTGCCGTGGGCGCGGAGCAGATCCGCGCGAGCGATCTCAAGAGCGAGCGGCTCTCCTTTCTCCACGGGCGCTACGGCATCGAGACCACCGAGGACAACGACGCGCTCTGCCGGTGGGCCGACGTCCTCGTCATCGCCGTCAAGCCGCAGATCGTCGATCGCATCCTCGCCCCCATCTCGTCGGGGCTCGGCCGCTCGGACGTCGTGATCTCGGTGGCGGCCGGCGTGCCGATCGACGCCATCGAGGCGCGCCTGCCCGAGGGAGCGCGCGTCATCCGCAGCATGCCGAACACCGCGGCGATCGCGCTCGCCGGCGCCACGGCGATCGCCGCCGGGAGCCACGCCACGAGCGAGGACGTCGAGATCGCGCGGACCCTGTTCCAGGCGGTCGGCCGCGTCGTCGTGCTCGACGAGTCGCTGCTCGACGCGGTGACCGGCCTGTCGGGCAGCGGCCCCGCCTACGTCATGCTGATGATCGAGGCGCTCGCGGACGGCGGCGTGAAGGTCGGCCTCGGCCGGGACGCGGCGCTGCTGCTCGCCGCGCAGACGGTGTACGGCGCCGCCAAGCTCCAGCTCGAGACCGGCGAGCACCCCGGCCGCCTGAAGGACATGGTGACGAGCCCCGGCGGCACGGCCATCGCGGGGCTCCACACGCTGGAGGCTGGCGGCCTCCGCCGCACCTTGATCGACGCGGTCGAGGCGGCGTCCAACCGCTCGGCGGAGCTCGGCGCCCAGATGGCGCAGAAGCTCCGCCGCACCTGAACCCGACAAGGAACGGGCCTGTCCCCGAATGCTGACCACGAGCAGGGGAGCCGCCGCGCCGCGCGCAGTGTCACCGCCGGAGCTTGGCCTTGAAAGTACAAGGCGGGACACTCCATGGCATGCAGTCGCGCCCGTTCTCCGACCTCAGGTGTTGGCGTTCGGCCGGCTCTTGACTATGTTCGCCGCGTCGCAGCGGGACAGGCGATCGCCGGCGGACGGGGAAACCCGGCCGCGGGAGGAAAGTCCGAGCTCCGCAGGGCAGGGTGCCGGGTAACGCCCGGTGAGAGCGATCTCGAGGAAAGTGCAACAGAGAACAGACCGCCGCGCCGCGCGCTTCGCGAGGGCAACGAGCCTCCTGCCCGGATGGGCTGGGCTCCGGAGCCTCCGCTGGCTCGCCGCGCGGCAAGGGTGAAACGGCGGGGTAAGAGCCCACCGCGCCCTTGGCAACAAGGGCGGCACGGCAAACCCCACCTGGAGCAAGGCCGCGTAGGGAGGCGTCCGCGACGGCGACAGCCGCTGCGGCAAGGGTTGCCCGCCCCAGGCCTCCGGGTTGGCTGCTTGAGGCGCGCGGCGACGCGCGTCCTAGAGGAATGATCGTCGGCGCGAGGGGGGCGACTCCCCGCGCAACAGAACTCGGCTTACGTCTCCTGCGACCACGAAGCTCCGCCCCGGCGGGGCTTCGTGCTTTTGTGCTCGCCCGCCGCTCACCTGTGGCAAGTCGCTACGCCGCCAGCGGCTGGAGGCGGTCGCGCAGCTTCTTCTTGGCGCGCGCCTCGAGCTGCCGAGCCCGCTCGCGCGACACGCCCAGACGGCGCCCGATCTCGGCGAGCGACAGCTCCTCCTCGGGATCCGCCATCATCCGGGTCTCGACGATGTACCGCTCGCGCGGATCCAGGTTCTCCACCGCCTGCGTCAGCCGCTCCCGGAGCAGGGCCCCCTCCTCCGCGCGCGAGAAGCGCTCCTCCTGGTCCTGATCGTCCGCGGGCAGCGTGTCGACCAGCGACCGGGCGCCGTCCTCGAACACCTTCGTGTCGAGCGAGACGTCCCGGGCCTCCAGCCGGTGAGCCATCTCCAGCACCTTCTCCGCGGGCGCGCCGAACTTCTCGGCCAGCAGCCGATCCCCCTCCTCCCCCTCGCCCACGAGGCCCGCGATGCGCGCCCGCTCCCGCCGCAGCCGGAAGAACATCTTCGAGCGGAGCGGGCCCGAGCCGACGCCGACCAGGCTCCAGGAGTGGATGACGTGGTTCAGGATGTACGCCCGGATCCAGTAGGCCGCGTAGGTCACGAAGCGGTTTCCGCGGTCCGGGTCGTACTTGCGGATCGCGTGGACGATCCCGAAGTTCCCCTCGGCGATGAGGTCGGCGAGCGGGATCCCGTAACGCCGGTAGCTGATCGCTATCGAGACAACATGCCTCAGGTTTGCGAGCGCGAGCGCGGCTGCGGCCTGCTCGTCGCCATTGTCCCGCCACCGTCGAGCGAGCTCGACTTCTTCCTCGCGCGACAGCTCCGGGATCTGCCGAACATGCGTGATGTAGCGCGAAACCGCGCTGGCCTGATCTCGGGACGTTTGCACAGGGTTTCCTTCGAGGTCCGAAGACCCCGGTTCGGTTGGTGAGGCCGGCCGACGCCGGACCCCGTCTCCTGCTGTCGAGGTCGGCCGGGGCCGGACCTCGATCGCGTTGATCGCTTCGCCGGCACTTGCCGCCGACGTGGTTGGTTCGAGATTCCGAAGAGAGCAGCCCACCCAGGCTGCGATGCAGCTGGCATGCCGCCCCGGGCGGGCAGCTTGTACACCATGGCTGCGAAGCGCTGGCGCACGCGCCTCAGGCGCGCCCGGGCGAAGGACGAGCCAAACCGAAGGCGCTAGAGAGCCAGGAGGGCCGCGATGCTCCGGGCAGACGCGCTCACGCGGCCCGTGTGCATCTCGCGTAGGCCGCTCGAGAGACGAGCGGCGCGAGCCAGGACGGAAGCGAAGCCCGCGAAGAGAGCGGGCACCCGATCAGACGGAATCAGACGGAGAACGAGGAGCCGCAGCCGCAGGTGCTCTTCACCGACGGGTTGCTGAACTTGAAGCCCGAGCCGTGGAGGCCCTCCACGTAATCAATCTCCGTCCCGTCCAGGTACTGGAAGCTCAGCGGGTCGATGTAGAGCTTGATTCCCCTGTCCTCGAACTCCTCGTCGAACTCCGTCGGCTTGTCCTCGAAGTAGAGGTCGTACGAGAAGCCGGCGCACCCACCGCCCACGACGCGCAGGCGCAACCCCTGCCCCAGCAGCTCCTCCGCTGTCGCGATCTCCATCACCTTCTCGGCTGCCTTCTCTGTGATCGTGATCATCCTAGAATCTCCTCTGCGTGCTTTGTCGGCGGGGGACGGCAGGTCCTGTCTCGAGGGGCGCTCGCCCGCAGCAAGGCGAACCATGCGGTGAGCCCGGCCGGCCGTGCCCTGGGGTGGGGTGCTCAGGGCTCGCCAAAGATACGCACCTTCAGCGATGTCCGCCAGTGCCTCAGCCGGAGCGGCATCAGGCGGCGCCCTGGCCACCCGTTTGTCCAGGGATGAGCACGAGCTCGCCGTTCGCCCCGCGCGCGCCCTGCTGCAAGTGGGCCCAGACGCGAGCACCCGGCCGCTCATCCAGCAGCGTCGCGCAGTGGGCACAGATGAGCCCGCCGCAGGGACCGCCTCCTTCGCCCGCTCGCAGCCGACGCTTGACGCCGGCTGGCAGGCCCGGCAGGCTTCAATCCGTTAATCCGGATTAAGAGATCTAACTTCTCGGTCCCCACCCGCCGCGCGGGACCGGCCTCGAAGGCCCTCCGGACCGCGAGCCGGGCGACGGCGGGCCCCGGGCCGCCCTCGCAGCAGAGAGCGGCTGCCCTGCGGCCGCAGCGCCCACGGAAAGAAGCCCAGGACATGAGCAGAGCCATGAACGGAAGCGAACGCCCCGCGCGCCTCGAGGAGATCCTCGAACACCGGATCCTGTGCCTCGACGGCGCGATGGGCACGATGATCCAGCGCTACCGCCTGGGCGAGGCCGACTACCGCGGCGAGCGCTTCCGCGATCATGCGATCGACCTCAAGGGCAACAGCGATCTCCTCGTGCTGACGAGGCCGGACGTCATCTCCGAGATCCACGGCGCGTACCTCGACGCCGGCGCCGACATCATCGAGACGAACACCTTCACGGGCACCTCGATCGCCCAGGCCGACTACCGGCTCGAGTCGCTCGCCTACGAGATCAACCTGACCGCGGCCCGGATCGCCCGGAAGGCGGCCGACGCGTGGACGGCGCGCACGCCCGGCAAGCCGCGCTTCGTCGCGGGCGCGATGGGGCCGACGCCGAAGACGCTGTCGATCTCGCCGAGCGTGAGCGACCCGTCGTTCCGCGCCGTCGGCTTCGACGAGCTGCGGCGGGCGTTCGCGGAGCAGGCGCGCGGGCTCGTCGACGGGGGGGTCGACGTGATCCTCGCGGAGACGTTCCTCGACACGCTGAACATGAAGGCGTGCCTCGTCGCGATGGAGGAGGTCTTCGCGGAGAAGGGGCGGCGCCTGCCGATCCTGCTCAGCGTGACGATCACCGACAGGAGCGGCAGGACGCTCTCCGGCCAGACGATCGACGCCTTCTGGACGAGCGTGGAGCACGCGAGCCCGCTCAGCGTCGGCCTCAACTGCGCCCTCGGCGCGAGCGACATGCGGCCCTACCTCGTGGATCTCGCGAAGCTCGCCCGGGCGCGGGTGAGCTGCTACCCGAACGCGGGCCTCCCCAACGCGTTCGGCGAGTACGACGAGCTCCCGGAGACGACGTCGCGGCTGCTCACGGAGTTCGCGGAGAGCGGGCTCGTGAACATCGTCGGCGGCTGCTGCGGGACGACGCCGGATCACATCCGCGCGATCGCCCGGGCGACGGCGGAGCTGCGGCCGAGGCCCGTGCCCGCGGAGCGCGACGGCTTCGGGCGCTTCGCCGGCCTGGAGACGCTCGTCATCCGGCCCGACACGAACTTCCTGATGATCGGCGAGCGGACCAACGTGACCGGCTCGGCCCGGTTCATGGAGCTCATCAAGAAGGGCGACTTCACGACCGCGCTGGAGGTGGCGCTCGATCAGGTGCGCGGCGGGGCGAACCTCCTCGACGTGAACATGGACGAGGGCATGCTCGACTCCGAGCAGGCGATGACGACCTTCCTGAACCTCGTCGCCACCGAGCCCGAGATCGCCCGCATCCCGATCATGGTCGACAGCTCGAGGTGGTCGGTCATCGAGGCGGGGCTCAAGTGCATCCAGGGCAAGGGGATCGTCAACTCGATCAGCCTCAAGGAGGGGCCGGAGGACTTCCTCGAGAAGGCGCGCGCCGTGCGGCGCTACGGGGCGGGGGTCGTGGTGATGGCCTTCGACGAGATCGGCCAGGCCGAGACGGTGGAGCGCAAGGTCGCGATCTGCCAGCGCGCGTACAGGCTGCTCACCGAGGAGGCGGGCTTCGATCCGCAGGACATCGTCTTCGACCCGAACATCCTCGCGATCGCGACCGGCATCGAGGAGCACGGCGACTTCGCGAAGAATTTCATCGAGGCGACGCGGATCATCAAGGCGACCTGCCCGGGGGCGCGCGTGAGCGGCGGCGTGTCGAACCTGTCGTTCTCGTTCCGCGGGAACAACGTCGTCCGCGAGGCGATGCACTCGGCCTTCCTGTTCCACGCGATCCGGGCCGGAATGGACATGGGCATCGTGAACGCGGGGCAGCTCGCGGTCTACGAGGACATCCCGAGGGACCTGCTCGAGCGGGTGGAGGACGTCCTCTTCAACCGGCGCCCGGACGCGACCGAGCGGCTCGTCGAGCTCGCCGAGCAGGTGAAGGGCAAGGGCAAGAAGAAGGAGCTCGACCTCGCCTGGCGCGACGGCCCGGTCGAGGAGCGGCTCTCGCACGCGCTCGTGAGGGGGCTCGTCGACTTCATCGAGGCGGACGTGGAGGAGGCGCGGAGGAAGTACGAGAGGCCGCTCTCCATCATCGAGGGGCCGCTGATGGACGGGATGAAGGTCGTCGGCGAGCTGTTCGGCGCCGGGAAGATGTTCCTGCCGCAGGTGGTGAAGAGCGCCCGCGTGATGAAGCGCGCCGTCGCGCACCTGCTGCCGTTCATGGAGGCCGAGAAGGCCGCCGGGGGCTCGTCGTCGCAGGGGAAGATCGTGATGGCGACCGTGAAGGGCGACGTGCACGACATCGGCAAGAACATCGTGGGCGTGGTGCTCGGGTGCAACAACTACGAGGTGATCGACCTCGGCGTGATGGTGCACCAGGACAGGATCCTGGAGGCGGCGCTGCGCGAGGAGGCCGACATGATCGGGCTGAGCGGCCTCATCACGCCGTCGCTCGACGAGATGGTCAGCGTGGCGCGCGAGATGGAGCGGCGCGGAATCCGGCTGCCGCTGCTCATCGGCGGGGCGACGACGAGCCGGCAGCACACGGCGGTGAAGATCGCGCCGGAGTTCAGCGGGACGGTGGTGCACGTGCTCGACGCGTCGCGGGCCGTGGGCGTGGTGTCGAGCCTGCTCGATCGGGCGAACCGGCCGGCCTT
The DNA here is from genome assembly GCF_051527395.1 of Sorangium sp. So ce281. Classification (NCBI taxonomy): domain Bacteria; kingdom Pseudomonadati; phylum Myxococcota; order Polyangiales; family Polyangiaceae; genus Sorangium; species Sorangium sp. So ce281. The sequence goes on from NZ_CP150322.1 coordinate 7,713,606, forward strand.
CGACGCGCAGAACCGGGAGGAGCAGGCCCGGCTGCGCGAGCTCTTCGCGAGGAAGCGGGCGAAGCCGCTCGTGACGCTCGCGGCGGCGGACAGGGGGCGGCTCGAGATCGCGTGGCGGCCGGAGGACATCGCGAGGCCGTCGTTCACGGGGCGCCGCGTGATGGAGGTGCCGCTCGCGGAGGTCGCGAGGTACATCGACTGGACGTTCTTCTTCACCGCGTGGGAGCTCAGGGGGCCGTTCCCGCAGATCCTGGAGCACCCGCAGTACGGCGAGGCGGCGCGCGAGCTGTTCGATCACGCGCAGAAGGTGCTGCAGCGGATCATCGATGGCCGGTTGCTCACGGCGCGGGGCGTCTACGGCTTCTGGCCGGCGAGCGGCGAGCAGCGGGACATCGTGCTCTACGCGGACGACGCGAGGGAGCGGGAGCTGCTCCGGTTCAACATGCTGCGCCAGCAGCAGGTGAAGGGGCAGGGCGGCGCCGAGGAGGACGGAGACGGCGGCGACAAGGCCGCGGGCGGGGTGAGGCCGCACCTGTCGCTCGCCGACTTCGTGGCGCCGCGGGAGCGCGGGCTCGCCGACCACGTCGGCGCGTTCGCGGTGACGGCGGGGCTCGGGCTCGACGAGATCGTGCGCGCGTACGAGAAGGACAAGGACGACTACAGCGCGATCATCGCGAAGGCGCTGGCGGACCGGCTCGCGGAGGCGTTCGCCGAGCTGCTCCACGAGCGCGCGCGCAAGGACTGGGGGTACGGCGCGGGAGAGGCGCTGACGAGCGAGGAGCTCATCGAGGAGAAGTACCGGGGGATCCGGCCGGCGTTCGGCTACCCGGCGTGCCCGGATCACACCGAGAAGCGCAAGCTGTTCGCGCTGCTCGACGCGCCGTCGGTCGGCATCGAGCTGACGGAGAGCTGCGCGATGACGCCGGCGGCGAGCGTCAGCGGCATCTACCTGGCGCACCCGAAGGCGCGGTATTTCATGGTGGGGCGCCTCGGCAAGGATCAGGTCGCGGACTACGCGAAGCGCAAGGGGATGACGGTCGAGGAGGTGGAACGGTGGCTGTCGCCGAACCTGGGGTATGACCCGAAGGCGGCTGTCGAGGAGGTGAGCGCCGTCGTGGCGGCGTGACGGCGGGCGGAAGCGGCGATGAGGCCAGGGGCGCACGCTCCAGCCCAGGGGCGGCGCCCGAGCGCGGCGGAGATCCGATGCGGCCCGCGCGACGGACGTCGTGATAACAAGTTCCTCATGTCCGAAGCCGACTGGTTTGCGCTGAACCGCGCCGCCTGGAACGCGCGCACCCGCGTGCACATGGCGTCCAAATTCTACGATCTGGCCTCGTTCCGGGCCGGCGCCAGCTCTCTCAAGCCGATCGAGCTCGAGCAGGTCGGCGACGTGCGCGGAAAGACGCTCCTCCACCTGCAGTGCCATTTCGGGCAGGACACGCTCTCGTGGGCGCGGCTGGGCGCCCGCGTCACCGGGCTGGACCTCTCCGACGAGGCCGTCACGGCGGCGCGCGCACTGGCGAAGGAGCTCTCGGTGGACGCGCGCTTCGTCGAGGCCAACGTCTACGACGCCCCCGCGGCCCTCGGCGGCGAGACGTTCGATGTCGTCTTCACCTCGTACGGCGTCCTCGGGTGGCTCCCGGACATGACCCGCTGGGCGCGCGCGGCCGCGGCGTGCCTGAAGCCCGGGGGCGTCCTGCACCTCGTCGAGTTCCACCCCCTCGTGTGGACCTTCGACGATGCATTCGAGCAGATCGCCTATGCCTACGACGGACACGGGGAGCCGATCGTCACCGAGGAGACAGGCACGTACGCCGACAGGAGCGCGCCCGTGACGCTGAAGGAGGTCGGCTTCAACCACGGGATCGGGACGGTGGTGTCGGCGCTCCTCGACGCGGGCCTCACGCTGGAGCGCCTGCGCGAGCTCGACTGGTCCCCCTACGACATCTTTCCGGACATGGTGGAAGGACCGCCAGGGCAGTTCCGCATGAAGAAGTTCGAGCGCCGGCTGCCGCTCGTCTATGCGCTGGCGGCGCGGCGGCGGCCCTGAGAGCGGCGCGCGCCCCTCGCACGCTCAGGGCGCGGTCGCTCCCCCCGCGGCGCCGCGTGGGACATCCGCGAGCCACGGCCGGAGCGACCAGGAAGAGAAGCGCTTGCTGCCGATAACCAGGTGGAGCTCGGGGGCGCTCACGTTTCGTCTCCTTGTTTCGTCGGGTCTTGCGGGGCGCGACACGGGCGCTCCCGTCACTCGCCATCACGGGCACAGGACGCGCTCGTCCAGGGGGAGGCGCGGGCTGCGCTCCGGGCGCGCGAAGCTGTCGGGCGACCGCAGCACGTCGCCGAGGCGCGCGTCGGCCAGCGCCACGAGCGCGGCAGGCGCGGCGGGCAGCGGCCCGTCGCACGGGATGGGCTGCACCATCGCGTGGACCATCGGGCCGCGCTGGAGGAGGCTCTCGTACAGCGCGTGGCCGAAGACGAGCGCCGCGGCCTCGCCCCGCTGCACGGCGTCCCGCACCTCGCCGGCGCAGCGCTCCAGATCGGAGGCATCGCCGAGGAGGGGCGCCTCGCGCGCGTTGTTGTAGAGCAGCAGGAGCCCGCCCTCGTCGAGGAGCGCGAGCCCGTCCAGCTCGCGCGTGCGCGCCGGAGGGAGCGCCTCCGCGCCCGGATCGATGCGCGCGGCGATCGCCCGGTGCTGGCGCGCGTGGAGCGCCGCCTTCGCGCGCGGGAAGGCGCCCCACACCAGCATGTTGAGGAAGTCGTGCCAGTTGCTCGGGCGCGTGGGCACGCGGCCCTCGACGTGGATGCGCGCGTCGTAGAGCGCCGAGGGGTCGACGGGCCCGCGCCGCCCGCGCCGGCGAGGCCGCGGCTCTTGCTCCGCAAAGCGCACGGGGAACGCCTCGCCGAGCGCCCGGTTGTAGTCCTCGACCGGCGGCCAGCCGGCGCACCCCGCGAACGCCTCGGCCAGGGGGCGGATCGGCCAGTAGAGCCGGCTCTTCTCGTAGAAGAGCGGCTCCCAGGGAACGGGGGTGCTCCCTGGCGCGCCGCTCGGGTGCGGCGCAGCTCGGCCGGCGGCGCTCACGCGGCGCAGCGTAGGTGCAGCGCGGCGGGAGCTCAAGCCGCGCGCAAGGCGGCGCCGTGACGCGTCGAGCGCGAGGCGGCGGCCTCGCGCCGGGACCAGCGCCGCCGGCCGCCCGGCAGGCCCGCGGTGCACCGAGCGCTCCGAGCTGGACGGCAAGGCGCCGGTATCCCGAGACTCCCTGTTTCGTCTCACCCGGTTTCCCCGGATATCCACGCTGGCCATCCCACGAACATCACGCAACGAGAACTCGCGCCAAGCCTGGAAGGATAGGTGTTTGCCGTGGATGTGGTTACGACGGATCTGCCCCCACGCCCGCCGCCCGCGTGTCATCCTGAGATAACGAGATGGCCCGCCTCGAGGATCGCCTGCCAGAGAACGCCCCCGGCGATTACTTCGTCGACCGGTCGTGCATCGACTGCGACGTATGCCGCCAGCTCGCCCCCTCCGTGTTCGCGCGCGCGCCCGCCGTCGATCAGAGCATCGTCGCTCGCCAGCCCGCGACGCCGGACGAGCACCTCCGCGCGGCCATGGCGCTGGTGTCGTGTCCGACCGCCTCCATCGGCACCGCCGCGCCGGCGGCGGGGATGGCCGCCGCCACCTTCGCCTTCCCCGAGCCGATCGACGAGGATGTCTATTATTGCGGCTATACCTCGTCTTCCTCCTATGGCGCGGCGAGCTACCTCATCGTGCGACCCGAGGGCAACGTGCTCGTCGACTCGCCCCGCGCCGCCAGGCCGCTCACGAAGCGCATCCGTGAGCTCGGCGGCGTCCGGACCCTGGTGCTCACCCACCGCGACGACGTCGCCGATCACCGGATCTTCCGCGACAACTTCGGGTGCGATCGCGTGATCCACGAGGACGACATCGACGACGGAACAGCGCTCGCCGAGGTGAAGATCAAGGGGCTCGCCCCGGTGGCCCTCGCGCCCGATCTCACGTTGATCCCCGTCCCGGGCCACACGCGGGGCAGCGTCGCGCTCCTCTTCCGGGACCGGTACCTCTTCACCGGGGACCATCTCTTCTTCTCCGGCGAGCTCGGGCGACTCGACGCGTCGCGCGACGTTTGCTGGTATTCCTGGGCGGAGCAGATCGGCTCGATGGAGCGCCTCCTCCAGCACCGGTTCACGTGGGTCCTGCCCGGCCACCTCCGCCGGTACCGCGCTCCCTCCGAGGACGCCATGCGCGCCGAGCTCGCCGAGCTCATCGATCGCATGAAGAGGGCGTGACGCGCGGACAGGCCCACGCGCGCCTCGACGTGCGCGCGGGCCCCGCGCGGGCAGGCCGACGAGCGACCCGCCTCGGTCCGCCGGGCGCCGTGGTACGATCGCGTACCTGATGACGCCGGACCTCATCGTTCGCGGGTTGCGGGTCGTCACCGGGGGCGCCTTGCGGCCGGCCTCGGTGCACATCCAGGGCGGCACCATCGTCTCCGTCGCCGGCTACGACGAGGTGCCGGAGGGCTGCCCCGTCGTGGACGCTCAGGGCGCGGTGGTGATGCCCGGGCTGGTCGATGCGCACGTGCACATCAACGAGCCCGGGCGGACCGAGTGGGAGGGCTTCGAGACGGCGACGCGCGCCGCGGCCGCGGGCGGCGTCACGTCGCTCGTCGACATGCCCCTCAACAGCATCCCGCCGACGACCACGGTCGCGCACCTCGAGAAGAAGGCGCGCGCGGCGGAGGGCCGGTGCCTCGTCGACGTGGGCTTCTGGGGCGGCGCCGTCCCGGGCAACGCGGGAGAGCTGGTCCCGCTGCTCGAGGCCGGCGCGCTCGGCTTCAAGTGCTTCATGGTCGACTCGGGCGTGGCGGAGTTCGGCCACGTCGCCGAGGCGGACCTCAGGGCCGCGCTCGAGGTGCTCGCGGGCACGGGGGCGCCGCTGCTCGTGCACGCCGAGCTCCCCGGCCCCATCGACGCGGCGCGCGCGGCGATCGCCGGCCTGGATCCGCGCACGTACGCGGCCTACCTGCGCTCGCGCCCGCGAGAGGCGGAGGACCAGGCGATCGCCCTGCTCGCGTCGCTCTGCCAGGCGACGGGCGCGGCGGCGCACGTGGTCCACCTCTCGTCGGCCACGGCGCTCGACATCCTGCGGCGGGCGCGCGACGGCGGCGCCGCGCTGTCCGCCGAGACGACGCCGCACTACCTGCACTTCGCCGCCGAGGAGATCCCGGACGGCGCGACCCCCTTCAAGTGCGCGCCGCCGATCCGGGAGCGGCAGAACCGCGAGGAGCTCTGGGCCGCGCTCGCGGGAGGCCTCATCGATTTCGTCGTCTCCGATCACTCCCCGTGCACCCCCGAGCTCAAGCGGGTCGAAGCCGGCGACTTCGACGCCGCCTGGGGCGGGATCTCGAGCCTGCAGCTCGGCCTGTCGATCGTCTGGACCGACGCCCGCCGCCGGGGCATCCCGCTCGAGCGGCTCGCGGACTGGCTGTGCCGCGGGCCCGCGAAGCTCGCCGGATTGCGCCGCAAGGGGGAGATCGCGCGCGGGTTCGACGCCGATCTGGTGCTCTGGGATCCCGACGCGAGCTTCCGGGTCGAGCCGCCGCTCCTCCAGCACCGGCACAAGGTGACGCCCTACGCCGGAGAGGAGCTCCACGGCGTCGTCCAGGCCACCTACCTTCGCGGCGAGAAGGTCCATGAGCGCGGGAGCTTCCCCGCGGAGGCGAGAGGGCGATGGCTGAAGCGAGAGGGGTGACGGGGCCGGCGTTCACCGAGGCGCTCGATCTGGCCTCGGAGCGGCTGGGCGGCGCGGTGCTCGCGGCGAACGACGAGTTCTTCGCGCCGAAGGAGAACCTGCTCAAGGCAGGGAGAGCGGTGTTCCTGGAGCACGAGTACACCGATCGCGGGAAGTGGATGGATGGCTGGGAGACGCGCAGGCGCCGGACTCCCGGGTTCGACTGGTGCCTCGTCCGGCTGGGGCTGCCAGGGATCCTCCGCGGGGTCATCGTCGATACGGCGTTCTTCCGGGGCAATTACCCCGAGCACTGCTCCATCGAGGCGTGCGCGGCGCGGCCCGACGCGCGGGTCGAGGACCTGCTCGACCCACGGTCGCACTGGGTCGAGATCCTGCCGCGCTCGCCGCTGGCCGGCGACGCGCAGAACGCGTTCGAGCTGAGCAGCTCTTCGCGGTTCACGCACCTCCGCCTCAACATCTACCCGGACGGCGGCGTGGCGCGGCTCCGGGTGCACGGCGACGCCCTCCCCGACGTTCGCCGGCAGGGCCGCCCGGGCGCGGAGCTCGACCTCGCGGCCGCGGAGAACGGCGGGCGCGTGCTCTCGTGCAGCGACATGTTCTTCGGGGTGCGCCACAACCTCATCATGCCCGGCCGGGCGGCGAACATGGGAGAGGGCTGGGAGACGCGGCGCCGGAGGGGGCCCGGGTACGACTGGGCGCTCGTGGCGCTCGCGGCGCAGGGCGAGATCGCGCGGATCGAGGTCGACACGAACCACTTCAAGGGCAATTACCCCGACAGCTGCATGCTCGAGGGGATCGACGCGGCGGGGCGCTCCGCGGCGGAGCTCGCCGGCGCGGGCGAGTGGCGGGAGATCGTGCCGCGGACGAAGCTCCAGGCGCACACGCGTCATCTCTTCGAGGACGAGCTCCGCGCGGCGGGGCCGTTCACGCACGTGCGCCTGAACATCTATCCTGACGGCGGCGTGAGCCGGCTCCGGATCTTCGGCAAGGCGACCCGGAGCGGGGCGGCCGAGCAGCGGCTCCGCTGGCTCAACGCGCTCACGGCGCCGGAGGCCGAGGCGGAGCTCCGCGTGGCGTGCGGCGCGTCGGCGTGGGCGTCGCAGATGGCGGCGGCGCGGCCGTTCCGCGGCGAGGAGCACCTCTCCGCGGCGGCGGCGCAGGCCTTCGCGCGGCTCGCGCCGGAGGACTGGCTCGAGGCGTTCCGCGCGCACCCCCGCATCGGAGAGGCCAGGCCGCAGGCGGAGGCCGCGGAGGCGAGCGCGGCGGCGACGCGCTTCTCCAGCCAGGAACAGGCGGGGATGAGCGCCGCGGCGGTGGATACGCGGGAGGCGCTCGCGCGCTTGAACCGCGTCTATGACGAGAAGTTCGGGTTCATCTACATCGTCTGCGCCACAGGGAAGAGCGCGGACGAGATGCTGGAGGCGCTGCGCGCGCGGCTCGAGCACACGCCGGAGCAGGAGCTGCCCATCGCCGCGGACGAGCAGCGGAAGATCACGGCGATCCGGCTGAAGAAGCTCCTGTGGGGCGGATAGAGCCCCGGGGCGCGGCCCCCGAGGAGGGAGCGCGTCGGGTGTCCGGGCGATCGGGTGTCCGGGCGTGGGGCGCTCAGCGCGAGAGCTGTCCTCGCAGCGCGCCGTCGGGGAAATCGGCGGTGCGCACGGCGACGTAATACCTCTCCGGATCACCGAGCAACGCGCTCAGATCGTCGCGGGCCGCGCTCACGCAGCCGCTGGAGCTGCCGCCGGTCGGCGGCATCAGCGTGATGATCCCGCGGCCCGCGCGGCCGGCGGGGCCCTCGTGGATGCGCGCCGCGGTCGCCGGCGCGATGCCGGCCACCGCGAGGTCGAAGCAGACCTCGCCGCGGTCGAGATCGAGCGTGACGCGCGCGGTGCCGCTCCCCTTCGGGTCGCCGGGGCCGGGCACTTCGTCTTGCCCCGTGAGCGCCGCCGTGAGCGGGTGGACCGGGCGCTCAGGCAACGCCGCGCGCGCCAGCGCCGTCGCGAGGAGGCCGGCGCCCAGCGCGAGCATCGTGAGGTGTTGCATGTCTCCCTCCTGCACATCACGGGATGTGCGATTCGAGGGCGCCACGAAGAGCAAAGACGACGCCGCCGACGCGCCGCGAGCCGCCCCGCACGTCGGTCGATCGCGGGGGCGGCGAGGAGGCCGCGACGGACACGGCGACTCGCCCCGATCGCCGAGGCGCGCTGGAGAGAGAGAGGCGGACAGCGGACCCGGATCAGCACACGACGCGGGGATCGGCGTCGCCTGCGCGAGGTGGCGAGGCGGCCCCGGCTCCACGCGGGCGGACAGGCCGCGGGCGCGGCCAGAGCAGCGGTGGAGGCATGCGCATGAGCACGCCCGGTCCGTCGCGGGCGGGGGCTCAGGGTTGACGACGAGTCCGCCTTCTGCCAGGAGACGGACGCGCGCGAGGCGCGCGGAGAGCACGGCGGAGGCACACGATGAGCACAGAGATCTCGAAGACCGACAACGACGACTGGACCATGCCCAAGCTCATCGCGCTCGCGTTCACGACGCTCCTCGTGGCCTTCTCGGTCATCTACCTCATCTCTCCCTGAACGGCGCGCGTCCGCCCGTTCCCCGGCGCGCGCCGGCCCCACGAGGGGCTGCGTGCCCTACAGCTTCCTTGCGCAGCGCACGCCGAGCGCGTCCGTCCTATCGGTCGGGTCCCAGCCGGTCCGCAAGCGAGCGGCGAGCTCCTCCGGCTCAGGCTGCCACCAGCTGCCGCCGCGGATCACCCGCGCGGAGCCGCGCTCGACGTTCGCGCAATCACGGCACGGCTGGGGGTAGGCCCCCTCGAAGTCCAGGGTCCACTCCCACACGTTCCCCGCGAGGTCGGCCTGCCCCCACCGGCCATCACCCCTCGGCGATCTCGATCCGACGACGGCGCTGCCCGTCATGTCGAACACGGCGTAGGTCGAGTTCGGAAACGCGTTGCCCCACGGATACGCCCGCTGCTCGCTCCCGCCAGCCGACGCGTAGTTCCACTCCGCCTCTGTCGGGAGCCGCCCGCCGTCCCAGGCGCAGAAGGCGAACGCGACGAACCAGCTCACGCAGCTGATCGGCTTGAGCTCGTTCCCGCCCGCGTCGTCAGTCCACGAGTGCAATCCCGGGTTGCACTTCAAGTCATCCCTCAGCGCCGCCTGGCTCGCGGGCAGACGGGAGTCCCACGCCGCGTCCCAGCCGCTCCGCGGGATCGCCGGGTGAGCTCCAGCGCCGGCCGCGGGTCGGCTCGCGGGGTACGCCTCGACGAACTTGCGGAACCGTCCGACGGTGACCTCGTAGCGATCCAGGCGCAGGTCGCTCACCTCTGCCGGATACGCCGCGTCGTCGCTCCGGTCGTACCGGCCACCCGGAACGCGCGGGCTCGCGCAGCAGGGCTGGTTCCGCTCCGGCCCGCAGGCCTCGCCCGCCCCGGTCTCGCCCAGGCGGCAGCTCGGCGGCAGGACGCACCGGCCCGCGCCGCACCACCCGGCGCAACCGGCGAGACCCCACCGCCCATCGCTCCCGCACACCTCGATGCGATCGCCGGCGCAGCGCGCCTCGTCGGGAGAGCACTCGACAGGGGTCCCCCCGCCCCCGCCTGCGTCACCGCCGGCCTCGCCGCCGCCAGCCGCTGCGCCGCCGGCCTCGCCGCCACCCGCCGCCCCACCACCCGCCGCGCCACCGCCGCTCGCGCCGCCGCCGGTCGCGCCGCCGCCAGCCGCACCGGCCCCCGTCGCGCTGCTGCCAGCGCCGCCGCTGCCAGCCCCGCCGCCGCCGACCGCCGTGCCCGACCCACCACCTGCTCCGCCGCCAGCGGCGCCAGCGCCGCCGTCGCCGTCGACGAAGCTCCGCACCTGCTGCTCGCAGCCCGGCCCGAGCGCGGCCATCGCGACGGCCAGCCAGCCAGCACCGCGCCGGCGATCCCGAGCTTCACCCGAACGAATCCGTAGAGCGCCCACCGTTCACCCTCACAGTCGCCCACCGACGGGCACCTGCCATCGTATCATGTGGGACACCTCCTTCACCCCGCCCGACCGTCGACCACGCGGCGCCTCCGGGCGCACCACGGACGGCAGGCGCACGCGTCGCGCTCGCCGCGCGGGACGGCGCCCTCGCGTGGACGCGCGCTCAGCTGCCTCGGTACGTGGTGTAGCCGTGAGGGCTGAGCAGCAGCGGGACGTGATGGTGCTGCGCCGGGTCCCGGATCTCGAAGAGGATCGACACCGTGGGATAGAAGCTCTCGCATCCGAGCGCCGCGTAATAGGCGCCCGTGTGGAAGGTGAGGCGGTAGCGGCCCTGGAGGGGCCGTTCGCCGGGCGGCAGCAGCCCCTTCTGCCGGCCGTCGCCGTCGGTCGTGCCCCGCCCGACCTCCCGGTAGCCGCCGTCGTCGCCGACCTCCAGCACCACCAGCACGCCGCTCGCCGGGCAGCCCCGTGACGTGTCCAGCACGTGCGTCGTGATCGCGCTCATCGGTCCTCCTCGCCGCTCGGGCCCTCCGCGAACCGGGCCATTCCGGTGCTCTCCTATCACGCGCTCCGGCGCGCCACGATGGCCTGAAAAGATCGGCCCCTGAGCTCGTCCGGCGCGAGCCCGGTCCTCTCGGCCGCCTCGCCTTCCGTCATCGCCCCCGCGCCGATCGCACGCAGGAAGAAGCCCAGGAGGCCCTGCCCCGTCGCGGCGTCGTCGAACACCGTCCCGGCGACGGTCGCCTGGGCGGCCCGCTCGACGAAGCTCCGCAGCCGCGCGGCGGCCGCATCGACGCCCTCCAGGAAGAACGCGTACGTGGCGGCGTAGCGGACCGGCAGCTCCCCGGGGTGCAGGTCCCAGCCCTGGTAGTAGCCGCCCTCGAGCGCGCGGCGAACCTGGCCGTACTTCAGCCGCCACGCGCCCACGACGGCGCGACGGTTCTCCTCGCTCTGCTGCGGCGTGAGCGGCGCGCCGCCGGGGCGCGCGCGGTGCGGGCCGACGGGCAGGAGGTTGCTCGCACCGTCGGAGAGCCAGAGCCCCGAGCCGGCCAGCGCGATCTGCATCACGTGCCGCGCGAAGTCGCACGCCGGGTGGGCGAGGTGCTGATGGGCGGCCGTGATCTCGCAGCTCGCGGTGTAGTCATAGGCCCCGAAGTGCGCCGCCACGCACCGCCCGCGGGCCGCCTCGACCAGCCCGGGCAGCGCGATCTCGCCGCGCGGGCCGATGATCGACGCCGGCGTCTCGACCATCAGCTCGATCCGGATCGAGCCGGCCGGCAGCCGCAGCGCGCCCTCGAGCGCGTCGAGGGCGTCGGCCAGGGCGGCGACCTGCTCGGGCGCGACCACCTTCGGCAGCGTCACCGCGAAGGCGGGCGGGAGCGCGCCGCCCGACGCGGCGATGAGCGCGGAGAAGAAGACGTCGAGCGTCCTCAGGCTCCGCTCCGCGCACCCGTCGCCGAGCGGCTTGATCCTGATCCCGAGGAACGGAGGCAGGCTGCGCGCGGCCATGCCGAAGGCGACCTCGCGCGCGGCGGCGGCGGCGTGCGCGTCCTCCTCGTTCCCGGGGCGCACGCCGTACCCGTCCTCGAAATCGATGCGCAGGTCCTCCACGGGCTCGCGGCGGAGCTTGTCGAGCACGCGCGCGTGCACCGCGTGCGCGAGCCGCGCAGCCCCGGAGGCGCCCTCGGCCGCGCCTCCGCCCGCCTCGATCGCGGCCGCGAGCGCGAGGGCGTCGGCGCGCCCCTCCGGGAGCCCCTCGGCCCCCGGCAGGCCGATCGCCCGCGCGAAGGCGGCGAAGTCGGGCGCGTGCTCCTCGACGGCGCGGAGCGCCACCGCCCCGAGCTTCCGGGCCGTGTCGGCCTTGAACAGGTGGGCGCCGCCGTAGACGGTGTGGACCGGCTGGCGCGCGCCCGTGTGGTCGAAGACAGAACGCCCGCTGCGGAGGCGCGAGAGCGCGCCGCGCAGCGCTTCGGAGGAGAGGCTCGTCTGGAACATGGTGTGCCTTCAGCGGGTGGGGCGCACACGAGATGCCGCCTGACTCGGCACGTCAAGTGGCGCTCGCGCTCCTCGCGAGGAGGCGCCATGCTGCGACCCGCGCCGCTCGAGCGAGCGCGAGGAGCGCCGCGCGCGGCGGCGGCGCTGCGCGCGCAACGGCGGCGCCGGCGCCGCCGTTGCGCGCGCAGCGCTCGGGGTGTATCCGTCGTTGGAGGACTTGAATCGATGATGAGACGCCGAGACTTTCTTCGCGCCACCCTGGTGACCGCTGGTTCGGTGGTCGTGCCGACTGCCTGCTCCGAGGAGGGGGACGCCATCGGCGCATGCGACGTGCACCAGGATGACGCGTTCTTCCCGCAGTCGGTGGCCTCCGGCGATCCGCGGCACGATAGCGTCGTGCTGTGGACCCGGCTCATCGATAGAAAGCAGCCGCAGGCGGATCTCAACCTGGCGCTCGTGGTCGCGCTCGACGAGGGGTTCACGCAGCTCGTGGAGCTCACACCGAGCTCCGACAACGTGGTCACGGCGGGGTCGGGCAGCACGCAGCTCCGCGTGACCGCCCGGGCGGAGTTCGATCACTGCGTCAAGGTCAAGGTGAGCGGCCTGAGCCCCGGCACCACGTACTATTACCGCTTCTACTACAGGCCAGATGATGGCTGCGTCAGCTCGCGCGTCGGGCGGACGCGGACGGCGCCCGCGCTCGACGCGGACGTGCCGGTGCGCTTCGCCTTCGTGTCCGGCCAGGACTACATCGGTCGCTACTACAACGCGTATGTGGCCCTGGCGAAAGAGGAGCTCGACTTCGTCGTCCACCTCGGTGGCTACATCCACGAGACGACCGGGAACCCGAGCCTCCAGGCCCCCCCGGGGGAGCGCAGCATCTCCTTCTCCGACGTGGACGGCGCCATCGCCTTCCAGCCGGCGGAGGGCGCGGCCTACCACGCCGCCAAGTCGCTGAGCAATTACCGGGAGCTCTACAAGACATACCGGTCCGACCGGGCGCTGCAGCGGGTACACGAGCTCTTTCCCATGATCGCTGTCTGGGGCGATCACGAGTTCTCCGACGATGGCCACGGCGCGACGGCGACCTACCTGGACGGCCGGGAGCCGGAGACGGACGAGGACCGGCGCAAGGCGGCGAACCAGGCCTGGTTCGAGTACATGCCGGCCGAATACCCGAATGATCCGAAGGGCGACGAGTTCCGCTACGACAGCGCGGTCGAGTACCCGGACGACATCACCATCTACCGGGACTTCCCGTTCGGGAAGCACGTCCACCTCGTGATGACGGATCTCCGCTCCTACCGCGCGGATCACCTGATCCCGGAGGACGCCTTCCCGGGGAAGGTCATCGTTCAGCAGCCGGAGTTCCTGGATCTCGGGGCGAGCTCGACCAGCTTGCTGCCCTATGCGAGCCGCTACATCGGGGACATCAACAGCCCCACCTGGGATCGCTACGAGAAGGCGCTGGAGGATGCTGCGGACCTGTTCGGCTTCGACCCGCTCCTCGGGTTCGCTCAGAACGAGTCGCTGCGCCCCATCAGCGCCAGCGTCGTCAACGAGATCGTCGCGAAGCTGAACGCGCAGAGGCCCGAGGCCGAGCCGGTGCCCCTCATCAGCGCAACCGAGATGAGCTTCATGGAGGTCGGGTTCGCCTACGCCGATCTCGGAAAGACGGACTATTACAGCGCATTCGGGTCGCGTTACCTCGTCGTCAAGGAATCCTTCGACCCGATCTCGAGGATCGCTGTCGAGGCCGACGTGGCGCGCGGGGTCGTCATGGGAGACGCGCAGAGAGCGTGGTTCCAGAAGACGATGGAGGAGTCCCGGAGCACCTGGAAGGTATGGGGGAACGAACACCCCCTTTCACAGCTCGTCCTCGCCCACACCACGGAGCTCGAGGAGGAGACGCTCACCCGGCACTTCTACCTGAGCTGTGACGGCTGGGACGGCTTCCGCAAGGAACGGGACGAGCTCATCGGGATGCTCGCCGCGGTCGAGGGCAACGTGGTGTCGATCACCGGTGATCTCGGCGCCTTCCTCGCAGGGACGGCGGCTGTGGAGGGCGCCACGGCCGAGATCGTGGAATTCGGCGGCGCCGCGATCTCGTCGACCACGTACCGCTCGGTGCTGGCGAAGCAGCTGGCGAGCCATCCGACGCTGAAAGACGTCCTGGGGGCGGAGGACATCGACCTCGACGAGAGCATGCAGAAGGCCAATCCGTACCTGGCCTTCAGCAACACCACGAGCAACGGGTTCTGTGTCGTCGAGGCGAATGCCGACGAGTTCGTCGTGAGCATGCACATGATCCCCGAAGACGCGCTCGCCGCCCCCCTGTACGACGAGACCGGCGCGGCGGCGCTCGACGAGCAGATCACGATCGCGCGGTACAAGACGACGGCGGCCGAGTCCGGGCTGTACTGGGAGGACGGGGGCACCTGGAAGCAGTGGAGCCCGGGCACCGCAAGCTAGGACGCAGGATCCATCGATCGAGCTGGGCGGCCAGCGCTGCCGGCCAGCTCGGCCGTCGGCACGCAGCTCTGGGCACGAGCGACGGCCGGCGCTAGCGCGCCAGCATCACCACGGTGCCGTCGCGACAGGCGATCGCCATCCGCTCCTCGCCGGCAGGGAGGACGGCGATCGGCGCGGAGCAGACGCGCTCGGCCGCGATGGAGACATTGCCGTCCGCCTCGACGACGCCGGCGCGTCCGCCCGCGCGCACGAAGCCGACGCGGCCGGTGCGATCGATCACCACCGGCGGGCTCGGCTTCGCGTCCACCGGGCCGAAGAAGCCGGAGAGGCCGCCGTCGGCGGGTGGGGACCCCGGAGGCCTGTCGATCGCGACCCGGAACGCCAGGTCGCCCGACGCGTTGACCCCGAGGAGCAGCCCGGTCGTCGACAGGACCACGGCCACGCCCCCGGCGCCGATGGCGGGCGGCCCGTCGAGCGCGCTGAAGGCCGCGCCGACGCGGACCCCGGCGGTCCCTGTCGGCAGATCCAGCGCGACCAGGCGGCGGGCGTCGATGACCGCGAGCAGCGTGCGGGCGTCGGCGAGGGCCGCGCCGCGGCGAGGCACGCCCCCGAGAGAGCCGAGCCGCCTCGGCGCGCCGGGCGGACGCCAGGTCAGCACCGCGCCCGACTCGGTGGTCACGAGCGTGCCTTCAGGACCCGCGAGCAAGGCGCCCGTCGCGCGCTCCGCGATCTCGGCGCGGGCGCGCACGGCCCCGTCCGCGGCGAGCTCGACAAGGGAGCGCCCCAGGGCCGCCACGAGCCCGCCGTCGTCGAGCGCGAGGGGCGTCACGTCGGCGTCGCGCCCCCGGAGGCCGAGGGGGACGGCGAAGCGCACGCTCCCCGCAGGCGTGAGCCCGACGGCGACGCCGGACGAGGTGATCAGCGCGAGGGTGCCGTCGCTCGTGAGCACGGCGGGCGCGAGCGGCGCGCTGTCGCCGATGCGCACGCGCCAGCGCTCCCGGCCGTCCGCGCCGAGCTTGACGACCTCCGGGACCGTCAGCGTGAGGAGGAGATCGCCCGCGGCGTCCACGAGTGGCGCGGCGTCGATCCCGCCGCGGAGCTGCTTTCGCCACGCCTCGCGCGCCGGGAAGGGCAGCCGCGCGGCGGAGCGGCCCGTGCGGCGCGCGTCGAGCCGCTCGCTCGGGGCGAAGCCGCGGGGCGCGCCGACCACGATCGTGTGCGGCCGGCTCGTGTCGACCGCGTCGGCGAAGGCGAGCGGCGCCGCGGCGGAGAGCAGGAGCGCGGCCGCGGCGAGGCCCGCCGTCCGGGCGCGACGCGGCCTTCGAGGGCCGGGCGCCGTGGTGCGCGCGGCGCTCATCGGCCGCCCTTCACGGTGAACTCGACCTGCACCTCGGGGATCTCGGCGCCGCCCGGCGCGACGAACGGCGGCGCGACGCTGCCGTAGGCGGTGAGGGTGTCCCCGCGCTGGGCGGGGTTGTCGGCGCCATGGACGAGGCGGACCTTGCACGCCTCCGGAGGGCGCGGCGCGGCGGCCGCGCCGCTCGCCTTCCCGCCCGCGCAGCCGGACGCGGGCGGGATCGAGAGCAGGATCAGCGTCGAGTATCCCTGCCGGCGCACCTCGAGGACCTCGCCGGTCAGCGCGATCGGCTTGCCGATGGGGTCCTTCCCGCCGGCGGCGAGCTCGGCGTACCCGATCGCGCCGCGGGCGGCGAACTCCTTCGCGGCGGTGTCGAGCCGGTCGACGCGGCGCACAGCGAGCTTCGCGATGCGCGGCGCCATCCCCGGCATCTTCGCGCGCACCTCGAACTGGGTCGCACCCACGGACGAGACGTTCATCACGTGCGCGAAGGTGCCGTCGGGGCGAACCGCGATCGGGTGCGCGCCGGCGAAGATCTGCGCGCCGCGGGCCGTGCGCCCGGCGAGCACGAAGCTCTCCTTGTCGATGACCACGCTCGGGCCGGGCGACTCGATGGTGAGCGGGACGATGCCGACCGCGACGCTCACCATGCCCTGCTCGCGCGGGCCGTCGGGCGGCGTGACGGCGTAAGGCACCTGCCGGCTGAGCGTCTTCGTCTCGTCCGAGGGCCCCACGACCGCGTCGGTGACGTCGATCGACTCGATGGCCCGGCCGCTCGTGAGCGCGACCTCCTTGCCGTCGAGGAGCACCTGCGTGCCCTTGCTCGCCTCGACCACGACCTGGATCGAGGGCCGCTCCCCTTGCAGCGTGCCGAGGTCGGGCCGGATCCGGTAGGCGACGTGGATGGAGACGCCGACCGTCTCATCGCGCCCGCTGCCGGGGCGGTCGATGGCGACCTTCATCCGGTTTTCGCCGACGGAGAGCGGGCTCGCGAGCGGGATCTGCGCGACGCGGCCGGCGGTGGTCGCGCGCCCCTCGCCGATGGAGACCGCGGTGCCGTCCGGACAGCTGTCGCACCGGAGCTCGATGACCTCGCGGCCCCCGGCGTCGGCGCGGGCGCGCGCGGTCACCGGGGGCGCGCTCGGCCAGAGGAGCGCGAACAGGACCGCGCCGAGCGCGAGCACGCCGCCCGCGACGACGACGGCGACGGCCCGGCGCGACGTGCGCGGGCGCCTCTCGCCCTTCGGCGGCGGGAGCCGCTGCTTCAGGCGATGAGGGCGCATGAGCGCCGGGTTCTGCAGCGGAGGGGCGCGGAAGCGCGCCGGCGCGATCGTGGCGCCGAGCTCTCCGGCCGGCTGGTAGCGCGCGTCGAGCTCGGGATCGGGCTCGGGGTCGGCCGGGGCGCCGGGCGCGAGCGGCGCGATGCCCGGCCGGGCGACGCCGACCAGCGTCCGCGACACGGCGGGCAGCGGCGCCGGGGCGCGCGGCGCCGCGAGGCCCGGGCCGATCGGCACGGTGTGGTCGAGGCGCAGCTCGCCCGGCACAGCGTGGAGCGGTGAGCCCGGCGCCGCGTGGAGCGGTGAGCCCGGCGCCGCGTGGAGCGGCGCGGCCGGCGCTGCGTGCGCGTCGAGGCGCGCGCCCGGGGCCACTGCAGCCGGGGTCCCGACGACGAGCGTGCCCCCTGCCAGGCGCGGATCGGCCGGCGCCGGCGCCGGCGCCGCCCCGAAGATCGCGGCGGGCATGCCGACGATCGTGCGCGAGGCGGCGGCCGGCCCGCCGGCCATGGGCGGCAGCGCGGCCTGGCCGGGGCCCGCGCCGCCCGGAGCAGCGGGGGCGGACGGCGTCTGTCGGAGCAGGTCGGGGAGCGTGACGCCGACCATGGTGCGGGCCGCGGGCCTCATGCCGTAGTAGCCGGCCGCTCCGCCCGGCGGCGCGAGCGCGGCGCCGCAGTGCGGGCACGCGATCGAGCCCTCGGGTACGGGTCTCCCGCAGTGCGGGCAGTGCATGGCGCCATGGTAGCGAGGAACCGCGGCGCGGTCAGGCTCCGGGCGCTGCGGCCGGCGCGCGGCGCCTCCCCGGCGGCCGGAAATGCCGGCAAAACGTGCGAGAGGCGCGCGAGGACGCCCCTCCGCGGCGCCGGAGCGGGCGCACAGCGCAACAGTTGGCCCTGGCGTGGCAGGTAGGCTAACGCGGGACGCATGCTCGCGAAGCGCATCATCCCGTGCCTCGACGTCAAGGACGGCCGCGTCGTGAAGGGCGTCCGCTTTGTGGGGCTGCGGGACGCCGGCGATCCCGTCGAGGCCGCCCGCCGCTACGACGCCGAGGGCGCGGACGAGATCACGTTCCTCGACATCACCGCGTCGCACGAGAAGCGCGGGATCATCCTCGACGTCGTGGCGCGCACCGCGGAGGTGCTGTTCACGCCGCTGACGGTCGGAGGCGGCGTCAAGTCCGAGCAGGACATCAAGGCGCTCCTCGACGCCGGGGCGGACAAGGTCGCGATCAACACGGCCGCCGTCGACGATCCCGACCTCGTGCGGCGCGCCTCGGACCGCTGGGGTGCGCAGGCGATCGTCGTGGCGATCGACGCGCGCCGGATCGCGGATCCCTCGCGCGTGGCCTGGACCGTGGTGACCCACGGCGGCCGCCGGGACACGGGGCGCGACGCGGTCGCGTGGGCCGAGGAGATCGCGCGGGCGGGCGCGGGCGAGCTGCTCGTCACGAGCATGGACCGCGACGGCACGCGGGACGGCTACGACCTCCTGCTGACCGCCGCCATCGCGCGGGCCGTGCCGGTCCCGGTGATCGCCTCGGGCGGCGTCGGGACGCTGGATCACCTGCGCGCCGGCCTCGTCGAGGGCGGCGCCGACGCCGCGCTCGCCGCGTCGATCTTCCACGACGCCGAGTACACGATCGGCGAAGCAAAGGCGTACCTCGAGGCGGCGGGGGTGCCGGTCAGGCCGGCGCGCGCGGGCGGGCCGGGCGACGCGGCGGACCGGGGGCGCTCGTGAGCGCTTGCGTCACGCTGGAGGAGGTCGTCGCGGCGGCGCACGCGCGGAGCGCCTCGCTGGCGCCGGAGACCTCGGGGTACCTCGCGCTTGCCGTCAGCGACGCGACGTCGCGCCTGCCCCTCAGGCTCGACGATCGCGCGCTGCTGCTCACGACCGAGGGCACCGTCACGGTGCGCACGCGCGGCGACGCGGTGGCGCCGGCCGAGGCGGCGCGGCTGCTCCGCGACCTGCTCGCCCGGCTCCTCGCCGCGTCCGCCGGCAGCATGCCCAACCTCACGGCGACCGCGCGCCCGCGCCCCGCGCACGAGCAGGACCCGGAGGCGGTCGCGCGGGAGCTCGAGGCCGCGCTGATCCCGGTGAACCGCAACGCCGCCCGGCGGGCGCTGGCGCGGCTCGCCCGTGAGACGCTGCGCGCCAAGGAGGCCGGCCGGCTGAGGCGCCCGCGCCCGGGGGTCCAGGCGAAGCCTGCGGCGCCGGAAGCGGACGAGATGCCGCCGCGGCAAGCGGAGCAAGCGCGGCGCGATCCGACCGCCGCTGCCGCGCGCAGCGACGCCCCCGCTGCCGCGCGCAGCGACGCCCCCGCTGCCGCGCGCAGCGACGCCCCCGCTGCCGCGCGCAGCGACGCCCCCGCTGCCCCGCTGCCGAATCCCATCGTGGAGCTCACGCTCAGCCCCGGCCCGGTCGCACCTGCGGTCGTGGAGCTCACGCTCAGCCCCGGGCTCGTCGCGAGTGCAATCGCCGGGGTGGCGCTCCCGGCGCCTGCGAGCGCAGGCGATGCTGCCGGGGCGGCAGCTGTCGAGCCGTGTCCCGAGAGCCCGCCGGCGCCTGCGCACGCCGGCGAGCAGGTCGAGGCGCTGCCGGAGCCGACCCCGACCGTCGTGCAGGCGGTGGTTGAGCTCCATGAGGCCGCAGCGCCGGCCGAGATCCCGGTCGTCCCGGAGCTCATCGAGCCTGCTCGGACGATCGCGCCGGTGGCGCCGCTCGCGCGCGCGGCGGCGGAGATCGCTCCTGAAGAAGCGCGGCCCGTGCCCGCGCCATCGCCCGTCGCCTGCGGCCCCTCTGCCTGCAGCGAAGCGCTCACGAGCCCCGAGGGGATCGAGGTGCTCCTCGTCGATTTCTCCCCGGATTCCGCCGCCGCCGCGCTGCCTTCCCGGGAACCGACGCCGACCGATTCGATCCTCGTCGAGCTCTCCCCGGATCCCGTCGAGGTCGCGCCGCTCTCGCAGGAGCCGACGCCGACGGTGGCCACGGCCGTCTGGGAGGAGAGGGAGGCCGCCGACAGGGCCGTGCCCTCGCACCTGGCGTACGCGCCTGCCAGCGCGAGCGAGGTCCCGGAGTCCATCGAGACGTCGCGCGCGCCCGCCATCCATTTCATGACGACGGACGCCGCGCTCCAGGTCACACCGGCCTACGGCGCCTGGCCGCTCGTTCGTCGGGCAGACCTCGCCGGCCCTGTCGTTCCTCGAGCGGCCGTCGCGCCGTTCGACGAGACGCCCGCGGCGCGTCACACGCTGCCCTGGCCCCTTCCGGCGCAGCGCGACGGCGACGCTCCGGCTGCGCCGCACCCGACGGCTCCGGCCGCGTCGATCGAGCCGTTGCTGGCTGCGGAGGCAGACGGCCCGGAAACCGCGCACGCCGGCGCGCCGCCCGCGGACGCAGCTCCCGAGCAGCCGCCCGCCGACCTCGCGCCCGCCGACGCAGCTCCCGAGCAGCCTCCCGCTGACCTCGCGCCCGAGGACGCAGCTCCCGAGCAGCCTCCCGCCGACGCAGAACCGGAAGAGACGCCGTGCCCGGCCGAGCTCGGTCCCATCGACGCGATCGTGTGGAACGCCTCGCGGCGATCCCGGAGCGCGCGCCCTCCCGCGGATGGCGTCGGTGCAGGCGCTTCCCGGGTCGACGAGCTCGTCGCGCGCTTCGCCGCGCAGTCCGAGCGCAGCGCGCAGCGCCGCGCGGCGCGCAGCATGAAGGCGCTCGCTGGCCTCGACCTCACCCTCACGCCGCCGCCGGTCGCTGCTGTCTCCGGCACCTCCGCGCGCGCCATCCCCGGCGCGCGCCCGCCGCTCGCCGGGGCGCTGAGCCCCGTTGCGTCCGAGCGCGCCACGCCCGGATCCGCTCCGGTCGCCCTGATGGACGACGGCAGCAGGCCGCCTGTGCCGCTGGTGGCTCCGCGCCGGCGAGGTCTGTCCTTGTGGCTTGCGCTCCTGGCGCTCGCCCTGCTCTGCGCCGGGCTCGCTGGAACGCTGCGGCCGGAGGTCTTCGCCTCGCTGACGGAGCCGCTCGCACGGGGAGCGCTCCAGATCGTCCCGCGCGCCGAGGCGAGGGCGCCCTCCCCTCACGATTGACGTTGCCCCGGGGGAGCGACGACACTCGTCGCCATGCAAGAGCAGAGCATGGCGATCGTGAAGTCGCTCGTGAGCGTGGCGTGGGCGGACGGCGAGTTCCACGAGGCCGAGCGCGAGATGGTGGAGGGGCTGATCGCGGCGTTCGAGGCGAACGAGGACCAGGCGAAGGAGATCCGCGCCTACGCCTCCCAGCGAAGGACCCTGGACGACGTGCCGCTCGGCGAGCTCGGCGGCGACGACCGCCGCGCGCTGCTGCAGCACGCCGTGCTGCTCACGTTCGTCGATGGCGAGCAGCACGACGCGGAGAAGCAGTACATCGCCGCGCTGAGCAAGAAGCTCGAGCTCCCCGAGCCGGAGTCCGCGGAGATCATCCAGGCGGCCGAGGCCCGCGCCCGACGCCTCCTGACCTTGCTCTGACGCAGCCTGCGCGGCGCCCGAACGCCGCTGGCCCGGCCGCCGCCGGGACTCCCGCTGCGACCTCGGCCGGCCGCCCTCTCCGGCCGGCCGGCCGCGATCCTCCGTGCTCCGGAGGGAAACCGACCCCCTAGGCGAAGTCGCTCCGCCGCTGCGCGCCGCGCGGTCGGATCGCCGAGCAGGCCTGCCCGCGCGCGAGGTGCCCCAGACAGCGTCGCGCAGCGCGGTGCGGGCATCGTCAAAGGCGCGTCACACGCCGCGCTTCCAACCCACCGCGCCATTCCCACACCTTCACGTCCAGGCGGCATTTCCGGCAAGGAAAGGCCTTGGCGGGATGGCAACAGCGGAACCTCTTGACAGCGTGGACGGCATGCAAGACTATATCCAACAAAGATAACGACTTTCATTTTCATATTCATGAAGGGATTGCCGACCATGCCTGTGAAGAGAACCTGGTTGTCCGCGCAGCGGACCGCGCTCGCGACGTTCGGACTTTCCTGGTGCGTGCTGCTCGGCGGAGTGGCTGCGTGCGGAGACGACTCCGGCGACGCAGCGAGCTCCGGGGGCGGCGGCACCGGCGGCAGCGACACAGGCGGCGGCGGCGCAGGCGAGGGCGGCGGCACCGGCGGCAGCGACACAGGCGGCGGCGGCGCAGGCGAGGGCGGCGGCACCGGCGGCAGCGACACGGGCGGCGGCGGCGCAGGCGAGGGCGGCGGCACCGGCGGCACCGGCGGCAGCGACACGGGCGGCGGCGGCGCAGGCGAGGGCGGCGGCACCGGCGGCAGCGACACAGGCGAGGAGCCTTGGTCGACGGGATTCGCAGGGGTCGTGGCGCTCGACGAAGCCACGGACGACCGCTTCTGGGCCGTCGCGTTCGACGCCGAGTCCAGAGCTTACGCTGCCGGGCACGTGGCCGTGGCGGGCGACGCGTACATGGCGGTGGCGCGCTTCAAGACCGATGGCTCGTTCGACACGACCTTCGGCACGAACGGGGTCGCGAGGGTCAACGTGGTCGCAGGCAAGACCACGGAGACCGCGCGCGGCATCGTCCTGCAGTCGGACGGGAAGATCGTGCTCGCCGGCCAGGTCGAGCACGACCCGAGCGCAACGCCGTCGGACGCGGATCTCGCGGTCGTGCGGTTCAACACCGACGGCACGCTGGATACGACGTTCGGCACCGGGGGCATCGCCATCCACGATCTCGGCGCCGGCGAGGGCAACACGGGCGATCTGCTCTGGGGCGCCGACCGCGACGCGAGCGATCGGCTGGTCCTCTTCGCCAGCAGGAAGGCGGCGGCCCGCGCCGATCGGGATCGCGCGATCGTGCGGCTCACCGCGAACGGCGCCCTGGACACCACGTTCGCGACGGAGGGCGTCCACACGCTCGACGTCGACGGGCTGAACCTGGGCGACAACCCGCGCAACGGGTTCGTGCAGGCCGACGGCAAGATCTTCTCTTCCGGCTACACGAGCGTGGGCGGCAGGAACCAGATCGTGCTGCTGCGGCTGAACCAGGACGGCACCCCGGACACGACCTTCTCGTCGGACGGCGTCGTGAGGCTCGCGCCGTTCCCGGTCGGCATGGCCGAGGCCTACGGCGCGGCTCGCCAGTCGGACGGCAAGTACGTGACCACCGGATACGGGCGCTCCGAGGAGAGCGGGGCCGTGGATCTCGTGTCCTTCCGCGTCACGGCCACGGGCGGGTTCGACCCCTCCTGGGGCGTGGGCGGCGGCGTCCTCCTCGACGTGGCCGGCGACAACGACCGCGGGCGCAACCTCCTCGCCCTGCCCGGCGATCGCGTCGTGATGGTCGGGAGCGCCACCCCCGCGACGGGCAACGTCGACGGGATGATCGCCCTGTTCGACAAGGACGGCGCCCTGGACACGCGCTTCGATCCGAGCGGATACCGGCGCTACAGCTTCGAGCGCCCCGACGACTCGCTCTACGGCGTCGCGCTGTCGCCGAACGGCGCGTGGCTCGCGGCCGCCGGGTACCGGTCCGACGGCGACGGGCCCGAGGACGACGACGCGACGCTGGTCCTGCTGCCGGTCCCGGCCCAGAGGGACTGACGCTCACACGACCGACGCGCGCCGGGAGGCGCCCCCCGCCGCGCCGTGCGGACAGGCGGCGGAGCGCTCCCTGCGTGTTGACGGGCAGGGTACGACGGACGATTCTCGCGCGAAATGAGCTCGGGGCCGCCGCGACGCCGGCGGGCCCCGGGCGAGCGCCCGTATCTCGGAGAGGCTGCATGAACAGCGTGAGGCCGACAATGAACCGCGCCCGGCGCGAGAGGGCGGGCCGCCGCCTCTCGACAGCGCTCCTGCTGTCGCTCGTCGGCGTCGCCGCGGCCGCCGGGTGCCGCAAGCCGCCCCCGGACGAGGTGGTCTATACGGGCCAGGGCGCGGGGCCAGGCGCCGCGCAGCCGCCGGGCAGCGGCGGGTCCGCGCCCGTGCCTTCGACCGGGAGCGGCGCCACGAGCACCACGGCGGCCTCCTCCACGATCGCCACGACCGCTGGCGCCGGGGGCGCGGGGGGCGGCGAGCCGGTCCCCGGCGACGTGTGCCCCCCGGTCCCCGTCGCGGAAGGCCCCTTCAGCAAGGCCAAGCTGCTCACCGCGGCGGCGGACTGCGCGCTGAACCGCGCCTGCGAGTTCGAGGCGCAGGCGCGCGCGCTGCACGAGAGCGCCGCGGCCCTCGCCCGCGGCCCGGGCGAGCCGAGCGCCGCCGCCGCGCGCGACGCCTGGCTCGCCGCCATGGCGGTCTGGCAGGAGGCGGAGCTCTTCCGCTTCGGCCCCGCGGCGAGCTCCACGCAGCCCGGAGGACAGGACCTCCGGGATCAGATCTACTCCTGGCCCCTCGTGAGCCGGTGCAAGGTCGAGGAGCAGATCGTGAGCCGCGCCTACGCGCAGCCGAGCTTCTCCTCGTCGCTCATCAACGGGCGCGGCCTCGCGGCGCTCGAGTACCTCGTCTTCCACGGCGGCGGCGACAACGCCTGCTCGCAGTACTCGCCCATCAACGCGAACCGCACCTGGGCGGCGCTCGGCGCGGGCGAGCTCGCGCAGCGCAAGGCCGATTACGCGGCCGCGGCGGCCGCCGACGTGCTCGCCCAGGCGGGCGCGCTCGCGCGCGCATGGGCGCCCGAGGCGGGGAGCTTCCGGGAGAAGCTCACCCAGGCCGGCCAGGGGAGCCCCGTCTTCGCGACCGAGCAGGACGCGCTCAACGCGGTGAGCGACGCGATGTTCTATGTCGAGAAGGAGCTGAAGGACTGGAAGCTCGGGCGCCCGCTCGGCTTCACCGAGGACTGCGTCACGCCCACCTGCCCGGAGGCGCTCGAGTCCCGCTTCGCCCTGGCCTCGGCGGCGCACATCCGGGCCAACCTGCGCGGCTTCCGGCGCCTGTTCCAGGGCTGCGGCGAGGGCGGCCAGGGCGTCGGGTTCGACGACTGGCTGCGCGCGGTCGACTCCGCCGATCTCGCCGATCGCATGCTGGCGGCGCTGTCGGAGGCCCAGTCGGCCGTGGACGCGCTCGGCCTGCCGATGGAGCAGGCGCTCTCGACCGACAGGGCGAAGGTCGAGTCGGTCTACACCGCCGTGAAGGCCCTGACGGACCTGCTCAAGACGGAGTTCGTCAGCGCGCTGAACCTCGAGCTGCCCCAGTCGTCCGAAGGTGACAACGACTGATCCCCCTGGGTGCGCGGGCCCCCTCGGGCTCGCGGCGGCGTGGTCGCGCGCGGCCGCGGCGCTGCATCGAGCGCTGTTTCGCCCGATCGACATCGCCTGGCTCGCGGCGTTCCGCGCCCTGTTCGGGCTCACGATGTGCGTGAGCATGGCGCGCTTCATCGCGTATGGCTGGATCGACGAGTTCTTCGTCAAGCCGGGCTTTCACTTCAGGTACTGGGGCCTCGCCTGGGTCGAGCCGCTCTCGCCGGCCGGGATGCACGCCCTGTTCTGGGCGCTCGCGGCGCTCGCCCTGGCGCTCGCCCTCGGCTTCATGTTCCGCGTCGCGGCGCCCCTGTTCGTCGTCGGCTTCACCTACCTGCAGGTCATCGACGTCACGACGTACCTCAACCACTACTACCTGGCGAGCCTGCTGGGCCTCCTGCTCGCGGCGTCGCCGGCGCACCGCGCCTGGTCCATCGACGCGCTGCTCTCGCGGCGCAGCGAGCGCTCCGTCTCCGCCGCGTGGCTCTACCTGCTGCGCTTCCAGGTCGGCGTCGTGTACACGTTCGCGGGGCTCGCCAAGGCCCACGCCGACTGGCTCCTGCACGCGCAGCCGCTCCGCATCTGGCTCGGCTCGCGCACGGACATGCCCGTCCTCGGCCCGCTCTTCACGCACCCGTGGGCCGCGCCGCTCATGAGCTGGGCGGGCTTCCTGTTCGACACCAGCATCGTCTGGCTCCTCCTCTGCCGGAGGCTCCGCCCCTTCGCGTACGCCGCGGTGATCCTGTTCCACGTCGTCACGCGCGCGCTGTTTCCGATCGGGATGTTCCCGGTGATCATGGTCCTCTCCGCGCTCGTGTTCTTCCCCCCGGAGTGGCCCCGGCGGCTCCTCTCCCGGCTCCGAGCGCGCGCGCTCCCCGCCCGCGGCGGCGACGGCGCGCCGCAAGCGCCGCAAGCGACCACAGACGAACCCGCCCTCCCCCCGGCGGCGCCGTCCTCGCGATCGCTGCGCGCCCTCGGGCTCGCGCTGGGCGCCGCCTACTGCGCGGTTCAGCTCGCGATGCCGCTCCGTTTCCTGGCGTACGGCGGCAACGTGCGCTGGCACGAGCAGGGGATGCGCTTCTCCTGGCGCGTGATGGTGCGCGAGAAGAACGGGAGCGTCACCTTCATTGTCCGCAGCAGGCAGACCGGCCGGACATGGCACGTGAGCCCGCGGGCGTACCTGACGCGCCTGCAGGAGCGCGAGATGGCGGGCCAGCCCGATCTCATCCTGCAGCTCTCCCATCACATCCGCGAGGACTTCGAGCGCCGCGGCCGCGGGCCGGTGGAGGTGCGCGCCGACGCCCTCGTCTCGCTCAACGGCCGCCGCATCGCGCGCCTCATCGATCCCGGCGTCGATCTCGCCGCGGTCCGCGACGGCCTCGGCCCGGCGCCCTACATCCTTCCAGCTCCAGAGGGGCCTCCCCCCCACATCCGCCCGCTCTGATCGACACGCGCGTCCACGTCGGGCGCCCCGCTCTAGAAGGATGCCTTGGCCCCGATCTGGATCCAGCGCGGCGCGTTCGGCCGGGCGCCGAAGGGCCGGCGCGACACGATGTACTGGGAGCCGAGGACGTTCCGCGCGTTCGCGTAGAGCACGAGCGGCCCGACGACGCGCACCCTGGCGCTCGCGTCGAAGAGGAGCTGCTCGTCGGTGGCGAGCGCCCGGGACATCGGCTCGCTGCCGGCCTTCTCCCGCATGGCGGACATGTAGGTGGCGCCCACGGCGACGCCGGCGCGCTCGTGCTCGACCCCGACCGAGAGGCTCGCCTGGTGCCGCGGGACATAGGGCATCTCGTCCCCCTTCACGACGCGGCCGAAGATGGGGTCGTCCGAGGCGAAGCTCGAGAGGAACTCGGTCCGGGTGAGCGTGTAGGCCGCGGTGATCGGCAGCTTCAGCTGGCCGAGCGGGACCTCGTGCTCCGCATACGCCTCGATTCCGTAGATCCGGGCCTCGCCCGCGTCGTACTGGCGGTCGAGATCCGCGTCGAGACAGCCGCTGGAGAGCGTGCAGACATCCGTGATGTTCGAGTAATCGTTGAAGTAGCCGATGATCTCCGCGCGCAGCGGCCCGTCGGCGAAGCGAGCGCCGCCCTCGTAGTTCACGCTGAGCTCGGGCTCGACGTGTTCGTCGCTCCCCGGGGCCGGGGGGCTGAATCCTCGGTAGGCCCCGGCCAGGAGGCCGAGCGCCTCGGTGAGCGCGAGGTAGGCGCCGGCGCCGGGCAGGAGCGCCTGCGCGAGCCGCGTTTGCTCGCGCCCCGCCGCGCGATCCACGAGGGCAGAGCGCATGAGCTCGACCCGGACGCCCGGCGTCACCGTGAGCGCTCTCCAGGTGATCGCGTCGCTCGCGTGGAGCGCGACCGCCTCGGTCCATGCCTCGTTGAACTGGGTCACGATGGTCGGTCCGCCGTCCGGCACGAGCGCGCCCCCGAGCACGAGAAACCCGTTCTCGCTGTGGCGGCGCTCGACCCGATCGTGGTGCAGGCGCAGGCCGTACTCGACGCGGTGCGAGACGGGCCCCGTGGCGACGTTCCAGCGGACGCGGGTCTCCACGCCTTGCGACACGAAGTCGCGCTCGTTGGGGCCGATGAGCAGCGCCTCGCCCGGCGTCGAGCTGTCGAGCTGCCCGGTCAGCACGGCGTAGTACACCGCGTTCTGCGGCGTGTCCGGGGCGGCGAGCACGTCGAACAGGTTGGCCCCGCGGAAGCCGTTCACCTTGCGCCACACGCGCGAGAAGTCGTTCCGGTACACGGTCGTCGTCACCGACAGGTCGCGCGACGGCTCGATCACGTGGGTCACGGCGACCGCGGTGCGGTGGTTGCGCATGCGGTCGAGCCCGCTCACCCCGTAGCGGCGGAGCGGGTTCTCCTCGAAATCCCCGTCCGTGATGCCGAGGTACGTCTCGTTGGAGAGCTCTTCCGAGTAGGTGAGCTTGAGGCGGAGCTCGTTCTTGATGCGGGCGGCCGGGTCGACGAGGTAACTGCCCTTGACCATCACCTCGTTGCGGTAAAACCCTGTGTCCGCGCCGCTCGGGAGCTCCTTGAAGCCGTCGCTCCGCAGGTGCACGCCCTCGACGAGGAAGTCCATCTGCCCGTCGCTCGTCCCGAGATAGGCGTGCGCCTTGCCGTAGCCGTACTGGCCCAGGGCGAGATCGAGCGCGCCCGACGCGAGCGACGGGGCGGAGCGGGTGACGAGATCCACGGTGCCACCCACGGTCTGCGGGCCATAGGCGATGGCCCCTGGCCCCTTGATCACGCGCACGTTCGACATGCGGGTGATGAGCGGGAAGTAATAAGCGGCTGGCGCGGAGTACGGCGCAGGAGAGATGGGGACGCCATCCTCCATGAGCGTGACCTTCTTGCTGCGATCGGGGTTGACGCCGCGAACACCGATGTTCGGCCGCAGGCCCAGCCCGTCTTCGCCCCGCACGTACACGCCGGGAACGCCGACCAGCACGGCGTGGGGATCGTCGTGCTCGAAGCGCTCGAGCTGGCGGCTCTTGATCACATGAGCAGAGCCCGCGGTCCGCGTCACGCGCGTGCCCGCGACCGTCACCTCCACCGGCGCATCGCCTGCAGGCGCCGCCGGCGCCGGTGCAGCGCCTTCTTGGCTCGCTGCCGGCCCGCCGCCGGGGTGCGCCGCCGGCGCGGGGGGCGCCGCCGGCGCACCGCCGGGAGCAGCCGCCGGCGCTGGCGCAGTTGCATCCTGGTCCCCCGCCGGCGCATCGCCGGGAGCAGCCGCCGGCGCTGGCGCAGCAGCATCCTGGTCCTCCGCCGGCGCATCGCCGGGAGGCGCCGCCGGCGCATCGCCGGGAGGCGCCGCCGGCGCCGGTGCAGGTGCGTCCCGGCCCGCCGCCGGCGCTCCCGTGCCCGGAGGCGCTCCCGGCATCGCTGGATCCCCCGGGGCCTCCGCGCTCGGTTCAGGAGACTGCGCATGAGCGACCCCGGCCACGGTGATCAGAAGCACGGGAACAGCGAGCCCAAGACGGGCCCGGAAAGGACGGATCTGCGTTGACATGTAATATGTATTACGAATCTACCGAATCACGCCGCATCGCGAGCTCGGTGGGCTCGCGGCGTGTCGAACTCACGGTCATCAGGGGCCTACTACAAATGAAAGTCAACATCGAGTAGCCCTTGAACAGCGCATGCCGACGTGCGCTCACGCCAGACGGCAGCGCAGACGACAAGGAGCGCGCACCGCCGTCCGCGCAGCCACAGGAGGTCTGCGCCGGTCCGAGAGAGGCCGCCTCGTTCTCAAGGCGCAGGAGCGCGTTCGGAATGGAAGAAGGCGGGCGTCTCGTCGACGACGCGCCCCCGATGGGCTGCGCCGCAGGGCCGAGGCTTCCGCGCGATGTTGCCGCGCCGTCGCGACCACGTCGCCTCTTCAGCGCATCTTCCCGCCGCTCGGACCGCCCCGGAGCGTTCGTCGTCGAGGAGTGCTCATGAATTACGACATCGGCATGATCTGTCCAGCCTGCGGCTGCGTCACCATCTTCCAGGCCGGCACCACCACCCCGCGGCGATGCGCGCGCTGCCACGACATGGACGCGGAGGCTCCGCTCCCGCCACCGTCGTACGAGCGGCCGGCATTCCCCGGCGGGCGCAGCCGGAGGGCCGAGGCCGCGCAGCTCGACTGGATGGAATGATCAGACCGGCGCGCCGAGCTGGCGAAGGAGCTCCCGCACCACCCCGCGAGCGCAGTGCTCCCGGTAGGCGCGCGTCGAGCGCACGTCGTCGATGGGCGAGATGTCCTGCGCGACGGCCGCGTCGATCTCCGCCGCGGTGAGCTCGGCGAGCGGACGGGACATGCAGAGCGCGCGCACGCTCGGCAGGAGCGCCGTCGTCGGCGCGACCGACGCCATCCCCAGCCCGAGCCGCGCGGCGCGCCCGGATCGCACCTCGGCCACGCCCGCGAGCGCGACCTTCGAGATCGCCTGCGCCCGTCGCGCGCCGATCTTCCGCCAGTACCAGGGCGACCCGGGCGCCGGCAGCGCGATCTCCACGGCGACGATCACCTCGTCCGGCGCGCGCGACGTGCGCTTGTAGCCCGTCTGCAGGGCGCTCATCGCGATGCGCCGCTCCCCGCGGACGCTCTGCACCACGACGGTCGCGTCGTAGGCGGCGAGCGCGGCCACGCCGTCGGCGGCCGGCGACGCCGTGGCCAGGTTGCCGCCGAGCGTGCCGCGCGCCTGGATCTGCACCGCGCCCACGTCGCGGCTCATCCGCGCGAGCAGCGGCGCCCGCGCGGCGATCGCGTCGCTCCGGAGCATCTCCAGGTACGTCGTCGCGGCGCCGACCCGGAGCGTGTCGCCGGAGAGCGAGACGCCTCGCAGCTCCGGGAGCCGGGACACGTCGACGACGAGCGGCGCCGCCGAGCTCCCTGCCGCGACCTCGAGCGGAGGCCTGAGCTCCTGCTCGACGACCCAGTCGGTGCCGCCGGCCAGGAGCGTGACCGGCGCGCCGAGCGCGGCCCGCTCCGCCACGATCTCGCACAGCGGACCGAGCCCGGCGGCGCGCCGCATCTCGAACAGGCGCAGATCGGCGAGGCTCACGGCGCCGCCCCTCCCCCGCCGCGGCGCAGCGCGGCGGCGGCGCGGACGCTCTCGACGATCCGCTGGTAGCCGGTGCAGCGGCACAGGTTGCCAGCGAGCGCCTCGCGCACCTCGAGCTCCGACGGATCCGGGCTCCGCGCGAGCAGCGCCTCCGCCGAGAGGAGCATGCCCGGCGTGCAGATCCCGCACTGCGCGCCCCCCTCCTCGACGAAGCAGCGCTGCAGCGGCGACAGGTGTCCGGCGCAGGCGAGCCCCTCGACCGTCGTCACGTGCCGCCCCTCGCACTGCCCGATCGCGACGAGGCACGCGTTCACGGGATCGCCGTCGAGCAGCACCGTGCACGCGCCGCACTCGCCCTCCGCGCACCCCTCCTTCGTGCCCGTGAGCCCGAGCGGCCCCCGGAGCGCGTCGAGCAGCCGCGAGAGCGGCGGCAGATCGACCTCGCGCGGCGAGCCGTTGACGACGAGCGATACCTTCATGCGCGATCCCCTCCCCCTGCCGCCTGCCGCGGCGTTGCGGCGGCGCGCGCCGCCTCGAACAGGCGCTCCGGCGTGAGCGGCAGCGCGCGCGCGGCGATCCCCGTCGCATGCTCCACCGCCGCGGCGATCGCGGGCGCGGCGCCGTCCATCGGCATCTCGCCGATGCCCTTGGCCCCGCCGCCCGGACCGAACGGGAACGGCTCCTCGACCAGGACGACGTGGAACGGCGGCGCGTCGAGCGACGTCGGGATGATGTAGTTGGTCATCCGCGGGTTCCTGATCTTGCCGCCCTGCCAGACGATCTCCTCGGAGAGCGCCCAGCCGATCGCCTGGAGGCTGCCGCCCTCGATCTGCCCCGTGCACATCACCGGGTGGATCGCCTTGCCCACGTCGGTGGCCGACCAGAAGTCGACGACCGTCACCTCGAAGGTGTCGAGGTCCACCTCGACCTCGGCGACGTCGCACGCCCAGCCGAAGCACGGGTACGCGTCTCCCTTGTACGCCTCGTCGTCCCAGCGCACGTAGCCGGGCGGCTCGTACTGCTTGAGCGACGTCACCTGGCCCTCGCGCGCCAGCAGCCGGTCGGCCGCCTCCTCGAAGCTCAGCGCCGACGGCCCCGCCGCGGCGCCCGCGCCGCCCTCCCCGGCGACGCGGGGCTCCTGCGCCGACGCCTGCTCCGCGCGCACGCGGCTCGCCAGATCCCGCGCTGCGGCCTCGACGATCGAGCCGACCACCATCACCGTACGCGACGCCACCGTGGGGCCCGAGTCGGGCACCGTCGTCGTGCACGGCACCGCGAACTCGACCCGATCGAGCGGCAGCCCCGCCGCGTCCGCGGCGATCTGCCGGAACACCGTCTCCGTCCCCTGGCCGATGTCCGTCGACGCCGTGCGGATGCGGAGCCGCCCGCCGGGCGCGAGATCCAGCGCGACCTTTCCCTTGTAGTAGCGCTCCCCCGACCCGGTGAAGCCCGCGCCGTGCATGAACACCGAGAGCCCGATCCCGCGCGCCACGCGCCCGCGGACGACCGGCCCGGCCGCGCGCTTCTGCCGGTAACCGCTCGCCGCGATCGCCCGCGTGATGCACTCCTCGCCCGCGACGCTCACGCGGAGCACCTGCCCCGTCGCGGTCGAGTCGCCGGGGCGAAGCACGTTCTTCGCCTTCAGCTCGAGCGGATCGCAGCCGAGCTCCCGCGCGACGCGGTCGAGGTGCCGCTCGATCGCCCAGATCGTCTGCGGCGCGCCGAAGCCGCGGAAGGCGCCGTTCGGGGGCGTGTTCGTGGCGACGGCGGTCGCCTCGATCCACACGTCGTCCCAGCGGTAGGCGCCCGCGGCGTGGAGGGCGCCGCGCGACAGGACCACCTGCGTCAGCGTCGCGTACGCGCCGCCGTCCATGAGGATCCGGATCTTCAGCGCGCGCAGCGCGCCATCGCGATCGCAGCCGCTCGTGATCTCGCAGGACGCCGGGTGGCGCTTCGTCGTCGCTTCGATGTCCTCCGTCCGGTCGTAGATCATGCGCACCGGGCGGCCGCTCTTCCTCGCGAGCAGCGCCGCGTGGAGCGCGATGATCGACGGGTACTCCTCCTTGCCCCCGAAGCCGCCCCCCGTCACCGACTGGGTGATGTGGATCCGATCGGGAGGGAGCCCGAACGCCTTCAGGAACGCCTTGTGGATGTAGAACGGGCACTGGATCGAGCCCGTCGCGTGCGCGCCGGCCTCGTCCCACCAGGCGATGACCCCCTGCGGCTCGATGTAGAGCTGCTCCTGGTGGTGCGAGGCGTACGTCCCGGTGAGGACCACCTCGCAGCGCGCGAGCGCCGCGTCGATCGCGGCCTCGCTCGCCTCACCGCGCTCCCGCGCGGCGTCGGCGCGCCCGTTCGTGATGAGGTACCGCTTGATGACGTTGTCGGCGCCCCAGATGATCTCCCCGCCATCGAGCGCGGCGCGCGCGTCGAGCACCGGCGGCAGCGGATCGATGTCGAGCGCGACGGCCTGGACCGCCCGCGCGAGCTTCAGCCGGTCCGCGCAGCCGAGCAGGACGATCGGCTCGTAGGCGTGGTTGACCTTTCCGGTCGCGAGGATCGGCTGATCGTCCAGGATCAGCGCGACCACGTTGACCGGGACATCCTCGGCGAGCACGACGGTGACGTCGCTCCAGTCGAACGCGGGGTCGAGCCGCACTCCCCGCAAAATCCCGCGGGGCACGGGGCTCCGCACGGTGCGCCCGAAGATCTCCCCCGGCATCGCCGGGATGTCGTCGACGTAGCGCGACGCCCCCGTGACCTTGGGAGGGCCGTCCGTACGGGGCACGCTGCTCCCCACGGTGCTCGCTGACGCTGGAGGGCTCGTCGCCATTCGTATGCTCCTCCTCACCGACGATAGCCCGGTCCCCCGGGACGCGTCGACACGAGCGCGCCGCGCGGCGTGATCCGCGCAGGGGGACGATCGCGGGCCGCCTTCAGGCGAGAAAGCGCGGCGGGCCGCCGAGCACGCGGATAACATCGACCGGGACATTCAGGTCGTGCAGCACCCCTGGATCGTCCACCTCCTCGTCGACGCACCTGTCGCCGAGCGCCCTCAGGTGATCCCGGAGCGGCGGAGGATCGGCCTCCAGGTAACGCTGGAGCGCCTCGGTGCGCAGCACCACCGGGTGCCCGCCGCGGCCGAGGTGCCGCGGCCGCACCGCGAGCGGCGGCGTCGTCGAGGAGGCGCCCGCCTCGAGGCGGGCGAGCAGCCGCGCCACCGTCGCGGCGCGCGCGGGGGGCACGTCGACCGGCGTCACGATGACGGCGTCGGCGTCGCCGATGCGCGGCGCGGCGACGGCCAGCGAGCCCGCCGGCCCGAGATCGTCCGGCGCGGACCACGAGACCAGGTCGATGCCCGGCTGCACATGGGCCAGCAGCGCGTGAAAGACGGAGCTGCGCACCACCACCAGCACCCGCGCGCTCTCGGCCGAGAGGCGAGCCTCCGCGTGCGCGATCGCCAGGGGCCGCTCGGCCCCGCCCTTCGTCGATGACGGCCAGGCCAGGAGCGCCTTCGGCCCCCCGAGCCGCTTGCCCGCGCCCGCGGCGAGCACGATCGTGGTCACTCGATTCATCCAGCCTGCTCCTCTCCGGCGGACGTCGTGCCGGCCGATGACCATCGAGCGCGCTGCCGCCCCGCGCGCCACGCGACGAGCTCCGCGGCCATGGCGACGCCGATCTCGGCCGGCGTGCGCGCCCCGATGTCGAGCCCGACCGGCATCCTGACCCGCGCGACGTCGCCCTCCGGCACCCCCTTCGCCTCGAGCCGCGCGCGCGTGCGCGCGGCCTTCGCGCGGCTCCCGACGCCGCCCACGTACCCGAAGCCGCGCGCGAGCGCCCACGCGAGCGCCTCCTGATCGAGGGCGTGGTCGTGCGTCATCACGAGCGCCGCCGCCTCGCCGAGCTCCCTCGGCAGGCCCGTCAGCACCTCCGGGTCGTCGTGCTCGGCGAGCACGAGCCGCACCTGCTCCCCGGGCGCCGGCGCGAGATCCCGCGGCGCCTCGTCGTACGCCGACGGCGCGCGGGCGAGCGGCGCCGCCGCCGGCACGCGGGCGGGGTCGGCGGCGGCGGCGCGCGCGTCGCAGAGGGTCACGCGGAAGCCCAGCGACGCGAGGAGCGGCGCGGCGAACGCGCCCACGTGCCCGGCGCCGATCACGAGGACGTGCACGGCGGGCAGCATCGGCTCGATGAGGACCTCGACCGAGCCGCCGCAGCACATGCCCAGCGTCGGGCCCAGGCGGAACGTCTCGAGCTTCGGCGCGCTGGCGAGCTCGTCGAGCGCGCGCCCCATGATGCCGAGCGCCGCCCGCTCGACGGCGCCGCCGCCGATCGTGCCGATCGCGGTGAGATCGTCGAAGAGGCAGAGCTTCTGCCCCGGCGTCGACGGCGCCGAGCCGTGCCGCGCCACCACCGAGGCGAGCACCACCCGCCGCCCCGCCTCGAGCGCGTCCAGGGCCGCCCGAAGCACGTCGTGCGGGAACGCCGTCCTCGGGATGACCTGGCTCAGATCCGGCATGATTGAGACTCTAGCGACCCGGCGACCGAAAACGAGAGCGCCGAGAGCCCCGGCGCCGAAAGAGCTTGCTGGAACGCCGCGCTTGTCGCGAAAGTCGAGCGCGCTCGGAGAGCGGCGCAGGCGTCCCCCGAGATCCCGGTCCGCCGTGACCGCGGGATCCACATAGAAACGCGGAGTTACAAGCCACGATGACCCCCCCCGCCCCGCTCGACCCCGACCTCCGGCGCGCCCTCTCCGATCCGGGCTTCACGCCGGGCCGCCGCCACTTCGCCGCCCTGATGGATCTGCTCGAGACGGCCGACGAGCCCGCCGAGCTGGCGGAGCGGGCGCTGCGGCGCGCTGGCGCTGCGGCGCTGCCCGCCGCGCTCGAGCGCGCGGCCGGCGCGCCGCCCGCGCTGCGCGCGCCGCTCACCCGGCTCGTCGGCAAGCTGATGGCCGCGGGGCCGATCGATCCCGAGGTCTCGGAGCGGGCGCGCGACCACCTGCTCGCCTGCCTCGGCGACGACGATCGCCGCACGCGCCGCATGGCGGCGGTGGCGCTCGGCAAGCCGCGCGCGGCGGACGCCGGGCGATCGCTCGTCGAGCAGGCGCTCGCCGAGGCGGCGCGCAGCGAGCGCTCGCCCGACGTCCGCCGCGCGCTGATCGACGCGCTCGGCAAGGTCGGCGGCGGCGCCGCGCTCGAGGCGCTGGCCGAGCTCGACGGCGACGACATCGCCGGCGTGCGCGCGCGCGCCGAGCTCCTGGCCAGGAGGACCCTCACGCGCGGCGAGCCGTCCGAGATCGCCGGCGATCGCGCGCCGGAGCGCCCCCTCCGGGTGGCGGTGCGCTGCCGGCGCGGCCTCGAGGCGATCCTCGCCGAGGAGCTCGCGGCGCTCGACGCGGGCTCTCCCGGCGGGGCGCTCGTCCCCGAGCTCCGGAGCGATCCGTGCGGCGGCGCGCGGGTCGAGGCGGTGCTGAGCGGCCGCCTCGACGCCCTGTTCGGGGCGCGCACGATGCTGTCGTTCGCGTTCCCGCTGCCGCTGCGGAAGCTCGACCAGGGCGCCGACCTCGCCGCGGCGGTCGCGGAGCGGCTGCTCTCGCGGGAGGCGCGCGAGATCCTGCGCCGCTTCACCCAGGGCGCGATCCGTTACCGCATCGACTGGGCCGGCGGCGGCAAGCGCCGGGCAGCGGTGTTCCGCGCCGCGGCCGCCGTGGAGGCGGAGGCCCCGGAGCTCGTGAACGATCCGACCCAGAGCACGTGGGACGTGGTCGTCTACGAGGGCGCGGGCCGGGTGCGGGTCGAGCTCGCGCCGCGCCTGCCCGACCCACGGTTCGCGTACCGCCGGGGCGACGTGCCCGCGGCGTCGCACCCGACGATCGCGGCCGCGCTCGCGCGCATCGCGGGGGCGCGCGGCGACGACGTCGTCTGGGATCCGTTCGTCGGCTCGGGCCTCGAGCTCTGCGAGCGCGCCCTGCTCGGACCGTACCGGCGGCTCGTGGGCTCGGATCGCGATCCTCGAGCCCTGCAGATCGCGCGCGAGAACCTCGACGCCGCGGGCGCGCGGGGCGCGGAGCTCCTCCAGCGCGACGCGGGCGGCGCGCCGCCCCCGGGCGAGGCGCCCACGCTGATCCTGACGAACCCGCCCCTCGGGCGGCGCGTCGAGCGCACGGGAGATCTCGACGCCATGCTCGAGCGCTTCGTCGAGGGCGCCGCGCGCGCGCTCGCGCCGGGCGGCAGGATGGTGTGGATCTCGCCGTTCCCCGAGCGGACCGAGGCCGTCGCGCGCCGCTCAGGCCTCCGGCCCGAGACGCTCCTGCGCGTGGACATGGGCGGCTTCGACGCGCAGATCCAGAGCTTCCACAAGGAAGCGCTCCGGCCGCGAGCGGGCCACGATCGACGCGACGGCCAGCGCGGGGACCGGCTCGACCGCCCCCCTGCCGGGCGCGGTGGTGGGCGCGGCCCCCAGCAGGCCGAGCTGCGCGGCGAACAGCATCGCCCCCCCCGCCAGGAGCAGCGCCACGGCCACCGCGATGATGATCCCGAGCCGCCCCGAGCGGTCAGGCGGCGCGTCGGTGATCAGGCCGAAACCGTCGGCAGCGCCGAGGGGCGACGGCGCCGGCGCGGCTGAGCCCTGCGCTGCGCTCCGAGCGGGCGCCGCGCTCTGCTGCGCGGCGACGGCGCCGCGCGTGGCCGCCGAGGCTTGCTGCGACGGGCTGAGCGCGCCGGCCGCGGCGGCGCTCGGCCCGACCGCGTCGGCCCTCGTGGACGACGCGGCCGCGGGCGCCCCCGCGGCTCGTTCGAGCGGCGCCGCAGCGGAGCGACCTGTCGCCGCCGCATCGGCGAGCGCCAGGGGCGCGCCGAGCGTCGGCGTCGCGTCGACCGGGGCCGGAACGACCGGCGTGGGAGCCTCCCGCGTCCGCGTGGGGACGTCGTCGTCATCGTCGTCGCGGTCGTCGCGGTCGTCGACGACCGTGGGCGCATCGAGCGTGGGCTCGTCGAGCATCTCCCCGTCGAGATCGCCGAGGAAAGGTAGCTCGCCGCTCCGGGGCCGAGGCCTCGCGACAGCTTCGGGCTCCGCGTCCGGGCGCTCGCGCCCAGGGAACGCCGGCGCCGGCGCCCCGACCGCGGGCGGCTCTCGAGGCCCTCCAGCCGGCGGCGCGGCGCCTGGCGCGGGCCGCCCCGCGTCGGGCGCGCGGAGCGCGGCGGGCGCCGCTCCTCCGGAGCGCGCAGGCGCTGCGGCCGCTGACCCAGCGGGCCCGCGGAGGTTCAGGGGCGTCGCCTCCCGCGTGGCCATCCTGGGCTCCGAGCCCTCGCGGGCGTCGCCGGACGTCTGGGTCACCGGGACCGCCCCCACGCCAGGAACGCGCGCTCGCGCGACCGGGGCGCGCCCTTGCGCGGCCGGAGCCGCGGCGGGCGCCCTGGGGATCGGGGCGGCGCCCAGCCTGGGGGCCGGCGCGCCGGGTTGCGCCGCCGGGGGCCGCGCGCGCTCGGCCGGGAGGGGCGGCGCCGGTTGACCCGCGGCCGCTGCCGCCGCGCGCTGCGCGATGACCTCGTCGAGCTGGCTCGAGCTGAACGGCGAGACCCGCATCAGCGTGCGCACCTCGTCGTCGTCCTCGTCGTTCGTCGCGTCCTCGTCGTCGAGCGGGAGCAGCGTGCGCACCGCGGGATCGGGGTGCCACTCCTCGAGAGCGCGCCGGAACGCGGCGGCGTTCGTCGTGCGCGCGGAGCGATCGCGCTGGAACGCATCGTCGAGGACCCGCTGGAGATCGTCGTCGCCCACGTCGAAGACGGCGAGCGGCGCCGGCGAGGAGCTCGAGATCCGTTGCCGCGTCTCGGCGTCGCTCCCGCCGCCGAAGGCGCTCGCCCCGGTCAGCACCTCGTAGAGCGTCGCCGCGATGGCCCACACGTCGTCGCCGGCCGAGAGCGTCCCGCCCCCGACCCGCTCGGGCGACTGGTAGGCGATGCGGCTCGGCGTCTGGCGCAGGTCGGCCAGGATCGCCTTCGAGGTGCGATCGACCGCGGTCGTGAGCACGCACTCCGGCGAGATCGCGCCGTGCGCGACGCCGAGGGCGTGAAGCGCCTCGATCCGCTTCGCAAGACGAATGGCCCAGCCGACGGCGTCGAGCTCGTTCACCGGGCCATCGCGCAAGATCCGAGTTGCAAGCGTTTCCACTTACGAAGCCAGGGTAGTACCGGTCCGCCGAAGTTTGTACCTGGATCCGCGCGCCGCTCGTCCCCGGGGCGACGGATTCCAGGATGCGCGCCTCGCCGCGTACGTTCGGAGGCGGCGCCCCTGACGGACGGCGCCGGCGCGCGGCTCCGCGGAGCGGGGAGCCGCGCTCGTCATGACCGCTCGCCCCCGGCCGCGTCGGTCGGGACGATGCGGACGCGCCGTACCCGCCGGCCGGCGACGTCCATCGCCACGAGCGTGTAGCCCTCGCACTCGACGCGCTCGCCCGCCTCGGGTGGGTGCTCGAGCCGGCCGAGCATGTAGCCGCCGACCGTCTCGACGGTCTTCACCTCGGGCAGCAGCACGATGTGCGCGTCGCGCTCCAGGTCGGTCAGCAGGACGCGGCCGTCGACGTCGACGATGCCGCCGCCGCGGCGGTGGATGGGCGGCACCTCCTCGTCGTTCTCGTCGCGGATCTCGCCGACGATCTCCTCGATGAGGTCCTCCATCGTCACGAGCCCCATGAACTCGCCCGAGGCCGACGTGATGATCGCCACCGGCACCTGGCGCGCCTGCATCTCGAGGCGGAGGCGCTCGACCGAGGTGTTCTCGCGCGCGAAGATCGGCTTGCGGAGCAGCTCGGCGACGCGCGACGCGCGGCGGCGCTGGCTCAGCACGTCGAACAGGTCGCGCAGGTGCAGGTAGCCGAGCACGTTCTTGCCCTGCTCGTCGAGCACCGGGTACCGGGAGTACCCGGCGTCGGCCACGATCCGCACCGCCTCGTCGATCGTCATGTTCGCGCGCAGGGTCGCCGCGTCGGAGCGGAGCGACATCACGTGCCTCGCCGTGCGCCGGCGCAGGTCGAAGATGCGCACGAGCATGCTGCGCAGCGCCGGATCGAGCCCCGCGGGGCTCTTGGTCAAGAGCAGCCGGAGCTCCTCCGACGTGTGCGCGATCTCCTCCTCGCCCACAGGCCGGAGCCCGAAGAGCCGGACGAACCCGTTCGCCATCGAGTTGAGCACCCAGATGACCGGCCACATCAGGACGAAGAACCCGTGCAGCGGCCGCGCCGCCCAGAGCGTAACTTTCTCGGTCCGCTGGATCGCGAGCGACTTCGGGGCGAGCTCGCCGATCACGGTGTGGAGCGACGTGATCAGGATGAACGCGATGCCGATGGAGATGGCGTGCGCGCCGATCCCCGACCAGGCGTCGAGCGGCGCGAGCAACGGCTCGATGAGCTGGGCGATGGCCGGCTCGCCGATCCAGCCGAGCCCGAGGGACGCGAGCGTGATGCCCAGCTGGTTGGCGGACAGGTACGCGTCGAGCCGCTGCGACATCTGCAGCGCGAGCCGCGCCCGCGCGTCCCCCTCGCGCACGAGCTGCTCCAGCCGCGTCGGCCGCATCTTGACAATGGCGAACTCGGACGCGACGAAGAACGCGTTGAGGAGCACCAGGAGCAAGGTGCCCAGGAGGTAGACGAGCGTCATGCCGGTCGACGTCCTCCCCCCGGTGCGCCCGCCGCCCCGCGCCTCCTCGGCGACGAGCCGCGGCTAGATCCTCGCACGTTCGAGGATCTTGCTTCGCAGGTCCGGGTCGTCGTTGCTGAGTCCATCGACGAGAGCATCGGCCGGGGATTGCCCCTTGGCGATGAGCGCGCTGAGCCGATCGAGGTGGACGCGCTCGTCCTTGCCATTCTTGTTCAGGCGCGCGCGCCGCTCGAGGCCGCCCGAGGCGATCGAGACGAGCCGCTCGGCCAGCGCCGCGAGCGGCTTGCCACGGAACGTGGCGCGGAGCGCGCGCTCGACGATCTTCGGGCGCACGGCCTCGAGCTCGTCGAACCTGAAGCTCTCGGACAGGGCGTCGGCCTCGTCGAGCGCGCGCGCGTCGTAGAGGATGCCCGCCCAGAGCGCCGGGAGCGCGCAGACGAGGTTGGCCGGCAGCGAGTCCGCGCCGCGGACCTCGAGGGTCCGCTTCAGCCTGACCTCCGGGAAGAGGGTGTTGAGGTGCATCTCCCAGTCGCCGCGGGTGGCCCGGTGCCCCTCGAAGCCGTGCTGCAGGAAGTCGCGGAAGGTCTGCCCCGTGTTCTCGATCACCTCGCCGTCGCGCTTGAAGAGGAACATCGGCGCGTCGACCGCCCACGCGACGTAGTCCGAGAAGCGGCGCCCGCGCTCGAGCACGTTGCGGATCAGCCCCTGCCGCGCGGCGTCGACGTCGAGCCAGACCTTGGCGCGGTAGCTCCGCCCGCCGAACAGCGCCCCCTCGTAGAACGGGGAGTTGGCGAAGATCGCTGTCACGAGCGGGGAGAGCCGGAGCGACACGCGGAGCGCGCGCATCGCCGCCTCCTCGCTGGCGTAGTCGAAGTTCGCCTGCACGGTGGCGGTGCGGCGCATCATGTCGAGGCCGTGCGCGCCGCGCGTCGGCAGGTAGCGCCGCATGACCGCGTAGCGCGCCTTGGGCACCCAGGAGAGATCGGCTTGCGACGCGAAGGGGTGGAACCCGATGCCGAGCCAGGTCAGCTTGAGCTCGGCGGAGATGTCGCGCAGCTCCGCGAGGTGCCCGCTCATCTCCATACAGATCTGGTGGATGTTCTCGAGGGGCGCTCCGGACAGCTCGAGCTGCCCGCCAGGCTCGAGGGTCACCGAGGCGCCAGCCCGGGCGAGCGCGATCAGCGGACCGCCGGGGGTCTCGTGCTCGGGTGTCCACCCGTGCCGCTCGACGAGCGCCTGGAGCACGGTGAGGACGCTCCGCTCGCCCTCGTACGGGAGGGTAGCGCCCGTCCTGGCGTCGACCCCGAACTTCTCCGCCTCGGCGCCGATCCGGTGAAGGTCCTCTGGCTTCGTAGCTTCGTGGAAGGGAAACAGCAGATCGTCGAACGTCTCCAGCGATTGAGACTTCGACTCACTCCCGTGGCTTGCATCGGCCATCATCACGTTTCCGGTTGGGTTTCGTTCTCGCTTAGAGCGCGCGCCTGAGAAGGGGCGCGCGCTGCGTCGTACGGAGCATCTTCGCCAGCGCCCCCAGGTGCGCCAGCGTTGTCCCCGTCCCTCCCCCGAGCATTCGCGCGCCCGCCTCGATGAGCCGCGCCGCCGACACCGCCCAAGCATCGCAGATCTCGGCGGGCGCGATGCGTTCGGCGCCGTCCGCCTGCACAGATTCCGCGCCGAGCAGCACGCCGACCTGAACCTCGTGCGCGACGCCCTCGAGGCGCCGGAGCACGTTGAGCCCGAGCTCGGCCGACGGCACCTCGAAGAGCAACGCGTCCGCGCCGCTGTCGAGGGCCGACCGGGCGACCTCCTCGAACCCCTCGCCATCGGCGGTGCGCCCTGCGCCGTCGAGCTCCACGAACGCCCACGTCGCCAGCTGCGTCGTGCTGGCGCTGACCACCGCCGCGCGGCGCGCGAGCCGCGCGACCGTGGGGCCCACGCTCGCTGCCTGGACTGGATCGAAGCCGCACGCGACGAGGATCTCGCAGCCTGCCGCCGCCAGCCTGGCCGCATGGACGGCGTAATCCTCCGCGATCCGGTCGGCCATGGGCGCGGCAGCAGTGTGGCCCAGGATACCCGCCACCGCCACGCGGCGCGCGGCCGCGCCCGCCGCCTCCGTAGCGAGCTCGACCGCGGTTCCGGTCAGCGCGGCGGCGCGGAACGCCATGCCGATGGGCGCCAGGGCGCGCGTCGTCGTCGCGGACGTGAGCGCCCGGACCACGTCGATCCCCAGCGCGATCTCCTGCTCGTGAAGCTCAGCGATCGCCCGCGGCGACTCGCGGAGCAGCCGGCCGAGGGCGGCGGTGGAGGAGACCGCGGTGCCTCGTCCACGGAGCGAAGCGAGCGGATCGCCGCTGATGATGAGCGGACGACCCACGGGAGGCCGAGAGGTGGAGGCCTCGAGCGCATTCACGTCCTTCGCTGCTTTCCAGGGCTCCTCTACCACCGGTCTATAAGGGGAAACTAGCCCAAGACGGCCCTTCCGCGTCGCGAAATGGTGCAGGCCAGCGGGCTGGAGCACAGCGTTCCACGCAGCGGAGTCGGGGACAACCTGACGGACGCGCACCGGCGCTCGGCGCGGCACCGGGGAGAAACGGGGGATCGGCCGTCACAAGGGGCTCCGCTTTGCCATGAGCCGTCATGTGGCCGGGAGGCGCCGGCCCCCCACCCCTCGGCCCCGGCGCGCGACGAACTTCCGGTCGAAGAGCCGCACCCGGCGGACGAACAGATCGAGCAGGAACACGACCATCGCAGCGTAGATGAACTGCTGCCAGAGCTCCTCGTGGAACGTCACCTTCTCCCCTGCCGGGTCGAAGATGGCCGCCACGCCGTTCGGATCGACCGCCCCGCCCGTCGACGTCGCGGCCTTCTCGAGGATCGCGAGCTCGGGCTCGAAGCTCGCGTACTCGCGGGGGTACGGGTTCGAGACGTGGCCGTAGCTGACGGCGACGGGCCGGAGCGAGCCGTCCTCGGCCTCGCGCAGGTGCTCCGCCCGCAAGAGGAACGAGCCGTACCGATCCAGCGCAAGCGCCGTCTCGTAGCGCCCCGGCGCGGTCTGACGCATGTCGACGACCCGCGTCGCGCCGCCCGGCTCGGGCCCGATGAGGGTGAGCCGGGAGGTCAGGTTGTTCTCGAAGCGGTCGTCGGCCCCGAACGCGTCGACGGACGCGCGCAGCTCGCCGTCGACGATCTCGGCCTTCATGTCGAGCTCGCGCCGGTGCTTCTGGCGCATGTGCTCGTGGACGAGCTGCCCCCAGAATTTCTCGAAGCCTGGCCACCTCAGCCACTCGACGGCCCAGCGCGCCTTGACGTCGGTCGTCCAGGCCAGCGTCCACCCGAGGCCGACGCGCCAGCGCGCGAGGATCGGCTCCTCGGTGTCGCTCGTGAGCAGCTCCTGGGCTGGCGGCGGCTTCAGCTTGGTCGAGACATAGCCGTGCAGGTTGGGCGCCGTGCGGACGTCGACGCCGCGGAGGAACGCCGCGTCGCCGACCTGGGTCACCGGAAACCACTCCTCGACGGCGGCGGCGCGCGCCACCATCTCGGTCTCCTTGGTGAAGATCCGCGGCAGGTTGTTCGGATCCGGGACCGCGTGGAAGCGCCCCCCGCCCACGTCGGCGATCATCTTGAGCAGCTGCTCGTCGAGATCGTTCCCGAGCCCCACCGTGGTCACGGTGATCGACTCGGCGATCATGGCGGACACGAGGTCCCGGATGCCGCCCGTCGACGCCTTGCCGTCCGTGAGGAGGATGACGTGCTTCTTGCGCGCCTGCGTGACGGTCATGTCCTGGTAGGCGGCGTCGAGCGCGGAGAAGATCTCGGTCCCGCCGCCCGGCTGGATGCGCGCGATCTCGCCGGCGATCCGGGAGCGGTTGCGCGCGGGCTGCATCTTCACGTAGCGGGTCGGCGCCGAGTCGAACGCGATCACCTCGATCAGATCGTCCGACGACAGCACCCCGGCGGTCGCCTTCGCCGCGGCCTTGGCCATCTCGAGGGGCAGCCCGGTCATCGATCCCGAGCGGTCCATGACGAGCGCCATCGCGACGCTCGGCATGTCCTTCTTTCGCTCGTTGTCCATCCGCACCGGCAGGATCCGCTCGATGGTGGTGCGGTACCAGCCGCCGAGGCCGTACCCCGACTCGCCGCCGGCGAAGAGGAACCCCCCGCCGAGATCCCGCACGTAGCTCTCGATGATCTCCTGCCCCTGCAGGCTGAGCGCTTCCTTCGGGGTATCGGACACGATCAGGAAGTCGTAGCGCTCCATCTCCTTGAGGGAGCCGGGGAAGCCTGCAGGCGGCCTGACGTCGACGTCGAACTGCTGCGCGGTGAGCGCGCTCGAGAGCGGGCCGGCGTGCTGCGGCGTCCCCTCGACGTAGAGCACCGACGGGCGCCCTGGCACGTCGATGGTGGTCGCGTACCGGTTGTTCTCCTTGAACTTGTCGTCCGCGATCTGGTCGAGCTCGAGCGCGTAGGTCACCTGCCCCGCGATGCGCACGACGCTCTTGAACACGACGTCGTT
The DNA here is from genome assembly GCF_051527395.1 of Sorangium sp. So ce281. Classification (NCBI taxonomy): domain Bacteria; kingdom Pseudomonadati; phylum Myxococcota; order Polyangiales; family Polyangiaceae; genus Sorangium; species Sorangium sp. So ce281. The sequence goes on from NZ_CP150322.1 coordinate 7,758,353, forward strand.
CGGCCCTGCCTTGAGCTCGAGGTCCCGGATGCCCTCGAGGCCGTTCAGCGCCTCCCCCTGGAAGAGCCGCGCGCGCGCCTTGGTGGCGCGGCTGGCGTAGATGTCGGCGTGGATCTCGAACGTCTCCCCGACCTTGACCCGGTCGGGCATCCTGAGCTCTCGCACCGCGACCTCGGGCGGCGCGGGCCGCCGGTACGGGATGGAGAACAGCCGCACCCCGACGTCGCGCGCCCGGTTGGCCTCGGCGAGCACGTCGCCGTCCGTCTGCACGCCGTCCGACATCAGCACGGCGCGCTTGAGGTAGCCAGGCGGATACAGCCCGTACGCGAGCTGCAGCGCGGCCTGGAGGTTCGAGCCCGCGCCGAGATCGCCGCGCTGCCCGTTCGCGTCGACGTGGCGGCCGATGGGCGGCGCGCGCCGCTCCTCCTCGCGACCGGCCGCCCCGCCGGCCGCGCGCTCGGCGAGCCGCGGCCGCCGCGCGAAGGTGATCACCTTGATGACGCCGTCCTCGGGCTTCTCGGCGAACGCCTTGTCGAGCGTCGCTCGCGCGTCGTCGAGCGCCTCGTCCGTGACCGACTCGGAGACGTCGATGAGGTAGATGGTGGCGACCTTCTCCGTGGTCGCAGACCTCGCGAGCCGCGACAGCCCGAGCGCGATCAGCGCGACGAACGCGACCCGCAGCAGCACCGAGAGCACGCGCTGCGGCAGGGGGAGGTCGGCGAGGGATCCCGCGAGGACCCCGACGAACCAGGGCGCGAGCAGGATCGCGCCGAGCATCTTCGGGTTGAGGAGCTCGTACGTCACCCCCTCGCGCACCCACGTCAGCGTCGGATCCGGGTGCAGGAGGACATACCTCCGGTACGCCCAGAACAGGATCCCGCCGAGGGCGGCGCATGTGATGGCCCACGCGGCGATGCGCAGCCTGCGACCACGGAACGCGCTCACACCGTCACCCTCCTGTGGTACGTGAACCACTCGATCGCGGTCACGAGGAGCACCGCCGCGAGCAGGTAGACCCAGAGCTCACGGCGAACGCCGATCTTGAACTCGCTCACCGCGCCCGCGCCGCGGCCGTCGACCTTGAGCTCGGCGGCCGGGGCGATCGCGCTCTCCTCCGGCGCCGAGAGATTCGCGGCGAACATGCTCTCCTCCTGCGCGCCCGCGGCGCCGACGCGCAGCGTGTAGAAGCCAGCGTGCTGCCCGAGGAACACGGCGCGCCCCTCCTGGACGGGGACCGCGCGCGTCGTCCCGTCGGGCTGCTCCAGGCTGGCCACCTCCGCGGACGAGGACGCCGGGATGTGCCAGACGGAGCCCGTGCGGAACGAGGAGATGTAGCTCGTGTCCTCCTCGACGAAGTTGTTGATCGCGTTCAGCAGGAAGAGCGGCCAGGCGATGCGGAGCGGAAAATCGCTCTCGCGAACGTCGAAGCCGAGCGCGACGAATTTCACGCCGCTGCGCCGCCCCTCGAGCAGCAGCGGGCCCTTGTAGCTCCGGCCGACGACCCTGTCTTCCTTGTTGCCCTTGAGCACGTGGGCGCGCGCGACGTTCACGTCGCTGAGCGCCGTGTAGCGCAGGAGCGGGTGCTTCGCGTCGAGCTCGTCGAAGCCCAGGCGGTAGTTCGGGTCGTCGTCCAGGACCTCCTTGCCCACCTCGAACGGGACGCTGGTCCCTGTCGGGTTGAGGTAGAGCAGGCTCCCGCTCCCCGGCGCGACGCTCGGCGCCACGCCGTCGAAGATGGTCACGTCGAACGAGGAGGCCGCCGGGTACCGCTGCGGATCGACGAAGGTCACGTCGAGGTACTCGTCGAGGAGCAGCGCCGCCTCGAGGAACATGTTCCCCGCGGAGACGACCTGCACGCGCGCGCGGCGCCGCTCGGGGAGGAGCGCGTAGGCGCGGTTGTCCGCGGGGAGGTCGTCCGAGCTGCCGTCGGCCAGCGCGAGCTTCGCCTCGAGCGTCTTCGACGCGCCGGAGAGGTTCGGGTAGAAGCGGGGCAGCTTCTCCCTGGGCTTGAGCCGGATGCGCGTCAGATCCGTGAGCTGGCCGTCGCCGAGCAGCGACAGCTCGAGATCGAGGGGCTCGTCGCTCGTGTTGGTGACCTCGAGCATCACCTCGTAGCGGCTCTTGTCGAGCGGGTAGCGCCGCACCGAGAACTCGGTGATGGCAGCGTTCCTCGATCCCTTGCCGATCGGCAGGTACGAGAGCTTGATGTCGCCGAGGCGCACCTGCCCGCCGGCGTCGGTCGGCTCGCCGAGCGCGCCGTCGCTCACGACGATGACCTCCGGCGACGGGAGCCCGCTCAGGGTGTCGCTCGCGAAGCGGAGCGCGCGCGCGAAGTCGGCCGTGGCGTCGGTCGGCCTCACCGCCGCGACGGCCGCCTCGAGCTCCGAGATCTCTCCGGTGAGCGTCGACAGGGGCGTGACGGCCGCGTCCATCTGGGCCAGCAGCATGCGGTCGCTGCCGGAGAGGCCGCGGACCATCTTCCTGACCTCTTCCTTCGCGAGCTCGATGCGCGAGGGCGCGACGTCGATGGCCTGCATGCTCGCGCTCGCGTCGATGAGGACGACGATGTTGCGCCCCTCGACGAGGTTCGCCTGCGGGCGCGGATCCCCCAGCGCGAGCAGGAGCAGCGCGAGGAGCGCGAGCTGCAGCAGCAGCGACAGGAGCCGCTTCAGCTGCGAGAACAGGCTCGTCGCCTCCTTGTCCCGGAGGATGCGCTCCCAGATCCTCGAGAAGGGGACCGCGACGGGCCGCCGGCGCAGCTTGAGGATGTAGAACACGACGACCACGGCCCCGGCGAGGGCGCCGATCTGGAGCAGTGTCTGCAGCGGAACGCCGGTGAAGTGCAGCATCGCTACCGGAGGAAGCCGCCTCTGCGGAACACGCGAAGGATCAGCTCATCGAAGGGGACGGACACGTCCGCGCGGAAGTAGCTCACCTGCCGCGACGTGCAGAAGCGGCGGATCTCGTCGAGGTACTGCTCGTAGGCCTCGGCGTAGCGCTCGAGCACCTTGGGGGTCACCGTGACCTCGCGCTCGTCGCCGGTCTCGCAGTCGTAGACGCGCACGTCCCCGCGCAGCGCGGGCCGGGCCTCGCGCGCGTCGACGACGTGGAGCACGAACGGCTCGAACCGGTTGTACCGGAGGACGTTGATGCCGCGCTCGAAGCCCGCCGGATCATAGAGATCGCTGAGGATCACGGCGAGGCCGCGCCGCTTGTGCTGCGCCACGAAGGTCTTCATCGCCTCGCCGAGGTCGGTCGGGCCCTCGGCGCGCGCCTGCCCGAGGAAGCGGAAGATCCTGAAGATGCGCGCCTTGCCGCGGGTCGACTGCATGCGCCCGCTGATCTCGTCGGTCGCGGTGACGATCGCGATGCGGTCGAGGTTGGCGAGCCCCACGTACGCCAGCGCTGCGGCGAGGCGCTTTGCGTGCCGCAGCTTCTCGCCGTCGCCGAACGCCATCGACGCCGAGGTGTCGAGGATGAAGTAGATCGAGAGGTCTTCCTCCTCCTCGTAGAGCCGGATGAGGAGCCGGTCGAAGCGCTGGTACGCGGCCCAGTCGAGGTAACGGAAATCGTCGCCGGGCGCGTAGTCGCGGTGGTCGGCGAACTCGACCCCGGAGCCGGTCTTCTTGGTTCGCCGCTCCGCGCGCATCGCCCCCGAGAAGACGCGGCGGCTCACCATCGCGAGGTAGTCGAGCTTGCGCTGGAACTCGTCGTCGAAGAGCTCCTCGTCGGGGGCGCTCGCGGAGAGCGCGGAGAAGCGGCGCAGCGGCGCGGCGGCCCTCTTGAACGCGTCGAAGAGCCCCATGCTACCTTCGACGGCGCCTCATTTGCTCTCCGGAAGGTGCTTGAGGATCGCCTGCAGCACCTCGTCGGTCTTCACGCCCTCCGCCTCGCCCTCGAAGTTGAGCAGCACGCGGTGCCGGAGGGCGGGGAGCGCGCACGCGCGCACGTCGTCGACCGACGCCGCGAACCGCCCCTCGAAGAGGGCGCGGATCTTCGCGGCGAGCAGCAGCGCCTGCGCCCCGCGCGGCGACCCGCCGAACTTCACGAACCGCTTCACCTCGTCGAGGCTGCCTCCCTCGGCGGGGTGGGTGGCCTGGAGGAGCCGCACCGCGTAGTCCTGGACGTGCTTCGCCACGGGCACCTCGCGGACGAGCCGCTGCATGGCGATGATCCGCTCCTTGTTCAGGACCGGCCGCACCTCGATCGCATCGGTGCCGGTCGTCCGCTCGAGGATCGAGTTCAGCTCGTCGCGGCTGGGGAACGGCACGTGCAGCTTGAAGAAGAACCGATCGAGCTGCGCCTCGGGCAGCGGGTACGTCCCCTCGCTCTCGAGGGGGTTCTGCGTCGCCAGGACAAAGAACGGCTCTTCCAGCGTGTAGCTCTGCCGCGAGACCGTGACCCGGTGCTCCTGCATGGCCTCGAGGAGCGCGCTCTGCGTCTTCGGCGTGGCCCGGTTGATCTCGTCGGCGAGGACGATGTTCGCGAAGATCGGCCCCTTGCGGAACGAGAACGACCGCTGCCCGCCGGCGTTCTCGTCGATGACCGTGGTGCCGATGATGTCCGCGGGCATCATGTCGGGCGTGAACTGGATGCGCGAGAACTGGAGCTCGAGCGCCTCGGCCATGGTGCGGACGAGCATCGTCTTGCCGAGCCCCGGCACGCCCTCGAGCAGCGCGTGCGAGCCCGCGAGCATGCACGTCAGCACGCCGTCGACCACCTCACGGTTGCCGACGATGACCTTCCCCACCTCCTCGCGCAGCTCTCCGATGCTCGCGCGGAACTCGTCCACCTCGGCCCGCGCTGCTTCCTTCGTCTTCTCGGCCATGACTTCCTGCTTCGCGCCCGCTGTCGCGGGGCGCCTGGTGAGGCGCGGTCGCGTTCGAGCCGCCGGCTCGACTCACTCGCGCGGCCTGATGAGCTGGAAATACCGGTTCACGTAGAACCGGTATCCATCAGGGATCTGGTCCTTGTTGATCTGCTGCTCTGCGACCGTGTGATAGTCGGTGAAGACCTTCTTGTAGCCGGTCCCCTTGAACCCCCGCTCGGCCGCGCTGAGGATCACCTCGCTGTTCGAGGGCCCTTGCTGCGTGTCGAGCCCCTGCGCCTGGACGTCCTGGGTCCCCATCTTCGGGTCGGTGCGCTTGCCCGCGATCTCGCCGCCACGGCCGGAGCCGACGCCGTCGCCCCCGGGCTGGTTGCCGCCGTTGCTGTTGCCCTGGCCGCTCCCCGGCCCCTCCTGCCCCTGCCCCTGCCCGCCGCCGGGCATCAGGATCTTCTTGCCGCCGGGCCCGATCACCAGCTCCTGCCCCTGGCCTTGCCCGCCCTTGCCCTGACCGCCCTGGCCTTGCTGGCCCTCCTGCCCTTGCTGCTCGCCGTCGCCCTGCCCCTGCTGGCCCTGCCCCTGCTGCTCCTCGCCGCCGCCCTGGCTGCCGCGCGCGCGCTTTCCGAAGCGGAGCATCCTGGCCATCCGCTGCTTGCCCCCCTGCCCTTGCTGGCGCACGAGCTCCCGGAGCTCCTCGAGCCGCTGGCGCAGCTCTTCCTTCTCCTGCTCGGACATCTCCTCCTGCTGCATCCGGTTGATGTCCTCGGCCGCCTGCTCGAGATCGTCCGCTGACATCCCGAGGTCGCGCATCAGATCCTCGGCGGCCTTGGCGAGCTCGCGATCGAGCCGGTCGAGCTGGCGCCCGGTCCGCTCCTTCTGCTCGGCCTCGCGGTCGAGCCGCTCCAGCTCGCGCTCCTTCTTCTTGAGCAGCCTCTCCTGCTCGGATCGCTGCCGATCGTTCGCGGAGGCCTTCTGCTTCTGCTTGAGGAGCTGCTCGCGCGCCTCGGCGCGCTTCTCGTTGATCGCGGCGAGGGCCTCCTTGCGGCGCGACGCCGCCTCGGCGAGCGCCTTGCGCAGCCGCTCGATCTCGGCCTTGTCGAACTTCTGCTTCTTGTCGCGGAGCTTCTCGGCGAGCTCCTTCAGGTCCTTCTTCGCCTTCTCGAGATCCTTCTTCTCGAGGGACTCCCCCACGCCCTTCGCCAGGTCGCTCTTCTTGAGGTCGAGCCCCGTCTCCTTCAGCGCCTCCTCGAGCGCCTTCAGGTCGGCCTCCGCGCCCTTGAGGAGCTCTCGCTCGAGCGCCTCCATGCGGCGGAACGCCTCGGTGCGATCGAGGCGCTTGTTGGCGATGTCCTCGATGAGCTGGTTGAACCGCTCGACCGCGGACTTCATCTCCGGGCTCTGGTCCTGTCGATCGAGCGCCTTCGCCGCGTCCTTGAAGAGCTCGATGTCGTCGGGCGACATGGTGAGCGCGTCGATGGTCGCCGCGACGGGCGCCTGCTTCCGCGGGGTGCGCACCTCCAGCAGCGCCACCGCGAGCACGCCGAGGCCGACCGCGGCGGAGGTCCACAGCTCGCGAGGGAGCGCGAGCGGCGCGGCGCCGGCGGGGCGCAGCCCTGCAGCGTGCTCGCAGGCGTCGTCGATCGCCGCTTCCATCAGGGGGGTGCGCTGCGCTGCGGGCAGCGCGTCGAAGGCGAGCGCGATCGTCAGCCGGTCGTGGAGGCCGTGGTGCCGATCGAGGGCAATGGTGCCGGCGCGGGGAGGCAAGCGGCGCAGCATCGCCACGACGAGGGTGGCCAGCACGAGCAACCCCGCGCCGAGGAGGAGCTGGCGCGCGCGCGGCTCGCCGAGGTACGCCGGGAGCGCCTTGTGCACCGCGAGCGTCCCGGCGGCGAGCGCGAGCGCGAGGGTCAGCGCGCTCGGCAGCGCGCGCAGCGCGCGCCCGAACCGGAGCCTCAGCTCAACCGCGAGCGCGGCGCTGCGAATGCGGTCCAGTTGCTTCGTGCGAGAGTCGCTCACGGTGCTCAGCGCTCCGGGCGCCCCCCGCGGGGGCCCTCGAAGGGGAAACGTCGCAGCATTGTACCTGCTGACGGGTCAGGCGCCCGAAAGTTCCTGGGAGGCTCCGCGCGACGTACGTGGGAGGCTGCGCGCGACGTACGTGCGAATGACGCGCGGCGAGCCCTGATGATTCCCGTGCAGGGCAGCCTCTGCGCTCAGCGCGCCGCCGGCATGGATGCGCGCTGCCGGTGGTGGGTGGGGTCTTCCCTCGGGGCGCTGCTCGGACGGCTCTTCTGCGCCCGGCTCGGCGGCGGCACGCGTACGTTGCGTGGGAACGAGGTGACGGGCCACTGCGCACGGCGCCCGCCTCGGATTGGATCACTTCATCGACTTCTTCTTGGACGCCGCCTTCGTGGCGGCCGGCCTCTTCGCCGCGAGCGGCTTCTTCGCCGCCTTGGCGGCCGGTTTCTTCGCCGCGACCGGCTTCTTCGCTGCCTTGGCGGCCGGCTTCTTCGCCGCCTTCGCGGCCGGCTTCTTCGCCGCGACCGGCTTCTTCGCTGCCTTGGCGGCCGGCTTCTTCGCCGCCTTCGCAGCCGGCTTCTTCGCCGCCTTCGCAGCCGGCTTCTTCGCTGCCTTGGCGGCCGGCTTCTTCGCCGCCTTGGTGGCCGGCTTCTTCGTCACGGCCGACCGCTTCGCAGCCGCCCTGCTCGCCATGGCACCGTTTGCCGCCGACTTCTTCGCCCCCGTCGCCCGCTCTCTGGAAGACGGCAGCTCCGCGGCCTCACGCTCCTCGCCAACCGCGCTCGCCTGAGCCCTGGCGCCGTTCGCATCGGGAACCTGCTTCGCATAACGCGCGAGCGTCTCGCGCACCCGCGCGTCCAGTTCCCCGAAATCGAACGGCTTGTTCAACCAGGCGTCCGCGGCGAAGAGCGGCGAGGTCATCTCGTTCAGGTTCTCGCCGATCCCGGTGAGCATGATGACGCCGGTGCTCGCGAACGGCCGTCCGTCGGACGTGTCGCTCTTCAGCCGCTTGCAGATCTCCCAGCCGCTCATGCCGGGCATCATCACGTCCAGGATCACCAGATCCGGCCGGTGCTCACGCGCGAGCTCCCAGGCGGCATCGCCCTCGGAAGCCTCGATCACAGAGAACCCTAGGTTCCTCAGGTGACGCGCAACGAGGCTCAACATCGCCGGTTCGTCTTCGGCCACCAGCACCCGGGGCGGCATCGTGCTCGCGGAAGGCATCGTGGATGCGGATGAGAGTACGTGCGCGCGAACCGGTCAAGAGAGAACGAGAGCGCGCGGCCGCGGCGAGCGCTCTTCGTCGCCGCCGCCCGTTCGCCGGCCTCCCGAGCGACCCCGAGCGACCGGGAGGATGCGCTCACGCGGCGCGCGCGAGGGCGATCTTTTCCGTCTGCCCCGCCGCGTAGAAGCGTCGCAGCGCCGCGAGCAGCTCGGCATGACGCCCGTGGCGGGCAAACTCGGCCTCGAGTCGGCCCGCGAACCGCGCCGCCAGATCGTTCGCGATCCGGTAGCGGTCGCCGGTCTCCGTGCCCGGCGGATCCATGAAGGTGACCCGCTCGAAGAGATGGGCGCGGATCCGCGCGGCGCGCTCGGGCTCGAAGCGCCCCGCCCCCGGCGGGGCCGCCTCGTGGCGGCGCCGGAGCGGCGGGCCTGGCGGCTCGACCTCGTCAGCCAGATCGCCATGGACGAGCAGCACGTATTTGTCGACCTCGGCCTGGAGCTCGAGCTCGAGCTGGGTCGCCGGCAGCTCCCTGCGGGCCCGCTCGGCCACATAGAGGAAGTGGCTCACGCCCTCGACGATCTGGCAGATCTCGTCGAACGTCCGCTCTCGCCCCCGCGCGATCGCCCGGCGGGGCAGGTGCAGCGCGATCTCGATATCCCCGTCGGCGTACCGGATCAGCAGCGCTTCGCGTGCGCTGCCGTCCGTCAGCCGGATGAAATCGTCGACCGCGGGCGCGTCATCGAGCGCATAGGTGCGCGCCAGGTGCTGCTGGATCCGGGACGGGAAGGTCGCCCCCCGCATCAGTTGAGCCCGCCCGTACCACGGCTCGGCACGAGCCCTCGTGCCCCGAGCTCATCCGCGAGGCGGCTCGATCCCGTACGAACCCAGCGCTCGTACAGCCGGAGCACCGAGCGCTCGTCCCGGGCCCCCGACGCGAGCGTGCCGTCGGCCACATCGTTCAGGACGCTCACGAACCGCTCGAATTTCTCGGCCATCTCCGAAAGAACATCGGGCCCCTGGCCGACGCGCGCATTGAGGCGCAGCATAGCGGCCGCATGGTGGTAGGCGGTCGACCCGACCCCGACCACGTAGCCGCGATCGACCCCCTTGAGCTCGATGTGGCCGCCGAAGAAACCGACCACGTAGAGCACGCTGTCTCCCAGGTTACGCAGCCGCTGGAAGCGCTCGGCTCCGGAGGCTTCCAGCGCGTCGCGCAGAAGAAAGGTCAGGGGCTGGTTGAAGGCAGACTCGGCATGCTCGTCCGGGTGAGCAAAAGCACAGAGCAGACCGACGAGGTAGCTCGACGCCGCCTCGGTGGCGGCGACGTTCCGAACTCGGAGCGCCTCGTCCACAACCTCCTGGAAATAGCGGGTCATGCTCGGGGACAGAGAGATCGCTTGGCTCACAGCGGCACCTCACCTCTGCGGGTGCCCTGGATACCGACGTAACCCGGGCCACCGCGCGCTCAGGTCAACCAGACACGTCCTGACGGCCTCCCTCGGGCTGGAGGCCCTGAGGGCATCGCGTCACTGTGCTGCCGCAGCTTTGCCCTCATAAGCGTATTTTAGCCGAGGGGCTCCGCCGAGCCCAGCCTTGCGCCACGCACCTTCCCCTGCGATCTCCAGAACTTACAGCCACCTCTGCGCCTGGCTGCCAACACGCAAAGTGCCGGCCTGGAGCCACTCTTGACACCCTCCAGGGGGTGGCTATCTTCCGCGCGCTCGCTAGCACTCGCCTCAGGTGAGTGCTAGCAAAGTGCCCAGACTGCAACCGTAGGGGGCCTTCCGGCGCGCTCCGTCGCGCCGGCTGGGTCTCGCCGTTCGTGGGACGCGGCGCTCGTCCCCGGAGGACTTGCAAAGATGAAGATTCGACCGCTCCAGGACCGCGTGATCGTTCAGCGCGTGAAGGAAGAAGAGAAGACCAAGGGAGGTCTCTACATTCCGGACACCGCGAAAGAGAAGCCGATCGAGGGGACCGTCGTCGCCGTCGGCAACGGCAAGGTCGCCGAGGACGGTACCGTGCGGAAGCTCGACGTCAAGGAGGGCGATCGCGTCCTCTTCGGCAAGTACTCGGGCACCGAGGTCAAGATCGACGGCGAGGAGCACCTCATCCTCCGCGAGGACGACATCCTCGGCGTGATCGAGAAGTGACGCGGGCGACAGAAGGAACTTAGGAGAGACACCATGGCAGCCAAGGAAATCATCTACAACGAGTCCGCCCGCAGCATGATCCTCGCGGGGGTCAACGCCCTCGCCGACGCGGTCAAGGTCACCCTCGGCCCGAAGGGGCGCAACGTCGTCATCGAGAAGAGCTTCGGCTCGCCGACGGTCACCAAGGACGGCGTGACGGTCGCCAAGGAGATCGAGCTCGAGAACCGCTTCGAGAACATGGGCGCCCAGATGGTCCGCGAGGTCGCCTCGAAGACGAGCGACATCGCCGGCGACGGGACGACCACCGCGACGGTGCTCGCCCAGGCGATCTACCGCGAGGGCTCCAAGCTCGTCGCGGCCGGGCACAACCCGATGGAGATCAAGCGCGGCATCGACAAGGCGGTCGAGGCGATCGTGGCGCACCTCCACAGCTCGGCCAAGCAGACGAAGGACGCGAAGGAGATCGCGCAGGTCGGCACGATCAGCGCGAACGGCGACGAGACGATCGGCAAGCTCCTCGCCGACGCCATGGAGAAGGTCGGCAAGGAGGGCGTGATCACGGTCGAGGAGGCCAAGAGCGCCGACACGACCCTCGACGTGGTCGAGGGCATGCAGTTCGACCGCGGCTACCTCTCGCCGTACTTCGTGACCGATCCCGAGGCCATGAAGGCGAACCTCGAGGACTGCTACATCCTCATCTCGGAGAAGAAGATCTCCAACATGAAGGACCTGCTCCCGGTGCTCGAGGCGATCGCCAAGAGCCAGAAGCAGCTCCTCATCATCGCCGAGGACGTCGAGGGCGAGGCGCTCGCGACCCTCGTCGTGAACAAGCTCCGCGGCACGCTGCACTGCGCGGCCGTCAAGGCGCCGGGCTTCGGTGATCGCCGCAAGGAGATGCTGAAGGACATCGCCACCCTGACGGACGGCCAGGTGATCGCGGAGGAGCTCGGCCTCAAGCTCGAGAACGTCACGATCAGCGATCTCGGCCGCGCCAAGACCGTCATCATCGACAAGGACAACACCACGATCGTCGGCGGCCAGGGCAAGAAGGACAAGATCAAGGCCCGGCAGCAGGAGATCCGCGCTCAGATCGAGAACACGACGAGCGACTACGACCGCGAGAAGCTCCAGGAGCGGCTCGCGAAGCTCGTGGGCGGCGTCGCGGTCGTCAAGGTCGGCGCCGCGACCGAGACCGAGATGAAGGAGAAGAAGGCCCGCGTCGAGGACGCGCTCCACGCGACCCGCGCGGCCGTCGAGGAGGGCATCGTCCCGGGCGGCGGCGTGGCGCTCATCCGCGCGCAGAGCTCGCTCGAGAAGCTCAAGGTCAACGACGAGCAGCGGTTCGGCGTGAACATCATCCGCCGCGCCATCGAGGAGCCCCTCCGCCAGATCTCGGCCAACGCCGGGGAAGAGGGCTCGATCGTCGTGCAGAAGGTGCGCGAGGGCAAGGACTCGTACGGCTACAACGCCGCGTCGGGCGACTACGGCAACCTGCTCGACATGGGCGTCATCGATCCGGTCAAGGTCGTCCGGTCGGCGCTCCAGAACGCGGCCAGCGTCGCCAGCCTGATGCTCACCACCGAGGCGCTCATCGCTGAGCGGCCGAAGGAGGAGAAGGCGGCGGCTGGTGGCGGCCACGCGGGCCACGGCCACGACTTCTGATCGCGACGCGCCGCGCTGACCGCTAAGCCCGGCGGGCGAGGGCCGGCTTCCTCCTCGGGAAGTCGGCCCTTCGCCATTTCGACTTCCGGCGAGCCGCGGCGCATGATCTGATCCGGCGCAGGTTCGCGATGAGCACCCTGACTACCGAGCGCCTGGCGCTCACCCCGGTCTCGCTGCCCCTGCTCGAGGCGGTCATCCGCGGAGATCGCGCCGAGGCCGAGGCCCTGTCCGGCGCGCGCTTCCCTGGCGCCTGGCCCGGGCGCGCGCTCGTCGAGCGCGCCTTCAGCTCGCCGCTCGACCGGCTGCGCGACGATCCAGAGGCGTTCCTGTGGGGCACGCGGCTGATGGTGACGCGCGAGCAGGAGGAGCGCGTCGTCGTCGGCAGCGTGGTGCTGAACGGCCGGCCCGACGCGACCGGCACGGTGGAGATCGGCTACGGCGTCGAGGGCAAGTCCCAGGGCCAAGGCTACGCGACGGAGGGGTCGCGCGCCGTCCTGCGCTGGACGCTGCAGCAGCCGGGCGTGAGGCGCGTCATCGCGACCACGCCGGCCTGGCACCGCGCGTCGCTCCGGGTGATCGAGAAGCTCGGGATGCGCCCTGCTGGAACGCTCGATCACGACCTCCTGGGCGAGCTCCTCGTCTTCGAGCGCTACCCCGAGTAGCGCCCCTCCGTCCACGGACGGGGGCCCGCCCCGGCGCCGCTCACCCTCCTGCGCGGCTCACGCCGCCGCGCGGGTCGCGCCGACGAGCCCACTCGCACAGGGTCATGCCCGCCGCGATCGCCACGGGGTACGAGTGGTTGATCCCGTACATGGGGATCGCGATCACGTCCTCGCACGCGTCGAGCAGCGCCTGCGGCAGCCCGTCATCCTCGCTGCCGAAGAGGAACACGAGCCCGCGGGGGAACGGCGCCTCCCAGAGGGTGCGCCGCGCGTGATCGCGCTCCACGCCGATGAGCGGGCGGCCGCGCGCCGCTTCGAGGAAGCTCGCCTCGTCGGGGCACTCGACGATGGTCTCGTACTTCTGCATGCCCATCGAAGCGCGCTCGTAGTAGGGCTCGGTCCCGATCAGGAAGATCTCCCGCACCAGGAACGAGTGCGCGACGCGGATGATGGCGCCGATGTTGAACGGGTTCTTCGCGCGGCAGACGGCGATGGAGAAGTCGTTCCGCAAGGGGGCGAGCTCTTCGCGGATCTCCCGGGTGGTGAGCCCGAAGGGCGGGATCTTCACGGCGCGCTGGCTCCCCTACTCGGCGGCGAAGCGATCGAACAGCGGATAGATGGGCCCCTCGTGGACCCTGATCCGCTCGGTCGTGCCCGTGGCGTGCTTGACCAGGAGCACGAGCCCGGCGCGCGGCACGGCGTCGAGCGCGCCCCGGATCGCCGCGACGGACATGCGCCGCAGCGGCTGCCCGGCGATCTCCAGCACCTCGTCGTCCTTGCGGAGCCCGGCGCGCTCTGCAGGTCCGCCCTCCATGGTCCGCGAGATGAATGCCGAGCCGGAGTGCAGCTGGTACCAGAGGCCGAGGCCGAGCTTGGCGTGCGCCGGCTCGAACGCGAGCGTGAGCGAGCCGCCTGCGTCGAGCTCGATCTCGATCTCGCCTGCGGCCCGGTGCGTATCGCTCGGACGGCCGATGTCGCGCACCCCGATCGGCCTGTCGATGAGCGGATCCGCTTCCCAGACCTCCACCCGGAGCCGGTCCTCGGGCAAGATCAGGAAGTTGCCGCTGGGTCCTTCGGGCCAGGTCGGCTCGAGCGTGTTCGCTTGCTCCGCCGTCCGAAAGATCTCCGCGCCATTGACGAAGACGCGGACATAGGGGTCCGGGAGGCCGCCGACGCCGGAATCCCAGGCTCGGCCGTCCCGAGTGCGCTCCGGGATTCTCGCCCGGACGACCCGCAGCCATCGGACGTTCTCGGGCGGCGGAGGATGCAGCTCCTGGCCTGAAGGAGGCTCGTGCAGGCGGGTCGAGAGCTCGGGATAGAGCGCCGAGCAGCCGCCCGCGGCGAGCGGCGTGCCACCTGCAGCGAGCAGCAGAATGAACGCGGGCAAGCAGAGCGATAGCGCGCGATGCCGTTGGAGGACCAAGATGGCGCCATTTTTGGCCGGAGCCGGCGTCAGCCGCAACTAAACCGTGCTATTTCGGGCGCCCATGCAGGATCAGCCCGTCATTGCTACCAGCGACCTCAGCGCGCACGTCGGCAGCACTGTCGTGCTCCGCGGATGGCTCTACAACAAGCGATCGAGCGGCAAGCTCCACTTCCTCGAGCTGCGCGACGGCTTCGGCACCGTCCAGTGCGTGATGGCGAAGAGCGACGTCGGCGACGAGGTCTTCGCGGCCGCCGACAAGGTCACCCAGGAGAGCGTGATCGATGTCGTCGGCGAGGTGAAGGCGCACCCGAAGCGCGCCGGGGTCTACGAGATCGCCGCATCCGGCTTCCGTGTGCTCGGCCCCACCGCCGGCGAGTACCCGATCTCCCCGAAGGAGCACGGGACCGACTTCCTCATGGATCACCGCCACCTCTGGCTGCGATCGAAGCGGCAGCACGCGATCTTGCGCGTTCGTCACACCATCATCCAGGCCATCCGCGACTTCTTCGACGGGCGCGGGTTCACGCTCGTCGATGCGCCGGTCTTCACGCCGAACGCGTGCGAGGGGACGAGCACGCTGTTCCAGACCGACTACCACGGCGAGAAGGCGTACCTCACCCAGTCGGGGCAGCTTTACATGGAGGCGGCAGCGGCCGCGTTCGGGAAGGCGTACTGCTTCGGGCCCACGTTCCGCGCGGAAAAGTCGAAGACCCGCCGCCACCTGGCCGAGTTCTGGATGGTCGAGCCCGAGGTGGCGTTCATGGACCTCGCGGGCGACATGGACCTCGCGGAAGATTTCCTCTGCTTCATCGTCGAGCGGGTCCTCGAGCGGCGCCGCCCCGAGCTCGCGGTGCTCGAGCGCGACGTCGGGAAGCTCGAGGCCGTCAAGAAGCCGTTCCCGCGCATCCGCTACGACGAGGCCGTCGCCATCCTGAACGAGGCGCGCGCGGAGAAACGTAAAATGGCCGGAGAAGCCGAAATTCCCGATTTTCCCTGGGGGGAGGACTTCGGCGGCGAGGACGAGACGATCATCTCCGGCCGGTACGATCGCCCCGTCATGATTCACCGCTATCCGGCTCGGGTGAAAGCCTTCTACATGAAGCGCGATCCGACGGACGACCGGCTCGCGCTCTGCGTCGATGTCCTGGCGCCGGAAGGTTATGGAGAGGTGATCGGGGGCGGGCAGCGCGAGGATGATCTCGCCACCCTCGAGCGGGCAATCGAGGCGCATCAGCTGCCCCCCGAGGCGTTCGGCTGGTACCTGGATCTGCGCCGGTATGGCACCTTCCCGCATGCGGGCTTCGGGCTCGGCGTCGAGCGGAGCGTCGCCTGGATCTGCGGTCTGCCGCACGTGCGCGAGACGATCCCGTTCCCGCGCATGCTGAATCGGCTCTCGCCTTAGTGCCGCGCGTCAGAGATCCTGCGGGAAATCCCGGGCGCTGCTTGGCAGCGCCTCGTTCACGGCGCGATGCGCCACGGCGCCGACGCGGCGGGCCGACGCGTGGGAGCGTGGAAGCGTGGAAGCGTAGGAGCAGACGAGGCTAGCCGCTCCTCGCGCGCACCCACGCGTCGGAATCGCGACGCTGTGCGAGGAGCGTGAGTAAGAGGTCACGCGATAGGCAAGCCCACGCGACGCGCGACAACGGCGGGCAGTGTGGTCAGGCCGTGCCCGCGCCCCGCCTCGCCGCAGGGGATCCGTTTTTGCTCTGCTTGCAGGGCGACTCTGTCGTATCAAGAAAGCATAGGGCGCAACCCGCGACCCACGCTCACTCGGCCGACCGACGGAGCCACCCCTGCTTGCAGATGAGGGAGCGCTCTACCGGCGAGCCGGACCCTGCCCCCGCCTCCCCGACCCAACTCGCGAGGACAAAGCTATGGCTCGTCTCGTCGGCTTTATCGGTAACCGTCCGGATCTCGGCGCGCGTGCGATCGAGCTCGAAGAACGTGCCCTCACGGTTCGCCGAAGGGAGGGCGTGATCCCTGGCTGGGGGGTCGGCTTCTACCAGGGAGGAGAGATTCTCCTCAAGCGCAGGCCGATCGACGATCGACCCGAGATCAGCCTGACCGACATGACCAAGGACGTGCGCGCCGACATCCTCGTGGCGCATGTCCGGGCTGCGACCGTCGGCAGCCTGCGCACCGAGAACACGCACCCGTTCCGCTATCGGCAGTGGCTGTTCGCCCACACGGGCACGGTCGAAGGGTTCGCCCGCCTGCGGAGCCAGCTGAGCGACTCGCTGCCGCAGTTTCTCCAGCGCGACGTTCGCGGCGAGACGGACAGCGAGATCCTCTTCCACCTGTTCCTGTCCTTCCTCCACGACAGCGGCCAGCTCGATCGACCCAACGTGGACGCGGCGAGCGCGCGGACGGCCCTGCGGTCCTCCATCGCGCTCGTGGACCGGCTCTGCGCGGAGGAAGGGGCGGGGCCGAGCGCGATGAACATCGTGGTCACGAACCCCGAGTACCTGCTCGCCGCCCACGGCGGCACGTCGATGGCGTACCGCATCTACCAGGGCAGCGACGACATGGAGCGGCTGCTCAGCGACGGCGGGTTGGGCCGGATGCGCATGCCCGACTATGCCGCGAGCCGGTTGACGCTCGTCGCGTCGGACTTCGATGACGACCAGGCCCCCGCGGGGTGGACCCACGTTGGCGAGCGTGCGATCGTGACGTTCACCCGCGCCGATGCTCCCGCGATCGAGCCGCTCTGAACGCCCGGAGGGCCCGCAGGAGCCCAGGGCCCATGCGCCGCCGGCCGGCGCTCCGGACACCTCTCGGCCGTCGCGAGCGTGTCCGTCGCTGCTCGTCGCCGTGATCGCGGGCGGGTCGCTCCTGGGGTGCGCTCGCGGAGGACCGGCCTCCTTTCCCACCGCCGCCGAGCTCTCCGACGAGCGCCGCCGCCCCGACGGCGTGGCGCTCGATCCGGCGAGCACCCCGCCGCCACCGACGAACCAGGCAGACGTCGAGGACAGCGTCGTGACCCTCCGGACACCGCTCGGCGTCGGCGCCGCGCTGGACGTCGTGGACGAGTTCTTCCGGCGGGTGGTCGCCGAGGACAGCGAAGCCTTGAGCGAGCTGCTGACGCGCGATGCCCTCGCGATCCACACCGGCTCGGGTGGATCGGGGCAGCCGCCGAGCGCCGGGCTCTGGTGGGAGCAGCGGTTCCGGCGACTCGAGTACGGAAAGCTCGCCGGAGAGCCGCTCTATCGGGAGTCGGAGCTCCAGATCTTCCGCGCCGAGGACGTGCTCGCGACGCCGCAACACCCCGCGATCCAGCCGGAGACGCTCGACGACCAGGACGTCGTGATCCGCGTGCCGATCGCGACCGCGCGGGTCGCAACGGATCGCCTGCTCGGCGACGAGATCGTCGTCTGGCTGCGCCGCGACGGCCCGCGATTCAGGATCTATCGGCTGCTCGAGGACTTCCAGTTACAGTAGGCTTTGCGCTTGTGCCAACTCTCCGACAAGATCGGGGCTCGATGAGCCGCCTCAAGATCGCGTTCGTGGGCTCCGGGGGAGCGGCGCGCGGCCTTGCGCACCTCGGCGTGCTGAAGGCTTGCGAGGAGCTGGGCATCCATCCAGAGATCTACGTGGGCGCGGGAGCGGGCGCGCTGGTCAGCGCGACGTACGGGCAAGACATCCCGCTCGATGTGCTGCTCGACGCCTACCGCCTCCCCTGGAGACGACGTCACCGCGGGCCTCGCCTCCACGTGTCGAGCTTCTTCGGCGCTCCCGCCCTGCGCGATCTGCTGGACCCGGGATACCTCTGCTCGGGGGTGTTCTCGATCGACAGGCTCGAGCGCTACGTGCGCCGGACGCTGCCGATCAACGACTTCCGGCAGCTGCCGCA
This sequence comes from Sorangium sp. So ce281, assembly GCF_051527395.1. Lineage (NCBI taxonomy): Bacteria > Pseudomonadati > Myxococcota > Polyangiales > Polyangiaceae > Sorangium > Sorangium sp. So ce281. Next base: position 7,776,169 of record NZ_CP150322.1, read on the forward strand.
CGCCGTCTACGTGACGGCGGTGGACGTGGACAGCGCCAAGCGCGTCGTGTTCGGCCCGGGCCACGACGAGGCCACGCCGATCAGCCAGGCGGTGGCCGCCAGCTGCTGCGTGCCCGGCCTGTTCCGGCCCTACCGCATCAACGGCCGCTATCACCTGAGCGGCGAGGTGATCCGGACGCTCTCCGCCGACGTGGCCGTGAATGCCGGCGCGAACATCGTGATCATCTCCAACATCTACCGTCCCGAGGAGCGCGATGAGTCGCAGCGCTCGATCGCGAGGAGCGGCGCGCCCAGCGTCGTCCGGCAGTCGCTCAGCATCCTTCTGGCCGAGAAGGAGCGCCGCGGCGTCGAGCTCCTCTCCAAGCTCTACCCGAACGTCACCTTCCTGGACGTGGCGCCCGCGATCGGCCGGTACAGCTACATGAACCGGTTCGCCGCCAAGCCGCTCGTCCTGCGCGGCTACCGCACCGCGCTCCGCATACTCGCCGCCGCGAAGGAGAAGGGCGTGTTCGACGCCCCCTCCTCGAGGAGCGCGCTGAACTAGAGCGGGCGGAGCTCCCGCCGCACGCCCTGGCGTACGTCGACCGCGCCGTCGCGCAGCGACCGCCCGCTACATCCCCGCGACGATGCGGTACCCGTCCTGGTACTCCACCAGCTCCAGCCGGTTGTCGTCGACCTTGCGGCGCCACTCCTCGCCCTTGCCCCCCGGGATGCGGTAGCTCGCGCTGAAGGTGTAGTCGACGTAGATGACGTCATCGCCCTTGAGGACGCGCCGGTAACGGATCTCGTAGCGGATGGCGCGAGCGTCCTGGAACTTGCCGGTGAGGTACGCGCGCAGGCCAGCGTAATCGAGATCGTCCGCCGCATCGATGTTGCCGCCGTCCTCGTAGTACTTGGGCGACGCGAGCTTGAGCAGCTCGCCCACGTTCTTGCTCTCCACCGCGTTGCGGTACTTCTCGCAGAACGAGATGATCTTGCGGTTGTCGTCGTTGTCCTCCACGTCCGTGTTCGGGATGTAGTGCGTCGCGCACCCGGCGAGGACGGTCGAAGCAACGACGAGGAGCGAAGCGACAGCTTTTGTTTGGCGGCAGAACATACGCGGGCAGGACAACGCTCGGGGGAAGCAGCTGATTCCAGCTGGGAACCTTGCCAGATCGAGGCGCGGATCGGCAAGCGAAGCGATCGCGACCACCGAAGGATGACGGGGACGGGCGCGCCGCTACGCGTGCTCCTCGAGCCAGCGGAGGAGCGCGAGATGGCCGACCGGCCCCTCGTGGTCGACAGGAAGGTCCGGATCGACCCTGCGCAGGCGCTCCTCGTCGCCGGGATCCGCCTGCAGGAGGAGCGCGACGGCGCCGCCGGCGAGCGCGCGGTGCTGGGCGCCGGTGAGGCCGAGCAGCTCGCGCGCGACCGGCCCCGCGTCGTCGGCCGCGAGGACGACCATGCGGTCGGCGTCGGAGGACGCGACGAGCTCGGCCGCGGCGCGGAGCGCCTCCAGCGCGCCGCCGAGCCCGGCGCCTACCGCGAAGCTCGGCCCGGTGAGCTGGTACGCGATGGCGCACTCGCCCGCGATCGCGTTCGGCGACGTCGCAGGGAAGAGGCGCGGCTCGACGAAGCGGGCTCCGCGGGCGCGGCGGCGGGCGTCGTACACGTCGTTGGTGTCGATCGTGGCGAGCGCGTGGCCCGCGACGATGCCGGCGCCCCGCAAGCGATCGGCGCCGACGATGGCGGCGAGGGCTGCCACCGCGGTCAGGCCGAGCCGGCAGAGCGCGTCGAGGCGCGCGAGGCGATCGCGCGCGATGCCGGTCGCCTCGGCGAGGCGCCCGAGATCGGAGCCCGTCACGTGCGCGTGCGCGCGGAGGACCACGGCGCGCGGGCGACGCGGGCGGCGCCCGCTGGCGGAGGACGTGAGCAAGAGGGCGGCGTTGGCGCCGCCGAACGCCGCCGAGAGCTTGAGCGCCGAAGAGAGCGGGCGGGGCTCGGCGCGCTCGAGCAGGTGAGCCGGCGCGTCGGGGTCGAGCTCGCCTTCGGAGGCCGCCGGCGGCGCGATGGACGCCTGGAGGGCGGCTGCTGCGGCGAGCGCCTCGAGCACGCCCGCGGCCCCGAGCGTGTGCCCGATCTGAGCCTTGAACGGGTGGACCACCGGCGGAGGCGCATCCGCGCCCGGCGGCGCGCCCGAGCCCTCCGCGGCGCCGCGCGGCGCGAGCAGCGCGGCGATCGCGCGCGACTCCATCGCGTCGTTGTAAGGCGTCGCCGTGGCGTGGGCGCTGATCAGACCGACGCGCGAGGCAGGCCACCCGGCGTCAGCGAGCGCCGCGGCGCCGGCGCGCGCGAGCCCCGAGCCGGTCCGATCCGGGGCGGTGATGTGCACCGCGTCCGTGGACGCGCCGAAGCCGGCGACGCGGACGATCACCGGGGCGCCGCGGAGGCGGTCCTCGCGGACGAGGGCAACGACGGCGGCGCCCTCGCCGAGCGCCATGCCGTCACGGCCGACCCGAAACGGGCGCGACCTGGACGCCGTGGTCGCGCGGAGCGCCTCGAAGCCGGCGGCGACGAAGATGCTGAGGGCGTCGTAGCCGCCGGCGAGCACGAGATCGCAGGCGTCGCGATCGAGCCAGCGGAGACCGAGGCCGATCGCCAGGGTGCTCGCCGCGCACGCCGCGAGCAGGTGCGTGCGCAGCGGGGTCCGCTCGAGCCCGAACGCCGCGAGCGCGTCGTTGAACGGCGCGAAATAGGTCGCGCGCGAGGCCAGCGCGGCGAGCGATCCGGCGTCGGCGCCCTCGGCGCGGGCGGCGAAGAACCGCTCCGCGGTGAGCATGCCGCCGCTGGAGGTGCCGAGGGCGATGCCGATGCGCTCGCCACGAAAGCCCGGACGCACGCCCTCCAGCGCCGCGAGGGTCTGGGAGAGCGCCGCCTTCAGCAGGTCCGCGGCGCGATCGGCGCCTGGAGCGACGCCGAGCTCCGCGGGCGCGCGCGCGGCGAAGGGCCGCAGCAGGCCGGCGCGAGCCAGCTCCGCGTCGCGCGCGATCGCGACAGGCGCAGGCTCGCCGGCCCGAGGGACGCGGTAGGCGAGGGGGCCGAGGCCGAGCGCCGAGACAGCGCCCGAGGCGATGACGCAGGCGTCGCTCATGGGCCGCCTCCCGGCCGGAGCGCGTCGGGATCGACGAACGCGCGCGGATCCGGCGCGCGATCCCGCTCCTCGGCCTCGCAGATCACCGTGATGAGCAGCCCGGTCGAGGCCTGCGCGTAACGGACGTTGCCGCAGCCCATGCCCTCGGCGATCACGACCTCCTCGTCGAGCCGGCGCCGGCGTGCGCCCTCCGCCGTCGACCACGTGGTGCGGCGCGCGCCGATCACGCCCCGGTCGTCGACCCGCAGATCGATCACGGCGTCGCCGTCGCGCAGGACGAAGGAATCCGTGCTCTCGGCGCGCGAGTACCAGAGCAGCGTCCCCGCGGCCGGGTGGAGCATCCACCAGCGCAGAAAATCTACCGGCAGACCGCGGAGCGCGGTCCGTGGCGTCGAGGCGTCGCCGCGCCTCAGCAGATCGAGCGCGGGAACGGCGAAACGGAAGCGATCGCCGCGGGCCCACAGGTCGAGCGCGGTGGTGCCGCCGGGGCCGAGGAGGATCATCCGCAGCGCGCCCTCGGGCTCGAGAATGTCGCTCCCCGCCGCGCGTGCGCGCCCGTCGATCGCCGGCGGGGAGACCGCGATCGCGCCGCGCGCCTCGAGCACGTGGCCTGTGCGCGGCTCCCGCAATGCCAGGCGGACGCGGAGCGTGCGCGGGCCAGCCCCCTCGACCTCGCGGCGGAGACCTGCGAGGCGCTCGCGCCCCTCTCGCCACGCGGAGGGGTCGAGCCGCGCCGTGGACGTGCCCGCCGATGGGCCAGGCAGGAGGCGCGCCAGCTCGGCGTCGAGCGCGCCGCCGCGCCGCGGGGCGCCCGCGGCGCAGGCCGGGAGGCTCGCGAGCAAGAGCAGGAGGCGCCCGGCGCTGACGAGGCGCCGCGCACGACGGCGGGGAGCGGGCGGCGATGTCGTCACGCGTCGCCGGGAGCGACCAGCAGGATGGCGTATCCCCGGTCGGGTGCGCCGCCCACGACGAGCACGCTCGCGAGGTCGCGGCTGGCGAGCGCCGCGACCGCCGCAGCAGCGGCGAACCCGCCGGCGCCCTCGTGATCGCCGGAGCGCGACGCGAGCGTGGAGCGCGGCACCTCGGCCCACGGTGAGCCCTGCAGGCAGGCGACGAGACGCTCCTCCTCCCGTCCGACGAAGACGGCGGCCGGCGACGGGACGGTGGCCTGCGCTCGCAGGGCGACCTCTCCCGGAGCGCCGAGGCGCGCCGGCGCTGGCGCTCCCGCCAGCATCCCCACGCCGTCACCCCGCCAGGAGTTCCACCAGGACACCATCGCCACCGGGCGCGCCCCTCGCTCACGCGCGCGCGCGGCGCTCTCGAAGAGCAGCACGGCAGCGCCCTCGCTGCGGACACCGCTGCTGACGACTTGCGAGCAGATCGGACCGAGGCACCGCTCGATCATCGGGCTCGTCTCCTCGACGCTGCCCGCGGCGAGCGCCTCCCCCTCCCCGGCCGTGATGAGCTCGATGGCCGTGACCATGGCCGCTTCCGCGGTCGCTCCGAGATCGGCCATCGCGAACACCGGGCCACGGAGGCCCAGGTAGATGGAGGCATGCCCGACCGGCGACGAGGGGACCAGGTTCGGAAAATCGGCGGGGCTCGCGTACTTCGCGCCCTTGTCGTAGATGCGCCGCATGTACGCGGTCGAGGCGTCGACGCTGCCAAAGGACGCGCCGACGATGGCGCCTGGAAGGGTGCGGCTCGGCGCGACGTCGGCCGCTGGATCGCCCGCGCCGGCCTCGGCCTGAACCGCGCCGCCGAGCCCGGCCTCCGAGAGGGCCGTGAGGATCGCGGCCGTCGTCAGCCGGCCAGCGCGGTCGAGCCGCCTCGCCCGCGCGAGATCGAGGTGCGCGGCCGTGTTGAAGGGGATGGCCCCTTCCGCCGGCGGAGGGCCAGGCTCGAGATACGCGGCGCCGCCGCGGGACGCGAGGACGCCGAGCGGGCCGATCGTCGCGGCCGCCGTCACGACGACCGAGCGCCGCCGGGGCGCGCTGCCGGCGTCGAGCGGCGGCGGAAAGCGGCCTGGCTGCGCGAGCACGAGCACGCTGTCCGTGCCGCCGAAGCCGAAGGAGTTCGACATCGCCGACCGGATCGGCGCCTCGCGCGCCTCCTTCAAGTGCACGAGCTGGCAGTCCGGGTCGACCTCTTCGAGGCCGCCGGTCGGGGGCATCACGCCGCGCGCGATGGCGAGGGCGGTGATCGCGGCCTCGACCGCGCCCGCTGCGCCGAGCGTGTGCCCGATCTGCCCCTTCGATGAGGAGACGGCGATGCGGTCCACCTCGGGGCCGAGGCAGGCGCGCAGGGCGGCGCTCTCCATGACGTCGTTCAGCGGCGTCGCGGTGCCGTGCGCGTTGACGTAATCGAGATCCGAGGGCGTGAGCGCCGCGCACCGGAGAGCGTCGCGCATGACGCGCGCGGCGGTGCGCCCCTCGCGCTCGGGGTTGGTGATGTGATGCGCCTCGGCGCCGGTCGCCCATCCGCGGAGCTCGACGATCGGCTCCGCCCCGCGCGCGCGCGCGGCGTCCTCGGACTCGAGGAGCAGGAACGCCGCCGCTTCGCCGAGGTTCAGGCCGGCGCGCCGCCGATCGAACGGGCGGCACGGCTCCGGATCGACGGCCGCGAGCGCGCCGAAGCCGGTGTACGTCAGCCGGCACAGGCCGTCGGCGCCCCCCGCGAGCACGCGGGTGGAGAGGCCGGCGCGGAGCCAGGCCGCGCCCAGCAGGATGGCGTTCGCGCCGCTCGAGCAGGCGCTGCAGACGCTCCTCACCCGACGGAACGGACCGACGGCGGCGCGGACGTGGTCGGCCGTCGATGAGAGGGGATGCGAGAGCATCCGCTTCAGGGGGGCGATCGCGCTGGGGTCGTGCGATAGCCAGGCGAGCAAGTCCTCCGTCTCGAACATCCCGGCGGTCGTCCCGCCGACCACCAGGTCGACCGGAACACCCCTCGGGTCGATGCCCGCGTGCGCGAGCGCCTCGCGGGCCGAGAGCACGGCCATCGCGTCGGTCCGAGACCACCCTTCCGCCTCGCCGGGCGGAGCGACCTCCTCGGGGGAGAGGTCGCGGACCTCCGCGGCGATGCGCCCGCGCGTCCCGGGGATCTCGAACAAGGAGAGCGGCGCGAAGGCCCGTTCTCCTGCGATGAGCCGGTCCATCGTCTCGTTCGCCCCGCGCGCCAGGGGCGAGACGACCCCGATGCCCGTCACCCAGATTCGCACGCCCGAACGGCCCTCTGCGGCGCGCTCACGCCGCCGCGGTCGACTTGACGATGTGGGCCACGAGCGCGTCCACCGATGCGAAGATCGGCCTCGCTTCGTCGCCCTCCGGGATGCGGACGCCGAAGCGCTCCTCCACGCTCATGGCGAGCTGGAGCGCGTCCAGCGAATCGAGGCCCAGCCCCGCGCCGAACAGCGGCGCGGCGTCGTCGATGTCGGCCGGCGTCTTCCCCTCGAGGTTCAGCTCCTCGACCATGAGTTCTTTTAACTTCTGCCGCACGTCCTGCGCGTTCATGAGCACGTCCCTGCGGGGTAGCACAACCCCGCGCCTTTCCACCAGGGGGCAGCGCTTTTTCTGACGGTTTGGTAAAGAGCGCCCATGGCCCTCGTCGACTACGCCACCTCTGCAGGCGTCGCGCTGCTCACGCTCAATGATCCGCCCGTCAACGGCTACACCCACGAGATGATGAAGGACCTCGACGCGGCCATCCTCGAGGCCCGCTTCGACAACGATGTCCATGTCATCGTCATCACCGGGCACGGCGAAAAGTTCTTCTGCGCAGGAGCGAACATCAACATGCTCCGCGAGTCGGACCCGACGTTCAAATACTACTTCTGTCTCCACGCGAACGAGACGTTGAGCCGCCTCGAGCACACGCCGAAGCTCTGCATCGCCGCGCTGAACGGCCACACGGTGGGCGGTGGTCTCGAGATCGCGATGGCCTGTGACCTCCGCATCGCCCGAAAAGGCGCCGGCAAGATCGGCCTCCCCGAGGTCACGCTGGGCGTCCTGCCTGGCACCGGAGGCACCCAGCGCCTGGCCAGGCTCATCGGCAAATCACGCGCGATCCAGCTGATGTGCGAGGGGCAGACGTTCGATTTCGAGACAGCGCTCGCGGTTGGCCTGATCAATGACGTCTGGGAGACGGCCTCCCATGACGAGTTCATCGACCGGATCCTCGCGTACAGCCACACGTTCACGCTGCCGGACCGCGCGGCGCTGGCGGTCGGGCGCATCAAGCGCGCCGTTCAGACGGGCTGCGAGGTAGGGCTCGAACAGGGGCTCGCCCTCGAACGAGAGCTCCAGGCCGAGCTGTTCACGTCGGAGGACGCGCGCGAGGGGCTCGCCGCGTACATGGAGAAGCGGAAACCGGTGTTCCAAGGCAAATGAGCGCAAACCGAGCGCAAACCGAGCGCAAACCGAGCGCAAACCGAGCGCAAACCGAGCGCAAACCGAGCGCAAACCGAGCGCACGCCGCACGTCGACCAGCGCGCTGCCTCGCCGTTCTTCTCCGTGGGCAGCCGGACCAGGCTGACACCGCCTAGAATGTGACAAAAATTACTTTTTAATGGTGGCGTCGGAGGGGTGGACGATTTTCAAATCAGAGGGGGCTGCTGCACGTAAGTTCAGGCATGCAACAGCTTGTTGAGCATGGGCCCCTCCTGGAGCGGCCCAGCTTCGAGACCGTGTACACTGTCGGGCTGTCATTCCTCCGACAAGCGCTCCGCTGGCTCGGGGTGGCAGAGCGCGACGTCGACGACGTCCTGCAAGACGTCCTGATCGCTGCGTATCACGCGCTGGATCGCTTCGATCCGAGGCGCTGCTCGGACGAGGCGCGCGCCAGACATCCCCCCTGCGACCGCGCCCCGAGCCTGGAACGCGGGGCGCCACCGACGGCGAGCCCGCTCGGCGAGCCCCTCAGGCGCTGGCTGTTCGGCATCGCGTGGCGACAGGTCGGCCATTATCGCGGGCGCGCCCACCGCCGCCGAGAGATCGCGGTCGGCGCCGGGGCGAGCTGGCCGTTCGAGCTCGCCGACCCCGGCTTGACCTCGGAACAGCTGCTCGCGCGCGAGCAAAGCGGCCAGCTCGTCGGCAGGCTGCTCGGCGCGCTCGACTCCGAGCGACGCGTGGTCTTGATCATGCACGATCTGCTCGATTTGACGACCGCCGACATCGCGCGCGACCTGGACGTGAAGGAGAACACGGTGCGCAACCGCCTCCGGCTGGCCCGCGAAGACTTCCGCGTGGCGGTGAAGCGCATGAACGCCGAGGACCGACGCGCACTCCACGATCCGTTGAGCCTCCAGGTCGCCGAGCGCTCCCGCGGGGCGGACGAAGAGTCGCTCATGAGCACCGCCAGGCTCATCCCCGAGGTGCCGGACGCTACCCGGCGCAGGATCTGGCTCGCGGTCACGCGCGAGATCGCCGAGGCGCACGCGGCGGGCCCGAGCGCCGCGGCTTGCGCCGCGCCAGCTCCGTAGGCGACCGCCGCACGTACCGAAAGGAGGCCGGCGCAACCGAGGCCCCGGCGTCGGCCGCCCTCAGCGCTCCAGCATCCTGCCGTAGTGCTCGGCGAGCGCCGTCCCCCCCAGGCGGGAGAAGAAGGAAGAATAGCATATCCAGATCGCCAGCCCGTTCATGTCGTCGAAGATCGGCGGGAGATACGGAGGCGGGCGGATGATCCCGTCGGTCATGTGCGCGTGGAGGACAGGGACGTCCTCGTGCGCGACCTTCCCCACGAACAAGAAGGGAATCAGCATCGCCCGATCGTGCTGAATGGCCGCGCGCATGAAGGCGTAGTTGAGGACGATCCCCTTACAGTAGCAGGCGTCCTTCGTGAACGGCGCCCCTCCCGCGAGCACGCCGCCGCGGAAGACGCGCCTGGCATTCTGGAAGCACTCGTCTTCCTCGTAACCTTCGGTGCGGTACCACTCGAACACGTCGAGGAACGACGCCCCGTCCTCCGCCTTGTCCACCGCGAGGATGCGGTCGTTCAGCTTCTTCGCGCGACGCGGAGTGCTCCTGAAGGTGAGGATCTCCACCAGAACGGCGAGCCCTTCCTGCACCGCCGTGGTGCGCGGAGGCCCCTTCGCGAGCCAGCGCGCCACCGGCTGAGCTTGCCCGTTCAGGCTGGTCGCCACGTGCACCCACCCCTCGTGCGCCTCGAGGATGTCGACATCGCTCTTGGAGAACATCGCGCCGCTCCGGATCTTCACGTAGTCGCTGCCGGCGGCGGCGTCCGCGAGGAGCGAGTCGTCCACCTGCACGCGGATCGACGCGCCGCCGAAGAAGCGGTCGAAGCGGGCGTTCAGATCGAGCGCCGCCATCTCCGCCGTGATCTCCCGCTGCTGCGACGGGCCGAGCCGCTCACCGCCGATCGCCGTCAGGAGGTCGTAGAGCACGAACCCCATGTCCCGCACGCTCGTCTTTCCGTCTGGCAGCTTGTCCTTCGGGGATCCGTAGAGCTCGCGGGACAGCGCGTAGAACGCCTTCGTTCCCCGCCCGATGAGCATGCTCACGACCTTCCGGTACTCGTCCGCCGTCGCGCGGAGGATCTGCCCGAGCCGATCGCGCTTGCCGAGCTCCCGCTCGGCGTCGCGCAGGATCTCCTCGAGCTCGCGCTGCTTGGCCTCCGGGTCGAACCCCAGATCGTCCGAGTAGGCGACCTTCGGCAGCTCGCGCTGCTTCGAGCGGACAAATTGCTCTTCGACGTCCGCCTCCCAGCGGAGCGCCTGGAGGATGCGGATCGGCCGCTGCGCGTCGAGCACGCGCTGGGCCAGCCTCGCGAGGATCTCCTTGTAGGAGCGCCACGGCGCCGCGACCGGCGGGAGCGGCGCGTGCGGGATCGGCCCGTCGTGCAAGCTCAGGGACTCGAGCGGCGCCGACGGCGCTTCACCGCTCTCCGCGCCGCCTTGCCCAGGGCCGCCCTGGCCGCCGCTCGCGGCCGCTCCCGCGCCGTCCTCCGCCGCGCCGGCGCTGCCGCTGCCCGGCTCGTCCGCTGGCTCGCTCACCTCGAGCTCGCGCTGCGCCTCCACGTCCGCCGCGTGCGCCCCCCTCCTCTCCCGGGCCTCAGAGCTCTGCGCCATTGCGATCGATTGCTAACACCGGCTCACCTGTCCGAGCAAACCTCCACGGGCCAGGACAGGCGCCGCGGGGAGAGCCGGCTTCGCCGGGTCCTTGTCGGCATCGCGGCCTCGGGGTACGAGCCCTGCCCGTATGAGCGATCCCGAGCACAGGAATGACGCCGAGACGACCGCCGAGGAGGAATCGACCGCCCTCTCGGATGCCGCGCTCCTCGAGCGCACGGCGGAGGGGGCCAGGCGGCTCCGCTCGGCGATCGCGGCGGCGGTGGTAGGGCAGGACGACGTCGTCGAGGCCATGCTGATCACGCTCGCCGCGCGCGGGCATGCGCTGCTCGTCGGCGTCCCGGGGCTCGCCAAGACCCTGCTCGTGTCGTCGCTCGCGAGGGCGCTCGACCTCAGCTTCGGGCGCGTCCAGTTCACGCCTGACCTGCTGCCCGCCGACATCACGGGGACCGACGTGCTGCACGAGCAGCACGGGTCGCGGAGCCTGCGCTTCCAGCCCGGCCCCATCTTCCACAACCTCGTCCTCGCGGACGAGGTGAACCGGACGCCGCCGAAGACGCAGGCCGCCCTGCTCGAGGCGATGCAGGAGCGCAAGGTGACCGTCGGGACCACCACGCACGCCCTCCCCGACCCGTTCCAGGTGTTCGCGACGCGAAACCCGATCGAGCAGGAAGGGACCTACCCGCTGCCAGAGGCGCAGCTCGACCGCTTCTTGCTGGAGATTCACGTCACCTACCCGAGCGAGGCCGAGGAGCGCGAGGTGGCGCGACGGACGACCTCGGGGAAGCCGCCGGCGATCGCGGCGGTGCTCAAGGCGAGAGAGGTGCTGGCGATCGGGCGCCTCGTCCCGCGGATCCCGGTGACCGACGAGGCCGTGGACCTCGCGGTGCGCCTCGCCCGGGCGACGCGGCCGGGGGCGGAGCGCGCGGCGCAGGAGGTCCGGGACTACGTGCGCTACGGCGCGGGGCCGCGCGGGAGCCAGGCGCTGGTGATCGCGGCCAAGGCGCGCGCTGCGCTCCGCGGCGAAGCGGCCGCAGACGTGGACGACGTGAGGGCGCTGCTGATCCCGGCGCTGCGGCACCGGATCGTGCTGTCGTACCGCGCCGAGGCGGACGGCGTCCGCGACGTCGACGTGCTGAGCGCCGTGGAGAGAGCGGTGCGCTGACGGCGCCGCGGCGCGGGCGCCCGTCGACGCCATCACCGCGCGCGGGGCGCCTGTTGCTGCGCGTCCTTCACCGGCGTGACCGCCTTCATGGCCTTCAGATCCAACACGAAGCGCAGCGTCCCCGGCCCGCGCCCGTCCCAGCTCACCGCGACGACGCCGCTCTTCTTCAGGCTCAGGCCGGCCCAGCCGCCATCGCCGAGCAGCGACGTCACCAGCGCCGACAACGAAGGCTCGTGCCCCACCAGCGCCAGCGGCTGAGCCCCCTGGTGCTGCGAGAGCCGGCGAAGGATCTCGGCCGTGTCGCGCGAGGGAGAGAGCTCGGCGACCACCGACACCTCGTCGGTCAGCCGGGCGGCGTCGGCGACGATCTCCGCGGTCTGCACCGCGCGCACGAGGGGGCTCGTCCAGATCACCCCAGGACAGCGGTCCTCCTGCTTCGCGAGCCATTTGGCGACGCGCCGGGTCAGCTTGCGCCCCTTGCCCGTCAACCAGCGACCCGCGTCGCCGAGGTCCGGCGCGTCATCCACGGCGTGGCCGTGGCGAATGATCAGGATCTCCATGACCTGACCTTAGCTTGGACGAGCGCCAGCCGGGGAGCGCCGTCCGCGCGAAAGGGGCGGCGGCGCCACCTCGACGCCCATCAGAACTCGCACTGATGGGTCGCGTCGTTGCAGTGCGAGCCCGGCGCCACGAAGGGACAGATGCTCCCGAGGAAGTTCTCGCACGGGAAACCGCACGTGAATGACGTGTGCGTGTAGCAGATCTGCCCCTCGTCGCAATCGGCGTCGGAGGCGCATCGGCAGGTGAAATCGTCAGGGAACCCGTTCCCGTTTTCATCAAGGCCGTTACAGCACTCCGTCACGTAGACGTCGCTCGCGCTGCAGTCCTCGTCAGCGCAGTCCAGCGCGCCGTCGCAGTCGTTGTCGATCCCGTCGGTGCACGCGGCGGTCCCGAACTCGGGGCCAGGCGCGGCGCCCTTCGCGCAGCTCCGGCATGAGCCGAAGGTGGCGCAGCCGGGATCAGCGCAGTCGACGTAGTGATCGCCGTCGTTGTCGAGGTGGTCGTCGCAGATCTCGCGCGGGTTCGGGACGATCTCGACGTTGAGCACGAAGGGGCCCTCGTTCGGTCCGCTCGCGGGATCGATCGTGAAGCCGTCGAGGAAGACGAAATAGGTGCCGGGGTACAGGATGCCGAAATCGAGCAGGGAGGCCCGCGACCCGCCGCTGTCGTCGTCGCAGCCGATCTCCCGGCCGGAGCTGCAGACGCCCGTGCGAACGTAGAGCGCCGTGTCGAAGGCCGACCCGCGCGAGTCGACGTGCACGCGCGACGGCGCGGTGAGCACGAAGAAGAAGACCGCCTCGCCGGCGTCGCCGCCGCACTCACCCCGGGTCTCGCTCACGTGCCCCGTGGTGTCCCCCGTGTACGTGCCAGTCCCGGGGATGCGCTTCGGCGACAGGCAGTTGGCCTGCTCGAGCACGCACACCGGGCTGCTCGCGCAGTCCGGGTCCTGGCAGTCGACCAGGGCGTCGCCGTCGTCGTCGACGTGGTTGTTGCACCGCTCCGGCGTCGGCTCGCAGTTCGGCGCGAAGGCGCAGGCGCTGTCCGCGCAGTCGACGCGCTCGTCGCAGTTGTTGTCGACGCCGTCGTCGCAGATCTCCGGCACGCAGCGCGCGCAGGCCGGCGCGGAGACGCACTGCGGATCCGCGCAGTCGACGCGCCCGTCGCAGTCGTTGTCGACGCCGTCCTCGCACCGCTCCGGCGAGCCGGGCGGCTCGCACGCGCAAGGGAAGATGCCGCGGCAGTCCGGATCGCCGCAGTCGACCAGGAGATCGCAGTCGTCGTCCTCGCGGTTGTCGCAGCGCTCGCGCTGGGCGCTGCAGGCGCAGAGCGGGTCGGAGCCGCAGTCGGCGTCGTCGCAGTCGAAGGCGAGATCGCAGTCGTCATCGACGCCGTTGCCGCACTTCCCGGCCTCCGAGGCGGAGCAGCCGCAGGCCGGCGTCCCCGAGCAGTCCGCGTCGAAGCAGTCGACGATCGTGTCGCAGTCGTCGTCGGCGCCGTTCTGACAGCGCTCGCCGGCAGGGCTCGGGGTGCAGCCGCAGATCTCCCCTGCTGCGCACGCGGGATCGAAGCAGTCGCTGACGCCGTTGCAGTCGTTGTCCGCGGCGTCCGTGCAGATCTCCGGCGCGCCCGGGAAGACGGACGGGTTGAGGTCGTTGCAGTCGCTCCCGCCGCAGAACGTCGGGCCGACGCCGTCCCGATCGTCGTCGCGGGGGCGATGGTCGCAGCGCCCGCCTACGCAGTCGTCGCTGGTGCAGTCGTCGCCATCGTCACAGTCCGTGGGGCCGCCGCACGCGTCGAAGCCTCCGGCGCCCTCGCCTCCGTTCGATGAGGTCGACATGCTGCCGCTCGTCGCGCCACCGAAGCCGCCCCCTCCAGCGCCGGCGTTCGAGAGGTCGGGGAGGCTCGTCCGGCCGCACGCTCCCGCCAGGACGCCGAGCGCCGCCCATGCGCCGAGCGCGATGAGGTACCGTCGAATCCGGGAAGGCCGCGGAAGCGCCCCCTCGACCCACACTGAAGAGCCCGGCTTCATCTCTCGCACCGGCCGCACGGTGCCCGCGCTTTGGTCCACTTGACAACCCCGAGTTTCCAGGAAAGCAAGTTCTGATCCGCTGGCGCTGGCCGGTCGGCGAGGTGTTGGTCTGGAGCGCGCTTCCTCGCTCTGCGCGGCCGGCCCGAGCAGCCGCGAGGGCTGCTCACGAGCTGGCCTGCACGCCGAGCCGGCCAGCTCGCGCCACGGGATCAGTTGCGGGTCGGAGCATCCGCGTGTAACGAGGGCCGGTGGGCGCGCAGCTCCAGATCGAGTACGAGCGGCCGCCCCCTGGCCTTCAGCGCGGGCGTTACCCTGCGCCACAATGGGTCATCCTCGGGATCGGCGCCGCGGTGGTGCTCATCGCAGCCGCCGTCCTGATCTGGCGAGCGCGGCGCGCCTTCAGCGCACGCGGGAGAGGCGGACCGCGCTCCTCGAGACGAGGATGACGGGAAACGGGAAACCAGGCGAGCACTTCAGGGAGAAGAGGAATGATCGATCGCAGTGCGATCGCAGGTTGACACCGAGCGGACCGGACCGGTAGGCACCATAGAGGGATGCGCACCCGGTCGGCCGATGTAGAGAGCCGACCGAGCGCGCGGCGAGCCTGCAACAGTCGGGGCCCAGAGACGCGGCCCCAGTGAGGCCCTTTGGGTCCTGAAGAACACCGCGTAACCGCGGCCCGTGGACACATGGCACCGATCGAACGTGGCGTTGAGCTTGTGCATCGCGTGATCGCGCAACTGAAGAAGCGCCCTTCCAGCCATACCGCCGAGGGGGCGAGCCAGGCGGCTCTCGATGCGCTCGAGTCGAGGCTGATGGTCGAGCTGCCGCCCACGCTGCGGGCGTTCCTCGAGTTCGATTTCAGGCTCGATAGCCTGGGCCCGCGGTTCAAGGGGAAGCATCGCTTCGGCCAGGACCCGTCGGCGCCTCGACCGAAGCTCACCTCGGTCCGCAAGCTGGCCGAGGCGAAGACCGACCTCGGCTGGACCGAATCGCGACTCCGGGCCAAGCTCGTGAGGCTGCCCAACCTCCCCGGTCAGCCATGGAACGCGCTCTACCTCGGGGAGGCCAGGCGGGACGGCGAGCTCGTCATCCTCGGCCTCGACAACGAGGACACGAACGTCCGGGTCTTCCCGCGCTACACCGCGTTCGACCTGTACCTCGCCGAGCAGTGCGGCCTCATCAAGCTGCGCGAAGCGCAGCGGCTCGAGGACCTCGAGTCGCACGTGGCGCTCAACCCCGAGCTCGGGGCCGCCGAAGAGGACGACGAGGGCGACACGGAGTATTGATCGCGCGGCCGCGGCGCCCTCACCCTGGCATCGCCCGGCCGCGCACGACGTCCGTGACGAACGCGATGGCTGCCGGTGCAGAAGCGCTCCACTTCCGGTTCCGGGTGGACGACGGCGACCCTCGTGACCGGCTCGACAAGCTCGTCGTCCACCTGCTCGACCGCGCCGGCCATGCGGCCTCTCGCGCGGCGGTGCAGCGGTGGATCGCCGCCGGTCGGGTCCTCGTCGACGGGGAGCCCGCGCGCGCGTCGGTGGCGGTGCGCGCGAGCGCGCTGGTCGAGGTCCGACCCGAAGAGCCGCCGCCCTCGTCCACCGCGGCCGAGCCCGACGTGGCCGTCCCGGTGGTGTACGAGGATGAGCACCTGCTCGTCATCGACAAACCTGCCGGGCTCGTCGTGCATCCGGCCCGCGGCCACGCGTCCGGCACGCTGGTCAACGGGCTGCTCGCCCTGCCCGGGTTCGCCCTGGCGCCCGCCGATCCGCGCGATCCCATGGGCCACGTCCGCCCGGGGATCGTGCACAGGCTCGACCGAGGGACGAGCGGCCTGCTCGTCGTGGCGAAGGACGAGCCCACCCGCGAGGCGCTGAAAGATCGGTTCGCCAGGCACGCGATCGAGCGCGAGTACGCCGCGATCGTCGCCGGCGAGGCGCGAGACGCCACCTACGACACGCTCCACGGCCGGCACCCGACCGACAGGCTCCGGTTCACGTCGTGGATCCGCGGCGGCGCCGGCGGACCCGGCGCCGGGGCCGGCGCGCCCGGCTCACGCGTCGCCGCGCCGCGCCGCGCCGTGACGCACGTCCGCGTGCTCGAGAGGCTCGGCGACGCGGCGACCGTCGTCGCGTGCTCGCTCGAGACGGGCCGCACCCACCAGATCCGGGTGCACCTCGCCGAGCGCGGCAGGACCCCCGTCCTCGGAGACCCCCTCTACGGCAAGCCGCCGAAGAGGCCGGCGGTACGGGCGATCGCGGAGGAGCTGGGCCGGCAAGCCCTCCACGCGCGCGTGCTCGGGTTCATCCACCCCGCCACGCAAAAGCCCGTCCGCTGGGAGAGCGCGCTGCCAGCGGACATGCGCAAGGCGCTCGACCAGCTGCGGGCGCTCGCTACCAGATCTTCGATTTGATGTGGCCCTTGGACTTGATGAGGATGTCGATGAGGGCGCGGTCGTAGAAGTTCTTCTGGTAGAGGTCCGGCGAGACGCGGCTCTTGTAGAGGGCGCGCCCTTCCTCGATCTCTTCGGACAAGACCGTGAAGAGGTCATCCTGCTGGATGCCCTGCACGATCTTCTCCTCGTTGTAGAGCGAGAGATCGCTCGCGATGGCGCGCGCGAGGCGGCGCGCCGCCTCTTCCGTTTCAATCAAGGGCATCCGTCTCTCCTCCAGGTTCGCCAGCCGGGGGCACGCGCTCCCGAGCCGACGGGGGCCTAGGATGCAGCAGCCCAGGCGGCGCTGTCAAAGTAGCTCGTCGTCCGACGGCCCGCCCCGGCGCCCGCCCGGCGGCGTGAGGGGCGCGGCGGGCATGTGGGTGGTCGCGCGGGGCGCGCCGGCGGCAGGCCGATCCGCTTCCTGGCGCGCCGCGGCGAGGGCGGCGAGCCCCGAGAGGAGCGGGAACGCGACCAGCGCGTAACGCCCGGCACCGAAGAACACGGCGTGCGTCGCCGCGGTCGCAGCGAGGACGGCGAGCGCGGCGCCTGCCAGCACCGGCGCCCGGAGGAGCGCGCGGCCCTTGAGCAGCGCGAGGCCGAGGAGCGCGAGGTAGCCGACCCATGCGTGGAGGTGCAGCGCGGCGACGACCCCCAGCGCGAACAGCGCGAGCCGAGCGACGTCGAGCGCGCGGTGCGCGAGCAGGGGAAGGCGAGCTGCGCCGGGCGCCTGCGCGGGCCGGCGCGCCGCCCACACGAGCGCGGCGAGGAGGACGACGCGCTCGAAGACGGTCTCGACGGCGCCGAGCGCGACCTTGTCGGCCTCGCTGAACGCCGACGGGTTCGAGGCGTGGAGGTACCACCCGGCCGCGCCGCAGTAGTCGAACGTCGCCGCGAGCTTCCTGGGCACGAGCCCGAGCCATTCGCCCGGGTGCTCCGCGATGTACCGGCGCGCCTCGCGGCCGAAGCAGGCGTCCTTGCCGGCTTCGTCGAAGACCTCGCGGCACGCCTCGGGGACCTGGACCGGCGCCCAGGCGCCGGTGGACGCCGGGTCCGCTCCGATGAGGAGATTCCATCCGCCGTTCACGCTCACCAGGGCGCACTGGTTCATCCGCAGGCAGTTGCGCGCGGTCCAGGGCGCGCACACGAGGAGCGCCGCGATGACGGCCAGCAGGACGGGCGCCGCGCGCGCGGCGAACGGGGGGAGGAGCCGGGGACCGCCCGCGGGCGGAGAGCCCGAGAGGGCGAGGCCGGCGAACAGGGGCGCGAGCAGGAGCGCCTGCGGGCGGACGAGGGTGGCGGCGCCGATGAGCAGCCCGATGACGGCGAACGGGGCCAGCGCGGGGCGGCGCTCGCGCGCCCTCGCGGACGCCCACGCCGCGCAGGCGACGAGCGAACCGGTGACGCCCTCGGTCATGAGCGCCGGGGTATACGCCACGAGCCCGGGGTGGAGGGCGACGAGGCCGCCGGAGAGCGCCGGCACGGCGCGCGAGCGCGGCGCGGCGCGGGCCGCCAGGCGATGGACGGCGAGCGCCGCGAGCGCGCCGAGCACGGCGTTCAGCAGCATCGCGACCGCGGGGTGCGCGCCGAGCAGCGCGTACAGCGCGCCGACCGCGCCCGGATAGCCCACCGGGTAGTGCGCGGCGTACGTGACGGCGCCGTCCGGCCATAGCCACGTGTAGCCGAGCCCCGCCGCGATCCGCTCGGCGATGCGCTGGTAGTACGTCCCGTCGGCGGTCGGCGGAAAGCGCCCGGCCGCCCAGACGACCGTGGCGAGCCGCGCGGCGAGGGCGAGCGCGAAAATCGCGCCCGCGTCGCGCCGACGCGCGGCGACCGAGGCGCCGTCGCTCATGACGAGCGCGCGAGCGACAGCGGGAAGCGCGCGAGCAAGCCGGTGGCCCGCAGCGCAGCGACGACCTCGCACGCGGGCAGACCGACGACGTTCGAATAGGAGCCGTCGATGCGCGCGACGGCGAACGCGCCGATGCCCTGAATCGCGTAGGCGCCGGCCTTGTCGAGCCCCTCGCCGGTCGCCGCGTACGACGCCACCTCGCCGTCGTCGAGCTCGCGGAAGCGCACCCGCGTCACGACCGTCTCGGCGTGGAGCGCCTCGGCGAGGCCCGGGGCGGATGCCGTCGCGACGTCGGCCCGATCGCCGCCGGCGATCGCGAACCTCGTCCAGACCTGGTGCTCGCGGCCCGAGAGGGCGCGGAGCATGGCGCGCGCGTCGACCTCGTCCCGCGGCTTGCCGAGGATGGAATCGCCGAGGAGGACCGACGTGTCGGCGACGAGGATCGCGCCCGCCCCGGCCGCCTGGCGCAGGCGCCGCGCGGCCGCGAGCTTCGCCAGGGTGACGCGCTCCAGGTAGGCAGCGGCGTCCTCGGCGGCGCGCCCCGCCTCGTCGACCTCGGCCGCCGCGACGCGGAGAGGCAGGCCGAGCGTGGTCAGGATCTCTCGCCGGCGCGGCGAGCCGGAGCCGAGCAGGAGCGGGTGTGAGTCGTCGATCATGGTCGTGCGGACGCCGGCGGCGCCGGCCCCGGCCGGGCGTGGTCCTAGCACGGCGCCAGCGCGACCGCGGAGCACGACGCATTCCGACGCAAACCAAGCCGCGGACGCCAGCGGATCGCGGCGCGTCGATTGCTCTTTTGACTCTCCCCCCGGCAGTAGTAGAGGGTCGGGCGCGATGCGCGCCAACCGGAGGGAGCCTGCACGATCGAGCCTCCCGCTGCTGGCGGTGTCCGGGGTCTTCATGGCGGCCCTCCTTCCGGCGCCGGCGCGCGCGGACGAGTGCGCGCCGGCCAGCGGGCTGTCGGGCTGTATCGATGCCGACAACCTCTGGCCTCACGCAGGCGGCGGCCCTTTCTTCGCCGTGGGGAGCACAGGGACGGCTCCGAGCGCGAAGGCCTCGTTCGGCCTCGTGGCGAGCTACCTGTCGCGGCCAGTGGGCCTGCGCACCGCCTCGCCCGACCCCGAGGGGACGGTCATCCATGCGCTGGACAACATGGTCGACGCGACCTTCCTGGCGTCGTTCGGGCTCACCGATCGCCTGGAGGTCACGGTCGCCGCTCCCGTCACCCTGTACCAGGACGGGGCAGGCTTCTCCGACGTCCTCGGCACCGACACGGAGCTCCAGCGCAGCGTGATGCGCGACGCTCGCCTGGGCGCCGCGTTCGCGATCGTGCCGCCGGCCCGGCGTGGTCCGCTCGATGGCTTCTCGCTGGCAGCGCGCCTCGATCTGGGCGTGCCCACCGGCGACGGGTCGGTGTTCGCCAGCGCCGGGACCGTGACGCTCGCGCCGAGCGTCACCGCGGCGTACCGGCTCGGCAAGCTCCTGCTCGCGACCGAGGTCGGGGCCCGGCTGCGTGGCTCGAGCACGCTGATCGACACCGAGGTCGGCCCCCAGCTCCTCGGCGCCCTCGGCGCCTCGGTCGACGTGCTCCCCGACCGCTGGCTCACAGCGTCCGCGGAGGCGTTCGCCCTCTACACGCTCGCCGAGCAGCCCGCCGGAGCCCCGCCGCTGGTGCCGGCGGAGTGGATCCTGTCGGCCACGAGCGCCCCGCTGCTCGCGGGCGACGTCTCGCTGTCCGCGGGCGGCGGCGGCGCCATCCCGTTCGCCTCCGGCGGCGCGCTCACCGCGCCGCGCTTCCGGTTCAACCTGGGGCTCCGCTATGCGCCGACGGGGCGCGATGCAGACGCCGACGGCGTCCTCGATCGCGACGACGAGTGCCCGCTCGTCGCGGAGGATCGCGACGGCTTCCAGGACGGCGACGGATGCCCCGAGCCCGACAACGACGGCGATCGGATCCCCGACGGTCGCGACAGGTGCCGGGACGAGCCCGAGACGATCGACGGCTTCCAGGACGGCGACGGATGCCCGGATGCGGACGACGACAGCGACGGCGTCCCGGACGACGCCGACGCCTGCCGGAACGACCCCGAGGACCGCGACGGCTTCCAGGACAGCGACGGATGCCCCGATCCCGACAACGACGGCGACGGGATCCTGGATGCGCGCGACATGTGCCCCATGGGCGCCGAAGACGTCGACGGCTTCAAGGACGACGACGGGTGCCCCGATCCCGACAACGACATCGACCAGGTCCCTGACGCCAGCGACCAGTGCCCGGACAACGCCGAGGATCGCGACGGCTTCCAGGACGACGACGGATGCCCCGAGCCCGACAACGACGAGGACGGCGTGGTCGACGCGGCCGACGCATGCCCCATGACCGCCGAGACGATCGACGGCACGAACGACGCCGACGGCTGCCCTGAGCCGGCCGGCAGGTCCTTGCCGCGGTGGTCCGGCGATCAGGTCGTCCTCGACGGCCTGGCCCGCTTCCCGGCAGCGAGCGCCCGCGTGCCGCCGGCCCTCGCGGCGCAGCTCGGCATGATCGCCCAGCTCATGCGCGGGCGCATGCCCCTCGACATCGTCATCGTGGAGGCCTACGCCGATCGTCAGGGCGATCCGTCCACGCGCGCCCTCGAGCTCGCGGGCGCGCGCGCTAGCGCCGTCAAGGAGCTCCTTGCAACCGCGGGCTTGCCGGCGGACCGGATCACGGCCGCCGCTGGCGACCCATCAGCCAAGCGCGCGCCTGGCGCGCCCCAGATCGAGGTGACGGCGACCCGCGCTCGGCGCTCTGAAGGAGCCCCGGGTGCTCCAGGCGCAGCCCCCTCGACGACCGGAGAAAAGAAACAGAGATGAATGTCCTCGAGGCACGCCGTGCCCGCCATTTGATCATCCGCCTCGACCGGGGCGAGGAGCTCCCTGCAGCGCTGGTGCGCGCCCTCGATGAGGCCGAGGCGCGCTCCGGCTGGATCGAGGGGGTAGGCTCGCTGGAGAAGGCCGAGGTGGCGCTGTTCGATCAAGCCTCCCGCACCTACGCGAAGACGCGCGTCCTCGACGGCCCGTGCGACGTGGTGGCGCTCTCGGGGAACATCGCGCTCCAGCAGGGAGAGACCTCGCTTCGGCTGTCCGCCACGCTCGCCCGCGAGTCGGGCGTCGGCCTCCAGCTCGCCGCCGGCGAGCTCGTGTGGGCGCGCGTCTACGGGCTCGAGCTCCGCGTCACGGCGTTCGATGACCTGCCCCTGGTGCGGGTGTTCGACGATCGAACGGGCGCGATGCAGCTCGCGACCCAGTCGTCCGCCATCCCCGCGCTCGCGGGCGAACCGCCCCGCCTGGCGCCTCCGGTGCAGGCCGCGGAGCCGCCGCGCGCGACGCCTCCGCACGCCGTGGAGCCGCCGCGCGCGACGCCCCCGGCGCCCGCCATCGAGCCGCCGCGCGCGACGCCTCCGGCGCCCGCCGTGGAGCCGCCGCGCGCGGCCTCAACGGGCTCCGCGGAGCTCGCCGCCACGCCGCTACCGCAACGCCCGATCCGTCCTCGCCAGGAGGACGAGCCCTATCCGGAAGTGGGCGACAGCGTGACCCACTTTCACTTCGGCGACTGCACCGTGATCAGCTCGGATGGCGAGCGGATCCGCCTCCGCCAGGAGCGCGACGGCCGCGTGCGCGAGGTCTCGCTGACGATGCTCCGCATCGAGCCTCCCACCGTCGACGCGGCGACAGGCAGGAAGCAGTTCCGCCTCGCGCGAAAGAACTGAGAGCGACCGCGCCACCTCGGTCGAGAGGTGGCGGACGGCGCCTGCGCGCTCAGAAGACCCGCTGGGCGATGTGGATCGAGTCCCCTGCCTGGAGCGGCACATCGGGGATCTTGTTGTCGATGATGTCCTCGACCGAGACGGTGGTGAACACCGTCTT
Source organism: Sorangium sp. So ce281 (assembly GCF_051527395.1). NCBI lineage: Bacteria > Pseudomonadati > Myxococcota > Polyangiales > Polyangiaceae > Sorangium > Sorangium sp. So ce281. Next base: position 7,798,327 of record NZ_CP150322.1, read on the forward strand.
GCCCTGAGACTTCCTGCGGATCGTGATCCGATCCTTGTCCGCGATGCTGTTGAACCCTCCCGCCATCGAGATGGCGCGGAGCAGCGTCATGCCGGGCTGGAGCGGCAGGGACCCGGGCTTCTGCACCTCGCCGAGCACCTCGACCCGCTTCGAGTTGTACTCCTTGATGCTCACGCTCACGCTGGGGTCGGTGAGGACCTGCCCTTCCATGAGCTTCGCGCGCACGAGCTCCGCGACCTCCTGAGGCTCGAGGCCCGACACCTTGAGCCGCTTCAGGTAGGGCAAGTCGACGGTGCCATCCGGCGCGACGGTGAACGTCGAGGGCAGCTTGTCTTCTCCGACGATGCGGAGCTCGAACACGTCGCCGACCCCGATGGTCGTCGCCTCCACCGGCGCAGGCAGGTTCGCTGGCTGGGGCGCTCGCGATGAGCACGCAGCCAGGGCCAGCGCGAGCACGGCGGCGGTCCACCGACCAGAGCGCCGCATCACATGAACCAGCGCACGCCCAGGTACGCCTCGAACTGCTGCCATCCGAGGTAGTTCGGCGTCGTCTCCCGCGGAGGCGTCAGATGTTTGCCGCTGATGTTGTTGCCGTAACGTAGCGTCGAGTTGATCCCCAGCGAATCCCCTATGCGGTACTCACCGAACAGGGACGCGTCGACGCGGACGTCTGTCCAGGGACCCGAAGACGTGGAGTTGATCCCGTCCCCCGGAATCGCAGGATACACATGGGCCGCCACTCCGCCGTCGGCGATCAGCAGGAAGCGCCCACCGAAGAAGTAGGTCAGCTTGAGGTAACCGCGATCGCGCTCGTGGTAGGTCGAGAGATAGCTGTCGTGAAAATCGCGCGTGAATCCGGCCGACAGCGACGACAGCGCGAGCGTCGCCGCCTCGGGATCGGCCGATGGGTTCGGCGTCAGGTACCACTTCAGCTCGAGCTGGCCGATGACGCTGTCGAAGTCGTGCACCTCGGCCTGGCTGTCTGACGTGTAGAAGCTCGCGCCCCAGCCGGCCATCGCGAGGAGGCCAAACGACGACGTCACGAGGCCGTTGATACCGAGCTGCGCGCGCAGGGGATGAGAGGAGAGCTGAGCGGCCGGGTTCGGGTAATTCACGAACCCGAGCGACGCGTCGTAGATGAGCGCGGTGCGGGGCAAGAAGCGCCAGCGACCCCGCGTCCGGATCGAGTGGTGCAAGTTCGTCAGGCTGTCGAACTCGTCGACCTCGAAGAACGTGCCCAGGAAGCGATAACCTAGCCGCCAGTCGAGCAGCCCCCCGCCGGGCGTCCACACGAGCTCCGCGCCGGCGTCGGCGTGGACGCGCCGAAAGCTCTGGTTGGAAATCCCGAGATCCGAAGAGGCGATGGTCCGGCCGAGCGACGCATCGAGGATCCCGGACCAGGGGCGCCGGGGCAGGATCGTCAGCTTGGCGTCGAGCAGGCCGCCGATGTTCCGCTGCTCACTCAGCCGATCCTGCCCGACCTCGCTGCCGGATACAGGGAAGAACTCTTCATAGGTCGCGGCGATGCCGGCGCGAAACTCGACGTCTGGCGGCGGCGCGTCGGGCGTCACCTCGTAGCGCTGCTGGCTCAGCGTCGAGAGCGAAAACGACGGCGTGATCCGGAGCCGCAACGAGCCAACAGGCCCGCGATCATTGAGGCCTGCATAATCGTTTTCGTCCCGGCGGAAGAAGTTGGAGTCATAACCGAACTCCGCAGCGACTCCGGGATGCAGCTCGAGATCGCCGCTGCGTATCCCGATGCCCTCGGTGTAGCGCCGATCCTTGAGCCACGGCTGATCCTGCGCCAGGGCCAACGCCGGGGACAGAGTGAGTGTGACTGCGGCAGCGGCTATGGTTTCACGAAGTTTCATCGCCTATTGGGCAGTGGCAATCCGAGAGAGGCGGTCGCCTACCGAAAACAGCTACTGCACGCAGGCGGCTCGATGATGATCTGGCTGACGGGATACTCGGAAGGATCGTCCTTGGGGAGGTTCGGATCGATCGTCGCCGTCACGGCGCTGTCGCCGATAAAGCCCGCTTCCTGTCCGATGCACTGGTTGGCCTCGGCCGTCAGTTGCTCAGTCCGCTGCCGCAGCACCGTCAGGATCGTGAACTCATGGTTGGAGAGATCGACGTCACGCCGATTCACGGCGAGCTCCAGGCCCTGCCGCCGCTCGCGGGCGGAGCGGATGGCGACATCGATCTGATTCAGCTTGTCGTCAAGACAGAGCGTCTTCACGACGTCGCGCTGCGACCGGGCCGTCTCCAGCTGGCGACGAACCGACGTGCGGGCTCCGTCCATCCGGGCGAGGTAGGTCTCGCTCTGCGCGAGCTGCTCTGCGGGCGAGAGCGTCACCTGCCGCGCGAGGCCGGCGGAGGCGTCCGGCGGAGGCGCCGTCTGCGCCTGCGCAGCGGCGATCCCGTGGCCGACCACGACCGAGATCAGCGCCACTGCGGCGAAGCCAGGGATCTGTTCACGCTTCATCGAAGCCTCCGGAAGTCAGACCCGCGCAGTATAGGTGCGGGTAGACGTAATTGTCAAAACGCAATGAACATGCCGAGCAGCCAGCAGCGCGCGTCCGTCGGGAGCCCCCGTACGGCGCTCTCTCGGTTCGATGCGCGACGTCAGCACGCCATTCACGTGCAAGCGAGGAGAGAGAATTGCGTCTTGTTCACAGACCCGGAGAGCATCGGGGGCTATTGGCTCACGAAAGTGACAGGAATCACAACCGTCGCGCCGCCGCCCTCGGGCGGCGCAAACTGCGCGCTCTGGACGCGCGCGACGACGCACGAGACCACCGTACCGGACAGCCCGCCGCCGCCGGAGGGGGTCGCCGAGAGCACCTCGCCGTTGGGGCCGATCTTCGCGGTGATCCGGACCGATCCCTTCATGCTCGGGTCCTCTTGAAGACCTTTGTTATAGCAACGACGGAAGCCGGCGGTCATCCCGGCCACGACGGAGGGCGCGTTCGAGACGCTCCCGCCGGAGACTGCGGCGCCGCCCACCTGGGCGTTGCCCACCGGCCCCTTGACCGTCTGTGCCGAGCCGGCCGTCGCAGGGCCGCTGGTCCCGGTATTGCCAATCGTGGCGAGGCCGCCACCGCCGGCCGCGCCAGGTCGCACGGTGCCACTCCCGGCGCCGCCCATGTTCAATCCCGCCACACCGCCCTTGCCGACGCCGGCCCCTGAGGCGGCCGCGTTCTCGAGCAAGCCGGTGGGCACGTCGCCCGAGCTCAGGACGCTGGCGGTCGCGTTCCCGCTCGAGTTGAGCGCGCCAAGCATCTGCATGTCGAGCTGCGCGAGCTCGTTGGTGAGCGCCGACGCGCGGGCGTCGCTCATCCCGCCAGAGCCCTTCCCCGGGCTGGCGGCCGCCGCCCCCTTGTTCCCACCGCCAGCGGCCTTGGGCGCTTCGGCAGCAGGCGCCGCCGTCGCGGCCGGCGCCTCGACGTCCTCCTTCGGCTGCTCCACCGGCGGCGGGGGCAGCTGCTTCACGGACTCGAGCAGCTGCGCGACGTCGATCTCATCGTCGACCACCGGGTCCATCCAGTCGGAGTAGATCGACCCCACGGCGCCGAAGTGGAACAGGAACGAGAACGCGGCGATGATCGTGGTCGTCCAGTCGATGTCGTTCGCGATCCCCGACCGCACCGAGACGGGCAGCTGCGGCTTGGGCTGCACCGGCGGCGGCGCGACGAACTGGAAGAGGAACGTCGTCTCCCCCACGACGAGCTTGCCGCGCGCCTCCTCGCTGAGCTGGACCTGGTAGGCCTGGACATTGCCGACCGCCACGCGCTTGGCCGACGACTTGAGCGCGGAGAGCTCGGAGACGCCGGCCTTGAAGGCGACACGGCCGGTCATCCCGTCCAGGAAATTGAGGAAGTACTCGCCCCCCACGAGCTCGAACACCCGAAAATTCGGCGGGATGCTCTTGCTCGGGATGACGAACATGCTCTTTTCGCTGGGACCGATGGTGACGTGGGTGCGCTGCTTGATGACGCGCTCCTCGATCACCTTCCCCCCCTGAACCAGGCCGATCCTGAGCACCTTCGGGCCGGTCACCGGTGCGACCGCCCGCATGACCGCGGTCATCTGCCCGGGCTGCCCGGGGCGCGACGGGGTGGGGTGCGGGTGCTGCTGGGTCATTCCAAAGGACTCCGGGAGAGGGGGGACGAAGCGGGCGCCGATCGCGATCGCGCGCGGCCTGCGGGGCCGCGCTCCGGGGCCCCGCAGGCCCCGGGCCCGGATCCGCGAGCGACGCGCCGCGCAGCGGAGGGCACCATAATTTGCGAGGGTACACGGACAGCTCGGGGCGGTCCAGGAGAGCGCGCCGCGCTCACCGGGGCGCCCGGCGAGCGCGTCGGGGCGATCCGGAAGGGCGCCCGGGGCCCCCGACGCCATCGTCGATGTTACCGGCGCTATCGGCGTTATCGAGCGGTTCCAGGGCGACCCGCACGAGCCCGTCGATCGCCTCGCGCCCCCGCGCGGCAGCGGCGCGGCCGGCCCGCCCAGCGGCCGCGGACGCGATCGCGCCGGCGCCCCCCGCGCCCAGGACGAGCGCGATGACCGAGGGGCCGGCCTGCGCGAGGTACGAGAGCGTGGCCAGGAACAGCGCGGCGAGCGCCGACAGGCGCGCCGCCGCGCGTGGCCACCCCGCGCCGGCGTCGAGCCGCTGCTCGATCTCGGCGAGGAGCTCGTTCGCCGCCGCGATCTTCGCGCGCGGGTCGGCGACGGCCATGACCTCGATCGCGAGGCGGCGCTCCCAGCTCTCCGGCGGCGACCGCCTCGCGAGCTCCGCCAGCCGCGCCTCGCCGGGCAGCGCGCGGAGCGAGCGCGCGAGCGACATCAGGTCGCCGCCGGCCGCGCGCGCGACCTGCGCGGGGTGCTTCCACGAGATCGCGGCGCAGGCGGCGCTCGACGCGATCGACAGCGCGCTCAAGAGCACGGCGGCGGCGGACACACCGGCCGCCTAGAACGGCTCCTTGAAGATCGCCTGCTCGATGCGGTCCAGGAACGGCTGACGCAGCTCGGCGAGCGTGAGCTTCGGCTGGATCCGGCTGACGTCGACGGCCGCGATGGGCTTCTGGATGCGGCCCGTGATCGTCACCTCCGCGAGCGTGATGACGCCGCGCTGCTTGCCCTTCTCCTGCGCGCCCGCCGGCGCGCCGTGGCCGAGGATCGCGAGCAGGACCGAACCCAGCGCAAGTGCCTTGTACATGCTCATGGTCTCCCTCACGTGTCGGTCGCGGCGTCGGCGACGCCTCCATCCGGCGCGGCGGCAGGAGGAGGCGCCGCGGGCTGGGCCGCGGCGGCAGCCGCGTTGAGCTCCCCTTCCTTGAGCTTGGCGCGGTTCAGGAGCTCCTCCGAGTCGTCGCGCTGGCCCTTGTTGCGCAGCTCCTGGAACCTCGTCAGCGATTTTATCGCCTCCGCCACCTGCTGCTTCGGCGTCATGCCAGGGACGGCGGGGGCGAACAGGTAGAGCAGGCCGAGGTCGTAGTGGACCTGAGGCAGGTTCGGGTCGCGGGCGAGCACCCAGTCGAACTCGCGCTTCGCGTCGGCGTAGCGCTCGAGCAGGCGGTAAGCGTCCCCGAGGTTGAGGTGCGCGGCGACGTGCTCGGAATCGAAGCGGACGGCGCCCTCGAGAAGCGGCAGCGCCTCCTGGGCGCTGCCCGCCTCGAGCAGGTAGGTCGCGAGCTGCACCCGCGCCTCGACGAGATCGGGGCGGCGCGTCACCGCCTTGCGAAACTCCTCCAGCGCCGCGGCGCGCTGCCCCTGCTCCCGGTAAATCAGGCCGCGGAGCAGCAGCGCCTCGGCGTTGTCCCTGTCGCGCGGCGGGTTCTCGCTGACCGGCTCGAACCCGTCCAGGATCGCCTGGAGCGCGTACAGCGCGAGATCGAGGCGCCGGTTCCTGTAGTGATCGCGGGCGATGATCACCATCGCCGGCCGGTAGTCGGGGTTGATCTTCAGCGCCTCCTGCGCGATCCGCTGGGCAGAGCCGGTATCCCGCTGGAGCGACTTGACCTCCGCGAGCGTCGCCGCGACGGCCGCCGATTTCGGCATCTGGCCGCGCTTCTCGCTCAGGAGCCGCTCGGCCTCGCCGAGCTGGGTCTTCCTGGCGAGGAGCATCGCGTAGGCGATGATGGCGGGCTCGTAGTCCGGCACGAGCGTGAAGGCCTGGCGGTAGCTCGCGCCGGCGCCCGCGTCGCGGAGCCGCTCCTGCACCACGCCGAGCGAATAGAAGGCCTGGTGCGCGCGCGGGTCGGCCTGCGTCGCCTGGCCGAACTGGGCCCTCGCGCTGACGAGATCGCCGGTCGCGAACGCCTGCAGGCCGCTCTGGTAGAGCGCCGCCGCCCGGGCGTTCATGGCCGGCGCAGCCGTCTGGGCGGGCAGATCGTAGGGGCGCGCCGAGCTCGGCATGTCGTTCATGCCGTACGGCGCCTGGACGGGCGCGGTCGCGGCGGGCCCCGCTGGAACCGTGGGCACCTTGGGCGGCGGCGTCGCCTCCTCGCCGCAGGACGCGAGGGCAAACGGCGACATGACCGCGAGCAGGCTGGCGAAGAGGGAGACAGGGAGGCGGCGCATCATGGGACGACCGGCAGGGGCAGGGGGAGGCCGTCGGGCGCGAGCGGCGGAGTCATGCCGGGCCGCGTCCGGAGGAAGAGGCCATCCTTGTACTCGAACGGGCGCTTCGTCTCGGGATCGATGACCCCCTGGCTCCACTCGCGGAGCTTGGCGTCGCCGAGGATGTCCGTGAAGAACGCGAGCCGCTGGATCGCGAGGTCGACCGCTGGATTCCGGACCTTCCACGCCTTCGCCCAGACGACGGACTCGACGTAGAACTTGACCATCGCCTTGTCGGCGTCGTTGAGGAGCCGCTCGCGCGCCGCGCGCCACTGCTCGCGCCGGTTCTGCCGGAGCGCGTCGGCCGTCTCCTGGAGATCCTCGCGATCGCTCGTCTCGGCAAGCTTGAGCAGCTTCTCTTCCTTGTCGGTGTACAGCCTCAGCCCCGGCGGGCGGGCGTTGTAGAGGCCGGTGCGGCAGGAGTCGTAGAGCGAGCCCTGACGCGCGCGCGCGGCCACCGACCACGGGCGCGACTCGTAGGCGGTGATGACCTCCTGGAGCTCCTTCCAGTACCTGTCGTTGGCCTTGGCGACATCCGCCTCGAAGGCCCGCTTCACCTGATCGATGACCCCCTCGTAGCGGTGATGGCCGGTGTCGTAGTCGAACTCGGCCTTGATGCGATCGTCGATGGCCTTATAGGCGCACTCCGCCGCCATGTCGGCCTGCACCGAGCCGAGGGCCTTCACCTTGTCGCCGGTCGCCGAGCTCCGGAAGGACGTGAACGCTGTCATGGTGTTCTTGCACCAATCCCGCGCCTTCGGGTCGCCGCCGGCGGCGCGCATCTTGGATGCATGGTACGCCGCCTGGACGACATACCCGCTCGCGGCCGGGTTGTTCTTGTTGGCCGCGTAATAGGCCTCCATCGACTGCGTGGCCTTGGTCCGGGCGGCGCGGTTCGGGCCCTCGTCGGCCCCGCGCTCGTCCCAGGCCTTCAGGTCCGCCGAGGCGACGAGGAAATCGATGTCGGCCTTCTGCTCGGGCGGCGGGTTCAGGCTCATGAAGGTCGCGCGCGAGGCGGTCATCTTGTCGCGCTCCCCGATGTTCGCGTACAGCAACACCGAGTTCCTCGCGGCGTCCCGGCGCGCCGCCTGCTCGAACCGGCCGTTGCGAGCGATGGTGTCGTAGGTCTCGGCCGCGCTGCGGTAGTTGAAGAAGAGGACGTACGCGGCGGAGAGCGCGTCGTAGGCCTGCTTCAGGTATTTCACCCGCTCGGCGTAGCGCTTCGGGTCGGGGTTCTTCGGAGGGTTCGCGCCCGGATCGCCCTTCTCGAGCTTCGACAGGTTCTCCTCGCTGCCGTACTCCTTGATGAACAGGGAGTACATCGCGATGGCCTGGTCGTAGTCGCCCACCTGCTTGTAGCAGTAAGCGCCGTTCATGGCGGCCTCCGGCGCCTCGTCGCGGGCCGGCGCCTTCTCGAGCGCGACCTTGTAGAGCGCCGCGGCCTCGCGCCAGGCGGCGACGCGCGCGGGGCCGTCCGGCATCTTCTCGGCCTTCTCGAAGGCCCGGGCGGCGTCGATGTAATAGCCGCGGGAGATCGTCGGCCGAGCGATGTCGCCCTCCTTCAGCTTCTGCTCCTCGCTGACGGCGCAGCTCCGCGTGAGCGCCGCCTCGGCGAGCTTGCGGCTCTGCTCGACGTTGTTCTCGAGGTTCGACATCGTCGTGAGCCGCTCCCACGCCTTGTAGCCGAACTCCGTCTTGCCGCACTGCGCTTCGTAGATGGGCTCCATCCGCTTGCGCGCCTCGGCGAACTGGCCGTAGAGGAAGTAGTAGTCGGCCGCCTGGAACGCGTAGAGGTCGATGTTCTTCGGGGCGTCGAGCGCGGGAGGGACCCGCTGGATGTACTCGTCCCGCGCCGTGACGGCCGCCTGGACCTGGGGGGGCAGCGGCTCGGCGACGACGCGCTGCTGGTCGCCCTCGCCGACGATCTTGACCTTCTCGCGCGGCTCGATGCCCTCGGCGCCGCTCGTCCGCTGGAAGAGCTTGTGTCGATCCAGGAGCGCCTGGTGGGCGGTGTCGACGACCATGTACGCCGCGGGCTGCAGGTACTTGTCGTCCTCGTTGGAGTCCCGCACGCCGACCGCCGAGCTCCTCGCCTGCTCGATCTCGTGCGTCGCGGGCGAGCGATCCATCGCCACCGTGATGACCACGACCATGTGGTGCGCGTCGGCGAGCCAGTACCGGCTCTCGTACGCGTCCGGGGCGTTCTCGTCCTGGGCCAGGTAGCCGGCCCAGCCCTGCGCGGCGAGGCGGTACTCGCCGAGCGCCCGCTCGAAGATCGGGTCGCGCGTCTCCTTGTCGCCGACCGTCAGCGCCTGCTGCACGAGCGCGCTTCCGGCGTTCGTGTGATCGGCGGCAGCACGGCGCAGCCCGCCGCGCACGAGCCGCTCGGCGGTCTGGATCGCCTCGGGATCGTCCTTGTTCGCCTCGACCCACGGGGTCGTCCCGACGTACTGGGCGAGCTTCGTGCGCGCCTCGAGCGCCTTCGCCGAGTTCATCGCCCGCTCGGCCGTCCCCTCGCGCGACTGCGAGGTGAGCGTGTCGTAGATGTCCGCGATCTGGTTCTGGACCACGGGCGCGTCGCGGTGCATCGGCCACTTCCTGAGGAGGATCTCGCTCACCTCGATCGTGTTCCGGTACTGATTGAGCTCCTTGAACTCCAGCGCGAGCGCCTTGTAGATCTCGACCGTCCACTTCTGATCCTGCGGGATCAGCTTGGGATCCTGGACGCGCTCGATGGCGATCCGCATCTTCTGCTCGGCCATGCGCGGGTCGGTCTCGACGTCGAGGACGTCGTTCCGCGGGACGTAGGGCTCGTCCGGTCCGGGGCCGACGAAGTCGAGGTACGTGAGCGAGCCGGCGATGTAGGTGTACGCCTCCGCGCGGAAATCCGCGCCAGGATCGCCCGTCAGCTTCTCCTGCTCGTCGGTGTAGCGGAGCAGCTCGATGAACTGGCGTACCGAGGTCTCGTAACGCTGCTGCTTGAAGTACGTCCAGGCGAGCTTGTACATCGCGACGCCGTGGACAGGAGGCTTCTTGTACTTGATGGACTGCCGGTACGCCGACTCCGCCCTGTTGTAGTTGAACGGGCCGCCGGCGCGGTCGATCTCGTTGAAATGGTAGTCGCCGATCTGCCACCAGACCTCGGCGACGTAGCGGGGCTCCGCGCCGAGCGCCGTCTTCTGCGGGATCGGCTGGCAATCGTCCGGATACGGATCGACGTACGCCGTCTCGTCCTCGGTGACGGGCGCCCGCCCCCGCGCGCCCTTGCGCGTGGCCTGGAGCGCCCGGCCGCCCGGCGTGGACCCGATGGGCGTCGGGTGGCGCGCCTCCCAGCCGGTCCAGTAATCGTTGTCGTGGTCCTGCGGGAGCTTGCCGACGGTGTCGCGCGTCGGATCCGTCGGGTCGGTCTCGACGGGATAGGGATACTTGGCGTGGCACACGAGCGAGCGCCACACCTGCTGCGCCTCGGGGAACCGGACCGAATCGTTCAGCGCATGGCCGAGATAGTAATAGATCCCGGCGAGCTCACGGTACTGGGGGAACTCGCGGATGACGCGCTTGTAGAGCGCGATGGCCGGGAGCAGCGCGACGCTGAGATCCTCGCTCGCGTCGTTGTCGGTGCGCGCGCGCTCCTCGTAGAGCGCGGCCAGGCGGAACATCGCGTCGGGCGTGTTCTCGGGGTGGGCGTTCGGGCCGCTGTAGCGCTCGACGAACACCTCGAGCCGGCGGATCGCCTCTTCCCGGGCGTCGCGGAGCCCCTTCCTCTCGATCTCGATCTCGCGGTCGAGTGACGAGAGGATGCGGCGGCGCCGGTCCTCGTAGTGGTGCTGCACGATGCGGGTGATGGCGCTCCGGTAGTCGCGCGCCGCCTTCTCGTAGGCGGCCGCCTCCTTCTCGAGCGCGGCGAGCGCCGCCAGCTGGGCCGGCGTCGGAGGAGGAGGCGGCGGCGCCTGCTTGCGCCCGACCGACATCGACGGCGCGAAGGGTTGCACCGCTGGCGCAGCCGGCGCCGTGGCGCCAGGCGCAGCCGGGGTCGGCGCAGTCGTGGTCGGCGCGGCCACGGCGCCAGGCGCAGCCGGGGTCGGCGCGGTCGCGGGAACGGCAGACGCCGCCGGCGCTGGCTGGCCGCCCGGCTGAGAGAGCGCGAGCGGCGCGACCGCCAGCACCAGGGCAAGGCTGGCAAACCCGAGGGCGCCGCGCGGGCGACGGCGCACCGTTCGCACAGCGCCGCGCGGCGCGCGAGCGACCGCCGATCCGAGGAGCTGCGCCCCTGCCCCTCCGCGCGGCGCGCCAGAGATCTGCGGCGCGTCCGCGCCACCACGCTCCTTGCTCACTTCTCGTCCTCCGGATCGCCGCTGTCGTCGAGGACCTCGTTGAGCTCCTCCTTGAGGACCCGATCCTCACGGGCACGCTCGACCTGCAGGCTGCGAACGCGCGTCATCTGCTCCTCGCGGACCTCCCACGCCTCCTCGGTGATGCCGACGTCGGCGCGCAGGATGATGTTCTTCAGCCGGTCCCGGACGAGGCCGAAGTTTCGCATCGCGACCTCGCCGACGACGAGGCGCGCCTCCCGATCGAGCCCATCGAGCTGCACCGAGTAGTGAACGACGTTCGCCGTCTCCCGGCCGACGATCTGCCGGAGCCCCGCGGACTTCTGGGCGACCTCCCCCTCGATGTCGCGGAGCGCCGCCTCGACCTTCGCGTCCGCCGCGTCGCCGGCGCGGAGCACCGGCGTGATGCGCTGCGCGTACGCCGCGAGCTCCGCGCCGCCGGCGCCCGCCGCGGCCAGCTGCGCCTCGCGCGTCAACGCGTCGCGGTGGGCCTTGCGCACCTGCGCGTCCTCGATGAAGCGCTGATCGCCGAAGCCGACCTGGACCCGGCCCGCGCTGATCTGCTTGCGGAGCACGTCGGCCTGCTGGCGGTAGAGCGCGAGGTCGCGCTCGTTCTGAGCGAGCTCGATCTCGAACCGGGCGACGCTCGCGGGATCCCGGACGACCCCGGCGTGCGGGCCATCGCGGAGGAGCCGCCTGAGGCCGTTGACCGTCGCCTGCAGCGAGTCCATCTGCAGCGTGAGCTGCTGCAAGCGCTGCGACTGGGTGTTCCACTGCTTGAGCGCCTGCGCCTCGCGATCCTGGAAGTCGGCGTCCGTGACGGGCACCCGCGCGAGGCGCTTCTCCAGCGCCCTACGCCTCGCGCGCACGCCGCCGATCTCGCCCGAGAGCGAGTCGTCCTCCACGTCGTCCATGCCCTGGCCGAGCGCGAGGCGCGCCAGCGCGACCCGGTTGAGCAGCGCGAGCGCCTTCTCCTCGCCGGCCTTGAGCTCCGGGAACGCGCGCACCCGGTTGGGCGAGCTGAGCACGGCGTTCAGCTTCTCGATGAGCTCGTTCGACTGCTTGATCAGCTCGCGGCAGTGGTTGATGTCGTCGATCACCGCGAACGCGGCCGGGCCGTCCTCGGCCTCGCGCGCCCACTGCACCGCGAGCGGCGGGAGCGAGGTGGTCGTGTCGAGCGCCTCGATCTGCTCCTGGCTCAGCTTGTCGTAGTAGACCGCTGGATCGCTCGTCGAGCCGAGGAAGGCGTCCACGCGCGCGCGCATCGGGTCGTACGTGGCGCGGACCCCCTCGTACACCTTCAGCGCCTTCTCGAAGCGGCCCGCGCGCAGCATCAGGTCGCCGCGGAGCAGCGAGCCGTCCGCGATGTTCTGGCTGTCCGGCTCGGCGATCGCGAGGATCTCGAGCGACCGCTGGGCGCGATCCACGTCGCCCAGGCGGACATACACCCACGCGAGCTCGTAGAGCATCGTCCCGAACTCGGGCGAGACGCGGTCGATGTGGCCGTAGGCCTGCACGGCCTGGGACCACTGGTCGGCCTCGTAGAAGAGCCGCCCGATCGCGAGCCACGCGAGGTCGATGACGCGCCGGTGCTCCGAGGTGTCGGCCGGCAGCTGCGTCACCTTCTGGAACAGATCGATCGCGGCGACGTAGCGGGTCTTGGGCACCGCCGGGGGCGCCTCGCCCTCCTTGAGCGGCTCCGGCGGGGGCGTCGCCTCCTTCACCGCGATCAGGCCGAGCAGGTACCTCGCCTGGTGGAAGTACTCGCTCTGCGGGTCGACCGCGCCGAGCGAGGCCTTCGCGCCGCCGAAGTCCTTCTTCACGTAGAGGCCCTTGCCGCGCGCGTACGCGAGGGCGCTCCCCGCCGTGGAGGCCGGGACGCCGTTCATCGACGCGAAGACGGCGTCGAGCGCGTCGTAGTCCTTGATCCGGAGGCAGATGTCCACGAGCCGGCCGAGCGCCTTCGCCTGGTAGGCGGCGAAGCGCGGCTCGGCGCCGCTCGCGACGACCCGCTGGAAGACCCGGCGGGCCGAGAGGTACTGCTTCGAGCGGAAGTACGTCTCCCCGAGCAGCGTGAGCGCGTCCGGGTACGCCGTCGGATGGTCGGGGTACTTCTCGACCACCTGGTTCAGCACGTTCGCCGCCCGCTCGTAATCCCTGGAGCCCATCAGGAGCTGGGCGTCCGCGATGCGCTGGGCCGGCGTGCGCTGCTCGCCGCGGGACTTGTGGATCGCCGCCTGGATGGCGCCCAGCCCGGAGGTGACGCTGCCGATCTGCTGAGAGGCGCCCGTGTAGGCGCGCTCAGCGTCCAGGGCCCACGCTTCGGCGGGGGCCGCGGTCGTCGCCGCGCCGAGTGCGAGCACGCCAAGCAAGGCAGGGAGTACCCGCGATCCGGTGTCCCAGGTCATGGTGGCTTGTCCTAACGAGCTCGAGCCTACTTCCCACCCGCGGCGCCGGACGGCTGCCCGGGAGAATCCGAGAGGCCGCTCACGATCTTCTCGACGAACCGGACGGCTGGCCGCTCTTCGAGCGGGGTCGTGACGCCGCCCTTCTCGAACGCGACCGCCTGAAGGTTGATGGTCTTGCCCTCGACCGCCGTGAAGGAATGGCTGGAGCGCACCTCGAAGCGGTAGCCCCGGAGGTAGGAGAACACCCCGTAGCCGTTGCCCTGCAGGTTCACGAGGACCTGGAGCGTGTGATCCCCCGGCGGAACGGAGCCGTTGAAGATCGGGATCTCGGTCTGCTCGGCGAGGGCGCCCGACTGATCGGTCTTGTTGTACTGGACGGCGCCATCCAGGACGATCAGCACGCGCGTGACGCGGAACGCGGACGACAGCTCGTTGTTGAACCGGATCGAGGCGCGCGATCCGGCGCCGCCGCCGGAGAGGATCGTGTCGCTGAGGAGCGAGAGCCGCGTGTGGCTGCGGCGGATCTGCTCCTTGAGCTCGTCGATGCGCTGCTCCAGATCGCGCAGCCGCACCGCGTAGGTCGGACCATCCATCGCCGGAGCGGCGGCCGCGCCCGCAGCCGGGGCGCTCGTCGGGGCAGGAGGCGCCGCCGGGGCGGCCGTCGCGCCGGGCGCCGCCGTCGCGCCCGCAGCGGGGGCGACCGTCGCCGAAGCGGGCGCAGGAGCCGCTTGCGCTCCGTTGACAGGCGCGGGCGCTGCGGGGACAGCGGGCGCTGTGGAGGCCGCCGGCGCCACAGAGGCGGCGGGAACAGCGACCTTGCCCGCCGCGCCGCCCGGGGCCTGCGCGAAGGCGGGCATCGACATCAAGAACGAGGCCCCCACCCCCACTGCCATCATCCTGATAAGTCGCATCGAAAGGTAACCTCGTGGTTGAACCCTCGTCGGCAGAGGGGGGCGACCTCACGCCCGGTGCCGGGGAGTCTAGTGGCGGCGGGCTTCCGAGCGCAACGACCTGGGCACCTGCCTCCTCCTCCGGCGCAGGCTCCCGTCGCTGACGGCGCGAAGACAGCACAGCAAGCACAGCACGGCGCAGCCGAAATCGTGTGAGGGCCCTTCCGCGGCGGGCGCGGACCGCGGCCTCGGCCGGTCCGCAGGGCGCTGCCCCGAGAACGTCACGCGACCGCGACCGGCTCCCCCCCACCGGCGGCGCGCGGCGCGCGCGCCCGTCCCCTGCCCTTCCCCGGCCGCGGGCGCCACGGGCGAAGGGGGCTCGCTCGCTCGGGGGCGGATCCGCTAAGGTGCGCTTGTGTCAGGGGAAGGAGTGCTCCTCAGATCTTCGAGCCGCGCCGCGCGTCCGATCCGACGCCGCGGCCGCCGCCGCGAACACCCCGCCGCCCGGGCCGCCGAAGGAGCGCCGCAGAGGCTCGGCCGCGCCGGGAGCTAGGATGGTCCCGATTTCTCGAGAGGAGGTCACGGACGAAGCCCTGATGATGCGCTTCCAGGGCGGCGACCGCGCGGCGTTCGCCGGGCTCGTCCGGCGGCACAAAACGTCCATCTACAACTTCATCCTGCGACAGGTCCGCGGGCCTGCGATCGCCGAGGATCTGGTGCAGGATGTGTTCGTGAAGATCGTGCAGAGCGCCTCCGACTTCAAGCACGAGGCCAGGTTCACCACCTGGGCGTTCGCCATCGCGCGCAACGTCTGCATCGATCACCTGCGCAAGATGTCGCTCCGGCGCCACCCGTCGCTCGACCAGGGCTCCGGGGAGGGCGGCGACGGCCCGACGCTCGGCGAACGGACCGCGGACCCGGCGCCCCAGGCCGCGGTGGACCGGGTCGCGATCGGGACCGAGATGGGGCAGCGCATCGTCCGCGCCGTCGAGGGTCTCCCGCACGAGCAGCGGGAGGTCTTCCTGCTCCGGGAGATCGGGCACGTGCCGTTCAAGGACATCGCCCACATCGTGGGCGTGCCCGAGAACACGGTGAAGAGCCGGATGCGCTACGCCCTGGAGCGGCTCCAGGAGGCCCTCTCGGAGTACGAGGATTACGCGAGGGCGCTGCGCTAGCGCTCCGGAAGAGCTGCCTATGGACTGCGAGAAGTTCGACCAGCACGTGATGGACGCGCTCTACGACGAGCTCGACGAGCTGACGTATGCGGCCATGAAGCGGCACATGGACGGCTGCGCCCGGTGCGCGTCGGCGTTCGCGGGGCTGCGCGCGGCCCGCGACGTCGGCGCCTTGCCGTTCGAGGAGCCGAGCGAGGAGCTCGAGGCGCGGATCCTCGACGCCGTCGAGGTCGCGCAGAAGAAGACGCCGTTCCGGCGCAAGGCGCTCCGCGCGCTGGCCTGGGCCGGCAGCCACGCGATGCGGCCGCAGCTGGCGATGGCGGCGCTGTTCGTGCTCGTCATCGGATCGAGCCTGCTGCTGCTGCGGCCGAAGACGGGCGTGGCGCCGGTGCGGGTCACCGAGTGGGGCCAGCCCGCGTCGTCGGATCAGCACGAGGCGCCCCGCGCCGCCGCGCCCACCCCCGCGGCCGTCGCGATGGAGGAAGGCGACGGCCGGCGCTCGGCCGAAGCCAAGGCGAACGAGGCGCCCAGGGCGGAGGCGGCGAAGGAGAAGAGCGCGCGGGCGCCCGCGTCCCCGGACGACGGCGCGAGCGCCGCGTTGCACGAGGCGCAAGCGCTGCAGCGCAAGTCGGGCTGCGCGGCCGCCGTCGGCAAGCTCGACGAGGTCGGCGCGCAGTACCCGGGCACGCCGTCAGCGCACGCCGCGATGTGGGAGGCGGCCCGCTGCTACCAGGCCTCCGGGGACACGGCGAAGGCGCGCGAGCTGCTGCTCGCGCTGCGCTCCGCGAAGGGCTACGGCGACCGCGCCGAGCAGCAGCTCGCGGGCCTCGAGGCGAACGCCGCCGGCGCGCAGGCGCAGAACTCGGCGCCGGCGGCCGCCGCCCCCGCCGCTGCGGCGCGGCGCGCTGCGCCCAAGGCGGCGATGCCCGCGGCGCCGCCGCGCGACGCCGCGGAGCAAGGCGCTGCGGAGCAAGGCGCCGCGGGCCCCTCGCAGGCGGCGCCCGCCGACACCGCGACGTCCCGCTGACGGATCGCCGGCGCGGCCCGCGCCTCCGCCGTCCCCGGCGCCTCGACCTCACCGCGCCCGCCGCGGCGGCGCCAGCGTCAATTCGATCTCACCGGCGCGTCGCGGATGTAGGCGATCGTCCTGATCGTGCCGACGATGCGCTCGCGATCGTCCGGCGTGAGCTCGACGAAGCGGATCCCCATGCCCGGGTTCGGGTTGTCGTGGAGGGGGCGCACCTCGTTGATCCACTGCACCGTCCCCTCGAGCACGTACGAGCCGTCGTTCCCCGGCGGCGAGAAGCGGAGCGTGAGCCGCGTGCCGATCGAGAGGGGCTGCGTCGTGCGGACGAAGATGCCCATCTCCGAGATGTTGGTGATGGACGCGTAGAGGAACGTGTCATCGGTCTCGCAGTCCACGAGCCAGGTGACGTCGAGGCGCTCGGACGAGCGTCGGTCGAGCGAATCCGGGGCGGGGACCTCGTGCTCGGCGTCCTCGCCGGGGCGATGCGCGTCGCCGTAGGCGCCGGCTTGCGCGCAGGACGGCGGCGTACCGCCCGGCGCGTCGGGCGGATGGTTCGAGTCCCCACGGCCCCCGGTCATGAGTCTGCGACTAGCCGCTTTCCGCACGCGCGTCGAGGGCGCTCGACGAGGAGGAGCACGCGTGCGTCGCCGGGCCGCGCAAGACGAGCCGCGCACCGCGGCATGCGTCGGGCCCCCCACGAGGGCAGCTCACCGCACGCGGATGACGCCGCCGCGGATGCGGTCCTCGTGCTCCGGCCCGCGCGTCACCTGAAAGCGCGTCTCACCGGCGAAGAGGCCGAAGTAGAGCGTATAGTCGCCCGGGGTGAAGTTGGGCTCGAGCTGGAGCTCGTGGTCGTCCACGACGACGTCGCCCGGCTGCCACAGGCTCAGCGGGTAGCGCCCCTCGAGCACGGGGTGGTCGCCGTTGTATCGGCGCTGGAACCCGTCGATGTGAACGAACATCTTCCAGTTGCCGGTGATCGGCCGATGGACCCGGAAGTAAGTCCGCAGGTGGTAGCTCTTCTGAGGGACGACGCTCGAGACCTTCTGGCCGTCGTCGTCGGTGAGCTCCCAGCCGAGCACCTCCAGCTGATCCTCGAGCATCGCGTCGAGCGGGTTCTCGGGAGCGGCGGGCTCGTCGAGGACGATACGGCCGAGCCAGCTCTCGTTCGGCCTGCCCCCGAGCTCGTTCGACGCAAGGAGGATCTGGCTGGAGCGGCCGTCGAGCACGGGCAGGTTGCGCCGGTAGCGCTTGCGAAAGAGGCTGTTCAACCGGGGCAGATCGTCGGACTTCACGACGAGCCAGCGGCGAGCGGCGGGAACGACCGGAGCGGCGGCGCCGTCCAGCGGGCTCCCCGCGGCGGTGAGCCAGTCGAACGCCTGCAGGACATCGGTGAAGGAGGTGACCTCGCCGCCCTGGTAATAGGCCGCCGTGCGGCTCCGGACGCCGAGCGTCGCGAGCGGCTCGCCGGGCTTGTGAAGGGACTCGTGGGACGCGAAGACCTCCTTCGGCGAGAGCTGGGCCGCGAGCGCCGGATAGTACCAGAAGCTCAGCGCGAAGCCGGCGACGAGGCCGGCGAGCGGCGTGCCGACGGCGCGTGGGAGGGAGGCGCGCGCGACGGCGTGGCGGAACGCGTCGCGCGCCACGAGGAGCAGCACGGGGCTCGCCGCCATCACCATGGGCAGCGCCCACCAGGCGTTCATCCCGTACGCGGCGAGGTGGTCCGGCATCCTCGCCACGGTGCCCCACCCGATGCGCTTGCCGACGAAGAGCATCGCGCCGACGCCGACGAGCGCCGCCTCGATGACGATCAGCAGGAAGAGCAGGTTGCCGTTCCAGATGCGAGCGAGCTCCGCGGCGCCGGCGTGCACCTCGTCGAGGACGCGCCGCGCCCACGCGCTGAAGCTGCGATCGAGCTCGCGGGGCTGCTCTTCGAACCAGGTGAGCGAGACGAGGCCGGCGAACGCGAGCAGGACGAAGCGCATCGCCGAGGCCGCTTCGCCCTCGAAGCTCTTCGGGAAGACGGGCTTGTCGACCGAGAAGACGCTGAGCGCCCTGTCCGGTGAGGTGACGAGATCGCGGTAGAGGACGAACGCGAGCACGGCGCAGCCGACGGCGAGCGCTCGCGAGGAGGGGGCGCCGCGCTCGAGATCGCGGATGGCGAGCGCGGCGATGGCGGCGAGGAGCGCGGGGCCGCTGAACGGGAGCGCCCCGGCGTGCGGCGCGAGGACCGCGAAGGCGCCGTAGGCGAGCGCAGACGTGACGATCAGGGCGATCCGGACGCCGGCCTCGCGATCGAGGCAGGGGGCGACGACCTCGCCCGCTCGGTCCGCGGCGGGGGCCCGGAAGAGCCGGCCGACGGCGAACGGCAGGAAGGCGCTCCATGGAAAGAGGGCGTGGCCGAGCTGGCGCAGCGTGAGATCGAACGTGGCCTCGACCGGCGGCTTCTTGAGGAGCGCCACGCCGAGGGCGCGGGGGAGCGGCTCGCCGGCGCTCGAGCTCGCGAGCACGAGGGCGCCCTGCGCCGCCGCCGCGACGCCGAGCACCAGCGCGGCGGCGCCCACGAGGTCGCCCAGCGTGGGCCCCCGGCCTTCCGGCGCGGGCCAGGCGCCGGACGTCCGGAGCAGGAGCCAGGTCAGGCCGGCGCCGAGCGCGGGGACGGCGACCCCGATCAGCAGGCCGCGGCTGAGGTATCCGGCGACGACGCCGAGGAGCCCCACGGCGAGCCACGCGGCCGACGCGAGCAGAGCGCCGCGCTGCGCCCCTCGCCCGCCCTCGAGCAGCGCGCCGGTCAGCCCGCAGAACGCCATCGTGAGCGCGGCCATCGTGACGATGTCGCCGAGCAGGGTGCGCGCCTGCATCACGTAGAGCGGCATCGTCACGAGCGCCGCGACGCCGTAGAGGCCGGCCCTTCGATCGACGAGGCGGGCGAGGAACTCGTAGAGCACGAGCGCGCCGGCGAGCCCCCACAGCGCGAGCGGGAGGCGCCCGGCCCAGTCGTGCAGGCCGAACACGCGGAAGCCGAGCGCCATCGACGTGAACCCGAGCTCGCCCATGCCGAGATCGGTCAGGGTCGGCAGCTGCCCGGGAGCGTCGGGGAAATCCACGCCGCGCGCGCCGAAGACGTGGATGGCGATGCGGCGGGCCAGGTCGGCGCGGTCGAGCTCGTAGGGGTCCCAGATGCCGCTCTTGCCGATCAGCGGCAGCAGCGCGACGGCCGCGAGCGCGACGGCCGCGAGCCTCGCGAGGCCGGCGCGCCCGCTCCCGGCGGCCGCGCGGTCGCGGTCCATGGCCGGCGCGTCACCGATCTCAGCCGAGCGCGCCTCGAGAGGGGGCGCCTCGGCGCGGGGTGGGGCTCCGCTCGCGTGCGGGTCGGGGGCGGCGGGCGGGGCTCCGCGCTGTGGGTCCCCTCGGTGGACGCTCGACATGCAGGGCATCCCCTTACCGCCTTCGCGCGCGCGTGACCACGGATCGTGGGGAAGCGTTTGTAGCCTCCCTGGGCGTCTGCTATCGCGCGCGGCGTGGTGAAAGCCCGTCCCCAGAGCGCGCCCCAGGGCGCGAAAGCGCGCCCGCAGGCGCCGAAGCCCGCCCCGGCCGCCGGTGGCCCCCGTCCTGCCAAGAAAGGTAGCGAAGGCAGCCGCCGGGGAGCGCCGTCCGGCGAAGAGCCCCGGACGAGCAAGACGAGCAAGAAGAGAAGCCCCACGGCGCGCTCGTCCGGCGCGGCCCGCGGCCAGACGGGGCGTGGATCCCGCCCTGGTGGCGACACGAAGGGGCGACCGCTCTCGGAGCGGGCGGGCCGGACGGCAGGCGCGCGAGGCGCCGCGCAGCAGCAGCGCAGGAAGGCGGCCGAGCCGAGGCGGACGGAGGAGACCGACGCCTCGCTGCCGAAACGATCCGGGCGCGTGGCCCTGGTCGGGCGCCCCAACGTGGGCAAATCGACGCTGCTGAACGCGGCGCTCGGTCATCCGCTCGCGATCGTCTCGCCGACGCCTCAGACGACGCGCGACGCGATCCTCGGGGTCGTGCACCACGGCCCGGCGGAGATCGCGCTGCTCGACACGCCCGGACTCCACCGGCCGCGCACGGAGCTCGGGCGCGTGATGAACCAGGCGGCGCGCGAGGCGGCGCGGGGCGCCGACGTGATCGTGTTCGTGACCGAAGCGCCGGATCCCGCGCGCCTGCCGCGGCGCGTGAAGGAGGGGGAGGACGGCCCGCCGCTCGCGCCGCACCCGAGCGATCTGACGTTGCTCGCGGACCTGGGGAGCGACGCGCCGGTGGTGTTCGTGCTCAACAAGGTCGACCGGATGCGGGACAAGGCGCTGCTCTTGCCGCTCCTCGACGCGTTCGCCAAGCTCCGGGATTTCGCGGCGATCGTCCCCATCTCGGCGCTGCGCGAGGACGGCGTCCAGCGCGTGCTCGACGAGGTGGCGAAGCTCTGCCCCGAGCGCGACTGGGGCTTCGCGCCCGATGAGCTCACCGACAGGCCGACGCGCTTCTTCGCCGCCGAGTACGTGCGCGAGCAGATCCTGCGCGCGACGAAGGCCGAGGTGCCCCACGCGAGCGCCGTGCAGATCGAGCGCTACGTCGAGCCGACAGGCGAGGGCGCGCTGCACATCGACGCGACCATCCACGTGGAGCGGCCCGGGCAGAAGAAGATCCTGATCGGCGCCGGCGCGGAGCAGCTGAAGCGCATCGGCACGGAGGCTCGGCTCCGGATAGAGGAGCTCGTCGGCCGGCAGGTGAACCTCAAGCTCTGGGTCCGGGTGACGCCGGAGTGGCGTGAGTCGCGGGAGCGGCTGGACGAGCTCGGTTACAACAAGGGAGAAACCTCGTGAGCGCGGCAAAGCCAGCCCTTTCCAGATCGAACAAGCGCAGCCAGGGAGCCGCCGGAGGCGGGCGGACGGCGAAGAAGGGCGACGCCCCCGAGAAGAAGAGGGGCGGCGTCGCTCCAAGGAAGGGCGCTGCCGCCGCCAGGAAGGGCGCTGCCGCCGCCAGGAAGGGCGCTGCCGCCTCCGGGAAGGGCGCTGCCGCCTCCGGGAAGGGCGCTGCCGCTCCCGGAAAGAGCGCAGCGGCCCCCGGCAAGGGCGCTGCTGCTCCCGGAAAGAAGGCGGCGGCGCCCGGCAAGAGCGCCGCCGGATCGAAGAAGGGCAGCAGATCAGGCCCGAGCAAGGGCCGTGCTCTCGCCGAGCCGATCGGCCACGAGGCGGCGCAGGGCAGGGAGGAGCTCGCGGCGGACCTGGCCGAGGAGATCATCGCGGCCGCCGAGGACGCCGCGGCCGATGCGCCTGCGCCGCCCCCGTCGGCCGGGATCGTGGCGCTGGTCGGGCGGCCCAACACCGGCAAGAGCACGCTGTTCAACCGGCTGATCGGCAAGCGCGTCGCGATCGTGCACGACGAGCCCGGGGTGACCCGCGATCGCCACTACGGCGACGTCACCTCGCGGGGACGGCGCTTCACGCTCATCGACACGGGCGGGTTCGACCCCGAGAGCGATGATCCCATGCGGCAGGGGATCAAGCGGCAGATCGACCTCGCCATCGCCGAGGCCGACGTCATCGTGTGCGTGCTCGACGCCGTGACGCCGGTCACGCCGTCCGAGCACGCCGAGCTCGGCCTGCTGCGCCGCGCCGGCAAGCCCGTGATCTACGTCGCCAACAAGGCGGACTCGCCGAAGGCCGAGGCGGAGGCGGTGGAGCTGTATCGCCTCGGGATGGAGCGGCTCCTCCCGATCAGCGCCCTCCATGGCCGCGGCATCTCGGATCTGGAGATGGCCATCGAGGCGGCGCTCCCCGCGAAGCCCGCGGCGCCCGAGGAGTCGGCCGCGGGGGCGCTCCGCATCGCCATCATCGGGCGGCCCAACGCGGGGAAGTCGTCGCTCGTCAACCGCGTCGCGGGCGAGGAGCGCATGCTGGTCGACGCGACGCCCGGCACGACGCGCGATCCGATCGACACGCTGGCCGAGCGCGACGGGAAGCGGTTCTTGCTCATCGACACGGCCGGCATCCGGCGCAAGTCGAAGGTGACGAAGGAGGACAGCGCCGTCGAGGCGGTCAGCGTGATCCACGCGATCCGCGCCATGGAGCGGGCGGAGGTCGTGCTCCTGCTCTGCGACGCGGCCGAGGGCGTGGCCGAGCAGGACGCGAAGATCCTCGGCCTCGCGGTCGATCGCGGGTGCGGCGTCGTGATCGGCCTCAACAAGATCGATCTCCTCGACCGCAAGGCGCTCGCCAAGGCGGAGCAGGACGCCCGCGACAAGCTCTCGTTCGTGTCGTGGGCGCCGATCGTGCACGTGAGCGCGCGCAGCGGGCGCGGCGTGGCGAAGCTCATCGAGACCGTGGCCCAGGTGGCCGACGCCTACCGGAAGCGCGTGCCCACCGGGGAGCTCAACCGCTTCTTCGAGCAGATCCTGCTCACGCACCCGCCGCCGACGCACGGCGGCCGCGCGCCCCGCCTGTTCTTCGTCACGCAGGCCGAGACGTCGCCGCCGCTGTTCGTCGTCGTCGCGAGCGATCCCGCCAAGCTCCACTTCAGCTACCGGCGCTACGTGGCGAACCAGCTCCGGCAGGCGTTCGCGCTGGAGGGCGTGCCGGTCCGCGTGAAGTACAAGGAGCGCAGGCGGCGGGGATAGGCGGGGATAAGCCGGGGGCAGCCCAGCTGCCTCCTCACCGACCGCTCCGGGTTACCCCGGGGCAGCCAGAAGAACCGACGAGCTGCCCCGGGCTACCCCGCCGCCCCGGGCAGCGGCGCCAGCACGTCGGCGATCCTCGCGAGCCCGGCCACGTCGTGGATGTCGTACGGGAACGCCGGGACGTCGACGCGGACGCTGCCGGCGCTCTGCTCGTCTTCGAGCGCCGCCTCGAGGGCGATCAGGTTCAGCTGATCGAGCTTGCCCATGCGGCTCTCGTCCTTGGCGGCCTGGAGCAGGCGCGCCGCGGCGCCGGGGGCGAGCGCAAGGCTGCTCCCGTCGAGCGCGGCGGCGATCTCGCCGACGCCGGGGAGCGCGCCGTACACCGGGTGGACGCGGTTCACGACGAACGCGTCGCGATGCATCTGCTGCTCGCGCAGGCGATCGGCGAAGTACAGCACCTCGCGCACGCAGAGCGGATCGGGCGTCGTCACGAGCACGTAGGCCACGTCGGGGCCGCGGAGCGCCGACGCCACCGCGTCCGCCCGCTGCTTCCAGCCGCCGAAGACCGCGTTCATCTCGCTGATGAACCCCGCGATCTGCTCGAGGAAGCCGCTGCCGGTCAGCTTGCCGATGCCCCGCAGCACCGCGGCGGTCGAGCGCGCCAGCAGGTTGAGCGAGAGCTTGCCGGAGCTCTGGAAGGCCTGCACGAACCACCGCGTCGCCGCGCCGTCGATGGCGCCGACGAGGCGCTCCGGCGCGTCGAGGAAATCCAGCGCGTTCGCCGTGGGCGGCGTGTCCAGCAGGACGAGGTCGTAGCTCGGGTCGCCCCTGACGGCGTAGAGCTTCTCCATCGCCATGTACTCCTGCGTGCCCGCGAGCGACGTGGAGATGTACTTGTAGAGGACGTTGCCGAGGATCCGGTCGCGCTGCTCGGGCGTGGGGGCGAGCGACGCGACGAGGCCGTCGAAGGTCGACTTCGTGTCGAGCATCATGACCGTCATCGAGCCGGGCACGTCGACCCCCGCCCTGGCGAAGCGGACGGGCTCGATCGTCTGCGCCTCCGTCGTCATCTCCTCGAGCCCGAGGCTCTGGGACAGCCGGCGCGCCGGATCGATCGTCAGGCAGAGGACGCGCTTGCCGCGGCGGGCAGCGGCCAGGCCGAGCGCTGCAGTCGTTGTCGTCTTGCCGACGCCGCCGCAGCCGACGCAGAGGATCACCCTGCTGGAGGCCAGCAACGGGGCCAGACCGGCGTGGTCTGCCTGAAGGGACGCGTCGACGGCGGGCGGGCTGTTCCGAGGGGGTGCGAGCGAGCCGGGCATTGCGCGCGACCTGAGGCCGCGGCCCCTTGTAGCACGAACCCGGGGGGTGCGAGCGCCCAGCCTGCGGCGCAGCGACCGCTCAGGCGGCGCGGAGGATGCGCAAGCACCCCGCAGCGGCCCGGGCAATGGAGGCGCCACGCTCCGCCGTGCCGCCACGGCCGCAGAGCAGCACCTCGCCGCCTGACACCGAGAGGCTCTGGACCTCGACGTCGGCGGTGAGCGTGGCGATGCGCGAGCCGACCGCCGCGCTCTGCACGGCGTCCGGGTTGGCGAGGAGCGGAGCGTAGGCGGCGAGCTCCTCACACGCCGGCCACGCGCCCGCCCCGGCGACGAGGCAGCCGCTGTCGTCCACGAGGACCACGACGTCCAGGTTCGCCTCCGCGCGGGTCGTCGAGAGCTGGTAGTGCAGCGCGGTGACCGGATCGTCGCTGCGGCGGCGCCGCCGCTCGGAGGTGGGGATCCCCTCATCCTGGGCCGGTGTGCCCTGCTCGACCGAGGGTGCGCCGGGATCGACCGGGCGCTCTGCGCGGCCTCCCGGCCTGCCGCCGCGCTGGCCGCCAGCGCAGCCATCCGACGCGAGCTGAGGCACAAGCTGCTGGTTCGATAACGAGAGCGACACGAACACCTCCTCGACGCGAAGGATGGTCGCAGCGCACGAGGGCGGCCAACTTTGCTAAGTTCGGAGCGACGATGCGCGGCTTCATCGATCTGCACTCCCACTGGGTCGCGGGCGTCGACGACGGCGCCCGCACCGTCGAGGAGAGCCTCGCCCTCCTCACCGCGCTCCGCGGCGCCGGGTTCGACACCGTCGTGGCGACGCCGCACATGCGCCCCGGGATGTTCGACAACACCCGGCAGGGCCTCCAGGCCGCCTACGACGCGACCTGCACCGCGCTGCGGGCCGCGGCCGGCGCGCGCGACCTGCCCGCGCTCGATCTCTCGTCGGAGCACTTCTTCGACGACATCGTCTTCCAGCGCCTCCTCGACGGCAGCGCCCTCCCCTTCCCGGGCGGCCGCGCCGCGCTCGTCGAGTTCCCGACCCGGAGCTTCCCCGCCCGCGCCGCGGAGCGGCTCTTCGACCTCAGCCGCCGCAAGCTCCGCCCCGTCATCGCCCACCCGGAGCGTTACGAGCCCGTCTTCGACGACATCGCCTCGCTCGATCCGCTGCTCGACGCGGGCGCGGTGCTCCTCCTCGACGTCGCCGCGCTCACCGGCAAGTACGGGCGCACCCCCCGCCGGGCCGCCGAGCAGCTGCTCGAGGCCGGCTACTACTACGCCGCGTGCAGCGACGCCCACGCAGCCAAGGACGTCCCCGACGTGCGCGACGGCATCAAGGCGCTCTTCGCCAGGGTCGGCGAGGAGGAGGCGCGCTTCATGCTCCTCGACGGCCCGCGCGCGATCCTCGAAGGCACCGTCGACCCCTGAGGCCGCGATCCGCCCGCTCGCTTGACGCGCCGGCGCCCGTCGCTATAAGTGAACGCAACGTTCATTATTCACCATGGCGCAGTACCTCAAAGACGACGTCCAGGAGAGCATCACCTCCGCCGCGCTGATGATCTTCGCGCGGAAGGGGTACGAGAGCGCGACCATGGCCGAGATCGCCCGGGCGGCGGGCGTCTCGACGGGCAACATCTACCGGTACTTCGCGAACAAGGACGCGCTCTTCTACGGGATCGTCGACGACGGCTTCGCCCGCGCCTTCACGATCCTGCTGCGCCGCCGCGTGAAGGCGCTCGACGGCGTGGAGGACGTCCGGGCGCTCCCGCCGACGGCCGCCTACCACCTGATCTCCGAGGAGCTCCTCCGCTTCTGCATCGAGAACCGGCTGCGCGTCGTGATCCTCCTGGGGCGGGCCGTCGGCTCCAGGTACGAGCGGTTCTCCGAGGGGACCGTCGAGCGCCTCATCGCGCTGGCGATAGAGCACTTCCGCGCCCTCGACCCGTGCCTCTCGGTGACCGAGGCGATGCGGTTCAACCTGGACCAGATCTACCAGGGCTTCGTCAGGACGATGGTGAACGCCCTCGCCCGCTTCGAGGACGAGGACGCCATCCGGGAAGCGGTCCACGGTTACTCGAAATACCACCTTGCCGGACTCAGGAGCTTCTTCGCGTAACCTTCGCTTTGCCTCGCCTCAAAAGTGAACGAACCATTCACCCATCGAGCTCGACCCCTCGCGGAGGCGAGGGGCGCAAGGAGGCCCATCATGCTGGAGAGCACGCTTGATCTGCCCGTCGAGGCGCGCGCCGTCCTCGAGGAAGAGGCCACGCTCCTCGAGCGCGTGCGCGCCGCGCTGGACAGGGCCCAGGAGCGCGCGGCGCGCGTCGGCGGGCGCGCGCCGCGCGAGCTCAGGTCCGTCGCGGCGCTCCGGGAGCTCCGCGACGAGGCCGCCGCGGCCTCGGCCGACGATCTGCCGGCGGTGCTCCTCGAGATGAGCGTGCGGCAGCGCCTCATCGAGCAGGAGCCCAGGGAGGCGCTGCCCGACCCGCTCTGCCCGTACCTCGCCCACCTCCGGATCGACGAGGGCAAAGGGGCGAAGGACTACCTGCTCGGCCACGCGACGTTCCTGGATCCGTCGGCCGACGTGCGCATCCTCGACTGGCGCGTCGCGCCGGTGGCGCAGATCTTCTACCGGTACCGCGAGGGCGACGAGTACGAGGAGGTCTTCCCGGGGCGCGTGGCCGAGGGCGTGGTGAAGGCGCGCCGCATCGTCGTCGTGGAGCGCGGCGCCCTCACCCGGATCGTGGGCGACGGCCTCGTCCTGACGCGGCGAGGCGACGGGCGATGGACCCTCGCCGAGCGCGCGGCGCTCGCCATGCAGCCGGGCGGCGCGGGCACGGCCGCCCGCCCCGGGAGCCTCGGCGTCGGCGCCGGCGCCACGGACCACGCGAAGGCCGCGGAGGTCACCGCCCTGCTCGACGCCGACCAGTACGCCGCCGTGTGCGCGCCCCCCGAGCAGCCGCTCCTCGTGCTCGGCAGCGCCGGGAGCGGAAAGACGACCGTGGCGCTGCACCGCCTCGCCCGGATCGCCGCGCTCGATCCGGCGCGTTGCCCGCTCTCGGCCATGAACGTCGTCGTCCCCGAGGAGGGCCTCGCGCGGCTGTCGCGCCGCCTGCTCTCGCCGCTCGGCGCGGGGGAGGCCCAGGTGAAGACGCTCGACGCCTGGTCGTCGGCGACCGCGCGCGAGGTCTTCGGCAAGCCGATCGCCCTGTGCGACGATCCCCCGGCGCTCGTCTCCAGCCTCAAGCGCCACCCGGCGCTCTACAGTGCGCTGCGCGAGCGGTTCGCCAGGCTCGCCCCGGCGAACACGACGCTCCCGCGGCTGCGCCGCCGCCTCGCCGACGTCTTCACGGATCGAGGGTTCCTCGAGGGCGTCGTCGCCGCCTCGGGCGGGGACCTCCCCAGGAGCGCCGTCGAGGAGACCGTCCGGCACACCCTGCTGCAGATCGCCGAGCCGCTCGACCGGCAGCTCGCCTCGATCACCGTGGCCGAGAGGAAGCGGGCGCTCGACGGCCGCGCCATCGCGGAAGGGACGCCGGACGAGCTCGCGGGGACGCTCGACGTCGACGATCTGCCGATCCTGCTCTTCCTTCGCGCCGCTCGCCGCGGCCTGGACGGGGCGGGGTGGTCGCACCTCGTGCTCGACGAGGCCGAGGACTTCTCGCTGTTCGAGCTGTTCGTCCTGGGAAAGCTCCTTGGCGAGACGCGCAGCGTCACGCTCGCCGGCGACGAGGCGCAGCAGACCTCCTCGAGCTTCGCCGGGTGGGACGCGGCGCGAGCGGCGCTCGGCGTGGGCGACGCGGCGACCTGCCGCCTCGCTGTGTCGTACCGGTGCCCGCGGCCGGTGGCGGAGCTCGCGCGGCGGCTCCTCGGCGAGCTCGCGCCCGAGGCGCCCGCGCGCGCGGCCCGGGACGGCGCGCCGGTCGGGCTCTTCCGCTTCCCGAGCGAGGCGCAGGCGCACCTGTTCCTCGCCGGCGCGCTCCGCGACCTCGTCGGGCGGGAGCCCCGCGCCTCGGTGGCCGTCATCGCGCGGGACGCAGGCGCCGCGCGGGAGCTCCACGCGCTGATCGCGGAGCTGCCGGAGGCGAGGCTCGTGCTGGAGGGAGCGTTCTCGTTCGAGCCGGGCATCGACGTCACCGACGTGGACAGCGCGAAGGGGCTCGAGTTCGACTACGTCGTCGTGCCCGACGCGACCGCTGCGGCGTACCCGATGAACCACGAGGCCCGCCGGCGGCTCCACGTCGCGGTGACGCGGACCTCGCACCAGCTCTGGCTCATTTCGGGAGCGGCGTGGTCGCCGCTCCTCGGCGACGTGGGGGCGAGCTGACGCTCGCCGCGGCGCCCTTCGGGCGCGGCCCGGCCGGCGCGGAGACGGCGGCGGGCGGGAGCGGGCTGTCCCTCACCGCCGCGATCCCGGCGAGCGCGACCCCGAGGACGGCGGCCCCGAACACCAGCAGCGCCTGCAGCCAGCGCCGCTGGGCGGGCGAGGGCTCCGCCTCGTCGTCGGCCGAGCGATCCCCGGGATCGAGCGACTCGAGCGCGGCGCGCAGCTGCTGCGTGCGGAGGTGGGACGCGGCGCCCAGGATCTGTCCGAGCCAGCCGGCGACGAGCGCGTCGTTGCCCGGGTTCGCGGCGCCCGGGATCGCCTCCTCGAGCGCGCGCATGAGCTTCGCGGCCGTCGCCGTGCGCGCGGTGGGCGACTTGGCGAGCGCCTCGGAGACGAGGCGATCGAGCGCGGGCGGGATCGGCTCGGGCGGCGGCGGCGCGCTCAGGCGCTCCGCGAACCCGCGCCGGGACGGCGCCGCCCGCGACGACAGCGGCGCGGCAGGCCGCTCGCTCGCGATGTGGGTCATCGTGCTCTCGCTGTCGTCGGCCTGGAAGGGATGGGCGCCCGACAGGAGCTCGTAGAGGAGCACCCCGACCCCGAAGAGATCGGACCGCCGATCGCACGGCTGCCCCCGGATGTGCTCCGGCGCCATGTACGGCGCGCTGCTCCGGAACAGGAACGCGCCCCCCTCGCCGCCCGCCGCGCCCGCCGCGCCCACCGTTGAAGCGCGCCCGCCGTCGCCGCGCAGCGCCTGCGGCCGTCGCTCGGACATCCGCCCTTCCTCGAGCTTCGCGATGCCGAAATCGACCATGCGGACGAGCCCCTCGGACGTGATGAGGACGTTGTCCGGCGAGACGTCGTAGTGCAGGAGCTCCCGGGGGTTGCCGCCCTCGTCCCGCAGCTCGTGCGCGGCGTCGAGGGCCGCGCAGATCTGGTAGGCGAGCCTCGCCGCGACGAGCACCGGCGCCGGGCGCCCGCGCGCGGCGCGCAGCACCGACGAGAGCGGCTCCCCGCTCACCCACTCCATGACGTAGAAGAACGTGCCGTCCGTCTCGCCCAGATCCACGACGGGCACCACGTTCGGGTGCCTGATGCGCGCGGCCAGCGCGGCTTCGTCGAGGAATGTCTGGACGGCGTCGGGATCGGGCGAGAGCTCCGGGCGAAGCACCTTGATCGCGAAGAGCCGCTGAAACCCGTGCTCCCGCCTCAGCCGCGCCGCCCAGACCTCACCCACGTCGCCTGCGGCCACCCGCAGGACGAGCTCGTACCGACCCAGGGAAAACCCCGGGAAAAAGCGCCCCCCGCCCCCCACGTGGAAGATGTGGCGCACAGTTGAAGAGCCCGCCAGTGCTCCCTGTGTGCGACGATCACGATTGTTGCCCTGGTTGTGAGACTCGACCTCAACCAGGAACCGCTTCCGACCGCGACATCACCGCCCTCCGGAGCGCCTGCCGGGCCGGCCCGCTGCTCGGACGTTTTCGGTCCTATCCGGGATGCGGAGGTCTTGCTTCCTGAACAACCGGACAGTAAAGCTGCCGGAAACTGTTGCCCCGCGCGTCGTGGGTCCACCTCCGCGGTCCCCCCGCCGTCGCCCCCTCCCATCGCTCCCTCCCGAGGTACGCATGAGTGACGAGAAGAACACCAAGCAGAAGTCTGCCGCCCTCGAGCTCGCGATCGCCAGCGTCGAGAAGGAGTACGGCAAGGGGGCGATCATGCGCCTCAAGGACGGGCAGACGCTGCACGACGAGGTCGCGGCCGTGGCGACCGGCTCGCTCGGCCTGGACATCGCCCTCGGCATCGGCGGCTACCCGCGCGGCCGCATCGTCGAGGTCTACGGGCCGGAGTCGAGCGGCAAGACGACCCTCACCCTCCACGCCATCGCGGCCGTCCAGCGGGCGGGCGGGACGGCGGCGTTCATCGACGCCGAGCACGCCCTCGACGTGAACTACGCCAAGAAGCTCGGCGTGAAGACCGACGAGCTGCTCATCTCCCAGCCCGACTACGGCGAGCAGGCGCTCGAGATCGCCGACATGCTGGTCCGCTCGAACGCCGTCGACATCATCGTCGTCGACTCGGTCGCCGCGCTCGTCCCCAAGGCCGAGATCGAGGGCGACATGGGCGACAGCCACGTCGGCCTCCAGGCCCGGCTGATGAGCCAGGCGCTCCGCAAGCTGACCGGCACGACCTCGCGCTCGCAGTGCCTGCTGATGTTCATCAACCAGATCCGGATGAAGATCGGCGTCATGTTCGGCAGCCCCGAGACGACGAGCGGCGGCAACGCCCTCAAGTTCTACGCCTCGGTCCGGCTCGACATCCGCCGCATCGGCGCCATCAAGGAGGCCGCCGCGGGCGGCAAGGAGCCGGCGGTCGTCGGCAACCGGACCCGCGTCAAGGTCGTGAAGAACAAGATGGCTCCCCCGTTCCGCGAGGTGGAGTTCGACATCCTGTACGGCCAGGGCATCAGCCACAGCGGCGACGTCATCGACCTCGCGACCGAGGCGAGCATCATCGAGAAGAGCGGCTCCTGGTTCTCGTTCCAGGGCGAGCGCATCGGTCAGGGCCGGGAGAACGCCCGCACCTACCTCGAGCAGCACCCGGCGGTGCTCGACAAGATCGAGTCGATGGTCCTCGCGAAGCACGGCATCTCGCGCGTCGGCGGGGCCGCCCCGACGAACGGCGCCGCGAGCCCCGGCCCGAAGGGCGGAGCCGCGGCCGAGGCCCCCGCGCAGGCGAAGGGTCGCGGTGAGGCAGCCCCGTCCGGCCAGGACGCCCGCCGTCCCCCGGGCAAGACGAACTGACGCCGGCCGCCACCGACGCCATGCACCTCTACGTGATGCGGCACGGCCCGGCGGAGGAGCGGGCGACCAGCGGGCGCGACGCGGACCGGAGGCTCACCCCCGAGGGCCGCGAGCGCGTGGCGCGGGTCTCGCTCGAGCTCCACCGCCTCCGGGGCGGCGCCCCGCTGCCGCTGGTGCTCGCGAGCCCCCTCGCGCGCGCGAGAGAGACCGCCGAGATCGCGGCGCCGATCTGCGGCGCGCCGGAGGTCGCGCTCCGGGACGAGCTCGCGCTCGACGCCGGGCTCCCGAGCTCGCTGGTCGCCGTGCTCGCCCGAGGCGGCGCCGACGCGCTGCTCGTCGGGCACCAGCCGAACGTCGAGCACCTCGTCCGTACGCTCGTCGACACGCCCGGCCGGGGCGCGACAGCGCTGCTCCCCGCCGGCTTCTGTACTGCCCTGGTCGTCGCCCTCGAGCCGGAGCCTTCCCGGCGCGCGCAGGGCCGCTGGCGCATGACGCAGATCCTCGATCCCCGGGCGCTCGCCTCGCGATGAGCGAGGCGCTGCGCACGGCGCCCGGTCATGGCGGGAGAGAGAGCAGGAGCAGAAGACGCGCGTCCGAGGCGGAAGGCGGCCCGACCGGCGCAGGCGCTCGTGGCCTTCACACCAACCACATGAATTTGCAAAGAAAATCCAGATCACCGGCGAGCGGCGGCCGGGACGCCGTCCGTCTCCCTCCGGTGGGGCCGGCCCCCCCGCTTCCATAGTCACAAATCCGAATGATTTCGATGTTCTCGGCCGCTCGCTTGACAAGGATCCCACCCGAGAATACGCCCAAATAAGGAGGATTGAGATGGCGGGACAGATGGCCTTCCCCTTCGCTCAACCCCCTCCAGGCCGTCTGTCGCGCAGCGGTGGGAAGGGCGCGGCGCGTACTTCCCTGCTGCCGCGTGTCGCCCGGGCGGTCGTCCGGGTGCCGGACCCCCGTCATCATCCGATCGACATCGATCTGCCGCCGGGCCAGCCGCACATCTACGTGCACGAGGGGGCGCGCCAGGCGCTCATCCGGCGGCTGGAGCTGGCCCAGAAGCGGCCGGTCCTCCTCTCGGTGACCGACAACTACCGGCAGATGATCTCCTCCTCGTTCCGGGAGGGCATCCTGCAGGCGCGCGTCCACCACATGTTCCTGGATGCGCCGACGGTCGTGCAGGAGGCGCTCGTCCGGTACGTCGTGACGCAGGACCGGGCCGCCTCGCTCGTGGTCGGCCAGTACATCGACGAGAACGGCCACCGCATCCGGGCGAGCCGGCCGGTGAGCACGCCGCTCTCGACGCAGGGGCGGACGCACGACCTGCTGATCCTGTTCCAGAAGCTGAACCACGGGTACTTCGGCGGCGGGGTCGACGCGCTGATCACCTGGGGCAAGCGGACCAAGGCGCGGAAGCCGCGGCGCACCATCAAGCTCGGGAGCTACTCGGCGGTCGAGCGGCTGATCCGCATCCACCCCGTGCTCGACCGGCCCTGGGTCCCCCGCTACTTCATCTGTTACGTCATCTACCACGAGATGCTCCACCACGTGATGCCGGCGAGCCACGGCCACGGGCGCCGGATGCTCCATCCGCCCCAGTTCCTCGCCCGCGAGCGGCTCTTCCGCGACTACGAGCGCTCCCTCGCCTGGGAGAAGGACCACGTGGGGCGGCTCCTCCGCACCTGACGCATCCATCGCCTGCGGACGCACGTCATCCGGCGGCGTGTCGAGCGACGAACGCGACGAACGCGACGAACGCGACGAACCATTGCGCGAAGGTGCGGCTGGCTCTAAACCGGCGAACCCCCGTTCGGGCCGCGCCAGCCGGCGCCCCGTGGGCGACCCCGTAACCTCGAAAGTGTGGAAGGCCAGCGTGCAGGAGATTCTCACCCAGGAAGCGAGCCCGAAGCGGGCGATGGAGGCCCTCGAGTGGGCCGTCCAGCGAGCAGAGAAGGCGGAGGCCGAGCAGCCCGAGGCGGGCGCCGAGCCACGCGCCTCGTCCAGGGTGATCTCCGGGCGGCCCGCCGACTTCAAGGCCGCGGCCGCCGCCCACCTGCCCGACGTCCGCAAGCTGCTCGACCGGGTCATGATGAGCGACGACGCCGAGGCCGGGCTCGACGCCCTGCTCGAGTCGGGCGCCCTCGCCGCGATGCTGCCCGAGGTCGAGGCGATGGTGGGTTTCGGCGACGGGGAGTGGCGCCACAAGGACGTCTGGAAGCACACGAAGCAGGTGGTGCGTCAGGCCGTCCCGAGGCTCGAGGTCCGCTGGGCGGCCCTGCTCCACGACATCGGCAAGACGAGGACGCGCTCCATCTCGCCGACGGGCGAGGTCCACTTCTTCGGTCACGCCGAGGTCGGCGCGCGCATGTTCGACAAGATCGACCGGCGGCTGCCGCTCTTCACGAAGGAGGATGCGCTGAAGAGCAGCATCCGCTTCCTGATCCTGCACCACCTCCGGGCGAGCCAGTACGACGCGTCGTGGACCGACAGCGCGGTGCGCCGGTTCGCCAAGGAGATGGGCGGTTGCCTGAAGGACGTGCTCGACCTGTCGCGGGCGGACATCACCACGAAGCGGCCCGAGAAGAAGCGGAAGGGGCTGAAGCAGATCAGCGAGCTCGCCGAGCGGGTGCTCCAGGTCCAGGCGGAGGACGCGGTGGTGCCGCCGCTGCCGAGCGGCATCGGCGACGCCATCATGCATGCGTTCGGGCTGCCGCCGTCGCGGCGGATCGGCGAGCTCAAGCGCGCGCTCGAGGAGTCGGTCGAGGCGGGCGAGGTGGCGTCGCACCAGGAGGCGGACGTCTACATCGCGTTCCTCCGGGAGCACGCGGGGCGATTCGCGATCTGAGGGCGTGGAGCGGAGCGCCCGGAAGGGGGTGCCGGCTGCCCGGCCCCCATGAAATCAAGGCGCTCAGCGCAGAGGCGCTTCGCAGGTCACGCAGCGCTGGGGGACGCCTTCCTTGTGGTAGTGCTCGCCGCAACGGCCGCAGAGACGAGCGTCGGCCTCGAAGGCGATCAGCTTGTCGGTCGCCTTGCAGCGGAGGCCGGCGACCTGCGGCGGCTCCAGCGAGCGCACCTCGCCGGCGGCATCGTCGGGCGGAGGCAGCGCGCCTTCCTTGATGTCCGCCGCACGCGCGGGGATACGCGCCCTCGCCTCGGCCAGCACGCGCGCGGCCGCCGCGAGGTGCGCTCGCAGCGGGATGGCGATCGCCGTGCCGCTGCCCTGGACCGTGAGCGCGGTCTCCGTGAGCAACAGGCCCGTCACATCGTGCCAGCCGATGCGCTCGATCTCGCCAGGCCCGCTCTCCAGCCCCACCCCGGCGTCACCGACACGAAGCGACTTCATCGACCACTGACCGAAGAGCCCCACCGCCGCCCCGAGGAGCAAGGCGCCGAGGAGCAGGTACGTGGCTGCCGGGTGCGCGCCCGCGTCCTCGCCCCGGAACCACTGACCGTAAACACCCGCCCCGGCCAGCAGCGCCGCGACGGACATGCCGAGCATCGTGAGGCCGAGCTCGAGCGACGCCTTCGGCTCGAAGCGCCGCTCGCTCCGCGGATCGGTCCGCTGCCGCAACACGATCTCACCGCCCTGCCCCGTGGTCCCCGAACCCTTGCGCTTGCGCTTCACCGGTCTGTCGGCTGCCATCGGCGGCTTCCTATCGGAGGAGACGCCCGGACGCAAAGGGGCTCAGCCCAGGCCAGCGCTCCGCGCGAGCAGCCAGGCGGGAGCCGCACCCCGCCCGCGCCGCAAGGACGGAGAGGTATGCTGGGACAGGATGCTCTCGATGCCCAACGCAGCGACGTACGTCCTGCCCGCGCTGGGCATCGGGCTGGCAGCCCTCGCGATCCTGGGGCCAGGCTCGCCGCGCATGGCCACCGGCGTGCGCGTGTGGGGGACGCCCATCGCCGGAAGCGAGGCGCTGGCGCTCCGCATCGAAGGGGTGCGCCGCCTCCACGGCGCCGACGATCCGGCGGCGATCCGGCAGATCGAGGTGAGCGCCGCGTCCGCAGGGGCGCCGCTCGGACGATGGACCGGCTCGCTCGACAGGGACGGCATCGGCGAGGCGCTGCTGCGCGCGCCGGCGGGGCTGCGGGAGCCGGTGACCGTGCGGATCGCGCTGGGCAGCGACACGCTCCTGGAGCGGCAGCTCCCGCTGCTGCCGCCGCTCCCGGCGGCGGACACGAGCGCGCTGCCAGGCGCGGCGCACGCGACCGCGCTGCCAGGCGCGGCGCACGGGGAGCTCCGCCTGCAGGTCACGGCGGCGCGGGGAGCCCTGGCAGCTCCGTTCCCGGAGCGGGTGCGCGTCGCGCTCGAGACGCAGGACGGAACGCCCGCGGCAGGGGCGCGCCTCGAGGCGAGCGCCGTCGGGGCGGAGCTCGCGGGGCACGGCGGCGGTCCGGCGCAGATCACGGCCGATGCGCGCGGCGCCGCGGAGCTCACGCTCAAGCCGCTGGCGCACACGGTCGAGCTCACGCTCCGCGCGACCCACCCGGGGAGCGCACCGCCAGGGGCACGGACCGCGAGCGGCACCTGGGAAGGGAAGCTGCCCGTGATCCCGGGAGCCATCTGGCTCGATCCGGGCGGCCTCGATGGCGAACGGCCCGAGCTCCGGTTGATCTCCCCGACGCCGAGGCCGCGCGCCTACGTCTCGATCGGAGGTGCGCGCGGCCGTGCGCGCGGGACGATCGTCCCGCTCGCGGGGGACGGCGCGGGCTTCTTCTCGGGGAGGGTGGCGCTCCCGGACAGCCCCGCGCCCGGGGAGGCGGACTGGGCCGTTGTCGCGAGCGACCCCTACGAGCAGGGCGCGGGCACGGTGGCCTGGCCGATCGCGCCCGCGGCGGCGTCCGCCTCGCCGCGGCGCGTGGCGCTGCTCGCGGACGGGATGCCGGCGGCCGAGGCGCGCGAGCGGGCCCGCGCCTCGCATGCGCGGCGCGCTGGCCTCGCGGTCCTCGCCGCGTCCGCGGCGGCGCAGGTGCTGCTGCTCGCGCTGCGATCCAGGACCGCGCGGCGCCGCCTGGAGGCGCACGTCGCGGCCGCCTCGGGCGGCGAGGGCAAGGACGGCGCCCACGGCGCGCCGCTGTCCAGGGAGGATCGCGACCGGCTGCTCGCCGCCGTGCGGGCGGAGCCGCTGCTGTCGGCGCTCGCCCTCGCCGCGCTCGTCGGGCTCTCCTTCGCGGCGGTCGCGGCGCTCGCCACGTTCCGGTGACCCGAGGGCGCGTGCCGTCTCGTGGATTTGATCCGCGGCGGGTCCCGAGCCGCTAGACTGGACGGCCAGGCGGCACGGGGCGGGAGGACGATAGACAGGGCATGTCCGAGCAGCAGCGGTACCGGGTCATCAAGCGCCTCGCCTCCGGGGGCATGGCGGAGGTCTTCGTCGCCGAGAGCGCGGGGATCGAAGGGTTCAAGAAGCAGGTCGCGATCAAGCGCGTCCTGCCGCAGCTCAGCAAGAAGGAGCAGTTCATCGCGATGTTCCTCGACGAGGCGCGCCTCTCGGCGCACCTCTCGCACTCGAACGTCGTGTCGGTGTTCGACATCGGCGTCGGCGACGGCACCTACTTCATCGTCATGGAGTACGTGGACGGCGCCGACCTGAGGGCCCTCCTCGATCACCAGAAGAAGGTGGGCCGGCCGATGACCGTCGAGGTCGCCGTCTTCATGGCCGCGAAGATGTGCCAGGGCCTCGCCTACGCGCACGAGCTCGCGACCGCGGACGGAAAGCCGCTCCAGATCGTGCACCGGGACATCACGCCGGCCAACGTGCTCATCACCCGCTACGGCGAGGTGAAGATCGTGGACTTCGGGCTCGCGAAGGCGTCGAGCCAGCTCGCCGAGAGCGACGCGGGCATCATCAAGGGGAAGTTCGGCTACCTGGCGCCCGAGACGGTGCTCGAGCAGGGCGTCGACCAGCGCGTGGACATCTTCGCGCTCGGGATCATCCTCTGGGAGATGCTCGCCGGGCGCCGGTTGTTCCTCGGCGACTCCGACTACATCACGGTGCGGCTGGTGCGCGACGCGGTGATCCCCTCGCTCCAGCAGGTCAACAGCGATGTGCCGCGCGAGCTGGAGCAGATCATCCGCCGCGCGCTCGCCCGCGACCCGGCGGCTCGCTACCTGTCGGCGCGCGAGCTCGGCCGCGACCTGACCCGCTTCCTCTACCGCTACGGCCGCCCGGTGAGCGAGGACGACGTCGCCGCGCTCGTAGAGCGCGCCAAGGGCGGGCCGGCGCGGGCGGTCGACGGGACGCAGAAGATCGCCGAGCTCATCGACATGATGCTCCTCGAGTTCAAGTCGCTCACGAAGGAGCCGACCGCCGGCGGCAGCGGCCTGAGCCTGCTGCCCACCCTGGAGGGCGCCACGATCCTGACGCACGGGGACGAGCACCCGAGCTCGCCGCCCCCGCGCAGCGAGGGGCCGCTCGGGGGGCTCGCCGACGAGCTGGAAGGCCCGGACGCGCTCCAGGACGAGTCCTCGTCCTCGGTTACGGCCTGGTTCCGGGGGCTCATCCCGCGCTAGATCGCGCGTGGGTAGGCCAGGCCAGGCCAGACCAGCGACGTGACGTCCGCGCCGCTGCGCTGTCCCATCCGTCCCATCCCATGACCCGTCACCGGCCAGGGGGAGCGTTCCTCCGGCCCACAGCAAAGGCAAAGAGAAGATGAGCGTCGAGATTGGAAAGCCGTTTCCGCGCTTCGCCCTGCCGAACCAGGACGGCAAGACCGTGAAGCTCGAGGATTTCGCGGGCAAATGGCTCGTCCTCTACGTCTATCCGAAGGACGACACGCCGGGATGCACGATCCAGGGCAAGTCGTTCACCGCCTCCAAGGCCGATTTCGACGACGCCAACATCGCCGTGGTCGGCGTCAGCGAGGACGACGTCACGTCGCACAAGAGCTTCTGCGACAAGTTCTCGTTCACCATCGACCTGCTCGCCGACACGCGCCACGAGCTGCTCAAGGCCGCGGGCGTCGGGCAGAGCGAGTGGAAAGGCACCCTGTACTGGGACCGGACGACATTCGTCATCGATCCGTCGGGCGTGCTGCGAAGGACCTATCTGAAGGTGAAGCCCGACGGGCACGAGCAGGCCCTCCTCAAGGACATCGCGGAGCTCAAGGCCCAGGCCTGAACGCCGCGACCGCC
Organism: Sorangium sp. So ce281; assembly: GCF_051527395.1. Lineage (NCBI taxonomy): Bacteria > Pseudomonadati > Myxococcota > Polyangiales > Polyangiaceae > Sorangium > Sorangium sp. So ce281. Next base: position 7,836,980 of record NZ_CP150322.1, read on the forward strand.
TGCGAGGGGGCAGGGCGCATGGAGGAGCGCGCTCCACTTGCGCAAAAACTTGCTCACGCTGGATTTGCTGGCATGTCGCCCCTACCCTGTCGCCCTTGTGGCACGACGCCCTCCTTTTGCTCCCGGTCGAATCGCATCGCTCACGGTCTTCGCGGCGATCGCCGCGGCGGCGATCGCGAGCGCTTCCGTGGTGGGCGCGTGTAAAGGCGCGGGGGGCGGCGGGTCCGGCGGCTCGAGTACGGGCGACGCCAGCGGCTGTCCGATGGGGCCGAGACAGGCGCTGTTCACGATCACCGTGCGCGCGAGGGGCGCCACCGTCCCGCCGGATACCACCGTTCACATCGCGTGGAGCGCCGCGGACGAGCCGATCTTCGTCCTGAGCGATCCGACCACCTGGAAGACGCTCGACGAGGCCAACCTGGTGTGCGCCGTCGATCGCGCGCAGCCTCCTCCCGAAGCGCTGGAGACGCTCGTCTGCGAGCTGTGGACGGCCGGGGTGACGTGGGTGAAGATCTCGGGGACAGGCTACGACGACTTCGAGCAGACGCTCGCGCCCGTCATGAACGAGGAGTGCGAGAGCTTCGTGCCTCAGAACGTCGATATCGAGCTCGTCCCGGCGGTGGACGGGGGAACGGGGGAGTAGCTCGCCGAGGGTCCCGGGAGCGGGGCTCTCGGTGCCCGCGCCGCGCGGGCATCGTCGGGAGCTGCGCCGCTCGAACCCCACCGCGCCCGTGTCTCTCCGCGGTTCGCCGCCGGCGCGGCGGTGTCTGCGGGCGGCGCAGCGGTCTCCGCGGGCGGCGCAGCGGTGGCTGCGGGCGGCGCAGCGGTGTCCGCGGGCGCCTCGGTCGCCCCTGGCAGTGCCGGAGGCGACTCGGCGACCGGCGCATACGACTCCGCCGCCGGCGCATACGACTCTGAAAAATCAAGGACTGGACGCGGACTTAGCGTGTATGCGCCGGAAGCCTGCTGCCGCTTTGACGAGCTCGCTCGGTCCCCGTACGGTCGCCCTTTCATGCGGGAGGTTTCTACGTGCAAAACAAGGTAGGAAACAACGTCCCCTCGGAGAAGGTGATCCAGGGGCTGGTCGAGGAGCTGTCGTCGCTTGAGGAGAAGGTGAAGAAGTTCACCGTCGAGCTCACGGCGGAGGAGCGCAAGGCCACCACGAAGATGCGCACCGGCGGCGAGCCGATCGCCAGGCACGTCGGGGAGCTCGCCGATGCGAACGGCGTGACGCTCCCCAAGATCAGCGTCGAGGGGATGAAGGCCGATCTGCTCCTGATCGAGCGCATGAAGCCGCTCCAGGCCGCCGTCGACGATCTCGCCCAGCGGATCGCCGACACCATCCTGCAAGCCCAGAGCGAAGCGTGGTGGGCCGCGACGGCCTATTACACGACGCTCTCCCGGATGGCCGCCGCGGACGCGAAGCTGGAGCGCTCCCTGAAGCCGGCGGTCGACTTCTTCGCGATCGGGCGGCGCAAGAAGCCCGCCGAGCAGCCGGCGGACAAGAAGCCCGCCGGGGAGCCCGCGGCGCCGGCGGACGGCGACGCGTAGCGACCGCTCGGGAGGCTGAGCTGGTCGCCAGAAGGGCGCTCGCGCTGCTGGCGATCCTAGCGCGCCGAACAGGTTGAAACCCCGAGAAGGAGCAGAAGTTTCACAGGGAGACGGGGAGACGGGGAGATTTTTCTTTCTCTTCCTCCCCGCCCCCTCGTCTCCCTGTTGTTTTCTCTCGAATCCTCAACGTGATCGGTCTTCTAGCCCTGCCTGTCCGAGCGACACAGCTGCCCCCCGCCTCGCCATCGAAGCCGCTCGCGATCGCGCCGTCGCCTCCTTTGCCGCCGACGGAGCTCTCCCCGTCGCACGCGTTCTCCACCACCGCGCCGCCCGACGCCATCGCATCCGGTCCCGGCGTTTCGTCGACATCGCTGCACGCGTTCACCCCGCCATTGCCCGCCGCACCGGCCTGTGCGGGCGGCACCGGATCGGCTGGCGCCACTGGCTCCGCCCCCGGTGCTCCCGGCGCCCCATCGGCGCCGCTGCCCGCGACAAGCTCGCTCCGCACGAGCTCCACCCTCGCCCCCTCCACCAGCATCGCGATCGACGACGCCCCCTCGGTCTGCGCATCAGCCGCCTGGACAAGCACGCCCTCAATGTGCGTCGTACCTTCCGCGCCCCGCACCGCGAGCGCCACCTGATCCGGACCGGCCGCGATCGTCGTCTTCGCATCCCGAGACCACGCCCAGCCGCGCTTGCAGTCGAGCCCACCGTAGAGGCTCGCGCCTGCCGGCAGCTCCACTGCCTCCGCGAACTCCTCCGCGCAGGCGTAGATCCGGCCCGGCGCATTCTCTTGACGGATCCGCTCGCTCGCCGCTGCGAGCGTCTTCGCGGGCGCCGCCTTCGCGCCTCCGCCGCTGTCCTCGCCCAGGCTGCTCGACACGAACACGCCGCAGCCATCCTCCACAGGCTCGCCGTGCCCGCTCGGGACGCACTCGGCCGGGTGTCGCCGCCGCCAGCGCCAGCGCTCGAGATGGCCAGAGGGCACGAGTTCGTCAGCAAGCAATCTCCCGCCGTGTTGGTGCAAGCAGCGGCTCCCCCCACCCCGATCGCAGCGAACGCGACGGAAGCGAGCATCCTTCCAATCAAGCATTTCATGAGATCCTCCTGCGCTCGCCGGCTTGCATTCAGAACTGTCCGCCGATCCACAGCCCGCCGCTGTGACGCGATGCGAGTGGCATCGCCCAAATCGCGGTCGTCGGCTGCGCGGTCGACCGAGGCCAGAACGTGTACGCAGCCGTCGCCGCCAACAGAACACCTCCTCCGATCAGCGCTGCCATCGCCGTGTTCGCCAGGCGGTCTTGTTCCTTCCGCAGCGACAACAGCTCGGCACAGCCTCCAGCCTGCGGCGGCCTCGAGCAGCGCACGCTACCAGCCTTCAACTGGGCCAGCAGCTCATCCGCATCGCTGGCCGTCGCCGCCGACAGGATCGCCAGCGCCACGCCGGTCCCCACCGCCGCGCCGCCCGCAGCCGCGCCACCCGCCACGAGGTAGCTATTCGGCTGCCCCTCACGCCCCACCCCGGCGCCCTGCGCCGGCGGTGCCATCGCCGCCGCCGTCGTCGGGTCCGCCTCCACCGTCGCCGCCGCCGCGTCGTTCCCCTCCGGCACGCCGCCGCTGGGCTTCGCCGCAACGCCGTCCCAGTCCTGCCGCTCCTCGTCGACGATCGACACCGATCCGTGCCCAGGCTCGACCCCGAAGTTCATCATGATTCTCTGCGTCTGGCCCGCCTTCACGCGGAGCACCGCCACGTTGGTCCTGCCGGCGAGCCGCGCCTCGACCGCGTGCTGCCCCGGCTCCACGAACAGCGGAACCGCGAAAGGCCCGGTCCCCACGTACACTCCGTCCACCAGCACCTCAGCCGGTCCAGCGACCACCGAGACGTCCAGTGTCCCGACCTTGCTGCGCGCCTCGAAATAGAGATCCAACATCTCGTCGGTCACCGGCGGCGCTTCGTTCTCCTTCCCCCTCACGAAGGTCGCGAGGTGCTCCGCCGCGTCCCGGTACAGCCTGAGCTTCAGCTCGCATTCCCCGAGCCGGCCCGCCGTCGTCCAGTGCTTGTCCACCCACCACGCCGCGAGGAACGCGTCGCGCGCAAGCGCGTGGTCCTGCTCGCTGAGCAGCGCCTCCCCGCGGCGCTTCAGCTCGCGCACCGTCTCCACCCGCGCCTCGTCATTTCCCGCAGGAGCGCCGAGTGAGACGCGCGTCGGCGCCATCACCAGCGAGGCTGCGAGCACTACCGGGCCCAGCCCTCGGAAAGCCATGTCTTCATCTCCTTCGCCGCTTTGACAGGAGGGTCACGCCCTCGCCGCCGACGGTCCGCCTATATACGACCTCGGCGGAAGGCGCGATACCCAGCAGGAACCGCAGATGCATCGCACGACCAGCATGCCGGTCCATTCCGGGAAGAGCCTGTCATTTCTCACTCTTTCTTCGAAAAATTGGGGCGCGTCCCCGCGCTCTCCTCTTCACCGGTCGTCGAAGCGCCTGAGCCAGGCTTCGCTGCGCTCGAGATCGAACCGCGGGCCTGGTCCGCCCTGATGAAACGGACGGTGCTGGGTGATGCGGATCGGCTTGAGGTACTTGGCGAGCTTGACGTAGAGCTCGGGCCAGCGGTTGTGCTCGGCGCTGCCCAGCTGCGGATGAGGGCCGGCCTGGATCATGATCCCACCTTCGTAACGGTGAACCGAGAACCGGCTGTCCAGCGCGGCAACCCCAGCCGCCACAGCGTCGGCCCCACCCATTTCCGCGAGCCAGCCGTCTCCGACGACGGTCAACCAGTTGACACCCTTGATACCACCTTTCCCGCCTTCTCTGCCCTTGCTCTGCCACTGTCCGTGGCTGATGGGGTAGTCGGCCTCAAGCCCCGGGAAGCGCTGCGCCCAGTTATAGACGATGGGCTCATACTTGCCGTTTATCAAGTCATCGGGGGACTCGGCAACGCCGATTCCGCCATACCCACCGACAGGCCGCAGCTTGGAGCAAATCCCCAACAGGACATCGGGGAGAGAACACTGACGATCCGCGAACCAGAGCAAGGGGAACATCACCCTGAAGTAGCCCAGCTTCCTGTAGGGTCTGCGCTCCATACCAAGACCATCCAAGAAAAATGCGCTCGCGCCCCGCTCGTGATCCGAACCATGATAGATGAACGAAAAACTCTCGTCCTCTCCACGAACCAGCAGCCACGCCCGCGGGTTCGAGCCGTTCCCTCTCCCGAAAGGCTCCATAAGTTTGGTGTCTGGATTCAGCGCCCAGCGGAGGTGCTGACCGCACCGCTGAAAATAGTCCTCACAGCAAGACACCACCGCCTCCCGCACCTCATGCCTGTAAGGGTCATCGAAGTACACCGTCGCCAGCAGCGCGATCTGAAGCACGGTGCGTCCTTCGCCATCCCTGACGCTGAGATGCTCATCGAGAACGGACAGGATCTCTTGCAGCTCCTCTGACATACATTCTCTCCTTACGCTCGCCGTGCCGCGCACGGCGGAATCCCTAGGGCGCAACCAGCACCGGGCCTCTGAGCAGGGGGCCGAGCTTGGTCAAGATCCTGGCCACCGCAGGTGGAATGGCCACATCGTCGATCTGAGCTCCTGGAACGGCATCATCGAGAACCAAGCCCACGACGAGTAGGGTCAAGGCCGCGATCTCAACCACATCGCCGGGGGTCATCTCTTGCTCGCTCGTCTTTGGTTTGGGGCAGCCGCACTTGTCAGGGCCAAGCACCTCGAAGCGTGCTCGGCCGGCGATTGTCTCATAGCTTTCACGTTGTTCTCTGTCGAGCTTGTCCGGCGGGAACTTGATCTCGATCACCTCCTTGATGTTGTCCTGGGTCGGCGGCTTCGTACCATCCTTGACGACGACGACATCCGGGATCTTGCTGCCCTTTGGCCTACCACGCGTGGCCCGGCGCGGGTCGTTCTTGCTCATGATGGGCTCGGGCGGGTCCGTGCTCATGTCATACGGCACCTCGGCCTTGAGCGGGCTGGTGTGCGCCGAGGCGTCCTCAAGCATCCTGAGATGCTGGGTCACGCACTGCTGCGGGAGGCGTTCATCTCTGCAACGGCAGATGAAGCCGCAGACGGCGCCCTCTTCGGGCGTAAGCGGCCCGCCGCCCCCGGCGCCGCCCGCCTGCATGGGCGGCAGGCCGCTCGTGAAGCCGAGCAGCGGCAGGCGCCGAGGCTCGGCCCGCAACGCGAGACCTGCCGGCAGCAAGGGCGGTGCCGGGCGGGCCGGCGGCGCGCCGCCCGGAGCGCCGCCTCGCTGGATTTTGACGGCGCCGCCGTCGATCGTCACGCCGCTCGCGTCGATGCGGACGAAACCGCCTGGCCCGCGCAGCGTCACGTCACCCGCCTCGATCACCACGGCGGTCCCGGCTTGGATGTGGATGGTCCCGCCCACTTCCAGCGCGGCTGCGCCGCTGATGCGCTGGTGCTGGTCGCCGTCTATGGTGAGCGACCGGGTTCCGCCGATGCGCTCCCGGAGATCCTGCTCGATGGTTCGGTGGGCATCGCGCCCGACATACGCGATCTCCCGGCCCTCGGTGCGGGCGCTCTCGTCGCCGCCGACGGTCTTCGCGCGGTTTCGCGCGACCGCGAGTTCCTCGTCCGAACCGACGGCGGTGCGGAGGTGGCGCTCGGCGCGCACGGAGACGACCTCGTGCCCCTTCCTGTCCTCGAAACGGATCTCGTTGTATCCGCTCCCGCCCGGCGAGGAGGAGTTCTTCCAGACGCTCTGGGTCCCGTCGGCGGGTAGCTTCAGGGGGAGAGGATTCAAGGCGTTCGACAGGCGCCCGACGATCACGGGCTGGTCCGGATCGCCCGCGAGGAACGACACGAGGACCTCCTGGCCGACCCGGGGCAGGGCGAAGATGCCGTGGCTCGCACCGGCCCAGCCCTGCGCCACGCGCACCCAGCACGAGCTGCGCTCATCCATCGAGCCGAGACGGTCCCAGGGGAACTGCACCCGCACGCGCCCGTGCTCGTCGGTGTGGATCTCCTGACCGGGGGGCCCTACGACCGTCGCGCTCTGCACGCCATGGGCCCTGGGCTTCGGCGTCCTCCGCGGCGGACGATACGGCGCGGAAGCCTGCATCGCCTCGCCGCGAATCGTCCAGTCGCCGCGCGGGGCACCGTCGATGGACAGCGAGGTCACGAGCAGGCCGACCCGCGGGTCGAGCTCCGGGCGCGGATGGCCCTCGACGCTGAAGATCGAACCAGGCAGGAGTTCGAGCGTGTTCGTGTGGAACGAGATCGCGCAGGCACCGCACTGCTCCGCCTCCAGCGCGCGCGCCGCGCACAGCGCCGCGTACTGGTCATCGTGACGGGACACGCCGGGGCCGTTCGCCTCCACCAGGAACGCTCCCGGCTCGTAGACGTACCGCTCGATCCGGACATCGCTCGCGGCGGCGTCCCGGCACCGACCGAGCAGCGCCCAGCCGGGCCGCAGGAAGTCGTGATCGCGCACGGTCACCGCGCCCGGACGGACGCGCCGCTCGACGGCCACGCGGGTGACGATCTCCCGCTCCGCGGTCGCCATGGGCCTGTCCACATAGGCGATCAACGCGGGCCGGCGCGGTGCAGACAGGTGAGGCGCGTCGGAGAAGACGAGCCGGGGCACGTCGCCGCCGCCATCGTCCAGAAAGGCATAGGCGATGCCCGACTCTTCCAGGACACGGCTCATGAAGTCGAAATCGGTCTCGCCGTACTGGACCCGGTAGGCGAAGCGGGGATGCGCGCGCTCGTCCACACGCCACGTCGCGACGAGCCCCCACTCGTCCAGCAGGCTGCCCACGAGCTCGGGGCACGAGAGATGCTGATAGACGCGGTAGCTCGTACGCTGCGCGAGCAGCCACAGGCGCGGCACGATCGTGAGCTCGTAAGTCGACAGACCCAGCTCGCCGAGCTGCAGATCCAGCGCGTGCAGCTGGCGGATGTGGCTGCAGACGCCGGACCACAGGCGTTCACCGTGCAGTCCTTCGCCCGGCTCCGGTGCTACCCGGAGCGACGCTGGCTCGCCGAGGACCGCCGCGAAGTCGATGCAAGGATCGGGCGAGGAGGCCACGACCTGCACCGTGAAGAGCGCGGAGAGCGACTCCCGGACCGAGAAGCGAAGGACGGACAGGCGCTCGCCGCAGGCGAGCGATAGATGGATCATGGACATCGCTGGAGTCCTCCAGCAAGAAGCCGAGTCGGCCGTCTGAGTGATGGATACCCTTGTGCCCTGGACCGGAGCGAAGACGGACCGAGTCCTCACCGCGCGAAGACGCGCAGCCTGGCTTCGGGTCGATCTCCGGCCTCTACAAAGGAAATCCCGGTCCCACCGACGGGCGTCCCGGAAAAAGTGATCGCGGGCAGTCGATTTCTGGAGAGGCCGTCGCGCCAAGCTCCAAGCGGCGGGGCGATGGCCGGCCCGGGGACGATGGCCGGCCCGGGGATGAAGAAGACGCACCGCGCAGGTCAGCGGACGGCGTCGACAGGACGTCGCACGCGCCGTGCGTGGCGCACGAGCGGTAGCCGCCTACGGAACGCGGACTGCTGTTGACAGGGGCGCGATCCCGGAGTCGAAGAGCTGACAGAGATCCGAGGCGGGGAATCCGTCTACTGGAATCGTCCGCCGATGCGCCATCGAGCGGTGCCCTTGACGCTCACGCAGCGTGTCCCACGGATCTTGACGTGGCGCTGGATGCGATCAGGACGAGGCTACGGGAGCTCCTGCTCCGGCGCCGCGGCACCGGTCGCGCCGGCGTTCTGCGCCACGTTGTCATTACCACCACGGCCGCCTTCGCCGGGCGTGCCCTGCGTCAGCTCGACGGTGCCGACCTGGGCGACCGGGGTGCCGCGAAAGGCGATGGCGAAGGAAGGGCCGCCGAGGCCGCCGCCGCCGGGTCCGCCGTTGCCGCCCTTGCCGCCCTTACCGCCGTCGCAAGCATCCTGCGAGCCACCGCTCACTCCGGTGCCGCCGATTCCGCCATCGCCGCCCGAACCACCCGGCTGCAGGTCTCCGCCCCGTCCGCCGTTGCCTCCGTGTCCGGCTTGTAGCCGGCAATCCGCCAACGTCACCGTCGCATCCACGCTGACAAGCGCGATGCTCGCACCTCCGGCTCCAGCACCTTGCCCGGGCTTGCCTCCGCATCCGCCGGCGCCGCCACTGCCGCCGCTCGCTCCCGCGCCAGGCTGACCGCCGCTGCAGTTGGCGAGCCCCTTCGCGCCGCCGCCGCCACCGCCACCTTGACCGGGCTTGCCGGCTGTGCCTTCACCGCCGCTGACGCCGACATAACCCGCAGACGAGAGCGTGCCCAGCCCGGTCGCGCCGGTGCCTGGCACACCATCAGCTCCACGCGAACCTGGGCCTCCCAGGCCAGCGCCGGGCAGACACTCCCAGCCGTCTCCGGCGTCTGGCTGGCCCATCCCCGGCTGCCCGGCAGTCCCAATCATGCCGGTCTCGCCATCCAGACCGCTCGCGATCGTCCCATCGCCTCCCTTGCCGCCCACGGAGCTCTCCCCGTCGCACGCGTTCTCCACCGCGGCACCGCCGAGCAGCATCGCGTCCGGCCCCGGCGACCCGTCCAGATCGCTGCACGCGTTCGCCCCATCGCTCCCGGTCGCCCCCGCCTGGGCCGCCGGCACCGGATCGTCCGGCGCAGCGGGCTCCGCGCCCGGCACCCCCGGCGCGCCATCGGCTCCGTTGCCAGCAACGAGCTCGCTCCGCGCGAGCTCCACCGTCGCCCCCTCCACCAGCACCGCGATCGACGACACCCCCGCCGTCTGCGCGTCAGCCGCCTTGACCAGCACGTCCTCGATGTGCGTCGTCCCTTCCGCGCCCCTCACGGCGAGCGCCACCTGATCCGGCCCGCCCGCGATCGCGGTCTTCGCTTCCTCGGACCACGCCCAGCCACGCTTGCAATCGAGCCCACCGTACAGGCTCACCCCCGCCGGCAGCTCCACCGCCTCCGCGAACTCCTCCGCGCACGCGTAGATCCGGCCCGGCGCGTTCTCCTTGCGGATCCGCTCGATCGCGGCGGCGAGCGTCTTCGCGGGCGCCTCCTTCACGCCCTCGCCGCTGTCGTCGCCCAGGCTGCTCGACACGAACACGCCGCAGCCATTCTCCACAGGCTCGTCGCGCTCGCTCGGGGTGCACTCGTCCGGCGCGCTGCCACCGCCTCCAGCGGATCCGCTCGACACGTCGGGCGGCAGACACATGTACGTCAGCACGCAATCGCTTGCCGAATTGAAGCACGCGACGGACGTTCCACCGGCAAGCGCTGTGAGCGCGGCCGACGCGAGCCCTCTCGTCACCCAGCTCTTCATGAGATCCTCCGTCGCTCGCCGAGCCGCCTCAAAATGTGCTCCCGATCCACAGCCCACCGCCTTGCGGCGCAACCACGGGCACCACCCACGCCGTCGTGGCGACAGGCCTGGCGTCCGACCGAGGCCAGAAGGTGTACGCGGCGGTCGCCGCCCAGATGACGCCCCCACCGATGAGCGTCACCATGGCGGCGTTCGCGAAGAGATCCCGCTCCTCTCGCAGCGACATCAGCTCCGCGCAGCCGCTCGATGGCGGCGGCGCGGAGCACGGCCCCCGGGTGCGCCTCAGCTCCCCCAGCAGCGCATCCGCGTCGCTCGCCTTCCCCCCCGACAGGAACGCCAGCGCCACCCCGGTTCCCACCGCCGCCGCCCCCGCGATCGCGCCCCCCACGACGAACACCGCCTTCGGATGCCCCCCGCCGCCCGCCGGCGCGGCCGCCTCCGGCGCGGCCGGCGCCGCCGGCCCCCGCCCCGGCGATTCCGACGCCTCGTACCAGGCCGGCACCCCGCCCTTGTCGCTCGCCGCCGCCTTCACGCCCGCCGGTCCACTGCCGCCCGCCCCTGCGACCTCCCCCGGCACCCCTGCCGGGCCCGGCGTCACGTCGAGCACCACTTCCCTCGTCTCGCCGGCCTTCAACGCCAGCGGCAGACTCGCCACCTTGCTCCCGAGCCGCGCCTCGAGCGTGTGCTCCCCCGGCTCCACGAACACCGGCCCCTCCAGCGGGACCGTCCCCGCCAGCTTGCCGTCCACCAGCACCTCCGCGCCGGCCGGCGTCACCCGCACGTCGAGCACCCCCACCTTGCTCACCGCCTCGCGGTAGCGCGCCAACGCCTTCTCCGGCACAGGCACCTTCTCGCGCTCCGACCCCCGCACGAAGAACGCGAAGTGCTCCGCCGCGTCACGGTACAGCCCCAGCTTCACCTCGCAGTCCGCGAGGTTGCCCGCCGTCGACCAGTGCGGCTTCAGCGACCACGCCGCGAGGAACGACGCCCGCGCTCGCGCGTACTCCTTCTTCTTGAACAGCGCCTCGCCCTCGCGGTGCAGCTCGCGCGCCTTGTCCGTCAGGGCCTCGCCGCCGGCGTCCGGCGCGCCGAGCGCCGCGCCCGCGGGCGCCGTCGCCAGCGACGCCGCGATGAGCAGCGCGCGCCACCGTCCTCGTGAGATCATGCGTCCCTCTCCTTCGCGTCCGCGCACCGCGGCTCCGCCGGGCTCGTCGCGGGCACGTATACACGAGCAGCCCCGGGCGCGCGACGCCGGCGCGCCGCGCGAGCAGCTCGGATCCACAGGCACGAATCGCATTGCGTGAAGAGGTCGCTCCCTCTCATCTCGATCGCCTCTCTCCTTCTCACTCGTCTTCTTCACCCCGGATGCGGGCGGCGCGCGGCCGAGCGGCTCGGCGGCACGTTCAGAAGCGCGGCGGTCCTCCCACGGGCGCCTCGCCTTCCTCGTCGTCGGGCGCCGGCACGGCCGGCCTCGCCGGCGCCGGCTTCGGGGGCGCCGCCGGCCCCTCGCCCCGCGGCGGCGACGGCGGCACCCGCGAGGCCGCCGCCGGCAGCGGCGATCGCCGCGGCACCGCGCCGAGGCGCGGAGCTCCCGAGGCGACCGGCGGCGGCGCACCAGCGTCCGCATCCGCACCTGCGGGCGCGGCCGTTCCGCCGGCCGCCATCTCCGCAGGCGCGACCGGCGCGCCATCTTCCGCGCCGGCGTCCACCTCCACCGGCCCGAGCGCCGCCGGCGCGCCGGCCTCCTCCACCGCACGCGGAGGTGCAGGCGCCGCCGCGCTCGTCCCCGCATCCGCGCTCCGCGCGCGAAGGCGGAGCTCCTCCAGCGCCGGCCGAGCGAAGAGCACGTAGATCAGGACTGCCGGCGCCGACACCGAGGCGACGCAGGCGAGCACCGTCCGCCACGACGCCCAGGAGCCCACCCCGGTGCGCGAAGCCTGAGCGGCTCCCTGAACAGCGCCTTTCGCGGGCCCCGCCCGCGCCGCCGCGCCGCGCCCGGCGCCGTCCCCCTCGGCGCGCTGCCCCTGGACCGCCGGCTCGACCAGCGCCTCCGCGAGCCGCGGGTTCTCGAGGGCCCGGCGCATGTTCTCGTCCGACGTGGCCCGATCCATGACGCGGCGGACCGTCTCGTCGCTCGGCAGGTACTTCTTGAAGTCGTCGTCGCTCATGCCGAAATCCTCAGTGCAAGGGCCGAAGCGGCGCGGAAGAGGGCACGCGGCGCGGCGCCGTCCGGGCAGGCGACTCGCCCGCCGGCACCGGCGCGGGGACAGGCCTCGCCGCCGGAGAAGGCCCCTTCATGCGCGTCGACTCGTAGACCTCCTCTTCGACGACCCGCTCGTAGAACCCCGGATCGTCCACCGCGCGCCCGGCGCGGCGTGGAACGCGTCGCTCGGACGGGGCAGGCACCACGGGCCCCACCGCGGCCGGCGACGAGGCGAAGTCCGGCGCCGAGCGCGGCAGCCCCGCGTCCATCTCGGGCGCGCCGTGCTCAGCCATCGCCTGCGGTGAGGGGGGCACGCTCGGCGACGGCACGGAAGACGAGAGCACCGGCGCCGGCCGTGGATCCGGCGGCGCCGGTGCGTCGGGCGATGCCGTCGCCGCCGCTGCGCCGGAGGCGCCGGTCGCCGCTGCAGGTGCGGTGGGCGCCGCCACGGGCGCCTCGGCACCGCGGCGCAATGACGCCGGAGAGCGGCCGATGGCGAAGGACACGGCAGACACGGCGACCAGCGTGGACGTGAGCGCGACGACGCGGAGCGCGAGCGTGCCGCGGCTCGCGCGATCCACCAGCACCTCCTCGCGGGCCGCGACCGACCGCCCCGCGACCGGTGCGCCCGGCATCGAACCCCGCGCGCCGGCTCCGTCGGGCTCCACGGTGCCCGCCGCCCCGGGCGCCGCCGGAGCGCCGGGCAGGCGCACCGCTCCCGCCGCACTCTCCTCGGCAGCCGGAGTCGCCACCGGCGCCGCCGTCGCGGCAGGCGCGGGCATCGGCCACGGCGCCGTCCCGTGCACGGCCATCGTCACGGGCCGCTCCGGAGGCGCCGCGCCCGCCGGCTGCACCGGCGCCATCCGCTCCGTGCTGAGCCATCGCGGCGCAGGCTCCGTCGCGCCCTGCGCAAGGCCCGTCCCCTCCCGCGCGTCGCGCGCCGAAACGAACGGCAGCGGCGCCGCCGCTCCCCGGAAGCCCTCCGGCAGCGGCGCCGTCACGTAGCGCAAGACCTCGGCGCTCACCGCGGTCGGCACAGGCGCGAGCGCCGCGTCCGGCCCGCTCCCCGATCGCCCGCCGCTCTCTCGTCCCCCGCCCTCCGCGGTCGCTCGTCGCCCCTCGACCACCGGTGCCTCCTCCCCTTCCTCTTCCTCTCCGCGCTCTCCGCCCTCTCGGCCTTCCCGCCGCCGCTCGGCCCCCGCGACGAGCCGCCCCGGCGCGTGCGGGTTCGCCGCCTCGTACCGCGCGAGCTCCGCCGTCAGCGCCTCGTACACCCCCTGGGCCGACGGCCGCTCCCCCGGCGCCTTGGCGAGCATCGCGACCAAGAGGTCGCTCAGTCCGGGCGCGTCGCGCGACACCGCGAAATCGGACAGGCGCTTCGGCGTGGCCAGGACGTGGTTCAACAAGACCTCCTGCCGCGTCGGCATCTCGCCCTTGTCCGGCGCGAATGGATGCCTCCCCGTGAGCATCTCGTGGACGATGATCCCCAGCGCGTACACGTCGGACGCCTTGCCCGCCCCGTGGCCCAGCGCCTGCTCGGGCGACGCGTAGTGCGCGGTCAGGATGTCCGCGAACGGGTCCGTCGACGCCGCGCGATCCACCGCGGCGAGCCGCTTCGCGATGCCGAAATCGACGACCTTCACCTGGCCGCTCGGCCGCACGAGCACGTTCTCCGGCTTGAGGTCCCGGTGGACGATGCCGCTCTTGTGGGCGACCCGCAGCGCGTCCGCGATCTGCGCGGCGATCGACAGCGCGCTGCGCACGTCGAAGACGCGCATCCAGTGGAGCAGGAAGCGCAGCGACCGGCCGTCGATGTGCTCCATCGCGAGGAACACCACGCCGTCGTCGGTCACGCCCGCGTCGTGCAGGCGGACGATGTTCGGGTGATCCAGCTCCGCGAGCACCTGCGCCTCCCTCTGGTGGCCCGCGGCGAACGACCGCTCCCCCCGGTGCTGGACGCGCACGACCTTCAGCGCGACGCGGCGGTTCAGGTACTCGTCCCGCGCGTCGTACACCTCCCCCATCCCGCCCTCGTCGATCAGGCCGACGATCCGGTACTTGGTGCAGCGGTCACCGGTCGCGTAGGTGCGGTGCGCCCTTCGCACCCCGCCCGCACCCGAGCTCTGTTCCAGGCTGCCCGACACCGGTCGCTCCCCATACAGGGCCGAGAACCCGGCCCCTACAAAAGAAATCCGGGTGTCGTGGCAAGTCGTCCCACAAAAAGGGAATGCTCCAGAACGAATCCGAATAGGATGGCCGCATGCCCTCGACGAGGAGCCCTCTCCCGAGCGCGCCCCCGTTCGTCGAGGAGGACGACGACATCCCCCCGGACGATCCGATCGTGCTCGCCCACGTCGAACGGGCGCTCGCGCCGTACCGGGACCTCCTTCCCGAGGAGGCGCGGGAGGCGTGCGAAGAGGTGCTGGTCATGGTGCTGACCACGCACCCCGAGGTCGCGCCGATGGTCAACCGGCTCCGCCGCGCCGCGGCGGTCCAGCGGAGCGGGACGCGGCCGCGCGAGGACGCGCCCCCGGCGGGCGAGGCTTCCGCGCCGGCGGCTCGCGCCCGCCCCGGAGGACGCCGGTGAGCCGGAGCGGCCGCCCGCCGGAGCGCCCCCCGCTCACGGAAGCGCAGCGGGCGCTCGTGGAGGCGACGATGTGGCTCGCGGCACGCGTGGCCCGCGGCCTCCGGCGCAGGTGCCCCGACGCGGACGAGGGCGAGCTCCGCTCCGCGGGGCTCGAGGCGCTGGCCGAGGCGGCGCGGACCTACGATCCGTCGAAGAACGACAGCTTCGCCTGTTACAGCTGGGCGCACGTCTACGGCGCGATGGCCGACGAGCTCCGCGCGACGGCCTCCTGGCGGGGCTCGGCCGCGGCCGCGGCCCGGCGGCACGGGATCGATCTCGCCCGGCACCTGCGCGACGAGAGCGATCCGTTCAGCGACGCTTCGAGCGACCTGGAGGAGCGCCTCGGCCAGGCGGGCGACGAGGTCGCCGCCGCGGTCGTGCTGGGGCTGGCCGGAGGTGCCCTCGTGCAGCTCGGCGAGGAGGGGCTCGTCCAGCGCGAGGAGCACCGGCGCGCGACCGCCGCGCTGAGGCGCGAGCTCGCGCTGCTGCCCGAGCGGGACCGGCGGCTCCTCGAGCTGCGCTACGAGCGCTGTCTCGGGCTGCAGGAGGTCGCCGACGTCGTCGGCATCGCGAAGTCGACCGCGGGGAGGCGCTGCGCGGCCGTGCTCGAGCGGCTCCGCAAGGCGCTCACCCGACAGGGGATCACGGGCGCGCACGCCTTCGAAGGGCACGCGGCGCCCTCCGATGCGCCGCGGCCACCTGCCTGACGAACCGCCCGCCCCGTGCACCGCGCCCCCTCGGCGGTTCGCCGCGGCGAGGCGATCGTCGCCAAGCCCAGTCATCCTCTCCTGTCGAAGGCAGCATGCGTTGCCAGCTGCTCTTTTCCCTGCTCCTCCTCACCCCTCTCTCCGGCTGCAGCCAGGCTCCCGAGGCGAAGGCCCCGGCCCCCGGCGGGCAGACGTTCCCCGAGTCGATCGCGATGATGTGCGACGTCGACAGGAGAGCCGGGCTCGACGCGGAGGCCGATCCGATCAGCGTCGGGCAGATGCGGTCGGCATGGATCGCCGAGCACGTGGAGAGCCCCGATGGAATCGAGCTCCGCACGGTGCTCAGCGTGAAAGGGGCCGCAGAACAGGGCGCGATGCTGCGCGAAGAGGCCAGGAAGGCCGGACTCGCGCGCTGCGCGCTCGCGGATTCGCTGGAGGCGGACGGGACGGGCGGGCTATCGCCGTGACGCCGTGAACGCACGGGATCGGGAGCGACGCCCGGCCATCGACGGCGGGGCGCAGCTGGCCGGGACGTGGGACGGGAGGGTGGGAGAGGTGGGGGCGATGACTGAAGCGGAGGAGAGAGCGGAAGAGAGAAGGAGGGGAGCGGGAGCCCAGGGGGCGGGCAGGACGGCGAGCGCGAGACGACGCAGACGGGACGGTGAGCCGCCGGGGAGGTCGCCGCGAGGACGGAAGCGGGAACGCCGGGGGCGACGGGGATGTGGTAGAAGGGCGAGGTCGTCCCGCTGCGAGCGGTGGAGTGACGCGAAAATCCCGGCAGGCGCTCGCAACGCGGGTAGGTGTTTGAAATAACGAAAGTTTTTGACGACGTGGGGGGCGCCCGGAAGGCCCCCGGCAGCCGGCGAGGGAGGGTGGAAAGGGAACCTCTCGCAAACCGGCTTGCAAGTACGCGAAATGTTAGGTACGCCTGCGAGGCCCCTCTCCGCCGCTGAAAGGCGGCGGCCCCATTGAAGCCGACGAATGAGCACGAACACCAGACTGGAACGTCTCGGCTCTCCGCCGCTGAAAGGCGGCGGCCCCATTGAAGCGCGCCGCAGGTGCCGCGCGTGCACCTCGTGCAGCACTCTCCGCCGCTGAAAGGCGGCGGCCCCATTGAAGCGTCCACCCACGCCGCAGCACGAGCCCGGTCTCCCGCTCTCCGCCGCTGAAAGGCGGCGGCCCCATTGAAGCCGCAAGGAGTACCCCCTCCCGCCCGCGCAGCTGGCCTCTCCGCCGCTGAAAGGCGGCGGCCCCATTGAAGCAGGATGCTGGCGATCTGCTCTTCATCCTTGCCCCGGCCCAGCTCTCCGCCGCTGAAAGGCGGCGGCCCCATTGAAGCAGGTTCATGAACCACTTCAGCGGACGGTCATGCTCCCTCTCCGCCGCTGAAAGGCGGCGGCCCCATTGAAGCAGCGCCGTATCCAGCTGACCGAGCATCCACCGCGTCGCCCTCTCCGCCGCTGAAAGGCGGCGGCCCCATTGAAGCTTGATATAGATTTCATCACATGTCTCACATGTTGGAACTCTCCGCCGCTGAAAGGCGGCGGCCCCATTGAAGCCATGCATACCGTGCTCGGCGCGCTGCCGGGACTTTGGGACTCTCCGCCGCTGAAAGGCGGCGGCCCCATTGAAGCCAGCAGCCGGCCGTAGTGCGCGATCCACAGGGGCCGCTCTCCGCCGCTGAAAGGCGGCGGCCCCATTGAAGCACCTCAGGCACGAGATGTGGGGCGACACCGAAACGGCTCTCCGCCGCTGAAAGGCGGCGGCCCCATTGAAGCTCTTTCGCCGGCCGCCGCGCCCCGTCGTCGCCTGCGCCCTCTCCGCCGCTGAAAGGCGGCGGCCCCATTGAAGCAAGCCAGTGCGCGAGGCGATGCTCGAGCGACTCCACAACTCTCCGCCGCTGAAAGGCGGCGGCCCCATTGAAGCATTAATAGACGATCGTCTCATGTTATTTTCCTTTATGCTCTCCGCCGCTGAAAGGCGGCGGCCCCATTGAAGCCGTATCGGCCGGATGGCGTGCGCGAGGCCGACCTGAGACTCTCCGCCGCTGAAAGGCGGCGGCCCCATTGAAGCGCTCCACGCGGACGCACATGACGGCGCTCCCGTCCTCGACTCTCCGCCGCTGAAAGGCGGCGGCCCCATTGAAGCTCTGAGTAGGGTGGGGAGTAGACGGCCCCAGGCCCCCTCTCCGCCGCTGAAAGGCGGCGGCCCCATTGAAGCCGTCGACCGTACGCGTTCGCGACCAGTCTCATCGGTCGCTCTCCGCCGCTGAAAGGCGGCGGCCCCATTGAAGCGAGGCGCTCGCGCGCCAGAGCAGTGCTTGCCATCGTTATCCTCTCCGCCGCTGAAAGGCGGCGGCCCCATTGAAGCCACGAGGTGCTCCGCGTCGAGTACCTGACCGAAGAGCTCTCCGCCGCTGAAAGGCGGCGGCCCCATTGAAGCACGATGAACATGTGACCGGCATCCTTCTTTTCGAGAAGGATCTCTCCGCCGCTGAAAGGCGGCGGCCCCATTGAAGCGTGGCGTCGATCGGGCACGCACCTGGATAGGTACCGACTCTCCGCCGCTGAAAGGCGGCGGCCCCATTGAAGCCAGGGTGAATCGCCACCACGGGGACAGCGGAGGAAACCCTCTCCGCCGCTGAAAGGCGGCGGCCCCATTGAAGCTCGATCTGGTACAGCCACCACAGGATCGTCCCGTCGCTCTCCGCCGCTGAAAGGCGGCGGCCCCATTGAAGCGCCCCGATCGCGTCGCCGCACAGGGCGGCGATCTCGTACTCTCCGCCGCTGAAAGGCGGCGGCCCCATTGAAGCATCTTGGTGGCCAGGATCGCGCAGGACCCCGGGCCGTCCTCTCCGCCGCTGAAAGGCGGCGGCCCCATTGAAGCCGCGTGCTGCCCGCTCGCGTCAAGGGAAAGGGTATGCAGCTCTCCGCCACTGAAAGGCGGCGGCCCCATTGAAGCCAGTTCCAGCAGTTCCACACGGCGCGCCCGAGCGCGGGCTCTCCGCCGCTGAAAGGCGACGGCCCCATTGAAGCGATCGCGCGGTCCAGCTCCGGATACGCCTTGATGCACCCTCTCCGCCGCTGAAAGGCGGCGGCCCCATTGAAGCAACGGGTCGCGGATCGCGTTCAGGCGCAGGATCTCCATCTCTCCGCCGCTGAAAGGCGGCGGCCCCATTGAAGCAGAACGTACCCAGGGCGCGTGCCGACAGCGCACGCCTTCACCTCTCCGCCGCTGAAAGGCGGCGGCCCCATTGAAGCTGGACGGACCTCAAGGCCCACGTCCCGTTCTCTCGGTTCTCTCCGCCGCTGAAAGGCGGCGGCCCCATTGAAGCTTGTCGACGAGCGGCATGCACAAGCCGTACAGAGGACTCTCCGCCGCTGAAAGGCGGCGGCCCCATTGAAGCATGATGTCGGTTGCAAAAACGCTCATCGTATCGTTCTCTCCGCCGCTGAAAGGCGGCGGCCCCATTGAAGCGACAGGCCGCCGAGAGAACTGCGGGCGCGACTGGCGAGCTCTCCGCCGCTGAAAGGCGGCGGCCCCATTGAAGCACCGTCCTGTGCGCCGTCCTGGACCCTGCGGAGACCTCTCCGCCGCTGAAAGGCGGCGGCCCCATTGAAGCTTTCAGGCGGACCACGAGTCGAACGTCTTGAAGCCCGCTCTCCGCCGCTGAAAGGCGGCGGCCCCATTGAAGCCGACCGAAGCCGCGCCAGCGTCTCGCTGGTGGGCACTCTCCGCCGCTGAAAGGCGGCGGCCCCATTGAAGCAGCACCGCGCGCGCGTTCACCCTGAGCTGCGACACCTGCCTCTCCGCCGCTGAAAGGCGGCGGCCCCATTGAAGCCGGATCCCCTCGCTCTGCATCGCCTTGAGGTTGAGGATGCTCTCCGCCGCTGAAAGGCGGCGGCCCCATTGAAGCTTGACCGTCTACGCGCCCGTGACGGGCCTGATCCCGGGCACTCTCCGCCGCTGAAAGGCGGCGGCCCCATTGAAGCAGCCGGAGCACTTCCTGCGCCGTGCCCCCATAGTGCTTCTCTCCGCCGCTGAAAGGCGACGGCCCCATTGAAGCGCCACCTCCGTGGCCGGGGCCGTGACAGGACGCCACTCACTCTCCGCCGCTGAAAGGCGGCGGCCCCATTGAAGCCCCTCGCACCCCGGATGCTCTTCCCGCCACTCGGCGACTCTCCGCCGCTGAAAGGCGGCGGCCCCATTGAAGCGACAGCGATCTCCGGTGGGCCCTGTTCCAGGACTACCTGCTCTCCGCCGCTGAAAGGCGGCGGCCCCATTGAAGCAACGCCTCGCCGATCCACTCGACGTAGCTGTCCGCGCCTCTCCGCCGCTGAAAGGCGGCGGCCCCATTGAAGCCGCCGGGCTCTCGCCTGGCTGTGACCATGAACGTCAACCCCTCTCCGCCGCTGAAAGGCGGCGGCCCCATTGAAGCTGTTTGTCGCGCTGCCCGCCGTCGAGGCCGGCGACGACTCTCCGCCGCTGAAAGGCGGCGGCCCCATTGAAGCGAGGCGGACGAGGCGGGGACGGACAGCGATCTCGACTCTCCGCCGCTGAAAGGCGGCGGCCCCATTGAAGCCCCCGAAAAATTGCGCTTCGGCCGAGACTCGCTAGACGCTCTCCGCCGCTGAAAGGCGGCGGCCCCATTGAAGCCGGAATGTACAGGTCGACCCGCTCTTTTCGTCTGGCTCTCCGCCGCTGAAAGGCGGCGGCCCCATTGAAGCGAGAACAGGATTCGGCGCACGACCCCCTCGACGGTCACTCTCCGCCGCTGAAAGGCGGCGGCCCCATTGAAGCAGGCTCGACAGCGTGATCGTGGTGAGGTCGACGGTGCCCCTCTCCGCCGCTGAAAGGCGGCGGCCCCATTGAAGCTTCGTCGCGCGCAGCCTGCCCGAGTAGATCGCCTGCCTCCTCTCCGCCGCTGAAAGGCGGCGGCCCCATTGAAGCAAGGGTGACTGGTCACTCATGGGGCTCGCTCCTCATGCCTCTCCGCCGCTGAAAGGCGGCGGCCCCATTGAAGCGCTGCTCTCATTCTGTCCGCTGCCCTGGGACTGGCCGTCTCTCCGCCGCTGAAAGGCGGCGGCCCCATTGAAGCACCCCGGCGATGCCGGTGCCGTTCCCCTCGCGCCTGCTCTCCGCCGCTGAAAGGCGGCGGCCCCATTGAAGCCTCGTCCCGCTTGGCCACGCGCGCCTCGAGCGCCGTCTCTCCGCCGCTGAAAGGCGGCGGCCCCATTGAAGCACGTGGAGCAGTGGGAGAAGTTGCTGTCGTTCGCGGACTCTCCGCCGCTGAAAGGCGGCGGCCCCATTGAAGCGTGCGCTGGAGGGGTGTGGACCGGACCACAGGATCCACCTCTCCGCCGCTGAAAGGCGGCGGCCCCATTGAAGCTCGAGCAACGCCTCGCCGAGGCCGCGCGCCTTGCGGCCTCTCCGCCGCTGAAAGGCGTGGCCCCATTGAAGCTGCGTCGTGTGGATCACATAGTCGTACCCCTCGATCACTCTCCGCCGCTGAAAGGCGGCGGCCCCATTGAAGCCTCAACCACAGCAACCGGGGGGGAGGGGGCGCCTATCTCTCTCCGCCGCTGAAAGGCGGCGGCCCCATTGAAGCAGCTCACGAGCTTCTGCCCGCGCCGCTCGAAGTACTCTCCGCCGCTGAAAGGCGGCGGCCCCATTGAAGCCGTCGGTGAGGATGGTGGCGGTTGCACTGGTGACGACCTCTCCGCCGCTGAAAGGCGGCGGCCCCATTGAAGCGCGAGCGCCAGGTAGCCGTTCCCGTTCCAGTACTCCGGGGCTCTCCGCCGCTGAAAGGCGGCGGCCCCATTGAAGCCCCACTCCGGGATGGTGCGCGTCACGCCGTCGATGGCTCTCCGCCGCTGAAAGGTGGCGGCCCCATTGAAGCCAGGAGAACGCCGCCCGGGCCTCCCGCATGGTCGACCTCTCCGCCGCTGAAAGGCGGCGGCCCCATTGAAGCTCGACGAGCGAGTCGACGCAAAGCTGTGGCTGCGTGACCTCTCCGCCGCTGAAAGGCGGCGGCCCCATTGAAGCACCTTGCGTCACCAGTGTGGCACGGTCAGGGCTGGAGCTCTCCGCCGCTGAAAGGCGGCGGCCCCATTGAAGCTCCCGCAACGCGCGCGCCACGGCGGACGCCGATCGGTCTCTCCGCCGCTGAAAGGCGGCGGCCCCATTGAAGCTTCGTCCGCGAGCTTGCGGAGAGCGTCGCCCAGGGGGCTCTCCGCCGCTGAAAGGCGGCGGCCCCATTGAAGCGGCAGAACACGGACAAGCTCCCCCCCCAGCATCGCCAGGACTCTCCGCCGCTGAAAGGCGGCGGCCCCATTGAAGCGGATGCCGGCGCGCGATGTAGTGGGCGAGCGCGACGCTCTCCGCCGCTGAAAGGCGGCGGCCCCATTGAAGCCGATCGGACGTCGGTACAGCGCAAGGCGCCAACGTGGCCTCTCCGCCGCTGAAAGGCGGCGGCCCCATTGAAGCCGCCTTTGCGAGCCGCACCTTGTGACCCACCGAGATCCTCTCCGCCGCTGAAAGGCGGCGGCCCCATTGAAGCCGAGTCTGCCGCTTCCCTGACCCACGCCCACGCCGCGTCCTCTCCGCCGCTGGCGTCGCGAGCAAGCGGGGCGCGAGCTCCGGGTGCTCACGGAAGATCTCGCCGACAAGAAGCGCCCTCACCCCGCCGCGTGGCGAGCGCCTTCCGCTCGCGCGCCCCCCTCGCTGGCTCCCCCTCCCCTCCCCGCCTATCCTGATCTCATGGCCGCGCCGACCCCGCTCCGCCTCGCCTGGGCGACCGACGTCCACCTCAACTTCCTCTCCCGCGAGGACCTCGCGGCCTTCTGCTCCACCCTCGCCGCCACCGCCGCCGATGCCGTCCTCTTCACCGGCGACATCGCCGAAGCCACGAGCCTCCGCCCCCTCCTCGAGACCGTCGCCCGGGCCATCGAGCGCCCGCTCTACTTCGTCCTCGGCAACCACGATTTCTACCGAGGGAGCATCGCCGCCGTGCGCACGATGGCCGCCGAGCTCTCGGCCACCTCCCCCTGGCTCAGGTGGCTCCCGTCGATCCCCCACGTCGAGCTCGGCCCGGACACGGCCCTCGTCGGCCACGACGGCTGGGCCGACGCCCGCCTCGGCGATTACGAGAGATCGCCCGTCATGCTCAACGATTACGTGCTGATCCAGGAGCTCGCCTCCCTCGGCCGGCGCCGCCGGAGAGAGGCCCTGCACCGCCTCGGCGACGAGGCCGCGGCGTACCTGCGCCGCGTCCTGCCACAGGCCCTCGAGCGGTACCGGCGCGTCATCGTCGCCACGCACGTCCCCCCGTTCAAGGAGGCCTGCTGGCACGAAGGCCAGATCTCCAACGACGATTGGCTCCCCCATTTCACCTGCAAGGCCACAGGCGAGGCGATCCGCGAGGCCGCCGTGCGGTACCCGGAGCGGCAGATCGAGGTGCTGTGCGGCCACACCCACGGCGCCGGCGTGGCGGAGATCCTCCCGAACCTCGTCGTGCGCACCGGCGGCGCCGAGTACGGCGAGCCCGCGGTGCAAGGCGTCATCGCGACCGCGTAGGCCACCATCGCGCCGCGCGCCCCGGCTCCCCGCCGCCCCACCGCGCTCGCGGGCGTCCATCCCACGGACCATCCGGCCCCGACACGATGTATCCTGCGCGCCACGACCTCCGCCGACCGCGGCAGAACGGTGCGCCATGCCGACGAACGACCCCGACAGCCAGCTCGACGAGCTCCTTCGCGCGCTCGACGCAAACCCCCGCGCGACCGACGTCTTCTATCCAAGGCAGGTGAACGCGAGCCCGCCCGCTGGCGCGACGGACTACGATATCCCCGTTGCCCCCGGGGTGACGCTCGGCGCGCGCTGGCACCTGTCCGACCCGGGCAATCCCACCGTGCTCGCGTTCCACGGCAATGGCGAGACCGTCCCCGACTACGACGACATCGCCGAGGGCTGGCACGACATCGGGCTCAACCTCTTCATCGTCGATTACCGCGGCTATGGCTGGAGCAGCGGGCAGCCGACGCTGCGCTCGCTCCATGAAGATCCCTTGAAGGTCTCCGATTTCTTCGAGCGCGAGCTCGCCGAGAAGAGCCGCGCCGCAGGCCTCGAACAGCCGCCGAAGCCGGTGCTCTTCGGCCGCTCGCTCGGCAGCTCCCCGGCGTCGCGGATCGCCGCGCACCGCGGCGACGCGTACCGCGCGCTCCTCCTCGAGAGCGGGTTCAGCGACGTGCGGCACCTGCTCGCCCTCTTCGAGATCGACCTCGGCGATCTGCGCGACGAGGCGCACCGCAGCTTCTCGAACCCGGAGCTCCTGAGGCACGTCGAGATCCCGGTCCTCGTCCTGCACGGCGCGCGCGACACGCTGCTCCCGCCGGACCACGCCCGCGAGAACCACGCGGCCGTCCCCCACGAGAAGAAGGCCCTGCACCTCATCGACGGCGCCGGGCACAACGATATCCTCCTCTTCGCGTCCGCCTATTTCGGAGCGATACGGGCCTTCCTGCAGAAGCACTGAGCGAAGGCGCCGAGCGGCGCTCGCCCGCTACACCTCGAACAGCAGAAAGGGCTTGCCGGTGAGCTTCCTGAGCAGCGGCATCGCCACGTTGTAGACGGGAGTCCCGTTCAACATGCGCCCCTCGAGCGCCCCGTGGTGCGCGTGTCCGTGGAAGACCACGTCGGCGCCGTACAGATCGATCGGCGCTGCAAGGCGGCTCGTCCCAAGAAAGGGCCTTATCTCCACGTTCTCGCCGACGGTCGTCTCGAGGATCGGCGTGTAGTGCATGATCACGATCTTCTTCTCGCTGTCGAGCTGGGACAGCGCCGCCTCGAGCTTCAGCGCCTCGGTCACGGCCTCCTGCACGAAAGCCTTGAGCGGGCCCTCGCCGAACGCCTGAAGCGTCGCGCTCCCAAACCCGCCCATGAAGCCCTTCACGCCGGCGACCCCGATGTCGTCGCACAAGATCAGGTGATCCCCGTCGAGCACCTCGACGCCCGCGTCGCCCAGGAGCTTCGCGATCTCGGCGCCCGCCCCCCGGTCGAGGTCGTGGTTGCCGAGCACGGCGGCGCACGGCATCGAGAGCCCGGCGAGCGCGTCGGCCAGCACCTTCGCCTCCTCGGGATGGCCGCGATCGGTGAGATCGCCGCACAGCACGAGCAGCTCCGCCTCCGCGTTCACCGCCTTCACGAGCTCGCGCATCCTGGCGCCGTGCTCCGGCCGGCAGTGCAGATCCGAGGACGCCGCGATGCGGCGCTTGCCCGGCTCCCCGTTCCCTCCGGCGACGGCGGCGCTCATGATCCCGGCTTGCGGACCCGCGCCGCCTCGGCCTCCACCCCCGGCCCCTCCGCGCCGCCTGGAGCCCCGTCACGGCCCGGCCTCCCCTTGCCGGGGCGAGGCCGCCCCGCCGCAGACCGCCGGCGCTTCCGGCACAGCGCCCCCCGCGCCGCCTCGGGCGCGGGCGCTGCGGGTCCCACGACGAGCCCGAGCTTCTCGTAATCGTGCACGTACTGCTGCCTGCTGATCAGGTTGCCCCGGCATACCCGGAGCGGCGCGTCGCCGGCCCGCGTCTGCGCCAGCGTACGCCGGCAGAGCTCGTCGATGAGCCACCCGGGCACCCGGCTCCGCGCGCCCGGATAGACGAAGCGGTACAGCGTCAGGTGCGCGAACAGGACCTCCCAGTAGGGACCGAACCGGGCGAGGAGCCTCTCCCAGTCCATCTCGTCCCCACACGCGTAGATGAGGTGGTTCACGTCGGCGCCGTCGTACCGCTCCCGTTCGTCCACGAACGCCTTCGTGAAGATGATCTCCTCGACCGGCGCGATCAGACAAGAGTGCCCCAGGATCGTGGCCGGACGCGCATGCTCGAACCAGCCGCCATCCACCACGGCCAGGCCGTTGCTCGACGAGAAGATGAGATCGATGAAGCGATCGCCCGTATAGGCCTTCCCGATCCACCGCGGATCGATGAGCTCCGTCTCGAAGCCGGCCCGCTCCAGCGCCCTGAACGCCGCCGGCACCTCCCGCTCGTCCAGCATCACGTCGAGATCCTTCGTGTCCCGGAAAATGCCCGTGTATGCGAAGAAGGCATACGCCCCCGCCACCATGAACGGCACGCCGGCGCAGAGGAGGGCCTCCATCGCCCTCACCCTCACCTCCAGCTCGCCCGCGCGGGAGAGCTGGCCGGCGGGGTCGTCGAAGGCCGGAGGAGCGAGCGCCGCGCGCTCGCCTGCGCGCGTCGCCCGGGCTGAAAGCGCGTGCTCCGCGTCGCCTGCGACAGGGGATCCGCTGCGCACCATCCCCCTCTGCGTAATGAACAGGACGTGCGATGGCGACCCCCCTCCCCCCTCACGCGCCCGGAACATGCGCGGAATATGCGTGGAATATGCGTGGACCGCGTCGACCGCGTGGACCACGTCGGAAGGCGCCGGAACGACGCGAACGAAGGAAGAGAAGCGGGCTCGTCCTCGCTGACCATTGCACGACGTGGCGGGTCTGGCTCAAGCTCGCCTGCCGGGGCCGCTCGGCGCGCCCCGAGCTGGCTGGCGACGAGCCGCGGCCCGACGCTCGAAGAGGAGGCACATCCGTGAACACCGCCATCGCGACGATCAATCCAGCGACCGGAGAGACGCTCGAGACGTTCGAACCCCTCTCGTCAGCGGCGCTGGAGCAGAAGGTGGCGCGCGCGCACGCCGCGTTCCGCGGCTTCCGGCAGACCCCCGTCGCCGAGCGGGCCCAGAAGCTGCGCCGGGCAGCCGACATCCTGGACGGCGAGAAGGAGCAGCTCGGGCAGCTCATGACGCTCGAGATGGGAAAGACCATCGGCTCCGCCGTCGCCGAGGCCCAGAAGTGCGCGACCGCGTGCCGCTACTACGCCGACAACGCCGAGCGCCTGCTCGCCCCCGAAGAGGTCGCCACCGACGCGGGCAGGAGCTACGTGGCCTTCCACCCGCTCGGCGTGGTGCTCGCCATCATGCCGTGGAACTTCCCGTTCTGGCAGGTCTTCCGCTTCGCCGCGCCGGCGCTCGTCGCCGGCAACGTCGGCCTCCTCAAGCACGCCTCGAACGTCCCCCGCTGCGCGCTCGCGATCGAGGACATCCTCCGCCGGGCCGGCTTTCCGGAAGGGGTCTTCCAGGCGCTGCTCACCGGGACCGACGTCGTGCCGCGCCTCCTCGCCGACCCGCGCATCGCGGCCGCGACGCTCACCGGCAGCGAGAACGCGGGGCGCAGCGTCGGCGCCCACGCCGGCAAGCACCTCAAGAAGGTGGTGCTCGAGCTCGGCGGAAGCGATCCGTTCATCGTCCTGCCGAGCGCCGACCTCAACGCCGCCGTGGGGACCGCGATCCGCGCGCGCATCATCAACAACGGCCAGTCCTGCATCGCGGCGAAGCGCTTCATCGTCCACGAGTCGGTCGCGCCCGAGTTCGAGCAGCGCTTCGTCGCGACCATGCGGCGCCTGCGGGTCGGTGATCCGATGGATCCGTCGGTCGACGTCGGGCCGCTCGCCACGCCGCAGATCGCCGCGGAGCTCGAGGAGCAGGTGCGGGCGTCGGTGGCCGCGGGCGCGCTCCTCCTCACCGGAGGCAAGCGGCTGAGGGGGCCGGGCAATTACTTCCCGCCGACCGTGCTCACCGACGTCCAGCGCCCCTCCCCCGCCGCCGACGACGAGCTCTTCGGCCCGGTCGCGGCGGTCTTCCGCGTCACCGACCTCGACGAGGCCATCCACATGGCGAACTCCACCCGGTTCGGCCTCGGGGCGAGCGCCTGGACCCGCGACGCCGACGAGCGCGAGCGGCTCATCAACGAGCTCGATGCCGGCCAGGTGTTCATCAACGGCATGGTCGTGTCCGATCCCCGGCTGCCGTTCGGCGGCATCAAGATGTCCGGCCACGGCCGCGAGCTCTCCTCGTACGGCCTGCGCGAGTTCGTGAACGTCAAGACCGTCTGGATCGCCAAGGACGAACGGCCGAGGGGCCTGCCAGCATCCGAGTGATCCGGCCAGCCGTCCGGCCGCCGCTTCCCCGGCGTCCTGCGACGGGCGATGATGGCGGCCATGTCGCTCCCCGGCTTCACCGAGACGCAGTTCTCGCACGGCGGCGTGGCGCGGGTGGTCTACCGCCGCGGCGCGGGCCCGGGCGTCGTCGTCATGCACGAGATCCCGGGCATCACCCCGTCGGTCGCGGCGTTCGCCGAGCGCGTGGCGGACGCCGGCTTCACCGTCTTCGTGCCGCACCTCTTCGGGACGCCCGGCAAGCCGGACACGCCCCTCTACATCGTCGAGCAGCTGGGCCGCGCCTGCGTCAGCCGCGAGTTCCACGTGCTCGCGTCCAGGCAGGCGAGCCCGATCACCGACTGGCTGCGCGCGCTCTGCCGCGACGTCCACGCGGAGCTCGGGGGCAAGGGCGTGGGCGCGATCGGCATGTGCCTGACGGGCAACTTCGCGCTGGCGCTGATGGTCGACCCCGCCATCGCGGCGCCCGTGCTGAGCCAGCCGTCGCTGCCCTTCCCGCTCTCGCGCGAGCGCCGCGCCGGGCTGCACCTCTCCGACGACGGCCTCCGCGCCGTCAAGGAGCGCGTCGCCGCCGGTACCCCGGTGCTCGGGCTCCGCTTCACCCACGATCCGATGTGCCCGAAGGAGCGGTTCGACCGCCTCCGGGCCGAGCTCGGCGACGGCTTCGAGAGGATCGAGATCGACTCGTCCCCAGGCAACCCCCATGGGATCCCGCGCACCGCCCATTCGGTCCTGACGCGCGATCTGGTCGACCGCGAAGGCCACCCGACGCGCGAGGCGCTCTCGCGCGTCCTCGCCTTCTTCCGCGAGCGCCTCCACCCCTGACCGCCCGCAGCGGAAGCCACGCCCCAGGCCGGAACGTCACGCGATGCCACGCGACGCCAAGCGCCGCCACGCAACGTCACGCGACGATGCACGGCCGGTTGCGTCTCCGTGAACGTCGGCATACCGTCATTGATTGTGTCGGACGATCCGGCCGTGGCCGCTCTGCTGAGCGAGTACCCCCCTGCTGCGCAACAGCTGACCTTGCACGTGCGCAAGCTGCTCCTCCGCATCATTCCCGACCTCCACGAGCACGTCTATCCAGGCTGGCGGCTCGTCAGCTTCCGGATGGGCAGCGGCGACCAACACAAGATCTGCTGGCTCGCCCCGCAGCGCTTCGGCGTGACCCTCGGCTTCGAGCGCGGCGCCGAGCTGCCGGATCCGAACGGCCTGCTCACCGGCGAAGCCAAGCAGGCCAGGAACCTCCACATCCGCTCTGCCAAGGACGTGGACGTCGCCGCGATCGCCGCGCTGGTCGCGGCCGCCGTCGCGCTCCACCGGGACCGGTGAGGATCGCGCGGAGCGCCGCGGCGCGAGGGCCGCGCCCGCGGCTCAGCGGCGCCCGTGGACGACCCGCCCGCCCGTCTTGCCGAGCGCGTACGAGAACCCGAGCTCCAGCGTGGAGCGGGTGACGATCCCCCCGAGATCGAGCCCCTGCTCCACCATGAGCCGCGCGGCCTCGGGCGCGATCCCGACGAGCACCACCTCGGCCCCGAGCAGCCCGGCGGCGCGCGCCGCCTGCGCGAGGTGGTTCGCCGCGCTCGCGTCGACCACCGCCATGCCGGTGACGTCGATGATCACGACGCGCGCCTGGTGCTCGGAGATCTCCTTCAGCATCGCCTCGATGAAGCGGCCGGAGCGGTGCGTGTCCAGCGCGCCCACGATCGGCATGACGAGGACGCCGCGCGCGATCGGCACCACCGGGCTCGACATCGCGGCGATCGTCTCGAGGAGCGCCTCCTGGCGGCTGCTCAGCGACTCGAGCGCCCTCGTCCGCTCCTTGATCCGCGACAGGAGCCGCGCGTTCTCGATCACGACGGCGGCCACCGCGGCCACGCGCTCGATGAGCGCCAGGTCGGTCGCCGAGACCGCGTCGGGCTGGGGGCTGGCCAGGACGAGGACCCCGAGGACCGCCTCCCGCGAGAGCAACGGCACGCCGACCAGCGTGCGCGCGCCGCGCCCGCGCGCCTCGGCGACGTCGCCGAAGCGCTGGTACTCGCTCGACGCGGTGTCGATGACGAGCGAGCTGCACGAGCGCATCACCTGGCCCACCAGCGAATCGTCCGCGACGGGCGCGCGCTCGTCGTCGGCGAGGCTCTCGCGCTGGGCCATGCCGATCACCAGGAAATCGAGCGCGCGCTCGTGCCCCCCGGCGCCCAGCCTGCGGTTCGCGATCCTGCGGGCGGAGCTCGAGGCGAGGTGATCCGAGAGGGCGCTCGAGAAGGGCGTGCGCTCGAGGGTCACGAGGTCGACCCCCGTGTCGATGCAGCGCGACGCCGGCAGGTCCGCGAGGGCCTCCGCGACGCCCCGCGTGGCCATCTCGTAGAGCGCCTGCACGCCGCGGTACCCCATGTCGTACTCGCGCTGCACCACCGCCGCGTGGATCACGCCGTCCTGGAGCATCGCGACCGTGGCGGTGACGAGATCGAAGGCGACCACCTTGAGATCGCCGGACCGCCCGAGCTTCATCGACGCCTGCCCCAGGCTGGGGCCGTTCTCGCTGCACACCCCGAAGGCGCCGGCGAGGCCGGGGTTCGAACGCACCGCGTCGACGGCGAGCGCGATCGCGCGCTCCACGTCGAAATGGTTCTCCGAGAGCGAGCTCACGCGGACCGCCGAGCCGGCGATCGCCTCGCGGAAGCCCTCGATGCGCCCCTGGGCGTTCGGCACGGCGAAGGACTCCGCCTGGATGGTGATCCCGCCTCCCTGCGGCAAGCACCGCAGCATCGCCTGGCCCGCGATCCTCCCGGCGGCCCGGTTGTCGGTCCCGACGTAGAGCAACGACCGGCTGCCCGGGGCGGCCGGCGTGTCGATCGTGATGACCGGGATGCCCGCCGCCATCGCGCGGCCGATGGCCGGCTCGAGCGCCACGGGGTCGATGGGCGCGATCGCGATCCCGTCCACCCGCCGGCGGATCCCTTCCTCGAGGAGCGCCTCCTGAGCCGCGGCGCCGGCGGACAAGACGCTCCTGAACTCGACCCCGGCCCGGAGATCGCGCCCCGCCGCCAGCGCGCCGTCCCGCAGGTTGTTCCAGTACGCCGTCAGCGGCCGGCGGGGAGCCTTGTAGACGCGGATCATCGGACGGCCTGGCGCGCCGCTCGCGTCGTACGATCCGCGCCACCCATCGGCGACGCGCCCCTCGCCCCCAGCATCCTCCAGGACGGCGAGGTCGATCGCGCTCCAGCGCGGGCCGGTCTGAACGCTCCGGATCCCGTCCGCGAGCGTCTCGATGAGCTCGAGGGGATCGACCGACTCGGCGACGGAGCTCAGCACCTCCTCGAGCAGGCGCAGCTCCTGGGCGCTCTGCGCCTTCTCCTCGAAGAGGCCGCGCCGCTCGAGCGCGGCGCCCACGCTCGCCGCGACCGACTCCACGAGCGCGCGGCGCAGGCCCGAGAGCGGCGCCGCGTCCTGCTGCTCCAGGGCGAGGTAGGCGCCCGGCGCGCCGAACATGGGCACCGCGATGACGTGGACGTAGACACCGTCGGGCAGCCAGCCGGGCGCTTCCGCGAGCTCGGGCAGGTGCTCCCGGTACCACGCGGTCGCGGGGACGACGCACGGGCCGTGCGCCGCCTCGGGCGCCGCGGCGGGGCCGAACGGGGCCGACGCGCTGAGCGCCCCGCCGTCGGACGGCACGTTCACCCGGCCCGGCAGGAGGCCGTCGAGCCCCACGATCGCCCTGTACGAGAGGCGCCGGCCGGTGCGCATCAGCAGGCTCCCGCGCCGCGCGCCCGGGAGGCCCTCCATGGCTCGCCGCACAAGGTCGTGGAGGGTCGAGAAAACGTCCAGTCCGGTAGTCATGCAGATCCGTTCAGCCGCTCGCTCGCTGCGCAGCGCGCGTGCGGGCGGGCGCATCCCGTAGCAGGCGTGAGCGGGCTCGTGCTTGTCAAGCAGAGACGATGAGACCACCGTAGGACCACGAGGAGCTCGCACCCGCATGAAGCTCGCCTCTCTCCGCGGCCCCGGCCGCGACGGCACGCTCGTCGTCGTCCGCCGCGACGGCCTCGCCTACGCGCCCGCCGGCGCCGCCCTCCCCACGCTCCAGGCCGCGCTCGACGACTGGGAGCGCGCCGAGCCCGCGCTCCGCCGCATCGCCGACGATATCGAGCGGGGGGACGCGGCGGTGACCCCGCTCGTCATGGAAGAGCTCGCCGCGCCGCTTCCGCGCGCCTACGAGTGGGTCGACGGCTCGGCGTACATCCACCACATCGAGCTGGTGCGCAGGGCGCGCGGCGCCGAGCCCCCCGCGACGCTGACGACCGATCCGCTGGTGTACCAGGGCGGCTCCGGCGTCCTGCTCGGCCCGACCGACGACATCGTCCTGCGCGACGAGGTCTGGGGCCTCGACTTCGAGGCCGAGGTCTGCGTCGTCCTCGGCGACACCCCGCAGGGCACGCGCCGCGAAGAGGCCCACCGGCACATCCGCCTCTTCCTGCTGGCCAACGACGTGACGCTGCGCAACCTCGTGCCCGCCGAGCTCGCGAAGGGGTTCGGGTTCTTCTGCTCCAAGCCCGCCACCGCGTTCTCGCCGTTCGCGATCACGCCCGACGAGCTCGGGGACGCGCTCCGCGACGGGCGCGTCCACCTGCGGCTCCGCTCGACCTACAACGGCGCGCTCATCGGTGATCCCGAGGCCGGCCCGGAGATGCATTTCTCGTTCTTCGAGCTCGTCGAGCACATCGCCAGGACGCGCGGCTTCACCGCGGGGACCCTCCTCGGCAGCGGCACCGTCTCGAACCGGGATCCGGCGCGCGGCGTGTCTTGCCTCGCCGAGCGGCGCATGCTCGAGATCCTCTCGGACGGGGCGGCCAGGACGCCGTTCATGAAGCCAGGAGACACGATCATGATCGAGATGCTGAATCGCGCGGGAGAGAGCCTGTTCGGGCGCATCGCGCAGCGGGTGGTGGCCAGATGAGCGCCGCCGTGAAGGGGCTCGCGCTCTACGGCTACTGGCGCAGCTCGTGCAGCTGGCGCGTGCGCATCGCGCTGGCCCACAAGGGCATCGAGCACGCGTACCGGCCGGTGAACCTCGTCCGGGACGGCGGCGAGCAGCTCCGCGACGAGTACCGGGCCAAGAACCCGATGGCGCAGGTGCCCCTGCTCGAGTTCGAGCAGGGCGGCGCCGTCCGGCGTGTGTCCCAGTCGGTGGCCATCATCGAGCTGCTCGAAGACCTCTTCCCCGCGCCGCCGCTCCTGCCCGCGGATCCGTACCTGCGCGCCAGGGCGCGGCAGCTCGTGGAGATGATCAACTCCGGCACGCAGCCGATGCAGAACACCGCCACGCTGAAGTACGTGAGGGACGAGCTCGGCGGCGACGAGAAGGCCTTCGGCCGGCGCTTCATCGCCTCGGGCCTCGCCGCGTTCCAGGCGGCGGCGAGCGAGCTCTCCGGGCGGTTCTGCGTCGGCGACCAGGTCACCGTGGCGGACGTGTTCCTCGTGCCCCAGCTCTACAACGCGCGGCGCTACGAGGTCGACCTCGCGCCGCTCTCGACCCTTGTGCGGATCGAGGCGGAGTGCATGGCGCTGCCCGCCTTCCAGGCCGCCCACGCCGACCGCCAGGCCGACGCGGTCGCCTAGCTCGCCCCTGCGTTACCCCCTCACGACGGAGGATTCGGATGGCCAAGGTGGAGTCGATCGGCATCAAGCGGGTGGAGGCGCTGCACTACTACGTGCGCGACCTGGAGCGGAGCCGCAGGTTCTACACGGAGAAGCTCGATTTCCAGGAGATCGCCGCGAGCTCGCCGGATCTCACGGCGGCGGCGGCGCAGCAGTCGGTCCTCTTCCAGGCCGGCGAGTGCGTCATCGTCTGCTCGCAGCCGATCGGCGAGGGCGGGCGAGCGTGGCGCTACCTGCGCAAGCACCCCGACGGCGTGGGCACGGTCATCTTCGAGGTGGAGGACATCGACCGCGCCTTCCGGCTGCTCGACGGCCGCGGGGGCACGCCGATCGACGAGATCCAGCGTGCGACGGACGAGGGCGGCACCTTCGCCTCGTTCTCGATCACGACGCCGTTCGGCGACACCACCTTCCGCTTCGTGGAGCGGCGCGGGTACCGGGCGCTGTTCCCCGGCTGCGTGGCCTACGACGCGTCGCGCGGCGGCGAGAACCGCTTCGGGATCGCCCGGTTCGATCACATCACCTCGAACTTCCAGACGATGGCGCCCGCCCTTCTCTGGATGGAGCACGTGCTCGGGCTCGAGCCGTTCTGGCAGATCGCGTTCCACACGAACGACGTGGCGAAGGACACGGACCACGGCTCGGGCCTGCGCTCGGCGGTGATGTGGGACCCGGCCTCGGGCGTGAAGTTCGCGAACAACGAGCCCTACCGGCCGCACTTCAAGAGCTCGCAGATCAACGTCTTCAACGAGGAGCACCGCGGCGACGGGGTGCAGCACGCGGCGCTCGCCGTGGAGGACATCCTCGCCGCCGTGCGCGCGATGCGCGGCCGGGGCGTGGAGTTCATGCCGACCCCGGCCGCCTATTACGACATGCTGCCCGAGCGCCTGCAGCGGCTCGGCATCGGGCAGATCGACGAGGACGTGGCGGCGCTGCGGGAGCTCGAGGTGCTCGTCGACGGCGACGGCGCGAGGTCCTACCTCCTCCAGATCTTCCTCAAGGAATCGTCGGGCACGCACCGCGATCCCGACGCCGGGCCGTTCTTCTTCGAGCTCATCCAGCGCAAGGGCGACCGCGGCTTCGGCGCCGGCAATTTCCGGGCGCTGTTCGAGAGCATCGAGCGGCAGCAGAAGGCGGGGGGGCACGGCTGATGCTCGATCGCGTCGTCGCCGGGATCGTCCCGCCCAAGCACCACATCGCCCTGCGGAGCGAGGCGGGGGAGCTCCGCTACGAGGAGTGCCTGACGCGGGCGGGCTTCGACGGCCCCTACACGATCGCTTACCACGAGCGCCGGCCGCACGAGCACCGGAGCGCGCAGGCGGCGCACGGCTTCACGCTGCCGGTCGCCGCGCCGGCGCGCCCGCTGGCGAAGCGGCACTACCGGTCGCAGGATCTGCCGCGGCGGGGCGGGCCCGCCGTCGACTGCCGCGTGCCGCTGCTCTTCAACGACGACGTGGTGATCGGGCTCGTCCAGCCGGACGCGGCCGACCCGGTGTACTTCGCGAACGCGGACGCCGACGAGCTGTTCTTCATCTTCCACGGGGGCGGCGTCCTGCGCACGATGCTCGGCGATCTCCGCTTCGAGCAGGACGACTACGTGGTCATCCCGAAGGGGCTCTTCTACCGCTTCCTGCCGGACGCCGCGCCCCAGCGGTGGCTCTCGATCGAGGCCGCGGACATCCACCTCCCGCGCAGGTGGCGCAACGAGGTCGGCCAGCTGCGGATGGACGCGCCGTACTCGCACCGTGATTTCCGGCGGCCCACGTTCGTCGGCCCCCTCGACGAGGGCCTCCGCGCGCTCGTCGTGAAGCGCGGCGGCGCCTTCCACGGCTTCGCCACAGGGCGCTCGCCGCTCGACGTCGTCGGCTGGGACGGGACGGTGTACCCGTTCGCGTTTCCGATCCAGCGCTTCCAGGCGCGCGTCGGGCTCGTGCACCTGCCTCCCGACTGGCACGGGACGTTCGCCGCGCGCGGCGCCCTCGTCTGCAGCTTCGTGCCGCGCCCGACCGACTTCCACCCGGAGGCGATCCCGTGCCCGTACCCCCACGCGTCGGTCGATTGCGACGAATTTCTGTTCTATTGCCGCGGCAACTTCACCTCGCGCCGCGGCGTCGGCCCCGGCAGCATCTCGCACCATCCGGCCGGCGTCCCGCACGGGCCGCACCCCGGCGCGTACGAGGCGAGCCTCGGGGCCCGCGAGACGAGCGAGCTCGCGGTCATGCTCGACACGACCCGCCCGCTCTCGGCCACCGCGGCCGCGCTCGCCGTGGAGGACCCGGGCTACCAGGACAG
Source organism: Sorangium sp. So ce281 (assembly GCF_051527395.1). Taxonomy (NCBI): domain Bacteria; kingdom Pseudomonadati; phylum Myxococcota; order Polyangiales; family Polyangiaceae; genus Sorangium; species Sorangium sp. So ce281. The sequence goes on from NZ_CP150322.1 coordinate 7,872,346, forward strand.
CTTCATCGCGGGGGCGGAGGCTTGTTGAAGCAGTCGCTCGTGCACTCGTTGAAGCGCTGCGACTCCTCGAAATCGATCCCGTTCAGCCCATTGCAGGACATGCCGATGATGCAGCGGGCGTTGCACACGATCGCCCCGACGCAGTCGTCGGGGTTGGTCGAGAACGGGAACCCCAGCCCGCACGCCATGAAGACGTCGTTGGCGTCCTCGCAGACGGTGCGGAAGAGGGAGATGCCGCAGCCACGGAGGCGATCTCGCTGGCCGTCGCAGCCGTCGAACAGGTAATTCTCGTCCTTGCATTCGAGCTCCTCCTCGACGCACGTCACGTACTCGTCGAAGGAAGCGGTGCAGCTCGCCTCCGCCGCGGCCGCCCGCGCGGTCTCCGCCTTGTCGACGCACTCGAGGTACCTCGCCTCGCTGCAGCCGGAGCAGTCGCAGATGCGGTCGCAGGCGCGCTCCTCGGGCGAGGGGCAGCCAGCGGACACGAGCGCGCCGCCGACGGCGGCCAGGGAGAGGAGCACCCAGTGGGTGCGCGGCGAGCGGCGCTTGGGGGCGAGCACGGTGACCTCCTCGCCCTACTTTATTTCATTTCGGCATCTTGCCGAGCCGCTCGAGCAGCGCGCGCACGAGGAGCGGCCACGCGACCGTGGCGTCCGCGTACACCTCGGAGAAGCGCCCGCCCTCCTGCGGCGGGGTGAACTTCCCCCAGCTCACGCCCTCGGAGTACGTGCAGCCGGACAGGCCGCCCCAGTGGACGGGCTCGGGGCAGATGCGGACGCCGTACTGGAACCGCGGGTGATCGACCTCGATGTCCAGGCGATCGCCGACGATGTCGTAGAACGGCGCGACCTGCTGGGCCCAGTTGCGCGGCACGCCGCCGCCGATGGTGAAGATGCCGAGGCGCTTCTTCTTGCGGACCAGGCGGGCGTAGCTCAGCAGATCGAGGAACGGATTGTACGGCGGCGGCACGGCCTCGCGCCACAGGTCGAAGCCCGGCTTGTCGCCGTGCTGCGCCTTCACCTTGCGCAGCATCCACGTCGCCACGTCGAGGCCCATCTCGCTGTCGGTGAAGGCCGGCACGTAGACGGGCACGTCGCGGAGGTACGCGCTCCGGAGCACGCCCGGCGAGTCGCCCATCTCCGCCAGCGCCTTGCCGAGCTGGCGGCAGATGATCTCGCTCGACCAGGGAGAGCCGGGGTCCAGCTTGTCGAGCTCCTTCCGGACGAAGACCTCGATCGCGTTGAGGTTCTTCTCCATCTCGAGCGTGTCGTAGACGCGGTTGTACCCCTTCTCGAAGTACGTCTCGTCGGAGATGCCCGGGTTCGCCTTGTAATGGGTCAGGCCGACCGCCTCGCTCAGCCCGTGCGCCATGAGCGCCCCCGTGCTGATGATGCAGTCGATCATGCCGGCCTCGATCATCCGGACGATGACGACGCCCATCTTGGCGACCGTCATCGCGCCGGAGAACGTCGCCACGACGAGGCAGTCCTCGTCGCGCACCATCGCCTCGAGCACGTCGCACGCCTCGCCGAGCGCGCGGCCGCTGAACGCGGTCCTGCTCATCGCGCGGAGCAGATCGTCGAACGAGTCAATCTTCAGCGGGTCGAGCGCGGCGAGCGGGACGAGCTGGTCTTCGACGCCGTCGCCGAGCTGGCGGTGCGAGGGACGAGGAGGCTTCGGAGAGGACATAGGGCGCGAACATATACCCGCGCGGAGGGTGGGCCGTCGAGCGCGAAGCTCCCCGCGAGAGGGGCAAACTCAGGGCCGGACGGGCAGCGAGCACGCGAGGCGGCGCGCGGATCTCACCGCTGGTCTGCCCGCTGCCGTGCCCTCCGTTCCGCCGAGCTTCCCGGCGCCCTGGCCGAGCCCGCGATCGCCGCCTTCGGCGCGCCGGGCCGCGAGATCGGCGCGAACGAACGCGAGCGGGCCCGCGCTGGGCTGGCCGTCGGTCCGCCGCTCCGGCTCCATCAGCGCGGCGATCTTCGCCACGCAAGCGTCACGACCCGACACACGGACGTCATAGACAGCCGTGCTCGCGGGCGCGCGGCGGCCATCGACCGTCGCGAACGCGCTCGAGCGATCGAGCAGGAAGCGCGCGCCGGGCGGGCGCGCGGCGCACGCCGGCATGCGGGTGAGCTCGGTGCGGACATTCGGGACGATCTCCCAGCCGTCGAGCGGCAGCAGCGGCGGCGCCTTCGCGGTCGCACCTTGCGCTGTCGTCGCGGCGGGCGGGATCGGCACCGTCCGGCCGAGCGTCAGGCCGCGGAAGCTGAGCAAGAGCGGCACGCCGGCGCTCGTCGGCTGCCCCAGCGCGGGCTCGCCGAGGTTCGCGAGCGAGGCGATCGCCCGCGGGGCCTCGCCGGAGGACCACGCGACGAGCGACGCCCCGCGGAGCCACGCGACGGGGCCATCCGGCGCCTCGCTGAAGGCGACCTCCGCCTCGGGCATCAGCTCCAGCGGCACCTCGGCGACCTCGGCGCCGCGGCCCGGCCTCACCTGGATCAGCACGTCGCGGCCCGAGGCGCGCACCCCGAACAGGATCCGGCCGCCGGACGCCGCGAACCGGGCGAGGATCGCGTCCCGGCCGACGCCCTCGGGCGCCGGGCCCGTCCACGAGCGGACCCTGGCCTGGAGCTCGGTCGGGTCGAGCCAGCGCAGCGTCCACGTCGCCCGCGGCGCGGCGGAGGCGCCGCGCGCCTGGAGATCGGCGCTGGCGCCTCTGGCAGCGGCGCCGTCGGGCGAGCGCACCTCGAGCGCGGCGACGGTGGAGAGCTGGCCCCAGCGTCTGGCGCTCACCGACGAGACGCGCCGCTGGCCGTCCGGTCCGGGCTTCGCGTCGCGGACGAGCAGCGCGAGCGCCTCCTGGGTGCTGCGCGGCGGCGGCACGCCCGCCGGCGAGAGCGGCGGCCCCGGCTGAGTCGTGCAGGCGAGCGCGCGCTCCGGCAGCGCAGGGGCCGGCGGCGGGCGGAGCGGCAGGAGCGGCGCGGCCCCGAGCGCAGGGCCGCCGGACGGCGCTCCCTGCGCGGGCAGCGGCGGCCCCCAGCCGACGCGGAGGTGGGTCGAGATCCTCAGGCCGGCCTCGTTCACGGCCAGCATCCCGGGCTCGGCGAGCAGGTCGCCTGTCCGGGCGACCTCCGCCGCGGCCTGGGGTGGGATCTCGACGGGCGACCACGTGCGGCCGGCGTCATCCGACGCGAGCACCGTCCTTTCCCCGACGGCGATCCCGCGGCCGGCGTGGACCACGGCGTGCGCGGCCCCGGCGAGGCGAGCCCGCGAGGCCTCGCCGCCGGGGGAAAGGACGACGGCGGTGAGCTCTCCGGCCTCGTCGGCCACCACGAACGACAGCGCGCCGTCCTGCCCCTCCTCGATCGGGCTGACCACGTTGACGTCGTCGCCCCCGCCGCGCAGCCAGCGGAGCGGGAGCAGCGGAGCCTCCCTGCCGCCGGCGTCGATCACCGCGACATGGGCGCCGGGCGAGGCGCCCTCGCGGCCGTCGCCGCGCGGCGCGGGCTCGTCGCGGGGCGCGACGTCGCTGTCCCAGAGCCCGCGCAGGATCGCGATCCGGCCGTCGGCGAGCGCGCCGGCGCCGCGCCAGCGGACGTCCGCGCCCGGGCGGACCGTGCTCCACCGGCCGCTCGGCTGTCGCACGCACACGCCGCCCTCGTCCTCCGCGTCGCACGGCGCGAGCAGCAGGGCGCCGCCGCTCGGGGACACGCGGAGCTCGGCCTCGCCGCTCCGCACGAGGACGGGGGGCTCGCCGCCGAGAGGGCGGTCGGGCTTGACCTGGAGCACGCCGAACGGATCGTGGCGGCCGTCCGGCCCGCCCTCGCCGAGCGCGCAGGCCACCCACGCCGCTCGCCCCGCGCGGCCGACGCCGCAGACGTTCAGCCAGTCGCCGCGGCCGAAGGGGGCGACCTCGTGGAGCGCGCCGGTGGCGAGATCCACGCGGGCGAGGACGCCGTGGCTCGCCGTGATCGCGGCGGACGACCACGCCGCGCCGCTCGAGATCGCCGCCTCGAGCGGGTGGCGCCCCGTCGCGCGGATCCAGCGGAGCAGCGGCGCGCCTGGGCCGGGCTCGGGGGCGTCGTCGACGGGCGCGGGCCCGAGCCGCGCCTCGGCGACCAGGATCCGCGCCTCGCGCTGCCCGGACGACGAGGCCCTGCCCTGCGTCACGGCGATCAGCTCGCCGTCGCGCAGACGGACGCCTGCGACGCGGAGCAGCGCGGCGGCGCCCTCTCCGTCCCCGCCCGGCGGCGGCGCGACGGGGCGCCACGACGCGCCGCCGTCGGCCGTGACCGCGAGCCCTGCCGCCTCGAAGAGCCCGGCGCCGTGCCGCGCGTCGCGGAACGCGAGGGCGCGCAGCGGCAGGGCGGGCAAGCCCGGCAGCGCGCGCGGCTGTCCCGTCTCGATGTCGAGGAAGATCGGGGAGTCTGCGATGGCGTCCCAGACGGCGACGGCGGCGGGCCCGCCGCCGATGCGCTGGAGGTCCGTCTCGGACCGGGCGAGGACCGCGGGCGCGCCGAGCGGGTCATCGAACCGGTAGACGCCGCGGACTCCGCGCCCGACGAGCCGCGGGCCGGCGGCGGACGGAACCAGCACGAGCTCGATCAGGGGCTCGGGGCACGCCGCGGTCTCCGGCCGTGCCACACCGTCGGCCCCGACGAGGACGCGCTGGCCGCCGACGAGCGCGAGCGTGCCGCCGGCGACCTGGGGCCCGATCGCGGTCGCGCCGCTCGCGTCGACCCAGCGGGCGGGCACGGGCGCGGGCGGCGGGGGGCGCGCCGCCGCGGGCGCGCCGCGCTCTTGCGGCGCGGGTCGGGCCGGCGCGCCGCCGCAGCGGGCGAGCGCGAGCGCAGCGAGGAGCGCGGCCGCGCGCCGCGACCTGCGCGGTGGCGCTGCGAGGCGGGGAGCGCCCGCCGCTCTGGACTGCATCATCGGGGCTGAGACTACCGTGATTCGCTGGCCGCCGCGCCGCCGTGAGGCTCAGTGGACGGCCGCGCCCGCCGGGACCGGGGCAGTCTCGTCCGCCGGCGCGGCCGCCCTGCGGGCGAGGAGGGCCATGAGCCCCCTGGCGCCGACCACGGCATGATCGGACACGCAGTTGTTGAAGATCGCGTGGACCTGCTCTGCCTCCTGGGAGAGCCGCGCGACGGTCTCCGCCCAGGGAGCGAGCTCCACGGGATCATAGACGTACCTGAACTTCTCGTTCACGCCGACGGGCGCGTCCCAGGTCTCCTCGCGCCGGCCGTGAAAGCGCACCACGGCGAGGCGAGGATCGGCGACGAGGGCGGTGGGAGGCATGCTGTTGTCCTTGCCCTGCGGCTCATCGACGATGACGTAGAATGCGCCGAGGTCTCGGAGGAGATCCGCGACGCGCTCGATGCGTCCGGGCATGCCCCATGACCCGTGCCGGAGCTCGACGGCGAACGGGAGCCCGTCCATGCGCCTCCGGCACTCCTCGATGACACGCACGTTGCCGCGCGTCGCCGTGAACCACGGAGGGAACTGGAAGAGCACATACCCCAGCTTGCCCACCTGGCGCAGCGGATCGAGCGCTATCCGGAAGCGTTCCCAGAGCGCGTCTCTGACCTCGGCCGGCAGGTCTGCCGGGTAGAGGCGCCGCCGGTCGAAGAGCGAGGCAGGCAGCGCGCCCTGGACGTCCCGGGGGAGGCGGACGGGCTCCACGGGGTGCTGGGTGAGCGGCGCGAACGCCTTCATGTTGAACACGAAATCAGGCGGAGTCCGCTCGACCCACTGCGCCACCGTCCCCGGCCTCGGGAGGGCGTAATAGCTCGAGTTGACCTCGACCACGGGGAACTGGGACGCGTAGAACTTCAGCCGTTGCGCCGGGCTCGACACGCCCTTCGGGTAGAATCGATGGCTCTTCACCAGGGTCGGGTCCGTCCACCCGGCGGTCCCGGCGAGGGCGTTGCCGACGCGGGCGGGCACAGGCGCGCACGCCGCGAGCGCCGCGGCGCGCGCACGCCGCTGCTCCTGCTGGTGTGGAGCCTCCTCTGAAGGCGACCGCGGCCGGTCGCGCAGGGCTTCTTCGTGCATATCGGGAGCAATCTAAGGCTTCTTTCCGGCGATGGAACCGCTCGCCCGGAGAACCGGCGGCGGGTGCTCATTGCCTCTCACGAAGGTCCTCTCTCCGGTCGTGCGCCTACGCTGGTCGTGCGCGTACGCTCCCGCTCGCTCGACGAGCTCCCGGATTGCCAGATCCTGATCCAGGCGGTCTTCCGTCATGCTCTTTCTCCGTGGTTGAGGCCGCGAATGCAGAGCGTCGACAGCGTGGAGAGCCCAGATTGTGCATGCGCCGCACGGTCGCCTGCGCTATACTGAACCAGGGGTCAGAGGGATTGTTATATTCCTCCGCGGCAGGACAGAGGTGATCGATGTACTCAGCGAATCGTCGCCGGAATATCGAGCGGGAAGAGCGCATGCTCCTCCGCGAGAGGCGGGAGCAGGCGGCCGGCAAGCTCCTTCAGAAGGTGCCGGAGCTCACGAGCCTGAACCTGGAAATTCGAGAGAGCCGGCCCAATGCGTCCACGAATGACACGCAGTACATCCGCCGCGTCGTTGTCGAGCATGCGCATGCGCTGTTCGAAATGCCGTGCTCGTACTCTTCCTGTGACAACGGCGGCTACGACGTGACGCAGGAGATCCTGAGCGGCCTCGCTTCGCGCACGGCGCGGTTCGAGGGGGAATGCGCCTGTCGAGGGAGCTGCGGGGGCGAGTGCTGCTCGCGGATCCTCCGCTACGTCGCCACGGCCACGTACCGTAGCCCCGAGGCGTAGGGCGGGCGCTTATCGTCCGGGACGGCGTACGTCGCGAGCGGCGTCCCAGGCGCAGTCCGCACCTCGGCTCGCGCTCAGCGCTTCACTCTCAACGCTTCACTCGGTGATGGGAGGCTGTGGCCCCGGGACGATCCCTGCGATGTCCGGATCCTCGCCCGGTGCCCCGCCATCACCAGGGCCCTTTTCCTTGCGGCGCGCGAGGCGGTTCGCGTCTTTCTCGCGCTGCTTTTCCTGCCGGGCGCGCTCTTTTTGCCGCTTCATTGCTGCCTGTTTCTGCTGCATAGGGAGCCAGGCCTTTCAGCGCGCCTCCGGACGGCGCGTCTTTCGGCACCTCGTGGTGCGTCCTGAAGGCGCAGGCGCGGCGCACGAGCCGCGCCGCGCCGCGCCGCGCCCGCGATCAGTCAGTAACGGTCGCCGCGACCGCCGCGGCCGCCGGAGCCGCCGCGACCGCCGCGGCCACCACCACCGCCGCCGCCGAAGCCGCCACCGCCGCCGCCGAAGCCACCACCACCGCCGCCGCCGCCGAAGCCGCCACCGCCGCCGCCGAAGCCGCGCGCCGGGCGCTCCTGCGCTTCGTTGACCTTGAGCGCACGGCCATCGAGGACCGCGCCGTTCAGCTGCGAGATCGCGCTGTTCGCGGCCTGGGCCGAGCCCATGGTCACGAACGCGAAGCCGCGCGGCTGCCCCGTCTCGCGGTCGGTCGGCATCGCGATCTCACGGACCTCGCCGGCCGCGGCGAACGCGGACTCGAGGGTCTCGCGGGTGGTGCTGAACGAAAGGTTTCCTACGTAGAGACGATTTCCCATGCCATCCTGCTTTTTTTACGGCTTTCTGGTGCGCCGCTGCGGCGCTCTCGGCCTGCCATCCGACGAAGCCGTAACGGATCGAACGGAGACGTGCCGCGCGGAACTCCCGCGCGGTCACACGGTGCGTCGTCCAGTCGTCCGAGCGAGCTGCAGGCTCCCTCACGAGAGGGAAACAGGAAAGCGTCGTATCGAGGGCCAGGGACGTTCGTGAGAAGAAGCATCCTAGCCCGATCCGCCGTCTTTCGCAAGCGGGCCGTCCGTGGTCGGGGCCACCGCGGCCACCGCGGTCGAGGTCACCGCGGCCACCGCGGTCGAGGTCACCGCGGCCACCGCGGTCGAGGTCACCGCGGCCACCGCGGTCGGGGTCACCGCGCGCCTCGCGCCTCGCGCCTCGCGCGCGCCAGCTCCACGCGGCCTCCTGCTCGCCGCGCCGCGCCAGCTGGCTGCATGCTTACGGGCGGCTCGGGTGATCGCCGGTGCGGGCGAGGGCGTCCGCTGCGGCCGCGACGTCCCCCCGCGGCGCGGGTGAGGCCGCGGCGGCGCCGGCCTCGGCGGGGGCGGAGCGGCTGGCGATCCAGAGCCAGAGGACGAGGGCGCCGAGCGCGACGCGGTACCAACCGAACGGCGCGAGGCCATAACGCTTCAGGTAACGCAGGAAGACCGCGATCACGAGCAGGGCGACGGCGAACGAGACGGCGAGCCCGACCACGAGCGCCACGATCCCGCCGGGGGCGTCGAGCAAGGCGCGACCGTTCTTGACGAGATCGAAGACGGTCGCGGCGCCGAGCGTGGGGATGGCGAGGAGGAACGAGAACTCGGCGGCCGCGGCGGTGCTGAGGCCGGAGAGCTGCCCGCCGACGATGGTGGTCATCGAGCGCGACGCGCCGGGCCAGAGCGAGAAGCACTGCGCGAAGCCGATCGCGAGCGCGCGCTGGAGCGTGACGTCCTCGACGCGCGGGGCGCCCTGATCCGGCCGGCGGCGGCGGACCGACTCGACGCCGATCATCAGGAAGCCGCCGACGATGAGCGCGACCGCGACGGGCCCCGGCCCGAACAGGTGCGCCTTGATGGCCTTGTGGAAGAGCAGGCCGATCACGGCGGCGGGGAGAAACGCGAACGCGAGGGCGAGCGCGAGGCGGAGGCTGTCCGGATCCCGCCGGACCATGCCGCGCACGGTGGTCGAGAGGCGCTCGCGGAAATAGACGACGACGGCGAGCACCGCGCCGAGCTGGATCACGATATCGAGCGTCTTCGCCGCCTCGCTCTGGTGGCCGAGCCACGCGCCGAGCAGGATGAGATGACCGGTGGACGAGACGGGAAGGAACTCGGTCAGCCCCTCGAGGACCCCGAGCAGGACGGCATCGAACCAGAACATTGCGCCGAGTCTACCCTCACGCGGGCCAGAGGTGCGCGAGAGCGCGCACGGGATCGGGCTGCGTGGCGGGAACGCGGCCCGGCCGCGGCGGCGCGGCGGAGAGCGCCGGCCGTCGGCGCGAGCTCCCGTGGAGGCAGGGCCCTCCGAGCGCCCCGCCGCCAGCGACGCGGGCGATCGGCGCCGGCGCCAGGGCGCTGTCTGCGGGGGCACGCTCGACCGCGAGGCGCGCGTCGCCCTCGCGGGGACGATCTCGCCGGCGATGGCCGCGCAAAACGCGAAGACCCGCGCGTCCCGGAGCCGCGCGCGGCCGCCGTGTTCGCGGCCGCGCGTGGAGGACGCGGAAGAAAGGGTCGTAGTCGGCGCTCCCCTGGGCCAAGAAGGGGAGAGGGCGCCAGCACAGCGGGAATCGCCGCAGACCTCGCCCGCCTCGAGCAGGAGCCGTTTCACGAGCCAGCGCTCGGCGGGCTCAACCGTCGTGTTGGAGGCACCTGCCCGTCGCTGCCGCAGTTCGCCCCGCGGTCCGACGCGGGCGCTCGCACCGGCCGACGCAAGCTGCAGAGCACGAAAACACCAGCTCCACACGGACAGGGCAGCTGGGACAGGGGAAGTCCCGACAGAAACAGGGAAGCCCCGATCAGCCCGTAAGTGCCGGCCGTGCGAAGAAGAGAAGAAGGGCACCGCGAGCACCGCACCTCACACACTAACCATGTGAAGATTCGAACAAGTCGCAGTTGTTTCCGCCGTGTATCGCGACCGTGAGCCGAGGCGCGCGCCCGCAGCCGCGCTGAGCTGGGCCGTTCGCGTTGCATCTTCGACGTCCCGAGTGCCTCCGCGGCACCATCCAAGCAGGTCGAACGGAACTCGAGATCTTCGTGTTGGCCTGTCGAGAGGGCATGTTGCGCGGTTGACTCGAACAAACATCGTCGTGTACACCTCGATGGAAGAGGCCGTCGGCGCCGGGGGGTGCCGCCGTGCAGGCCATCGACACCACGCAAGCGCGCTCGCGCACTTCCGCGGCACAGCGGCAGGAGATGCGGGCCCGCGATCGTCGCAGGGAGGCAGCACCGTGTCATCGATCGCAAGAGCCCATCGCACCTCTTCGCAGGGTCAGCACAGGGACGCCACGATCTCGTCTTCCCGACGAAAGTATTGCGTCCTCGTCGTCGACGACGACGAGAGGGCGCTGAGGTCCATTTCCGCAGTCCTCTCCGGGGACGTCGACGTCGTGGAATGTACGTCGGCGGAGCAGGCGCTCGTATTGCTCGAGACCAGGGAGTTTCACCTGGTCTGCTCCGACGTCGTGATGCCCGGGATGAAAGGGGACGAGCTGCTCCGGAGGGTGGCGAACATGCCCGTGTTCACGAGCTGTCTCCTCATCACCGGCGCCGAGGAGTACACGCGCTCGAAGGAGGCCGTGTATCACCACGTCCTGCTCAAGCCGTTCAATCCGGCCCGGCTCACGGCGCTCGTCCTTCAGCTGGCGCGCCTCACCGAGATGAAGCGCTCGGTCCACTCGATGGCGGACTCGCTCACGCCGACGGACGCCGGGAGCGAGCTCGTGTCGTGCGGCTGGCCCGACGCCGGGATGGCGCCGGAGTCGTCGCACGCGCCGAGATCCACGAGGCTGGAGGCCTGCGTCACGTGCGGCGCCACGCCGCACGATCTGCCGCACGAGCCGGAGCCGGCGAGGGCCGCCGTGTCCGCGCTCCGCGCCAGGAAGCGATGGGTTCGGTGAGCTTGCGGCCGCGCCGGCGCCCGCGGGCGGCGGCGCGGCCGACGCGGAGCGGGTCAGGCGCCGCTCGGGCCCTGCTCCTCCCACCACCTCGCCATGCGCACCTGCATCTCCTCGACCGAGACGTCCTCGATGACGGCCGACAGGATCCACTGGTGCCCGAACGGGTCCTCGACCCTGCCCTCTCGCCGGCCGTAGAACTGGTCTGCGATCGGGTAGATGATCTTGGCCCCCGCCTCGACGGCGCGCGCGGCGACCGCGTCGGGGTCCTCGACGTTCAGCGTGAGGACGATCGGTGAGCCGCCGAGCGCCTTCGGGCCGCGCGCGTTCCACTGGGGGGCCTCGTCGGCGATGCTGATGACGGAGTCGCCGATCACGAGCTCGGCGCAGACGATGGCGCCGCCGAGCTTCGGGTCGGCGAGGCGCAGCTTCTCGGTGGCGCCGAACGCCTTCTTGTAGAACGCGATGGCGTCGGGCGCGCCGGCGACGACGATGTGCGGCACGACGGCGTGGTACGGGGGCGGGGCGATGGGGTGCGGTCGCAGGGTCATGCGCGAAGGATGCCCACGCGACCGGAGCGGGTATTGTAAAAACATGCCGGCCTGCCGAGCCGGCTCGGCCAGCGCCGGCTCAGCCATCGCAGCCATCGCCGGTGGTCAGCCGTCGAGCGGGACATGGTTCCGCTCGCGGCGCCTGGTCACGTACTCGGTGGGCGTGAGGCCGGCGAACGCGCGGAAGTCGTGGATGAAGTGCGCCTGGTCGTAATAGCCACACGCGGCCGCGACGCCCGCCCAGGAGACGCGCTCGCCGCGCTCGATCGCGGAGACCGCCTGCTGGAAGCGCCGCACACGGCAATAACGCTTCGGGGTGAGGCCGACCCGCTCGGTGAAGCTCCGGATGAACCGCTTCGAGCTCATCCCGAGCCGCCCTGTCACGTCGGCCACGGTCCACGCGCGGGACGGGTCCGCGAACGCGGCGAGCGCGAAATCGACCGAGGGATCGCGCTCGAGCGGCGCGCGGGGCCGGAGGAGCCGCGACGCGAGGGCGGACTCGAGCGCGCGGAGCCTCTCCTCGGGGGTCTTCGCCTCGAGCACGCGCTCGCGGACGAGGGCGGCCTCGCGGCCCCACAGCGCGTCGAGCGAGACGTGGGCGCCGCCGAGCGCCGCGGCGTCCAGGCCGAAGAACGGCGCCGCGCCGCCCGGGGAGAGCTCCGCGCCCACGATCGCGCGCTGCTCCGCCGTGTCGATCGCGAAGTGCTCGGCGTGCGCGCCGCAGACGGCGATGCCGGAGAGGCGGTGGCAGAGAGCGGCGCCGCCCTCGGCAGCGCCGTGCTCGGCAGCGCCGTCGTACCAGCGCAGCTCGTCCTCGGCGAGGTTGATGAGGAGGCTCATGGCGCCGCTGGGGAGCACGCGCTCGAGCAGGTCGGGGAGCTCGGGGGCGGCGTAGTGCCAGAGCAGGCTGACGAAGCGGCCGAGGGGGGGAGGCGGGGCGTACGTGACGAACTGCATGGGGTGGCCCGTGGGAGGCAGCATGCCATGGGCGGAGGACCGGGTGGCGTGAGGAAGCCGTTCCGGGCGCGTGGCGTAGCCGGGGAGGCGCGGCCCGGAAGGGGCGCGGTGCTCGGCGGCTGGACGGTGGGGAGGGCGATCTCTAGGATGCCGGCTCGTGACGGCGGCCGTGCGACAGGCGAAGACTGGGACGGGGCGAGGTAAGGCCGCCGCCGGGGCGAAGCGCCAGGCCAAGGTGAAAGCTGCGGCAGCGGAATCGCCGGAGGCGTTGCTCGACAGGATCTTCGGCGAGCTGCCGGAGAGCGATCCGGCGAGCGACGGGCTGCCCGAGGTGGTCCTCAAGAACCGGCGAGGGCGGGCAAGGCGGCGGCTGCTCGATGCGCTCGCTGCGCGCGGGCCATATCCGGTCCCGGAGGGGCTGCGCGGCGAGCTGCGCGCGCTCGTGGAGCGGTGGGGGCAGAAGGGCTTCGAGGATGCGTTTCCGGAGGCGGATGCGTTCGAGATCCGGTGCGCCGAGGAACGCGCCGTGCTCGACGCGGCGGCCCGGGGCGACGAGGAGGCGCGCTTCGCGGCGGCGGAGCGGGCCTACCGGCGGGAAGTCGAGGCGAGATGCGGGCAGATCGAGATCCGCGGGCTACAGCTCAGCGCGCGCGTCACGCAGGATCTCGAGATCGCCTATGTGCCGCTACACGTCGAGGAGCCGCCTGAGGCGCTGCGCTCGGCGCAGCCGAAAAAAACGGGTGGCAAGGGAGCAAAGGGCGAAGCGATCACGGTGACAGCCAAGGCGGCCGGCGCCATGCTGCGCGTGCTGGAGCGGCCGCGGGTGCTCGCGACGGACGCACTCGCGAACCACCCGCAGCTCCTGATCGTCGGGGAGCCTGGCAGCGGCAAATCGACGCTCCTCGCGTACATGGCCACGCGCGCCGCCCGGGGCGAGCTGGCCATTTCCACCCCGAGCCCCGGTCCGGCGCCGATTCCCTTCCTCGTTCCGGTTCGAGCGCTTCAGGAGGCCGAGGCGGGCCCGGAGGGGATCGCTGGCGCCGCTGGCACGGAGCCATGGTTCGTGAAAGCAGCGCTCGAGCGCGGTCGAGCGCTGCTCCTCGTCGATGGCCTGGATGAAGCCCGCGCGCAGGTGGCGGGGAAGGTGCTCCCGGCCCTCACGACAACGCTCGACGCGTATCCGGGGAACTCGGTGGTCGTCACGACGAGGCCAGCCGCCGCGCCTGGTAAGGACGAGAGTGCGCCCAGGGGCTTCGCGCGAGCACGCCTCTTGCCGATGACGCGTGACGAGGTCGGCGTCTTCATCGACCGGTGGTGTCTGGCCGCCGAGCTGAGCCTTAACAAGCCGCGCGGACAGGCCGAGATGGACGCGCGCGCCGCCGCGGAGGATCTCAAGGAGAGGGTGCGGGCGAGCCGGGCGATCGAGAAGCTCGCGCAGACTCCCCTCCTCTGCTCCGTCATCTGTGTCGTTCACCGCTTCCTCGGGCAGCGGATCCCGGAGCGCCGGGTCGCCCTCTACGAGGCGATCACCAACGTCCTTCTCTACGAGTGGGATCGGGCCAAGTTCGCGGAGGGAGCTGCCATCGGCAAGCTGGACGCCCACGCGAAGCGCGCGCTGCTCGCCCGGCTCGCGCTCTCCATGCACAGGGCGCGCGTGGCGGAGCTGCCCGCGGAGGAGGTCGTGAAGCGGCTCGCGGCGCACCTGCCGGATCTCGGCCGCCCGGAAGAAGAGGCCACCGCGATCGTGGCCGAGATCCGCGACCGCAACGGCGTGCTCGTGGAGCGGGCGCCGGGGTCGTTCGCGTTCTCGCACCTGACGTTCCAGGAGTACCTCGCCGCGATGGAGCTGGTGAACGCCCAAGCTTATGATGAGCTACTACGCAAATACAAGGACAAGTGGTGGCACGAGGTCATCGTCCTTTCGGCCGGTTTTCCAGGGGAGCACGCGGGTCGGATCATCCGCGGCCTGCTCGATAAGGATCGCGACGACGTGGCTGAAGGGACGATGCTCGCAGCGCAATGTGCCGAGACCGCCATTGAGGTCAGGCAGGGGCTGCGGCGGGAGATCGAGAAACGCGTGGCACGGCTGGTTCCGCCAGCGAGCCCGATAGAGTTTCAGACGCTTTACCACCTCGGCGAAGTGGCTGGACCGGTGCTCCTTCGCTCGCTTGACAAGGCGACGACGGAGGGGAAGGCGTCCATCATTATGTTGCTGGCCCACATTCAATATGAGCCAGCAACCAGGGCAATCCTGGCGTTTCTGAAAGACCCCAGCCGAACCGAGCGCCCGTTCGCCAGCTTCGCCAAGATGTTCAACAGATCTCGCACTCTTGCCGAGTGCGCCGTCTTCTTCATGATCAACATCATCGAAGTCTCGGAGACAGCGCTTTCCGTATTCTTCGACGCCATTCCCTCGGCCGATCCGAGCGCCATTCGGTATCTGCGAGGATTCATGGATATCGCGAAGACGACCCAGGAGCGCGACACACTCAGCATGCTCATCGCGCGCGCCGAGGCCGCACACGCGAAAAATTCTTCCGCCTTCGCCGCCCGCTGGCCCAGACGCGCCGCACGTTCTGGTTGATCGCCTCGGAGAACGCCACCGGCCGCGTGATCAGCATGTCCTGGAGCTCGATGCCAGGACGCCCCATTAGCCTCCTCACGAAGTCGAGATGGCACTGGATCGCCGTCCCCCGATGCTGCGTGAGCCAGTGACGCGTCAGGCCGAAGTCCTCGACCGTGCACCTCGCCTGCTCATCGCCTTCACGGGCCGCGATCTCGCCGTTCTCCGCGAACACGAAGCGGCTTCCCGGCCTGCCCTCGTCAGGCCGGACATACCCACAAGCCGGCCACTTGTCGTGCTTCGCGCCGTTGCACGCCATGCACGCCATGAAGTAGTTTTTCCACTCGTAAGCCTGCGCGGGAAAACGCGCCTTGGGCCGGAAGTGCTCGACCTGCCCCGGCGGCCTGTCCTCCCCGCTGGTCCCGGGGTGGTTCGAGCTGACAGGAGACTGGCAGTAGGCGCAGAAGCCCTGCGACATCCCGGCGTTCGCCCGCCGGACCCGCGCATCGGTGCGCCAGACGGGCGGGAAATCCGGCTTCCCCTTCTCGTCCGCCGGCAGCACCTCCGGCGCGTAGCTGGTGAACCCCTTCTTCCGCTTCGCCCCTTGCCCGGCGAGCTTCTCGAAGGCCCTCGCCTTCTTCCAGAACGCCGCCGCGTCCGGGAGCGCCGCGTCCACCGTGCCTTGCCAGTCAGCGGGCGGCTTTACGCCTCTTCGCCGGAGCCGGATCACGCCGTCCCCCTCCTTTCGCGGAAAGCTGTGCATCCAGCCGCCTGAGCAGCGCGATCTGCGTCCGCGCGATCTCGGAGAGCAGCGGCCCCTTGCCCTCCCGCTCCTCCTCCCGCGCGAGCACACCCTGGAGCTCGTCGAGCTTCTTCAGCAACGCCTGCCGGTCGCGCGCCGTCGCCGTGCCGCCCTCGATCTTCTGCCGGAGCACGGCGGCCTCCACTTCCAGGGCCTCGTACGTCGGCGAGAGGCGCGAGGGCACATCGAAGACGGCGTCATCGACCATCACGGAGTCGACCTCGGCGCCGTCGAGCCGCTGGAGATCCCCCTCCGTCAAGGGTCGCACCGTCGTCCCCTCCCCCGGCTTCTCGTCCAGCACCAGGATGGCCATCTTGCGCTCCCTGTCGTCGATGGCGGCCTGCACCACCGCGGGCGAGTGCGTGGTCAGCACGAAGCGCGTGCCCGGGAACAGGCTGGTGAGCTGCTCGATGATCCGTCGCTGCCAGCGCGGGTGGAGGTTGAGATCGACCTCGTCGATGGCCACCATGGCCTCGCCGCCGAGGGGATCGTCGAGCGCGGCGAAGATTTGCGCGTAGCGGATCGCGAGGTCGAGGACGACCGAGAGCATCGCGCGGTAGCCATCCGAGAGCTCGGTGATCGAGAGCGTGACACCCGAGCGACGGAATGCCGCCACGCGGCGCCCTTCCTGCTCGACGATCTCCACGCCCTCGATGCGCCTGTCGAGCCCCACAAGCCATGCGCGGAGCCGCTCCCAGACCGCCCGCGCGGCGGGGTCGTACTCGCCCCGCTCCTCCAGGAGCGCGACGTACGCCGAGAGGTCGCGGAAGAGGTACTCGTCGAAATCGATCAGCGTGCGCGTGGCCGGCCGGCGCAGCGCGTCCTCGAGGTGAGACGGGAGCGGCCGGAGGAGCGCCTGCTCCCACTCCGGACCGAGGAGCGCGGGGCCGGTCGCCTGGCGCGGCCTCGCGGGCGGACGCAGGGCGCGGTACTGGCCGTACGCGAAGACGTGATTCCCTCGCGGGAGCCGCTCGCGCCCGGAACGGCTTGCACCGTCGGCCCAGCGCGCGAGCGGCTCGGCGCCGGCTCCGTGCAGCACGATCGAGCCGCGGTCCGCTCCACGTCGGAGCGGAAAGCGGTCGAGCCCCTCGCCGTCGCCGGGCGCGAGCGATGCGAGCGCCTCGACGATGCTCGTCTTGCCGGAGCCGTTCTGCCCGATGATGACGGTGACCTGCGCCCCGAGCGGCACCTCGCCACGCACGAAGCAGCGCACGTTCTCGAGGACGAGCCGGGTTTCACCGGAGGAGCCTGCCCCCGGCGGGGACACGGGCGGCGGCTTGCTGCGTTTGCGGCGCGTCGTCACGCGCCGACTATACCCCGAAGCATCCCAAAGAGGGCGCCTGCTGGCAGAGCTTCAATCCGCCCGAGCGCATCCCTGATCGGATACTGATCGAGCGCGCAATCCGATCATGGCCGCGGGCCACGTCAATAAGGCGGCAGCATCCTCCGGAACCCGTGCCCCAGCGCCAGCGCCAGGAAGAGCAGGTTCCGCACCGGCAATGCCGGCCAGAAGAGGCCGAGAGGCCCTTCCCCGCCCGAAGCGCGCTCGCCCGCCGCGGCGCCCCCGTCTTCGCCGCGGAACACCCGCGCGAGCCGCGCGCCGAGCCGCCGCATCCACGGGATCGATCGCGGGAAGTCGGCAATCCCATCCAGCCAGGCTCCGGGGATCCCGCGCGCCCCCAGCGCCGCGCCCGCGAGGCCACCGACGATCGCGCCGGTGCTGTCGGCGTCGCCGCCGAGCAGGATGACGTCCTCCACCGCGCGCCGGAAATCGCCCGGGTGCGCGAGCCAGCAGAACAGGGCCGCTGGAGCCGTGTCGACGATGAACCCGCTTACCCCCTCCTGGAGCCCGATCGCCGCGGCGAAGTCCTCCGCCGAGGCACGCCGGCCGAGGAGCTCCGCCGCGCGGTCGAGCCTGCGGCGGAGCTCCTCGTCCGCGACGCGCCCGCGGAGCAGCGCGAGCAGCTCGGCCGGATTCACCTGCTCCGGCGTGCGCACCGCGGCATATGCGGCCGCGAGCGCGATGATCCGCGCCCCCTCCTCGGCGCGTGGATCGGTGTGCGTGAGGCGCGTGGACGCGCGCACCATGGAATCGATGCGCGAAGGCGTGAGCGCGAGGGCCGCGCCCAGGATCGGCGCGCGCATCGCGGCGCCGTTGCCCGCGGAGAAGACGCCGCTCCGCTCCGGAGAGAACCCGAGCCACAGCTTGAGGATCGCCCGCAAGGTGGCGTACCCGACGCCCGCCGGCAGCGCGGCGAGCCAGCCGCGGAGCTGCCACGCGAGCGCGCGCGCGAACCGCGCCGCGTCCCCCGGCGCGGCCAGGAGCGCCTGGGCCGTCATGCACGCGTGCTCGGCGTCGTCGCTGATCATCCCGCGGCCGAGCACGAAGCGGTGCTCGAGCGGCGACGCGCCGAAGAGGCGGGCGGCGCGGCGGCGCGACAGGCCCTCTCTGGGCAAGCCGAGCGCGTCGCCGACCGCCGTCCCAAGGAGGACGCCGGCGAGGCGGTCCTCGCGATCGATGGGTATCGTCTCGATGGCCATGCGAGCACGCGCTTCACGTTCCGTGCCCGGAGAGCGCGGCGGAGAGCCGCGCTTTCACCCACCCTGGCCAGGAGGGCGGCTTGCCAGGATGGCAGCCCGTCGACAGGCGGATCGACACCGTGTCGCGAGAGCCGTGGTAACCCGCTCCGGAACCAGGCCCTTCTCGACACCTTCGGCGCTCCGCGCGCGTGCCTGGCTACGCCCGCCGGCGCCAAGCGCTCGATCCTGCCAGCTCCAATGTGCTCCGAGCACCGACGGCGAGCTCAGCGAAGCGACCATCGCCGAGCCCGCCCCCCAGGACGCCTGCGCCTCAGGGGCAGCGCGGAGCGGTGTACTCGCCGCTCGGATCCGTTTCCCAGAGCGAGCCCACGCCGAGACGGAAGCGCACTTCGGCCTCGTCGATGGAGAGGATCTCGAGCGTGCCCGGTCCAAACGACCCACCGCCCCACGGGCAGTCGTCCGGCCGCGGCGAGTAGGGCTCGCCCGTCTCGCTCATGTGGCTATAGCTGACGAGCGCGGGATCCTCGAGATCGTAGACGCCGACCTGCTGGTAGGCGCTGGGCAGCACGATGCTCAGCGCCCAGTGCCCGCCGCAGGTGAGATGCGTGGTCGGGGAGCCGCACGAGACACCGAGATCCGATGCACGAAGAAAGAGGTCGTTGGGATCGAGCGCCGGGCCGCCGCCGCCGCCCGACCCGCTGCTGCCGCCGACGTCACCCTGGCTCTCCCAGTACCGGTCCCAGAGCACCTCCATCTGAGCGCGCGTCAAGGCGACAGCCGGCAACGCATCACCTGGCGCAGCGGCGCCCCCGGAGCTGCCGCTGCCCGCAGTGTCGATCGAGCCGCTCCCGACCGACGGATCGGCGGGGTCGTTCGAGCCGCTCTCGCGCGGCGGATCGGCGGGGTCGTTCGCGCCGCTCTCGCGCGGCGGATCGGCGGGGTCGTTCGCGCCGCCGTCGTTCATCGCGCCCTCGATGAAGCTCACGTCGCAGGCGGCCAGCAGGAGGGGCGCCAGGACCAACAGCATGGAAGCGTTCTTCGTCGTCATGGCGTCCACCACTGCACGACCAGCGCCAACCTGATGGCAGACCAAAACCACGGCAAAACGACGGTGCAACACGCGATCTGTGCCGCGGGTGTGCCAGCGTGCGCCTTGACGCGCTGGCACCGTCCTCCGGTTGTGCCGCCAGCTTCCGGGCGTCTCCGGAGGGCATCGTCACCACGATGAGGGCTGAGCGCCCGCGCGCGCCTCGCGCCTGGCGGCGTCGAAGCCCGGCCGACCTCTGCCGCCCGCCGGGCCCCGTTCACCCCACGGCCTGCGGGCTCAACGCTCTCGCTCTCGGGTACGAGCGCGCCGGCTGCGGCCCGTGAGGGCCGCGCCGCACACGCTCGTCCCTCGCACCTCGGGCAGCGCCGGAGGTGCGAGGCGCGAGCTCACCACGTGGTCAGCTGAGCTTCGATCCTGTGTTGAGTCGCCTGCTCGTAATCGTAGGCGAACCCCAGCAGCTCAGCCTCGCTCCAGTGAGGGCCGACGAAGATCAGGCTGAAGGGAGCCCCGTCGCTGTATTGACCAGCGGGCACGACCACCCCGGGCAAGCCCGCGATGTTGATCGCGGACTCCGTCGTCGCGGGATAGGTGTCCGAGCCACAGAGCTCCGGCAGCGTGTCATAGGTCTGCGGAAACGCGAGGCCGTCCAGATCGTGCGTCGCCATCACGGAATCGAAGACGTTCACGTACTGGTCCCGCAGGGCCCAGAAGCCAGACAGATCGGGCGCGACCTCGGGGACGAGCAGCGAGGCGGCCAGCACGGGGAGCTTGTCGACGTACCAGGACAGCGGCCCGCCGACGGGATCGAACGGAGATATCCCCGTGAAGGCCGCCAATCCGTCGATCGAGCCGACGATGGTCCCGCCGACCTTGACCCCCTTGAGGTAACGCTGGAAGTCGTAGGCCACAGACTCCGTCCCGCGCATGTCATAGGGCTCATCGGGCAAGGCCAGATCGGCGAAGCCGCTCCCGACGAAGGGATCCTCGACGACGATCGCGCCTTGATCCTCCAGCTCCTCGATCGCTTGCTCGTACAGCGCTTGCGTCTCGGGAGACAGGCCGCCGTTGCGCCACCCTGAGCCGTACAGGCCGATTCGCTTTCCGCAGAGGGCGGTCTTGCTCAGCTGGCTCGTGTAGCCCCCCACGGGCAGGTGTCCATTGGACAGGCTCGTCTTGGGGTCCTCCGGGGAGTAGCCCGCGAGGATATCCATCACCATGGCGGCGTCGCGGACAGTCCGCGCGATGGGGCCCACCACGTCCCTCGTGCTGGAGGCCAGGGGCACGACGCCAGCCGTGGGGACGAGGGCGAACGTCGGCTTGATGCCGACGAGGCTCTGCGCGGCCGCAGGGTTCTGGATGGATCCCCCCGTCTCCTCCGCGAGGCCAAGCACGGCGAAGTTGCCGGCCACCGCCGTGGCTGTGCCGCTGCTGCTCGCCCCGGGCACCAGGGTCGGGTCCACGGCGTTGTAGGTGGGCCCCGCCCAGCTGCTGTTCGCCCGGGTGCCGTCGTCGCTGAAGGCCGGGATGTTCGTCTTCCCGAGGATGATGGCCCCGGCGGCGATCAACCGATCGACGACGACGGAGTTCTTGATGGGGAGCAGATCGACACCGCCGGCGACCTGCGAGCTGAGCGGAGCCCAGCCCGCCGTCGACGGCAAGCCGACGTGATCCATGGACTCCTTGATGACAACGGGGATCCCGGCCAGGGGGCCGAGGGCCACGCCGTTCCTCCGCTTCCTGTCGATCTCGCGCGCCTGCGCGACGGCGTTCGGGTTCAACGAGGTGAACGCGTTGTAGGACGACTCGTACTGCGCGATCCTCGAGAGATAGGCGTTCGTCAGCGCCTCCGCCGTGTAACGGCGCATCAGGTACGCCCACTGCACCTTCGCGATCGTGAGCTCAGATACGTCGATGGCGGGAACGCCGACGGAGGCGGTCGCACCATAGGTGGTGCTGGGAGCCCCTGCGGCAACACCAACGAAAATGGCTGCTACCAAGGCAGCGCCAGATAGAATGTTCTTGTTCACGATGGACTGCTCCCTCTCACTTCAGAAACCCTATGCCGGATGAACCTCCGCCGTCGGGTGCCGATTCGGAGCCTCGATCCCGAATCCCACGAGTACAGCGGACCGGAGCGCGACGAGGCATGGGATCGTCGCGCTCCGCTCGTTCAAGGCCATGTGATGGCGCCCGTCGCTCCGGACGAATCGCCATACCGTGACGATGACAACACCAACCACTTCAGCGAACCCATTGGCCCGCGCCATCTCGACGGTTCGTCGAGAGCAATTCAGCGAGGATGTACAGCGGCCTTGAGCAGAGATTCTTCGTGGCTTTTTACCAGCCAAGCAGGTGACACAGAGACAGAAGAAGCGCGCCTCGAATGCAGTGGCTCTGCTACAAAGATGAAGAATATGCGAGAGCTAGGCGCATCATACTTCATGTAAGATATAGCAAGTCGGGGTTCGGTGGCAAGTTGATGTTCGATTTTTTTGAATAGTTTGGGATTCCCGCTGCCTCCCTCGTGCTCCACGTCTGGCTCTAGCCGCTCTGGCCCCGCTAGCCCCTCTGGCCGCTGCAGCGCGGCTTGCTGGCACGCACCGTGCACCCGCGTGCACCTGACGGGGCGGCGCCTCGCCGGCAGCGACGGAGCAGCCTTGTGACCGGTTGACATCGTCATGGCGGAAACCGCTCGGGGCGCGAGCTGGTATCGCCGGCGGCGGGGCGGCGTCGGTCCTGTCCATCTGGCACGGGGCGTTGCCCGTCGCCCAACGAGGGGCAGAGGGGCACGCTCGTCGAGGTGACCGCTGCCCGGGGCGGGCCCGCGTCGTTCAAGGCGCTTCGGGCAGCCGACGGTCAGCGGAGGCCTGCCGCTTACGGTGGGAGAGCATTCTTTAGAACCACGTCTTCCGCTCTCCTTGGAAAGCGACACCCAATCAACAGCTCACGCACCCGTCGAGGGGGCCTCCTTGTACATACTCGACAGCCTGCGGACGCTCGTCCACGTCGACCCGGCTTCGCCCCCGGCGGGGCGATGCTGCAGAGCCAAGCGCCGCGTGACACGCCAGCGCGCGCCGGCACACGTCGTCCCCTCATGTCAGAGAAGTCGTCACTTGATCTGAGCCGCTTGCGGAGGATCAGAACACCGGTCTCGGGGAACCGAGACAGGCCTTGAGGGGAGAGAGGACGCAGAATCCGTCATAAGAAATCGCCCAATGGCTCCTCGCCCCTGCTGGACGGACGGCGGTGAAGCTGGCCACGGACACGGGGGCGACGCTCCGCACCTGCCCCCATGTCGGCCTCGGCGGCCAGCCCCGGCGCTCGCCGTGGACTTTCACGGCCGAGGACGCCGATACTCGAGGGGATGCAACCAGGGGAAGTGCTCGGAGGCCGCTTTGAGATCGTGGGCCGGGCGTGCGCCGGCGGCATGGGGGCGGTCTTCCAGGCGGTCGATCGGCGCTCGGGCGAGGTCGTGGCCGTCAAAGTGTGCCTCGACGAACAGAAATCCGGCGATGAATCGCGCCTCTCTCGCGAGTCCAGGGTGCTCGCAGAGCTCTCCTGCCCAGGTATCGTGCGCTACGTCGCGCACGGGCTCGGCGCCTCGGGCGCGCCGTGGCTCGCCATGGAGTGGCTCGACGGCGAGGATCTCGAGCAGCGGCTCCAGCGCCGGGTGCTCACCGTGGACGAGGCGATCTCGCTCGCGGTGGGCGCCGCCGCCGCGCTCGCGGCGGTCCACGCGCGCGGCATCGTTCACCGCGATCTCAAGCCGAGCAACCTGTTCCTGGTGGACGGCGACGCCGCGCGCGTGAAGCTGCTCGACTTCGGCATCGCCGGGGTCCCCGAGGCCATGCGGCTCACGCGGACGGGCGCCTTCGTCGGCACCCCGGCGTACATGGCGCCAGAGCAGGCCCGGAGCGGGCAGGACGTCGACACGCGCGCCGACGTCTTCGCGCTCGGCTGCGTGCTGTTCGAGTGCCTCACCGGCCAGCCGGCCTTCTGCGGGGCTCACCTGATGGCCGTCCTCGCGAAGATCCTCCTCGACGAGGTGCCGCGGATAAGCTCCCTCTGCCCCGGCGTCCCCCCCGCCCTCGACGTGCTCTGCGCCCGGATGCTCGCCAAGAACCCGGACGACCGCCCCCGCGACGGCGCGGAGATCGCCGCGGCGCTCGAGGCCATGGGCGTCTCCCCGCTGGCGCGCGCGCCGTTGGAGCCGCCGCCTTCGAATCGGCGCCGCCAGTCCTCGCTGACCCACAAGGAGCGGCGGGTGCTCTCGGTGGCGCTGATGGGGCCCGGGCCGCGGCCCGCCGCTTCCCCGGGCCGGGCCGACCCCGAGGCGGTGGTCGCTGTCGTGTCGCCGGAGCTGCGCCGGGAGATCGAGGCGCTCGGCGCGTGCCTGGAGCTCATGGCGGACGGGTCGATCCTGGTGATCCTCCTGGGAACCGGCGTGGCGACGGATCAGGCCGCGCAGGCGGCCCGCTGCGCGCTCCTGCTCCGCGCCGCCGGCGGGGACCGGCCGGTGGTCCTCACGACCGGCCGCGTGGAGGTCACGGGCGGCCGGCCCGTCGGCGACGTGATCGACCGCGCCGTCCGGATGCTGGCGCAGCCCACGGCGGCGCTCCCGGGCGCGCCGGCGGCGGGACGCGGGACGCCCATCGCCATCGACGAGGTGACCGCCGCGCTGCTCGACGCCCGCTTCGAGGTCGTCGAGACCGAGGCGGGCCTGTGGCTCCGGGGAGAAGAGCCGCTCGCCCGCGGCGCGCGCATGCTCCTCGGCAAGCCCACGGCCTGCGTCGGGCGCGACTGGGAGGTGGCCACCCTCGAGGCCCTCCTCGCCGGGTGCATCGAGGAGTCGCGGGCGCGCGCCGTGCTCGTCACCGCGCCGGCGGGGCTGGGCAAGTCGCGCCTCGCCTACGAGATCATCCGCCGCGTCCGGCAGCGCGACGAGCCCGTCGCGGTCTGGATCGGCCGCGGCGACCCGCTCCGCAAGGGCACCCCGTTCGGGATGCTGCGGCAAGCCCTCCAGGGCGCGTGCGGGATCCGCGACCGAGAGCCGATCGAGGCGCGCCGGGAGAAGCTGCTCGCGCGGGTGACCGAGCGCGTCCGCGCGGCCGACGCGCAGCGCGTGGCGGAGTTCCTCGGCGAGCTCCTGGGCACGCCGTTCCCCGACGAGGACAGCGCGCCCCTCCGCGCCGCCCGCAAGGACGCCCCGCTGATGGGCGATCAGATGCGCAGGGCCTGGCTCGATTTCGCCTCCGCCGCGTGCGCCGCGCAGCCGCTCCTCCTCGTGCTGGAGGACCTGCACTGGGGCGACCTGCCCACGGTCCAGTTCATCAACGACGCCCTGCGCCGGCTCGTGGACCAGCCCCTCCTGGTGCTCGCCCTGGCGCGCCCCGAGGTGTACACGCTGTTCCCAGGGCTCTGGGCCCACAGGGATCTCCAGGAGCTCCGGCTCAAGGAGCTGAGCTCCCGGGCGGGCGCGCGGCTCGTGCGGCACGTCCTCGGCGACGGGGTGAGCGCCGAGACCGTGGCGCAGCTCGTGGCGCAGGCCGACGGCAACGCGTTTTATCTGGAGGAGCTCATCCGGGCGACGTCCGAGGGGAGCCAGGGCGCGCTTCCGGAGACCGTGCTGGCGATGGTGCAATCCCGGCTGGAGCGCCTCGACAGCGCGGCGCGGCAGGTGCTGCGCGCGGCGAGCATCTTCGGGCGGGTGTTCTGGCGGGGCGCGGTGGAGGCGCTGCTCGGCGGCCCCGGCGGCGTCTCCGGGCTCGCGGATCACCTCGATCGCCTCGAGCGGCTGGAATGGATCGGCGCGCGCGACGAGGCGAGGTTCGAGGGAGAGCGGGAGCTCGTCTTCCGCCACGCGCTCGTGCGCGAGGCGGCTTACGGGATGCTCACCGACCAGGATCGCGCGCTCGGCCACCGGCTCGCCGGCGAGTGGCTCCAGCGCGCGGCCGAGCCCTCGGCCGCGGTGATCGCGGAGCACTTCGATCGGGGCGGCGAGCCGCTGCGCGCCGCCGCGTTCTATCATCAGGCCGCGGCGCAGGCGCTCGCCGCGAACGACCTCGTCGTGGTGCTCTCGTGGACCGGGCGCGCCATCGAGCTCGGCATCAGCGGCGAGGCGCGCGGCGAGGTCCTCCTGCACCGGGCCGAGGCGCACCACTGGCGCGGCGAGCTCGTCGAGGCCGCGCGCTGGGCGACGATGGCGGTGGAGGAGCTGCCCCGGCGCAGCGCGCCCTGGTACGCCGCCGTGCGCGAGGCCGCGGTCGTGCTGGCCCGGCTGGGGCAGCACGACCGCCTCGCCAGCCTCAGCGGCGATCTCGCGGACGCCTGGACCGGAGAGGGCGCGACGGGCCCGCTCCTGGCGGCGTCCGCGGGGACGGCGCTCTACCTGACGATCAGCGGCCTCTACGCGCACGCCACGCCGCTCCAGGCGCTCATCGACGCCGCGGCCGAGCGCTTCTGCGACGACCCGGCCGTGAGCGGGGTCGTCCTCCGCGAGCGCGCCTGGCGCGAGCTGTACGCGGGCCGACACGGCTCGGGCCGGGCGCTGTTCGCGCGCTCGGTCGCCTCCCACGAGCGCGCGGGGAACCTGCGCCTGGCCTGCTTCGGCCGGCTCGATCTCGGCTTCCAGGAGCACCAGCTCGGCGCGTACGCCGAGGCGGAGGCCATCCTCCGCGCCGCGCTCGCGGACGCCGAGCGCATGGGCCTCGACGGCTGCATGGCGGTCGCGTGGAGCACCCTCGGCGCGCCCCTCTGCCGCCTGGGCGCGCTCGACGAGGCGCGCGAGGCCCTGATGAAGGCCATCGCGTTCCTGGAGGCGCAGGGGGATCGCCGGCTCGCGGGCGCGTCGCGCACCTACCTCGCCGGCTGCCTGATGCGCGCGGGCGATCTCGCCGGCGCCGAGGCCGAGGCCCGGCGCGCCGTGGCGCAGCTGGAGAGGATAGGTCCGCTCGTCGTGCTGGCGCGGGCGACGCTGGCGGCCGTCCTGCTCGCGCGCGGCGAGGCCTCCGAGTCGCTCGCCGAGGCGCGCGCGGCGGTCGCGTTGCTCGACCGGCTGGGCATGGTCGAGGAGGGCTCGGCGTTCGCCCGCGTGGTCCACGCCGAGGCGCTGTTCGCGGCGGGCGACCTCCCGGCGGCCCGGACCGCCATCGCGCACGCCCGGACGAGGCTCCTCGACGTCGCCGCCCAGCTCGACGACGCCGCGCGGCGCGAGCAGTTCCTCCAGCGCGTCGAGGAGAACGCACGCACGCTCGAGCTAGCGCGCGCGTGGGTCGACGAGGGGGGCTCCACGGGAACGGGACGACGAGGCGTCTAGCGCCGCCGCGCCCGGCGCCGGCAGGCTCGGCCCGTCGAGCAGCGCTCCGACCGCCGCGAGCGCCGCGAGGAGGACGACCGCCCCCGCCCACAGCGGGCCCGCGGCCATACCCGGCGACGCGTGGAGGTACGCGATCGCGCCGAGCAGCGCCGCGAGGAAGAGCGCCGCGGCGAGCGCGCGCGCCCGGCGGGGGCGCGCCACGTCGTGAAGGACGTAATCCGGGTCGGTGCGCAGCGGGCCCTCGTCGGGCGAAGTCGCGGTGGACCGCCACTCCGGCGGCCGGAACCAGACGAGCAGCTTGCCGGAGAGGCGCGGCTCCGCCGCCGCCATCCGCGCGAGCCTCCGCCACGGGTCGACGTTGGCGCGCAGCGCGCTGAAGCTGGCCAGCGGCTGGACGACGCCGTACCGCGGGGGCGCCCCCTCGGCGCAGAAGGTGCCGAACAGCCGATCCCAGACGATGAGCACGCCGCCGTGGTTCCTGTCGAGATACGCGGAGTCGACGCCGTGGTGCACGCGGTGATGAGATGGCGTGTTCAGCGCCCACTCCAGCGGCCCCATGCGGCCGACGAGCTGCGTGTGAATCCAGAACTGATAGAGGATGTTCAGCGTATACGTCGTGACGACCATCCCCGTGGGGAAGCCGAGCACGGCGAGCGGCCAGAAGAACGGCCAGGACAAGGCCCGCTGGAGCCAGCTCTGGCGCAGCGCGACCGAGAGGTTGTAGTCCTCGCTCTGGTGGTGGACCGCGTGCGCGGCCCACATGAAGTTCACCCGATGGCTCGCGCGGTGCGCCCAGTAGTAGCAGAAGTCGACCGCGACGAAGCAGGCCGCCCAGCTCCACAAGGCGCCCTCCGGCAGCCGCGCGAGCGCGGCGCGCTCGAACAGGAAGAGATAGACGAGGACTCCGCCGCTCACGACGGAGACGATGACCTGCTCCCCGACCCCGCACGCGAGGTTGGCGAGCGCGTCGGAGAAGCGGTAGCCGCGGCGCCCGCGGCGGCGACAGAGCCAGAGCTCGACGCCGATGAGCGCGAAGAAGGCCGGCACCGCGAACAGGATCAAGCTCGGCGACATCCCCCGTCCTCCATGGAGCCGCCGCGCGGCGGATCGGCTCGCGTCCGCCCAGTCTAGCGTGGACCTCTCCCGGCGCGCCCGGAGACGCACCACGCGAAAGGCGCCACACCAGCCGACCTCTTCCCTGTTGACGCTGAACCGTTTAAGTGGTCTGCCACGAGCCACGCCGGCGCGCGACCGACCACCCGGAGCGGAGATTTGTATCGTCGCGGAATCAGGGGGAGCTCACCGCTGCCGCCGGCGATGCCGCCCCGCGACGGCGGCGCAGCAGCTCGGCAGATCCCTGCGAACCGGACGCGCGCTCCGGGCGGCAGGGCTCGGCGATCCGTGAGGAACGACACTCGAACCACATAAGGAACCGACCATGAAGAAGACCTTCTTGCTCGCTTTGGGTTTGCTCTCCCTCGCCGCGTGCTCCTCCTCCGACCCGGCGGACCCCGCGCCCTCGGGCGGCACGGGCGGGTCCGGCAACACCGGCGGCGGCGGAAGCGGCGCCACCGGCGGGAGCGACGCCACCGGCGGCGGCGGAAGCGGCGCCACCGGCGGAAGCGACGCCACCGGCGGCGGCGGGGACGGAACCGGCGGCGGCCAGGAGCTCGACTGCGCCCAGCAACCGGAAAAGTGCTACGTCCGCGCCGAAGGTAGTAAGCTCACGCTCGACGGGAAACCGTACAGGTATATGGGCACGAACTTCTGGTCGGCTCCCTACATCAGCCGCGAGCGTCTGCGCACCGAGCTCGACATCCTCGAGGCCCACGGCGCCCTGAACCTCAGGATCATGGCGCTCAGCGAGGGCGACATCCCCGCCGCGCAGCAGAACGATCAGCAGTACGGCCCACAACGGATTTTTCCGGCATCATCCGACAAACCGTGCGCCGATGCGCAGCTCGAGGCGTTCGCCGACAGCCTGGTGACGGTGCTCGACGAGATGCACGGCCGCGGGATGAAGGCGGTGATGACCCTGAACGACTTCTGGCACTGGTCCGGCGGTATGCCCCAGTACATGAAGTGGGCTCACGAGCAGCCGGCCCTCTCCTGCGGAGAGGACTTCAGCGCGTACCAGGTCGGCCTGACCCACCCCACGACGGGCGCTGCCCTGCTCGCGGCGGACCACCACGTGCCGTTCGCCGGCTCGATCCGGTTCCAGGAGGGCACGGGCCAGGACTGCCAGGCGGTGGCGATCGGCGAGTGGGCCATCCCTCACTCGGGCACGCTCGATCCGAACACGAACCCGTGGCCCGACCAGATGGATCTCTCGTCGCTGTTCTTCTGCAACAAGAAGGCCCAGGAGTTCTACTTCAGCCGGGCCAAGGTCCTGATCGAGAAGCTCAAGGACCATCCGGGGATCATGGCGTGGCAGCTCGGGAACGAGCCGCGATCGTTCAAGGGCTGGGGCCCGCTCTTCAAGCTCTGGGTCGAGAGGAACGCGAAGTTCATCAAGGACATCGACCCGAACCACCTCGTCTCCATCGGGTCGGAGGGCGACCTGTCCTATAACTGGGGCGACTACGCCAACAGCGATTACAGGGCGTTCCACGACGTGGCCGGCATCGATTACCTCACCTTCCACGTGTGGCCCGAGAACTGGGAGTGGTACGACCCGTCGCTGCCGATGGACAGCGCCGCCGACAAGGGGCTCCTGGCCGCCATCACCAAGAGCAACGGGTACATCGACGCGCAGCTCGCGCACGCCAGGGCGCTGAACAAGCCGATCGTCGTGGAGGAGTTCGGGCTCGCCCGGGACGACAAGTCCGAGCCGGTCTCGTCGCCCGTCGCCAAGCGGAACGAGTACTACGCCACCATGTTCGACGCCGTCGTCGAGAACCCGGAGCTCGCCGGCGTCAACTTCTGGGCCTGGGCCGGGACCGGGAGGCCGTCGGACGACGGCAACGACTACTGGCTCCTCGGGAACGACTACATCGGCGATCCGCCCCATGAGCTCCAGGGGTGGTACTCGGTGTACGATGACGACACGGAAACCTTGAATCTTATCATGAGCTACGCCGACCAGCTCAACTCGACGCAGTAGCGCCGGCGGCCATAACAGAGCCCCTATCCCATTCATCTCACGCGGAGGTCACCTTGATTCGTCGCTCCACCTTTCTCATGGCGTTGTTCTCGCTCGCGTTCTCGGCCGGCTGCTCGAAGCCGGATGAAGGCGGCGCAAGCGCGAGCAAGTCCGAGGCAACAGCCGCCAAGGGTGCGGAAGCCAAGGGCCCGGAGAAGAAGAAAGACAAGATCACGATCGGCTTCTCCATGGATACCCTCAAGGAGGAGCGGTGGCAGCGCGACCGCGACCTGTTCAAGGCGAAGGCCGAGGCGCTCGGCGCCCAGGTGCTCGTGCAGTCCGCGAACAGCGACGACGCCCTCCAGAACTCGCAGGCGGAGAACCTGCTCACGCAGGGCGTCGACGTGCTCGTGGTCGTGCCCCACAACGCCAAGACGACCGCCACCATCGTCGAGTCGGCGCACAAGCAGAAAGTGCCCGTCATCGCGTACGACCGGCTCATCCTCGACTCCGACCTGGACCTCTACGTGTCCTTCGACAACGTCAAGGTGGGTGAGCTCCAGGCCGATGCCCTCGTGAAGAAGTTCCCGAAGGGGAACTACATCCTCATCGGCGGCTCCCCGACCGACAACAACGCGAAGCTCTTCCGCGAAGGGCAGATGAACATCCTGAAGCCGCTCATCGACAAGGGCGACATCAAGACGGTGGCGGACCAGTGGGCCAAGGACTGGCAGCCGGTCGAGGGGCTCAAGATCACCGAGAACGCCCTCACGAAGAACAACAACAACGTCACCGCGGTCGTCGCGTCGAACGACGGGCTCGCGGGCGCGGCGGTCCAGGCCCTCGGCGAGCAGAAGCTCGCCGGCAAGGTCGGCGTCTCGGGCCAGGACGCCGAGCTCGCCGCCTGCCAGCGGATCGCGGCCGGCACCCAGAGCATGACCGTCTACAAGCCGCTCAAGTTGCTCGCCGAGAAGGCCGCCGAGCTCGCCGTCAAGCTGGCGAAGAAGGAGCCCGTCGGCGAGAAGACGCAGACGGTCAACAACGGCAAGAAGGACGTCCCGAGCGTGCTCATCACGCCGGTCGCCGTGGACAAGGACAACCTCGCCTCGACGGTGATCGCGGACGGCTTCCACAAGGTCGAGGACGTCTACAAGGACCTCCCCAAGGACCAGTGGCCGGCCAAGTAGGCTCCTAGCGGGACATCCCAGGCCCGGCGAGCGCCCCGGCCGCCGCGAGGCGGCCAGCCGCCGGGTCGGGTCCGCCCCTCCCCCGCCTGCGCCCGTCTCGACGGCCGCGATCTTCACTGAGGCTCTTCGCCCGGAGAGCCACCGGCACGCCACATCCCCTCTCGACCACGGCCCCTGGGCCGCGCATCGTCCGAGGCAACCCCGCTCCGCACGGCTGAACGCCGCGCGTCGCCGGGGGCGTTTCGATCACGGCGATCCTCCGTGATCCAGGGGCTCCTCGAATCCGGAGCTTCCTGCGTGGACCGGAGCCGCGCGCTGGTCATGATGCTGCGCCCTCGCAGCGCCGCGCGAGGCAAGGAGACGCGATGTCCTCCATGAAGCGACGACGGCCACGGAAGCACGGTCCGGCCGAGACGGGGCTCACGGCGCTCCAGCGAGGTGGCGTGGTGAAGGCGGCCGTGGGTGTGTGTCCGGCCGTCCCGGGCTCGGCCCCGACCCTCTCCGGCGCCGCGATCCCCAGGTACACGCGCCGGTTGCTCATCCCGCAGGTCATGCCCCTGGCCACGGGGCTCGGCGCGGGCAGCGCGGGCCGCGATGCCTACGAGATCGCCGTCCGGCAGATCGAGCAGCACATCCTGCCACCCGAGCTGGGTTTGCCCCCGACGACCGTCTGGAGCTACGGCTCCGTCCATCACCCGGAGACGTTCGCCTATCCGGCGTTCACCATCGAGGCGACGTACCGCAGGCCGGTGCGCGTGAAGTGGATCAACGATCTCAGGGACCGAGCGACCGGCCGCTTCCTCCCTCATTTGCTCCCTGTCGACCCCACCCTGCACTGGGCCAACCCGCCCGGCGGGGCGCAGGGCCGCGACAGCCGGCCCGCTTTTTCTGGCGATTGCCCGCCGGGACCATACCGGGGCCCGGTGCCGATCGTCACGCACCTCCACGGGATGGCCAGGATGGGGCAGGAGAGCGACGGTTATCCCGAAGCCTGGTATCTCCCCGCGGCGACCGACATCCCCGAGGGGTACGCGGCGACCGGCACCTTCTACGACTACTACCGGCGCACGTCGCCGCTCGGCGACCTGTGGGAGCCGGGCGCGGCGGTGTTCCAGTACCCGAACGAACAGCGGGCCGCGACGCTCTGGTACCACGACCACGCGCTCGGCATTACCCGGCTCAATGTCTACGCGGGGCCGGCCGGCTTCTACCTGCTCCGCGGCGGGCCGGACGATCTGCCGCGGGGCGTCCTGCCCGGACCAGCCCCGCGACCGGGAGACCGCCCAGGAGCGAGGGTGTACGAGATCCCGCTCTTGATCCAGGACCGCTCCTTCAACGACGACGGGTCGCTCTTCTATCCAGCGTCGCGCGGGCTCGCCCGCGAGCTCGCGGACGTGTACATCCCGAAGGGCGATATCCCGCCGATCTGGGTCCCGGAGTTCTTCGGCGACGTCATCGTCGTCAACGGCCGGCCGTGGCCCTATCTCGAGGTCGAGCAGCGGCGGTACCGCTTCCGTATCCTGAACGGCAGCGCCTCGCGGTTCTTGATCCTGAAGATGGATAACGGCCTCCCGTTCTGGCAGATCGGCTCGGACGGCGGATTCCTCCCTTCCCCTGTGGAGCGCGGAACCCTCCTGCTCGCTCCGGCCGAGCGCGCGGACGTGATCGTGGATTTCAGCGGCGTCCGCGCCGGCGCCGAGCTCGTCCTCCTCAACCTCGGTCCGGACGCGCCGTTCACCGGCGGCCCGCAGACCGCCGCCGATCCGGCGACGACAGGGCAGGTGATGCAGTTCCGCGTCGTGCCGGCGACGGGCGCGGACTCGAGCACGCCCCCGCACCGGCTCGAGCTGCCGCGGCTCGCGCCCCTCGGAGATGCGGCGCTCGTGCGCCAGGTGTCCCTGAACGACCTGAGCTCCGCGCTCCGGCCCGACGCCGGCCTGAGCGTGGCCGCGCTGGGCACGCTGGAGCCTCCTCCGGGCTCCCGCGCGGCGAGGCCACTCTTCTGGCACGATCCCATCACCGAGAACCCGGCCCTGGGATCGACCGAGGTGTGGGAGATCTACAACTTCACCGTCGACGCGCACCCCATCCACGTCCACGAGGTCCACTTCGCGATCGTCGATCGCCAGCCGTTCGACGGCGCCCCGCGCCCGCCGGAGGCCGGGGAGGAGGGCCGCAAGGACACCGTCGTCGCGCTGCCGTTCGAGATCACGCGCATCAAGATGGTGTTCGAGAGCCCTGGCCGGTTCGTGTGGCACTGCCACATCCTCGAGCATGAAGACAACGAGATGATGCGGCCTTACCAGATCGGCTCGACGCCGGACGACATCCCGGGGCGGTAGCCGCGCCGCGCGCCCAGCCGATCCACACTCCGTCTCAAGAACAAGCGAGGACGCGAGCCGCGCGCACGGCTCGTCGCCCGGGACGGGCCCGGATCCATGCCGATACGCGTGCCTCGCGCGAGGGCTGGTGATTCCGGAGCATCTGTCATGATCATGCGCGACGACAAATCCGGAGCTTCCTGGATTGCTCGAATCCCTTCGCCCGTCATGATGCCCCGCGCTCCTGGCGCGGGCTGTGATCCAGGGAGATGAGGTGTCCTCCATGAAACGACGAGAGCTCCTGAAACATGGTTTGGCCGCGACAGGCGGGCTCCTGGTGTTCCGGCGCGGCGTTCTGGCGAGGGCGTCTGTCGACGCGTGTACGTTCCTCCCGCCCGAGGAACCGACCCTCGCCGGCACCGTCGTCGCCCAGTACCAGTACCGCCGCCCGCTGCTCGTGCCGCCCGTCATGCCCAAGGCGAACAGGCGCCACGACGCCGGCGCCCGATTCGACTACTACGAGATCGCCGTCCGGCAGTTCGAGCAGCAGGTCCTGCCACCCGAGCTGGGCTTGCCCCTGACGAAGGTGTGGGGATATGGAGCGGTGGGCCACCCAGAGACGTTCAGCTATCCCGCGTTCACCATCGAGGCGACATGGCGAAGGCCGGTGCGCGTGAAGTGGATCAACGATCTCAAGGACCCCGCGACCGGCTGCTTCCTCCCTCACCTGCTCCCGGTCGACCCCACCCTCCACTGGGCCAACCCGCCTGGCGGCGAGGAAGGCCGCGACAGCCGGCCCACGTTCCCTGGCGATTGCCCGCCGGGGCCCTACGAGGGCCCGGTGCCGATCGTCACGCACCTCCATGGGATGGCCGGGGTGGCGCAGGAGAGCGACGGCTACCCGGAAGCCTGGTTCCTCCCCGCGGCGAGCAATATCCCCGAGGGATATGCGGAGACCGGCACCTTCTACGACCATTACCAGGGCACGTCGCCGCTCGGGGATCTGTGGGAGCGTGGCGCGGCCGTGTTCGAGTACCCGAACGACCAGCGGGCAGCGACGCTCTGGTACCACGACCACACGCTCGGCATCACCCGGCTCAACGTCTACGCGGGGCCGGCCGGCTTCTACCTGCTCCGCGGCGGCCCAGGCGATCTCCCGCCCGGCGTGCTCCCCGGCTCGGCTCCGCGGCCGGGCCACCACCATGGATGCGGGCCGTACGAGATCCCGATCGTGATCCAGGACCGCTCCTTCAACGACGACGGGTCGCTCTTCTACCCGAAGACACGCGGGCTCCCTCCCGAGCTCGCGAACCTGTACGTCCCGAATGGCCCCTTCCCGCCGATCTGGGTCCCGGAGTTCTTCGGCGATGTCATCGTCGTCAACGGCCGGCCGTGGCCTTACCTCGAGGTCGAGCAGCGGCGTTACCGCTTCCGCATCCTGAACGGCAGCGACTCGCGGTTCTTGATCCTGAAGATGGATGACGGTCGCTCGTTCTGGCAGATAGGCTCGGACAGCGGGTTCCTCCCCCGCCCGGTGGAGCGAGCTACCCTGTTGCTCGCCCCGGCCGAGCGCGCGGACGTGATCGTGGATTTCAGCGATGTCCGCGCGGGCACCGAGATCATCCTTCTCAACCTCGGTCCGGACGTGCCCTTCAACGGCGGCGTGCAGCCCCCGGCCGACCCGGCGACGACAGGACAGGTGATGCAGTTCCGCGTCGTGCGGGCGACGAGCAGGGACACGAGCACGCCCCCTTCTCGGCTCAGGCTGCCGCGGTTCGAGCCGCTCGGAGACGAGGACGCGGTGCGGCGGGTGTCCCTCAACGAGCTGAGCCTCGCGAGCGTCCCCGAGGCCGGCCCGCTCGCGGTCGTGCTGGGCACGTTCTCGCCGCCGGGCTCCAACACGCCGAAGGCGCTCTTCTGGGACGATCCCATCACGGAGAACCCGGCCCCTGGATCGACCGAGATCTGGGAGATCTACAACTTCACCATGGATGCGCACCCGATCCACATCCATGAGGTCCTGTTCCAGGTCGTCGAACGCCAGCCGTTCGCCACCCCGCCGCTCCCGCAGCCCCCGCCGCGTCCGCCCGAGGCGGGCGAGGAGGGCTTCAAGGACACCGTCGTCGCGCTGCCGCTCGAGATCACGCGCATCAAAGCGAAGTTCGAGAAGCCTGGCCGGTTCGTGTGGCACTGCCACATCCTCGAGCATGAGGACAACGAGATGATGCGGCCTTACCAGATCGGCGACCCGCCGCCCGGGATCCCGACCCGCTGATCCCGCCCCGCCTCACGCTGCGCGACGTCGCGCGGCCCAGCGCACGCCTCGCGCGGCGGCGCAGGTCCTGCGAGCGTCCGGCCCGGTCCCGGTGCCGTGCCCGCGCTCATCAGCCCGCCGAAGGCCCCGCGAGATTCAGGATCCGACCGCTCCCCGAGGTGCTGCTCGAGCAGGCTCGTCAGCCATGCGGTCTGCTTCTTGCTGCGCGCATGGTCACGCGAGCACGTCGCGACATCCGAGGAGACCATGAGCGCCCCGTCGGTCCTGCCTGAATCCGATCCCGCACGCCCGGTCCGTCAGCTCATCGATGCAGCGTTTCCTGATGCGCGCGTCGAGGAGATCACCACCCTCGGACCCGACAGCCGCTCGGGCCACGACCAGACCGAGAAGGCCGCCGGCTACGGCGTACCCCGCCGGATCACGGCGGTGAGGCCCGATGGCTCAAGGCAGAAGCTGGTCCTGCACACGTCGACCGCGGACGCGTTCGGCCACGACAGGCGGGCGGATCGCGCGGCGGAGGCGCTGCTCGCCTTCGACACCTTCGGGTCGATCCCGGCGCACGTCGAGGTCGTGGACGTCGGCTCGCTGACGCGCGACGGTCGCTTCCTGTCCCTGCGGGATGCGGGCGAGTTCTATCTCCTGACCACGTACGCGGAGGGAGACGTCTACGCCGCGGATCTGCGCCGGATCGCGAAGGAGCGGCGCGCGGACCCCGAGGATTTCGCGCGCTGCGAGGCGCTCGCCAGGTACCTCATCGCCCTCCACGGCGCGAAGGGCGCGCAGCCGGGCAGCTACCGCCGCGCGGTGCGCGATCTCGTGGGCCACGGTGAAGGCATCTTCGGCATCATCGACGGCTATCCGGACGACGTGCCCGGCGCGCCGCCCGAGCGGCTCCAGGCGATCGAGCGGCGCTGCGTGGCGTGGCGATGGAAGCTCCGCGGCCGGGATCATCGGCTGGCCCGCACGCACGGCGATTTCCACCCGTTCAACATCGTGTTCGACGAGGCGTCGCGGCTCACGCTGCTCGACACGAGCCGCGGATCCCAGGGCGATCCCGCCGACGACGTCACCTGCCTCGCCATCAATTACATCTTCTTCGCGCTGGACGCGCCTGGTGCGTGGGAGGGCGGCTTCCGCGCGCTGTGGCGGCGGCTCTGGGAGGTCTACCTCGGCTGGAGCGGCTCCGCGGGGCTGCTCGACGTGGCCGCGCCGTTCCTCGCGTGGCGCGCGCTCGTGCTGGCCAACCCCGGGTGGTACCCCGCGGTCACGGCGCGGGCGAGGGACGCGCTGCTCTCCTTCGTGGAGCGCGCCCTCGACGCCCCGCGCTTCGATCCGGACGACGCCGAGAAGCTCTTCACGTGAGCGGCGGGGTCGTCTGGATCACGGGGCTCCCGTCGTCGGGCAAATCCACGCTGGCCGCGCGGGCGCACCGGGCGCTTGTCGGCGAGGGGCGGGCGAGCTGCCTCCTCGACGGGGACGAGGTGCGCGACGCCCTGGTCCCGCGGCCCGGCTACGACCCGCGCGCTCGCGACGATTTCTACGAGACGCTCGCGCGCCTCGCGGCGCTGCTCGCGCGCCAGGGGCCGATCGTGATCGTGGCGGCGACGGCGCACCGCCGCGCCTACCGGGAGCGCGCCCGCGCGCTGGCGCCCGGGTTCATCGAGGTCTACGTGGACGTCGCGCCGGCGACCTGCAGGGAGCGCGACCCGAAGGGGCTCTACCACGCGGCCGGCGCCGGGGAGATCGGCGCGCTCCCGGGCGCGGGCGCCGACTACGAGGCGCCGCTCGCGCCGGAGCTCGTCGCGCGCGGCGGCGAGGACGAGGCGGCGCTCGCGGCGCTCCTCGAGCGCGCGAGATCCTGGTCCGCGTCGGCGGGGACAGGGCCGTGATAGACACGGTCCTCGTGCCCGCGCAGGAGACGCTCTTCGACGAGATCAAGCGGTACGTCCGCTTCAGCGAGCAGGACGAGCGCTGGCTCGCCGCGCTCCGCGCGCACGCGGAGCCGCACTTCCCCCGCATCGCCGACGAGTTCTACGATCGCATCCGCGAGCACGAGGGCGCGCACGACGTCTTCACCGGCGAGGAGCAGGTGGAGCGGCTCAAGCGATCGCTCGTCCGCTGGATGACGCGCATCTGCACGGGGCCCTACGACGCCGCGTACTTCGACGAGAGCGCGAAGATCGGGCGGATCCACGTCCGGGTGGGCCTCCCCCAGCGGTACATGTTCACGGCGATGACGCTCATCCGGCTCGCGTTCCACGAGATCGCCGACGGCGCGATCGGCGCGGAGGCGATCCCGGTCAAGGCGGCGGTGAACAAGGTGCTCGATCTCGAGCTCGCCATCATGCTCGAGACGTACCGCGACGACTTCCTCGCGCGCGCGCAGCGCGCCGAGCGCCTGGATCGCGAGGAGGTCGGCCGCACGCTCGCGCGCACGGAGCACCGGTACAAGAGCGCCGTCGAGCTGGCCCGCGTCCTCGTCGTGGGCCTCGACGCGCAGGCGATCGTGCGGCTCTTCAACCGGGAAGCCGAGCGGATCACGGGGCTCGCGCGCGAGGACGTGCTCGGGGTGCCGTTCGTCGAGGCGCTCCTCCCCGAGGAGATCCGCGCGGATCACGGCGCGCTCGTGGCGGACGTCGCCGCGGGCCGCCGCCCCAGCGTCGATCTGCTGGAGAGCATCGTGCGCACGCGCGCCGGCAAGATCCGCGATCTGCGCTGGCAGCTCGCGTACGCCCCTTCCGCGGCCGACGACGAGGTGGTGCTGTTCGCGATCGGGCAGGACACGACCGACGAGAACGCGCTCGCCGCGCGCGTGCGCCAGAGCGAGAAGCTCGCCGCGGTGGGGACCCTCGCGGCCGGCCTCGCGCACGAGATCAGGAACCCGCTGAACGGCGCGCAGCTCCACGTGACCTTCCTCGAGCGGGGGCTCGCGCGCGCCGGCCTGAAGGACCCGGACACGCTGGAGGCGATCCAGGTCGTCCGCGACGAGATCCGCCGCCTCTCGGAGCTCGTCAGCGAGTTCCTGGACTTCGCCCGGCCGAAGCCGCTGCACCTCCGGCCGACGCCCGTCGTCCCGCTCTGCGAGCGCGCGGCGCGCGTCGCGGCGTCGTCGGACGGCGCCGGCGCGCAGGCCGCGGTGAAGGTCGACTTGCCCTCGACCGACATCGTGCTCGACCTCGATCCCGCGAAGATCGAGCAGGTCCTGCTGAACCTGCTCCGCAACGCGATCGAGGCGGTGGACGCGGCCGGAGGCGGCACGGTCACCCTCCGCGCGCGGCGGCAGCCGCGCCACGCCGTCGTCGAGGTGGAGGACGACGGCCCCGGGATCGCGAGCCCGGACGCGCCGATCTTCGATCCGTTCTTCTCGACGAAGCCGAACGGCACCGGGCTCGGGCTGGCGATCGCGCACCGCATCGTCACCGATCACGAGGGGACCATCGAGTTCCAGAGCCGCCCGGGGAAGACGCTGTTCCGCGTGACGCTCCCGCTGCGCCGCTCCGGCTGACCTCCGCCGCTCTCCCCGGGGCGCGCGCGCAGCTCCAGGGCTGGCACGCAACTTGGTAGAGATCCCGGCGTGGAACCGCGCAGCACCGAACAGCCGCTGATCCTGCTCGTGGACGACGACGTGCAGACCGCTCGCCTCCTCGAGCGCCTGCTCGAGGAGGACGGCTTCCGCGTGGAGCTGGCCACCAACGGCGCGCTCGCCATCGCGCGGCTGGCCCGCAGTCCGATCCCGGACATCCTGGTGACCGATTTCCGGATGCCCCACGCCGATGGGATCGCGGTCGCGCGCTACGCGAGATCGCTCCGGCCGGATCTCCCGCTGTTCTTCTTCACCGGGTACCCCGACCTCGTAGCGCGCCTCGGGCGAGGGCTGGATCCCGCGGCGGTTGTACACACGAAGCCGATCGACTACATCGCCCTGAGCGACGAGCTCCGCGCCACCGTGGACGCGGCGCTCGCCGACGCCTCGCGCGCCACGCGGCCGAGCTCCCCCTTCCCTCCCCCGGCCTGAGCAGGCGGGGCGCCAGGCCCGGCGAACGGCTTGCGCCCGCGTGCAACGGCTGCGGCGCCCGTCGCCTGCCCCGGCGCGGCCCCCCCCCGCCGGCGCCCTCGAGCCGCGCGCGGCCGCGCCGCCACCGAACGAGTTCCGCAGCGCCTCGCGGACACGGTATGTTCGGAAGGAACGATATGAACGCTGAGAAGAGGCAGAGCTCGAGGGTGCTCGTCGTGGACGACGAGGCGAGCGCGCGCTCGGGGCTGGAGAAGCTCTTGCGCCAGGAGGGTTATACCGTCGACGCGGCGGCGGACGGCGTCGAGGCGGTCGAGGTCGCGGCGGAGCGGCCGCCGGACGTCGTCGTCACGGATCTGAAGATGCCGAGGATGGATGGGGTGGCGCTGCTCGGGAAGCTGCGCGAGCAGGATCCGGCGCTGCCGGTGATCGTCGTCACCGCGTTCGGGGACGTGAGCTCGGCGGTGCTGGCGATGCGGGCGGGGGCCGAGGATTACCTGACGAAGCCGGTCGACTTCGACGCGCTCCTCCTCACGCTGGAGCGCGCCCTCGAGCGGAGCGCGCTCCGGGTCGAGGCGGAGAACCTCCGCCGGCAGCTGCGAGAGCGCCAGGGCGAGGGCGTGGAGGGGCTCATCGGGACGAGCCCGGCGATGCAGAGGGTCTACCGGATGGCACGGCAGGTGGCCGGCGCGCGGGCGACGGTGCTCATCACCGGCGAGAGCGGCACGGGCAAGGGCGAGCTCGCGCGCGCGATCCACGCGAAGGGCCCGCGCGCCAAAGGGCCCTTCGTGACCCTGCACTGCGCGGCGCTCGCGGAGTCCCTGCTCGAGAGCGAGCTGTTCGGCCACGAGCGCGGCGCGTTCACCGGCGCCGACAAGCGGCGCATCGGGCGGTTCGAGCAGGCGCACGGCGGGACGCTCTTCCTCGACGAGGTCGGCGAGATCGCCCCCTCGACGCAGGTGAAGCTGCTCCGCGTCCTCCAGGAGAGGACGTTCGAGCGCGTCGGCGGGAACGACGCCGTGACCATCGACGTGCGGCTCATCGCGGCGACGAACCGCGATCTCGCGGCGGCGGTGCAGGAGGGCCACTTCCGGGAGGACCTCTACTACCGGCTCAACGTCGTCCACATCGACATGCCGCCGCTGCGCATCCGCGACACCGACGTGCTGCTCCTGGCGAATCACTTCCTGCGCCGGTTCGCGGCGGAGAACCACCGCAAGATCGAGGGGTTCACCGACGAGGCCCGGGCGAAGCTCATCGCGCACCGGTGGCCGGGGAACGTGCGGGAGCTCGAGAACGCGATCGAGCGGGCGGTCGTCCTGTGCGACGACACGCGCATCGACGCGGAGCACCTCCCCATCGACGCGGCGCCGGTCGCCAAGGGGGCCCTGCGGATCCCGGGCGCCACCATGGCGGAGATCGAGCGCTATGCCATCCTGTCGACGCTCGAGGCGACGAACGGCTCGACGACGCGCGCGGCCGAGCTCCTGGACATCAGCATACGCACCATCCAGTACCGCCTGCACGAATATGGCCTGACGGCGAAGTCCAAGCGCCCGCCGGCGGCGGAGTAGCGCGGCCTCCGCCCACCTCTGCACCATGCAGAGCAGAGCGGACGGTCACCCTCTGCACCATGCAGAGCAGAGCGGACGGTCACCCTCTGCACCATGCAGAGCAGAGCGGACGGTCACCCTCTGCACCATGCAGAGCAGAGCGGACGGTCACCCGCACAGGAGACGGGCCCAGATCGGCGTTTTCGGCGCGCAAGCGCACGCCGGTCTCAGGATCCTACACATCTCGCTTGATGTGTACTGGGCGACGTGATCAAAGCTGCGGATGGGTTCACCTGCAGCAGAGCACGCAGCGGCACTCGCCGAGGAGATGAGCGACGCGCACTTCGGCGATGCGCGGCTTTCGAAGCGCCAGAGCAAGCTGGTGCAGAAGCTGGCGCAGGCGCCGGACAAGAGCTTCCCCTCGCTCTTGTCCGACAGCGAGCTGGAGGCGGCGTACCGTTTCTTCGGCAACGACGCCGTCACGCCCGCGGCGATTCTGGCTCCGCATGTGCGCGCCACCCTCGCGCGCATGGAGGCCGAGCCGGTCGTGCTCGCCATCCATGACACCACGACCCTCTCCTTCCGCTCCGACGGCCAGCGGCAGGGGCTCGGACGGCTGCGCTCCTCGGGGCAGACGTTCTTCGCCCACTTCACGCTGGCGGTCAGCGGCGATGGAACGCGCCGCCCGCTCGGCGTGCTCGATCTGAGCACGCACGTGCGCGACGACGGCACGACGGACAACGAGCACGACCGCTGGGGAGAGCAGGTGGAGCGAGTCGCGGCCCTGGGCGCTGCTCCGCACGATGT
Organism: Sorangium sp. So ce281; assembly: GCF_051527395.1. Lineage (NCBI taxonomy): Bacteria > Pseudomonadati > Myxococcota > Polyangiales > Polyangiaceae > Sorangium > Sorangium sp. So ce281. The sequence continues at coordinate 7,914,070 of NZ_CP150322.1, forward strand.
GGTGCACGTCATGGACCGCGAAGGAGACGACTACGGCCTGTTCGCGCAGCTGTTGAGCGCACGGCATCGGTTCGTGATTCGGCTCGCGCACAATCGCCTCGTCGAGGCTGACGCCCTCGGAGAGGAGGCCAAGCTCGAGCAGGCGCTCGCGCATGTTCAAGCGGTGGCCGTACGCGAGGTAGAGCTTTCGCCGCGGCCGGCGGGCAATCGCAGCCCTCAACAGAAACGGCTGCATCCTCCGCGCGCAGGACGCTTGGCCAAGCTCGCTCTTGGAAGCACGCGCGTGACCCTGCGGCGACCGAGATCCCAGCCGCGCGAGCTGCCTGCGACGCTCTCGCTCCAGGTCGTACGCGTCTGGGAGCTCGAGCCGCCGCCGGGCGAAGCGCCGGTCGAGTGGGTGCTGCTCACGAGCGAGCCGGTCGAGTCCGTCGAGCAGCTGACGCAGCTGGTCGACTGGTACCGGGCGCGCTGGATGGTGGAGGAGTTCTTCAAGGCCCTGAAGACCGGATGCGCCTACGAGAAGCGCCAGATCGAGGACCTGCACGGCTTGCGCAACGTGCTGGCGCTCTTCGCGCCCATCGCCTGGCAGCTATTGCTGCTGCGCAGCGAGGCTCGGCGCGCTCCGGAGCAGCCCGCGACCGCCGTGCTCACGCCCACCCAGCTCGAGGTGCTGCGGGTCTTCGCGCGCAAGCCCCTGCCCGAGAACGCCACGGCCCGCGATGCCTTCCTGGCAATCGCCGGGCTCGGCGGACACCTGCGGCGAAACGGCGAGCCCGGCTGGCAGACCCTGGGCCGTGGTTACGAGCAGCTCCTCACCCTCGTCCAGGGCTGGAGCGCCGCGAGGGAGGTGGGGGAAATATGATCAATCCTGAGACGCCGGTGCGCTGAGCACCGAAAACGCCGAGGTGGGCCCGTATCCGAAGCGGGTGACCGTCCGCTCAGACCACGTCGTGCATCCAGCCGTGGCGATCGGGCGCGAGGCCGTGCTGGATGTCGAGCAGCGCCTCGCGGAAGCGCGCCGCCACGGGGCCCGTCTCGTTGTCGTGGATGGAGAAGGTCCCCTCGCGGGACTTCACGGCGCCGATGGGCGTGATGACCGCGGCCGTCCCGCACGCGAACGCCTCGGTCATGCGGCCCTCGCGCACCGCCGCGCGCCACTCGTCGAAGGTGACCCTGCGCTCCTCCGCGGCATAGCCGAAATCCCGGGCGAGCTGGAGGATGCTGTCGCGGGTGATGCCCGGCAGGAGCGTGCCTGTCAGCTCGGGGGTCACGATCACGGGGCGCCCCCGCTCCTCGTAGACGAAGAAGATGTTCATTCCCCCCATCTCCTCGACGACGCTGCGCTGGACGGCATCGAGCCAGACCACCTGCGCGCAGCCCTCGGCCGCGGCGTTCATCTGCGCGAGCAGGCTCGCGGCGTAGTTGCCCGCAAACTTGGCCGCGCCCGTGCCGCCCGGCGCCGCCCGGACGAAATCCTCCGAGATCCAGACCGTCACCGGCTTGACGCCCTGAGGGAAATACGCGGCTGCAGGCGACGCGATCACCAGGAAATCGTAGTCGCGCGACGCCCTCACCCCGAGCGCCACCTCGGTGGCGAACATCAACGGTCGGATATACAGGCTCTCGCCCACGGGCGAGGGGACCCAGGCGCGATCCAGGCGGATCAGGGCGTCGACCGCGTCGACGAACAGATCAACCGGCATCTCCGGCATCGCCAGCCGGCGGGCAGAGCTATTGAAGCGGCGCGCGTTCGCCTCCGGCCGGAACGTCTTGATGCGCCCGTCCGGCTGCCGATAGGCCTTGAAGCCCTCGAAGATCGCCTGACCGTAATGCAGCACCATCGCCGCAGGATCGAGCGTGATCGGCGCGTACGGCCGGATCTGCCCCCGGAGCCAGCCCCTGTCCGCCGCGTACGGGATCACGACCATGTGCTCCGTGAACACGCGCCCGAAGCCAGGGTTCTGCATGCGCTGCGCGCGCTCCGCGTCCCCGAGGGGATGCGGCGTGGCTAGGATCTCGAGATCGACCTTCGTGGCAGGCGCGCTTTCGGTGCTCATCGTGCTCGACTTCCGCGGCGGACAGCGGTCGACCCGGCTCGAGTGGGCCGACGCGCGTCATCGTCGCACGGCATTTTTCGAAAGAATCCTGGCAGGATGCAAGCACTTTCTCGCGAGAAAGCACCGCGGCGACGCGTACGAGCGGGCGCGCGAGCGAGCGTGCGAGCGGCGCGTCACGACCGCAAAAAGGGATTTCTGTCGCGCTCCTCGCCGATCGTCGTGGAAGGGCCGTGTCCGGTAACGACCCGGGTCGACGGATCGAGCGTGAGCAGCTTGCCCCGGATAGATGAGACGATCGCCCGCGAGTCGCCGCCCCACAGATCGGTCCGGCCGATGCTGCGCCGGAACAGGGTGTCCCCCGTGAACGCGACGGCGCCCGCCTCCGCGAGCACCAGGAACGAGACGCTGCCCGGCGTGTGCCCCGGCGTGTGGAGCACGTGCAGATCGAGCCCGCCCGCCTTCACGACCGCGCCGTCGTTCAGGTCGCCGTCGACCTCGCACCGCTCCGGCAGCGCAATGCCGAGCATCGCCGCCTGTACGGGGAGCATGTCGTAGAGGAAGCGGTCGGCCTCGTGGATGCGGGCCGCGGCGCCGGACCAGCGCTGGAGTGGCGCCGTGGCGCCGACGTGATCGATATGCGTGTGCGTGTGCACGATGGCCGCGACCTTCGCGCCGGCCTGCTCGACGCGCGCGCGGATCTTGTCGAAATCGCCCCCGGGGTCGATGACCACGGCGCCCTTGCTCACGGGGTCGACGAGGATCGAGCAGTTGCACCCCAGCGGACCTACGGAGAACGTCTCGAGCAGCACAGGGCGAGCTTGTAGCACGCGGAGCCCCGACCTCCACGCGCGGCATCGTCGGCGAGGCGGCGCCGCGAGCGCCGGTCGACTACCGCCGACCACCGCCCGGAGCGCGCGGCGCTGCGGCGCTGAAGGACGCGCGGAGACCTCGGCTCCTCGCGTGCTCGATCCCGGGCGCGCTGGCCGCCCGCGACCGCTACTTCGGGGCGCTCACGATGGTGCCGTTCATGCCGAGTCCGTTGGTCCAGTAGACGCGGGTCGCGTCGAGGGCGATGCCGTACGGCGACGGCTCGCCGGCCGCCACGGCCCCGATGATGCCGTTCGGCAGCATCCTCATGACGTTCGGCGACGTGGGGTCCGCCCAGTAAACGCCCGTCGCGTCGGCGGCGATGCCCCTCGGGTTCCCCTGCCCGCGCGCGATCACCGTGGGCTCTCCGCCGGTCTTGGCCACGCGCACCACGTTGCCGGTCCTGCTGGTCGTCCAGTAGACGTGCGTCGCATCGACGGCGATCTCGCGCACCTGGCCTTGATCGACCGCCAGCGTGGTGAACGGGCCTTCGCCCGTGGAGTCCTTGGGCGCGGACATCACCATGCCGCGCTCGTCGCGCACGGTCCAGTAGACGTGCGTCTCGTCGACCGCGAGGGAGTGGGTCGTCCCGCCCCTGTCCGAGATGACGGTGAACGGCCCGTTGCCGTCCGAGTCCTTCCGCGCGCGGACCACGGAGCCGCCGCGCTCGCGGTTCGTCCAGTAAACGAACACCTCGTCGATCGCCACGCCGAACGGCGCGGCCTGCCCTGCGGCGATCGCCACCGGCGCCTCCTGGCCGCCGACCCGCGCCCTCATCACCTGGCCGTCGTTCTCGCCGGCCACGCCCTGGTTGGCCCAGAAGACGTGGGTGGCGTCGGCCTTGATATCGGCCGGCTGGACCTGCGCGGTGGCGATGTTGATCGCGACGGCTTCGCCCTGCGTCCACTGCCTGACCACGCCCTGCTCCCCGTTGGTCCAGAACACGATGCCGTTGGCGACAGCGAGGTACAGCGGATCCCGCTGGCCCGAGATGTGGATCGACGTGCGGACGCACGTGCCGTCGCGGCAGGTGCCATCGCAGTCGACGGGGCAGGTGCCGCAATGGAGGGCGTCGTTCGTCACGTTGACCTCACAGCCGTTCTCGGCATCCGCGTCGCAATCGACGTAAACGTCCCCGCAGACCGGCGGCTCGTCGATGATGGGCCCCACGCCCCCGCTACCGCCGCTCCCCGCGGTCGCTCCTCCCACGCCCGGCTCGCCCCCGGTGCCCTGGCCGCCCACGCCCGCCGCGCCCCCATCGCCCGGCGCGCCGCCCTCGCCTCCTCCCGCGGAAGCCGTGCTCCCCGGACCGGACCCGCCGGCAACGAAGAGGTTCGACGCATCAGGCGTGGAGCAAGCTGCTACGGCGAGTCCGGAAACGAGCCCGAGGAGAACGGTGCGACGCATTGTGCTGTGCATGGAAACCTCCACTCATACAGGCTACACGAGCCTGTCGAAAAAACGCATCTGTGAACTTGATGTGGTTTCAAACCTAATTCGTCCGCGCACGACCGGGCACGCCTCGTGCGGATCCGGAGGAGGAGGAGGACGCCGATGCCGCGGGCGAGGGCGCTCGCGGCAGGACAGCGGGCTCGGCGCGGGCGCGCTGGTTCGGCCGCCCGGCGCGGGCGCGCGCGGCCCGAGCTCCGGCAATGTCGCTGGATCTACCGACAAGTGGTCGCGCTCCGCCGGCGACGGGCGAGCGCCGCCCAGCGCGCAACGGGCTCTCGCCACGTCGGGGCCGGGCGCGACTCCGCACCTCGCGCGGCCGGCGCTCCCCGCCGCGCGGCCGTGAGGCACACGCGATGAGGGGTCTCCGCACGCCCCGGCCGGAGACACGATGAGGCCGCGCCATCAGCGCAGGAGACGGCGCGGCCCGGCGACTCACGATCACGGCGGAGCGGTGGAATCTCGAGAGAGCGCGCGCGGCCGCGGCGGTGGGTGCGATCTCCCGAAGGCCGCTCGGGAGGCCTGGCTCACGCGCGCTTCGTGAGCTCCAGCCTCAGCGAGCGCCGCCCGCCCGCTCCCTCGCGAGCGCCTCGCCCCCGCGCCCAGCCGGGAAGATGGCGCTGGGCGCGCAGGGGCGCTACCCTCCGGACGCCGCGTGTGTGAGCGCATGATGTCATCCAGGGTGAATCCGCTGTTCCGCCGCGTGGCGCGCGGTCACGGGGGAGCGCGCGGCGCGGCTGTGCGTGCCCTGCGCTGCGGCCTCCTCGACGACGCCGCGCGCGGGGCTCGGCCTGGAGGCGCGAACGCATGAGCGAGTCCGTGTTCATCGCGGGAGGCCAGGCGAGCTCCGCGGCGCGTGAGCGCGCGATGACGTTCGTCGGGCGCACGCTCGTCCACCGCTATCGCCTCGAGGAGCTCGTCGCGATGGGCGGCATCGCCGCCGTCTTCAGGGCAAAGAAGCTCGCGACCGGCGAGGACGTGGCCGTCAAGGTGCTCCACCCGGACGCCGAGGAGCTGCCGGAGCTCATCGAGCGCTTCGAGCGCGAGGCGCTCGCCGGTCGCCACATCTTCCACCCGAACGTCGCGGCGGTCTACGAGATCAACCAGCTCGACGACGGCGCGTGGTTCATGGTGATGGAGTTCATCCGCGGCATCACGCTGCGGAAGCTCATCGACCAGGGCCCCGTCCCGCCGCTCCGCGCGGCGAACATCGCGCGCCAGCTCGCGAGCGCGCTCAACGCGGCGCACGACTTCGGGATCGTGCACAGGGACGTGAAGCCGCTCAACGTCATGGTCCTCGACGGGCCGGAGGAGCGCGTCCTGCTCATCGACTTTGGCCTCGCCAAGGTGCCGATCGAGCAGTTCTCCATCACCGACGACGACTCGCGCCGCTCGCTGACGAACGCTGGCGTGCTGCTCGGCACGGTGGCGTACATGGCGCCCGAGGCGGCGCTCGGCATGCGCTCCGTCGACCGGCGGGCCGACCTCTACGCGCTCGGGGTCATCCTCTACGAGATGCTCGCGGGCAAGCACCCCTTCACGGCGGTCGAGCCGTCGGCGCTGTTCGCGCAGCACCGGTCGGCCGTGCCGCCGCCGATCGCCGAGCGCTCCCCCGGCGTCGTCGTCCCGCCCGCGCTGGAGGCGATCGTGATGCGCCTGCTCGCCAAGGACCCGGACGACCGCTTCCCCCACGCGCGCGCCGTGCTCGTGGCGCTCGACGCCGCCGTCCAGAAGATGAGCGCGCCCGAGAGCGGCATCGCCCTCGCCGCCCCGTCCAGCCTCCGGGCCGCGGCCAGCTTCATCGAGCGGCGGACGTCGCGGGCCGTGATCGCCGGCGCTGGCATCGTGTTCTTCGCGATCGGGAGCGTGATCGCCTGGCTGATCGCGTCGCGCTGAGCGCGCGGCGTCGTCGCGCGCTCAGCGGCGCCCGGCCGGCTCGCAGGTCCCCACAGGGAGCCCTGCGAGCGCGGTGTGATCCGCGCACCGCTCGCCGCCCGGGCACGGCGCGGCGCGCTCACCGCGCGGATCGCAGAGCGCTCTGCAGGTGTTCGAGGGGTCGCAGATGCTGCCGGGCGCGCACGCAAACGACGCGTCGCACGGCTGCCCGTCCGAGCCCGCGCCCGCGTTCCAGCACGACGTCGAGCCGTTGCCCCAGAACACGCAGGCGGCGCCGTTGTCGCAGTCCTGCGCGAAGAGATCGCAGCCGTCGCCGTCGATGCAGGCCCCCCTCGTGAACGAGCCGCCATCGACGAAACACGCGCTCCCCGGCGCGCAGTCCGAGGCGGCGCTGCAGGTCGCGGCGCAGACCAGGGCCGGGTTGCACGACTGCGCGGGCGCGCACTCCGACGCGGCGAGGCACGTCTCGCCGGGGCCGGCGCCCGTCCTGGGCTCCCGCGCGAGGCTCGTCTTGCGCGGCAACGCGAGCGCCTCGCGATCGAGGAGGACGCCCGACTTGTAGACGCGCGACACGCGCTCGAGCGCGCGGACGTCGGCGAGCGGATCGCCGTCGACCACGAGCACGTCCGCGAGCGCCCCTCGCTCGAGGCGCCCGAGATCGGGCCGCCCGAGCACGTCCGCGGCGCGGCGCGTGGCGGCGGCGAGCGCATCGAGGGGCGGCATCCCGGCCTCGACGAGGAGCGCGACCTCGCGGCGCAGGCTCAGCCCGTGAAAGACGCCCGGGTTGCCGGCGTCGGTGCCGGCGGCGATCGTGACCCCGGCCTGGTAGCAGGTGACGAAGTTCGCGATCGCCTGGTCGCGCCGCCGCTCCGCGAGCTCCAGGAAATGCGCCGTCCTGAGCTCCGCGAGCAAGGAGGGATCGCGCAGGGCCGCGATCACGCCGACCGGCACGTCGTCGACGAGGGCGGGGTCGTCGAGCTCGGTCAGCGCTCCGTGGGCCGTGCGGTACAGGCCATCCGCCACCACGAGCGTGGGGACGACGGCGGCCCCGGCGGCGGCCATCCTCCGCGCGAGCTCTGGTGAGATTCGGTCCTCGTCCGGGACGTGCGCGAAGAGCGTCACGCCGCCGTCGAGCGCGGCCTCGATGTCCGAGGCCGCCGTCGCGTGGGCGATCACCCGGACGCCCGCGGCCGCGGCGGCCTCCTGGATCGCCGCCACGGACGGGCGCGTCAGGCGCGGGAGCGGCAGCGATCCGCCCCCCTCGAGCACGATCTTGATGAAATCGGGCGCCCTCGGGAGGAGCGCCTCGAAGGCCCCATCGACGTCGGCGGGCGAGTCGATGAAGACGCAGGTGTCGCCGGGCGGGCTGCCTTGATAGCAGGGGTGCCCTCCGGTCGGCGTGAGCAGCGGCCCGGCGGCGAAGAGCTGCGGCGCGAGGAGGTCGCCGGCGTCGATGCGCGATCGCTGCTCGAAGATGACGCGCTGGGATGAGCCGAGGTCGAGGTACGAGGTCACGCCCGCCCGGAGCATCGCCTTCGTGTGGTCCTCGAGGTGGAGGTCGCCGTCATCATAAGCATAGGGCCCGGCGACGCTCAGCGAGTGGACGTGGAGATCGATGAGCCCGGGGAGGACCGTCTTGCCAGCGACGTCCACGACCTCGCCGCTCCCGGCCTCGACGCGGGGCTCGGCGTCGCCGAAGACGACCTGCTTCACCCTGTCGCCCTCGATCACCACCGTTGCCCTGGCCGCGCGCGTGCCGTCGAACACCATGCCTCCCTTCAGCACGGTGCAGCCCGCACACCCCACCTCGGTCGCGCTGGGCGTCGAGGGGCTCTCCGCGACGCCGCAGCCTACGAGCCACGTTGACGCGGCGACGAACCACAAAGCGAGGCGACCCATCGCCAAGCCGAGCGAAGTACGACGCATGACACTCCATTATCGATGGGCGCCTCTGGCACCCGAGAAGAGGCGGACCGGGTACCGGAGGCAGCGACGAAAAGCAATCGAATGAGGCGGCGTGCACAGAGCCGTGCACGCGCGCCCGCAGCGTGCCGCGTTATCCAGGATTGTCCGCGCCGAGGAGAGCGGCGCGAGCGAGGCGCTCCGCCCCCGACGCCCCCTCGGCTCTCCGGCCGAGCGGGAGACCGCGCCGGATCGCAGGCGAGCTTGACAAATAGGCCTATCTCGGAGGCGCCGCTGTTCGAGCCCACGGAGGGAGCACAGGAAGGAGCTCTCGATGTTGTTCCGGCCTTCTCTGCTGCTCCGGCGGCGATCCTGGCCACCCGGGAGAGCCGCCGGTGTGGGCGAGCGAGAGAAAGGAGCTCGCGGACAACCCCTTTGGCGGCGGCATCTCTCGCGCTGTCCACAGTTCGGGGCGCCCTGGAATGATAGGGAGTCCAACCGAACTTCCGTCGCCCGGCGACGAGCCACCGTATTGACGAAGACCCTTTGCGTGCCTCACCTACTCGTGGGAGGCTCTGCGATGAGTGATTCGAAAATCGAAAACAATTCTCCGAAGGATCTGGAAGTGACCGTGAAGGAGCTGCGCAACGCCATCAACGATTTGTCGGCCAGGCTGGACGACATGGCAACAGCGACTCCGGCCAGCTACCACTGCGGCTGCGGCGGCTGCGGCCACTGCGGCGGCTGCGGCTGCGGCGGGTGCAGGTGCGGCGGGTGCAGGTGCGGCGGGTGCAGGTGCCGCTGTAGCTAGCCCTGAGGCCGTCGAGGCCGAGCGATAGAGCTCTGGAGGGAGACGAGGAGCGCGAGAGTTCGAGAAAGGCAACTTCCCGTCTTCCCCGGCTCACCACGACCGCGCGACGTCGCGCGGTCGTGGTGAGCTTGCGAGCTTCTTCTCTCCTTTGCTTGTCGGAGCGCCGCTCCCCGAGCACCAGAACTGAACCTCTTTACCGAAAGTGCAGGACGGCCGCTCGTCGAAGCGCCGCCCTGCGCTTTCCTGGAGATCTCGCGTGGCCACCCAACTGCCCAGCTCAGCGATCACCGCGCCCTCGCCCGAGGGGACCGCCCCGCCTGCGTCGGCGGAAGCGCGCGAGGAGCTCGCGCGATCACGCGTCCTCGTCGTCGGGCTCGAACCGTGGGGCGCCGTCGCGGCCACCGAGCTCGCGTGTCTGGGCGTCGGCGCGCTCCACGTCCTCGACGACAGGGAGGTCACGGCCGACGATCTCGGCCCCTTCGCCGAGGCGGATCTCGGAAAGGATCGAGCGCGCTCGCTCTCCGCGGCGCTGTCGCGGCTCGCCCCCGGCTGCGCGGTCACGCCCGGGACGCTGCTCGCCGCCGCGGATCGTCCGATCGTCCAGGAGGACACCAGCTGGGACCTGATCCTCGCCTGCGTCTCCGGCGATGATCTGCTCGTCCTTCAGGGCGTCGCCCGCTTCGCCCACGCGGCGTCCGTCCTGTCGCTCAGCGCGCACCTCGAGGGGCTCGACGCGGTGATCGGACCGGCCGTCGTGCCGGGCGAGACCGCGTGCTGGGACTGCTGCCGCCTGCGGAGGCTCGCGGTGAGCACGCAGGGAGAGGCGGATCACGCGCTCCACGCGTCGCTCCTCGCCGCGCGCCCGGAGCGCCGCGCGCGCACCTACCTCGCGCCGATGCCGGCGTTCCTGGGCCACGCCGTCGCGCTCGCGGCGCTCGATCTGCTGGTGAACCGCGCCGCGTCGCGGCTCGCGGGCCGCTTCATCGTCCAGAACCTGGTCGACCCGGAGGCGTCGCTCCACACCGTCTTGCAGATGCCCTGGTGCCGGGTCTGCGGCGGCGCCGCCGAGACCCTCCGCACCGGAAGCGCACGTCGGGGATCGAGCGCCCACCTACGCGACGCACCCGACCCCGCGGCGCTCCGGCGGATGCTCGCCGGCGTCGTCGACGCGCGGGCGGGCATCGTCCACCGCCTCGCGCTGGACGCGACGAGCCCGGCGCTCGCCCCCGAAGCGTGCGTCACGGCCACCGCGTTCCTCGGCGACTACACCGACGGCTCGCCGCACGCCCACCGCTCGAGCGAGCCGCAGGTCGGCACCGGGAAGGGCGTCACGGCCGTCGAGGCCCTGATCAGGGCGACCGGTGAGGCCGTCGAGCGTTACTCCGCCGAGCTCGTCGACCGAAAGGAGCTCCTTCGCTCCTCGGTCGCCGGGATGAAGGGCGACTTCATCGCTCCCGAGCGCCTCTGTCTCTACAGCGAGGAGCAGTACGCGACGCCCGGGTTCCGCTACGCGCGGGTCGATCCGGCCGCGCCCATCGACTGGGCCCTCGGGCGCTGGATGGACACGGGCGCGCCCGTGTATGTGCCGGCGCTCCCGACCTACTACGGCTACTGCGCAGGACACGACGCGCACTTCTGCCAGGTGACCTCGAACGGGCTCGCGGCGGGCGCGACGCTCGAGGGCGCGGCGATGGGGGCCGCGCTCGAGCTCATCGAGCGCGACGCCTTCATGATCTCGTGGCTCGCTCGCCGGCCCGGGCGGCGGATCTTGCCTGATGACTCGCTCGACCCCGAGCTGCACGAGATCGCCCGGCAGCTCGAGGAGCGCGGCGCCCGGATCGAGCTGTATCTCCTCGACGCGGGCGTCTCGGTCCCCGTGGTGATGTGCGTGGGTTACGGCGACGGCAAGCGCTGGCCCGGCGCGGTGGTCTCGATCTCCGCCCACCTGAGCCCCCTCGACGCGATCAGGAAAGCGATCCTGGAGCAAGGCCAGATAGGCAATTACGTCTTCCGCCTGATGACGGGCGAGGCGCTCGTCATCCCGGAGCGTCCGGAGGACGTGCTCACGCTCGAGGATCACGCGATCTACTACCTCCCCGCGAGCCGCGCCGCGGCCTTCGCCTTCCTCCGCGAAGGGGGCACGGTCACCGCCGCCGAGCTCGAGGAGCCCGAGGAGGCGTCGCTGTCCGAGCTGACCCGGCGCGTGCAGGCCGCGGGGCTGCGCATCGCGATCGTGGACGTGACGTCGCCCGACCTCGCGGCGACCCCATTCCGTGTCGCCCGGGCCCTCGGGCCCGATTTCCAGCAGATCCATTTCGGCCACCAGCTCGCTCAGCTCGGTAATCCGCGCCTCCGCGCGATGACCCCCCACGGCATCAACCCTGACCCTCACCCGATGGCCTGAGAGAGGACACCATGGCAAGGAGCAAAGAGGCGGACATTGCGCGGCTCTATCATCTCCAGTCCTCCCACGTGAGGTCGCGACCGCTGGAGCCGCCGTTCGACGGGGATCTCCAGCCGCTCAACTTCCGCACCTACGTCGGCGCGGCGCGCACGCCGCTGCCCGGGCGCGATTTCGCGATCGACGCCCCGCTCGGCGCGGTGATGGAGCAGCGGCGGTCGCAGCGCGAATTCTCCCTCAGGCCGATGTCCATCGAGGCGCTCGGGCGGCTCCTCCACGCGAGCTACGGCGTCCGTGGCACGCGCAACGTCGAAGGGGCGTGGACCTGCGATCGCCCGGCGCCCTCGGCCGGCGGCCGGTATCCGCTCGAGATCTACGTCGCGACGCAGGCCGTCGAGGGGGTCCCGGACGGCCTGTACCACTACGACCCCCGCGCGCACGAGCTCGAGCTCCGCCGGGAAGGCCTCGCGCACGCCGCGCTCGTGGATCTCACGGTGGGTCAGGACATGATCCTGAACACCAATGTCGTGGTCATCATCACGGCGGTGCCGTTCCGCACGATGTGGAAATACGGCCAGCGCGGATATCGCTTCCTGTGGCTGGACGCAGGGCACCTGGGCCAGAACCTCTATCTCGTCGCGACGGCCATGGGCCTCGGCCCGGTGGCGATCGGCGGATTTTACGACGAGGAGCTCAAGGCCTTCCTGGCGCTGCCGGCCGAGGAAGACACCCTGTACATCGTCTGCGTCGGTCAGCCCGCGCCGGCCGGGGTCCGGAACGGGCCTTAGCGTGCCTGAACCAGAAGCGTCGGAGAGCACCATGACCAGCATTCGACTCAGCCGCTCGGCCAGCATCACGCCCACCGACGTGGGCGTCATCCTCCGCTCCGATCTCGGCACCTTCCAGCTCACCGGCCTGGACGTGAGCGCGTTCGTCGAGCGGATGGTGCCGCTGCTCGACGGGTCGCGCGACAGGGAGGCGCTCGTCGAGGCGCTCGCGGACTACTCGCGGCAGAGCGTGACGGCGTTCCTCGACCTGCTCGAGGCGCGCGGGCTGGTCGAGCCGGTGCCCGCGGAGGCGCCGTCCGGCGACGGCGAGCGCCTCCGCGGGCAGCGCGAGTTCCTCCGCAAGTGGTCGTCGGGCCCGGAGCAGGCGGCGCAGCGGATCGCGAACGCGCGCGTGCTCGTGGTGGGCCTCGAGCCCTGGGGGGCCTCGGCCGCCCTGGCGCTCGCGGGGGCGGGCGTCTCCGCGCTCCGCCTGATCGACGGCGGCGCCGTCGGCCCGCGCGACGTCGCGGTGGTCCGCGCGCGCGGGTCGGCGGCGCTCGGCGCGCCCCGCCGCGGCGCCGTGGCCGCGCTGATCCGCGAGCACGCGCCGCTCTGCCGGGTGGACGAGAGCTCCTCCGCCGCGCTGGAGGGGGACGGCCTCCTCTCGCCGGAGGGGCGCCCTCACCTCCTCGTCGCGGCGGTGCGCGGCGACGACGCGGCGCTCCTGGAGCGCGTCGCGCGGTTCGGCCAGCGCGCAGGGATCGCCTCGCTCTTCTCGCACCTCGCGGGGACGACGGCCGTCCTGGGCCCCCTCGTCTTCCCGGGGAAGACGGCGTGCCGGATCTGCGCGACGACCGAGGCGCTCAACCCCTCGCCCGGGGGGCGCTCGCTGGCCGATTCCGCGCCGCACGCCGGCACGATGGGCCAGCTGCTCGGCCACCTCGTGGCGATGGAGGCCCTCAAGGTGCTCTCGGCGTACACGCCCTCCAGGCTCGGGGGCAGGTTCCTGATCCAGGACCTCGCGACGCTCGAGACATCGCACCACACGCTCGTGAGGTTGCCCTGGTGCAAGGTTTGCGGCGAGGGATGACGCGGGGCTGGAGCTGCTCTAGCCTGCGGCCGTGAAGAGGCCTCCCCTTCCAGCCGCCTCCCGCATCGCCGACGCGCCCGCCGCCGGCGCCCATGGCCCGGGCCTCGCGCCATGATCGGCCGAACCCTCGACGACCGCTACACGATGCTCCGGCTCCTCGGCCAGGGCGGGATGGGCGCCGTCTACGAGGCCCGGCACGCGGGCACCGGCCGCCGCGTCGCGGTGAAGGTCATCCTCGGCCAGGCCGCGGACGACGAGCTCGTCCGCCGCTTCCAGCGCGAGGCGCGCGCGGTCGGCGCGGTCGAGTCCGAGCACATCGCGCAGGTGTTCGACACCGGGCGCGACCGCGAGACCGGCGCGCCGTACATCGCGATGGAGTTCCTCGAGGGCGAGGACGTGCAGGCCCTCATCGAGCGGCTCGGCCCGCTCCCTGTCGATCTCGCGCTCCGCATCGGGCTGCAGGCGTGCCTGGGGCTCGAGCGCGCGCACGAGGCCGGCATCGTCCACCGCGACATCAAGCCGGCAAACCTGTTCCTCGCGAGGAAGCAGGGCGGCCAGCGCGTGGTCAAGGTGCTCGACTTCGGCGTCGCCAAGGTGACGGACAACAGCCTCGGCAACGGCGGGATGACGAAGAGCGGCGCGCTCCTCGGCTCTCCCCTCTACATGTCGCCCGAGCAGGCGCGCGGCAGCGGCGCCATCGACGCGCGCTCGGACATCTGGTCGCTCGGCATCAGCCTGTACCACGCCCTCTCGGGGCATCGGCCCAACGAGCACCTGACCGGCCTCGGAGAGCTCGTCCTGAGCATCTGCACGACCCCGGTGCGCTGGATCCAGGAGATCGCGCCCTGGGTGCCGCCGGAGGTCGCCCGCGTGGTGCACCGGGCGCTGGTCATCGATCCGGCGGGCCGCACCGCGAGCGCCGGCGAGCTCGCGGCGGCGCTGCGCGCGTTCCTGCCGGGCGGCGAGGCGATCGTCGAGGCGATGCTCGTGCCGCTCGACGCCGCCACGCGCGCGTCGCGCGCGTCGCGCGCGTCGTTCGGCGCCATCTCGGCCCCCCAGCACGCCTCGAGCGCGCCGTTCGGCGCCGCGCTGACCCCGCCGCGCGCGTCGGCCGCGCCATTCGAGGCCGCGGGGCGCCCGCCGGGCGGGCAATCCGGACCGTATGCGCTGTCGGGCACGGCGCCCGCCACGAGCGTCCGGCTGTCGAGCGGCCCCGAGCGTCCGGCGTCGCGCCCGCCCGTCGCCCTGATCGCCGGTGGCGTGCTGGCCGCCGCGCTCGCGGGCGGGGCGGGCGTCTACCTCGCGGTGCGCGGCGCGCCGCCGCCCGCGCCCGCGCCCTCGGCCGAGCCGGCGCCGCCTGCGCGCGCCGAGGCCGAGCCGCCGCCTCCGTCCGCCGGCGTCGAGGCCAGGCCGACGCCGTCCGCCAGCGCCGAGCCGCCGCGCGCCGACACGCCCGTGGATCCGCCGGCCGCGGCCTCGTCGGCGCCCGCCGCGCTGCCCTCCGCTGTGACGACCGCGCGCGCCGCCGCGTCGGCGCCGGCGAGCGCCGTCGCTCGACCGCCCGCGCCGAGGCCGCCCGCGCCGAGGCCGCCGTCCCAGAGGCCCCCGAGGAATGACGATGACGAGACATCGAGGAAATAGCCGCGTCGCGTGGTGTGTCGCCGCGCTCCTGTCGCTCTCCGCGGGGGTCGCCCGCGCGGAGCCGTCCGCGGACCAGGCGGCCGCGGCCGAGGCGCTCTTCCGCGAGGGGCGCGATCTCGTCGCGCAGGGCAAGCTCGCCGAGGCGTGCCCCAAGTTCGCGGCGAGCCAGCGGCTGGACCCGGGCTATGGCACCCAGTGGAACCTGGCGGACTGCCTCGAGCGGCTCGGCCGCACCGCGAGCGCCTGGGCGGCGTTCCGCGAGGCCGCGGACATGGCGAGCCGGGCCGGCCAGGCGGACCGCGAGGCCAAGGCGACCCGCCGCGCGGCCGATCTGGAGAAGAAGCTCGAGCGCCTCGCTGTCACGGTGACCACGCCGGCGGACGGCCTCGTCGTGAGGCGCAACGGCGCGGTCCTCGACGCCGGCGCGTGGGGCGCGCCGCTCCCCGTCGATCCGGGCAAGCACCGCGTCGAGGCGACCGCGCCCGGCAAGAAGCCGTTCTCGGTCGAGGCGCAGACCGCCGGCCCCGGCCAGGTCGTCACCGTGGAGGTCCCGCCGCTCGAGGACGACCCCGCGGCGACCGCGGCGACCCCGCCGCCCGGTCCGCTCGCTGCGCCGCGCTGGCCGGCCGCTGGCGGTGACGGAGACGGCGGCGCGGGCACCCGCCGCACCCTCGCCTTCGTGGCAGGCGGCGTCGGCGTCGCCGGCGTCGTGACCGGCTCGATCTTCGGGCTCCTCGCCAGCTCGCGGTGGAACCGGGCGCAGGACGAGCACTGCCGGACCGAGACGCTCTGCGACGCCCGCGGCGTGGCGCTGGTCGAGGACGCCAAGAGCGCCGCGAAGCTGTCCACCGCCGGCTTCATCGTCGGCGGGGTCGGGCTCGCGGCCGGCGTCGCGCTGTTCGTGACGTCGCTCGGCGACACGGAGCCCGCGGCGGCGCGGATCGTGGTCGCGCCGGCCGTCGGCACGACCGGCGGCGGGCTGGCGATCCACGGCCGCTTCTGACCCCCGGCCGCGCCCGGCGCCGCGGCGCGCCGCGGCGGCGGCCGGCCCCGCTGCGGGCCAGCCGCCGTGCCCGGGAGGGCGCGACGCGCCGCTCCGGGGCGAGCGCGCCTCACTCGTCGATCACGAACTCCACGCGGCGGTTCTTCGCCAGGCTCGCCGGGTCGGTGCCCTCGGCCACCGGCCTGTCCGACCCGAAGCCCTCGGCCGTGAGCCGGCCCGGGCTGACGCCCTTCCGGATCAGGTACTTCCGGACCATCTCGGCGCGCTGCTCGCTCAGCTCCTGGTTCAGCTCGGGCGTGCCGGTCTCGTCGGTGTGCCCCTCCACCCGCAGCCGCTCGATCTCGGGGTTCGCCTTCATGACGAGCGCCACCTGGTCCAGGGTCCTGTACGAGTCCTGCTCGAGCTCGGCCGAGCCGGTCCGGAAGCGGATGGTGTCCCGTATCACGAACTCACCCTGCTCGTACGCGACCCGCGGCTCGCCCTTGTCGGGGCAGCCGTCGTCGTCCTCGACGCCGTTGATCGTCTCCTTCTCGTCCGGGCACTCGTCGTCCGCGTTCGGCACACCGTCCTGATCGTCGTCGGCGTCCTCCTCGGGGCAGCCGTCGCTGTCGTAATCGGCGTCGCGATCCTCCGGGACGTCGGGGCACTGGTCGCGCTCGTCGTCGACGCCGTCGTGGTCCCTGTCGTGCGAGGTCGGCGTGTACTTCACGCCCGCGAACACGCGGAAGATCGGCACGCCGTAGCCGGCCAGCGCGCCGATCCCCGGGCCCGCGGTGATCTCCCACTGCTCGCTCGGGTTGATCTTCACGTAGCCGAGCGCCTCGAGGGGCGTCTCCTCCTCGTTCAGGTCGTCCGCGGCGATGCCGATGCCGCCGTTCGCCTCGGCGCCGATCTCGACCTTCCCGTCGATGCCGCCGAAGCGGTAGCCGAGCGCCGCGGCGTACGTCAGCTCGCTCCCCGCCTCGACGTTCGCGTACGTCGTCCCCTCGCGGATCGCGACGCCCGCGTTGACGCCGAACCTGAGGCCGGGCGCGAACCGGTGATCGAGCACGATGCGCGGCCAGAACACGACGTTGCGCGCGCCGCCCGCGAAATCGCCGGTGTGCGTCGGGACGCGCAGCTCGGCCACGAGGCCGAGGCCGATGGAGTCGCGATCGTCGAGCAGGCGCAGCTTCGGCACGAGCCGGATGTCGCCGAGGCCCGCGAACGACGGAGAGCCCTCGCCCGACTGCGCGAGGAAGAACGGGATGTCGAGGCCGAGCGCGAACGGCTCGGCGATCGTGACCGACGCCATGAGATCGGCGCCCAGGCGGCCGCTCACGATCTGGCTCCGCACCTCGCCGTCGCCCGTCGCGACGATCAGCGGGTTGCGCGCGTAGTTCAGGAACAGCCCGAACGCCCATGGATCGCCGGGCTCGCGGACGCCGGAGCCCTCCGTGACGACGAAGGCGTCGTGGGTGACGGCCGGCTTGAAGCGCTCGACGTCGATGTCCGTGCTCTGCGCCGACGCGGGCGTCGCGGCGGCGAGGACCGCGCAGGCAGCGCAGGTGATGGCGGCGAGGATCGGTGCGCGCATGGTTCTCCTCTTCATCGGCTTCATCGGCCGGCTCCGGGCCCGCGGCGCGGGCGCCTCCGCAACCGGAGCGCGAGCCCGCCGGCGGCGAGCAGCGACAGGGCTCCCCCTCCGTACGGCGCCGGCCCCGCCGCGCAGGCGCAGGCGCCGCCCTGGACCGCCTCCCCCGGCGCGAGCTCCGGTTCGCCCGGGCCGCCCGCCCCGCTCGACGCCCCGCCGTCGACGCAGCGCCCGGTCGGCGCGCAGCGCAGGTCCGCGCCGCACTCGGACGAGCCCGGCGAGCACGGGCCGCACTGCCCGCTGACACACGCGAGGTCGCCGCACTGGGCGTTCGACGAGCAGGTGTCCCCGGGCGTGGGGACGCACCGGTGGTCCGCGGAGCAGTCCTCGTCCGCGTCGCAGTCGACATCGTCGACGCACGACACCGGCAGGATGCAGTCGCCGTCCACGCAGATGCCCCTGCCGGCGCAGTCCGCGTCGCGCGCGCAGCCGGAGGGCGGGACGATCACGTCGGGCACGCGGTCGCCGTCCGCGTCGCCGGCCACGCACGGCGCGGAGATGCCGATGTCGAGATCACCCGGCCCGAGCGCCGCCGCGTCGTTCACCGACCGGAAGTACAGGTTCGCCTCGCACGCCACGCCGACGCCCACGACGTCGAGCGCGATGGATGCCTGCGCGTACCCCCGCGTCGCGTCGTTGATCAGCAGGGGATCCATGTCCGTCCCTGCCTCGGTCGCGACCTGCGCGTCCGTCACGTCGACGGGCTCGTACCGCCCCGACGCCCCAGCGAAGGACCAGACCCGCACGAGCGTCCCGTCGCCCTTCACGCCGAGCACGACCTCGTAGCCGCCCGGCGACCGGTCGTCCGTGAACCGGTCGTCGATCCCCGCCGTCGCGGCGGTGCCGCCGGTCTGCCGGTTCCTGTCGGTGTCGATGAACACGAAGAGCGTCGCCTCCCGGCTGATCGCCGCCGTCTCCGACACATACCCGCGCACCCAGAACCGCCCGGCGGCGGCGACCGCGTACGCGGAGCGAAAGTCGATCGATCGCTCCGGCGCGTCGAAGGCCTCGCCGTCGCCCGCGACGTCCTCGTCGCCGTAAGGCCACCGCGGCTCCCCGGTCCTGTCGATCGCGACGATCTCGTCGAGCACCGGCGTCATCCGCCCGCCCGTCCACGTCTGAGCGGACGAGCTCCTCGGAAGGAGCGCGACGCCGAGCGCCGCGCCCACAGCCAGCGGCGCGACCCACGAGCGCCCCCGCGCGCACCCAACTTTGTGTTGTGCCATGGCGGGGAGCATCCTCGCACAGGTCACCGCAACCCTTACAAATGAAAGGCGATTCGCGCCCAGAGTGCGCAAGGGTGCGCGCCTGCAATACCATGCATCCACACCTTCGTTCGCGCGCGAGCGGGAAGCGGGAGAAGCGCTCACCGTCGATGCGATGTCGATGCGCTCGCGCTCCGTGCCGATTGGCCAGCTGATCATCGCTCCTCTCCTCCTCCTCACTCCCCGCACGCGAGCGAAGCGCGGAGAGCACGCTGGAGGGCGATCGCGCGCGCCGGAGGCGCGGCCTCCGCGCGCGGCGGCCCGGAGCGCCGAGCGACCGTGACGCGGGCGACCGATCATCCCTTCTTTTCGTCGCCGAGCGGCGCGCCGGGGCCTCCGGCGCGATCACCTGGCTTGGCCACGCGCCCTGGTTCTGTAACTGTCCCGCGGTCAGTTACGCGTCGCTGCGCCGCCGTGGGCTCGGGGGTCCGAGCGCTGGTGCCTGGCCTCGCGAGACGAATCCCTCTTCCGATCGAAGGAACCGCGATGCACTGCACACTCCAGAAACACCGCCCCGGAGCGCTCCGCGTGGCTTGCCTGCTGCTTGGGTCGCTCGCCGCCGCGTGCTCGGGCGAGGGCCCGGCGCCGCTCGAGGGGAGCGCGTTCGACGTCGAGCGTTACGACCTCCGGGGCGAGTTCGACTGGGAGCGGAGCCGCCTCGTGGCGACGCTGGGCCTCACGCTGTCGCTCACCGGAGACGGCCCGAGGACGGTGGTCCTCGACAGCGCCGTCGCCGAGGTGAAGGAGGTCCGGCGGAAGGGCGGCGGGGCGCTCCCGCACGCGCTCGATCCGCAGCGCCAGGCGCTCGCGATCGACCTCTCGAGCGAGCCCGAGGCGATGAGCGGCGCGCCGATCGCGCTCGAGATCGACTACGAGGCGCTCTCCGGCGACGCCCTCCGCGCGGTGCCCGCGCGCATCGGCGATCCGGTCGCCGTGCGCGCCGTCTACACGGTGTCGGAGCCGCTCGGCGCGTCGCGGTGGATGCCGTGCCACAACGCGCCCTCGGACCGGGCCATCTTCTCGATCGCCATGCGCGTCGACGGCGGCGAGGCGCTGATCGCCAACGGCGATCTCGTCGGCGACGAGGATCTCGGGGCGTCGGGCCACCTCGTCCGGTACGAGACCGCCTACACGCTGCCGCCCTACCTCATGGCGTTCGCGATCGGCGACTTCGAGGTCGAGCGCGGGACGAAGGGCGATCTCCCCATCGCGGTCTGGCATCGCCGCGGGCTGCCGGGCGATCACGGAAGGATGGTGGACGAGCTCGCGCGCGCCATCGGCCGCTTCGAGGAGCTGCTCGTGCCGTACCCCTTCGAGAAGTACGCGCTCGTGCTCCTGCCGGACTTCTCCGTGGGCGGGATCGAGCACGCGAGCATCAGCTTCCAGCGCGAGGAGCGGAGCACGCAGCCCGCGCTCGCCTCGGATCTCCTGCTCACGACGCACGAGCTCTCGCACCAGTGGTTCGGCGACCTCGTGACGGTGGAGACCTGGGACGATCTCTGGATCAAGGAGGGCATGGCGACGTTGCTCGAGCAGGAGGGCGCCCGCGTCTACACGGACGAGAGCGGCGCGGGGACGCTGAACGGCGACGAGCTCGCCCCCCGGGACGGCGACGCCGTCCGCGATCCGTCGCTCGCGCCGGGCGAGAAGTACACGAGCGGCCCCTACGGCCGCGCCGCCTGGCTGCTCACCCAGATCCGCAGCCTGGCCGGCGAGGAGGCGTTCTGGTCGGCGCTCCGCGGGGTGCTCGAGGAGCGCCGGTTCGGGACCATCGGCACGGACGATTTCCTCGACGCCTTCGCGCCGGCGCTCGGCCCGGAGGCGGCTGCGCGCGCGCGGCGCGCGGTCGTGGCCAGGGCGCTCCCGTGGCTCACGGTCGACCCCGCACCCTCCGGCGGGGCGTTCGTGACGGTGCACGACCCGGAGGGCGCCCTCGTCGCGCCCCTGGAGCTCGCGTGGGTGGCCGGCGACGGCGCGGCCCGCGTGCAGACGCTCGCGCCCGGCGAGCGCGTCGAGGTCGCGCCCGCGCGCCCGGGCGAGCTCCTCGTCGTCGATCCCCAGGACCGCCACCCCGAGTGGGCCTTCCTGAGCACCGACCGCGATCTCGAGGCCTACGCCGCGACGCTCGCCCCGCGCCGCGTCCCCGCGGACCCCGAGGGCGTCTCGCGCTTCCTCGACGTGGGCGGCGCCCACCAGCTCGCCGCGCTCCAGGGCGGCCTGCCCGAGGGGCTCGCGCCCGAGGAGTTCGAGGCGTTCGTCGAGGGCCTCGACGGCGAGGCGGCCCGGGCGGTATCGCTCGCCGCGGCGTGCGACGTCGCGTGCGCGCCGGGCCTCGACGCCGGCGTCCGCGGCGCGTGGTCGAGCGTGCTCACCGGCCTCCTCGCTGGAGCGCCTTACAGCTACGGCCTCGACTACGTCGGAAGCTACGCGTCGTGCAGCGCCGTCGTGTCCCCCGAAGCGCTGTTCGCCGAGGACTGGTCCGCGCTCGAGACCGGGCTCGCCTCGGGCGGCGTCTCCGACGTGCGGCTCCAGTACCTGTCCAAGTTCAAGCTGCCGCCCGAGGCGGCGCTCCGCGCGTGGGGCAGGGTCGCGCAGATGGCGAGCTCGGTGCGCGCGCGCGTGCTCGCGATCCGGCACCTCGCGACGTACGTGGACGGGCTCGACCCGGCTGCCCTCTCGGCCTTTCGCGCCTTCTTCGCCGGCGTGCTCGGCGCGACCGACGTCTCCGATGTCCTCGCCGCGGATCTCCGCGCCGTGGTGGCCTCCGCCGCGCCCACGGCGGCCGGCAACCAGGGAGCGCTGGACGGCCTCGCCCGGGTGCTCCGCTCGCCCGCGGCCCGCTCGGCCCACCCCGCCGCCGTCTGCGCGGCGTTCGCGTTGACGAGGGGTGACGGGCAGGCATTCCACCGCTTCGCCGCGGGGATCGAGGGCGCCGACGTGGCGGACACCACCGCCGAGCTGCTGCGCTCTCCCGTCCATTGCCTCTGACGCTCGCTCGCCACGACATCACATCTCGCCCGCCGGCCTCGCTCCATGGCGAGGCCGGCCCTCTCCGCGGCAACCGAACGCTGCTATGCTCCGCTCCCCATGTCGGAGCTCGTCCAACTTCTTCGCCAGAACGCCCCGATTGCTCGCATCGCCGAGCACCTCGATGGCCTGACGCACGAGGAGCGCCGCAGCGCCCTGTCGACCACGACGCGCGCGGATCAGCGGGCGCTCTATGCCGCCGCGAGCCACGCCCCCCCGCTCACGCTCGACTTCTTCGTCCCGGACGGCACACCGCCCCGCGTGGCGGTTCGTCACGAGGGCAGGAACAGCCTTCCTCTCCCGTCCACATTCCGCTTCTTCGAGAAGCGTTTTGCCTTGCCCGAGGACGGAAGCGCGCGGCTCTTCGGTTACAACGAGGGGCTCACGCGTCCCTGGATTGGCCCGGGCTTCTTCGTCGCGGTCCCGACGGCCGGCAATCCTGCGTGGCAGGAGCGTGGCGCCATCGTGATTGACTACTTCCAGGTCCCTGACGGCCCCGTACCTGACGGCTGGCCCCGGGTCGTGCCCAACAGCAAAGGAATCCAGTTCTTCGTCTACAATGGAACCCGTGATTTCATGCGTCGGGTCTCGAAGGACGTGTCCATCGGCGCGGCGTTCAAGGGCGAACGTTCGCTCGACCATTACTTCACGCTCTGCCGCTCGCCGTCCGCCTAGCACGACTGCGGGAAGTTGCCCCGGAGCGGCAGAACAACCGCCAAGACGCCGAGGGCGCCAAGGGAGAAGAAGAAGTGCCGTCCCGGCATCTTTTCCTCTCATTTCCCTGGTTTCTTGGCGCCCTTGGCGCCCTTGGCGGCTCGCTTCCCCCTCCGGCTTCGCGCAGTAGCGCTGTGCCCCGCTAGTTTGGCTGGGTCCCCCCGCCCAGCCGCGCCAGCATCCCCTTTCGCAGGAGCCCGACCTTGTTCCGCATCGCGGTCACCTGTTGCCGCATCCCGTCCGCCTGCTCGGCGAGGTCGACGATCCCCGCGGCCGTCGCCGCCTGGGCGAGGGCGCGCGCCTCGTCGGCGAGGCGCCCCATGCGCCCCTCCACCTCGTCCATCGCTGCCACCACCTCGTGGATCTGCTCCGGCGTCGTCGCCTCCCGCTGGCGCGCCGCGGTCTCCTGCACCAGCTGGTTGATGCTCCGCCCCTCCTCCCCGAGCGCCGCGAAGCGCTGGAACAGCTCCCCGAGCTGCTCCGCCCGCCGCTTGATCTCCTCGCCGCGCGCCGCGAGCGCCGTGGCGGTCGCCTCATGGCGATCCCGCGCCGCCGCGATCGCCGCGATGAGCGACCCGAGCGCCATGCTCACGCGCTGCTGCGCCTCGGCCGCCTCGGTCGTCGACTTCGCCGCGCGCTCGATCCCCTTGCGTGTGTCGAGGGAGAGCCGCCGCGCCGACTCCGCGAGCTCCTCGAAGCGGACGAGCTCGCGCTCGAGCGCGCACGCCGCTTCCGCGAGCTCGCCCCCGCCCTTGCCGTGCTCGTCCTTCCCGCCCCCGCGGCCGTTCTTCTCGCGCTTGTTCACGTCGCACTCCCTGCGCTGCCTGTCCACCTCCTGGGAGGCCCCGCTGTTTCGCCTGCAAGCGATGTTCGGACCGGTGTACTGTATCAAAACGGCGGCTCGCACGTCGGACGCACCTCGGAGGAACGGATGCGAAGCGCGTGGCTCGTCCTCGTCGGAGTTCATGCCCTGCTGGGCTGCGGGGCTGCGCCGCGGAGAGAGCCGGCCGCCGGCGCCGACCCCACGCACGCCGGGGTCGCTGCCCCGAGCGCCGTCCCGGAGGGCCCGACCCGCGAGGCGCGCGCCGCCCTGCGCTCGCCCGAGGAGAAGGAGCGCGCCGCCCTGCGCCCGCGCAGGAGCACGCGCGCCCGCGACACCGCGCCCGAGGCCCCCAAGCCGCGCGCCCCGATCCCGCTGTCCGACAAGGCGAGCGCGCCTGCCCGCTCCGCCGGGAACAACCGCCCGCCCGTGAAGGAGCGCGCCCCGATCTCCCGCCCCACCCCGATCTCCCGCCCCACCCCGATCTCCCTCCCCGGGAAAGGCGGCGCCGCGCGCTCGATCGAGGCCGACTGCAAGGCGCTCGGCCCGGAGGTCCAGAAGGCCTCGAGGATGATCGAGGTGCTCCGGCAATCCGACCTGAACACGCCGCCCGACGTGCTCGGGAGGATCGCGGATCGGCTCGACCTCTGGGCCCGCGCGGCCGCGGTCCAGGCCTCCGATCCGGAGCTCGCCCAGGGCGCCAAGGACATCCGGGAGAGCTTCGCCCGGACGGGCGCCGCGGCCCGCAAGCTCCAGGCGTCGCTCGGCGCTCACGACCGCAAGAAGGCCGGTCTCGCCCGCGCCGGCCTGGAGAGGGAGCTCGACCAGGACGCCAAGGCCGTGAGGGGCATTGCCGCCCGTTGCAAGAGCAACCCCTATGACCCGATCAAGGGCAAAGCCCACATCCCGCCTCACGTCGTGCGGAGCGTCGTCCAGGAGCGCTTCGGCGAGATGCGGGCTTGCTTTGAAAAGGGCCTTCGCCTGAACCCCAAGCTCCGAGGGCGCCTGCCCGTACACCTCGTCGTCGATGGCGAAGGGAAGGTCACGTACGCGGGTGACGCCGACCGCCCGCCCGAGGACGCGCCGCTCCTCATCGCGCTGCCCTCGCCCGGCGCGACGCCGCCGTCGTCGCCCGCTCCCCCGCTCCGCGACGCCAAGGTCGTCGGCTGCGTGCTCGACGTCTTCCGCGGCCTCCGATTCCCCTCCGCCGCAGACCGCAAGAGCGTTGCCACGGTGGTCTATCCCGTCGTCTTCGGTGTGGACGACAACCGCTCTCCAGCGACCTCCGCCAGGTGACGCACAGCGCAATCGCGGCAGCGAGGCGCTGGCCCCTTGCCGTCCGGGCGAGGCCGACGCCAAGCACCCTCAGCCTCACTTGCGCCACTTGCAAAGTTATTTCCTTCTCAGGGGCCTGAGGGTAAGCATTCCGCCGATGAAGCTCTCGCTCACCGAGCTCCAGGACATCCGCCGCACGCTCGCGGCGCGCATCGTCTTCGGCCTCTCCACGCCCGGCACCGAGATCGCCGCGCTCCCTGCCTATCTCGCGCCGCCGCCGGGAGGGATGATGGGCCGCGCCGTGGTGGTCGACGCGGGCGGCACGAACCTGCGCGCCGCCATCGTGGAGCTCTTGCCGGGCGGCGCGTCGCGCATCGTCGCCGGGCCCGTGCCTGCGAAGTTCCCGGGCGGGCCGGAGATCGCGGGCGACGCCTTCTTCGACGTGCAGGCGGAGCTGGTCGAGCGCCTGGGCGCCGTGCACGGCTTGCCGGTGGGGTACTGCTTCTCGTACCCGTCGGAGACGCTGCCGTCGCTCGACGCGCGGCTGCTCCGCTGGACCAAGGGCGTCCAGGTCGCCGGGGTCGAGGGCACCAGCGTGGGCGAGCGGCTCGGCCGGGCGCTCGGCGCGCGGAGGCTCCGGCCCGGTCCGGTCCGGGTGCTGAACGACACGGTGGCGAGCCTGCTCGGGGGTGCCTTCGCGCACGGCGGGTCGCAGCCCGCGGCGTTCATCGGGCTCATCGTGGGGACGGGGACCAACATGGCCACGTTCCTCCCCGCCGGCCGGATCCCGAAGCTCAAGACGGGTCACTTCGTCGCGCCGATGGCGGTCAACCTCGAGAACGGGAACTTCAACCCTCCGCACCTCCAGCCGTTCGACGCGGAGCTCGACGCGGGCTCCGAGAACCCCGGCGCGCAGCGGTTCGAGAAGGCGGTGTCCGGGGCCTACCTGCCCCGGCTCTTCGGGCGGCTCTGTCCGGACCATGCCCCGCTGACGAGCTCCGCGGATCTCGTGCGGCTCCGCGACGAGGGCGCCGACGAGGCGCGGCGGGTCGCCGGCGACCTGCTCCAGCGCTCGGCCGACCTCGTGGCGGCGGGGCTCGCGGCCGTCACCGACGTGCTCGACAGCCCTCCTGGGGTCGGCATCCTCGCGGAGGGCAGCCTCTTCTGGGGCGATCCCCTCTATGCGCCGCGGGTGCAGGAGACGCTGCGCGCCCTCGTCGGCTCCCGGGTCGAGCCCCGGCTCGCCCGGCTCGAGCACGTCAACCTCATCGGGTCGGCCTGCGCCGCGCTGTTCGCCTGAGCGCCCGCGCGCCGCTTCCCCTCGCCGCTCGCTGGGTCGCGCGGGAGGCGCCGGGCCTCTGGGCGCGCGAGCTGCCCGGCCAGGCGGGAGCACAGCGATGCCCGGGGATCTTCGCCAGGGCCTGCCCTCGCGGGGCCGGTCGAGCGCGGCCAGGCCCGCGTCCGCCTGGCTGTATGGCGCCCCTGTGGGTGGTCCGAGGCGGCAGGATCACACATTTCTGGCCGAATCCGTTTTTTGCGACCACCATGACGCAGCGTTGACCCCATGGGAGGAGCTCGTCCGGTGATGTGTGAAACAACAGCGCGCTTCCGCTCGACCGGACCGGTCGGGCGGGTGGGGCGCTTCCGGTCGTCGCGGGCGGGCCCCGGTAGCCGGAATGGCTATTGTCTTTAGAGAGATGCTCCCGTCGAACCGCAGACTCGCGTTCCGCAGGCAGCCGCACCTGCTCGACGACACCGGGAGTGTCGGCGTGTGGATCACGCAGCCGGCGGGCATGGTCGTTCAGCTCTTGCGGGAGACGGTGGCGACCGGTGAGATCGCGCGGTTCATCTCGGTCGACGCGTACCAGAAGCTCGTGGGCGTCATGCGCCCGGGGGAGCGGGCGTTCTTCATCTACGACATGGCGCTCATGGTGCGGTACGAGAGCGAGGCGCGGGTGATCCTGACCCAGTGGGGGCTCAACGTGCGCGACAAGATCGAGCACATCGTCGTCCGCCCGCCCCCGGAGATGAACAAGCTCGGGCGCATGGGGATCCAGACGATCGCGGCGGCGATGAGCCTGGCGGGGGTGCAGCTCGACATCGTGGACGACATCGAGCCGTTCCTGCGCGAGCAGAACCTGCGGCCGCGGATCAGCCTCACCTGAGGCGTGGCCCCGGCGGGAGCCCGGCCCGAGCAGACGCTAGCTCCACTGCGGGAAGTCGGCCGGGGAAGCGAACCGCCAGGCCGCCAAGAAAACCGGGGAACAGGGGGATGGGGGGGAGGAAGACGGGCTTCGTGCCCTGAGGACGGGAATCGCGCCGGGCGTCAGTGCCCGCCGCCGGTGCCCTTGATGTCCAGCTGAGGACGGGAGGGGTGCGGCCAGTCGAGGTGGAAGAACTTGCCGCGCGGCTGATCCGTGCGCTCGTAGGTGTGCGCCCCGAAGTAGTCTCGCTGCGCCTGCAGGAGGTTCGCGGGCAGGTGGGCCGCGCGGTACCCGTCGTAATACGACAGGGCCGACATGAACGCGGGCGCCCAGACGCCGTTCTGCGCGGCGATCGACACCACCTTGCGCCAGTTCGCCTGCCCCTGCTTGATCTGATCGTTGAAGTACGGATCGAGCAGCAGGTTCGTCAGGCCAGGATTGCGCGTGTACGCCTCCGTGATCTTCTGGAGGAAGCGGGCGCGGATGATGCAGCCGCCGCGCCAGATGCTCGCGATCGTGCCGAAATCAAGCGTCCACTTGTACTCCGCCTGCGCCGCCGCCATGAGCTGGAAGCCCTGCGCGTAGGCGCAGATCTTCGAGCAATACAGCGCGTCGCGGATCGCCGTGATCGTCCCCTGCCGGTCCGCGACCGGGGTCGGGGTCGGGCCAGAGAGGTGCTTCGAGGCCTCGACGCGCTCGTCCTTCAGCGCAGAGAGGCAACGGGCGAACACCGCCTCCGCAATGGCGTTCGCAGGGATGCCCATGTCGAGCGCGTTGCTGCTCGTCCACTTGCCCGTGCCCTTCTGCCCCGCCGTGTCGAGGACGAAATCGACGAACGGCTTGTCCTTCTGGACAGGG
The DNA here is from genome assembly GCF_051527395.1 of Sorangium sp. So ce281. Classification (NCBI taxonomy): domain Bacteria; kingdom Pseudomonadati; phylum Myxococcota; order Polyangiales; family Polyangiaceae; genus Sorangium; species Sorangium sp. So ce281. The sequence goes on from NZ_CP150322.1 coordinate 7,941,750, forward strand.
TCCTTCTGCTGGAGGATATCGGCGGTGATCTGGATGAGGTACGAGTCGAGATCTCCGCTGTTCCACTCGGAGAAGACCCGGGACATCTCGTCCTTCGACATCCCGAGCAGCCCGTCGAGGAGCGTGTACGCCTCGCAGATGAGCTGCATGTCGATGTACTCGATGCCGTTGTGGACCATCTTCACGTAATGGCCCGCGCCGTTCGGCCCGATGTACGCCGTGCAGGGGACCCCGCCCTCCACCGGCTTGCCGGGGGACGCGCCCTCGATCGGCTTGCCGGTCGCCGGATCGACCTTGGCGGCGATGGCGCGCCAGATCGGCTCCAGGTGCTGCCAGGACGCGGGATCGCCGCCGGGCATCAGCGAGGGGCCGAAGCGCGCCCCCACCTCGCCGCCGGAGACGCCCGAGCCGAAGAACTTGCACTGCTTCGCGTACTCCTGCTCCCGGCGGATGGTGTCGGTCCAGAGCGAGTTGCCCAGATCGACGACGATATCGTCCGGCTCGACGCCCGCCTCGATGAGCTGCTTGACCACCATGTCCACCGGCGGACCGGCCTTGACCAGGATCACCGCCTTGCGCGGCTTCTTCAGCGCGCGGACGAAGTCCTTCAGCGTCTCGCAGTAGACCAGGCCGCCGGGCGTGCCCGGGTTCCTCGCGACGAAGTCCTTCGCGACCTGCACCGTGCGGTTGTACACGGCCACCTTGAACCCGTGGTCGGCCATGTTGAGCGCGACGTTCTCGCCCATGACGGCCAGCCCGATCATGCCGATGTCGCAGCTGGATGTGGCATCATTCATCCCGGTTCTTCTCCTTCACACGTGGCTCTTTCGCCGCCAGCGACCGCCGTGCGGCGCGGCCAGGACGGCGTATCAGCAAGCCGCGAGCCGCGGATCGCAGGCCGCAGGCCCGCGCGCCGTCGATCTCGCTGGGTCGGCTGGGAGCCACGGGCGCGCATTCTGAGCAGGCCGGCGGCGCGGCGTCTAGTCCGCACGCGACGCGCGGGCGCTCGCCGCCGGAGGAGCCCGCGCTCGCCACGGCGCCGCACGTCGTGAAGCAGGCCCGGCGGGTGGCGCGGGACGAGCCCGGCTACAGGGCCGCCGTGGCGCCAGCGCGCGAGCGCAGGCTCCTCCGGCGGCAAGCGCCCGCGCGAGGTCGACGAGGCGACGAGGATCGCGCTCTCCGGCAATGTGTCGGTGGGGCTCCGGCTCCGCTTGACTTCGTACCTCAGCCGGCTCCGCCTGCTCACCGAGCTGTCGTGCGACGCGAGGCGATCGGCCAGGATATCCTATCAAGTATCCGCGCGGCCAGACGCGGAGACGAGACGATCTGCACGTTCGGTCGCAAGCTCGAACTCGGCGGGTTCGACGTGTTCCACGGGCCCCGGCGGCTGGCAGCGCTCGTGCTCTGACGGGACAGGCGGCGCCCACGCTCCGCCCGTGCATCTGACGATGTCGATGTGTCTGTCATGAAAAACGATCAGAACGGACGGGCGCCACATCACCGCGGCAGCGCCCCGTAAGCCACGGAATCACGGGATCTTCTCGCGCCGACGAGCGACGACGAGCGACGACGAGCAACGACGAGCAACGACGAGCGACGACGATCGGGGCCTCGCGCGAGCGGCGACGATCAGCGGAGAGCGCTTACCTGTTACCTGGTACGCGCAGATCGAACGAACGCGCCCTACACTGGAATGCCGATGTGGGGAGTCTTACGGCCTACAAGTTTGTAAGGTCTGCAAGTTAACGAGTGCGGTCGTCCGACCAGGTGGTGTAACCTCGTTCGACGCGGGTGAGACTATGTCGCTGAACTTCCACGAGGGGATGCTGTTCGCAGGTAGGTACCGCGTCGTGCGCAGCATCGCGACGGGTGCGATGGGGGCGGTCTACGAGGTCGTCCACGTCGAGACGGATCGGCGGCGGGCGCTCAAGGTCATGCACCCGCACCTCGCCGAGAACCCCGAGTTCCACGCGCGGTTCAAGCTGGAGGCGCGCATCGCCGCGCGCATAGCGACCGAGCACATCGTCGAGGTGTTCGACGCCGGGATCGACCTGGACACCGGCATGCCGTTCCTCGTGATGGAGCTGCTCCGCGGCGAGGAGCTCAGCAAGCGCATCCGCCGCGGCGGGCGCCTGCCGCCGGAGAACGCCATCGCCTACCTGCGTCAGACCGCGCACGCCCTGGACAAAACGCACGCGGCCGGCGTGGTCCACCGCGATCTGAAGCCCGCGAACCTCTTCCTCGCGGCCAGCGACGACGACGACGAGATCCGGATCAAGGTGCTTGACTTCGGCATCGCCAAGCTGGTCGCCGAGACCGCGATCGAAGGGGCGAACACCGCCGCCCTCGGGACGCCGCTCTACATGGCGCCCGAGCAGTTCAGCGGCGAGACGATCACGCGGGCGGTCGACCTCTTCGCGCTCGGCATGATCGCGTACACGACCCTCGTCGGCAAGGCCTACTGGCTGAACGACATGCGCGAGTACAGTAACTCGCTGGCGTTCGCGGTGATCGCGATGCACGGCCCGCAGGAGCCCCCGTCCGTGCGCGCGGAGAAGGAGGGGGTGAAGCTGCCCCCGGGCTTCGACGCGTGGTTCGCGAAGACGACGGCGCGCGAGCCCGGGGCGCGCTTCCCGAGCGCTTCGTCCACGGTGGAGGCGCTCGCCGAGGTCTTCGACATCGCCCCGATGACGGTCAGGTCCTCGCGCCTGCTCGCGCCGGAAACGCCGTTCCCGCGGTTCAGCCATGTCAGCCAGGGGCCCGGATCGTCGATGCCGGTGGCCGCCCAGTCGTCCAGCACGGGTGTGGAGACCCGGGTCGGCACCGGCACCGGCACCACCGCGGGGCCGCGGAGTCGATCCGCGCTCGTCGTCGCGGCCATCGCCCTGGTCGGCGGCAGCGCCATCGCTCTCGCCGCGTTCAGCAAGGGCGACTCCCCGGCCCCCGGCCACACCGAGCACGCGCAGGCGACACAGGCGACACAGGCGGCGGCCGTCGCGCCGCCGTCCACGCCGCCCACCACGCCGCCGTCCACGCCGCCCACCGCGCCCCCTTCCACGCCGCCCGAGGCCGCCCCGGGCGCCGCCCGCCCCGAGGCGGCCGGCACGCCCAGCTCGACCGACCTCGCGGCGGCAGCGAGCTCCGCCGCCGCGCCGCCCGCGGACGGCGGCCTGGCCATCGATCCCGAGGTGTTGGCGAACGCAAAGGCCTCGCCGGCGTCGCGCACCCCGGCGCCGCGCACCCCGGCGCCGCCGTCCGGCGGCTGGCGCAAGAGCGCGCCGACCGCCTCGCCCGCAGCGAACACGGCGAAGCCCCGGGAGTCGCTCTACGGGGCAGACTGAGCGCGGCCCCACAACGCGCTGATTTTTTGCCTGGGGCGGTCCCAAAGGAGGTATCTCATGTTACCTCCAATGCGAACCTTCTGGCCCGGGTCCGTCTTGAGCGGACTACTTTGCATTGCTGTCACCGCGCCGGCGAACGCGCAGCCTGACGCCGTGGCCGTGGCCGAGTCGCTCTTCAACCGCGGCCTCGCGGACATGCTGGCGGGGAAGTTCCAGACCGGCTGCCCTGCCCTCACCGAGAGCTACCGGCTCGATCCTCGCGCAGGGCGGCTGTTCACGCTCGCCGAGTGCGAGGCCAAGTGGGGGCGCACCGCGACAGCGGTCGCGCGCTACAACGACTTCCTCTCGCTCTACTCCCGCCTGTCCGAGTCCGAGCAGCTCAAGCAGTACGATCGCTACAAGCTCGTGCTCGAGCAGCGCGACGCGCTCGCGCCGCTCGTGCCACAGCTCACACTGTCGCTGCCGGCCGACGCGCCCGCCGGGACGCTGGTGCAGCGCGACGGCATCACGCTGGAGGGGCCTTCGCTCGGGATCGCGCTCCCCGTCAACCCGGGCGAGCACGTCGTGATGACGAAGGCGCCGGGCGGGCCCACGCACGAGGTGCGGTTCTCGATCGAGAAGTCGGAGCAGAAGACGCTCGAGCTCGAGGTGAAGCTCCCCGAGGCGCCGCCGCCCGCGACGCCGGCGGATCAGCCGCCCCAGCAGGCCGCCCTGCCGCCGTCGCAGCGCGACGAGGGCGCGTCGCGGACGCCGGCGCCGACCGGGACCAGCGGCCGGCGCGTGCTGGCGTACGTGACGGGCGGGCTCGCCCTGGGCGGGCTGATCGCCGGGGGAGTGACGGGAGCGATGGCGCTCAGCGAGAGCCGCCACGCGGATGAGGACTGTGACGACGTCGGCTCCGGCAGGGCGGTATGCAAGACCGCCGAAGGGAAGGCCGCTGGAAAGCGCGCGAAGGACCTGGGGCTGGTGAGCACGATCGGCTTCGGCGCCGGAGCGGCGCTGGCCGGCACGGCGCTCGTGCTCTTCCTGACGGAGCCCTCCTCGTCCGGTTCGCAGGCCAGCGCAGCCACCGGCGCGCAGGCCGGCGCCGCGCCCTACCCCCCGGCAGGCACGATGAGCTGGTCGCTGCTCGCGGGACCGACCGGCGGCGGCGTCGTTCTGCGCAGCCAGTGGTGAACCAGCCCGCGCCTGCCGCCGCCTTCGCGCGCGCACGGTAGCGCGGCGCGCACCGTCGGAACCTTGCGCCTCGTCCTGGGGCGCGGCCGAGCGTAGTATCCCATGGAAAACTACAGGCCGACGCGCCCTGGCGGGTGAGGCGGTGAGGAAAGGGCAACTCATGATCACGAAGACCACGATGGCCATGTTCGGGGTCGCAGCTTCCGGTCTGCTCGCAGGCTGCACGGAGACGCTCGATTCGCAGCAGATCAAGACCGGAGGGATCTCGGCGACCCTGGAGGCGATCGCCGAGAGCGCGTCATCGACGACGGTGCGGGCCACCCTCAAGGCCGGCGGCGACGAGAGCAACACGTACGTCATCCTGAGCGCGGGAGATCGGATCTCGGCGACCGTGGGCGGCGAGGCGGTCGCTATGTCCGCCGAGAGCTCCGGGGTCTACGAGGGCGACGTCAACATCGGCGCCGGAGGCACCGAGATCAGGGTGCTGCTGGACCGCGACGACGAGGACGACGACGACGCGACGAACAACGTGGGGACGCTCCCCGAGCCGTTCGACCTCGAGGCGCTGCCCAGAGAGCCAGTCCCGCGCGGCGAGGACCTCACGATCGCCTGGTCGCCGAGCGCGTCCGGAGACGACATGGTGATCGACGTGAAGGGCCGCTGCATCTTCTCCAAGACGTTCGATGTCGGGGGCGACCCGGGGACGTACACCATCGACGCGGGCGAGCTGGAGGCGACCAGCTCGCAAGAACCCGAGAGCTGCGACGTGGACGTCGTGATCCGCCGCTCGCGCAACGGCACGACGGACAACAACCTGGACCCGGAGAGCTCGTTCGAGCTGAGCCAGGTCCGGGGAGGCCGCTTCACCTCGGCGCCCTGAGGCTCAGCCGAACAGCGCGGCGTAGTCGTCCTCGCGGAAGCCCACGAGCACCCGGCTTCCTTTCACCAGCACAGGCCGCTTCACGAGCTTCCCGTCCTCGGTGAGCCACCGCGTGACGTCGTCGTCGCTCGCGGCGTCCACCCGCGCCTTGCCGAGCGCGCGGTAGCTCTGCCCGCTCGTGTTGAGCCACCGGCGCACCGAGAGCCCGCTCGCCGGGACCCACCGGGCGAGCTCTGCGGCCGTCGGCGGCTCATCGACGATGGGGCGCACGGCGACGTCGACGCCGCGCTCGCCGAGCCACTTCAGCGCTCGCTTGCAGGTGCTGCAGCCGGCATAAGAGAGGATCTGGACCTTGCTCATGCCGGGCCTTCTGCCCCCTCGGCCGCGCGACATCAAGCGCGGATGAGCGCGAAAAAGAGATGGAAAGCGCCCATGGCAGGAGAGAAAAAAAAGGGCTCCTGTGCAATGCGCCCGGAATGCGCCCGAAGACGAGCAGCGCACCGATTGAGCGCGGGTGGTTCATGGCGCGCGCCGGCGGCGGCGGACGAAATGCCGCATCGCGCGACGGGCCGTCTGGTATAGGGGGCGCGGAAAGGAGCCGCCCCCAGCGGCAGCGCGCCTCGTGATCCGTCTCGACTCCATCAGCAAGCAGCACGGCAAGCAGATCCTCTTCCTCGAGGCCTCCGCGGCGGTGAACCGCGGCGAGAAGGTCGGCCTGGTGGGGCCCAACGGCTCGGGCAAGACGACCATCTTCCGGATGATCACCAAGGAGGAGGCGCCCGACGGCGGCCAGGTCGCCATCGATCGCGGCGTCACCGTCGGCTACTTCAGCCAGGACGTCGGCGAGATGAAGGGCAGGAGCGCCGTCGCCGAGACCATGGACGGCGCCGGCCCGGTCTCCGACGTCGCCGCGGAGCTCCGCGAGCTCGAGGCCGCGCTCGCCGATCCCGAGCGGATGGATGAAATGGAGAGCTTGATCGAGCGCTTCGGGCAGGCCCAGGCCCGCTACGAAGAGCTCGGCGGCTACGCGCTCGACGCCAAGGCGCGCGAGATCCTCGCCGGGCTCGGCTTCAGCCAGGCCATGATGGACGGCGACGTGGGCGCCCTCTCGGGCGGGTGGAAGATGCGCGTCGCGCTCGCCCGCATCCTCCTCATGAGGCCGGACGCGCTCCTGCTCGACGAGCCGACCAACCACCTCGACATCGAGTCGATCATCTGGCTCGAAGGGTACCTGAAGCAGTATGCCGGGGCGCTCGTCATGACCTCGCACGACCGAGAGTTCATGAACCGCATCGTCACCAAGATCATCGAGATCGACGGCGGCGAGCTCACCAGCTACTCCGGCAACTACGAGTTCTACGAGCAGCAGCGCGCCATCAACGAGCAGCAGGCCGAGGCGCAGTACGAGCGCCAGCAGGCGATGCTCGCGAAGGAGATGCGGTTCATCGAGCGCTTCAAGGCCCAGGCCGCCAAGGCGGCGCAGGTCCAGTCGCGCGTGAAGAAGCTGGAGAAGATCGACAAGGTCGAGCCGCCGAAGCGCAGGAGGACGATCCGCTTCGAGTTCAAGCCCGCGCCGCGCTCGGGCGACGACGTGGCGCGGCTCAGCGGGGTGAAGAAGTCGTACGGAGGGCGCTCCATCTACGACGGATTCGACCTCCTGATCCGCCGCCGCGAGCGCTGGTGTGTGATGGGCGTAAACGGCGCCGGCAAATCCACCCTCCTCAAGCTCGTCGCGGGGACCTCCGCCCCGGACGCAGGCGGGGTGAACGTCGGCGCGAGCGTGAAGCTGGGGTATTTCGCGCAGCACGCGATGGAGCTCCTCGACCCGACCCGCTCCGTCTGGGAGTCCATCGTGGCGAGCTTCCCGCAAGCCTCGATCGGCTCGCTCCGCACGCTCGCCGGCGCGTTCGGCTTCTCCGGCGACGACATCGACAAGCCCTGTCGCATCCTGTCGGGCGGCGAGAAGGCGCGCCTCGTGCTCGCGATCATGCTCTATGATCCGCCCAACTTCCTCGTGCTCGACGAGCCGACGAACCACCTCGACATGGCGACCAAGGAGATGCTCGTCGGGGCGCTCTCCTCGTTCGAGGGCACCATGCTGTTCGTCTCGCACGATCGCCGCTTCCTCGCCGCGCTGTCCAACCGCGTCCTGGAGCTCCTGCCCGACGGGCCGCGCGTGTACGGCGGGGGATACCTGGAGTATGTCGCCCAGAGCGGACACGAGGCGCCGGGCATCCGGAGCTGACCCGCGCCGACGTGGCGCGCGCGCGGTGCGAGCGAGCTCCGCCTGGGAGCGGCGCTCTCTCGTCGATTTCGTCGATTCGAGTCGATGCTAGGTGAACACGCGCTCAAGGATTCGCGCTATCGTGAGGTCCCCGATGGATCTGCTCGGTAGACCGAACCCAAAGCGGCTCTCCGACTTCATCCAGCGCCACCACGACGCGCTCCTGGATGCCTGGAAGCACCGAGTCCAGGCGCTCAGCCCGGCGCGGCGGCTGCCGGCGCCGAGGCCAATCGATCACCTCCCGGACATCCTCGCCTACATCGCCGAGCGCACGCGCAGCGCGGGCACGGCGGCCGCGGTCGACCGGGGGCTCCCCGGGCTCCACGCGCTGAGCCGGCTCGCCCACGGGTACGATCTCGCCGACGTCGTGATGGAGTACGCGGCGCTCCGCGCCGTGATCCTGGAGCTCTGGGAGCGGGACGGCGGCGGGGACGGGGGGCGTGAGGTCATCCAGCTGAACGGGACGATCGACGAGGCGATCGCGGACGCGGTGTCCCGTTACCAGGCGGCGCGCGTGCGCCTGCTCCAGGCGCTCGACGCCATCTCGACGGCCGCGCTCGGCAGCAGCGATCTGGACACCTTCCTGAAGGCGCTCCTCCGCGCCACCCGGGAGGCGGCGGCCGCCGTGGACGTGGCGCTCGTCCTGCTCGGGGACGGGGACGCCCTCGAGGTCCACGCGACCGCGGGCATCGACGACGGGCGGCTGCCCGGGCCCCCGCTCGAGGCGGCGCGGGAGTTCGCCCGCGCGGTCCTCGCGCTGCGCGGGCCCACGTCGCTCGACGCCGCGGCCGGCGGCTTGCCCGTCACCGCGCGGGAAATCCGGGCGAGGGGGCTGCGCGCCGTCTACGGCGTGCCGCTGATCCACGAGGGGCACTCCATCGGCGTCGCGATCCTCGGCTCCCGCAACGCCGAGGAGTTCTCCGAGGACGACGCGCTGATGCTGCGCACGATGACCAGCCGGGCGACCGGCATCATCGTGCAGGCGCAGCTCGTCGCGAAGGAGCGCGCGGCGCGGCGCCAGGCGGACGACGCCCGCGCCCTGCTCGCGACCGTGGTCGAGCAGATGCCGGCGGGGCTGGTCATCGCCGAGCCGCCGACGGGGCGCGTGCTCCTCTCGAACCCCCAGGCCGGGGCGATCTTCGGGCTACCCCTCCTGGACATCCACGACATCGGCGGATACGCCGTCTGCCGGGGCTCCGACCCCCGGTCGGGCAGGCCGTACGAGGCCCGGGATTGGCCTCTCGCGCGGACGGTCACGACCGGCGAGGTCGTGATGGACGAGGAGATCGACATCGTCCGCGACGACGGCGCGCGGGGGCGGATCCTCGTGCGCTCGGCGCCGGTCCGGGATCCGGTCGGGCGCGTGATGGCGGCCGTCATGACCTTCTTCGACATCACGGAGCGGACGCGCGCCGAGCGGGGGGAGCGCTTCCTGGCCGCCGCGAGCGCCGCGCTCAGCGACACCCTCGACTTCCAGGGCACGCTCGACCGGGTGGGGCACCTGACGGTCCCCGAGCTGGCAGACTGGTGCTTCATCCAGACGCTCCCGGACCTCGAGCAGTCGCGCGGGGTCACGGTGACGCACGCGCGCCCGGAGGAGCTCCAGCGGGCGCGGGCGCTCTTCCGCGAGCAGGATCCCCCGCCGCCGCTGACGGCGCTGCTGGAGCGGGCCCTCTGCAGCGAGCGCCCGGAGCTCATCGGGGATCTGTCGCACCCGCTGGTCGCCTCGCTCGACGAGAACGGCGCCTTCCGCCGGTTCGTCCGGGCGCTCGGGATCACGTCGGCCCTGGTGGTCCCGCTGGTCGCGCGGGGCCGCACGTTCGGCTGCATCACGCTGGCGACGGCGGGGTCCGGCCGGGTCTACGACGAGGCGGACCTCGCGGTGGCGCACGACCTGGCGCAGCGGGCGGCGCTCGCGGCGGACAACGCCCGCCTGTACGAGGCGGCGCAGCGCGCGATCGAGCTCCGGGACAACGTGCTCGCCACGGTGTCCCACGACCTCAGGAACCCCCTGAGCGCGATCCTCACGGCGGCCGCCGTGATGACGAAGCGCGCGGCGACGCGGGGAGAGAAGGGCGACACGAAGGCGATCCAGGCGATCCAGCGCTCGGCGCACCGGATGGATCGGCTGCTCCACGACCTGCTCGACTTCGCGAGCCTGCGCGCCGGCCGGCTGGCGCTGCGCCGGCAGCCGCAAGATCCGCGGGAGATCGGCAGGGAGGCGGTGGAGACGTTCGAGCCGCAGGCCCAGGAGAAGGGGGTCCAGCTGGGGGTCGTGGCGGCCGACGACGTCCCGCTCGTCACGTGTGATCGCGATCGGGTGCTCCAGGTGCTCACCAACCTCCTGAGCAACGCGCTCCAGGTGACGGGCGCCCAGGGGGCGATCACGCTGCGGTGCGAGCGCGGGGAGGAGCACGTCGTCTTCTCGGTGGCCGACACGGGGCCGGGGATCGCGGAGAACGAGCTGCCCCACCTCTTCGAGCGGTTCTGGCGCGGCGAGCGGAACGGCTACAAGGGCACCGGGCTCGGGCTGGCCATCGCCCGGGAGCTCGTCGCGGCGCACGGGGGGACGATCCACGTGGAGAGCCGCGTGGGGGTGGGGACGACGTTCAGGTTCACGATCCCCGTCATGGACGAGGGGTGAGCCGGGGCGGCGGGCAGGCGGGGCAGCCGCCGCAGGGGAGGAGTGGACGATCGAGCGCGCCGGTCCCAGGAGCCCTCGGGAAGGAGGAAGCATGGGAGTCGAGAAGACGCACGATCCGTCGAGCGCGCCGCGCTCCGGGAACGAGGTCAGCCAGGAGAAGCGGCCTCCGCCGCAGGCGGATGTCCCGGGCGTCCGCGGGCCGGTCACGCCGTCTGGCGAGCGCGAGGACACGCCGCCCGACGAGGTCGATAGCTGGGGCAGCGAAGGCGGCGCCGGCTCGTACGCGGGGGGGCCGATCATCTCGACTACGAAGATCTCCGCGCCGAGGTCGCCCCGCGCGTCGGGGTAGCGGGGAAGTAGGGTTGATCCGGCCGGCCGGCGGGCGCGACACCACGGCGACCGGTGAGCGCTGCAGACAGCGAGAAGAGATCAAGTCGACCCCTGAACTTTTCAGGCGACAACCGCGCCACCTCAAGGCAGCTGCGCGGACCTGGGCGCGCACCGCTGCATGTAGGCCGGCTCGGGGCAGCCGTCGTGCGTCAGGATCTCGCCGTCCAGGCACTTCACGAGCGCCGCCCGGATGTCGAGGCACCTCCCCCGCCCCGCCGCCACACACCGGTGCTCCGTGGTGGTCCCATTGGCGCAGCCGTCGAGCTGGCCCTCGGGGCACTCGAGGAGCGGCCCGGTCGAACAGCCGTTCTCCCGCTGCTCGCCGGCCGCCGACGTCGACGTCCCCTGGGTCGCCGGCTGCTGGCTGGAGCAAGCCGCGCTCGAGACGAGCGTGAGCCCCGTGAAGAAGAGCCCCGTGAAGAAGAGGCTCAGGCCCCGGCAGGGCGAGTCGCTGCGCGTGTGCATACCGTCGTTCTCCGTGGATCAAGCCCGGCCGCAGACCCCTGAAGGCGGGTCGCCGCCCGAGCGGGCGGCAGCGTACTCCACTCCACGTCCACGGGACGACAGGGGCCCGGCCCACGCTCGCCTCGTCCCGCAGGCGCGGCCGAGGTCAAGACCCGATGGCCCGGGTCAAAACGCGCCGCCGCCGTGCGCGAGCAGCGCCCACGTGTCGCCGCCCGTCTGGCTCGTCGCGCCGCCGAGGCTCAGGTCGTCGAAGAACGCAGGACGGAAGTTGAACCGAGCGCCCAGCTTGACGTTGCGCGTGACGAGCCGCTCCACGCCCGCGGTGAGCGGCACCGACAGCGCGAACGCGTCGCCGCCGCGGCCCGCCCAGCCCACGTAGCCCACGCCCGCGACCACGAACGGCTGCACGATCGCCTCGTCAGCGCGCAGGATGTTGTAGCGCAGACCCGCGTCGAGCGAGGTCATCACCAGCGACTTCCCCACGAGCGCGCGCTCGTTCACCGAGCCGGTGTAGTTGGCCTCGACGGCCACGCGCGGCGACATGCTCCCGGTCACCCGCACGTTCCAGCTCGGCCCGATGCCCGCGGCGCCGCCCAGGAAGCCCACCACGCCGAGGCCGCCCTCCACCGCGACAGTGGGCTCCGGGATGCGCCGGATGAGCGGTTGATCTGCAGGAGGGAGGTTGCCTGTCGGCCGGGCCTGCTGATCCCGGCCTGCCGCGCCCTGCGCCTCCGCCGCGCCGGCGAGCGCCATCATTCCGGCGGCGGTCATGGCGGCCGCCGCGAGTCGTCGCGTGCTCATTGCAGTTGTCTCCGGTTGGCTCGTTCCGTCTTCGACGACCGCCTCGTGCACACCGCAGGCCACACGCGGCTGTGCAGCGCAGGTCCGGCGGGCTGCGCCCTGCGCCGCATCGGCGGCCGCCACCGAAACCATGGCGCCGCTCGCTCGTATCCCGGACATGGAACTCATGGCACCGGGGCGCCGAGCGGGCGGGCGAGCGAGGGGGATGACCCCGATCGCCCTTCCCGGACGCCGGCCTTCCTGTTCAAGTGGAGACCGCCGCGCGCCCTCGCGCGCGAGCGCGCAACAACCCGAGAGAGCCAGGAGGCGAGCGTGAAGACGATCCGGACAGGGACCTTGCTCCTCCTCGCGCTCGCGGCCGCCGGCCTGGGCGCGGCCGCGTGCCAGGGGGAGCAGCCGAGCCTCGCGCCCGCCGCGACCGAGCTCAAGGCGCCGGAGCCGAAGGCCCCCGCCGCGGCGGCCTTCGCGATCGACGGCGCGAGCAGCAAGGTCGAGCTCGTGATGGATGCGCCGCAGGAGAAGATCCGCGGGCGGATCGCGGGCGCCGCCGCGGGGACGCTCCAGGTCGACCCCGCCGACATCACGAGGACGACGGGCCTCATCACGGTCGACCTCTCCACGATCGAGCTCTTCCAGACCGCCCTGGGCGACGACGGCAAGCCCGGCGAGGAGAAGAAGAGCGACCTGCAGAACCAGCACGCGCGGACCTGGCTCGAGATCTCGAAGGACACGCCCGACGAGGTCCGCGCGAAGAACGAGAAGGCCCAGTTCGCGATCCGGTCGATCTCGACCTCCGGCGAGAAGGACCTGTCGAAGCTGTCCGGCGCGGAGCGGACGGTGACCGTCACGGCGTCGGGCGACCTGCTGCTGCACCAGCGGCAGTCCCCGAGGACCGTGGAGCTCATCGCCACGTTCAGGTACGAGGGCGAAAGGCCCGCCAGCGTCACCGTGAAGACGGCGAAGCCGTTCCCGGTGGGGCTCGCCGAGCACGACGTCCGCCCGCGCGAGGCGTTCGGCAAGCTCGCCCAGAAGACGCTCGAGGTGCTCTCGCCCAAGGTCGCCAAGGAGGCGATGGTGACGCTCGAGCTGACCGCGACCGCCGGCGCGGCCCCTGCGGCCCCCGCGGCGCCGGCGGCGGACGGCGGTGCGCGGTGAGCGCGGCGCGCCGCCCGCAAGTGGGCCGTTGCGGCGACGCAGCGGCTCTGAGATGACACGGCGGTCCGGGAGCCGCCGGAAGCCGGATCACGCCTCGCCCGCCGGAGGGCGCAGGCCCGTCGAGACGACAACGGCGGGCGCGGGCCCGTCGAGACGAGAACCAGAGGAGCCACACGATGCTGTCGAAGAAGAGCATTTACGAGACCCTCGCCGCGCTGAGCGCCGGCGCCATGGTGATGAGCGGCTGCGCCGGCGCGCAGGCGCCGGTCAACGCGAGCGAGGTCCCCGCAGAGCAGCCCGCCCCGGCCGAGCCCGCGCCGGCGCCGGCGCCCGCGCCGGCCGAGGCCGCCTCCGGCGACGCCGCCGCGGGCGCGAACGTCCCCGCCGCCCCGGCCGAGCCCGCGCCGCCGAGCGACCCGCAGTCCGCCGCGACCTCGCCGCAGGTCGCCCCCACGGCCACCCCGGCGGCCACGGCCGCGCCCCCCGCGCCGCCCACCAGCGCCCCGGCCAAGCCCGCCGCCAAGAAGACGGGCGCCGCCGCGAAGAAGCCCGGCCACGCGGGCTGCGGCCAGGGCACCTGCGGCTGATCGCGGCCTCCCGCGCCCTTCCCGTACCCCCATGACCGGCAGCGCGCTCACCGGCGTCGGCCTCGGGCTCCGATGGGAGTTCCTCGACGAGGTGCTCGCGGCGCTCGACGCGCCCGATCACGGCGCGCGCGACGCGGCGCTGCCCGTCCCCTTCTTCGAGCTCTCCCCCGAGAACTACATGCGGCGCGGCGGCTACTTCCCCGCCGCGATCGAGCGCGTCCGGGAGCACCGCCCGATCCTGACGCACGGGCTCACCCTGTCCGTCGGCGGGCTCGATCCGCTCGACGCCGGCTACCTGCGCGCGCTCGGGGGGTTCCTGGAGCGGCTCGATCCCCCCTTCCACAGCGACCACCTCTGCTTCTCCGGGGTCGACGGCGCGTTCCTCCACGACCTCCTGCCGCTCCCGCACACGTCCGCGGCCGCCGCCCACGCCGCGGCCCGCATCCGCGAGGCGGAGGCGCGGCTCGAGCGCCCGATGGTGGTCGAGAACATCACCTACTACCTGGTCCCGGGCCGCGCCTCGCTCGACGAGGCCGACTTCCTCGTCGAGGTGCTCGAGCGCGCCGGCTGCCGGCTCCTGCTCGACGTGAACAACGTCTACGTCAACGCCTGGAACCACGGCTTCGACCCGGTCGCGTTCCTGGAGAAGATCCCTCCCGAGCGCGTGGCCGCGATGCACGTCGCGGGGCACGAATGGCGCGACGACGCGGAGGTCCTCGTCGACACGCACGGCGCGCCGGCCATCGCCCCGGTGCTCGACCTGCTCGCCCGCGCGGTCGCGCGGACCGGGCCGGTGCCGGTCGTGCTCGAGCGGGACAACGACGTGCCGCCGCTCGGCGCGCTGCTCGCCGAGCTCGCCGAGGTCGACGCGGCGTACCGGCGCGGGCTCGCCGCGCGGGAGGCGCGAGCGTGAGCGGGGCGGGCGAGGCGCAGGAGCCGCGCGAGGCGCGCGAGACGAGCGAGACGTCGAGCACGCCGCCGCCCGAGCTCGCGGCGCTGGAGCGGGCGCTCCAGCGGAGCGTGACCGCGCCGGACGGCGAGGCGATCGCGGCCGATCCGCGCGCGTGGCTCGCCCGCGCCGGGCTCGAGGGGCCGGACCTCGAGGCGATGGCGGCGCTCCCGCCGAAGCGGCTGCTGCTCTACCGGAGCCTCATCCGCCGCGGGCTGGCGGGCGCGATCCGCGCCGGGATCCCGCGGGCCGCGGCGCGGCTCGGCGCGCGGTTCGAGGCGGACGTCGCGCGCTTCATCGAAGCGGAGCCGCCCCGGTCGCGCTACCTCCGCGACGTCGCGTTCGAGTTCGTGGGGTTCGCCGCGCCGCGCTGGGCCGGGGATCCGGACGTCCCCGCGTACCTCGCGGATCTCGCGCGCCACGAGCTGGCCGCCTTCGCGGCGGCGTGCGCCGAGCAGGACGAGGAGGCCGCCGCGGGCGGGGCGTCCGGTCCGCTCGGCGGCGAGGCGCCGGCAACACCGGGCGACGCGGCGCCGGCAACACCGGGCGACGCGGCGCCGGGCCCCCTGGGCGAAGCGCTGTCGCTCGACCGGGGGGCGCGCTTCCAGCGGGCCGCGGCGCTCGTGCGCTACGAGCACGCGGTCCACAGGCTGCAGGGCGAAGCGTCGGCGCGCGACGTGCCGGCCCGCGAGCCCACGCGCCTGCTCGTGTACCGCGACGCCGCGCACGACGTGCGCTTCCTCGAGCTCACGCCGCTCGCGGCCGAGATCCTGGGCCGCCTCCTCGCGGGCGCCGCGCTCGGGGAGGCCGTGGTCGCGGGCTGCGCCGCGCTGGGACACCCGGTCGACGGGCCGGTGCTGGAGAGCACCGCGGCCCTGCTGAGCGACCTCGCCGAGCGCGGGGCGCTCCTCGGGCCGTCCCGATGATCGCCGGCGCGCAGACGGTGTATGCCGTCAGGACCGCCATGGATGAGCTCGCCCTGAACGAAGCGATGGACCGGTACGCGTGCGGCGACGCGCGCGCGTTTCCGGAGCTGCACCGCGCGCTGGCGGCGCGCCTCCTCGCGTACCTCACCCGGATGAGCGGCTCGGAGACGCTGGCCGGCGACCTGACGCAGGAGACGTTCCTGCGGATGCACCGCGCCCGATCGAGCTTCGCCCGCGGCGGCGCCGTCGCGCCGTGGGCCTACGCCATCGCGCGCAACGTCTACCTGGATCACGCGCGCGCCCAGAAGCACCGCGGCACCGAGCGCCTCCCGAGCGATCCGGGCGCGGAGCCGCCGGACGCGCGCGGCGCGGACGCCGAGGCGGTCGCGATCGCCTCCGAGACGGCGCTGGCGGTGGAGCGGGCGCTGGCGGGTCTCCCGGCGTCGCAGCGCGAGGCGTTCATCCTCCTCCGGTACGAGGGGCTCAGCGTGCAGGACGCCGCGGCGGTCCTGGGGACGACCACGAGCGCGGTGAAGCTCCGCGCGTTCCGCGCCTACGAGGCGCTGCGGGCGGCGCTCGACGATCTCAAGCGGCGCCCCGAGGCGACACCAGGAGGCGCGGAAGAGCGCCGCCGGGGCAAGGGACAAGGGGGCGTCCGGGGAGGTGCCAATGTCGAATGATCGCGACTTGCTGATCGAGCTGAAGGACGTCCCCGATCCCGCGGCCCACCTCGCCGCCCGCCCGCCGCCGGCCCTGGTCGATGCGCCGGCCGAGCCGTCGCCGACGCGCCCGGCGCGCGAGCGCCTCGTCGTGGGCGCGATCCTTGCGGGGCTCGCGTGGATCCTGCTCCTGACGTGGTGGGAGGGCTTCCGCGACGACCTCGGGTCGCCCCGGGTCGCCCTCCCGCTCGTCCTCTGGGCGGCGCTCGCCGGCCTTGGCCTGCTGCTCGCGCTCTTGCCGCGCGCCCGGGGCCTGCCGGCCGGCGTGCGGGCGCTCCAGGCGCTCGTCGCCGCGGTGCCGGTCGGGTTCCTGGCCGCGGCGGTGGTCACGTCGCGTGGGGACGACGTGCTGGCGCCCCTGGTGGTGCACCTCGAGTGCAGCGCGGTCGCGCTCAGCATGGCGCTCGTGCCGTTCGCGCTGGCGGCGCTCGTGCTGCGCCGCTCGTTCCTCTCGGCCCCGGCGTGGCGGGGCGCCGCGATCGGGACCCTCTGCGGGCTCGGGGCGGTGATGGGCATCCAGGCGCACTGCTCGCTCGACGAGGTCATCCACGTCACCTTCGCCCACGGCGTGCCCATCGCGGCCGGCGCGCTCCTCGGCGCCGCCGCCGGGGCGCTGCGCGGGCGCGCCTGAGGCGCCGCGCGGCGTCGCGCGTCTTCCCCGGCCATCGCCGCGGGGCGGCGCGTCCGCCGCGGACCTGCCGCCGCGCGCCGCGAAGCGGATCGCGCCGTGGCGCTTGCGCCGCGGCGCTGGCCAGGACTAACGCAGGAGGCAGGAGAAACCAGGTCGATGCGGCGCGCGCTCCTCTTTCTGGCGGCGGGACTGTGGCTCGGGTGCGGCAGCTCCGGCGCCGGAGCCGCGAACAACGGCGCCACGACGGGCGTGACCGCCGGCGGCGGTGACGGCGCGAGCGCCAGCAGCACGAGCGCCAGCAGCACGAGCGGCGGCGGCGCGGGCGGCAGCGGCGGCGCGGGCGGCAACGGCGCGGGGGGCGGCGGCTCGCAGGCCGAACGCGCGTTCGTCGTCTATGTCGGCGGTCACGAGGGGCTCTTCGTCTTCCGCCTGGACGGCGCCGACGGCGCGCTCTCGGCCGTGCAGGGCCCGCTCGACGCCGAGATGAACCCGACCTTCCTCGCCGTCGACCCCGCGCACCAGCGCCTCTTCGCGGCGAACGAGCTGAGCGAGGTGGACGGGGAGCCGTCAGGCGCGGTCAGCGCGTTCCGGATCGATCCCCAGGGCGGGACGCTCGAGCTCATCAACAGGGCGTCCTCGAAGGGCGCGGGCCCCGCCCACCTGTCCACGGATCGCTCCGGGCGCTTCGTCCTCGTCGCCAACTACGGCGGCGGAACGGCGGCGGTGCTCCCCGTGGGCCAGGACGGCGCGCTCGGCCAGGCGGCCTTCGACGTGTCCTTCGGTCGCCGGACGAGGCCGCACCACGCCATGACCGATCCGGCGAACCGGTTTGCGTTCGTCACCAACCTCGGGCTCGACGAGATAGCGCAGCTCACCTTCGACGCGGACACGGGCCAGATGGAGCCGAATGACCCGAAAGCCCTCTCGCTCCCCGCGGACACGACGCCTCGACACCTCGAGTTCCACCCGAACGGCCGGTTCGCCTATGTGATCAACGAGTCTGCCGGCTCGATCACCACCCTGAGCTACGACGCGTCGCGCGGGACGTTCACCGCCATGGCCACCGTCTCGACCTTGCCCGACGGCGTGAGCGCCGAGGGAAACTTCTCCGCCGAGGTCCAGGTGTCCCCGTCGGGCAAGTTCGTGTACGGGTCGAACCGCGGCCACGACAGCATCGCCATCTTCGCGGTCGATCCCGAGCGGGGCACGCTCACGCCCGCCGGCCATGCCTCCACGCAGGGCATGACGCCGCGCCATTTCCAGCTCTCGCCGACAGGCAAGCTGATGCTCGTCGCGAACCAGGATTCGGGGAACATCGTCGCGTTTCGCGTGGACGAGGCGACGGGCGCCCTCGAGCCGACAGGCCGTGTCACCGAGGTCCCCGAGCCCACCTATGTCGGGATCGTGGCCCTGCCTGATCGCTGAGCGGGGCGAACCGAACACCGCCGGGGATCACCGCCCGGGATGGCGCTTCGGCTCCTCCCCCGACTTCCGCAGCATCACGATCTTCCCCGTCGGCGTCACCACGGTCTTCACGAACGCGGCCCGCTGTCGCCCGAGGACCCAGCTCGCCTCGGCGAGCTCCTCCTCGGCGCGCTGGCCCTTCACCAGCAGCACGATCCCGCTCGGCCGCACGAAGGGCACCGTCAGGGGGATCAGCATGACCAGGCGCCCGACCGCGCGCGCCGTCACCGCGTCGAACGCGCCGCGGAGATCGCCCTTGCCGAGCTGCTCGGCGCGCTCGGCGCGCACCGACACGTTGGTGAGCCCGAGGCCCGCGGCCACCGCGACGAGGAACGAAGCCTTCTTCTGCGTCGCCTCCACCAGCGTCACCCTCAGATCGGGCCGAGCGATCGCGAGCGGAAGGCCGGGGAGGCCCCCGCCCGAGCCGATGTCGGCGAGGCGCGCCCCCGCGCTCAGCTCCTCCAGGAGGGGCAGGAGCGTGAGCGAGTCGAGGACGTGTTTCTCCCAGACCTCGACCGGATCCGTGATCGAGGTGAGGTTCATCAGCTCGTTCATCGCGAGCAGGCGCGCGAGGTAATCGCCGAGCTTGGCGATCACCGCGGCGTCGAGGGTGACACCGATCGCCGCGAGGCGCTCCGCGAAGCCCTCCGGAGGCGTGAGCGGAGCGGGAGCCGGCAGCGGGAGAGGAGCGCGTTCGTCAGGGAGCATGGACGTCCGCACACCCTAGCAAGCTCCCCCTCGTGAAGCGCCGCAATTCTCGCGCTCGCCCTCCCCGCCCGCTCCGGGCCGCCCTTGTGACGGCTCGCTACATCGCCGAGAGGCGCCTCTGCAGCTCCTCGGGAGAGACGTCCTCGATCCGGCTCGCGAAGGACCAGCGATGGCCGTACGGATCGCGGAGCCAGGCCGTCCGGTCTCCGAACGGCTTGTCCTGCGGCGGGCGGTCGATGGTCGCGCCTGCCGCCGCGGCCTGCGCGACGAGCGCGTCCACGTCCTCCACGTAGACGACGACGGCCGGGCTGCTGCCTCCCAGCGTCTCGGGGCTGACGGCGCCGAGCTCGGGATACTCGTCCGACAGGAAGAACCGGGCGGGGCCGATGGACAGCTCGGCGTGCCCGATCCGCCCGTCGGGCATCGGGATGCGCAAGTCCTCGCGCGCGCCGAACGCGCGCTTGTAGAACTCGATGGCTTCCGCGGCGCTCCGCGCGCTCAGGTAGGGGAAGCACGTCTGGCCTTCCGGGACGGGGTGGACCTTGCTCTTCGTCATCGTCGCGCTCCTTCGTGCTCGTATCGAGTCGTGACCTTTCCCGGGGGAACGGCGGGAATTGCCTTGACGGTCGTGCAGCGCGCCTCGCGCGCCCGGGCGCCAGGGGGAAGGCGAGCCTCTCCCGGCGCCCGCCGCCTCGGCGATCCGGGTCGGCGCTCATCCTGGACCATCGCGCCGACCGCGTATTGGACGAAATTTACCTGCGCGCTCGGCCGTGCGGCTTGACGAACGCGTAACACATCGGTTACACATCACGCCGATGGACGCTGTTGCCCAGGCGCTGGCGGATCCGATCCGGCGGGAGATCCTGCGGATGCTGCGCGATCGCACCGCCACGGCGGGCGCCATCGCCGGCGCGTTTCCGGTCAGCCGCCCGGCGGTCAGCCGGCACCTGCGCGTGCTGCGCGAGGCGGGCCTGGTGCGCGACGTCCAGTGCGGTCGCGAGCGCGAATACCGCCTCGAGCTCGGTGCGCTCGCCGAGCTCGAGGCGTTCCTGCGAGGGCTGCACGCGGAGAGCCCGTGGCATCGCCGGTTCGACGCCCTCGAGACCGAGGTGCACCGCGTCGGCCGGCAGCGGCGCATGGCGACCGCCCCCCCGTCCCGCAACGAAGCGAAACGAAGGAAGGAGACCGCATGAGCCCCCGCCCCACAGGCCGCGTCCGGAGCACGGCGACAGGCGCCGATCTCGTCATCACGCGCAGCTTTCGCGCCCCCATCGAGGATGTCTGGCAGAGCGTCACCGCGTCCGAGAGCACGGCGCGCTGGATCGGCCCGTGGGAGGGCGAAGCGGGGCCCGGCAAGACGGTGCGCTTTCAGATGGCGTTCGAGCAGGGGGCACCGTGGTGCGATATGTCGATCGACACGTGCGAGCCGCCGCATCGCCTCGCGCTCACGGCCAAGGACGATCACGGCGGGTGGCGGCTCGAGCTGTCGCTCGCGGCGAAGGGTGAGATCACCGAGCTCACCTTCATCCAGCGCCTCGCCGATCCAGCGCTCGCCGGCGACGTCGGGCCGGGCTGGGAGTATTACCTCGACATGCTCGTCGCCTCCAGGCTCGGCGATCCGCTGCCCAGCTTCGCCGACTACTATCCGGCGCAGCGCGACCATTACCTCGGCGACGCGCGCACGGAGGCGTAGCGCGTACTCAGGCGTAGCGCGCGCGGGCGCTCGGCAGAAGTGATCATGATTTCCCCATCTCCTTCGCGGCGCCCCAGCCCTGGACGAGGAGAAGGAGCGGGCTGTGCATTCGCGGCGGCCCGGGATAGGCTCGCGGCATGAAGATCATCCTTCCGGGCGGGAGCGGACAGGTAGGTCAGATCCTTGCGCGCGCCTTCGCGGCCGACGGACATGAGGTGATCGTCCTGTGCCGCAGCGCGAGCGTGCCCGCAGGGCGGGTCGTGCCCTGGGATGGACGCACGCTCGGCCCCTGGGCGCGCGAGCTCGACGGCGCCGACGTGGTGTTCAACCTCGCTGGCCGCAGCGTGAACTGCCGTTACACGGACGAGAACCTTCGCGCGATGAGGAGCTCTCGTGTCGACTCGACGCGCGCCGTCGGCGAGGCGATCGCCGCCGCCTCACAGCCGCCGCGCGTGTGGCTGCAGATGAGCACGGCCACGATCTACGCGCACCGCCACGACGCGCCCAACGACGAGGCGACCGGGCTCCTCGGCGGCGACGAGCCGGACGTCCCCTCCTATTGGCGCAACAGCGTCGAGATCGCCCGAGCGTGGGAGCAGGCGCTGGACGAGGCCAGGACGCCGCGCACACGCAAGATCGCGATCCGCGCCTCCATGGTGATGAGCCCTGATCGCGGCGGCATCTTCGACGTGCTGCTCGGGCTCACCCGGCGGGGCCTCGGCGGTCCGGCCGGCGGAGGGCAGCAGTTCGTGTCGTGGATCCACGATCGCGACTTCGTGCGAGCGACGAGGTTCTTGATCGAGCGGGACGACCTCTCCGGGCCGGTCAACCTCGCCTCGCCGGGGCCGCTCCCCTACCGCGATTTCATGCGCGCGCTGCGCGAGGCCTGGGGCATCGGCTTCGGGTTGCCCGCGATGAAATGGATGCTGGAGGTCGGCGCACTCGTGATGCGCACGGACACCGAGCTCGTGCTGAAGAGCCGGCGCGTCGTCCCCGGGCGCCTGCGCGAGGCCGGGTTCACGTTCGCCTTCACCGAGTGGTCGGCGGCGGCGCGCGACCTCGTGGCGCGATGGCGCACCGAGAGCTGAGGAGCCGACGCGCTCCCGCTGTGCGCTCCTGAGCTCTTCCGAGCCGAGTTCTCGGACCTGGTCGGCCGGCTCCGGTTGACCAATCGACGGATAGGTCGACGGACGCCTCTGGAGCCGGTGCTCGGACGCTACCGAGAGCCGGAGGTGCGAAGTGCGGCAAACACCTTTCTCCGCACCAGACGGGAGCAACCTTGCTCCGCTGGACCGGACGCGCCGCGCGGGTGAGCGGGCGGGTGAGGCGCGGCGCCCTGGCTTCGCTCGGCCCCCTGCCGAGGCGCGCCCCCCCCCTGGACAGGTGCGCGCGAGGGGATAATCGTCCCTGACGAGGTTGTCACCATGAGCGCAGCGATCGCGAAGAACCTGGAAGAGGCCATCGAGCGACTCCGGGACGATCCAACTCACCCAGTCGAAGCCGTCGTGGGCGACCTCCGGGTGGAGGTCCGGGTGAAGGCGCCGCGCTCGGCGGCGGATCTGTTCCGCGAGGTGGGTCCCTGGGAGGGCGAGTCGACGGAGGAGCTCTGGAAGCGGATCGAGGAGGAGCGACGCCGTGGTGGCAGCGGGGAACCGTCAGCACTGTGATGAAGTACGCGCTTGACACCAACACCGTTGTCGCCGCGCTGAACGGGGTGCCGCCGGTGCCGGCCAGGCTTGCTGCCGTCGATGCGGCCGATATCCTTCTCCCGGCGCCGGTGATCGCCGAGCTCTACTTCGGTGCTCGCGCCTCAATCCGTGTGCGTGAGAACGTCGCGGGTGGATCGGCTTCTCACTTTCTTTCGTCTGCAGCCGTTCGACGAAGCAGCGGCGCGCCGGTTCGCCGAGATCAAGGTAAAGGCGAGACGGAGCTCAACAGAGTGCACGTCATTCCGCAGGCATTGGTGGTGGCCCAATTTGAACATGAAGTCGGGAAGAAAAGATCAACAATCTTCCCGCCTTCACGTGAATCACTCCGGGGCAAATTAGGCCACCACCGGCGCGCTCGCCCGCCACCACAATGCATCCTGGTCCCCTCGCGAGCCCGCTCGCCCGCCACCACAATGCATCCTGGTCCGCTCGCGAGCCCGCTCGCCCGCCACCACAATGCATCCTGGTCCCCTCGCGAGCGCGCTCGCCCGCCACCACAATGCACCCTGGTCCCCTCGCGAGCGCACTCGTCCGCCACCACAATGCATCCTGGTCCCCTCGCGAGCGCGCTCGTCCGCCACCACAACGCGATCTGGTCCCCCGCAGGTGCGCTGGTAGTGCTGTCATTTGAACATGAAGGCGGTAAGGCGGGAAGAAAATCTCAATGATCTTCCCGCCTTACCGCCTTCATGTGAACCCTCTCTGGGCAAATGACAGCACCACCGGTGCGCTCGCCCGCCACCACAACGCGTCGTGGTCCGCGGAGTTGTATCCTGTGAATACCGCTCGGCTTTTCAAGAGAACGCAAGCCAGATCACGATCGTGGGCTCACCTCACGCCGGATCGGCCAGCGGCTCCTCTTCCGCCGCCTCCACCGGCGCCGCGGGCGCCTCCTCGGCATCCCTGGCCTCGCCGCTCGATCCAGCCGGCCGCGACTCCCACGCCGCGAGCGGCGCGAGCAGCGCCGCGCTGACCTCCTCGCTGCCGGGGACGTCCGGGTCCGCGTGCGCGGCGACCCGGGCGGCATAGTCGCGGAGGGCGGCGAGCGTCGCCAGGAACGCGGCGCGCACGTCGCCCGTCGGAGCGCTCTCGGGCTTCGGCGCGGTGATGTGCAGGGCCCGACCATAGGCCTCGTGCGCCTCCTCCAGGTGAGCGAGGTAGCCTTCTCCGCCCAGCTTCTTGAACGTCCTGTCGTGCCGCGCGCTCCGGATCGCGTCGAGGCGCGCCTTCGACTCCTTCCATTCGAGCTTGTACGGGAGCCGGGTGAAGGAGAGGCCGTCCGGATAAAGGAGCTTGAAGAGCTCCTTCGCGTCATCGAGGCTCGGGTTCCGCTCCGGCGGGAGCTTGCACCAGCCTCCGAGCCAATCGAACGTCGCGCTCCACGCGTTGTCGAGCATGCGATCGGCCTTCGGCTTGGTCTTCGTCTCGACCGGATCGCCCCCCTGCGGCCGGGTGAGCGCCTCGAGCACGGCCACCGCGGCGACGAGCCGTCCCTTCGATCGCCCGATCGCCTCGGGGAGCTTCTCCGGAGAGCGCGCTCCCCGGGCGCGCCCCCTGCCCTTCAGAACGAGGCATCCAGCTGGAGCCGACCGACGTGGCGGGCGTCGGCGCCTTCCTTGCCGAAGATGTAGAAATAATCGCCCTGGATCTTCAGCGCATAGCCGTTCAGGTACACATTGAGCCCGCCGCCGACCTGCTTGCCCTGCGCGTCGACGAGGCCGACGAGCCTCGGATCGGTGCCGCGCTCCGCGAAGATCTGGTCCCAGCGCGCGGCAACCTCGACCCGGTCGGTCAGCAGGTAGCCCGCCTGGGCGAAGTAGCCGTAACCCGACCGGGTCCACTCCCGCACGGCCGCGCCCTCGACCTCGCCCTCGAAGGAATCCCGCTCGGCGTGGCGCACGACGGCCTCGGCCGAGAGCGAGAAGCCGGCGTATTTGAAGACGAGATCGGCCGCGCCGTGCAGGTAGTCGGCCGCCCCGAGCGTGAGCGTCGTGCCAAAGGTGCTGTTCTGGCGGTTGGTCTGGTGGTTGTAGGCGCCCGTGACGCCCACCGCGAGCCGGGGCTTCGCCTCGCGCGCGAGGTCGGCGTCCTGGTCGTCGTCGAACGCGCCGAACGGGCGGACGGCGAGCCGCGCCACCGCGAGCGGACCGTGCTTCTGGCCGCCGAAGCGATTGCGCCCCTCGCCGCCGCCGACGAAGAGGTTGTACGACAGCTTGCCTCCGAAGCCGAAGAGATCGGGCGACGAGAACATCAGGCCGACGTCGCGATCGAGGTTGAACTCGCGGACGGCGATCGGGCGATCGGTCTGCTGGAGGGAGGGCTCGCGCAGGGTCCGCGCCCGGTTGAACGGGGTGAGGAACTGGCCAACACGCACGTTGAGATCGCGGATCCCGGTGTACTCGACGAAGGCGTCGAGGATGGGAGATGGGCTGTCCTTCTCGAAATCGTTGCCGCCGAAGGCGAGCTGCACGTTGTACTTGAGATCGGGCGAGAGGATATGCCCGCTCGTCGTGAGGCGCACCGTCCTCACGTTGATCTCATGCGTATCGTCCTCTTCCGTGTGCGTGATGGTCTCGCGGACCTGCACGCGGGCCCGGATCGTGGACGAGAAGCTGTCGTCCGCCGTCTTGACGGTGAAGCCCTTTCCAGGAGCCGCCGTCACCTTGACGCCGCTCCCCTTGTCCTTCGCCGCGCTGGCCCGCTCCTCGGCGGCCGCCTTGCGCTCGGCCTCGAGGCGCTCGATCAGCGCGCGCTGCTGCTGCTCGAGCTCCGCGACCCGGCGGCTCAGCGGCTCGACGCCGGCCGCCGCCCCGGTCTCCTGCGGCGCGAGGGCCGGAAGCGGCGCCGGGGCCTGGGGCGGCGCCGGGACCTGGGGCGGCGCCGCGGGCTGCTGAGCGGACGCCTGGGAGGGGAGCGCGGCGGCGACGAGCGAGAGCGCCGCTGCCGCGCGGACCCTGTGCGACTTCTTTCCGTTGATCGATTTCAAGCGCGTTGTTCCTCGGATCAAACCAGCTGCCGACGACGCACGACGCACGACGCACGACGCGCGGCGCGCACGGCAGGCACCAGCCGCCGGCGCGAACGCACACCGCGCCCTCGCAGGCGGCGGACCATCGCTCCACGGCCTGCGCTCCGCGTCCCACGCACGACGCGCAGGCGAGAGGCCGCCGTCAGGAGCACCCGGCTGGGCAGCAGCGACGCCAGCAGGGAACCACCGAATGTGTCATCCAATATAACGGACGAAGATCTCTGTCAAGAGATGGATCGAGCCCACAAAAATCCCTGAATGATGGGCTCCCTCACCATCCAAGGGGCCCTGAAACATCCGCCATACCGGACACCCGGAGCGGGCGGCGCCTCCGGATCGGGGAGGGCGCCGGATCGCGCGAAAGGGTTCCAACCGACCGCGAGGCAACTAAGATGGCCCCGACGCACGCACGAGGCGCTCCGATCGGGGCCCCGCCGCGGTGCGTAGGGATCTCATGAGCCAGAACCCGGACCGCAGCGATCCGCTCAACATCGCCGGCAGCCTGATCGCCGACAAGTACAGGATCGAGCACGCCGTGGGCGAGGGCGGCTTCAGCGTCGTCTACAGGGCCGAGCACGTCATCTGGAAGCAGCCCGTCGCCGTCAAGTGCTTCACCCTCCTCGGGGGCGCGCCGGCCGAGCAGCGGGAGCAGCTGCTCCAGGCGTTCATCCAGGAGGGCAAGCTCATGACCGAGCTCTCCAGCCGCTCGGCCGCGATCGTCCAGGCCCGCGACATCGGCACGTTCAACGCGCCGGACGGGCAGTGGCTGCCCTACATGGTCCTCGAGTGGCTCGACGGCAGGCCGCTCGATCGGGTCCTCTTCGACGAGATGAGCGAGGGCGCGCCGGCGCGCGACCTGCGCGCGACGATGGCGCTGCTCGAGTCGGCCGCGATCGCGCTCGATCTCGTGCACTCGCGGAGCATCGCGCACCGCGACATCAAGCCGGCGAACCTGTTCGTCATCGGCCAGCCGCGCGACGCCTCGACGTTCGTGAAGGTGCTCGATTTCGGCATCGCCAAGGTGATGGCCGACCACGCGGCGGCGGCGACGGCGCTCGCCCACACGGGCAAGGACATCACCGCGTTCACGCCGAGCTACGGCGCCCCCGAGCAGTTCAGCCGCACCCACGGCGCGACCGGGCCCTGGACCGACGTCTTCGCGATGGCGCTCATCATGATCGAGGTGATGCTCGGCGGAGCGCCGGCGCTGCAAGGCGACGACTACCTCCAGCTCGCGGTCGCGAGCCGCGATCCGTCGCGCCGGCCGACCCCGCGGACGCTCGGCCTCACGGTCAGCGACGAGGTCGAGGCGGTCTTCGCGAAGGCGCTCGCCGTCGCGCCGGCGGACCGCTTCCCCACCATGGGCCGCTTCTGGTCGGCGCTGCACCGGGCGGTCTTCCCCGAGGACCCGGCCTGGGCGCTCTCCGCGGGCGGCGGCTCGCTCGCGTCCCCGTCCGGCGCGCCGTCGCCCCGCGCGTCCGCGCCGCGGCTCCCGTCCTCGCCGCGGATCTCGCTGCAGGCGCAGACCGCGCCGACGATGGCGGCGCCCTCCACGGCCCCGGGGCCGCCGCCCACGCCGACGTCGCAGCCGGTCGCCGTGGGCGGCTCGAGCGCCGCGGGCGGCGCGGCGGCGCCGAGGTCGAAGGGCGCGCTGCTCTTCGGCGGCGTCGCGCTCGCGCTCGCGGCCGGCGGCGCGATCACCTGGAGCTTGCTGCGCGGCGCGCCGCCCGCGGAAGAGGCGTCGCGGAGCGCCCCGGTCGCCACAGCGTCCGCCACCGCGGCGGCGCCGGCGGCGAGCGCCACGGCCGCGGCGGCCGCGCTCCCCGAGCGGCGGACCGAGTGCCCTGCAGGCATGGTGCTCGTCCCGGGCGGCAAGTTCTTCATGGGCTCCGACGAGCCGGAGTTCAAGCTGTGGCAGCCCGCGCACAAGGTGACGATCGACACGTTCTGCATCGACGTCCACGAGGTGACCGCGGGCGACTACAAGGCGTGCTCGGACAAGGGAGAGTGCAAGCGGCCCCCGGCCACGCCCGACTTCCCGAACACGAGCGGCGCGCCCGCCGCCGCGCACCAGAAGACGCTCGCGGTCCTCGCCGAGCAGTGCACCTTCGGCAAGCCCGAGCTCGCGAAGCACCCGATCAACTGCCTGCCGTGGAGCCTCGCGAACGCCTACTGCGAGGTCCACGACAAGCGCCTGCCGACCGAGGCGGAGTGGGAGTACGCGGCGCGCGGCTCCGACGGGCGCAAATTCCCCTGGGGCGACCAGCCCGGCGACCAGACCTTCATGAACGCGTGCGGCACCGAGTGCACGGCGTGGGAGAAGGCGCGCGGCCTCACGCCGAGCGAGCGCATGTACGAGGCCGACGACGGCTTCTCCGGCACGGCGCCGGTCGGCTCGTTCCCGAACGGCAGGACGCGGTTCGGGGCCGACGACGTGGTCGGCAACGTGTGGGAGTGGACCGCGGACTGGTTCGAGACCTACAAGGACGAGGAGCAGGTGAACCCGAAGGGGGCGCCGGCCGGCGATCGCAAGGCGATCCGGGGCGGCGCCTACAACGGCGGCTTCGCGCTCTGGCTCAACCCGGCGTTCCGCTACCACCAGCTCGCGGCGGCGAGCGCGCCGGGCATCGGCTTCCGCTGCGCCGCGCGCCTGTAGCCGTGCCGGTCCCCACGTCGCAGCTCGCGAACCCCTCCATCGCCGGCCCGCTCGGCACGCTGGCGTTCTCGCAGGTGCGCCCGCTGAGCTCGTCGCTCGCGCTGCGCGCGATCCGGTGGCACCAGAGCCTGGAGCGGCTCGGGGTGGTCCTGCCGTTCGCGCTGGTGCACGACGCGGGCCTGCTCTTCTCGACGCCGCGCGAGCAGCTGGAGCTCGGCCCGCGCTGCGATCCGAAGGAGCTCGCGGGCCGGCTCCGGGACGCGGAGCGCATCGTGGAGGGGTACCGGGCGGTGCTCCGGGAGCTCGCGGAGAGCGAGGCCGCGCGGTGCGCGGCGCAGCTCCGGATGAGCGACGACCTGGTCACGGTCGTGCTGTCGCGCCTCTTCGGCGCGGTCGCGGCGCGGACCCACACGCCGCCGGCCTACCGCGCGATGCTCCCCGCGGACGCGGCGCTCTTCGAGGGGATCGAGCCGCAGCTCCGCGGGCTGTTCCTGTCGGCGCGGCGCGAGTTCGAGCAGCGGGCGCTGGAGGCGCTCGACGTCTCCCGGCTGTACGTGCTCACGATGTCCGACGCGCTCGACATCGAGACGCTGCGCCTGTTCGGGATGCTGGGCTCGGAGGCGTCGGCCGGGGCGCTCGCCCAGGTCGACCTGCTCGCGGCGCTCTCGTCGCCCGAGGCGAACGACATCGTGAATTTCTCGCTGGAGATCCTGCCGAGCGTGCTCGAGACGAAGACGCGCCCGGCCGCGGGCACGACGGCGGCGCACGGCTACTCGGGGCTGGGCACGCGCGGCTCGATCGACAGCATGGTGCTGACGGAGCTCGCGTGGGACGACATGGAGCTGGCGCGCCGCATCGCGGACAACGAGGTGCTGTATTTCGCGCGCGAGCAGAGCCGGGACGAGCAGCGGCGCATCCACTACCTGCTCATCGACGCGTCGGCGTCGATGCGCGGCGATCGGCAGACGTTCGCCCGGGGGATGGCGATCGCGACGGGCAAGCGGCTGTTGCTGGAGGGCGAGGACGTGGCGTTCCGCTTCTTCGACGCGCGGCTGTACGAGCTCTACCGGGCGAAGAACGGGCAGCTGCCGACGGCACACCTCCTGTCGTTCAAGGGGGAGCGGGGCAGGAACCCGGCGCGCGTGTTCGCGGAGCTCGCGACGGATCTCGATCTGACGCGGCACCACGACCCGCGCACGCCGGTGGTGCACCTCTTCACGCACGCGGCGCTCTACATCCCGCGGGAGATGGTGCAGGCGGTGCACAGCCACGCGCACATCTCGGCGGTGTTCATGCTGCCTTCCGGGGGGGAGCTGGACCTCGACTACCTGGATCTGCTGGATGCGCACTGGGTGGTGGACCACGCGACGGTGGCGAGTGGGGCGGCTCGGGCTAGTGCGGCCAAGGCGATCCTCGGGGAGAAAGACCGGCAGGACCGGCCCGAGGAGGGAGGTTCTGCCGCACGGCGCCTGGGGGCCCCGCCGAACTCGCACGTGGCCTGAGCCTTGCCCGCTGGGCAAGGCTCAGGCCACGTGCTCAAACATCGGCCCATCCCCCAGGCGCCGTGCGGCAGAACCTCCCTCCTCGGGCCTACGGAAATAGATGGGGAGATGGGGAGATGGGGAGATGGGGAGATGGAGACGGCCCATCCCCCAGGCGACGCGCGGCAGAACGAATCCAGGCGAGTTTCAACCTGTTCGGTGCTCTTACCGAAATGGATGGGGAGATGGCGTTCGGCCGTTCCTTCAGTGATGCGCGATCAAGCCCCGCATCTCGAACGGGTTCACCGCGTACTCCTCCTCGGTCATGAAGTCGTCGATGCCGAGCCACTCCGCCAGAGGACGGCATTCATCCAGCTTCCATGGGGCCATGAGCGCCGCGATCTCCTCGGGCGTGCGCGGGTAGACCTTGACCCCGGCGAGAGATCCGGCGCTGCTCAGCTGGCCCGCCGCCTCGGCGCCGCGCGACATGATGAAGCTGAGCGCCAGCACGCTGCCAGGGGCGCAGAACGCGTGCAGCTTCTGCAGGAGGTCGCGCAAGCTCTCATCGTCCATCAGGTAGAGAATGCCGATGCATCCGACCGCGATGCGGCGCTCTGCGCCGAAGAACCGCGCCGCCGCCGCGAGCAACGGCGGCGGGTCTCGCAGATCGGCCTGGATGTAACGCATGTTCGGCTTGTCAGCCAGGATCTGCTCGCCATAGATCACGCTCACCGGGTCGACGTCCGAAAACAGGATGCGCGCATCAGGCAGGTAGTCGTTGAGATGGCCCTGCGTCGGTAGCCCCGAGGCGAGATCGAGCACGCTCGTGATACCCGCATCGGACCATCGCTGCCCCACGAGCTGGATGAACCAGCGGTTGAGCCTCGCATACTTCGGATAGGTGGGTACGAGCTTCATGATCGCCGTGGCAGCGGCGCGATCCACCTCGTAGTTGTGGTGCCCTCCAAGAACGTAGTCGTAAACCCGGCCGACGTGCGGCTTGGTCGTGTCAATCTCCATGGTTTCCTCCCAGGGTGAGCTCGCGGCGCGCTCGTCAACGGCCGCGGTACAATCGAGCAGCCCCTCGCTGCGGGGTCGGACTGCCACACACCTCGAGCCCCTCCCGCCGCAGCGCGTAGAGGATGCCGCTTTGAAGATTGGCCAGGACCACGATGCCCGCGAGGTGAGCGTCCTGATCGCTCAGCGCGCGGGCGGCCTCAGGGCGGATGCCGACCAGCACCGGGTGGGTGCCGAGGAGGTCGAGCGCGCGCGCGGTGCGCACGAGCGCGTCGACGGCCTCGGCGTCCATCGCCGGCACGCCGGTCACGTCGATGATCGCGGTGCGCGCTTGCCGGTCCACCACCTCGCGCAGCAGGCACTCGGTGATCCTCCCCGCTCGCTCGGTGTCGAGCTTTCCAATGAGCGGCAGCACCAGGATATGATCGTGCACGGGCATGATCGGCGTCGAGAGCTCGATGATCACCCGGCGCAGCTCGCGCTCGCGGTTATGGATGGCGCGCTCGAGCGCGAGCTGCATCTCGTCACGCTGGACGCCGACCTCGCGCTTCTCCTGCTCTGCCACCGCGTCGACGAGCAGCGTCAGGTAGTCGTTCACGAACGCCACCGCGTCCAGCGCTTCGGGCGTGCTTGCGGGCAGACGCGCCAGCACCTCGCGCAAGAGGACGCGGCTCAGCCCGAGGAGAGCTCGCAGCCCGAGCCCCTGCTGCCCGAGCTTTTGCCCGAACGACAGGACGGACGCCGTGTCGCCGGCGGAGGAGAAATGGAACAGCCCGTCGAGGATCTGCTGCGCGACCTGCGGCAATCGAAATGGTGGGAGACCGCTGCGGTTGTGTACGGCGTTGTCCTTGAGCACCTTCGCCGCGCTCTTCGCCAGCGCCTGGCGCTCCGGGCCGATCCAGCTCTGCATAGGAGATCCTCTTCCTTGGCCTTGGCCGTGTCATGTCGCATGGGTGCTCACGAAGTGGGAGAGCCGACCGCCTTCGGACCGCGCTTGTTGATCTGAGAGCGTGACTGGAGTTGACCTCGGCCTCATGCCGCGATCCACTCACCATGCAGGCGAATGTAGGACGTCGCGAGGAACGCGCCCCCGAGATGCGGTCTCACTCCCCCGTGCTGCGTCTCCATAGTATCAGTGTTCTGACGGTCTATGCTCCATGACAAACGCAGCCTGCAGCGGCGCGATCACCGCACAAGGTGTGGTCCGCGCCTCGGCGCCCCTGGGCGCGCCGCCGGGCGGCTCCAGCGCGTCCGTGTCGCCTGAACACGCACCCGGCACCACGTTGCCGATGCGTCTCCCCCGCCGCCCCTCGGCGCCAGTTCTGCCCAGAGCGGCGGCCGACGGGGGGCGACCTCGCCTCGCGCGCCTCGGGATCGTTACGGCGTTCAGCCGTGATACGCCGGCTCGTTGCCGGGCTTCCACTTGATGTTGCAACCGATGCTCGGGCGCTGCTCGGAGGCGACGGGCGCCGAGGAGAGCACCGCGTCGATGGCGGCGCGGAGATCGCGGCCCGTCACGGGGACGTCGTTGCCAGGGCGGCTGTCGTCGAGCTGGCCACGATAGACCAGCCGGCGATCGGGGCCGAAGAGGTAGAAGTCCGGCGTGCACGCGGCCCGGTACGCCCTGGCGACCTGCTGCGCCTCGTCGAGGAGGTAAGGGAACGTGTAGCCGACCTCGCGCGCCTCGCGCGCCATCGCCTCGGCGTTGTCCGCTGGATACGCGACGATATCGTTCGAGTTGATGGCCACGATGGCCACGTCGTCAGCGCCATAATCGCGCCTCAGCCGGGCGAGCTCGTGGCGGATGTGCTTGACGAACGGACAATGATTGCAGATGAACATCACGAGGAGCGCCCGCTGCCTGTTGAAATCCGACAGCGCGACCTGCTTGCCTGTGAAGTCGGGCAGCCTGAAGTCGGGCGCCGGGGTGCCCAGCTCAAGCATCGTGGACGGGGTGCGTGCCATGACAGGATTCTCCTCTCGCTGTAACGGCGCGCACCCTACCACGCCGCGGCCCTCGCCGCTGAACACCTCCCCCGCCTTCGCGCCCGCGGCGGCCGTCCTCTGGCTCGCGCTCCCCTGCCCTCTCCAGCGCCGGGGCGCGCTCGAGGTCTGAGCGCCTGTCCCGGCAGGGACATGGGGCGCCCGCAGGGCGCGGCGATCACCTCGGGAAGTGGCGCTCGATCATCGAGAAGAACGCCGCCCCGCCCGGCTCGCCGCCGATGCTCCAGTACGTCACCCCGCCGAGCCCACCCCGCTCGGCGACGGCGACCTTCTCCTCGAGCGACGCGAGATCCTCGAAGAAGAGGCGCTCCCCGCTCGAGAGGAGCCGGTTCGGCGACCTCCCCGCGGCGAGCCGCCCCCCCTCGTCGTCCGGGCACCGGCTCATGTGGTCGGTGCTCGTCTCGTAGCCGTCGCCCGCGAGATCCAGGCACTTGCTGAGCGGCTCGCACCCCACCACGGCTCCCCCGCTCGCCGGCGCCTCCGGCCCGAGGAGACCGTAGTTCGGCAGCCCGAAGATGAACTTCTCGCGGCGCGCGCCGCCGTCGAGCGACCCGATGTACGAGACGGTCTCTTCCAGCCAACCGAGCGGCGCGACCGGGCCCACGTGCGCTCCGCCGTGCCAGTGGTAATCGTAGCTCATCACGTGCACGTGATCCGCCGAGGCGCTCAGCGCCTCGTAGTCGAACACGCCCTTCGCGGACGCGACCGCCGGCACCGCGAGCGAGAGCTCCTTTCCACGCGCGTGGAGGGCGCGCGCGAGCTCGTCGACGAACGCCGAGAAGGCGGCCCGCTCGGCCCGGACGGTCTCGCCCGGCCCGAGGACGGACGAGAGGTGCTCGTAATCGATGTCGATCCCGTCGTAACCGTTCTCCATCACGAGCGCGACGACGCCCGCCACGTGCCGCGCCCGGAGCGCGGGATCGTGGAGCATGGCGTGCACGGCGGCGACGTCGGGCCGGTCGATGGCGGCGATGAGGGGGATGAGCCGGGTCCGCGCGCCGCCGGCCGTCGTGCCGTCGAGGACGCGCCGGTCGTGGAAGCCGGCGAACGGGGCCTCCCGGCCGCGCGGGTGGTTCTCGAAGCTGGTCGGCGAGGCGACGCGCCACCACTTCGGGTGCACGGCGTCGAACGCCCCGGCGTGGGCCGCGAAGGTGTCGTATCCGAGCTCCGTCGACTCGGGATCTCCAAGGAACTCGTGCAGCCACCCGCAGAAGCGGTGATCGCCCGGCGCGCGCGTCGCCTGGCTGGCGCGCCGCGCGCGGGGCGCGGCCGACGCGGCGAGCTCGGCGCTCCCCACCTCGTCGAGCAGCGTCGCGCGCTCGGCCGCGCCGCCGCAAGAGACGGAGAACGCGGCGGAGCAGGCGAGCATCAGAGTCTGGTGAAACAGCTTCATATCGGCCGCGCTCTAGCAGCCCGCCGCCGCATCGACCGCCCGGTTCTCACGCTTCCGCGGGCTGCCTCACGCCGAGCCGGCGATGCGCCGTTTGACGGCTACTCCATCCCCGCGCCCCTGAGGAATCCCCTCGTTTTGCAGCCCTTTTCAGCGGAAAAATTGAACAGGGAGACGGGGAGTATTTTGAAGATTTCCCTCCCCGCCTCCCCGTCTCCTTGTGAATTTTCCGAAGAATTCGAGGGGATGCCTCGAGCCCTCGCCCCACACGCCGCCCCCTCGGCCTGGGCCGGTGTACTACGCTCGCTCCCGGCATGACCCAAGGCGTCCGCCCCCTGCACGAGCTCCGCGACGAGGCCCGCTCCGCGCTGGCCAGGAGCGACCTCACGCGCGCGCGCGACGCGCTCTTCAGCGCCCTCCAGCACACCATCGCCCGCGAGGAGGAGTACGTCGCCATGACGGACGAGCTCCGCGACGTGCTGGTCCGGCTGGGCGACGCGCGGAGCGCGCTCACCGTCTCCTGGTACGGCGGCAACGAGCAGAGCCAGCGCCCGCTCATCGCCAAGGTCCCGCACATCGACCGCGCGCGCACCGTGCTCGCCTGGGCCGAGCGCGAGCAGGACCCCGAGCGGCAGAAGCGGCTCTACGGCCGCGCCGCCGACGAGTACGAGGCCGCCGGCCTCGTCGCGCAGGCCGCCATCGCCCGCGAGCGCGGGCAGGACTTCGCCCGCGCCCGCGCCCTCTGGTCGCGCCTCGCCCAGCTGCTCTCCTCGTCGGGCAGCGACCTCTACGCCGCCGGCCTCGCCCGCTTCAACCTCGCCCGCACCTCGCTCCGCACGGGCGACGCCGCGGCGGCGCGCGAGGCCGTCTTCGCCTCCGTCCACCTGCTCGAGGAGGCCGCCGACAGGTACGAGACCATCGGCCAGCGCGAGCGCGCCTTCGACTGCTACCAGGTCCTCATCGCCGTCGGGCGCGAGAGCCGCGCCTTCGAGCACGTCCTCGAGGGCTACGTGAACGTCATCCGCATCCTGCGCGAGGACCACCTGCGCTACTACGCGCTCCAGTCCTACGAGGAGGCCGTCGCCGCGGCCGAGAAGCAGGGCGAGATCTCCGCCGCCGCCACGCTCGCCCGCGAGATGGCCGCGTACGCCCGGAAAGAGGGGCTCGTCGCGGTCGCCAACTTCGCCGTGCTCGCGCAGGCCCGCCTCTGGCAAGAGGTGTCCGCCGTCTCGCAGAAGCGCGCCGCCCCCCCCGAGATCGCCGAGAACGCGCTGCTCGCCGCGGTGATCGCGCTCGGCGAGGCGGGGCAGTACAGCAAGGTGGGCGGCGTCTACCGCGCCCTGACGCAGCTGCCGCTCGAGGAGACCCGGAAGAAGCACTACGCCCGCGCCGGCCGCCGCTACGTGAACGCGCAGGACCTGCCGATCGACGCCGCTCCGCTGCCGGCGCACCTCCGCCACGAGCTCGGCTTCCCCGACGTCTGGCACATCGACCTCGTCGAGTGGGAGCAAGCCGGCAGCGCCGCCCAGGCGTGCGGCGACATCGTGCTCGACCCGGCGCAGTGGTCCGAGGTCACCCGCCGCCGCGCCATGCTCGCCCGGCTCACCGCGCTCGCCGTCGAGGGCGCGACGCCCGAGGCCGCCCCCGCGCAGCAGCTCATCAGCCTCGCGGAGCAGCTCGCGACGGTCGAGCTCTACACGATCCTCTCGCCGCTCGAGCGCCTGTTCCGCCGCGCCGAGCCGAAGATCCGGGTGGCCGTCGTCCGCGCGCTCTCCCACTTCCTCTACAAGCGCACGTTCATCACCATCCGCGACGCGCTCGTGGATCCCGACCCCACCGTGGTCCACGAGGCCGCCCGCGCGCTGGAAGAGCTGCGCTTCGCCCACGCCTTCGATCCGCTCGCCCGCATCTACCGCGAGTCGCAGGCCGCCGCCGTGCGCGCCAGCGCCGTGCGGGCGATCGCGAAGATCGACACCCTCGAGGCCGGCGAGATGCTCCTCGGCATCCTCCAGCACGAGGGCGCCGAGGAGCGCGCCGTGGCCGTCGAGGCGCTCAAGCGCGTGCGCGGCATGAAGTTCGTGGAGCTCGCCCGCGGCTCGCTCTCCGAGCTGACAGGCTCCGCGCAGGCGGTGGTGCGAGAGATCCTCCAGAGTCGTGGCCTCAGCCCCTGAGCGCGCCTGCACGACCGCGCGCCCGCCGGCCGCGCCGGGGCTCCACGACGAACCACAACGGAGCCGCGCGGGGGTGATCCGCTGTCCGGACAGCGAGCGCAGACTGCGCCTGGCTCCTCCCCTCTCTCACGCACCAGAAACTGCGCCTCGGACGAGCCTCAGAAGAGGAAGACGAGCAACCCCGCGATTGTGCGCTGCGGCAAAGGGATTCCCCTAACGAGTTTGGTTCTCGCGGCGCTTCTGGAGGGGTACACGTC
This sequence comes from Sorangium sp. So ce281, assembly GCF_051527395.1. NCBI lineage: Bacteria > Pseudomonadati > Myxococcota > Polyangiales > Polyangiaceae > Sorangium > Sorangium sp. So ce281. Next base: position 7,978,276 of record NZ_CP150322.1, read on the forward strand.
GACATCCAGTCGGGATACCCTGCACGCGCCAATCCAACTCATCCCGAGAGATTCTCGGAGCGCGATGACGTAAGCATGGAAGCGGACGGAGCGCTTGGGGGAGCGCTGGGAAACCGCCGTCCGGGCTCCCGATGGTGCGCTGCTCGACACAGGTCGACTTCTCAGCGCGCCACCGGCGGCTCTTGTCTCGTGCAGGCAGCAGCTGGGCGCCGTGCCGCGGCGCCCAGCTGCCCGCCAGCGCGGCGCCGCTTCAACGGGGCCGGAGCGCGGCCGCGCCCTGGCGCAGGGCGGCCGGCGCTCGGCCCGCGCGGGGGCGCTCAGCTGCGGAGAATCGACTCGAGCGCGGGCGCGATGCGGGCGTAGCGGAACTGGTATCCGAGCTCTTCCGCCCGCCTGGGATAGACGCGCTGCCCGGTGGTGACGATCTCGGCCGCGTCGCCCATCCCCAGCTTCACCACGGCCTCGGGCACGCGGAGCCACGACGGCCGGTGGAGCACCGCGCCGATCGCCTGCGCGACCTCGTCGCCGGTCTGCGCGTGCGGCGCGGTCATGTTGAAGGGGCCGCGCACCGCGTCGTTGTCCAGGGCGAGCAGGGTCATCCCCACGACGTCGTCGCGGTGGATCCACGAGATGACCTGCTTGCCGTCGCCGACCGGCCCGCCCAGGAAGAACCGGAAGGGGGCGATCATCTTGTCGAGCGCGCCGCCGCCCTCGCCGATCACGACGCCGATGCGCAGCTGCACCGAGCGGACGCCGTGCTGCTCCTCGACGGCGCGGGCCGCCTCTTCCCAGCGGACGACGACGTCGGCGAGGAAGCCCTCGCCGGGCGCCGCGTCCTCGTCGAGCACCTTGTCGCCCGGCTGCGGGCCGTAGTAGCCCACGGCGGACGCGCAGAGGAACGCGCCGGGCTTGCGCCTGGCCTTGCCGATCGCCTCGCCCATGAGGCGGGTCGTGTCGACGCGGCTCCTCAGGATCTCGCGCCGCGCCTCCTCGGTCCACCGCTTGACGATGGTCTCGCCCGCGAGGTGGACGACCGCGTCCACGCCGTCGACCTCCTCGAACCACGGCCCCGGGGCGTCCGAGCTCCACGACACGACGCGCGCCCCGGGCAGCGCCGCCTGCGTCCGCCCCACGTCGCGCGTCAGCACCGTGACCCGATCACCCCGCGCGAGCAGCTCCTTCACGAGACCGCGCCCGATAAACCCGCTGCCGCCAGTGACAAGAACCGTCTTCACGCGATCTATCTATCACGGCTCGGACGGAGGCGGGGCTTCCCTTCGAGCGCCGCCCAGGGAGCGCTCGGACGGCCTGCAGCTGTCCAGTCGTGACGCCGAGCGCTGGAGACGGTAAGACCCCGGACGTGATGGATGACCTAGAGACCTTCAAGAAGCTTCCTCTCGGCGGCCTCGATCGCCGCGCGCTCGTGGGCTCGCTGGCCGAGCACGGCGCCCGCGTGGCGACCGAGCAGCTCGCGGCGCACCGCGCCCGTATCAGCCCGGCGGGCGCGCGCATCGCGCCGGACACGGCGGTGCTGATCCTGGGCGGCTCGAACGGCATGACCCGGGCGCTCGCCCTGCAGCTGCTCTTCGGGGAGCGGGCCGCGGTCTTCGCCGTGCACTTCGACAGCGAGAAGATGCAGATCGGCCCGCACCACGTGAAGGCGATCTCGGACGCGGCGGCGGCCGAGGGGCTCACCGCGCGCTTCTGGAACAACGACGCCACGAGGCCGCAGGTGATCGACGAGGTCGTCGCCGCGCTGAAGGAGCGGTATCGGGCGGTGCACCTCGTGAACGGCATCGCGGCCGGCGCGATGAAGCGGTACGCGGAGCACGGGCCGACGAAGGTGAAGGACCTCGACGTCGCGTTCGATCCGGTGCTCCAGATCCCTGATTTCTCGCGCCCGGAGAACATCCGCAAGCTCGGCCTCGTCGAGGTGGACGTCGCGAACGACGCGGACATCGAGCGCACCAACAAGTTCATGGGCACGTCGTCGCTCCTGTGGGTCGAGCCGCTCGCCGCGGCGGGGCTCATCGCGAAGGGCGAGAGCGTGGTGTCCTTCTGCGACTACGACTACCCGAGCGACGATCCGGTCTACGCGATGGGCCCGCTCGCCGGCGCGAAGATCCTCCAGCGCAAGACGATGGCGGAGATCCGGGAGCGGTTCGGGGCGAAGACGGCGCGCATCTGCTATCCGGCCCTGGCCACGACGGCGCTCGGGGCGATCCCCGGCGGGCTGCTGATGTACGGGCTCAGCACGCAGATCTTGAAGGAGCGCGGGCAGTTCAAGGACGTCATCGATCTCGCGGGCGAGACGATGGAGATCTGGCGTCCGGGCTGGGACGGGAGCGATCTGCGGGTGGACGCGGCCTACCAGGCGTGTCTGCCGGAGTTCAACAAGCGCAAGGAGCAGATCGGCCCGAAGGACGTCCCCGGCGCGTTCCGGCAGCTGTTCGCGTGAGCCGTTGCGCGCGGGGCCTCGGCGCCGCGCGCCGCGCTTCACGGCCGGCCGCGCTGCGCGCGCGGCCGGCGGACCGCTCTACCCTTCGGCCCGCGCGACCTCGGGCTCCAGCCGGGCGACTTGGACCTTGTCGGACATCCGGATGATCCCCACCCAGGCAAGCACGCGGATGACCTGATAGGCCGGGTCGATCTCGAACCACCGCACCGCGAAGTTCGGGCTCATCGCGTACTTGTGGTGGTTGTTCTGGAAGAGCTCTCCGAGCGTCACGAGATCGAGGGCGAGCGTGTTGCGGGAGTCGTCGTCGCTGTCGAAGTTGCGGTAGCCGTAGCGGTGGCCGCACCAGTTCACGATCGCCCCGTGCAGCGGGCCCATGGTCCAGTGGAGCGGGAGGAACAGGAACTGCCACCAGTGCGAGGCGAAGGCCACGTAGAAGAGCACGTAGCCGGTGCCCCACGCGAGCCGGCCGATCCACGCGTTGCCGATGCGGTCGAGCGTGGGCCACTGGGGGTAGCCGCCGAGGAACCGCGGCTCCACGTTGGCCGTGCTGGCGTAGATCTCGTCGTAGCGGTGCGCGGTGTCCAGCATCATCCGGACGACATTCGAGTAGTACCGCGGCGAGTGCGGATCCTTCGGCGTGTCGCTGTACGCGTGGTGCATGCGGTGCAAGATCGCGTAAACCCAGGGGACGAGGTACGACGAGCCCTGCGTGAGGTACGTGAGGAAGTGGAAAATCCGCTCCCATGGCTTCGACATCGTGAACATCCGATGCGAGGCGTACCGGTGCAGGAAGAAGGTCTGGAAAAAGACCGAGAGCGTAGAGTGGGCGATGAGGACGATCGCGATCTCCATGTTCGCGTCCTAACCCGGGGGCGCGCGGCAGGGGGTCAGCTCACGGTCACGATTCCGTAACGGGCCCCGGGTCCGCGCGGCCTCGGGTCGCCTCTATCTTCGCGGGATTCCGCGGGAATCCCCGTGATTGTCCGTGATGAACCGACTCCGTTCATGCTAACAGCGGTGTCGTGAAGGCCGTGATCATCGGGGCGGGCCGGGGCAGCCGGCTGCGTCACCTGACCGAAGAGCTGCCGAAGACGCTGGTCCCGATCCTCGGGCGCCCGATGCTCGACGGCATCCTCGAGGCGCTCGCCGCGGGCGGCTTCCGGCGGTCGGATATCGTGTTCGTCTGCGGCTACAAGGCCGACGTCATCCGGGCCGCCTACCCGGATCTGACGTACGTCGAGAACCGCGACTGGGAGCAGAACAACATCCTTCTCTCGCTCCTCTGCGCGCGCGAGCACCTCGAGGGCGGCTTCGTCTCGACGTACGCCGACATCGTCTACCGGCCCGAGATCGTGGCGGGGCTGGTCCGCTCCCCGCACGACATCGCGCTCGCGTGCGACACGGACTGGCGGCGCCGCTACGTGGGCCGCTCGCAGCACCCCGAGACCGACGCCGAGAAGCTCCGCGCCGGCGGCGCCGGGGGGGATCGCGTCCTCCAGATCTCGCGCCGCATCCCTTCGGAGGCCGCGACCGGCGAGTTCATCGGGGTGATGAAGCTCTCGGCGCGGGGCGCCGGGCAGTTCCTGGCCGCCTTCGACGCCGCGCGCGACGCCTTCTCGGAGCGGCCGGAGTTCCGCGAGGGCCGCACGTTCCAGCGGGCGTACCTCATCGATCTGCTAGAGCACATGATCGAGTCCGGCGCCGACCTCCACAAGCTCGACACCCACGGCGGCTACATGGAGATCGACACCCTGGAAGACGCGTCGATGGCCGACGCGTGGTGGCGCGGCGCGCCCTGAGGCGCTGATCTGCTCTAGAGCGCGTCGGCGAAGGTCGCGCCCTGGGCGAGGAGGCCGGGGAGGCCGCCGGTGTGCAGGAACAGCACCCGCTTGCCCGAGAGCTCGCCTCGCTCGGCCAGGTCCCAGAGCCCGGAGAACGCCTTGCCCGTGTACACGGGGTCGAGGACGAGGCCCGACAGCCGCGCCACCTGGAGGATCCGCGCGCGCTGCTCCGGCGTGGACACCCCGTAGGCAGGGCCCTTCGCCGCGTCGTCGATCACGAGGCGGGCGGGCGAGCCGAGGCGCGGCTCGAGCGCGCGCGCGTCGTCCATGATCCCGACCACGATCCGCGCGAACGTCGCCCTGTCCTCGCAGACCGCCATCGCGCGCACCTCGCCGGCGACCTCGTAGCGGGCCGCGCCGAGCGCGGTGCCCGCCGCCGTCCCGCCGGAGCCGCACGCGTGCACGATGACGTCGAACGGCTTGCCCCCCGCGAGGCCGAGATCGAGCTGCTTCCGGATCTCCTCCATCGCGCGCACGTAGCCGAGCGCGCCGAGGCCGTTCGAGCCGCCCTCGGGGATCACGTACGGCCGGCCGCCCGCCGCGCGGATCTCGGCGGCCGCCTCGGCCATCAGGGCGGCGCGCTCCCTGTACGCCTCGGGCGAGATCAGCCGGATCTCCGCGCCGGCGAGCCGGTCGAGCAGCACGTTGCCCTCGAGCGGCGCGGCCGCCGACGGGTCGCTCGTGCGCAGGAACAGCACCGAACGCAGGCCGAGCGAGGCGCTCACCAGCGCGGTCGCGCGCGCGTGGTTCGACTGGAGGCCGCCGCAGGTGATCACGCAGCCTGCGCCCTCCTCCCGCGCGGCGGCGAGCAGGTACTCGAGCTTGCGGATCTTGTTGCCGGCCTCCGCGCCCGCCGTCATGTCGTCGCGCTTCACGTAGAGGTCGACGCCGAGCGCCTCGGCGAGCCGCTGCGGGCGCTGGATCGGTGTCGGAAGGTGGCTCAGCGCGAGTCGTTTGCGCATCGTTTCTCCCTGCTGTCTGCCAGAGGCGCCCGCTGCGGCGCGCGGGCGGGCGGCCCTCGCAACCGCCCTCTAGCACCCTGGGCGGCCCTCGTCTGCTGTGTCCCGCGCGGGCTCGACCGGGGGCCCGGCGCGCCCTGGCCAGCTCAGTGGATCACGCCCAGCTTGAGCGTGAGCAGGTACTGATCGGGGAGCTCGGCGCCCGCGGCGTCGTCGAAGGCGCCGCCGGGGAACAGGACCCCGGCCTCGGTGCCGAACTGGAGGGTGACGAGCCTGCCCATCGCGATGCGCGCGTCGACGCCGAGGTCCAGCTCGACGCCGAGATCGCGGCGGCGGCTGTCGCCGCCGTCGTAGTTGGCCAGGCTGCCGCCCGCCCGCGGGGCGCCGTAAGGATCGACCAGATCCGAGGTCGCCTCGGCGATGACCGCGCCCGCCTTGAGGTCGAGCCAGCGCGCCGGCCGCACGAGGACGCGCGGGTTCACGTAGGCGGCGCCGGGCACGCCCCCCTTGGACGGCAGCGACCTGATGCCTGGCTCGGGGGACGCGGCGAAGAGCTCCCGCTCGGCGATCGTGGCGGCGCGCGCGGTCTTCCAGGCGAGCACCTCGTCGAACAGGAGGAGCCCGACGTTGTGGCTCGGGTCGAAGGTGAAGCGCCGCGAGACGCCGTCCGTCGGGTCGTCGTCGGCCGAGGCGTAGCCGGCCTCGATCTCCGTGACGACGCGCCCCCACCGCTCGGCCGGCCGCCCCCCGCGGCCCGCGACGTGCACCGCGCCGAGCGTCGCCGCGCCGCCGATCGAGCGCACCGCCACGGGCGAGCGCCCGAACCCGTGGCCGGAGGGCGGCGGGGGCCCGCTCGGGGCGAACGACGCCGCGCCGAGGATCACCGCGGCCTCGAGCTCGCCGTAGATGTGGGCGCCGCCCCCCGGCACCGGCGCGTTGAACTTGCCTGCGACGTCGAGGATGCCGGCCGTGAGCATCTCGTTGAACCGGGCCGAGCTCGTCTTCGCGCGGCGCTCGCGCGCCTGCCGCCGCATGGCGCCGTAGATCCCGATCTCGCCGTACCGCTCTCGCCAGAGCGCGGACACGACCGCCTGGAAAGCGCGATCGCCCTCGCCTTCGTCCTGCCCCTCGACGTCGTTTCCGAGCAGGTCGGCCGCGTTGTCCTCGAACACGAGGTCGGCCGCGACGGTCACGTGGAGCGGCCCGCCCTTCCCCAGCGGCGCGGCCGCGAAGAGGACGCGTTCCATGAGCGATCCGCGCTCGTGGTCGCCGAAGACGCTCGCGCGCTCGCCGTCGTTGACGACGAGCCCCATCCCCCAGTGCGCGCTCTGCTGGCCGACCCGGACGACGCCGAGCGCCCACGGCAGCTCCAGGTAGAGGGCGCGCGGGTGCACCTCGTACCACGCGAGGGCGGCGCGCGCGTCGCGCACCTGCTCGACGTCGCGCGTGGTGTCCCCGGCGATGAGCCCCCGGACGACGTCGATCTGCGCCACGATCGAGGCCTTGTCCTTGAAGTGGAGGCGCGGCGAGAGGCGCAGCCAGTGGGCGATGTACTGGCTCTGCCCGAGCGTCGCCGCGCCCGGCGCCGACAGGGGCGGCGCCCGGAGCGGCAGATCGCTCATGGCGCGGTAGCGGAGCTGGTACTCGCCCTGCAACGAGAACGTCCACCGGGTGGGATCCGGCGGCGGCGGCGGCTTGCGGCCGGTGTCGAGCACGAGCCGCTCCTCGAAGTCGTCGGTGGCCGGAGCGGCCGGCGCGGCTGGCGCGGCTGGTGGAGAGTCCTGCGTGGAGCTCGCTCCTTCGACGGGCTGAGCGGCGCTCGGCGAGGCGAGCGCGACAGCAAACGCAAGGGGGGCGAGGGTGACGAAGGCGAAGCGCATCGGAAGCAAGCAGCCGCTCACCAGCGCTCGGCCGGGAACGCGCGCCCGAAGGATAGGCGGTTCGATCCCCGCGGGGCACTGGATTCTTCCGTCAACGGCGCGCAGCTGGCTTTTCGCGGGGCATCCGCCGCTCTAGCGTGCGCCTTCGTGACCCTTTCCACGCCGAGCGCCGCCGCTGGTTCTCCTTCTTCGCCGCCTCCTCCGTCGGATCCGTCACGTCCGTCACGTCCGTCACGTCCGTCACGTCCGTTGCTCCTCGGTCGATCGCTCTCGCTCGCGGATCTCGAGGAGGTCGCGCGGCGCGGTCGTCCGGTGGCGATCTGCGCCGAGGCGCGCGAGCGGGCGGCGGCCTCGCGCCGGGCGATCGACGCGATCGCGGCGGCGGGCGACGCTGCGCCGGCGGTGTACGGGATCAACACCGGCTTCGGCGCGCTCGCGGAGACGCGCATCGCGGATCACGACATCCGGGCGCTCCAGCGCAACCTCGTGCGGAGCCACGCCTGCGGGGTCGGGCCGGAGCTCGGCGAGGCCGAGGTGCGCGCCATGATCGTCCTGCGCGCGCAGGTGATCGCGCTGGGGCACTCGGGGGTGCGCACGGAGGTGCTCGATCTGCTCGCCGCCCTGCTCGAGCGCCGCGTGAGCCCGCGCATCCCAGCGCAGGGGTCGGTCGGCGCGTCGGGCGATCTGGCGCCGCTCGCGCACCTCGCGCTGACGCTCATCGGCGAGGGGGAGGCGCGCTTCGAGGGGCAGCTCCTGCCGAGCGCGGTGGCGCTCGCGAAGGCCGGCCTCGCGCCGATCGAGCTGGCGGCGAAGGAGGGGCTCGCGCTGATCAACGGGACGCAGTACATGACCGCGCTCGGCGCGCTGGCGCTGCGGGACGCGGCCGCGCTGTGCACGGTCGCGGACATCGCCGGCGCGGTGAGCCTCGAGGCGCTGATGGGCTCGAAGCGCCCGTTCGACGAGCGGCTGATGCGCGTCCGCCCGCACCCGGGTCAGGCCGGCACGGCCGGCAACCTGCGCGCGCTGCTCGGGGGCAGCGAGATCATGCAGAGCCACGCGGACTGCCCCAGGGTGCAGGACGCCTACTCGCTCCGCTGCATGCCCCAGGTCCACGGCGCGACGCGCGACGCGGTCACCTGGGCCGCCGAGGTGCTGACCCGCGAGGTCAACAGCGTCACGGACAACCCCACGGTGTTCCTCGGGGAGGGGCCGGACGGCGGCGCCGAGCTGATCTCGGGCGGCAACTTCCACGGGCAGCCGGTCGCGCTCGCCCTGGATCTCGCCGCGATGGCGGCGGCGGAGCTCGCGAACATCAGCGAGCGGCGGGTGGAGCAGCTGGTCAACCCCGCGCTCTCGACCGGGCTGACGCCGTTCCTGGCGCCGCACAGCGGGCTGCACTCGGGGTTCATGATCGCCCAGGTGGCGAGCGCCTCGCTGGTGAGCGAGAACAAGGTGCTCTGCCACCCGGCGAGCGTCGACTCGATCCCGTCGAGCGCCGGCCGCGAGGACCACGTGAGCATGGGCAGCATCAGCGCCCGAAAGCTCGCGCAGGTGATCGAGAACGTCCGGAGCTCGCTGGCGATCGAGCTCATCACGGCGGCCCAGGGCGTCGACCAGCGGCTCCCGCTCCGCCCCAGCGCGGGCGTCGCCGCCGCCCACGCCGCCATCCGCCGCGTGGTGCCCGGGCTCACCGAGGACCGCCCCCTCTACCGCGACATCGCGGCGGCCGCGGAGCTCATCCAGAGCGGAGCGCTCATCGCCGCGGTGGAGGAGGCGGTGGGGCCGCTCAACTGATTATTTCTGTTACTAAAGTTACATCTGAGACGATTTAGAGGAAATCTTACGCGAGATAAGGGAATGCGATCGGTCCATTGCGGGGCGAATTGCTGTACATTGGCTCAGTGCCGATTCCGGTCAGCGTCCCGCCGTTTCCCTTCGATGCCGTGCGGGATCTGCTCGGGGTGGTGCGGACGATCTACGCGGCGGCGAAGGAGGGGGGGTCGTCGCGGGAGGAGCTCGCTCGCATCGCGCAGGTGGGCAAGGAGCTGAGCCGGGCGCTGGATCTGGCCGGGTCGCCCCAGCAGGGGGCGTCGGGGCTGTCGGCGGCGTGGAAAGTGGCGGACAGGGCGATGCTCCAGGTGAACGACCTGGTGGATCCGCTCACCCCGGCGGCGCCGCTCCTGATGGCGGCCCGGAGCCGGGTGACCGGGAGCCGGCTGACGCTGCGGAGCAAGCCGCAGGGGCGGTAGGCGGCTGGAGCGCGGTTCTCCGAACGATGCGGAGAACTGCCGTCTTGTCAGGAGCGGGAGAGGGACAGTGTCGGCCAGCGTCCTTCCGTGGCCTACTGTGGGGCTGGAATCGTCAGCTGCGACCGAAGAACCTGCGGCCACGCGACCGCTCGGCGTCGCGCCGGATGCCCTGCATCACCACGCGGATGAGCTCACGGTTGTAGGCGCGCCTGTCGTGGCGCTTGTGCTCGGGAAGCTTGACGCCCAGCGCGTGAGCAAGACGTTCTACGTTCTCTACCTTCGCCTCGCGCAGACAGTCGATGTCCAGATCCATGTAATGGCGCTCCCCCTTACTCGAACCCAAGAGCCTTGTCGAGCCCAGAGGAGCGGAGGCGAGCGGGTTCTTGTCTTTCATCGCACGGCCACAGGGTTCCATAAACCCGTGACGGGCACGCGGCGTCCAGGGCAAGTCGGCGCGGCGATCATCGGACCGTGTGAGCTGACATGGCCGGAGCGCAGAGGGTGTAGCCGCCGTGGTCCTGGCCGACTGTCCCAGGCAGGAGAAGGGCGTCTCGGAGCACGGACAGACGACGCCACGCCGCGGGAAAACCTCCCGCCGGCCTCCGGGTTGAGTTTCAACTCTCCGGGGAGGCTCTCGACAGCCTCCAGGTTGAGTTGCAACTCTCCGGGGAGGCTCTCGACAGCCTCCGGGTTGAGTTGCAACTCTCCGGGGAGGCTCTCGACAGCCTCCGGGTTGAGTTGCAACTCTCCGGGGAGGCTCTCGACAGCCTCGAAACGTAACAAATATCACAAATGCGCAACGATGCGGCCGGCCATGGGCCCGCGGACGGTCGGAGACGACGGGACAGTCCGGCTCAGAAGGAAAAGCCCAACGTAGCGAGAACGGTCAGCACGCCGGCGGAGCCTGCCAGCGGAGCGATGTACGTGCCGCCTGTGGACCGGTCCATCGGCCATGCCTGCCGGGCAGGCCCTTCTGGCCGGGCCCTCCTCGCAGCGAGCTGCTCGGGTACGACCGCTGCTCTCGTCGAAGAGCATGACCCTGCCGACGAGCACCTCCCCTGCCTGGTAGCCCCGCCCGGACTCGAACCGGGACGCCCGCGAGGGCCGCGGATTTTAAATCCACCGCGTCTGCCATTTCGCCACGGGGCCAAGATGTTGATTTTACTTCTGTTATTCGCCTCGCCGTCCTGCCCCCACCCTCCTCCGTGCCGTTTCCCGTGCCTTTTCCCCCGAGCTCGGGGATCGCTTCGGCGAGGGAAGCTAGCTCGCCGAGGCCCAGCTCTGCAAACGTCCTGGCCGCCCGGCGATACCTCTGGATCATGATCGAGCTCCGGTGTCCAGTTCGGTCGGCGACCCAGGTCTCGCTCCGGCCATTCGCGAGGGCGACAGTGATGAAGGTTGAGCGCGTGTCGTGGGCGCGCACCTGCTGACGCTCGTCAGAGTCCTCGAAGAGCTCCGGGCGATCGATGCCAGCAAGCTGGAGGTGCGCGCGAAACCGCTCGGCCGCGTGCTCGACGCTGAAGCGTTCGCCATCCTCGTTGATGAACAGCGGAGCAGAGGGAGCCGGGTTGCCGCGCAGCGCGAGCCATGCGTGTAGCGCTGGAGCAACGCCGGGCGACAGCGCCCATGCGCGCGGGTCGTTCGTCTTGTTCTTCTCCAGGCGCAGCGCACCGCGATCGAGGTCGACGTCCTGCACCTGCAGGCGCGCCGCCTCGCTGATGCGCGGTCCCTCTCGGTTCAAGAACCCCCACAGGACGCGCCAGCACAACGGGATTGCGGTGCAAGCCAGCAGGCGCGCGTCCTCGTCGGGATAGAGGCACGCCTTCGCCTTCGCGGGGCCAAGCTTCGGGAGGAAGCCGCGGGGGAGCGGGTTCGTCGCGAGGAGACGGCAAGGGAAGACGGCCATTGCCATGAGCCGGTGCAGGAGCTGCGCGATGTGACGGCGAGAAGCGGGCGACATCGCCGGGAGCGCGCGCATGACGCGCTCCGCGTCATCGAGTGTGAAAGCAGCGACGGGGACACGACCGGCGATCGGGTACACGTGGCGGTCGAACCGGTAGAAGTCCTGCTCCACGCTGCGCTTCGTCTTGACGTGATCGGGGTACATGCGCGCGAGCTCGCCGGAGGTCCAGAGCTCGCCGAACTGCTGGACGGTGACCTGCTTCGGCACCGAGCTGCCGCCAGGGACGACCTTCGCTTGTGTGCCGCCTTTGCAGACGACCTCGACCGCCTGGACGACGTCGCGGAGCGCCCTACCCTCGCGCACCGCAGCACGTTCCAGCAGCGCGACGATCGCGTCGCGCGTGACGTTGCGCGAGGCACGCAGCCGCGCGGCCAGGTCGGCGACGAGCTCCTTGCGCTGCTCGGCTTGCTCCTCGGTAAGCTTCGGATCGAGCGGGAAGCTCTCGCGCTCGTTGTCGCCGACGAGAACGCGAACGTAGAGTTTTCCCCAGGCGTTGCGAAACAGCGTGCCGGTCGGCGAACGGGGCATGGCGCCCCTCTTCTACCGCGATCCGCGGTCGGGTTCACGCCCTCGACGGCCCGCCGGCGGAGGGGCCAGCGCGAGGCCGACCGCATGGGGGGCACCGCCGCCACGCCGCCATACTCAGCGTGTCAGGTCCGTCGCGCGGTCGCGAGCGCAGGGCCGGCGTCCTGCCACGGGTTGAGTCATGCGAGGACTGCCGCACGCTCGATGGACGACAGCTTTCAGACGCATCGCAGGAGCGGGAAACCGGGCTCGCCTGCCGTGGGCGTCGTCCGTTGAAGCGCCCAGCCAACAGCATCAGAACCGTCCGCACGCCGCCGGCAACGTGCGGACGCGAGCACCACTCAGCACGCTCGCCGAGCGACGAGCCGGCGCTACATCTCTACTTTCCCTTCGGTAACGGCGAGGGCGGGGACCTCTTGTGACCGTCTACAGGGACGTTCTTCGGCCCGGGCTTGGGGTAGTCCCGACCACCAGGAGGAACCGGTGAAGGCGTCGACCGCTTGTGCGGATCGACAGGAACAGTCTTGGGCTTGTTACTCATACAGCTACCCTCCGCTGCGCGACCTGCGCGCAGCTCAAATTCTGTGGCATGGCCCAATTACCGTGTCGAACGAAGAAACGCCGGATATGACAGATTAGGTCCCACCTGGATTGATTGGTGGACTGGTGGACGGCTATGGAGGCTTTGCTTACAAGGTCCGACATGGTCACCTGGTCCTTCGCCGCCGCCTTCGGGCCCGAGGAGCGTGTCCTCGAGCAAGCGCTCGCACGGCGGACGAGGGCGCGAGCCGCGCTCGGCGCTGGGCCGGACCCGAGGGAGCCGATCCGGCAACGACCGCCACGCGTGCGTGTCTCGACATGGGTACGTCATCTCGACGAGCTCCACGAAGCCGAGATCGCGATGCAAGCCGCGCTCGTCGACCGGATCCGCGCCCGCTCCGGAGCACTCGCTCAGAAGGCCGGCCTCCCGACGCCGCCGGTCGCGCCCGCGCCGGAGGCGCCATCGAGAGAGGGCCGGCGATCTCGCGGAATCACGCCCTGAAAGACCGCCGGAGACCTCGAGCGTGAACGTGGTCCACCTCGGCCTCGACCACGCGCTCAGCTGGCGCGTAAGCGCGCGAGCCACAGGCAGCCCAGCATGGGGCGTCCTGTACCGAGAGCTGGAAGACCAGCGCTGTCGTGGCTGCCCCCTGTCAGCCACACGCGCCTACGCGAAGCCATTGGCAGCGCCAGGCCGACACACTCTACTTCGGGTAACGCTCAACTTTGAGCCGGAGTGCTCAACTTTGCCTGACGGGCGTGGCGACAGAGGATCTCGCCGCGTAGGTTCGGCCGCAAGGAAGTGCAGCCCGCGGGTGTTCCACCACCCCGGGCTGCGTGGCCGAACCCCGAGCAACCGAGGTCCGACAGTGCAGCGATACCTGATCCCGCCCGACGGCGGGCAAGGCGGAGGTGCGCCCGCACGCCGTCGCCGCTCCGTCCCCTGCCTCTCCCTCACCCCCACGCAGCGCAAGCGCCTCCGGGCGGCGCTGAAGAACCTGCGAGCCGCGTACGGCTCATGGGCCTGCCTCGCCGAGGTCATGGGCACGTCCGTGAACTGCGTCGAGGGCATCGCCAACGGGCGCTTCAACGGCTCGCCCGCGACCGCGCAGCGCGCCGCGAAGGCAGCGGGCGTCACCGTCGAGCAGCTTCTCGGTGGGCTTGCAGCGGCGGACCGCTGCCCCATGTGCGGGAGATCCGGGTGAAGCCCCGGCGGAAGGGGGCGAAGAGCCAGCCGACCGCGTGACATCCCAGAAAGAAGCCGAGCATCGACGCGATCCTCGCGGAGCGCGGCATCGTCCTGGCGACGCTCGCCGGCATCCCGCGACGCGACCGCCGCGACGTGGAGGCCGAGGTGTTGCTCAACGCCTGGAACGCCGTCCGTCGCGGGCTCTATCGCCCAGACCCGCGGGACAAGCCGCGCGACGCGCTGAGGAAGTGGCTGCACGGCATCGCGTGGCGCCTCGCCTCGCACTACGTCCATAGCGCGTGGGCGCGCCGTGCCGTGCTGCATCCGTCGCCGCTCGGGTTGCTGCGCGAGCCCGTCGGCATCGACATGCACGCGCAGATCGAAGCCCGCGAAGTGCTCGACGCCATGGCCGAGCTCCCGGGCTGGCAGGTCGACGCGCTCCTCTCCGTGGACGACCCGGAGAGCCTCGTCGCGAACGCCAAGCGGCGCCGCATGAACCCGAGCACCGCGGCGAGCCGGCTCCGCATCGCCCGCGAGGCGCTGGCGATGAAGCTGCGGATGTGGCGGCGCTGAGCAGGCATTGCCCTGACCAACCGTCCATTTCCCAAGAAATAGATCTGTCAATCTGAACGCGCGCGCAGAAACGTGCTTGACGCGACGCCCGAAAGACGGTGTCTAAGCGAAAGGCCGGGCTGCAACCCGGCCTCTCAAGTCGCCGACCCCTCGATCGGCGGAGCGCTTTCGCGCACGGGCATCAGTGTGCCCGGCGGACGCTCCCCCCTGTCAAGGGTCGGCTCTCGCACGGCCCCTCGCGGGCGGGAGATCGGATATGGGCACTCTTCAGCAGATGAAACGGATCCATCAACACCTTAGAGATGCCGTGCGGAAAACTTGGAGTGACGCCGACGTCACCGATCCGAACGACCTTGGATTTGGACCGGCTGAGGCAACGAACGACGACATGAACTGGAGCGCTAGCTGCTCTATCGTGCGACGGAACAAATCGGTACCCGCGCACCTGCGCTGCGACGAGAGCGACGATAGCAGTAGTACGCTCTATGCGGACATCGACGGTACCCCAGTAGAGCTACACGTTGCCACGGTTGAATCGGAAGAGCTGGCGAACTTTACTTCCAAAGTGATTGATGTGCTGCGCAGCAAGTTCGCGCACAGTGTTTAGCCTGACCGAAAGTGGCACTTCGAACCGCCGCATGTACAAGGGTTCCCCTTCGTGGAACACGCCCTCCCACTCGCGCGCGTCGTAGAGAGCCGTAGACTTATGGCGCGACTTGCCATGTCGATCTCTGTACAGGAACCCCGTCGGCTTGAAGCCTCGAACGAGTGTGTAAACCGTCAGCCCTTGTTGGTCTGGAGCGACAGCACGGCCAAGAATGACATCCGGCTCGGTTGGAGCCTCGACTATCCGCACTGCCCGCTGGTGCATATCGGCGCCTCCTCGTCGTGCCAGCATGGATCGGACGATGTCCACGTACAAGACGCAGCTAGCACCTCGCTCTGCTGCTCGATGAGCCGATCAGCTGTCGTTGGGCTCTCCGAACAGCGAGAGCTGCACCATCCGCCTCGGCTTCGGGGCGGGCGGCGGCTCTGACGGCGGCTCCGGCTCCGTAGGCGCCACCGGCGCAGCCGGCGCGCTGCCGACGAGCCGCAGGAACCCGCGCCCGTTCGGCAGGGCCCTGGCGGGCGTCGTAGGCGCCCCCGCGGGCGGCTCCGGGAGCTTGAGCGCCTTGAGCTTCGGTGGCTCCCCCGGCGCTTCTGCGAGCGCCGCGGCAATGAGCGCCTCGATGCTCCAGACATGATCGGTCAGCCCGGCCTCCATGGCGGGCGTCACGCGCAGCGCTTCGTGCGGGCGGCAGAAGTTGTAGAACGCCATGTGCAGCGCGACGGCGGCCTTGTGGTGCGGGAGGCGCTTGCTGAAGCCGTTGCAGAGCCGCGTGAACCGGCGAATGTGCATCCAGATCGTGAGGTTCTGCCGCTCGATATGGCTCGTGCTGGCGCGCTTCATGTCGGGCATCCCGAAGACGGGCGTCTTCGTGATGAACGGGTCGCGCGGCGGCTCGTACCTGTGATCGTCGTCCCTGCGGACCTTCCGGCTGTAGTTCTTGACCACCTGGGCGTAGTCGACCGAGCCAGCGAACGAGGCGCCCACGGCCGCGACGTAGGGCGCCCCCCCCATCGCTGTAGAGTTGCGGGACGCTCACCAGCCGCGCGCGGAGGTCCTTGATGAAGGCGACGGTGTTCGCCTCGTCCCGCTTCCCCACGCGGTAGGCGATCACGAGCTTCGACGCGCTCGCCATGCCGACGAACACGTACGCCTCGCCGACCTCGGGCGAGTCGCCCGGCTGCACGCGCGCCTGCTTCTTCTGCACGTAGCTCCAGATCTCGTCGACCTGGACCGCGCGGCAGTCGACGTCGCACACGAGCCGGTTGTGGAGCCGCTCGCAGCCGTCACCGACCCGGAGCAGCAGCGACAGGATCGCCGGCTGGCTCACGCCGGTGAGCCGCGATGTGGGTCGGATGCCCGCCCCCTCGACAAGATGAGCCACGACCTCGACGCGCTTCGCCAAGGGCAGCACGTGTGCCATGCAGGGCCTTGCCTCTCCCCGGACGACGGCCCATGCTCGCGGTGCGATGCGCGTTCGACGGGCCACCGCCCGATGTTTCGCAGCCCTGCTTCCGGGGTCCAGCCGAGGGCAGGGCGCTTTACTAAGTACCCTGCCGTGTAGCACGAAATGCCTATGTTTTTCGGCGTTTCGGTGCAGATAGGACACGCGCCGTCATAGCGCCGCAGGGCCTCAGGCCCAGTTTGCAACATAGCTGGATATGTGTTCGACTCCCTCCGCGATGCCGTTGACACACGCTGACGTAGCCTGGGGTACCCCAGGCTACGCCTGGCGCGAGTGCCTGGAGTGATGCTATGTACGGACGCTGGCATCCGCCCATCATCTTCGAACCGAGGTTCTGCGCATGTTCGAGAGATTCATGACACCTCTTGACCGCCACTTCGACGACGGCCTAGGCGCAACGGGTCAAGCGTTCAAGGACGCCGCCGACTTGCTGGCCCAGCAACACGAGGGGCAGCTCGCATTCATCAATGGCCATCTACCTATTTGCTACCTGTATCGTCACTCGGTAGAGTTGTTTCTTAAGTCTGCGCTGATGATCATCCACCGCGCGCTCAAGCTTCCCACCGCTGGTGGCGTACACGAGAAAGAACCGAAAGTTCTCGATGCCGGCAAATGGAAACCTCTCCATCAAACGCACAGCGTCGGCATGCTCTATGCAGCGTTCCAGTCAATGGTCCTAAGTAATGTGGATAAAATAAACGCTATTGCCACCACAGACTGGTCGCAGTTTCCTGTGGAGCTCGGCGGGTGGATCTCTGAGATCGAAAAGGCGGACGCTAAGAGTACGTATTTTCGATATCCAGCAACGAAGTCGCCTGTGGGAGACGTAAAGAAATCCGGGTTCCAGGCCGTCGGCCTTGCAGAGATGGCGTCGCACCTCGACGCTAAGGACGAGCCTGGTGAGGTTTTTCTTGCTGTCAAAGGAGACGATGGGGCGCTCGTCGAGGCGTTCAGATTCGAAGGGAATCCACTGCCTGATGTTCGGCGTGCGCTTGAGGAGGCCGCTGGGATGCTCTCCGGCGTGTCGCTGGGACTTTACAGCCAACTAGTAGGCGATGGTGTTCGTGGTGTCTAGGTGATGCTCACGCGCCCGTGGCAGTGGCGCTGCGAGCGCACGATGCGTCTCTGCCATGGAATGCGACACCGAGTGCGGCGAGGCGCACGTCGACCTCGCCGAGGGCATCAAAGAGCTCGTGACGCAGCGCCTTCCGGAGGCGCACCTCGCCTACATCGAGCTCATGAAGCGGGACGGGCGGGATGTGGAGGAGGAGACCGCGCTCATCGCGTGGGTGCGGCATCAGGTCGACCGTCAAGACGACGAAGTGACCATTGCTCAAAATTGAGCACTACCCTACTTCGGCGACGGCCAGCCACGCCTCGGGCCTTCGGAAACAGCGCTCACTCGAGCGGCCCGCGGCTGCCGGACCGGTTCGAGACCGACAGCAGCCAGCACCGCGACAACCCCCGTCCGCTCATTCTCCGCCGCGGCTCGCGGCGGCGCCGAGTTACTGGCCAGCGCCTGGAGGTAGGCGACGAACGCCTCGCGCTGGACGAGGCGCAGCTTGCCGAGCTTCATGACCGGCAGGGGGAAGCCTAGCCCGCGGAGCGTGTCGAGGAAGACGCGTGCCGGGATCCCGGTGACCGACTCGACGTTCTTCTGCGAGAGCAACTCCGGCTGCGGCGCCGTGAGCGTGAGCCCATCCAGCGGGATCGCGAGCGTCGCCGTCGCCGTAGCGGGCTGGGCGAGCCCCCTCGGGGGGCACGATCCTCTGGCGGGCACCTCCGGGAATGTCCTCTCGACCACACGCGTGCCATTGCGAGCCTGACGATGAACAAGTTGTGCCGATACACGCGCGAGAGCCGCGGATGCCATACTGTCCCTCCGTCCGTTTTGGGTTCGGGAGCAACCGTGACCGACGCTTCTGGAAGGGGCACGAAACGGTAATTCTGCGTCGGCGGTAACTCGCGACGAATTACCCGGAGACCCGCCCGGGAGAAACATCCTGTCGCATCGCGGAGTTGGGTCCTCTGGAGAGCACCGCGGAGAGGCCGAACAAGCGGGGGTGTGAAGGGCTCGATTTGGTAATTTCGGGCGCGGCGTCGGCGCCGCGCGTGGAGGCGACACGGGGGGGCGCCAAGGTAGGCGCGTCGCGCAGAACGCGACCAGCGCGCACCCGCGAGCGGGCTCGGCTCACTTCGGCGGTGGCCTACCACACCCTACGCCTGCGGGAGGATCACGCGCTCGCTCGGCCCATGGGTGCGCGCGGGAGACAGGGCCAAGATCAGCGGGCAGAGAACGGCTGCAACCCGCTCGCCGGAAACGAGGAGCGGCTGACGAGCACCGCGGGCGCTGGGCAGACTGTCGAAGGATCGATCTCGGTCCGCTATGGCGCCCTGACGATTAGCGTCCGGCTGACGAGCCACGGCACCGGCCGGCGCCGCGTCGGCTTCTAGGAGCAGATCCCACCGGCTGCGGCGCCGGCTGCGGGCGCTCGTGTCGGGGCGCGCCGGCACCGCAGATCCCGGCAATTTGCCGAGCTCGTGGCACGGGCTCTATCCTCACTGCAGCGATCATGCCGAACCTCTCCCTCTCATTCGCCTCGAAGGAAGCGTCGCTCTCCGTGCGCCGCTTTTCGGTCCAGGAGCGGATGTCATCGCTCTTCGAGGTCTCCGTTCTGGCTGCCTCCGAGCGTGACGATCTCGATCTTGACAGCCTCGTCGGCAAGGCCGCCGCTTTCAAGGTCGAGTCGGGTACAGCGCACGCCCTCTCGCCGGCGCGGGTCTGGGCCGGCCTGTGCGCCGACATGGAGCAGGTGAAGGCCGAGCCGACGGGGCTGTCCACCTACCGGCTGCGCATCGTGCCCTGGCTGTTTCGCACGACGTTGCGGAGCAACAGCCGCATCTTTCAGCACCTCACGATCCCGGAGATCGTGCTCCGCATCCTGAGCGAGTGGGAGATCCAGCCGGAGGTCCTGCTCGGGGCGAAATACCCGGTGTACGAGTACCGCGTTCAGTACGGCGAGACCGACTTCGCTTTCCTGAGCCGCTTGCTCGAAGAGGCGGGCATCTCATACTACTTCGCGCACGACGCGGAGAGCGGGGGCGAGGGAATTGCGCTCAGCCGGCTCATCCTGAGCGATGTGCCTCAGAACAACGGAGCCCGCCGAGGGCCTCCGATCCCTTACGCTGACAACCCGAACGAGGCCGCCGGGCGCGAGTTCGTGACCGAGGTGGTCGTGCGCCACGAGGTTCGGCCCGCTCGTGTCACCCTCCGCGATGTCGACTTCCGGACCCGGCCTGATGTGCGGCTCTTCGCCGACGCTGAGATGGGCGCCAGCGACGAGCTACGCTACGAGCAGTTTCCTGTCCATCCGGCGGCGTTCGTCGTCGAGCCCGGCAAGGGTGGCGAAACGCCAGTCGCTGACGACCGGGGCATCGCGCGGGTCGATCTCGCGGAGGCGAAGGCGCTGGCAGCGCGGAGCCTGGAGCGCGAGCGGAGCGGCCGACGGTCCATCCGGTTCCGCACGAACGTGATCGACCTCGCTCCCGGCACCGCTTTCTCGATAACACATCATCCGCGGGAAGGTCTCGCGCGTGACCGGGGGTTGCTCGTCGTTACCTCGACCTTCGAGGGCGATCACGACGGCGAATGGACCGCGCGCGGCGACGCCGTGTTCACGAGCGAGCCCTACCGGCCCGCGCTGCAGACGGCGAAGCCGTGCGTCGTCGGCGTGCAGGGCGCGATCGTGGTCGGTCCTCCGGGCGAAGAGATCCATACCGACGAGTTCGGTCGTGTGCGCGTGCAGTTCCCCTGGGATCGCGAGGGTCGCTCCGACGACACGAGCTCGTGCTGGATACGCGTGAGCCAGGGATGGGCTGGCGGCGGGTATGGGATGATGGCGATCCCCCGCGTTGGCCAGGAGGTACTGGTCGAGTTCTGCCACGGCGATCCTGATCGGCCGATGATCGTAGGCCGCCTCCATAACAGCACGATACGCGTACCGTATTCGCTGCCCGCCGAGAAAACCAAGAGCGGCTGGAAGAGCGCCTCATCCCCCGGTCCCGACGGGTACAACGAGCTCTCGTTCGATGACGCCAAGGGGCGCGAGGTCCTCCACCTCCACGCGCAGCGCGATTACACCGAGGTGATCCGGCGCGATCAGCGTTCGACCGTGTTTGGGAACCGATCGGCCAGCGTGACCGACGGCGACGCGGTGACCGTCGGGGGCAGCCAGAGCACGAGCATCGGGAAGAGCCACAACCAGACGATCGGCGAACACCAGACGAGCACCGTTGGCAAGGGCCGCACTGCGATCGTCGGGACATCGGATGCGATCGATGCCGGCGAGAGCCAGAGCGTCACGGTCGGCGGCGGCGTCGGGTACACCATTACCAAGGATCAAACCGTCCACATCACGAACGGCGTCGCGTCGATCCGGATCACGCCTTCCGGCATCTTCATCGATGCGCAGGGTGACCTCGAGATCTCGGCAGGCGGCGTGCTCAAGCTCTCCGGCAAGGAGGTGCAGATCGACGGCACGCCGAACGTGTTCATCAACAGTACGGGGGCGAAGGCGCCTTCGGTAGCCACGATCGGCGAGGCCAGGGAGTCGGGACGTCCCGGCAACAGCGCGCCGGCCGGCAAGGACGAAGGCAACGGCGGGGCGCGGGGGCCGCGGGGATGAGGCGCACCTTGCCGCGCCTCGCCCGGCACGGTGCAGCAGCGCGGCGGTTGCGCAGGTAGCACCTTGACGCCGGGGCGGACGCGGTGCTTTCAAAGCGAGCGTCGCGCGCTCCGCGCGGCGCGTCACGCCAGCGACGCCAGCGGGGAGCCCGAGACATGCCGCGTTACGAGAATTCCGACGTGTCCTTCGACGTACCGCGCGACTGGGAGGACCGCTCGATAGTCGCCTTCGCGGCTTCGCCCGAGCCGGGCCAGGCCACGGCCGCCAGCGTGGTGATGACGCGCGACGCGCTCGCGGCGGGCGAGGATTTCCGCAAGTACGGCGACCGGCAGCTCCTGGAGCTGGCCAAGCGGCTCGAAGGGTTCCAGCTCCTCGCGCGGGACGAGCGCGCGGTCGGCGGCCGGCCAGGGCTGGAGCTGCGCTTCGCGTGGCGTGGTCAGAGCGGGCCGCTCGAGCAGCGGCTCCTGTTCATGGCAGGGCCCCGGCCGACGGTGCTGAGCTTCACGGCGACGATTCCGAGGGACGAGGTCGCACGGCTCGACCCGATGTTCGATCGAATCTTCGCGAGCGTCAGGATCGCGGGCTCGCCCGAGGGCTGACGTCTCGCCTTCCCCGTCGAGGTCCGTGCGGAAGCGAGTGCCATCGAGGATCCCCTGGCTGAGCAGAGGCCAGCTCACAGCCTGCCGCCCTGGAGCTCCTCCAACGAGGCGACCCTGCCGAGCGCGAGCGCCTTGAGGGCAACCCGGCTGCTTTCGGCTTGGTCCTGCCTGAGGTGCGCCTCCGCGACGAGGCGCACGCGCAGCCTGGGCAGCATCGGTAGCCACGGCGCGAGGCGCTTCGGCAGGTACACCGGCAGCGCATCCTGTCCGCCCGCCCCGAGCAGCGCGCGAATCCAGGTGTCGCCCAGCACGGCGCGGGTCTGGTACCGCCGCTGCTCGAGCAGGAGCCGCTCCGCCTGTGTCTCGATGCGCGCGGCGGCCAGCGGACGGCTTGGCAGCGGAAGTCGCTCCTTGATCTGCTGCGTCAAGCTGACGGCCGCGCCGGTCGCTCCCTCGGGGTAGGGCGACCTCAGGAGCTCGCTGGCGAGGTCCACCGCCTCCTTCAGGCTCCTGTCCGCGCCTGCGAGCGGGGCGACCACGGCGAGGGTCGCCCTGAGTGCCTCGATCTCATCGAAGACGAACCGGAGCTCGCCCTCCACGAGCACGAGCGGCGGCGTGAAGCGGCCCTTTTCGCTGATGGACGCAAGGATGGCTTGCGGCACGCCGCTCGGCTCGATCCGTGTGCCGTTGGTGAGCAGGCCGGCGAGGTGGTGGTGATCTTTGGGAGAACCCGCATCGCCAGCCGGCAGGTCGTGGCGCGGATCGAGCGCCTCGAAGTCGAGATCGAGGATCACGTCGCTCCACGAAGCGCGGATGCGCGGGAGCGCCTTCGCCTCGAACCAGAGGAGCTCGACGATCTCGGCGGGCGGCTCGGTCGAGAGCCCCCGCGCCGGCAGCGGCGACCGCGGCCCAGGCGCGGCGAGCCCCGCATGGAGCGCCAGCACCGGTGTCGCGTCGCGGCCCGCGCGCTCGACAGGCTCCGCGAGCTGCCCGACCGTGAGCGCCGGCATCGTGACGCGCTTGGCCCACGGGCTCGCGCCCTCCGCGGCCGGAGCGATGGCGCCGCGCGTCGTTGCAGGCGGCGGAGATGGAGGAAGCGGCTCGGTCAAGCAGGCCGCCAAGCTTGCCGTCGGAAGCGCGAGCGGCAGAGGCAGCGGCGCCATGAGCGCGATCGGTGCCGCGGGGATGTCAGCGACGACCTGCCTGCGCAAGGGGGGCGCTGGCGTCGAGCGGCTGGCGCGCGGAGCGCCGTCCGGCCCGCGCTCCGCCGCCGTCCACGGCAGTACCGGGGCCTGGGAAAGCCGTTCGAGGCTCACCGGCTCGATCTCCTCGGTCTGCGCGACCTGTGCGACCGGCGGCGGGTCGCGATGACCGGACTCAGGGGGCATGACCGGCTCGATCTAACAGCAAGATTGCCTCGCAGACGAGGGTGTCAGCTGCCGACAGGGGGCGCGTGAACCGCTGGCAGGTGCCGGCAGGCCGTCGATCCGCCGCGCCGATCGGTCGTTCGGGCTCGGCCAGCTGGTCGGTCTGGCCGCGGTGGACCGGTCGGGCGGGCCTCCCACGAGCAGCGGCCCTGGAGCACATCCTCCGAGGCCCGCGGTCTCCAGCCTCCGCCAACCCGCCTTCGCCTTGATCGTCTCGGGCCGGCCCGCGTAACGTCGGCTCGTGCCGATGGTACAGAAGCGAACCGTTCTCGAACACCTCACCCGCGCCGAGCTGATCGCCATCGCCGACGCGTTCGACGTCCATGTTCAGGACCGACGGAGCAAGGAGAAGCTGGTGGATGCCGTGGCGGCCTCCACGAGCGCCACGCTGGCCGCCGTTCTACCGTCGTACTCGCGGGACCGGCTGAAGGAGCTCTGCCGGGCCCTGCACCTCGATGACGGCGGCCGGGAGAAGGCCGTGCTGGTCGCGAGGCTCGCCGGGGGGAAGGCGTCCGAGCCGCCGGCGCCTTCGCGGGCGAACGGGGCGGCGCGGGCCGCGCCCGAGCAGGTCGAGCTGGCCCTCGGGGAGAAGCTTACGATCGACCGGCTCGAACGGCATCTCTGGTCGGCCGCGGACATCCTGCGGGGGTCGATCGACTCGAGCGATTACAAGAACTTCATCTTCGGGATGCTCTTCCTGAAGCGCCTGAGCGACCGGTTCCACGAGGAGGTCGAGGCGCTGAAGGGCGTGCCGAACGCCAACCCCGAGGACCCCGACGAGCACGACTTCTTCGTGCCGAAGCGGGCCCGGTGGTCCGAGCTGCAGAAGGTCGCGAGCCAGGTCGGCGAGGCGCTCAACAGGGCAGCGTCGGCGCTGGAGGATGCGAATACGCAGCTTGAAGGGGTGCTCGCCGGGATCGACTTCAACGACGAGCGGAAGCTCGGCGACGCGAAGAACCGGGACGTGGTGCTGGGGCGCTTGGTGCAGCACTTCTCGAAGCTGTCGCTCCGGAACGCCGATCTATCCGAGCCGGACATGCTGGGCCGGGCGTACGAGTACCTGATCGAGAAGTTTGCGGACGACGCCGGCAAGAAGGGCGGGGAGTTCTACACGCCGCGCATGGTCGTGCGGCTCATCGTCGAGCTCCTGGAGCCGAGGGCAGGGCTGCGGATCTGCGATCCGACCGCCGGCTCGGGCGGCATGCTGATCGAATGCGCCCATTACCTGGAGCGGCACGGGAAGAACCCGAAGGACCTGTCGCTCTACGGCCAGGAGAAGAACCTGGGGACCTGGGCCATCTGCAAGATGAACATGCTGCTGCATGGGATATCCGCGAAGATCGAGAAGGGGGACACGATCCGCGATCCGAAGCTGCGGGACGGCGACGGGCTGATGGTGTTCGACCGGGTGATCGCCAATCCGCCGTTCTCGCTCGACGAGTGGGGGCGCGAGGTGGCGGAGAACGATACGCACCGGCGCTTCCGCTTCGGCGTGCCGCCCAAGACCAAGGGGGACCTCGCGTTCGTGCAGCACATGATCGCGACCACCAACAAGACGGGCAAGGTGGGGGTCGTGATGCCACACGGGGTGCTGTTCCGCGGCGCGGCGGAGGGAGAGATCCGGAAGGGGCTGCTGGAGGAGGATCTCATCGAGGCCGTAGTGGGGCTGCCGACGAACCTGTTCTATGGGACGGGGATCCCGGCGGCGGTGCTGGTGCTCAACAGGAGCAAGGCGGCCGGGCGGAAGAAGAAGGTGTTGTTCATCGAGGCGTCGCGGGAGTTCAAGGAGGGGTCGGCGCAGAACTTCCTGCGGGAGGAGGACGTCAAGAAGATCGCGGCGACGTTCAAGGCCTTCAAGGATGTGGACAAGTACGCGCGGGTCGTGGGGCTCGAGGAGATCGAGAAGAACGACTTCCACCTGAACATCTCGCGGTACGTCGAGACGGCCGAGGCGGCGGAGAGGGTCGAGGTGGCGCATGCGCTGCAAAAGCTGCGCGAGCTGGAAAAGAAGCGGGGCGAGGCCGAGGTTAGGATGAACGCCTACCTCAAGGAGCTGGGGTATGACGCCTGAGGCATGGTCTGCATCGACGCTCGGACAGATAGTAACAGCTGATACCGGCCTCCAAACGGGGCCTTTCGGGTCACAACTGCACGCCGCGGACTACTCGACCGATGGAGTTCCGGTTGTGATGCCTAAAGACTTGGCGAATGGCAGAATCGTCACGAGCACCATCGCCAAGGTTCCAGAGTCGCTCGCCGATAAGCTTGCCAGGCATCGTGTTCTCCCGGGGGACATCTTATTCGGTCGTCGCGGCGACATCGGCCGATGTGGCCTTGTGACGGAAGACGAGCGAGACTGGCTGTGTGGCACAGGCTGCTTGCGTGCCCGAGTTGACGTCACGCAAACGTCCCCCTCGTTCTTGATCCACGCACTAACAGCAACGCCGAGCGTTGAGTGGCTTACGGACCATGCGGTAGGCCAAACAATGCTGAACCTGAACACCGGCATCCTCGCCAAACTTCCGCTCCTACTCCCCCCGCTCGGCGAGCAGCGAAAGATCGCTGCCATCCTCTGCTCCGTGGACGGCGCCATTGAGGCCACCCAGACGGTCATCGACCAGCTCCAGGTCGTCAAGAAGGCGATGATGGCCGAGCTGCTGACGCGAGGGCTTCCCGGCCGGCACACGCGGTTTAGGAAGACCGAGATCGGGGAAGTGCCGGAGGAGTGGAAGGTCGTCTCCTTGGGAGGAATTACTAGCGAGAGCGCTTTTGGACCGCGTTTCCCAGCTACATACTATAGTCTCAGGATCCTACACATCTCGCTTGATGTGTACTGGGCGACGTGATCAAAGCTGCGGATGGGTTCACCTGCAGCAGAGCACGCAGCGGCACTCGCCGAGGAGATGAGCGACGCGCACTTCGGCGATGCGCGGCTTTCGAAGCGCCAGAGCAAGCTGGTGCAGAAGCTGGCGCAGGCGCCGGACAAGAGCTTCCCCTCGCTCTTGTCCGACAGCGAGCTGGAGGCGGCGTACCGTTTCTTCGGCAACGACGCCGTCACGCCCGCGGCGATTCTGGCTCCGCATGTGCGCGCCACCCTCGCGCGCATGGAGGCCGAGCCGGTCGTGCTCGCCATCCATGACACCACGACCCTCTCCTTCCGCTCCGACGGCCAGCGGCAGGGGCTCGGACGGCTGCGCTCCTCGGGGCAGACGTTCTTCGCCCACTTCACGCTGGCGGTCAGCGGCGATGGAACGCGCCGCCCGCTCGGCGTGCTCGATCTGAGCACGCACGTGCGCGACGACGGCACGACGGACAACGAGCACGACCGCTGGGGAGAGCAGGTGGAGCGAGTCGCGGCCCTGGGCGCTGCTCCGCACGATGTGGTGCACGTCATGGACCGCGAAGGAGACGACTACGGCCTGTTCGCGCAGCTGTTGAGCGCACGGCATCGGTTCGTGATTCGGCTCGCGCACAATCGCCTCGTCGAGGCTGACGCCCTCGGAGAGGAGGCCAAGCTCGAGCAGGCGCTCGCGCATGTTCAAGCGGTGGCCGTACGCGAGGTAGAGCTTTCGCCGCGGCCGGCGGGCAATCGCAGCCCTCAACAGAAACGGCTGCATCCTCCGCGCGCAGGACGCTTGGCCAAGCTCGCTCTTGGAAGCACGCGCGTGACCCTGCGGCGACCGAGATCCCAGCCGCGCGAGCTGCCTGCGACGCTCTCGCTCCAGGTCGTACGCGTCTGGGAGCTCGAGCCGCCGCCGGGCGAAGCGCCGGTCGAGTGGGTGCTGCTCACGAGCGAGCCGGTCGAGTCCGTCGAGCAGCTGACGCAGCTGGTCGACTGGTACCGGGCGCGCTGGATGGTGGAGGAGTTCTTCAAGGCCCTGAAGACCGGATGCGCCTACGAGAAGCGCCAGATCGAGGACCTGCACGGCTTGCGCAACGTGCTGGCGCTCTTCGCGCCCATCGCCTGGCAGCTATTGCTGCTGCGCAGCGAGGCTCGGCGCGCTCCGGAGCAGCCCGCGACCGCCGTGCTCACGCCCACCCAGCTCGAGGTGCTGCGGGTCTTCGCGCGCAAGCCCCTGCCCGAGAACGCCACGGCCCGCGATGCCTTCCTGGCAATCGCCGGGCTCGGCGGACACCTGCGGCGAAACGGCGAGCCCGGCTGGCAGACCCTGGGCCGTGGTTACGAGCAGCTCCTCACCCTCGTCCAGGGCTGGAGCGCCGCGAGGGAGGTGGGGGAAATATGATCAATCCTGAGACTATAGTACGTGCGGCAACTATGGGACCCTGCGAACAACAGACATCACAGACGACTGGGACATTGACTATTCCACTATCCCTCGTGCCAACCTGAACCCGGAACAATTTCGATCGCATGTACTTCAAGACAGGGACATCGTGGTTACCCGCTCAGGCACCTGTGGCGTGGTCTGCGTCTTCAAGCGTCAGGACTTCGAAGTTATTCCAGGCGCGTTCCTTATTCGCTTCCGCCTCGGCCCTGATGCGAACCCTGAATATATCCGGCTAGCAATGATGAATCCCGATGTACAAGTTCGAATTCAGGCTATGGCTGCGGGTGGGGTGCAGAAAAATCTGTCGAGCACAAACCTCGCAAAGCTCCTCTTGCCGCTTCCTTCTTCAAGAGAGCAGGCTGACGTCGTTTTCGCCTGTTCGGTCATTGGTGACCGAATCAGAGCTGAGCGAGCCAACTTGTGTACTTTAAGGTCGTCTAAGGTCGCCCTTCAATCCGCCCTCCTCACCGGCGAAATCCGCGTTACCGCCGACGAGGCCGCCCCATGAGTCCTCCCGGCAACGCCTGGAACGAGCTCTCCCTCTCCGAGGACCCCGCTGTCGCCCTCCTCCAGAAGCTCGGCTTCCGCTACGTCGCCCCCGAGATCCTCGAAGCAGAACGCGAGAGCCTCAAGCAGCCGCTCCTCACCGCCCGCCTCGCCAAGGCCCTCAAAAAGCTCAACCCCTGGCTCTCCGACGACAACCTGCACAAGGCCGTTCGCTCCGTCGGCGCCATCCAGGCGGCGACGCTCATCGAGGCGAGCGAGGAGGTCTACAAGACCATCGCCTACACCCGCTCCTTCGAGCAGGACCTCGGCGACGGCCGGAAGAGCCACGACGTCCGCTTCATCGACTTCGACAAGCCCGCCAGCAACGAGTTCCTCGTCACGCGCCAGTACGCGGTGAAGGGCGCCAAGAAGACCATCCGCCCCGATATTGCGGTCTTCGTCAACGGCATCCCGCTCGCCGTCATCGAGTGCAAAAGCCCTAAACTCGGCGAGGCCTGGAAGCTCGAGGCGATCGACCAGTTCAGCCGGTACCAGGAGCTCGACGACAAGTACCGCGAGCTCGGCGCCCCCAGGCTGTTCGAGACCGTGCAGGTCCTCATCGCCACCTGCCGTCAAGCCGCCGTCTACGGCACGGTCACCACCCCGTATCGCTTCTTCGCCGAGTGGAAGACCGCCTGGCCGATGGCCCCGGAGAAGCTCCACGCCCTCGTCGGCCGCGAACCGACGGCGCAGGACGTCACCCTCGCGGGGCTGCTGGCCCCGCAGAACCTCCTCGACCTCGTCCGGAACTTCGTTGTCTTCGACCGCGACCGCGACACGGGCCGGGTCGTCCGCAAGCTCTGCCGCTACCAGCAGTTCACCGCCGTCAACAAGGCGATCGCGCGCGCCCGCACGGCCAAGAAGCCGGCCGACCGCGGCGGCGTCGTCTGGCACACGCAGGGGTCGGGCAAGAGCCTCACCATGCTGTGGCTCGCGCTCAAGCTCCGCCGCGACCCGCTCCACGAGAACCCCACCCTCGTGCTCGTCACCGACCGCAAGGACCTCGACGCGCAGATCACCGGGACCTTCCAGGCCTGCAAGTTCCCCAACCCCGAGCGGGCCGAGAGCGTACGGCACCTGCGCGAGCTGCTCTCGGGCCCTCCCGGCAAGACCGTGCTCACCACCGTGCAGAAGTTCCAGGAGCTCGCCGCCGCCGGCGGGAAGCCAGGAAAGCGCGCCGCCCGGCAGGAGCACCCCGTCCTCTCCGACGCGCATAACCTCTTCGTCCTCACCGACGAGGCCCACCGCACCCAGTACGGCGGGCTCGCCGCGAACATGCGCAAGGCGCTCCCCAACGCGGCCTTCTTCGGCTTCACGGGGACGCCGATCGACAAGAAGGACCGGTCGACTCTCTCGACCTTCGGCCCGTACATCGACACATACACCATCGAGCAGGCCGTCGCCGACGGGGCCACCGTGCCCATCTTCTACGAGGGCCGGCTCCCCGCGCTGCGGATCATCGGCAACACGCTCGACGCCATCTTCGACCGCGTGTTCGCCGATCGGTCGGACGAAGAGCGCGAGGCGATCAAGAAGAAGTACGCGAACGAGCAGACGCTCGCCGGGGCGCCAAAGCGGGTCGAGACGATCTGCCTCGACCTCCTCGACCACTATGCAAAAGCCATCCAGCCCGGCGGCTTCAAGGCCCAGATCGTGGCCTGCACCCGCGAGAACGCCGTGCTGTACAAGGAGACCCTCGATCGCCTCCACGGACCACTGTCAGCGATCATCATCTCGGGGTCGAACAAGGACGCCGTGCACCTCGTCCGGCACCACACGAGCGAGGAGCAAAGGACGGCCCTGATCGACCGCTTCCTCGCGAAGGACGACCCGCTCAAGGTCCTCGTCGTCTGCGATATGCTGCTCACCGGCTTCGACGCTCCGATCGAGCAGGTCATGTACCTCGACTCCCCGCTGAAGGAGCACACGCTGCTCCAGGCGATCGCCCGCGTGAACCGGACCGCCGACGGGAAGAGGTACGGTCTCATCGTCGATTACTGGGGTGTCTCGGAGGCGCTCACCGAGGCGCTCGAGATCTTCGCCCCCTCTGAGGTAAAGGGCGCCATGACGCCGATAAGCGACGAGCTCCCGCGGCTCCAGGCGCGGCACGCGGCGGCCGTGCGGTTCCTCGTCCGGGTGAAGGACAAGGACGACCTCGACGCATGTGTCGCCGTCCTGGAGCCGGAGGACGTCCGGGCCGAGTTCGACGCGGCGTTCAAGCGGTTCTCGCAGAGCCTCGACATGTTACTGCCGGACCCGAGCGCGCTCCCCTATGTCGCGGACGCGCGCTGGCTCGGAAAGATCCGGCAGGCGGCAGCAGCCAAGTTCCGCGACGCGAAGATCGATATCGCCGACTGCGGGGCCAAGGTCCGGAAGCTCATCGAGGAAGCGGTCGTGGCGGACGGGATCGAGATCCTGGTCAAGCCCATCTCGCTCTTTGCACCGGAGCTCGAGGACAAGCTCAAGAAGCTGAAGACGCCGGAGGCGCGGGCGAGCGAGATGGAACACGCGATCCGGGACGAGATCCACGTCCGGCTCGACGACGACCCCGTGTTCTTCACCTCTCTGCGCGAGCGCCTCGAGCAGCTCATCGAGGACCGCAAAGCGAAGCGCGTCGACGCGGCCAAGGAGCTGCAAGTGCTCGACGAGATCCGGAAGAAGATCCGCGGGCGGGCGGAGACGGCCGAGACGCTGGGCCTCTCGGAGACAGGGCTCGCCATCTATGGACTCATCTCCGAGCGCAAGCCCCTGACCGCCGCGGAGAGGACGGGGAACGCCTACGGGAAGGTGGATGAGTCCAAGAAGGAGCTGGCCTCGCTGCTGGAAGAGCAGCTCGAGCCCCAGGTGTCGCTCGTCGACTGGGTGCACAAGGACGATGTGCAACGGGAGATGCGCAGACGCATCAAGCGGCAGCTGCGGGCGGCGGGGTTCGGCGACGAGGACAAGATCGATGCGACGGCGGGGAGCATCGTCGACCTCATGAAGCATCGCAAGGGCCGGTGATGCTCCCGGAGCGGTCCGAGGTGACGTGGGGCACGACGCACCTCGCCTACGAGATCCGGCGGAGCGCCCGGAGATCCACGGTGTCGATCGCGATCGACCCGGCCCTCGGGCTCGTCGTGACGGCGCCCCAGGCGACGCCGATCGCGCGACTGGACTCGGTGGTTCGGTCGAAGGCCGCCTGGATCGTCCCGCGGCTCAAGCGGCAGAGCGAGCGGCCGCCCGCCAGCAGCGTGCGAGAGTTCGTGAGCGGCGAGTCGCTCCTTTACCTCGGGCGGCAGGCCCGGCTCCGCTTGCTCCCCGAGCAGGACCCGCGCCCGCTGGCTCTCCACGGCGGCTGGCTCCAGCTGCCGCTCCCGCGCGGGCTCGCGCCCGAGCACCGCGGCGCGTACGCGCGCGCCGCGCTGATCGACTGGTACAAGCGGCATGCCACGGAGCGCCTCCCCGCGTGGGCCGAGCCGTGGGCGCAGAAGCTCGGCGTGTCGTTCCGGCGCATCCTCGTGACCGACCAGGCCAAGCGCTGGGGGAGCTGCTCCCGCGGCGTTCTCCGGGTCAACTGGCGCATCGTGCAGGCACCGAGGCCGCTTGTCGATTACGTGCTCGCCCACGAGCTCACGCACCTGATCCACGACCGCCATGGGCGGGAGTTCTGGGCAGCCCTCGGCAGGGTGATGCCCGACTACGAGGCAAGGAGGGCCCGCCTGGGCGAGCTCGGGCCAGCGCTCTTGTGGTGACACCAGCGCGCCCTATCGTGGTTTATTCTCGCCCGCTGCGCTGCGGGCTCGCGGAACGCTGCCGGCGCTCCGCATCATCCTGACTCCGACAGGTTCCCCTTGACGCGCAAGCTCATCAGTGGGCATGGCGCGGTGCGCTGGTCCAGCGGGGCGGATGACCGTGCTGACCTGGACCGGCATCGTGCGCTGCAAGCAGGCAGGGGACCCGAATGGAGCGCCGTGACGATCGGCTCGAAGAGAGCGGCCGCTGCCACAAATACCGCCTGGTGAAGCTCATTGCCGAGGGCGGAATGGGGCGCGTCTACGAGGCGGTGGACGAGTACCTCGACCGGACCGTCGCGCTCAAGGTCGTCCGGCCAGAACGGATGAGCGACGCCGACTTCCTCCGCGGGCACCGCAAGGAAGCGCGCGTGCTCGCCGACCTCAACCACCCGAACATCGTGCGCCTCTACGACGCGGGGGTCACCAACGACGGTGTCATGTACATCGCAATGGAGCACGTCGACGGCGTCTCGCTGCGCCAGATGCTCCACGCGATGCGCCGGTTCGATGTGCGCACCGCGCTCTCGATCGCAATCCAGGTGGTGGACGCGATCCGGGTGGCGCACGAGGGCGGCATCGTGCATCGCGATCTCAAGCCCGAGAACGTTCTCGTCATGCAGAGCGGCCTGGTCAAGGTCGTCGACTTCGGCCTGGCGCGACGAGTCGGAGGCCCTGCGTCGAGCGACGTGTTCTCGGACCTCGGCACGGTGCACTACATGTCGCCCGAGCAGGCGCTCCGGCGGCCGGTCGGGCGTCCCGCGGACATCTACGCTGCTGGGTTAATCCTGTACGAGATGCTCGCCGGCAAACACGCGTTCGCCGAGAGGACCGGCGAGCTGCCGCCACGGAACGAGGTCTGGGCGAACCAGGTGCACGCCGTGCCGGCGCCGCTCGCCGAGGCGATCCCTGAGATCGCCCCGAGGCGCTTGAGCGATTTCGTGGCGCGCATGCTGGCAAAGTCCCCGGACGAGCGGCCCAGCGCGAACGAGGCATTCGACGCGCTCACGAGGGAGTTCGACGGCTCCTCCGTGCAGGCCGCGCAGACCGAGGGATCCCTCGTGCTCGATCCGAAGGCGCGCGCCTCGATCCCGTTGCTGCGCCTGATCCCGGCGGCGGAGGCCGTCCACCTCGCGACGGCGCCGCTAGACGCGGGGTACCGGCCGCCCGGGGCGGTGCTCCCGTTCCGGCCGCCAGCCCGGTCCTCTGCGGAGCGGCCCGGGCAGGAGACGCTCACGGCGGGCGCGGCTGCGAGCGGAGCGGCGCCGGATGGCGCGGTAGCGCGGGGCTCGCGCTGGCTAACGACGGAGCGGATGCCGTCCGCGCCGCCGAGACTGCCAGGGAGGGCGCCGAGCGAGCCGCCTGGCGATGGGGCCGCGGCGCCACTCACGGCGGGGCCGACGTCGCCGTTGCCTGCTGCGAAGGGCGAGATCGCGTCGAGCGAGATGGTCACCGCTGCCTCGGCGAGATGGAGCGAGGCCGCGCTAGGCGAGGCAGTGGGCAGGTCGTCGGACGCCGCAGCGCCAGCAATCGAGGCGACGCCGGCCGTGCTGCCTGTGCAACCCGTGCGTGAGGCCGCGCCGGAAGGCAGGCGCTCGTCGCCGTGGGAGTACGGCATAGCGGATGCGCCGAGCCAGGCGGCGGCCGAGACGCGGCGTAAGCGTCGTATCGGTCTCGTGACGGGCGCGTGCGCGCTGTCTTGCACGCTCGCTGCGTTGTGGATCGTCCCTCGACGGACACCATCGGTAGAAGCGTCGCACGATGGCGCCATGCTCTCCTCTTCAGGCATCGAGGATGCACCGCCATCGCCGATAGGCTCGCATGCGCCGAGCGGCGCGCCGTCGTCGGTGGGCTCACCTGCGCCGGTCGACGGAGCGCACCGCCCAGCGCCGCAGCCGGCGCCCGCGGTTCCCGAGCCCGCCGCGCCACGGCCGGTGGCGCTCGACGCGGCTCCTCGCGCCACCACGCCATCACTGGCCGCGCCGGCGGTGCTGCGCGGCGCCGGTCCGGCTGCGGGCCGTCCCTCCGCGGCGCAGGCGGGGACAACGCCGCGCAGCGCCGCATCGAAGGCGAAGCCGATGAAGGCGCCGAGCGCGGCGAGGGCGCCACAGACGAACGATACGTGGGCGGAAGAAGAGGAGAAGCTCATGAAGGAGAAGCCTCATTTCAAGCCGTCGCCGCGCATCTCGCCCCCTGCGCCATCAGCGCCGCGCCGCACGCCGACGCCGCGCCGCCCGTTTTAGAGAAGGTCCGACGGAATGAGCGACGAGGATCTGAAGAAGTACCTGCCCACCGAGGAGACGTTCCGCCGCGTCGCGGATCGAGCCGCCTCGGACGAGAACATGCGGCGGGCGCTTGCGCGCGTGAAGGAGGTGCCGCCGGTCGTCGCGGATCGGCTCGGGCCCGCCGCACGCGCCGCGCTCGCGCGCCCCGCGGTGCGCCGCGAGGTGCATCGGAAGGAGCCCAGGCGGCCGAGTCGATGGCGTCTCCTCGGGTGGATCGCCGGCGCCGCCGCCGCGGTCACCGCGCCTGCACTGCTTATCTACTGGCTGTTCGTGCCGCGCGACGCACCGTCCGGCCCCGTCGAGGCCACCGCCACACCGGCACCCGCGGTGCCGCTTCTGTCGTCGAGCGCTCCGGCGCCCCGGGCGCCGCTCGTGTCGCCGAGCGCGCCGGCACCGACTCCGGTGGTGGCGACTCCACGCGTGCCTGCCGAGAGCAGCGCCACCGCGGTGACGGTTCCGCCTGCGCCGTCATCCGCTGCGCCAACCCCGAGCGGCGCTGCGTCGACGATCGCGCGCCGCGTGCCGGCGCGCGGCGCGAACACCGTTGCAGCACCCAGTGATCCAGGGCAGAGGATGCCGCCGCCGCGAGCGTCCGCGGCGGCGCCGGCGACATCGATGCCAGGGCCCTTCGCGGGGCCGCCGAGGTACTGAACGATGCTTCGAGAGTCCATCGCACGGATCGCGGTCGCCATCACGCTCGTCACGGCCGCGCCGGCGGTCGCGCTGGCAGCGCCGGGAAGCGCGCAGGACGACGTGATGACCGAGAAGGTGCGCGAGCTGCACAAAGAAGGGAACGCGCACTACGCGCGCGGCGACTTCGAGCGGGCGCGCGTGGCGTACCTCGCGGCGTGGGCGCTGCAGAGGCGCCTGCAGATCGCGGGCAACCTCGCCGAGGCCGAGATGAAGCTCGGCCGCTTCCGCGATGCGGCCCAGCACCTTGCCCACTACCTGCGCGAGGCACCGAAGGAGCAACCGCCGCCGCCGGCGGCCGAGGTGAAGGCGGCCGAGGCGCTGTATGCGGAGGCGAGCGCGCAGGTGGGCGCGCTGTCGATTGCGGCCTCCGAGAACGGCGCCGAGATCCTGGTCGACGGCGAGGTGGTGGGGGTCGCGCCGCTTTCGGCTCCGGTGTTCGTGGAGCCCGGGATGCACGCGGTGTCGGCGCGGCGAGGCCAACGCTTTGCAGCGCGCAATGTGCAAGTCGACAAGGGCGGCGCGGCGTCGGTGGAGGTGGTGCTCGAGGAAGGGAACCTGAACATGTCGACGACGCCGCCGCGCGCGGAGCCACCGGCCAGCGCAGCGCCGGAGCCGGCGGCGAGCACGGCGCCGGAGCGGCCGGCGGGAGGTGCGCGGGTGCCGGTGGTGCCGCTGGTGATCGGCGGAGCGCTCGGGGTGGTGGGCCTCGGCGTGGGCTTGGGATTCACGCTGGCGGCGAACGCGAAGGCAGCGGAGGTCGACGGGCCGCTGCGCGTTGGCGACGGCGATCGGTCGGCTTGCTACCGGAGCCAGAGCGCGGCGTGCGTGCGGCTCGGTGACGCGGTGGACGAGCTCGATGCGTTCACGACCACGGCGGTCGTCGGGTACGTGGTGGGGGGCGCGGCGATCGCGGCGACGGCGGGGTACGTGCTGTGGTCGAGGTCCGCGGGGGACAGCCATGGCAAGGCGCAGGTGATGGCAGCGCCATGGCTTGCGCCCGGAGGCGGAGGGGTCGGCGTAGCGGGGCGCTTCTGACGTGGCGGAACGACGTAAGGGTGAAGCGTTGGAGGCGGTGAGGGAGCCGATGCGAAGCAGGCCGAAGGCGAGGGGCTGGCAGGTCGCCGTGGCGAGCGCGGCGCTCGGCATGGCGGCGGCGGCAGGGAGCAGCCTGGCGGGGGGATGCAGCTCGCCGTGCGAGCGGTCGCAGACCTGTGCGCCGGAGGCGTCGGGCGCGACCGAGGGCGGCGGCGCGCCATCGACGTGCGTGCCGAGCGAGCGCGGAGCGCCGGTCGACGACGCGTGCGGCGTGTTCGTGACGGCGGGCGGCGACGACGGCGCGGAGGGGACGAAGGCGGCGCCGCTGGGAACGTTGGGGGCGGCGATCGCTCGGGCGCGGGAGAACCGGACGGCGCGAGTATATGCGTGCGCCGAGACGTTCGAGGTCGACGCGCCGGTGGAGATGCCGGCGGGGGTGACGCTCTACGGCGGGCTCGACTGCGCGGACGGCTGGGCCTACGCGGGAGCGAGCGACAGCGCGAGGACGACGCTGACGGCGGCGGGGGGCGTGATCCCGCTGGCGCTGCGGGGCGGCGAGGGCGTGGCGCGGATCGAGGATGTGGCGATCGTGGCGCGGAGCATCGACGCGAGCGATCCGGAGAAGCGCGGGCTCTCGTCGATCGCCGCGGTGGCGGAGGCGGTGGCGGTGGAGCTCGCGCGCTGCGCGCTGGAGGCGGGCGATGGGGCGCCGGGTGAAGAGGGCGCGGCGCACGCGGAGCCGGCGCAGCAAGGGGGCGACGGGAGCGCGGGGAACGCGGCCTGCTCGGCCAACATGATCTTCGGCGGCGATGTCACGGTGAACAACTGCGGTACGCCGGACGATCCGAGCGACGATTCGCTCGGCGGTGTCGGCGGCGTGGGACTGCAGAGCAGCGGAGGCCCCGGTGGGCCTGGCAGCCCAGGTAGCACGATGAACGGCGGCGCTGGCGAGTTCACCGCGGCGTGCACGCCGGGCACCACGGGCGACAACGGTGCCAACGGCGACCCCGGTGCGGGCGCGCAGGGCCTCGGCGAGATTGCAGCGAGCGGATACACGGGCGTCGCGGGCAGCGACGGCGCGCCCGGGACCACCGCGCAGGGCGGCGGCGGTGGCGGCGGCGCCAAGGGTGGCGTCGCTGCGGGCCAGTGCACGGCCGGCTCGGCCGGAGGCGCCAGCGGCGGCTCCGGCGGCGCGGGCGGCTGCGGTGGCGCCGGCGGAAAGGGCGGCGGCGCGGGCGGGTCGAGCATCGCACTGCTGAGCCTCGATGCGACGCTCGTGTTCCAGGACGTGACGATCACCACCGGACGCGGCGGAGACGGCGGCGCGGGCGCTCCTGGTCAGGACGGCGGTATGGGGGGTGCGGGCGGCCCCGGTGGCGGTGTGCCGGACGGCGCCACGGCGCTGCAGCCAGGCTGCGCCGGAGCCCCGGGCGGCACCGGCGGGCGTGGCGGCACCGGAGGCGGCGGGCGTGGCGGGCACGCGATCGGCATCGCGCACGTGGGCGCGGCGCCGCCGGCAGAGGGCGTCACGTTTGCCGTAGGCCAGGCCGGCGCAGGCGGCGTCGGCGCGGACGCGGAGCACAGCGGCGCGCCGGGGGCCAAGACCGACGCGATGGCATTCGCGCAGGACGAGAAGCGCTGAGCACGCGCGACCGATGACTGAGCGGAGTTGAGGGCGAGGCTCACGGTGACGGCGCTCGAAGCGGCTCGGCTCGGAGATTCGATCGCACATAGCAGCGCGTGGTCAGGTCTGTTGACCGGCGCCGTCGTCGGTGTCGCGCTGGCAGCGACGGCCGTGGCCGTCGTCGGCACCGGCGGTGTGGCCGCCGTGTTCATCGGGGCGGGCATCGCGGCGGCGGGCGCTGGCGGCGGTCTCGCCGGCGCGTACATCGGGGAGCTCATTCCTGGCGACGTCAAGGGGACGGTGGCCACGGGCTCGCCGGACACGTTCTTCGGCAAAGAACGCCGCAGCGCCGTGCGCGCCGGGCTCGACATCGTCGCGTGCGCTGACGACGGCGTGGTGCGCATCGCGCAGGGCAGCGCCACGACGTTCGTCAACGGCAAGCCGCTGGCGCGCAGCACCGAGAAGACCGAGTGCGGCGCGATCCTGCGCGAGGGGATCGCGACGGTGATCATCGGCGGCGACACGGCGCTGGCGCCGGGCATGGCGGTGGCGGATGAAGTGCCGCCGTGGGTGAAGACAACGCTCACCGTGGTGATGTGGGGCGGCGCGATCGTCGCCACCGGTGGCGCCGCCGCCGCGGTGGGCTGGGGCGCTGCGCTCGCAGGGTTCGGCGGCTCGGTCGCAGGCGGCGCGGGGCTCGGCTGGGCCGGCGGCAAGGTCGGCCGGCACTACGGCGGCGAGCTCGGCGCGCGCATCGGCGAGGTGATCGGCGGGACTGTCGGCAGCGTCGCCGGCGGCATGATCGGCGGGCTGCTAGGCTCGCGCCTGGGCCAGCAGCCAGCGCCGCGTCGGCGCGGCTACCCGGGGCCGTCGGAGAGGAGCGATGCGGCGATGGACAGGGTGTTCAGCGCCATGGAGCAGGCGGGCGTAGGCAAGGGCAAGGCGGTCGGGGTGGTCGTCGATCGCGACGGAAACGTGACCGTTGCCGTGTCTGGGGAACCGCCGCAGTCACAGAAGATTTACAATCGCATTCGCCCGAATCTGCCGCCTGAGTACAACTATGCAGACCATTCACTGGTACCTCTCGAAAAAGCGCTGAATATGAGCGGAGACACGTTCTTGGGCGGCGCCCCTTGCGTTGAGCCAAAGCTGAGTCCGGCCCTGCAGAAGGGTGCAGATGGCATAACTGTGCGTCACTGGGGCGACCCGACCAAAAATCGTTATCCTACTGAACCTGGCAGCCGTGACATGAATCCGTGCCCGAGCTGCGTATACAACGAAGACATCATTGCCAATGGACCGCCCGGCTCAGCGCCTGCTCCTCCTCCCATCGCCCCGCCCCTCGTGATGCCCGCCCCAACAGAGAACCCAGAGGCGACGAGCCATTGACCACCACCGGACATCTAGCGAGATGACCAGTGCTGCCGAGCGCACCAGCAGACTCGACCCAGCAATGTCATCATGCATCATTGGGCCATCGCACCAACGAATCCACTCCCGTCGACCTTGAAAGGAGTTCGGTCATGTATAATCGGATTCCTCGTTCGTCATATCGAAGCCCGCCAGAGGATCGACGCACATTCCACCCGGCTAGACGCAACCGGGTACGGATTGGTCGACGCTCGGCTCAGCGTCACAAAGCAAAGACCGGAAGGACTGAATCTGACTTCGGAGACGTTTGGGATCACGTCGGAGATGGGCTCTCGTGACTCGAAGCCCCAGAGCTGAACGCCGAGCTCGGCCACCGCCGCGAACAAGCCAGCTTCACCGCCGTGCTCCAGGGCAAGAACCTCTCCGGCCTGCACGGGACGGGTGTCGACTCGATGAGGCGGATCGAGCTCCCACCATTCGATCCGATCCGGATGGCGGTATGCCGCGACGAGTCGTTCCCCTGTGGCGTCGATGGCGATGCCCACGACGTCGTCATCCCACTGCGTGGGCTCGAGCGCGCCCGCGGACCAAGTTCGGGGATTGTCCATGTCCTGCAGGTCCGACCAGCGAAGTTTCCCGGTGGTCGGTTCGAGACCAAGCAGCCATGGCTCCCGCGGATGCCATGCGCAGATGTTCGCGTCTCCTTGCATTTTGTACCAGCGCCACGAGCCCGTATCGAAGACGACCACACTATCGGCACAGACCACGAGCCGAGATGCGTCGGGAGAGAACGCCATGCGAGGGTAATACTGGCCCCAGCCATACGACACCAGCCGTGGGCCGCCCTCGCCGTGCAGCGGGCATGCGAGGAGGACCATGTCGTGCGTGTTGACCGCGGCCACTCCGGCCTCGCGCGAGACCGCCAGCCGCGGATACCCGCCGCTCGCCGGGCTCGCCACCGCCGTACCGAGCGCACGCGATACAGGGCCCAAAATCTGGTCAGCAGCAAACACCAGCTCGGCCTTTTGTATCCGCGGTTCCACCGCAACACGCCACAGCTCGGCCGACGGCGTGGTCACGAGAAGGGTATCCTCGTCCCAGAACGCCACGTCCACCGCATCTACCTCGAAGGACAGCGCTCGCACGCGCTCGATCTTCATCGTCGGCGCTCCTCCGCCCGCCCAACGGCTGGGGCTGCTAGGTAAGGCTCGGAGGGTTCTCCCTCGACGGTGGCGGCCTCATAAATATGCGGATTCATGCGCGCTGCTCCTACTCAGGGAAGCGAAGCGTTTTGACGGCAATGCCATCTTCTCCCGATGTCGTACTGCTGTCATTGTTCCAGCTGATGCCGCCCTTGCCCGGCGGTCCAATCTCGAAGGTGACCCCCTCCAGCGTGAGCTGGTCCTCGTCGCGGTAGGCGATGCCGATCGAGTCGCCGCCGCGCCCTGGGCCGCCGAACCCCCCCTCACCTCCGAAGCCGCCCCCGCCTCCGCCGCACGACCAGGTGCCGTCACCGACGGCGCCCCCCGGCGCTCCTCGACCACCTGGTCCACCTCGCTCAGGCGGGCCCCCGTCGCCACCCGGTCCCCCGCCGCGCGCTGTGATCAAGCTGTCTCGCACGGTGAGCTTCGCGTGGAGCGCGACGATCCCGATGCTCGGGTGCCCGTTCGCGCCCCCTCGTCCGCCTCGTCCGCCGCAGCCGCCGGCGCCTCCGGATCCGCCGCCGGCACCCCCCTTCGAGGCCACGCCGCACACGGCGAGCCCACCGCGACGGCCGCCGCCTCCGCCGCCACCTTGACCGGGCATGCCCCTGCCGCCCTCGCCTGCCGTGTCGCCCTCCCACCCCGTCTCGCTGATACGCCCGATGCCCTCGCCGCCCGCCCCCACCGTGCCCAGGGCTCCGGAACTCCCGGGAGACCCGCCATGGCAGCCCATGGTTTCCCGGTCCGCATGACCGCCGCGCCCTGAGTTCGTGGGGTCCGGCGTCGGGGCCGGGGCACCGGCGCCGCCATCCTCGGCGCCGTCGGGCAGCCCATCGCCGCCCTTGCCGCCGGTGCTCGGCGCGCCGCCCTCACAGGGGTTCACCACCGCCGGACCCCCGGCGACGGTGGCGGCGGTGCACGCGTCCCCGCCGTACAGCCCGTCGGGCCCGGTCGCTGCTCGGTTCGGCCAGGGCCACTCCTCGCCATCAGGGCCACTCGGTCCGTAGTCGGCCAGAATCTCGCTCCGGACGATCTCGACGGCCGTGCCCGTCTCGATGAGCATCGAGATCGGCCCTTCCCCGTCCAGGAACATGTCGGCGAGCGTCGATACGCCATCCGCGGCCCCCGTATCGCTCGGGCTCGCCGGTTCGACGAACACCAGCGGACCGGCGTAGTGCGTGCTTGCGCTGTCCAGTGTGGATACCTTCCTACTGTCGTCGCGGCCCCAGTGCCGACAGTGGAAGCCTCCCAGGAGATCGACGCCAGAAGGCAACCGCACGTGTTCGCTAAAATTACCGTTGCAGAGGAACACGCGCCCTCGTCGGGTGCGCGCCAAGTCGATGGCGTGCTTAACGGTAAATACGGGCTTCGCCTTCGTTCCAGGGTTCCCGTCGTCCCCGCCCCCGTAGAACCCGGCGACGAACACGCCGCAACCGTCGTCGAGAATGTCGGAGGCGATATGCTCCAGGCAGACCGCTTCCGGCGGCTCATCGCCTTGGCACGAGGCGCCATCGCAGGGCGGTCCGCCAGCATCGCCTGGACCGGGGGCAGTCCCGCAGCCGATCGCCCACGGCGCCAGCGTGAGGGAGAGGGCTGCAGCGATCGTCTTTCTCATGGGCGTCTCCTGTCGTGGGTCGCCGGAACAGGGCGGTTCATTGCGGCGGTTCCGGCGCGGGGGCATCGAACCGATACCAAAAATCGGCACGTCCTGGAGCGCCCTGGCTCCTGCCGTCCCCCGAGGCTGCGTTGCCTGCGAGCCCACCCTCGCCGCCGCTGCCGTGGGTGACGGTCGCATCCCAGGCAAGGGTGACAGTGGCGCCTACCGACGCAATCCCGAACGAGTGGCCGCCGAGGCCGCCACCGGCATCGCCGCCACGGCCGCCTTCGCCGCCATAGCCGCCGCCGCACGCGTCCCACATCTCTGTTCCACCCAAGCCTTTGCCCGGCCAACCGCCATGTTCCCCGGCGCCGCCCAGTTGGCCCGTTCCGCCGATCCCACCGCGACCACCGCTGCCCGCGAGGACCTTGCTGTCCTCGATGGTCAGAACGCTCCCTTGCAAGGCAACGATCCCGATGCTGGCGCCGCCGTAGCCGCCCCCCCAGCCTCCCAGGCCCCCGCAGCCGCCACCGCCCCCCGAGCCGCCGGCCGCGCCGCCCTGCGGTTGACCAGCGCGACAAGCCACCATGGGACGGCGCGCCTTGCTGCCGCCTCCGCCGCCCCCGCCCTGGCCGACGCCACCCTTCTTTCCGTCGTCACCCCGAACGCCGATCCAACCGTCGAAATCGAGGTAACCGACACCAACCGCGCCGGCAGCACGACCTCCGTCGTCACCCTTTGCTCCGTCTTCGCCCGGCTTGCATCTCTCACTCGCCGCACCGGCCCCTCCAAGGCCTTTGCCTTCCGGATTGTCCGCGGGTGTAGGCAATCCTGAAGTGCCATCACCAC
Source organism: Sorangium sp. So ce281 (assembly GCF_051527395.1). Lineage (NCBI taxonomy): Bacteria > Pseudomonadati > Myxococcota > Polyangiales > Polyangiaceae > Sorangium > Sorangium sp. So ce281. Next base: position 8,020,500 of record NZ_CP150322.1, read on the forward strand.
CCCTATCAATCCTACCATCGCCACCATATCCCCCCGTCGACTTGGTGCCATCGCCACAATCGGTCACTACCGGTAGGGCTCCCTCCACGACACCCGCAGTGCAGGCGTCCGCGCCGTCGTTGCCCAGAGCGCCGTTCTTCGCACGGTACGCATGCGCGTCCTCTCCCGCTTCCCCGTCCTTGCCGTCGTCGGCCTGAACCTGGCTCGAACGCACGATCGCCCTGGCGCCGGAGCTCAAGATCACCGCGATCGACGACTTGCCATCCCTCGCGGAGGCATGAGCTGCCACGACGCGCACGCCGAAGATCATCGAGGTGGCGTCCGTCGCGTCCTCCTCTGCCGCGAGAACGCGCAGCGGGATGCCTGCCGGCGGCGCGATGGTGGTCAACTGATTGGGCCCTCCGAACGACCAATCGCCGCCGTCGCAGACCCGGGCGCCCCAGAGATCGACGCCCGAGGGCAGCGTGATCGCTTCCTCGAACTCCCCGGCGCACGCGTACACGCGCCGGGTCGGCGTCTCGCCGTTGCCTCGCCCGCTCGCGGCGAGCCCGACGGCGTGCTGCAGGGTCTTCACCGGCGCGCCCTTCGTGCCGAGGTCGCTGTCGTCGCCGCTCTCGCTGACGAACACCCCGCACTGGTCGAGTGCCGGCCCGGTCTCGGGCTGCCCCTCGCACGGTCCGGGCGGCGGCTCCGGATCGGCGGCGCACGCATACACCTCCCAGCAGGCATCGGTGTACGTACACGCCGTCAGCGTGCTTGCGCTCAACGCCCAGAGCGTGAGCACCACGAGGGACGTCCCGATGCCCCGGCCTTCCTGCAAACGCGTCTCTGAGGCTCCCGGTCTCCTCACCACAGCCCCTCGATCCTCACGCCCATCCCTTGCCCAATCGCAGCGGGCGAGACGTGGATCTGCTCCTGAGCCGGCGTGCGTCCCAGGAAGGAGAAGTCCGTGAAGAAGGACGCGGCGGTTGCCGCCCCGATGACGCCACCCGCGATGACCAAGGCTGTGCCCACGGCTCCGGAGAGGTTGCGCTCGTCTCTCAGGCGGAGCAGGTCAGCGCACGCAGAGTGTCGTGGCGCTTGCCAGCACATGGACGAGCTCGTCGAGGGATCGCTGCTCAGCCCGTCACGCCGCTCGCTCAGGTCGCCGTCAAGCCTGCTGGCCCGGATCATCAGGACGCTGCCTGCCGAGGCACTCGCCGTCGTGACGACGATCCCCGCGATACGCAGCGTCCCAGGCCACGAAGCCCATGGACTGCGGGCCTGCGTCCGAACAGCGGGCCTAGCGCTCGGCACCCGGGGTGCTTCCTTCGGTGCGACCGCCGCCACCTCCCTGGTGCTGCTTGAGGAGCGCGACAACTGCATCGACATTTGGTGCTGTTTTCCCGGCACGGCTGTGAACACGTGGAAAGACTCCTCGCGTCCAGGCGCTTGCGCCCGCACCATGTGTTCTCCGGAGTCGAAGAACAGCTTGTGGGTCCGCGCGGTCCTGCCTACGAGCTTGCCATCGACGACCACCTCGGCGTCCGGCGGATCGACCGCGAGCAAGAGCGTCGCGACGTGCTTCGCTGCCTTCCGCAACCCTTCCTCGAAGCGCAGCTGGAGCGCCACAGAAAGCGCCTCGCGCTGCTCGAGGCTCCATGCGAGGTGCTCGGCCGCGTCGCGGTGCTTGCTCAACGCAAGCGCGCAGAGCCCGAGCTCCCCGGCGATCTCCGCGCGCTCTTGCTCCGTGTTCGTTGCTGGCACCATTGCCTCCAGGGCTGCTTTATAGGCGTCATAGGCGTCGGTCCACCTTCCCTCTGCACGAGCTCTCTTCCCAGCGCGTACAAGGTCCTTCACTGTCGAACTATCGCTTCGTCGTGGCGTCGCATGGCTGCCCTGAGCGTTGGCCGGGCTCGCAAGGCTGGTGGCGGCTCCAAGCAAGCCAATTGACAGTGAAAGTGGAACGCAACGCATATGGCGAGGGTACTTACGCCGGCTTCGTCGCGTCAACCCTCAGGAATTTCCGTCAGCTGGCCTTTGGCCGAGAAACAGCAGACCAAGACTACAATGCATCGGTCTGTTCCGTCGCGACGGTTCACAAAGGCGCACCATGTCCACAAAAGCGCACGTTATCCTACAAAATTTAACCGCCTGTGCATTTTCCTGAACCCTGCAGGCCAGCTCAGGTGTGCTACCGCCGTGGCCAAGCCATCGGACCGCTCCGCCAGCTTCGACCTCTTCCGGCGCCTGGCGATCCGTCGCGGTGTCCCGGAGCGCGACGCTGAGGACGTTGCGCAAGAGGCACTGCTGCGGAGCCTGGAAGCAGAGCGGCGCATCGAACCGGGAGGGGATCCGGCTCCCTACCGCGTCACGATTGCCCTCAACCAGGCGCGCAATCGCGTGCGCGACGCGGTCCGCCGGGGCGAGGTCTTGACGTCCTTCGACGAGCGGGAGCCCCATGGAGGGTGCCCCACGCCGGAAGACTTGCTCCGCCTGCGGCAGCGGGCAGAGATCCTGCGGCGCCTGATCGCGCAGGTCGACCCCAAGTACCGGGACCTCCTCATCCGGCACGATCTCGAGGAGACGCCGCTTGTCGAGATCGCGGCCGAGCTCGGGCTCAACGTCGACACGGTGAAGACGCAACACCGGCGGGCGCGCGAGGAACTGGACGCGCAGAAACGACGGTGGGACGCGCAGCAGGATTCTCACGGCTGGGACAAGGAGGCATGCGTGCCGGTGGCGCTCGCCGTCGGGCGCCGCGATCGCGCGTCGTGGGCGGCCACGCTGCGCCGCTTGTGGGTGAGAATCCTCGTGCAGGGTGCGTTCGTCGTCCTGGCGGGCGCTCTCGTCTCCACGGTACCGCCCGTGCCCAGCCCGGAATCGTGGCTGCGGCCGGCGGCGGTCCACTCGCCTGAGACCGCGCCACCCGCCCAGGACGTCGTGGCGCCCGCCGTACCAGACGGCGCCGCCATCGCGGCGCATGCGATCTCAGGGTCGGCGGGACATGGCAACGCGGGCGCCGCGGTCGTAGTGAGCAGCGCGCCGGCCCCCGCGGTGACGACGGTTCCCCGTCCCGCCTCGTCGGGGAGCGCCGTGCGCCCGTCCGCCCGGGAGCGAGCGAGGAACCTAGTCAATCAGGCCCGGAGGGCCATCGAGGCCAACACCGTTCTCGGTTACCTCGAGGCACGCCGGCTGCTTGAGGCCCACGCGCAGGAGTTTCCGCGAGGGGAATTCGCTGCGGAGCGCGAAGCGCTACTCAAGCAGATTCGTTGATCCGTCGGCCGTCCACTCACAGCTAACAGGCGGCAACTCCGGTGGTGTCTTCGACAGCACAAGGCCGAGATCCGTCTTGCATCGGGCAAGGATGCCCACGTCCGAGAGGAGGAACACATGAAGGAAGTACTAGAGTCGATGTGGCTCATCTCGCCGATCGTTCTCGCGATGATGGCCTGTGTTGCGATCGGGTTCGCGGTGACCGCGCGCGAAGCGCTGGGCCGCGAGCGAGGGCTCCGCGAGGCACGCGAGCAGGCGCACGAAGATGAGGAACTGGCGCTCACCGAAGCAAAGGAAAAGGCAGAGCGGGAGCTGGAGCGACACCGGCGCCTGCTGGACTGCCATGTGGATGCGGTCGTCGCGGAGACGAGAGGAGCCCGCGCGCGCCCCGTTCCGTCGCCAGGCAGGGTCCTCGAATCGTTCTGTGCAACGATCCCCTCGTGGCAGCGAAAGCTGGCCGAGAACACCGGGCTAGAACGACGGGAACTGGAACGGCTGCTGAGCAGCGACCACCCGATGACGCCCGGTCTCGCGCGGCAGCTGGAAGTCTTCACGGGTACGCCTGCGCGCTATTGGGAGCGCCTATGGCGTCTGCACGACAACTACCGGACGGACGCGGAGGACACGGTGGTGATCCAGCTCGGTGAGCCCACCAGCAAGCGCGAACGCTCGGCGCGTGCGGCAGCGTCCTCAGCGTCAAGCCCGACGTCCACGAGCCCGGCCGCGATTCCTCCGCGGGCGCCTGATGTTCCCCCGCCCGTGGTGCCGCCTTCCGATCAGGCCGCCAAGAGCCCACGGGCCAAGCTCCCCGCACCTCCTCCACCGCGGCTTCGCTCACCGCTCCCTGCTCGCACGATGTCGGGAGCTGAGTTCGCGTGTCGCGCTGCCGCGCTGACGAGCTTTCCGGTACAGCGCGACGACGGCGGATCCAGCCTCGAACGAGGCTCCGATTGGGAGGACATCGAGCGATCCCCCTTGAACACGACGCTTCCAGGCGTAGGTAGTCACGAACATGCGTAACCTGAGTCGCGCTCGGAGCCTCTGAGCTCAGCACTGTCATCGAGCTGAGCTTCGGTGGAGTGTCGCATGTCGGGTTGGTCTGGATCAGCCGTGGTCGACTCCACGACATGAGCGGCTCGTTATCATTGGGCGGGAGATTTCCAGCGGGGGGGGTGAGGCCATGTGTCATCTACCGAATGATGGCAAGCGCGCCGCCGCGCACGCGCGCTTGTTTTGCCCGATGCTGGTTCGTGCCGTGCTGCGCTGGTTGGAGCGGCTGGGGGTCCCACGGTGCCATCGTTGTGACGTCGCAGGCCAAGTCTGGGTCAACGCCTGCGAGAGCTGGCCCAGGTTCGATCCGAAGCGCGGTAGACCTGAACGCTGGTTGAACGCGATCACCGTACACGTCGCTGCACACTACCACGAGCGTGCGCGACACCGCAGGGAGGAGCTGGTCGATGAGATCGAGGTGCTCGATCCAGCGCCGGATGCTGCCGCTGCGATGGAGTCCGACAACATCAGGACCGACACCCTCGACGCGGTGAGCGAGCTCGATCCTGATCTGCGCTTCGTTCTCGTGGCCCATGATCTGAACGGACTTTCGATGGCCCAGATAGCCCAAGACGTAGGGGTACCTCTCTCTACGATTTACAAGCGGCGCACAAGGGCCATCGGCGCGCTGCGCGACGTCATCAGGCTTCGGGAAGCCACGGAGAACTCCCCCCGGAGAGCTGGCTTACAATGAACATCAAAGGCCTGGCTGTTCACTTCCTGCGCGACCTGGACGAGCATGAGACGGAGCGAACGCTCGACGCGCTTAGGATGATCAAAGGGATCGTCAAGGTTTCGCCCGTCGGAGCTGGTTACGAGGACGACTTGAACCGCCAGCGGGTCAAGCGAGAGCTGCTCGACAAGATCGACGTGCTTCTGCGTGACGACGGGGCCTCGATGTAGGTGCCAGCGAAACCGCCGCAGAGGGCGCCAGGGACAGCGGCGCCGCCGAGCCCACACGGTGCGCAGACGGCCTCTGCGTCGCAACTGCGGCAGGGGACACCGACTTCGCCGGCGAGTTGTTCGTCGCTGGCAACGCGCCCCGCTCGACCTGGCAGCCGACGTAGCGCCCAAGGGCGCCGGCGCTTTCGAGCATCCAAGCGGTCGAACGGGGGTGGACCAGCGCCGTCTCGTTCGCGGGCGCGCCCCGCCGCTGCCCCGGGCTGCTACTTTACCCCCATGCCCTCCGTGCGCCGCTCTGCCGCCGAGATCCTCCGCACGGTGCCGCCACGCGACCGCGCGGTGCTGCTCTATTTCGGCCTCGACCTGGACGATCCAGCACACGCAGAGTTCTTCGTTGAGGGCGTCCGGGCCGCAGACGACGCCATCGCGGCCCAGCAGCGCTGGGAGCGAGCAGTGGTCAGCCCATCGAGCCGCACGCGATCGCCTCCAACGCGCGATGCACGTCGTCGCGCGTCGCGCTGACGTCGCGGCCAAGCTCCCGGAGCTCCGGGTTCCGGTCTGCGCGCTGGTCGCGCTCGGCGCACAGAGTACTACTTTCTGTACTTGGTAGCGGACGTCTACAGCCGCGAGCACGTAGGCTGGTCGGTCGAGGCCGAGGAGTCGATGCTGGCGGCCGGTCGCCCCCCAACGGGCGTCAGGCTTCGGGAGCTCGCGCAACCGATCCGTCGCCCCGGACCGCTCTGGTTGCCACGCTCTCCGAGGCCCTCACCCGTGCTGTCGTACTCGGGGACGAGGCGGCGGCCTCCGGGTCGTCGTCTACAAGGCGGTCGGTCAGCTACCCCCCGGCACCGGGGAGGCGAGCAAGCCAGGGCCGACCTACACGCCGTGTCGGATTCTGTCTGCAACAAAACCGGCAGAATTCGCGAGCCGACGCCCTCGCCATCGTTGCCGGCATGGGTGTACCGAGGAGACCATCGCACGCGTGAGCATATCGCTTCGCTAGTGCAGAGGCATACGCCCACTGACGCAATGCGCAACAATTCAGTTCGAGTCGCTACGACTACGCGCTTGACATTGTCAAGCTAGTTCGGATTTCCTCTTCATCTGGAGACGAATCTCATGGACATCCGCAACACTGGGCACCTCATCGGCAAGGTCGCATCCGTAGACGGCTCAGCGATAGTCGTCGAGGCCGAGCGACTGTCGCTCGAACTAAGCGACAACATCGAAGTACACGTAACAATTGGATCTTTCATTAATTGCGGCGGCACACACGGTGACGTACTATGCGCAGTAATCCGGGTATATGAGGAACAAGTTGAACGCCCTAACCGTGAGATTCAAGGACAGAGGCAAATCATCACCGTGCGAAAGGTCGATCTCATCGTGGTTGGCACGGTATCTGACGAACGAGGATTCGAGCGGGGAGTTGATCAGCTTCCGCCCGTTGGAACGAGCGCATTTTTCGTTACTGGCAGCGCCTTCGAGGAGATTCTGGAGCGCTCTCTAGACCATACAGCGCGATTGCGACTGTTTCCGGTAGGAGAACGTGTCGGGACTGGTTCCGGCAGTGCTCGATTTGATCTCGATCGATTCTTCGGCCGTCATGCCGCCATTCTGGGCACCACTGGTTCCGGTAAGAGCTACACGGTCGCAGCACTGGGGCAAGCGGTCCTCCGATCCTATTCGCGCCCACGACTAATACTCTTTGATATACACAACGAATATCCTCCTGCGTTCCAAGGTGAGTTCTCAGCGCGATCTCGGTGCATACCCTGGAGCAGCTTCAAGCTCCCGTTCTGGATGCTCACCTTCGACGAATTCGTAGATATCTTCGGCGGCGGCAATCTCGGCTCAACTCAAAAAGCCGTGCTCACGGACGCCCTGCAAGCTGCACGACGGCAAAGCCCACACAACGTTCTCGGCAAGGACGACTCTCGCATCTCTGCCGATTCCCCTATTCCATTTTCCTGGGACGACCTATACTCAAACTTAAAAAGTACGATAAATTCCAAGAAGGCATCGGAGCAAGGTAGCCTCCCAGCAATGCTTGAAAAGATGGATGTCCGGCGACAGGATCCACGCTTCGAATTCTTTTTTCGTTCGGCCGAGAATACGGACGCCGCCGGTGCCTTCTTTGCGAAACTATTCGGCTTGGTCGATGGTGACACCCACATTACCGTCCTCGACCTCTCCGGGCTCCCAGCAGAGGTCAGGTCAACCGCAATCGGCGTACTCGGTCGCCTGATATTTGACTATCGATATTGGGATCCTGACCCTAACAATCTCCCAATCGCCCTCGTTCTCGAAGAGGCGCACACATATATACCGGCCGAGTCTGACAGCCGTTACCGTGTGAGCCTCGAATCGATCGAGCGCATTGCCAAAGAAGGACGGAAATACGGCCTGAGCCTCGTGGTTGTCTCACAGCGTCCCTCCAGCGTATCACCCAGCATTCTTTCACAATGCGGAACATTTGTTGCTCTTCGACTCACCTCGGACACCGACCAAGACAAGGTGCTTCGTCTGCTACCAGACACGTTGGGCAGTCAGAAGGGCGTACTTGCTTCGCTGCGTGATGGGGAGGCCATCGTCTCCGGCGACGGCGTCACGCTGCCGGGTAGAATCCGCTTCAAATTTGCCGACCCCAAGCCGGGGAGCGCCGACATCCGCTTTCATCAGGCCTGGGTTGCCGGTCCACCTAGCGACTATTCTCCCGTTGAGATCGCACGCCGATGGCTTCGGCAGGAGCGCCACTAGATGATTCTACACAGCATTCGCCTTGGTGGCTGGCGCTCATACGATCCAACGTCTCAAGTCGGTCTCGCAGAATTGAATCAAGTAAATGTTATAATTGGCCCAAACAACGTCGGAAAATCGAACCTTACACGATTCCTGGTTCGATTGCGAGAATCCTTGACAGGCATGGCAAACATGGATCCATGGCGCAAGGGAGAGGACTGGAAGAAAACATTAGGAATCAACATTTCGATCGACGAAGCAGACCTTTGGCTCCGCGAAGCAGGCAAGATAAGTGCAACTCTAGAGCTCTCCGCGGAATCATGCGATATCCCTGAAGACGTAGCAAAATTTGCGTGTCCCGATGGCAAGCTGCGAGCCGAATGTACGATTGAGAGGTCTGCTTCCGAAGGCCGTAGCGGATCGAAAGGCAAATATCTGCTGCAGGTCATCCCAGTTACCCCGAACGGCACCCCTATCGTGCGGAACGAGAACGGGAGCCCCAGCGTCCTATTAGCAAATGGAACGTACACCGGATTGGTTCAGAACGACCATCTTCAGCGGGGAGTGGGACTGGCGATCTGCCGCCTCCTTGCTCGTTCCATCCTCGAAATTCGAGCGCTTCGACACCACCAGCGCGAGGGTCAGACGGATAGTCCTCTTTCCACGGACGGCGGAAAACTGTTAGACGAGTTGCGCGCGCTACATGACGACAACAATCAAGCGAGTCGCTGGAGTGCCGTTGAATACGATCTTGAGCGCTGGTTCAGCGCTCTACTTGACGAGCGGGTTGAGCTTGATTTGACGTCCAATGCTCTTCGTCTGAAGCTGCAGCGGGGTCAAGATGTTGATCGCGGGCGCGCGAGCCGATCCAAGCTTCTATGCAACCTGGATGACCTTGGCTCAGGCGTCGCAGAACTCATGATGATGCTAGCATTTATGCGACTTCATGAGGGCCAGGCACACCTGGTCCTCATTGAGGAACCGGAGGCTCATCTCCACCCTGCTGCAGTACTCGAATTTGTACGAATTATCCAAGAAGAGATGCCTCATCATCAGCTTCTCATCTGTTCACATTCTACGGCACTTGTAGACGGCACCAAACGCGATTGGAAACTCTATCGCGCGCGCCGACTTCAGAGCGGCGGAACTGTCATAGACAAACTTCCTACCGATGCCAGACGTCTCGTTGTTCTCGAGGATCTCGGCATCAGGCCGTCGCAACTTTTTCTAGCCAATTGCACGATCTGGGTAGAAGGACCATCAGATGCGCATTACATTCAGGCGCTGCTTCAGCATGTAGCAAAGACACTAATCCCCGGACGCGACTATGCGTTTGTCTTCTACGGCGGCGCATCGGCGGCGCACATCGACCTCGATCAGAATGACGATGACAAGGTCGTAAGCGTGCTCAAGATCAGCCCGCGATCAGCCATCATACTTGACCGTGATTGCAGGGCCGACGAAGAGATCCGAAAATTGGCAGTTCGCCTACAGCAATGCGCGAAGAAGCTGCCCCCCGAGCAGGTGCACATATTGAACACACCGGGACTCGAGATCGAAAACATGATCAGAGGCGACGTTTTTTTGGAGGTCCTGAGGGAGGAAGCACCGCAAAGATTCAACAGTCCTGTACGCCGACTTGTGTACAAATCGTTTGAATTGACACCAGAAGACGAGTTCGACCGCCTTATGGCCGAAAACGCACGGTACGATGACGGCTCGGAGCTGAGCGATGAGGATCGCAGAAATCTGCGCAAGCGCCTGAACGACCTAAAGACGACGCTTAGCAGTCTCATTGCGAGACGAGCATCAACGGGCGCAAGCGTATTTCGTGAGGATTCGATTTGTTGGGGAGAGGATCTCGCAAATTGGATACAGAGGCAACGGACGACTGACGGATTAAGACGGGCATAGGTGGATGTCCAGCCTCCCAGCGCTCCCGATGAGTCGCAGCGCACGCCTGTGGGCGTGCGTACCGAGCAGTTCGTCCACCGTCGATGTAGGCAGGGTGGTGAACTGCTGACGCTGCGCGGTCGTGGCCGGCAGCATGCGGACAAGGACATCGATCAGCGAATTGCTGCTCGTCATCAGCAATCTCTCTTCGCAACCGGCTCGGCGATATGGCATCCGTACAGGCCTGCCCAGCAGAGAGACGCTCGGGCGATGCCGTCGTAACGTAATCGCCCGACCAACGCCATCGTTATCCTCGGCGCGGCACCCGTTGTCGGTCTCCATCGCGAAGGAGAAAGCGATGGCGACGAAGGTGGAGTGGGCCGAGCGGGTGGAGCGATGGGAGCAGAGCGGGCTGAGTGCCGAGAAGTTCGCACGGCGCGAGGCGTACAAGCCCAAGCAGCTGTACTGGTGGCGCTGGAAGCTGCGGGCTGAGGGGGCTTTCGCAGCCCTCTCCGCGATCGTCGACGGGAGGTAACCTCCTGGCCATCGCCAAGGGCACGGCCCCCTTGCGGCTGTCGTGGGGGTTGACGATGCTTAGCGCGGGGCGGCGTCGGCCCACGACTCGGCGCGGGCACAGGCGGTCCTGAAAGACGGCCCGGCGAGGCGGCATCCGCCAGCGTCGCCGGCCGAGGCTTGCGTTGTTCAGATCGCGTCGGCGTCGCCGGCGCTCGGAGTAGCGCGCGACTATTTCGCCCAGGCGTCGGTCAGTAGCTCGTCCAACCAGTCCAGCCCGCCTGCAACTTACCGATGACGCCTGTCGCCCAGACGAGCAGGTTGGCACCATCATCCTACAGGAGCCGCGGAGCATGTAGCCGATGGCGAGGCGTTCGCACGACCCTCTACGTCGATTCAACCTCGACCATTCCCTTGAAGCGCGCCTCTAACTGACGTAGTGGTGCAAGGGCGACCCTCATGCCCGAGTACCTCACCCGCCTAAAGGCACCAACCGAGACGAGCATCCGTCGTTTTCAAGCGAGCGACCTCGCCGAGGCGTACCGAATCGCGAGATCGCTAGCGCGCGCGGCGGGCGCCGTGCCCACCGCAACGAACGTTGTCGAGAAGTTCCGCCTCAGAGCCGGCGAGCGCATCGTTGAGCAGGCCGGCGCGCCGATCGCTACGATGAGCCACGCGGAAGAAGGTCGCGCCGCATTCGAACCGCTCGATTTCGCAGCGCGGCGCGAGATCTGCCTGCTCGCGCTTCGGGGTCTGTGCCTTGCCGAGACGCCGCACCTCCGAAGGCTCGGTCATTTCCTGCTCGACCGTACCCTCTGGTTCTGGACGGCGGACGCGCTGGTGAAGGGCGAGTACGTCCGCGACGCAGTGAAGCGCGACGTAACGGCGCTGCCGCACACGGCCGCCGCGGCGCGCGTGTTGAGCCCGAGCGAGCTCCGTCACGAGCACGCCGTCCCGCGGAAGATCGTGCGGGAACACCTGACGTCGCTCCATGTGCGATGGAGCGACGTCGACGAGGACACGGCCCTCGCGGAAATCGCCGAGGTGCTCGATCGATGTCCGCCGGTGCTTGTCACGATCGAGGAGGACCGGCAGCTCGGTGGCCCGCTCCGCGCTGGCATGGGCAAGGGCGGCTCATTCGAGGAGGCGCCGTTCGCGCGCTACGTACGCGCCGGCCTCGTGGCGAGCGCCGGCGAGCTCCGCTTCCCTCCGAACGGGTTGTGGACACCGGAGGGTCGATATCGTTCGTCGGCGAAGCACCAGTGAGCGCCTCGGGTGCGCGCTTTCAGGCCGCCATGATCGCCGTCGCCGCCCTGATTCTGATGAGGACCTGGTCACAACGCTGCTCCTCCTAGTGTACTGCGTGCCAATAGCTGAGAGACTGCTGCGGCAGCGGTGCGCCGGGCATTATCGTCCCCTTGTTGAGAATCAAGCTGGTTGATGCTTTCTCGCTCGGGCTGGCTGATGACCATCGCGACGGTGAGCGGGCCCCGGTCACGGGCGTGATGGTCGGCTCATCGCGTCCTGAGCGTGCCGGGGTGCTCGGACGCGTCAAGGGTTCCCTCGCAGGGCTCGGCGGCTGCGCCGCCCTTGACGCGCCCTGCGCGCCCCGGCGGCCACGTCGCGCGGGCGATGGGCGGACGGAGCCTCCGCCGGGGGCTCCGGGCACCGGATGGGCGGGCGATGGCCATCGCGCGCGTGCGCGAGCCATCATCCTGCGTGAGCAAAAAGCGGCCCCCACCCATCATCTAACGGGAGCGTCAACACCCCTCCGCTCACGTTCGCGAGCGAGGTCGAGTACGTCGGCTGCGGCCTCGCTTTGGGGGGCTGCCCCTCCGAGCAGCCGCCCGATCGCCTCGTGCGCGACCCGCGCCGTCTCTACATCACCCGCCACAATAGCCGCTCGCAGCCCCTCTCCGAGTTGCACAAGCAGCGTCGCCCGCACCGACGCCCCTCTCGCCCCCTCCCCCTCCGGGCAGCGCTCTCCCCCCGCCCCACTCCCCCCGATCGAATCGGCACGCGCCCCCTCCGAATCGTCACACCCCCGCTCCAACCGTGTCGATCCGTCGCCACCCCCCCTCCGATTTCCCCGGCAATTTCGCCAGTTCGCCCCCGTTCCCCCGCCCCAGAGCGCCTTTTAAATCCACCGCGTCTGCCATTTCGCCACGGGGCCAAGATGCTGATATTACTTTGATTTTTACTTTTGGGGATCCACGCTCGCCTTCGTCTGTGCCGTTTCCGGCGAGCTCGGGGATCGCCTGGGCGAGGGAAGCTAGCTCGCCAAGGCCCAGCTCTGCAACGTCCTGGCGGCTCGGCGGGTTCTCTGGATCATCACGCTCGATCGATGGCCAGTTCTGTCGGCCACCCAGGTCTCGCTGCGGCCGTTCGCCAGGGCGACTGTGATGAAGGTTGAGCGCGTGTCGTGGGCGCGGAATGCTGGCGCTCGTCAGAGTCCTCGAAGAGCTCTGGGCGGTCGATACCGGCGAGTTGGAGGTGGGAACGAAGTCGCTCGGCGGCGTGCTCGACGCGGAAGCGTTCGCCATCTTCGTTGACGAAGAGCGGGGCGGATGGTGATGGGTTGCCGCGGAGCGCGAGCCAGGCGCGCAACGCCTGTGGCACGCCGGGCGAGAGTGCCCAAGCGCGAGGGTCGTTCGTCTTGTTCTTTTCGAGGCGCAGCGCGCCGCGCTCGAGGTCGACGTCCTGCACCTGCAGGCGCGCCGCCTCGCTGATGCGCGGGCCCTCGCGGTTCAGGAAGCCCCAGAGGACGCGCCAGCACAGCGGGATCGCGGTGCTGGCCAGCAGGCGCGCGTCCTCGTCGGGGTAGAGGCAGGCTTTCGCCTTCGCGGGGCCGAGCTTCGGGAGGAAGCCGCGGGGGAGCGGGTTGGTCGCGACGAGACGGCACGGGAAGACGGCCATCGACATGAGCCGGTGGAGAAGCTGCGCGATGTGGCGGCGCGACGCGGGGGACATCGGCGGGAGCGCACGCATGACGCGCTCGGCGTCGTTCAGCGTGAAGGCCGCGACGGGGACGTGCCCGGCGATCGGGTAGATGTGGCGGTCGAAGCGGTAGACGTCCTGCTCCACGCTGCGCTTTGGCTTGACGTGGTCGGGGTACATGCGAGCGAGCTCGCCCGAGGTCCAGAGCTGGCCGAACTGCTGGAGGGTGACCTGCTTGGGGACCGAGCTGCCGCCGGGGACGACCTTCGCTTGCGCGCCACCCTTGCAGATGACGTCGACCGCCGCGATGACGTCGCGGAGCGCCCTGCCCTCGTGTACCGCGGCATGCTCCAGCAGCGCGACGATCGCGTCGCGTGTGACGTTGGGCGAGGCGCGCAGCCGGGCGGCCAGGTCGGCGGCGAGCTCCGTGCGCTTCTCGGCCTGCTGCTCGGTCAGCTTGGGGTCGAGCGGGAAGCGCTCCCGGTCGTTGTCGGCGACGAAGACGCGGACGTAGAGCCGCCCAGCGTCGTTGCGGAAGAGCGATCCGGTGGGCTTGCGGGGCATGGCGCCCCCCCTGTTCTACCGCGATTCACGGCCGCACTCACGCCTGGGGCGGCCCGCCAGCATGGGCCAGCACGAGGCCGAACTCGCTGAGCACCACCGCCGTGCCGCCGGCGCGCTCTTTACTGCGTGGTGGCGACGGATGGAGTCCTCCGCAACGAGGAGTTGATAGACGCGCTTGCGGCGATTCGCGTGCTCCTTGAGCCGCCGATGACTCCATGGGGCATCGCGGCTCATTCAGCAGGGGAACGTGAGGCATTGCCACAAGGCTGTTCCCGTCTCCGGATTCAGCACGCACGTGCAGCGCACGGAGGTGCAGCCGGGCGCCTTGGGGCACTCGAGGCCGACGTGCTCCGGACACGCCGTGCCGTCCAGCATGAGCAGCTCCTCGCTGTCCGTAGGGCACACGAGGGGCTGACACGCGGCCGGCGCCGTGCAGGACCACGCGCCGCCCGCGCTGCCGGAACCACCCGCCGCGCCCACGCCGCCCGACCCGCCCGCGCCGCTGGAGCTGGGCGTCATGCCCGCGCCGCCGGAACCGCCCGCCGCGCCCGCGCCGCCCGCCGCGCCCGCGCCGTCGGAGCCGCCCGCTGCGCCAGCGCCGCTTGTCGTTTCACCGCTGAGATTCGAGGATCCGCAGGCCGCTGAAACACTCAACGCAAAGAGGAGGAGCCAGGAGCGCATGCCCCTAACGTAGCAAGCGGAGCGTTCCTCTCCGAATGCAGCGTGCGTTGCTACCCAGACGACCCAGGTCGCCGAACCGCGCTCACCCCTCACCTGGTCGCCGGATCATCGCGTAGAGCGCCGCTTCGCCGCGCCGTCGGGCGCGAGGGCGCGGCGGAGGTGATCGGTGAAGGCGCGCACCTTCGGCAGGACGTGGCGGGTCGGGAGCGATACGACCGAGATCGCGACCGCATCGCACGCGGTGTCCGGGAGCACCTCGACGAGCTTCCGCGCCTTGCCCGCGCGCGCCAGCATGAAGTCGCAGAGCCACGCGAGGCCGGCGCCCTCGATCGCCAGCTCGATCAGCGCCTCGCCGTCGTCGACGACGATGCGCCGCGTGGGCGCGATCTCGCGCACCTTCACGCCGTCGCGGAGGCGCCACGGGAGGAGCCGGCCGTGCAGCGCGTACCCGAGGCGCACGTGGCGCTCGAGGTCGTCGACCGCGCGAGGCCGGCCGTGCTCGCGCAGGTAGCCGGGCGCGCCGCAGACGAGCATCCGAGAGCGGCCGACCGGGCGCGCGATCAGACCCGAGTCCGGCAGCGTGCCCAGCCGGACCGCGACGTCGATCCGCTCCGACGCGAGATCGGCGGGGTCGTCGCGCAGCACGAGCTCGACGTCGACGTCGGGGTAGCGCTCGGCGAAGCGCGCGAGCACCGGCACGATCACGTGACGGCCGATCACCGTCGGCGCCTCCACGCGGAGGAGCCCGGCCGGTCGTTCGCGCAGACCCGAGGTGGCACGCTGCGCGTCGTCGAGCTCGCGCAGCGCGGCGCGAGCGCGCTCGAAGAACGCGCGCCCTTCGTCGGAGAGCGTCACCGCGCGCGTGGTGCGGTGGAAGAGCCGCACGCCGACCTCGCCCTCGAGCTGCTTGATGCGGCGGCTGAGCGCGGACGGCGTGACGCGCAGCCGGCGCGCGGCGAGCGTGAAGCTCCCGAGCTCCGCGGCCTCGACGAACGCTTCGATCGCTGCGAGCCGGTCCATGTCGCACCTCGATTGATGCGTATCATGCACGAAAGTTGTTCGCCTTCGGCGATGGTTTGCGCCGCGCGCACGAGCCACGGTGCCCTGCATGAGCACCGTGAACGTCGGCGCCACCTCTCCCAGCCCGCGCGCCCGGGCGGTCATCCTCGGAGCGATCACGACGCTCGTCGCGACCGCGATCCACCACGTCTACGGCGGCGTTCGGTACGCGACGCCATGGCGCCTCCACGGCGCCGCCGTCGCGCTCGCGCTCTGCGTCCCCATCGCGCTGGCGTACGCGGGGTACCGGCGGAGCCCGGGCACGCGCGCCGGCCGCGTCTCCGGGGGCTCGCTCGCGGCGCTCGCCCTCGCGTTCCCGGTGACGTCGATCGGGCTCTTCGAGGGCGCATACAACCACCTCGCGAAGAACGTCCTCTTCTTCGCGGGCGCGCCTCGCGACCTGCTCCTCCGGATGTTCCCGCCGCCCACCTACGAGCTCCCCGGCGATGCCTTCTTCGAGATCACCGGCGTCGGGCAGATCGTCCCCGCGGCGATCACCGCGATCGCGGCCCTCGGCCTGATCGGCGACCTGCGCCGCCGTGTCACGAGGCTCGCGCCCGGGGCCGTGCTCGGCGCGCGCGAGCTCGTGGGCGTCCACGGCGAGCGGATCCGCATCCCCGATCCCACGCGGATCGTGCACCTCCAGCTCCGTCGCTTCGCGGGCTGTCCGGTGTGCAACCTCCACCTCCGCTCGATCACCGTCCGACACGACGAGATCGCGGCGGCCGGGATCCGCGAGGTGGTCGTGTTCCACTCGAGCGCCGACGAGCTCCGGCTCCACGCCGACGGGCTCCCCTTCGCTGTGGTGCCCGATCCCGAGAAGCGGCTGTACGCGGAGCTCGGCGCCGAGCCGTCGCTCCTCTCGGTGTTCGATCCGCGCGTGTGGCCCACCATCGTCCGCTCGGTGGCGCGGAGCGCGATCGCGATCCTGCGCGGACGCGAGCGGCCGCCTGCGTTGATCCCGACCGGCGGTCGATTCGGGCTCCCGGCCGACTTCCTCGTCGCGCCCGACGGCTGCGTGCTCGCGAGCAAGTACGGCGAGCACGCGGGCGATCAGTGGTCGGTCGACGAGGTCCTCGCGCTGACGCGTGCGCCTGCGGTGTCGCGCGTGCGCGCGGCCGCCGAGGTGTGCGCGCGGTGATGGAGCACTCGAGGGCTCGGCCAACGACAACCTCGACGGTCTGCTCGACGTCATAGCCAGGAAGACGGGCCGCTCCCGCCCCTCATCGTCCCAGCTCTCGATCCGTACCGCAGCTTGCACATTGAACCCGTCGAACTCCGCCACGAGCGGTCCCCTCCGCTTCGCCTCGAACCTGGCCTCGCCGGCGCCCTTGTTCGTGCTCCCCATCCTGATCGAGCCGCACGAACCGCCCTCCACGCAGCGCTGCCTCAGCACAAGCATCGAGCGCGCTCAGCTCTCCTACCGAGGGTTACCGCTCCTCGAAGGGGCGATCCTCGAGAGATCTTCACCAACTGTCCTGCTCAACGCTTCGATGGCGGCACCGCTGCCAGGCGGCTGACAAGCGCTCGCGGCTCGCAGGCGGGGCGCAATCTCGCGCTAGCTGGCGTGGAGATCCGCGCTGTCCCCCCGGACGTAACCGCGGCTATTCGGGCTCGACGAAGCGAAGCGTCTCGTGGGCCTCGCCGCTCGGCCCCATCGTCGTGCTGCCATCGTGGTTCCAGCTGGTGCCGCCCACGCCCGGCACTCCCAGATCGAAGGTGACCCCCTCCAGGGTGAGCTGGTCCTCGTCGAGGTAGGCGATGCCGATCGAGTCGCCGCCACGCCCGGGGCCGCCGTAGCCGCCGTCGCCTCCCAGGCCGCCGCTGCCACCCTTGCAGGACCACGTGCCGTCCCCCACGGCGCCGCCTGGCATGCCCCAGCCGCCCTTGCCGCCTCGCTCCGGCTCCCCGCCGTCGCCGCCTTGGCCCCCGTCGCGGGCGGTGATGATGCTATCGCGCACCGTCACCTTGGCATGGAGCGCCAGGATGCCGATGCTCGGCTGGCCGTTCTCGCCCCCTCGGCCGCCCCGCCCCCCGCAGCCGCCCGCGCCTCCGGAGCCACCACCGGCGCCCCCCTTGGAGGCCACGTCGCACACCGCGAGCCCGCCCCTGCGGCCGCCGCCCCCGCCGCCGCCTTGGCCCGGCATCCCCCGGGCGCCGTCGCCGGCCCTGTCGGCGTGCCATCCGGTCTCATCGAGTCGCCCGCGGCCCTTGCCCGGTGCACCGGCGATACCCCACATACCGCTTCTCCCGGCGACGCCGTTGGTACAACCACCGTCTGCCCGGTTGCCACGTCCTCCATCCCCATCGTAGTTGGGGTTCGGCTGGGGTACGGGCTCGCCGTCCTCCCCATCTCGAGCGCCGTCCGCGAGCCCGTCGCCTCCCTTGCCACCGACGCTCGGGATCCCTCCCTCGCAGGAGTTCACCGCCCGAGCCCCGCCCGGGACCGTCGCCGCGGAGCACGCGTCTTCCCCATACTCCCCGTCCGGCCCCGTCGCTGCCCGGCCCGGCCATTTCTCCCCATGGCGGCCCCCCGATGCGATGGCGGCTCTGACCTCGCCTCCGATGATCTCCACCGCGGTGCCCGACCGAACCAGCATCCCGACATACGTCGTGCTGACGAGGCTCACGTGGTCGATGATCGAGACGCCGTCCGCAGCCCCGGTGTCGCCAGCGCGCGCCGGCTCGACGGTCAGCACGATGAGCCCAGCATCGCCGGGACCGACCTTGGCCATCATGTGCACCGGGTTTTCCAGGTCCCTAAGGCGTTCCCATCCGATGGCGGTCTCGAAGCCTCCGTAGATATCCACCCCGGAGGGGAGCGTGATGGCCTCCTCAAACCCATCATCGGTAAGAAACACGCGACCGCGCCCGGTGCGCGCAAGCTCGATCGCGCGCCGGACGGAACGAACCGGCCTGTCCTTCGTGCCGGGATTCGCGTCGTCACCGCCGAAAAACGGATTGATGACGAACACCCCGCAGCCATCCATCGCCCGACCCGCCGCAAGATGCTCCAGGCAGACCGACTCGGGGACGGGATCACTTGTACACGTCGATGAACCGGCACACGGCGGCGCGCCGCCAGGGCCGTCCACCCCCGGCGCGGTCCCGCAGCCGACCGCGGCGAGCGTGAGCGTAAAGAACAGCAAGATCGTGGAATTCAGGCCCATGGGCATCCCTCGATGGCGACGTCTCGCAGGTCACGATTCAATGGGGCATCTCGTTCCCCACGCTGAACGCATGGACTTCACTCCTGGGGCCCTGCCGCCCTCGGCCCACCTCATCACCGACGCTGGCGTTCCCCGCGTAGCCGCCGTCACCGGGGTCTCCGACCTTGATGTAGGTCCCGGGTCGAATGGCGAAGTTCGGCACGACGTAGGCGATGCCGATGGATGCACCTCCGAGCCCGCCGCCGGCATCGCCTCCGCGACCGCCGTTGCCTCCTCGGCCTCCAGGGCACGCAGGCCACATCTCACCAATAGCTCCGCCACCTTGGCCACCAGTCCAACCGAAGCCACCCGGTTGACCCCTCCCACCCACGCCGCCACGGCCGCCTTTGCCCGTGATCACGTCGGTGGCCCCGATCGTCAGATCCGTGCCGTCGAGCGCAACGATTCCGATGCTCGCCCCGCCATAGCCGCCGCCATAGCCGCCCCGACCGCCACAGCCGCCGCTCCCTCCCGAGCCGCCGGCGGCGCCCCCCTGAGGCAGGCCTGCCCGACACGCGACCATGTCCCCACGCGACTTGCTGCCGCCACCGCCGCCGCCCCCCTGGCCGGTGCCGCCCGGCTTCCCGTCCTCGCCCCGAACACCAAGCCATCCGTCCTTGCCGAGGTGGCCCACGCCCACCGCGCCGTCCGCGCGACCGGCGTCGGGAGCGTCTGCGCCATCGCCCCCTTCGCTGCATCGCGCGAGATCCGCGCCGAGCCCCGCGTGGCCGTCGCGCTCAGAAATCTCCGCGGGTGTCGGCATTCCCGAGGTCCCGTCGCTCCCCGACTCGAGCCCGCCGTCGCCCCCATATCCACCGACGGACTCGATGCCATCGTCGCACACGGTGACCACCGGAAGGGCGCCCGTCGGGGAGTCCGCGGTGCAGGCGGACACCCCGTCGTTGCCCTCAAGGCCGTCGTTGGCCCGCTCGGTGTCCGCGTCCTCTCCCGGCTCCCCGTCCTTGCCGTTGCCCGCGACGATCACGCTGTCCTGCACGATCGCCGTGGCCCCCGTGCTCAAAATTACCGCGATCGACGACTTCCCATCCGGCGCCGATGCGTCCGCCGCCACGACGCGTACGCCGGCGATCACCGACGTCGCGTTGTCCCCCGCAAGCGCCGTACCCTCCACCCCGAGGACCCTCAGCGGGATCCCCCCCGGCGGAGCGATGATCGTCGGGTGATCCGGCCCGCCGAATGAGCCCTCGTACGACCAATCCCCGCCGTCACACCGACGCCCGCCCCAGAGGTCGACGCCCGAGGGCAACGTGATCGTCTCCGCGAACTCCCCGCCACACGCGTACACGCGCCGGGTCGCTGCCTCGCCGTGGCCTCGCCCGTGCGCGGCGAGCCCGATCGCGTGTTGCAACGTCCTCACCGGCGCGCCCTTCGTTCCGGGGCTGTTGTCGTCGCCCTGCTCGCTGACGAACACCCCGCACTCATCCAGCGCCGGTGCCGTGCCGGGCGCTCCCTCGCACGGACCGGGCGGAGGCACCGGATCGGGCTCGCACGCCTCCACCTCCCAGCAAGGGTCGGAGTACGGGCACCCTGTCAGCATGCTCGCGCCGCACATGAAGTTCGCGACAGCGACGACATACCTCGCCACGCGCCGGCCTTCCTTCGAGCGCATCTGCTCGGCCCCCGATGTCCTCACCACAGCCCCTCGATCATCACGCCGACCTCTCTGCCGGTCGCCACGGGCGAGGCGTGGATCCGATCCTGAGCCGGCGTGAGCCCCAGGAAGGAGAAGTCCGTGAAGAAGGACGCGGCAGTCGCTGCCCCGATCACACCGCCGGCGATGAGCATGGCCGTGCCCACGCCCGCGGACAGGTTGCGCTCGTCTCGGAGGCGGAGCAGGTCAGCGCACGCCGGGCGGTCCGCCGCTTGCCAGCACCTGGACCCACTCGCCGTCGCACCGCCGTTGAGCCCGTCGCGGCGTTCGCTCAGATCGCCGTCAAGATTCGTGGCCCGGATCATGAGCAGGCTGCCCGCGGACAGGGTGGCCGTCGTGACGGCGATCCCCGCGATACGCAGCGTTGTCGGCCACGACGCAGGCTGCCCGGGAGCCAGCGGGCGCGCAGGGGGCGATGCGCTCAGGGGCTTGGGCACCGCGGGCGCGGTGTCCTTGGCGCTGCTCTCGGCCGCACGTGGTAACTGGATCGTCATGGTCGGCTCGGTCGCTGGCTGCGCGTCCAGCGTCTGGGAGCCTTCCTCGCGACCCGGTGCTCGGGCCCGCACCATGTGCTTGCCAGGCTCGAAGAAGAGTCTGTAGGTCCGCCTGGGTAAGCCGATGGGCTTGCCGTCGATGAGCACCTCGGCATCCGGCGGATCCACCGACAGATAGAGCGTCGCGACGAACGGGACGGCCTTGGCCAGTCCGTCCGCGAATCCTTTTTGCTGCTCAGGAGAAAGCGCCTTGCGCCGCTCAAGGCTCCAAGCCAGGTGCTCCGCTGCGTCACGAAACTTGCGTAACTTGAGCTCGCAAAGGCCTAGCTCTCCAGCGACCTCAGCGGATTCTCGCGCTGTCACAGATGTCGAGTCGATCGCCTCGAAGGCCGCCTTGTACGCGGCGTGTGCCTCGGTCCACACTCCCGATGCCCGAGCTCGTCGGGCGCGGCGAAGATGGTCCTTTACGATCGAATCGTCGCTTCGTGCGAGGGCCGGATTGCGGTCCTCCGCGTGGACCGGATGCGCCGTGCCCGTCGCGACGCCGAGCATCAGGCATATCCAGAGCGATTGCGTAACAAAACGCATGCAGGAACAGTACTTACGCTAGCCGTGGCGCGTCAACGGCGCTGAAAGTGTCGTGACCTGAACGTTCCGATGAGAAAATCCCGCTCGTTCGGGGAATGCGGCGATCCTGCTTCTGCAGTCGCAGGCCCTCAGGGCGACATGTCGCATTCTCTCCGACCGATACTGGAGCCACCCTGCATTTTCTTGAAGCCCTCCATACGGCTCAGGTGTTTTACCGGTCATGGGCGAGCCAGGCCGCACCCCTACCGGCTTCGAGTTCTTCAGACGCCTCGCGCGGCGTCTCGGTGTCCCTGCGCGAGACGCGGAGGACCTCGCGCAGGACGCCTTGCTGCGGGAGCTGGAAGCGAATCAGCGGATCGAGCTGGGGGAGGCTCGGGCGGCCTACGGTGCCACCATCGTCCGGAACCAGGCGCGGAACCACGTCCGGAACGCGCGCCGTCGGGGGGAGGTCCTGACCTCGTTCGACGATCACGAGCCTCAGGCGGAGAGCCCGACCCCGGAAGAGATGCTCCGCAGGCAGCAGCGGGAGGCGCTCCTCCGTGACCTGATCAACCAGGTCGACCCCAACTACCGCGACGTCTTGATCAGGCACGCGCTCGAGGAGGTGCCGCTCATCGAGATCGCCTCCGAGCTGGGGCTCAACCCGAAGACGGTGAGTACACACTACCTCCGAGCGCTCGAGGACCTCGCCGCGGCGGTGAAACGCCGGAGGGCGCGGCAACGTTCGCGCGGATGGGACGACGCGGCATGCGTCCCGTTCGCCTTCGATCTGCGGGACCGCGAGGGGTGGCTGAGCAAGCTAGGCCGCCTGAGCATCAAGATCCTGGTGCAGGGAACGGTCGTCGTGCTGACCGGCGCCGTCGTCGCGACGTTGCCGGACTCGCTCAGCCCGGAGTCGTGGCTGCGGGCAGCGGCGGTGCGCGCTCCTGCGCCCGCACTGGCGGTGGAGGAGATCGCGCCGCCGCCGGTCCAAGTTCCCATGCGCGCGGCCGCCGCGCCGACCGCGCCGACCGCCCAGGAGATCGCGCAGCCGGCGCAGGACCGAGACGCACAGGTGCCTGCTCCGTCAGGCGCGCCGGTTCGTCGTACCTCGCTCCCCGTCCGCGCCGTGGTCCCAGCCGTCAGCGAGCGCGAGCAGAGCCTCATCGACGAGGCCCGAAGGGCCATCGAGGAGCATAACGCGGTCGCAGAGGCAGAGGCGCGCCGCTTGCTTGATAGACATGCACGGGAGTTCCCGCAAGGAGAGCTCGCCGCGGAGCGTGAAGCGCTCCTGACGCAAGTTCGCTGAGTCCTCGACGTCCCTCCGACAGCCAGCGGGCGGTGACGCAAGTGATGTCGTCGGAAAGCACAGGGCCGAGATCTGCCTTGTGTCCACGGGGCTACCGCCGAGGGAGGCGGAGCGGTTGCTGAGGAGCGACCTCCCCATGACGCCCGGCCTTGCGCGGCAGCTGGAGGCCTTCACCGGTACGCCGGCGCGGTACTGGGAGCGCCTGTGACGGCTGCACGACGACCGACGGACGGACACAGAGGAGACCAGGCTGAAGGAACGGCGGTGGCGCAGGCACGCCAGGATCCAGCGCTGCGCGATCAGCACGCCGCCTTCGACTTTGGCCTTCTCCTTCGGCTTACGCGGACGCGCCGGCACGACCGCCGTACCGTAGTGCTGCGCCATCTCCGCGTACGTCGCGTTGATGTCCGGATCCACCCGGTGGGGCGTGCTCACCGCGCTCCGGAGCGGATCGGGCGTCAGGATCTCCGGCACCGCGCCGAAGTAGTCGAGCCCGCACACCGTCGCGCCCACGAAGACCTCGAGGCTCTGCGTGCGCATCGCCTCCACATACGTGTATACGTGTAGTTGCTCGCGACGAGCACCATCACGAACAGCTCGACCTCCGTCGCCTCGCCGGTCACAGGGTCGCCGATGCTCGGCTTGTTGCCGGAGAAGTCGATGAATGCTTCTCACCGGCGCCGTGCACCTGGTGCATCGAGGATTGGAGCTTCGAGCGGCCGCTCCTCACGTTGCGCGGGCCGGCTGTTGGCGACCTGTGTGAGGGTGACGGGGCGACGTTGGATGTCTGGCGCTCGCTACATCACTGCGTTGCGGGTGTAGGGGAGCCCTGCACTCCGTAGATCAGGTCCCTCGCCGCCTCGCTGTTCCGCCCCAATGCGCGCGTCCTCCGGTAACCGGCCCGACCAGCGAGTGTGCCGTAGTTCTCTCGGAGTTGCTCCGAGACTTCAGCGAGTACCCCCTTGGCGGTCTGCGGCGGCAACTTCCCATCGATTCCGAGCTCCGTGGCGAGCACGGACTCGAATTCGTTGGCTCGGACGGTCATGTTTGTAAAATGCTGAACAGCTTCGATGGCCTTCTTGACTGACCGGCCGACAGATCTGAGATGCCTTTCCTGCCGTTGCCTGTTCTCTCTGGCCATCTTTCTCAGTCTCTCCAGCTCACCCGACGACATCCTGGTTGTGAGCGCATTTTGCACCAGCGTCATCAGTGCGGCGTCGTCCAGCGAGCGGTATGTGACCTCCGCGACGTAGGGCTGATTCTTCCAGCCGCTGCCCGTCTTGCCGTTAATGTGATTCTTGCTATTTGATGCGGTGATGTCGAACCAACCAACATCCGTGCCGTCGCCACGCCTGACCACCACGTCCGGGCGCGTATGGCCGCGGGTTGCTTGCACCGAGACCACGGCGCCCGCGGGAAGATGGGGGTTGAGAACGCCGATCTGGACGTTGGTGAGCGATTCGACGGCGTAGCCGTAGGCCGCGTAGATGAATTTCTCTCTCTCGAGTGCCTTTTTCAGATCTCCCGTGCCTTGGAACTCGTCCATGAAAGATGTCATAACCGCCTTCCAACGCGCGATGTATCCATCGGTCTCCGGAATAGAGAGCGGGTCCTGCAGGATCATCCGGGCAGCCTGGTTTACAAGAGTGTCCAGCGCCTTGACGAACGCGGTTAGCTGTGCGTCAGGCGGATCGTGGCCCCACGCTTCCGTCCGCTGCATGACGTCCCAGCACCCGCCGGCGGTCGTCCGTCGTTGCGCTGGTTCCGTGCTGGCCTTGACGGCCTTTTGCGCGAGCTCGTCAGCCTCCCGCTCCAGCGCCGGCTCGTCGTTGAGCGCCACGCCCTGCGTCTGGGCCGTCGCCCGCACGCGCCCCTCCCGCTGCTGCACCACGTGAGCGATCTCGTGGCCGAGGAGCTCCTGCCCCCGCCCCGTCTCCGGCGCCCAGTGCCCGGGCGCGACGTGGATGTCGCTCCCCTGCGTGTACGCCAGAGCCCCGAGCGCCGTCGCGCGCGCCGAGCCCGGGTGGATACGCAGATCCGAGAAATCGGCCGAGAACGCGCTCTCCATCCGCTCTCGCACCGCCTCCGGCATCGCGCGCCCCGCGGTCGGCGCGGGCACGCCGGCCCCTGCTCGCTGCCCTGGTTCGCCCCGGTCTTGACGTGCCCCGTCGCGGCCGGACGAGAACGCCGCTCGCCGCTGCAGCGCGACCCCCGCGGCCTCCTTTGCCGTCATCCGCGCCGGCGCGAGCGACGCCGCCTCCTTGGCGGTCATCCGCACGCCCGGAACTCCCGCTCTCCAGCCTTCCAGGACAGCGGAATTCGCGCTCCTGGCCGGCCCAACTGCACCGCCCGCGCCAGGCTCGCGGCGAACGCCGTGCGGTTCCAGGTTCGACTCCCTGCGGAACTCCGACTCCATGTGAATCCCTCCGGCACGAGCCCATTCAAGAAGCACACCTCTTGCCTCCTCGGCGCCGCGCGATGCCGGCCCCGCGCGGCGATGCGCTGTGCAACAGCCGACGTTGCACATCGCCACGCCGCGGCGGCGCGCGGCCCTACGTCGCGCGCGTTTCGCGGCTCATCCCCCGGCACGACTCGTGACAGCGACGTCGTCGAGGATGCGCTCGCACACGCGAGCCGGAGGTGACCTGTGGCCGAAAAGTCGATGCAATGCGAGGGGACCACGAACAGAGAAGATCACGCCAAGCTGGCGCGAGCGGCGGAAGAGCGGCTCAAGAAGGCGGAGACACAGCGAGAAGAGGCGCAGATGCGAGCAGACGTGGACGAGCTGAAGGCCCGGATCGAGCAGCTCGAGGCCGAGGTCAACAAGGCGGAGGCCGAGGAGATCAGGCGACGCCAGACCGCCGAGAAGGCGCTGGAGGACGCCAGGAAGCCCTTCGACGACGCGAAGAAGAAGTGGGACGCGGCGAAGCGGCCGCGCGAAGAAGCCGAGATCAAGGAGCGGGAGGCGCAGAGCGCCTATCGCCTGGCCTCGGCGGAGTTCGAGCGAGTGAACGCGCGGATCCACCGCGAGATGACCGAGGCCGAGCTCGCCAGGGCGAAGGCTGTCGCCGAGGCGAGGAAGGAGCAGCAGCGCCTCGCCGAGGAGATCAAGGAGCGCGAGTCCAGGGGGCCGGCTCCGCAGGGAGTTTGCGCCGCCTAGCGCTCGTCGCGTGGAGCGCGGCCAGCGTCAGGCGGGGGACACGGCGCGCTCGGGGACAATTCACAAGATAGCCCGGCGCAAGAAGCGGCGCTCGCGTGGCTCTGCCGCTCAGGGCATCTCCCCTGCCAGCGCCGCAGGCGCGTCGGCCAGCGAGACCGTGCCGGTCGACACCGAATCCACAGGCCCTGCTCTTGCGCTCAGGGCATCGAGTAAGCGCCTGTCACAGGGCCGACGCGCGCTGACGTCGGGGCTCGATTCATGCGCTCTGTGGGAAGCGCCGGTCTGTCGTCGACACGGTGTTTGTGAAGTCCCTCTCCCATCACCGTTCGGACTTCACCGCTGGACTCCCTTGCGATTCCAGATGGAGCGAGCTAGAAACCGGCTCTCGCGGTTGGTAAGTCGTGGGTCGAAGGGGGAAAGCCACGATGCCCGCTATCAGGGGTGGATCTGCCCGCTCAGACGGAGCGCCCGAGCAGCCCGTGCATCGCGCTGCGCTGCGAGGAGCGCGGCTGTCGAGCGTCCTCGTCGCCATCCCGGGGGAGCTCGGCCGGGACGTTGCGCGCACGCTGCGCTCGCTCGATGACGGGCAGCCGCAGCTGGATGTCGCGCTGATCGCGCCCGGAGACCTCGCGGCGTCGTGGCCCGCCGCGGACCTCGTCATCGTCCATCATGGCTCGCTGCCCGAGGACGTGCGGAGCGCGCTTGCGGACGAGGCGCCGGTGCTCGAGCTCGGCCGCGATCTGAAGGAGCCCCTGGGTCCCGGGCGGCTGCGCGACGCCGTGCTGGCCGCGCTGGAGCTCGCGGAGCACGGGCAGATCGTCGCCGTCGATCCGCCCCTGCGCGCTGCCTTGCGGGTGATCGAGATCGCGGCCCCGCGCCGCGCGAGCCTGCTGATCACCGGTCCCACCGGCGTGGGCAAGGAGCTGCTCGCGCGGCGGCTCCACCAGCGCTCGGGGCGCCCGGGCGCGTTCGTCGCGATCAACTGCGCGGCGCTCTCGGACGGGCTCGTCGAGAGCACGCTCTTCGGGCACGTGCGCGGCGCCTTCACCGGCGCGGTGTCCACCCTGCCTGGGGCGTTCGTGGAGGCGCAGCAGGGCACGCTGTTCCTCGACGAGTTCGGCGAGCTGGCCCCCGCGATCCAGGCCAAGCTCCTGCGCGCGCTCGAGCACGGGGAGGTGCGGCCCGTGGGCGGCGCGCGCGCGACGACCGTCGACGTGCGCGTCGTGGCGGCCACCAACCGGGACCTGAAGCGCGAGGTGGAGCGGTCACGCTTCCGGGCCGATCTCTACTTCCGCATGGCCACGTTCGTGATCGACGTGCCCCCGCTGTGCGAGCGGCCGCGAGACCTGGCCGCGCTCGCGCGCAAGCTGTCCGCCGCGCACGAGCGCAGCGGCGCCGTGACGCTCTCGGTGGAGGCGGAGCAGGCGCTCCACGCCTACGCATGGCCAGGGAACGTGCGCGAGCTGCACAACGTGATCGAGCGGGTGCTGTCGCTGGCCGGCGATGGAGAGGTCGGGATCGACGAGCTCCTGCGGCTCGCGCCGGAGCTGTCCGCGGCGCGCCAGCGGGACGCGGCCGACGGGACGCTGGCCGATCTCGAGCGCCGGCGGATCCTAGAGGTGCTGCGGGACGGGGGGGCGCGCGGGCAGGTGGCCGAGGCGCTCGGCATCCACCGCACAACGCTGTGGCGGCGGCTGAAGCGGATGACCGCGCCCGGCGAGGGCGCGCCGTCGCCGGCTCCCGGAGGACAGGCCGACCGCGACAGCTCGCCGGACGCGCCCCCTTCGCGGAGCCGGCGTCGGCTCACCTGAGCGCGCCACGGAGCCGGCGGCGCCTCGGACGAGGGCGTTCGACCGGGATGCTCCTGATGCTCTCGCGCGCCCACATAAAGTCGTTGCGGTTGGCTCCGTGGCGGCATGCTCCGCGTGCGCGCGCGGCGCTGTCCGCGCAGGATCGCCAGCGCGCCGTGGTCGTGGCGGCTCTTTTTGAGCAGCACTTCGACAGCTGACGTTGTCAGCTCGGGCGGGACCTCAGCTCAGCCGGCTTGGATCATCCGGCCCGAGCTCCTACAAGTCTTCGCCTGCTTCGCCAAAGGCACCTTCGGGCGAATCGACCATCGCCACCAAACTGGCCTTTTCCCTATCCAAATATCTGACCCAATCCAACGGATTATCGAACCCCTTGGGCGAATCGAAACGGAGCGCACTGTATACACCTGGCTTCTTTAGACTCGCACCGTTCAGACGCCAATTCTCAGAAGCGGAATAGTCAAAATAATACAGAATCATCTCATTGATTTCTTTAGGCGGAGATGGATTCATGTAGAATTGCATATCACGCCCCGACTGAGCGTAGGCAGCAAGCTCCTTGTCAAATTGCTTCCACGCCGCTCCCCAGTTTGATGTTTTCTTGCATTCACCAAGAGATCCATCATCAAATAGGATGTCCGCGCGACTATTTTTCTCGTTGTACACATACTCTACCGCCTTCACTTGCACAATGAGCCTGTGCGTCGTTTCGATCTGATATTCGTAACCTGCCTTGAACGCGCCTCCCGCGGCGTCTCTGTAGGACTGTTCAAGCACATCTACGTTGCCGATTCCCGCGCCCCGCATGTCTTCCAGCATGCCTTCCGGCGTCAGCTCCTCCTCCGGGGCCATCCGCTGCACGACCGTCGCCGGGTGCGGTGCGTGCCGCTGCACGACCGTCGCCGGGTGCGGCGGGAACAGGAAATCGAAGCGGGGTACATCGGATCCCGCCAGCTCTTCCGACGCGCTACCAGCGTGACCCGACGCGGCCGACGCTCGAGGCGCATGTACCTCCCCTTGCGCTGCCCGAGCCCCCATCGTATCCGCTTCGCGCTCCAGCGCCGGCTCATCGTTGAGCCGGCGCCCCAAGAGCTGCGCCGTCGCCCGCACCCGCCCCCGCTTCTGCTGCACCACGTGCCACGCCTCATGCGGCACATGCCGCTCCTGTCCGGGCGCCACATGGATCTCCGACGCCTGCGTGTACGCGAGCGCCTGGAGCTGCGCGGGAGCGGTGGAGTTGTAATTGACCCGGACGTCGTTCATGGGCAGGCCAGAGAGACGCTCGATACCGGTCTTGAGCGAATCTGGCAGCCCGGTGCGGTTCGGCGTCGATGCCCCCTCGACACCCCTCGGCACCGCGCCGCCGGCCGCGTGGTGCGCGGCCACGCGCACCGTTCGCCGCTGGAGCGCGATGCCCACGGCCTCCTTCGCGGTCATCCGTCCGAGAGGTGAGGAGAATCTGCCCTCGCCCGATGCCAGGCCGGCGCTGCTCCCGAAAGGCTGGTGAGCGATCCCCTCGCTGCGCCTCGGTAGCGGCGCGGTCGAGGCGGCTTTCTCTCTTTTCTCACGGAACGCTGAGTCCATGCGAGTACCTCCCGCGCTCGACTGCGCAAGGAGCGCGCCTCCGCAGATCCTCGGCGAGCGCAGGGCCAGGGCTCGACGCGATGTTGCAGCGTGCGACGTACCACGTGGCGCTCTGCAACATCCTTTGGGGCCGGATACCGAGGTCAGGAGATGAGGCGAG
This sequence comes from Sorangium sp. So ce281, assembly GCF_051527395.1. Taxonomy (NCBI): domain Bacteria; kingdom Pseudomonadati; phylum Myxococcota; order Polyangiales; family Polyangiaceae; genus Sorangium; species Sorangium sp. So ce281. The sequence continues at coordinate 8,050,060 of NZ_CP150322.1, forward strand.
TCGACCCAGGTTGCGATGGCAGAAGCGTGTGGCGGCCGGCCGCGTCGCGAGGCCGGCGGCGGCTCATCGGATGGGGCTGCCGGCGGGCGCGTCGACGGCGACGAGCGCGTCGAGGTCCGCGCGCGGGCAGAGCCGATCCAGCTTCGCGTACTCGGCGAGGAGCGCCGCGGCCAGGTGCGCCCGCCGGATCGGCGCGCCGTCCGCCGCGGCCCGGTGCGCCGCGGACAGCGCGGCGTTGCGGATCGCACCCCCGGGCAGCTCGAACCGTCGGGCGAGCGCCGCGAAATCGATGCCCGCGTCGACCGGAGCGCGCGGCGAAATCGAGAGCCGCCAGATCCGCTCCCGCGCGGCGGCGTCCGGCTCCGGGAGCTCGATGACATGGTGGAGCCGGCGCGCGAAGGCCTCGTCCATGTTGCCCTTCAGGTTGGTGGCGAGCAGGACGACGCCCTCGTGCTCCTCGATGCGCTGGAGCAGGTAGTTCGTCTCCAGGTTGGCGTAGCGGTCCGTGGCCGTGCTGACCGCGGTGCGCCGGCCGAACAGGCCGTCAGCCTCGTCGAAGAACAGGACGGCGTGCGCGCGGTCCGCCTCGTCGAACAGGCGCGCGAGGTGCTGCTCCGTTTCGCCGATCCACTTGGAGAGGATCCGGGACGCGTCGATCCGGAAGAGCGGCATGGCGAGCTCGCCGGCGAGCACCTCGGCCGCGAGCGTCTTGCCGGTCCCGGGCTTGCCGAACAGCAGCACCTTGACGCCCCGCCCGAGCCCGTTGTGCTGCGCGAAGCCCCAGTCCTCGTCGACGAGCGCGCGGTGTGCGACGTGGGCGGCGACCGCGCGCAAGGCCTCGAGCGCGGGCGGCGGCAGAACCAGGCGATCCCAGCCCGGCCTGGCCGGACGCAGAGCGGCGAGGTCGCGCAGGCGGCTCTGGGTCGCGAGGCGGCACGCCGCCTCGACCCCGAGGGAGCGCGCCAGTAAGGCGGCGCGGTGGATGCGGCCTGGAGTGAACGCGTAGCGCTCGGCGGCCCGCTGGATCTCGGCGTCCGGCAGCGCGCCTCCGGCCGCCGCGCGCCAGATGGCCGCGCGCTCGGCCGCCGAGGGCGTGGTCAGCTCCAGCAGGGCGAGGGGCCGCGCGGACAGGGGTTCGGGCAGCGGAGCGCCGGCGTCGAGGAGCAGGGCGAGGGGCACGTCGGCGGCGGCGGCGAGCTCGGTGGCGGCGACGTCACCGAGCTCGCCGCGGATCGCGAGACGGGCCCCGAGGATCCGCGCCTCGCGGATCGCGAGGGTCAGGAGCGGCGCAGCGTCGCCGGCGCGCAGCTCGAGCAGGAGCATGGGGCGCTGCTCGCGCGCGGCGAGCGCGCGCGCGGCCGTCCGGCGGCCCGAGCCGATGGGGCCGCAGACGACGAGCGTGGTGTCCGGGCCGACTCCCTCGACGCGGGCCGCGAGGGTGGGCGGCGCCTCGCCGGGGAGCACGAGGGCGCACGCGCCGGCGGCGGTCGCGAGCGGCGACCAGCGTGCGGAGGCGGCGAACATCGCGATGCGCGGGTCGAGCGAGAGCGCACCGTCGGGCCCTGGGTGGTCGAGCTCGACGACGAGCCCGCGGCGGAGGGGGCGCGACGCGTCGAGCGCGAGGGCGACGCCGGTCGGGTCGTTGAGGATCTCGGCGGCGGCGGCGTGTGTCGGGCGCGTGCGCTGGAGCGCGTCGTGCACGTGGCCGACGAGCACGCCGACGCGCGGCTCGCTCGCCCAGGCGACGAGCAAGCGCAGGAGATCGCGCTCGGCGCGGTCGAGGCCGAGGCCGCGCTCGATGCGCCCGAGCGGCTCGTCGGGCTCGTCGTCGAGGAGGCAGTCGAGGGCGGCGCGGGCGCGCGCCGCGGCCCCCTCGGGATCGAGGCCCGCGCGCGCGGCACCGGGCGAGGCGAGCGCCGCGAGCTGGGCGACGGTCCGGGCGACCTCCTCGGTGGCTGAGTAGGAGACGTCGCGAGAGGTGTCGTGCCGACGGCGGGCGAGGGCCTCCGCGATCGCCTGCGCGGTGAAGCCGATGGCGAGGGCGAGCGCGGGGCGCGCGAGCGGCGAGGCCAGCGCGCCGGGGTCAGGGGGGGCGAGGAGGGCGCTGTCGAGGCGGTGCTGGGAAGGGGGCATCGTGGGGTCTTCTCCTCAGCCCTGCTCGCCGAACACGAAGCGGAGCGGGCCCTCGTCGAGCCAGGGGACCTGCGGGACGTCGAAGGAGAGCCCGGCGCGCAGGAGCGCCTCGTAGCTCCGCGTGAACGGCAGGTGCACCTCCAGCGCCGTCTCGGTGCGCTGGAGGACGCCAGGGATGGCGATGACGTCGTGCGGGAGGCTCTCGACGCCAGCGGGGAAATCCGCGAACCGTCGGCGCGCCTCCTCGACGGCGGCGCGCGCCCAGGCGGCGCACGCGGCGTCGTAGGCCGTGGCGCTCGCGAGAGCCGCGCGGGCGAGGGCAGCGCAGCGGTCCGGGGTCCACGAGGCGGCGTCGGCCTCGCGCTCCTCCGGGGCTGGGGCGTCGAGGAGGCCGGCGAGCACCCACGCGGCCGGATCGTCGGCCCACGCCTCGCCGAGCTCGGCGGCGAGGAGTTGGCGAAGGACCCCATGGAGGGCGAGGGTGGGTTCTGGCTGGACGGCCTCGAGCGCGTGGGCCCAGCCGAGGTCGATCAGCGGGCGGACCAGGAATGCGAGGCCGGCAGCCCGGGAGCAGAGCGCGGTGTCCTCGGGCGGGAGATCCGGGAGCACCAGCGAAACGCGGGAGGGTGCCGCGAACGGCGAGGGCACGGGCGGATCCGCTGCTGTCGAGAGAGGCGCGAGAGCAGCTGGCGGGCGCGTGGGCGAAGGCGTCGAGCCCAAGGGCGGTGCGGGAGAGGGGGGTGAGGCGGCCTGCAGAGGGGTTGGAGCTGCCTGCGAGGACGTCGAGGCGGCCTGCGGAGGTGCTGGAGCTGCCTGCGACGGTGTTGAGGCAGCGGCGCCGACGATTTGCTCGATTGTGGTCAGCGCGTGCCCGCGCAGGGAGGGTGCATGGAGCAGGGCCGCGGGCGTGGCGCGGCATAGCTCGGCGAAGGCGAGCACCAGCTTCACGGCCGGTGCCAGGAGAGCGGGGTCGAGCTCCAGGCCGGAGCAGCCGGCAGCGGACATGCTGAGGGCACCCTGCCTGGGGTCGTCGGTCGTGCCGACCCTCGCCGTGACGGCCAGAGCACGCAGCGCGCGCGCCTCGGCAGAGAGAAGTGCGTCGGCAGCCTGCAGCTGCGCGGCGGTGAGGCGTGGACCCGCCTCGAGTAGCTCGGCATGAATGCAGCCGAGCAACGCTCGAGCGGCGGGCTCATCGAGCTGCACGACCAGCTCGGACAGGCGACCGCGGCGGGCCGCACGGCCGAGATCGGCGAGAGGACGGGCAGCCAGGAGCACGGCGCTGCGCCGCGGACGGTCGGCCATCGTCGAAGGGGCGATCGGCTCCCTGCTCGACACACGCGACTCCCTGCTCGGTACCGGCGGCGGGTGCGGCTCGACGTGGGTACCAGGGCTCGTTCTTGTGGCGTTCGAAGTGCTTGCGCGCTGGGGATCCCACGCTGCCCATGCTGAAGCGCGGTCCGCCGTGACGGCGGCTCCCGCATCCGCGCCGGCCCGATGCTCCTTGGCCCCGGGCACCAGAGGGTGGGGCCCGCCAGGCGCAGCCTCGACCGGTGAGGCGCCTTGCTCCGGCGAACCCCCCTGGCTGGGCTCGGCAGGCGCGAGGCTCCCGTCAGCGCATCCGACGGCCCCCCCTGCGCCAGGGACGCTGCTCGGGGCGACGGGATCGCACGCTGCGTTGATGTCCGTGGGATCCATGGCATCGAGCTTGTCGAGCTCATGGCGCGCGATCTCGTCGAGCACGGCAGCTCGCCCGGCGCGCGAGCGCACGAGCGCGCCCCGGCCCGTCCGGCAGAGCTCCGCCAGGGCAAGCACGAGCTGCACCGGCGCGGCAAGGGCCTCGCTGGCCCGCGCGATCACGCGGAGGGCACGCGCCCTGGCCGCCTCGATCCGCGCCCTGGCCTCCTCGCAGAGCGACGGATCGCCCAGCGGTGGATCGTCTGGGCGAGCGCCGCTGCAATCGGCGAGCTCCTCGACGACGCGCCTCAGCAAGGACAAGGCTGCCGCGGCACCGGGGGCACGAGACCCGTGACCCCTGCGACCCGAAGCGGCTGCTGCGCCCGCCGAGGGCCACCCCGCGTTCCCCGACAGCCCCGCTGCGTCGGCGCCCCTCGCCTGCACGAGGGCCTCGGCCAGACTCCCGAGCAGCCGCGCCCGGGCCAGACGGCCGAGCAGCGATAGCGGGCGGGGCGTGCGGAGCGCCGCGGCGACGAGCGCGCCCGTGGAAAAGGGCGCGACCTCCGGCGAGCCCTCCACCGCCGCGGCCCGCCGCGGCTCGAAACCCCACGCTCCGCCGGAAGCCAGGGCCGAGCGCGAACCCACCGCGTCGAGCTCCGAACAGCGGTCCAGACGGGCATCCATACCGTCCACCGCCGCCGTCGCCCGCCGGAGCATCGCGGCGACCACGGCGGTGGGCTGTGCGGCGCGGGCAGCTTGTGCGGCGGCATAGAGCAGGCGCGCGCGGGCGGCGGGGATGCGCGCCGGGGCGATGCGCGCCGGGGCGGTCGCGCACTCGAGACCGGCGCGCAGCGGGGCCGCGGCGGGGGCGCAGAGCGCCGCCCGCGCGATGATGTCCGCCAGCGCGCGGGCGACTGCGTCAGCCGGGGAGACGCCCCGCGGGACGGCGACGCGGAGGTCGACCGACAGGCGCGGAAGGACCACCACCTCCGGCAGATCGGGCAAGGCGTCGAGCTGCCGCTCCAGCGCGGAGAGCACGGCCCGGACGAACGCCTCCGCAGAGGACAGCGGCGCGGGCACGCCGCGGACGTGCAGGTGAAGGCGAGCAATCGCAACCTCGGTCGTCATGCCCCCGCTCGTCGAGCCCTCGAGCAGGCGAGGGCCTCCCTGTCACCGGCCGCGCCGCCGCGGCGATCCTCACCCTCCGGCGCCGTCGCCGCCGCCCCGCCCGCTGTCACCCGAGGCACACCAGCACGCGGATCTCTCCGCCCCCCTCGGCCGCTTCGAGCGCCTTCGCCACCAGCGTGCCGACCCGCGGCTCCTCCGTGCGCGACAGCGCGCCTGCCTCCTCGGAGATCGAGAGCCACTCCCCCGGCCGCACCGCGCCGGCGACCCGCGCCCGCGCCGCGCCGGACACCACCACCCTGGCCCTCGTCCCGTCGGTGCTCGCCACGACCCCGATCACCCTGGACTGCTCGTCCTTGCGGGCCGGACGCACCCCCGTCTCTCCCCATGTCACCGCCCGGCGCGACAGCGCCGCGGCGTCGCCCTCGGCCTGCAGCTCGCAGGCAAGCCCCTCCTGCGCGACGATCGCGCCGGCGAAGAAGGCCGGGGCGTGGTGCACCGCCTCGTGGTGGAAGTGCACGCCACGCACCGGATCGAGCTCGATCGCGACGGAGAGCTCGCCGCCCTGCGCCGCCCTCCACGCGCGCGGGTGTGCGAGCGCCGCGCCGACCAGACCGGCGTGCTGCATGCCCGCCGCTGGCTCCGGCTCCACGCGCGCCGCGGGCCCACCCGGCACCGCTGCACCGCCCGGCCCCGCCGCCGGCGCCGCGCGGTGCAGCGGTCGCGCCGCGGCGCGCACGCTGACCCGACCCTCGCCGTCGAAATCTACATAGCCGAGGCGCACCCCGCCCTGCCTGGGGCCGCGCTGCTCCCCGAGCGTCGCGTGCGGCGAGACCCGCGGCCCCTCTCGGCGACCTGCAGCCTCCGGCGGCTTCGGCTCCGCCTCGAGGTCGAACCGGTGTGTCTCCACGATCCAGCGCCCGGACGGCAGATTGCCGGGCAGACCGCGGAGCTCCTCGTCCTCGCGCTCCGCGTACGCGAGGTGCACCGCATAACTCGCGTTCCGCACGCTCCGGCCGCGGAGCAGATCCGAGAGATCCTCCGGGCTCCGGACGACGATCACCCGGCCGTCGGCACCGCAGGCCACCCCCGGCTCGACGCGGAGGATCTCGCGCGCCTCGGTGCGCACGACCCCGAGCTCCAGGCCGAACGCGACGCCGTACATGTCGCGGGTGAGCGAGCGCCGCTCGAGCGCCGCGCGGAAGTAAGCCTGATCCGCGGACAGGTGCTCGGCTCCGAGCACTTGCCCGTCCTCGTAGGCGACACGGACGCGATCGGCCATGGCTCAGCACCCCCCCCGCGATCGCAGCTCGGCCTCGAGGTGCCTCACACGCCGCCTCAGCGCATCGACCTCGTCGTCCGTCCTCGGCGCGCTGCCGCGCGACTCGTCCCGGCCGACCTCCGGCGCCGCGCACGGCGCGGACGCGGCCGGCGGCGCGGGCTCCAGCTCCGCGCGCACGTCCCCGGGTGCGCCGCGCAGCAGGCGCTCGAGCATCCACGCGACGAGGTACGTCAGGTCGGCGTTCGACAGCACCGGCCGCCGCAGCGGCCGGACCTCGACGATCGACCTGCCGTCGGCCCGCGCGAACCGCACCTCGCCGAGCGCGACGATCGCCTCGCCCCGGGCCTGCGGAAACGCCATGCCGGCGATCACGTCGAGGATCGCTCCCACCCCGGCGTCGGGCGGGCCGTGCTCCGCCGCCGCCCCGATCCCCGCGAGCGCCGCCGCGTTGCGCGGCAGGTTCCAGCGCCGCGCCAGCCAGTCCGCGTACGTCTGCGCCCCGGCCCCGCCGCGCACGCCGTTCGGCGGCGTGCAGACGTCGAGACGCGGCTCGCGGCGCCGGGATGGCGCAGCGCCGCAGGGATCGTTGGGCCCCTCGGACGCCCGCGCCTCGCGTGCCGGCGCCTCGGGGGCCTCGGCGCAGGGATCGTGGAGGCAGCCCGACACCCAGTAGTCGTCGGGCAGGCGCGCGAGCCACACGAACCGCACCCGCTCCTCGACGCGCGCGTAGTCGCCGCCCGGCTCCACGCCCGGCCCGCAACCCCCGCCGTACCGGGGCTGCAGCGCCGCGAGGTGGTCATCGTAGACCGCGGCCAGCACGAAGGTCTCGTCGTCGGACGAGCTTGCAGGTTCGGCGCCGGGGGTACGGCGCACATCCCCGCCGTGCGCGGGCTCGGCGCCCGAGGCGCGGCGCGCATCGCCGACAAGCGCGCGCTCCGGCCTGGCGAGGCGCGCGGTGCCGCCGTGGACCAGCGCCCGGCCCCGCGCGTCGAACGCCACCCCGGGGCCGATACGGACCGCGCACGCCTCGGCGTCGGGCGAGAGAGCATAGCCGCCGTAGACGCCCCAGCCCCCGGCGGCCGCGGCCGCGAGGCGCTGCGCCCGGCGGGCATGATCGACGATCGCGCGCAGGTCTGCGTCGGTCACGAGCTGCCCCGGAAAGAAGCGTGGACGTGGCGGCAGGCAGGGCGCGGCCGGGGGACCGGGGCGCCGCGTCGCCTCCTCGGTGCCCGACGCACACGCGGCGTCGAGGCGCGCGCAGCGCGAGCAACCCTCGCAGCCGCAGCCGCACGCGCGCCGGGACCAGGGGTAACGCTCCTCGGCGGCCACGCCGGCGCAGCCGCAAGGGCGAGAGTGCGGCGCGGTCATCGCCCCCTCCTCGCGACGTTGAGCGCGTGCCGCGCGAGCCCCGCGATCAGCGCCGTGGGCAGGACCAGGTCGCGGATCGCGCAGTTGTCGATGTCGATCACCTCGCCGCCGGGCACCACGCGGATCCGGGCCAGGCCCACGCAGCCGTGGCGCTCGCGGCAGCCCGCCGCGGCCTGCGCCGGCACGTCGTCGAGGATGAAGGCGGAGAGCAGCGTATCGAGCCGCTCCCGCTCGCACTGATTCAGGTGGTCCAGGAACCGGCCGACCGACCAAGGCCCGGGCTCGGGCGCGTCGACCGAGACATCGACCCGGAACCCGTGGCGCGCGCGCGAGGACGCACACGCGGGCGCGCACCCGCCGGCGTCGGGGCCGCCGAGCGCCTGGACCGGCCGCTCCGGTGACTCGTCGTAACAGAGCGACAGGTAGACCTCGACCGGCTCGGGATCGCAGCGGCCCGCGCGCGAAGGCAGCCGCGCGTCCTCCAAGCCGAGCCGCTCCTTGCGTCGCGAGACCGCCTTGGCCACCGCCTCGCGCAGCGGGACGCGCACGTCCTTGGCCACGCGGATCTCCCGGCCCAGGCAGTCGATCGCGACACCACGGCGGACGATCACCGCCTCGCAGCCACCGGCCGCATCGACACGGAGGCCAGCGGCCGTGCCGCAGCCATGCAGCTCGGCGAGGTGGCGGCGGATGTTCCCGAGGTGGAACTGCTGCTCCTCGGTCATGTCCTGCGCCTCCAGGAGCATGCCGTAGAAGTACGTGTTGCGGACGATGGGGCCCGGGTGGAACGCGGGCCCAGGCGGCTCGGGTTCGTGCGGGCGAGACCTGTCGGTGGGTTCGTGCGTGGGCATGCGCTCTCCTTGCGTTCCGTGGTGTGCGTGGTTTGCGTGGCGATCAGAGCGTCGCGTCCATCCCGAGCCGGGGACCGAGGCCGAGCGCGAGCTCGGCGCGCTCGCCGGGCCCGCGCGTGAGCAGCGGGGGGCCGGGCACCGCGGGCTCCCCGGCGTTCGGCAGGCGGAAGGGCGGCCGGCGGCCAAGCGCCGCGTCGAGGCCGAGGCGCCCCAGTCCGAGCGCGGCGCGCGGGGCGACCGTGAGGACGTGCACCCGCGTCCCGGCCGGCGCCTCGCGCTCCGCCACGCGCTGCACCCGGGCGAGCCGCTCGGGCGAGGCGCCCGCTGACGGCGGCACGTAGACCAGGATCTCGCCGCGCCCCGGCAGGAGCGGCGCCACCGCCGCGCCCTCGCGGCGTTCGAGGCGCGCCGCGCCGAGCGCCGGCTCGCGGCCGAGCACGATCCTCGGCAGGCGGCCGGCGTGGGGGAGCACCGTGGCGCAGCCGAGGGGCAGCGCACCGCCGAGCAGGAACGCAGCGCCGCGCTGCCCCGCCTCGACCACGCGGACGCCTGGACCCGCGTACCACCCCAGCACCTCCTCCAGCGCCGCGCGCGTGCCGCGCCGACGGTGGACACGCATCGCCGCCGCGAGCACCGCCCGCTGCTGCGGGATGGGCCACGCGGGGTCGAGCTCCACGCCGAGGCGCTCGGCCAGCCACGGGAGCCAGCCGGGATCGGCCGAGAGCGGCGCGAACAGCCGGCCAAGGCGTGCGATCGACGCGCCGAGATCCACCTCCGCGGCCTCGAACAGCGACAGGAACCGCGCGGTCAGGTCGCGGCCGAGCGGATCCTCGGAATAGATCGCGGGCAGGTAACGCAGGTACGACGCGCGCGGATGCTCGACGCGGACCCACCGGACATACGGCGTGCGCCGCCCGTCGCCGTGGAGCGTCAGCCGCACCCAGGCGCACCGGCCGCGCGCGCCGCGCAGCGCGAGCTCGGCCGGGCGCCCGGGTGCGGGCGCGACGAGCTCCGCGGCTTTCGTCCAGCGCGGGTCGTTGTCCTCGGCGATGAGGTCCCAGGCCTCGCCGTCGTCCGGCTCGTCGACGGCGAGGACCTCCACCCGCACGCCGCTCGCGGCCGAGGGGGACGGCTCCACGAGCGCCGTTACCCGGTGCCACTCGGTCTCGGGCAGCCCGGCATCGAGCGGACCGAGCACCACGCGGCCCTCGCGCGCATGAAACCCGTCCGCCTCGAGCGTCACCGGGCGGACCGCGGAGCCTGCCCCGAGCCCGAACAGCGCGCCGCCGCGGTAGGCCAGCGCGCTCCACGCATCGACGGCCGCGCTCCAGGCCGTGGGCACAGCCTTGCTCCCCCGCACGTGCCAGCGCACGATCCGGCCCGAGCGAAGATCGCCGATGAAAAGGAACGCCTCGTCGCCGGTCGCGAGGTGGGCCCGATCGAAGGCGACGGCGGGCAGCGCCGGGCGGCCCAGGTCGATCTCGGCGAGCGACGCGCCGCCGCGGCCGAACCGCAGCCGCGCGTCGCCGGCCCGGACCACGGCGACGAGGCCGTCGCCCGCGGCGGCGATGGCGTCGCCCTCCGCGCCGCACACCGCGACGACCTCGACGCCCGCGCCGCTCGCCGCGCCCGCGCGCGCGCAACCGGGGCCCTCCGCGAGGTCGAGCACGAATAACCTGCCGCGCCCGTCGAGCGCGAGCCCGCCGGGGCGACCCACCGGCAAGCGCGCGATCTCGCCTGGCGGGGACACGCGCACGATCCGCACTTCGCCGGCGTCCGGCAGCGACAGGAACATCCGCCCCCGGGCGTCGGCCGCGATCCCGCCGATCCGGTGCTCCGCGCCGTCCGGCATCCCCCAGCACGACGGCGGCGGCTCCGCGCGCCCCGCGACGAGGCACAGGCCTCGACCGCCCTCCGCCCCCGCGCTCGGCGCCCCGGCCGCGTCGAAGGCGAGCCCGCGCGGCTCGGCGCGGCCCGGCCGCACCAGCACCCCGGGCGGCAGCCCTGCCGGCGGCAGGTGCAGGCCGCGGCGATCGAACACGACCCCCCGCGGGGCCGCGCTTCGGGCGAAGCGCCACCCGTTCCAGCCGTCGAGGTGGAAGAAGCGCGCTGCCGCGACGCCGTACGGACCCATGGCCTACCTCCGCCGCTCCGGCGCGCGGACGTGCACCACGTGCTCGCCCGACGTCGCCATGGCGAGCGGCGAGCCGAGGGGGAAGTCCTCGCACGGCGGCAGCTGGACGCCGTCGAGCGCCACGGAGAGGCACCGGATCGAGGCGACCCCCGGCGCGCCGTGGATGATCTCGCGCAGCTCGCCCTGCGCGATCGGGGCGCCGAGGGGCCAACCCGTGCCCTCGTACCCGCCGGTGATCGGGTCGAGGTAGCCCCTCAAGCGCGCTGCCACCGCTTCGCGCGCCGGCGCCGCGTCGGCCTCGCGTGCCACCTCGATCTCTACGGTGACGTCGACGCGACGGTAGCGCGGCCCCACCACGAACAGCTCGGTGGTGACGACGCGGTAGGGCTCGAGCGCGGCGGCGACCCGGTCGAGGAAGTCCTGGGTCGGCGCGGGCGCGGGGTCGTCGCCCGCGCGCGGCGGCACGACCACCAGCGTGAGCGCCCCGGTGACCGGCGCGCGCGGGTCCAGCGGGTGGCGGCGGCTCAGCGCGACGGCCCGGGCCACGCCCGCGCGATCCACGGCCAGCGTCTCGAAGTCGGCCGGCGTCACCGCGCGCTCCAGGGCGTGCAGGCGCGCCGGCGCCCGCGCGCGCGCCTCGTCCGCCGGCTCCTCGTCCGCCCCGCCCGAGGCGGGCTCGCGCTGCTCCGGCTCGCGCGCCGCGAGCCCCGGCAGGTCCACGCCCGGCGCGAGCCGCAGCCGCGCCCCGTTGCCGACCGCCCCGCCGCCCGACCGGTAGGTGATGCGCAGGTTGTTCGGCCCGTGCGGCGGGATGAGGCCGTCGATTCCGTCGCCGAACGCGATGCCCGTGCGATCCTCGTGCACGCGGAAGACCCGCAGCGGGTGGCCCTCCGGTGCGACGTCGCCGCCGCCGTCCGGCCGCCGCGTCGCCAGGTTGTCCACGAGGTGCCAGGGCCGGAACGCGCGCTCGCCGCCGCCCTCGCCGCCTTCGCCGGTGGGCTCCTCCACCTCGACCTCGGGCGGGCGCTCGGGGTCGAGAAGGATCGGGGGGCTGCGCACGAAGCGGACCTGGTTCGGTGTCCCGTCGCTCCCCGGCTGGAGCAGCTCGCGGACGATCGTGCGCCACTGCCGGACGCGCAGCGCGTTGATCGCGAGCCAGCGGATCCGGAGCGGCGCGGGGGCGCCCGGCGCCGCGGGGACCGCGCGGATCCAGATCCGCGCGCGGCCCTCGAGGTCGCCCACCTCGACGCCGGGCTGGAGCCGGCGCGTCAGCGCGACGCGCACGAGCCCGCTGCGGCGCAGACCGCGCGTCTCGTCACCTGCCACCTCGAGCCGCTCCCACGATCCCGGGCCGACCCTGCCCTCCCACACAACGCCGCCTTCGAGCAGATCGAGACGCGCGCCGCCCGGCTGCGCCGAGGTCGCCGGCCCCGGCGCCGTCGTGCCGAGGAGGCTCCCGGCCTCCTCCTCGACCCGCACGAACAGGCGCAGCTCCGCCTTGTCGAACCGCCCGGTGATCTCCGGCGCGCGCCCCGGGGCCGCCGCGTCGAGCCCGAGGTAGAGCGCGCGCCCCGCGCCCTCGGCCTCTCCGAACGGCGCATAGGGCGCGTCGCCCCGCCGGTTCGCCTCGGTCGCGTCGGCCCGCGACGGGCTCATGCCGTCGTCGACGAGCACCGCGCCGAGCGCCGCGCCGATCAGCGACACGTCGGCCTCGGCCTCGAAGCGGACGTCCTCGTCGCCGTCCGCCGCGCCCTCCGCGACGAAGGCCACCTCGTGGGCAGCGCGCTCGACGGGCGCGGCGCCGGGGCGCATCGCGAGCGCCACGATCGCCTCGGCCGAGCGTGCCGGCGCGGGGCCGACGCCGACGAGGTTGAGGAACGCGGCGTACATCCGCTCGTCGGGCGCTTGGTTCAGCCGGAAGATCGCCGTCTCCATGAGCCAGGCGAAGAGCTGGAGCAGGGTGATGCCCGGGTCGCTCTCGTTATGGTCGGTCCACTCCGGCAGGTAGGCGGGGATCCGGCGGCGGAGCTCGGCGAAGAGGTCTTCGTACGAGCGGTCGTCGAGGTTCTTGAGGGCGAAGGGCATGATTCAGGGCCCCTCCGGGCCTTCGTGCAGATAGAGCGGATAGACCATGTTCATCACGGCGTTGACCTCGCGGAGCCGGTACGACAGCGACGCGATGAGCCGCGTCTCCACCTCGGGATCGGGCTCCACGGCGACGTCCAGCACGTCGATGCGCGGCTCCCAGCGGGCGAGCGCGCCCCGGATGGCCGATTGGATGCGCGCCGCGGTGGCCGCGGTGCTCGGCTCGAAGAGGAGCGACGGCACCTCGGAGCCGAACGGCGCGAGCATGACGCGCTCGCCGAGCCTCGTGCCCAGGATGATGCGGATCGCCTCCTCCACATCCTCTTGCCCCTCGACCATCGCGAACCGCCCCCACCGATCCAGCCGGATCGGGAAGGCCCAGCCGCGCCCGAGCTCCCTGCGCAGCATCCGCATCACCTCTCGAGCTTCACGATCTGGGAGAGAAGCGACGCGAGCCCGCTTATTTGTCCCGTGAAGGCAAGAGCGTTCACCGGCGGCGTCGTCGGCCCCGCAGCGGATCCGTGTGTGTGAAGGGCGAGCTGATTCAAGAGCTGAGTCAAGAGCCGATTCAGCGCATCGCCGAGCACCGCGGGTTTCAGCGCGTTTGCGCCCCCGAGGCGGACATCGCCGCTCTCGAGCGTGATCTTCCCGTCCCGCGGCGCGTCGGCCAGGGTGATCCGGTGCCCTCTGGGCGACTGGAGCACGCGCACGTCGAGGTCGTCCTGCATGGGCGGCCGGTTCTTCTGCGAGTAGACCGAGCCGAGGACGATCGGGCGCATGCTGTTACCCTGCTCGAAGCCGACGACCACCTCGTCCCCCACCTCCGGGATCGCCTTGAACCCACGACCTGCGCCCCCGTAGGGGACCATCACGCGCGTCCAGTCGGTCTTCATGTTTGCGTGCGTCGGATAACTGACCATCACGCGGCCGATATTCTGCGGATCATTTCGATCGACGACGGTGCCGATTGTCACCCCGAGCTGCTTGTCGCTCTGCATCACACGTATGCCTTTCTCACGTGGATCGTGGTCTGATAACCGCCCTCGTCGATCGTGTGGGTCGATTCGGTGATGTAGTACTTGCCGTCGAAGATCTTCCCGAGCCCCGTCAGCTCCACGTTCCTGCCGGCGCGGAGCAGCGGGATGCCGACGGTGTGCGCAGTCCCGGTCAGAAACGCGTCGCTCGATCTCTCAAGCACGGAGTGCGCCAGCGCCCTCGCGTCGGCCTCGGAGAGCACGCCCTCGGACGTGATGATCTCCTGTTTGCTCTGCTGAAAGAGCTCCCGGAGCAGAGCGTTCGCCGGACGCTTGCCTGGAGGCACCTCTTCCGCGTCGAGCCTTCGCTCGGTGACCTCGATGAGCTCACCCGAGTACGGGTGCCACGCGCGCACGGTCACCTCGGAGATCTGCTTGGCGAAGGTGAGCGTGGGCGAGAACGACACGAGCGACGTGCCCCACTCGAGCCGCAGCGCCACGGCGTCCTGCCCCTCGCGCGACTGAACGAAGCAGAGCTCGTCGCAGCATGCGTAGACCTCGAAGTTGATGCGTCTGGCACGCTCGACCAAGAACGCGAGATCATCCATGTTCTGCTGCGGGACGACCCCGTCGGGCTTCGGCAACCGCTCGCCGGTGTCGAGCGTCCTGTCCACCCGCGCCCTCATGCCGTAGCTCCCGGCGATCGCCGTCGCGATGTCAGCGTCGTTCACGTTCCAGGACACGTTCTTCGGCTGGTTGCGCATCTCGTGCAGCCGATCGAGCCCGCGGACGGTGATGGTGGGGGCGCCCGACGCGGGAAAATTCGGATCCAGCGCGGTGATTACCCCCGTCATCAAGAGCTCCATCGGGGGCCCGTCCGCATACCCCATCTCGATCTCGACGCGGCTGCCAGGGCGGATCGCGGCGAAATCCTCCGTGTACTTGAAGCCGGGTCGCCTCCGCCCGTCGCCGTCGTCCCAGTTGTTGAGCACGAGCGTGAAGCCGGAGAGCTCCGAGATGCTGTCGGACACCTCGACGCTCAAGAAATCCGAGCCGGCCGCGTGCAGCTCCCGGCCGTTGATCAGCACCCGGTAGCGCGGCACGTAAAACGAGGTGTCCGGCCACCCCTCCGGCCCGAGATCCGGGACGGTCAGCGTCCCGCCACCCGGCTTCGGTTTCGGCTCCGTCCGGCACCGCACCCCCCGGCCCGGCGCTGCTCGGCCCGGCGCCGCTCGGCCCGGCCGGCCACGCTGCGAGCGACCGATCGGCGGCGGCACGTCAGCTCCCCCCCGGGCCGACCGGCCGCGCCGCGGGCGGCTCGATCGGGGGCACCTCGAGCACCTGGCCCGGCGTGAGCCGCGCGGGATCGGCGATGCGGTTGTGCCCCGCGATCGGCCGCCACAGCGTCGCGTCGCCGTAGGCGTGGGCCGCGATCGCCGGCAGCGTGTCGCCCTCGCGCACGAGCACCGTGCGCGTCCGGTCGGGCGACCGCCGGCTCATGTCGCCGATCTGCTCCGCGAGCGTCCGGTAGCGCTTCACGCTGAGCGTGACCCGGATCCGGCGCGGCGTGCCGTCCGGATCGAAGAGGACAAACTGCCGGTTCGCCGATGCGACCACCCCCCTCAGGACCTCGCCGCCCCACGAGAACGTGCACACCGGCGGCGCGTGCAGCTCCGGGTCGACGCGCGCGAGCTCCATGAGCTGGTCCGCGGGCCCGCGCGCGTCTCGTTGCCCCCGCCCGTCGGTCGTGTCGACGAGCAGCTCCAGCGAGAGATCCTCGCTGTTGCCCCGCACGAACTGGAGGATCGGCGCCTCGAGCCCAGGGACGCCGATCTCGGCGTACTGGTTCGACTGCGCGATCGTGTACTCCGTCGGGTTGAAGAGCACGTTGATGGGCAGAAACGACGTGTTCGTCGTGATGCGCATCTTCGTGAGGGTTCGCGGGGCCGGCATCACTCCCCCCCGAGGCGGCGCGGGTCGCGCTGGTTGATCTTCCGCTCACGCGCGAAGCGCTCCGCCGAGCGCCGCCGGAGCTGGGCGGCGTCGTCCTCGGTCGTGGGCGTCGCGTGGCCGGGCCGGTGCGGAGCTGCGGCTTCGCCGTCGAGCTCGATGCGCGCGTCGATGTCTCCGATGATGAGCGGCACGGTTTCCCCCTCCTCGTCGCGGGTCAGCCCACGCGCAGCAGCCCCTCGTGGGCGATGGTGAGCGACTCCATGGCCACCGCGCTCTGGGTCGCGGACAGCGCGGGCCCCGACCAGCGGACCGGGATCCCGCGCTCGAAGCGCCACGCCTGCGACTTCGTCCTGTCGGCCGAGTACACCCG
This sequence comes from Sorangium sp. So ce281, assembly GCF_051527395.1. Classification (NCBI taxonomy): domain Bacteria; kingdom Pseudomonadati; phylum Myxococcota; order Polyangiales; family Polyangiaceae; genus Sorangium; species Sorangium sp. So ce281. The sequence continues at coordinate 8,066,009 of NZ_CP150322.1, forward strand.
GATCTCCCCGCCGCGCCGCTGGTAGTTGCCAGCGCCGATCGCCTCGATCCAGGTCCAGAGGTCGCTCGTGACCGGCACGAGGCCCCGGCGGAGGACGAGGTCGGCAGGGCGCAGGCGCGTGGGCAGCCTGTGCACGAAGCGGTTCTGGCCGCCCTCGGCGTACTCGAAGAGCTCGTGCTCCACCTCGAGGCCCGAGCACTCGGCAAAGCCGCCGGCGGCGGCGCCTGCACCCTCGAGCACGACCCGGAAACGGAACGCGGTGAGCAGCTCAGGCATGACGGTCTCCGGGCGCCCCGACGTCGTCGAGGATCTCCGCTGCGTCACGCGACAGCGCGACGCGGATGGTCAAGAACTCGAGCGGCACGGCCAGCGCCACGTCCACCTCGGCGATGAGCCGCCCCGCCGCGACCGACTCGGGCGGGTTGAGCACCGCGTCGCAGCGGACGGCATAGGCCTCGACCGGCGAGGCGCCCGCGAAGGCGCCCTGCGCGAAGAGCTCGCGCAAGGCCGAGTGGAGCGCGACCCGCGCGCGCGCCCGGAGCAGATCGTCGTTCGGCTCGAACGCCAGCCGCTCGCCCACGACCCGGAGCACGCGCCGCAGGAACGCGAGCACGCGTGCCCCAGGCGCGTAACGGTCAGGCCCGGGGCTTGTCCGCATCGTGCGCTCGCCGAAGACGACGACCCCGCGGCCGGCGATGACCCGGATCGCGGTGACCCCGAAATCGTTGAGATCGGCCCGGTCGCCCTCGAGCAGCGGCCGCTCGACCGTGATCGCGCCCTCGAGGCGCTCGTTGGCGAAGCGGGCCGCCGGGCCGCCCTGGCGCGTCCTCCGCGCGAGCAGCCCGGCGACGTGCCCCGACGGCGGCACGAGCGCGCTGAGGCGCCCCGGTGCGAGCGGATCGAGGATGCGGATCCACGGGTAGAGCAGCGTCCCGAGCCCGCCGGTGCGCGCGTCTCTGCCCTGCTCGATCGCGAGCAGCACGTCCTCGAGCGCCTTGGCCCGGTCGATCGCGTCGAACACCGCCATGCCGGGCTCTGGATCGAGCAGGGCGATCCGCTCGCGTCCGTCGGCGGTGCCGGCCAGCGCGGCCACGAGCGCCCGCTGGAGCTCGGCCACGGCGGCGCCGTAGCCGGGCAGCCCCGAGGCGGGCTCCGGCGCGTCGGAGCCGCCGGGCTCGGCCTCTCCGGCGCGGAAGAGGCCTCCGGCGAGGAGGACGCGTTGGCTGGCCGCCTGCACGGGCCGGTACGGCGGCCGCGGCCGCGTCACCGCCTGCGCGTGCCGCCGGGGCGGCGGGGCACGGCGCGGCGCGCAGGGAGGGGGTGGCGGCGGCTCGGGCTCGAGCCGCACGTCAGGCCGCCGGTCATCGGGGCACGCCGGCTGGCCCGGCGCGAGCGGCAGCATCAGCTCGGGCGCGCAGACGATGCTCGGCGCCGGGTGGAGAGCGAGCGCCTCGAACGCGGCGAGGAACGCGGGCGCGTCGACGCCCCCGAGGTCGTCGCGCCCCCTGGAGAGCACTGCGACGAGCTCGTTGCGCCCCACGCGACCCAGCGGCGCCTCGGCCGGGTCCTCCGCGGAAGGGAGCTCGTCCGGCGCCGGGAGCTCGCTGCGGACGAGCGCCGACGCCGCGGGCCCCTGGAAGGCGAGCGCCCGCGCGAGGTCGGGGGCGATCGGCTGCCAGGAGGGCGGGATGGCCGGCGTCCACCAGAAGGACAGCGGCCGGCGCACCGCGAAGAAGCGCCAGAGGTAGCGCGGGTCCGTCGGCAGGAGCGAGAGGTTCCGGAAGCGCTCGCGCACGCCCGCGCCCTCGATGGTGACGTCGACGAGGTCGTTGAGGCGCTCGACGAGCAGCGGCGGCCGCGGCGGCCGTGCCTCCGGGAGGGTGAGGCCCTGCCCGTACGGCGCCTCGGCGAGCAGGCCCGTCGCCGTGCGCCCGTCGGCCCCGGTGATGCGCACGAGGTCCCCGGCCTGGAAGCCGCTCGACGGGGGCAGCGGCAGCCCCCCGAGCCGGCGCGCGCGCCGCCGCACCGTGAGCGGCACGCGCAGGGTCACGCCGTTGGCCCAGGCGCCGGGGGATGAGGCCCCGAGGTCGACCCGGCGGCCGGTCGCCGGATCGGTGAGCGCGGCGGTCGCCGCCCGCATCCGCGGGGAGGCGAGACGGAACAGCACACACGGCCCGCCGCCGTTCTGGAAGAAGCCGTGCAGGGCGAGCGGCGAGAGGGCCTGGCGCCCCGGGGTGCCGGGGATCGGGACGAACCCGCCGTACATCGCGCGATACTCCCCCCAGTCTTCGACACGAAGCGGCACCAGCACCGGGCCGCGCTCGAAGATCCCGGCGAAGCCGGCGATATCGGCCCGCAGCGCGAGCGAGAGGTCAGGCGCTCGCGCCGGTCCAACGAACTCGATTCCCGGGGCGCGCATACGTCAACCGGGCTGGATCTCTTCGTAGGCGATCTCGAGCGACTCCACGGCCGTCTCGCTGCGGTTCGCCGTCAGGGTGGGCCCGGACCATTTGACTGGCCACGCCCGCATGAGCTTCCAGGTCGTCACGGGGGCGGTGCCCTTCTCGTCCATGAGCTGGATCGTCACGGAAGCCCCCGTGCGGTCGGCCTCCGTGAGGCCCTCGATCACCCGCCTGCGCCAGCTGAAGAGATCGGAGAGCCCCATCTTGAGCACCCCGCGCCGCAGCACGAGGTTCGGCTTCTTGGAGAGCCCCGGGATCTTCTGCGTATCATCGGGCTTCATGTCTCCGCTCCGGTACTCGACGACGTCCTGCTCGGTCTCGAGCCCGCTCACCTCGGAGAAACCTCCCGTGACGGACGCGCCGCCGCCCTGGATCTCGACCTTGAAATTGAATGCGTTGAAAGGCGCCCTCGTCGGCATGTTCCCATCCCCCCTCTTGGCTAGGTCGCAGGTGCGGTGGCCGTGAACTGGCCGATGCGGAAGATCACGAACTCCGCAGGTCGGCTCGGAGCGACGCCGATCACGCAGACGAGCCGCCCGTTCGCGATGTCCTCGTCCGACATGGTGGAGCGGTCGACCTTCACGAAATAAGCGTCCTCGGCCCGCGCGCCGAGCAACGCGCCCTCACGCCACCGGGCGTCGAGGAAGGTCTCCACGGTGCGCTTCACCTGGCCCCAGAGATCGGGCCCGTTCGGCTCGAACACAACCCATTGCGTCCCCCGCTCGATCGAACGCTCGAGGAAGGCGAACAGGCGGCGCACGTTGAGGTACTTCCACTGCGGATCGCTCGAGAGCGTGCGCGCGCCCCAGATGCGGATGCCGCGCTCCTGCGCGCGGAAGTCGCGCAAGGCGTTGATCCCCTCGGGGTTCAAGATCTCCTGGTCTCCCTGGGTGACCTGCGCGGCGAGGCCGGTCGCGCCGCGGGCGATCTCGTTGGCCGGCGCCTTGTGCACCCCCCGCTCCGCGTCATTGCGGGCGTAGACGCCGAGGACGATTCCGCTCGGCGGCGCGAGGATCGAATCGCCTGAGCGCGGGTCCATGACCTGCACCCAGGGGAAGTACAGGGCGGCGTAGGACGAGTCGAAGTTGCCGCGGAGCTCGCGGATCGCCGCGATGTCCGCGTCCTTCGGTCCATCGAGCACGGCGACACGGTACTTGAGCAGCTCGGCGTGCTGGACGAGCGCGGCCTCGACGCTCGTACTCGTGACGCCGGGCACGCAGACGACGGCGATCTCCTCCTCCAGGGCGAGCGCGGCGATGCCCGTGCGGTTCTTGCCGGCGGGCTCGCCGATATAATCGACGTCCGTCGGGAGCCTGTCCGCCTGGCCGGCAGCGCCCGGCTGGCCGGTGGCGTCCGCGGCTGGCGCGAGGGGCTCGGCGGCGCCGGTCGCGGTGGTCGGGTGCGACGCCATCGGGTTGCGTGGGTCGTAGGCCGGCGCTGGGATCTGGTCGGACTGCGGCGTGTCCTCGGACGCCGGGGGCGTGAGCATCACGAGCCGCGAGCGCTTCTGGAGCGCCCACCACGCCGAGCGGGTCGTGTTGAACTCGTCCCGCTGCGCGGGGGTCATCCCGAACGGCGGATCCTGCGTTGGATCCATGTGCCACCACGAGCCGCGGAACCGCTCGAGCTCGGTGCGCCACGACACGAGGATCTCGATCTCCGCGACTGCCGCCGTGATCTTCGCGCCCTCCGCGATGTTGAGGTCCCCCTCGATCGGCTCGAGGATCAGCGTGTCGCCGTCGATGCGGCGGACGGTGGCGTACCTCATCGTCACTGCGCCGCCCGGCCTCGCCGCGCCCCCCGCGCCCGCGGGCGCCGAGGTGATCTCGATGGCGGCGCCGGGATAGAAGTTCGCCGCCGACGCCACGCGGAGCCGGGGACCGCCCTCGCCTGTCGTGAGCGGGCCTTTCACCGCCACACGCGGTCCGCTCACGGGGCGGATCTGGACGCGCACCTTCTCGCCCCACACGCCTGGCTCGCGCGCGTAGAGGGTCGTCGCGCTCGCCCCGATGTCCCCCGTCAGCCTGACGAAGGCACTCTCGACCCGCAGATCCTCCCCGAGCGGCGCGGCGAGATCCACGACGCCCGCACTCGGGTCGGCCGCGGCGATCCGGATGCCGGCGTCGTCGCCGGTCCGCGCCGCGTCGGGCAGGACTCGCCCGCTATCCGCTGCGTACCCGCGCAGCGACGTCAGGTAGACCCGCGTTGCGCCCTTCGGCGCGGAGGCGCGGAGGCGGGCGACGGCGCCGGTGCCGAGCGTCAGACGTCGGTAATCGTTGCTCCTGTCCGAAGCCCAGTTGAATCCCCGGATGACGAACGCGCGTTTGCCGCCGTTATCGAAGAAATGGCGGATGGCCAGCGGGAGGTAGCCGTGGAGGCCGCGCTCGTTCTCCCTCGGGCTCAGGTAGCTGCCGAAACGCCGCTCGAACTCGCCGAAGCTCGTGATGAGGATCGGCGGGCCGCCGACGGGGCCGCGCTCGGTCATCCCTACGAGGCCCACAGTGCTCGTGGACACGCCCTCGATGACGCGCGGGCCAGGCTGTTCTTCAACGTAGACACCAGGCGCGAGATATTCAGGCATATTGCTCCTTCAGGGCACCACGATGAGCGGCGCCACGTGAGTCCTGCGCGGAACGACGTCCTTCACCTCGACGTGCGCGACGCCGGATGCGTGCGCGACAGCCAGCCTGATCGCGCTCCGAGACCGCTTCTCGGGGACGTAGATGACGTATCGTCCGTGCGCGTCGACCGGCACTCGGTGGCTCGGCACCGCGGAATCCGGGTCGACGAGCCTGACATGAAGTCCCGCGCCCTGCACTCCCGAACTGCGCACGACCGTGCCGAGGATGAGGGTGTCGTCCACGGCGAAGCGGTACTCGACGCTCCGCTGCAGGTGCACGCAGATCGGCCACGATCCGGGCGATCGCGCTCGGGCGCGGCGAGGCACGTAGCCGGCGGCGCGGATCTCGACCCGATGGATGCCGGGAGGCACGTCGAGTACGACGACGTCGCCGCTCCTGTTGCGGGTGGTCGCGAAGAACCTCGGCTCGGTCGCCGTCACCGACGGGGGCGGCGGCGCCGCATCGGCGGGCGGGAGCCCGCTGTCCTGCCTGGGCACGAGCACCGCGAGGGCCGGCTCGTCTCCGAGCGGTGCCCCGGTCGAGTAATCGCGGATTCGGAAGCCGAGGTAAGGCATCACTTGACCTCCGCGCGGATGCGCCGCTCGCGCGTGAGCGGTTCGCGGGTCGACCGGCGCGACGCGATAGGCACGCTGCGGGCCCGGTAATAGAGGGCCAGCTTGAAGCGCTTGAACCCGAAGGCCGACCAGATCCTGGCCTGATCCTCGATGGGGGGATTCACGAGCGCGATCTCCACCGCCTCGCCCCGCTCCCAAGCGGGGCCGAGCTGCTGAGCCGTGAGCTCCGAGGCGTCGTTCAGCACGCGCAGGACGTCTCCGAGCAGCTGCTGCTCCTCATCCGCGGTCGCGGCCCAGGCGCAGATCATGTAATCAAGATCGATCGCCAGGGGCGGCTGCACGATGTCCTCCTGCCCTGTGGCCCTCGCGCGTCTCGCGGGCGGCTGGTTCATGAGGTAGGGGTTCTCGTGGAGGTTGAAGAGGAAGATCGTGATCCGGGGCGGTGGGACCGGATCCGGGAGCAGATCGAGCGACTCGACGCGGATCTGGGCCGCCGAGATGGGGAGAACGGAGAGCTCTTCCTGCAGCAGCCGCTGGAGCGCCCGGCTCGTCTCGAAGATCGCACGCGCGTCCGCCATGGTCCGCGCCCCAGCCTTTCAAGCGCCGGGCCAGCGCTCGGGCTGACCGGAAACCGGGTTTCGCGCGTCTCCGAGGCGCCGGCGTTGCTCCGCGCAACCGCTGTTGCGTTGCGACGACGGCCGCGCTCCCGTGTGTCGCGCGTGTCGCGCAGGGCGGATTGCAGTCCCGTCGGATACAGAGCGCCGCGGCGCGACGCCCTCCAAGGAGTAGACCGGGGCGATCCGGGCGCCGCGCGTGGGGCTGCCGCCCTCGACTCCGTGCCGCGCGCCGCGCACCTCGGCGCCGGCGAGCGCGACGCCCCGAACACGCATCCGTTCCCAGCGCGCCGCCGCCCCACGGCGCCGAGATCCTGGACGCCCTCGTGGGTCGTGTCGATGTAGCCTATGGGATGGCGGGTTCTTCGCGACCCCCCTCGAGGACCCCGACACCGGCGAGGTCGTGGCGCTCTTTTACCTGTACCTGGCGCGCGATGGCCAGGCGCTCCGCCGGCATGGGATATGATTCGTGATGCGCGAGCTCAGGGCGATTGCCCGTCATCGCCCGGCTCGTCGTCTCCCGACTCGCCCGCCTCCGACTCGCCGTCTTCCGGCTCGGCCTCCGCCGACTCGCCGCCCTCCTCCCCCTCCTCTTCTCCTCCGCCGTAGGCGCCGCGGGAGACGGGGAACGGCGCATAGTCCTTCATCCTGTCGGTGCCCGCGTACCAGTACTCCGCGGCGGCGCGCAGCCTCCGCTCGGCGTTCACGACGAGGGTGTACGCGGCGTCGCGGAGCTTGCGCGAGCGCACCGCCTCCAGAGAGAGCGTCTTGTCGGCGAGCATGCGCGCGAGCACCGGCGAGAGCTCGCGGAGGCGGTCTGCCGCGGCGGCCTCGCCGCGAGGCGCCTCTTGAACCGCCTCCGCGTGCTCGGAGCAGAGCAAGAGGAGATCGGAGGCGTCCTGGACCAGATCCGCGTCGCCGCTGCCCGCCCTGATCGCCATGAGCCGCTTCTGCCCTTCGGGGCTCTTCTTGAAGCGGAGATCGAAGAAGCGGAGGAGCGATTGCTTGATCTGGACGGCCTCGGCGGCCGGCTTCGCGAAGGCCGTGGAAGCCCGCTCCTGGCGCTGCTGCGCCGCTTGCCAGCGCGATTGCACGACGCGCAGGAGCTCGATCTTTTCACGAAGCCCGCGGATCTCCTCTCGCGTGAGCGGGAGCTCGTCCTCGGCGAACGGAGTGCGCACGAGATCCGCCGCGTCGCGCTCGGCGGCGAGCTGAATGCGGCTCGACCAGATGACGCGTCGAGCGAGCTTGCCTGGAAAGAGTGAGGTGTTATCGCCAAGCGACTCGGCCTCTCGGAGCAGCTCGGCCTCGCGCTCGGCGCTCAGCGTGAACTCGGGCGCACCGCCCGACGAGCGGTGCGCGCCTCCGGCGTCGCTCGAAGCGCGCGTGTTCTTGGCGTTCTTGGTCCTGGATGAAGCGGCGGTGGGTGCCTTCGGTGCCATGGCGATGAGATGTCTCCTATTCGAGGTCAGCGCCCTCCGAGCAGAGGGGCGGTCGCTCAATGAGGGAATCGGCGGCGCCGAGGATTCGGGTCACAGGAGAGCACGATACCGACGCTTTCGTCGCAAGGTCGCAAGGAGACAGAGGCGCCGCGCAAGCGGACGCCGAGGCTGCGCAGCAGCGGCGACGGCCGGCCATCCGCCGGCGTCAAGCCATGGGAACGCAGGCCATCAACCGGGCGCGCCGCGAAGCGCTCGGGCTGCGCAGGAGCCACGCGATCGTACGATAGGACACCAAAGTGGATGCGCAGGAGAGTTGCCGGGGCCGCGCAGGAGCCACGCGATCGTACGATAGGATACAGAAATGGGTGCACAGGAAATTCGCGGGGGCCGTGCAGGAGGACGCCGAGGCCGCACCGGAGGGCGCCGGGACCGCGCAGCAGGATCGCTGGGACTGCGCAGCAGGATCGCCGGGGCTACGCGGGAGGGCTCCGCGGCCGCGCAGGAGGGCTCCGTTGCGGAGGCCGCGCAGCAGAGACTGCCGGGGCTGCGCAGCGTGAACGCGATCGCACGGTAGCCCCTGGAGCGGGCCAGGAGCAGGGCGGGATCGGGCAGCCGCGACCGCCGCCGAGCGCGCCGGCGCTTTCGAGCGTCCAGGCGGTCGAACGGGGAGAAACAGCGCCGTCTCGTTCGCGGGCGCCCAGCCGCTACCCCGGGCTGCTACTTTCCCTTCATGCCCTCCGTGCGCCGCTCTGCCGCCGAGATCCTCCGCATGGTGCCACCACGCGACCGAGCGGCGCTGCTCCGGCTCGGCCTCGACCTGAACCATCCAGCGGACGCGGCGCTCTTCGTCGACGGCGTCCGAGCTGCCGACGACGCCATCGCAGCGCAGGAGCGCTGGGAGCGCGCAGCGGTCCGCCGCTCGAGCCACACGCGATCGCGTCCCTGATCCGGGTGCGCGCGTTCAGTCGTCGACTGGCGCCGGAACGCGCGCTGCATGTCGCCGCGTGTCGCGCTGACGTCAAGACCGACCCCCCGGAGTGCCGCGTTCCGCACGGCGTGCTGGTCGCGCTCGGCCCAGAGAACACGCCGCTCGCGCTCGAGCGGCCGTCGAACTGAGGAGGGCAGAGCGAGGAGATGCGGAAGCGGAGCGCCGGACATCATCGTGCCCTCCGAGCAAGTTCGCGGGCAAGGTCGACCAGATCGGCCGCGGCCTCGCCCAGGGGAGCCGGCGCGCCGAGCAGCCGCCCGATTGCCTCGTGGACCATGCGGGCCGTTTCGGCGTCGCCAGCAGCGATGGTCAGGCGGAACCAAAGCAGTTGACGTCGATCAAGCGCGCACGGAAGATCCGTGCAGTTCGCCCGCCGGACGAGCCTGCTGCCTCCCACAGCGGCATGTCCACCCACCCCGCCAGGTCCGAGCGGGGGTGCCGTTCGCGGATTCCATGTCGAAGCAGCGCGGAATCCTATTGCAGCGGAGGATAGGGCGGACAGAGCATCACCGCCTGAGGCGAGCGCGGCGGGGAGCCCGTCGGGCATCTTGAGCATCGACGCCGGGTGGGTTGCGCCTCTAATCTTCGCGAGGGGAAGAGCCATGGACGACCAGCGGCACGACGACGGAAGGAACGACACGAGCACCGAGAAGCTCCCGGGCGGCGGCGATGGGCCGCCCGCACGACCGCGGCCGCGTGGCGTCTCCGTCTTGTTCTTTCATCGCGGCGGTGTCGAAGCGATGCGGCTCGACCCCGGCCAGCCGGGGATGGTCGTCGGCCGGCGCGCGCCCGCAGATCTGTGCATCCCCGACAAGCGAATTTCCCACCTTCACGCCGGGTTCACGCTCGTCGGCGGCCACGTCCTCGTCGAGGACCTCGGCTCCACCAATGGCACCTGGGTGAACGGCGAGCGGATCACCACGCCCACCATGCTCGCACCAGGCGCCGACGCCATTCTGGGAGACGTCAGCGCTCACGTTGTCGCGATCGGCCCCATCGCTACGCCGGTTGTGCTGGACGAGGCGACCTTTCATCGGGAGCTCGACGAAGAGCGCACGCGTGCGCAGTGCCTGCGCCGAAGCTTTTCAGTCCTCGCAGTCCACCCCGGTGAATCGGAGGCCGCGCATGCGAAGGCTGGGGAGTGGGCCATGCAGCTACCGGCGAATCTCCGGCCTGTCGATCGCGTGAGCATGTGGAGGGATACTGCGCTGATACTGATCCCCGATGCGGATGCGCTGGATGCCGTTAAGATAGCGCACGCGGTCGCGTCCGGCGGCGGCAATCAGAGCGGCGTTCGCCGCGTCGGCGTGGCCGTGTACCGGGAAAACGGAAGCTCGCCCCAGAAGCTCATTGATGAAGCGTGCAACGCGGCGGACCTCGCGACCCCAGAGCGCCCCGTGATCGCCGCCTCGTCCACTTGCAGCGCAGCGCGCGACGATCGCCCTATCTTCGGTCTGGCCCAGCAACGGGTCGTCAGCGAAGCGAAGAAGGTGGCATCGACGAACCTCTCTGTACTGCTTCTGGGAGAGAGCGGCACAGGCAAGGAGGTATTGGCTCGCTTTATTCATGACCATAGCAAACGACGAGACAAGCCATTCATACCCGTGAACTGCGGCGCTGTTCCCGGCAACCTCATCGAGAGCACGTTCTTCGGCCATGAGAAAGGGGCCTTTACCGGCGCCATTGAACATAAGAAGGGCTACTTCCAGGCTGCTCACGAGGGCACGTTGTTCCTCGACGAAATCGGCGAGCTCGAGCCCGAAGCGCAGAAGCGGCTTCTCCGGGCGCTCGAGGCGCGCACGGTCTCTCCCGTGGGCTCGACCAAGGAGATACCGATCGACGTGCGGATCATCGCAGCAACCAACCGCAATATTGACGCCATGCTCAAGGACGGGGGCTTCCGCGAGGACCTCTACTACCGGCTGGACATCTCGCTGCGCATCCCTCCTCTCCGCGAACGCCTCGACGAAATCGAACGGCTCGTACATCGCTTCATCCACGAGGAACGGACCAGCGTGCGCGATATTGCTCCGCAGGCGATGTCCCTACTTCGCGCTTACCGATGGCCGGGAAACGTGCGTGAGCTCCGCCGCGAGATCCGCCGGGCGGTCGCGATGGCCGAGGGGGATCTGATCCAATCCGAGGATCTCTCGTCGCATCTGCATCTAGCGGAGCTGCCGGCAGCAGCCGCCGAGGATACGACGGCAGCCCCGTCTCGGCCGGGAGCAGCGGAGCCGCCGACGGACCTCGATCTCAGGTCACAGCTCGCGCAGATCCAGCGGCAAAAAATCGAGGCGGCTCTCCGGGAGGAAAAAACCATGCCCAAGGCCGCCAAGCGGCTCGGATTTTCACTCCGTACGCTCTCACGCAGGATCAAGGAGCTCGGCATCAGGCACCCGGAGCGATAGGCCAAGGTTGACCACCAACGGGCCAACCTTGGCCTGGGGGGTGGCCAACCTTGTCGCGCGCGCCGCGCAGGCGATGAGCGACGATGCCGATTTTCGCGGGGATCCGCGACGCGCCCGGCGCGGCACGCAACGTGCTGAGTGTCCGCAACGTGAGCGCGAAGAGCGAAGGCAGCACGACGATGCCGCAAAGGAGACCTGAGGGGGAGCGCCTCCAGGGGCCCGCGTGTGCCGCTCGGTCTCCCCGGAGGATAGGAGGCCAGGCCGGCGTCGAAGCTGCGGTAGCCTTGTGCCCTCCGATGATCGACGAGCAGGGAGCAGCCAGCGACGCACCGGACGAGCCTCGCCAGCTCGGCCCGTACCGGATCATCGAACGCCTCGGCCAAGGCGGCATGGGCGTCGTCTTCCGCGCCGTACACGACCTGACAGGCGAGGAAGTAGCCATCAAGACGGTTCGCGGCGTGAACGACGCCGACCATCTCGCCGCGATACGCCGTGAGACGCGGGTGCTCCGCCGCTTAAACCACCCTGGCATCGTTCGCTTCCTCGACGAGGATGTCACGGGCGGAGTGCCCTGGGTCGCGATGCCGCTCCTCCGGGGCGGCACGCTCCGAGATCGCATCGCGGCTACCTTTCCGAAGGACGCCCTCATGGAGGCGGCAATCACCGTTCCCGTGCAAGGCTCGGGGTCCGTCGCGGCCAGCGTCCGCCTGCGCACCGACGGGTCCGCAGCGAGCGCGGACGCGCGCTCGCTCGGCCCGATGCTCACGCTGATCCGTCGCCTTTGCGCGCCGCTCGCCTACCTGCATGGCGAGGGCCTGGTGCACCGCGATCTCAAGCCCGCCAACATCGTCCTCCAGGACGACGAACGCCCTGTCCTCGTCGACCTGGGGATCGCCGTTCACTTCGGCGGCGCCGGCCGCGAGGAGCTCGACGTGGACCCGCTCGCCGGCAGTTTGGCCTACACGGCCCCGGAGCAGCTCCAGGGGGAACCGGTCGACGCGCGCACCGATCTCTACGCGCTCGGCTGCATTCTCTATGAGTGCGTGACGGGGCGACCTCCCTTCGTTGGCGACGCCTCGTCCCTTTGCAAGCAGCACCGCTCTGCCTCGCCTCGGCGCCCCTCGGCTCTCGTCACCGGCCTCCCAGCAGCACTCGACGACCTCATCCTCACGCTCCTGGCGAAGAATCCACAGCGTCGGGTCCAGTACGCCACCGACGTCGCCACCAAGCTCGTCGCGCTGGGCGCGGCCGCCGAGCGCGACGAGGGCCCGCCGCCACGCGTTTACCTGTACCGGCCCGTGCTCGCAGGCCGCACCGATGCCGTTTGCAAGCTGCAGGTGATGGCCCAGCGCGCCGCCTCCGAGCGGCGAGGCGCGATCGCGCTCGTGCGCGGGGAGAGCGGCTCGGGCAAGACGCGGCTCGTGCGGGAGGTGAGCCGCGCCACGGCGCAGGGGCTGCCGCTCCGGGTGTTCTCGGGCGTGTGCATTGCACCTGGGGCCGGCGAGGCAGGTGCGACGGCGGCGATGGCCGCCCCGCTGCAACCGCTGCGTACGACGCTTTTGGCTGCGATCGATCAAGCGCGCGCATCCGAGACCGACGCAGACCGGCTCTTCGGCGGGCGCCGCGAGGTGCTCGCGGCCTACGTGCCAGAGCTGCGAGCGCTCGGGAGCCCATCGGAGCCGGCGCCCCTGCCGCCTTCACAGGCGCGGAAGCGCGTCGTCTCCGCGCTGCGGGAGACCCTTCGGGCGCTTGCCGAGGCGAGGCCGCTCTGCCTTCTCCTGGACGACCTGCAGTGGGCCGATGATCTCACCCTGGCCCTGCTCGATGCGTTTGCCCGAGCCGAGCCCGACGAGCGCGGTGGCGTGCTGATCATCGGCACCTACCGGATGGAGGAGACGCGCCCAGAGCTCGAGGACATCGGGCAGATCCCGGGGGCCACCTCGATCCAGCTCGACAAGCTGGCCGCTCGCGACATCGAGGACATGGTCGTGGGCATGCTCTCGCCAAGCATGCCGCCCAGGACCGTGCTCGACGTGCTCATCCGCAACGCGAACGGCAACCCGTTCTTCGTCGCCGAGTACCTGCGCGCGGCGCTTGACGCAGGGGAACTTCAGCGGGAGCAGGGCGGCGGCTTCTCTTTCAAGGGGCGCGGCGCCGCGGCGCTCGCGTCCCTCCAGATCCCGGACACGCTGGACGAGCTGCTCGGACGGCGGCTCGACCTGCTCGACGCGGAGGCGCGGGTGCTCGCAGCGTGGGCGGCGGTGCTGGGGCAGGAGCTCGACGACGAGCTCCTCTTCGCGGGCCCACTCGGACAAGACGCGACCACCGAGGCAGTTGCTGAGCTCCGGGCGCGGCGAATCCTCGAGGAGACGGAGACAGCTCGGCTGTGCTTCGTGCACGACAAGCTGCGCGAGAAGGCCTACAGCCAGCTCGATCCGGAAGCGCGGGCCGCCCTGCACCAGCGCGCCGGCGAGGCGCTCGAGGCGCGCGGCGCCGAGGCGCCAGTGCTGGCGCACCACTTCGCGGGAGCAGGCCTCCACGGCAAGGCCGGCGCGCACTTCGCGCGAGCCGCGCAGCGCGCCGCCGACGTCTATGCGAACCGCGACGCCGTCCGCTTCTATCGCCTGGCCATCAGCGCCCGCTCAACCGCTGGCGCCGCGCCTGCAGCGCTCGCCAAGCTCCACGAGGGGCTGGGCGACGTGCTCGGGCTCGTCGGGCGTCAGGCCGAGGCCCGCGATACCTACGGCGCGGCGCTCGGCGCGGCGACTTCCCGCGTCGACCATGCCCGGTTCCACCGCAAGATCGGCAAGACCTGGGAGATGCACCACCAGCACGCCAGGGCGCTCGAGTGTTACGGGCAGGCGGAGACCGCCCTCGTCGGTGAGCAGGCCGAGCGAGCCTCGGGTGAGGCCCAGGCGTGGTGGAACGAGTGGATCCAGATCCATCTGGATCGCATCTCCGTGCATTACTGGCTCGCCGATCTTGCCCGGCTGGATGACCTCATCGAGACCGTCCGCCCCGTGCTGGAGCAGAGAGGTACACCGCTGCACCGTGCCCACTACCTCCACGCGCTGACGCAGCGGGGCATCCAGCGCGATCGGTTCGTCGCGTCCGCCAAGACGCTGGGCTACGCCGACGAGTGCGTCGCGGCGTACCGGGCCGCGGACGCGCCGCCCGAAGGCCACTGGGCTCTGGCCGCCCGTTGCAGCCTCGCGATCGTCCGCATGCTGCACGGCGACCCCGATCAGGCCGAAGCCGAGATGCGCGACGCGCTCTCGATCGCGGAGCGGAGCGGCGACCTCGAGGTCATGACACGCTGCCTGACCTATCTCACGGTCATCCAACGCCGGCGGAACCTCGTCGAGGGTACCGAGAGCCTGGCCAAACGAACCTTGAAGCTGGCACGAGCTGAGAACGTGCGCGAGTACGCTGGGGCCGCCCTCGGCACCCTCGCGTGGTCCGCGCTCCAGCGCGGCGACCTCGCGCGGGCGGAGGAGGCAGGCCGGGAGGCGCTCGCCTGCTGGGAGCCCCTCCCCCTCGTCTACCCCTTCCAGTGGCTGGCCAGGCTGCCGCTCTGCCGGGTGGAGCTCGCGCGTGGTCGCCTGGAGGGCGCCATCGAGCAGGTACGTGCGGTGCTCGACCCGCGGCAGCAGCGCTTGCCGGGTCGGCTCACCAAGCTGCTCGAGGCGGCTGCGCGCGCCTTCGCGGCAGGCCACGAGGCCCGCGCTTGCCGGCCGCTCGCGCTGGCGCTCCGCGGCGCCCGCCACGGCGGCTACGCGTGAGCTGAGCCTCGACTCAACAGGTCTTCTTGACGGCGCGCCGAGGCCCGCCGCGCGGCCCCCGTCCGCGCCCGGTCCGCGCGCGCCACGTGTGAAGTTGTGATGACAAAACGAGAACGGAGCCGAGCCATGTCCAATGACATCCAGTGCATCAATGATCGAAGAGGCCTTGTCTTCACCATCGATCGCGAGCCCAACCCGGTTTACCAGCTGGAGTCCAGCGCGTGGGCAAACGCAGAGAACCGCTGGGCCGAGCGCGACATCCCGCCCGAGATCCGCGACAAGGTCGCCTCACTGAACGAGACCGGCAAGCCTGGAGCATTCGTGCAGTTTCTCCAGGGCGACGTCGGGGTCTATGTCATATGCGAAAAGAACATCAAGAACCTCCCCGAAACGGCCTGCGACGATCTCGTCGTCCAGGAGGAGTGCGCGAAGCTGAGCAGCGCGCGAAGGCTCGCCGCCTATGATCTGGTCATCTGCGCCAAGAATGGCACGATTCGCGCAGAGAGCGGCGAAACCTTCGAGACCCGCGAGGGTGACTACTACGTCGTCCGCTGCCAATCGTGGGGACGCTTCGTCCTGAATCCCTCCTTGAGACCCGGGTTCGTCGAGACGACCAAAGAGGTCTTGCTCTTGCTCGAGGGACTGCACCGCAAGAACTTCCTCTCCATGAGCCCCGACCCTACGGACGAGCGGCTTCCCCCGGACGTCGCGCAGCCGACGGCCGTTCCCGTCGGGATCAACTGCTACGTCCTCAACCTGTCGCGCTTCAAGCGCTGAGCGGAGAGCCGGGGCTTCCATGACCACCTCCGCAAACCGCGCCAGTGCTGAGCCGCGGTCGGGTCCTCCGCCGGCAGCGCCCAAGCGTTATCTCGCGGGCACGCACCGCCTCGTCTCTCCCGATGAGACGGTGGAGAGGGTCCGGCCTCTCCTGTCCGCGATGGGCATCACCCGGATCGCCGACGTCACCGGCCTCGACACGCTCGGAGTGCCGGTGGTCATGGTCGTCCGCCCCAACGCGCGATCGATCGCGGTCTCGCAAGGCAAGGGCTCGACGCTCGCCGCCGCGCGCGCCTCGGGCGTGATGGAGTCGATCGAACAATGGCACGCGGAGCACATCCAGCTCCCGCTCAAGCTCGGCACCGTCAGCGAGCTCCGCCACCGCCATCGCCTCCTTGACGTTCACAACCTGCCGCGCCTGTCCATCGTCGACTTCCATGACCATCTCCGCCTCTTCTGGGTGGCTGGCCTGGATCTCGTGACGGGCGCGCCCACGTGGGTCCCGTTCGAGGTCGTCCACACGGACTACGCGCTGCCGTTGCTCGCCGCGAGCGGAGCCTTCGTGATGAGCTCGAACGGGCTCGCGTCCGGCAACCACCCGATCGAGGCCGTGAGTCACGCGATCTGCGAGCTCATCGAAAGGGACGCCGCCACGCTCTGGAGGCTCTCGGGCCCGGAACACCAGCGCCGGACGCGGATCGACCTGTCCACGGTGGACGAGCCGGGGTGCCGCGCGCTCCTGGAGCAGGTGGAGCGCGCCGATGTCATTCCGTTTCTCTGGGAGATCACATCCGATATCGGCGTCCCGGCCTTCTGCTGCACGCTTGTCGATCGCGCGCCCAACCTGCACCGGCCCATCGCGCCGATGATCGGCTTCGGTTGCCACCCCTCCCGCGATGTGGCGCTCCTGCGAGCGATCACCGAGGCGGCGCAGAGCCGGCTCACCGTCGTTACCGGCGTGCGCGACGACGTCCGGGCCCGCGGCAACGGGCCCGACGACGATCTCCGCGCGGCGAGCCGCTTCCTGGAAGAGCACGCGGGTGAGCCGCCACAGCGCAGCTTCGACGACGCGCCCGATTATGAGGGCGAAACCTTCGACGACGACGTCGCCTGGGAGATCGAGCGCTTGCGCACGGCGGGGCTCAACCAGATCGTCGCTGTCGACCTCACCCGTCCTGAGCTCGAGATCCCGGTGGTGCGCGTGATCATCCCGGGCCTCGAGCCGCTCGACGATGTCCCCGGTTACATCCCCGGCGCGCGCGCGCAGCGGCGCCTTTCGGAGCGCAGACCATGAATCTTTGCATCTTCACAGGTCCCACCCTCCCGGCTTCGGAGGGCCAGCAGCAGATCGACGCCATCTTCCTGCCGCCCGCGGCCCAGGGCGACATCTACCGTGCAGCGCTGGAGAAACCCGTCGCCATCGGCCTCATCGACGGCTATTTCGAGCGCGTCCCGTCCGTGTCCCACAAGGAGATCCTCTGGGCGATGGCGCAGGGGGTCCACGTCCTCGGCGCGTCGAGCATGGGGGCGCTCCGCGCGGCCGAGCTCTCGCTCTTCGGCATGGAAGGAGTGGGCGCCATTTACGAGGGGTACGCGTGCGGCGATCTCGACGCCGACGACGAGGTCGCCGTGGCCCACGCGCCCGCCGAGGACGGCTATCGCCCGCTGAGCGAGGCGCTGGTGAACATCCGCGCCACCCTGCGCGCCGCCGAGCGAGCCGGCGCGATCTCGGGTGCGACGCGCGAGCGGCTGGAGGCACTGGCCCAGCGGCTGTTTTACCCGGACCGCTGCTACCCGATCCTCCTGCGGCGCGCCGAGGAGGAGGGCGTGCCGCGCGAGCAGACCGCGGCGCTGCGCGAGTTCCTGCGGGATGGCCGGGTGGACCAGAAGCGCTCCGACGCACTGGCGCTGCTGGAGGTCCTGCGCGATCGCTTCACGGGCGCCGTCGAGCCAAAGCAGGTGCGCTATCACTTCGAACCGACCGACGCGTGGGAGCTGATCCGCGAGCGCGTGGACCGCCGCGCCGCGAGGCCTACCGCGAGGGCGATGGAGGTAGGCCGATGAGCTCGAGCGAACAGATCGCCCTCTCCGGCCTGGGCACCTACGTCCTCGGCCGGCTCCTCTGCAACCTCGATGGCTTCACCCCGCGCCAGATCGCGGAGAGGCTAATGTTTCTTTTCAAAGGTAGGCCAGGCCAAAACGACACGACTCGACTCATCGAGAACGAACTCATCGACCTCGTGCAATCCGGTTTCGCTAGGCGCGCGAGGAGATCTTCTTATCAAATCACTAGCGACGGCCAACGAGTCATTCGCGCGGCTCTCCACCTGGCGCACCAGAAAAAACTGAGCTGGAGGAACATCAAGGATCTGGCGGCGGCCCGGGTAATCGACGAGGAGACCTCAACGGCGAAGGGCTGGAGGGAGATCGCCGTCGACGTGCCACCCGCAGAGGCCACGCGTATCGCGACGCTCCTCGCCAGCGCCTTCCACCTCAACCTGGGCCAGGCCCCATCGCTCTCGCGTGTGCTTGGGGCGGTCGCCTGGAGCGCCATCGGCGTCACGACGGCAGATCCCTTCACGGTGGAGGCGGTCATGCGGGTGCTGCTGAGCCGTCAAGCTGACGCGCCTCCTCAGGGGACACTGAAGCAGGCGATCGACCTGCTCGTGAGAAAGGCGTCGACCCTCGGCACGGGAGCACTCGGCCTGGTCGCTCCCAAGGCAGCCCCGCTGCCCGCGGACGAGTCCGCCTTCGCCGCGCGCGTGCTCGAGGCGGCGCGGGCGTCAAACAGCGGACGGTTCGGGGACAACAAGGTCTTCATCTCGCACGTGCTCCGGCGCCTCGCCGAGGACGGCGTCGCGATCGGCGACGCCGACACGTTCAAGACCCGGCTGGTCTCCGCGCATCGCCGTGGGCTCCTGGCGCTCAACCGCGCCGACCTGGTCGAGGCCATGGATCCGGCCGACGTCGACGCCTCGGAGACACGGTATCTCAGCACGACGTTCCATTTCGTGCGCATCTGACGTCGGGAGCGCCGGCGTGGCGCGCGCGCAGGGCGCGCGCCGCCGGCGTCGACGAGCAAGAGGGAGAAGGGGTGCACCATGACGAAGCAGGACGCCCTGCTCGACGTGTTCCTGTCGACAGCGAAGAAAGACGTGTTCCACTCCGTGGAGCACCGCGGGCAGATCTGGCGCGAGGATCCGTTCGACGTCGATTCCGTGCATGAGGAGGCCCGCACGGCCTTCCAGCGGCTGCTCACCCAGGTGACGACCCCGCCGGGCCTCGATGCGGGCCGGATCCTGCTGCTCCTCGGCGAGTCCGGCAGCGGAAAGACGCACCTCGTGCGCGCTTTCCGAAACCACGTTCACCTCAACGGGCTCGGCTTCGTCGGATATATGCAGATGACCACTTCGGTCACGAGCTACAGCCGTTACCTGGTGAGCAACCTCGTCGACTCGCTCGACCAGACCTACTATGAGGCGCTGGGGACCGGCTCGGGGCTGCTCCGGCTCTCCAACGCGGTCGCGGCGAGGTGTGGTGATCCGGAGACCATCCGCTCCTTGAACGAGCGCGAGGACCTGGACGAGGACGAGGTCGTTGATCTCGTGGAGCGCGCCGCCGACAGGCTCATCAGACACCCCCGCTACGCCGATCTCGACCTGGATCTCATCCGCGCCCTGCTCTATCTGCAGCGGCAAGATCCGGCGCGGAAGAAGCGGGTCGTGAAGTACCTGCGCTGTGACGTGCTCTCGGAGCGAGAGCAGAAGCTCCTCGGAGGTCTGTCGCCGAAGCGGGAGGACGAGGACGCCCAGCGCGTCGTCGAGGAGCTCGGCCGATTGATGTGGGCGTGCGACTCCCGCGCGCTGGTCCTCTGCGTCGATCAGTTCGAGGATGCGTACCGTGTCAACGATGCCGAGTCCCTGTTCCGGCGGGTGATGTCCTCGCTCTGCGCTGTCGCCGATCAGGTTCCCTCGTCCATCATCGTGATCGCCTGCCTCAAGGACTACTACGAGACGATGCGCGCTCGGCTCACCCGGTCGACGCTCGATCGCGTCGAGCGCGACCCTGCGCCGGTCCACCTGGTCGCGGAGAGGCGCAAAGAGGAGATCATACCGATCATCCAGAAGCGCCTCGCCTACCTGTACGAGACGGCAGGGCATGCGCCGGCGGACGGCGCAGCCAACTCCCTCTACCCCATCCCCCGAGGGTTCGTGGAGCAGCTCTCGGGGATGAGCGTCCGCGCGGCGCTCAATGAGTGCCAGATCCTCCGGGATGCGTGCATCGACGCCGGCCGGATCGTGGCGCAATGGGGCACGAGTGCTCCTCCCAGCGTACGGCCCCGGGCCCCCGCCGATCAAGACGTCCGCGCGGCCAAGGAGAAGATCGAACAGGAGTGGAACGACTTCCTGGCGCAGTTCGAAGACGATCCATCCGAGGACGAGACCGAGATCGCCGCGCTCTTCGCGTGGGCGGTGAACCATTGTGCCGAGGAGATCGAGAGTGGCATTCACTTCGATGCCCGGCCGCACGACGAGGCGATCGAGATCGACGTCCGGGTCCCGATCCCGGGCGGAGCGACTCGCGTCGTCGAGGAGATCCTCGTCGTGGTCTGCAACCGGGCCCCCCAGGGCGGCGGGCTTCGAGCGCAGTTCGAGGATGCGCGCAAGCGCGCCGGGCGCCGGACCCTCGCGCTGCTCCGCTGCGGCGAGTTCCCGCGCAATCCAAACACGCAGGTGCACTCGGTGCTCGCCGAGATCCTCAAGAACGGCGGCCGCAAGGCGGTCTTCGAGGAGAGCGATCAGCGCACGCTGGCCGCATTCCACAGGTTCCACGAGACTCACGCGCGACGCGAGCATTTCAGCGATTGGCTCAGGGAAGAGAACCACATCTCGCGTCTCTTGCCGCTCATCCACGTGCTGGATCTCGACCGCCTCGACCGCTTCGAGCAGGAGCTCCCACCGTCCGCCCCGGCGCCTCGGTCGCGCGGAGCGGCGCCGTCGCCCTTCGATACGTCACCTGCGAGCCCGGGCGCACCGCCCCGGGCCGCCGAGCCCGACGGTGCGACGCCAGGCAGCGCGAACGGAGCGGCGCAGCGAGAGGCCCTCTCTCTCGCGCTCGGCACGACCGGGGAGCTCGTCTCCCACAAGCTCATGCTCGACGCCGAGCAGCTCACGGCGCACGCCGCCTTCCTCGGCAGCACGGGGAGCGGCAAGACCACGCTGGCGCTGAACCTGATCGAGCAGCTCCTGCTCCACGGCGTTCCCGCCATCCTCATCGACCGCAAGGGGGATCTCTGCGGCTATGCGCGCCAGACGCTCTTCACCCGCGCACACCCGGAGGCGGCGCTCGACGCCCGGCAGCGGGCGCTCGCGGAGCGACTCGACGTCGCCCTCTTCACGCCGGGCCACCCCGGTGGCCGCCAGCTCGGGCTCTCGCTGATGCCGAGCGGCATCGAGGGGCTCCCGGACCTCGAGCGCGATCAGGCTGCCGGCTATGCGGCACACGCCCTCGGCGATATGCTGGGCTACAAGCAGACGCGCAAGGACAAGGGGCTCCGTACCATCCTCGTGCAGGCATTCCAGCTCTTCGCGGCGCACGGCGCCTCGCGAAAGCTCGACGTCGCGTCGTTGATCGAGCTCATCGCGAACGAGGATCCGGCCCTCGTCGCCACCCTCGGGCGGCTCGATACACGGCTGTTCAAGGACCTCGTGCACGACCTCGAGGTGCTCAAGCTGAACACCTCGGACCTGCTCTCGATGGACGGCGAGGCGCTCGACGTCGAGCTGCTCCTCGGTCTCGGGCGCCACTCGCAGCCTGGAAAGACGCGGCTCAGCATCGTCAGCACGAAATTCCTGGGCGACAGCGCGCGTGTCCTCTTCTGGGTCGCGCAGCTCCTGCTCGCGCTGAGCCGCTGGGTGAGCCGCGCGCCGTCGCCCCACCTGCGCGCGGTGGTGTTGCTCGACGAGGCCGACATGTACCTGCCGGCGCAGTCGCAGCCGGCGACCAAGGCGCCCATGGAGAACCTCCTGCGCCGCGCGCGCTCCGGCGGCCTCGGCGTCCTGCTCGCGACCCAGAGCCCGGGAGACCTCGACTACAGGTGTCGTGACAACCTCCGGAGCTGGTTCGTTGGTCGGGTGACACAGCAGACGGCGCTCGACAAGATGAAGCCGCTCCTGAGCGACGCCCGGATGGACGTCAGCGCCCGCATCCCCGGCCAGGAAGCAGGTGAGTTTCATCTGCTCCAGGATGGACGGGTGACGGCCTTCAAGCGGGATGTCCCGCTGCTCCGCGCCGAGCAGGTGCCAGAGAGCGAGATCCTGAAGCTCGCCAGGCGCCGCCCGCGCGACGCTGCCCGCTGAGCCGGCAAGGGCGAGCGCGAGGTGCACATTTCCATCGTTGGATTCATCGGTGTTCATCGGCGCGAGGAGTGACAAAGTGAGCGGCGCGATCAACGATTTCGAAGAAGAACGATCCAGGCATGGCGAGCTGCTCGGGCGCAACAACGTGGTCGAGAGGCTCCTCTGGCTGATTGAGGACAGCGCGCCGCGTGGCGGGTGGGTGCTCTTCCTGGGGAGCGCCGGCGCCGGCAAGAGCGCCATCATCAATCGCCTCCTCGACCTATTTCCCCCGCACACGCCGCACCATTTCATCCGGCGTGACCACGACGACTGGGATCGCCCTGACGCGGTGGTGCACAATCTCTGCGCGCAGATCGAGCGGATCATCCCGGAGCCGGCGGATGTCGAGCAACCCGTGGAGACCCGGTTCGGGGAGCTCTTGCGGCGCGTGTCGAAGCGCCATCTCGTGCCTCGCGCAGACAAGCTCGTCGTTGTCATCGACGGGCTCGACGAGGCGGCGAAGGACCGAAACGGCAAGAGCGTCTTGCCGCGCTTCTTGCCGCGCGTGCTGCCGAAGGGCGTCGTGCTCCTCGGCGCCTCGCGGCCGATGTACCGAAGGCACGACTGGCCCGGCGTCGTCGAGCACGCACGCACGCTCGACCTCGACGACGAGGAGTGGGCGCCCTCCAACGAGGCGGCATGCCGAGCCATCTGCGAGCAGCGTTCGCGCTCGCTCCCCGCGCCGTTCGACGCCTCGCTCATCGATGTGATCGTGCGCAGCGCGCGAGGAAACATGCTGTATGCCAGCGGGATATGCGACTGGCTCGCCGGTCAGCCGCCTGCGCAACGCACGGCGGCGCGCATCTCACAGGGGCTCATCCCCTTTCTCCGCCAGATCTTCGACGAGCTCCGCGATCTGGACGACGCGCGACGCAGGCTGATCCTCAAGGGCCTCGGCCTCGCCTGCGCCGCGCGCGAGGCGCTCCCACCGCACGTCTTCGGTGAGCTGCTCGGCAGCGATCCGGCGACCGCTGCTGGTGACGAGTTCCTGCGCGCCACGTTCCACCTGCTGCGCAAGGAGCCGGCGCACTGGCACGATGACAGCCAGTTCGGCTATCGGCTGCGTCACGAGCACGTGCGCGAGATCTTCGTCAACGAGCTCGGAGAGCGGGTGATCCGTAGTCATCACCTGCACCTGCTCAGAGGGCTCGCGGCGTGGCCGCCCGACGAGGGGGACCCGGCCGGACGGCGCTATGCCCTCCGGCATGCAGTGATGCACCGAATCGAGGCGGGCGACATGGACGGCGCGCAGCGCCTGTGCGTCGACGTCGGCTATCTGGACGCGAAGTGCCGCGAGCTCGACGTCACCTCCATCGAGCGGGATCTGGAGGCGGTCATCGGCGCCTCGGAAGGCAGCGCGACCTTCGATCTCACAGCCGTGCTCGCGGCCGTGCGCGCGGAGGCGACCCGGCTGTCCGCCTACCGCGATCAGGGGCTGCTCCCCTCGCTGCTCTACAACCGCCTGCGTTGCGCCGGATGGCCCTCCGAGGAGATCGCGCGCATGCTCCACTTCGAGGGGAACCTGCCCCCGCTGCGCCTTTTGCACGGGGTGCGCCTCGGACCAACGCCGCTGCGCACATTCTGCGAGCCGACGAAGGCGATCGTCGCGTGCGTCGTGAGCCCCGACGGGCGCTGCGCTCTGTCGGCCTCGGCCGATCGCGTGCTGCGTTACTGGGCGCTCGTCTCCGGCGAGGTGCTCGCGACGATGCAAGGACATAACGACGAGCTCACGGGCTGCGCGCTCACGCCTGACGGCAAGCTCGCGCTGTCGACGTCCGTCGACATGACGGCGCGGCTCTGGGACCTCGCGACAGGCGGCTGCATCGGGGTGCTCGACAACGGCGGTCGCTGGGCCACCGCCTGCGCGATAAGCCACGACGGCCAGACGCTCGTGATCGGCTCGGACAACGGGACCCTCACGCTCTGGGATAGAAGCTCGCTCCAGATCGTCGGCACGCTGGAGGGTCACCGCGATTACGTGACGGTGTGCATCACGACCCCCGGGGGTCAGCTCATCTCCGGCTCGCGGGACGCCTCGGTCCGCGTCTGGGACCTCGCGTCCCGAGAGTGCCTGTACGAGCTCTCGCCGAGGGGTGAGGTGCGCTCGCCCTCGCCGGGAGCCTCGGAGGAGGGTTGGATCACGGCGCTCGCCCTCATGCCGGGCGGCGAGCAGGTGCTCGCCGCGAGCGGAGACGGCATGCTCTCGCGCTGGGAGCTCGCCCTCGGCCAATGCCTCCAGCGCGTCGGTGCGGGACAGGGCCGCGTGGACGCGCTCGCGATCCTCCCGTGGGGTGGCCACCTGCTCTGCGGGATGGCAGACGGCGCGATCGCCGTCTGGAATCTCGCCGCCGAGCGCCGCATCCTGCGCCTCGCGGCGCACGCGAACGCGGTGTCCGCGTGCGCCGCGACGTCGGACGGCCGCCGGATGCTCTCCGCGTCGCACGACCGCTCGGCCAGGCTGTGGGAGCTCGGAGGTCCGGAGAGCCTCATGGCCCAGGACGGCCACGCTGCGCCGGTCACCGCGACCGCGGTGACCCTCGATAGCCGGTTCGCCGTCTCAGCATCGGAGGACCGGCTGCTCAAGTTCTGGGACACGGCGACCGGCGGGTGCCGCGCCACGCTGACGGGGCACGCCGACCTGGTGACTGCATGCGCGATCTCTCCCGATGGGCGCCGCGTGCTCGCCGGCGCGCGGGACGGCAGCGTGCTGCTATTCCACCTGGACCTCGAGCGCGCCGAGGTGCGCGTGGAGACCGCCAAAGCGCACCAGAGGCTGGTGGTTGGCTGCGCGTTCCTGCCCGACGGACGGATGATCACCGCCTCCCGAGACGGCACGCTCTGGATCCGCGCCGAGGCGACGCTCAACCAGCCCTCGCAGCTCGGCGTGCACGACGGGCAGCTCAACGGCATCGCGCTGACTCCCGACGGGAAGCGGCTGATATCGTTCGCTCGAGACGGCGCGGTGAAGCTCTGGCACCTCACCGACGCCGCACGTGCCCCCTCGTCGATCCGCCTCACGGGCGGGCTCCTCGCCGCAGCGATAACGCCGGACGGCGGGCGCGCGGTGCTCGCCCGCGCCGACGGCCAGATCGAGGTGCGCGAGCTGCCGAGCTTTCGCTATGTCCGCCAGATCCCCGGTCACACCCGGCGCGTGTTCGGCTGCGCCGTTTCGCCCGACGGCGCGCGCGTGTTCACGGCATCCGAGGACGAGACGGTGCGGGCCTTCAGCCTGGAGACGGGGAGGCCTCTGGGAACCCTGGTCGGGACCTCGTGGTTCCGGTGCGTCGCAGCGTGCTCCGGGTTGCTGTGCGCCGGGGACGAGGAAGGCAACCTCTGGATGATCGTCGACGGCCTGGCCACTGTCGACCCCCGCGCGAAGAGGGGCGCGAGGCGGCGACCCACGCTGTCTGACAGCGATACATTCCGCCTTCGAGACACGCTTGCTGCGCTCTACGACACTGAGCAGGTCGCGCGGCGCATCGCCAGGGAAGCGGGGATCAGCCTGCTGTTGGTCAAGATCTCCGGGAGCATCATCGACATCTGGGACGCCATCCTCGAGGAGGCCAGAAAACAGCATCGCCTCGCAGATATTGTGCATTGCGCGCTGAGAGAATACCGCGACGACGACAATCTCCTAGAGCTTGCACAGAAGCTCTGAGAGACACACGTCGCGGCCTGCACGCGGCGACGACGCCGGCGTGCTCCACCGGAGAACGAGGAGATGATGAACCAGGCTCTTTCCCTCGAAGCGATACGCACCTTGCGAGAGGCTCTTTCGTGGAAATACCCATCCGACGCCGAGGTGCGCCGATTCCTCTTTGACATCAAGCTCGACGCGACCCGCATCGCCTTCCACAACCGAGCGGACCTCACCTGGCACAGCGTCCTCGACGAGGCGCAGAAGCGGGGCGCGCGGTGGGTCTACGCGGTGCTCGACCGCGCCATCGAGGAGTACCCCGAGGACGAGATCCTCAGGCGCTTGCGCGAGGGCGCCACGGTACGCTACGCCGAAGGGCCGAGCATTACCTCGCTCCCGTGGCGGGGCAGCGGCGGTCCGCCGCTCGAGAAGATCCTCGGCACGCAGAGCTCGCTCGTCCCTGTGAGCTACCTCGAGATCGGCATTCGCCGCGCTCAGGCGGTCGCACGCATCCAGGTCTCCGACGGCTCGCTCGGAACGGGCTTTCTCATCCCCGGTGACCTCCTGGTCACCAATCACCACGTCCTCGGTGACCGAGACGCCGCTGCCGCCGCAACCGTCCAGTTCAACTACCAGAAGACGGTGGAAGGCCGCGACGCGGAACCGGAGGAGTTGCGCTTGGATCCCGACGCCTGCTTCGTTACCTCCAGCGACGACGACTGCACGATCGTCAAGGTCGCGGGCAGGCCCTCCGCACGCTGGGGGACGATCGCGCTCCAACCATCCCGGGTCGAACTCGGCGAACGGGTCAACATCATCCAGCACCCCGGCGGCGATCAGAAGCAGCTCTCATTCTTCCACAACCTGGTTGTTTACGTGGGCGAGGGCCGCGTGCAGTACCTGACCGACACACTGCCCGGCTCATCGGGCTCGCCCGTCTTCAACAAGCACTGGGAGCTCGTCGCGCTGCATCACAGCGGCGGATGGCTCCTCGAGCCAGGAACCAAGGACCGCTTCTTCCGCAACGAAGGGATCCATGTCGATCGGGTGGTGGATGTGCTCCGCATGTGCCGTTGAGATACGGAGCTCATCACCTGCCGTTCCAGGCCAGAGGGCGTCGTCCACGAGGACGATACTCAACGAAACCCCGCAAACACCACATCTCTCGGAGGCACACGACGGCAAATCGACTCATCCTTCTCTCGTGGTCTACAGGACCAGAGTCGCACGCGAATCGAAGACAATAACCCAACCAGTCGAACCAAAGCCAATAGCGCGCAACATCAACCTGGAAACAGCCACCAACAGAATCGATCTACAGAATACAAACGTCGATCTTTACAATCTCGAGAAACTGATTCGGAAGCAAGGAGAGATCCACATGGCAGAGCGACAGGTTACGAGGACGGGCAAAGACACCGACGGCGACATCACCAGGCTGTGTAATCACGGGGAGACTTGGTCGCCCCGCTCGAAGAGCGACGCCATCCGGGACATTGACTCGGGAACTCACACGTACGTCGTCTCCTGGCCGGACGGGCGCCGGACCGAGGTCCGGGTCGTGAACGGCCCCACAGGCAGGTACCTGCGGACGGACCGAGACGCCACGACACGAAACAACCTGGCCGACCTCCCGGACTGCTGAGCATCAGGAGAAGAATAAGTTGATGAATACCTCTTCGAGAAGCTACTTCGGTTGATCCGATAGCGTCTCTCGGTATTCCAACCTGTTCGGTACTTGAGGCAGTCGGTTCAATGCATGGCGCTGTTCGTCAGCCATGCGGTTGACGAACAGCGCCCGCCTGAACATCCACAGCGCCGCGACGATTCGCCTCGACTGTAACCACCATACCGCCCTCGCCGACACACGCGTCGACTGCTGCGGCCAAGGCGATGGAGAGGGGCCAGGCGCGCGATCGCGCCCATGGTCCTCGTTGCCGGCGCTGCTCCCGAGCTCGGCCGGATGGACGAGGACGATGAGCCTTTACCTACCCAACATCTAGCAAGCGAGCTCGCTGCACGCGCCGCTGAGGCCCTCGCGCGCGAGCCCGTCGTACGCGCCGGCGTTCCCGCATACTCGCTTCGAGGCCTTCACGCGCAGGCATCTCGCGCGCCGACGTAGAGGAGAGCAGAGCGCGACGGAGCTCGCCGGCGTCCACGTTCACGCAGAAGACGCCCCGATTTCGTGCTCGATGACCTCGACGCTGATATGCGCGAGGAGCCGGATCTCGCCGTCCCCTCCGCTCGCGCTCCCAGGCGAGGTCGAGCACTTCGGCCGCGGCCTCGTCCCTGCGATGGCGTCGGCCCTCCAAGCAGCCGCCCGATCGCCTCGTTCACCACGCGCGCTGCCTCGATGTCGCCCGCCGCAACAGCCGCCGCCAGCCCCTCCCCGAGCTGCACAAGCAACGTCGCCCTCACCGACGCCGCCCTCTCCCCCACCCCTTCCCCCCAACGCTCTCCCCCGCCCCGCCCACCCCGATCGAATCGCCACGCGCCCCCTCCGAATCGTCACACCCCCGCTCCAACCGCGTCGATCGTCGCCCCCCTCCGATTTCCCCAGCAATTTCGCCGGTTCGCCCCCGTTCCCCCCCAGAGCGCCGTTTAAATCCACCGCGTCTGCCATTTCGCCACGGGGCCAACCATTTGATTTTGCTGAATATTATCGCCTCGTCCTGCTTCGCGCTACCCCCTCCACTGGCTATTCCGCTGGCTTTTCCCCGAGCTCGGGGATCCTCGCGACCAGGGAAGCCAGCTCGCCGAGGGCCAACTCTGCAAACGTCCTCACCGCCCGGCGGTGGCGGCAGCGGCGGTGGCGGCAGCGACGTCGGCGGCATCGCCGGTAGCGTGACCGCGCGGCGAGGCGCGCTCCGTACGGGCGCGACCTCTGCCGTGCCTCGCGACGCTCGGGCAGAGGTGTACGTCACGACAGACTCGCTCGCCTCGGTCGCGAGGATCGGCACAAGAAAGCTGGGCGGACAGCCTGGTGTCCTCTCGCGGATGTCCTGTCAGAAGCCCAGCTCGCAGTGACATGAAAAAGGGCACATCTCACACTCCCCATCTCCCGGTCAGATCAGCTCGACGGCCTGGCAGGAGCCAACTGGCAGCGTCACGCGTGAGGGTCGGTACCCAGCCAGGAAAATCAAACGCCGCTGGGGCAATCAGCTCGACGCATCCGCCCCCAGCCAGTCCGGCGCACCGAGAGAGCTCCTGGGAGCCTTTTATTGGATGTCGGCGGGCTCCGGCCAGGGCTCCTCGCAACGATACGTTGCGTCGCCGGGGCCGCTTGCTGGGTCGAGCCATGCAGCCTCTAGATCAACCATCCTGCTGACCTTGTCGGCCTGGTCCTGTTCCTCTCCATCGGCGCGGCGCTCAGCGCGCTCGGCGAGAACGTGGCGCGGGCGGTACGGCCTTGGCGCGCCTCGCGCGAGCTGGCCGAGAACGAGAACGCCGCGGCGGCGGAGCGCTCCGCCGCGCAGGTCAGAGAGCACACGCTCGCGATGGTCGCCCGCGCGTCAGCCCCCTCCGCCGCCGACCTCGCGCCAGCGGATCTCCACCCGCTTCGCGCCGAGCTGCGTCGCGAGCGCCGTGATCTGCCGCTCGGCCTGGGCCTTCGCGCGCGTCATCACGTTCCCCTCGAGCGCGGCCTTCTCGATCGCCGCCGTCGCCTCCTTCCGGGCCCGCGCCTCGAGCTGCTCGTTGCGCCGCGCGAGCAGGCTGGTCGACCGCGTGTAGACGTATGTCTCGTCCTCGTCGAGCCGGGTCGAGAAGACCTCGGGCGCGGGCAGCGTGAGCCGCGCGACCCCGGTCTCCGGATCCATCGCGATGTCGCCCTCGCCGATCCGCGCGAGATCGACGCCGATCGTGACGTGGCCGACCGCGACGAGCAGGAGGGCGTCGGTGGCCTGCACCAGACCGAACAGGCGGCTCTGCCGGTCGGCCAGATCCACGACCTTCTCGACGTGCACCTCCGTTGTCTCGAGCCGCGACAGGTCGCGGATCGCGATGACGAGCGCGGGAGACGGCCGCGCGACCACGCCGCTCGAGGGCGCGGGCGCGCCGAGGCGCGGCGCCACCACGAGCGCGCCGAACCCGACCGACGCGAAGAGCGCCACGACGAGCAGCGCGATCCGCGCGGCGCGGCCTGCCTGCGGGCGAGAACGCGGCGCGTGGACTGCGACCGAAGCGTAGGGGTCCTGGAGCGGGCCTTCCATCGGGGTGTCTACCTTGGAGGATCACAGGCGCGCAGCAGGCGCCCGCGGCAGCTCAGCTGGACACCGATGACCAGAGGCGCCGCGCGTCCTCTACAGAGAGTACCCAGAACTGGAAGGCCGGAGAGCGAGAAGTATCGACCAGCCCAGCCCAGCCCAGCCTACCCCCGCCCCGCCCCGCCCCGCCCCGCCCCGCCCGCTCGCCGCGCAGCGCGCCGGCGGCTATGCCGCCGCGACCCGCCTCACGCCGCCCGCGCCGTCGACCGCGGCGGCGCCGCCGCCTGCTCCGCCCTCGAGGACGAGAGCGCCTGCTCGAGCATCCAGTCGTCGACGTCGCCCTCGGCCGCATGCTCCAGGGCGAGCCGCACGTCTCGGTTCGCGCAGCCCTCGGCCGCGATCCGCAGCCGCTCCTCGCTCTGGCCGTCGCGCGAGCCCGCGAGCGCGAGCGCGGCCCCGATGCGGAGCTCGGCCGGCGCCCCGCCGTCCTCGAGCACCATGAACGCCTGCTCCCGCGTGAGCTTCGCCGTCCGGTAATCGGCGCCGGCCTCGCCCACGAGGCGGCGCAGCGCCGCCCGCCAGGCGGGCGCAGGCAGGCCGCGGCGCCCGAGGAGCGCCACCGCGCGCCCCGCCTCGTGGGCGCCGCGCCCGCTCCGCTCCCGCAGCAGCGCGAGCAGGTGCTCGCGGCGCCGCTCCGCGAGCACCATGCTGAGCCCCGTCTCGCTGGGATCACGCAGCAGCTGCGGCGGCACGAGGGTGAGCGAGAGCTGCTCGCCTCCGGTGAGCGCGAGCTCGACCCCGAGCGCCGTCTCCTCGACCCGCTCGATGCTGCCGAAGGAGATGAAGCGCTCGCCGGCGTCGTCCCGGAGCGAGAGCCCGTCGCTGCCCGCCACCAGCACGCGGCGCGCAGAGCCCTCCCTGAGCAGCGCCGCCAGCACCCACGCCGAGGCGCCCGTGACGACGCCGAGCGAGAGCGCCACGTCGAAGTCGAGCACCGACCAGCAGAGCAGCGACATGAGCGCCGCGACCCCGACGAACAGGCGGCGCCGCGGCAGCGACGGCGCGTCGTCGTAGAGCCGCGCGCTCCACGTGCCCCGCGCTCGCCCGGCGGCGATCACGCCGAGCAGCCGCTCCGCGTCGACCGGATCGTCGACGCGCACCCGGATGACATCGCCGTCGTCGGTCTTCAAGGCGACCTCGCCGCCGGAGCTCGAGAGCCGCGCGCGCGTGAGCGAGAGGAGCGGGAACGCGCGCCGATCGCCAGGGCGCTCGATCCACAGCGCGTTGCTCACCCGGACGACCGCCGCGCCGGACGAGCCCACCGCCGCCCAGAGCCAGGCGATCGGCGTGTAGAGCAGGCACGCCAGGCAGAGCAGCGCGAGCAACGACCCGAGCAGCGCGAAAGGCACCATGACGGCCGCCACGATCGGTCCCGCGAGCGGCTCCACGAGCGACGCGACGGAGAAGACGACGAGGAGCCACGCGAGCGCCGACGAGAGCAGCCGGCCGATGGATCGAGCATCGGCGTAGGGCTGGATGAGGACCCCACACCGCTTGAACACGCCGTCGCTTCCAGCGGTCCCTGCCACCCCACCACGGTGAAGGCACCCGCTTGCGAGTTCAAGCGCACAGCGCAATTTCAACGCAGGAGGAACCCCTGCGCTGCCGTCCCCGGCGACCGCGCTCAGTACGCGTCCGCCGGGGCGCGCGCGTCCGCGGGGAGCGTGAGCGGGAGCATCTCCACGGCCGCATCCCCGCCGGCCAGCCACTGATACCGCGCCAGGTTCGAGAGGACGCGACCCACATAGGCGCGCGTCTCGTTGTACGGGATCCGCGCCACCCACACGTCGGTGTCCCGGTCGATGCCCCCACCGAGCCAGTGCGACACCGCCTTCGGACCGGCGTTGTACGCGGCCGTCGCGAGCGGCAGGCTGCCCTCGAACGTCCGGAGCAGCTTGCCGATGTAGAAGCCGCCGAGGCGCAGGTTGAGCGGCGCGCTCTTGAGCTGCCCGAGGTCGAAGCCGAGCGAGAGCTCGCTCGCAGCCTTCTCGGCCGTCGACGGCATGAGCTGCATCAGGCCGACCGCGCTCGCGGGGCTCACCACGACAGGGTCGAACGCGCTCTCCTGGCGCATCAGCGCGTGAACGAGGCCCCTCGGCAGCCCGTGCTGCGCCTCGAGCGCGCGCACCTCGCCGGCGTACGGCTCCGGATAGACGCACTCCCACGTCCAGCGATCGGCCTGCGAGGGCGCGCGCTGGAGCGCCGCCGCGGAGACCGCCTGCGTGCCCACGCGGTAGCGGCGCTTCGCGGGCGAGAGCATGCCGTACATCCGGCAGAGCGCCTCGCTCTCCTGCCCCGCATAGGCCGCGGTCGCCTCTCGCTCGTTCTCGGCGAGGTAGCTCTCCGCGTCGCCGTCGAGCCCCATCGACGCGAGCAGCGCCGCGGCCGGCGGCAGCTTCACCTCCACCGCCCTGGCGTCCCCGAGAGACGCCGGGACGAGCAGCGGCGGCATGGGCGCGCCCACCGCCGCGAGGCGCGAGCGCGAGAGCAGCGCGCCCCACGAGAGCGGCTGCTCCCGCATCACCTGCGTCCAGAGCCGCACCGCGCCGTCGCGGTCGCCGCCGCGCAGCGCCGCGAGCCCGGCGAGCTCGCGCAGCCGCGCCGCGTCGGCCGGCCTCGCGTCGCGCGCGAGCTGCTCCAGCGGCCGCCGGGCGCGCGCGGCGCCGCCCGTCGACAGCGTCGCGAGCGCCCGCTCGTAGACCGCGTCGCCGCGCCGATCGCTCCGCGGATAGGCGCCGAGGAACCGGCCGTACTGCGCGACGGCCTCCGCGTAGCGCCCGACCTGCATGAGGAGCCGCGAGGCGAGCAGGCTCGAGAGCTCCCCCCAGCGGGTCTTCCGGAACCTGCGCGCGACGGCGAGGTGCCGCTCGATCGCCTCCGCCTCGCGCCGGAGCCGCGAGAGCGAGCGCGCCGCGAGGTGCAGCTGCTCGGCCTGGCGCGCCGACGGCGCGGCGGCGACCTTGAGGAACGCCGCGGCCGCGGCCTCGTAGTCGCGCGCCCGGTAGAGCGCCGTGGCCCTGCGGTGGTGGAGCTCCGGCGCCGGCACGCCCGACATCTTGTCGAGCTCGGCGATCGCCTCCGCCGCGCTGCCCCCGGCGACCATGGCGTCGACCTTCTGGAGCCGCTCCTCCTGCGAGAGCTGCCCCGGCAAGGCGGCGAGGAGCGCCGCGGCCTCGCGCCCGTCGGGCGACGACGGCGCGCTCTTCACGATCCACCGGAGGTCGGCGTGCGCGAGCGCCGCCGCGGCGGCCTTCTCCCCCGGGCGCTCGGCGGCGTCGCGCACGCCGAGCTGGACGCGCGCCCGCGCCATCCGCGCCGCCGCCTCGTCGCGCGACCTGCGCGCGCGCTGCGCCGCGGCCACGGCCCGGTCGGCGAGCGCGCGCGCCTGCTTGAGATCGCCGCCCTTCATGGTGGCGAGCGCGGCGCGCGCGAGGCCGGGCGCGCTGCCCGAGCGCTCGAAGTACGCCGCCGCCTCGAGGAACGGCCCCGCCACGAACGCCGCCTCCGCCCGGTAGCGCGCCACCTCGCGCGAGAGGAGCGGCAGCTCCTGCTCCAGGCCATGCAGCAGCTCCACCGCCTTGCCGTGATCCCCGAGCTCGAACGCGACGCGCGCCCGCGCGTACTTCATCGAAGGCAGCGCGCGCTGCTCCATGGGCAGGGCGTCGAGCCGCGCCGCCGCCTCGGCCCAGCGCTCGAGCCGCACCGACTCGACCCAGGCGCCGTCCACCAGGGACGGCGCGGGCAGCGCGAGGGCGAGACCCGCGGGCGGCGCGAGGGCGAGACCCGCGGGCGGCGCGGCGCGCGCGGTGCTCTGCGACGGGGGCGGCCCGGCCGCGTGGTGCTCCGCGCACGCGGAGAGCGAGAGGCCGAGGACCCACGCGACGGCCAGCCGGCGGCGCGCTCCCCCTGAAGACGGCTTCGGTGGCGACGGAGCCCGTTTCATAGCCGACCCGGCGCGTTGGACGACCCGCCGGCAGCGCGCCCTGAGGACGGAGCCCCGCGGAACGACGGCCTCCGCGCGCAGGCCGCTCGAACCGCAGCGCACGCGCTGCCGACCCCTTTAGCTAGCAAGCCTGGGCCCGGGGTCGCAAACAAAGTGTCGGGCCCGACGCGATCCACCGCTTCCCGATCTCCACGTCCTCCTCGAACAGGAAGGCCGCGACCTCGTCGAGCGAGCCAGCGCGGTTCGGCGGCGCACCCAGACGCAGCGCGGCGGCCTTGCCGAACGCGGCGACCACCGGGTGCGGCGAGCTCGCGAGCCGCAGGAGCTCGGGTACGAGCTCCACCGCCCCGAACGCGCCCGCGAGGACCGCCGCCAGCGGCCGCGGATCGGCGGGGCAGTCGTAGCTCCACGACAGCGCCGAGCGCAGCACCGCGATCGTCTCGGGCGCCGCCGCGCGCGCCGCGGCCGTGCGGTAGCCGCCCACCGGCAGCGCGAGCTGCGCGTCGCCGCGGCTCGTCGCGCAGATGCCGTCCGCCGCGTGCAGCAGCGCCGCGGCGATCGGCTCGGTCACGCCGTCGCCGAGCGCCGTCAGCCCCTCGACGTCGGCGGCGACGGGCCGCGACGCCTCCTGCGCATACCCCTCGAGGTTGGCGAGGAGCCGCTCCAGGTCCACCGCGCCCGCGGCGCGGCCCGCCAGCACCTCGCGCTCGGTGTGCACCGTCACGAGGCTCGACACGATGGCCGGCGTCCCGCCGCGCATCGTGTGCGACACGTCCACGCTCACCTGCTTGACGGCGGGCCACCGCAGCACCCGCGGCTCCGTGTCCGGGTCGACGACGATCCCCCAGGGCACGACGGCCATCGTCACCTCGCGGGCGCCGCGCTGGATCGGGGGGCGGTGCTCGGCGCGGACCAGCGCGAGCAAGCCGAGCGCGCCCCCCATCGCGATGAGCCCCAGCGAGAGCGCGTGGCTCCCGGCGCTCCAGACGGCCGCGGAGGCGCCCGCCAGCCCCGCGGTCCCGGCCGCGGCGAGCGCGCCGGTCGAGCCGGGCTCCGGGTGGAGCCACACGTAGCGGAAATCCGGCGGAGGCAGCTTGCGCAGCACGGTGACGACCCCGGACCACGAATCTAGGCTGCCACGCCATCACGCGCCACCACGCGCCACCGGGGGCGCGGGGGCGCGCGCGGCATGCCACGGCGCGTCGGAGGCGCGCTCCACGCCCATGGCGGCGCTCCACGCGCGCTGCGCGGTGGTAGCTTCGCGGGCGGTGCTGCTCTCCCGCGTCCGCCTCGTCCATGTCGGCCCGTTCGAGGACCTCTCGCTCTCGCTCGAGGACGCCGCCGGCGCGCCGCGCCGGCTCGTGGTCCTCTTCGGCGGCGACGGCGTGGGCAAGACCTCGATCCTGTCGGCGATCGCGTCGACCCGGCCCGGGTACGCGGTCGCGCAGCCGAGGCCGCGCGGAGACGACGGCTCGCAGCCGCTCGTCGTCGCCGACTGGATGCTCGGCGCGGACGACCCGGCGCGCGCGCACCCGCTGCGGGTCACGAGCCCGAACGCGCGCCTCGACGAGCCCGAGGACGCGGCGATCTTGCGGCGGAGGGAGCAGTCGCTGTTCGAGCGGCGCGCGGCCGAGGGGGGCTTCGTCCTGGTCGCGCTCTCGGGGGCGCGCTGGTTCTCCCGCAGCGCGCTCGTGCTGACGGCGCCCGAGCGCAGCATCCTCCGCTACGACGTGCGCGCGGCCGCGAGCTTCGACGACGCGACGCGCACCGACCTCGCCCGCGAGACGAAGCAGGTGCTCTCGTTCGTCCCGATCGCGGCGGCGATCGCGCGCGAGGGCCGGAAGAGCCGGCCGGAGGTGCTCTCCGACGTGCAGCCGGACGCCCGGCCCGGCGCCCAGGCAGAGCGGCTCGGCGCGCTCGATCGGGCGCTCAAGGAGGTGCTCGAGGCGCTGCTCGACGGCCACGGCGTGACGTACGCCGGCGTCGATCCGCTCCGGCTCGAGCCGATCTTCGAGCGCGCGGACGGCCAGCGCGTCGACTTCGACGATCTCGGGCGGAGCGCGCGGCACACCGTCGCGTTCGGCGCGCTCGCGCTCCGCGCGCTCGCGTCCGCGCACCCGAGCGGCGATCCGCGCCTCGCCGAGGGCGTCGTGCTGCTCGACGACATCGAGGCGCAGCAGCCGGTGCACCGCCAGCGATCGCTCGCCGCGCGCCTGCGCGCCGCGCTGCCCAACGTGCAGTGGATCGTCACGACCTCATCGCCGGCGATCGCGCTCGGCTGCGAGCTCTCCGACGTGATCGCGCTCCGCCGCGAGCCCTCGTCGGGGCGCGTCGAGCTGCACGAGGGCCCGGACGCCGTGCTGCACTGAAACACGCGGCGCCGCGCCTCCCTCCGCTCCCGGGCTCCTGCGCCGCGCGCGTCAGGCGAGCGGCACGGCGAGGAGCACGACCTCCTTGCCGCGGACCTCGATCTTGTAGCGCATGGGCTTTCCGTGCTTCCGCCCGAGCTCCTGCTCGCTCGCCTTGAGGCGGGCGACGAACGCGTCGCGGGTGATGTGGTCCACCGGATCGCCGAGCGACTTCTTCGCGGCGATGTACTCCGCGAAGATGCGCGCGTAGTAGGCGTCCTCCGGCTCCTCGAGCAGCGCCTTGGCGTCGGCCGGGATCTCCCCCGCGGACAGCGCGGCCATCCGCTCGTCGACCTCGAGGGCGTCCCGGAAGGACGCCGACGTCGGCGCGCGCGACGGGCGCCCCTCGGCGTCGGTCTCGTCCTCCTGCACCCCGAGCAGCTGGTTCAGGAGCGAGTTCAGGCGGAACACGAGCCCGCCGAGCTCGGCGTGCTCGATCTGGAACCGGAGGTCGGTCCGGCCGTTCATGATCGCGAGCAGGCCGTCCTCGATCTCGGAGACCGGCTGCGAGATGTACGCGTCCAGGAAATACGCGGCGATCACGACGAGCACGAGCCCGAGCGCGGTGACGCCGAGGAGCGGCCAGAGCAGCGCGCTCGCGAGCCCCGGCGTCCGGAGCTGCGCGATGCTGAGCAGCACCGCGCGCCGCCCGTCGCCGTAGCCGTCGAGCGCGTGCCCGACAGCGCTGTACTCGCCGGACAGCCCGCCGATGTCGACCGTCTGGCCGGAGCGCAGCGCCTTCAGCGCGCCGTCCTTCGCCGGCGACGCCGTGAGCGCCGCGACCAGCTGCGGGGAAGCGTCACGCGATTTCGCCACCACGTCGAGCCCGTCGCCCGACTGCGTCGCGACGACGAGGACGCGCCCGCTCGTGCGCTCGCTCGCGTTGGTCAGCCGCTCGTCGTTCAGCGCGGTGCCCACCGCGACGGCGCCGATGATCTGCCCGGCGTCGCTGCGGATGGGCGCGTAGGACGCGAGCAGCTGCTCGTTGCGCGCCCGGCTGACCCACACGTCCGAGCCGGTCACCCCCTGCTCGATGGCGAGCTTCAGCGACGGGTAGACGGCGCCGAGGTCGTCTCCGCGCATGAGCGCGGAGGCGTTCCGCCCGAGCACCACGCCCTTGGTGTCCACCAGGACCACGAGCGAGGGCGGGGTCCTGGCCAGCTCGGGCGAGGCGGCGACCGCCTCCCGGATGGCGTTGGCGGCGCTGGTGGCCGCCTCGGCGCGGGCCGGGGCGGTGCCGGCGTTGAACGGCTCGCGCAGCTTCGGGTCGCTCGCGTAGGAGTCGAGCCACCGCTCCAGCACGAGGCCGTCCACCTGGAGCTGCGCCATGGCGGCCGCGAGCGCGCGCGGCGCCTCGCCGGGGCGCCCGATCTCCGCGAGGGAGGCGCGCGTGAGGGCGTAAAAAAGCCCTCCGACCATGAGGACAATCACGGCGAAGACTGCGATGATCTTTCCGCGCATCCTGCGTCTCCACTCCTTCTTTCCGGGGCTCAGGGCAAGCTACCATCCGCTGCGGCGCTGCTACAACTCTCCACCCAGCTCATGGTGCACTTGAATCAGCCGCACTCCGAAGCCCCGCGCCTCTACGTCGTCGACGACGCGCTGTTCGAGCAACATCGCTCGCGAGGCGCGCACCCTGAGCGCCCGGAGCGCCTCGAAGCCGCCCGCCGCGCCATCGAGCGCTGCGCCGCGGCCGGCCTCTCGCTGGAGCACGTGGCG
Source organism: Sorangium sp. So ce281 (assembly GCF_051527395.1). NCBI lineage: Bacteria > Pseudomonadati > Myxococcota > Polyangiales > Polyangiaceae > Sorangium > Sorangium sp. So ce281. Next base: position 8,104,048 of record NZ_CP150322.1, read on the forward strand.
TCGCGCGACGCCACCGAGGAAGAGCTCGCCCGGGCGCACGCCCCGCGGTACCTGGAGTCGCTCGGCCGGCTCAGCGGCCACTATGCGGCGCTCGACCCCGACACGTACGTGGTCCCGCGCTCGGTCGAGGCGGCGAGGCGCGCCGCGGGCGCCGCGGTGGCGCTTGTCGACGCGGTGCTCGCCGGCCCCGGCCGGCTCGGGGTCGCGCTGCTCCGTCCGCCCGGCCACCACGCCACGCGCGACGCCGGCATGGGCTTCTGTCTCCTGAACAACGTCGCCGTGGCGGCGCGGGCGGCGCTGAGCAGCGGGCTCTCGCGGGTCGCGGTGGTCGACTTCGACGTGCACCACGGCAACGGCACGCAGGACATCTTCTGGGACGATCCGCGGGTGCTGTTCTGCTCGCTGCACCAGTGGCCGTTCTATCCCGGCACCGGCGCCGCCGGCGAGCTCGGCGGCGGCGACGGCGACGGTTACACGGTGAACGTGCCGCTGTCCGACGGCGCGACGGACGCGGTCTACGAGGCTGCGTTCGACGAGCTCCTCCTTCCGGTGCTCGACGAGTATGCGCCCGAGCTGATCCTGGTCTCGGCGGGGTTCGACGCGCACGAGCGCGATCCGATGGCGGCGATGAAGCTGTCGCGCGCCGCGTACGCGGCGATGGGCCGCCGGCTCGCGGCGATGGCGGCCGCGAAGGCGGGGGGGCGGCTCGCCATCTTCCTGGAGGGCGGCTACGACCTGGCCGCGCTCGAGAGCTCGCTCGCGTCGGCGCTGCTCGCGGCGTCCGGCCGCGAGGCAGCAGACGACCCGGCTGGAGGGTCGGTGCCGCCGGCGCAGCCCGCGCAGCGCGCGCCGATCTCGACCCGCCACCGCGCGGACCTGGACCGGGCGCGCCGGGCCGCGCTGCGCCGGTGGACGACGCTCTGACCGAGGCGACCGGCGGCGCGCGCCCGGGAACGCGCCGGGACGCGGCCGAGGCGTGAACGGGGCCGGGGGCGCGGGGACGCCGGACGCCGGACCAGAAGGAAGAGCGACACGCGGTGCGTTTCCGTGATTGCACTCTGCGCGGAGCTGAGTATTCTGCCAGGCCTTCGCAGCCCACGGGCCGCGAAGAACGGTGGGTATAGCTCAGTTGGTAGAGCACTGGATTGTGGCTCCAGTTGTCGCGGGTTCGATTCCCGTTACTCACCCCAGGTAGAACAGGCCGAGGCCGCCCAGCAGCGGCAGCCTCGGGGTCTCGGCTGCGCGAGAGCACGAAGGCGGAGCGGCAGGCCCGCTGATGCGTGCCCGCCGGCCTCCTCGCTGGCGCTCCACGGGCTCGACCGCGACGCGTCGACAGGGAGCGAGCGCCGAGCGGCGCATCGCGAGGGACCGCGACGCTGGCGCTCGATCCGCTGACACCTGACGCGCGCCGTGGCCTCGGGCCCCGAGCCCCGGCGCGACGGTGCCGGCATGCGGCGCCCTGTCCGCGGGAAAGCGACGCGCGCTCTCCGCGACCTCCCGTCCTCCATCCCTCCACGAGCCGAACGGCGTTCCCCCTGGCCGACGCCGCGCGAGCGCGGCCCGACCCCGGTCCGAGGCCCGGCGCCGCCCGAGACCATCGATGAGCGCGCCCGCGCGCCACACCACGAGCGCGCTCGCGCGCCATCACGAGCGCGCTCGGACACCCCATCATGGACGAGCTCGCGCGGTGTCGCGAACCGCTCGCTTCGATAAGCGCCCTTCGCGCCTCGGAGCTATCGATTCATGGATATCCGTCCACCGCAGTGAGCCGTTATCCATTCTCACGGAGACAGCAAGTCTCATCTCTGTAACCGACTCGCCACACACCCCGCGTAGCGTCCGCGCGCATGAAGACCACTCTCCCCGGGAGCCGCGCGTCGACGGCGCGCCTCATCTCCGCCGTTTTCATCGCGTTCAACGCACCTCAGCTCGCGGCGTGCGCCGCGGATTCTTCGAGCGATGTTTTGGATCCTACCGAGTTGCCGGCCCCCGGCGCCGTCGATGTCGTCCGCCCGCTCACGCTCTCGGAGCGCGCTCGTGTGCCCGAGAAGGAGCCGGGGTTCGTCGCCGCGGCGCTGGGGGACCACGAGCTCGTCATCACCCATGACGGCAGCATGACGCCCTTCGCCGCGGGCGACGTGCTCGGCGGCACGCAGGGAGGCGGCTACCTCGCCCGCGTCGTGCGCGTACGCACGATCGACGCGACGCGGGTGGCGCTCGCGACGACGCCCGCTCCTCTGACGGAGTTCATCACCGAGGGCCATTTCCGCGTCCACTACGACGCGCGCGAGTACGCGCGCGCCATCGACGATCACGTCGCGCGCACCCGCGAGCTCGGCGTGGAGGACGGCGAGCAGATCGCGAGCGCGGCGGAGGCCCTGAAGATCTCGTCCGGCGCCTCCCTGAAGCTCCTCGATCTCTCGTCGGCCTCGCTCCCTGCGTCGTGCGGGGTCACCGCGCACGGGACGGCGGCGCTCGACGTCACGGCCGAGCTCTCGCCGGCGCTCGATCTCGAGGTCCACATCGGCCCGAGGGGTAAGCTCAACCCGGTGCCGGAGCTGAAGCAGCTCCGCCTCGTCGCGTCGGGCCAGCTCGACGTGAGCGCCAGGCTCCAGGGCACCGGCACGGTCACGGGGAGCTGCTCGGTCGATCTCCTGGAGCTCGCCGGGGGCGTCCCGAGCCTGCCGCTGCCGACGCTGACCTTCTGGGTGGGCCCCGTCCCCGTCATCGTCACGACGAACGTCGTGCCGAGGGCGACTGCGGATCTGGGGCTGTCCTTCACGGCCGCCGAGGTGGAGGCCGAGGCGCAGGCGACCGCCGAGATCGAGGCCGGGGTCGACTACAAGAACGGCACGTGGAGCACGATCTGGGAGCCCTCCGGCTCGGCCTCGGGCTCGGCCTCGATCGGGGCGCCCGGCCCGATCACGGCGTCCGGCAAGGTGAGCGCCGGCGCGGAGCTCCGGGCGCGCCTGTACGGCATCGTCGGTCCGAACGTCGGAGTCCAGGCGTACGCGCGCGTCACGGCGGAGACCGCGCCGCCCTACTGCGCGTACGACGCGCGGGTCGACGGCGGCGTGCGGGCTTACGCCGAGGCGGTGGCAGGCGTGTCGGTCGGCCCGCTGGATCTGACGCTCAAGCGCCTCGAGCTCGTCGAGCTCGATCTCCTGCGCTTCGACGGGCCGCGCGCCTCGGGCCCGCTCCGCGACGCGCCCGAGTGCGACGCGGAGCCCTGATCGCGCCGCCCCTCATCGCGCCATCCGTCCGGGAGGCGGGGGCGCCTCGCCTCCCCGCGCGCGGGGAGGCGGGGGCGCCGCGTTCAAGGGTCCGCGCACGCGACGTAATCACAGGACGCCTCGTTCACGCACTCCTCGGTTCGCTCCACGAGGTCATTCCCCTCGAGGCCAAGGCACGCGGTCTCGCAGCTGGTCTTGCTCGGCGGCGGAGCGTCGTTCTCCTCCGCGCAGAGGATGCGGTGCTTGCAGAGCTCACTGCATGCGTTCAGGATCTCTTCGTCTTTGCACCCTGCGGCCCCCGCGGCCAAGAGGCCGAGGACGGCGGCGATGACGAGCGGGATCGATCGGAGTTCTGCGTTCTTCATGGGCAGCTCACCTCGGTTGTGGAACGGAGACTCTCCCCGGCGAGCGACCCGCTGCCGACCGGCAGCCCGCGTCAGCGCACGAGAAGAAGGCGAGCGCGCGACCCGGCACGGTAGCAGCGCTTTGCAGAAGGCCAGCGCGCCTCACCACGAGGCCACGCCTCCGCGCAGAGCATAGACGAATCCCTGGCCGCCGCCCACCGCGCGGCGGCAGCGGGAACGGAGAGGACGAGATGACGCGAAGACCTCGGCCCCGCGCCGACGTCATCTCCGTTCCCGCTGCCGCACCCCCGCGCTGGCTCGACGCGCCGGGCGTGGTACATTGCGTCATCGCGCGTCCTGACGCGCCCTCCACGATCGACGACGAATGCCCTCCAAGGAATCCGACACCCTGCTCGAAGCCGATCCAGCCGAGCGACCGGATCGCGAGAAGCCCGAGCCCGCGCGGCTCCCTCTCGTGCTCTTGGTCGACGGGGACAGGAGCATCTGGCAGCCGCTCGGCGCGCTCCTCTCGAGGCGATATCGCCTCGTCGTATGCTCCTCGGCCGTGGACGGGGTCGCCGCCTTCACCGAGGACACGTGCGCGGTGATCGTCGATGCGCGGATGTCAGGGCTGGAGGGATTCTGGGTCTGCGACCAGATCCGCAAGGTGCAGCCGGAAGTGCCCGTGATCTTCTATTCGGCTCATCACGACGAGAAGGACTCGTTCGAGGTCATCAACGCGCACCGGCCATTCGCCTATGTCGACGAGCACGGCGCGGAGCAAAAGCTCCTCGACGCCCTCGAGAAGGCGACGCGGATATTTCAAAGCACCCTCCGCAGCAGGCGGATCATCGAGCGGCTGCAGCGCCGCCGGCTGGAGGCGGTCTGACGCCTCGGCAGGGCGAGCCGCGCCCGCGCGGCGATCGGCGGGATCTGTGGCGCACGCTGGCCCAGCTGGCGCTCAGCCTGTCCGCGCTCTTCGCGGGGATCGCGCTCGCGGCGCACCTCGCCCGCGAGCAGCTCGACGCGCTCGGCCGCGCGTTCGTGGACCGCTTCGGCCTCGCCGGGATGTTCGTCGGCACCTTCCTCGCCGACGCGTTCTCGTTCCCGATCCCGCCGCAGTTCTACATGCTGACCGCGATCACCTCGGGTGGCTCGCAGGTCGCGCCCCTGATCGCCATCTCGACCGCCTCGCTCGTCGGCGGCTGCACGGGGTATCGCCTCGCCGGCCGCCTCGCGCGGCTCCGCCTCTTCGCGGCGCGCATCGAGCGGACGCGAGCCAGGATAGACCGGCTCTTCGAGCGTTACGGCCACTGGGCGATCGCGATCGGGAGCATCTCGCCGATCCCCTTCTCGATGCTCTGCTACCTGTCCGGGCTGTACCGGATCCCGCTGCGCTACTTCTTGACCATGGTGCTGTTCCGGGTGCCCCGGCTCCTCCTCTTCTACGCGCTCATCCGGGCGGGATGGAGCCAGTGAAGCCGGCGGGATGAGCGCTATCGAGGGCTGTCGGTCTCCTCGGGCGACGGGTTCACCCTGACGCGCTCCAGGATCTGGTCGACCATGCCGAGATCGATCCCGGAGCGCTCCACGACGTTCCTGGAGAACAGCCGAGTCGCCTCCTTCGCGAGCTCCTCGTCCGGGAGGAACGGCCGCGCGGGCGACCGCGGCGCCGGCAGGCCGATCTCCTTCTCGAGCTCGGAGATCGCCCGGATCATCTCCTGGTAGCAGGCGGAGGCGATCTGCACGGCGAACGGGAACACCTGGACGTTGCCCCGGCCGGCGCGCACGGCGTGCAGCGTCGCGGCGGCCTGCTCGGCGAACTGGCGACTCCCGTACGCGTTGGCCATCTGCGCGTACATCGCGATGGACTCCTGGTCCGCCGCGAGGTCCTCCTCCTTCGTGCGCGGCGCTCCGGACGGGGGCACCGACGACCACCGGACGATCATCCGCGCGTAGTCGTCGAGCGCGCGCCGCTGGAGCGCCAGTCGCTCCAAGAGCGCTTCTCGCCGCTGTCTCAGGAGCTCCGCTCTCTCCTCGTGCTCGGCCCGCCGCTCCGCGCTGAGATCCGCCGATCTCCGCGCCAGGTAAGCGCCGATGAAGAGGGCGACGCCGTTGCTGACGGCGATGAAGAGCATCTCCAAGATCTTGGGATCCATGCCGGTGCCCACGACTTCTATCACGTTCGCGCTGAACGCAGTGAGTTGCCGGAGGATGCGGAGAAAAGTTGGCCGCCGCCCTCCTCCCGTGCAGGTGCGCCGTCATCCCACAGGCGGCCGTGGCCGCGCTCGGAGCCGCGCGGGCAGGCGTGATAGGATGTCCGCATGACCGGTTCACTCGACGCCGGGGCCGGCCCGCACCTGGATGGGCTCGCGGGCCCGCTGCGCGAGGCGCTGGGGAGGAGCCTCGCCGACCGGCTCGCGCGCCGCCCCGGGGCGGAGCTCAACCTGGACAACGCGTTCTGGGGCGCCCCCGAGCCGCGCGACCTCGGCGAGGCGCTCACCCGGTTCGGGCCGACGTGCGTCAACGTCGTTGTGCGCATCTTCGAGCGTATCCGCGGCATCGACCCGACGCTCGGCCTGTGGATGCAGATCAGGTATCTGCGCAACGTCTGGTGCGGCGGGAGCGCCGGATTCAAAGTGGTCTACGTGGAGCCGGCGGCCATGCGCGAGCGCCTCGACCGCCACTTCGCGGGAGCGGGCGGCCGCCGCGTGGCGCGCGACACGATCCTCGGGGGGATCGAGCACCAGCGGGGCGCGCTGCTCGGCTCGCTCACGGCGAGCATGGCGGAGCTCTTCCGGGGCGGCGAGCCGCTCGACGCGGACAGCTGGCGCGAGGTGCACCGGCCGGATCGGGAGGCGGTTCACCTCTGCGTCGGCAAGCACGAACCGCGGCCGCCGGAGCTCGACGACATCCACCTCGACTGGAGGTCGCCGGTGGTGGGCGTCGACGAGGAGCGCCGCCGCTGCCGGTACGGGCTCCTCATCGGCGTGGTCCACTGGGTGCAGGCGCGGTTCGGGCTCGGCAAGCCGGTGTTTCCGTTCCAGAGCATCGATGAAAGGGTCGCCGCCCTGGCCGGGCGCCGCGAGGCACCGGCGCGCTGGGCCGAGTTTGCGGCGCGCTGGCGCGACGCGCGGTGGCCGCTCGCCCTGCGCGGCGGCGCCGGCGCAGAGGAGGCGCAGGCGTGGCTTCGCGAGTGCGACGAGCTGGTCGCCGCGCAGCGCGCGGACGCGTGAGAGGCCACAGGCGGCCGGCATGCCCTACCCCGCTCCCGACGGCGCCCAGCTGATCGAGCACCTCGGCGCCGGCGCCACGTTCGACGTCGCGCTGGTGCGGCTCGGAGGCTCGCCGCCCGGCCCCACGCTGGTGTGCAAGCGCCTCGCCCCCGGCGTCCTCCACGAGCACGCTGGGCGGGCCGCCATGGTCCGCGAGGCGAAGGTCCTCTCCCTCGTTCGCCACCCCGCCCTGCCCGCGCTCGCGCGCGTCGGCGCCGATCGCCACGGCCCATTCCTCCTCGAGACCCGACGCGAGGGCACCTCCCTCCGCGACGTGCTCGACGGATGGCGCGGCCGCGGCCGGACGCCGCCCGCGTCGCTCATCACCCACGTCGTCAGGACCGCGCTCGAGACGCTCGCCGAGCTCCAGGAGATCGAGGACGCCGGAGGCCCGATCCGCTTCGTTCACGGCGATCTCGGCCCTGATCACGTGCTGCTGGGCCCGCTCGGCGACATCGGCCTCGTCGACCTCGGCGCCGCGCGGTTCCGCGGCATGGATCCGGACCTCGAGACCGCCGACCGGGGCACGGTTCCCTTCGTTGCCCCCGAGATCGCCCGCGGCGAATCCCCGCCGACCCAGCGCGGCGACGTCTACTCCATGGCGGCGACCCTCGTCTCCTTCGCCACCGGCGCGAGCCTGACGCGCGCGCGCGAGCAGGCCGCGGCGCTCGTCGAGATCAGCGAATCTGGCCTCTGCCTCGACCCGCTCTCCGTCACGGACGCGCTCTCGCCGGGGCAGCGCCGAGCGCTCGCTCGCGCGCTCGATCGCGATCCGGAGCGCCGCGCCGGGACGGCGCGGGCGCTGCTCGACGCGTTCAACGCGGCCGCTCCGCGGGCCGAGGGCGGCGCCGTGTCAGCGCGCTGACCCGGCTCTCCTGCGCGCCAAAACCGTGGACGCACGCGGCCCACGAGATAAGTCTCGCCCGCATGAAGCCCCACCTAGGTCACGACAAGCTCGGCCTCGACACGCTCGCGATCCACGCCGGACAGCCGCCGGATCCGACGAGCGGCGCGGTCATGACGCCGATCGTCCTCTCGAGCACCTTCGCTCAGGAGCGGCCGGGCCACCACAAGGGGTTCGAGTACTCCCGCAGCGGCAACCCCACCCGCAAGGCGCTCGAGGAGTGCGTCGCCGCGCTCGAGGGGGGGCGCCATGGCTTCGCCTTCGGCAGCGGCTCCGCGGCGACCGCCACCCTGCTCCACACGCTTCGCCCCGGAGATCACGTGCTCTCGGGCGATGACGTCTACGGCGGCACCTTCCGGCTCTTCGACAAGGTCATGCGGCCGATGGGCATCGCCTCGACCTCGGTCGACATGAGCGACCTCGACGTCGTCCGCAAGGCCCTCACCCCGGCCACGCGGATGATCTGGATCGAGACCCCGACGAACCCGATGCTCAAGATCTTCGACATCGCAGGGCTCGCCGAGATCGCGCGCGCGCACGGGGCGCTGCTCGTCGTCGACAACACCTTCGCCACGCCGGTGCTCCAGCGGCCGCTCGACCTCGGCGCTCACGTCGTGGCGCACTCGAGCACGAAGTACCTGAACGGGCACTCGGACGTCGTCAGCGGCGCGCTGGTCACGTCCGAGGACGCGCTCGCGGAGCGGGTCGGGTTCCTGCAGAACGCGATCGGCGCCGTCCCGAGCCCGTTCGATTGCTACCTCGTGCTCCGCGGGATCAAGACGCTCGGCGTGCGCGTGCGCCAGCAGTGCGCGTCGGCCGCGCTCATCGCCGGGAGGCTCGCCGGGCACCCCGCCGTCCAGGCGGTGCACTACCCCGGCCTCCCCACGCACGCCGGCCACGCGCTCGCCGCGCGGCAGATGCGCGCGCCCGGGGCGATGATCTCGTTCGTCGTGCGCGGCGGCCTCCCCGTCGCCTCGGGGTTCCTCGAGCGGCTCGCGATCTTCGCCTGCGCCGAGAGCCTCGGCGGCGTCGAGTCGCTCGCCGAGCACCCCGCCCTCATGACCCACGCCTCCGTGCCCGCGGCGGCGCGGGAGGCGCTCGGCATCGCCGACGGCCTCCTCCGGCTCTCGGTGGGCCTGGAGGCCAGCGAGGACCTCTGGAACGACGTCGCCCAGGCGCTGGACGGCGCGCAGGGGCGCGCGGCGGGCGCGTGAGCGCGCGCGGCGCTGCCGCCGTTTGATCGCGGACCCCCGAGTACGATAGAAGCGAGGAGCGGCCTCGGGGCCGCCACCTACCACCGGAGCTTTCCATGCGTCTCGCTCGCCTCAGCTTCGTGCCCGTGCTCGGCCTCCTCCCCCTCCTCGGCCTCGGCTGCAGCGGCGCGGAGCCGCCGACCCCGCGCGGCGCATACAAGATGAACTTCGCCGACCCGGGCATCGACTGCTCCGCACCGGGGCATATCGCGACCCTTGGCGACGTGACCGATATCCAGAAGGCCCGACTGGTCACCGACGGCGAGGACAGCGCCTCGGTCGACTGCTCCGTGTCCGGCTCGGGCACCTTCTCCGTCTCGGCGGTGGCCAAGAACCCCGCCGAGGCGGCGGAGGTCCACGTCAAGATCGACGCCATCTCCCCCGCGGCGACCCGTGACGCGCCGGCCTCCGGCAGCATCAGCTTCTCCTCGGCGAAGACGGGCGGCCAGACCTTCTACTCCGATACGGCGACCCCGTGTAAGTTCTGGTTCGAGGGCAAGCAGGGGGTCGACGCGGGCAAGATCTGGGTCGGCTTCGAGTGCCCGGCGATGCTGAACGAAGGCGAGACATGCCAGATCAGGCTGGGCGTCCTGGCCTTCGACAGCTGCGGAGGCTGAGCGGCGCTGGCAGCTGGCCGCTGGCTGCTGACAAAGGCGGGCGCGCGGGGGCCGCCCCCCGCGCGTCAGCTCTTCTCGGAGCGCGAGGCCGACACCGCCGGGACCGTCGATCGATCGCCCATGCTGACCTGCTGCGAGTCGGCGGGCGGACCGATCGTCGCGCTGTTCGGGAGCTCGGCGTCGTCCCGATCGTCGATCCGGATCACGAGCGCCGTGATGTTGTCCTCTCCGCCGTTCTCGTTCGCCTTGGCGATGAGGCGGCGGCACATCTCCGGGACCTCCTCGGTCGAGCTCACGATGTGGAGGATCTGGTCGTCCGAGAGCATCCCGCTCAGGCCGTCGGAGCAGAGCAGGTAGACGTCGCCGGGCTGCGGCTCATCGCTGATCAGATCCACGGAGACGCTGTCGTGCATCCCGAGCGCGCGGGTGATGACGTTGCGCGGAAGCTCGGCCCGCTGCTCCTCGGTGAGCTCGGGCATCGCCATGATGTAGTCGTTGAACAGCGAGTGATCGCGCGTCAGCTGGCTGATCGAGCCCTTGCGGACGCGGTACGCGCGGCTGTCGCCCACGTGGCCGACGTAGATCCGGTTCTTCTTCTTCGAGAAGAGCGCCCCCACGACCGTCGTGCCCATCCCGGCGCAGTCGCGCGACCGGATGCTGCGCTCGAAGATCTGGCGGTTCGCGACCCGGATGCCCGCCTGGAGCCGGTTCTCCTCCTCCGACAGGCTGGTGTCGAAGTGGAATGGCCAGGTGGCGTCCTCCCGCGACGTGGACCGGAAGAAGTCCGCGATCGACTCGGTCGCCAGCTTGCTGGCCACGTCCCCCGCGCGGTGGCCCCCCATGCCGTCCGCGACGATGAACAGATCGTACTCCGACAGGACGGCGTAGCTGTCCTCGTTGTGGTCGCGTTGGAGACCAACGTCCGTCATTCCTGAAGCGATCGCTCGCATAACCTCGGGAATCCTTGAGACGGCTCCGGGCCTTCGGCTTCGAACACCAACCATTTCACGCTAGCGAAAACCTGTCAAGCAGGGCCTCTCGGCCCCGAATGGGCGTCTTCAGAGCCTTCGCGCGTCTTCTCACGCCGTTCACGCCCGCGCCGTTCACGCCCACGCCTCACGCCTGCGCACGCCCAACCGCCGACCTTCCTGATGCTACCGACTCCGACCGGGGGGACCGCAAGCCTCTTTTTCACTTCTTCGCTTCACGGGACGGTCCATTGTGAGCTGGGCTGGTCCCGGGCACGCCTCGCCCCGTGGCGCTCGGACGCAAGCGCCGGCGCGGGCGGCAGCGCGCGGGTCGCGCGCGGGCAGGACAACAGGGCTGCGAAGCATCGCCAGACCAGGTCGGGCTCGGCACACGCGGCATCACGACGCGCTGGGGGGCTGCTGCCGGCAGGCGATGTCTCGCGCATCGCACGCCGCCGCCGCGCCGCCCTCCTCGAAGGGCCCGGCCCCATCGCGGGCCGCGGGGAGGGGCGGCCGCAGGGCGCTCCGGCCTACCGAGCTTCGGTCGCCGACGCCCGCCCGGCCGAGGGCCCGCTCACACGTCCAGGATGTCCTTTTCCTTGCCGGCGATCACCGTGTCGACCTGCTTCGTCCCCTCGGCCACCACGTCGTCGACCTTCTTCTTGGCCCGATCGGCCTCGTCGCCGCTGACGTCACCGTCCTTCTCGAGCGAGTCGATCATCTCGTTCGCGTCCCGGCGGTGCTTCCGGATGGCAACTTTACATTCCTCTCCGTTCTTCTTCGTCAGCTTCACCATCTCCCTGCGCCGCTCCTCCGTCAGCGGCGGGATCGGGAGTCGGATGAGATCCGCGTCCACCTGGGGATTCAGGCCGAGATCGCTCTCCCGGATCGCCTTCTCGATCGCTTTCACCTGGTTCTTCTCCCAGGGCTTGACGCTGATGAGGCGCGGCTCCGGCACGGACACCGTGGCCATCTGCACGATCGGCGTCGGCACGCCGTAGTAGTCGACGCGGATGCCGTCGAGCATGGCCGCGTTCGCGCGCCCGGTGCGCACCTTCGCCAGGTCTCGCCGGAGAGCTTCGATGGCCTTCTCGATCCCTTCGCGCAGCTCCTTGATGACGTCCTCGAGCATGATCCGGCTTCCTCCGTGTGGGGCTCGCCCAGCCCGCCCTCTTCGCGGGCGGGGGCGGAGCTTACCGCGTATTTCCGGGCCGGCGGAGAAATCGATCCGCCCGACCTCGCCGGCGTCGCGGTCGGAAGAACGCGCGCGTCCGCCTGGGCGCAGGCGGACGCGCGCGCGTCCGAGCGCCGCCGCGCCGTCCCCCCCCGGAGGGCACGGGAGGCGCGCGGCGAAGGCCGCCGAGCGCGCCACCTCCACTGTCGCGATCGTGCCGAGCTGTAGTAACTCTGGGAGGCAGGGCGACCCGATGCGCGATCTGGACTGGAACAGCTTCGACGTCCTCGTCGTCGACGACGAGCAGGACAACCTCGACGCGTTCCGGTTCGCCTTCAGGAAGTCGTTCAAGATCCATTATGCGCTGGGCGGCGCCGAGGCCCTCTCGCTCCTCGATCGCCTCGATCCTGCGGTGATCGTGGCGGACCAGCGAATGCCGGGGATGAGCGGTATCGAGTTCCTCAAGCAGGCGAAGGAGCGGCGGCCCGACGCGGCGGGCGTGCTGCTCACCGCCTACGCGGACATGACGGTGCTCATCGACGCGGTCAACTCGGGCGCGGTCGACCGGTACGTCCAGAAGCCCTGGAACTCGAGGGAGCTCGCCGTCATCCTCCGGCAGGCGATCGCCGGGGTCGCCACCCTCCGCGAGAACCGGCGGCTGCGCGAGCAGCTCGCGCAGTACGCGGGCTACCTCGAGCGCGAGCAGCGGGACCCGATCGATTTCGGCGAGATCGCCGGCGAGAGCGAGGCCATGCGCGAGGTCGCCGCCCGGATCGGCGAGGTGGCGAAGGCGGCGACGCACGTGCTGATCGAGGGCGAGGAGGGGGCGGAGAAGGAGGTCGTCGCCCGGGCGATCCACGTGGGCTCCCCGCGGGAAGAGCAGCCGTTCGTCAAGGTGACCTGCGCCGCGTTCCGGGGCGACACGCTCGAGCGCGAGCTGTTCGGCTGGCGGCGAGGCGCCTTCGACGGCGCGTTCGCCGAGCGCGCAGGCCGGCTCGAGCTCGCCCACCGGGGGACGATCTACCTCGACGAGCCGGCGCCGCTCACGCCCTCGCTCCAGGCGAGGCTGCTCCGCGTGCTCACCGACGGCGAGATCGAGCGGCTCGGGTCGACGGAGACCACGCGCGTCGACGTGCGCGTCGTGCTGTCGCTCACGCCCGGCATCGACGAGGCCTGGGCGCGCGCGGGCGTGCTGCCCGAGCTCGTCTCCCGGCTCTCGGTGTTCCCGCTCAGGCTGCCCCCGCTCCGGGAGCGGCGCGAGGACATCCGCGCGCTCGCCGAGCACTTCCTGCGCAAGGTCGCGCGGCGCAACGCCCGCGCGGCCACCGCGCTGTCGGAGGAGGCGATCGCGAAGCTCGCGGCGTACCCGTGGCCGGGGAACGCGCGGGAGCTGGAGAACGTGGTCGAGCGCGCCGCCATCCTGTCGCGCGGCGACGTGATCCTGCCCGAGCACCTCGCGTTCACGGCGCGCGCGCAGCCGGCCGAACCGCCCGCGCGCGCGCCCAGGGCCGCCGCGCCGGCGGAGCCGGAGGCGGACGCGGCCGGAAAAGAGCCCGCCGCGCCGGCGTTCGCGCGGCCAAGGCTCGACCTGAGCTCCCAGCTCGACGACATCGAGCGGCGGGAGCTCCTCGCCGCCCTGGACCGCTGCGGAGGGAACAAGGCGGAGGTCGCGCGGCAGTTCGGCATGCAGCGCACGACCCTCTATTACAGGCTGAAGCGGCTCGGAATCGAAGGTTGAAGACGGTCGAAGACGGTCGACGAGGGCCGGCGCTCCCCGACGGCACCCGACGGTCGCTGACGGCCCGCCGGGGCGCCGCGGCGCGTGGCCACGGTCGACGCCGGGGGCGACTTGCGGCAGATTGCGTCGGCATGCTGAAGGTCGGCGAGCGCGCGCCGGAGATCGACACGCTGGCCATCGACGGCCAGCGCTTCGTGCTGTCGGCGCAGGGTGGGCTCTGCACGGTCGTGTACTTCTTCCCGAAGGCCTTCACGCCCAACTGCACCGTCGAGGCCCAGCTCTTCCGCGACAACCACGCCGAGATAGCGCTCGCGGGCGCCACCATCGTCGGCGTCAGCACCGACGACCACAGGACGCAGTGCCGGTTCGCCGAGGCGCAGAAGGTCCCTTACCCGATGATCGCCGACCGCGATCGCAGCGTGTGCCGCGCCTACGGCGTCCTCTGGCCGCTCATCGGCCTCGCCCGGCGGATCACCTACGTCGTCACGCCCGCCCTGGAGATCGCGGCGGTCTTCCACCACGAGTTCCAGGCCAGGAAGCACCGCGACGACGTGCTCTCGTTCATCGACAAGCGCTTCCGGGCGGCGCGCCCCCGCGCGGAATGAATGAGCGCGGAGCCCGCCGTGCGTCCCGCCCCCGAGCCCCCCGCGCCCAGCGAAGGCGCCGCGCTCCTCGAAGGAGCGGCGCCGCTGCCGCGTGACTTCTACGCTCGCCCCGCGCTCGTCGTCGCGCGGGCGTGCATCGGCAAGGTGCTCGTCCACACGACGCCCGAGGGCACCGCCGCCGGACGCATCGTCGAGACCGAGGCCTACCGCGGCCCGGAAGACCTCGCCGCGCACAGCGCGGGCGGGCGGCGGACGGTGCGGACGGAGGTCATGTTTGGCCCGGCGGGCTATGCGTATGTGTTCCAGCTCTACGGCATGCACTGGGCGTTCAACATCGTCGTGGCCTCGGAGGGAGAGCCGCACGCTGTCCTCATCCGCGCCATCGAGCCGATGATCGGCCTCCCGCTCATGAGCCGCCGGCGGGGCGTCGCGCCTGGGCGGATCGAGCTCACCAACGGGCCGGGGAAGCTGTGCAAGGCGCTGGGGCTCGACCGCTCCGCGTACGGGATGGATGTCTGCGGAGCGCAGCTCTCGCTGCTGCCCGGCGCTGCTGGGCCCATCGGCAGGTCGCCTCGCATCAACGTCGACTATGCAGGTGCGTGGGCGAAGAAGCCGTGGCGATTCTACGAACGCGGCAATCGCTATGTTTCCGTTCCGCCTCGCCATTGAGCGGGCGTGAGGGCGCGAGCGCTCGAAGCGCTCGCGCCCGGGCCCAGGATCGCGCGACAATGGGCTCATGGGATTCTGGCCTTTCGGGGGGCGTGAACCTGTCAACGTCGAGAGCGCGTCGCAGGTTGTCACGGCGGGCGCGCATCGGGAGACCCTGCGGGGAAAGTTAACGCTCTATTTCAAGGAGCCGCAGACGCGGAGCGCCGCGGACAGGGCCGCGGAGCGGTGCGCGCAGATCGCCGGAGACCTGCTGCGCGAGACCGCAGAGCACGAGGCGCTCCTCGGCAAGGAGGCGGAGCTCGCCGCGGCCATCGCGGCCCGCGCGCCGCGCGGCCTCCCGGGGCTCCGCGCGATCGAGCTCGCGGCGCTGCACGTCGTGACCGAGCGCAGCACGCCGTCGAGCATCCCGCCGCCCATCAGCGTGCGCCCGCCGCCGAGCTCCGGCGCGCAGCGCGCCCGCGCCGCCGGAGCGGGCGCCGCGCGGGGGTCGAGCCCGGGGCTCATCGGCTCGCCCCCCACCGTGATCGCGGCCGCGCTCGCGCCGCTCCTGCGCGACGCGTCCACGCGGCTGCTCCTCGGATGCCTGCGGGCGCACGATATGATCATCGTGCGCCGCGTCGCGATCGATCCTGGCGCCGCCGATCAGCTGGCCGCGCTGCTGCCCGTCTCCGAGGCGCCGCCGGGTGAGTTCGAGGCGAGCCGGGCCGCCGAGCTCTCCCGCTGGCACACGGTGCTCGGCTCGCCCGTGATCAGCCAGCTGCGCGCGGAGTCGTGCGCGATCAGCGCGCAGAAGGCCCGGGTCGCGCTGGGCGCCGCGAACATCGCGGCGGGCGTCGCGGGGGAGCTGATCGACGCGCTCTGCCGCACCGCCTTCCCGGGCCTCGCGCTGTCGAGCGCCCACATCGATCGCTACGCAGAGCAGGATCTGAACGAGCTGGCGGCCGAGAGCATGGCGCGCATCCTCCGGCACCCGAACTCGAAGCCGCTCCGCCTCGCGCTCGGCCCGCTGCTCGACGCGGTGCACGGCGACGTGGACGGCATCTCCCGCCTCGCGAAGGCCTCGCTCGGCAGCGCGCACTGAGGCCGGCGCCACCGCTCGGCGCGTTCCCTTCTCGGCGGGCTGGCGCTAGGAGGCGCAGGTGCGACACCATGATCTCTCCCATGAGCTCTCTTTCTCCCGCAGATCGCTCCGCGGCCACCTCTCCCTGCTCGTCGCGCTGCTCTGCGCGTGCGGGCCGGCCGAGCGCGCCGCGCCGCCCGCGCGACCCCTCACGAAGGCGGCCGCGGTGAGCCCGGCCGACGCGCGATCCGACGCAGCAGGCGCAGAGGCCGGCGCCGAGCAGGCGCTCGCGGCCCTGTCGGCGCGCGTGCTCGAGGAGTACCTGCGCGACGAGCCGGTCCGCGCCACCGAGGCGGGGGACCACCGGTACGACGCCGTGTGGCCGGACGTCACCGCGCAGGGCGAGGCCGCGCGCCGGCGCACGATCGAGGCGGCGCTGGCCGAGCTCGGGGCGCTGCCCGCGGCGCGCCTCGGCGTCCAGAGCCGCGTCGACGCGGCGATGATCGAGAACCAGCTGCGCTCCTGGCTGTTCGCGATCGACGAGCTCCGCGAGGCGACGTGGAACCCGATGGTATACACGGGCCTCGTCGGCGACGGGCTCGATCCCCTGATCACGAGGAGCTTCGCGCCGCTCGAGGAGCGCCTGCGGAGCCTCGGGGGTCGCCTCTCGGGCATCCCCGCGCTCGTGCGCGCCGCCGAGCAGCGCCTCACGGCGGCGCCGCCGCGCATCCACACCGAGACGGCGATCGCGCAGAACAAGGGGCTCATCGCGCTCTGCAAGTCCGAGCTCCCGGCGCTGTTCGCGTCGGCCCCGGCGCAGCAGGCCGAGCTCGACGCGGCCGCGAGGGCGGCGGCGGCGGCGCTCGAGCGCTTCCAGGCGTTCCTCGAGAAGGACCTGCTCCCGAGGAGCGACGGCGACTTCCGGCTGGGCCGCGCGCGCTTCGAGAAGAAGCTCCGGTTCACGCTGGACGACGCGACCATCGACGTCGACGGCGTGGTCGCGAGCGCCCGCGCCCTGCTCGCGGCGACGCACGCCGAGATGCTCGAGACCTCGCGGGAGCTCTGGCCGGCGCTCTTCGGGAAGCAGCCCTTCCCGAAGGTCGAGGCGCAGGACGAGAAGATGGCCGCGATCCGGAGGGTGCTCGACGCGCTCGCGGCCGATCACCCGACGAACGCGACCATCGTGAAGGCGTCCGAGGAGCTCCTCGCGGAGGCGACCGACTTCGTCCGCGCGCGCGACCTCGTGCGCATCCCGGACGAGCCCTGCCGGGTGATCGAGATGCCCGAGTACCGCCGCGGCGTCGCGATCGCCTACTGCGACGCGTCCGGCCCGCTCGAGGCGAAGCAGGAGACGTTCTTCGCGATCGCGCCGACGCCGAAGGACTGGCCGAAGGCGCGCGTGGACTCGTTCTACCGCGAGTACAACTCGAGCATGCTCGCCGACCTCACCGTCCACGAGGCGATGCCGGGCCACTTCCTGCAGCTCATGCACAACAACAAGTTCCCCTCGAAGGTCCGCGCGGTCTTCTCGAGCGGCCCGTTCGTCGAGGGGTGGGCGGTCTACACCGAGTGGCTGATGGCGCACCACGGCTTCGGCGGCCCGAAGGTGCGGATGCAGCGCCAGAAGATGGTGCTGCGCATGGCGGTGAACGCCCTCCTCGACCACGGGGTGCACGCGGGCGCGATGGGCGAGGAGGAGGCGCTCTCGCTCATGACGAAGGACGCCTTCCAGGAGGAAGGCGAGGCCGTCGGCAAGTGGCGGCGCGCCCGGCTCACGAGCGCGCAGCTCACCACGTACTTCCACGGCTTCACCGAGATGATGCGCCTGCGCGCCGAGCACGAGCGCAAGCCGGGCTTCACCGAGCGCGCGTACCACGACCGCCTGCTCAGCCACGGCTCGCCGTCCGTGCGGCACCTCCCGGCGCTGCTCGCGGAGTAGCCCTCCGGGTCCCCCCCACGAAGCAGAGCGACGCGCACCCGCACAGGAGACGGGCCCAGATCGGCGTTTTCGGCGCGGAGGCGCACGAAAGGGAGCTGAGCACCGAAAACGTCGAGGTGGGCCCGTATCCGAAGCGGGTGCGCGTCGCTCGTCACACTGGGGAGATCGAGCCGCCGAGCTCGACGAAGCGCGCTTTGGGGAACGCCTTCTGGCAGGACTCGAGCTGCCAGTCGCCCTTGAAGAGCACGACCTGGTTCCCGTGCACGTCGAGGGCGCCGTAGCCGTAGAGGTTCGACTCGAGCTCGGCGAGGGGCACCGGCTCGCCCTCGACCCAGCGGGCCAGGCTGAACGAGAGCCGCTCGATCCGGGCGTCGACGCCGTACTCGGCCGCGAGGCGGTGCTTCACGACGTCGAACTGGAGCTCGCCCACGACCCCCAGGATCGCCTCGCCCTCCCGCCCCTCGGGCGGCCGGAAGAGCTGGACCGAGCCCTCCTGCGCGAGCTGCTCGAGCCCCTTCTTGAGCTGCTTGCGCTTCATGGGATCGATCATGACGACGCGGGCGAACTGCTCCGGCGGGAACTGCGGCAGCGAGGCGTACTTCACCGGCGAGCCGCTGCAGAGCGAGTCGCCGATGAGGAAGAGCCCCGGGTCGAAGACGCCGATGATGTCGCCCGCGAAGCCGTCCTCCACGAGCGTGCGCTCCTGGGCCATGAACTGCACCGGGTTGGTGAGCCGGATGTCGCGGCCGAGGCGCACGTGGTGCACCTTCATCCCGCGCTCGTAGCGGCCGGAGCAGACGCGGAGGAACGCGATCCTGTCGCGGTGGGCCCGGTCCATGTTCGCCTGGATCTTGAAGACGAACGCGGTGAAGCGGTCGTCGTCCGGGGCGATGGGGCCCTTGTCGCTGCCCCGCGGCGCGGGCGGGGGCATGAGCTCGATGAACGCGTCCAGGAACTGCGGCAGGCCGAAGTTGGTGATGGCGCTGCCGAAGAACATGGGCGTGACCTCGCCGCGGGCGAGCTTGTCGCGATCGAGCGCGTCGCCGGCGGCGTCGATGAGCTCGATGTCCTCGCGCAGCTGGCGGGCGCCCTCCTCGTCGAGCGCCTCGACGAGCTCGGGCGCGTCGAGCGACACGACCTCCATCGGGGCGATCTCGGCGCCGTGCGCGACGAGCTCGAAGAGGAAGACCTGCTTGCGCTCGCGGTGATAGACGCCGCGGAACTTGCCGCCCACCGAGATGGGCCAGGTGACCGGGTAGACGCCGATGCCGAGGACCTCCTCGACCTCGCCGATCAGCTCGAACGGGTCGCGCCCGGGGCGGTCGAGCTTGTTGACGAAGGTGAAGATCGGCATCTGCCGGAGCTTGCAGACGCGGAAGAGCTTCTTCGTCTGCGTCTCGACGCCCTTCGCGCAGTCGAGGATCATGATGGCGGCGTCGGTCGCCATCAGCGCGCGGTACGTGTCCTCGCTGAAGTCGGCGTGGCCGGGGGTGTCGACCAGGCTCAGGAGCCGGCCCTTGTACGGGAACTGGAGAACGCTGGTGGAGATGGAGATGCCGCGCTCGCGCTCCATCTCCATCCAGTCGCTGACGGCATGGGCGCGCGCCTTCTTGGCCTTCACGGCGCCGGCGAGCTGGATGGCACCTCCGTAAAGCAGGAGCTTCTCGGTTAGGGTGGTCTTGCCAGCGTCGGGGTGGGAGATGATCGCGAACGTCTTTCGACGGGCGATCTCGCGGGTGAGCATCGGGTCGGGCACAGCGGCGCGGCAGGATAGAGTCCGTGGGGGCTGCGTCAACCCAAGGGGCGACGGAGCCAAGGCGGGCGGCGACGGAGCCAGGGCAGGCGGGGGTGGCGCGCGAGCGGGCGGCGGGGGTCCCCCCACGAACTCGGGCCTTTTGGGGGGCTATGGCCGCGCTGGACGGGGGACTCGGTCAGAGAGGGGGGCGCTGCGGGGCGGGCCGGCCCTCGGGTTCGTGGGGCCCACCCCCGCCGCCCGCTCGCGCACCACCCCCGCCCGCCCTGGCTCTTTGTAAGGAGATTTTTGGAAGAGGCGGGGGCGGACGCTGGGGGGCGTGATCCCGGGGGCGCTGCGCGCGGGATGCCTCGCCTCGGGTGTTTGTAAGGGGGGTCGTTATTTCGCGGCGCGAAGGGAGAGGGAGACGGTGACGCCTACGGGGTCGGCGCTGGGCGTGCCGATGGGCTTGTTCTTGAGGAGCTGACGGATGCAGCGCTGCGCGTCGGAGGTGACACCCCGAGCGTCGAGGATCTCGACACCCTCGGCGCGGCCACGCACCCGGACGAGGAACTGGACCTTGATGCTGCCCGACGCGCCAGAGAGGCCGCCGTGGTCGGCAACACACTTCGCCAGGTCGGGGGCGACCTTTTCGAGCCGCTTGGCCACGTTCGGGACGTCGCCGTTCATGAACTCGGGCTCCTTGATCTCCACGAGAGGGAGCGGGGCCGAGACGATCGATGCGTCGGGCACGCCACCGTCGATGGGGCCGATGGGGCCGGCGTCGCCGGGAACACCGCCGTCGGGCGGGGGGGCGCCGCCGTCGGGAGGGGGCGGCTCGGGCTGAGGCGACGGCGGGAGCCAGCCGGCATCCGCCTCGCCCGGCTCGAGGCACCGCACGAAGCCACGGTGCGGATCCTCCAGCGCGCCGTGCGGACAGCGCGGAGCGCCGCCCGCGTCAGGCGCCGACGCCGTGATCCACCCCTGCTCCGGCGGCTCCTGCCGCGGCGGGGCGCCGCCCTCGGCGACCGCGCCGACGCACGCGCCGACTGCGCCCATCGACAGCGCCACGGAGATCGCCCACTGACCCAGACGCCCACCTGCTGCTCTCCACCGCATCGGCCGGTGTGATACTGCGGAACGGGCGCGCGTACAGGAGAAACCGCGGGCAGCCCGTCGAGGCAGCCGCGAGGCGCTCTCCGACGGCGGCGACGACCGCGGTCCCGGTGCCCGCGACAAGCGAGCTCAGAGGGCGATATGCGCGAGCGATCCCGCCGAGGCGGCCCAGAGCGCCTGCGCCCGGGACAGGGCGTCCGCATGCGCCTCGGTCCCCTCGGCAGGCCCTGTCACGGAGATCACGCCGCTCGCGCCGAGCTCGATCCGCTCGATGCCCACGGCCGGGAGCTCGTCGCGGAGCTCCTTGGTCATCCGCTCGCCGATGCGCTGGAGGAGGCGCGCCAGCCGCTCCGGCGTGATGTCCCGGAACACGAGCACCTGCGGGAGCGTGAGCTCCGAGACGAGGCGAGCGCGGTCGGAGAGGCCCTGCTCCCCGAGCCGCCTCTCGACGAGCGCCGCGAACACGCTCCCGTAGGCACGGTCGACCTGCTCCCGCCGGAACCGCTCGTCGATGGCCGGCCCGAGCCGCGTCTCCAGCTGCGCGACGCCGTTCAGCCCGTTGGCGAAGCGCCCCTCGTTCTGCGCGAAGTACTCCCCGCGCGCGCGCAGGTCGCTCGCCAGCGACGCGAAGTGCTCGCCCATCGTCGAGAGGGCGCGCAGCACGAGATCGGTGAACCTGAGCTCCTCCCGGATCCAACCCACGTCCGTCACCCGGTCGGCCATGAACGGCCAGACGACGAGGTTGTAGTAGTTGTTGAAGTCGAGGAGGTACTTCAGCCGATAGAGCTCGAAGCTGCCGAACACCGGATACATGCGCTCATAGAGCCGGAGCGTGCTGTCGTACTTGAACCGGTAGTACGCGTCGTAGGCCGCGGCCTTCTCCTCGAACCCGGCGCGGTCGCCGCGGACGTCGGAGAGGACCATCTGCGTGATGAACTCGTTCGCGGTCGCGATGAAATCGGAGCCGGGGCTGTAGAAGGGATCGGTGAACGCGCCGGCCTCGCCGGTGACGGCGTAACGGTCGGTCGAGAAGTACTGCTCCGCGTGGTACGGCAGGTGAGCGTAGGCCTGAAAGTCCTCGAGCTCTGCCCCCTCGAGCAGCTCGCGCACGGCGCGGTGGGCGCCCAGGAAGCGCTCGAACTCCGCGCGCGTGCGCGGCCCGGGCAGCGCCCCGGCCGGCGCGTTCCCGGCCGGCGCGTTCCCGGCGCCGATCCGGTCCTTGTCGAACACGACGCCCACGCTCATCAGATCGCCGGCGAGCGGGATGAACCAGATCCAGTACCCGTCGTACATGAAGTGGTTCGTCGACAGGTGGCGCGACGTGTACCGCGCGCGCGACCGCCACGCCGCGTCGGTGACCGCGTCGAGCCCCGCGACGCCGCGGTAGCGCCCCCACGCGGCCGCCGTGTTGAGCCGCGCCTCCTTGTGCACCTTCACGCCGAGCTTGCGGAAGAGCACGTGCCGCCGCCCGGAGGCGTCGCACACCCAGCGGCAGGCGACCTCGCGCCGCTCGCCGCCCTGCTCGTAGGCGACCGTGTGCCGCCCGCGCCCGTCGATCGCGACGTCGACCACCTTGGCGCCGAGCTCGACCTCGGCGCCCGCGGCGCGGTTCATGGTCACGAGATCCCGCTCCAGCCGCGCTCGCTCGAGCTGGAAGCTCGGGTGGAACGGCATGTGGTCGGAGCCGATCTCGCTCATCCGGGGCAGCGGGAGATCCCTGTCCGGAGAGTCGAAGAAGAAGCGGAGCCCGTTCTTGGGCAGCTGGTGCTGGTAGAGGTACGTGCCGAGGTTCAGCCGGCGAACCATGTAGTTCGCCGCGACCTCCACCGTGCTCTCGCCGACCTTGTAGTCCTCCATCGCCTCGGCGGCCTCGAGCACGAGGACCCCGAGGTCGGGGCACGCGAGGCGGAGCTGCCGCGCGAGGAAGCCGCCGGCGATGCCGCTGCCGATGATGACGATATCGAACGCGCGCATGACGCCGGCCCTTATACCGTGCCCCCGCCCGGCGGCGCGGGCTCTCCGAGCAGCTCGGCGCGGAGCGCGCCGGGCATCGCCTCCGCCTCGTCCGGGCGGAGCAGCCCGTCGCCGTGGATGATCGACGCCGAGAGGCGGCCGCCGAAGCGGCTGAAGATCACCTGGAAGCCGGGCGGCGCGACGACCGCGGGCAGCGGGTACGCCGAGCGCACCGGGAGCCCCGCGAACCGCTCCACCGTCACCGCGCCGGGGTTCGAGACGATCAGCGAGGCGAGCTCACCCTGGAAGGGCTGGTCCCCCAGCCAGCGGTAGATCGGGCCGGGGAGCCAGCGGGCCAGATCGAGCGCGGCGATCATGGCGAGATCGAGCCTGTCGCGCACCACGGCGCGCTGCTGCTCGGCGAGGCGGGCCACCGCGCGCGCGTCGTCGTGGAGCTCGTCGCGGCCGAGCGAGAGCAGGGCCATCGTGAGGTGATTGCCGAAGAGCCGCCGCGCCCCCCCCTTGGGGTCGAGCGAGAGGGGCAGCGGGATCACGTGGTGCGGCGGGGCGAAGCCGCGGCCCGCGAGCGCCCGGTCGGCGAGCCGCGTCGCCGCGATCAGCATGAGGCTCGTCTCGGCGAGCCGCGCGCGCTGGCGCACCCGGAGATCGAAGGCGCGCGTCTCCTCCGCCGAGAGCGTGAGCCGGAGGACGCGGGAGGCCGAGGGCCGCACCCCAGGACAGGCGCGCGCGAGCGACAGGATGGGCGCGCGGCCGAGCGACAGCACGTGGGCCTTGTACGCGCGCGCCAGCGCGACCCGCTCGTCGCGGTCCATGGCAGCCAGCAGGCGCTCCGGCGCGTCGTGCCGCTCCTGCCGCGGCGGCGGGTCGTCGGGCGCGTCGCCGCTCCCGGAGCCCAGCCAGGCGGCGAGCCGATCCGCGCCCCTGCCATCCGTCAGCGCGTGGTGATGGCGGAGCACGACCGTATCGCCGTCGCCCACCTCGCGCACGACGTCGAGCGCCCACGGCCGCTCCGCGGAGGTCCGGTCCGCGAGCAGCGCCTCGAGGCGCGCCGCGCGCTCGCGCTCGCCCGCCACCTCGTGGAGGCGCAGCCCGGGGGCGCGCCGGTGGTGATCGACGACCCAGCGGGGCCGCCCCGCCCGCCCGAGCACGCTGTTGTCCAGCCGGAACCGGAGCTCGGGGAGCGCCCGGGTCGCGCGCTCGAGCCGCACCGCGAGCCGCGCCAGATCGAGCCGACCGTCGAGCTCGATCACGAACAGGCAGTGGTTGCCCGCCTGGCCGCGCGATCGCATGGCGCGATCGTTCATGAGGTGGAAGAAGTCGATCCCCCCGAGCAGAACGGGCGATGTCATGGTCTCCGCGAGGCACCGCCGATCAGGGGGGAGCCGCGCGCGACCCTAGCAGCCGCGCGGGCCGCACGACAGCGCCCGCAGGCGCGGGATCACGCATCCTCGCCGCGCACGGGGCGCGCCCGCGCAAGAAAACGAAATATCCATACCGTGAATATATAATTCATCATATATTCCTGGAGTGAATCTTTCGGCGATCGACGTCAACCTGGTGATCGCGCTCGACGCCTTGCTGCAGGAGCGCAGCGTGACGCTCGCGGCCCGCCGGGTGGGCCTCAGCCAGCCCGCCATGAGCCACGCGCTGACGCGGCTGCGCGAGCTCTTCTCCGATCCGCTGCTCATCCGGGTCGGCCGGCAGATGGCGCTCACCTCGCGCGCCGAGGCGATGACGCCGCAGGTCGCCGCGATCGTCCACGATCTCGCGGGCCTGTTCGGCGAGACGACGCCGGCGTTCGACCCGGCGACGAGCGATCGCGCCTTCCGGATCGCCGCCACGGAGTACGTGGAGCTCGTCCTCCTGCCGCGGCTCAACGCGGCGCTCGCGCAGGGCGGACCGAGGCTCGCGATCCACCTGCTCCCGCTCGACGGCCGCGTCGTCGACGCGCTCCGGAGCGGCGAGATCGATCTCGCGATCGGCGTCTTCCCGCAGGAGAGCCTCCCCTCCGACCTGCGCCGCGCGCCCCTCTTCGACGATCGCTTCGCGGGGCTCGCGCGCATGAGCCACCCCACGGCGCGCGGGCAGGTCGATCTCCAGACCTACGCGGCCCTCCAGCACGTCGTCGTCCCCAGGCGCGGCGCCCACGACGGGGTCGCGGACGATCTCATCGCGGCGCGCGGGATCGCGCGCCGCGAGGCCATGTCGGTGCCGCACGTGTTCCTCGTGCCGCACGCCATCACCGCGTCGGATCTCGTGGCCACCGTGGCCACGCGCCTCGGCAGGGCGTTCTCCAGCCTGGTGCCGCTCCGCAGCTTCGACCTGCCGTTCGAGCTGCCGCCCATCGAGATCGCGATGGCGTGGAACAGCCGGACCGAGGGCGATCCCGCGCGGGCGTGGCTGCGGGGCGTCGTGACGGACACCGCCCCGAGCCCGCGGGAAGCGGCCCGGCGCAAGCGCGCCTGAGGGGTTCAGGGCGCGGCGAGGCGCGCCGCGCCCGGGGGGCTAGCGGCCGAGCGCCTCGGCGCGGTTCACGATGCGCGGCGTGAGGAAGATGACGAGCTCGTTCCGCGTGTCGCTCGCGCGGCGGCGCTGGAAGAGGAGGCCGAGGACCGGGATGTCCCCGAAGAACGGCACCTGATCGAGGTTCCGGCCGGTGTTGCGGGTGAAGATCCCGCCGATCACCGCCGTGTGCCCGTCCATGATCAGGAGGTCGGTCTCCGCCTCGCGCTTCAGGATGGTCGGGTCGCCGCGGGCCGACGTCTGGTTGAAGTCGGGCTCGTCGCGGTTGATCTTCACGTGCATCGCGACGCTGCCGTCCGACGTGACGTGCGGCTTGACGAGCAGCTGGAGCTTGGCCTCCTGGAAGGTCGTCTGCACGCCCTGGGCGCTGATCTGCGAGAACGGGATCAGCGTCCCCTGGCTGATCCGCGCCTCCCGGTTGTCGAGCGTGAGGATGCGCGGGCTCGAGACGACCCGCAGCATGCCGCTCGCCTCGGCCGCGGAGAGCCGGACGCCGAGGTTGACGGTGTTGTTGATCGAGCCGAGCGTGAAGCCGAGCGCGCCGCCCTGCCCGGCGCCGACGATGGCCGGCAGGTTCACCGCGAAGTTCGGGTTAGAGACCTGGCTCGCGAACGGCGAGAGGCCGCCGGTCGGGCTGTTCGAGTCGGTCGCGCCGCCGGCGATGCCGATCGCCGAGGGGAAGACGAGCCCCGTCGGGTTGCCGGTCGCCGCGCTGAACGTCCCGTCGCCGCCCCACTGGATGCCGATGTCGCGCACGTAGCGGCTCGTCGCCTCCACCACGCGCGCCTCGATCAGCACCTGCGGCGTCTGCGTGTCGAGCGAGCGGACCAGCTCCTCGATCTGGTTCAGGTTCCCCGCGACGTCGCGCGCGATGAGCACGTTGGTCCGCTCGTCGACCGCCAGCGAGCCGCGCGGCGAGAGCATGTCCTTCGAGCGATCCTGGAGGTCCTTCGCGTCCGCGTAGTTGATCGGGATGAGCCGCGTCTCGAGCGGCGCGAGCTGGAGCTCGCTCTTGCGCCGCGCGATCGCGAGCTCCCGCTCCTTGTTGAGATCGGCGATCGGGGCGACGCGGATCATGTTGCCCTGCCGGACCACGCCGAGGCCCTTGGCCTGGAGCACCGTCTCGAGCGCCTGGTCCCACGGGACGTTGCGCATCCGGATGGTGACCGTCCCGGTCACGTTGTCGGCGGTCACGATGTTGACCCGCCCCACGTCGGAGATCAGCCGGAGGACGTTGTGGATGTCCGCGTCCTTCAGGTCGAGGTCGATGCGCCGCCCCGTGAACCGCCGCTGCTGCCCGGCGATGGCGGGCATGAAGGCGCCGGCCTGGTCGGGCTCGACGAGCGACTCCTGGCTCTCCGTCGGATGATGGGGGCCACGCGCGGCGTAGCCGGGCTCTGCCCCCACACCCCCGTCCGCGCCCTCGAACGAGGTCTCCACCTTCGGCGCCCCGTCGTCGAGGAGCGCCTCGCGCGCCACCGTGCGGGTCCGCCTCGCCGCGCCGCCGTCGGCGGCGATCCCCGAGAGCGCCGTGGGCAGCGCGCCCTTCGCGACGCTCAGCACGAGCGCGTTGCCCTCGCGCGCGACCACGCCCGAGGCGCCCTCGGCCTGCTCGACCTCGACGACGACCCTGGAGCCGTCGCTGTTGCGCCGGTACGTCGAGATGGCCCGCACCGGGCCGCCGAAGGCGCCGACGTCGAGCTTGCGCTGGAGGGCGTCGGGGAGCCGGACGCCGCTGAGCTCGATGACGCGGCGCCCCCCCTTGCCGGTCGACTCGCGGTAGCCCGGGATCGACGAGAGCTCGATGACGACCCGATCGAGCGTCGCCCGGTGCTCGAAGCGCACGTCGGTGATCGCCGCCGGCTCGCGCTCCGGCGCCGCCGCCGCGGGCGCGGCCGCGGCCCGCGCCGCCATGGGCGCCGTCGCGTCGGCGGCGGCGAGCTCGATCACGAGCGCGCCCTGCTCGGCGCGGATCCGGTAGGCGGCCGGGCGCGCGAGCTGCACGAGCACCCGCGTCGTCCGCTGGGTCGCCTTGCCGAACCCCTGCGTCATCACCCCGGCCACGATCGCGTTGCCGCTCGTGATCGCGCCGGAAGCCCCGCCTGCCTCGGCGCCCTCGAGGTCGATGAGGAGCCGCTTGCCGCCGTCCGCGACCCGCGCCGAGAAGCGCGGCTCGCCGCTCGTCGCGACCACGATCTCGGCCTTGCCCTCGTCCGGTGCCGTGAGCCTGACGTCGCTGACCTTGATCGGGGCGGCGGCGTCTGCGTCTCCCGCAGGAGCGCCGAGGATCAACATCACCCCGAGTGCCGCAGCACGGCGAAGCGCGCCCCGCCTCGGGCGATAGTCTCGATTGCTCTTCATTGCACTCCCGCTTCGCGGTGACGCGAGATCTGCGTCACGCTGTCGAGAGGCTACTTCGGGTGCCCGGCGCGGGCCCAATTCGTGGCGGTCACGGGGCCCCCTCGTTCTCCTCGCCGAGCGGCCTCAGCGCGATCACGCGCGTGGTCGGCGGGATCTCCGGGTGCGACGGGTCCTCGCGGATGAAGACGACGTCCGAGTCGCGGATCCGATCGATGCGCCAGTTGACGGCCACGTCGACGCCCGTGGGGCCGCCCGCGTGCACGATCTCGGCCTTGCCGACGAAATCGCCCACCTTCACCACCCACCCGAGCCCCGTGGGATCGGTGAGCAGCGCGCGGGCGGGCGCGCGCGAGACGACGCCGACCAGCCTGAGCTCGTCGAGCGCGAAGCGATCCACGAGGACCTGGCGCTGGATCGTCACCCGACCCCGGGCCTGCGTCGCGAACAGCGACTCGAAGCTCCGGAACGGGTCGCGGCTCCGGTCGCTCTCGGAGAAGTCGGCCTCCTGGAACTCCCGGAGCGGCAGCGGCGGCATCTCTGGCGCGCCGGCGTCCGCGGACGCGGCGCCGGCCGCGGGCGCGCGCGGCGGCGACGCGGAGGCCTGCGCCCCGGGCGGGCGTGGCTGGGTGGAGGAGGTCAGCGGCGCTTCCTCCTCGCACCCCGCGAGCGCGAGGGCCGCGGCGGTGGTCGCCCCGAGGGCGAGCAGCATCATCCGGCCGGCCTTCACCGGACACCTCCGCCGCTGCGGCGCTTCACGCCGCTCGTCGCGGTCTCCCCGGCGCGCACGGCGCGGAACGCGGTCGCGAGGCACTGCACCTTGACCTCCACGTCGCTCCCCACGACCTTCGGCTCCTTGATCTCGACCTCCTCGAGGTTGATGATGCGATCGAGCTGCCCCACGCCGTGGAAGAACTTCGCCACCTGGTGGAACTTGCCGGAGAGCGTGAGCTGCATCGGCACCTTGGAGAAGAACTCCTGCGGGATCTCCTCGGTGGGGCTCCATGACGTCAGGTTGACGCCGGAGACGGTCGCCACGCCCTGGATGGCGGAGAGGAAGGCCGGCGTCTCGGACTCGTCCGGGAGGATCTTCTTCTGCTCGCGGCTCATCTGCTCGCGGCGGGTCTTCTCGTCGAGGTCCTTCTGGTAGGCGGCCTTGGACGCCTGCGCCTTGGTGAGCTCCGCCTGGAGCGCGCCCTGCTTCTGCACGGCGCCCTCGATCTGCGAGTCGACGTCGGCGTAGAAGCCGACGAAGTACAGGATGCCGACGAGCGCCGCGAAGAGCGCGCCGACGCCGAGCTTGGCGAGCGGCGGCAGCCGGTCGAGCGCCGAGCCGGCCTGCACGGGCATGGGCTTCGTGGCCATCAGTACCTCACCTTCAGCTGCAGCGCGAACGAGACGAGCTCGAGCCGCGACGCCTTCTCGTTCTCCTTCTTCCCCGGGAGCAGCTGCACGTCGTAGAAGTACGAGGACAGCTTCAGCCGCTGGGCGAGCTCGTAGACGTCGGTGCCGTCGCGCGCGAGCCCCTCGACGCGCACGGTCCGCTCGGACTCGACGTAGCTCGTGAGCCACAGCCGGCGGCTGTCCCAGGACGGGTTGTAGACGGCGAGCGGGTTCTCCTTGCGGAGCTGCGCGAGCTTGTCCGGGTCGGCGGTCGGCCCCTTGCCGTTCGTGAGCAGCTGCGCGAGCTCGAGGAGCACCGCGGTCGGCCCGCTGCGCGCGGCCTGGAGCTTCGCGATCGCGTCCTCGCGCGCGCGCAGCACCTCGAGCGCCTTCTTGATCTCCTCGTGGTTCGCCACGAGCGTGCGGATGTCCTGGATCTGGCTCTGCAGCAGCGAGTTCTTCCGGTTCTGCTCGTCGAGCTCCTCGACCTTCGTCTGGTGGAAGAGGAAGAGCGCGACGATCTCGAGGATCACGACGCCGAGGGTGACGAGCAGCCACCGCTGGCTCGCCTGGGGCGCGGCCCCGCGCGTGCCGCGCCGCTGCGGGAGAAGGTTGACGCGAATCACGAGCGCTTCTCCCGGTCCTTGCGCATCGCCAGCCCGAGCGAGACGCAGAACTGCGCCGCCCGGAGCCGGAGCAGCTCCTGGTTGACTTCCTTCGCTTCCACGGTGATGCGCTCCATCGGCTGGATCAGCTCGACGGCCACCCGGGCGCGCCGCCCGATCGCGGCGGGCAGCGCCGGCAGGTTGGACGAGCCGCCGGTCAGGTAGATGCGGTGCATGTCGCCCTCACCGCTCGTCGCCAGGAAGAAGTCGAGCGAGCGCTGGATCTCCCCCGCGATCGAGTCGCACACCTGCTCGATGGTCTCGATGACCTGCGCGGGCACGCCGCCCGGCCCCGAGGTCACGCTGGCGCACTTGAACTCCTCGGCCTGCTCGAAGCTGATGCCGAGCTTCCGCTGGATCTGCTCGGTGATGTAGTTGCCGCCGTTGCCGATGTCGCGGGTGAACGCGCTCGCGCCGCGCGACACGATGTTGATCGACGCG
This sequence comes from Sorangium sp. So ce281, assembly GCF_051527395.1. NCBI lineage: Bacteria > Pseudomonadati > Myxococcota > Polyangiales > Polyangiaceae > Sorangium > Sorangium sp. So ce281. The sequence continues at coordinate 8,134,019 of NZ_CP150322.1, forward strand.
AGGCTCGCGCCGACGTTGATGATGGCGAACGTCTGGTCCGGCGGGATGCCGCGGTTCACCTCGAACAGGTTCTGGACGGTGAACGCGTCGATGTCGACCACCATGGGCTTGAGCTTCGCCGTCCTGGCGATCTGGGTGTAGTCGTTGATCTCGTCGCGCTTCGCGGCGACGAGCAGGAGGTCCATCTGCCCGGCCTCGGGGCGCCGGCGCAGCACCTCGTAGTCGACGTGGACGTCCTTGATGTCGAAGGGGATGTGCTGCTCGGCCTCCCACTGGATCTGCTCGTCCAGCTCGGCGGCGGTCATGAGCGGCACCGTGATCTTGCGGATGATGACCGCCTGGCCGCTGATGCTGAGCGCGATCTCGCGCTGGCGGATCTTGGCCTCGGAGAAGGCCCGGCCGAGCGCCTCGACGATGGCCTGCGCGTTCATGACGTGGCCGTCGACGATGGCCTGCGGCGCGAGCGGCGCGTAACCGAGCCGCACGAGGCCATAGCCCCTGCGGCCTTCCTTGATCTGAGCGATCTTGATCGCGCTCGACCCGATATCGACCCCGATCAAGTTCTTGCCTTCCGACATCCCGTCCGTCCTGCTCCGCGCCCGCCGTGGTGAAGCAAGGGAAGCCCGGGCTGCGTTGCCCGGCTCCCGGGCGCCCGATCCCCTGCGATCGCCTCTGGTCGCTTCTGGCGAAGCTTCGCACCACCGGCGATCGCTGGGCAAAAAACCGCTTTACGCTCGCCTCCCGCCCGCCTATCGAAGTTCGATATGCGGTGCTGCGCCGCCGGTCGGGCCGGCGAGCGCGCGCCAGCCCAGGGTAGCACCGTCCGGGGCTCGGTCGTCGGGCACGGATGACATCAGGTCAGAGTCCCCTCATGCATCCGGAGTTCTCCCGTTTCTGCGGCATCGGCCCCCGCGCCGGGGCCGCGATGGAACCCACCTCTTGGTCATCGCGGCTGCGATGTGCCCTCGCCGCCCTCGCGGCGGCCTTTCTCGTGAGCGCCGCGCCGGGCACGGCGATCGCCGAGGACGGGCACCACACGGTCTACGCCGGCCAGACGCTCGGCAAGATCGCGAAGCGGTACCGCATCACGGTCGACGCGCTCCGCGAGGCGAACGGGCTCAAGCGTGGCCAGCGGATCCATCCGGGCCTCGTCCTCGTGATCCCGGAGCGGGGTCAGCCCGGCGCGCGCGCGCGGTCCACGCGCGGCGCGCCCGGCCGGGCCGCCGCGCTGCGCGACGAGCGCGAGCGGAGCCGCGGCACCGGCGCGAAGGAGCGCGGCGCCGCGGCCCGTCCCCCGGGGAAGGGGTCGACGAAGAGGGACGCGGCGATGCCGCCGAACAAGCGCTATGCGCAGCGCCCCAAGCGCCCCGGATGGGTCCGCCTGGTGCGAGGCGCCGAGCGGCTGGACGTCCGGCTGCTCACGCCGAAGGGGCGGCTCGTGCCCAAGGCCCTCCCCAAGCTCAGCCGGCTGATGCGCGCGTCCCCCACCGCCTCGATTCCCATCGATCCGCGGCTCGCGACGCTGATTGGCATGGTGAGCGACCACTTCGGCGGCAGGCCCCTCCGCGTCGTCAGCGGTTATCGCCCCTACTCACCCACCCAGTACACCCCGCACTCCAACCACAACCACGGTCGCGCCGTCGATTTCATGGTCGAGGGCGTGCCCAACACCGTGGTCCGCGATTTCTGCCGAGGTTTCCGCAACGCAGGTGTCGGATATTATCCCAACTCTACGTTCGTTCACCTGGACGTCAGATCAGATAAAGTGTACTGGGTGGATTACTCAGGGCCTGGAGAGCCGCCGCGCTACGCGGGAGCGAAGGGTTCTGTCGGGGCCGATGAAGCGGCGCGCGATGTCCCCGTGTCCGCAGAAGAAGAAGTGTATGGGTCAGGCGAGCCCCGTGCCACTCAGCCGCAAACCATGAATACTACAGGGACAAACTCGGACACGGCGCGAAGCGGCAGCGATACGGAGAAGGTCCTGGGGTCAGGTTCACCCACCCCTGCTCGTGAAACTTCGCCCGCGAAAAGGTGAGCTGTCCCGGCCGCTGGCTATAATCCACACACTGAACATCCGCACCAGACACAATTGCGCGGCTCTGCCTTGCACGCTGCGAGAGTTGTGGCACCAATCCACCTCACGTGCAGCAATCGACCCGACTGCAGCGGGAGGGGCTCGCTCCTTCCATGTCGCTCTCCGCGTGCTGTGACGGGGGCGGGTTCGTCCAGCCGGTCGCCTTTGGCGCGGCGTGTCCGGTCGTCCCGTGTGAGCACGCGCTGATCGCGGCGCCTTCTGCGCTCGGCCTCGATGGAGCGCCGAGCGTCGCGGTGCAGGAGCCGGCGGCGTCGCTCTCCCGCGAGCTTTGGGAGGCCGCGGAGGCCGCGTCAAGATCCGCGCACGAAATTTGGGAATCCGTGGAGGTCACGTCGGCCTGCACCTACGAGGGTCCGTGGCAGCTGCTGGATCCAAACGGCGAGCCGGACATCGAGCCGGACGGCGGCCCGTGTAGCCTGCCGCGCTGTCCCGGGGCGGCCTGCGCGGGCGGGCCGCGCGACCACGAGCCGACGTGCGCGCCGCTCCGCCCGGAGGTGCTGCGGGGGTACTTCCCGCTCGTCCGCAAGCTGGTGCGGCAGGTGTCGCGCCACCTGCCGCCCAACGTGCAGCGCGACGACCTGCTCAGCGCAGGGATGCTGGGGCTCGTCGACTCGCTCCGCAAGAACGGCGGGAGCGACGGCGAGACGTTCGCCGGCTACGCGAAGCTCCGGATCCGCGGCGCGATCGTCGATGAGCTCCGCGCGCAGGACTGGCTCTCGCGGCGAGCGCGCGAGGCGGTCGAGGCGGAAGCCGCCAGCAGGGTCGGCGGCGCGACGGTCTTCGTGAGCCTGAGCGAGGTGACCCCGACCGAGGAGTCGGCGCACATGTCCGGCGAAGACGACCCGATCGAGGCGATCTCGGCGCAGGCGACCCGGCGGGCGCTGTCCTTCGCGATCGCGCAGCTCCCGGAGCGGGAGCGGCGCGTCATCGGCATGTACTACTTCGAAGGGGCGAAGCTGAAGGACATCGGCGCAGAGCTCGGGATCGGCGAGCCGCGCGTCTCGCAGCTGCACACGCGCGCGCTCGGCATGCTGCGAGGCATGCTGTCCCACGCCTGACCGCCGCCCGCGCTCAGGGGGCGAGCCGGCGCGCCCGGCCGGGCATCGCGACGCCGACCGCGAAGAGCGCGGTTTCCTCGTAGGTCTGCTGGAGGGCGGGCTCCCCGGAGGCCCGGTGCACGAACGCGTTGCGGTGCGCGCCGCGATCGAGCGCGACCACGCGGGCGCAGCCGAGGTCGAGCAGCGCCTCGGTCGTCGCCTCGTCGCTGTCGAAGGTGGTCGTGGCCACGAGCAGCGTGCCGTCGTCGAGCACGCAGGCAGCGCTGCGCCGGCGCATGGTCCCGATCTCGCGCGCCTCCGGCCGCAGCCTGCCGTCGTCGGCGGTGAGCGGCAGCTCGGTCGCGTCCGCGCCCGGCGCGAGCGGGGCGCCGCCCGCCGGGCGGATCTCGACGCGGCCCTGGCGGACCAGCAGCAAGCCTCCCTCGCCGCGGAAGCGAAGGCCGACGGTGCCGCCCACGGCGAGCCCGCGCGGGCCCCGCCGCCGGCCGGTGCCGACGCCGATCGCCGCGAGGACCTGCCGCCGCTCGTCGGCCGGCACCTCGGCGTCGAGCTTCGGCGCGCTCCGCGGCGAGATCTCGCGCGAGCCGGCGCGGAGGCGGAACAGGAACCGGTCCGGAGCGAAGGCGTGGACGCGGACCTGCGCGCCGAGGTGCACGGTGTCGGCGGCGTACACGGCCGGGCTCCACGCCGGGGGCGGCTGCGCGCCGCCGTCCTCGGCCCAGCCCACGCGCTCGCCCGGCAGCGACAGGTCCGGCGCCGGGGGGACGAGCGTCCAGCGCGACTCGAAGAAGAGAAAGGGACGCGGCGACGCGGCCGCGGCGTGCTCCGGCGGCGCGATCGACATCGCGGGCGAGAGGCGCTCGGCGGTCAGGACGCCGTCCTGCCGGGGGCTCAGGAAGGCGACGCCGAGGGGGTCCGGCGCCCTGCCCAGCGAGACGCCGGCCAGGCACCCGGCGCGCTCGAGCGCCGCCCGGAGCGCGGCCGCGTCGAGGGCGCTGCCCCACGCGTGGACCACGAAGCCGCGGTCGGTCATGCACAGCGCCGCGCGCTCGACCAGGAGGTCGTCGCCGCCGCCGGGCGAGAGCGTCGCGCCGGCCGGGGCGCGCTCCGCGGGAGGGCCGGCGAGGATGGCGAGCGGGGCCGCGGCGCTCCCTGCCTCGAAGAGCGAGGGGCCCTGCCAGAGCGCCCAGGGGAAGCGCGCGGATCCCTCCGCGCGGGGCGCGCCGGGGCTCGCCGCCGGGCGCTGCCAGAGCGCCCAGGGGACGCGCTCGACGTCCCCGCCGGACGGCCACGCGCCGAAGTACGGCCGGCCCGAGAGGTCGACCCCGAGCGTCGCCGCGCCGTCGCGCGGGGGCACGAGCGCGCGGCCGCCGACGACCATGCCGAGCGCCTCCGTCCCGGCGGGGGGCGCGCCCGGCTCGCGCGTGGAGGCGCCGAGGCCGATGGCGCCGCGGAGCGTCGACGCGTCGGGGAGCTGCCCCGTGCCGCGCGGGCCGACGGTCGGCCTGGGGGCCTCGTATCCCGCCTGCAAGGTGAACCGGATGTGCCGCGTGTCGATCGCGAGCAGGTGGACGCGCAGCTCCGGCCGCCGCGGATCGGGCCGGAGGGTCGTCGCGGCGAACGGGCTGGAGGGGCGCCGCGGATCCTCCTCGACGCCGGGGAGCGCGCGCGGGAGCGAGGGAGCCACCAGCTCCCAGGCGCCCTCCCCCGGGAGCGGGGGATCGACCGCCGGCGCGACCGGCGGCGGCGGCCAGAGCGAAGGCCACCCCTCCGGCGCGGGCTCGGCAGACGCGGGGCCGCGGGTCACGTACGCGGCGGCCGGCGCGGCGCGCAGCCTCGCCGCCGCGCGATCCACGGCGAGCGCGAGCCGCTCGACCGCGGCCGCCGCCCTCGGACCGAGCAGGCGCTCGGCGGACGGCCCGGCGAGCTCGCCGAGCGAGGGCACGCGGCGCGGGAGGTGGTGCGCGCGGGCGACGAACGGATCACGCCCGCCCGTGTCGACCTCGCCGGTGCCGGCGTTGAGCGCCGCCGGGACCGCCTCCGGCCCGAGCGCCATCACCAGGCCCTCGTCCACGAGGTCGAGCTGCGCAGACGCGGGCGGGTTGTCGAACGAGATCTCGGTGCGCGACGCGCCGTCCACGCTCCCGGTCTCGAGCCAGCCGTCGATCGCCGCGCGGAGCCGCTCGCCGACGGGCCGCGCTCCCGCGCGCCCATCGCCGCCCAGATCGAGCTGCGTGATCCCCTGCACGACGCCGAACGCGGTGGTGGTCACCGCGACGCGGCTGCCGCGGGCGACGAGGCCGCGATCGTCGCCGAGGGGCGTCCCGGTCAGGTTGCGCACGCCGTCCAGGCTCACCGGCCGGCCGGAGCGGGTGAGCCGCACGCGCGCCCGGTACAGCTCGGCGGCGCCGCGCCCGTCAGGCGCGCGCTCCGCGTCGGGCGCGCGCTCCGCGTCGCCCGGTTGCGGGAGGCGCGGGACACCAAGAAACAGCACCCGGCGGCCCAGAAGCGCGTCGGAGAAGAACCCGCCGCGCTCCTCCCAGACGAAGTCGTCCGGGTCGACGGCGCCGCCGATCGCCTCCCCGAGCATCCCGGCGATGGCGTCCGCGGTCCGCGCCGGCGGGGGCGGGGTCGAGAGCCGCGCGACGGCCCCGAGAAGAGCGACGCCGAGCACGATCGGGAGCCGGCCGCGCAGGTGATCGATCCACGGCGAGAGCGGTCGGTCCGTCATCCCTGCGCGCGCGCGCTCCCTCCGGAGGCCGCGCCGGCCTGGGCCGCGGCGCGCGGGCGGATCCCGAGGAGCTGGCGCGCGCGGTCCGGCTCGACCACCTCGCGGCCGACGCTCCGCGCGAAGGCGGCGGCGCGCGCGACGAGCGGCGCGCTCCCCTCGGCGAGCACGCCCTTGTCCAGGTAGATGTTGTCCTCCAGCCCGACCCGCGCGTGCCCGCCGAGCTGCATGGCGAGCTCGGTCATCGGGCGCTGGTGGCGGCCGACGGCGGCGACGCCCCAGGCGGCGCCTTGCGGGATCTGGGTGATCATGAACCGGAGCACGTCCTCGCGCGCCGCGATGCCGCCGGGCACCCCCAGGACGAACTGGAAGTGGAGCGGCTCCGCGAGGAGCCCCTCGGCGACAAGGCTGAGCGCCTCATGGATATGGCCGACCTCATAGCACTCGAGCTCGGCGACGCTCCCCCCGGCGCGGATCCGGGCCGCCATGTCCCGGATGAGGGGCCGGGTGTTGTCGAAGATCCCGTCGCCGAAGTTGAGCGTCCCGCAGTTCAGGGTGGCCATCTCGGGGCTGCAGAGCAGCGGCTGGGCGCGCTCGTCGACGCTCATCCCGACGGCCCCCCCGGTCGACGTCTGGACGATGACGTCCGTCTTCTCGTTGATCGCGGCGATCGCCTCGGCGAACAGCGCGCGCGACTGGCTCGGCGACCCGTCCGGGTTCCTGACGTGCAGGTGGACCACCGAGGCGCCCGCGTCGCGGCAGCGGGCGGCCTCGTCGGCGAGCTCGCGCGGCGTGATGGGGAGGTGCGGCGTCTGCGCCCGGGTCGTCTCCGCGCCGACGATCGCGGCCGTCAGGATGAGGGCGCTCTGCGGCGGCGTGACCAGGATCCGGGGGGGCGGCGTGATGATGGGCCGCGGCTCCGGGAGCTGCGCGTGGTCCGGGGGCGGCGCCGACAGCGCCGGCAGGACGAGGCGCGGCCGACGCTGGAGCTCCTTCGGGACGACACAGGTGCCGAGCGCCCGGCAGACGATGACCGGCTCGGCCAGCGCGTCGGCCGCCGAGGGCGCCACCCCGGCTTCGCGGACGCTGGCGACGACCTTGCGCGCCTCGAACGCCATCGCGCGCGACGTGGCGCCGACCTTGGTGACCACCCCGGTCGCCTCGATGAAGTCGCCTGCTCGGACCGGGGCGAGGAACTCGACCGCCTCGTACGCGCGGAAGAGCCCCTCGTCGCCGTCGAGGCGGATCAGGAGCTCGGTGGCGACGTCCCCGAAGAGCGCGAGAATACGCGCTCCATCGCACAGCTCGCCCGCGTAATGTGCGTCGTGCGCGCCCATCCTGACGCGCAGCGTGACCGTGAGACCAACCCCTGTGCTCATGCGCGTGAAGACTCAACAGTCGACAGTCGGTAGTCAACAGAGGAAACTGCCCCCGCCGATGAACCTCGTAGAAGCCAGAAATCTGCCGCGCCACGTCGGAATCATCATGGATGGCAACGGCCGCTGGGCGGAGCTGCGCGGCGAGCCGCGCGAGGCCGGGCACAAGGCCGGCAGCGCCGCCGTGCGGCGGATCGTGCGCGTCTGCCGGAGGCTCGGCGTCGAGGCGCTGACGCTGTACGCGTTCAGCGAGCAGAACTGGGCGCGGCCCCGGAACGAGGTCGACGCGCTGATGGGGCTGCTGCGCGAGTACCTGATGAGCGAGCGCTGCGAGATCCTCGAGAACGACATCCGCCTGGTCGCGATCGGCGACATCAGCCGGCTCCCCGAGGCCGTGCGCGACGTGCTCGACCCGCTCCGGAAGGCGTCCGCGACGAACCGCCAGATGACGCTCGCGCTGGCGCTGTCCTACGGTGCGCGCGAGGAGATCGCCGCCGCGGCGCGCGAGCTCGCGATGGAGGCGGTCGCCGGCAGGCTCGATCCGGAGTCGATCGACGGGGCGCTGCTCGCCGCGCGGCTGCCGAGCCTGAGCGTGGGTGAGCCGGATCTCATCATCCGCACCGGCGGCGAGCAGCGGCTCTCCAACTTCCTGCTCTACGGGGCCGCGTACGCCGAGCTGTCGTTCACCGAGCGGCTGTGGCCCGACTTCACCGAGGACGACCTGTTCGCCGCCATCGCGGCTTACCAGCGGCGCGGCGGCGCCGCCGCGCACGACGCGGAGGGCGGCGCCGGGGGCGAGCCCGCCAGCGCGCGGGGCGCGCTCGACGCGGAGCGGCCGTGGCGCGCGCGCGAGCTCGCCGCGCCCGCCTCGCAGGCCTCCCACGACGGCTCACGGACGGGGGTCTGAGATTGGCTGCCTCCAACCTCACGATGCGGGTCCTCACCGCGCTCGTGGCCGCGCCCCTGCTCCTCTCGCTGCTCTACCTCGGCCCGAGCTGGGGCTGGGCGGCGCTCGTCGCGGTCGCCTCCGCCATCGGCGCGCTCGAGCTCTTCGCGATGACGCACGCCGAGGACCGCGTCGCGCGGGCCATCGGCGTCGCGCTCACCCTGGCCGTCCTCGGCGTGATCTGGCGATTCAGCGGCTCGCCGGGCGCGCTCCTCGCGCTGATCTTCCTGCTCCCGTTCGTCGCGATGCTCATCACGCTGGTGCGCCTCGGCGAGATGCGCACCGCGGCGCTGCGCGTGCTGGCGATGACCTTCGGCCCGCTCTACGTGGGCGGCGGGCTCGGCGCGCTGGCGCTCCTCCGCCGCGACGGGGGCGCCGACGGCCCCTCGTTCGTCGTGCTGGCGATGCTGCTCTCCTGGTTCTCCGACACCGGCGCCTATTTCGCCGGCCGCTTCCTCGGCCGGCGCAAGCTCTACGAGGCCGTGAGCCCGAAGAAGACCGTCGAGGGCGCGCTCGGCGGCCTGCTCTTCGCCGTGATCGGCGCGCTCCTTGCTCACTTCTGGTTCCTCCGGTCGCTGCCGCTCGTGGACGCGCTCGCGCTCGCGATCGTCGCGGGCGGCCTCGGTCAGGCGGGAGACCTCGGGGAGTCCCTGTTCAAGCGCTCCTTCGGGATCAAGGACTCTGGCGGGATCGTGCCCGGCCACGGCGGCATCCTCGACCGCGTCGATGCCCTGCTCGTGACCGGGACCATCACGTATCTGTATGTCCTGTGGTCGAGGCCCTGAACGGCGCCGCGCGCGGTGCGCCGTGCGCCGTCCAAAGACCGCGCATCCATCGATGTGCGACACCCACATCGCACGCGCGCGCGCCGCAGCCTCGCCCCCCGACGCGGCTCTCCCGCCGTCAACGCGGCGCCTCCTCGCACACTGGCGGCCTGACGCATCGCCCCGCCCGTCCGGAGCCGCGATGACGCATCGCATGGTTGCGCCCGACGTTGAACGGAAGCGCTCGGCGCACTAGAAAGTTACATAGCCATGGAAGAACAACTCAGTACCAAGAACGCGACTTCGCCTGTGAGCGTCCCTGCTGTTCCGAGCCACAGGCACAAATACGAGTTCTTCAAAGTCGTCCAGGGTTATCTCGACGAGGCGGCCCGGCTGATCGAGGTACCGGGCTACATCACCACGATCCTGAGCCAGCCGAAGAACGAGATCATCGTCAATTTCCCTGTACGGATGGATGACGGCAGCATCCGGCTCTTCAAGGGTTACAGGATCCAGCACAACAACCTCCTCGGGCCGTTCAAGGGGGGCATTCGATATCACGAGACGGTATCGCTCGACGACCTCAAGGCGCTGGCCGCGATGATGACGTGGAAGTGCGCGCTGATGAACCTGCCGCTCGGCGGCGGAAAGGGGGGAATCAAGTTCAACCCGAACGAGGTGTCGCGCGCCGAGCTCCAGCGGATCACACGCCGCTTCTTCCATGCGCTCGGCGGGAACATCGGCCCGGAGACGGACATCCCGGCTCCCGACATGGGCACCGACGCGAAGACCATGGCCTGGGCCATGGACACGTACATGAACACCGTCGGCCAGCTCTTCAAGCAGGCGGTGAAGGGCGTCGTGACGGGCAAGCCGGTGGCGTCGGGCGGCACGTACGGTCGCGAGAAGGCGACGGGCCAGGGCGTCGTCCACTGCATCACCGAGTGGGCCGAGGACAACGACGTGAACCTCGGCGGCGCGACGCTGCTCGTGCAGGGCTTCGGCAACGTCGGCTCGAACACGGCCGTGCTCCTGTCGAAGCTCGGCGCCTCGACCGTCGCGGTCGGCGATCACACCGGGTATCTGTACAATCCGGAAGGGTTCAATCCGCACAAGCTGCAGGATTACGTGAAGAAGAACCGCTCGATCGCGGGCTACCCTGCCGGCAAGCCAATCAGCCGCGAGGAGTTCTTCCGGCTCAAGGCGGACATCTTCATCCCGGCGGCCCTGGAGAACCAGGTCGGCGTGGAGGAGGCGGGCTGGCTGCAGGTCCGCCTCGTGGCCGAGGGCGCGAACGGGCCGTGCTCGCCCGAGGGGGAGAAGATCCTCCTGGAGCGCGGGATCCATATCCTGCCCGATATCCTCGCCAACTCGGGCGGCGTCACGGTGAGCTACTACGAGTGGGTGCAGAACAAGCGCTCGGAGACGTGGACGCTCGAGGAGGTCGACTCCCGGCTCGAGAAGGCGATGAAGCGGGCCTACCGCGAGGTGACCGAGCTGGCGCGGCAGAAGAAGTGCACGCTGCGCCTCGCCGCCTATGCCGTGGCGCTGCAGCGGCTCGCCGCGGTGTATGGAGAGCGCGAGATCTTCCCCTGAGATGCGCGCTACTCCCCCTCCGCCGGCGGAGCCTCGCAGATCCCTTGCTGGCGGAGGGCTCGTCCCAACCGTTCGCGGAGCCGCTCATCGAGCCTCTGGGCGAATTTCTGGTGGACGCTGAGCTCCTCGCCGACCTTCGCCCAGGAGAGGTCGCCTCCGTACCGCAGCGCGATCAGGCGCCGCTCGCGCTCGTCGGCGCGATCGAGCGCCTGGGCGAGCGCGTCCAGGGTCTCGGCGCGCACGAGCGCGTCGTGCGGCCCGGCGTCGAGGAGCTCGGGGCAGTCGCCCAGGAAACAGGCGAAGGCGAGCGCTCGGCAGGAGCCTGAGAGCCGCTCCAGCGTCGCGCCGTCGCCCTCGAACGGATCGCCCTCGAAGCGGAGCGCGTCAGCGACGTGGTCCCCGGCGTCGACGCCGGCACGCGAGGGCGACGCCTCGCGAGCGATCCAGTCCCTCACCGCGCCGACGACCCTCTTCCACGCAAAGTGGACGAGGGGCACACCGCGGGACGCATCGAACCCGGAGAACGCTTCGACGAGCGCCTGGCAGGCGATCTGCTCGCATTCCTCGATCACGTCGCGCGGGCGCACCCCGTAGGTGCGCGCGACGGTTCGCGCGATGCGGCGCACCTCCGGGAGAGCGCGTACGACGCGTGGATCGCGGCGCGGGTCCGGCGCGCGAGGGGGCCGAGATTCGCTCACCCGCGCTCTCCCCACGTGCCATCCGGCCACACCAGGGCACCGTCCTCGTGGTCTCCGTCGCTCTCCTTCGGCACGGCGGCGCTCGCGTCGAGGGCCGCTCGCCCGCGGAGCCGCTCGTACAGCGGGGCGGCCGAGGGGTGCGTCTTGATGAACACCGTGAGATAACGCCGGTAGCCCAGGAGCTGCTCCGGCGAGAGCGCCTTCGTGTAGGGAGCCAGGGCGTCTCGAAGGCACGCCTCGATCACCGGATCTTCACCTTCGTCAGCCAGCGTGTCGTCCTGCGCCCCCGCCGCCGCCCCCCGCGACTCGCCTCCGCAGTCAGGAGACCCCGTACGCCCTCTCGGCGCGACCGCCCGGAGGTCCGCGCATGAGCCTCCCTGCGCCGCTCCGGCCGGGCGACACCTTCCTGGAGTACCGCATCACCGATGTCGTCGATCGCGGCGGCATGGGCGAGGTGTACCGGGCCGTCGACGAGTACTCCGAGGATATCGTCGCCATCAAGTGCATGTCGCCGCGGCACCGGAGCCGAGAGGACTTCGCGCGGCGCTTCCGGCAGGAGTGCAAGTTCTACCCGAAGCTCCGGCACCCGCACATCGTGTCGATGCGGCGGGCCGGCGTCTCGCCGGACAACGTCGCGTTCATCGTCATGGAGTTCCTCGAGGGCAGGACGCTGCGGCGGCTGCTCACGAGGGCGTACCGCTTCGACTTCCTGAACGCGCTGTACATCATGCTCCAGGTCGCCGAGGCGATGCGGTTCGTCCATTCGAAGAAGATCTGGCACCGCGATCTCAAGCCCGAGAACATCATGATCGGCACGGAGGGCGACGCGCGTGGGCACGTGTGGCTGCTCGATTTCGGCATCGCCAAGTTCGCCGACGGGGGCATGAACACCGACGACATGCCGGACGTGGGGACGATCCGGTACATGTCGCCGGAGCAGGTGAAGACGATCTACAGCCTGGCGAAGAAGATCCCGCACCAGAAGCCGGACAGCCGCGCCGACATCTACGCCTTCGGCGCGATCTTCTACGAGGTGCTGACGGGGACGCACCTGTTCATCAACGACGCCGATCCGCCGACGGCCGAGGAGACGCTCGCGGGGCACCTCCTCGCCGAGCCGGTGCCGGTGCACGAGCTCGTCCCCGACTGCCCGGAGATCGTGTGGCCGCTCGTGGCCCGGTGCGTCGCGATCGACCGCAACGCGCGGTTCCAGACCTTCACGGAGGTGGAGAGCGCGCTCCGCGCGCTGGTGGACGAGTGTGTCCTGCAGCGGCAGGTGCCGCCGGCCCATGCGCTCGCGCAGCACCTCGCGCACGGGCGGTGGACGGTGGCGCGCCAGGCCGCGGTCTCCGCGGCCGATCTCGACCGATCGGACGGCTCGGGCGGCGCCGGCGCGCGGCCGGCGAGCGAGGCGGAGGCGGCCGCGACGGCGAGCGCCGCCCGGCCGACCGGCGCCGAGGTGGCGGCCGTCGCGGCGCCGCCGGCCAGCGCCGCCCCGCCGACGGGCGCCGTCCACGCGACGGTGCCGCTCGATCCCCTTCGCCTCGTGCCGCTCGCGAGCGCGCTGCCGTTCGCGCCGGCGAGCGGCGGCGCCTCGGGCGAGCTGCGCGGCAAGGGGTTCACGGAGCGGATGCCCACGACCCTGCCGCTGCCCGCGTGGCCGGCGCGCGCCCGGTCCGAGCCCGACATCGCGACGCAGGCGTTCGGCGCGCCTCCGGACGCGCTGCGCGCGAGTCACGAGGGCCTCCTGCCGCACCGGGAGGCGCCTGGGGCGGCGACGTCCTCGCGGGCGGCGCCAGCATCGCCCTCGCCAGCATCGATGCCAGCGTCACGCTCATCGACTGCACCCTCACTGCGGGACGCGGCGGCAACGGCGGCAACGGCGGCAACCTCCAGCCGGGGGGCCTGGGAGGCATCGGCGGCACCGGTGGCGTCGGCGTCGGTGGCTCCAAGGCGGCGTGCGACGGTGGCAAGGGCGGCCAAGGCGGCAACGGCGGCCCCGGCGGCGGCGGCCTCGGCGGCCCCTCGCTCGCCATCGCCTTCCGCGGCACGCCCGTCGTCCAGCAGGGCCAGACCTCGCTCACCCCCGGCGTCCCGGGCTCCGGCGGTCCGGGCGGCAGCAACAACATCACCGACAACGCCGGCCAGGATGGCCTCGCCGCCGACACCCAGGAGCTGCCGTGAACCCCCGACAGCTTGACCCCACGGCTCCCCTCCCCGACCTCCGCCGCAGCTTCGCTGCGTCATCCAACGCACGGCGTCACCGGGGCCGCGGAGAAAAAAATGCAACCGGCGGACGATTGTGCAGCGAACCGGGACCGCTCGCCGGAACTAGACAGGTAGAGGAGGCCGGAAACGGCTCGGCAGGGCGACCGGCGGACCACCCCCGCAGCGCGGAGGGGGTCCATCATGCCGGCGGGTTGGCCGAGGGACGGCTGGATCGTCTTCAACCCCCGCGCTCGGCGCGCACTCCAGGAACAGCGACTCCCTCCTCGCCTTTTCTCTTGACCCTCGCTTCGCTTCCGCTGCGCCGCGCCGTCGCGCGGCGCTCGGCCCCCGCGGCGCCGCGCCCCCAGGCAGCGCTCTCGGGCCGCGCGGCCGGAGCGCGATCCCACGCGGAGGTGTGCGGCTCGATGTGACCGGCGCGCGGTAGCGCGCGCACGCTCTCGGCGCGGGCGTGGCGGGCACCTCTGCCCGCGACGCCGCGCGCGACGAAGGACGGATCGAACACGGTGCGGGTTGTGCCGGCTCCGGCGCGACACGGCGGGCGTGTGCCCGCGATGAGGCATGGGTGACACGATGGCGATGACACGAGCACGAGATCGAAGAACGACACCACGGCGCTCCTGTCGCAGCGTCGCGCCGGCGGTCGCGCTGCTGCTCGCGAGCGCGCTCGTCACGCGCGGCGACCGGGCCGAAGCACGACCGGCCTTCGACGTGGCGTACAACGTGGGCAGCGCGGCCTACCAGCAGGGAAAGCACGCGCTCGCCGCGGAGCACCTCTCGTTCGCGCTCCGGGGCTGGCCGCTCCTCAGCGCCGTCGCCCACCTCAAGCCCACCGCGCAGCAGCGGCTCGCCACGTCGCGCGCCCACGTCGGCGCGCTCGCCGTCACCGTCAGCGCCCCGCTCGCCGAGGTGCGAGTCGACGGCAAGCCCGCAGGAAAGGCGCCGCTCGCGGGAGAGATCTTCGTCGAGCCCGGCGAGCACGCGATCGAGGCGCGCCTCGACGGCTACGCGCCGGCGCTGAAGACCGTGCGCGTCGCCAAGGGAGAGACCGCGGCGGTGACGCTGACGTTGGCCCTGGCGAAGAGCGAGGCGGCGGCGGAGGCACGAGAGAACACGGCGGCGGTCGACGCGGCGCGAGCGCCGGCGGGCAAGGCGGCAGGGCACGGCCCGAGCGCCGTGCAGCTTGCGGCAAAGCCGGGGCAGAACGTCGCGGTTCCAGCGCACGTCGAGCAGCGCAGCTGGGTACCGGTGATCGCGCTCGGCGCCGCGAGCGCCATGGCACTCGGCGTCGGCGTGGGAATGACCGTGGCGGCGAACGATGCGACCGCGGAGGCGAGATCCCAACAGGAAGAGATCTTCGCGGGCGGCGGGGGGTGCCTGGAGTCGCCGGCGTTCGCGGGAGCGTGCCGCGAGTTCAGGCACACCACGAGGCGCTCCGATGACCTGAGCAACGCGGCGGTCGTGACGTACGCCGCATCCGGAGCGATGGCCCTCACGGCGCTCGCGTTCGCGCTGTGCCCTCGCGGGAGCGAGAGCGCAGCCGGGCGTGCGGCTGTACGCGTGGTGCCTGGGTTCGGTGTGCGCAGCGCCGGCATCTCCGTGCGGACCGCCTGGTGATGGAGCGAGGGAAAACGTGATGACGAGACTGCATCGGAACGCACGCGTCCACGCGGCGCTGGGGCTGATCCTGCTCGCGCCTGGCTGCGACGGCTGGTGGTTCAACCGGACCGACGACTGCGAGTTCATGCTCACCTGCGAGAAGTACCGGGGCAGGGGTACCAGCGTCGTGCCCTCCGTCTGCATCCCTAGCGAAGCGGACGGCGCCGTCGACGACCGCTGCGGCGTGTTCGTCGCCGCGAGCGGCAACGACGGCAGCGCGGGCACCAAGGCCGAGCCGGTCAAGACGCTCGCCGAGGCGCTCCAGCGCGCCGGCGAGACGGGCAGCGACGTCTACGCGTGCGCCGAGCCGTTCGCCGAATCGGTCGAGGTCCCGGCCGGCGTCGCCCTCTTCGGCGGCCTCGACTGCGCCAACGGCTGGATCTGGATCGGCGCGCAGACGAAGACCACCGTCGCGCCGGAAGCCGAGGCCATCCCGCTGATGCTCGCGCGCGGCGAGGGCACCACGCGCATCGAGGACATCGAGGCGCGCGCGCCCGACGCGCAGTCCATGGGCGGCTCGTCGATCGCCGTGCTCGCCGACGGTGCGAGTGCGGAGCTCGCGCGCTGCGCGCTCGTCGCCGGCAACGCCGCCGATGGCGCCGATGGTGACGACGCGCCGAGCGAAGCGCCGGAGCGCGCGCCGGCCGGCAGCAACGGCGTCGATGCGTGCAGCGACCTCGACGACGTGGAGGGACCCGACGCGACGCTGTCGGGTGGCGCGCTGGTCGAGAACGCATGCGACGGCGGCGTGCTCTCGATCGGCGGTGCAGGCGGCAATGGAAACGTGAACACCGGCAGCGATGGCGCAACCAGTCAAGGCACCGCCGAGAGGGCACGCGGCGGTCTCGGCGAGCCGGTCAACGGAGCCTGGGATTGTGCTGGCAACGAGCCCAACGGTGGCGGTGACTTTGGAGTGAGCGGCACCCCCGGCCCCGCCGGCGCCGGCGCAAGCGGCCTCGGCGCGCTGAGCGCGAGCGGCTACACCGGCATGCCCGGCGGCGACGGCACGCCCGGCAAGCCCGGCCAGGGCGGTGGTGGCGGCGGCGGCGCCAAGGGCGGCCCGGTCTGCACCGGCGGTGTCTCGGGCGCGGGCGCCAGCGGCGGCAGCGGCGGCGCTGGCGGCTGCGGCGGCCTGGCAGGAAAGGGCGGCGCTCCAGGCGGCGCCAGCATCGCCCTCGCCAGCATCGACGCCAGCGTCACCCTCATCGACTGCAGCCTCACTGCGGGACGCGGCGGCAACGGCGGCAAGGGCGGCAACCTCCAGCCGGGGGGCTCAGGCGGCTTGGGTGGCACCGGTGGCGTCGGGCTTGGGGCTGCCAGCGACGGCTGCGCCGGTGGCCAAGGCGGCAAGGGCGGTCCCGGCGGCCCCGGCGGCGGCGGCCTCGGCGGTCCCTCGCTCGCCATCGCCTTCCGCGGCACGCCCGTCGTCCAGCAGGGCCAGACCTCGCTCACCCCCGGCACCCCGGGCACCGGCGGCCCGGGCGGCAGCAACAACATCACCGACAACGCCGGCCAGGACGGCGCGACGGCTGGAGAGCAGGAGCTTCGATGACCGCACGGCCGAGCCACACACCGCGCGCTTGGCGCGGTGCGGGGCTCGGCGTGCTCGGGAGGATGTACCGCGCGGCGCTGGCCGCGCCGACGTAGACGCAGGCCGAAGGCCGCGCGCGGCGCGGCTCGAGCAGGAACAACGAAACGCGCGCCGCGCATCGCGGCGCGCCATGGCTCGGCTCGTCTTGGCGACGAGCACGCGAGGAGGACGATCGTGTACCCACAGCTCGCCATCGAGGCGGCGGCGCAATCGGACGTAGGCCGCCACCGCCGCCACAACGAGGACAGCTTCGCGGCCCTGCCGCACCTGGGGCTGTTCATGGTCGCCGACGGCCTCGGCGGCAGCGCGGCCGGAGAGGTCGCGTCCCGCATCGCCATCGAGGTGGTCCAGCGCTGCTTCGAGGAGGACGCCGACCTGGAACGGATCTGGCCCCGCGGCGGCGCGGCGCCCGCCGCGGCCTCGACCCCCGCCGACCGCGACGAGGTGCGGCTCGTGCTCGGCGTGCGACGCGCCCACCGGGCCATCTACGAGGCCAGCCAGCAGCACGACGAGCAGCGCGGCATGGCGACGACCTTCGCCGGCGTCCTGCTCGCGCCCGGCATGGCCTACATCGCGCACGTCGGTGACTCGCGCGTTTACCGCATGCGCGGCGGCATGCTGGAGCGGCTGACCCGGGATCACACGGTGCTGGAAGAGACGCTCCGCGACGGCGGCGGAGCACGGGAGGCGGTCGAGGCGCTCAGCGAGCGGGCCAACGTCATCACCCGCGCGCTCGGGGCCGGCGACGACGTCGATATCGAATCGCGCGTCGAGGCCACCCTGCCGGGTGACCTCTTCCTCGTCTGCTCCGACGGGTTGTGGGGCCCGGTGCCCGAGCGGCGCATCGCCGACATCCTCGAAGCGCACCGCGACCTGAGCTTCGCCGCCGAGTTGCTCATCGACCTCGCCAACGAGCACGGCGGCCGAGACAACGTGACGTGCGTGCTCGCACGCCTCGGAGGGCGCTGAGCCATGGCGATGAGCGCTCCTCGGCGCCGCGTCGCTTCGGGCTGCCGGCGCGGTGCGCTGCGACGGCCCCTGCGCGCCCGCGCGGACGGCTTCAACCTCCAGCCGGGAGGCCTGGGCGGCAACGGCGGCACGGGCGGCGTCGGTGTCGGCGGCACCAATCCCAGCTGCGCCGGCGGTCAAGGCGGCAAGGGCGGCCCCGGCGCCGGTCAGGACGGCCTCGCCGCCGACACCCAGGAGCTGCCGTGAGCCTCCGACAGCCCGGCCGCACAACTCCCCGCCCCGCCCCCCGCCACGGCTTCGCCGCGCCATCCAACGCACGGCGTCACCGGGGTCGCGGAGAAAAAAATGCAACCGGCGGACGATTGTGCAGCGAACCGGGACCGCTCGCCGGAACTAGACAGGTAGAGGAGGCCGGAAACGGCTCGGCAGGGCGACCGGCGGACCACCCCCGCAGCGCGGAGGGGGTCCATCATGCCGGCGGGTTGGCCGAGGGACGGCTGGATCGTCTTCAACCCCCGCGCTCGGCGCGCACTCCAGGAACAGCGACTCCCTCCTCGCTTTTTCTCTTGACCCTCGCTTCGCTTCCGCTGCGCCGCGCCGTCGCGCGGCGCTCGGCCCCCGCGACGCCGCGCCCGCAGGCAGCGCTCCCGGGCGGTGCGGCCGGAGCAGAGTCCCACGCGGAGGTGTGCGGCTCGACGTGACCGGCGCGCGGTAGCGCGCGCACGCTCTCGGCGCGGGCGTGGCGGGCACCTCTGCCCGCGACGCCGCGCGCGACGAAGGACGGCTCGAACAGGGTGCGGGTCGTGCCGGCTCCGGCGCGACACGGCGGGCGTGTGCCCGCAGGGGTGCTCACGGTTCAGGAGGGAACATGGAAGACATGCTGGGTGCGATGTGGCTCGTCTCGCCGATCGGGCTCGCGATGATCGCGTGCGTCGCGATCGGCTTCGCGGTCACCGCGCGCGAAGCGCTGGGACGCGAGCGGGGGTTTCGCGAGGCGCGCGAGCAGGCGCGTGATGAAGAGGAGGCAGCCCTCACCGATGCGAAGGAGCAGGCAGCGGGGGAGCGGGACCGCTACCGGCGCCTCCTGGACTGTCACGTCGATACGGCGCTCGCCGAGCGGAGAGACGCCCGAGGGCGCCCCGTCCCCTGGCCAGGAAGGGTCCTCGAGTCGTTCTGCGCGACGACGCCTTCGTGGAGGAGGAAGCTGGTCGAGTGCACGGGGTTGGAACCGAGGGAGGTGGAGCGGCTGCTGAGGAGCGACCTGCCCATGACGCCCGGCCTCGCGCGGCAGCTGGAGACCTTCACCGGCACGCCGGCGCGGTACTGGGAGCGCCTGTGGCGGCTGCACGACGACCGCCGAACGGACGAGGAGGAGACCGTGGTGTTCCGGGTCGGCGAGCCCGTCGCGGGGGAACAGCTCGCCCGCCGCGCTGCCACCCTGACGAGCTTCCCGCTGCAGCCCGACGAAGGGGGGACGAGCGCTGCCAGTGCGTCCGATTGGGAGGAAGCAGAGCGCTCTCCGCTGAACACGACGCTCCCGGGAGTAGGGCGCCATGGGTGAGAGCAGCCGAGCCTCGCACTCGGGCCGTTGTCCTGCCTCGCGAGGCCGTCGTCTTGCCGCTGAAACGCGCTGTCTTGCTCCGCGAGGCCGTTGTCTTGCCGCTGGAACGCGCTGTCTTGCTCCGCGAGGCCGTTGTCTTGCCGCTGGAACGCGCTGTCTTGCTCCGCGAGGCCGTTGTCTTGCCGCCGGCGCCTCTTGTCCTGCCGCGCGAGACCGCTGTCTTGCCGCCGGCACCCGCTGTCTTGCCCCGCGGGGCCGTTGTCTTGCCGCCGGCGCCTCTTGTCGCCCACGGCATGGCCGGGCTCCCCGAACGCAGCGCCGGCGGTGCGGGTCACCCCCGACACGGCCGGCGGCGGCGGCAGCGCCGCGCACGGCGGTCCGCCGGAGAGCGCCCGCGCGCCTGGGCGAGCGGGGCGTGCTGGAACTTCGCGACCGGCGAGCGCTGCGGACAGTGAGAACATCATGTCACCCCGTGAGAATCTCGGACGGCCGAAGGCAAGTAATCGCAATGTCGATGATTTGCGCGAGAGACTCCTGGGCAAGCAGCTTCATCGACGACAGAATGGGCGGCCTCATCCGAGTCCGAGAAGGAGCGCCCATGTCCAAACGCCGGCCGATCAGCACCGCCAACATGCCCCGCTCGGGAAACGCGATCCACGTGAGCGCGCGGCGAGAGCGACGGCAAGCCGGCGCATCTGGCGCTCGCGCGGCCGCGTCGTCCGGACTACACGAAAAACTGATCGCCCTGACGTCGAGTCAAGAGCGGAATCTCGAACCGCCAAGTCGCCAAGGGCGCCAAGGAACCAGGGGAACAAGAGGGGGAATGCCGGGACGGCCCTCCCCCTCTTCTCCTGGCGGCCTCGGCGCCTTGGCGGCTTCTCTGCTGATCCGGGGCAACTTCCCGCAGCAGAGCTAACCGTCGGCGAGCTCCACGCTCCCGCCGGTGGGCTTCGCGTCGCTGCCCGCCTGCGGCGGCTCCGCCGCTTCGGCCTTCTTCTTCGTGTTGCGGTTGAACAGCCGCCGTGTCGAGATCGGCACGAGCCGCGGAATCGTGGGATCGATGCCGTGCGCCCCGTCGAACGCGCGGATGATCTGGCCCATGATCAGGATGTTGATCCCGTCGGCGCGGTCGAGGACGCCTTGGGTCACCTTCGCGTCCACAGGGCGGTTCGTCGCGCCGGCCACCGCGACGCGGAGCTCCCTGGCCGCGTCTTCCAGCTCTTTGGCGTAGGATTCGTCCAGATTCGCGAGCTCGAGCCGCTCCGCGAGCGCCTCGTCGTCGCTCTTCAGCCACCGGCGCAGCAGCTTCGCTGTCTGCTGGAGCCCCCCTGCCAGCGTCTCGCTCGTGGCGGCGGTCCCGAACGCGGCGTCGACCTGCGCCCGCAGCTTTTCGTCCCGGCCCGACGCGTCGCGGAGGGCGTCATGGGCCTGGTCGCGGAGCTCGATCGCCCTCGACTGCGCCGCCTCCGACGCCTTGTCCTGCCCCGCCCTCGCGACGCCGGCCGCGGCGTTCGTCGTCGCGCGCTGCCGATCGAGCTTCTCCAGCGCGAGCGCCTGCTGGACGGCGAGCGCGAGCAGCGGCTTCGAGAAGCCACGGAGCCTCCGCTTCTGCTCGTCCGTGGCCTGTTGATGGAAATCCCAGGCTTTACGGTAGATCCGCGCGGCGTCCGTGACGATCCTGCTCGACAGGATCGTCTTGCCGACGCCGACGAGATCCGCGTCGGTCGTGCCGGCGAGGATCGCCTTGAGAGACGTCTTGGGAGGCTCTCCGACGGCCGCGGCGAGGAGCTCGAGCGCGTGAGTCGCCTCCAGCTCCGCGTCCTGCGCTTCGTTCACATCGCCTTTCGCTGAGGTCTTCTTGTTGGCCATCAGCCGAATCCATCGCCCGCCGCGCCGAGAGTCCAGCCCAAACGGCAAGGGACACCCGTCGACTTCGTGCCCGGTCGCCGAGGCTTCCCGCAGTCAGACCTTGGCCCGACCTGCTCCGCCCCCCACCCCGCCCCCCGCCCTCGGCGCGCGCGTGATCTCGGCCGCCCGGCCGGCGACCCGGAGCGCTGTGCCCTGGACGGCGTGTTTGTATTTGACGTAGCCGAGCGCGAGCAGCCCCGTCCCGCGCGGATCCTCGACCTGGCTCGTGACGGCGCCGACGGCCGCGCCGTCGGGCAGCGCGATCTCCGCGCCCGCGGGCACGCCGCCCTCCCCCTCGACGGCGAGCTGCACGAGCCGCTTCTTGGCGTGGCCGCGCGCCTGGAGCATGAACACCGTCTCCTGCCCCAGGTAGCACCCCTTGCTGAACGAGACGGCGCGATCCTCGATCGACGCCTCCTGCGGGAAGTTCTGGTCGTCGAAGTCGACCCCGAACCGCGGGACGTTGTTCTCGACCCGGAGCACGTCCCACGCCGCCGCCGTCACCGGCAGGACCGCGCGGGCCTCGCCCTCGGCGAGGAGCGCCTCGACGACGGCGCCCTCGGCCTGCCGGGGCGCCACGAGCAGCGCGCCCCCGAGGCCGGTCCAGTCGACGATCGCGGCCTCGGCGCCGGCCGCGCGCCCGGCCGCCGCGAGATCGGCGGACCGCGGGCCGTGGACGAAGACCCAGGCGTGCTCGCCGGAGGCGTCCTGGACCTCGGCATCCTCCATGATGAGGTGGCGGTCGAAGAGCTCGCGGAGCTGCTCGACGCGCTCCCGCAGCGCGCCGACGTAGATGCGATCGGCCGCCATCACGATCCACACCTCGGCGAAGATCCTCCCGGTCTTCCCCACGTTGAGCCCGTACGCGCCGCCCGCGGGAGGCGCGGCCTTCGCCCCGGCGGGCAGCGGCTTCTGCGGCGCGAGATCGCAGGTGACCAGGCCGTTCAACCAGGTCTGCCGGTCCGAGCCGGTGACGATCAGCGTCCCGAGCTCGGGCATGGCCTGCACGAGCGCCCCTTCGCGGAGCGCGCGCCGCCGCTCTTCCAGTCCGTGAGCGTTGCTCATCGAGGCCGGATCGTGGAGGAGGGAGCCCGCGCCGTCGAGGGGCGGCCCGAACTTTCAGCGCTCAGGGATCGACCTCGGCGACGAGCGCCGGGAACTCGGCCGACTTGTGGACGCCCGGCGGGACGATCGCCGCGTCGACGTGGCCGACGAGGCGGCGGAGCGCGTCGACGTCGGCCGAGAGCACCTCGGCGACGACGATGAGCGCCCTCGGGAGCGACGCGACGGCCTCGATCACCGCGTCCGCCGACGCGCACCGGACCAGGACCGCGCGCGCGCCGACCTTCGCGGCGGCCTCGGCCCCCTCCTTGCTCTCCGCCAGCGCGAGCGGGAGCATACGCATCGTCCTCGCCCCCTTCGCGAGGCGGTCCCAGTCGTCGAGCGGCAGCGTCGCGTCGATGCAGACCCCGTCCGCCCCGTGGTAGCGCGCCGCGAGGGCGCCGTCGCGATCGCCCACCCGCGACAGGCAGAGCGACGGCACCGTCCTCGTCGCCCGCGCGGCCCCCTGCATGGCGGGCCCCGCCTCGGCGAACGCGAGCGCCGAGATGTTGAGCTCATGCAGCCGCGCCGCGTCCTCCGCGGGCGCCTCCGAGCCGACGAGCCCGACAAGAGCCATGTTCTTCCTGCGGGTGGAGATCACCTGGAGAAGATCGCGTGTGGACGGGACGATCGATCCTGCATCGAAATCCTGCATGGGGAGGGCCGGTAGACGAGACGAACGCGCGGGTCAAGCAAGGGATCGCTCCGGGTCCTCGAGCGCGGGTCGAGAATCCATGGCTGGAACGTCCGGCACGCGCATCCACACGGCGGTCTGATCGCCTTCGTAGCAGACGCTGCCTTCGTGACGGAACTCGAACGAATAGCGGATCATGTGCCGCTTGACGCCGAGCCGGGAGCGCGTCGCCACGCACGTCGCCTCGATGGGCGCGCCCGGCTGGACCAGCTTGCGAAAGACCACCCGGTGAATGTTGGTGCCATAACCGATCCAGCCCTCGCGGTGGCGCAACCCGAGCAGGTGGTAGGCGTGCACGAAGCCGAGCATCCCCGTCGCGTGCACCATGATGGCGCCGGCGACGTGGCGCGGGTGCAGCAGCGGATGCGCCCGCTGCGCGTCGACGAGCGGCATCGGCCTGTCGGTCGGCATACGGCAGCGCACGAGGCCCTTCTCGGCGTCCACCTCGAGGAGCTCGTCGAAGAAGAGCACCGAGGGGTCGTAAGGGAGGTCCGCGAGGAACTCGGCATCGAACGGACCGAGCTTCACAGGAAGGGGCGCGCCGCTCGCCGCGCCGGGTGCAGAGGTCGTCATCGGTTGGCTCTGGGATCCCGAATCCCCCCGGGCCGGCTCCTAGCAGCGGCCGATCGCGTGGGCAACGCCTCGCGGCGCCTCGCGCCTCGCGGCGCTGGGCCGGCGGGCTGGCCGGCGGGCTCGGCGAAGCCTGCCGGCGGACTCAGCGCAGCGCGGTGCGCGCTACGAGAGGCGCGCGCGGCGCGGGGACGATCGCCCCCTGGGCCGCGCGGCGCGCGCGTGCGTCATCGGGCGCGCGACGCCCGCGCGCACAGGCGTCCTTATTTGACGCGTTGCCCGACGTCGCGTAATCCACTCGACCATGTCAGGCAGTCGTGGACCTCGCGGGCCTGCGGCGCTCGCGCTCAGCGGGTCGCTCCTGGGACTCGCGTTCAGCGCCTCATCGACGTTCGATTACATCCGGCACCTCGACCGGCAGGTCCACGATCTGCACTGCAGCTTCGTCCCGGGCCTCGGCGCGCAGGCGGGCGCAGACACCGCGTGCCGCGTGGCCATGTACAGCCCCTACTCCGCCCTGTTCCGCGAGAGCTTCTGGGGCGGTATCCCCATCTCGCTGTTCGCCCTGGGGGCGTTCGCGTTCTTCGCGGCGTTCGCGCTCTATGTGCTGCTCTCGGCCCAGCACGCGCCGCGGCGCGCGGCGCACTTCCTGTTCGTCGCGGGCCTCACGCCGCTCGCCGTGTCGCTCCTGATGGCGACCATCTCGGCGATGCGCCTCGGGGTGTTCTGCAAGACGTGCGTCGGCATGTACGTCGCGTCGGCGCTGCTCGCGGCCGGCGGCGTCTGGGCGTTCCTCGAGGACCGCAGGGCGGCCCGCGCCGCGGCCTGGTCCGGCGCGGCGCCGCGCGCGCCCTCGTCGGCAGGCGCGGCCGGGGTGGGGCCCACCGTCCCCGGGGCGCCCCTCGGGTTCGACGGGCCGGGCGGCGCCGCCGCGGCGCCCGCCGGCCCCCCGCGCCGCGTGGGCTCGCTGCTGC
Organism: Sorangium sp. So ce281; assembly: GCF_051527395.1. Lineage (NCBI taxonomy): Bacteria > Pseudomonadati > Myxococcota > Polyangiales > Polyangiaceae > Sorangium > Sorangium sp. So ce281. The sequence continues at coordinate 8,158,533 of NZ_CP150322.1, forward strand.
TCCTGCCGGGGTGGCTCGTCGCGCTCGCCGTGTGCACGGTGACGCCGGCGCTGCTCTACGCGAGCGCGCTGCCGAGCTACGCGAGCTACATGACCGGCTGCGGCAAGCTGGAGAAGCCGACCGAGCCGAACGGCGCGCTGATCCACGTCACGCGCCCGGGCGCGGTGCAGCCGGCGACGATCTTCGTCGATCCGCTCTGCCCGACCTGCAAGGCGTTCCACCAGCGGCTCGTGTCCGAGGGGGTGTTCGACAAGCTCGACGCGACGCTGGTGCTCTTCCCGCTGGACAGCGAGTGCAACTGGATGCTCGACCGGCCGGTGCACCCGGGCTCGTGCCTCCTCTCGAAGGCCATCCTGTGCAGCGATCACCGGGCGATGGATGTGCTCGAGTGGGCCTACGACAACCAGGAGACGCTGCTCGAGGGCGCGAAGGCGGGCGCGGGCACCGCCAACGTGCAGGCGGCGATCCGGCAGCGCTGGCCGGGGCTCGACGCATGCATGGACTCGAAGGAGACGGCGCTGCGGCTGAACCGTATGCTCCGCTACATCGTGGACAACAAGCTCCCTGTCTCGACGCCGCAGATGTTCCTGGGCACGACGCGGCTCTGCGACGAAGATACGGACATCGGGATGTCGTACGCGATAAGGCAGCTCGCGCCGGCGCTCCGGACGAAGTGAGGAGATCATGAGAGGCGCAGGGATCATCGGGATCGTGGCCGGGTGCGCGCTTCTGGTCGCGTCCGGGGTGACGGTGCACAGCGAGGTGCAGGCCGCGTCGCAGCGCCTGAAGACGGGCGTGGCCGCGGCGGTGAAGCCGGCCGTGGCCATCGCCAATGACGCCGAGGCGCCGTATTGCACGCCCGCGTTCAAGACGGTGCTGCAGCGGGTGCTCAACGCGTGCGGCCTGGTCGGGGCGGAGGCGCGGCGCGGGTGCCAGCCGGCCGACGTGAAGACGCTCGCGTCGATCAGCGACGACGACTTCAACGCGCTCTTCACGCCGCTGAAGCAGCGCGGCGGGGTCGTGATGTTCGACGACAGCTCGGAGAAGCTCGACGACGACGGCAGGAAGATGATCGAGGAGATGTGGCTCGATCGGCGCGGCGCCCGCTATTTCTTCATCGTCGCTCGCGCGTCGAAGACGGGGACGCCGGAGTTCAACCGGACGCTGTCGCACAAGCGCGCGAACAGCGCGTTCTTCGACATCTCCGACAAGTTCAAGGAGCAGGACCTGGACAAGAAGGTCGGGATGCTGTGGCTCGGGAACGAGTTCGCGCAGCTCGGCGCGGAATACTGCCAATGGAACGTCTCGCGCAAGAACAAGGCATGTACGGCCGAGGCCATCAACCGGAGCGCGTTCGTCTCGTGGGTGGACTGTCAGCTGTGAGCCCCGCGAGGAGGAGCGGCGCCCTCCGGAGCGCCTTCGGGGCCCTCGCCGTGGTCGCGGGGCTCGCGGGCGGGTGCGACGGGGACAGGAAGGCCGATCTGCCGCCGCCCCCGACGCCCGGCCAGGGGCGGAGCAACGCCGTGACGGCGCCGGGAGGGGCATCGACCGCGAGCGCCAGGGCGCCGGCGAGCGCCGCGGCGGAGGCGGCGCCGGCCGCGCCGCGGCTCCTGTGCGCGGGGCAGTCTCCGCGGCCTGCGCCCTCGGCGGGCGGGCTCACGGCGGTCGCCGCCAGCGGCGCGGAGAAACTGCCGGCGAACATCGGGTTCGGCGTCGGCAAGTGGGTGTGGGTGAACTTCTGGGCGGCGTGGTGCAAGCCGTGCCTGGAGGAGATGCCGCGGCTGCTCGGGTGGCAGCAGAAGCTGCGGGCGGCCGGCGTGCTCGTCGACCTGGCGTTCGTCTCGATCGACGACGACGAACGGCAGCTGTCGCGGTTCCTGGAGGCGCAGCCGGGCACGGGGGTGCGCGCCTCGTACTGGCTGCCCGACGGGCCCCAGCGGGCCGGGTGGCTGCGGGCGCTCGGCGTGAAGGAGACGACCGAGCTGCCGATCCACGCCATCGCGGCGCCGAGCGGGCAGGTGACGTGCGTGATCCAGGGCGCCGTCGAGGACAGCGACTATCCGACGATCGCGGCGCTCCTGGGGGGGAAGAAGCCGTAGGCGGGGCGCTCCTCGAGGCGCGCCGTCGCAAAGCGGCGCTCGGCTTGAGCGGAGGTCGCGGTCGAACCTATCGTTCGAGGGAGCACCCTCGTGAAAACCTCCCTGCCGAGACGCCGGTTCGCCTTTCTTTTTTGCCTGTCCTCGCTGGTCGCGTCGACGGCGCTCCTCGTCGCGAGCTGCAACGGCAGCAACGGCGGCGCCCCGCAGCCAGGGTCGGGCGAGCCCTGCGAGAGCGCGCAGGACTGCGCGGACGGCGTCCCCTGTACGGTCGATCGCTGCGTCGGCGGTCGGTGCGCGTCGGAGGCGGACGACGCCCGCTGTCCGGGCGGGCGCTGTGATCGGGCGAGGGGCGCCTGCGTCAACGACAAGGCGTGCGCGACGCCGGCCGACTGCGTGGACGCGGATCCGTGCACCCAGGCAGAGCGCTGCAACGAGTCGCTCCGGCAGTGCGTCTTCGAGGGGCTGGACGGCGACGGGGACGACGTGCTGCCCGTGATCTGCGGCGGCGCGGACTGCGACGATGACGATCCGCGCAACGCCCCGACGCTCGCCGAGCTGTGCGACGGCGCCGACAACAACTGCAACGGCGTGGCCGACGAGGGCGAGGACAGCGCCCTCTGCGGCGCCGACGGCGCGCGCTGCGTGAGCGGGCGCTGCGCGTGCCCGGCCGGGCAGGGCTACTGTCCGCTCGAGTCCGCGTCGGGCTTCCGCTGCATCGACGTTCAGTCCGATCCGGAGAACTGCGGCGCCTGCGGGGCGGCGTGCCCCTCGATCACGACCTGCGCCGGCGGGCAGTGCACGTGCGCGGATGGCCTCGCGCTGTGCGGGTCCACGTGCGTCGACCTCTCCGAGGACGAGGGCAACTGCGGCGCGTGCGGCGAGGCGTGCGGCGAGCTGGACTGCATCGACGGCGCCTGCGCGGCGTGCGGCGAGGTCGGCGAGCCCTGCTGCGACGGCGTGAGCTGCCGAGACGTCCTCAGCGAGTGCGAGGAGGGCGGCACGTGCGTCGTGAAGGCGTGCGCGGAGCCGATCGAGGCGCTGCCGGACACCCACCTCCCGCGGTGCTCGGCCGACACGGAGCCGTGCATCGACGCGTGCACGGTGAGCTCGTGTGTCGACGACTGCTTCGACGCGGACAGCACGGCTCCCCGCACATACCGCGGTGTGTCGTTCGACTGCGCCGGCTGCGTCAGCCATCAGATCCAGGCCTGCACGTCGCGGATGTGCCAGCGGAGCCTGTCCGTCGCGTCTTGCTGCGTCGTGGAGCGCTGCCGCGGGGTCATCGACAAAGTGTGCGAGGCCCAGTGCGGCGAGGAGCTCGACGCGTTTTATAGCTGCGAAGACGCGACGGGGTGCGGCTTCTTCCTAGTGGCGGAGGAGCCGCTCTCCTGCTTCCCCTGAGGCTCCCTCGTGCGCGAGCAACCACCGCTTCCGCTCGATGCCGCCCGCGTAGCCCGTGAGGTCGCCGCGAGCGCCCACGACGCGGTGGCAGGGGATGATCAGGCAGACCGGGTTCCTGCCGTTCGCCAGGCCCACCGCGCGGGACGCCGACGGCTGCCCGAGGGACGCCGCGACCTCGCCGTAGGAGCGCGTCGCGCCGGGAGGAATGCGCTGGACCTCCGCCCAGACGCGGCGCTGGAACGGCGTGCCGCCGGGCTCGACCGGGGTGCCTGAGAGCGCGCCGAGATCGCCGCGCCAGTAGGCTCTCAGCCGGCCGGACAGGCCGTAAGGATCCGCGGCGCCGCGCAGCGTGACCGCGCCGTAGCGCGCCTCCAGCAACGTGCGAAGGCGGGGCGCGCAGTCCGAGAAATCGAGCCCGTGGACCGCGCCGCCGCCGGCCGCGAGGAGCATGGCCCCGAGCGGCGACTCGACCTCATCCAGCAAGAGATCCATTCGACACCTCCCTCTCCACGGGCGGCGCGCCCTGCGCGTCCGCCGCCCACAACAGCACCGCGGCGTAGGCCCGCCACGGGCGCCACGCCTCCGCCATCGCCGCGAGATCCGCGCCGGAGACGCCGCCGAGCGCGCGCCGCAGGCCGAGATCCGTCGCCGGGAACGCGTCCGGCTCGCGCAGCGCGCGCATCGCGATGTAGTGCGCGGTCCACGCGCCGACGCCAGGGACCGCGCAGAGCGCGCGCACCGTCTCCTCCAGGCCGCGGGAGGCGTCGAGCGCGACCTCGCCGGAGGCCACGCGCGCCGCGAGCGCCGCAATCGTTGCGGCGCGGGCGCGCGGCAGGCCGAGGCCCGCCAGATCGGCCGCGGCGAGCGCCTCGGGCGCCGGGAAGACGAAGCGGAGCCCCTCGGCGCCCTCGGGCAGGCCGCCGCGGACCGCGAGCGGCTCGCCGTGCCGCTCGACAAGGCGCCCCGCGAGCTGCGTCGCGGCGCGGACGCTCACCTGCTGGCCCAGGATCGCCCGCACCGCGAGCTCGAAGCCGTCCCACGCGCCCGGCACGCGCACGCCCGGCATCGCCAGGACCCGCGGGGCGAGCCGCGGATCGGCCCCGAGGTGCGCGGCGATCGCGTCGGGATCGGCGCCGAGGTCGAAGAGCCGCCGCAGCCGCTCCGCGCAGTGGATGAGCCCCTCGGTGCCGGGCAGCCGCAGCCGCGCGAGGAGGTACGGCTCGCCGGGCGCCGGGCGCACCTCGACGACGCCGTGGCCGCCGGCGACGCGCACCGTGCGGCGGTACGCGCCGGGGCCCGCCGACTCCACGCCGGGGATCGCGCGCGCCGCGAGGAAGCCCGCGAGCGCGCCCCAGTCGAGCGGCGGCCGGAACGGGAGGCGGAGCGCGATGTCCGGCGCGCCGCCCGCCCCGCCTCCACCCTCCACGCCCCTACCCGCCCCTCCCCCGCCCCGCTTCGACACGGCCTTTCGCAGCTCGCGCGGCGAGCGCTCGTAGGCGGCGCGGATCGCGTCGTTGAAGCGGCGGACGCTGGAGAAGCCCGACGAGAGCGCCACCTCGGTCATGGAGAGCGCTGTCTCGTCGAGGAGCTTCTTCGCGAAGAGCAGGCGCCGCGTCTGCGCCACCGCGAGCGGGGAGGCGCCGACGTGCCGCAGGAAGAGCCGCCTCAGGTGGCGCTCGCCCACGCCGAGCCGCGCCGCGAGCGCCGGGGCGTCCGCGTCGTCGAGCGCGCCCTCCGCGATGAGCCGGAGCGCCCGCGAGACGAGGGCCGACGTGCCCAGCCACGCGGGCGTCCCGGGCGAGGCCTCGGGGCGGCAGCGCAGGCACGGGCGGTAGCCGGCCTCCTGCGCGGCGGCCGCCGAGGGGAAGAACACGCAGCGCTCCCGCTTCGGCGTGCGCGCGGGGCAGATGGGGCGGCAGTAGATGCCCGTCGAGCGCACGCCCGTGAAGAAGCGACCGTCGAAGCGGCGGTCGCGGGTCTCGAGCGCGCGGTAGCACGCGTCCTCGTCGATCCGCATGCAGGCGTCGTAGCGCGGGCGCCGCCGCGCATCTGGCGCTTTTCGGACCTGTGAGGGAGGGGCGGGCCCCGCCGCCCTGGATCGCCCCACCCGGGATCCGGAGAGAGAGAGTTCAACGCAACGGCGGCGCGCCTGCCGGAGCGCGCCGCGGCGGGGTGATCGCTACCGCGTCAGCGCGCCTGGCCCGCTCGCCGGCTCGGCGGCGGGGCCGTTCTTCAGCGCCTTCACCGACTCGACCATCAGCGACACCGCGAGCCCGATCAGCGCGAGCCCCACGACGCCGTTCATCGTCGTCGCGTTCAGCGCAAACCCCTCGGTCCGCACGGCGGCGAACGCGGTCCGCACCTGGAGGATGAGGGCCCACACCGTGATCGTCATGACGAACACCATCGGGATCGCCGTGTACCAGATGCGCCGCTTCTCGCGGTGCAGCCAGACGGTGACCGCGAGGAGCGTCAGCGCCGCGAGCAGCTGGTTGCTCGTGCCGAACAGCGTCCAGAAGTCGAGGTACGCGGGCCGCACGCCGGGCGCGGGCGGGCGCGCGGTCATGATGAACAGCGTGGGCGGCGCCAGCGAGATCGCGGTCGCGGCCGCGGACACCACGCGCCCCTTCCAGTTGAAGAGCTCCTGGAGGATGTAGCGGCTGAGGCGCGTCGAGACGTCGAGCGTGTCGAACACGAAGGTGGAGAACGCCATGGCGCCGAACGTCGCGGCGAACAGGAAGTGCTCCTTGCCGATGATGACGGTGAGGAACTTGCCGATCCCGTCGCCGTAGATCTTGCCCGGCCCGGCCAGCTTCGTCCCCTGCGCCACGATGACGAGCGTCGCGAGCGCGATCAGCGCGACGAACGCCTCGGCCAGCATCGCGCCGTAGCCCACCGGGTGGGTGTGCGTCTCCTTCGAGATCTGCTTCGACGTCGTCCCCGAGCAGACGAGCCCGTGGAAGCCGGAGCAGGCGCCGCAGGCGATGGTGACGAACAGGAACGGGAAGAGCATGCCGGTCGCGCCGCCGGCGTCGAACGTGGTGAACGCGGGCTGCCGCAGCTCGAACTCCCCCGGGTAACGGAGGTTTCCGAAGAAGATCCCGATCACGCCGACCGCGAGCGCGATGTAGAGGACGAACCCGCCCAGGTAGCCGCGCGGCTGGAGGAGCAGCCAGACCGGCAGGAGCGAGGCGATGAGGCAGTAGACGAGGATGATGAGGCCGAACGCGCGCTGCGGGTTGTCGGGCGGCAGGACGAACGCTGTCGAGATCTTCGTGCCGAGCCAGACGACGCCGAGCGTCGCGGGCACGAAGAGGAGCGTGGTGAGCCAGAGCGGCGGCTTGAGGTACCGCTCGACCACGCCCATGACGATGGAGAGGCCGAGGTAAGCGGCGCTCGCCGCGGCGACGGCGCCGCCGGGGTTGAACTGGAACGTGCCGCCCTCGAACTCCTCGGTCTTGCCGACGAAGGTGCTCGCCGTGATGTCCGTGAAGGCGACGATCACGTAGGACAGCGCGAGCCAGATGAAGATCATCATCGACAGCCAGGCGCGCCGGCCGATGTGCCGCTTCGCGATCTCGGCGACGCTCTCCGCCTCGTGGCGGACGCTCGCGATGAGCGCGGAGAAGTCGTGCACAGCGCCGATGAACACGACGCCTATCGCGATCCAGAGGATGCACGGGAGCCACCCGAACGCCTGGCCGGCGAGGATCGGGCCGGCGATCGGCCCGGCGGCGGCGATGGCGCTGAAGTGCTGCCCGAAGAGGTAGAACGGCTTCGTGGGGACATAGTCCTCGCCGTCGTTCACCTTCACCGCGGGCGTCACGGCGCCGTCGTCGAGCGCGTAGTTGCGCGCGACGAGCCGCCCGTAGAAGCGGTAGCCAAGGCACAGCACGACGATGACGGTCAGGGCGAGCAGCGGCAGCACGCGGCGGAGTATAAGGCCTTCCTGGCGCCGATGTGGTCCTGCGAACGAGGGGCGCCGGCCGGGCAGCTCAGCTCGACCCTGGCGCTCGCGAGGATCGGCAGGAGCGGCCCTGAGCAGCCCTCACCTGGAGCGCTCCGGGGCGGTCTCGCGGTGCACCAGAGCCCCAGGTCGCCGCGGGCGCCTCGCCGCCCCTCCCCTTCCGCTGGGCTATGCTGGCGCCATGGCCGAAGCCGCGAGGGATCTGCCGAAGACGTGGGAGGATCTCGATGCCGTGCCCGAGGACTGCATCGGCGAGATCATCGACGGTGAGCTCGTGATGCATCCGCGGCCGAACGATCCTCACTCGGCCGCGCAGTCGAATCTGACCAGCCTGCTCGGGGGGCCCTTCCGGTTCGGGAAAGACGGCGGCCCCGGGGGCTGGGTCTTCCGTGTCGAGCCGCGCATCGATCTTGGCGGCGACATTCGCGTGCCCGACCTCGCCGGATGGCACCGCACGCGCTTCGCGGCGCCCAGGAAAGGGCCTCTCACGGTCATCCCGGACTGGATCTGCGAGGTGCTCTCCGGCGACAGCACGGCCGCGACCGATCGCAGCGAGAAGATGCCGCTCTACGCCGCGAGCGGCGTGAGCCATGTGTGGCTCGCCGATCCAGAGCTGCGGACCCTCGAGGTCTTCCGGCTGCTCGGGGCGAAGTGGCTGCTCGTCGACACGTTCCACGGAAACGTGACGGTACGGGCCGAGCCGTTCGACGCGATCGAGCTCGATCTCGCGCCGCTCTGGGACGAGGGCGCATAGCCTCGCTGGAGGGCGACGGGCCCCCCCGGAGACGCTCCGCCCTCAGCGGCTGGCGTTCAGCGTGTCCCAGTAGCTGTGCAGGCCGCGGAGGTTGTTCCCGCCGTCGACGAACACCGTATCTCCGGTGATCCAGCGCGACTCCTCGCTGCAGAGGAACGAGACCACGGGCGCCACGTCGGCCGTCTCCCCGATCCGCCCGAGGGGCGTGCGCTCGAGGAACCGCTGGGCGCTGAGCCCCGCCGTGAGCCCGATGGCGTCGACGAGCGGGGTCCGGATGAGCCCCGGCGCCACCACGTTCACCCGGATGCCGTGGCGCCCGAGCTCGGACGCGGCTGCCTTGGTGAGCTGCGCGAGGGCCGCCTTGGAGGCGCAGTAATGCGACAGGCCGTCGGTCGGCAGGACCTGGTTGATCGAGGTGATGTTGACGAAGGCGCCCGGCTGCTTCGCGGCGATGAGGCCGCGGGCGACCGCCTTCATGAAGAGGAAGGGGCCCTTCAGGTTGGTGCCGAGGACGCTGTCGAAATCCTCCTCCGGCAGGTCCGTCAGGAGCGAGAGCGTGGCGATCCCCGCGTTGTTCACGAGGATCCCCGGCAACCCGAACGCCGACGTCGCCGCCTCGACGGCGCGCGACACGTCTTCGGCGCGGGACGCGTCGCCCGGGAAGGGCAGCGCGCGCGCCGCGCCGCCGGCCGCGCGGTTCAGCTCCTCGGCCGCCACCTCGACCTTCGCCGCCGTCCGGCCGAAGAGCAGCACGTCGCTGCCGCGACGCATGAGGTCTTTCGCGATCTCGAGACCGATCCCCTGACCACCCCCGGTGACAATTGCGCTCTTGGAAATAAGCTTCATCTCGACCTCCGTGACTGGGGAAAGCAGATCCAATATATCCTTGATCGCCTGGAGGAACCTCGGCCGGCGGAGCGCCGATCTCGCTCAGGCCGGCAGCATCATCGGCGCGCGCACCTTCGCGGCGATTTCCTCGCCCCGGAGCCGCGCGACGAGCGCGAGCGCGAACGCCATCGCGGTGCCCGGCCCCTGGCTCGTGACGAGCAGCCCGTCCTCGACGACCGGGCTCGCGAGGAGCTCGCCGTGCGCCGACACCACGTCGTTCACGGACGGGTGGCACGCCATCCTGCGGCCCTGGAAGAGCCCGTGCGCCGCGAGCGCGATCGGCGCGGCGCAGATCGCCGCGACGACCCGGCCCGCCTGCGCCTGCGCATGAAGGCGCTCCCCGACGGCCGGCGAGCTGGCCAGCCGGTCGGCCCCGCCCTTGCCGCCCGGGAGGACCACCACGTCGAAGTCGCCCGTCACCGCCGAGAGATCCGCGTCCGGCACGAGGCGCACGCCCCGGCTGCAGCGCACCGGGCCCGGGCCATCGAGCCCGGCGAGGACGACCTCGACCTCGGCGCGGCGCAGGACATCGACGAGGATCGTCGTTTCCATCTCCTCGGCTCCCTCGGCAAGGATCACGAGCGCTCGCGGCGTCTTCATGGGCGCCGGCATGGGGCCGCGGGCCGCCGGATGCAAGCCGGACGCGCACAGGGCGCTGGGGGGCGCAAGCCGGACGCAGGCTGAGCGAGCGCATGCGAGCAGATCAAGGATCGAGCCGCGCGAGCGCGTGCGCGCGCCGGCAGAGGCGGGCGGCGCGGAAGCCCCTTTGCCTGGGCACGGCGACGCGCTAGGAGCGGGGGCATGGCGGAGCCGTCCGACGATCCGTTTGGCCTCTCGGGGCAGACCATCGAGGGGAAATACCGCGTCGCCGCCGTCATCGGCGACGGCGGGTTCGGCGTCGTCTACCGGGGGATGCACGAGGGCTTCGGCGAGCTCATCGCGATCAAGTGCCTGAAGCTGCCGGCCTCGCTCGACGCCGCGGAGCGCGACGCGCTGCTCGAGACGCTGCGGGGCGAGGGGCGGATCCTGCACCGGCTGTCGCGGGCCACCTCGGGCATCGTGCAGGCGCTCGACGTCGGCGCGTTCACCACCCAGGCCGGCGTGTGGGTGCCCTACCTGGTGCTGGAGTGGCTGGAGGGCCAGACCCTCGGGCAATACCTCCGGGAGCGGCGCGAGCGGGGCGAGGCCGGCATGTCGATCGCCGAGGCGATCCAGCTGCTCACCCCGGCCGCGCGCGCGCTCGCCGTCGCGCACGCGCACAAGGTCGCGCACCGGGACGTGAAGCCGGCGAACCTGTTCCTCACCCAGGTCGGCGGGGCGCGGACGCTGAAGGTGCTCGATTTCGGCATCGCCAAGGTGCTGTCCGACCACCCGACGTTCACCGAGGCGCTCGCCGCGACCCGGCAGGGGCCGAGCGCCTTCACGCCGCGCTACGGCGCGCCCGAGCAGTTCAACAAGGCCCGCGGCGCGACGGGCCCGTGGACCGACGTGTTCGCGCTCGCGCTCATCTTCGTCGAGCTCGTGAGCGGCAGGCGCGCGCTCGAGGGGGACGACCCCACGCAGCTCTACGTCGCCTCGGCCGACCCGGCGGTGCGCCCGACGCTGCGCGCGCGGGGGCTCCCGGACGCGCCCGAGGCGATCGAGCGCGTGCTCGACAAGGCGCTCGCGATCGAGCCCAAGCACCGCTTCACGAGCGCGGGCGAGTTCTGGGACGCGCTCTCGGCCGCGGCGCACGGCGAGCGCGCGGGGTCGTTCGCGGGCCGCGGCGGTCCCTCCGCGGAGCACGCGGCGGGGCAGTCGACCGCGGAGTACGCGGCCGCGCAGGGGCTCGGCGTGGCCGTCGGGCCGAGCGAGCCGACGATGCTCGCCGACGCGCACGCGCCCGCCCCGGCGCGGCCTGCCGTCGTCAAGGTGAGCCACGGCGCGAGCGGGCCGCAGGCCGCCGGCGCGACGGGCGGCGCGGCGCCTCACGCGAGAGACGGGGGCGGCGCGCTGGCGACGGGGGGCTCCAGGACCGCGCAGGTCGAGGACTCCATGATCGAGACGGTCGCGCCCGCCAGCCCCCCTGCGGCCGGCGCGGCCCCGCACCCCGGCGCGGCCCCGCACCCCGGCGCGGCCCCGCACCCCGGCGCGGCCCCGCACCCCGGCGCGGCCCCGCACCCCGGCGCGGCCCCGCACCCCCAGGCCGCGGCGGGCGGACCGCCGCACGGCGCGCCGCCGGTCGCAGCGCCGCCGCAGCGCCGCAGCGCCGGGCGCGCGGCGCTTCCCTGGTTCGTGGCGGCGCTCGTTCTCGGCGGCGCCGGCGCGACGGCGTACGTCCTGACGCGGGCGCCCGACAAGAAGCCGGCGAAAGCGCCGGCCGCGCGCGCCGCCGCGGCGTCGTCCGCCGGGCGCGCCGCGAAGACCGCGGCGGGCGTGCCGGCGCCCGCCAGCGCCGCGCCGACCGCGAGCGCCTCGGCCGCGGCGCCTTCCGCCGAGCCCGCCGAGCCCGCCGCGCCCGCGGCGCCGCCGGCGGACATGGTCTTCATCGGGCCCATCTCGACCACGATCGGCGCCGCGGGCGAGGCGCGCCAGGTGACGCTCACCCGCGGGTTCTACATCGATCGCAACGAGGTGACCGTCCGCGCCTACCGGGCCTGCATGCAGCAGCGCATGTGCTCCACGGCGGATCACGTCTCGCTGACGCCCGAGCTCCTGCCCGGCGCGCAGGCGCCGGCGGCGCCCGAGGAGCAGCGGGAGGTCGAGCTCTGGACGCGGCGCTGCAACGAGCCCCGCGGCGCGACCGGGCACCCGATCAACTGCGTCGACTACTCCCAGGCCGAGAGCTACTGCCGCTTCCGCGGCCGGCGGCTGCCCACCGAGGCGGAGTGGGAGGTCGCCGCGCGCGGCGCGGCCGGCCGGGCGTTCGTCTGGGGCGACGAGGCGCCGGCCTGCGAGCGCGCCTGCTACGATCGCAACGAGGGCTGCCTCGCGCGCGGCGCCGACGTCTCGACCTGCGCCTCCGGCGCCCACCCCAGCGATCGCACCCCGGAGGGCATCTACGACCTCGCCGGCAACGTGTCCGAGTGGGTCTCGGACGGCCTCGTCTTCCCGCCGCCCGGCGGCGAGAACCCGCAGGGCGACCCGTCCTTCCCGCTCAAGGTCGTGCGCGGCGGCAGCTTCCTCGACGGCCCCGAGAAGCTCTCCGCCACGTACCGCACCGCCGCGGCGCCGGTCACCGCGCACGCCTGGATCGGCTTCCGCTGCGCCATGGATGCGCCGGCGCAGGAGGACGCCGCCGCGCAGCCGCCCGCCCCCGCGCCGCAGGCTGCGCCGGCCGAGCAGGGCGCGGCGGCGCCCTGAGCTGAAGCGCTGAGCCCCTCGTCATCCCGCGCGGAAGTGACGGATGAGTCGCTCCCGGCGCGCACGGGGTTCGTTCACGGCGTCGGGCAGGTGCCGTCGGTGCAGGCCGCGCCGCCGGCGCAGCCGCAGTCGAGGTAGCCGCCGCAACCGTCGGGGAACACGCCGCAGAACGCGGACGCGGGGCACGTCGCCGGCGTGCAGGCGCAGGTGCCGCCCGAGCAATCGACCAGCGTCGAATGCCAGGAAACGATCGTGCCCTGCTGCGAGCCGTCGAACCGCAGCGATCGCTCGGAGCCGAAACGGGTGAGGTCGATCGGCGCCGTGGGCAGCGCGGTGTCGAGCGGCGCCGGGTCCACGCCGCCCAGCCTGGCGCCGAGGCTCGAGCTCGCGCCGAACAGCGTGATGTTCTGGAAGAACGGGCTGGCGTTGACGATCAGGTTGCCCGTGGCTTCGGTCAGCAGGGTGGTGTCGATTCGAATCGCGAGATCGTCGGTCGTGTACGAGCAGCCCTGGTTGGGGCAGGTCGGCTGGAGATCGACCCGCGCCGTCAGCAGCATGGGCGTTCCGGCGCGCCGGAACGGATACTGCGCGTGCCCGTAGATGCTGTAGGCAACGCCGGAAACGGACGGGGCGGCGAGCTCCCAGCGGCAGGTCGCGGAACAGCCGTCGCCGTCGAGCACGTTGCCGTCGTCGCAGGTCTCCACGCCCGGAGCCACCACCGCATCGCCGCAGGTCGCGCCGCTGTCGATCACGACCCACTCGGTGTGGTTCGAGGTGATGCGGTTCGAGCCCTGCAGGGTTTCGATCGTGAAGAACCAGTCGAGCTGCTCGAAGCTCGTGAGGTCGCGGGGCATGGCCGCACTCAGGAGGCCGGCGCCGTTGTTACGTTCCGAACCGTTCACCTGCAACGAATGGATGGCCGGGGCTGGGCCGGTCTGGGTCCAATCCGCGCTGATCGCGAAGCCGTCCGTGAGGAAGATGTCACCGCCGTTCCTGACCGTCATCGAGGCAACGACGTCGGCCGGCACGGGATATGTCAGGGTACCGACGCGCACGTATCCCTCGACGACGGGCCCGGGGGCTGCGGTCAGATCGTAGCCGCAGTCGTTGAACTCGCAGGCTCGGATCGGGTAGACGCCAAGCACGAGGATCGCTGGCGCACCCGCGGGCACGCCGGCGAGATCCGGACCGGAGACGCTGGCCGTGCCGAGCCCCACGTAGACTAGCGGCGTGTCCGGCAGATCCTCCGGCACGGGCGGCGTGAGCAGCGTGCACGTGGCCGAGCAGGTCGCGCTCGGGCCCGCATCGTCGCATTGCTCGCCGGTGATCGCCTGCACGATACCGTCGCTGCACATGGCGGCCACGCAGGTGTTCCGGCACGCGTCGGCGTCGACGAGGTTGCCGTCGTCGCACTGCTCGCTGCCCTCCACCACGCCGTTGCCGCACGTGGCCCCGTCGACCTCGTTGACGTTCACGCTGACGTCGACGCGGCCGTTGCCGAAGCTCACCGCGCCCTCACCGACGTCGAAGGCGAGAGGCAAATCGGTGACGCTGCCCTCGATCACCTCGAGCGACTGCGGCTGCGGCGTCTGCAGCACCGCATAGATCGGCTCGAACGTGCCGTCGGCGAGCTGGCGCGCGATCTCCCAGCCGGTTCGCAGCTGCGCGGAGTAGGTGCCGGGCGTCAGCTCGACCCGGACCAGCGCCGTCTGTCCGTTCAGGTCGAGCTGCCGGGTCTCGGGGCCCGTCAGATCGAGCGTCGCGCGCCGCAGCAGGTACGTCGTTCCCGACTGCCCCTGCGCCGTGAGCGCGATCTCGACCGTGCCGGAGGGACCTTCGGTTTCCGCGGGCCGTGGCGGATTGGAGCAAGCCGGAGCCGCCAGTGGCAGCAGCGAACAGCAGACAGCGAGCGAGCAGCGGCACGCCCATTCGAGGATATTCTTCACGGTAGCCTCCCTTGTGCCGCCGCTGGCTCGGAAAGCGACGAGCTTCCTTGCAAACGCCGTTTCGGTCTCGAAGGACGGTTCCGGCACGCCCCCCGAAACGGGCAACTATAACAGCGAGCGGTGGAAGGACGCAGGTCTTCGCGCGGCGTTTACGTTACGATGTTGGGGGCAGTCGGGGCTCTATGCGCCCGATGCTCCCGCCCGCCACCGCCACCCGTGGCCCCCGCGCCACCTCCACCCGGCCCAGCGCCCACCGTAGCGCCGGCTCACGTCGAGCCCTCCGCGCCGTCGGCGGAGCAGCGCCGCCAGCTCGACTTGTTCGCCTGGCGTCCGAAGCCGCGGACCCCTGTGCAGTTGACCTTGTCCGGGGATCCCCCCGTCGACCCGACGGCGGAATGGTGGGGTCGTTTGCGCCCACAGAAGTGGGGTCGTTTCAAGCAGAGTAGGGTAAGTACCCCACCACCTTCCATCATCTGGATCCGAGAGATGCAACTCTGGATGGAGCTTTCATTTAGGTAGTGGTCAAATTTGAACATGAAGGCGGGAAGGCGGGAAGAAAACCTCAATGATCTTCCCGACTTCCCGCCTTCACGTGGACTCTCTCCGGGTAAAGTTGACCACTACCTTCATTTAGCCGGAACCAGAGTTGATTCTCTAGATTACGCCTCTATTCAGCCAGTTTCCTGGCCGCGTTGTCTCGGTGCCGCTGATCCCATGGCCCCGGTTCTAGGCGAGGGCGAGAAGATCGGCCCTGGGCGGCGAAGCGACTACTTCGCCCAGAGGACCGAGAGGTCGAGCTCGATCGCCTCGAAGGGGGCGACGCGAACGCGGGCGGCGTCGCGGTGGCTCGGACCGCGTTCCCAGCTTCGACCGGACACGAGAGAGAACACCTCGAGCGTGCGTGCGATCGGGTCGACCAGCCACGCGTGCCGCACGCCCTCGCGCGCGTAGATCGGCGTCTTCTCCGTGCGGTCGACGTCCTCGGTCGACGGGCTCAGGACCTCGCAGATCCAGTCCGGGGCGAGCGCGAAGTAGGCCGTCTCGGGCAGCTCGGGCATGCGCTCGCGACGCCAGCCGGCGAGGTCAGGCACGAGCGCGTCGATCTCGCCAGGCGCCGTCGGGTCGGGGAAGTGCAGCTCGGGCTCGTCCAGGATCCAAAAGCCGCCCGGGCCGCCCTTGCCATGGTCGAACGGGCCGGTCAGCTCGGCCCCCAGGCCCGAGCTCGCGCGCGCGTGCCGCGGCGCCGGACGGGGGAACACGTGCAGGGTGCCGCGAATCAGCTCCGCCACCTTGTTCGGCGGGACGGCCTCGAGGTCGGCGTATGTGACGCGGCGCTGCTTCTCGGCGGGCTGCCCCATGGGCGAAGCCTGCCCGGGGTGGGGCGGCGGGGCAAGGCGGGACAACGTGGTGCGCGGCGAAGCGAAGTGGCGGGACCGCGCCGCGGCATGGTGCGCACCGGCGCGTGCCGCCGCGGCTCGGCGTGAGCCCGCAGCATCACCTCACGTCGTCAGTCCTTGAAGTCGATCGACATGGGGTCTCCGCCCTGCAGCTCACAGGACGATGAACTTGTCGTCCGTGTACACGAGGACGAAGCGCGTGTCCGTCGGCGCGCCGCTGGCATCGAAGCAGGCGACGTTGACGTTCGCGTTCGTCTCGGTGCCGGACCAGCCGACGACCTTGCAGTACTCCGGTCCGGTGCCGTACGCCGTGATCTGCACGTTCGAGCCCGACGCCGACATGCCGGGCAGGCTGACGGAGTAGCGGCCTGCGGACGTGCGCCCTGCGGTGATGTCGGTCTCCACATCGCCCAGGTCCCCCGCGATGTAGCCTTCCTGATAGGAGAGGCTCGGCGTGTACGCCGCCGCCGTCGCGTTGTTCGCCCAGGCGTAGCTGTAGGAGAGCCCGCCGTTCACCGGCCTCGAGCGCGCGAAGTTGAGGGTGAACTGGCTATCCGACGGGGCGCCCGAGCTGTCGAAGCAGCGCACGCGGACCACCGCGTCGTCTCCGGACTGCCCCCAGCTGCCGACCTTGCAGTGATCGCTGCCCGGGCCGTAGGCCGTCACCTCGACCGTCGCGCCGCCCGCGGTCTGCCCCGGCAGGGTCACCGCATAGTAGCCCACCCCCTCGCGCGCGATCGTGTTGTTCACGCCGCTCGAGTTGAACTGGTACGTCGCGGCGGGCGTGTACGCCGACGCCGTCGGGTTGTTCGCCCAGACGTACGCCTCGTCCGAGGATCCGGTGCCCGACTTGTGGACATAGGCGACGCTGAACAGGGTGTCGACCGGCGCGCCGCCGGCGGTGAAGCAGTTGACATAAACATCCACGTCATCGCCGCTCCTGACCCAGGAATTGACCTTGCAGCGCTCGGCGCCCGCGCCGTAGGCCGTGACCTGGACATGACCGCCCGGCGCCGCGCCCACGTCCGGAAACCGCACGCGATACTGGCCCGCACCGAGCTGCGTGACGGTGTTGTTCACGCCCTGCCCGGATACGTCTCCGGAGGAGCTCCGCGAGTAGCTCGAGCTCGCGGTGAACGAGCCCGTCGCCTGGTGCGCCCACGCATACGCCCACGCACGGGACACGAACGCTTGCTGGGCGTGGCCCACCTCGCCCTCCTCGGCCTCGTACGCCACGGCGCAACCTGCGCCCATGATACCGACGACAAGCGATCCCAGCAGCAGTGCCTTGCTCTTCATGACATGCTTCCTTTCCATGAGTTCGATGTTGGATAACGGCCATCGCTGCCCCGGCGCGACCGCGACAAGGCGATGACAAGGCGATGACAAGGTGACTGCAACGCGCATGCCGCACGCGGCCACACGGCGCGTCCAGCGATGGCGCTGCCTCCTGTTCCGCGGGCGAGACGCCGGATCGGGCGCGATCAGGCCGTTATCGCGGCACGCCGGCCGCGACCGGCGACCGGGTTGCTGCGCGTCGCCGTCACGCGCTCATGACACCCTCGCCGTCACGCTCCCATGACAGGCGTCATCTCCGCGTGTCAGCGCGAGGGGGCCAGCGAGGAGCGCGCCGCTCAGGGGATCTCCAGGCGATCGCCGGGCGCCGGGCTCACGATCGCGCCGTCGTGTGAGCGACCTGGAACGTCGGTCGACTCGCCGAGCGCGGTGAGGAAGCGGGCGATGGGGTCAGTCCACGAGCTCGGCGTCGGCGAGGTCGTCCGCACCGGTGACGTGCACGCCGTCGAACGTGACGAGAGTGCCTAGCTCGCTCGCGCCGGGCGCGAGGGCGAACCGGACGGTCCATTCTTTACCGCTGAAGAACGTGAGCTCCGGACCCCAGCCCACCCGCGGCGGCGGGCGGCTTCCGAGATGTCCGTCATCGACCCGAGCCCAGGCGGAGCTTCGCCGGCGGGGATCTGACGGATGGAGAAGTTCACCGTGTCGGTGCGCCAGAGCGCGTACTGGTCCGGCACGATCACGTGCGGCTGGGCGGCCAGGCGCTGCGTGTAATCCGCAATGGAGTCCGCCAGTGAACGCACGCCCAGAGCGATGTGAATTCTTCGCATCTACGATCCTTCGCGCAGCGACAATTCGATGAGATACACCATGACGGAGCGCTGCGCAGAGACCGATACCATGGGTGAGGCAAGGGCACCAGCCCCTGCGTGCGAGCCTGGCGGACGCGGACCATGTCGTTGATGCGCTGCCAGATCAGGCCGCGATCCCGTGTGCGGTACAGCCCGCCGAACAAGGGATGATGGCTTCCGGGCGCTCGCGCGCGAGCGCCCGTGGTGGCAGAGCGCCGGGCGCGGCAGCGCCTCGGGGCCGGTGGCCGCCGAGGTCGAAGACCGCCTCCGAGTAGAACTCGAAGGAGCCCGACATCGACCCGCAGCAGGATTGACCTTGCGGACGCCAGGTTTCTATGATGCCTGGCCCCTGAAATTCCAGGAGGACCATCGATGACATTCATCACGCTGGCACATTCCTCGCGCAACCGCCCGCCTCTTTACATTCGGCCTCTCGCCATCGAGTTTCTATTACAAGAGGAGAAGGGAACGCTCCTCAATGAACTTCATGGACGACGCTACCTGGAAAGTCGTCCGATCGAACCCTTGTTGAGCGCCATCCAAGGGGATGATCCATTCGCGAAAATTCCATTCTCAAAGAACTCGATACATGCATGGGGATACATTCGCCTCAGCGCAATTGAGTACATCACGAATGTCAACGACGCAACGACGGTCCACACGTCAAGCGGCCGAGATTACATGGCCGCAGAGTCGCCCAGCGAGTTGATGGCCAGGTTTCCCGACGAGACATTCGATTGCATTTACAGCAACGAGGGACAAGCCATTTACTTTCGTCGCGAGCGATTGCTCGGAGCGTCTCCCCTCGAAGACTCGTCCACCTATGTTTACACCTTCGACAGCCGGGAGAGCGTACACAGCGACCAGCTCGAGCCGAACTGGACGACGAACATGACAGTCGCTCAGACCAAAGACGGTCGAGCATTTTTTCGGGCGAACCGAATAAAAGGCTTCCTGACGGACCAGAACGGAACCATTGAATTACACGGCACAGTCAAGCTTGCAGGCCTACCGGCCGAGGCTGTACTGAGAGCATGCCCGATCGCGCATCCGGTGTCTTTCGCGCAATGCGCCGCCGGACAAGGCGGATCGGAAGTTAGATACGATTGGGTGCTGGATCGGGACACGATCCATGCGATTGTCCCGAGAAATCCGGGGCTAGGCCTGGACACCCACATCGGCACCCCATTTTTAGGTCTCGACACGGTCGATCCGATCGACAAACTCATAGCTCAGCTTGATTTAACGTCATTCATTCGACTGACTCGCAATTCGGACGGACGCGGCGCGAACGTTCCATCAGACTACAACAAGCAGCATCCATGGGCCTACTATCGTCCGGAATCTATTCTGACCATGGAAGCGAGAGGCCATGGAACAGCAATCACAACGAATACTGATTCGCATGTCGTCGATGAAACACCGGAGGAAGTTCTAAGTTCATTCATTCACCCAGGAAAGCGATAGAACGTTTTGCGCATCTGGCAGAGGCAATGGGATCATCGATCGCCTTGCACGCCGCCACCGTCCACGATGGGATTGCGGTGCTGGCGCGTGCCGAGCAGGGATCGCGCGGACATCGTCGTCCCATCAGTTCTGGTGAGCGCCGGAGCGTGGCCGAGGCAGCCGTCTACGAGCGATACGGTTCTCCCTCGGTCCTCGAGCTGCGCGAGATGCCCGCGCCGGAGCCGCGGGACGATCAGGTGCGCATCCGGGTGCACGCGACCACGGCGACGGCGGCGTGCCAGATGATGCGGCGAGGCGACACGCTCATGGCGCGGGTCGTGCTCGGCTTCTTCCAGCCGCGGCGGCGCTTCCGGGTGCTCGGGATCGAGGTCGCCGGCACCGTGGAGCGCGTCGGCCGGCGCGTCACGCGGTTCCGCCCCGGCGATCGCGTGTTCGGCTTCACCGGGTTCGGCTCCGGCGGGTACGCGCAGTACGTGTGCCTGTCCGAAAACGCGTCGATCGCGCACGCCCCCGCCGGCCTGAGCCACGAAGAAGCGTGCTCGCTCGTCGACGGACCGACCACCGCGCTCTACTTCCTCCGCGACCGGGCGCGGCTCCGGACCGCCGAGCGGATCGCGATCGTCGGCGCATCCGGGAGCATCGGCACGGCCGCCGTCCAGATCGCGCGGCACCTCGGCGCGGAGGTGACGGCGGTCTGCAGCGGGCGAAATGCCGAGCTCGTGCGTTCGCTCGGCGCTGCCTCTCGCGCGGAGGCCGATATCTGATCACGGTCGGGGGCGCCGAGCTCTACCTGCGCGATGCATGGAGCCGGATCTTCGGGAGCAGGAAGCTCGTCTTCGGAATGTCCGTCGACAAGAAGACCGCGCTCCCCGAGGTCTCGGAGCTCGTCGCGCGCGGAGCGCTCCGGCCGGTCATCGACCGGCGCTACACGCTCGCGGCCATCGCGGATGCGCACAGGTACGTCGAGACGGGACGCAAGCGGGGCAACGTTGTGATCGAGGTAGGCGCGTGATACCCCGATTCGCGTGAGCACACGCGGTGCGCTGAGGCTCGGGTCGATCGAGCAGATCCACGGGCTCATCGGGCGCCCGCCGCCCGCGCATCCGCTGGTCTCCGTGATCGCCGCGTCGTGGCAGGAGCCGCTGCGCATCGAGATCCCGATCATCGGGCGCCCCATCGAGTCCGGGCTCTACGTGATCAGCCTGAAGCGCGGGGACGAATGCCACGCCGAGTTCGGGCGACAGGTGCACGACGGGCAGGCGGGCATCATCGTCTTCGCGTCACCGGGCCAGGTGATCACGCCGATCGGCGGCGAGAGCGAGCTCGCCCACGAGGGGGAGGGCTGGACCGTCGTCTTCCACCCCGACGTGCTGCGCGACACGCCGCTCTCGGACGCGATGCACCAGTACCGGTTCTTCGGCTACGCGACGCACGAAGCGCTGCACCTCACACGGCCGGAGCGAGAGACGTTCACGGGCCTCGTCCGGCAGCTCGAGCGCGAGTCCTCGGTCCCTCCCGACGCGTTCGCGCCGGACGTGCTCTCGGCGCAGCTCCAGCTCCTCTTCACCTACTGCCAGCGCGCGTACGCGCGCCAGCTCGAGGTCCGAGCGCGGGCGGCGAGCGCGGTGGCCTACGCGCTCGGATTCGAGCACCCGCAGCACTTCTCGAAGCTCTTCCGGCAGAAGACCGGACAGTCGCCCGGCGAGTGGAGACGTGCGGCGCAGAGGCCGAGGACGCGCCGCGAGACCTCGGCGTGATCTCACGCGCCGCACACGGAGCAGGCAATCACCTCAACCTGGGTCGGGTCGCGCCGCCGGTCACACCGACGTGTCCAGCGAGACGACGCCGCCCTTGAAGCGGATCGGCGCGGCAAGCAGCGCCCGGAACGCCTTGTACCCTGCCACCCCCGGGCGGAAGGCGTGCAGGAACACGTGGTGGCGCCCGTCGGCGCCCACGGCCACGGACGGGTGCCCTGGCCCCCACCATTCTTCACTGGAGCTCAGGAAGACCTCCGACGACTTGCGGTACGGGCCCGTGGGGGCGTCCGCCACGGCCGCGCCGATGCCGTAGTACGCGGTCGAGAAGTCGTTGCCGGCGTAAAGCAGGTGATAGCGCCCGCCCTCCTGGGTGATCCAGACGCCCTCGATGAGGTGCGGTCATCCTTCTTCCAGACCAGCCAGGCCGTGCCGTGGGCGTCCACGAGGAGGTGGGCGTCGATCACGTCCCCGGTGACGATCGGCGCGTGTTCGGCCTCGAACGGGCCGTCCGGGCTCGCGCCTCGGGCGAGGCCGATCGCGAGCGAGCGGTCCTGCATGCGGGCCGTGAAGCAGAGCCAAACTTCATTCCCGACCCGGTGCAGCTCCGGCGCCCAGAAATCCGCCCGGTTGCAGCCGGTCAGCGTCCTGGCCGGCGCGCGCCCCTCCGGGAAGACGAAGCCGGTCAGCCGCCAGGTCGTCAGGTCGCTCGAGGCAAGGATGGGAAAGGCGTTCGGCGCGTCATTCGAGGTCACGAGCAAGCGCCACGCGCGCTCGCCCACCCGCGCCACGCACGGGTCGCCATAGCCGTAGAGGATCTCCGGCGCGATGGCCTCGGTCAGCAGGGGCCGCAGCGGCGCCCCGCCACTCCGCGGCGGCGGCGGGGTGCGGGCGAGCGGCGTGCGGGTCCCGAGGTCGCGCGCCAGCGCCTCGAAGAGGTCGGGGTAATCCGGCTGCTCCGCCCGGGCGAGCTCATGGCGCCGCGCGTCCTGCCCCGGCTCGGTCACCAGGAAGCTGCGCGGCCCTCGGAGGCTGACGGTGACTCCGAAGGTGCACGGCGCGCCAGGCGGCGTCTGCAGGACGATGGCGTCGGCGTTCATGCGACGGCTCCTCGAGGACTGCCATGCTCGGCAACAGGGACCTCGGTCCGGTCGCGCCGCGGTCCGCCGGACGCTCGCCGGGCGCGGCACGGCCCCGGCCGCTGCTACCCCGGCCCCGGAATGCTGCGATGTTGTACCACGGTCGCTGTCCTCGGCATGCTGTACGTGTTCATGACGCTTGGGCTCGCCGGCGAAGCTGAACGCCAGCCACCCAGGCGACGATCGACATGGGATGAGGCGCATGGCGAGCAGAACGAAAGAACGACCGGAATCTGCACTTCCGAAGGGCATCGGGAAGCCGGCGCTGCGGGCGCTCGCCTCGGCCGGCGTCTCTCGCCTGGACCAGGTCGCTCGGCTCACGGAAGCCCAGCTCATGGCGCTTCATGGCGTGGGCCCCAAGGCGATCGGGGTCATCAAGGCTGCCCTCGAAGCAGAAGGAAAGTCTCTTGCCAAAGACGCGTAGCCCTCGTCGTCCAGGCGCCGCGTCCCGCGTGCCCCTGCTCCGGGGGGGCCCGCGCCCGGCGAGCAAGGCAGCGAGGCAAAAGATCAGGATCCAGAGCGCATTTTGCTCAGCCAGCGTCAACCCGCAGCAGGATTGACCTCGCGGACGCCAGGTTCCTAGGATGCCTAGCCCCTGAAGGGTCTTGGATCGGGATACGATCCATGCATCGGCGGGGCCCCGGTGCCCGGCCGGAACGAAACTCGGCGTGTCTGGACCCGCTACGATCCGAGCACGGGCGCGAGACTGCCTGTCCTTTGACAGCAGAAATTTCCGCATCGATTGCGACGGCGGGCTGAGCCATGGGGCTCGACACCGCGCCTGAGGTAGATATCGTGGGCGCTGCCGAGGAGCATAGGGCTTCTTGGTCGCTGGAAATGGCTTCCAGCCGGAGCTGCGAACGCGGAGAGGCAGCTCAGAGGCTAGGTTTCAGGATTTCGTGAGCACGGGATGAACCAACTGCGAACCCTGGGGGTTTGGTTGCGCCGCGGTTTGCTGACCGGATTCGGCGTTTCGGCGTTGTTGCTCGCGCCGCGCTTCGCGGAGGCGACGTCGGTGCGGCCGGTGGAGCCGATCAAGGTGAACGGCAGCGACCTCGGGACGATCACGATCTCGAACGTGATCCTGAAGGCGCCGAACCTGGACGACGTGCTGATCGTCAAGGAAAAGTTCCTGGTGATGTTCCTGGAGGAGATGCGCGAGCTCGGCTACCGCGCGCTCGGCCGCGAGAACCTGGCGCTGAACCAGGATCGCTCGAGCGAGGCGGCCTTCGTCCTTGCCGGGACGATGACGGCGGCGGACTGCGCCGACGAGCGAGGCCTCACCTGCGGCATCACCATCAAGTGGGAGCTGCTCGATCGCTCCTCCAAGACCGTGGTCTATCAGATGACGTCGAACCACGAGGAGATGGAGATGCGCGAGCTCGACCGCGCGGCGGCCGGCAACGCGCTGCTGCTCGGCAGCCTGCGCTCGCTGCTCGCCCGGCCGATGTTCGTGCAGGCCCTCCGGGGCTCGGGCGCCCCTGCGGAGGCGCCGGCCGCGCCCGAGTTTCCGCCCGGAGAGATGCGCGGCTGCCCGGCCCGCACCCTGGCGATGCCGAAGATGAGCGAGGACGTCTTGAACGCCACGGCGCTGGTCAAGCTCGACGACGGCGTCGGCAGCGCGGTCGTGATCTCTCCGGATCGCTTGCTGCTCACCGCGGCGCACGTGGCGACGACGCCCGAGGTGGTGGTGCGCTTCCGCGACGGCAAGGAGTTTCCGGCGACCGTGATGCGCGTCAACGAGCAGTCGGACGTCGCGCTCTTGCAGCTGAAGGATGGCTCGCGCGAAACGCCGTGCTTGACGCTGCGCATGCCGCCCCCCAGCACCGGCGACGACGTGTTCGCGCTCGGCGCGCCCGGCGGCGAGAGGCTGTCGTTCTCCGTGACCCGCGGCATCGTCAGCGGCCAGCGCACGCTCGACGGCAACAGCTTGATCCAGACCGACACCAGCATCAGCCCAGGCAACAGCGGCGGGCCGCTGGTCGACGACAAGGGTCAGGTGGTCGCGATCATGACGTTCAAGGCGACCGGGCAGGGCATCGAGGGCCTGGGCTTCGGCGTGCCTTCGGCCACCGCGCTCTCGTCGCTCGGGCTGAGCTTCGGCGAGACGACCGGGGCGCTCAAAGTCGAGCGTAAAACGGCGTCGGCGACGGCGTCGGGCGGGCTCGCGTTCAGCGGCGTGGCCGACAAGCCCGATCCGCCCTGGTTTTATGTGGGCAAGGACGCGCCCGGCAAGACGCCGGGCTGGGTTGGGCAGGTGAACGGCTGGGGCTGGGTGGTGATCGCCGCCGGCGGCCTCACGGTCGGTACGACCGCGATCATGAACATCGGCAGTACGCCCCCCGAGTTCGGCACGCTCCGCACCTGGAACACCGTAGGTTGGGCCATCACCGGGCTCGGCGCGGGCATGGTGCTGAGCTCGTACGTCTTTGCGCCGGACAAGGTGCCGCCCGCGACCGCGCGGCGTTCGGCGCCGGGCCGCACCTTCGCCGCCGGTGTCGGCGCGCCCGGCATCGGGCTCACCTCGCTTTCCATCATGGGGACGTTCTGATGTTGCTCCGCACGCTGTGTGCTGCGCTGCTCCTTCTCTTGCCGGGAGCGTGCCTGCTCTTGCAAGACCCGCCGACGAGCTCGCTGGGCGGCGATTGCGAAGACGACGACTGGTGCAATGAAGGCCTGATCTGCGTCTTCCGGTATGGGACGAACAACCCGGGTGAGTGCAGCACGCCCGGTACGTGCTCCGCCGACGGCGATTGCCCCGCGGGTCAGCTCTGCCAGGGCTCCACGATCGACACGCTCGGCGCGTGTCAGGTGAACACGGGCTGCACCTCCGACAAGGCGTGTGCGGAGGGCGCCACCTGCTACCGCGGTAGCTGCTTGTTCTTGTGCGAATCCTCCCTGGAGTGCCCCGAGGACACGTACTGCCGCACGCTGGATGATTGCCCGTACCGTATGACCTGCTCCAGGGCCTGCGCGTACCGCTGAGGCGCCGTCGAGTCGCGCCCGCCCCTGGGCCGAGGTTCGGCGGGTGAGGGAGCCGAATCTCCGAGGGAACCCTATTTAACCCAAGGTCCCCGCGTGGGCGCGCAGCGCGGGATCGTCGCCCGAGAGCTGGGGCAGCATCGCGACGAACGCCCAGTCCTGCCCGCCCGAGTCGTCGAACGTCAGGTGAACGCGGTCGCCGTCGCGCTCGAACGTGATGGTGAACAGCGCACGGTCGAGCACGGCGTCGTCCGACGTCGTCGTGAACTGCTCCTCGAAGTCCTCCTCGACGAGGAACTCGCCCGACGCCGCCGCGCGAGCCTGCGGATCGTCCACGCGCACCACCAGCCGCGGCAGGTCGGTGCAGTGCACCGCGCCGAGCCCGCGCAGCAGCACCTCACGCAGCCACGCGCCGCCGAGATCGAAGCCGCCGCCCCAGAAGAACACCAGGCGATCGACGCTGAGCACGTTCGCCTCGTCGTTGAACAGGCCCTTGAGCAGGAACCGCGACGTTGCGTCGCCCGGCCACGGCACGCCGTGCCGCCGGCCGAGCTCGACCAGCGGCGCGGGCACGGCGCCCTCGCTCCACGGCGCGTCGGCGGTCTCCTCGTAGATGACGTAGTCCGCGACGAGCCGCCGCAGCTCCGCCGCGGCCTGCTCCGCCGCGGCGACCGTCGAGAACTCCGCTGCCTGCATCACGACGTGGCTCATGCGTGCCGTGTATATGATTCCGCGGGCGATGACGAGGAAGCCGTCGATTCAGGCGAAGACCATCACGGAATGGAAGGACCGTGATGAAGCAGGGACCGGAGACCCCTGATTCCAGTCGCGTCGAGCACGGGTACCCCGCTGCTCGTGCCGGAACAAGCGGAGTCCTGGCGGGTGCGCCCCGCGTCGCGCGCGCGGTACTCGGCGATCATCTCCTTCGTCACGTCGCGATCATAACAGAGAGGCGCCGCGCCTCCCGGCCGCGAGTAAGCGCTGCGTTTGCCGCATTGTCTGCCCGCTCGATCGGTATCGTAAGGACACGGGCAGCTCCCGCTGTACGCCGCTCGCGACTCGGCGATGAGAGCCTTCCGGATCGCGGCGTCCGTCTTCGGCGCCTCTGCCCTGGCCGAGGGCGCCGCGAACATCGCCATTCCAACGACGAGCCAGCATCCAAGCCGCATCACCTGGCATCGTACCGACCCTCCGGAGCCTCACAACAGGATCGTTCGTTCATGTGCCCCCGTGTGTTCGCGTCGGTCGAGCGGATGGCATCGTGTCCCACTCGGCGGTGATTCACATCGGGTCGGGCTTTCGCGCGTCCGTCGTGCGCAGCATCGTCACGGGGCTCGACGCCCTGGGACGCCTCGACCGACCGATCGAGAGACCGCTCCTCGTCTTGACGGGCGCGCCGCGACCAGGGATCCTCGCCGGCATGCGTCTCGCCGCGTTCGGGGTGACCCTGTTGCTCGTGGGCAACGCGCACGCCGAGCCGACGGCGCAAGCGCCCGCCGTCAACACCACCCGGCGCGACGTGGGCACCGGCCTCTCCGTGGGCGGACTGGTCCTCGGCTCCGTCGGAGCAGGCATGTTCTTCCTCACCCGGCCGAGCGGCGACGATTCCTGCGGTTGCGCGTCTCGCGCATGGGTCTTTCCCACCGTGCTCATGAGCGTCGGAGGCGCGATGACCCTCACGGGTGTACCGCTCTGGATCACGGGTCAGATGAAGCTCGATCGCGCCACGACCCGGGCCGAGCTGCAGCTCGGTCCGCTCGGCGGAAGCGTCCGGCTCCTGTTCTGAAGGCGTGCGACGCGCGCCCCGCCGCCCCCCGCGGTCACGTGACCGCGGGCCCCGCGGCGAGCCCGCCGCTCACGGCTCCGCGGGCGCCCCGTCCCGTATCCCGAGCGTCTCCTCGCGCGCCGACAGGCACGCCTCGCTCCCCACGACGAACGCGCGGCAGTTGTCCGGCCTGATCTCGTAGATGGCGCAGCGCAGGTCCTCGCAGAGGTGCTGGCACCGCCCGCTCGCCGCGAAGCGCAGCGTGATCTTGCCGTCCCGCGCCCGCCGCACGTAGGCGCGCCCCGTGAGGTCGCCGCGGCCGGCGCCCCGGAAGCGCGCGAGGTCCACCTCGTCGAGCAGCACGTTGGCGTCGTGGCAGCAGGCGCCGCACGAAAGGCAGTCGAGCGCCACCTCGCGGATCGCCCCCGGGTGCGTGCTGTCGCGCTCGCACCAGTCGAGGACCGAGCCCTCGTACTGCCGCTTCACCCGCGCCGTCGCGAGCCCCTTGGCCGGCCCCTCGCCCACGCGGCGAAAGCGCTGCTGCTCGATCGACAGGAGCGACCACAGCCCGAGCTCCGTGAGCTTCCCGTCCTCGCCGATGGAGAGCAGGAGGTCGACCCGCTCGTCCGGCAGCACGATGGCCGCGTGCCCGCCGGCCCTCACGTGCGCCGCTGCGCGGCTCAGGAAACGCGGGCGAAACCGGCGCCAGACGGGGCGAGACACGACGTATGCGGACATCGGGGCGCATCTTCGCGCCACGGCCCCGCGCTGCCAAGCCCCCGCCCTCGCCCGGCGGCGGCGCTGCGCTATGTTGGAAGGGTGCGACATCGCAAGAAGATCGTCATCGTGAAGACCGGTGAGCCCGTCCCCCCGGTCCTCGAGCGACGCGGCCAGTTCGCCGACCTGATCGAGCAGACGATCGGCGCCAGCTGGAGCGGCGGATACGCCGCCGTCGACGCCCGCACGGACGAGCTCCCCGCGCCCGGCGCCCCCGAGACCGCCGCCTTCGTCGTCACCGGCTCGTCGGCCAACGTCCCCCACCGCGAGCCCTGGATGCTCCGCTGCGAGGCGTGGCTGCGCGGCGTCGTGCACGCCGGCACCCCGACGTTCGGCATCTGCTTCGGCCACCAGATCCTCGCCCAGGCCCTCGGCGGCGAGGTCGTCCGCAACCCGCGCGGCCGCGAGATCGGCAGGATCCGCGTCCAGCGCCGCGCCGACGACCCGCTCTTCGACGGGCTGCCGTCGAGCTTCGAGGCGCACGCGACCCACGTCGACACGGTCGGCACGCTGCCCGAGCGGGCCGTGAGCCTCGCGTTCACCGAGCTCGACGACCACCAGGTCATCCGCTTCACGAGCACGTGCTACGGCGTGCAGTTCCACCCCGAGATGGACCACGACGTCATCGCCGGCTACATCGCGTGGCGGCGCGAGATCCTGCAGGCCGAGGGCCGCGACGTCCCGGCGCTCCTCGCCCCCATCGCGCCGGATCAGCTCGGCACACGGACGCTGCACAATTTCATCCGGCACGTGGTCGTGCGCGGCGCCTGATCCCTACGCCGCCGACCTGACCTGGGTAGTCTCTGCCCTGACTGACGCGCCGGTCAGTCGCCTCTCGGCCTGGCCCGCCGGCCGCGCGACGGGCTCGCCCGCTCCGGCGCCTCGCCGGGGGCGTCCCCCGCCGCGGGCGCGGCGCGCTCGCCCTCCGGGCCCCGCGCCGCGAGCCCGGCCGCGGGGTCCATCCGGAGGTAGCCGCGCCGCAGGAAATCGTGGAGCGCCGTGACGATGCGCTCGCGCGGGCGGGCCTGCTCCTCGAGGGCGTTCTCGAACAGCACCTCCTTCAGCGCGCCGATCGTGAACGTCGCGTACAGCTCGGTGTCCCCCGGCTCGATGACGCCGAGCCGCTGCCCCTCCGCGAGGCTCTGCTGCAGCAGGAGCTTCACCTCCTGGCGGAACGCCCGCAGCTCCTTGACGAACGCCGGGTCGAGCCCGGCCGCGTGCGACAGGAGGATGCTCGTCAGCGCCGGATCGTCGAGCAGGACGGCCACGATCGCGCGGATGTTGTGCTTGACCTGCGCCTCGACGTCCGCCGACGGGTCCACGCGCAGGATGGCGCCGCCGAGCCGCGAGAAGAGGCCGCGCACGAGCTCGCCGAACACCGAGCGCTTGTCGGGGAAGTAGAGGTAGAACGTCCCCTTCGCGACCTTCGCGAGCGCGACGATGTCGTCGACCTTCGCCTCGTGATACCCCTTCTCGGAAAACACGGTACGCGCGGCGCGGAGGAGCGCCTGGCGGCGCTCGGCCTTGTCCATGGGCCGGTCGCTTTACCATCACCGGCCCGCCATCTGGGGACCGATGTCTCCCCTCCGGCGTCGAGCGGGCCCGCCGCCCGAAAAGTCCCGGAAAGTTCGCGGCACAGCGCACGACACGCGGACGCTGGAGGGCGCCACGCGCCGTCAGACGCAACCGGTCGCAACCGAGCGCGACGTCGGAACCTTGCACCCTGGACGCAGCGATGGCCGGAGATGGCCGAAAAACGGCGTCGTGCGGCGACCAAGACGCACCGGATTGCTTGATTTCCCAGGCACCCCGTTGTAGCCATCACGACTGACCAGCCAGTCAGTCGGACGCTGGGGACCGGCGACGGCGGTGGGAGGAGCCCCGATGGGAAGGCAGATCCAGGAACCGGTCGTGGTCGGCATCGACGTCGGCTCGACGACGGTGAAGGCCGTCGTGCTCGACCCGCAGACGCTCGAGATCCTCTGGAGCGACTACCAGCGGCATCAGACGAAGCAGCCGGAGAAGGTGCTCGAGCTCCTCGAGACCATCGAGGCGTCGTTCCCTGCGTCGCCGAGGGACAGCTGGCGGGTGTTCATGACGGGCTCGGGCGCCGCGCCCCTCTGCCCCGGCCTGGGCGCGAAGTTCGTCCAGGAGGTCAACGCGGTCACGCTCGCGGTCGAGAACCTGCACCCGGACGTGGGCAGCGTCATCGAGCTCGGCGGGCAGGACGCAAAGATCATCATCTTCCAGCGGGACGAGAAGACGGGCGACAAGACCGCCGCGCCGTCGATGAACGACAAGTGCGCCTCCGGCACGGGCGCCACCATCGACAAGTGCATGATCAAGGTGGGCCTGCCGTCGACGGAGGTGGTGAAGATCCACTTCGACGACTCGAAGCTCCACCACGTCGCCGCGAAGTGCGGCGTCTTCGCCGAGACGGACATCGTGAACCTCGTGAAGAGCGGCATCCCCTCGACGGAGATCCTCTGCTCGCTCGCCGACGCGATCGTCCTCCAGAACCTGTCGGTGCTGACGCGCGGCTCGACGCTGAAGCACAAGGTGATCTTGCTCGGCGGCCCCAACACCTACCTCCCCTTCCTCCAGGAGTGCTGGCGCAAGCGGATCCCCGAGACCTGGGACGAGCGCGGCTACAGCTGGCCGAAGGACCAGCCGGTCGAGGAGACGATCTTCGTCCCGGCGAACGCGCAGTACTACGCGGCGTTCGGCGCGTGCGTGTACGGGCTCAAGGAGGCGCCGGAGGTCGGCCGCTACGCCGGCAAGTCGGGGCTCATCGAGTACATGACGAACGGCAGGAAGGCCCGGCTCGGCGAGAGCGCGGGCCCGCCGCTCGTGAAGACCCGGGACGAGGTCGACGAGTTCCGGAAGCTCTACAGCATCCCGAGGTTCAGGCCGATGGAGCTCGCGCCCGGCCAGGTGGTGCGCGGGGTCATCGGCCTCGACGGCGGCTCCACCTCGTCGAAGGCGGTGCTCATCGACGAGGACGGGAACATCGTCTGCAAGGCCTACCAGCTCTCCAAGGGCAACCCGATCCAGGACGCGAAGGAGCTCCTCGCCCAGCTCCGGCAGTACGTGCTCGATCAGGGCGCGACGCTCGAGGTGCTCGGCTTCGGCGGCACCGGGTACGCGGCCGACGTGCTCCAGGAGTGCATGCGCGCCGACGTCAACATCGTCGAGACCGTCGCCCACATGATGAGCGCGGTGAAGTTCTTCGGCGACGTCGACGTCATCTGCGATATCGGCGGACAGGACATCAAGGTCCTGTTCATGAAGAACGGCGATATCGCGAACTTCCGCCTCTCCAACTCGTGCTCTGCGGGCAACGGCATGTTGCTCCAGGCGATGGCCGACCAGTTCGGCCTGAAGGTGACCGAGTACGCCGACACGGCGTTCGGCGCCGAGCTCGCGCCGAAGTTCAGCTACGGCTGCGCCGTCTTCCTCGACACGGACCGCGTGAACTTCCAGAAGGAGGGCTTCTCGAAGGAGGAGCTGCTCGCCGGGCTCGCCCAGGTGCTGCCGAAGAACGTGTGGCAGTACGTCGTGCAGATCCCGCGGCTCGCGGCGCTCGGCACGCGCTACGTGCTGCAGGGCGGCACGCAGTACAACCTCGCGGCGGTCAAGGCGCAGGTCGATTACATCAAGGAGCGCGTCCCCGGCGCCGAGGTGTTCGTCCACCCGCACACCGGCGAGGCCGGCGCGCTCGGCGCCGCGTTCGAGACGCTCCGGGTGGTGAAGCGCAAGGGCCGGTCGACGTTCATCGGGATCGACGCGGCGATCGCCCTCGAGTACACGACGAAGAACGACGAGGAGACGGTCTGCCACTTCTGCCCGAACGAGTGCAAGCGGACCTTCATCGACACGAAGCGGCCTGACGGGACGACGAGCCGCTACATCTCGGGCTTCTCGTGCGAGAAGGGCACGGTCGAGAGCGAGCAGGCGATGCTCGCGCTCGTCGCCGAGCGGAAGAAGATCGCGAAGCAGTTCCCGAACCTCGTCGACTACGAGTCGAAGCTCGCCTTCCGGCACTTCTACGACACGGCCCCGCTCCCGGAGGACGGCGCGCCGGTGAAGGACACGGTCGTCAAGAAGGGCTTCCTCGGCATCCGCCGGGTGGAGACGACGCGCCCGTTCCGGCGGAGCGGCGCCGGGGTGCGGGAGCGCCTCCGCCGCGTCCGCATCGGCATCCCGCGCGTCCTCAACATCTACTCGACCGGCCCGTATTACCGGGCCTACTTCGAGGCGCTCGGCGTCCCCAAGCAGAACGTCGTCTTCAGCGACGCGACGAGCGAGGAGATGTGGGTCGAGGGCGGCAAGTACGGCTCCATCGATCCGTGCTTCCCGTCCAAGGTGGCGCAGGCCCACGTCCACAACCTGCTCTTCCACCACCACAGCGACGAGAAGAAGCTCCATTACATCTTCTTCCCCATCCTCACCCATGTGCCGAGCTTCGGCGAAGGGGTGATGGACAAGACGAGCTGCCCGATCGTCGCGGGCGTGCCGGACGTCATGAAGGCGGCGTTCACGAAGGAGGTCGACTTCTTCAAGACGCGCGGCATCGAGTACCTCGATCCCGCGCTCACGTTCTCCGAGATGACGCTGACGGCGCGCCGGATGTTCGAGACCTGGGGCCCGCGGCTCGGCGTCACCGAGGACGAGAGCGATCACGCGCACCGCGAGGGGATGCGGGCGCTCTCGCAGTTCGAGCGCGACCTCCAGGACAAGGGGCGGGCGATCCTCGAGACGGTCGAGTCCGAGAACCGGGTCGCCATCCTGATGATCGGGCGGCCGTACCACTCCGACCCGGGCCTGAACCACGGCATCCCGGAGGAGTTCCAGGTGCTCGGTTATCCGATCCTCTCGGTGCGGTCCATCCCGCGCGACATGGAGTACCTCGCGCGGTACTTCAAGGACGAGATCGCGAGCGGCCAGCACCCGCTCGACATCAACGACGTCTGGCCGGAGAACTACTCGGCCAACAGCGCGCAGAAGGTCTGGGCGGCCAAGTTCGCCGCCCGCCACCCGAACGTCGTCCTGCTCGATCTCTCGAGCTTCAAGTGCGGCCACGACGCGCCGACGTACGGGATCATCGACAGCATCGTGAGCTCGAGCGCCACGCCGTACGCGGCGCTGCACGACATCGACGCCAACAAGCCGGGCGGGTCGATCAAGATCCGCGTGAAGACGTACGCGCACAGCCTCAAGCTGCACGAGGAGGCGCTCGAGGACGCGGCGAAGAAGAAGGCGCAGCTGGTCCAGCGCATCGAGGAGAAGCGGCTCGAGCTGCTCCAGCTGAAGCGCGACCAGCAGGCGGCGCGCAAGATCACGGATCCCGCGCTCGAGCGGGAGATCGCCGCGCTCGCCGAGAAGGTCCGGAGCTACGTCGCGCCGGTCTCGCCCCCCGAGGTGCCGAAGACGGGCCTCGTGCAGCTCAAGAAGAAGCAGTCCGACGGGACCGTCGTCCCCCTGGAAGCCTGAACCACGTCGAAGGTCGAGGGGGGGACGGCGGGGCCGCCCCTTCCAGCATCCAAGCGAAGGGAAGCCACGCCATGCAACATACGAGCACGACGACCACGCAGAAGACGCGCCTTCCTCTGGTGGGCGAGGCGCGATCCAACAAGACCGACGTCGACATCGAGGCGGAGCTCAGGGCGTTCGAGGAGGCCGAGCGGGAGCGGCTCGGGCTCAAGGCCGAGCGGCGCCAGTGGGTCGACAACATGCTCAAGCCGAAGATGACGAAGAAGGAGCGCGAGAGCGTCACGCTCCTCATCAGCGGCCTCACCGCCGCGCAGGACTTCCTGTGCGAGGGCGCGCTGAAGGGCCTCGGCTACAACGTCCACTACTTCGGGATGAGCGACAGCGCGGGGCTGCAGACGGGCAAGGAGTTCGGCAACCGCGGCCAGTGCAACCCGACGTACTTCACGGTCGGCGGCCTCGTGAAGCACCTCATCGACCTGCGCGACAAGCAGGGGATGTCGACCGAGGACATCATCAAGAACTACGTGTTCCTGACGGCGGGCGCGTGCGGGCCCTGTCGGTTCGGCATGTACGTGACCGAGTACAGGAAGGCGCTCCGGGACGCCGGCTTCGACGGCTTCCGGGTCATGCTCTTCCAGCAGACCGGCGGGCTCTCGCAGGCGACGGGCGACGACGTCGGGCTCGAGATGAACCCCGCCTTCTTCATCGCGATCATCAAGGCCATCGTCTGCGGCGACACGCTGAACGCGCTGGGCTACCGGATCCGGCCTTACGAGGTCGAGCCGGGCGCGACGAACCGCGCGATGGAGAGCGCGAAGCGCATCCTCTACAAGGCTCTTTACGAGCAGACGAACGTGTTCAAGGCGCTCTACGAGGCGCGCAAGGAGTTCGAGGGCGTCCGGGTGGACAAGCTCCGGCCCAAGGCGAAGACGTCGATCATCGGCGAGTTCTGGGCGATGACGACCGAGGGAGACGGCAACTACGCCCTGCAGAAGTTCCTCGAGAGCGAGGGCGGCGAGAACGACATCCAGCTCACGACGGCGTGGCTGCTCTACAACATCTGGGAGTGCGCCCGAGACACCCGCGAGCGGCGCGACCTGCGCGGCGCCGACGAGGGCAATTACGGCCTCGCCAGCCTGGACGAGTTCGGCGTGGCCAAGCGCCTCGCGACGATGCGCCTCGCGGAGGGCGCGCTGCGCGTCGGCTTCCAGGCGTTCGCGCTGCCGCTCGGCCTGCTCGACTACCACCTTCCGGACATGGAGCTCGTGGCGGAGGTGGCGAAGGACTACTACTCGAACGACCTCCGCGGCGGCGAGGGCCACATGGAGGTCGGCAAGCTCATCGTGAACGCCGTGAAGTCGAAGGCGCACGTGACGGTGAGCGTGAAGCCGTTCGGCTGCATGCCCTCCTCGGGCGTCTCCGACGGCGTCCAGTCGCTGATCACGTCGCGCTACCCCGGGACGATCTTCTGCGCGGTGGAGACGAGCGGCGACGGCGCGACGAACTTCTACTCGCGCATCCAGATGTACATGTTCAAGGCGCGCATCCTGGCCGAGCAGGAGCTCACCCGCGCCTACGAGGAGGCCGGCGTCACGGAGGCCGAGGTGCGCGCGTTCCTCGAGAGGAACCCGAAGTACGCGAGCCCGCTCCACCACGCGCCGCACCGCGTCGCCGGCTCGGCCGCCAACCTGGTCTACGAGGTGGCGCCGCTCATCAAGCAGACGGCCGCCGAGCGCGCCGTGGGCAAGGCCAGGGCGGCGGCGGGCGCGCTCCGCGACGCCGTGATGGCCGCCCCGGCCAAGGCGAAGGCGGCGGCGGAGTTCCTCACGGCTCCGGAGACGCTCGCCCGGGCGCGCGAGGACGTCGCGCTGATCCGCGACATCGTCGGCGGCAAGGCCGCGGAGCGGTTCAGCCCGCTGGTCAAGCGCCTGGCCGGCAAGGCGTACTTCGAGAACAACCCCGAGGTGCGCCACGTGAGCCACGCGGAGAACAGCGTGGAGCCCATCGCCGCGGAGTGAGGCGGACGAGGCGGACGCCGCCGGGCGAGCTGCGCCCGGCGGCACCCTCAGCCTCTCCGCGAGCGCCGCGCCGCCCCGCCCGCCGCGCGCCGTCCGGCCGCGACGCACGCGCGAAATTCTGCTAGATATCGCGCGCCATGACCGAACTGCGCTCGTTGTCTCCCGATGCTCTTGCCTCGCTCACCCGTGAGCTCGAGGCGCGTTTTGCTGCCTTTGAAGCCCGCGGCCTCAAGCTCGACATGACGCGCGGCAAGCCGTCGTCCGAGCAGCTCGACCTCGCGAACGGCATGCTCGCGCTGCCCGGCGCGGGCGACGTCGTCGCCTCGGACGGCTCGGATACGCGCAACTACGGCGGCCTCGACGGCCTGCCCGAGATGAAGGCCATCTTCGCCGAGATGCTCGAGGTCCCCTCGGAGCAGGTCATCGTCGGCGGAAACAGCAGCCTGACGATGATGCACGACGCGGTGGTCCGCGCGCTCGTCCACGGCGTGCCGGACGGCAGCGGCCCCTGGGTGAAGCAGCCCAAGGTGAAGTTCCTGTGCCCGAGCCCCGGCTACGATCGCCACTTCGCGATCTGCGAGCACCACGGCATCGAGATGATCACGGTCGACCTGCGCGACGACGGTCCGGACATGGATCAGGTCGAGAAGCTCGTCGCCGAGGACGCGACCATCAAGGGCATGTGGAGCGTGCCGAAGTATTCCAACCCCACGGGCACCACGTACAGCCCCGAGGTCGTGCGCCGGCTCGCGGCCATGAAGACAGCGGCCCCCGACTTCCGCCTCTTCTGGGACAACGCCTACGCGGTCCACGACCTCTACGCCGAGGGCGACCCGCTCGCGAACATCGTGCCTGCGTGCCAGTCCGCGGGCCACCCCAACCGGCCGTTCGTCTTCGCCTCCACGTCGAAGATCTCGTTCGCCGGCAGCGGCGTCGCCGCCATGGCGGGAAGCTCCGCGAACGTGGCGGACGCGAAGAAGCACCTCGGCATCCAGACCATCGGTCCGGACAAGGTGAACCAGCTGCGGCACGTGCGGTTCTACAAGGATTTCAAGGGCCTGCTGAGCCACATGCAGCGGCACGCCGAGCTCATGCGGCCCAAGTTCGAGGCGGTGACGTCCACGTTCGAGCGCGAGCTCGGCGGCAAGGGCATCGCCACCTGGACCTCGCCGCGCGGCGGCTACTTCGTCAGCCTCGACACCCTCGACGGCTGTGCGAAGGAGGTGGTGCGCCTGGCCAACAAGGCGGGCGTGAAGCTGACCGGCGCCGGCGCGACGTACCCGTACGGCCGCGATCCTCGCGACCGCAACATCCGGGTCGCGCCCTCGATGCCGCCGCTGGATCAGATCCGCGTCGCGATGGATGTCGTCGCGGTCTGTGTCCAGCTCGCGAGCGTCCGCAAGCTCGCCGGCTGATCG
Source organism: Sorangium sp. So ce281 (assembly GCF_051527395.1). Classification (NCBI taxonomy): domain Bacteria; kingdom Pseudomonadati; phylum Myxococcota; order Polyangiales; family Polyangiaceae; genus Sorangium; species Sorangium sp. So ce281. Next base: position 8,195,287 of record NZ_CP150322.1, read on the forward strand.
CCGTCATCGCGGTCATCGCCGTCATCGTCGCTCGCCCGCATTGCGATCGACGCACCGCAGTGCAAGGGTGGGCGCTCCTTCTCGGAGCGCCTCACCATGCAGCAACTCACCCTCGAAGGTCAGCAGAGAGTTTCCGACCTGTCACAGCGCTATTTCGTCAGCACCGACGCGGTGATGACGTTGTTGCAGGCGCTCGTGAACGGCCATGGAACGATGGCGCAGTTCTACCACCCCGAGCTGGGCGGCGGCGGGCAGTGGATGCTGGGCGGCATGACCATGGTCGGGGACATGTTCAACAACGGCCTCAAGGCCAAGGTGGACGGCCTGTGCTCCGAGCTGTCCAGCCTGCTGTCCAGCCAGCCGTTCGTTCCAGCGCCCGCGAGCTATCCGTCGCAGGGCGGTCAGCAGCAGCAGCAGCAAGGTGGCAGTGGAGGTTTTGGGGGCTCGCCGGTCAGCCTGTTCGTCCCGGGGTCGGGAGGGGGCTCGGGCAGCTGGTGGCCCGGGGAGCTCGGCGTGCCGAGCTCCAGCGGATCGCAGAACAACGTCCGATATGCCTACTTCCCCGGCGCGCGGCGCCTGGCCGTCGAGGTCGACGGGCGCGTCAGCGTCTATGACACGCTCGATCATCAGATCGGCGGCGTGTCGCAGCAGCAAGGGTCGGGGGCGTCCGTGACGTTCACCAGCCAGTACGGCGTGGTGAGCGTGCTGAGCTTGCCAATCCTCTCCGGCGACCTTGCCGTGAAGCAGGCGCCGATCGCCCCGCCCGCTCCGGCGCAAGCGGCCGCTCCGGCGCAGGCGGACGCCGCCCTCCCCCGCCCTGCTCCGGCGCAGGAAGGGGATATCTTCTCCGCCATCGAGCGACTCGCCGATCTGCGGCAAAAGGGGTTCATCACCGAGCAGGAGTTCGCTGCGAAGAAGACAGAGCTCCTCGGCAGGCTCTGAGCACGAGGATAAGGACGGTCGCCGAGGGCGAGGAGGAGCGGGCGGCGAGCGCCGGAGAGGAGCGCTCGCCGCGCTCCGTCAGCCGTCACCCGCCGTGACAGACCGCTTCGATGTTGTGCCCGTCAGGATCACGCACGAACGCACCGTAGTAGCCCGGGTGGTACTGCGGCCGTAGCCCCGGCGGACCGTTGTCGACGCCTCCAGCGGCGAGCGCGGCCCGGTAGAACGCGTCGACGTCGGCCCGCGTCTTCGCGACGCAGGCGCCTGGCCTACCGCGCGGGCCGCGCGCTCTCGCGCTCGAGGCCGCGGAGGACCTCCTCGAGCGCTTCCTGGGTGATGAGACCGACGTGCCGGAAGACCTCCCGGCCCCCTGCGTCGAGGACGACGACGCTCGGCACGTGGTGCAGCCCGGCGAAGGGCCCCTCTCCGGCGATCGTCGGGGCGTCCGCGAGCGCCACCGGGTACGGGAGCTTGAGCGCCGCGACGAAGGCCTCGACGAGCGGCCGGTTCTCGCTCGCCTCGAGGACCAGGAGCGCCGCGTTGACGCGCGGCGTGTGATCGCGGAACAGCCCCGCGAGGAACCGCGCCTCCGCCTGAGACGCCACATCGTAGGTCGCGACGAACCCGATCACGCTGAACCTGCCCGAGAGCGACCCGGTCGAGAGCTCGCGGCCGTCGAGGGTCTCGTACGAGAAGCTCCGCACCGGGCCGGGCGCCCGGCCCGGCGCGGCGACCGGCGGCCCCGCCGCCGGCTCCCGGACGGCGTCGCCGCCCCCGCCGCAGCCGATCGCGAGCAGCAAGAGCGGCGTGCAGACCGGCGCGAGCGACCTCATGGCAGCGGATCACCCTCCAGGTGGGCGTCGAAGAGATCAGCGCAGAGCTGCAGCGAGGGTGGGAGCTCGGCGCCCTTGCGCCGCTGCGCCAGGACGGCATGGCACAGCTCCTCGATGACCAGCTTGATCGGCGTGGCCTCGAGCTGCGCGCCGTCGAGCAGGATCCCCGGACCCGGGGCGTCCTCCGCGCGGACGATGGGATCGTGCCGCGCCCAGGCGATGCCATCCTCGGGGAGATAGCGACACCAGAGCACCCGCACGAAGCGCAAATAGAGCGGCGTCACCAGCGCCACCACGCGATCGCCCCCCGCGGCGACGCCGCGCAGCGCGAAGCCGCCCGCCGGGCGCGGTGCGCGCTCCCCCCCCTCGATCGCGACCTCGATCCGCTCGCGGCGCCCGGCGTCGCTCTCGACCGACAGGAGCGGCGCATAGATCGCCACCGCGGGCACCTGCAGCTTGGGCGCGTCTTCCGCGAGGACGTCGAGCCACGCCTCGCGCGCCTCGGGGCCGAGCTCCCCGTACACGTGGGCCGCGGCGATGGCCGCCTCGGCGTCGGTCGCGAGCGCGGCGAGCCACTCCCGCCAGGCGGCGAGGATACGCGGGTCGAGCAGCGCGCTCGACGACGCGGGCAGGCCCTGCGCCGCGCCGTCGGGCGCGGCGGCGTCCAGCGAGGGCTCCTGGAGGAGATCGACCGAGCTCGGGTCGCGGCGCTCCGTCATGCCACCCTCAGCGCAGCGCGTCGCGGCGACGCGCCCCGACGTCGCGCTCCAGATCGCGCAGGAGCTCGGCGAATTCGTCGCCCCGTCCGAGCGGCGCCGCGAGCGTGAGCTCTCCGCCGCGCTCCGCGAACAGGAGCGCGACGCCGTCGCTCGCCTCGACGATGCTCTTCACGAACACGACGTCCGCTGGATGGACCAGGACGTGCTGCACCAGCATCCCGGCGCTCGCATCCGCGATCGAGAGGGGGCCGCGCGCGGGCCCGAGCTGCTCCTCGGCCCCCGAGGGCTGCCCGCCGGCCAGAGGCGCGGACGCGACTCGCCTGGAATTGCTGTCGTTCCGGCCCATGGACGGCGGAGCTAAGCACCGCTCGCCGGAGGGATCCAGCGGGCACACCCGGCGGGGATGGCCAGCCTCCTCGCCGCGTCAAGAGGCCGCGTCCCTCCCTCGATCCGCGGGCCCCGCGGCGTTCTCGAGCTCACCAAAGCGGCGCGAGATCGTCGGGCCGCTCACCTCCATCCGTCATGATTTGCACTGGCGGCTCGCCGGCGGCGTCGTCCGGAGGCGACGGGCCGCGGGCCCGAACCAGACGAGGGCCGACGAGAGCCACCGCCGCGAGCCGGGGCAGGCGGGCTCTGGGGCCACGGAGCGCTCGAGGATCGCCGCGCGGGGCGAAAGCGCCGCGAGGGGCGCTACACTCCCGCCGATGTCAGCCTCACGAGCCTGCAGCGAGCGAATGGAGGAGCGCCGCGAGACGTGCCCGGCGCCGCAGCCGAAGACCGCCGTCGACGACGAGCGCGAGCACGACGAGAACGACGAGAACGACGGCAAGCTGCTCGATCTGCCGCCGCTCGGGCACGACGAGGAAGAAGGGGGCGACGAGGGCTTCGACGACCTCCTGCAGACGCTCGACGACGCGGAGCAGGGGCTCGACGACGCGAACGCGAGCGACCTCGAGATCGGCGTCGAGCTCGCTCTGGACGACGGCGGGACCGGGGAGGACGAGCCGGCGGAAGAAGGCGTCGACGTCGGGGCGCTCCACGAGGGGATCGCGGAGGCCGACGCGAGCACATGGCTGTCCGATGAGGCCGTCGAGCAGAGCGACGCCGAGCAGGACGATCTCGACGATCACGGCGGGGCGCACGGCGACGACGGCGGCGCGGAAGGGACGGGAGAGGACCCGGCGGACGACGTGGACGAGGGGGAGCTGCCGGCGCTCGACGCGGATCAAGACGGCGCGTACGAGGGCGAAGATCTGCTCGCAGAGCTGCCCGATCTCCCCGACGATCACGCCCCCGTCTGGGATGCGCTGCCCTGGGTCGTCGTCGAGGACGCGGGCGCCGCCGTCCCGTGCAGCACGCTCGCGGTGGCCGGCGGCTACGTCGTCGCAGGCAGCGCCGGCGCAGAGCCCGGGCTGACGAGCGAGCCCGCCGCGCGATCGGGAGGTCGCCCGCGCCGCGCGGAGCGGGCGGGCGGCGAGCGCGGGGCCGTGCTCGTCATCGACGCGGGGGCGCTCTCCGCGCGCCGCGCCGGCATCGACACGTCGGCGTCCTCGATCGCGCTGTCGGACAGCGCGATCCTCATCGCCACGCGCCGCGGCAACCTGCTGCGGAGCGACGACCGGGGGAAGAGCGCGAGCACGCTCGGCGCGTGGGGCTCGGGCGGCGCGCCCGTGACGCTCGCGACGACGCCGGGGCGCCTGTGGGTGCTGGCCGGCAAGACGCTGTGGTCGCCCGCGGCCGGCGCGGTCGTTTCGCCGCCGGAGACCGGCTCCGCCGTGGCCGCGGGCTCGCCCCGCCGCGACGGCGCGCCGTCTCCGTCGAAGGGCGCGCTCTCCCTGTCGCCCGGGCCCGCGCTGCGGGACGGCGTGCTCCGGATGAGCGCGAGCGAGGGGGTGATCGTCGCGCTCACGAGCGCGGCCGAAGGACCGCAGCTCGAGCGGCTCCGCGGCGACGACGAAGGCTCGCCGGTCGTGCCGCTGTCGGGGGCGGCGCGGCGCGCGGCCGAGGCCGACGACTGCAGGCTCGCAGCGGCGGCCGGCGGGCGCGCGATCGCGATCTCCGGCGCCGGGCTCCTCTGCGTGTCGCGCAACGGCGGCGAGACCTTCCGCGTGCTGGAGGGGCTCGCGGTGGTCGTCGCCCTCGCCTTCGCGGGCGACCACGCGACCTCGCCGCTGCTCGCGCTCGTCGCGCGCGAGGGCGAGCGCCGGGCGCAGCTGGTCCACGTGCCGTCGAACGCCGCCCCGACGCTCGTCGCCGAGCTCGGCGCGACGCGCCCCGGCGCCCCCGAGGAGGAGGCCGCGTCGATCGGACCGGCGGCGATCGCCTGGGACGCGTCGCGCGAGGTCGTGTGGGTCGCGTGCTGGGCGGGGCTCGTCGCGCTCACGCGACAGAGAAAGCACTGACGGTCGTCCTCCGCCGCGCGAGCGACGCGCTCGCGCGGCGAGCCGGCGCTCGCGCGTCGCGCTCAGCCGCCGACGAACGACGCGTGCAGCAGGCGCTGCGCGGACGCGACGTCCGCGGCGTCGACGAGGGCGCCGAGGCGCAGGGGGCCCGCGACCGTGAACCGAGGCGCGATGCCGGCGCGCGCGAGGACCTCCGCGAAGCGCGCGAGCGGCTCCGCCGTCGCGGAGAGCCCGTCGCCGACGACGCTGACCGCCGCGAGCCCCTCGACAAGCTCGAGCGACGGCAGCAGCGCGGCGAGCTTTCGCCTGGCCCCCTGCCACTCGGGCACGTTGAGGAGCGGGATCACGAACGCGCCGCCGCCGTGACCGAAGGAGAGATCCCGGAAGCCCAGCCCGAGCTCGCCCGCCGCGCGGAGGACCTCGTCGAGCCGGAGCCCGCCGTGCGCCCGCGCGAGGACGACGTTGCCCTCGGCGACGATCGCGCGCGCCGCGATCGCCGGAGGCGCCGAGCCCAGCGCGAACCGGCGCACCACCGTCTCCCGCGCGCCGGGGCCGGCGTCGAAGGTCGACCGCGCGACCAGGGCCACGCCGGAGCGCCGCGCCCACTCGACCGCCTGGGCGCAGACGACCTTCGCGCCGCACTCGGCCATCTCCTGGAGGACGGCGCAGTCGAGCTCGGGCAGGTGACGGGCGTCCGGGACGACCCGCGGGTCGGCCGAGTACACGCCGTCGACGTCGCTGTAGATCTCGCAGCGCTCGGCGCCCAGCGCCGCCGCGAGCGCCACGGCCGTCGTGTCGGAGCCCCCGCGGCCGAGCGTCGTGATCTCGCGGCGGTAGCTCATCCCCTGGTAGCCGGCGACGATCACGATGCGGCCGCGCGCGAGCTCGTCCTCGATGCGGAACGGGCGGACCTCGATGATGCGCGCGTCGAAATGGCGATCGTTCGTGAGGATGCCGGACTGGGAGCCCGTGAACGAGATCGCCTCGAAGCCCCGGGCCTGGATGGCGATCGAGAGGAGCGCCATCGAGACGCGCTCGCCGGTCGAGAGCAGCATGTCGAGCTCGCGCCGGGGAGGATCCGCGGCCGCGCTCGCCGCCTGCCGGGCGAGCGCGAGCAGGCCGTCGGTGGTCTTGCCCATCGCGCTGACCACGACGACGACGTCGTTGCCGGCGCGCTTCGCGGCGACGACGCGCTCGGCGACCTTGCCGATCCTGTCGACGTCGGCGACCGACGAGCCGCCATACTTCTGCACGATGATCGGACGGCCCGCCTTCGCGGGCGAGGCGCCCGGCTCGCACGGCGAGCCCTCCTGCTGGGCGCGGTTCGACGGCTGCTCGGCCATGCTGCACCTCCAAGCGCTGCGCGCGCTGCGCGAGAGCTCGGGCTATCACGGGCGCGACGCGTGGGCCAAGCGCGCGCCGCCGCCGCGAGGGCGCGGGCCGCGCGGCGCGCTCAGGCGAGCTCGCTCTGGAGCAGCATCTCGTAGAGCTCCGCCTCGGAGTCGCGCCCCTCGGCCCGCGCCCGGGCGGCGAGCCGCGCGAGCACGCTCCGCCGCCGCGGCGCGACCTCCAGGCGGACGGCGTCGTCCCCCTCCTCCATCCGCGCCGAGAGCAGGGCGAGGAGATCGAGATCGCGGCCGAGCCGCTCGAGCACATCGGCGAGCGCCATCGCCACCCCCTGGTCGGCGGGATCGGCGCGCAGCCGATCGGCCAGCCGCTCGGCCAGGAGCTCGTCGTCGACGCCGAACGCGCGGGCCAGCGGCACCTGCCCCTCCGCCAGCGTGACGCTGCTGGGGATGGGCGCCGTGAGGTCGGTCGACGTGTCGGTGCCATCGAGCGTGGGCATCTCGTCGAGGGTCCCGGGGTCGATCGGCGCGGCCTCGGGCGGGGCGGCCGGCGCGCGGGGGACAGGGGGAGGCTTGATCGGCGCCGGGGCGATCACCACGGGCTCGGGCGGGATCGTGCGCCGGCGCGGGGCGGCGACGTGGACCTCGATCCGCTGCTCGGCCGCGCGGGGCCGCTGGACCGGGCCGGGCGGCGCCGCCGGGGCGGGCGCGACCGGCGGCGCGATCTCGCCCGAGACGCGGCGGAACGCGGCGGTGATGCCCGGATCGCGCGGCCGGAGGCGCAGCGCGAGGCCTAGCTGTCGCTGCGCCGCGAGGAGATCCCCCCGGGATCGCTCCTCGATCTCGGCGGCCTCGGCGAGCAGGGCCGCGACGGCGGCGGCGCCGTCGCCGAACGGCGCTCCCCTCGCGCGAGCGGGGCCCGCGTCGTCCGCGCGGCCCTGGAGGGCGAGCTCCACCGCGTCGCGCAGCCGCCCGAGCGCGACCGACGCTCCCCCGAGATCGCCGAGCCCGGCGCACCAGCGGCCCTCGAGCAGCCGCGCCTCCAGCGCCTCCGGCACGCCGGGCGGGACGCTCCGCACGCGCGCGATCGCCGCCGGGAGATCCCCCGCGATCTCCGCGAGGCCCCGGCCGAGCTCCAGGTCGAGCGCGCACGCGGGCGCGCCGCTGCGCGCGGCGAGGGCGCGCGCCCGGGCGAGGAGGTCGAGCGCGCGCCTCCCCTCCCCGGCCGCGCGCAGCGAGCGCGCCAGGCCCGCGACCACGTCGGGGCTCTCCGGCGCGTAGCGGAGCGCCCGCTCGAAGAGCACCCGCGCGTCGGCGGCGTCGCCCCGCGCGAGGAACGCCTCCGCGGCCCTGCGAGACACGGCGTGGCGCGCCTCGGCGCCGCGCGCGGAGGCCTCGAGGTGCTCGGCGTCCGCGAGCGCGCCGCGCACGTCGGCGACGTCGAGCCGCGCGTGGAATCGCGCCCACCGCAGCGCCTCGATCCCGGGCGCGCGCGCGACGCCGAGGTTCAGCGCGTCGAGGCGTACGTCGACGGCGTCCGCGAGCGCCGCCGCGCGCAGCCACGCGAGCGCGGCAAGCGGGCCGTAAGGCTCCGCGTGCGCGGCGCGCGCGAGCGCGGAGAACGCGCCGTCATGATCGCCGACCGCCTCGAGGAGCGCGCCGCCGAGGAGGCCGGCGTCCACGGCGGGCATGGCATCGACGACGGTCGAGAGCGCCCCCTCGGCGCGCTCGCCGATCACGAGGTCGAGCCAGGCGAGGCGCGAGGAGATCTCGGGGTGCCGCGGGGCGCGCTCCAGCGCGGCGAGGTAGGCGCGCCGCGCCTCGTCGAGCCCGCCCGCGGAAGCGAGCTCGTCAGCCGCGCCCGCGAGCTCGGCCGCCTCGAGCGCCCTGAGCGCTCGGTCGCCCAGCGCGGGAGGCGCCGCGCCGAGCGCGCCCTCGGCGCGGAAGCGGCCCGCCTCCGCGGTGACCACGGCCCACTGCACCCCCTCCACCGCGGGCGCCCTCGCGCCTGCCGCGGGCAGGAGCAGGCGGACGATCCGCTCGACCGCGGCGTCCAGGACGATCGCGCCCTCGACGAGGCGCCCGTGCGCGCCCGCCATCATCGACAGCGCCTGCAGCGCGAGCGCGTGCGGCGGGGCGGCGAGGCCGATGCCGCGGGCGCGCGCCGGCAGGAGCCTGAGCGCGCGCTCCCCCGGGGCCACGGCGACGTCGAACGCGAGCGCCGTCTCGCCGGATCGCAGCGCGACCAGCGCGCCGTCCTCGATGGGCGCGATGAGGAGCTGCGGCGCGCCGTCGCCGAGGAGGCCGCGGAGCCGCGGCGCGGCCCAGCCGGCGAGCTCGGTCCCCTGCGCCTCGACGGCGAGCCGGACGAGCTGGCCACGCCGGTGCCGGAAGCGCGCCACGCCGCCGGAGAGGTCGACGGGGAACCGGATCCCGGCGAGCCGCACCACGAGCTCGGTGACGCGGAGCGGACCGAGCGCGAACGGCTCCCCGAGCTCGATGGCGAGCGCGCCCTTGCTGACGGCGAGCCGGAGGACAGGGCGGTCGTCGGGCGGGCGCGGGGCCGCGCCGCCGCCGGGCGCGAGCGCGCGGATCGACGGCGCATGGCCCAGCGCGCGCGCCGGCCGGCCGCGCCTCTGTCCAGCAGCCATACCCGCCAAGGGTATCAACCCGGCGGCATTTCAGGCGAGTTCACGGCGATCGCGCCGGACGAGACGCGGCGGGGCGGGTCAGACGTCGCCCTTGGCGAGCTTGTCCTTCATTTTCTGGATGAGCGCCGGGAACCCATCCTTCTTGATGATCTTCGTGAACTGGGCGCGGTAGCTCCCCACCAGGCTGACGCCCTCGGTGACGATGTCCTGCACGCGCCAGGCGCCGCCCTTCTCGGCGAGCTTGAAGGCGATCTCGACCGGCTCCTCGCGCGCGTCCTTCCTGGAGACGGCCTTGGTCTTGACCGTGATGGCGCTGCCGCTCGCCGTCTCGCTGAGGTACTCGACGTTGAAGTCGAGCGTCTTCTTCAGGTTGCGCTCGTAGGCCTTGCGCACGAGCTGCTTGAGGAGCTCGCTGAACTGCTGCTTCTCGGCGTCGGTCCGCGCGGCCCACTCGCTGCCCAGCGAGGCCTCCGCCAGCGCCGAGTAATCGAGCATCTCGTCGAAGACCGCGCCCACCTTCTTCTGGTTCTCGCCCCCCCCCTTCTTCAGGAGGTCGAACAGGGCCGTCTGCCTGGCCTTGACGACGTCCGTCGCCGTCCCGGCGCTCGCGAGGCCTACCGGGCCGAGCGTGAGCGCGAGCAGCGAGAACGCCGCCGCGAAGAGATGGTTCATCCTGCGTGTCACGTCTGGTTCTCCTTCTGTACCTGCGGGCCGCGAGCGCGCCTCGGGACGCTTCTACTGCTCACCCTGTCGCTCCGCAAACGGCATGGCAAACAGCCTGCCAGGCCGAACGCGGGGCCCGGTGGCCCGGCGACGCCCCGCCCCTGCTCTCCATGAACATCGCGAAAAGAGACAGCAATCCGCCTTCACTGGCCCGCTCCCCAGGGGCAGACGGCGGCCTCGGCGGCCTATTCACGCGCGGGGGCGGGCTCGGCCGCAATCTCCCGGCCGGGCGCCCGGTCCGGGACCCTCACCCGGAACGCGGTCCCCTCGCCCTCGCGGCTGTCCACCTCGATCGCGAAGCCGTGATCGTCGAGGATCCGCTTCACCACGGCCAGGCCGATGCCCATGCCGTGCGTGCGGGTCGTGAAGAACGCGTCGAAGAGGCGATCGCGGGCGCCCGCGGGGATGCCTCGCCCCTGATCGCGGATCTCGAGGAGCCACGCGCCCGGGTCGCGCCAGAGGCGCACGGTCACGACGGCGCCCGCGGAGCTCGCCTGGATCGCGTTCCGCACGAGGTTCCAGACGACCTGGCGCATCTGGGCCGCGTCGGCGGTCACCGGCGCGGACGGCGGCCCGTCGAAGCGCACCTCGACGTCGACGCCGCGGCCCGAGCGCCCCGCGAGCACGACGACGTCGCGGGCCGTGGCCGAGAGGTCCACGCCCTCGAGCGCGGGCACCCGCGGGCGCGACAGATCGAGCATGTCGCCCACGAGGTCGTTCAGGCGCGCGGTCTCGCGCTCGATGATCTCGCAGAGCTTGCGGTCCTCGTCGGAGAGCGTGCCGCCCGTGCGGAGGAGCTCGATGGATCCCGCGATCGAGCCGAGCGGGTTCCTGATCTCGTGGGCCAGCCCCGCGGCGAGGCGGCCCAGCGCCGCGAGCCGCTCGGCCTGCTCCGCCCGCGCGGTGGCCTGCACGAGCCGGCCGCCCGTCGCGCGCAGCCGCTCCGCCAGGTAGCTCGCGAGCAGCGTGACCACCACGATCGCGAGCAGGTTGACGAACATCGGGTACCGCAGCTCGCCCCACTGCGTCGCGTACGCCCCGGCGGGCTGATCCGGCGGCACCCCGGCGAGGTGCAGCCCGAGCGCCGCGCACAGGACGAGGTACGCCGCCGCCCCCGACGCCGCGGCGACGATGGCGCCGGGGAGCCCGAGGAGGATCGCCCCCGTGAGGCAGGTGAGGCCGTAGAGCGACGTCGCGCCGCTCGAGGCCCCGCCGGTGATGTACACGAGCGCGGTCCAGGTGATCTGATCGGTCACGAGCTGCGCCCGCGCGATCGCCCGGAGGGCGCGGTTCATGCGCAGGAACACGGCGTAGACGCCGGAGACGCCGTACGCGACGGCGACCGTGACCAGCGCGACGTTGCTGGAGAAGCTCCCGGGGGTGAAGCCGCCGAGGTACACCGCCGCGGTCACGACGAGGAAGACCGTGAGCACCGCGAGGCGCAGCGCGATGAGCCAGGTGAGCCGGCTCGCGAGCGGCGCCTCGGCGCCGCCGGGAGCGCCGGACGGGAGCAGCATCGCCGGCGTCGAGGCGCGGGCGCCGCGCGACGGCGCGGCCTCGGCGTGATCTCGCGGCGCCCCGGCCTCGCCGCCCGGGCTCGCCGGGGAGGCCGCGGGCGACATCACTCCGCCTTGATCTTGCCGGCGAGATCGAAGATCGGCAGGTACATCGAGATGAGCACGACGCCCACCATGCCGCCGACGATGACCATGAGGAGCGGCTCGAGCAGCGACGTCAGCGCGGCGACGGCGACGTCGACCTCCTCTTCATAGAAGTCGGCGATCTTGTTGAGCATCGTGTCGAGGGCGCCGGTCTGCTCGCCGACCGCGACCATCTGCACGACCATGCCAGGGAAGACCTGCATCTCGCCGAGCGGCTCGGCCATGTTCTTCCCTTCGGAGATCTTCTGGCGGGAGTACATGAGGCCCTCCTCCACGACGACGTTGCCGGCCGTCTTCGCGACGATGTCGAGCGCGTCGAGGATCGGCACGCCGGAGCCGAGCAGCGTGCCGAGCGTGCGCGAGAACCGCGCGACGGCGATCTTCTGCATGACCGGGCCGATGATGGGGAGCCTGAGGATGAGGCGGTGCACCATCCGCTTGCCGGACGGCGAGCGGTAGAAGTAGGTCGCGCCGACGACCGCGCCCACCGCCACGACCACGATGAGCGGGAGGTACGTGACGAACGTCTTCGAGACGGCGATGACGATCTTCGTGAGCTGCGGGAGCGCGTCCTTCGCGCCGAACTCCGCGAACATCGTCTCGAAGGACGGGATGACGAACGACATCAGCACGACCATGACGACGACCATGATCACGATGACGGCGATCGGGTACGCGAGCGCGCCCCGCACCTGGCGCGCGAGCTTCACGCGCTTCTCGATGTAGATCGCGAGCCGGTTCAGGATGCTGTCGAGGATGCCGCCCACCTCGCCGGCCTGGACGAGGTTGACGAACAGGTCGTCGAAGATCTTCGGGTGGCGCCGGAGCGCGTCGCTGAACGTGGCGCCCTGCTCGACCGTGTTCTTGATGTCCTTCAGCGCCGCCTGGAAGATCTTGTTCGGCTCCTGGTTCGCCAGGATCTCGAGGCACTGGACCAGCGGCAGGCCCGCGTCGATCATCGTCGCGAACTGGCGGATGAACTTGACGAGGTCCTTCGGCTCGACGCCCGAGCCGAAGGTCAGGCTGAGGCTGAGCTGCGCCCCCTTCTTCTTGACCCGGGTGGGGTTGAGCTGCTGAGCGCGGAGGCGGTTCTGCACCGCCGCCTCGTTCTCGGCCTCCATGGTGCCCTTCCGGATCTCTCCGGAGCGGCCGCGCGCCTCCCAAACGAACTCCGCCATAGTGCTCCCGGTCTTCTCCCTGGTCCACGACGGGCCTAGCCGACGCGCAGGGGCGGCCCCGCATCGGGGAGGCCAGGATAAAGTTCCAGGCGGTCCAGGGTCAAAGACGGTGGCGCGTTCTCTGATCCGGCAGGGAGGCGGTGGAGGCGGTGGGGGCGGTGCGACGGGACGGGGAAGGAAGGGAGGGAGGGAGAGGGCGCCACGCCGAGCAGCACGCGCCGGCGGGGGTCTCCGCGCGGCGGGGGCGGGCGGGCGCTCGGCCATCCGCCAAGACGGGGACCGAAGCGCTTGCGCTGAGAACACCACCCGGCATGTCTCCCTTCGGGCCACGCCACCTGAAACGTTTCGTCGCGCGCCACACAAGGCGCGCCTGAGACGTCGCGCTCCCTGAGACAGGATGGCACCTCGGTCGGTGCTCGCCGCGCCCACCCGCCCCCGCCGCGCGGAGACCCCCGCCGGCGCTCACCTCGATCCAGCCCTGCCGCTTCCATCCGATCGCGATGGCCCTGAGCCATGAGCCCGGATCACAACCGCTCGCACACGGACACGATGGCGGGTCATCGGGACAGGAAGATGGGTCATCTGGACACGAAGGTGTGCCATCTGGACAGGCAGGTGGGTCATCTGGACAGGCAGGTGTGCCATCTGGACACGAGAGTGTGCCATCTGGACACGAGGGTGTGTCGTATGGGCATGGCACAGGTTCATCGGACGAAACGGGATCGCCGGCACGGGATCGTGAGATGGCTCCCGTTGTCCGGAGGACGGGGCGTCTGGTCCGGGTGGGTCACCGCAGGCCGGACGCCGAGGCTCCGCCGCGCTCCACGACCGGCACGAGATGCTCCCTCACCTCGCGCACGAAGCGTGCGAGGCCGCACGCCGCACCGCTCGCTTCGAGGCGCTCGATGAACACATCGGCCCAGCGCGCGTCCGCATCTCGCCCCGTGGTCGTCAGCACCGCGAGGACCCGCTTCGCATCCTTGCGGTCCGCTTCGTTCTTCGAGGTGAGTCGCTCGGGCTGCACGCAGGGGTCGAAATGGAGCTCGCGGCGGAGCGCATCAAGCCGCTGGCGTTCCGCGTCGTCCTCGGGGACCCACGCCGCGACCAACCAGGCTTCGATCTCGGGCTCGGGAAGCGCACCGACGACGACTTCGAACGGCCACGTCCTCCTTTTGTCTGCCACAGCCTGGGCGAAGCCCCTCACGCGCTCCGATGTGCGGTCCACATCCCGCGCGATCACCACGGCCTTCGGGGGCTCGTCCTCCTCCGCGAAGAGCAAGAGCGCGGCTCGGTGCATTTGCGCGTCGTCCTCGCCCCGCTCTCCTTCGAAGGAACCATAGATGCGGAGGCCGCGCTCCCGAGCTCGCTTCCACGCGCCGTGCAGGTCGAGCCAGCCAGAGCCCTCCACCCCCTGCCAGCTCCGGCACGGTGAAAGGGGATCCGTCATCGAGCCTTGACACGCCTCGACGGTCTCTTTCACCCACGCGATCCGGTCGATGAGCATGCGGTCGACGAGCTTCTGGATGATCCGCGCATCGCCGGCGCTCTCGGCGGCGATACCGATGCCGACAGCGCTCACTCTCGCGCCTCGCTCACCCATCCCTCGCCGACGAGGCTCCACAGCTCACCCGGGCGAAGATAGGCGCCCCGCTTCTGCGCTGTCGGGTGCTCGTCGAGCCGGCACAGGGCCGCACCCCGCTCACCGGCGCGGCTCATGACGATGACCTCCTCCATGCGCAGCTCATCGAGGATGAACGGCGAGTGGCTCGTCGCCACGATTTGCAGCTCAGGCGTCGCCTCGAGGACGCCACGGAGGAGCGCGACGAGCCTGCGCTGCGCAACTGGGTGCAGCGCCTTGTCCAGGTCGTCGAGCAGGACGAGGCTCGGCGCGTTGAAGCGCACGACCGTGATGAGCCCGAGGGTGAGCAGGGTCCCTTCGGAGAGCTGGTCGGCGGGCACCCACCCCAGTCCCTCCCACTCGACCTCGACGCGGGCGCCGGTGCGGTCGTGCACCTGATCGGCCCAGAAGTCCTGGCCATCGACGGAGATCCGCTGCCTCTCGCGGCGCCGGACGCGGGCGGGGAGCGCGCGGATACGCCGTGCGCCGGGGACGATGATCGCCAGATCCCGTTCGATCGATTCCAGGGTTCCGTCACGCAGCCCCTGCAGGTATTGCAACACGGAAGCCAGACCCTCACCGTCGTGTTCGACGCGTGGGATCTCCTCTTCAGAGTAGTGCTCCGCGGCGAGCGTCTCGGCGTGCAGCTTGAGCCGGACGACCGATCCGAGCTTCGCCTCGCGGGGGCCTTGAAAGAAGCGCCGTTCTTCCTCCTGGTCGTCGCAGGGCACGCCGAGCTCCGTCTCTTGCCCTTCCTTGCCGAACCACAGGTGCAACCACTCAGGTTCAGTCTTCTTCTCCTTCGCGGCCCCTGCGCGAAGGCCAAACCGCCTTCCGTCCTCCAGGACGGCTTCCAGCTCGAGCTCGGTGGCGTCCGGCTTCGCGACCAGGTCTTTCATCGCGCTCTTGCCCCCGAAGAGCGCCCCCGGACGGATGTTCGCGGACCACCCGGGCTTCGCGCCGGCGAGCTGGAGCAGGCAGTGCATCCCCTCCAGCACGGTGCTCTTCCCCACGGCGTTCGCGCCGACCAGCACGTTGAGCCGTCCGAGAGGCAGCCTCACGTCTCGAAGCAGCTTGAAATTCTTGAAGTTTGCTTCCGTCAGCATCGCCGCTTTCTCGTTAACCCGAGATCGGGGCCGGGTACAGAAGCCTACCCGCGCCCGCGCTCCGCCACGTAGCGGACCGCGCCGTGCACCTCGCGGAGGAGCGCGCCCTGCCGGCGCTCGACGCGCACGAGCTCCTGGTGGCCCTCCCACGCGCCGACCGGCGCGACAAGGACGCCCCCGTCGCTCAGCTGCGCCTCGAGCGCCGCGGGAGGCTCGGTCAGCGCGTACGTCACCGCGACCTTCCAGGGCCGCTCCGACGGCGACGTCCGCTCGCCCGCGAGCACGCGCTCGGCCAGCGCGCGCCCGTCGCCGCACAGCAGCGTGACGCCCGCGCCCTCGTCGGACGGCGCGGCGGCGCTGGCCGCGAGCGCCTCGTCGCCCTCCTGGCGATCCGGCCGCGCGCCGAGCAGCCGCACCGCGCGCGCGTGCAGCGCGGGGTCGATCTCGATCGAGGCGACGTGCCCGGTCGGGCCGACGATGCGCCGCGCGAGCGCCGCTCCGTAACCGGTGCCCGTGCCGAGCTCGAGCAGGCGATCGCCCGGACCGAGATCGAGCAGGCTGTACGTGAGCAGGTACGCGTGCGGCGCGCTCACCGTCGCGTGCCCCGCGCGGTCGAGCGGCAACGGCGTGTCGTCCGCCGACGCGGCGAGATCCTCCGGCAGGACGAAGCGCTCGCGCGGCACGAGCAGGATCGCGTCCAGGTAGTGGGCGAGGAACTCGAAGCGGCGCGCGAGCTCGGCCACGAGCGGCGCCCGCGCGACACGCCCGGCCTCGGCGAGCTCGACGTCGCACGCGATGGCCGCGTCGAGCCGCTCGGGGACCGGCTCCCAGCGATCGGGCCGGCGATCGTCGTACCTCGCCGCGAGCGCGGCGAGCGGCGCAACCGCCGCACGTATCTCGGTGCCCACGGGAGAAGTCACGGGGAGATCCTGAAGCAGGAGCGCCCGCGCGGCTCGATCTTTCGGGGAACGCGTCGCGATTGTCCACGCGTCGCCCGGCTCATCCGACCGGCCGCCAGAGCTCGTTTGACACGGGCGCCCCGCCCTCCTCATCCTCGGCCATGACCCCCGTCGATCTCACGCCGATCGCAGCGCTCGCGATCGAAACGCACCGCGCCGCGCCGTGCGCGTGCGTCGCCGCAGCCGTGCGCACGCGAGACAACGTCCGGTACGGAGCGGGCGCCGCAGGGCGCTTGTGGCTGGAAGACAGCCCGCCCGCCGGCGCCCGCGGCGCGACGCCGGCCGCGGCGACGGGCGACGCGATCTTCGATCTGGCGTCGGTGACGAAGCCGTTCACCGCGCTCGCGTTCGCCCGGCTCGCCCGCGCCGGCAAGGTGAGGTTCGACGAGCCGCTCGGGCAGGTGCTGCCGGAGCTCGCCGGCACGCGATCGGCGCGCGTGCCGCTCGAGCTCCTCGCCGCCCACCGCGCCGGGCTCGAGGCGCACCGCCCGCTCCATCCGCCCGGCGACGACGCGCCGATCGATCCCCTCGGCGCGCTGCTCGAGTGCGCGAACGGGCGCCGCGCGGCGTGCGAGGGCGATCCGCCCGCCGGCGGGTTCCCGCCGGTGTACAGCGACCTCGGGTACGTGCTGCTCGGCGCGGCGGTCGCGCGGCGCGGCGAGGCCGAGCTCGACGAGGTCGTCGCGCGGGAGGTGACGGGCCCGCTCGGGCTCGCGGTCGCGCCGGTCCGCGCGCTCCGGCGGCGCGATCCGCGGTTCGACGAGCGCGCCGTCCCGACCGAGGACGTCGCGTTCCGCGGGGGCGTGCTCCGCGGCGCGGTGCACGACGACAACGCCTGGACGATCGCCCGCGACGGGATGGCCGGGCACGCGGGCCTCTTCGGCGACGCCATGTCCGTGGCGCGGCTCGGGGTCGCGCTGCTCGAGGCGCTCGCGGGCGAGCGCCCGGAGTGGCTCTCGCGCGACGAGGTCCGGCGGCTGATCGCGCCGCGCCCGGGCGGGTCGCTGCGCGCCGGGTTCGACGGCAGGAGCGGCGAGAGGCCGAGCTCCGGCGCGCGCTTCGGCCCGCAGACCTTCGGCCACCTCGGCTTCACCGGGACGAGCCTCTGGATCGATCCGGAAGCGGAGCTCGTCGGCGTGCTGCTCACGAACCGCGTCCACCCGACGCGCGCCTCCGACGCGATCCGCCGCGCGCGGCCCGCCGTCTACGACGCGATCGCGGAGGCCATGGCGCGGGCGCGATGACGCGAGGACGGATGGCGCGCCGCATCGGTCCCGCGTTTTCGCGGGCCGGCGCGGAGCGATGCTAGGCTGCCGCGGTGTCACACGGCGCCGTCCCCGAAGAGCTGGGCCCGTCCTCCGGGCTGGTTCGCTCGCCCGCAGAGCCGCCGCGCGCGGACGGCGAGCCGCGCCCCGGCGCGGTCCAGCGCGAGCACGACGGCGCGCGCGACGCGGACGGCGCGCGCGATGCGGACGGCGCGCGCGACGCGGACGGCGCGCCGAGGCCTCCCGACGCGGACCACGCCCCGCCGCCCGGATCCGCCAGGGCGCCGCGGCGCGCGCAGACCCCCGCCGCGAGGCCCAGCTCGCTGCGCCAGAACGCCGCGCAGAGCGGCCGCTTCATCCGCGCGTACCTGACGACGTTCACCGTCCTCGCGAGCTACCTCTGGTTCTTCTTCCTGCGCCGCCTCCTCGGAGAGACGTGGGCGAACAACCGCGTGGACGAGGTCCACGCGAAGAACGCCCGCCGCATCGAGCGCACGATCGTCGAGCTCCAGGGCCTCTTCATCAAGGTCGGCCAGATGCTCAGCATCATGGCGAACTTCGTCCCCGCGACCCTGCGCGCGGGGCTCGAGGGGCTCCAGGACCAGGTGCCGCCGCGCCCCTACGAGGAGATCGAGGCGCGCATCGCCGAGGAGCTCGGGCGCCCCATCGGCGAGGTCTTCGCCCGCTTCCACAGGGAGCCGCTCGCGAGCGCGTCGCTCGGCCAGGTGCACGAGGCGTGGCTCATGGACGGCACGCGCGTGGCCGTGAAGGTGCAGCACCGCGACATCGACGAGATCGTCCGCCTCGACCTGCGCACCATCCGCCGCATCATGGCGATCGTCGCGCAGTTCGTCCCCGTGCAGGGGCTCGACGCCTACCACCACCAGATCCGCTCGATGATCCTGGAGGAGCTCGACTTCGTGCGCGAGGCCAGGAACATCGTGCGCATCGCCGACAACTTCGCGAAGCAGCCGCAGGTCCGGTTCCCCCGGCCCATCGAGGCCTACTGCACGCGCCGGGTGATGACGACGACGTTCGTCGAGGGCATCAAGGTGGGCGACGTCGCGGCGCTCGACGCGCACGGCGTCGATCGCAAGGCGCTCGCGCGGCAGATCGTGCAGGTCTTCTGCCAGCAGATCTTCATCGACGGCATCTACCACGCGGATCCGCACCCGGGGAACATGCTGGTCGGGCCGGGCGGGGAGCTCGTCCTGCTCGACTTCGGCGCGGTCGCCGAGCTCTCCCAGGAGATGCGCGAGGGCATCCCCGAGTTCCTCGAGGCCGTGATCCGCCGCGACACGGAGGGGATCATCAAGGCGCTGCGCAAGATGCGCTTCCTCTCGCGGCGGGACGCCGTCGACGTCAGCGAGAAGGTCGTCGAGTTCTTCCACCAGCGCTTCCAGGACGAGGTGAAGCTCGAGTCGTTCAACCTGAAGGACATCAAGCTCGACCCGCAGAAGGGCATCGAGAGCCTGATCGACCTCCGGCGCATGAACATCGGGCTGAAGGAGCTCTCCGGCGCGTTCCACGTGCCGCGCGACTTCGTGCTGCTCGAGCGCACCCTCCTCCTCCTGACCGGCGTCTGCACGCAGCTCGATCCGGACCTGAACCCGATGGACGTCGTGCGCCCCTACCTGCAGGACTTCGTCCTCGGCAGCCGCGACTGGGCCCAGATCGCCCTCGAGGCGGCGAAGGACATGGGGATCAAGGCGCTGACGATCCCGGACGACCTGCGCAAGTACCTCACGCGCGCCAACCGCGGCGAGGCCGAGGTGAAGATCCGCGGCCTCGCCCAGGCCGCGTCGCTCGTCTATACGGGGGTGCGCCAGCTCATCTACGCGGCGCTCGCGATCGCCGCCGGCTTCGCCGGGCTAGAGCTGTACCTGGCTGGCCAGGCGGCGCTCGCGCGCTATTGCCTCTACGGCGCCGCTGCGGCCGGCGCGCTGCTCGCAGGGAGCCTCCTGTTCACGAACCGAGGGTGACGACACGCCATGAGCTCGATCGATCTGTCCCAGTACGAGGCCGACGTCGCGGCCGCCGAGGCCGAGGTGACGCGGATCAGGGAGGAGAACGCGCAGCTCGCCGAGGCGTACCGCGGCGTTCCCGCGGAGGACGCGCGCGAGATCCTCCGCCGCGGCGCGGCGTCGCTCGCCGCCGCGCGCGACCGCTGCGAGGCGGCGCGCGTCGCGCTGAAGCTCGCGCAGACGACCGGCTCGCCGCACGGGCTGCTCGCGAAGGACGGGGTCGTCGCGGGCTCGGTGGCCGTCGCCATCCCCGCCGGCTCGTCGAGCGGCGAGCGGGCCCGCCTCGTCGACGAGGCGCTCTCGGCCGAGCTCACCGGCGCCGCGCGCGACCTCGGCGTGGTGCTCGCCGCGCCCGCCGAGCGCTACACGCGGGAGCGCCCCGGGCGCGACGCGGAGGGGCGCACCATCCTGGACGTCTCCGGCCACGTGGAGGGCGACCTGCTGATGCCCGCCGTCTCCAAGGCGGCCAAGAACGCGCGCAGGAGCTGAGCGCGGCGCGCGAGGAGCTCGCAGGCCCCGCGCGCCGAGACGCGCGCCGCGACGCCGCGGCGCTCAGCCCCGGAACGCGGCGATGATCGCCGCGGCCCGCTCCTCGACGCGCACGCGGAGGGGGGCGAAGCGCGCGTCCGCGCGCGCGCGGTCGAGCACCGCGCAGCGCTGCATCCAGAAGGCGTCGAAGAGCCCTGCGTCCACCGCGCCGGCGAGCACGCGGAAGAGCGCGTCGTCCTCGCCGAGGAAGGCGAGGATCTCGGCGTACATCTGGAAGAAGAGCGGGCGCAGGCGGCTGCCCGGCTCGGAGCTGTCCGCCTTCGCGCTCAGCAACGCCCGCTGCTCGTCCGAGAGCCGCGACGTCGCGAGCACGTCGCGGTAGATGCGCGCGTACTGGATCGGGATGGTCTCCGTCGCGAGCGAGAGATCGTCGATGGGGAACGCGGCGCCGCGCCACAGCCCGAAGCGGGCGCGCATCACCGCCTTGTGAAAGCGGCTCGACGGGTCCTCCGCCGGCAGGTCGAGCAGCACGCCGGCCGCCGGCCAGTCGCCGAGCAGCGCGCGGCCGCGCGCCAGCTCCCAGCGCGGGAACGGCTCGCTCGGATCGAGCGCCAGCGCCGTGTCGAGCCGGAACATCGCCTCGTCGACGAGCCCCGCCTCGAGGAGGATGCGGCCGAGCAGCTCGTGCGCCTTGGCCAGGCTCGGCGCGCACTGGAGCGCCTTGCGCAGCGCCGGGACGGCGCCGACCGGATCGCCCGCGCTGAAGCGGACCGTGGCGAGGGCCACCCACGGCTCGCCGAGCGTGGGGGCCAGCGCGATCGCCCGCTCGGCGGCCTGCTGCGCCTTCGCGAACTGCGCCGCGCCTTCGCCCCGGGCGCCCATCAGCCGCGCGAAGGCGATCGCGTAACCGGACAGGATGCTCGGATCGTTCGGGGAGAACGACAGCGCCTCCTCGAACAGCGCCACGGCCGGCGCGGCGTCCCCGTACCAGAGGCGCCGCATCTGGTGGCGCGCGCGCAGGTACAGGTCGATCGCGCGCGGGTCGCTCGGCGACTCTCGCTCGCGGCTGGCGGCGTCGACGGTGAGCGCCGCGGCGATCGCGCTCGCCGCGTCGTCGCTCACCGTGAGCAGCGCCTCGGGCGAGCTGTCGAACCGCTTCGCCCAGAGCTGGAACCCGTCCTCGACGCCGATGACGCGCACGGTGACGCGCACGCCGCCGGGCGGCACGCGCGACGCCGGCCGCGAGTACGGCGCGGAGGGCTGCGAGCGCGGCCCATCCGGGGCGTAGCCGCCGCCGCCGGTGCGGCGGATCGATCCCTCGACGACGACCTGCACGCCGAGCTCGCGGCCGACATCCCTGGGATCGCGGCCGTCGAGCCGCACCCGGGAGACCGCTGCGCGCGGCCGGACCTTGAGGCCGGCGGTCATCGACAGGGTGTCGGTGAGGTCCTCGGTGAAGCCGTCGGCGAGGTACTCGTCGTCCGGCGCGCCGACGTTGCGAAACGGGAGCACGGCGACCGTCTTCAGCGACGACGTCGGCGTGGGCGCGGGCGTGGGCGCCGACGCGGGCGCGGGCGCCGCCAGCGTGGGCGAGTTGAGGCGCCGCTGCGGCGCCGTCACCGCCTCGACCGGCGGCGACGCGGCGACCCGGGTCGGGTTCTGCTCGATCGGCTGCGGCGCCGTCGGCGCGGCCATGGCGGAGGACGCGGCGATGGCGGACACGAGCGACTGGGCCGGCTGCGGGGCGATCGACAGGCGCGAGCGCGCGAGCAGGAGCGCGCGGTGGGCCTCGGCCGCGCTGGCGTAGCGGTCCTCACGGCGGATCGCCATGCACCTCAGGACGACGTCCACGACGGGGAGGGGCACGTCCGGACGGACGGAGCGCGGGTCGGGCGGCGGGGACTTGAGCCTGGACATGGCGGCCGCGATCGCGCCGGCGCCCGGCCACGCGCGCCGGTGGGTGAGGCACTCGAAGAGGATCATGCCGAGCGCGTAGATGTCGGTGCGGGCGTCGAGGTCGGGCTCGCCGGTCAGCTGCTCCGGCGACATGTACGCGGGGGAGCCGAGCACGAAGCCCTGCGACTCGCCGGCGCTCGGCCCGGACGAGGTGCGCGCGATGCCGAAATCGGTGATGACGACGCGCCCGTTCCTGTCGATGAGGACGTTCTCGGGCTTGAGGTCGCGGTGCACGATGCCCGCCGCGTGCGCGGCGCCGAGCCCGTCGCAGAGCGAGCAGCCGATGCCGATGGCCTGCTGCGACGGCATCGGGCCCGTCCGCGCGAGAACGCTGTGCAGCGACTCGCCCTCGACGCACTCCATCGTGAGGAACTTCTCGCCGTCGTGGTCGCCGAAGTCGAACGTCCGCGCCACGTTCCTGTGCGTGACGCGGCGCGCGAGCTTCACCTCTTGCCGGAAGCGCTCGAGCATGCCGGCGGAGTCAGCGAGATCACGACGGAGCATCTTGAGGGCGACCACCTCGTCGAGCTCCACGTCGCGGACGCGGTACACGCTGCCCATGCCGCCGCTGCCGAGCAGGCCGAGGATCTCGTAGCGCCCGGCGATGCGCTGAGGCGCCGCGACGAAGCCAGACCCATGGCTCGGCTCGCTGCGGGGCGTCGGCTCGGAGGCCGTAAGTCGCCTGTCGCTCACCCGCTCAGTCTACCCACGCTGAAGGGGAGAAGTCAGCGCGTGCGAACCACCGGACAGAAAACATGAAATTCGCCGCGTCCTGCTCACCTCGACATACCTTCTTCCCGCTTCCGCTCCTGGCGTCGCTCCGTTATATGTACGCGCTCCGCGGGTGGACGAATGCAGCATCGCACCAAGCATGAGCCGTCGTCCTCCCTGCTGGAGGTGAGCCTCGATCCGGGCGAGGCGCTGCTCGCGGAGGCGGGCGCGATGGTCGCGCGGTCGCCGAGCCTGCGGACGGAGGTCCGGCTCAACGCGGGCCGCGGGGCCGGGCTCCTCGGGCGGCTCAAGGCGTTCTTCGTCGCGCTGCTCCGGAAGCTCGCGGGGGGCGAGACGTTCTTCGTGAACCGGATCGAGGCGCCGGAGGGCGGGTGGGTGTGGCTCGCCCCGCCGCTCAGCGGCGGCATCAAGCACGTGCGCCTCCAGGGAGAGACGGTGCTCTTCGGCGCGGGCTCGTACCTCGCGAGCGCGGGCGACGTCGACGTCAAGGTGCGCTGGGGTGGGCTGCGCGCCATCCTCGCCCGGGAGGGCGTCTTCTTCATCGAGGCCTCCGGCGTCGGGGATCTCTGGATCACGAGCTACGGGGCGATCGAGGAGCTCCCCTGCGACGGCTCGCTCGTCGTGGACAGCGGGCACCTCGTCGGGTTCGACGCGTCGCTCGCGCTCACGATCAGGAGCCCTGGCGGCGGGCTCATGGGCCTCATGGTCTCTGGCGAAGGCGTGGTGTGCGAGCTCTCGGGCCGCGGCCGCGTGCTGATCCAGTCGCGCAGCGCCGGCGCGCTCGTGGGGTGGCTCGCGCCGCTGCTCCCGCCCTGAGGGAGCGGCGGAGACGTCCGATGCAGGTGAATCTCCTCTACCGTCCCTCCCAGGCCCTCGCGCAGTGCTGGCTCGACCCGGGCGAGCGCGTGTTCGCCGAGAGCGGCGCGCTCGTGGGCATGTCGACGAACGTGCGCGTGGAGACGCAGTCGGGCGGCATCATGTCGGGCCTGAAGCGGATGCTGGCCGGAGAGTCCTTCTACAGGAACGCGTTCGCCGCGGAGGGCGGGCGCGGAGAGGTGCTGTTCGCGACACCGCTGTCCGGGGACATGGCCGTGCTGGAGGTGGGCGACCGGCAATGGTGCGTCCAGAGCAGCGCCTATGTCGCGTCCAGCCCCGATGTCGAGGTGAGGACGCGCTCGTCCGGCCTGCGCGGCTTCTTCTCGGGGGCGGGGCTCTTCGCGCTGGAGACGGCGGGGCAGGGGCGGATGATCATCGGCGCGTTCGGCGCGCTCGAGGAGCTCGAGGTGAGAGGCCACGTCGTCATCGACACGGGGCACATCGCAGCGTGGGAGTCGACGCTCGCCTGCCGGATCGGCAAGAGCACGTCGACGTGGCTCGGCACGTGGCTCTCGGGCGAGGGCCTCGTCTGCCACGTGGAGGGGAGCGGCAGCCTGTGGGTCCAGTCGCGCAACGCCGGCAGGTACGGCGCGGCGATCGGCGCGCGGCTCGCCCCGCGGCAGCCCTAGAGATCGGGGGGGACGGCGTGCGCGACGAGATCCGAGGCAACCCCGAGTTCGGCGTGCTCCACGT
The DNA here is from genome assembly GCF_051527395.1 of Sorangium sp. So ce281. NCBI lineage: Bacteria > Pseudomonadati > Myxococcota > Polyangiales > Polyangiaceae > Sorangium > Sorangium sp. So ce281. The sequence goes on from NZ_CP150322.1 coordinate 8,219,460, forward strand.
GACCTTCGAGCACGCCGGCGAGCAGATCGTGGCGGAGAGCGGCGCGATGGTCGCGCGCGACGCGGCCATCGACATGAAGACCAGCCTGCAGGGCGGGCTCGCCAGCGCGCTCAAGCGCAGGATGACGGCCGGAGAGAGCCTCTTCCAGAGCACCTTCACGGCGACGGCGCCCATGCAGTCGATGCGGCTCGCGCCGGCCCCCGAGGGCTCGATCGAGCGCCTCGTGCTGCGCTCGGGCATGGAGGTGTTCCTCCAGTCGGGCGCCTATCTCGCCTCCACGCCCGGCATCACGCTCGACACGACGTGGCAGGGGGCCAAGGGCTTCTTCGCCGGCGGCCTGTCGCTGCTCCGGGCGTATGGCGAAGGGCTGATCTGGTTCTCGAGCTACGGCGGTATCCACGCGATCGACGTCGGCCGCCAGCACGAGGGATATCTCTGCGACAACACCCATCTGCTCGCGTTCACCGAGGGCCTGAGGTACCAGGTGCGCAAGCTGGCCGGCCTGAAGGGCCTGTTCCTGTCCGGCGAGGGGCTCGTCTGCGAGTTCCAGGGGCACGGGAGGCTCTGGCTGCAGACCCGGAACCCGGGGGCGCTCTCGGCGTTCCTCCATCCGTTCCGGCCCGTGGGCGGAGGCCACTAGCTCGTGCCGCCGGCGGTCCGACCAGGCCTTCCTGGATCGCCGCGCCGGCGGGCGGCCTGCCTGGCCCGCCCGGTGGTTGCCCGGCGCGCGCGACGCTCCGAGACGCGCTCGTGGATTTCGGCGCTGGCGACGGCGCGGTCCCGGCCGTCCGCCATGGGCCGGCGCGCCGTCATTGCCTTCCCGGAGGCGGACTCGCTAAAGTAGTCCCGCCTCGCTGAGGAGGCTCGCACGGCGAGCGGTGGGTGCCACGGATCCACCGGGGCTCGCGGGGCGAGCCTGGCCCCGCCCGAGTACCCCGAACCCGCTATGTGGAAGCTGACGATCGAGGATGACGAGGGGAAACAGACGGGGCTCCCCCTCGCCCATGAGGAGTACGCGCTCGGACGCGGAGAGTCGAACTCGATCCGGCTGACCGATCGCAACGTCTCGCGCACCCACGCCACGCTGGCCAAGAACGGCCAGGGCTGGGTCATCCGGGATCTCGACAGCTACAACGGCACGTACGTCAACGGCGGGCGCGTCAACGGCGAGCAGCACCTGCGCCACGGCGACCTCGTGCAGCTCGGCGACTACCGCATCGAGATCGTCGATGAGGCGCTCTCGTCCGCCGTGACGAGCCCGACGCCGCCGCCGGGCAGCCGCAGCACGGCGCACCTGCCGCTCCACACCCGCCCGAACCGGCTCGTCATGGTCGTCGGCCCGACCCCCGGCGCGGAGTTCCCGCTCGACGGCGAGCGCTTCACGATCGGGCGCTCCGAGGACGCGACCATCTCGATCAACCACAGCTCCGTGAGCCGCCTGCACGCCGAGCTCATCAGCCTCGGCAGCGGCCGCTACGAGGTCGTCGACAAGCAGAGCGCGAACGGCGTGCGCATCAACGGCGTCGAGCTCAAGCGGGGCCTGCTCGAGGCGGGCGACGCGCTCGAGCTCGGCGACGTCCGCCTCCGCTTCGTCGCTGCCGGCAAGATCTTTCGCGCGGGGCCGGACGGCGGGCCGGGCGTGGCGCCGGGCGCCTACGGGAGCGTGGCCCCCTCCGCGCAGTCGTCCCGCTCGCTCGGCGGGGCGAGCAAGGCGATGGGGCTCCTGCTCGCGGTCGCCTTGCTCGTCGTCATCGCCGTGATCGTGGCCACGCGCGCCCGGTCGCACGGGTCCACGACGCCCGAGCCGGACGTGAGGCCCGTGGTGGCGGCGCCGGCGGGCGACGACGCGAAGATGCTCGACGCGGCGCAGGAGCACCTCCGCTCGGGGGACATCGACGCCGCGCACCGGAAGCTGCAGGAGATCGCCGAGACGTCGCCTGTCCGGGAGACGCCGCGCTTCAAGGAGATCGAGGAGCGCTGGGCGGAGGGGATGTTCCGGCAGGTCGAGCAGGCCGCGACCAAGGAGGACAAGCTCGCGTTGCTCAACGAGATCGCGAAGACGACGGGCGTCCCGACGGCCCTCCGCGCGCGGGTGGCCGAGGTGCGGCGGCAGGTCGACCCGGAGGCGCCGCCGGAGCCGGAGCCGGAGCCGGTGCCGCAGCACGCCGGCTCGCCGGCGCCCTGGCTGCCGCACCCCGCGCCTGCGCCTGCGCCTGTGCCCGCGCCTTCGGCCTCGGCGCCGGCGCCCTCGGCCTCGGGCGCCGCGCCGGCGAGCTCTGGCCTCGACTCGAGCTCGTACCCCGCGCAGCGGCGGGCGCTCGAGCCCAAGGTCTGGAACGGGAAGGCGTCGGCCAGCGAGATCAAGCTGCTGCGCGCGATCTGCATCCACCAGGGCGACGCGGTCTGCCGCGACAAGGCGACGGCGGCCCTGGACAAGCTCGACAAGAAGGGCCTGTAGCCGCCGCTTCATCCTTCTTTCCCACGTGCGTCGATGACCTCCAGGAGCAGCACCAGGGCTCACGAGCCGGCCGTCCACGCGCCGGATGCCCGCGAGGCGCGCGTCCCGCACGTCCACGAGGCGCCCGCGCCGGGCGGGCGTGATGGGCCTCCGGCTGGGCGCGATGGAGGCTCCGTGACCGTGAGCTCGCCGGCGCGGAACGGGCTCGCCTCGCCGGCTGCCCGGGCGATGGCGACGCTCGCCCTGCTCGTGCTCGTCCCCTACGCGCACCCGAGCCTGTCGCGGCTGCGGGTGCTCACGCCGCTGCCCGAGGGGGAGGGGCTCGTCGTGGTCCCGACGCCGGCGCCGGTGGCGTCGGTCGGCGAGACGACGCTCGTCACCGAGACCACCGAGCAGGCCGAGCTGCGCCAGCCCGAGGAGGTCGCGCTGCCGGCCGCGGCCGCCGAGCTCATGCCGGCGGCGGTCGCCTCCGAGGGCAAGCCGCCGCGGCCGATCGAGGACCCGAGCGGCAAGGCGATGACGCCGTTCTTCCGCGCGCTCGCGGCGGTGGAGCGCAAGGCGCCGCAGTCGATCGCGCGCATCACCTACTTCGGCGACTCCATCGTGGCGAGCGACTTCGTGACGGCGACGCTGCGGCGCAAGCTGCAGAAGCGGTTCGGGGACGCCGGCCACGGGTTCATGCTGATGGCGAACGCCTGGCCGGGATATTTCCACAACGACGTCGTCCGCTTCGCCGGCCCAGGCTGGCAGGTGAGCCGCGTGGTGGGCCCGTTCGCCAAGGACGGGCTCTACGGGCTCGGCGGCGTGTCGTTCCGCTCGCAGGGCGCGGGGGTGTTCTCGCGGTTCGCCACCGCGGAGTCCGGGACCTACGGGCGCGCGGTCTCGCGGTTCGCCGTCGATTACCTGAAGCACCCCGAGGGCGGGCGGATGGAGGTCAAGATCGACGGCGAGAGCCGCGAGATGATCGACACGCGCGCCGACGCGGCCGGCTCGGCGATCGCGACCTACGAGGTCCCGGACGGGCCGCACTCCATCGAGGTGCGGGCGCACAGCCCGGGGGTGCGGGCGTTCGGCGTGTGGATGGAGCGGGACACGCCGGGGGTGGTGCTCGACGCCATCGGCATCCAGGGCTGCCGCATCCGCTTCCTCGACAAGAGCGACGACGCCCATTTCGCCGAGCAGCTGCGCGCGCGGAGCCCGTCCTTGACGGTGTTCCACTACGGCATGAACGAGAGCGAGGACGGCGAGCTGTTCCCGCTCGATCAATACGAGTCGACGATGAAGGCGGTGCTCGAGCAGGTGACGGCGGCGCTGCCCGGGTCGTCGTGCCTGCTCGTGGGCCCGATGGACCGCGCCGACAAGAAGGGCGAGGTGTACCGGAGCCGCCCGGTGATCCCGAAGCTCGCGGCGATCCAGCGCAGGGTGGCCGGGCAGGTCGGCTGCGGCTACTTCGACACCTTCGGCGCGATGGGCGGCTCGGGCTCGATGGGGATCTGGGTCCGGCGCGGGCTCGGCGGCGCCGATCTCGCGCACCCGTCGGGCGCGGGGGCCGAGGTCATCGGCCGCTGGCTGTACCTGGCCTTGATGGACGCCTACGAGGGCTGGAAGGCGAACGCCGCGCGGCCCTGAGGCTACGCGGCCTCGAGGTCGTCGGACTTCGGCGCCGCCGGCTCGTCCGCGGCGCGCCGCCTGTGCTCCCGGGCGATGCCGGCCACGACGCCGAGCCACACGAGCGCGAGGGCGATATTGACCATCGCGAAGTGGCGTGTGGAGAGCGCGAGCACCTGGCCGGCGATCACCCCTACGGCGGCGAGCACGTCGCCCGCGCGGACGACGAAGGTGTCGATGGCCGCCTTGGCGCTGTACTTGGCGTCGCGGCCGACCGGCAGGAAGAGCGCCTGCCGCGCTGTGTTCTGGATGGAGTAATCGGCGCTGTTCTCGGCGATCTTCGCGACGCGCACGACGGCGAGCGCCGGCAGGACGGCGAGGGACGCGTAGCCGAGCAGAGCGATGGCCGGGAGGATGAACAGGGCGAATCGCACGCCGAGGTACTTGAAGATGCGGGAGACGAAGAAGAGCTGCAGGACGACGCCGAACGTGTTGACCCAGTAAAAGAAATCACCCTTGAAGGTCCCGATGATCGCGCCGAGCGCCGCCTTTTTCCCCTTCTCGGTGCGCGGGTGGACGAGCCCCGCCCCGGCGCCCTCGACGAGCTTGCCGCCTGCCTCGACGTCGAACGCGCCGCCCTCGACGGCGGTGATCGTCCCTTCGAGCAGGCGCGACGCCTGTGGATCGACGAGGTAGACCGGCGCGCCCGCCGCGAGCGGCGCGCCCGGGGCCGCGCCGGCGGGGTCCGCGTCCGGCGCGCCGCGCTGCTCGCTCCCCGGGTCGAGCGCGCTCGTGGCGGACTCGATCAGGGTGCGATCGAGGATGTACTCGCCTGTCGAGTTCACCCAGTTGAGGACGAGCGTCAGGCCGGCGATGAGGAGCAGATAGCGGTCACCCGCGATGATCTTGAAGCCGCCCGCCGCGCCCCCGGGCGGCGCGTCGGCCTTGTCCGCGGCGCCCTTCGAGCCCGCGAGGTCGTCGCGGTGGACGAGGTAGGTGAGCCCCAGGCAGGCGAGCAGCACACCCGCCGCGAGGAGCATCATGTTGTAGGGGCCGATCGGCACGTAGACGCGCTTCGCGATCTGCGCGCCGAACATGGCGCCGAGCGAGCTCCCGATGCCGACGATGGCGAAGAGCCGCTTGCCCTGCTCGGGCGTGTAAACATCGTTGGCGAAGGACCAGAACTGCGCGATCACGGTGAGGTTGAAGCAGCCCACCCAAAGATAGAAGGGCACCCCGAGGGGGACGCCGAGGCGCGCGAGGAGGAAGAAGAGGACGAGGTTCGCGGCGAAGAAGAGCGTGAGCGCCGTGGTGAGCTGCATGCGCCCGAAGCGCCGGGCCAGGGCGCCATAGGCGCGGACCACGCCCACGAGGAGGAGCGCCTGGCCCGCCGCCGCGTAGGCCTTCACCTCGGCGCCGTCGAGGTCGAGCCGCCGCCCGCCGATCTCGAGCCCGCCGCCCGCGAGGATCAGCGGCTCGCGGACCACCTTGAGGAGGTAATAGCCCGTGAGCAGGAGGAACACGTTCAGCGTGAGGACGAGGACGCTGAAGACCTCGCGCGGCTTCACCTCGGCGAAGATCGCAAGGAGCCTGTGAAGCACGCCCCGGGCCCGTGTCTCGCTCTCGCCTGTGCTCGCCACCCGCCGCTCCATGCCCGGAATACCGCTGTTCTGGCGGCACCGGCACAGGACCGATGCCGAACGCGGGAGGCTATCGAGCCTGGTCCCGGCCGGCAACCTCCCTCTCGCCGCGGGGCGTGTGAACCGCCGCACCGTCGCGTGGCGCGCCGTCGCGTGGACGCTCGACAGGCGCGCCGCGCAGACAGGCGTCTCTCGGGTCGGGAACTCCGCTATGCTCCCGCGCCGCGACGTGTTTCCGTGCGAGAGGCGAGGCGGATTGGGCACCAACGAGGAGGGACCGACGCGCGCGCTCGGCACGGCCTTCCGGCGGCGCGCGGCCGCGCTCGCGGGCTGCGCCGCGCTGTCGCTGTGCGCCGAGGCACAGGCCGCGCCTCAGGCGGGGGCTGGCGCGCCGCCGCCCATGGTCCCGGGGGCTCTGCCGGCGCGCGAGGCGCCGCCGGCAGAGCCTGCTACGCCGCCACGGCCTCCCGCCGCGGCGCCGCTTTCGCCCAGCGCGAAGCGCCCTGTGCCGGACTACGACGGTCGCCCGGACGAGGCGACGAGCACCGGCGACGCGCTGCTCTGGGTGCCGCGCGTCGTGCTCTTCCCCGCTTACCTCGCCAGCGAGTACCTGGTCCGGCGGCCGCTCGGCGTTCTCACCGTCGCGGCGGAGCAGGGCGAGTGGATCAAGGAGCTCAAGGACATCTTCACCTTCGGGCCGAACAACAGCATCGGCGTCGTCCCGACGGCGCTCCTCGACTTCGGCTTTCGCGCGAGCGTCGGCGTTTACTTCTTCTATGATGACCTGTTCGTCCCCGGCAACGAGCTCCGCGTCCACGCCGCGACCGGCGGGGTCGACTGGTGGAGGCTCACGATCGCCGACAGGATCCCCCTCGGCGGGCGCGCTCACCTGAAGCTCCGCGGCGAGGCGGACACCCGGCCTGACTGGCTGTTTTCCGGGATCGGCCCGCGCTCGCTGGAGCGCAGCTGGGCCCGCTACAACGCCCGCAGCGTCGAGGGGACCGCGACGCTCCACGCCGATTTCGGCGCGTTCAGCTTCGTCGAGGCGACCACCGGCGCGAAGACCGTCGACTTCCACGACATCTGCTGCAAGCCGACGGTCGGCTTCCGGGTCGCGCGCGGCCATTATCCGATGCCGCCGTCGTACGACACGGGAACCACGGCCTACCGGATCGGGGGCCGTGCCGGCCTCGACTCGCGCCTGCCGCGCCCGGCGCGGGGCCACGGCGTCCGGCTGGAGCTGTCCGGAGAGCACGCCGCCGACCTGGAGCGGCCGCTGGAGAGCCGGTGGATCCGCTACGGCGGCTCGCTGGGCGGGTTCGTCGATCTCACCGGGCACGACCGCATCGTGAGCCTCGTCCTCTCGGCGGCGTTCGCCGACCCGCTCGGCGCCGCGGAGGTCCCCTTCACCGAGCTCGCCGAGCTCGGCGGCGACGCGCCGATGCGGGGTTTCCGCGAAGGGCGCCTCCGCGGCCGGAGCGCCGCCGCGGCGACGCTCGAGTACCGTTATCCTGTCTGGGCGTTCGTCGATGGCACGGTGCAGGTCGCCGCGGGCAACGTGTTCGGCGAGCACCTCCGCGATTTCGATCTCGACCTGCTCCGCATGTCGTTCGTGCTCGGCCTGCGCACGAGCGGTGAGCGAGACCACTCCATCGATGTCCTGATTGGCTCGGCGACGGAGACCTTCGAGCAGGGAGCCGGCCTGCAGGAGCTGCGGTTCATGGTGGGCGCGACCCACGGCTTTTGATCGAGCGGCTGCGAATGTCCTGCGGGGACCTGAAGCATCCCCTCGAACTTTTCAGGGAAATTCACAGGGAGGCGGGGAGACGGGGAGTAAAATCCCAAAAATCTCCCCGTCTCCATGCCTCCCTGTTCAATTTCTCACCCCAAATGAAGGATTTCTCAGGGTGAGGACCTCAGTCGGGCGGCTCGGCGTCGTCGGGGCGCTCGATGCCGACAAGCTTGTAGCCGCGGCGCGGGCCGAGGTCGTAGAGGTGGGCGCGCAGCGGACCGGGCGCCTGCCCGTTCAGGACATCGACGATGGCGTAGCGCGAGGGCGCGTCGTCGGGCGCGCCGCCGTCCGCGGCGATGTGGGGGAGCGAGAGGCACACGCGGCCGTCCGGCGAGGGGCGCACGACCGGCCTGGCGCGCAGGGCGAGCGCCTCGCCGGTGTACATCGCGGCCTCGTAGCGGAGGTCTTGCGGGCGCGCGACGCCGGTGCGCCGCGCGAGATCGACGCCGCACAGCGCCGCCGGCGAGGCCAGGGCCACGTCGGCGATGGGCGACAGGCGCGTCAGGTACCGCGCCATGATCGCGCGCTGTCGCGAGAGGAGCTTGCCGATCAGGAAGGCGGTGTGGCGCGGCGCCGTGAAGTCGCCGGTCCGCACGGCGGCCTCGACGAGCTCCGGCGTGAAGCGCGCGAGCGTCCGGGCGGCCCAGGCGCCGTCGAGCTCGGTCATCCGCCCGAAGGCCGGGTTGGGGTAGCCGCCGCGCCAGGCTTCCGGCCGGAAATCGCGATCGCTGAAGAAGCCGAAGATGTCGCCCTGCGGATCGTGGCTCGCCCGGTCCCAGGGCCGCTCGGGGATGCCGAGCGTCACGAGGTCGAGGAGCGCGTACCCGGCGTCGAAGTAGAAGGCGTGGCCGAGGCGCTTCGAGATCTCCTCCCACTCCCACTCGCTGCCGAAGCAGTCGCCGAGATCGATGGTGTAGTGGCGCACGTGGCCCGGCGACGCGTCCTTGTCCTCCGGGTCCTCGGCGAGCCAGACATCCATCGAGTTCTGCTCGCGCGAGTCGAAGTGGTTGAGCCAGGCGGCGAGCAGGCGCCCCCCGCGCAGGTCGCGCCGGTCCTCGTGCGGGATGACGTCGTTCGGGTCGTCCTCCCGCGTCCCCTCGTACCTGAACGGGCCGAGGGCGCGGCCCGGGAGCCAGCGCGAGGCGACCATGCGGACCCGGTCGCCGCGCTTCGAGGCCTTGGCGAGCACGCCGTCGAGCGCCGCCTGATCGAAGGGCCTGGCGACGCCGCTGTTGTCGGTCACGGTGAGCCCGGGCGACAGCTTCAGGATCGACGGCTTCAGGTAGACCACGCTGTCGCACGGCGCCCAGAAGCCGGCGGCGTGGTAGAGGCGCGCCGCGATGGCGGTCGCGCCGGTGGCCCGCTCGGGCTGGTCCGAGGGGTCGGCCTTGAGCATGAACTTGCCGACGCCCTCGACCTTGATCCGGAAGCCGGGGTTCGCGCCGTTCGGCTTGCCCATGTCGATGACCCAGGACCCGTCCGGCGCCTCGGGATCCAGCGTCCTGTCGCCGCACGGCCCGCGCACCAGCTCCTCGACGGAGAGCGGCCGCTTGCCGATCCGGTTCGTGAACCAGCTGGAGTCCGGCACCTCGTCGACGCTGTTCACGTTGGCCGCCTCGCCCCCCGGATCCACGGCGAAGAACCGCGTCACCGGGCGGAAGACGAGGTTGTCGGCGGCGTCCCACGCGAACGAGGACTCGTAGGGCGCGGGCGAGCAGAGGCGGTGCTGCGGATCGTCGCTGGGCGCCTCGGGATCGGGCCGGCAGGGCAGCGAGACGGGGCTCAGGTCGGCGTCGCGCCAGACCGGATCGCGCAGGGGGAACCGGCGCACGTCGCCGCTGCACGCCGCGCTGAGCAGGGCGAGCAGCGGGAGCGAGCAGGTGAGCGGCGCCTTGGGCATCGGCGGGTGATGGTAGTGGAGAGGGCGCCGCTCGGGGCGGTTTTCGATGAATCGAGCGCGGGTGAGCGCGGGTGAGCGCGGGCTCGTCAGAAGCCTTCTTGCCGGAGCCGCGCGATCACGGAGCGGTAGAAGTCGATATAGAGCCAGGGGTTCCCGTCGCCCGGACTCTGTCCGAAGAGCTGGCCTATCTCGTCGAAATGGTCGGCCGGGATACAGCCCCAGAAGTCCCCCCACCGCGCGTCCCGCGCGCGCACCAGGCCGTCGTTCGGGAACGACTCGCCGATGCCGCCGTCGAGGAGGGTCTCGGTCAGCGACAGCAGCGGGTGGACCGGATCGAGCCCGTCGTCGAACTGCGCGACGAAGGGCGCGGGGGTGAGCGTCGCGCAGTCCCTGCCGCCGCGCGCGCGGTTCGTCCGCCCGCCGAAGGAGGCATAGAACACCCCGGGGGAATCGGTGAACCTCGCGTTGAACTCCGCGATGCCCGGCGTCGAGAACTGCTCGAGCGCCGCGAAGACGCTCGTCTCGTTGCCTATCTGATCGTAGAGCGGCGCGCCGATCGCGTTGATGAGATCGTCCAGGATGTCCTGCAGGCGCTCGTGGGCGACGAGCTCGAGCGCCACGTCGGCGACCTTCGAGCCCAGGTGGGGTGTGGCGACGGTGACGATGGAGGCGACGAGATCGGGCCTGTCGTGCGCGACAACGCGCGCGTCGAGCCCCCCCTGCGAGTGGGCGATGATGTTCACCTTCTCGTGGCCTGTCGCGTCCAGGATCTGCTCGATCCGCGCGAGCAGCTGCGCGCCGCGGACCTCGGAGCTGTTGAAGGGGTCGACGGCAGGCGTGAAGATCGTCTCGCCGCTCTCGGCGAGGGTCTCTTTGACGTTGTAGAAGTAGCTGACGTATCCCGCGCCCGCGAAGTCCTCGAATCCGAAGAAGCCGTGAGCGAACACGATGGGATACGGCGGGCCGAGCTTCCCTGACGGCCAGCCGCCGCCGGCTTCGCCCGGGTCGCCCGGCGAGCCCGACGAGCTCGTCCAGACGCCCGAGGCGGAGCCGCCGCCCGCGCCCGTGAGCACGTCACCGGTGCTCGCCGGCGGATCGAACTGCTCCCCGGCCGCGCTGCAGCCCGCGAGGAGCGCACAGGAGACGACCATCGCACACCCTACGAGACCAGCGATCACCCACTGTCGCATTGACGAGCCCCCGTGTGAGACTTGCACTTACGCGAACCACCAACAGGCGATGACGAGGATGCTTACGAAGAAAGATCCAGCACGACCACCTCCTGCCGGAATCAGCTCAGACTCTGCTGATGGGATGCTGATGTCAAGCGCTGTCGGAAATTTGAACCATTCGAGGCGTGCAGCGCATTGCGTCGCGGGCAGCGGCGGGCCTTCTGCCAATGCAGCGCGTGTTTTGACGCCGTGCTGGCGCATTGCGTCGCGGACCGGCGTTATTTTTCCATGCGGAGGGGCGGGCCGGCTCCGGTAGGTTCGTGGGCCATGCGATCTGTCCAGAGCTCGTTTGCGCTTGTCCTGGTGGGTACCCTGGCCGCTTGCGGTGGCGCGGCGCCTCCTCCGTCGGAGCCGGATCGTGCGGAGGCCGAGGTGGCTGCTGCGGCGCCGGCCGCGAAGGAGGGTGAGGCGGCGGAGGGTGAAGGTGGGAAGAAGGAGGAGGACGCGGCGGCCGAGGCGTCACGGCAGATCCCGACGACGTGCGAGCAGCGGGGCAACGAGTGTTTGCCGCCGGTGGCGTTCGTGAAGCGGCTCTGCAGCGGGTTCCACCCGGACGTGGCGCTCACCCTGTTCGCGAAGGGGTCGCCGTTCACGCGCGGGTACCTGACGCGGGACACCGAAGCGGTGAACGCCTCTGGCGGGTCGTCCTCGAACGACAAGCTGGTCTTCGATGAGGAGGTGCTGATCCTCTATCACCGGGAGCCGGAGACCGGGGGCATGGTCGTGAGCGGCGCCGGCGGCGGATACGAGGTCCTGCGATGGGACGGGACGTGCGCCACGCTGATGGCGGAGGAGGTCCGGCAGCACGTGCCGCCGAAGCCGAAGTTCGCGGCGATCCCGTGGAAGAGCCTCGATCAGAAGACGCGCGACGCGTTCCTGGCCGACGAGAAGACGGGCAAGCTCATCATCGAGCGGAAGAGGGAGTGCAAGGGCGCGACGATGGGGGCGGTCACCGCGAAGTGCGAGAAGGTCGACAAGCAGATGGCGGCGGCGCTGATCGCGTACGTGCGCAACGGCGGAGCGCTGCCGGCGCCGGGGCCGCTGCCCTGAGGGGCGGCGGGCGAGGCGGGGGTGAGGGCGAGCGGAGGTGAGCGGAGGGAGACGGAGGGCGAGGCCAGGCGGCCGAACGGGCCGAGCGAGCCGAGCGGCACGCGGCGAGCGGGCCGGGGCGCTCCCGGATGGGGTGGGCGGGAGCGCCGCCGGGCCGATGGAGGGCGGCGGGACTGCGGTCGCGGGGGGACCGCGGTCGCGATCAGCTACTCCGGCTTGTCCTTGGGCGCGACGTAGTCGGGCGGGAGCTGCGCGGCCTCGTCCCCGCCGGTGAAGAAGTACTTGTCGAGCTCGGTCATCCAGATCCGCTGGCCGGCCTCGGAGATGAGGTCGAGGCGGTACTCGTTGATGAGCATCTTCGAGTGCTCGAGCCACATCCGCCACGCCTCCTTCGAGACGTTGTCGAAAATCCGCTTGCCCAGCTCGCCCTTCAGCGGCGGCTTCTCCAGCCCCTCCGCCTCACGGCCGAGCTTCACGCACTGGACCATCCTCGCCATAAGTTGCCCGACTCCTTTTCCTTTTCGCGGGCTTCTTAGCCGAGCTGCGAGGAGCCGTCGAGAGCGGCAGGCGCGCAGGCGAGGTCAGCGAGGGGGGGCGACCACGGGGGGGGGGGGCGACCAGGTAGCGGCCCGACCAGACCAGGCGGGCGAGCGGACGGCACCAGGTTGGGGCAGCTGGAGCCGGGCAAGGCCGGCGGAGGCGCGTGGAGGCAGCAGGAGGCAGCAGGAGGCAGGAAAGATGGAAGAGTCGGACGAATCGGCCCCGGCCGGCGCACGGCGCCGTCCGCGACGGCGTCAGCGACGGAACGATCTGACACCGAAGGGTTGACGGCGGCACGGTTTCTAGCAATATTCGGTCCGTCTGAACGAACCACGAGGGGGCGATCGGCTTCGACGTGGGGACTGAAGGTCTGTCTGCGTGCTGGCGGCTCCTGCTCCGCCTATCAAGCGGGACGTTACAAGTGCGAACGACAACGCATACGCTGTCGCGGCCTAATAACCGCTAAGCCATCCGAGGAGAAGGTCGTCCTAGTACTCTAAGGGTGTCAACCACAGGGCTGGGTCGCGTGAGGACGCCCTCGATAACGCGGCCGAGATTCAGTGAGGGATAGGTCGCAGCCGAATCTACGAACGCCGTCGCCGGCGCATGGCGACTACGCACGTGAACGAAGGTAGACTGGATGCCTTGCGGACCCGGGTTCGATTCCCGGCGCCTCCACCGAGAAGACACGGCGAGAGCCGTGTCTTCTGCTTTTTGTGTGACCTGCGTGTGACCTGACGACTTCCGGGGACATCCTTCCCCGTGGTGCCGCGATGAACCGCGACGAGCTGCTGGACCGGATCTCCATCGACCCGAACGTCTGCTTCGGCCGGGCCTGCATCCGCGGGCACCGGATCTGGGTGTCGCTCGTCCTCGACTTCCTTGCCAGCGGCATGTCCGTCCAGGAGGTGATGGCCGAGTACGGGATCGAGGAGGCCGACGTCCTCGCCTGCATCGCCTACGGCGCCGAGATGGCGCGGTTCGCCGACGTCGGGGTGCCACAGGATGCATGAAGTTCAAGCTTGACGAGAACCTCGGTAGGCGAGCGGCCGACCTGTTCCGAAAAGCCGGGCACGATGTCGCTACCGTGCCCGAGCAGGGGCTGTGCTCCGCCTCGGACCCGACCGTGATCGATGTCTGCAAGGCTGAGGGCCGGTGCCTGGTCACGCTCGACCTCGACTTCAGCAACCCGGTTCGGTTCAGACCTGCCGACTACCCCGGCATCGCCGTGCTGCGACTCCCCCCAAGGCCGAGCCCCAAGGACCTGACCGATTCGGTGCTCACGCTCATCGACGCCTTGGCCCAGTCCAGCATCGAGGGGAAGCTCTGGATCATCCAGCGGGGCAGGGTTCGCGTGTACACGCCGCAGCAGGAGCCGCAGTAGAGGGAGAGCCGTAGGCCGGCTGGCCACTCTACGGAACAGGAAGCGGACGGACGATGGGCCCGCCCTGAAGGCAGCTCGGTTCCTTGGCCCACCAGGGGGCATAAGTATACAACGGATATGTCGAACCTCGCATGATCGGGGTTCGGCCACTCCGCCCGGGATGTTACCAGCCCCCGCGGGCGGCGCCTTACTCGTCCGCCGAGCTTACGCGCTCGGCACCAAAAGAGCGATCGATATTCAGCATCGGCGACAACCGCGTTGCACCATCCGGGTTTCTGACAACGAGACGGACGTCTCGTTGTCAATCTTCGCGAACGTTCTGGACTCCAAGCATGACGGTAGCAGGATCCGCGGGGTTGCCGATCCCCCCCTCGCCGGGTCTCCGCAGCGGCAGCCTATCTTCGGAGATGCGCAGATAGGTCGCGGAAGTCGCTGCCTATTCACGGGAATACGCAGATATGCCGCAGAGCGTCGCGACCTATTCGCGGGAATACGGAGATTGGCCGCGGCGCCTCGCCGCCTACATGCTATAACCGGCCGCTAGGCCCTGCGACGCAACTGATTGCGACGTTAGGCCGACACACTTCTGCGGTACAGGCAACCGACATGCCCGCCCCTAAGACTGACAAGACTTCCAAGCTCACAGGCCGGAAGCCGGCCAAGCGCACTGCGGCAACAGGCAAGGCTGCTACGACTCTGCCGGAATCCATGGTGACCGGCAAGGCAAGCCCCGCAAAGGCTGCGGTCGGCGACAAGCCGGTCCTCGCATACATCGCCAGTCTGCCGCAGCCGCAGCGCAGCATCGCGGAACGCGTCGATGCTCTTGCGGCCAGGACGCTTCCCGGCCTGCAGCGCTCCGTGAAATGGGGCATGTCGTACTATGGCGTCGGCGACGGCTGGTGTTTCTGTTGCGGCGGATTCGCCGACCACGTCAAGCTGATGTTCGTGAACGGTGCAGCGCTCCAGCCGGTACCGCCAGTGACGCCGGTAGCGATGGGCAAATCTACTCGGGGCGTGGAGCTTAAATCAGTGGACGACCTCGACGAACGCCAAATCGCGGCATGGATGATTCAGGTCGCGGCCGTGCCCGGTGTCGGGGGGAAGAAGCGGTAGGCCCGAAGATGGATGTCGATCGCGTTGGTGTTAGACGGCGGCCTAACAAGCGGCTGCAGGCCGACGGTGCCGCGCTACGCACGTCCCCGCGGCTGAGCCGCGAGGCGTTGGCCAGTTGCACGTGGAGGGACGTTTCGGAGATCAGCCCGCTCTCGGCGAGGATCGCCTCTGGCGGGATCGTGACCGGCGACGGTCCTTTCGGCGCGGCGCGGAGGTAAACGCCGCCGACATGCTGGGGATGCCATTGGCCCAGTCTTGGAAGCCCCTAGTCTTGGAAGCCCATCGAGACAGCTGCGGCGCCGGGTTTGCCCGGGTTCGCGTTCAGATCGCCGGCGCCTCCACCGTCACCAGGGATGCCGAACTTGATAGGAGAGTCGGGCTCGACGTTGGGGCCCAGGTCGGCGGTATGTGCCACGGCAAGAGAGTGTCCTCCGTGGCCTCCACCGCCCCGACCGCCGTTGCCGCCTTTCCCGCCATCACCACCACGGCAGCCTGGCTGCGACCCGGCCCTGTTGCCTCCGCCAGTGCCGCCGTACCCACCGACGCCGCCGTACTGGCCCTTTCCGCCTCGCCCGCCATTGCCGCCCCGACCCGTGTTGATGCTGGTTTTACTCACGTGGACGCTGGCGTGGTAAGACAGAATCCCAATGCTGGATCCACCTGGACCGCCGCCCTTGCCGGGCTTGCCGCCGCAGCCGCCAGCACCGCCGGAACCGCCCGAAGCGCCGCCCTGTGCCGCTCCTGTGCCGCAGAACATGGCTCCGCCGCGCGAGCCGCCCCCACCGCCGCCGCCGTAGCCATGCTGCCCCGTCTGGCCATCCTCGCCAGCGCTGCCTTCTAGCCCTGTGTCTGTGAGCCTCCCCTGCCCTGACGCACCGTTACCGTTCGCGCCGTCATCCCCCACCAAGCCGCGCGTTCCATCTGTGCAGGACATGACGTCTTGCCCAGTTCCACCCAAGCCGTACGCCATCGGGTTGGTGACTGGCACAGGGTCGCCACTTTCGCCGTCGCTACCATCGCCCTTGGTACCGACGCCGCCCATCCCGCCTGAGGAAACGCCGTCGTCACATGCGGTGGTGACCCGCGCCCCTCCCGTCACGACGTCCGCAGAGCACGCCACGGCTCCCGGGTTCCCTGGTGCGCCCTCCCGTGCTGATTCGGCGCTTCCGTCAGCGCCAGCGGCCCCATCCGCGCCGTCACCGGCGACGATCTCGCTCAGGCGCACGTCCACCGTCACCCCCGGCAGGGCGCGCATGGCGATGGAAGAGCCGCCCGGAACCGTCGCGTCGTGCGCGACCATCCGCATCCTGGTGAGCGTCGTGGCGACGGAGCTTCGGGGTTCGGACTCGGCCGCGTCGTCCGCAACCGTGAGCGGGATCCGGTTCGGTCCTGGAGCGATCGTGGTGAGCTCGCCGAGCGGATGCAGCGGCCAATGTTTACGGGGATCGCGACAATTGAGCCCACCCCATACCTCCATACCTGCTGGCACGCGCACTTCTACGTTGAAGCTATCGGCACACACGTAGACGCGCATTCCATGGTCGCGGGCGAGATCGAACGCACGCGCGAAGGTGGCCACGGGTTTGTCTCGCGTGCCCGGACGATCGTCACGGCCATCCACGGTTAGGTAGATACCCTCGCAGTCGACTGGGCGGCTGGGAATACCGTGATCGGCATTGCAGTCTACCACCGGTGTGCACGTGAGCGTTTCCTCGCAAGGTTCCCACGCTCCCGGATCAGCACTGCACCCGAGCGTCCCGATCCCCGCAGACATGGCGACAACAAGCAGCCGAGGCCATTCCTCGGACGCTTCGTGCCACCGGTTGCGCCTCGACAGTGAGCTCATCATCCTCTCTCCTCGTATCGATGCCACTTACTCTGGCGCAGCGGGGTTTGGGTCGTTCGGATCGTCGGTAACGAAGGGAAGAAACTCGGCTACCACGCCATCGTCACCTGCGCTCTCGGTGGCGTCTGGGTCGCCACCAGGTCCACCCTTGCCCGCGGTTCCGAGCGCGAACGTCGCCTCGACCTCCTCCCGCGTCACCTCCGTGGCCCCTAGATACGCGATGCCGACCGAATGGCCGCCGAGCCCACCGCCTCCGCCGCCTCCGGGCCCCCCGTTGCCGCCATCGCCGCCGCGGCACCCTGGAAGTGTGTCAGGCACCGCTCGTCCGCCATCGCCGCCGGGGGCTCCGCTACCCCCCGGCAGCCCCGCCCCGCCCGCCCCACCCCGGCCGCCGCGTCCCGTCTCGATCGTCGTCCCGCGGATCTTGATCTTGGACCCCCTCGTGGCGATACCGATGCTCGCGCCCCCGGCAAAGCCACCTTTCCCCGGCTTGCCGCCGCAACCGCCAGAGCCGCCTGAACCGCCGAATGCACCCCCGATCGGGCCTGCACCGCAAGCCATGGAACCCCCCCTCGCGCCACCGCCCCCACCGCCCCCCTGGCCAGGGCGCCCGATTTTGCCGTCCTGTCCCTTACCCAGAGTAACACCCCACCTGACGGCGCCTGGGCGCCTCCCTCCTTGCCCCTGCGCACCAACGGCACCGTCGAGGCCGCGCTGCCCATCGCTGCACGCCGTACTTCCCAGCTGGCCCACGCCTCCGGCACCGGCGCCGGTCGGGTTGGGATCTGGGAGAGGCTCCCCGTTCCCAGCTCCGGAGCCCTGATCCACGAGCCCGAGGCCGCCCTCGCCGCTGACCGATCGCCCGTCGTCGCACTCGGTTGTAACGGCCGGCGTCCCTGCCATGGCGTCCGCCGTACACGCGTCTGCCCCCGGGCGTCCTGGCGTTCCGTCGGATGCTGCCGCGCCCTCAGCCGCGGCTCCAGGCTCGCCGTCTGCTCCGTCTCCAGCGACGATGCGGCTGTCGATCACTTCGATCTCGCTGCCATCACGGAGGTAGATCGGAATCGAGCTTCCGCCCGGCTTTCCACCACGCCCGGTGATGACCTCGCTCGCCATGAGCTTGAGCTGGACCCCTTCGAGGGTTGCTATCCCGATGGAGCCTTTTTGGACGTGGTCCACATCGTTGCCGTCGGGGGCCAGGAACCGCAGGTTGGCAAACGTAAGTCCCTGTCCGCCAAACCGCACCACCTGCGGGACGGGCCCCTCTGGAGCAACGACAGTCCTCGCGCTGGCACCGAGGTGCCGCCAGCCGTTCGTGCAGTCGAACCCGCCCCAGATGCTTATGCCGTAGAACCAAAGCGTTTCTTCGAAAGTTTCCGCGCACGCGTAGACGCGGTGACTGCCCATGTCTGCAAGATCGAGGGCTTTCGAGAAGGTCTTCACCGGCTCCGCGCGGCTGCCGGGGTTCGCGTCGTCTCCCAGGCTTGAGCTGACGAAAATACCGCATCCGTCTTCCGGCGTTCTCACCAAGGGGTCATCGTCGCAGACGGGTACCCTATCCGGACCGGAGGAACACCCGCACAAGAAGGCAGCGATTCCGTACGCGAGCGCGATGGGCACCATGATAGCCACCCCGCGCCGACTTTTCGATGAGGTATCCATGTCCCGGAGCTCCACGTTCGTCACCATGCACCGATTATTATCAGCCCCGCGTGCTGTCCGCTCACCGTCGGAACGACACGCACGCCATCGCTGGGCGGCGAGGCTTGGCCCACGAGCAGAGACGCGAGCGTCAGCACACCGATCGCGCCGCCGGACGCAAGGGTCACCCAGCCGGCTTTCTTCAGGAGATCCCGCTTCCCTTGCAGGTCGCGCAGCTCCGAGCACGCGCGCGGTGCGTTCGGGCGGGCACATCGGCTCGCGTCCCCGTCTGCGCCACGCAGCGCGGTAGCTCGATCGTGGAGCTCATCCTCTGTGTAGGCACTCCAGATCAGCAACCCGCCGCCGGCTGCCATGGTTGCCCCCGCCACGACCGCGCCCGCGATGCGCAGCTTCGACGCCGTGGAGGACGGCTCCACGGAGGACGACGCCTGCACCGGTAGCGCTGAGCTCCGCATCGAGGTTTCCTTCGAAGGAGCGCCCGGCGCTGCGGCGCGCGGTACCTGCAGCGAGAGGGTCGTCGACTTCCCGGCCTGCGCGTCGAACGAGGCGAACGCCTCCTCATGACCCGCCAACCGGGCCCGCACCATGTGCTGCCCGGGGTCCAAGAACAGCCGGTAGGTCCGCGCTGGCGCGCTGATGGGCTTGCCGTCGATGAGCACCTCGGCATCGGGCGGGTCGACAGACAGGTAGAGGGTCGCGACATGCGGCGCAGCCTTGCGCTGCCCGGCCTCGAACCGCAGCTGTAGTTCAAGGGGCAGGACGTTGCGCTGCTCGAGACTCCAGGCGAGATGCTCGGCAGCATCACGGTACTTGCGCAGCTCGAGCTCACACAGGCCGAGCTCTCCGGCGATCTCGGCGCGCTCCTTCTCCGTGTTCGACGCCGGGTCTGTCGCATCGAGCGCCGCGTTGTAGGCCGCGTGTGCCTGGGTCCACCGACCTGCGTCACGGGCTATCTGCGCACGGCGAACATGGTCCTTCACCGTCGAGCTGCCACTTCGCTCCAGCGTCGAATAGATGTCCTCGGCGCTGGCAGGGCTCGTGTAGACACCAGCGGCGCCAAGCATCAGGCAGAACAACAACGAAGGCGCAACGTCACGCATGCGCGGAAGGTACTTACGCCCGGCGCGCGGCGTCAACCGCGACAAATTCGCATGGAGTGGACGTTTTGCCAGGCAAAGATCGGCCCGACGACGTAAAGGCGCCCGTCGACCCCTCCGAGCAGTGGAGCCGCCCAGGTACGCAGATCACGAAGCGCACATTATCCTACCAAAGTTGACCCACCCTGCTCTTTCTTGAACCCTTCCGGCCAGCTCAGGGGTGCTACCAGCTGTGGGCAAGCCAGCACGAACTCCCCCCCACTTCGAGCGCTTCCGCCGCCTCATCAGACGGGTCGGTGTCCCCGCGCGACACGCCGAGGACCTCGCGCAGGAAGCGCTCCTGCGGGACTGGGAGGCGAGAGGGCGGCTCGAGCCGGGCGTGGATCCAGCGCCGTACTCCGTCACCATCGCCTTGAACCTCGCCCGCAGTCACCTGCGGGATGCGAGCCGTCGGGGTGAGGTCCTCACCCCGTTCGACGAGCACGACTTTCACGGGGACCAACCGAGCCCGGAAGCCTTGCTCCGGAGGCAGGAGCGGGAAGCAACCATGCGCGACCTGATCGAGCAGGTCGACCCCAAGTACCGCGACCTCTTGGTCGAGCACGAGATCGAGGAGAAGTCGCTCGCCGAGATCGCCGCCAAGCTGGGGCTCAAGCTGGACACCGTGAGGAGCCAGCTCCGCAGGGCACGCGAGCAGCTGGACGAGGCGAAGCGGCGCTGGATGGCGCAGCAAGAATTCCGGGGCTGGGACAAGGAGCCCTGCGTTCCGGTGGCGTTCGGCCTGTTCCGTCGCTCGTGGTGGACGACCGCGCTGCACCTGCAGAAGGTCGGGGCGACGGTCTTCGCGCAGGCGGCGCTCGTCGTGCTGGCAGGCGCCGTCGTCGCGACAGCTCCACGCTCGTCAAGCTCGGTCAGTACGACCCCGCGGGTACGGCCGGCAGCGGTCCACGTCGGCGCGGCCACGCCCCTGGAGCAGGACCCCGCGCCGCCCGTCAGTCAGCCGGACGTGCATCCAGCGGCTCCCACGATTGAGCCCCTAGTGCAGGAGGTCGCACGGCCCGGCGGGCAACCACCGGCCGCGATGAACGGCATGCCCGTTTCGCGGGCCGCAACAGCTTCGCGTTCCTCGCCGCCCGTACGCGCCGTACGCACGGTCGCGAGCGAGCGCGAGAAGGACCTGATCCTCCAGGCGCGCAAGGCCATCGAAGCCTACAACGCCAGGGCTGACGTCGAGGCCCGACGCCTGCTCGACATGCACGCCATGGAGTTCCCTCGGGGTCAGCTGGCCCGGGAGCGCGAGGCGCTGCTGCTGCAACTTCGCTGAATCGGCGGCCGGAGCGCCCCGCGCTCAGAAGGCCGCCGAGGACGGCGGCAGCGCGTCTCGAAGGCAATGCATTTCGCGCCCAGATAGCCACAAGTCCGCCGTGAGGGTGATCGCGGCGATGCGGCAGGAGGCGATCGCGCACGCGGCCGTGAGCGCCACCGATGCAACAGGCGTGCTGGTGCAGAATCCAGGGGCGTGCCGCCGGGGGCACTTCTCGGTCGCCATCGCCGACCACGATCACGTCTTTTTGCACTATCGACGACGGCCGGCTGCCACTGGACAACAACCGGAGCGAGCGCGAGCTGAGGGCCTCGCAGAGCTGCGGCTCGCGGGCATCGAGATCGGCCTCGGCGTCGACGGCCTCTCCGAGAAGCCGGGCGCCGAGATCCCCGCGAACGAAGCGCCGGTGATCGGCGGGGGCGCCCTCGCTCCGCAGGGGCTCGAGTTCGGCGGGAGCGCGGTCGTGAACTGGGATTACCAGATCCGGAACAAGGGTGTCGCGCTCGGCCTCGGCGACCACACCGCGGTCCTGCTCCGCGGCTGGTCGTCGTCGACCAACGTCGTCTTCACCGCGGCCAGCTGCAATCACGGCGCCTGCGCCGGCGCGTCCTCCATGAACACGCACTGCACGATGAGCGGGTTCCGGACCGACGACGGCACGCACACGCGCTATTTCTACTCCGAACCCTCGGGCTCGACGAGCCAGGTGAGCGGCGGTTGCTCGACGGAATACGGCTGGGACAGCGGCAAAAACCAGCACAACTGCAATGACGACGCCGAGCTCCAGCGGGACGCGATCTACAATGATTCGTGGCAGTCCACCACGGCGGGCCCCTGCAGCACGCGGGGATTCCACAACTGGTCGCCCGGCTGCCACTGAACCGTATGAGCTGTAGCTGAGGCAGCGACGGCCCGCCTCGCGCGGCGCCGCTCCGAAACGCAAGCGTGGCGGCAATCGACCGTGGCCCGAGCTCTTGCGCCGCACATTTGCGGTCGATGTCCTCGAGTGCCCAGCTTGCAAGGGGCGGCCGGCTCGCGCGACGACCGCCGCACGAGCGCGCGCCGGGGCCGGCGCCCGCGCCCCTGCCCCGCTCCTCCGGACGTGGCCTCCGACGTTGTCCCCTCGCGTGTCACACCTGCTCCCGTTCTCCTCCTCGCCCTTGCGATGACGGTCGCTCGACGACAAGCCCTCTCCCGCGTCCCTCGTCGACGACGCGGTGGAACGCGGCGCTTCGCCGGGCGCTCGACGTGGATCGCGGCCGCCGCGCAGGGGGCGAACTCGGGAGGAGGCGATCGCGAAGCGAGGCGCTCCACATCTCGACACCGAAGGCTCAAGCGATGTAACCTGCCAGCCTGGACATGACTCAGCCCGACAGCTCGAGTAGCACGATCGACGACTTTCTCCTGCACTGTGCGGATATGGTGTTCATGGCGCGAGAGAGCGGCGCGCTGCTCCGCGTGAGCCGCGCCCTCACGCGAGCGATGAGCGCCGAGCTCCACGACGCGGCCCAGCGAGCGGGGCTCGCCGCGCTGGTGCACCCCGACGACAGGGGCTCGTTCGACGAGGCGTGGAGGCGCCTCCGCGCCGCGGCGGAGCCCATGGTCCTCGATCTGAGGCTGAAGACGGCGGACGGCTCGTTCAAGCATTTCCAGTGCACGGCGCGGTGGGTGCCCGAGAGGGAAGAGGTTTATGGGACGCTCCGCGACGCCGAGGAGCGGCTCAAGCACGAGATTCAGCTCAAGCTCCTCAAGGCGATCAACGACAACCTCCCTGTCTGCCTGTGGGCGATCGACGAGCGAGGCGTCTTCGTGCTCCACGACGGCAAGGGGCTCGCGTCGGCCGGGCTCAAGCCGGGGCAGTTCTTGGGCCTCAACCTGTTCGACATCTACCCCCCGGAGGGCACGGTGGAGCTGCGCAAGGCGCTCGCGGGCAAGATGTCTTATTTCATGAACGAGGTCCACGGCGTCCACTGGGAAGCCTGGTATCTGCCGATCCAGAACGAGCGGGGCGAGGTCACCCACGTCGCGGGCATCACCCTCGACGTCACGGCGGCGAAGCGCACCGAGCACGAGCTCCGCGCGAAGCTCGATCTCATCGAGAGGCAGCAGCAGGTCATCCGCTCGCTGTCGACGCCGATCATCCAGGTGTGGGACCGCGTGCTCACGCTGCCTCTGGTGGGCACGTTCGACAGCGTGCGGGCCGCCGACGTGATGGAAGGCGTCCTCCGCGAGGTCGTCCGGACGCAGGCGCGCCACATCATCCTCGATCTCACCGGGATCGAGGTGATGGACACCGCGACGGCGGACCACGTCCTGAAGCTCTCCAGGGCCGTCAAGCTCCTCGGGGCCGACGTGATCATCACAGGGATCAACCCCGCGATCGCCCAGACCATCGTCGGGCTCGGCGTGGACCTCACGTCGCTCGAGACGCGCGCGACGCTGCGTCAGGGCCTCGAGCACTGCATCCGAACGATGAAACAATGAAACGATGAAACAATGAAACGATGAAACGATGAAACAATGAGCCGCGAGGCCCAGTAGCCGCGCTTGACGGGGCTCGCTCGTGTATTTATAGTATCTCTTTGGTCCTTGACGACACGGGGGGCGCCAACGAAGGAGGCGGTTTCCATGAGCGCGTACAGCGGTCGTTTCAGCAGCTTTCTGCGTCGTGTCTTTCCGGTTGTCTCCACGCTCGCGCTGGCGGGCGCCGTCACCGTGATGCTCGCGCGACCGGCGGAGGGCACGCCCCCTGGCGGCCTGCCGGAGCTCCAGGCGCTGCACGAGATCGAGCAGCTCGAGTACTGCTACGCGGCCGGGACCGACGCGATCGGCCGCGGCGATCTGGTGAAGGGCAAGCAGATCTATTCGGAGTGCTTCACGCCGAACGCCCCGGTCCTGATCTGGGAGGCCGGCGCCGATCCGGGCGATCCGCCCGTCGTCTCGGTGCCCAGCGCCGAGGCCTGGGCCGACTTCATCGACGTGCTCTTCGCCGACTCCGGTTATGTCAGCACGCAGCACCTCATCAGCAACATCCGTATCGACATCCTCCCCGGCGGCAACCAGGCGAAGATCACCTCGTACCTGATCGCGACGCACATCACCGACCCGCTGGGCGGCGTCCAGGTGGCGCACGGCACCTACGAGAACGACGCGGTCAGGACGCCCTCCGGCTGGAAGCTCAGCAAGCGCACGTTCCGCACCCAGGCCTTCATGCCCCTGGAGGCGCCGGCTCCCTGAGCGAGGGGCGCAGCCCCGAACGCACGTCCCAGACACGGGCTTTCATGCCCATCGACGCGCCGCCGGCGCGCATCTCCAGCCGATGCTCCAGCACGCAATGCTCAGGCGCGACGGCCAGCACATCGAAGCCGTGCCAGCCGTCGAAGCCCTGGGGCCCGGTGAACCGGAATCGAACGCGCCGGCCCTCCGCGTGATCCGCCACGAAATAACGGATCGGCCCGTGGCCGCCCGCCGCGCCCACGCCGAGCGGCCGGTCGAGCTCCATCCGCGGCCACGCGTGGCGCGGCCACAGCGCGTCCTCCAGCGATGCCAGT
Organism: Sorangium sp. So ce281; assembly: GCF_051527395.1. Classification (NCBI taxonomy): domain Bacteria; kingdom Pseudomonadati; phylum Myxococcota; order Polyangiales; family Polyangiaceae; genus Sorangium; species Sorangium sp. So ce281. Next base: position 8,243,657 of record NZ_CP150322.1, read on the forward strand.
GAATCGATGAGCGCGCCGACACGCTCGGGGGAAGCACGCAAGAGCCTCCGGTGGACATTCACGACGTACATGCGCACCTCCTTGCCGCCTTCATCGATGGCTAAGTGCGCCTCTCAGGCGCCACCGCCATCCACGCGCCGTGCTCCAGCGCCGCACGGACCCCGGGAGCGACGGCCGGTCGCGGTTGCTTCACCCAGCGCGGGGTGAGCGACAGCGCCGGCGAGAAGACCAGCGCCATCCAGACCGGAAACGGCATGGCCCGCATTTCCCCGGCCTCGGTCCTCCGCTCCACCCACCGCCGGAGCTCCGCGAAGCCCTCCGCGTTCGCCTCTTCCCACTGGCCGGGGCCACCGGTCAGCTCCCCGCTGCGCCGCAGCTCGTGGAGCAAGCGGGCGCGGTCCGGGTGCTTCACGACCCACTCCAGATAGGTCCGGATCATCCCTCTCACCCCGCGCTGCGCGGACGCCCGCCCGCGGATGGGCTCCAGCAACGCCGCGTGGAAGCCGCTCAGCGTGTGGGCATACAGAGCGTCGGCCAGCCACGCCTTGGTCGGGAAGTGATGGTAGAGGCTGCCGTTGCTCACCCCGGCCTCCTGCCGCACGAGATCCATGGAGGCGGCGCCGAAGCCGTGCTGAAGGAACACCCGCGTGGCGGCCTCAAGCACCTTCTCGCGTGTGGTCTCACCGGTGGGGGACGCGCTCACTGATAGAGTGATACTCTAGAGCATAACTCCAGTCAAGCGCCCCTGCGCCGCGCCGCCGGAGCCCGCCGCTCGTCTTCTGCTCGACGGTGCGTCCGGGGGGATCGGGAGCGCTCCTTCGCTGGCGGCTTCCGGCCACCCCGAGCTCGCCCCGCCTTCCCGGGTGGTGGTCGCATTTGCCCCGACAGAGCTCGTGCGCCATCCCACGCGACACGCGACACGCGACACGCGACACGTGACCGAGCGCCGGATGAACACCCCGTCGTCCACCCCCTCTGTCGTCCTCGGCGGCGCGACCGGCTCACTGCGCTACGAGCCGGTGGTCAACCTCCTGCCCCGGAAGCCGACCGAGTGGATCTACCTCGAGGTGCCGCTCGGCGGCGGCAACGGCTGGGAGCTCGTAAAGGGTCGAGAGTCGCTGGCCGACATCCGCTGGCTCGAGATCCAACTTCGTCGGGGCGGTGGTCACCGAGAGAGCGGCTGCAGCGGCTCGGGTGGAAGGGCGCCTGACCGGGAGGGCGCGGGGCGCCTCGCCCGATCCAGCGCTCAAGGAGCGCTCGACTTCACGCTCGCCCCCCGGCGTCCGTTCGCCTCGATGGCGCGGCGCGGAAGGCGCGGCGGTACGCCTGCGGGCTCGTGGTCACGAGCCGCTGGAAGTGCTCGCGAAAGGCGGTCGGCGAGCCGAACCCGACCCTCGTCGCGATCGACTCCACCGAGTGCCCCGTCGTTTCGAGCAGCTGCTGCGCGCGGCGCACGCGGGCCCGGAGCAGCCATTGGAGCGGCGTGGTGCCGGTCTGCTCGCGGAAGCGGCGGCTCAGCGTGCGCACGCTGAGGGCCGCGCGCCGCGCGATGTCCTCGAGCGTGAGCGGCTTGTCGAGGCTCTCCTCGATCCACCGCAGCAGCGGCTCGAGCGACGAGCCGTCCGGCGCGGGCGGCTCGTGGAGGATGAACTGCGACTGCCCCCCGTCGCGCTCGAGCGGCATCACCGAGAGCCGCGCCGTGTCCGCGGCCACGGCCGAGCCGTAGTCGAGCCGCACCATGTGGAGGCAGAGGTCGAGCGCCGCCGCGGCGCCCGCCGACGTCAGAAACTGCCCCTCATCCACGTAGAGCACCTTCGGGTCGACGCGAATGGCCGGGTGGCGGCGCGCGAGCTCGTCCGTCGCGAGCCAGTGGGTCGTGGCGCGGCGCCCGTCGAGCAGCCCGGTCGCGGCGAGGAGGAACGCCCCGGTGCACATGGAGGCGACGCGGGCGCCCGAGGCCGCCGCGGCGCGGACCGCGTGCAAGAGCGCCTCCGGGACCGGAACGCTCGCGTCGGCGACGCCCGGAAGGATGATGGTGTCCGCTCGCGTCAGCTCGTCGAGGCCGCAGCGCACCCGGAGGTCGAACGCTCGGGCGCTCACCTCGCGCGTCACCCCGCAAACACGGACTTGATACCCGGCCCGACCCCCGGGCAGCCGGACACACCCGAACACCTCGCAGGGCGTCGACAGGTCGAAGGGGACGACCCCGTCCATCGCGACCACAGCCACGACGTGCATGGCTGAAAGATGCTTGATGTTCCACTTCATGCCAACGGTTTTATGATCCGGCGCGGGTTCGGGACGTTGGGCTGGCCAGAAGTCGTCGAAGATTGGCACGAACGCCCCTCGCGGGACCGTCCCGGCTGTGCCATACCCCGGCTGTGCCATATCCCGGCTGTGCCATATGCCGCGCGATGACGGCTTGATGCCACTGGCATCTCTAGGTTTCACCTGGATGGATGCGAGCATCGCCCCGGGTCGAGGAGATAGGTATGCGGATCTTCGTTGTCGGAGCCAACGGACGCCTGGGGCAGCGGGTCGTCGCGGAGGCGCTACGACGCGGCCACGAGATCACCGCGTTCGTGCGAGATCCAGGGGCGATCGTCGAGCGACCCGGGCTGTCCGTTCGAATCGGCGCGGTCGCCGACGAGCCAGCGCGGGTTCGCGAGGCCATCGCCGGGCACGACGCGGTGCTCTCGGCGCTGGGTAACCCGCTGTGGCTCAAGGGCAAGCGCGGCCCGGCGATCGTCGCGGCCGCGGCCGGCAACCTGGTCGCCGCCATGCGCGAGCAGGGCATATCGCGGATCGTCATGCCGCTGGCCTGGGGCACCGGCCAGAGCAATGCGCACGCATCGCCCCTCGTCCGCGCGGCCATTCGCATCTTGATCCGCCGCGACTACCGCGACTTCGACGCTGCCGAGGAGATCCTCGCGCGCTCGGGCCTGGCGTGGACCGTGGCGTATTTCGGCCGGCTGACCGACGCGGCGCCCTCCTCGGGCTGGAGCGTCTCCGCGGAGCTCCGCGCTCCCGGCCAGCTCGCGATCGCTCGCGACGACGTCGCCCAGTTTCTGGTCTCCGCCGCGCAAGACGACGCCTTCGCTGGCCGCCGGGTGGTCCTCAGCGGCGCCTCTCGACGAGGGACCTGAGATGAGCTCTCTCGATGGCAAGATCGTCGTGATCACGGGCGCCAGCTCGGGCATCGGCGCGGCGGCGGCCCGAGAGCTGCGGCGCCGGGGCGCAAGCGTCGTCCCCGTCGGGCGCTCGCCGCAGAAGACCGCGGCCCTCTGCGCCGAGCTCGGCGTGCGCGGCCACTCGGTCGATTTCACCCGCCTCGACGAGGTGCGGCGCCTCGCCCACGACCTCCTCAGCACGTTGCCGCGCATCGACGTGCTCGCCGCCAACGCCGGCGGGATCCCCGCCGATAGGCAACCCACCAGCTCGGGTATCGAGCCCATCTTCCAGGTAAACACCCTCGGCCCGTGGCTGCTGATGCGCCTGCTCGCGCCACGCTTGACGGGCGGCAGGGTCATCGCCACGTCCTCGCGCTCCCACACCGGGGCTACGCTGTCCTCCGACACCCTCGCCCGCATTTCAACCAGCACGGCGGGACTGGGGCATCACAATGTCTACGCGCGCGCCAAGCTGGCGTCGGGGATCCTCCTGCGCGAATTCGGCCGGCGACACCCGCAGGTGGTGGTCGCGGACTTCCACCCCGGCATCATCACCTCCGACTTCGGCCGCTACCTGGGCGCCGCTGGCGCCGCCCTGAAGGTCCTCGCCGCGCCGTTCCTCGACACGCCGGCCCAGGGCGCGCAGCGCCTCGTGCATCTGGCGATGACCGAGCGTGACATCCACGGCAAGTACTTCGTGAGCAACCAGCCCGCGGCGGGCTCTCCCCTGCTGAACGACTGCACCCTGGGGATCGAGCTATGGACGCTCGCCGAGCGCCTGGCTAGCCGGTAGATACCGACGCAACTGGCGCCTGCCACGCCGGCCCGCGCACGTGACGCGCATTGCTCTTGACCATCATCTGACCATCCGCGGCGGCGCCTGAAACTCGGGACGGACCGGACACGGTCGTTCGTGCTCTGCCAGCCCTTTCGCCGCTCCGCGGTCAGCGCGTCGAGATCATCGCGCTCGGCGAGGCGCAGCCGCAGGCATCCGTCGCCCCGGTTGCAGGTGGCTTGCGTGGTCAAATCCAGCTCAAAGACGACTTCGACACCCCTCTTCCTGACGACGTTCGGCGAGCATTCGAGGGAGACGGGCCTTGAAGTGGCTTCTCGATACGCACGTCGTGGTGTGGTTTGCCGCTCAGCCCGAGCGCCTGAGGTCGGAGGTCGTGGATGCGCTCCCGCACGTCGGCGGGGAGCTCCAGGCTGCGGGCCTCAAGTGGGGCCGTCGATGCCGGCCGCCGCTGGATCAACCGGGGAGCGCGGCGGTCAGGTCCAGCTCGACCAGCTGACCGGTGAAGCCGAGCGAAGCGACCCCGAGCAGGGTGCTGGCCGCACCGAAGGCCGGGCCGAGCGCCGAGTCGTTCAGTCGCTGCCACACCGCGCCCAGCACCTGGTCGTCGTCGCTGACCACGTAAATCACCGAGCGCACCACGTCGGCGGGCTGCGCCCCGGCCGCGTTCAGGACGGCCAGCGCGTTCGCTGCCACCTGGTCGGCCTGCGCGAGGTAGTCGCCCGCGCCGACCACGTTGCCGTCGAGGTCGAGTGGGCACTGGCCGGCGAGGAAGGCCAGCCGACCGGCCTCGACGATTGTAACGTGGTGATAACCGGGAGTTTGGTGGACGTCGGGCGGGTTGATCTTGACCAAGCGCATTGAGGGGGAAGGGAAAGCAACACAATTCGAGGATGTCAAGGTCCGTGCGCGTTGCTGGCTGTGAAGGTGCGCTGAAGGCACCATCGAGCCGGCCGGCGTCGCCCAGGCGAACGGAAAGCTGGCCGAGCCGAGCGCGGAGGCGAGCCTCGACCAGAGGCAGGCGCTCCGCATACCAGGGCTTGTCGCCCTCCAGGATCCTGGCGGTGACGAGCTCGCGCATTTTCCTGGGAGCAGGCGCCGTGGATGGCGTGCGTATCCTGCGGCCCGAGACTCTCGCCTTGATGACCTCCAACCGTCTCACGGAGCAGCAGCGCGCCACGGCTGAAGTGGGAGGCATGCCGCTCTTCCGGGGCGGTCACGGGTTCGGGATGGGCGTCGCCGTGGTGCTCGATCCGAAGAAGGCCGAGCCCACGGCATCCCCGCGGCCGAGCGGCAAGACGTAAGGCCGCTCACGCGCCGGAGCGCTCGACCTCCTTGTCCGTGCTGCAGCGAGCAGCCGCCCGATGGTCTCGTGGGCAGCAGGAGCTGCGCGCGGTGACGGAGGCGGCCACGCTCTCCGGGCGGGAGCTCGGCGAGCTCCTTCGCCGCGAGGGGCTGCACGAGGCGCAGCTCGGCGAGCGGCGCAAGGCCGCGCCCCCGGAGCTGCCGGAGCAGGGCGCGAAGATTTTTTTCGAGCGACCGATGATTTCTCCGCGGGCGGGGGGTCCATGGAGCCGAAGGAGAACAATTTCATGTCCCACAAGCTCTTCGTCAGCCTGCCCATCAAGAACCTCGATCGCACCGTGGCGTTCTTCAAGGCCCTCGGCCTCACGTTCAACCCGAAGGTCACGGGCGACCAGGCCGCCTGCATGCTCATCGGCGAGCACGCCTACGCGATGCTGCTCGTCGAGCCGTTCTTCAAGACGCTCACCAAGAAGGAGATCTGCGACACCGCGACGCACGTGGAGGGGGCCTTCGGGCTCTCGTGCGCGAGCCGCGCCGAGGTGGACGCGATGGTGGCGAAGGCGCTCGCCGGCGGCGGCAAGGAGGCGGGGCCGCCGGAGGACCACGGGTTCATGTACAGCCGGAGCTTCGAGGACCTCGACGGGCACCACTGGGAGGTGGTGTGGATGGATCCAACGGCCGGGCAGTAAGCCGCACGGCTCTCGGCGGAAGAGAAGACACTCCCCGCGTTCGCGCGCCCCTTCACGTACCAAGAGAGCGGGCTGCTTCGCAGAACCATGCCTCGCTGCTCCGACACGCCCAGGCAGCCCGATCCGCGCGCTTGACAATCAATAAGCCGCGGCTTATACGTCGTGGATGCAGAGCGCGGCCGTGATCGAAGACAGGATCTTCCAGGCGCTGGCGGACCCCAGCCGCCGGGCGATCTTCGAGTCGCTCACGCGTGGCGAAGCGGCCGTGAAGGACCTCACGGCGCGCTTCGACATCTCGCAGCCGGCGATCTCGCAGCACCTCGCCACGTTGAAGGACGCCGGCCTCGTGAGCGGCCGGCGCGAGGGGCGCTGCGTCTACTACCGGGTGGAGCCGCGCGGGCTGAAACCGCTCGTCGACTGGATCACGCACTACCGCGCCTTCTGGATGGAGCGCGTCGATCGCCTCGAACAACTGCTGGAGAAAATGGACGAATGAACCCCACCGACACGACCGCAGAATCGCAAACCGAATCCATTTCGTTCGAGTTCGATTTGAAGCATGCGCCGGAGAAGGTGTGGCGCGCGCTCACCGAACCGGCGCTGCTCGCGGAGTGGCTCCTGCCCACCATCGGCCTCCAGCTCGAGCCGGGGGCGGCGTTCACGCTCAAGACGCAGCCGTACCCCGGCTGGGACGGCACCGTGAATTGCCGGTTCGTCGAGATCGAAGCGCATCGGAAGCTCAGCTACACGTGGAGCGTCCCCTTCCTGGAGACCGTCGTGACCTTCACGCTCACGCCCACGGCGTCGGGCACGCGCCTGTCCCTCGTGCAATCGGGCTTCAAGCCTGACCAGAAGCAGAACTTCGGCGGCGCGCGCTACGGCTGGAAGATGATGGGCGGGAAGCTCGTCGACCTGCTCGAGAGGATCTCATGAGCCGGGCGAGGCTCGTGGCCTACTGGGTGACCACAGGCCTTGTCGCGTCGTCCATGGTCTCGGGCGGCGTGGCCCACGTCCTCCACGCCCCAGCGAGCGTCGACGGCTTCGTGCGCCTCGGCTACCCGCTGCACTTCGTCACGCTCCTCGGCATCTGGAAGATCCTCGGCGCGCTCGCGCTGCTGGCGCCGAGATTCCCGCGCTTGAAGGAGTGGGCGTATGCGGGCCTCGCCTTCGACCTCACCGGCGCCGCCTTCGCCTGGGCCGCCGTCGGCGCCAGCGACTCCACGAGCAACGCTGGCCACATCCTCGCGCCGCTCGTGGTCCTCGCGCTGGCGGTGACGTCGTGGGCGCTGCGGCCGGACTCGCGCAGGTTGCCGGAGCCTCTTCACACGCCGTCGGTGTTGATGACATGATCGTGAACATGGCCTCCTCCAAGCAGCAAGCCGCAGACAGGCAGCACGCCGCAGACAGCCACGATTGGATCCGCGTCCAGGGCGCCCGTGAAAACAACCTCAAGGACGTCAGCGTCGAGATCCCCAAGCGGCGGCTGACCGTGTTCACCGGCGTCTCGGGCTCGGGCAAATCGTCGCTGGTGTTCGGCACCATCGCTGCGGAGTCGCAGCGGCTGATCAACGAGACGTACAGCGCGTTCGTGCAGGGGTTCATGCCGACGCTGGCCCGGCCCGAGGTCGACGTGCTGGAAGGGCTGACGACCGCGATCATCGTGGACCAGGAGCGGATGGGCGCGAACTCCCGCTCGACGGTCGGCACCGCGACCGACGCCAACGCGATGCTGCGGGTGCTGTGGAGCCGCCTCGGCAAGCCGCACATCGGCTCGTCCAACGCCTTCTCCTTCAACGTCCCGTCGGTCCGCGGGGTCGGGGCGATCTCGATCGAGAAGGCCGGCGGGAAGAAGACCGAGAAGCGCGAGTTCGTGGTCAACGGAGGCATGTGCCCGAAATGCGAGGGCATGGGATCGGTCTCCGACTTCGACCTCTCCCAGCTCTACGATGACAGCAAGTCGCTCAACGAGGGTGCGCTCACCATCCCCGGTTACTCGATGGATGGTTGGTACGGGCGCATCTTCGGCGGCTGCGGCTTCTTCGACCCGAACAAGCCGATCCGCAAGTTCACGAAGAAGGAGCTCCACGACCTGCTCCACAAGGAGCCGACCAAGATCAAGGTCGACGGCATCAACCTGACCTACGAAGGGCTGATCCCGAAGATCCAGAAGTCGATGCTGTCCAAGGACGTCGACGCGATGCAGCCGCACATCCGGGCGTTCGTGGAGCGCGCGGTCAAGTTCTCCACCTGTCCCGAGTGCGGCGGCACGCGGCTCAGCGAGGCTGCCCGGTCCTCCAAGATCAAGGGGATCAACATCGCCGAGGCCTGCGCGATGCAGATCAACGACCTGGCCAGGTGGGTGCGCGATCTGAACGAGCCGTCCGTCAAGCCGCTGCTGGCGACGCTGCGGCACACGCTCGACTCGTTCGTCGAGATCGGGCTGGGCTACCTCAGCCTCGACCGGCCGTCGGGCACGCTGTCGGGCGGCGAGGCGCAGCGCACCAAGATGATAGGCCACCTCGGGTCGTCGCTCACCGACGTCACCTACGTCTTCGACGAGCCGACGGTGGGGCTGCACCCCCACGACATCCAGCGGATGAACGAGCTGCTGCTGCGGCTGCGCGACAAGGGCAATACCGTCCTCGTGGTCGAGCACAAGCCGGAGACGATCGCGATCGCCGACCACGTCGTCGACCTGGGCCCCGGCGCCGGCACCGCCGGCGGCGAGGTGGTCTTCACGGGCACCGTCGACGGGCTGCGGGCGAGCGGCACGCTCACCGGGCGTCACCTGAGCGACAGGGTCTCCCTGAAGCGGTCGGTGCGCAAGCCGTCGGGTGTGATGAAGGTGCGCGGCGCCCGCACGCACAACCTGAAGAACGTCGACGTCGACATCCCGCTCGGCGTGCTGGTGGTGGTGACCGGCGTGGCGGGGTCGGGCAAGAGCTCACTCATCCACGGCTCGGTGTCTGGCCGGGACGGGGTGGTGTCGGTCGACCAGACCCCGATCCGTGGCTCCCGGAGGAGCAATCCGGCGACATACACCGATCTGCTGGAGCCGATCCGCAAGGCGTTCGCGAAGACGAACAACGTGAAGCCCGCCCTGTTCAGCGCCAACTCCGAGGGTGCCTGTCCGACCTGCAACGGCGCCGGGGTGATCTACACCGATCTCGCGATGATGGCCGGCGTCACCACGGTCTGCGAGGACTGCGAGGGCCGGCGGTTCCAGGCGTCGGTGCTGAATTACCGGCTCGGCGGGCTCAACATCGCCGAGGTGCTCGATCTGCCGGTCAAAGATGCGGTCGGCTTCTTCGGCGCTGGCAAGGCGCATACGCCGGCCGCGCACGCGATCCTGCAGCGCATGGCCGACGTGGGGCTCGGCTACCTGCGGCTCGGCCAGCCGCTCACCACGCTGTCGGGTGGCGAACGGCAGCGGCTCAAGCTCGCGACACACATGGGCGCCGACGGCGGCGTCTACGTGCTCGACGAGCCGACAACCGGGCTGCACCTGGCCGACCTCGAGCAGCTGCTCGGGCTGCTGGACCGGCTGGTCGACTCCGGCAAGTCGGTCATCGTGATCGAGCACCACCAGGCGGTGATGGCGCACGCCGACTGGATCATCGATATCGGGCCAGGCGCGGGCCACGACGGCGGGCGGATCGTGTTCGAAGGCACCCCGGCCGACCTGGTGGCGGCGAAGTCGACGCTGACCGGCGAGCACCTGGCGGCGTTCGTCGGAGGCCAGCCGAAGGCAGCCCGAGCTGCGCGATCTCGCTGAGCGAGCCGGCGTTTTTCCGTGGGCGCGCGACATGCTACAATGCGTGCATGTCGTTCGCTCCGGACATTCTGGTCACCTCCCGCGACGGAACGAGCCGCTCGCTCGTCGTCGAGGTGAAGCTGTCGATCCACGATCTCCAGGCGTCGGAACAACAGCTCAAGGCGTACATGGTGCGCCATGGCTACGCTACCGGGATGCTCGTTACGCCGGACGCAGTGCGCATCTACCGCGATACGTTTGCGAGCTACGAGGAAGGATCGGTGGAGCTGGTCGGGGCGTTCTCGACGGCGGGCATCTTCGAAGCCGGCGTTGCGTCGACGATTCGCGCGATTGAAGAGCCAGGACTGCGCGGGGTTCAATTCGAGGACGAAGTCCAGCGCTGGCTGGAAGGGCTCAAGAATCCATCCAATCTGGCCGCCTTAGCGCCAGACTTGCGTGAGGCCGTCGAGGATCACGTGGTGCCCGCTCTGGAGCAAGGAGAGGTGCGTGCGGCTGGGCCGCGTGCGAGCCTGAGGCGCACCGGGACCTGAACGATGCGGCACGTCTTCGTCGAGACCAATTGGGTCGTGGACTATGCTGCGCCTGCGCATCACAAGAAAAAAGCAGCGGTTGATCTTCTCGACCGTGCTGCCGCGGGAGAGCTCAAGCTTTATCTTCCGTCCATTTGCCTGAACGAGGCACGTCGTCCAATCCAGGAGCTCAAGCCTCGGCATGAAGCAGATGCCATTCGCCAGTTTCTGCGCTGGGGCAAGGCGAACGGAAAAATCTCAATCGACGACGATGCCACTGCGTTACGGGTGCTCAGCATGTTCGAGAGCAGAGTGAAAGAGGAGCTCAAGCAGCTCGACACGACGCTCGCGTCGCTGCGCAAGCACCCAGGGCTCGATGTGTTCGCGCTCGACGACGCCATGCTGGAGCGCGCGATCGAGCTGAGCGGCGGCGAGCTCGAGTTCGTCAAGCCGTTCGACCAAGCGATCTTGGCTGCGGTGCTGGTGCGGGCCGAGAGGCTGAAGGCCGCTGGGGCAACAGATCTCTCGTTCTGCGAGCTCGACGGGGATCTCCAGCCGTGGGGGAAGAACGGCGTTTCCAAACCAGCATTGACGAAGCTCTACGACGCCGCCGGGATCTGGGTATACGGTGACTTCGATCTTGCTGCGCCAGTGCGCCCCGCGAGCTAGCCAGCGCCTCCGCGCAAGCTCCCGGAGGAAGAAGCACCGTGCAGGGCTGGACGCGAGGACGGCTCTCATCAGGCTGACCGCGCCGAGAGCGCATGCGCCCCCCCGCCAGGCGTCTTATGACTGGCGTGCGACGCGCACCCTGCCGCGAGGCGAGCAAAGCATCCGTTTGAGCATCCAGGGTATTTACCCGTGCTTCGCAGGACGTCCCCCATGCGCCCATCCACGCGCGGGCTCCGCACGATGGCATCGGGGTGCCTATGTGGGCGGCATGGCCATGACGGAGCGGCGGAGCGGCGATGGCGTGGATTTGCTCGCCTGCGCAGCTCAACCGGATTAAAGATCCTGCGTGCCGCACGTGATCCGCCTTCACGCTGACGAGCGCCGGATCCGGGCCGAGATCCCATCCCGCGGGATCTCGCTCGAGGAGGAAGCCGCCGTCGCTGTCATCTATCGGCGCCCGCGTCGCGGTTACCCGCCCGTCGGCGTGCTCGCCGTGGGCCGCAACGCGCTCCAGATGACGGAGAGCGTCCGCATCATGGACCGCTCCCTCGCAAAGACGGAGGAGGACCGGCAAGCGAGGGTCGTGCCCCTGGAGCGGCCGGCGTGGTGGAACGACGGCAGGCTCCTGGAGCGCGACGCCCGCTTCGATCCGGCGCATGTGGGGGAGATCCTTGTCGTCCGCCCATTCGCCCGGAAGACCTTCTCCCCGGCGCTGTGCGAGGCGCTCCTTCGATAGTCGCCTTCTGGCTGGTGTCCTGGTACCGAAAATTCCGGTACGACTGAGGGGGAGCCAGCGCGCAACGTTGGGTCTGATCGGAGGTCGACGTGGAGCTACTCGAGAATTTGCTGTGGCTGTGCAGGATCCCCTCGCCGACGGGTGAGGAACGCAACCTGGCCGACGAGCTGACTCAACGGCTCGCGGCGCTCCCCTTGGCTTCACCGCCGCGCCGCTACGGGGACTCCCTGGTCGCACCGCTGACGCGCGGGTCGGGAGGCCCCAAGATTCTGCTCGTCGGGCAGCTCGACGTGGCGACCCCGGGGCAGCGAGGCGAAGCGCGGACGGAGAACAACCGCGTGCTCGGCGCTGGCGCCGCCGAGAAGAGCGGCCTCTGCCTGATGCTCGATCTGGCCGAGCGCCGGCCCCAGGTGCACGCCGAGCTCACCCTCGTGTTTCACGCTCGCGGGGCGTGCGGCTTCGACGCGAGCGAGCTCAGGGTGGTCATGAAGCAGGACGCCGAGCTACGAGGGGCCGACTTCGCCCTGGTGCTCAAGCCCACGGACAACAAGCTTCAGCTCGGCTCGGGAGGCTCCACGCACGCGACGCTGGCGTTTGCAGGCCGCACGGGGCACAGCGGGCTGCCCGGTGCCGGCGTGAACGCGATTCACAAGTTCGCGCGCGTGCTCTCTCAACTGGCCGCGTTCGAGCCCGTACCCGACGTCGTCGACGGCCTCACCTGGTACGAGATGATGAACGCCACCTCGGCGCACGGGGGCCGCGCCGGCAGCGTCGTGCCAGACCACCTGGAAGTGAACGTGCACCACACGTACGGCCCCAGCACGAGCTCCCATACCTCGCAAGAGCGGCTGATGGCGCTCGTGGACCGCGTGGGGGCCGTCCGGTTCGAGGAGCTCTCCCGTCCGGCGCCGCCGAACCGGAACCACGCGCTCATCGCAGCTCTCGAACAGAGCGGCGTTCAAGGCGTCGAGGCCCGGCAAACCTGGTCGGAAGTGGCAAGCTTCACGACGCTCGGGATCCCGGCGGCGAATTTCGGACCGGGCGCGGAGCGGACGATGCACGCTCTCAACGAGGTGACGGAGCTCTCGGAGCTCGCGCGGGCGCAAACCATCCTCGATCGGTGGTTCGCCAAGATGACGTGACACGTTCGTTGCATCGGTGTCGTCGACCCCGGCGAGCGCCGCGAGAGGGGCAATCTCCAGGACGATGGCCGGGCGCATGCGGCCCAGCATCGCCCGGCGGGCTGCCCTCCGAAAGACGCGCCTGGCCCGTCATTCGACGGGCCGAGGGCAGCGCTGGCCAGCAGCGCTCATGGCGCGATCGCCGTCGCGGCCGGGCAACAAGCGCCGGAGCCCGTCCTGGAGACTCGCGACGATGGGGACGCCGTCGAAGCCGAGATCGCAGTCGATCAGCAATCTCGCCATCGCCGGCGAGACGCCCGCGATGACGCACTGCGCCCCGAGCAACGAGGAAGCGCGCACCGTGTCGCTGAGGTGACGTGCCCCTTCCGCGTCCACGAAAGGCACGCCGGTGACGTCGATGATCACATGCTCCGCCTGCGTGTCCACGATCGCCTGCAGCAGCACCTCGAGGATGCGGGCGGCGCGCTTGGCGTCGATCTGGCCGATGAGCGGCAGCGCGAGGATGCCGTCCCAGAGCCTGAGCACGGGCGTGGACAGCTCGGTGATGGCGCGCTGCTGCTCCTCGCTCACGCGGAGCTGCTCCGCGAGCCGCTGGGTCCGCTCGGCGACCGCGGCCTCGAGCTGCGCCGTCTGGACCCGCAGCTCGTCCTCGGACCGCTTGAGCTCGCCGACGTCCACGTGGATCTGCAGCACCTCGCGCACGTTGCCCGCACCGTCGCTGATGGGATGGAGCGAGGAGGCCACCCAGCGGGCCACTCCCTTCTGGAGCGTGTCTGCCTGGACCGGATCGTAGCGAATGGTGGGCAACGCCGTGGCCTCACCCCGCCAGAACGCCTGCTCGACGAGGGGCATCGACCCATTGGCGGATACCTGCTCGTCCTTCAGCAACCGCCACCCGGCGAGATCCCCGATGCGCAAGCTCCAGAGCTGCTCCCAACGACGATTCACCTCGAGCACGCGGCTTTCGCCATCGTAGATCATCATGCTCACGATGCCCCCGTCGAGCAGGGCCTTGTAACGGCGCGCGGGGGCCTCCAGCTCGACGACGCGTCGGCGCAGCGTATCGATCTCACGCTCGAGCTCGGTGTTCGTCGGAGTTGTCTTCTGTTCCATGTTCTTTCGATCCGCATGCTCGTGACGAGCATCCTCCCCGGGAAAGACGACCTTGGCGTGAGCTGGGTCGCTTCCAACGAGCGCGGTACAGGCGTATTGACGATACTACGACGGCCTGCGCCGCCAGGGGGCGCACAGCGTTGTATCTCCTGTCGCGGCGAGCTTCAACCCGGCGGACGTCAGAAGGATGAGGCGCTCACTTGCATCGCTGATCACGATGGCGCGGCGGATCCGACTGTCCAGCTCGGTGAGGTCCGGCCAGGTCCCCGGGCTCGTCTCACCATGGGATTGCCGATGATCGCCTCAACCCGGGTCGGATTGTCGGTTGTCGGCTCAACCTGGGTCGGGTTCACAGGCCCGATCGGGTCCGGCTCAGGGCGACCCCTGCTTCGCGCACGGGTCCGCCGCCGCGGCCGCGCTGCGGCTCTCCCAAAGGCGAGCGAGAGGGCTCATCGGGTCGACCGCGCCCGCGCCGGCGAGCGCCGCCCACGTCAGGATGGGGCCGTCGCCCTCGAGCACCCGCAGCGGCGGCGGATATCCGGTCGCGGCGAGCTTCAGCCCGGCGGGCGTCGGCAGGAGGAGCAGATCCGGGTTGTCGAGGCTCACGCGCTCCCGCAGCAGCTCGAGCACGGTCGCGTCGCCGCCGGCCAGCGGCGCGAGGCAGCGCTCCAGCAAGGGCCGTAGCGCCTTCTTCGACGCGGCGGACCGGTCGAGCAGCTGGGTCACGGGCGCGCCGGTGCGCGCGTCGAGCACCTGCCAGCGCTCGGGCCCAGGGTCCCAGGGGTGCGTGCCGCCCTCGTACCGCATCGCATCGTGGGAGCGGACCGCGAGCAGGCCCTTCTCGTTGAGGGAGATCTCGAAGGTGCGCGAGGCGGCCATTCGCTCGCCCGTCGTGCACGCGCGCAGACTGGCCTCGTCCCCCTGCCCGAACACCCACGCGCCGCTCTCGAGCGCGCGGTTGAGGGCCGCCTCGCTCTTCGCCGTCGCGGCGCCGAAGATCTCGGGCCACGCGAGCTCCTCGCTGCACGCCTCGCCAGGCTCGAAGGGGATCCCGATCCCCTCGGACGGGCCATCGGGGTTCGGCTGCGGCGGGAAGCGGCGCGCCCTCTTCTTCGTGGCCACGAGCAGCACATCGCGGGCGCCCACCGAGGCGAGGTCGAACGGCAGCGAGGCGCCCCGCGGGCTCGTCCACGTCCCGACGAGGTGGCCGTCCGCCCGGCAGGTGCCCGCGAACTGACCCGTCGGGCGCGCCGGGTTGCCCTCGACAAGCGCGATGTCGCCCGCGTCGGTGACCGTCCCGGCCAGCGGGATGTCGACGCCGACGTGGGCATAGAAGTAACGGCCCCGCACGGTCCCTCCGTCGCGCGCGATCCGCGCGAAGACCTCGAGCTTCGGCCCGATCGTGCCGTGGAAGCCGCGCTCCAGCGCGCAGGCGCTCTGCGGCGCCGGCGCGGCGCTCGCGGCAGGCGCAGGCGCGACGCCCGCGGCGGGCGCCGACGGAGACGGCGCCGCGGGGGCCGCCTTGGCCACGGCGGGCGCGGCGCCCGCGGCAGGCGAGGGCGCGGCCGCAGGGCCGCACGCCGGCAGAGCGAGGACCAGCGGGAGGAACGCTCGATGTCGCATGGACAGCCATTGTGCAGAACAGGACTCGACAAATCCCCTCATTTCGTTGGCATTTTAGCGGGAATTGAACAGGGGGTCGGGGAGACAGGGAGATTGATCGGATTTCTCTCCCCGACTCCCCGACTCCCTGTGAATTTTCTCGAAAAATTAGGGACCGTGGACGACGCCCGCATTCGGCCGCCCACGGCGAGGTCGAATGGCAGCGATCCGCGTCCTCAGGCCGGCCTGAAGCGGAGCGGCAGCGACACGGGGCCACGCACGGTGAGCGTGCGGTTGTAGGGGATCTCGCCGGGCGCGCGGGTCACCTCGCCGATCCTCGGGACCAGGACCTCGAGCGCGACCTTCGCCTCCATCCGGGCCAGCGCCGCGCCAAGACAGAAGTGCGCGCCGTGCCCGAACGTCAGGCTCGGCTGCCCGCGGTGCGGATCGAACCGATCGGGATCCGTGAAGCGCAGCTCGTCGCGGTTCGCCGAGCCGACCAGCGCCAGCACGAGCGAGCCCGCGGGGATCGTCACGCCGGCCAGCGCGACGTCCGACGTCGTGAGCCGGGGGACGGACTGGGTCGGGCCGTCATAACGCATCATCTCCTCGATGAACCTCGGGATGAGCTGCGGCGAGGCGCGCAGCCGCTCGAGCTCCGCGGGGCGCTCCGCGAGCAGGAGCATCGAGCTGCCGAGGAAATGGGTCGTGGTCTCGAGGCCGCCGCCGAGGATGCTGACGAGCAGATCGATGATCTCGCGGTCCCCAAGGAGCTCGCCGGCGCGGGCGAGCTCGCTCACGAGGTCGTCGGAGGGCGAGCGCCTGCGGGCCGCGATGACGTCGGCCATGTACCGGTCGAGCTCCGCGATCGTGGCGCGGACGCGGGCGGCGTGCTCGGCGCTCGCCGGCTCGGGCGTCACGGAGAGGAGGTCGTCCATCCACCGCTTGAAGCGCGGCTCGAGCGCGTGATCCAGGCCGAGCAGCTCGCTGATCACGAACGCCGGCAGCGGCGCCGCGGCCGCGGCGATGAAGTCGACCTCGCCGTCGAGGCGGCCCGCGAGCCGCTCGCACAGATCCCGGGCCCGCTGCTCGATGCGCGCGATCGCCGGCGCCCCGAACGCCCGGCTCACCAGGCCGCGGAGCCGCGCGTGATCGGGGCCATCCATGGCCAGGATCGAGCTCGCGAGCGGGTTGTGCCCCACCCACGCGGGCTGCCAGGCGGCCCGGAACCCCTGGGACGAGAACCGCTCCGGGCTCCGCAGGACCGTCGCGACATCGGCGTACCGGCTCACAGCCCACATCCCGCCGGGATCCACCTGGCAGACCGGCGCCTCGCGGCGCATCGCCGCGTACGGCGTATAAGGATCCGCCCGGAAGGCGGGTGTCATGATGTCCACGCGCTCGCTCATGCGAAGAGACCTCCCGCGACGGCCCCGAGCACACGCCGGGCCCGCGCGGGAGAGGCCGCTTTCCACGGGGGTCCGCGGCTCGTCCGTGGCGCCCCGCGAGCCCGCCGGTCAGGGTGACCGGTCATTCCTGTCGCCTTGAAAGGTCGTCCCATGCGCGCAGCCGATCTCGACATCCGGAAGCTGCTCGACGTCGACGCGCGCGGCGGTGTCGTCCGCTTCGCCGGGGAGCGCGCGGTCATCCTCGACGCCGGGGCGCTCGGGGCGCTGCGCGAGGAGCTCGTCCGGCTCGCGGGGTACGCGGGGGCGCGCGCCGTGCTCACGCGCTTCGGCGTCGAGCACGGCGCCAGGATGGCGGAGGCGATGACGTCCCGGCTCCCCTGGGACAGCGAGGCCGAGCTGCACGGCGCAGGCGCCCTGCTCCACACGCTGCAGGGCTTCATCCGGCTCGCCCCCGGGGACACGACGCCCCTCGCCTCGCGCGGCGCCACGCTGCTCTCGTCGTACGAGGCCGAGCAGCACCTCCTGCGCCTCGGCCGCGCGGACGAGCCGGTCTGCTGGATGCTCGCCGGCATCGCGAGCGGCTACATGACCCGGGCGACGGGCGAGGCGGTCTACGTCATCGAGGATCGGTGCATCGGCCGGGGCGACGACGTCTGCCACTTCCAGGGCCGGACGCGCGCCGCGTGGGGCGGCGCGCTCGAGGAGCACCTGCACTTCTTCCGCGAGAGCGCGCTCGACCCGTCGCTCGGCGAGGCCGCGCAGCCCGCGCCGCTGCGGAGGGCGACAGGGCGCGCGCTCGGCGCGAGGGCGAGCGCCCTGCCCCTCGCCGCGCCGCGGGGCGAGCCGCCGACCCCGCTCGTCGCGGAGAGCCCGGCGATGCAGCGGGCCCTCGACCGCGCGCGGCGGGTCGCGCCGGTGGACTCGACGATCCTGCTCACGGGCGAGAGCGGCGCCGGGAAAGAGCGGGTGGCGCGGCTCATCCACGGCGCGTCGGCGCGCGCCGCGGGGCCGTTCGTCGCGGTCAACTGCGCGGCGATCACCGAGACGCTGCTGGAGAGCGAGCTCTTCGGGCACGCGCGCGGCGCGTTCACCGGCGCGACCCACGACCGCGCCGGGCTGTTCGAGGCGGCGCGCGGGGGCACGCTGCTGCTCGACGAGGTCGGCGAGGCCCCGCCCGGGGTGCAGGCGAAGCTCCTCCGCGCGCTCCAGGAGCGGCAGGTGCGCCGCGTCGGCGAGAACGCGAGCCGCCCCGTCGACGCCCGGATCCTCGCGGCGACGAACCGCGATCTCGCGGCCGACGTCGCGGCGGGCCGCTTCCGGCGGGACCTCTACTACCGGCTGCGGGTCATCGAGATCCGCCTTCCGCCGCTCCGCGAGCGCCGGGAGGACATCCTGCCGCTCGCGCGGGCGCTGCTCGGGGCGGCGTCGCGACGGCTCGATCGCCCCGTCGCGCGCTTCACGCCGGAGGCCGAAGGCGCGCTGGAGCGCCACGGGTGGCCCGGCAATGTGCGCGAGCTGGAGAACGCCGTGGAGCATGCGGTCGCGCTGGCGCAGGGAGGCGCCGCCGATCTGGAGGACCTTCCTGACGACGTCCGCGGCGCCGCGCCGGCCGGCGGCGAGACGGGCGAGCAGCCGGCCGCGCGGACGCTGGAGGGCGTCGAGCGGCGAGCGATCCTCGCGGCGCTCGAGCGGCACGGCGGCAACCAGGCCCGCGCCGCCGCGGAGCTCGGGATCGGCGCGTCGACGCTCTACCGGAAGCTCAGGAGGTACGCCCGCGGCGAGGGATAGTGGTGGGCGAGGTGTCCCCTCGACGACAACCGGGCCCCGCCGGTGCCCGAACCCGGAAAACCACGGCGCCTGGATCTCCGTCCGTGAGAAGCGCCACGACCACGCACATCGGTACTTGACTAGGGCGACGTCGGTTGGTACTCCTCCGCCCCCATCGACGGAGACGACCTCCAAGGATGTCCCGGCGTGCTCAGCCTCTTCGCTGACATGCGCACAGGAATGAGATTTCCTGATCGATGGGATCGCCGTTTGCGGGAGTAACTCAGTGGTAGAGTGCAACCTTGCCAAGGTTGACGTCGCGGGTTCAAATCCCGTCTCCCGCTCCACGACATAGACGCTGCAACACCGGACGCCGCTGAGCACCGCTCCGCGGCCCCGTGACGCGTCAATCGACGCCCTCGCCCAGCGCGAGGAGGGCGAAGCTCGCCAGCCAGTGCTCGCCCATGTAGTCGCCGGCGACGTGCGGCAGGCTGGCGTCGAGGTGCCGCTCCGCCGCGTCGAGAGCGCGGGCGCGGACCGCGTCCCCTTCGGGCAGCGCCGCGGCGAGCGAGCGCCAGCACCAGGCGCGGCTCAGGTTGAGCCCGTCGAGGTGGGCGATCTTGCCGTCGCTGCGATCGCTGACCGTCGCGGGCTCGAACAGGGTCGCTGGCTCGCCGCGCGCCGCCCGCGGCAGGAACCGCGCGAGCCAGCCGCGGAACTCCGGTCCGGGCAGGGCCCGGCGCATGCACTCGGCCTCCATGAGGGCAGGCGAGAGGAAATCGTCCTGCGAGGGCTCCCACGCCTGGCAGTCCGCGTCGCGGCCGTACCAGGCGCGCGCGGCCTCGGCGCAGCGCAGCGACAGCCGCTCATCGCCCTTCACGGCGGCGTACTCCTGCGCGAGCGCGAGCGCGAAGGCGCTGTTCGTGTGCGCGCCGGCGCGAACGGGATACGTGGCCCTGGGCAGGTACTCGAGGAGCCGCCCGGCGAACGCGTCGTCGAGCGGGGCCAGCGCGGCCGCCCAGCGCCGCCCCTCCTCGGTCTCGTACCGCGAGAGCTCGGCCGCCAGCATCAGCAGCCACGCCCAGCCGTAAGGCCGCTCGAAGCCGCGGCTCGACGGCCGCTGCAGATAGGCCAGCTCGCCGGCGACCTTCTCGCCCGTGAGCTGCGCGTCGAGCAGCCCGCGGACCGGCGCGGCGCCGGGCACGCCGGGGAAGAGGCGGTGGATCCGCGCGAGGAGCCAGTGGCCGTGAACGCACGAGTGCCAGTCGAAGCTGCCGTAGAAGATGGGGTGAAGGTCGCGCGGGCCCTTCACGTCCTCGGGGCCGGCCATGACGTGATCGAGCTTGTTCGGATACTCCCGCGTCACGTGCCCGAGCGCGATGGCGGCGAGACGCGAGGCGATGTCCGGTGTCAGGGCGTGCGTCATGCGATGGCAACCTCAGCGCCGGAAGACGAGCAGGTACATGACGTCAGGGACATCTATCAACGGCAGGGCAAAACGGGGACACCGTGAGCAGCGGCGCGCTGCCCGGGCCGAAACCTCGTCACAGCCCCAGGCGCCGCAGCGGGAGCTCCCGGGCGCGCGTCTTCGTCAAGGCGAAGACCGCGTTCGCGATCGCGGGCGCGACAGGCGGCACCCCGGGCTCCCCGACGCCCCCGGGCGGGGCGTCGCTCTTCACGATCTCCACGTGGATCCGCGCCGGCACCTCCGGGCTCCGCACCACCGGGTAGTCGCGGAAGTTCGTCTGCTCGACCGCGCCGCCCTTCATCGTGATGGCGCCGTGGAGCGCGATGCTCATCCCGAAGACCACCGCGCCTTCCATCTGCGCGTGCACGCGGTCCAGGTTGATGACCGTGCCGGGGTCCGCGACGAGCCACACCTCGTCGACCTTCACCTTGCCGAGCGCGTCCTTCGAGACCGCGGCGACGACCGCCACGTACGTGAGGAAGCTCCGGTGCGCGGCGAGGCCCAGCGCGCAGCCCGCCTTGCGCGCGGCGTCCCACCCCGAGAGCTCCGTCACCCGCTCGATGACGTGCCGGAGGCGGCCCACGTCGACCGGGTGCTGCTCGATCGACGCCCCGTAGTTCGGGACCTTGTCGACGCCCAGCTCGGCGGGCGTCGCCTTCCGGGCAGGGCCGAGCACCTCGAGCAGCACCTCGCGCGGATCCGCCTGCCGCGCGTGCGCGATCTCGTCGATGAAGCTCTGCACCGCGAAGGCGTGGAAGATGTTGCAGACCGACCGGAGCCACCCGATCCGGACGTGCGCCGGCGCGTCGCACGCCTCGGCGCGGACGTTCGGGGCCGCGAGCGCGAGATCGAGCACGCCGAGGCCGAGCTCGTTGTCGCTCGGGGTCTTCACCTTCGCGTCGAACGTCGACGGGATCGGCGGGAACGCCGTCCGGTGCAGCCACGCCGTCACCTTGCCGCTCGCGTCGAGCCCCGCCGTGAGGCGCTGCGCGCTGACGCTGTGGAAGTAGCCGCTCTGCACGTCGTCCTCGCGGGTCCACTGCACGCGCACCGGCGCGCCCAGCTCGCGCGCGAGCAGCGCCGCCTCGGCGACGTAGTCCGGCTTGGACTTCCGGCCGAAGCCGCCGCCGAGGAACGTCACGTGCACGGTGACCTTGGCCTCGTCGACGCCGAGCGCCCGCGCCACCTCGGTGCGCGCCGCCTGCGGGTTCTGCGTCGGCGCCCACACCTCGCAGCCGCCCGCGTCGACCTTCGCCACGGCCGCGGGCGGCTCCATGGCCACATGCGCGAGGTGAGGCACGTAGTACTCGGCCTCGACCGTGCGCGCCGCCGCCTTGAGCGCCCCGTCGACATCGCCGACCTTGCGCACGACCTTGCCCGGCGCGCGCACCGCGCGCGAGAGCGCCTCGCGGTAGCTCGCCGAGTCGTACGACGCGTTCGCGCCGTGATCCCATGTGATCTGCAGCGCCGCGCGGCCGCGCATCGCGGCCCACGTCGTGTCCGCCACGACCGCCACGCCCCCGAGCGGCTGGAACCCCACCCCGCCGCCCTTCGGCGCCGGCAGCTCCACGAGCTTCTTCACGCCCGGGACCGCCAGCGCGCGGGCCCCGTCGTACCGCACGACCTTGCCCCCCACGACCGGCGGGTGCGCGATGACCGCGGTGAGCATGCCGGGCAGGCGCACGTCCGCGCCGAACTGGGCCGCGCCCGTGACGAGGGCCGGGCCGTCGAGCAGCGGGAGCGGGCCGCCGACGCGCTTGAGCTCCGAGGCGGGGCGGAGCGCGACCGACTCCGCGTCGGGCACCGGGAGCTTCGCCGCGTCGGCCACGAGCTCGCGGAAGTCCAGCGAGCGCTTCGACTTCGCGTGGTGGACCGCGTGCTGCTGGGCGACGCACTCCGCGGCGGGGACGCGCCACTTCCGGGCCGCGGCCGCGACGAGCATCGCGCGCGCTGTCGCGCCCACGCGCCGCATCGGCTCGTAGCCGCCGCGCACGCTGCGCGAGCCGTCGGTGTTCTGATCGCCGTAAACCTTGTCGCCGTCGGCTTGCACGATCTTGACCCGCGCCATGTCCGCGCCGAGCTCGTCGGCGACGAGGACCGGCAGCGAGCTGCGGATCCCCTGCCCCATCTCCGACCGGTGGCAGACGATCGACACCGTCCCGTCGGGCGCGATGTGGAGGAACACCCCGGTCCGGAGCCCCGGCTGCGCCTGCGCGCCGCTGGGCGTAGGCGGCACAGCCGGCGCGGGCGGCGCGGCCTCGGCGACCCCGAGCGCGAGCCCGCCCACCGCGAGCCCGAGCCCCGCGAGGAAGGAGCGGCGGAGGAGGACGACCCGTTGCTGTTCCATCTTCACTCCGTGGGAAGGCCGGCGGCCTTGCGGACCGCCGCGCGGATGCGCGTGTACGTGCCGCACCGGCAGATGTTGCCGGCGAGCGATCGGTCGATGTCGTCGTTCGAGGGCCGCGGGTTCTTCCGCAGGAGCGCGGCCGCGCTCATGATCTGCCCCGCCTGGCAGAAGCCGCACTGCGGGACGCCGAGCTCCACCCACGCGCGCTGGAGCGGGTGATCGCCGGCGGGGCTGAGCCCCTCGATCGTCGTCACCGAGCCGCCCGCGGCGCGCTTCACCGGCGTCACGCAGGCGCGCACCGTCTCGCCGTCGAGGTGCACCACGCACGCCCCGCAGAGCGCCTGGCCGCAACCGTACTTCGTCCCCGTGAGGCCGAGCACGTCGCGCAGCACCCAGAGGAGCGGCATGTCCGGATCCACGTCGAGCTTCTGCTCCGCGCCGTTCACCTTCAGGATGATCATGGTCGGGACTCCTCGGGCGGGCACGCCGCGCCCGCCTTCACCCACGCGTCGACGAGCGCGCCGAAGGCCGCCTGCGAGCCGGGCGCCTTCGTGCGGCCGTGGCCGGGCGCCCACCCCCACGCCACGAGCTCGTCGCGGTTGGAGTGCTCGACGATCTGCGCGAGCGTCTTCTTGCCGTTGCGCGCCGGATCCTTGATCTGCGCGCAGATCGCCGCGGGCGACCGCCCGAGCCACGCCATCTCCGCCGGCGCGAGGTGCCAGCCCGGCGCCCCGGGGACGCGGGCGAGCTCGAGGTTCTGCGCCTGATGGCACGACGTGCACTCCATCGCCGCCACCCCGCGATCGCTCGGACCGCGCTCGGCCGGCGGGCTGTGGCGCTCGCCGGCGTCGCCCTGGCGCGGGACGCCGTCGTGAGGGTGGCAGTTCACGCAGCGCGGGTGGAGCAGCACCTTGCTCGCCTCGAGGAAGAGCGAGGCCGCGCGCGCGTCGTCGTCCCGGATCGCCGCGAACGCCTCCGGACTGCGGAGCTCGCCCGGGGCGACGGGCGGAAGAATGACCGGCCTGGGCGCCTCCGCGGGACGCGAGTCGCACGCCGCGGCGAGGAGGCCGACGCCAGCCAGCAGGGAACAGAGGAGGAGAGGCTGCATCGCCGGGCCTACCCTGGTGACTCGGCGCGCGGACGACAAGCCCTGATTCGACCTGCGCCCTCGGCGCGTCCCCCGCCGCGTCCACTGACGTCCACTGACAGCGCAGTTCGTGTTACGTCACGGTTTCCGGCGACAGGGCGCCGCGTGGAGCGCGCGCTGACGGAGGCCGTGAACCGTCCGTGAGCCGGTGTCGACAGCGCGCGCCGCAGCCGCGACCGCGCCTGTAGCGAACTGTCACGAGGGCGCTGCGCAGCGCGGCTCCACGCCACGACGGGACACCCCGACGCCGGCGCATGTCCCCGCAACCTCTCCGCCGGAGCGATGGCTCGCGGCGTGCAAGCCAGCTCCGGCATGAGCAAGACGTTAGGAATAGGCGAGGCCACCCAGCCATCGCCCTGCCTGATCGCCCCAGCTGAGGCAGGCTGCCACACCGCGTCGAGCTCGGAGCGCGGGCCGCTGCCGGGGATGCACGTGGGCTCCCAGCTCCGGCTGATCCGCGCGCTCGGCCAGGGAGGGATGGGGAGCGTCTGGCTCGCCGAGCACGTCGCGCTCAGGACCCATGTCGCGGTGAAGTTCCTCCGCGACATGTACATGGACCACCCGCTGGCCGTCGTGCGCCTCCACCGGGAGGCCGAGGCCGCGGCCCGCATCCAGAGCCCGCACGTGGTGCGCGTGTTCGATGTGAGCTTCACCGACCAGGGGGTCCCGTACATCGTGATGGAGCACCTGGAAGGGCAGACGCTGCAAGATCGGGTCGAGCGCCGCCGGCGGCTCTCGCTCGAGGAGACCGTGTCCATCCTCCGCCAGCTCTGCGCCGCGCTGGCCAGGGCGCACGAGGCGGGGATCGTTCACCGCGACATCAAGCCCGAGAACATCTTCCTCGTGGACGGCGAGGGGGAGCCCTTCGTGAAGGTGCTCGACTTCGGCATCGCCAAGAACACCGCCGACGAGGCCGAGCGGCTCACCGTCACGGGCGCCATCCTGGGGACGCCGCACTTCATGTCGCCCGAGCAGATGGCGGGCGGCGCGCGGGTCGGACCGCACAGCGATCTCTGGGCCCTCGGCGTCGTGGCCTACTTCTGCTTGACCGGGCAGATCCCCTTCGGCGGCGCCACCGTCGCCGCGGTGGCCGTGGCGATCGACCGCGGGCCGCCCCCGCCGCCGTCCCGGCTCGCCCCGGGTGTGCCGCCCGCGATCGACGCCTGGGTCCTCTCGCTGCTCGAGCCCGACCCGGCGCGCCGCGCCCGGAGCGCGCGCGCCGTCCTCGAGGCGCTGGACGCCGCCGTCGCCGCCCCGCGCGCCGCGCGGCCCGCCCAGACCGAGCTCATGCCCCCGCGCGAGGCCCTCGGCTCGGGCGAGGGCTTCTCGTCCCTCGTGACCACGCTCCTGCCGTTCGGCACGCTGGGCGCGAGCTCGCCCCGGCAGCGGGCGCGGGCGCGCACCTGGGCCCTGGCCGCGGGCGCCGTCCTGGGCCTCAGCACCCTGGCATGGGCAGGGGCCTCCGGCGTCACCCGGACCGCGCCGGCAGCGCAGACCGCATCGCTCGCGATGGTCGCCGGCGGAGCGCCCGGGCGCGCCGCCCCCGCCGTCGAGCCCGCGGCCCAGTGCGCGACGAGCGGGCCGCTGTCCGAGGCGCGGGCCGTGGCCACGGCGCCGCAGGTCGAGGCGCAGGCGGCGGCCACGGCGCAGGACGACGCCGGGCCGCGCCAGGCCGAGGCGCGGGCCGCGGCCACGGCGCAGGCTGCGGCCACGGCGCGGCCTGCGACCCGGGCGGCCGCCGACGCCAGGGTGCCGGCCGTGTCTGGCGCCCCGAGCGCCCTGCCGGCGGCGCTCGCCGCGCCGGCCGCGACGCCGGTCAAGACGGTCGCGACGCGCACGCGCTGGCGCCGCGATCTCGGCTTCTGACAGGAGAGGAGACCCATGCGCCCCCGGCCCAGCACGCTGCTGATGATCACCAGCCTGATCCTCGCGTCGCCGCCGGCGCTCGCCGGCGACACGGCGGACACCGCCGGCGGCGCCGCGGACGAGAAGGCGCGGCGCGACGCCCGGGAGCTCGTGTACCTGGGCGACGAGCTGTTCATCCTGAGGAGGTACGCGGAGGCGCTCCGCGCCTACCAGCGCGCCGAGCAGCTCGTCCGCGTGCCCTCGACGTCCATCGAGGTGGCGAAGGCGCTCGCCGCGATCGGCCGGCTCAGCGAGGCGCGCGAGCTCGCGTCCACGATCGCCTCGTCGCGCGCGCTCCCCGGGGAGCCCTGGCCGTTCATGCAGGCGCGGCGCCGCGCCGGCGCCCTGCGCGACGAGCTCGACGACCGCATCCCCCGGCTGAAGGTGCGGCTCGTGCCGAGCCCCGCCGGGGCCAGGCTCAGGATCGACGGCCAGGAGGTGAAGGTCTCCTCGGAGGGGACCTTGATCGATCCCGGCAACCACTGGGTCGAGGTCGAGGCCGACGGCTACGCCGGCGCCCGGCAGCGGGTCTACGTCCCGGAGCGGGAGATCACGGCGCTCGACGTCACCCTCACCCCGGCGCCCCGCCCGGACGGCGTCTCGCCGTGGGCCATCGGCGGGTTCGTGGCCTCGGGCGCCGGGCTGGCGGTGGGGCTCGGCGTAGGCGCGGCCTACCTGAGCGCGAGGAGCGACCTCGCCGAGGCGTGCCGGCAGGGCGCCTCGGGTTGCTCCGCCGATGCGCGAGGCGACGCGAACGCCCTGGGTTGGGTCTCGAACGTGGGGTTCGGCCTCGCCATCGCCGGCGCGGCCGTCGGCGGCATCACCCTCGGCCTGGAGCGCTCGAAGGCCCCGGCCTCGAGCGTCACCTGGGCGGTCGGTCCGGGCTACATCAGCATGCGAGGGACGCTGTGAGGGCGCGCCGCGCTGCCGCCTGCGCGTTCGCCGCGTGGCTCGCCGGGTGTCAGCTCGTCGCCCCGCTGCCCGACGGCGAGGACGGCGCCACCTCGGCCGAGGGCGACGGCATCGACAGCGGCGCGGGCGACGCCGGCGACGGGAGCCCGGAGAGCTGGGCTCCGCCCGCGCAGGAGGCCGGCCCGTGCGAGATCGCCGCGTGCTCGGCGCACTGCGACCGGTCGATGGATCTCTGCGAGCTCACGCCCCAGTACCCGTCGGTCGAGGCGTGCTGCACCGTCTGCGAGGCGATGCCGTCGCCCGAGGGGTATGCCGGGTGCCGCGCGGCGGAGACCGGCGATCCCGCCGGCTGCACCGCGGCTGGGCCGCTCGGCCCGGAGGGCGACGCAGAGTGCGTCGGGCGGTGCGAGGCGATGTGCACGCTCTACGCGGCCGTGTGCCCGCTCGAGCTCGCGGACATCGCGGCCTGCGAGGCCCTCTGCGCGGCCTTGCCGGCGCCGCAGGTGTTCGACGCGTGCGGCCCGCTCGCGGCCGAGGGCTCGCTCGGGTGCAGCACGCAGCAGATCTACATAGCGCTCGGCGCGGTCGA
The DNA here is from genome assembly GCF_051527395.1 of Sorangium sp. So ce281. NCBI lineage: Bacteria > Pseudomonadati > Myxococcota > Polyangiales > Polyangiaceae > Sorangium > Sorangium sp. So ce281. Next base: position 8,270,704 of record NZ_CP150322.1, read on the forward strand.
CAAGAAGGCGCGCGACAAGGTGTGCCGCGACATCCTGGAAGGCCGCTGCCCCAAGCCGGCGTGCGCGGGCGGCGACTAGCTCGATCCCGCCTCGCGAACGGCGCCGCAAGCGGGGGAGTCTGCCTGCTCTCCGCCGGTGCGTTCGCCTGGGCAGCCGATCCTTGGGAGCGGGCAGCGCTCGCCGCGGAGGCGGGCGGCGATGTCTAGCCGGTAGGCGCCGTGCCGTTCGACGCGGCGCCGGGCACCGCGGGCGCCGCCGCGCCATTCAGCGCAGCAGGCGCCGCCGTGCCGTTCGGCGCTGCGGGGGTCGCAGCGACGGGCGCCGCCGGTTCAGCCGGCGCCTCGTCGCCCGGGGCGGCGACGGTGTCGCTGTGCGCCGTCGCGCGGCCGGTGCGGCCCTTGTAGAGAGAGGGGGCGATCGTATCGGCGTCCTCCTCGTCCCAGCGCAGGTACGCGACGGCGCGGCGGGTCTGGTCGTAGGCGTGGACGAGCAGCGAGAACGCCCGCGCCCTCCTGTCCGCGGCCTCGGTCGGCCCGGGGCCTTTGCCGTGCTCCCGCACGCCGAGGGCCGCGAGCAGCTGCGGCCCGATCTCCCCGGCGCGCCGCACCTCCTCCTCGGTCGCCGCCGTCTTGCTGGCGACCTCCGCCCAGCTCGCGGTGAACAGCGCCGAGAGCGCGACCAGGTCGTTCGCCGTGTCGATGTGCCCCAGCCCCGCGCGGATCTCCGCGACCGTGTCCGCGTCGAGCAGGCCGCGCCGGGCCAGCGCCTCGGCGTCGCTCAGCAGGTTCTCGCGCAGCGGGGCCGCCTCCGCGAGCAGCGGCTTCAGCGCGTTCTCGGCGCCTCCGCTCGACAGCCACGCGAGGTGCGCGTACCACGCGGCCAGCGCGTAGGTCTCGAGCCGGTCGAGCAACGCGACATCGTGCGTCGGCACGTGCTCCGCGATGGCGGAGCGCAGCGCGAGGACGCCGGGCAGCACGCCCAGCACCTGGGAGACGACCCGGGGAATATCGAGGTTGATGGCGATCAGCCGATCCGGGCTCAGCGCCTCGATCTCGGGCAGGATCTTGTCGAACGCCGCCGCCGCCTGGGGCGGGGCCGCGGGCTTCTTGGGAGCGGGCTTCTTCTTGAGCGGAGAAGGCTTCGTCATGAGGGGATGACCTCTCGTTGTTCGTCGTCGCGGAGCAGCGGAGAACAGGTACGACGCGCTCCACCCCTGCGCGCTGGACGTGTTGAGAACGTCAGGCGCACGCCGGACGTTCCGGGCAGGGATAACCACCCCCGCGCACCCGTCAATCGACATGCCGGCTGATTTTCCGACGGCGTGCCGCCTCTCGTCGTGATCTTGCGTCATGGACTGGGCCCCGCGAAACTCGCGAGAAGTCGCCTGAAGGTGTCATGTGCCCGGCGCGCGGCGGGGTGGCGTGGAGTGTGCTGCTCTCGTCACGGCGTCTGGTAGCTGTCAGCACGCATGTCGGCACGCACCGTGCCATCCACGTGTGGCGGTTCGCGGCCGACCGTTTCCGTTGCCGGGAGGGCTGCCGGCAGCCTCCCCAAGACCGTTTCCGGGTAGTGGTCACGTTTGCCTGAAACGCGACCACCCCGATCCAACTGCGACCACCTCGCCGAAAGCGCGGGGGATCCGGCTGCTCCATGGCCCGCGCGCCATCGCCCCCCCCGCCCACACCACCGTTGCCCGCGCGTGCCGGCGCTTCGAGCGCTTGCACGCACATTCGACGGCCATTTGCACGCATCGGATTGCCGGAGCTCTACGATCGTAGTTGTATCTACCTGAAATCGTTTGATTTTTGTCGGCCGCGATCTTGACCTTCATCCGCGGCGATCCATGATTCCCCAGAGCCCGGCGCGCCGGAGGTTCTCGCACCGCGGGGCACCCGATCACGCGCCGTGTTCGCGACGCGCTTCTTGGAGGGCACGGCTGCGCCTTTACGCCCAAGGTGGAAGACGCGCTTCCACCCTGACTCGCGAGCGCTCTACCCCGCCATGCCCCTGCGGCATGGCGCTACGACGGAGACCTGCGCCATGGAACCCATCGATACACCTGATCCCGACTTGCTCGACGAAGCTCTCAAGACGGAAGTCCATCGACCGCCGACGCGAGAAGGCGAGGAGTTCCCCCTCCAACTCAACAGCAGCGTTCGCATCGACCGGACGGCACGCCCACCCGTCGTGCCGACGATGCAAGCGAAGCTCGTCGGCCGCTGGCTTCTGGACGAGCACGGGAATAGGTTCCTCGGGTGGGTCTACATCGGCCCGGTCAGCCTCGAACCGTACGACGGGGAGAAGCTCGACGGCGAAAGTCTCGACGCTTGGATCGATCGAGCGCTGAAGGCGAGCTGCCTCCGCGTGCGCATCACGGATCGGGATGGCGACAACGCCGTGATCGAGGCGGACCTCCGAACCGCCACGGGCCAGTGCTGACGCCGCTACGCGCGTTGCGTAGCCCGTCAGCGCTCGCGCGCCATGACGCGAAAGAGCCGTTAAACAGGTTGTAATCGCGCGCGTCGGCTATGACGGATGCTGTCCTAGCTGCGTAGAAACGCCGAGAAACATAGGCTTTCCGTGCTACCTTGCAGTCGTCTCGGAGCTCTGGTCGGTCGAGGATCTGATCCGGGCCGCGCTGGCGGAACCTGCCGCCGCGCCGCCCGTCCCGCAGGCGCTCACCCTGCCGGCGCAGACAGGGCGGGTCCGGCAGCTCAAGACGGGGGCAGGGTGGCTCCGGCTCGTCTCGGGCGGTGGTACCCCGTCGACGCCGTCCACACCGCAGCCGCCACCCGCGGCGCGCACGGCGGCCCATCCGGAGCCGGAGCCACCGCCGCCGTCCGAGCCGCCGCCAGCGCCAGGGCCGCGCAGGATGGTACAGCTGAGCTTGTTCAGCGAATCCGAGTGATGTTTCGGTTTCTCGGCCGGAAACCGCTGCCGGGATGTTCTAGCAGCAGAGCAATGGTCAACTGACGGAGATTCAGGTGGTATCTGCCCATCCAGGGGCGGCTCCAATCCGGTTCGGCGACGAGAGCCAGTTCAAAACACCATGCGCATCAATGACGCCGCTTGCCACGTCGTTGACCAACACCGCTGCTTCATCCTGTTTCGCTATAATCTGGATGCCGTTTGCATCTAGGACACGTAATAGGGCACTCCAGGCGACGCGCTTGTTCCCGTCCACGAAACAGTGGTTCTTGGCGAGGTACACGAGCAGATAGGCGACAGCGACGAGCAGATCGGGCTCTCCGTCCTCCGCCACGTACATCGAAGCGGTGACAGCGCTCCCGATGCTTCCTTCAACGCACCCAGCCTTTGGTGCAATGGATTGATCCCCGCCATAGTGGCGGATAGCGGCCGCGTGCAAGTGAAGCACGTCTTCGACCTCCACGAAGGCCCAGCTCAAATCATCGTTCATTGGGCAAGGATCCTCATTGTCTCCGCCCAATTTGTGCGCAGGTGCTCTATCGTGCTCTCGATCGGTACGCGGGGTGGTGGGGTTGCCGCATCTAGAATCCAGACCAGAGATGGCTTCTGCCCGTCGAGGACAGCGGCAGCCACGTCCTTGTGACGCAGCGGAAGTGCGCGCTCTACCTGCTCCGACGACGCCGAGCACCGCACAGTGCGGCTGCTCGTCTTCAGGGTAATGTAGCTTGCGCCAGGGTCGAACCCGACGCTCAAGATCCGGCCAAGAAGTTTGACCAGACGAGCGCCTTGGGCTGGAACCTCTAACAACGATAGCTCACCGAATTGTACATCAGCGAGCACCGTTCCATTGGTCCAGGCCGTGTAGCGCTGAGCGCGTACGCCTGCCGGCAGCGACCGAAGGTATCGACGCACGGAGACGTTGGCCGGCCTACCCTGGCGCTCGGCGTCTAGATCCTGGATCAGACGCTGGACAGTCTGCTCGCCGAACGTGTCGAAGCTCTGTAGGTGCAGCTGAGATCCTGGCCTGGCCACGCACACGAAGGTCGGCGCGGCGGATCCTTGCTCGATGGAAGCGAGCTCGAGGTCCAGCAGCTTGGTCTCGGCGGCTAGCCGGCCCCCTTTGGTGCCGTATTCCGTATCATCCAGCGCGGACGCAAGGATCCCCGATGCCGTCCGCTGAAGCGCGGACAGCAGGAGCTTGAGGGACTCCCCGAAGGACGAGAGGCTCAGGCGGTGCTGCGCCAGCCCAGGCTCGTCCCCGTCGAAGGTGACTTTCAGCTTGACGCCCATGGGGTGCACGCTGGCCGAGCAGGCACCCGGCGTCAAGCCGGGGGCCTTTGAGCGCAGCGACGCGCCCGCGGTCCTCTTGCTGAGCCTGCGCGGCGATCTTACGCGATGCTTCGCCCGGGGGATCTTCGTCGTGGCCTGGATGGTTTCCCGTGGCCGTCGAGGCCCGGGGACGGCAGCTACTTGCTGACGAAGCGCCGCTTGATGGCGTCGAGGATCTGCAAGGCGCCGCGGGGCTCTGCAACGGCCTCGCGTTCGGCTCGTGTTCTCGCGCTCATCTGGGCGTCGAGCGCGGCGGCCCAAAGCCGGTCGCGGTTCCACGGGCACCCACCGCGGCAGGCATCGAAGATGCGCAGCTTCTCCGAGACGTGGGTCAGATCCGCTTTGGTCAGGGCGGGCTTGTTCCTCGGCGCCTTCGGAGCTTGCGAGCGAGGCGGGCCCGTGCGAGCCGCAGGCGACTGCCCGCCGTCCCGAGCGGGATGCCCAGTATGTCCGCGATCTCGGTGCCGCCGTGGCCGAGCGCGGCCAAGACGAGCTCTTCGCGGGCCCAGAGCGGCATCGCAGCGATCGCCATGAGCGCCTCGGCAGCGTCGATGCGTTCGCCGACGTGCCAGGGGTCGACGCGCTCCTCGCCCGTGGCCGCCCACGGGTCGGCGACCGGTACCTCCCGACGTCGGAACGCCCGCTCGTGGTAGTGGGTGCAGTGGAACCTGCACACGCCGAAGAGCCAGCGCTTGAGCGCGTCCAGGGGCTCGCGCACAGGGTCCGGTCTGTAGCGCCCGGCCTGGGAGCTCGCCCATGCACCGAGCATCACGTCCTGGAGCACGTCGCCAACGTCGACGGCGGGCACACCGAGGCCGCGCAGGACGCTCCGGATGAACGGCTCCTGCGCGGCGATCTCGGCGATGTTCAGGACGCGAGCGGGGCCAACGTGCGGGCCCCGCCAGGTCATGGGGCACCTCGGCCGCAGTTCGGGCAGCGATCGGCGGCCACGGGGCGGCCCAAGAGCCGCTCGATGGTGGTTCCAGCCGCACGTGCGGCACGCATGGCGGTGCCGGGCGACCCGGCGTACTTGCCCGAGGCGATCGCGCGAAGCGTGCGGGGCTGCATGCCCATGACCTCGGCCAAGCAGGCCCAGGTGCCGTACAGGCCGCGCAGGTTGCGGAGGGCGGCGCGGAGCCGCATGCGCTCGACGTCGGAGAGGGAACGGGTGACGCAGAGGCGGCGGCGCTTGGGCGCACCTTCGCCTTCTTGCTCGCCCGAAGGCGAACGGACTACGGTCAGCATGTCGGACCTCGTGGATCGGGGTTCGGCCACGCTGCCCGGGCGACGCCAATCACCGCGGGCTGCACTACTTCCGGCAGAACTTAGCCGCTCATGCGAGGTCCGGAGTCAAACTAGGGCAGCGGAAGCCCAATTAGGGCACCACCCGTTTCCGTTGCCGGCAGGGCTGCCCAGCAGCCTCCCCTCAGACTCGACCGATCCGCCAATCGACAGGCTCTTGAAGCGGCCGGCGATCGGCTTGCCCAGCTCTTCGATCTCGAGACACGCGCGACGCGATCACCTCTGCGCCCCGATCGACCCGTGGCGCTCGCAGCGAACCCGCCGGAGGAGCGCGTCGCGGTCCGCGGCGTGCTCTCCGCGACCACGACGCTCGCGGTGCTCGTGCAGGAGACGGCACGCCGAGAGCTGTCCCTCGGTGGTCCCGAGCTCGAGCATCGCTCGCGCGCGCGCGAGCATCGGATCGATCCGAGCATGCGCCGCGCCGGAGTGCGCCCGGGGCGACACCTTGCCCGCGGCGGAGACCACGCGAGCCGTCGTGGTGCTGCCCTGATGGGCGGACACGGCGGAGGCCGTGACGGCCTCTCGCCGGATCGCGCTCTCGGGTCGGCCCGGCCCCACGCCGCGCTGGTCAGCAGGCGCCGCCGGCATCTCGAGCGCGGGCTGCGCGCGCCCCGAGGCCGCGAGCAGCGACGCTTCGGCGAAGCCAGCCGCTGGGCCGGGCCAGGCAGCGCCCGCCCCGAGCACGAGCCCCGCTGCCGCCGTCCCATGCAGCCTGAACCGGCGAAGCCCGCGCAAGGCGTCGTGAAGCCAGGCACCGGAGAAGAAGGGCACGAAGCACGGCACCGCAGGCTGCCTGCGCCGGTGCTGCGCCGCCTGCCAGCGCCCTACCTCCTGCTCGATCCTGTCCCAGGCGGCAGCGAGCCGTGACTTGACGGTGTTCTCGGGGAGCGCGTGCGCCCCGGCGATCTCGGCGAGCGTCCGGCCCAGGAGCTCGTGCTCGATGAAGACCGTGCGACGTGCGTCGTCGAGCTTGTCGATGAAGCGCCAGAGGACGGAAGCCCGCTGGCGGGCGATCAAGGAGGCTTCCGGGCCCGGCCGCTCGTCCGAAGGATCCTCGTCCTGGAGGGGTGCGATCACCTCGTGCCGGCGGCGCGATCGCCGCCGGCTGCTGCGCACCACGTTTCTGACGAGCTGGTCCACATACGCCGCGGCGTCCCTCACCAGGCCGATGCGCGCGCGGTTCTCCAGGATGCGAAGCCACGCGTCCTGGAGTACGTCGTCGACGTCCTGAGCCGGCACGCGCATGGCGCGCGCGAGCCGGCGGAAGCGGTCGGAAGCAAGCGGGCCAGGGGCTGCGACGGCCGGGCTCGCCGAGGTGCTCACATCCATGCACGTCCAGATGCTTCAGGCGCGAAAAGAGGTGACCCAATCGACCGGTGCGACGAAGAACGGTGCGCGAAGGTGCGTTCGCAGAGGGATAACGAGAAGGCCACGGCTCCGTGGAATCATTGCGCAGGCGACGTCTGATTTATCATGCAAAAAAGCCGCGCTCGGTATCCAAGCGCGCTTGCTGGGCTGACAGGCTCGTTGATAACGTGGGCCGCGTGACGCTCTTGCGCTCGGCCCTGTCCGGGATTTGCCTTCTCGGCGTGCTGGGCAGCGGCATCGGGCTCGCGCGCGCTGCACCTGCGCTGGCGACCGAGAGCGCGGCAGCGATGAAGGCGCGCCAGAAGGCCCGGATTGCCTTCGGCGCACGGAAGTGGACCGAGGCGGAAGCGAGCTTCGAAGCCGTCCTGGCGGCGCCCGACGCCGGAATGACCGCGGTGCAGCGGGCCGAGGTGCTCGGCTATCTCGGGCTTTGCGAGCTGGAGCAGGGCAAGCACCGGGAGGCCGCCGAGCACCTGGGGAAGAGCCTCGAGCAGGACGCCGCGCTGAGTCGCGCGCTCCTCGACAGGTTCACGCGTGCGTTCAACAGGGCGATCGAGCACGTCGGCAGGATCTACGTGGCGGCCTCCCCGCCCGACGCCGAGATCCTCCTCGACGGGGAGCCCGTCGGCACGGGCGCCACGGTCCACGAGCTGTTCGTCGCGCCGGGGACGTACACGCTCCGGGCCCGGCTGTCCGGGCACGGGGAGGGCTCGCAGCGGGTCGAGGTCGATGCGGGGGAGACGGTCAGCGCAGCGCTGCAGCTCGTGCGCGCGGCCGACGCGCCCGCGCGCGCGGCCGACGCGCCCGCGCGCGCGGCCGACGCGCCCGCGCGCGCGCCGGATCCGGGCGCGGCGCGGAGCGAGCCGATCACGCCGGCGGCGGCCTCGGCCGCCCCTGAGGCGGCGCCGGGGCCCTGGGCGTCATGGCCGGGGACGCTGCGGATCACGGGCATCGCGGTCACGACGGCCGCCGTGTCGGCGGGGGCGGTCTTCATGCTCCGGGCGAACCGCCTCGACGGGGATCTCCGCGAGCGCATCGACGGCCTCCACCGCGATCCGGCGTGGACCTCGGGCGCGTGCCGCGAAGCGCCGCAGCCCTCGGCGTGCCCGGAGCTACGCTGGATGCGCGAGCAGCGCGATCGGTCCGGCGTCGTCGGGACCGCCCTGGTCGCGACGGGGGCCGTGGTCGGCGCCGTGACCGCCGCGTCCTTCTTCGTGGACCTCTCGTTCCTGCGATCGACGCCGGCGCGGAGCGGGCTGCGTCTCGTCCCGGTGACGACGGCGCAGCAGGTCGGCGTGGTGGCGTTCGGGGCGTGGTGAAAGGGCTTGCGGGGGCCGGATGGAGGGCTTGGAGGCGGCGATGAGGTGGGCTCGGGCGGCGCGGAGGGTGTCGGTTTCGCTCGCGGTCGCCGCGCTGTGCGCGTGCGGCGCCAGCGCCGTCGCGGGGTGCAGCATGTACGGGGGGGACCATTGCTGGGAAGAGCAGACGTGCGATGAGCCGCCGCCCCCGGAGCCGTCGTCCCCGGCCTCGCCATGCGACGGCGATCCCGCGACGAGCCCGGCGAAGAACGGGTGCGGGGTGTTCGTCTCGCGGGGTGGAAACGACGCGAGCGACGGGACGAGGGGAGCGCCCGTCAGGACGCTGCAGCGCGCGGTGGAGAAGGCGTCGGTGCCCGGGGGGACGCGGCGGGTGTACGCGTGCGCGGAGGACTTCGCGGAGGCGGTCACGCTGCCGTCGGGCGTCGAGCTCTGGGGTGGCCGGGACTGCGCCACGGCGGCGTGGGCCTGGGGCGGCAAGGGCCGCTTCACCGGGATCGCGCCGGCGCCGGAGCGGGTGCCGCTCGTCGTGGAGGCGCGCGAGGCGAGCATGACGTCGGCTGTGTTCGGCGTGCGGCTCGTGGCGGCGGACGCGGTGCGGCCGAGCGGGTCGGCCATCGGGATGATCGTGCGCGAGGGCGCCGCGGTGGAGGTGGTGTCGAGCGAGATCCTGGCGGGGAACGGCGCGGATGGGGCGGACGGGGAGAGCGCGCCCCAAGCATGGCGGGCGCCGGATGGGGCGCATGGCCATCCAGGCGCGGGCGGGTGCTTGGCGGACCGGACCGAGGGCGCTCCGCTGGCGATGACCGTGTGCGAGGACGGGACGACGTCCATCGGCGGCGAAGGCGGCGACGGCGACGTCGCTGCGGGCGGCGACGGCGAGCAGGGCGGACCGGCGCCGGAGCCTGACTCAGTCGACAACGGCGAAGGGGGAAAGGGCGGACCGGTGACCTGCACGCCCGGCGAGAACGGCGGCGCTGGGGCGTCCGGCGCGCACGGGGTCGGAGGAGGGACGGGCGTGGACGAGCCGCTCAAGTACGGAAGTATCAGCGCCCACGGCTGGCAGGGCTTCTCGGGGCGGGACGGCAAGAACGGGGAGATCGGCCAGGGGGGCGGCGGCGGGGGCGGCGTCGGACCGAACGGGAAGTGCCGCGCCATGGATCCGCAGGGCGGACCGTCCGGCGGCTCGGGCGGGGGCGGCGGCTGCGGGGGGCGCGGCGGCCGAGGCGGTGGCTACGGGGGTGGCAGCTTCGGGATCATCGCGCTGCATGCGCACGTCATGGTGGACAAGACCGACATCGTCACGGGCGATGGGGGTCGCGGCGGCAACGGAGGGACGGGGCAAGACGGTGGCAAGGGTGGGCCTGAGGGCCCCCGTGGCGCTATCGCACCCGAAGCCTACTATGCATGCGAAGGGGGTCGGGGTGGCGCCGGAGGTAAAGGCGGCCATGGCGGCGGAGGGCTCGGAGGCGTTTCCGTCGCTGTTGGACGCGTGAACAGCAGCATTCACTTCACGGAAAGTGCTACGTGGGGCTTCGGAGCGCCCGGTGCCGGTGGCTTCGGAGGCGATCCGAGCGGGCAAGAAGCCAGGGGGGAAAGCGGCATGTTTGCCCGCCTCTGGGATTTTCCCGAGCTGGTCGTGCCACCCCGATGACGGATTTCGCACGGGGATGACCAGGGAGAGAGGATCATGAAGATCACAGCCGCCGCATGGGTTCTTCTGCTGTCCTCTCCGGCCGCCCTGGGGTGCGGTGCGGAGACGTCCGCCCCACCGTGCGCGGAGGGGGGTACCTGCGGCGCCGAGCCCTCGGAGGAGGCGTGTCTCGAGGGCCTCGCCGCGCTGCGCGTGGAAGACGGCTGCGGGGTGTTCGCGAGCACGACACAAGGGGACGACGGCAATCCCGGCACGATGGAGAAGCCGGTGAAGACGCTCGCCCGCGCGATCGCGCTCGCGCCGCGTGCACGGGGGCGGGTGTTCGCCTGCACCGAGCCTTTCCTCGATGCCGTCACGTTGCCCTCCGGCATCGATTTGTGGGGTGGCTTCGATTGCTGGGCGGGATGGAAGCACACCTTGAACACGTTGAGCCCCCAGTTGATAGCATCGATCCGGCCACAGTTGGCCGAGGCCGCCCCGCTCACCGTGGTGGCAGCGCAGGGCGACGGCGAAGTGGCCACCGACGGCGTATCCACGATCGCGGACGTGCTTGTGGCGGGCACGCTCGGATTGGAGCGGGCGCCGGCCCTCTCTGCCGTCGCGATGAGGCTCCAGCCGGGCGCGGTCGTGGAGGTGCTTCGGAGCGTGATCCAGGCGACCGGCGCGCAGCAAGGCGAAGACGGCGAGGACGCGGTGTACTTCGCCCCAGCGGGATCGTACGGCGAGATCGGAGCGATCGGCAGGGACGCGTGCTCGGCCGCCACGGTGGCCGGCGCGCCCGCAGTGAGGACCGTTTGCGGCGATCTGGTCTCGACGGGCGGCAAAGGGGGCGACGGCTTCCCTGACCGCGGCGGCGATGCCCAGGACGGCAAGCCGCTGACGGCCCCGAACCCCAGCGACGCGGGCCTGGGCGGCGCGGGCGCGAAGGACAGCACCCCGTGCGCGGACGGCCGCCGTGGAGGAGACGGCGCGCCGGGCGAGCCCGGCGCAGCCGGCCAGGGTGGACGCCTCACCGAGGCCGGGTGGGAAGGTGTGCCCGGCCGCCAGGGCGGCACGGGAGCGCCCGGCCAGGGGGGCGGCGGCGGCGGCGGCGCGCCGGGTGGCCGGAGCGCCTGCGGCAGCGCGGCGCTGGGCGGCGCGTCGGGCGGCTCGGGCGGCGGCGGCGGCTGCGGCGGCACGGGCGGCCGCGGCGGCGGCGCGGGCGGCGCGAGCATCGCGATCTTCGTCCACGCGGGCAGCAAGCTGACCCTGCGGGAAACGCGCGTCATCACGGGCCGGGGCGGCGCCGGAGGCCGGGGGGGCGAAGGGCAGAGGGGCGGGCAAGGCGTGCAAGGAGGCCCGCCGGGGCTGGGTCCGCCCATGCTCGGCGAACACGCCTGCCGAGGCGGCTACGGCGGCCGGGGCGGCACGGGCGGCTACGGCGGCGGGGGCTCCGGCGGGCCCTCGATCGGCATCGCCTATGCCGACGACGAGCAGCTCGCCCTGGATCGCGTCACGTTCGAGATCGGCGATGGGGGGCCGGGCGGCATCGCGGATGTGTTCGACGAGACGCGCGACAAGGCGAACCGAGGCAGCGACGGCTTCTCCGCCGAGACAATGCGCTTCTCGCCATAGCGATCCACCTGCGTCCAGGCGCGCTGCCGCCGCCACCTCGACAGCGACGCCGAGATCCGTCCAGACGACCGCCAGCGCGGACGCCGCGGCCCTGGTGACGTCGACGCACTCCGTCGAGCGCGCGCCGCGCGTACTCCGCCCAGGAGCGCAAACCTACCTTGGGAGCACGGGCACGGGGCGGGAAGGCAACGCAAGGACATTTGCGTGCCCCAGATCACCATTGACGCCGCGCTTCAGCGAGAAAACCATAGCCAAGTTCGGAATGCACAAGCCGATCCATTCACGTTCTTGACGCCGTGCCAGATTGGCATCATTCCCCAGGAGTGGCCAAATCAGGACCATGAAGCTTGCCAGCCTGTGCCCCCAGGCTGTCCGATGTAGCCGTGAGATGCGCCATGACAATTCGCAGCTCGGTTGCACTCATACTCATTGCCGGCGTTGTCGGCGCCTTCATCGGACGCGCCATGCCGCACGATGCGCCCGACGCCCAAGCGGCGCCGAGCACGTCATCCGCGCCTTCGGTCGCGACGCCTGCCGGCCATAACTGCAAGGCCGAACGCGCCGAGCTCGTGTCGACCAAAGCGCAACTGGCTATCTGCATGGCATTCGACACGCGCTTTTCCGAGACTGAACCGTCCGGCGTTCCCGAGCCGTCCGAACCCACAGACCCGCAACGCAGGTCGAGAGCCGACGAGATCCAGCGAAATCGCAAGCTCTTGAAGACCTATCCCGAGGCCGTGATCGTGCAACATCATGACGGGAGGACCGGTGTCTATCGAGCCGACGAGTGGCCTATCGACGGTGACGGAATAATCGTCGCGAGAAAGTCACCAAGCGGAGACATCGGATGGTATTCTGGGCCCGATGCCGGACCACGCTCGGATCCTGCCGCATTCCACACCTTCTCCGCGTCGTCCGATTTCATCGAGCCCATCATCGAGACTGCGCCTGACGGAACGGTCATGGTCAATGGCGAGCCTGCTGATCCTGTCGTGCAGCGCATGGTTGGCGGAAGGGTGAAGCCGAAGCGGGGAGATGCACCATGACGATTCCTCGCCACATCGCCCTTGCGCTCGCACTTATTGCCGGCATCGCCGGCGCCTTCATCGGACGCGCAGTGCCGCGCAATGCACCTAGAGCCCAAACGGTCGCGAGCGCATCACCCGCGCCTGACACGGCGCCCGCCGTCCATGACTGCAACGCTGAACGCACTGAGCTTGCCTCCACGAAGGTGCAACTGGCTATCTGCATGGCCACCAGCATGCGGGCTCCCGCGCCCGCGCCGGATGACGTCCCTGACGCGTCTACCCCCAATCCTCAAGAATTTGAGTCTCCAGAGGTCAGACGCAATCGTGAGCTGTTGGAGAGCGATGCCGAGGCCGTGATCGTCCGGCGCACGGATGGAACGATCGGCATCTATGAACCCGACGAATGGCCGGCCGACGGCGACGGACTGATTATCGGGCGAAAGTTTCCTGATCGACAGATCGGATGGTACTCCAGACCAGTTGCCGGGCCGCGTTCGGACGCTGCCGCATTCGGGCAACCCCTTCCCCCAATCTTCCGGGGGACCTCCATCGAGCTTGAGCCAGATGGAAAGATCTCAGTGCGTGGAAAGCCTCCTCCGCCCTGGGTGACGCGCATGCTCGGCGGAAATGTTGATGAGCCGGCCGGAAACTGACTCTAAGGGCCAGGTGTCGCGCGCAGGCGTCGCCGTCGCGCGCGTGAACAGCAGCGTTCACCTCACGGAGAGCGCTACCTGGACCTCCGGAGAAACCGGCGCTGGGGGGCTCGGCGGCGGAGGCGATCCGATCGAGGCGGCCGAGGTGGCGAGAACGGCTATCCGTCGATCGGCATCATCGCGCTTCATGCCAAGCTGACCGTGCGCGATAGCGAGATCGAGACATCCGAGGCCGGGCAGGGCGGCGACGGCGGGCCCCCCGAGGAAGGCGGCCGAGGCGGTCGCGGCGCACGCGGCCGCCGTCGAGACCTGCATGATGTCGTCGAGGCGGAACACGCGAAAGCCGTTGTTGGTGTCGGCGACGTAGAGCAGGTCGCCGTACCAGAAGATGCCCCCGGCGTGCAGAGGAATGCTCCCCTCAGCCGATCGCCTCGGCCGTGAGCAGGCGGGTCCGCCGGCCCGACGCGAGCGTGAGGTGCTGGCCCCAGCTCGTCCGGTGCGGCATGTCCCCCTCCACGAGCGCGCTCTCCCGGAGCTCGACCCCCGCGGCGTGGTAGGCCGGGCGCAGCGCGTCCTCGCTCCGCGCGTCCGACAGCTCGGGGAGCTCGAGCCGCGCCGCATACGGCCGGTCGTCGAAGACGCTCTGGTTGAGGAGCGCGATGAGCTCGCCGCCCGGCCGCACGAGCCGCCGCAGCGCCCCCGCGCGGGTGGCCCCATCCTCCTGCGTTTGGGGTGGCCCCATGACCCTGCAAAAAAGGCCGTCAGGTGGCCCCATGAGGCGGCAAACTGGCAGGGATGAGTGGTTTGGTCAGCGTCGCCCCGCTCGCTGCGCTCAACCGAGCGACTGCAAGATCGAGCTGAATCCGTGCTGGCCGTGGCGGCTGCCCTGCGGGGACAGCCACGCTTCGTATGTCTCGCCGCTCGGCGAACGGAGCTGGATGAACTCGAGGCTCACGAGAGGGTTGAAAGGGTTGCCGGGGCGGGGGCCGATGTCTTGGCCGGGATACGTCGCGTCCTGGTTGAAGGCGCGGGTGCCCTGTTCGAAGGCGACGAGGTGCTTGTAGTTGCCGCGTTTGCCGAAGTCGCTGTACTCGCGAGAGACGAGGACGCGGCCGCTGTTGGTGAGGCCGACGTGAACGTTGGGAACGTAGCTGGAGACGCCGATCACGGCGGCAGATGCGGCGTTGAGGACTCCGCCGGCGATGCGGCGGGCCGTGCCGGCGGGCGCCTGGTACTCGACGCCGCTCCAGTTGCCGATGATGCGCTCGCCGGGCTGGAGCTCGTAATACGGGGCGTAGAAGTCGCTGAATTTTTGCTCGATCTGCTCCGGGGTCATGTTGGCGGCCTCGGCCATGGCCTTCTTGCGGACGTGCATCGAGTACGCGAAAGCGGCCGCCATCAACACGAGTGGGAGCAAGTAATACATCTGCATAACCATCTTCTCCTAGAGAACCCACGCTCCACTCGGGAGCCACCGGAGGCGATGGTTACGCGGCGGCGCACGCCAGGTCAAGGGGGCGCGCTTCGGGTGATCAACCAGCGATCGGATGACCGTCGATACGCAAGCGCCCCGCTCCGCCGAAGGGCGTGATGACCATGCCCTCGGCGCCCGCCGCCGTCACTGCCTCTTCTATATGTTGATTCCGGAGCTCCATGGATTTCCGTTGATCACCCGGAATCTCCTTGGGCCCGTTCACGTTCCCCGTGACCCGGAGCTCACCCATGGGCGGTTCGCGCCTGTCGCGATCGGCGCGAAGAAGATGCCGCGACTCTTCATTGGCAAGCCATGCTCACGCGCTGGTTGACATAGAACACCTTACGCGCGGGCGCGACGCGGGCGGCTCAGGGCGCGCTGCGCGCTCGGGTCAGTAGGGGCGCTGGCCGACGAAGTTGCCGGGAGGATCGTAAGTGCACACCCAGAACTGCCAGGCGCTGACCCCTTCGAACGGTGAGCCGTCCTCACAGCTGGCGATCCCGCAGCCGAGCCGCAGGGAGTCGGCCCAGACCACCTGGGTGTAATGGCCGCACGTCGCGCCGCCGCAGGCGTTGCTCGCGAGGTCGTAGCTGACCGCCTCGCTGATCCACGAGCCGACGACATTCTCGGGGGCGGGTGAGGCGCCGCTCGACGTCGCGAAGAGGTTCTCTCCGTAGCCGTTCGCGCTGTGGCGGAACACACACTTATCGGCATGGGCCTGAGCCACCGCGGCGAGCTCGGACGACCACGAGAGCGGGGGCAGCGGCGGATCGGCGGGCGGGTCGACCGCGGCGCGCGCCGCGTTGTGGGCCGCCGTCATCCCGACCATCCGGGGCGGCTCGTCGTCGCCCGGGCCGCTCGCCGGGGCGTCGGCGTCGTCGGGCGAGCTGCCGCACCCGGCAGCGAGGGCGAGCATCAGGGAGAACAGCGCGAACCCGTGGAGACGTGAGCCGAGCGCATTCACGGAACGATTGTCCTACAGCTCGGCCGCGCGCCGCAACATGGACCCGCTCTCGCTCCTGTGTCGGCTCGCGGCCAGCGTCCCGCCGCCGCGGATGGTGGGGTCATTTGAACATGAAGGCGGGAAGGCGGGAAGAAAATCATCAATGATTTTCCCGACTTCCCGCCTTCATGTGACATCTCTCTGGGCAAATGCCCCCACCACCCCGCCGCGGTTTCACACGGCTGCGCCGAAAGGCGCTCGGGGACGCCCCATCGCCGCCAGAACATCCCGGGCCAGACCAACGCCCGGAGGGTGACGTGTGCCTGCGGCACCCCGATGCGCCCCTTGGCGCGCTCTGCGCCGCGCGGGGCCCGCTCTTTCGACCCAGGAACGAGGCGTCGCGACGCGCGCGGTCCCGCCACTTCGGTTCGCCGCGCCACACTTCTTCGCGCAGCGATCCGGCTTCTTTCACCTACGCGCATGACCCGCCCGAGGATGAGCCGGGCGTCGAGGAGGCCGCCGGGTTCGACCCGAGCGCGGACGGCGCCTCGTCGCCGACCGTCTGCGCGTGCTCGAACGGAGTCTGCCCTCCGAACCTCCAGGAGAACTCGCACCACCAGGACGCCGGCGTCCGGGATGTCATCACCCAGGATGCCATCGCGATCGAGCCTCCGTAGCGCGCCGCGGGGCTCGGAGAGCGCGGGCTCGGTCGATCCAGAAATCGACGGAGCCCGTGTCGGGTCTTCCTCTCCGTTTACGGAAAAGGTTTGAGGCGCGTGGAGCGAGGGGCATCGGCGCCCCCACCGCCCGCGCGTCCGACCTCACCCTGCAACGAATGTTCTGGGAGGACCCCCATGCGACGATTCACCTTTCTGGCTCGCCTCTCTCCCCTGGCCCTCACCCTCCTCGCCGTCGCGGGCTGCGGGGGCCTTGCCCCAGAGACCCAGGCGGATCCTTTCCTTGACCCTGAGCCGGGCGCCGAGGAGCCGAGCGACCCGGCCGCGAAGCCCGCCGCTGGCACGACGGGCCCTGTCGTCGCTCTCACGTCCATTCAACGCGAAAAGGCCCCTCTGCTCGCGGAGCTCATGGACGGCGCCCCGTCGAGGTTCCGGGCGGACCTCATCGCGGATCCGAGCCCCGCGAGCCGCCTCGCAGAGGCGTCCGCCGTGCTCATCGACGCCGAGGCCGCGAGCGCCGACGACATCCGCTCCTACGCGTCCGTGCTCCGGGCAGCGCGCCTCGCGGGGGTGCCTGTGATCCTCGAGAACGCGCGCGACGCCGAGAAGGTCGCGCTGGCGCTGGGCATCGGGATGTCCGCGCAAGTCGTCTACGCGGCGCCCAGCCCGGGCGGCCAGCGCTTCGACGTGCGCGTCTTCGGCGACGTCACCGGCGAGGAGACCGAGGAGCACAGCTCGGTGCGCTTGCCGGCCTCCGCGAAGGCGAGGTACGCCCGGATGACCGCGGACGAGCGGGCCGAGCTCGGAAAGAAGCTCGAAAGGAGCGAGGCCGAGCTCGACGCGCTGTTCGACACGGCGCCCGAGGCCGAGCCCATCACCATCGACGCAAAGCCCCGGCTCGCCTCGAGGTCCGAGGTCGCGCAGACGGCGTTACCTGCCCGGGGCGAGCTCCTCGCCGAGATCAAGGGCCTGCTCGCGGACCACAAGGCCTACGCGCTCGCCCAGGTCGTGACCGAGCCTCTGCCCGAGGGCACCTACCGCTCGTACAACGTGACGCCCACCTCCATCCACTGGGAGTGCGGCGACGACGGCCAGCGCTCCGTCATCGACCGCAACTTCACGGTGACGCTCCTCGCCTCCAACGCGCCGGAGGGCAAATACGTCGTCTTCGCGGGCAATGGCACCCAGTACAACCCCGGCGGGCTCAAGTGGAACTCGGGGAACAACCGCGGCTACTTCCAGGAGACCCTCCAGCACTCGATTCGTCCCCTGTCGGGGGGGCTCTCGCCCTACGCCCACAGGCCCCACTCGGCCAACGAGTCCTCGACGTTCACCACGTCGAACGGGTTCTCGGTCGGCGCGGGCGTGGGCGTCGAGGGGCCGTCCACGAGCTTCAGATTCGATGTGAGCGAGCAGGCCTCTCAGTCCTTGAACGACTTCGACGTGATCGATTTCTCCTCGGGGTCGATCTTCGGCTGGCAATACAAGCTGGCCTCGGTGAGCGGGCATTCTTACAAGAAATGGGAGGACCTCCACAACGACACGTGGGGCGGCCTCTACGGCCTGCCCAACCTCGCCAAGAGCACGCTCACGGAGGAATACGAGGGTATCTACGCGGCGGACCTCCAGGATCAGTCGCTTTACCCGGTGGAGAACGTCAACCTGCAGTCGGTGCGGCACACCTGGGTCTCCCACGATTACGTCCTCTGGGAGGAGATCAAGACCACCTCATGCGGGAAGGCGGCCGCCTCCGTCGTCACCGTGGACCTGAGCTCGGTCAACGTGGCCAAGCTGGGCACCATCCCCTTCAGAGAGACGTTCGATCAAGGCGTCGCGCCGAGCGTCTGGACCGTGATCAACGAGGGCATCACCGACAGCTCGCCGAGCTGGAGGGGGGCAGGCGGAGCGGCGACCGAGACGGGCAGCGCGTTCGATTACCCCCAGACCGCGGCCGACGGAGCTGTCGACATGCGCGGGACCTACCTCGTCGCGCCCCACACGGCCTTCGGGCAGGGAGCGCTCTCGGCGAAGATCTACGCGGGCGACCCCGACGGCTTCGGCCTCATGTACGCCATCAACGACACCGGCTCGAGTTATTATCGGGTGATGTTCGACGCGAGCTTGAGCGTCGCGCGCCTGGTCCGGGTGGACAACGGCGTCTTCACCGAGCTCGCGGTCAACACGAGCTATGTGCCGCCGCAGAACGCATGGATGACGGTGCGGGTCGAGCGCGAGGGGACGACGCACCGGATCAAGGTCAATGATCAGGTGGTGCTGGCGGTGCCGAGCGAGGTGACGTACGCGTGGGGTTCGGTCGCCCTGTTCTCGTGGGCGATGAGCGACGTGCGCTTCGACGACGTGACGATCACGACCCTTTGACGCGATCGTGAGACGCCTGGGCGGCGCGGGGCGCGGACTCGCGCCGCCACGGCAGGATCGCGGTCGCCAGCGAACCCAGCATCGCCGCGGCGTAGATCCCGGACGCGCGCGCCGGCAGGACCGCCGCGGACCGACGTTCCAGGCCGCTCACCCAGCGCCGACGCGGCGGCCGCCGACCTGGGGGTTCGGGGCGCAGGGCGCCGCAGGCGACCCGGAGCCCCGAGCGTTGAAGAGCACCGTCCTTGCGCGTGCTCCCTGGGAAGCAGATCGCGCGCCGAGATCACGCGACCGGTCAGCGCGTCCATGGGCACGCCGAAGGACCGCCGTCCCCGCAGGGGCGATCTCACGAGCGCTCAGGCGCCTACGAGGAGCCCCGGGCATTTCACGTTGACGGCCGCACACGCCGCGGGTTGCGGCGAGAAGTCGTCGATGGACGACGCACACGTGATCGCCTCGAAGGCGTCGCCCGTGGCGATCATGCAGGCCTTGAGCTCCGCGACCGTGGCGGTGCACCCCGCGAAGCCGGCCGTGTCACACGAACCGGCCGACTCGGGCGCCTCCGGAGCGCTGATGCAATCCGCCCTGGCGGTCTCGCAGTCCGTTCCATCCACGACGCTGGCGAGCACCCCGGCGAGGTCGCACAGGTCCTCCTTCGAGAGCTCGAGTGACCCGGCGACGTCGTCGCACACCTGCTGGGCCTCTGCGGCTGTCAACTCGCCGAGCTGCTCCCCGTCGAGAGCATCCCCGCCGCCGGTGTCGGTCCCGCCCCCGGTGTCGCTTCCACCGCCGGTATCGCTTCCGCCGCCGGTATCGCTTCCGCCGCCGCTGTCGCTTCCGCCGCCGCTGTCGCTTCCGCCGCCGGTATCGCTTCCGCCGCCGCTGTCGCTTCCGCCGCCGCTGTCGCTTCCGCCGCCGGTATCGGTCCCGCCACCGGTGTCGCTTCCGCCGCCGCTGTCGCTTCCGCCGCCGGTATCGGTCCGGCCGCCGGTGTCACTTCCGCCGCCGCTGTCGCTTCCGCCGCCGGTGTTGTCGTCGGCTTTGCCCCCATTGCTCCCCTCGCCATCGCCGCATGCCACGAGCGAGAGCGAGAGGCCGGCCATCAACAATCCAAAAATCTTCATCCGTATCATCGGGCCCCCATCAACGAGAATGTTCACCTGCGTGTCCACGCGGCGCTCGAGGACGGCTCCGCCGAAGGATGCGAGCGGAGCTGCATCGTCGATCGGGCAGGCGCGCAATGCGTGAACCTACCACAAACAGGATTGGATTCTCCTTCCCCCCTCCGCAAATTGGTCGCACTGGCACGCCAGGGCCGGCGGGGACGGGCGCCTCGTCGAGGCGTTCGGTCTGGGACGACGCAATGGCGTCTCCAGCGCTCCATGCCATTCGACCGGCGTGGATGCAGCTGGTCCTCGTACAGGACGGATACCGGAGGGCAAGCCTTGCACCTCGGCGCCAACCCTCTTCGATGTACAGACTCGCCAGCATCTGGATGACAAGGAAAGGCTTTGATGAAAGCCCGCTCCGCCCGTCCGCCTGGCTCCTTTCTGTTACGCTATCCTCGTGGTTCCTGCGGCTGTCCCGATTGACGCATTCATCTCCTATGCGCCATCACGAGGCCTTCGAGCGCCCGGGACGGCGCCGCGCATGTGGGCACAAGTGCGCCACATGGCGCCCCATCTGAGGGGCTGCCACGAACTACCATGGTTGATATAGATCATGGCTTGGACATGTCCCTTCATCACGCGCCCTCGGCTTCGACCCATCACGGCGCTCACGGCGCTCACGGCGCTCGCCTGCCGGGAGGTGCCGCGCGCTGCCCCAGGAGCTCGCGGGCCCACCGCACGAGGTCGACGACGTGCTCGCCGCCGCCGACGCCCTGGCCAAGCTGCCCCATGTGCAACCCGATCGCCTCCATGTCGCAGGATTTCACCTCCGTCCCGGAGGCGATGAGGCAAAGCATCGAGTTCTTTCGCGAGCAGCGGTGACCGCCGCCGTGGCGTGCCTCCGGCACCCCGATGCGCCCCATGGCGCGCTCTGCGCCGCACGGGGCTCGCTGTTTCGACCCATCCATGGGCACGCCGAAGGACCGTCGTGCCCGTAGGGGCGATCTCGCGCAATGCGTGAACCTACCACGAACAAGATTGAATTCTCCTTCCAACCCTCGGCCAATTGGTCGCACGGGCCGTCCGGGGCCGGGGCCAGCCCTCTTCGATGTACGGACTCTCCAGCATCTGGCAAACCGGGTGCATCGGGGTCGGCAGCGACCGGGACGCCGAGATGAAGGCCCCCCTCGACAAGCTCCGGGTGCGGCTGCGCATCCGGGCATGGAGCACTTTACGTGTAAGTTATTCATTCCCCATGAACGAACCCCGTCAATCGATCCCAGCAGCGCAGTCGAGGTGGCCGCCGCGACGTCGTGTCTCACTTCGCCGATCGGGCGAGGAACGCTTCCAGGTCGCGCAATGCCTGTTCTTCCCGGCGCCCCATCTGGTTTCGATCGGCCCGAACCTCGCTGATGAGGCGCCGGGCCTCCGCGCTCGCCGCCTCAGCCCCTGGCCCGAGGTGATGGGCGATGCCGCCGTGCAGCCACGCGCGACTGGCCTGCAGCATCCTGACCTGCGCCATCGACGCGAGCCCCTCGCCGCTCCCCGTCGCGCAGGACCCGAGCTGCCATTGCCACTCCTCGGCCCGACCCAGATGGATGATGGCCTGCTCGAGGCGCGCCCGCTCGATCCCCTGCCGTACGCGGCGCTGCACCTCCCGCGTCAAGTCGTCGGCGCCAGCATCGATGCCCACCAGATGACGAGCCCAGAGCTCCTCCACGCTGCGCAAGCCAAACACGCTGTCCCAGTACGTCTGTCCCGTACACTTCGTAGTCAGCTCAGCGACCTCCCGACGAAACGCGGCCTCGATCGGATCGTCCTGCGGCTCGATCCCCGGCGGGCCAGAGCCTTCGAGCCGCTGCAGCGGCGCCTGCACGGAGGGCTCGATGGTGAGCTGCCGATCCTCGTGGACCTCACGCGCCAGCGCCTGAGCCTGAGCGGAGCTGTCGAGCGCCTCTGAGAGCTGCCCATTACCATCTCGTTCAACCATGGGTAGATCCTACTTTCTCGTTTCGTCCCCGATTCCAGCCATGCGCCGGCGGCGCGACGCTCAGTCGTCCGCGCCCCTGCCGCGCAGCACGCGGGCGACGAGCGATCGCAGCGTCCCTATCCCGAGGAGGCGGACGAAGCCGAGCGTCCCGGCCACCGCCGAGAGGACGAGGAGCCACAGCGGCCCATGGAAGAGGCACGCTCTCCAGAGTGGCCATGCCCCCGGCATCGCGAGCCGCGCGAGCTCGAAATCGAAGGCGGGCAGCGTCTCCCGCTGAAAGATCCCGATCACCAGGCCGACCGGCGTGAGGACCAGCGTCAAGAACGCGAGCACCTGGTTCAGGAGATCCGCCCGCCGGTCCGAGAGGTACTCGTCGATCTCGGTGATCTCCGCCTTCACCTCGTCGAAGAGACCCCCGATGTCGAGCGCCGCGCGCAGGCCGCAGTAGAACCGATCGTGCCGCTCCTCCGAGCTGATGTGGCCGACGCTGAACCTCGCGGTGTACTGGAGCAGCGACAGCCGCATCCGACCGAAGACGCGCGCGTCGGGACGGCTCGAGAGGCGGGCGCACTGGCTCGACAGGTTCAAGAGGAAGAGCCGCTCGTGCTCGACCAGGATCCATTTGTACACATACCGTTCGAGCACGGCCATGTCGAACTGCCCGAGCTGTCCCGGCGGGTCGAGCGGCCAGAGCAGCCATGTCACCCCGATGGGCGAGAACAGGCAGAGCTCCCGCGCGGAGGGCTCCCACATCGCCTTGTGCCCCTCGATGCGGCAGTCCTCCTGCGAGGGCTCGATCGGCTGATCGCTGCCGTGCGAGAGCCGCAGGCGGTAGCGATCCGCCGGGCCCGGCATCGCCTCCGTGAAGAGGACGTTCACCGCCATGGGGTTTGGCCAGCTGCCGATCGGCGCCTCGACGGGCAGGCCTGGCACGAGCAGCGTGAGCCAGTCCCGCAGCGTCGTGCCCTTGATCGCGGCCTTCTCCGCCATGGCGACGAGCGGGTGCGGCCGCGTCTCGCCGTCTCGCCCCGCCTTCCGCCGGGGCATGCGCTCCGGCAAGAGGTGGTTGTACCCCCGCCGCACGACCGCCGTGTAGAAGTCCTGGAACGCGCCCAGCGTGAGCGTCGTCGGGCGCACGCCGAGCACCACGAAGACGTGGCCTGTCTCGATCACGTAGAGCCGCGGTGGGACCACGACCTTGAACGGCATGCCCGGATCTCTGCCCCTCTCGGACGGCTTCTTCTGGACCGGAGCCCTCGATTCGTCCCCGTCCGCTTCGTCCGCCGAGGCAGGCGCGGCGGCCCGCTGCGGCTTCGGCGGGCGCTCGAAGACCCAGCGCGCGCGCGGGTCGAACAGGTTGCCGAGCGTGGCCGTGGGCTCGTAAGCGCGGAGGAGGCGACCGGCCTGCACCTGGACGTTCAGGTGCGGGAGCAGCGTGGGATCGTCGATGCGCTTCGGGCGAAAGTTGCCTTCTGCGAGGAGTCGGCGCTCGAACGCCTCGAGATCGAAGGCGCCCTGCTCGCTGTCGGGGTGCCGGTAGGAGACGATGAGGAACAGCGTCGACCGCTGTCCGATGGGAGCCTCGCCGGCGGTGAGGGGCGCCTCGTCGAGCGGCTCAGCGGGGAGCATGGCCCTTCGCCAGGACACGGCGCATCGCGCCGGATCCCGCCGGACGCCCCTCGCGATCGGGCACACCGATCCACGCGCGGCAGGCGGAAGATGGAACCGCGCGCGGGGTTCGGGCGCACGTGGACATGAAAGCCTTCATTCGAGGCGAATACTACGTGCCGTTGGCCTGCGGAGCACAGATTTCGGCTGGCCGACGTGTTCTACCACAGGACCCTCCCTCACCCGCGGATGACCCTGTACCAGGAACAGCCCGGGAGCGACAGACAGGTTGAACCTGGCGGCGCCGGACGCTTTGCCGCCGCTGCCATGAGCGGAGGGCGCCAGGGCGAGGGTTTCCGGCAGACGACGAGCCAGGTGACGTTCCAGGCCGCTCACCCAGCGCCGACGCGGCGGCCGCCGTACTGGGGTTCGGGGCGCAGGGCGCCGGAGGCGACCCGGCGCGCTGGAGACCACCGCGCTCGTGGCTCGGCTCGAGCCGACGTCCGAGCAGCGCACACCCCTCTCTGCCCTCGCCGCGTCCCGGTGAGCAGGTTCTACCTCCCGCGGCGGCCTCGAAGGCGCAGGTGGCGCAGCTCTTGAGGTGAGCGCCTGCCAGCGCCTTGACCACCTGCCGATCGGCGGCCGATAACAAGCCCACGATCAGATCCACGTCTTGCTCTACGGCTGCATCCAGCAGCCAGAGCAAGACGCTGGTTGTCGGGCAGAAGGCTGCCCATCGCTTCTCCTTGCTGCCCAGGATCAGACGCTCCCGCAATGACTTCCCATGCAGCGTCACAGCTGTCTGTTGCCCTGAGACGGAGTTTCAGCTCACGCGCGAGCGGGTCCATCGTTTCATCTACCTTCCACAGGCGAACCAGGGTCAGGTTGCCCCAACCACGGGGTCGCCGCCTGCGTTATGCGCTACGGCCGCGAGCGGACGCAGAGGACGTGCAGCGTGCTCTTCAGGGTAAAATTTGCCGTGGCCGCGGTCGCCTCGACGGTACCGGTGGCAAAGTCGAGCATCCAAGCCGAATTCGAGTCGGTGGCCTCGAGCGACGAGGTCCAGAAAATGATATGCCCGGATACCGCTGCTGGAAAGCTGGGAAAGGCGCTTTGGTCGATCCATGGACCATTTGGCTTTGAGTCGAAGATGAGAGTATGCAGCTCCTTCAAACTGGGAACTCGAAAACCACCCCCATCCAATTGCAACCCTGCACACATCGAAGCGGCATCAGCGTAAGTTTGCTTGCTCGTTGCTCGCGTCCAAGTGAGGCCGGTGCCCAAGTCCCGCGCCAAGTCAGGTGTGAGCTCGTAGCGACTGCCGTCGCTGTCGGGGACCCCTCCCCCGCGAACGCACCGCACCCTGTCCGGGCCCGCGATGGTGGGCGATCGCACACGAAGGCTTCCATCACTGCCAAGGCGAAAGAGCCGCTCAGGGTTTCCCGACCAAAGTACAAGTTCACCGTCTATATCCGGAAAGGCCCCTGGGTCGAAGGAAGGAGGCTTTCTCTGTAGATCGAGCAAACTGACCCCTTCAACTCGGGTGGGCAGTCGCCAATCACAGTGCCCGCCCAGGCTGAGTTCAGCGCAATATTCCGCCGCATCCTCATCTGTGAGTGAAACCGACGCTAGTTGCCGCTGCCAGTCGAGTCCGGTGATCTGGTCGTGGGTGACCTCCTCGTCCACCCGATATTGAACGGAATGGTCTTCCCCGGTCGAGCCGGGCATCGGCCACCGCGCCATTTGGAAGAGAGCAGGATCGGAGGAGGAGCAGTTCTCGGTGCCGTCGTTCTCGGTGCCGTCGTTCTCGGTGCCGTCGTTCTCGGTGCCGTCGTTCTCGGTGCCGTCGTTCTCGGTGCCGTCGTTCTCGGTGCCGTCAGGGCTCTCGGGTGAGGTCGGTTCCTGATCGGTACTGCAACTCTCCCCGCAGGTTTTCGGTGAACTCGCCTCCAACGAGTTGTCACAGCCCAGGAGTGTGAACCCCAAGAAAAGGAAAGGGGCGGAAATTAACCGCCCCTGCCCTCGCCTTCTCTTCTTCTCATCAACGGATGGCATCAAGGTAGATTGAACCATTGCAAGGCGCATTCAAGTAGAAATCGACGCCGATTTCTCTGGCGGATAGCAAGAGCAAACGCGTTCCGCAAAGTCAAGACTCCCGGAGCCGTCCCTGACTCGTGCAGTACGACTGTACGAGCTCATCGACGAAATTGCGCGCGGCTGGTAGAAACGAGTGATGGCTGCGCTTCGATCGGATTTTCGAAGAATTGACGTCCGACGAGCAGGAGGCAATTTCCAATCGATTGGCGTGTACGGTGGGCGAGCGCCTCCTGTCGCGAGACAACCATCCGCTGAAGCACAGAGAGCTGAAGATCACAGGCGGAGCGTGGGCTGACTTCGAGCTCTTCTCGGTTCGCTGAGTCCAGCCACCTCGGCTGGGGTCGCGTGGGTCAGCTCAGGGCCGGGGTGAGCTTGGCCAGCTGTGCAACGCCCTCCTGGAGCGTGATCGCCCGCGTGCCGAAGCGTCCGGTGTAACTCGAGTCGTCCACAAGGTAAGGTTGTTCCCATTGTGGCAGCATCTCCACGACGCCGCCCGCCGACTTGGAGAACAGGCCTGCCACGCGCAAGAGCCAGCGTTTGGCCACGATCGGGCGCACCGCCACGTGCATGGCATGGGCCACCGCTTGCACGAGCTCGCGCTGGCTCACGTGGATGACCGGCGCATGAAACACCCCGCCCTCCACGTCGTCGCCCGCGAACGCCAGCTCGATGAGACCGTTCACCACGTCGTCGCGGTGCGTGAAGGCGTGCGGTGCGTCGGGGTTGCCGATCAGCATCGGGCGCTTCCCGTTCTTGAGCCCGCGCAGGCCATCGCGCGTGAGCAGGGCGCTGGTGAGATCGGGCCCCCAGAAGTCGCTGGCGCGGAAGATCACCGCACGCAAGATGCCCGCGCGCTGCGCTGCCGTGTACAGGTCGGCGATCTGCATGCGGATCTTACCTTTCTCGGTCTCGGCCGCATGGCGCGTGTCGGGCGAGAGCGGGCCCTCGCGCAAGGTGTACAGGTAGAGCGCGTCGAGCAGCACCAGGCGCACACCGGCACGGCTTGCACCCTCGATCAGGCCACGATGGAGCGGAGGCAAGGTCTCGGCCCAGACGTTGGCGTCGTAGGTGGCGGGATTGACCGCGGCGATCATGGCGTGCGCACCACGCGCGATCTCCGCGAGCGCCTCGCCGTCGCGAGCGTCGACCGAACGGTGCTCCACGCCCATGGGCATCGAAGCGGGCTTCGTGCGGCTGCACCACGTGACCCGGTGGCCGTCTGCGGCCAGTTGCTCCACCAGGGGCGTGCCGATCTGGCCAGCGCCGACGACCACGATGTGCTTGGGGCTCTCCGTTTCGCTGCGCTTCGACATGGGAACCTCTCCTCGGTCCTCAACATGCCCCGCTCTCGACCATGCCGAAAATCGATTCTCGGACTATCATGTATGCTTACAAAGCATGGATGCACCCGTCGACCTCTTGCCTGCCCTGCTCGCCCTGCTCGAGACCGAGAGCGTCACGCTGGCCGCTCGCCGCATGCGCGTGGGCCAGCCCGCCATGAGTCGCACGCTCGAAAAGCTGCGCCAGGCCACGGGCGACGAGCTGCTCGTGCGCACGGGCAGAAAGCTCGTGCGCACCCAGCGGGCCAACGAGATCTTGCCCGAGGTGCGTTCGCTCCTGGCAGGCGCCCAGCGCGTGCTCGGTCCACCCAGCGCGTTCGTTCCGCGCACGGCCCGAGGCTTGGTCACGCTCGCGTTCGGCGACGACATGCAGGCCGTCTTGACGAGCCATTTGCTCGAGCGCATGCGCGCGGCGGCGCCCGGGCTCGACATCCGCGTGCGTCCGCTGGTGCTCGAGAGCGCGCACGAGGCCGTGCGCGGCGTGGTCGATCTGGCGGTGCTGCCCGACCTGCGGGGGCAGGTTCGCATTCCCATGCTCGACGAGCTGGTGATGAGCGTGCAGTACACGCGCCGCTTCGTCACGGTCACACGCAAGCGCAAGAAGCTCACACTCGAAGCGTTCCTCGCGGCCGAGCACGCGCTGGTGTCGCCAGGCGGCGAAGAGGGCGGCTACGTCGACGACGCGCTGCGCGCCCTGGGCAAGCGCCGGCGCGTGGCGGTGACGGTGCCGAGCTTTCAGGCAGCCATCACGCTCGTGCGTGAGTTGGATCTGGTCGCCACGCTGCCCGACGACATCGTGCGCGTGCTCGCTCCCGGTCTGCACCGTCAGGCCTGTCCCGTGAGCACGCCCGAGCTGCCCATATGCGTGGCCTGGGCCCGGCGCTTCAACCAGGACGCGCGTCACCGCTGGCTGCGCGAGCTGGTGAGCGAGGTGGTGCGCGAGCTCGGCCGCGGCTTTCCCGGGCGCGCGCGGCGCAGCGAGCCGGCCACCGTGCCCGCGGTCGGATAGAGGATGCCGACGATTCCGCGCCGCGCGCTCGTGCGTCGCGCTGTCGTACTGCGCACATCCATCCCTCGTCGTCCGCAGGGGGCCCTCGACAGGGCGCGGGGTGGCGGGCGCGCCGCTTCGGACGGCATCCCGCGGCGGGAGGTGCTACCCCCTCGCGCACCGTGAGTCCCCGCGTTCCGCAAGAGCAGCCCCCCGCTCCGCCCGCCCCCGGCGGCCGGACCTCGTCCCCGCCCGCGTCGGGGGGCCCGATCCGCTTTCCCGAGGAGCTGCCCATCTCGGCGCGGGTGCGCGACATCGCCCGGGCCATCGAGGCGCACCAGGTCGTGATCGTCGCGGGCGAGACCGGCTCGGGCAAGACCACGCAGCTCCCCAAGATCTGCCTGGCCATGGGCCGCGGCCTCTCCGCCCGGATCGGCGTCACGCAGCCGCGCCGCATCGCCGCCGCCAGCGTCGCGGCCCGCGTCGCCAAGGAGCTCGGCGTCGAGCTCGGCAAGGAGGTCGGCTACAAGATCCGCTTCTCGGACAGGACGAGCGCGGCCACCTACGTCAAGTACATGACCGACGGCATCGTCCTCGCCGAGATCCAGGGCGATCCGCGGCTCTCGGGCTACGACACGCTCATCATCGACGAGGCCCACGAGCGCAGCCTCAACATCGATTTCCTGCTCGGCTACCTCAAGCGCCTCCTGCCGAGGCGCCCGGATCTCCGCGTCATCGTCAGCTCCGCGACGCTCGAGACCGACCGGTTCGCGGCCTACTTCGACGGCGCCCCGGTGATCGAGGTCTCCGGCCGCACGTACCCCGTGGAGGTCATCCACCGCCGCCCGGAGAGCGGAGAGGCCGAGGTCGCCGACGCCGTCGCCGCCACGGTCGAGGAGATCACCTCGATCGATCCGCGCGGGGACATCCTCGTCTTCCTCCCCGGAGAGCGCGAGATCCACGACACCATGGCCGAGCTCACGCGCCACGGCCTGCCGCACACCACGCTGCTGCCGCTCTACGGGCGGCTCCCCCAGGGCGACCAGCAGCGCGTGTTCCAGTCCCTGCCGGGGCGGCGGATCGTGCTCGCGACCAACGTCGCGGAGACGTCGCTCACCATCCCGGGCATCGTGTACGTCATCGACTCCGGGCTCGCCCGCGTCAACCGCTACAGCCCGCGCACGGGCGTCACCCAGCTCCAGATCGAGCCCATCTCGCGCGCGAGCGCCGATCAGCGCAAGGGGCGCGCGGGCCGCGTGCAGAGCGGCGTGTGCTTCCGGCTCTACGACGAGCAGGACGACAGGGGGCGGCCCGCGTACACCGATCCGGAGATCCTGCGCGTCGGCCTCTCGGGCGTCATCCTCCAGATGAAGGCGCTCGGGCTCGGCGCCATCGAGGATTTCCCCTTCCTCGACGCGCCGTCGAAGCGCGCCGTGGACGAGGGCTACCGGGTCCTCGAGGAGCTCGGCGCGCTCGACGGCGCGGGTGAGCTCACGGACACCGGCAGGAAGCTCGCGCGGCTGCCGCTCGACCCGCGGCTCGGCCGGATGGTCCTGGGCGGCGAGAGCGAGGGGGCGCTCGCCGAGGTGCTGATCATCGCCGCGGCGCTCGGCGTGCAGGATCCGCGGGAGCGGCCGCTCGCCGCGCAGAAGCAGGCCGACGACGCGCACCGGAAATTCAAGGACGAGGCCTCCGATTTCGTGGGGCTCCTGAAGCTGTGGAGCTTCTACCAGGACGCGCAGGGCCGGCTGACCCAGAACCAGCTCAGGAAGGCCTGCCGCGACCATTTCGTCTCGTACCTCCGCATGCGCGAGTGGGCCGACGTGCACCGGCAGCTCAGCCGGATCACGAAGGAGATGGGGTTCTCGCCGAGCGACGCGCCCGCGAAGGGCGACGCCATCCACCGCGCGCTCCTGCCCGGCCTGCTCAGCCGCATCGGCATGTGGAACCAGGAGAACAAGGTGTACCTGGGCGCCCGGCAGACGCGCTTCCAGCTCCACCCGTCGTCGGGCCTCGCGAAGAAGCCGCCCGCGTGGATCATGGCCGCCGAGCTGGTCGAGACGTCGCAGCTCTTCGCCCGGATGGCGGCGGCCCTCGATCCCGCGTGGATCGAGGCCGCGGCCGGGCCGCTCTGCAAGCGCAGCCACAGCGACCCGCACTGGGCCGCGAAGCCGGCGGCCGTGATGGCCCGGGAGCAGGTGACGCTGTACGGGCTGCCGATCGCAAAGGATCGACGGGTCGACTTCGGGGCGATCGACCCGAAGTCCGCGCGCCAGATCTTCCTCGTCCACGCGCTGGTCCGGCAGGAGTACACGACGCGCGCGCCGTTCATGGACGCGAACCGGCGGCTCTTCGAGGAGGTCAGCCGGCTGCGCGACAAGGCGAGGAGGAGCGAGATGCTGGCCGACGAGCACGCGCTCGAGCTCTTCTTCGACCGGCGCGTGCCCGAGGGCGTCTACAACGGCAAGACGTTCGAGGCGTGGCGGAAGGAGGCCGAGGCGGAGGACCCGCGGGCGCTCCACCTGTCGCTCGCCGACGTCCTGCTCGACGAGGCCGCGGACCTCACGCCCGAGCGCTTCCCCGATGCGCTCGACCTCTACGGCGCCGCCGTGCCGCTCTCCTACCGCTTCGATCCGGGCGAGGACGACGACGGCATCTCCCTCTCGCTGCCGCTCGTGCTCCTGCCGCAGGCCGATCCCGACGAGCTCGAGTGGATGATCCCCGGGTGGCACGCCGAGAAGATCGCGCAGCTGCTCGAGTCGCTGCCGAAATCGCTCCGCAAGGCGCTCGTCCCGCTCGCCCCCCTCCGCGAGGTCGCCCGGGAGATCGCGGCGGAGCTACGGCCGTTCCAGGGCCCGCTGCGTGCCGTCCTCGCGCGCGCGGTCGAGGACCGCACCGCCGAGCGCGTGCCCGCCGACGCGTTCCGGCCCCAGGATCTGCCGCCGTACCTGCGCTTCTATTTCCGCGTGCTCGACGAGGACGGCCGGGTGATCGGCGAGGGGCGCGAGCTCCGCGAGCTCAAGGAGCGGCTGTCCGGCCGGGCGCGCGAGGCCTGGGCGAGGGTCGGCAAGGCGGGCCTGGAGCGGGACGGGCTCACGTCGTTCAGCGTCGAGGCGCTGCCCGAACGCGTCCAGGTCGACGCCGGGCGCCACAAGGTGTTCGGCTACCCGGCGCTGGTCGACGGCGAGACGTCCGTGTCGGTGCGCGTGCTCGCCTCGAGGGCCGCGGCGGCCGAGGCGACGCGCGCCGGGCTGCGGCGGCTCCTCTTGCTGCAGCTCGGGGGCAAGATGAGCCAGCTCGAGCAGCCGCTGCGGAGCGCCGTGGCCGTGAGCGGCCTCGGCGCCAAGGTGGCCCCGGGCGAGCCAGGCCTCGCCCGGCAGATCGCGCTGCGCGCGCTCGACGAGGCGTTCCAGCTCGGCGATCCCGGCGCCTTTCCGAGGACGAAGGCCGCGTTCCAGGCGCGCCTCGACAAGGGCCGCGCGTCGCTGCAGGGCGTGCTCGGGAAGCTCGCGGGGCTGGCGCGGGAGATCGGCGTCGAGCTCGACCGCGTGCAGGCGATGCTCCGGTCGATGACGGGCAAGCCGGGCGCGCCCCGGCCGGCGCTCGACGACGTGCGCACGCAGGTCGACTTCCTGCTGCCGGTCGGGCTCTTCTCGCGCGCCCCGGTCGACCGGCTCGCGCACCTGCCCCGGTACCTGCGCGCCGCGCAGATCCGGCTCGAGCGGCTGCCCAACGGGCCGCAGAAGGACCAGAGCAAGGCCGCGCAGGTGCTGCCGTTCTGGCAGGACTACCTCAAGCACCAGCAGGGGCTGCGCGACAAGGGGGTGCCCGCGGAAGAGCTGGAGTCGTTCCGCTGGCTGATCGAGGAGCTCAGGGTGTCGCTCTTCGCGCCCGAGCTGAAGGCGGCTGTCCCGGTCTCGCCGCAACGGCTCACGGAGCAGTGGAAGCGGCTGCTGGGATAGCGGCGCAGGGACGCGCTCAACGCCTCGGGACAGGGCGGCCCGAAGCCACCCACCGCCCTGGCGCGACGTCTGGCGGCCACGGCCTACGGCGGCGACGGCCTACGTGGACCGTCACCCCCGCTTGAGCCGCTCGATCTCCGCGAGCGCCGCCGCGAGCTGCCGCTCCATGTCCCCCCGGCGCCGCGCCTCTTCCTCTGCCTGCTCGGCGGCCGCGCGCGCCTGCTCGGCGGCCGCGCGCGCCTGCTCGGCGGCCGCGCGCGCCTGCTCGGCGGCCGAGCGCGCCTGCTCCCGCGCCGCGCGCGCGTCCTCCTCCGCGCTCGACAGCACCCGTCCCTCGCCGTCGAGCCATCGCAGCCAGTCCGCCTCGAGGCCCTGGTAGACGCCGCGCCGAACACCGAGCTTCAAGCCGAGCGGCGGACACGGGAACGTCCCATCGGCGTCAGGAGGCGCCACCGTGTACGAGCGTGACGCCATGTCCAGCGCATAGGCCTCCATCACGCCGCTCAGCGGATCGAAGAGGTAATACGCCGCCACGTGAAGCAGCTTCGCGTACGTGCGCATCTTCTCCCCGCGGTCGATCGCCTCGGTCGACGGCGAGACGAGCTCGATGACCACGTCGGGCGTCCGCCCGCCCTCCTGCCAGACGACCCACGACTTCCGCTCCCTGCGCTCGGTGTCCAGAACGACGAACACGTCAGGCCCGCGAAAGTCGTTCTTCTTCGCCTGCAGCTCGCTGAAATAGATGAACATGTTGCCGCCGACGTAAAAGTCGGTGCGGTCCCGCCACGCAGACTCGAGCGTCTCGATGAGCAGCGTCATCTGCTTGCGGTGGCGCTCGGTTTCCATCGGCTCACCATCGTCGCAAGGTAGCTCGTCCGCTCCCGGGGGAACGGTGGGCACGAGAGAGGAGCTCAGGGGGTTGCGCATGGAGGTCACCGTCGGCCAGTCGACCGGCGTCGCAGCCTACCACGCCGGCGCGCGGCCGGTGCCCAGCGCCCGCCGCGCCGACAGCCACGCCGCCAAGGCGCGGCAGCGCCGCGGCCCGAGCGCGCGTCGCCGCGCGAGGTCCCCAGCCCCGCCGCACAGGGCCCCAGGACCGCACCGCGCGCCGCGCGCCACCCGACGGACGGCCGCCACCGCTCCCCTCGATCGGGTTTTTCCTTAAGACGTACGCCCGCTTGGCCGCGACGCGCCGCTCCAATGAGCACTGGACGCAGCGCTCACCCCGCTGGCAGGCTGCGCGCCGGCGAGGCTCCTCGTCCGGGTCCTCGGTGAGCGATGCAGGTAGGTGACATCATCGACGGCCGGTTCTGCATCGAGCACCTCGCGGCCTCGGGCGGGATGGGGGCCGTCTACCGGGCCCGCGATCAGGAGACCGGCGAGGCGGTCGCGATCAAGCTCCTGACCACCGAGAGCGCCCAGCACCTCGTCCGCTTCGAGCGGGAGGCCCACACGCTCGCGGCCGCCCGGGTGCCCGGCGTCGTGCGGTACGTCGCGCACGGCACCACCGCGTGGGGACAGCCGTACCTCGCCATGCAGTGGCTCGACGGCGAGACGCTCTCCGACCGGCTCATCCGCCAGGGCCTCACCCTCGAGGAGACCCTCGAGCTCGGCCTCCACGTCGCGAGGGCGCTCGGCGCCATCCACAGGCTCGGGCTCGTCCACCGCGACCTGAAGCCGAGCAACCTGTTGCTCGAAGGCGGCTCGCTCGATCGCGTGCACCTCATCGACTTCGGCCTCGCCCGCGCCGTCACCGACGAGCCGCTCACGGCCGCCGGCCTCGTCCTGGGCACGCCCGGGTACATGGCCCCCGAGCAGGCGCGCGGCGAGCTCAGCGTCGACGCCCGCGCCGACGTGTTCGCCCTCGGCTGCATCCTCTACCGCTGCCTCACCGGCCGCGCCGCCTTCCAGGGCAACGCCGGGCTCGCCGTGCTGATGAAGGTCCTCCTCGAGGAGCCGCCCCGCGCGCGCGACCTCCGGCCCGGCACCCCCGCCGCGCTCGACGATCTCGTCGCCCGCATGCTGGCGAAATCGCCGCTGGACCGGCCGGCCGATGGAAGCGCCGTGGCGGCCGAGCTCGCCGCGATCGACGCGCCCGAGAGCAGCGTCGGCGGGCCTCGCTCGTTCCCGCCGCGCGCGGTGGAGCTCACGACAGGCGAGCGGCGCGTGACCTGCCTCGTGGTCACCCGCGAGCGCGCCGTCAGCTCCAGCGCCGCGGCGGAGCCGCGCCAGGCAGAGCTCTGGCAGCTGCACGACGTGGCCGAGCAGTACCGCGGCGAGCTCGAGCTCCTCGAGGGCCGCTCGCCGCTCATCGTGCTGTCCGGCGCGGGCGCGCCGACCGACCTCGCGGCGCGGGCCGCCAGGTGCGCGCTCGCGCTGCAGGAGCTGCTCGGCGGCGGGCCCGTCGCGCTCGCCACCGGCCGGGCGGAGCTCTCGGCGCGCGTGCCCGTCGGGGAGCTCATCGACCGCGCCTTCCAGATGCTCGCCGCCCACGACGACCGCTCCCCCGCCGCGGGCGTCCGCATCGACGAGGTGACCGCGGGCCTCATCGGCATGCGGTTCGACGTCACCGAGGACGCCGCGGGCCGCGTCCTGCACGGGGCGCGCGACGAGCGGACCGCGCAGCTGCTCGGCAAGCCGACCACCTACGTGGGCCGCGAGCGCGAGCTCGCCATGCTCGTGGCCGAGGTCGATCGCTGCATCGACGAGGGCGCCGCGGGCGCGGTGCTCGTGACGGCCGAGGCCGGGATGGGCAAGTCGCGCCTGCGAAAGGAGCTCATCCGCAAGCTCCGCGAGCGGGGAGACAGGATCGAGGTCTGGCTCGGCCAGGGCGACCCCATGGGCGCCGGCGCGGCCTTCGGCCTGCTCGCGAGCGCGCTCCGGGACGCCCTCGGCGTCGCCGACGGCGAGCCCCTGGAGGCGCGGCAGCGCAAGGTCCGGAGCCGCGTGGAGCAGCACGGGGGCATCGACGCGCCCCGCGTCGCGGCCTTCCTCGGCGAGCTCGTCGGCGCGCCGTTCCCCGACGAGCACGACGTGCAGCTCCGGCTCGCGCGGCGCGACGCCGTGCTGATGGGCGACCAGCTCCGCCACGCCTGGGAGGACTTCCTCCAGGCGGCGTGCCGCGCGGGGCCCGTGCTCCTCGTGCTCGAGGACCTCCAGTGGGGCGACCTCCCCACCGTCACGATGGTCGACGAGGCGCTGCGCCAGCTCAAGGACATGCCGCTGCTCGTGCTGGCGCTGGGGCGGCCCGACGTGCGCCGGCTCTTCCCGAAGCTCTGGGAGGGCCGGCTGGCCCACGAGCTCCACCTCACGCCGCTCCCGCGCCGCGCGAGCGAGCGGCTCGTGCGCGAGGCGCTGGGCGCGCACGCGACGCACGACCTCGTGGGGAGGCTCGTCGAGCGCGCCGACGGCAACGCGTTCTTCCTCGAGGAGCAGATCCGCGCGGCCGCCGAGGGCAACAGCGAGGGCCAGCCGGAGACGGTCGTGGCCATGGTGCAGGCGCGGCTGGAGACGCTCGACCCCGAGGCGCGGCGGCTCCTCCGGGCGGCGAGCATCTTCGGCGAGACGTTCAGGTCGAGCGCGGTCGCCGCGCTCCTCGGGAGCGCCGACATCGCGCAGGTCCTCGCGGAGCTGCTCCGGCGCGAGGTGATCGCGCGGCGGGGCGAGGGGCGGCCGCGGGACGACGCGGAGTACTGCTTCCGCCACGCGCTCGTCCGCGAGGCGGCCTACGGCATGCTGACGGCGCGCGACCTCCGCATCGGCCACGCGCTCGCGGGCAGCTTCCTCGAGGCGGCCGGCGAGGGCGATCCGAGGGCGCTCGCCGAGCACTTCGAGCGCGGCGAGGAGCCCGAGAAGGCCGCCGAGTGGTACCTGCGCGCCGCCGACAACGCGCTCCGCGGCAACGACCTCGCCGAGGCGATCGCCTGCGCCGAGCGCGGCATCGCCTGCAGGCCGGATCCTGCCGCGGTGGGCGCGCTCCGCCTGGTCGAGGCCGAGGCGCTGCTCTGGCGCGGCGAGCCGGCCCTCGCGGAGCAGCGCGGGATCGAGGCGACGCGGCACCTCGCGCCGGGCTCCGTGGCGTGGTTCTCGGCGTTCACGCAGCTCGCGGGGGCGGGGCACAAGCAGGGCCACTACGAGCGCGTCGAGCGCTGGATGATGGTCGTCCTCGGCACGGAGCCGCTCGACGGCGCGCGCATCGCGAGGAACGCCTGCCTGCTCGAGGGGGCGATCGTGCTCCTGCTCGGCGGCCGCTACGCGTGCGTCGACGCGCTGATCGACGCGGTCGAGCGCGCGACGGAGGACGCGTCGGCCGCGGATCTCATGATCGAGGCGAAGCTCCTCTACCTGCACGGGCTCCTCCGGCAGCACAACGGCGATCCGAGCGCCTGCATCGCGAGCATGGGCGCGGCGCTCGCCGCGTTCGAGGACATCGGCGATCGCCGCGAGGCGTGCCGGGCGCGGCTCAACATGGGCCTCTGCTACGTCCAGTTCGGGTACTTCGAGGCGGCGGCGGGGGTCCTCCGCGCCGGGCTCGAGGAGGCGGAGCGGATGGCGCTCGACGACCGGGTCCCGAACGCGCTGCAGAACCTCGGCCTCGCGCTGGCCCACGCGGGCGAGGTCGACGCGGCGAGGGCGGCCCTGCGGAGCTCGATCGAGGCGCTCACGCGCCGCGGCGACCGGCGGCGGGAGTGCGAGAGCCGGCTCCAGCTCGCGCGCGTCCTGCTCCTCGCGGGGGAGCCCGCGCTCGCCGAGGCGGAGGCGCAGGCGGCCGAGGCGCTCGCGCGGGGGGTGCCGGAGCGGCTCCCCGCGGCCATCGCGGCGCGCGCGCGCGCGCTGCTCGATCTCGGGCGCGCCGGCGAGGCGCTCGCCGCCACGACGCAGGCCCTGTCCCTGCTCGAGTCGGGCCCCCGTGACGAGGAGGGCCCGCTGGTGCGCCTGGTCCACGCCGAGGCGCTGGCCGCGACGGGCCAGATGGCCGAGGCCAAGGGCGCCATCGCCCTGGCCCGCAACGGGCTGCTCGTGCGGGCCGGGAGGATCGGCGATCCTGTCTGGCGCGAGCGCTTCTTGCGCGATGTCCCCGACAACGCGCGGATCCTGGAGCTCGCGCAAGGCTGGCTCGACGGACACGCGCCCTGAAGCGCCAGCCGCGCTGGGGCGAGAGCGAGAGGCCATCCGCCGTCCGGGGGAGCCCACAAGGCGGTGATTCCGGCCGCCGGGCGGGAGCATCTTTTTGTCACCCGGGACAGGCGACGTCGCAAGTAAGCTGAGCCTCTATCTCTGACCTCGTGTTCGAACACAGGGAGGCACCTCCATGCTCAGGTCGTCCGTCGTTCTGATTCCCCTCGTGGCCCTCGCCGCGTCTGTCTCGTGCAGCAGCGAAGACAGATACCGGCCTCCCACGACGGGGGACCTGCCCTCGAGCGGCGTCACGACCAGCGGCGGACAGGGCGGCGGCACCGGCGGACAGGGCGGCGGCACCGGCGGACAGGGCGGCGGCACCGGCGGACAGGGCGGCGCCGGTGGGCAGGGCGGCGCCGGTGGGCAGGGCGGCACCGGCGGACAGGGCGGCGCCGGCGGGCAAGGCGGCGCCGAGATGCCGAGCTGTTCCAACGGCGCGAAGGACAGCAACGAGACGGACGTCGACTGCGGCGGCGCCTGCGCAACGCCGTGCCGGGTCGATCAGGCGTGCGCGGAGGCCGCGGACTGCTTCTCAGGGCGGTGCGAGGAGGGCGGCGGGGGCAGCGGCGGCGCCGGGCGCGCGTGCGTGGCGGCGCGGTGCGACAACGGCGTGAAGGACGGCGACGAGACGGACACCGACTGCGGCGGCGGTGCCGCGCCGCGCGACGACAACCCGGCGTGCCCGCCGTGCAAGACCAGCAAGGGCTGCGCGGCGGGCTCGGATTGCGAGTCGTCGAGCTGCGTGAATGGCCAGTGTCTGGAGCCGGCCTGCAGCGACGGCGTGAAGAACGGCCAGGAAACCGACGTCGATTGCGGCGGGATCTGCCCCGGCTGCCCGCCCGGCGACGCGTGCTCCAAATCGACCGACTGTATCGAGCTCGTCTGCCACGAGCAGGTCTGCCAGGCCGCGACCTGCAGCGACGGCGTGAAGAACGGCAAGGAGACCGACATCGACTGCGGCGGCACGGAGGGGTGCAGCGCCCGGTGCCCGGCGGGGCAGCGTTGCAGCGCCAACGCCGACTGCGCGACGTCGATCTGCAACGCCACGAACCGCGTCTGCGCGTGCCCGGCGTGGATGGTGATCTCGCCCGTGAGCGGCGGCGGGAGCTACTGCATCGATCAATACGAGGTGACGAAGCAGGAGTACGATCTCTTCCTCCAGGCGAACCCGGTGCTCGCCGGCATGCCGGCGGAGTGCGCGGGGAACATCTACCGTCCCTCGAGCGGGTGGCCCTACACGGAGGGGCGAGTGCCCGTCACCCACGTCGACTGGTGCGACGCCTACGCGTACTGCTCCTACATGGGCAAACACCTCTGCGGCAGGATCGGCGGAGGCGCGAACTCGCCTGCCGACTTCGCGAGCCCGACGCGGAGCGAGTGGTTCAACGCGTGCTCCGGCCAGGGCGTGAACGAATACCCGTACAGCGATCTCTATAGTGAGGCGACCTGCAAGGTGGGCGACTCGAGCGGCGAGTTCGCCAGGAAGCCCGTGCCCCCCAACCCGCTCCCGCCGATCTCGCCCTGCGAAGGCGGAATCACGGGCCTCTTTCATATGAGCGGCAACGTGGCGGAGTGGGAGAACTCCTGTGACGCGCAGGGCAATTGCCTCGTCCGCGGCGGCTCGCGGGCCTCGCAGCAGGACGAGGATGACATCACGCGCGACACGCTGAAGGCGGCCAGGTGCGATGCGCTCCTGGACCAGGATCGCCTCACCCCGTCTGCGGACATCGGCTTCCGCTGCTGTCTCTGAGCGTTCGCGCGGGAGACGCGCCAGGCCGCCGCGCAGGGCGCTCGACGCGCCCCGCGCCGGCCCAAAGCGGGCGGCGGCCGCGCTCACCGGCGCCGCCGCCCGGCCGACGAGCTCACTGCGCCGGTTCGGGATCGCAGCCGTAGAGGACGTCGACCGCCGCCATGGCGTCGTCCTGGACCAGCCGGCACGCGTCGGGGCAGAGCGTGATCATGTCGTTCTCGATGTAGAAGGAGCCCGGGGCGCACGCTGCCACGCTCGCCACCTGGGCGAACGATTGCGGCTCGCTCCCGTCGCCGGGCGTGTACTGGACGACCACGGTCGAGAGGTCGATGATCTCCCCCGGCGGCGAGTCCGGCACCGCGAACTCGCACGCGACCACCGCGCCCGTGATGACGCCCTCCGCGATCGCCTGGAACACCACGTCATAAGAGTCCGTCTGGCAGAGCGGGAACCTGAGGCCGCCCGTCCTCTTGCTGAGCGTCTGGTAGCCCGTGCCCGGCGCCACGGCGGTGCCGCACGTCTCCTCGACCACGTCCGCGTCGGGCGCGTAGGCGTCCGTGGGGACCGTGTTCTCGTGGAGCCCTACGATGCTGTGAAAGACGTAGTTGGGCGCGGTCGCGTCGCCGAAGACCGCCGGGTCCAGGCCGAACAGCAGCTCCTCGAAGTCCGTGGCGACCTCCTCCCAGGGCTGCCGCGTGTCGTCGATATAGATGTTGCGGGGGAGGTGCGTCGACTGGCAGCCCACGTGGTCGTCGGTGATCACGGTGATCACCTTGAACGAGTCCTCGCGCACCCACTCCGACCACCCGGACGGCGCCACGCCGTACTGGTCGGGCATGCCGCCGTTGTAGCTCCCGAGGAGCACGCAGAGCGCGTCGTTGCTCCTGATCTCGTGGCTGTAATGGTAGAAGACGGGCGGGTTGTTCCCCGGCGCCTCCGGCACCGGGGCGCAGCTCGCGGCGCTGAGCGGAGCGCCGACGCAGATCGAGTCGTCGACCTCCGCAGCGCCGTGCGCGGAGATCATGATGACGCGGTAATCGATGCCGCTCTCGCCGATGATCGAGGCGAAGCTCTCATTGATGTTGTTCTGTACGCTGATGATCTCGTTCGCCATGCTGGGCGAGTTGTCGATGACGAACACGATGTCGACCGGCCGCTTCGTGAGCGTGGCCTCGGCGACCGTGGCGACACAGGCCGTATCGGGCGTCACGGGGCCGCTGCCACCCGTGTTGGAGCCGCTGGAGCCGTTGCCGATCGTCCCCCCGTCGTCACCGCCCGCGCCGCCCTCGCCCCCGCCCGCGCCGCCCTCGCCGCCCCCACCCGCGCCGCCGGCTCCACCGACGTTCGCTCCAGCCGTCGCGTCCGCGTCGCCCTCCGCCCCGGAGCTGCAGGAGCACCCTGCGGCGCCGGTCATCACCAGAACACCCAACCCAAGAAGCGGAACCAACATGGTAGACCGGGAGAGCTTCACATGAACCTCGACCGCTAGGGCGCATGAACGCGCTATTTCAGATTGCACAATTGCAACGAGATGTGGTGACGATTTTGACCTGACCGCGATTTTTCTCGGAGGCTGTTCCATGACATGTATCATGGAAGCGTCTTTGTCATTCCACGTGGTGCGCACGGCGAGGCGCGGTGGATGGAGGCGCGGCCACGCGCCACGCGCCACCTGTAGCGCGAAGCGAGGGCGCCAGCTGGAACGCGGCGCCGCAGCGGCGCCGCAGCGCGGCGGGCGCCTCGGCTCCTCGGACGCTCCGCGTGGGCTGGATGGTCTCTGCACAATGCGCCCCTAGGATGCAGGTATGAGCCTACGTCATGACTTTCCTCGCATCGGCATCGATGCGATCGCGCTCGCCGTCCCCCGCCGCTTCGTCGAGCTCGCCGAGCTCGCCGAGGCGCGGGGCATCGCGCCCTCCAAGTACCTGACCGGCCTGGGGACCCGCCGGATGGCGATCGCTGCGCCCGACGAGGATCCGATCACCCTCGGCGCCAACGCGGCCCGCCGGCTGTTCCAGCGGTCGGGCGCGAGCCCCGCGGACATCGGGCTCTGCGTCGTGGGCACCGAGACCGCCGTGGATCACGCGAAGCCGGCGGCCTCCTTCCTCCACGGCCTGCTCGGGCTGCCGAGCGCGTGCCGGGTCTTCGAGGCCAAGCACGCCTGCTTCGGGGGCACCGCGGGCCTTCTCAACGCGGTGGACTGGATCGCCTCGGGCTCGGCCCGCGGCCGCGCCGCGCTCGTCGTGTGCTCGGACGTGGCGCGCTACGCGCTCGGCTCCGCGGGCGAGCCCACCCAGGGCGCCGGCGCCGTGGCGCTGCTCGTGCGCGAGCGGCCGCGCCTCGTCGAGATCGAGGTCGGCCAGACCGGCACGTACGCGCGCGACGTCTACGATTTCTGGCGGCCGCTCCACCACAAGGAGGCGCTCGTCGACGGTCACTACTCGGTGCAGTGCTACCTCGACGCCCTCGCCGGGGCTTACGGCGAGTGGCGCCGCGTGGCGGGCGACGGCGATCCCCTCGCGCGCACTTGCTATCACGTCCCCTACGGCAAGATGGCCCGCAAGGCCCACCGCCACCGGCTGGCGATGGACGGCCTGACCGAGCAGGCCGCCGACGAGAGCTTCGCCGTCGAGGTGGAGCCGTCGCTCGATCTGCCGTCGCGCATCGGCAACATCTACACGGGCTCGCTCTACCTGGCGCTCGCGTCCCTGCTGAACGCGGAGGCCCGCGCGCTCCAGGGGCAGCGCGTCGGGCTGTTCAGCTACGGCTCGGGCTGCTGCGCCGAGTTCTTCGCGGGCAGGATCGGGCCGGAGGCCGGGGCGCTCGTGGCCGCCCTCGAGATCGACGCCCCGCTCGACGGGTGCCGTCGCGTCTCCGTCGCGGAGTACGAGGCGCTGCGCAAAGGCGACGAGGCCGCCGACCGCCGGCCGGCGCCCGAGGGCGCCGAGCGCGGGGGCGCGAGCCTCGACGGCCGGGTGGTGTACCTGGGGCTCGACGCGATGGAGCGGCGCGTCTACGCCAGCGAGTGAGCGCCGGAGCGGGCAGCTCGCTCAGCCGGAGCCGGACGAGGGGGACGTGAGCTCCGAGAGCTTCACGGTGAAGAGCTCCGCCCCGCCGGCCGCAGCGACGACGACCCGCAGCGTGCCGGAGGGGGCCGGTCGCTTCAGGCGCGCGGCGACCGCGCGCGTGACCGGCGCGAGCGGCGCGATGCTCTCGGCCATCGCCGAGCGCGCCATCACGCCGACCAGCATCGGCGCGCGCTCGCCCGCGG
Organism: Sorangium sp. So ce281; assembly: GCF_051527395.1. Lineage (NCBI taxonomy): Bacteria > Pseudomonadati > Myxococcota > Polyangiales > Polyangiaceae > Sorangium > Sorangium sp. So ce281. The sequence continues at coordinate 8,312,660 of NZ_CP150322.1, forward strand.
CCAGGGCGGCGCGGAGCATGCGCTCGGGTTCGAGAGCCGGGTCGCGCTGCTGCAGGCCGATCGCGATGAGGTAGCCCGTCGGTTCTCGCAAGGAGAGGAGATAGCCCGTCAGCGGCGCGGGGGCGCTGCTGCGGGCCGGGAGGCTCTGCAGCAGGCGCGCGAGCTCCGGGCGGTGATCGGCGAGCAGCTCGGCCCGCTCCTCGTGATCGGACATGCCCGCCCGCCCCTGCTTCGCCTGGGCGTTCGGCGTGAGACCGCGATTCCGCGGGGTGATCGTCGCTGCGTCTTTCGGGACCATGTTCCTCCAGCGAGGGCTCCTGCCCTCCGTGTTGTTTGTTCCGGTCACCGCGCCGCGCGTGTCACGAAATCGGACGCGGCCGCGCGTCGCTCGCAAACGCCGGCCGCGCGGCGCTGCACCGGGGCGAGCCCGCGGCGCCCCGGTGGGCGCCCGCTCGCGGCCGACGGAGGACCGCCCGGGGCGCGGCCCCCGTCCGCGGCGAGGGCGCGGACCTTGCGATGAGGCGCCGCGAGCTCGCTGCCCTCCGGCGCGGAGCGGTCCGGCGCCCGGTGCGCCTGCGCGGAGGAGCGTCAGCCAGAGGGAGATCCAGTCTATGGGAGATCGAATGGGGAGGATTGGACAGGTGATGGCCGCAGCCGCCATGGTGGGGGGCTGCGCCTCCACCGAGGCGCCGCGAGACCCCGCGCCGCCGGTGGACGGCGCGGCGGCGGCGCCCACGGCGCCCGGCACGGCGGCGGCCCCCGCGCGCCTGCGGGCGGCGTACATCGCGGCCGTGCAGGCGTCGGCGCCCGAGAGCTACCGGGTGATCGAGGCGCCCCCGGGCGGGAACGAGGCGAGCCTGCGCGCGCCGAACCCGGGGCACCGGCTCGCGGCCGATTTCAGCGCCTCGGGCGTGCGGATCGCCCCGGAGGGCGAGGCGCGGTGGAGCTTCTCGATGGCCGCCGCCCGGTATGGATGCGCGGGCGATCTGCGCGAGGTGCCGCGCGCGTCCCCGACCGCCACGAAGAACCGCGTGGAGCTCCGCCGGCAGGGCGCGTCGCCGGGCGAGGGGCTCGTGGAGTGGTACGTGAACGGGCCGCTCGGGCTGGAGCAGGGCTTCACGGTGCCCGGGGCGCCGCCCTGCCTCGCCCCCGGGGACCAGGACCTCGTCATCGAGCTCGCCCTGGGCGGCGATCTCCGCGCGACGCCGCTCGCCGGCGGCGAGGGGGTCGCGCTGCGCGAGGCGTCCGGCGCGGCGGCGATGCGGTACACGGATCTCCACGCCGCCGACGCCGCGGGCCGGACGCTGCCCGCGTGGATGGAGCTCGGCGTCGACGGGCGCACGCTGTCGCTGCGCGTGGACACCGCCGGGGCCGCGTACCCGGTGACGGTGGATCCGCTCGCCGCCTCGGAGCGGACGGCGCTCGTCGCGCTCGACGGCTCGACCCCGATCCACCTGGACGGTGACGCGATCGCCATGTCGGGCGACACCGCGATCGTCGGGGCGCCCGGGAGCGCGGCGTACGTGTTCGTGAAGAGCGGCGGCGCCTGGACGCAGCAAGCCAGGCTCGTCCCGGGCGACGGGGCCGCGGGCGACAACTTCGGCGCCTCGGTCGCGATCTCGGCGGACACGGCCGTGGTCGGGGCGCCCTGGGGCACCGGGGGCGCGGGCGCCGCCTACGTGTTCGTGCGGAGCGGGGGCGTGTGGTCCGAGCAGGCCAAGCTCGTCGCGAGCGGCGGGTCGTCGAACCCCGCGGGCGGGGCGGTCGCGGTCGACGGGGACCGGGCCGTCCTCTCCGCCGAGACGTCGGCCTACGTGTTCGCCCGCAGCGGCGGCGCCTGGAGCGAGGAGGTCGAGCTCGTCGCCCCGGCCGGCGCCAACGCCTGGAGCGCGCCGCCCGTCGCGATCGAGGGCGGCACGGTGGTCGTGGGCTCGCCCGGGGACAGGTGGTGGATGGAGGACGACGGCGTGGGCGCCGCGTACGTATTCGAGGCGAGCGACTGGGGCGACGCGCGCAGGCTCGCGGCGCCCCCGCCGGAGACGTACGATCGCTTCGGAAGCTCGGTCGCGATCTCGGGCGGGCGCATCGTCGTGGGCGCGCCGGGCACCGACAGCCCGCCGATGCCGTGGTACCGCCTCGGGCGGGGCATGGCCTACGTGTTCGACCGCGGAGCGAGCGGCTGGAACCAGGAGGCCAGGTTGATCGCGAACGACGGCAGGACCGGAGACGGCCTGGGAGGCGCCGTCGCGGTCTCCGGCAGCGCGGCGATCGTCGGCGCGATCCTGGCCGATCGCCTCGATCAACCGGACGCGGGCGCGGCGTACGTGTTCGTGCCGACGGGCGGCGAGTGGGTCGAGGGCCCGCAGGCCAAGCTCGCCGGCAGCGGGCCGACCGGCGGCGCGTTCGGCAAGACCGTCGCGATCTCGGGGAGCTCGGTCATCGTGGGCTCTCCCGCGTACGCGTTCGAGCTCGCGCAGGACAGCGACGCCGACGGCGTGATCGACGCGGACGACAACTGCCCTGACGCCGCGAATCCGTCGCAGGTGGACAGCGACGCCGACGGGCATGGCGACGCGTGCGACCCGCGGTGCGTGACCTTCCGGCGCGGCCTCGGCGGCGACGTGGCCGACGCGACGCTCTGGCAGGTATCGCCCACGTGGAACGACGGCGCCAGCACCACGCTCTCGACGGGCACCGGCACGGGCGGCGTCCGGCGGAGCCTCCTCCGGTTCGACCTCGCCGGCGTCCCGGCGAGCGCGGAGATCGCCTCGGCGACGCTGTCGCTGTACCAGACGTACAAGATCGAGAGCAGCACCGTGCGCGTCCACCGGGCCACCGCCCCGTGGACGGAGTCGGGCGTCACGTGGGGCAACTCCGGCGGCGGCGGCCATTTCGATCCTGCGATCGAGGCCTCCTTCGTCACCGGCGGTCCTTCCGGCACCACCGGCTTCCGGAACGTCGACGTGACCGCGCTCGCGCAGGCCTGGGTGAGCGGCGAGCTCGCCAACCACGGCGTGCTGATCGAGGAGGACGCGGTGACCCGGAGCACCCTGCGGAGCAGCGAGAGCGCGAGCGCCACGGAGCGGCCGGCGCTCACGGTCTGCTACCACGACACCTGCGAGGACGGGATCCAGAACGGCGCCGAGTCCGGCGTGGACTGCGGGGGCCCGAGCTGCGCGCCGTGCGCCCCCGGCAGCGTCCTCTGGAGCAGGCGCTTCGTCAACGGCTGGTACGAGTCGATGCGCGCGCGCGCCGTCGCGGTCGACGGCGCGGACAACGTGATCTTCGGCGGCTACGCCTATGGCCCGATCGACTTCGCCGAGAACGGCGCGCCGGCCCCCATGGAGCTGTGGAATACCCAGTTCCTCGCGAAGCTCGACCCCGCGGGGTACGGGGCATGGAACACGCGCCCGCTCCACGGCGACACCGTCCTGAGCGTCGCCGCGTCGGGGTCCGGCGAGCTGCTCGTGGGCTCGAACTCCGGCCTGCAGCGGTACAGCGCGTGGGGCGAGCTCGTCGCGGAGGTCGAGGGCCTCACCCAGGTCGAGGTCGCCCGGGCCGGCTCGGACGCCGCGCTCGCCAGCGTCCTCTGGGACACGGTCGATCTCGGCGCCGGCCCCCTCGGTGGCGCGCCGGGCAGCGAGCTCCTCGTCGCGAAGCTCGGCGCGACGGGCGCGCCGATCTGGACCAGGACCTTCGCGGCGGACCCGTACGACAGCGATCCGACGAGCGTCGCCCTCGACGGCGCGGGCAATGTCATCGTCCTCGGCAGCTTCTCCGGCGCGCTCGACCTCGGCGGCGGACCGCTGGCGAGCTCGCCCGCGGCTCAGGGCACGTACCTGGCGAAGTTCGACGCGGCGGGAAATCACGTGTTCAGCCAGGTCGTCTCCGGGGCGCCGGGCGACGGCGAGGTCGCCGCGACCTGGTCCGGGGACCTGGTCGTCGCCCTGGGAACGACCGTGACCAGGTTCACCGGCTCGGGCGCTCCGCTGTGGAGCGTCGATACGAGCGGCCTCGGCACGCTCTCCAGCTCCTGGGACATCCACTCCGTCGCCGTGGACAGCGCCGGCAATGTGTTCGTCAACCCCCGCGGCGCGATCGCGAAGCTCTCGCCGTCGGGCGCCGTGCTGTGGTCGGTCGACCCGATCGGCAGCGCGGACCGCGGCGAGATCTTCGATCTGGCCGTGGACAGCGCCGGCAACGTGATCGGCGTGGGCACGTACGACCACGAGGACGCGATCGTCGTGAAGCTCGCCCCGTAGCCCGGGCAGCGCCCCGGCGCGGTCGCGGTCGTCGCGGGCTCCTGGCCGCCTGGCCAGGAGCCCGGGATCACGAGCTCCGCGCGCGGGCGGTCGACTCCAGCCCGCCGGGCACGAAGTCCGTCCCCTTCTGGACACGGTCGTTCCACGTCTCGGGGGGCTTGCCTGAAGGCACCTCCCTCATCGTGATGCACCCCGGCACCGGGCACACCAGCGCGCACAGATTGCAGCCGATGCACTCCTCTTCGTCGACGAACGGGACCCGCGACGGCGCCGCGTCCCCGCTCGGATCCGCCGACACCGCGCGATCCGGGAGGACCTTCGGGAGGTGGGTGTGGCCCGCCGCGCGCGCCTCCGCCTCCGTCCTCCCCGGCAGGTGGATGCACTGGTGCGCCCCGTCCATGCAGGCGACGTAACAGAGCTGGCACCCGATGCACTTGTCGACGCTGATGTCCGCGACAACGCGGTACGAGAGGTCGAGCTCGCCCCACTCCTGGACCTGCGGGATCGCCCTGCCGCGCAGCTCGTTCACCGAGCGCATCCCGTGATCGTCGAGCCAGTCGCTGAGCCCCTCGATCATCTCCTCGACGATGCGGTAGCCGTAATGCATCACCGCGGTGCAGACCTGGACGCTCGTCGCGCCGAGCGCGATGAACTCGGCGGCGTCGCGGGAGTTCGAGATGCCGCCGATGCCGGAGATGGGCAGCCGGCCGACGCCGGGGTGGCGCGCCAGCTGGCTCAGCAGGTGGAGCGCGATCGGCTTGACCGCGGGCCCGCAATAACCGCCGTTCGTCGACGCGCCGCCGACCCGCGGGAGCGGGACCATCCGCTCCAGATCGACGCCCATGAGCGACTTGACCGTGTTGATCAGCGAGACGCCGTGCGCCCCGGAGCGGAGCACGGCCTCGCCCGGCTCCAGGATGTCGCCGACGTTGGGCGTGAGCTTCACGATGACCGGCGTCGTCGCGAACTCGACGGCCCAGCGCGCGATCTCCTGGAGGACCGCCGGCTCGTTGCCGACGGCCGAGCCCATGCCGCGCTCGCACATCCCGTGCGGACAGCCGAAGTTGAGCTCGAGCCCGTCCGCGCCCGTGTCCTCGGCCTTGCGGATGATCTCGCGCCACTCGTCCTTCGTCTCGACCATCAGCGAGGCGATGAGCGCGTGGCCCGGGTAACGCCGCTTGATCTCGCGCATCTCCTTGAGGTTCACGTCGAGCGGGCGATCGGTGATGAGCTCGACGTTGTTGAGCCCCATGAGCCGCGTGTTGCCGTAGTCGATGCCGCCGAACCGGCTCGACACGTTGACGATCGGGTTCCCGAGCGTCTTCCAGACGGCGCCGCCCCAGCCGGCGTCGAAGGCGCGCCGGACCTGATCTCCGGTGTTGGTCGGCGGCGCCGAGGCGAGCCAGAACGGGTTCGGGCTCTTGATCCCGGCGAAGTCGATAGAGAGGTCGGCCATCGCTCAGCTCCCTTGGGGTGAGGGCACGGGCGCCGCGCCGCCCGCCCGCGTCGTCATCGCTTCGTGCATCGCGCGCGCGGCGATCTTCGCCTCGGCGACCGCGTTGACGACCTCCTTGCCGCCGTTCACGCAGTCGCCGCCGCTGTAGACCTTCGGGTTGCCCGTGCGGTGCGTCGCCGGGTCGACCACCACGCGCCCCCTCGGGTCGAGCACCACCCCCTCGAACGCGAGCGCCACCTGCGTCGCCCGGCTCTGCCCGATCGCGACCGCGACGAGGTCGGCGGGCAGGAGCTCCTCTTCGGCCGGCCCCGGCGCGGGGCCCCGCGCCCCCGCGTCGGCGGGCGCGATCCGCAGCGCGACGACCTTGCCGCCCTCGCGCACCACCTCGACCGGCACCCGGTTCTCGACGAGGCGCGCGCCGGCGACCCGCGCGCCCTCGAGCTCGTGCGCGTAGCCCGACATCTCGGCCTCGGAGCGGCGGTACACAACGGCCACGTCGACCCCGAGCAGGGCCAGCTCGTGGGCGACGTCGAGCGCCGTGTTGCCGCCGCCGATGACGACCGCGCGCCGCACGCCCGCGAGGTCGAGGCCCGGGTCGGCCTTGAGCCGCTCGATGAACGCGGTCGCGCCCACCACGCCGTCGCCGTCCTCCCCGCGGAGGCCGAGGCGCGCGTCGGCGCCCAGGCCGAGCCCCAGGAAGACCGCGTCGTACTCCGCGACCAGGTCGCGCGCGGAGACCTCCCCCGGCCCGGCCGCCTGCGCGACGACCGAGACGCCGGCGCGGAGCTCGACGTCCCCGAGCGACAGGACCCACTCGAGCTCGTGGAGCGCCTCGTGCCCCTTCATCTTGTAGGGCGCGATCCCGAGCGTGTTCAGGCCGCCGGGGATCGCCTTCCGCTCGAAGATCACGGCGCGGTGCCCCTCGAGGGCGAGGTAGCCCGCCGCGGCGATCGACGCGGGCCCCGCGCCCACGAGCGCGACGCTCTTGCCGGTGGGCGGCTTCGCCCGGAAGATCCGCGGATCGCGCGCGAGGGCCGACTCGACCGCGTAGCGCTGGAGGCGGCCGATCGCGATCGGCTCGCGCCCCCACGCGTTGTAGACGCAGTCGCCCGCGCAGAGCACCTCGACGGGGCAGGCCTGCCCGCACGACTGGCCGAGCAGGTTGGCCGTGAGGATGGTGCGGGCCGCGCCCTTCACCTGGCCGGCCGCGATCTTCCGGATGAAGCTCGGGATATCGATCGCCGTCGGGCACGCCTTGATGCAGGGCGCGTCGACGCAATAGAGACACCGGTTCGCCTCGGCGATCGCCTCGGCGTCGGTGTAGCGCGGGCTCTTGTCCTCGAATCGCTCTTCGATCCGGCCGGACGGGAGGGCTGAGAGGCGTATCGGGGCTCGGGTCATGCTGGCGCTCGCGCGGCTCCTCTCGAATGGTGGGTGGTGGCTAGAAGGCCTGGGCTCCCTGGGTCGGGCCGAGCCGGCGGGGTAGATAGCGCCCTGCGCCGCGCTGCACGTCGAGCTTGCCGTCCGTGCACTGGACCCGGCCGTTGACGATGACGTGCGTCGGCTTCCCCTTCACCTCGAAGCCCTCGAAGATGCTCCGATCGCACCGGTGGTGGTGGGTCTTCGCGGAGATCGTGCTCTTCCCCTTCGGGTCGAAGACCACGAGATCCGCGTCGCCGCCCGGCACGATCGAGCCTTTGCGCGGGTACAGCCCGAAGATCTTGGCCGGCTGCGTGGAGAAGAGATCGACGAAGCGGTGGACGTCGATCCGCCCCTCGAGCACCCCGTAGGTCCAGAGCAGGGCGAGGCGGTTCTCGATGCCGGCGGCGCCGTTCGGGATCCGGGAGAAATCGTCCTTGCCCATGTCCTTCTGGCCGGCCTGGTTGAAGGGGCAGTGGTCGGTCGCCACGGTCTGGATGAGCCCTGACGAGAGCGCGGCCCACAGCGCGTCCTGGTGGCCCTTCGGCCGGATCGGCGGGCTCATCACGTAGGCCGCCCCCTCGAAGCCGGGCTTCTCGTACACCGAGTCGTCGAGCAGGAGGTACTGCGGGCACGTCTCGGCCATGACCACCTGGCCCCGGCTCCGCGCCTCGGTGACCGCGGCGAGCGCCTCCTTGCAGGTGAGGTGGACGATGTAGATCGGCTCGCCGATCATCCGGGCGAGCATGATCGCGCGCCCCGTCGCCTCGCCCTCGATCGGCGCGGGGCGGCTCTGCGCGTGGTACCGCGGGTGGGTCTTGCCCTCCTTCAGGAGCTTCTTCTGGAGCGCGACGACCGCGTCGCCGTGCTCGGCGTGGACGGTCACGAGCGCGCCGAGGCCCTTGGCGGCCTCCATCACCTGGATGAGCTCCGGATCGTCGACGCCGATGGCCCCGCGGTAGGCCATGAAGGTCTTGAACGACGGGATGCCGTGCTCGCGCGTGCAGACGGCCATCTCCTTGAGGGTATCGTCGCCGAACCAGGTGACGGCCATGTGGAAGGCGTAATCGGAGACGGCCTTCTTCGCCTTCTCGTTCCACATCGCGAGCCCGTCGAGCAGCGCCTGCCCTCGGGCCGGGATCACGAAATCGATGATCGAGGTCGTGCCCCCGGCGACGCCCGCCGCCGTGCCGGTCTCGAAATCATCGGAGCTCTCCGTCCCCATGAACGGCAGCTCCATGTGCACGTGGGCGTCGACCCCGCCGGGGAAGACGAGCTGCCCCGAGGCGTCGATCACGGTGTCCCCCGCGCGCTCCTTCGACAGCCCCGCGCCGACCGCGGCGATCTTCCCGTCCTCGCAGTAGACGTCGCCGACGAACCGGTCGCTCGCTGTGATGATCTCGCCGTTCTTGATCAGGATGCCCATGTTGCTCCTCCGCGGGTGAGCGCCGTGCGGCGGGTCCCCTCCGGGGGGCGGCGCCGCCATGGCGGGGGAAACGCCGGGGGAGAGAGCCGGCCGCGACCAGCGCCCCGGCGCTGCTGATGTCTTCGCGGTGGACTTTGCATCGCTCGTCGCGCTCGTCGCGCTCGTTGGCTGACCTCGCCGTCCTCCCGCCGCCCCGGGCCCTCAGGGCAGCTGTTCCGTGAGCTCGCCGTACGTCTCGGGCCGGCGATCGCGGTAGAACTGCCACGTCCTCCGCACCTCCTCGATCAGGTCGAGGTTCATCTCCGCGACGACGAGCTCGTCCTTGTCCTCGCTCCCCGTCGCGAGGAAGCTGCCCCGCGGGTCGCAGAAGTAGCTCGTCCCGTAGAACTTGCCGATGTTCCACGGCGCCTCGGTGCCGACGCGGTTCGAGGCGGCGATGAAGTAGCCGTTGGCCACGGCGTGCGCGGGCTGCTCGAGCTTCCAGAGGTACTGGGAGAGCCCGGCGACCGTCGCCGAGGGGTTCCACACGATCTCGGCGCCGTTCAGGCCGAGCAGCCGCGCCCCCTCCGGGAAGTGGCGATCATAGCAGATGTAGACGCCGATCCGCGCATACCGCGTCTGGAACGTGGGATAGCCGAGGTTCCCCGGCTTGAAGAAGAACTTCTCCCAGAACCCGTTCGTGTGCGGGATGTGCGTCTTCCGGTACTTGCCGAGGTACGTGCCGTCGGCGTCGACCACGGCGGCCGTGTTGTAGTAGACGCCCGCCATCTCCCGCTCGTAGATCGGGATGATCATCACCATCTTGTACTTCTTGGCGTACGCCGCGAGCCGCTCGACCGTCGGGCCGGGGACGGGCTCGGCCACATCGCACCATTTCGCGTCCTGCGAAGGACAGAAGTAAGGTGTATTGAAGACCTCCTGCAAACAGAGGATCTGCACACCCCTCTTCCCCGCCTCGTCGATGAACGGCAGGTGCTTCTCGAACATCGCGTCCCGGATGGCCATGACGGAGGCGCCGTCGTCGCCGATCGGGGTGGAGCACTGGATCAGCCCGCCAAGTACATTCCTTGCCATCAGAACCACCTCGTGATGACGATCTTGCGCTCCGTGTAGAAATCGATGGCCGTCGGGCCGTGCGCCTTCAGATCGCCGAAGAAGCTGCCCTTCTGGCCGCCGAAGGGGAAGAAGGCCATGGGCGCCGCGACGCCGATGTTCACGCCGACCATCCCGGCAGCGGCGCGGTGCTGGAACTCGCGCGCCGCGCGGCCGCTCGACGTGTAGATCGACGCCGCATTGCCGTACTCGCTCCGGTTCGCGATCGCGATCGCCTCGTCGAGGTCGTTCGCGCGCATCAGGCACGCGACCGGCCCGAAGATCTCCTCGGTCGCGATCACCATCCCTGGCCGCACGTCGTCGAAGACCGTCGGCCCCACCCAGTTGCCGTTCGGATACCCCTCGACCCTGGCGTCCCGGCCGTCGAGGAGGAGCGTCGCCCCCTCCGCCACGCCCTGGTTGATGTACGAGAGCACCCGGTCCCTGTGCGCCGCCGAGATCACCGGGCCCATGGTCACGCCCGGCTTCGATCCGTCGCCCAGCACGATCCCCTTCGCGCGGCGCACGAGCCCGTCGCGCACCGCCTCGTACGCGTCTCCGACGCACACGACGACGCTGCCCGCCAGGCACCGCTGGCCGGAGCAGCCGTAGATGGACTCGGCCACGTTGGCGACCGTCATCTGCCGCTCGGCGTCCGGCATCACGACGAGGAAGTTCTTCGCCCCGCCGAGCGCCTGGACCCGCTTGCCCGCCTCCGCGGCGCTCTTGTACACGTGGCGCGCGACCGCCGACGAGCCGACGAACGAGACGCCCGCGATGTCCCTGTGCGCGCAGAAGGCGTTCACGACGTCGCGGCCGCCGTGGACCAGGTTCACCACCCCGGGCGGCAGCCCGGCCTGCTCGATCAGCTCGAAGATGCGCTGCTGCGAGAGCGGGACCTGCTCCGACGGCTTGAGCACGAACGTGTTCCCCGTCGCGATCGCGTACGGCAAGAACCAGAGCGGCACCATCGGGGGGAAATTGAACGGCGTGATCGCGGCGAAGACGCCGAGCGGCTGGCGGATCGTGTGGCAGTCGATCCGGGACGCGACGTCCTCGAGGCCCTGCCCCATCAGGAGGGCCGGGATGCCGGCCGCGTGCTCGACGTTCTCGATGCCGCGACCGAAATCGTTCCGGGCCTCGGCCAGCGTCTTGCCGTGCTCGGAGGTGCAGATCGCCGCGATCTCGTCGCGATGGGCGTCGAAGATCTCGCGCAGCTTGAAGAGGTAGCGCGCCCGCTGCACCGGCGGCGTCGCGCTCCAGCCGGGGAACGCCGCCTGCGCGGCCTTCACCGCCGCGTCGACGTCGGCCGCCGTCGAGAGGGGCACCTCTGCAAGAGATTCCCCGGTCGCCGGGTTCTTCACCTCGAGGCGCGTCGCCCCCGAAGCTCGAGACCAGGCTCCGCCGACGAAGTTTTCCAGCACACGCATCGTGAAAAACCTTTCCCCCCGGCGAGGTCGTCACTCGGCAGCCCCGACCCACAGGCCGGGCGCCGCCCCTGGCTGCAGGGCATCACAGCCCACCGATCGAGCGCTACATGCGGTGGGGGCCATCCGTCAAGCCTCGGTGCGACGCGGCGCGCACCGCACCCGCCTGCGGAAGATCCCCAGCGCACATCCCGTAGTATAGACCACAGAGCAGCTGGAAGCCCACCGTGCAACTGCCCAGCAGCACGTCATGAAATACATTGGAAATAACTCGGGTATGCCCTGGGTGGGCGGCGTGAACGACGCGAACGAGAGGACCATGCCGCTCGAGCGACTCCATCCGCCGCGACGCCCCACGTCGAGCCGGCCCGGCGCGGTCGCGCCGCGCGCGCGCTCAGGGAGGAGTCGCGCGCGCCGCGACGCGCGCGGCCCGTCCACCGGAGCACCGCATCGAAAGTCGCTCGTGGTCGTTGCTCCGTCGATCGAACCGTCCTAGGTGCACCCCATGGACCTCGCGGATCCTTGCCCGATGGCCAGACGCAGGACTATCCCAGGGGATGGCTGTGCGCGCTGGCGGCTCGGCGGTGCACAGACGTAAGATCGGTGCGCGCTCGGTGAGACGATGACGAAACCCAGCATGCTGTTCGACACGACGGAGCACGTGCTCATCGCCGTCCACGGCAGGGAACCGCCGAGCGACGAGGAATGGGAAGGGTATATGCAGGCGGCGGGCAGTCTCCCGCCCAGCTGCACGAAGACTCTCGTGGTGACCGCCGGAGGGGGCCCCAACGCGAAGCAGCGAGCATCCATCAACGACTACGTGAGCAAGACCGCGCTCACCGTGGCGATCTGCACGGACGCGCTCCTCGTCCGGCAGATCGGGACTGCGCTCAGCTGGTTCAACCCGCGGGTCAAGGCGTTCCGGGGCAGCGACGTCGTGGCCGCGCTGCGCTATCTGGAGGTCACCGGGCCTGAGGCCGCCCTGGTGCAACACAAGGTCACGAAGATGAGACTCGAGATCGAGGGCCGGCCTTCCCGCGCGCCGCGCTGACCCGGGGCCGCCGGGAAGATCGTGGCGACGCCCGGGGCGCGGGGGTGGTAGGACGGTGGCAGGAGGGGACCGGACCACCGCGATGAACACGACCCGCTGGCAGCAGCTCATCTCCTCGCGAGAGGCGCGAGAGGCCCCGAACGGCGCGTGGCGGCCCCGCTTCTTCCGGCCGGCGCGCGAGGACGACGCGGAGGCGCTCGGCCGCCTGCTCCACGACGACGCCCGGGTCGAGATCTTCGACACGATCGACCGGCAGCTCGCCGATCTCGTGAAGACACGCCACCCCCGGGAGCGCCTCGGTGAGCGGGACGTCGCGCGGCTCGTGGGAGAGCACCTGAACGGCGCCCCCATCGAGGCCTATGGAGTCTGGGTCTACTATCCGTGGTCGCACCGCCTCGTGCACCTGCTCGATGAGGCCGAGTTCGTCGAGCTGCGGACCGACCGGAACAAGCACAAGATCAGCGGCGAGGAGCAGGCGGCGCTCGCCCGCCGGCGCATCGGCGTCGTCGGCCTCTCGGTGGGGCAGTCCGTGGCGATGACCATCGCCCTCGAGCGGGGCGCCGGCGAGCTGCGCCTCGCGGACTTCGACCACCTCGATCTCTCGAACCTGAACCGGATCCGGACCGGCGCGCACAACCTCGACCTGCCGAAGGTCGTCGCCACGGCGCGCGAGATCGCCGAGCTCGACCCGTTCCTCCACGTGACGTGCTTCCCCGAGGGGGTCACGGAGGACAATATCGAGCGCTTCCTGCTCGACGGGGGCAAGCTCGATGTCCTCGTGGACGAGTGCGACAGCCTCGATATCAAGCTCCTGCTCCGCGCGAACGCGCGCGCCCGCCGCATACCGGTCGTGATGGAGACGAGCGACCGGGGGCTCATCGACGTCGAGCGCTTCGATCTGGAGGGCGATCGGCCGATTCTCCATGGGCTCGTCGGCGATCTCACGCCCGAGCGCCTCCGCGGCCTGTCGACCGAGGACAAGGTGCCTTATGTCATGCAGATCATCGGGCAAGACGCGATCTCGGTCCGGCTCCGCGCGTCGCTCATCGAGGTGCAGCAATCGGTGAGCACATGGCCTCAGCTCGGGTCGGCGGTCGTCCACGGCGGGGCGGCGGCCGCGGACACGGCGCGCCGGATCGCCCTCGGGGAGCCGGTGCGGTCGGGCCGGTACTATGTCGACCTGGAGCAGCTCATCAGCGGCCCCGAGGGAGAGCCTACCGCCGCGGACGCGCCGCGCGCGCCGGGCCCTGCCCTCGCCACGGCGGCGGGCCCGCTCCCGGCCGCCGAGGCCGGCGCCGTCGCGCTCGACCCGGCGCGGCTGCGGCGGCTCGTCGCGGCGGGCGTCGCGGCGCCCTCGGGCGGCAACTGCCAGCCCTGGCTCTGGGTCCACGAGGGCCGTCGCCTCGGGCTGCTCCACGACCGCGCGCGCTCCGAGTCGCTCGCCGACTTCCAGGGCGCGGGCGGCGTGGTCGCGCTCGGCGCGGCCGCCGAGAACGTCGTCCTCGCCGCGCACCGCGAGGGGCTCAGCGTGCGCGTCTCGCCGTTCCCGCGCGAGGGCGACGAGGACCTGGCCGCCACGTTCGCGTTCTTCGGCGCGCCGACCCCCGGCGCCGAGGAGCACGCCATGGATGGCCTCGCGGACGCCATCGGGCTCCGGCACACGAACCGGCGCCCTGGCCAGCGGGCGCCGCTCGCAGAGGAGCACCGCGCCGCCCTCCGCGCCGCGGTCGAGTCCATCCCCGGGGCGCGCCTCGGGCTGCTCGAGGCGCCGGCGGAGCTCGACGAGATCGGCGCCCTCATCGGCGCCGGCGATCGGCTCCGGATGCTCGCGAGGCAGACCCACGCCGACATGATGAGGGAGGTCCGCTGGACCGAGGCGGAGGCCGAGGCGCGCCGGGACGGGCTGTTCGTCGGCACGCTCGAGCTCTCGCCGACCGATCTCGCGGGGTTCAAGATCTGCCGGGATTACCGCGCCCTGGAGCTCGTGCGGCGCTGGGGCGGCGGCCGGGGGCTCGAGAAGATGGCGCAGAAGGCGATCCGCTGCGCGATGGCCGTCGGGCTGATCACCCTGCCGCGGGCCCGGCTCACCGACTATTTCCAGGGCGGCAGGGCGGTCGAGCGCGCATGGCTCACCGCGACGCAGCTGGGCATCGCGGTCTACCCGATGACGACGTTGCCTTACCTCTTCGCGCGGCTGATCCGGGGCGGCGGCGAGGGGCTCGACGCGGAGACCGCGGAGGCCGCGACCGGGCTCCGGGAGCGCTATCTCCGGCTGTTCGACGTCACCGACGCGACGGCGGAGGTCCTGCTCTTCCGCCTGTCGCTCGCGGGCCCCGTGTCGGCGCGCTCCCTCCGCCGCCCCGTCGACGACGTGCTCGTCGTGCGCTGAGCGGGCGGCCCGCACGGCGCGCCGCAGCGGCCCGCGCGCAGCCGGCCCTCACGGCGCCGGGCGATCGCCGAAGAGCCAGCTGCGCGCGGCCCCCTCGTCCTTGAAGACCCGCACGAACTGCGCGGTCCCCGCCTCACGGGCGATCCGGCTCGCCTGCAGCGCCGCGAGATCGCTTTGCACGAGCTCGGCGGCCCTGATCACCCCCATCGCGGTCGAGGTCGCCGCGATGTCGCGGAGGAGCTCCGTCGCCTCCTCGGAGGCGATGGAAAAGCCACGGAAGTCCACGAGGACGCGGATCCTCCGGCCATAGAGCGAGCCGAGGGCCTTCTTGTACTCCGCGGCGTACGCCTGCGCCTCCTCCGCGCGCACGACGCCTTGCAACGTGACCTCGATGAGCGCGTTGATGAGGTCGATCTTGAGCTGGTACATGCCACTTCACCTGGAGGACCGAGACCAAGAGACCATAGCGTCGCGCCGCCGTGGATCCAGGCCGTTATCGCAGCTTCGGCTCGGTGAGCCGGTAGACATGCTCCACGAACTCCGGGACGAGCTCCCTGGCGACGATCCACAGCCGTCCTTCGCCGAGGTCGTGCAAGCCTGCAGGACCATCGAAGGTCAGCTTGCCGCGCTCACCGAAGTAGATGAACGACTTCCTGTCGTGGCTGCGGAACCAGCCGCACGCCGCGTCGAGCAGCGGGCCGAGCGCGGCGTCTCCGCCGGGGCGCATCGGGAAGATGCGGACCGAGTCGAGGAGGCGGAAGAGGTTCGTGCCGAGCTCGCCGAGCTCGAGGATCGCGACCGCCAGCGGCTCGCCGTGCTGGCGCGCCACGAGGAGCACGCGCTCCCGCTCCAGGCCCGCGCTGCGCCAGCGCTCGACGCAGGGCCCCATCCCGAGCCTGCCGGGCACGAGATCGAGCGCCTCCACGTACATGCGCGGCGACGTCGCGCACAGGAGGCCGAGCAGCGCCGCCTGCTCCCCGGGGGTCGGCTCGCCGATCTCGATCGGCCCGCCGGCTTCGCGCGGCGCGCGCGGCGCGGCGCGCGCGTCCACCCCCATCAGGCGGAAAGGCAGCGACAGGACGTGGCCCGTCTCGTGGCGCGCGCGGGCGAACTCGAACAGCGATCGCTCGTTCCACGCGACGTGCGCCTCCGCGTAGGCGATGATCCAGCGGCACTCCGGGTCGGCCATCGCGTGCTCGAAGCAGCGGGTGAACATGTCGCGGAGCACCTGCCGGGAGCTCAGGTTCGACGCGGACTTTGGCCGCTTCGCGAGCTGATGAATCATCCACGTGCTGTGGTAGGGCTTCATGATCGAGAAATTGCCCTCGATCCCGTGCTCGGACAGACACGCCACGTTGTACAGGAGGTGCGGCACCGCCGCGGCCTTCTGCGCCATGGTCAGGAAGCTCGGCTTGATGGCGTCGAAGTGCTCCGGCCGCCGCCCGGAGAGGTTGAAATAGCCGGACGAGTCGAAGAGATCCCAGAGCTCCGCCTGCCACGCGGTCCCCCCGTAGGTCGTCGCGTGCAGGATGCGGGACACGAGCCTGAGCCAGCGCCGCTCGTCCTCGCGCCGCGCGGCGGTCACGTGCACGCTGCAGAGCTGGGTGTCCGCGCCCTCCACGACCGACACCGACCGCACCTCGCCCCGCAGGTGGACGACGCCGTCGTCGCCGTCGGGGAGCTCCAGCGAGAGCTTGTGCCTGGGGAGCAGCGGCGGGTGTCCCCTCGTCAGCGCCATCCGCAGGCCCGAGAAGGACACGTCGACCACCTCGGCCTCGATCGGCGGGAGGTGAAGCCACTGGGGGTGCAGGAAGCGCGCGGTGAGATCGGCCTCGACGCCCCGCTGCAGCAGGTTCTTGCGGAGGCGCTCCACGCGCGCCGGCAGCGCGGAGACGAGCTCGCCCGGGCGCACCTCGTCCGCGCGGACGTTGAAGCGAAAGACGGAGTTCTGACCGGCGATCTCGACCGCGGCGTCCTCGCTCCAGCCCTTGATGCCGAACCACGTGACCGTCCCGGCCCCCACCTCGCTGAGCATCACGCAGAGGGGCGGCGCGCTCTCGGCGCGGCAGACGACGCCCTTCCTCCGCAGCAGGAAGCCGAGGATGTTGCGCACCCTCCTGGGGTCGTCGATGATCTCGCGCACTTGCCCCGCGTCCGTGGCCGAGGGCCTGAACAGGCTCGCCGCGGCCGCCTTGGCCGTGCCCGCGTCGACGAGGGCGCGCAGCACGTCGCGGATCTGCCCCGCCGCGCGCGAGGGGGTTCCGTCCTCGAACGACAGTCCGATGAGCGGCCCCCGCAGGCCCATCGACTGGAGCACCAGCACGGCGGAGAGCGGACCGATCTCGACGTCGCCGGCGTACAGGCGCACCCGGACGACGCTGCCGAAAGGGAACGAGGTCCGATAGTCGGGCTCGATCCAGGCGCCCATCGAGCCGAGCAGGACGATCGGGTAGCTCAGGTCGCGCCCCTCGATGCGCAGCCGGGCAGCGCCGCCGTCCAGCCAGCACGCCTCCGGCACCCTGACCGCCGGATCCCCCCCGAGGAGCGCCCGATCCAGAGGCCCCCCGTCAGCGCTGCCGCCGGCGGCCCAGCGCGCGTCCTGCCCGAAGCCGACCTTCGGAACCACGGTCACGCGGGCGCCCCCTCTTTCGTGAGGCCACGCGTTCCAGGTGAGGAACAGGCGACGATGCTGCTTCGCCAGCATGGCGAGAAAGCGCGGCGCTGTTCGGCGAGCTCGCCAACACCCCGCAGGAGCTCACCTGGAAGCCGGGAAGGAGGCAGATCCACTTGCGCGTACTTCCATATCCTCTGTACCGGATGTCGACATCCCGCGTCAAGCGCCGCCCGTGCCGCGCTCGCCGACGTGTGTCGCCCGTGCAGGGTCGCCGCCGTCAACGCCGCCAACGTATTTTGCGTTCACGCATCCGTCGTAATCGCCGCCGCCCCGCGCCCTGAACACGGGAGCAAGATCGCCCAGGATCCACCGGAGCGCGGGGCGATGGTCCGGGCGTGGCGGGCGGCCACGGCTGTCCATGCTACAAAGCGCCACCCCGATGCCCGACATGAGCGCCTTTCTGCACGCCGACGGCTGGATCACGCTGGCGACCCTCAGCGCGCTGGAGATCGTGCTTGGAATCGACAACATCGTCTTCCTCTCCATCATGACGGCGAAGCTGCCGCTGGAGCAGCAGCCGCTCGCCCGTCGCATCGGCCTCGTGCTCGCCCTCGGGATGCGGCTGCTCCTCCTGCTCGCGATCTCATGGGTGATGGGACTCAAGGCTACCCTGTTCAGCCTGCTCGGACACGACTTCAGCGGGCGTGATCTGATCCTGCTCGCTGGGGGTGTGTTCTTGATTGGCAAGGCGACCCACGAGATGTTCGATAAACTCGAGGTCGACGATCCCAAGGAAGAGCAGCCGAAGGCGAAGGCGTCGTTCCCCTCCGTCATCGCGCAGATCGTGCTGCTCGACATCGTCTTTTCGCTCGACTCGGTCATCACCGCCGTCGGCATGGCGCAGCACATCTCGATCATGATGGTGGCCATGTTCATCGCGGTGGGCGTGATGCTCGTCTTCGCCGGGAGCATCGGCGCCTTCATCCAGCGCCACCCGAGCATGAAGATCCTCGCGCTGAGCTTCCTGCTCCTCATCGGCGTGGTGCTGTTGGCCGACGGCATGGGCCAGCACATCAGCAAGGGGTATATCTACTTCGCGATGGCCTTCTCGCTCGGCGTCGAGCTCATCAACATGCGCCTCCGGGTGCGCCAGCGGCCCGTCCAGCTGCGCACGAGGATGGGGAGCTCTCCGGACCTCTCGCCGGCGCACGAGCAGCCTCCGGCACGGAGCTGAGTTTTACGCCGGGATCTCCGCGGAAGAGCCGGAGAGGCGGCGGAGGCCGGGGCGCTTGGAGCGAGCACCGGGAGAGCCTGTAAACAATTCGCACAGAGGTGGTCTACGAGGGTCGACGGCGAGAGCGGCCGGTCCCAGAAGTGACACCGGGGTTCTCCACCGAGGTGAGCGTGAGCGACGAGCGAGACGACCAAGGAGACTCAGAGCGAGGAAGGCAGCGGCGCATCGTCGTCGTCGACGACGACGACGCGATCGTCGAGACGCTGGCGGAGGTGCTGCTGGCGGAAGGGTACGAGGTCGAGGGGTACACCGACCCCCTCGAAGCCCTGGAGCGGCTGCGCTCCCAGGCGCCGCCCGACGCCATCGTCATCGACTGCGTGATGCCGTTCCTGGACGGGCCGCGCCTCATCGAGACGCTCGTGGCCGAGGGGAGAGCGGCGCCGGTCGTGCTCGTGACCGCGCTCAGCGATCCCGGCTTCTGCATCGATCCGAACCACCCGGACGCGACGAGGATCATCAACAAGCCGTTCGACCTGGAGCAGCTGCTGGAGACGCTCGACGACCTGACGAGCGCGCCCCCGGTGAGCGAACCAGACGCGCGGCGGCGCACGCGGACCGCGTCGACGCAGCGGACGTAGCGGAGCGCTCAGGGCCGGGGGAGCGCCGCGGAGAGCCCGTGGACGACCTCGGCGCCCACGGGGACGGTGACGCTCGACCGCTTGAAGTCGCCGCCGACCGGCTCGTAGGAGCCGTCGAGGCACTGCGCGAGGAAGGTCTCCGCGATCGCGTTGAACGACATGGAGTTCTCCGGGCGGGCGAAGCCGTGGCCCTCGTCGGGGTACACCACGTACGTGACCGGGATGCCCTTGCTCGTCATCGCCTTGACGATCTGATCGCTCTCGGCCTGCTTCACGCGCGGGTCGTTGGCGCCCTGGCCGATGAGGAGGGGCCGCTTGATCTGGTCGGCGCGGTAGAGCGGCGAGCGCGTGCGCAGGAGATCGCGGCCGTCCTCGGTGCGGGGGTCGCCGACCCGCTTCGCGAAGAGCTCGAGCATCGGCGCCCAGTAGGGCGGGATGGACTGGAGCAGGGTCACGAGGTTCGAGGGGCCGACGATGTCGACGCCGCAGGCGAAGGTCTCCGGCGTGAAGGTCAGGCCGACGAGCGTCGCGTAGCCGCCGTAGCTGCCGCCCATGATCGCCACGCGAGCCCTGTCGGCGATGCCCTGCGCGACGGACCATTCCACGGCGTCGAGCAGGTCGTTGTGCATCTTGCCCGCCCACTCGAGGTCGCCCGCGTTGACAAACCTCTTTCCGAAGCCCGTCGAGCCCCGGAAGTTGACGCTCAGCACGGCGTAGCCGCGGTTCGCGAGCCACTGGTGCATCGGATCGAGGCGGAAGGAGCTGCGCGCCCAGGGGCCGCCGTGGACGAGGAGCACCATCGAGAGCGGCCTGTCCGGCTTGCCGTCGCCGTCGGGGTCGGCGGCGCGCGGCAGCGACAGGTAGCTCACGAGCTCGAGGCCGTCGCGCGCCTTGATGACCACGGGCCGCATATTCACGAGCGGCTGCGACTCGAGCGCGGCGCGGTTCGTGAAGAGGAATGTCGCCTTCTTCGCGTCACGGTCATAGAGGTAGTATCGGACCGGGCCGTCCGACACGGTGTATCCGACGGTCCAGCGCTTGTCGTCGAGCGACCGGCTCAGCACGTCGAGCTCGCCGTCGGCGACCGCGCGGAGGGCGTCGAGATCGGGCTGGATGCTCTTGTCGAGCACCTGCCAGCGCTTGCGCTCGCGCTCGGAGGCCGCCGCCTGGACCTTGCCCGTCTTCGGGTGGACGATCACGGCGCTGACATCGGCCTTCGCGTCCTCGGCGAGCACCGCGGGCTTCGCGGTCCGCGGATCGAGGGTGACGAGCGCGGAGGTGTCGCGGCCGCGGCTGTCCCGGAAATAGAGCGTCTTGCCGGCCGCGTCGAAGCCGATCGCCTCGCTCGTCACGGCGTCCTCGGGCCCGAACGCGACGAAGGGCTTCAGCTCCTTGCCGGTGAGATCGACGTACTCCTGGCCTCCGTCGCGCGTCATCCGCGACGCGAGCCGCGCCTTGAAGTCATGATCGGTGACGAACCCGACGAACCCGTCGTTCTGCCGCACGAGCTTGCGCTGGCCGGTGCGCACGTCGACGCGGTAGAGGTCGTGGACCTTCTTGTCCCGATCGTTCATGCCGATCAGGATCTCGTTCGGGATCTTGGGGCTCATCCCCTCGAACATCGCGGAGATGCCCTCGAAGGGGGTGAGGTCCTTGATCTGCCCGGTCTTGAGCTCGACGGCGTAGATGTGCCAGTTCTCGTCGCCGGCCTTGTCCTGGCGATAGAGGACGTAGTCGCCCGCGTAGGGGAACAGGAAGGTGCGCACCCCGCGGCTCTGCTCCTTCGTGACCGGCTTGGCCGACGCCGGCGCCTGGGCCGGGCCGACCCACACGTTGAGCACGCCGTCGGAGGGGGCCAGGAACCCGAGCCGCTGGCCGTCCGGGCTGATCTGGGGGGACATGCGATCGGGGTTGCCGAAGAGCACGCGCCGGGGCATGAGCGTCGCGTCGACGCGCGGCCCGGCCTTCGTCGGCGCCGCCGGGGCCGCGGCGGCCGGGGCCCCGGCGGCCGCGGGCGCTGCCGGGGCCGGCGCGGCGGCCTGTCGGGGAGGCGGCGGCGCGGACGCCGGAGCGCCGCCGCAGGCGAGCGGCGCGATCAAGGGCAGCAGGAACAGCGATCGGAGCTTCTGGGGCAAGTCCATGGGTTCACCCGGGGCGCGGAGCCGCTGGCGGCACCCCGCATGCGCCGGGCCCGCGCGCCGAGCGTCATAACCGAGATCCCGGAGGCCGGTCTACGGGGGCCGCACCGAAGGCGCCCGCGATCCGCCCAGCCCGGATCGCCCGATCCGGGGGGGCATGCCGGCTCGGCGTCAGGCGGCTTGCTGCGGTGTCGTGCGGGTGGGCTCGCCGCGCGCGTCGAGCGTGAGCTTGCTCGACAGCCACGCTCGCACGCGCTCGAGGTGGAGCGCCTCGTGCTGCTCGGCCACGCGGAACTCGGCGGCCATCTCGTCCTGGCCGCAGGCGATCGCCAGGTCGATGAGCATCCGCCAGCTGTCGTTGTCCGTGAGCTCGGCGACGAGCAATGCTTGCAGGCTCTGCCCGAGGTTGATCCTCGGCTCGACGGCGACCGCGAGGACGCCGGACGACGCCAGGCCGATGACGTCGGCGCCGGGCGTCATCGCGGTCGGATCGGCCCCGAGCCGCTCGATCGCGCGCTTCAGCAGCGCGAAGTGCCGGAGCTCGTCGTCGCGGATCGCCTCGAGGTCGGCGCGCGTCGGGCCGCCCTCGAAGCTCCCCTCCGCGTCGTGCTTGGCGATCATCGCCTCGTAGAGGCGCGTGCCCGAGCGCTCGAACTGGAGGCGCTCGCCGAGCTTGTCGATGAGCAGCGCGGGGGGCCTGCCGTGGATGAGCTCTCCGGCTGCCTTGACGACCCCCTTGAGGCTCGCCGGCGGCGGCACGCTCCCGACCGTGCCCGACTCCCTCGCGTACTCGCTCCTCACCGCCGCGGCATCGGCCTCGCTCCCGGGGGAGCTCGGCGGGATCACCTGCGCAAACTCGATGAGCTCCTTGCTGTCGATGGGAGAGGTCGCGATGCCCGTGGTGTTGGTCCCCATCTTGATCTGTTTCATGGCGTCGCCTCCTTCTGTCCGTCGATCTTCTCGGCGCGCCGCGAGAGCTCTGTGCCCGGCGTGAACCGGTAGCCCGCGGCCACGATCTCGGAGGGGGAGCCGGCGGAGTTCATCTGCTGCCGGTAGGCGATCGTCGCGGCGCTCTCCGGGACGACCCGCGGATCGACGATGTCCTCGCCGACGGCGCGGAGCTGCACCTCCGTGGACAGCACGTCGCGCACGAACTGGCGGTGGCTCTTGTGGGAGACCGGGTCCGGGAGCGAGGCGGGGAGGATCTCGGCCGCGTCGCGCCGCTCGATCCGGTTGAGGTGGTCGATGGCCACGTGGAGCTGCCCGAGCTCGTAGTCGAGGAACCGCTCCCAGATCCGCTTCACGCGGGCGTTCTGCTCCTGCTGGAGGCAGCTCCAGTAGTTGTAGACCTCGGTGGCCTCATGGAGGACCCACTTCTCCAGCCAGGTCTCCTCGGGGTCGATGATCGCCTCGTACTGCGTGACGTGCTGCTCCTCGATCGAGGCGATCTCGGCGTAGAGAAGCCGCGCCACCGGGTCCGTGAAGAACGGCCCGACATTGACGTAGTAGTTGTGCGTCTGCTGCTCGGCCGCCATGATGGTGAGCGCGTTGAGCTTCGTGATCCCGCTCGCGGTCCGCCGGTCGTACGGCGCGCGCACGTCGTCCTCGGGTGCGCGGTGCTCCACCGCGGTCGGGCGCCCCACCGTCACGTCGGTGTACGATTGCAGGATGTTGTTCGCGTCCTTGCCTTCCAGGCGGTCCAGGAGCGCCGCGTAGCGATACAGGTGATCGTAGTCCTCGAGCATGCCGAAGCGGTAGACCTGCGCGAGGTACGGGTCCGGCTCGGCGAGCGCCGCGTGCGCGGTGATCTCGATCGCGACCTGCTCGTATCCGATGGTGGTCTCCAGCGCCGATTGATCCGGCGGGTTGAGCCAGTTCACCACCGTGGCCTGGTGGTGATCGACGCGGCGCACCTGGGCGAGCACGCGCCGCAGATCCCGGTTCATGCGCGCAAAGCTGTGCAGGAACCGCACGCTCTCGAGCTCGATGCCGTTCATCAGGATGACGCGCACCCGGGTGAACGCGTCGTCGTCTAGCTTGCTGAACGGCACCTGGACGAGATCACGCCAGTTGAACGACTGGCGGTCGAGCGGCGTCCCCCGCTCTCTCAGGAGATCAAGAGCCATGTTGCCCCTCCTCGCGCGTCGTGCTCGTGCGCCGATGAACGACCGCTGCGGCGGTACCTGAAGCCGCCTTCACCACGGCGCAAGCGTGGGCATATCCCGAGAGGTCGGGGCCGCGCGCCGGCCTTTTCCACATGAAACCGCCAGACGCATGTGCGCGCCCGTGTCCGAGCCGTGCTAGAGCAGCGGTCACGTTGATCAAGCGAGAAATAAACCGCCAAGACATCAAGACGCCAAGATGAGATTCTCTTCTTGGCGCTCTTGGCGCTCTTGGCGTCTTGGCGTCTTGGCGGTTCGAAATTTCGTGTTTTTCAGGCAATTTCAACCCGTTTGTCGCTTCTAGAGCGCCGCTCGTCCTGAAGAGAGAGCAGAGCGCCGGCCCCGCGGCGGCGCGCTGGCGGGCCGGTCGAGGAGGAGGTGTCGTGATCTCCAGCAGCGTCCCAGAGCTCCGTCTCCGCACCCGCAACGCGATGCCTGTCCGCGAGGGCGGCGACTACGTCCTTTACTGGATGATCGCGAGTCGCCGGACACGGTACAATTTCGGTCTGGAGCGCGCGATCGCCTGGTCGATGGCGCTCGATCGACCGCTCGTCGTGCTGGAGGCGCTGCGGTGCGGCTACCGCTGGGCGAGCGACAGGATCCATCGCTTCGTGATCGACGGCATGGCCGACAACGCGCGCCGCCTCGCGGCCGCCGGCGTCGCGCATCACCCCTACGTCGAGCCCGCCGAGGGGGCCGGCAAGGGCCTGCTCGGCGCGCTCGCGGCGCGGGCGTGCGTGGTGGTCACGGACGACTACCCCTGCTTTTTCCTCCCGCGCATGGTCGCCTCGGCGGCGCGGCAGGCGCCGGTCCGCCTCGAGCAGGTCGACGCGAACGGCCTCTTGCCGATGCGCGCGGCCGATCGGGTGTTCACGACCGCGCGCTCGTTCCGCATCTTCTGGCAGCGGGTGATCGGCGAGCACCTCGGCGCGCAACCGGCGGCCGATCCGCTGAAGCGGGCGAAGCTCCGGCCTGCGGCTCCCCTCCCCCGCGCGATCGCGCGCAGGTGGCCGGCGGCCTCGCCGGCGCTGCTCGGGGGCGATCCTGCGGCGCTCTCCGCGATCCCCATCGATCACGCCGTCCCGCCGGCGCCCTGCCGGGGCGGCCCGGAGGCGGCTGGCAAGGCGCTCGCGCGCTTCGTCTCGGAGCGGCTGCCGCGCTACCTGGAAGAGCGCGATCACCCCGACGCCGGCGCGACGAGCGGCCTGTCGCCGTACCTGCACTTCGGCCACCTCGCGGCGCACGAGGTCTTCGCGGCCGTCGCGCGGCGCGAGGCCTTCCGCGTCGAGCAGCTCGGCCGCCCCGGTGACGGCGTGAAGCGGCCGAGCGGCAGCCGCGAGGGGTTCTGGGGGATGAGCGCCTCGGCCGAGGCGTTCCTCGAGCAGCTCGTCACCTGGCGAGAGCTCGGGTTCAACGCCTTCGCGCTCGGGGCGAGCGAGGGAGACGGGCCGCGCCCCTCGTGGAAGCGCGATCCGACCGAGTACGAGTCTCTGCCGGACTGGGCGCTCGCGACGCTCGAGAAGCACGCGCGCGACAGGCGCCCGCGCGTCTACCCGATCGAGGCGCTCGCGGCGGGGGCGACCTACGACCGGATCTGGAACGCGTCGCAGGTCGAGCTCCTCCGCGAGGGGCGAATGCACAATTACCTCCGGATGCTCTGGGGCAAGAAGATCCTGGAGTGGTCGCGGACGCCGCGCGAGGCGCTCGAGATCATGATCGAGCTCAACGATCGGTATGCGCTCGACGGCCGCGACCCGAACTCGACCTCGGGCATCTTCTGGGTGCTCGGCCGCTACGATCGGGCCTGGGGTCCAGAGCGGGAGATCTTCGGCACGATACGTTACATGTCGTCCGAGAACACGGCCCGGAAGCTGCACCTCAAGGAGTACCTGGCGCGCTATACGCCGTAGCGCGCGCGGCCACCGGCGGCGCGCCGGGGGAGCTCGCCCTCGAGGTTCCGGGGAGCGCGGGGGGCTCACCCGCGGGAGCAACCCGGCGGGGCAGCCAGCGATGCAGGGCGACCCACCGCCGGCGGCGCCCGTGTGAACGGCGGCGCCGGCGGCCGGGGCGCACGCGGGGTTCGACGCGGCCGCCGGGGTGAGCTATCGAGCGGCCGTGGATCTCCTCCGTGAATTTTTCAGCAGGCTGAGGGAGCTCGAGTCGCTGCTCCAGTGGGGCGGCTACCCCGTCCTGATGATCATCATCTTTGCCGAGACGGGGCTGCTCATCGGGTTCTTCCTGCCCGGGGACTCGCTGCTCGTCACCGCCGGGGTGCTGGTCAACGCGGGGCTCATCAACCCGCTCGGCTTACCGAACTTCCAGAACCTGCTCCTGATGAACGTCACGCTGATGGCGATGGCGATCCTCGGCGACGCGGTGGGCTTCTCGATCGGGCGGCGCGCCGGCCCGAAGATCTTCACGCGCGAGCAGTCGCTCCTGTTCCGGAAGGATCACCTGATCGCGACGCAGAAGTTCTACGAGAAGCACGGCGGCAAGACGATCATCCTCGCGCGCTTCATGCCGTTCGCCCGGACGTTCGCGCCGGTCGTGGCGGGCGTGGGGCAGATGCAGTACCGGCGCTTCGCGATGTTCAACGTGGTGGGCGGCGTGCTCTGGGTCTTCTCGATGACCTTCCTCGGCTACTTCCTTGGCAAGGTCTTCGACGCCAAGCAGATCGAGCGGGTCGTCTACCTGATCATCTTCGTCTCCGTGGCGCCGGTGCTCTTCGGGGCGATCAAGCACAGGCTCCAGCAGAAGAAGGACGCCGCGCGGATCGAGGCCGAGCCCTAGGCGCTCTCCGGCGGACGTCGCGAGCGGATCGCGTCGAGTCCGTCATCGCGCAAGCCCTCCCGGGTCGGGCGCTCGCGAGCGGCCATCGAGGCCGCCCGCCTCTTGTACTCCGCACCACCTCGCCGCTACGCTCTCCTCCCACCATGGCGCAGCAGCCCGCCATCCCCTCCGCCTGGTGCTCCTCCTGACGGCGCCGAGCAGCGCAGCTCGGTCGCCCTCGCGCCCGCGATCCTGCCGGGCGGCGGCGCGCTGCTGCGCAGCCGCTTCTGAGGCCCCGGACCGGCGCGGCGGGCGGGCCAATCGCTCTAATCATCAATAATTACGCTCACTTGAAAGCATCTCAAGAAAAGATCGCCCGGCGTGTCGATCCCGCGCCCCGCCGTTCGTCGTGACGATGAAGCCACGGTTCGCCCCGGGCAAGAGACCCTCCGGAGCCCAGCTCCACCAAGGAAGCAAGGAGACACGACCATGCGATTCATGATCCTGATCAAGGCCACCAAGGACAGCGAAGCGGGCGTCATGCCGAGCGAGCAGCTCCTCACCGAGATGGGGAAGTTCAACGAAGAGCTCGTCAAGGCCGGCGTGATGGTCGCGGGCGAGGGGCTCCACCCGAGCACGAAGGGTGCGCGCATCCGGTTCTCGGGCGACAAGAGGACCGTCGTCGACGGGCCCTTCACCGAGACGAAGGAGCTGATCGCGGGCTTCTGGATCTGGGACGTGAAGTCGAAGGAAGAGGCCATCGAGTGGGTGAAGCGCTGTCCCAACCCGATGTACGAGGACTCCGAGATCGAGATTCGCCAGGTGTTCACGGCGGACGACTTCGGCCCTGCGCTCACGCCCGAGCTCAGGGAGCAGGAGGAGCGCCTGCGCGCGCAGGCGGCGCAGAAGAAGTAGCCCCGCGCACCTCGGGGGCTTGCGCCGGCGGCGGGGGGCTTGCGCCGACGGCGGAAGGTGTTCTGATCGGGCGCCGTGACGGCCCCCGAGGTGCATCGCGCCATCCACGCGGTCTTCCGCATCGAGTCGGCCAGGCTCATCGCCGGTCTCGCGCGGATGGTGCGCGATGTCGGCCTCGCCGAGGAGCTCGCGCAGGACGCGCTCGTCGCCGCGCTCGAGCGGTGGCCGGAGTCGGGCGTCCCGGACAGGCCGGGCGCTTGGCTCATGGCCACCGCGAAGCGCCGCGCGATCGACGAGCTCCGCCGGAGCAAGCGGCTCGAGCGCAAGCACGAGGAGCTCGGCCACGAGATCGAGGCCCAGCACGCGCTGGCCGCGCCGGATCTGGACGCCGCGCTCGACGATGACGTCGGCGACGACCTCCTGCGCCTCGTGTTCACGGCCTGCCATCCGGTCCTCTCGACCGAGGCGCAGGTCGCGCTCACGCTCCGCCTGCTCGGAGGCCTGACGACCGAGGAGATCGCGCGCGCGTTCCTCGTCCCGGAGCCGACCGTCGCCCAGCGGATCGTCCGCGCCAAGCGGACCCTCGCCGAGGCGCGCGTCCCCTTCGAGGTCCCCCGCGGCGCCGAGCTCGCGCCCCGCCTCTCGTCGGTGCTGCAGGTCATCTACCTGGTCTTCAACGAGGGCTACTCGGCGACGGCCGGCGGCGACTGGATGCGGCCTGCCCTCTGCGAGGACGCGCTCCGCCTCGGCCGCATCCTGGCCGAGCTCGCGCCGCAGGAGCCGGAGGTCCACGGCCTCGTCGCGCTGATGGAGATCCAGGCCTCGCGCTCCAGGGCGCGGGTCGGACCGTCGGGAGAGCCCATCCTGCTCCTGGATCAGAACCGCGCGCGCTGGGATCACCTGCTGATCCGCCGCGGCCTCGCGGCGCTCGAGCGCGCCGAGGCGCTCGGCGGCGCGCGCGGTCCCTACGCGCTCCAGGCCGCGATCGCCGCCTGCCACGCGCGCGCGCGCGCCGCGGAGGAGACGGACTGGGCGCGCATCGCGGCGCTCTACGCGGCGCTCGCCCAGGTCACGCCGTCGCCCGTCGTCGAGCTGAACCGCGCCGTCGCGCTCTCGATGGCGTTCGGCCCGGCGGCGGGCCTCGCCGTCGTCGACGCGCTGACCTCGGAGCGCTCCCTCGAGAGCTACCACCTCTTGCCGAGCGTGCGCGGCGACCTCCTCGCGAAGCTCGGCCGCCTCGACGAGGCGCGCGCGGAGCTCGAGCGCGCGGCGTCGCTCACGCGCAACGCGCGCGAGCGCGACCTGCTCCTCGCGCGCGCCGCCGCGTGCGCGGGCGGCTCGGCGCCGACGTCGCGGTGATGGCGGCGGGGCCGGCGCCGCGGTGACAGGCTGGCTCCGCGCCGAGGAGCGCTCCCCGGAGCGCACGGCCCTCGGCCGCCGCCCTTACCGAGCGGCCGACAGCCGCCGGCTCACCCTCGATCCACGGCCGCCGCGAACACCGCCCCGCTCGCCGCCGTCGCCGCGCTGACGAGCCATCGCTCCAGCGCTGCAGGCTCGTCGCACGCGAGCACCCGCGCCTGCACCGCCTCCGGCACCGCGAGCCCCCGCGCCGAGATCACCGCGAGGATCGCGCGCGCCTGGGTGCGCGCCTGGGTGCGCGCCTCGACCCACTCGTCCGTGAACCGCGCCGCGTCGCGCTCCTCGAACAGCGCCGCGACCGGCACGGCGCCGAGGCCGTGCTTGCCCAGCTCCGGCAGGAGGGGCACCTCCGCGCCCGGACGGTAGGTGATCGACGCCGTCCCAGGCCGCACGACCTCGAGCTCCCGCCGCTCCGCGTGCGCGATCCACACCCACGGCCACTCGTGCTCCAGGTAGAGCTTCACCTTCTCCTCGAGGTAGCGCCTCGACTGCGTGCCCCGGATCTCCACGGCCAGCACCGGCGTGCCGCGGTAGGCGTCGTTCCGCGGCGACGAGAGATCGCCCACCACCACCACGTCCGGCGCCCGGAGCGACGGCCCTGCCGGGTCGCTGAGATCGCAGTACACGTCGGTCATCACCGTGAAGCCCTCGCGCGCGTGCGTGCGGAAGAGGGCGGCGAGGAGCGCCATCACGATGCCATGGATATCCTTGCTCCCCATCTGCTCGATCAGCTCCCCGCGGTGCAGCTCCCACGGGCTGCCGTCGTAACAATCGTCGGGCGTGCCCAGACGGCGGCCGGTCGGGCCGAAATCGCGCAGCTCGATCGGCCCCGTGTTCCGGGGCGGACGGGTCGGCAGGCCGTTCGTGCGTGCAGTCATGCCCACGATCCTAGCACGTCGCCGCGCCCCCCTCGCCGGGCGCGCCTCGCGGCAGCCACAGACGTGCTCTTCCGGCGGCCCGCGAAGGGCCGCCTCGCGCCCGAGGTCCTCAGCCCGAGAGCCGCTGATCCGCCACGTCGAGCGCCGCGTCGAGCGCCGCGATCCCCTCGTCGATCTCCGCCTCGCTGATGATGAGCGGCGGCGCCACGAGCAGGTGGCTCACCCACCCCATGAGGGACACCCCGCGCTTCGCCGCCTCGGCGACCACCGCGTCGACCACCAGGGGCCGCCGAGCCGCCTTGTCCTGCGGCACGTTGAACGGCTCCTTGGTCGCGCGGTCCTTCACGAGCTCCACCGCCCAGAACAGGCCGATCCCGCGCACGTCGCCGATCGAGGGGTGCTTCTCCTTGAGGGCGCGGAGCTTCGCGCCCACCACGTCTCCCATCTTCGTCGCGCGGTCGAGGAGGTCCAGCCGGCGATACTCGTCGATCGCGGCGATCACCGGGGCCAGCGTGAGGGGGTGGGCCTCGTAGGTGTGGCCGTGCGCGAACATGTTGTCGTCGAAGTAGTCCGCGATCGCGCGGGAGGTCGCGACGACCCCGAGCGGCGCGGCCGCGTTCGTCACGCCCTTCGCCGTCGTCAGGATATCCGGCACCACGCCCCAGTGATCGACCGCAAACCACTTTCCGGTCCTGCCCCAGCCGCTCATCACCTCGTCCGCGATGAGGAGCACGCCGCGCTTCCGCGCGACCTCGGCGATCTTCGGCAGGTAGTCGGCCGGCGGGATGAGGACGCCGTTCGTGCCCACGACCGGCTCGACGATCACCGCCGCGACGTTCTCCTCGTGGTCGATCATGTAAGCCAGGTAGTCGGCGCACGCGACGCCGCACTCGGGGTGGCTCCGGCCGAGCGGGCAGCGGTAGCAGTTCACCTCCGGGCCGAACACCACGCCCGGGATCTTGCCGGCCGGCTCGATGAACCAGCGGCGAAAGTCGCCGGTCGCCGCGACCGAGCCCGCGGTGGACCCATGGTACGACGTGTAGCGCGCGATGATCTTGTGCTTGCCGGTGTAGAGCCGGGCCATCTTGAACGCCGCCTCGTTCGCCTCCGTGCCCGACGTCGCGAAGAAGAACTTGTCGAGCCCCTTCGGCATCACCTCCAGGAGCTTCTGCGCCACCCTGGCCCGCACCTCGCACGTGTGCGCCGGGCTGATGTAGGCGAGCTGCCTCGCCTGCGCGCAGATGGCCTCGATCACGGCCTCGTTCTGGTGGCCGAGGTTCGAGCAGATGAGCTGCGAGGACAGGTCCAGGTAGCGCTTGCCGGACGCGTCCCAGAACGCGCAGCCCTCCGCGCGGGTGACATGGATCGGCTTCCAGCCGCGCTGGGCGCGCCAGGTGCCGTACGTGTGCTTCGTGGTCAGCTCGACGATGTCATCGCTCATGGCAACCTTCGCGGTTCGAGGAGGCGCTCAGCGTAGAGGGTGATCAGACCTCTTCGCACGCGAATTCCCCGGCGCCGCTCGCCCGCTTCCGCGCGCCGCGCCCGCGATTCCGTGCAGCGCGCCCGCGACTCCGCGCCGCGCTTCGCCGTCGCCGCCGCGATGCTCGGACGGAACGAGCGCGCTCGCGGCGCCGCGCGCGATCCCGTCACCAAGGACGGTCGTGATCCGTCCATGAGCGGGCGAGCTCGTCACCGCGCCGGTCGGTTGACATATTAGAGCTCACTAATATGATGTGGCGCGAGGTGACGTGAGGTGACGAACGCGCGCTCCCCGGACGAAACGTTCCGCGCGATCGCAGACCCCACGCGGCGCGCGATCCTCGACGCGCTGGCCGGCGGGGAGCGCTCGGTCACCGAGCTATGCGCGATGTTCGACGTGACCCAGTCGGCGATCTCGCAGCACCTCAGGGTGCTGCGGGACGCCGGGCTCGTCGCGCCCCGCCGGGAGGGGCGCTCGCGGCTCTACCACGTGGAGGCCGCGCCGCTGCGCGCGGTCTACGACTGGGCCGCTCATTACGAGCGCTTCTGGGCGAAGAAGCTCGACGCGCTGCTCGATCGCGAGGCGGACATCGCGCGCAGGGGAGGCAGATCATGAGACGCGACCTGCGCGTCACCCGCGATCTCCAGCTGGCTGCGCCGGAGCTCCGGATCCGCCCGCCCCTCGCCGTCTCCCAGGGTCGGGCGGATGATCACCGGCACGTCCGAGCCCCGCATCGCTCCAGACGAGCGTCACATCAGGCTCGGCCACGGCCGTGGTCATCGGCGGCAGGGACGACGGCGGCAGACCCCCGCAGCCGCCTGCTGCTGCCGTCGAGAAGGACACCACGAGGGCGCGTGCGCGCTTCATTCCTCTCTCCTCCTTATTGATGGAACGGGCGTGTCGTCGATCTCGAGATTGCCGATCATGGCGGCGAGGACACGCCCCGTGGTCTCAAGTTCTGTGGCCGGAACGCCTCGCGTCGCGCGGCGCTCCACCTCGACCACCACGTCCTGTACCCAGTCGTACTCCGTGTTCTGAGGCGTGCAGCGCACGCGGAAGGCGCGCGCGTCGCTCTCGTCCGGGGTCCTCTCGACGAGCCCCTTCTTTTCGAGGCGGCCGACGAGGGGCGAGAGCGACGCGGCTGTGATCTGCAGCCGCTCGGCGAGCTCGCGCTGGGTGAGCCCCACGCGCTCTCCGAGCAGCGCGCCGATCAGGCGGAACTCCGCGAGCGTGACCCCCCGCTCGGCGAGGCGCTCCTGGATCAGCTGCAAGGCGGTGCGATCCACGCGAGCGATCCGCGCGAGCAGCAGCGTGGTGAAGACGGTCAGCGTGTCGGGCACCCCAATAGTTAGTAAGACTAACTAATATTATCAAGTGGGATCGCAGGGCCGGCGAGAGCCCCTTCGCTGGGCCGAAGCGTACGGCGAGGGGGCGGCGCCCGGGCCCCTGGGGCGGTGAGAGAGGCGCCGCTGCGCGAGTTGCGCGAGCGCTCGCGCAACTCGCGCGAGGGCGCGCACAACGGGCATCTCGAGGGCCGCCATCGCCGGCCATTTCGCCTGCCCGCGGCGCTGGCGCGGGACCTGCTCTGGGGGAGGGAGACGACGGACCGCGCGCGGCACGCCGCCGCCGCGGTTCCGCGGCCTCAAGGGGCCCGAAGGAGGTCTGCGCACATGACTGGACAACTCACCACGATCGGTATTTCGACCACGAACCAGGGGACGATGGCAGGACGCGCGACGAGGAGCGACGCGCGCGCGTTTCTGGCGCAGGTCGAGGCGGACGAGCGCCTCGCGGAGAAGATGGCCGAGGCCGATGGGGATATGACGCGCATCCTCACGATCGCCGCCGAGGCCGGCTGCCCGTGCACCGCGCAGGAGCTCGCGAGGGCGTACGAGGAGCACGTGCGCGCGCAGCCCGGCGCGTCGGCCTATGACTTCGGGTATCCGGTGGTCGATCTCAGCCTCCGCGCGCCTTCGGACCTGAGCCACGCGATGGTGTACCTGAGCCTTCGCGCTCCTTCGAGCCCCGGCGCCCAGCTGTCTTCCTGAACGACGCCCGCGCGCCCCTGATTGCGGAACGCCGGCGCCCGTCCCGACGCTCGCTCGTATGCAAACCGCGGCTCTACGCTCTCCGGAGAACTGGCCATGATCCGATCCCCCGGTCCGAAAGCGCACCCTCTGCACGGCTCCTGGCCGGAGTTCCGCGCAGATCCCCTCGCCTTCCTGCTCGACGGCACCCTGGCGTACGGCGATTTCTTCCGGTTCCGGCTGGGGCTCAAGCAGTGCTTTGCCGTCTCGGATCCGGCCGCGATCCAGAGGGTGTTCTCGGATCGGGAGGGCTTCACGGACAAGACGCTGCCGCACCGGATGCAGGACGCCTATCCGCGGAGCGTCGCCCGCCTCGAGGGGGGTGAGCACCTGGAACGCCGGAGGGCGCTCGCACCGGCGTTCCATCGCGAGGCGCTCCTCGCGCGCGCCGAGGGCGCCGCGCGCGTGGTGCGCGAGGCGCTCGCGCGGCTGCGCACGGGCGAGGCGCGCGCGGTGCTGCCGGTGCTGCCGGTGCTCGAGGACGTCGCCCTGCGGAGCGCGTCGATGCTGCTGCTCGGGGAGTCGGGAGAGCAGGTCGTGGAGCGCATCGCGACCGAGCTGCCCCGGGTGGAAGCGTGGCTCGGGCACGCCGCAGACGACGAGATAGCCTATGGCCAGGCGAGGGATGCGCTCGCGGCGTCCATCCTGGCGGCGGCAGAGCACCGCAGGGCGGCCGGGAACCGCGGGACAACCGATCTGCTGGATCCGCTCGTGCGCGCGGTGGACGCCGGCCAGATCGACGAACAAGCCCTGATCGACGAGGTCGTGATGATGCTGGTGACGCACGTGCCGACGGCCGCGGCGTCGGCATGGGCGCTCTACGAGCTCGCGCAGCGCCCGGAGGTGCGAAGGCGCCTCGAGGAGGAGCTCGACGCGATCGGCGCGCAGGGGATGGGCGGGCAGGGAGCGGAGGTGGAGCGCGCCTCGCTCCTGTCGGCGGTGGTGCAGGAGACCTTGCGGCTGCACCCGCCCGTATGGGTGCTGGCGCGCGAGGCGCGGAGCGAGTTCCGCCATGGGCCACACGCGGTGAACGCGGGAGACGAGGTCCTCGTGAGCCCGTATGTCATGCAGCGGCTCCCGCGGTACTGGGAGCGCCCGGAGGCGTTCCTCCCGGAGCGATTCGAGCCGGGCTCGCCATGGCACGAGGAGCGCCCGTCTTCGGCGTTCCTTCCCTTCGGGCTCGGGATGCGCAAGTGCATCGGCGAGCGGACCGCCGTGCTGCAGATGAAGCTCATGCTTGCGGCGCTGGTGCGGGAGTTCCGGTTCGAGCTGCCCGCAGGGTACGAGGCGGGCGCAGGCGGCCGGCGGGCGCTCGTGCCGCGGGATGGGCTGCCGCTCGTCGTGGAGCGCCGCCGGAGGGCGGATCGGCGTCCCCGCGAGCACGAGCTGACGGGATGAAGGCCAGAGCGCGCGGCCGGCCAGCCGCGCGTAAGGAGACCCGGTGAGCAACGCTCAGGAGAAGCCCATGGGGCACCGCCCTGCCGGCTGCGGCGCGACGGGCCGGAGCGCCGGCTCCGCCGGGCTGCCCTGGACCGCAGCCGGGCGGCCTTCCGCCCTCGCTCGCTCGCGCTCCCCTTCCAGGATCATCGCCACATCCCCGCTCGGCCCCATGGTGAGCCCGCGGCGCACGTGGTGAATGGGCGCCTGGCTCTCGAGCCGGAGCCGATATCTCCCGAGGATCGTGCCGAGGACGACCTTCATCTCGTAGATCGCGAACGCCGCGCCCAGGCACCGGCGGGCGCCGCCGCCAAAGGCGATGAACTCGAAGGGTGTGAATTTCCGATCGAGGAACCGCGAAGGGCGGAATCGCTCAGGCGACGGGTAGAGATCCTCGCGGCCGTGCAGGAGCAGCGGCGAGGCGGCGATCGCCTCGCCGGCCGGGATGGTGTAACCCTTGAGCTGGAACGGCCTCTTCACGACGCGGGCCACGTCCACCACCGGCGGGTGGAGGCGGAGCGCCTCCAGGCACACCGCCTCCAGGTACGGCAGCGACGCGAGCGCGTCCGCCTCGGGCGCGGGGCCGAGCGCGTCGAGCTCGTCGCGGAGGCGCGCGAGCACGGCCGGCTCGCGGTGCAGCCAGTACATCGCCCACCCGAGCGACATGGCCGTCGTCTCGTGGCCAGCGAACAGGAGCGCCCGGAGCTGGTCCGCGATCTCGACGTCGCTCATGCCCGCGCCGTCGTCGTGGCGGGCGCTCATCATCAGGCCCAGGATGTCCTGCGACGCGTCCCCCTCCGCGCGCCTTGCCCGGATCTCTTCGAAGAGCAGCGCGTCGAGCGCCCTGGCGGCGCGCTTGTGGCGCGCATAGGGGCCGAAGCCGGCGAAGTCGCGGCGGAGCGCAGGGAGGATCATGAAGCTCGGGCTCAGCGACTCGATGAGCCCGAGCACGGCCTCGCGGGTCCTGCCGACGCGCGCCTCGCCCCTCACGCCGAAGACCACGCGGACGATCACGTCGAGCGCGATCGCCTGGGTCGCCGCGAGCATCGAGAACGACCGGCCCGGCCGCCACCGCAACGCCACGTCCAGGCTGATGTCCGCGATCACGCCGCCATAACCCCGCATCGCGCCGGCGCTGAACGGCGGGGCGAGCAGCCGCCGATCGCGCCGGTGCCGCGCGCCCGCCGTCACCACCACCGACGAGGTCCCGAAGACCGGCTCCGTCAGCTGGACACCCCAGACATCGAACTCGTCGGGGTCGGCCGTGTAGACCGCGCGGATCGCCTCCGGATCGCCCGTGATGGTCAGTATCCCGTTCGGCGACCTCAGGCGAAACGTGGGGCCGTACTCGGCGGCGTAGCGCCTGAAGACGGGCTCGGAGGAAATGAATCCTGCGCGAATGGTATCCACAAGGCTGAGCGACTTCGGCCCGGGCGGCAGATTTCCCATCGAGCTGCTCCGTGAGTGAACGAGGGTTGTCGGGATGCCCCCGGCCGGAGAAGACCAGGGCGCCGGGGACATTCCGACACGCGGACCGGCGTTCGGTTCCCTCGGTTCCGTCGGTTCCCTCGGTTCCGTCGGTTCCGTCGATTCCGTCGATTCCGAGAGATCGCCGGCCCGCGCTCAGGTCGCGGCCTCGGCGCCAGGCGGACGGACAGCGACCGCGCGGGACAGGAGCAGCGCGCCGGTGAAGAGGTAACCCGAGCAGGAACGGAAGACATCGTAGGAGCGGCCCAGCAGCGGAGCGCTCCGAAGAATGTCCCCGATACGCCACATCTCCTCGTGGCGCGTGATCTCGAAGCTCTCGCCGCCGTCGATCATGCAGAAATCGTAGGTCAGGATCACCCGCACGGGATACGCGCGGCGCGGGAACAACCTCAGGTACAAGGTGCTGTCGACCAGGGCGCGGCCCGCGTCACGCCGCTCGGAGAGCTGGACGTTCAGCTGAGAGACGTCGAGGTCGAAACGGCCGCCGACGCGAGATCCCGAGAGGCCGACCTGGTACGTCTCGATCCCGCGCACGCGCCGCCATGGATTGACGAACTCGATGCCACGGGCAAGGTAGGGATAGACCTCCTTCTCCAGCGTCGCGTTCGGAACCTTCGTGTCGTACATGACAAGCGAGAGGCGTCGGAAGCGCGCCTCCAGGTCGGCGAGCCCGAGGCGCGGCATCGTGGGGATCGTGAACGGGAGGCAGTTCACTTTTGTCGCCATGTCGTGACTCTCCATCCGGATACGCCCCCCGCCCGGTGTGAAGCGCCGGTCCGGGCGCGGAGCGATGAAGGCCGAGACGCAATGGATGGGCCGAAGCGGAGCGTGCTGGAGGTGCGTGCTCTGCGGCGCGTCGCTCCGCGCGCCGCGTGTGCGCCGCCGCGCAAGGCGCTCGAAAGGCGCTGTTCTCCGCGCGGTTCAGGGAGACAATCGGCGCGCCCGCCGTGGATTGCCCTGGTCCCTGGGGCGCCCGCGGTTATCTTCCCGCGCCGTTCGGCACGAAGCGCGCGGCGCTTCGCCCTCTCTGCCGGCGGCGAGTCACGAGGAGAAGAAGTGTCACGGGTTGTGGAGCGCGCAGCGAAGACCGCCGGCAGTCTCACGGAGCGGCGCAGAGCGGCGGCGCGGCGGGGCGCCGCGTTCATGGCGCTCACCCTCGCCTCGGCCGGATGCGCCGCGCAGGGAGCGCCGGCGCCCGCCGCGCGCGGGGGCGCGGACCCCGGCGCGAGCGCGGGAGCGCCGGCGCCCGCGCGCGGGGGCGCAGACCCCTTCGCGA
The DNA here is from genome assembly GCF_051527395.1 of Sorangium sp. So ce281. NCBI lineage: Bacteria > Pseudomonadati > Myxococcota > Polyangiales > Polyangiaceae > Sorangium > Sorangium sp. So ce281. The sequence continues at coordinate 8,349,717 of NZ_CP150322.1, forward strand.
GCGCGGCGGCCGAGCCGCTCTTCCGTGAGGCGGAGTCGCTCGCGGGGCGCTACCGCGTGATCGGCGTGCAGCTCTTCGTGCTCGACCAGGCCGCGGAGGCGGGCGCGGCGGGCGCGGCGCGGCGGGCGGCGCTCGAAGCCGAGGCCGCGCGGCTGCGGGCGGGCGTCGCGGCGGCCTACGCCGCGCTGGTCGACGCGCCGGCGCTGCGCGCAGCGGAGCAGCGGCCCCGAGCGCTCCTCGCGCTCGCGCGGGCGCTCCAGGACGGCGGGGACGCGGGCGGCGCCGAGGCGCGGCTGCGCCAGCTCACGCTCGAGCACCCGGCGTCCGGCGAGGCGGCCGAGGCCTACCTCGCGCTGGCCGACCTGGCGTTCGCCGCGGGGCGCCTCGACGAGGCGGTGAGCGCCTGCGACGGCGCGCTCCGCGGCGCCGCGGGGGCGCCGCTCCGCAAGCGCGCGCTCTACGTGAAGTCGTGGGGCCTGCGGGGCCTCGGCGGCCGGAGCGCCACCGGGGGGGCCATGAGGGCGCTGCGCGCCATCGTGCAGCTCGGCCCCGCGCGCGCCGGCTCGCTGGAGGCGATGATCGACGAGGCCGCGGAGCGAGAGCTCGTCGAGCTCTACGCGGCGCACGGCGACCTCGCCCAGGCCCGCGCCTTCTTCGCGGGCGCGGGCGAGCGCGCGGGCCCGCGGCTGCTCGGCGAGGTGGAGGCCCGCGCCGCGCGGCGCGGGCGCCCGGAGCCGCCCGAGCGACCGGCCCTGTGAGGAGCGCCGCCGCCGCCCGGGAGCCTCACCCTTCGCCCGCGTCGATCCGGAACCGCGGCGCCTCGATGCGCTCCCCCCGGCACGCCGGGCAGCGGCTCGGCTTCGCGAGCGACCGCCGCTCGTCGAACGCGTAGCCGCAGCGCAGGCAGCGCGCCGGCGCGACCGAGAGCCGCTCGCCGCGCGCGCGCAACGAGCGCGCGAGGTGCTCGAGGTGCGGCGCCACCTCGCGCTCCCGCATCCCGAGGCGGGTGGAGAGCTCCCACGCGGTCGCCGCTCCCCTGCGGAGCTCCTCCAGGAGCGCCTGCCGCACCGTCTCCGACCGGGGCGCTGGGCTCGGCGGTGGCTTCGGGTCGCTCATCGCGCTCCGTGAGCGTGACACCGCGGCGGCGCCGGTCCAGCACGCGAGCGCGCTCGCGCGCTGGACTCGCGCCGCGCTCCAGCACCGCGCGGCCAGGACAGGCGCACAGGTGCTGCCTCTCACGGCGGCGGGGCAGCGCAGCGCGGCACAGACCGCGCGGCCATTGCGCTGCCCACAGCGCGCACGGACAATGCCGCTCCGGAGAACAGCAGCGCATGATCCCGTGCCCGTCCGACGACGCCCTGGCCGCCTGGCTCGCGGGCAATTTCCCGCACGACGACGCGGCGAGCATCCGCGGGCACGTGGCCGGCTGCGACGGCTGCCGCGCGCGGCTCTCGACGCGCCCGAGCGAGAGCGACCTCGGGGCGCCGCTCTTCCTCCACGCGACGCACCAGCGCTTCGGCGAGAGCGAGCGGCCGCCGTCGCCCCCGCTCTCGTGGGCGCCGCCCTCGGCCTTCGACGACTACCGCGTGGTGCGGCCGCTCGGCCGCGGGGGCATGGGGCAGGTGTACCTCGCCCACGACGAGGTCCTCGACCGGCCCGTCGCGCTCAAGTTCGTCGCGGCGGACAGCCCCGATCCCAGGACCATCGAGCGGCTGCGCGTCGAGGCCCGCGCGATCGCGCGCCTCCAGCACCCCAACGTCGTCGCCGTCTACCGGATCGGCGAGGTGCGCGGGCGGCCGTACATCGCCTACGAGTTCGTCGAGGGCGAGCCGCTCGAGCTGCTCCCGAAGCCGCTCCCGTGGCCCGCCGCGCTGCGCCTCGCGCTCGGCCTCGCGCGCGGGCTCGCCGCGGCGCACCGGCGGGGCGTCCTCCACCGCGACATCAAGCCGGCGAACGTGATGCTCGACGCGAGCGGCGAGGTGAAGCTGCTCGACTTCGGCCTCGCCAAGCTCGCCGACCGGCCCGGCGCCCCCGCCGTCGACGCGGGCCATCGCGCCGCGCCGAATTCCGCCGTCGCGCCCGCGCCGTGGGCGCTCGCGGACATGTCCGCCCTGACGACCGCGATCCCGGTGGCGCTCGACGCGATCGGCACGCTCGAGACCGCGAGCCTGACCGACGGCGGCACGATGATGGGCACGCCGCTCTACCTCGCGCCCGAGCTCTGGGCGGGCACCGCCGGCACGCCCCGCTCCGACGTCTACGCGCTCGGGCTGGTCTTCTACGAGCTGTGCGCGGGCCGGCTGCCTCACGCGGGGCTCGATGTGCACGCGATCGCCAGCTGGGTGACGGCGCGGGCGCTCCCGCCGCTGCGCTCGCTCTGCCCCGACATCCCGGAGATGCTCGCGGCCGTCATCGATCGCTGCGTCCTGCGCGAGCCGGAGGCGCGCTTCGCGTCGGCCGAGGAGGTGCAGGCCGCGCTCGAGGAGACCGAGGCGCTCTGCCGGGCGTTCCAGATCGTCCGCTCCGCGTCGTCCCCCGCGAGCGCGCAGGACGCGGGCGCGGACGTCGTGCGCGCCTCGTTCGAGCGCCTCGCCCCGCGCGCCGAGGCGCTCGTGACGCGCTTCTACGAGCGGCTCTTCGCCCGCGAGCCGGCGCTCCGGGCGCTGTTCCCGCCGGACATGCGCGAGCAGCGGCGCAAGCTCGCCGCGGCGCTGCAGCTCGTGGTCGACAACCTGCGCGCGCCGGACAAGCTGGTCGAGATGCTCGAGGCGCTCGGTCGCCGCCACGCGGCGTACGCCGCGTTGCCCGAGCATCTCGACGCCATGGGCCGCGCGCTGCTCGAGGCGCTCGGGGAGCTCGAAGGGGACGCGTGGTCGCCCGCCGCCGCGCGGGCCTGGGCGGGCGCGTACGCGCAGGTCGCCGAGGCGATGCGGCGCGGGCTCGAGGCCGCGCGGGAGGGGGTGGTCTCCTCCACGCGGGCGCCCGCGCGCCTGCCCGCCGCGGAGACCCGCTTGGCCACGAGCGCCGACGCGAGCCTGGCTTACAGGACCGCGGGCGCCGGGCCGATCGATCTGGTGCTGGTCCAGGGGTGGGTGACGCACGTGGAGGCCGCGTGGGAGGGCGCGCACATCTCCCGGTTCTTCGCCGAGCTCGGCGCGTGGGCGCGGCTCATCGTGCTCGACCAGCGCGGCACCGGGATGAGCGAGCGGGAGGGCGCGGGCGCTCCGGCCGAGCAGCAGGCGGAGGACCTGCTGGCGGTGCTGGACGCGGCCGGCGTGGCGCGCGCCGCGCTCCTCGGCGTCGGCGCCGGCTTCGCGCCGTGCGCGCTGCTCGCGGCGGCGCACCCGGCGCGGGCGCGCGCCCTGATTGCGCTCGGGAGCGCGGCGCAGATGTCTGCCTGGCCGGGGTGCCTCTTCGGGCTCGCCGGCGAGGACGCCGAGGAGGCCGAGCGCGTGCTGCGGAGCGGCTGGGGCGAGCCGCTCTTCCTCGATCGCCTGGCCCCGTCCGCGGCGGATGACGGCGCGTTCCGGCGCTTCTGGGCCGCGTACCTGCGCCACGGCGCGAGCCCTGGCGGGGCGGCGCGCATGCTCCGGGCACACGCGGCGGCCGACGTCCGGTCCGCGCTGGGCCGGGTGAGCGCCCCGACGCTCGTGCTGCACCGGGCCGGCGATCGGGCCGTCCCGGCGGCGGCCGGGCGCGACCTCGCCGGCCGCATCCGCGGCGCGCGCCACGTCGAGCTGCCGGGCGACGATCACCTCCCCTTCATCGGCGAGTCAGGTCCGCTGCTCGCCGAGCTGCGGGCCTTCCTTGGCGCGGATGCCGGGGGGACCCCCGTCTCGAGCCTCGTGCCCTCCGCGGCGCTCGGCGCCGCCTCCGGCGGCTGACGCGCTCGGCGCGGGGCCAAGCACGCGGTGCGTCGTCGCCCGGCTCGCGCCGCGGAGCTCTCGTGGACACTCCTGCGCTCGCACGACGAGCCGCGCGGGCCGTCAGACGCGCGCCCGCCTCTCGGACGCTCGCGCTCGCAGCGCTTCCTCAACCGATGTTTGCCCGCGCTACGATGAGCTGATGAGCCCGAGTTCAGCGTGCGGACGTCCGCGTCTCCGGCTTCGCCCGATACGACTTGAGAGTTCTCCTTATCTCGATGTCTCTCCAGGAAAAAGGAAACATCCTGTCTACCTTGCGATCTCGTGATTCCCCCGCTAGCTTGAATTGATGATGGGATGGTCGCGCCCGCTGACCTGCTGTATCGCTGCCGTGCTTGGCGCATTCGCGAGCGCTTGCTCCGGGACGGAGCAGGGCTCTGCCGGCGCAGCGGCAGGCGCAGGCGGGGCGGGAGGTGACGGCAGCGCCGAGAGCGCGGCGGGCGGGGGCGCCGACTGCCCTCCTGGTGAGGAAGGCTGTCCGTGTGGGCCTCTGGGCCAGTGCGACGGCGGGCTCCGCTGCGCAGACAGCGTATGTGTTGTTTCGGAGTGTGCCAGCGCCGATGATGATCCGATGGTCGACGGCGACTGCGACTGGCGGGGAGGCCCGGAGGACCCCTCATTCCAGCGCTCGGATACGTGGGGCACCACGGGGGCAGCGCTCGTCTCCCCCGAGGTCGAGGGCAACGGCAACCCCGGGGCCGGCATCATCGGGAGAGACGCGGTGTGCCAGATGGCCGGCTTCTATCAGCGCCTCTCGATGCCGGACCTCGCGTGCGCCGGACCGCTCCTCCTCACGTTCGCCGCGCGCGTCGGCTGCGAGCTCGCGATGGACTGCCTCGGCCCGCCGGGGGTGGGGGTCCGGATCGACGGAGGGATCACCGACCTCGATCTCATGCCCTCTTCGTCCTTTTCCCCGCAACGCGTGTGCCTGGGAGAGCGCGCCTACGGCAGGCCGATCGAGCTGCTCCTCGGGCCCGCCCGGCGTTCTCCCCTGTGCGATGAGGACACCGGACAGGACTTCACGCTGACGTTCGATGACGTCGCCCTTCGGCCTGATGAAATGAACGAGTGCCCGCCGCCTGGCCAGGTGCTGAACGGCGACTTCGAAGCAGGCGCCGCCGGCTGGAAGACGACCCCCGAGGGCGGCGTCTCCGCGATCGAGGGCGGCCTGGGCCAGGGCGGCGGCAAGGGCGGACATCTCGCCACCACGCTCTTCTGCCAGGTTCCCTCGCTCGAGGGCACGCTCTCGGCGCCCTTGCCGTCCGCCGCGCTGCCGAGCCCGGCGCTCCGCATCTGGAGCCGTGGCAGCCCGGGGGCGATCGTCGACGTGATGCTGAGCACGCACCGGCTGACGGCCCTGACGGGCACGGGCGAGGCGCAGGTCTCGCATGCCTGCTTGCCCCGGTGGGCGCTCGGCATGGCGCACCGCCTCGCGTTCGCGTTCCGGAACCGGCACAGCCAGCCGTGCATGGACGAGAACAAGCGGGATTTCACGGTGGATGATCTCGCCATCGTCTCCGACGACCGCTGCCCCGGGGACGCGCCGCTCTTCGACCCCGGCTTCGAGAACCCCGGCGCCGACGCGGGCCTCTCGCCGACATGGGTCCTCAACGCGGAGGACCCTGCGCGCGGCAGCGCCAGGCTCGCGGTCGACGCGGCGGCCGCGCACGCCGGCGACGTCTCGCTCTCGCTGTCCGTGCGGAAGCCGTGCCGCGAGCCCTCGGCCTCCACCGTGTTCACCGTCCCCGAGCCTCAGGGGACCGCCGGTCCGGCGCTGAAGTTCTGGTACCGCACGAGCCACCTCCTCGCGGCGACCGCCTCCTCGATGCCAGGAGGCGCGCTCGCTGCCAGCGAGCGCTGGACGCAACAGACGATCTGCCTGGATCCGCGCACGGCGGGCATGCCTCAGCCGATCTCTTTCAAGATAAGAGCCAGCGGCACCTGCGATGCGCCGCTCGACGACGAGGCCTTGCACGTGGACGACGTCGAGGCGACGACCGATCCCTCCTGCCCGGCCGCGGCGCTCCCCTGAGCTGCGGAGTCCTGGCGCCTCGAGTCGCCGGGCAGAAGGTGCCTCTCGGCTCAGCCGCGCTTCCGGCCCACCAGGATGACGATCGGATAGGCGAAGTGGACCTCGTCCCCCCGGAGCTCCGCGCCCACGCCGAGCGCGTCGACGCCGACGTCGGCGCGGTAGAGGGCCCGGAGCCGGTCCGCTCCGCCGGGCTCCGGGAAGGAGGCCCGGAGCGTGGCCTCGAGCTCCACCTCGAGCCGGTACCGCGTCGTCGTCTCGATCTCCAGCCCCGCCGCGTCGAACAGGGCGCCGAGCTCGCGCTCGGTGAGCGCGCTCGCGTGCGACGGATCGCGGATCTTCTCGGCGGCGTCGTACGCCGCCCGCCTGTCCTCGGACGGCGCCACGTCGATCACGGCGACTCGCCCGCTCCTCTGGCACACGCGGGCCATCTCGCGCAGCGTCACGAGCGGCTCCAGCAGGTGATGGAAGCTGTAGCGCGTCGTGACCAGGCGATAGCTCTCGTCCGGATAGGGCAGCCGGCTCGCGTCGCCGAGCTCCCAGGTGACGTTGGAGAGGCCGAGGCTCGCCTGCCTCTTCCGCGCCTCGTCCAGCATCGCCGGGACGATGTCGAGCCCCCGCACGCTCGCCACGCGCTGGGCCAGCGCGCAGGCGACGATCCCCGGCCCGCAGGCCACGTCGAGGGCCGCGTCGCTCGGCGCCGGGGCGAGCGCGTCGAGCAGCAGCCCCATGGCGGATTCCGCCGAGTGGGCCCGGACCTCGGCGAACGGCCTGGCCTGGCGGGTGAACTGTTCCTGTATCAACGCATCGTGCGCCGCGGGAGTCGCTTGCTTCATGGCGCTCGAAGATGGACGCGCTCCGGCTTTACGGCTGCCGGCGATCGGACAAAGATCACCGCCGAGAGGCCACGCCTTGCAAGCCCGCGTCCTGACCCCGACGGAGACCACCGAGCACCTCGCGCGCCTCGGGCTCGATCATGCCGGCGCGCGCGCGTTCTCCTACGAAGACGAGCTGCCGGGAGCCGTGTACGGCTGGCACACCCACGCGCGGCACCAGCTGCTCTGCCCTCTGGCCGGCACGGCGCGCCTCGAGGTCGAGGACGCGTCGTTCCTGCTCCCCCCGCAGCTCGCCGCGCTCATCCCCGCGGGCGAGCGGCACGCCACCACCTGCCGCGACGCGTCCATCGTCTCGATCTATTTCGAGCCCGCCGCGTTCCCTTCCCCCCTCGCGGCGGTGAGGATCTTCGAGATCCCCGCGCTCCTGCGCGAGATGGTGATCTACGCGCGCCGCTGGCCGGTCGCGCGGCGTCCGGACGACGCCGCGGCCAACACGTTCTTCGCGGCGATGGCGGACATCATCGGCCCGCTCCTCGATCGCGGCGCCACGTACCGGCTGCCCCGCGGCAAGACGCGGCCGGTGCAGCGCGCGATCGAGTGCGCGCTGCGCGACGTCTCCAGCGCCGATCTCCCGCGGGCCGCCGCGTTCGCAGGGGCGACCGAGCGCACGCTGCGGCGGCGGTTCCGCGAGGAGACCGGCGTCACGTGGCGCGGCTTCGTCACGCGCGCGCGCGTGCTCCGGGCGATCGACCTGCTCTCCAGCCCGAGCGCCAGCGTCACGCAGGTCGCGCTGGACGTCGGCTTTCAGAGCCTCGGCGCGTTCGCCGCCGCGTTCCGCGCCGTCACCGGCCAGACGCCGAGCGAGTTTCGCAGGGCCGCCCGGCCATCGCCGGGCGGTGGACACACGAGCTGACCTGAGCGGACCTGACGGCGCGGACGCGATCGTCGAAGAGCGCGCCGCGGACGGCGGCGCGCGCCGCGAGGTCGGGGGCTACTGCGTGATCGCCCGGAGGTCGAGCATCTCTTCGACGCTCGGGACCACGATGAGGTCGCAGCGGCGGTTCTTCTGCCGGCCCTCGTCGGTGTCGTTGGTCGCGACCGGATCGGTGTCCGCGAAGCCCGCCGCGCTCCAGTTCGCGACGGGGAGCGCGCCCCCGCCGCCCTTGACGTCGGCCGGGCTGACGAGGAACACGAGCACCTCGCGGGCGCGCATCAGCGACAGGCCCCAGTTGTCGCGGAACTGGCCGCCCGCGAGCGGCTTGTTGTCCGTGTGGCCGGCGACCTGGTAGTCGCGCTGGAGCAGCGACTTGTCGTTCTTGACGACCGTCGCGACCTTGAGGAGGATCTCCTTGCCCTCCTTCTTCAGCGACTCGCGCCCGGAGTCGAAGAGGACGTCGCCCGGCAGCGAGATGACCATCCGGTTGTTCCGGATGTTCACCGCCAGGCCGAGCTTCGTGAGCTCGTCCAGCTTCTTCTTGAGCGTCTCGAACCGCGCCTTGATCGCCTCCAGCTGGCGGGCGCGGGCCTTGAACTCCGCGAGCGCCTTCTCGCGCTCCTCCAGCGTCGAGCTCAGCTGCGACACCTGCGTGCTCGTCGCCTGGAGGTTCTCGTTCAGCTTGCTGATGTCGATGCCGGCCGCCTCCAGCTGCTTCGTCAGCTCCGCGACCCTCGCCTGGGCCGCCTCGAGCTCCTGCTGCGTCTGGGCGAGGCGGCCCTCCGTGGTCTGGTGCTGGCTCTGAAGGCGGCTGTACTTGTCGAGCTGGGCCTTCCACTCCTCCTCGGAGTAGCCGCACCCCAGCGAGGACGACGCGATCACGGCAGGCAGGAAGGCCGCGAAAGCGGTTCTGCGACCTTTCAAGACACGAGGGTGCATGAGCACGCTCCTTCACTCTAGTTGGTGAACATGAGCTGGGGCCGATGGCCCGGCCCGCGCCCGGTTCCAGGGGACAGCGGCCTGTCAGGCCGTGCGGACGCGTACCCTACCGAGGTCGCGCGCGATTGTAAAAGGCCGTATCGAGCCGCCCGACCCGCCGCCGCGCGCGCCTCTCTCCGTCGCCGGGCCCCGTCCCCGCCTCCGCCGGGCGCGGCGCGCTGACGCGGCGCGTGGTTGCGCCATCGCAACACAGGTGCGCTTGTCCATTGTTCCCGCCTGCGCACCTGCTAGTGGGACGGCCCATGGCCTATCGCATCACGCTGATCCCGGGCGACGGCATCGGCCCGGAGGTCGTGACGGCGACTCAGGATGTGGTCTCCGCCGCCGGCGTCGCCGTCGACTGGGAGATCCACCACGCGGGCATCGAGGTCGCGAAGCTGACGGGCTCGCCGCTCCCCCTCCCCGTGATCGACGCCGTGCGGAAGAACCGGATCGCCCTGAAAGGCCCGGTGACGACGCCGATCGGGGGCGGGTTCCGCTCGGTCAACGTCACGCTCCGGCAGACGCTCGACCTCTACGCGAACGTGCGGCCGATCCGCAGCCTGCCGGGCGTCGACCCGCGGTTCGACGTCGACATGGTCATCGTGCGCGAGAACACCGAGGGGCTCTACGCCGGGCTCGAGCTCATGATCCTGCCCGGCGTGGCCCAGAGCATCAAGCTCACGACCGAGCGGGGCTCGACGCGCATCGCGGAGTTCGCGTTCCGGTACGCGAAGAAGCACGGCCGGAGCAAGGTGACGATCGTCCACAAGGCGAACATCATGAAGATCTCCGACGGCCTCGCGCTCGACTGCGCGCGGCGGGTGGCCGTGGGGCACCCCGAGGTCCAGCTCGGCGAGATGATCGTCGACGCGGCGGCCATGACGATGGTCCGCGATCCGAACCGGCTCGGCGTGATCGTGACGGAGAACCTCTACGGCGACATCCTCTCGGACCTCGGGGCCGGCCTGGTCGGCGGGCTCGGGATCGTGCCCGGCGCGAACATCGGCGACGACGCGGCGGTCTTCGAGGCGGTGCACGGGTCGGCGCCGGACATCGCGGGCAAGGGCTACGCGAACCCGACGGCGCTCGTGCAGAGCGCCGTGATGATGCTGCGGCACCTCGGCGAGCACGACGCGGGCGATCGGATCGAGCGGGCGCTGACGACGCTCTACCGGGCCGGCGAGGTGCGCACGCGCGACCTCGGCGGCGCCGCGAGCACGAGCGACTTCACCCGCGCGCTCTGCGCGGAGATCGAAAGGCCTCGCGCGGAGGCCTAGCGGAGGGCATCCTGATCCCGCAGACGTGGGATCCGCCTTCACGTGGCTGCTCGAGTGGTGCGCCGAGCTCGTCGGCGCGACGGACGGGGCTGCCGGCGCCGCGGGCGACGACGCGAGGCGCCGGCGGCGGCTGCTGCTCTTCCTCGCGCTCTCGTCGCTCGTCGCGGCGAGCTACTTCCTCAGCGAGATCTGGGGCGTGAAGGGCCTGCTCCCGGCCGCCCTGTTCTTCGCGCTCGCGGTGAAGGCGACGCGCGCCGTCCTCGACGCGCGCGCGTCGCTGTGGCGCGCCGCCGCGCTCGACCTCGAGGACCCGGCGCAGCGCCCGCGCGCCGGCGCGGCTCCGTGGTTCTCGCCCCCGACGGCGAGGGTCCTGCGCGCGCTGGCCGCGGTGATCGACGACGCGCGCCGCGAGCGCTACGCGGCCGCGCTGGAGCGGCTCCCGTCGGTCGATCGGGCCGCGCTCCGGCCCGACGAGGCGCGGCTGCTCGAAGCGGCCCGCGCGCTGCTCTCGCTGGGCCTCGGCGACCCGGCGCGCGCGGCGCAGCAGGCGATCGTCGCGCTGCCCACGGGGATCGACGCCATCGACGCGCGGCTCGGCCGCGTGGTGATCGCCGACGCGTGGAGGAGCCCCGCGCGGCTCGAGGCGATCGATCGCGCGTGGCGGCAGGAGCTCCAGGGCGGCGTGGCGTCCGAGGCGCTCGAGCGCCTCCTGTCGCTGTCGCGGCTGCGCTTCGCGCCGCACGCGCTGGAGGCGCTCCAGCCCGTCGAGGCGCGCGCGCTGTCGGCCGAGGCCTGGTCGATCGGCGAGGAGGAGCTCGCCGCGGCGCTCGAATCCCGCGCGCGGGGCGGCGTCTACCGCTGAACCGGCGGCTCACCGCGGCGGCGCACGGCGGCCGCTCACGGCGGCGGCTCGCGCGGCACGGTGGGCGCGATCTCGCGCAGCAGGCGGAGGCCGCCGAGCGAGATCTCGACCACCGCGGCGAGCCGCTCCGCCACGAGCTGCTCCGCCGAGGGCCCCGCGGCGCGCGTCTCCGCGACGAAGGCGAAGCAGCGCCGGCCGGAGCCGCCGAAGGCGACCGCGAAGCCGTCGATCGGCGCTCGCGGCGATGAGTGCGTGTCGGCGACGCCGATCGCCACGACCGTGTCGAACCCCTCCGGCACGTCGATCCGGCGCTCGACGGCGGTGAGGCCCTCTCCTGGACGCGGCAGATCGCGCCAGAGCCGCGCGCGCGCCTCGCACGCCGCGCGGCTCGCGCGGCCGTCCTCGCGCCATGTGCGCACGAGCAGCGACGTCGACGACGCGGCGTGGGTCGCGACGAGCCAGGGGCCCTCGCCGTCCTCGACGCGGAAGCCGCGCGCGTCGGGCAGGGGGAGCCGGAGATCGAAGCGATCCGAGCGGTATTCTCCGAGCTCGCCGTCGCCGAGCGTCGACGCCGCCTGCGCGGGCGGCGCGGGCCTCGGCGGCCCGGGCGGCGCGGCCGGGGCCGGCGCGCACGCGGGTATCAGGGCGAGCAGCGCGGCGGCCGGCGCGAGGGCGCGGCGCGGCGCGCGCGCCTTCGGCTGCGGCCCGTTCCCCGGCGCTCCTTCGGGCTCGGCGCGCGGCTCCGGCCTCATCGCGTGAGCAGGACGAGCAACGCGCCTGCGCCGCCCTCCGCGTCCGGAGCCGTCGCGAAGGCGGCGACGTGGCGGGCGACGCGGCCGTTGCTCAGCCAGGCGGCGATCTCGCCGCGGAGCACGGCGTGGCCGCCGGGCGAGTGGTTGCCCTTGCCGTGGACGATGGCGACGACGCGGTCGCCGTCGCGCTGGCGCTTGCAGACGAACGCCTCGACGGCCTCGCGCGCCGCCTCGAGCCTCAGGCCGTGCAGATCGAGGGTGCCGTCGACGGCGTAGCGGGCGCGGCGGAGCCGCCTGAGCTCGCGCGGATCGACGTCGAGGCGCCGGCCCTCGATGCGCTCGCTGTCGTCCGTGGTCTCGAACTTGATCCCCTCGATGACGAGCGATCGCATGCGCGAGCGCGCGTCCTCGTCCGGATCGATCGCGATCGTCGGGAGCGCGGCCCGCTCGACGCGGCTGGCGGTGACCGGGATCCGGGTCGCGCGATCCTCGAGCACGCGGACGCCGGCCATGTAGATGGCGAAGGTCTCGGGGTCGACGGGCCGCGGCGCAGGCTCGGCGCCTGCCCGCGGCGCCGCGCCTGCGCCCGGGGGCGCGGGCGATCTCGCCTTGGGCTTCGCCTCGGTCGAGGCCGCCGTCGCCTTGGGCTTCGCCTCGGTCGAGGCCGCCGTCGCCTTGGGCCTCGCCTCGGGCGCCGGCTTGGCCTTGTTCAGCTGCCGGAGCGTGGAGAACGGCTGATAAAACGCCTCATTCGCCTTGCGCGCCGCCGCCTTCGCGGCGCGCTCCGGGCTGGCCGTCGTTCTCGTGTCTCTCTCGCGCTTCGCGCCCTTCGCCATCCCCCAGAACATCGCTCGCGAGGCCGCGGAGTGCAAACCGGACGGCTTCGATGCCGGCGAGCTGCCCGTCCTCGAAGTGCCAGTCGGGGTCGTCGAGGCCCGGGAAGTCGTGCGGGTTGCGGATGTCCTCGGCCGTGAGCGTGGGGATGAGGCGCCGCGCGAGGTCGATGACCTTGGCCCTCTGCGCTCCCTCCATGTCGGCGAGCAGCGCGAAGATGCGGTGGAAGAGCTGGGCGGGCGAGGGGGCGGCGGGCGGGGCGCCTGGGCGGCCCGCGTCGTGAGAGCGCATCGGGCGCAGCATACGCCATCGGGCCGGGCGCGCCGCGGCGCGAGGAACGGGGATCCACCCGCCCCCGGCGCCGCGCTGGACCGAGGTCAGCGAGGCTCTCCGAGGCGCATGATCGGCCCGGGGCGGTCCTCTGCCGGCGTTGCCTCGGATCGCCCGGGGTCACGGGGCTGCCCGTAGGGATAGAAGCCCCCGTACGGCCTGAAGGGTCTGAGCGGCCGAAAATGCCCATACGGCCTGAAGGGTCTGAACGGCCGGAAATGCCCATACGGCCTGTGCGGCCCGAAGGGCCTGAACGGCCGGAAATTCCCATGATATGGGGCATCGTCCGGGGGAATCCTGGCGCCGGGGAAGTCCGCGCTCGTTGTCTCCTCGACGAGCACGAGATCTTGGATGGGCGTCGTGCTCCCCGCAGCAGCCATCTGCGCGGTGCCGAGCGCCATTCCGGACAGCGCCAGGACCCCGAGCGCTTTCATCAGCTTCATCACGGAATCCTTTCGCGATGCGAGCGTCTTGCCGGGCGTCATCCCGTGCGGGCTGCGTCCATGGCGATGCAAGCGTGAGGCCCGTTCGCGGCGGACCGCTTGTGCCACGCACGGCGGCGCAGGTTCCTGATAACCGTGGATCGGCGCCGCGCGCGCCTCGCACGCCGCGGGGCGTCGCGTGTGCGCGCGGCGGACAGCGGCCGGTACCGGCCTGCGCGCGTGCGCGTCGATATCGACGCGACGGCCCCCTTCCCGGCTCAGGGCGTGATCAGGACATTCGACAGATCATCGACGATCCTGCCGACATCGCCGCCGTCGAGGTTGACGAGCACGGTGATAGAAGCATCCTTGTCGACCGCGTAATAAGACGACGACGTGAAGCCCCAGATACCGCCGTCGTGACCGACCTGGACGCCGAGCGGAGATTCCCGGCGCGACAGCCCGAGGCCGTACCCGGTGACCTCGCCGAGGGGCGCGTCGACCCACGCGGTCATCTCTTCGATCTCGGCGGGGCCGAGCAGCGTGCCGTCGAGCACCTTGCGGTAGAAGCGCGTGAGGTCGCCCGTGGTCGAGACCAGCGCGCCCGCCGCGCCGGCCGCGGACGCGTCGATCGCGGAGGTCATCTCGACGAGCTCCCCTCGGCTCCGCCCGTAACCGTGCACGAGGCCGGGCAGGGCCTCCTCGGCGCCGTCGAGGTAGGTGTGCGCGAGCCCCGCCGGCTCGAGGACGCGGGCGCGGAGCAGCTCGCCGATGGGCTCTCCCGAGGCCGCTTCGACGATCAGGCCGGCGATGATGTAGTTCGTGTTGGAGTAGGCGAAGCCGCGCCCTGGCTCGAAATACGGCGGCTTCGACGCCGCGAGCTCGATGAGCTCCGCGGGTGTCCACGTGCGCGTCGGGTCGTCGAAGGCCGCGGTCCAGAACTCGTCGAGCGCCGTGTAGTCGACGACGCCGCTCGTGTGGTTCAGGATCTGTCGCACGGAGATCTGCTCTCCGCGGGGGACACCGCCGACGTACGCCGAGACGGCGTCGTCGAGCGACAGCCGGCCTTCCGCGCGGAGCATCAGCGCCAGCGTGGCGACGAAGGTCTTCGTGATGCTCCCTGCGCGGAAGAGATCGCCGGGCTGAATGGCCACGTCGGCCTCGGTGTCCGCGACCCCCGCGGCGCCGAGCCAGCTGCACCCGCCGAGATGCACGGCGGCGGCCGCGCCGGGGAGCCGCTGCGCTTCCACGGCCGCGTCGAGCGCACCCTGGAGCTCGACCGAGAGCTCGTCACAGCCGGCGCGCGGCGCAGGGTCTGAGCCTCCAGGTCCAGCGGCGGCGCTCCCGACTCCGACGCTCCCACGGCCATCGTCGTCCGTGGTGGCCACCATGTCGAGCGGAGCGGGCGTGGAGCTCGTGCACCCCGCGAGCAGGACAATGCCAGTACAAGAACAGAAGAAAGCGGTCGGCCGAAGAACACGGCTCATCAATCGGGTCTCCATGGCTTCGCCGTGAGGTCCATTGCTGCGCTCCGCCGCGCCGCTCCCGATCTCCAGGGGCGGCCCCGCGAAGGACGGGCATCAAGAAGCGAGGGGTCCGACCGTGTCAACCGGCCCGCAAGGACGCGAGCGCTCTCGCTCACGCAGGGCGTCGATAATGCAGCTTATCGCGTGAGTCGGCAGACAGGCCGTTCTCACGAATCACGCGCGACGGCGAGCGCCCGCAGCAGGGTGATCACGGCGATCACGTGGCTGATCCGGCCGTCCTGCATCGCCGCCCTCACGTCGTCTGCGCTCATCACGACCGGTTCGGTGCTCTCGTGCTCGTCGCCCTCGGGCTCGCCGACCCGCCGCGCGCCGCGCGCCAGGTAGAGGAAGCAGCGGTTCGCCTGGAGCGCAGGATTCGGGTGCACCCACCCGAGCGTCTCGAGCGACTCCACGGCATACCCCGTCTCCTCCAGGAGCTCGCGCGGCGCGGCGGCCGCCGGCTCTTCCCCTGGATCGACAAGGCCGCCAGCCGTCTCGATGGTCACCGCGTCGACCCCGTGCCGGTACTGCCGCACCAGGACGAACTGACCTTCATCCGTGATCGCGGCCACCGAGATCCAGTCGGCGAGCTCCAGCGTGAAGGCGGGATAAGACGCGCCCGCAGCCATGACTTCATGGCGATGGATCGCGAGCGGACCGAACGTACCGGCGAGCGCCGAGGCGTGCCGGCGAGGAATCGTGATACCCATCCCGCCTCACTACTACGGCGTGCCTCTCGCCGCCTTCTCCGTCACCGCTCCTGTCTTCTCCGGCACCGCTCCCACCTTCTCCTGCGTCGTGCTCGCCGTCTCCGACGCTCCCGCCTTCTCCTGCGTCGTGCTCGCCGTCTCCGGCGCTCTCGCCTTCTCCTGCGTCGTGCTCGCCGTCTCCGGCGCCGCGCTCGCCGCCGTCTCCGGCGCCGCGCTCGCCGCCGTCTCCGGCGCCGCGCTCACCTTGTCCGACGCAGGGCCCGCCATCTTCTCCGGCGCCGCGCTCACCTTGTCCGACGCAGGGCCCGCCATCTTCTCCGGCGCCGCGCTCGCAGACCTCTCGCCGCGCTCCCGCCGGAGCACCTCCTCCGCGTCCTCGCCGGGCATCCGCTCGGTCGCCCCTCGCCCTTCGTCCTGCGGCGGCGGCCACGCGGTCACATAGCGGGGTGCCTCGCCGGGTCCGGACGCATCGATCCACGAGACGCTCCCCGTCCCTGGCGCGCGCACATCGACATGCACGAACGAGCTGTTCGGATAGTACCCGCAGCCCGTGTCGGCGAGCGCGCGGCAGGCGGCTGCGAGCTCGTCGTTCCGCACCCCGGCGATGCGCAGATCGAGCGCCCGGCCCGTCTGGTGCAGGCTGCCCTGGCTCTGCGGCCGGTACCCGCTCACGAGCGACACGAGCCGGCCCGGGTACCGCCGCGCCAGCGCGTCGATGCGGGAGAGCAGCCCGGGATCGAGCAGCCGCACCCCGGGCGCGATCTCCCCTGCCAGCGCCCCGCTCGCCCTGCTCCCGGCGGCGCGCGGCGCATCGCCGGCGCGCCGCCCCTTGCGGCTCGCCGCTGCCGACTTCCGCGCGGGCGCGCCCTCGTCGGACAGGATCGGCCGCGGCGTGCCCCACGGGCGCGCAAGCAAGGAGAGGGCGCGCCGGGCCTCCTCGCGCGGCTTCCCCTTGCAGTCGACCAGCTCGAGGCGCTCGGGCTCCAGCCCGCTGCGATCCATCGAGAGCACCGGTCCGTGGCACGGCTTCGGAGGCGCCTCCCGCTCCACCCCCTTCTTCGCCCCGCGCCGCTTGCTCTCGGCCGTGCGCGCCGCCCGCCTCTTCTCCTTCTTCCTCTCGCCGCCCGCCTTCTTCTTGGCGACCCCCTTTTTCCCGCCGCCCGCCTTCGCCGAACCGCCCGCGTTTTCCTCCGCGGCTGCAGCCGCGTGCGGCGCCTCCCTGCGGGTACGGGCCTTCCCCTTCCGGTTCCGGCCCCCCGCCCCGCTCGTCTTCTCGTCACCGGTCGCCGCCGCGGCGCTCTTCGCGCGACGATCGGGCGAGCTCTCCCGCGTCTTCGTTCGCGGAGCTTGCTCCGCGCCTGCGGGGCTCGCCGGCGCCCGATCCCGACGGGTTTGCTCGCTCTTCTCTTCCCTCGATTCCCCGGACCTCCCGGCAGCGGCGTGCGCCCTGGGCAGCGGCTCCGCGCAGACGGGCCCCGCCAGGATCGCCGGCACCGCGATGCTCACCAGCACCGAGAGCGCGGCCGCGCGAGCACGCCTCAGGCGCGCACGCGGCTCTCCCCTGCGCACAGCTCCCCCTGCGTCCCGCGGCGCCGCGCCTTCACTGCTCACGGATCGAAGGCTCATCATGGAAAGCTCCAGTCGGGTCGGGTGCGAGTGCCATCCGTCAAGGAGCGGATCTCCCAGACACGGCGTCGCCGCCCGTCCGCAGGATGTGGGATTGGGAAGGGCAGTCAGCGGTCCGCTTCTTGAATCGACCTGGGACGAGACCGGCAACCTCGAAACAGCGTCTCCGAGACGCCCCTCGCGGAAGCTCGCAACCTCGGAAGGGAGACTTGGAAGGCAAGCTCAGAAGGGACCGAACCCTGAGGACAGGAATGGCATGAAGTGCGGAGGGCAGCCCAATTTTCTGCGGCGCTGACCAAAGGCTGTGGTAGGAACCCAGCTGCCTCGCGACTGCGGTCGGGTCGTGAGCGCGGCTCCGGGGTGCATGGGGGCAGAGCCCCTCGTCACGCGGTCCGCGGTCAGGTATCGCCTGGCGCACCATGCACTGCGGCGTGGCCCTACCTTCACGATCAACGCAGCCAGCGTGATCAGCGCGGAGATAGGCGTCGCGTCCCTTGCGCAACATCGTCCGGGCCATCGCGGATCGCGGGGGAAGCGCCCGGCCCAACACGCACCAGCCTCATTCACCACAACATCGATGCAAGCGGGGCGCCACACGCGGGATGCGGAAGCCGAACCTGGTGGCGCGTCCATGATCGCTCCGAGGTCACCAGGGGCACGACATGCGGCGAATTCGTAGAGACGCAACCAAGGTCTGGCACAATCCCGAGCTCCACACGGCCTATGGCCGTGGTCAGCCGAACAGCGCGGGGCTGCCGCGTCCGACGCAGAGCGGCGAGGACCGGCGGGCAGCCAAGCAACACCGCGCCGCGCTCGAGGCGCTGTTCTCTCCGCGCAAGGAGCCGGAGGCAGAGGACAGCAAGGGCGGGCGCGTCAAGTCCGGACGCGACGCCGCGTCCAAGGCGCCGGGGCGCATCGTCCTCGCGCCGCCTCCGCAGAGCGACCCGAAGGCCATCGAGCGCCAGCGGCTCCTGTCGAAGCTGCTCTGCGCGTCGGGCCGGCCCAACATCTCCAAGGCCGCGAACGAGTTCCTCCGCGCCGGCCACACCTTCCCCGCGGAGCAGGACGTGTACCTGCAGCTGCTCGAGCACAGCGACGAGCAGCGCATCCAGGAGGCGATCGACGAGCTCGCGGGCATCCTCGTCGGCGAGCTGCCGAAGCGGCGCGCCGTGCTCGAGTCGCGGCTCCGCCGCATCGAGGAGTTCGCGGAGGAGCTCGCGACGCGCGAGGCCGCCGAGCGGCTGCGCCGCCAGGTGAGCGGCAGGCCCGAGGCCCCGGCCGCGGACGGCGCGCCCCGGCGCGGCGCGAGCGGCGACATCTCCGAAGCGAGCGGCGAGGCGGAATGACGCGCGCGGAATTCGAGGCCGAGCTCCGCAAGCTGATCCAGACGTTCGAGACGGGCACCGGCAACGAGCGGTGCGTCGCGTGCGTGTCGTGCGAGCGCTGCGTCGACTGCACGTTCTGCCGCAACTCGAAGGCGCTGCAGCGGTGCCACTACTGCGTCGACACCCAGCGCTCCTCGGACAGCACGCACTGCCGCGGCTGCCGCGATCTCATCGCGTGCAGCCACTGCGTCGCGTCCGAGCGGTGCACGCAGTCGTCGTACCTCGTGCGCTCGGTCGACTGCACCGGCTGCACCTACTGCTTCGGCTGCGTGGGGCTCGTCCGGAAGGACTTCCACATCCTCAACCAGCCGTACGATCGCGGCACCTACTTCAAGCTCACGGCCAAGCTGATGCGCGAGCTCGGGCTGAGCGCGGGCACCGGGGCGGAGCCCGCCGCCGCGCCGAGTCGAAGCGCGGTAGCGCAGCGCTAGCGATGCGCGCGGTCGTTCAACGCGCGCTCGGCGCGCGCGTCGAGGTCGGAGGCCAGGTGGTCGGCGCGATCGAGCGCGGCCTCGTGGCCTTCGTCGGCGCCGCGAAGGACGACGACGACGCCGACGCCGACCACGTCGCGAGCAAGATCGCGGGCCTCCGCGTGTTCAGCGACGACGCCGGCAAGATGTCGCGGGCGCTCGCGGACGTGCGCGGCGGCGGCGTGCTCGCGATCAGCCAGTTCACGCTCTTCGGGGACGTCCGGCGCGGCCTGAGGCCGAGCTTCGACGGCGCCATGGAGCCCGTGCGCGCCGAGGCGCTGTACGATCGCTTCGTCGCCGCCTTGCGGGCCCGCGGCCTCGCGGTGGCCACGGGCCGCTTCCGCGCCGACATGCGCGTGTTCGTCGAGAACGACGGCCCGGTCACCATCCTCATCGATTCGAAGCGGACGTTCTGAGGGATCCGCTGCGTTCGGCGGCGACGGCCCCCTTCTCTCCGAGCGCCGCGCAGGCTACGGGAGAGCCATGCGGATCACCATCGTGGGCGCGGGGGCGCTCGGGCGGGTCTACGGCGTGCGCCTCGCCGCCCAGGGAGACGACGTCACGTTCGTGGTCCGGCCCGAGCGCGCCGGCGACGTACGGCCGTTCGTGGTCGAACAGGTGAACGGCGCCGATCGGCGCGACACGCTCGATCGCCCGCGCCTCGCGACCGAGATCCCGGCCGACGCGGACGTCGTCCTGATCACCGTGCGCTTCGATCAGCTCGTCCCGCGCGCTGACCTCGGCGGCGCCGCGCAGCGCGCGGCGGGCAGGTCGGTGGCGGATCTGCTCCGCGGCGGCCCCCCGGCCGCGCCCGCCGTGGTGCTCACGCCGCTCCTGCCAAGGCAGCGCGCCGACCTCGAGGAGGCCGCCCAGCGCCGCATCACCCCCGCGATGCCGGGCGTCTCGGGCTACCTCGACGAGCGCGGCGTGGTCCGCGCCTGGATCACCGAGCTCGCTCCCACGCTCATCGACGAAGAGGGAGGCGCCCCCGCGGAGCGACCGCCGCTCGAGGAGCTCGCGCGCCGCCTCACGAGCGCCGGTGTCCCGGCGCGGCTCGAGCCCGACGTGGGCGCGCAGAACGTGGCCACCACGACCGCGTTCTTCCCGCTGATCGCCGCCATCGACGCGGGCGGCGGGGCGAGCGCCCTCCTCGAGAACGACGGCGTGCTCCGCACCGTGATCGAGGCCACGAGAGAGTCCGTGGCGCTCGCGGACCGGCTGGGCAAGGTGGCCCCGTGGACGAAGCTCCTCCTCCGGTGCATCGGGCCGCTCACGCTGAAGCCGGGCATCGCGCTCGTGCGCCTGCTGGCCCCGGAGTTCTTGCGGTTCCTCGACGTGCATTTCGGCCCCAAGCTCCACGCGCAGCACCTCGCGATGGGCGCCGCCGTCCTCGAGATGGGCCGAGAGCGCGGCGTGAGCATGCCGGCGCTCGAGCGGCTGCTCGCGCACCTCGGCGGCCGCCCACGGGCGCGCTGAGCCGCGGCTTCCCGCGCGCGGCTTGGCGCGTCGCTGCGTCAGCGCGCGCGCGCGGCCGCGAGCTGCGCCGCGAGCGCGATCGCCTCGCGCATGCCGCGCGGGTCGGCGCGCCCCGTTCCCGCGAGATCGTACGCGGTGCCATGGTCGACGCTCGTGCGCACGATCGGCAGGCCGAGCGTGACGTTCACGGCCTCGCCGAAGCCCAGGAGCTTGCTCGGGATCGTCGCCTGGTCGTGGTACATGGCGACGACCCCGTCGAGCGCGCCGCGCGCCGCGAGCCGGAACGCCGTCTCCGCGCCGACGGGTCCGGTCAGCTCCGCCGCCGGGCCCGAGCGCGAAAGCCGCCGCGCCGCGAGGCGGATCCCCGGCGTGATCCGCACCTGCTCTTCGTCGCCGAGGAGCCCGCCTTCGCCTGCGTGCGGGTTGAGCGCGGCCACGGCCACGCGCGGCCTCTCGCGGCCGAGATCGCCGAGCAGCCGCGCGAGCCACACCGCGGCGCGCGCCACCTCGCGCGGGCTCACCGCCTCCGGCACCTCGCGCAGCGGCAGGTGGGTCGTCACGAGGGCGGTCACGAGCTTGCCCGAGGCGAAGGCCATCGTGACCTCGCGCGCGCGGAGCCGCCGGCCCAGGTGCTCGGTGTGCCCGAGGAAGTCCGCGGACCCCGGCGCGCCGCTCGTGGCGATCGCGTGCTTCGACGCGGGCCCCGTGACCAGCGCCGCAGCGACGCCTTCGCGGACCAGATCCGTCGCCGCGTCGATCCACGCGAGCTGCGCCGCGCCGTCCTCGGCCTCGGGCCGGCCGAACGCGCTCGGCCGCGAGAGCCGCGCGCTGCCCGCCCAGAGCCCGATCGCGCCGGGCGCGAGCTCCTCGATGGCGGCGCGCCCATCGACGACGACGAGCCGCCGGGCCGCGACCCGGACGAGCCTCGCTGCCCGCCGGATGATCGCCTCATCGCCGACGAGCACGCAGCGCGCGCCCTCGACGGACGCCGCGCCGGCCACCGCCACCTCGGGGCCCACCCCGCTGGGGCACCCGACGCTGATCGCGACGATCGGCGGCCCGGCGGGGCGCGAGCGATCGCCGCCGGTGCGGCGCGCGGCGGCGGTCGCTCGCGCGCCGCCGCGGCGAACCGGCGGCGTCATCGGGTGATGCGCCGCTCGCGCCCGGGCGGCGCGGCGTCGTTCGCCGAGGGCGCCGCTCGCCGCTTGGCTTGCGCGTCCTCCTCCTCGTCGCCCTCGCCCTCGTCCTCGTCGCCCTCGTCGTCGCTGTCCTCGTCCTCGTCCTCGTCCTCGTCCTCGTCGCGCAGCTCCCCGCGCTCGTCGCCCTGGGCCTCCTCGCCGGCCCCGCTCCGCTGGAGCGCCCTGCTCGCATCGCCGCCCTCGGGACCACCGGCGCCGGGGCTCGGCGACTCGAGGCGGTACCCGGCCCCGCGCAGCGTGACGAGCGGCAGCGCCGCGCCGAGCTTCGCCCTGAGACGCCTCACGTGGATGTCGACGGTCCGCGCGCCGCCCTCGTACTGGCTGCCCCAGACACGGCGGAGAAGCTCCGTCCGCGACACAACTTTTCCGCGGCGCTCGCACACGTACGAGAGCAGCGCGAACTCCTTCGCGGTGAGCGGCACGTGCATGCCGCCGACCGAGACGTCGTGGGCCGCGCGATCGATGACGATCGCGCCCACCTTCACCCGCTCCTCGGTCGCGAACTCGCTGCGGCGCCACTCGACGAGGCGCACGCGCGCGTAGAGCTCGGCGGGCACGTACGGCACGAGCAGGAAGTCGTCGAAGCCGCTGGACGGCTCGATCCGCGCGATCTGCGCGACGCTCACGGCGACCAGCGCGCCGACCTCCTCGAGGCGCGGCTCGCGGCGCAGCGCGCGCAGCGCCGCGGCGGCCAGGTCCGGCCTGTCGAGCGCCTCGACGACGATCGCCCGCGCCTTGCTCTCGTCGTCGTGGAAGAGCCGCGGTGGATCGTCCCAGAGATCCAGGGTTCGCACGTCAGCGCCCAGCGAGCGCAAGACCGATGCGGCACCCTCGTCGCGCTCCAGATCCGGTCCGTGTCCAACGATGGCTATGAACGAGCGACGCGCCATGAACGCCCCGTATACGGGTGTCACGACGGGCCGGCAAGACGCACCGCGCTAAACCCACCAACACCGCTGCGGGGCTTACCTTCCGCCTGACGTTCCAGTCTTGAAAATCAGCCGATCCGCGTTCCGCCGACCGTGATGAGATCGATCTTGATTGTGGGGCAGCCAACACCCACGGGGACGCTCTGTCCGTCCTTGCCGCACGTCCAGATGCCGTCGGAGACGGCGACGTCGTGGCCGAGCATGGTGACGCGCCGGAGCACCTCGGGGCCGTTGCCGATGAGGTTCACGCCCTTGAGGGGCGCGGTCAGCTTGCCGTCCTCGATGAGGTAGCTCTCGGTCAGAGAGAAAACGAAATCGCCGTTCGAGATGTCGACCTGGCCGCCGCCGAACTTCTTCGCGAAGACGCCTCGCTTCACGGACCTCACGATCTCCTCGGGATCATGGGGGCCCGCGAGCAGGATGGTGTTCGTCATCCTGGGCATCGGCGCGGCGGCGAAGCTCTCGCGCCGCCCGTTGCCGGTCGGCGTGAGCCCGAAGTGCCGGGCCGAGAGCCGGTCGTGCATGTACCCGACGAGCTTGCCGTTCTCGATGAGCGTGCTGCGCTCGGGCTCGTGGCCCTCGTCGTCCACGTTGATCGTGCCGCGCGACTGGAGGAGCGTCGCGTCGTCCACCACGGTGCAGAGCGGGCTCGCGACGTCCTTGCCGACCTGTCCCGCGTAGTTGCTGGTCCCCTTGCGGTTGAAGTCCGCCTCGAGCCCGTGCCCCACCGCCTCGTGGAGCAGGATGCCGCTGTCGCCCGGGGCGAGCACGACGTTCATCTCGCCGGCGGGCGCGTCGCGGGCGTCGAGCATCGCGACCGCCTGCCGGGCGGCCTCCTCGGCGTGCCACTCCGGCGACTTGCCCTCGAAGTAGGCCGTCGTCATGCGCCCGCCGCCGCCGCTCGAGCCTTCCTGGCGCTTTCCGCTGCGCTCGGCGAGCGCCCGCACGCCGAAGCGGATGAGCGGCTGGACGTCGTGCGCCATCCGCCCGTCGCTCGTGGCCACGAGGACCTCGCGCACCTCCTCGACGAAGCTCGCCTCCGCCTTGACGATGCTGGGATCGTAGGCGAGCGCCGCGGCGCTCGCGCGCTCGAGCAGCGCGCGCTTCGCGAGCCCGGGGGCGTCGAGCGAGATGCTGGGCAGCTCGTAGCGGGTCGGCAGCTCGCGGCGCCTGAGCTCGATCTTCTCCTTGCCGCCCGAGCCCGTCGCGATCTGCGCCGCCGTCTCGGCCGCGCGGCGCATCGCCTCCCAGGTGAGGTCCTCCGTGTACGCGTACCCGGTCGCGTCGCCTCGCTGGACGCGGACGCCGACCCCCATCGACACCCCGCGCGAGGCCGCCTTGAGGATCCCTTCGTCGAAGGTGAACCCGCCTCCGGCGCGGTACTCGAAGAAGAGGTCAGCGTAATCACCACCCTTGGACAGGGCGACCGAGAGGAGCCGCTCGCAAAGCGCGGCGTCGACGGCATTTTCCTCTCCAGGAGCGAACGGGGCGCGGTAGGCCTGGCTGCGCGACATGGTGCCCAACTCTAGGTCCATTCGCCGTGACGGTCGAGAAACGGCGGCGCTCCGGAGCGCCCTCCCGCCGGCGCCCGCGCTCGCCCCCGGCGACGGCCGAGCTCGCGACCTACCCCCTGCCCTTTCATCCGGCGCGGCGCGCGTACATCGCCCGCGCGGCGCGCGTACATCGCCCGCGCGGCGCGCGTACATCGCCCGCGCGGCGCGCGTACATCGCCCGCGCGGCGCGCGTACATCGCCCGCGCGCGATGGGTACCAGGCGTACCAGGCGTACCAGGCGTACCAGGCGTACCAGGCGTACCAGGCGTACCAGGCGCATCCGGCGATCGCGGGGTCGCGCGACCTCCAGCGAAGCGGCCGCGGGTCGGCGGGTCGTGGAAGATCGCACGAAATGTGCAACAAGGCCGCTCGACTGCTAGGCTTAACGCTGTCTTCGCGGGAATGGCGGCGCTCGCCACCCTCCCCGCGATCTTCGCGAATCCCCGGCCGTTCAGCGCGTTCCTACAGGTAGGGCGCGCTCTTCGACGCGCCTCGACCGGACCGCCCGCGTCCGACCGGGGCGGGGGCTCGCGGCCACCGCGCCAGGCGGTCGCCGCGTCGTCAGACAGGGCCCCCGGGGGGCCGCACACTGCAAACAAGCACCTTCGCGGTAGCTTCCGGAACTTCCGGTGCCGCGCGCTTGTACGTGGTGGCGGGATTGGCTAGGTGTTTTTTAGGCGAGGTGAGGGATGCCGGCGAGGCGCCCGAGCAACGCCTTGCTGCCCTCAGCAGGAGATTCCCATCGCCGTGGCGGTCGATCGCGACAAGGTACTCCAGACCGCGCAGAAGCTTGTCGAGCGGAAGCGCTTCGACAAGGCCATCGCCGAGTACCAGAAGCTGGTCGCAGACGATCCGAAGGACGTCCGCACGCTGCTCAAGATCGGCGACCTCTACCTGAAGACGGAGGAGTACGTCGAGGCGATCACCACCTACGAGCGCGTCGGCCAGTTCTACTCCCTCCAGGGCTTCGCGCTCAAGGCGATCGCCGTTTACAAGCAGATCCGCGAGATCATCCACAAGCACGTCCCGCAGTACGAGGATCGCTTCGGCCACATCGTCCCGCGCCTCGCGGAGATCTACACGCAGCTCGGGCTCACGAGCGACGCGCTCGCCGCCTACGACGAGGTCGCGACGCGCCTGCTCCGCGCGGGGCGCGACCGCGACGCGATCGACATCTTCAAGCGGGTCGTCGACCTCGACCCGAACAACCCCCTCGCCTATCTCCGCCTCGCGGAGGCGCTGATCCGGGTCCGCGACTACGACGCCGCGATCCAGCGCTTCGGGACGGCGGCCGAGCTCCTGCTCAAGCTCGGGCGGCGCGACGACGCGCTGAAGGTGGTCGAGCGCCTGCTGCAGCACCGCCCCGACGCCCGATTCGCCCGCATGGCCGCCGAGATCTACCTCGACCGCGGCGACCCGAGCGACGGGATGTCGGCCCTGACCAAGCTCCAGATCGCGTTCAAGGAGAACCCGAAGGACCTGGAGACGCTCGCGCTCCTCGCCCGCGCCTTCGACCTGCTCGGGCAGCCGGCCAAGGCGATCGAGGTGCAGAAGGAGTCGGCGCGCATCGCCAAGGAGGCCGGGCGGGTCGACCAGTTCACCGCGCTCGTCTCGGCCCTGATCACGCGCGCCCCGAACGACGAGGGCGTGCGCCAGCTCGCCTCCCAGATCGCGCCCTCGTCGAGGAACACGCGCGCGTCGATCGACGTCGAGCTCGAGGAGGAGGAGGACGAGGAGGCGGAGGAGCTCGACGTCGAGGACGACGAGCCCGCGTCCGCGGTGCCGATCCCGCTCCGCGCGTCGCAGCCCTCGACGTCGCCGATCGCGAGCCCGAGGCAGCTCGTCGCGCACGCCGAGAGCCTCCGGCGCGACCGGCAGTACGACAAGGCGATCGCCCTCCTCCAGGGCGGCGTCGCCCGGCTGCCGGCCGCTCGAGAGCTGCGCGAGAAGCTCTGCGATGTCCTGATCGAGGCGGGCGACCAGGACGCCGCCGTCGAGCAGATGCTCGCGTTCGCGCAGCAGCTGGCCAGCGAGGACGCCGTCGACGACGCGGCGAGGCTCCTCGACGAGGTGCTGCTCCTCGATCCCGGCAACGCCCAGGCCACGGAGATGCTCAACCTGCTCGGCTACGCCGTGCCGCAGGAGGAGGAGCTCGCGGAGGAAGACACCGCCGGGCCGGAAGCCTCGCCGACGGCCGGTGAGAACGACGCCTATGCGTCCGAGGTGCCGAGCCAGGACCTCTACGACCCCGACGCGCCGCTGCCCGCGTACACCCTCGATGAAGACGGCGTCGTCGAGGCGCTCCCCCGGCGGCCCGAGCTCGTCACGCACCTCGACGATCCGTTCGCGAACGAGCCGCCGCTGCCGAGCTTCCCGATCGAGGACGTCGAGGAGCTCGAGGACGTCGAGGAGCTCGAGGCCATCGACGACGAGGAGGAGGAGACGGCGTCGGTCAACCCGAGCCGCGCGCCCGAGCACCCCCTCGCCGTCGCTGCGTCCCAGGCTCCGCCCCCGGCGTCGTCGATACCTCCCCCTCCCGTGCTCGCCGCGCCGCCGCCGGCCCTGTACAGCCCGGTGTCGGGCCGACCGGCGTCGGTCCGGCCGGTGTCGGGCCGCTCCGTGCCGCCGGGCTCCTTGCGGCGCGCGGACGCGCTCGACGAGGACGCGCTCGAGGAGGTCGAGTTCTTCGCGCAGCACGGGATGTTCGACGAGGCGCGGAACATCCTCGAGGAGCAGCTGGCGCGGCTGCCGAACCACCCGCTCCTGATGGAACGGCTGCGCGAGGTCACGGAGCTGGCCTCGGACGCGCGGGTGGTGGTGCGGGCGGCGACCGACAACGAGAGCGGCACCCGGGCCGTCCCGCGCGGCAGCGAGCGGCCGGACGAGGATCGCGCGTTCGACATCGCCGAGTCGCTCAAGATGATCGACGAGCTCGAGGTCGTGCCGGGCTCGGTGACGGGCGTCCAGGACGATCCTCGGCAGATCAGCGTCGAGAGCGTCTTCGAGCAGTTCAAGGCGGGCGTCGCGGCGCAGATCTCCGAGTCCGACGCGTCGACGCACTACGATCTCGGCGTCGCCTACAAGGAGATGGGCCTCTACGCCGACGCCATCGGCGAGTTCGAGCTCGCCTCCCGCGACCCCGGGCGAGAGTGCGTCTGCCAATCGATGATCGGCGTCACCCACCTCCAGATGGGCAACATCGAGGCAGGCATCGACGCGCTGATCCGCGGGCTGCACGCCTCGCACAAGACGGTCGAGCAGGAGCTCGCGCTGACCTACGAGATCGCGAACGCCTACGAGATGCGCGGCGTCCCCGAGCAGGCGCTCTACTACTTCCAGCGCGTCGCCAGGATGAGCCCGAGCTACAGCGACCCGCGCGGCAGCGTGGCGGAGCGGCTGCGCCGCATCGACGTCCCGAAGCCGGCCGCGCGCGCCGTCGGCGCCGAGATGATCGCCGACGAGTTCGACGCCGCCTTCGACGACATGCTCCCGAGCGGCAAGCTGCCCTGAACCCATAGCGCGCGCGGGCGCGCCCTGGAACCGCCAGAAATTGGGCCACGGCGGGCGCTCTCCGGTACCGGACGAGCATGAACCGACCGCTCCTCCTCGCCGCCCTCACCTCGGTCCTGGCTGCCGGCTGCGGCGCCGGGATCGAGACGAACGCTCGCTCCGGTCGCCCGCAGGACGCCTCCGCCAAGGTGGCGGCGCAAGCGCGGCGCGAGGTCCCGCAGCGCGCGAAGGGCCCGGACGAGCGCGGCCCGATCGCCGAGCAGGCGCCCGGCGCGCGCAAGCCCGGCGATTATGTGGCCTACCGGTTCTCGGGCAGCTTCAGGAAGACGCCGCTGCTCCTCACGCAGCGGGTCGTCGCGCGCGAGGGGGACGTCCTCGTGGTCGACGTGATCCTCGAGGACGGCAAGCAGGCCGAGGCGCTGCGGGTCCGCATGAGCGACGAGCCCAGCAGGCGCGGTGAGATCCTCGGCGCGGCGTGGATCGACGACGGCGCGGAGCGGCCGGCGACCCTCTCGGCCTACGACGCGATGATGGCCAAGACCGCGCTCGCCGCCGACGAGAACGAGGACGTGCTCGGCAGCGAGGCGGTGAACGTCGAGGTCGGCGGCGCCTCCATCCCGTGCCAGCGGACGAGCTTCCGCGTGCGCCTCGGCAAGACGAAGGCGACGATGCGCACGCTCCAGAGCGACGACTTCACCTGGGGCGACGTGGGCGGTGAGATCACGGCGGAGGACGGGCGCGTGCTCTACCGCGCCGAGCTGATCGACAGGGGCCACGCCGACATGGACGAGCGCGCGGCCGCCGGCGCAGGGCCCGGCCTCGCGCCCCGACCGGCGACCGTGGCGCGCTCCACCGACGAGGACGAGGCGTACGACGACTACGAAGACTGAGGCGGCAGGGGCGCGTCGCCCCGATTTCCCTTCGCGACGAGGATCTCGATCGAGCGCGCGGCCGCCGCTTTGACCAGGTGGCCCATCTTCGGGTGCTCCGGCTCGAAATCCGGCTCGATCCCCTCGGCGCGCAGCGCCTCCGTGCAGACCGGCCCGATGGACGCCACCACGCCCCGCGCGAGCGCGGCGCGCAGCCGCTCGACGAGCCCCTCCTCGGCCGCCACGAGGAGCGCGTGCTCGACCTGCGCGCGGCTCGTGAAGAGCGTGATCGCCGCGCCGCCGTCCGCCATGAGGCGGAGCGCCTGCCGGAGCGGCGCCGTGTCCTCCGGGAGCGCCCAGCGGTACACCGGCACCGGCGTGACCTGCGCGCCGGCCGCCGCGAGGCTCGCGTAGAGCTCGTGGCTCGGCGCGCCGTGCTCCTGGACGGCGACGCGCTTTCCGCGCAGGTCGCCGAGCGCGCTGACGGCCTCGACGATCTCTCGCCAGGTGTTCGGCTCCCGGACGGTGGTGAAGCGGGTCAGGCCCAGCTCGCGCAGCGCCGCGGCCGGCTTGGGGCCGCGCACGACGATCTGCACGGACGAGAGCGCCGCCGCCAGGAGAGATACGCCCTGGGCGTCCGCGCCACCGTCGCCATCGGACGCCCCGCCGCCCTGGTTCGGCTCGAGCGCGGGCGCCGCCTCGGCCACGAGCGCCCGGGTCCCGACGCCGGTCA
The DNA here is from genome assembly GCF_051527395.1 of Sorangium sp. So ce281. Taxonomy (NCBI): domain Bacteria; kingdom Pseudomonadati; phylum Myxococcota; order Polyangiales; family Polyangiaceae; genus Sorangium; species Sorangium sp. So ce281. The sequence continues at coordinate 8,378,883 of NZ_CP150322.1, forward strand.
TCAGGATCACGAGGTCGAACTCGGCGCCCGCGAGGCGCCGCGCGAAGTCGAGGGCGCGCTCGTTCCTGTCGATGGGCACCTCGCGGAGCGTGGGCGCCGTGACGGGCACGCCGCCATACCGCTGGATCAGCGAGGCCATCTCGGAGGCGCGGCGGCTCTCGAAGCAGATGACGCGGCGCCCGGCGAAGTCAGACGGCGCGGGCGGAGAAGGACGGTCGTTGCGTGGGTGGGTGGGCGTGCTCACCCGCGCAGCATAGCCCGGGTCCGGCGCGGGCGGGTTTCGGGCGGTGGACCAGTTTGCTAAGCTCCTCCGTGTGAGCCATCCGATGAGCAACGAGGCTTCCGGGGTCCAGGGGAGCGGGCTCTCGCGTGCGACGTCGGAGAACGACGTCGGCCCTGATCCCGTCATCGGCGCGGGCATCGCGCTGCTCGGCATCTTCTTGATGGGGGTGGGGGGCGCGCAGGGCGCGCACTACCTCTTCAACTTCGGCGTGCTCGTGGCGGTGCTCGGGGCCGTCCTGTTCGTCCTGTTCGTGGCGCTCACGGCGCTGAAGCAGCGACGGGCGCTCGGCCTCGCGAACCGCGCTCCGAGCCCCGAGGGCAGCGCCGAGCAGCGCGACGCGCGCGACTGATCGAGCGCGACGGAACAGACGGAGCAGACGAGCGCGCTTGCGCCCGGCTCACGCCGGGGGCTCGCCGCCGGGATCGCTCCGGTCGTCCGGCGGCGCCGGGGAGCCCGCCTGATGGACGGCCTCGACGGCGAGGTCGGGCTCGATGTCGGCGAGCGAGACGCCGAGCTCCTCGGCGATGCGCTCGATCTCGGCCCGCTCGGCCGGCGTGGGCGCGCCGTCCGCCGCCGCGAGCCGGATCAAGAGGCGCACGACCTCCACCCGCTCGCTCGCGTTGCAGAGCGCCTTGAGCTCGCGGTAACAGCGGTCGACCTCGCCCTCCTGGAGCGCGGGCAGCTTGCCCTGGAGGGCGTTGAACACCGCCTCGACGCCGCTCGGCGCGAGCCCGTCGACGTGCGTGAGCAGCTCGCGGAGCAGCTCGTCTTCCTTGTCGGAGAAGCGGCCGTCGACGCAGGCGACCTTGCCGAGCAGGACGATGACGGTGGCGATGTAGCGGAGGACGACCGCCTCGTCGTCCGGGAGCGCCGCGCGGAGCTCCGTCAGGAGGGCGTCGAGGTTCGGGAACGAGCCTCCCTGCTTCAGGCCGAGCCAGGCGAGGAGTCCCACGTGATGAGGCTACCAGATCCTCGCCGGACAGGGCAGCCCGGCGGAGCATTGCCCTCTACGCCCGTCACCGCGGTGGTCCATGTCGCCTTGGCTGTCGTCGCCTTCGTCCATTTGCCAGCGACCTACTCCTCACCGCCGCGGTCCGCAATCCAATCGTCCACGGGGTTGTCGGACTTCGGGGTCTTCAGGATCGAGCCGTCAGGCCCGTCCTTGCGCACGACGAGCGTGCGCCGCGTCGTGGTGTCGGGCGTCTCGCGCGCGACCACGGAGATCACGTTGACCCCCGGCCGGAGCGGCGCCTCGAACGAGAACTCGGCCTTCTTCGGGTCGGCGCCGTCGCGGTTCGACTTGTAGTAGAGCTTCCGCGACCCGACGAAGATGAAGGTGTCGAGCAGCCGCTCGCTGTCCGACGCCGTCCCCGTGATCTTCACGGTGCCGGCCGTCGTCGCCAGCGCCGCCGCGGCGATGTCCAGCGTCGGCGGCGCGTGCGAGTAGAGGTCCTCGAACGCGACCGCCGCCGGGGCCGGCCCGCCGCCAGGGGCCACCTCGCGCGCCGCGACGAACGCGAAGCGCCCCGCGCCGAGGTCGATCTTGAGGAACCCGCCCGACGCCTCGCCGAGCACCTTGACCACGGTGCCCGCCGGGAGCCGGCCGAAGCCGCGCGCGCTCGCCTCCGGCGACGGCAGCAGCGTCGCCCCCCCGGTCCCGGCCTTCGCCGTGGAGCCGCCGCCGCTGAGCTGGATGCGCGGTGAGATCGGGATCTTCACCTTCTCGCTGGCGAACTCGCGGAGATCGCGATCGCCCACCGAGAGCAACAGGGTCGCCTCGGGCTCCGAGAGCTGTGACTCCACGTCGAAGGTGAAGGCCACCTTGCGCACGTCGCCCGGCTTCATGTTGGGGATGTCGAAGCGCCCCGCGTGCAGCAGCAGCCCGTCGCCCGAGCGGCTCGCGAGGTTCGCCTGCGTCTCGTACGACGGCCCCTTGCCGACGTTCTTGACGGTCAGGTACATGCTGACCCGCTCGCCCTTCTGGATGAGCCCGTCGCCGTTGCCTTCGCGGTCGTCGACGATCTGGTAGGCGTACTGGAAGAGCGGCCGGTCGAGCGCGCGCACCGTGGGCCGGATCTCGGCCGAAGGCGGCTCTGGCGCCCCCTCGACCTCGAACTTCACCTTGACGCCATCGCTCCGCGACAGGGCGTCCATGGGGATCCTGCACACGCGCTTCTTCGGCTCCTTGCGCGGCCGGATCGGGCAGAAGGGCTCCTCCACCTCGCACCAGCCGAGCGGCACCTTCGCGGTCTTCGTCTGGCCGGGCGCGATCTTGCCGAAGATGAGCTCCTTGCTGTCGAAGTACGAGTTGTCGCTCTCCGTGGTCCCACGGAGCCGGTAGACCGGCTGCTTTCCGTTGTTCTTGACCGTGACTCGGAGCTCCATCGGCTGGCCCGCGGTCGCCTCGGCGTTCGGGCGATCGGTCTCGACCTTCACGTCGAGCTCGGACTTCGCCGCCGGCGTGACCCCCTCGGGCGCGTCGGACCAGTCGACGCTGAGCTTCGCCAGCTCGGCCGCGACCTTGCCCAGCTCCTCCTTGCCGACCTGCTCGATGTGATCGTGCACCGCCCGGAGCTGCTGGAGCCTCGGGGTGGAAGGCGGCATCCGCGCGGCGAGCTCCCGCGCGAAGCGGATGGGGAAGTCGAGGGCGAAGTCCTCGTCGATGTCGCCCCCGCGATCGCGCATCTGCTCGCGCTCGGCGCTCGTGAGCTGGTAGCGAACGACCTCGGACGGCTTGCCTGCGGCCGCCGCCCGCGCGTTCGAGAGGTGCGCCGAGAGGTCGCGCTCCCGGAGCCCGTCCTTCTGCACCGTGAGATCCATCTCGGTCTCGTCGACCGTCATCGGATCGAGCTCGATGTCCGGCGTGACGCCGACGCCCTGGATCGAGATGTCGCCCGGCGTCAGGTACTGCGCGATCGTGAGCTTGAGGGCCGCCTTCTCGGCCGTGACGTCGGGGAAGACGAGCTGCACGCTGCCCTTGCCGAACGTCTGAGAGCCGACGATGACGGCGCGATCGTTGTTCTTGAGCGCGCCGGCCACGATCTCGCTCGCGCTCGCGCTGTTGCCGCTCACGAGCACCACGATCGGGTACAGCGGCTCGGTGCCCGGCCCCTTGGCGCGCTTCTCCTCGCGCCCCTCGGAGGCGCCGACCGTGGACACGATGACGCCGTCGGCGAGGAACTTGTCGGCGATGCGCGCGGCCTGATCGAGCAGCCCGCCCGGGTTGCCGCGCAGGTCGAGCACGAGCCCCTTCAGCTGGCCCTTGGAGCGAAGCCCCTCGAGGGCCGCGTCGAGCTCCGCGGTCGACGTCGCCTGGAACTGCTTGAGCCGGACGTAGCCGACGCCGCCGTCCAGCGCGCGCGACTCGACGGACTTCACCTTGATGACCTCGCGGGTCAGCTTGAACGGCTTCGTGCTGGCCTCGCCCTCGCGGGCCACCCACACGGTGACGTCCGTGCCAGGATCGCCGCGGAGCCTCCGCACGGCGTCGTCGAGCGACATGTTGACCGTCGACTCGTTGTTGATCCGCTCGATGTGATCGCAGCGCTGGAGGCCCGCCTTCCCCGCGGGCGTGTCCGGCATGGGGCTCAGCACCGTGACCTTCTGGTCGCGCATCGAGATCACGACGCCCAGCCCGCCGAACGCGCCCGACGTGGAGAGGTTCATCTCCTTGTACGCCTCGGGGCTCAGGAACGACGAGTGCGGGTCGAGCGTGTGCAGCATGCCGTTGCACGCGGCGTACTCGACGTCCCGCAGATCGACCTCCGTGCCGCGGAGGTTCTTCTGGAGGAAGGCGAAGACCTCGCGGAGGCGCGCGGAGACGTCCCAGGGGCCCTGGATGTTGTCGATCCGGAACTTCTTCTCGCTGGTCTCGACGCGGACGGTGACCTCGTTCGGATCCTCGTTGAGGACGATCACCTGCGCGACGTCGCGCTGGACGGCGTTGAGCGCCGACAGCAGCATCTCCTTCGGCTTGACGCGATCCGGCTCGACGTACTTGTCGCGGATCATCTTGAGCGTCTCGTTGACGGCCTCGAGGCGCGTGAGGTCGTACGGCGCCTTGGCTACCTGCCCGGTGACCGCCAGCGCAGGCTCGAACCCGCGCCAGAGCCCGCCAGGGCCGAACTGAAGGACGAAGTACGCTGCCAGCGGGAACGCGGCGGAGACGACGAGCGCCTTGGCGATGCGCTCCATGGGTCGGTGAGCCATACGGCGATCGAGTATAGACGTGCTCCAGCGAGCGTCGACCAACGTCGGTGCGCGATCGCCCCGATCGCCCCCGAGCGCCGCGTTCCAGCGCGGGCGCTACACGGGCTTCTGCGTGTCCTCTGGCTTCTCTTCGGGCTTCGCCGGCAGCTGCTTGGCGGGATCCTCGTCGTCCTCGTCGCGGATCCCCTTCTTGAAATTCCGGATGCCCTCGCCGATCCCCTTCCCGATGTCAGCGATCCTCCCCGCGCCGAAGAGGAGCAAGGCGAGGCCGATGAGGAGAGCGATTTCGAGCGGTCCGATGCGGCCCATAGCGTTGATCCCTTGAAGGCTGCCGCGCGCTCGGCGGCAGGTCGGCGGGCCACGGCCCGGTTTGCGTCGGAGCCATACCACCCATCCTCCGCACCGGCAATGCAGCGGTTCGAAGCGCTGAGACCCGTGCTAGGCTCGCGCACCGGCTTCGCTGGAGGAGAGACGAGGCGCGTGTGCACCCGCTCACTCCGCCAGCGGTTCACAAATCAAGAACGGCTCGACGGCCCAAACGGGATCGCCAGCCGGCCGGCCCGGACGCCAGGCTCGGATGAGGCCGGTGGTGATCCATGGCTTGAGCCCTCGCAGGCTTCGCGACAGTCGACACGGGGAAAATACGATGCCGATGAACCGCTTGAATCGAAAGGCAGCGCATTGTCTGGCAGGAGCGTCGGTGGCAGCGGCGGTGCTCGCCGGCGCCGCCGGGCGCGCGAGCGCGCAGGAGGCGAGCGAGGGCGACACGGTGAGCGTCGACGGCAAGGGGATCGTCGGCGGCGCGCTGCTCGGCGGCGAGGTCGTGATGCTGACCATGGGGGCGGTCGGGGTCGAGCGCGCCTGGCCGTACCTCGTGTTCGGCGGGCTCGGCGCGGTGGGCGGCGGCGTCGCCGGCTACTTCGTCGAGGCGGCGGATCCGCCCGCGGAGGTGCCGCTCTACATGCTCGCCGGCGGCATGGCGCTGGTCATCCCGACCCTCGTCGTCACCCTGAACGCCACCGCGTACAAGCCCCCCGACTCCGACCAGAGCGAGCCGATCCGCAACGAGCCGGCAGCGGAGCCCCCGCAGCCGGGGATCAACGTCCAGCTCACGACGGACGCCGCGCGGATCCTCCGGCGGGCCCGCTGGGAAGCGCCCCGGCTCGGCCTCGTCGACATCACGCCGCGCCGGGTCGCGCTCGGCGTGCCCGCGCTCTCGTTCAAGCCGCTCTACTCGCAGGACGAGATGTTCAAGTTCGGCGTGGCGCAGGGGCACGAGGTCCGCGTCCCCGTCCTCCGGGCGACCTTCTGAGGGGCCCGGGGTCGCCCCGGGCGGCGGCGCGGGGCAGGCGCCCCCCTGCCCCGCGCGCCGGTCTCTGTGCCGATCCCCACGCTCGGCGTTAGGCTCTCGCCGTGGCCGACCTCCACGATCCCCCCCTCCCCTGGTCCACGCGGCTCTGGTTCGCCTTCGCCTGCTTCTTCCGCGTGCTGTTCGATTCCCAGTTCGCCGCGCGGGCCTGGCAGGCGCGCGGGGCGGTCGCCGCCCTGCCGCCGGCCGAGCGCGCTGAGCCGCGTCGGCTCGAGCGAGATCGCGCAGGCGGTGCGCCCGCGGCCCCCGAGGCCGCCGCGGCTGCGGCGAGCGAGCCCGCCCCCGCGCCGGTCGCCGCCCCCGCGCCGCACGCCGCGCCCGCGGTGAGCTCGGCGCTCCAGCTGCTCTCGCTGCTCCAGCGCGAGGGGCGGCTCGTCGATTTCCTCGAGCAGGACATCGCCTCGTTCGGCGACGCGGACGTCGGCGTGGCGGCGAGGATGGTCCACGAGGGCTGCCGCAAGGCGCTGCGCAGCCACGCGAAGCTCGCGCCCGTGCGGCGCGAGGACGAGGGGGAGAAGGTGACGCTCGAGGCCGGCTACAACCCCTCCGAGATCAAGCTGATCGGCAACGTGTCCGGGACCGCGCCCTACAGAGGGGTGCTGCGCCACCGGGGCTGGCGCGCCGACGACGTCTCGCTGCCGACGCCGGTCGCCGGCCACGACGCCAGCATCATCGCCCCCGCGGAGGTCGAGCTATGAGCGCGCGCTACATCATCGGCATCGATCTCGGCACCACCCACTGCGCGCTCGCCTACGCGCGCCTGCCCGAGGACGGAGCCGACGCGCGGCTCACGCCGTCGCCCGAGGTGATGGCCGCGCCGCAGCTCGTGGCGCAGGGGACGCTCGAGGCGCGACCGCTCCTGCCCTCCTTCATGTACATCCCCCACGAGAGCGAGGGCCCCCAGGCGCTGCCCTGGGACGCCGAGCGGCGCTTCGCCGTCGGCGAGCACGCCCGCGCGCGCGGCATCGACGCGCCGGCGCGCCTCATCTCGAGCGCGAAGAGCTGGCTCAGCCACGCTGGCATCGACCGGCGCGGATCGACGCTCCCGCTCGGCGCGCCCGAGGACATCGAGAAGATCTCGCCCGTCGAGGCGTCGTGGCGGTACCTCGAGCACCTCACCGAGGCGTGGGATCACCTGTTCGCGAAGGACGATCCGGCGCTCGCCCTCGCGAAGCAGGAGATCGTGATCACGGTGCCCGCGTCGTTCGACGCCGCCGCGCGCGATCTCACCGTCGAGGCGGCGAGCGCCGCGGGGTTCGAGGATCTCACCCTGCTCGAGGAGCCGCAGGCCGCCGTGTACGCCTGGATCGACGCGGCCGGCGAGGCGTGGCGCAAGCACCTCCACCCGGGCGACGTGCTGCTCGTGATCGACGTCGGCGGCGGGACCACCGACTTCTCCGCGATCGCCGCGGTCCCGCGCGACGGCTCGCTCGAGCTCGTCCGCGTGGCGGTCGGCGACCACATCCTGCTCGGCGGCGACAACATGGACCTCGCGCTCGCGCACGTCGTGAAGGCGAAGCTCGCCGCCGAGGGCAAGGAGCTCGATCGCTGGCAGATGACGTCGCTCACCCACGCCGCGCGCGTCGCGAAGGAGCGGCTGCTCGGCGATCCGTCGATCAGCGAGGCGCCGATCGCGATCGCCGGCCGCGGCTCGAAGCTGCTCGGGGCGGCGATCCGGACCGAGCTCACGCGCGACGAGATCACCCGGACGCTCGTGGACGGGTTCTTCCCCGAGGTCCCCTCGTCCGCGCGCCCCGCGACCCGCGCGCGCGCCGGCCTGACGCAGCTCGGCCTCCCGTACGCGCAGGACCCGGCGATCACCCGCCACCTGGCCGCGTTCCTGGGGCGGCAGGCCGGCGCGACGTCGAAGCTTCCGGGCTTCGCCCCGCAGGGAGGCGCGAACGCCGAGCCCGGCCGCGCGCCGCTCCTCCTGCACCCGACGGCGGTGCTCTTCAACGGGGGCGTCATGAAGAGCGCGGCGCTGCGCGAGCGGCTCGTCGCGACGCTCGGCGCGTGGCTCGAGCAGGACGGCGCGCCCCGGCCGCGGGTGCTCCCGAGCGACGACCTGGATCTCGCCGTCGCGCGCGGCGCCGCCGCCTACGGCCTCGCGCGGCGCGGCCGCGGGCTCCGGATCCGCGGCGGGACGGCGCGGGCCTACTACGTGGGCATCGAGGGGGCCGTTCCCGCGGTGCCCGGCCTGGAGCCGCCGATCACGGCGCTCTGCCTCGCGCCGTTCGGCATGGAGGAAGGCACCGAGGCGACGCTGCCGCCGCAGGAGTTCAGCGTGGTGGTCGGCGAGCCGGTGCGCTTCCGCTTCTTCAGCTCGTCGGTGCGCCGGGATGACCAGGCCGGGACCGAGCTCGAGGACTGGAAGCCCGGAGAGCTCGAGGAGCTCTCGCCGATCGAGGTCACCTTGCCCGCGGAGGGCCGCCGGGAGGGCGACATGGTGCCAGTGCGGCTGCGCGCGTCGGTCACCGAGGTGGGGACGCTGCTCCTGGAGGCGATCCCCCGCGAGGCGCAGAAGCCGAACGAGCGCTGGCGGATCGAGCTGTCGGTGCGCGCCGAGGCGTGAGCGCGGGGGTGCCCGACATGGCACCGGCGATTCGCAGGCTCCGGGTCGTCCATTCGACGAGATATACCTACGATCGCCCGGTGGAGCGCAGCGTGCACAAGCTGCATCTCTGCCCGGTGCACGACTGGGATCAACGGGTGCTCTCGCACACGCTCACGATCGATCCCAACGTGTCGACCGTGGAGTTCGAGGACGTCTTCGGGAACCGGGTCACACGCTTCGAGATCACCGCCCCGTATACCGCGCTGACGATCTCGGCCGACTCGATCGTGGAGCTCCGCGACGCCGATCCGTTCGCGTTCGCGAAGAAGACGATCCGGCCCGCGTTCCCCCTCGTCTGGATGCCCTGGGAGCAGGCGCTCATCGCGCCGTACGTGCGCCCGGCGGAGCTCCCCGACACCCAGCTCCAGGAGCTCTTCGATTACGCCATGTCGTTCGTCGAGCAGAACGACGCGGACCTGATGGAGACGCTCTTCGCGCTCAACCTGACGCTCTTCCGCGAATACCGGTACGTGCCGGGCTCGACGAACCTCGCGACCACCCCGTATGACGTCTTCGTGAACCGGCGCGGCGTCTGCCAGGATTTCGCGAACCTGTTCATCTGCATGGCGCGGCTGCTCGGCATTCCGGCGCGCTACGTGTGCGGATACGTCTATACCGGCAACGTCGGCGCGAGCCGCGCCGGCTCCGACGCGACCCACGCGTGGGTGCAGCTCTACATCCCGAACATCGGCTGGAAGGGGTTCGACCCCACGAACGGCGTGCTGGCCAGCCTCGACCACGTGCGGGTCGGTTACGGCCGCAACTACATGGACGCAACGCCGACAGCGGGGACGCTCTACACCGCCGCCGCCGAGACAATGAACGTGGATGTGACGGTGAGCGAGGTCGACTAGGTCTCTCCGCGGGATCGCCCGCGCACCGACAGGCGCCTGTCGCAACGAGCCCACAGCGACAGCGGAGAGCGCGAAACGACGGCCGCGGGCGAGGCAGGCTTCCCGCCCCTCCCTGCGGCCGCAGCGCGAATCGCCGAAGGTCGCTCGGACGGATCCGCGAGACCTCGGCGCGTCGCGATCACTGGCCGTCCTGGAGACAGTCGGTGCCCTGCTCGATGCACGCGCCCTCAGCGGTGGTGGCCGCCGCGGTGCCGCACGCCTGGCACTCGGCGTCCGCTGGTACGTCCGTCTCCGGGTCGCACGCGGCAAAGCAGGGGTCGCCCTCCGCCGCGCCACACGTCTCGCAGATACACTGCGTAACCGCCTGGTATTTCGGCATCGAGGACTCGCACAGGTCCGCCGGATCAGCCTCGGTGAGGAGGGGCGCCGAGCAGGTCACGCAGTCCTCGCCGCCGCCCGTGCCGCCGGCACCGCCCTCGCCGCTGCCGCCCTCGCCGCTGCCGCCCGTGCCGCCGCCGCCGCCCTCGCCGGTCGTGCTGCTCGCGGTGGCCCCGCCGCCCGAGCCCGTCGTCTCGGTGTCGTCCCCGCACCCCGCGGAGAAGGCGGTCGCGCCAAGGATGAGGGCCATCGAGCCAATGCTGACAAGATTCATGTTACGCATGGTGTCCTCCGGCGCGCTCGAACGAGCGCCCGTCGTCGATCGTCGCTTCGTCTGTCAGTCCCAAGGGGACTCGCCGGTCGCGACAACCCCCGCGTGCCGGCGGCGGCACACTACTCCACCCAGGCTGTGACGCTCAACTATCTTCCATGCGACGCGCGAAAACAGCTGTCCGCGCCTCGCCCGGTCGAGCGACCCCAAACACCATGGCATGCGCGTTGCGGACGAGCCCACCAGCGCCCGCGGCTCGGGGATCGCCTGACTCCGACGTCCTGACGGAACAGCACCGAAATCGCGCGTCGCGCGCATCGCCGTGGCGGGGGGCTCGCGGCTCACGCTCGCCGCGAGCGTGGCACCGAATCCTGCAAGTCGCGAGTTCCGAGCCTCCTTGTGCTCCACGGAACGCCAGGCCGTCACCGGGATCGCCGCCGCCCGCGCCGCGCGCTGACCGCAGCGCTGCGCCATCTCGATGCCTCGAGCGAATCTGGAGATGGCGGCGGACGTCGCCGGGAGCGCGCGCGCCTTCGACTTCGACGACTTGAAGGTGGAAGTTGGAAAGCGCTCGTGACAGCGGCCCTGGAGCACGGATCTGCTATGATCAGAGCCGCGGCGCCTGCGTCGCGCGCGATCGCAGAGCCCGGCCTCGCGCTGCCATCGCGCGCGACGGGCGCCAGCGATACGGCCCCACGCGCGCCGCGGAGCGACGGCGACGCGCGGGGCTCGTCGCGCGTCACGGGGGGAGGGCACGATGGGCATTCGGTTGCGCGTGTTGCGCGTGTTGCGCGTGTTGCGCGTGTGTCTGGCGGCGACGCTCGCGGGCCTGTGCGCCTGCGCGAGCACGTCCGTGCAATGGCCCTCGCCGGAAGGGCAGCCGAAGCCCCCGCCCCCACGGGAGATCAACGCCGTCGCGCGGCCGGACGCCGCGCGCTGCGCGGCGATCGTCGGGGCCACGCTCATCGACGGCCGGGGAGGGCCGCCGGTGCGCGACGCCGTCGTCGTGATCCGCGGCGACCGCATCGTCGCCGCGGGCGCGCGCGGCGCCACCGACGTCCCGGCCGGCGCGGAGGTCGTCCCCGGCGCGGGGCTCTCGGTGCTGCCCGGCCTCATCGACGCGCACTTCCACCTCGACGGCGACGACGGGCTGCCCGGCGTCGTCCTGCAGCGCGGCGTCACCTCGCTGCGCGAGCCGGGGAGCTGGATCGAGGCGTACGACGCCGCCCGCAAGCTCGGCCCGACGCCGCGGCTCTTCCTGGCGGGGCCGCTGCTCGACGCGCCGTATCCGGCCTATCCGGAGAGCGCGATGCTGGTGCGCGACGCGGCCGAGGCGCGCTGGGCCGTCGATCAGCTGGTCGAGCGCGGGGCGTCGGCGATCAAGGTCTATTTCCGCCTGCCCCTCGGGCTCGTCGAGGAGGTCGCCAAGGCCGCGCACGCGCGCGGGGTGATCGCCGTCGCGCACCTCGAGACCGTGGACGCCGCGGCCGCGGTCCGCGCCGGGCTCGACGGCATCGAGCACATCACGTCGCTCGGCACGGCCCTCGTGCCGCCGCGCGAGGCGGAGCGCTACCGCCAGTCGGTGATCGCCGACAACGATGCGCGCTTTCCGGGGCGCTTCGAGATCTTTCGCGGCATCTCCCTCGGCGCGCCGCGGACCCGAGCGCTGCTCGGGCTGCTCGCGGCGCGGGGCACCTTCCTCACCCCGACGCTCGCCATCTTCGAGCGCCGCGCCGGCGACGCGGGCGCGACGGAGACCCAGGTGCGCGGCTTCGAGAACATGATGAAGCTCACCCTCGCGGCGCGCCGCGCCGGGGTGCGGGTGGTCGTCGGCTCCCACGGCAAGGCGCCGGGCGCCGAGCGAGGGTGGGCCTACCAGCACGAGATGGAGCTGCTCGTCGAGAGCGGCCTCTCGCCCATGGAGGTCCTCGTCGCTGGCACGCTGGAGAACGCCAGGTACTTCCGGGCCGACGACCGGCTCGGCAGCGTCGAGCCGGGCAAGCTCGCCGACCTCGTCCTGATCGAAGGCGACCCGCTCGCGGACATCCGGGCGATGCGGCGCGTGAAGCGGGTCATGCTGAACGGGAGGTGGGTCGGCCCAGCCCAGGCCGAGTGAGCCGCACGCGCGCTCGCCGCCGCGGGCTCGGCGCGCGCGTTACGTGCAGTTGCGCGGACAGGACGAGCGCACGCGGAGCGCGCCGCCGCCATCGCGCGGCGCGCTCCGACAGAGGGCCTTCAGCCCATCTCGATCTCGACGCGCACCGTCGAGCCGACCGGCGACAGGGGAATCACGTTCCCCGCGACGGTCTTGCCGTCCACGGTCAGCTTCTTCACGCCCTTGCACACCCCCGAGTTCTTGACGCTGATCTCGTAGGTGGCGCCGCGGAAGCGGCGGGAGATGGAGAAGCTCTTCCACGCCTTGGGCACGCAGGGATCCAGCTTCAGGCCGTCGTACTGGGGCTGCACGCCGAGGATCCCCTGGCTGACGGACACGAACGTCCAGGCCGCGGTGCCGGTGAGCCAGGCATTCTTGGCCTCACCGAAGACCGGGGCGTCCTTGCCGGCGATCATCTGCGCATAGACGTAGGGCTCGGCGCGATAGGTCTCGATCTGGCTCTCCTTGGCCGAGGGGCAGATGGAGAGATAGTACTCCAGCGCGCGCTCCCCTTCGCCCAGGAGACACCAGCCGAGGTGGATCCATGTGTTGTTGTGGCAGAAGATGCCCGCGTTCTCCTTCACGCCCGGCGGATACGAGGTGACCTCGCCGAGCTCGAGGTGATAGGTCGAGTACGCGGGCTGCTGCAGAACGATGCCGTTCTTCGTGTAGAGGTGCTTGTGCACGCTCTCCATCGCCTGCTTGGCGCGGCCGTTGTCCGCGCCGGCGCCGCCCAGGACGCACCAGCCCTGGCTCTCGATGAAGATCTTCCCCTCCTCGTTCTCCTTGCTCCCGACCGGCCGGCTCTCGGCGTCGTAGGCGCGGCGGTACCACTCGCCGTCCCAGGCCTCCTTCTCGACCACGGCCAGCATCTCGGCGTACTGCTCACGCATGCGCGCCGCGTCGGACTTCTGGCCCATCCAGTCGTACAGGGCGGCCATCTCGCGGCTGGCATAGAGGAAGAGGCCGGCGATCATCACGGACTCGGCCTTCGAGTCCTTCACGTCGCCCGCGGTCTGGAAGCTCTCGTTGGGCTCGGTGCTGAAACAGTTCAGGTTGAGGCAGTCGTTCCAGTCCGCGTGGCCGATCAGCGGCAGGCCGTGCGGGCCCCGCTTCTTCATCGTGTAGGCGATGGACGTCTCCAGGTGGTGAAGGAGGTCCTCCTTGGAGCCCGGCTTGTCGGCGTAGCCCACGGCCTCCTTGAGGATGCCCTTGTCGCCGGTCTCCTTGATGTACGCGCACGTGGAGAGGATCAGCCACAGGTGATCGTCGTAGAAGTCGCCGCCGATGTCGGCGTTCCCCTTCTTCGTCAGCGGCTGGTACTGGTGGTAGCAGGTGCCGTCGCTGAGCTGGGTGGCCGCGATGTCGAGGATGCGCTGGCGGGCGCGCTCGGGGACGAGGTGCACGAAGCCCAGGAGATCCTGGTTCGAGTCGCGGAAGCCCATGCCCCGGCCGATGCCGGTCTCGTACATGCTGGCCGACCGAGAGAGGTTGAAGGTCGCCATGCACTGGTACTGATTCCATGTGTTGAGCATGCGAGTCGCGTGCTCGTCCGGGCAGTCGGCCTGGAAGTTCGAGAGGATCCCGGCCCAGTCCGCCTTCAGCTGGGCGAACGCGCCGTCCACGACGCCGGGCGCCGAGTACTTGGCGAGGATCTCCTTGCCCTTCTGCTTGTTCAGGACGAAGGGCGCCTTGAACTTGGGCAGGTCCCCGTGGTCCACGTACGAGAGCACGAAGCTCATCGTCTCGCTCGCGCCGGGCTCGAGCGAGAGGCTCACCTGGTGGCTGCCGATCGGGTTCCAGCCGAACGCCTTGGAGTTCGTGGCCTTCCCCCTGGCCGGCACCTGGGCCTCGTGGAGGCCGTGGTGGACGCTGCCGCAGAAGGCGTCACGGCTCGTGTCGAACCCGTCGATGGCGCGCGTGCAGGCGAAGAGCGTGTAATGGGAGCGGCGCTCGCGGAACTCGGTCTTGTGATAGATGGCGCTCCCCTCGATCTCCACCTCGCCGATGGAGTAGGTGCGCTGGTAGTTCGTCATGTCGTTGAGCGCCTCGAAGAAGCAGAACTCCTGATAGGAGAAGAGCTGGATGTCCTTCTTCGAGCCGCTCTTGTTGGTGACCCGGGTGCGCCAGATCTCCACGTTCTCGCCGGGAACGATGAAGTAGAGCACCTCCACCTCGACGCCGTTCTTCTCGCCCGTGATCTTCGTGTAGCCCAGGCCGTGGCGGCACTCGTAGCGATCGAGGGCCGTCTTGAGGGGCTTCCACATGGGGTTCCACACGACCCCGCCGTCGTTCACGTACAGGTAGCGCCCGCCGAGATCCATGGGCACGTTGTTGTACCGGTAGCGCGTGAGCCGGCGCAGCTTGGCGTCCTTCCAGAACGTGTAGCCGCCCGCCGTGTTGGTGCAGAGGCCGAACATCTCGTCCGAGCCCAGGTAGTTGAGCCAGGGCAGCGGCGTGTCGGGCCGGGTGATGACGTACTCGCGGCTCTCGTCGTCGAAGTGGCCGTACTGATTGCTCATGGACGCGCGGTCTCCGTGGATAGCGACAGAAAAAAACCCGGAGGCAGCGCTGCCCCGGGTCGGATAAGCCGATGATTGTCAGGCCTGGGGCTCCGAGCGAGCTCAGAGGCCGCCACTCTAGACCCCTGCGCCTCCGCTTGTCAACGGGGCCTGGGGGCGCGCTCGCCGGCGTTTTGCCAGGAAGAACGCCGCGCTCCGTCGCACTCCGTCGCGCTCCGTCGCGCTCTGTTGCGCTCTGTTGCGTGCTGGCGCATGGCTCGTGTGTGGCAGACAACCCAGGATTGCAGTGAAGGAATAATTTGACACACCGCAGCTCCGCGGGCCGCGCCTCGCTCGCGGAGCCGCGTATCCGCCGCTTCAACCGGCCTTGAACGTGTCGTAACGGCCGGCGCGCGGCGCGACGCGCGCCTCCAGCGCGGCGCGCTCGGCGGGCGGCATCGGGAGGGAGAGGGACCGCGCGCCCAGGTTCTCGCGCACCTCGGCGATCGACGAGCAGCCGATGATCACCGTGTCGGCGTGGCTCGCCGCGTAGCGGATGAGCTCGGTCGCGCTCGCGGCGCGATCCTGGAGCAGGCGGCCCGCGGCCATGATCTTCATGCCGATGACGCCGACGCCGCGCCGCCGCGCCTCCTCGACCACGGTCGTCAGGAACGGGAGCCGCGCCGGATCTGCGGGGTTGACCGCGCAGAGCACGGTATCCACAGGATAACGCCGCATCGCCTCCAGGAGGATCCGCGGGTCGTGGTGGCCGGTGATCCCGACGTGGCGCACGCGGCCGTCCGCCCTGGCCTGCTCCACGGCCTCGATGGCGCCTCGCTTGCCGAAGATGGCGTCGAGCTCCTCGAGCTCCCGCAGATCGTGCAGCTGCCATGAATCGAGGTGGTCTGTCCCGAGCCGACGCAGGCTGTCGTCGAGCAGCCGCAGCGCGCCGTCGCGATCGCGCGCGTGGGTCTTGGAGGCGAGGAAGACCTGCTCGCGCGCCTTGGGGCCGGCGGCGCGGAAGGCCTCACCGTAGTAGTCCTGGCTCTGCTGGTATGCAGGCGAGGTGTCGCAATACCTGACCCCGAGGCGCAGGGCCTCCAGGATCACGGGCACCGCCTCGCGGTGGCGGCCGGTCGTCCGGAGGATCCCCTCGCCCCCGAGCGACACCGGCTCCACCTGCGCGCCGGTCCGCCCGAGCGTGCGCGCCGGCGCTTCGCCGGCCGCAGGCGACGCAGGCGCGGCAGGCGACGGGCAGCCGGCTGCCCCGATCGCCGCGGCCGCTGCGGTCGTGGCGACCGCTCCCAGCACGCCACGACGGCCACCGTCGGCACTTCCCGTCTCGCTCGGCTCGCGCATACGGCCCTCCTGGAGAGGACTCTACCAACCGACGGGTCGAACGTAAACCGAGGCCTGGATCCACGCAGATCCCACGGCTCGGGCGAGCGGCGGCGGGTGCGCCGCTCTCCTCATCGGGGCCGCGGCCCGGGGGGGGGCGGACGCCGTCTTCAGCGTGCAGCCGAGCGAGGGGCATCCGTCAGCGACGAGCCTTGAACACGCGGAAGTGGCCGTCGGCCCCTCGCTACCACCGGTCGTCGGCGTCGGCGTCGTCCGACCGATCGTCGTCCTCGAACACCAGCCTGCCAATCACCACCTGGCGCACCGTCGTGGGGTAATAGGCCGTGACGGCGGCCGTGCTCCAGGTGTGCCCGACGATGGTCTCCGAGGTGTTCGTGTAGAGCCGCATCGTCCCGTAGCCGGCGCCGGAGGCCCCCCGGCCGCTCGAGGCGTACCTGGAGTCGGACGAGCCGTGGTGCGTGCTCGTCGAGTCGACGATGCTCACCTCGAACTGGAATGTGCCCGCGACGAGGGGCCTGACGGGGAGCTTCGCCCTCGGCGCCCGGCGGAGGATCGCGACGTGCCCGGTCGACGAGTCGCCAGCGGGGTAGCGGATGGCGATGATGTCGGCGGCGCGCGCGTCCTTGGGGTCGTGGATCCTCTCGAATCCGTTCTCCTCGACGATGGCGTCGTAGTAGGCGGCCGCGCTCGGGCTCCGGCTGCCCAGCCAGCGGTTGAGCGACGCTTCGGTGAAGCCGTAGCCCCGCTTGAGCAGCTCCGTCAGGAAGGTGGCGCACTGCGTCCGGTTCGCGTAGCGCCGCGCGCCGGCCACGCCAGCCCAGCTGATGAAGCTGGGGCTCGAGTTGTATTCGTTGTTCTCAGGGCTGATGTTGTCCACGAGGCTCTCCGCCCACCTGAGATGGTCGGCGTGATGCGCATCGGCGGTGCGCGGCGAAAGCCACGCGAGCCCCGGAAGGACGAGACAAGCGATCTCCAGCATACGACGACGAACGCTCGCCATGATCCACCTTGCAATGCAGTGAGTTGCTCGACCTGGCGCGTCGCATCTAGCGCGCGGATTCCCGCGATAGATTAAGTACGATCGAGAGGCGCCGTTCAATACAAATTTGCAGCACAAGCATCTTTGGGAGTCCCTTGTCCCACAGGCGCACAGAAGGACAGGCATCCTCACGACAAACCTCGCGACCGCCGCCCCGCACAACGCGTGACACGCGTCACACGCGTCACACGCCGACGAAATCAGTCGATTTCGATTGAGGGTCTGTGGTAACCTGGCCTGTCGTTCCGGCGCCCGGGTGGCTCGGGTTCAGGCGCGGGGACGGGCGTGTCGGAGCCGGAGCGACGAGCGGGCGGCCTCGATCGGCCGCCGGCCGGTCACTTCGACTTGATGCGGAACTCCACGCGCCGGTTCATGGCGCGGCAGCCCTCGTCGTTCGTGAAGCAGAGCGGCGCGCCGGCGCCGTACCCCGGCGCCGTCATCGGCGTCGCGACGCCGCGCTGGACGAGGTAGCGGACGACGGCGTTCGCACGGCGCTCGGACAGCTTGATGTTGTGCTCCACGCTGCCCTGGTTGTCCGTGTGGCCCTCGACCGTGAGCGCGGTGATCTCCGGGTGGGTCCGCAGGATGTTCGCCACCGCGTCGAGGACCGAGAACGACTCCGGCCGGATCTCGTCCTTGTCGAGGTCGTAGAAGATCGGCCGGGCGATCTTGATGCGATCCCCCTCGATGACCGCCTCGGCAGGCGCCGCCGGCTGGACGGCCACGGGAGGAGGAGGCGGCGGCGGCGCCGCGCTCGCCGCCACCGACATCTCGGTCTTCGCCGACCCGCACCCCGCCGCAAGGGCGCCCAGGACCACAAGCCAGATCGCTCGGTTCGCTCGCATTTCGCGGCTCTAGCACGGGGAATCGCCCGGAAGAACCGGAAGAAGCGCGCCGGGGCGCGCGCGAGCCGGCGCGGCGGCGCGCCGGACCTGCGGAATGCGCCGCGGCGATCCAGTATCGTTGCTGCGCGCACGCATGTCCGCCCCCGCGAAGAGCCCGAGCCTGATCGTCGGAATCGACCTCGGCACCACGCACACCGTCGTGGCGTGGGCCGAGCGCGACGCCGATCCCGGCGCGATCCGCGTCTTCTCGATCCCGCAGCTCGTGACCGCCACCGAGGTCGAGGCGCGCCCGCTGCTGCCGTCCCTGCTCTACGCGCCCCTGCCCGGCGAGGCGCCCGCCGATCCGTTCGGCGACGCGCCCTTCGCGATCGGCGAGCACGCGCGCCGGCGCGGCGGCGAGATCCCCGGGCGGCTCGTCGCCTCGGCGAAGAGCTGGCTCTGCCACCCCGCCGTCGACCGCACGGCGCCCATCCTGCCCTGGGGCGCGGCCGAGGAGGCGGCCGCCCTGCCGCGCGTCTCGCCGCTCGACGCGAGCGCCCGGATCCTCGCCCACGTGCGGCGCACCTGGGACGACGCCTTCCCGGAGCGCCCGCTCGCGGCGCAGGAGGTCGTGCTCACCGTGCCGGCCTCGTTCGACGAGGTCGCGCGCGAGCTCACGGTCGAGGCCGCCCGCCGCGCCGGCCTCTCGGTGCGGCTCCTCGAGGAGCCGCAGGCCGCGTTCTACGACTTCATGCGGCTCGCCGGCGCCGAGGGCCTCGACGCCCTGCTCGATCGCTCGGGCGGCGAGGCGATGGTCCTCGTCTGCGACGTCGGCGGCGGCACAACGGATCTGTCGCTCATCCGGGTCGCTCGGGGCGCTGGCGCGGCCAAGGACAACCCCGAGGTCTCCCGCGTCGCGGTCGGCCACCACCTCTTGCTCGGCGGCGACAACATGGACCTGGCGCTCGCCCACCTCTGCGAGCCGCGCCTCGTGGGCGCAGGGGAGAAGCTCGACCCGGCGCGCTTCGGCCAGCTTGTGCTGGCCTGCCGCGCCGCCAAGGAGCGCCTGCTCGCCGGCGGGGCCTCGTCCGGCGGCGCCGGCGGCGCCGCGCCTTCGCCGCCGGACGACGCGCCGGTCACGGTGCTCTCGCACGGCGCGCGGCTCGTGGGCGGCGCGCTGACGACGCGCCTCGGCCGCGACGAGGTCGAGGGCGTCGTGCTGGACGGCTTCTTCCCGGACGCGCCGCGGGACGCCCGGCCTCAGCGCGGGCGGAGCGGGCTCGTCGCGTTCGGCCTGCCCTACGAGCGCGACGTCGCGATCACCCGGCACGTGGCCTGGTTCTTCGCGCGCCACGCCCCGGAGGCGCGAGGGCCGACCGCGCTGCTCCTGAACGGCGGCGTCTTCCGCGCCCGCCGCGTCGCGGAGCGCCTCGCGCAGGTCGTCGAGCGCTGGGGCGGCCCGACGCTCGATCTGCTCCCGCACGCCGATCCCGACCTCGCGGTGGCGCGGGGCGCGGTCGCGTACGGCCTCGCCCTCGCGGGCCGCGGCGTGCGCATCGAGGGGGGCGCGGCGCGCGGCTACTACGTCGGCCTCGAGCCGCCCGCCGGCGGGGCGCCGCGGCCAGCGGTCTGCGTCGTGCCGCGCGGCGCGAAGGAGGGCAGCGTCCACGCGGCGGCCGGGCGGACCTTCGCGCTCGTCGTGGGGCGCCCGGTGCGGTTCGACCTGTTCGCGTCGGACGACGCGCGCGCCGATCGCGCGGGCGACCTCGTCCCCCTCGAGGACGACCGGTTCGAGGCGCTGCCGCCGATCGCGGTGGCGTTCGACGCGGGGGACGCGGCGCGCGCCGCGACCGGCAAGCAGGCGGAGGTGCGGGTGCAGATCGAGGGAGAGCTCACCGCGATCGGCACCCTGGATCTCGCCTGCGTCGAGGTGGACGCCGCGGCGCCGCGCCGCTTCCGGCTGGCGTTCCAGCTGCGCGAGGACGGCCGCGGCGCGCGCGCCGCCGAGGCCGAGGGCGGCGCCCCGGCGGAGCGGGCGCAGGCGAGGCCTCACGCCGCGGCGGCGCCGGGCGGCAAGCGCCTCGACGAGGCCCGGGAGGCGATCGAGCGGGTGTTCGGCAAGGGGCGGCCCGACGTGGCGCCGCGGGAGGCGAAGAACCTGGTGCGCGAGCTCGAGCGCGTCCTCGGGGAGCGCGCCACCTGGACGACGGAGACCGCGCGGGCGCTGCTCGACACCCTCGTCCCGAGCGCGCGCTCGCGGCGGCGCTCGGCCGATCACGAGCGCGTGTTCTGGTCGCTCGCCGGCTACTGCCTCCGCCCCGGGTTCGGCGACGCGGGCGACCCGGCGCGCGTCGCCGCGCTCGCGCCGCTCTTCGCCGAGCGGCTGGCGTTCCCGCAGGAGGCGCGCTCCTGGCAGCAGTTTTGGATCGCCTGGCGCCGCATCGCGGGCGGCCTCGACGAGCCGCTGCAGGTCGCGATCCGGGACCTGGCGGATCCGTTCCTGGCCCCGGCCGAGCAGCGGCTGAAGAAGCCGAAGGGGGTGAAGCCGGAGGCGCTCGACGATCTGCTCGAGCTCTGCGCGTCGCTCGAGCGCGTGCCCGCCGGCCGGCGGAGCGAGCTCGGCGCGTGGATCCTGGAGCGCACATGGACCGACCGCGACGCGCGGCTCTGGGCGGCGATCGGCCGCCTCGGCGCGCGCGTTCCGGCCTACGCGAGCGTCCACCATGTGGTGTCGCCGGCGGCGGCCGAGCGGTGGATAGACCACCTGCTGCGCGAGAAGTGGCACGAGCTGCCGTCGGCGGCGCCGGCCGCGGTGCAGCTCGCGCGCAGGACCGGGGACCGGGCGCGCGACGTCTCGGACCGGATCCGCGGCGAGGTGGAGCGGCGGCTCGTCAAGGTGGGCGCGCCCGAGGCGTGGGTCAACGCGGTGCGCGAGGTGGTGGCCGTCGAGGAGTCCGAGCGCGCGGCGTTCTTTGGAGAGGGGCTGCCGGTGGGGCTGCGGCTCGTGGGGGAGTAGGATTGTCGTTCTTTACTCTCGTCGGAGGACTCGAGCGGGAAGGGAGAAGCCCGGCGCAACCCCACCCCAGCCCGTGCCCCCCTCCGTCAGCGCTAGCCCAGAGAAGGGCTGCCGTCCAAGGTGCTCCGACATGCGGCAGGTGCTGGGCCAGGGATGGGGCCGCGTGCCATACTGCCGGCTATGACACGGCTCGAGCGCTTCCGGGCCTACATGGCTCGCATGAACCCGGTCGCCGACCCAGGGGCGGCGCTCCGGGAGAAGCTTTACGTGACTCCACCAGGCCGCAGCGTGGCCGACGAGCTTGCCACGCGCCTCGAACTGGAGCCAGCATCGACCCACCTCGTCATCGGCGGCATCGGGTCGGGGAAAACATCCGAGCTGCTCATGGCGGCCGAGCGCCTGGGCAGCACGCTACCCGAGGCCGGTGATCTAGCGGAGTACATCGATGTGAGCCGGCGTCATGACCTTGATGCTTCCGGTCTTTCAGGAGTGCTGGTCGCACTCGCAGGTCAGTCGCTCGTCCGACAGGTGCTCAAGCGTTATGACCCGGAACCGAAGAGCCCGCTAGCGCAGGCCGTCGAAGCTGTTCGCCATCACGCTCATGGTTACCGCACCTGGGTGGCTGACGAGCCCTATCCCGATGACGACGAACCGCCCGAGCTCGACGAGGATGCACCGTACGGAGAGTACTTGCATGTTCCCGGTGTGATCGTGTCGCCGGATGAGCAGCTTCCTTCCAGCTTCAAGCTCCTGGCCACGCATCTCCGCACAATTCGCGCGATCTATCCTGGTGAGGGAAAGCACATCGTCTTCCTATTCGATTCGCTCGATCGGCTTCCGAGCGCGGAGCGCTTTCGCGAGGCGGTGAAGTATGATCTGCGCGCCCTGAAGACGGCCGGGCTCGGCGTCGCAGTGGTCGGTCCCGTCCGCTTCATGTCGGGAACCGATCGAGCCATCACCGATCTGTTCGATCAGACGCATTTCTTGATCGCCCACGATCCTACAAGCTCCGACGGGCTTGCCTTTCTCACCCAGGTATTGCGGAAGCGGGCAGAGCCGGGTGCGTTACCTGACGAGTGCCTCGCTCCGCTCGCACGTGCATCGGGCGGTGTGATGCGCGACCTGATCGCCCTGGCCAAGCGCGCAGGTCAGGAGGCCTACTCGGTCGGACACGACCAAATCATGCTTGAAGACGTCGCCAAGGCCGTCGATGCCTTCGGTCGGAGCCTCGCTGTTGGGCTCGACGACGAGCAGGTCAAGACGCTTCACCACATCCGGAGGGGTAAAGGCTTCGTGATCCGCGGCGAGCGCGAGTTGTCGCTCCTCGAGACCGGCCGGGTCGTGCTCCACGGTGAGAGCCGCTTCGCCGTACACCCAGCGCTCGCACCGCTGCTCGATGCGATACCAGAGGCAGCGTGACGCGACGCGTCGATCTCTACCCGACCGAGGTGTGGCCGCTCGCTGCAAAGTTAGCGGACGATCCGGCATCATGGGCTGTGCTCGCGGTCGGACTGGAGCGCGTGGACATCGAGGTTGCCGATGCGGTAGAGACGCTCGCCTCGCTGATCGACGAGCCGGTCGAGCCGGTGCGGGTCACATCACCCAGCGAGCTACTGAAGGCGGTGAGGGAGCATGCGCAGAGCGCGCTGGTGCTCCACGGTTTCGACGCGCTGAGTCCTGAAGCCTGGCGGCGGATCGACGCCAACCGCAGCCGGCTTCAGAGGACGCTTCCCGCGCTGCTGGTGCTGGGGCAGCCGGCGGTGGAGAGGATGCGGGTGCACGCGCCCAACCTGTGGAGTTGGGTCGCAAGCGCGGCCTGGCGTGGCGTCCCTGAGGAAGGGTTGAGCGACGAGCAGCGCGCGCAGCGGCTCGGCGCGCTTCGCGCGCACTTCGGCTTCGACGACGACGAACTCGTGCGGCGGGCCGAGGCGGGCACCGTGCCGCCGGAGCCCGATATCACGGAGTGGCTGGTGCTCATCGGAAGAGGCGATCTGATCCGGCGCTGAGGAGAACGTGGCATGCTCTCGGTGCACGAGAAGACGATCCAGGAGCGCGTCGTCGGCGCATGGCCGCAATTCGAGCCTACCACCCCGAAGCAGCTTCTTCTAGAGCTGAAGGCGGTGCTCCTGGAAGCGCACAAAGCCGAGGTGGACGGCATCAGCGTCCTCGGCACTTCACAGAACGAAATCAACAAATGGGTGAAGCTCGATCCCAAGGATAATCCAAACGATCCGGAGCGACCGGCGGTAGGTCCGCACATCATCGTCGGTGGAGTCAAGGACTTCCGCCGTGAACCCGAGAGCGCACATCTCGTGCGCGGTGACGGCGCGTGGATTCACTTCACCATCACCGTAAACTGGGACGGCAGGAAGCGTTTATCACTCATCGCCTATGACTTCGAGATCGTGTTCCCGCCGGGGCATTCGCCGCGATTCATACGCGTCGACCTGAATGAGCCTGGGCACGAGAACGAGACCCGCGAGCTGCGCAGCCACATCCATCCTGGCAACGACGATCTCTTGCTCCCCGCGCCAGTGCTGGCGCCCGCGGAGATCCTCCACTATTTTCTTCATGGTCTACGGGCGCGCGATCCGGAGAAACTTCGTCGCTGAGCGCCGGATGTGTTACCCCGGACGCGAGGTCCACGTCTCGCGCCGCGGGAGGTCCATCGGTCACGCGCACAGGTCGCGCGGACGCGTGGGCTCGATGTCTCCCGCGACCGCCGCGCGCGCCCCCTGGGCGGCGGCCTCAGTTCCAGAACGTGCAGGCGCCGTCCACGCACCCGCAGCCGAGCCCCGGGCTCGTGCAATCGCACGTCGAGATCCCCTCGCTCACGGCAGGGTTGTAGCAGAGCTCGCCGCCGCAGCCGCCGGCCACGCAGTCGGCGTCCGTGACGCAGGCGTCGCCGCTGTTTCGGATGCACCTGCCGCCGACCGGCGTCCTGTCAGGAGAGGCCGCCGCGATGCAGGCCTCGAGCTCCGGCGTCGCCCGCCAGCCGCACTCGCCCGACGCGCCCCGCTCGCACACGCCGTGCTCCTTGTAACACGCGTATTCCTCACGGTACTCGCAGGTCGTGGCCACCTCCTCGTCCGCGCAGACCTGACCGCTGCAGCCGGTCACCACGCACGGGGCAGGCTTGCCGCCGCCAAGGCACGCCTCGAGCTCCGGCGTCGCCCGCCAGCCGCACTCGCCCGACGCGCCCCGCTCGCACACGCCGTGCTCCTTGTAGCACGCGTATTCCTCACGGTACTCGCAGGTCGTGACGATCTCCTCATCGGCGTCGGCGCAGACCTGACCGCTGCAGCCGGTCACCACGCACGGCGCAGGCTCGCCGCCGCCGAGGCACGCCTCGAGCTCCGGCGTCGCCCGCCAGCCGCACTCGCCCGACGCGCCCCGCTCGCACACGCTGTGCTCCTGGTAACACGCATATTCCTCCCGGTACTCGCAGTCCGTCACCACGTCCTCGTCCGCGCAGACCTGGCCGCTGCAGCCGGTCACCTGGCACGAGGCCGGCTCGCCACCCGCCACCCCACCTCCCCCAGGGCCAGCCCCCCCGCCCTCGATCGGGCCCTGACAGCCTTTGCCCTTGGCGCCGGTGAGCAAAGGTACGAAGAGCATGAGCATCGCAACCACAAGCCGGTGACGTTTGCTGAAAAGATCCATCGTCAAGCCTCCTATCAAGAGATAGACGAACCTGCCATTCGGCAGCCGCAGGCGCCAGGATTCACACCTCGTGCCAAGCACGGCGCCGGCGCCCCCCACGCATCCACGCGCGCAGGCGCGATGCTCCCGCGGTGGCGAACAGCTGCCCACAAGCCGCGTGAGCCGCCTCCAGGTCATGAGAGCTCACCCCGGGACCAGGGCATCGAACATCGCCACGGCGCACGCCTTGCGGGCAGGCCCATGACCGCCAGCAGCCCGCCGGCCGCACACTCTGGCACAAGCCACGGGAATACCGGCGAATTCCTTGGATTTTTCGCGGAGTTCCGCGTGGCCCGTTACTTGCTGTGTGCGCCGGGCACGGGACCTGAACAGTGTACGCGCACCGGCGGAGACATGACGCCCTGTGTCTCGTCCTCAACGAGGTGAACCATGACCTTCCTGTCTCGAACTTACGCCGGCTGGCTCGTCCTCGCGACGGCGGCGGCCTCGGCCGGACTCACCGGCTGCGGGAAAGGCTCGACGGGGCCTTCCTCCGAAACCGGTTCGACCGATTTCATCTCTGACAATCCGAGGGCCGGCGGTGGAAGAGATACGGCCGAGGACGGCGGCAGCGCCTCGGCGGGCACCGGAGGAGACGGCGACCCGACCGCGCCCCCGGCCGACGGCGACGCCGAGCGCGCGATCACCGAGGCCGACATCATCCAGGTCAAGGACGGCAAGCTCTACGCGCTCTCGCAGTACTCGGGGCTCAGCATCATCGACATCTCCCAGCGCGACCGGCTGAGCCTCGTCGGGCGCTACCGGGCGAGCGGGATCCCCTTCGAGATGTACCTGCGCGACGGGGTCGTCTACGCGATGTTCTCGTCGTGGACCCAATACATCTACGACGCGGCCACCGGCGAGTACTCCTATGAGCAATCGAGCCACATCGAGGCGCTCGACGTCTCCGACCCGGCGGATATCCAGCAGATCGGCTCGTTCGACCTGCCGGGCGCCATCTCCGACTCGCGCATCGTCGGCGACGTGCTCTATACCGTCACGTTCGAGGACGGCGGTTGCTGGGGGTGCAAGCAGTCGCGGAACACCACGATCACCTCCCTGGCCGTCGGCGCCCCCGCCGAGATCGCCGTGGTCGATCAGCTGAGCTACGACGACGACCCCAACGACTACGGGTGGCAGCGCAGCGTGAGCGTCACCCAGGACCGCATGTACATCGCGGGCATCGAGTGGGACGGCACCGACGAGGGGCACTCCACCATCCAGGTCGTCGACATCTCCGATCCCGGCGGCGCGCTCGTCGAGGGCGCGAGCGTCGAGGCGGTCGGCCAGATCCAGAGCCGCTGGCAGATGGACGAGCACGAGGGCGTCCTCCGCGTCGTCAGCCAGCCCGGCCTCTGGCGGACCGACGCGCTGCCCGGCGTCCAGACCTTCGCCGTCGCGTCCTCGCAAGAGCTCACGCCCCTCGGCTTCACCGAGCTCACCCTGCCCCGGCCCGAGACGCTGCGCTCCGTGCGCTTCGACGGCGACCGCGCCTACGCGATCACGGCGGAGCAGACCGACCCGCTCTTCACCCTCGATCTCAGCGATCCGGAGCACCCCGCCCAGCTCGGCGAGCTCGAGATGCCCGGCTGGGTCTACCACATGGAGCCGCGCGGCGACCGGCTGCTCGCCCTCGGCTTCGACAACGCCGCCACCGATGGCTCGCTCCACGTCTCGCTCTTCGACGTCTCCGACCTCGCGAAGCCCACGATGCTGGAGCGCGTCCATTTCGGCGGCGACTGGGCGAGCTTCGCCGAGGGCCAGGACCGGATCCACAAGGCCTTCACCATCCTCGACGATCTCGGCACCATCCTCGTGCCGTACAGCGGCTGGGACATCGACGAGGCCGAGGGCTGCGGCTCGTACGAGAGCGGCGTCCAGCTGGTCGACTTCACGGCCGACACGCTCACGAAGCGCGGCTCGGCGCCGGCGCGCGGCCAGGCGCGCCGCGCCTTCGTCCACGACACGCGGCTCTTCGCCGTCTCCGACCAGGAGGTCGGGACGTTCAACATCGAGGATCGCGACGCCCCGGTCGAGGCCGCCGACCTGGCCCTGGCGACCGTCGTCAGCAACACGGTCGCCACCGGCGATCTCGTGATCCGCATGGGCGCGGACTGGTGGACCCAGGCCGCGGAGCTCGAGGTCGTGTACGCCGCGGAGCCGGGGCGCGCCGAGCCGATCGGGAAGCTCGACCTTTCGACGCTGGCCTCCGGATCGAAGAGCGACTGCTATGGCTCCGGCCTCATCAGCGCGCAGCTCTTCGCGCACGGGCAACACGCCTACCTGCTCTGGCCCTCGTACGCGGACTCGACGAAGACGAGCCTCGCCGTCATCGATCTCACGAACCCCGAAGCCCCCCGGATCGCGAGCCAGCGCGATCTGCCGTTCACCAGCAACGCGCTCTACTATTCCGGGTACCATGGCGGGATCGTCCCCACGGGCGCCGCCGTGGTCCAGGCAGGGAGCACGCTCGTGCTCCGCAACGTCGAGGACCAGTACTATTACTACTACGAGGACGGCGGCGGCGCCCCGCCGCCGCAGCCCCGCGATCCGTCGCTCGAGATCATCGACCTCTCGAACCCGTCGAGCCCGACGCACCGCTCGCTGCCGCTGCCCGACGGCACCGGTTACACGGGCCTGCAGCTCGACGGGACCACCGTGCTGACGTCGCACTGGGTGCCGCTGTCGAACGACGCCTCCAGGGCGCGCTTCTACATCGACCGCATCGACGTGGCCGATCCCTCATCGCCGGTCGTGCGGACGCCGGTCAACGTGCCCGGCTCGCTGCTGACCTTCGATGGCGCGTCGGACCGCGCGCTCACGGTCGATTACGAGGCGGTCGAGCTCGAGGTCGCGAGCTACCAGGAGTGCTACACCGCGTTCAGCTACTACGCTGAATTCGTGCCGGCGAACCAGCAGAACTACGATGGCCCCGGCGTCTGCCGCGGGACGCACCACACCCTCAAGCTGCTCGACGTCGGCAGCTCGAGCGCGCGCCTCAGGGACGAGCACACGCTCGACGACGACACCCGCCTGGACCAGGTGTTCGTGGGCGATGACCGCGTGTTCATGTACACCTCCGGGTACTACGCCGTGGGCGACGCGGTGGGCGGGCGCGCGTACTCGTCCGGGATCCTCGTGGCCAGCGGGCTCGAGGGAGGCAGCATCGATGTCGCGACGAAGGAGCTCTCGACCCCCGACGCCGGCTGGCCGCGCGCCGTGGACGGGACCCGCCTCCTCCTCGCCGGCTACAACCCGCCCGCGCTCTCGGTGCTCGACGCGGCCGACCTCGACGAGCTGACGCTCGAAATGAAGGGCGAGCTCTCGTCGTACGTCTCGCAGGTGACGATCTCCGGCGACACCGCGCTCTGCGCGCTCTGGTACCACGGGCTCGAGGTCGTCGACCTCGGCGACTGATCCGCGCGCCGCCGCTTCCCCCCCGCGCGGCTCGTCACGGGCAGCGCGGCGAAGGCGCCGCCCGGCCGCTACCCTCCCCCGTAGATCTGCCCGATCTTCTGCACCGAATCCCACACGTACACGCAGCCCGAGCTCAGCAGGAGCCCCGGCAGGATCACCGCCGACCAGGCGAGCGAGAGCCGCGCGCTCGGCGCGGGGCGCTCGGTCTCCACCAGCTCCACCAGCGCGTCGCGGGCGAGGCGCCGGACCGCGTCGGCCCGGGCCGGGTCGAGCGGGGCGACCGGCGGCAGATCGGCGAGGTCCCTCGCCAGAGGCTCCTCTCCTGAGAACGGCTTCATCGAGAACCTCCTCGCGGCTGTCCATCCGTCGCATCCGCGGCGTCCGCGGCGGAGATCGAGGTCGTCGATCCCCACCGCGGACGCTCAGCATTTCGCCTTTCGAGGCGGACCGCAAGCTCGGCGCGGGCGCGCGACAGGCGCTTGCGCGCGGCGTCCTCGCGGATGCCGAGCACCTGGGCGACCTGCGCCGTGTCGAGCCCCTCGACGGCCCCGAGGAGCAGCACCTCGCGGTGCGCCGCCGCGAGATCGCGGAGCGCCGCCTCCAGCGCCGCCACGTCGGCCCGGGCGTCCGCCGCGCCCTCGGGCTCGGGCGCGGCCGGCGCGGGCTCGCGGGAGAACAGCGCGGCGCGGGCGAGGTCGAGCAAGGCGGAGCGGCGGTGGCTCCGGTAGCGGTTCCTGGCGATCGTGAACAGCCACGCGGCGAGATCGGTGTCCTCGGCGAGCCGGCCGGCGTGGCGCGCGACGGCGAGCCAGGTGTCCTGGAACAGGTCCTCGGCGACGTCGCGCCGGCCGGAGAGGCGCACGAGGAAGCTGAAGATCCGGGGGTGGTAGCGCGCGTAGAGCGCGTCGAAGGCGCGCGGATCGCGGCGCCTCAGGCGCGCCGCGAGCTCGGCGTCGGACGGAGCTGCTGCGCCCTCCCTCTCCACGCCGACATAACGCGCGAGGGCAGCAGGCGTGACAAGGAAGTTTTCCGGTCACGGGATCCGCGGCGCCGCGTTGGGGCTCGTGAAGGCCGGCGCGCACGGCGGCGGCGACGAGACGCGGCAGGCAGAGAAGAGCAGACGAGAGGGAGGCACCGATGTTCGATTTCTTCGTCGAGGGCGGCTGGGGGATGTGGCCTATCCTGGTCTTCGGGATGGTCACGGTCGGCGCGGGGCTGCAGTACGCCCGGCGGCCGGAGCCCGGGAAGCTCGGGTTCATCGCGGCCATGGGGCTGACGACGCTGGTCGCGACGATCCACGCGACGTGGATCGACCTCGGCGCGGTGTTCAGCTACCTGTCCGACCCGGCGAAGGTGCCGGACGGCGAGCTCGCGCGTGTGCTCGTCGTGGGGCTGAAGGAGAGCACGCGGCCCGGGTCGCTCGGCGGGTTGCTGCTCGCCATCGCGTGCCTGCTCTCGGCGGTGGGCGTCCTGCGCGCCGGTCGGGTGGCGTGATCCGCGGCGCGGCGGCGGGTCTCGCCCAGCGCCGGCGCTTGGCGCCGGGGCCCGGGTGCGGCACACAAGGTCCATGGGCAGAGCCGAGCTCGCGCAGCTGATCGACCGCGATGGCCTCGACGCCTCGGACGGCTCGCGAGGCCGCCTCGCGATCGCCGTCCCGGCGGCGTGGGCGCGCGACGGCGCCGACATCGAGATCGCCGTGCCCGCCCGCGTCACCTGCGCCCGCTGCGACGGCGGCGGCTGCGACAGCTGCGCCCGGAGCGGCGCCCACCGCGCCCCGGCGGACATCGCCGCGAGGACGCTGCGGCTCCGGCTCCCCCCCGATCTCGGCGGCGGCGTGACGCTCCGCCTCGTGCGCCCGTTCGGCGAGCACGCCCCGCTCGATCAGCTCCTCGTCGAGCTCCGCGAAGACAGCGCGGCGTCGCCGGGCGTGCGCCGCGTCCCGCCCCCGTCGGAAGCGCTCGCGCGCTCTCCGGCGACGAGCGGCGGGCGCTTCCGGGCGCTCGGCGCCGAGCTCGGCGCGCCGGCCGTCATCGCGACCCTCGCCGCGATCGCGGCGGTCCTCGGGCTCCTGCTCGGCCGCTGAGCGCGCAGGGAGGCGGCGCGCTCCGCCCTCGGTCGACGCGGGCGGGGCCGGCTGGAGGGCCTCGCTGCCGTGCTTTGCTCATGCTAGCGAGAGGCCCGCGGACGAGCGCGGGAGCCGACCGCACCGCCACCGCCGCGCAGGGAGAGCAAGCACATGAGCCTCAGCGAGCCCATGCGGGCCAGGATCGCCACCATCATCCGCGAGAGCGATGTCGTCCTGTTCATGAAGGGCACGCGCACCATGCCGCAGTGCGGGTTCTCCGCCGCGGTGGTGACCCTCCTCGACGAGCACCTCCCCGAGTACCAGACGGTGGACGTGCTCTCGGATCCCGCGCTGCGCGACGGCATCAAGGAGTTCTCGAGCTGGCCCACGATCCCGCAGCTCTACATCCGCGGCGAGTTCGTCGGCGGCTGCGACATCGTGAAGGAGCTGCACGCGACCGGGGAGCTCGTGAAGGCGCTCGGGCTCGCGCAGGGCGAGGCGCAGGCGCCGCCCACGCTCCGGGTGACCGCGGCGGCGCTCGCGGCGTTCGCGGCCGCGAAGGAGTCCGAGGCCGACTTCGTCCACATCGAGATCGACCCGTCCTACAACTACGGCCTTTACTTCGGCCCGCGGCAGGCAGGCGACATCGAGGCCCAGGCGGGCGGGGCGGTGTTCCTGCTCGACCGCGCGAGCGCGCGGCGCGCCGAGGGGCTGTCGATCGACTTCGTCGAGGGCCCCTCCGGCGGCGGCTTCAAGCTGGAGAGCCCGAACGAGCCGCCGAAGGTCAAGCAGATCTCGTCGACCGCGCTCAAGGCCCTTCTGAACAGCGGCGAGGCGATCGCGCTGTTCGACGTCCGGACCGAGCAGGAGCGCAAGATCGCCACGATCGAGGGCGCCCGTCACCTCGATCAGGCAGGGCAGCAGTACCTGGAGACGCTCGCGAAGGACGCGCGGATCGTCTTCCACTGCCACCACGGCGGCCGCAGCCAGGCGGCCGCCGAGCACTACCTCGCGAAGGGCTACAGGAACCTTTACAACCTCCAGGGCGGAATCGATGCGTGGTCGCAAGAGGTCGACCCCTCGGTGCCGCGGTACTGACCGCCTCGGCCAGAGGCACGCCCACGACGAGCAGCCGCACTCCCACGACGAGAGAGGCGCGGGCATCGCGCCTCGATAGATTTTTTCAACCACACTGACCGATACCCGAGAGCCTTCAGGGCCGGCGTGGGATCATGTATGCGTGAGGTGTGGGTGCCGACGATCAGTCGACGATCAGGGCGTCCGACACCGCGCCGTCGGCGTCGCCAGAGGGGGCGACGCCTGGCCTGGTGGTCATCTTCGCCCGCGGCCAGCCTGCCTGCGCGCCGATCCCGCTCGAGGGCGGCGCGGTCGTGCTGGGCCGCGCAGCGGCGGACGACACGGTGGTGGTCGAGGACGAGCAGGTGTCGCGCCGGCACGTCCGCGTCGCGCTGTCGGGCGCGGGTCTCCGGATCACCGATCTCGGCAGCAGGAACGGCACCTTCGTCGATGGGGTGCAGATCGAGGATCAGGTCTTCTCGTCGCCCCCGCGCGTGATCCGGCTCGGGAGCACGCTGCTGCGCTTCACCGCGGACATCGAGCCGTTCCAGCGCGGCGGGGTCCTGGAGCACGAGGACGGGCTGGTCGGCCCCACGCTCAGGCAGGTCCGCGAGGCGATCCACCGCGCGGGGATGCGCGGGGATACCTTGCTGCTCACCGGGCCGAGCGGCTCGGGCAAGGAGCTCGCGGCGCGCGCCTACCACGCGGCGACGGGGCGGGGCGGCCCCTTCGTCGCCGTGAACTGCGCCGCGATCCCGGAGGGCCTCGCGGAGCGGCTGTTCTTCGGGGCGCGGCGCGGCGCCTACTCGGACGCGACCGCCGACGCCGAGGGCTATGTCCAGGCTGCCCACGGCGGCACGTTGTTCCTCGACGAGGTCGCGGAGCTCGATCCGGCGGTTCAGCCGAAGCTGCTCCGCGTCCTCGAGACCCGGGAGGTGGTCGCGCTCGGCGACACGCGCCCGCGCAAGGTGGCGTTCCGCCTGTGCGCGGCCACGTTGAAGGATCTCCAGGGCGAGGTCGCGGCGCGCCGGTTCCGGGACGACCTCTATTACCGGATCGGCCGGCCCGAGGTGCGGATCCCGTCGCTGACGGAGCGGCTCGAGGAGATCCCCTGGCTCGTGGCGGCGGAGCTCAGGCGCACAGGCGCGCGGCTCGCGCCGGGGGCCAGCTTCCTGGAGTGCTGCGCGCTGCGCGCGTGGCCGGGCAACGTGCGGGAGCTGCTCTGCGAGGTGAGGCAGGCGGGCCTCGCGGCGCTCGCGGCCGGGCGCACCGCCGTGGAGGTGGCGGATCTCGCGCCGTCCGCGGGCCTCGACATCACGGAGGTCGCGAGGCGCACGCCGGCGCCGCCGGAGATGCAGCGGCTCGCCATCGAGACGGCGCTGCGGCGCGAGCAGGGGAACGTCACGCGGGCGGCGCGCTCGCTCGGGATGCACCGGAACCAGCTGCGCCGGTGGCTCGCCCGGCATGGCGTCGACCCGGCGGCCTTCGCCGGCGCGGGCAGGCGCAAGGGCGGCGCCTCCCTCCCCTCCGCCAAGGACGGCGAGCGCCACGAGCCCTCGTGACCGGCGGCGGATGAGCGGTTGAATCCGGCGGTCGACAACCCAGGAAGGCGGACAGGGAGTCTTCATGAGCTCATCGATCAAGACCACGGATCTGTGCGACGAGCACCCGGACGTCCTCGTCGCCGATCCGATCTTCCGGGATTACGGCGGAGCTCGGCTGTTTCACGGGCGCATCACCACGGTGAAGGTCCATGAGGACAACGTGCTCGTCCGCAAGGCGCTCGAAGAGCCCGGCCAGGGGCGGGTGCTGGTCGTGGACGGAGGCGGCTCCCTCCGCTGCGCGCTCCTCGGAGACAACATCGCCGCCATGGCCCACCAGAACGGCTGGGCCGGTGTGATCGTTCATGGGTGCATCCGCGACGCGGAGGCGATCGGCCAGATCCCGATCGGCGTGAAGGCCCTCGCGACGCACCCGAGGAAGAGCGCCAAGAAGGGCGCGGGGGACCGCGACATCGCCGTGACGTTCGCCGGGGTCACGTGGGTTCCCGGCGAGCTCGTCTATGCCGATCATGACGGCATCGTTTGCGCGCAGGCGCAACTCGCCTGAGCGCCCGCACGCGCGCTTGCGTCCGAGGTGCGGCAAAACGCACGTCCCTGGGCGCTTTTGCCACACCTCGCGAGGAGGGCGCGGCGGCTGCGCCCGGGTTGGATGGGCTCGGATCCGGTCAGGACGCGTGAACGTCGCGCGCCGCGTCGAAGCGCGCCAACTGGCGCGGCCAATGCATCACGAGCAGAGAGGAGCGATCGACACTCGTAGCCTCGGGAGGACAAGAATGGGCAACATCACATCGGAACTGAAGAGCGATCTGAACAAGAGCCTGGAGTCGCTCCAGACCTTGCGCGACGAGATCCGCGTCAGGCTCCACCTTGCCGGCATGGACGCGAAGGACGCCTGGGACAAGCTGGAGCCCAGGCTCCTCGACGCCGAGAAGCTGGCCGAGGACGCCTCGGAGGCCTCGCGGAAGGCGCTGCGCGAGATCGTGGAGAAGGTGAAGGAGTTCCGCTCGTCGCTCCCCTCCTGATCGCCGCGCCAGCGCGGCGGAATCGAGGCGGAATCGAGGCGAGGCGGGAACGCGACGAGATCGCGGTGGGGGCGCGACGCCGGATCAGCCCCGCAGCGCGGCGGCCACGACGCGCGCGACGCTCCCCCACCCTGGATCCACCGCGCAGGCCGCGAGCCTCTCCCCGACGACGTGGGAGCGCCGGTGATCGTAGAAGCCGGGCGGCCGCGGGAAGGCGGTGAGCGGCGCGCGCAGGACGGTCTTCTCGACCTGCGCGAGCATCGCTGTGTTGTGCACGAAGCCGAGCCCGCTCCGGATGTCGGCGAGCGTCGAGCCCGGGTGGCCCCCCCAGGGCGGGACGACGGCCGCGTGCGCGGCGGCGGGCGCCTGGTTCACCGCGATCACGCCGTACCGGAGATCGAGCAGCGCGCGGTCGAGCGCGGCCCCGACGGCGGGGTCCTCCTCGCTCATCGGGTGCACCACGATCGTCGCGCCAAGGCTGCCCCCGAGCCGGTCGTTGCAGAAGCGGGTCGCCGCCTCCAGGAACTCCACCGGATCGCTCGAGCCGACCTCGACGACGGAGAGCACGCCGCCGAGCGGTTCGGTCGAGAACAGCGGCTCGGCGGCGTCCGACGCGGCGAGCCCGGCGATCAGCGTCCAGGGGAGCTCGCCCGGCCCTGGCGCGCCGATGCGCGCGACCCCGCACGGCAGCGGCACGTCGGCGGAGGCCTCGAGGCGCTCGGGCTCGATCGGCGCGCGCCCGGCCGTGAGCGCGGCGTACCGCGCCTCGGCCTCCGGGTGGGCGGCGCGCCGCGGCGGCACGGCGGCGAGCGCGCGGCGCAGCATCCGGAAGAGCAGCGGCCGCTGCGCGAAGCCCCTGGGCAGCACGAGGACGCTCGCGGCGTGGCTGCCGTGCGACGCGCCGCTCACGATCTGGCTCGCGAGGCACCTCGCCTGGAACCAGAGCTCGTCGCCGCCGTAGAGCCACGGCATCACGAGGACCGGGCTGGCGCCGCCGAGCGTGGAGGAGACGGGCTTGTCCAGCAGCCGCGCTCCCGACGCCCGCCGGCGCGCCTGCGTCGGGCCCGGCGGCCCCCAGACGAGCGCGTCGTGCGCGCCCGCCGGGCCGGTGACGTGGACCTCCGAGACGGCGGGGTGGGCCGCGAGGTAGGCGCCCGACGCGGCGCCGCCGTAGACGAAGCGGAGGAGCCCGCGCGCGACGAGCGGCGCGAGGGCGCGCTCGACCAGCGCGCCGAGGGGCGCGCTCCGCGGGCTCATCGCGAGCGCCACGACGCGCCCCTCGACGAAGAGCTTGTGCAGCGCTTCCCGGAGGGGGACGCGGGCGACGTCGCCCGCGCCGAGCACCAGCGCGACGCCCCCTTCGGGGTCGCGCTGCTGGTAGAAGCGCGCCTGCTCTTCCCGGACGCTCTCGCGCGTCGCCCCGGGCTGCATCAGCACGCGCGCGCGGAGGGGCCCGTGCAGGGCGGTGTCCTTCAGGCGCGCCGGGAACACCTCCACCTCGATCCGGCCGTCCGCGCGGGCGCGCACCGCCCCGCGGCCGAGCTGGGGGCGCCCGCGCGCGGCGATGTCCTCGAGCGCCTCGGCCAGGCGGCGCACCTGCGAGAGCGTGACGCAAGGCCCCGCGAGCCACGCCTCCCCGCTCGCCGCCGAGCCGGGATCGAGCCCCCGGTCGGCGCACGACGCCTCGACCTCGGCGCGCGCGGCGGCGAGCAGGTCCGGGAGCGACGAGCGGAGCAGGAAGGCCTTCTCGAGGGCCGGCATGCGAGCGAACCCGAGCGCGGCGTCGCCCAGCGTGGACAGCGCACGATCGAGCTCGGCCGAGGGTGTCTCGGCGCCGCGCGCGGCGCTCGGATCGACCGCCGGCACGGCCGCGGCGCCGCTCGAGGCGGCGCTTCCGGGCGCGAGTTCTGTGACGGCGACGACTTCGGGGACTGGCGGCATCGGGACGGAGATTACAGGCTGGAGATCGTGCGCGCGAGCGCGGTGACGGTTCGCGGCGCGCGTGTAGCCGGCGTGCTCGGGATTCGGTACAGTCCACCGCCATGGATTGCGCTTTCACCACGGGTCTGGGCCCCGCGCGCGCGCCCTTGTCCAGGGCAGCTCTCCGCCCGGCAGCTTGCGGCCTCCTTCTCGGCCTCGGCGCGCTCCTCCTCGCCCCGGCGGCGACAGCGCAACAGAACGCTCAGCCGCTCCCGCAGGGCCAGGCGCAGCCCGGCGGAGCTGCCCAGGCGCCGTCCGGGTATCCTCAGCAGCAAGGGTATCCTCAGCAGCAAGGTTACCCGCAGCAGCAGGGGTATCCTCAGCAGCAAGGTTACCCGCAGCAGCAAGGGTATCCTCAGCAGCAAGGATATCCTCAGCAAGGTTACCCGCAGCAGCAGGGGTATCCTCAGCAGCAAGGTTACCCGCAGCAGCAAGGATATCCTCAGCAGCAGGGATATCCTCAGCAGGGGTATCCTCAGCAGCAAGGCTACCCTCAGCAACAAGGATATCCTCAGCAGGGCTACCCCCAGCAAGGTTATCCTCAGCAAGGCTATCCTCAACAGCCGCCCGGCTATGGTCCGGGCTACGCCTTGCCGGCCGGGCCCCCGCCGCCCCCGAAGCCCCCCGAGTCCACCTGCTGCCGCTGGTCGGTCCGCTACAACGCGCTGGATCTCCTGTTTGGAAAGATGACCTTCGAGGGCGAGGTCGCCGTCATCGGGCCGCTCACCCTCGGGATCGCGCCGTCGTGGATCTGGGGCTCGCTCGAGGACGCGTCGCTCGACACGACCGGCTACGCGCTCGCGGCGGACGTCGGTGTCTACGTCGAGGGCAAGGCGCTGCGGGGCTTCTGGGTGAAAGGCCGCATCGGCTACGAGTCGTTCGAGGCGGTCATCACCCCTCCCGGGCGGCTCGAGGGCCGCGGCGACGTGAGCAGCGTCGTCCTCGGCGGCATGGTGGGGAGCACGAACGTGCTCAGCCGAGACGGCGGGTTCGCCATGTCGGGAGGCTTCGGGCTCGGCGTGGCGCTCGCCGATCCCGTGACGATCACCGCGGGCCCCTACCAGTATTCCTTCTACGAGAAGGCGGGGAAGATCAAGCTCATGGGGTCGCTCTCGCTCGGCGTCGTCTTCTGATCGACGCCCTCGCCTTGCAGTCGCCAGTCCGCGCGCGACGCCGGCCCGGCGGGTGAGCGCGGCGGCCGCGCGGGACGGCCGGCGGCGTCCCTGGAACTTGGCCCCGCGCGCGGCGACGTGGGACTCCTGCACCATGCCCTCTCGCATCGCCCGCCGCCCCGGGCCGGCGCTGCTGCTCCCGTTCCTGGCGGCGCTCGTGTCGATCGCGTTCGCCCTCCCCGCGCGCGCGTGGGTCGAGGTGCACATCGCCGGAGACGACGTGCGCCTGTCGATCGACCGGGCCGGCGCCGCCACGGTCGAGCACAAGGTCACGCTGAAGATCTCGGGCGGGCCGCTCCGCGGGCTCGACATCCAGGGCGTCGACCCGGACGCCCAGCTCGATCAGGGCAGCTACGCCGTGCCCTTCAAGGCCGCGGAGGCGGGCTCGCTCGCGTCCGCGACGCCGGTCGCGATCGAGCTCCTGCCGCCCGACCTCCGGCCGCGCGAGGACGGCACGCGCCGCCCGGCGGCGATGCGGGCCCGCTTCGACGGCAAGGGGCTGAGCCGCGGGGTGTTCGTGCTCTTCTTCCGCTACCGCACGGACCTCATGAAGCGCGGGCTCATCCGGCAGGACGGCCCGAGCTCCCGCGTCTCCTGGAGCGGCCCCGTCTGGGACGACGGCTACGACTCCGCGCGGCTCACCGTCGCGCTCCCGGCCGCGCCCGACGAGCCGCGCGTCGACGAGGCGCGGGCCGACGAGGCGTCCCCCGACGCGCTCCCGGCGCCGACGACGCTCTCCACGCTCCGCCGCGCGCTCGACAAGGACGAGCTGGAGCTGCTCCGCCCGTACGCCCCCAAGGCCGAGCCGATCCGGTGGGCGATCCGCGCCGACGCGCGCGCCTTCCAGCCCGAGCCCGCGGCGGCGAAGCCCGGGGCCGACACGCTCGGCCGCCTCTCGGACGCCGCGGCCGGCAGCCCCGATCGCAGCCGCACCCTCTACGTGGCCGCGGGCGTGGTCCTCTTCGCGCTCTACAGCGCCCTCGTCGCGCTCAAGGCGCGCGAGCACGAGCGCCTCGCGCGCGCCGCGGGCGCCCTGCCGCGGCCCCTCGTCCCGATCCCGCTCGCGCCGCGCGCCGCGCTCGCGGGGCTCGCGCTCGTCGCCGGCGTCGCCCTGGAGCTCCTGCTCAGGGACGGCACGCCGGGCGCCGCGCTCGTGGCGGCGGCGACCGCGCTCGCCGCGCACCGCACGCCCCGCCCGGAGCGCGCCGCCGCGACCTTGCGGCGCCCTGGCAAGTGGCTCCCCATCGCGGAGGCCGAGGCGTTCCGCGAGCCGCCGCGGGCGCGCGGCGTCTACCTCGACGTCTCGACGCGCGCCGGCAAGGCGCTGCTCGTCGCGCTGCTCGCCGGGCTCGGCGCGGGCGTCCACGCCGTGGCGGCCGCCTCGCCGTACCACGCCCACCTGCTGGCGCTCGACGCGACGGCGCTGCTCGCGATCTTCTGCACCGGCCGGCTCGCCGAGCTCCCCGCCGATCCGGCGGCGCGGCCGGTCGCGTTCCTGCGCGACGTCGCGCGGCGCGTGCGGCGCCTGCGGAAGGCGCCCGCCGGCGCCGCGGCCGGGGCGCAGGAGCTCCGCGTCGTCGGCCGCCTCCGCATCCCGGACGGCAGCCCCGACGCCGACGAGCTCCGGCTCGGCCTCTCGCCGCGCGCGGCGCTCCCCGGCTTCGTCGGGATCGAGGTCGGCGTCGTCTACGCGCCCGGCGCCGGCGGCGCCATCGGGCTGCCCGAGGTCCTCTTGCGCGTCGCCCCCGGCTCGCCGTGCGAGCGCGCCGTCGAGGGGCTCGCGAAGAGCGGCCGTTCCTCGCGCGGCCGGCGCCCCGGCGAGCGCGTGCTCGCGTTCACGCCGCGCCTGCCGACCGCGAGGATGACGGCGGCCATCGCCGCCGCGCTGGTCCGCGCCGTGTCCACCCCGCCCGCGGGCGCCATGCCGACGAGGCCGTCCGGCGCCGGCGCGGCCGGGGCGACCCGCGCGCCGCGCCCCCGCAAGAAGGCCGTCTCCGCTGCGGCGTAGCGCCGGGTCAGTATTTCGAGACCGCCGGCGAGGACACGCCGATCAACGAGCTCTTCCAGCTCCTCTCCTGCGGGCGCGTGCACGAAGCGCTGATCGTCGACGCCAGGATGCGCCTGCGCGGCATCGTGACCCAAACCGATCTCCTGGCCGTGATCGGCCGCGCGCAGCTCGCCAAGGGCTCGGCGCTGGTCGGGTAGCGAGCCCAGGGCAGTACGCCCCTATGCGACACAGGCGCGCATCGCCACAGCGCACCATCCATGCGCACGCCTTCACGTGCAGGAACACCTTGCTACGCCGGCAAGAGCACAAGACCACAAGACCGCAAGAAAACTAGAGGACAAGAAGACAAATCGCCGGTTGCTCCACGCGAGCGTCTAGCGAGCGATGATCGAAGCATGATAGTCTCGAGATCATCGTCCTTGTCTCCAGCGCCATCGCTGAAACGGATCGAATCGTGCATGGGTCGGCGCTCTCGCGGCCTCTCCAGCGAGGGCTGAGCGGCCAATCGACGCTCGCGACCCCATCGTCGGCCTTGGTCACCTCGGAGTTTGGTCACACGGCACATTTACACGTTTGCACGCTGTACGTTTTGCACGTGTTGAGCCGGCCCTGAAGGAGCTCTGGCGCCCATCACGCCTGTCGAGGTCATCCGTCCTCGAACAGGCCCCAACCGATCGGGAGCGAACATGGCAGAAAGACCCCTTGTCCGCGTCATCACCTCCGCGCCGCTGTCGGTGTGCGCTGCGGCCTGCGCCTGGCTCGCCGCGGGCGATGCGTCGGCGGCGTTCCAGTTCGACGCCACGGAGGCCGCGTACGACGCGACCTACGCGGCGGCCCCCATCGACGTGACCGGCGTCGTCGTCGACGAGGCGGGGTCGCCGATCGCGGGGGCGGAGGTGACGGCCATCGGCTGGGGGAGCGGCGCGGTCAACCACGGCGAGATCGCGTTCACCGACGGCGCGGGCGCGTTCACGCTGGCGGCGCTCGCGCGGCGCTCGGTCCTGCTGCGCGTCGAGGTCGACGGGTACACCAGCGAGATCGTCCCTGCCGATCTGCACCTGCCGCTCGCCGAGGCGGCCGCCGGGGTCGGCCGCGTCGTGCTGACGGAGCAGCGCGCGGGCCGCGCCCGGATCCTCGTGGGAGGCGACACGATGTTCGGCCGGCGCTTCATCGACAGCGACGAAGACGGCATCGAGGGAGAGGTGGGCGACCTGATCCGCCCCGCGACACGGCAAGCCGACGCGAGCGCCGTCCTCGCCTTCCTGCGCGACGTCCTCTCGTCGGCCGACTACACCCAGGTCAACCTGGAGTGCCCCGTCACTGCCAACCCGCAGACGCCCCACCCTTACAAGTCGTTCACGTTCTTCTCCTACCCCGAGACGGTCAGGGCGCTCGCGCTCTCCGGCGTCGACGCCGTGAGCCTCGGCAACAACCACATGTTCGACTACCTGGGGGCAGGCGTCGCCGACACGCTCACCGCCGTCCCGAACGCCGGCCTCGACTGGTTCGGCGCAGGGCTCGACGAGACGATGGCGAAGGGCACCGTGCTCTACCGGACGCTCGGCGGCGTCGACGTGGCCTTCCAGGGGTTCAACCAGCTCGTCAACGACGGGACGACGCTCCCGGCGTACACGCTCACCGCCTCCGACGGGCCTCCGCCCAAGCCCGGCGCGCTCGAGCTCAGCCTCACGGAGATCAGCGACTTCATGGCGGAGGACGCGGTCGGGCGCTTCGCCATCCCGGTGCTGCACGGAGGCATCGAGTACAGCGACTATCCGTCGTCCGGCATGCGGCGGCGGTTCACCCAGCTCGTCCAGAAGGGCGCCGGCATGGTCGTGGCGCACCACCCGCACACGATCCACGGCATCGGGCTGTACAACGCCGGCGCCGGCCCCCGCTATATCTTCATGTCGCTCGGGAACATGGTCTTCGATCAGGACGTCTTCGAGACGTTCCAGTCGTACCTCGCCGCCATCGACATCGACGAGGACGCGAGCGGCAACCGCGCGGTGCACCGCGTGCAGCTCATCCCGTTCCAGAACGAGGACTACGTCCCGAAGCTCGTGGGCGGCGCCTGGCTCGGCCGGGCGATCCGCCACATCGGCCACCTCTCCACGACGCTGCCGGCGGCGCCCGCGCCCGGCGAGGCGGCGGACGGCCTGACCGGAGCGGTCGTGTTCCCGAGCGGCCCGCGGGCCGCCGCGGCGAGCAGCCCCTCGCAGTACACGACGAGCGATGCCGTCGAGACGCGGACC
Source organism: Sorangium sp. So ce281 (assembly GCF_051527395.1). NCBI lineage: Bacteria > Pseudomonadati > Myxococcota > Polyangiales > Polyangiaceae > Sorangium > Sorangium sp. So ce281. Next base: position 8,420,015 of record NZ_CP150322.1, read on the forward strand.
GTGCCGCTCACGAGCCGCCGCACAGGCCCCCTCGCCCACCTGCGCTCGAACCCGGCGGACTCGCTCGCCGCCGTCCGGACGACGGCCGCCGCGAGCTGCGATTACGGCCGGGAGATCATGCTCTACGGCGACTTCGAGGACGGCGACGTCGACGACACCTCCCACGAAGGCTCGATGTGGTCGATGAGCGAGTACCGCTACATCGAGAACAGCGTCGTCCACGGCGGGACCGGCGCGATGGTGTTCCTGCGCAAGTCGAGCAACACGACCGAGGCCTCGACCTACATGAACAACCGCGTCAAGTTCGAGCCTGGCCGCAAATTGACCCTGACCGGCTACATGAAGGGAAACAACGCCGGTCCGATGCGTGTGCAGGTCTACTGGTACACGAGCGGCGGGACCAGCGTGTCGAACAGCATCGTTTTCACGCGCGCGGCCGGCACCTACGGCTGGCAGCCGTTCACCGTCGACCTGACCCCGCCGGCGAACGCGGGCTCCGTCCGGTTCTATTTCAGGGCGGGTGTGCCGGCGAGCGGCGAGGCCACCTCGTTCCTCGACGACGTGTCGCTCATCGAGTGGGAGGGCACCGTCGCCGACAGCTCCCTCGGGTTCGCGTTCGCCACGCCGAACAACTGGAGCTTCGTGCGTTGCACCGCCGCGGATCCGGCGCTCACGAGCCTCGGCGTGACGATGACGCACCGGTCGTACGCGCTGGCCCCGGCGACGCCCTGAGCGCGCCGCCGCGGCCGGCGAGGGCGGAGGGCGAAGCCGCCCGCGAGCCGCAGCCCCTCGGCGCGCCCCGAGACGACGCGCGCGATCCCGAGCTGGGCCCCGCTGCTCCGCAGGCGAAGAGTCGAGCGGCGTCGATGGCGGCGCCGCATGGATCCATCACAGCACACCTGACCTCGACTTCCGCGCGCTGCTTCGATAGCCTGCGTGTGGGCGCCGCGCCGTGGACTCGCCACCTGCGCGGAGCCCGCGCGCCACGGACTCGCCACCATGAAGCCATCGTCTCTCGCGCCCGTGCTGGCCCTCTCCGCGATCGTCGCCGGCTGCGGCTCGGAGCCTGAAGGCCCAGACCTCGTGTGGCCGATCGGGGGGACGGACGAGATCCAGCCGATGTCGTCGAGCTTCGGTCCCCGCCTGCAGACCTCGCGCGATGGCGTCTACGACTTCCACCGCGGCATCGATATCCCCACCGTCATGGGCACCCCGGTGTACGCGGTCGCCGACGGAAAGGTGATCCGCGCAGGCCGCTACCAGGATTTCGAGGACGTCGTGGTGCAGATCGAGCACTGCGATCAGCCGGGCGCGTGCCTCTACAGCACCTATATCCACCTGGCGATGCCGCTCGTCGAGACCGGCGATCAGGTCGGGCGCGGTCAGCACATCGGCTATACCGGGCTCGCCGCCGGCAGCCTGTTCCCCCACCTGCACTTCGAGATCCGCGAGGGAGGGCACGAGAAGGTGTACTGCGTGCACCCGCTCCGCTTCCTCCCCACGCCGGGCGGGCTGCCCCCGGCGCTCTCCGTGCGCCGCACCGACGAGGACTCCACGTCGAGCGTCTCGGTCGAGGTCGAGGCCACCCTGCCAGGCATCTCCCCGGGCCTCGTCGAGCTCGCGGTGGCGACGTCCAGCCGATCGACCGGGGAGGTCATCGAGGAGCGCGTGTTCAACTACGAGGAGTGGAACCGCAAATATACCGGGGAGGGAGACGCCGCGACCATCGACGAACAGAGCCTCGGAGGCATCCGGATCGAGCCGGCGAAGTTCAACGCGCAGTCCGCGGCGTACGTGATCGGCTTCCGCTTCAGCGATCTCGACGGGACGGCGTCGGCCAACGACCTCCAGATCACGGCGCGGGCGCGCGACGTCGACGGCCACGTCGTCGAGGCGCGCGCGCGCTGAGGCGACGCGGCGCGCGGCTCAGGCCTCGCCGACCAGCGCCGCCATGTCCGCGGGCAGCGGCGACGTCACCACGAACGCAGGCACCGCGTCGCTGCCGCCCCACCCGATGTAGTGCGCGTGCAGCGCGTGGCGGCTGAGCCCCTCCACCGCGGGCCCGCCGTAGAGCACGTCGCCGGCCAGCGGGTGCCCCACCGACGCGAAGTGCGCCCGTATCTGGTGCCGCAGCGCCCGCGGCGCCCGCGCCTCGACGAGCTCCCAGAGCCCCACCTGCCGCACGCGCTTGTACGTCGTCGCGGCCGGCCTCGGGGCGTACCGCGCCACGTCGCGCGGGTGGATGCAGGGGTAGACCCGCTTCTTGTCCTTCGGGTGCGGCGCGAGCGGCACCTCGATCGAGCCCATCTCGGGAAGATCGCCGATCTGACAGATCAGCAGGTAGCGCTTGTCGAGCCGCCCCTCCTTCAGCCCGGCGCCGAGCGCCGCGAACGCAGCGGCCGTTCGCGCCGCGAGCACGAGGCCGCTCGTGTCCGTGTCCAGCCGGTGGCACAGCCCCGGCTCCCGCGGAGAGAAGCCGATGCCCGCCATCTCGGGATACCGCGCCACGAGCGCGTTCGCGACCGTCCCGCGCTCGCCCGGCTGGAGCGGCGCCGTCGGCACCCCGGCGGGCTTGTTCACCACCACCAGGTCGTCGCGCTCGAGCACCACGTCGAGCGGCGCGGAAGGATCCGGCGTCGCCGCGCCGGAGGCCTCCGTCGGCTCGACGTCGACCTCCAGCACCTCGCCGGCCGCCGCCACGTCGCCCTTCGACGCGCGCCGGCCGGCGCCGCTCTTCCCCACGCCGAGGACGCGCACGCGCCCCTCGGAGAACAGCCGCTTCGCGCCCGCACGCCCCAGCCCGGGGAGAAGCTGCACGAGCAGCTTGTCGAGGCGCGTCCCTGCATCCAGCTCGGTGATCGTGATCTTCATAGCTCCTACGGAATCGCCCCCTGCCACCCGAGGCCGAGCGCGGGCGCTCGCCGGCTCCCGACCACGCTCTCTCCTATCACTCCCAACATGGGCAGGCCGAACCGGTTCCACGAGGGGCCTGCGCTGCGGGCTCCGGCGCCGGCAGGGCGGGTCACGCACCACGCGACGCCCGCCCCGAGCAGAAAGCCCGCGGCCGTGGCGCCGACCCAGGCCCGCTGCTGCGCCTCGGTCGGGGACTCGAACACGAGCGGGCTGGCCAGCGCGGCGGCGCCCAGCCCGCCGAGCATCGCGCCCACGTCGATCGCCAGGATCTCCGACGGCGTGACGTCGAGCTGCGTGGCCGCCGCGGCCGCCGCCAGCCAGCCGAGCGCCGCGCCGTAGCCCATTCCCGCGATCGGCGTCCGCTGCACGTCGCCCCGCCCCGCCCACTCGACGAGCCCGCCCAGCATGAGCCCCAGCCCGCCGCCCGACTGCGCCATCAGCGCGCCGCCCTCGGACATCCGGCCCAGCGAGAGCCCGAGCGCCGCCAGCGTGATCCCGGCGGTCCCGCCGATCAGCCCGGACGCCCAGCGCTCCTGGGCCGGATCCGCCGCGTGCTGCGCGAAGCGGCCCTGGTAGATCAGGTGCCCCGCGATCGTCGGCCACCACGTGCCGGACCCGAGGTACCACGCGTCGGCCACGCCGACGTCCCACTCCTCCGCGATGATGATCGCGCCGCCGAGCCCGATGCCGGCGCCGACCGCCAGGAGCGGATAGAGCAGGCGCGGATCGTCCGAGCCGCTCGATCGCTGGATCGAGAAGCCCACGAGGCCTCCGTAGAGCGTCGCGTTGGCCGCGAGCGTCGCCTTGCCCATGCTGCGCGCCGGCGTGGCGAGGCGCCCGCGGCACCGCTCGGGGCACGGCGCCTCGCGGGCCGACGCACGGGCCGCGGCGGCGCCGGCGTCGAGCTCGGCCAGGAGATCGCGGAGCATCACCGCGGCGCGCACCGCGAGGTCGTCCCGCGCGACGCGCTCGACCCGCACCCTCAGCGACCTCGATCCGCCGGACGCAACGGCGAGCCTGAGCTCCACCTCGTCGCCGCGCAGCTCGAGGCTCGGCGCGATGAGGAGCTCGTCGCCGGAGCGCGCGCGCTCGATGAGCTCGGCCTCGTCGGGGCGCGATCGCGAGGCGACGCGGCCCGCCAGATCCACCGACAGGCCGAGGTCCTGCGCCGTGTCCGACAGGAGCGCGTCGAGCGCGCTGGCGAGCGGCGCGGCGCGCTCGTCGGCCCCGGGCGCGACCGCGGTCGCGAGCACCACGGCCGATCGCGACGGCCGATCGGGTCGCGGCGGCTGCGCCGGTCGCTCGTCTCCCCCGGAGCGCGCAGGCAACGCCGCGTCTTCAGGCTGAGCCGACGCTGGCAGCGCCGCGGCGAGCGCCGCGGCGAGCGCCAGGGCGCCCGCGCCGCCGCGGAGGTGCCAGGGGTCGATCATGGGGTTGCTGCTTCGGCCAGAGGCGGCGCTCGCCGCGGTGGCCACGCCGCTCGGGGCGTCGATCAGAACATGAACGTGCCGCTCGCGAAGAGGTCGAACGTGTTGCTGTCGTTGACGTAGAAGCGGCGGCCGACCGCGTTGATGGTCGGGCGGTAGTTGGGGTTCGGGCTGCCGGTGACGGTGAGGCGCCCGTCCGCGTCCTGGCGGCGGCAAGGCCCTGCCGCCCCGAGGCTGTCCTTGAACTGGGAGTTGCACGGCTGGTCGCCGCCGATGCCGTGCCCCCCGTCGTGGCGGAAGCCCGCGCCGATCTGGAACTTCACGAGCTCGGCCGCCCGCCACGTCACGCTCGCCGAGGCGCGGTACGAGCCGTACGGCTGGACGTCGCTGAGCCCCGTGAAGTACGTGCGCTGCGAGCCCACGTCGACGATCGACGGCGAGCAGGCCCTCGCATCGCCCGTCCTGCACAGGCTCGGGTCGTACGCGTCGTTGTCGCGGAACGCCGCCCACTGCGGCTGGCGCAGCGAGCCCGCGTCGCTCGAGCCCAGCGCGTCGAACAGCTCCGAGTAGTCGCGCCCCTCGGAGTGGTACTCGCCGGTGAAGCGCAGATCGAGCGTGAGCCCGGTGTACTTCTCGCGGTTCTCCCAGGGGACGATCAGCACGCCGAGCATCACGCTGCCGACGAGCGGCGGGTGGTTCACCAGCGACGTCTTCAGGTCGGTGAGGCCGTAGTCGCTCGACTCCTGCTGGAACTCGAACAGCGCCTTGAACCCGCCGTACGGCTCGACGTACTTGATCCGCTTCGACAGGTACGTGTGGACCTCGAGGCCGATGGTGCCGCGCGACACGCCGGGGTCGCGCTGGGCGACGCTCTGCCCATCGAACTCGCTGTCGCTGCTGTTGTTCCGGTTGACGTCCGTCGGATCGGCGCACTTCACCTGGCCGCTCTTCGGCGACTCGGTGCAGGCGTGCATCGGCTCGCTCACGGGGAAGCGCCCCTCGATCCCGAACAGCCAGGTCGGCTTCGTCCGGTCGCGCGCCTGGTTCATGATGTTCACGTCGAGGCCGACGGCGAGGTACTCGATGCCGCTCCGGTTCGGCGACGTGAAGGGCATCTGGAACAGCTGCTCCCCGGGGGCCCCCGCGAGCGCGACGGCCTGCGCCTCCGCCCCGGCGCTGCCGTTGAGATCGGTGAGCTCGCGCGCGTGGTTCAGGATGAGCGGCATCCTGAGGTAGAGCGCCAGGTCCCGGTAGAGGCCGACGTCGAGGCGCAAGTTGAGCTTCGACGTCGCCTCGTTGTAGGTCGCCACGTTGAGCAGGTTCGACGTGTAGCCGCCCGACGACAGCCCCGGCCCGGCGATGCTCGTCTCGCGCCGGATCTTCGCGCTCTTCGACGCGTACTCGAAGCCGAAGCTGAAGTTCAAATCAAAGGTGTCGCCGTCGTCGAAGGCGTCGACGACGCTCGTGATCTCGCCGGTCTCCATCATGAGCCGCGGCTCGGTGGCGCTCCGCGGCTCGTCGGCGGCCGCGGGGGACGCCGCGAGGAGAGCCGCCGCTAGGGCCGCGAGCGACGCGAACGCCGAGCCCCCAGCCACGTTGATGGCGACGCGAGCGAGATGGCCTTCGCAGTACCTTCTGCCGTGCATGCTCATGGTTATCCGTCGGACGGACGCTACCGGCCGGGGTAGGAGGGTGTCAATCCGCGAATCGCTCGCCCGGCTCGCGCGGCCCCGCCCCGCCGCTCACGCCGCAGCAATCCCGCTCCGTTTCGCTCCGTTCCGCGCGGCCGCGGCCGCGGGGGCGCGGCCGCGGGGCGCCGTTCAGCGCGCCGAGGAGCGCTCCTCGGGGGCGAACGGGCTCTTCCCCTCCTCGCTGTCGGGGAAGATCTCGCTCGTGATGTCCTCCGCGGCGAGCTCCTCGCGGGCGGTGCTCAGGTCGCGCGACGTCTGGTCGAGCCGGTCGGCGAGCACCCCCAGGAACTGCCAGAGCAGCTTCACGGCGAGCTCGTGCTCCTTGCGGAGGATCTCGAAGAAATCGGCGCGCCGGACGGCGATGAGCTCGCTCTGCTCCACGGCCGAGACGGTGGCCGAGCGCGGCATGCTGCGGATGAGGGCCATCTCGCCGAAGTGCTCGCCCGGGCCGACCTCGCTCAGCACCGATTCGCCGCGGATGATCCGGACGAGGCCCGAGAGCACGATGAAGAGCTCGTCGCCGCGATCGCCCTCGCGCACCACGATCTGGTCGGGCTCGAACGAGAGCACCTCGGCGACCTGCATGACCCGGAGCATCTCGCGCTCCTGCAGGCGCGCGAAGAGCGGCATCTTCGCGAGCACGTCGCGCTTCAGCGCGAGCAGCCGGGCGCGGACGCTGTCGCGGTGGTCGCCCTGGCCGAGCCGGACGAGGATCGCGGTGATGTTGTCCTTGCCGCCCTTCCTGTTCGCGAGATCGATGAGGCCGTTCGCGGCGACCTCGCCGTTCTCCTCCTCGAAGAACGGCTCGAGCTCCGCGGTGTGCGCGATGTACCCGTGGAGCCCGTCCGACGCGAGGAGGAACTGGTCGCCCGGGAGCACCTCGATCGTGAGCGTGTCGACCTCGACGCGCTCGTACACGCCGACGGCGCGCGTGATCGCGTTCTTCTGCGCGACCTTCTCGATCTGATCGCGCGTGAGCTTCCCGCGCTTGATGAGCTCGTTGTAGACGGTGTGGTCCTCGGTGACCTGCTGGATGCGGCCCTCGCGGAGGAGGTAGATGCGGCTGTCGCCGACGTGCGCGATGTAGCCGTGCGAGCCGGCGATGAGGAGCGCGGAGAGCGTCGTGCCCATGCCGCGCTTCGTCGTGTCGGCCTTCGCCTCCTCGTGGATCCGGGCGCACGCGCGCTGGACGGCGTGCTCGAGCAGGCTGAGGACCTCCTTCATCGCGGCGCGCCGCACGTTGCTGCGCGCCTGGTTCTCGATGAGGTCCCGCTCCTTCTTCAGCTCCTCGTGGATGATGCGGACGGCGAGGGCGCTCGCGACCTCGCCTGCGGCGTGTCCGCCCATCCCGTCGGCGACCACGAAGAGCGCGAGCTTCTTGTCGACGAGGTAGTTGTCCTCGTTGTGGTCCCGCATGCGGCCGACGTCGGTCGCCGCATAAAACCTGATGTTTTCGGACAGGCCCATCGGTTCGGGCAGGCTAGCCGAGGGCGCGGGAGGAAATCACTACCGATTGCGCCCACCGCGAACTAGACGGTGGAGGACGTCGACGGACGACCTCCTCCCGTCCATCGCGCCCTCGCCGCGCCCGGGGCGTGCCGCTGGCGTACGGCGCGTGCGGCGCGCTGCGTGCGGCGTCGGGAGACGCTCGGGGGGCGGGTGGGGAATCGACCGCGTGGCCGCGGTTGCGAGCGGCGGTACATTCGGAGCGCGTAGAATGGGGGGTTGAATGCGGCTCGTTCTCTTCGATAACACCGACGTCGGGTGGGGTAACGCGCGGCGGGCGAACGGCGCGAGGCGGCGCGATGGCGCGGCGGCGCGCGCGCACCCAGCGGCGGCCGACTCCGCCGGTTCCGCCGAGACCGGGGACCTCGAGGTCCTGGGCGAGGCCGTGGGCGCGACGATCGGGCTCACGCCGATCTGGCGCGCCGGCGCGCTGCTGCACCGCATGACGGGCGCGGCCGACGCGTGGCAGTCCGCCACGAGCTGGGCCGAGGCGCTCGGCTGGGCGGCGCGCGCGGCGCGGGAGCGCGGCCGGAAGATCGCGTCGCTGCAGGCCTGGGGGCACGGCGGCTGGGGGTACATGCGCATGGGCGCGACGCGGCTCGACGAAGCCGCGCTCCGGCCCGGCTCGCCGCTCGATGAGGCGCTCGACGCCGTGAGGGCCGAGCTCGCGGGGCCGGACGCCCTCGTGTGGCTCCGCTGCTGCAGCGCCTTCGGCCACACCGGCCAGTCCTTCGCGCAGGCGCTCGCGAGGCGGCTCGGCTGCCGCGTCGCGGGGCATACGTACATCATCGCGTTCTACCAGAGCGGGACGCACTCCCTGCGCCCGGGCGAGACGCCGTCGTGGGATCCACGCGAGGGCGTGCGCTTCGACGGCGGGGTGCCGACCGGCGCCAAGTGGTCGTCGCGCGGGGCGCCGAACACCGTCTCGTGCCTCGCGGGCGATCTCCCGCAGAGCTACTGACGTCGAAGGCGCGGGGGAGGCCCCGCCCGCTCGGGCGCTCGACCCGCGCCGCCGCGCCGGCGTACGCTGCCGCGATGACGTCGTCCGGAGCGCGGCGAGCGCGCGCGCTCGATCTGCTGGGCCGCGGAGACATGGCGGGCGGGATCGCCGGGCTCGAGGGGCACGTCGCGGGCGCGCCCGACGACGCGGGGGCGTGGCTCGCGCTCGGGGCCGCGTACGCGGCGGAAGAGCGCTGGGCGGACGCGGCGGGGGCGCTCGCGCGCGGGGTGGAGCTCGGCGGAGGGGAGGAGCTGATCGAGGCGCGCCTCGCCTACGCCCGCGCCCTGGTCCGCCTCGGCCGGCTCGACGAGGCGGCCGCGGAGCTCCGGCGGGGCGCGGCGATCGAGCCGCCCGATCCGCGGGCGCAGCGCGAGCTCGGGGTGGTGCTGTACGATCTGCGGCTCTACGACGAGGCGGCGCGCTGGCTCGCGCGCGCGTGCGACGCGGCGCCGGAGGACGCGCGGGCGGCCTTCGCGCTCGGGCTCGCGCACGAGGCGCGGCGGGAGATCGCGCCGGCCATCGCGGCCTACCGCGAGGCGGTGAGGCGCGCGCCCTCGTTCGCCGACGCCCGGCTCACGCTCGCGGACGCGCTCGCGTCGATCGGGGAGCACGAGCGAGCGCTGGGCGAGCTCGAGGCGCTGCTCGCGCGCGAGCGGAGCCACGAGCAGGCGGCGAGGAACCGCGAGGTGCTGCAGCGCGCGCTCGCCGAGATGCGCGCGCGCCGGCTGCTCGGCAAGACGGAGCGGGAGCTCGCGCGGTCGGCGCTCGTCATGGAGGCGCAGCTCAGGCGCCGCGAGGCGCGCGCGGCGCCCGCGACGGCAGAGGGCGCGGCGGCGCGGCAGATCGTCCGCTACACGGCGCCGCTCCTCGAGCTCCACGTGACCCTCGACTCCTCGAACAATGGCCCCGGGAGCGGGGCGATCGAGGCGCTGCACCTCGCGCTGACCGATCCGGACCGCGCCGCGCGCGCCGAGGACGACGTCTTCAAGGTCACGGTGATCGGCGAGGACGGCCGGCAGGCGCCGGTCAGCTATGCGACGGGCGCGTCGCTCACGCTCGTGCGCGAGGCGATCGGCTGCCCGATGACGCAGGCGAGCGCGCTCTATACGTCGCTGCTGAAGGGGAGCCCCTCGGTCGACTGGGGCGGCGCGACGCTGCGGTTCGCGAGCGTGCCAGGCACCGGAGGGGCGCCCGGCGGAGAGCGGCACGGCCTCCTGGTCGGCCGGCGCGCCTAGCCTCGGCTCGGCGGGGCGGCGGCGCGCGGCGCGTCGCCGGGCGCGATCATCCCGAGATCGAGCAGCGAGGAGTAGTGCCCGTCCGGCGCGAGGATGACATGGTCGACGAGCGGCACGCCGATCACCTCGCCGGCGGCGGCGACCGCGTTGGTCATGGCCACGTCCTCCGGCGACGGCGCCGAGTCGCCGCTCGGGTGGTTGTGCACGAGCACGAGCGCCGAGGCCGCGTCCGAGAGCGCGGCGCGCAGGATGTCCCTGGCCGAGACGGAGCACCCGTGGAGCCCGCCCTGCGAGACCCTGCGCGCTCCCCTCATCCCGTTGCGGCCGTCGAGCGAGATCACCCACATCTGCTCGTGATCGAGCGGGCCGAGCTGCGCCGCGCACCACGCCGCGATCGAGGCCGAGGTGCGCACCGGAGGCCGCGGGCGCACCGCGCGCTCGAAGGCGCGCCGCCCGAGCTCGAGCGACGCGGCGATCCGGAGCGCCTTCGCGAGCCCGAGGCCGGGGTGCTCGGCGAGCGCGTGCGGGCCGAGCCGCGCCAGCCCCTCCAGCCCGGCGAAGCGCGAGAGGAGCGCGGCGGAGACGAGCGTCACGGGGGTGCCGACCAGCCCTGTGCCGAGCACGATCGCGAGCAGGTCGGCGTCGCCCAGCGACCAGATCCCCTCCTCGAGCGCTCGCTCTCGCGGACCGACGAAGGCGGCCAGCGCCGAGGGGTCGTCGGTGCACGTCTCGGGGAGGTGATCGGACAGCAGGGCGGCGCGCTTCCACGGGCTCATGCGCGGGCGACAAGCACGCGGCGGGCCGGCCTGCCGGCCCGGGGCGCCGCGGGGGCGCGCGCGCCGGCGAGGCGGCGGAGCGGCGGCGGAGGGTGGCGGCCGCCAGGCCCTCACGCCGTCGCGCCCTCGCCAGGAGCGCGAACGGAGACGCGCGCGTCACTCGACGCGGACGATCGTCTCCGCGGGGAGGCTCTCGGCGAAGGCGTCGCGCGCCGCGCGCACCCTCGCCTCGACGAGGCCGTCGAACGTGAGCTTCGTGCGGTACTCGACGCCGGACCACCTCGGATAAGAGCCGATGTCGACGTCGCGGTGGGCCTCGACCACGCGGTCGAGCATCGGCTTGAGCTGCCCCTCGTCGAGGGTCGTGAACACCGCGAGCGAGACGAACGGCGCCCCGCCGGAGAGCTCCGCCTGGATGAGCGCCTGCTTCGCCCGGAAGATCTGCGGCACGCCGGGCAGCATCCACACGTTGCGCATCACCACGCCGGGCCACGCGGCGCTGCCGCCGGTCACGAGCCGCGCGCCCTCCGGGATGCGGGCCATGAGCAGGTGCCCCTCGGTGAGCCGATCGCCGTAGTAATCGCGCAGGAGGCTCTCGATGTTGGGCGCGCTGACCACCGGCACGCCGAACGCGCGCGCGACGCCCGCGATCGTCAGGTCGTCGTGCGTCGGGCCCACGCCGCCGCTCGTGAAGACCCAGTCGTGCGACGCCGCGAGCGCCCGCACCTCGGCGGCGATCACCTCGAGCTCGTCGAGCACCATGACCGCCCGCTCCAGCCTGACGCCGAGCGCGCGCAGGGTGCCCGCGAGCACGACCAGGTTCTCGTCAGCGATCTTCCCGCTGAGCAGCTCGTTGCCGATGATCAGCGCCGCCGCCGTCCTCATGTCGCCCTTCTTCCGCTCAGCTCTCGAACTCGCGCGTCACCGGGCGCCCGTCGGCGTCCAGCCCGAGCAGCTCCTCGACGCGCTTCTCCGCGCGATCGAGGCGCTCCTGCGCCGACCGCGAGAGGCGGATGCCCTCCTCGAAGAGCGAGAGCGCGCGCTCGAGCGGCAGGTCGCCGCCCTCGAGCTCCGCGACGATCTTCGCGAGGCGGCGCGTCGACTCCTCGAACGACATCGCGCCGGCGCCCGCGTCGCCGCTCCGCGGAGCGCGGTCGGCCTCGCCCTTCGCCGGCGCCCCGGCGGCGCCGGGCTCCGCGCTCGATTCGGCGCGTGATTCGGCGCGTGATTCCACGCCCGCGCCCTCGTCCGTCGCGTTGCTCATCGTCGTCATGAGCCAGCGTCCCCCGGGGGTGCGGCCGGCGCAAGCAGGACGGCGCTCACGCCGGGCGGCACCGCCGGCACGAGGAGCACGCCGTCGGGATCGGCGACGACGGGGACCGCCAGCCCATCCGGCCGGACGAGCCGCGCCGGGCGCGAGGAAGCGCTCCCGGACGCGCTCCGGTCGTTCGGGACGATGGCCACCCACACGACGCCCGTCGCCAGCGCGGAGCGGGGCCGATCGAGCGCCCGCGCGTCGGCGCCGGAGAGGGCGGCCCGCGCGAGCGCGCGCACCCCTTCGTCAGGATCGAGATCCCGCGCCGCGACGAGGACGCGCCTGCGCTGCACCTCGGTGCGCCGGGACAGGCCGCGGACGATCGCGCGGCGCACCGCGGGGTCGTCCTCGAAGCGGTACGCGCGGGCGAGGAGGGAGACGCTGTCGGGCATGGGGTCGCTCCCGAGGCCGAGCGCGACGTGCGCGCGCACGACGGGATCGCCCCCCTCGAGCAGCCGCTCGATCCTGCCGCGGACCACCTCGTCGTCGCGGGACGCGAGCGCGCGGGCGGCGAGCGGCGACAGCGGTCCGCCCGCCTCCGCGAGGGCGGCGAGCCGCGAGGTCGCGATCGCCCCGCCCCCGGGCTCCGCGAGCAGCGCGACGCCGGCGGAGATCGCCGCCGCGTCGGGCGCTGCGTCGCCGCTCTTCGCGGCGCTCGCGTCGCCGGGCGGCGGCCCGGCGCCCGGCGCGGCGAGCGCCGCGAAGAGCGGCGCGAGGGCGGCGAGGGCGCGCTCGCCCCGAGCGAGCGCGCCGCGCGCCGCCGCGTGGACCGCCGCGCGATCGCAGGAGGACGGGGAGCAGGCGCCGACGACATCGACCGCGTCGCGGAGGCCGAGCGCCACGGCGCCGAACACCCCGACGGCGCGATCGCTCGACCCGCTCGGCGCGGCGAGCGCGGCGAGCAGCCGCTTCTCGAGCGCCTCGGGCGCGTCGCGCAGCACGAGCCCGCGGACCACCCCGGCGCGCAGGCCGAGCCTGCGGAGGTCCGCGTCCTTCGCGGCGCGCGGGCCATCGAAGAGCTCCGCGACCGCGGCCCGCGCCTCGGCCCCCGGCATCGTCGCCAGCGCGAACGCGGCCGCCGTCGCGAGCTCGGGGCGCTCGTTCAGGACCCGGCGCAGCTGCCGCGCCGCCTCCGCGCCGCCCGCGCGGCCGATCGCCGCGACCGCGCGGGGCCGCGCGTCGTCGGGGAGCAGCGGGAGGGCGCGCGCGAGCGCCGGCGCGAGCCGCTCCGCCGGCCCGAGCTCGGCCAGCCTGAGCCCCTCCATCCGCCCGAGCTCGGATCCGAGCAGCGCGGCCACGGCGTCCGCCGCCTCCGGCGCGCCGAGGTACACGAGGATCTCCGCCGTCGGCTCGAAGAGCCCCGGCTCTGGCTTGCGGAGCCACGCGCGGGCCTTCGCCAGCGCCGCCTCGTCGCCGAGGCGCGCGAGGGCGCGCGCCGCGGCCACCTGCGCCGCCCTGTCGCCGCCCTCGAGCATCGGCCGGAGCGCCGCGATCGCCCGGAGATCGCCGAGATCGCCGAGGAAGCTCGCGAGCGCCGGCTCGAGCCGCTTGCGGCTGCCGAGCAGGAGCTGGAGCGACGCGGGCGGGTGCGCCTTGATCGCGCGCGCGGCGGCCTCGCCCGCGGCCCCGCCCTGCACGATCGCGTTCACGAGCACGCCGAGCGCGCGCCGCTCGCCCGTGCGCGCGAGCGCGAGGGCGGCGGTGCCGCGCAGCACCTCGCCGAGCGGCGAGGCGGCGCCGCGCGCGGGCGCGCTCTCCGAGAGCTCGCGCGCGAGGAGCTGGCGCACGCTGTCCCGCTGCGCGTGCGGCGCGAGCGCCCGCACCGCCGCGAGGCGCGCCCTGGGATCGCGCGCCCCCGGGGCGCCGTGCTGCTCGAGCGCGGCGAGCAGCGCGCTCACCGCCTCCTCGGTGCCGATCGCCCCGAGGCGCTCGATGCCGCGGAGCCGCGCCGCCGGGTCGCTCGACGAGAGCAGCCGCTCGCCGACGGGCACGCCGAGGCTGCCGCGCAGCGGCGTCGCGCCGGCCGCGGCCCCCGCGGGCGCCTTGCCGCCTTCCGCCGCGGCCCGCGGCGCCCGGGCGGTCCGCGAAGCCGGCTGAGGCGCCGCCGGGCCCGCCATCGCGGTGGCCGCGAGCGCCGCGGCGAGGCCCAGGGCGCGGGGGGTTCCAGGGAGGAATCGCATTCGCTGCGCCGCACTATCCCGCGATCGACGGCCCGCTGTCACGCCCCAGGCCGAGCCGTGTCAGCGCCGCGTGATAACCTGGAATTTGATGGAAGCACGCGCTAGGTCGACCTACCGTGCAGCCGCGAAATGCGGCTGTGAGAGAGGTGACGCTTGATCGACCTGGTACGGATACTGGAAAAGGCCATCACGGTCTCCGCCGGCAAGGCGTGGCCGATCTTGCAGCGACTGAGCCGCCTCGGCGGCGAGCCCAGGCCGTTTCACCCGAAGTGGAGCGACAAGCCGATCCCGAGGGGCGGCGAGCGCACGAAGCCCCCGCTCGGCTGGCCTCGCGAGACGGACAGCCTGTGCCCGCGCTGCGTCAAGGAGGCGCGCGCCGAGATCCTGAGTGGCAGGGCGGACTGGACCAAGCTCATCACGGACAAGCCCGGGGAGATCCGCGCCAGCATCGTCGCGCGCGAAGGGCGCGTGGTCATGGAGAAGACGTGCCCGAAGCATGGCTTCTTCTCGGACACGATCTCGATCGACCCGGCGTTCCTGGCCCGGATCGAGCGCCTCTTCGGCGGCCGCGACGTCGAGATGACGAAGGACAGGATCCACGACCACGGTTCGAGCACCATCCGTTACGGTCGCGGCGCGGTGCTCACGGTCGACCTGACGAACCGCTGCAACATGATGTGCGACCCGTGCTTCATGGATGCCAATCAGGTCGGCTACGTGCATGAGCTCTCCTGGGAGGAGATCACGCGGATCCTGGACGACGCGGCGGCGGTGCGCCCGCGCCGCCAGATGTCGATCCAGTTCTCCGGCGGCGAGCCGACGCTGAGCCCGCACTTCCTCGACGCGATCCGGTACGCGCGCGAGAAGGGGTACTTCGCGGTGCAGTGCGCGACGAACGGGATCCGCTTCGCGGACGAGCCGGGCTTCGCCAGGAAGGCCAAGGAAGCGGGCCTCCGGATGGCGTACCTGCAGTTCGACGGGGTCACGAACGCCGCGAACGGCCACCGGAAGATCGGGAACCTCTACGACGTGAAGCTGCGGGCGATCGAGGAGCTCTCGGCCGTCGGGATCGACGTCATCCTGGTCGTGACGATCGTCAACGGGGTCAACAACGATCAGGTGGGGCCCATCATCGACTTTGCGGTCCAGAACGCCGACAAGATCACCGTCGTCAGCTTCCAGCCGGTCAGCTTCACCGGCCGCGACGAGGACATCTCCGACGACCTGCGCGAGCAGCAGCGCTATACGCTGAGCCACCTCGCGCACGACATCGCCCGTCAGACCGGCGTGACCGACCCGCTGCGCGACTGGTTCCCCCTGTCGGCGCTCAGCCCCTTCGGCAACGTGACCGACCTCCTCGACGGCCCCGACAAGGACTGGGGGCAAATCAACTGCGGCTGCCACCCGAACTGCGGGATCGGGACCGTGCTGTTCGTCCACAAGAAGACGAAGCAGATGGTCCCGCTGCTCGACTTCATCGATGTCGAAGGGCTGCTCTCCGACCTGCGCGCGATCTTCGACGCGGGGCGCGGCCGCGCCCTCACGAAGGCGCAGGTCGTCGCCGCGCTGCTGCGCCATTACCAGCCGGAGAACGCGCCGCCCGGCTTCCACCTCGCGACGCTCGTGAAGCAGTTCATGAGCCAGACGGGCGCCGCGCACGCCGGCGAGGGCGACGCCCTCGAGTACGAGTGGCGGGTCCTTTTCGTCGCGGGCATGTGGTTCCAGGACCTGTTCAATTACGACTTCCGTCGCACCGAGATGTGCATCATTCCGTACGGAACACAGCTCGGCGAGATCAGCTTCTGTGCGTACAACACCGGGGCTGGGTGGCGGAATATCCTCGAGAAGATGAAGGCCAACGCCACGGTGGCCGAGTGGTACAAAAAGCACGGCAGGCACCCTGTCTATGCGAAGAATCAGGATCTTCCTTTGCCGGCCTACGACAACCCCCTGACGATCATCGAGCACGACCTTGCGTTGCGCGAGCGCGAGCAGGGCGGCGCGCGCCCACGGCGGGCGGCCAGGCGGCTGCCGATCGTGAGCTGATCGCGCTCCCGCGCCGCGCGCGGCCCCGGATCGCCGAGAGACAGGTCACGTGAGCCGCTGGGCTCGGCGCTCGGTCGCAGGGCACCTCACATCGACACAGAATCCGGTTCTCCTCGCGGCCGTGTGGGAGGAGGCTCGCGCGAGCGGCGCGGGAGTCGTGGAGAACGCATCACGCATGGTGTAGTCTGGTCACGTGACCTTGCACGCGGGCCGCTATGAGAGCTTGCGCGCCATCGCGTCAGGCGGCATGGCGACGGTGTATCTCGGGCGGGCCCTGGGCGCCGGCGGGTTCGAGCGCCTCGTCGCCCTGAAGATGATGCACCCGCACATCGCGGCGGAGCCCGAGTTCGTCGCGATGTTCCTCGACGAGGCGCGCCTCGCGGCGCGGGTCCGCCACCCCAATGTCGTCGCGACGTTCGATCTCGTCGAGGACCCGCTGTTCCTCGTCATGGAGTACATCGAGGGTCCGTCGCTGCACAGCTTGCTCCGCACGTGCGCGCGGGCGAAGCGGCCCGTCCCGCTCGGGATCGTGCTCCGCATCTTCCTCGACGTGCTCGCGGGTCTCCACGCCGCGCACGAGCTCACGGGGGGCGAGGGCGAGCCGCTCAACCTCGTGCACCGCGACGTCTCGCCGCAGAACGTGCTCGTCGGCGTCGACGGCATCGCGCGCATCACCGACTTCGGCGTGGCCCGCGCCGAGACGCGGCTCATGTCGACGCGGGGCAACGCGCTCAAGGGCAAGCTCGCCTACATGGCCCCCGAGCAGATCCGGGCCGCGAACGTCGACCGTCGCAGCGACGTGTACTCGGCCGGCGTGGTGCTCTGGGAGATGCTCACGGAGGAGCGCCTGTTCAAGGCCGACAACGACGGCGCGCTGCTCGCGCAGATCCTCCAGGGCGCGCCCGCGGGTCCGCGCGGGGTGGTCCCGTCGGTGCCGGCCGCGCTCGACCAGATCTGCCTGCGCGCGCTGCGCACCGACCCCGACGACCGCTTCCCGACCGCCGTGGCGTTCGCCGAGGCGCTGGAAGACGCAGCCACGCAGACGCCGGGCCTCGCTGTGTCGTCGCCCCGGGCGGTGGAGGCGCTCATCAAGGAGGTCGGTTTGCGCGGGCCGCCGGAGAGCCTCACCGCGCCGCTCAGCGCGCGGGGCGGCCCCGCGTCGGCGCCCCGGTCGGCGCGATCGCCGCTGAGCCAGCGCTCTCCGTTGAGCGATCCTCTGCCCCTGAGCCCACGCTCTCCGTTGAGCGATCGTCTGCCCCTGAGCCAGCGCGCTCCCCTGACCCAGCGGAGCGTCGGGGCGGCGCAGGACAACTCGGGCGCCGAGAGCAGCGCGCCGGGGCTGGGCGCCGTCGTCTCCGAGGCCGTCTCCCGCGGCCGGCACCACATCGTGCGCCGCCGCGTGCTCGCCAGCGCCTGCGCTGTCGCGCTCGCGGTCGGGGCGGGCGCCTTTCTCGCCGCCGGCCAGCAAGAGCCAGCCGCTCCCTTCACGGCGGAGAGCGCCTCTGTCTCCCGGATCTCGTCCTTCTTCCCCGCGGCCGCGGCGGCCAGCGGGCCGGTCCAGGCGGCCGCGCCCGGGCGTCCCGGCGGACCGGCCGGGTCCCCGGTCCCCGGCGGCTCCGCTCGGGGCGCTGTTCCCGACAGCTCCGCTCAGGGCGTGATTTCCGGCGGAGCCGTCCAGGGCTCCGCCCCTGACCGGTCCACCCACGGCTCCGCGCCCGGTGGGCCCGCGCAGGTCCCTGCCCCCACCGCCAACCGTGCAACGAGCCCCGCCCCGCGGCCGGTCTCCCGAGCGACCCCGCCCGCGGCCGTCAAGCCGAGGACGAGCCGGCCCGACACGCGCACGACCAGCGGATCCACGGCCCCGACGGCGAAGCCGGCCACCCGCTCATCGACCGTTCGGAGCGCGGCGCCGAAGACCGCGCCAAAGGCGCCAGAGCCGAAGCGGAGCGCTCCGCGGACGTCCTCCCGGACGCCCTTCAAGCCATCCGGCCTGTGACGCGCACAGGGCTGTGACGCACGACGTCACCGCGGAGAAAGCCCAAGACGGTACGTGCGCATGGATCCAGCGCGCCTCCCGGGCCGAGCCATGATCCTTTTCGCCGCCGCGTCCAACACTCCGACCATGGAGACACGTCCAACACCCCGACGACCGCGAGCACCCGCGATCTCGGCGCCGATAGCGCGACGCCGGGTCGCGCTATCGCACATTGAACGCGCGGCATCGCCTACATGCTCACGGAAGACAGCAGAACGTCAGTGGTCGCCTCACGAGCGCGATAGGGGAGGTAGGCTATTCTTGTCGTAGGGCGGTATGTGCTCGCCCAAGTGAAAGACGCGCCGCGCGTCGGACGTTACCCCGGGGGGAACCAGCTCATGCGCTCGCTTTTTGAGCAGGTCGTCGAGTGCTGTGGCCTCGCACCCGCGTTCGCCAGAAAGCTCATCCAGGAGGCCTGCGAGCGGAGCGATGTGTCACCGCCCGAAGCGATGACGCCAGCCGATCTCATCCGCACGCTCCCTCACATCCGCCAGGCCCTCGGCGTCTTCCTCGATCCCGGGGAGGTGGCGCTGAAGACGGCCGCGATGCGAGCCCTCGTCAAGGGCTCCTGGCCGTCGATGGCCGCGGTCGTCCCCCCTGGCTCGAACCAGGAGAGCCGGCCCCCTCAGGACGAGCCGAAGGCCAAATCGAGCTCGTAGAGCTCCGCGTGCGAACGCCGCATTCCGAGCGCGACATACGTCGACTGCGCTCGCGCGTTCGCGGTCTCCACGTACAGGCGGTTGTTCGCCGCGGCGCGTTATGTTTCGAGGAGCGATCCTCGACGAGCGCGCCCGGCGCGCGGCGCGTGGTCCATGGCTCCGCCGCGCCGGCTGCCTCTTGTGCCGGTTGGCGGAGGTTGTGCTCCTCGCCCGATCGCGCATACCCTCCGGGCGCCGAAGCCTCCCGGAGGGTGACCCTTGACTCTGCTCGTCAGCGACTCGATTGCCCAGCGCGTCCAGCGGCTGGAGATCCCTTTCAACAGCTTCGGGGTCGATCCGTACGGCATTTCCCGGAAGCACCTGGGTCTCTTCTTCTCCCTCCTGGACTTCTTCTATCATCATTATTTCTCGGTGGGCGTGACGGGCCTGGAGAACGTCCCCGCGCGCGGGCGGGCGATGCTCGTCGGCAATCACTGCGGGGGAGTCGCCATCGACGGGGCGATGGTGGTCGCGTCGATGTTCTTCGCCATGGATCCTCCGCGTCTGGCCGAGGGGATGGCGGAGAAATTCATCAATCGCCTCCCCTTCACCTCGCTCTGGTCGAGCCGCACAGGGCAGTTCACCGGCCTCCCCGAGCACGCGAGCCGCCTCCTCGAGGACGAGCGGTTGCTCATGGTGTTCCCCGAGGGGGCGCGCGGCACCGCCAAGCTCTACAGCGAGCGCAACTCGCTCGTGCACTTCGGATCGGGGTTCGTCCGGCTCGCGATGAAGACGAGGACGCCCGTCATCCCCTTCGGCTTCGTCGGCGGCGGCGAGGCGGTGCCGACCATCGCCAACTCGTACACGATCGGCCGGCTGTTCGGCGTGCCGTACATCCCGATCACCCCGTACCTCATCCCGGCGCCGCTGCCGGTCCAGCTGGAGATCACGTACGGCGAGCCGATGACGTTCGCCGGGACCGGCGCCGAGGAAGACGAGGTGATCCTGGGCCACGTCGAGCAGGTGAAGGCGAGGATCGCCGAGCTCATCGAGGCCGGGCGAAAGCGGCGCCGCGGGAAGCTGGCAGTGGACTGGCGCGGCGCCACGCCGCCCAGGCCCGCCTCATCGAAGGAGCACGCATGAGGGTCCTCATCCCAGGGATCACCGGCCCGCTGGGCCGCATGGTCGCGACGCGCCTCCTCGAGGAGGGGCACGAGGTGATCGGCATCGACCGGCGGCCGTGGCCGACCGCCCCGGCCGGCATCGAGATGCACAACGTGGATCTGCAGAAGCGCGCCGCGGAGGACGTGTTCCGCAAGACCCGGCCCCAGGCCGTCATCCACATGGCGACCGTGACGCACCTCGTGGAGCAGACGGAGGAGCGGTATCGGATCAACCTCGGCGGCACGCGCGTCGTCTTCGACAACAGCCGCGCCTGCGGGGTCGAACACGTGATCTTCGTCGGCCGACACACCTACTACGGCGCCGGCCCCGAATCGCCGCTCTACCACACGGAGGAGGATCCTCCGATGGCGGTGTCCACCTTCCCCGAGCTCGCCGACCTCGTCGCGGCCGATCTCTACGCCTGCACGGCGCTCTGGCGCGCTCCCGAGCTCTGCACGACCGTTCTCCGCATGTGCTACACGCTCGGCCCGACAGGCCACGGCACGCTGGCGAGCTTCCTCCGAGGCCCCCGCGTCCCGTACGTGCTCGGGTTCGACCCGCTGTTCCAGTTCATGCACGAGCGGGACGTCGTGACCGCCATCTGCCTCGCCCTCGAGAAGCGCATCCGCGGCGTCTACAACGTCTCTGGCCCGCAGCCTGTGCCCCTGTCGCTCATCATCCGGGCGGCGGGCCGGGTGGCGGTGCCCCTCCCCGAGTTCGTGCTGCGCAACGCGCTCGGCCGCTTCGGCCTGCCGAAGCTCCCTCGCGCGGCGCTGACCCACATCAAGTACCCCGTCGTCGTGGACGGCGCCGCCTTCCGCGCCGCCACGGGGTTCAAGCACGCCGTCGACGAAGCCCAGGCAATCCGCGAGTACCGCGACGCCCACCCGGTCCCAGCGAGCCGCCCCTGAGCCGGGGAGCTCATCTCACGAGATAAGGAGGTCCCGATGTTGTCCGAGAAGGTCAAGCAGTTCGCGCCGGCCAGGCTCACCGCGGACATCGGCGCTCTGCCCGAGCCGGAGAGGAGAGCGCTCGGCAAGCTCATCGAGGCCTCGCGGCAGCTCGATCCCGTGTTCGATCGGCAGGCCTACGCCGGGAACCCGGAGCTCCGCGAGAAGCTCGTCGCGGACGGCACCCCGGAGGGGCGGGACAGGCTCGCCTACTTCGACATCATGCGCGGCCCGTGGGACAGGCAGGATCACCACCGCCCCTTCGCCATCGACAGGCCCCATCCTCCCGGCGCCGGCTTCTACCCGGAAGATCTCTCGGCCGACGAGCTCAAGGCGTGGATCGAGCAGCACCCGGGCGACAAGGAGGCCTTCGAGAGCCTGTTCACGCTCATCCGCCGGGACCAGGGCCGGCTCGTCGCCGTGCCGTACAGCCAGGCCTACGCCGCGTGGCTCGGCCCCGCCGGCGCGCTCCTCGAGGAGGCCGCGGCGCTCACCGCGAGCGAGAGCCTAAGGCGGTTCCTGAGGTCCCGGGCCGCCGCGTTCCGCTCCGACGACTACTATGCATCCGACAAGGACTGGATGGACCTCGACAGCCGCGTCGAGGTGACCATCGGCCCTTACGAGACCTACGAGGACGAGCTCCTCGGCCTCAAGGCCTCGTTCGAGTCGTTCGTCACGGTGAGCGACCCCGACGCTTCCCGGAAGCTCTCGAAGTACAAGGAGCTCCTCCCGGAGATGGAGCGCAACCTGCCTGTCCCCGAGGACGTGAAGACCGCGCGGGGCGGCGAGAGCCCCATCCAGGTCGTCGACCTCGTGTTCAGCGCCGGCGACGCCCGCAAATCGGTCCAGACGATCGCGTTCAACCTGCCGAACGACGAGCGCGTCCGCGCCGAGAAGGGGGCCAAGAAGGTCCTGCTCCGCAACGTCATCGAGACGAAGTTCGAGCTGATCATGCGCCCTATCGCCGAGCGCGTCCTCGACCCGGCGCAGCTCGATCACCTGTCCTCCGACGCGTTCTTCAACGAGACGCTCTTCCACGAGCTCTCGCACAGCCTCGGCCCTGCGTTCACGACCGTGGGCGGGGAGCGGGTCGAGGTGCGGATCGCGCTCGGCCCGACGTACTCCGCGCTGGAGGAGGCCAAGGCCGACGTGATGGGCGCTTACAACGTCCTCTTCATGATCCAGCGAGGCCACTTCGCGGCCGATTTCAGGCAAAAGCTCCTCATCTCCTATTTCGCAGGGCTCTTCAGGAGCACCCGCTTCGGCGTGGCCGAGGCGCACGGCAAGGGGGCCGCGCTCCAGATCAACCGGTTCCTCGAGGAGCGCGCCGCCCGCTTCGACCCGGCAACACGGCGCTTCACCGTCGACGCCGAGGAGCTCGAGGCCGCCATCACCCGCCTCGTCCGCGACCTCTGCATGGTGCAGCACCGCGGCGACAGGCAGGCCGCCGGCGAGCTCCTCGCCAGATACGGCGAGGTCTCGGAGCCGATGCAGCACGCGCTCGGCGGCCTCGAGGGGATCCCGATCGACATCCGGCCGATCTACCCGCTCGCCGGCGAGTGAGCCGCCGGCGAGCGGCGCTCACGGCCCGATCTGCACGAGGAACGCGTCGCCGGCGCCCTGGCTCGCGGCCGTGGCTGCCCCGCGATCGAGGAGGCCGTCGAAGCGGCCGGTCACCCAGCCATCGCCGAGCAGATCGACGGCGACGGCCGCGCCGCGCTGCTCGCCCGAGTCGCCGAACGAGCGCAACCAGATCGGATGGCTGGCGGGGTCGAGCTTCGCCACGAACACGTCGGCGGCGCCCACGGCCGAGTGCGCCTCCTCGCCGATGTCGAGGCTCCCCAGGAAGGAGCCGGTGAGGAGGATGTTGCCCGCGAGATCGACCGCGACGGAGGCGCCCTCCTGGTCGGCGTCGTCGCCGAAGTCCTCGCACCACTGCAGGACGCCGTTCTCGTCCAGCCGGATGAGGAAGACGTCCTTGTCCCCATTGCTCGTGAGCAGCGACTCGCCGATGGAGATCGTTCTCCGGAACGAGCCGGTCACGAGGATGTTGCCCGCTCCATCGACCGCCACGCCGAGCGCCTCGGCCGCGTTGGTCGCGTCGGCCGCCCTGCTCCAGACGTGGTCGCCCGAGGGGTCGAGCTTCGCGACGAACAGGTTGGTCATGGCGTCGGTGGTGAGCGGCCTCTCGCCCCCGAAATCGACCTCCCGGCTGAACCAGCCGACGACGACGATGTCGCCGTCGCCGTCGACGGCGACGCCGGTACCGGCCTGATCTCCCTGGCCGCCGAACCGCTTGGCCCAGTCGACGTGGCCGGCAGCGTCGAGCTTGACCAGGAAGGCATCGCTCTTGCCGTGGCTCTCCAGGGTGAACCGCTCGCCCCGGCGGCCCTCGCCGAAGTCGAGCGTGCCCGAGAACTCGCCGGTGATGAAGGCGTTCCCCGCCTGGTCCACGGCGACCGCCGCCGCGTGTTGCGTGGCGTCGTCGCCGAACCGCCGGCTGAACTGGTGCGCCCCGGTCGCGTCGAACCGCGCCACGACGACGTCGGCGCGGCGGCCGGCGCCCTCGAGCACGCCGCCGCCGAAATCGACGTCGCCGGCCGCGCTGCCCGCGAGCACCACGTCGCCCCCCGGCGCGAGCGCGACCGCCCGGGCGACGCTGTCCGCGAAGCGGCGGCCGAACCGGAACCGCCCCTCGCGCCTGGAGGCGTCGCGGGAGAACGAGACGAGGAAAGCGTCCGGCTCGCCGAGCGCGCCCAGCTCGTCCGACGGGCCCGCGCCGAGATCGGTGCTGCCCGACGCCGAGCCGACCACCACGACGGCGTCGGCGGAGGCGGCGATGCCCAGGCCCTGCTGAGCGCCGGCGCCGCCGAGCGCGACGCTGTGCACGGGGTCGCCCGTGCACGCTCGCCCGTCGCAGTTCTCGTCCTCGGGCGTGGCGCAGCTCTCGAACGCGGGCAGCACCTGGCCGACGCAGGCGCCGACGTCCGTCCCGTCATCGCTGCACGCGGCGACGCCGGCGACGCAGAGGCCGACGCCCTGCGTGCCCTGCGGCCCCGCGTAGCAGGCCGCCTCGGTGAGGGGGACGCAGATCTCCTGAACCTCGCCGCCACCGCCCGCCCCGCCGCCGTCGCCGCCGCCGCCTCCCCCCTCGCCCACCGGCACGGGATCCGCCGCGACGTCGGGGAACGGCGCGATGAAGGTGCACGCGCCGAGGCCGGCGCAGGCGAGGGCGAGCGCCGCGACGACGCCCGCTCCGGGGCGAGGTGCGCCGCTCACAGCACTCCCCGCACGGCGACCCCGGCGCCGTCCGCGCCGACCCATGGCGAGAGCGCCGCCGGGCGGGGGGCGCGCGGCGCGGGCGCGGGCCGCCGCCCGGCGGCGTCCGGAGGAGCCGCAGGCGAGGAGGACGAGGGCCAGAAGAGGTAGGTGGCGAAGCCGCCCGCGATCACGGCGGCCCCGGTGAGCACCGTGCTCGTGACGGCGAGCGCTTGCCCGCGGTCGCGCAGCGCCTGCCGCTCGCCCAGCGAGCCCGGGGCAGGGTTCTCGTTCTTCTTCAGGAAGCTGTGCCGCACGTCGTACGCCAGGGCGCCCGTGACCACGGCGCCGGCGGCGAGCGCGGCCGCCGTCCCCACGACGACCACCGGCGAGATGCGCGGCCCGGGCGCGGGCGCGCTGGGCAGCGCCTGGCGCGCGGGCGCGCTCGACAGCGGGACCACGGGCGAGCGCTTGCGGCCGAGCTCGGCCCGCAGCTCGACGACCGCGCCCGTCTCGGCCTGCACCGTCGCCTCGAACCGCGCCGCATAGTTCTCGGCCGCCACCACGACCCGCCGCGCCCCGGGGCTCACGAGGATGGCCGCGCCGACGAGCGCGGCGTGGATCGGCTCACCGTCGATCTCGACGCGCACGCCGGTCGCGTCCTCGGGCAGCTGCAGGACGATCTGCGACGTCTTCACGCGAAGCTTCTCCAGTCGTGCCCGCGACTCCCTGGCGAGCGCGATCTCGTTCCGCGCGGCCGCGCCGGACGCGGCGAGCTCAAATGCGTTGAGCGCCTCGACGACGTGGCCGAGCGCCTCGTGACAGACGCCGAGGTGATACCAGAGAGGCGGGGACACGACGATCTTGCGGATGCGCTCGTACGTCTCCAGCGCCTCTGCCCACCGGCCGCTGTCCTCCGCGGCGAGGCCGAGCGCGAAGAGGCGCCGCGCGGACGCGAGCTCCGCGGCGCTCGGCTTGTGGGGCGCAACGACAGCCGCAGTGTCGCTCGCGACCGCGGCCGGCGGCGCGCGGCCGGCGTCCTCCGGGGAAGGCTCGGCGAACGCAGCCGGACCGACGCCGACCAAGGCGAAGAATACCACTCCGCCGATGGTGATCCGATGCTTCACCCGCGCCTCCTTCCATCACCAAGCGATAGAGGCAGTCTAACCGTACTCACGCCGGCCGATCCTCGACAACTGGAAAATTGTTTGAGATTGGCGTCCGATCCTGGAACGCTCCTGCACGACCCGCCTGGAACGCTCTCCCACTGTCGGTGGGAGCTTCAGCATGGTCGGACTCACGACGACACAGGAGTCGCAGGTACGAGCTGTGATAGCGCCCGTCGATCTTGTGCCAGGCCAGCTTCTCGGCCGCTATGAGCTGCTGATCGCCATCGCGCAGGGCGGAATGGGGACGGTGTGGGCGGCCCGAGAGCGCGGCGGGGCGGCGGGCGACAAGATCGTTGCAGTCAAGACGATGCTGCCGGCGCTCTCCAGCGATCCGCGCTGCAAGCGCATGTTCCTCACGGAGTCGCGCATCGCCGCCCGGATCAAGCACCCCAATGTGTGCGCGATCCTGGATCAAGGTGAGCAGAGCGGGGTGCTCTACTTCGTGATGGAGTGGATCGACGGCGACGCGCTCGTGGCGCTGCTCGGCGGCAGCACCCGCAAGCAGGGCAGCCCGCTCCCCCTGCCCGTCGCGGTGAGGATCGCGATCGAGGCGGCGCGCGGGCTGCATGCGGCCCACGAGCTACGGGACGACGGCGGCGCGCTGATCGGGCTCGTTCACCGGGACGTCTCGCCGCACAACATCCTGATCACGCGGGACGGCTCGGTCAAAATCGCCGATTTCGGCGTGGCCAAGGCCATGGCGCAGGTGGACAACCCGACGACCAACACCGGGCACATGAAGGGCAAGATCCTCTTCATGGCGCCCGAGCAGGTCTATAGCGAGCAGCTGGACCGGCGGTCCGACGTCTTCGCGCTCGGGATCGTGCTCTATCAGCTGACGACGGGCACGCACCCGTTCGCCGCCAGCCACGACCTCGCGACGATGGCGCGCATCGCGCGGCCCGAGCCGGTCGATCCGCCGGGCCCCCTCGTCCCCGGGTACCCCCCCGCGCTCGAGGCGGCGGTGATGCGCGCGCTGGCCAAGGATCCGGCCGAGCGCTTCGCGACGATGGCCGAGCTCGCGGACGCGCTCGAGGCAGTGGACGCCACCCTCGGCAGCCGCCCTGGCGAGGTCACGGGGTACATCCGCAACGCGCTCGCCGCGCGCACGTCGCGTCGCACGGCGCTGATCAAGGACGCCTTGCGCGCCGCGGAGGGCAGGGCGCGGGGGCGCACCCCCTCGCGCCTGGACCCGCGCCGCCGCGCCCGGACGATCGCCACCGCGGCGGCGCTCGTCGCCTCGGGCGCGCTGCTCGGGGCGGCGACGCTCCTGTGGATCGGCCTCGAGGAGGGCCCCGGCGCGCCGCCCGTGGCGGTGCCCGCGGCGCCGGCCGTCACGGTGGAGCCGCGCCCGGGGGTCGCCACCGCCGAGCCGCGCGCCCCGGAGCCCGCGCACGTGTCAGAGCCGGCCCCGTCCACCGCGCCCGCGGCGCCGCCGTCCTCCACCCCCGCCGCGAGCGCGAGCCCGCCTCGCTCCCGATCGCCTGCCGAGACCGGGCGCGCCAAATTCCGCGAGCCCGGCTTCTAGCGCGCGCCGGGGCCCCGCCCCACGCCGACGAGCGCGCGCCGCGGCCCCGCCTCGCGCCGAGGAATATTCGAGAGGCGCCGGTTGTCCTCGGGCGGCCGGGCTTGCTATGAGCTCCCACCCGTTATGCACGACGTACGCGCCCTGAACGAGCTGGTCGCCAAAGAGAGCGCCTTCATCGACACCCTGCTGAGCGAGGTCGGCAAGGTCATCGTCGGCCAGACGTACATGATCGAGCGCATCCTCATCGGGCTGCTCACCGGGGGCCACGTCCTCCTCGAGGGCGTCCCGGGCCTCGCCAAGACGCTGACGGTGCGGACGCTCTGCGACGCCATCCACGCGAAGTTCTCGCGGATCCAGTTCACGCCCGATCTGCTGCCCGCCGACCTCATCGGCACCGTCATCTACAACCACCAGAAGGGCGACTTCACCTCGAAGCTGGGCCCGATCTTCGCGAACCTCGTGCTCGCCGACGAGATCAACCGCGCCCCGGCGAAGGTGCAGAGCGCGCTCCTCGAGGCGATGCAGGAGCGGCAGGTCACGATCGGCGACACGACCTACCCGCTGCCGAGCCCGTTCGTGGTCATGGCGACCCAGAACCCGATCGAGCAGGAGGGGACCTACCGCCTCCCGGAGGCGCAGGTCGACAGGTTCATGCTCATGGTCAAGGTCGGCTACCCCGCGCGGGCCGAGGAGCGGCAGATCATCGACCGCACGACGGGGGTGGTCGAGGGCAAGGCCGCGAAGGTGACGACCCCCGAGGAGCTCGTGTCCGCGCGCAAGGTCGTGCGCGACGTGTACATGGACGATCGCGTGAAGGACTACATCGTGGACGTGGTCTTCGCGACGCGCGAGCCCGGGCAGAAGGGGATGCGGGAGCTGAGCAGCCTCATCGAGTACGGGGCGAGCCCGCGCGCCTCGATCGCGCTGGCGCTGGCGGCGCGCGCGCACGCCTTCCTGCGCCACCGGGGCTACGTCACGCCGGAGGACGTGAAGGCGATCGGCCCCGACGTGCTCCGGCACCGGGTCGTCCTGACCTACGAGGCGGAGGCCGAGGAGGTCACGTCCGAGCAGATCGTCCGGCGCGTGTTCGAGGTGGTCGAGGTGCCGTGATCAAGGCCTCCGGCTCGAAGAACCCGCTGCCGCCGGAGCTCCTGAAGCAGCTCCGGCGCATCGAGATCCGGACGCAACGGCTCGCCAACGAGCAGCTCTCCGGGACGTACTCGTCCGTCTTCAAGGGGCAAGGGCTCTCGTTCCGCGAGGTGCGCGCCTACCTGCCCGGCGACGACGTGCGCTGGATCGACTGGAACGTCTCGGCCCGCATGAGCGAGCCGTTCGTGAAGGTGTTCGTCGAGGAGCGGGAGATGACCGTCATGCTGGTCGTCGACGCCTCGCAGAGCGAGCAGTTCGGCACGCGGCGCGCGTCGAAGGCGCGCGTCGCCGCCGAGATCGCCGCGCTCTGCTCCTTCAGCGCCATCAAGAACAACGACCGCGTGGGCCTCGTGCTCGCGACCGAGGCCATCGAGAAGCTCGTCCCGCCGAAGAAGGGGGACAAGCACGTGATGCGCGTCATCCGGGAGATCCTCGGGCACGAGCCGAAGTACACGGGGACGAACCTGAAGCTCGCGCTCGAGACGCTGGTGAAGGTCGCCAAGCGGAGGAGCGTGGCCTTCGTGATCAGCGATTTCTTCGCCTCCGGCTTCGAGCGCTCGCTCTCGCTCGCGAGCGCCAAGCACGACGTGATCCCGGTGATGCTGGTCGACCCGCGCGACGAGGAGCTGCCCGACGTGGGGCTCGCGACGTTCGAGGACCTGGAGACCGGGGAAGAGGTCGTGGTGGACACCGGCGACCGGGCGGTGCGCGACCACTACCGCGCCGCCATGCGCAAGCTCCGGAGCGACCGCGACAAGCTGTTCAAGAAGCTCGCGCTCGACGCCGTTGTGGTGAAGACCGGCGAGAGCTTCGTGAGCCCGCTGCGCGACCTGTTCGCCAAGCGGGCGCGGAGGCTCAGGCGATGAGGGCGCGTCGCTCGGCGGTCCACGCCGCGCGCGGCGCGAGCCCGCTCGCGTGGGCCGCGCTGGCGGCGGCGCTCGCGTGCGCGTCGCCGGCGCGATCGCAGCCGGACGCCGGCGGCGCCGGAGGGCCCGCCGCTGACGACGCCCCGCCGCCGCCTCCGGCCCCGACCCCGGCCCCGGCGGCCACGGAGCGCGGCGAGAGCGTGTGGGCCTCGTGCGCGGAGCACGTGCCGCCCGGCGCGACGCGCCCCCGGATCGAGGAGACGTTCCCGAAGAACGGGTTCAGCGGGTACGCGGCCCACCTCGAGATCACGGTCACGCACGGCAAGGGCGAGACGGTGCTGCCGGAGGGCTTCAAGGTCCAGGGCGACAGCGACGCCGCGCGCGCGATCCAGAAGGCGGGGTTCGTCCTGCCGGAGGCCGACGCGGGCGCGGGGCCGACCAGCACGACGACGGCGACCGACGCCGGCGCCACGACCAGGCTCGTCATCCCGTTCGTCCCGCTGCCCAAGAAGCCCGGGAGGAGCGCCCTCCTGCTGCCGCCCGTGCCGATCGCCGTGTCCCGCGCGAGCGGGGAGCTCGTCACCGTCTGCACCCGGCCGCACGAGATCGTGATCGAGGACCCGATCGCCAACGAGCGGGACCCCAAGGTCAAGCCGAACCCGCCGCCGCGGCCGCAGCGGGAGGAGTGGGTGCTCGCGAAGCAGCTCACGGCCGGCATCCTCATCGGCGCGGCGCTCGGGCTGCTCGTGGCGTGGCTGGTCCGGCGCTGGCTGCGCCGGCCCCGCGTGGTGGTCGCGCCGCCACCCAAGCTGCCGTGGGTCGCCGCGCTCGAGGAGCTCGAGGCGCTCCGGCGCTCCGACCTGCTCGGCGAGGGGCGGACCGGTGAGTACTTCGACCTCGTGAGCGACTGCGTGCGCAGGTACCTCGGCGCGCGGTACGGCTTCGACGGCCTCGAGACGACGAGCGACGAGATGCGGGAGCTGCTCGCGCGGGTGCGCCCGCCCGTGCCGGTGCTGCCGCAGATCGCGCGGTTCCTCGCCGACTGCGACCTCGTGAAGTTCGCGCGCCTCCAGCCGAGCGAGGCCGACTGCCTCACGGCGCTCGACGACGGCGAGAGCATCGTGCACCGCACGACCCCGCCGGCGGCGCGTCCAGGCGACGGCGCCGGCCCCCGCAGCTCGCCCGCCGGCGGGCAGCAGCCGCCCGCCGGCGGGCAGCAGCCGCCCGCCCGCCCGTCCCGGGCGCCAGAGGGAGAGGAGGCGCCTTGAGCCGCACGAAGCGCGCAGCGCTCGCCCTCCTCGCGACGCTCGTCGTCGCCGCGCTCGCCTGCGTGTACCCCTACCTCGCGCGCCGCGATGCCTGGTCCTCGGCGAGCTGGCAGAACCCGTGGTTCTTGCTCGCGCTCATCGCGGTGCCCGTCGTCTGGTACTGGGGCATCTTCGCGGAGGACGCGCGCAGGCCGCGGCTCCGGCTCGGCACGGTCGCGCCGCTCGCGCGCGGGCCGCGCGGCCTGCGCAGCCACCTGCGCGACCTGCCGGGCGTGCTGCGCGCCGTGGCGCTCGCGCTGCTCGTCCTCGCGATGGGGCGGCCGGTCAGCGTGCTCCGCGAGCAGCGCTCGGACGACAAGGGCATCGACATCGTCGTGGCGCTCGACCTGTCGGGCTCGATGCGCGCGATCCTCGACGCGCGACCGAGCGATCTCCCCGGCCAGCCGAAGCTGCCGCGCGGCAAGCGGCTGACCCGGCTCGACACGGCCAAGCTCGTCCTCCAGGACTTCATCAGCCGCAGGAGGACCGATCGCCTCGGCGTCGTCGTCTTCGGCAAGGCCGCCTACGTGCTGTCGCCGCCGACGCTCGACTACCACCTGCTGACGCAGATGGTCTCGCAGATGACGCTCAACGTGATCGACGGCAGCGCGACGGCGATCGGCGACGCGCTCGGCACCGCGGTCGCCCGCCTGCGCAGGAGCGACGCGCAGTCGAAGGTCGTCATCCTCTTGACCGACGGTGACTCGAACGCCGGGGCCATCTCCCCCGAGTACGCGACCCACCTCGCGACCTCGCTCGGCGCGAAGGTCTACACGATCCAGATCGGCACCGACGACGAGGTCGAGGTCGAGGACGGCATCGATCTCTTCGGGCAGCCGCGCTACGTGCGCCACCGCTTCCCCGTGAACCCCGCGCTGCTCCAGGAGATCGCGCAGAAGACGGGCGGCGCGTCGTACGTGGCGACCGACGCGAAGGCGCTCGCGGACAGCATGCACGACGTGCTCGACCGGCTGGAGAAGACCCGCTTCGAGGCGTCGAGCGCCGCGTACGAGGATCTCTTCCCGTTCCTGCTCCTGCCGGGGGTGTTCCTGATCGGGCTCGACGCGCTCCTGCGCGCCTGGCTGCTCCGGAGGTTCCCGTGAACTTTGCGGCCCCCTGGTTCCTGCTCGGGACGGCGTTCGCCGCGCTGATCGGCCTCCTGCTCATCCTGGGCGGCTTCGGCGTGGCGCGCGCCATCAAGCGCTTCGGCGACGAGGATCGCGTGAAGGCGCTCACCACCGCCGATCCGGCGAAGCGCCGCGCCTGGAAGGGCGTGCTGCTCGTGCTCGCGACGGCGCTCGCGTTCGTGGCCGCGGCGCGCCCCCAGTACGGCAAGGGCACGCGGCTCGTGCCGGCGACCAACGTCGACGTGGTGGTCGTGCTCGACTACTCGAAGAGCATGTACGCGCGCGACGTCGAGCCGTCCCGCATCTTCCGGGCGAAGGTCGAGGTCGCCCGCCTCATCAAGGATCTCGAGGGCGCGCGCTTCGGCGCGGTCGCGTTCGCCGGCGAGCCGATGGGCTTCCCGCTGACCGCCGACGGCGCGGCGATCGCGCAGTTCTTCCGCCAGCTCGACCCGAACGACATGCCGATCGGCGGCACGGCGATCGCGCGCGCGCTCGACCAGGCGAACGAGCTCCTGAGGCGCGATCCGAAGTCCGCCGAGCACAAGCGGATCATCCTGCTCGTCACGGACGGCGAGGACCTCGAGGGCTACCCGCTGAGCGTCGCCCAGGCGATCGGCGCCCAGGGCACGACGATCCACGTCGTTCAGATCGGCGGGCGCACGCCGGAGCCGATCCCGGAGATCGGCCAGGACGGCCGCATCGTCGGGTGGCGGACGGATCGCCAGGGCAAGCCGCTCACGACCGAGCTGTCGCTGTCGGGCGAGCAGCAGCTCGCGTCGATCGCGCAGGCCACGCCGGGCGGGCAGATCATCCGCGCGGAGAAGGGGACCACGGGCATCGAGACGATCGCCGCGGAGCTCAGGCGGCAGATGAAGAGCGAGCTCTCGGAGCGGGTCGAGACGGTCTACGCGGACGTCTACTTCTACCCGCTCGGCCTCGCGATCCTGCTCCTCATCGCCGAGGTGTTCCTCAAGGACGCCCCGCGCCGTCGCTTCGTGGCGACGCGCCCCGAGGCCGCGCCGAAGCGCGCCGCGTTGCTGAAGGGGCGCCCGCTCGGGGCGGGAGCGGGGCAGGCTTCCGGGGAGAACGCGGGAGGGCGGCATGCCGCGTCGTGATCGCAAGCGCGTGGATCTCGCCGGGTTCTTCGCGCGCCGCGGGCGCTGGATCGCGATCGGGCTCGCCGCCGCGTGCCTCACCGGGGCCGCGTTCTCTGCGGCGACCGGGTGCAGCGGGTGGGACCCGACGTCCCCGTTCGAGCGGAACGCGCCGGCGGTCGACCAGGCGATCCGCGATCTCGACGCGGGCAACCTCGAGTCTGCCGAGCAGGCCCTCCAGAGCTACCTGGGGACGGGCCCGTGCAGCGACGCCGGCATCGGGCTGCCGGACTCCGTGCGCCAGAAGCCGAACGGCTCGTTCGATCTCGGGCTGGCGCTGTTCCATCTGGCCGAGCGCTACGGTCATCGGTTCGGTGACGAGGAGCTCGCGGACGGCGGGCCGGAGCAGGAGCAGCGCGACGCGCTGCGCGGGATCGAGATCGACTGCGCGCTGGTCCTCCTGAAGGCGATCGGGGCCGATCCGAGCGTGCCGGCCGATCTGCGCGCGCGGGCCCGCTACCTCTCGGGCAACCTCGAGTTCTTGCGGCGCAAGTACGAGGACGCCGTGACGTATTACGATCAGGCGCTGGCCATCCTCCCCGGGGTCCTCGAGGAGGCCGGCGGCGACGGCGTCGGCCGGGACGCGGCCTGGAACCGGGCGATCGCTCTGCGGCGCATCGAGGACCAGAAGGACGCTGCGCCGCCGGACGCCGAGCCCGATGCGCCGCCCGATGCCGAGCCCGATGCGCCGCCGGACGCCGAGCCCGACGCCGAGCCCGACGCGGGCGACGACGGCGGCGACCAGGACGCGGGAGACGACGGCGGCGACCAGGACGCGGGAGACGACGGCGGCGACCAGGACGCGGGCGACGACGGCGGCGACCAGGATCAGAGCCCTGACGCTGGCCCGCAGGACCAGACGCCCGACGCCGGCTCACCCGAGCCACCCGAGCCGCCGCGCGAGCAGCCCCAGGAGCCGCCGCAGACCGGCCGGCAGGACGATCGCATCCTCGACCAGCTCGAGGAGGCGCCGACGTATCAGGAGCAGGAAGCGAAGAACAAGGCCGGCATGCGGCGCGGCCGCGGCATGGAGGACAAGTGACGCGCCCGCCGCGCTCCCCTGCCCCGCTCGCGCTCGCCGCGCGCTTCCCTGCCCCGCTCGCGCTCGCCCCCCCGCGCCTCGCGCCGCTCGCGACCGCGCTGCTCGTGGCGTTGCTCGCGTTGCTCGCCCCGCTCCGCGCGCGCGCCCAGCAGCAGCCGGAGCTCTCGGCCCGCGCGAGCTCCACCGACGTCGAGGTCGGCGAGCCGTTCACGGTCGAGGTGAAGGCGCTCGTCGAGCGCGGCGCCGGCATGCCCTCCGATCCGGAGCTCCGTGTCCCGCCCGACCTCTCCATCGTCTCCGGCCCGAGCATCGGGACGCAGATGAAGACCCAGCTCGGGGGCGGCGTCATGATCACGCAGCTGGGCATCAGCGCGACGTGGCAGATCGTCGCGAACAAGCCCGGCCGCTACACCATCCCGGGGCCGACGATCTCGTGGAACGGCAGGCGCCTGCCGGCGGCTCCCATCATGATCAAGGTCGCGCCGGCGAGCGGGCGGCCTCGCCGGCCGAACAACCCGTTCCTGTTGCCCGGCGGCCCGCTGCAGGGCTTCCCGTGGCCGTTCGGCGGCTCGGGCGGCCTCTTCGACGACGAGCCGACCCAGGACGAGCCCGAGGCCGAGGCGACAGGGCTGGCGATGCCGCGCGAGCCGGACCCGGTGGTGTTCCTGCGCGCCATCCCCGACAAGACGACCGCGGTGGTCGGCGAGCAGGTCACGGTCTCGTTCTACCTGTACTTCCGCGAGAACGCCGAGATGACCGAGCCCCGCGCGGCGCCCGCCGCGGACTTCCTTCGCCACCCGCTCCTCGAGGACCCCCGCAACGAGCGGCCCGTGTACACGCGGGTCGGCGGGCACCGGTACGCGGCCCGCCTGGTCGACAAGCTGGCGCTGTTCCCGCTGAAGACGGGCGAGCTGCACACGGGCAGCATGCAGACGCGCATCAGCGGGCGCCGGATCGGCGTGCGCGTGCTGCGCGAATCGAACGACGTCGTCGTGAAGGTCACGGAGCCGCCCCTCGCCGGCCGCCCGTCCGGCTATGTCGTCGGCGACGTCGGTCAGTTCACGCTCAAGGCGACGGTGCAGCCGCGCCAGATCGAGCAGGGCGGCTCGGTGGCCGTGACCGTGCAGGTCGCGGGCACCGGCAACTTCCCCCAGTCGCTCCGGGTGCCGGAGCGGACCGGGCTCGAGTGGCTCGACCCGGAGAAGCGCGACGCGATCGCGCCGCGCGGCGGCGCGATCGGCGGCACCCGATCGTTCGGCTACGTCGTCCGGATCCAGGAGAGCGGCGCGGTCGATCTCGGGAAGATCGAGCTCCCCTACTGGGATCCGGCGCAGAAGCGCTACGTGGTCGAGCGCGCCGAGCTCGGCGTCGTCCAGGTCAGCCCGGTGGCTCCTCCGGCGTCGTCCGGGCCGCCGTCCGGGGCGCCTCGATCCGAGGACGACGGCGCTGGCCGGGGCGAGCCGTTCGCCGGCATGCCGGGGCTCCGCACGTCGCTCGACCCGCACGCCCCGCCCGCGACGCTGCCCCTCGACGGCGCGCCGTTCTGGCTGCTCCTGGCCGCGCCGCCGCTCGTCGTGACGCTGTTCGGCGCGGGCGATCGGCTCCTGCGCCGTGCGCGCGATCGCCGCGCGGCGGGCGCGACCTCGCCCGCCCGGCTCGCGGCGATCGCCCAGCGCGAAGCGGAGGAGGCGGCCGCGCAGGGGGATCTCGGGGCGACGGCCGCGGCGGTCGAGCGCGCGGTGCACCGGGCGATCGAGTCCGCGACGGGCCTCCGCTCGCGCGGCGTCCTGCTCGCGGAGCTCCCGGGCGAGCTCGGCAGGCGCGGCGTCCCCGGGCCGCTCTCGTCGCGCGCTTGCGAGGCGCTGGCCGCGTGCGAGGCGATCCGGTTCGAGCCGACCGCGCAGGAGGGCGGCGGCGCCGCCGCCGCGGCGCTCGTCGAGCAGGGCCGCGCCGTCGTGACCGAGCTCTCGCGATGGAAGCCCGCGTGAACGGCCGCCGCAGGCGCCCCCTCGCCGGCGCGCTCCTCCTCGCTGCCAGCCTCGCGGCGGCGCTGCCGTCGAGCGAGGCGCGCGCGCAGCCGGCGGAGCCCCCGGAGGTGCTGTTCCAGGAGGGCACGGCCGCGCTCGGCCGCGGCGAGTACGGCGCGGCGATCGACACGTTCGAGCTACTCGCCGACCGCGGCTTCGTGCACCCGGACGCGAGCTACAACCGCGGGCTCGCCTACGTCACGCGCGTCCGCGAGGGCGCGGATCGCCCCGGAGACCTCGGCCGGGCGGCGGCCGCGTTCGAGGAGGCGCTGCGGCTCCGTCCGGGCGACGCCGACGCGGATCGCGCGCTGGATCTCGTGCGCGCCGAGATCACCCGCCGGCGCTCGCGCCGCGCCACCGATGCGGTCGACGTGCGCCCGACGCTCGGCCGGGTCATCGTCGGCCTCGCCTCGGAGCGCACCTGGGCGGCGGCCGCGCTCCTCGCGTCGCTGCTCCTCGCCCTGGGCATGGTCCTGCGGCGCCGCCCCGCCGGCCCTGCGCACGTCGCGGGCAGCGTCCTTGCGCCGACGGCGCTCGTCGCGCTGCTCGCGCTGGTGCCGCTCACCTATGCGGCGCGGCACCTCCGCCTCACGACCCGGGCTGGCGTGGTGGTGGTCCCCGAGGTCCGGCTCCTCGACGAGGACGGGCGCGCGCTGCCCCGCGCGGAGCACAGCGCGATCCCCGAGGGTGCGTCGGTCGAGGTCGGCAGGAGATCGGGCGGGCTCGCAGAGGTCCGCTGGGGCGCCACGGAGGGATGGGTCCCGGCGTCGAGCATTCGGCTGCTCGCTCCATGAGCCGCGCCATCGTGTGCTAGGTTGTCCCCGTGTGGGTACGCCGCGCAGCCATTCGCCCCGTCCCCTCGTACGCTCAGGTGCCGGCGCGCGTCCTGTCCGAGATCGAGGATCAGCTCGCCGAGGATGACGACGACTCGCGCAAGCAGCTCGACGACGCGTTCACGCGCTTCGAGCAGACGCAGCCTGCGCTCGCGGACCGGATCTCCTCGGTGCTGTCCGGCCCGCTCGACGAGACGGCGCTCGCCCTCGGCTATTTCCTGACGCTGGCGATCTGGCTCGCCTTCGACGAGCTGTTCGGTCAGGACCTCGACGAGGTCACCGAGACGGCGCTCACGGGCGTCGAGGAGTCGCTGAACCTGGACGAGCAGATCCGCCTCCACGATCCTGCCGAGGCGGTCGACTCGGACGACGTCATCGCGATGGAGCAGCCCGACGTCCTCGCCTTCGTGCAGGAGCACCTCGACGCGGCGCTCGAGGCGAACGCGCACGAGGTCGACGTCGACGACGTCCACGCGATCTACCGGGTGGTGCTGATCGAGGTCCTGGCGCTGAGCTACGCCGTCCGCCCGCCCTCGAACTGGGTAGCGCTGACGACCGAGTTCACCGCGTAACGCGTTTCCCCCGTCGCTCAACCACCGCTCTTAACGTGCCGAGAAGGTGGCCAGGAAGGCTGGCATCTCGGCGCTACGGCCATCATTGAGGAGGACGGTTCGGCGCGGGGCATTGATCGCGTCGAGCACGGCGACGAGCTCACGGAACGGCGTCTTGTTGTCGCTGTGGAGCACGGCCTGGTCGGCGCGGCGGTCGCTCGGGGCGCGGTGCTCTCCGCTCCGCTCCCACTCGCGGCGGATGGCCTCGCCGAGCTCTCTGTAACGGATCGCGGTGGCTCCTGCCCCGCCGATCTCGACAGGACGTTTGGGGACGCTCACCTCGCTCAGGACAGTCGCGCCCTGCTTCCACACGAGGTTGAACTGGTCCTCGCCGACATGGACGTGCATCGTCCTGAGAGGCTCCTTCTGGCACTCCTCACCACACCCCGCGGCGGCAGGCACCTCCGCGCTGGTCTTGAGCCGCGAGTTCGTGACCCACACCGCCGTGATCAGCAGGAAGGCGATGGTCACCATCAGCAGATCGATGAACGGAATCATGTTGATCTCGCTGTTTCGCGCCCGCCGCTCGCCACCTCCCACGTCGACGCCCGCCATGGCTGCCTCCTTGTGTGTTCGTGTTGTCGCGGCGCACTCGCCAGCTCCGCGGCCGCGCTGCGATAGGAGGACAGAGCGCGGCGCGCGCCGGATGTTCCTGGAAAGCACCAACGTCCTCTCCCCCGCCACGGGTGAACCGCTCGCGGGCGGGCCCCGCCGGCGATGCCGAGGAGGAAGAGCGCGACGAGCGATCCCTCGGGTGGCCCACGCTCCGCGTCGTCCACTATTTCGGAGGCGCTTCGATCCGCCCAGCCCCTGAAAGACGCAACGCGTCATTGGCAGGCGATCTCATCATCGGACGCTCTGAACATGGAAAGGACGGACGAAAAGCTCGATTTCTTCGGCAGAAGCGAAGAAGCGGCAGCCTTGCGCCGCGGACGCGAGGGCGCCCTGCCGTCCTCGGGTCAACGCAGCGTGCCGCCCTCCGTGCGTCATGGCCGAGCTGTCGCTTGACAGATAATCCGCTATAACGGATGATATATCTACGGGTTGGAGGTGAAGCGGATGCGCCCCCAGAGTGCTCAAGTGATCGACCTCGAGGAATACCGGCAGCGGCGGCGGGCGGCTCGAAACGAGCATGTTCCCGAGAGCAACAGGCCGACATCGTCGGGAAGCTCTTTGACCATGCCGGTCGCCCTCTGGTGGTTCCCGATCTGGACGTGGATGCCCGTCTGGCAGGTGCGATGAAATCCGTCCGTCAGAACACGCCACGAAGCTCGCCCGGGCTGATCTCCGGCGATGGGCTCGGCGCGTCGTTGCCCGTGGAGGGCAATCAGAACGGCAGGTCATCCTGTACCTGGTGATGACGTACGTCGAGAAGACGGGCTGATCGGGGCGCTCGACAGCCCGGATCACCGAGGCGCCAGGGACGCCGAGGGGAGACCGGCGCCGGCCAAGCATCACGCCGGGGCGTCACGCGCTCGTCCGCGCTATCATCGCGCCGCCTCGTCCCGGGCAGCCTGGCCCCCGCCGCATGTCCCAGCCCCCTCCCGCGCCCGCGTTCGCCGAGATGACCGTCGGCGCGCACCGCCTCGCGCTCCTCAAGGACGGCGCGCAGACCTACCCGGCCATGCTCGAGGCCATCGCCGGCGCCCGGCGCACGATCTGCCTCGAGACGTACATCCTCCGGGTCGATCGCACCGGCCAGCGCTTCGCCGAGGCGCTCATGGAGCGCGCGGCGGCCGGCGTCGAGGTGAACGTCCTCTTCGACGCCTGGGGCTCCTCCGTCTCGTCGTCCTTCCTCGACGGGCTCCGCCGCGCCGGCGTCCGGTCCCTCGCCTTCCGCCCCCTCGACCTCTCCGCCCCGCTCGGGAAGGTCGCCCGCCGCGACCACCGCAAGGCGCTCATCGTCGACGGTGCGATCGCCTTCACGGGCGGCCTCAACCTCTCCGACGACTACGCGGCTCCGGAGGACGGCGGCGCCAGCTGGCGCGATACCCATCTCCGCATCGAGGGCCCCGCCGCCGCCGAGCTCCAGTACTTCTTCTTGCGCACGTGGCAGCGCACAGGCGGCGCCCCCATCGACGACGAGCGCTACGTCTACGCCGCGCGCAGGCCCGACCCCGCCGTCCAGATCATCAGCAACGACCTCCCCCGCCGCAGGCACCGCCACGGCATCCGCGACGCCTACCGGCACGCCATCGAGCGCGCCCGGCGCAGGATCTTCATCACCAACGCCTACTTCCTGCCGCCGCTCCGGATCATCCACGCGCTCTCCGCCGCGGCCCGCCGCGGCGTCGACGTCAGGATCATGGTCGCCGGCACCACCGACGTGCCCGCGGTCCTGCTCGCGTCGCGCGCGATCTACGGCCACCTCCTCGACGCCGGCGCCCGCATGTTCGAGTGGCGCGGCCGCGTCCTTCACGCCAAGACCGCGGTCATCGACGGCCTCTGGTCCACCGTCGGCTCCACCAACCTCGACAGCCAGTCGCTCCGCATGAACCTCGAGGTGAACGCCGTCGTCGCGCACCGCGGGTTCGCGGGCGCGATGGAGCGGATGTTCGCCGACGACCTCGCCCACTGCCACGAGATCACCGCCGCGCGCTGGGCCGAGCGCCCCCTCTGGGAGCGGGCCGCCTCGTGGACGGCCTACCTCGCGCGCGACTGGCTCTGATCCCGCGCGGTCCGCCGCGCTCGGCGGGGGTGCTACCGTTCCGGCATGTCCGATTTCCGCCGCTTCCGCGGCACCGAACGCTACCTCACGAGCGAGGCGCTCGAGGCCGCCGTCAACTGCGCGCTGGTCCTGGAGCGGCCGCTCCTCGTCAAGGGAGAGCCCGGCACCGGCAAGACGCTGCTCGCCGAGGCCATCGCGCGGAGCCTGCCGGCCGAGCTCATCACGTGGCATGTCAAGAGCACCACGCGGGCCCAGGACGGGCTCTACGTCTACGACACCGTGCAGCGGCTCTACGACGCGCGCTTCGGCGACGGCGACGTCCGCGATATCCGCCGGTACATCAAGCTCGGCCCGCTCGGCAAGGCGTTCAACGCCTCGGCGCGCGTCGTGCTGCTCATCGACGAGGTCGACAAGGCGGACCTGGAGTTCCCGAACGATCTCCTCCACGAGCTCGATCGGATGCGCTTCCGCATCGCCGAGACCGGCGACGAGATCGCCGCGCGGGAGCGGCCCGTCGTCATCATCACCAGCAACAACGAGAAGGAGCTGCCGGACGCGTTCCTGCGCCGCTGCGTCTTCCACTTCATCGATTTCCCGGAGCCCGAGCTCATGCGGGAGATCCTCCGCGTCCACCACCCCGATCTCGATCGGACGCTCGCCGACCAGGCGATGCAGGTCTTCTACGAGATCCGGAAGAACACCCGGATCCGGAAGCGCCCCTCGACGAGCGAGCTCATCGACTGGATCGCCGTCCTGCGGAGCGCGGGCGTGGGCGAGGTGAAGCTCGACAAGGCGCTGCCGTTCCTCGGCGCGCTGCTCAAGAAGGAGCAGGACCTGGTCGCGCTGGCCGATCAGCTGGCGGGCGGCAGGCGGTTCCGGTCCTAGCGATGTTCGTCGCGTTCCTCTACGAGCTCCGGGCCCGCAAGGTCCCGGTCGGCGCCCAGGAGGCCGTCGGCCTCGCGCGCGCGCTCGCCGCAGGCCTCCACGAGAGCTCGCTCGAGGGCTTCTACCACGTCGCGCGGGCGATGCTCGTCCACTCGGAGGCGCACCTCGACGACTTCGATCTGGCGTTCGCCCAGCACTTCCGCGGCGTGCACGTGGAGGCCAAGGCGGTGACGGAGGAGCTCCTCTCGTGGCTCCGGGATCCCATCAAGCTGCGCGCCCTCTCCGACGAGGAGAGGGCGATGATCGAGGAGCTCGATCTGGAGGAGGTGCTCCGGCGGTTCGAGGAGCGCCTCCGCGAGCAGCGCGAGCGCCACGACGGGGGGAGCCGGTGGATCGGGACCGGCGGCACCTCGCCGTTCGGCCGCGGCGGCTTCCATCCGAGCGGCATCCAGGTCGGCGGCCCCGCGGGCGGGCGCAGCGGCGCCGTGCAGAACGCCGACGCCCGCCGCTACCGCCCCTACCGCAGCGATCTCACGCTCGACGTGCGCCAGATCGAGGTGGCGCTGCGCAAGCTGCGCGCCTTCGCGCGCGAGGGCGGCGATCGCGAGCTCGACATCGAGGCGACGATCGACGCGACGGCCAGGAACGCGGGCGAGATCGAGATCGTCACGAGGCCCCCGCGCCGGCCGAACACGCGCGTGATCCTGATGATGGACGTGGGCGGCTCGATGGATCCCAGCGCCGCGCTCGTGTCGCAGCTCTTCAGCGCGGCGAAGCGCGCGACGCACTGGAAGGAGCTGAGGAGCTACTACTTCCACAACTGCGTCTACGAGAGGGTCTTCAGGACCGAGGGGCTCCTCGACCCCGTCCCGGTGCGCGAGCTCCTCCGCGAGTGCGGCAAGCACCACAAGCTCGTGATGGTCGGAGACGCCTCGATGGCGCCCTACGAGCTGCTCGGCTCGTCGGGCTCCGGCGGCGGCGCGGGCTCCTCGTTCGACCCCGACGCGCGGCTGCCCGGCGTCGCCTGGCTGATGATGCTGCGCGACCATTTCGACCGCGCCGTGTGGCTGAACCCCGACGGGATCGGCCCCTACCCCCACCCGACCGTCGACGCGATCAAGAGCATCTTCCCGATGTTCGCGCTCACGCT
Source organism: Sorangium sp. So ce281 (assembly GCF_051527395.1). NCBI lineage: Bacteria > Pseudomonadati > Myxococcota > Polyangiales > Polyangiaceae > Sorangium > Sorangium sp. So ce281. Next base: position 8,461,665 of record NZ_CP150322.1, read on the forward strand.
GGAGGGCCTGGGAGAGGCCATCGCCGAGCTCGTCCGCGGCCGCGGCCGCGCCTGAGCCGTGCGGCGCGCGCTCGCGCCCGGGTCAACGGCCCGCGCGCCTGAACACCTCCGCCGTGGCCGACGCGACGAGGGCGCGGTCGAGCCAGCGGTCGAGCTCGCGCTCGCTCCTGCACGACGAGATCTTCGCCGCGGCCGCCTTCGTGAGCCGCAATCCTCGCCGAGCGAGGACACGCCTCAGCGCGTCGCGCTTGCCCTCGAGGATCCCCTCCTCGCGCCCCGCTTCGCGGCCTTCCTCGCGCCCCGCTTCGCGGCCTTCCTCGCGCCCCTGCTCGCGGCCTTCCTCGCGCCCCTGCTCGCGGCCTTCCTCGCGCCCTGCATCGAGCACGGCGTCGAGATCCTCGTATCCGCGCCGCTGGAGGAGGTTGGTCAGCGTGCTCTTCTCCGCCTCGCTTCGGTCGTAGAGCGCCTCGACCCGGACCGCGTTCTTCAGGATGCCCGGCGCGCTCAGCAGCTCCCCGGGGAGCGCGACGCGCACCTTCCGGCGCGGCTCGTGCACCTCGACCCGCCGTGGACCGGTGAGGCGCACCACCCACAAGAGCTTCGTACCGGCCGCGAGCAGGTCGGCGATCTTCTCCTTCAGCGCCTCCTCGTCCTGCCCCACGTCGGCGTACTCGATCGCGAGCTCCGGCACGCCCTTCACCCAGCCCGGCCTGTCGGGCACGTTCCCCACCGCGACGTCCGGCGCCCGGAGGGTGCCCGGATCCGGGGAGTACCCCGTGCCCACGCCCACCTCCTTGACCGCCGGGTCCCACCCCACGACCGAGCTGCCCAGGTGGTTCGGCCCCGAGGCACGCCCCCCCGTGGGGGCGCAGTAGACGGGGTGGCCGTTCGACAGCTCGTACGGATCCCCCGCGCGGAGGTGCTCCGCGCGGAAAGGGCCCCGCTCCCCCGTCCGGTGCTTCACCTGCATGAAAGGACGATAGCACGCCGGGGATTCGCCCCGGGGAGCTCGCCACGCTCCGCGCCCGTCACGCGTTCGGCAACCACATGCGGAACGCCGCCCCCCCGCACCGGCCCGCCGTCGCGGTGATCTCGCCGCCGTGCGCCTCGACGATGACCCGGCTCAGCGCGAGGCCGAGGCCGGTCCCCTTCACCTTGGCGGTCACGAGCGGCTCGAAGAGGTGGTCAGCCACGCACGGAGGAACGCCGGGGCCGTTGTCCTCGATCTCGAGGTGCGTGCGCTCGTCGCCCCTCCACGCCCGCGTGACGATCACGCCGCCGGGCCCCTCGTGAAACGCCTCGATCGCGTTGAGGTAGAGGTTCGAGAAGACGCGCTCGAGCAGGATCGGGTCGCACAGGAGCGTGAGATCGGCCGGCGCGACGGCGACCTCGAACCGGACCGCCGTGGGCAGCACCAGCGCGTGCCGCGCGCTCTCGATGAGCCGGCCGAGGTGCGCCGGCTCGCGCCGCAGCGGCTCGCCGCGCGCCAGCCCGAGGACGCTGCCGATGACCTCGTGCGCCTTGCGGATCTCGCACGTCACCCGGTCGAGGTGGCGCAGCAGGCGAGGCCGATCGTCGAGGTCGCGCTGCGCCAGGTAGAGCGACGACTCCGCGACCGCGAGGGCGTTGCGCAGCTCGTGGGCGACGCTCGCGCCGACCGCCCCCGCCGCGGCCAGGCGCGCCGCGCAGCACGCCGTCTCGTGAGCCTCCTTTTCCATAAAGCAAAGCGCAGCGTAGCCGATCCCCGAGCGATCGCCCGCGCGCGCTCCGCGCTCCACCACCGCCGCCGCCACCGCCGCCGCCGGGAGGATCTTTACGACACGGCCGTCCCGGGCTGGCTCACTCGGCGTCCGCGGCGAGCGGGAGGGCCGGTGTTCGCTCCGGAGCCGGCTTGACGCGGCGCGCCCGCTCGAGATCGAAGAGCGAGAAGCGCTCGCCCGCTGCGGAGCCCGCCGGCGGGGTGCGGCCGAACAGCTGAAGCCGCACGGCGCGGTGCGGCGGCGGCGTGATCGCGCCCGGCGCCTCCCCCGGCTCTCCCGTGATCACCGCCGCGACCTCGGACGACTTCACCGCACCCGAGCCGCGGATATCGACCTCGACCTCGAGGGCGACCAGATCGCCGACGAGCCCGGCGCGCGCGAGCGCCGCGTGGACCTCGGGCCCGCCGACCTCGGCCCGCACGAGGTACTGGCGCACGTCGACCATCTTGGCGAGCCGGTCGATCTCCCGGCGGATCGGGAGCGACGCGGCCGAGAGGGCGGCGCTGCAGCGGGCGGCGAGGAGCGCCTCCGCGTCGCCGCCGATCGCGGAGCGCGCGAAGGCGAGCGCGTAGCGCGCGCCGGCGATGAGCTTGCTCAGGGAAGGGTCCTCCGGGCCGAGCCGGACGGCGCCGCGGAACACGAGCCCGCGCGGGCTCGCGGCCGACATCGCGGCGACGAGCGCGTCGAGCGCGGCGGGATCGAGGTCGCGCTCGAGGCGGAGGTCGACGTACTCATCGAGGCTGATCACGCCGAGCGAGAGCGCCGGCGAGAAGGTCATGTCGGGCTTCGGGTGGAAGCCCGCGGTGTAGGTCATCGGCGCGCCGACGCGCCGGAGCACGCGGGGCAGCTCGCGCACGACGTCGAGGTGGCCGAGCAGCGCCATCGGCCCGGCCTTCTCGAAGCGGAAGCGGTAGCGGAAGCCGCCGCGTCCCTTCGGCGCAGGCGCGATCCGCCGCGCGCGGTGGGGCGCCTCCCCTTCGGCGCGCGGGGGCTCCCTGCCGTCGCCGCTCTCCTGCTCCGTGGCAACGACGCTCGCCCGCTCCGCGCCGCCGTCGCTCGCCGGCGCGCCAGAGGGACCCGCGGCGGCCGCGGGCGGCGCGGCGCCTGCGTCGGTGAGCACCGGCAGCGAGCGCCGGTGGGCGCCGAGCCGATCGAGGAAGGTGAGCCGCTCCTCGCGCATCTGCGTCATGTCGCAGGCGACGCCGCAGTCGTAACAGACGAGCCGCCGCGCGTCGGCCTTGGCGTCGTCGAGGTTCGTGTGGTGGACGAACGTGCCGGCGACCTTGCCGCACGGCGGGCTGAGGCGGCTCTGGAGCGCCTTCCTGTACTCCTTCGCGAGGAAGCCCTCCTCGAGGCCGACGTCGATGTGATCCCAGGGCAGCCGCGCCGTCACCGGGAGGGTGCCGAGGTACTTCGCGCGGTCGACGCCGACGTGCGTGAACGCCTCCTCCCACACGGCGAGCTCGAGCCTGTCCTCCCACGAATCGAAGCGGGCGCCGCGCCGCCAGGCGCGCTCGAGGACGTCGGCGAGGGGGCGGTCGCCGCGGGCGAAGATGCCCTCGAGGACGCTGGCGTGCGCCTCGTGGGTCTTCAGCGTGACGGCGCGATACGGCCGCACGGTATCCTTGAGCAGCTGCTGCTTGCGCCCGACCTCGCCGAGCGTGTCCATCGCCGCCCACTGGAAGGGCGTGTGGGGCTTCGGCACGTGGGTCGAGACGCTGACCGTCACGTCGACCGGCTTGCCCCTGCCCGCCGCCCTCTTCCCGGCGCCGGCGGCGCGGGCGCCCGTCTCGACGATGCCGCGCACGTCCTCGTCGGTCTCGGTCGGCAGGCCGATCATGAAGTAGAGCTTCATCTTGCCCCAGCCCCGGCTGAACACGCGCTCGGCCGTCTCGAGGAGCTGCTCCTCCGTGACGTTCTTGTTCACGACGTCGCGCATCCGCTGGGAGCCCGCCTCCGGCGCGAAGGTGAGGCCGGTCGCGCGCACGCGCTTGAGCTCGTCGAGCAGGTCGGGCTCGAGCCCGTAGGCGCGCAGCGACGAGACGCCGAGCGAGATGCGCTCCGCGGTGAGGCGCTCGGTGACCTTCTTGATGAGCGGCGAGATGCACGAGACGTCGGCGGTCGACAGCGCCGTGAGCGAGACCTCGTCCTGGCCGGACCTCTGCACCGCGCGCATCACGGTGTCGACGATCTGCTCGGGATCGCGCTCGCGGACGGGCCGGTAGATCATGCCGGCCTGGCAGAAGCGGCACCCCTCGGTGCAGCCGCGGGCGATCTCGATCGACATGCGGTCGAAGATGGCCTCGGGCCCGCCGGTGGGGCTCTCGTCGGGGAACGGGTACTTGTTCAGGTCGACGAGGGCGCGCTCGATCGGGAACGGGATCCCGGAGGCGAGCGGGCGGTCCACGACCTCGAAGCCGGTGTCGGGATCGAGCCGGGTCGCGTAGAGCGAGGGCACGTAGACGGCGCCGAGGCGCGCGATCGCGACGAGCCGCTCGCGCCGCGGCACGCCCTCGCGCTTGAGCCGCGCCCACGCGAGGGCGACCTCGGTCGCCTTCTCCTCCCCGTCGCCGATGACGATGGCGTCGAGGAAGGGGGCGATCGGCTCGGGGTGGGTCGCCGTCGGGCCGCCCGCGATCACGATCGGGTCGTCCTCGCCGCGGTCCGCCGCGCGCAGCGGGACGCCGCCGAGGTGCAGCATCGTGAGGATGTTGGAGTACGTGAGCTCGAACTGCAGGGAGAAGCCCACGACGTCGAAGTCCCTGAGCGGGCGCGCGGACTCGAGGGACACGAGCGGCAGCCCGCGCTTCACGAGCTGCGCCTCCATGTCGACCCAGGGGGTATAACAGCGCTCGGCCAGCGTGCGCGGGTCGTCGTTCAGCAGCTTGTAGAGGATCTTGAAGCCGAGGTGGCTCATCCCGATGTCGTAGACATCCGGGAATGCCAGGCAGACGCGCGCCTCGACCGACGCCCAGTCCTTCACGACCGAGCCGACCTCGCCGCCCGCGTAGCGCGCGGGCTTCTCGACCTGATCGAGGAAGGAGGCGTACGGGTGATCGGCGAGCAGGGGGAGGCTGTCCATGGCGCTTCGGCGCGTAGCATGGCCGGCCGGCGCCGGCATCCGCGGCTCGCTCGAGCCAGCTCGAGCCACCGTCCGGGGCCGCAGGCCGGAGCGGCGCGGCGGCCTGCTTGGGCTATGCTCACGACGTGCGCGAGCGTGATGCCCATCATGTGGAGATCGACCGGGCGCGGCATATCGAGTACCGGGACCCCAGCGAGTTCGACCGGATCGCCTTCGCCATGCGCACGCTGGACCGCCTCCGGCCGAAGCGGATGACGGTGGCCGTCTACCCCGCGCTCGCCGCGATGCGCGTCGAGCGCGGGCGCAACCTGCAGCGCGGCGAGGGCGGCTCCTGGGCGATCGTCGGCATCCCGCCGCACGCGAGCCGCGAGCACATCGCCTACGCCCTCGCCGAGCTCGCCGGCGTCGAGTCGGTGCCCTACGCCGTACAGAGCCTCCTCGCCGCCGACAGGAGCACCGACGCCTAGGCGCGCGCGCGCCAGAGCCCCGCTGCACGGACATCGCCGCTGTGCCGAGATCGGCCGCGCGCGGCGGCGGGGCGGATGGTATTGCGCCCCGCACGAGGGAGAGCGACGCTGCCCTCCGTGCCTGCTCCGATCCGGCAACAGATCGCGCGCCACCACGCAGCGAAGGCGGTGTGGAGCGTCATCGTCAGCCTGGATCGCCACAACGGGCCGCGGGCCGCGAGCGCGATGGCCTTCGACGCGTTCCTCAGCCTGATCCCGCTGGCCGCCTTCGCCGGCTATGTGCTCAGCCGGATCCACCAGTGGTCGGATGTGGTGGTGCGGCCCATCCTGCAGGCGGCGCCCCCGGACGTCGCGAAGCTCGTCTCGGAGGAGCTCATCCGGCTCTCGCAGTCGTCGGCGGTCGCGCCGATCAGCATCACCGGCTTCCTCTGGATCACGTCCTCCGGGATCTCGACCGCCATGGGCGTGTTCGACACGATCTACAACACGCGCGAGCGCCCCTGGTACGTGCGCAGGGCGATCGCGGCGGCGTGCGTGATGGCCAGCCTGGCCGTGGTGCCCGTGGTCGCCGGCGTGGGCGTGCTGATCGGCACGCTCTCCGGATCGACCGGCGCCCGCGTCGTCGCCTTCGCCCTCCCCGGGGGCCTCGTCATCTGCATGGTCGCCGCCTTCTTCAGGATCTCGATCCAGCGCCCGAACATCGAGCGACGCCGGATCTTCCCGGGCGCGGTGCTCACGGTGGTGCTCTGGTCCGCCGTGTCGACCCTCTTCTCGCTCTACGTCGCCACGCTCGGCCGCTACGCCACGTTCTACGGGAGCCTCGCGACCGTCGCGATCTTCCTGTTCTGGCTGTGGCTCCTGGCGCTGGCGCTGCTCATCGGGGGCGAGCTGAACGCGCGCCTGGAGCGGGAGCGCGACGGGGTGATGTCGATCCCGCCCCCCGGCAAGTGGAGCGCGCTCGCGCTCTCCGATCTGACCGAGCTCTCCGATCTGCCCCAGAGCGTCACGCCGCCGCCCCAGAGCGTCACGCCGCTGCCCCTGAGCACCACCCTCCCCCAGGGCGCAGCGCTCCCCCGCGGGGCAGCGGCGCGGCTCGGCGACGCCCAGGGCGCGGGCAGCGCGGACGAGGACGAAGCGCGCGGCGCACCGAGCTCGCCGCGCGAGCACCAAGCCGCCGGGTAGGTCGAGACGGCGGCAGGCCGACGCCCCCGGCGGCCGCGCGCTGAAGGACGGACGGTCGACGCCCGACGGTTCGGCTCGGCACGGGCGGTGAAAGCGCCGTCGCTCGTCCGCCACTCGGCGCTCACTCGGCGCGCATTCGCACGGTGGGTGCGCGCACTTCGCGCAGGGGCATGTCGAGGGCGGGCGTGAGGGGGAGCAGTCGAGCGTGCACGCGCACTACGGAGCGGGGGGTGACGGGGGCGGCGACCGACGCGCCGCGCCTTTGCCGGGCGACGCCGGGCTGTACTTTCTGGGGGCGCTGCACGAGCTCGTCGCCGTCGGCCTGCACCGCCCCGCGCTCGAGGCGCTGTGCGCGGGGCAGCGCGACCTCGCGGAGCCGCCCATCGACCGCGCCTACCTGCTCAAGATCCTCGACGAGGAGATCTGCCGGCAGTTCGGGCATCCGCTCCGGCCGCTCATCGAGCTCGTGCTCAACGCGGCCGACGCGGCCCGCGCGCCGCAGCCCGTCGTCGACGTCGCCGTCACCGACGGGCGCGTCGAGGTCAGCGACGCCGGCGCCGGCATGGGGCTCCGGGCAATCCTCTCACGGCTGCTCATCCCGTTCGCGACGGACAAGCGGCCAGGGATCGATCTCGGCCGGTTCGGGGTCGGGTTCTTTTCCGTGCTCGGGCTGGGGCTCTCGGATCCGGAGAGCTTCAGCTTGCACGTCACCACCGGCGACGGCGTCGAGGGATGGGCGATCCGCGTCGTGGCCTGGCCCAGCGCGGGCGACGCGGGCAGCGCGGCTGCGAGCACCTCGGAGGAGCTCGGGCAAGCCAGCGGCCGCGCGTCGCCCGAGCTCACCGCCGCCCTGATGTGCTCGGTGCGCCGGATCGCGCCGCTGCTCGGGACGCGCGTGCGCGTCACCTCGGCGCTGCTCGAGACGGCGACGGTCCGCGCGTACCTGCGCGACGCGCTCCACTTCTTCCCCGCGAGCCGCGCCCTCGTGCTGCTCGACGGCGCGGCCGTGAACGACGGCCGGCTGATCTCCGGCGGGCAGCTCATCCAGGAGCGGGTCGCGGTCGCGCCGCAGCCCCCCGGCGCGGCCGCGCTGGAGGCGCGGGCCCACCTCGAGGGGGAGCGCGGCGACGCGCTCCTCGCGCGGTTCCACGTCGGCGGGCGAGGGCTGCTCCCGAGCATCTCGGCGGCCACCTTCCACGCCGGGGTCAAGGTCGACGCCTGCCTCGCCCTCGCCGAGCTCGCGCTCATCGATTTCCCGGCCGCCGTGGAGCTGACCGAGGGGCGGGATGCGCTCAAGGTCGGGCCCGAGTTCACCGCGGTCGCGACGGCCTTCTACCGGCGCCTCATCGAGCTCGCCGCGGCGAGCGGCGAGGGCCGGCGCACGCGCGACAGGCTCGCCGAGATGGCCGCCCAGATCAGCGCGCTCATGCTGCAATCCGCGGGCTGGGACGAGGTCGCCCTCGATCTCGCGCGCGCCCTGCTCGGCCCCGGGCGCTGCATGGTGACCCCCGAGCGGCGCGAGGCGCTGCTCGGGTTCCTCGGGCCGAGCGTGGCCGAGCGGCTGTTCGTGCCGGAGAGCTTCTGGGCGGAGCGCGAGTGGCAGCCTCACCTGCCCGGCGAGCGCGAGCTGCTCGAGGACGAGCTCGAGATCGACGCGCCGGAGACGCTCTCGGCCCTGGCGCGGCGCCGCGGCGACCTCTCCGGGCTGCCGCTGCTCGTCGCGCGGGCGACGAGCCCGCACACGACGATGGTCACCCTCTGCCGGAGCCGGCTCCAGCCGGACCGCGGCGCGGGCGCGGCGGCGCGCCGGGCGCCGGGCGCGCCGCCGCTCCCCGACGCGCCGGGGCGGCGGCCGGCGGGGCCGCTGCCGTGCCTCGGCACGCGCCGGCTCCTGCTCATCCGCGACGACAGCGCGGCGGTGCGGCGCCCCTCGGGCTGGAGCGACTGGTACGCGCTGCGAGCCGCCTTCGACCGGGCCTCCGGGGTGCGCGAGGCCGATCTCGAGCGCGATCTCATCGTCGGCGAACCCGTGGACGGGGCGGCCTTCGCGGCGCCCCGGCCCGGCGAAAGGACGTCTGGAGGCGAGCCATGACCCAGATCTCGTACGGGCTTTTCTCGGAGCTCTTGCTCGTGCGGATCCACGGGCGCGCCGAGGCCTACTTGCAGGCGAGCAGCGCGGAGCGCCTCGCGCTCGTCGCCGCCTGCCGCGGCGAGGCGACGGTGCCCGACCTCGCGCAGCGCATCCTCTCCCGCACCATCTACGCGCAGGCGTCGTCGCGGATCGGCCCGCTCCGCGAGCTGCTCCAGAACGCGCTCGACGCGTCGCCGCCGGGCGCCCGCATCGACGTCCGCTCGTCCGAGGACGGGCGCGAGATCTCGGTCACCGATCAAGGCCGCGGCATGAGCCGGACCGAGCTCCTCGCCGACCTGCTCGTGCCCTTCCGGAGCGGCAAGGCGGGCGAGCCCGACGCGATCGGCGAGCACGGGATAGGCTTCTTCTCCGTGCTCGAGATCGCGCCGTGGATCGAGGTGGTCACGGCGACGCCCTCGGGCGGGCACCGGCTGCTCGTCGCGCCGCTCGGCGGGGGGCCGCCCTACGAGGACTTCTCGTGGACGCTCCTGTCCCTGCCCCGCCCCCCGCCCGCGCCGTACGCGGACGGCGGCCGCGCGGGCGCCGCTGCGCGCCGTGTCGACGAGCGCGCCTCCGAGCCGCCGCGCCGCCCGACGACGGGCACCTCGGTGAGGCTGTCGCTCTCGCAGTCGATCTCGCGGCCCGCGCTCGCCGCCGAGGTCACCGCGGCGGTGGGGCTGGTCGACGCGACCGTCGCGCGGATCTACGTGGACGGCGCGCTCGTCAACACGGCGCGCGGGCGCCTCCGCCGCGCCGCGGAGGTGCCGCTCCGGCTCCCGCCGTCGGGCGGGCTCTGCGGCGCGGTCGAGCTGTTCGTGGGCCGGGGCGACGGCATCGAGCCGCAGCTCACGATCACCCAGAAGGGGCTCACGGTGGCGACGCGGATCGATCCCTTCCCTGGCCCCGAGCTCGGGCTTCACCGCGAGCTGGCGCGGGCGATCACGGCGGCGGGCTTCGGCCTGGTCGCGGAGCTGCCGCTCGGCGTGCCGCTCAACAAGGGCCGCTCGGCGGTCGCGGCGACCGCGTCCGCGGCGGTCGAGGCGGCGCTCGTCGCGGCCTTCGAGCGGTTCGTCCTGCGCGACGCCCTGTACGACCGCGAGCTCCTGCGCGCGGTCGATCACCGCCTCTCCTCGGTCCTCGACCGGCTCCTCCACGCGGCGCTGCTCGGCGAGAGCATCATGATCGCGTCCGCGCAGGCGGTGGACGAGCTCGATCCGGTCGCGCGCACCCCCACGGTGGCGGCGCCCGAGCAGGTCATCCGCTTCGCGAGCGGGCTGCTCGACGCGCCCCTCTTCCGGTCGATCGTCGTCGACTCCGGCCAGCGGCCCTCGATGGCGGCGCTGTCCCCGCTCGGCCAGGTCCACTACCGGAGCGCGCCGCTGACGCTGCGCGAGCTGCTCCAGGCGCACCGGACCGGCGTGCTCCGCCCGCTGGAGGCCGCGCCGTCGCTGTCGTCGAGCCAGGTCCGCAGCACCGCCCGCTGGCCGCTCGGCGCCTCCGGTCCGGGGCCGGAGGCCGCCGTGGGGCGGGAGGCCGCCGGCGTGCGGCCCGGGGATCTCGTGTACCTCGCGCTCGACGAGCCGCTCGCGCAGGCGTTCTGGCGGCGCCTCGCGAGCGAGGGCGCGGCGTCGCAGCCCCTCCAGGCCGCCGCCGGGGCGCCTCCGCGGGCGCCGGGCGCCGCGCCGTGCCCGATGCCCCGCACCTCGCGCGAGGCGCTCCTCAAGACCGCGCTCGACGTGCCCGGCGTCCGCGCCGTGGCCGCGGCCATGACGATCATCGAGCGGCTCGACGCGGCGATCTCCGAGTCCGCGGACCTGCCGGCGTCGCCGATCTGGGTGCACCAGGATCTCTACGGCCCCGACGAGATGGCGCACACCGACGGGAGCGGGATCAGCGTGAACCTCGCGTCGGCCCGGGTGCGGGCGCTGCTCACCGCGGTGCTCCTGCGCGACGACGCGGTCGCCTTCACGGCGCTCGCGGATCTCCTGCTCCACGAGAAGACGCACGTCTCGCTGGCGAGCTACGTCCCGCGCCCGACGGCCGAGCACGGCACGAGCTTCTACCGCCGCAAGGACTGGATGCGCCGCCGCCTGCTCGCGGCGATCGCGAGCGGCGCGGTCGCCGACCCGATGCGCTGGCTCGCGGTGGCGCGGCGGGGGCTCGCGAGCGCGGCGCTGCCGGCGCCGTCGGAGCTCTCGCAGGCGTTCCTGGCGGCGGCCGCGGCCGCGTGAGGCGCGCCCGGAGCCGCCGGCGAGAGTTGAAACTCAAACCGGAGGCTGTCCGGAGCCGCCGGCGAGAGTTGAAACTCAAACCGGAGGCTGTCCGGAGCCGCCGGGCAGAGTTGAAACTCAAACCGGAGGCTGTCCGGAGCCGCCGGGCAGAGTTGAAACTCAAACCGGAGGCTGTCCGGAGCCGCCGGCGGGTAGTGCGGTCATTTGCCCAAATGACCGCACTACCCGGGTGGGTGGAGAGGAGCCGGCTCAGGACGAGGATACGAGCCCTGAGCCGGCGGTGCAAAGGAGGAGGGAGATGGCGGAGAGAAGCGGTGGGTGAGGCGGCCGCCAGCAGGCGGATGTTGGCATCCTGCACGCTAAATAGCCGATCCTGAATCGGCAACGGGCGAGCTGAGCACCGGCCGCAGGCTCGCGGTCGACCCCGGGTAGGGGGAGAGGGCCTGCGGGCAATGAACCACCTCCTTGACGAGTTCGTCGATGGTCGTGCACCGATGGTTGCGGGTGACGTTGTCGTGGAGTTGCTTCCAGACCCTTTCGATGCGGTTGTACTGGGGCGAGTACGGCGGCAGGAAGTGCAGCATGAGCTTGCCTTCCGTGGCCTCGACGAAGGCTCGGGTCTTCTTGCTCGTGTGGATGCCGAAGTTATCGACGATGACGTGCAGCCGCCGATAGCGCCGATAATGACGGAGCAGCGCGGCCAGCGCCGCGATGAACAAGTCGCTGCTCTTGCGAACGCCAAACGCCCACGTCAGCTTGCCCGAGCCGATCGTCAGCGCGCCAGCGACGTAGCGCTTCGGGTTGTTGCCGGGCGTGAGCACACGCTTCTGCCGGCCGCGCCGCATCCAGTCGAGCCCGAGCCGCGGGTTGAGGCCGACGTCCATCTCATCGGCGTAGAAGGCGATCTCGTCGCGGGGCAGGCTACGGATCAGTTTGCGGATCGCTCCGATCTTGCGGCGCTCGCGCGACTTCGGCCACGGGCAGCGCACAAACGGACGGGGGCGCTTGCGCCGCGCTCCCAGCACGCGCAACAGCCGACCGATGTGGCCGACGCGCAGGCGCAGCCCGGTGTCGCGTTGGAGCTGGAGCGCGAGCAGTTCGCGTGTCCACGTCGGCCGCGCCCAGCCGAAGTCCCGCGGGCACGTGTCGAGCAATTGCTCCAGTCGCTGCCGGTGCGCCGCACAGACCTTCCGCTGACCATTGTGCGCGCGATGGTCGCGCAGGCCCGAAAGGCCTTCGGCGAGGAAGCGCGAGCGGACCCGGCTGTTCGTCGAGCGAGCGACCTGGAGTTGCTCCGCGATCGATGCCGGCGTCGCTCCAGCATCCAACCTCAGCAGAATCAGGCAGCGGATTCGGTAGGCTCCATCCCGCACTTTTCGGGCTCGCTGCTGGAGCACCCGCTTGTGACGGGAACGAAGCCGAAGAACATTATCCCCATCGGCCTCTCCTCCTCGTGGTGGGTTCGTTCACCGCGCCCACGAGCGTACGGAGAGGCCGACCTGCAAGCTTTACGTTCAAGTACTTGGAATTGCTGGTGTTCCCGAATCAGGATCGGCTATTTAGGTGCAGTCGAAAGCGCCGAAATCCTTATGTGGGAAGACGAGCGAGGCCTCGCCGTTGCTCCCGAACTTCACGGAGCACAGGCGCAGCACGTCGCGGCCGATCAGGCAGATCCGCGGCAGTCCACCGACGACGACGGGGCGCTCGCGCTGTCTCACGCGGAAGAGGCTGCCCCATATGCCCTCGTAGTCGAACTGCAGATATACCTCGAGGTCCTTCTCCCCGCTCTTGCCACGAATGTGCTGCATGATGGATTCATCGACAACGGAGCGCTCCTGCGTTGGGTCCACGACCCCATTGCCTATCACCTGCGCGCCCGCTCCGGATTTGCAAGAACTGACGTTGGTCTGGATGACGAGTGCAGCGGGAACGAAGTGCATCGTGTCGTCGGTCAGGCGGGTCAGGTTCACGGGGCGATTATAGGACGGCAGCTGCCGCGTCGAACAGCGAAAGCGCCGGGCGTGGGCCGGATCCATGACGAAGCGCGGCCCACGCCCGGGCGGGCTACTGGTCGAGGAGCCGCTCGACGACGGGCGCGAGTAGCTCGGCCGCAGGGCGGGCCACCTTCAGCGCGAGCAAGAGGACGGCGCGCCAGTCGATGGGGCGACCTTCGGCGCGGGCGGTGCGGATGAGCTGGACGAACTCGATGGCGGGCGGGAGGCAGCGGGTGACGGCGATGAGGACGAGGAGGAGGCTGATGTTCATGACCGGTGTCTTGGGCGGGGGCGCGGTTTACTCGTCGCAGGCGCACATGGGCGTCCGCGCAGAGGCGGGGCGACGGCGCTGGACCTCCCCGCACCCAGATCAGGCTGCCGGTGGGGATCTCAGTGATTCGCGGGTCGCATCTGGCGACCCGGCAGCGCGATCGGCGGTGCGCGCGTGACCGACCGTCGCAGGACGATCGACGACGTACTGGCCGCCCGCGAGGCGGAGCTCCGCGCGGTGCCGCGGCTCGCCGTGGGCGACGAGGTCGAGCGCGACCACGTGCTGACCAGCGAGCCTGTGCCCGGTGAGGTTGTCGTTGTGGGAGACGACCCGGCGGTCGGCGGCGGTTGGGTGGCCGTTGTCCGGTTCTGGCTCGAAGACCGCGGCCGGCTCAGCTGGGAGGTCGTCCAGCCAACGACATGCTGGACGGGCGGAAGGAGCCGAAGGAGAGGCGGCGAGAGAAAGGAAGCGGCCGGTGGGTGAGGCGGACGTCGCAGAACAGAGGAGGGACGTCGATGGGTGAGGGGCGTGCCGCTGGCGGCGATGCCGCTACGGCACTTGGCGGCACGCGTGCATGCCCGCTGGTCCGTCCAGCGTCAGCCGCTTCACGTAGCGCCCCGGGTATCCGGTGGCAGTGAACTCGATCTCGACCTCGCGACCATCTTCTCGAACCGCGTCAATCCGGTCGAGGTGGACGGCGATATGTTCCGGGTCCGCTGCCAGACCGCGGCGAAGCGCATCGACGGCGCTCGCCGCTGTTGCGCGCTCGGACTCCGACAGCGAGAGGATCTGCATCTCCATGTGCTGGGCCAGCGCGTCTGGCCCGCGGACCATGTCGAACGTCGGGGTGATGTCACCGTTGACGAGCTTGACGTCCTCGAGGACGTACTTCTCACGACCTGGAAGGGTGAGGGGGAAGCCGGGAAGGTTGACCATGGCGGCCGACGGTAGCACCGAGGGCCACGCCGGGCCGCCGCTCACAGCGGGAACCAGACCGGGGGAGCGGTCGTCGACCGCCCCATCCTGGCGTTGCATCGCCTTAAATTGGCGCCACGCTCCGGCTATGGCGAAGCAGACCATCAGGCCGCCGCCCCGGCGGGCGCTCCACCCGCAGGTGCTGTTGGAGAGGGTCGCCCTCGGTCTCGCGCCGGAGAGCGAGTTGCTCGCGGAGCTCGAGCGGCGCACCGATGAGGTTCACCAACGGCGCGAGACTCTCGTGGCGAAGGTCCGCGACGGCGCGCCGCTCACCCAGGAAGAGCGTGGGCTCGTCCTGGCGTCGCTCGAGGTGTACGCGTGACGCCCTACATCTATAGGGTCCTCAACGAGGTGCGCATCGCGGCGGCAGAGCAGCCAGAGGACCCGCTTGCGGTGGCGCTCGCCCAGCACGATGCGGCGGCGCACGTAGCGACGAAGCAGGCCCACCTCTGGGCCACCATGGGCCAGAGCCGCGAAGGGGGGTAGTGCGGTCATTTGCCCAAATGACCGCGGCCAGTGGGCAAATGACCGCACCCGATCACGCGCTCAGTCCTCGGTGGTGGGCGGCTTGCCGAGGTCGAACAGGTCGAGCTGGACCGGACGTCGCGGCGGGTCGGGCGGCGGAGGTGGCGCAGCCTGGACCGGGGATGCCGGAGGCGGGGGCTCGGAACGGCGGGACGAACGCTTCAGCGCGGGCGTCGGCTCGGTCACGAGGCGCAGGAACCCGCGACCACCCGGAAGCGGCCTCGCAGGCGCGGAGGGCTCGCGATGAGCGAGCGGTTGCGCCTCGGGCGCGGCCGTCTCACCCTCGGCCAGGAGCGTCTCCAGGAGCTCGTCCAGGCTCCACACGTGGTCGGTGATGCCGGCCTGCATCGCGGCGGTGACCCTGAGCGTCTTCACGACGTGACAGAGGTTGTAGTAGGCGTACACCAGGGCGACCGACGCGCGGTGGTGCTCGATGCGCTTGGAGAAGGCCAGGCACAGGCGCCGCATGCGCCCGTTCTGGTGCCTCGTGGTGCCGTTCAACCTCTCCACGTACGCCGTCGACGCCTTCTTCGCGTCCGGCGCCCCATAGATCGTCGTCTTGGTGATGAACGGGTCGCGAGGCGGTTCGTAGCGGTGATCGTCGTCCTTGCGACCCTTCCGCCGGTAGTTCTTCACCACCTGGGCGTAGTCGACCGAGCCCGCGAGCGCGAACGACGAGCCGACCGCGGCGACGTAAGGCGCCCACCCGTCGCTGTAGAGCTGCGGGACGGTCACCAGCCGAGCCCGCAGGTCGGCGATGAAGGCGGCGGTGTTCGCCTCGTCCCGCTTCCCCACGCGGTAGGCGATCACAAGCTTCGACGCGCTCGCCATGCCGACGAACACGTACGCCTCCCCGACCTCGGGCGAGTCGCCCGGCTGCACGCGCGCCTGCTTCTTCTGCACGTAGCTCCAGATCTCATCGACCTGGACCGCGCGGCAGTCGACGTCGCGCACCAGCCGGTTGTGGAGCCGCTCGCAGCCTTCGCCGACGCGGAGCAGCAGCGACAGGATCGCCGGCTGGCTCACGCCGGTGAGCCGCGACGTGGGCCGGATGCCCGCCCCTTCGACGAGATGCGACACGACCTCGACGCGCTTCGCCATCGGCAGCACGTGTGCCATGCAGGGCCTTGCCTCTCCCCAGACGTGGCCTCATGCTGCGCCTTGCGACGTGCGCTGGACGGGCCACCGTCCGGTGTTCCGCAGCCCTGTCTCCGGGGACCAGCCGGGGGCAGGGCGCTTTGCTAAGTACCCTGCAAGATAGCAACGAAACGCCTATGTTTCCCAGCGTTTCTGCGTCGCTAGGATACTGATTGTCACGCCAGGCAGACACGTTTACAGCCTGTTTGACGGCTCTTTCGCGTCGTCGGTCGCGAGCGTCAGCGGGCAGCACGGCGCGCGTGATGGGGCCGCGGAGCGGGAACGGGCGGGGCGTGAGGTGAGCTTCTCGGGTCGCCTTACGTCTTGTCGTCCCACCCAGTCACAACGCCGTTGTCGAGTGTGACCCTGAGCGCGTACCGGTTGATGCCCGTCTGGCCGTACTTGTAGACGTGCTTCGTCTTGGTCTTGAGAACCTTCTCGTCGATGTCCTCCGGCGGGCCTTTCGAATGCATCAGCATTTCCGCGGTCATGCCGACCCACAGCTCGCCACGGTAGATGCGTGCAGCCAAGTCAGGGCCAAAGCGCCCACAGAGCTGGTTCCACCGCTGCTGCTCAAAAGCGGCGTGTTCCGCTGCGCGACGGGCTGCTCCCGCAGCCGCAGCTTCTTGCGCAGCGCGCCGGGTCGCTTCCGCCGCCCGCAGCACAGCGCGCCGCTTCATCCTGTCGTACACTATGAGGGCAATTGTGAAGACCACGAAGCCGATGACGACGTCCATGAAGCCCATCGGCCCATGACGATATCGTCGGGCGCCCCGACGAGCAATCCGGAGCCCGTGCCATCTACAGGGCGCCGCATCGCCAGCCGAGGATGTGGTTGGCATCGCGCTGCCGATCGACCCAGCGGCGCACCTTACGCACATCGACCGGCTAAAGGTGGACAGGTGGGATATGGAGAACGAGCGGGCGCTTCGGGTGTGGCTCACGCACCGGATCGACCGTCAAGGCGACCCGGGGCCCATTGCTCAAAATTGAGCACTACCTGTCCGGAACCTCCGGGGTGAATCGAAATCGGCGGGCGCCGACCAGGCATCTGCGAGCCCTTGAACGCTGTCCGGACTCTATCGATACCCCTCCTCCTGTGCAGCGCCGCTCGTCCAGCATGGCGGCAAGACCGCGCCGGCGGCGGAGCGCGCCGTCGAAGCGCTCTCCCGGCGCATGTCCAGCGCGCTCGGCGGCGCTGCTCAGCAAACCGTGATCCCACAGACACACGGGCGCGTTGGCCGGCACAGCACGGCACAGACCTCAGGGGCTCGATCCTGCGGGCGCGAGCCCTGAACGCGAGGTCAGCGGGAGACGAGGGCCTTCATCCAGGCGACGTCGTCAGGCGTCGCCTGGTGGAGCTCGCCGGCCCACGCCTCGTCGGTCATGCGCTGGAAGTCCCCGGTGATCTTCTCGAAGTACGAGGAGGCGAGCCCCACGAAGGCACGCGGCGTGCCGCAGGGATCGGCGGTGACGACCATGAGCCGCGGCAGGCCGGTGCCCACGTGCAGCACGCGCCCGACCGGCGCCCCGCCCGCATCGGTCGGCTGCGTGTGCACGTCGGCGATCGTCGGGTCCTGGATCACGGTCTGGGACATGTCGAAGAAGAGCTCGGCGTACCAGCCATCCGCCCCCACGTCCGAGCCGCAGCCGCTCTGGATCCGGACGGCCTGGTTGATGAAATCGAGGTGCTCCGCCGTGAGGGGCACCCCGGCGCGCTCGTTCTCGGCCATCTCGCCGAGCGTCCGCGCGACGCGCTGCAGGAGCGCGAAGTACGCCGGCACCCGCTGCTCCAGCAGCGACGACGACGGCGCGTCCGGCAGCGATGGCCCGCCCGACAGATCGAGCGTCTCGACCACGCGGGCGCCCTGCTCGGCCAGATCGGCGATGCGCGCGAAGAACGCCGGGTACGGGTCGACGTAGGCGTCCGGGAACTCGCACGTGGCGCCGCCCGTGTACGACTGCTTGGCGTAGAGCAGCGTGTCGTGCCGGAGCTCGGCCCACGAGGCGAGCTGGGTGTTCAGGAGGCGCCGGCCCCACGCCTCGGTCTTCGCCACCGCCGGCAGCCCCGCGTTGTCGGCGAGCGCCTTCGACGGCGACAGCTCCCGCAGCGCGCCGAGCCAGTGATTGTAGAGGTTCTTGCTCCAGAAGTCGCCGGGGTGCGCGTCGACGAGCACGCGCATCATGTGCAGGTCCGGCGCGTAGGGGAACTGCCCGAGCTCGGGCGCGAGCAACAGGCCCGCCTGATCGTTGCCGAGCGCGGCGAAGCCCACGTCGAGCGGGCTCGGCATCATGCGCTTGACGGTGCCGCCCTTCACCCGGTCGTAGACCACGTTCGAGAAGACGTGCGAGTCGACGACGTACCGCTGGCCGAGCAGCGCGAAGCTCGACGAGAGGGGCATCGTGCCCTTGCCGAGGCCGTTGATCATGATGTGGCTCGAGATCCGCTGCGTCCCGTGGCCCTTCTTCACCACGACGTCGATGATCTGCTCGTCCGAGAGCCCGGCGAGGCCGGCGGCGCCGTCGAGGCCGAGGTCCGCGAGCAGGACGTCGAGCTCGGGCAGCGTCATATAGTCGCTCTCGCCGACGAACGTCTGGACCGTGTCGTCGATGCGCGTGTACCGGGCGAGGGTGTTCTCGTCGGCGAGGGCGCGCAGCACATAGGCGCCCTCGAGCTGCCGCCTCTGCAGGACCTGCGTGCCGTCCTGCTGGGTCTCGAGGAAGCGGAAGTCGACGCGGCCGAGCCACATCATGCTGCGGAAGTAGCGCTGGAGCACCGGCGAGTCGGTGTAGTGGCCGCGGGGCTCGAACTGCGAGAAGTCCATGATCCGCTCGGAGCCGAAGAGGCGCACCTCGCCCGCGCCCTGGTGGGCCTTGGCGCCCGCGACGAGCTCGTCGATCTTCGCGGCGTCGGCGCCCGCCACGGGCGCGACGGGCGCGTCGTTCAGCAGCGAGAGCGCCACGGCCGTGAAGAGGTCGGCGTCGGCGCGCGCCTCGGCGCCGAGCTCACCGCCGGCCCCTGCGGCGAGCTGCGCGCGCATCTCCTCGAGCATCGCCCCTAGCTCGGGCGCGAGCGCGGCGAGCTCCACGCCCTTCAGGATCGCGTCGTACGAGCGGTGGACCGCGTACAGGATGGAGTCGGCGGAGACGTAGAGCGGCAGGTCGAGCGCGTAGATGCTCGCGTAGCCGTAAGCGAAGGTCGGAAAGGTCTTCTTCTCCGAGATGACGAAGCCGTTCGCGGAGAGCTTCGCGAGCTCGTCCTGGTCGAGGGCGAGCGAGGTGCCCTGGACGACCGAGAGGCCCTCGGCGTCCGCAGGCGCGTAGGGCAGGCCCGAGGCGAAGGGGACAGCGTACCTCGAGGCGAAGTCCTCCGCGGTCATGTTCGCCGAGGACTCCTGCTCGTCGAGCAGCGCGCTGAGCTCCGCCTGCTGCTCGGGCCCGAGCGGCCCCGGCGGCTGCTCCGACTGCGTACCGCCGGTCTGCGTGCCGCCGGTCTGCGTGCCGCCGGTCTGCGTGCCGCCGGTGTCGGGCTGCTGGTTGCTCTCGCCGGAGCAGCCGCCGGCGAGGGCGAGGAGGATCGGAACGACGTGAAAGTGAAGAAGCATTTTGCGCATCGTGTTTTCCTTCCAGAGCGCGCCTCCAGTGCAGTGCGCGGGGCGCGGCGCCCCCGCTGCGGGCAAGGACGGTGCCGCGGGAGCGAGGCGCGCTCCCCTCTTCGCCCGCAACAGGAAAGATCTGCTCCAGTGCAGCAGGATACGACACCATCGCGATGGATGCGCCGCTGAGGAGAACTGACGTGATGTCACCGCGCCGGGATCAGGTCCGGTCGTTCGAGGTCTGTGCTTCGCGCGGAGAGGGCGTGGTGAAACCGTGAAGACGGCCGGAGAGAAGAAGCGCTCGTGTTGTCCTGACGACTGTCCTCTTCGCGCTTCACGCCCATCGATGCCTGAGCGACCCCCCTCGCTCACCCGCGCTCCCCGCCCGATTCTGTCGATTTCTTGCTTCCCATGACAAAGTGGGAACATCGCTGTTTCGACAGGGCCCCGAGGAAACGTGGCGGTCCCATGCACGATGAGCGTGACGGCGGCGAATCGGATCCACTAGAAGGGGCGCCGGAGGCGAACCATGACCATCACGTTCTATTACTCCCCCCAATCGAGCGCTGGGCGCATCCGCCTGACGCTCGCCGAGCTCGGTGTCCCCCACGAGGCCGTCCGGGTCGATCTGCGCGCCGGCGACCAGAAGAAGCCGGAGTTCCTCGCCCTCAACCCCAATGGCCAGGTGCCGACCCTCGTGATCGACGGCACCCCGATGTTCGAGTCGGCGGCGATCCAGATCGCCCTCGGCGAGCGCTACGGCGTCGAGAAGGGCCTGTGGCCGGCCCCCGGCTCGCCCGAGCAGCTGATGGCCCTCACGTGGCTCGTCTGGGGCCAGGTCAACCTGACCAGCGCCCTGTTCCGCTACATCAAGAACACGAGCGACTGGTTCCCCAAGGAGCAGCAGGACGCGAAGCAGGCCGAGGCGGCGATGACCGAGGCGCGCGGCCTGCTCCGCATCCTCGACGGCCGCCTCGACGGCCGCCCGTACGTCACCGGCGAGCGCTGTACCCTGGTGGATCTCGACCTCGCGTCCGTGCTCGGCTGGGGCCTCCAGGCGGCCAAGATCGACATCTCCGAGCTGAAGAACCTGAAGGGATGGCTCGGCCGCATCATGGAGCGCCCGGCCGTGAAGGCGCTCATGGCCGAGGGCTGAGCCCGAGCGCCTCGCCTGCCCGGGCGGGCGAGGCGCGCCCCCACCTCTTCATCGCCTGCGCGGCGAGCGCCCACGGTCATCCACGCTGTCCACGCGATGTGGGCCGCGCGGCGTGGGCCCCGCGCCCCGAGCGCCCTTGCGCGCGCCGGACACATGCTAGAACTCGGCCGCAATGACGGTCCTCCAGGTCGCCGACCTCAGCTTCGGTTACGGCGCGGACAGGCTCTTCCAGGGCATCACCTTCTCCCTGGAGCAAGGCCAGCGCGCCGCGCTCGTGGCCCCGAACGGCGCGGGCAAATCGACGCTGCTCCGCCTCGTCACCCGCGAGCTCACCCCCGATACGGGCTCGGTCGTGATCCGCAAGGGGATCCGGTTCGCGTACTTCCGGCAGTCGCACGAGCTCGCGGCCCAGGGCACGGTGCTCGACGCCTTCCTCTCCGGGTTCTCGGAGGTGCTCGAGCTGCGCCACGCCCTCACGGCGGCGCAGCACGCGGCCGCCAGCGGCAGCGAGGCCGATCTCGCCCGCCTCAGCGATCTCACCGACCGCTACCACATCGCCGGCGGCGACGACCTCGAGCGCCGCGTGGAGATCATCGCGGCCCACCTCGGGTTCTCGCCCGCCGACATGGATCGCCCCGTCTCGAGCCTGTCCGGCGGCGAGCGCGGGCGCCTGCAGCTCGGCGTGGTGCTCGCCATCGAGCCCGACCTCTTGCTGCTCGACGAGCCCACGAACCACCTCGACATCGAGACCATCACCTGGCTCGAGAAGCACCTCGCGGGCCTCGGCGGCGCGCTCCTCTGCGTCTCGCACGACCGCGCGTTCCTCGACGCCGTCTGCCCGCACACGTTCGAGCTCGGGCAGCGCAGCTTCCGCGCCTACCCGCTCAAGTACAGCGACTACGCCGTCGCCCGCGAGGAGGACCTCGCCCGGGAGCGGGAGCTCGCCGAGCGGCAGGAGGCGTTCGTCGCCAAGACCGAGGACTTCATCCGGCGCAACATCGCCGGCCAGAAGACGAAGCAGGCGCAGAGCCGGCGCAAGATGCTCGAGAAGCTCGAGACGATCGACCGGCCCGAGGACGTGTGGGCGACCGCCGAGCGGGTCCGGTTCCGGTTCGCGCCCGCGCCGCGCAGCGGGGACATCGTGCTCGACGCGCGCGGCCTCGGCGCCTCGCGCGGCGGGCGCACGCTCTTCTCCGGCGTGGACCTCCTCCTGCGGCGCGGCGACCGCGTCGGCATCGTGGGGCCCAACGGGACCGGCAAATCGACGCTGCTCAAGCTGCTCGCCGGCGCGGGCGCGCCCGAAGACGCGGGCGACGTGCGGCGCGGGACGAACCTCTGCCAGGGCTACTTCGACCAGCACCTCGGCTCGCTCGACCCGTCGAGGACCGCGGTCGAGGAGATCCGCAGCGTGCGGGCCGACATGAACGTCGACGCGACACGCCAGTACCTGTCGCGCTTCCGGTTCTACGGGGACGACGCGCTCCGGAAGGTGCAGGGCTTCTCCGGCGGCGAGCGGAGCCGGCTCGCGCTCGGCAAGCTGCTCCTCGAGCCGCGCAACCTGCTCTTCCTCGACGAGCCGACGAACCACCTCGACATCCCCGCCGCCGAGATCCTCGAGGAGGCGCTCGCGGGCTTCGAGGGCACGGTGCTGCTCGTCTCGCACGACCGCAGGTTCCTGGAGGCGGTGACGACGCGCGTCGTCGCGGTGCGCGAGGGGCGCGTGGACATCTACCCCGGCGGCTTCCGCGACTACCGCGACAACCTCGAGAAGCTCGCGGCCGAGGCGGAGGCGGCGGAGCGCGCCCGCGAGGAGGGCGAGAGGGCGAAGGGCGCGCGCGGAGCGCGGAAGACGGCGAGCGCGCCGCCGCCGCGCGAGGAGCCGCGGGCGGAGGCGGCGGACCGGGGCGCGAAGGCGCCTGGCCGCGCGGTGCGGCGGAGCGGCGCGACGATGCCGCCGCCGGCCGACGCGGGCGCGGGCGACGCGGCGGCGCGCCGGCGGGCGTTCGAGAGCGACAAGGCGACGGCGCGGGCGGCGGAGCGCAAGCGCAAGCGGGTCAAGGAGCTGGAGGCGGAGATCGCGGCGGGTGAGGCGAAGCTCGCGGAGATGCGCGACGCGCTGAAGCAGGACCCGGGCGGCGACTGGGCGAAGCTCGCGGCGGCGGCGCGCGAGGAGCAGGCGCTCGCGAAGCGCGTCGACGCGGCGATGGCGGAGTGGATGGCGCTCAGCGAGGAGCTCGGGGCCTCGGCGACGGCGGGAGGCGAGGCGTGAAGCGGGAAGCGGGGGGGGCGCGGGGCGCGCGGGGGGCTCGCGTCGCGGGGGTGCTGCTCGCGCTCGCCGCGGCGGCGCTCGGCCCGGCGTGCAAGGAGAAGCGCGACGACGGCACCACGCCCGCGCAGGCCGTCGCCGAGCTGCCGCCGCTCGAGCTCCGCGACGACACGGCGAACCTGATGCTGACGTGGATCGACGAGAAGGGCGA
Organism: Sorangium sp. So ce281; assembly: GCF_051527395.1. NCBI lineage: Bacteria > Pseudomonadati > Myxococcota > Polyangiales > Polyangiaceae > Sorangium > Sorangium sp. So ce281. The sequence goes on from NZ_CP150322.1 coordinate 8,484,649, forward strand.
CACGCACGTCGAGCTGCATCCGGCCGACGTGCCGGCCGAGGGACGCGCGCTCGTGCGCGCCATGCTCTCGGACCGGACGGAGGGGACGCGGGACGCGTTCTACGTCGCGGATCTGACGCAGAAGCGGCCGGACGGCACGTATGCGGTCCGGACGATGCCGCGGAGGGAATGGGAGTCGCTGCTGGAGAAGCGGCGCGCCGAGCACCTCGCGAAGACGGCGCCGCCGCCCGCGGCGCCGGGCCCCGGCGGCTCGGCGGGCGCCGGCGCGCCGGGCGCGCCGAGCCACCTCGCGGGGGTCACGGTGATCATCTACGGCGCCTCGTGGTGCAAGCCGTGCCACCAGGCCGCGGACTACCTGCGCTCGAAGGGGATCGCCGCGGTAGTGAAGGACATCGAGGAGGACGCGGGCGCGGCCGCGGAGATGCAGGACAAGCTCGCGAAGAGCCACCAGCGCGGGGGCAGCATCCCGATCATCGACGTGCGGGGGCAGATCCTCGTGGGGTTCAGCCCGGGGGCGATCGACCAGGCGCTCGCGCGGGCGGCGGGCGGGACGACGCTCTGAGGGGGCGGTCGGCCGGCAGAGAGGGTCCAGCGCTGGCCGAACTCCAGGGGGCGGTGTTACAACGCGCTCGAACACGCCGGCCGCTTCGATGATGGCACCGGCGGCAGCTCCTGTCCCGCAGACCAGCACGCCCGGCACAGCGAATTCACAGAAAGGATCGTACCGTGGGTATCCAGAAGCTGAGTATCGCTGGATTCCGCTCATTGCGTGACGTGACGTGGCAGCCTGGTCGACTGAACGTCATCATCGGCCCCAATGGCTCTGGCAAGTCAAACTTGCTTCGTGCGCTCGCACTGCTCCAGAGAAGCGCACTGGGCGAGTTGCCTCAGGAGGTGCTGCGGTGGGGTGGCATCGCTCCTCTCCTCTGGGATGGTGCGGCGCAGGAGATCTCCTGGACGATGAAGACGGACCCGCTCGGCGAAGGACGAGACCGCGTCAAGGAGGCGCTGACGTACGAGCTGCGCCTCCGGAGGCTCGGTGGGACGAGCGCGTACAGGATCGAGCACGAGCAGCTGGCGAACTATCATCTCAAGGAGATTGGCCAGAAAGCTGAACCAAAGAAATTCCTTGAAAGGCGTCCTGGCCACGCTGTGATGTTCGATTCTCGGGAGCGCAAGCTGGCCGCGCACGAGGGAAGCGTACCAGACGACCAGACGCTGCTGTCGCTCTTGGCAGGACCGTTTGGGAACGCGCAGGTGCTGGGGTTCCGCGACGTGTTATCGGGCTGGTCGATCTATCATGACGTGCACGTCGATCAGCAGGCGTCGCTCAGGCAGGCCGCCGTGGCGAGGATGGACCGCCGTATCGCCGCGGACGGGCAGAACCTCATCCCGGTGCTCCACACGCTCTACACGGGGAGTCGCGACTTCAAGAGGGTGGTCGATGAAGCGATGCGGGCGGCGTTCAGCCAGGATTACGAGGAGCTCGTCTTCCCGCCGGCGGCGGACCAGCGCGTACAGCTCCGTGTCCGGTGGAGGTCTCTGCGAACAGAGCAGTCGGCCGCAGATCTGTCGGACGGCACGGTCCGCTTTCTCCTTCTGCTCGCCATCCTCGCAAGCCCCAGTCCCGCCGATCTCATCGCGATCGACGAGCCGGAGGTGGGCCTCCACCCGAGCATGCTGCCCATCGTGGCAGAGCTCGCCGCCGACGCGGCCGAGCGCTCCCAGGTCGTCTTGACCACGCACTCTGACCAGCTCCTAGACGCCTTCGGCGGGGAGCCTCCAGTGACCACGGTGGCGCTCTGGCAGGACGGCGAGACACGTCTGTCGATCATCGATGGGGATGAGCTCCGCCGGTGGCTCGATCAATATACGCTTGGCGCTCTGTTCCGCTCGAGAGAGCTCGAGGGGATGGTATGAAGATCGTCCTCTTCGTCGAGGGCCGCACCGAGAAGGCATTACCCGAGTTCCTGAAGCGGTGGCTCGACCCACGGGTCCCGCAACCCATCGGCATCAAGACTGTTCGCTTCGAGGGCTGGCCTGATTTCTATGACGAGATCGCCAAGAAGGTGGAGCTGAACTTGACCGGCAAAGTGGGCGCGGGTGTCGTGGGAGCGGTCGGCCTGCTCGATCTGTACGGCCCGACCATCTACCCTGCGGACAGGACCACGGCGCTCGAGCGATACGCGTGGTTTAAAAAGGACATCGAGAGCAAGGTGCGGAATCCGAGGTACCGCCAGCATTTTGCGGTGCACGAGACGGAGGCATGGCTGCTGTCCAATCCCTCGATTCTTCCGGCGGAGGTGCGCGGCGCGCTCCCGGGCAAGTGCGCGCAGCCGGAGGCCGTCAACTTCGACATGCCGCCAGCGAAACTCCTTGATCGCCTCTATCGCGAGAAGCTGAAGAGGGGATACAAAAAGGTGATCGACGGCACCAACCTGTTCCGGGCGCTCGATCCCGGCGTCGCTTACGCCAAGTGCCCGCACCTCAAGCTCCTTCTGGACGACATGCTGACGATGGCGAGCGGCGGCTGAACGGGGGGACGCCGAGCCGAAGCCCCCTCGGACAGCTCTCCCACGGCGCCATCACGCAAAGCATCAAGGCGTCCCGGTCACATCCTGGCGACATCTTGCGCGCCCCCCACCGCCTCTTGGGCAGACCTGCCGATTTTCGACTAGAATAGAGGGTCCCCTTCCGCGAGGCCTCATGCGCGGCGCGCCCACTGCTGTTGTTATCCTCCTCTCTGTCGCGGTCGCCGCGTGCGACCAGGCCGCGCCTCCCGCCGAGACGCCGCCCGATCCTGCGGCCGCCCAGCCGCTGTCCGCGGCGGCAACCCCGGTGATCTCCGCCGTCACCTGGCCCCCTTCCGCCTCGGTCGACCGGAGCGCGCTCGCGGCGCTGCCGGAGACCGCGGCCCACGCCGCCAGGGCCTCGCGGGTCCCGGTGCTCGTGCCGTCGCGGCGCGAGCTCCTCGCGGCGCCGGTCCTCGTCGCCAGGGAGCACTGGACCTCGTTCTGGGCAAAGACGGACGCGATCACCGTCTCGCTCACGATGACCCGCCTATCGCGCAAGTATCCAAGCATTCCACCGTTCCGGGGGGCCCGCGCCGTGCGCGGCACGCCAGCGTTCGTCACGGCGAACGAGGGTATCTGGAGCGCGTCGTGGACCGAGAACGGCGTCTCGTACGCGCTCGACGTCGAGTGCGCCTCCCCGGAGGCGCCGGCCTGCGCATCGGACGCGCTCCTCCTCGAGCTCGCCTCGGAGCTCGTCTATGTGGGCGGCGACGAGCCCAGGGCCGCGGGACACATGCCATGATCTCGCCGCTCCGCCCGCTCCGCCCGCTCCGCCCGCTCCGCCCGCTCCGCCCGCCGCGCCCCCGCCCCGCCGCGCTGGCCTCGCTGTTCGCGACAGCCGCGCTCGCGCTCGCGCTCCCGCCGCGCGCCGCCGCGGCCGATCCGTTCTCGTACCGTCCGGCCGGCGAGCTCCTCTCAGGCTCGGGAGAGGGGCGCGCCGACGACGTCGTGTATGCGCCCTCCATGCGCTTTCCGCTCGAGGAGGGCCCGGCGTTCGCCAACTCCCAGGTCTACGGCAAAGGCGGGAGCGCGGGCCCGGCCGGTGGACAGTGCGATACGGACAACTACGCCTACCCGTGGCACGACAACTACTGCGAGTCGCGCTCGTGGGAGATGCCTCTCTGCCCCTCCGGCACAGGGCACCAGGGGCAGGACATCCGGCCGGCGACGTGCGAGGCGGGGAGACACTGGGTCGTCGCGGTGGTGGATGGCACCATCACGAGCGTCGGCGGCTACTCTGTCTACCTGACCGGCGAGGACGGGACTCGCTACGACTACCTGCACATGTCGAATGTCCAGGTCTCGCCCGGCCAGGACGTGTCGCGGGGAGAGCGCATCGGGCGGGTGTCCAACGTCTACGGGAGCACGCCGACGACCATTCACCTGCACTTCAACGTGCGGCAGTCCGTGAGCGGCGTCGGCGTGGTCTACGTGCCGCCCTACACATCGCTCGTCGCCTCGTACGAGGCGCTGCTCAACGAGCCCCCCGAGGGCGCCCTCGAGGCCGCCGGCTGCAGCGGTATCGCGGGGTGGACCCGCGACCCGGACGCGGAGAGCGCGCCGGGCGACGCGCGGCTCTACTTCGACGTGCCCGCGACCGAGGAGGGCGCGGAGGGCTACAGCTTCCCCGCGGACCTGCGCCGCGACGACCTCTGCGAGCCGCTCGGCTCGTGCGCGCACGGCTTCGAGGCGCCGATGCCGCTCAGCCTGCTCGGGGGCGACCACGCGGTCCACGCCTACGGGGTCGACGGCTCGAGCGGCGAGGAGGTGGAGCTCGAGGGGAGCCCGAGGGCCCTCGAGTGCCCGCTCGATCTGCCCTCCGGCGTGAGGCGGCCGCTCGGCGGCGACGGCGCGCTGGACGCCTGGGGGTTCTCGCGGTTCTGGGACATCGCCATCGCGCCGGACGCGGCGCTCCAGGCGCTGCCGGAGGGCGACGCGTTCCCCTCGTCGCCGCTGCTCGTGCGCGGCGACGACGGCGCGGCCTCCCTCTGGCTGATCGACGGCGCGGAGCGGCGGGCCGTGCCGGATGCCGATGCGGCGGCCGCGTGGCACCTCGATCCGGGCGAGGCCGTCGTGTGGCCGGCAGCGAGGCTCGCCGCGTTGCCGCTCGGGCCGGCGCTGCGGCCGCGCCCGTTCCTGGTGCAGGGCTCCGGGCCGGTGCCCCACGTCATCGACGCGCCGCCGCTGCCAGGCGAAGGCGGCAGCGCGGGCGCCGGCGGGGCTGGCGAGGCCGGCTCCGGGGGCGCTCCAGCCACCGGAGACGCGGAGGAGGGCGCGCCCGGCGCGAACGTCGGCGTTCACGGGCAGCTGCGCTGCGAGTGCGGCGCAGCCGGCGCGGGCGCCGCGGGCTCCGCTGGGGCGGGCTGGCAGCTCGGGCTCCTCGCGATGGCGGCGCTCGGCGCGGCCCGCGCGCGGCAGCGCTCCGCGCGGCACGCCGGCGGCGGCGCGAGGGCCGGCCGCCTCAGCCTTCGTGGATCTTGATCCCGGGGATCGACCGGAGCGGGCTCGCGTCCTCGACCCGCGAGCCCTCGAGGTAGACGTTCTTCAGGCTCTTGAGCTCGCGGAGCGGCGACACGTCGCTCACCCGCGTCCGCTTCATCTGGAGCATCTCGAGCTTCTTCAGGCCGGCGAGCGGGCCCACGTCGGTCACCTCGGTCTCATCGAGCTGGAGCTCGGTGAGGCTGGTGAGGCCGGCGAGCGGCGAGAGGTCGGCGACGGGCGTGCGGCCGATGTCGAGCCGGTCGAGCTTGACCAGGCCGGAGAGCGGCGAGAGGTCCTTGACCAGGGTCGCCGAGACGCGCAGCGACTCCAGCCGGAGCAGGCCCTTGATCGGGCGGAGGTCGTCGATCTTGCCCGGCGGCAGGTAGAGCCCTTTGACACCCGTGAGCTCGGGGAAGAGGCACGGATCGAGCTCGTCGAGCCCCTGGGCGTCCGACAGGTTCATGGTCTTGATGTTCTTGAGCTCGGCGCGCTTGATCGGCCCCTCGGGCTTCTGGAGCTGCTGCCGCACCCTGGCCTCGAGCGCCGGATGAGAGAAGGTCACCGGATCGCTCTTGGTGCACACCACCTCTTGCTTCTTCGGCGGCGCGCTGGCCGTGGCTGCGGGGCTCGCGGCGGGAGACGCGTCGGCCGGTTTCGCAGCAGAAGGCGCGGCCGAGGCCGCTCCCGTAACGGGCTTCGGGGGCTCGTCGCAGCCGAGGAGGAGAAGGGCGACGCCAAGGGATGCAAGGACGAGAGGGCGAATCATCGCCGCGATGATACACGAGACGACGGAAGAAAGCCGCGTCTTCCAAAGGGCGCTCGCGCGCTACAGCGGCAGCAGCAAAAGCCCTTGTCGCGAGTCGAGCTGCTCGGAGAACCAGTCCCGGTGGCGCCGCTCCACCGCGAGCGAGTGCCGGAGGACGTCGCGCGCGCGCTCGGAGAGGCCTTCGCGGAACGATATCATCCGCTCGTAAGCAGCGCAGCTGTCCTCCTCGTAATGCCTCATCGCCTCGAGGATCGCGCGATCTCCGACCATCCCGTTCGTCAGCGCCTTGCTCTTCAGCTTGGGTCGGACGGCGCTCTCCACCGGCGGCTCGCCGAGCTCGTGGGCCAGGGCGGCGAGCACCTCGAGGTGACGCTCGTGATCGTGAAGGAAGCTCGCGAGCCGGCTCTTGTCACCTGGTCGGCTCATCCGCGAGAGCGCTGCTGCGAGCGCGTCCACCGTGGACCAGTTGAGCTCGATCAGTTCGGTCAAGGACCCGATGAACGCGGCTTCGCCGCCGATCACGGACGCCATGGAATATCGCTCCTCTCCTCGCGGAAGCGGACCGCCCGCGTGAAGACGGAGGTGGGCGGGTGCTTCTCCAGGCGTTCGATGCTCGCAAGCCCGGTGCCGGAGCCCGCCTGTGCAGCCGCTATCCATCGCTGCGCGCGCGTCGTCCAGGAAACCCGCGGTTCTCCACGCTTGTCGACCGCCGCCGCGCCCGAGACGGCCCGCTAGAGGGCCCGCGCTCGCGGGGATGCGAAGACTCAACCCAGATCGGGGCCGCGGTCGCGGCGCCGGGTCGCGCGCGCGCCGGACCAGGACGGAGCCGTGACGTGCCGGGGCGCCATCGGCGCATGCTCACGCCGCGCCAGGCAGCGAAGCGCGAGCACGTCCTGGACATGAGCGCATCTCCACCCGGAGCGCGCGAAGCGCGGAGGCGGCGTCGTCCAGGTCAGGATCAAGAGAGGAGAGATGGACTTCGGTCGAGAGCGCTCCGGCGGCGCGCTCGGCGGAGATGCCGCTACTTCTTGCCGAAAAGGCCGCCGAGCGAGCCCGCGAGGCTGCCGACGTCGAGGTTGGCGATGGCGGGGGCCGCCGCGCCGAGCGCGGTGTCGACGTGGGCGGCGAGCGGCGCGGGGAGCTTCTCTTTCAGGAAGCCGACCACCGTCTCCACGGCCACGCGGGCCTTGTCTTCCGAGATGCCAACCTTCTCTGCGACCTGTCGTACGAGCTCGTCCATGGCCTCGACGCTCATCCTTTCTGCGCGAGCCGCGCATCCGGGGCGAGCATCCACGCGCCGATCGACGCCGGCAAGGGAATTCGGCGCCGCGCGCTGCGCGCTCGACGACGTGGCCCCTCGCACGCCCCTCGCACCAGCGCGGCGGCATGTGCCCTCGTGGTGAGCCGCATCGTGGTGGGCCCCGCACGACAATCCCCCTGGTCATTTCGTAAAAGGTGTTGTTGAATCAGGGGATCTCGGCTTGGCCGATGCGGGTGAGGGGGGAGAACCATGTCTGGGTCCGCAAGTCACGAACCTGCGCTCCTCGTCGAGCTCACCCAGACGGACGGTCTCCTCCACATGGCTGCCTGAAAGGAGCGAAGGGTATGTCGAGATTCCGCTTGAGCCGGCGTGCCATGCTGCGAGGCGCCGGCGCCATCGCCGTCGCGCTCCCGTGGCTGGAGATCATGGGACCCGAGCGCCCGGCGCGCGCGCAACCCGCCCCCGCCAGGCGCTTCCTCGCCGTCTACACGCCCGGCGGGACCTTGATCGACCGCTGGCGTCCGACCGGCACCGAGGCGAGCTTCACGCTGGGCCCCATCCTGGCGCCGCTCGCGCCGGTGCAGGACCGGCTGCTCGTCGTCGACGGCCTCGACATGAAGAGCGCGCGCGGGGAGCAGCACCAGAGCGGGATCATCGCCTGGCTCACCGGCACGGATCAGATGACCACCTCGACCGGCTACGCGAGGGGGCCGTCCATCGATCAGGTGATCGCCTCCCGGATCTCCGCCGGTCAGAAGGCGAAGGCGAGCCTCCAGCTCGCGGTGCGCTGGGCGACGGGCAAGTCCCACGGCCTGATGTCGCCGATGAACATCGCCAATTTCGAGGACACCGCGCCGTACAACCCCATCCCGCCGCGCCTCGATCCGGTGGAGATCTTCACCGATCTCTTCGGCACGCTGGACCCCGGAGCCAGCAACGACGCCGCCCTCCGCCTCGCGCGGAAGCGATCGATCCTCGACTTCGTCGACCGGCGCTACGCCGCCGTCTCCGCGAGGCTCGGCGCGGCCGACAAGCAGAAGCTCGACCAGCACCTGACGAAGATCCGCGAGATCGAGCAGAGCCTCGCCAGCACGCCGGCTGCGACGAGCGCTTGCCGGGCCCCGACGAGGGTCGACACGTCCGACTACAACCCGAGCGCGGGGCTCGACGCGGACGACGCCGGCGTCATCGTGGACAGCTCGACCGACGCGGCGATCCCCAAGGTGGGCAAGCTGATGACGGACATGCTGGTGATGGCGCTCGCCTGCGACATCACCGCGGTCGGCACCCTGCAGTGGAGCGACACCGAGGCGAAGCACACGTTGCCGTGGCTGAACCTGACCGAGCACCACCATTTCTACCAGGAAATGGGCGGCTTCAGGCCGGCCGAGTGCGAGCTCATCTACACCTGGTACTCGGAGCAGCACCTCTATCTCTTGCAGGAGATGGCGAAGGTCGACATGGGCGGGCACTCGCTGCTCGACGAGAGCGTCGTCTTCTTCGGCTCCGAGATCTCGGATCCGCCGACCCACAGGAAGACGGACATGCCGTTCCTGCTGGCCGGCGGCGGCGGGGGCCTGCGCACCGGGCGCTGGGTCCGGTACCCGAATCTCCCGCACAACGACCTGCTCGTCTCGATCTTGAACCTGTTCGGCGACCCCCGGACCACGTTCGGCTTGCGTGAGTACTGCACCGGGCCGCTCACGAACCTCACGTAGGGCCGGAGGTGCCCTAGGTCTCCCGCTCGAGCGCGCGCACCAGGAGCGGCGCCACCGAGCGGAGGGCGCCGGGCGCATCGGCGAGCTGCTGGCTGCCAGGGTGAGAGTCGGTCCCGAGCAGCGTCGTGAACACGGAGGCCTTCCTGATCTTCTCGAGCGAGTCGCCCGGCAAGACGAGGTGGCTCGTGACGGCGTGGACCTTGGATGCGCCGGCGGCGAGGTAGGCGCGCCCCGCCTGGACGAGCGATGAGCCGGTGCGGACCATGTCATCGTAGATGACGACCTCGCGGCCCGAGACATCGGCGTTGATGCCGGTCACGCCGACGCCATCGCCTCTCCGCTCCTTGTACACGAACGCCGGCTCGACCCCGAGGGCGCGGGCGAGGCTCTGCACCCATTTGGCCCGGCCCGCGTCCGTCGCCGCCAGCACGTACGGGCGATCGCCCATCAGCTCACGGACCGCCTGCGTGATGAGCGGAGCGCCGTAGAGGTGGCGCGTCACGTGCGAGTCGCTGAAGTAGAACTCGATGCCATCGGTGTGCAGATCGAAGAGGAAGATGCGCGTGCCCGCGTCGCACGAGGGGATCGCCGAGATGAGCCGCGCCCGCGTCTTCGCGGTCACCACCTCGCCCGGCTTCACGGCCCTCTCCATGGTCGCGTAGCCGAAATAAGGCATCACGATGGAGAGCGACCGCGCGCCCGCGCGCGAGATGGCGCAGCCGAGGTCGTAGATCTCCAGCCAGTCGAGGTCCCGGGGGGCGCCGCCGAGCAGGACCACGTCGCGCCCCCAGCAGTCGACCGCGACGCGCAGGTAGCGCTCGCCATCGGGGAAGCTCTTGCGCTCGACGAGGCCGCGCTCGAAGTCGCCCGCGGCCAGGAAGGCAGGCTCGAGGTAGCTGTACGAGCTGATCGTGATGAGCAGGCGCCGCTGGCTCATCGCGCACCTCGGCGGGTCGTCCGGGCCGGAGCGGGCCCTCGGCGCGCGCCCCGGGCAGGCGCGGCCTTCGCCGCCCTCGCGAACGGCGCGGCCTTCCCCGCCTTCGCGAACGGCGCGGCCTTCCCCGCCTTCGCGGGCGGCGTGGCCTTCGCGGACGGCACAGCCCTCCCTGCCTTCGCGGGCGGCGCGCCCTCTCGGGCCCTCGCGGACGGCGCGCCCACGCTGGCGAGGACGCTCTTCAGGTGGGACTCCGCGCCTGGTTCGCTGGGAAAATCGACGGGATCGGGGAGATCTTTCATCTGCACGACGTCGCATCCTGCTTCACGCGCGGCCTCGTGCAAATGGCGTCGGAACCTGGCGCGCGCGATGCCGCGGTGGTTGGTGCAGGCGAGCAGCCTGCCGCCCGGGGCGAGCACGCGGAAGGCGAGCGCTGCGAGCGCGCCGAAATCGCTCGCCGCGCTGAAGCGGCTCTTCTTCGTGGTCGCGAAGCTCGGCGGATCGAGCACGACGAGGTCGAAGCGCCGGTCGGACTGGGCGGCGGCCTTCAGCCACGGGAACACGTCGGCCTCGACCACGACGTGCGCCGCCGGGTCCGCGCCGATCGCGGCGAGGTTGTCGCGCGCCCAGGCGACCACGCCCCGGGACACGTCGACCGTCACGCTCTCGCGCGCGCCGCCCGCCACGGCCGCCACGGTGAACGCCCCCGTGTAGGCGAACAGGTTCAGCACCCGGGCCCCCCGGGCCAGCTCCCGCACCCGCCGCCGGTTCTCGCGCTGGTCGAGGAAGATGCCGGTCGAGAGCCCGTCGCCGAGCCGCACCTTGAACGGCAAGCCGTGCTCGAAGACGGTGAGCTCCTCCGGGGCGTCCTCCCCCCGGACGGCGTGCCGCGGCGCGAACTCCTCGCGCCGCGCGTCGACGATGACGCTCGCGTGCTTCGGGCGCGCCTTGAGGTAGACGCCCTTCGCCCCGAGCCGGTGGGCCGCGTCGAGCACGAGGTCCCGCGGCGGCGCGCCCGGCTCGCCCTCGCCCGCGCCGGACAGCGACACGACGAGGTGCTCGCCGTACAGGTCGACGGAGACGGAGGGGAGGCCGTCGCCCGCGCCATGGACGAGCCGGAGCGCCGTGGTGTCCCCCGCGCGCGCGATCCCGTACCGCCGCTCGGCGGCCTCGCGCATGGCGCGCTCGACGGCCGCGACGCCGCCCGCGTACGGGTCCGCCGGCGCGGCCGCGAGCCACGCCTCGAAGACTGCCGGCAGCTGCGAGCGAAAGGTCGCGGCCGCGCCCGTGGCCGGGTGATCGAGGCGGAGCTCGGCGGCGTGCAGGAGCAGGCGCGGGGCCGCGGGGCCGCCGTAGAGCGGATCGCCGGCGATGGGGAGGCCGATCGCCGCGAGCTGCACCCGGAGCTGATGCGTGCGGCCTGTCTCGGGCCGGAGCTCGAGCAGGGCGCGGTCGCCGCGGCGCTCGAGGAGGCGGTAGCGGGTGATGGCCAGCACGCCGCTCGCGGCCCGATCCTCCCGCGCCCCGCCGGTCTCGGCGAGCGCGCGCATCGCACCTCCCGGCGCCGGGACGAGGCGGTGCCGCAGGGTGCCGCGCGGCGGCCGATCGCCGAAGCCGGAGACCGCGGCCACGTACGTCTTCTGCACCGTGCGCCCCTCGAACTGCCGCGCGATGGCCGCGTTCGCCTCGCGCCGCCGCGTGAACAGCAGGACCCCCGACGTGTCGCGATCGAGCCGCTGGTGGATCCCGAGGTACGCCTCCGCGTCGCCCCGGCCGCGGAGGAAGGCGCGGAGGCGCGTCACCATGTCGTCGATCCGCTCCGCCTCCGGCGCGTGCGTCGACAGGCCAGCCGGCTTGTCGACGACGAGGAGATCGCCGTCCTCGGCGAGGATCCACTCCGGATGGATGTCGGGAAAGAGCTCCGAGAGCGAGAGGTGCGGGGTCATCCGTTCTGCTTGACGTCGGTGCCGGGCGGCGCCGTGAACTGGAACTCCGCCGGATCGATCGACGCGGGCTGCGACGCGTCCTCGAAGTCGAACCGGTTCCGGTTGCCCTGCGCGTCGACGATGAGGACGCGGCGCACGACGCCAGGGTCCTTCTTCGCGAGGAGCGCCTTGTCGATATAGAACATCACGAATTCGTAGTGGGGAGTCGGCGCCCGCGGCTTGCCGACGAGCACGGGGCCGCCCTCGAACTTCGCCTTGTCGTTGAAGGTGAACGTGAACGACGGGCGGAGCCCGTGGCCCATGAGGAACGAGAGGGCGCCCGGATACTCCGAGTTCTGCACCGGCGTGACGAACATCTGCCGGTCCTCGGCGACGTAGACCTTGAGCGACACGCCGTCGGAGACGATGCGGTTCTGGTTCGGCGGATCGTAGCGAAACGAGATCCTGTCCGGCTTCTGGACCGACAGCGCGCCGCTCTGCTTCTTGACGGCACCCGAGACCTTCTGCGTGTGCTCCTGCTTGAAGCGGGCGGAGTATGTCTTCTTGCCCACGAAGATCGCGTCGACCTCGGCCGCTACGGCGTCCGCGGATCCCACCTCGGCGGGCGGCACCGCGGGCGGCGCCGCCGTGCCGGGCGCGGGCGCGGAGGTCGCCGCCGGCGCCTCGGCGCGCCCTCCGCCCGCGTCGCGCGCTGCCGCGTCGCCGACGACCGTCCCCGCGTCGCGCGCCGCCGTCGCGGCGCCAGCGTCCTCGCGCTTCCGGCCCGCGTCCTCCGCCGGCGCGCCCGCGTCGGCCGACGCACCGCCGCCCGCCGCCGCGTCCGGCGTCGTCGGAGCGCCCGCGCCGGGGGCCGCCGCGGGGGCGCTCGCCTGCGGCGGCGCGTCAGCCGGCTGCTGCGGCGCGGCGGCCGGCTGCGGCAGGGCCTGCGCGGCGGAGGGCGAGGCGTCGGGCGCCGCGCCGGCGGGAGCGGGCGGCGCGTCGCAGGCCGCCACGACCAGGGCAACGGCCGGGACGAGGGCGACGAGGCGGAGGCGGTTCATCGAAGAGCTCGCTTTCAAGGAGAGTGCGTCGCGTGTTCTAGGACAGGTAGGGCCGAGGTGGTAGCGCCGACCTCCACCGCCCCGGTCCCTGCGCCGGCGGCATCGACGGCGATCTCGCAGCGTCACCGGGGCGCTCGCGACCGTCGTCGCTCGAAAATTGGGCCGCGCCGAGGTCAGGAACACCGACGCGCGCCGGGGCACGCCCAGGGACGCCGGAGATCCCCACGGCGCCGGAACGCGGCGCGGCGGCGCGGCGAAACGGCGGAACCCTGCCGGAACGGCGGAACGGCGGCGTGGGCACGCGCCGGCGACGACGTCGTCATGAGCACCCGGGGCGAGACCATGTCTTGACCCCTATTTCCACGTAGCCCAAACTCTCCGGCCGCATGCGCGTGGGCACTCCCTCCCTGATCGATGCGTCGTCGCTCATCCTGATCCTGGACGTCTCGCGCAAGCTCGCGGCGCCGTGCGATCTCACCGAGCTGCTCGAGCTCATCATCAAGACGGGGCGGGAGGTGATAGGCGCCGACCGCGGGAGCGTCTTCCTCTACGACGAGGAGGCCAAGGAGCTTTACTCCCGTGTCGCCACGGGCGAGGCCCAGATCCGCGTCAGCATCGACAAGGGCATCGCCGGGGAGTGCGCGCGCAAGCGCCAGACCATCCTCGTCGACGACTGCTATTCCGACCCGCGGTTCAATCAGGAGATCGACCGCCGGACGGGGTATCATACGAAATCCCTCATCACGGTGCCGCTCATCGGGCTCGACGACAAGCTCGTCGGCGTGCTCCAGATGCTGAATTCGAAGGCGGACCACTTCGGCCCGGACGAGCGCGACGTGGCGGAGCTGCTCGCGGCGCAGGCGGCCGTGGCCGTGCAGCGCACGCTCCTGCTCGAGGAGCGCATGATCAAGCTGAAGCTCGAGCACGACCTCACCATCGCGCGCGACATCCAGCAGAACATCCTCCTGCGGCGGCTGCCGCGCTGCCCCGGCTATTCGCTGTCGGCGTTCAGCAAGCCGGCGGACGACACGGGCGGCGACATCTACGACGTCATCCGGCTCGACGAGCGCGCGGACATGTCGCCGATGCTCCTGCTGCTCGCCGACGCGGCCGGGCACGGCATCGGCCCCGCCCTCAGCGTGACCCAGTTCCGCGCGATGCTCCGCATCGGCCTGCGCCTCTCGGCCGACATGGACGCGCTCATGCACCACGTGAACCAGCAGCTCCTCGAGGACCTGCCGAATGACCGCTTCATCACGGCGTTCCTCGGGATCCTCGACCCGACGACGCACCAGCTCCGCTACCACGCCGCCGGGCAGGGGCCGCTGCTCCACTACCGGGCGGCCGAGGGCCAGATCGTGTGGCGCGATCCGTCGACCGTCCCGCTCGGCATGTTCAAGGATCTCGACCTGCCCCCGATGCCGCCCCTCGTGATGGCGCCGGGCGATCTCCTCGTGCTGCTGACCGACGGCTTCTACGAGTACCAGGACGCCGCCGGGCAGGTGTTCGGCAAGGAGCGCGTCGGCGACCTCATCCACCGCCTGCACGCGCGCCCCACGTCCGACATCCTGGGCGCGCTCCTCGCCGAGGTGCGCCGCTTCGCCGGCTCGGCCAAGCAGATCGACGACCTCACCGCGCTGCTCGTGAAGCGCGACGCCTAGAGCGAACCCGACCGGGATCCACCCGGAGCGGGACCCACCCGCACAGGAGACGGGCCCACCCGCTCTTCCCCTCGTCCCGTCCTTGCGCTAGCTAGGCCGCGATGAGCGCCGCCGCTGCCGCCCCTGTCAACGCCCCCTCCCCCTTCCCCGGCGATCCGCCGGTCGACCCCGCGCTCGCGCAAGCGCACAAGCTCTCGGCGAGCGAGTGGGAGCGGGCGCGCGAGCGCCTCGGGCGGCAGCCGACGTTCACCGAGCTCGGCGTGCTCAGCGTGATGTGGAGCGAGCACTGCTCGTACAAGAGCTCGCGCGTCCACCTCGCCCGGCTGCCCACGACAGGCCCGCGGGTCATCCAGGGGCCCGGCGAGAACGCGGGCGTCGTCGACATCGGCGACGGGTTCGCGGCCGTCTTCAAGATGGAGTCGCACAACCACCCGTCGTACATCGAGCCCTACCAGGGCGCGGCGACCGGCGTCGGCGGCATCCTGCGCGACGTCTTCACGATGGGCGCGCGCCCCATCGCGAACCTCGACTCGCTCCGCTTCGGCCGGCCGGAGCACCCGCGCACGCCGCAGCTCCTGCGCGGCGTCGTCGCGGGGGTCGGCGGCTACGGCAACTGCATCGGCGTGCCGACCGTGGGCGGCGAGCTCTTCTTCGATCGCGCCTACGACGGCAACATCCTCGTCAACGCCTTCACCTGCGGCGTCGTCCGCGCCGACCGCATCTTCTACGGGCGCGCGAGCGGCGTCGGCAACAACGTGCTCTACGTCGGCGCCAAGACGGGGCGCGACGGCATCCACGGCGCGACCATGGCCTCCGACGAGTTCTCCGAGGGCGGCCCGAGCCAGCGCCCCACGGTGCAGGTCGGCGATCCCTTCATGGAGAAGCTCCTGCTCGAGGCGTGCCTCGAGATCTTCGCGGAGGACCTGCTCGTCGGCGTCCAGGACATGGGCGCCGCGGGGCTCACCTCGTCGTCGGTCGAGATGGCGGGCCGGAGCGGCAGCGGCCTCGACCTCGATCTCGACCTCGTGCCGCGGCGCGCGGCCCGGCTCACGCCGTACGAGATGCTGCTGAGCGAGTCCCAGGAGCGCATGCTGCTCGTCGCGAAGCCCGGGTGCGAGGCGCGCGTCATCGAGATCTGCACGAAGTGGGAGCTCGACGCGGCGATCATCGGCAAGGTGACCGACACCGGCCGGTGGGTCGTGCGCGCCACGCCCGGCTACGACCCGCTCGGCGGCGCGGCCGCCGGCGTGGCCCGGAACCCGGTCGTCGTCTGCGACCTGCCCGTGGATTTCCTGACCGACGCGGCGCCGAAGTACGACCGCCCCCAGCGCGACGACGCCTCGCTGCCGGCGCGCCGGGCGTTCGACCCGCGCTCCCTCCCGGCGCCGGCCTCGTGGTCCGCGCTCTTCCTCGAGATGGCGGGCTCCCCGAACCTCGGCTCGCGCGCGTGGGTGTGGCGGCAGTACGACCAGATCGTGCGGGGCGGCACCGAGGTCCGGCCCGGCAGCGACGCGGCGGTGGTGCGCGTCCCCTGCGAGAAGGACGGCCAGCGGCACCAGAAGCTCCTCGCCTTCTCGAGCGACTGCAACGGGCGCCTCTGCGAGCTCGACCCGTTCCAGGGCGCGGCGATGGCGGTGGCGGAGGCGTGCCGCAACGTGGTGTGCGCCGGCGCGGAGCCGATCGGCCTCACCGACTGCCTCAACTTCGGCAACCCGGAGCGGCCGGAGATCATGCGGCAGATCGCGCTCGCCATCGACGGCATGGCGGCGGCGTGCCGCGCGCTGTCGGTGCCCGTCGTGAGCGGCAACGTGTCGCTCTACAACGAGACCGACGGCCGCGCGATCCTGCCGACCCCGACGGTCGCGGTGGTGGGGCTCGTCGCGGACGCGGGGGACGTGCTGCGGGCCTCGTTCCCCGCCGCCGGCCTGACCGTGCTGCTGCTCGGCGATCCGCGCGGCGGCCCGCTCGGCGGCTCCGAGTACGTCGCCCGCCACACGGGCGAGGTGAAGGGGCCGCCCCCCGCGCTCGATCTCGACCGCGAGGCGCGGCTCCAGGGGCTGTGCCTCGCGCTCGCTCGCTCGCGGCCGCAGCTCCTCCGGAGCGCGCACGACGTCTCGGAGGGCGGGCTGGCGATCGCCCTCGGCGAGTGCTGCGCCGCCGCCGACGATCCGGCGGCGCTGGTGGGCGCGCGGGTGCGGCTGCCGGGCGCGCCGGACGGCGGCGCGCGCGAGCCGCTCGCCGAGGCGCTGTTCGGCGAGGCGCCGAGCCGGATCATCGTGAGCGTCCGGCCCGAGGACGCGGCCGAGGTCGCGCGGCAGGCCAGGGCGGCGGGCGTGCCCTGCACCGAGCTCGGCACGACCGGCGGCGACCGGCTCACCATCGACGCGGGCAGCGGCGAGGGGATCGACGTCGAGCTCCGCGCCCTGCGCGAGGCGCGCGATCGGTGCCTCGAGCCGATCGTGGGGCGATAGCTGCGATGGCCTACAGAGGGCGCCAGCGGGATCGGTCCCGCGGTTCCGCGGTTCCGCGGTTCCGCGCGCTCGCGCGGCGCCTTCGCCTATACTTGCAGCATGAAACGCTGGATCCCGCTCGGGCTCATCGCCGCCGGCGCCGTCCTCGGCGCGGCGGCGCTGCTGCTGTCGCCCTCCGAGGAGGAACGGATCCGCGACCGGCTCACCCAGCTCGAGAACGCGGTGCGCATCGACGACGGCGAGCGGAATCCGCTGGTGCGCCACGGCCGCATTCGCGGTGAGTTCGCCGAGATCTTCGCGAAGGAGGCGAGCGCCCGCATCGTCGAGATCGGCGACAGCCTCCGCGGCCGCGACGAGCTCGCGAACGCGGCGACCCAGGCAGTGGTCGTCTATCAGACCGCGGAGGTGAGCCTGGGTGGCACGGAGATCCAGGTCGACCCGGCCGGCATGACGGCGGAGGTGACCGCCACCGCGACGGTCACGGGCGCCCGGCATGGGCGTGAGGTCCGGCGCGACGAGCTGCCCGTGGTGCTGCGGCTCGAGAAGATCGACGGCGAGTGGAAGATCGTCTCTGCCACCGTCCACCCCAGGCACACCCCCGGCGACGACGGCCGCTGACAACCGCGCTCAGGCCCGAGACGCAGCCAGCAGCGAGCTTCGCGGCGTCGAGGGCACGCCAGGGAAGCGCTCGTGCGCACAAAAAAAAGAAAGGCCGGTCGGGAAGAACCCGCCGGCCTGAGGCCCGCTTTCGCGGACCCACCGGGACCGCACAGAAGCGCCGGCGGAGGGGAGTCCACCGGAGTCCTGGAGAGGCCCGCGATCAGAAGAGATCAGAAGTCAGAAGAGAGAAGTCAGGAAAGCAATACGAAGCGCAAACAAGCAAAGAGCGAAGACAAAGCGAAGACGGGCGGGACATTAAGACAATCCGAGAAGCCAGTCAAACTGAAAGATGAAGCTGAAGCGAAGTGCAAAGCGCAAACCGGAATCGGACGGGCAAACTCAAGCGAAGCAGGGGAGAAGCTGAAGCGAAGCGGGAAGCAGGGTCAACATCGAGAGCGGCACAACAGATAAGAAAAGCTCAGACCGGGGTCTGACAAGCTGATCATACCAAGCCAACGCAACGGGCGACGCGCGTCGCGCGTGCCTCGACCATCCCTCCTTAATCGCCTCGTGAGGCGTCTGTCGTCACGTGAACCGAAGCTCTCCGCCGGCACCCGGCGACAAGTCAATCAAGGAGCCCGATACCGCAAGAGCCATGGCATTCGGGTGACGGCGGGGTCGCGATCGCTCGGCCAGCGTCGCAGAGCACCTCGCTTGGCGTCCCCCCCGAAGACCGGGGCTGCATTGCGAAGGTCATGCCAGGGTCCCCCCTCTTCGAGTCCTCATGAAACAGGACGACAAGCAGGGGCGACATCTGGTGGATACATAGAGCAACCGGCGGGCCAACGGCGAAGGGGCGGCGGCCCTGGCGCCCTGCAGCCAAAATTGCCGCTGAAACCCTCCCTCCGAGGCGCGCGCGCGACCCCGGAGGCCAGCACCGGTCATACATTTCCGCAGGGACTGGTCCGATCCAGGGATGGGTTCAGATCCAGAACGCAAATGTCACCTGGACATGAATACGTTCATCCTCGAGCCGCTGGACGCCCCGCATTGCACCGTGGAAGCGAAGAAGTGCAAGAGCGCGGGACGGCTGCCATCGACGCTTTGCGTCGTTACTCGACGACGTGCCCCCCGCCAAAGGCGCAGCGCGCTACGCGGCGCAGCCCGCAATACGCAGCGCGGCGCGCAGCTCACCCCACATCGGCGCAGCGCACGGCACATAGCGCACGGCACACAGCGCAGCGCACGGCGCACAGCGCAGCTCGCTGGGCTACCTGCAGCCGGCCTCGATCAGCGGCTCGACCACACCGGCGATGTTCTCTTGGGGCGCGGAGAATCTGTGGCGTTCGAGCCTCCGCAACGCGCCCAGGAACCTCGGCCAGCTGCCACCGCAGGTCGCGAGCAGCGCCCGGAGCTCCGGAGTCCCCGAGTTGTAGACACCGAACTGCACGAGCGACGCGTTGTTGATCGGACGGCGCGCCCCGATGTCGACCTTGAGCCGGGCCAGCACCGCATCCTTCTCCGCCCGCTTCTCGGCGTCGGGCGCCGGGGACGCATACAGCCGATTGAGGTGGACGTAGGCCGCGTGCAGCGCGCGCGTCCGCACCTCGCTCCTCTCCAGCTCCCTCATGTAGGCCGTCTTCTCCGCGGAGAAGGGGCCCACCCGCTCGTCCAGGTAATGCTTGGTGAGCTCGTCCCCGACGAAGCTCGCGAGGCTCTCGTTCAACCTCGTCTGCCCCTTCACGTACAGCGTCGCGTGCAGCGACTCGTGGAGCACCACGTTGGCGAGGTCGCCGAGCGCCTCGTCCCCGTCCGAGATCATCGTGGACAGGACCGGATCCTCGAGCCAGCCGAGCGTCGAGTAGGCGCCCGCCGGACGCACGTCGACGTCCCAGCCGGCCGCCTTGAGCGGCGCCGCGAACGCCTTGGCATCCTGGAGATCGAACCACCCCATGTAGGGGACGGTACCCACGATAGGAAAACTCCATGTCTTCGAGCGGAACCGCAGCGGCTCACACGCGCTCACCACCCAGACCGCGGCGGGGCGATCGAGCTCGACATACGTCCTGTAATTGCCGGTCGGGGTCAGCCCGTGGCGCTCCCCGAAGCGCTTGATGTGCGGGACCTCGCGCAGCAGCGCGCGCGTCCGCCACGGCTTGCGGGCGTCGAAGGCGGCGTCCTCGAGCGACTCGGCGCGCCAGGCCATCGAGAGCTGGCCGACGCCCGCCTGCGCGATGTAGCGGACCTGGGTACACGATGCGAGCAGGAGACAGAGCGCGACGAGCCCCGCGGCGGCGCAGACCAGGCGCGCCGTGGAGCGAGGGCGCGACATGGACCACGAGGGCGCGGCGCCGCGACGGGCGCTGGCCGCAAGCCTTTCGCTCATCCTTAGCTGATAGCTGGCCGCGCGTGCTTAACAAGCTCTTCCGCGCAGAGGACGCGCGCCCCACCGGCACCCGTGGTGCGCGTGGGGCGCGCCCGACCGATCAGGACGGCAGCGCCGCC
The DNA here is from genome assembly GCF_051527395.1 of Sorangium sp. So ce281. Lineage (NCBI taxonomy): Bacteria > Pseudomonadati > Myxococcota > Polyangiales > Polyangiaceae > Sorangium > Sorangium sp. So ce281. The sequence goes on from NZ_CP150322.1 coordinate 8,504,605, forward strand.
CCCCACGAACTGAGCTGCACGGCCGGGACGATCGGCGCGCGTTCCCGCGGCGAGGGCTCCTCCGTGGCATACAGGGGCTCGCGTGCGAGGGGGTAGTCGCGTGGAGCCCCGTTCGCCAGCACCATCTGGATGGCGCCGAGGTGCCCGCTGCGGAACGCGGCGGCCGCGCACGCGAGATAGAACTCCCACGTCCTCATGAAGGCGCCGTCGAAGCCGGTGACCCGCTCGATCTTCTCCCTGTTCTCCAGGAAGTTACGGCGCCAGCAGCGCGCCGTGAGCGCGGAGTGGCGCCGCAGGTTCTCCGCGTCGAGCACGTCGAGGCCGCGCGCCGAGGCGCGCGTCGCCATCCCCTGGAGCGAAGGAGGCCAGTATCCCGGGAAGATGTGCTTTTGCAGGAAGGGGTCAGTCCGCGACGACTCCTGCTCTCTGGTGACGCTCTCGAGCAGGCACACGCCGCCCGGGGCGAGCAGCGCCTTCACCCTGTCATAGAACACCTCGATACGACGCTCGCCGGCATGGCACATCGAGCCCAGGGAGACGAGCCGATCCCACCGCGGCTCGTCCTCGAGCTCGTCGCAGCTCATCACGCGGACCTCGACCGGGAGCCGCCGCGCCGCCGCCTGCTCGCGGATGTACCTCGCCTGGTTCTCGCAGAGGGTGATGCCGAGGCACTGCACCCCGTACGCCTCCGCGGCGTGGAACATGAGGTGCCCCCATCCGCAGCCGAGATCCAGGAGCCGTTGCCCGCGCCGGAGCGCGAGCTTCCGCGCGACGAGGGAGATCTTGTGCGCCTGCGCGTCGTCGAGCGTCTCGCCCGGAGCGCTGAAGTAACCGCAGGACGTCTGGAGGCGCCTGTCCAGGTAAAGAGGGTAAAAGTCGTTACCTAGCCCATAGTGACGCTCGACGGCGAGCCGCTCGCGCTTCGCCGCCCCGGAGAGCAGCCCGAGCCGGAGCGCGTCGAGCACGCCCGAGAGGCCGCGGTCGAGCGACGACGACGCGGGCACGAGGCGCGGCAGGCGCGCCTCCACGGACCGAGCGAGCAGGAACAGCCCGGCGAGCGAGTCCTCGAGATCTCCCTCGAACGTGACCTCGCGCCGGACATAGGCCTCACCGAGGCCGAGCGTGCCCCGGAGCGCCGTCTCGCAGAGCGACCGACGCGTCCTGAACGTCACGGCGAACTCGGGCGCGCCCGCGCCGAAGCGCAGCCGCTCGCCGCCCCAGAAGCGCAGCTCGAACGGGGTCTCGCCGTGGCGCTCCAGCAGGCGCGACGCCGCTTCCTTGAACCGACGAGACCACGGCGGCATTTCGCCCTTCCTGACGATGAACATCGGACCCCCTCCACGGCCCCCCGGCCGCCCGACGAGCTGACCCGAGCTGCGCTTTCCCGTCAAGCAACATGTCATCCATGCAAACGACATCACAGCGAGTCACGGAACGCCCACAGCGGCCGGCGGACACCCCGGACACGCGCTGTCGTCGGGGACAGGAGGAACGCAGTGGCTGGCTCGCTCATAACACCGTGGTGGTGTTCGGGAGAGTCCTGACAGCATGCTCACATGTCCGGGATGTTTCATGTCCAGGCGAAGGAGGGAAATCGGGAAGATGATTCGAATTTCTCCCCACCTTCCTGGTCGTGTTCCTGGTCGCGTGAGGTACCCATCCCCTGTGTGCGCTGCGCCCCCTCGCGGCCGGGGCGCGGTCCGTGGTACGCACGCCGGCCCGTGACCACGCCCAGCGATCCTCCCGCCGCCCAGCGAGACCCGCCGCCGCCCGCGCGGCGCGCAGGGAAGGCCGGCAGCGGTGAGCTCGTGTTCACGCGAGTCGGAGCGCGCACCGCGCTCGAGAAGGCGCTCGCCAGGAGCCCGCTCAAGCTGCTCGCTCCGAACAACCACGGGCAGGCAGCGTGGGTGTTCGTCGCGAGCTTCGGCGGCGGCCTCGTCGGCGGGGACGAGCTCCACCTCCACGCGCGCGTCGGGCGCGGGGCCGCCGCGCTGCTCAGCACCCAGGCCTCGACCAAGGTCTACCGCTCGCCCCTCGTCAGCCGCCAGCGCCTCGAGGCCGAGGTCCAAGCGGGCGGGCTCCTCGTCGCGATCCCCGATCCGGTCGTCTGCTTCGCGGGCTCGCGGTACGAGCAGGACATCGACGTCGCGCTCGCGGACGACGCGTCGCTCGTGCTCGTCGACGCGCTGTCCTCGGGCCGGAGCGCGCGGGGCGAGCGCTGGGCGTTCGACCGGTACGCGTCGCGCATCCGGGTGAGCCGCGGCGGGCGGGCCGTGCTGCTCGACGCGACGCGGCTCGATCCCGCGCACGGCGCGCTGCCCGAGCGCATGGGGCGCTTCGACGCGCTCGCGACGCTCGTCGCGCTCGGCCCGCGCGCCGCGAGCGCGGCGGAGGCGCTGCTCGCGCCGCGGCCGCCGCCCGAGCGGCGCGCCGAGCTCGTCGCGTCGGCCAGCCCGCTCCGGGGCGGCGGCGCCGTCGTGCGCGTCGCGGGCACGAGCGTCGAGCGCGTGGCCGGCTTCCTCCGCGGCGCGCTCGGCTTCCTCGCGGGTGAGCTCGGTGATGATCCGTTCGCACGAAAGTGGTAGCGTCGCGCCGCGCCGGCAAAGCCGCGGCGTCGCCGCGCCGGTAGAGAGGGCGAACATGCACCTTGCGCCTCGTGATCTCGACAAGCTCGTGCTGCACGGCGCGGGCTTCCTCGCCCAGAAGCGCCTCGCGCGCGGGGTCAGGCTCAACTACCCGGAGGCCGTCGCGCTCATCGCGACGCAGATCCTCGAGCTGATCCGCGACGGCCGCAGCGTCGCCGAGCTCATGGACGTCGGCCGCCGCCTGCTCGGGCGCGCGCAGGTGATGGCCGGCGTCCCCGAGATGGTCGCCGAGGTCCAGGTGGAGGGGACCTTCCCCGACGGGACGAAGCTCGTCACCGTCCACCACCCGATCGCGCTCGAGCACGGCGATCTCGCGCTCGCGCTCTACGGCAGCTTCCTCCCCGTGCCCGACGCGTCGCTCTTCCAGCCCGCGGGCCAGGGGGAGGTGACGGCCGGCGAGGTGCTCGTGACGCCCGGCGAGGTGCTCGTGAAGCCCGGCGAGATCGAGCTCTCCCCCGGCCGGCGGCGGCTCTCCCTCCCCGTGAAGAACCTGGGCGACCGGCCGATCCAGGTGGGCAGCCACTACCCGTTCTCGGAGGCGAACCGCGCGCTCGAGTTCGACCGGGCGGCGGCGGCGGGGATGCGGCTCGACATCCCCGCGGGCACCGCGGTCCGCTTCGAGCCGGGCGACGAGAAGACGATCACGCTGGTGCAGGTCGACCCGCACGCGGCGGCGCACGCCGCGCGGGAGGAGCAGCAGGCATGAGCCACAGGATGCAGCGGCGGCACTATGTCGATATCTACGGGCCGACGGTCGGCGACCGGGTGCGGCTCGGCGACACCGGCCTCATCGCCGAGGTCGAGCGGGATCACACGTCCTACGGCGACGAGTGCAAGTTCGGCGGCGGCAAGGTGCTGCGCGATCGCATGGGGCAGATGCCCGGCGCCTCGAACGACGAGGCGCTCGACTGCGTCATCACGAACGCGCTCATCGTCGACTGGACCGGCGTCTACAAGGCCGACATCGGCATCAAGCGCGGCCGCATCGCGGCGATCGGCAAGGCCGGCAACCCGAAGGTGATGGCCGGCGTCACGCCGGGCATGGTCGTCGGCGTGACGACGGAGGTCATCGCCGGCGAGGGCCACATCGTCACGGCCGGGGGCGTCGACGCGCACATCCATTTCATCTGCCCGCAGCAGGGGTACGAGGCGCTCGCGTCGGGCGTCACCACGTTCGTCGGCGGCGGCACGGGCCCGGCGACGGGCACGAACGCGACCACGTGCACCCCGGGCGCCCGCCACATCTCCCTGATGCTGCAGGCGACGGACGTCCTGCCGCTCAACATCGGCCTCACCGGCAAAGGCAACACCTCGTCGCCCGAGGGGCTGCTCGAGCAGGTGCGCGCCGGCGCCGTCGGGCTGAAGCTGCACGAGGACTGGGGGACGACCCCGTCCGCCATCGACTGCTGCCTCAGCTTCGCCGAGCACGAGGACATCCAGGTCACGCTCCACACCGACACGCTGAACGAGTCGGGCTACGTCGACGACTCCATCGCGGCGTTCAAGGGCAGGACGATCCACTCCTACCACTCCGAGGGCGCGGGCGGCGGGCACGCGCCCGACATCCTGCGCATCTGCGGCGAGCCGAACGTCATCCCGAGCTCGACGAACCCGACGCGCCCGTACACCGTCAACACGCTCGACGAGCACCTCGACATGCTCATGGTCTGCCACCACCTCGACCGGAACATCCCGGAGGACGTGGCGTTCGCCGAGAGCCGCATCCGCGGCGAGACCATCGCGGCCGAGGACATCCTGCACGACCTCGGCGCGATCAGCATCATCTCGAGCGACAGCCAGGCGATGGGCCGCGTCGGCGAGGTGATCACGAGGACCTGGCAGACCGCGCACAAGATGCGGGATCAGCGCGGCCGGCTGCCCGAGGAGCAGGGCGACAACGACAACTTCCGGATCCGCCGCTACGTGGCCAAGTACACGATCAACCCGGCCATCGCGCACGGCATGTCCCACGAGATCGGGTCGGTCGAGCCGGGCAAGCTCGCGGACCTCGTGCTGTGGCGGCCCCAGATGTTCGGCGCGCGCCCGGAGCTCGTGATCAAGGGCGGCCTCATCGCCTGGGCGCAGATGGGCGATCCGAACGCGTCGATCCCGACGCCTCAGCCGTACTACATGCGCCCGATGTTCGGCTCGCTCGGCACGGCGGTCGGCGAGACGAGCATCGCGTTCGTGTCGAGCCGCGCCATGGACGAGGGGAGCATCCGCCGGCTCGACCTGAAGAAGCGCCTCTCGGCGGTCCGCCGGTGCCGCCGGATCGGCAAGGCCGACATGCGCCTCAACAGCACGCTCCTGCCGATCACGGTCGATCCCGAGACGTACGAGGTGCGGGCCGGCGGCGAGCTCCTCCGCTGCGATCCCGCGAAGATCCTGCCCCTCGCGCAGAGGTACAGCCTCTTCTGAGGCGGGGAGGCCGCTCCGCGCCCGCGGGTTCACCCGTCTCTCCGCCTGCTTCCGTTGGCTCCCGTCCGCTCCCGTCCGCTTCCATCCGCGCGCATGAACAGGTGGCTCCTCCTCCAGCTCTCCGACTCCGCGTTCCCGGTCGGAGGGTTCGCGCACTCCGCGGGCCTGGAGGCGGCGGTGCAGCTCGGCGAGGTCGGGCCCGGGAGCGCGCTCTCGTCGTTCGTCGCGAGCGCGCTCTGGCAGGTGGGCCTCGGCGCGCTGCCGCTCGTGCGGGCTGCGCACGAGCGCCCGCTCGACATCGCGGCTGTCGACGACGCCTGCGACGCCTTCCTCGTGAACCACGTCGCGAACCGGGCGAGCCGGACGCAGGGCCGCGCGTTCCTCGCGACGAGCGCGCGCGTGTTCCCCTCCGCCGAGATCCGCCGCCTCGACGCCGCCGTTCGGGCGCGGGAGGCGCTGGGCCACCACGCGCCGGCGTTCGGCGCGGCCCTCGCGGCGCTCGGCGTCCCGCGCGAGGACGCGCAGGCCGTGTACCTGCACGCCTCGCTCCGCGGCGTCGTCTCGGCGGCGGTGCGCCTCGGGCTCATCGGGCCGCTGGAGGCACAGCGACTGCAACTCGAGAGCGCGCCGCTCCTCGACGCGGTGCTCCATGAGTGTGAAGATCACGGCATCGACGAGCTCGCTCAGCCGGCGCCGCTCCTCGATCTCTTCGGGGCCACGCAGGATCGGCTCTACTCGCGTCTCTTTCAATCGTGAGGTGACAGCATGCACGACCCCGGCGAGCACGGGCACGGGCACAACGGCCACGACCACGACCACGACCACGTTCACGACCACGACCACGACCACGTTCACGGGGGTGGCCATCGGCACGCGCATGCGCACGGAGACGGGCACACGCACGAGCACGGGCACACGCACGAGCACTGGGCGCATCCGGGGCTCTTCAGCGAGCGGGATGCGCCGAAGGACCGCGATTTCTCGGCGCGCGCGTTCACGGTGGGGATCGGGGGGCCCGTCGGCAGCGGCAAGACGGCGCTCGTGCTCGCGCTCTGCCGCGCGCTGCGCGACAGGATGCCGCTCGGCGTCGTCACGAACGACATCTTCACCCAGGAAGACGCCGAGTTCCTGCACCGCAACGAGGCGCTGCCGCCGGAGCGCATCCGCGCGGTGGAGACCGGGGGCTGCCCGCACGCGGCGATCCGCGAGGACATCAGCCACAACCTCGTCGCGCTCGACGACCTCATGGATCACGTCGCGCCCGCGCTCCTCATCGTCGAGAGCGGCGGCGACAACCTCGCCGCCCAGTACAGCCGGGAGCTCGTCGACTACACGATCTACGTGATCGACGTCGCCGGCGGCGACAAGGTGCCGCGCAAGGGCGGACCGGGCATCACGCAGTCGGATCTGCTCGTCATCAACAAGACCGATCTCGCTCCGCACGTCGGCGCCGACCTCGGCGTCATGGAGCGGGACGCCCGGAGGATGCGGGGCGACGGGCCGTTCCTGTTCGCCCAGTGCAACCGGAGCCAAGGAGTCCCCGAGATCATTGACCACATCCTCTCCGCCATGCGCCGCGCGACCACCACGGCGCCTCCCGCGAAATAGGCCTCTATCGCAGCGCCTCCCGCTGCGAGAAGCGCTGCGATAAGCGCTCACGCTCCACAGGAGTCGGCATACCGGAGCACATCTGCGCCGGGCGCGCGGCGCCCCCCCTGTCAACGGAGGACTGCGGCAACGCCGCTTCGACTTCCGTTTCGCTGGAATACCGGTTCTATTGGACCTTAGGCGGACTTCGGACGGGTGGTAGAGGGCGGAGAGGGCTCCGCCGGGCGGAGCGGCTTCCACCACGACCGCCGCGGTCGCCACGCGATCACGGCAGCGCCGGATGGCGAGGCGGCGCGGCGCACCCGTTGTAGACCAGAGGAGGAGGCATCAGTGAGCCAGGCCCGACCCCATGTGCTGGTGGTAGACGCCGAGAAGAGGGTCCTCGACAGGCTCGCGCTCGAGCTGAACCAGGGCGGCTTCGACGTCACCTGCGCCGAGAGCGGGCTCGCGGCGATCGAGCTCGTCAAGGCGCGCCGCTTCGACCTCGTGGTCGCCGATGTGGGGGCGCTCGGCATCGAGGGCGCCGGGACCATCGCCGCGCTCAAGGCGCTCGGCCCGGACCTCGAGATCGTCGTCGGCACCCCCTGCTCGAGCGTGCAGGCCGCCGTGGAGTGCATCGAGCGCGGCGCATACGACATGCTGGAGAAGCCCTACGACGTCGACGACCTGAAGCGGCTGCTCGAGGCGGCGATGCTGCGCACCCACCTCGACGCCGTGGCGGCCGTCCACCAGGCGAGCGCCGCCCTGGTCGCGTCCCTCTCGCGGGACGACTTCCCCGAGCGGGCCGTGGATCTCGCGGCGAAGGTCGTCTATACGACCAGCGCGGCGCTCTCGCTGGCGCTCGATCAGGGGGCCACCCTGTACCAGGCGACCTCCGGCGCCGAGGTGTCGGCGGCGTTCATCGCCCGGCTCGCCCGGCGCATCGAGGGCGCGCTCTCGCCTGTCCGCCTGTCCGCGGACGACGCGCCGGATCTGCTCTGCACCGCAGAGGGCGATCGCTTCGGCGCCGCCATCGTCGCGCCGCTCCGCCTGGGCGAGAGCTCGTTTGGCGGCCTCGTGGTGCTCCGGGACGAGCGCCTGCCGGCGTTCACCAGCCAGGAGGAGCAGGCCATCGGCATCTTCGCGATTGAGCTCGCGCTCGCCTTTTACGGCCACAAGGTACGGCGCTCGCTCGGCCCCTGCGCCGCCTGACGCTCGCGCGCGGGATCGCGCGGGATGTGGATGAGGCGCGCGTCCGCGCCGAGACCGAGATCTGCGGCGAGCGCCCGCAAATTCTTCGGCGATCGAGCTCAAGATTCCCTCTGGCGAACGCGTTCACACCCCACTAAAGGAAGGGAGCGATGAGCCCCACCGCTGCACCATCGACTCTCCCCGCCAGGGCCCAGCGCGCCGCGACCTTCTACCGGGACCTCGTCGGCAAGAAGATCGCGATGGCGCTGAGCGGCGTCATCTTCTTCGGATTCGTGATCGGCCACATGACCGGCAACCTGCAGGTCTTCCTCGGCCGGGAGAAGATCAACGACTATGCCGCCTTCCTCCACGGGACGCCCTCCCTGCTCTGGGGGACGCGGATCGTCCTCCTCGCCGCCCTCATCGTCCACGTCTACACGGGCGTGACGCTCGCGCAGCACAGCCGCGCTGCCCGGCCGGTCCCCTACCAGGTGAAGGGGCAGCGGCACCCGAACGTCGCCGCGCGGACGATGCTGCTGAGCGGCGGCGTCCTCGCCGCCTTCATCGTCTATCACCTGCTCCACCTGACGACGGGCACCCTGCACCCCGACTTCGTGCCGCTCGACGCCTACGACAACGTCGTGAAGGGCTTCAGCTCGGCGCCCGCGGCGATTGCCTACGTCGTGGCCATGGGCCTGCTCGCGCTGCACCTCTACCACGGCGCGTGGAGCATGTTCCAGTCGGTGGGCATCAGCCATCCGCGCTACACGCCGGCGCTCAAGAAGTTCGCGGCCGCGTCGTCGATCCTGCTCTTCGCCGGCTTCTCATCCGTCCCGCTGGCCGTCCTGTTCGGCATCGTCCGCTGAGCCCGGAGCCTCCGTCATCATGCAGCTCAATGCGAAGATCCCCGAAGGTCCCATCGAGAAGAAGTGGGACCAGCACCGCTTCAACCTGAAGCTCGTCAACCCGGCGAACAAGCGGAAGTACACGGTCCTCGTCGTCGGCACCGGCCTCGCCGGGGGCGCGGCGAGCGCGACGCTGGCCGAGCTCGGCTACAACGTGAAGAGCTTCTGTTTCCAGGACTCTCCGCGCCGCGCCCACAGCATCGCCGCGCAGGGCGGCATCAACGCCGCGAAGAACTACCAGAACGACGGCGACAGCATCTACCGCCTCTTCTACGACACCGTGAAGGGCGGCGACTACCGCGCGCGCGAGGCCAACGTGTACCGGCTCGCGCAGATCAGCGTGAACATCATCGACCAGTGCGCCGCGCAGGGCGTGCCGTTCGCGCGCGAGTACGGCGGCGTGCTCGCGAACCGCTCGTTCGGCGGGGCGCAGGTGTCGCGCACGTTCTACGCGCGGGGCCAGACGGGGCAGCAGCTCCTCCTCGGCGCCTACCAGGCCCTCGAGCGGCAGATCGGCCTCGGCAAGGTGAAGATGTACCCGCGCACCGAGATGCTCGACCTCATCGTCATCGACGGCAAGGCGCGCGGCCTCATCACCCGCAACCTGATCACCGGCGCGCTCGAGACGCACCTCGGCGACGCGGTCGTCCTCGCGTCGGGCGGCTACGGCAACGTCTTCTTCCTCTCGACGAACGCGAAGGGGTCGAACACCACGGCCATCTGGCGGGCCCACAAGCGCGGCGCGCTCTTCGGCAACCCCTGCTTCACGCAGATCCACCCGACGTGCATCCCGGTCTCGGGCGACTACCAGTCGAAGCTGACGCTCATGAGCGAGTCGCTCCGCAACGACGGCCGCATCTGGGTGCCCACGAACCCGGGCGACACGCGCCCGCCGGAGGTCATCCCCGAGGGCGAGCGTGACTATTACCTCGAGCGCCGCTATCCGAGCTTCGGCAACCTCGTGCCGCGCGACGTCGCGTCGCGCGCGGCGAAGGCGGTCTGCGACGAGGGCCGCGGCGTGGGGCCGACGCGGCTCGGCGTGTACCTCGACTTCTCGGACGCCATCCGGCGCCTCGGCAAGCCGGCCATCGCCGAACGCTATGCCAACCTCTTCGACATGTACGAGCGCATCACCGGCGACGACCCGTACAGCGTCCCGATGCGCATCTATCCGGCCATCCACTACACGATGGGCGGGCTCTGGGTCGACTACAACCTGATGAGCACGATCCCCGGCCTGTACGTGCTCGGCGAGGCGAACTTCTCCGACCACGGCGCGAACCGGCTCGGGGCGAGCGCGCTGATGCAGGGCCTGGCGGACGGGTACTTCATCATCCCCTACACCATCGGCGATTACCTCGCGTCGACGAAGCTCGAGCGGGTCGACGACCTCCACCCCGCCGTGAGGGACGCCGAGCGCGACGCGAGCGCCCGGCTGAACAAGCTGCTCGGCGCGAACGGCTCGCGCACGGCCGACTCGTTCCACCGCGAGCTCGGCAAGATCATGTGGGAGCAGTGCGGGATGGCGCGCAACGCGGCCGGGCTCAAGGGCGCGCTCGCGCGGATCCCGGAGCTCCGCGAGCAGTTCCACCGCGACGTCCGCGTCTCGGGGACCGGCACCGGCCTGAACCAGGAGCTCGAGAAGGCGGCGCGCATCGCCGACTTCTTCGAGCTGGCGGAGCTCATGTGTCGTGACGCGCTCGACAGGGAGGAGTCGTGCGGCGGGCACTTCCGCGAGGAGCACCAGACGCCCGAGGGCGAGGCGAAGCGCGACGACGAGCGCTTCTCCTATGTCGCCGCCTGGGCATGGCGAGGCGAAGGTCAGGCCCAGGAGCTCCACAAGGAGCCGCTCCAGTTCAACGAGGTTCACCCCACGCAGCGGAGTTACAAATAATGCGCCTCACCCTCCATGTCTGGCGGCAGAAGGGCAAGTACGAAGCGGGCCGGTTCGTCACGTACGATGTGCCCGACGTCAGCGAGCACATGTCCTTCCTCGAGATGCTCGACGTGCTCAATCAGCGGCTCATCCTCAAGGGTGAGGAGCCAATCGCGTTCGATCACGACTGTCGCGAGGGCATCTGCGGCATGTGCGGCTTCATGATCAACGGCCAGGCGCACGGCCCCCTCCGTGGGACGACGGTGTGTCAGCTGCACATGCGTCACTACAAGGACGGCGACGTGCTGTGGCTCGAGCCGTGGCGGGCCCAGGCGTTCCCGGTGGTAAGCGACCTCGCGGTGGACCGCAGCGCGTTCGACCGGATCATCGCGTCGGGCGGCTTCGTCTCGGTGTCGACGGGCAGCGCGCCGGACGCGAACGCGATCCCGGTGCCGAAGGTGGTCGCCGAGCGCGCCATGGACGCGGCGGCGTGCATCGGCTGCGGCGCCTGTGTCGCATCTTGTCCGAACGCGTCCGCCTCTCTCTTCACCGCGGCGAAGCTCACGCACCTGAACCTCCTGCCGCAGGGCGAGCCGGAGCGCGATCAGCGGAGCCTCAACATGGTCGCCCAGATGCGCGTCGAGGGCTTCGGCCACTGCACGAACGTCGGCGAGTGCGAGGCGGTCTGCCCGAAGGAGATCCCCCTCGACATGATCGCGAAGATGAACCGCGACTACCTGCGCGCGACGCTGATCCACCGCGACGTGCAGGCCAAGGGCGGCACCGGCTGAGGCGCCGCACCGCCGGCCTCGCCCGAGGCCGGCGGCGCCTCCCCTCCCTCCCCTCTCCTCGACAGCGAACGCCCTCCTCCCGCACGTCATGAACGGCGGCGCTCCGGCGCCGTCACCCCGCCGTCAAGGCGGGCGCGCCCCGGATTGACCACCGGCTCGCCGCCCCGACGCGCCGCGCCACGGGTGCGCGTGTGGTCCGCGAGGTCAGGCCGGCCCTTCGGCCCCTCACCGCCGGTGCGGCCGGCCCCCGGTGCCTGCAGGCGCAGGCTGCAGCGCCTCGGCACGAGGCTCACCCGAGCAGGGCCCCGCGGCATGACAGGCGAGCCCTGGTGCCGCGGATGCGCCAGCACGATCCCGACGGCCGCCGCGGGTGTGGCACGAGACCGCCGTCATCGCGTGTTTTCGTACAATTTTTCACCAAAAACGCAAGATTTCGCGGGCTACCTGTGGAAAACCGGCCAGGAGTTTCCTGATCACCGACTCAGGTACTTCCTAAACGACCTTCACATCGCGAGCTCCAACCGTACAGTCAACGTGGGATAAGCACTCGGCATGTTTCGAGAACATCTCGTCGCGACTCGCGCCCATGCCAGTGGGGGCTTTCCGAGCGTGACGAGCCGTCGCTCCAGTAGCAGCGCAACCGCGAAGATGCCGTGGCGCTCTCCCGCGCCGCAATGAAACGTGTCAGGGTCAACAGGCACTTGTTCGAGGTTACGAGTTGGAATAACCTCGAAATTGTCCTGAACGGGATCAGTCGTCATAAGACAATTGTGGTCACCCCACACCATGTCGTAGACTAGGTCGAACTTAGAGCGCCGCAGCGAGGGGGGGCATCCCGCGGCGAGCGCGTCAAGGATCGCATCGAGTATCGCTCTTCTGCGGAAGCCGGTTCGAGGGGAGGGCCGGCAGGAGGAGAAGCCAGAGGCAACGGCCGCGGCGACCTTTCTCCCGGCGGGTCAGGAGATCCGCTTTCCACATGGGAACGACGCGCACCGGGACCGCAAACCAGACCGACCGGGGCCGGGCAGATCGCCTGACGGCGCCCTGCTGCACTGTTCGTGCTGCGCGTCGCCGGCGCGCGCCGGGGTCTGCGAGGCTGGTCGGATGCGGGAGTTCGAACATCAGACAGGTCTCTTGGACGAGCGAAGAAGTAGGAGGGGAACTTCATGAGGTGCTGCATCGACGGCCTTAATCTGCATCCGACGAGCGTCCACGATGCTGGCGTTGCTCTCGACACCGTGACGGATCGGCTCCTCGCCGCGGGGGATCGGCGAGCGGCCTTCACCGACGTCTACGGTATCGTCACGCGCGCCGTCGCGGCCCAGGTCGGGCGACGCGACGGCATGTTCCTCGAGCCGGCGTGGATCTCGCGGCTCGCGGGCCGGTTCTGCGAGCGGTACCTCGAGACGCTCGGCTGGGACGATCGGGGCGCGGCGCAGGACTGCGGCGCCTGGCACATCGCGTACGCGAGCACGGCGTCGCGGTTCACGCCCCCCGTGCAGAACGCGCTGCTCGGCTTCAGCGCCCACATCAACTACGACCTGATCTTCGGGATCCACGCGACGATCGTCGAGTTCGGGCACGGCGCCGACCGGGCGATGCTCGCGCGGCTCAAGCACGATCACGATCAGATCAATACGCTGCTCCGCGCCTCGGTCATCGAGGCGCTCGCGCGCCTCACCGCGCGGCACGGCTGCCCCCTCAGCGCGTTCTTCCTGGAGACCGCGCCGGAGGTCGCGGTCTGGGTGTCCATGGAGATGCTCTCGCGGTGGCGCGAGCGGGTCTGGGACGACGTCCTGGCGCTCCTCGCCGCGCGCGGCGGGCGCGAGCGGGCGGCGCTCTCCCGCGGGATCGAGCGGCGCTCCACGCGCATCGCCCAGATGCTCGCGCTGCCCTCGCTCCACCAGGCGCCGCATACGGCGCTCCGCCTCCTGTCAAGGGCCGCGTGATCGCGGCCGACCGCAACCGGAGCCCCGCCCGATCGTAGAATGGGGGCATGAGCAAGCTGCCCAAGGAACCGCCCGCCGGCGAGATCACCCCTCCAGCGCTCTACCTGCGGCGGCGCGAGCTCCTCAAGAACGCGGCGCTCTTCGCCGGCACCGCGTCGGCCATCGGCGGCGGCCTCGTCTGGCTCACGGGCGGCGCGGCGCGCCTCACGGCGGCCGGCGCCCCCGGCGGCGAGGCCACGCCGCTCGGCAGCGCCGCCGCGCCGCTCGGCGGCGTGGCCGCGCCGCCGGCCGCCGGCGCGTCGTCCTCCGGGACGAGCTCGAGAGACCCGTTCGTTACCGACGAAGCGCGGACCTCCTACGAGGACATCGTTTCGTACAACAATTTCTACGAGCTCGGCCTGAGCAAGTCGGAGCCGGCCCAGAACGCCGGCCGGCTCAGGCTCCGCCCCTGGGCCATCGCGTGCGAGGGAGAGGTGAAGAAGCCCGAGGTCATCGACCTCGACACCCTCCTCCGATGGTTTCCCCTGGAGGAGCGCGTCTATCGAATGCGCTGCGTCGAAGCGTGGTCGATGGTGATCCCCTGGCTCGGGTTCCCGCTGGGCGCGCTGCTCAGGCGCCTCGAGCCGACCTCTCGCGCCCGGTACGTCCAGTTCACCACGCTGCTCGATCGAGAGCAGCTGCCCGGCCAGCGGAGCGACGTGCTCGAGTGGCCTTACGTCGAGGGGCTCCGGCTCGACGAGGCCATGCACCCTCTCACGATGCTGGCCGTGGGCCTCTACGGCAAATCGCTGCTCGGCCAGAACGGAGCGCCCATTCGCCTGGTGGTGCCGTGGAAGTACGGCTTCAAGGGGTGCAAATCGATCGTCGGCATCAAGCTCACCGAGCGGCAGCCGGCGACGACCTGGAGCCGCGCCGCGCCGGACGAGTATGGGTTCTATGCGAACGTGAACCCCGCGGTGGATCACCCGCGCTGGAGCCAGGCGACGGAGCGGAGGATCGGTGAGCTGCGTCGCCGTCCCACGCTGCCGTTCAACGGCTATGCGGAGGAGGTCGCCGGCCTCTACAGCGGGATGGACCTGCGGGAGAGCTTCTGATGATGCGCGCGCCAGCGAGGACGATGTCGCCGCCGCGCGCTGCCGCCGCCGGCGCGCCGGCTGGCCGGAAGCTCGGCTGGCTCCCGCCCGCGGTCGTCGCCGGCGGGCTGATCCCGCTGGCCGTGCTCGGCCTGCGCGCCGGGGCCGGGGCGCTCGGCCCGGACCCCGTCGCCGAGGCGCTGAACCAGCTCGGCCTGCTCGCGCTCGTGCTGCTCGTCGCCTCGCTGGCGGCGACGCCGCTCAAGCTCGTGTCGGGCTGGACCTTTCCGCTGCGCATCCGCAAGGCGCTCGGGCTGCTCGCGTTCTTCTATGCATGCGCCCACTTCCTGACGTATGCGCTCATCGATCAGGGCCTCGACGTGCGCGCGATCGTCGAGGACATCACGGAGCGCCCCTTCCTCCTCGCCGGCTTCGTCGCGCTCCTCGCGCTCGTCCCGCTCGCGGCGACGTCGACCGCGCGCATGCTGAAGCGCCTCGGCGCCGCGCGCTGGAAGCGCCTGCACCGCCTCGCCTACGCCGCCGCCGTCCTCGGGATCGTGCACTTCTTCCTCCGCGTGAAGAAGGACGCGACAGAGCCGATGATCTACGCGGCGCTGCTCGCGCTCCTGTTCGCCGTGCGCATCGCGAGCGCCCTCCTGCGCAGACGCGCGGAGCGGCGCTGAGCGCCGGCGTCGCGCCGTCGCCGCGCGGCGAACCTGCCGCGCGGCGCCGCGCGTTCGGATACCATGGGGCTCCGACGCGGAACGCGTGAGGACGGCATCATGAGGCTCTTCACCATCGGGGACAGCATCTCTCAGGGCTTCATGTCGCTCGGCGCGGCGCGCACCCAGCTCGCCTACTCCACGTGGATCGCGCATGCGCTCGGCGTCGACGTCGGCGACGCGCTGTCGAGCCCGGCGTACCGCGTGCCCGACTACCCGGCCCACGGGCTGCTGCTCGATCTGGAGGTGGTGCTCCGCCGCCTCCAGCTCGCCTTCGGCACCACGATCGACAGGCTCGAGTGGGCCGCCGTCCTCCTAGAGATCAACCGCGTGCTCGACGCCGCCGAGGAGTACTACGAGCGCGGCGAGGGGGCCGGTCGCTACCGCGGCGGGAGCGTGCCCTGGTTCCACAACGTCTCGGTGTACGGCTTCGACGTGGCCGATGCGTGGCTCGTGACCCCGCGGCTCTGCAGGGAGCGGATCGCGGCGGCGCCCGGCGCCAGGGACGGCTTTTTCCAGGGGCCCAACGCGGCGTTCTACCGGACCGCGCTCCGCGTCCTCAACCCGTCGCGGGACGAGCGCCTCGACGGATACAGCCAGCTCGACTGGCTCGGCCACCACGCGCGCGGCGAGGGCGTCGAGAACCTCCTCCTCTGGCTCGGCCCCAACAACGCGGTCGGCTCGGCGATCCTCCTCAGCGTCGCGGCGACCGAGGACAGGCCCGAGCGGCGGCCGGCCTCGCTCAGCTTCGACGAGCGGACCCGGGCGCAGTGGAACCTCTGGATGCCCGACGACTTCGTCGCCGAGTACGGCGAGCTGCTCGACCGGGTCGACACCCTGATGCGGCGCAACGAGAGCCCGGGCTGGCGGGTGTTCGTGGCCAACGTGCCTCACGTGACGATCGTGCCGATCGCCACGGGCGTCGGCGACCCGCTGCCCGGCCTCCCGCGCTACTTCCCCTATTACACCTATCCCCCGCTCGCCCGGGGCACCCGCCTGATCGAGGCGGGCGCGCCGCACCTCACCGCGGCGGACGCGCGGCGCATCGACGAGACGGTCGACGCCTGCAACGCGCAGCTCGTCCGGCTCATCGAGGAGAAGAACGCCCGCCACCGCGCGCCCCGGTATCACCTCGTCGACGTCTCCGGCGGCCTGGACCGGCTCGCGTACCGGCGCACCGGCGGCGAGCCGTCGTACGAGTTCCCCGCGTACTTCGCGGCCAGCGTCGCGCCGCCGATGGACACCCGCTTCTACCACGTCGATCGCGCCGGGCGCCGCAAGGCAGGCGGCATCGTCAGCCTCGACGGCGTTCACCCGAGCGTCATCGGCCAGGGCCTCCTCGCCCACGAGTTCCTCAAGGTCATGAAGGCGGCCGGCGTCCCTGGCGCCGACCCGGACCACCTGCCGTGGCCCAGGATCGTGGCGAGCGACACGCTCTATCAGGACCCGATCCCGCTGATGGAGGAGATCTACCAGTACGAGGAGCTCTCGTACGCCGTGCTCTCGGCCTACAGGTACGTCTTCGGAGGGTTCCAGGGGCGGCGCGGCAGCATCAAGGACTTCTAGAGCGGTTCCCCCCGCCCCTGGTACAAGCGTCGCTCACGGCACTGCGGGCGTGCTCCCACGCAGCATGAAATAGATGAGCACCCCCGTGACGGAGACGTAGAGCCAGAGGGGCAGCGTCACCCGCGCGACCTTGGCGTGCTTCGCAAAGTTCGCCTTGTAGGCGAAGTAGAACGACGTCAGCGCGAGCGGCACGATGCCCGCCGAGAGCACGATGTGCGAGATGAGGACGGCGAAGTAGACGGCGCGCAGCGGCCCGGTGCCCTGGAACTTCGTGTCGCCGTGGACGAAGTGGTAGGCGAGGTAGCCGACGAGGAACAGCGACGAGGCGGCGAACGCCGAGACCATCAGGTACTTGTGCACGACCATCGCGCGGCGCTTGATCGCGATCCAGCCCGCGACGAGGAGCGTGGCGGCCGTCGCGTTCAAGGCGGCGTTCAGCGGCGGCATGAAGCGGAGATCCGCGCCGCCCGCGCCCCGCCGGATGATGAGGATGTAGGCGAGGAACGCCAGCGCGGCCGCGGAGAGCACGGCATTGAAGGCGTAGAACGATCGGTCGCTGGTGCGGGCGAGCAGGCCGACCGGCTTCAAGTGGCTCGAGGCGTGGGACGACATCGCGCGGTCCATACCAGAGGAGCGCGCCGAGCGCGAACGCGGGCGAGCAAGCTCGGCTCAGCGAACGGAAGCGGACGGAAGCGGATGGAGACGACCATCAGCGCTCGCAGACGGACCGAAGCGGACGGGCGCGGACGGAGCCGCCCCGAGCGACCCCGGGCTACGCGGAGCTCGGCGCGATCCCCATCGGCGTGGGGCTGCGATCTGCGTTCCGCAGCGGCTCGCGCATGGTCACGAACTCCTCGGCCGCGGTCGGGTGGACGCCGATCGTCGCGTCGAACTGCGCCTTGGTCGCGCCGCACTTCAGCGCGACGGCGAACCCCTGGACGATCTCGCCGGCGTCGGGCCCGACCATGTGGACGCCGAGCACCCGGTCGGTCGCGCGGTCGACGACGAGCTTCATCATCGTCTTCTCCTCGCGCCCGGAGAGGGTGTGCTTGAGCGCGCGGAAGGTCGAGAGGTAGATGGCGACGTCGTGGCGCTCTCGCGCCTGCGCCTCGGTCAGGCCGACGGTGCCGACGCTCGGCTGGCTGAAGACGGCGGTCGGGATGCCGGCGTAGTCCACGCGCGCGCGCTCGCCGCGGAAGAGCGTCTTCACCAGCGCCATCGCCTCGGCGATGGCCACGGGCGTGAGCTGCACGCGCGAGATCACGTCGCCGAGCGCATAGATGGACGGGACCGACGTCTGGAACGCGTCGTCCACCACGACCGCGCCCTCCTCGTCGAGCTTCACCCCGACCTCCTCGAGGCCGAGCCCCCTTGTCTTCGGCAGGCGCCCCGTCGCGTACAGCACGCAGTCGGCCGCGAGCTCGGTGCCGTCGGCGAGCGTCGCGACGAGCGCGTCGCCCTGCCGCGCGATGCTCTCGACGCTCGCGCCCAGGCGGAGGTCGAGCCCCTTCTTCTGGATCTCGGCGGCCAGGAACGCCCGGATGTCGTCGTCGAAGCCGCGCAGGAGGTGCAGGCCGCGGTGGACCAGCGACACGTTGGCCCCGAGGCCGTGCAGGATGCCGGCGAGCTCGACCGCGATGTAGCCGCCCCCGACGATGACCACCCGCCGCGGCATCGCCTGGAAATGGAACAGGTCGTCGGAGGTGACGGCGAGCTCGCGCCCGGGGAGATCGGGGATCCAGGGATAGCTGCCGGTCGCGACGAGGATCCGCTCGGCGGTGATCCTGACGCCGTCGATCTCGACGGCGTGGGGATCGACGACCCGGGCGTGCCCCCGCCGGACGTCGGCGCCCGAGTTCTTCAGGAGCCGCTCGTAGACGCCGTTCAGGCGCTCGATCTCCTTGTCCTTGTTGCGGAGGAGCGTCGGCCAGTCGAACGACGGGCCGGCGTGCCCGTCCCCGCTCGCGCCGTGGCCGGGTATCGTCCAGCCGTAGCCGGCGGCGTCCTCGAAGTCCTCGGCGTAGTGCGAGGCGTAGACGAGGAGCTTCTTCGGGATGCACCCCAGGTTGACGCAGGTGCCGCCGAGGTGGCGCGACTCGGCGACGGCGACCCGGGCGCCGTAGGAAGCGGCCATGCGGGCTGCGCGCACGCCGCCGGAGCCGGCGCCGATGACGAACAGATCGTAATCGTACTTGGACATGGCGGACGACTATGCCCCATGTCGGGCGCGGTCGCCGCGCCGTGCGGTCGCTGCGCGCCGCTCCCTGCGGCTTCGGCTCGGCCACCGGGCGCGGGGATTCTGCTACCGTCCCGCCGTTGCGCTCCTCGACCCACACAGGAACCTTCGCCGACGCTCCGTCACCGAGCCCGCGCCCGCGCGACGGCGACCTGCAGGAGCGTCCCGCGCCGCGGCTCGCGGGGCGCGCGCGCCGCGCCCTGCCCTTCGCGCTCGCGGCCGCGCTCGTCGCGTTCGTCCTCGGCCGGCTCGACTTCGACGCCTTCGGCGCCGCCCTGTCGCGCGTCGACGCCCCGCTCTTCGTCGCCTTCGCCGCCCTCTTCGTCCTCGCGCTCCTCGGCGCCGACACGTTCGCGACCGTCCTCGTCTACCGCCGCCTGATCGCGCCCGTCGCCTTCCGCGATTTCCTCGTGCTCCGCGGCGCCTCCTATCTCCCGTCGCTGCTCAACCACCACGTCGGTCAAGCCTTCATCACGGTCTTCCTCGCGCGCGTGCACGCCGTGCCGCTCGCGCGCGTCGCCGGCGCGACGCTCGTCGTGTACGCGTCGTGGCTCGGCTGCCTGCTCCTCCTCGGCGCCGTCGCCGTGCCCGCGAACGGCGGGCCGCTCGCCGGCTCCGCCCTGCTCCTCGCCGCGGGCGCGCTCTACCTCGCGATCCTCGCGCTCCGCCCCGCCCGGCTCGCGCGCGCGAAGCTCCTCGCCCCGCTCTTCGAGGCGGGCGTGCGCGGCCACCTCGTCGCCCTCGCCGCGCGCATCCCGCATCTCCTCGTCCTGTTCGCCGGCACCTGGCTCCCCTTCTGGTTCTTCGACGTGCGCATTCCCCTTGGAGCCGCCCTCACGTACATCCCGATCCTGATGGTGGCGGTGACGCTCCCCATCACGCCGCAAGGCTTCGGCACGCGCGACGTGCTCGCCGCCGCGCTCTTCGAGGGCTTCGCGGCCGGCGCGACGCGCGACGCACGCCTGGCCGCCATCGCCGCCTCGACGACGACGTGGGCCGTGGCGCTCACCCTCGTCGAGGCCGCGCTGGGCCTGGCCCTGCTCCGGGGCGTTTTGCCCCATATAGAGGCAAAACGCCCCACCGACGCTCTTCCGTCCGGCCCTGACGCGACCTGACGCTGCTGCGGGAAGTTGCCCCGGAGCGGTAGAAAAACCGCCAAGTCGCCAAGGACGCCAAGTCCGCTCGCCGTCACGGTATTTGAAAATCTTGCAACCAGGCGATTCGCCAGCGTCGATTGGCGCATGGTTTGCCATGAAGCGTGAGAGCGGCGGAAGAGCGGCTCAACAGAGGCCCTGCAGAGACCCAAGAGAGGCCCTGCAGAGGCCGAAGAGAGATAGGTCGGCTCAAGAGCAGGTTCGGCGCGACGAGTTTCGGGTTATAGTCTCCGGCCCCTGGTGTTCGTTTCGTCCTTCTGGCCGCGTGCGACCCGCTGAACATCGCAGACTGGACCAGTCCGCGCCGAGCGACCCTTTATGAAGAATCTGGTTCGTTTCCTCGCCTCCTCCGATCACGACGTCGCCCGCGCCATGCGCCACGTGCGCCGGCAGGTCCGCAGCTTCACCCTGCCCGCGCCGCGGCCGCTCGTGGTCCCGATGCGCATGGCGTTCGAGGCCGCGCGCGAGGTGTACTATTTCGGTGCGCGTGTGCTCGTCTGCGAGCCGCATTTCAAGTCGCACTGCGCGCAGTACGGCAAGGGTGTCCGGACGGGGACCTTCATCCACTTCATCAACGGGCGGGGCGACATCATCCTCGGTGATAACGTGGTGCTCGACGGCAAGACCGACTTCATCTTCGCCGCCCGGTTCTGCGACCGCCCCACGCTGCGGATCGGCGACAACACAGGGATCGGGCACGGCTGCCGGATCGTCGTCGGCAAGTCGGTCACCATCGGCAAGCACTGCATGATCGCGGCGGGCGTCTTCATCCTCGACTCGAGCGGGCATCCGAGCGATCCGGAGGCCCGGAGGCGGGGCCTGCCTCCCTCGGACGCCGAGGTGCGGCCGGTCGTCATCGAGGACAACGTCTGGCTCGGGACCCGGTCCACGATCTTCCCTGGAGTCACGGTGGGCGAGGGCAGCGTGGTGTCGGCGGGATCCATCGTGATGGCCGATGTCCCTCCGTACACCGTCGTCGCTGGCAATCCGGCCCGGCGGGTGGCATCACTGCGGACCGAGCCGCCGCCGCCGCCCGCGGCGGACTGCGCCGATGCGAGCGCGAGGCGGCACGGCGCGGACGACGCTCCGCGTCGCTCGGGCTCAGACAGCGCATCTTAACCCTGGAGTTTTTTCATGGTGATCGAGGTGGAGAAGGTGATCGATGTCATCGTCACGGTCGGCCGCTTGCCCGCCGCGATCAAGGCTGATGACGACATCTACGACGCGGGGTTCTCCTCGGTTCGAGCGCTCCAGCTGCTCACCGAGCTGGAGGACCAGTTCAACGTCGCGCTCCCCGACGACCGGTTCAGCGTCGCCCGCACGCCGCGCGCGCTGAGCTCCCTCATCCAGGAGCTCGCGCCGTGAGGAGGGTCGTCACCGTCGAGCTCGCGGCGCCTGCGACCGAGATGGCGCAGGAGGAGATACCCAAGCAGATCGCCTTCCTCTCGAAGGAGATCGCGAACATCCGCTTCGTCCGCGAGGGCGCCGCGCTGGAGTTCGAGGCCCCCGAGGAGCGCGCGGCCGACCTCGCGAAGGCGGCGGAGGGCCTCGCGCGCACCATGCAGCGCAGCCTGCGCCAGCTCACGCGGAAGCTCGTGTACCGCAGCCCGGCGTGCGATCGGGTGGAGTTCCGGGGCGGCGCGCTCCCCGCCGGGATCACGCAGATGGGCCAGGGCCAGGTCGCCCTCGAGGGCATCCCGCTGCGGCTCTACCGCTACTTCGATCGCTCGCTGGAGGCGCTCGGCGCGCCGTTCTCGCCGAGCCCGATCCTCGTGCCGACGTTGATCCCGGCGGCGACGCTGGCGAAGTGCGACTACTTCCGCTCGTTCCCGCACATCGTCACGTTCACGTGCCATCTGCCGGAGGACCTGCCGCTCATCGAGGATTTCCGGGCGCGGCATCAGGACCGGGACACGCTCGACGAGCGCGCGCTGAGCGACATGGCGCAGCCGGAGGTGTGCCTCTCGCCGGCGGTCTGTTACCACGTGTACGCGGCGAATCGCGACCGGGTGCTGCCGGCTGGCGGCGCGCGCTACGCCCTCGCGGGCCGCTGCTTCCGCTACGAGTCGAGCAAGATGGTCGACCTGCGGCGGCTCTGGGAGTTCACGATGCGGGAGATCGTCTTCCTCGGGTCGCGGGAGAACGTCCTCGCGCTGCGCGAGCAGGGGAACGAGATCGTGGCGCGCTACCTCGACGAGCACCGGCTCGCCGGCGAGATCCGGACGGCGAGCGACCCGTTCTTCATCGCGCCGGACGCGGCCGCCAAGACGTACTTCCAGATCAGCAGCGAGACGAAATACGAGATCTCGTTGATGCTCCCGGAGGGCGAGCGCGTGGCGGCCGGCTCGCTGAACTACCATACCGACTTCTTCGGCCGCGCGTTCAGCTGCGATGTCGAGGGCGCGGGCCCGATGCACAGCGTGTGCATCGCGTTCGGCCTGGAGCGGTGGGTCTACGCGTTCCTGGCCCAGCACGGCGACGATCCGAGCGGCTGGCCCGAACTCGTGCGGCGCGCTCCCGAGATGGCGACCCTGTAGCGCAGCGCATCGCCGCTTCGCCGCTTGCTCGCACTTCCGTTTCCTGGGGGCTCTGAGAGGCTTCGTGTCCATGCAGCTCGAGCATGTCGATCCGGTCGCGGCGGCGGACGAGGCCAGCTTCGTCCTGCGCGAGGCGTGGCCTCCGCCGACCCTCCATTACACGGCCGGCTACCTGAGGTGGCAGTTCGGCTTCCCCGGCCCGGCGCCGCAGGCCGTGCTCGCGCGAAAGGGCGGCGAGCCGGCCGGCTTCATCGGCGTCGCGCCGCGCCGCTTCCGGTTCCGGGGCGTCGCGTCGGAGGGATATGTCCTCTCATTCGTGAGCGTGCGACCGAAGTTCCAGGGGCAAGGGCTGGCGAGCCGGCTGTACACAGAGCTCCTCGCCGGCCTCCGGGCGACCGGCCTGCCCATCGCGGTGTTCGTGGAGGCGCGGTCCGCGCCCGCGCAGCGCGTGCTCTTCAAGGCGGTGGCGGCGGTGGGTCTCGAGCTGAAGCAGCTCACCGCGTGCCGGAACCACGGCTTTCTCCCCCGGGCGAGCGCCGCGCCGCCGCGGGCCGTGGCCGCGCCGGCATCGGCCGTGCAGGACGTGCTCGCCGTGATGGCGGCGTGCAGCGGCGAGCGCGTGCTGTGGGCGGCGCCCGACGCGGCGCACCTCGAGCACGCCCTCCGCGATCCACGGCCGCGCCGGCTGTTGCTCGTCGAGGAGGCGGGCCGGGCCGTCGGCGCCGCGGTGGTGTTCCTGTCGGAGATCGCGACCGCCCGGGGGATCGACCGGGTGGCGACGCTCGGCGCGCTCTTCCTGCCGGAGCCGACCGCCGATCGGCTCGCGGCGGTGATGCGCGCGGCGTCGGAGGCTTTCGACGGAAAGACGACCGCACCGGCGGTGAGCGCGCCGAACCTGGCGATCGTCCCCCAGGACCAGCTCAGGCCGGCCGGCGTGCGCGCGACGGCCGCGACCTTCGACGCGTTCGTGATCCACCCGAAAGGCGGGCCCTGGCTGGACGCCGAGACGACCAACCTCGAGGTCGTCTGACGCGACCGTGTCCCAGGGGCATCCATCTACGTTGTAGATGGTTCCCATGAGAACAATGCCGATTCACAAGATGGATCGGCGGGCGCATGCTGAGGTCATGGCCAACAACACTTCTTCGATGGTGATCCGGCGCTCTGGCGAGCGGGGCTATGCCGACCACGGGTGGCTTCAGTCGTTCCACACGTTCTCGTTCGCCGACTACCAGGATCCGGAGCACATGGGCTTCCGCGCGCTGCGGGTCATCAACGACGACCGCGTCGCCCCGTCGCGGGGGTTCGGGATGCACCCGCACCAGAACATGGAGATCGTCACCTATGTCCTGGAGGGGGAGCTCGCGCACAAGGACAGCATGGGGAACGGGTCGATCATCCGCCCTGGCGAGGTCCAGCGCATGTCGGCGGGGACGGGCGTGTACCACAGCGAGCACAACACCTCGGAGGCGGGCCCGACCCACCTGCTGCAGATCTGGATCGTGCCGGATCGGCGCGGGATTGCGCCGAGCTACGAGCAGAAGGCGTTCTCGAGAGAAGAGCGCCAGGGCAAGCTGCGGCTCGTCGCCTCGCAGGACGGGCGCGAGGGCTCGGTCACGGTCCACCAGGACGTGAGCCTGTTCGCGGGGCTCTTCGGGCAAGGCGAAGAGGCGCGCTACGAGCTCCCGGCCGGCCGAAACGCCTGGGTCCACGTCGCGCGCGGGAGCGTCGAGCTGAACGGGACGCTGCTCGAGGCCGGCGACGCGGCGGCCATCGGAGCCCCCGGCGCGGGAGGAGCAGGCCAGTCGCTCCACCTCGTCGGGAAGGGCGCGGGCGAGGTGCTGCTGTTCGATCTGGCCTGAGGGGCGGCTCTCGCGCGCTCCGCTCGCCGGCGGCTCGATGAGACAGAAAGAGACAGCGGGAGATCGCGCCCATGATCCACGGCGTCAGGAGAGGCCTTCCACCTGCAAGGGAGCTCCCTGGGGCAAACAGGCACCTTGCGGGCGGCGGCTCGAACCACTGCAGGATCGTCATCCCGCTTCGCTCGACCCCCGCAGACGGGCCATGTCGCCGCCGCGCTGCGGCTCCGACGCCAGGGGGCAGCCGAATCCGCGAGTCTCGATCTGGCAGGCTCTGCGCGCCTCTCCCGCTTGCTCGTAGGCGGCATCCGCTCCATAGAGATCTCATGGACGCCATCGATCTCCTCGTACGCCACCACCGCGAGCTCGAGCAGCGCTTCTCCGAGCTGAAGGAGGCCTCTTCCGTCACCGCTGCGCAGTTCTCCGCTGCCGCCGACCTCCTCGCCACCCACATCACGATCGAAGAGCAGGACTTCTACCCGGCGGTCCGGGCTCGCCGCACCGAGGATATCCTCCTCGAGTCGCTGGAGGAGCACCTGTCCATCAAGCGCGTGCTGGCCGATCTCGTGGCCCTCGACGCCGCGGACGAGACGTTCGGGGCCAAGCTCCATGTGCTCGCCGAGCAGCTCGAGCACCACCACAAGGAGGAGGAAGAGCACCTGTTCCCCAAGGTCAGGAAGCTCCTTGACGACGGCGCGCGCGAAGCGCTCGGGCAGCAGATGCACGGGAGGATACGCGCGCTGCAGCAGGGGGAGCCCCGCAGGCTCGTCCTGGGCCAGACCGACGCCGCAGCGCCCCTCCCCTGAACCATGCGCCGCCTCTCCAGCCCCCCTCTCCCCGGTGGCCCCCGGTGCCGTGAGCGCCCGGACACGCAGCGCAGAGACGTCTGGACAACTGGGCGACTGCCAGAAACGATACCCTCACGCAACACGCGCGTGCTGAAGCCGGACGTAAAAAGCCTGAGCCGCACACACGCCCCAGCGCCACCCTACAAGTCAGCGAAGCCTGAGAAATTCGTCGGAGCGAATGCGATTTTTCTAGTAGGAGCGTCCCTACGGTCGTTATTCTAGCCTGCGGAGAGTCTCGTGGCAGGGGTCCGGAATGGCCGCGGGAAGAGAGCATGCTGCGGAGAAGCCGATGGACAGGGCCTGATGCCGCACGCCAGCTGCTCGGCGCAGCGGGCGCTGTCCGGCGCGCGAACGAGCGATGTCCAACGCTCACCGGGGGATCTTCGACGGAGGTAGGATGACGGCTCGACCTGTACTCTCGATTGACACATCCTTCGACCCGGACAGCGCGTGGTTCGCGGCCGGGCGCACGCAGCTCTACGGGCGTATGGGAGAGCAGTTCTCCATCGTACCGTTCGGACGCGCCAGCGCGGAGCGGAGGAGGCTACTCCGCCAGATCGCGCGCGCCGAGAGCACCGGCAATCCCTTCCGGGCGATCGTGGTGTCGTCCCACGGCAAGACGAGCTGCGTTGTGGACGACGAGTCGCCCGACGGCATCCTGCTCTCGCACGAGAGCCCTGCGCAGGAGATCGAGCTCTGGGCGCGCGGTCGCGTGCTCTATTTCTGCTGTGGCGAGACCGCGAACGGGCCGCTGTTCGACAGGCTCCTCGACGCGGGAGCGCGGGCGGTGGTCGGCTTCACGGGGAGGCTCGGCGCCACGACCGTCGACGGCAAGTTCTTCTGGCGGCTGCTCGATCACGAGCTGGTGACCTGCGCGCTGCACGACCAGCAGGTGCCGGGCTTCGAGAGGGCGAGGCAGCAGTTCCTGGAGCGCGTCACGCTGCGTCTGACGTCGCTCCCCGACGACGGAGCGGTGCGGGACGAGCTCTCGAAGATGAGGGACCTGCTCGTGTCGATGGTGATCCGGGGCCCGGGGAAGGGGTAGCAGCGAGCCGCCCAGGGTCGTCCTGCGCGGGAGGTCTTGCCGAGGCGTCCGGCCCCCGGGGAGGGGGTCGTCGCGCGGCGCGGAATCAGGGACGACGTTGCGGGAGCCCCGCTGGGACTCCGTCGAAGCGGGTCAGTTCAGGAAACACATCCCCGGCTTTTCCTCACATCTCCCGAGCACGCAGAAGCCCTCGCAATCGGCGTCACTCGAGCACGCCGTGCGGGCGCACGCGCCGGTCGTATCGCACACGTGGTTCTTCGGACAGTCCGCTTCGGCGGCGCACGACCTCGCCCGACACCGATGTTCCGGCGAGCATGCCAGCGTCGAAGGGCAGTCGGCGTCCGTCTCGCAGCCGCGGACGCAGGTGTTCCGCAGCTGCAGCTGGATAGCCAGGGGGCACGTGAAATGCGGCGCCTCGCAGATGATCGGCGGGCCTGCGCCGCCGCCTCCCGCTCCCCCGCCGCCGCCTCCCGCTCCCCCGCCGCCGCTTTCGCCGTCGATGCCGGCGCAGTCCTCGTCGGATCCGCAGTAGGCACCTCGTATTTCATAACAGACGGCATCGCTGACCCGGTTGCACGTGTTGTTGTTGCAATCCGCCCCGACCCGACACTCGAACTCGCCGAGCGGTGCGCCGCCGCTATCTCCAGCGGGCTCGACGCTGCCCCCGCCGCATCCGAGCGAAACGCCGAGCACGGTACCGAACATCAATCGATGAAGCCTCATTCGCATAAAGTTATGCCTATCAGGCGGCCGCTGTTCTGGAGAAGATTGCAGCACATTTGCGACGACCGGAGCGACCCCGTACGCGCTGAGGACCTGAAGCAGAGATAGAGTCTCTGGCGCTCGAAGCGAGAAACTGCCGAGGCGGCAAGGACGCCAAGAGACCCCGGAGACATCTCTCTTTTTGGCGTCTTCTGGCGTCTTGGCGGTCTGTATCCTCCTTGTCCGAGCACCGGTTGACGGTCTGCATCTTTCTCGCCCGTGCGCCGCTCCAGGGCAGCCCTGGTAGGACGCCGCGCGCTCCGGTAGATCCAGGAGAGCGATGCGACACAAGCCCTCGATCGTGCTCTCCTCGGCGGCGCTCCTCCTCGCGGCCGCCGGGACCGGCGACGCCCTCGCGAGCGCGCGTCCGGCAGCGAGCGCGCGGTCATTCATGGACGGCGGGCGCCGCGTCGACGTCGAGCGGCTCGGTCCGGCCGCGCTGGGCGCGTCCTCGACGCCGCGCGCGCTCGCGCCGGTGCGGCTCCGCTATCCAGGCGGCCGGACGGTCGAGGCGAGCGTCGGCGCGACCGCGATCGTGGAGGTCGAGCCCGGCGTGCTGGACGCGCTCGACGCGCTCGGCGCCGCTGGCGTGGAGGTGGTGAGGCCGCTGATGCCCTCGATCGGGCTGTGGCTCGTCAGGGACACCGGCGGCGGCGACGGCCTCGACCTCGCCCAGCGGCTCCAGGGCGCGGCGCGGCCGGCCTCCGTGCGCGAGGTGATCCCGGACCTCCACGTGCGCCTCGAGGCGCACGGCGCGCCGTTCGCGCCGGACGACCCGCGCCTGCCCGACCAGTGGTACTTCGACGACCTCCGGATGCAAGAGGCCTGGGGGCGAACGCAGGGAGACGCGGCCACGTCCATCGTCGTCATCGACACCGGGTGCGACCTCGATCACCCCGACCTCGCCGCGAAGATGGATCCAGGCCTGGACGTCATCGACGACGACGACGACCCCACCTACAAGCCGGGCGAGCAGAGCGTGAACCACGGGACGGCCTGCGCGGGCCTGATCGCCGCCGACACCAACAACGGCGTGGGCATCGCGGGCGGCTGCCCCGCCTGCAGGCTGCGGTGCGTGCGGCTGATCGACGACGAGCCGCGGCCGATCTCCGCCTCGGTCGACGCCTTCGAGTTCGCCCTGCAGGTGAACGCCGCCGTCGTGTCGAACAGCTGGGGGTACGCCGATCCGATGCCCGTCCCCAGGGTGGTCGAGGCCGCGATCAACCGCCTGTTCGACGCCGGGCGCAACGGGAAGGGGGCGCTCGTCCTGTTCGCCGCCGGCAACGACGACCGGGAGATCCTCGACGACGAGCTCCAGGCCGTGCGGGGCGTCCTCACCGTGGGCGCCGTCAACCACCTGGAAGACGCGACGCCGTTCACGAACCGCGGGAGATCCATCGATCTCGTCGCGCCCACGGGGACGCTGAGCACCGACATCGCCGGGAGCGAGGGGGACGACGCGAGCGACTACACCGACCGGTTCGGCGGCACGTCGTCGGCGTGCCCTGTCGCCGCCGGCGTCGCGGGGCTGCTGGTGAGCGCCGCGCCCGAGCGGACCGCGGGCGAGCTCTACGACGTCATGATCCGGACGGCGCGGCTGGCGCCCTACGCGGTCCCCGACGAGAGCGGGCACGATCCCATCTTCGGGCACGGGATCATCGACCCTGTCGCGGCGCTCAGGGAGGTGCTCGGGGACGAGCCGCCGCCGCTTTCGGGAGGCGGCGAGGGCGCCGGCGACCAGCGCGCCGGCTGCGCGTGCGCTCCGGCCGGCGCGGGCTCAGGCGAGCGGCGAGGCCTCGCGGCGGCGGCGCTCCTCGGCCTGGCCGCGGCGGCGCGCCGGCGCGGCGCGGCCCGCGCGCGCCGCTGAGGGGGACGTCACGCTCCGGGCCGCCGCCCGGCCCGGAGCGCATCCCGCCGGGCGAGCAGCCATGCGCGCGCCTCGCCCTCCGTCTCGAAGAACTCGACCGGATAGGATTGCCTCGTCAGGAGCTGCACGCTCTTCGCGGCGAGCGTGGAGACGACACGCACGGCGAAGCTCGCGCCGAACAGCGCGATCGCGTCGAAGCGCACGCCGCGGAGCTCGCCCGCCATCACCTTGCGCGCCGACGCCGAGATGGCCCCGGTGCGGCGCGCATCGGAGAGCACGAGGACCGCGCGGCCGCTCTCCGACAGGCGCCTGCACGCGGCGGCGATCGCGCGCGCCGTGTCGTCCGAGATATCGCCCTCGATGGCGGTGCACAGGATCCCCTCGGCGTCCTCGCGGAGGGCCGGGTCTGCGTCGTCGATGCGGGGGTCGCTCATGGCGTTGCACGGTAGCTCGTTGCGTGGCGGTACGACGTTCGCTCGATCACGGACGCCACCCGCGCGACGACCGGTGAAGCGGCCGATCGAGCGCGCGGGTCGCGGCTCGGGGCCGCGCATGCGCCGGGTCGCCCGCGCGCCTCGGAGGGCGGCGGGCGTCATGCGCCCTGCCGCTGCGTGGCCCGGCGCGCGTCTCGCTGGGAGCGCAGCCACGCGCGCGACTCGTCCTCCGTGTCGAAGAACGCCAGCGGATAGACCTCGCCCGTGAAGAATTGCACGCTCCTCGAGGCGAGCGTGGTCACGACGCGCAGGGAGAAGCTCGCCCCGAAGACCGCGACCCCGCTGAAGCGCACGCCGCGCAGCTCTTCCGCCAGCGCGCTGCGCGCCGCCGCCGTCAGGGCCCCGACGCGGCGGGCGTCGGCGAGCACCAGGACCTCGCGGCCGC
This sequence comes from Sorangium sp. So ce281, assembly GCF_051527395.1. Taxonomy (NCBI): domain Bacteria; kingdom Pseudomonadati; phylum Myxococcota; order Polyangiales; family Polyangiaceae; genus Sorangium; species Sorangium sp. So ce281. The sequence continues at coordinate 8,534,515 of NZ_CP150322.1, forward strand.
TGTCCGCCACGCGCCTGAACACGGCGCAGAGAGAGCGCGCGATCTCGTCCGAGATATCGCCCTCGATGGCCAAACAAAGAATGCCCTCGGCGTCCTCGCGGAGGAGAGGGCATGCGTCGTCGGAACGGGGCTCGCTCATCTCCTGCAGGGTAGCGCATCCGGCTGACGGCGTGACGAGCGCTCGCGGGGTCGGCGCGGGAGCGCGCTCGCCGGGTGACGCGCCTCACCGAGCGCCGCTCGGCGCCGCGCCGCGCGCGTCGCCCGGCGCGTGGGCCCCCGCTAGGCGCCTGCGCCGGCGCGCGGCCAGCGCGAGCAGCGAGGCGCCCAGCGCGCAGCCGAAGGACGCGGCGGAGCTCGCGACCGCGGCGGCCGGCGCCACGACGCGGCAGCCGCACCCGCCGTCGTCGACGCCGCCCGCTGCGCCCTCGGCGGGCGCCTCGCCGCCGGCGCCGCCGCCGCCGGTGGTCTCCGCGGCGGCCCGGCACGCGGCGACCTCGTCCGGCGCGCCGATGCACAGCGTCGGCTTGCGAGATTCGCCTTCTTGCAGGCCGTTCACCACGATCACGGCGAGGTCATCGGCGCCCGCCATGTCGACAAGCGCCGCGCCGGAGGCGACGTCGTCGGCGCGCACCACCTCGCCGTACACGCGGCCGCGCCGCGCCGCGAGCAGCAGCGCGAGGCCGGAGAGCTGCGCCGGATCGTCCGCGGGCGCCGCGAGCGCGGCCGTCATGGTCGCGCGCCCGGCGGGGGAGACGCTGAAGTACTGCGCCGACGCGTGGAAGACGCGCAGCCCGTCCGCGTAGGGCGCGGCGACCTCCTCCGGGGCGAGCCCGCGGTAGCCGGACCCGGCGGCGTAGGAGCGCTCGGGATCCGCGGCCGATCCGGTGAGCAGGTTCCAGGCGGCGAACTCCACGAACGCCTCGGCGAACGTCGTCTGCGCCCGCGACGAGAGCAAGGGGTCGAGCTGCTCGAACCACACCGGATCCGCCTCGCCGTTCGCGCCGTCCTCGAGGCGCTCCCAGAGCGCGCGGACCGTGCCGTCTCCGAAGCGCTCCTCGAGGAACTGGAAGAAGAGCGCGCTCCCGTAGCTGAAGGGGTCCACGGGGCCGGTGAAGGGCACGTCGAGCGATCGATCCGCGTTCGCGAGGTAGCCGTCGACGAAGCCCTCGAAGTCCTTCAGCGAGGGGTCGAACGACTCGGTCGCCCAGACCGCGGTCCCCTCCGTGATCAGCGTGTCCTGGCCGTGGTCGTAGCCCGCCTGCACCGCGTGGAAGAGCTCGTGGCTCCCGAGGATCCGGTTCGCCGTCAGCGTCGACGGGTAGCCGTAGCCGCTGTAGTCGTTCTCCTGGGTCATGAAGCCGGCGCAGCGGTCCCCGGCGTCCTCGGCGCAGGCGTCGACCCGGAACGCGCCGTCGCCGACGCCGGCGAAGTCGACGAGGTAGACGTCGAAGCGGCCGTCGCCGCCGTTGTCGGGCAGGTCCTCGTCGCTCCTCGGCGGCCGGAAGCCGAGGACGTCTCGGTAGTGGGTGATGACCTCGTCGTAGACGGCGGCGACCTCCTCGACGAAGTCGGGGACGCCCGTCGCGTCGCCGTCCTCGGCGGGCACCGCGCAGCGCCCCTCGCGCGCGAAATGGACGAGGAAGCTCCCGGACGCCGACGCGAAGGTCTCGACGACGTCGTCCGGATCGAACCGGAACTGGAGGCTCGTGCCGCGCGCGTCGGGCCGATCGAGCGGCGCCGCGGCGGGCCCGTCGAGCGGCGCCGCGGCCGCGTCGTCCGCGCCGCAGCCGGCGAGCGCCGGCGCGAGGCAGACCGCGAGCGTCGGCGCGAGCACGGCCGCCGCGCGGCCCAGGCGGCGCCACGGGGCCGCGGCGCGGGCCGGGCCGCCGCGCCGCGCAGGCACCGCGCCGGCGGTCCGCGTCACGGCAGGAACGCCCACCGGATCTGGAAGTTGGCGGAGCCGGTGTCCTCCATCGGGACCATCCCGCTCTCCTGGCACTGCGCCTGCGTCTGCTCGTTGTAGAAGTGCGTGACGGTCAGCTTGAGGCTCCGGCCGTCGGCGAGCTGGAGCACGTAGACGAGGCCGGTCATCTTCACGCACCCGGGGTAGGTCCAGTAGCCGGAGAGCGCCGTCGCCGGGGAGTCCAGCCCGGAGCCGTCGGGGATGAGCTCGCAGCTCTCGGTGAAATACTCGTCGCTGCGGAGCCTCGGCTCGCCGGGCGCCTCGATGATCCCATCGTAGTCCGGGGTGCCCGGGAGGCGCGCCGCCGTGACGCAGGACGGCCCGGAGTGGCCGCTGTTGATGCGCACGATGTAGCGGCGGAAGGCGATGTCCCAGTCCATGGACTGGAGCGCTGCTTCATCGGAGATCTCGACCTTCTCGAGGCCGGCGTCCGTGAACCGGGCATAGACGTAGGCGTCGGGCTCGGAAGCGAAGGGGCCGCCCGCGGTGGCGTCGACGATGGAGCGGATGCCCGCGCCGTCCTGCTCGTTGACGATCTCCCCGGGCGCCACGGTGTCCTGGAGGTTCATCTGCTGGAAGACCTCGTCCTCGCAGGGCACCGGCGTGGGCTCCGAGCAGACGGGCCCGGCGGGGAGCCCGCCGCCCTCCGCGCCGCCAGGGCCGACGGGGTCCTCGGAGCCGCAGGCGCACACGGCGAGGAGGGCGAGGACGGCGGCGACGAGGGCAGACGCAGTCGAGGTGCGCATGGGCGACATCGTAACCCAAAGTCGGAGCCGGCGTGCCCGCTAGGGCCCGCCGCTGCGCTGGTAGAGCCACCAGTCTCCGACGTGGTCGACGGCGACGATGCTCGGGTCCTTCGCGAAGAGGTGATCCGCCCCCGCCCGCCGGCGGACGAGGAACCAGTCGAAGAAGGCGCCGTGGCGGCGCACGTCGAATATCGAAGGCGTCCACTCCCACCGGAGCGGCGTGGGCGGCGGGACGACGGCGCCCGGCTCCTCGCGGGGCCTGTAGGCGACGGGCGAGGCATCCCAGACAGCGAAGTGGAAGCTGAGCCAGCCGCCTCGCGTGGCCTGCACCCAGGCGGGGAGATGGATGAACGGCGTCGTCGTCCGGGTCGAGCCGCCGTGATCGAAGACGAGGTAGAGCAGCCTCGGCGCCTGCGGGATGCGGGCGATGATGGCGTCGAAGTCGCGCGTGCTCTGGTCGAATCGGCGGTAGTTGTCGCGGACCACGGCGCCGAGGAAGACCGCGGCGGCCGACAGCGCGAGCACGGCCGGCACCTTGAGCCAGGGTGATCGCGGCAGGTCCGGGAAGGCGCCGAGGGCCAGGAACAGCGCGGCGACGATCTCGCGCGGGTAGACGTACCACCAGAGGCCGATCTGCAGCGGCAGGCTCAGGAACAGGCCCAGGAACACGATCGCGCAGGCGACCGGGACGAGGGCGGCGAGGCGCGCGAAGGACCGCTGCTGCGCGTCCACCGCGGGCGAGGGCGCCGCGTCGGCGCCGGCGCCGGCGGGTGAGCGCGCGGCATCGGCGCTGGCGCCTTCGGGTGAGCGCGCCGCATCGGCGCCGGCGCCGGCGAGCCGTGCGGCGGCGCCGGCGGCGCAAACGAGCAGCGCGGCGAGCACGAAGCGCGCTGCCCGGCCAGCCGCCGCCGCCTCGGCGGGGTCGGTGAAGCTCGTGAAGAGGAGCGACGGGACCTCGCGGAGCCGCTCCCAGTGGAGCGCGGGCGCGATGGGCGCCGCGTGCAGCGTGTCGGTCCGGACCACGAGCCACGCCGCGAAGAGGGCCAGCGAGGGCGCGAGCGGGAGCGCGATGGGGCGGAGCCGCCGCGTCGCCGGGAAGACGACGATCGCCGTGCCGACGACGGCGGCGAGCGCGAACGGGAAGCGGAAGATGTGCGTGAAGAACAGCGCGACGAGCGCGAGCGCGAGCGCGATCTGCCGGCCGCGCGAGGGGCGATCGAGGAGCAGGAGCGTCAGGCCGACGACCATCGCGAAGAGGCCGAGCGCGCCCATGTGATTGAGGAAGCCCCAGTGGGTGAGGTTGCACCAGACGAGGAGCAGGCCGAGGACGCCGAGGAGCGGGCTCCGCTTCAGGCCGTGGAAGAGGACGGCGAGGCCCGCGGGCAGGAGCGCGAGCATCGCCGCCGCCGCGACCTTCACCGCGGCCACGGGAGGGAGGACGAGCATCAGCAGGGCGCCGAGCGCGTACATGGACATGTACGGGACGGCGAGCGGCTGGAGCGTGAACTGCTCGCGGAAGTGCCACGCCGGGTCGAGGTAGTGCCTGAACGCCGCCGTCTCGGCCGCGTGGAACGGGAGGTCGGTCATCGGCGGGTAGCGGACGACCGCGAGCGGGACGGCGATCACGTAGACGGACGCGGCGACGACGACGAGGGCGAGCGCCACGCCGAGCGGCGCGCGGTCGACACGCGCCGCGGCGCGCAGTCGACACGCGCCGCGGCGGAGCAGGCCGGAGAGCGCGCGGCGCGCGAGAGCCGGCGCCGTCGTGGAAGACCGGGTGTCCAAGGTGCGGCGAGCCTACCACCGGGGATCGCCACGGACCGCGCGGGCCTCCGGAGCGGCGGCTCGTTTTCGTCGTCGAGCACGGCGACGAACGCGGAGGCAAGCGACGATCGCCGGCCGCCCCCGCATGTCGCGCCGTCCTCCCGGTAAACCTGTGGAGCCTTCCTCGAATGGCACAGCCCTGACGAGCTGGGCCGCCCTGGTACAGAGTCCGCGCGCCGCACGCGGCGTCTTGCCCCCCGTCTCCACCTGGGAGAGTAATCGAGGAGCCTCCAGCGCGCCGCGAGACAGGGGACGACGATGGGCATGGGGACCGCACCGACCGTGAAGGCTCTCGACGGCGCACCGGCGTCAGCGGCCCACAGGGCGGTGCTGGACAGGAACGCCATACGCCGCGCCATGCGTCCGGAGCGCGCCGCGCACGGCGAGAGCCAGCGCCGCGCGGTCCAGCGCGCGGCGTACATCGGCCTGTGGGTATGGCCTGGCTTCTTCCTCCTGGATCTGTACATGGCGACGTGGGTTTATCCCAGCGCGCCCCTCTGGCATTTCGCCGCGCTCCGGCTCGCGGAGCAGGCCGCCATCGTCGCCGTCTACCGGATGTCGCTCAGGAGAGACGTCTCGCTCCGGCGCATCGCCGGCGCCGGGGACCTGCTCTTTCTGGGAGCCGCCCTGTTCATCTCGGCGATGGCGCTCGACCTGGGCGGGATCCGCAGCATTTACATGGATGGGCTCTCGGTCCTCATGCTGGTCCGCTGCGTCATCGTGCCGGCCCCCTGGTGGTCGGCGCTGCGGTCTCTGGCGCTCCTCGCGCTCACGTACCCGCTGGTGATGAGCATCGCCGCCGTGTTCTCCGTGTCGATCCGCGCGTCGCTGCTCGACGTGCCGGAGCTGGCGGGCGTCGCCGGACATTACGTCTTCGTGCTCGCCTCGGCCCTCGTGGGAGCGCTCTCGAGCCACCTCGTCTGGTCAGCGCAGCAGCAGGTCTACCAGGCCCGCAAGCTCGGCCGGTACCGGCTGGAGGCGCGGATTGGCCAGGGAGGCATGGGCGAGGTCTGGCTCGCGTGGGACGAGACGCTGGGCCGCAAGGTGGCGCTCAAGCTGCTCCGCACGCAAGAAGCGCCGGAGCCCGCCGATCTGAGGCGGTTCCAGCGAGAGGCTCACGCCGCCAGCGTGCTGAGCAATCCTCACACCATTCGCATCTTCGACTTCGGCGCGAGCGACGATGGGATCTATTACATCGCCATGGAGTATCTCCCGGGCGCGGATCTCGGCGCATTGCTCGCCGCGTACGGCCCGATGCCGGCGCAGCGCGCGGTGCGCTTCATCGCGCAGGCGTGCGAGTCGCTCATCGAGGCGCACGACGCAGGGGTCATCCATCGGGACATCAAGCCGCAGAACCTGTTCGTGACGCACGTCGGCGACGATCACGACTTCGTCAAGCTGCTCGACTTCGGGATCGCGCGGGTCGTCCCGAGGGGGGAGCCCGTCTCCGGCACCAGCACGGGCGTGATCCGCGGGACCCCCGAGTACATGGCGCCCGAGCTGTTCTGCGGTGAGCAGGCGGACGCGCGCAGCGACATCTACGGGCTCGGCGTGACGTTCTACACGCTGCTCACAGGCGGTCCGCCGTTCGAGGGCAGCTCGCTGGCGCAGGTGATCGCGGCGCAGCTCTCGCAGCGGCCGACGCTGCCGTCAGCCCGTCGCAAGGAGCCGCTCCCTGCGCAGCTCGAGGCCGTCGTCCTCCGCTGCCTCGAGAAGGATCCGACGGCGCGCTTCCAGTCGATGCAGGAGCTCGCCAGCGCCGTGCGGGAGCTCGCCGACGACGCCGGGTGGAGCGCGCGGGACGCGGAGCGGTTCTGGCGCGATCACGTGACGCAGCTGGCGAGGATGGAGGCGCCGACCCAGGAAGTTTCGGCCTGAGAGGGGCCAGGCGGAGCGGAGCAGACGCCCCTCACGCGGGGCGGGACCCGCCGGGAGGGAGGGGTACCCGAGGAGGCGGGAGCTACGGTCTCGGAACCGACCCGGGGGCCTCGGAGCTCACGGCGCCCCGGGTCCCTTGCCCCTCGCCCCGGCGGCGCTCGCGATCTGGGCCTCGAGCGCCGCCACGCGCTCCAGCGCAGCCTCCTTCGCCGCGCGCTCCGCCTCCTTCGCCGCGCGCTCCGCCTCCGCGGCGGTCGGGAAGAGCTCCTCGCCCTCGGGCCCCGTAGCCAGCCGGAGGCGCGCCTCCTCGCCCGCGCCGATCCCCCGCAGCCAGCAGCCGAGCACGCGCGCGTGGATCCGGTCGACGTTCGTCGTCTCCACCCGGACGAAGCCGCGCGTCTTCAGCCTCCGGTAGCGCTGCCACCGCACCCGATCCCGGCCCCGCTCCCAGTCGGGATCGAAGATCACGAGCTCCTTCACCCCGAGCTCCCGGTAGCGCTCGGGCGCGTCCACGTAGTCCTTGTACGGCTCGTCGGACGAGACGACCTCGAGCGCGAAGCTCGGGGCGATGCCCGTCTCCCACACCTTCCAGCTCCGCACGCGCCGGCCCGGCGGCACGCCAGGGAGCACGTACACGTCCGGGGCCACGACCTTGGAAGGATCGAACTGCCGATAATAGATGAACTGGTCCGCCCCCACGAACCTCGGCCGACCGAGCGCCTCGTACCAGCGCTCGATGAGTGGACGGAGGAGCTCCACGATCCACGTCTGAAGGGAGTCCTCCCCCATCTTCTTCTCCACGGGATAGAACGTCGGATCACGCTCCTTGCCGTCACGGTGCGCCCGCCGATGAACCTGCCTGTGCGCCTCGGTCGACATGCCCCCATCCTACCCGACCGGGGCGCGCGCATCGACCCGCGCCGCTGCGGCGCGCGGCGCCCGCTCCTCGGCGCTCCGCCTGCCCGCGCGGCGCCGCCGACGAGATAGGCTGCGCCCACGTTGCTGCCCCCGCGCCTCGCCCCCCATCCGACCGACCTGCGCGGCCTCCCCGCCGCGTCCCGCCGCGAGGCCCGCGCGGCGCTCGCCGTCACCGCGCTCGCCACGGCGTGGTTCGCGCTCGCGGCGGCGTGGGAGATGTTCGGACCCGTCCTCGCCGGACATTACGCGTCGTCGGCGAGCGTCGGGATCATCGCGGAGAACATGCTCCGCTGGAAGATCCCCGGACCCGTGTGGGAGTACACAGCGAGCCGGCCGCCGCCCGGGATGTACTACTGCCACCACCCGTGGGGGATCTTCTGGACGACGGCCGCGTTCATGAAGGTCCTCGGGCGGCACGACGTGATCTGCCGCCTGCCCGCCGTCCTCCTGAGCGCCGCGACGCCGCCCCTGCTCTACGCCCTCGGCCGGAGCGTCTACCGCCCCGCCGCAGGGGCCGCCGCGGCGGCGTCGTTCGTCGTCCTGCCGATCACGCTGTCGTTCGCGAACTTCAACGCGCTCGAGGTCCCGGTCATGGCCTGGACGCTGCTCGGGCTCTTCGGCTACGTCCGCCTGTTACAGACATCCAGGCGCCGTTACCTCGCGGTGAGCGCGCTCGGGCTCGCGCTCGGGATGCACGCCGACTGGCCCGCGTTCGTGCTCACGGGCGGGCTGCTCGCGTTCGGCGCGATCCGGGCCTACCTGCTCCCGAGGCGCGTCTTCGGCCCCCTCCCCGAGCGGCGCTACGCCGCGTGGTGGGTGCTCACCGCCTCGCTCGCCGCGCTGACGGCCGCGCTCTACCTGGCCCTCTTCCAGCATGCCGGCAAGCTCGGCGACCTGCTGGCGAGCTACGGGCTCCGCTCCTCGGGGAACGCCGAGCCGCTCGGCAAGGTGCTCGAGGGCCGGCGGTACTGGCTCGAGCTCTCGTTCACGCCGATCGCCATCGCCGCCGGAAAGCTCGCCGCGATCGTCTGCGCGGCGCGGCTCGTCCTGCTCCGGCGCGAGCACGACGCGCTGCCGCTGCTCTACCTCGCGACCGCGGCGGTGCAGTACGTCGTCTTCCGGCAAGGCGCCGACATCCACATCTTCTGGCCGCATTACTTCGCGGCTTACTTCGCCCTCGCCGCCGCCGCCCTCGTCGACACCGGCGCGGCGCTCCTGGAGCGCGCCGCCGCCGCGCGGCGAGCCGCCCGGGTCGCGACGCAGTCCGCCGGGGCGGCGCTCGACGCGCCGTCGGGCGGGCCGGCGCTCGCGGCGCTCGCGCTGTGGCTCGTGCCGCTCGCCGCCGTCCTGCGCGACGGGCTCCCGGCGCTGCGTTATGCGCGCGAGACAGGCGGGCGCTTCAATGAGCGGGGGCACCTCATCGACTCCGACGGGGAGAAGACGGCGTTCCTGCGATGGCTCGCGCCGAGGCTGCCGGGGACGCCGACCGACGCGCCCGTCGCGATGCACGACAGCATGAAGGCCACCTGGGCGCAGGTCTGGGCGCTCGGCGGGCGCGTCGTGACGCCCAGCCGACCCCCGCCGAAGGAAGCGCCGCCGCGCGGCGCCTACCTCGTGGACACGCGGTTCATGCTGGACCGGGATCAGGCGAGCCTCGCGCAGCGCTTCGACGTGACGGCGGTGGGCCCGTTCTGGGTGCTCGGCGCGGGCGCCGGGGCGCGCACGCTCTCGGCAAGCGGCGCGAGCGGCATCGAGGCGTTCTCGTTCCGCGAGCGAGAGCCGGGGCTCCTCGCCTGGTACCTCGTCTCGGGCACCGAGCCCGAGCGCGAGATCGTGCCGGATCCGTTCCTCACGTGGGAGCTCCGCGTGCACTTCGGACAGCCGGCGGAGCCGCCGGCCGCGCCGCCGGAGACGCTGGAGCAGAAGCGGATCGCGCACAACATGGCGCTGGCCGCCGGCGACGGCGCGCGCGCGGCGGCGCTCTTCGCGGAGATCCGCGCCGCGCTCGCGCCGATCGGGGCGCGGTTCGACGACGGCACGGAGCTGCTCGGGACGACGTTCCACGAGGGCGCCCGCTCGCTCCTCACGATCTTCGTGCGCGCAGGGGGCCCGGCGGCGAGCGACGTGGTGCTCGCGGTGCGCTCCCGGGTCGTCGAGCGCGCCCCGCTGTCCACGACGATGGCGGACCCGGTCGTCCGCGAGGTCGGACCGCCGACGGCGATCTCGCCGCAGCGCTGGAGGACGGGCTTCCTCTATGCCGATCCGGTGCCGATCCGGAAGCGGCCAGGGACGGAGGTGTTCTGGGCGTCCATGACGGCGCGCGAGCGCGGCCGAGCGCCGAAGCTCGTGGATCGCGGCGGCGCGTCGGAGGTCGAGGTCCTGCGGCTGCGCTGAGCGAGCGCGCGCCGCTATCCCCGTGGACACGGCCCCGCGTTCGGGTTTTACCTTCGGGCATGAGCTCTCGCCGAACAGGGGTGGTTCTGATCCTCGCGCTCGCGCTCGCGGCGGGCTGCGGCGCCCCGCCGCCAGCCGCCCAGTCGCCGGCGCAGCCCGCGTCGGAGGGGCCAACCGGCTCGGCGTCCCCGGAACCGACGACCTCGACGACCTCGGCCCCCCCGGAGCCAAAGCCCGCGGCGCCCCCGCCGGACGCGCAGGTCCCCGCGGCGGCGACGCCGGTCGAGGCGCCCCCGCCGCGGCCGGCCGCCTCGAGGCCGGACGGCAACGTGAGGCCCGGCGCGGCCACCGCGACCGGCACGCTGGGAGGAAACATCTCCGAATCGCAGGTCCGCGACGTCGTGGAGAAGCACGGCGAGCTGTTCGACGAGTGCTACAAGATCGGCGTCAAGAGCTCGCCGAAGTTCACGGGGAAGGTGACCGTCAAGGCGACGATCGGTCCGACCGGCAGGGTGAACAGGGCCGACGTGGTGAGGTCGACGGCGAAGAATCAGCAGGTCGATCGCTGCGTGGCCGATGCCTTCGAGAAGATGCAGTTCCCCTCGCCGCAAGGCGGGGTGACGACCGTCATCACCTTTCCCATCGAGTTCAGCGGCGTCGAGCTCGTGCAACCCTGAGGGGAGCCCTGGCCGCGCGAGGCCAGGTCCTTCCTGGTCGGGCGTGAGGTCCCGCCGAGCTCCCGGCCCCCTGGGAGGGGGCCCACCGGAGACGCGCGACCATGAATGAACTTGGGCGACGAGGTCCTGGGCGCGAGCTCTCTCGAAGACCGCGTCGGGCTTGAAATTTACAATGCCTCACGGTGCGACGTCACACCACGAGGCCATGGCACCCACGGTCGACCCCGATGTTCGTCACGCGAACCGCTATTTCGCGTTGCGCAAAGCCCCGCCCGGAAGACACCATGCAGCTTCGCTCGAATGCTTTCGGCGGCTCGCCAGGGTTCGCCGCCATCGACGCCTAACTTCGTGGAGAGAGCCATGAACTCGAGATCTCGCCTGTCGTCCTTCGGTCGGGTCCCTGCCGGACATCTGCTGCGGGTCGCGTGCATCGCTGCGGCGCTGCAAGCGGCCGCGTGCTCCAGCAATGACAGTGCCAGCAGCACCGGGGACAGCGGCGGCAGGACGGGGAGCGCGGGCAGCGTGGGCAGCGCGGGCAGCGCGGGCAGCGGCGGAGACGACCTCGGGGGCGTGGCCTCGAGCAGCGGCGGAGACGACTTCGGCAGCCTGGCCACGGGCGCCGGCAGCGGCAACAGCAGCTCGGGGAGCGGCACGCCCAGCAACGAGGACACCTGCGATGGCCTGGACAACGACGGCAACGGCATCGTCGACGACGTCGACGTCGCCGGCGACGGCGTCTGCGACTGCCTCCGCATCGCCACGCTGGGCAAGCCGGGCCGGTGGGGCGACGGCGACGTCTTCGAGTCCTGGTTGAACGAGCGCAGCATCAACGGCGCCTTCGGCCTGAACGACGCCGAGCTCACCGCGGAGGAGCTCGCGAAGCACCAGGTCATCGTCATCCAGGACGTGAGCGACATCGGGCGCACGTACTCGGACGCCGAGGTCGAGGCGCTCCGCGACTGGATCTCGAAGGGCGGCGGCCTCATGACGTTGATCGGGTACGGCCAGACCCGGGAGCGCGAGAACGTCAACACGCTGCTCGCTCCGCTCGGCGTCGGCTACGACGCAGCGCAGATCCTCCCGAGGCGAGGCGGCGCCACGGTCCCCATCACGGAGTGGAGCGGAGGGCATCCGGTGCTCGACGGGATCGAGGCTGTCGGCGTGGACACCGGCTACCCGGTGGTCGGCGAGGGCACCACGCTGGCGACCGGCGACGGCAACGACGTGCTGAAGGCGCTGGAGGTAGGCGATGGCCGGGTCCTGGTCTGGGGCGACGAGTGGATCACCTACAACACCGAGTGGGTCGATCATCCCGAGTATCAGGTCGAGCGCTTCTGGCTGAACGCCATCAAATGGATGACGCCGGCCAACGAGTGCCAGGTGGCCATCCCACCCCAGGTCAACTGAGCCCCTCGACCTCCCGCGCAGCGATCACGCCGCCCGGGAGCCCTCGGCGCGCCGCGGGCCGGTCACGGTCCGGTAGAGCTCCTCGTATTTGCCCACCATCACGGCGCTGCTGAAGCGCTCGCGCGCGCGGCGCGCGCAGGCGGCGCGATCGAAGCGGGCCAGGCCCGCCGCGAGCGCGGCGAGGCGCGACAGGTCGCCCGGCGGCGCCAGGTAGCCGGTGACGCCCTCGTCGACGATCTCGGGGAAGGAGCCGCGGCGAAAGCCGAGCACCGGGGTGCCGCAGAGCATGGCCTCGATGGCGATCAGCCCGAACGGCTCCTCCCACTGGAGCGGGCAGAGGACGGCGCGGGCCCCGCGCAGGAGCGCGACCTTGCGGTCGTGGCCCATCTCCCCGAGGTCCGATATCCCGCGCTCCCGGAGGCGCGGGGCGACCTCCTGGAGATAATAGATCCGGTCCTTGGGGTGCGCGCGGCCCGCGAGCTTGATCGGCAGGCCCGCGGCCCTCGCGATGTCGAGCGCCAGGTGGGTCCCCTTCTCCTCGGCGTAACGGCCCAGGTGCGCGAGGTAGCCCTCGTCGCTCAGGCTCGGCGGATAACGCGCCGGCGTGACGCCGTGATGGATGACGCACGAGCGCGGGAGCGGGATCTCCAGGGCGCGCTGCCGCGCGCTGATCGCCACGTACGCGATCTCCGGGTGGCGCGCGTAGATGCGCGAGCTCTCGCCGCAGGGCGCGTGGTGCAGGGTGTGCACCGCCGGGACGTGGACGAAGCGGGTGAACGGGACGGCGATCGGGCTGTTCACGTGGATCACGTCGAACCCGTCCTCGCGCGCGATCTCCGAGAAGACCCAGGCGACGTGGTTGACCTCGTCTTCCGGCGCCGGAGGCCAGCTCGGGCTCCCGTAAAGGGACCGGCGGCGGCAGCTGACCACCGAATCCCCCGTCGCGAACAGCGTGACCTCGTGTCCACGCGCCGACAGCCCCTCGGCCAGCTCGTGACAGAAGAGCTCGGTCCCGCCGTACCCGGAGGGAGGCACCCGGATGAACGGGGTGGAAACGATCGCGATCCGCATGCTCTTTGCTCCTCGGTCGCCGCGCCGCGACCGGGGCGCCATGCTCGCCCCCGCTCGCAGCGGAGCGCAACCCCGCGCTCGAGACCCATCAACGAGCATGCCAGCGGGCTGCTCCCCACCTGCCCGGCCGAGGGAGCGCGCGAGGACAGCTGCTGCGCAGCAGGCGCAGCGCGGCGCCCGCCAGGCCAGCGCGATCCGGGCCGGCGCGCGGCGGCGCGGCGCTTTCTTCAGGCGTGCCGTGCGTCTAGGATGCGCCTTCCCGCTCGCTCCCGCTCGCTCCCGCGCGCGGGGCAGCGCGGGGCAGCGCCGGAAGCGTCGAGCGCCCGAGCGCCCCTGCCAATCTGCACACAGGTGGTCAATGACTTCGAGATCGAATCGTTACGCTTCCGCGCTCGCGTTGAGCCTTTCGCTGGTGGCCACCGCGGGCTGCCAGATGGTCACGATGCCCGATCGCAGCCTCATCAATGAGGACACGGGAGGGAGCGGCGGACAGGGAGGAACGGGCGGAGGGGGCGGCGGCGGTGGCTCCGGCGGCAATGACGGCGGCGGCGGGAGCAGCGACGGCGGCGGCGGGAGCAGCGACGGCGGCGGCGGGAGCAGCGACGGCGGCGGTGGCTCCGGCGGTGGCGATGGTGGCTCCGGCGGTGGCGATGGTGGCTCCGGCGGTGGCAACGGCGGGAGCGATGGTGGCGCCGGCGGAGTCGATGGCAACGGCGGCAACGGAGGCGATGCTGGAGCCGGCGGGGGCGGCGGAGCGGGCGGTATCGACGGCTCCGGCGGCGGCGGCGTCGTCTCGTGCACCGGCGACACCGACTGCCCAACGCCTGACAGCGAGTGCGCGGTCGCGAGGTGCGTCGACGGTGGATGCGCGACCGAGCCCGTGGCCTCGGGGACGCCCGTGAAGGAGCAGATCGCCGGCGACTGTCGCGAGCGCGTCTGTGACGGTGACGGCGCGGTCACGGAGGTCGACGACGACGACGATCTGCGCGACGACCACAGCCAGTGCACGGTCGACTCCTGCCGCGATGGCTCGCCGATCAACGACCCGGTCGAGGCCGGCACCTGGTGCTCCCTGGCCGACGGCGGGCTGTGCAACCCCGCCGGGGTCTGCGTGCAGTGCCTCGTCGACTCGGACTGCCCGACCGGGGTCTGCATCGACTACGTCTGCCAGGCCGCCACGTGCGAGGACGGGCTGCACAACGGCGACGAGGGCGGCATCGACTGCGGCGGCAGGTCCTGCCCTGCATGCGAAGCGCCGGCCAGCGTGACCTCCGTCGATTATCCGATCATCGCCGTCGGCGGCGCGCTCGTGCTCACCGGCTCCGGCTTCACCGGGGCGACGGGGGTGACCGTGGGCTTCGCGCCGCAGCCCTTCACGATCGACTCCGACACGCAGATCACGATCCCCGCGCTCTCGGACGCGACGCCGATCGGCCCGGGAGACATCGTCGTGAACCGGCCGGGGGCGCGGTGGACGTCGTTCCCGGTGACGGTGATCCAGCTCCAGATCAACGAGGTCGACGCCGACACGGCGGACAGCGACGACCTGCTCGAGTTCATCGAGATCAGCACGGGCTGGCGGTACGTGAGCCTCGCCGGTTACACGCTCGTGCTCTACAACGGGGACACCGACGGCTCCTACCTCGCGATCGCGCTCGACGGCACGACGGACGGGGGCGGGCTCCTGCTCGTCGGCACCAGCGGCGTCGAACCGACGCCCACCCTCGTCTTCCCGGCCAACGCCCTGCGGAACGGCCCGGACGCGGTCGCCTTGTACCAGGGGCTGCCCGCGGCGTTCCCCACGTCCACGCCGGCCACGGCGGCGCGCCTCATCGACGCGCTGGTCTACGGACCGGCGGCCGAGCCGGACGCGCAGCTCTTGAACGCCCTGATCGCCGGCGCTCCGGGGCGCGTCCAGGTCAGCGAGGGCGCGACCTCCGCGCTGTCTCAGACGCAGTCGATCCAGCGCTGCGCCGACGGCCTCCGCGACGGCCGCCGCTTCGGGGCGGCGGCGCCCACCCCTCGCAGGCCCAACACCCTGCCCTGCCCCTGAAGGCGCGGCGCAGCTGGCAGCGCGCCGCGCCGCCGCCGCCCGGGGCTGGGCTCCGGAGCTCAGCGCTCGAGGTGGATCTCGAAATCCTCGATGCTCACGGCGAGCTCGTAGCGCTCCTCGATGAGCCCCGCGAGCTCAGGGAACCCGTTCAGCGTGTCGCGCGAGTCGATCACGTCGCCGGTCACCGAGGGGAAGACGTCGTGGCGCTCGACCACGATCGCGGCCGGCGGGCTCGCGGCGAGGTCGCGCATCAGCGCGTCGCGCGCCTCCTGCCGGGCCCACGCCGCGCGCTGCGGGACGTTGTAGAGGTAGCGCGTCGCCGGCGGTCGATCGGCGAGGTCGTAGATCACCGGCTCGAAGCCCCACACGAACACGGGGCGCCCCGGCGCGACGCGCTCGCGCAGCCACGCGGCGACCTCCCGGTTCGCCGCGGCGTTGACGTCGGCGACCGACGCGAGGCGGTCGAGGCGCGCCTGGTCCCTCGCGCCCGTGGCGAGCACCGCGATCCGCTTGGCGCAGCGCTCGATGTAGTCGTCGGCCACGTCCTTGGTCGCGGAGCGGGCGAAGGCGGTCGCGAGGAGCGCCGCGAGGAGCGCCGCCGCGGCCGCCTTCGCGCCGGAGCGGGTGCACCGCTGCCACGCCTTCCAGAGGCCGAGCGCGGCGAGCATCGCGGTGAGCGGCCACGTCGCGCCGTAATGGTAGGGGAAGAACTTCGCCTGCATCACGACGCCGACGAGGTGCATGGCGATCACGCCCGAGAGCAGCGCCACGCCCGCCCGCTCGTGGCGCTCGGGGTGGAGCGCGACCAGGCAAGCGAGGCCGAGCGCGAGCGGGCCGGAGTAGTGGACGAGCCACTCGCAGGCGCCGTACCACGCCATGCCGAGCACGCTCGCGCCGCGCCACCCGAGCGCGGTGTAGTGCGGCGTGAAGACGAAGAGGACCTCCCACAGATCACCGAGCGCGCCCCTCAGGGCGAACCAGGCGGCGCAGGCGAGCACGGGGAGCACGCCGCCCAGCGCGATGAGCAAGGCGGGCCGGAGCGCCGCCCAGAGGAGCGCGGCCGCCGTCGATCGGAGCGGCCCGGACGCAGGCGGCGCAGAGCGCGCCGGCTCGCCCTGGAGCGCGCTCGGACCGGCGTCGCTCCAGCGCTGGACGGCGGCCCGCGCCGCGCCCCGCCGCGCGAGCTCGGCGAGGGCGGGCGCGGCCAGCGCGACGGCGAGCACGACGCCGCCTCCGGCGAGGGGCGGCTTGAGGAGGCCGGCGGCGCCGAAGAGCGCGCCCGACACGACCAGCGCGGCGCCGCGCGGCGCCGGGCGGGGCGCGCCGTCGCGGCCGCGCGGCGTGGCCACGAGCAGCGCGGCGATGGTGAGCATGCCGCCGAACGACTCGGGCTGCGCCGTGTGCCAGAAATCGAGCTGGGCGTGCACCAGCACGGCGAGCGCCGCGGCGACGACCCCGATCCGCCGGTCGCCGAAGAGGCGGGCGGCGAGCGACGCCATCGCGAGGCACATGCCGGCGAGGCCGAGGACCTCGATGACGCGGATGCCCCACTGCGCGGGGCCGAAGAGGGCGCGGGCGAGCGCGTAGATGAGGAAGATGCCGGGCGGCTTGAAGTCGAACGCGTCGCGGTAAGGCATGCCGCCGTCGAGCACCGCGCGCGCGACCATGGCGTAGATGCCCTGATCGCGGCCGTAGCCGTAGGTCAGCACCTGCAGCAGCAGGAACGCGATGACGCCGAGCGAGGCCGCCCGGATCGCCCGCGCCCCCACGACGCGCGGCGGCCCGGCGGCGAGGCGCTCGCGCGCGCTCTCGCTCGAGGGGGCCAGGGGGACGGGGGCTGCGGTCGCATCCGGCGCGGCGTCACGCACGGGGCCCTTGTACCGGCTGGGGCCCGCCAGCGTCTACGTGCGTCGACATTCGATCCCAGCCGCTCTGCGCCGGGGCGCCCAGGTGGAGGCGTGCCTCGGTGGAGGCGGCTCGCCGTGGTCGAGACCGACGCGACCGACGCAACCGACGCAACCGACGCAACCGACGCAACCGACGCAACCGACGCGACCGACGCGACCCACAAAAAAGGATGCACACCGGACGAACACTGTGTCGTTGCTCTCGAAGGGCGGGCGGCGTATACGACCGTGCCGCCTTGCTCGGAGAGGTGAAACGGGCGCTCACGGCGGCGCGCGTTGGAGGCGCGAGAAGCGATGGTCGAAGTTCGCATGCCACAGCTCGGCGAGAGCGTGGTCGAGGGAACCGTCTCGAGGTGGCTCGTGCGCGAGGGCGACTTCGTCAAGCGCGAGCAGCCGCTGCTCGAGGTTGCGACCGACAAGGCAGACACGGAGATCCCGGCGCCCGTCGCGGGTCGTGTCTCGCGGATCGCGGTGGCCGAGGGCACCGTCGTCGCCAAGGAAGGTCTGCTCTGTCAGATCGACGAGACGGCGCAGGGCGAGGCCCAGGCGACGGCCCAGCGCGCGAGCGCGCCGCCGGCGCCGGTGCACCTCCCGCTGAACGCGGCCGCCGCGCCGGCGCCCGGCAGCAACGGGCACGACGAGGGCGCCCGCCCCCTGACGAGCCCGTCGACGAAGAAGCTCGCGCGCGAGTCGGGCGTCGACCTGCGCGACGTGCACGGGACAGGCGATCACGGCCGGATCACCCGCGACGACGTGATGCGCGCGGCGCACGGCGCGCCGGCCGAGCCGGCGCCTCAGCCGAGCGCGGCGGCCCAGCCGGCGAGCGCGGCCGCGGAGCTCTCGCAGCTCATCCAGGCGAGCGGCGGGTTCGTGCCGCCGGTGCCCGGCGTCGGGTACGGCGCGTACAAGGTGCCGCCCTACTCCCCGAAGCCCGGCGACAAGGTGGTGCCCTTCAGCCGGCGCCGCCGCATCACCGCCGACCACATGGTCTATTCCAAGGTGACGTCGCCGCACGTGGTGACGGTCGCCGAGGTCGACCTGCACGAGACGTCGAAGCTGCGCGACCTCCACAAGGACGAGTTCAAGAAGGCGGGCGTGTCGCTGACGTTCCTGTCCTTCATCTGCGCCGCGGCCGTCCGCGCGCTGCGCGAGCACCCGGAGTTCAACGCTCGAGTGCTCGAGAACTCGTACGTGGTGCTGCGCGACGTCAACCTCGGCGTGGCGGTGGACACGCCCGGCGGCCTCATCGTCCCGAGCATCAAGCACGCGGACGAGCTGTCGCTGCGGGGCATCGCGAGGAGCATCGACGAGCTGGCCGGGCGCGCGAAGTCCGGCAAGATCACGGCCGACGATCTCGCGAACACGACCTTCACGGTCTCGAACCCCGGGCTCAAGGGGAACCTCTTCGGCGGCGCGATCATCTCGCAGCCGAACGTGGGCATCCTCCGGATGGGGGAGATCAAGAAGCGCGTCGTGGTGGTCACGAAGGACAAGGAGGACTCGATCGCGATCCATCCGGTCATGTTCCTCGCGCTCTCGTACGACCACCGCATCATCGACGGGGTGCTGGCGAACTCGTTCCTCTGGCGCGTCACCGACATCCTCACACGCGGGGAGTTCGAGGTATGAGCGCGACAAGCGAAGTGAAGGGCCTGCGGGCACTCAACGAGGTCGATCCGGAGATCGCCGAGCTGATCCGCCTGGAAGAGCGGCGGGAAGCGGACACGCTCCGGCTCATCGCGAGCGAGAACTACGTGTCTCGGGCGGTGCTCGAGGCGACGGGCTCGGTGCTGACGAACAAGTACTCCGAGGGGTACCCGCACAAGCGGTATTACGAGGGTCAGCAGCAGGTCGACGTGGTCGAGGAGCTCGCGCGGACGCGGGTGGCCAAGCTGTTCGGGGCCGACCACGTGAACGTGCAGCCCTACTCCGGGAGCCCGGCCAACCTGGCCGTCTACCTCGCGTTCGCGCAGGCGAACGACACGATCATGGGCCTCGGCCTGCCCGCGGGCGGGCACCTGACCCACGGCTGGTCGGTGAGCATCACCGGGAAGTACTTCAAGAGCGTGCCGTACGGGGTTCGCGAGAGCGATCACCGCATCGACCTGGATCAGGTCCGCGACCTGGCGCGCGCCCACCGGCCGAAGCTCATCTGGTGCGGGACGACGGCGTACCCGCGCACGCTCGACTTCGCCGCGTTCCGGGCGATCGCCGACGAGGTGGGGGCGATCCTCGCGGCGGACATCGCGCACATCGCGGGGCTCGTGGCCGCGGGGGTGCACCCGTCGCCGGTGGGCATCGCCGACGTGGTGACGTCGACGACGCACAAGACCTTCCGGGGCCCGCGCGGCGCGATGATCCTCTGCAAGAAGGAGCACGCGGGCGCGATCGACAAGGCGGTGTTCCCCGGCCTCCAGGGCGGTCCGCACAACCACACGACCGCGGCCATCGCGGTCGCGGCGAAGGAGGCCTCGGAGGAAGGGTTCCGGGCCTACGCGAAGCAGATCGTGGTGAACGCGCAGGCGCTCGGGCGCGCGCTGGAGTCGCGCGGCTTCCGGCTCATCACCGGCGGGACCGACAACCACCTCTTGCTGATCGACATGACGCCGAAGGGGATCGCGGGCAAGCCGTACGCGCAGGCGCTCGATCGCGCGGGCATCGTGGCGAACTACAACTCGATCCCGTTCGATCCGCGCAAGCCGTTCGACCCGTCGGGGCTCCGCATCGGCACGCCGGCGGTGACGTCGCGCGGGATGGGCGTCGCCGAGATGGAGCGCCTCGCGGCGTGGATGGATGAGGTGGCGCAGAACGTGAACGACGAGGCGCGCATCGCGCGCATCGCCGCCGAGGTCGCGGAGCTCTGCCGCGGCTTCCCGGCGCCCGGCATCCGGCTCTAGCCAGCGCTGCCGCGAGCCACGGCGCTGCGACCGAGGACGCCACGGAGAGCGATCTCCTGGCGTCCTCGGCGCTTTTGTGGCCGATACCCGAGGACGCCGGGGAGAGCGATCTCCTGGCGTCCTCGGCGTCCTGGCGGCGTCACTTCACGTAAAGCTGCGCGGCGGCGACGCCCGAGCCGGAGGTGGCCTTCACGATGTACTTGGCGTTGATGCCGACGGGGAGCGACCAGCGATAGCAGTTGCCCCGACCGCCGAGCGCGGCGTTCGCGCCGCTCGAGTTGTCCTGCGCCAGCACCGACGAGCCCATCGGGATCGGGGTCAGCGCGACGAGGCTGATGTCGAGCTCGGTGATGCCCGCGCCGACGCCGACGATCGTGTAGCACTTGCCGGGCATCAGCTGGATCGGCTGCTCGAGGGTCTGTCCGGCGCTGAACTGCCCCGCGATCGGCCCTCCCTCCTTCGTCATGCCGGGCGCCTCGGTCGCAGCGAGGTTGTTCAGCGGGATCGTCGCGGCGGAGGCGAGGTTCGGATCGATCGCCGACGCGCTGCCGGAGCTGCTCCCGCCGCTCGGGGCCGGCTGCTGCCCGCCGGTCTGCTGGCCCGGGAGCGGGAACGGCCAGGGAAAGCCGCCAGGCTGCGCCGTCGGGGCAGGCTGCGTCGTCGTCGGGGCAGGCTGCGTGGGGGCGGGCTGCGTCGGGGCAGGCTGCGTCGGGGCAGGCTGGTACCCCGGCTGCTGGTACCCCGGCTGCTGGTAGCCGGGCTGCTGATACCCAGGCTGCTGATACCCGGGCTGCTGGTAGCCGGGCTGCTGATACCCGGGCTGCTGGTAGTAGCCGGGCGGGGGCTGGTTCGCGTAGCTCGGCGGCGTGGACGCCTCCCGCTGTTGACAACCAGCAGCGAGGGCGGCGGTGAGGACCAGGGCGGACAGGACGCCAATCGTACGGAGCAAAAGAACCTCCTCGAATTTCCGGCAGAACGCCGCGTTCAATCTCACTGACGGGCTCGCGACGCAACGGGTCGCTCGCAGGGAGCTCCCCGGCGCGCCCCCCGAAGCCCGCTCAACCGAGCTCCAGGTCCGTCCGCCGGATGTCGACTTGGACGTGGCACGCCCTCGCTTTCATCGCGCCCATCCGACGGATTGATGCTGTTTCTGCCATGATTTCCCGGGTTATTGCGGCCAGGCGCGCCTGGCCCGGGTCAAAAAGTGAGGTAGCCTACGGCATGACCGACCACGGCTCCCGAGCGAAGCTCGATCGTCCCGGAGAGTTTGCTAGGTGGTTCCTGGAACGAGAAATGCTGGCGAGCGCTGGCATGGGGCTCGCGGCCGACAGGGCGCGGCTGCACCTCGGACGCGCGGTCACGTTCCTGGAGCAGGGGATGCTGCGCGAGTCGCTGGTGGAGGCGAACTCCGCCGCGTACCTCGATCAGGCGATCCGACCCGAGGCGCTGCTCATTGCGCGCATGTGCATCCTGCGCGAGTTCGTGGGCGAGTCCGGCGGCTGAGCGGCGCGACGGCGCGAGAGGTCGAACGCCCGCGCCGGCTTGCCTGCGGGCTTGCGCCGGCGGCGCAGCGGCGCAAGACGCTCGCGCATAGCCCCCGCCCCCTGGCGGGTGTATGAGCGCCGCGAGCACAGCTATCCCAACGAGGGGCCGCGGCGTGCGGCAGGGCTGTGCGCGAGGAGGCCGCAGATGACGGTGACGGGTAGGTCGTTGGGTTCAGCAGTGCTCCTGGCGCTGTCGGTGGCAGCGCTGGGCTGCGGCGGCAGCAGCAAGGATCCGGAGTTCGCGGACGACGCCCCGGACGCGGGGACGACGCCGCCCCCGCAGCCGACAGCGTCCGTGCCGCCCCCGGACGCCGGCTTGCCCCCGGTCGCGGTGCCCACGGCGGCACCCTGCGATGGAGTCCAGTCGCTCGCGATGACCACCATGTTCCAGGGCCGCGCCGCCGGGGAGGCGCCGAAGATGCAGCCGGAAGGGGCGCCCGTCTGCAGCGTGGTGCCCGAGGGACAGACGGCCTCTGGGCAGACCTTCATGCTCCAGCCGGGCAATTGCTACACGTTCCTGGCGCAGGCGCTCCCCACCGTCACCGAGGTGGACATCCAGCTGGAGCTCGACCTGAACGCCGGAGGACAGCCAGGGCTCGCAGCGTTCAACCTGAAACCGGTGCTCGCTGTCGACTCGGACACCGGCCCGACTGCCGCCATCGGAGCCAAGCAGAGCTGCTACCAATGGCCATTCCCCATCGCGGCGACGGCCAAGCTGGTAGTCAAGGCGCGCACCGGCTCGGGACCGGTGGCGGCGCAGGCCTACAGCCGCAAGAAGTGAGCTGACCTCGCGGCGGGGGCGGCGGCATCGAGCCGCCCGGCCCCCGGCGGCGGCACGTCGCCGGCGCGCCGCGCGGGCCGCCCTGCCCCGCGCCGCCGCGTGCTGGGCGCCCTTCCGCCGCCCCGGCGATGGCGCGCCGAGGCCATGGAGCAAGAACGGCCACGTCGCCGTGGCCGCCCTGCGCTCCGCTGGGAGATCCCGTAAGCCTACAGGAGCGCGTCCTTGATGGCCTTGATCGGCCGAGCGCGGACCGACTTGCTCGCCGGCTTCGCGGCGAAGGTCATCGGCTGCTTGGTAAACGGGTTGATCCCCTGGCGCGCCTTCGTCGCAGGGCGCTTGACCACCCGGAACTTCGCGAAGCCGGGCAGCGTGAACACGCCCGACTTCTTCAGCTCGCGATGACCGATCGTGATGAGGGACTCGAGAACGTTCTTGACCTGCTTGCGGCTCAGCTCATCACCGGCAGCTTCGGTGATGGCCTGGATCAGGCCGCTCTTGCTCAACGTCTTCTTCGCGCCGCCCCCGGCCGTCTTCTTACTTGCCATGGCACTCTCCTCGGACATGAGCTCGCGCGCGACACCTCGTCGCGCACAGCCTCAGTGAACCTTACACACGACACAGGACAAAAAAAGACAAAAATGCGGGGAGAAATAGCGATTTCTGAGACGGGGCATCGCGCGGACCCCTGAAAGACCGCGCCGGAGCGGCGCGCCAGAGGGGCAACCAGCCGCCGGGAAGGGCGGCGGCGCGGCGCCGTCGCGGGCCGGAGAGCGTCAAAAAACGCCTGGAGTCGCGCGGTTTTGCGCGCTCCACGCCCCTGCGCGCGCCGCCTGGGGCGGCCGCGGAGGCGGCCTCCGCGACCTGGGCATACCCGCGGAGACGCGCGGGACAGGCCCTCAGCCGGCGCGCAGCTCGTCGAGCAGCGCCCGGGCCGCCTCGAGCGAACCGTCCTCCGAGACGGACTTGTCGAGCATCAGGCGCGCTTTCCGGCGGTCGCCGGCCGCGAGCGCCATCGCCCCGAGGTGGTAATAGGCGAGCGCCCGCGCGGCGGGCGTCGTGCCTCCCTCGCCGGGCTCGGGGGAAATCTTCATCAGGGTGACCGCGCGGTAAGCGCGCGCGGCGATGTCCTCCTCCCCCAGCCCGAGCGCGCTCTCGCCGAGCTCCATGGCGATCTCGCCGTTCTGAGGATCGTTCTCGAGCGCCCTCGTGAGCGCCGTGAGCGACTCGTGCAGATTCCCCTCGGCGTCCTCGATCCGCGCGACGCGGTGGTAGACGGCGCCGAGGTGCCGTGAGCGGCGCCCCTTGGCAGCGACGATGAGCTCGGCGGTGACCGCGCGCGCCTCCCTCGAGTCGCCCGCGGCGCTCAGCGCGTCGACGAGCAGGAGGGCGACCTCGCTCTCCTCGGGGCGCAGGGAGCGCGCCTCCCGGAGCGCCGCGGCCGCTTGCGCGGCGTCGCCGGCGTCGAGCAGCAGGCGGCCGGCGGCGACGAGGAGCGTGAAGCGGCCGGCCACGTCGGACGCCGCGGCGGCGTCCTCGAGCGTGATGGCGGCGAGCTCGCGGTTCGCGCCGATCTCGGCGTAGAGCGCGCGCAGGCGGTCGCGGATCTCGGTATTGCCCGGCGCGGCGCGGAGCGCGCGCTCGAGCCCGCCGCGGGCGTCGCCCAGGTGGCCCCCGCGCGCGCAGGCGCCGGCCAGGAGGAGCGCCGTGGCGACGAGGGCGTCGCCCTCCTCGAGCGCGATGAGCCTGCGGTAGACGGCGCTCGCGGCGTCCCACCGCGCGGCGGACTCCTCGAGGCCGGCGAGCGCCTTGAGCGCGGCGCGGTCCTTGGAGTCGGCGTGGAGCAGATCGCCGAGGTGGGCGCGCGCGCGCTCGACGTCGCCCGAGCGCGCGAGGATCTCGGCGAGGCGCAGCCGGAGCGCGCGCGGCGAGGCGGCGCCCGCCGCCCCCGCCGCGGCCTCGCTGGGCGCGCCCGCGGCCTCGGCGTCGGCGGACCGCGCCGCCGCGCGCGCGAGCGCCCGCTCGAGCCCGGCGACGAGCTCGGCGGCGTACTCGGCGCCGCCGAGCGCGTAGGCGCGCTCGAGATCGGCGAGGGCGCGGTCGCCCTGGCCGAGCGCGCCGTGGACCTCGGCCCGCGCGCGGTGGAGCCACGGGTCGTCCGGGCTCGCCTCGAGCGTCGCCGTGAGCGCGCGGGCCGCGCGGGCGTGGTCGGAGACCGCGCCGCACGCGTCGATGAGCGCGATCAAGACGTCGCGATCCCCGGGCGCGACGCGGAGGGCGCGCTCGAGGAGCTCGGCCGCCGCCGCGGCGTCGCCCGCGCGATCGCGGAGGATCTCGGCGGCGCGGCAGAGCGACTCGACGCGCGCCTCGTCGCCGTCGGCGCCGTGCGCCGTGAGCACGTGGAGCTCGGCGAGGGCGTGCCAGGCCTCGCGGGCCGCGTAGCGCGACGCGAGCTCCTCGCGGAGCCGGTCGTTCGCGGGGCAGACGGCGTACCCGGCCTTGAGGGCGGCCTCCGCCGCGGCGTCGTCGCCGCGCGCGCCGTGCAGCTCGGAGAGCTCCAGGGCGAGCTGGGCCGCCTCGCCGCCCTGCTCGGTGCGCAGGAGCTTCTCGAGCGCGTCGATGAGGTCGTCGGCGTTGTCGCGCTTCCGGCTGAGGCGCACGAGCGCGCGGAGCACGTCGCGGTTCGCGCCGTCCCAGTCCGCGGCCCCGAGGTAGACGTCGCGCGCGCCGCGATCGTCGCCGCGCTGCTCGAGGAGGGCGCCGAGGCGCATCGAGATCGACGCGATCGAGGCGACGTCCGCGCGATCCTTGGCGGCGTCGAGCTGCAGCGCGAAGAGCTCGCCGAGCTCGTCGGTGCGGCCGGCCTCCTCGAGCATCGTGGCGAGGAGGATGGCGGCCTCCACCTGGGTCGGATCCTCGTCGAGGATGTCGCGGAGCAGGATCGCCGCCTCCTCCGGCGACTCCCGCGCGAGCAGGCGCGCGCGCTCGAGGCGCAGCGCGCAGCGCTCGGAGAGATCGTCGACGAGGGGCGCCGTCTCCTCGAGCAGCGCGGAGAGGCGCGCGGCGTCGCCGCTCCGCCGGTACACGCCGGCGAGGGGCGTCCAGATCTCGCGCTCGGCGGGCTCGCGGGCGCGGAGCTCCTCGTAGAGGCGCGCGGCGCGGGAGAGGTCGGCGAGCGGGCCGGCGGCGAGCTCCGCGGCGTGCAGGAGCAGCGCGCGCTCCTCCTCGGGCGCCGAGGCGCGCGCGGCGCGCTCGCAGAGCGACGCGGCGGCCGCGAGATCGCCGGCCTCCTCGCGGAGCTCCGCGAGCGCGACGAGCGCCCACGCGGAGCCGGACGGATCGGACGAATCGGACGAACCGGACGAACCGGACGATGACCGCGCGCCCGGGCCGACGATGCGCAGCAGGATCGACTCGGCCAGCCCGCGATCGCCGAGCGCGCGGGCGGTGCGGACGGCCTCCTCGAGGACCCCGGGGCCCTCGACCTCGGCGAGGAGCAGCAGCGCGTCCACGAGGGCGCGCGGCCGCCCGCCCTGCCGGGCGAGGCGCTCGAAGAGGCGGATCGCGCGCGGGTTCCTCGGATCGGTGCGGAGCGCGTCGCGCAGGATCGCCTCGGCCAGGTCCGGATCGGCGTGGAGGTCGAGCGCCTCTTCGAGGAGCGAGATCGCCTGATCGACGTCCGCCGCGTCCGCCGCGAGCAGCGCGGCCAGGCGGTACCGCGGCCCGGCGCGATCCGCGCCGCCCGCGGGGGCGGCCGGGGCGTCGGCGAGGCCGATGCGCTTGCGGAGGGCGTCCGCCTGCGCGGCGCGATCGCCGAGGCGCGCGTAGATGGCCTCGAGCGAGCTCCACAGCTGCTCGATGTCGGCGCCCGCGTCGCGGCCCGCGGGCGGCGCGCCGGCCGCGATCTTCGCCTCCGCGCGGCGGTAGACGGCCGCGGCGCGCTCCTGATCGGCCGGCGAGAGCTCGAGGGCGCGGCCGAAGCGGAGCAGGAGCGCGACCTCGTACGGCTCGGAGGCGGCCCGGGCGACGAGCCGCTCGACGAGGTCGAGGTAGCGCTGCGTCTGGCCCGAGCGGCGCGCGAGCTCGAGGGCGGCGTCGTGCGCGGCGCCGGCGCCCGGCGTGAGATCGAGGGCCCGCAGGCGGGCCGAGAGCGCGAGCTCCGGGCGATCGAGCGGGCCTTCGTAGAGCGACGCGAGCTCGCCGAGCGCCGCGGCGGCGTCCTCGGCGGGCCCCTCGGCAGGGCCGGCGAGCCGCGCCTCGAGGGCGCGCGCGAGCAGGTCGTGGCGCCCGCGGGCGCGCAGCGCGGCGAGGAGCTTCTCGTGCTCGGCGTCGCTCTCCCGCGCCGCCTCGAAGGCGGACTCGACGTACTCCGCCTCGCGGTCGGGCGCCCCCTGCCGGCGCGCGATCTCGCCGAGCGCGAGCAGGACCTCGGCCCGGCTGAACGAGGTCCCCGACGGGAGGACCACGCTGGAGCGCGTCGGCGGCATCGTGCTGCGCCGCGCGCCGACGAGCCCCTCGCCCTCGTCGCGGGGCCGGCGCGCGACGAGCAGCAGCGCGCGGTAGGCGCGGTGCGCGCGCTCGAGCTGGCCGTCCTCGAGGGCGAGGCCGGCGAGGCCGTGGAGCGCGTCGGGGTGCGCGGGGTCGACGCGCAGCGCGAGGTCGAACTCCGCCATCGCGCGGGCGCGATCGCCCGTGGCGAGCGCGACGCGGGCGAGCTCGTAGTGGACGAACGCGCGCTCCTTGGGGCGGCGGGTGCCGAAGTCGGCGATGATCCCGCGCAGGGCCGCGGTCGCGTCGTCGGTCCTGCCGGCGGCGGAGAGGGCGCGGCTCCGCGCGAGGCGCAGCGAGAGGTCGTCCGGCGCGAGCGCGATGGCCTCGTCGAACAGCGGGATCGCGGCGGCGGGCGAGCCGCCGCGCGTGAGGTAGAGGTCAGCGGCCTCGCGGAGGAGCGAGAGCCGGGCCGGCGCCTCGTCGGCGCGCGCGGCGTCGCCCGCGATGAGCGCGGCCAGGGCGCTCCACGCGCCCGACGCGCGGTAGAGGTACGCGAGCCGCTCGCGCAGCGGCGCGGGCTGCGCGGCGCGGGGCAGCGCTCGCTCCAGGGCGGCGCGGGCGCGATCGGGCTCGCCGGCGGTGAGGTGCGCGTCCGCGAGGCGGAGCGCCGCCTGGTGCAGCTCCTCGGGCGCCGCGCCGGCGCAGAGCCGCTCGAGCGCCTCGGCGGCGGCCGCGTGCTCGCCCCGGCGCGCGAGCAGCCGGGCGAGGGCGTCGAGCGCCTCGACGGACCCGATGTCCGCGGCGCGGCGGTAGCTGGCGATGGCGCGCTCGGGCTCGTTGAGCTCGTGCTCGGCGAGGGACGCCGCCTGGAGCCAGAGCTCGGCGTCCGCCGATCCGCGCGCGGCCGCCTGCTCCTCGCGGAGCAGCATGAGCTCGCGGTGCAGCCCGCCCGCCTCGAGGAGCGCGGCGAGCCTGTCGATCGACGGGCCGTGCCCCGGGCTCTCCGCGAGGTTCTGGCGGAGCAGCGCGATCGCCTCGGACGCGCGCGTGGCGTCCGCGAGGAGCTCCGCGGCGTCGTAGCGGAGCGCGACGCGGCGATCGAGATCGCCAGAGACCTCGATCTGCAGCTCGCGCAGGCGCACGAGCTCCTCGCGCCGCCCGGCCGCCCGGAGCAGCGCGGCGAGGCTCTCGCCGACCGACTCGTCCGTCGGATCGTCCGCGAACAGCCCGCCGTAGAGGGCGATCGCCTCGCCGGGCTCCGCCGCCTCGGCGGCGACGCGAAGCAGCCGGCGCCGCTCGCTCGACGCGAACGGGAGCGCGGCGCCACGCCGGCACAGCGCGACGACCTGCGGCCTGTCACCCGCGCCCGCGAGCATGCCGACGAGCGCGTCGATCGCCCAGAGGGCGGCGCGCGAGGCCGGCCACGCGCCGGGCCCAGGGGGCTGCTCCTCCTCGTCGGCGAGGCGCTGCACGGCGATCTCGAGGAGCTCCGCCGCGATCGCGCGGGCCCGCGCCGCGTCGCCCGCGTCGCGCGCCGCCTCCACGGCCTCGCGGTAGAGGGCGAGGTCGTGCCCGGTCGCCGCGGCGAGCCGGAGCAGCGTCGGGACGAGCGAGGGCCCGCGCCGCCGCCGCAGGAGCTCCGCGAGATCGAGGAGGATCGCGCGGTTCGCCGGGTCGTGGAGGAGCGCGCGCTCGAACGCGCGCTCGGCGGCGTCCTCGTCGGCGCGCGCGTCGCGGTGCCAGCGGCCCACGCGGGCCGTGAGGTCGCGGAGCGTGGCGGCGGGGACGTCGCCGCGGCGCTCGAGGGCGGGCAGCGCGTCGGCGATCGTGTGCCAGCGGCCCGCGAGGTCCGTGAGCCGCAGGAGCCCCTCGGGCGGCTCGGCGCCGGGCGACAGGAGGAACGCGCGGAAGACGAGCTCGAAGGCGCCCTCCCGGTCGTCGCCTCGCTCCTCGAGGAGCGCCGCGGAGGCCTTCAGGATGGCGACCCGCTCGGCGTCCGTCCCGGCCGCGGCGAGCCGCGGCTCGAGCAGCGCGATCTGGCCGCGCCAGTCGTCCGCGTCGGCGCAGATCTCGAGCAACGCGCCGACGGCGGCGACCAGCGCGCCGCGGTGCTCGGCCGACGCCGGGTCGATGCGGCGGAGCAGCTCCTCGAGCCCCGCGCGCGGCGCGGGCGGGCGCGCGTCCCGCTCGCCCCCTTCGGCCGCCCCCCACTCGCCCTCCCCGCCAAAGCCCTCGACGCCCGCGCGGCGCGCGTCCCGCTCGGCCTCGTGCGCGCGGCGGTAGCCCTTCACGGCGAGCTCCCACGCGAGCGTGCGATCGCGGTGCGTGTCGCCGAGGCGCTGGAAGAGCTCCACGCTGCGCGCCGCGCCCGCCCCGCCGGGGAGCGCGCCGGCCGCGGACGCCTCGACCTCGAGCAGCGCGACGAGGTCGCCCCAGCGCTCCGCGCGCGTGTAGAGCGCGGCCAGCGCGTCGCCGCTCTCCGGGTCGGGCGCGAGCTCCTCGCGGATGCGGCGCCAGGTGGCGATGGCCTCGTCGGCGTCGCCGAGCTCGCGCTCGAAGAGCCGCGCGACGCGCCCGAGATC
Organism: Sorangium sp. So ce281; assembly: GCF_051527395.1. Taxonomy (NCBI): domain Bacteria; kingdom Pseudomonadati; phylum Myxococcota; order Polyangiales; family Polyangiaceae; genus Sorangium; species Sorangium sp. So ce281. Next base: position 8,563,645 of record NZ_CP150322.1, read on the forward strand.
GCGCCGGCCGCCCGCGCCGCCGCGCACGGCCGCGCGGCGCTCCAGCACGGCCGCGAGCTCGCGGTACCGCCCGCCCTCCTCGAGGAGCGCCGCGAGGCCGTCGAGCGCCGCGAGATCCTGGCGGTCGTCGACGAGGCGCGCCGAGTACGCCGCGATCGCCCGGGCCTCGTCGCCGAGCCGCGAGGAGGCGAGCCGCGCGAGCTCGCCGAGGGCCTCGCGCCGCGCCGCCGGGTCCGTCTCGATCGCGGCGAGCGTGTCGAGCACGTCGCACCGCTCGGCGACGCGATCGCCCTCAGCGAAGAGCCGATCGAGCGCGCGGGCGGCGTCCCGCGCGGCCTCCCCGTCGCCGCTCGCCTCGGCGAGCGAGAAGAGCCGGCGGAAGAGCGCGATCGCCCCGTCGGCGTCGCCGAGCCGGTCGCGGCGGAGGAGCGCGGCGTCGCGCACGAGCGAGAGCGCCTGCCGCGCGTCGCCGGCGCGCGGCTCGGCCGCGGCGAGGACCTCGGCGAGGCGGTCGTGCCGGCCGAGGCGCTCGGCGAGCTCGGCGAGCTCCGCGCGATCGGCGGCCTCCGACGGCCTGAGCTCGACGAGCTCGGCGAGCCGCGCGAACGCGCCCGGCTCGTCGCCGAGGGCGTCGCGGCGCAGCCGCACGATCTCGCGCAGCAGCGCCGGGCGATCGCCGGCGTCGGCGCCCTCGAGCTGGATCTCGAGCACGCGCACGAGGTCCGTGGGCCTCGCCTCCTCGCGGTGGTGCTTCGCGAGCAGCGCGGCCGACCGCTGCCGCGCCGCGCGCGCATCGAGCGCGCCGGCCTCGCCGGCGGGCGCCTGCTCGGGCGGCAGCGCCCCGAGGATCCGCTCGAGCAACGCGAAGGCGTCGATGGGGCGCGGCGCCGCGCGGGCGGCGCGCGGCTCCGGGGGCGCGTCGAGGAGCTGCTCGACCACGGGGAGCGCCGACGCGGCGTCGCCGACCCCGTCGATCCAGAGGAGCGCGACGCGCTCGCGGAGCCGATCCGCGGCGTCGCCGGAGAGCCTCGGCAGCTCGACCGACAGGAGATCGATGAGCGGGCGGTGCCTGCCGTGCCGCTCGTAGAGCCGCTCGAGCGCGGCGCGGGTGCGCGCGTCGTCCTGGAGCGGGAGGAGCTGCTCGAGGTAGCGCATCGTGCGCTCGCCGTCGCCGGCGAGGTCGCGCGCGACGGCCGCGGCGTCCTCCAGGAGGAAGACGCGCTCGTCGGCCGCCGAGGTGCGCTCGAGCATCACGTCGTAGAGCGCGAAGAGGTCCTCCCAGCGCTCGGCCGCGTTGTAGGCGAGCTTCAGCCGCTCGAAGCCCCAGAGCGAGCCAGGCACGAGCTCGACGAGCCGGCGGAGCAGCGCGAGGGCGGCCTCCGGCGCGTCGAACCACTCCTCGTGGTGCTCGACGGCGCGCCGGCCGATCTCCTCGGCGATGTCGGGCGGGAGCGCCGCGCCCACGTCGAGCGCCGCGGCGTGCGCGGCCGCGACGCGCTCGGGCTGCTTCGCCCGGCGGCCGAGCTCCTCGAGCCGATCCCAGAGGGCGAGCTCGCCCGGCAGCTCGGAGACCGCGCGCAGGGCGGCGTCGAGGCCGCGCGGCGCGTCGTGGTCGTGGTGATCGAGCAGGCGCTCGAACCAGCCGCGGCGGACGGCGGCGCGCTGCGCGGCCGCGAGGCTGCCCGCGTCGAGCGGGGCGCCCGGCGCGGCGTCCGCCGGCGAGCTCGCGAGGAGGGCCTCCAGCAGCGCGACGCGCGCCTCGGGGTCGTCGAGCGCGTCGCACGCGCGCTCGAGGAGGAGCGCCGCGCGCGCCTGCGTCTCGGGACGCCCGAGCGCGCGCTGCACGATCTCGATCACCGCGGGCTCGATCGTCCCGGCCTCGATCGCGGGCGCGACCGCGTCGAGCGCGTCCGCCGGCCGATCCAGCCGATCGAAGAGGAGCGTCGCGAGCTCGACGTCGAGCGCGACGCGCGCGCTGCCCTGGCTCCGGTCGCGGCGCGCCGCGAGCACCTCCGCCGCGCCCTCGTGATCGCCCACCTCGGCGAGGAGGCGCCCCCGCGCCGCGAGCGCGTCGTCGTTCTCGGGATCCACCTCGAGCAGCCGGGCGTAGAGCGCCGCGGCCGCCGCGCGGTTGCCGATCTCCTCTTCCCACGCGGCCCACGCGGAGAGCGCCCTCGGGCGCTCGCCCTCGTGCCCGCGCTCCATGAGGAGCGTGAAGAGCCAGCGCCGGTCCACGCGGCGCGCGAGCGTGTCGGGGCTCTGCGCGAGGAACGCGCGGAACGCCTCCAGCGCGGCGGCGTCGAGCGCGCCCAGCGCGGCGTCGCCGTCGTCCTGCGGCGAGAGCAGGCGCCGGTAGACGGACGCGGCGTCGTCCTGCCGCTCGGGATCCGCGGCGAGCACGCGCGCGAGCGCCGCCTCGATCGCCCGGACCCGCGCCGCCGCCTTGCCGGCGGCCGCGCTCCCCTCCCCCCCGGCCCTCATGCGATCGCGGAGATCGAGCGCGGCGTCGACGAAGCGCGACGTCGCGCGCGCCCGGATCGCCGCGTCCTCGAGCGCGGCGAGCGCGGCGAGCGCCTCGTCGTCGGACGCCGCCGTCTCGAGCAGAACCTCGCAGACGGCCGCGAGCCGGGGCCAGGCCCCCTGCCCGCGGTAGAGCGCCGCGAGGCGGGCGGCGGCGTCGCGGTGCTTCGGCGCGACGGAGAGCACGCGCTCGTAGAGCCTCTGCGCCCGCTCCGGATCCGCGAGCGGCCCCTCGGCGAGCCCGGCGGCGCGCTGCCAGGCCGTCACCGCGGCGTCGAGGTCGCCCGGAGCGGCCTGCGCCGCCGGGGCGTCCGCCGCGCGCGCGGCGTCGGGCGCGTCGGGCGCGCGGATGCCGAACGCCGCGAGCTCGCCGAGGCGCTCCAGCCAGAGCGCCTCGTCCTGGGGATCCCCCGCGGCGGCGACGCGCCGCTCGAGCACCTCGCGGAGCAGCGCCGGGTCGCCCGCGGACAGCGCGAGCGCCTCCATCGCGGAGAGCGCGGCGCCGTCGAGCGCCGCGCCGCCCGAGAGGATCGCGCGGTAGTGCGCGACAGCGCCCGGGACCTCCCCGCCCCTCGCGGCCGCGTCGGCCATGCGCAGCTCGTGGGCGACACGCGCGTCGGGCGCCACGCCCGGGAGCCGCTCGGCCAGCGCGCCGTAGAGCGCGCCCCACGCCCCGCCCGCCGCGTACGTCTCGAGCAGCGCCTCGTACGCGGCGTCGTCGCCCGCGTCGTCCTCGATGGCCGCGCGGTACGTCGCGACCGCCCCGGCGAGGTCGCCGACGTCGCGGCGCTGGATGGTGCCGATCGCGTGCAGGAGCTCGCGCCGCCGCGCGGGCGCGCACGGCTGCGCGAGCGCCTCGCGGTAGAGCGCGAGCCGCTCCTCGGGGCTGCCCTGCTCGCGCAGGAGCGCGTCGACGCGCGCGATGAGATCGAGCGACGACGGCTCGAACGCGAGCGCGCGGCGGTAGAGGGCGAGCGCCTGCGTCACGTCGCCGCTCGCGAGCAGCGCCTCGCCCGCGCGCCGCGCGAGGTGCGACAGCGCCGGGCTGTCCACCGCGCGATCCCCGAGCGCCCCCGCGAGCGCCGGCGCGCGGCGCGCGGACTCGCTGCCGTGCTCCGTCAGCCGCTCGACCTCGGCGACCCACCGCGCGAGCCTCTCCGGCGCGTGCGCGGTCGCGAGCGAGAGCCCGCGCGCCGAGAGATCGAGCGCCTTCTTCGGGTCCCTGAGCTCGCGCTCGGCCACGGAGGCCGCCTCCTCGAGCGCCGCGAGCCTGCCCGACACGTCGGCCGGGGTCGGCGCGGACGCGCCCGGCGCCCAGACGACGGGCCCGAGCTCCGCCTTCGTTTCGAGCACGCGCACGAGCAGCGGCGCCGCCTTCTCCGCGCGCGCGATCGGCTCCAGCACCGCGCAGGCCGCGAGCCGCTGATCGTCGGTCAGCAGCAGGTGGGAGCTCTGCCGCGACGGGGAGGACTCCGCGCCGGCGGCGCCGTTGCCCGGGGGCGCGCCCAGCATCTTCTCGACCGCGAGCCGGCTCGATCGTTCGGCCGGATCGAGCGCGAGCGCCTGGCGGTACGCGGCGATCGCGCCGGCCGGATCGTCGAGCCGCGCCATGCGGATCGCGCCGATCCGGGCGAGCACCGAGGCGCGGTCCTGCCCGGCCGCGAGCTCGGCCTCGGTCTCGAGGAGCGCCTCGAGCTCGGCCCAGCGCCGCTCCTGCTCGAGCAGCGGGAGGAGCCGCGCGTGCGCCTCGCGCGACGCCCCGAACGCCGCGAGGTAGCGGCGCCAGGCGGCGACGGCGGCGGGCAGATCCGCGAGCCGGGTGCGCAGCTCGGCCGCGCGGAAGGCGAGCTCCCGCGCCGCGCGGCGGTCCGGCTCCGCCTCGGCGCGCCGCTCCAGGACCCACGCGAGGCCCTCGTGCGCCGAGGTGGCCTCGTACAGCCGCTCGAGCGCCGCGAGCGCGCCCGGCTCGCGCGAGGAGCCCGACTCCGCGAGCCTGCGGTAGGCCGCGATCGCGCCCGCGGCGTCGCCGAGCTCCTCCTCGTAGAGGCGCGCGAGCCGCTCCGCCGCGGCCTCGCGCGCATCGGCCTCCGGCTCGGCCTCGGCGAGCCGCTCGAGCGCGCCCGCGAGCCCGCGCGCGTCGCGCTCGCGCTCGCAGAGCTTCGCGAGCCCGCGGGCGGCGCGCCGCGCGGCCGCGTCGTCGGGCTCGCCGTCGAGCGCCTGCTGGAACGACGCGCGCGCCTTCCTGCCGTCCCCGAGGCCCTCGTACAGCTCACCGAGCTCGGCGGCGATGCGGGCCTTGAGCGGCTTGTCCTTGGCGCCGGCCGACGCGCGCACGAGCACGCGCGCCGCGTCGGCCTGGCGGTCGAGCGCCGACGCGAGCGCGACGAAGCGCTCGCGCACCGCCTCGTCGGACGGGTCGACCGCGAGGATCTGCTCCGACAGCGAGAACGCCGACGCGAGATCGCCGAGCCGCTGGAACTGCAGCTCGACGAGCCGCTTCTGCACCTCGACGCGGCGCGGCCCGCGCAGGTTCTCGATCTGGAGGGCCATCATCCGCGCCGCCTCCAGGGCGTCCCCGCGGCGCGCGCCGGCCGCCTCGAGCGCCGCGGCCGCGCGCACGAGGACGGTCTTGCGCGCGAGCAGGGCCTCCCCGGCGCGGAGGGCGGCCTCGTGGCCCGGGTTCTGCGCGAGCACCTCCTCGACGTGCGGCAGCGCCCGCTCGATCTCCTTGAGCGGGCCGCTGTAGAGGTCGATGAGCCGCGCGCGGATCTCGAGCGCGTCGGGCGGCGGCGCCTCCGCGGTGAGCGCCTGCTCGAGCATCCTCGCGATCTCCTGGTGCCGCCCGGCGCGCGCGTAGCGCGCCTCGAGCTCCCGGCGCGCCGAGGCGTCGCCGGGGTCGACCTTGAGGATCTGCTGGAGCAGCTTGATCGCGCGCTCCTCGTCGCTCGCGCCGCTTCCGTTGACGTCGACGAGCTCGAACGCGCGGCGGAGCAGCGACAGCTGCTCGGCGCGGTCCGCGCGGTGGCCCGCCGCGAGGGCGTAGAGGTCCGCGAGCTTCGCTGGCTCGTTCGCCTCCTGGAGGATGCGCTCGAGCCGGAAGAACGCCTCCTGATGCGAGGGCAGCACGGAGAGCGCCCGCTCGAGGTAGGGGCGAGCGCCGCCGGGGTCGCCGAAGGAGTCGGCGAGGAACTCGGCGGCGCGCACGAGGACCTCGGCCTGGGCGGTCTGCGGGAGCATCCCGAACCGCCGCTCGCCGACGAGGCGCTCGTAGGCGAACGCGAGCTCGGAGAACCGGTCGTGGCGGGCGGAGGCCTCGTGGAGCTTCGCCCAGAGCTCCGGGTGCAGGCTCCCCTTGGCCGCCGCGGCAACGAGCACGTCGAGCGCGGCCGCCTCGTTGTCGATCCCCTGCTCGAGCGCGGCTTCGAGGTTGTCGATACGAAACGAGACGCGCGCGCTCTTCGTGTCCTGCTGCATGTGGATCCGGACCTCGGCTGGCGGTGGTGCAAGGGGCCGGCGCGCCGGCGCTGCCGTCGAACCTGCGCCCGCAGTGCGCTGCGGAGCGCTGCCCAAGGTAACAGGAGCGTTTCCCAAATGGGTAAATGGGCTCGGGGACGGGGACGTGGCTCGGGCGGGAGGCCCGATCGTCGCGGGCGGCGGCCCTGCGCGGCGCGTGAGCGTGAGGGAGGGTGGAGTCGAGCACTGGCGGAGCAGAAGAGAGGAGGAGATGCGACAGCGGTGGCACGCGCGTTCTGGCGAACCGCGGCGGGCCGCACGGCCGCGCTGCGGCGCCCGTTGCGGGAGCGATGGGCTCACCGAACTGCTGAGGTCGGCTGTGCGGTTCGATTGCAGAGCGCGCGCGCACAGCGCCGTGATGGCCGCTGGCGCGAGGTGGAATGCTCGGCCCTCACGGGGCTCCCGCGCTGGCAGCTTTTCTGACGACGTGCGCCCCGGGGTGTCTACGCTGTGGCCAGCGTGGTTCGCCCGACTCACGCGCTGGTGCCCCCCATCCTGGTGAGCCAGCCCGAGAGCCTCGGTGAAACGCCGCTTCCTCGCCGGCGACGGCGTTACTTGGCCGCTTCGAAGCTGAGCCCGAAGCGGGCGCGGCGCGGCGCCGTGCCGGCGAGGTGGATGCTCTCCACGATGCGGCTCACGCACTGCTCGCTGTCGGCCCCCGTGTAGCCGGCCATCCTGGCGGCGCCGTCCGGGACGAGCTCGATGTCGAGCTCGGCGGGGCTCTTCGGCGGCTCGCCGTAGCAATACGGCACCCGGCGCGACAGCACCTCCTCGAGCAAAGCGATCTCCTGCTTGCTCAGGGCCTTCGCGCTCTCCGCGTTCGCCTTCGCGATCACCCGCACCTTGGGCTTGCCTCCCAGGCGGAAGACGTCGCACGCGATCCGGCCCTGCTGCGACTTGTCGTTCGCGGCCTGGACCCGCGCCTTCGCGGCATCGGCCTTCTTCTCGCGGTCGGTGTCCGTGTAGACCTTCACGAGCGAACAGCACGCGCTCACCGAGCCGCTCGCGCACGCTCGATCCAGCGCCTTCTCGGCGATCGCCGCGTGGATCTTCGCCGGCTCGAGGTCCATGTGCAGCTCGCCGCGGCCCTCGCAAGCGGCGACGTCTCCCGCATTGCAGCCGCGGTCGAAGCTCTCGTCGACCTCCTTGTCGTGGCCGTCCTGTCCCGAGAGCGCCCGGCCGAGCGCGGCGCAGCTCCTCGCGCTCTTCTGGCACGCGGCGCGGAGCTCCTTCAGATGGGCTTCGCGCTTGTCACACGCGCTCTTCGCGCCGAGCTTGCACGCCTCGCCGAACGCCCGCAGCGCAGACCCGAGCGAGAACCCCGGGAACGCCTTGTCCTCCGCCTTCGCGTGGAGGTCGCCCAGCGCCTCGCACGCCGCCGCCCTGCCCGCCGCGCACTCGGCCTCGCAGGTCTCGATGTCCTGCGCTTCGCTGCACGTCTTCGCCGGAGCAGGGGCCGCGGTCGCCGCGCTCGGCGCGGGTTCGGCGGCCGCCGGGCTCACGACCGGAGCAGGCGCCATCCCGCTCGCACCAGGGGACACCTGCGCGTGCGGGGCGTCTGCGGGCCGAGCTGACGGACCGCAGGCCAGCAGCGAAGCCGCGGCGCAGGACGGGAGGAGAATGGCGGCGAGGCGCGTTTTCACGCGCGTCACCGTACAACCAGTCCGACTTGGCACGGTGAAAAAAACGGGATCGCTGGGCGCCAATGCCGTCGCAGCGCAATGCCGCTGCGAGCGCCCGAGCGTGGCGCTCGCGACGGCGTCGTTCGCGCGCGACGGCGGGCTCCCCGCCGGCTCAGGGCGAGCAGGTCCCGGTGCCGTTGCCCTCCTCGCGCACGCTGCCGGGCACCCAGTCGAGGCGCTCCACGAACGCCTCGACCTCGCAGCTCGGCAAGCTCTCGTTGCCCATGATCTCGATCCAACCACCGATCGTCCGGGCGCCCAGGCCGCGGAGCGTCGCGAGCGAGCGGTTCCCCTCGACGATGAGGCTACCGAGATCGGCCAGGCCCTCGAGTCCGGTCAGCCCGAGCAGCGCGTCGTTGTCCTGGATGACGAGCTGGCTCACGCGGACCAGGCCACGCAGCGCGTCGATGTCCACGAGCGATTCATTGCCTTCGAGCCTCACGACCTCGGTCACGCCGTCGCCCGCGCCGAACGAACCGAGCCCATCGAGGCTGGTGAGCGCGGGGTTACCGACGATCTCGATCCCGTTTCGGACGTTGCGGAGGCCGCTCAGGTGCCGGAGATCCGTGAGCTGGGGATTGTTCGCGATCGAGAGCAGAAAGAGGTCCGAGATCTGATCCATTCCTGTGAGGCTCACGAGCCCGGCGTTCTGGCCCAGGGAGAGCACCGACAGCTCGGTCACGCCGGCGAGGTCGGACAGGTCCGCCAGGGAGCTACAATCGTTGATGAACAGCTCTTGCAGGCGCGTGAGGCCGCCGAGATCGATCCTGGTGAGCTTGGGGTTGGAGGTGAAATAAAGCGACTGCACGTCGCCCCAGTCCGAGGAAAGGTGCGCGAGAGCGTCGGCGATCACCAGCTCGGGGTTCGATTCGATCACCGCGGACACGACACCACGGAGCGAGAACATGCCCGTGAGGGTGACCATCGATGAATTGCCGCTGATGACGAGACCGTCGACGGTCTCGACCCCCCCGAGCCCGATCAGGTCCCGGAGACGCTCGTTCTGCGCGATGGAGATGGATCCCGCATGACGGAGCTGCTCGAGGCCGCTCAGCGAGCCCAGCTGCGGGTTCTCCGCCAGCACGAGGTTCTGGACGGTCGAGAGCCGCGAGACACCGTCCAGCTTGAGGAGCCCGTCGTTGCCGGAGATGGCGAGCTCCTCGAGATCCTCGACGGCCCCGAGGCCGTCGAGGCTGGTCAGCCCGTCGTTGTCGATCACGCTGAGCCGCCCGCGGCGCAGGTTCACCACCCCGCGCAGCGTCGCCAGCCCGTCGTTGCCCTCGATCCAGAGCTCCCCCTCCTCGAAATTCTCGATGCCTGGCAAGAACAGGAGCGCATCGTTGTCGACCAGGCGGAGCGTCCCCCGGCGGAGGCCCTGCAGCCCGTCCAGCGACACGAGGTGGTCATTGCCCTGGATCAGGAGCACCCCTTCCTCGAACCTTCCGAAGCCTGACAAGGAATCGAGTTCATCGTTGTCGATCACGCGCACCTCATGTGCGTTCAACCCGACGCCGGCGACGCTCTCGAGGATCGGGTTCTCACGGATCTCGATGATCCCCTTGACCTGTTGCAGGTTCGGAAGCTCGCCGAGGCGGAGCAGCGACGCGTTCCGCGCCACCTCCAGCCGCGCTCCGACGACGGAAAGGGAGTCGAGGCCATCGAGGCTCGACAACAGCCTGGTGTCGCTGATCATGAGGCGTCCCGAGATGCGCGTCAGGCACGCGAGCGGGGACAGATCGGAGACCTCGCCGCCGATGTTGAGCCTGCCATTGAGGACGGTGACGCCGCGCAGCTTCTCGAGATCCTCCTGGCGATTGACATTCCAGGTGCCGCTCTCCACGCGGGTCGGGTCGCACCCCTGCTCGTCGCCCCCCGCGCCCCAGCCCCCCGCCCCCCATTCCCCCACGCCACCGGCCCCCGCGCCCCCCTCGCCCCCGGCGCCCGGCTCGCCCGGCCCACCTCCCGAGGATTGACCGCCTGAGCTGGCACTCGCGCCGATCGCTGGGTCGCCCGAGCTCGATGACGTGGCGCCGGCACCGCCAGCCCCTGCCGTCGATCCGACCTCGCCTTCCTCCGCCGGCGGTCCCTCGATGTCGAGCGCATCCCGGGCCCCACAGGCCGACGCGAGCGCGAACGCCGCAAACACGCCCACCCACCACGGGTTCCGCATGCCGCGAGGTTGGGCTCACGCCGATCCCGCGTCAAGAACGACGGGGTGCTGGAACCGTGCGGTTACTGCACGGAAATTTTGCAGGAAACGCGGAGCGCGCCGTGCCCGTCTCGTTGCGTCTGGGGCCTATGACAGGTCGGCTCAGGATGGCTGTGGCATGAAAGCGGTTCTTCGGTGCATGGATCATCCGTTGATAGAGCGCCGCGTTTGCAGAAGGGATCGCTTGCGATCTCGCACACGCAGCCTGATCACCGCGGGCCGCGGCCCGGGTGCCAGGGCGGGCGAGCTTGCGCCGCGCTCGTCTCTGCGCGATCGTCTCGCCATGCAATTCGTCGAGGTGCTCACCAGGGACGGCATCGCCGAGGTCACGCTGAGCCGACCGAAGGTCAATGCCATGAACCAGGCGGTGCTCCGCCAGCTGGCCGACGTCTTCCAGCGGCTGGCCGAGGACGACGCCGCGCGCGGCGTGCTCGTCCGGGGCGCCGGCAACTGCCTGTCTGCGGGTCTCGATCTCCGCGAGGTCGCGTCGCTCGATCGAGACGGGCTTGGAAGCTTCCTCGACGACTTCGACGCCGCCTTCGGCGCCGCTTTCTGCTTTCCGAAGCCGTTCGCCGCCGCCGTTCACGGCCATGCGATCGCGGGCGGGCTCCTGCTCGCGATGTGCGCTGACTTCCTCGCCCTCGGCGCCGGCGACTACAAGGTCGGTCTCCCCGAGCTCGCCGTGGGCATCGCCTTCCCGCGCGTCGCCTTCGAGATCGCCCGGACCGCCTCTCCCGCCCGCGCGCTCCGGAGGCTCGTCTTCGGCGCGGAGCTCCATTCCCCCGCGAGCCTCTTCGACATGGGCGTCGGCGACGCGCTCTCCGCCGAGCCGCTCGAGGACGCGCGCCGCTTCCTCGCCACGGCGTGCGGCCGCCCCGCCGCGGCGTTCCGCCTCGCCAAGGCGAGCCTCCGCAGGGACGCGTGGGAGCGGGTCGCGGCGCAGCCGCCCGCGGAGCGGGAGGCCCTGATGGACGCGCTCCTCTCCTCGAAGCAGGCCTTTCTGCCGGCATGAACGCGCAGCGCTCGGCGCAGAAGGGCCGTCGCTCGCGCCCCTGAGCGCGGAGGGGACACCTCGCTTGAGCTTCAGCGCTTCTTGCGTCGCCCTGGGTTCGATGGGCCGGACGCCACGTGGGCCGCGTCGTGTTGTATGGCGAGCCGGACCTCTCGTACGCTCTCGATCAGCGCTCGCACGACGGGCGCGCCTGAATCTTCGGCGCGCCACGTAACGACCTCGCTCAGGTTGATGTGGAGGCCCTCGATGGGGCGCCACACCATCGAGGTTTGTGAAGCCATGTCCGAGATCTTCTTCCCGACGAAGGTGACCGCGTCGCCGATCGCGACCAGCGCCATGAGCGCTTCGAGATCGATCACCTCCGCCGTCACGCGCAAGGTCACGCCCTGGGCGCGCGCCGCCGTGATGAGGTCTGCGTGGAGCCGCGGATAGAGCTGACGTGGCTGGAGGAGCACGCGCTCGCTCTCGAGGTCTCGAAGTCGAATCTTCTTGAGGCGCGCGAGCCGGTGGTCAGGCGAGAGGAGCAGGCCGAGTCGGTCGCGGGTCATCTCCAGGTGGCCGAGGGCGTCGTCGCTGGGCGCGTAGGCGCCGTAGCCAAAGGCGATCGTCCCTTGCCGCAGCGCCGTCCACTGCTCGACGCTGCTCATGGGGACGAGCTGCAGCCCGACGCGGGGCGTTCGCCTTCGGAAGGCCGCGACGAGGGACAAGAGCGCCCCCATGAAGGTCGTCCCCGATTCGAAGCCGATGACCACGGTGCCGAGCCTCCCTTCGGCGACCCCCTTGGCTTCGTCGACGGCCGCATCGACGCTCGCCAAGATACTCCGGGCCCTCTCGGCAAAGGACTTCCCGGCGGCGGTGAGCTTGATGCCACGTCCCTCGGGCTCGAAGAGCTCGACGCCCATCTCCTCCTCGAGGTCCTGCATCTGCCGGCTCAGCGGCGACTGCGAGACGTGGAGCCTCTCGGCGGCCCGCCGGAAGCTCTGCTCCTGGGCGATGATCACGAAGTAGCGCAGGTGTCGGAGTTCCATGGGTTCGACCGTTGCCCTGGAGGTATCATACAAGAACAATCAATGTCTTGGACAGCTCGATGCCAGAAGCGTACGTAAGCTCCCATGAGCACCACGAGTCCAAAGTCCCCCCGCGTGCTGGTGTCCGGCGCCAGCATCTCCGGTCTCACCACCGCCTACTGGCTCGCCCGCTATGGCTTCGAGATCACCGTGGTTGAACGCGCGCCGCATCTGCGGCCGGGCGGTCACGCGCTCGATGTGCGCGGTCCGGCCCTCGAGGTCGCGGAGCGGATGGGCATCCTCCCCACGATCCGCGATCGCAGCACGAAGCTGACGGGCATCGCCATGGTCGACGCGGACGGCAACGAGCTCTTCCGCAGCACCGAGAGCACGTTGACGGGCGGCCGGCTCGACAGCCCTGATGTCGAGATCCTCCGGGACGACCTCTGTCAGGTGCTTCACGAAGCCGTGGGGAGCCGGGTCGAATACGTCTTCGGCGACTCCATCACGTCGCTGACCCAGGACGAGTCGGGCATCGACGTCACGTTCGCCGCCACCGCGCCCCGCCGCTTCGACCTCGTGATTGGCGCCGATGGACTGTATTCGGGGGTCCGGCGCGTTGCCTTCGGCCCCGACGAGCAGTTCCTCCGTGCCGTCGGTGACCTGTACGTCGCCACCTTCGGCATGCCGAACTTCCTCGGCCTCGAGCGCTGGCAGGTGATGTACCGGCAGCCTGACTCCGTGGGCGCGCTGGTCATGGGGTTGCGAAGGGATGTCAACGCGAGGACCTATCTCGGCTTCAACGCCCCGGAGGGGCTCGCCTACGACGTTCGCGACATCGCCGCGCAGAAGCGGATGCTGGCCGAGCGCGTCGCGGGCGCTGGATGGGTGATCCCGCAGATCGTCGAACACATGATGCACGCGACCGACTTCCACTTCTACTCGTTGAACCAGGTCCGCGCGAGCACCTGGTCGCGCGGGCGCATCGTGTTGGTCGGCGATGCTGGCTACGCCGTCTCTCTGGGCACGGGTCAAGCCACCTCGGTCGCGATGATCGGCTCCTACGTCCTGGCGGGTGAGCTCGCCGTCCACAGGGATGATCTGGTGAGTGGCATCGCCTCGTACGAGGACGACCTGCGCGCCTACGTGACTCGCAATCAGGACATCGCGCTGGAGCAGGACGCCAGGCAAGACGGACCGCCGACCGAGGACGCGATCACGGGCGGCCTACCGGATTTCGGAGCGCTGACGCTGCCGTTCGCGCTCAAGCCCTACGAGGGTCTGGTGAGGCGCTCATGAACTCCACGAGTCCCGATTCGAAGAAGCCGGCCGTCTGATGTCGCGATTGAACCTCTCCACGCGCGAGGAAGCAGGTCCCCTACGGACTCCTGTCTAGACGCCGTGATCTTTGACACGGACCTGTTCACCCGGAGTTACCGCCGCTGATGCTTGTGTCAAGCGGCTGTAGGTTGCGACCGCGATCGACGTTGATTTTATGATTGAAATGTTTCATAGTCAAAAGAGGATCTATGCCGTCCATCGTCATCGGCGCGAGCGTCGGATAGTCAACCCTGACATAGAGCACCCTGCACCGCGTCGGCCTTCCGATTGACGGATCTAGCGCGGTACGAAATGCACAAAGCTCGACCAACTGACACGTCGGCAGGTTCAGAAGCGCTTCAGAAGCATGTCGGATCGCCAAGCCGCCGACCAACCTCAGATACTGCTCGCGGAGCTGTTTCTCGCCTTTTTCCTTGTAAGTGACCTTACCGCCGGCGAGGAGCTTCGCTTCGGTCGTCGGTATGACACTCGGCTCTGGAACATCGAGTTCGAGAGAGACGATACTCGATGACCGCACAGCCTCATAGTCCATTCGCGCCTTCATCAGCGCTGCCTGAGCTTGCGCCTCGTCTTGGCGTGAGAGCAGTTCGAGAGCTTCCTGTAATCGGAGATGCACGTCCTGCTCCACCCTCGCCTGGAACGTATTGCGCTGGTTACCGACTTGCCTCGTTGCTATGACCTGTGCCACGACAATGCCGACGACTCCGATGAGGATGATTGCCAGTGGAACTGGCGAGTCGCCCATGGATTCGACGAAATAGCACTAGTCCGGCGGCCAGAACTGCCCACGCGACAACCTGCGTCCGCCGCACGCCAGTGAGCTTCGGCCGGAAGGAGGCCAACTGAGATTCGATCTCCTGACCGGCCTGCCGGTGAAGCTCTCTCGCTTTGGCCTTGCTGCTTGGCGGAGCCGGGGCGACGAAGAGGGCCGGCTCGAATGTTCGACGCTCCAAGAGTTCGGCGTAGAGCCGGTCGCGATCTTCCACTTCGGGCGACTCGTTGGCGATACGCTCGATTTCCTGCTCGCGTTCTTTGTCGTTCCTCACACTCCAAGCGCCAGGCCCTAATCTGCGCATCCTTCGCTTCTTGTTTTTGCAGCAGAGCACGTTCCCTCTCCTCGGTGATACGGAGACGTTCGGCCTCGCGCTCAGCTCGTATCCGGGCTCTCTCCTGTTCACGCTCATGGCGGATTATTTCTCGCTCAATCGTTCGGCCCTTGACCGCTTCGAGACGCCGCTCTCGTCGTCGGCGATCGGCGGCTGCTCGATTGGCTGACTTCTCCATTTCGCGCACGAACGTTCCGAGAATGCTCTTTCGGCGTCCCATCGGGCGTTCTCTCCTCCTCGCTAGATAAGTTCAACGATGCCGTGGTGCAGAAGACAGGCTCGTTGAATCTGCCGCTTCCAGTTTGCAATTCCAGACTGGCTGGAAGATATCGGCCGATGACGTAGGCTCACGCCGTGCGGCGTGGTACTCGGAGGTGCCCTCCTGGCTCTCGCCGCTGCTCCAGCTACCCTGGTGGCCATGCCCCTCTGCGAGGCCAGCGGAGATGTCGTCCCGTGTCAAGAGGAGGCCGCAGGCTGGCCAGTCCCCGCGCCCCGCAGGGTCATGGTTACCCGGCAGCTATCGCTGCCCGCATCCACCCACGCCACCTTGCTCGCTCGCGGGGCTCTCCGCGCCCCACAGCAGGTTGCCGAGACGTTCCCTTCGGGCCGCGTCGCGGAGTCACGGTCCAGCGCTCTCCTTCGAGGCTAATCGGCGACGGATGACCCCGCCGCCCAGGGCGCGAGCGCGAGCTGAACATCGAGGTTGTCGACCTCGCGGAGCGCGTCGCACCGTCCCGGGTGGAGTCCGAGACGCTCGCACGCGGAGAGGAGCGCGAGGTGAACCGCCCAGGTAACCTGCGGCGGCTCGGCGAGCAAGGGGAGGAGCGCGACGACCTCGGCGTGCGCGCCGAGCTTCGCGAGCGCGTCGACGGCGCCGCACCGGACCGGCTCGCGCTCGTCGCTGCGCGCCAGCGCGAGCAGCCGGGGGATGGCTTCCTCCTTGAGCGCATGGGCCACATACGTGTTCAGGGTCTCGAGCGCATGCGTTCCAGTCGTCCCGAGCTCGCCGAGGTGCTCCCAGGCGGGCCCCGCGAGGGCCCGGCTCGCAGGGAGCTGGCCGAGCCAGTACATCGCGCTCTTCCTGACGTGAAAGGCAGGATCGCGGGTGAGCCCGAGGAGGGCCTCCTGCTCGCCCCACGCGCCGAGCAGCGACGCGGATCGCTCGCGGATCCAGGGATCCGGATGCCCCGCCAGGAACGCCGCCGCTGCGCCGCGAGCCGCCGCAACTCCCGCTGCTCGGAAGCGGTCCGCGAACCGATGCTTCCTCTCCGCCCAGCAGCCGTCGAGATCGGCATAGAGCGCGAGGAGCTCGGCCATCTCGAGATCTGCCTCCGATCCGTGATCGCCGCCGGGCGAGGAGATCCGGCCGCGCGCGGCGGGATCGTCCGCCTCCGACGCGTCATCGTCTCCCAGAACGCCGGGGAGATGCCGGACCGGCTCCATCCACGCGAGGAGAAACCGCCGCTCGGCCGGCTCGGCGCGGTCGAGCGCCCACCGGAACCTCCCCTCGCGGATCTCGAAGGCGCAGGCGGCCGCTGCGGCGCGCACCCGCTCGTCAGGGTGCGTGCACAGCGCGGCGACCGCATCAAGGCAGCGCCGGCTCGGGTAATAGTGGAGCGTCTCCAGCGCGGCGACGGCGACGTCGACCGCGGGATCCGCGGCGGCGCGCAGGAGCGGAGCCTCCGCCGCGACGGGCTCGTCCCATACCAGCGCGTCGGCGGCGACCTTGCGGATACCCGCGTCGGGGTGCCCGAGGGCGGCGATCTTCAGCGCCTGGAAGCGCGGCTCCGAGAAGCCGAGCGCGATGGCCTCTATCGCTTCCTTGTGAAGCGGGTGCGCGGGATCCCGGGCGACCGGCTCGACGAGGTCCGCCTCGGCGCGCTCCATGAAGAGCAGCGCGTGACGGCGAAGCACGATGTCGCCCTCCGCCCAGGCGGCCCTGAGCCAGGCGCCGCCCGGCGGATTCCCGGCGCTCCTCAGGATCGCGCCCGCAGCCTCGCGCGCCGCCTCGGGTAGCTCGCGCGCCTCCACGATGCGCAGGAGCCGCGCCGCCGCGCGGGGGTCCTCGACGCGCGCCAGGGTCGTCGCGATCTCGCCCCGCTCGGCCTCGGGGAGCTCGGGCAGCACCAGCCAGCCGAGGAGCCGATCGGTCCACGACCGGTCCTCGGCGCTCTGGATCTCGTCGTGGGGAATGGCCAGGGAGCTCTCGCGGCGATCGTTCACGGTGACGCCCGCGATCCTATCAGCCGGCGAGGCACTCACCGAGCGGCGGAAACGTGCGCCGGTATCGAGCGGGATGAGGCGGGTCGAGCGGCGGATCGGCTCGGCCAGGTGTTGATGATCGCGGCAATCCGCGGGGGTTCGGTGAAGTTCACCGGTGAAACCCGCATCCGACGCCGGTGAAGTTCACCGGTGAAGAGGCGGCTCAGTGCTTCTTGGCGCGGCGCTGCTTGATGCGGGAGGCGCTCAGCTCCTTGGCTTCCTTGAGCCGGTAGCTCTCGGCCTCGATCTCGATCACCTCGGCCCGGTGCACGAGCCGGTCGACGAGCGTGACGACGCAGGCGGCGTGCGGGAAGACCTGGCCCCAGTCGGAGAAGGCCTTGTTCGTGCTGAGCAGGATCGGCTTCTGCGCGTCGTAGCGACGAGTGACGACCTCGAACAGCAGGTCGGCGTAGCGGCCGTCGTAGGAGAGATAGCCGACTTCGTCGATGCAAAGAAGGCCGGGAACCGTGTAGCGGTGCAGCCGGCGCGCGAGCGCGGCCGAGGACTCCTGCGCGGCGAGGTCGGCGAGCATGTCGCTCGCGGTCGAGAAGCGGACCGTGTGACCGCGGATGACGGCCTGGTGGGCGACGTTCTTCAAGATCATGGTCTTGCCGACGCCGTTGGGGCCGACGAGCACGGCGTTGTGGCCGGCGGTGATGAAGCCGGGAGCGAAGAGGTCGTCGACGGCCTCGCGGTCGATTTTCTTGGGCCAGGACCAGTCGAAGTCGGCCATGGGCTTGAAGGCGGCTACGCGGGAGTTTTTGATGCGGCGTTCAAGGCTGCGCTTGTGGCGCTCGCGCTCCTCGATGGCGAGCACCTCGCGAAGCCAGGGCTTGTCGGCGAGCTCCTCCCAGCACGCGAGCAGACCAAACAGGCCGAGGCCGTTCAGGCGGGCCTTCGTCTCGGTGGGCGTTAGATCGGTCATGGCGTCGGGTCCTTCTTCAGGGCGTCGTAGGTGGCGAGCGAATGCGGCGTGACGACGAGGGCGGCGTGCTGGCCGCGCGTGACGGGGCGGCCGTTTGGACGAGCTCAGTAATGTACAGCTATACGGTAGGACGCCTTCCGCTTGGTGCCAGTAGTGTACAGCTATACGGTAGGATGCCTTCCGCTTGGTGCGACGTCGCGGTAATCGCAGGCGTTTCACGAGTGGAAGGCCTGTCTGATCGCATAAGGCCCGTTCTGTCGATAAGCTCGTACAGTCGGACTGCACGAGCCAGGGACGGCTCCGAGAAACTTGACTTTGCGGAACGCGTTTGCTTGTCCTATCCGCCAAAGCGCTTGACGACGCTGAGCGGCTGGGCGAGGACAGAGTCACCATGAGGCGTTGGCTACTGGCTTTGGGCGTGTGCGTTTCCACCGCGGCGTGTGGTAACGGATCGAATGGGGACGCTGCCGCGAGCGGGGGCGCGGTTGGCACGGACAGCGGTGGGACGGGCAGCGGGGGCACGGCCTCCGGTGGTGCGACGGGCTCTGGGGGAACGGCCGAAAGCGGCGGCGCATCCAGCGGCGGCGCATCCAGCGGCGGCGCATCCAGTGGTGGGGCTGGCGGCTCGGCGTCGGGCGGCTCGGGTGGCGCGGGTTCGGGCGGGCAACCGGGCAGCGGCGGCCAAGGAAATGCCGGAAGCGGCGGCTCGACCGGTAGCGGCGGCTCGGTCAGTAGCTGCGTCGGCGACCCGTTCCCCACGGCCGATCCTACCAAGACGGGCCCCTTCTCGGTCACCGCAGACAAGAACGTCGGCCCCCTCGCCGGCGTCGTTCCCGATCCGATCTATGGGGACGAGCAACAGCGCTTCCACGTGTACCGCCCGAGCAATATCGCAACCAGCGGCCACTGCCATCCGATCCTGATCTGGGCCAATGGCTACCGGGACAATCCGGAGCAGAACCCGCCGAAATGCGTCGTCAACGCCGGCAGCAATCAGTGGTGCGGACAATACGGACCGATCGTCAACCATCTCGCGTCCCACGGTTTCGTCGTGGTGGCTTCTCTCAGCACCGCGACCGCAGAAGGCGATCCTCTTCCCACGACCGCGGGCCTCGATTGGATCTTGGAACAAGCCGAGGATGCGAGCAGCCCGTACTATCACGCCCTCGACACCACGAAGATCGGCCAGCTTGGCCATTCCTATGGGGGCATGTCGACTTGCAAGACGGCCTCCGATCCCCGTTTCTCGGCCCTCGGCACGATTTGCGGCACCACTGCCCTCAAGGGAGTGCACACCCCCATGTTGTTCTTCTGCGGGGGGAAGGACTCCACGGTGAAATGCAGCGGGGTCCACGATGTCTTCAAGACGGTCACCGATCAGCCCGCGTTTTTCCTCAACGAGCTCAACGCGGATCACGGTAGCTGGGTCTATCAGGGCGCAAATGGCGTGTCCCTGTCGTCGGCCGCGGCCTGGTTCCGCGCTCATCTGATGGATGACACAGCGAACAGGAACTTCTTCTACGGCGACAACTGCAAGTTCTGCACCGATGGCCGCGTGCAAGCAGAGCAGAACGCCCTGATGAAGGTCCCCTGAGCGACGGGGCCGATCTGGCTAGGCTTCACTGACTCACGAACGTCGTCACGCTCATGGCTTCGAGGGCCATCGGGAGCGTGGCGTCCGTTACGGTGACGGGAGTTCCTTCGGCCCAGTTCTTCGGAGCGGCGGTCACGAAGGGGACCATCGCGCTTGGCGCGGTGCCGCCTGCGAAGGCGAGCGCGGCCCAGATCGGCGTGGGTGCCGGCGGTGAACGGTGAACGCTGCCGATCATGGGGCCGCGGTCTTCACCGATCGGACGCGGGACGCGATGATCACCGACACCAGGAGAGGCCCGTCGTCGTGGCCGGAGGTCGAGGGCTGGTTGCGCTGCGCCCCAGCAGCGTTTACCGGCGGGCGCGCCGGTCAGCCGTGAACGCGGCCGGGACCTGCTCGACGGGAACGGCCGGAGGTCGCATCAGGGGAGCGGCCCCCACAGCGTGCCGCAAACTCGGTGCACCCGATGCCGGCGCGCGATGGTCTGACAGCATATCATGGAATCATCCAGCATGGGAGTGCGCGCTTATCCTTACCCCCCGGCGCAGTCTGCTCTTGTCGCAATTGGATTGTTCTACAGTCCTCTGTCGCGTCGCGCCTCACGGCGGGCCGAGCGCAAACGCACGAGCACGCGAATTTCACCCCATCGGGAGCGGGGTGAGCCGCCCCCTCATTTGCCCCGCGTCTTCGCCGCCTTCTGCCGCCCCACCATCTCCGCAATCCAGACCGGCGCGAACGGCGGCGTGCAGCCAGGCGACGCCGGGTAGTCCTTGAGCACCTCGAGCCGCTCGCCGATGGCCACCGCGCGGGCGCGCAACCCGGGGTTGTGGATGCCGATCTCGGCGAGGCAGTGGTTCATCGACCACTGCTTCGGGCCCGGCGCCGCCTTCATCTCCGCCTCGATCTGGTCGAGCAGCGCGGAGAGATCGAGGCCGGCTGGGCTCTTCACGACGCGATCCGTCGTCAAGCTCCAGCCGGCGCGCCCGACCAGCTCGCTCGCGGAGTCCTTCCAGCGGACACGCAGCTCCTCGACGTGCCGCGACGCCTTGACCACGTTGACGATGAACCAGTCGAGGAGCTTGGGATAGCCGATCTCCCGGACCATCGCGTCCAGCTCGTCCACCGAGAAGGTCTTTGGCTTGAACACGAGCGTCGCCAGGAGGCGGGCGTCGGGCTCCCCGGTGCGCCAGAGCTCGCCGGCCAGGGCGTGGTCCGTCTTCAGCTGCTTCGCGAGCGCGCGGAGCTGGGTGAGGTTCACGCCGTGGGCGTCTCCGGCGCGGGCGTTGACCTCGCGCATCTTCTCGTTGCTCAGCGCGGCGAGCTCCCGCAGGACGTTGGTGAGGTTCATGGCCTCGAGCTAGCCGTATCCGCGGGCGCCGTCCAGCGGCGCGGCGTCGCCCCGACATCCAGAGGACCATCTTGAATATCCACTCAATGTCGCCCTGAATCCAGAGAGAAAGCTCAGAAATCCGGCGAAGCGGTCCGCTCCGAAGCGTGGTCGCGCCGAGGAGGGGTCCTAGAAGCGACAGACGGGTTGAAACCGCCAGAAAAGAGCAGAACCAGCGGCAGAAAAAACCGCCATGACGCCAAGGCCGCCCGCCCTCACCTCATGATGGCGCGTCACGTGAGCGCCGGTGCCACAGACGCGGCATTTTGCCGCTCAGCCTGTCTTGGAACCCACGCGCCCGCTCTGTACCCTCTTTACCCAGCGCTGATGATGGCGCTTGCGCCACGTGCGCGTGATGGTGCCGTCTGCCATGGCGGCCCTCCGGCGCTGAGCTCCACGCGACGGAGGTCGACCCGGGTAGAATGAGGATCACCGAGGGGCTGCATTGAACGGCGCCTGCCGAGGCTGCGGCCCGACATTCCGCCGGGGCATAATGGCACACCTGCTGCAACGTGGGCCTCAGGGGGTGAGCGGCGCAGCAGCGCAGAGCGCGGCAACGGCTCACTGCTCGATCGCCGGAAAGGAGCGTATTCATGAGCAGCGGCTATGTTCGTACTCAGGAGAACGGGGGCAATGGTGGAAAGGCGTTCACTGACAATCTCACCGAGACCTGCCAGCTGGTACAGGTGAAAATCCGGAGCGGGCGCCGGATCGATTCCATACAGGGTGTCTGGACGACCCCTGCGGGCAGTCGGGTGACCGGTGAATCGCATGGAAGGGGCGGCGGCTCCCTGCAGAGCTTCACGCTCGAGCCGGGTGAGTACATCACGAGGATCGACGGGCGGGCCGGCTCTCGCGTCGACCAGCTCAAGTTCAGAACGAGCAAGGGCCGCGTGCACGGCCCTTACGGCGGCTCCGGTGGGACGCCGTTCACCATCTCGAACGTCCAGGTCGGTGGGTTCTTCGGCCGAAGTGGCGAGGAGCTCGACAGCATCGGCTTTTTCACCGACGGCGAGTGCTGAGCTGCGGTCCGGCGCGCCTCGTCCTCGGAGGCGAGGCGAGGCGAGCGCCTGCCGGCCGCGGCCAGATGGCGGCCGCTGCCGGCCGCCCTGCCGGTGATCTCCGGCTTTGACCAGCGTGACGTCCTTGAGAACGATGGCGTAGCTCTGCGTGCCTGCGGGGCCGGCCGTCCAGCTCAACTCGGGAGAGGTGTGGTCCACGGGCGGCATCCCGCTGAAAGGAAAGTCCTTCCCGTCGCAGGTGTACTCGACGGGGAGCGTTTCCCCGTCCTTGAAGGCAGGGCTCGAGAGCGTGAACGCGGCAGGGGTGTTTCCGCCGGCGTCGTCGTCACCCGAGCTGCATCCAGCGCCAAGCAGACCAAGCCCGAAGACCAAACCGGTAATTTCGTTCATTCGCAGCATGCGGAGACTCCTGACGCGGTGCAGCCGGCGATGTCCATGGCCAATGGCGCCGGACTCTCCGGCGAGGGCTCATTTTCGACCGGCTTTTCCGGCAGGATGGCTCACCCGCGGAGATGGGCAGACAGCAGCGTGTGCATGGCCGGCGTGATGACGTCCGCGATCGCGCGGCGCCACGCCGAGGCCAGGGCGGCGCCTTCGAGCCGCCCGTGCGCGGCCAGGGCGCCGGCTCGGGCGGCCTGTGCCGGGGCGGCCGGCGGGGGCGCGGCGAGGGCGGCGTCGAACGCCGCCGCGACCGCCCGGCGCACCGCATCGCCGCCCGCCTGGAGCGCCCAGGCCACGAAGCGCCACGCGAGCTCGGCGTGCCTGGCCTCATCCTCGGCGATCGTGGCAAGGACGCTCCGGACCGCGGCGTCGCTCGCGTGCGCGAGCTGCTCGCTGGCCTGCACGGCGGCGAGCGTCTCGCCGACGCAGCCTTCACGGACGGCGCGCGCCGCCATCTCGGGGAGATCCGAGCTGACCTCGACGAGGCCGCCGAACTCGAACGGCGCGGGCTCGAGCGCCGCGCCCGCGTACGCGCTCGCCAGCCCGAAGCAGAGCGCCGCATGGCGCACCTCGTCGCCGGCGGCCTCGTGCGCGGCGGCGAGCATCGCGGCGGGGGCGCCGACGGCCATCATCTCCAGGGCGAAGCGCGAGAACGAGGCGACGGATGCGTGCTCGAGCAAGGCGTCGCGGAGCCACGCATCGGCCAGCGCGGCGCGCTCTGCCGGCGTCAGCTGCGCGACGTCCGGGCGCGCCGCTGCGCCCCACGCGCCCGCCTCCCGCCGCGCTGCCCGCGCGGTGCGGGCGCGCTCGCCCACGACGAATGGCCGGCCCACGGAGGCGCATTCGGCGGTGTAGTCGTAGCAGCACTGACCCTCTCGAAGGACGCCCTCGCCGATCTCGTAGACTCCGCAGCCGCTGCCTGGGAAACGGTGTTTACTATCGTAAGGGTTGACAGGAGGGCACGGGCTCGCGGGCGCGCCGCCCTGGCCCCCCACGCCGCCAGCTCCCCCTGCACCGCCCTGCCCGCTGACCTCCTCCCGCGAGATGCAGTGGGTGCCTTCGACGGTGTCGTAGTAGACACCACCCGAGCTCGCCGACACGGGGCCACCGTCGATGCCGCCGCCTTGCCCGTCCATCTCACCATGCGATCCCGAGCTCTCGTCGTCCTCTCCACGCGATCCCGAGCTCGCGTCGCCCGAGGGGCGGCCGCCGCTTCCCGCGGTGAGGCCGCCGCCACCTTCGCCCGACACGCGGTCCCGGACGACATCGCCGCTGCACGCGGCGCCTCCAGCCACCATGCCGAGCGTCGCCGAGGTGAGTATCGCGCGGGTCAGCCGGTGAGCGAGCGCGATCCGAAATTGAGCCGAAGAGAAGGATGTCGTTGTCATGGGGCTGCCTGTCAGCAGCAAGCATGCCAGACACGAGATCTTGGGGAATTCAGCGCTTCTGTGCCAGAACAGCCGGCACATCCTGACACAGAGATGGGTGCGCGTCGGTGTCGAGCGTCAACAACGGCGTTGACCTCCCCGCGGCTCAGGGCGAGCAGGTCCCGGTACCGTTGTTCTCCTCGATCGTGCTCTCGGGCAGCCAGTAGAGGCCATCCATGAATGCCTCGACTTCGCAGCTCGGCAAGCTGTCGTTGTGCGCGATCCGCATCCAAGCAGCGATCGTTCGAGCTCCCAGGCCGCGAAGCGTCGCGAGCGACCGGTTCCCCTCGACGAAGAGCCAGGAGAGCTCGGCCAGGTCTTCGAGCCCGGTCAGCGCAGGCAATGCGTCATTGTCCTGGATGGTGAGCTGGCGCACGTGGACCAGGCCACGCAGAGCGTCGATGTCCACGAGCGCATCGTTGTCCTCGAGCGTCACGCTGTCGGTCACGCCGTTGCCCTCGCTGAGCGAACCGAGCCCGTCGAGGGTGGTGAGCGCAGGATTACCGGTGATTCCGATCCCGTATATGTTGCGGAGGCCGCTCAGGGGTCGGAGATCCGTGAGCCGAGGATTGTGGCTGATCGTCAGCTGATCGAGCTGCGAGAGCTGCTCGACTCCCGTGAGGCTCATGAGTCCGGCGTTATCGCTTACGCCGAGAGCCGCCAGCTGGGTGACGCCGGCGAGATCGGACAGATCCGACAGGGAGTCACAGCCGGAGACGGAGAACATTTGCAGGTGCGTTACACCGCCGAGATCGATGCGCGTGAGCTTGGGGTTGCCCGAGAAGTAAAGCGCCGGCATGAGGTCCTCGCCCGAGGGAACATGCGCGAGAGCGCCGGCGCTCACGAGCTCGGGATTCCCACTGACAGTGAGATACTGGATACCGCGGAGCGATAGCATGCCGTCGAGGCTGACCATCGAGGGATTGCCGCTGACCTCGAGAGAGTTGACGGTCTCGAGCGCCGCGAGCCCGGTCAGGTCCACGAGACGCTCGTTCAACCCGATCTCGATGAACCCCGCTTGGACGAGGCCGTCGAGGCCGCGCAGCGAGCTCAGCTGCCGATTCTTCCACAAAAAGAGGTGCTCGACGCTCGTGAGCCGCTCGATACCTTCCAGGCTGGCGAGCCCGTCGCTCTCGGAGATGGCGAGCTCATCGAGCTCCTCGACGGCTCCGAGGCCCTCGAGGCTGGTCAGCGCGTCGCTGTCGATGACGGTGAGGCTCCCTCGGCGGAGGTTCCCCAGCCCGTCCAGCGTCGCGAGCCGGTCGTTGCCCTCGATCCAGAGCTCCCCCTCCTCCATGGTTTCGAGGCCTGACAAGGACTCGAGCGAATCGTTGTCGATCACGCGCAGCTCCCCGACGTTCACCCCGACGCCGGTGAGGCTCTCGAGGAGCGGGTTTTCACGGATGTCGATGGTTCCCGTGACCTGTCGCAGGCTCGAAAGTCCGCTGAGGCTGAGCAGCGATAGGTTCCGCATCACCTCCAGCCGCATCCCGATGGAGGAAAGGGCGTCGAGACCGTCCAGGGTAGACAGCTGAAATGTGTCGTTGATATCGAGGCGGCCCGTGATGGTCGTCAGGCACGCGAGCGGGGACAGATCGGAGACTTCCCCGCCGATGGTGAGCCTGCCATCGAGCACGGAAACACCGCGCAGCTTCTCGAGATCCTCCTGGCGATTGGCATTCACGACGCCGCCGAGTGAACGGCCCGGCTCGCACCCCTGCGCAGCGCCCCCCGCGCCTGCGTCCCCGCCTGCGCCTCCGTCCCCGCCTGCGCCTGCGGCTCCGCCTGCGCCTGCGTCCGGCTCGCTCGGCCCACCTCCCGAGGATTGACCGCCTGAACTGGCGCTCGCGACGACCGCGGGGTCGCCCGAGCTGGATGACGTGGCGCCGGCACCGCCAGTTCCTGCCGTCGATCCGACCTCGCCTCCGCCCGCCGGCGGTTCTTCGACGTCACGCACAATCCGGCCATCACAAGCCGGCGCGAGCGCAATCAGCGCAAGCACGCCCATCCGCCACGGCTTCCCCATCCCACGACGTTGAGCTCACTCCGATCCTGCGTCAAGACCCCGGGGCGACGCTGGAGGTGCGCAATGGCGACGCGGCAATTTTGCAGGATCGCGGCCCGCGTCAAAGGCTCATGCCCACGCCCACGCGGAGCCGCATGGCCACCGCGGGGCCGACCTCGCCCTCGTCGCTGCCCGCGCGTTGCTGCTTGAAGACGTACGTCTGCGCCGCCGCCTCGACGCCGAGGTAGAAGCCCTCCGGCAGATCGATGTTCACCCCTGCATCGACGCCGAACGCCCCTGCCAGGCCATGGCGGTCGGGCGCCCGCCCGGCGGTCTCGAACCGCTGCCTCATCACGGCGAGGCCGACGTCCACGCCGACGCCGAGGCTGATCACGGGCAGATCCCAGGAGCGGGACAGGCGCACGTCCAGGCCGAGCTCATCATCGCTCGCCGTGAGGTGCTCGTTCTGGAAGGCGCTGCGGCACGCGCTGAGCCGGGGCGCGACGCCGAGGTGCTGGAGCTCGATCCCGTACCCGACGAAGCCGCCGTGACAGAGCGAATCCCCCGGGACAAGGGGCGTCCTGAGCTGATAGCCCGCCACCGGCCCGTGCGCGACCTCGCGGACGCCGCCGCCCTTGCGCACGAGCCGCGCGAACATGACGCGGCTCAATCGCTCGTCGCCGACATCCATCGTCTGCCCGGCCCCGGCGTCGACGCTCCCCTCCAGGAGGAAGTCGGGGCCTCGCCCCCGCACGAAGTAACGGCCAGGGCGCAGGCTGACGGTCCGCGTCGCGTCGCTCGCCCCCACCTCGGCCACCACCGCGCCCTCGCTGGAGTCTCGCATCACGAGGTAGGCCCTGCCGGCCGGAAAGCGGAGCACGCCCCGGAGCGACGCATGGACAGGCAGCTCCGTCAGGACGAGCTTGCCCTGGCCGCGGAGGTCGTAACGGAAGGTGGGGTGTTGCGCCCCGGCCCACGTGCGGCTCGTGGCGCGCAAGGTGCTCTCGTACGCATGGCGGTACGCCTCCTCGAGGGAGACGGCGCCGTCTCGGTCCGCGTCGGCCGTCCCGAGCAGCCCCGAGACGAGCGCGTGGGTGAAGAACGACCCTTTGAGCTCATCAGACTCCTGAGCGTCCTCGTTTCCGGAGCTCGACGTGAGCGTCACCATCCCTTGCCCGGCGAGCCGCTGATCGAGCTTGATGACGAAGGGGGGCGCGCTCGTGCCGCCCTTGACCCGCGTCAGCGCCCCGGAGCGGCACGAGTCGACGATCAAGAGCCGCGCCGAGGCCGCCGAGCCGCGGACGAGCTGCTCGAACTCCGTCAGCGAGAGCGGCGTCGGCCCGAGGTGAAGCGCGTTCGCGTCGGCGTGGCCGGAGTAATAGACGAGGTAGAGGACATCGGTGTCCGGGCTCGAGATGGCCGCGCGGACACGGTCGTTCATCGTGATGAGCGTGCGCCGGACCGTCTCCGCGCCCTCGCTCCGCAAGAGCACGAGGTTCGCCGGGGGAAAGCCGCCGAGGTCCTTGAGCACGTCGTACATCTTCGCCGCGTCGTCCTCCGCGTACCGGAGCTCGACCTCGCCCTTCTCTCCGGCGTTGTTGCCGATGAGCACCGCGAAGCGCTCGATGCGCGCCTCGGCCGGGGCCGCCGCGGCGGCGACGGCCAGGCCGCACGCCGCGGCGGCGAGCGCCGCTCTGCGACGGCGGATCACGGCGACGCCGCGACCTTCTCCGCCGTGAGCGCGTCGACGTCGCAGCCCGGCGGGGCGGGCGGCGCGCCGGGGTGAGCCGCGAGCGCGGCCCGGAGCGGCTCGACCGCGATCGCCTCCGAGCAGAACAGCCCGAAGATCCGCTCGGTGCCGAGCGTGTCGTCGAGCACCGTGCTCTGGGGGAGGAGGACCTCCCGGCCCGGCTCGATCCGCGCCGCGACAGGACCGCTCGGGTAATAGACGCTCGCCTGGGAGGCCCCGTCCACGCTCAGGATCACGAGATACCGCGCCTCGGCGCTGGAGTACGTGAACTGGATCGCGTCGCCGGGATGGAGCCTCTCGCCGGCGCCGCCGGGCAGGACGCTCCCGCCGCGCTTGACGTAAAAGCCGATGTGCTCCGCGCCCTTGATGCGCTCTCCGGGGATCTCCGCGTCTCGTCCCTCTGGCGCTGCGTGGAAGCGGAAGAAGAAGAGCGCCGCCGCCGCCGCCGCGAGCGCGCTCGCCGCCGCGGGCGCCAGCCATCGGCGCGGCGGGCGGAGCTTCGCCGCGGCGCGGCGCTCCGAGATGGAGGCGCCGCGGGCGAGCCGCAGCGGCGGCGCCGACGCCGCGAACGAGGCGCGCGCCGCCTCCATCTCGGAGCGCCGCGCCGAGCACCGCGGACAGCCAGCCACGTGCGCGCTCGCCTCCTGCGCCGCGGCCGCGTCGAGCTGGCCCGCCATGAGCTCGTCGAGCTTCAGCTCCGAGAGGCACCCTTCGGGTCGCGCTGGCGTCATGGACTCGAACTCCCTTCTCTCATCCGGTCGGAGAGCGTGGCCTTCAGCCGCTCCAGCAGATTGCCGACGTGCCGGCGGGAGCAGCCCATCACGCGCGCGATCTCCTCGTGGGTCATCTCATCGGAGTAATAGTGGACGGCGACCTGCGCGAGGTCGCCCGGGAGCTGCGCGAGGAGCTCCCGCGTGAGGAGGGCGTTCTCGGCGGACGCCGCCGCGCTCTCTTGCTGCAGGGGTGCAACGTGGGTGTCGAGGAGCCGCAGCCGGTTCTTGTGATCGCGGATGCGGTTCAGGCACGCGTGCGTGGTGGCGCCGTAGAGCCAGCCCACCATCGGGCCCTTGCCGTCGAGCTGCCCGGGCTCGCCGAGCAGGGAGGCGAAGACATCCTGGAGGATCTCCCGCGCCTCCTGCTCGTTCCCGAGGAGCCGCCGCGCCCGGCGCAGCACGAGGTGCCCATGCTGCCGGTAGGCCGCCTCGATCAGCGACACCAGCGCCTCGCGATCCTCCACGTCCGAGCGTGTACCACGATCAGTGCCAGTCGGGGTACGTCAAATCCTCGGAAACCGCCATCCGGACGGTGAGCGATGTGCTCGACCCGCCGGCGGAGGGACGGATCTTGATCTTCGCGTCATGCCCGTAGCAGGCCTTGTGCTCCGCCTCCGTCGTCGCCGCGGCGTCGCAGGCGTCGAAGGCCGCTTGCAGCTCTGCGTCCACCTCGCCCTCGCGGCTGAACACATCCATGACGTGGAATCCGGGGGAGAGCTGCTCTCCGAAGAATTTCGACCAGAAGCCGTCTTCGGCCATCTCGCTCTCGACGTACACGATCACATGGTCCTCATCGACGCCGAGCGAGGCGCCCTCCCCGGCGGAGGCCTCGTCGAGCGCCGCCTCGATGGTGGCGATGCCGACCCGGGTGTCCACGAGGCCTTCCTCGCTGAAATCGTTGAGCGCGATCTCCTGCGGGGGCTCGTGGATCGACAGCGTGAAGCTCGCGGGGAAGCTCCCGGTCACCGCCGCGCGGGCGGGGAAGCTCTCGACATCGCTGGAGCCGTCTACCGTGTTCCAGACCAGCACGGCGTCGACCGGCCCCGCAGGCGCGACGTCGAGCTCATTGACGATCGTCCCCTCGACCGTCAGCAGCGCCTCGCCCGGATACTCGGAGCCCACCTGGGGGTCGCCGCACGCGGCGAGCAGGAGCGGAAGAGCAAAAGAGAGCATCGAACGAAAGTTCATGACATTTCTCCTTGAAAAAAAGAACGACGAGCCCTGGTGAACGAGCAAACCAGCCATCCGCGAGAGGACGCCGCGCGCAGCGCGCGCCGTCACCGCCGCGGTGCGGTCGCGCCGCCGGCGGAGCTCTCCTGGATGCACGGCGGGACGCCTGCCGTTCGGTGCAGCGCGGCGCCCCGGAAAGGGACCCGCCTTCGCTGGCCCCTTCAACCTGGAGAGACCGCAGACGTCCCGGTTTGGGCACGGGTCGATGTCGACTGTTTATCTTACAGTCTTGATGCAAAATTATCTTCCCACCATCCACCCGAACCAGCTCGGGCCGATGGCGCTCGGGTTGCGCAAAGCTGGCTCAAGCCGCTCGCCGCGCGCCGCGCGCGTCTCCTCCTGCACCCCCGTGAACGCCGGGGCCCGGCGCGCTCGCGGCGCTTGGCGCATCGGTTGCTATTCCACGTCGCCAGCAGGCGCTCGAACGCAGACGGCGAGACCGCGGGGGGGTTCCCGCCCCACGCACGCGTGGCCGGAATCCTTCGGCCGATGCCCGCCCGACGGCGCCCTGCCGACACGACAGAGAAAGGAGCCTTGCTATCATGAACAAGATCGCCGTGCTGTTCGGAGGCTGTGTTGCGCTCGCGTCGATCGCGGCGGCCTCTCCGGCCCAGGCTGGCTGGACCGGCTACGTCTCGGAAGAAGACGCCCCCGCCTACTGTCCCGGCCCCGAGGCCGCCACCGGCTTCGCGTGCTGGGGGGATTACTGCGACGAGGTCGCGCTGCACTGCAACGGATTGCCCTCCTGGAGCTCTCTGGACATCTCCACCAGGTACTGGACGAGCTACTTCTCCGAGGAGGGGGACAGCGATCTCGGCGAGCCGGTGTGCTCGGACGGCCCGAGCGGCGGCAGCTGCGAGGCGTTCGAGCTCGGCGACAACGTGCGCTACTGCTTCGGCGGCCGCGGGAACAAGGGCATCGTGACGGGCATCGATTGCGCGGACAGCTACTGCGACGAGATCTCGCTCGAGTGCACAAAACCTGCGGCTGGTCGCCTCACGGGCTGCTCCTGGTCGGACTGGCTGTCGGAGGAGGAGTGGTACGCACACTTCGGCACGCACCGGTTCATCACGGCGGTGGAGTGCAGCGGCGACTACTGCGACAACAAGCGGTTCTACGTCTGCTCGCTCGTCCAGTAGCGGCCCGGGCGCCGCGGCGCTCGCCGCGGGGTCGGCCCGGCGCCTCGTGCGTTCGCCGGGCGCCGAGTTGTGATACTGCTCGTCTCCCCGGGGGGGAGAAGGAAAGCACCATGTCGGAGTCGAAGCTCGCCGCGCCGCAGATGGTCATCGACAGCCGTATGCTCTATTCGAGCTGGGTCCCGGCGGATCCGGCCGCCGCAGCGGCGCTCTTGCCGGAGGGGATCAGGCCGGCGGAGAACAAGGCCATCTACATGAACCAGTACGTGGTCGACACGCCGGAGCAGACCTCCGGCTTCGGCGCCTATTCGCTCACCTACCTGGGGCTGGATCTCGCGGATCACACGACGCCCGACGGCGCGAGCCCGGCGCGGTTCTTCACGCACTACGTCAACTCCTCCGAGACCGTGCGCCGGTACGTGCGCGAGCGCGGCGTGCCGGCGTCGCCCGGGGCGACGACGCTCGAGCTGCACGGCAGAGAGCTCGTGGCGACCACCTCGGTCGACGGCGTGCCCATCATCCGGACCAGGGCGCTCGTCGGCAACAAGATCGGCGTCGTCGCGCGCGGCCACCTCGCCTACGTGACGAAGGTCGACGGGCGGCTCGTCGCCGGCAACTACCCCTATATCGCGGACATGGCCGACCCGTACGAGCTCCTCGCCGTCGAGTTCCTCGCGAAGGATCACCCGGTGTACGCGCTCCGGCCCGGGAGCCCGATCCAGGTGGTGAAGAGCGCCTCATGGTACTCGCCCCGCAGCTCCTTCGTGTATCCGGGCGGAGAGCGGGACCTCTTCTGACCGGCCCGCCCCCGGCCGCCCTCCGCTCCGGCGCGGCGCTCGCCGCGCGCGGCGCGGCAGCGTGCCGGGAGTTCACCGGGACGCCAAGGCCGCCAGGAGAGCCAGGATTTTCTCTCCCTCGCGTCCTTGCGGCGGATGGCTCGACTTCACGTCGTCCGATCCGCTTCGTCCGCGCGCCAGAGCGCCGTCCCTGTGAGCGCGCTGGCGCCATGGCAGGGCGAGCGGCCCTGTACCCATCCTGCCCGCGCCGGCGAGCGCGCGCGCACACACACCGAAGGACAGGCGGCCAGCGTGGATTGGGTGGGATCTCGCCAGAGCGCGCGGCCGCGAAGGAGGGAAGCCTGGAAGACCCATGAGCGCGTGGCCCTCGATCATCGCGCCGCGGGCGGCGGCGGAGACCCGCGCGGCCCCGTCGTGCACAACGAGGCGCCGGGTACGTCGGTTGCTCCGAGCCCGTCCGCGGCCGGAGCCGGCCGCTCGTACAAGGGAGAGAACGAATGAATCGACTGATTCGACTCGGAGCACTCTCGGCCTTCCTGTCGCTCGTCCTCTGGGGCGGCAAGGATGTGGCGGCCGCTCCGATCCCCGCCGCGCTGAGCAGCAAGCAGCTCAAGGACCTGACGGCCGTGGACGAAGACACCACGTGCCAGTCGCTCACGCCGAGCCTCGTGCTCACCAGGCAGGATACCTGCGAGTTCGTCGGACTCCTGTGGTCCACGGTCGGGCAGGAGTGCACCGTCGTGAGGGACAAGTGCCTGGCCGAGAGCCAGCAGCCGCCGGCGCGCGCGGACGACACCGCCACGGCGAGCTGTCTGCCGCCGGCCGAGGCGCGCGTCGGCTGCACCGCGACGGTGGCCGAGTACGAGGCGTGCATGCTGGCGAACGCCGAGAAGGTCCGAGCGCTCAGCTGCGATTCCGCGGCGAGCGCGCTCGAGGCCCCCATCGCGGCGTGTGACCTCATCGCGCAGAAATGCCCCGATCTCGGCAACACCGACGACGGCCAGGGCCAGGGCGAAGACCAGCCCTGACGCCGCCGCAAGGCGCGCCCTGCACGACCCCCGCCCGCCTCGGGCCGGCCGCGAGGCGCGCCGCGGCTACAGCGCTGCGCGCCCGATCTGCTGGATGGTCGCCTCCACCCGCAGCCGCTCTCGCTGCTCCGGCGACGACTGGATGAGCTCGTTCAGCTTGCTGTGGATGACATAGAGCTTTCCGTCCCGGAGCACGCCGGTCGTCGGATAGACGTCGCCGAGCCGCTGGACCGCGCGCAACCTCGCGGTGCTCCAGCCGTCCTCGCTCGACAGCGAGAACGCGGCGTTCGACGCGACGCCAGCGGCCTGGTTCGCGACGACCACGAGGTCTTTTTTTCCCACCAGGGTCAGCCCGTCTCCGCCCACGAACCGCTCGGCGACATCGACCCTGGTGAACCGCGCGGGGTTCGCGAGCGGCACCTTGAACAAGGTGCCATCGCTCTTCTTGACGACCAGCAGATAGCCATCGGGGTGGACGACCACCCCGTTGAGGTTGATCCCCTCGCCGGCAAATTGCTCGTCCCGCAGGAAGACGGCCGCGTTCCCCTGCGGATCGACCTTGTAGATGGTCGGCGAGAAGCTGTCGGTCACGTAGGCGTTGCCGGCCGAGTCCAGGGCGATGCCGTTCACGAGGTGAGCGCCGGGGGACAGCGGCGCGAGGTCCACGTAGTGGATGGCCTTGCCCGTGGAGAGATCGTAGACGCCCACGGCGGCCACGTTCTTCGGCCCCGCGGCAGATGGCTTGACGCTCGCGCCGAGATCGGAGCTCACCGCCCAGAGCCGCCCCCGCTCGACGTCCACGGCGATGCCGAGCACCGAGCAGAGGCGTGGGTCGTCGACGACACGGGAGACGCCGCCATCGCCGTCCACCGCGTAGATCGCGCCCTCCCTGAACGAGCTCACAAGGAATTTGCCTCGGCTGCTGTCGTATTCGATCGTCTCCGGATACAGCGCAGGCCTGTGGACGGTGATGGGCTGTCCCGTGCGCTCCAGGGTGACGACCTCCGCGCGCGCGCAGCCGGCGGCCGTCAGCCCGATCGTCGCGACCGCGCACAGCGCCCGGGCGGTCAACCCCGCACGCGCCGCGCGCGCAGCCGTGCGCCGCGCGCTCGGCGCCCTCTTCATGATCGACATGTCAGCTCCTGTTCTGGACAGGCCCGTGCGGTGTGCGGAGCGCGCTACCGAGGCGCGCTGCCGGACGCCCGCGGGCGCCTCTCCCACGTCGTCCATTCGTCGACGAAACGCTCTTCGATCCAGGCCTTCGCGGCGCGCGCGTGCCTCAGCTCCTGGCGCAGCTCGAGGACCCGCACGGCAGCCTGGGTGTCCGCGCGCTGCGCGTCGGGGAGGAGCAGCGCCTCCTCGAGCCGCGCCTCGATCTCGTGCTCACGGCGCGCGAGCTCGACCATCTGCTCGCTCGCCGCGGCCGCGTCGGGCGGCGATGCCGTTGCGCCGAGGGCAGCGCCGCGATCCCGCGCGAGCGCGCCGCCCGCGCTTGACGCGAGCAGCGGCGGCCGCGCGCGCGCCACCTGGACGCTCAGGCCCGCAGCCGCCACGCCGGCCGCGGCGAGGCTGGCGATGGCCCGCCGCCGGCCCCGAGGGCTCGGCGTGGATCGCGCCCGGCTCCCCGCATCGAGGAGGCGCCTGACGCGCGGGAGGAGCGCGCCCGCCGAGCGCGCCATGGCCGGGACCAGCGCGCGCCGCGGGGCGAGCGACGCGCCCGACGCGACCTGGACCAGCGCGCGCGCCAGGCCGAGGGGATCCCCCGTGAGCTCGACGGCGCGATCGTCGCAGGCGAGCTCCGCTGTCTGGCGGAAGCGCGACGACGCCCAGTGAACGAGCGGATGCGCCCACAGGATCGACTGCACGAGGCCAGCGGCCGGAAACCACAGCCCGTCGCGGCGCTCGATGTGCGCCAGCTCGTGCGCGAGCACGGCGTCGACCTCGGCGTCGGTGAGGGCGGCGAGCCTCGCCAGCGGGACGCAGATCTCGGAGGCTCCGATGACGAGCGGGCTGCCGACACCGGCGCTCTCCGTCAGCGCGACCGGGCCCATTCCGATCCGGGCGCGCAGCCGCTCCAGCCGCTGGAGCAGCCGCGCGTCCCGCACCTCCCTGCGCCCGCGGAGCCCGCGCCACAGCAGCAGCGCCGACGAGGCGAACCGCAGCAGCCCCAGCGCGGCCGCTCCGACCGTGCACGCGGCGAGCAGGTTCCACCCCGGGCTTCCCCCCGCGCGCCACGCCGGTGATCCGGCGCCGGCGCTCTCCCCGGTCGAGCCGCCGGCCCCCGGCGCGGCATCGAGGACCGCCGGCGCGGGGGCGTCCTCGAGCGACAGGACGGTGATCTCTCCAGGAGATGCCGTGTCGCCGGGCGCGCGCTCGAAGCCCCATGACATCACCGCCGCGAGCAGCAGTGTCGCGAGCGGACCGAACAGCGCCATCTTCCAGAGCAGGTGCCGCGTGGAGGACGAGAGGGAACTCCGCCGAGCCAGGAGCGCCGCCGCCCCGGTCCACACCGCGGCATGGACCGAACAGGTGAGCAGCAGCGCCAGCCAGAGGGCCGCCATGCCGGACCAGGCGCCCGGCCCCGCGAGCAGGTGGAGCGCCAGGATCACGCGCCTTTCTCCTTGATCAGCCGCTGCATCTCCTCGAGCTCTTCAGGGCTGAGCTGCTCCGACTCCAGGAGCTGCGCGGTGAGGGCCGAGGCCCTGCCGCCGAAGAACGAGCGCAGCACGCGGTGGAGCACGCCCCTGGCCGCCTCCTTCTGGTCGACCGACGCGCGGTACACGAACTGCCTGCCAGACCGCTTGCGCTCCACCCACCCCTGCTGGCTGAGCCGCTGCAGCAAGGTCGCCACCGTCGTGGGAGCGAGCTCCCGCCCGTCCTCCGCCATCGCCGAGACGACGTCCCCAACGGTGCCCTCCCCGACGGCCCAGAGGGCCTTCATCACCGCGAGCTGCAGATCGGTCAGCGCTTCGGTTCCCACGACGACAAGTGTCGTTCACGGGAGGCCGCCCGTCAACTACAAATGTAGTCGCGTGGATTCCGGGGCGGCGGCCGGCGGGATCCCGGGCCCGGTCGGGCCGCGCGTTACGCCGGCAGCTCCTCGAACTGGGGGAAGGCGTCCGTGATCTGATGCCAGGGCGCCTTCGAGCCGACGTAGATGTGGTGATCGGGCCCCTTCGCCGGCGCGCCGTCGAGCGTGCCGAGCTGCACGTGCGCGAACCGCTGCTCGCGGACGACGTCGTACACGGGCGAGAAGCATTGTTTACAGACGCAGCGGTACCCGTCCTCGGACTCGCCGACCCGGAGCAGGTGCTCCCGCCCCGCGGTGACGCGGAGCCTGTCGATCTCGATCCCGCCGATGGCGGCGCAGGCGGCGCCGGTGCGCCTCCGGCACCTCGAGCAATGGCAGTAGAAGGCGTAGCCGAACGCGTCGTCGACCTCGAAGCGCACGGCACCGCAGTAACAAGCTCCGTTCAACATGGCCCGTCTATCTCCCTTGAACGCGGCGCCTGAGCGCGCCGCTCCGGCTCCCTCGAACGCGGCGCCTGAGCGCGCCGCTCCGGCGCTCGCGCCCCCTCACCCGTCGGGGAACGGGATGAACTCGATGTCGTCCCCCGGCACCTTGGGAAAGAGCCCTGCCTTCCAGTCCTGCTTCGCGCGCTCGATGCGCTCCGGCGAGCTCGAGACGAAGTTCCACAGGATGTGGCGGTCGCCGTCGAGCGCGGCGCCGCCGAGGAGCATCACGCGGCTCTGCGAGAGCGCGCGGAGCGCCGGCTGCGCTCCAGCGCGGAACACGAGCATCGTCCCCTCGCCGAAGCGCTGGCCCTCGCAGCCGACCGACCCGTCGATCACGTAGGCCGCGCGCGCCGCGTGCTCCTCGGGCAGCGGGAGCGTGGCGCCCGGGTCGAGCTCCGCGTGGACGTAGAGCGTCGGCGACAGGACGCCGACCGGCGAGCGCGCGCCGTAGGCCTCCCCCGCGATCACGCGCAGCGTGGCGCCTTCCCGGGTGACGACGGGGATCGTCGCCGCCGGGTGGTGCTCGAAGCGGGGAGCGTCCTCCTCGCGCTCCGTCGGCAGCGCGAGCCAGCACTGGACGCCGTGGAGGAGCGTCTCGTGCGCCAGGTCGCCGCGCTCGGAGTGGACGATGCCGCGCCCGGCGACCATCCAGTTGACGTCGCCCGGCCGGATCGGCTGCGCCGTGCCGAGGCTGTCGCGGTGGAGGATCTCCCCCTCGAACAGGTACGTCAGCGTCGCGAGCCCGATGTGCGGGTGCGGGCGCACCGAGATGCCCTGTCCCACGGCGAAGTGCGCAGGGCCCATGTGGTCGAAGAAGACGAACGGACCGACGAGCCGGCGACGGACCGACGGCAGCACGCGCCGCACGGAGAAGCCGCCCAGATCGCGGGCGCGCGCGTCGATGACGAGCTCGATCGCGTTCGCGGGCGAGTCCACGCAGGCGGGTTCATGGTCGGCGTAACGGCTCATCGGGGGCTCCTTCGCAGCGCTGGGCGGGGGTGCGCGGGGCGCCGCCTCGGTCCAGGGATCGCTACCCTACCCTAGCCCAGGAGGAGCTCCGGAGGTGTAGCGGCTCGTCGCCCAGGTTTTTGCGTGGCTGCGTGTGAGGTGGTGCCAAGCCGCCAGGGGCCTGCCGTGAGCGCGGAACCGGGGAAGTTCTTGGGCGACGGCGCTGGCGTGGAGAAACGAACGGCGGAGACTTTGACAATTCTCAAGAGCTACACGGGACACGGGCGGCTGAACCCTCTTCCGGTGTGGCCCGACGCGAGCCCAACCGGCCGCCTTGTGATCTCCGGTATGGACGAAAGGCACGCCCCCGGCCCACGAGGCCCTGCCGCCCGCGTTGCTGCTGCTGCCCGCGCCGGTGCCGCCGCCTGTGCCGGCGCCCGAGCGCCACGCTCGCGGCGATCGGGTGAAAGCTGCGGGCGTGCTGACCCCTCTACGCGAGCCGCGGTCGCCAGCGCTGCGGGCGTGTCGAGCGGGGCGCCGCCGGGCCGATCACAGAGGAGTCCGAAGTCAGGCGCCCACGCGCTCGAGGCGACCGACGGCCGCGCTGAACAATTCTTCCCGAGCGCGATCGTGCAGGCGCGTGCGAGGGTCGCGAAACCGATCTGCACCCGCCGCGTAGCACCCTCGAACCACGCGCCACTGGCCATCGCGGGCCGACGCGGGCGCCCGCGGCCGCTCCGGTCTCCAGCGCGTTGGAGGAACGATCGCTGCACGCCGCTCTCCGCGGCGGGGGCGATCCAGTTCGCGTCATCTCATTCACTGCTTCTGGAGGATCGTCATGAAGATTCGGCGTCGCACGCTGTCGGCCATGTCCCTTGTCCTCACCCTCGCCGCTGCTTGCAGCGATGACGGAGGCGGCGATACCACAGGCGCGGGCGGCATGGGCGGGGGAGGCGCCGGCGGATCTGCTGCCGAGGATGCGGCCACGAGCTTCGAGGTGACCATCGAGAACGTGACACCCGCGCGGGATTACCGGGTGGCCGGCGTGTTCAACACGCCCGTGGGCGAGAGCATGCCCGGACCGCTCTTCCCAGAGAAGAGCTTCGAGTTCCGCGTCGGCGCCCTGCCAGGCGACAGCCTGTCGTTCACGACGATGTTCGGGCAGTCGAATGATCTGTTCTATGCGCCCGATGGCGCCGGGATCGCGCTCTACGACGAGGCGGGCAACCCGGTGAGCGGGGACGTGACCGGCCAGGTCCTGCTGTGGGACGCAGGCAGCGAGGCCAACGAGGAGCCGGGCGCGGGGCCGAACCAGGCGCCCCGGCAGAGCGGCCCGAACACGGGCGCCAAGGACCCGGACAGCACGGTGCGGCTGGTCCAGGATGGCTATACCTACCCGGCGGTCGAGGAGGTCATCCAGGTGGTCGTGACGCCGGAGCCGGGCAATGAGTTCACGGTCCGGATCACCAACATGTCGGAGGTGGGGACGCTGATGCCCGAGGGCGGGGAGCCGGCCGCCGTGCCGCTGTCGCCGGGGCTCTTCGTGGTGCACACGATGGAAAACCCGCTGTTCACGGTCGGGCAGGCGTACCCCGGTAACGGGCTGGAGGCGCAAGCCGAGGACGGGAACCCGATGATGCTGCACGAGGGGGTCATGCCCCGCGCGGGGCTGACCTCGCCGGCGGCGCCGGGCGTCGCGGTGGTGCACGGGGCCGCAGCGCCGCTGTTCAGGTCGGGCGAGGCGGACCGGAGCAAGGGACTCGAGATGCTGGCCGAGGACGGGAACCCGACCACGCTCGCGGAGTCGCTGGAGGCCGAGGTCGGGGGCGAGAGCGGGCTCTCGTCGGTGCTGGTCTACGACACGCCCGTGGGCGCCTCGATGCCGGGGCCGCTGCTGCCCGGCGCGAAGTTCAGCTTCAGGGTGACCGCGCGGCCCGGCGAGCGGCTGAGCTTCGCGTCGATGCTGGGGCAATCGAACGATCTGTTCTTCGCCCCGAGCGAGGAGGGGATCGCGCTGTTCGACGCGAGCGGCGAGCCGGTGAGCGGCGATGTCTCCGACCAGGTCTCGATCTGGGACGCGGGCACCGAGGCCAACCAGTGGCCCGGCGTGGGCCCCGACCAGGCGCCGCGCCAGGCCGGGCCGCAGATGGGCGCCGACGATCCCACGGACCGGGTGCGCTCCGTCGATGACGGTTATCTGTATCCTGCGGCCAGCCGGATGCTGAAGGTGACCATCAGCCCGGCGCGGTAGCGGAGACCACGAGCGGCAGCGCTGGCTGCTGAATCACGGCCCCGGGGACGCCCGGGGCCGTTCACGCGTGACCTCCGAGCCTGTCGCTCACGCAAAAGCCCAGCTCTCCTACCTCGGTAGACCGCTCGCGCTCGAGCGTGGCCGACCTCAGCAGAGCCTGCGGGCGCCGGCTAGTTTCTATGAGCCGGCAGCGAGCCGATGCGAGCGGCGGGCTCGACTACCGGTCCGAGCTTGCTCGCCCCTCGGGTGCCACCGACAACCCGAGCAGCTGGTCGCGAGGTCGCGCATGCTACCGTCCATTCCAATCATGGAAGGCTCGATCCTCCGGCACATCGTTGCAAGCGATGGGACGCGCATCGCGTGGCACACGCACGAGCGCCCAGGCGACGAGGTGCAGCTGCGGGATCGAGCGCCTGTCGTCCTCACGAACGGCCTCAGCACGACGGAGAACTTCTGGAAGCACCTCGTCAGCGCGCTCGCAACGACGACCCACCTGGTCCACTGGAGCTACCGGGGCCACGGGCAGAGCGAGACGGCGCGCTCGGGCGACTACGCCATTTCGACCCACGCAGACGACCTTCTCCGGGTGACGGAGGCGGTCCGTGCTCGTAGTACGTTCTCCGGCGCGCCGGTGCACATCGCCTTTTCCATGGGCGTCACGGTGCTGCTCGAGCTCTACCGCCGCCGCCCTGATCTCGTGCGCGCGATGGTGCTCATCGCCGGCGGCGCCGATCACCCCTACGCGTCGAGCGCCGCCTTCCGGATCCCCGGCGCGCGCGCGGCCCTCCGTATGGCGCTACGGACGGCGGCCCCCATCGTCCCTCGTATTGCGCCGGTCGTGCGCCGCGTCACGGCGTCCAAGGCCCTCTTCCCCCTGGGCCAGGCCGCGGGCGTCTTCGGGCCCGAGGCGCCTCGGGAGGAGCTGGAGCATTTCCTCCGCGCCGTCGGGACCATGGACCTTCGCGCTTACTGGGAGTCTCTGCGGTCGTTGATGGAGGCACGCGCGTCGGACGTCCTCCCCCAGGTGCGGGTGCCGGTCCTGGTGATCGCGCCCGAGCGCGACGTGATGGCCCTGCGGGCCGATCTCGACGCGCTGCGCCGCCTCATTCCGGGTGCCGAGTGGATGATCGTGCTCCGCACAGGCCACGCGATGCTCCTCGAGGCAGGAAGCGTGGTATCGGCCCGCATACAGGAGTTCTTGCTCGGCCTACAGTAGCCAAGAGCCCATGGGCCAAGCTCCCGCCACCTGCACAGCGGCGTCGCCTGTAGCCGCTCCCTCCTCGCGCGGTGTCGCAGCTGAGCTCGAGCATCGTCCTGCCACGTCGGCGCGCGTGGCAGCGGCAAGAATCGCCACGCGGTCGAGTGACTGTCCTTCCCGCTGGCTTGCTCTCAGATCGTGGCTGACGATGCCCAGGAAGTCGTCGCGGTGCGAGAGGGCGTCATCGGAACGGGCGCGCTCGGTCCACAGGTGGCTGCCTCGATGGATTTCACCGTCGCCTGCTCCACGCCGAGCAGCGCGGCCGCCCTGGCCACCGCGGCCTTCTCCGCCTCCGCGTAGGTGCCGTCGGCGCGCGCCACCTCGATGGCGTCGCGCGGCGTTTGACGCGCGGGCAGGGCGCTTCACGGCGGCGCGGCGATACCCTAGCCTGGCCGAGAATCTCCGCCGCGCCACGAGCGCCACAAGGAAAGAAGGACCATAGCCGTCACCTCTGGCTTCGACCTCACGAGCGAACGCTTCTTCGCCGATCCCTTCCCGACGCTCGATCGGCTCCGCACCG
Source organism: Sorangium sp. So ce281 (assembly GCF_051527395.1). Taxonomy (NCBI): domain Bacteria; kingdom Pseudomonadati; phylum Myxococcota; order Polyangiales; family Polyangiaceae; genus Sorangium; species Sorangium sp. So ce281. The sequence goes on from NZ_CP150322.1 coordinate 8,604,302, forward strand.
AGGCGCCGGTCTACTTCTTCGAGCCGCTGCAGTGCTTCCTCATCACCGCTCCTGCCGATATCGAGGGGCTCGTGAAGGACCCGAGCTTCACCGCGCGGCGGGCGACGGCGATCCTCGGCAGCCTCGGCATGCTCGGCGAGGACGAGCTCTCGAGAAAGACGTTCGACTCCTTGTCGCGGCTCGCCTTCTTTCAGGACCCGCCGCGCCACACGAAGCTTCGACAGCTCATCATGAAAGGGTTCTCTCCGTCGGCCGTCGAGTGGATGCGCCCGCGGGTCGTGGGGCTCGTGCAGCGCGCCGCCGAGAAGGCGCGGCGCGACGGCGAGATGGATGTCGTCTCGGCGTTCTCCGAGGCGGTCGCGCTCAACACGCTCGCCGAGATGTTCGTGATACCGGAGGCCGATCGGCCGCAGTTCATGAGATGGTCGACGGACCTCCTGAAGCTCGCCGGCGGCGGGGTCAGCTCGGACGAGCAGAAGCGGGCGGTGAAGCAGAGCTGCTGCGACATGATCGACTACATGATGCGGCTCGTCGAGGAGCGCCGGAAGGCGCCGGGCGAAGACGTCGCGAGCCGGTTCATCGAGGCAGAAGGCGGAGACACCGAGCTTGCGGGCGAGGCGGCCATGCAATGCTTCCAGATGGTCGCCGCGGGATTCGTCACCTCCGTGAACCAGATCGCGAACACCGTGCTCGCGCTCCTCAACCACCCCGCCGAGCTCGCGAAGCTCCGGGAGGCGCCGGGCCTCGTCCGCGGCGCGGTCGAGGAAAGGCTCGTCGCAGAGGACGAGCCGACTCGCGGCTTTTGCCAGGATCCGCAGGTGCGCGTGTCCGGCTCGCGCTTGTCCGGGTGTCTCGGCCGCAAGAGCACATTTCGCGTTGGGCGGCACGTGTACCCATCGGGCGGCGCCGAGGGCTTCCTCGAGCCAACCCCCTTTGCCTTCACCGTGCAGTCTACTGCGCGGCAGGCACGGCGCCACGGCGACGCTCGCCGAGCCCGAGCGTCCGCATTTCGCAGAATTTCCAGCGCCGGGGCGCGTCGCGTCGCCCCCCTATCGAGCACGCCACCCTCTGTGTCGTGACGCCCGACGCACAGGGGTTCCCGCGCGGTCGAGGTGCAGGAGGGTCGAGGTATCCAGGACGAACGAGGTAAGGGCCTTTACATAGCTCTCCAGGCTGTCGATCCGGGCGGCCAGCGGGCGCCAGCCGTCCTTTGCGGCGTCGATCTGCTCCTTCGTCCCCAGGCTGAAGCCGAGCGTGCCGGGGGTGATGCCGACCGCCTTGCCGAGCAGGCCCAGGATCGGCCGGTGCGTGGCGTCGAAGCGTCCCACGCCCGCCATAGGCATCAACCAAGCTTCGCGCCGCGTTCCCCTACATCCGAACGTTCACGTTCGGTGACCGATGGTCGAGCGTTTCGCTAACCGATGTTGCTCGGCCGGTACCAGTCGAAGTTGTTGTGGAACGGAAAGCTGTTGATCCCCAGGCTGATGCCGGCGTCGAGCGCGCGAACGTGGTGCCACCAGCCCACCGGGATGAAGAGCGCCTCGCCCGGATCGAGCACGACATCCTTATTCCTACGGCTTGTCACCTCTGCGCGGGGGTCAGATGGCCCAGTAGTGGGCCTGGACCTCGGCGGACTCGAGGATGCCGTTGACCGAGCCGCCAGCGACGACAATGCGCCACTGGACGCGGTTGCCGTCGTCGCAAACGGCGCCAGCGCGCGTCTGCGTGATGAAGGTGGCGCCAGCGGTCACCACGTGCTCCTGGATCGGGCCGTACTTCTGCACCGTACCGGCGCCCGTGCCGCTGATCTCGACGAAGCGTGACTGGATGGTGGTGCCCTTGACGAGGCCCGATATCTCGGCGGCCGCGGTCGCCATGTAATGCGCAGGCCCCTGGATGAAGGACGCGCCGTCGGCAGGGTGCATGTCGCCGTGATCGGAGTACTCCGTGGTGAAGGAGACGACCTCCCAGGAGTCAAGGCGCAGGGATCCCTTCGCCTTTCTGGCAAGGCTCACGCGCCGCGGGGCAGGGTCGCCGCGGTTGATCAGCTCCGCGACAAGCTTGGCCGCCGCCAGCTCGTGCTTCGCATAGTAGGTAGGATAGCCGCTGCGCTGCACGGCCTGGGCCACTTCCCAGAGCTGGGTCTTCGTCAGATAAAGGGGGCCGAAATTCCGTGGGCAGATGGTCTTCATCGCGGAGAAGAATTTGCCCGCCGCGTAATGCGGATCGAGGATCTGCTCGGTTGTGCCCCATCCCTGGGAAGGACGCTGCTGGAACAGGCCGAGGCTGTCCCGGTCGCCGCCCCGGAGATTGCGCAGGCGCGATTCCTGGCAGGCGGTGGCGACGCCGATGACCGCGCCCCGGTGGCCCACGCCCGCCTCGATCGCTGCGTCGAGGATGATCTGAGCATATCTCTCGTTGTCGGTGTCGAAGCTCCAGCGCACCTGGTCATGGGTGAGCTTGTACGGCAAGAGTTCGTTGACGGTGACCATGCGGATTTCCTTGTCAGAGCAGGGCGATGCCCCGTAGGCGTATACGCCTACGGGGCACCGCAGGGGGTCGGAGAGCTCAGATGGCCCAGTAGTGGGCCTGGACCTCGGCGGACTCGAGGATGCCGTTGACCGAACCGTCGGCGACGACGATGCGCCACTGGACGCGGTTACCGTCGTCGCAGACGGCGCCGGCGCGGGTCTGCGTGATGAAGGTGGCGCCAGCGGTCACCACGTGCTCCTGGATCGGGCCGTACTTCTCCACCGTACCGGCGCCCGTGCCGGTGACCTCGACGAAGCGGGACTGGAGGGTGGTGCCCTTGACGAGGCCCGATATCTCGGCGGCCGCGGTCGCCATGTAATGCGCAGGCCCCTGGATGAAGGACGCGCCGTCGGCAGGGTGCATGTCGCCGTGATCGGAGTATTCCGTGGTAAAGGAGATGACCTCCCAGGAGTCGATTTTCAACGTCATTTTCCCCTTGCGAGCAAGGCTCACGCGCTTCGGCATATCAATATCCTCCTTCTTGTATTCAGGATGCCCGTATCCGTGGATCGAGATCGAGCGGCGGCTGATGCGGCGTCGGTAGACGCCGTCGCCGTTGGCCGATCCATCATTGTTGGTGTTTCCGCCGATGGTGGTGATCGTAGAGCCGTCCACCGCCTCGACTATCTCGGTGTGGGTGCCGCCTCGCGCGCCGTAGAAGACGATCGAGCCGACTGTCGGGTTCGAGCTGAACTGGCCGCGGACCTTGAACCAGTCAGCGCCGATCTCGCATGACGCGTACCTCGGAATGACATCGTCATTCTTCGTCTTCGCCGCGCAATACGAGATGAACATCGCACACCATGGCTGGTGATTGAGACCGTACCACTCTCCAAACATTGTATCGTTATTGGAATTCTCCTTGTACCCGAGGTAAGATCGACACTTGTCGAGCATGGCTCTGGCGGTGTTTGCCATACGAATATCCTCTTCGGCGCGCCGTGCCGCCGCTGATGAATCTCACGACCAGATCGGGCCTCCCGAGCGCAATGGGGTGCCCTTGTTACAACCCTCAGATCGACGAACATCGAATCTGTTCTATCGCGTTCTGCGAAGCGCTCCAGGGTGGACGGGCTCATGCGTCCTCACGGCGTCAGATCTCGCGCGATTTGAGCCCGTGCATCTTGCCAATGTGCCTGAGCACGGCATGTGCCACCTCGGAGCGCTCATGGCGTACCCTCGAATCGGCCGATTATGAGGTCGCGATTCGGGCCGAGTGAGTAGGCACCGAACCATTGCGCAAACCATGGTGCGCGATGATGTGCGAACACTTGCGCACATGCGAATCGGCCTGGGCGTTTCGCCTGTACGACGAACGCCAGTGTCGCGCTGCTCAAGGACGGAATTGCGGTGCGAACGGCCGCGATCCGTTACTTTCGTCGGGATTTCGGGGGACCAGGGCGACGAGGTGCTGGCCCCGCGCGGGGTCTCAGCGGTTGGCCGCCGCCCAGCTGGCCAGCGGGTGCGCCTCGAACCAGCGCCGTGTGGCGTCGGCGCCGTTCTCGATCAGCGTGTCCATCTGGGCGGGGGTGATCTCGAAATCGGTGGTGGGGATGTTCGCGTTCTCGATGAAGACGGTCCTCTGGATGGCCGCGCTGTCGAGGTGCAGGAGGGTCGAGGTGTCGAGGATGAATGAGGTAAGGGCCTTTACATAGCCCTCCAGGCCGTCGATGCGAGCTGGCAGAGGGCGCCAGCCGTCCTTTGCGGAGTCGATCTGCTCCTTCGTCCCCAGGCTGAAGCCGAGCGTGCCGGGGTTGATGCCGACCGCCTTGCCGAGCAGGCCCAGGATCGGCCGGCGGTGCGTGCCGTCGAAGAGGTCGATGGGGTAATTCCACGACACGCCGCCGTCCACGTAGAGGTCGCCTCGGAAGGGGTATGCCTCGAAGAAGAGAGGAATGCTCATCGACATGCGCACGGCCTGGTAGACGGGGACGTCCGCGTGCGCCTCGGCGGAGAAGACCTCGGCCACCTGCTTGGTGAGGTTGGTCGTCACGACGTAGAGCGCGCGCGCCCTGCCGGCGTGCTGTGCGGCAAGGACCTGGAGGTCGCCGAAGGTGACATCGGGCTGGGCGCGCCCCGTGAGGAGCCCGGTGAGCTCAGCGATCTGGGCGCGGAGCCAGGTCTCGAACGCCTTGCCCGGGTGGACGCCATAGCCGTTGAAGAGCCGGACCGAACCGCCGACGACCCAGCCGCCGCCGTCCATGAACGAGGTGAAGTCGGTCGAGCGCAGGATGCGCCCCACCTGCTCGGCGCCGGCGCCCACGGCGAGCAGCGCCGCGGTGATCGCGCCGGCCGAGGTGCCCGCCACGCTGGTCACGGCGGCCAGCGCGTCGCGCTTCTCGAGCTCGGCGATGGCCCCCACGTACGCCATCCCCTTCACGCCACCGCCCTGAAACACGAGGTTCCTGATGGTCAAGTCGCAGCCTCCCGCGAGCCATCGTATGCCGAACGAGGCGCGCTCGTGCAGGTCCATGGGCCCGATGCGGGGAGAGCGCGCGGCAGCCGAGGCGCCTCCTGGAGGGACGGGTAGGACGTCGAATACCCCTTCGCCACCCCGCCGGCGCCCACCTCGCCGCATGCGGATCGAGGTCCATCGGGAGCGCCTGAAACGCGGTGCTCCGCTCCGTTCTTCGCTAACCGATGTTGCTCGGCCGGTACCAGTCGAAGTCGTTGTGGAACGGAAAGCTGTTGATCCCCAGGCTGATGCTGGCGTCGAGCGCGCGGACGTGGTGCCACCAGCCCACCGGGATGAAGAGGGCCTCGCCCGGCTCGAGCACGACGTCCTTCACGAGCACCGGAGCCATCGGGTCCTTCTCCGGGTCCCGATCGGCGTACATCGCGCGTGCGCCGTCGAACAGCGACGTCTCGAACGGCGCGATCATGCGGTAACGCTTCCTGCCGTACACCTGTCCGAACAGGATGTTGGACGTGTCGTAGTGCAGCGGCGTGACGGTCCCGGCAGGGCCGAGCCAGAGCGCCGAGGCGCCCAGCAGCCGCTGCGCGGCGCAGTACCCGTCCGGGAGCACCACGTCGTCCAGCAGCGCGCCGAGTTTCGTCCGCTCGAGGACGCGGTTGTTGGCGACCATGTAAAAGTCGTTCGTCTCCTCGCTCGCGGCGCCGGCGATGCGCGCGACGAAGTCGCGCAGCGGCGTGCTCTCCGTGTGCCGCGCCGCGTGCATGTCGTAGTCGGGATCGCTCTGGCGTCCTGTCGTGACGTCGACCACGACATCGCCGAAGCGCTCGGAGAGGTACGCCGGGGTCCACCGGCCGAAGGCGGGCCAGCGGGTCACGACGTCGGTCAGGACGACCGGGATGTTGCCGGCGACATAGACGTCGCGGAGCTCCTCGCCGGACACGCCGGAGCGCCGCGGGATCCCCGTCGGATCGCAGGCGACCGACGCCATTCTCTGCTGGAGCCGCGCCAGCATCTCGTGCCGCCGCGCCGACCTGGCGAAGGGCCGAGCGGCGACGAAGATGGGCGAACGGACGATGGCCGAGAGCAGCTCTCCGACCTGCGCGCTGCCGACGCCGGCCGCCTGGAGCTGCTCCGAGATCACGCCCTCGGGCACGCCGCGCAGCAGGTTCTCCGTGGCCCAGCGCCACCACTCGGGCGCAACTTCCAGCTCGCATTCCTGTTCGCCCATCTTCGACCTCACGATGTTGGGGAGCGCAACGGTGCGACGATCGAGCGCCTCACTTGCACGGGGGAGGCGGCGGCGGCATCGGCGGGATGATCTCCCCCTCTTCCCCATCCGGCGGCGGCGGCATCGGCGGGAGGATCTCCTCGTCCGGAAGCGGCGGCGGCATCGGCGGGATGATCTCCTCGTCCGGAGGCGGCGGCGGCATCGGCGGGATGATCTCCCCCTCTTCCCCGCCCGGCGGCGGCATCGGCGGCACAATCTCGCCGCCCTCGCAGTCCGGAGGAGGCGGCATCGGCGGGATGATCTCCTCGTCCGGAGGCGGCGGCGGCATCGGCGGGATGATCTCCCCCTCTTCCCCATCCGGCGGCGGCGGCATCGGCGGGATGATCTCGCCTTGATCGCCCGGGTCGTGTCCCTCGTCGACGCCCGGAGGACCACAGGCGACCACGAAGACGGCAGCAGCCGCTGCGGCCGCTCGAGACACCCGCTGCACCAGGGCCGCCGTTCGAGGCGGCGGCGTGGGCAGCGGCGATAACAAGGCTGCATCGTCCGAAAGAAAGTTACGTGACATGAACACCTCCGCTGCCGGCAGCGTGCAGGACATGTGCCATCTCACTACCGCCGGATATCCCTGAAGATCTCGCCTTCTACAGCGCCGACCGACGCGCCCGTAGCGCGTGGCCCAGAATGGCTCAGCGGCGCGCGGCTCACCGCAGGGCCCGCGCGAGCGCCGCGTCGTCGACCTCGTCCTCCGCGGCGCTCTCGAGCGCAGCGCGCAGCGCATCGTCGGCCGTGGTCCCGGCGGCGATGCGAATGTGCTCCTGCGCCTCGGGGTAGCCAGCGACGCGCAGGAGCAAGGCAGCGCCCACCCGGCGTTCCAGCGGGGCGCTGGCGTCGTCGAGCGCGTGGAGCGCGTCCTCGGGGGTCAGGCCAGCGGCGCGGTAGCCGTCGCCGGCGAGCAGCTTGCGGAGGTCCTCGCGCCAGAGCGCGAGATCGCGGCCGCGCCGCTCCAGCGCGTCGGCGCCGTGCAGCGCTGCGCCGCCGGCAGCGCCCTCGCGCGCATCACGGAGGCGCTGCGCCAGCGTCTCTGTCAGGGCTTCTCCCGTCCGGAGCACGACCGGACCGCTGCTGCCCCGGCGAAAGAGGAGGAGGCAATCGCCGCGCCTCTCGACCGAGTCGAGCTCGGCGTAAGGGAGCCAGACGGTCGAGAAGGGCCGCTCGACGCGCACGCCGTCGGTGCCCACCACGACCGGAGTGCGGCGCACGGCGCGGCGGAGGAGCCATGTCGACAGCGCGGTGAGGGCAAACCACGCCACGACCGGTCCGGAGCTGCCGGTGAGCGGCTCGGCGAGCGCCATGATCACGACGAGCCAGAGGATCATGAAGGCCGGCAGACCGAAGCAGCCGGCCAAGAGCTCGCGGTGGACGCTGCCGAGCGAGACCGCGACGCGCCGCTCCGTGGGGCCGATCCCGAGGGCCGCGAGCAGGCGCGCGCCCTCTTCCTCCCGCGCGATGTGCACCTCGAGCACCCGCCCGCCGCGCAGGCGGAGCTCGACGCGGACGCGCAGGTCCGACAGGACAAGGCCGGAGCGGATCTCGGCGCGCGGGATCGAGCGCTCCGCGGCGCCGGAGCCGAGACGCAGCCCAGCCGCGTCGGCGGCCACGCGCACCGGCCCCTTCCAGCCGATGGCGGTGGTGGTGAACAGGGCGCTCACGAACGAGAGGCCCAGGCCGACGATCACACCGGGCACGGCGAGGGTCAGGGCGTGGAACGCGAACCCGCGGAGGCTCGGCTCGCCCAGCACGTGCGCGAGGACCAGGGCGATGACGCTGATCAGAAAAGGCCCTCCCCCGCTCGCGAGCAGCGCGAGGCCTCCGAAGACGCGGCCAAGGCCCTCGTAGCGCCGCCCGACGCGGCGGCTCGTGAGCTCGAAGGCAGGTCGGGAGGTCGCCCGCATCGCCGGGGCCATTCTGCGCCCGTTGTCGGGGCGATCTCCAGCACGTTACAGCGAGGCCGCTACCCGTGGATCCAGTAGCGGTAGCCGTTCGTGCGGAAAGGCACGTCGAGCTCGCGGCAGATCTCGGCGATCACATCGGGGGTGAAGAAGTAGTTGCGGATGCGGGCGATGTGCTCGCCGTCGGTCTCGACGGTCCAGACGGTGCGCACCGCGGGTCCGGCATCGTGATCGAACCAGAAGAGCAGCAAGAGCTCACCGCGATGCTCGCGCACCTCGCAGCGCGGCGGGCCGCCGAGGTAGCCGACCAGGTGACGGGCGTCGACCCCGCCGGCGTCGGTGGTCGTGATCGGCGAGAGGCTGCCGACGAACGACCCGGTGCGCGGATCGGCCGGGGGCTCGCGCCCGTACTCGGTCACCACGCCGACGATCTCGGTGATCGAGCTGTCGAGGAGCAGCGAGGTCAGGGTCGGCAGGTCGCGGGCGTTGAAGGCGGCGCAGAAGGCGTCGAGCACGCCCGGCGCGGGCGCCCGGGGCTCGTCGGCCTCGGGCGCCACGAGCTTGCCGCGGCCGCGGTGCAGCGCCGCCTTCACGGCGCCGACCGAGGTCGAGAGCGACGCGGCGACCTCGTCGAGCGAGAAATCGAACACGTCCTTGAGCACGACCGCCGCGCGCTCCTGGGGCGACAGGTGCGCGACCAGGGTGCCGGCGGCCTCGCGCGACGCCCGCTCGTCGGGCGCGTGCCCTGGCGCCACGGGCGCTGCCGCGGGCTCGCCGAGCGCGTCGCGCTCGAGCCGCTGCCGCCGGGCGCGGTCGATCCAGAGGTTCGACGCCACCCGGAACAGCCAGGCGCGCGGGTTGGGCAGCTCGTGGAACAGGGTGCCGAGCGTGACGAAGCCGCGGGCCATGGTGTCCTGCACCAGGTCCTCGGCGTCCCACGGGCTCCGGGTCAGGTAGCGGCAATAGCGGTACAGCTCGGGCCGGAGCGGCTCGAACACGTCGAGGAACCGCTGCCATGACGCCTTCACGTCGTTGCTCAGCTCGCCGAGGTCGCGCGGCTCGTCGCTCATGACCAGACCGGCTCGTAGCACAGGACCGAGAGCCCGCCGCCCAGGTTCTGGGTCCGGATCTGCCGCAGCGAGAGGCGATGGTCGCGGCGCGCGAACAGCGGCGTGCCGCCGCCGAGCACCACCGGGTGCACGATCAGGCGGAATTCGTCGACGAGGCGGTGCTCGATCAGCGTCGACACGAGCGCGGCGCCGGCCCAGGCGACGATCGGCTTGCCGGGCTGCCGCTTGAGCGCGGCGATCTCCTCGGGGTCACGGGCCACGCGGGTGTTGGCCCACGCGGCGTGCGTCAGGGTCCGGGACAGCACCACCTTGGGCAGGGCGTTCATCTTGCGCGCGAACGCGAGGTCCTGGGGCGAGCGCGGGTGGGCCTCGGCGTCAGGCCAGTACTGGAGCATGAGCTCGTAGGAGGTGCGCCCGTACACGGCCAGGCCGACGGAGTCGATCATCTCGTCGCAGTACCGCTCGAACTGCGGGTTGCCGTCCTGGAACCAGTCGAGCTCGCGGCCCGGGCCCTCGATGTAGCCGTCGAGGGACGTGATCATGGAGACGTAGAGGCGTCGTTCGGTCGGGGGTGTCGTCGTCATGGCCCACCGACGAACGGCGCGGCCGGGAGGATACGGGGGGCGAAAAAATTGTTGGGAGGAGAGGAAGAAAGGAGAGATTCACAGGGAGACGGGGAGGCGGGGAGGTGAGAGATGGGGGTCAGTCGTTCGACCCCGCAGGCTCGGCGCCGGCGGCTTCGGACGGCATCGATGCGGGGCGGCGAGCAGGCTCAAGGGAGGATCCCCACCTCTCGCCTCTCCACCTTGCTCTGTCTATCTCTCTCTCCTCCCCGTCTCCCCGTCTCCCTGTGCATTCTCTCTTGCTCCGTTGCCTGTCCCTGAGCGGCTCAGACGGAGCCTGAAGTGGCCGAGCACGGTCCAGGCATCGAGGGCATCCTCCTCGGTCGGCGTCGGGCCGATGTTGTGCAGGACGAGCGGGATGCCGCGCGGCCCCTTGCGATCGCTGACGATGCCCACATGATCCGGCCTGCACGAAGGGCACGGCTTGAGCGCCCAGACCACGATATCGCCGGGCTTCCAGGTGCCCACCGCGGCCTCGTCGAACGTCCTGGGGAGCGAGGTGGCGTGGGCGCGCAGGTAGGTAAGCATCGGCCCGACGCGGCGGTGGTCGATGTTGCGATCGGGGCGCTCGACCGTCGTGTAGACCGCCCGGCGCGCGAGGATGTCTTCGTGGATCTTCTCCTGGAGATCGACGCCCGCAGCGCGGACGGCGCGGACGACGACATCGGTGCAGACGCCGCGATCGGGGGCCGGATCGCCGTTGGGGTAGCCGATCGCGACCCACGCCGGATCGTAGGTGACGCCGCGGGCTACCTCCAGGCGCGCGCGGGCGACGATCGGATCGACGGACGCGGGCGCGATGGCGGGCTCGGCAGGAGGCGCCACAGCAGGCTCAGGCTCAGGCGCGGGCGCGGGGAGCGGCGCGGGCGCGGGGAGCGGCGCGGGCGCGGGGAGCGGCGCGGGCCCAGCGGCCGACGCGTGACGGCTCTCGCGCGGAGCGGGCCCTTGCGAGCCACAGGCCAGGAGGGTGACCGCGGCGACGAATTCCCAGGAACGTGAGCTCATGGCGCGTCATCGGCCGGAGCGGGCGATCTGTGACAAGGACGGCGCACGAGCCCCCCAGGCTCTCGATCCCCTCCCCGCCCTGCCCTGGCGGCGCGCCGCCCTCCGCGCGACCTGCGACGACGGCGCTGGGCAGACGCCGTCGGTGCTGTACAACCAAGGCTCACCCCTTGCCGAGGAGCTGCCGCATGACGCGTCGTCTTCAGGAACGCCTGCTCGCGATCATGGACCGCAAGAACCACTGGGCCTGGGCGCACCTCACAGGCCCCGGCCTCACGCGAGACCAGCTCGCGGTTCACTTCAGGCACGAATACCGGGTCTACGTGCGCGACTTCCCGGTGCTGCTCGCGCGCGTGCTCGGCCAGTCGCCGCCGGCCGCGGTGCGCAGCGCCCTCGCCGAGAACCTCTTCGAAGAGCAGACGGGCAAGCTCTCGCTGGGCGTGTCGCACCCGGCGCTCTTCCTGGAAATGATCGACGGCCTGGGCATCCCGCGCGCGGCCATCGAGGACGAGTCGCTCCCGCTCGAGCCCGAGGCCCACGCCTACCGGGCGCTGCTCGACCGCGCGAGCGCGGCGCCGCCGTGGGTCGTGGGCGCGGCGGTGCTGACGATCTTCGTGGAGGGCAGCGTGCACGAGCGCGCGGAGCTGCTCGGGCAGCGCGAGGCGCCGCCGATCGAGGAGGCGCTGCGCGCGCACCCGATGGTGCGGCACTACGGGTGTCCGCCCGAGCGCATGCGCCTGGCGAGGGCGCACCGGGCGGTCGAAGGAGGGCACCGGCGGGACGCGTGGGAGATGGTGCTGGGCCACGCGCCGGACGAGGGCCCGACGGCGGACGCTGTCGCGTCGGCGGTGGCCGCAGCGCACGCGGCCTGGCTGGCGTACCGGGATGGAGTCGCGCGCGCGATGGGGCTCCGGCAGGCCTGAGCTGGCCCCGGCGCACTCCTCCGGTTCTGCCTGACACGCGCGGGGTTCACTGATAGAATCGCGCGCATCGCTTGGGCCGTTCTGCGCCCGTTCTTGAGGAGATCTCCCGGTATGTCCTTCTCGGCTCGTTCCTTTGCCTTCTTTGCCATGTTCACACTTGGGTCCGTGGCCGCGTGCGGCGGCGAATCCAGCTCCGGGGCCGGCGGCGCCGGCGGGTCGGGCGACGACGCCGCGGGCCCGGGCCCCGGGAGCACGTCCTCCGGCCCCGGCGCGACCAGCGGCGGCGCCACCAGCGGCGGCGGCGCCACCAGCGGCAGCGGCAGCGCGACGACGGGCAGCGGCACGGGCGGCGCCGCCAGCAGCGGCGCCACGAGCAGCGGCTCAGGCGACGTCACCACGAGCGCCACGAGCACCGGAGCCGGCGACACAACGACCAGCACGGCGGCGACCGGCGGCACGGATCCCGGCGGGTGCAGCATCTTCTGCTCCGACTTCGAGGGCGGCTCGCTGCCTTCCGAGATCCAGTTCTTCCCGGACTACCTGCGCGAGAGGATGGGCGAGTTCGTGACGCTGGACAGCACAGGTCACAGCGGCTCGCGCTCCGTCAAGGTCACGGGCACGGACTTCAGCCAGATGCTCGGCGTGGCCGTGCCGAGCAACTTCTGGGGCAGGATCTACCTCAAGAGCGCCACCGACATCCAGATGGGCCACAACACGTATGTCGCGGCCGTGGAAGGCAACGGGGATCCCAACAACGGGGAGCAGATCCGCATCGGCGAGCACCAGTGTCAGCTCGAGTTGAATCGCAAGAGCGACGACAAAGAGATGCTCTCGAACGGCGGCATGTACATGTGCAGCGGCGGCGTGAAGCTCGTCGCGAACACCTGGTACTGCCTCGAGTTCCACTACGACGGGCCGGGCCGCTCGGTGAGCGTGTTCGTGGACGGCACCGAGGTCAACGCGATGCACGTCACGGACTGGGGCCCGTACGACTACAAGCTCTTCAAGTTCGGGTTCGAGAAGTACCACGGCGGGGCCAAGACGATGTGGTACGACGACCTCGCGCTCCACTCCGAGCGCGTCGGCTGCGGCAAGTAAGGCCGCGCCGCGCGGCGCTGGAGGGAGCCCGAGGGGCCGCGGGGGCGCCGCGGAGACGAGATGAAGGCGACTCTCAGTCGTCGATGACGGCGTTGACGATCCCGTCGAAGAACTCCCCGTTCCCGACCGCGTCGAGCATCCGGTTCCAGCCGATCTCATCGAACGGCGTCGGCACGCCGTGGTTCGTCAAGATGACCCCGATCAGCTCGCGGCGGCGATCGATCCACAGGAAACACCCGGTGCCGCCGGCCTTGCCGTAAGAGCCGCTCGAGAGGCGCGACCCGCCGTTGGAGAAGCGGTGGGTCGCGAGCTCCCAGCCATAGCCCTTGGGCGTCATCAGGAGGTTGGTTATCGGCGATACGTCGGTCTCCGACGCCCTCACCTCGGGCGTCTGGTTGCTCACCATCGCGGCGGCGGCCTGGCGGCTCAGGACGCGGACGCCGCCGTACCTGCCGCCGTTCAGGATCATCTGGCAGAACACCGCGATGTCCCGCGCCGTCGAGAAGACGCCGTCACAGCCGACGATCCCGCCGAGCGCGTGATCCTGCTCGTCCTGCACCTCCCCGCGCAGCACCCTCCCCCGGAGCTCGGAGTAGCCCGTGGCCGCGGTCCGCGAGATGAGCGCCGCCGACGGGTTGAAGGTCGTGTCGCGCATGCCGAGCGGGCCCCAGATGCGCGCCTTCGCGAAGGCGTCGAGATCCATGCCCGAGGCGACCTCGATCACCCGCCCGAGGAGGCGGTAGGTGAGATCGCTGTAGAGCACCTGCGTGCCAGGGATGTACTCGAGCGGCGACTCCGCCATGCGCTGCCAGACGCTCTCGCAGTCCGGGTCGTCCAGGAACTGGCTGTCCAGCGGCAAGCCGGCCGTGTACCGGAGCATGTCGCGCACCTTGATGGCCTGCTTGCCGTTGGCCGCGAACTCCGGGATGAAGTCGGCCACCCGGTCGTTCATCCGCAGCACGCCGTCCTCCACGAGGATCACCGCCGACGTCGCCGTCGCGAGGACCTTGGTGATGGAGAGCAGGTCGAACAGCGTGTCGAGCGTCATCGGCTCGTCCGCGCCGCGGACCCGGGAGCCGAACGCCCGGTGCCCGACGATCCTCCCCCGCCGCGCCACCAGGGCGACCGCGCCCGGGAACAGGCCGTCGGTCACCCGGCGCTGGATGCGCGCAAAGACGTCCTCGATGCGCTCCGAGCACAGGCCGACGCGCTCGGGCAGCCCCGGGACGAGCTGCTCGTACGTCGTCTGGATGTGCGCCTCAGCCACCTTGGCCGACAGGACCGCCGGCGCGAACGCGGCCACCGCCGCCGTACGGCCCAGCCCCTGGAGAAGGCGTCTGCGATTTAAAAATCCATGCTCGGTGCACATGTTCGCTCGCTCCTGATCCGTGATCCGTGGGGGGCCGGGTCGCGCTGCCGCAGAGCCCGCTCGGGCGCGATTTCCCGCGCCGCCGCTGAGGTCGCCATCGACGCTCGCGAGCGCCCGAATTCCTGGACAGCAGGAGGTGTGCCGAGCAGCGGACCCAGCGATTCGCGGCGCCGCAGCGCGAGGGCGCCGGCGGACCGGTGCGCCGATCGTGCACCCGCCTGCACGATCGGCCGCGCTATCGCCCGCGCGGTCCCGACGCTCTGCACGGGTTTGCACGATTCGTGCAAATCTTCGTGCAGATCAACGCCGAACCAGCGCACGGCGGCGCGCGGCGGCGCGTAGGATGTGCTCGTGGACGAAGGCTTTCCCGGCAGCGATGTGCGGGGTTCCTGCGCGACGACGCTCCGGCTCGCGATCGTGGCCGGCAGCACGATCACCTTCGCCCCGTTGCCGCCCCAGGGCCGCGTCGTCCTCGGCCGCGACGAGGGGTGCGACGTGCGGATCGACGATCGCTCGGTGTCGCGCCGGCACGCGGCCCTCCACGTCGGCCCGCCGCTCCGGATCGAGGACCTCGGGAGCGCCAACGGCACCTTCGTCGGCGAGCCGCAGGCCCGCGCGCTGACGGCGCGCACGCACCGCCTGCGGCGCCTCTCGCGGGAGAGCGCCGAGGTCGGCGTCGGCGAGCGCTTCAACCTCGGCGCGACCACCGTCGTCGTCGGCCGCGCGCCCGGCGGGGCGGCCGAGGAGCCCGAGCGCGGAAAGCCGCCCGCGGAGATCGTGCTGCTAGCCCCTGCGATGCTGGCGCTCTACGAGCAGGCCGCCCGCGCCGCGCGGAGCCCCATCAGCGTGCTCATCCTGGGCGAGACGGGGGTGGGCAAGGAGGTGCTCGCCCGGACCCTCCACGCGCGCTCGCCGCGGTCGAGCGGGCCTTACGTCGAGCTGAACTGCGCCGCGCTGCCGCCGTCGCTCCTCGAGGGCGAGCTCTTCGGCCACGAGAAGAGCGCCTTCACGGGGGCCAGCCACGCGCGCCCCGGCCTGCTCGAGGCGGCCCACGGCGGCACGCTGTTCCTCGACGAGATCGGCGAGCTGCCCCTGGCCTTCCAGGCGAAGCTGCTCCGCGTCCTCGAGGACCGGAAGGTGCTCCGCATCGGGGGCCGCACCCCCCGCCGGCTCGACCTCCGCTTCGTGGCGGCGACCAACCGCGATCTCGAGGCGGAGATCGCGCGCGGCGCCTTCCGCCAGGACCTCTATTTCCGGCTGAACGGCATCTCCCTCGTCGTCCCGCCGCTCCGCGAGCGGGTCGCCGAGATCGGCCCGCTCGCCGGCAGGTTCCTCGAGGAGGCGTGCCTGCAGCTCGACCAGCGCGGCGCGCCGCGCATCTCGCCGGAGGCGCTCGCCGCCCTCGAGGCGTACGCCTGGCCGGGGAACGTGCGCGAGCTGCGCAACGTGATCGAGCGCGCGGCGGTCCTGTGCGCGGGGGAGTCGGTCCTGCCCGCCGATCTGCCGCCGCACCTGATGAACGGCGCCACGCCCCCGCCGAGCGGCGCCGCGTCGCGGCCGAGCGGCACCATCCCCCCGCCGCCGCCATTGCCGCCGAGCGGCGCCGCGCTGCCGCCCGGCGGCGCCGCGCCCCCGTCGAGCCGCGCCACGCCCCTGTCGAGCGGCGACGCACCCCCGTCGGGCCGCGCCGCGCTGCCGCCGCCTCCGCCCAGCGGCGCCGGGCTGCCGCCGGCCGACGCGCCGCCGCCGAGCGGCGACGCCCTGGCGAGGCTCCGGCTCGAGATGAAGGCCGCCGACCGGCAGCGCGTCGTCGAGGCCCTCGAGCGGTCCGCGGGCAACCAGACGCGCGCCGCCAAGCTCCTCGGCGTCTCGCTGCGCACGCTGATCAACCGCATCGACGAGTATGGCATCCCGCGGCCGCGGAAGCGGTCGCCCTGAGCGGCGGGACGCTGGCCGCGAGACGATGCTGGTGCCTGACGACTCCTGGGAACGAATCGAGCAGCCAGAGCGAGAGACGGGTTGAACCCACCTGACACGAGGAAAATTTCGGACCGCCGAGCGCGCCACGGACGCCAAGCAGCGGACACGAACTGGGACGTCCGAGACGGTCTATTTCACGCCAGATCGACGTGATCGGCGCCCCAGCTCCGCACGTGCAGCGCTCGCGGCGCGGCGTTGACATGTGTGTCTGGCGCGTGTTCCCATGCTACATGGCCAGCAGGAACGTCCCCGAAAGGGCGCTCAATCCGTACGCTCCTCCCACCGCGAGCGCCGATATCCGAGCGGCAGGAGATGCGGAGGTCACAGAGCAGCTGGCGAATCGCAGCACGCGATTCGCATCCGCGATGGTGGACGGCGGGCTCGCCCTCATTGCGACGCTCCCCGCGCTCGTGGAGGCTGTGACCGGCGACCTCCTGCAGCAGGCAAAGCAGGGCAAAGAGATCTCGCCGTACTGGATGTTCGGCACGAGCCCCGCGCAGATCGTCTCGACAGCGGCATGGATCTCGCTCATGGCGGTGCAGGCCTATCTTATCTGCACCAGCGGTCAGTCCATCGGCAAGCGGCTGACGGGCATCCAGATCGTGAAGAAGAATGGCAGTCTGCCAGGCTTCGTCGACGGGGTCCTCCTGCGCACCTGGCTGGTCGGGCTGCTCGGCTACGCGCCGGGCCTGGGGCAGCTGGCCGGGCTTGTCGCCATCATCGATGCTGTTTTCATCTTCCGCGGCGATCGCCGCTGCCTGCACGACATGATCGCCGGGACGAAGGTGATCCGCAAGCAGCCCGAGCAGCGCGAGTCGGCTGACGCAGACGAGGACGAGGACGAGGATGGGACGCGGCCCGACTCGCCCGCGAGGCGCAGAGGACGCGTCCGCCATCGGCGCTCTTAGTACTACAGTTGCACTTCAGCGAGGCAGCCGGCCCCGTCCTGGTGTCACAGGGCTGCGGGTCGGCGGCTCTTGTGCATGGTCACCGCCACACCCCGGAGAGCTCGGCGCCCGGCTCGGTCGGACGCAGCGCTCCTGCACGAACCGGCAGCGCTCAGCGAGGTCTGGGCACGCTCCTGGGCAGGTTTCGTCGAGCGCGTGGGCAGCCACTTCGCACGCGCGGAGGTTCGCGCCCACGTCGCCGCCTACCTCAAGGGGCTGCTCAGCCCGATCGAACGCAAGAACAGCTGGCAGCTCGCCGAGGCTGTCGGCGACCCGACCCCGTACGCGCTGCAGCACCTGCTCGGTCGTGCGCGCTGGGATGCGGATGCAGTGCGCGATGACCTCCGCGCCTACGTTGTCGAGCATCTCGGCCATCCTATGGGCGTGCTGGCGATCGACGAGACGGGCTTTTTGAAAAAGGGCACGCAGTCGGCCGGCGTACAGCGACAGTACAGCGGCACGGCGGGTCGGATCGAGAACTCGCAGGTGGGGGTCTTTCTCTCTTATGCTACGCCGCGCGGGCGTACCTTCCTCGATCGAGCCCTGTACCTGCCGGTGTCGTGGGTCGAAGATCGTGCCCGATGCCAACGCGCAGGAGTGCCCGAGGGCGTGACATTGGCGACCAAGCCGCAACTGGCGTTGCAGATGGTGCAGCGGGCCTTGGACGCAGGCGTGCCTGCCGCCTGGGTTGTGGGCGACGAGGTCTACGGCGACGATAGCAAGCTGCGGCGCTGGCTGGAGGAACGAGAGCAGCCGTACGTGCTTGCGGTCTCGAGCCAGCATCGGATCTGGCAGGAGTGGCGACAGATCAAGGTGAGCGAGTTGCTGCAGCAGGTGCCTGCGGACGGCTGGCACCGCGTCAGCGCAGGCGACGGAGCCAAGGGACCACGGCTCTATGATTGCGCCTTCGCCCGCTTTGCTGAAGCGAAGCCAGATCGCTGCCAGCGCGGCATCCTGTTCCGCCGCAGCCTCGCTGACCCGGCAGACGTGGCCTACTACGCCGTCTACGCCACGAAAAGCACCTCGTTGGTCGACGTGATTCGCGCCGCTGGAAGCCGCTGGTCGATTGAAGAGTGCTTCGAGAGCGCGAAGGGCGAGGTCGGTCTTGACCATTATGAGGTCCGCAGCTTCACCGGCTGGCACCGCCACATCACCCTCGCGCTCTTTGCGCACGCCTTCCTGACGGTTCAACGGGCTGCCTCCGATGTGCCCGCGGGGAAAAAAATCCGGGGCGCCCAAGCGCCCCGCCGTGCTCATCCCGCTGACCGTGCCCGAGGTGCGCCGCCTGCTCTGGGCGCTGCAGTGGACCGCGCCGGCTGACCCGACGCGGTCCTACGCTGGTCCTGGTGGCGGCGGCATCACCAGGCGCTGGCGCGCTGCTGCCACTACCGACGCCGTGGCGCTCGGCCGCCGTAAGTACAACTGTAGTACTAGTCAAAATCGCTCTAGAGAACGTGTCTCAGTGCGCGCTGCCTGCAATCCTGCCCTGATACGAATTTTATTGTTGACTTTGTCCTATGGATGTGCATCGGCAAAGGTAGAGAACTCGGTCTCCTCGTTCGCCGAACACCGGTGTTCGGCCTGCTCAGAAATGTGCGAACGAGCTCCGCCAGACATCGCTGCGGAGCACACCGCGTCCCGCTCCGCAGCGGCACCGGACGTCGTGGCGTCTCCGCGTTCTAGACACAGCGCGTCATCCGATACGGAGCCGGTGGCCCAGATTTAGCGAGGTGACGGACGGAGGCGCGATCCAGGCGGACGACCCGGGTTGGAAGGCGATGCTTTGCATCTCGGCGTCCATGCCGGCGCGTTCCACGCTGGGAGGCGTGAACTCGGTAGGCGCGCGCTGTAAACTTCGGTGCACACAGCCAGAACGCGTGTCAATTTCAAGAGGCACCGTCATGTCCAAGAGGAAGACAGGAAGCGAGAACCCATCGATAGAGACCCGACCCACGCTGGATTCGATCCAGGAGGTGTCCCCCGAAAACGACGTGGGCGATGAGGAGCTAGACAGCGAGCCCGAATGGGACGACAACGACGACTGGGACGAGGATGACCTAGAGGATGATTGGATAGACTGGGACGTGGACTGGGATGGGACGCCCTACCAGCGACGTGACGCGACGCCTGAGGAGGTCGACCAGTTCTTTCGAGACGAGAAACGTGGCCGCCGCCCTAACGGCCCACGAGGAGCGCTGATCCGCACGGATGACGGAGACGCGTATACGATCGAAGCGGCGGCGGAGATGCTTGGGTGGAAGGTTTACAAAGCCCAACAGTGGCTCTCTCGACAAGGTGTCCTTCGTAAAGACGGCAAGAAGTGCTATGTCCTAAAAGCTGACCTCAGCCGCGTTGCTGTAAGCGTTGTACTGGCCGGGAAAGTGCGCGTAGATCCGCCTCCGGACATGCCTCCGAGCTCCCTGTACTCTACAGAAGAGGGGGGAGGTGATGAACTCGCGGAACGTGAGCTTTCAGTGCCGCCCCCGCTGCCCGCACCCAAGCGAAGCTCGATTCACGAGGGTGATCGATTCGGGCGTCTTATGGTGGTGAGCGAGGCCGCCAAGCATCCGAAGCAGGGGCGTCGATGGCTGTGCAGATGCGATTGCGGCGGCGAAACCGAGGTGCTGGCAAGCAACCTCCGAAGTGGGCGGACGACGTCTTGCGGGTGTCGTCAGCGAGAGAACCGAGACGCGCACTACCTTCGTGTGCTAGAAGCGCGTACTACGAAGGGCTCGGCAGCACTGATGAGGCTCTGGCGTGAGCAACGCAAGCTGTACAGCAAGGCAGATGAACGCCAACTCGTGAGAACTGCTGTTGCCGACGCCGCTAACTATTGGCGTAACCTCCGCCGTAAGTAGAGGCATCCCATCGAACTCCGGTTGAGCGGGGCGATGTCGGTGGCGATCGGCGCGGGCAAGGTGCTCGCGAAGCCGGCGCCCTGCGGCCCCACCGACGGTGAGGTGGAGCCGCGCCCGTCGGACGCCGCCGTGGAGCTTCCTGCACTCTATAGAGGAGGGTGAAGGGGACGAGCTCGCCGTTCCGGTTGAGCAGGGCGATGTCGGTGACGATCGGCGCGGGCGAGGTGCTCGCGAAGCCGGTGCCCTGCGGCCCCACCGACGGTGAGGCGGAGCTGCGCCCGTCGGACGCCGCCGTGGAGCTTCCTGCACTCTATAGAGGAGGGTGAAGGGGACGAGCTCGCCGCTCCGGTTGAGCAGGGCGATGCTCGTGGCGATCGGCGCGGGCGAGGTGCTCGCGAAGCCGGTGCCCTGCGGCCCCACCGACGGTGAGGCGGAGCCGCGCCCGTCGGACGCCGCCGTGGAGCTTCCTGCACTCTATAAAGGAGGGCGAAGGGGACGAGCTCGCCGCTCCGGTTGAGCAGGGCGATGCTCGTGGCGATCGGCGCGGGCGAGGTGCTCGCGAAGCCGGTGCCCTGCGGCCCCACCGACGGTGAGGTGGAGCCGCGCCCGTCGGACGCCGATCCCGGTACGGGGACGAGCTCGCCGCTCCGGTTGAGCGGGGCGATGTCGGTGGCGATCGGCGCGGGCAAGGTGCTCGCGAAGCCGGCGCCCTGCGACCCCGCCGACGGTGAGGCGGAGCCGCGCCCGTCGGATGCCGCCGTGGAGCTTCCTGCACTCTATAGAGGAGGGTGAAGGGGCCGAGCTCGCCGCTCCGGTTGAGCAGGGCGATGCTCGTGGCGATCGGCGCGGGCGAGGTGCTCGCGAAGCCGGCGCCCTGCGTCCCCCCCGACGGTGAGGCGGAGCCGCGGCGCCCGTCGGATGCCGATCCCGGTACGGGGCCGAGCTCGTCGCTCCGGTTGAGCGGGGAGATGTTGGCGGCGATCGGCGCGGGCAAGGTGCTCGCGAAGCCGGCGCCCTGCGGGGCTTCGTCTAGATCAGCGTAGCCGCCGCTCCTTTGCGCCGCCCGCGAGCGCTGCCCGATGCCCGGCGAGCCGGCGCTCTGCAGCCTCCGCCAGACCAGCGTGACCGTAGCGGCTTGCGCGCCGCCTGCAAGCACCGCTCGTGCCAGTGCCCTGCGGCATCATCCAGACGTGCACGTCTCGTCGCGGCTGCGCGCTACCCGAAGTGCCGCGCCGGCGTTCCTCAGGTTCAGGACGGCGTCGGCCCTTACGCACCTACCTCAGTAAAGGCTCATTCGCCTGGATTCTTATAATCAATTGTCTTTTGAGGAGCTCCATTCAAAGACCATTAATGGGATTCTTATACCCGAACTTAATCAGTTTTTGCTCGCCGCAACATTTGAGAAAACGCCGACAAATGACGCGATTTTTGTCCCACAGGCCCTCTGGACAAGTCGGAGGATCTGCCGTAAATCACCGCCCCGTGCCTGTCACGGGCACGGAAGGAGATGGTCTATGGAGCACCCACCAACGAAAAGGAGCACAAGCACGATGAAGACAAGCAGATCCCGCAAGCCGGCTCGCGAAGCCGGCAAGCCTACAAAGAAGCACGCCGCACGCGACACCGTCGTCCTGCCACAGAAGATCGGTACCGCACGCGGCGCTCAGGGTGCGAACCCCTCGAGCACGCTACCCTCGCCGGCGTGGGCGAGCAAGGCGGAGACGCAGCACCACAACCGCATCCGGTGGTGGCGCTACGTGATCGCCGCCCCAGTCCTGGCCGCGTCGTTCTACGTCTGCGCCGTCGTCGACTGGCACGGGGGGCTCGTGTTGTGGGTCCTCGGCGGTGGGCACGCCGAGTGCATACCGGAGAGGCCGATCGCGGCCCCGTCCCAGCCGCCAACCTCGGCCGTACCGAGTGCACGAACTCACCGGCCAAGCGCAACACCTGCGCGTTCTGCGGCGGCACGTTCGACCGGTTCAGCGCGGCTCCCGCCTCCCGCTCCTCCGTGCTCAAGCACACGTCCCCCTGCGGAGGCTCCGCCTGGACGGGGCAGTCTCGCGGTCCTGTGCTCGGACAGGCTAAGCGAGCGTACATCGAGGCTACCGAGCGCGGCCCCAGCCCAGTCCGCGACGTCACGCGAGGTGGTCGTCGGATCAGACGCTGTGCCGACGCGCTTCCCGGCGCATGCGGCAACCTCGGCCGGTCCCCCGCTGGCTGGACATCCGCCAGCCAGCGTTCACCCGCAAATGGAGTCGCCCTTGGCGGCCGAGCGCCTCTCCCGCTGCACTGACTGAACCCACGCCACGACCGCGCCGGGGACAGCGATCGGACCTTGCGCGCGGTCGCATGCCTGTGCCGGCCGAAGCGCCGGCACAGGCATGCAGCATTTCAGCCTTTCCGAAAGCAGGGCGTGTCAGCACGCAGAGCCCGCTGGAGCCGAACGTCGACCGGCGTTCTCCCGCGCGCGCCGCGTTCCTTCGCAAAGATCCTAAGCTGCGTGCGCCCGTGCACGGCCTTCGCGCAGTCACAGCTAACCACCTTCCCGGAGCGCAGATCGCCATCTGCAACCTCGATCGGTGGACTGCCGCAGTCGCACTGGGCTCAGTAGAACGCGCGGCCACCGCGGTTCTGAAACACGCTCTAGTACTACAGCCGCACGTCGGCGCCCACCGAACGAGCTGGGCGCCACCGGTGTGCGGACGAGCCGCACGTCACGCTCGTCCGCCAGCTCATCGGAATCCGCGGCGATTCCTCGACGTGCGGCTGTAGTACTAGAACGCCGGGCGGTTCGCACCGCTTGCCGTTCTAGGCTTCCTTTGTCCACGTCCGGGGCTCGCAGAGGCCCCCACATGTTCTCTCGCTTCGCTGCGAGAACTCGGCCTTCCGCTCTGCCCCTCGCCCCCCCGAAAGGACTCTCCATCGGACCGTTCGGAGTTCTAGCAGCGCAGGGACACGTCGAAAGAGGGTCGGAAGCGGAGGAGCGGCACGAAGCGGAGGCCGTGGCGGAAGCGAAGGCGGTACGCGAAATCCGTTTGTATACCGTTTTTGGACGACTAGCACGCCCAGCGTGCCCAGCGCGAGCAGGTGGGTGTGCATGAGGGCCAATTGGGTCTCGCCGATGAAGTGATTGACCTTGGTGAACTCCCGGTAGAACAGCCCGGAGACCACTCCGAGGATCATGGTGACGTGTGCTGCGTCGTACGACTTCCGTATTTCGGCGCTCACTCCCTGTGATCGACCATCGCCCCGATGGGACTCCTTCAAGCACCCGGTAGGGTCACGCACGGCGGCGGAGCTGCAGCACGCCGAGCGCGATGCAGAACACGGCGGTGCCCCAGTGGATCGCGAGGTAGCCCGGGTGAGCGCCGCGCCACGCGAGCACGATGGCTCCGTCGACGACGGGGATCACGGAGCCGAGGAGCAGCGCGAGCGCCGCGGCGCGCCGCTCGCCGAGGAGCGCGAAGGCGATGAGCAAGGCGCCGACGGAGAGGTCGCGCACTCCCTTGGCGACAGCGTACGCGGCGAGGCCAGCGAGCGGCACGCCGAAGGCCGCAGCCGCGGCGCCGGGGACAACCAGGAAACGCGCGCCGATGAAGCACAGCGTGAGGCCGGTGAGCATCGTGGCGATGCCCGCGCCGCCGAGGCGGCGCAACGGGAGGAACGAGGCGGAGGGAGCGATAGCGGCGTTGTTCATGGGCTGGATGTAGCCCTCGGCGGACGCGCCCGCGATGGCCGGCGCGCGCAACGAATGTCCCCAGACGCTCACGTTGCGCGCGTTCTGGATCATCGCTAGGCTCGCGCCATGTACCAGGATGACCCGCTATCGAGCCGATTTTCCATGGCAAAACTCTCGTCCGAGCTTGTCTGCCGGACCGAGGCGCGAGGGGCCTGGGCGCTCGAGCTTCCGGCGCGTCCGATCCTGGTGCTCCACCACGTGACCGAGGGGAGCTGCGTGCTGCGCGCCGGGCGAGAGGCTGTCTCGCTCTACCAGGGCGACGTGGCGCTGGTGCGACCGAACGTGGGGCACCGCGTCGACCACGGCGACGCGAGGGCGAAGCCCGTGCTCCTCGACCGGTGGCTCGAGGTCTCGCGAGAGGAGGACGGCGAGCGCGTGCTCGGCCGCGGCGCCGCCGCGGCGCGCGCGCTGTGCGGCGTGTTCCGGTTCGAGCACGACGCGCTTGCCCCCTTGCTGCAGGTCCTGCCGCCGGTGATCCACGCCGGCGCGCGGGCCGTCGAGGCGCGGCCCTCGTTTGCCGACGCGCTGGCGCGCCTGCGGAGCGAGCTGCACGAGACGCGCCCGGGGGCGGGGCTGGCTCGCCGTCGCTGGCTCGAGCTCATCCTCATCGAGCTCGTGCGGCTGCTCGCCGACCGCGAGCCCGCGAAGCTCGCCGCGCTCGGCGCCACGCAGGACGTCGTCATCGCCCGCGCGATCGCCGAGCTCGTGCACGACCCGGCGCGCGCGTGGGACGTCGACACCCTGGCGCGAACGGTGGGCGTCTCGCGCGCCACGCTCGCCCGGCGGTTCCTCGAGGCCACGGGCGCGCCGCCCATGGCGTACCGGGCGACGCTGCGCACCGAGCACGCGCGCCGCCTGCTCCGCGAGACGACGCTGTCGAACCAGCAGATCGCCCACGCGGTCGGGTTCGCCACGGTGCAGGCGTTTCAGCGCGCGTTTCGGCGCGAGACCGGGGCAACGCCGTCGGCTGTCCGCGCGCAGCTGCGCGCCGCGCACGGCTGAATCACCGCGCAGGAGCGTCGATCAGCTCGTGACGTAGATCGATATAAAGGGACGTCTCGTTCGCCTGGGAATCGCCAGACCCTCGACGAGAGGATTCTTCTCCGTCACGGACCCAGGGACGTCAGGGGCATCGAGCTGCGGTGTATTCGCCGTTGGCGTCGATGTCGTGGGTATCGGTGCCGCTCAGCCGGACCACGACCTCCGCGACGTCGATGCTCACGATGTCCATCGTGCCGGACCCGAAGGAGCCATCGCCCCACCAGCAGCCGCCCCTGTCAGGGCGGCTCAGCGCGCCGACCGCCAGGCCGGAGAGCACCGACGGCGGTGCGATAGCCCCGGTCGCGGCGATCCCCTCCGGAGCGTGCGTTGCCGGGGCGCCCGCGCCGCCGCCGGTCGCCGGAGCGCCCGCGCCGCCGCCGGTCGCCGGTCCACCGCCGTCCGCGGGGCCGCCGGGATCCTTGCCGCCGCCCGGTCCGCCCGGAGGGTGGAGCGGCAGCCGCGCCGCGAGACGCGCGAGCTGCGCCTTGTCCGGCGCGTCGCGCCGGGCCGCTTCGAGGGCCAGGCGGAGCACGTCCGAGCCGCCCTCCGAGCCGATCTATTTCAACAACATCCAGGTCAGCATCGCCGCAATACCCTACGAAGACGTCTACTCCGTCGAAGCGGAATACGCAGGGGTGACGACCCCGCTCACCTTCAACGACTACAACGATCGCTACTATGCGACGATCGACACGAGCACGGTGCCCTACGGCCCTCACACCTTGACGTTCACCGCGTACGACAAGCTCGGAAGAGCGTCTACGAGGCAGTATAATCAGCAGCGACCTCGGCCACGGGCGCTGGTTCGACGGGGAATGGCACGTCACCATCGGTGACGCCTTGTTCAAGGTCCGGTGACACGTTGTTCAAGGTGGCGAGCGCAGAGGCGAGGCGCCGGCCTTCCTCGCCGCGTCGCCGGGCGAGGCGGCGCCCGTCAACACCGAGGACGAGGAGCAGTACGACCCCACGCTCACCGCGCTCGCCCCCGGGCGAGCCCCTGGATCCATGGACGCGAGCGGGGGACCTCCACATGCCCGGCGCCTCGCCAGCGTCCTTTCGCGATCCACGAGGGCCCTCCTCGCACGGAGGCTCCTCGGATACGGAACGTCACGGCGCGGGCATGACCAGGGTCAGCCCATCGTGCGCGCCGAGCTGCGAGATGAAGATGGTCTGCATATAGTCATACATCGGGTCGTAGGTGTACAGGAACCCGTCCTGATCGATCTCCCAGAACTGGTCGGCGACCGGATCGTACGCGAGGCCTCCGGCGTTGGTGGGCTCTTGGTATGCCAGCAACGACCCGGCGCCGTTCGCGACGTCGATGGCGAAGAGGGGTCCGTAACCGGCGACGAACCCGACCAGCTGGTCGCGGGTGGTGTCGTAGGCCATGCCGTCGTAGTTTCTGGGGGGCGTCCCGAGCAGGGTCGCGGCCCCGGTCGCCCTGTCCAGCTGGTAGAACCCGGGTTGGCTCCCGCGCGCGCTGCCGTACAGGTTGCCAGTCCTCGGATCGAGGCCGAGCCCGAACATCTTGTCGACACCGTGGATGCCCACCAGGTTGGCGGCCCCGGTGGCGATGTCCACCGTGTAGAGTCCTTTGTTGGCGCGCCCGTCGATCATCCACAGGGTGCCGGTCGCCTCCTCCCAGGCGAGCTCGCCGATGTCGAAGCTCACGCCGAGCGGACCGACGTCCTCGAATTTCCGCGTCCGCAGGTCGAACCGGCGAAGCATGTCGTCCTCCTCGCGCACGGTGTAGAGGAACCGGCGCGTGCCCTCGACTTGGCAGGTCGCCGAGCAGCCGTCGCCGTTGACATGGCCGCCATCGTCGCACTCCTCGCCCGGACCGACCCTGCCGTTGCCGCAGGGGGACTCGGCGACGCACGCGCCGCTGATGCATATCGACTCCGCGGTGGTCGGGTCGCCGTCGTCGCACGCCGTGTCGTCGGGCGCGTTCGGGTTCGTGCAGAGCCCCGTCCTTGGGTCGCACGCGCCCGCGACGTGGCACGCGTCCGGCGGCGCGCAGGTCACGTCGGCGCAGAGGCTCGGCTCGCAGCTGTAGACGACCGTGACGCGCGCGAACGCCCCGCCGAGCTCCTCGCTCCGGCTCAGCCCGTCGCAGCTCGGCGCGGAAATATTCACGGAGTTCACCCCGCCGAGCACGTACGAGCTGGGATTCACGTCGGTGAACGAGGCGAGCCCGTGATCCGAGTCACAAGTGCACGATCCGACAGGGTCGAAGTTGCCAATCGCGGCGCCATTGAGCGACACGGCGCTGGCGCCGGCGTCGAAGGAGCAGTCGATGCCGCTCTCGAGCTCGACGTCGACCCGGCGCACGGAGGAGAACCGGCGCCCGAGATCGTGCCACTGGAACCCGTAGTCGCCGCACCCGTAGCGGTGGGTGTCCGTGTCATCGCAGCGCTCCTCCTGGTTGATGAGGCGGTCCGCATCGATGTCGTAGCTCGTCGCGCATTCCCCGTCGGGGAGCTGGATGGAGCCGTCGGGGCAGGTGCAGTCGCAGCGCTCGGCCGATACGTGGATGTAAAACGTCAGCAAGGTCGACGCACCGTGCACGTCGGTGGCCTTGACCCCAAGGGTGTAGACGCCCGGCGTGTCCGTCGAGAACGTGCCGACGGGCCCAGGAAGGCCGAGGACCGGGGAGGACCCGCGCACCTTCGAGCCGAGCTGCCAGGTGATCGAGATCGCGTCGCCATCGGGATCCTCTGCGTCCACGGTGATCGTGGCCGTCTCGCACAGGGTGATGAACTTGCTGGGCGCGATGTCGAGGCTGTTGATCTTTGGCGGGGAGTTCAGAGCGACCACCGCGTCGAGGAGGCCGTCGGTATCCCCGCGGCACTGGGACACGAGCATGACTTCCCTCGTCCACTGCCCAGGGACATCCACCACCGTCTCGGCGGGAGCGCACTCTTCCGACGGCGAAGCGTCGTGCATCGGCGTCGCGCAGACGCGGTAATTGCCGCGAGGCAGCACGAACGTGCCCTCCGCGGCCGCGTGCGTCCCGGAGCCCGTGACGAGGTGGTCGTCGTAGGGCACGTCGCCGGCGAGGGGCACGTCGATGTCGAGGGCGCTGGTCGCCTCGGCGATCGCCGTGTCCCTGCAGGTGCTGCTGGCGCCGACGACCTTGTAGTGAACCGCCGTCACGTCGTGCCGCTCGCCCCGGATCGCGAGGGCCGCACGGATGACCCCGGTCTCCGCAGCGTCACCTCCGTCGATCCCCTGTTGGCCGCACGCCGGCAACGCGAGCGCGAGCGCGAGCGCGATGGCCGTCGATCCTTGCACGAAGTCTCTTCGTCCCCTTCTCATCCTATCACCTTCCTGGGTTCTTCTCTTGGGTGGTGTGGTCTCGATGCTCGAGCGTCGGCGATCCGGAAATCGAGGTCGCTCTGCCGAGGATTCCGCCGTTCATGCACGTCATCCCGGCGGTGTCAGCGCCTGGGTCGCCTTCATCGTCGTCGTTCCCTGCAGGGACAGGAGCCCCGCCGAAACGTAAGTCCTTGCGGGGACTGAGATGCTTGCAGGTCTGCTCGCATTCAACCTCGCGCACGTGCCGTGGCCTGCGGCCGTGGATGTGGGGCGGCGCGGTCACCTCCGCCGATCCCGGGAAGCTCGTTCGCGGGCTGTGGCAGAATGCCTCTCCGGAGCCAGGGCGGGTGGCCGGCGGGGAGGCGGCCACGGCGCGCTCGACCCCTGCGCGCCCGTCCGCGAGCTGCGCTAAGCCTCAAACTCGATGGAGTTCCATCCGTTCCGCATCGCGGCGCTCGCCCTCGCGGCGGGCCTCTTCTTGGCCGGGCTTTCGGGCTGCAAGAAAGGTGACGGTAGTGTATGATGAAGAGATCCCACTGGCTCGAGCAGGTCTTTGCGAGGGCTCAACGTTGGTTGTGCGCGGCATCGGATCGCCCCCACGCTGAGAGCGTAGGCTACATCGGGCCGGCGCTCGAGGTGTTCTGCGCCGCGAACCCGACGAACGCGCCTGTTCGGACCGAGCTCGGCGGAGGTGAGCAGCAATGACAACAACCGCGGATCCCACGCACGGCTACGGACAGCGTCCCGGGACCCCTGGGTGAGCTTCCGACCAGATGGGAGCTCCGTCCAAGTCAATGGCCTCGATGTGAGGATGGATCGATGTCCAGGTGGGGGCCAATGATCTCCAGACGGACGTCGATGATCTCCAGGGAGCGGCGGACTCGGAGTGGACGCCGGCGGCGGCGCTCGGATAGGATGTTCCGCGTGAGCGCCGGTCGACTCCTGGATTCCATCGGCGGCACGGAGCTACCATGCAGGCCATTTCCGCCGCGCTGAACCGCCTTCTCGTAGAGGGAAGCTGGTTTGTCCGGGCGAAGGAGGTGGAGCTCCTCGTCGTGCGGACCAGCGCGGACCTGCGCAAGCCGGCGCTCCGGATCGTCGCGGGGCTAGAGTTTCATCACGACAACCGGAGCGCGTGGGTGGTGCTCGAGGACGCGTACACGCTCGCTGATCCGGGCTGGCAGGTCCGCGCCCACCGGCTGCTCGCCCACTGGGAAGATCGCCGCGCCGCCTTCATGCAGAAGGAGGGGATCGAGATGCCCGCCGCGGCGGCGCCGGCGTCCGCGGTGTCCGCGAGCCCGCTCGCGGCGCAGGGCGCCGGCCGCCGGGCGGCCCGGGTGGCGCCGTTTCGCGGCGCTGCCGGGGCCGTCGTGGCGGCGCTGCGCCCGCCGCTGGAGGGGCTCGTCGTCGCGATCGCGCCGACGGTGGTCGAGGACGCGGAGGCGCTCGGCAACGAGATCGAGGCGTTGATCACCGAGCCGGCGCTGGGGCCGTGCCGCTGGGTCTGGATGGTGGACGCGGCGGCGCCGTGGCCGGCGCTGCTCGATCGGCTCGGGCAAGACCGGGCGATGCGGTGCGAGTGCGCCCCGGATCCCGGGCAGCGCGACGAGGACCTGCGGGCGCTGGTGCAGGCGCCGAACGCCACGTTCGGGCGCGCGGCGCCGCGCGGGGTACAGCCGCCCAGGCGCGTCGACGAGCCGCCGCCGCTCGACCCGGCGGTCCGGGAGCGAATGCTCCGGGAGGCCGGACTCTCCCCCGAGTACCTGGAGAAGGCGCCCGATCTGCAGCGCCTCGTGCTCGGCGCCGCGCTGGCGATGAAGGAGGGCAGAGGCCTGGACGCGGTGCGCATGCAGCGCGAGGCGTGCGATCTCGCCGCGTCGCTGCGGCTCGCCGAGGTGACGGTCCTCTGCCAGGTGTCGCTCGCCAGCTATCTCTCGGCCCTCGAGCAGCCGAACCTCGCCGCGAAGGAGCTGCGCGGGGCGGTCGACCTTGCCGCGCGGCACAACCTCGGCCTGCAGGAGGCGCAGGCCCGGCTCGCGCTCGCCCTCGTGCTGGCGCTGCAGCAGCGTCTCCCGGACGCGGCGCGCGAGTACGCGGAGTGCGCGAGGCGCGCGGACAAGGCCAACGTGCCCCTCCTCGCCATCGAGGCGTGGAGGCTGGCCGGGCAGATCGCGCTGCAGATGAAGACGGAGCAGCAGGCGATCGCGTGCTTCTCCGAGGCGATCCGCGTCGCGGAGGGGTCGGAGCGGGAGGTGGTGAAGATCTCGAGCGCGCCGGAGGCGGCGCGCCGGCTGGCGGCGCTCTGCCGGGAGCGCGGGCTGGTGGCCCAGGCGGAGTCGCTATACACGCAAGCGGACGCCATGGAGCAGGGCGAGGTCGGCGCGCCCGCGCGCGAGGTGACGCTTGCTGGCGAGTAGCTTCTTCGATCCGGTGTTGGGCATCGACGTGCACTGGGAGCTCGTGCCCATGCCGGCGCCCACGCCCCTGCCGATCCCCAATCCGTTCACCGGGATCGTCTTCGATCCGCTCGGGCTCGCCGCCGGGCTCGCTATCGGGGCGGCCTTCGCGCTCGCGGCCGGGGCGCCGGTGCAGGGGCCCGTCGTCTACTGGGGCATCTTCCCGGCGACGAACACCGGCACCGAGGCCATCCACATCCCGGGGCACATCCTGTTCCCACCCGGTACCTTCTGGGCGCCCTTTCCGAGGACCCCGAAGCCGGTCATCCGGCCGGGCGAGGTGCCGACGCCGCCCAAGCCGGTCACGCCGGACAACGACGCGGTGGCGATCTTCGGCTCGAAGACCGTATCGGTGATGGGCAGCAACGCCGTGCGGCTCGGCGACATCTTCCTGAGCTGCTCCGAGCCCATCCGGCTGCCGTCGTCCATCGTGCTCGCAGTGCCGAAGGGCGCCCCGATCCTCATCGGGGGGCCGATGTCGCTGGACCTCATGGCCGCGGCGATGGCGTCGCTGCGCACCCGGTTCATGTCGGACTCGCTGCACGCGCTGGTGTCGCGGCTGTCCCCGGGGCGGTTCCGCAACTTCCTCCACCGCGCGGTGTGCTTCTTCACGGGGCACCCGGTCGACGTCGCGTCGGGCCGGGTGGTCTCGGAGCACGTGGATTTCGCGCTGTCGAGCCCGCTGCCGCTGCAAATCGACCGCATCTACTCGTCGGCGTGGGCCGATCGCGCGGGCCGCATGGGCCACGGCTGGAGCCTCTCGCTCGACCAGGCGGTGTGGCGCGAGCGCGGCAAGGTGGTGCTGCGCGGCGAGGACGGGCGCGAGATCGAGTTCGACACCTTCGACTTGCCCCGGCGCCGCATCGAGCCGGGGCAGTCGATCTTCAACCCGATCGAGGGGCTCACGCTCCGCTGCCTGTCCGAGGGAGCATGGGAGGTCGAGGCGAAGGACGGGGGGGTCCGAGAGTTCGCGCCGGTCAGCGGCGATCCCGGCGAGCCGGGGGCGCTCGGGCCGACCGCGCGCATCGTGGCGATGCGCGATCGCACGCGTCACCACCGGAACATCTTCACCTACGACGCCCGCGGCTGCCTCGAGTGGGTGCGCGACGCGCTGGGCCGCTACATCCGCGTCGAGCACGACGCGGCGCGGCGGATCACGGCGCTCGTGCTGCAGAGTCCCCAGGGCGACGGGTGGACGGCGCACCGCCGGTACCGCTACGACGACGCCGGCGACCTCGTCGAGGTGGAGGACGGGACGGGCGCCCGCTGGCGATTCGAGTACTGCACGCACCTCCTGACGCGCGAGACCGACCGGACCGGGTTCAGCTGGTACTTCATCTACGACGGGCTCGGCGCCGACGCCTGGTGCACGCGGACGTGGGGCGACGGCGGCGTCTTCGACCACCAGATCACCTACGACAAGAAGCAGCACGTCACGTACGTGAAGGACTCGCTCGGCCACACGACCGAGTACCGGATGAGCGCCGTGGGGCTCGTGACCGCGATCCGCGATCCGCTGGGCGGGGCCACGCAGTTTGCCTACGACCCCGTCACCCTGAAGCGGACGCGCAAGGTCGATGCGGGCGGGCGCGCGACGGAGATGGAGTACGACGCGCGCGGCAACCTGACGCGCCTGGTCCGGCCGGACGGGGCGGCGCTCGCGTTCGCGTACGACGCGCAGGACAACCTCGTCGAGGTGAAGGACCCGATCGGCGGCCTGTGGACGTGGCGCCACGACAAGCAGGGCCAGCAGATCGCGAGCACCGATCCGCTCGGCCGGGTGACGACGTTCGGCTGGGCCAAGGGGCTGCCGGCGTGGGTGCGGAGCCTCGGCGGGCGCATCGTCGAGTTCGAGCACGACGCGCGCGGGCTCCTGCGCGCCGTGAAGGACGGACGGGGCCTCGCGAAGCGGCTTTCGTGGGACCAGCAGGGCCGCCAGACTGCGATCGACGAGGGCGGCGCGAAGATCTCGCTGCGCTACGACCAGGAGGGGCGGGTCATCGAGCTGGCGCGCCCCACGGGGGAGTGGCAGCGCCGGACGTACGACGCCGAGGGGAACCTGGTCGCGGTCGAGGACGGCGACCGCGCGGTGCGGCTGCGCTATGGCCCGGCGCACCGCGTGATCGCGCGCGAGGAGGGGCCCGGGATCCGGCGCTTCGAGTACGACACCGAAGGCCGGCTCCGCGCGCACGTGGACGCGACCGGGCGGCGCACCACCTTCGAGCGCGATCCGGTGGGGCGGGTCGTGCGCGAGCGCCGGCCCGACGGCGGCGTGCAGTCGTACCAGTACGACGCCTCGGGGCGGCTCGTGCGGGTGCAGGGCCCCGCGCAGCGCACCAGCGCCATCGAGTACGACGAGATCGGCCGGGTGGTCCGCGTCCAGCACTCGGACGGGACGTTCACGGCGCTCAGCTGGCGGGCGGACGGCGCGCTGATGGAAGCCATGAACGAGCACGGGGCGGTGAGCTTCGAGCGCGACGCGCTCGGCCGCACGCTGCGCGAGATCAGCGGCGAGGACTGGGTGGAGTCGCGCTACGGCCTGGACGGGCTGCGGACGGCTGTGCAGAGCTCGCAGGGGCTGCGGCAGGAGCTGGAGCGCGATCCCATGGGCTCGGTCACGCGGATGTGGCTCGGAATGCGCGCGCGGCACGACGGGGCGGCCATCGAGTTCGAGCGCGACGTGGCCGGCCAGGAGATCGCGCGGCGCATGCCAGGCAACCTCGGGCTGAGCTGGCAGCGCGACGACCGGGGGCGCCCGTACCAGCGGCACACCGTCGCGGCCGTGGCGGAGGGCGAGGCGGGGGGCGGGGAGCGCGTGATCGAGGACCGCCGCTGGCACTGGCAGGGTGACGATCGCCTCGTCGCGCTCGAGGACGCGCTCCGTGGCGCGGTCACGTACTACGACCACGACGATCTCGGGAGCGTGGTGCGTGAGCGCCGCGGCGCGCAGGAGCTCGAGCGGGCGCACGACGCGCAGGGGAACGTGTACCGCCGCGCCGATCGGCGCGACCGGGAGTACGTGGGCGACGGGCAGATCGCCCGGACCTCGCAGGCGAGCTACGCGCATGACGCCGACGGCCAGCGGATCCGCAGGATCGATGCGAGCGGGGCGACGTGGAGCTACACCTACGACGACCGCGGCATGCTGCGCGCGATCAGCCGGCCCGACGGGCAGCGCATTGAATACCAGTACGATGCGCTCGGCCGGCGCACCCGCAAGGTGCGCCTCGGCGAGGATCAGCGCGTGGACGAGGAGGTCCGCTACCTCTGGGACGGCCTCCGCATGGTGCATGAGCGCCGTGGCGACGATCTGGTGTCGTGGTACTGGAGCCCGCACGACGCCGCGCCGGTCGCGAAGCGGCGCGGCGATCGGCTCTGGTCGATCGCGCACGATCACATGGGCGACCCCACCGAGATGTACGACGAGCAGGGCCAGCTCGCCTGGCAGGCCCAGCTCGACATCTACGGGCGGGCCGATCTCCGCGTGGGCGCCGCGGACGACTGCCCGTGGCGCTGGCCCGGGCAGTACGAGGACACGGACGCCGAGCTGCACTACAACGGCTTCCGCTACTACGACCCGTTCACCGGCAACTACACGAGCCGCGATCCGCTGGGCCTCTCCGGGGGCTCCAACCCGTACGGCTACCCCGCGAACCCCTGGGCGTATTGCGATCCGCTCGGGCTCGCGCCGATGTCGTGGGTGGACTTCATGGCGGCAGCGGACGCCTGGAACGCCGGTGAGGGGGCCGCCAACCCGATGAGCGAGACGTTCAAGAACCAGGCGTGGAACCTGTACAACAAGACGCTCAAGAGCACCGACATCCCCGTCATCGGCGATTTCGGCGACGTCGCCGGCTTCATCGACCAGAACGGCAAGGGGTACGCGAAGCTGTCCTTGCCGATGCCGCCCTGCGCCGACGGCGTCTTCCACTGGAACACCTTCGTGAACGACATGTGGATGCAGGCCTTCATCGACAAGAACGCGGTGGTGCTGCTCGCCAGCGAGCCCATCGAGGAGCTACTCAAGAGCGAGGAGTTCGGTCGCTCGGTGTTCGGGCGCGAGATGGATCAGCTCACGGCCGCGGGGTACGAGCTGGTCGGCACGCTCGGAGACAAGAAGAATCCGCGGCGCATGGAGCCGCCATGTCGATGAAGGGGGGACCGGAAGACCAGCGCGAGATGGATGCGCTCTTCGCGCGCTGGAACGACCAGATGGATGCGCTCGACGCCGCGTATGCGGCGCCGACGCCGGAGCCCCTGGTGCCGGGGACGGCGCTGGGGCGGCCCGTCAGCGAGGAGTGGAAGGCGGAGATGCGCAGGCGGAACGCCCTGCTGCACCCGCTCGCGCGCGAGATGGCGGAGGCCTACCTGCGCCGCCTCGACGACGCGGGGCGCCGGCGCGCGCAGGCGCTGCTGGCGGCGCACGGGCGGGTGCAGTGGCAGTTCACGGGCGTCATCCGGGAGTGCTTCGAGCGCTTCCTGGAGTCCCTGGATCAAGCGGATCTCGATATCGCGCTCGCGCTCACGGCGATCTACGACGCCCGCGTGGGCAGCCGCGACTTCCAGCGGACGATGTACCCGCTTCGCGCGCGGATGAAGCAGCGCGGCCTCGACGCGGCGGCGCTGTTCGAAGCCGCGATCCCGCTCGCTACGAGGCACGAGGATCCCGACTTCGGCGCCCACGGGCTGTTCGTCGCGCTGGGGCGGCAGTGGGAGCGCGACGGACGACCGTGACGGGCCGCGCCGCCGGCGCGACCTGGCTTTATGTCGATGACGATGGTGATCGGAGGGCGGTGAGATGTCGTTCATCAAGACATCGAGCGATGACGCTACGCAGTCGGCTGGGGAAGCAGCGCTCGGAAAGTTAGCCACCAGGGCCACCGGCAAGGGCAAGGAGCTCGACGGAGGCGCCACGCCCGACGTCGCAGCCGACCTGCCGTTCTTCGAGGCGAAGGCGATCACGTCCTCGATCCCCAAGGGCGCCGTCAGCTCCTCTCTCGGCCGCATCGCCGGCGAGATCGGCGGCGCCGTCGCGCGCAGGCTCAGCGGCAGCAACAACCTCGAGCTGAACGTCTCTTCCAAGGATCGCTTCGACGTGCGGCAGTTCTCGGTCCACGACCGCATGTCGTCGCTGTTTCAGATCGATCTCGTCGCGCTCTCGGAAAACCCGAGCATCGACTTCGACGAGGTCGTGGGGCAGCCCGCGCGCTTCGCGCTCGATACGGGAACGCAGCTGCGCGAGTGGACCGGGATCTGCAACCACATCGAGCTCACGCGCGTCGAGCCCGACGGCCTGTCGACCTATCAAGTCTCGGTGGTGCCGACCCTGTGGTTGCTCACGCAGCGCAGGAATTACCGGATATTTCAGCAGATCTCCGAGCCGGACATCGTGCTGAAGATCCTCGCCGAGTGGAACATCGAGCCCAAGAGGCAGTACGACGCGGCGGCATACAAGAAGCGCAAGTACCGCGTTCAGTACGCGGAGAGTGACTTCACGTTCATCAGCCGGATGCTCGAAGACGCGGGCATCGCTTACTATTTCGAGCAGACCGACGAGGGCACGAGGCTCGTGCTGTCGGACGCGGCGCACGCGAACCCCAGGCGCGAGGGATCGCTCTCGTTCCTGGATGACGCGACCCTCGTGCGCGACGTCGGGATCAAGTTCGTGACGGCGGTGCGCATGTCCCAGCAGGTGAGGCCGGGCAAGGTCACGCTGCGCGATCACGACTACCGGCGGCCTCCGGGCTACAAGCTGATGGCGACCGCGTCGGGCGGCAAGGGCATCGAGGAGAGGCTCGAGCGGTTCCAGTACGTGCCAGGCGCGTTCCTGTTCGGCGCGGATCAAGGCGAGGCGACGCCCGTGGCGGACGACAAGGGCAAGACGCGCACCGACGAGAGGGAGGCCGCCCGTCTGGCTCAGCAGCGCCTGGACGCGGAGCGCGGGAGTTCCCGCCTATGCACGTTCGACACGAACGCGCACGACCTCGCGCCCGGCGTGGTGGTGAGCTTCGATGGGCACCCGCATGCGGCGATCGGGGATGCCAAGCCGCTCCTGGTGATCGAGTCATCGCTGCGCGGCACGGACAGAGGAGAGTGGTCGCACCACTGCAAGGCGCGGGGAACGGACGTCCCATTCCGGCCGGAGCACGCGACGCCGCGACCGACCGTGAGCGGCGTGGAGAGCGCGACGGTCGTCGGCCCTCCTGGGGAGGAGATTCACACGGACGAGTTTGGTCGCGTGCGCGTCCATTTTCACTGGGATCGCGAGAGCAACAGGGACGACAACAGCTCGTGCTGGATCCACGTGAGCCAGCCGTGGAGCGGGGCGGGCTACGGCGGGTCGAGCTTGCCCCGCGTCGGGCAAGAGGTCCTCGTGGACTTCCTGGGGGGCGATCCGGACCGCCCCGTCATCGTCGGCCGCATTTATACCGGCCTGCAGAAGACGCCGTACAAGCTGCCGGAGAACAAGACGCAGAGCGGGTGGAAGAGCAACTCGACGGGCGGAGGGGGCGGGTACAACGAGCTGATGTTCGAGGACGCGCAGGGGAAGGAGCTCCTGCGCATGCAGGCCGAGAAGGACCTGGCCAAGCTCGTGAAGAACGACGAGAGCGTCACGATAGGCAACGATCGAACGAAGAGCGTAGGTCACGACGACACGCACACGGTGGGGAATGACCGTTCGCGCGTCGTGGGCAACAATGAGTCCGTCACGATCGGCGTGAATCAGACGATCACGGTCGGAGCGGACCAGACGGCGACGGTCGGCGGCGATCAGAGGGTCACGGTGACCGGCAGCCAGTTCAACACAGTGAAAGGCCAGCCCGCGCAGGGCGGTTTTCAGGGCAGCCACACCGACGTCACGGGCAACTTCAAGGTGACCGCGTCGGACACGGCGTACGTGAGCGCGCCGAACAAGATCACGCTCGAATGCCAGGGCAGCTCGATCACGCTCGAGCCCGGCAAGATCACGATCAAGGCGGGCGGCAACGCGCAGATCGTGCTCGACGCCAATGCGAAGATGACATCCAACGCCGGCAGCGAGGCGTTGCTCGACGCCAACGCGAAGATGCATTCGTCGACCAACAGCGATCTGATCCTCGACGCCAACGCGAAGCTGCGGTCGTCAGGCAGCAGCGAGGTGTTCCTCGACGCCAAGGCGCTGGTTCAGGGGAGCGGCGGCGGGAACACGCTCTGCGACGCAGATGTCCGCTGCTCCGGCCAGAAGGCGACGATCTCCTCGACGGAGGGAGGCAGCGCCGAGTTCACCGCCGACGCGACGGTGAGCGGCGCCAACGTGAGCATCTCGGGCGCCGCGAAGGTGGGCATCGCGGCCCCGGCGGTCAGCTCGGCGGCGGCGGGGACGAACGAGATCTCGGGCGGGATGGTGAAGATCAACTGAGCGCACGAGCGTCTCACGCGCGCTTCGCCTCCCGCAGCGCCTTCGTTGCTTCCTGGCTCAGCTTCACGTCCTTCGCCACCCTCTTGGCCCACACGCGCACGATCGGCATCAGCGCGGGCCGCTGGATCTTCAGCGCGTCCAGCACTCCATTCGCGCGCCCTCGCTCGATGCCCACCAGGATACGCGCGTACTCCTCGAGCGTGACGGGGCCCCGGAACTTCTCCACCCGCGCGGCGTAAGCCGCGTCGTACGCCCCTCGCAGCGCGCTCTTTCCTCGACCTTGCTCCTCTGCGAGCGCTTCGTTCCACCGCCTCTCGTTCGCTCTCCACGCGCGCTCGCCCACTCCATGCGCGTCGAGGATCTCGGCGCGCTCCGTCTTTCCTTCCGCAAGCTCCGCCGCGATGGTCGCCGTCTCTTCGAGCGTCAGGTCGACCGGCGGCTCCTCGGCCTCGATCGGCGTGGGTTCCGGGGTTGACGCCGCCTGTTCCGACCTGACGGTACTCGCCTCCACGGGCGCCCGAGCCGTGTCCGCCTTGGCCAGCGGCCCGATCATCGCCGGAGGAGCAACATCCGCTCGGCGCGGTGCTTCTGTGAACCGATCGCCTGCGACCTCGTGGCTGGACCAGGTCGTCAGCGGCTGGTCGAGTGCGGTGGGCTCCATCGCGACGGCCGCCGGCGGGGCGGGCGCCGCAGTCGATTGAAATGGAAGCGCCGGGGCAGCGCTCTTGACCTGATGCCAAAGCGTACCTGTGCCTTCGTCATCGTCGCGGCGCGACGTCGCGGGTTGGCGCGCCATCTCATGAATCGTTGGAATCGGCCCGGCGGCTTGCACGAACGGCAGCGCCGACCGCGCAGCCGCATCCGCAGTCCTCGTGGTCGTCGGGCCGACCAGCATGACGGTGCCTTCGGCTTCCGCGGCGAGCGCCGGCCCCTCCATCGTCACCATCACGGCCCCGGTCTCGCCGGCATGCCCGAGCAGCACCATGCCGCGCCATACCAGCGTGGCGATCGCCCGATCCGTGTCGATGCACAGTGTATCGACACGGAGCCGGACGTCCTGCACGTCGCCCGACGCGCGCCGCACCGTGACCAGGGGATTGATCGTCGAGAGCTTCGTCGTGAGCTGCGCGTACGTCGGATGCAGGTTCTCGAGCACGATCGTCTCGTCGCCTCGCAGCTCGGCGAGCTGTTGATCCAGCGGCGCTGCGTTGAAGAACGCGCCATCGAAGTCTTCGGACAACGGCCGAGCATTCCATGCCCGATGATCCCATGTGCTCGCGTACCGCCCGAGCAGCGCGGCGCGCGGATACCACGTGGGGGCGATGGGCCCGAGCCCCACGGCAGGGATCGGGTCTGCGGGGCTCCGGAGGACGAATCCCCGCGGAACGATGTTCGGGATCGGTCGCAGCCCGCGTTCGTCCGGAGGACCGCTCGGCGCGATGCCAGCGGGGTTGTTCGCGCCCCAGGATGCTCGCTCCCACGTGAGCGGCGCTCGTGCAAACGGCTCTGCCACCAGGATCCGTCCGTCTGCCGTCCACGCGCGGTCCGCGTGCATTTCGATGGACTTGTCGATCGATCCCACCGCGATGCGCGCCGCGAGCGACGTCACGGGCGCTGCGGCCGGCGCGAAGGCATGTCCGAGCACGAGCACGTCGGCGCGGCGCTTGAACGGCACCCTATCGCCCGCGGCGCGCAGGCTTCGCCGAGGATCATTCTGCCAGTGAGCGTCGGCGTGCAAGGGTTCTTCTTGTGCATCCGCGAGCGGCGACTCGCCGGGCCTGAGCTCGAAGGCCGCTTTGCAGATCACGGTCAGCGCATGGGAGCCCGGACGAGGCTGCCAGCGGAGGGCGGCGGCGCGCAGCGGGCAGCAGGAGTGGACATCCATGGCGGACGGCACTGTAGCACGGTCGAAGCCGTCGGTGGCGGTGCCGCGAAGGAGGCGGCCACGGGGAAGCACACGGCGTCATCGCAGCGCGGCCTGCGCTTCCAGGGTCGTCTCAGGGCTCAGGCCCGGCGCCTTCCGCTGCGCACGCGGACCCGTCGGACCAGGCCATCCCTTCCGTGGGATCGCGCGCTCAGCATTCCGGAAGGGTGTAGCTCCCACACTGACAGCAGGATTATCGCCGATAGTCGTTCAATCCGATAACATTTTCAAGGAGTGTCACCTCAGTTTTATATGTGGCTGCAAGCAACGCTCAGGCGCCGTCGAAGCGCTCGCTCTGGATCAGGCCGCGGAAGGTCAGAATCGCCTGGCCACGCTCATGCCTTCAGCGGATTCCGCTCCGTTTCATGCGCTGCGCTGCCAGCGTCTTGCAAGCCGCCTCGACTACACCTGAGCCGACGGAAGGGTACGCGGCCCGCCAGGTTGCATACCGTATGCGACGGCGGTGCTCGCGAAAGTAAACCAGCTCGACCGGCGCCGCCGTCGGTCGGCACGACGCCTTCGCAGCCGGTTGTCAAGC
Organism: Sorangium sp. So ce281; assembly: GCF_051527395.1. Taxonomy (NCBI): domain Bacteria; kingdom Pseudomonadati; phylum Myxococcota; order Polyangiales; family Polyangiaceae; genus Sorangium; species Sorangium sp. So ce281. Next base: position 8,644,715 of record NZ_CP150322.1, read on the forward strand.
CCAGAGTAGCCGCGCCGGATCAGGGTGGCCCCATGACCCTGGCGATACCGGGTTACGCCACCTGGCGTGTGGCCCTATGACCCTGGCGATGAGGTGGACCCATGAGAGTGGCGTTAGCACCCGAATGTGGTCCCATGAGCCTGGCGATTGCGACCGGGTACCTCAGCGGGGGGAGAAGTGTGGATAGCCGCGCAAGCAGCTTTACAGGTGTCACGCCGCTCCTCAGCACACGGAGGCGCTCCAGGGCAAAGCGGGGGCGGGCGCAGCACCTCACGAGCCGCTCCCGCCCCTCACCGTCCCAGCCCGCCCGAACAACCGGTCGATGACGAGCGGTCGCCGAAGCGAGCCATGAACGCGGCGGGCAGAAAAATTCAGATCTGCCGCACCTGGCGCCGCCCAACGGGGCCGGACTCTGGTAGCCTCCGCCGCGCCGCCGACCGACCGGCGGAAACGAACGGAGAGACAGACACCACCATGGCCATCGTTCTTTACCACCACCCGTTTTCGCGCGCCGCCAACACTGTGTGGATGCTCGAGGAAGTCGGCGTCGAGTACGAGCTCAAGTTCGTCGACATCATGGCCGGCGACCAGAAGAAGGAGGACGTCACGAAGCTCAATCCGATGGGCAAGCTGCCCGTGCTCGTCGACGGCGACACCGTCGTCACCGAATCCGCGGCGATCGGCCTCTATCTCGCGGATCGTTATGCCCCGGGCCGCCTCGCGCCGAAGCTCGACGACGCGGCGCGCGGCACGTATTTTCGCTGGTCGCTCTTCGCCCCCTCGGTCATCGAGCCCGGCTCGATGGCCAAGGTCGGCAACTGGGAGTTCCGCGCCGGCTCCGCCGGTTGGGGCAACTACGACGACATGATCGCGACGATGGAATCGGCCATCTCGGGCCGTGACTTCGTCCTCGGCAAGGAGTTCTCGATGGCCGACGTCATCTTCGGCGGCACCATCGCGTACATGCTCGACTTCAAGATGCTCGAGCCGCGCCCGAGCTTCACCGGATATGCCGAGCGGGTCAGAGCCCGCCCGGCGTACGCGAAGAGCGAGGCGCGCAACAAAGCCGTGATGGACGAGCGCGGCCTCAAGATGCCTGGGGCTTAAAGCGCCCTGAAGGATTGGCGCGGAGCGCCTCGGCGATCTGCCTCCCCGAGCACCCCCACATCCCGGTGAGCCCGACCACGGCGTCGACTTCGGCCGCCGCTGGGCGCTGGTGCGCGAGCAAATCCTCGCCATGCAGCGCCTGTGGAGCGCCGAGGTCGCCTCCTTGAGCGCGGCGCTGCGCGCGGGCGAGGGTCCCGTCCGCGGCGAGGACGTCGGTCAGAACTGCTTGAAGAACTTCCACGACTCGATGGGAATCCAATTCGGATTGCCGTCGATGTTCGTGTGCCCGCCGCCGAAGGTGCACACCCGCGTCGGATGTTCCGGATCGCAATCCTTGAAATCGAAGCAGCTGTACGCGCCGTTCGAAGTCGGGATGTTGTCCGGAATCGTGCAGCCGTTGTCTTCGGCCTTCTCGAGGGCAATGAACTTGGCCCCTCGCTTTTGACCTTCGTTGCTCACCCAGGGGCAAGTCCCGTCGCTCATGCCCGTCGTGTGCATCCAAGCGATGGGCTTCCGTGTCTTTTCAGGCAACCAGATGTTGTAGTTGGCCGGGGCGATGCCCACGGCCGCACGGATTTCCGCTTGATGGTTCGTCGACAGCGAATAGGTGATCATCCCTCCGAAGCTGAAGCCGGTCGCGAACACGCGGGTCGTGTCGTAGCAGACATTCTCATTCATGAGCGCCATGATGTCGTCGAACAGCGCGTGGTCCTTCTCTTGCCACGTCGCGCCGTCCGAGGAGGGGGCCACGAAGATGGCTTGCTCTCCGTCGGCCTCCAACTGCGGTTTGAGAAAGTAAAAGTCTTGCCCCTCGACGTCTTGCCAGCGGCTGCCGATCCAATGCGAGGTGTAGAACAGCCGGTAGGGCTTGTTCATGTCGTAGTTCTTGGGCATATCGACGTAGTACACGCGATTCTGGCCCGAACTCGAGATCGTATACTCCTTGGTCGTCAACGTGGTGGCCTTGCCGCACCCCGCGCTCCGCACAGGCGCGTTCCCCATGGGAATGGCTCCTTCGGGCCAGCCACCCACGCCACTACCGCCGCTGCCGGTCGGCTCAGCCCCGCCGCTCCCGCCGCTCCCGCCGCTGTCGTCACCGCCGGTCCCGGCCGCGGTGGTGCTGCTAGAGGTCGAAACGCCGCTGCCGCTCGCGCTTGTGACGGAGCCGCTCGCCGTCGCTCCGCCCCCTGCGCCGCCTACGCCCCCTGCGCCGCCTCCGCCCCCTCCGTCGTTGTTCGAGTCGGACTCGGCGGGGGCGCACGAAATCGCGACACAGCTCGCAAGGGTGACACAAAAGGCGAGTCGGATGAACGTTTGATCTTGCATCACAGGTCTCCTACGTACCGGAATCAGGTGAAAAGGAAACGAAACGATTCGAGCGTGTCAAGGGCGGCTCGCCACGCTCCCCTCAGGTGACAGAACGTTCCTTGCGGGATCCGCCTCCCTGGCAAAGCGCCTCCCACCCGGCTCAGACGAGCTCCCGGACGGGGCCGATGTGATGACGCTGGCGCGCCCGAGGAGCGTCTCAGCACGGCCCGCCGCGACATAGGTTCCCTCGTTCCCGAGCTTGCCATCCTGTCGCTCCGCCAGCATCGCCGGATTCTTGACGAAATCGTCTCCGGTGGACAGCACCCAGGATTTCACGACAGCCGTCGAACAAGCGAGGGCTGTCGCGTCCTCTATTGGATCGCTCTTGGCAAAACGCCGTTCACCATCGATCAGCAATCGCTTCCGCGACGACCGAGCGAACAGGATCGGTGTAAAAATCGACTGAATGGATCATGTTGACGAAGAGCTCGGTACTCAGGAGGACCCGAGCAAGCCGAAACAAAGGGGTGGTCCTCGACTGGAATGTGAACGCTCACACTGCCGGTGTCAATTCCAATCGACCGGCCCGCGGGTATCTTCGGGCCCGAGGGAGGACATGGCTGGCAGGGCTCCTTCGGAGCGCCGCGTTAAGAGGGGTGGGCGCCGGACCGCGACCATCGCCGGACTGCCCGACCACAATCCTACTGCCAGCCTGTCATGTTGCCGCGGCCGATGCGGAAACCGTGCCGGTCCGACTCCACGTCTTGTCGGTAGCAGGGCGTGTGGTCGTCGAGGAGGCTGAGCGCCGTCGAGACGTGCAGTCCTCCGATGACCGCGGCGGCCATCGGGGCCCGGATCTCGGCGCCGGGGCCGAGCGCCAGCGCCGACGGGACCGCGGCCATCGACGTCGCGATCGAGATCGCGCGCTCGCGATCGCGGCGCGTGATCGCCTGCAGCGCGGGGAGCTCCTCGTAGCTGACCACCGACGTGAGCGGCACCAGCGCCCCCGACGCGCTCCTCACCTGGATGCGCGCGAGGTCCTCGGGCCGGCTCCGCTGCTCCGCGAGCAGGCGCGCGCGGACGTCGATGCGGCGCCCGTTGTCGCTGTACTTGGCGATGCGCCCGCGGCCGATCAGCGAGTCTGCGCCGCCACGGAAACGGAAACGTCAGCACCCACGGACGGTGCGCCACCTCGGGCAGGACGTCCTCGATCAGGTTCGCCGCCGTGGCACCCATGCGTCGGCCCAGACACGACGGGCAGAAACCGCGTCCTTTACAGCTGAAGGCCACCAGCCGACTCTCTTCGCAGCGCTCGCACAGGAGCCGCGCGAACCCGCGGCAGAGCAGCCCGCAGTCGAGGTAGGCTTCGAGCTCCTTCTTCGCGTGCTCGGGTATCCGGACGGCGATGGCGCCGTCGTCGATGGCCCCGTACAGCGTCTCCACGTCGTCGCGCACGATCTCGCAGAGCGTCGTCTTCTCGGGACGACGGCTCCTCGCGCGGTGCCTCCGGAACGCGGCCGAGCCGGAGCAGGCGTTCGCGGCGTTCGAGCGTCTGCGGCGGCCGCGCGTCGAGGCGATCGTCCGCCAGGCGCGGCGGCGCAGGCGCGCGTGCACGCGTACCGGATCGACTGGGAGGCGCGGGCGGCGTAGCGCCGGGGGGGCGTCAGTCCTTGTCGTCCGGCTGCGCCACATTGTCCGGCACGCCCAGGGCGACCGGGCCCATCCCCTTGCTCTTGAACTGGTTGTGCCAGAGGCTCTTGCCGGTGAGCGAGAAACACTCCACCTCGCCCTGCTTGGCGACGAAGAGCCGGTCTCCCTCCAGGAGGAGCGTGGCGCGGCCCTGCGTGGCGGCCTTCACCTCCCAGAGCAGCTCGCCCGTCGGGTAATGCAGACAGGCGACGCGGCTGAAGCTCGCCGCGTAGATCGCCGCAGGCGTGATCAGGAGCGCTGTGGAAGAGAAACCGACCCCGGCCTGCTTGTACTCCCAGAGCACGCGCCCGGTGGCCGGGTCGACGCCGAAGATCTGATCCCGGAACGCCGCCACCAGCACCGGCGCCGCCGCGATTGTTCGGTATTCGCTCATACGTCCCCTCGCTTCCTGATTGCGCCCAGCGAGCTATCAGCGGGGGGGCGGCGCGGCAAGCTGCGAGCACGTGCGGGGTCGCGAGCCACGCGCACGGCGAAGATGCGAGCCCGCATGGGCTCCTGGCGGAAAGGTGATGTGGGGAGCGAGCTCATCTCAAGCGGCTCCTCGCTGCGCTCCTCCGGCGCTCTACCTCGTACGCGCGAACCACGCGCCCGATGCTCCCTCCAGGGCACACATGGAGCGCGTCCCGCCCCTGTTTGCATCGTCCGCGATCGATGCCCGGCGGAGCGAGGATCTCCACGTCCTTCAGGAGATCTACTGCGAGCTCCCCCTCTGCGGCCGGTCGAGCCTGCATCAGCAGGACCAGCGAGTTCTCCGCGACCGGATCGCCGCCCGGGTGCGTCAGGCCTCGAAGCACCGAGAGCTCGTCGCTCTTCGCGAGATCCACGCCTCGGTATCCGCCGCGCTCCCAGGCCCAGGAGCCCGCGCGCCGAACGATCCACCGGCGGCGTCACGGGCTCGCGAGGCGGGGACCGATCTCTCGTTCTACGAGGTCGTCCTCGTGGACGAGCTCGAGACCCCGATCGCCGGCGTGAGCCTGCGGGGGTCAGCGCGGGCTCGTCCTCGGGGAAGGGGGTGCGGACGAGATCGGCCGCATCGCGCTCGGCGGCGAGCTGGATGCGGCTCGACCCGATGACGCGCCGAGCGAGCTTGCCGGGAAAAATCACGGTGTTGTCACCCAGCGACTCGGCCTCTCGGAGGAGCTCGGCCTCGCGGGCGGCGCTCAGCGTGTACGCTGCTGCGCCCGTCGAGGAGCGAGGCGCGCCCCGTGTCTCGCGCGACGCGCGCCTCGTTGCGGCCTTGTAGGTCCTGGACGACGTGGTGGTGGACGCCTTCGCCACGGCAAAAATACGCCTCCTTGTCGGGGCCAGCGCCCCTCGGAATGAGGGGCCGGAGGCTCGGCGAGGGTATCGACGAACAAGGTATTGGCCAGAGGAGAGCACGAGTCGGTCGCGCCGCGAAGAGGCGCTCGGGCCGAGGGCTGGGAGAGGCGGTGTGCCGCGCATCGAATCGAGGAGGGCGGCGGGCCGGCCCTACGGCGCGGGGAGCCCCGGCGCCGCGGGCAGCGGGCCCGCAGGAGGTGAACGAGAGAAAAAGAGGTGCGCTGCAACCACAAAAGGCGCGAGACGACGCCGGGGCTGCACAGGAGACCCATCGGGCCTGCGCGCCCACCTGAAACAGCACCTGGGCACGGCTGCTCATGACAACCCTCGTTTCTTTGCCGCCGGTCCCTGGCGGGTGCGCTCCAGCATGCTGCCGTTTGGACCTGGAGCACGGCCCTGGAGATCTCAATACGGCACCGGATGGGCGCGTAGGCAAATCAAGCCGGAGCGCAGCGCGAGGAAGTGTAGCGCGGCAGAGCGAAAGGGTGGGACCGCGAGCGTCGTGATGGCTCGGTCCTGGGTCGAAAGAGCGTGGTCCGGGCGGCGCCGCGCGCGCCAAGGGGCGCATCGGCGTGCCGTGGGCACACCCGCGAATCTTGACGAGCGCTCTCCCTTCCGGTTGCTGTGCACCTTCGTCGTGGCGGTGATGGCTGTATCCAGTGACCTGATCCATGACGTGGTTTCGCGGATGGCCGGGCACACGCGACGCCCGTTTCAAGGAGGCCCGGGTGCGGGACGGCAGGCGCCCTCGCGCTGGAGCCCTGATCTTGCTATCCTACCGGATGGCCAGACGCCGGTCGCGCCGCGATCCATCGCCCGCCTCCCCCGAGGCGCGGGTGCAGGTGTGGGACTCCGAATTCGGAGCGCTGCGTCTGCTCGAGCGCACCGTGACGACGCCCGAGGGACGCAGCTTCTCGCTCTGGGACCTCCACCCCGACGACGTGCGCAAGCTCCCTCCCGGCGCCGTGCGCGCCGACATCTCGCGCCAGGTGTTCGGCATGGGCGGCCCGGTGCTGTTCTACGTCGATCGCCAGCGGCCCTGTCGCACCTGCGGTGAAGACTTCGTGTTCCGCGCGACCGAGCAGCGGTACTGGTACGAGACGTTGCGCTTCCTGATCGACGCCGACGCTGTCGACTGCGCTCGCTGCCGGCGTGAGATCCGGCAGGGGAAAGCGCGCGCAGCGCACCACGCCGAGGCCGTGGCGGCCGCGCAAGCCAACCCCGACGACGCCGGCGCCCAGCTCGCCCTCGCCGACTCGACCTGCGCGCTCCGCGAGCACGCCGGCGGCGGCGACATCGACGCCGGCATCGCGGCCGCCCGACGCGCGCTGCGGCTGACTCCGTCGCTCGTGGAGGCGCTCTATCACGAAGGGAGACTACAGGCCCATGCAGGGCGGCCGGCGAAGGCTCGGGAGGCGCTCGAGGCGTTCCTGAAGCGCGCCGAGGGCCTCTCCCGACGCGAGGTGAAGACGCTCGTACGCGCGGCGCAAACGTGGCTGGAACGAGCGGACGCCGACGACGCCACGCCCAGGCCGAAGGGCCAGGACAGCAAGGGGCCGGAGCGGGCCTGACCTCCGGGAGGGTTGACGGCGGGCGACTCGTGCTGGGACGAGGGGGCTGGGGGCCGCTACGACGGGCGAGGACGTCATCAAGATCGCGCAGCGATTCGGCATCGAAGCCTCCGTCGCCGCAGGCGACACGTGAAAGACCATCGGGCGCCACCAAGGGGCGCACCGGCGTGCCGTGGGCCCCCGTGTCCGTCCGGGGGTTGGTCTGGCCCGGGAGGCGCGTCGCGAGACGCTCCACGGCGTCACCGAGCGCCTTGCGGCGCACAACGGTGCTTTTCCAGTACGGTGGTCGCCGCGTGAACGCTGGGAGAGCGTGCTGGAACGAGAGAGCGTGGCCTCCGAGACCGTGACTTGACCGGGGTCGAGCCCGATCCCGACACCAGTGCAGTTGTCGTCAATGGTGGAGAAGTGGACATGGCCCGTCCGGGAGCCCCTGTTCGCGCACCCCGCAACGGGCCCCTGTCACGGGCGGTGGACAGGTGTCAACGGCGCGTGACGATCGGCGCCGGATCCAGCGGCGCGATCGCCCGAGGAATGCGCGCGGGAAGGGGTGGAATGGCCATTGCTACAGGGCACAGGGTCCGGCAACCCTGAAAGGACGAGGAGAACACGATCATGAGAAATCGACTCGCCACCGCCTTCCTCGCGCTCACCGCGCTCGCTGCGATGGTGAACTGCACCACTGTCAACGGCGGCGCCACGACAGGCGCAACCCCATCGTGGATCGCGTGCGATGAGCTCGACGAAGCCGCCTGTCTCCTGCGCGACGACTGCGCTCCGCTCTACGGCGCGGGCTCGGACACCACGTTCGTCAGGTGCGCGGACGGCGCCCTCACGTGCGATGTCGACGCGTGCGGGCCCGCGCTCGGGATGCCGTCCTGGGAGTGCGCCGACGGCTCGATCGGCGGGAACACGGGCCGGTGCATCCCTCACCCGGATGGCACCTGCGGCTGGGAAGTCCGCGAGTGCCGGCAGCCCGTCTGCGGCGCCGACGCGTGTGGTGAGCCGCCGCCCGCGGAATACTGGACATGCCCGAACGGAACCCGCATCTACCCTGCATGCACGCCGACGGACGGGGACTCCTGCAGCTGGGTTTTCCCGACGTGCACTCCGGACGTGAGCGACGTCTGCGGCGTCGACGCGTGTGGTGAGCCGCCGCCCGCGGAATACTGGACATGCCCGGACGGAACCCGCATCTACCCTGCATGCACGCCGACGGACGGGGACTCCTGCAGCTGGGTTTTCCCGGCGTGCCCTCCGGACGTGAGCTCGCGCTGATCGCGCTGCTCGCCGGCGCTCCAGCGCTCGTCGCGGGGTGCGCCGGGGCGACCGGCGAAGCGCCCCGCACGCCGCGGCCCGGCGTCCACGTCGCGCTCATGCCCACCGCATGGGCCACCGAGGCGAGCGTCGAGGGCATCGACGGCGACAGCGCGATGACGTCTGCGCTCGCGCGGCGCGGGGGCGCGCGGGTCTCGCTGCTCTCGGCGCGGCTGTCGCGCAGCCCCGGCTGCGCCGACGACGCCGCGTGCGTGCGGGAGGCGGCCCGCGCGCTCGGCGCCTCGAAGATCGTCCGGACCGAGCTCGCGGGGCTCGGCGCGACCGTGCTCGTGCGCGGCGCGATCGTCGACGTGGAGACACAGATGAGGGAGCAGCTCATGCAGGAGGTCGTGCACGACGCGGATCCGGCGCGGCTCCGCGCCGCGATCGAGCGGCTGGGCGAGCGGCTCGCGAAGCCCTGGGCGCCCCTCCCGCCGGGGCCGCGCCGCGCCTGGTACGAGGAGCCGTGGCTCTGGGTCGGCGTAGCCGCCGCGGCGACGGCCGGCGCCGCGGCCGGGATCGGCGTCGCGCTGAGCAGCGGCGAGGGCGACCCCGACGTGGTGCTCACCCCGCCATGAGCCGGCGCCGGCGCGATCCTGCGGCGCGCGAGCCTGGGCAGGACGCCGCGAGGGGCCCCTCTCCCGCCCTCCGGCGCGCGCTCGCGCTCGGCGCCGCCGGGCTCGCGCTCGGCGCGGCAGGGTGCGCGGAGCCGCCCGCGCTCGACCTGATGCTCGTGCCCGATCCGAACGTGAACACGACCGAGCAGCTCCTCGCGCACGTCCAGCAGGCCGTGCTCGTCGTCGACGCCGAGGAGGGCCTTTACGCCCCGGGCGAGGAGCGGTCGCAGGGCGGCGTGCAGGTGAAGAACGCCGACGTGGATGCGGCGCTCGAGCTCGTATTCACCCTCTCGATCGAGCGGGAGCGGCTCCCGATCATCCGCATCGAGCAGGGCGGTCTACCCGACGTCTCGCTCACTATCCGGGTGCTCGGCCTGCAGGCGAGCCCGGCGCCGGGCAGCTTCGTCGCGCGCGGCGAGCTGATGGGGGCGCGCCTCGCGGCGCCGCCGCCGAGGATGACGGTGCCCTTCAACCTGCGGCCGGAGGTGAGGCCACCTCGCGTCGAGCGCGTCTTGCCCGACGATGGAGGCGTCGCGCTCGAATGTGCCGTGCCTTCGCTCGTCATCTCATTCTCACGCCCCATCGACGAGGCGAGCCTGCGCGCGCCGGGCGCCGTCGTGATCACGCCAGATCCAGGGCCGATCTCGGTGGCCATGGATCCGTCAGGGCTCGTCGCAAACGTCGCCACGCCGAGGCTCGTGGGGGTCGGCGGGCTCGCGTATCGCGTCGCCATCGCCAGCGCGGTACGCGATCTGGCAGGGCAGCCGCTCGATCAGGTCGCGGCAGAAGCGGGCGCGCAGGGGTATCTCGGCGACTTCTCCCTGTCCTGCGAGCCGCCCCCAACGGTGCCGACCGAGCCCCCGTGCGCGCTGGACTACGAGTGTCCCCTGGGCGCCGCGTGCGTCGGCGGGGTCTGCCTCCCCAGAGACTGCCCCGTGCCGTGCCCGGGAGGGCGCGTGTGCGATCGGCTGCGCGCCCTGTGCGTCGACGACTGTCGCGCCGACGCGCTCTTCTCGCCGTGCGCTCCGGAGCACCGCTGCGACGCCGCCAGCGGGCTCTGCCGCTGACGGCGCACCCTCATCGCGCGAGCTCCGCGAGGAGGGCGTCGAGCTCGGCGTTCGTCGCCTCGTAGCGCCTGTCGAGGAACGACTGCAGCGCCGCCGCAGCGCGCGTGTCGGCGCCGCGCGTGTCGGCGCCGCGCGCGCGCGCGGCGCGAAGCAGGGCCCCCACCCGATCGAGCTTTCGGCGCAGGATCTCCTGGTCGAGCCGCAGCCCGGCGGTGGTCGCGACGAACGTGTCGACCTCGGAGGCCGCCGCGGCGACGTCCCCCTCGGCGAGGGCAGCCTCGGCGCGCGCCGCGGAGGCGCGCAGGCCGGGCGGGAGGTCCGCGGCATCGATCCCGCGCTTCGCGAGCGAGGCGCGGGCGGCGTCGAGCCGAGCGCGCAGCGCGGCCGCGCGCTCGTCGACCGGCGCGCCCTCCAGCCTGGCCGGTGGCGCAGCGAGGGCTTCGCCGGCTTCAGCGCGGGCGGGCAAGCCACCGTCGGCGGCAGACGGCGCGGAGGCGCCGCCGGAAGGCGCGGAGGCGGCTGGCCCTCGGGCCGGTGGGGCGCCGCCGAGGGGCCCTGACGCGCTCGGAAAGGACGCTTTCGCCGCGACATCCCCGGCCGCGGGCGCAGACGGGACCCCGGCAACGCTGCCCCCGCTCGCCGCCGTGGCGACCGGAGCGGCCCCAGCCGCGGGCGCGGACGGAACCTCGGCGGCCGTGCCTCCGCTCGCCGCCGTCGCGACCGACGCGACCCGCATCGGGATCGCACGCGACGCCGCTCCGCCTGCGCGCAGCATGCGCTCTCCGGCCAGCGCGCCGGCGAGCAGCGTCGCGGCGAGCGCGGCGATGGCGGGCCACGCCGCGCGGGCGGGCTGCGGGCTCCCGGCGCGGGGCTGTCCCGTCTCGGAGGAGGGCGCGGCGCGCGGCGGCTCCGGCGGCGGCGCCGGGGCAGGATCGGGCGCGCAGGGCGCCGGTCCGGGCAGGGCAAGGGCCTGCGCGCCGCGGGCCAGCCAGGCCCGCTCGTCGCCCCGGAGCTCGGTCTCGAGCAGCGGGGCGAGCGCGCCGCGGAAGGCGGCGGCGGTCGGGAATCGCTCCTCGGGGAAGCGCGCCAGCGCGCGGGCGAGCACAGGGTCGAGGCGCGGGTCGCCGCCGAGCGACGAGGGCGACCGGCGCGGCGGATCCTCCGCTGCGCGCAGCAGCGAGAGCTCGTCGGCTGCGTCGAGCCAGGGCCGGCCGGTCACGAGCTCCCAGAGGAGGATCCCGGCGGCATACAGATCCGCGCGCGCGTCCACGCTCGATCCGGTCACCTGCTCGGGCGCGAGATACGCGAGCTTGCCCTTGATGACGCCGGTCCGCGTGCGCGCGTCCCGCAGGCGCGAGCGCGCGATGCCGAAGTCGCCGAGCTTGACGGCCCCATCGCGCGAGACGAGGAGGTTCTCCGGCGTGACGTCGCGGTGCACGATCCCGAGCGGGCGGCCCGCGGCGTCCGTGGCGCCGTGCACGAACGCGAGCACGTCGAGAAGCGTCGCGGTGACATGCAGCGCGACGCCGAGCGGCACGGCCTCCCCGGCGCGGCGGGCGGCGGCGAGGATCTCGGCGAGCGTTGCCCCTTCGACGTGCTCGAGGACGATCCACCCGCCCATCGCGTCCTCGCCGTGCTCCAGCGTGCGGACGAGGGCCGGATGGACCGGCGTCGCGAGCGCGCGCCCGAGCTCTGCCTCGTGCACGAAGGCGCGGACGAGCTCGGGATCGCCCCGGTGCTGAGGCAGCATCCGCTTCAGCACCGCGCGGGAGGCCCGCTCGCCGCGCACGAGGAACACCTCGGCCATCCCGCCCACGGCGATGCGGCGCACGACGAGCCAGCCGGGGGCGGCGGGGACATGGAGGTCGCCCTCGGCGGCCGGCTCACTCGACCCGGAGGCCATGCTTCTGCATCAGCCGATAGCACGACTGGCGGGAGAGCCCGGCGAGCCGCGCGGCCTCGGAGACATTGCCCTGCGCCCGCGCGAGGAGGTGCTCGAGGTAAGCTTGCTCGAAGCGCTCGGTCCATGTGCGCTTCGCCTCGTGGAACGGCTCGCCGACGGGGATCGGCAGGCCGCCGAGCTCGGCGCCGCCCGGAGCCCCGCTCGAGGTGCCGAGCAACGACGCCGCCGGGACCCCTGGGAGCGTCAGGAACCGCTCGACGACGTTGCGCAGCTCGCGCACGTTGCCCGGCCATGTGTGGCTCGCGAGCAGCTCGAGCATGGACCTGGGCGGATCGATCGGGGCGCCCGGCGCGAGCTTGCCGAGGAAGTGGCTGACGAGCCGCGGGATCTCTTCCTTTCGCTCTCGGAGCGGCGGGAGGCGGACCGTCACGACAGAGAGCCGGAAATAGAGATCTTGCCGGAAGCGCCCGGCGCGGACCTCGGCCTCGAGGAGCCGGTGCGTGCAGGCGATGTACCGGACGTCGATGTGCCGCGGCCTCGGCTCGCCGAGGCGGCAGACGGTGCGCGCCTCGAGCGCGCGGAGCAGCTTCGGCTGGAGCTCGAGCGGGAGCTCGCCGATCTCGTCGAGGACGAGCGTGCCGCCGTGCGCCGCCTCGAAGAGGCCCTCACGTGCCTCGGTGGCGCCGGTGAACGCCCCGCGCGCGTGGCCGAAGAGCTGCGCCTCCAGCAGCGTCGGGCTGGCCGCGCCGCAGTCGAGGATCACGAACGGCCCATCGCGCCGCGGAGAACGCTCGTGGATGGCGCGCGCGGCGAGCTCCTTGCCCGTGCCCGAATCGCCGAGCACGAGCACCGTCGCGTCGCTGCGGGCCGCGCCCTCGAGGATCGCGAAGGCGGCGCGCATCGGCGGGCTGTGGCCGAGGAGATCGCCGAAGTTCATGGCACGCGAGAGCGGGAGCTCCCGCGCCCCCTCCTCGAGGGTGAAGGAAAGGCGCGTCTCTCCGGCGCGGATCTCCGTGGCCTCGCCGAGCCAGACTTCGCCGGTGCGCCGGCCGTCGACGAACGTCCCGTTCGTGCTCCCGAGATCGCGCAAGCGGAAGCCGAGGGGCGTGGCAGCGATCTCGAGGTGGCGCGCGCTCACCGCAGGATCCGCGAGCGTGAAATCGACGTCATCGCCCGCGCCGACGACCACCGGAGCAGCCTCGACGGCGATCGTGTGGCCCGCGCTCGGCCCGTCCACGGCCGTGAGGCGGCCGCGGGGGACGACGAGCCGCGGACCGCCTGCCACCTCGATCACACGGGTGCCGCGGGCCTCCGGTTGTACACTGCGCTTCGACACAAGGGCCTGATCGTAGCGTACCACAGGCCCATCGGCGCTCGATCGTTGTGCCTGGCGAGGCCCACCGGCCGTCTTAGAGCGAGAATTCCAGAGTTGACGCAAGTGCGCACGGCTCTCCGGGAGATCAGCCCCATGGCGGCAAGGGCTCTTCGATCTCGAACATGGCGCCCTTCCCCCCATGGGTTTCAGGGATTGAACGTCGCGACGAAGATGTCGGAGCCGCCGGCGTGGGGGATGGGGCCGGTCCCGAAGTCGACCGCCGCGCTCGCAGCCCCTGTGAGGGCGATCACGCCGCTCGGCGAGATCGTGATGCCATGTGCGCTGGCGCCGAAGCCGAGGGTCCAGAGCTCGGCGCCGCTCGGGTCGAGCTTGGCGAGCCCGTCTCCGGCGACGACGATGTTACCAGCGGAATCGAGCGCGAGCGCGTCGCCGAAGGGGATCGCGTCGCTGAACACGTGGGCGCCCGCGGCGTCCAGCTGGAGGAGCACGGGGCCGGCGGGCAGCACGCCGCCGCCGAGATCGACGGTCCCGTCCGTGATGCCGGCCACGAGGACCTCGTCAGCCGCATTGACGGTCACCGACCAAGCCGCCTTTCCCTCGCCGCCAGAGGGGATCGACGGATCCGGCGCGAACGTGCGGCTCCAGAGCACGGCGCCGGTCGGGTCGCGCTTGCTGACCGTGAGATTCCCTGCGGCGGACTCCGGTGCGGTGACGGTCAGCGCGTTGCCGGCGCTGTCGATCGCGAGATCGGCGTTGTAGAGCGGGTGGTCGTACTCGTCGGGAGGGGGCGTGATCTTGTGGTTCCAGAGGACATCGCCGCCAGGGCTCAGCTTCAACAGGTAGGCACCGTCCGTCGAGACGTTGACGAAGACCAGGTAGGTGTTGCCGAGCGCATCGACGGCGATCCGCTCGGGATAGCTGAAGATTTCGAGCAGCCTTTCCGGCGGGGCGATGGGGGCTTGACTCCAGATGGAGTTGCCATCGCGGTCGAGCTTGGTCACGAAGGCTGCTGTATCATAGGCCGGATAGGGGGGCAGGCACTGGCTCAACACCATGCCGCCGCCCGGCGAGTATGTGCCGGCGAGCACGAGGTCGCCGTTGCCGTCGACGGCCATGACGAGCGGGCGGTCGCTGGGCAGGCGCTCGCTCCAGAGCGGCGCGCCCGATGGATCGAGCTTGAGCAGGAAGTGGCTTCTGATCGGGGAGGTCAGAGGGCCCGCGCCGAAGTCGACGGTTCCTGTGAAGGCGCCGGTGACATAGTAGTTGCCTGCGGCGTCGCTCGCGATGTTCAGGCCCTCGTCGGCGCCGGTGCTGCCGAACCCGCGCGCCCACGACAGCATGGGGCAATGGGGGTCGCCGTCGCAGTTCTCGTCCTCCGGCGTGGAGCAGAGCTCCTCGGCAGGCGTCACCTCGCCCACGCAGGCGCCGAAGCCAAGGCCGTTGGGCCGGCAGGTCTGCGTCCCCGCAGCGCAGGGTCCGACGCCCCTGGTCCCGGCAGGGCCGGAGTAGCACGCGATGACCGAGCCCGGCACGCACGTCTCGGACGGGTCTCCGCCGCTGCCGCCGCCGCCGCCTCCTCCCTCGCCGCTGTCGCCGCTGGCCGGCGGATTGAATGTGGCAGCATAGATATCCCAGCCTTCTGTATACTCGATCGGGCCGGTCCCGAAGTCCACAGGGCCGCTCACGACGCCGGTGACGGCGACCGCGCCGTTCGGGGAGATGGCCATGTCCGCTACAGAGGCCGCGAAGTCGCGCGTCCAGAGCTCGGCGCCGCTCGGGTCGAGCATCGTGAGCCCAACCCCGCCGAGGAAGATGTTGTCCGCAGGGTCGACCGCGATGTTGCCGGTGTGGAGGACGGGCAGGGTGAACACTTCCTCGCCGTCCTGATCCAGCTTGATGAGAACCCCCTCGGCCAACACGAGGATCTCGCCCGCCGAGTTGACCGCCACCTTGCCACGGAAGTCGTGGTCGTCCAACCTCCGGGACCAGAGCAAATCTCCATCCGGAGAGAGCTTTGAGACGTACGTGTAGAGGACAGTGTAGTCGCCATCGACGCCTGCTTTTTTCACTGTCACCACGTTGCCGCCGCTGTCGAGCGCGAGGTTCATGTGGAAGCTCGGGCTGCCCGGAGTGCTACGCCTCCAGAGGACATTGCCCATCGCGTCCAGCTTCACCACCGCTGTCACGTCCTCCAACCCGATGGCGAGGTACACGTCGTCGAGAGCATCGATGGCCATCTTCGTCGCCCAGGTAGCATACGGATAGTAGAAGCTGAATCCATCGCTCCAGATGTGATTGCCGTCGGGGTCGAGCTTGGCCATGAATTGCGCGGAACGATCGGGCGGAGCCGGCAGGGCGCACCCGCCGAAGCCGAGGTCCATGCCGATGCCAGAGTAGTTGCCCTCGTAGGTGCCGGCGATCAGGACGTTGCCGTTTCCGTCGATGGCCAGGGCATCTCCTGTCTCGGGGAAGGGGGTGCCGAAGCGCTTGCTCCAGAGCGGCGCGCCCGAGGGGTCGAGCTTGAGGAGGAAGATGTCGCTGTCACCGGCGCTGGTCAGAGGGCCGGTGCCGAAGTCGACCGTTCCTTCGAAGGCGCCGAAAATGTAGTAGTTCCCCATGGCGTCGACGGCGATGGTCGATGTGGGAAGGGTGGGCTCGATGCCGAACCCGCGCGCCCAGGCGGCCGGTTGCGGGCAATGGGGGTCGCCGTCGCAGCTCTCGTCCTGCGGCGTGGCGCAGACCTCCGCAGCAGGGGTGATCTCACCCGTGCAGGGCCCGTAGCCGAAGCCGTCAGGACGACAGGTCTGCGTCCCGGCCGTACAGCGCCCGACGCCGTTGGTCCCCTCGGGGCCGGAGTAGCACGCGACGATGGATCCCGGCACGCATGTCGCCGGCGAGCCGCCGCTCCCGGTCGAGGTGCTCTCGTCGCCGCCGCCGTGGCCTGCGGAGCCGCCGCTGCCCGTCGCAGCGGAGCCGCCGCCGCCGTGGCCTGCGGAGCCGCCGCTGCCCGTGGCAGCCGAGCCGCCGCCGTCTCCTGTGGTTGCGGAGCTGTACCCGCCGCCGCCCGCGGCACCGCCGCTGCTGCTGCTGCTGCTGCTGCCGGGCGCGCTCGGATCGCATTCATTCGTGGGGCTGAAGGCGGCGAGGAGCAGGGCGGCGGAGGCACGCCGGTGAAGCCTGGAAGTCGAGCCGATGGACTCGAACGATCTTGCCATGCCGCCTCTGATGCTCGAGGCAGACGCCGCATTCATGCCACGAGCGAGCGACGGCGCGCGTCCGGGGGGCCGAGGGATAAGGAGACGCAGCCACAGCGCCGTCTCTCACCCCCGCGATGGCCATCGAACCGCCTGCGCGATCGGGCATCAACCATCGTGAGCGTCAACAAGCCTCTATGTTGCCGGCACACCTCGAGGATAAGGCATCGCAAAGGTCATTCACCGGATACTCGCGCTCGCGACCTATCCGGCGCGTATCATCGCCAGGTCTCTGAACCGTGAGGGGATGCGCGCAGACGAAGCTGGCAGGCTGGAGCGCTCATCGGTTCCGGGGGATCGCCGCGGTGCTCTTGCGCAAGACCAGCTCGGCATCGACCACGACGCGCGAGCAGGAGCGGCGGCCGCTCTCGATCTGCCCGAGCAGCAGGTGGAGGCACCTGCGCCCCAGCTCGGAGAAGTCCTGGCGGACGGTGGTGAGCGGAGGCGTGAAGTAGGCCGCCTCCGGGATGTCGTCGAAGCCGACGATGCTGATGTCCCGCGGCACCGCGCGTCCGATCTCGTGGAGGTAGCGGAGCACGCCCAGCGCCATCTGGTCGTTGGCCACGAACACGGCGGTGACGCCCGGCGTGCGCGCCAGCTGCGGGGCGAGCTCGTAGCCCGAGCGTGCGCTCCAGTCGCCGCGCAGGAGAGGCGGCGGCTCGACGCCCGCGGCCTCCAGCGTCGAACGCCAGGCGTAGATGCGCTGCTCGGCCTCGAGCGACTCGGTCGAACCGGCGATGTGCCACACCGCCCGGTGACCCAGGTCGAGGAGATGGCGGGTCGCGGCCGCCGCGCCGCCGTGCTGGTCGACGGCGACCACCGGGACCGAATCGTCCGGCCCCCCCTCGACGGCGACCACCGGCACGTCGGAGGTGACGTGGCGCAGCGCGTCCACCGCCGACCGCAGCGGGGCGATGATCATGATGCCGTCGGCGCCCTGATCGCACAGCCCCTTCACCGCATCCACCACCGGCGCCCGGCTGAGCGATTTCAGGCTGACGACGCTGACGCCGTACCCGGCGTCGTGCGCCGCCGCCTCGAGCCCGTGGAGCGTCGACGCCGGGCCGTAGTGCGTCGTGTCGAAGCTGACCACGCCGAGCGTCCGCGAGCGCCCGGTGACGAGCGCCTGCGCCACGGAGCTCGGGCGGTAGTCGAGCTGGCGGATCGCGTCGAGCACGCGCTCCCGCGTGTCCCGATGCACGTGGGGGCTGTCGTGCAGGACCCGCGAGACCGTCTGGTACGAGACGCCGGCGAGCTTGGCCACATCGACCATGACGGCGGCCCGGCGCCCGCTTCGCTTGATGCGCCCCTCGGGAGGAGAGTTGTCGTCCATCGGGGCCAAGCATAGTCGCGCGCGGGCGGCGGGGGGAATGGTATCGACATCCACCACGACCGCGCCCCGGCGCCCGCCGCTCTCGAGGCGCCGCTCGAGCGGCGCCTTGCCATTGGCCGGGCCCGATCTCGGCGGCGGAGGGGCGGATCGGCGTGAACGTCCCCGGTCGGGCCTCGTCCTCCGGCTTTGCCCTGAGTGGGTCGTCAGCCGCCGGTGGTCGCGCCGCTCGCCTCGAGCCGGCCACGATCAGCCCCCGCACGCGTCGGCGACCCAACGCGCACCTGCCTTTCGCGCGCGCCGGTGCGCCACGACCGCGCCCAGCGCGAGCAGGGCGGCGACCGCGCCCGCCGGGGAGCTGGGCCCCGATTCGACCCGGCAGGCGCGCCCGCCCTCGTCCTCGCCGGCGTTGTCCGCAGGGGCCGCGCCAGCGTCGCCCGTGGCCATGGCGCCGGACGGAAACACTGTCGCACCAAAGAGCGATGATGCCATGATGAGGACCTTACGTTGGATCGATATTGTGCTCGTGACCATTCTTCGACCTCGCTGCTCTCCCGGAGCTTCGTCAGGTGTCGCCAGACAGCTGGTCTCGGAGGTGATCTTGTCGATGAACCGCTTCGCGGTGGCGGCGGACAGGTCACCCGTGCCGTGGGCCTGGCAGCCAACGGCGTCGATGGGGGCGCCCGCCTCCTTGAGCCGGCCCGCATGTCACGGCGTGGTGACCTGCTGGCGCTGGTTCTCGCCTGTTCCGGTCCTGTGCCACCTCGGCCGCCATCCTCGACAGTGCCGGCCGCGGCCAAGACGGTGCTATCGCTGCCGCCGCCGGACCCCCTGCCAGATCGCCGCGGAGCTGCGGAAGCTCGTCCCCGCGCTGCTGGACAAGGGCAGGCTCGATCGGACGGGCGGGCCGGCGAGCTGCTCCAGTAGCCAGGAGCTGCTCCCCGCGCTCCACGCCGAGGCGCTCCACGCGAGCGGCGACGCCGAGGCGGCCCGCGCCGTCCTCCGCGAGGCGCGCGCCGACCTGCTCGCCCGCTCGGCCAGGATCGGCGAACCCGTGCTCAGGAAGAGCTTCCTCGAGAACGTCTCCGCCAACGCCCACACACTCGCGCTCTCCCGCGCGTGGCTGGACGACACCTCGCCGTGATCGCGCCTGTCGAGGCGGGCCTGGAGCCTTGAGGTCCAGAATGAGCTTTCGAAGCCCGTGATCAAACTTCAAGGCGACGCATTTCCACCCATCACGCACTGCGAACCAAGTCACGTCGACTTTACTGCGCTGTAACGCTCGCGAGCTAGCGAGGCACGCGTGCCCCCGGTTGTGTCCGTGCCAGCGTGCCAGCGTGCCAGCGTGCCCCGGCGACCTGCGCGCGGCGCGCTCTCGCTGCCCTCGCTGCTTTCGCGGAAGAGTTCAGTCGTCGGGACGCTTCTCTCCGTTCGATCCCGCACGATTCCGCGCAGTTCTGCGCGATTCCGCGCGATTCGCCACGGTGGCGCTCCGGTGCTCTCTCACGGGGCGTCGTGGGCCGGGCGAGACATCCGCGGAGCATCGCCCGGCATGGGCGTTGCATGGATACCCGGGGAGCGCGGAAGCGCCGAGGAGCGGCAGGCCATGCCGCGACCGTGACTCCGAAAGCGCGCCAGCACGGCCCCATGCCGAGGAAGGCATGGGGGCAATCGTCCGATGCCGGCCATCGAAAGATGGCGGCGAGGAGAAAGAGATGAAGACGATCGTTCGGTTGAGGTTCGCGATGCTCGCGGCGGCGCTTGCTGGCTGCGTCTCCGAGATCCCGGAGACCGAGAGCTCCGACGCCGCGGGCGCCGAGGAGGTGCAGGCGTCCCAGCTCGCGCTGGACCTCGGCATCGCCGGGAACTTATCAGGCCGCGTCGGCCGCTGGAGGGTAGATGGCGCCAACAGGTGTTCCGCCGTGTTCCTCCCGGACCATCTGCTCGAGGCCGGCAGCGACTCGAACTGGGTCCTGACGAGCGAGGGCTGCGCCCATGACCTGGACGCGGCCTACTCGGTGGTCTCCACGACCGGCGTCGTCGCCAACGTGGACAAGATCTACAAGCATCCGCTTGCCGACTGGCACCTTGGCTATGTCGACAGCTACGGCAAGGTCGACATCGCGCTCGCTCACCTCGCGAGCACCGTGCACCTCGACGCCCCTGCGATGACGTTCTCGTTCTTCAGGAGCGAGCGCGGCGCGATCGAGGAGAGCGCGCTGGACGACGAGGTGTGGGGGTTCTCGTACGACGACACGGCGGGCGTCAAGCCGGACACCCAGCTCAAGGCTCACATCATGGTGACGGGCGTGGTGTGGGACTACATCTCCGGCGATCAAGGCGGCCCCGTCTGGCAGAGCGCGCACCCGAACGGCGAGTGGACGCTCGAGGGGATCCACGCGTCTTCCAACCGCAACATACACAGCTACAGCTTCGCGGCATGGGTCATGGACGCGCTCAAGTGCGGGCCGTTCGACACCAGCGACATCGACGATGGTTTCTGCTCTCCCGATTGCAAGTGCGGCGTTGGCGAGGGCGACTGCGACTCGGACTTCGATTGCAAGACCGGCCTCGTCTGTGGCAGCAACAACGGCGCCCTCGTGGGCTTGCCCGACGTCTTCGACGTCTGCGTCGAGCCCGGCGCTCGCCAGTCGAGCAGCGAGAGCGGGTACTGCGCTTCGGTCGGCGGGTGCCAGATCTACGAGGGGAACTGCAACAAGCACGAGGAGTGCAAGGCGGGTCTGGTCTGTCGTCCCGACGTCGGGTACGCCATCGGCGAGAGCGACACGACCAACGTGTGCGACCTGCCGTGGATGCCGGGGCTCAAGGAGTTCAACGAAGACCGCGTCTCGACATCGGGGCGGTGCACGGTGGACGAGCCGTGTGCTCTCGGCGACGGCGACTGCGACCCCAGCAATCACGGGACGTGCCGCGGTTTCCTGAAGTGCAAGGCGAACGTCGGCCACCACTTCGGCTTCGATAACAACGAGGTCGACGTCTGCGTGCACCCGGACTTCTACTAGGGAGCGCAAGAGCGCAGGACGCCTGTCCGCCGTTGCGCCTCTGCGTCCCTGCGCCGGCGCAGCGGACGCCACGAGCTCGCCGTCCCCGCGGCGTCGATCGTCAAGAGCCATGTGTCCTGTCGTGAGCCGCCGGCGCCCCGAGCTCGTGGCACGCGCGCCCACATGGCACATGGCACGTGGCACGTGGCACGTGCCACGTGCCACGTGCCACTCGTCCGGTGCCGCCGGCTCGCTCTCGGGCAGGGACCGCCGCGCCGTGAGCCCCGCCCTTCGAGCAGTGCACGCCGCGGACGCCGCCTGCCGCGCCGCTCGGGGTGGCCCGGAGGCGCGCCCGGCGATCGTTCCGGGCACACCGATTGCTATGAGCCCTTTCGCACGAGGGTGCCGGAGGCGCTCGGCTCCGACGCGAGCCCCCGCTCCGGGGCACACCGATCTCGGAGGACGCGCCTGCGCCGAGGGCGACCTCCTGCCTCCGCCACGACAAGGGTCGGCGAGGGCTCCTGCCGCTCTTCTCTCCTAACCTTAACACATCATCCTCGAGGAACCATGTTGCACCATACGTCCAGAAAACCGGCGGCCGTGAGCTCGCGCGCGAGCCGGGGCCGGAGGCTCGGTTTCTCGCTCGCGCTGGGCGCCTCGGCGCTCGCCATGCTCGGGTGCGCCGGCGAGATGCCGGGCGCGCCCGGCGCCGACGTCGGCGACGAGCTCGCCGCGGTCCCGCAAGCCCTCCGCGACGACGACACGCCGCTCCACGCCGCATTCGACGAGTGGATCGTGAGCGCCGGCCGCGGCCACGCCTGCGCGCTGAGGCCGAACAGCACGATCGATTGCTGGGGTCTCAACGACGAGCTCCAGGCCGACGATCCCGCGGGCACATACCTCCAGGTCAGCGCGGGCGACGCCCATAGCTGCGCGGTCGGCACGGACGGCAGGGTCCACTGCTGGGGCCGCAACACCGATGGTCAGGCCATAGACCCCGTGGATCCCTCGGCGGACCCCTGGGATCCCCCGGGTCCCGACTACACCTTCGTCCAGGTCAGCGCTGGCCGGGATCACACCTGCGCGCTGCGGACGAGCGGCACGATCGACTGCTGGGGGCGCGACAATTACGGCCAGGGCTTGGATCAGCTGTCGCAGTATACACAGCTCAGCGCAGGCGATTCCCACAACTGCGCGGTGCGGCGGGACGGCACGATCAGGTGCTGGGGCAACAACACCTATGGTCAGGGCACGGACCAGACGGGCGCGTACACCCAGGTCAGCGCGGGCTCGTTTCATAGCTGCGCGCTGAGGACCGACGGGACGGTCTACTGCTGGGGGCGCAGCAATGAAGGTCAGCTCGACGCCCCCCCGGACACCTTCGTCCAGGTCAGCGTGGGCGTCTATCACAGCTGCGGGCTGAAGCCGGACGGCACCGTCGACTGCTGGGGAAACAACGCTCATGGCGGGGCGATCGATCCTCCGGGCTTCTTCTCCCAGATCAGCACGCAACGCGGGCTCACCTGCGGACTGAGGCTGGACGGCACGGTCGACTGCTGGGGCACCGACGAGGTGGATCCGGCGATCGGGAGCGTCTTCGGGCACGTCACGGTCGCGGCGGGCAGCTTGCACACATGCGCGCTCCGGGCGAACGGCACGATGATCTGCTGGGGGGACAACACGTACGGCCAGTCCACGGCGCAGGCCGGCGCCTACCGGCAGCTGAGCGCGGGCACCCGTCATTCCTGCGGGGTGACGGCGGCCGGCGCGGTCAATTGCTGGGGAGACAACAGCGATGGACAGGGCGCGGATCCGCCGGGCAGCTACACCCACGTCGCCTCGGGCCACAACCACAACTGCGGGATCAGGACGGACGGCACCGTCCACTGCTGGGGGAACGACGACTACGACAAGGCGACGGATCCGTCGGGGACCTTCACCCAGGTCGCCGCGGGCGATTTCCACACGTGCGGGGTGATGACGAGCGGCGGCGTCCACTGCTGGGGTCTCAACGCCCAGGGACAGAGCACGGCCCCCCCGTACATTTACACCCAGGTCAGCGTGGGCGATCACCACAGCTGCGGGGTGCGGACGAACGGCGCGGTCCACTGCTGGGGGAGCAACACCTACGGCGAGGCCACGGATCCGCCCGGCACCTTCACCCAGGTCACCCTGGGCCACGACTTCAGCTGCGGCCTGCGGACGGCCGGCTACGTGGACTGCTGGGGGAGGGACACCGAGGATCAGGCCTCACCGCCCGACGCCTACTTCATCCAGATCAACGCGATGAGAGAGCACACCTGCGGCGTGACGGCGACCGGCAGTGTGGTCTGCTGGGGATATCCCGGGTCAGGGCGGACCACACCGCCGATGATGGCGTTCTCGCACGTCGCCGCGGGCAACGATCACAGCTGCGGCATCAGGGCGGACGGAACGGCGGAGTGCTGGGGAAACACGACTTCTTCCTGGAGCGTGGCGCCCGCTGGCACCTTCACCCAGGTGAGCGCGGGCTTCCAACACACCTGCTGGCTGAAGGCAGACGGCACGGCGGACTGCAGGGGGGACAACACGTACGGTCAGATCACCGAGCCCGCTGGCCCCTTCGTTCAGATCGATGCGGGCGCCTACCACAGCTGCGGGGTGACGACGCTCGGCGATGTGGACTGCTGGGGCCAGAATCTCAACGGCAGGGCCGAGGATCAGGAAGGCGACTTCCTCAGCGTCAGCGCGGGCGAAAGTCACAGCTGTGCGGTGAGAACGAACGGCACCGTGCACTGCTGGGGATACAACAGCTTCGGCCAGACCGACACTCCTCCTGGTCTATACCAGCAGGTCAGCGCGGGCTTGAATCACAACTGCGGGGTGAAGACCGACGGCACCGTCTACTGCTGGGGATACAACAACTTCGGCCAGGCCACCGCTCCGGCGGGGACGTACACCCATGTCGGTGCGGGCTCTGCCCACAGCTGCGGGTTGAAGACGGACGGCACGATCCACTGCTGGGGGTCGGATCTCAGCGGCGAGACGACCGACCCCGCGGGGACCTTCGTGGAGCTCCGCGTGGGCAGGAACCATAACTGCGGGGTGAAGGCCGACAGCACCGTCTATTGCTGGGGGCACAGCGTCGACGGCCAGCTCTGGCTCCCCTTGCCGAACTGACGGCGCTCGGCTCGATCGCGCCCGGCGGCGTGAGCCTGTGGATCTTCGCTTTCGCAGCGCGGCGGGCCTGCGGGTCGACGGCGAGCGCGCCGGCAACGGCGTCGCTCCCGCTGCGGGTCCACGTTACACTCGTCGGCGACGTGGCGCCCACTACATTCACGACGACCCTGGACGACGCGCTCGGAGCGGCTTCGGACCCCTTGTGTTCCACGAAGCCGACACCGGGGCTGGTGCTCGTCTTCTCCGTGGACAGCCCTCGCTGCGATGTCCTCCCGCTCAAGGACGGCGAGCTCGCTCTCGGGCGCGGCGAGGTCGGGGGCGTCCCCCTGGACGACCTGCGGATGTCGCGCAAACACGCGCGCGTGCGCTGGACTCAGGGCCAGTGGGAGGTCGAAGACCTCAATAGCCGAAACGGAACGTCGCTCGACGGCGTTCCGTTGACCGGCGCGCGCGCGGGCGGTGAGCTGCGCATCGTGCGCACGGGCTCATCGGTGTTCGTGATCCGGGCCGACGTGGCGCCGTTCCGGGCGGGGATCTCCACGGCCGGGGGCACGATCCTCGGGGCGACCCTCGCCCGTGCGTGGTACGCGATCGATCGCGCGGCGCACCTGGGAGCGACGCTCCACATCACCGGCGAGAGCGGGACCGGCAAGGAGCACGCGGCGCGGGCCTTCCACGCCCTCGGCCCGCGGCGCGGGGGGCCGTTCGTCGCCGTGAACTGCGCCGCCATCCCCAACGGACTCGCCGAGCGGCTGCTCTTCGGCGCGCGCAAGGGGGCCTATTCGGGCGCCGTGGCCGACTCCGACGGGTACGTGCAAGCCGCCCACGCCGGGGTCCTCTTCCTCGACGAGGTGGCCGAGCTCGACCTCGGGGTGCAGGCGAAGCTCCTCCGCGCGCTCGAGGCGAAGGAGGTGCTCCCGCTCGGGGCCGCGCGGCCCGTGCAGGTGGACTTCGCGCTCGTGTCGGCGAGCCACAAGGACCTGCGCGCGCAGGTGGCCGCAGGGAAGGTCCGCGAGGATCTCTACTTCCGCGTCGCGCAGCCGGCGGTCCGCATTCCGCGGCTCCACGAGCGACCCGAGGAGGTGCCGTGGCTCGTGGACGCGGCGCTGCGGAGCGCCGTCGCTGCTGTCGAGCGCGGCCAGGAGAGCGCGCCGCTGGTGGCCCACGCGTCGCTCATCGAGGCGTGCCTCGTGCGGGCGTGGCCCGGCAACGTGCGGGAGATGATGGCGGAGATCCGCGCAGCGGCGCACGCGGCGCAGCTCGAGAAGAGCCGCGTGGTCCAGGCGCGGCACCTGTCGCCCTCGGCGGGGCAAGCCTTCGTCGCGCCGCAGGCGAGCGCGCCGGAGCAATCCGCGGGGAGGAGCCAGCCATCGTCGCTGCCCCCGCCCGGCGAGCGGCAGACGCGGCGGGCGACGTCGCTGCCCGCCGACGAGGTCATCGAGGCGGTGCTGCGCCGCGAAGGGGGGAACGTGGCGCGCACGGCCCGCGAGCTCGGCGTGCACCGGACGCAGCTCCGCCGCTGGCTCGGGCGGCGCACGGCGACCGACGAGGCCGCCGGCGGCGACGACGACGCGGAGGGGTGACCCCTGAGGGAGCCGCCGGGAGCGCCGCCCTGGCCGGCGTCGCGCGGGTGCCTCGGAGGTGACGCGGCGGCGTGGGTGTTGTCGCCGCAACGATCGCTGCGCGGCGCTGTGCACCCGGCCCTGATTTGAGGGGATGCCTCCGTATTTCGCTGGCTGTACTTCCGCCGCCAGTTGGTTTGGCGTCGAGCGCTCACGACCGCGACGAGCGCGCGGCGCGCTCGTCCGCCACGCCCAGCGCGCGGGACGCCCCCTCCCGGATCCCGCGGAGCACCGCCTCGACGTCCCGCTCCGCGCCCAGCGCGAGCCCCCGGTCCGCGAGCGCGCGCGCGGCGGCCGGGTCGCTCCCGGCGAGCGCCTGCTCCGCCGCGTGCAGGTAGAACTCCACCGCGAGCCGCGGCTCGCCGCCCCGCTCGAAGTGCTCGGCCAGCACCTTGGCGTCGTGCTCTCCCGCCTGCAGCAGCCACTCGGCGGCGAGCCGGTGCCCGAGCGCGCGATCGTGGTCCGGCAGCATCGCGTAGCAGCCGTCGCGGATGAGCGCGTGCCGGAACGCGTACTCCTCCTCGTCCGAGAAGCGGCTCTGCTCGCGGCGCTCGAGCAGCTCGCGCTGGAGCATCCAGGGCAGCCAGTCCACCGCGAGCGTCGACCCGCCGGCGTCGCCGAGCAGGGCGAGCGCCCCGGTCTTCCAGAACGCCTCGCCGAAGATGCTCGCCGCCCGCAGCAGCCGCCGCGCCTCCGCGGGGATGGCCTCGAGCCGCGCCTCGACCATGCCCAGGATCGTCTCCGGCAGCCTGTCCGCGCGCCCCTCCGCGACCGCCCGGATGAGCTCCTCCAGGTAGAACGCGTTGCCGCTCGCGCGCTCGACGAGGCGCGCGACCTCGGAGGGCGGGAGCTCGTCGCCGAGCATCTGCCGCACGAGCTCCTCGGCCGCGCGGCGCGGCAGCGCGCCGAGCGTGATCTCGTGCACCTCGCTGCCCTCCCAGAGGACGGGGAAGACCTTCCGCACCTCGACCCGCGCCAGGTAGAGCACCGCGAAGGGCTGGTCGCGGAGCTCCCGGAGGACCCGCGCGATCAGCTTGAGCGACGCCGCGTCGCCCCACTGGATGTCCTCGAGCACGAGCAGGTAGGGCCCCGCCGCGCACGCCGCCTCCATGAAGTCGAGGTAGGCGAGCGGGATCTGGTCGGCCATCAGGGCCGGGCTCTGCCGCGCCTCGAGGAAGCTCGGATCCGCCTCGCCCGGGAACGGCGTGCCGACGATCTCGCCGAGGAACGCGGCGATCCTCGTCCTCTCGCCCGGCGTCAGCGCCTGGGCGCGGGCGACGAGCGAGAGGAGCCGCTCCCGCTGCGCCGGGGCGGGCTCGCCGCCGGTGATCCCGGCCGCGCCCCGGAGCGCGGAGCCGAGGAGCGAGAACGGCGAGCCCGCGCTCAGCGAGTCGCCGCGGCCGACAGCGACGGTGAGCTCGGGGTGCCGCTCCCGCAGGATCTCGATGAGCTCGTACCGCAGACGGGATTTGCCGATCCCGGGCGGCCCGGTGATCAGGATGGCGCGGGGCTCGGGCCCGCCGAAGCTGTCTTCGAGGAGCTCGCGCAGGTTCCGGAGCTCCCTGTCGCGGCCGACGTAGGGGCTCGGCTTGCCGAGGAGCGTCCGCGCCGACCGGCCGACCTCGCGCTCCTGCAGCAGGAAGAACGAGCCGGGCCGCGCCGGCTCGATCTCGAACCGCGCGTCGAGCAGCGCCCGCGTCACGTCGTCGATCCACACGGGCGCGGGCCTCCGCTCCGGGCGCGCGTCGCGCTCCGCGAGGGCGAGGAGCGCGGCCGCGCGGTCCATGACCGGGCCGACCGGGAGGCTGCCGGTGTGCTCGGCGCGGCCGGTCGTGAGCACGACGGAGGCCTCCGGCACGAGCTCGACGAGCGTGAGGGCGCACCGCGCCGCGCGCGCGGCCTGCAGGGCGGCGTCGCCGACGCCGGCGATCGAGAGCACGATCGTCCCGTCGGCGAGCGCGTCCACGCGGGCCCCGAACGGCTGCGCGCTCGTGTAGAGCTTCCTCGTGAGGTCGCTCGGCGCCGCGGCGACGAGCGTGCTGGCCGCGCTGTCGCAGGGCGAGAAGCGCGGCTCCCGCGCGGCCACCAGCGAGAGCAGCCGGAGCTCGCACGCCGTGATCGCCTCGTACAGGACGGGGGGCGCGGCCAGGCCGCTCGTCGGATCGCGCTCGAGGGCGTCGAGCGCGTCGACGACGGCCGAGCCGTCGCGCGGCCGCTGCTCCGGGTCCTTCGCGAGCATGCGGGCGACGAACTCGTCGAGCTCCTGCGGCACCTCGGGCCGGAGGTGCCGCACGCGCGGCGGGTCTTCCATGAGGAGCTTCGCGAGGAGGGCCATCACGTGCTGGCCTTGGAACGCGGGCCTGCCCGTGAGGCACTCGAAGAGCACGGCGCCGAGCGAGAAGATGTCGGCCCGCGCGTCGAGGCGGTCGCGCTCGCCGGTGGCCTGCTCCGGGGCCATGTACCCCGGGGTCCCCATCACCGAGCCGGTCTGCGTGAGCGCGCCGATGGTGCGCTTCATCCGGGCGATGCCGAAGTCGAGCACCTTGAGGCCGCCGACCTCGCCGCCGACGAGCAGCAGGTTGCCCGGCTTGACGTCGCGGTGGACGATGCCCCGCGCGTGCGCCGCCCCGAGCGCCTCGGCGGCCGCGCGGAGCAGGGCGAGGCTCTCCTCGAGATCGAGCTTCTGCCGGGCGAGGCGCTGCGCCAGGCTCTCCCCTTCGAGCCATTCCATGGCGAGGTAGGGCACCCCGTCGGGGGTGATGCCGTGGGCCACGTGCCGGACGATCCGCGGGTGATCGAGCTCGGCGAGGATCCGCGCCTCGTGCTCGAAGCGGTGCGCGGCGCTCCGGTCGGGCTGGCCGAGGAGCTTGAGCGCGACCTGCGCCCCCGTGGCCCGATCGACGGCGCGGTAGACCGTCCCCATCCCACCGGAGGCCGCGACGCGCTCGAGCTGGAAGCGGCTGTCGATGACCTCTCCCGGGCGCATAAGGCGGAGGATGCACCGGCGTCGAGCCGTCTTCAACGGTCCGGCGGGCACCCGCCGGTCGGTGTGCGGCTATACGCTCGCGCGGCGCGCCAGGCGGTGAGTCGCGCTTCAGCTCTTCGGGATGCGCCATGTCACGCCGGCGCGGAAGAAGAGCACGTTCGGGATGCTCTGCACGCCTGTGGGGATAGCATCGTCCTCGTCGTTCATCGGCTCGTAGCGACGGAACAGGCTGTGTCCCGCCTGGGCGGTCACCCACACCGACGAGAAGGCGCGCACGCCGAGGGTCACGCCCGCGGTCACGACCGAGTAGGCGACGTGATCGAGGCACAGCTCGGGCCGCGCCGCCCGCTCGTCCTGCTCGGCCGCCGGGTCGTCGGCCGGCAGGGCCGCGCACGGCCACGCCCCGGTGACGCGCGGGTCGCGCACGGCGTAGGCGTTCCCCGCCACGTCCGCGCGCAGGCCGACCTCGACGCGATCCGAGAACAGGAGCTTCGCCGACGCGAAGCCCGGCAGGAAGGCCTCGACGCGGAACCGGGGGCTCGGCGTCCACTCGACGTACGCGGCGGGCAGCGGGAGGAACGAGCCGAAGCTGTACGACGCGAGCGCGCCGCCGCCGAGGACGAGCTTCTCCGAGAGCGTGTGGGTCACGAGCCCGAGCGCGCTGACGCGGACGAGCCCGCCGTCGAAGGCCTCGAAGTCGCCCGCGAGCCCCGGCGCGACGCGCAGCGAGAGCGACCAGTCGTGGGGGAGCAGCTGGACGAACAGCACCGGCACGTCGACGGCGTGGAACGCCCGGAGCTCGTCGAAGCCCGGCGAGGCGCCGGCGTACGAGATCGCCTCGACGTGGTAGGTCGCCCCCGGGATGAGGAACGTCCTCTCCCCGAGGGGGATCGGCACGTTGGCGTTGACCTCGTACGACGAGATCTGCACCCGCACGGGGCGCGGATCCTCGAGCGCGGCGCCCGGCATGTACTGCGCGCTCAGGTCCACGAGATCGGGGAGCTGGGCCCACGCCGCGCCCGGCGCGTGGACCGCGACGACCGCGAGCAGCGGCGCCAGGGCGACCGGCTGGCCGATGAACTTGAACCGGTGCCAGACGGGCGCCGCCTGGCCCTGCCCGAGCGTGTCGTCGCCGTGGAACCGCGCGGACGCGACCTCCTGATCGACCCCGCGGCGGCCCGACGCGAACCCGAGCGCCGCCGCGCCCCCCGCGACCGCCGTGTGGGTGAGAAACCTCCGCCGATCGAGCATCGGTGCACCTCCAGCGCCTGGCTAAACAATTGATTGAAACATACGTTTCAAGGATTGACGCCTGCCAGGCGCATCGTCAAGGTGTGTTTCAAACAATCGTATGAACGACCGTGACCCCCTCGCCCCTGCGGACGATCTCGATCCACGGCAGCGGCTCGTGGTCGCGGCGATCGATCAGATCGAGAAGCACGGCATCGGGCAGCTGACGGTGCGGAAGCTCGCGGCGGCGGCCGGCGTCAACATCGCCGCGGTGAACTACTATTTCCGGTCGAAGGAGGCGCTCGTCGCGGCGGCGCTCGAGGGGTCGATCCGGAACATGCTGTCGGACAGCGAGGATTTCCTCGCCCGGATGCCGGGCGATCCCCTGGAGGCGCTGAGCGGGCTGCTCGGCTACTACCTCGAGGGCGGGATGCGGTACCCGAACGTGGGCAGGGCGCTCCTGCACGACGCGTTTCACGCGGACGACTACAGCGGTCCTTTCCCGAAGCTCTTCGCGCCGGTGATGGAGCGCCTGCGCGATCTCGTCCGGGCGGCGGTGCCCGGGCTCGAGGAGCGGGCGGCGGCGCGCCGGGTGGTGGCGGCGCTCTCGGCGGTCTTCTTCCCGGCGTTCTTCGCGGGGCTTTACGAGGGGCTGAGCGCGCTCGGCTCGCCGGCCGACCGCCTCGCCTACGCGCGAGAGCTGGCGCGGCAGACGCTGGCGCCCGTCGCGGTCCCGGAGCCGGCGGCGCCCGAGCCCCGCGGCAGGCCGCAGAAGCGCGCGTGACCCGCGGGGAATCGCGGGCACCCGCCGGAGGGGCGGGCCTCGGCGACGGGGGCGTCGGCGCGGCGCGGGCGGGCGCGCGGGAGATCAGCAATCGAAGAAGCGGCGAAGCCCGGGGCGGATGACCTCCTCGATGGTCTCATCGAGCAACACCCGGGCTTTCAGGCCGCTGCACAGCCCGAGCTGCTCCCCGTGCGGCGGGGCGTCGTGGGCCGGCAGGTGCGCGTGCTCGTGCTCCACGAGGTGCCGGAACGCGACGGGCAGGTAGCGCTCGATCGCTTGCCGCTCCGCCGAGGAGAGATCCGGCGCGACCTGCTCGAGGAGGCGCCAGCCGAAGCGGGCGTGCCCGACCTCGTCGGCGTAGATGCGCGTCAGCAGATCGAGCAGCGGCCCGGGCGGCATCTCCAGCCGCTCCGCGCCGATGAGGGCCACGGCCACCGTCTCGCTCATGCAGCAGATGTGGATCACGTTGCGGAGCGCGGCGGCGCGGGCGGGCGCGTCGCGGTGCAGGGGGAACTCCGGGCGCTGCGGGACGCTCGCGGTCGCCGTCCCGCCGAGGGCCTCCACCACGGCGCCGCAGAGGATCCCGTGACGGCGCTCCTCGTCGGCGAAGCCCCGGCACGCCTCGGCGAGCTCCGGCGGGAAGCCCGCCGAGGCGAGCTGGCTCGCGAGCGCCTCGAACACGGCCGACGACCCGTGCTCGTTCACCATCCGCGCGTGCCAGGTGAGGATCGCCGACGGGAACAGCGCCGCGGGATACCCGCTCACGTCGAAGGCACGCGCGCGCGCCTCGCCGCGGAGATCGAGCGTCGCGGCGTTCATGCGACCTCCGACGGGGCATCATAGGCGTCGAGCGCCGGCGGGACCGGGGGGCCCCAGGGCGTGCAGAGCGTCTGCGTATAGAGCTCCGCCTCGGGAGCGACGACGTCGCCGAAACAGCAGCCGTGCCGGACGGTCTCGGCCTCTGTGTAGGCGATCGCGTCGGCGTCCACGCCCACGATCAGCGCCGTGCAGCAGTTCACGAAGGAGGCGTCTCCAGCGAGGGCCGCCCACTGCGACTCGGAGATCCCCGTCCCGGGGGCGGGCAGGCGCTGCGCCGTGTAGTCGAGGCAGCAGTCGAGCTCCGCGCGAGGGCGAGCCGCCGTGTCGTCGAGGTTCACCTGCTCGGCGCACGCGAGCCCGGTCGGCGTGGACGGCGCGCCGCCCGCGCCGCCCGCGCCGCCCTCGCCGCCCTCATCGGGCGTCGGAATGACCCCACTCCCCGTCGAAGCTTCCCCACCGCCGCCGGTCGTCGCCCCGACTCCGGCCGTCGCGCCGACTCCGGCCGTCACCCCGCCGCTGGCCGGAGCCGGGGCGTCCGGCTCCTCCGCCGGGATCTCCTCGTCGGGATCCAGCGGTGACGACTGCCCGCCAGAGACGTAACGTCCGCTGCAGCCCGCCAGGGCGCCGCAGGCCAGCGCTCCCAGCGCGACCCTCGCTGCTGCACGCAATGCTGCCCGTCTCGTCTCCTCACGCATAAGCTCTCCTCCAGCAAAATAGGCTGTTTGCCGCAGGGCGCGGCGCGGGCCGAGCACTCGGCCCATATGCACCAGGGTAGGCGCCCAGCACAGCGAAGAGAATCTGCATTTTCCGCACACCATTGAACTGAAATTCAGAACAATGGCGCCGCGGGATCGCTCCGTTGGACAAGCGGCACGGCATGGCCCCGGTCGAAGAGCGACGGACCCCGGCACGAAGAGCGGGAGCGGTCACTCGACCGGTCCGCAGGCGATCGCCTTCATCCTCGCCCGCGTCAGCTCGGCGGTCACCGAGCGCGGGCTGGCGTTCCCCCAGCGCTCGATCACGCTCGCGTAGGCCTCGCACGCGCCGGAGATCTCGCCCATCTGCTCGAGGGCCTGACCGAGAAACCAGAACGTGCGGACGTACCTTACGGGCCAGCCCAGCATATCGCACGTCGTGACCGCCTTGCGAAGCGTGGGGATCGCATGGAGAGGCATGCCCGCGAGGTAAAAGACCGCGCCGACGTCCGCCTGGACCTCTTGCCCGACTTGATTGCTCATCAGCGCGGTCAGCGGCAGCGCGGGGACGGCCTCCGCCGCCTCCTCGGGGTGCTCGATCCACCGCGCGTAGGCCTGCACCGCGGCGGAGCGCGCGGGATCGGCCGCACCCTGCGCGCTCGACCGCGACAGGAGCTCGGCCACCTTCTCCTGGAACTCGGCCCTGGCGATGAGGCCGGCATGCAGCATGACCCGCAAGAGGTCCGGCGAGCCGCCGGCGCAGGCGCTGTAATTGTCAAGACACGTCTTGGCGATGTCCGCCGCCTCGCGCCTGCGATCGGTCTCGAGGTAGACATCGATGAGCGCGCGGACGACATCGGCGTGCCCCCTGGACTCCGCGCTGATGTACATGCGCGCCTGCCGTAGCTGTTCCTCGGCCTGCGAGAAATTGCCCAGGATCGCGTTCAGGTTCGACTCGTCGAGCAGCGCGGTGAAGCGCCGCTCCTTGTGCGGCAGCGAGACCCGGCTCTGCCGCATCGCCTCGCGGACCGCGTCGAGAGAGCGCCCTTGCGCATAGCTCGACCACGCAAGCCTGCGAAAGATCAGCCGGCCCCTTCCGCTCGTCGTGGGCCGTGTGAGCCACAGGTCCTCCTCGACGTCCGCGCAGCGGCCGAGCGCGCTGTGGTGCTCGCTCCGGATTTCGTAACAGCTGGCCGCCGTGGGCGAGATCGCGAGGCACCGGTCGATGGCGGCAGCGGAGTCGTTGAAGCTCCCGAGCTGCCACAACGACTGCGCCAGCGTGGCCCATCCCTGTGCGTACTCGGGGTCGATCCCGATGACCCGCCTCGCCGCAGCGACGCTGGTATGGACGTCCGATCGCAGCGCGCAGCGCGCGAGGAGGGCCAGCAGCTCCGCGTCGCGATCATACGGGTGCTGCGCCGTGAGCGCGGCCAGCCGCTCCGCGCAGCGCGCCGTATCCGCGGGGTCGCGGCCGAGCGCGGGCTCCATGGCCGCAAGGAGCGCTCGATCGCGGGGGTCGAGCGCGACGCTCAGCTCCTCTGCGCGCTGATAGTGTTCCCGAGCTTCGGCGGGCTCCGGCGCGTAGATCGCGAGGCGAAGGTGCGCCTCGGCAGAGGAGTTATCAACGGAGATCGCCTGCCGCAGGCCGTCCACCGCCTTGCCCTCGTTGGCATCGCGAGCGGCCTTCAGCGCGGCGCTGTACAGGGCGAGCGCCGTAGTGATGGAGCGCGGCCCGGGAACGGTGGTCGCCCCGACCGGACGAGGCCCTCCGCGCAGCGCGAGCGCCCCAGCGATGACGGCCGCGAGCGCCATGGCGAGGCCGATCTTCCAGGCCGCCGCCCGCAAGCCGAGGCGTCTTCCGGTCGAGCGGAGCTCATCGCGGCGCGCCGCGGCGCCGAGGCGCTCGGTCGCGCCCAGGGGGTCCACCACGTCCCCACCCGCCGCCTCGCCGCCCGGCGCCCTGGGCGGCTCGGAGAGGCCCATTGCGGGCGGCTCCGGCGCGCCGAAGCTCGGCGCCGCGCCCTGCGCGAACGGCGCGAGCGCGCGAGCGACCTCGCTCAGGTCAGAGAGCCGAGCCTGGCGGTCCGTCGACAGCAACCGGCCAACCACCCTGGCGAGCTCCCGGGGCACGTCGGGCGCGACCTTCTCCAGCCGGGGAATCGCGCCTGTCACGATGATCTTGAACACCTGGCCGGCGTTGTCGGCCCGGGTCGGGAGCACGCCCGAGAGGCATTCGTAAAGCATGAGGCCGAGCGACCAGTTGTCGGTACGGTGATCGATCTGCCGGTCTCCGAACGTCTGCTCCGGCGACATGTAGCAGGGCGTACCAAGCCTCGTCCCGCTCTCGGTGAGCCCCGTTGTCTGGGCGTCCTGTCCGCTCGTGGCCGTCAGCTTCGCGATGCCGAAGTCGAGGACCTTGACCCGCTCGCTCGATCCGTCGACGAGGAAGATGTTCTCCGGCTTCAGGTCGCGGTGGACGATGCCCAGCGCGTGCGCCGTCCCGACGGCGGAGATGACCGGCAGGAAGATGGAGGCGACCTCGCCGAGGGGCAGCCTCGGCTCGCGACGCAGCTTGCTTGCGAGCGACTCGCCGGACAGGAGCTCCATGACCATCACGGGCGCCCCGCTCTCGATCTCGACGTCGTGAACCTCGACGACGTTGGGGTGGCGGACGCTGCTCGCGAGCTTCGCCTCGCGCAGCAGGCGCATGCCCACCGTGCCGCGCACGGCCCCGCCCTTCACGAACTTGAGCGCGAACGGCTTGCCAGTCAGCGTGTGGCTCGCGGCCCAGATCACGCCCATGCCCCCTTCACCGAGCAGCCGTTCGAGCCGGTACCGGCCGGCGACGACGGCGCCTGGACGCCACGCAGGCCGTGCGCGCTCGTCGCCTTCGCCGCGCTCGTCGCCCTCGCCGCGCTCGTCGCCCTCACCCGGCGGAGAGTCTTTTCCCGCAGCGTGTTGGGTCGCCTCGAGGCCCTGCGTCAGGTCCGCTCTCGATGCGATACGCACGGCAGCCTACGCTACCCGACCGGCCCCCACTGTCCAGATCGGAAACGAACGCGCCCGACGTGCTGTCCGCTCGACAGGAAGGCGATAAAGCGAGGACACGTTTGCAAGCGCAAGAATCTTCCCACATCCCTGCAAATATCTCTGGACAGCGAACAGCACCACAATGCGCCCGACGGCAAATCGCCCCCGCCCTTCTTGTTCAATTTGCCCGCTGAAAAGGGCTGCAAGTGAGGGAATTTCTCAGTCTCTCCACAGCTCGTCGCGTATGCGTCCCGATCCATCCGCTCGCTCCACGGCTGCCGAGCCATAACGCCGTGGCTCCAAGGACGTCCGTCTCACCCGATAGCGCGGTCGAGCAAAGAGACGCAGCGCTCTCCGAAGCTCAGTATCCCGGCTCGCGGTCCCCGGCTCGGTACGCCCCCGGCGGGACCCCGACCTCCCGGCGAAATGCGACGTTGAAGGCCGCCTCGTCCTGGTACCCCACGGACGACGCCACCTCGGCGAGCGCGAGCCCGGGGCGCTCTCGCAGCGTCTCCTTCGCCAGCTCCATGCGCCAGCGCGTCAGGTGACGGAGCGGGCCCTCTCCCACGTGCTCGCGGAAGGCGAGGGCGAAGCCCGAGCGGCTCATGCCGGCCTCCCGCGCGAGCGAGGCCACGGTCCACGCGCGGGCCGGGGCCTTGTAGAGCGCGTCGAGGGCGCGGGCGACGCGCTCGTCCGCGAGCGCCGCGCGGAAGGAGCCAGGAGGCGCGGGGCGCTCGAGCTCCGCGCGGATGGCCTGCAGGAGGAGCAGCTCCGCGAAGCGAGCGGCCATGACCGGCGCGCCCGGCCGCCGGTCGCGCACCTCGTCGCGAATACCGTCCAGGAGCCGGCCGAGACCGGGCACCGGCTCCCCGGCCCCGCCGTCGAGGAGCACCACGGAGGGCAGCGCGCGGAGCAGCAGCGACCGCCCGGCCCCCGCGACGTGCATGGCGGCGCAGAGCACCACCGTCCTCGCGCCGTCGCCGCCCAGCCGGCGCCGCACCGTCTGCGCGCCCGGCCGAGGCGGCGAGAGCCAGCGCTCCTCGTCGACGACGGCCGCCCCCGGCCGGTGCCGCAGGCAGTGCGGGACGCCGTGCGGCATGAGCAGCAGATCGCCCTGGCCGACGCGGATCTCTCGGCCGCCGAGCTCCAGCCACATCTCGCCTTCGAGGAGGTGGTGGAGCAGGACGATCTCCCGGCGGCCGATACGAGCCCCCCACGGCGCGCCGAGCTCGACGCGGCCGAAGAGGCTGGTCTCGATGCGCACGTGGCGGAGCAGCGCTGTCAGGACATCGGGCATTGGACGATCACAAAAGAGCGCTGGACGCTATCACATGGAGGGTCCCCCGGTCCGTCGCCATGGTTCAGCCACCGAGTCACGAGGAGGCAACCATGGACGTTTTCATCACCGGCGCGAGCGGCTTCATCGGATCTGCGGTCGCCCGCGCCCTGGTCGCGCGCGGCCACCGGGTGCGCGGGCTCGCGCGCAGCGACGCGTCGGCAGCGAAGGTGCGGGCCGCTGGCGCGGAGCCGATCCGGGGGAGTTTATCGCAGGTCGACGTGCTCGCGCGCGCGGCGGCGGCCGGCGACGGGGTGGTGCACACCGCGGCGACGACAGGAGAGGATCGCCCGGCCACGGACGAGGCGGCGGTCACGGCGATGCTCTCGGCGATGAGCGGCGGCGTCTTCATCACGACGACCGGGGCGCCGCGCGCGCGCTCCTCGCGGGTGCCCGTGCCGGAGGAGGAGAGCGTCAACCCCGGCGGAGCGCTCGAGTGGCTCGTGGCGGCCGAGTCGCGCGTGCTCGGCGCGAAGGGCGTCCGCGGCCTGGTCGTGCGGCCGCCCATCGTCTATGGCGACGGCGGGGGCCCGGTGGCGGGCCTGGTGCAGGGCGCGCGCGCCGCGAGGGTGGCGCGCTATATCGATGACGGCGAGAACCGCTGGTCCACCGTCCACGTGCGGGATCTGGCGGTGGCCTACGCGATGCTGCTGGAGTCGGACGCGAGGGGCGTGTTCCATGTCGCCGAGGCGGCGCCCGAGCCCATGGCGGCGCTCTTCGCGGCGATAGGCGACGCCGCCGGGGTCCCCGTGGGCTCGTGGAGCCTCGCGGAAGCCCTCGCAGCGCATGGCCCCATCGCCGGCTTCCTGGCCATGGACGCCGCCCTCGACGCGACAAGGCTGCGCGGTCTGGGCTGGTCGCCGGAGGTCGGAGCGGCGCTCGGAGGCATCTGCGGCGCCCTGCGCGACCCGGCGCAGGGGTATCGGGCGTCATGAGCCGCATCGCAGGCTTCAGGGCGGAGCGCCGTCGCGCGCGGCGCTCGCCGCCGCCTCCCCTCCTCGCCTGCTGTCGAGGGTGAGCAGCACGAGATAAGAAAAGGCACAGACAACGAGGCTCCCGAACACGAGCATCGGCAGCGAGTAGGCCAGCCGCTCCAGGCCCACCCCCTCGATCAGCTTGCCGGTGAGGGCCGGGAGGACCATGCCGCCGAGGCTGTCGCCGACCAGCACGAGCCCGGTCACGAACGCCGTCATGGGCACGATCTGCCCCGTGAGCGTGAAGCCGCTGGGCCAGAGCGGCGCCATGAAGAGCCCGAGCCCGAGCGAGACACCCCACAGGAGCGCGCTCGAGGGCGGCAGGAGCAGCATCATCGCGGACAGCACGAGACAGCCGCCCAGCCCCACAGGGATGACCTGGCGCGGCGTGAAGCGGATCGCCACCGGGATCGAGAGCAGCCTCCCGATCGTGAACGAGAGCCAGAACCCCGAGGTGAGGTACGCGGCCCCGGTCGCCGAGACGACGCCCAGCGTGAGGGCATAGGTGTAGATCCAGCTCCCGAACGAGATCTCCCCGCCGACGTAGGCGAACAGGTACAGCACCGCGACGAGCACCGGAAGGAGGGGCAGCGCGCGATCCGCGCCCTTCGCCGCGGCGTCCTTCTCGGCCTTTTCCTTGGGCTCGGGACAGTGTCGCATCGAGAGCATGCCCAGGGCGACGAGCGCCGAGAAGGCGGCCACGGCCCAGTACGCCGCGTGATAACCGCCCCAGGCGCCGGGGACGCGCGCGACAAGGAGCGGCGACAGGAACGCGCCCAGCCCGAAGCAGAAGTGCAGCCCGTTCATGTAGGGGCTGACCTTCTCCCCGTGCGTCCAGAGGAGCAGCGCGTTCGCGCCCGTGTTGACGAGCCCCTCCGCGAGACCCCGGCAGAACGCCACGACCACGAGCAGCCATAACCACGGGACGGCCGGGATGACAGCGAGGCACGCCGCGGCGATCAGGTGCGCTCCCCCGAGCAGGGTGTGCCCGTGCACGCGATCGAACAGCTTGCCTCCCCAGAGCGTACCGAGCGTGTAACCAACCCCCCCGCCGAGGAACAGCGAGCCCATGTCCCCGACGCTGGAGCCCGTCTGCCGCGCCAGGTCCGGCAGGGTCGGCCCGGTGATCGCCGTGATGAGGCCCAGGCAGATGAAGAGCCCGTAGTAGCCGGCCGTCTGGCGCAGCGCCCTGTCGCTCCACCGGCTCGAGACCGGACGCTCCTCCACGGCTGCAGTGCTCATCGCTTCGCTCCTTTTACCCGATGCGGGGACTCATGTGCCGGCCCCGGCGCGGCAGGGGATCCGGGGAGATCGTCGGCGCGCGAGGCGCTGGCCGCGCGCTCCCGCTCGTGCTCGATGCGCCACGACTCGAAGGCCAGCGCCTGGAGCGCGGAGAGGACGAGGACGGAGACGTCGGTGTTGACGTAGAGCCAGATGAACCCGAGCCCCAGGCCGCGCACGAGCAGGGCCACCGCCGCCCCGACGGCGACGTTGCCGCCCCAGAACAGGAGGCACACGCCCACGCAGCGGATCGCGCGCCGGAGCGCGGGCGGGAGGAGCCCGGCGCGCATCCCCCGGCGGCGCCCCGCCGCATAGACAGCGCAGGACGTGGCGGCGACGACGCCCAGGATGTAGAGCGCGTCGGGCATCGCTACGCTCCCCCGCGGAGCCGCGACAGCGCGCGCGCCGCGAGCTCCTGGAGCAGCCGGCCGATCGCCGAGAGGCGCTCCCCCGGGATGTTCGACGCCGGCGACCCCTCCGGGACGGGCGCGGCGAGGACCTCGAAGCCGGCGCGCTCGAAGAGCCGGCGCGCGCGAGCGATGCGGTGCGCGCCGGTGACGAGCAGGATCCTCCTTGCGCCCCTGGGCAGCAGGAGCTCCGCGCTGCGCTGGGCTTCCACCGCGGTCGTCAGCCCGCGCGGCTCCGTGAGCAGGGCCGACGCGGGGACGCCGAGGCCCCGCGCGAGGCGAGCGCGCGACTCGGCCTCGCTGGCCGGCCCGTTGCGGCTGCCGAGCATCAGCACGAGCGGCGCTCGCCCCTCACGGTACAGCGCGACGGCCTCGACGGCGCGCCGGAGGGAATCCTCCGGGAGCCGCCCGTCCGGATCGACGTCCGCGCCGAGGGCGACCACCGCGTCGGCCTGCCCTGCGTCGGGCGCCGACGCCATCCAGCGATCGAGCGGCGCGGCGGCAGGGGTAAACGCGGCGACCGCGAAGGCCATGAGCCCGATCACGCCGGCCGCGGTGCTCAGGCGGTCCCACGCTCCTTCCATGCGCATGGCGTCGGATCCCTGGAGCCGCCCCTACGTGGCGCCCAGGAGCGCGGGCCTCGAGGAGCGCGCGGACGGCCGCCGCGCCTCCAGCTCCTCCGCGACGCCGTGGATGGCGGCCTCGACGCGATCGAGCGTCTCCTCGCTCATCCGCCCGTGCAGGGGCAGGCAGACCTGGCCCGCGCAGAGCCGGTCCGTGTTCGGGAGGGCGACGCCCGCGGGGAAGCAGTCCAGCGCGTGCAGGGGCGGGTAGAAGTACCGGCGCGCCTCGACGCCGCGCCGCGCGAAGGCCGCGATGACGTCGTCGATCGGGGCGTCGATCAGCCCGACGCCGAGGTTCTGCCCGTTGGGGTTCACGCCCGGCGGGACGCGCTGGGTGCGGTACACCTGCGGGTGCCGCGACAGGGCCGCGCGCAGCCGGTCGAGGTACGTCCGCCTGCGGGCCAGCGCCTCCGGGAGCCGGCGGAGCGACGAGAGCGCCAGGGCGGCGCGCAGCTCGTCCAGCTTGGCGTTCATCCCCGGGACCGACGCCGAGAGCGGCTGCGCGAGCCCGTGGTTGCGCAGCCGGCGCATCGCCGCGCTGACCTCCCGGTCCGGGGAGACGACCACGCCGCCCTCCGCGGCCACGAGGACCTTGGTGGCGTGCAGGGAGTAGGTCGTCGCGGTGAGGAGCGCCTCGGCCTCGCGGCTCGCCGTCTCGGTGCCCATGCCGTGCGCGTCGTCGTAGATCACGGCCGCGCCCGCGCCGCGGGCCTCGCGCGCGATGGCGGCCAGATCGGGCGGGACGCCGAACACGTTGACCGGGAGGACCAGCGTCGCGCCGTGCTCCGCGAGCAGGCGGCGCAGGTGCCCCGGATCCAGCGTCCAGGTCTCCGGGTCGATGTCGCAGAAGACCGGCTCGAAGCCCGCGTGCACCGCGGCGTTGAGGGTCGCGATGAAGGTGAAGGCCGGGAGGATCGCCTTGCCCCGCCGCACCGCCGCGGCCGCGATGGCGAGGCTGATCGCGACGGCGCCGTTCGAGACGGCCACCGCCTCCTCGACGCCGAGGAACGCCGCGATCGCCCGCTCGAAGCCCTCCACGAGCGGGCCGCCGTTGCTGAGCCGCCCCGAGCGCAGGACGTCGGCGATCTGCGCCGCGATCGCGTCCGGCTCGTCCACCTGCGGCGAGACCATGGGGATGAAGGGTCGCTGGTCGCTCATGCTTGTCTCTCCGGCCGAAGGCGCTGGTGGACGACGCGGCCGATGAACTCCGGGATGCCGAGCAGGTACCGCCGCCAGAGCCGCCGCGGCTCGACCGCCAGGCGGTAGAGC
Organism: Sorangium sp. So ce281; assembly: GCF_051527395.1. NCBI lineage: Bacteria > Pseudomonadati > Myxococcota > Polyangiales > Polyangiaceae > Sorangium > Sorangium sp. So ce281. The sequence continues at coordinate 8,685,769 of NZ_CP150322.1, forward strand.
CACTGGACGTGGCTCCGGCGCACCCACTCGGGCGGGTACGCGACGGCGCCCGCCACCTGATCCAGCAGCCCCCCCATACACCAGGTGGCGCGCACCTGGAGCGCCGCGAGATGCTGGCTCACCCAGAGCTCCTGCTTGGGCGGGCCGAGGCCGACGATGAGCAGCGCGGCGCCCGAGCCGTTGATCTCCCGGACCACCGCCGCCTCCTCCTCGGGGTCGAAGTACCCGTGGTGAACGCCGGCGATCCGGAGCCCCGGGCGCTCCGCGACCAGGCGGCGCGCGACCTCGTCGGCGATCCCGGGCGCGCCGCCGAGCAGGAAGACCGAGGCCCCGCGCTCGGCGCAGAGGTCCACGATCCGGCCCAGCTCGATCGGGCCCACGTTGATCCGCTCCGGGCACGGCCCGCCCAGCAGACGCGCCGCCCAGACCACCCCGATGCCGTCGGCGTACACCACGTCGGCCCGGGAAACGGAGGCGCGGTACGGCGACTCGCGCGCCGCCAGCGTGGCGCAGTAGGCGTTGACGTAGGTGTAGTAGTCGGGCCTTTCGCGCTCCGCCCGCAAGGCCTCGTCCAGGCGGCGCAGCAGCTGCTCGAAGGAGAGCCGCGTGACGGGGACGCCGAGGACGTCGACCCGGGGCGCGGTCGAGGGCGCAGCGGCGGTCATGCCTCGCCCCTGGCCGGCGCCACCTTGTCCTGCGCGCTGATGAACGCGCGAGGATCGCTGACCGGGGCGCGATCGACGACGGGCCGCGCCTCGTCGGTGCCGAACATCGCGACGTAGTCGCCGTGGAACCCGTCGCAGATGTCGCGGAGCGCGCAGCGCTGGCACCCCGCGCCCTTCTGGTAGCCGTTGTGCTCGACGCGGTTCAGCGCGTCGTGGCGGTAGGCCGCGTCGCGATCCCCGCGGCGGCGGAGGAGCCGGTACGACAGCCCTTCCAGCTTCCTCATCACAGGGCCGAGCCGCGGGTCCGTGTCGGCGCGGAGCATCCGGCCCCGGAGGTCGATCGCGTCCGCCAGGCGGAGGAGCGGCTGCCGGAGCCGGCCGAGGCGGGGCCGCGCGCCGAGCGGGACGGGCGGCGACACGGCGCCGGCCCGCATCCGCTGCGGGCCCTTGTTGGTCCAGGTCCAGCTCGCGAAATCCCACTCGTGCGGGTCGTACGAGAGCTGCTGGTAATTGTACACCGACGGCCAGTGGCGCTCGGGGACGATGCAGTGGGGCAGGTACCGGACGTTCGCCTCCACGCCGGCTTGCGCGAGCACGTCCAGGGCCTCGTCGAGCGGGCCCCGCAGGTCGCCATAACGAGGCACGTTCTCCGCGGTGCGGGCGCCCTGCTTGCGCTGATCGGCGAACGGGTTGAAGGCGAGGAAGTTGACGGCGCGCGCCCCCAGCTCCACCGAGAGCCTCGCGATCGCCGGCAGCTGCGGCACCGCGAGCTTCGACATCACGCAGTTCACGCGGAACGGCACGTCGAGCGCGATGAGGTGGTTCAGCGCGCGCATCTGGCGCACGTGCGCGCCGCTCACGCCCACGGCCAGGTCGTGCGCCTTCCCGAGCCCCTGGACGCTGACAAGGAAGTCGGCGACGCCGGAGTCCTTGAACTGCTGCGCCTTGTCGCGCTTGTCGAGCACCAGCGCGTTCGTGATGAGCGTCGGCGCGAGGCCGATCCCGGCGCAGTACCGGATCAGCGCATGGATGTCGCGCCAGATGGTCGGCTCGCCGCCCTGGATGTCGATCGCGTCGTTCCCGTAGAACTCGACGAGGGTCCGGCAGATCTCCTGCGCCTTCTCCAGCGACATGAACGGGTGCTCGGGGTGCTCCTTGTCCTCGATCCGATCGAGGAAGTAGCAGAAGTGGCAGCGCAGGTTGCACGTCTGCCCGAGCCACAGCACGCCGCGCCGCGTGAGCTCCCGGGTCTGGCCGTGGTGCCGCGGCGCGGCCGCCGGGCGCGTGGCCGGCACCGCCAGGGCGCGGGCTCGCTCGAGCAGGATCTCCGGCGGCTCGATGTCCGCCGAGACCAGCGACTCCTTTCGCCTGAGCTGCACCAACGAAACGTTGCCATCCGTGCTGGTCTTCACGTGGTCCTCTCCTGACTTGGATCCTTCACGCGCGGCGCGGCGCCCCGCCGCTCCACGTGACCGCCGACGGGAAGTTGAACCGCACCGCGATCGGGGCGATAGGGGAGCGGCATGCGCGCGCGGCGACCTCCGGCGAAGGATCTCCTCCAGCCATGACGTCGTCGGCGCTCCGCGAGGACGCCCCGCCGCCGGCGAGGCGAAGCGTCTCGGGCAGCATGGCGCTGAAGACCGCGAGCGATCTCGTCTCGCGCGGCGTCCGCATGCTCCTCGCCGTGGTCGCCGCGCGGCTCCTGGGGCCGGCGGGCTTCGGCGACTACAGCTACGCCTTCGCCGTGGGCTTCCTGCTCGGCGAGCTCGCGGACCTCGGCCTGCACCTGTTCATCGCGCGGGAGGTGGCCCGCGATCCCGGCGCTCCCATCGGCCCGCTCGTGCGCCTCAAGCTCGCCGTGACGCTGGCCGCCGGCGCCGTCGGCCTCGTGGTCGGCCTCCTCGCGGGCGCGGCCTCGCCACGCCGGACGCTCGTGTGGCTGCTGACGGCCGCGTGGCTGATGGCCTCGTTCGTCGAGATGCTCAACCAGGTGTTCCGCGGGCACCAGCGGATGGAGCGCGAGGTGCTGGTGGCGGTCACCATGGCGGTCACGTCCTTCGGGCTGGGGACGGGCGCGCTGCTCTCGGGGCTCGGCGCGCTCGGCCTGGCGTGGGCCCTCGTCGCGGGCCACCTGGTCGCCCTCGCGCTGGCCCTGGCCCTCGCCGCCCAGCTCCTCGAGCGCCGGCAGTGGTCCAGCGAGGGCGCGGCGCTGCCGCAGGGCTTCCTCCGCGAGGCGGGGCCGCTCGCGGTGGTGATGCTCGCCAGCCCCCTCTACTTCCAGCTCGATCTCCTGATGCTGGGCTGGATGAGCACCCCCCACGCGGTCGGCGACATGAGCGCTGTCCAGCGCATGATCGGCGGCGCCATGATGCTGCCGGGCGTCGTGCGCGCGGCGGTCTTCCCCGCCTTCGTCGCCAGCCGCTCCGCGAGCGCCCGCAGGCGCCTCGCCACGCTCACCTTCGTCGGGCTCATGGCCGCGGGCGCGCTCATGAGCGCCGCGGTGTGGTGGATGGGCGGGCCGCTCGTCCGGCTCGTGTTCGGCCCCGACTACGCGAGCGCCGTGCTGCCGCTGCAGCTCCTGACCACGGCGCTCGTGTGGATGGTGCCGGAGCTCGCCATCGGCCCGATGCTCTTCGCCGCGGGCCAGCAGCGCCCGTACGCGGCCCTCTGGACGGCCACCGTGCTCCTCATCGCCGCCGGGGACCTGTGGGCGGTGCCCGCGCACGGCGCCGCCGGCGCGGCCGCGGTGAAGCTCGTCGTCACGCTCGGCCTGGTCGCCGGCGAGGTGATCGTCCTCTTTCGCGTCAGGGACCACCTCGGGGCCTCCTGAGCGGCCGGCGAGCGGTCCTTTCACGGCGTCGTCGATCGCCCGGCGCACGGCGTCAGTAGCTCCCCACGCCGAAGAGCATGCGCAGCGGCGTGATCGCCATGATCTTCAGGTCGCCCCAGAAGCTGGCGTTGGTCAGGTAGTAGATGTCGAGGATGACGCTCTGGTCGAAGGTCACCTGGTTGCGCGCCACGACCTGCCACAGGCCGGTGATCCCGGGCCGGCCTTCGGTCCGGAGGCGGTGCCACGGCTTGAGCGCGTCGAACTCCGCCATCGGATAGGGCCTCGGCCCCACCAGGGCCATGTCGCCGGTGAGCACGTGGAGGAGCTGGGGGATCTCGTCGAGGCACAGCCAGCGCAGGACGCCGCCCAGCCGCGTGACGCGCGGATCCCTGGGGTCCTTGGGAATGACGACCCCATCGTCGCGCACGAAGCCGGGGATCTCGCCGCGGATGACCGAGAGCCGCGCGGCGTCGCCCCTGTCCTCGCCGTCCCGGCGCTGCGTCCGCATCGTCCGGTACTTGAAGAACCGGAACGGCCTCCCGCGCAGCCCTGCGCGCGGGGCGATGTGGAACGGCCCGCCCGGGGACTCGAGGTGGATCAGCAGCGCGATCGTCAGCCACAGCGGCGCGCCCCCGAGCAGCACCGACAGGGCCACGAGCCTCTCGACGGCCCGGGTGGCCGCGGCGTCGAGGCCGCCCCGCTCGCCCGAGCCGAACCGGACCACCGGGAGCCCCTCCGCGGTCCGCTCGGACAGGCCGAGGCGCGCCGCGAGCCACTCGAGGTCCCGCGAGGCGATCGCGACCGCCTGCGCCCGCCCGCGCGCCCGCCGCAGCACCTCCCCCACCGCGTCGAGGCCCTCGACGACGACGGGCGCGCCCGGATCCAGCGGAGGAGGCGGCGCGGTTGCTCCTTGAGGGAAGGACGTCGTTGCACAGGTCAAGAAAACCTCCTGGTGGTCTCCGGTCCGGCGTCGCGGCGGCTCCCCCGCCCTGCCGTCTCGCCTCAGCCCTCTCTCAGCTGCTCCCCGAACGCCCGGCGCGTCCGCCACCGCGCCCACGCCGGGAAGAGCTCTCCCACCACGCTGCGGAGGCGGAGCCGCAGCGGAGCGCCGCCCTGCGCCCGCGGCGCGCGCCAGAGCGCGGCCACGCTCTCGGCGACCCGCTCCGCCGGGACGCCGCCGTCGTGCGGCCGGGACACCGAGCCCCGGCGCCGCCGCTCGTCCTCGTGCAGGCCCGTGTCCACCCAGCCCGGGTGCACCTGGGAGACCCGGATCCCCCGGGGCGCGAGCTCGAGCTCGAGCGCGTCGCTCAGCCCGCGGACGGCGAACTTCGTGGCGCAGTAGACGCTCTTCATGGGCACGGCGCGGAACGAGACCTCGGAGCCGACGTTGATGATGTGGCCGCCGCCGTCCCGCATCGTCTGCGCCGCGTGCCGGCAGCCGAGGATGACGCCGAGGAGGTTGGTGCGGACGATCGCCTCGACGTCCTCGAGCGCCATCTCGTCGAGGCGCCCGTAGCCCTCCCGGGCGGCGTTGTTGACGACGACGTCGATCCCGCCGAGGAACGCGCGCGCCGCGCCGAAGAAGGCGCGCTGGGAGGCGTCGTCGCCGACGTCCACCGCGCCCGTGCCGAGCCGGCCGGCGCCCTCGGGCGCGGCGCTCTGCTGCAACGCGAGGAGCGCGCGCTCGTCCCGCGCGCCGGCGAACACCCGGTGCCCCTCCGCGAGCGCGCGCGCGACGATGGCCCGCCCGATCCCGCGCGAGCCGCCGAGCACGACGATGGCGAGCGTCCGCTCAGCCACGCGCGACCCGCGCCAGCAGATCTCGCCCCAGGCTGCGCGCGAGGAGCCGCTCGCTGCTCACGAGGTGCTGCTGGTTGAGCCACGGCGCCGCGCAGGCGAAGCAGCCGTGATCGCGCAGGTGCTCCCACGCGGCCCGGACGCCGACCTCGAGCACGCTCCTGGCGGGGAAGTCCGCGAGCCGCTGGTTGCACGGGTACATGCGGCCGTCGCCGTCGATGAAGGCGTAGTACCGGCCCGCGCTGCACGGCAGGTACTCGAAGCGCTCCCGCCGCTCCTCCCGGGTGACGCGATCCCCGCCGTGGTGTTGCCACCAGCGCGCCATGTTCTCCCAGACGCGCTCGCGGAAGACCATCGGCGCCCCCCGGCGCTTCTGCTCGAGCAGCGCGTCCGCCAGGGCCTGCCGCTCGCCCGCGTCGAGGGAGTTGTCGCCGTGCATGCGCAGCTGCCGATCGGACTGCGGGGCGTAGGTCACGACGACCTCGAGCCGCGCGCCGAAGCGGCCCGCCAGCTCGAGGAGCCAGGGCACCTGGTCCTTGTTCCGGCGGTTCAGCACCGCCTTCACGATGCGCGGAATGCCGCGCGCCTGGCACGCCTCGAGCGCGGTCATGGCCACGGCGAAGGTCCCCTGACCGCGGTTCAGATCGTTAATCGGCTCCGGACCGTCGACGCTCACGACGATCGAGCTCAGGTCGGCGAGCTCGTCCACGCGCTCCTTGACGCGGAATCCGCTGGTGACCATTCCCACCGAGATCCCTCGGCTCACCGCCCGCTCGATGATGCGGCCGATGGATTTGTGCAGCATCGGCTCGCCGCCCGTGAGCGTCAGGACCGCCGTCCCCAGCGCCGCCGCCTCGTCCACGATCGCGAACAGCTGCTCGACCTTGAGCTGTCCGATGTCGTCGCGCCGGTGGTGGTAGTCGCCGTAACAGTACTCGCAGCTCAGGTGACATCGATTGGTGACGCACACATCCACCCAGATCGGGCGCGCCTCGCGGGCGAGCTTTGCGCGGACGAGCGAACCCAGGTAGCGAGGCGAGCGGTGCACGCCCGGCATGATAAGGAACTCGCCTCCAGATGTCATCCGGTCTTTGTAATACCTATTTCCTATGGTAAGGGGTTTTCGACCAATCACGGCGCCACGGCCCAGAGCTCTACCGAACAGCGCGTCAAGGAGGTATTTTTCCGATGAGTGCGAGCAAGCGAATCCTGGTCACGGGTGGGGCTGGTTTCCTCGGATCGCACCTCTGCGCGCGGCTCCTGGCCGACGGGCACCACGTGATCTGCGTCGACAGCATGGTGACGGGGCGTGACGAGAACCTCGGGCCGCTGCTGAAGAACCCGCGGTTCGAGCTGCACCGCTGCGACGTGAGCGAGCCGCTCCGCTTCGAGGTCGACCAGATCTACAACATGGCCTGCGCCGCGTCGCCCGTGAAGTACCGGGCGGATCCGGTGCACACGCTCAACACGAACGTGTTCGGCGCGATCAACGTCCTCCGCCTGGCGCAGGAGCTGGGGGCCCGGGTCCTGCAGGCCTCCACCTCCGAGGTCTATGGCGACGCGCTCGTCCACCCTCAGCACGAGGACTACTGGGGGAACGTCAACCCCATCGGGCCTCGGGCCTGCTACGACGAGAGCAAGCGGGTCGCGGAGACGTACTTCTGGGAGTACCGCCAGACCCGCAATGTCGATACCGTGATCGTGCGCATTTTCAATACCTATGGCCCGAACATGGACCGGAACGACGGCCGGGTCATCGCCAACTTCGTGGTGAAGGCGCTGCGCGGCGAGGCGCTGGAGCTGTACGGCGGAGGCCACCGCACGCGCTCGTTCTGCTTCGTCAGCGACCTCATCGAGGGGCTGGTTCGCGTGATGAACGCCAAGGACCTGACCGGACCGGTCAACCTCGGGAATCCGGCCGAGACGAGGATGCAGGACCTCGCCGAGCTCATCATCCGCAAGACCGGCGGGCGCGCGAAGCTGACGATGAGCGATGCCCTCGTCGACGATCCCCAGCGGCGCAGGCCCGACATCTCCCGGGCCACCGAGCTGCTCGGCTGGCGTCCTGTGGTGGATCTCGACTCGGGCCTCGATCGCACGATCGACTGGTTCCGCCCGCGCGTCTGACGCCCGGCGATGAGGGCGGGGAGCCTGCCGGGACGGGCGCTCAGCCGCCCTTCGACGGGAGGCGGCCGGAGGTGGCCATGACGCGCCCGCCGCGGCCGGCGCTGACGTCCGCCAGGATGCGGTCGCGCTGCGCCCGGATCCGCGCTCCGAGCACGCGGTGGATCGCAGCCCTGAGGGCCATTCCCCCGAGCCCGCGCGTGACCGCGAAAGGCCCCGGCGCCGATCTCAGCCTGTCCAGGAGGATCCTCGGCGCCGACTGCGCCGAGAGCAGGCGGGCGCCGTCGCGCCGGTAGAGCTCCGGGTAGCTCGAGCGGAGCTGCTCTCTCGCGGCGGCATTGCGCGCCAGCGCGCGGACCACGTCCGCCATGCTGTCCACCTCGAAGTGGATGGGCGCCTCGGGGACCACGACCAGCGCGTCGCCGGCGACGAGCGCCGTGAGCCACGAGTCCTCGGTCACGAGGTCGACGGGCAGCCGAGGGAGCGCCCCGGCAGGCAGGAGCCCCCGATCGGCCATCACCGCGCCCAGCCGATCGCGATCGATGGCGTAGAGGCGACCGGAGATGTAGTCCTGACCGAGGCTGGTCGTCAGCAGGCGGAGGACGGTGCCGAGCGGCGGCGGCGGCGCCCCGCGCGGCTGCTCGAAGGCCGCGGCGACGGCGGCGCGCGGCGAGCGCTCCAGGGCGCGCAGCAGGGCCGAGATGGAGCCCTCGGCGGGGCGCACGTCCGCGTCCGTGAACACGAGGCGACGGTTGCGCGCCCGGGCCACCAGGGCGTTCCATGCGTTGTTCTTCCCGAGCTCGCTCTCGATGACGGCGAGCCGCGGCTCCCGCCCCCGGAACGCCTCGACGACGCGCTCGGTGCCGTCCGTGCACCCGTTGAGACAGACGAGGATCTCGTCCACCTCGGGGCCGAGCCGCGACAGCTCGGTGAGGGTCGCCTCGATGGTGCGGACTTCGTTGTACGCCGGCAGACAGATGCTGGCAGTCATCGACTCCGACGCATACCACCACGCCGGCTCGGGTGTCACGCGGCGCGCGCCGCGCGGGATAGCCGCCCAGGAACTTACGATGCCGGCGATGCCGACGACGCTGACGCACCCGCATCCATTGCACGAATTTTATGCTTGGGTAAGCCTACTGATTATGTTAGCGTCGGAACAACCCCGCGTGACTACAAAGTCCGCCGGAGGTTCGCGCCGTCGCGCTGGTCTCGCGCCTGACGTCATCGTGATCCTTGGGTGTGCCGGTCCAGGTGCGGCGCTGAAGGGAGAGCTCATGCACAGGCTTTTTGCGTTCGTGCTCGCTGGCACGGTGCTTCTGGGAGCCTCGCCGCCGGCGCATGCGAAGCGGCCGATCCTCGCCGAGGGGTCGCCGATGCACGGCACCAATGGGATGAATGTGGGGCCGGATGGTCGGCTGTACGTCGCGAGCTTCCTTGGCAATGAGATCGCCATCGTGAACCGCAAGAGCGGAACCATCGTGGATCGGCTCGACGCGTCGGACGGGATCGACGGCCCGGACGACCTCACGTTCGGCCCGGATGGCTCGCTCTACTGGACCTCGCTCATCCCTGGCAATGTCGTGCGGCACGCGCCGTCGGGCGCGATCACCCAGCAGTTCGTCGCGCCGGGGGTCAACCCCATCACGTTCTCCGATACGGGGCGGCTCTTCGTGGCGCTCGACTTCTTCGGTGACGGGCTCTACGAGGTCGATCCGGAGCTGTCGGCGCCGCCGCGCCACATCGCGAGCAACCTCGGCTTCCTGAACGGCATGGACTGGGGGCCCGACGGCAGGTTGTACGGGCCGATCTGGACGCAAGGCAGGGTGATCAGCATCGATGTGGACTCCTGCACCGGCGCGGTCGATCCGGACGTGGAGTGCGACCTCCAGACGGTCGCGGACGGCTTCTTCATCCCCGCGGCGGCCAAGTTCGACGGGCTCGGCCGGCTCCACGTGGTCGATCAGAACGGCGATGTGGTGCGGATCGACATCGAGACGGGCGAGAAGGAGGTCATCGCGGAGCTCACGCCGGGGCTCGACAACCTCGCCTTCGACCCGCAGGGCAATCTCTACGTGTCGAGCGCCAGCGACGGCTTCATCGTCCGCATCAGGCCGAACGGCCATGTGCGCACGATCATGCCGGGCGGCATGATCATGCCCGGCGGCGTGGCCGTGACGACCGAAGGAGGTGACGAGTCGGTCTACGTGGCCGATCTGTCGTCGCTGCGGAAGTTCGACGGGGACACGGGCGCTCCGCTGGGCGTCGAGCGGTCGTTCCTCGGAGAGTCGGAGTTTCACGCGCCTGCCACGGTGTCGGCGGACGGCTCGAACCTGATCTTGACCGCGTGGTTCAGCAGCGTGGTTCAGGCCTACGACCCGGCGACGGCGACGGTCCTCGAGACGTACAGCAACTTCGTCTCGCCGCTCAACGCGGTCCGGTTCCAGGGAGATCTCGTGGTGGCCGAGCTCGGCGCGGGGCCGGGCGCTGCGCGCATCGCCCGCCAGACGTCCGGCGGCCCCGTGACGCTCGCGCCGATGACCGTGCCCTCGGGCCTCGCGGTGTCGGGAGGCGACCTCTGGGCCGCCGACTGGGCCACGGGCCAGATCCTCCAGGTGGCGGCGGGGGGCGTGACGCTCTCTCCGTCGCTCGTGGTGGCCGACGGCCTGGATCAGCCGGAGGGGATGGCCGTCGATCTGGACGGCACCCTGCTCGTCGTGGAGGTCGGGAAGCGCCGCCTGCTGCGCGTCGATCCGTCGACGGGGGACACCTGGGTCGTGAAAAAGCACCTCAAGGTGGGGCTCGAGGCGGTCACGGGGATGGTGCCGACCTATGCGTTGAGCAGCGTCGCCGTGGGCCCGTCAGGGACGGTCTATGTCTCTGGCGACAAGGACAACGTGCTTTATCGGTTCTGACCCGATCGCGACGAGGCGGCGCTGTTCTCGTTCGTCTTCGCCCCCTGAGTCCAGACGTGAGGCGCGCCGCCTGCTGCTCTGGCCAGGAGCAGCAGGCGGGCGGCCCATAGAGGTTGAGCCTCGTTTCGAGTAAGCTCGCGGGCTGCATGCCCGCCCCGACGCTGACACGAAGAGACCTCAACCGGGCCACGCTCGCGCGACAGATGCTGCTCGCGCGGGAGCAGACCTCGGCCGTCCACGGGATCGAGCGGCTGATTGCCCTCCAGGCCCAGCTGGCTCGGCCGCCGTTCATCGGGCTCTGGTCCCGGCTCGCGGCGTTCCGGCGCGAGCAGCTCGTCCAGCTCGTCGTGCGCCGCGAGGTCGTCCGGGCGCCGTTCCTGCGCGGCACGCTGCACCTCGTGAGCGCAAGGGACTACCTGGATCTGCACCCGGTCATCGCGCCGGTGCTCCACGCCGGGATGCGGTCGGTCCTCCGCGAGCGCGCGGACGCCCTCGACATCGCCGGGCTGGTCGCCGAGGCGCGCGCGTACTTCGACGCGGAGCCGCGGACCATGGACGAGCTGCGCGACTACCTGGCCGAGCTCCACGCCGACGGCGACGTGCGGGCCATGGCCCTCGCGGTTCGCATGCACCTGCCGGTCGTCCAGGTGCCCGCCGAGACCCCGTGGGGATACCCGGGAACGGCGGACTTCGCCCCGGCGGCGTCCTGGCTCGGCAAACCGCTCCGCGACGGCGGCGCGCCGCAGGCGCTCGTGCTCCGTTATCTCGCGTCGTTCGGCCCGGCGACAGCGACCGACGTGCAAACGTGGTCCGGCCTGACCCGCGTCAAGGAGGTGCTCCACGCCTTGCGAGAGCAGCTCTGCGTGTTCCGCGACGAGCGGGGCCGGGAGCTCTTCGACCTGCCCGACGCGCCGCGGCCGCCCGCGGACACCGCCGCGCCGGCCCGGTTTCTCCCCGATTACGACAACCTCCTGCTCGCGCACGACGACCGCACGCGGGTCATCGCGGACGAGCATCGCCCGCGGATCGTCATGTCCGCCAACCTGCGCATCCTGCCGACGTTCCTCGTGGACGGGTTCGTGGCCGGCACATGGACGGTCGAGCGGAAGAAGGCCACGGCCGCGCTGGTGCTCGAGCCGTTCGAGGCCCTTGGCAAGGCGGCGCGCGAGCAGCTCGCCGAGGAAGGGGAGGCGCTCCTCCGTTTCATCGAGGAGGACGCCGGCGCGTTCGAGGTGCGCTTCGGGAAGGCGGGAGCCGCGAAGGCGCCGGCGGCGCGGGCGAAGGCGAAGAGCGGCGGAGACGCGAAGGCGCCGGCGGCGCGAGCGAAGGCGAAGAGCGGCCGAGCCGCGAAGGCGCCGGCGGCGCGGGCGAAGGCCACGAGATGAGGCCGCCGGCTGACAACCCCCTCATTTTACTGGCATTGTGGCGAGAAAAGCAAAACGGGGAGACGGAGAAATTCATGGGATTTCACTCCCCTTCTCCCCGCCTCCTTGTGAATTTTCCCGGGCAATTACCTCACCGGAATTTGGCGAGGAAAATGTCGTGTCCCTTGCTCGTCAGCGTGCTGGCGCCAAACGTCACGCTGCCGCTGAAGTAACCGGTCAGGTAAGGCTGCCCGTCGGCGTCGAGCGCGGCGCCGAAGACGACCTGGTGTTGAGGCCCGCCGAAGCCAGCGCTCTGGATGTGAGCGCCCCTCGGGCTGAGACGAGCCAGGAAGATGTCCTTCTCGCCAGCGCTCACCAGCGGGCCTCCACCGAAATCCAGCGGGCCATCGTGGTTCCCGGCCATCACGAGGTTGCCGGCCCCGTCGACGCGGACCGCCATTCCGTTCTCATTCGCCGCCGAACCCCATCGTGCGCTGAAGCGGTGGGCGCCATCAGGGCCGAGTTCCACCAGAAAGACGTCCTCGCCTCCTGCGCTCACGAGCGGGCGACCGCCGAAGTCGACCGTGCCCGAGAAACCACCCGTGAGGAACAGATTGCCAGCGCTGTCCACCGCGCCTCTGCGCGGATCGATGTTGCCGGTCGCGCTGAGGCGCCTGCTCCACAGGTGGGCACCCGTCGCGCTGAGCTTTGCCACGAAGATCGCGACGTCGTCGCTGACGAGCGAGCCGCCGCCAAGGTCGATGCTCCCCGCCCAATCGCCGATCACGAACACGTCTCCTGCCCCGTCCGGCACGATCTCCGACACGTGGTCGTTCCGGTCGACGTCACCGAAGCTCCGGCTCCAGAGATGATTGCCCGCGGCGTCCAGCTTCGCGATGAACGCATCGGAGCTGATGAAATCGCCGAGCGACACGACAGGGCCGCCGCCAAAGTCCGTTGTGCCGGACAACGCTCCGCCGAGGATCACGTTGCCGTCGCCGTCCACAGCCACGCTGCGGCTGCCCATCGGCCACTCGGCGTCGAATCGCTTGCTCCAGAGATGATTGCCGCCGGCGTCGTACTTGGCCACCCAGACGTCGCTCCAGGCCGTGGGCGTGAACAGGCCGCCGCCGAGATCCACGGCCCCCTCACAGTTCCCTGTGGCGATCACCGCGCCCGAGGCGTCCAAGGCGACGGCCTCGCCGGTCGTGGTCCCCTCGACCCCAAACTGCTTGCTCCAGACGTGGTTCCCGGCGGCATTGTATTTCGCCAGCAAGGCGCTCTTGGATGCCATTGGGCGCGGGGGCGTGAGCGGGCCGCCGCCGAGGTCGACTGTTCCGTTGAACGTCCCGACGATGACTGCACTTCCGGAGGCATCCACTGCGATGTCGTGCGTCTCCTGGATCTCCGCGTCCCCAAAACGCCTGCTCCAGATCGCCTCGAAGGCGACACCGTGGCCGCCCCCGCCGGTCGCTCCGGCGCCTCCTGCGCCCCCGCTACCGCCACCGCCTTCTGCACCCCCTCCGGTCGGGCCGGCGCCCCCGCTGCCGCCACCGCCTTCTGCACCCCCTCCGGTCGGGCCGGCATCCCCTCCGCCCACGCCGCCGCCCTCGCCCGTACTCGTGGCAGCAGCGCTCCCGCCGCCGCCATGCTCGTCAGAGCACGCTGGCACCACGAGAGCGATCGTCGCAAGGGCGCTCAGCTTGAAGATGCGTTCCCACATGATGACTCAACCTCGGGTGCATGGACGATACGAGCGCTCTCGGGAGAAGCTGGCCGCCACCCCCGGAAGCCTGCGCCTCAAGGAGAAAACTTCGCCAGGAAGGCGTCGGTCTTGCCCGCCGGCGCGAGGGCGCCACCGCCGAGATCGAGCGCCCCGGAGAAGACACCGGCGCAGATCGCGTTCCCTGTGGCGTCGACCGCAAGCGCGCGCGGCTCCTGATCCATGGTGTCGCCGAACCGCCTGCTCCAGAGGTGAGCGCCGCCAGGATCGAGCTTCACAAGGAAGATATCGTAAGCCGTTATCGCGGAAGCAGCGCGCGAGACGACCAGGGGACCGCCACCGAAGTCACCCGTGGCGGTGAAATGGCCCGTGAGCAGGATGTTGCCCGCGGCGTCGAGCGAAGGCCCGGCCACCACCAACGCGCCCTCTGTGGGGCCGAATCGCTTGCTCCAGAAGTGATTGCCGGCCCCGTCGAGCTTCGCTGCGAAAACGGATCCCGAGCCAGGGACCGTGCCTCCACCAAAGTCGATGGCGCCCGACGTGTGGCCCGCGAGGACCAGGTTGCCAGATCCGTCCGTCGCGACGGCCGCCCGATGCCCACCCGGGCCGCCGAACCGCTTGCTCCAGAGGTGTTCGCCGGCGGGGTTGAGCTTCACGATGAAGATATCGCTTATGCCCGCGGCGACCAGAGGGATGCCGCCGAGGTCGACCGTCGCGCTGAAGCTGCCGGCGACGACGATGTCGCCTGCGCCATCGAACGCCACGCTGCGGGGGACTTCGCTGCCGAGCGCCGACGTGGCCTCGCTGAAGCGTCGGCTATAGAGGTGATTTCCGGCTCCGTCGAACCGGACGAGATAGCCGTTGCCGAAGCCCAAGGTGTCTCCGGGCGTCCCGGCCAGCGGCCGCCCTCCGAAGTCGATCGTCTGATGGTACGTACCGACGAGGATCACGTCGCCCGAGGCGCTGAAGGCCGCGTCCTCCACCGTGTTCCGCGCCACGGTCTCCCCGCTGCCGTCGACGTGCTTGCTCCACAGGTAGGCCCCGGCGCTGTCGAGCTTCAGGAGGAAGATGCCATTGCCGGCTACCGCCGTGAAAGGCCCGCCGCCAAGGTCGATGGATCCGGGGAACGTGCCAGCGACCAGGACATCGCCCGACGCGCTCACCGCGACCTTGCTGATCCACGCGTCGCCGAGGCGACGGTGCCAGAGCACGTTGCCAGCCGGGTCGAGCTTGGCCACGAGATAGGCTCCGTCGACCGGGCCGGACCCGAGATCTGCGGAGGTGGCCCGGAGGCCGACGACGACGTTGCCAGACGCGTCGAGCGCGACCGAACGCGCGTCTGCGGACACGGCATCATCGCCGAAGCGCCTGCCCCACGCCGGGGCGGACGATGGCTCGAGCTTCAGCGTGAACGCGTCGACACCGGCGCTGGCGAGCACGTCCCCCCCGACGAGCATGTCGCCCTCGAACTCGCCGGCGACGTGCACGGCGCCGGCGACGTCCCGCGCCACGGAGACCGCGCGCTCGGCGCCGCGTCCCCCGACACGGCGGCTCCAGGTCGGGTTGCCCAGCGCGTCGAGGCGCACCACAAAGACGTCGGTCGAGCCCGCGCTCGCGAGGACCTGGTCGCCGAACATCAATGTGCCAGCGAATGATCCGGAGATGATCGCTGTGCCGCCGCCGTCGACGGTGATCGCCTCCACCTGCTGATCGCGCGCGTCGTCCCTCGCATCGCCGAACCGCCTGCTCCAGACGTGGCCGCCCGAGGCAGCGAGCTGCGCCACGAAGATGTCCTTCCCGCCCGCGCTCGAGAGCGGCCCGCCGCCGAGATCGATCGCCTCCACGAAGTCGCCGGTCACGACGATGGATCCCGCCGCGCCGAAAGCGCCGATCGCCTTGCCGCGCTCTTCTCCCGAGCCGCCGAAGCGCTGGCTCCACAGGTGCAATCCCGCCGCGTTCAGCTTGGCGACGAAGACGTCCCTCCCGCCTGCGCTCGTGCGCGGGCCCCCGCCGAAATCGGCGCTCCCCTGGAGCTCGCCGGTCAGCAGCACGTTGTCTGCGACGTCCGCGGCCACACCTCCGGCCCGCTGGTCCTCCGCATCGCCGAAGCGCCGCGTCCAGTGGACATTCCCGGAACCATCGAGCTTCGTCACGAAGACGTCAGCGCCCCCCGCGCTCGCCAGCGCGGCCCCGCCCACGTCGAGGGTGCCATCGAAGTCGCCGGCGACGATCGCGCGCTGGTTGCCATCCACGGCGACGCTCGTGGCGCGCTGATCGCCAGGGCCACCAAGACGCTTGGTCCACAGGTGCGCTCCCGACGCGCTGAACCTGGTCACGAAGGCGTCCTTTCCGCCCGCGCTCGTCAGCGGGGCGGCGCCGTCGGGGAGATCCATCGTGCCCTCGAACGTTCCTACGACCACCACGTTGCCGTTGCCGTCGACCGCCACGGCGGACGCGCGCTGCTCGCCGGCGCCGCCGAGGCGCTTGCTCCACACGTGCGCTCCTCCCTCCCGGAGCTTTGCCACGAAGACATCGTCGCCTCCGGCGCTCGTGAGCAACACCCGGTCTTCGAAGCCGATGCTCGCCGCAAAATAGCCGACCACGAACGCGCTCCCGCCCGGGTCGACGGCGATGCCGGTCGCGCGCTGAGGGACATCGACGCCGAAGCGCCTGCTCCAGAGGTGATCCCCGTTCCCACAGGAGGCGTTCACGCCATTGCAGTCCTCGTCCGCCGCCGTGTGGCAATCATCCGAGGTCGGGAGCACTTCACCGCTGCAGCTCCCGTAGCCGGTCCCCTGGGCGTCGCAGATCTTCGCGCCTGCCTTGCAACTCCCGACGCCCGCGGTCCCTGGGGGCCCGAAGTAGCAGGGAGCAGCGTCACCGGGGACACAGAGACAGCCGGGGCCCTCCTCATTGGCCTGACCATCGCAATCTTCGTCCGCCGCATCGATGCAGGTCTCAGGCGCTGGCGTGACCTCACCGACGCAGGCGCCGAGCGCTGAGCCATCGTCGCTGCAGATCGCAACACCCCGGCGGCAAAGCCCGCGATCGGCGGTGAGCGGCGGCCCCGTGTAACACGGTACTTGAGCCCCAGGCTCGCACATCGTGCCGCCCCCTCCGCCACCGCCTTCTCCGGCCCCCGCGCCACCGCCTTCTCCGGCCCCCGCGCCACCGCCTGTGCCGGCCCCCGCGCCGCCGCCTGTGCCGGGACCTCCACTGGGCCCCGTTACGGCGCCTCCCTCGCCGCCTACGCCCGTGGAGCCGGCGGTCCCCGCGTCCCCGCCGGGTGCACCACCTGCCCCGGCCTGATCGCCGCCGCCCTCGCCGTCGTTGCAGGCAGCGAAACCCAAGAGCCAGAGCAACGCGAGCCAGGTCACTGAACGAGACGTCGGCATGGACCGTGCGACCTCCTCGAAACGAGGCGCGCGGCGGCCTCCTGGCTGCCGGCGCTCGCTCGATGGCCGCTTGGGTGCGGCCAGCGGCGACCCCATTCATCGCGCCGCGCGCGACCCACCATGGCCGAGGTCCTCAGCATCGTGGGCGCCCAGCCGACTCCGCTGGCGCTCGCCCCTCTCGAAAGGTGTGCTGCTCGTCGGGGTCGGAGAGCTCGACGCAAACCGTTCCGGTTCCGGTCGCTGAGTCGCTCGACCTACGGCGCCAGCTTCACGAGGAAAGCGTCTTCCGTGCCGTCCGCGGCGAGCGCTCCCCCGCCGAGGTCGACCTCCCCCACCGTGCTCCCGGCGACGAACACGTGGCCCGCGCTGTCCGCGGCGACCGACAAGCCCCGCTGGACGTCGGGACCGGTGAGCTGCGCGACCGACAGCAGGTCGCCCGCGCCGCTCAACCTGGCCGCGAAGGCGTCGTAGTCGCTCTGGCCCCAGGTGGAGAACGGGCTCCCGCCGAGCTCGCCCGCCCCATGGAAGCTGCCACCGAGCAGCAGGTTCGCCCCGTCGCTCGCGATGCCCGATACCCACACGTGCAGCCCGAGACCTTTGCTCCAGAGGTGGTTGCCGAGCGGATCGAGCTTCGCCAGGAACGACTCGTTGGCCTCTGGCGAGCTCGACAGCGGCCCGCCGCCGAGATCCAGGGTCGACCCGAACTTGCCCATCACGAAGAGGTTGTCGTCCGCGTCCACCGCGACGGCCTGGCCGGACTGCCACGCGTCGTCGCCGAAGTTCTTGCTCCACAGGTGATTGCCGAGCGCGTCGTACTTCACGATCAAGACGTCGTCCGAGCGCCGCGTGGCCTTCGACAGCGGCCCACCCCCGAAATCGGCGCTCCCACGCAGCGCGCCCACAAGGACCACGTTGCCTGCCCCGTCGGCGGTCGCGCTCCACGGGCGCATGTAGTCCGTCCCCACGAAGCCCCTGCTCCAGAGGTGCTCGCCGCCCGGAGAGAGCTTCACGAGGAACGCACAGTAGCCGACCGTGTTCCTCGGAGGGACGCGGCCGCCGCCGAAATCGATGCCCGTCTCGGAGCTGCCGGACAGGAAGATGTTCCCCGCGCCGTCGACCGCCAGCGCATCGAGCGACTTCACGCCGCCGGTGCTCAAGCGCTTGCTCCAGAGGTGGGTGCCGGACGGGTCGTATTTCGCCATGGCGATCGCCGGGATGCCGCGGCCGACCGGCCCGCCGCCGAGGTCGAGGTCGAGCGATGCCTCGGCGCCCACGAGGACAACGATGTTGCCGGCGCTGTCCACGACCATGCGCCGGATCGGGGCTGGCGAGAGCGGCGGGCCCACGTCGAAGGCCCTGCTCCATAGATGCTCACCGCGCGGAGAGAGCTTCCCCAGGAAGATCGCGGGGCCCCCCGGCGCGAGCTCTCCGCCGCCGAGATCCACGACGCCGCCGAGCGCGCCCAGGAACACCGCGTTGCCGCCGCCGTCCGCCGCCACCTCCAGGATGGAGTGTTGTACGCCGTTGTCCTGCATCCCTTCGCCGAGGTGGCACTGCGACGCATCGCCTCCGGTCGCTGGCGCGAACTCCACCACGAAGCTGTCGTCCCAGCCGGGGCGGCAGCCGATGAATTTGTGATCGCGGCACTCGATGAGATCGCCTGGCTGGAACTGACCGTCGTAGCGGCCCGCGAGCATTCCCCGCGGACCTTGTTCGGTGATCTTCCAGGCGAGCCCCGCCGCGCGCTGGTCCTGGGCGTCGCCGGCGCGGCGGATCCAGAGAGGCGCGCCGCTCCCGTCGAGCGCGGCGTAGAAGACGTCGTCGCCGCCGGCGCTCGTGAGCGGCCCCGCGCCCAGATCGATCCGGCCCTGGAACTCCCCCGCGAGCAGGGACACGTCGCCCTCCGCATGGACGATGGCCTTGCCGTGCTGCTCGGCCTCGTCTCCGAAGCGCGCGCTGTGGAGGTGATCCCCGGTCACGCTCAGCCAGGCCACGAAGACGTCGCTGTCTCCCGCGCTCACGAGCGGCCCCCCGCCGAAATCCGCCTGTCCCTCCAGATCGCCTATCAGCAGCACCTCGCCCGTCTCGCGCGCGTCGAGATCCCCGACATGCTGGTCCTGGGCGTCGCCGAAGCGCTTGCTCCAGAGGTGCTCGCCGTGGGCATCGAGCCTGGCCACGAACACGTCATCGCCGCCCGCGCTCACGAGGGGGCCGCCCCCGAAATCCGCCTGCCCCTGCAGATCGCCGGCCACGAGGACGTCGTCTGCGCTGTCCACCGCGATCGCCTCGCCGCGCTGGTCTGCGGCGTCGCCGAACCGCTGGCTCCACACGGCATTGCCGTCCGGATCGAGCTTGGCGACGAACACGTCGTCGCCGCCGGCGCTCGCGAGCGGGCCGCTGCCGAGGTCCACGGTTCCCTGGAACAGGCCCGTCACAAGGACATTTCCTCCGCTGTCCGCCGCGACCGCCTCGCCGCGCTGGTCTGCGGCGTCGCCGAAGCGCCGGCTCCAGACGTGTTGGCCGCCTGCGTCGAGCTTGACGACGAAGATATCGTCGCCGCCGGCGCTCGTGAGCGGGCCGCCGCCGAAATCCACGGTTCCCTGGAACAGGCCGACCACGATGACGTTTCGGGCGACGTCCACGGTGATGGCGCGCGCCCGCTGGGCGCCTGGGCCGCCGAACCTCTGGGACCAGAGGGGTATGTAATCCCATTCGGGAACGTCGCTGTCGCGCGCGAACTTCACCACGAAGGCATCATCGCCGCCTGCGCTGTACATCGAGCGCCAGCCGTTGCGATCCATGGCCCCTGCGAAGTGGCCGGTGACGATCATGCCGCCGTCCGGATCGATGGCGACGTCGGTGGCGACCTGCGCGTGAGCGCCGCCGAAGCGCTTGCTCCAGAGATGGCTCCCCGCGGGCGGGCATGCCGACGCGACTCCATCGCAGTGCTCGCCGCCGGCGCCGCCCGTGCCGCCGGCGCCGCCCGTGCCGCCGGCGCCGCCGGCG
Organism: Sorangium sp. So ce281; assembly: GCF_051527395.1. Taxonomy (NCBI): domain Bacteria; kingdom Pseudomonadati; phylum Myxococcota; order Polyangiales; family Polyangiaceae; genus Sorangium; species Sorangium sp. So ce281. The sequence goes on from NZ_CP150322.1 coordinate 8,705,588, forward strand.
CCGCCCATGCCGTCCGTGCCACCCGTGCCCCCAACGCTGTTTGAGCTGCCCGTGCCCCCGGCGCTGCCTGCTCCCCCCGCCTCACCGGCGCCTCCCGCACTCGCCTCGCTGGCAGTCGGATGCGACCCCGCTCCGGTGCTGGAGCCACCCTGCTCACCGACGTCGCAGGCCAGCGCCGGCGCGGTGATCGCCAGCAGGACAGCTGCCCTTGTCAGCGGGCGCGCCCCGCGGCCCGATCGCCCTCGTCCTCGCAGCTCCTCCCTCATGCCCATGCCTCCTCCACCCAGGCCGCTCTGTTGCGCCAGTGCGACAGAACATTCACGAGAAGGCTGGATCCCGTCCGGGTTCACCCCCGTGCGGAAGGAGAAAAGAACACCTCCATCGAGACATTTTGTAAATAGTCTTACCTAACAACACACGCTGGACGCCCTGACTCGCTGTGGCCGGCGCTTATCGGGTATGGTGCGTTTCCGAGGGATCGCACCGATGCGCAAGAACTTGATTTCGATTGGGTTGCTCAGCTGCCTGCTCTGGTCCTGCACCTCGTCCACGTCGGCTCCGGACGATGATGCGGCCACGGGCGCCACCACCACCACCAGCAGCACCGCGAGCACGGCTCCAACGAGCGGAACATCGGCGAGCGCCGGGGGTGGCGCGGGCGGCAGCAACGCTGGAGGCAGCGGCAGCACGTCGGCCGGTGGTGGCCAGACAAACGAGGGCGGAAGCGGCGGCACGGGCAGCGCTGCCTCCGGAGGCACGGGCGGCGCGGGGACAGGCGGCGCGGACACGGGCACGGGCGGCATGCCCGATGAAGGCCCCAAGGACCTCGCGGAGAAGTACGCGAGCCTCTTCCCGATCGGGGCAGCGGTGGATTCGCAGTCGTACATGACGCACGCCGCGCTGCTGAAGACGCACTTCAACAGCATCACCGCCGAGAACGAAATGAAGTTCGAGTCGCTCCAGAGGAACGAAAACAGCTTCACCTACGACGCGGCGGATCGCATCGTGAGCTTCGCGGTCACGAACAAGATGAAGGTCCGCGGGCACGCCCTGGTCTGGCACAGCCAGAACCCGGCATGGCTGTTCTCGAACGGCTCCGGCGGCACCGTGTCGCGGCAGACCTTGCTGACGCGCATGAAGAACCACATCAGCAACGTGGTGCGTCACTTCCGGGGCAAGGTCTACGCGTGGGACGTCGTGAACGAGGCCATGATGGAGGACGGCTCGTACCGCACGGGCAACCTGGCAGATGGCCAGAGGAGCCGCTGGTACGAGGTCCTCGGCGAGAGCTACATCGCGGAGGCCTTCAAGGCCGCGCACGAGGCCGATCCAGACGCCAAGCTGTTCTACAACGACTTCTACAACTACATCCCCGCGAAGCAGCAGGGCATCTACAACATGCTCAAGGGCCTGCTCGACCAGGGCGTGCCGGTCCACGGCGTCGGGCTGCAGGCCCACCTCAACATCGAGCCCTCCACGGTGACCACGAACCAGGCGGTTCACCAGAACGTGGCCAACATGGAAGAGGCGATCAAGCTCTATTCATCGCTCGGCCTGGATGTGCAGGTCACGGAGCTCGACCTCTCGCTGTACATCCCCGGCGTGACGTACAACCAGAGCACGTTCTACACGGCCGCGACCTTCACCGACGCGCTGAAGGCCAAGCAGGCCGCGCGCTACCGGGAGTTCTTCGAGCTGTTCCGGAAGTACAAGTCCGTGATCACGGGCGTCACCTTCTGGGGCATCGCGGACGACAACACCTGGCTGTCGGAGTTCAGCTCGGGGCGCAAGGACTTCCCCCTGCTCTTCGATGGCAACCACAACCCCAAGCCCGCCTACGACGCCGTGGTGGGCTTCTGAGGGGTCATGATGGCCAGACGAGCCGGCCTGGTCCGGCTCGCGCTCGCCGAAGCGCGCCCGCGGCCGGGCGCGCGATTCCCGCATTTCTGGCTGGACGGCAACAGGAGACAGCGCGGCAGCCGCTCCATGATCGACTACGGCGCTTCGATCCTGCTGCTCGGCGCGGCCGTCGAGGCGCTGCCCGCGGACCTCGAAGCGCTGGAAGCGCGGGGGGGCGCGCGCCGCGCGCCGCGCGGGGGCTGACGGGCGTCGTGGCGCCCTGCGCTCCTCCGGGAGACCGCGGGCGAGGGACGATCGCGGCGTCACGGCGTCATCGGCAGCGCGACCAGGAGGTTCAGGTTGCACATCTCGTTCTGCGTGCCCCACCCCGGCAGCACCGGGGCCTCGGCGTCGCGCGTGTCGAAGGTGCATGTCACCTCGAGCGAGGAGCTCGGGTCGAGCAGCGGCGGCATGCGATACCAATAGACGTTCTGCCAGTGGACGTCCCAGTCGTTCACGCGCGCGATGCAGCTCTCCTGCGTCCCCGACCCCACGCGCAGGTCGAAGGTGCGCCCGCGCTCGTGCATGTGCGGCATCACGCCGAGAACCTCGATCGAGGGCAGCGCCTGGTCGAGCGCGAGCTCCGCCCGCGTCCTGCGCCATGTGTAGGCGGCGTTCTGCTGGCCGGGCGGCAGCGTGTCCGGGCCGTCCGGCTCGAAGAGGGTCGTCATGAAGCCGTCGTCCCCGACGAACACGGCGCGCCGCTCCACGGTGTCCTCGTAGCGGAGCCGGAGGCGCGTCGAGTCCTCGGCGGAGGCGCCCGCGTGGTCATGGATGTTGTAATGCACCTGGACGACGAAGACGTCCTTCGCGGAGACCGGCGCCCCGGTGCCGCCGGGGAACTCGACCACGTCCTGCCCGGGCGCCCAGGCGAACAGCGGCTGGAACGGCAACTCGTCGGCCGGTCCGCCGAAGCACTGCCAGCCGGGCCGGTCCGGCGAGGCATCGTCGAGCTCCGTCATCACGTCCTGGTTCGTCTTGCCCTCCGCCAGCGACGCCTCCGAGGGGGTCACCCGATAGACCGTGACGTGATGAACGATGGACCGGACCCCGGGCGTCACCTGATATCCGGTGATGAAGCGGTCCGCGTCGAGGCTCGGGTCCACGGGGAAGCACCTCCACTCGTCGTGGGCCGCGAGGGGATCGGCGGGGTCGACCACGGGGGTGATCGGCGGCGTCATGTAGTCGACCCCGCCCTCGAGCGTGGGCACGGGCGGGGTGGGCGGCGCGCCCGCGCGATCGCCCTCGGCGCGCGCCCCGGTCGCCCAGCGATGGATGACGTCGAGCTCCTCGGCGGTGAGCGTCTCGTCGTCCTTGAAGTCGCCGCACGAGCCGTCGTGCTTCACAAGGAAAGGGGGCATATGGCCGCCCCGCACCGCGTCGTCGATCGCGCCGGCGCGCGCCTTCGCCGAGATGTAGTCGTCGAGGCGGAAGGGCGCGAGCCCGCCCTCCTGGTGACACGCGGCGCACTTGGACGCCGTTATCGGCGCGACGTCCTGCCAGAACGTCGGCTCCTGCGCCGTCTCCGCCTCCTGCGCCGCGCATCCGAGGGAAAGCGCGAGGAGCGGCACGGAGGCCGCGAGGCCGCGCGCGTGGAGGAGCAGGGTCGTCGTTCGCGTCGTTCGCGTCGTTCGCCTCGATGGCCTCTCGTCGTGCTGCTTCAAGCGGACCTCCAGCAACTGTTTACGTCGTACACTGTACTGTGTGTGGTATACGCAGTTGAAGGATGGCTGTCAAACCAAAGAGACGGCGAAAAACGGCGACGGAGTACAGCGGGGGCGGCGACGCCGTGCGCAGCCTCAAGCTCCTCTGGGGGGTCAGGAAGCGGCCGAGCCGGGGGCCCAGGCCCGGCCTGAGCCTCGATCAGATCGTGCGGGCCGCGATCGAGCTCGCCGACGGCGAGGGGCTCTCGGCGCTGTCGATGCAGCGGGTCGCCGGGAAGCTCGGGTTCACCACGATGTCGCTGTACAGGTACGTGCCGGGCAAGGCCGAGCTCCTGGATCTCATGCTGGACACCGTGGCGGGGGAGCTGCCCCTCGTGGACAGCGTCCCCGGGGGATGGCGGACCAAGCTCGAGGCGGCGGCGCTCGCCGACTGGGCGCTCTACCACCGCCACCCGTGGTTCTTGCTCGTGACGCCGGTGCGCCCCGTGATGGGGCCGAACGGGATGGCGGCGTACGACGCGGAGCTCCGCGCGGTCTGCGGGATCGGCCTCACCGCCCGCGAGGTGCTCGCCGCCGTCCACCTCGTCGACGGGTACGTCCGAGGCGCGGCGAGGCTCTCGGTGGACGCGGTCGAGGCCGAGCAGGAGACCGGCGTCACCGACGAGCAGTGGTGGTCCGAGCGCGCGTACTTCTGGGACAAGCTCTTCGACCCGGGGCGCCACCCGACGATGGCGAAGCTGATGCGCTCGGGCGCGTTCGACGACCACCCGTTCACGGAGGACGTGTTCCTGTTCGGCCTCCAGCGCGTGCTCGACGGCATCGAGGCGCTCGTCCGGTCGCGCTCCGGTCAGTGTGACGAAAGTCCCGAAACGTCACGACCCCCGGCGCGCGTTGGTGATGAAACTTCCGGCGACGCCCCCCGGCGTGACGAGGGGCCGACGTGCGCGCAGTGCGGCCGCGAGATCGCCCAGCCTGCCACGGGGCGGCCGCGGGCTTACTGCTCGCGGGCGTGCCAGCAGCGCGCTTACCGGGCGCGCAACGCGTCCGACGGGCGGTGATCGCCGCCCCTGTGCGCCTGCCGCCGGAGCGTGGCCGTACCCCTCAGCGCGCCGCCAGCATCCAGGCCGGGGCCCACCAGTAGCGGTGGAGCAGCCGGCGATCGACGCGCGCGAAGCCGGCCTCGTGCCGCAGCGCCGCTCCCGCAGGCTGCGGAGTGAAAGCGGCCCCCTGGTCTAGGCGCCGACCCCGACCGGTGATGCCGCGAGCCCTTGACCGCGCGCGATGCGGCGGCGGAGGGCGCCCCGTTGAATAGGCGTTTGCGGGACTGCGCCCGAGCAGCAGCGGCGGCGAGGTCCCGGCGCAGTCCCGCAAACGTCGGGTTGGACCGGGCCGGTTCGCGGCCGGGCGAGGCGGTCGCGGGGTCTATGGAGATCCTGCCCGAGAAGGCAGCAGAGGGCGGGCGCGGCGGGGCTCGCACGCGTGGTGCATCCCGCCGCCACGACGTTGGGCGCAGACGTGCCGAGCGTGCCGAGACAGAGCGCGGCGCCGACGGAGGCCCAGCAGCACGCAGGCCGCCGACATGGACGGCGCAGAAGGCGGATCGATGCCTGACCGCCGCGCAACGGAGGTGGTGTGGTTGCTCCTGTCCAAGCCAGCGATGCTCATGACGTGTCCGGAGGCGCAGCGGAGGAGGCGACGACGCACGACGGCAGCGGGCGGCGAGCCATCGCAGCCTGACCGCAGCGAGGACAGATGGACAGGTCGATGCCCGTGAGCGCGGTGAGCAGCGTGCACCAGTCGACCTTGACGACATGGCGCGCAGGGGGCTCGTGCTCGTGAGAGCTGCCTTCCTGGTGCTCATCTCCCCCGACAGCGCGCTGCTCTGCGTCTCGCGCCGCCAGGATCCTCGTGCGTGCCACCTCGAGCGTGGTGGTGGCGTGACACGCAGCCATCAGGCCGAAGTGTCGGATCTTCACGAAGCGATGAGGCAGCACGTGCAGCAGGAAGCGACGCAGAAACTCCTCTGCGGAGAGCGTCACGGTCTTGTCTCCGCGGGTCCGGAAGCACACGCCGCGCTCATCCATCGACCGCAGCCGGTGATTGGACAGCCCGACGCGGTGGGTATAGCGGCCGAGGTAGGCAAAGACCTGCTCGGGCCCAGCGAAGGGCGGCTTGGCGTAGACCACCCAGGGCTTGCGGTAGAGCGCGTCGAGCAGCGCCGCGAAGGCAGCGGGGTTGGCCAGCGCGGCGGCCCCGCCGGTCAGGTCGAGCTCTCCGGCGTCATAGGCCTGCCGGAGCGCGGCGAGCAACTTGCCACGGAAGAGCTTGCCGAGGACCTGCACAGGGAAGAGGTAGCCGCGCCGCCCCTCGATCCAGCGCGAGCCGTCGAGCGAGAGCCCACCGCCCGTGACGATGCAGTGCAGGTGCGGATGGAAGCTGAGATTGCGGCTCCAGGTGTGCAGCACGGCGGTGACACCGATGTCGGCGCCGAGCCGCTTGGGATCGCGGCCGAGCGTGAGCAGCGTCTGCGAGCCGCACTGGAAGAGCAGATCGAAGACCGTCTGCGGGTTGACGAGCGCCAGCGGGCGCAGCTCGGCCGGGAGCGTGAAGACGACGTGGAAGTAGTGCGTCGGCAGGATGCGCTGCTGCCGCTCGGCGATCCACCTGGCCTGGCTGAGGCTCTGGCATTTGGGACAGTGGCGGTTGCGGCAGGAGTTGTACGAGGGCTGCTCGTGGCCGCAGCTCGTGCACACGTCGACATGGCCGCCCAGCACCGCGGTCCTGCACGCCGCGATGTCGCGCAGGACCTTGCGCTGGGCGGCGGAGACGGCGTGGGCGCGCAGGTAGGCCTCGCCGTGTGCGCGGACGATATCCGCGACCTCGAGACGAGGCCTACCCGTCGCCGCGGGCCGCGGCGCCAGGCGATGCGTGAGCACGCGACCTCAGCCGAGCTTCTTCTTGGCCTCCTGGGTGCCGAGCACTTCGGCCGGGCTGCGGGTGCGACCGACGTGAGCCTGGCTGACGCGGACGTAGCGGACGGTGGTGCGGATGGAGCGGTGGCCGAGCAGGGCCTGGATGACGCGGATGTCGGTGCCGAGCTCGAGCAGGTGGGTGGCGAAGCTGTGCCGCAGCACGTGCGGGGTGACGCGCTTGTGCAGCTTGCAGCGCCTCGCCGCCTCGCGCAGCGCGTTGCGCACCGCCTCGTGCGAGATGACCGAGCCCTGCTTGCGACCCGGGAACAGCTCCGGTCCAGCCGGTCTCTCCGCCCGCCAGTAGATGCGCAGCGCGGTCAGCACGGGGGCGCTGAGCATCACGTACCGATCACGCCCGAGCTTGCCATTGCGGACGTGGATGAGGTTGCGCTTGCTGTCGACGTCCTCGACCCGCAGCGAGCAGACCTCATCGATCCGCAGACCGGCGCCGTACGCCGTCAGGACGATCGTGCGCTGCGTGACCGAGCCGATCGCGTTGAGCAGCGCCTCGACCTCGGTGCCGCTGAGGACCGGCGGCAGCTTCTGGGGTACCTTCGGCCAGGGGATCGCGACGGCGACCTCCGGACGCCCGAGCGTGGTGGCGTAGAGCAACTTGATTGCCGCCACGTACTGGTGCTGCGTCGCCTCCGCGATCTTTCGCTGCTCGGCGAGGTAGAGCAAAAACGCGCGCACCTCGTCGAGACCCATCTGCTGCGGGGGCTTGCGGTGGTAGGCTACGAAGGCCCGTGCGCAGCGGAGGTAATTCTCGCATGTCGACGGCTTGTATCGCCGCAGCTTCAGGTCTTCGGCCATTCGATCGCGGAGCTGTCCCATCGCTGCCCTCCTGGTGGACGCGACGCCCGGGCAGGGGCGTCGCGAACGGCAGGGTGGGCAGGGAATGAGGCGGCGGGCGGCCAGTCCTACGTTGCGCCGGGCGCTTTTTTTTCGCGGTGAATACCGGCAAAATCCGCGCTGCGGCAGCAATGAGTGCCGTGACAACCGCAACGAAGACAAGGATCCGAGCCGCAGCAGGAAACCGCGGCTCGGTGTCCGGAATGCTTAACGGAGCAGGGCCCGCAGCAGCTTCTTGAGCCTCACGCCGAGCTCCTGCACCTCGTCCGCATCGCGCTAGCTCGCGGCCCCGAGCGCCGCCGCCAGGTCCATGGCTCCCAGGGTCTCGTGGATGCCTACGCGGGGCGCGAGGGCGGTGTCGTCATCGCGATCGCGATCGCGGGGGTCGTCGCGGTCGACCTCAGCAGGGACAGGAGCTGCCGCGAAGCGGCTTGGTCCAACCGGCGAGCCTCGATCCTGGGAAGCTCGCGTCGGCCGACGCGTCGCCTCGGGCCCTCGTGGTTGCCTCGCTCGCCGGCCCCCTGAACCGCGCCGTCGCCCTTGGGGATGAGGAGGCGGCGCGGATCGTTCACGAGGCGAAAGGGAGGCTGCTCGGCCTGGTGCCAGCACCGGAGGGGAGAGAAAGGTCGCGCCGACGGTAGCAAGCCGCATTGACGAGGCGCCCGGATAGGACAGGTGCGGAGATCCGCGGAAACCGAACTGTCTTGGCCTTGGCCGGCACTGTCGGAGATGGCGGCCGATGTGGCACAGGACAGCTATCCAGCGAGCTCCGACGCTACGAGCACCGGGACGTCCGGCGGGGGCGGCGGCTTGCCCGCTTGCGATGATGGGCAGACCTTCTGCTCCGGATCCTGCTGCACTGCCACGCGACATTCGCTCGCTGGCCTTGCGGACGCTGGGTAGAAGTTGCGGATGCTGGCGGCGGCCTGCGGCCGCCAGGCCTGATCCGCCGGCGCCCTACCAGCCTGCCAGCCGGGGGACGAGCACCCGGATGCTGACGCCGGCGATGAGCAGGCAGCCGGCCAGAAACAGCATGGGGGCGAGCTGGCTGCCGGTCGCGTCGTAGATGCGCGGCACCACGTTCTGGGCCACGAAGCCGCCGAGGTTGCCCACCGAGTTGATGGCGGCGATGCCAGCGGCGGCGTGCGGGCCCGCGAGGAGCTTCTGGGGCACGCTCCAGAACACCGGCTGGCCGGCGAAGATAGCGGCAGCGGCGACGCACAGCAGGGCGAACTTGGGCGCTGCGCCCGGCACGACCACGCTCAGCACCAGGGTGACGGCGCCCAGCAGCATGGGGCCGGAGATGTGCCAGGCGCTGACGCCGTTGCGGGCGGCATGGCGCGGCACCCACCAGAGCGCCAAGGCGACGAAGACCCAGGGGATGACGTTGATGAAGCCGTTCTGGATGTTCGAGGCGCCGAAGCCCTTCACGAGGGTGGGCAGCCAGTAGCTGAGGCCGTAAGCGCCGAGCGGCAAGCCGACATACAGGCCGGCGAGCGCCATCACTCGTATGTCCAGCAAGGCCCGCCAGGGGGAGCCTTCCGCCTGTTGGCGGGGCTCCGCGGCGAGGGTCCTGGCGAGCCAGGCCTTCTGGTCGGGGGTGAGGAAGCGGGCCTGCTCGGGGTGGCTCGGCAGGCGCCAGAGGACGTAGGGCGCGAGCAGGACGGCGGGAGCGCCGGTGGCCACGAACACCCACTGCCAGCCAGCCAGTCCCAGGAGGCCGTTGAGATCGAGCAGCGCGCCGCCGACGACCGAGCCCACCGCGTTGGCCACGGCGCTGGCCATCATGAAGGCGCCGATCATGCGGGCGCGGTGCGCATGCGGGTACCAGAGGGTCAGGACGTAGAGCACGCCCGGGAAGAAGCCGGCCTCCGTCACGCCCAGCAGGAAGCGCAGGACGAAGAACATGGCCGGGCTCTGGGTGAACCCCAGCGCGATGGTGACGAGGCCCCAGGTGCCCATGATCCGGCTGAACCAGACCCCGGCGCCGACGCGGACGAGGATCAGGTTGGCCGGCGCCTCGAACAGGAAGTAGCCGAGGAAGAACAGCGAGGCGCCGAGGCCGTATGCGGCTTCGGTGAGGCCCAGGGCGCCTACCATCTCCAGCTTGGCATAGGAGACGTTCTGCCGGTCGATGTACGCGATCAGGTACATCAGGCAGAAGAGCGGCATCAGGCCAAGGGTGATCCGCTTCAGGGTCGCGGCGCCGATGTCCGGGGTCGCGACGCCCATGTCCGGGGCCGCGGGGCCCATGTCCGGGGCCGCGCCCCCTGCGTGCTGCATGCCATCCTCCAATCCTCTCGATAGGCTAAGAAATCCAAACTCGATCCGAAAGTCAAGCTCCTCTCGTAGCGGCCGTCCAATCGTACAGCCACGCTGCATGCGATGGTTGACATGCGCTTGGCTGTGGGTTGCCGTGTCGCCGCTCCGCGGAGCGGCTACTCCTGCGGAACAGCCATCTAAGCGGATAGGCAACCATAGAGCTCTCGCGCGTCTCAAGCGCCGCGGGATCGGCGCCTGGCGAGCCATCTATCGCGCATCAAACACCCGCTCGCCCCGTCGCAGGGCCCGCGCGCCGTGCATTGGGTGCAGCTCTGGCTCGACGACCGCGACGTGCGTTCGCCATGACGGGCTCGGGCCGGGTGCCCACCTACGCCGCGTCGAACCCGAACGCCATCGGTTCCCACGTTGGATCGCGCGCGGGTGCTGCCGTTCGGGGCTGCGAGGGCAAGTTCAGATGATCGAGGATGCGGCGCACCACCGCTGAGTCGGTGATCGTGGAAAGCACGCGCATCCTCCGTTCGCATTTCGGGCAGCGGAGCGAGTCGAAGCCGAACGAACGCTTCATGAGCACGGCCCACTCGACGTAGCGGGACGTTGCGAACAACTCCCCTTCGAGCAGCCGCCCCCAGTGCAAGACCGAGATCAGGGTCGGCTCGACTCGCACCGTGGGCTCGGCATGCGCGAGCGACCTCGCTGAGAGCGCCGGCGGAGCGCACGGCGACGCGGGCGCGGGCGATGCGGGCGCGGCGGGCAGAGACGCGTGCCCCGCGCACGGCTCAGACTTCGCGGCGCGGGCCGGAGGTTTGGGTGTCACGAGAGAGCGCCACGACGAGCGAGGCGCGAACACGCCATGGTATCTCACAAGCGGGATCTTCGGCGGAGGAATCAAAGCCGCGAGCCGGGCCATGAACTCCATTGGACTCATGACGCGGTGAGTGCGTCCCCGCCGAGGTGTCTTCAGCAAATACGCTATACGCCCATCGGGCAGGAGCTCGATTCGATCGAGTGCGAAGGCCGGGCGGGAGCAGTACCGCACGAGCAGCTCGCGCCCCTGGCGCGATCGGCGACGGGTGCATGGGCGGATGAACCCGACGGCGGCGCGGCGGAATCAACCCGTGCTTCTTGAGTGCGTCGCCGATCGTGCTGGCGGCTGGCAGCACCTTGACGCCTAACGACTCCAGCCGCGCACGCAACTTCTTCGGCCCCCACTTCGGGTGCTCCTTGCGAAGCTCGATCAGCTTGTCGAGCACTTCCGCCGGCGTCCGATGCGGGCATGAGTGTGCCACCGGCCGATGCTCTGCGAGCCCAGCGGCGCCACGCGCTTCATGGCGCGCGACCTACTTGTAGCCTGTTTTCCGGCTGATCCCGGAGCGCTCACAAAGCGCCGTGAACGTCTCGTCGGACTCGTTGACCAAACTGACGAAATGAACGCGCTGATCCATGGGACAGGTCGCTCTCCAGGGCACCGACACCTCCGGTCGGCTTCCTACAAGAGCCGAGAGCCTGTTACCTAGGCTCCCGGTCTGATCTGTCACCTAGGGTCCCGGTCAACTTTGTAACCCAGGCCCCCGGTCTGTACCGTCCTGGCCGCCGCACGCGGCTTGCCGCGTCGCCGAGACCAGGGCGAGCGCGAGCATCGATGTGATGCGAGTTCCTTCGTACATGAATCCTCCTGAGGCGAATGGGCTGATCGGGGGGCGGAGCGCGCCGGCGGGCCGGCGTCAGGGCGTCAGCGCGAAGCAGTAGAGCCCGCCGTAACCGCCGCCGGACCCGACGGTGGGCGAGTCGTCCTGGGGCGGGCCCTCCTCCACGAGGTAGACGCCCGGTGCGCACCCCGGCGCGTCGTGGGACGATATCCACTGGGACCCGCTCATCGCTGCGCCGAAGTTCCTCGGCCACGAGTGTCCGACGCGCGGTTTCCCGGAGGCACTGTCGCCTATCGCGCTCGTCCAGTCGTTGCACGTCGCCGTCGGGCCGACGAGCCGCCCTTGCCTGTCGCTTCCCGTCAGGGTGTCGTGGTTGTCCACCGCGGGCTGGCTCGGATCGGCCTGGTGGTTGGGGACGCCGTCCTCGTTGGGCAGATCGTTGATGATCGCCTCGTCGGCCCCGCTGGGACGCGTGCTCGGCAGCTCCTCTTTGCTGTTCGCGACCAGCCGGCCGAGCCGGTCGTACCAGGGACCCTCGCCGATGCGATCGATCGCATTGACCTGCTTGCCGTCCTCTCCTGCCGTGGCGCTCAGGAACGCGCGCCACCCCTTGCTGCCCGCGCCCGGGAGGCTCTTCTCGGCGATCGTCGCGCAGATCTTGTCCGCGCCGCGGAGACCGGCGCCCGGCCCCGTCTCCCCGAAGCGGAGGTCGCCCCCGAAGCCGTCCTCGGAGCCCGACAGCTCCCGCATGGCTTTGAGGCTCGTCACGAAGAAGCTGAACTTCTCGGTCGTCCCGCCGCCGGTGGTCACGCCGCCGCCGGAGGTCGCGGCGTCGCCGCCGCCGCCGGAGGTCGCGGCGTCGCCGCCGCCGCCGGAGGTCGCGCCGCCGCCGCCGGAGGCCGCGCCGCCGCCGGAGGTCGCGCCGCCGCCGGAGGTCGCGCCGCCGCCGGAGGTCGCGCCGCCGCCCGAGGCCGACGACGAACTGGTCGCTCCGTCGTCCAGGACGCCCTCGTCCGAGCCGGAGCAGCCGAGCATGGGCGACAGCAGCGCGAGGGTGAGGGGGAGCATCAAGGGATGATAAGCGCTTGTCATGGTCTTCGCTTTCCTGTGGTTGTTGCCTCGGGCTATCCGTTGCGCCGTGAGCCGGCGAGGCTCACTGGCACGTGAGATCGGCATGGCGAGCTTCACGTGGACGGTGGAGATGCCGGCCTGACCCGGCAGGGCCCACTCGACCGCCGGATCCGCCGGATCCGCCGGGGCCATCGGGCGCCGGCGGGTCGTTGCCGTCCGTCGTCGAGCTCGAACCGTTGTGCGACAGAAGGCTCGAGACCGCGCCTCGAGACCGCGCAAAGGATGCCGACCCACCAACCTCGCCGGGGGACGAATTTTGCAGTCTGGAGAAGTTTTGGCGACATCTCGATGGCGATCTGTCGGCCCGTTGAGGTCGCGGGTCAATGTCTTTGGCGCCGCGCCCGCGAAACCCGTGCAGGCGCGTACCTGTCGGTCCGGGGTTGCGCTCGGCGAGGTTCACGACGGCATCGCCCCAGGTGCCTGCGCTCACCGGCTGCCGAGCCTGGACAGGCGCGCGCGCAGCCGCGGCGCATGGACGCTCTCGCCGTGGCGGGAGCGGAAATCGGCGAGACCAGGGCGAGCGCGAGCATCGACGTGACGCGCGTGCCTTCGTACATGAATCGTCCTGAGACGAAGCGCGTAGGCAAATCAAGCCGGATCGCAGCGCGAGGAAGTGGAGCGCGGCAGAGCGAACGGGTGGGACCGCGAGCGTCGTGATGGCTCGGTCCTGGGTCGAAAGAGCGTGGTCCGGGCGGCGCCGCGCGAGGCGGATAGGAAACCATAGAGCTCTCGGCCGTGTCGAGCCCCGTGGGAACGGCGCCGGGCGAGCCGTCTATCGCGCATCAAACACCCGCTCGCCCCGTCGCAGGGCCCGCGCGCCGTGCATTGGGTGCAGCTCTGGCTCGACGACCGCGACGTGCGTTCGCCATGACGGGCTCGGGCCGGGTGCCCACCTACGCCGCGTCGAACCCGAGCGCCATCGGTTCCCACGTTGGATCGCGCGCGGGTGCTGCCGTTCGGGGCTGCGAGGGCAAGTTCAGATGATCGAGGATGCGGCGCACCACCGCTGAGTCGGTGATCGTGGAAAGCACGCGCATCCTCCGTTCGCATCTCGGGCAGCGGAGCGCATCGAAGCCGAACGAACGCTTCATGAGCACGGCCCACTCGACGTAGCGGGACGTTGCGAACAACTCCCCTTCGAGCAGCCGCCCCCAGTGCAAGACCGAGATCAGGGTCGGCTCAACTCGCACCGTGGGCTCGGCATGCGCGAGCGACCTCGCTGAGAGCGCCGGCGGAGCGCACGGCGACGCGGGCGCGGGCGATGCGGACGCGGCGGGCAGAGACGCGTGCCCCGCGCACGGCTCAGACTTCGCGGCGCGGGCCGGAGGTTTGGGTGTCACGAGAGAGCGCGTCGAGGTAGCCGCGGCGCCGTAGCCAAAGAAGCGCACGCTCGCGCACCCGTCGCGCCACCTCGCTGACATCGTCCTTTGAAGGCGGCGGCGCATCGTGGAAGCGCACGCCCATGGCGGTCTTCTCGAAAACGCCGTCGATTGCCAGCGTGTGAAAATGGACGTGAACGTTCAAGCTCGAGCCGAATCTCTGAGGGAACCCGACCGAGCCCGTTCGTGCACATGCGATGCTCGCGAGCCGCGTGGTTACGCGGGCGATCTCCTCCGCGAAGGTGCGCTCCATCGCCGCGAGGACGTCGGACCTTCTGGCCGCAAGCGCGCGCAGCTGACGGCGCTTCGCGCCGCAGGCCAATTCAACGTTGGGCTGGCAGAGTGCGGGCACGCAGGCAAGATCCCGAAACAGGCGGCAGCGGATCGAGGGGCCCGACAACAGGGCGGCGAGCGAAGGAGAATCCCGCGGCGCTGCGCCGCCAGGCCAGGCGCCGACCCCGATCGGTGATGCCGCGCGCCCTTCACCGCGGGCGACGCGACGGCGGAGGGCGCCCCGTTGGGCCACACCAGAGCCGCCCTCGGCGGCGAAACAGGCGGAAGCCATGAGAATCGCTACTGTTTCCAGCGACCGCTCGTCATCGACTGGTGTTTCTGGCGGGATTTCTGACCGCTTTACTAGCCCGTCCGGTCAGGCGGCGGCGTGCGGGCAGCAGCGCGGCATGGCAAGCGCTCTCGCCGCGGCAAAGCCGCCGGATGGCCCCGCTGCGGGCGTGGCGAGAGCGGTCGCGGCCGCGCTCTCACACCGTGTCCCGCGGCGCGCCGACGAACGCGCTCTCGTCGTAGTGGCTCCTGGGGTTCCACGCCGCGTAGCCCGCGCAGCCGGCATCGTCGTTCGCGCGGATCTGCTCCTGGATGTGCCACGGCGTGTACTCGTACCGCTGCATGGGGCGCGAGCTGTCCAGATCGAACGCCTGGATCCAGCTGCGCAGCAGCCCGATGCGCCCGGGAAGCGCTGCCACCCTGCGCCAGCCGGCCGAGAGCGAGGCATACAGGGTCTCGTAGGGGTGATGCGCAGGGTTCGCGAACCCGAAGCTGCCAGGGCCCCAGTGCGACGGGTACGGCATCGGCATCACGTAGTCGAAGAGCTCCACGGCGTCCTCCAGCCGCTGGCCTATCCCCTCCTGCGGCCCGAGCAGCGTGAACCCGAAGACATCCGCGGAGATCGGGCGAGACGCCGCATTGCCGACCTCCGCGCGGAGGAACTCGAAGAAAGCGCGGATCGTCGGCGCCCTCTCCTCGATCGGCGTCCGCGACCGCGGCTCGCGCGCGGCGCCATAACGCACATAATCGTAATTCACCTCGTCGAAGCCGGCGTCGTACGCCCGGAGCGAGATCTCCGCGATCTCGTGCCATCGCGGCTCCGAGCCCGGGTCGTGCCAGCCCCGCGGGCCGCCCTTGAACGCGACGAGCCGGGCGATGAGGTAGATACCGGCGTCGCGGAGGGCGCCCAGCTGGGCCCTGGTCACCTCGTCACGCTCGAAGAGGAGCGCGCCCCCCTCCGACCGGATATCGATCACCAGGGAGTTCAGCTCTGTCCGCTGGACCAGGGAGGAGAGCCGATTCAGCCGCTCCACGTTCCTCCCCGCCGCGAAGTTCACGTAAATCGCCTTGGTGATCGTGGGCATGCTGTTCCCCCCGGCGAGGGGAGAGCACGTCCCCGGCCAAGGGAGCGCCGGGCGCGCCGGAACACCTTTCGCAGCCCTTTTCAGCGGGGAAATTGAACAGGGAGGCGGGGAGACAGGGAGTATTTGAAGATTTACCTCCTCGTCTCCCCGCCTCCCTGTGAACTTTCCGAAGAATTTGCGGGGGATGCCTCAGGCGCCGCCTCCCTCGCCCCGGGTCACCCCCGCATCGCCTGGATCGGGCTGATCCGCGCAGCGCGGAGCGCCGGGAAAAACCCGCCGAGCAGGCCCATCACCGCCGCGATCGCCACCGACGTCAGCAGGATCCCGGGCGTCGGCTCGAACGTGAACACGACCTCCGACCAGCTCGCGAAATTGACGGTCGAGAAGCGCACGAACCTCATCCCGAGCGCGGCGAGCACGCCGAGCGCCCCGCCCGCCACCGCGAGGAGGACCGACTCGATGAGGAACGACAGGAGGATGCTGAACCGCGAGAAGCCGAGCGCCCGCAGCGTGCCTATCTCGCGCTGCCGGTTGGCGATCGACGAGTGCATCGTGATCATCGCGCCGATCATGGCGCCGATCGAGAAGAACACCGCGATGAGCACGCCCATCACCTTGATGAACATGCTCGTCCCCTCGGACTGCTTCTCGTAATAGACGCTCTCGCGCATCACCTCGAGCCCGAGGCTCCGGTTCTGCTCGATCGACGCCTCGAACGCGTCGAACTTGCTGGCCGAGGCGAGCCGCGCCCGCACCGCGGAGACGCCCCCCTCGCGGCCGAACGCCGAGCGCGTCGTGTGCAGGTCGGCCCAGACCTCGGACTCCGACGAGGAGCCGCCGTCCTCGAACACCCCCACGACCTTCACCGGCCGGTTCTTTCGCAGCTCGAACGACTCGCCGATCGACAGGCCCTTGAAGCGGCCCTGGATCGCCTTGCCCACGATCACCTCGTCCGTGCCCGGCTGCGCCGGCCGGCCCTCGATGATCTTCACCTGCGAGCGGAACGCGAGCACGTCGTCGGGCACCCCGCGCACCTGCACGTTGGAGATGCCTTCCGTGCCGAGCTTCTCGAGGAGGATGACCGCCACCACCTCCCCCACCCCGTCCGGCTTGCCGTCCTGCCGCTTCGCGACCTCGGCGCTCGCGAGGATCACGCCGATCTGCTGCTCCTCGATGCTGCTCACCATCTCGGCGTCGGAGCCCTTCCGCATCACGATCGCGACGTCGTCCCGCGCGGTGCGCCCCAGGGTGCGCTCCACGCTGTTCGCGAGCATCAGCACCGACGCGAACACGAACACCACGAGGCCGAGACCGGACGCCGTCGCGAGGGTCGTCGTCTTGCGCACCACCAGATTTCGAACGTTGTAGGCGACGGGGATCATGAGCGCTCTCTCCCGCTTTCAGGGTGTCGAAGACAGGCTGCGTGGGTCGCTCACGCCACGCGCCGGAGCGCGTCGGTGACCGAGAGTTTCGATGCGTTGTACGCCGGGATGAGCGACGCGACGAGCGACAGCCCCATCGAGAGCAGCACCGCCATGACCATCGTCGAAGGCTCGATCCGGAAATAGGGGAACCAGGCGCCCATGTCCTCCTCCAGCCACCGGCCCAGCCCGAGCTCGACGATCGGATACGAGACCACGAGCCCGAGCAACCCGGCCAGAAGCCCGATGGTCGCCGCCTCGCCGATGATGAAGATCCTCACGTGCTTCGGCTCGAACCCGAGCGCGCACAGCACGCCGTACTCCCGAGTCCGCTCCCGGACACCCATGGCGATCGTGTTGCCGAGGATCATCATCATGATGAGAAGGATGATGATGGACACGACGTTGAGCGCCGTCAGCACGGCCGACATCATCGCCATGAACGACAGGTTCATCGCCCGCTCGCTCATCGTCGCCGTCTGGACGTCCCTCTCGTCGAAGATCTTGTCGATCGCCGCGCTGATGTCCGCGCTCCGCGACGGGTCGTCGATCCGGGCGGTCATCCAGCCGATCTGGTCGCGCTGCCGCTCGGGGAGCGACTCGTTCAGGTAGTCGTAGTGGAAGATGAACTGCGACCTGTCGATCGACTTGCGCGTCGCCGTGTAGATCCCCGAGACGTTGAACTGCCAGTTTCCGGGGTAGATCGTCCCCTCCAGCGTCACCGTGTCGCCCGGCTTCACCTTGAGCCGGGTCGCGAGGACGTCGCCCACGATGGCGCCCTTCCTGTCGCCCAGCCACCGCTCCATGTCCTCGGGCGAGACGACCATCTCGTCGTAGACCTTGAAGAAGGTCTTCGACTCGACGGCCATCGAGGCGAAGAAGTTGTTGGCGTCGCGCGGGTCCTTGGCGCCGAACCAGCTCATGAAGGACCCCTCCGTCACGCCGGGGACCTCGCGGACCGTGTCCATGTAGCGCTTCGGCAAGGGGAGGATGAACGAGATCTTGTGCCGCGTCGCGATCCGGTCCTTCGCCGCGTGGTCGGCGGCGACGTTCCACGCCGAGAGCACCGTCCGAAGGAGCACGAACGCGAGCACCGCCACCACCGCGCCGATCACGGTCAGCAGCGTCCTGAACTTGTTGCGGAGGACGTTCCTGGCGGCGACGGAGACGAGGTTCATGACAGGTTCCCCTTGTCGAGCCGGCGCGTCACCGTCGCGCGCTCGGCGGCCTGCGGATCGTGCGTGACCATCAGGATGGTCTTCTTGAACTCCTTGTTGAGCTTCTCCAGGAGCGCCAGGATCTCGTCGGCGCTCTTGCGATCGAGATCGCCGGTCGGCTCGTCCGCCACGATGATCGCCGGGTCGTTCACGATCGCCCGCGCGATCGCGACCCGCTGCTCCTGGCCGCCGGAGAGCTGCCGGGGATAATGGCCCATCCGATCCTCGAGCCCGACGACGCGCAGGGCCGTCTGCGCGCGCTTCCGCCGCTCGGACGAAGACAGGTTCGTGAGCAGGAGCGGCAGCTCGACGTTCTCGACCGCGGTGAGCACCGGCATCAGGTTGTAGGCCTGGAAGATGAAGCCCATCGTCCTGGAGCGGAAGCGCGCCAGCTCGCCGTCGCTCATCCGCGTGAGGTCCTGCCCCGCCACGCGCGCCGAGCCGCGCGTCGGGCGATCGAGCCCGGCGATCAGGTTGAGCAGCGTCGACTTGCCCGACCCCGAGGGCCCCATCAGCGCCTCGTACGACCCCTCAGGGATGTCGAGCGTGATGTTGTCGAGCACCACGATCGGCTCCTTGTCGCGGAAATAGCTCTTGCCGACCCCCTGCAGCTCGACAATGGGCTTCGGCTTCCCGTCGCGATACCCCTCGGTCATTCGCTCCCCTTTTCCTTCTCTTTGACCTTCTGACCGTCCGCGAGGTCGGCCGCCGGCCTCGCCACGAGGCGCGCCCCCGGGGCCGGGCCGTCGAGCAGCTCCAGCCCGCCGGGCGCGGGGCCGCCCACCTTGATGGGCACCATCCTCGCCTGGCCCTCGTTGACCACGAACACCACCTTGGCGCCGCCGCGCTCGACCACCGCGGCCTCCGGGACGACCCGCTTCGGCGGCTCCTTCATCGCCTCCTCGGACAGCGCCTCGGCGAGGAAGCTCACCCGCGCGCTCATCTCCGGCAGCGCCTCCTTCGCCTCCCCGATGAACTTCACCTTCACCGGGATGGTCGCCTTGGCGCGGTTCACCCGCTTGCCGATCTCGAGCGTCGTGCAGCGGTGCCGCTTCGAGGGATACGCGTCGAGCACCACCTCGCACGGCTTGCCGGGCTCGACGAGGTAGAGGCGCGTCTCCGGGACATCGGTCTCGACGACGAGCGACGTGAAGTCGGCGATCTCGACGAGGTGCGGCAGCTCGAGGCCGACGACCTCGCCCACCTCCGGCGGCTTCGACATGATCGTGCCGCCGATCGGCGCGACGATCCTCCGGTCGGCCAGCGTGACCCGGAGGCTCTCGACGTCGGCCGCGGCGGCCTTGACCTCGGCGTCGGCCGCGGCGGCCGACTGGGTGAGCGAGTGCATGCGCGCGGTGAGGTCCTCCATCGAGGCGCGGCCGGTCACCTGGCGCTCGACCAGCAGCCGCTCCCGCGCGAGCTGCTGCTCCACCTCGCCAATGCTCGCCCGGGAGGCCGCCGCGCGCGCCCGCGCCGCCGCGACCTTCGCCTGGGCCGCGGCCACGAGGCTCTTCTGGTCGGCGTCGTCGAGCTCCACGAGCAGGTCACCCTGCTTCACCACGTCGCCTTCCTTGACGTGCACCCGCGCGATGCGGCCGGGGATCTTGGCCCCGACCTTGGACACGACCTGCGGGACCACATACCCGGTCGACGTCACGGAGATCGACGCCTGCGCCGGCGAGACCAGCGCGACCTCCGTGGTGGTGACCTCGGTCTTGAAGATCGCGCTCTGCGCCCTGGGCAGGGCGAACGCGGCGGCGCCGGCGACCGCCGCGAGCACGACCGCGGCGACGAGGGCGGTGCGGAGCGGGCTCCGTCGATCGGGATCGACGTCCCGCTGGATCCGCAGCGAGGCGAGATCCGAGCTGAGCTGGTCGGACACGGCGTCTCCTTAACACGCTTCCGGCATCGCGTTGAACTTCTATCGCCCATTTCTGACGCGCGGCGCCACCCGCGCCCGACACGCAGGACGCGGCCTCGCGCCCGGCCCTGGAGCGGCGCTTGCCTCATATCAAAATCGCCTCCCGCCGTGGCAATCCGCTCGTCCAGACCGCAATGCGCCGCGCGGCTGTGCCCCTGCGCCTCACCCGTGGCAGTGCGCTCCCTGGCGTGCAGCGGCGCTCGGATTGCCGCCTGCGCCGCTGTGCGCCGCTGTCTGTGTCGACGCGGGGCGTGGGGCGCGGGGCAACAGTGCGGCCATGGTGCGAGATGCGCGCCTTGCGCTCCCGGGGCTCCCGAGGCCAACACCCCGTCTCGACGCCCCGATGCCGCACGTCTACGCTGTCACGATGGGTTTCGTCGCGAGCCTTTTCATCGTCTACGGGGTCGCCGGGGTGGTGCTGGGTGTCGCGGTCGCCATCGCGATCGGGCGCTGCCTCCACCACCGGTGGCGCTCGCAGATCGCCGCGTATGCGCGGAGCCCGTCGGCCTCACCCGGCGCGATACGCGAGGGGTTTGCGCTCCTGCGCGGCGAGGTGAGCGCGGAGGACGCCGCGCCGGGAGACGCGGTGATCGCGATCGAGATCCCGTGCGGCGGCCAGGCCAGCGCCGCGCCGAGCCCGTGGCAGACGCGGGCGCGCGCGTTCTCGCTCCGGCTCGCCTCGGGCGCCACCGTGCGGGTCGAGCCGGCGAGCGGCAGGCTCAGCCTCGACACCACCTTCGTCCCGACGAGACGTGGCGGCGCGCCCGCCTACGTGTCCGAGGTCCGCCCCGGCGACACGATCTACATCGCGGGCTCCATGCGCCGCGAGCTCGACGCGAGCGCCGCCGGCAAGGGCTACCGCGACGCCGCGCGGGCCTGGGTGCTCCGGGCGCCCGCGCACGGCAACCTCTGCGTCGCTTCCGAGACCGTCATCGCCCACCACGCCCAGCGCGCGCGGTTCCACCGCTCCTGGGCGCTCGCGCTCGGCGGGGCGCTCGCGGCGCTCCACCTCGGCCTGTTCCGCGCGTTCCACGCGAGCATGCTCGGCGCCGTCGATTCGGCCGGGAGCATCGACATCGGCCCGGCCGCGCTCGCGCTCTTCTTCGTCGGCGCCGCGGCGCTCACCTACCGCACCCTGGCCGAGCAGACCTCTCCCTGGATCGAGCTCCGCGTGGATCGCTCCAGGGCGGCCTAGCACCGCGTCGCCCAGGCTCCTCCCTGGTTCCGCGTGCGCGGCACGCCCCCGTGGAGGGAGGTCGTCACGCGCGGCAGGGCCGGGCTGATGTCCGAGCCTCGATGACGTCCTATCGAGTGGGCGCCCCCGTTGCCAGGGCTCGCGTCTCCTGGAGCCGGACCACTGCGGTTCACAGCCGCCTTCCGGGCCAGGCCGATGAGAACATCGGTGTTCACCAAGTCTGTTGGAAGTCCGCGGGAACAGACCCAAGCTGCTCTTGAACCAGCCTGGGCGTTAACGCGCCGTGACGCGCCTCTCCACTCGGCGCGGCTGACCTTCGACAGTTATCTGATGTCGGCTCTCCGTGATCACCCGTCCCCCCATGGGGATCACCGATCCGAATGCCTTGCTCCCGAGATCTCCGCCTGGTCTCGAGCACCGGTCCGACATTGACCATCAGTCTGCACGCTGACATATTCGTCCATCACGGAATGCCACTCGCTCGACAGCGCCTGAACACAAGCAAGACGGCGCAGCCTGCGACGCGCACCGCTTCCGCAGGCACAGATTACGCAATATTCAACCAACATTGAAGTTACATTCCATCAGAATGCGACAGAATCGGTAGTGCGTCTGTCGCACATGGTTTGCGGCGAGATCATGCCGCAACGCTGACGTTCTGCCACGTTCCCCGGAGGGAGCGCCGACCCTGGCACGCCATGAGGCGAGCCAGGGCATGGCGCGCCATTGTCGACGTTGAAGGTGCGCGCGCGAGCGTGCCTGAGAGGAAAGAACATGTCTATCCCGAACCCTTACATCATCAACATCGACCTGTTCTGGCCCAACATGAACCGTCCGACTCAGAACGAGATCGCGCGCGTGAGGGCATTCGATATCGAGGGCTCTACCGAGAGGGAGGTAGGCCAGGGCCAATACGACCCGGAGACCGGCGGCTGGCCGGTCGTCCTGCAGCGCGTCGCGGTGTTCGAGTCGACACGAGAGACGGCGAACCTGCGCTTCAGGATCTATAGCGCGAGCGGGCAGGAGGTCGGCTGGACGCAGACGTTCAACGCGATCCAGAGCGGGTCGAGGGTGCGCATCATCATCGGCCAGAGCGCCGAGCTCGTGAGCAGCGGCGCGACATGGACCGCATCTTCGCGCCAGCACCGCGCCTTCGGCGCCGTGCGGAACACCATCGGCCTCGCCGCTTCGGGCATCGTCGTCGAGGCATACCACGTCGGCTGGACGAGCGGCGGTATCGACGAATTCCTGCTCAGCAGGGCGGAGAGCGACGCAGGCGGAAACTTCGAGATCCTCTACAGCCCGCCGCCGGTAGCGAGCGCTTCGATCCCGATCGGCACACCCGCAGGGCAGATCAACCTGATCCTGTATGCGAACGAAAAATTGAATCCGGAGGGGACGGACCTGCGGAGGCTATCGTCCTCGGAGGTGATCTACAATGCCGCCCGCGAGCAGCAGCTCGACGTGGTGATCGATCGCGTGGTCGCCAACGCCGACTGCGAGTACGAGCGCCTGGTCACGGGGCTGAAACCCAGCCTGGGGGTCTCGGACGCCGCACAGCTGTCGACCGTACGCACGCTCGATGAACGCCCAGATTTCCTGACCCTGGTCGCTCGCTCGAGCGGCTTCGATGAAGCGCTGGTCCGCGCCTTCGTCCGCTCCTGGCTCATCGCGAAGGAGATCGACACACAGCTTCCTCCCTCGACACTGAGCGGGCCCATGTCGCGGGAAGTCATCTATTCGCTCGTGCGCGCAGGGCTCGGCGACAACCTGCGCGCGCTGCTCGACGTAAATCCCGACAAGTTCTTCCAGACGCTGGTCGCCGCCGTCCACCGCGGGATCATCTCCGCGGCGATCGAGGTCGACATCTATCCGACCCTGGTCGACACCTGGCGAACGGTGCTCACGAAATTGATGAATTTCGTCCCGTTGGCTCCGGGCAGCAAGCCGCCGTGGCAGCAACAGCTGCTCGAGCTCGTGCTCGGCGAAGACGCGACAATGCCCCGCGTTCAGTCCTACTGGACCATGCCGTTTCCTGCCAACACCACAAATCACCCGGTCGCCATGCTCTCGGACGTTACGGCCGGCGACCTGCTCATCGTGCTGTTCGCCAACGACGAAGGTTCACCCGTGACGACGCCGGCCGGATGGACGCAATTGTGGTCCAGCACCGATAATCCATCTGCGCCCGCTGTTCGCCTCAGCGGCTACGCCAAAGTGGGCGTGGGAAGTGAGGGCGGCACCTCTGTCAATTTCCAGACCACGGTCCCACAGCAGGCGGTGGCGCACGTCTATAGAGTCAGCAAGGATAGCTGGAAGGGAACGATAGCCGAGGGCGTCGCTTTTGGCACAGCGGAACCTGGTTTCGGCACCGCGGCCAATCCGCCGCTTCTCGACCCACCCGGAGATGCCGCGAAAACCCTGTGGCTCGCGTGCGCTGCGTTCGATCTTGGGTGGCCTTGGGAGTCGTTTCCCAGTGACTACACGAATGGCCGTTACACGACGTCGTCTACAAGCGATGGGAATTGCGGCCTGATGTCCGCCTGGCGCGGGTCTCTGGCCGGCAGCGAGAATCCATCGAGCTTTGCCATCACTTCGAACAGTGGTGCGGAATGGGTAGCGCAGACCGTCGGAATTCGAGGCATCGACGCAGCGGATCGCCCGAACAGGGCCAAGAAGGAGGCGCTCATCGGCGCGCACTTCGACAACCTCGGGGAGCTCCCCGGGCTGCTCGCGGCGCTGGTCGATGACGAAGTGCTGACCGAGCAGCAGGCCGAGGACGTCACGTTCGTGTTCGAGATGTACGAGAAGGTCGGCCGCTATTACCCGATCGTCGCCGCCGTGTACGCGAGCAAGGCGAGCTCGGGCTGGCGGACGATCGAGGATCTCGCAACGGTGACGCTGGACGGCGCGCACCCGAACTGGACCGACTTCGCCTCGAGCTCGACCAGCTACAATAACGGTCGATACCCCGGCGATGTTCCGGGGTTCAACGGCACGTCCGGGCAAGGAGCTGTCTACGCGAGGCGCCTCTACGACCTGTTCGGCAAGCTGAGCCCGCAGCGTCGCTTCGTCTCCCGCATTCAGGGGACGACCACCCTCGTGGCGGTGCGCCAGTTCTTGACGGATCACCCCGACTTCAGCCTCGAGAAGGGCGACATCGACGACTACCTCGCCGAGAGCGAGCTCACGCTGAACGCCGACACAGTCGGCTCGATCAAGCAGCTCCAGCGCCTGTTCCGCTTGACCCCCGATTTCGACGCGGCCGCTCACCTCATCGGCCAGGCGCTCGACTCCGCGGTCCGGATCGCACGTATCCCGGAAGACCGATTCGTGGCGGATCATGAAGAGCACGTGGGTGGGCTCACGGCGGCGCGCGATATCCACCGCACGGCATCTCATTACGCGAACGAGATCCTCGCGACGCTGGTCAAATTCCACCCGAACCTGAACGAGGTCGGCGGCCTAAGCGCCGTGCCGGGGCCTGTCAACTTCACCGTGCTCGATCCGACGCACGGCTACACGCCCGACCTCGTCGACACGCCGGACGACACAGTTTCGGGCAAGTTCCCGAACTGGATCACCCTGTTCGGCGACCTCAACAAATGTGCCTGCAAGCACTGCCAGACGGTGCTGAGCCCCGGCGCGTACCTGATGGACCTGCTGGAGTGGGTCGACGGCGCGCCCAAGAGGACGCTGTTCGAGCGCCGGCCCGACCTCGAGGACATCGAGCTCACCTGCTCCAACACGAACACGGTCTTGCCGTATATCGACATCGTCAACGAGGTCCTCGAAGCGGTCGTCGAGCCGCTCGAGTTCACCATCGGCGTCACGCCCGAGACGATGAACCAGGCAAAGGACGGCGTCGAGGGGGCGCTGGGCGCGCTTCGCAGCGCGGTTCTGGCCGAAGGGTACGTGCTCAGCGAGCGCGCGGTCGCCACTCAGAGCGCCGCCTATACCGAGCCGAGCAAAGAGTGGATCGTCGAGGACGACGCCGTCCGCTTCCGGATCCGGGGCAACGCCTCGCCGCTCACGGTCTATCCAGCGCTCCAGACCAACGGAGCGAACGACTCGCTCGAGGTGTTCCCGGAGCACTTCAACCACAAGGCGTACGACAAGCTCGCGCAGGCCGTCTTCCCGTTTCATCTGCCGCTGGCGCTCGGCAGGGAAGAAATCGACATCTTCCTCAAGCAGAAGAACATCCGAAAGCATGAGATCCTCGAGGCGTTCTCGACGAGCGACGCCGACACGAAGCTCCTGGATCCGAACATCGCGCTCGCCTACCTGAACCTGACGCCCTCCGAGGCTCAGGCGATCCTCGGCGCGGAGCGCCCGGTGCCGGAGTACTGGGGCTTCGTGATCCCGCCCGGCGCCCACGAGGTGACCATCCGGCGGCCCGACAAACCCACCCTCAAGATCACCGCCACAGAGCCGGCGCCGGGGGATCCGGACACGAGGCCGGCCTGGGTCAAGCTCGTGACGCTGGTGCCCGTATTCCTGCACCGCACGGGGCTGAGTTACCAGGACCTGCTCGACCTGCTCGATACCCGCTTCGTCCACCGCCAGGCCGCCGATACGCACGGGCTTCACATCGTGTCGAGCACGGAAGAGCGCGTCGAGTGCAACTACAACGAGTTCCAGATCGCGCACCTCAACACGGACACGCTGCGGCGCGTCAGCTTCTTCGTCCGGCTCTGGCGCAAGCTCGGCTGGAGCATGCGCGAGCTCGACGCCTATCTGATGAGCCTCGAGGACGGCAACATTCCCGCCACGCTCGTCAGGCTTGCCCAGGTAAAGCGCTTGGCCGACGAGCTGAAGCTCTCGCCGCTCGACGTGGTCGCGTGGTGGGCGAACCTCGATACGCGTCGCACCGGGCGAATCGAGAAGAGCCGCTTCGACGAGGTGTTCCTCGTGGGCGCCCCGAGTCAGGCCGAGTATCAAGGGCTCGAGCGGGTGCGGATCGGCGCGACGGTCAATCTCGCGACGGTGGCGGATGACGAGGACTATCCGGCGCACCTCCGCGCGGCCCTTCGATTGAACTCGACAGACATCGACCGGCTCTGGGGGGAGGTCATCCTCTCACAGCCGGGCACGAACCTCGGGCTGGCCGAGCTCACGGAGATGTACCGGGTGGCGACGTTCTCGAGGGCGATGGGGCTCTCGGTCGCCGAGTTCTACGACCTCGCGGCGCTCGTGGGCAACCCGTTCGCGGAGGGGGCAGCCGATCTCCAGGCCGCCATCCTGAACACCTACGCCGCCATCCGAGAGTTCGAGCGAGCTCGGGCGACGCGCATGTCGGCCGCCGAGATCGCCTATTATCTGCGCAATGAAAGCGGCCCGGGCGATCCGTTCGCGCCTACGGCGGAGGACATGACTCGCGCCGTTCAACGGCTCTCGGCGGCAGCGGCGGAGATCGAGGCGACCTACCCGGACCAGATCCCCGACGCGGCCGCGCTGGTCGCTGCGCTCACCAAGATCATGCCGGCCGAAAAGGTCGTGCGGGCGATCCAGATCGTCGAGGGGCCGCCTCCACCGCCCCAGCGGGACGATTTCGACACGCAGCAGAAATACGATGACGCGCTGGCGGGGTACGAAGCGGTACAAGCACCGCTGAGAGAGCAAAACCGGAACTTTTTGAATCGCTATTTCGCGGCATTCATCGGGTGGGCACCCGACAACGACCCCATCGATCAGCTGGTCACCTACGATGAGGCCCGATCGCGCGTACTGCGCTACAAGCTCGTGTGGGATCGGCTCCGCGCCTACCTGGTCGACCAGGCGCGGACGGCCTCGGCTCTCACCGTCGCTGCCGAGCTCATGGACCTCGCTCGGGATGAAGCCGAAGCGCTGCTCACGAAGGCGCTCAGGATCCTGACCGGCGACTTCGGCATGGCGATCGATGACTGGAAGAGCTTCCTGAAAGCGGAATGGAATACCGCCGAGCCGGGGGAACGCAGGGCGTCCGTGGTCATCCCGCGGGACGACGACTACGTATTCATCATCTCGGTCAGCTTGCCGGTGGCGCCCAGCGCCGAGGTCGCCTTATGGATCGACGGCGAGCAGCGCACCTCCTCTGGGTACAACGAGGTTCAACAGAACAAGCTCTACCTCTACCCTGGCCAGAAGCTGAAAGCGGGCACGGTCCTGGACGTGCGTGTCACCTACAGCGGGACGGAGGACGCAACGCTGCTCTGGCAGGTCGGCAACGCGGACCCGGTCCCCGTGCCCGCGAGCGCCATCGTCCCATTCCGTGCGGATGTCTACACCAAGCTGTTCAAGGCTGTCGGGCTCGTGAAAGGTCTCGAGCTGAAGAGGTCCGAGCTGAAATACCTGAGCGAAGGGTCTACTGGGCTATCTCTCGACGAGCTCCCCCTGCGTGACGACGACGCGGACGTGCCGTGGTCGGCGCTCGCGGGCTTCATCGATCTGCTTGACCTCCAGCGCTCCGTGGAGCTCAAGAGCAAGACCCTGTTCGATTTCTGGAGTGAAGGCGGCGGCTCTGCCGACGCGGGCGCCGATGATGTGGCGGTGCTCACTGGATGGAAGACCGAGGACATCCTGGCCGTCCTCGATCTGATCTCTCCGGCGCCACCCCCGCCGCCGCCCTGGCATAACCCTGACCTCTCGGAGATGCTCGAGCTCTGGCAGATGCTCAGGGCGACGATGCGGATCGTCCGGCGGCTCGAGCTCAACGCGAGCCAGATCATCGACCTCTTGCTCAGCCCAGCGCCGACCCTTGGCGCCGCCGTTCGGCTCAGGAACGTCTTCCGATCGCAGTTCAGCAGGGATGCCTGGAAGGAGGTCTTCAAGCCGCTGCGCGACCCGCTCCGGCGACGCCAGCGCGACGCGCTCACGGGATACCTCACGACCGGCGCCGTCGAGGTCGACGGCGTGAACGGCGAGCAGAAGCCCGATTTCGTCGACGAGAACGACCTCTTCGCTCACTTCCTGATCGACGTCGAGATGGAGCCCGACACGCTCATCTCGCGTATCCGGCTCGCTCTGAACGTCGTGCAGCTCTTCGTCCAGCGCGTCTTCCTCGGGCTCGAGGACAACGCCTCGCTGATCCAGCTCGAGCAGGCCAAGGACCAGTGGGCGTGGATGCAGAACTACCGGGTCTGGGAGGCCAACCGCAAGGTCTTCCTCTACCCCGAGAACTGGATCGAGCCGGAGCTGCGCGACGACAAGACCGAGTTCTTCACGGAGCTCGAGAACGAGCTCGTCGAGGGCGACATCACGCACGAGCGGGGCCTCACGGCCCTCCATAACTACCTGGAGAAGATGAGCGAGGTGTCGAACCTCGAGGTGGTAGGCACCTACGCCGAGGAGGTCTTTTCTTCCGGCGTCAACCACGTCCTTCACGTCGTGGGGCGCACGCGCTTCCAGTCGCGGAGCTTCTACTACCGGACGTTCCAGGCCAAGCAGTTCCACAACGGGGTCTGGACGCCGTGGAAGAAGATCAACCTCGATATCAACGCCGACGTCGTCGCGCCGGTCGTCTTCAATGGGCGCCTCCACCTGTTCTGGCCGCTGGTGCAGAACAAGCAGAAGCCGACGCCCCTGCCGGCGAACAAGAACCACGTCGACGGAGACAACGCCGGAGCCGTGCACGCGGACTTCCAGGCGGAGATCCGCCTCATGTGGAGCGAGTACGTGGCCTCGGAGAACAAGTGGCTCAAGCCCAAGCTCTCCAAGAGCCGCGTGACCGATGCCGACGCGGAGACGATCTTCGATCGCGAGCTCGGCGAAGACAAGCCCCGGACGGCGGGCTACCACCTGCGTGTCGCCGTCGCGAGCAGCGAGTACGTGTCGGTGGATGTCGTCAAGACGAACATTCCGAATGCGGACGGCGTGAGCCGGGCCGACTCGCTCGCCGAATGGCTCTGGAAAGACAAGAACTTCCTCAGACCGAAGCGGCTCGGCACGTTCGCGGTGTGGCACACGGGCGACGACACGCTGGGGTCCAGCGACCTCGTGCTCAAGGTGGGAGAGAGCTGGCCGGAAGGAACCCTGCTCGTGCAGAACGCCGCCGTCGAGGTGGACTACATCGTCCACGCCAGGAACGCCGGCGATGAGCTCCGATTCCTGGGCAACGCGCCGTTCTTCCGGAGGACCCCGGGCGCCTTCCGCGTCTTCGGCACGAACTTCCCCTATCTCGGCAGCGCCGAGCTCAAGCCCTTCTTCTACGAGACCCCCTCCACGAGCTTGTTTGCCGTGAGCAAGGGGGTCGTGACGCGGTCGGGCCTGAGCCGGGAAAAGACGCAAGTCGCCTCGTTCTCGACGTTCAACCATCCGCTGGTGACGGAGGTGCGAAAGCGCCTCCAGGCGTTCGGGCCGGAAGGCATCATGAACCGCGCGACGCAGGCGCTGCCCATCGCCGACAACCGGTACTACTCGAACTATTACTACAACTACTACGGCCACCTCTACTTGGGCTACCACATCGCCGGCGACAGGCAGGCCTGGGGTACGACGCAGCGCCTGATCGAGACGGAGCTCCACCCGACGCGCAGCGTCGAGCAGCCGTATCCGCTGCCCACGATCGAGTTCGGCTACGGGACGCCGTTCGGCATCTACAACTGGGAGCTCTTCTTCCATCTGCCGATGCTGATCGCGGGGCGCCTGAGCCAGGACCTGAAGTTCGAAGACGCGATGAAATGGTACCACTATGTCTTCGACCCCAAGCAGGAGCTCACGCGATACGAGCAGACCAAGCGCTGGGTCGAGCGCCTCCCGGCCGGCTCCCGCTACTGGAACTTCCTGCCGTTCTTCGCCAACAAGGACGCGACCGACAGCCTCTCGGAGACGCTCGGGCTCACCAAGACGCTGTCGACCTACGATCGCCAGGAGCTCACCGCGCTGATCGACGACTGGCGGCGCAACCCCTTCAATCCGCACCTCATCGCGCGGCAGCGGGTGGTGGCGTACCAGAAGTCCGTGGTGATGAAGTATCTCGACAACCTCATCGCCTGGGCGGATCAGCTCTTCCGGCTCGACACGATCGAGGCCATCAATCAAGCGACGCAGCTCTACATCCTCGCGGCCGAGCTGCTCGGCGACCGCCCCGAGGCGGTCGAGCCGCTGACGGGTGAGCCCAGGTACACGTACCGCGAGCTCAAGACGAAGGGCATCACGAGCTTCTCGAACGCCATCGTCGACGTCGAATACCGGCTCGTGAGCAACAGCGAGCACCTCAAGCAGACCCAGCTCGCGCAAGAGGACTCGGCGACGGCCTCGATCAAGAACCTCTCGCTCAGGACCCTCTTCTTCTGCGTGCCGAGGAACGAGCGGCTCGATGGCTACTGGGACACGGTGCAGGACCGTCTCTTCAAGATAAGAAACAGCATGAACATCGACGGGGTCAAGCGTCAGCTCAAGCTGTTCGAGCCCCCCATCGACCCTGCCCTGCTCGTGCGCGCCGCCGCGGCGGGCCTCGACCTCGGGAGCGTGCTCGCGCAGCTCAACGCGCCGCTGCCCTGCTACCGCTTCGGCACATGGATCCAGCGGGCGGTCGACCTCGCGAACGAGCTCAAGGGCTTCGGGGCGGCGCTGCTCGCGGCGCTCGAGAAGAAGGACGCCGAGGAGCTGCAGCTCATGCGTCAGGGGCATGAGATCAAGATGCTGGAGCTCGTGCGCCTGGTGCGGCAGACGCAGATCACCGAGGCCGAAGAGAACATCACCGCGCTCACGCTCTCGCGGGCGCTCGCCGAGGAGCGCCTCACGGAGTACAGCACGCGCGCTCGCATCAGCAAGAGCGAGCGGACGCAGCTCACGATGACCAACGTGGGCACCCAGCTCGAGGTGCTCCAGGGTGTATTCCACACCCTCGGCGGCATGTTCGCGTCCATCCCCGACACCAAAGCGGGCATGGTGGGGCCGTTCCCGCTCATCAGCGTCGACGCGAAGATCGGGACCGCGTTCATCACCTCGATGAACTCCATCGCCAACGCGTTCGGCGCTGGGGCCAGCGTGGCGCGCGGCAATGCGAACCTCGCCGGCATCAACGCCGGCCACGAGCGGCGCTGGGAGGACTGGCAGCTGCAAAAGCGGCTGGCGGAGAAGGAGATCGAGCAGATCAACCAGCAGATCGTGGCCGCGCAGATCCGACGCGACATCGCGCAGCGCGAGCTCGAGAACCACGAAACGCAGATGGAGCACGCGGAGGAGGTGCGCGAGTTCTTGCAGGAGAAGTTCACGAGCCGCGAGCTCTACCAGTGGATGGTGCGCGAGCTCAGCCGCACGTACCAGCAGGTGTACAAGCTCGCCTATGACGTGGCGAAGAGCGCCGAGCGCACCTTCCAGTTCGAGCTCGGGCTCGATGGAACGAGCTTCATCCAGTTCGGATACTTCGACAGCTTGCGGCAAGGGCTGCTCGCCGGCGAGAAGCTCGTTTTCGACCTCAAGCGCATGGAAGTGGCCTACCTCGAGCGCAACCGACGCGAGTTCGAGATCCAGAAGCCGATCTCGCTCGCCGCGATCAACCCGGCGGCGCTCCAGGACCTGCGCGAGAAGGGCGCCTGCGAGTTCGAGCTCCCGGAGGTGCTGTTCGATCTCGATCACCCTGGCCAGTACTTCCGGCGCATCCGGGCGGTGCGGCTCACGATCCCCTGCGTCACCGGGCCGCACACCAGCGTCAGCGCCAAGCTCACGCTGCTCGGCAGCGCCATCCGCAAACAGAGCACGGCCAATCCCACCGCGTACGCCTATACCGGCTTCGACGACCCGCGCTTCGTCCACGATCTCGTCGGCATTCAATCGATAGCGACGAGCAGCGCGCAGAGCGACGCAGGGCTGTTCGAGCTCAACTTCCGCGACGAGCGCTACCTGCCCTTCGAGGGCGCAGGCGTCATCAGCCGGTGGAGGCTCGAGCTGCCGACGGCGTATCCGCAGTTCGATCACAACACCATCTCCGACGCCGTCCTGCAGCTCAGCTACACCGCGCGCGACGGCGGAGGCACGCTCAAGGACGGCGCGGAGTCCGCGATCGTCGACGGGCTCAACAGGCTCCTCAAGGTCGTCTCCGAGGAGGAGACCGGGCTCGTGCGGGTCCTTAGCCTCCGCAAGGAGTTCCCAGACGTGCTCCACCGCCTGCTCACCAGCCCGGGCCAGCCCGTCGATATGACCCTCCTGCCCGAGCACTTCCCGTTCGTGATCCGGCGCGCCCGCATGACGCTCGCGCTCGCCGACATCGTCGATGACGAGGGCCACGTCGACGTTCACGTCATCACCAAGCCCGGCGCCGCGCTGAGCGGCGCCGGCATCTCGCTGAACGGCGGCGTCGACGCGCCGGTGAACCCGCAGAACGGCGTCGCCGTGCGGTCCCTGCCCAAAGGCGGCGGCGCCTCCACGGCGTTGCTCCAGAACTGGGCCGCGGAGACCTGGGCGCTGGAGCAACACGGCATGAGCGCCGACACCGTCGAAGATATCGTCTTTGTCGTGAGATACACGGCGGCGGCCGCCGACTGAAACCTGAACCGTCCGCGGTCTCTACTGCGTCATGAGGAGAACGACATGGCAAGCGTAATGATCTGGCCCGACCTCTACAAAGAACAGGGCCACTGGCTACCGTGCATCAACCTGGCCAAATCCCTGCAGAGCTCCGGCTACACCGTGGAGTTCATGGGCATCCCGGATTGCCGTTTCATCATGGAACCGTACATGAATTCTCTGAACGACCCGATGTTCCACGAGATTTTACCGTCGGTATACCCGCTCGGGCACTCGTACGAGAACAAGCTCGAGCCGATCGATCAGCGCTGGAAGCCGCACCATCTCCTGCCGATCTGCCGCGGCGCGCTCGATGACGTCTTTCTCGGGCCCACCGCGCCGAACCTGCTCATCGGCGGCTACTTCACCGCGCTCGAGACGCTGCTCATCCATCGCAAATACGGGATCCCTTTCATCCTGATCACCACGTACC
The DNA here is from genome assembly GCF_051527395.1 of Sorangium sp. So ce281. Classification (NCBI taxonomy): domain Bacteria; kingdom Pseudomonadati; phylum Myxococcota; order Polyangiales; family Polyangiaceae; genus Sorangium; species Sorangium sp. So ce281. The sequence goes on from NZ_CP150322.1 coordinate 8,738,734, forward strand.
TCCGCCACCCCGACGACACGCCCAGGCTCCACGCCAAGACCAAGCTCGTCTACATGCCGCGCGCCGTCTCGCAAAAGATCATCGACTCCGTCTCGCCGCAGCCGGGCCTCGACATCGATCAATTCATCGAGCCGCTCCGAGACAAGCTCGAGCTGATCCCTTGCCCCCGTGCGTTCGACTTCACCGACGACGACTGGAATCATGGCGACCACGTCAAGTACGTCGAGCCCATGATCGCGCGGCAGCACCTGGGCGGAGGCTCCTTGCCCGGCAATACGGCGGGGATCCCGACGGACAAGCCGCTCATCTTCGGCACCGCCGGCTCGCAAGTCCAGGATTACGAGTTCAAGGCACGGCAGTTCTTCAACAACCTCATCGATATGATGAAGACCCAGAGGATGGACAGCCATCACCTCGTCCTCGCGGTCGGCGACAAGCTCCTCGCTCAGCTCAACGTCGAATATGGCGTCGACGTGGACCCGCTCAACAACCGCCTTCCAAAGAACGTCAGCCTCTTCTCCTGGGTCTCGCAGCTCGACATCCTGAAGCAGGCCGAGGTGGTGTTCATGCACGGCGGCCTCGCCACGATCAAGGAGTCCATCTGGGAGGAGGTCCCCATCGTCATCGTTCCCCACGGCAAGGACCAGATGGACAATGCCCTGCGGATCCGGCGGAACGGCATCGGCGTCGTCTCCGAGGTCGCCGACCTCACTCCGCAGCAGCTCCGCGGCCTCTTCACGGCGGCCACATCGAGCAAGTGGATCCGGCAGAAGCTCGCGAAGATGAAGGGAGTCTTTCAGGCCGAGGAGAGCAAGGCACCGAAGCCCAGCATTCAACTGATCCAGAGCGTGGTGGCCCCTTGAACCGTCGGTGAGGCGTCATGAAAAAGAGAGAGCAATCCAGCGACGGCCGTAAAGGCCAACCGGACACGACGTCGACGAACCGCGCGCAGGAGGCGCCCGATCAGGGCGCTGAAGCGCGCGCTGCGCGCCCGGGCGACGGGTCCGGCGACGGGAAGGGCCGCGAACCTGGCGGGCAGCCCCTGCTGCCCGCGCTCACCCTGCCGAAGGGCGGAGGTGCCATCCGCGGCATCGGCGAGAAGTTCTCGGTCAACGCGGCGACGGGCACCTCGTCGCTCGCCGTTCCGCTCCCCGCGTCGCCCGGCCGCGGCGGGTTCGGCCCGCAGCTTCAGCTCGCGTACGACAGCGGGGGCGGCAACGGCGCCTTCGGCCTCGGATTCGCTCTCTCGGTGCCGAGCATCACCCGGAAGACCGACAAGGGCCTGCCTCGCTACCTGGACGACATCGATTCTGACGACTACATCCTCTCGGGCGCCGAGGATCTGGTCCCCACGCTCAGCCAGACCGGCGAGCGTGAGCTCGATCGAGATACCCATGTCGCGCGCACCTACAGGCCGCGGGTGGAAGGCCTCTTTGCGCGCATCGAGCGCTGGATCCGAAAGAATGACGGCGACGTGCATTGGCGTGTGACCACCAAGGACAACACAACCCACTTTTATGGCCAGACGCCCGAGACGCGCATCGCGGACCCCGGAGGCCCGGAGGTGGGCCGCGGTGCGCGCGTCTTCAGCTGGCTGCTCGACGAGAGCCGCGACGACAAGGGCAACATCATTCGTTACGAGTACAAGGCCGAGGATCGCGCCGGCGTCGACCCTTCGGACTTGAGCGAGAAGAGCCGCTTCGAGCGCCAGGGAGGGGATCTTGTCTTCCTTGCCACTGCGCAGCGCTACCTGAAGCGCGTCCTTTACTGCAATGCGGCTCCGTTCGTCGCGAGCGGCTTCATGATGGAGATGGTGTTCGATTACGGCGAGCACGCGCCCGCCGAGACGACCACCACCGCCGTACCCACACCGGCGGACTCCGGACCGGGGACCTCGCCCTGGACGGTCCGCCAGGACCCGTTCTCGAGCTACAGGGCCACGTTCGAGGTGCGTACGTACCGGCTTTGCCGTCGCGTGCTCATGTTTCACCGCTTCCCCGCCAATGGCACGCCGGTGCTCGTCAGGTCGACGGACTTCGAGTACGATGCCAGCGGAGCGTTCACCTATCTCGTGGGTGTCACGCAGGCGGGTTATCTGTTCGACACGGTCACGAGCACCTGGCAGCGCCAGGTGCTCCCCACGCTGCGCCTCGACTACGTGCGGCCCGTCATCAACGACACGCTGAGCGCGCTCCCGCGCGACAGCCTCGTGGGGATCGAGGGCGGCGTGGATGGAGCGGCCAAGCAGTGGATCGATCTCAACGGCGAGGGCATCCCCGGGGTGCTCATCGACGAAGGGTCGACCTGGTACTACAAGGCGAACCGCGGGCAAGGAAAGCTGGAGGCGCCCCGCACCCTCTCCGCCTTGCCTGCGCCGAGCGCGCTCGTGGGGGGCATCCAGCAGCTGGAGGACCTCGGCGGGGATGGCCAGCTCGATCTGGTCGCCTACGGCGCGCCGCTCTCCGGCTACTTCTCGAGCACGAAAGAGGGCGGCTTCGAGGCGCTCCGGACGTTCGAGTCCCTGCCGAACATCGACTGGATGGATCCGAACCTGCGCTTCATCGACCTCGATGGCGACGGCCTCGCGGATCTGCTGATCACCGAGGACCACGCGTTCGTCTGGTACCGCTCGAAGGCGAAGCAGGGCTTCGGCGAAGCCCAGCGTGTCTTCCATCCGGACGACGACGAGCGCGGGCCGGCGGTCGTGTTCGCGGATCCGGAGCAGAGCATCCAGCTGGCCGACATGAGCGGCGACGGGCTCGTCGACATCGTCCGCGTGCGCAACGGCGAGGTGTGCTTCTGGCCCAACCTCGGTTATGGGCGCTTCGGCAAGAAGGTCACGCTGGAGAACAGCCCCGTCTTCGCGGCCATGGACGAGTTCGACGCGCGGCGCGTCCGCTTCGGCGACGTCGACGGCTCGGGCACCAGCGACATCTTCTATCTGGGGCGCGATCGCGTCGCCCTTTACCTGAACGAGTCCGGCAATCGCCTCACCGCGCCGGTGCACATCCACTCGCTGCCGCCGGTGGACAGCGTTGTACGGCTTGGCATCGTCGATCTGCTCGGCCAGGGCACCGCGTGCCTGGTCTGGTCGTCGCCGCTCCCCACGGCGCGTTCCATCTTCTACGTGGACCTGATGGCGGGCGCGAAGCCGCACCTGCTCCGCTCGGTCGTCAACAACCTCGGAGCGGAGACGACGATCAGCTACGCGACGTCGACGAAGTTTTACCTCGAGGACAGGGCCGCCGGCATCCAGTGGCTCACGCGCCTCCCCTTCCCGGTGCACGTGGTCGACCATGTCGAGCACGTCGACGCAATCTCGAAGAGCCGGCTCGTGACGACGTATCGCTACCGGCATGGGTTCTTCGACGGCGTGGAGCGCGAGTTTCGCGGTTTCGCCCGCGTCGAGCAGCGCGACGCGGAGGAGTTCACGGTTGGAACCTCAGGGACCGAGCTCTTCCAGGCGCCGGTACGGACGGTGAGCTGGTATCACACGGGCGCTTGGCTCGAGAAGGAGCGGCTGGAAAGGGAGCTGACGGAGGAGTACTTCCAGAAGGGGACGGCCGCCCTGCTCTTGAAGGACACCGTGCTCCCGCAGGGCATGTCCATTCAGGACGAGCGCGAGGCGGCGCGAGCGCTGCGCGGGAGGTTGTTGCGTCAGGAGATCTACGCGCTGGACGGCACAGACAAAGAGAATATCCCGTATCTCACGACCGAGCAGAGCTTCGAGGTCAGGTGCATCAAGACGAGCGAAGGCACGCGGCACGGCGTCTTCATGGTGCATGAGCGAGAGCGTGTCCTCATTCACAGCGAGCGCAAGGCCGACGATCCGCGCGTCGTCCACGACCTCGTGATTGACGTAGACGAATTCGGCAACGTCGAGCGCAGGGTGTCGGTCGCGTATGCACGCGCCACGGGAGAGCCGGAGCAGCGACGCGCGTGGGCGACGGTGTCGGAGACCGATTACATCAACAAGCCAACGGAAATCACGTGGTACAGGGTTGGCGTGCAATGCGAAGAGCGGCTCTTCGAGCTCACCGGGCTCACGCTGCCAGCCGCTGGACAGGGCTTGCTGGCTCGCTCCGCGCTGCACGATGACGAGGGGACGGGTGTCCTCGATACGCTCGATCCGGCGGACGATCTGCCCTACGAGGGCGAGCCGACCGGCCTTGCACCCCAGCGCCGCCTGATCCAGCGAACGCAGCAGGTCTTTTACGAGGACGACCTTTCCGGGCCCTTGCCGCTCGGTGAAGTCGAAGCCCTTGCGCTGCCTTACAAGCGCTACGAGCTCGCGCTGACGCCGGGGCTCGTGAGCGAGATCGTGCAGAAATCCGGGCAGCTCAGCGCGACGGCGTTCGATCCTGCGGTGTTGCTGTCCGAGGGGCGCTATGTCCAGCGCGACGGGGGGTACTGGACGGCCAGCGGCCACGTCATCTTCGATCCTGCGCGCTTCTACCTGCCGGTTGAAGCGGTCGACCCGTTCGGCGGGCACTCCTTCGTCACCTATGACGACTTTGCGCTGCTCATCGAGACCTCAACGGATCCGCTGAACAATCAGGTCCAGGCCGAGAACGACTACCGCGTCCTTGCCCCGTGGCACATCACCGACCCGAACCTCAACCGCTCCGCCGTCGCCTTTGACGCGCTCGGCAGGGTCGTGCGCAGCGCCGTGATGGGCAAAGACAATGCGAACGAGGGCGATACGCTCGACAACCCGACGTCGCGCATCGAATACGACATTCTTCGCTGGCAGGTCGAACAAAAGCCGGCCTTCGTGCACACGTACGCGCGGGAGGTGCATTACACCGGCAGTCCGAGCACGCCATTTCAAGAGAGCTTTGTATACTGCGACGGCTTCGGTCGTGTGGTGATGCGGAAGGTTCAGGCCGAGCCCGGCGACGCGCCGCTCCGCGATGGCCAAGGTGTCCTCATGCGCGACGGAAATGGCGCGCTCGTCATCGGGCCGGTGACGGCCCGATGGGTCGGGACAGGCCGCACGGTCTTCAACAACAAGGGCAATCCGGTCAAGCAATTCGAGCCGTTCTTCAGCTCCACCGCGGAATACGAGGATGAGGCGGACCTGGTGGAATGGGGCGTCACCCCGATCCTGCACTACGACCCGATCGATCGTGTCATCCGCACGGAGTTTCCCGACGGCACCGAATCCCGCGTCGAATTCGATGCCTGGCTCGGGCGGGCGTTCGACCAGAACGACGCTGTCACGGGCACGCGCTGGCTGACCGAGCGGCAGGCGGGCTCGGCGAGCCCTGCAGACCAACGGGCCGCGACGCTGGCGCTCGAGCATGCAGATACGCCGACGACCACGCATCTCGACGCGCTCGGACGTGCCTTTTGGACCGTGATCCACAACAAGATCCACGGGGTGGACGCCCCCTCCCACCAGACACGCAGCAAGCTCGATGTGCAAGGCAATGTGCTCCGTGTGGTCGACGCACGCGGCGTCGAGGCGGTTACCGAGCAGTTTGACGTCCTTGGGCGGCAGTTTTCCACGACGAGCCCGGACGGTGGAGTTCGCCTGAACGTCGTCGATATCGGCGATAAACCGGTGCGCAGTTATAACGGCAGGAGGCAGAATCGTCGCTACACCTACGATACCCTACAACGCCCGACACGCACGTGGCTGTTCCTCGACGCTGAGCCCGAGCGCCTCGTCATGCGCGTGGTCTACGGCGAAGCGCATCCTGAAGCGCTGCAGCGCAACCTGCGCGGGCAGGGGTACCAGGTGTATGATGGCGCGGGTGTGGTGACCAGCCAGGCGTACGACTTCAAGGGCAACTTGCTGCAGGCGTCGCGCCGGCTGCGCAGCGAGGTGCATGCTGGCGCCGACTGGTCGGTGCTCTCGGCGCTCACGGATGTGTCGGCCATCGCCGCCGCGGCCGACCCGCTGCTCGAGGCCGAGAGCTTCGATACGCAGACGGAGTACGACGCGCTGAACCGGCCGACGCGCCTGATCGCGCCGGACCCGGAGGCCAGCGAGATCAAGCCCACGTACAACGAGGCGGGCCTGCTCGAACGCATCGAGGTGCTCATCCGGGACGCGGCGGCATGGACGACGTTCGTTGACAACATCGACTACGACGCGAAGGGCCAGCGAGAGCGGATCGACTACGGCAACGGCACGTCCACGGAATACACGTACGATCCGCTGACCTTCCGGCTCGCGCGCCTCCGGACGACGCGCAGCTCGGACGGCGCCGTTCTACAGAACCTGACGTACACGTACGACCCCGTCGGGAACATCGTTGAAATCAAGGACAGCGCGCAGCAGACGGTGTTCTTCAACAACGCCGTTGTGTCGCCGAACGCGCAGTACGTCTACGACGCGGTGTATCGGCTGGTCGAGGCGACGGGGCGAGAGCACCCGGCCGTGCTTGACAATGTGCCGCGCGACCAGAACGACATGCCGATCCATGCGCTGCCGCATCCGCATGACGGGCAGGCCCTCAGGAACTACACCGAGCAGTACTTTTACGACGCAGTCGGCAACATCCAGCGGATGGAGCATCTGGCCGGCGTGGGGACCTGGATCCGGCGGTATTCCTACGAGATGACGAGCAACCGGCTCAAGAGCACCTTCGGGGATCCTGAAGACGAGCCGTCCAGCCCGATGTATGTCCATGATGCCCACGGCAACATGACGGCCATGCCGCACATCGCAGCGCTCACGTGGGATGAGAACGACCAGCTGCGAAGCACCGATCTCGACGGCGGCGGAGTCGTGTATTACACCTACGACGCGGCCGGGCAGCGCGTGCGCAAGGTCTGGGAGCACAACGGGCTCGTCGAGGAGCGCATCTACCTCGGCGGCTACGAGGTCTACCGCAAGCGCAACGCGACGGGGCTCGTGCTCGAGCGACAGACGCTGCACGTGGTGGATGGCGCGCGACGGGTGGCGATGGTGGAGACCAAGACGGTCGACACCTCGGGGCCGTTCACGGTGACGCCCCGGGTGCGCTATCAGCTCGACAACCACCTCGGGTCGGCCTCGCTGGAGGTCGACGGGGCGGGGCTGGTGATCGGTTACGAGGAGTATCACCCCTACGGGACGACGGCGTACGGGTCGGCGGCGTCGGGGATCGAGGTCTCGCAGAGGAGGTACCGGTACACGGGCAAGGAGAAGGACGAGGAGACGGGGCTCTATTACCACGGGGCGAGGTACTATGCGCCGTGGCTCGGGAGGTGGACGAGCGCGGATGCGGCTGGGATGGTGGATGGGACGAACTTGTACGCGCTCGTGAGTGGAAACCCAATAGTACTGAAGGATCCAAGTGGTCATCAAGGAAAGAGAGCTGTGGGTGGTCTCACGGTTTCTCCAGAATCAAAGATATCTGCGAGACAGTTTGTCGAGATGATCAAGCGCAATGAGAAAATCCCGGCCTGGATGAAGAACGCGTTCTCTTGGCGGGAAAATCGAATCTTCGTTAAGAGTCAAATTCAGCTACCTCCGGGCGTTACGCAGAAGGATGTACCGGAATGGTTTACGTCCGCTGCACGCGCCATTCAATCAGGTGATTGGCATCTTACCACAGCGGCGTCAAACGTGTCGAAGGACAGTCTTTACCCTAACGACAAGCTTCAAGGCGATTTCGAGCCCGGAGACGTGCCGGTCTGGGGACACAAAGAAGATGGAGTGATGGCCGGCGAAACGATAGACTCATACCCGAGCAATGAGTATTGGGGTAAGAGGAAGATGCGGGACGAGAGGGCAGGCGGCGACACGGATCCAGCGCTCCGACGCCCAGCGACAGACAAGAAGCCAGCCCAGGGGTTGATTGTTGTGGCGAACCGATTTCGCAGTCCTATCGATTCGAGCAAAGAGGCAAGCCGATCTGAAGATGCGATTTTGGAGACGTTCTTCCATGAGCTGGCTGCTCATGCCGGCCTGAGATCTCAGGGTATATCCGACGAGCATGGCCCCCTTGGTAACTGGCTCAGTATCCAGACTGAACCCGCCGATCATTTGGCTAAAGCTGTCCACGAGTTCTTTTCGGCGCCGAGCGAAACGGAGGCCATCAAGTCGGCAACTCCCACCATGTGGGAGCAAGCGGCACGGAGCGTCGAAACCAAAGAAAGCGTGTGGCAGAGAGCAGCTAAGGCCGCGGATCAACAATAGATCAATTACCTGCGCGTGGGTCGCGCAAGGCGCGATCCGAAAGTCAAGATATTCTTGGAGGTGACCGCATGGTTCAGTCGCAATCGAGTAGTACGCAACGTGTTTTAGTGCGACCTAACCGGCCTCACATCCGTGAAACGTCGTCGCTTCCGCCGCCTAGGCGGGTGCAGGCCGGACGCAGGCCGGACTCGGTACGCTCGCCGGAGGGCGTAGAGCGTAGCCGGGTGATAACAGGGGCCCGTCGGAGCGCAGGGCCCCGAGGTGAGCGTACACCGAGCTGAGCGCCGAACAAAACCAGACCGAGCCGAGCCGCCGGGGGGCGGGGCGACGCCGGCCGCCCCGGGGAGCCCTCCTGAAGGGCGGCGACGAGGTTCAACGACGCGATGCACCCGCCCCTGGCGGCCCGGCGGCGGGAGTTTTTGCGAGGCGCCGTTGAGTACCCGGGCGCCGCGTCCGTTACCGTGACACTGCAACATCGGGCCACGCCGCTTACCCCAGCCTCGACGATCGATTTCGGTTGTGCGACAATCAACCCGATGACACGAAGTCAAAGGGGAACGATTAGAACCAGCGAAGCGTTCGCGGTGGCGGCCTTGGCCTGCGCCGGTTGCGCCGGTGCACGCGAGGCGACCAGCGTGGACCAAAGCCAGTGCCGCGCTCGTGTTACGATGGCCCCAGAGCCGTCTGTTGCCCCTTTGCCGCATGGGTCTAGCCTCGGCGATGGCGCCGAGTCCCTCGTGCGAAAGGTCGCGGAGACTGACCTGCACTGTTCTGCACAGCAAGTCTACCTCCGACGTGCTTACGGTGAGGGAGACATCGAGGTGGGCGGAGCTTTCGAATACTATGGGGCGGAGCGGTGCGGCTGGTATCAAGTGTATCGCGTCTCCCGGAAGGAAGGAGTGGTGAAGCCGGAGGGTGTTGATGTGTTTGTCGTTTCGCGTGTCTCGCCGGGGACGCTCCGAATAACGTCCCTACCGTCCTATCGCGCTCAAGCCCCTTCTCGCGGCGAAGCTTTGCTGCTCATCGGCAAGCGAGGTGTGGTGTGTCAAGCGTCGGTCGGTAACGAGGTTAGCGACGGCCTGTGGGCTGTAGAGGGCTGCTCGAGTGAATCGCCTATCCCTCAGGGCCTCGTTGCGGTTCGTGCATCGGAGGCAACCAGGGCTGCCCGACTCGAATTTCACTGGATCAACGAGCCTCTCCCCCGAAAGAGTACCGAGTCAATCGCACCTCAGAACGATGGCAACGAGTTCATGTGGAGGCCGTTCACCATCGTCGATCTTACTGGGGACCGCCGGAGGCAGGTCGCCGTCTACTGCAGACGTCCAGCACCGGACGAATACGAGTGTGAACGAGTTATGTTATATCGGGGAAGCAAAGATCGATCCGGGTGGTTTAATCTCGTTGCACGTGCGCGTTGGACTCGCAGTTCTGCTGACAGATGGCTCGAACCCGAAGGCTGAATCGAACCCAGTTGCTGTTGGCCCCTCCTTCCCCCAAGGCCAACAGGATGTTAGGAGCACGCACCGGCGGTCGCACAGCCCGGTGTTCACACCGGTGATCTCCCGCCCGGCGCGCTGACGTACAGGGAGCCGGTGATCCACCGCGAGGTGACGTCGCTCGACCCCGCGAGTCTTCGCAACCTGCCCGGCGGTACGATGGGGTCTGGGCGGCGGTGGGTCGATCTCGATGGAGAGGGGTGCCCGGCGTGCTGTTCGAGGAAAGCGAGGCGCTATATTACAAGCAGAACCTCCCGCGCCCGTGAGCAGCACGGCGCGGGCAAGCCGCGCTGGCTGGACACGTATATCTACTCGGACGGCTCGGGCAATGAGATGCTGCGCAAGGTGCGGGCGGAGCCGGGGCTGGCGCCCGAGCGCGACGCACAGGGCGACCTGGTCTTTTCGCACCCGACGACGCGCTGGGTCGGCACCGGGCGCACGGTGCTGGATCCGGTCAAGCAGTACGAGCCGTTCTTCAACTCGACGCACGAATACGAGGACGAAGCGGAACTCGTGGAGTGGGGGGCACGCCGATCCTGCGGTACGATCGCGCGGCTGGCTCATATCGCTTCGGGCTGGGCGGGCAGCTGCTGTATCAGAACAGCAATGACAGCGGCGAGCGCTGGATGCTGGCGGACGCGACAGGGCAGCGGCTCCGCGCCTGGAACGGCCGGGGGTTCAGCTACCGATGGTCCTATGACGTGCTACGCCGGATAACCCTCGAGCACGTGCAACCCCTCTCAGCGAGCGAGCGCCTCGCGCGGCGGTACGTCTATGGCGAAGCCCATCCGCAGGCGACCGCCCTGAACCTGCGCCGGCAGGCGCACCAGGTGTATGATGGCGCGGGTGTGGTGACGAGCCAGGCGTACGACTTCAAGGGCAATCTGCTGCAGGCGTCGCGCCGGCTGCGCAGCGATGTGCACGGTGACGCCGACTGGTCGGTGCTGTCGGCGCTCACGGATGTGGCCGCCATCGCCGCCGCCGCCGAGCCGCTGCTCGAGGCCGAGAGCTTCGGAACGCAGACGGCGTATGACGCGCTGAACCGCCCGACGAGCCTGACCGCCCCGGATGGCCTGACCGCCTCGGATGCGAGCGAGATCAAGCCCACGTACAACGAGGCGAGCCTGCTCGAGCGCATCCAGGTGCGCGTCCGGGGGGCGGCGGCATGGACGACCTTCGTTGACAACATCGACTACGACGCGAAGGGCCAGCGGGAGCGGATCGACTACGGCAACGGCACGTCCACGGTGTACACGTACGATCCGCTGACCTTCCGGCTCACGCGCCTCCGGACGACGCGCAGCTCGGATGGCGCCGTTCTCCAGAACCTCACGTACACGTACGACCCCGTCGGGAACATCGTCGAGATCAACGATAGCGCTCAGCAGACGGTGTTCTTCAACAACGCCGTGGTGTCGCCGAACGCGCAGTACATCTACGACGCGGTCTATCGCCTGATCGAGGCGACGGGACGAGAGCACGCGGGTGGGCTCGCCGACGTGCAGCGCGACCAGAACGACCTGCCGATTCAGGCGCTGCCCCACGCGAACGACGCGCAGGCCCTCAGGAACTACACCGAGAAGTACTTTTACGACGCAGTCGGCAACATCCAGCGGATGGAGCATCTGGCCGGCGTGGGGACCTGGATCCGGCGGTATTCCTACGAGATGACGAGCAACCGGCTCAAGAGCACCTTCGGGGATCCTGAAGACGAGCCGTCCAGCCCGATGTATGTCCATGATGCCCACGGCAACATGACGGCCATGCCGCACATCGCAGCGCTCACGTGGGATGAGAACGACCAGCTGCGAAGCACCGATCTCGACGGCGGCGGAGTCGTGTATTACGCCTACGACGCCGCCGGGCAGCGCGTGCGCAAGGTCTGGGAGCACAACGGGCTCGTCGAGGAGCGCATCTACCTCGGCGGCTACGAGGTCTACCGCAAGCGCAACGCGACGGGGCTCGTGCTCGAGCGACAGACGCTGCACGTGATGGATGGCGCGCGGCGGGTGGCCATGGTCGAGACCAAGACGGTCGACACCTCGGGGCCGTTCACGGTGACGCCGCGGGTGCGCTACCAGCTCGACAACCACCTCGGGTCGGCGTCGCTGGAGGTGGACGGGGCGGGGCTCGTGATCGGCTACGAGGAGTACCACCCCTTTGGGACGACGGCGTACTGGTCGGCCAGCAGCGCGGCGGAGGTGAGCCGGAAGCGGTATCGCTATACCGGCAAGGAGAAGGACGAGGAGACGGGGCTCTACTACCACGGGGCGAGGTACTACGCGCCGTGGCTGGGGAGGTGGACGGCGGCAGATCCGGCGGGGATGGTGGATGGGCCGAACGTCTACGCCTATTGCACAAATAGTCCGGTTGCCAATCGCGATTCGAACGGAATGCAGACAACTGCCTGTCCCTCGGGGAATTGCCATGCTCCGAATCCAAACTCCGATTGGCATCTAACGGCTGACGACAGTCCTCCCTTTGCGGCTGAGGACGTCCGCGCGTTCCTCGAGGCGGACAAAGCAGCAAGACAAGCGGAAGCAGACAGCGAGACTCAGCTGCAAACGGAGATCGCAGCACGTGATGTGGAGGCACACAACGGCAATATCTGCAAGCACGGATGCCACGGACTTACGGCGATCAAGGGCGTTGGGATGACGACGGAGCACGCCAACGCCTCGGCAGAGAAAGCGGCTGCTTTGATATTTGCCCCGGTGGCCATAGTCGGGGGAACCGAAGCGGTCGCGACCTATGGCCTGTTGCAAGGACTCATTCTTCCAACAATTGGGGGCCACCTCGGTAGCACAGTTGCTCATGGAACGGCGAAGTCTCTGGGCGCGAGCGACGATGTTGCGGATGCCGCGGGCTTCGCGGGCGGCCTGCTGGGAGGGCTGGCGGCGAGCAGCTTCAAGTTCTCGCTTGCGGACGCGGAGGCTGGTGGTTCCAAGTGGCTTAGCAGGGACGCGTTCGGCTCAGCTGTCACAAAGTCGGAGTATGCGGCTCCGGGCGCTATTCATGGTCAAGAGACCGAATCGTTCTGCACCGCGGCCAATTGCCAGAACATTCTCAGCGATGCTGGGTACGACTTCTCTCAGAAGACGATTGCAAACGCTATTGGTACCACAACGGAGGGCACGATTCTTGCCGACGTACCGGCGGGCCTGAAAGGACTGGGCATACCCAATGCCCGATTTGAGCCCAAGCTAACAATCGAGCAACTGAACGAGGTCCTTGGGCCAGGAAGATCCGCTGTCGTCGGAACGCGTATCCCAGGGACCGGATCTCATACGCTTACTGTCGATTCGATTGATCATGGAGCCGGCCTGGTTTTTATAAGAGATCCGCTCCCCGGCTTTACGGGATCATCCTACGGTATTTCAACTTCCGACTTTAAGGAAGTCTGGAAGGGCACCGCTGTCTTCTTGTTTTGATGCGAGGAGAGATATGGAAGACAACACGCTGTTCGATATCGAAATAGTAAGAACGTGTCCTAGAGAGCCCGAAGGCCACGCCTTGACTCTCCTCGACAAGTACGGCAAGCGCGAGGCATGGAGGAGCAGAGGACTTGTCGGCGTGAAACTGGGGCTTCGTGATGCGCAAGAAATTGCTCGGCAATTGCGGAAGGCTGGAGGTGCGGCCTTGGTACTGCCGTGCCGGTATAGCGCGCCAACCGTCTCACTGGCTGCTGCGCGACTACTCGCAGAGAAGAGGCTCGAGGAGATCAAGCTGACGAGGGGAGATGTATTTGGGCCGCTCGAGAATGGTCACGAACAATGGATGTGGTGGAGATTCTACGCGGAGCATATTCCTTCGCGAGAGGAAGGGCGTGAGCCTGGTTGCATTTTCATAGATATCGACAAACTCGACGGGCATGTCGCCCATGAGAAGGATGCTGAAGAGTACGCCCGATGGCAAACACTGTAGCAGTGGTCGGCGTTCTAGCCCGAAGGTCACGGGTTCAGCAAAAAGCTGAATCGTACCCAGGTTAGTGCTTTCCCCCTCCTTCCCTCGAGGCACCAGAACGCTAGGGGGGCCAGCACCGGCAGTCGCATGAGTGGTCGACGCCGAGTAAAGAATCCGCACCATGTTCATGCGCCACTTGAAGACGCCGAAGCGGGTGGGGCTGGTGCGGCCGCTCCCCGGGCCCGTGCGCCTTCGACAGCGCGTCGTTGTTGGTGTTGAGCCTCGCCATCGAGCGATGTCCATGCGCCAGGTGAGCGGGCCGAAGATGGGGAGGGTGAACGCCCGGAGCGGATAATAGAGCGGTTCCCCGCGCCGGCCCTTGTTGCAAACACCTTGGTTTCCGCCACGTCGTTCGATCCTCCTTCGATCCCTCGAAAACCCCGAGAGTCCGGCCCCTCGATCAGGCCACTTCCGGGGACGATTGTGGAATAGCCAGGAGGGCTCGATGGAGGGTGGTCGGGCGGACGCCGAGGGAGCGACGCCCTCCACGGCACGGAAGGTCCTTCCAAGCCCCGTCCCGAAGCCGGGCCTCTTTGGAAGCAGTACGGCGGAGAAGGGGGGCGCTGCGCGCCTGCGACGCATGCAAGTGATGGCAGGATGGCGCTCTCCCTCGTTCGATCCCATCCAGGCTCGGAGGGCTCATCCCCTGCCTCGTCATGCTCGACGCCCGAGCGCCTGGCGCTGCACGAGCGGCTCCTCACTCAGGCCATGGCCGAGGCGGCTGAGCGCCGGATGCTCAAGACCAGCGGCGGAAGGCGGCCGTACAGCGTGACAATCGACAAGCGTTTGCCCGAAGTTGAGGACATGCTAAAATACGCGCCATGGCCGCGCACAGCAAATGGTGACGCCCCGGCGCATCTTCGTGATGGGCGACCCGCAGGCGCCGATGGCCAAGGTGATGGCCGTGCTCGCGTCGCACGCGTTGCTCGGCGCGGACGGCCGGCTGGCCGACGACGTCGTGCTCGTGTCGATCGGCGATCACTTCGACTATGACCTCGATGATCCGGTTGGCGCGGGCGCGGAGGGGCTCCGCACGCTGCGCTGGCTGGCCAGCCACGACGCCGCTCAGGTGCGGCTCCTCCTCGGCAACCATGACGCGGCGCGGGTCATGGAGCTCGCCGGCCTCGACGACGTGCGGTTCGCTGCGGCGCGCGCGCTCGGGCGCTCGATCAAGGAGACCAGGCGGCGTGAAGGCGCCGAGGCGGCCGCCCGACGCCAACGCGACGAGTTCGCAGCGCGGTTTCCCGATGTGGCGACCCCGGGGCTCGCGGCGCGCGACTACGCGTCGTTCAGCGAGTCCCAGCGCGAGCTCGTCATCGAGCTGCTGCTCTGCGGCCGCTTTCATCTCGCGCTCTCGGGCGTGCTGCCCGACGGCCGCGCTGTGTTGCTGACCCACGCGGGCGTGACCACGCGCGAGCTCGCGATACTGGGCATGCCGGACGAGCGCGACCCGCATCGGCTGGCGGCGGCGCTCGAGCGACAGTTGCGCGCCGCGGTCGACGCGCGGCGCACGGAATGGCAGAGCGGCGCGCGCACGCCGCTTTCGCTCGAGCCTCTCCACGTCGCGGGCGCCGCAGGCAACGAAGGCGGCGGCCTCCTCTACCACCGACCTGCGTGCGTCGATCGCGCGGGTGGCGATCCGGCATGGGAGCTCGATCCGGCACGGCCACGGCGCTTCGAGCCGCGTTCGCTCCCGCGCGGCCTGCGGCAGGTCGCCGGTCACACCGGTCACAGGAAGTGCAAGGCGGAGCTCGGTCACGACTGGCTCACGGCCGCGGCGCACCAGAAGGAGATCGGAGGAATCCGCACGCTGCGCGTCGACGGCGACGTCGTCGTGTATGACCTCGGGATCCTGGACGATCGACCCGGAGCGACCGACCTCTACCTGATCGACGGGGAGATGCGGGTTACCGCGGCCGCCGATTACGCTTTGCTCCCGCTCGCCGCTCTGATCGTCCCCGCGTGAAGCCCGACGCGCGTGATTGCCGATCTCTCCTGGCGCCGAGCTCGACCGGAGATCGAGCAACGAGTAAAGAGACGGCATGCACCCGGACGAACAGCCCACCGGAACGGTCGTGTCGATATGGCGCTATCCGGTCAAATCGATGCAAGGCGAGGAGATCGACGAGGCGGAGATCACGGACCGCGGCGCGATCGGCGACCGGGCCTACGCCGTCCTGGACCGGGAGACGGGGCACGTCGCGAGCGCCAAGCACCCCGGCAAGTGGGGCGCGCTGCTCGCGTGCCGCGCGGCCTTCGCGGCGCCGCCGCGCCCCTCGGCGCCCTTGCCGCCCGTGCGGATCACGCTGCCGGACGGGGCCGTGCTCAGCAGCGCGCAGCCGGACGTGGATCGGGCGCTCTCGCGCGCCCTCGGCCGCGACGTGGCCCTCGTGAGCCGGCCGCCCGACGCCGCGACGCGCGAGGCGGATCGGACGCCCGCGGACGGCTCCGCGGCGCAGACCACGATCGTCGAGGAGCCCATGGCGCTCGCCGCGCCGGCCGGCACGTTCTTCGACGTGGCCGCCATGCACGTGCTGACCACGGCGACGCTCGACCACCTGCGCGATCTCCACCCCTCGGGGCGCGTCGAGGCCCCGAGGTTCCGCCCGAACCTCGTCGTCGCGACGGCCGCGGGCGAGCGCCGCTTCGTCGAGAACGGCTGGATAGGCCGCGCGCTGGAGATCGCCCAGGAGGTCCGCCTCGAGGTCATCGATCCTTGCCCCCGCTGCGTCGTCCCCACGCTGGCCCAGGGCGACCTCCCGCGCGATCCGGGCCTCTTGCGCGCGCTCGCCCGGCACAACGCGGTCGCGAGCGCGACCGTCGCCCCCGGCGTCGTGTTCCCGGCAGTCGCCGGGGTCTACGCGACCGTGCGCCGCGAAGGCGCGATCCGCCGCGGGGCCGCCGTCCAGCTGGGCGGAGCGGCCCTGTCCCCGCCCCGCTGAGCGGCCCTGCCGCGGGTCCCCTCGATCTCCCTCCACGCTCCGCGCCCACGGCCAGGCCGCGCCCCGCGGAGCTCCGGACGGAGCGACGGCCGGCAGGGCGCGCCGCGAGCGCGCCAATCTACCCACATCGCCGCCCGCGCCCTCACCGGAGAACTCACGCGCTCACCCGCGACCACGGATTGCCACCCTCGCGACAGATCGCGCAGAATGCCGGCCGAGTTCGCTCGATCCGCCGAGCACAAGAGCTCATCCACCAACTCACGTGGTCTCACTGGGGTGGTGTTTTCATGTCCATTCAGGATCCCTCGCGATCCACGCCAGTCGCGCAAACATCATATCGGATTGGATCACGGGCCGTCCTCACGTGATTGTTTCACCCAGAGAGGCGCGTTGCCCGTGTCAAGCCGATAGCACGACTGTGGCCGCGGATTTGCTCTGACGGGACAGGCGAAAGACACTCGCGAGGGTGCGAGGACGGCAGCACGGCGCGGCGATCGCGAGCGATCGTCGCGCGGATCCGCGGGCGGATTGGCCGTCAGTTTACATCAGCAGCGGAGAGGCTGGCGGCGCTTGCGGCCTCTCCTTGGCAGCGCTCCGTCTCGCCGCGTCCGGGCTCCTGAGGGGGGATGGTGCGGCGCTCTCCGACATCGGGGGAGATGGGCGCATCGGACCGAGCCAGGAAAGGAAGATCCAATGAAGCGCTTCAAGTCACACCTCACCACGGCTGCCCTCATTGCAGCGTGCGCGTTCGCGCCCGGCTGCCTGAGCCTCGACGCCGGTGACGAGGAAGCGGGGCCGACCCCGACCGCCTCGGGGACGCTGACCGTCGCCGTCGCCAACGGCGAGGCGCGGTACATGCTGGAGCGGGAAGATGGGGTGTTCGTGCGCCTCGACCTGGGCTCGATGACGGATGCGGCGCCGGGCGCCGAGCCGTCGATCGACTGGCGCACGGCGAGCGGCTCGCCGGTGGACGTGTTCGGCACCGAGACCGGCGACGGCACGATCGTGGTCGACACGATGCGGCCGGCGGAGGGCATCAGCGAGCTGACGAACGCGCTCGTCACGACGGGGACCAAGCGCGTCCTGGTGCTGCGCGTGCAGTTCAACGGCGGCCAGACGATGGGCACGGAGCAGGACGTGCGCAACATGATGGCCGGAGCGGCGACCCACCTGGCGGGCTCGTCGTTCGGCAAGATGCAGCTCGAGTACGACCTCGCCGGCCCGTTCAACATCACCTTCGGCAAGTGCGACGACTACGACCGATGGCAGAACGAGGCCAGGACCGCCGCGAAGAACGCCGGCTTCAATCTGAGCGCGTACCAGCACTACATGATCATGGGGAAGATGGATTGCGGGTACGCCGGCATGGGCGCGCAGCCCGGCAACGCCACCTGGATGGCCGGCCTCTGGCCCGAGGTCGTCGTGCACGAGCTCGGCCACAACTTCGGCCTGTGGCACGCCTCCTCGCGGACGTGCCGCAACGGCGGTGCGACGGTGACGATGAGCAACGACTGCACCTTCGACGAGTACGGCGATATTTTCGACCCGATGGGCGACGGCGGGAACCAGCACTATAACGCCAACTACAAGGTGAACCTCGGGTGGATCCCGTCGTCGCAGGCCCAGACGGTCACCGCCGACGGGACGTATACGCTCGCCCCGATGACCGAGGCGAGCACCGGGACCCAGCTCCTCCGCGTCAAGGGCCCGAACGACATCATGTACCAGATCGAGTTCCGCCAGCCGGCGGCGACGAACGTCGTCGACTCGCGCAACCTCTCCACGAAGGGTTTGCTCATCCATGCGTTCTTCACGCAGTCGCGAGAGAGCGGCCGGGCGCACCTGCTCGACATGGTCCCTGGCGGGAGCTTCAGGGACGCGCCGCTCGCCGTCGGCGCTTCTCATCAGCTCTTCGGGACGAACGCGACGCTGAAGCTCCTCTCCGTGTCGGCCACGGGCGCGCAGGTCCAGATCTCCGGCCTGGGCGGCGGCACGACCGACCCCGGCGGCGATCCCGGCGGCGACCCCGGCGGCACCGGCGGCACCGGCGGCCAGAGCCTGGCGGCCCTCCATTCCGGCAAATGCATGAGCGTCAACGGGGCGAGCCTGAACAGCGGCGCCACCGTCGTCCAGCGGCCGTGCACCGGGGCGAGCGACCAGCAATGGCAAGTCGAGATCATCAGCGGCACCACGGCGACCGTGAAGAACGTGAACAGCGGAAAGTGCGCCGACGTGCAGGGGTCCAGCCGGAACAACGGGGCGAACATCACGCAGGCGGACTGCAACAGCAGCAAGAACAGCCAGAAGTGGGATCTCATCGATCGCGGCAACGGCGTCGTCTCGCTGCGCTCGATCAACAGCGGAAAGTGCGTGGACGTCTACGGGGTCAGCACCGCCGACGGCGCCAGGCTCGCCCAGTACACATGCAACAACGGGACGAACCAGCAGTTCCGGCGGCAGTAGCGAACCTCGCTTCGATGAACCGCATCGCCCTCGGGCTCGCGGCCGCCGCCGCGGGCCTCGCCCTCTCCGCCGCCCCGCCCGCGCGCGCCAACGGCCGATACCCCACCGCCGGCCAGATCCTCGTCGATCCCGCCGATCCCGAGCACATCATCGTCCGCGCGACCTACGGCGTCCTCACCACCCACGACGGCGGAGAGCGCTGGTCGTGGATCTGTGAAGCGGCCGTCGGCTACAGCGGCTTCGAGGACCCCATGCTCGTCGTCACCGCCGACGGCTCGATCCTCGCCGGGCTCTTCGACGGGCTCAGCGCGACGCACGACCGCGGCTGCGACTGGCACATCGCCGAGGGCGCGCTCGCCGGGCGCAACATCGTCGATCTGTCGATCGATCGCGCGGATCCCGCGAGTGTCCTCCTGCTCGGCTCCAGCGTCATGGCCAGCGACGCGATCTTGACGCAGGTCTGGGAATCGAAGGACGACGGACGGACCTGGGCGCAGGCCGGGGCCGACTTCCCGAGCACGTTCCTCGGCGTGACCCTGGACAGCGCGCCGAGCGATCCGCGGCGCATCTACGTGAGCGGGCGCCGCAACGGCCCCACGTTCGAGGGGATCGTGCGGCGCTCGGACGATCGCGGCGCGACCTGGGAGGAGCTCGACGTCCCTGGCAGCGACGATCGCAACCTGCCGTACCTCGGCGCCGTGGACCCGAACGACCCTGACGTGGTGTACGTGCGCCGCGACGGCGACGGCGCGGACGCCCTGCTGGTCTCGCGGGACGGGGGCGCCACGTGGCGCGAGGTGTTCCAGGCGGCGAGCCTCCTCGGCCTCGCCCTCTCGCCCGACGGGACCGAGATCGCGGCCGGCAGCGATCTGGACGGCCTGTGGGTGGCGCCCACGGATACCCTGGAGTTCACCCAGGTTGGGCAGCTCGGCGTCCGCTGCCTCACCTGGACGGCGCGGGGCCTCTTCGCCTGCGCCGACGAGCCCGTGGACGGCTTCTCCGCCGGCGTCTCCACGGACGGGGGCAGGACGTTCTCGCCGCTCATGACGCTCGATCGGCTCTGCGGCGCGCCGGCGGCCTGCGGGGTCGACAGCTCGACCGGCCGGACCTGCCCCGGGCTCTGGCGGGCGACAGCGCGCTTCGTCGGCGCCGCGGCCTCCTGCGAGGCCGGCGCCGGCGCGGGCGGCGCCGCGGGCGCGGCGAGCGCCGGCGGGGGCGAGGCCGGCGCGGGCGCAGCCGAGCCGAGCGCCGGCGGCGGCTGCTCCTGCGGGGCGTCCGGCGGGGGGCGCGCCGGGGCGCTGCTGAGCTGCCTCGCCGCGGCCGGCGGCGCGCTCCTGCGCGCGCGGCGGCACGGACGCCGCCGCGCGCAGGCGCCGGGAGCGCGGTGACGGCCCGGGCTGTTCCCGCGTCGGGTGCTCGCGCTTGGAGCTCCTAACGCGCCTGCACGTAGAGCGAGAACGGGATATTGCCCTCCCCGCCGACGAACTTCGCGTCGGGGACGTCGATCACGAACTCGTGCGTGCCGGCGCTCGCGGCGCCCCACGGGACGATCCGGGTGTCGATCACGTCGCCAGGGCACCAGTTGCTGGACGACTGCCAGTCTTTGTCCGACCGCGGGGACGCCCCGTAGATGCCGTTGCCCTGGGTGTTGTACTTGCGAAACGGCTCGCACGACGTGCGTCCTGGCTTGTACTGCAATGCCAGCTCGCCGTCGACGTACACGTAATGCTCGCGACGAACATACTCCTCGCCGCCCTGGTTGGCGCCGTGATTCGACGTGATCAACACGAGCTGCGCATCCTGTGTATCCGCCGGCAATTCGAAGCTGACGGTCTTGCGGGTCGTGCCGACCTTGTCGCTGGCGCCCGTGGCGTAGTTGTTGAATTCTTCGCTGATCGCCAGCGGCAACAGGACGCTGAAGTCCTGGGCCTCCTGCGCGCTGTCGGTGTAGAGCAGCAGCGACCCGAGCTGCGTGTCATTGCGACCAGCGCAACCGGGGACCTCGTCGTTCGCGGCGTAAGGCACGCCGAAGATGCCCAACTCGAGCCAGAGATCGTGTTCGGCCAGGAGGTCGGGGTCTCTCAAGATCGGCACGAGGTTGCTGGCCTCCCATTCATAGGGGACCGTCTTCGGCTGCTTGTTCATGTCCATGAACGGCGTGACGAACCGTGCGATCTCGATCCGGTCGACCTCCCCGGGAACGTAGGTCGGGGCGCCCTTGGGGACCAGCGCCAGGTTGACCGAGCCGAGTCGGTCGTAGTTGTCGCACAGCGCTCCCACGACCACGCGGACCTTCAGGGTGGTCTGGATCTTGGCGAGCAGCTCGTCGGTCAACCTGGTCGCAACCAGCGAGTTGTTGTGGCGGATCACGCCGGCCGGGATCGGTTCATCGACGGTCTCGGCATAGCCGTCGTAGAACGTGATGTCCTCCAGCACCGGGATCTCCTCGGGCTCCCGGGGCGCCACGTCGCCGCTGCCGCCGCTCTCCTCAGCGCTGCCACTGCCGCCCATGCCGCCGCTGCCTGCGCTGGTCCCGGTCACCGCGCTCGTGCTCCCGTTGCTCTCGGAGGTCCCGGCGCCTCCGCCGGTGCCCGCGTCAGAGCGCTGCTCGTCCGTGCACGCGGCGAGCAGGGCCAACGGACAGAGGTATGGGATCGCGCGACGCAGGTTCATTCTTCGAACTTATCAGATCGCCCGCTCGATGTGGCGCTGGAGCGGCGGCGGAGGTTGAGAGATTCGGGGCGCGTACGCGTACCAGGCCGAGCGTCTCCCTCCAGGGCTGGAATTTTCCGATAGGGCATCTCGCTGAGGAGGGATTCTTTGACCGCTTCCTCCCCAGCAAGTAGACGTGAGCGTGAAGCGGTGCGGTTGTCTGTCGTGGCGACACATCCAGCGACCGTGACGGCGACGTCGGAAAGCTCCTCGACCGCGGCGCCGCCGGGGTCGGCGTCCGCGCGACGATCCGCAGATCTTCCGGGGCGCCTCCGGACGACGCGCAGCTCGGACGGCGCCGTTCTCCAGAACCTGACGTACACGTACGACGTGCAATCGGCGCCGCCGCATCGTTCGAAGGTTTAGTTGATGTATTGAGAAGGGTATACCAATTGCTGGCCTACGACCTCGCCCTCCCGGTCGTGGGACGATCCCGACCGAGGTTCGGCCGGCCGCGCTCGCCGGCGCGGGAGCGCCCGACGGCGCGGGAGCGCCCGACGGCGCGGAGCCAGGCGGCTGCGCCGATCGCGACGGCGGCCAGCGGGGCGCTCCACCCTGGGCCGCCGGCGGCGGGCGGCGCCGCGCTGCAGCGGACCAGCTGGTCGTCGGCGCACTCGGGCGAGAACCCGTGCGGAGGGATGGGGTTGCACGTCGACGTGGAGAGATCCCGAGGGGGGTAGATCTGGCAGATGCCCGCGATGTCGTCGTCGTGGAGCGTCCGGAAGCTCATCGGGTCCGCCCTGTCGTACCTCGAATGCATGGTCGCCTCGGGGCCGGCCATGGTGTGGTCGAGGCCCAGGAAATGCCCGGCCTCGTGCGTGACGATGGCGAGCAGATCTTCCCTCGGCGCGGCGGAGTCGTCCCCGACGGTGAAGTCGTAGAGATCGGTGTTGATCTCCATGTCGGCCCCCCAGAGATTACCGGTCTTCCTGTCGAACTGCACCGTCGTGAGCGCGAGCATCTCGGTGTTGTGCCCCGAGCTCGCGAGCCACTCCAGATCGCGGAAGACGACCACGTTGGTGTTGCCCGGCACGAGGCCGTCGACGATCCTTGTCTTGCCGTCCCTGGCGTTGAGCTCCACCGCTCCGCAGGCGACGGGCCCGAGGTTCTGGACGCGGAGCGCCGGCGTTCCCCCGTCGCAGGGCGCCTGCGTCCACGTAGCGAACGCGGCCTCGAGCACGTCGGAGATCTCCTGGTAGGAGATCTCGCTGGACGCGTCCTCCTGGATGCTGAAGCCGATGCAATCGCCCGCCCAGCGGAGCGGCTTGCATTCACCGACCGGCTGGTCGTCCTGCAGGCAGAGCTCCGACCTCTTGCAGGTGTTCGAGCGGCAGTAGGCCGACGCTTGCTGCGCGCTCGCCAGCACGGCGAGCGCGGCCGCCACGCAGGAGCACCAGGCACGCTTCATCGACATCGACTCCTCCACGATCGGTTGACCCTACAGCGACGGTAGCAGCGCGCGGCGGGCGCGTGGGGATTTCGCCGGCGGCGCCCTTGCCCCCCGCTGGCGTTCCGCCATCCTGAGCGTGATGGGGCATGCTCGTGGGTGAGGCGGGCGGCGAAGCCGATCCGGCGCAAGGCGGCGCCGATCCGGCGCAGGGCGGCGCGGCCCCGGCGCGGGACAGCGCGGCCCCGGCGCGGGACAGCGCGGCCCCGGCGCAGGGCGGCGCGGCGGCGCCGAGCTTCCTGTGCGACGCGATGCTGGGCGGCCTGTCGCGCTGGCTGCGCGGCGCAGGCTACGACGCCATGTTCGAGCATGGCATCGACGACGGCGTTCTCGTGCGCCTCGCGCAGCAGACCGGCCGGGTGCTGCTGAGCTCCGACGCCGGCGTATTCGAGCGGCGCTCCCTGCGCACCGCGGCCGTGCGCGGGCTCTACGTGCCGCGCGGGCTGCGGCCGACGGAGCAGGCCGGCTTCGTGCTGCGGGAGCTCGGGCTGCCCGTGCGGGACCCCCGCTGCATGGCGTGCGGCGGCGCGCTCACGGCCGCCCCGAAGGACAGCATCCGGGATGCGGTGCCGGCGGTGGTGGCGGATCGCCACGACGAGTTCTGGCGGTGCGATCGATGCGGCAAGGTCCTGTGGAAGGGCAGCCACTGGGACGGCATCGTCGCCGGAGTGGCCGCCGCAGCCGGCGTGGCCGCCGCGACCGAGGCCCCTGCACCACCGGCGGGCGGCCGAAAGCCTCCGCCGTGACGCGGCGGGCGGGCACCATTCATTCGTCGACCAGGACCGCCCGCGCGCTGTAGATGGATACGCACGTGGGAAGGGGCGCGAGGATGCCCGCGAGATGCCGTGGTCCGAAACACGGGCAACCCGCCCCGCCACGAGGGGCTTGATGAGCTTTCTTGCTTGCAGCATGAGCGAGCGAACGCGTTGGGACACGGCGCTGCGAGCGCGGATCGGATCGGGCAGTCTGGGCGGCGAACGGTCAGCTCCAGGATTGCGGTCCAGGCATGAACACGCATAGTGTAGCCATGTCAGCTCCAATCGAACATTACGCTCTCATCGGTGACACGACCACGGTCGGTCTGGTCTCGCGTTACGGCTCGCTCGACTGGCTCTGCCTGCCACGCATCGACTCAGACGCGTGTTTCGCGAAGCTGCTCGGACGCGACGAACACGGCTACTGGACCATCCGGCCAGCCACGGCGATACGAAGCCAGGAGCGGCGCTATCGGCGGGACACGCTGGTCCTTGAGACCGAGTTCGCCTGTGAGAGCGGCCGCGTGCGCCTGATCGACCTCATGCCCCCAGGCGTCACCCCGTACGAT
This sequence comes from Sorangium sp. So ce281, assembly GCF_051527395.1. Lineage (NCBI taxonomy): Bacteria > Pseudomonadati > Myxococcota > Polyangiales > Polyangiaceae > Sorangium > Sorangium sp. So ce281. The sequence goes on from NZ_CP150322.1 coordinate 8,763,215, forward strand.
GCCACCCGGCTCGTCGACGGAGCCCACGACGTCATCCGGATCGTCGAAGGAATCGAGGGCGAGGTCCCGATGCACTCCGATCTGAGGGCGCGGTTCGGCTACGGCCGCGTGATCCCGTGGATCCAGTGTGACGGAGGCCGAGCGACGCTCACGTCCGGCCCCGCCGCGCTTGCGTTCAGCAGCCCAGCGTCGCTTGACCCCGACTGGAGCGCCGCCCGATTGGAGACGAACTTCGTCATCCGCGCGGGTCAACGCCTGCCGTTCACCCTCACGTTCTACCCGTCGCATGAGCACGCGCCGGCCCACCCCGTCGACGCGGAGCATGAGCTCGCGCGAACCGAGCGTCACTGGCGAGAGTGGGCGGGCCGTTGTCGCTACCAGGGCCGCTGGCGTGACGCCGTCGTGCGGTCGCTCCTTACGCTGAAGGCGCTCACGTATGCGCCGACGGGTGGCATCGTGGCGGCGCCGACCACGTCCTTGCCGGAGGACCTCGGCGGCGTTCGCAACTGGGACTATCGCTACTGCTGGTTGCGCGACTCCACGCTCACGCTCGACGCCCTGATGCGCGGCGGGTACCTCGAGGAAGCTCAGGCCTGGCGCGGCTGGCTCATGCGCGCGGTCGCCGGCGCTCCTGCGCAGCTGCAGATCATGTACGGCGTGGCCGGGGAGCATCGGCTCACCGAGATCGAGCTGCCGTGGCTCCCGGGATACGAGGAATCGAGACCGGTGCGGATCGGCAACGGCGCATACGATCAGTTTCAGCTCGACGTCTACGGCGAGGTGCTCAACACGCTCTACGATGCCCGCGCGCACGGCCTGCCGGATCTGCCGCACACGTGGGACCCTATCGTGGAGATCGTGGACTTCGTCGAGAAGTCCTGGCAGCGGCCGGACGAAGGCATCTGGGAGATACGCGGGGGGAAGCCGCTGCACTTCACGCACTCGAAGCTGATGACCTGGGTGGCCGTGGATCGCGCCGTACGCATGATCGAGGAGTTCGGCGTAGGCGGACAGCATCGACTGGAGAAGCGGCTCCAGCGCTGGCGCGCGTTGCGCGAGGAGATCCGCCTTGACCTGCTCGATCGCGGATTCAACACGCGCGTCGGGGCCTTCACTCAATCGTACGGCTCGGAGGCCCTCGACGCCAGCGTGCTCCTGATCCCGCACATGGGCTTCCTGGCCGCCGATGATCCCCGCATGCTGTCCACCGTCGCGGCGATCGAGAAGGGCCTCACCCGGGATGGCCTCGTCCTGCGCTACGCGACCGAGACGGGGGTGGACGGTCTGCCGGGGGACGAAGCGACCTTCCTCATCTGCAGCTTCTGGCTCGCCGACAACTACGCGATGGTCGGTCGCCTCGACGAGGCGGAGGCGCTCCTCGATCGCCTGGTCTCCCTCAGCAATGATGTCGGCCTGCTCGCCGAGGAGTACAGCCCCGAGCTGCGCCGGCAGCTCGGCAACTTCCCACAGGCGTTCTCTCACATCGGGCTCGTCAACACCGCTCACATCATCGATGCAAGGAGAGCCGGGAAGGGAGTGTCCTTGCCATCCGCGGCGTAGCTCTGGGACACAGCGTCCTGTGGAAGGCTCGCAGGGCTCACCCGCCCTCGACGCGACCAGCGGATGAAGTCGCTCGTTGACCGATCGATGGTCAATGACCCCGGTGAAGACCGACGAGCGGAGCTAGCACTGCTGCGAAAAGTTGCCCCGGATCGGCAGAAAAACCGCCATGGCGCCGAGGTCGCCAAGGGAGAAGAAGAGGTGCCGTTCCGGCATTTTTCCCTCCCATTTCCCTGGCTTCTTGGCGCCCTTGGCGGTCCCCTTCCCCGGCCGACTTCCCGCAGTAGAGCTGGACGCGCGCTAGACGCTACAGGCACGTGTTGTCGACGATCACGCCGGTCTCCTGGAAGCGCACGGTCCCGGGCTCCCCGTCGAGCGTGACGGTGATATCCATGTCGATGATGCACGGGATGCCGGTGTTCGGCTCAGCCTCCCACGACATCGTCCCGGTGGCCCCGGTCACGGTATACGTGCGCTCGTCGGCGGGCGGCATGCCCGGCCCGGTGCAATCGTCCATCTGGTCGGTGAGCGCCACGTCCAGCACGCCCCAGAAGTCCTCCAGATCGACGCCGGCATAGAGCGGATCGCTGTCGGCGAACGCCGCGATCGAGATCGCCAGACACCGATCTTCTCGCAGGTCGGCGTGGTGCACGTAGACACGGTCGTGATCGGCGATCAGGTAATCTGCGCTTGCGCAGACCGTATCCCTCGACGCGTTCACCCCGGCCGCGTGCGCCATGCACTCATTGCAATAGGTGCGCTGATCGCACCCGCAGACGCCCTGACATTCGTCCGGACATTCCCCGACCCTCGGCCTCGGCGTGCACTCGCCCTGCGCCTCTGCGGCGCACGCCACGTCCGGCGTCGCGCAGTACTCCGTCTCGCCGCAGGTCGCTCCTGCGCTCCCTCCGCAGGCGACCGGCGCTGCGCCTCCGCTTCCGCCGTCGCCGGTCGTGCCGCCGCCAGCGCCGCTGCTCGTGCTGCCGCCCGCGCCGCCTGCTCCGATCGGCGACACGCTTTCGTCATCGCTGCAGGCGGCGAGGAGGAGGCCACACAGCACGGAGCCAAGGAGTTCATGTCTCATGAACGGACTATGCCACGACCGCTCGCCGAAGAGGAGCGGCCAGGGCGGTGTCATGCCCCTGTCGATCTCCGAAACGCCCGGCCCTTTGCGGGAGCAATGCCGCGCTTCCGCCGGAAAATCGCTTGAGCCAGCGCGATCGCCGCGCGCGGCGCTCCGAGCGAGCCGCGCGCGCCGGCCACGGTGCAGCCGCAGGACAACACCGCGCCGCCGACGCTCATGCGCGTGAAAGCCGCTGCGCTCGCGGCGGCCGCGACCCGGGTCGAACGGCCGTCAGGTCTCCGGGGGACGCGGAACCAACCGCCGGCGAGCTCGCCGGCGACGGCGAGCCGCCGGCCTCGCCTCGTTGACCGGCGCGGGTGGAGCTGGTAGCCCCTTGCGGGGCGGCGCGCTTGCGCTGATCGTCGCGCCCATCACCACGAGGCACGCAATGACAGGATCGTTGAACAAGGAGAAGGCGCGTCGCGCCGCGTCGCACCGGGACAGGCCGGGAGAGCAGTGCCGGGCCGAGCCCGGCGCCTTCCGGCCCGTGGTGAACCGGAGCCGGTGCGAGGCGAAGGGCGATTGCGTCGAGGTGTGTCCTTATCACGTCTTCGAGATCGGCCGCATCGAGCGCGCAGATTTCGAGGCCCTCTCGCCGCTCGGCAAGCTCAAGTCGCTCGTCCACGGCCGGAAGACCGCGTTCACGCCGAACGCGGCCCAGTGCCAGGCGTGCGGCCTCTGCGTCGTCGCCTGTCCCGAGAAGGCCATTCAGCTCGTGGCGGCGCAGGACGCGGGGTGAGCGCGGCCGGTCCAGGCGCTCAGGCGACGCTGCGCGCGGGCCCGGACGCGGGCGCGGCGCCGTAGGTGACGCGATAACGCTCGTACCGATCGAGGAGCTCGCCCGTGGTCTTGGGCATCGGGACGCGCGCGCGCGTGATGTACGAGATCACGTTCTTGCCACGGACGATCAGCTCGACGCCCTGGGCCGCCTGCTCCCGCTCGTGAGGCGAGGCGTCCGCGCCGAGCAGCGGCTGGAAGCCGGCGAGCTTCTCCGCCGACACGACGAACGACGTCCAGACCTCGAAGATTTCGTCGTCGGTGCGCAGCGTCTCGCACTTGATCTTGGCCGCGTGCGCGAACTCGCGGGCCAGGCGGTCCAGCCCGGCGAACATCGGCGAGCCCGCGAAGGTGGCGATCATCGCGTCGCGAATGCCGTCGATCGCCCTCATGCTCTGGGCGATCTTGACATACCGGCTGTTGTAGAACGCCTCGATCGGGAACGAGAACGCCTTGAAGGGCTCGCCCCAGAGCTCGTCGAGCCCCTCCTCGCCGCTGCGGTGGAGCACCATCTTCCCGAGCGTCAGCGCCTCGAGGAGGTGCTCTCCGCACTCGCGCATCAGGGCGTTGTCGGGCTCGATGGTGACGCCGAGCTCCTGGATCTCGACGAGCTTGGTGAAGATATCCGTCGCTCGATTGAAGATCGCGCCCGCGAGCATGGCGGCCTTGACGCGCTTCCGCTGCGGATCGGTCTCCGACTCGAAGGCGAGCCGCGCCTCGTCCAGCCGTTTCCCTGGGACGTTGATGCCGTGCTCGACGTGGTTGAACAGGCGCCGCGTCAGCGCCTCGATGAGGCGCTTCTTCGCGAGCAGCGTGTCGGCCGGCGCCTCGTAGGCCTTGATCCAGTAACCGTAGTAGTAGACCCGCAGCTGGCCGTCGATGATCTGCTTCTTCCCGAGCGGTATCGCGCTTTCCATGGCCCGCCTCCGATCGGCTGCCAGGCGGCGCCCCTGCGCGGGAGGCGCGCGGGGGAGCATGCCCGTGCGACAGCCGAGTAGCATGGGCGCAAGGCGGCCTGCAAGACGTGAGCGACGCGATCCGGCGGAGTCCTCCGCCGGAAACCGGGACTTAACCGACAGGAAAGACAGCGGCTCGCGGCGTCGCCGCGGCCGAGCGCCCGCCGGCCTCGGGGGCTACTGCGCGCACCCCTCGAGCTCGGCCATCATGCGCCAGAACGCCATGGCCTTGTTCTCGCAGGCGCCCTGGGTCGTGTGGGTGTGCTCGTATTCCGTGTTGCCGGACGTCTCCACGTCGTAACGCGGGTGCTGCATCGGGATCTCGACGCCGCCCACCGTCGTGGTGTGCCGCTCGCCGTCCGCGTGGACGTCGAGGTCCTCGAAGTCATAGAGGATCTTCCCATGCTCCCGGCAGAAATCGCGGATCTGCTGGTTGCGCTCCGCGCGGTTCACGCCGTTGTACTCCTCGTCACCGGGCCCCGTCATGTAGATGAAGGTCACCTCCGGGAACTCCTGCCCGAGCGCGTCGAGCACGTCGAGGTACCGCTGCACGTCCTCCTCGGTCTGCTCGGAGATCTCCGAGGACCACGCCCACATCGAGTACCGGATCTCCGGGTGCCCTCCGAGGATGGCGCGCACGTCGTTGATCCCGGCCTCGGTCGCCCAGTACTGCTCGCCCGGGATGAGGTCGGTGTCGATCATCCCGTCCCACATCAGGAAGGCGCCTTCCTGCTGCGGGACGGCGCAATACTCCTTCTCGAAGGCGTAGGCAGGGGTCTTCGCCTCGATGCTCTCGGCGCCGACGATGATCTGGAAGCCGTGGGAGCGGTGGGCGTAGTGGAAGACGAAGTCCCCCGACTTGAGCGCCTCGGCGCAGCTCGCCGGGATACCATCCAGGCTCGCGTGCCGGTGGTCGAAGGTCCGCGCGTTCGCGGGATCGGGATTGGGATCGCCGCCGGACGCCGTCGTCACCCCGCCGCTCGACGCCGACGCCGACGCCGACGCCGACGTCGACGCGCCGCCCGACCCGGTGGTCGCCCCGCCGCCCGAGCCCGTGGTCGCCCCGCCGCCCGACCCGGCGGTCGCCCCGCCGCCCGTTCCACTCTGGTCTGCCGGGCTGTCGTCTTCTCCGCAGGCCAGCGCGCCGAGAGCGAGGGAGAGACCAGCTGCGATGATAGTTGAATTGCGAAATAATTTGTTCATTGCAGTGTGGATTCTAGACGGAGGCAAGGGGATCGCAATAGCTCTCGCGGGCGGTCTCGTGCTGCTGCTGCTGCTGCGCGGGGGTTCGGAGGTCGGGGCCTCGTGGTGTCTCGCGGCGCCGGCGCGGGTAGTGCAGTCATTTGAACATGAAGGCGGGAAGGCGGGAAGAAAACCTGAATGATCTTCCCGCCTTCCCGCCTTCATGTGGACCCTCTCGGGGCAAATGACCGCACCACCCCGGCGCGGGCGCCGGCGGACCGCCGCGGAGGCCCGGCGTGCTGCGCTGCGCAAGCAAGGCCCCGGTGCTCCGCGCGCGAACGCCCAGCGCCGGCGCGCGCAGCGCCCGCGCTCGCCGTCGTCCCGAGCGCATCCCCCTCGCCGAACACCGCCGCTGTCAGGAACGTCACGCACCGATGGCGCTCTCGACGCCCGCGTCGGACCCGGGCCTGCCACGGCGATCCGGGGAGCCATCTCGTGGCCGTGTCGAGCCCGAGGCGCCCGGAACGTGGCGCACAGAAGGACAATCCATCTGACATCTCCCGCCTCGTCGTGGCCGGCGCCTTTCCTATCCTGTACGCTCCCCTCGCCTCCCTCGGCTATCAGGAGGAAGCCATCACCATGCAGTTCGCTCCGGATTCCGTCGTAGGTGGGAAGTATCGTCTCGAACGACCTCTCTCGCACGGCGGGATGGGCTCGGTGTGGGTGGCGCGACACGTCAACTTGGGCTCTCTCGTCGCGGTCAAGTTCATGGACCCGACCTATGCTGCGTCATCGACGTTCCTCGCCCGCTTCGAGCGTGAAGCCAGGATCGCGGCGAGCCTCCAGAGCCCACACGTCGTCTACGTCCAGGACTTTGGCGTCGACGACGACACTCCGTACCTCGTGATGGAGCTGCTGCAGGGCGAGGACCTGGGCACGCGCCTCGTGCGCGTCGGCCGGCTCTCTCTCGTGGACGCCACCCTGATCCTGGTGCAGGCCGGCAAGGCCATCCGTCGCGCACACGACGCCGGCCTCGTCCATCGCGATCTCAAGCCTGCCAACCTGTTCCTCGTGCGCGTGGAGGGAGAGCAGGATGAAGTCGTCAAGATCCTCGACTTCGGCATCGTCAAGGACACCGGCGCGGCGCTGACGGAAGAGGTGACCCGCACCGGGGAGCTGCTCGGCTCGCCCCACTACATGAGCCCGGAGCAGGTCCGGGGCGAAAAGGACATCGACCAGCGCAGCGATCTCTGGTCGCTCGGGGTCATCCTCTTCTATGGCATCACCGGCGAGCTGCCCTTTCAGGGGGCCCAGCTCGGCGCGGTGATCGCCAGCATCCTGGTCGGCCCGGTGCCCAGCGCGTCCCTGATCGCGCCCGACCTGCCGCCGGAGATCGATGCCTTCTTCGCGCGGGCGCTGGCCCGCGAGCGGGCGGAGCGCTTCCAGTCGGTCGGAGAGATGATGAGCGAGCTCCGCCGTATCGCGGGCATGGCGTCGCCATCGATTCCGGATCTGCAATGCCCGTGCTCCGGCGTGCCGAGCACCGCTCGACCGAGGCTCAGCGGGACGATAGCGCTCGACGCCGCCAAGCTCGACGAGCCAGCATCCGCGCCCCGCTCGGCGGGCCCCGGCACCCTGACCATCGCCGGATCGACGGCGCAGGACGCCGGACAGCAGCGGCCTCAGCACGCGACGCTGGTGGTCGGCATCGCGATGGCGATGCTGCTCGGCGCCGGCCTCACCATCGCGCTCGGTCGGGGCGGAGCGAGCGGCGGGGGCGGAGTGGGCGCGAAGATCGCCTCGGCCGGCGCGCCGGCGGCGGAGGAGGTCGCCGCCAGCGCATCGACAAAGGTTGAGCCCTCCCCGGAGCCGCTGGAGAGCGTGACGCTCGCGGCGCCCGTTGCAGAGGCGACGGGCTCGGCAGCAGACGCCGGCGGCGAGACCGCGGCACCACCGGCGCCCTCGACGTCCACCACGGCAGCACGGCCGCCGTCGAGCGCCACGCCCAGGACACCGCACACAAGTGTCCCCGCTCCTTCCAGGAGGCCGCCGATCCCGCCGACGACCGCGCCGGGGCTCGACCGCGCGCCGATTCCGGAGGTCCCCTTCTAGCGCGAAGACCCCTTATTTTTGGCAGAAGATTGAACAGGGAGGCGGGGAGACGGGGAGATTGGTGGGATTTCACTCCTCATCTCCCCGCCTCGCTGTGAATTTTCTCGTAAGGCCGAGGGGTTGCGTCAGCTCACCGGCAAGACACGTGTCAGCTCCGGGCGTTTCGCTGCCGGCGACGGAGCGTCAACAGCGCAAGACCCATGGCGACGACCGCTGCATACGAGCTCTTCGGCCTGGCATCGCCATTGACGACGGCGCACCCGCCCGTTTCACCCGATTCACCTGCAGACTCCGAGCCCGCACCGGTGGTGGCGCTGTCCGCAGCGCCGCTCGTGCCGCTCGTGCCGCTCGGGTCGCTGCCGCCCGTCGTGGTGACCTCGCCGCCGCCGGCGGGCTGCCCGCCAGAGCCGACCGTCACGCCCTCGCCCGCGCTTCCGCCGTCACCCGAGGCGCCGCCGCTCCCCGCAGCAGGCCCGGCGCCGCCGACGTTCTGATCACCCCCGGAGCCGTCGCCCGAGCCACCCGCGCCGCCGCTGCCGGCAGCCTCGGAACAGTTGGTCTCCGGATCGGCCCCACCGGCCTTGTCCAGACCGAAGAACGCGAGGATCGCGTCGGCCTCGTACGGCATGGAGTGCGCGCCGTTTCTTCCTGACCAGGCCTCGAACACCGTCTGGCCACACTCGTTCTTCCAGAACTGGCGATCATAGGTGGTCCCGCCCGATGTGATCATGTCGGTCGAGGTCGGGGTCTCGCTCAGCTCGAGGACGTTCGTCCATTCCTTGATCGCCTCGGCCTGGTTCTTGTAGTTGATCGTCGCGTCCGCCGTGCCGTGGAAGATCTGAAGGCGGGGGCGATGCCCCGTATACCCAGGGAACATCCCCCGAACCTGGTCTCCCCATTGCTGCGCCGACTTGCTCGTCCTGCCCCCCGCGCAGTTGTTGCTCCATTGCTGGCCCGCGTCGAAGCCGTCCGCCCAGCACCCGGCCGCCACCCCCGCCCTCGCCGCGCCGGCCCGGAAGATGTCCGGGTACACCGCCAGCATGGCTTGCGTCATCATCGCTCCGGACGAGCCGCCCATCACGTAGACGCGCTTCGGGTCGCCTTTGTACTTCTCGAGCGTGTACTTCACCATCTGAGCGACGGCCTGCGTGTCGCCGCCGCCGTCGTGGGTCAGCGATTTCGTCGTGCCCACGTCCCAGCAGTTCCGGCCGGTGGCCTCCGGAAGGATGATGATGAAGCCGTTCTTGTCGGCGCCCGCCTTGATACCCGAGATGCTGTTGAAGAACGAGCTCAACGGCGTGCTGCACGAGTGGCAGCCCACCACGATGGGCGGATTCTCGGCCAGCTTGTCCGGCACGTAGATGTTCATGTTGACGTAGCTCGGGACGCCGCTCGCTCCCCACGTCGCCTGGCTCACCGCCTGCACGGACGCCGCGTACACGGGCATGGCCGCGAACAGCCCCAAAGAAAACGACGCGACCACGAAGACGCGATTCTGAAATCGACGCATGTTTCGAGTACCTCTAAAGCTGGTGTCGCCGACGACGGCGCGCGATTGGCGCGTGGATGCTATCGACAGAGGAACTTTGACGCAAGCCGCTTTGGGTTCTTCCAGCTGGAGAAAATTGAACCAAGATCTTGCGCATCACGGGGCCTTCTCGCGCTGTGGATGGCCGTGAACACGCAGCTCACCCCTTCACGCCGGGCGGGCCGCCTTTCGACCTCGCTGCCGCGCACCGCTCTGCATAGACGGCCGGTGTGAAGCCGACCTGGACCTTGAATTCCCGGATCAGGTGCGCCTGATCATGATACCCGAGCTCCTGCGCGAGCGCCGCCCACGCGACGGGCGCGCCCGTGGCCACGCGCTCCGCGGCCTCCTGCACGCGTGACCGCCGGACGATCCACTTGGGCCCGACGCCGATGTACCGCTCGAACGCGCGGTGCAGCGTGCGCACCGAGACGCCCGCGATCCGGGCGAGATGCTCGGCGCGGTGGATGTCGCGATCGTCCTGCGCGCGGACGGCGAGCGCCATGGCCTCGTCGAGCCCGGCGTCCTCCGGGCCCCTGCGCGCGCGCAGGAGCTCCTCCACGGCGCGGATCGCGGCGGCGTCGTCCGGCTGGTCGAGCACGGCGCGCTCGAGCGGCCCGGCCGCGCCGCCGAAGATCTCGACGAGGGGGACCGCGCGGTCGACAAGCCGGCGCATGGGGAGGGGCGCGAACGGGAAGAAGCCGCCCGGCTTGAACTTCGTCGCGACGACGCGCCCGGTGCCCTCGAGCCGGACGACCTCGCGCCGGGTTCCGATGCCGTGCACCGCCGAGCCCGGCAGCTCGATGACCAGGTTGACGCAGGGGTGCGGCAAGAGCTCCTGCTCGAACGGCGCGGTGAGCGACCAGCGGACGACCCAGTGCCAGTCGACGAGCCTGGCCAGGTCCGGCGCGGGCGCGTGGCGGTGCAGCTCGAAGCGCTGGAGACCCGCGGCGGGGTTCAGGATGCCGCGGGTGGGGTCCTCGGGGGTGATGCTCGAGCTCATGATCGCGCGTGGCGCTCTTTTACAATACCGCGCCTCGCCCGGGCAGTAGCGTCCGCCCCGGAGGCACCAACATGGCTGATTCGACCACGACCCCGAGGGGCAACCTCGTCCTGTTCCATTCACCGAACACGCGCTCGACGACCACGCGCACCCTGCTCGAGGAGCTGGGCGCGCCCCACGAGCTCCGCGTGCTGAACATGAAGGCCGGGGAGCAGCGCAAGGCCCCTTACATCGCCGTGAACCCGCTCGGGAAGGTGCCCGCGATCCTGCACGACGGCGCGCTCGTCACCGAGCAGGTCGCGATCGTCATTTACCTCGCCGATCTGTTCCCGGAAGCCGGCCTGACCCCGGCCATCGGGGATCCGCTGCGCGGGCCGTACCTCCGGTGGATCGTGTACTACGGGTCGAGCTTCGAGCCGGCCGTCGTCGATCGGGCGATGAAGCGCGATCCGGCGCCGCCGTCGATGTCTCCGTACGGAGATTTCGATACGATGTTCGGCGTGGTGGCAGAGGCGCTCCGGAAGGGGCCGTATCTGCTCGGCGATCGATTCACGGCGGCCGACGTCCTCTGGGGCAAGGCGCTGGACTGGATGGTGAAGTTCAAGCTCGTGCCCGAGCTGCCGGAGGTGAAGGACTACGTCGCGCGGGTGTGCAGCCGGCCGGCGTTCACGCGGATCGCGGCGAAGGACGCAGAGCTCGCCGCGGCGCACGAGGCCGCGGCCGCAGCGGAGGCACGGGCGAGCTGATCGCCGCCCGGAACCCCTCGGGGCCGACGATCACGTCGCCCACCGCGAGTGCGCGGTGGGCCTCGCTTCATGCCTTGGCCTTCGACTTCGACTTCGACTTCGACTTCGCCCCGAGCTCGCTCATCGCCGTGGCGATCTCCGCCGCCACCGCCGCGTTGTTCTCGACCAGCGCGATGTTCGCGACGAGGCTCTTGCCCTCGGTGAGCTCGAAGATGCGCTTCAGGAGGAACGGCGTCAGGTCCTTGCGGCTCACCCCCTCTGCCTCGGCGCACCGGATCGCCTCCTCGATCCGCGCCTCGATCGCCCTGGCGTCCATCGCATGGCTCTCGGGGATCGGGTTGGCCACCAGGACCCCGCCCATGCCGAGCTCGAACTGCAGCGCGATGACCCTGGCCGCTTCCTCGGCGCTCTCGATCCTGTGGTCCACCTTCTGCCCGCTCTGCCGCGCCCAGAAGGCCGGGAAATCCTCGGTCTTGTAACCCAGGACCGGCACGCCATGGGTCTCCAGCGTCTCCAGCGTCTTGGGAATGTCGAGGATCGATTTGGCCCCGGCGCAGACCACCGCCACCTGCGTCTGACTCAGCTCCTCGAGGTCGGCGGAGATGTCGAAGGTCGTCTCCGCCCCGCGATGCACGCCGCCGATGCCCCCGGTGGCGAAGACCCGGATACCGGCCCACGCCGCCGCCATCATCGTGGTCGCCACGGTCGTCCCGGCCAGCCCGCCCAGGACCAGGAGCGCCGCCATGTCGCGCCGCGAGGCCTTGGCCGCCTTGCCGCCCTCCCTGGCCAGCCGCTCGAGATCGTCCCCCTTCACGCCCACCCTGAGCTTGCCGTCCATGATGGCGATCGTCGCCGGCACGGCGCCGTTCCGGCGGACTACCGCCTCCACGCGCTGCACCATCTCGAGGTTCTGCGGATACGGCATGCCGTGCGTGATGATGGTCGACTCCAGCGCGACCACCGGCCGGCCGCCAGCGAGCGCTTTCCTGACCTCGGGCGAGATGGAGAGGTGGTCCTTGATCGACACGCGGGGCTCCTTCGGCTGCGAGGGTCTGGCGCGTATATCGCGTCCGCGGCGCAGCGAACACCGCTATACTCGGGCGCCGCGAAGCCCATGAGCGCCCCGGTGAGCCTCGGAGACGTCGTCGCCGGCAGATACCGCGTCGAGCGCCTGCTCGGCCAGGGCGGGATGGGCGTGGTGATGGTTGCCCGCCACCTGCACCTCGGCAACCAGGTCGCGCTCAAGCTGCTGCGCCGGGACGCGCTGGTCGACGCCGCGGCGCGGGAGCGCTTCCTGCGCGAGGGGCGGGCGGCGGCGGCGCTGCGCGGCGAGCATGTCGCCCGCATCTTCGATCTGGGCTTCCTCGACACCGGGGATCCATTCCTGGTCTTCGAGCTGCTCGAGGGCTGCGATCTCGGCGCGTTGCTGCGGGCGCAGGGGCCGCCTCCGATCGAGGTCGCCGTGGGGTACGCGCTGCAGGCCTGCGAGGGGCTGGCCGAGGCGCACGCGCACGGGATCGTGCACCGCGACCTGAAGCCCGGGAACCTGTTCCTGGCGCGGCGGGCCGACGGCTCGCAGCTCGTGAAGGTGATCGATTTCGGGATCGCGAAGCACACGCTCGCGGCCGCCGGGGAGCAGCTCACGAGCACGTTCGCGGTGCTGGGCACCGCCCTCTACATGGCCCCGGAGCAGATGCGCTCGGCGCGCACCGCCGACGCCCGCTCGGACATCTGGGCGCTGGGCGCCGTGCTCTACCGATTGCTCAGCGGGGCGCCGCCCTTCCCCGGGGAGTCGCTGCTCGACGTCTGCGCGGCCATCCAGCGCGCTCCGGCGCCGCTCGCCGCGGCCCGCCCCGGCACCCCGCCGGCGCTGGAGGCCGCCGTGCTGCATTGCCTCCGGCAAGACCCGGCGGAGCGCCCCGCCGACGTGGCCGCGCTCGCCGCCGCGCTGGCGCCGTTCGCGCCGCACGAGGGGCAGGCCGCGGAGCGCGTCGCCCGCACGCTGCGGGGCGGCGGCGGCCCGACGCTGGCGGCGCCGCCCGCGCCGCGCAGTCAGCCCTCGGGGGAGCCTGCGGCGGCGCCTCCCGAGATGGCGAGCGCGCTGGCCGCGCCGCCGCTCGCCGAGCGCTCGCCTGACACGGCCCCCGGCTCCGCCACAGGCGCAGCGCCGACGCTCTCCCGGGCAAACGCCCCTCCAGCGCGCACCGTCTCCCGCGCCGAGGCCCCCGAGATCAAGGTGCACCCGCCGCTCATCGCCCGGCAGGCGGCGCTGGCGGCGCTGGCGGGCGCCGCGGATCAGATCGCCGGCGGGGCGCGCTTCGTGGTGATCACCGGTCCGCTCGGTATCGGCCGCACGCGCGTGCTGCAGGCCGGGATCGAGGCGGCCGGGCTGCCGGCCGAGCGCGTGCTGCGCGGGAGCTGCTCGCCCGAGCGGCAGAGCCCGCTGCGGCCGCTGCGCCGCGCCCTCGACGCGCTGCCGCCCGGCGGCCGCGCGGCCCTCGCCCAGCTCTCCGACGCCGTGGATCGCGCGCTCGCGCCGGCCGCGCTGCCCAGCGCCGGCGACGCGGACAGCGCGCTCGAGGGGGTCGAGGCGGCGCTGCTCCGCGCCGCCGCCGAGCCGCTGCTGCTCGCGCTCGACGACCTCCAGTGGGCCGACCCGACGACGCTGCGCCTGCTCTCGCTGCTCGCCGAGCAGGCCGCGAGCGGCGATCCCGCGCGGCTGCTCGTGCTCACGGCGGCCCGCAACGAGCCGAGCCCGTCCCCGAAGCTGCGGGCCTTGCTCGGGGCCGTGCGCTCCAGGATACGGCCCGGGATCAAGCACCTCGCGCTGGAGCGGCTGGACGAGGCCGACTCCGAGCGGCTGGCGCACGCCATCGCGCCGCTCTCCCCGGAGCTCGCGCGGACGGTGGCGCGGGGCTCCGGCGGCGTGCCCTTCTTCGCGGTGCACGCGCTCCTGGCCTGGCGCGAGACGGGCGCCATCACGTGGCAGGACGGCGTGCTGCAGGCGGCCTCCGGGCGGGCGCTCCACGAGCAGGTGCCCGGCGTCGCGGAGCTGGTCGAGGACCGCCTCGCGAGCTACTTCGAGCCGGGCAGCGACGCCGAGCGCGCGGGGCTGCGCGCCCTGGCCGCGATCGCCCTGTACGGCGGCGGCCTCGGCTTCGAGGTCCTCTACCGCGTGGTGGCCAGCGACGAGCTGCTCGAGAGCGCCGTGCACGCCTGGGTCGAGGCGGGAATGCTCACCGTGTCGGGGGAGCCGCCGGAGATCGGCTTCGGGCAGGAGATGGTGCGGCAGGCGGTGCTCGGCGTGGCGCGCAAGCGCCCCTGGTTCCCGCGCCTGCACCGGGCGCTCCTCGACGCCATCGCCGCGGGGCCTGGCGCCGCAGCGGACGCGGCGTTCCTGGCCGCCGGCTACGAGAAGCTCGGCGCCGTCGAGCCGGCGCGGGCCTGGCTGCGGCGGGCCATGGATGCGGCCTTCGCGGCCGGGCTCTTCGAGGAAGCCGCCGGGCTCGGCGATCGGCTGGCGGCGCTGGCCGGCGATCCCGGCGAGCGCGCCGCGATCGAGCTCGACATCGTGCGCGTCCTCTTGAGAGGGCGCGCCTTCGAGGACGCGAGGCAGCGGCTGGAGCGGCCGGGGGCGAGCGCGGGCGCCCTCGCTCCGGCGAGCGCCGCGGGCCTGCGGCGGCGCATCTACCGGCTGGAGGTGGCCCGCGGGCTGCACGAGGCGGGCATCGGGGACGAATCGCTGCTGGCCGACGCCGACGCGCTCGGCGACGAGCGGCTGCGCTGCGAGGCGCGGATGGCCCTCGCCGGGGTGACGCGCGGGCCTCGCGCCATGGCGCTCGCCGGCGAGGCGGTCGAGCTGGCCGTGCGCTGCGGCCCCGGCCTGGAGCTGCCGGCGCGCGTGCTGCGGTTCGAGCTCGACTACGAGGCGGATCGCTGCGACCTCGAGCTGGCGGACGCCGATCTGAAGCGCGCGCTCGAGCTCTCGGCGGCCGGCGCCTCGGTGTGGCGGCAGATCGAGATCGACGGCGATCTCGCGGTGGTCGAGGCCGAGCTGGGGCGGCTCGCGGCGGCCATCGAGCGGCTCTACGGGCTCGCGGCGCGGGCCGAGCGCTACGGCATGCGGGCGCAGCGCCGGCTGCTCCTGCAGAACCTGGCGGCCTTCCTGCTGCGCGCCGGCCGCGCGGCCGAGGCGGCGGAGGTGGCGGGGCGCTCCGCGGCGCTGGCGACCGAGGCCGGCGATCCGGCGCTGCGCGGCGTGGCGCTGTCGCTGCGGGCGGAGGCGCTGCGGCGCTGCGGCGACGCGGGCGCGGCGCTGCGCTGCGCCGACGAGGCGGTCGGGCTGCAGGAGAAACGCGGCGACGCGATGCTCTCGCTGACCTTGCTCCGGCGCGCCGAGCTGCTCGCCGGCATGGGCCGCAGCGCCGAGGCGCTGGCGGACGCGCAGGCCGCGCGCCGCGTGGCCGAGCAGCACCGCGAGCGCGACCGCGTGCTCTGCGCGGATCTCTGGGAGGCCCTGCACCTGGCCCGGCGCGGCGCGGCGCCGCCCGAGGAGGTGGCGCGGGCGCTCGCCGAGGCGCAGGCCGCGGACGTGACGCTGCGCGAGCTGACGATGAAGCTGATGGAAGAGGCGCGGACGTGGCTGGAGCAGCGTCCGGCGCCTGCCGCCTCGGGCTGAGAGGGCAGCGGGTCAGCGCGGCGGGCGCTGGGGCACGATGACCCCGCGATCCGGCTTGCACGCCTTGTCCTTCTCGCTCCAGAAGCAGCCGGGCGGGCAAGCCGGCGGCGGCTCGGCGGGGGTGCCCGCCGGCCACACGCACTCCTCGGCGACGCCGCCCGCCGCGGGCGCGGCCGAGCGATCAGGCGCCGAGCCATCGGGCGCCGCCGCCCCGTCGGGCGCGGCCGAGACATCGGGCGCCGCGACCCCCTCGGGCGACTTCGGCGCGTCGGGCGGCGGGGCGGAGCCGCACGCGGCGAGGAAGGCAGTGAGTAAAATTACAATTGAGCGACTCACGTTGCTGCGCATCGCACTGTTTTCCTTCTTTTCTGTCCTCGTGCGCAAGAGCTCAAGCACGCCTGTCCTCGGGCCGGCGGCGCCGGCGAAGGCACCCCAGCAGGAGCGCGACGAGCGCGAGGGCTGCGGCGCTTCCGCCCGATCCCGGGCCGACGGCGCAGCCGCAGCCGCGCGGGCCGGGCGCGACCGGCGGGGGCGGCGCCGGCCGCTGCGGGACGTCCTTGCCATCGAGGCTCGACCCGTCTCCGGCGCTGATGAAGCCGGCCCAGTAGAAGGGGTGCTGGTTGCCGGGCGCGGCGCGCACCGCGAGCGCGGCCTCGCGCAGCGCCTCGCTGCGCCCGCCGCCGCCCTGGAGCCGGCGGTGGTACTGCACCATCAGATCGCGCGTCTCCTGATCGCTGATCTTCCACAGGCTCATCACCAGGGTCTGCGCTCCCGCCATCAGCACCGCGCGCCGGAGGCCGTACACTCCATCGCCGCTGCGGGCCGCGCCGACCCCGGTCTCGCAGGCCGAGAGCACAACGAGCCGCGTCCCGTAGAGATCCAGGCCGGCGAGCTCGTGCGCGGTCAAGATCCCGTCCTCTCGCCCCGTGACGGGCTGGTTGGCCGTCGCCAGCGCCAGGCCGCCGCGCAGCAGCGGGCTCTCGAGGGCCCGCCCGGCCGACGCGACGACGGGCGGCAGGAAGAAGCCGTGCGTGGCGATGTGGAGGATGCGCGGGTGCGCCACGGCCTGCACGGCCTCCTCGGTCGCCGCGGCGCCGGTGAGCGCCTTCGCTCCCGGGATCACCGCGCCGATCGCCGCGATCTCCTCGGCCGTGCCGGGCAGCGGGCGGAAGCGGATGTCGCCGAGCTCGACCGAATCGGGGCCTGCCCCCGGGCGGTAGCGCGAGCGCTGCCGGTCGGGATCGCCGAAGTCCGGCGCGCCGATCAGCACGGCGGCCGGCCCGGGCTCGGGCGGCGTCTCATCGTGGAGGAAGCGCACGAGATCGCGCCCGCTCGACAGGTAGGTGAAGGTGAAGCGCTCGATCAGCGCGCGCCCGCCCTCGTCGAGCAAGGCGCCGAACGGGACCAGGTTGAGCTCGCCGTCCGGGCTGATCAGGATCCGGCGCGCGTCGCCAAGGAGCGGCCGGAGCGGCCGCAGCACGCGCTCGTCGAGGGCCCGGGCGGCCAGCGCCGGATCGCGCCGCGGGCTCGCCAGCGCCTGCCGAAGCTCGTCCACCAGGCCAGCGGCGGCGCGCGCCTCGCCGAGGTCCACGAAGCGGGCGGCGCCGCGCCGGCGCAGCACGTACGCCGCGAGGCGCGGGGCCTCCGCGGCCTCGCCCACGGGGCGGCGCACGATCATCTCGACGAGCGCCGCGTCCTCCGGGATCGCCGCCTTCACCTCGGCGAGCGTCACCAGCCGGTCGTCGCGCAGGAGGGTCGCGCCGCGCTTGCCCAGCTCCGCCTCGAGCCGGGCCTTCTGGCGCTCCAGCTCGGCGAGCGCGGCGTCGTGCTCCGCGGCCGGCACGGCGCCCGGGCCGCGCACGATGGCGTCGACGATCGCGCCCTGGATCGCCACGAGCTCGCGGAGCAGCCGCGCGTCCTCCGGCCTCTGCCGATCGCGCAGGGCGGCGCGGCCCGTCGCCAGCGCGTCGAGGGCGCGGCCTTTGCGCCGCAGGATCGTGGTGAGCGCCAGGTCCACCGCCGCGCCGCCCTGCGGCGAGGCCGCCGCGGGCAGCGCCAGGACGAGGTCGGTCTGCCCGCGCAGCGCCTCCACGGCGGCGAGCTTCTGCTCCTCGGAGCTGTCCGCGAGCAGCGCCGCCGCGCGGCGGTCGCGGATCTCCGTGCTCCGCGCGAGGGCCTGCGCCGCGCTCGGGATGCCCCCTGCGCGCAGGTGGCCCTCGGCGAGCGCGTCGAGCGCGTCGGCCACCCTGGGGTGCAGGGGGCCGAAGACCTTCTCGACGATCGCGAGGGCCCGCTGCGAGAGCGCCTCCGAGCGCCCCGGATCGGGCCGCCCGCCGCCGCGGGCCAGGGCGGCGCGCCGCAGCAGCGCCTCGGCCACGGCGGGGTGATCCGGCCCCGACGCCTCCTCGAGATCGGCCTGCGCCCGGTGGTAGAGCGCGGCGGCGGCGCCGTCGTCGCCGGTCGCGCGCCGCAGGTCGCCGAGGTGCAGGCGCAGCGCGGCGGTGGCCGGGTGCCCCGGCCCGAGCACCTGTTCGCGGATGGCGAGCGCGCGATCGAGCAGCGGCGCGGCCCGCCCCGGCTCGCCGCGCTGCATGTGTCCGAGCGCGAGGCCATCGAGCGACTCGGCGGCCGCCAGGTGCCCGGGGCCGAGCGCCTCCTCCTGGAGCGCGAGCGCCCGCGTGAACGCCTGCACGGCGCGGTCGGGCCTGCCGATCGCCAGGTGGAGGCGGCCCAGGCTGTCGAGGACGCGGGCGAGGCGCGGGCTCGGCGTGCCAGCGGCGCGCGCGCTGGCGCTGGCGGCCTCGAGCGCCTTGACGAGCAGCGGCTCGGCGGCCTCGGGCTCGCCCCTCTCCAGGGCCAGATCGGCCAGGTTGCGGAGCAGCTCGACCTGCACGGCGGGCTTGCCCCGATAGCTCTCCGCGGCGAGCCGGAGCATGGCCTCGGCCACGTCGTGGTCTGCCCTCATCGCGAACAGGCGGCCGACCTCGCTGTAGGCGAGGCAGGGGAACGGACTGCCCAGCAGCGCGTCGAACGCACCGACCTCGCGCCGCAGCCCGTCGGCGGCGGCGCTGTCGCCGCGGAGGCCCGCGAGGCGCGCGAGCCCGGCGATCGAGAGGCCCGCGAGCTCCTCGTCGCCGGCGACGAGGATGCGCCCGTAGATGGCGTGGGCGCGCGCGAAGACCTCCTCGGCGCGCCGGTGCTGGCCCAGCTCGATCAGGACCCACCCGAGCTGATCGAGCGCCGCGCCGAGGAGCAGCTCGGGCGACGGCGTGGCCGGGGTGTGCTGCTTCGGCAGCCGGCCCTTGTAGAAGGCGACGACCTTCTCGTGCAGGGCGACGTCGCGCTCGGCGAGCGCGACGGCCTCGGCCAGGCGCTCCTCCTCGAAGAGCCTCTCCGCCCTGAGGTGCGCGACGTCCGCCTCGTTCAACGTGGCGTTGAGCCCCGCCGGGCCCTCTGCGCCCGCAATGCCGGGCGGCAGCGCGAGCAGCAGCGCCACGCCCGCCGCGAGCCACGGCGCGCGGCGGGCGGCGGCCCGCGAGGCCGGCATCAGGGCTCCCCTTTCGGCCGTATTCCGTGCTTGTCGAGGAGCTTGTGCACGAGCTGCCTCGACACGCCCATGGCGCCGGCCGCGCGCGAGATGTTGCCCTTGTGGCGGCCCAGCCAGGCGGTCAGGTAGCTCCGCTCGAACTGCTCCATCACCATCTCGCGCGCCTCGAGCAGCGGCATCTCGAGCAGCGGGTCCAGGCGCGCCGTCGCGGCCGCGGGCCCGGGCGCGGGGGCAGGTGGGCGCGCCGCCGCGGCGCCCTCCTTGAGGGGCCGGAGCAGCTCGTCGACCGTCTCCGGGAACAGGAGCAGGCGCGCCACCACGTTGCGCAGCTCCCGCACGTTGCCCGGCCAGTCGTGGGCGGCGAGCAGCGACAGGGCGTTCGGCGGCAGATCGGCGAGGGAGCGAGGCGGGTTGTGCGCGGCGAGGAAGCGCTCCACCAGGGCGGGGAGGTCGTCCTTGCGCTCGCGCAGCGCCGGGACCTGGACCTCGACCACGGCGAGCCGGTAATAGAGGTCCTCGCGGAACTGCCCCTCCGCCGCCCGGGCGCGCAGGTTCCTGTGCGTGGCGGCGAGGATGCGCGCGTCGAACGGCCGGAGATCGCTGGCGCCGAGCCGCCGGATCTGGCGCGCCTCCAGCGCCCGCAGCAGCTTGGGCTGGAGCTCGAGCGGCAGCTCGCCGATCTCGTCGATGAACAGCGTGCCGCCGCTCGCCTCCTCGAGCAGGCCGGCGTGCGCGGCCTGGGCGCCGGTGAAGGCGCCGCGGGTGTGGCCGAACAGCTCGGACTCCACCAGGTTGGCCGTCGTCGCGCCGCAATCGAAGACGACGAAAGGCCCGTTCCTGCGCGGGCTGTGCTCGTGGATGGCCCTGGCCAGCACCTCCTTGCCGGTCCCGGACTCGCCGAGCAGGAGGAGGGTCTGATCGGTGGCGGCGGCGCGCTCCAGCTTGGCGAAGAGCGCGCGCATGGCGAAGCTCCGGCCGATGGCGCCGCCGAACATGCCAGTCGGCGACAACGGCACGAGCCGGGGCTCGCCGGCCGGGTGGACGACGAGCTCCGAGTCGCCGATGAGCACGGCCACCCGGGGGGCGAGGCGCGCCTCCAGGATGGCCGTCTGGCCGAGCAGCGTGCCGTTCTTGCTGCCCAGATCGCGGAGGAAGATCCCCTCGGGCGTGAGGCGCAGCTCGCAGTGCCGGCGCGAGACCCGGGCGTCGGGGACGACCAGGGTGCAGTCCTGGCCGGTCCCGACGAGGACAGGGCTGATATCGAGGAGCGCCTCCGTCACGTGACCTTGCGGCGAGGTGACGCGGACACGGAGGGAGGGCATGCGGAGCGAGCGATCGCGATCCACGCTCGTGAGCGTGCAGGGCTCGGGCTCGTCCCTGGCCGGCTTCATGCACCGGACAGTACGTGGATCGCCCGGCGAAATCTATCGCGCGCGGCCCTCCCCGCGCGGCGCGGATCTCACTTCACGCGGGCCGTGCGCAGCCTTGTCTTGGAGTCGGCCTCGTCGCTCACGATGTCGAGGGCGTCGTTGGTCTTGGCCCAGTCGAACGGCATCCACGAGAACGACATGCCGTTCCCGTTCGAGGTGTCCTCGTCGTCCGTCATGATCCAGCCGTCCGCCTGGCTATCGAAGAGGTGTGCGCGCGCCAGGATCCCGTAGCTGAAGCCGAGGTTCGGGAAACCGTTCATCGCGCCGGCGCTGCCGCGGAACAGGCAGAATCCGAGCGTGGTCTTCGAGGGGCTCTGCGTGGAGGTGTTGGGAAAGATGTTCCCCGTGGACGAGTTGCTGTTCGACGTGTCCTCGTTGTCGAAGGTGCGCGAGAACGCCTCGGAGCCGGCGGGGCATGCGCTGCCGAGCCTGAGCACGGCGTACGGCTCCCCGGTGTTGAGCGGCTTGAAGAAGCTCCCCGGCACGCGGCAGAAGACGAACCTGGTGTTGCTGCCGCTCTGCGTCGCGCCGATCCAGCCGGCGTGATCGTTGCCGTTGCTCGTGTCCTCGTCGTCCATGAAGATCGAGATCTGATCGAAATTGGAGGGGCACGCGCTTGCCGGAATGACGCCCACGTCGTTCACCCCCAGCGCCGACTCGGCCTCACCGACGTCCTCGGCCTCGCCCGAGCCGATGTCCAGGCCGTCGCCCAGCTCGTCTGCGCCGTCGCCCGGCTCGTCCGTGCCGGCGAGGCAGCCCGGCATCAGCGCGGCGGCGCCGAGGAGCGAAAGCGCAAGGGTGGAGTTGCAGAGAGCCACTCCGAGGTGACCGAAGGTCTTGTTGAGAGAGAGCATGGAACATCCTCCTTGTCGGCGCGGCGGCGCGTGCCGCTTCGCCGGTTTCCGTTGATCTCCAGCGCGCGAAGCCCGTTCTTCGCTGCCGTCTGGACGCCGGGGCGCTTTGGCGCTCTGGCGTTTCAACGCGTCAACGCGTCAACGCGTCAACGCGTCAACGCTTTGCAGCCAGCGTGCCGAGCCCGCCGCGCCCGCATTCCTGCGGAGCGCGCCGCCGCGCACCGCCTCCGGCTGTCAGCGACCATCGACAGCTGTCAGCGATCGATGACACCTGACAGCGCCTGCTGACAGCGCGGCGCGCCTTTGCCCTTTGCGCTGGCCTCCCGCCCGCTGCTTCAGGACCCGGTGGACTGGTACCGCCGCTCCCCGACGCGCCAGATGCGCAGCGACACGAGCAGGAACGCCACCCCCACGAGCGGCGACGCCCAGCGCGCGGCCTCCGGCAGCGCCGGGACCGTGGGGCGATCGAGCAGCGCGCCCGCGGGGATGTAGCTCACGAACGCGAGCGGCACGACGAACGTGAAGAAGCGCCGGAACCCAGTCCTCGTCAGTCCTCGTCAGTCCTCGTCTGTTCCTCGCCCTCGCCCCTCAGCCGCCCTGCACCACGAGCCGGCGCAGGCCGCGCGCGACCATCGCCCTGCCGAGCGCCACGAACACGGCGGTCCACAGCGCCTGGTGCAGCAGCACGCCCGGGAGCGCGCCCGGAACACGGCGGCACAGGCGGCGAAGTTGGCCGCAAAGCGCTCGAACGGCGCGCTCACGGCGGCGCCCCCGCGTCGCCGCCCTCGCCGTAGAGCCGCGCCACGATCTCGTCGATGGGCGGGTTCTGCACCAGGAGGTCGCGCACCGGGGCGCGGGCCGTGACGCGCCCGACCAGCTCCGCCGTCGAGATCACGGCGGGGTCGAAGCGCAGCGTCACGCGGGCGCCCTGGCGGCGGATCACCTCGGCGCGCGGCTCGGCGATCTCCGCCGCCGGGTCCGCCAGGTCCACGATGAGCCAGCGCTCCGCGGTGACCTGCGCGCGCAGCGCCTCGAGCGAGCCGTCCGAGAGCACCCGCCCCCCGGCGATGAGGATGACCCGCGAGCAGAGGGCCTCGATGTCGTCCATGTCGTGCGTCGTCAGGATCACCGTGACGCCGCGCTCGCGGTTGAGCCGCTGCACGAAGCGCCGCACCGCGAGCTTCGAGACGGCGTCGAGGCCTATCGTGGGCTCGTCGAGGAAGAGCAGGTCGGGCGCGTGGAGCAGCGCGGCCGCGAGATCGCACCGCATGCGCTGGCCGAGGCTGAGCTGCCGCACCGGCGTGTCGAGCAGCGGCCCGCCGTTCTGACGGGGGCGCTGGCCGAGCTCAGCGGCTCGCGGCCGGCGCGCCCCGCCGCGATCACATGGCCGCGAGCAGCGCGGTGACGTCCTCGCATGTGTGCTCCTCGACGGACCGGCAGTTCGCCACGTCAGCCCACGGCCTCCAGGCGCACCCCTCGGCGTCCTCCTCGCACGCCGCTTCGAGGTCCGGAGAGACGACGAGGTCGCAGATCTGATGGGGCGACGGCGCCTCCCACACAAGCGTCGGTCCGCACTCCATCCCTTCGCGCCCGCAGTGCCTCTCGCGCGTCTGCACCAGCGCGGTGCCGTCGCCCAGGACGAAGATCAGCGATTCGGTCTCGTCGATGTACGGACCAGGCGCGAGCAGCGAGCTGAGGACGCCCGTGCCGCCTCCGGTCACCAGCTTGGCCGCGCACGGGAGCGCCTCTGGCGGGCTCGGATAGGAGTGCATGGTGACCGGCTCACAGCTCGGCTCGAAGCTGCAAGCGAACAGATCCAGAGCCGGATCGGGCGCGTCCGCGCCGCCACCCGACGTGGCGTCGGACGACTCCGGCCCGGGATCCGCGTCGTCGCCGCTGTCCGGCTCCGCCTCGGACTCGGCGCCGTCCGGCCCCTCGGCGACGGGCGCGCAACCGATGACGAAAGGAAGCTGCGCCGCAGCCAGCAGGAGCGCTCCCTGGATGATGCGATGTGCGCTCATGGTGTTGCCCTTTCTTTCCCAACGAACCTGTGGAGACTGTGCCATCCATGGCGCAGGGCAAGCGGCGCGCCACACCGTCCTCGCATCGCGGCGGCGCCGTGCCGCTCCGCGGCTTCCAGCCTCCATCCGCAGGCGGACAGCGCCGGGGCGACGTCGCAACGCGAAGCGCCGCGACATTGACGTGCCGCCTTCAACGCTTGCCGCTGACCCATAATGACACAAAAGGACCATCCTCGGCACACAATGACGCGACCCCTGTGCCTCAAAGCCCTGCTGGAGCGCTCGAGAGCCTCCTCTTGCAATGGCGCTGTTCTCGAAGCAGTATCGCGCCGAAACGGGCCAGCCTGGCTGAACCCCTCTCTTGGTTTATTTGTAATGAGTCTTACTTATCCTTGTTCGCTTCGAGGCAGGGTGACTGATGCGGCATCTTGGCGTTTTGAGTGTCGTTGCGGCGTCGCTCCTGGCGGCGCTCTCGACGCTTGCAGATGCCCAGGGAAGCATCGTTTATCAGAACAACGCCTTCTTCCTCATCGACGCGCGGAACTTCATAAACACTGTCACTCATCACCGCTGCGGTAAGCCAGGGGACCCGCGCCATGTAACAGCCACCTCGATGCATGACGGCGTCCCCCCCGCGCGCCGCGATGACGAAAACGGATGCCGACCCGAAAAATCGAGGCGATTGCGTGATCAGATCAACGCGCTGCGGGAATTCTCCCGGGCCACACCAGCGAGGTGCAACCTGGGTGACACCCAGCCAACTTGTGCAGAGAAGGCGAACTCCGCCTCCGAGCTTCATCTGTCAACAGCTATCGACGACGGAAACCAGCCCGACCGCCGGAGACGCGGCGTACAGCGAGGGGCCTTTCGCGCCGGACCGTGTCCGCGCGTCAAGGGCGCCTCGTTATCCACGCGCCTCCGGCGGCCCGGCGCGGGCGCGTCCTGTCCGGCGCGGCCGGCGCGGGTCGAGCCTGCACGGCCTCGGGGCCGTCGGAGTGCACCTCACGCCGTGGTGATCACCGGGATCGCCACGGCGTGATCGCTCGGAACGGCGCCTCGTGATCACCGGGATCGCGATCACGGTCGCGCGGATCGCCGCAGGGATTTGGACGATTGCATAGGAGCGCCCGGCCTCAGCGCCGGAGGTCACGGCCCGTGTCCAGCGCGGGCGCGTCGACGACGCCGGTCAGCCGCATCAACGAGGGAAACACCGTTATGAGTTACGCACGCATGGTCATCAGGAAGGGTCGAATCGGATCCTCGCTACTCTGCTTGCTGCTCCCCATGTCGCTCGCTTCGTTGACCGCCTGCGGGTCGGATGGAGCGAAGGGCGATCCGGGAGAGCCGGGCGCGCCCGGCGAGCCGGGGCCGCAGGGCCCGCCCGGCGAGACGCCGGTGTCGCCGGTCGACCCGGTGACGGGCGCCCTGGAGAAGTACGTTTCAACCGAAGGTGGAGCGGATCGCTTCCCCCTCGCCGTGAGCGGCAAGGTCGCTCCGCTGGTCGTCAGCGAGAGCGATTATGCGGGCGTGAACCGCGTCGTGGACGACCTCGCCGCGGACATCCAGCGGGTGACCGGCGCTGCCGCGGCCGTCAACCACGAGATCCCGGCGTCGGCGAAGGAAGTGGTCCTCGTCGGGACGGTGGGCAACAGCCCGATCATCGATCAGCTGGTGGCGGACGAGCGGCTCGACGTCTCCGGCTTGACGGGGAAGTGGGAGACGTTCGTCACGCAGATCGTCGAGCAGCCGGTGGAGGGCGTGGACCGAGCGCTCGTCATCGCGGGCAGCGACCAGCGCGGCACCATCTTCGGCGCGTACGACCTCTCCTCGCAGATCGGCGTGTCGCCCCTGCACTGGTGGGACGACGTCCCGGCCCAGAAGAAGCAGGCGCTGTTCGTGCTCCCCGGGCAGCACACCCAGGGCGAACCGAAGGTGAAGTACCGTGGGTTCTTCATCAACGACGAGAACCCCGCGACGGGCAACTGGGCGGCCAAGATGTTCGGGCCGGGCAAGGCGGAGGGCTTCCCGGGAGGGCTCAACCACCTTTACTGGGAGAAGATCTTCGAGGTCGCGCTCCGCATGAAGGCGAACTACATCTGGCCGGCCGTCTGGGGCCGGGCGTTCGGCGAGGACGACCCGGAGAACCACGCGACGGCCACGCGGTACGGCATCGTGATGGGGACCTCGCACGAGGCCCCGATGATGCAGGGTATCGAGGAGTGGAATCGCCACGTGATCCCCGAGGTGAAGGACGCGGATGGCAACATCACCAAGCCGAAGACCGATCCGTACGGCGGCACGGGCGACTGGCGCTTCTCGGTGAACGCCGAGGCGCTGAAGAAGCACTGGACCAAGGGCATCCAGCGGATGGTCGACGAGAAGATCGAGGGCGTCGTCACGCTCGGCATGCGCGGCCCCGGCGACGTCAGCCTGCCCCCGGACGACGGCATCCCGCTCATGGAGGACATCGTCGCCTCCCAGCGGAAGATCCTCGAGGACGTGACGGGGCAGGACGTGACGACCATCCCCCAGATCTGGACACTGTACAAGGAGATCCAGGGTTACTGGGACGCCGACATCCGCGTGCCGGACGACGTCACGGTGGTCTATTGCGACGACAACTGGTCCAACATGAAGCGCCTGCCGGAGCTCGGCACGGAGCGGGCCGGCGGCTTCGGCCTCTACTACCACTTCGACTACGTCGGCGGCGGCCGTAACTACAAGTGGGTCGACACGATCCTCCTGCCCAACGTCTGGGAGCAGCTCCACCTCGCCTACAACTACGGCGTGGATCGGCTCTGGGTCGTCAACGTCGGAGACTTCAAGAACGAGGAGCTCCCGCTCCAGTTCTTCCTCGACTACGCGTGGAACCCGGACCGCTGGCCGGTCGAGCGCATCGGCGACTGGGAGCGGCGGTGGACCGAGCAGCAGTTCGGCTCCGAGCACGCGGACATCATCGCCGACATCCTGCACAGCTACGCGCTGCTGCAGTCGGATCGCAAGCCGGAGCTGACCAACCGGAAGATCACGGTCGATTACGATCTCCTGGTCAGCGCGCCCACGACCGACGTCCCGGATCCCGACACGGCCGCGATCACGTACGACGACGGCGCGAGCCCGTTCAGCCTCACGAACTACCGCGAGCTCGAGAGCGTCACGGAGGAGTGGGAGGCGCTGGCCTCGCAGGCGGAGTTCGCGGCCAGGCTCCTGCCGGAGGAGGTGCAGGACGCCTATTTCCAGCTCGTGCTCTACCAGGTGAAGGCGACCGCCAACCTGTACGCGCTGCGCCTGGCTGGGTTCAAGAACAAGCTCTACGCGGCGCAGGGGCGCGCGGCCACGAACGACCTGGCGGCCATCGCCGAGGCGCGGCTCCAGGACGATCTGGCGCTCTCCTACTACTACAATCACGATCTCGCCGACGGGAAGTGGGAAGGCTTCCAGACGCAGCCGCACATCGGCTACGGCGCGCCGGGGAACCCGTCCTGGCAGCAGCCGGAGCACCAGTACAACAACATCCAGGAGTTCATCTGGCCTGAGCTCGTCTCGATCGAGGTCCCCGAAGCGGCCGAGCTCGGTGTGGCGATCGACGGATCGAGCAACTTCTGGACGGGCGCCGGGGCAGGCGACGGGACCGCCACGAGGCCCGAGCTGCCGGCGTTCAGCCGGTATCAGACGCAGCCCGAGCAGTACATCGAGGTGTTCAACCGCGGCAGCGCGCCGCTCGAGTACGCGATCGACGTCGCGCTCCCGGTCGAGTGCCCCACCGGCTGGGCCGCGAACACGCCCTGCCCGCCGTGGCTGAACGTCTACCCGAGCCAGGGTGTCGTCGACAAGGAGGTGCGCGCGACGGTGAGGGTCGACTGGGTCATGATCCCCACGGACCAGACGTTCCCGGTCGACGTCCCGATCACGGTCACGGGCTCGGACGGGAGCTCGGTGGAGGTCATCGCCCGCGTCGAGGACCCGCGGCAGGTCGCGTGGAAGCCGAACCGCTTCATCGAGGCGAACGGCTATGTCTCGATGGAAGCGGACCACTTCAGCCGCGCCATCGGCACGGATGACGTCGAGTGGAAGCTGCTCCCGGACATCGGGCGCACCGGGTCGGGCGTGACGCCGTTCCCCGTGACGGCCGAGGCCCAGGAGCCGGGAGGCGCGTCGCCTCGCCTCGAGTACGACATGCACCTCACGAGCAGCGGCCCGGTGAACGTGTATGTCTACGTGTCGCCCAGGAACAACTTCCAGAACTGGGCCGAGGGCCTGCAGTACGCCGTGTCGTTCGACGACGGTCCGGTCCAGAAGGTCAACACGAGCCACGCCGTCGAGCTCAACGGCAACGGCAACAAGATCTGGGAGCGGCACACCTCGGACAACGCCAACATCATGCGCACCAAGCACACGATCGCCGCGGCGGGTGACCACACGCTGAAGGTGTGGATGGTCCATCCGGGCGTGATCGTCCAGAAGATCGTGGTGGACGCCGGTGGCGTGAAGGAGAGCCTCCTGGGCCCGCCCGAGAGCTACTGGATGGGCAAGGGGCCGGAGCAGGAGTAAACCATCGTCTGTGAGCAGTCCGAGGGCCCGCCGCGCACACGCTGTGCGGCGGGCCTTCGTCATTTCTGCGCCCTGACGCCTATCGACAGCGGATCTTTCTGCCGGCGGCGCCGCGATCGTGGACGCGCCCTCTTCGTGCGCCGTGATCGCGCGAAGGGTCAATGGTAGGATCCTCGCCGGGATCAGGGATGCTGCGACAGACGCTGGGATGGATGGGTGTGGTGACGCTGCTTCCGGCGCTCGCCGCGTGCGGTGAGAGCTCGGGGGCCGGGGCGGCCGGCGGGGGCGGCGCCGGTCAGGCCGCATCGACGGGCGCCGAGGCGTCCACGGGGAGCGGAGCGGGCGGCGCGAGCGGCAGCACGAGCGGCAGCGGAGCCGGCGCGGGTGGAACGTCCGCGAGCACCGGCGGCGCGGGTGGAACCTCCGCGAGCGCCGGCGGCGCGGGCGGCGCGGGCACGGGCGGGAGCGGAGGCGACGGGACGCCGGGCGCGCCCCAGGGCTTCATCCTCGGCGCGGACATCTCCTGGGTGCAGGAGCGCGAGGCCGGAGGCAAGGTGTTCCGCGACATCGATCCGCGGACGGGTAAGCTCGTCGAGAAGGACATCCTCGAGATCTTGAAGGCGCACGGGTTCAACTGGATCCGCTTGCGCCTGTTCAACGACCCGACCGCGGTGTACGCCGACGCGGCCGTCGACGACGACCCCTACTCGCGCGAGGGCTTCTGCGATCTCGAGCACACGATCGAGATGGCGCGGCGCGTGAAGCGAGCGAACATGGGGTTCCTGCTCGATTTTCACTACAGCGACGTATGGGCCGACCCCGACGATCAACACAAGCCCGTCGCCTGGACCGATCTCGAGGGCGACGCGCTGGCGAGCGCCATGCGCGAGTTCACGCGGGACGCGATCGAGCAGCTGAGCGCCGCCGGCGCGCGCCCGGACATGGTCCAGATCGGCAACGAGATCCCGCAGGGGCTGCTGTGGCCTGACGGCTTCGTCACCGGGCAGGCGTTCCAGGGGCTGGGCTCGCTCCTGAAGGCCGGGATCCAGGGCGTCAAGGACGCCGACGACACGATCACCGTCATGCTGCACCTCGACCGCTGCGACGACAACGCGGCGACGCGCTGGTGGGTCGACGGGGTGCTCGGGCAGGGCGTCAAGTTCGATGTGCTCGGCCAGTCCTGTTACACCGAGTACCAGGGGCCGCCCTCGGGGTGGAAGGCGAACTTCGATGATCTCGTGAAGCGCTATCCCGACCTGAAGTTCGTGGTGGCGGAGTACTCGTGGGAGAAGCGCGCGGCCAACGACCTGATGTTCAACCTCCCGGACAAGCGCGGGCTCGGCACCTTCATCTGGGAGCCGACCGAGTGGCACGAGCGCATCTTCTCGCCGAGCGGAGATGTCATCGAGAGCATGATCGCTCCCTATGATCAGATGAAGATCGACTACCAGGGCTTCTAGCGGCGTCGTGGACTGGGATGACGTGCGCCATTTTCTCGCGCTCGCTCGAACGGGCTCCGTCCGCGCGGCGGGCTCGATGCTCGGCGTGAGCCACTCGACCGTGGCGCGGCGGGTCGAGGCCCTCGAGGCGCGGCTCTGGCGGCGGCTCGTCCCCATCACCCTCTGCAACTACGTCGCGACCGCGCACGCCGCCCAGCTCGACCCCGAGCGCGGCGCGCGCCCCGCGCGCTGGCTCGGCTCCAACGTGAACAGGATCGCCAGGGAGCTCGTCGCGTCGTCGAGCTATCCCGAGGTTCCCATCTGGGGCACGTTCGAGTCGATGGCGATCATGATGGAGGCCGCACACGCGGGCCTCGGCTTCGTGATGTTACCCACGTACGCCGGCGATCCGGAGCCCGGGCTGCAGCGCCTCGCGAGGCCGGACCTGCGCCACGTCGCCGATTTCTGGCTCGCGAGATGCGCGAGGCAGGGTTCATCGAGATCGAGGAGCGGGAGGTCGGTGGCGGGAGGATGGTGGCGTTCGTCGTGGCAAAGAAGCCGGGGTAGCGCGCAGCTCGCCACGACCGACCCTCATGCCACCAGCCAACCCTGGTTCCGATGCGAGATCGGATGCTCCCCGCGGCGCTCGGGCACGGGGCACGGGCACGGGGATGCGCGAGCAACAAGAACGGCAAAATCCAAGTCAGAACCGCGGCCGGGAACCGCGCGATCCCGTGCCAGCATAGTTCGTCAAGCTCTCCGTAAAGCACCGATGAGCTTGGGGGGGATAGTCCCCTACAATCCACGTCACTTCAGGTCGATTTCGCGACGCCTCATGGCTCGTCGAATTCTTGCTCCGACCAGCTTTTCACTCGGCAGGTCTGGTAGCATACTATATTGATTCGCTGGAGCCGATCATCTCCGAGCGAAGCACGGCGAGCAGGTGGCAGGGCGGCAGGTGCATACCGTGCTCGCGACAGCTCGTCCCCTCGACGCGTGGGAGCTCATGAAGGCGCCCCGAGCCTGCGGACCGGCCGAGGCGCTCGCATCCACGTTGACCCGTGTCCGCTCCTGGAGAACACCGATGTTCAACCTCACCCATCATCGCTCCTCGCTGCTCGCCCTGCTCGGCGTGCTCGCCGCGCCAGCGCTCGCCTGCGAAGCCCCGCGCGAGGGCGGCCTCGCGGGGGACCTCGCCCAGGCCGAGCTCGACGTCGAGGACGATGTCGGCGCGCTGGCCGCGGCCGAGGTCGCCGTGGCGGACTATTTCATCGCGACCCATCCTGACTACCGCAGATGCGCCGCGCCGATGTGCGGCGGCCATTTCGTCGCCCGCGTCAACACCAGCGTGACCCGCTGCGCCGATGGGACTTGGCAAGAAGAATGCCACATGTTCGAGCTGGATCTGTCCGGGCTCGGGCTCGATCGCTCGACAGAGGCCAAAGCCAGAGAGGCGTTCGGCGCCGGGCAGGCGCTGGTCCGCGGCGGCCTGAAGCAGGTCGTGCTCGGCGACCTGAAGTCGCGGCCGGCTGACGTCCTCATCGCCAGCGAGATCTGGCTCGGGGCGACGGGCAATGCGCCGAAGGGCCACTTTTCTCGGGTCGACAGCGCCGGGATCGTGTGCGTGACGTATCCCTGTCCCTCCTTCTCCGAGCACAGCCTGAACACCAACCTGAGCGGTCCACTCGACGGCGTCGATCTGTCCGCGTCCGGGGCCACGGCAAAGCAGGTCGAAGGCGGCATGACGGCGCTCTCCGCGACCGGTCTGCTGGTCGCCGGTCAGCATGCGGTCATCACCGGCCCGGCCGGCTCGATGAACCGCCTCGACGCGGCGGAGTTCTACCTGCGCCTGAAGTGACGCCGGCTGGGCGGAGGCACCTGCCTTCCGAGCCCTCATTCATCACCTTCATCGCCGGGGCGCCTCGGGTCGGTCGGCGCTGCGCGACCGAGCGCGTTTGCCCCGAACCTGCGGCGCGGGCAGCGCCGCGGCCTCTCGCTGCATCAACGACTTATCCATGGCTCGAAGGGGCCGTGTTCGCTCGGCAGCCTGCGAGCGAGATGCCTCACCGAACGCTAGAGCGACAAACGGATTGAAACTACGAGAGAAAGCAGGAATTTCACAGGGAGGCGGGGAGACGGGGAGTGAGAGACGGCAAGAGCGAGAGATTCATTTTCTCTTCCTCCCCGACTCCTTGCCTCCCTGTGAAAATTCTCCGAGTTTCAACGTGTTCGGTATTCTAGGGCGGCGTGACATGTCACGTGACATGTCACGATCGCGGCGTGACATGTCACATGGAGGCCCTGGAGGCGGCAGCGCCGGCCCGAGGGGGCGGCGCTGCGCGCGGGCGCGCGCCAGCCACGTGACGGAAGCGGGCAGCAGCCTGCGACGGGCCACGCGACCGCGCCGACGAGCATCGTAGAGCGGGGTGGCGAGAGAGCGGCGCGCCTCTCCACTTGCCCCGGCCGGTACGCCTTCTGCATGCGCGTGCGCGCACATGGGGCCGGCCGTCTCTGGGCGCCGGTGGTTCAAGAGGAGATCTGCGATGCATCTTCAATCACCATTTCAACGGTGGCTATTCATCTTATCGACATGGCTGTTCGGTGGGGCGCTGCTGGCCGGCGGCGCCGGCTGCGGCCCCGAAGCGCCCGCAGGCGTCAAGCTGCGGCAGCAGTTCCCCGATCAGGCAGCGCAGGTGCTCGAGGCCAGCGAGGCGTTCGTCGCCGTCAACGGCGGTTTCTCGCTCGCCTCGCTCGGCGATCCGAGCCGCGAGCTCGACATCGAGGCAGCGTTGCTGCGCCGCGGCGGGCTGCACGCCGCCCTGCCGGCCCGCGGCGAGGGCGAGATCCGGTTTCATCTGCCCGGCGGGTTCGAGGCGCGCGTGCGCGAGCTCGACGCCGAGGGCGAGGGCGAGGGCGAGCTCGCCGAGCGCGCGGTGGCGTATCCGCGCAAGGGCGGCACGTCGTTCTGGTCGGCGATCGACGCGGGCTACGAGGAGTGGCTGCTGCTCGACGCGGGCGTGGCGCGCGCGGATGCGCCCGCGGCGGTGTGGCAGGTCGAGGGCGCGACGCTCCGGCAGCAGCGCGACGCGGTCGAGGTGGTCGACGAGGCCGGCGCGGCGCGGCTGCGCGTGACGGCGCCGGCGGCGTACGCGCGCGGTGGGCGGCCGATCGCCGTGCGCCTCGCGGTGCGCGGGGCGACGATCGAGCTGTGGGCCGACGCGGGTGGAGAGCCGGCGCTCATCGACCCGGTCTGGACGTGGGCGCCCGCGATGAGCGCGGCGCGCAGCGGGCATACCGCGACGGTGCTCTCGAGCGGCGACGTGCTCCTCGTGGGCGGCTACAACGGCGCCGTGGTTGCGAGCGCGGAGCTCTATGATCGGGACACGAACAGCTGGTCATCGGCCGGGTCGCTGACCACCGCCCGCCGCTACCACACGGCGACGCGTCTGGGCAACGGCCGGGTGCTCATCGCGGGCGGCAGCAACGCCTCCAACGTGTCCCTCGCGAGCGCGGAGCTCTATGACCCGAACACGAACAGCTGGTCGCCGGCCGGGAGCCTGACCGTGGCGCGCTCCGGGCACACCGCGACGTCGCTCCAGGACGGCGAGGTGCTCGTGACCGGCGGCCAGAGTGACAGCTCCACCTACCTGGCGAGCACCGAGCGCTACACTCCCGGGTCCAATAGCTGGTTGCCGGCCGCGCCCATGACCCCGAGCCGCAGCGGGCACACGGCGACGCGGCTCCTCGACGGCAAGGTGCTCGTCGCGGGCGGGCACAATAACGCCTACCTGGCGAGCGCGGCGCTCTACGACCCGAGCAACGACACATGGTCGTCGGCGGGATCGATGGGCGTTGCCCGCAACAAGCACACGGCGACACTGCTTCCGGACGGCAGGGTGCTGATGGTGGGCGGCGCCGACTCGAACTCTCACGTGCTCTCGAGCGCCGAGATCTACACCCCGGGGACGCCGCCCGTCTGGACCCCGGTTGCGCCGATGGCCACCCCCCGCATGTCCCACACGGCGACGCGATTCCTGAGCGGCAAGGTGCTCGTCACGGGCGGAACCACCGCGAGCAGCACGGAGACCTACAGCGCGCAGATGTACGACCCGGCGACCGACACCTGGATCGCCATCAAGCCAATGGGCAGCAAGCGCACCCAGCACACCGCGACGCTGCTGGGCTTCAGCAAGGTGCTCATCACGGGCGGCTTCAGGCACGACGGCCTCACGACCGGGTACCTGGCGAGCGTCGAGCTCTTCGACCTCGACGCCGAGACATGGAAGCTCGTCGCGCCGATGGACATGGCCCACCCCGCCGGTGCCGCGGTGCGGCTCCAGGACGGCAGGGTGCTCGTGACGGGCGGATACGACGACGATGACGACGATGACCCCGAGACTACTGCCGAGCTGTACAACCCGACGACCAACACCTGGACGTCCGCGCCCAACATGCCAGTGGACCGAACATGGCACACGATGACGCTGCTCGGGAACGGCAAGGTGCTGGTCGTGGGGGGCTTTGAAAGCGTCTCTGCGCTGGAGAGCGCCGCGCTCTACACCCCCTCCACCAACACGTGGTCGTCGATGGGACCCACGGGCTTCGATTTCGCCCGGACCTCCCATACCGCGACGTTGCTTCAGACCGGCAAGGTGCTGGTCGCCGGGGGAAATCCCAACGGTGGCAACGGTGAGGCGCCCACCGCGCTCTTCAACCCGTCGACCAACAGCTGGTCGACGGCCGGGCCCATGGTCGTTCCCCGCTGGGCTCACACCGCGACGCTGCTCCAGAATGGCAATGTGCTGGTCACCGGAGGCCGGCGCAACAGCAACGATAGCTACACCAGGACCGCCGAAATTTACGATTCGATGACCGGCACCTGGGGGTTCGCGAGCGACATGAGCGCCGCTCGCGGAGACCATACCGCCACGCTGCTCGCCAGCGGTGACGTGCTGGTCGTCGGAGGGCGCGATGCCTCGAGTTATCTGTCGACCACCGAGATATATCATCCGGCGTCGAACACCTGGTCAGCCGGTCCTGCGATCATCGCCCGCTCCATGCACGCTGCGACGCGGCTCAACGACGGCAGGGTGCTCATCGCGGGGGGGCGAAACGGCACCGGCATGCTCCGGAGCACCCAGGTCTACAGCCCGGTATCGAACACGTGGACCACGACGGGGCCGATGGACCAGCCCTATACGTTGCGCGGCATGATGCTCCTGCTCGCGGACGGCAGGGTGATCAACGTGGGCAATTACGACGGGAGCGTCGAGATCTACACCCCCTGACTCGTCCTTGGGCAACGCTGTACTGGCTAGTCTCCACGCACGTCCCGCCCGCCCAGGCACACGCCCACGTAATCGGCGACCATCCTCTCCAGCGAGAACCGCTCCCGCGCGCGCTCCCACCCCGCCGCCCCCATGCGCGCCCGCCGCGCCGGATCGGCGCCGAGCGCCACGAGCGCGGCGGCGAGCGCCTCCGCGTCGCCCTGCGGCACCAGCCGGCCCGTCACGCCGTCGTCCACCTGCTCGGACATGCCGCCGACCGCCGTGGCCACCACCGGCAGCCCCTCGGCCATCGCCTCCAGCGACGCGTTCGGGCACCCGGCGGGCTCGGCGATCAGCGCGAACACGTCGAGCTCGCGCAGGAACGCGCGCGTGTCGGCGAGCTCGCCGACCCACTCGACCGACAGCCCCGCCGCCGTCTTCCGCAGCTCCTCGGCGTGCGCCTCGGCGCCGCGCTCCACGCCGCCCGCGATGCGCAGCACGTGCGGCGGCAGGCGCGGCGCCGCGAGGCGCAGCGCCGCGAGGAGCTCGTCGAGCTTCTTGTGCGGGTGGATCCGCGCCGCCGTCCCGATCGCGAGCCGCGCCCGCCCGCCGCCGGACGCGCGCGGCTCGGGCGCCGGCGAGCACGGCGCCGCACCCGGGCGCGGGCCGAGCGCCACGCCGTTCGGCACCACGTGCGCCGGCGCCCCGAGCACCTCGGCGGCGAGCGCCGCCTCGGCCCCGTACTTGACGATCACCCCCGCGAGGCGAGCGCCATACTCGCGCGGCGCGCGGTACGGCAGCCCGCGGCGCGGCGACGCGAAATACCGGCGCAGCGAGGCGAAGTACATCTCGCCCGGGCTGATGTCGAAGAGCGGGACGTCGAGCAGCCCGTCGGCCAGGAGCACCTTGTGCTCGGCGATCACGTTCCACATCAGCACGGCCTCCGGCGGGTCCTCCTCGATCGCGCGCAGCAGGCGCTCCACCGCCTCGGCCGGCTCGATGTCGGCCGGCGGCGGCACCGCCAGCACCGGGATGCCCGCGGCCACGAGCGCGCGCCGCCCTGGCGTCGGGTACTCCGGCTGCTCCTCGATCACGGCCGCCCGGCCGCGCACGCCGGCCGCCGCGAGGCCGAGCAGCAGCCGGCGCGCGCTCGACTGGGCCCCGCCCATCGAGAAGTTGTTCGTGACGAGGAGCAGCCCGTCTCGCCGGCGCAGGCCGCGGTTGCGCGCGATCGCCCGCGGGTAGAGCCGCGCGTAGCCCTCGGCCATCCGCGCGAGGCTGAAGTGCCGCGCCACGACCTCCCGGCCGCTCGGCGACCCTGCACCGGCGCGCGCCTCCGCCACGACGTCCCGGCCGCTCGTCGGCGCGTCGCGCGCCTCCCCCGCGGCGCCGGCGCGCGCCGCCGCGACGATCGCCCCGGCGAACCGCTCGGGCGCGGCATCCAGCGGCAGGTGGACCATCGCCGGCGTCTCGGCCGCGATCTCCGCGGTGCCACCGGCGCCGGTCGCGACGACCGAAAGGCCCGCCGCGAGCGCCTCCAGGTGCGCGAGGCTCAGCCCCTCGTGGGCGCTCGGCGACACGAGGACGTCGGCCGCCGCGAGCAGGCCGGCGACGTCGCCGACCGCCCCCGCGAAGCGCACCTCGGCGCGCAGGCCGAGCCGGTCGACCTCGCGCCGGATCTCCGCCTCCGCGGCCAGCGCCTGCTCGCTGCCCGGCGAGGCGCTCCCGGCGACGACGAGCCGAGCCGCCCGCGGGTCGCCGGCCGCCGCCAGCGCGGCCCGCGTGGCCGCGAGGATTCCAGCCAGCAGGTGCAGCCGCTTCTGCGGCCGCGGGTTCGCCACGGCGAGCAGGACGAGGTCGTCCGGCGCGATCTCGAGGCGCCTCCGCCACGCCGCGGCCTCCGCCGACCGGGATCGGCGCGCCGCCTCCGCCCCTCCGGACCGACACGCCGCCTCCCCCGACCCGGACCGACGCGCCTCCGTCGCCTCGGCCCGGCGCGCCGCCTCCGCAGGCGCGAGGTCGATGCCGTTCCAGACCGTGCGCGCCGGGATCGGCAGCGCGCGCTGCGCGAGCTCCGCCTCGACCGCGCGCGCGCACGCAACGAGCAGCGCCGCGTCGTCCGGCGCGAGGCGATCGAGGCCCGCCGGCCAGCCTGCAGCCACGTTGTGCACCGTGACGAGCGGGCGGTACCCGCGCGCGGACAGCCGCGCGAGGTCCTCGGCGTCGAGCAGGTGCGCGTGCGCGAGATCCGCGCCCCACGCGGCGAGCCCGCGGGCGAGCGCGTCGAAGCGCGCCTCCCGGTCGCCGCGCGCATCGGACAGATCGAGCGCCCCCGGCGGCGCGGCGAACGTGGCGCGGGTCGGCCGGTACACCGCGCAGACGAGCGAGCGCACGCCGCGCCGCGGCAGCTCCCTCGCGAGGTCGATCGCGATCCGCTCGGCGCCCCCCTGCTGCAAGCTGGTCACCACCTGCGCGACCCGCGGCGCCGCGTCGTCGCACACGTCGAGCGGCGCGTGCCGCACCACGCGCGCCCGCCGCGCCCCGAGCTCGCCCTGGAGCGCGGCGTCGAGCGGCTCGCCCGCGCCGAGCCGCGCCGCGACGCCCGCGGCGAGCGCCCCGTCGAGGTACACGCTCGCCGCGCGGGGCAGCCCCGGCGCGCGGCGGGCGCGCGCGGCGCGGCTCAGCTCGCCGCCCGTGGCCCGCAGCAGCTCGGCCCACGCCGTGGCGTCGGCGCGCGCAGGGACGACCGCCGGCAGATCGATCGGCGCAAGGACGGCGCCGAGCGCGCAGAGCGGCAGCCCTGTGTCGCTCGGCGGCGGGAACGGGTCCGGCTCGATCGCCGCGGAGGGCGCAGGCCAGGCGCCCCCGCGCACGAGCCACACCGGCCCCGCCGCGAGCGCCTCCGCCGCGGCCGCGAGCGGCGCCGCCGTGAGGTCGACCGGCGCGAGCCCGGCGAGCCGGAGCGCGCGCAGCGTGCGGCCGGCGCGGGCGCGGTGCGCGGGCGCTTCGGCGAAGACGGCGCAGAGCGGGTGGCGCATGCGGGAGCTGCGGAACATGCGAGACATGCGAGACATGCGAAATATGCGAAGATCGCGCGGCGCGGCTCAGTAGGCCGACGGATAGCCGCGGAACGGCGCGGTGGCCACGTCCGGCGCGCTCGAGATCCGGTCCCGCGCCCTGTGCCCCCCGGCGGCCGCGCGCGGCGCGGCGGACGGCGCGGCGGCCCACCCGGCCGCGCGCGGCGCGGCCCACGCGGCCGCGCCGATCTGCTCCACCTCCACGGCGTACGGGACGCCGCCCGTGTAGACGAACTGCCCGCGCGGCCCCGGCTCGATCGGGACCGAGGCGCGCCGCATCGCGCCCTTCACGAGGCAGCGGTAGTGGAGCATCAACCCGTGCAGGTGCGGGGGCGCGTGCAGCCAGAAGCCGTCGCCCTGCGGCCGGAACGTCACGCCGGGCGGCGCCCCGGCCATCGGCTTGCGGCCGGCCGCGCGGTGCACGAGCAGGCCGATGAGGCCGATGACGGCGCTCGCCAGGACGAGGCCGCCGCCGACGAACCCCACCGTCGCCGCGGTCGACCAGGAGCTCGAGCGCGGCGCCTGCGCGGCCGCCGCCGGCGGCGGGGTCGGCCCGGGCGCCGCGGCAGGGGCGCTCGCCGAGAGCGCGGCGACCACGCGGAAGCCGTTGTCCGCGTTGCGGCTGCCGGGGTCGTTGCGGTACCGCGCCGCGGCGCGCAGGTGCTTCGCGTCCTTGAGCCACGACCCGCCGCGCAGCACGCGGCGGGGCTTGTCGCCGGCCGGGGGCGCCTTCTGCTCGGGGTCGACCGCCGGGCCGGGCGCATAGGGGCCGTACCAGTCGCGACACCACTCGTAGACATTGCCGCTCATGTCGTGCAGGCCG
This sequence comes from Sorangium sp. So ce281, assembly GCF_051527395.1. NCBI lineage: Bacteria > Pseudomonadati > Myxococcota > Polyangiales > Polyangiaceae > Sorangium > Sorangium sp. So ce281. Next base: position 8,801,889 of record NZ_CP150322.1, read on the forward strand.
AAGGCATTCGGCTGCTTCTGCCCGACAGGCCTCGTCCCGCTCCCCGCGTTGCCCTTGAACCACCCGATGGCGGCCGCGGCGCTGTCGGCGTCGCCCGCGTAGAACCGCGTCTGGGTCCCCGCGCGGTCGGCGTACTCCCATTGCGCCTCCGTCGGCAGGTCGAAGGCGCGGCCTGTCTTCTGCGTCAGCCAGCGCGTGAACTCGCCCGCGTCCTTGAAGGTCACCAGCGTCACCGGGTGCACGTCGGTCTGCGGGAAGCCGGGAGTCCTCCAGGTGAACTCCTTGCGCTGCGAGAGGCCCTTGCCGTCGAACCCGAACCCGCCGGAGGCGCCGACCTCGGCCTCCGTGCGGTAGCCGGTCTCCGCGGCGAAGCGCGCGAACTGCCCGACCGTGACGGGGAACTTCCCCAGGTAGAAGTCGCGGCCGAGGGTCACGTCCCGGACCGCCTCGTCGTCGCCGCGCCCGGCCTCCGCGGGCGGCGAGCCCTGGCGAAAGCGCCCCCCCTTCACCAGCACGAGATCGAGCGGCCCCCCCCCGAGGTCGATCGCGACGGCGGGCGCCGGATCCGCGGCCTTCGCCGAGGCCGGGGCGAGGACGGCGACGGCCGCCCCGAGGACGATCGCAGGAGGGACGCGGCAGGCGGTGGCGCGAGGCTGCACGGGCCCACGCTACCAGAGAGCGCGGCCGAGGTGCGCTCGCAGCGACCCGAGCGGCGCAGCCGACCGAGCGCGGAGGGCGCCCGGATCGCCCTCGCCCCGCCGGAAGAGCGGGCGCGCCGGCGCGCGCCCCTACCTCGCCACCTTGCGCCACGCTCGCGACATCAGGCTTATTAAAATGTCTTTACAGCTCGTCACTCAACACATGACCTGACCGGCACCAGCGCGAAACGAGGACATGGCTCTCGGCGGCGGCGATCCCTGTTGCAGCGGGGCGACGCTGACTCGCCTCGAGGTGCGGCTCGCCATCGACACGCGGCTCGGCCGCCCCCGAGATGGGGAGCCATGTGCGCGCGACACGACGGCGCGCGCTATGCGATACCAACACACGGCAGGGAGAGAGTCCCTGGACCACCGCTGCGATTTCGACAACGTCGAGGATCGCGCCGTCGCGCAGGGCCTGACCACCCGCGACGAGATGGTTCAGAACTTCCCCTGGAGCTCGATCCGCCCGAGGCCCACCCCGGCGCTCCAGACCACGCCGCGCGGCGCTCGCGGCGGCGCGCCCGCGGCCGCAGGCGCGCCCGCGGCCTCGGACGCGCTGCCGCCGCCGGGCCGGACCACGAGCAGCACGACGCCCGCCGCGGCCGCCGCCGCGCCCACGACGAAGCTCACCGTGGACACGTGGCCCAGCGTGGTCGCTGCGTCCGCGTCGCCTTGCAGCTCGGCCGGGCAGCGCCGGCCCTCGCAGGCCGACCTGATGTCCGAGACCTGCGACAGCGACATGAGGCCGGTCACGGCGCCGACGCCGATGCCCACCGCCCCGAGCCCGAACGCGACGCCGGCGGGGACCAGCGAGCCGCCGCCCTCCGCCGCGACCGGCGCCGCGGGCTCGGCGCGGGGGGGCGCCTTCACCGCGGCCGCGTCCAGCGCGGCGCGCACGCCCGCGAGCTCGGTCTCGGCGTCCTTCCGCGCCTCGAGGAACGCGGTCGGCGGATCCTCCGGGAGCGGCTCGCCGAGGACCTGCTCGTACAGGTCGCGCGCGGCCTCCAGGCGGCCGAGCTTGCGCTGGCACCGCGCCATGTAGAGCACCAGCGTCGGCGCATGAAAGAGGCGATCCGCCTCCTGGAAGACGTCGAACGCCTCCTGCCAGCGGTCCGCGCCGTACAGCTTGAGCCCCTCGTGCGCCTTGGTCCGGGCGGCCTGCTGCGCCTCGGCCGCCGCGCCGTCCGGCGGAGGCGCCCCGAGCGCCGGCACGGCGGCCAGCAACGTCACGACGAACGCACACCGGCGAAGACAGTTCGAGAGCATCATCATCCTTGTCCGTCAGAAGCCGTCAGAGCCTGGAGCAGAAGCCGGAGAGGACGCCGCGGCCGTCGCCTGCTTCACGGCCCCGCGCGCCCGCGCACGCCGCCTCGCCGCGGCAGTCGACACCTTAAGGGGAAGAGCGCACCACCGTCCAGCGACGACTCGGATGACTCGGATGACTCGGATGACTCGGATGACTCGGATGACTCGGATGGCGAGCGCCGTGATCTCCCGGGATCCCCGGCGCGCCCGCCGCCGGCCCGGCGAGGTCACCGCGGCGCCGCCCGGGGGCCGAGCGCGCCGCGCCGGTCAATGGCAAACGAGCGGAACGAGCGGAACGAGCGGAACGAGCGGAACGAGACGACGCCGCGTCGAAACGGATTCGATACATGGCGCATGTTACGGCTTCATGCATGACTTGCCCCCTCAAACGCTCGGATGAACTGGCGGCGCAGGCCCGATTGAGGCTCGACAATGTCCTGACGGATGAGCGGTCGCTCGTGGACCTGCTCCGGGTGGTCACCGTCGACGTCCACGAGGCAGCGAGCGTCGACGAGGCGCTACATCGCACCATCACGCACATCTGCAATCACCTCGGCTGGCCGGTCGGGCATGCGTACGTGCCGGCCCCGGACGATCCGTCTCTGCTCCTTCCCACGGCGCTCTGGCACCTGAGCGATGAAGCAAAGTTCGCGACCTTCAAGGCTGTCACGGAAGCGACACAGTTCACCGCGGGGCTCGGTCTTCCCGGGAGGGTGCTCGCCTCGAAGCAGCCGGCGTGGGTGCGCAACGTCACGGTGGACGCCAATTTCCCGCGCGCCAGGCTCGCGAGGAACCTGGGCGTGAAGGCGGGGTTCGCGTTCCCCGTGGTCGTCGGCGCGGACGTCGTGGCCGTGCTGGAGTTCCTCTCCGACGCCGAGCACGCGGACGACGGGAAGTTCACGGCGACCATCGGCCGCATCGCGCGGCAGCTCGGCCGCATCTTCGAGCGCAAGCACGGGCAGGAGATGCTGAGCAGGGAGCGGGACTTCATGGCGGCCGTCATGGATCTCGTCGACGGCCTCATCGTGGTGCTCGACGCGCGCGGCCGCATCGTCCGCATGAACAGCGCCGCCGAGCAGGCGCTGGGGAGCGCGCGGGGGCTCCGGGAGGCCCGGTTCCTCTGGGATCTCACGCCCGATCCGCGCGCGTCGGCGCAGCTCAAAGGCCTCTTCGAGCAGCTCGGCGCGGGCGGGTCGAAGAGGCAGGTGGAGGTGCCGTGGACGGCTGCAGACGGCGCCCGCCGGGTGACGGCGTGGTCGGGCGCCGTCCTGCGCAGCAGGGACGAGAGGGTCCGGTTCGTCATCATGACCGGCATCGATCTGACGGAGCGCAAGCGCGCCGAGGAGGAGCGCGCGCGGCTGCAGGAGGAGGTGATCAAGGCCCAGGACGCCGCGCTGGCGAAGCTGTCCGTGCCGCTCATCCCCATCCGCGACGACGTGGTGGTCGTGCCGCTCATCGGCCCGCTCGAGGCCGGGCGGGTGCGCCGCATGATCGAGGCGCTGTCGCGCGGCATCGCGAACCGCCGCACGCGGATCGCGATCATCGACCTGACCGGCGTGGACGAGATCGATCCGCCGGCGATGGAAGCGCTGCTCGAGGCGGTGCGGGTCGCGGGCCTCCTCGGCGCGCGGGTGGTCCTCACGGGGATCCGCCCCGAGGTCGCCCAGCGCCTCGCCGAGCGCGGCGCGGACATGGGCCGCTGCGCGGTGAAGAGCTCCCTCCAGAGCGGGATCGCGTTCGCGATGGCGAGCCGCTGAGCCGACCAGGGCGCCCGACGTCGGGTGTCGTCCGTCCGTGACCGGAACGGCATCATCACTGCATGAAACAGGGACGAACGCGACACCGCCGCGCCCTCGTTCCGTGCTGTCATGAGGCGCTCCTGACAACCCCCTCGTTTTGCTCGCATTTTCAGAGAAGAATTCAACAGGGAGGCGGGGAGACGGGGAGATCGGTGGTATTTCACTCCCCGCCTCCCTGCGAATTTTCCCAGGAAATTCGAGGGGTGCTTCAGGAGACGATCCCCGGAAAGGTCTGGTGCAGCGCGATGCGATCGACGTCTTCCCGCTTGAAGCGATCCTTATGGGTTCGGCTGTCTCTGCTCGCCTCGGCGCTCGCCATGGCCGCGTGCGCGGCCGATCCGCCGCTCGACGTGGACGAGGGCGCGGAAGCGGAGCTCCTCGGCGAGCACAGCGACGCGCTGTCGACGCGCGTCCGGCTCATGGCCGCCAACATCACGAGCGACAACCACCAGAGCTACGATCCCGGGCACGGCAAGCGCATCCTGCGGGGAATCAAGCCAGACATCGCCCTGCTGCAAGAGTTCAACTACGGCGGCAATACCACCTCCGAGCTCCGCGCCTTCGTGGACGCGACGTTCGGCGCCGGGTTCAGCTACTACCGCGAGAGCGGGGCGCAGATCCCGAACGGGATCGTGAGCCGGTGGCCGATCGTGGCGTCCGGCGAGTGGGACGACACGTCGGTGAGCAACCGGGACTTCGCGTGGGCGCGCATCGATATCCCCGGCCCTGGCCACGTGTTCGCGATCAGCGTCCACCTCCTGACGTCCAGCGCGGCGGCGCGCAACACGGAGGCGCAGAACCTCGCCTCGTTCATCGCGGCGAACGTCGCCCAGGGCGATTACCTGGTGATCGGCGGCGACTTCAACACGGGGAGCCGGACCGAGGCGTGCGTCTCGAGCCTCTCGGACGTCGTCGTCACGGCCGGGCCCTATCCCGCCGACGTGAACGGGAACGCGAACACCAACGCCGGCAGGACGAAGCCCTATGACTGGGTGCTCGTCGACGGCGACCTGGAGGCGTACGAGACGGCCGTCGTGATCGGCGGGAGCAGCTTCGCGAACGGCCTGGTGGCGGACACGCGCGTCTACTCGCCGCTCTCCGAGATCAGCCCCGCGCTCTCGTCGGACAGCGGCGCCTCGAACATGCAGCACATGGGCGTCGTGCGCGACTTCCTGGTCCCCGGCGGCAGCGGCGGGGCCGGCGGCAGCGGCGGGGCCGGCGGCGGCGGCGGGGCCGGCGGCGGCGGCGGGGCCGGCGGCGGCGGGGCCGGCGGCGGCGGGGGCACGGGCACCACCGCCGTGATCATCAACGAGGTCCTCGCGAACGAGCCGGGCAGCAACACGGCCGGCGAGTTCGTGGAGATCGTCAATGTCGGCACGGCGGCGGCGGCCCTCGCCGGCTGGACGCTCTCTGACGGCACGTCGACGCGGCACACCTTCCCGACCGGCGCGTCGCTCGCGCCCTCGACGGCCATCGTGGTGGTTGGCGGCGCCTCCGCCGTGCCGAGCGGCAGCGGGGCCGTCGCGGCGTCCACGGGGTCGTTGAGCTTCGGCAACAGCGGGGACACGGTCACGCTGCGAAACGCCTCGGGCGCGACCGTGGACACCGTCACCTACGCGAGCCGGCTCGCGGCGCGGGACGGCGTCTCGATGAACCGCAGCCCCGACGCCTCCCCGGGAGCGCCCTTCGCCCTGCACAGCACCCTTGGCGCGAGCGCCTCTCCGGGCCGTCGCGCGAACGGCTCGGCGCTCTGAGGCGCCACCCGGACGAGCGTGGAGCGCCCCGCTGGCCCCGGGTCGTCGTCCCCCGTGGCCGCCCCTGAACCAGCGTTTGCAGAGGAGTCGATCGGGCTGGTCCCGCCGAGCGGCCAACCAGCTCCTTCGCTCCAGATCTCCGCGACAGCCCATCGAGGTCGAGCGCTGAAGCGCCGCGTGCGCCGCCAGCACGAGCCTGCTCGCGGCCGCGCGAGCGGTCCTACCCCACAGGCAGGTACACAGGGTTGACGGTCAGCGCCAGGGCTCCAGATGGTGGAGCGCGTCAAGGCCGGAGGAGAACCTGACGCCCAGCCGATCGCTCGAGGCGAGCATCGTTCTCTCAATGGCAGGAGGGGTGATCCATGAGCAAGCTACGCCGCGGTCTCGCTACTCTGGCCGTCGTGTCGCTCACGTCGGCGGCCGCCTATGCGCAGATGATGATCTATGCGTATTCCGGGCCGACCACCAGGGCCGGGGGGGTCACCGGGACCACCCATCGAACGTTCACCTATGTGTCGATGGGCAGATGGGAGGCGCGAACGAAAAATATCTGGAGTGATGGGCTACAGGACCCCGAGCAGGTGGATTACTACCTCGAGTACGACAGAGGGCCCGGGAAGGTCTGCTTGAGCCACGAGCACCAGGACCCGATCTGTCTTCTGGACGACGGGATCTACACCTATCGCGCGTGGCCGGGGGCCCCGAACGCCGGGGTGAAGTGGTGGAAGCAGCAGGGGAACGGGTACTGGCAGTCGGGGAGGCCGTGATCGGCGGGCCGCGCTACGGCCGCTCGTCGCCTCCCCGGGCGCGCGCATCGTGTGCATCGCGCGCAGCCGGAGCGCCGCGCCGCAGCGCCGGGAGCCGCCAGAGCGACTCGACGACGCCGAGCAGGACATAGACGCCGAGCCCCCAGGCGAGGACGGGCGCGGGCCCCCAGCGGACGGAGAGGAGCGCGCTCGATCCGAGCGCGAGCGCGATGGCCAGCAGCGTGCGGGGGCCCGGCCGGAGATCCTTGAACGAGCGGAACCGGAGCGTCGACACCATCAGCATCGAGACGAGCAGCGTCGTCGCGAGGACCGCCGGCGCGACGCCGGCGCCGCCGAGCTGCCCGCCCGCGCCGCGGCGGGTCATGACGATCGCTATCAGGACCCCCGCGGCGCCCGTGACAGGGAGGCCCACGATGTACCTCGGGGGCGACGGCGGCCCGCCCGCCTCGCCCATGGAGAGGACGTTGAAGCGGGCGAGCCGGATCGCGCCGCACGCGGCGAACACGGACCCGCCGAGCACGCCGGCGAGACCGAGGCGGTGGAGCGACCATTGATACACGAGCAGCGCCGGGGCCACGCCGAAGGAGACGAGATCGGCCAGCGAGTCGAGCTGGGCGCCGAACGCGCTCTCGGTCCGGGTCATCCGCGCGACGCGGCCATCCAGCGTGTCGGCGAGCATCGCGAGGAGGATGAGGAGCGCGGCGCGCTGGAGGTCGTCGTCGGACCGCGCGGAGGCCGAGAGCCGTACCGCGTCGAAGCCGCAGAAGACCGAGGACAGCGTGATCAGGTTGGGGAGGAGGTACACGAGGCGGCCCGCGTTCAAGCGGGGTGTCGGCGAGCTCGGGAGCCGGGCCGTCGCCCGGTCGCCCGTCACAGCGGACGTCAGAGCAGCACCGCGATGACGCCGGCCCCGATGAGCGCGACGGCCCAGGCCCGATCGAGGTTGAACCAGGCGGTGCGAAGGATGGCGACGCCGAGCTTGTGATAGACCACGAGCGCGACCGCGGCCGCCGCCCCCATCATGGCGGCCGTGTGGACGAGGACCGCGGCGAGGTAGCCCAGCGGGCTCGCGAGCGACAGGCCAGCCGCGTTGTGGCACCCGCCGCCGTGGCACGGAGCGGGGCTCTCGGCGCCGAGCAGGAAGACCGGGAGCAGCATGAGCCCCGCGCCATGCGCGGTGGCCATCAGGAAGGACCACCAGGTCAGGTCGAGGAAGCCGACGCGCATCCCGACCCACCTCGGGTGGCGCGGCCTCACCAGCTTGAGCGCGCCGAACGCGACGAGCGCGGCCGCCGTGAGCCACCGGAGCGCCGCGGCGGGGACGCTCGCGAGCCCGATCCCGAGCAGCGCGACCGTGAGGCCGATCGACGCCGCGTGGCCGAGCGCGATCGGGACGAGCGCCCGCCGCACCGCGCCGCTGCTCTTCTCCTGCAGGCCCAGGGCGACCGCGAACAGCCAGCCCATGCCAGGGTTGATGCCGTGATAGGCGCCGAGGAGCGCCAGCGTGAGCCAGGGCATCATGGCCGGCTAGGGGTAGCAGAACGAGTCGGACGACGCGTCGCCCCCCTCGAGCCGCACCTGGTGAGGGCGCAGCGGGCCGAAATCGACGAAGAACTCGGGATCGACCGAGAGGCCCCCGCCCGCCGCCACATCGATCTTGGCCATCCAGCCAGAGGCGCCCTCGGGATAGAACTGCTCGTCCCACGACGCATACAGCGAGTTCGTGAAGTAGACGCGCCGGCCGTCGCGGCTCACCTCGACCATCTGCGGCCCGCCCCGCAGCGGCCCGGAGCGGGGATGCGCCGCCCGTCGCACGATGCCGCCGAGGTGCACCGAGCCGACCAGCTTCGGGTGGAACGGGTCCGATACATCGTACTGGCGGAGCTCGCCTGTGCCCCAGCAAGACACGTAGAGGAACCGGTCGTCGAGGGAGAGGTTGATGTCCGTGATCAGCGGCGGCACCGCCTTGAAGCCCTTGAGCAGCGGCGGCAAGAGGTCGGGATCCGCGGGCTCGGCCGGCACCTCGATCACCTTGCGGATCGCCCACCGGTCGCCGTCGCGATGCCAGAGCCAGATCGAGGCGGAGAGGTCCTTGACGCTCACGACGACGCCGACGAAGCCATAGGCCTTGGTCGGGTCGTGGGCGGGGCGGAGCTCCAGCGCCATCTGGTGCTCGTCGCCGAGATCCAGCGCCTGGAGGTGCTTGCGTTTCCGCATGTCCCATACATGAACGCTGTGACCGTACTTCTTGCCGAGCAGGAGCTCCGGGTTCACGCCGTCCTCGATCATCTTCGGCGTCCCCCACTCGCTCGTGAGGAGGGTGTCGTGGCCGAGGTGCCACCAGAAGTCGTAGTGGAGGAACTGCGGCCCGCGATCGATCTCCCATCGGCCGAGCACATCGAAGCTCTCGCAGTCGAGCACGAAGATGCCCCCGGGCCCGTCGCCGTCCGGGCCGCCGAGCGCGCTCACGTAGATGCCGTCGGGGCCGCAGTGCAGCGTGTGCGGGCGAGAGTAGCCGGCCCGCTTCGCGATCTCCTCGGCGCGCACCGTGTGGACGAGCTCGGGGCGGCGCGGGTCCGGCTTGACGTCGAAGACGAAGATGTTCGACGAGCGGAGCGCCGGCAGCAGGAGAAAGCGGCGCTCGACGTGGGGGTGCGGCGCGTAGGGGCACAGGGCGGCGCTGCACGCGTTCCAGCCGGAATGGTGCAGCTCGTCGCCGTAGGTCGGCAGCTCGTTGACCGAGACCAGGGTGCCGTACGCCGGCGACCTCGGATCGAGATCGACGACCGTGAGCGCGTCGTGGCGCGGCTCGCCCGGGCGCTTCAGCGCGGCGCCCGCATGGAGCGCGGTCACGTAGGCCAGCCGCTCGGGCGGCGCCTCCATCGCCAGGCGCGGCGACGGGTAAAAGGTGGGATCCGGACGAAACCGCATGCGCTGCGTCTCCTTGGTTCTGGGCGTTCGCGTGTCGTTCCAGGCGCCGCCGGCGAGGACGGCGCGCTCCGAGCCTACCCCGGCAGATCGGTGCTGAGGAACACCTCGTGGATATCGAGCTTGCTCGGGCCCGCGAACATCTCCTTCGGCGCGCGGTTCCGGTGCGCCTCCGCGAACGCGGGGCTCCTCGTCCAGGCGATGAAATCGTCCATGGACCGCCACCAGGTCTTCACCTCGTAGAACCCCTGCGCGTCCGGGTCCGGGCTCCACGCGCCGGTCGCGTGGTCCAGCTTCATCGGCTTCGGCCTGTGGACCTCGTTCCGGATGAAGCCGGGCGCCTGATCGACCAGGTGGACCCGGTTCTTGAAGCGATCCTCGAAATCGGCCTCGTGGCCCTCGGCGACGGGAATGCGGTTGGTAACGACGATCATCGCTCCTCTCCTTCTTGCTTCTTGATCGTACGGGAGGCCTGCGGGCGGCGGCAAGCTTGCAGCGCCTGTGCCCGGCCGGGGCCGCGCGGCGCTGGCGCCGCCCGCGCGCTCCCGCGCTGGCGCCGCTCGCGCGCCGGCAGAATGCCTGGGAATCCCTCGGAGCTCAACGCAATGCCGCTGGCGACACGCAAGCGATCAGAAGCATCGCTACGGATTCACCCTAACCGCTCCGGCGTCAGCGGATCTCGCGCACTCGAACGGTACAGACTGGCCCGGAAGACAGACGGGAAAGCCCCTATGGGCTCGCCAGACTCGAGCATCCCTCAGCGGAGCACGGAAAATCGCGCGGAGCGGACCCTTGTTGAATACCTCACAAACCATGTTGCGTGATCGTGAGTCGCATGATACTCGGATGGCGTCCGGGCAACGATCATGCCCTGTTTCGAACACGAGGGATATGACGAGTCACGTCCTCATCACCGGTGGAGCGGGGTTCATCGGATCTCACGTGGCCGACGAGCTCCTGCGCCAGGGGGTCCGCGTCCGGGCGCTCGACAGCCTGGTCCCTCAGGTGCACGGCCCCGACCGCGGCCGCCCGGCCTACCTCGACCCGGAGGTCGAGCTCATCGTGGGTGATGTCCGCGACCGGGACGCGGTGAAATCGGCGCTCCGCGGCGTGGACGCGGTCGTCCACTTCGCGTCCGCGGTCGGGGTCGGACAGAGCATGTACAAGATCGCGGAGTACACCTCGATCAACAACCTCGGCACCGCCGTGCTCCTCGAGGAGCTCGCCGCGAAGCCGGTCTCGAGGCTGCTCGTCGCCTCCAGCATGAGCGTGTATGGCGAGGGGCTCTACCGGGCGGCCTCCGGCGCGGTGGTCCCCGGCGCGAGCCGGCCGCTCGAGCAGCTCAAGCGCGGCGACTGGGAGGTCCGGAGCGAGGCCGGCGAGGCGCTCGTGCCCATCCCGACGCCCGAGTCCAAGCCCCCGTCGCTCGAGTCGGTCTATGCGCTCTCCAAGTACGACCAGGAGCGGCTCTGCCTGATGATCGGGCGCGCGTACCAGATCCCGACCGTCGCCCTCCGCTTCTTCAACGTCTACGGCCGCCGTCAGGCCCTCTCCAACCCGTACACCGGCGTCCTCGCCATCTTCGCCGCGCGGCTCCTCAACGACCGTCCGCCCGTGATCTTCGAGGACGGGCTGCAGCGGCGCGATCTCGTGAGCGTCACCGACGTCGCCCGCGCCTGCGTCCGGGCCCTCGGCGCCGACGCCGCGGTGGGCCAGGTGCTCAACATCGGCAGCGGGCGGTCGTACACCGTGCGCGAGGTCGCCGAGCGCGTCCGCGAGGTGATGGGGAAGAGCGGTATCGAGCCCGAGATCGTCGGGAAAGCCCGGCTGGGCGACGTCCGGCACTGCTTCGCCGACATCGGCGCGGCGCAGCAGAAGATCGGGTATGCGCCCCGGGTCTCGCTCGAGGAGGGGCTCCGCGATCTCGCCGGCTGGCTCGAGGGGCAGGTGGCGAAGGACGCTGTCGCCCAGGCCCGCGCCGAGCTGGAGTCCAGGGGGCTGACGGTATGAGCGCCGCGGCGGATGGCCCGGGCGGCGCGACCGCAGCGCCGGGGCGCCCGGCGCTGATCACCGGCGGCGCCGGCTTCATCGGGGCCAACCTGGCCCACCGCCTGCTCCAGGCGGGAGAGGCGGTGCTCCTCTTCGACAACCTCTCCCGCCCGTCGGTGGCGCGCAACGTCGAGTGGTTGAGGCGCACCCACGGCGACCACGTCACGCTGATCACCGGCGACGTGAGGGACGCCCGCGCGGTCGCGGCGGCGGTCCGGCGCGCCTCCAGCGTCTTCCACTTCGCCGCCCAGGTGGCCGTGACGACGAGCCTCGTCCAGCCGGTGGAAGACTTCGAGATCAACGCCCGCGGGACGCTCAATGTGCTCGAGGCGATCCGCGCCGAGGGCGCCCCGCCGCCGCTCCTGCTCACGTCCACCAACAAGGTGTACGGCGGCCTCCCCGACGTCCCGCTCTCGTGCAGCGGCCGGCGCTACGAGCCCGCGGATCCGGAGCTCCGGGCCTCCGGCGTCTCCGAGGCCCGCCCGCTCGATTTCCACAGCCCCTACGGCTGCTCCAAGGGCGCGGCGGACCAGTACGTCATCGATTATGCCCGCACCTTCGGGCTCCCCGCGGCGGTGTTCCGGATGAGCTGTATCTACGGTCCTCGCCAGTTCGGGACCGAGGACCAGGGGTGGGTCGCGCATTTCCTCCTCCAGGCGCTCCGGCGGGAGCCGATCACCCTTTATGGCGACGGGATGCAGGTCCGGGACGTGCTCTTCATCGACGACCTCGTCGACGCGCTCCTCCTCGCCCGCAGGGACATCCGGCAGATCTCGGCGTCGGCGTTCAACGTCGGCGGGGGCCCGGAGAACACCCTCAGCCTGCTCGAGCTGCTCGACCTCATCGAGGAGCTCGACGGCAAGCGCCCCCTGATCGGCTTCGAGGGGTGGCGGCCGGGCGATCAGCGGTACTACGTGTCCGACTGCCGCCGGCTCTCCGCGGCCACGGGGTGGTGGCCGCGCGTCCGGGTCCGCGAGGGCGTGCGCAGGCTGCACGGCTGGCTGCGGGAGATGACGGAGGCGACCGGCGCCGGGAAGGCCGCCGCCGGCGCCGGCCAGCCCGCGAAGGAGCCGTGCGCGGGGGGCGTCCGGTGAGGTTCGCGCTCGTCAACCCGGCCTGGAGCTTCGAGGGGAGCATCTATTTCGGCTGCCGCGAGCCTCACCTGCCCCTCGAATACGGCTACGCCAGGGCGCTGCTCGAGGCCGCGGGGCACGAGGCGACCCTCGTCGACGCCCAGGCCCGGGGCCTCGCCGATGGCGCCCTCCGCGACGAGGTGGCCGCGCTCCGCGCCGACGCCATCGTGGTGACCACCGCGCCGAGCTACCTCTTCTGGCGCTGCGCCCCGCCCGAGCTCCGCGTCCCGCAGCAGGCGCTCCGCGCGCTCCACGGGCTGCCAGGGCTCCGGCTCGCGGTGGGCCCCCACGCCTCCACCACGCCCCGCGCCGCCCTGCGCAAGCTCGGCGTCGACGCCGTGGTGATGGGCGAGTGCGAGGACGTGCTGGTGGAGCTCGCCGATCGCCCGCGATCGCGCTGGGGCGAGATCGACGCGATCGCCTGGCTGGAAGGCGACGAGGCGCGCGTGCAGGGCGGCCCGCGCGCGTCGGACATGGCCCGGCTGCCGGCCCTCCGCTGGGACGACGCCACGGTGGCGCGCCACGCCCACCACCACCACCGCTTCGACACCACGCCGATCGGCCCCGGCGCCGAGGTCGAGGCGTCGAGAGGGTGCCCCTACCACTGCACCTTCTGCGCGAAGGACAACTTCCGCGACGGCTACCGCAAGCGCCCCCTCGATGTGCTCCTCGACGAGCTCGACGGGCTCGTCGCCCAGGGGGTTCGTTACGTCTATTTCATCGACGAGATCTTCCTGCCGGATCGCCCGCTGCTCGAGGCGCTCGTCGATCGCCCGGTGTCGTTCGGCGTCCAGATGCGCGTCGACAGCTGGAGCCGGGAGATGCTCGACCTGCTCGGGAGAGCGGGGTGCGTCTCGATCGAGGCAGGGGTGGAGAGCGTCACCCGGGAGGGCAGGAGCCTCCTGGCCAAGCGCTGCAGGCTCTCGACCGAGCAGCTCGGCGATCTCCTGATCCACGCCAAGAAGAGCGTGCCCTTCGTCCAGGCGAACCTGATCCAGTCGCCGACCGACGATCCCGCGGACGTCGCCGCCTTCCGGGCGCGGCTCCGGCAGCACGGCGTGTGGGCGAACGAGCCGGTGCCGATGTTCCCTTACCCGGGCTCGCCCGAGTACACGATGCGCTGGGGCACCCCCGACGACGAGGCGTGGGAGCGCTCGGTCGCGCACTACCTCGATCGGTTCGAGCGCTTCAGCGACCTCCAGGACAGCCGCCCTCTCCCGCTCTCCGCGCTGGAGATCGCGCCCCCCGGCCATGGCTGACGCCGCGCGCGCCCCCGGCTCGGTCCTGATGACCGCCGACACGGTGGGGGGCGTCTTCTCCTACGCGATCGAGCTCGCGCGCGCGCTCGCGGCGCGCGGGGTCCGGACGTCGCTCGCCACCCTGGGCGGGCCGCTCTCCGCGCCCCAGCGCGAGGCCGCGGGCCGCGTGCCCGGGCTCGCCGTCTTCGAGAGCGCCTTCCGGCTCGAGTGGATGGAGGACCCCTGGGACGACGTCGCGCGCGCCGGGGACTGGCTCCTCGAGCTCGAGGAGCGCGTCCGCCCGGCGCTGATCCACCTGAACGGCTATGCGCACGGCGCCCTCGCCTTCCGCGCCCCGAAGCTCGTGGTGGCCCACTCGTGCGTCCTCTCCTGGTGGGCCGCGGTCCTCGGCGGGGAGGCGCCGCCGCGGTACGATCGCTACCGGCGCGAGGTGGCCCGGGGGCTCGCCGCCGCGCCGGCGGTGGTGGCCCCGACCCGGGCGATGCTCGACGCCCTCCTGCGCCACCACGGCCCGCTCCCCGGGGGCGCGCGGGCGGAGGTGATCCCCAACGCCGCCGACCCCGCGCGGTTCGCCCCGCGCCCCAAGGAGGCGCTCGTCCTCGCGGTCGGGCGGCTCTGGGACCAGGCCAAGAACATCGAGGCGCTCGGCGAGGTGGCCCCTCACCTGCCCTGGCCGATCCAGGTGGCCGGGAGCGACGTCCGCCCGGACGGAGGTGCGGGCGCGGGCGCGACACCCCTCCCCTCGCTCGAGCACCTCGGCGTGCTCTCGCCATCCGCCGTCGCCGCCGCGCTCGGCCGCGCGTCGATCTACGCTCACCCGGCCCGCTACGAGCCGTTCGGCCTGTCGGTCCTGGAGGCGGCGCTCTCCGGGTGCGCCCTCGTCCTGGGCGACATCCCGAGCCTGCGCGAGGTCTGGGGGGACGCGGCCCTCTACGTGGATCCCGGCGACACGGAGGCCCTCCGGCGCGCGCTCCGGGCGCTCATCGACGCGCCCGGCGCGCGGCGCGAGATGGCCACGCGCGCCCGCGCCCGCGCCCTCGGCTTCTCGCCGCGGCGGATGGCCCGGGGCTACCTGCGCCTCTACGGCGAGCTCCTCGGCCGCGGGCCCAGCGAAGCGCGCTCGCCGGCGCGCGGGGCGGCCGCGCGGCTCGAGCCGCGCGGGACCTCGGGGATCGCGGCCGCGCCCCCCGTGAAGAAGGCGAGCGCGCCATGCGCATAGCCCTGTTCTGCCACTCCCTGCTCTCCGACTGGAACCACGGGAACGCGCACTTCCTCCGCGGCGTGGTCACCGAGCTCGCCGAGCGCGGGCACGAGGTCCGCGCCTTCGAGCCGAGGGACGCCTGGAGCCTCCGGAACCTCGTCGCCGATCACGGCGAGGCGCCGCTGCGCGAGGTGAGGGAGGTCTACCCGCGCGTCGATCCGATCCGGTACGACCTTGCCTCGCTCGACCTGGACGAGGCGCTCGAGGGCACCTCGCTCGTCCTCGTCCACGAGTGGAGCGAGCCCGAGCTGGTCGCCCGCATCGGCGCGCATCGAGCGCGCGCGGCGCGCGCGCCGTACCGGCTGCTCTTCCACGACACGCACCACCGGTCGGTCACGGATCCCGGGGCCATGGCGCGCTACGACCTCACCCGCTACGACGGCGTCCTCGCCTTCGGCCGGGTGATCCGCGACCTCTACCTCGCGCGCCGCTGGGCCCGCCGGGCCTTCGTCTGGCACGAGGCCGCGGACGTCCGCGTGTTCCGCCCGCGCCGCGGGGCCCAGCCCGAGCGCGATCTCGTGTGGATCGGCAACTGGGGCGACGAGGAGCGCACCCGCGAGCTCGACGCGTTCCTGATCGGCCCGGCGCGCGATCTCGGCCTCTCCGCCCGCGTGCACGGGGTGCGTTACCCCGACCACGCCCGCGCCGCGCTCGACGCGGCCGGGATCGAGCACCGGGGCTGGCTCCCCAACTACCGCGCTCCCGAGGCGTTCGCGCGGGCCAGGGTGACCGTCCACGTCCCGAGGAGGCCCTACGTCGCCTCGCTCCCGGGCATCCCGACCATCCGGCCGTTCGAGGCCATGGCCTGCGCCATCCCGCTCGTCTGCGCGCCGTGGAGCGACGCGGAGGCGCTGTTCTCGCCCGGCCGCGACTACCTCGTCGCCCGGGACGGCGACGAGATGAAGCGGCGCCTCGCGGCCCTGCTCGCCGAGCCCGCCCTGGCCGCCGAGCTGGCGGAGCGGGGGCGCGCGACGATCCTCGCGCGCCACACGTGCGCCCACCGGGTCGACGAGCTCCTCGCCATCGCCGCCGAGCTCGGCGTCGAGGTCGACCGCCCCGCGCCCGCCGCCACACCCCAGCGAGCCACGTCATGAACCGACGCAACCCACGCCCGACCGCGAGCCGATCGCTCGACATCGCCTTCTTCGGATCGAGCCTCGTCTCCGCCTACTGGAACGGAGCCGCCACCTACTACCGCGGCATCCTCCGCGCCCTCGCGGCGCGAGGGCACCGCATCACCTTCCACGAGCCGGACGCCTACGATCGGCAGAAGCACCGCGACATCGAGGACCCGCCGTGGGCCCGCGTCGTCGTCTACTCCGGCACGGACCCCGCCGAGCCCAGGCGGCTCGTCGAGCAGGCCCGGAGCGCCGACGTGGTCGTCAAGGCCAGCGGCGTCGGCGTCTTCGACGAGCTGCTCGAGGCCGAGGTCGCCGCGCTCGATCGGCCGGGCCTCACGACGATCTTCTGGGACGTCGACGCCCCGGCCACGCTGGAGCGGGTCCGCGCCGCGCCGTCGGATCCCTTCCGCGCGCAGATCCCGCGCTTCAACCTGGTCTTCACCTACGGCGGCGGCGACCCGGTGGTGCGCGGCTACGAGGCGCTCGGCGCGCGGCGCTGCGCGCCGATCTACAACGCGCTCGACCCCGAGACCCACTTCGAGGTCGCGCCAGATCCTCGATTTCATTGTGATTTTGCGCTGCTCGCCAACCGCCTGCCGGACCGGGAGCGGCGCGTGGAGGAGTTCTTCCTGCGGCCCGCGGCCGCGCTCCCCGGGATCCGGTTCCTCCTTGGCGGCAGCGGCTGGCAGGACAAGGCGATGCCCCCGAACGTCCGCTACGTCGGGCACGTCTACACGGCGGACCACAACGCCTTCAACGCGAGCGCCCGCGCGGTGCTGAACGTGGCCCGCGACAGCATGGCGTCGGTCGGCTTCTCCCCGGCGACCCGGGTCTTCGAGGCCGCGGGCGCGGCCGCGTGCCTCGTCACGGACGCCTGGGAGGGGATCGAGCTCTTCCTCGAGCCCGGGCGCGAGGTGCTTGTCGCGAGGAGCGGCGACGACGTCGCGGAGGTCCTCCGGGCGCTCACGCCGGAGCGCGCCCGCGCCATCGGCAGGGCGGCGAAGCAGCGCGTGCTCGCGGGGCACACCTACGCCGAGCGCGCGAGGCAGGTCGAGGCGCTGCTGGCCCGCCCCGACGGCGCAACCCTCACCGCGATCGCGCCGCCGTGAAGCCCATCTCCTTCGTCTTCCTGGGCCTGTCGATCACCTCGTCATGGGGCAACGGCCACGCGACGACGTACCGCGGGCTGCTCAAGCGGCTGGCCCAGCGGGGGCACAGCGTGCTGTTCCTGGAGCGGGACCTCTGGTTCTACGCCGAGAACCGCGATCTCCCGAGCCCGCCCTACGGCCGGACCGAGCTCTACCGGGGGCTCGACGATCTCCGCGCGCGCTTCGGGGGCGCGGTGCGCGACGCGGACCTGGTGGTCGTCGGGTCCTACGTGCCCGACGGCGCCGAGGTCGGCGCCTGGGTGACGGAGACCGCGCGCGGGAAGACCGCGTTCTACGACATCGACACGCCGGTGACGCTCAAGCAGATCGAGCGGGGCGGCGCCGGGTACCTGTCTCCGGCGCTGATCCCGCGGTACGATCTGTACCTCTCGTTCACCGGCGGCCCGACGCTCGAGCGCCTCGAGCGCCGCCACGGGGCGAAGCGGGCGCGGCCGCTCTACTGCGCGGTGGATCCGGACGAATATTTCCCGGAGCGCGCGCCGCCCCGGTGGGATCTCGGCTACCTCGGCACGTACAGCGCCGATCGCCAGCCCACGCTGGACCGGCTGCTCGTCGCGCCGGCGCGCCGCTGGGGGCGAGGCCGCTTCGTTGTCGCCGGCCCGCAGTACCCGGCGGACATCGGCTGGCCCACCAACGTCGAGCGCACGGATCACGTCCCGCCGGGCGCGCACCGCGGCTTTTACGGCGCGCAGCGCTTCACGCTCAACGTCACCCGCCGGGACATGATCGAGGCGGGGTACTCGCCGAGCGTGCGCCTCTTCGAGGCCGCGGCCTGCGGCGTGCCGGTGATCAGCGACGACTGGCCGGGCCTCGACGAGCTCTTCGAGCCGGGCAAGGAGATCCTGGTCGCCCGCTCCCCGGAGGAGGTGCTCCACCTGATCCGCGAGCTCCCCGAGCGGGAGCGGCTCGCGATCGGCCAGCGGGCGCGCGAGCGCGTGCTCGCCCGACACACCGCGGCGCACCGCGCCGAGGCGCTGGAGAGATACACCCGGGAGCTGCTCGACGAGCAGGACGCGCCGGAGCGCCGGAGCGCCCGCGGGACCGGGGACGATGACGTCGACGTGGGGAGTCGACCTGGAGAGGAGGTCAGAGAGACATGAGCGCAGCGCTCCGCATCCTGGTGACAGGGGGCGCCGGATTCGTCGGCTCCCACCTGTGCGATCGGCTGATCCGGGAGGGCCACGAGGTCGTCGCGCTCGACGATCTCTCGACGGGCTCCCGGGACAACGTCGCCCATCTCCTCTCTCACCGGCGCTTCCGGCTGGTGGAGCACGACGTCATGCAGCCGTACGAGCGGGAGGTCGACCGCATCTACAACCTCGCCTCGCCGGCGAGCCCGCCGCACTACCAGCGCGATCCGGTCCGGACCACGATGGTCAACGTGCTCGGCGCGCTCCACGCGCTGGAGCTCGCCGAGGGCTGCGGGGCGCGCGTCTTCCAGGCGTCGACCAGCGAGGTCTACGGCGATCCCGAGGTCCACCCGCAGCCGGAGGGCTACCGGGGCGCTGTGAACCCGATCGGGATCCGCTCCTGTTATGACGAGGGGAAGCGCTGCGCCGAGTCGCTGATGATGGACTTCCACCGCCGTCGCGGGGTCGAGGTACGCCTGGCGCGGATCTTCAACACGTACGGTCCGCGCATGGCGCTCGATGACGGTCGGGTGGTGTCGAACTTCATCGTGCAGGCGCTCCGGGGCGAGGACCTCACAGTGTACGGCGACGGCTCCCAGACACGGAGCTTCTGCTACGTGGAGGACCTCATCGAGGGCATCGTCCGGCTGATGGAGCACCCGGCCGAGACGGGCCCGGTGAACCTGGGCAATCCCGAGGAGTTCACGGTGCTGGAGCTCGCCGAGGAGGTGCTCCACCTGACCGGGAGCCGGGGCCGGGTGGTGTTCCGTCCGCTGCCCGAGGACGATCCGAGGCAGCGGCAGCCGGTGATCGACCGCGCGCGGCGGGTGCTCGGCTTCGAGCCGAAGGTGCCGTTGCGCACGGGACTGCGCCGCACGATCGAGGGTTTCCGGAGCGCGCTCGGGCTGGGCCATCGCGCACCTGGGCTCCCGGTGTCGGACGATGACGCACCGTTGCCCCGTGCGGCGAACGGCTGAGCCGAGCCGACCGTAGAGTCGGTGCGGCGCCCATGATACCGTCAGCTCTCTGACGCCCGATTGTCGCACAGGGCCGTGCGGCGAACGGCAGGGGCACTGCGCCCTTAACTTAGAGCGAAGGAGAGCGGCATGGATCTCAGGGCATGGTGCGCGGCGCTCTGCGCGGCGACGGTAGGTCTCGTGGGCTGCGGCGGGGACTCGGGAACGAGTGGTACCAGCGGTTCGTCGGACGGCTCGGGCTCGGGCTCGGGCAGCGGGCAGGGGAGTGGTTCCAGCGGCCAAGGGGGTTCCTTCGGCGAGGGGGTCGGCTCCGGGATCGGGTCCGGCAGCGGGACCACCGGGGGAGGCGGCAGCGGCGCGGCCTCCTCGGGGTGCGAGCACGTCGATGTCGTGTTCGCGCTCGACAACTCCTCGAGCATGGATGAGGAGAAGGCCTCGATGCGCGACGTCGTGTTTCCGGCGTTCGCGCAGGCGTTGCTCGATATCGATGGCATCCTCGACTTCCGCGCGGCCGTGATGGACGCCTGCCCCCTCCCCGCCACCTTCCACACGCGCGGCGCCGCGGGTGAGTGCTCGTTCCAGAGCGGCAAGGCGTGGATGGAGAGCACGAGCACCGACCTCACGGGCGAGTTTCAGTGCGCTGCAGATCTCTATGTGGACGACATCGAGTGCACCGAAACCAATGACGACGAGCAGCCCGTGTCCTCGATCGCCGCCGCGCTGGAGCCGCCGTTCTCGGACGCCGAGAACGCGGGGTTCCTCCGCAACGACGCGCTGCTCGTGGTGGTGGCGATCACCGACGAGGACGAGCAGCCCGCCCCGCGCCAGACGCCGCAGCAGATCCACGATCGGCTGATCGCCGCGAAGGGCGACGCGAAGAACGTGGTGTTCCTCGGCATCGGCGGGAGGCGGCAGTGCGAGGGCGCTTATGGGGACGCGGAAGCGGCCCGGGACATGCAGAGGCTCGTGGACCTGTTCGCCGCCGACGGCCGTGGGTTCTTCTGGGATCTCTGCGAAGGGCACCTCGAGGACGGCCTCACGAGCGCCCTCGCGGCGATCGAAGAGGCGTGTGTGGAATTCGTGCCCACCGTGAACTGACGATGAACTGACGACGGGCGGCGCCGCGAGGCGCCGCCGGCAGGCTACCGCGGCAAGCTCTCCTGGTCTTCCTCCGGCGCTTCGCCCTCGTCGGCGCCGAGCTGCTCGACTTCCTCCCACAACGCATCGAGCTCCAGCCGGAGCCCTTCGCATCCAGGCACATCGACGCTCCCATCGGTCGCGTCGAGCGCGTGCGCGTAGCGCCCATCCGCCCCGAGCTCGAGGACCTCGATGCTCCGGAGCTGCGGATCGACGATCCAGTACCAGCGCACCCCGAAGGCGGCATATTCGCGGAGCTTCTCGACACGATCGCGGCGCCCGTCGCTCGGCGTGGGAGAGACGACCTCGACGGCGATATCGGGCGGGATACGCACGAGCCCCCGCGCTGGTGGCCTCCGGTTCCCGGGGAAAAAGACGGTCACGTCGGGCTTCCGGCCCCGCTGCGGCTTCACCGCGAATTTCGCGTCCGAGCTGCCCACCAGCCCGCCGCGGGGGGTGATCCAGACGCGGAGCATGTGGATCAACCAGCCGACCACGACCTCGTGAACGTAGCCGGACACCTCTTCCTCCACGAGCAACCCGTCCACGAGCTCGCCCGGCTCATCCTCGGGCAGGGCCGCCCACTCGACGAGCGACATCCGCCGGCCTGACGCGGGTGCGGGTGAACGAGCCGCAGCCTGGACCATGAACAGAGCCTATCACGCCTGCCGCAAGGGGTGTACCGAGAGGGCGGCCCGCCGCTGCTCCCACCAGGCGCGCGCGCATGCCTCCGCCGCGCGTCGGCGAGGCGCGAGGCATGATGGCTGGCACGGGTGACGGCGGGCCCGAGAGGCCCGGGAGACCACCGCAACGCGCTCGATGCGGAGATGCTTGACGGCAGACGATGCTACCGTTATAAAAAGTAACACTGTTACGAACGACGACGACGACGACGGCGGCGGCTGCGCCGCCCGGAGGCCAGGCGACACGGACATGGCGAGCGCGCGCCCGAAGACCACGAAGACCAGCGGCACGACCCAGGCGGAGCGCCTGCAGGCGTCGAGCCAGCAGCGCCGCGAGCAGCAGAAGGAGAACCTGCGGGGCGCGATCCTGGCGGCGGCGGGCGAGCTGTTTCTGGAGCAGGGCTACGAGGCGTTCTCGATGCGCCAGGTGGCCGAGCGCATCGGCTACTCGGCAACGACGATCTACCGCTATTACGAGGACAAGGACGATCTCCTGTTCGCCATCGTCCACGACGGCTTCACCGAGTTCCAGCGGGCGCTCGTCGCGGCCGCCGAGAGCACGGCGGACCCGCTCGAGCGGCTCGTGGCGCTCGGCGCCGCGTACGTTCGCTTCGGCATGGACAACCCGGTGCACTACCGGCTGATGTTCATGCAGCGCTTCGATTTCGTCTTCGACCAGCGGAAAGCGCGGCAACAGCCGATGATCGGTTCGTTCGACGTGCTGCAAAACGCGGTCGCGTCCGCGATGGACGCCGGCGCCATGCAGCGCGGCGACGTGGAGCGCCACAGCCAGGTGGTCTGGGCCCTTGTCCACGGGATCACCGCCCTCGGCCTGGCCGACCGCGGCCGCTTCACGGCCGACGACGTCGACCGGACCCTGGAGATCGCCATGAGGATGATGGTCCGGGGCCTGCGCCCCTGATCGCTCTCTTTTTTTCCCGTAAAGTTAACACTGTTACGAATAGTTTCATCGTTACAACCAGCAACCGGTGGAGGGTACGATGGATAGGGTCTTTGGACTGAGCGGCTTGCTCGTGATGCCGTTCTGGTTCCTGATGATTTTTCTGCCCCGCGCTCGATGGACGCGGCGGATCATGGAGTCGCCGCTCGTGGTCGTCGCGCCCGCGCTGCTCTACGCGGCGCTCGTCCTCCCGGTCATCCGCGAGGTGTTCCCGATCGTCAACCAGCCGAGCCTCGCGGCGGTCGCCTCGCTGCTCGGCTCGCCCGCGGGCGCCACGATCGGCTGGGTTCACTTCCTCGCCTTCGATCTCTTCGTGGGCCGGTGGGTGTACCTCGACAGCCGCGATCGCGACCTCTCGCCGTGGCTCATGGCCCCGGTGCTCTATCTGACGCTGATGCTCGGGCCGCTGGGGTTCTCGCTCTACCTCGCCGTCCGCGCGATCGCCGATCGATCGCGCCGCGCCGTCGTCACGATCGCGGCGCCGCGCCCCGCCGGGGAGGCCTGACATGAGCGCCCGCTCGCTGAGCCCCTCGTTCTCGCTCCCTCGCTCGATCGAGGAGCTCCTCCGGCGAAGCCCCGTCCTGTTCATCGCGGCGGCCGCCCACGCCGCGCTGCTCGTCGTGCTGCTCGCCGCCGCCCCGCTCGACGCGCGCCTCGTGATGGGGGTGAACCCGTGGATCAAGCCGGCGAAGTTCGCCGCCTCGATCGCCATCTACCTCCTGACGATCAACTGGCTCGTCGGTGATGTCACGCTCCCGCCGAGAGGCCGCCGGGCCGTCGTCTGGGGCACGGTGGCGATGGTGAGCTTCGAGATGATCGCGATCACCGCGCAGGCGGCGCGGGGCGTGGCGTCGCATTTCAATCAATCGACGCTGTTCGACGGGGCGGTGTTCGCGCTCATGGGCATCGCCATCCTCGTGAACACGGCGCTCGCGGCGTACCTCGCGACCAGGTTCTGGGCGACGCGACCTCCGCTGCCGGCCCCGTATCTCTGGGGCATCCGGCTGGGTCTCGTCCTGTTCCTGCTGGCCTGCGCGGAAGGCGGCTTCATGTCGGCGCACAACGCGCACAGTGTCGGCGTCGCCGACGGCGGGCCCGGGCTCCCCGCCGTCAACTGGAGCACGCGAGGAGGCGATCTGCGCATAGCCCACTTCTTCGGGATGCACGCGCTGCAAGCCGTCCCCCTGGTCGGCTACTGGCTGTCGGCGCGGGCGCAGGGGTCGGGGCCGCGCGCGCGGCGGGCCGTGGGATGGGTGATCGCGTTCGGCATCGGCTACGGCGCCGTCGCGCTGGCGCTCTTCCTGACGGCCCTCGCAGGGCGACCGCTGATCCGGATGTAGCGCGCCGAGAGGACGGCGGTCCTGCGCTGCTGGAGGCAAAGAGGCGAGCCGGCGCAGAGCGCCGAACACTGCCGCGTGACGATGGGCGCGGGCCGGGTGTCGCCAACCGGACGACGTCGCCTGCGACGAATCCGTCACTTCCTCGTCATCGATAGACAACAACAAGCAGGTAATCCGCCACACAATTGACACAAATTCCGTCTAGGCTCTCCAGCGCGTCTGCGCCTGCCGCTGTTTCCCACCCCCGAGGCTCGCCATGCCCGACAATTTCGTCGTCCAATCCAGCGCCCTGCCCTCTTCCACCAAGCTCGTAGCTTTTCACGGCACCGAGGGCATCTCGAGGCCCTATCGCTTCGAGCTCTACCTGGTGATGACGAACGACGTCGGCCAGAGCTTCGATATGGCGGCGGCCGTGGGGCAGCCGGTGAGCATCTCCCTGGAGCGGAGCGACGGCGGCGAGCCCTTCCTTCGGAGCGGCGTCCTCGGCAGCATCGAGCTCATCAACGAATTCGCCGGCCGGTCCGTCTTCCGGGCCACCATGGTCCCGCGCCTCGCCTTGCTCGCCATGTCGTTTCACAGCCGTGTCTTCACCGCGCAGGCCATCCCGGAGATCCTTCAAGCCGTCCTTCAGAAGGGCGGCGTCACGGACTGCGCGCTCCAGCTCCAGGGCTCCTACACCGCCGAAGAGCATGTCTGTCAGTACCGCGAGACCGACTATGCCTTCGTCGCCCGGTGGATGGAGCGCGAAGGCATCTATTATCACTTCGAGCACGGGGAGGGCGGCGAGACGCTGGTGCTTGTCGATGACAAGTCGGCCCATCAGCCCCATGGCGGCAAGCCCATTCGTTATTACCCGCAGCCAGGCGGCGCCAACACCGCGAAGGACACGTTCCACGCCTTCACCTGCCGGCATGACGCCATGCCCGGCACGGTCCGCCTCAAGGACTACAACTACGCCACGCCGGCCGTACCGGTCACCGGGCAGGCGTCGGTCAGCCCGAGCGGCTTCGGCGAGATCAGCCTGTACGGCGCGCGGTTCTTCTCGTCGGGCGACGGGGCGCGGCTGGCGCGGATCAAGGCCGAGAGCCTCGCCGCGACCGGCGTCGTTTACCAGGCGATGGGCAAGGCGGCGACGGTGGTCCCCGGGTTCACCTTCGAGATCGAGGACCACCCGCGGGCCGCGTTCAACACGAAGTACCTGACCATCGAGGTCGAGCACTGGTCCAACCAGGCCCCGGACATGCCCGAGCTCCGCGACTTCGCGACGTGGACCGAGAACTACCGCATGGAGGCCAGGGCCATCCCCGTGACGACGCAGTTCCGCGCGCCGCAGGTCACCGAGTGGCCGCGCATCTACGGCACCGAGATCGCGGTCGTCGAGGGCGCGGCGGTCAGCGAGTACGCGCAGATCGACAGCCATGGCCGCTACCGGATCAAGTTCCTCTTCGACGAGAGCGACCTGAGCGGGGGGAAGGCGTCGACCTGGGTCCGGATGCTCCAGCCCCACGGCGGCGGCATCGAGGGCTTCCACTTCCCGCTGCGCGCCGGCGTCGAGGTCATGTGCGCCTTCGAGGGGGGCGATCCCGACCGGCCGGCCATCGTCGGCGTCGCGCCCAACGCGCTCACGCCGAGCCCGGTCACGTCGGGGAACAACACGCGGAACGTGATCCAGACGGGCGGGCGGAACCGGCTCGAGCTCGAAGACCAGGCCGGGCAAGAGCGGGTCACCCTGTCGACGCCTTACGACAACACCTACATCCGGATGGGGGCGCCCAACGGCGGATCGTCGTACGAGGTCAAGTCGCAAGGGCACGCTTATACGTGGATCGGAGGCAGCTCCGAGAACATCGTGGGTGGCAACCGAACGGCGATCACCGTGGGCATCTCCGAGAACATCGTGGGCGGGTTCCGCCTGAGTGTCACCGGGGGATACGCCGGAAACTTCATCGCCGGATACGCGCAGAACGTGATCTTGGGCTATCGCCACACGACCATCCTCGGCAATGAAAAGACGATCCTCCACGGCAACCGGAAGACCACCATCACGAAGGATCGTACCACGAGGATCGGGGGCGACGACACGTTCTGGCTCAAGGGCGATCGCGACGCCACCATCAAGGGCGACAGCAGCTTGCGCGTCCTTGGAAAGCGCAACACCAATATCCAGAAGCGCGACAAGAGCACTTTCTTCGACGGGCGAGAGACGACGATCCACGTGTCGAGCCAGACGACGGTCAACGGCACCAGCGAGGTCGATATCAACGGCACGCGACGTGCGGACATCCGCGGTCACGCCACCGGCAACTTTTACGCAGGGCGAACGACCAACGTTCACGCGGGGGGAGTCAGGAAGACGATCAGGGGTGGTACCACCGCCGAGGTCTTTGGCCCGATCAAATTCACGCTTCACGGACCGAAGCAAAGCACTGTCAATGGCCCTGCCGAAAGCACCATCACCGGGCTCTACAAAACCACGATCGGGTCGCGCATCGAGATCATCAAGGGAACCAAGACCGAGAGGATCAACGGTCTGGCATACAAATATGCCCCCAAAGAAATAAAGAAAGTGACGTTCGCGGAGGTCAACGCGAAGGGGCTCAAGCATAGCGTCGAGCTGTATCGCATTCAGTACCAGCTCGGCTTCCACAAGGGGCAGCTGCACCTCATCCAGTAATTCACCTGCTGCTTGAGGAACAGGCTCGCGCTGAGCGCCGAGCCGAACGACCCATCGAGCCCGCCACCCTGGAGTCCGTCGGATGAAAATCGTCAAGCCCATGCGCCTCGGGGTGGTGCCGAGGGTCTTCATGCACCAGCGCACCCCGCACCTCGTGGTCACCACCTTCGTCGGCTTCTCCTACGACCGGCCGGCCCGGCTGCTCTATGAGCCCACGGTCTGGAAGATGGCCATGGAGGAGCTCGGCGAGGACGGCCTCCTCGACGAGTTCAACCCCAAGACCCGGGGCGAGCTCCTCGTCACGGGCCGCTGCTATCCGCCGGGGCGCGTCGCCCGCCCCGCGAGCTCGGTCCGCGTCCAGCTCGGACCCATCAACAAGAGCCTCTACGTCATCGGCGACCGGACGTGGGGGATGCTCGGCATGTCGGATCCGGCGCCCTTCACCGAGATGCCCGTCACCTGGCGAAACGCCTTTGGCGGGAAGGATTTCGCCAGGAACCCGCGGGGCAAAGGCCACGGCGACAAGAGCGCGGCGCTCCCCAACATCGAGTCGCCCAAGCACCTCATCCACGCGCGCAGCGACTGCCCGATGCCCGCCGGCCTCGACGGCTACGACCTGACGTGGCCCCAGCGGTTCTCCAAGATCGGCACCTACGACGCGGCGTGGCGCGACGAGTGCTTCCCTGGTCTTGCGCGGGATCTGGACCCGACGCTGTTCAACATGGCCCCGGAAGATCAGCAGATCGACGGGGTTTTCCGGGGCGACGAGACCTTCGTTGTCGAGAACATGCACCCCGACAAGCCCCGGATCGAAGGCGCCCTCCCCGGCGTTGCAAGTCGATGCTTCGTCGTCCTCAAGACGAGCGACGGTGTGGAGATCCACGAGCCCGCGATGAAGCTCGACACGGTGCGTCTGTTCCCGCACCGCGAGCGAGGGGTCGTCCTCTTCCGCGGCGGCATCGAGATCTCCGAGGACGACGCGGACGACGTGGTGGCGGTGCTGGTTGCCTGCGAAGCCATGGGGGCTCCCAGGCCCGTCGCCTATTACCACGATTACCTGATCCCCCGGCTTGGCCCTCCGAGCAACGATCTCCCGGATGACCAGGACGACACGCTCATGCCCGAGCCCGAGGATCCGGAGGCGCCGCCGCTGCCCGATGACACGCTCTCCGGGCTCGCGTCGAAGCTCAGGCGGGAGGGGTTTCTGGGAGGCACTCCGGCTCGATCCGTCGAGCGCGCGGCTGGAGCCGCGGCCGACGAGGACGAGGCGGAGCCGGCCACGGACTTTCCAGAGGGCACGGAGACGGAGGGAGAGGAGAGCCCCGCGTGGTCCCAGGCGGACACGGGGGTGAACCACGAGGCGGACCCGGAGGCGCTCGCGTTTGCAGCCTCCGCGACGACGCCCGCCCTGGAAGACGACCCCGAGGAGGCCGAAGCGCTTCGCGCGCAGGAAGCGCTCACGGAATGGGGCAAGAAGCAGCTGCGAGACCATGGCATCGATCCTGAGGCGCACCTCGCCCAGGAAGAGCCCTCCGACGACCTCGCGTCCCTCGATGACCCGGAAGAATCCGAAGAGGCCGTGGTCCGCCTGGTCGAGGGCAAGCTCGGCAGCGGGCTGGCGGCGCACGGGGTCGACGTCGGTGCGTTGCTTTCGAAGGCGCGTCAGAACGACGCCGAGCGTCCGAGCGAGATCAGGATGTCGGAGGTCCGCGAGCGCATGCGGCGGTCGCTGACGAGCGAGGGCTTCACGCCGGAGAAGACCGAAGAGCTGGTGTCGTCGCTGGATTGGCAAGCCTTCGAGGACGAGACCCAGGCCACCGCTGACGAGGACCTCGACGACCCATTCAACCTCCCCGACGAGGCGCCCGAGGCGGCCCACGCCCTGCCCGAGGACGAGGCCTGGGGCGGTGAAGCTGCGGACGACGAGGGCTTCGCGTCTGCGGAAGATCCGGACGACAGGGCTTCGTCTTTCGCCGAGCTGGGCGAAGACGGGCCGCGGCTCGCGCACCTCCTGGCGGCCCCCGCGCTCCTCGACAGCGAAGAATCCCTGCGACTTCGCCGCGACGTGGAGGCCGGGCACAAGGAGGGGCGGAGCTTCGCGGGGTGCGACCTCACGGGCGCCGACCTCTCTCACCTCGACCTCGAGGGGATCGACCTCGAGGGCGCCATGCTCGAGTCGGCCTTTCTCACCGGGAGCATCCTGCGAGAGGCGAAGCTCACGGGAGCCGTCCTGGCGCGAGCCAACCTGGAGGCCGCGGATCTCTCGGGGGCCAGGCTCAACGGAGCCAATTTTGGTTCGGCGTGCCTGCGGGACCTGAAGGCCACGGGAGGCGTCGATTTCGGCGAGGCCGTGCTCGTCAAGGCGGACCTCTGGGGAGCGGATCTGTCCGGCGCCAATCTCTCGCGCGCCGACCTCTCCGAGGCCAATTTCTGCGACACCAACCTGGAGAACGTCGTCGCGGAAGAGGCGATGTTCCAGCAGGTGGACCTGACGGGAGCGCGCCTCGTGGGCGCGCGGCTCTCGGGGTGCACCTTCAACGAGGTGAATGTGACCGAGGTCGATTTCACCGGCGTCGACCTGAGCTCCGCCACCTTCATCGCCGCCCAGGGCGACCGCGCCATCTTCCGAAAGGTGATGGCAAAGGACCTCACGAGCGTGATGGGCTCGTCCTTCGCCGGCGCAGATTTCTCCGGCGCGACGCTCGCCGGCGCGAACCTGATGGGGACGAGCCTCGCCGGCAGCGACCTCTCCGACGCCGACCTGCGCGGCGCGCTGCTCAACGAGGCCGACCTGACGGAGGCGAGCCTCGATCGCGCGAACCTCGCCGAAGCCATGCTGACCCGCGCCAACCTCACCAGGGCGTCGCTCTACGCCGCCGACCTGAGGCAGAGCGTCATGAACCATGCGTGCGTCCAGGGGGCCAACTTCGAGAAAGCCAACCTGTTCAGTGTGTGCGCCGATCGGATGGTTGGAGATGACGACACGAGCTTTGCCGGCGCCAACCTCAAGCGACTCCGGGTAATACCGGCCTAGAGGGAGCATGGGCAGGGAAGCGCTGTGCAAGCTGATCGAACAGGAAGAGGTCGTTTCGGAGCTGGACCTGTCGGGCTTCGACCTGTCGGGGCTCGACCTCTCCGGCGGGATCTTCGAAGATGTCCGCTTCACCGACGCCGACCTCAGCGGCGTCAAGGTGCGCGAGGCGATCTTTCACCGCTGTGACCTCGCGGGAGCCAACCTGAAGGGGCTGGATTTTCACCTTGGCACGGCCATGGACTGTACGCTCGCGGGGGCCGTGCTCACCGGCGCCTCGCTGGTTGGAGCGAGCCTCTCGGCCGTGGACCTCGAATCGGCCGATCTGACCGGAGCCGACCTCTCGTCGGCCACCATCGACCATGCCCAGCTCAAGAACGCCCGATTGGTCCGTGCCAACCTGACCGACGGCACCCTGTTCGGCGTCACGCTCGAGGGCACGGACTTCTCTCAGGCCAACCTGACCAGGGCTGTGTTGTTCCGTCAGGACCTGTCCCAGGCCGTTCTCACGGGGACTACCCTCGTGGAGGCGATCCTGATCGAGGTGCGGATGGGGCCCAAGGACTTCCGGCGGATGGACCTCAGCAGAACGCAATTCACCAGCGCCGACCTGCAGGACTGCGACTTTTCAGGGGCCACGTTGACGCAATGCGGCTTCAAGGGCGCCAACTTGACCGGGGCCCGACTGGACGGCGCCGTCGCCCGGCTGGCCGACTTCGTCGAAGCGACCCTGATGAACGCGAGCCTCACCCAGGCCGACCTGAGCCAGGCGCTCTTCGTCGACGCGCGCGCGGGCGCCACGAACCTCTCGGGCGCGCGGCTCGAGATGAGCGTCTGGCACCGGGCGAGCTGCCCGGGCGCCCGCTTCTGCCGGGCAGACCTGAGCCATGCAGACTTCTCCCACGCCGACGTGTCGTTCGCCGACTTCTCCGATGCGACGCTGTCGCGCGCGCGGCTGCACCGCGTGACGGACAAGGGCACGATCTGGCCGCCGAGCAAGGCGCTGGCGCACGGCGACGACAAGGAGCTCAAGGAAGCAGAAGACTGGCAGGCCAACGTCCTTGGGAGGCCTGCCGGCGGTCAACGCACCCCTCACTCATGAGGAAACCATGCAGAGCGCAGCAAGAGCGAGACAAACCCAGCGGGAGGCCCACGGCGAACACGGCGCCGTGCTCCGCATCGAGGGCTCCGCGTACATCGTCGAGACCGAGAGCGGCGAGGTCCGCGCGAAGCGCGCGACGAGCTGTCTGCTGGAGCCCGCCGCCGGAGACCTGGTGCTCCTCACCGCCGTGAACGGCGCGCATTACATCCTCGCGATTCTCGAGCGGGAGGAAGGCGCGCCCTCGCACCTCGTCTCCGAAGGAGATCTCCAGATTCGTCTGCGGCGCGGCTCGCTGGGCATCGCGGCGCCCGACGGTGTACACGTGGCAGCCGGCAAGGACCTCTCGATGGCCGCGTCGACCTTCCGTGTCCAGGCCAAGGAGGGGCACGTCGCGCTGGAGCTGTTCACGTTCCTCAGCAAGATGGCCCGCGGGGAGGTCGACCGGGCCAAGCTGATCGGCCGGAGCCTCGACTCGGCGCTCGAACGGCTGTCGCAGAGGGTGAAGCGCTCCTACCGCATCGTGGAAGAGGCTGACCATGTGCGCGCCGAGCGCATCGACTATGCGGCCAAGGGCAACCTCGTCATCCACAGCGAGAACGCCAAGATCACCGCGTGCCACGTCGTGAAGATCGACGCCGATCAGATCCAGGTAGGGTGACCGACCATGTTTGCAATCACATCGCGCGGTGGAATGGACTTTGGCATCCCGGACGTCTGCCGTCTTCCGACGACCATCCCCGTCCCATTTCCAAATTTTGCGGCGAAGCCCATGGGGACGTCCCCCGCGTACAAAGTGCGCATCGGGGGCGCTCCCGCGCATACCGTGGCGACCACCATTCCGCTCACCTCCGGCGACAACCCTGGGCTTCTCGGCGGCGTGATCTCCGGCCGCAACATGGGCCCCGCGAGGCGTCTCCGGTTCTCTCGCAACACGCTGTGGCAAGGAAAACCGGCGGTGGTGCTCAGCGCCAACGGCCTCGGGAACCAGATCAACACGAACTCGACGACCATCGTCCCGAGCCAGACCAAGGTTTTGATTCTCAAGTGACGTCTGCTCGGTGGTAGTGCTGAGATTTCAACATGAAGGCGGGAAGGCGGGAAGAAAACCTGAATAATCTTCCCGCCTTCCCGCCTTCATGTGAACTCTCTCCGGGAAAATGTGAGCACTACCCGCTCGGTCGTGTCCGCGAGAGCGCCC
The DNA here is from genome assembly GCF_051527395.1 of Sorangium sp. So ce281. Taxonomy (NCBI): domain Bacteria; kingdom Pseudomonadati; phylum Myxococcota; order Polyangiales; family Polyangiaceae; genus Sorangium; species Sorangium sp. So ce281. The sequence goes on from NZ_CP150322.1 coordinate 8,833,368, forward strand.
CGAGATCCCGCCCTGCTCTGACCGCCGAGGGACACCCACGTGGCCATCGATGAAATCACCCGTATCCGCCTGGGGATCATTCAAAAGAAATACGGCGATCGCCTGGCTCGGAGCACGTGCGGCTCCACCCCGCCGGATCGGCGCCAGGTTTTCATTGACGAATTCCGGCGGATCCTGGCCGACATCTTCGTTCCCACGTTCGAGGCCATCGGCGGTGAGCTCGCCTCGTCAGGCCACGCTTACCGGATCGAGCATGACGTCGGTGAGAAGACCCCCAGCATCGAGTTTCACCTCCTGCTCCGGGGCGTGCCGGCGAAGGCGAACAACCTGATCCGCCTCTTCTACAGCGCCGAGGCCGCGGGCGACGGAGAGGTGATCGCCGAGGTCAACGTCTACCAGACCCTGACCGAGCTCACGCGGTTCCGGGTGCTGGCTCGGGTCACCCGGGAGGTCGCGGAGCAGATGTGCGTGGACGCCATCGAGCACGTCTTCGCCTGCAACGCTCGCTGAGAGGCCTTTGTGGTGCCCGCGGCGCGGCCGCAGGCGGAGAGCGTCGTCCTCCATCCTCCGGCACGGCGACCCGGCGCTTCACCCTTCCCGCAGGATCCGGCTGTACGTCTCGAGGTACGCCGCCGCCGTCGCCGCCGCCGAGAAGCGCTCCTCGGCCGCGCGACGGCACGCCGCCGGGTCGAGCCGGTCGACGCTCGCCATCGCGCCGGCCATCTCCGCAGCGCCGTCCACCAGGAACCCCGTCCGGCCGTGCGCGACGATCTCCGGCAGCGCGCCGGCGCCGCGCAGCGCGATCACGGGCGTTCCCGAGGCCAGCGCCTCCAGGGCCACGAGCGAGCTGGTCTCCTGCACAAGGCTGGGGACGAGCAGGCACCGCGCCGCCGCGAGCAGGCGGCGCTTCCGGGCGAGGTCCACCGGGCCAAGGAAGCGCCGCACAGGCCCGGGCCCGCGCAGCATCGGCAGCAGGACCTCCTGGAGATACCGCGTGTGCGCCTCGTACCCGAACGCCTGGCCGGCGAGGAGCAGCGGCACGCCGGCGCGGACCGAGGCCTCCACGGCGACGTGATAGCCCTTCTCCGGGCAGATACGGCCCAGCGCGAGGGCGAAGCCGCGCTTGTACCGCCTCGGCCGGTAGCGCTCCAGCCGGACGCCGTTCGGGATCTCGGGCAGGAGCCGCGCCTCCGGCGGACAGGCGCGCCGCTGCGTCGCGGACACGCAGTGGAGGAACGTCCTCGGCCGCTCGAGACGGAACACCGCGGGCGAATAGAAGCTCGGCGGGAGATGGAGGGTCGCGAGCACCGGCACGCCCGGCTCGGGCAGATAGCGATCGAAATCGACGCCGTGCAGGTGGACGAGGTCGATCGGATACCTGTCGAGGGCCCGGGCGACGGCGCTCCGGTGGTGGCCAAAGGCCCGCTCCCTGGCCGCCTCGTCGAGGACCGCGCCCGGCGGGGGCGCCGGCGTGGCGACCAGCGTCCCTGCGCAGGCGGAGCCCTCCGGGGCGACCACGATCGACCGGTGGCCGCCGCGCGAGAGCGCCTCGTCGAGCATCGAGAGGACCTGCTCGGCGCCGCCGACGGCGTCCGGACCCACGGGCGCGAGCGGATAGCCGACGAGCAGGACCGTCAGAGGCACAGCTCGCGCTCGAGGCCGAGCAGCGTGAGCGTCTTCGCCGCGAGCCGCCGCCAGCGCGCGCCGTCGATCGGGAAACCGAGGCGCTCGTAGTGGAGCGGGCCGTCGTGCGGGGGCCTGCGGAAATCGTACGCGGGCGCCGGCCGGAAGCGCTCGACCTCCGCGCCGAACGGGGCGAGCACCTCCCGCTGGCTGGCGAAGCAGGCCAGCATGGCGCGCTTCCGCGACGCCTCGATGTCCGAGAGCCGGAGCGCGATCTCGGGGACGCCGGGGTGCGCGATGAACTCGCCGGTGAGGAGGCGGCCGCGCGCGGCGTGGTACGACGCCGCCTCGAAGATCAGCGGCGCGGTGACGCCGTTCCAGAGGGCGAGCACCGCCGCCGCGTGGACGGCGAGCGCCGCCGCGTCGTGATCGGGGTGGCCGCCCTCGTAGGGGTGGGTGAACACCACCTCGGGCCGCGTCCGGGCGAACAGCTCGACGAGCCGCCGGGTGAGGCTCGGCGCCTCCTCGATCGCCTCCTGGTCGACCGCGCCGAGGCACCTGAGCCGCCCCGCGGGCACGTTGCCGGCCGACATCGCGCGGGTCACCTCCTCGCGCCGGAGCGCGGCGTAGCGCTCGCGCCCGATGCCGGCGAGGCCCGCCGGCACGAAGCGCTCGTCGCGCGGCGCCCCGTCGGTCACGTGGACCACCTCGATCGGGCTGAGCCGGCCGATCCGCGCGCCGAGCCCGATGGTCTCGTCGTCCGGATGGGCGAGCACGACGAGACAGCGCGGCGCCCGGCCCGACGAGAGCCACGAGAACGGCGGCCACGCGAGCTCCTGGGCGGAGGGGCCCTGACGGCGCAGCACGGCGAGGTTCACGACGGCACCTCCGCGCGCCTGGTGCGAAGCCCTGTGCGCGGCTCGGGTCGCCCCCCCGGGGTGCCGCGGTGCTCCTCGGGTCTTCTCTTTCGCTTCGGCGTGCTCGCGACGTGGGACATGAGCCACCTGGAGCGCATGCGGCCAGGTCGTCCTGGCGCAAAACGCAGCGATCTCCACACTACCAAACGGCGACGCGGCGCGCCACACGGCGCGTAAAGCGCGTACAGACGAGCAGACGCGTACCCGCCCCTCGGCTCTTTGCGCGTGTTACGCATTGCGTCGTCTCATGCGTAGCGCCGCGTCATCCGCGCGCAGAAGTCGGCGAACTCCTCGATCTGCTGCGGAGGGCTCGTGTGGTGGGGCCGGACGCCGGCGTGCTCGGGGGTGAAGCAGTAGGTCAGGGTCACCTCGAACGGCTCGAGCGCCTTCATTTGCCGGTCGAACCAGGCCTCCGCGCCGGGGCGGAAGCTGTCGGCCCAGCTGAGGCCCGTGCGGAGATGGCGCACCCCGAGATCCTTCAGCCACGCCACCGCGTCGTCGAGCCGGTGGTCGTCGAAGTGGAACCACTGGCACAGACCGAATTCAGGGGTGTACTCCGGGAAGAGCCGGAGCGCGCGCTTGGGCGTCCCGTCCTCGCGGAGCAGGCCCATGTAGAAATGCCGGTAATACGACGAGCCCTCGGCCTCCCGGTGCCGGGTCGTCGCCGGCCACGCGCGCGGCAGATCGTAGAGGCTGTACCAGTGGATCCGCTCGACCTTGCCGCGGAGCAGCTCGGCGCTCCGCCGGAGACCGAACTCCTGCACCTCCTCGGCGCCGAACGTGGAGACGCCGATCTCGGTGATCCAGAGCGGCCTGTCGGTCACCAGGCGGATCTCCTCGAGCTTGGCGGGCCACTCGTGGATCTGCCAGTGATTCCAGTCGAGCGGGAAGCCGTGCACCGCGACCACGTCGACGTGCTCGAGCACGCCCTGCCGCCCCATGTTGGCGATGAACCCCGGATCGATCGGCGAGATGCCGCCCAGCACCCGCAGCAGCCAGTGGCGCTCGCTCCGGATCGCGTCCGCGGCGAGCTTCACCATGGTTCCATAGGTCGTCCACTCGGGATCGATCTCGAAATCCCAGTGCGACCTGTTGTTGGGCTCGTTCCAGAGCATCACCGCCTCGATCACGCGTGCTCTCCCTTCACGAAGGCTCGCCTCGCCGGGTAGACGGCGCCAGGCGGGCGACCGGAGGCCCTCTCGCGCCGGCGGCAGAGGTAGACCTCGGGCTCGGGGTGGTTCACGATCTCGAAGCCGGCGCTCCGCAGCATCGCCTCCGCGCAAGCCCGGTTGGGCACCCACCAGTTGGTCGGGTCGTGCGCATAGCTGTGCTCCACGAAATGGAGCCTGGGATAACCGGCCTCGTCGAAGATCTCCTCCTCGGAGAAGGGGAAATCTTCCTCCAGCGGCGCCACCTCCGCGCTGCCGCGCTGCATGCTCTGGAAGATCAGCGTGTGTCCGACCACGTGCTCGTGGAGCAGATCGAGCGCCAGGAGCGGGTGGCGGAGGTGGTACAGGACGCCCAGGAAGAGCACGAGATCGAAGCGCTCTCCGAGGCCGCCGACGTCGTACACGGAGAGGTTCCGGAACTCGATGTCCGCCCCGGAGACCTCCGCGGCGAAGCGCGCCTGCGCCAGGTAGTCCTCGTCGCTGTCGATCCCGAGGACGCGCGCCGCCCCGCGCCGCTTCATCTCGAGCGAGTAGAAGCCGGCGTTGCAGCCGATGTCGAGGACCGTCTTGCCCGTGAGATCCGCCGGGACGGCGTCGGCGAAGCCCCTCCATTTGAACGCGGGGTAATCCCCGAGGAAATGGTCGGGCGCCGTCTTCACCCCGCGGAGATCGAGGTTGTGGAACCACGGCCCGAGCCGGCGCACGCGCTCCTGGATCTGCTCCCGCGTCCACGTCGCCGCTCCCTCGACGCACCTCTCCATGGCTCCTCCCTTCACGCGGCGGCGCGACTGAGGAGCTGGATGGCCTCGTGGTAGCCGTGCAGCGTCCCCACGTCGACATAGGCCTCTCCGGCCCGCACGGCGCGCGCGCTGCCGCCGCGGGCGAGGTACTCGTTCACCAGCGTCCCGATGTACGGGTCCTCCCGCCCGCGCTCGCGCCAGAGGTCGTGGAGCGCTCGCATCACCGCCCCCGTGAGCCTGAAGGCGCCCCAGACCCACCGCGAGCGCGCGTCGCGCTGCTTGACCTGGATCTCGAGCACCCGGCCCTCCTCGTCGGTGACGACCGCGTCGAAGAGCTCCGGATGCTCGACCGGAAAGAGCAGGAACGAGAGCCCCCCGACGCCGAGCGAGCAGAGCCCGTGCTCCGGGAACCACACCGTGTCGGGGAGCCCCACGAGCACGTCCTCCTCCGGCCGGATCCAGGGGAGCGACCGGAAGATGGCGTCGCAGAGCCCGGCGGCGGCCGGCTGCACCACATAACAGATGTGCGCCGGGCCGACGCTCGCGCCGTAGTACTCGACGATATCCGACTTGCCCGGCGAGATCACCATGCAGAGCCGGGTCGCGCCGGCGAGCACCATCCGGTCGATGAGGTACTCGCTGACCGCGCGCGGCCGCTCCACGTCGCCGTCCCTGCGCGTCCCCACCGGGAGCAGCTCCTTCGAGAACGCGAGCGGCTGGATCCTGCTGCCCAGGCCCGCCGCCGGAATCACTCCCCACATCGCGCCGTCCCTCCGTTCGATGAGCCGACCTCGGCTCCGTTCAATGAGCCGAGACCGACTCGAGAATGGCCACGAGCTCCGCCGCGCGGCGCGCGGCGCTGTGCTCCGCGAGCACCCGCTCCCGCGCCGCGCGGGCGATGGCGGCGATCTCGCCCTCCGGGAGCGAGAGCGCCGCGACCGCGTCGTCCGCGGTCGCCGCCACGAGGATCTCCCTCCCCGGCGTGAAGAACCGGTCGAGCCCCTCCCACCCGTCGCTCAGGATCGGCGTCCCGCAGGCGGCGGCCTCGAAGAGCCTCCCGGAAGGGCAATAGCCCATCGCCGCCATCGCCCCCCGCGTCACGTTGAGCGTCAGCCGCGAGGAGCAATAGAACGCCGGGTGATCCGGCGGCGCCACGTGGCGCAGGTAATAGACGTTGTCGCCGTTCTGCGCCCACGGGAAGTCCTCGGGGTAGAGCGAGCCCCCGATGACGAACCGCCGCTCGGGCAGCCTCCTCGCCGCCTCGAGGAAGAGGCGGGAGAGCGCCGCCTGCCGGTCGGCGGCGTACGTGCCGAGGTACGAGAGATCCCCGCGGAAGCCGTCCCGCGGCGGGACCGGGCGGTGCACCGCCGGGTCCGCGCTGCCGTAGAGCGGGAACACCCGCCGGGCGCCGAGCTTCGCCTTTAGCTGATCGAGCGCCGCGCCGCCGGTGTAGCTGAGCACGCAATCGAAATCGGCGAGGCCTCGAGGGCCGATGTAGCCGACCGGCTGTCCGGCCTGGATGCGATCCAGCGTCACCGGCGTGTCGAGATCGTAGAAGACCTTGAGCGCGCCGGACTCGAGGACCACGTCGGTCGCGGGGCCGCCGTCGGGGCAGTACGACGTGACCATCGCCGCGTCGGCGTCGCGGACGGCGCGCCTGGCCTCGGGAAGGACGTCCTCGAACGAGGTGTAGAGCCGGAGCGTGTTGCCGTGCGAGAGCGCGCTCAGATCCCGGTGCGCGGCGTAATACGGGACGTCGCGCTCGAAGAAGGTGACGCGGTGCCCGGCCCGCCCGAGGGCGGAGACGACGCCGCGCCACAGCGTGGCGTGGCCATTGCCCCAGGAGGAGCTGATCGTCAGACCGAAGATGACGAGCCTCATGGCGGAGCGGACCTCCTCTATGCCTGCATCGCCGGCGCCGGCGCCGGCGGCCTGCCCGGCTCGCCGAGGATCATCGCTTCCACCTCGGGGCGGCAGCGGATCCGCGGCAAGAGCGCCCTTGCCTCGGGCCGGAGGCGGCGGAGCGTGTACGCCACCTTGGCGCGGGTGTGCTCGGGCCCGTAGCAGTCGAGGAACCCGGCGCTGTTCAGCGAGAAGAACGAGAGCGCGTCGGCGTCGTTGAGCAAGGCGAGCTCGGCGTCGTCCCCCGGCCGCTCGTGCGACGCCACCAGGGCGCCGATCCGGTCGAGGACCTCCGGCCCGAGCCCGACGCCGGCGAGCGCGGCGCGCGTCAGGGCGGCCCCGCGCCGCGCGTGCTCGTCCTTGAACGCCTGGTAGTCCGGGGCGCGGTGCTCTCTCCGGACGTCCGCCTCGGAGACGAGCCGCTCCACGTCGTGAAAGAGCGCCGCCACCTGGACGGCGACGCCGGCGCGCGGATCGAGGCGGAGCATCCATTGCCAGACGTCGAGCGCATGATCGTGGTCGGCGCGGACGAGCGGCCTGTCGAGATCGTGGAGCTCCCGGTGCCGCCCGAGGACCCGGTCGAACACCTCGGTCGCGGAGGCGGGGTTCCTCCTGCGGAGGAAGCGCTGGCACCGTGTGAGGACCTCGTAGGCGGCGCGCGCGGCGCCCGCTCGCTCGAGCCCGTCGAGCCGGAGGTCGAAGAGGCCGCCGGCGTCGAGCGCGTGAAGGCGGGTGTCGAGCGCCCAGAGGTCGAGCGCCGACGCGCGCCACGCGCGGGCGTCGATGACGGCGTGGTGCGCCCTCCCGGACGGGCCGGGCGCGCCGCTCTCCACCTCCACGCCGGGGAACTCCCTGGAGAGCGCCGCCCTGTCCCACGGGGAGAGGAGCGGCGTCCCGCAGGCCGATGGCCCATCGCTGCTCGAAGGGGGGCCGTCAATGAGGATGAGGCGCTTGAGCATGAGCGTGCGCTCTCCGGTCAACCACCGGGATGGAGCTCGACATGGCTGCCGCGCGCGGCTGCCGCGGACGAACCGGGATCGCAGGTGGGAACCTATCGCCGCGGTACTCACCGCACCATCGCGGAAATTCCGTAGAGCAACGTCGGGAAAGAAATGAGCGCGAGACGTGGGATCGCCGTAGTCGAGCCGGCCGCGGCTATCTCCTCGGCGGGCCGCCCCGGGCCCCGGCGTCCGCTCCGCGGCCGCCCTGGCGCGACCGCCGTACCTGGTCCGCCTGGGCTGTGCGCGCGCCGCCCAAGGTCGCCCGGGCGTGGCCACCGCCCCTGATACCCCACCTCCCGCTCACTGCGGAGGCTCAGGAGGGATGACGACGGGGTTGATCGCTCGAACGCTCGCGCCGGCCGGGTAAGCGTAGCTGTTGTGGTTGAAGGGCGGCTCCGACCCCCAGCCCCACACGGTCACGCTGAACGGGCCATCGCTGTACGCCTCGTGTTTGCCGTTGCTGCACCCCTCCTGGCTCTGAAAGTTGTTCCGCACGAGATCGCGCCAGGTCACCTCGTACTGCCCTTCGCTGTCCACGGGCGTCCACCCCGAGAGCGCCCCGGCGCAGTCGAGCACGACGTCGTGGAACACGCCGTCAGCGCCCTTCTTGCGCACGAACACGAGGTTCGTCTCCGGGTAGGTCGGGTCCGTGAAGAAGAGATACCGCGACAGGTACTGCCCCGCCGGGACCACGTTGACGAACTCGGGATCCCCGGCATTCTGGAACGCCGCGCCGCCCGTCATGTACGTCGAGACGTAGAACGGGTGCTCGTCATCCTGGCTCCTGACGACGAACGGCGTGCCGGACCGGACAACGAAGCTCTTCCCCCTGTCCACCGTGGCCTGGGCGCCAGGCGGCGGCGCTGGATCCCACGAGAGGGTCGTGCCGTCGACGGCCCCGGTGATGCGCGTCGGAGGCGCCTCGTCCTGACCCTGCACGCGGCTTCTGTAACGCGCATAGACGTACTCGCTGCCGAGCGCGCGCACCGGCGGGATCTGCTCGTGCGCGCTGTCGGCGTACCCCTGATCGATGTTGATGCCGGTCTGCTCCGCCCACACCCCGATCGGCTTGTTCGCGCTGATGACGCTGCCGAGCAGGTCCTCTTGCTGCTCGAGCCTGAGCACTTGCCCCTTGCGGAGCGCGAAGCGCGCCGGCTGGCCCTTCGGCGCGGCGGGGACGCCCTTCCCTGCCTGGATGTCCACGGTCGGGTTGATGACGACGTCCGTGTCGTCGGACGAGGCGACGATCGACAACGCCGGTGGCCCCTCGTTCTCGCCGAAGGGCCACGGCGTGATGGCGATGTAATTGGTGTCCCATGTCGACGTGGGCAGGAGCATCGTGGCGTCGGCGATCGCGGAGGAGCCGCCGCCGAACGGCATGATGTCGTAGACGACGATCGGGACCGACGCGACGAGGCGGAGCGCCGTGGCGGTGTTGTCGGTGCTCCACGCCGGGTCGTTCCACGCCGAGGCGGCCGGATCCATCTCGGCCACCTCGACGGGGTAGCCGCAGCCGGAGACGTCGCCGCGCATGAAGGGGTCGCCTCGCAGAAACACGATCCCCACCTCGCCCGGCTGGATCGTCCCCCCTGCGCCGATGGGCGTCAGGGCGAGGCCCGGCCCGCTGCCCTCGGGCGTATACGTGTACTTCGAGAGATCGATCGTCTCGCCGCCGACGTCGCCCTCCAGGGAGACCGGTCCGCTCCACGTGTTGGCGACGAAGAGGGTATAACATTCTCCCGACGCCGCCGGGACGTGGGCGAAGAACTCGCACCCGACGGAGCTCTTGGCGGCGGCCGCCGCGTCGCACGCCGCGATGCACGCGCCGTCCGAACATCCCTCCGAGGGCCCGCACGCCTTCACCAGCTGGCCGTTGCAGTCCACGATGGAGTGCATGTCCGCCGAGCACACCGGCGGCACGCTGCCGCAGTTCGATCCCGCACCTGCCGAGTCGACGAGGGAGCCGAAGCCACCGATCCCCGAGTCAGGCCCTCTGCCGCCGCTCCCGCCGCCGCCACCCCCGCTACCGCCGCCGGTCCCTCCTGGAGGGGTCGTCGCTGCGGCTTGCTCGGGTTGGCTGCAGCCAACGATCATGGCGACCGCGGCGACGCACAGCGCTGCATCGCAGATCCCTCGATGTCGAGGCGCCCGGGTCGCTCCAGATCTCGCGGCTGCCCGGATGACGATCACTCGGCGTCGCAAGGCTGCTCGCGTCTGGATTTCTACCGGGCAAGAAACTTCTTTTCGCAGGGAGAGATAGCGCAGGTCCATCCATCAGGTATGCGAAATCGCGACGTACGCAACGACAGAGAGCAGCCTCCGCCTCGGCGCTCTTCCCTATGGCGGCGGATCGAGCAGGGCAAGGCGGTATGTTTCCAGTCGACGCGGGGGCTGGCCCAGGAGGACGGCCGCGCGGCGAGTGTACCTGCCGCCGTCGTCGGTCGAATTTATGAGGAGCATCACACGGCGAACCGGCGCCCATTGCGCGCCGCAGCCCGGTAAGCGAGTGTGATGCCGATGCAGCTTGCGCAGCGCCTGGCCGGGCTTGAGCTGTCGGCCATCCCCGTGTGGGTCGTCGACGTGGACCGCTCGCGGGTCTGCTGGGTGAACGAGGCCGGCCTGGACCTGTGGAGGGCGCAGGATCGCGACGAGCTGTTTGCGCGCGATTTCTCGGCGGTGCCTGCGCCGATCCGGACGCGCTTCCAGGCCCTCGCCGCGCAGCTGCGCGAGGGGGGCGTCGTGCGCGAGAGCTGGACCTTCTACCCGCGCGGGGTGCCAGTGACGGTGACGCTCCACTCCTCGAGCATCGAGCTCGACGATGGGCGATTCGCGATCTTGAGCCAGGCGCTTCCCAGGGAGGGAGCGCCTGAGCCGGAGCTCGTCCGAGGCATCGAGGCGCTGCGCCACACCTCCGTGATGATCGCGTTCGTCGACCCGAGCGGAGACCTCCTGATGCAGAACCCGGCGGCGCTGCGGGCGTTCGGCCGCACCAGGACGTGGAGCGCCTGGCTGGGTGAGCCCGGCGAGGCGGACGCGATGCTCGGGGCGGCGCTGGACGGCGACATCGTGACGCGAGAGCTGCTCGTCCGCACCGTGGATGGGGAGCGCCTGCACGCGATCGAGGGGCGAGCGGTGCGTGATCCCGTGACGGGCGCCCTGGGGGTCCTGTTCCACCACACGGACGAGACGGCGCGGATAGGCGCGGAGCGCTCCGCCGAGGAGCGCGGCCGCCTGCTGGACGAGCTGAACGCGACGCTGGCGCTCGTCGAGCAGCAGCGCGGTGAGATCCTCGCCCTCTCCGCGCCCATCCTGGACGTGGGCGAGCGCGCGCTGGCGCTGCCGATCATCGGGGCGCTGAACCGAGAGCGGAGCGCCGAGATCGCGGCGCGGCTCCTGCCTGCGATCGCCGGCAGCGGGGTCGACCGCGTGATACTCGACATGACCGGCGCCGCGGCGCTCGACGACGCCGGCGCCAGGCACCTGATCGAGATGGTACGCGCCATCCGGCTGCTCGGCGCGTCCGCCATGATCACGGGCATCCAGCCCGCGCTGGCCCGCGCCCTGGTGGCGTCGGGCTTTGACGGGACCGGCATCACCCTCGTCGGCTCCCTCGCCCAGGGCCTCTCGCGTTCCAGAAAGCGGTGAGCCGGGGCTACCGTCGTGCTCCGGCCGGGCGTCCGGCGGCGCCCTGGCTCGCGCTCGATCGCGACGGCGACGGCGACATCCGGGATGGAGGCGAGCTACGAAGCGGACCGCGGCAGTGCTAGGGTGCCCCCCGTGCCGACGATCTTCACCAAGGGCGATCTCCTCAACACCCCGGATCTCCACGCGTACGCGCACGGCGTGAGCTGCGTGGGCACGATGGACACGGGGATCTCCGTGACGTTCAAGAAGCGCTGGCCGGGCCTGCTCCCGGCGTTCGAGCAGCGGAGCGCCGAGCGGAAGCTCCAGCTCGGGGAGGCCTTCGTCTGGAGCGAGGGCGGCGACACCGTGTACACCCTCGCGATCCAGGAGAACGCGACGAAGAGGCCCTCGCTCGCCGCGCTCGAGCGCTCGCTCGCCGCGATGGTGACGCACGCCGCCGGGGCGGGGATCGCGCGGATCGGCGTACCGCGCGTGGGCGCCGGCAAGACCGGCCTCGAATGGCTGCGCGTCAAGAGCATCCTCGTCAAGGTCGCCACCGACAAGCCGGTCACGCTCGTTGTCTACGAGCAGTTCGTGCGCGCCCCGGGCGCCTGACCCCGGCGTCGGGGGAAGCGCTGCGCCCCCGCGGCATCGAGACCGGGGCTCGGCGTGCGATCGAGCGGGCCGGTCACGGGCTGGGCTTGGCTTTGTCCCGCAGGTAGAGGGCCTCCACCTGCTGCCGGGCCCACGGGGTCCGTCGCAGGAAGTGCAGGCTCGATTTGATGCTGGGATCGTACTTGAAGCAGCGAATGTCGATCATGCGTCCGAGCTGCTCCCAGCCATGCTGCGCGACCAGGTGCTCGAGGATCATCTGGAGCGTGATACCGTGGAGCGGATTGTCGGGCTGGGGCTGAGTCATATCCATGCTCGGGGGGCGACCGCCCCGCAGGGCCGGCGTGAGCCCGCGGTGTAGCACGCCGCGCGGCGGCCGCCGCGCGCCGCGGTCGACGATTGGCGGACGAGAAGCTGTTACTTCTTCAGCCAGGTCTGGGTCCTGCCGAGGAGGGAGATGCCCAGGAAGCCGCGCACCTTCAGCTTCTTCCCGCCCTCGATCGCCTCGAGCTTGCAGCTATAGGTCTCGCCGTTGTTCGGATCCAGGATCGTACCGTCATCGTACTCGTCGTCATCGCGGACCATGTTCCTGATGATGACGAGCCCCAGAATGGGCTTGTTCTTGTCGGCGCCCTCGCAGGCGGTGCAGATCTTCGGCTTCCCTTTCTCGTCGAGCGGCTGCTTCAGGCTCACGATCTTGCCGAAGATCTTCCCGCCCCTCTCGTAAATCTCGACCACCGACTGCTCGACCCCCTTCTCATCGATCGTCCGCCACTGGCCGGTCACAGGGAGAGGATCCGCGAGCGCGACCGACGTGGCGAGGGAGCAACCCAGGGCGGCAAAAAGAGCCAAGAACCTCTTCATGTCGTCATAACTCCTTTCATCGTTCTGCGAAGCCACGGCGTTCGGCCCTGGCGTGGTGCTTGATTCGCATGTCGGTGCGCGCCGCTGAGCGCGACATGCCTCGGATGGCGGATGGGGCGCCTCGCCGTTGGTTCATCGGGCCGGAGGGAGCGGCGGCGGGAGGCAGGGCTCTGGTCAGAGGGGGAGCCGAACGGTCGACAGGGCTCCCCTCGCAGCAGCCCTGCGGCGCGGTGGACGTCATTTTACCCCCGAGGGTACCGAGCGGGCTCGTGGAGCGCAACGGCACCGTGCGGCGGCGCGCCGGGGCGTTCGCCGCGCCGGACGCCGTGTCCACGATGGTAAGCTAGCCCATGTTGGGGCTCGATCCGCGGGGGGCGTACCGAGCAAGGCCCGCGAGCGCGCGCCGACTTGGCCTCGCGCGGCCGGCGTGGGGAGGATCCGGCGCTCGCCTCGCGACGCGAGAGCGCTGGCCGCTCCGCGCGCTCGCTCCTACAAGCGCTCGATGAGGAAGCTCCGGGTCTGGTCGTCGAAGCTCTGGGGGGCGAGGTTCGCGTCTGCCGTGAAGACGCGCGACTCGGCCGAGTAGCGCCAGAGCCCGTTGTAGAGCGTCAGCTTGAAGCCGGAGGGGACGCGGACGGAGCTGACCCTCTGGTCCCATGGGGTGCTGTAAAAGAGGCCGGAGCCGACGCCGTAGATAACCGATTGGCCCGAGAAGCTGGCGTGCTCGTAGAAGGTGACCACGTCGAGCTGCGGGTCCGAGGCGTTCGAGACGACGATGCTCGAGATCCCGTCGTTGAAGCCCGCGGCCACGAGATCCGTGTCCGAGGTGAAGACGCGCGCCTCGCCCCCGAAATCGGCGTGGATGAAGGCCGTGACCCGGAGCCCGGCGGGGACCCTGATGGCGCTCGCGCGGTTGTCTCCGATGATCGTCATGTCCGGCAGGTCGTAGCGGCCGATCCCGAAGCCCTGCGAGACGCCGGAGAAGTTCGAGAGATCGTGGAGCACGACCTGGTTGCTGGGGTGGACGGTGGGGCCGCCGGCGATCGTGGCGTCGATCCACGCGCGGTGGCGCGCGACGTCGACGCCGAGCTGCCTCGCGTGCAGGTTCGTGCCGTCCTGCCCGTTCACGCCCGAGAACACGGCGACCTGACGCCCATCGACGAACCACGGGCCGCCGGAGTCGCCGTTCCAGCCCGAGCCCGTCACGCCCGTCGCCAGGAGCTCCTCGGCGGAGTACCAGCTGTCGATGTGGAGGGTCGCCTTCTTGAGCGACGGCGCCATCACCAGCGGCGTGCCCTCGCTCCCCCAGCCGTAGGCCGTCGCGTCGCTGCCAATCGCGACCGACGTCGCCTCGGCCAGCTGGACGACCGGGCCGCTGGCGTCCTCGGTCAGGTGGAGCAGCGCGATGTCGGCGGCGGCCGAGGGCACCTCGACGGCGTCGACCGCGATGCGCTGGCCCGCGAGGTACGTGTTGCTGCCGACGCGCACCGCCGAGGTCTCGCCCTCGTCCGCGATGCAGTGCTGCGCGGTGAGCACCCAGCGCGCCGCGACGAGGGTGCCGGTGCACTGGAAGAAATCGCCGGTGCTCCCGCGCACGTCGAAGACCTGGACGGCCCAGGGGCTCGCCTCGGCGACCTCGCCGCCGACGATCGCGGACGAATGCAACCCCAATGCATCGAGCGGCTCGTCCGACGCGCCTTCAAGCGAGCAGCCCGCGGAGAGGCCGAGCGCGGCGCCCGCGCACACCGCGAGACCAAGCCGATGACCAAGTTCTTTCTTCTTCATTCTGCCTCCACATCATGATTCTGTTCGGACGATCGTTCGCTCCGAGGGAGTCCGCCTCCGCCAGGAGCCAGCGTTCGCCAGCGATCAACGTGACGGGGCCTGTGATTGCGGCGCGCCAGGCTCGGCGATGGCGTCTCCGAGCAGACCCATGGGGCACCGGGCCGAAACCGGTGAAGGGGCAGCCGGAGCGGCAGGCCCGGAGACGGGCGTACGAAATCCGCCCGTGACGGCTCAAGAATCGCGGCCAGAGTATGCTGCGCTACCCGGAGCGGCGCCAGCCGGCGATCTGGAACGGCCGCGTTCGAGGCGTGGAACGAGGCGGCATCCCGCCGCACCTCGCCCGCGCCGCGAGGTGACGCTGCGGGCGACGTCGAGCGGAAGCGTCGGCGCGCGCGGCTCGCGAATCCACGGCCTCCGTCCCACGCGCAGAACGCGAACGCGACGTACCAGTCCAGGAGGAGGTCGTGGAGGAGGGAACGGACAGCCGTCCATCGAATAGGAGTTTGCGGGACTACGCCTGAGCAGCAGCGGCGGCGAGGTCGCGCAAGCTCGCCGCCGGGCGCAGCCGTGGCCGCACTCGAGACTCATTGAACCGAGGGGATGTGGGCTGTCGGCGCTCTACCGCGCCGGCGACGCCGTCGCCGTGATCTCCGAGGAGGCGCCGCCGCTCGACAGGACAGCGGAGCTCCTGGTGAACGAGGTCGGCTACGTGATCAGCTGGATCGGGCTCGTGGACCACGAGCGCGGCGTGCTCGCCTCCCGCGCCGGGCTCGGCAGGAACTTCGGAGTCGATCTCTACCTCTTGCTCCCGCTGGACAACCCCCGGAGCGCGGCGGTCGCAGCGTTCCATCAGGGCCATCCGGTGGTGCGCCACGATCTCGGCGAGCGCTGCGAGGCCGAAGGCTGGGGTGAGGCCGCCGCGGGCGCCGGCCTGCGGACCGGGGTGTACGTGCCCCTCCGCGCGGGCGGAGAGGCGCTCGGGGTGCTGGGCGTCGGCAGCTCGGACGAGCGCATGACCGAGGACGAGGTCGCGCTCATCGCCGCGTTCGGGAACCAGCTCGCCGCCGCGATCCTCCGGGCGCGGAGGGACCGGGAGCGGACCGAGCAGCTCGCGCAGCTCGCGCAGGCCTACGACCGCCAGGCGCGGCTGCTCGAGGTCGTGCGCGAGCTCTCGACGCCCGTCATCCCGGTCCACGACGGGATCCTGGTGCTGCCGCTCGTGGGCACGGTCGACTCGAACCGGAGCGCGCAGATCATGGGCTCGCTGCTCTCCGCGATCGAGCGCGAGCAGGCCTCGGTCGTCCTCATCGACGTCACCGGCGTCCCGATGGTGGACACGGGCGTCGCCGACCATCTGCTCCGGGCCGTCCGCGCGGCGTCGCTGCTCGGCGCCGAGGTCGTGCTCGTCGGCATCGCGCCCACGGTCGCGCAGATCATCGTGCAGCTCGGCGTGGACCTGAGCGGCGTGACCCCCCGCGGCGATCTCCAGGCGGGAATCGCCCACGCCCTGCGGCGGCGGGGCCTGGAGATCCGCCCGCTCCAGGCCGCCGCGGCGGCGCCGCCCGGCGCCGGCGGAGACAGGCTCCGCAAGGTCCGGTGAAGCGCTCGCGAGAGGAGACGGCCTCCACAACGCGGATCAGGTGGACGCCGAGCGCATCTCGCTGCCAGGGAGCGAGCACGGATACCGCTGAGCGCGAGCTCGCCTCGGTCGCTTCGCAAGTTTCGCGCCGGTGGGAGGCCGTCTTGGATCGGCGCGAGGATTACGCCCTAGCGTTGTAGGAAGACGAAAGCGCCCTTCTTGTTCGAGATGACGATGTCCGGCCGGCCGTCTCCGTTGCCGTCCGCGACCGTGAGCTGGGTGCCTACCCCCGAATCGTCGTCGATGAGAACGGGCTGGAAGTCGATGCGTTCCGCCGCTCGCGCCTGCTCGAACCAGTAGAGCCGGGCCGGCGCGTCGAAGTCCGGCATGCCGGCAGGCACATGACCCCAGAAGCGCTCGCCGCTCACGAGGTCCTGGAGCCGGTCACCGTCGATGTCGGCGTGAGCGAGCGCGTGCGGCTCGTGCATGAACACGCTCGACGCGGCATCGGGCGGGGTCCCCGGAACGACGACGTGCTCCACGAACGCGGTGCCGGCCGCGTTCGGAACCTGCTCGAACCAGGAGAGCCCGTAGCCGTGAGCGGCCAGCGTGGTCGCTATGTCCGCGTCCCCGTCGCCGTCCACGTCGATTACCGGCATCTGCGCTCCCCCGGCACCGAACGGCTGCTCGACGCGCGTGAACGGCAAGCCGTCGGGCGACTCTGGGCTCCGCGTGAAGTAGCCGCTCGCCTCGACCAAATCGCTTGCGCCGTCCCCGTTGACGTCGCCTGCACCGAGGCCGTGCGTGAACGCGCCGTACCCCCGATTCTCGGTGAGCGCCCGGAAGACCCACGGCTCGGTCGGGTCCACGCCGGGCGACGACGTTCCGAGCACGCCCCCCGACATGTGCACGAGCTCGGGCACGCCGTCGCCGGTGATGTCGGCGAACAGGGGCGACTCGTTGTCGATCGGCCACGGCAGCGTGTCGTGACGAGCCCAGAGCGCGTCGCCGTCGCGCGGGTTCTGGTACCAAGCCGCGGGCACCCCCGGAAAGCCGACGACGAGGACGTCGGTGAACCCGTCGTGGTCGAAGTCGTGGGGGAACTCGAAAAAGCAATCCGAGTAGCCGTGTGGATCGAAGGCTTTCCTCGGCCACACGGGATGGCTCGTGCCATACCCCGGACCCTCGTACCAATCCGGGCCCGCGATGACATCCGTCACCCCGTCGTGATTGAAGTCCGCAAAGCTCGCCCCCTCGCAGTAGAACTCGCGGTGCAGCGTGATCTTCACGAAGCGCGCGTCGAGGGCGGCCTCACGCGGGAGCGGTGGGCGCGCGGTGACGGTGCCCGCGGGCGGCGCGTCGGAGCCCGCGTCGACGGGCGCGCGCGAGGATTCGGCCGCGCAGGCGATGACCAAGGCGAGCGGTGTGCAGCACAAGAACCCCATTCTCGAAGCCATCTCCGAGCGCTTAGCAGGTTCTTGCACCACGGACCGTGGTCGGGGCCGACGGCGCTTCATGCAGCGCTTACGGTCGACGCCTTGGATCGGCGCGCGAACGCGGGCAGGGCGTCGCGCCGCGGGCCGATCTCCTCGCGCCACGCGGCGATCTCGATCTCCATCTCCTCGGCGGTCGTGAGCCAGCCGTGCCATGCGAGCCATTCGCCGTTGCGCCGATCGCGCTCGCCGGCGCCGCGCAGCGCCGGAGGCGGGAGCGGCGCCTCGGCGATCGCGGCGCGAGCCCGCACCGACGTGCGCGGCCAGAGCCAGGCGAGCATGTCCCACGCCAGCTCGGCGTGCCGGCGCTCGTCGATCGCGACGCGTTCGAGCGCCTCTCGTCGTCCATCGCGGACCGCGCGCGATCGACGAGCGCCTCGGGTGCGCCCAGGCCCGAGAGCACGCCCGCGAGGCGCTCGAACGCGACGATCGACGAGTGCTCCGCGAGCGCCGCCCGAAGCCACCGATCCGAGAGCGCGCCCCGCCGGCCGGGGTCCGCCTCGGGGATGGTCGCGACGGGGTCGATCCAGTCCGAGCTGGGGCGGGCGTCCGCGACGAGCGGCGCGCCATCTACGCGGAGCGGCCGCCCTTTCTTGACCTCGGGCGGAAGCTCTAGAAGGACCAGCGGGTGCACGACTCGGGCGGCAGCGTGCAGGACCACGTGCGCGAGGACGGTCGTTGCGCCTGCGTCGCGCGGGGAGGGCGAGAGCGTGTGACGGTGCCCTTCGAGCTCGATCACGGCGACCTCCGAGCAGACCTGCTCCGCGTGGTGCGCGGCCGCCCGGTACGGCCCTCCTCCATCGCCGTTCACCGGAGCGCGCACCCCCGGCGTGAGGTCGACCTCGCCGGTCGCCCCGCGCCGGTGGCCGGTGCGATCCACGACGGCGATCCCGATCGCCAGCGTGCGGTCATCGAGCATCCGGGGCGAAGCTGCCGGATCGGTCGAGGTGGGGCTCTCCGCGAGCGCCTCGATCGATCGTTCGAGCAGCGCGCGTTCATCGGCGTCGATCGGGAGATGACAGCCCACGCGACTCCAGGAGGCGCGTCGCCGCTGCATCGAGCGCACGCGTCCGCCCCGCCTCGCACGCGCGCCGAGCGCCCTCCAGCGCGCCTCCGAGCGCTGCCGCCACGGCGAGCACGTGCAGCGCGCGCGCGCCGAGCGCGAGCAGGATCGCGGACACCACGACGGCCAACGCGCAGCCACCGGCGCAGCCGCCGACCATTCGATCCGACGCCTCCGACCACCAGACGAGGCGCCGCCAGAGATCGGCGTCCGAGGGGGAACGTCGCGAGAGCGTCATGCAGACACGATGGTACGACACGCGATCGCCGCGCAGTTCACCCGCAGGCTGTGGAGTGAAGGCGGCCGCTTCGATGGCTCGCCGTGACCAATCCGTCGCGTCGGGCTGCGGTGGTCGCCTCGCTCGCCAGCCCCCTGAGCCGCGCCGTCGCCCTCGGAGATGAGGTGGCGACGCGGGTCCTTCACGAGGCGATCGGTCGGCTGCTCGGGTTGCCGGTGGCGCCGGAGGGGTGAGCAAGCTTGGACCAAACGCCGCAGCGCACCTCGCCCACGTTATCGGTCGGAGGGCGGCGTCGCCGAAAGCAGCGCGCGCACCCGGCGGCCGCGCAGCCCGAGCCCTCCCCAGAGGAACGCGGCGACGTAGATCGAGAAGAGCGTGTGGCCGAACATAGACCCCCCGCGGGCATCAGGAATCATCGGTCGCCTCCAGAAAAAATCGCGGGCCTGGCCGGCTCCGCTCCCCGGCCCGTGGCGACCCCGGAGAGCAGCCGGGGCCGCCCTGCCGGCCCCGGGACGATGAGCTCCCCGTCCGGGTCCACCGTCCAGCTCCGCCCGCCAGAAGAAAACCTCGTGACTACGAAGCCTTAGGTGTAATTCAAAAAAGATCGCCCCGCGTGTCGATCGCGTGGTCGCCCGTTCGTCGTGACGATGGAGACAGGGGCCGGGCGGTCGACGCCGCCGGGGCGCTCCTCTTCGAACCGGAAGGAAACTCGACGATGCGATTCATGATCACCGCGGCACGGGCGACCGACGACGCGAAGCACGACGCACAGGCAGCGGCGGATGCGCCCCCGGACGAGGCGCTGTTCGCCGCGTACATGACATACAACGAAGACATGCAGAAGGCCGGCGTGCTGGTCGCGTCCGAGGGCCTCAATCCCGCCGGGGTGCGCGCGCGCGTCGGGATTTCGGGGGGGAAGCGCGTCCTGCTCGACGGGCCCTTCGCTGAGTCGAAGGAGCTCGTCGGCGGCTTCTACCTGATCGAGGTGGGCTCGAAGGAAGAGGCGATCGCCTGGGCGCTGCGCTGCCCCGTCGGGCTCGGGAGCGCCGAGGTGCTCACGATCCACCAGATGACGGAGCTCTCGGACATCCCGCCGCGGTTCAGGGAGATCATCGCCGAGGTGGCGCCGACGTGGAGCGTGTCCTTCTCGAGGGCGCAGTAGGCCGGGCGACGAAGCGCCGGTGCATTGGCCACGTGTCTGTCGATTCAGCGCGCGGTCCCGCGGAAGGGGTGGCCAGGCGTCACTTTCAGCCCCGCGCGGCATCTCCGGTCATCAATGGCCAAGCCGGCCCGACCACGACCGACAGAGACCCCGGGAGAAACGGGCGCGCCGACGAATTACCGGGAGGTCTACCCCATCGTCCGTCGGCGGCGGTCCACGTCCCTCGTCGGCACGAGCGCCCCTTGGGGACGTGCCGCGGAACAGGGCGTCGTAGAGTGCGTGGGCGTCGGCTTGGATGTACCCCGAGAAGCCGCGGAACATCTCGCAGACCGCAGCGCTGGTGTGCTTGGGCTGGTACTCGCAAAAGACGTGATCCTTGTCCGCGAGTGGGGAGAGACGGCGCTTCATGCAGCGCTTACGGAGAACTGAGCGTGGATTTCGCGCCCACGGGGCACGAGTGGGCCGACGGCGACGCGCGAGCGGCGTTCCACCGACGAATGCGACGTCGATTACAATCGGGCGCGCTCAGCGCGCCGCGAAGGCACACGTCCCCCTTACCCCCACCATGAATTCGGCTGGTTCCGGGCTCAATTGAGCCGGCGAGCGAGCTGCGAGCGCTCCGGCACGTGCAGCTTCGTGCCCCGACTCGAGCGGGCCAACCTTCCAGGGACGAGGATCAGCGCGCGCCGCAGCCACGGCGTTCGCCAGCTCGCGAGGTGCGGAACATGGTCGAGCACATACCGGCGCATCAGGTTGGCGGTCAGCAGCTTCAGCAGCAGCGCGGCATGATTGGCGTTGAAGCTCTGGCTCGGCACGCGACCGCATCCCCAGCCGTGCTTGAGATCGCCGATGAGCGGCTCGATGCCCGCGCGCAGGTCATACCGCGCCGCGACGTCTTCGGGCGCTTCGACCGGCTCGTTGGTCAAGAAGACCTGCACCGTGTAGTCGAGGCCTTCCCAGAGGTAGATCTGCTTGCCGTTGTCCCGATCGCGTGTGCGTACGGCGATCACGCGGACTCCATTCGGCCAACCGCTGCGCCGGAAGGGGACCTCGGTCACCTGCCGTCGAGGACGACCGTCGGCATCCCGGTCGACGGTACGCCATCCGGTGGCGTACGCGACCCTGCCCACCAGATCGGGGCTCATCCGCGCCTTGGTCAGGAAGAAGCATCCCTTCGCGGCGACGGCGTGCATCAAGGCGCTGCAATCCCCCGCGCCGTCGATCCGCACGTAGATGGCCGCGCTCGGCGCTGCGGCGCGCGCCCGGTCAATGCACTCCTCGACGAAGGGCACATCGACTTCGCCGAAGCTCGTGTCGCCCGGTCGCAGCTTGGCCCCGACGATGGCCTCGACCTCGGCGATGCGCGCCAGGATCGGATGATAGCTCGGCCTTCCGCGATAGCGTGGGTTCGGGCCCGGCAGTGCCCCCTCTTGCATCCCGAAGAGCGGCTCCACGGTCGTGTCGACGTCGATGTGCACGAACCGGTGCTTTCGGCGAGCAACGAGGGCGAGCCCGTGGTCGACGACCATGCTGTGCAGCGCGTCGAGCGCCTCCTCATCGAACCGGCACAGGTCCCGGTAGACGGTGTCGATGCTCGGGACGACGCCGCCTGCGAGACGCACGAAGAGCGGATCGACGGCGAGCGCCTCGAGGCCGAAGACGCGCTCCTCGCCGGCGAGCGCGCTGTCCATCAGCAGGCGCATCTGCGCAGCCATCGGGTAGATGACCGTGCGGCCGGTCTTCAGCCGGGAGAACCTGCGGCTCAGGGCCGCGTCGATGCCGAGCTCGCGGATGAAGGCGCCGAAGGGGCCAAGCCCTGCGACGCCCGTCAGGTTCTTCTCCGTGGGCTCGACGTGAATCCCGGCAGGATCTGGCCGCCGGATTCGCCCCGGGTGCCACCCGTCGCCTTTCCTCTTGAACCCGAACTCGCGTCGACGCACCTTGGAGGTGCTCGGCGTGTGCCTTCGTTTGGTCATAGCAACCCGGACGGGTCGCCACGCCGAGCCTTTCTTTCAAGGACTTCCGTTTACGACGACGGATTTCTCACGCCTCAGATCGGCTTCGTAGGCGCGAAATCCACGCTGAGGCCGCCGGCCGCGATGGTCGTGCTTTCTTGTGTTCCAAATCACATAATAACGGTCTGGGCCGATGGGCGTTCGATTTTTCTCCCCCGCATTTTTTTCAGCGATGAGTTTCCTCGGGCAGCGGGGTCTATGGGGTACAGCCGGTCGCGATCATGACGCCGGCTGTCGCCGGGGACGGCGGCGGCGCTCGGGGCATGCGGCCTTCGTCGCCGCCGCGACCGGGAAAAGCGGTTCGAGCCGCCGGATGAGATGCTGCACGAGCTGTCACGAAGGGAGAAGGAATATGGTCATGAAGCGCGTCTTGATCGCGATGTGCCTGATCGTCGCTGCATGTGGGGGTGAGGAGGACGACGCGCCCGTCGCGTGGGAGGACATGAGCTTCGATCAGCGCTTCGCGTTCATGGAGGATGTCGTCCTGCCGGAGATGAAGGAGACCTTCGTCGCGTTCGACGCGAAGTTCGAGGGAATGACGTGCGTGACCTGTCACGGCAGCGGCGCGGCCAACGGGACCTTCGCGATGCCGAGCCCCGACCTCCCCCCGCTTCCCGCCACCGAGGAGGCGTTCGCCGAGTACGTGAAGGATCCGGAGATCGAGCGGTGGGGCACATGGATGTTCGAGACGGTCATGCCTCGGATGGCCGATGTGCTGCAGATCGCCGCGTACGACCCGATGACCAACACCGGCGACTTCTCGTGCAATGGCTGCCACACGCTTGAGGGCGTCGAGCAGTGAAGCCGCCGGGCACGCCGCCGGCGGAGATGCAAACGTAGCGGATGGGTGGGCCTCGACGTCGAGCGTGAAAGGTGAAAGGCTCCGGCGGCGACATCGCAATGCGCTCGGCAGGCAGATGCTCGGGCAGCTTCTGCCGTCCGTGCGGGCGGATGTGACGCCCCTTGTCCCCGCCTCCGGATGAGCTGCCCGGCGCTGCGCCATTGCCCTGCGGCGGAGAGCGCCCCGCTCGGCCACACCGGAGCCGCCCTCAGCGTCGAAACAGGCGGAAACCACAAAATTGCTACTGTTTCCGGCCGCCGCTCGTCATCGGTCGTTTTTTCTGGCGGGACGATTCCGCGGGGGCGAACCGGTGCGAGCCGTCGGATGCCCCGGGATTTGGTGAGAGCGTGACGACGGATCGCACTCCCTCGGAAGGCATGGGCCCAACCCGGGCCCAAGGGCCAAGCCTCGGGCCTGGGGAGCTCGCTGTGACCGGGCCGTCGCCTCGGGCGGCCGTGGTCGCCTCGCTCGCCAGCATCCTGAGCCGCGCCGTCGCCCTCGGGGACGAGGCGGCGGCCCGGGTCGTTCACCAGGCGATCGGTCGATTGCTCGGGCTGCCGGCGGCATCGGAGGGGTGAGCTAGGCTGGACGGGGTGCGGTGCATCTTGCGCCGTGGGTGAAGTCTCAGGCGAAGAGCTCTTCCGTGCATGACCGAGTCATGCCCGCACCCCTGACGCCTACGCCGCCCCCCGCGCCGCCTCGACTACATTCGCGAGGCGAACCCGGCCGGGAATGGCGCTGGCAATGGGCTCGCCGGACGAGCTGGCCGGGAGCGTAGTCGCCGACCATGTCGATGTCATAGGGCGCTACGACCGCTGGGAGCTGCGCGCCGCTGCCGGCCGCGGTCACCTGGTCGCTGTTCAAGCGAGGGCTCTTCAGCAGCGCGTCGCGGTTCCAGGACGAGCAGTTCTACGAACTCTACGGGCCATCGCCGACGAGCTGCTTGCAGCGAGCGCCACTGACGTTACGAGCAGGAGGGCTCCCGCCGGCCCCCGGTCCGGCGATGGCGACCACCCGCGCGCCGACATCGAGCGCCCCGCCCTCGGGACGGGTAGCACGTCATCGCCCGAGTCTCCCGCGACGATGTATGCTGCGTCTGGAAGAATCCGTCTTGGCAGGAGTTTCGTTCGATGATGCTCCAGCGTCTCGCGCGGGCTTCCCGTGTAGCGTCTGGGCATCCGAGTTCTCATCTTGACAGGGTTGAGAATCGCTGGGGACCATGCCTGAATGGCGCGCACGGCTCCGGTCCCGAACATCCCTGCCATCCCTGGAATGAACCCTGGCGTCTGGATCATGGGCGGTGGAGGCGGCGGTGGTGGCAAGGGCGGCAGGGGCGGCAGCGGGAATGGAGACGCTCAGGGCGGGAGCGCTAACCATGGCGGCAACAACCCTGACGGCGGCGGCAAGGGGGCCAACGGCTGCGGAAATGGACAGGGAGCCGGTGCTTGCTCCAACCCGGTTCACGGCGGCTCCGGCGGCACCTCCGCCGGCGATCCGGTCGACGTGGTCACCGGCCGCGTCTTCACGCTGCCGACGCTCGACCTCGGCCTGCCCGGTCCGCTGCCGCTCGTAGTGCAGCGGCGCTACTCGTCCTCTGCGCGCGATCGCGACATGGGCCTTGGCTTCGGGTGGAACCACTCGCTCGCCTGGGAAATCGAGCTCTCCAGGCGCTCCGTGCGGATCACGCAGGACGACGGCACCGTGGTGACGGCCCCGCTGCTGGAAGAGGGCGAGACGCGGCCGCTGGTGGGGCAGATCGTGCTGCGTCGCGCGGCCTGGGGATTCGCGCTCACGACCGAGGACGGGCTCACGCTGTTGTTCAACGAGCGCCATCAGCTGGGGTCGCGCTACCGCCTGACCGCGCTCCTCGACCGCAACGGGAACTGCATCGAGCTGGGCTACGATGTCTCCGGCCTCGCCTGGATCCGCGATTGCGTTCAGCGCTTCGTGCGCGTCCGGCGAGAGCGCTCGGGCCGAATCGCGGCCTTCGAGGTGCGCACGGCCACGAGCCCATCCGGCTGGCACGCCTTCTTCACGTACCGCTATGACGAGCGCGGGAATCTTGTCGAGGCTACGGACGCCGAGGGACATGTGTGCCGGTACGCCTATGACGAGGAGCACCGCCTCGTCACCCACGCATACCGCAGTGGGCTCGTGGTCCACTACCGGTACGACCGTGAGGGACGCTGCATCGAGACCTGGGGTGAATACCCCGCTCAGGCGGACCCAAGCCTCGCGGCCGGGGTGCCTGCGTTCCTCGCGGACGGCGTGACGCGAGCGCGGGGCATATTCCATTGCAAGCTCGAGTTCTCGGGAGACGGCTACTCCGAAGTCGCGGACTCGCTCCGTGTCCGGCGCTTTTTCGGCAACAAGCACGGCAAGGTGGACAAGTCGACATGGGGCGCGGGCGTGCTCT
Source organism: Sorangium sp. So ce281 (assembly GCF_051527395.1). NCBI lineage: Bacteria > Pseudomonadati > Myxococcota > Polyangiales > Polyangiaceae > Sorangium > Sorangium sp. So ce281. The sequence goes on from NZ_CP150322.1 coordinate 8,858,412, forward strand.
TGCATGAGTATGACTCCCTCGGGAACATCGTCGCTTTTCGGGACGCCACGGGCGCGATGACGCGCTTCGAACGCGACGCGGCAGGGCGGGTCACAGCGGTCGTCGATCCGCTGGGCCGCCTGACGAAGTATGCCTTCGACGCTCGAGGCGCGCTGACCGAGCTCGTGCGCGCGGATGGGAGCGCGCTCCGGTATACGCGCGACGATCTGGGCAATCTGCTCGCGGTCGAGGACCGGCGCGGCGCCATCGTCATGTACGATTACGACGAGCGTGGGCTCGTGAGCGTGGCAACGCTCCCGAACGGGGGGGTGACCCGCTTCGAGCACGATGGGCACGGCAACCGCACGGCCGTGATCGAGCCGAACGGCGCGAAGAAGACGATCTATTACGACGACCTCGGCCGCGTCGTGGCAACCATGGATGCGCTCGGCGCCGTGACGCGCTACGCGTACGACGCGCGCGGCCTGCTGCGCACCGTTTCCGATCCAGCGGGCGGGGTCACCACGTTCGAGTTCGACGCCGAGGGGCGGCTGGCGCGGATCGTCGATGCGGCCAGGCGCGTCAGCAGGCTCACCTGGGGTGGGCTCAACGTGCTCTGCGAGGTGCAGCACGACGGCGCCGGGCCCATCCGGTACCGTTACAACCGCGAAGGCCACCTCCTCGAGGTGCACAACGAGCGCGGGCAGGTTCATCGCTTCGTTCGGAGCCTCGCAGGGCACGTGATCCGCGAGGAGCTGATGGACGGACGCACGCACGACTTCCGGCGCGATCTGTTCGGCCGGCTGACGCAGTGGCGGAGCAGCACCGGCGAGCTGGTCGAATACGAGTACGACGCAGCCGGGCAGTTGATCAAGCGGATCTACGACGGTGGAGTGGATGAATTTGCCTATGACGAGGTGGGGCGGCTGATCGATGCGCGAACGCCTGACACCGAGTGCTACCTGACATACGATGAGCGGGGCTGTCTTGTGAAGGAGGAGCAGATCACGCTCGGCGTCCGCCACACGATTGAAGCGGTCTGCGACTCCATGGGGCGAAGGACGCGGCGCGTCAGCTCGCTCGGGTACGTCGAGCACATGCATCGAGACATCATGGGCAAGATCGCGCGGATGGCGCTCGGCCGGGAGGTTGTGGACTTCCACTACGACGCGCTCGGTCGCGAGCGGCAGGCCGTCCTTCCGGGCGGCGGGCGCGTTCAGTACGACTTCGATCCGGCCGGTCGCCTCGCCCAGCGGCGCGTCTTCTCCGCGACAGCGCGCGCCGCGGTTGGACCGGGCGAGCCGGAGTGGGTTGGGCCCATCGCGCACGGGGTCGTTTCAGACACGCAGTATCGTTACTCCCCTGTAGGTCTTCTCGAAGAGGTTCTCGACGCGCGCCTCGGCGCGACGGGATACCGGTACGATCCCATGGGACAGCTCCTCGCCAAGATCCCTGCCCACGGGAGGGCGGAGCTCTTCGGCTTCGACGAGGTCGGCAACCTCTACGCCACCGACGCCGGTGAGCACGCGTACGATCGCGGCGGTGCCCTGTTGCGGCGGGGAGCAACGGCTTACGCCTACGACGAGCGCGCGCGTCTTGTGGAAAAGCGCCTCTCCGACGGGAGCCGCTGGAAGTACACCTGGGATGGACGCGGACGCCTGGCCTCGGTCGTCGCGCCCGACGGGCGCGTCGTGGAGTTCATTTACGACGCGTTCTGCCGGCGGCTGGCAAAGCGGGTTCGCTCCAGCCAAGGACAGCTCCTTGCCCTGACTCGCTTCATTTGGGATGATCAGCGCCTGCTCCACGAGGTGCGTGTGCGCGACGCGTCCCTGGATGTCCCGGTGACCGAGACGCGAACGTACGTTTTCCCGGATGGGAGCTTCGCTCCGCTGGCGCACATCGATGACGGCGGCGCGCCCCGGTTCTACGTGGGCGCGCCGAACGGATTCCCCGATCTTCTCGTGACGTCCTCGGGGCAGATCGCGGCCGAGCAGCGGGCGCGCGCGTTCGGCGCGGTGCAGGGAGAGGCATTCACGCCGCTGCGGTTTCCTGGCCAGTACGCGGATGAGGAGACCGGCCTTTGTTACAACAGACATCGCTATTACGACCCCGACATTGGCCGCTACATCAGCCCGGATCCCGTCGAGATCGTCCGCCGCTACGGCTTCGCCGACAACTCGCCGCTCAACACGGTGGACCTCGACGGCCTGCAGCCGATGACCACGACCATCCGGCGCTCCCAGATCAACCCGGACGGCAGCCGCACGCCCCTGCCGAACGCGAGCGGAGTGAGCATGGGGCTGCGCGACCCCGACAACCCGGTCGACATCCACCCGACAGTCTGGAACAACATGGCGCCGCAGGTGCCGATACAGAGCGACAATGGCAACACCAACTGGCAATTCCCCCAGGCGACGCGGCCTCCGGCGAACTGCTCAGAGCCCGCGGCGCTGAGCGAGCATCTCTATGACTACGAGCGACGGAACAACTTGCAGCGCGGGACATGCGGCTCGGCCAGCGACCCGAACAACCAGCACCTCCGCAGCGCGCTCCGAGAAATTACGGAGATCAGCTCCATCCAGCAGGGAGGCGGACCGCGCAACGCTTGTCCAAACTGCGGCGTGCTCATCGGCAACCTTCAGAGCCAGGCGCAACAGGGGGCGCCGCCAGACGAGGTGGTGGACCTGGTCGGCGTCACCAAACCGGATATCGATAAACCGAACCAGCGCTGGCAGGAAGCCATGAACCAGGGCGCGCAGACGAGGAGCGCGAGGAGCATCATGAACCCGCGTAATGCGGCTAGCCTGCGGGTGCAGATGCCGCGCTGAGGACCGTCATGGTGATCTCCCGTTTTGCGATCGAAACCCTCGCCAGTCGCGGCATCGTCCGCAGCGAGGCGCATCGTGCCGGCCGCGATCGACTGGAAAAATTGCTCCGTCTTTACGGGCTTCCCGCCCATGAAGCGCTGTTCGCCGCCGAGGCTGCGATTGGCGGCTTCGCCGGCTCGGACCGCGCACGGGACCCGCTGGAGCTCCCGCTCCGCGGTTCCTTCGGCCCCCCTTCGCGAGACTGGTGGGAGATCCTCCTGGGTCCAGGCGCACTGTTGGGACGCAACATCACGAGGGCGCTGTCCCGCGCCGGCTTTTGGCCCATCGGGATCAGCGCACCTTTCGCGGCGTTCGCGGGGCTCGACCCGTACCTCCACGTCTCTCACGACCGTGCGGAACGCTCCCAGGGAATGGTCGATTTCCTGCTAGCCGAGGACGGCACCGTCTCCGTGGAAGGCTCTTCGACGGGAAACGCGCCGGTGCCCTACGCAACGTCCCCCGTGATCCTGGTCGAGAAGCTCGCGCGCTTCCTCGACATCGCGCAGCGCGGCCTCCACCACCTGCGCCTCGAAGCCCGCCCGCGCGCTGGCGCCCGGCTCGCGGAGGCGCTCGGCGCCCGGCCTGTGGCGGTGGCGAGCGATGCCTACCACACGGTCTGGGACGCCGAGGATCTTGTCATCCTCGACGGGCACCCCTCGGGCGCCGCTCCGGACCGGACGCTCGTCTTCGCCAGGTCGGTCGAGCGGCTCGCCCGGGCAGTCGAAGCGCTCGCGGGCTCGCCGGCGGTCGCGGCGATCGCCTGCAACGAGGTCACCGTGGCTCTCCGCGATCCGGGCGAAGCCCCCGCGCCGGCGAGCTGCGGGCTCGTGCCCATCGGCCTGGACCGGCCCGAGGAGCGGGGAGCGCTGCGCGTCGAGCGCACCGCAATAGGCGTCTCCCTCGTCCAGGAGCGCGACTTCGGCGGGCGTGTGCTCGAGCGCCACGAGCTCCCGCCGGCGGGCGGCCGGCTCGCGCGCACGCGATGGATGCTCGCTGCCGAGGGGTTCCGGGGCGTGCTCACCGACCGCGCGGTGAACGCCCTGCGCGCTCGGGGGGTGCTCCGGGATCCGCAGCGCTCCGCCTCGCGCGCCCGCCTCGAGGAGCTGCTCGCGCCTCACGGCGTCGCGGCCAGCGAGCCGCTGCTCGCGTTCGAGCGGCACGCGGGCGGCCTCTGTGTCTCCCGCGACCAGGGCGAGCACTACTGGCTGGGCCCCGCGCTCGAGCTCGAGGGCGGCGTCCTGCCCCGCGACGGGTTGGTGCCGATCGGCGCCTTCTCCAGGGGCCTGTACTTCATGGCGGCCGACGGCGCGATCCTCGCCGACGACGGGGTGGTGGAGCGCTTCGTCTTCGCCGACTCGTGGCGCATCTTCCTGGAGCGGTTCGCCCTGGGGCACGAGGCTCCAGACGTGATCCCGGGGTGGCCGGCCCGCCACCGCGCGAGCCTCTCCGAGGACGTGGGCGAGGCGCTGGCGCGGGCTCTCGGCGTCCCGCGCGCGCCCGAGCTCAGCGACCGGACGCAGTCGTTCTGGACGAGCGACGACCTGGTGATCTGGTCGACGCCCGCCTACCTCGAGTTCTGCGTGTCCCCCTGTATCCTCTACGCGGACGAACCTGCGGTGATCGAGCAGGCGCTCGCATGGATCCAGGCGAACCACCCTGAGCTGAGCATCGAGCGGAGCGAGGCCACGCGCTGATCGAGCGCCGGCACCGGCCGCCCCCCCTGTTCCTGCCGCCGCAGGCTGTGGAATGAACGCAGCCCCGTTGACGACGCGGCGGCGGAGGGCGCCCCATTGGGCCACATCGGAGCTGCCCTCGACGGGGAGACAGGCGGAAACTATGAAAATCGCTGCTGTTTCCAGCGACCACTCGCTATCGACCGGTTGTTCTGGCGGGATTCCTGACACGCGGAGCTAGCCAAACGCCCCCGAGGCGGCCGCGGGGCGGAGGCCCTCGATCAGGGCCGCGCGATAGCGGTGTCGCGCCGCGGAGAGGCGCAGCGCCTCGCCCTGGTCCGCGAGCGACGCTGCGGCCATCGCGGCGTGACCCAGACGCAGGAGCGTGTAGGCGAGGAGATACGCCGGCAGGCGCCGCTCGGGATCATCGCCGGAGCGGCGCCGATACCGCTCCAGGAAGGCGCGCCGGGCGCCTCGCGGCATCCGCCACTCGACGATGGCGCCGGCGAGATCCCAGGCGATGTCCGTGGGGCCAGGGAGGAAATGATCGTCGCCGTGCCCGCAGGCGTCCACCTTGACCAGCTCACCCGCGGCGGACCTGCGCCACTCGTGAGGATCCATCCTGCCATCGACGATCACCGGACGCGCGAGCTCCAGGTGGAGCTCCCCCGGGAGCTCCCTCCGCATCTCCAGCGAGAAATTGGTACGTGCCATCGCAATGAGCTCGTCGGCCGCAGGGCTCGGCGCAGGGAAGGCCGAGGCGCGAAAGGCGCAGTAGTCGGCGAGGCGCTCGAGCTCCGCGGCGGACAGGTCATCGGCCTGGAGCGGGCGGCCAGGGAGCCATGGATACGAGCAGAATCCCTGGCCCTCGTCGCGCGGCTCTGGCCCAAAGCCGGCCCGGAAGACGCCTTGAGCCCGCTCCAGACACTCCGCCCCGTAGCGGCCCATCCCTTCGAACTTGAGGATCCGGCGTTCCTCGCGGGAAAGGCATTTGAGGCGCTCCATGGACGTCCAGGAGGGCGGCCAGCGCGATTCGTCCTCATAGCAGCGGCGGCGCCACGCCCCGGCGCCGATGGGCTCGCCCGCGTCGCCGGGGAGCAGGGCCCCGCCCTCGGCGCGCTCCGAGCGGAAGGACCGCCACCGGCGGGCGCCGTCCGGCGCGACGAGCGCGTCGGGATCGGGCGCGCGGGAGCCGAGGAAAACGATGGTGGCGCGCGGGACGCCCGCGCGGACCAGGGCGTCTCCGGCGGCGAGGAACGAGGCGCCGCTGAGGCCAGGCCCCTCGTCGACGACCCAGAACCGCGCTCCCTCGGCGATGCCGTCCTCGACCCAGCGGAGCTGCCCGGCGTCGAGCTCGACGCGGCGGTCGTAGGGGTGACCTGACGGGCGCACGGTGGTGCGCCCGGCCCGGATCCCCTGCCCGCGGAGCGCCGCGGCCGTCACCGCGCTCAGCGTCGTGCCGATGCTGCGGATACCGACGATTCGGACCGGCGCCGGCGGGGACGCGAGCCGCTCGGCCAGCCGGGCGAAATCGAGCGGGTGGAGCGCATAGAACGAGAACCCCTCGGGCGGCGACGTCGAGACGACCGCCGGGACCTCGACGGCCGCCAGGGCCTCGGGCGTGGCCAGACGTCTGGCTGTCCGTGGGAAAGACCTCGCGCACGACACCGTGGCCGACGCCGGGTTGCTCGACGCGCTCGCGGCGTGCATCGAGGTGCGCATCGGCGTCCCCAGCGTGGCGCTGAGAGCCTGCGCGCCTGCTGCGAGGGCCGCTGGCTCGACTCGCCGCCGCAGGCGCGCGACGCCGTGGTCGAGGTGCTCGGAGCGCAGGTGCAGCCGTTCCACCTGGTGCGCCGCCGGATCCTGCACGGTCGCCACGCCCGCCTCGAAGTGGCCCTCGCCGAGACGCTCGCGCTCGCGAAGCCCGCTGCGCGCGAGGTGCGCGTGCCCGAGCCTGTCGCGCCCGCGCTCCCGTGGAGCGATGGGCCCTGGCCGCCAGTCGAGGAGCTGCCGCGGCTCGGCCGCGCTCTGGCGCACTCGGTCGTGGCCACCTACGTGACGTCCATCGGCGCCGCGCGCGCTCACCGGGCGTCACCCGATCTCGCTCGCCGATTATCTCGCGCAGCTGCAGCAGACGCTCGGCGGCCCCTGAACTGAACCGAGGTGAGGCATCACGGTCGAGTCCGCCCCACGGGGCCGGCCCTCGGACGCGCGAGCGTTGTCATTTGGCGACGTCGCCGGTAGTACGCGCTGACCCTCCCGTTTCCGAGCGGCGAGCGGCCGCCGCCGCACGACCACCAGCCCGGCGCCCGAAAGAAAGGGCACCCCTGTGATGCATTACTCGAACGTTCGCTACCTTCAATCGAAGCAACCCATCGACGACCGCGCGCTCAACCGCCAGGTGCTCGACGCGCTGCAGCAGTTCATTCGGAGCAAGCCCGCGACGTTGCGCGTGCTGGAGCTCGGCGCTGGCGTCGGCACGATGGTGTCGCGCCTGGCGGACTGGAACGTGCTCGGGCGGGCCGAGTACACGCTGGTCGATCGCGACGGCGACAGCCTGGCCGCGGCGCGGCAGCACCTCGAGCGCTGGGGCACCGTCACTCAGTCGAGCGCCGATGCCATCGCGGTCGAGCGGGGCGATTGCCGCCTCGACGTGGAGTTCGTGCGCTCTGACCTGTTCGCGTTCCTCGACGCGGCGAGCCGCGGCGAGCGATACGATCTCGTGTTCGCGAACGCCGTCCTCGACTTGACGGATCTCGAGCCGACGTTGCCCCGGATCTGGGGTGCGCTCGCGCCCGGAGCGGGGTTCTGGTTCACGATCAACTTCGACGGAGAGACGATCTTCTTGCCCGAGCACCGCCACGATGGGGCCGTCGTGTCGCTCTATCACGGTACGATGACGGCCGACGCCCAGGGCACCCGGGCAGGCCACCCGCAGACGGGGCGCCGCCTCTTGCTGGAGATCCCCAAGTCCGGCGCCGCCCTCGTCGCTGCCGGCAGCTCCGACTGGGTGGTGTTTCCAGCAGACGGCCGCTACCCCGGAGATGAAGCGTATTTTCTTCATCACATCCTGGAGACCGTTCACACGGCGCTCGCCGGGCATCCGCAGCTCGACGCCGCGGCGTTGGACGAATGGCTCACCGCTCGGCACGCGCAGGTCGAACGCGCGGAGCTCGCCTACATCGCCCATCAGCTCGACCTGTTCGGTCGAGTGCCCTGAAGCTCGCCAGCCCTCGCTCGCTCACTCGAGCCAGAGATCGAAGCAGAGCAGAGAACCGCCAGCGACATCGATCTCGAGCAAGCGCTCCTCGCCCGCATGCGCGCGGGTATCGAACTGAAAGAACTGCTGTCGCATATGAGCCGGGCGCGTGGGGACCTGGCCCATGGGTACGCCGTCGACCCAGGCAGCGATCGCGCCGCACAGCGGATAGGAAACCATAGAGCTCTCGCCCGTGTCACGCCCCGCGGGAACGGCGCCGGGCGAGCCGTCTATCGCGCATCAAACACCCGCTCGCCCCGTCGCAGGGCCCGCGCGCCGTGCATTGGGTGCAGCTCTGGCTCGACGACCGCGACGTGCGTTCGCCATGACGGGCTCGGGCCGAGTGCCCACCTACGCCGCGTCGAACCCGAACGCCATCGGTTCCCACGTTGGAGCGCGCGCGGGTGCTGCCGTTCGGGGCTGCGAGGGCAAGTTCAGATGATCGAGGATGCGGCGCACCACCGCTGAGTCGGTGTTCGTGGAAAGCACGCGCATCCTCCGTTCACATCTCGGGCAGCGGAGCGCATCGAAGCCGAACGAACGCTTCATGAGCACGGCCCACTCGACGTAGCGCGACGTTGCGAACAACTCCCCTTCGAGCAGCCGCCCCCAGTGCAAGACCGAGATCAGGGTCGGCTCAACTCGCACCGTGGGCTCGGCATGCGCGAGCGACCTCGCTGAGAGCGCCGGCGGAGCGCACGGCGACGCGGGCGCGGGCGATGCGGGCGCGGGCGCGGGCGCGGCGGGCAGAGGCGCGTGCCCCGCGCACGGCTCAGACTTCGCGGCGCGGGCCGGAGGTCTGGGTGTCACGAGAGAGCGCCACGACGAGCGAGGCGCGAACACGCCATGGTATCTCACAAGCGGGATCTTCGGCGGAGGAATCAAAGCCGCGAGCCGGGCCATGAACTCCATTGGACTCATGAGGCGGTGAGTGCGTCCCCGCCGAGGTGTGTTCAGCAAGTACGCTATACGCCCATCGGGCAGGAGCTCGATTCGATCGAGTGCGAAGGCCGGGCGGGAGCAGTACCGCACGAGCCTCTCGCGCGCGGATCGTCGACCGCCGTCATCCGCTGCGATGCGCACCGCGCAATGCACGTCGAACCCGTCGCACGCCGCGGAGAAGCGTCGCTCTCGGCGCTCGAAAGCCGCGCCGGGACTGTCCTTGTGCTCGAAAGGCCGCGCAAGATACGCTCCACCTGCGAGTGCGAGCTGGGTACACGCATCGAGCGCGGAGGGCTCGATGGTCTCGTCGCTGCGCTCCTCGGCCGCGCGCTCGTCGAGGTAACCGCGGCGCCGTAGCCAAAGAAGCGCACGCTCGCGCACCCGTCGCGCCACCTCGCTGACATCGTCCTTTGAAGGCGGCGGCGCATCGTGGAAGCGCACGCCCATGGCGGTCTTCTCGAAAACGCCGTCGATTGCCAGCGTGTGAAAATGGACGTGAACGTTCAAGCTCGAGCCGAATCTCTGAGGGAACCCGACCGAGCCCGTCCGTGCGCCGGCGATGCTCGCGAGCCGCGTGGTCACGCGGGCGATCTCCTCCGCGAAGATGCGCTCCGTCGCCGCGAGGACGTCGGACCTTTTGGCCGCAAGCGCAGCGCCCGCGACGGCTCGGAGTCGGACGTCGATTGCGGCGGCAGCTGCGACAAGAAGTGCGCGACCGGCCAGGCCTGCAACCGGGCCGGCGACTGCGAGAGCGCCGTGTGCCAGGACAGCCGATGCGTCGGGGCGACCTGCACCGACGGCGTGCCCAACGGCACCGAGAGCGACGTGGACTGCGGCGCCGACTGCGGGGGCTGCGAGGACGGCAAGATTTGCCGCTCGAGCAGGGACTGCCTCAGCGACGATTGCATCGACGGGGTGTGCGGCCCCACCTGCTCGGATGGCTACTCCAACTGCGATCGCCAGGTCGAGGGGGGAGTGCGAGGTGAACCTGCGCGCCGACGTGGACAACTGCGGCGACTGCGGCCAGAAGTGCGCGCTGTCGCACGCGACGGCCGAGTGCCAGGGCGGCGCCTGCAAGGTCAAGGAGTGCGAGGCGCCTTACGCCGACTGCGACGGCGATCCCGAGAACGGCTGCGAGGTGAACACCTCGACGAGCGCGAGCCACTGCGGCGGGTGCGACGAGCTGTGCCCGGCCGTGAACGGCGACGCGTATTGCGAGGAGTCGGAGTGCAAGATCGAGTGTGACAAGGGCTTCTCCGACTGCAACGGCCTGATCGGCGACGGCTGCGAGAAGGCGATCACCCGCGACGTGCTGAACTGCAACGGGTGCGGTATCGAGTGCGTGCCCACGGAGGGCGGCAGGCCGTGGTGCCGCGACGGCGTGTGCGGCGAGACGATTTGCCCGGCCGGCAAGGGCGACTGCAACGGCGACCCCGACGACGGCTGCGAGGTGGATCTGGCCGCCGATCCGGAGAACTGCGTCACGTGCGGCGGCCTGTGCACGGTCGCCAACGGCACCGGCAAATGCACGGCCACCGGCTGCGCCATCGCCAGCTGCGCGCCGGGCTTCGCCGACTGCGGCGGCGGCTACGAGGACGGCTGCGAGACCAGCACGGAGACGAGCCTCGACCACTGCGGCGGCTGCGGCGAGGCCTGCACCATCGCCGGCGGCACCCCGAAGTGCGAGGGCGGCGACTGCAAGGTGAGGACCTGCAACAGCGGGATGGGCGACTGCGACGGCAACCCGGACAACGGTTGCGAGACGAACGTCAACTCCAACCAGACCCACTGCGGCGCCTGCGCGGCCGCCGGCGGCGTCGACTGCAACAGCATCTACGCGAACGCCACCGCGACCTGCCAGAGCGGCAACTGCACCTTCGTCGGCTGCAAGCCAAACTACGCCAACTGCAACGGCTCGATAACCGACGGCTGCGAGGCCAACGTCAGGACCGACGAGGGGCACTGCGGCGACTGCAGCACCCGGTGCAACACCATCCACACCACCAGCAACCAGTGCATCGACGGCACCTGCGACCCGGTGTGCACGACCGCGCAGTACGACGACTGCGGGGTACCGGAGAACGGCTGCAACATCGACCTGTGGAGCGATGAGGGCAACTGCCTCGGCTGCAACCTCGTGTGCCAGAGCGGGGCAAGCGCCCACGTCGTCAGCAACACCTGCGGCTCGTCGGGCTGCAGCCCGGTGTGCAGCGGCCTGTGGCGCGACTGCGACGGCGACGGCATGAACGGCTGCGAGAAGGACGTCTCCAGCGACGTCAACGCCTGCGGCGGTTGCAACACCCGGTGCCTCCAGGCGCACGCGAGCGCCACCGCCTGCAGGAGCGGCACCTGCGTGCCCACCTGCAACGCGGGCTGGAAGGCCTGCGGCGACCCGCGCGACGGCTGCACGACCCAGCTCGGCACCGCCGGCAACTGCGGCGACTGCGGCCACGTGTGCTCGGGGACGAGGTCCATCTGCTCGAACGGCAACTGCGTCGTCACGCCGGACATCATCGTCGTCAACTCGGCCACGACCGGCAGCGTGATCTCCAGCGGGAGCTCGACGCCCATCATCAACGTGACCCACGCGCTGCAGACGCCGCGGGACAACGATCGCATGGTCCTCGTCGGGGTCGTCGCCTCCGAGAACTCGCTCGTGCCGGAGAGCGTCACCTACGATGGCGCGCCGATGAGGCTCTTCAACAGGCAGGAGGTGCCGGGCGAGAAGAACGCCGCGGCGCACATCTACTACCTCCTGGACAGCGAGCTGCCGGCCACCACCGGCAACAGGCCCGTGGTGGTGCGGATGGCGAACTCGGCCAGCTGGGGCATGTACTTCGCCAACGTGGTGGAGCTGAAGGGCGGATGGTCGCGTAGAGCCGCCCTGTGGCCGGTGTTTGTAGGTTCATTGGCGACGGGAGTCGTCGAAACCCTGGGCCTCATGGACCTCGAAGCGAAGAGCTGTGTCATGCGAGTGAGGAATCGTCGTCGCTGACCGGAATGTACATTGGCAGGAGTCGAGCAGCGAGCTTAGAGCGCCGAACAAGACCGGACCGAGCCAGGCGGCCTAGGGCGGGTGCAGCGCTAGGCGCGACGAGGAGCCCTACTTTCGCAGGGCGACGAGGAGCAGCGACGCGATGCGCCCGCCCTCGGCCGCCTGGCGACGGGAGGTTATGAGAGGCGCTCTCAGCGCATGCGCCGTTGGTCCGAGCGACATCGTGACGACTCTCGCGAAGAGCGCGCGCAAGCCTGCCGCACATGACTCCACGCCTGCGCCGTCTACGCGGACCAGCCGCCCGAAAGTCGACCCGAAGCGCGCGAGCGCGTGCGCCCGACGGGCGAGCCTGACTACCTGCCCTGAAGCAGGAGCTGCGCCAGGTGATCTCGATTACGAGCGGAGCGACCTGGAGCAGGTGAGCGTGAACGTGGAGCGGAGCGGCGACTGCGACGTGCTGGAGCTGAACGTCGTGCTCTCCGAGCCGGCGCGAGCGGACGGTGCGCGCCGCCGCGTCCCGGGCGGGCGCCCGCGCCGCACGGAGCCTCTGACGCGCCGCGCGGGACGCGCCTCCCGTCGAAGGGCCCCGCCCTCACGCCAGCGACCACAACGCGTCCTCCAACAAGCCGCAGATCGAGACGCACAGAGAGCGCCGGGCGCCCCCGGTCCGCGCCACCCCGCCGGATCCGTCTCGCACATCCTGATGGTGCTGGAAGTCGAGGCGAGAATGTTCCATCATGAGAGACGGTTCCGGCTGCGCGCTCCGGTTCCGCTTCACCCAGGTATCCTCCCCGGCTGCGCCGGCCGGCTCGTGACGGAGAGAGAGGTGAGCTCGATCTCTCCGTGACAACCAGGGATCCACAGAACGATGTAGCGTGCGTGCCACGGACCAGGCGGCGGGTGGACGTGACGTTCAGGCTCCCGGCGTTGCTGCTGGGAGCGTGCAGCGCTTCACGCCCCTGGCCCTCTCCGAAAACCTGAAGATCGACCTGTGACCGTTTGCTGGAGGTGAGATGTTCGTTGAAAGCTTGAGGCAGCGCAAAGAGAGCATCGCGCGGTGGGAGGGCCGCGTCCGATTCCCTCGGCTCGACCCTGGCGTCGACCAGCACGAGGAATACTGCGAGATCGCTGTCGATGACCGCTGGGTCCCGTTGCGGATGCACGACTATGGCAAGATTTTTGCTGAGCCGGGGCTCTATGAGTACCTTTTCTATGATCGCCTGCAATGCCGATCACCGAGTCGGGTGGTGGGTCTGCTCGATGACGTCCGGCGCGATCTGGACATGAAGGGAGAGGTGCGAGCCCTGGACCTGGGGGGCGGCAACGGCATCGTCGCGGAGACGTTGCGCTCGTACGGCATCACCGACGTGTGGGGAATCGACATCCTGGAGCAGGCCAGGGCCGCGGCCGAGCGAGACCGCCCCGGAGCGTACTGCGGCTACATCGCGGGCGACATCTGCTCGCTGGCCGAGCGGGAGCGGCGGATGCTGGTCGACGCCCGCCTGAACACGATGACGTGCGTGGCGGCGCTGGGCTTCGGGGACATCCCCCACCAGGCCTTTATCGCCGCCGTGAACCTGATAGAAGACGGCGGCCTCCTGGCGTTCAATATCAAGGAGGCCTTCCTCGACGCGAAGTACAGCTTCGGGTTTTCGCACCTGATCCGGACGGTGCTCGAGCAGAAGATATGCCGCCTCGAGGCCAGCCGCCGCTATGTGCACAGGCGGTCGTCGCAGGGCGTGCCGATCTACTACACCGCGATGGTGGCCACCAAGCTGCGCCCCATCCCCGTCGACCTCATCGGCTGATCCGCTCGTCCCCGGAGGCAGCGCCGCGCCGCGCGCGGGGCTGGATCGGGGCCGATCCCCGCAGGTCGCGCGATCACAGCGTATCGCCAAGCCAGGCCGCGGCCTCGGCGGGCGTCTTCTTGTCCTCGTCGCGATCGACCATCAGGCTCGCTCGCCGCATCCGCTCGACCGGGATCGCTCCCAGCAGGGGCGAGAGCGCGGCGGTGACGCGCGCGTCGCCCCCGACGCGGGGCGAGAGGAGAATGACCGCGTCGTACGGCGGGAACGCATGGCGAGGATCGGAGAGGACGACCAGGTCGAGCGCGTCGATCCGGCCGTCGCTGGAGAACGCCGTGATCACGTCGACCTCGCCGCGCTCGACCGCGCCGTACATGAAGGTCGAGTCGAAGCTCGCCGCCTCCCGGAACCGGAGGCCATAGGCGTCGCGGGCGCTCCGCCACTCCGGACGCTGCAGGAACTCGTAGTCCGCGCCGAGGCGGAGCGACGGCGCGTGCCGCGCGAGGTCGTCGAGCGTCCGAATGGCGAGCTCTTCCGCGCGGTCGCGCCGCATCGCGAAGGCATAGGCGTTCTCGAACCCGAGCGGCCCGAGGCAGCGCACCCCCGCCTCCAGCGCGAGCCAGCCGGTGATCCCGGCGAGGACCTCCCATGACGGCCGGGCGTCGGTGCGCTTCATCGTGTTCGCCCAGACCGTCCCGGTATAGTCGACGTAGACGTCGATCTGGTCCTGCGCGAGCGCGTCGAAGGCAACCGTGGAGCCGAGGCTCTCTGCTTGATCCACGTCCAGGCCGGCGTCGCGGAGCCTCGCCGCGATGAGGGCCGCGAGCACGTATTGCTCGGTGAACGTCTTCGAGCCCACGCGAACCTCCGTGACGGCGCTCCGCTCGACGGGCAGCGTGGCGCTCGCCGCCGCCGTCCTCGGACCACCGCGCCCCCACGCGACGACGGCGTCGGCGACGGCGCTGGCACCCAGCACAAGGGCGAGCCCGATGCCGGCGCCGAGCGCGCGCGCTCGGCTCCGCGAGCGCGCCGCCGACTCGAGGAGCGCGATGAGCTGGTCGAGCACGAGCGCGAGCAGCGCAGCGGCCACGCAGCCGACGAGGACGGCCGTCCAGTTGCGCGTCTGGAGGCCGCCGAAGATGAAATTCCCGAGGCTCGTCTGCCCGATCGGCGTGGCCAGCGTGGCGGTGCCCACGACCCACACGGTCGCGGTGCGGATCCCCGCGAGGATGACCGGCGCAGCCAGCGGCAGCTCGACCCGTCGGAGCACCTGGCCGGAGGTCATCCCCATGCAGCGCGCCGCCTCGGTGAGGGCGGGATCGACGCCGGCGATCCCGGTGACGGTGTTCCGCAGGATCGGCAGCACGCTGTAGAGGACGAGCGCGACGAGGGCGGGCCAGAACCCGAATCCGCCGAGGAGCGGCACCATGAGCGCGAGCAGGGCGAGGCTCGGGATCGTCTGGATGACCCCCGCCGCCGCCAGCGCTGGCCACCTGAGGCGTGGGCTCCGGGCCAGGAGGATCGAGGCGGGCAGGCTCACGGCCACGCCGAGGGCGAGCGCGATCACCACGAGCGTGACGTGCTGGCCGAGGTAGCGCGGCAGCCGCACGAGCTGCTGCTGCAGGTTCTCGCTCATGCGCCGGCCACGCCCGCCCGCGTGAGGCGCTGGAGCTGCTCGATCTGGCGCCTGGGCGCCTGCATGAGCGCGCGGACGAGCTCCGTCGCGGGCGCCGAGAGCAGCTCGCGCGGCCGCGCGAGCTGGACGATGCGCCCCTCGTCCATGACCGCGATCCGGTCGGCGAGGAGCAGCGCTTCGGTCATGTCGTGGGTGACCATCAGCGTGGTGAGGCCGAGCTCCGTGTGGATGCGCCGGTACTCGGCCTGCAGCGCGTCGCGCGTCAGCGGGTCGAGCGCGCCAAAGGGCTCGTCCATCAGCATGACCTGCGGCTGCGCGGCCAGCGCGCGCGCGACCCCCACGCGCTGCGCCTGGCCGCCGGAGAGCTCGCGCGGCGAGCGGTGGCGGTAGCGCGCGGGCGAGAGGCGCACGAGCTCGAGGAGCTCGTCGACGCGGGCGTCGATCTTCTGGCGCGGCCAGCGGAGCAGCGCGGGGACGATCGCGATGTTCTCGGCGACGGTCATGTGCGGAAAGAGGCCTATCCGCTGGAGCACGTACCCGATCGACCGGCGCAGCGCGACAGGGTCCATGGCACGCGTGTCTTTGCCATTGACGACGATGGTCCCGCCGGTCGGCTCGATGACGCGATTCACCATCTTCAGCGTGGTCGTCTTCCCGCACCCCGATTGCCCGAGCAGGACGACGAGCTCCCCTCTGGCGATATGGAGCGACACCTCGCGGACGGCGAACACCGTGCCATCGAAGCTCTTCTTCACGGCGTCGAGCCGGATCATGGCGACCCTGCGTGGCCGGGCGAGGACGGGAAGAGGGTGGATCGATGCACGCCGTCGCGGACCATACGCCCGATCATCGAGGTCGCGCAACCCCGTCGGGGCGGCGCCGGGGCATGCGCCCAGCGCTCATTCCCCCCGCGACGACGCGTCGGAGCCGTCGGCCGCCTCAGCCCGCCTCGCCGTCGCGCTCCCGCGGGCGGCCACATCGCGAGCACCATGTCATTCACGCTGAAGCCGTGAAAGGCGCGCATCCGTCACCTCCCTGGAGGGGATAGAGGACACGTCCCCGCAGGGGATAGAGGAGATCGAGGAAGCGCTGGAGGCGAGTCCGGTCAGCGATGAAGAGATCGCCCCCTATCATGCGCTCGGGAGCCTGCGTGAGCCCGGGCGCCGAGGTGGGCCCTCGGAGGTGGTCGCCCCTCCGGAGCCGCCGGCAGCCCGAGCCGCTGGCCGCCACGTCGTCCCTGGGCGACGCGGTCCGATGGGGGGTGGATGAGCCAGCCGGCGGTCGCCCTCCGAGCGTGTGGTCCAGGGCAGGGGCGGCACGCGGTCCAGGCCGCCCCGGGAACGCCCTCCTGCATTTTCCGTCACGGAACGGCGCCGCGCCGGTCACGAGGCCGGTCGAGCCATGCACCGACCCCTGCAAGCCTCCCACCACGGCGCCGGCGGATAGGAAACCATAGAGCTCTCGCCCGTGTCACGCCCCGCGGGAACGGCGCCGGGCGAGCCGTCTATCGCGCATCAAACACCCGCTCGCCCCGTCGCAGGGCCCGCGCGCCGTGCATTGGGTGCAGCTCTGGCTCGACGACCGCGACGTGCGTTCGCCATGACGGGCTCGGGCCAGGTGCCCACCTGCGCCGCGTCGAACCCGAACGCCATCGGTTCCCACGTTGGAGCGCGCGCGGGTGCTGCCGTTCGGGGCTGCGAGGGCAAGTTCAGAGGATCGAGGATGCGGCGCACCACCGCTGAGTCGGTGATCGTGGAAAGCACGCGCATCCTCCGTTCGCATCTCGGGCAGCGGAGCGCATCGAAGCCGAACGAACGCTTCATGAGCACGGCCCACTCGACGTAGCGCGACGTTGCGAACAACTCCCCTTCGAGCAGCCGCCCCCAGTGCAAGACCGAGATCAGGGTCGGCTCAACTCGCACCGTGGGCTCGGCATGCGCGAGCGACCTCGCTGAGAGCGCCGGCGGAGCGCACGGCGACGCGGGCGCGGGCGATGCGGGCGCGGGCGCGGGCGCGGCGGGCAGAGGCGCGTGCCCCGCGCACGGCTCAGACTTCGCGGCGCGGGCCGGAGGTCTGGGTGTCACGAGAGAGCGCCACGACGAGCGAGGCGCGAACACGCCATGGTATCTCACAAGCGGGATCTTCGGCGGAGGAATCAAAGCCGCGAGCCGGGCCATGAACTCCATTGGACTCATGACGCGGTGAGTGCGTCCCCGCCGAGGTGTCTTCAGCAAGTACGCTATACGCCCATCGGGCAGGAGCTCGATTCGATCGAGTGCGAAGGCCGGGCGGGAGCAGTACCGCACGAGCCTCTCGCGCGCGGATCGTCGACCGCCGTCATCCGCTGCGACGCGCACCGCGCAATGCACGTCGAACCCGTCGCACGCCGCGGAGAAGCGTCGCTCTCGGCGCTCGAAAGCCGCGTCGGGACTGTCCTTGTGCTCGAAAGGCCGCGCAAGATACGCTCCACCTGCGAGTGCGAGCTGGGTACACGCATCGAGCGCGGAGGGCTCGATGGTCTCGTCGCTGCGCTCCTCGGCCGCGCGCTCGTCGAGGTAGCCGCGGCGCCGTAGCCAAAGAAGCGCACGCTCGCGCACCCGTCGCGCCACCTCGCTGCCATCGTCCTTTGAAGGCGGCGGCGCATCGTGGAAGCGCACGCCCGTGGCGGTCTTCTCGAAAACCCCGTCGATTGCCAGCGTGTGAAATGGACGTGAACGTTCAAGCTCGAGCCGAATCTCTGAGGGAACCCGACCGAGCCCGTCCGTGCGCCGGCGATGCTCGCGAGCCGCGTGGTCACGCGGGCGATCTCCTCCGCGAAGATGCGCTCCGTCGCCGCGAGGACGTCGGACCTTTGGGCCGCAAGCGCACGCAGCTCAAACGGAAGCGACATGACCCACTGCCTGACGGGCACGTCGGGCAAGATACGATCGACGAGCGTCGCCGCCTCATCGCACATCCGGCGCGAGGCGCAGCTGGGGCAGGGGCCGCGGAGCTTGCATGAGAAGGCGACGAGCACATCGTGACCGCAGCCATCGCAGTGACATCGGACGAAACCTCGCGCGAGAGCGCCACAGGCGAGGTAGCCATCGAAGGCGGCGACAACGTACTTCGGGAGCGGGGCCGCGTACGTGCGCGCTGCGTGCGCGACGTAGGTCGCGAGGTGCTCCTGAACAAGGCCATGCAACACGGTCTGATGCGGTTCGCGAGGCGCGTAGGCGTGCGGCGCTGGCCGCGAGGTCCTTGGACGCGCCGACAGCGGCCGAGACTCCGCTTGGGTGAGCATCCCGGCGGCTGCGAGCGAAACACGGGCCGCTCGTGCTCCGCGGGGAATTCAGCGGGACGAAAGCCGGCGGGACCTGGCGGCGCCATGGCGGAGAGGTACGGCGCGACCACGACCGCTGCTGCGGTGAGCGGCGGCTCTCAGCCCGGCAAGAGGCGGCTCTGGGATGTCTGATCCCATGATGCGCGACCAGGCACCGCCCAACACAGAATTGGACCTGACGGCGCTTCGCGCCGCAGGTCAATTCAACGTTGGGCTGGCAGAGTGCGGGCACGCAGGCACGGCGCCGTTCTGGACAGCGAGCAGCGCCTCGGCCATACCGCCGACGCAGAGGTCGATGGATCCGTGGTTGGTCCACGTCGAGCCGTACCCGACGACCTGAACTGCGCCCCTCCTGGAATCTCCAATCGACGCGGCCGCGGTGATCAGCTCCCCGCCGCCCGCGACGATCACTTCCCCCTGGCCGAAGGTGGGCTCCCAGGGGTCGCTCGCGCCGCCCACGAGGAGGGTGCTCGACCCCAGATCCCAAGGATCGCTCGGGTTTCCGGGCGACACATCCCCCGTGACGGTCACGCCTGCATGGGCTGCCCCTGCCACGCTCGGCGACGCGGCCGCGAGCAGGGCGGAGAGAGCGAATCGTACGTACTGGTCCATGGTTCGTACCCCTCCATAGAAGATCCGGTTGTCATGAGCGCGCACCGCAAGCGCGACGCCCCCGCAACGCGGGAACGACACGCGAACGCAGCCTCCCATGATGGCCTAAATACGAGACTCAACCAATGATCGCAACACCATGTATCGGGGGATCGCGGTTTATTTATTTATTCATCAATCGACCGAGGTCGACCTCGGTCGACCGCGACCGCGACCGCGACCCGGACAGGATGGTCCGCACCGCGGAGATCGGGCCGCGAGGCGCCCTCCGCTTCTATCGCCGCGGGCGCCGCGGATAGGGCTCCGCGCGATGCGCATGACGCAGCGCCCGTGAGGGCCCACCGACACCATGATCCTCCCTCAACCCAGGAGCGACACGCGAACGTGTTCTCCCATGGTGTTCTAAATATGGGAGCCGACCAACTATTGCAACACCATTTCTTAAGCGATCGCGATTTCTCACGCGACCGCGATCTCTGCCCGGCCAGAATGGGTTCGGGCGGCGGAGATCAGGCCGTGAGGCCCTCGCGGCTCCCGTCGCCGGCGCCGCAGATTGGGCTCCACACGACGCCGCATGGCCGCGCGCCGCCGCTGGCTGCCTCCCGGCGACCGGAGCCGGTCTCGCCGGGAAAGCGCGTCACGTGTCACGCGTCACGCGTCACGCGTCACGCGTCACGCGTCACGCGAGGGGCGGCGGCGGCGGCGGCGGCGGCGGCGGCGGCGGAGACGACGCCTGCTCGCCCTCGAGGCGCCGGCGCACGTACCCGAGGTGCAGGTACAGCTGATAGAGATCCCCCATCGCCCCGAGCGGGACCGACACGGTGGCGAGCCGCTCCTCCAGCCGCCGGAGCGTCGCGATCATCTCCGCGCGCCGCGCCGGGTCCGGCGGGCCGGCGAGCTCCCGCTGCGCGCGGCGCAAGATCTCGTAATGGCGATAGATCCGCGCGCGGATCCGCCAGTTGTACAGGGGCTGCGCGATCTTGAAGATGGAGAAGATCACCGTCGCCAGCGGCAGCAGCATGAGCTTCAGCCGGCTCACCATCGACGCAGGCCAGAACGGCAGGACGCGCCGCAGGAACGACGGCCCCTCCTCGAGATAGCGCCGCGCCTCGGGGTGGAGCTCTGCCTCCACGAAGCGCGCGGACGGGAACTCGCCGGGCGCGTCGAGGAGGTTGCCCGGCTCGTGCGCGGCGCGCGCCGCCTCGAGCAGGAGCGGGATCAGCGCGGGGTGGAGCGTCTCGTTCGCGACCAGCGCGGCCGGCGGGGCGAGCATCGGGCTCGGCGCGGGCGGGATGTTGCGCTCGAGGTCGAGCAGCCCCTCGCTGAGCACCAGGCTCGACAGGTAGGGGTAGCGGCGCGCGTAGCTCTGGTGCTGGCGCAGGCTCATGAGGTGCACGCCATCGGCGCGGATCAGCCGCTGCACCTCTGCGGAGCCGGGGCCGACGATGAAGAAGGCCGCGTCGATGCGGCCGGCCAGGAGCGCCTCGGCCGCCTGCGGGTCCGGCAGCCCCTCGAACGGCGCGCCGGCCGCGGACTGGCCCGCGGCGGTGACGCCGCTGTCCGCGAGCAGCCGCTCCGCGATCACGCGCGTGCCGCTGCCATCGGGGCCGATCGAGAGCCGCTTGCCCGCGAGCCCCGTGAGGCGGTCGAGGGGCCGGTCGCCGCGGTGGAAGATCCAGAGCGGCTCGCGGTAGACGCTGGCGAGGCTGCTCAGCCGATCGCGCGCCTCGGGCGGCATGGCGCCGCCCTGCACGAACGCGACCGAGACCCCGCTCGCCGGATCGAGCAGGAGCGCCACGTTCTCGGCCGAGCCCGCCGTCTCGCGGATCTCGAGCGCGACGCCGAACCCGGCCAGGTATGCGCGGTGCTGCTCGGCGAAGGCGTGGTAGCGGCCCGTGGGCTGGCCGGTGGCGATGGTCAACCGGCGGGGCGGCGGGGGCTCGACGAACAGCAGGTACGTCGCCACGAGGGCGACGAGGCCGAGGACCAGGAACGGGGTCCAGACGCGCAGGAGCTCCCCGCGGTAGCCCTCGACGACCCGGCGACGGAGGAGGAGCTTGATCATGAGCGGCTCGGCCGGAGCCCCCGCCCGGGCGCGGCCCCGCGCTCGCCTCGAGGCGGGGCTCGCCCACGCGAACGGGGGTGTCCGGGGGGCGCATGATGCCCCGGCAGGCGTCCCCCGGACAATACCGTCCGAAGCGGCTCCCGGGGAGCGCGGGCAGGCGGACGGGGGCGCCCTCGAGGCCCCGCGCGGCGCCAGGAACGGCGCTCGCAGGGGGCGTGGTGGCGAAGGAAGATGCGGAGCTCCCAGGTCGGCAGTGCGCCGTCGGCGCGCACCAGCGGGGTCGCGATCGCCGGCGGCGTGGTCGCCCTGTGCCTGGCCATCCACTACCTCTGGTCCGCGGTGCTGGCGCTGCTCATCGGCGGCGCCGTCTACTACCTGCTGGCGCCGCTCGTGTCGCTCCTCCAGCGCTGGCGCGTCCCGCGGATCGCGAGCACCCTCCTGCTCGCCGGCCTGCTCGGAGGGGGCGCGACGGCCGCCGCCTGGTACATCGCGCCGCGCGTGTACTCCGAGTTCACGTCGCTCGTCAGCGATCTGCCGGCCCGGCTGGCGCAGCTCGAGCGGTGGCTCGTGGAGCAGAGCGGGGCGCTCGGCGAGCGCTCCGACGAGCGCGTCCAGGCGGCGATCGACGCGATGCTGAGGCGCTCGGGGGACGTGGCGATGGGGCTCGTCCACGGGCTGTTCGGCGCCGGCGGATAGGAAACCATAGAGCTCTCGCCCGTGTCACGCCCCGCGGGAACGGCGCCGGGCGAGCCGTCTATCGCGCATCAAACACCCGCTCGCCCCGTCGCAGGGCCCGCGCGCCGTGCACTGGGTGCAGCTCTGGCTCGACGACCGCGACGTGCGTTCGCCATGACGGGCTCGGGCCGGGTGCCCACCTACGCCGCGTCGAACCCGAACGCCATCGGTTCCCACGTTGGAGCGCGCGCGGGTGCTGCCGTTCGGGGCTGCGAGGGCAAGTTCAGATGATCGAGGATGCGGCGCACCACCGCTGAGTCGGTGTTCGTGGAAAGCACGCGCATCCTCCGTTCACATCTCGGGCAGCGGAGCGCATCGAAGCCGAACGAACGCTTCATGAGCACGGCCCACTCGACGTAGCGCGACGTTGCGAACTACTCCCCTTCGAGCAGCCGCCCCCAGTGCAAGACCGAGATCAGGGTCGGCTCAACTCGCACCGTGGGCTCGGCATGCGCGAGCGACCTCGCTGAGAGCGCCGGCGGAGCGCACGGCGACGCGGGCGCGGGCGATGCGGGCGCGGGCGCGGCGGGCAGAAGCGCGTGCCCCGCGCACGGCTCAGACTTCGCGGCGCGGGCCGGAGGTCTGGGTGTCACGAGAGAGCGCCACGACGAGCGAGGCGCGAACACGCCATGGTATCTCACAAGCGGGATCTTCGGCGGAGGAATCAAAGCCGCGAGCCGGGCCATGAACTCCATTGGACTCATGACGCGGTGAGTGCGTCCCCGCCGAGGTGTCTTCAGCAAGTACGCTATACGCCCATCGGGCAGGAGCTCGATTCTATCGAGTGCGAAGGCCGGGCGGGAGCAGTACCGCACGAGCCTCTCGCGCGCGGATCGTCGACCGCCGTCATCCGCTGCGATGCGCACCGCGCAATGCACGTCGAACCCGTCGCACGCCGCGGAGAAGCGTCGCTCTCGGCGCTCGGCGAGGACGTCGGACCTTTTGGCCGCAAGCGCACGCAGCTCAAACGGAAGCGACATGACCCACTGCCTGACGGGCACGTTGGGCAAGATACGATCGACGAGCGTCGCCGCCTCATTGCACATCCGGCGCGAGGCGCAGCTGGGGCAGGGGCCGCGGAGCTTGCATGAGAAGGCGACGAGCACATCGTGACCGCAGCCATCGCAGTGACATCGGACGAAACCTCGCGCGAGATCGCCACAGGCGAGGTAGCCATCGAAGGCGGCGACAACGTACTTCGGGAGCGGGGCCGCGTACGTGCGCGCTGCGTGCGCAACGTAGGTCGCGAGGTGCTCCTGAACAAGGCCATGCAACACGGTCTGATGCGGTTCGCGAGGCGCGTAGGCGTGCGGCGCTGGCCGCGAGGTCCTTGGACGCGCCGACAGCGGCCGAGACTCCGCTTGGGTGAGCATCCCGGCGGCTGCGAGCGAAACACGGGCCGCCCGTGCTCCGCGGGGAATTCAGCGGGACGAAAGCCGGCGGGACCTGGCGGCGCCATGGCGGAGAGGTACGGCGCGACCACGACCGCTGCTGCGCACCGCGGGCGATGCGGCAGCGGAGGGCGCTCCGTTGGGCCACACCGGAGCCGCCCTCGGCGGCGAAACAGGCGGAAGCTATGAAAATCGCTACTGTTTCCGGCGACCGCTCGTCATCGACCGCCTTCTCTGGCGGGATTCCTGACACGCGGAGCTAGCCAAACGCCCCCGAGGCGGCCGCGGGGCGGAGGCCCTCGATCAGGGCCGCGCGATAGCGGTGTCGCGCCGCGGAGAGGCGCAGCGCCTCGCCCTCGTCCGCGAGCGACGCCGCGGCCATCGCGGCGTGACCCAGCCGCAGGAGCGTGTAGGCGAGGAGATACGCCGGCAGGCGCCGCCCGGGATCATCGCCGGAGCGGCGCCGATACCGCTCCAGGAAGGCGCGCCGGGCGCCTCGCGGCATCCGCCACTCGACGACGGCGCCGGCGAGATCCCAGGCGATGTCCGTGGGGCCAGGGAGGAAGTGATCGTCGCCGTGCCCGCAGGCGTCCACCTTGACCGGCTCGCCCGAGGAGGACCTGCGCCACTCGTGGGGATCCATCCTGCCATCGACGATCACCGGACGCGCGAGCTCCAGGTGGAGCTCCCCCGGGAGCTCCCTCCGCATCTCCAGCGAGAAATTGGTGCGTGCCATCGCAATGAGCTCGTCGGCCGCAGGGCTCGGCGCAGGGAAGGCCGAGGCGCGAAAGGCGCAGTAGTCGGCGAGGCGCTCGAGCTCCGCTGCGGACAGGTCATCGGCCTGGAGCGGGCGGCCAGGGAGCCATGGATACGAGCAGAATCCCTGGCCCTCGTCGCGCGGCTCTGGCCCAAAGCCGGCCCGGAAGACGCCTTGAGCCCGCTCCAGACACTCCGCCCCGTAGCGGCCCATCCCTTCGAACTTCAGAATCCGGCGTTCGTCGCGGGAAAGGTATTTGAGGCGCTCCATGGACGTCCAGGAGGGCGGCCAGCGCGATTCGTCCTCATAGCAGCGGCGGCGCCACGCCCCGGCGCCGATGGGCTCGCCCGCGTCGCCGGGGAGCTGGGCCCCGCCGTCAGCGCGCTCCGAGCGAAAGGACCGCCAGCGGCACGCGCCTTCCGGCGCGACGAGCGCGTCGGGATCGGGCGCGCGGGAGCCGAGGAAAACGAGGCTGGCGCGCGGGACGCCCGCGCGGACCAGGGCGTCTCCGGCGGCGAGGAACGAGGAGCCGCTGAGGCCCGGCCCCTCGTCGACGACCCAGAACCGCGCGCCCTCGGCGATGCCGTCCTCGACCCAGCGGATCTGCCCGGCGTCGAGCTCGACGCGGCGGTCGTAGGGGTGACCTGACGGGCGCACGGTGGTGCGCCCGGCCCGGATCCCCTGCTCGCGGAGCGCCGCGGCCGTCACCGCGCTCAGCGTCGTGCCGATGCTGCGGATACCGACGACCCGGACCGGCGCCGGCGGGGACGCGAGCCGCCCGGCCAGCCGGGCGAAATCGAGCGGATGAAGCGCGTAGAACGAGAACCCCTCGGGCGGCGACGTCGAGAGGATCGCCGGGACCTCGACGGCCGTGAGGGCCTCGGGCGTGGCCAGACGGCCGGCTGTCCGTGGCCAGACGTCTGGCTGTCCGTGGCCAGAGGTCTGGCCGTCCGCGATCGCGAGCGCGCCCGCGCCGTCACCGCTGATCAGCGCGGCGGCGAGATCGTCGGTGAGCTGCGCCAGCGCCGAGGCGCCCTCCGCGCCGGCGTCGGCGAGGAGGGACTCGAGCTCGCCAGCGCGGATCAAGGCGCTGAGCACGACGTCGCGAGGGCGCGCCGCGCCTCCGGGGCCGGTGATCGCCCGGAGGTCGCCCGCGAGCTCGTCGACGAGCCGCCGCCCCGGGACGTCGCGGCGGCCGCTGCGGAACACGTACATGCGGTATCCGGAGCTGTCGTCCATGGCGGGCTCCGCGCCTCACCGCTGCGCGACGCGCGACCCGCGCCGCTCGCGGGCCTTCCCAGCGGTAACGTCATGGAACCGGCTCGTCAAGCCACCGGCCTCGCGCGTGGGGGGGAGCGACGGGCCCGACTCGGCCGCGGCTGGGGGCGGGCGGAAAGAGCCGCGCGAGCGGCTCCGGCGCCATCGCCGTCGATAACCTCGCTCAGCGCGGGCCGCCGGCCGCGAACGCAAACTCGATGTGCACGTGCTCGTCGTGCCGCCACCACACCGGGCCGCGGGGGATCACCCTTGCGAGCGAGCCCAGCTTGCGGCCCGCGGGGCTCGCGAGCAGCAACGGCACGTACTCCGGCGCGAGGATGATCCGCTGGATCCGGAGCTTCCTGGCCCTGGCCTTCTCGTCCAGCGTCGACAGGAGGCGCGCGAGATCGTCGAAATCGATCGTCAGCTCGCCCCACCGGCCCTGCGCGTCGAGCTCGAGGCCATAACCGAGCTTGTTCCAGGGATAGGTCGACACCTCCGCGGGCCGCCCCGCGCCGTCGCGCAGCGGGACGAAGATATCGACGCTGAGCCCGTTCTGGTGCGTGCGGTGCGGCCAGAACGGGCCGCCACCGCGGTGGCCCGTCTCCCCGACGACGAAGCGCCGCCCTGGTTTGGCGGCCGCGCACGCGGCAAACGCCTCTTCCAGCGCGTCGCGAACCGCGCCGTGCACGTACTGGCGTCCGAGGCTGGCGCCCAGGTAAGAGTAGGTCACATAACCGGGCCCCGAGGGGCGGAGCGGGTGCCCGTGCAGCAGCCGGCCGCGCGCGGGACTGCCAGCGCTCTCGGACGGTGTCGCGCCGTCGAGCCAGACGCGGCCGTGCGCCACGACCAGGGGCGCGACGAGCAGGAGACCGGCGGCCATCGCGAGACGCTTCCACGCCCGACGAGACGCGCTCGTCGCTCGCGGAGCCACAGCGGGCGGCACGCCCCGAGGGACCTGGAGGAGCTTCACCCCGTTCGGCTTCCTGGAAGATCGATCACGTCGTTCGAGCGGGAAACGAACCATCAAGCGCGCCA
Source organism: Sorangium sp. So ce281 (assembly GCF_051527395.1). NCBI lineage: Bacteria > Pseudomonadati > Myxococcota > Polyangiales > Polyangiaceae > Sorangium > Sorangium sp. So ce281. Next base: position 8,884,745 of record NZ_CP150322.1, read on the forward strand.
AGAGGCGTTCCACCTCCTGGCGTTCCGGCGCCTCGGCAGCTCACCATTCGGCGTCTTTCAGGCAGTTTCAACTGATTTGTGGGATCGGGAGGTCATCGCGCCGAAAGAGGCGCGACCGACCGACCGCGCGCCCCCGCCCCTCTGCCCTGTGCAAGACTGCGCGCCGATGCCGTACGACCATCTCCTCGGGCGCGTGGTGACCCTGCCGGTGCGGCGGTTCGGCCCGCCGGGCGCCTTCCTTTCGGCCGATCCGGACGACCTTCGCCCGGACGCGCCGGTGCTCCTCTTGCCGCGCAGCGAGGTGCCCGAGGGCGCCAGGGAGGGCGACGCGCTCGAGGTCTTCGTGTACCTCGACTCGGAGGATCGCCCCATCGCCACCACGCGCCGGCCGAAGGTCACGCTGGGCGAGGTCGCCTTTCTGGCGGTCACCGACGTCGCGCCCTTCGGCGCCTTCGTCGACTGGGGCCTGCCCAAGGAGCTGCTCGTCCCCTGCGCGGAGCAGACCCGCGACCCGCTGGTCGGCCAGCGGCACCCCGTGGGGCTGCTCGTGGACAGGACCGGCCGCCTCGCGGGGACGATGCGCGTGAGCGAGATGCTGCGCGACCAGGGCGAGTTCGATCTCGACGAGTGGGTCGAGGGGGAGGCGTGGCGCAACGAGCCGGGGATCGGCCTCTTCGTCATCGTCGAGCGCAGGTTCGTCGGCCTGCTCCCCGCCGACGAGCCGCACGCGCTCTCCCGCGGCCAGGCGGCGCGGTTCCGCGTGGCGAGCGTGCTGCAAGACGGGAGGATCGAGCTCTCGCTCCGCGGTCACGCGCACGAGGAGGTCGAGAGCGACGCGCAGAAGATCCTCGCGCGGCTCTCGCGCCCGGGCGCGCCAAGGGTCGGGGATCGCTCGAGCCCGGAGGAGATCCGGGCGCTCTTCGGCCTGAGCAAGAAGGCGTTCAAGCGGGCCGTCGGCCGCCTGCTGAAGGAGCGCGCCGTGGCGATCGACGGCGAGGGGTTCCTCGTCAAGAGCGCGCGCTGAGCCGGGCGGAACGGGCGGAACGGGCGGAACGGGCGGAACGATACGCGGCGCCCCGCGGCGCTACTCGAGCAGGCTGCGCAGCATCCAGGCGGTCTTCTCGTGGACCTGCAGGCGCTGGGTGATCAGATCACAGGTGGGCTGATCGTTGGCGCTCTCGGCCACGGGGAAGAGCTCACGCGCCGTGCGCGCGACCGTCTCGTGGCCCTCGACGAGGCGCTTGATCATGTCCGTGGCCTTGGGGACACCGTCGTCCTCCTTGATGGTCGCGAGGGCGACGAACTGCTTGTAGGTCCCCGGCGCGGGGAGGCCGAGGGCCCGGATGCGCTCGGCGACCAGGTCCACGGCGAGCGCCAGCTCGTTGTACTGCTGTTCGAACATGAGGTGGAGCGTCTGGAACATGGGTCCCGTGACGTTCCAGTGGAAGTTGTGGGTCTTCAAGTAGAGAGTGTACGTGTCCGCGAGGACGCGTCCCAGCCCCGCGCCGATCAGCTCGCGGTTCTTGGCGTCGATTCCGATATTGATCTCCATAGGACTCCTCTCGTGTCGTGTGCTCTCAGGCTTCTCCGATGCTCCGCATCGACATCACATCGATCGGGCGCAGGCCGAGCAGCGCATAGGCCTGCTCCCAGCGCTCGGCCGCCTCCACGTCGAACAGGATCCGCTCGTCGAGGGACACGGGCAGCCACGCGCCGGCGGCGATCTCTCGCTCGAGCTGGCCGGGCCCCCAGCCGCTGTAGCCGAGAAGCACCGTCCTGCGCCGCGGGTCGGCGGCGGCCGTGCCGCGCACCGCGTCGGCCGCGAGCGTGTCGAACGCGCTCCGGGACGACGTGACCCGCACCCGGGAGCCCACCGGGATCACGCCCGTCTCCTCGGCCCCGAGCGCCGGATCGAGGCACAGGATCCACCCCGAGCTCGGCTGGACCGGCCCGCCGAGGTAAACCGGCGCCGGGTCCTTCAGGTCGTTGCCATAACCCGCGAACGACAGGAGCTCCCCCAGCGTCATCGGCGCTGGCCTGTTCACCACGAACCCCAGCGCCCCACCCTCGCTGTGCACCGCGAGGAGCACGACCGTCCGGTCGAAGTTCGGATCGCCGAGCGGCGGCGACGCGATGAGGAACCCTGGGGCCAGCACGCTCGCTTCGCTGTTCATCGGCGATCCTCCCTCGCAACGGTCAACCGGTCACTGCGTCCCGCACGAACCCGTCCGCCGCGGCGGGGGCCGGACGGGGAATCGCCCCCACCTTACTCCGGTGTGCCGTGACAGGCGATTGGGATCTCCCTCCAGCGCCGGCGCGGCGGGTATAGTGGAGCCATGTACACCGTCGGCGTCCGCGATCACATCATGGTGGCCCACAGCCTCAAGGGCGTGCAGTTCGGCCCTGCGCAGCGCCTGCACGGCGCGACGTACACGGTCAGCGTGGAGGTGGAGCGCGAGGAGCTCTCGCCCCTCGGCCAGGTGGTCGAGACGAGCGCGCTGCGGGATAGCCTGCGCGCCGTGCTCGCCGAGATCGACTACCGGAACCTCGACGAGCACCCCGCGTTCGAGGGCAAGCGCTCGACGCCGGAGCTCATCGCGCGCTACATCCACCGCGAGCTCGGCCGCAAGCTCCCGGTGAGCGCCGGCAGCGCCCTCACGATCACGCTGAACGAGTCCCCCCTCGTCTGGGTGCGCTACCGCGCGCCGCTCCGGGGCGCGTCGGTCATGCCGACCGAGCTGGCCTGATCGTCGGCCGTCTCCGCTTGGCACGCGGCCCTGCCCGCGGCAAAAGAGCGCGCCGATGACCGAGCCGGTCCGCACAGCGCCGATCGTCCTGGGCTTCCAGGGCGGCACCCTCCGCATCGAAGGCCTCGCCCCGCGCCCCGCGCTCGAGGCGGCGCCTGCGCTCGACAGCAGCGCGCTGCCATCGAACGCAGACGAGCGCGCGGGCGAGCCCGACGGCGGCGACACGGGCGATCCCGCCGAGGGCGCGCCGCTCGACCCCGCGTGCCTGCCCGCGTCCTGCCGCTGGGACGCGCGGGAGCGCGTCTACCGCGTGCCGGCGATCGACTACGCCGAGCTCGTCCTGAGGCTCCGCGCCCGCGGCGTCCCGTTCACCGACGCCGCCCGCAAGTACGAGGCGCTCCCGCTCGCGCCGCTCGCCAAGCACGACCCGTTCCCCTACCAGCGCGAGGCGCTCGACGCCTGGGCCGGGCGGCGCAGCCGGGGCGTTGTCGTGCTCCCGACGGGCGCGGGCAAGACGTTCGTCGCGACGCTCGCGATCGCCGCCCGGCAGCGCAGCACGCTCGTGGTCGTCCCTACCCTGGATCTCCTGAACCAGTGGTACGACGGGCTCTCCGCCGCGTTCGACGTCCCGATCGGCCTGCTCGGCGGCGGTTACCACGACGTCCTCGACCTGACGGTGACCACCTACGACTCCGCGCACGCCCACATGGACCGGCTCGGCGCCCGCTTCGGCCTCGTGATCTTCGACGAGTGCCACCACCTGCCGAGCCCGTCGTACGCGCTCGCCGCGAAGATGTGCCTCGCGCCCTTCCGCCTCGGCCTCACCGCCACGCCCGAGCGCGCGGACGGCCGGGGCTACGACGACCTCATCGGCCCGATCGTCTTCCGCCGGGAGATCACCGAGCTCTCCGGGCAGTACCTCGCGGCCTACGACGTCGTCCGGCTCGAGGTGCCGCTCTCGGACGACGAGCGCGCCGCGTACGAGGCGGCGCGCGCCGTGTACATCGGCTTTCTGCGCGCCAACGGCATCCGCATGCCCGAGGGGTGGGGCCAGTTCATCCTGCTGAGCTCGCAGTCCGACGCCGGCCGCCGCGCCTTCGAGGCGTACCGCCGCCAGCGCAGCCTCGCCCTGTGCGCGCCCGGCAAGATCGACGTCCTCGCGCGGCTGCTCCACGCCCACCGCGCCGATCGCACCCTGGTCTTCACCGAGGACAACGCCACGGTTTACCAGATCTCGCGGCAGTTCCTGCTGCCGGCCATCACCCACCAGACCAAGGTGAAGGAGCGCAGCGCCATCCTCGACGCCTTCAACCGCGGCGCGCTGTCCGCGGTGGTCACCTCGAAGGTGCTGAACGAGGGGGTCAACGTGCCCGAGGCCAACGTGGCGATCGTCCTGTCGGGCAGCGGCTCGGTGCGGGAGCACGTCCAGCGGCTCGGCCGCATCCTGCGCCGGAGCGAGAACAAGACGGCGATCCTCTACGAGCTCGTGGCCCTCGGCACGAGCGAGCAGCGGGTGAGCGACAAGCGCCGGGAGCACATTGCTTACCAGTGACCTCGTCCGCGTCCGCCGCCGGGGCGGGATGGTCGTGCCGCAGTACCTCCGCGGGGCGGCCGCCGAGCGCCTGCTGCCGGTCGCGCGGGCGTACCTCGACATCCTCTCGCAGCGCGTCGGCGAGCGCCGCGACGAGGTCGAGGCCGCGCTCGACGCCATCGAGGTGCCCGCGCGGGATCGCGTGGCCTCGCTCGGCCTGAGGAAGGTGCTCGAGGACGGCTGCGAGTACGAGGTGCAGGAGGGCGTCGATCCCGAGGCGCTCCGGCGCGAGCTGTTCCACGCGGCGGCGGCGGCGCACCGCGCCCTCGACGTCCGCGCCCGCTTCGACCGGGCCGCCGTGCTCGACGAGGTGGCCGCCCGGCTCGGCACGACGCCCGCCGCGCTCGAGGCGGGCCTCTACGCCGACCTGCGCGGCGCCGAGATCCTCCGGCGCGCGGCCGCGGACGCGCCCGAGATCGTGCTGGATCGGTACAACCTGGCGCTGGCGCAGTCGATCCTCCTCCGGGCGACGCAGGTGACGATCCGCGTCGAGGGGGAGAGCGCCCAGCGCTACCGGCGGATCTTCCGGGCGGCGCGCTTTCACGGGCTCATCCACGTGGTCCAGGGCGATCCGGTCTCCGGCTACACGATCGCGCTCGACGGCCCGTTCAGCCTGTTCGACGCGGTGCAGCGGTATGGCCTGCGGCTCGCGATGTTCCTGCCGTCGGTGCTCTCGTGCGCCTCGTTCCGGCTGCGCGCCGACCTGCGCTGGGGGCGCGACAAGGAGCCGCTCGCGGTCGAGATCGGCCCGGCGGACGGCCTCCTGTACCACGGGCGCGAGCTCGCGGAGACGACGCCCGAGCTGGACGCGTTCTGCGAGGGGTTCAGGAAGCTCGGGTCGCCCTGGACCGTGTCGCCGAACGAGCGGCTGTTCGCGCTGCCCGGAGAGGTGGTGTGCGTCCCTGATCTGGTGTTCCTGAACGCGGAGACCGGGGAGGAGGTGTACCTCGAGGCGTTCGGGTTCTGGAGCCGGGACGCGGTGTGGCGGCGCGTCGAGCTGATCCGGAAGGGGTTTCCGGCGAGGATCCTGCTCGCGGTCGGCAAGCAGCTCCGCGTGAGCGAGGAGGTGCTGGGCGACGACGAGGCCGGGGAGATCTATGTCTACCGGGCGACGATGTCGCCGCGGGCGGTGCTGGCGCGGCTGGGCGGGAAGCGCGGGGGGGCGTGAGCCGCCGCGGAGTTTCGCTGCCCGGCTCACCTCGGCCGGGTACACTGCCGTCCGATGCATGGAGGTCGCTGATGCGAACGGTGGACGAGCTCGTCGAAGAAGTCCGGAGCTTCCCTGTAGCGGATCGTTTGCGGCTCGTGGAGCGGATCGTCCATGAGATCGCGAACGCGTCGGCGGACCAGCGGGAGGCCTCGCTGCCCCGCCCGAAGGTCTCACCTCTCGGCTGGCTCGCCGACGATCCCGAGCTCGCCGACCAGCTGGAGAAGCTCACGGCGGATGCTCGCGCCCGGGGTCGGGCGAGGGGGCTCGACGATGAGAACCCTCGTTGACACGGACATCTGGTCCGAGATCTTCAAGGGGAAGAACGCGACGGTCCTCGCCAGGGCGGGCGACTATCTCTCGCAGCACGGGCGCTACACGTTGACGGCCGTGACGGTCTTCGAGGTCATCCAGGGCCTGCAGCACGTGCAGCGCGCGAGCCGGATCGACGCGTTCCGCGAGATGCTCGAGGACATCGAGGTGCTCGAGCTCGATCAGCGATCCGCCGACCTCGCGGGGGTCATCTACGGCGAGCTCCAACGGACCGGTCGCGGGATCGACGTTGGTGACGCCCAGAACGCCGCAATTGCCCTCTGCCACCGCGTTGGCGTCGCGACCGGAAACACGCGGCACTACGTCCGTGTCCAGGAGCTGGGCTACCCGCTCATCCTCCAGAACTGGCGAGAGCCGCCATCGTGAGCCACTCGCTGCAGGGGTGGGAACCGCGAGCCGCCAAACTCGACGTTCTTTGACGGAGCAGCCGCTAGGCCCGATGCGTCTGCGCGTTCCACACGGCCACGCGAGCGCCGCCGTGCGCTTGCCCTCGCTGCCCCTCACTCCACGGTCGCGTACGCCGGCGTCCACGCCCGCTTCCCGTCCGGCCGCGTGATCCGCGCCCGCACGTACCGCTCCCCGCCGCGGAGCCGGTACGTCGCCCGCCCCGCCGCGGGCTGCTGCCGCTCCAGCACGCGCCCGCCGCGCCCGACGAACTCGACGACCGCGCCCGCCGCCACCGGCCAGACCGAGAACGCGTCCCCGGCGAGCGCGATCCTCCGCAGCCTCGCCCCGGACGACGCGTAGAGCCGTCCCCTGGCGAGCGCGCTGCAGATCGCGACGCGCGACGCCTCCCGCGAGAACACCTCGATGAACCCGCGGCCGGGCCCCGCGGGCGGCGCGCCCGACCCGGCCGTGAGCTGGTGCAGATCGTCCACCGCGACGCCAACGATCCCCCCTCCCGCGGCGCCGCGCACCGTGAGCACCGCATCCCATAGCGCCTCGTGCGACAGGCGCGTCGCGTCGCCGTCCGTGTACACGTACGGGTGCCCGCTGTGGATCTCGAGGAGCTCCGCCGCAGGCGCCGCCAGGAGGTCGCCGGCGGATAACGACCAGTCGAAATTCGGATGGTTGATGAGCGCCACACCCCCCTCCGCCCACACACGCCCGATCGCCCACTTCAGCGCCTCCCCCTTGGTCAGGAAGGCGCCCCCGCCGATCGTCGCCCGCGTGCAGAGCGCGTTCACGTGCACGGCCTTCCCCTCGGCCCACATCGTGACCTCCTCGCCGGGGATCACGGCGAATTTCGACGCCGACGAGGGATCCTGGAACATCGCAGGATCGACGCGCTGGTTGTGGTCTGTCAGCGCCACGAAGGAATACCCGTTCTCGCGGTACCAGCGGACGACGTCGCGCGGCTCGCTGTCCCCATCGCTCAGGGACGTGTGTGTGTGGATGTTCCCGCGCTGGAACACCTGCACGTCGAGCGCCTTCTCGAAGCGCGGGCGGCCCGGCCCGTGGCCTCCGGGAGCAGAGCCCGAATCGGACGAGGCGCGCTCCGCCCTGCCGGCGAGCGCGAGGAGCGCCACTGCGCCGATGAACACGAGAGCACTCCGGCGTCCGCGCATGTTCATTACAATGACATGGAGAGTGTACAGAACGCCAGGGCCGTGACCAATCCGCAGAGAGCGCGCCCTACCTCCGCCGCCGCGCGTCACCCCTCCCGCGCTCCGGCGCGCGCCCTCCTCCTCTTCAATTTTTAAAACCCCCGGTCCACCGGCGTCCGGCGGCATACTGCTCCCGTGACACCCCCCCTCCTCGCGCTCGTCATGATCGTCAAGGACGAGGCCCCCTCCATCCGCGAGACCCTCGCCTCGGCCAGGCCCCACGTCGACCGGTTCACCCTCCTCGACACCGGCTCCGCCGACGGCACACAGGCCCTCGCGCGCTCCGCCATGGCGGGCGTCCCCGGCGATCTCGTCGAGGAGCCCTTCGCCGACTTCGGCGCGACGCGCAGCCGCGCCCTCGACCTCGCGGGCGACGCGGCCGTGTTCACCCTCATGCTGAGCGGCGACGAGCGCCTCGTCGCCGGCGACGCGCTCCGTCGCTTCTGCGAGGAGCGCCGCGACGCGTCGGGCCCGGGGCACGGCGCCTACCATGTCCGCGTGCGCTACGGCGATTCCGTCTACGACTCCGCCCGGCTCGCCCGCGCCTCGGCCGGGTGGCGCTACGTCGGCGCCACCCACGAGGTGCTCTCCAAGGACGGCGAGCCGCCCCCCTCGATCCGCGTCCCCGACGCCCACATCGTCCACGATCTCTCTCGCCGCGACGCCGCCGCCCAGAGCCGGAGGTGGCAGCGCGACCTGGAGCTGCTCTCCGCCGCGCTGGCCCGCTCCCCCCGCGACGGCCGCGCCGCGTTCTACCTCGCGCAGACGCTGGAGTGCCTCGGCCGGCACGCGGAGGCGTTCGAGGCCTACGAGCGGCGCGCCGCGCTCGGCGGCTGGCAGGAGGAGGTCTACGAATCGCTGTTCCGCATGGCGCGCACCGCCGCCGCGCTCGGGCGCCCCTGGCCCGAGGTGCAGCAGCGCTACCTCGACGCCCACGCCCACAGCCCGCACCGCGCCGAGCCGCTCTTCGCCGTCGCCTGGCACTGGTACGGACAGCGGTGCTGGCCGCTCACCTACCTCTTCGCCTCCCGCGGCGCCGCCCTCCCCTTCCCCGCCCAGGCCACCCTCTTCGTGGACGCCGAGGTCTACGAGCACAAGCTGCTCGACCTCGTCGCCACCAGCGCGTTCCACGTCGGCGAGCTCGCCGCCGGCGAGGCGGCGCTGCGCAAGGCCCTCGCGCGCCGCCCCGGCGATCCGCGCCTGCTCGGGAACCTCGCGTTCTACGCGCCCGCGAAGGAGCGCTGACGCGCCGCGCTCGCGCCGCTTGTTGACGCTCAGCCGCCGTCGTCGTCCTTCCTGATCCAGCCCTTGCGGCGATAGTACGTGAGCAGCCCGACGACGCTCGCCAGCATCAGGCACCATACGAGCGGATAGCCGTAGTACCAGTCGAGCTCCGGCATGTTGAACGGCGAGCTCTCGTGGTGGAAGTTCATCCCGTAGATGCCCGCAATGGCGGTGACCGGGAGGAAGATCGTCGAGATGATCGTGAGCACCTTCATGATCTCGTTCATCCGGTTCGACATCCCGGAGAGGTGGAGATCCATGAGGCCGGAGCTCAGCTCGCGGTAGGTCTCGACCATGTCCATCAGCTGCACCGCGTGATCGTACGTGTCGCGCAGGTAGAGCCGCGTGTCCTTGGCGATGATCGGGTTGTCCTCGCGGAGCAGCGCGTTGACGAGATCGCGCTGCGGCCAGATGGCGCGCCGGAGCGTGAGCAGATCCCGCTTCAGATCGTGGATCGGCTTCGACATCCGGCGCTTCGCGTCGATCACCTCGACCTCCAGGTCCTCGATGTGCTCGCCGAGCCGCTCGAGCACCGGGAAGAAGCCGTCGACGACCGCGTCGAGCAATGCGTACGCCAGGTAATCGGCGCCCCGCTCCCGGATCGAGCCCCGGCCGGTGCGGATGCGCTCCCGCACGGCCTCCATGACGTCCCAGTCGGCCTCTTCCTGCACCGTCAGGACGAAGCTCTTGCCGACCAGGATGGCCAGCTGCTCGGTGCGCAGCACGCAGCGCTCGTTGACCTGCGCCATCCGCGCGATGATGAGGACGTGCTCGCCCCCGTAGACGTCCGCCTTCGGCCGCTGGGGCACGTTGACCATGTCCTCCAGCGCGAGCGGGTGGACACGGAAGATCTCGCCCAGCCGCTCGAAGGTCCCCTTGTGCCCGAGCCCCCGGACATCGACCCACGTGATGGAGGGCCGGTCGTCCGTGAGGTAGGGAATGCACTCGTCGACGCTCTGGATCTCCTTCTCGGACACGACCTCGGCGTCGTAGTCGATGACGAAGATCTTCGGCCGCTGCGTCTCCTCGATGACGAGCGTCCCGGGCGGCGACGCCGGCGGCGGCTCGTGCATGAGCCGGGCGCGCCTGGGCCGCATCGTCGTCCGGTCGGGGTCGGCCCTCTCCTGGACCCAGGAGGCGCGCGGCTGCGGCGCGCTGCTGCGCCGCGACTCGGGGGGTAGGGTGGTGCTCGTCACGGGGGCGTGATGGTAGACCAAGATCCCGTGGCATCGAGCGCGGGATGACGCGGGATGACACGCGAGAACGAGCGCGCTCTCCCGCTCGCTCCGCGGCGCCGGGTGGCGTATGCTGTTCGGGCCGCGGAGGGGAGTTGCTGGTCGGGCCGCGGCGAGGAACGGGCGCTCGCAGGGCCGCCTCTTCCTTCCTGTTCCTGCTGGCCGGGGGAGCGCGACGCGCGCCGGCCTGCGCCTCGCGCCGCCGCGCGCCCTGCCCTTCCGGATGCCCATGGGAACGACCCTCGACATCGCGATCGGCCTCGTCAGCGTCTTCTTCCTGCTCAGCGTCCTCTGCTCGGCCATCCACGAGGCGCTCGCCGGCGTGCTCCGGCTGCGCGCGCTCAACCTGGCGCAGAGCATCGAGATCATGCTGGCCGATAGAGAGCTCGACGCGCACGTGAAGCAGTCGCCCGGCGCCGCCGATACCGCCGCCCCCAAGGGCTCTCCGCTGGAGCAGGTCATGAAGCGCGTGGCGCGGGGTGCTGTCGAGTTCGTGCGCACCCGGGTGATGCCAGGACCGCTCCCGAGCCCGCTCGCGGCGAAGCTCCGCGAGCACCCGCTGATCAAGGATCTCAAGTACGGCTGGGTAGGGCCGTCCTACATCCCGTCGCACGCGTTCGTGGCCGCGCTCATCGACACCCTGCGGCACGTCCCCTGGCCCGACGGCGCCGCGGCGCTGCCCCCGCAGGCCAGCGCTCCACCTACGCAGGCCGGCGCCGCGCCTGCGCCGGCGGGCGACGCCGCTTCCGCGCCCCTGCAGCAGGCGAGCGACGGCGTCCCTCCGGCGCAGGCGAGCGCCGCCGCGCCTGCGCCGGGCGAGATTGCGGCGGTGCCGGGCCGCGACGAGGACCCGCTCGACGAGCTGAAGCGGATCCTCCGGAGCATGCCGCCGAAGAGCGATCTCCGGCGCGCCCTCACCACGATCGTCGACTCCACGGTCAAGGACATGCGGGAGGCCAACATCCGGCTGGAGCGCTGGTTCAATGACGCCATGGACCGGGCCGCCGGCCGGTACAAGCGCCGCGCGCAGCTGATCATCACCGCGACGGCGCTCGTGCTCTGCGTCGGGTTCAACGCCGACAGCATCCGCCTCGCGGGCGCCCTCTCGCGCGACGCGGTGGTGCGCGCCCGGCTGATCGCGGCGGCGCAGGAGATCGCGAAGTCGCCGCCCCGCGCCGCGCCCCAGGCCGGCGGCGTCGACCAGAACGAGGACATCATGGCCGCGATCGCCGAGGGAAGCGCCGCTCGCTCGCGGATCACCGGGCTCGACGTCGAGATCACCTGGGGCGTGAAGGCCCCCGAGCACACGAGCGTCCCGAAGCTCTGGAACGCGATCGCGGCGGTCCTCGGCCAGGGCATCGTCGGCTGGCTCCGCGGGGTGCTCGACAGGCTTTTGACCCCCGGCATCCTCATCACCGCGGCCGCCGCCTCCCTCGGCGCGCCGTTCTGGTTCGACCTGCTCAACAAGCTCGTGAACCTCAGGACCGTCGGCAAGAGCCCCGAGCCTTACGAGCCCCCCAAGGGCGCCGGGCCGGACAGCAGCGTGACCCGCTGACCATGCGCCACGCTCAAGGGGACGACACGCCCGGTCGTCCTACCACGACGCTGGGTACTCGTCGTGGGTTGGAAGCCCTCCGCTGGCGCACCCCCACGGCGCTCTGGATGCCCAGAAGATGTGATCCGTCGGCGAGATGGGCGGCGCCGTATCCAGCGACCCCGCCGGGACGAGCACGATCTTGCCGCCGCGCCTCAGGCGCGGGACGGGGCACCCGCAGTGACTGCAAAACCACTTCCCGAAGCTCTTCGCCGTGGGCGGCTCATAGCGTGTGATGGCCTCTTCCCCTGACAGCCATCGGAGCTGGCCGGGATCGACGGCCAGATTCGTGGCGTGGCCCGTGCCCGTGCCTTTGCGACAGCGCGAGCAATGGCAATGGGCCATCAACTGGAACGGCGGGTCGACCTCGAATGTCACCGCCCCGCAAAGACAACCGCCGTGAATGCTGGACTCGCTCATCTGCTCTCTCCAGGCGCCTGACGCCGCGATGGAATGGGATGCTCAGCCTATCCGATCTGGCCGGCGAGGATCGAGCTCGGTTCGCCTGGCGCGCCCGGAACACGACGCCGTGGCCGGATCGAGCGCACCGGCGGCGGCCGCCGCGGAGACAGCGTCGCCGGCCGCCGCGGAGGCGGCCTCGTCGGCCCCCGCGACCGCGGCGCCCGCCGAGCCGGCTCCGCCGTCGACCGCGCCGGCGTCTCCCGGTGCGCCGGCGTCCTTCAAGGACGGCCGGAGCGAGTCGATCGCAGCGGCCGTCGGCCTCGGTTGCGAAGCGAAGAGCCTCGACGGCTGGCTCGAGCTGCTTTGCCGGAAGAAGAACGGGACCGGAGGGCACCCCGTTCGCGCGGTGATCCACGATCCGAGCGCGGAGGCCGCGGCCGAGAAGCCGGGCGAGCCCGTGGCGGCCGACGGCGCCGGCGAGGGCGCGGCGCGGGCGCGACAGCCGCGCTCGGCCGCGCGTGCGGCAAGAAGCCCGCGGCGGTCGTCGTGACGGCCGGCAGCGGCGTGAACGTCGCTCAGACGGCGAAGAACCTCGTCTGCGCGCGCGCGCTGGGAGCCACGCGGGAGGCGCTCGAGGGCGAGCTCGCGGCGAAGCGCGCGGACCTCTGCGGCGGCGCGGCGACCTGCGCGCTGTCGAGCACCTTCGAGGCCTGGCTCGACGCGGCGCTCCCGGCCGAGCTGGGGAGCGCCGCGAAGCCGTGAATGATTCAGGAGAAGCCGTCGATGGCCGCGTTCAGCGTGGCGCTGGGCCGCAGCGCGGCGAACGTCTTCCGATCGTCGAAGTGGTAGTAGCCGCCGAGGTCGACGGGCTTACCCTGCGCGCCGATCAGCTCGCCGTCGATCTTGGACTCGTTGTCCGTCAGGGTCTGGGCGAGCTTGCCGAACTTGGCCGCCAGCTCCTTGTCCTCGGTCTGCTTGGCGAGGGACCGCGCCCAGTAGAGCGCCAGGTAGAAGTGGCTGCCGCGGTTGTCGATCTCGCCGACCTTGCGCGCCGGGCTCTTGTTGTTCTCGAGGAACAGGCCGATCGCCGTGTCCAGCGCCTTGGCGAGCACCTTCGCCTTGGCGTTGCCGGTCTTGTTGGCGAGGTCCTCGATCGACACCTGCAGCGCCAGGAACTCACCGAGCGAGTCCCAGCGCAGGTAGTTCTCTTTCTGCAGCTGCTGGACGTGCTTCGGCGCCGAGCCGCCGGCGCCGGTCTCGTACAGGCCGCCGCCGGCCAGCAGCGGCACGATGGAGAGCATCTTGGCGCTGGTGCCCAGCTCCAGGATCGGGAACAGGTCCGTCAGGTAGTCGCGCAGCACGTTGCCGGTGACGCTGATGGTGTCCTTGCCCTCCTTCATGCGGCCGAGCGTGAACTTGATCGCCTCCACCGGGCTCATGATCGGGAGCTCCAGGCCCTTGGTGTCGTGCTCGGGCAGGGTTGCCTTGACCTTGGCGATCAGGTTCCTGTCGTGGGCGCGGTTCTCGTCGAGCCAGAACACCGCCGGGACGCCCGTGGCGCGCGCGCGGGAGACGGCCAGCTTGACCCAGTCCTTGATCGCGATGTCCTTCGTCTGGCAAGCGCGGAAGACGTCGCCGGCCTCGACCTTCTGCTCCAGCAGGGCGTTGCCGGAGGCGTCGACGACGCGCACCGTGCCGCTCTCGGCGATCTTGAACGTCTTGTCGTGTGAGCCGTACTCCTCCGCCGCCTGCGCCATGAGCCCCACGTTCGGCGAGCTGCCCATCGTGCGCGGATCGAACGCCCCATGCTGCTTGTGGAACTCGATCGTGGCCTGGTAGATGCCGGCGTACGAGCGATCGGGGATCGTGAACTTGGCGTCGTAGAGCTTGCCGTCGGTGCCGTACATCTTGCCGCTGGAGCGGATGGCCGCGGGCATCGAGGCGTCGACGATCACGTCCGAGGGCACGTGCAGGTTGGTGATGCCGCGGTCGGAGTCGACCATGGCCAGCGTCGGGCGTTGCTCGTAGACGGCCTTGATGTCCGCCTCGATCGCCGCCTTCTCGTCGGCCGGCAAGCTCTGGATCTTCGTGTACAGGTCGCCGATGCCGTTGTTCGGGTCGAAGCCGACCCTGGCCAGCGTGGCCGCGTGCTTCTCGAGCGCCTCGGCATAAAACACGCTGACGGCGTGCCCGAAGAGGATCGGGTCGCTGACCTTCATCATCGTGGCCTTGAGGTGCAGCGAGAACAGCACTCCCTGCTTCTTCGCGTCCGCCACCTGCTCGGCGTAGAACACGCGCAGGGCCCTGGCGCTCATCACGCTTGCGTCGACGACCTCGCCCGCCTGCACCTTGACGCTCGGCTTGAGCACGGTCGTCTTGCCGCCGGCGACGAGCTCGATCTTCAGCTCCTGCGCCTTGTCCACCACGACGGACTTCTCGCTGCCGTAGAAGTCGCCGCTCGACATATGAGCGACGTGGCTCTTCGACTCACGGCTCCACGCGCCCATCGAGTGCGGGTGCTTCTTGGCGTAGTCCTTGACGGCCGGCGAGGCGCGACGATCGCTGTTGCCCTCGCGCAGGACGGGGTTCACGGCGCTGCCGAGCACCTTGGCGTAACGCGCCTTGATCGCCTTCTCCTCCTCTGTCTTCGGCTCGGAGGGATAGTCCGGCACGGCGTAGCCCTGCTGCTGCAGCTCCTTGATGGCGGCCACGAGCTGCGGGATGGAGGCGCTGATGTTGGGTAGCTTGATGATGTTGGCGTTGGGCGTCTTGGCCAGCTCGCCGAGCTCCGCCAGGTGGTCGCCTAGCTTCTGGCTGTCCGTCAGGCGCTCGGGGAAGCTGGCGAGGATGCGGCCCGCCAGGGAGATGTCGCGCGTCTCGACTCGAACCCCGGCGGCCTTCGTGAACGCCTCGACGATCGGGAGGAGCGAATAGGTGGCCAAGGCCGGCGCCTCGTCCGTCTTCGTATAGATGATGGTAGAATTTTGCGTTTCCACTGTTTTCTCGAGGGTTGAACGGGTCGGGATTGTTGGAAAGGTTTCGCCCGGTGCCAAGGGCCCGTCGCACCGGCACAATGCCTGGCACCGAAATTTGCGCAAGCCCCTGGCTCCGGGCCGAGGCGCCGCCGACCCGGCCCGCCGGATGCACGAGCGGCGGGCCGTGGCGGAACCGCTGCCGGAGCGCGGCGCAGCGCGCGAGACGCGTTGCGTCGACCGGCCGCGGCTACACGTCTCCCCGGCTCGGGGTTCATGGCGACGCGACTGCCCCGGATCGCCTGGATACGCTCTCCCGCGACGCCATTCAGGCTCACCGTGACCGAAGAGCCGCTGGCGGGGATTTCGAGCGCGGCGCTGCGGCGCGTCGAGAGACGAGCGGTGGGACGTCGGCCACCGGAAGTCGGGCCGGACCATGCGCTCGCAGTCGACCCCACCTGCTTCGCTTGATTTCTGAGCTGTTTCTCTGGATCCAGGGTGCGATGACCTGGTTTTTTGAGATGATTCTCTGGATCCAAGGTGTGATGACCTGGTTTTTTGAGGTTATTCTCTCGACGTAGCCTTGATCTAACCAGATCAGAGAGAGAAAGCTCTAGATAGAGCCCGTGTCGATCTAGAATTCAGGTGCTTCTCTCTAGATTTAGCCGTCCATTGTCCAGTTTGTCGACCAGGATGTCTCGATGCCCCTGGTCCCCACGCTCCCGTCGCCCCACGCGGCTACAGGGCCGTCGAGCTGGCGCGCGCCGCCCTCGGCGCTCGGTCGAGCATGGCGACGCGTGGAGTGCTGCTGGCGCGATCAGGGAACCGGGACGAGCCGATCGTCGCCCACGCCGAGGTGGACCCCTGCACCATCGATTCCGTGGACCTTGCTTCACCGAGTCGATGTCGGCTGAGCTCAACATCAAGCGCCAGGGCGAGAGCCGGTCGCTGCTCGTCAATGGGAAGAACGGACCCGAGGAGCTCAACTACGACGTGGTGGACGGACGGGCCATCTACCAGGGCGACATCGTGCCGGGCACGGTGGAGGAGTTCGAGTCGCGGCCAAAGGGATCTGGCGTGACGATAAGAGACTATCGGTGGCCCAACCGCACCATACCCTTCCTGATCGACGGCGACGTGCCGACAGAGATGCGGACCAAGATCGACGACGCCATCGCTCACTGGGAGACGAACACCGACTTCGACTTCGTCGCCCGCACGACCCAGAGCGACTACGTCGAGTTCGTCCTCAGCAACGAGTGCACCTCGCCCGCCGGAAGACAGGGCGGAAGGCAGACCATCAACGTCTCGCCACAGGTGGGATCTCGACGCCCACCAGGGGCCGACGTCCTACGCGCTGCCGCCGGGTTACACGATCGCGAGCGTCCGAGGCATCGGCATCGCGGGGACGACGGACCACGTCTTCGTCTGGTACTCGAACGGGAGAGGGGATCATCCTCGCGGGGCGGGCAGTTCAGGCGCTCTGCGAGGAAGGGTGGCCGAGCGAGCGGCTCTGCGGGGACGCCGGCGTGTGCGAGGACTCGATCTGCGCGCTCGGCGAGGAGGTGGCCACTTGCCCCGCCGACTGCGGCGTCCCCGATTGCGGCGACGGCCGCTGCGAGGCAAGCGAGTGGCGGACGTGCCGCCTGGATTGCGGGCTCACGCCGCCCGGTCACTGGGTGTGCTCGTCCCTCTGGTACGGAGAGGGAGGACAGTGCGATTGCGGCTGCGGTGCTCCCGATCCGGACTGCGTGGAGGGGGAATGCGAGCGACAGGCCGAGATCGTTCCGGACGAGGGCATCGCGCCCGGAGCCCCGGCCCGCGACGACGGCGGATGTTCGGTCGGCGGCGCGACACGCAGCTCGACGGGCGGTGTCCTCGTGGTGACCGCGCTGCTCGCTCTCCTTCCGGCCCGGCGCGCGCGCTATCGCTGGCTGGCTCGGCGACCTCATGACGCCAGCGGCGCTCGTCGCAGGCACACGTCGCCCTGACCGGCGGATCTCTGGCCCGCGGTGCTCTTGCGGTAGGCTACGCGGTCGATTCCGCCAGGCTGCGAGCGTCGGCGGGCCGGAGGCATGACAGGCCTCCACGGTGCGGGATGACTGGATTGCGCCCTGCCTGTCGCCCGCGCCTCGTCCAGTCATTCCCGTCGCTGGTTTCCTGGGTGGCAACGGAGCAGCGGAGGACCGAGCGTGTCGAGGGCTGCCGCAAGCACGATTCGGACGTGATGCGCTGGAAGCCACCCGGAAGGTGGGGAAGAGGACCAACGCCGGGCGAGGCGGAAGCTGGATTTGTCTATCGGCCCACAAGAGCAGGCGCGAGGTCGGGATCCCCGAATTCGGACAAGGTCCATCAATCGCCAGCAACCGCATCCTCCCCAATACGCACTGGCGTCGTGGTGTTCATACTTCATACTGCGTAGCGTCCGCATCGCGCCCCTCGTGATACGGACGACATCGATTTAGCTTTTTTTGCATTTTTCTGCATTTTTTTTCGCAAGCTTTGGCCCAGCTTGGCGCCTGCTCCTCGTGCCCAGGTCACCAGGCGACCCTGATTGAAGAGCGTACGACAGATCAGCAAGCACGGTGTGCGCGCAGGTGTGCGCGCGTCGAACGTACGACGCGGCGCGCGGTTACTCCACGCGCATCGATGCGACCGACCCCTATCAGCAACAAGGAGGTCATCCGCGATGAACGAAATTTCCTGTTCCCCGCTCTCTCTGGAGCAAGAACGTACTTGGCTGCTCGCCCGGAGCCGAGGCGCCGCGCCGGGCTTGAACGAAGGGGGCGCGGCGTGGCTGGACGGCGAGCTGGATGTGTCCAGGCTGGTCCATGCCATCGAGAAGCTCACGGGGCGTCAGGCGATCCTGAGGACATCCTTCGCAGAGCACGAGGGGCAGCCGGTGCAGGTCGTCTCGCCGCGGGCAGACATCGCCTTCCTCGAGGTGGATCTCGGCGCCGAAGGGCAGCCCGCCTCGGAGGGAGCCGCGCTCGCGGTGGCCCGCCGGGAGATCGCTCTGCCCCTCGATCTGGAGCGCGGCCCCCTCTGGCGCGTGAGCCTCATCCGGGTGCATCCAGGGCGCCACCTCATCACGCTCTCCATGCACCCCCTGCTCTCGGATGGCAAACCGAGCATGGCGCTGTTCTTTTCGGAGCTATTCGACGGCTATCATGGCGTCGAGCTTCGGGCGCCGCCGCTACGCTACCAGGATCACGCGCGGCGGCAGCGGGAGCACAGGACCGCCGAGCTCCTCGACCAGCAGCTCGCGCACTGGCGTCGCGAGCTCTCGGGAGCACCGGAGGCGCTGGAGATCCGGACCGATCGGCCGCGGCCCGCGGTGCGGACCTTCGCCGGAGGCTCGGTGGAGTGCGCGCTCGATCGGGAGCTCGTGCGAGAGCTCCGCGCCCTGGCCCGGGAGGAGGACGTGGCGCTGTCCGCGGTCCTGCTCGCGGGAATGCACGCCGTGCTCCACCGCCATACCGGCCAGGACGACGTCCTCATCGGCGTTCCGCTGTCCGGACGAGACGAGGAGACCCGAGGGCTCATCGGGGCATTCGGGAATCTCGTGACCGTACGGGGCAGGCTGGGCGCCGATCCGAGCTTTCGCGCGCTCCTGCGTCAAGTGCGCCGCTCCCTGCAGGAGGGGAGCGAGAACGGGGATCTCTCCTTCACCTCTCTGGTCGAGCAGCTCTCGCTGCCGCGGGATCCAAGCCGCGCACCGATCGTCCAGGCCACCTTCTCCAGCGAGCCGAGCACGCTGGAGCCGAAGCGAGGCCCTCTGCTCACGCTGACGGAGGTGGCGCTCGAGGCGACCGAGGTGGCCTTCGAGCTCGCCGTCCGCGTCGAGGAGACGGACGCGGGCCTCCTCGCGCGCGTCGATTACAATCGAGACCTCTTCGAGCGCGCGACGGTCGAGCGGCTGCTCGGGCACTGGGCGGCGCTGCTCCGCGGGGCGGCGGGCGACCCGGCGCAGCGCGTCTCGGAGCTGCCGGTCCTGACCGAGGAGGAGCGCCGCGCGCTGCTCGCGTGGAATCGCGGCGAGGTGTTCGATCCGCCGCGCGATCGGCTGCACGAGCGGGTCGAGGCGCACGCCCGGCGCAGCCCTTCCGCGGTGGCGGTGGTGTTCGAGGGGCAGCGTCTCACCTATGCCGAGCTGGATCGAAGGAGCAACCAGATAGCCCACCTCCTCCGGGAGCGCGGCGCGGGGCCCGAGGTCCCTATCGGCATCTGCCTGGAACGATCGCTCGAGATGATCGTGGCGCTGCTCGGCGTCCTCAAGTCCGGCGGCGCCTATGTCCCGCTCGACCCCTCTTACCCGGAGGACAGGCTCGCCTTCCTGCTCGAAGATGCCGGCGTCCCCGTGATCCTCACCGAGGAGCGCTTCACCTCCCGGCTCCGGAGCGGGAGCGCGAGGGTGGTGTGCCTCGACGCGGATCGGGCCATGATCGACCGGCAGCCCGAAAACAAGGTGGCGCCCTCGCCGAACGAGGGTCCGGAGGACCTCGCGTACATCATTTACACCTCGGGATCGACCGGGAAGCCCAAGGGCGTGATGGTCAGCCACGCCAACGTCCTTCGCCTGTTCGACACCACCGCCGGATGGTTCCGCTTCGGAGATCAGGACGTGTGGACGACGTTCCACTCGTTCGCCTTCGACATCTCCGTCTTCGAGATCTGGGGCGCGCTCCTCCACGGCAGTCGCCTCGTCGTCGTGCCGCGGCCCGTGATCCACGCGCCGCAGCTGTTCTACAGGCTCCTCGGCGAGGAGGGGGTGACGGTGCTCACCCAGACGCCGTCGGCGTTCCGCCTGCTCGTCCACGCCGAGGAGACGATCGAGCCGGAGGCCAGAGAGCGACTCGCGCTCCGGCTCGTGATCTGCGGCGGCGAGGCCCTCGACGTGACCGCGCTGAAGCCGTGGTGGGAGCGCCACGGCGACAGGGGGCCCGCGATCCTCAACCTCTACGGCCCCACCGAGACCACCATGTTCGTCACCTACCGCCCTGTCGGCCTGTCCGATCTCGAGCGACCCTGGTCCAGCAGGATCGGCCGCGCGGTCCCCGATACGCAGGTGCTCCTCCTCGATCGCAACCGCGCGCTCGTCCCGGTCGGCGTCCCCGGAGAGATCTACGTCGGCGGCGCGGGCCTCGCGCGCGGCTACCTTCACCGGCCCGAGCTCACGCAGGAGCGGTTCATCGAGCACCCGTTCAGCGACGACCCAGGCGCTCGCCTGTACAGGACAGGTGATCTCGCGAGCTACCTCCCGTCGGGAGACCTCGAGTACCTCGGTCGGGTCGACGACCAGGCGAAGATCCGCGGCCACCGCATCGAGGTGGGCGAGATCGCGTCGGTGCTGGCCCAACACCCCGAGGTACGCGAGGCCGTCGTTGTGCCGCGCGAAGACGCGCCCGGGGAAAAGACGCTCGTTGCCTACGTGGTCCCTCACCGGACGAGCCAGGGCGGCCCGGCGAGCGACGAGCGCGTGTTGGCTCCGGCGCTCCTCGCCTTTCTCGAGAGCCATTTGCCGAGCTACATGGTCCCGTCCGCGATCGTGCTGCTCGCGTCGTTCCCCACCACGCCGAACGGGAAGCTCGACCGCAAGGCGCTGCCCGCGCCGAGCGGCGCTCGTCCAGAGCTCCGGAGCGCGCTCCTCGGGCCGCGCTCCGAGCTGGAAGAGGAGCTGGCGCACCTCTGGAAGGAGCTCCTGCGCGTCGATCACGTCGGCGTGCACGACAGCTTCTTCGCGCTGGGCGGCGACTCGCTGCACGCGCTCCGGCTGTTCTCCCGCTTGCGCGGCGCCTTCGGGATCGACGTCACCTTCCAGCAGCTCTTCGCCCACCCGACCGTCGCCGCGCTCGCGGCGCTGCTCAGCGGAAAGGAGCGCGCCGCGGCCCGGGGCGATCAGGCCATTCCGAGAGGCGCCCGAGCGGGATCGATCCCCCTGTCGTTCGCGCAGGAGCGCATGTGGTTCCTCCACCGGCTCGCGCCGGAGAGCAGGGCCTACAATTGCCTCTGTCCCTTCCGCCTCGCCGGGGACCTCCACGTCCCTGCGCTCGACAGGAGCCTCCGTGAGCTCGTCCGCAGACACGAGATCTTGCGCACGGTCTATACGGAGCTCGACGGCCAGCCCGTCCAGATCGTCGCCGAGGACGCCTCCTTCCGGCTCGAGGTGGCGGATCTCCAGCACCTCTCCGGGGAGGAGCGCGAGGCCCAGGCGGAGGAGCACCTCTCGTCGGAGGCCCAGAGGATCTTCGATCTGAAGCGCGGCCCCGTCTTCCGCGCAGGGCTGCTCCGGCTCGGGCCTCGGGATCACGTCCTCTGGTTGCACATCCACCACATCGCCGTCGACGGTTGGTCGCTCGAGGTCGCTTACCGTGAGATCGCGGCGCTCTACGATGCCTTCTGCCGGGGGGCTCCGGCGGCGCTGCCGGACGCGCCGCTCCAGTACGCCGATTTCGCCTCGTGGCAGCGCGAGCAGATGACCGAAGAGGTCCTGTCGGAGCTGCTCGCCGGCTGGAAGCAGAGGCTCCTCGACGTGCCGCCCTTGCTCGAGCTGCCGAGCGATCACGTCCGGCCAGCAGTCCAGACCTTCCGCGGCGCGACCCTCCCGTTCCAGCTCGATCCGGAGGTCGGAAGGGCGGTCCGGGACCTCGGCGCGCGCAACGACGTGACCGTGAACATGGTCCTCCTGGCCGTGTTCGCCGTCCTGCTCCACCGCACCACGCAACGCGACGACCTCCTGGTCGGCCTGCCGAGCGCGGGCCGGGATCACGCCGATCTCGAGGCGGCGATCGGCTTCTTCGTCAACGTGATCCCCATCCGGATCGACGTCTCCGGCGGGCCGTCGTTCGAGGAGCTGCTCCGCCGCGTGAGGGGCGTGTGCCTGGACGCTTATGCGCACGACAGGCTCCCGTTCGAGCGGCTCGTCCAGGAGCTCCAGCCGGAGCGCGACCCGAGCTACAGCCCCCTCGTGCAGATCGTGTTCGCGCCGCAGCCGCCCGCGGAGCGCGAGCTCCACCTCCGCGGGATCGAGGCGCGCGCCATCGACACGGACACGAGGAAGACGATCTTCGACGTCTCGCTCTATGCCTGGGAGAGCGCCGGCGGCGTCGCCGGGATGCTGGAGTACAGCACCGACCTCTTCGAGCGGGCGACGATGGAGCGGATGTTGAGTCACCTCTTCACGCTCCTCGCCGCCGCGACCTCGGACCCCGCGCGCTCCGTCTCGTCGATGCCGCTGCTCCCGGAGCGCGAACGGCGCCGGCTGCTCGTCGATTGGAACGACACCGGCGCCGATTTCCCTCGCGACCTTTGCGTCCTGGATCTGTTCGAGGAGCAGGCGGCGCGCGCGCCGCACGCCGCCGCGGTCGTGTCCGATCGCGGCTCGCTCACGTACGGGGAGCTCGATCGCCAGGCGAACCAGCTCGCGCGCCGCCTGCTCGAGCTGGGCGTCGCGCCCGATACCCTGGTCGCGATCTGCGCGGAGCGCTCGCTGGAGATGGTGGTCGGGATCGTCGGGGTCCTCAAGGCGGGCGCGGCGTATCTCCCTGTGGACGCGGAGATCGCGAGAGAGCGGCTGGCGTTCCTCCTCGAGGACTCCGGGGCGCCGGTGCTCCTCACGCAGGAGCGCCTCGCCGATCGCCTCCCGCCGTTCGCGGGCGCGGTGATCCGCCTCGACGCCGACTGGCCGGAGATGGCAGCGCGCGACGCGTCGCCCCCTCCGGTGTGCGCGGGCGCCCGGGATCTGGCCTATGCCATCTACACGTCGGGCTCGACCGGCCGCCCGAAGGGCGTGCTCGTGGAGCACCGGAGCCTCATGAACCTGGCAGCGTGGCACGTGCGGCGCTTCGCCGTCACCGCCGCGGATCGCGCGACCCTCGTCGCGAGCCCTGGCTTCGACGCGTCGGTATGGGAGCTCTGGCCGTACCTGTGCGCGGGAGCGTGCCTGTTCATCCCCGGGGAGCCGCTCCGCCGCTCCCCGGACGAGCTGAAGGCGTGGCTCCTCGCGCGAGGGATCACCGTCTCGTTCTTGCCGACGCCGGTGGCCGAGGAGCTCCTGCGCCTCGACTGGCCTGCTTCCGTCGCGCTCCGGTACCTGCTCACCGGAGGAGACAAGCTCCGCGTCTGGCCAGGCGCAGGGCTCCCGTTCGAGGTCGTGAACAACTACGGTCCGACCGAGGGGACCGTCGTCGCGACCTCCTGTGTCGTGCCGAGGGCGCGGCCGAGCGGCGGGGCTGCGACCCTCGACCCGTCGATCGGCCGCCCCATCGACAACATGCGGGTTTACCTCCTCGATGCGCGCGGTGAGCTCGTCCCGGTGGGCGTCCCCGGCGAGCTTTACCTGGGAGGCGCCGGCGTCGCCCGCGGGTACCTGAACCGGCCCGAGCTCGACGAAGCGAGGTTTCTCCCCGACCGGTTCGCCGACGAGCCGGGCGCGCGCATGTACCGCACCGGCGATCGCGCCCGGTGGCTCGCGGACGGAAACATCGAGTTCCTGGGGCGGGTCGACAACCAGGTGAAGATCCGCGGCTACCGTATCGAGCTCGGCGAGATCGAGGCCGTGCTGCGAGAGCACCCCGCCGTGGAAGAGGCCGTCGTGGTGGCGCGGGAAGATGCGCCGGGCAACAAGCGGCTCGTCGCCTACGTCATCCCTCGCCTCGACGACGGCGGCGCCGCGGATCAGGCCCCGGCCCTGCAAGCGGAGCACGTCTCGGCGTGGCAGGCGCTGTACGACGGCACCTACGGGAAGGCCGGCGCCGGCGTGGATCCGGACTTCAACATCACGGGCTGGAACAGCAGCTACACCGGAGAGCCGATCGGCGCCGGAGCGATGCGCGCATGGCGGGATCACACGGTCGAGCGGATCCTCTCGTTCCAGCCGCGCCGGGCATGGGAGATCGGCTGTGGGACGGGGCTCCTGCTCCTGCAGCTGGCCCCGCAGTGCGCCGCCTACCTGGGGACCGATTTCTCGGAGAAGGCGATCTCGCTGCTCCGCCCCGAGCTCGCGCGCGGCGCGCTCTCGCATGTGTCGCTGCAGCGCCGGGAGGCGAACGACTTCAGCGGCGTCGAGCCGGGCAGCTTCGACGTGATCGTCTTGAACTCGATCGTCCAGTATTTCCCCAGCGCCGATTACCTGCGCTCGGTGATCGAGGGTGCCGTGCGCGCCGCGGCGCCCGGTGGCGTCGTGTTCCTTGGCGACATCAGGAGCCTTCCCCTGCTCGAGGCGTTTCACACCTCGGTGCAGCTTCACCGCGCGCCCGCGAGCGTGACCTCGGCCGAGCTCTTTGCCCGGGTGCGGCGGGCGGCCCTCGGCGAGGAAGAGCTCGTCCTCGCGCCCGAGTTCTTTCACGCGCTGCCCGGCCAGGTCCCTGGCGTGGAGCACGTGGAGTGCTGGCTCAAGCGGGGTTCGGACGCCGACGAGATGACGCGCTTCCGCTATGACGTGGTCCTGCACGTGGGCGTGGCGCCCGAGCCCATCGCCATCGGCCGATCCCTGGACTGGGCTGCCTCGGAGGGCCTCGCCGGCGTCGAGCGAGCGCTGCGCGAGGGGGGCTCCGGCGCGCTCTTGGTCCTGGGGATCCCGAACGCGCGCGTGGTCGCCGACGTGGTCGCCGCGAGCCGGCTGCGGGAAGGGGGCGGCGCCGAGCTGGACCGCGCCGAGTTCGCTGCTCGGAGCGCGGCGGCCGCGATCGAGCCGGAGGCGCTGTGGGCGCTCGGCGCGCGCCTCGGCTGCTCGGTCCGGATCACCGCGTCGAGGACCTCGGGCCCAGGCTGCATGGACGTGCTCTTCGAGCGCTCGGTCGAACGCTCGGTCGAACGCTCGGTCGAACGCTCGGAGGGCGGCGCGCCGCGGCCGCGCGCCTGGGTCCAGGCGCGGCCCGGGGAGACCTCGCCGGCCCGGTCGCTCGCGAACAGCCCTCTCCGGAGGCAGAAGGCGCGCGTCATGCCTGAAGGCCTGCGCGAGCTCGCCGCGGCGAAGCTCCCCGATTACATGGTTCCGGCCGCCTTCGTGAAGCTCGACGCGCTGCCGCTCACCGCGAACGGGAAGGTCGATATCGCGGCCCTTCCGGCCGACGATCGCGCGAGACCCGAGCCGCGGGCGGAGCCGCCCGCGCCCGCCTCGAACATCGAGGGGATCGTCTCCGAGATCTGGCGCCAGGTGCTCGGCGTCGACGAGGTCGGCCTCGACGATCCTTTCTTCGAGATCGGCGGTCACTCGCTGCTCCTCTCCCGGGTCCGCGCGGGGATCCGGGCGCGGCTCGGCGAGGACGTGCCCCTCATGGAGCTGTTCCAGTACCCGACGATCCGCAGCCTCTCTGCACGTCTGAAGAGGGGCTCTCGGGCGGCCGCCCCGGGGGAGAGCGCGGCCTCCGGGCGCGAGCGCGGCGCCGCGGCCCCCGCGACCGGAGCGCCCGCGCGGGAGGCGCTCCCCGAGCACGCCATCGCCATCATCGGAATGGCGGGTCGCTTCCCGAAGGCGCGCAGCGTCGACGCGCTGTGGTCGATGCTCGAGGGCGGGGGCGAGGGGATCTCCTTCCTTTCCATCGAGGAGCTGAAGGCGCTCGGCGTGGAGTCGGAGCTCTACCGGTCGCCCGGGTTCATTCCGGCGGCCGGCGTGATCGAGGACGTCATGTGCTTCGACGCGGCGTTCTTCGGCTACAGCGCGCAGGACGCCGTGCTCATGGACCCGCAGCAGCGCGCCTTCCTCGAATGCGCCTGGGAAGCGATGGAGAGCGCCGGCTACGACCCGCTCGCCTACCCGAAGCCGATCGGCGTATTCGCCGGGAGCGACGCGCCGAGCTACTGGATCGAGCAGGTCGGGCCCCTTCCGGCCGCGCCGAACTCGGAGCACCACCGGATCTACACCGGGAACGTGACCGACTCCCTGACCACGCGCGTGGCCTACAAGCTGGGGCTCCGGGGGCCCGCGGTGAGCGTCATGACGGCCTGTTCGACGTCGCTCGTCGCCGTGCACCTCGGCTGCCAGAGCCTCCTCACCAGAGAGAGCGACATGGTCCTCGCGGGAGGCGTCGGCATCCTCACGCCGAAGAGGATCGGCTATCTCTACGAGGAAGGCCGGGTCACCTCGCCCGACGGCCATTGCCGGCCCTTCGACGCCGAGCCGAGCGGCATCGTGGCGAGCAGCGGTGTCGGCCTCGTCGTCCTCAAGCGGCTGAAGGACGCGCTGGACGACGGCGACACGATCCACGCCGTGATCCGCGGTTCCGCCGTCACCAACGACGGGGCGCTCAAGGTGGGTTACACGGCGCCGAGCCTGGAGGGGCAGGTCGAGACCCTCGCGCGGGCGCACGCCGCTGCCGGCGTGAGCCCGGAGAGCATCACGTATGTGGAGGCGCACGGCGCGGGCACGCGGCTCGGCGACTCGATCGAGGTGGCCGCGCTGGCGCGGGTGTTCCGGAAGGCGACCGAGAAGGTCGGCTTCTGCGCGCTCGGCTCGGTGAAGAGCAACCTCGGCCACCTCCGCGCGGCGAACGGGGTGACCGGCCTCATCAAGGCGGCGCTCTCGCTGGAGCGCGAGCTCATCCCCGGAACGCTCCATTTCCGCCGGCCCGGCCCCGAGCTCGATCTCGCGAGCAGCCCGTTCTTCGTCAACTCCGCGCCGCGCGCGTGGAAGCGCGGCGGAGCCCCGCGCCGCGCCGCGGTGAGCGCCTTCGGCATCGGCGGCACGAACGCGCACGCCGTGCTCGAGGAGGCGCCGGAGACGGCGCCGTCCGGCCCGTCCAGGCGCTGCCAGCTGCTCGTCGTCTCGGCGAAGACGCGCGCCGCGCTCGAGAGGAGCACCGATCGGCTGGCCGAGCACCTGCGGCGCGCGCCGGAGCGCTCGCTCGCCGACGTCGCGTTCACCCTGCAGCGCGGCAGGGTGCCTTTCGCGCACCGCCGCGCGGTGGTGTGCGCGGATCCGGCCTCGGGCGCGGCCTGCCTCGATCGGCGCGACCCCGCCCGCGTCTTCACGCAGGTCGCCGGCAGGCGGCCTCCGGAGGTCGTCTTCATGTTCCCCGGCGCGGGCGCGGAGCATGCCGGCATGGGGCGCGAGCTCTACCTGCACGAGCGCGCCTACCGCGAGAGCATGGACGAATGCGCCGACCGCTTCCGCCGCGAGCTGCCGGTCGACCTCCGCGACTGGCTCTTCCCCGAAGCGCAGGAGCGCGCCCGCGGCGACGCGGAGATCGGCGCTCCGCGCTTCAGCGCGGCCGCGGCCGCCCTCTTCTCGACCGAGGTCGCCTTGGCGCGGCTCCTGATGTCGTGGGGGATCCGCCCGGCCGCGCTGTTCGGGCACGGCGTGGGCGAGGTCGCCGCCGCGTGCGTCGCCGGCACGCTCTCGCTCGACGACGCGGTCGCGCGGGTCGCGCTGCGCGGGCGCGCGGAGGAGGAGGCCACGAGCGCCGCTGGCCCCGAGGATCGCATCGCCGCGCTGCTCGCCTCGGCCGATCGCGTCCTCCTCGAGGTCGGGCCCGGCTCCACCCTGGCCGCCGTGGCGTCGCGGCACCCGGACGCGGAGCGACGGGTCGCGACCACCCTGGCGGGCCCGGGCGAGGGCGCCGGCGACCTCGCGGTGTTGCTCGCCGCGGTGGGCCGGCTCTGGTGCGCCGGCGTCGACGTGGACTGGGCCGCATTCTCCCGGGACGAGCGCCGGAGGCGCGTGCCGCTCCCCACGTACCCGTTCGAGCGCACCGCTCACGTGCTCGACGCCACCTGCACCGTGGGCCCGGCCACGGTGCGATCCCTGCCGCCGAAGATCTGGAGTCCGCCGGCGTCGTCCGGTCCTCCCTCGGGCTCGGGCGCGCCGGCGAGCGCGCGGCTGCGGGAGGTCGCGGCGCTCGCCGAGCGCGTCCGGGAAGCGCTGCCGCCCGACTCGCAGGCGCCCCTGAGCGCCGCGATGACGCAGCGGAGCGGGAGCGCGGCGGTCCTCACCGAGCGGCGCCCAGCCGGACAGATCCTCGTCACGCTGCAGGCGGGGGCGCCGGGCGCCGCGCCGCTGTTCCTGATCCCGCCGCTCGGCGGGACGGTGCATGCGTATCACCCTCTGGTGCAACGCCTGAGCGGCGAGCTGCCGGTCTACGGGATTCAGCCGATTGGGGTGGAGCTGAGCGAGCCCCGCTTCACGTCCATTCCCGATATCGCAGCCCGGTACGTGGACGAGATCCTGCGCGCCAGGCCCGAGGGGCCGTACCTCCTGGGAGGGCATTCGGCCGGCGGCGTCGTCGCATACGAGATGGCGCAGCAGCTGCTCGCGCGAGGACGCAAGGTGCCTTTGCTGCTGCTCCTGGACACGGGCTTCGACCCGCGCGCGAGCGAGCGCTCACCGGCGAGCGGCCTCGCCCATGAGATGGCGAAGCTCGAGGCCGTCGCGTCGCAGAGATACCGCGTCTTCGCGGCGGCCATGGAGGACGACGCGCGGCTCCGCGCCGAGGTCACGAGCACGTGGCAGGCGCTCGCGAGCTACGTGCCGCAGCCGACCGACGCCAGTGTCCTGTTCCTGCGCGCGCGGGAGCAGGTCAGCCCGGACGACGCGCGCGCAGTCAATGCCTGGATGGACCTCGCGCGAGGGGAGTTTGCGGTCCAGGTGGTGCCTGGCAACCATTTCACGATGATGGAGCCGCCCCACGTCGCGCACGTCGCCCGCGGGATCCAGCAGCGCATCGCGGGCGCGGTGAGGCCCGCGTTCGTCGACCCGCTGGAGGGGCGGGTGCTCCGGAGGTCGAGGGCCAGGCCGCTCGGCGCGGAGAGCGGACCCGAGAGCGGCCCGCCGTCGCACTGAGCTGGGTCCTCGGCGGCTGAGCTCACCCCGGGTCGGCAGGAGGTCTCGCCGGGGGCCTCTCGCGGGCGCGCAACCAGGGAAGAGCTAGATGGGATGAGGCATCGTGGGAACGTGGCGTCCGCAAGGTGAGGATGCGCTTTACGACGGAGGCTCGGCAAGCGGAGAACAGCGGGCGAGGACGGGAACTTGGCCCGTCACCGCCACCCGGGCAGGATCACAGCGCCGGTCTGTTGGACTGCCGTCCCTACATGGGCGCGGCGAGCGAGAGTGTCTCGCGCATCATCCATCATTCCCAGGCGAGGTACCGGAGAGCGTCCGTGCGTCATCCACCGATTCCAGACAAGAGAGCGGGTAATTCCACGGCTTCGTCGCGCGGGCCGGTGATCCAGGCCGCGTGGCAACCCTCGAATCCGGACGCGCGAGCGGCGGTGCGGCGCCCCTCCATGGCGCCGCCGGGATTGCTCCGGCACCTCCCGCTGGGCCGCGGGCGGCCTCTGCCTGAGATGCTGCGCCGGCACATGGAGTCGTACTTCGGCGCTGATTTCTCGGCCGTCCGGCTGCACGTGGGCCCCGAGCCAAAGCTGCTCGGCGCGCGCGCGTTCACGATCGGCTCCGACATCTTCATCGACCCAGCGAGCTACGAGCCGTCCACCGCGAGAGGCCGCGAGCTCCTGGGGCACGAGCTGTCCCACGTCCTCCAGCAGCGCTCCGGCCGGGCCGCGCGCGCACAGGCGGGCAACGCGTCGGGCGGGCCCGCGATCCTCGAAGACAGCGCCCTCGAAGCCGAGGCGGCCTTCATGGGGGCGCTGGCTGCCTCGCCGGAGCCTTTTCCACCGGCCTTCCAGTCGCCGGTCGGCGCCGCGACCCGCCGCGCGACCGAGGGGACCGGCATCCCGGTGGGCGTCGTTCAAATGGCGCGCTTCGCGTCGGACGGCACCCAGCTCAACCAACTCGGCGCGCAGGTCCGGCGGTACTACGACACGGAGAACGTCCCGACGTTCGGCGCCTGGGTCGACTACCTGCAGGTGAACAACGCGCGGCAGACGCTCGGAAGGCTGCTCCAGGGCCTCGCGCAGCGCATTCCAGGGACGAGGGGAGAGCGCATCGCCGCCAGTCGGGCGCGCCACGCCCTGGACGTACTAGAGTGGGATCCTCCCGGCTACGGCGGCCAGCGCTCGGCCCTCGGGCGTCTCCCGCGCCGGAGCTGGTGGAAGCTCTTCATCGAAGGCCGTCACCATGGGAAGGGGGCTCTGTACTTCGATCTGGACGAGTCGCCGGGCTTCTACGACGCGATGAGGCGGGCGTTCGAACAGGAGCTCTTGCCCGCGCAGCAGGCCGACGTGGACCTCAATTTCAAGGACTACGATCGACTCCACCAGATGGTGACGAACGGCGTGCTGCGAAAAACCCGCGGCAATGACTACGAGCCAGTGCCCCACCAGCGGAGCGGCCAGCACACCACGTTCCCGATGACCATACCGCCGCAGAAGCCGAGCGACACCGCTCTGCTAGAGATGACGCGCGCCCGCGAGCTTGGGAGCGAAGAGGAAGTCGCGTTCAACAAAAAATACAACGCCAAATACCGTGTAAACAACACGATAAACGGCCAGCAGTGGGTGATCATCACCAACTACCAGACGGAGGAAGTCCGCGACAGGGTGAACGCGCTGTTCAGCCGTTACTACGAGGATCTCAGGGTTGCCGCCGAGGATCGAAGCCTTGCCGTCCGCTCGCGCAATCTGACGCAGGATCTGCGGAAGTTGCAAGTTCAGTCCCAGTCGAGCGGCCTGTCCAACCTATGGGGGTTCCTAGGGAACGGAGGAGAAAAAGAGGAGAGCGAGGAGCAACGGGTGAAGGAGGAGAGCAAGATTCAAAAGACGTACAAGGAGGGCGTGCTCGGTGCCATCGTCCGGCTCGTCCGCGCCCTTCACGTCGGCCACTTCTACACCGACGCGAACGGGCGGCTGAACACGATGCTCCTCTTGAACAAGCTCCTCCTCCAGAACGGATTCACGCCCGTCATCCTCCAGGACAACGCGATCTTCGGGGGACGGATGAGCAAAAGCGAGCTCGTCACCCAGGTAATGCAGGGGCTCGAGGCGTTCGAGCAGGAGGTGAGAGACGCCGAACGCGAAAACCGGCCGAACCTCGTGCAGGGCGAAGTGGCCACCACCGCCTCGTATCTCCGGCAGGGCGTGGAGGGTGCAGGCAGGTTCGCACGCGATTATGGTGCCTACGCGCTCGTGGCGGTGGTCGCCTATTACGGGTACAACCGGCTCTGAGCGTCAGCGGGAAGGGTGCTGCTCAAGCAGCGTTCGGCCGCTCCTCACCGCGGGCGCGCGCCGAGGGGCGCGCCGCGGCTCCCCACCCGCTGCAGGGCGTAGGCGATGCCGCTCTGGAGCGTCCCCTGCGTGACCACCGCGCCGAGGTCGATCTGCAGGCGAATGAGCGTCTGTGCGACGTCGGGGCGGATGCCCGTGATCACCGCCTGCGCCCCGAGCAGCCGGAGGGCGACGGCGGCGTTCATCAGGGTGCTCGCGACGTCGCCGTCGACCGTCCTCACGCCGGTGATATCGATGATCACGACCTCGGCGCCGCTCGATTCGACCCCCTGGAGCGCCGTGCAGAGCACCTGCTCCGCCCGCTGCCGGTCCATCATCCCGATGAGCGGCATGACCATGATCCGGTCGGTGATCGGGATGATGGGCGTGGAGAGCTCCGCCAGGCGGGCGCTCTGCACGCGGATGATCTCCTCCTGGAGCTCGGCGCGCGCGTGCTCGCTCCGCTCCCGCGCCGAGAACTCGACCCTGAGCTGCTCCTCGGCGAGGCGCAGCGACTCCGTGCGCCTGTGCAGGTTCGCGTAGAGAACGGCGTTCTCCACCGCGCTCGCCGCCTGCGCCAGCAGGAGCTTCGAGAGCTCCAGCCGGGCCGGCGTGAACACGTTGGTCGCCGTGTCGTTCTCCAGATAGAGAACGCCGTTCGTGCGCCCCTGGTGCACCATCGCGAGGCAGAGGATCGATCTCGGGTTGTTCGCGGCGACGTACGCATCCGCGGCGAAGCGAGGCTCGTGGCTCGCGTCCGCGAGGACCACCGGCTGCATCGTCCTCGCGACGTACTGCACGATCGAGGCGGGGACCTCGGCGCTGCCCTCGACGGGGAGCAGCAGGCCGACCCTCACAGCGTTCGGATCCACGGTGATGGACGCCTCGATCATCAGCTGGTGATCGCGCTCCAGGACGAGGACCCCCTTCTTCGCGCCGGCGTTCTGGATCGCGATGTCGAGCAGCCGGCTGACCACGCTCTCGAGGACGACCTCGCCGGCGATGGCCTGAGCTGCCCGGATGACCGCCTCGACGTCGAGCACGCTGGTGCTGAGCCTCGTCGTCGAGGTGGTCTGGACCGCGGCCCGGGCGTGCTCCAGCATGCCAGGCGGCGCCGACGTGAGCGCGACCTTCTGCACGAGCTGCGGTGTCTCGGCCGCCAGTCGTTCCGCCTTGGCGGTCGCCCCCCACTGCATGTAGCCGTGGTGGGCGTCGGTCATGTGGGCGCGCGCGCTCCGGGTGAGGCCGTTCGCGTGGTGGAACTTCCCGGCGAGCTCGCTCGCCAGCGCCTGGTCGCGCGTGAACCCCGCCTCCTCGGCGCCCTCGATCGCCCTGTCATAAAGCTGCGCCACGGCGTGCCGGTCGCCGCCCGAAATCCGCGCGATCTCCGCCTCGGCGAGGAGATGCTTGTGCGCGTAGCTCCGGGGGCAGAGCTCGGCCCAGCGGGCGAGCTTCTCCCGGTGCGCCGACAGCGCCGCCACGAGCCGCTCCTTCTCGGAGGCCGGCGCGCCGTCGCACGAGGCGGCGAGGATCAGGCACGAATAGAAGACGAGCTCGGTCGCCCAGAAGTTGTTCACGCAGCCGACGGTCATCTTCTCCGCGGCGGCCATGAGCGCGCGCGCGGCGCCGTGGTCGCCGTAAAGATAGGCCAGCTGGACCTTTTGCGTGTGGTACCACGCGGCCACATAGCTGAGCTCCGGGACCGAGACCAACCTGGCGAAGGCGGCCTCGTCGAAGGTGTCGTCGCTCAGGGTGTGCGCCCCGGCGGTGCCCCCCGTGAGGTTCGCGACGACCTGCCTTGCGCACGTGAGGATGAGCGTCGTGAGCTTGTCGTTCGTCCTCCGCATGAGCGCGAGATCCTGCTCGATCTCGCCGGCCACCGCGCCGAGATCGTCGCCGAGGCTCAGGCTCGCCGAGATCAGGTGAATGCAGCAGTACGAAGCGTACGCCAGATCTCCCGACTCGAAGCCGGCCTGCCGGGAGCGGGCCAGGAGCTTCACCGTGTCCCGGAGCGGCTCGAAGAAATGGAGAATGCACGCGAAGGTCATGAGGAGCATGCACGTGATGCGCTGGTTGGGGATCCGCTCGTTCAGCTCGATACCGACCCTGGCGAACTGGTAGGCTTCCTTGTACCGGTCGTCGGTGGTCCTCGGCTCGAAGACGCCGTCGATCAGGAGCGCCGCATAGAGCACGCACGCGTACGCCGTGGTGCTCGAGGTGCCGCACTTCACCGCGAGGTTGATCTGCATGATGAGCGTGAGCGGCCCGAGGACGGGCAGCCCGAGCGCGGAGGCGGGCTGCGTCATGTCGGCGAGGAGACGGAGGATGGTCTGCTTGTCTGGATCGGCGACGGTGGGCAACCCCAGGAGAGCGGAGATCGGGCGGCTCGCGAGGTGGGCCTGCATCGCCTCGAGCTCTCTGCCGAGCAGCGCGCGCTGCTCCTCGGCCGCCGCGGGGATGT
Source organism: Sorangium sp. So ce281 (assembly GCF_051527395.1). Lineage (NCBI taxonomy): Bacteria > Pseudomonadati > Myxococcota > Polyangiales > Polyangiaceae > Sorangium > Sorangium sp. So ce281. The sequence goes on from NZ_CP150322.1 coordinate 8,918,276, forward strand.
CGACCCCGAGCAGCGCGAGGGCCTCGAGGCCGCACCGCACGACCGCGGAGAGGTCGCCGCGCATCAGGTGGAACGACATGCGCAAGTTGCGGACCTGCGCGCCGTCCAGCGGGGATCTCGCGTGTTCGAGGAGCGCGTCGAACAGCCGCTCGCCGGCGTCGAACTGGCCTGTCAGGCAAAGGCACTCCGCGAGCCCGGTGGTCAGCGCAAAGGTGAGATCGTGCCGCTCGTCCCAGCGCTTCGGGCCGAGCGCGCCCGTGCCGGCCTCGAAGTAGCTCGCGGCCGCCTCGTACGCCGCGCCGGCCTTCGCCCTCCTGCCCGCCTCGAGGTTCAAGCGCGCCAGCGCGACGCGCTCTTCCGGATCGGTGATCCGCGGCATACCGAGGTTCATGTGGGTCGCGACCTCGAAGACCTCACCCTCCATGCCGCCGGGGTCGCTGTCCGCGAGCAGGAGCCGCCCGATCTGGAGGTGGATCTCCTGCTTGCGGGGCTCGTCGAGGAGCCGGTAGGCCGCTTGCTGGACCCGGTCGTGCAAGAACCGATAGGCGGCGTCGAGCGCGAGCTCCGGCTCGTCCGCCTCGCCGGTCATCGCGCCGCCCAGGGCCGCGTCGAAGAACCTGGAGTCCGCGCCCACGGCGAGGATCAGCCCCTCGCGGAGCGCCGCCGACAGCTCGCCTGCGACCTCGCGGCGCGGCCTGTCGGCCACCCTCGCGAGCGTCTTCAGGTCGAAGCGATAGCCGATGCACGCGGCGAGCGTGAGGGTGCGCTGCGCGCGTCCGTCGAGCTCCAGGAGCCTGCCCGCCATGAAGTCGACGACGTTGTCCGTGACCTTCATCCGCTGGATGCGCGGCAGATCCCAGGTCCACTCGCGCCGGGCCGGATCGAAGGAGACGAGCTTCTCGGCGTGCAGCGCCCTCATGAACTGGTTCATGAAGAACGGGTTGCCGTGGGTCTTGCTCATCACATGACGCGCGAGCGGCTCGGCCCGCTCGGGGTCGCAGGAGAGGGTGTCGGCGAGGAGCCGCGTCACGACGGGGAGCTCGAGCGGCTTGAGGTCGATGTCGCCGACGGCGACCCCGGCCTTGCGCAGCTCCCCCAGGGTGATTGAAAACAGGTGGCGCTCGTCGACCTCGTTGTGGCGGTACGCGCCGATCACGAGGAAATGCTTGATCTCCGGCTCGGTCAGGAGCTGCTCGAGGAGCTTGAGCGACGCCGGATCCGCCCATTGCAGGTCATCGAGGAAGACGACGAGGGGGTGCTCCTGGGCGGGGATGGCGCTGCAGAACTTCCGGAACGCGAGGTGGAAGCGGGCCTGCGCCTCGGTCGGTCCGAGCGGCTCGACGCCGGGCTGGGGGCCGAGGAGGAGCTCGAGCTCGGGGATGAGATCGACGAGGTGCTGGCCGTTCTGCCCGACGGCGTTCGCGATTCGCTCCTTCCACAGCGCGAGCGCCTCCGCGGGCTCGGTCAAGAGGGCTCGGACGAGCTCCCGGAAGACATGCGCCACGGCCGCGTAGGGGACGGTCCGGTTGATCTGGTCGAACTTGCCAGCGACGATGTACCCCTTGCCCTGCGCGATGGATTTCTGGATCTCGCCGACGAGGAGCGACTTGCCGATACCGGCGTGGCCGGACACGAGGAGCAGCTCGCTCGCGCCCTGGCTGACTCGCCGCCACGCGCCTTCGAGGACCGCGAGCTCGGCCTCGCGGCCGTAGGCCTTCTGCGGGATCCGGAGCGCGTCCACGTAATCGTGGCGCCCGAGCGCGAACGGCTCGATCGCCGACGCTGCCTCGAGCCGCGTGAGGCACTCGGCGAGATCCATCCGGAGCCCGTAGGCCCCCTGGTACCGATCATCGGGGCTCTTCGCCAGGAGCTTCATGATGATGTCAGAGACGGAGCGCGGTACGTCGGGCGAGACCCGCGCCGGCGGCGGCGGGAGCCTGGCGATGTGGCAGTGCACGAGCTCCAGGAGGTCCTTCGTCGGGAAAGGGAGCTTGCCCGTCACCATCTCGTACAGGGTGACCCCCAGGGAGTAGAGGTCCGTGCGCAGATCGATAACGCGGTTCATCCGCCCGGTCTGCTCCGGGGACATATACGCCAGGGTGCCCTCGAAGGCGGCGGGGCTCCTCGGCCGCTGCGCCTCCTGGGAGAGGCGGGTGGCGCTGCCGAAGTCCATGATCTTGGCGTTCCACGTGGACGGTTCGACGATGATGTTCTGCGGCTTGATGTCCATGTGAACGGCCCCGCCCCGATGAATGGATTCGAGCGTGCTCGCGACGGATATCGCGACCCGGAGCGCGTCTTCGAGGGTGAGGGAGCGTGCCGTGATGAGCTCATGGAGCGTGCAGCCCCCGGCGTCTTCCATGATGAGCGCCAGGCTCGCCCCGATCTTCACGATGCCCAGGACGTGAACCACGCCGGGCAGCGCGAGCTCCTTGGCGATGGCGTACTCGTAGCGAAGCCTCGCGACCTCGGCCGGCGCTGGGCGCTCGTTCCTGAGGCGCTTGACCGCGACAGGGGTCCGGTCCTCGTTGCGGTATCCTCGGTACACGGTCGACGCAGCGGATTCGTGGATGAGGCCTGTCAGGGTGTACCCGGGGATACCGATCATGGACCAGTTGTAGAGCGCTTCTGTGCGCTGCATCAAGCGGTCTGCACGGCCATTCGAGGGAAATCCGCCACGGCGCCGCCGTGCTCTCCAACCCGGGTGCAGCCCGTCCACAATGTGCGGGCATGAAGCTGATCTCGGAGCGCGCCGGGCCCAGCGTGCGCGGCGAACGGATCGGAGCAGGCAGCGTCGATCCTCATCTCGCCCCGCCGTGGATTCGCCCGGCCAAGGTCGCCACGTGCGCCACCAGGTCCGGTGGCTTCACCGGCTTGGCCAGGTGCATCTGGTATCCGGCCATGAGCGCCCGCGCGCGATCCTCGGCGCGCGCAAAGGCGGTCAACGCCAGCGCCGGCACGCTCCCTCCACGCTCTTCCGGCAACTGCCGCACCTTCTGGATCAGCTCATACCCGCCCTCGTGCGGCATACCGATGTCGCTCACCAGGACCGTCGGCTGGTCCCGCTCCAGCTCCGCCAGCGCCTCCACGACCGACCCCGCCGTCCGCACCTCCGCCTGGCACTCCGCCAGTATCCGCAGGAGCAGCTCTCGCGTGTCCGGCTCGTCGTCCACCACAAGCACCCGCACCCCCTTCAGGCTCAAGAGCTCCCCGGAGCGGTGCCATGGCGGCCGGCGCTGCGGCGTCGTCGGCGGCTCTTCGCCGGCCAGCGCCTCGGCGTGCTTGGCCGAAAGCGGCAGCTTCACCGTGAAGCTCGCCCCCTGATCCCTCCCTGCGCTGGTCGCCTCCACCGTCCCCCCGTGCAGCTCCACCAGGTGCTGCACGATCGAGAGACCCAGACCCAGCCCGCCGTACTCGCGCGTGGTCGAGGCGTCTGCTTGCCGGAATTGCTCGAATACGTACGGCAAGAACTCCGGCGCGATGCCGATCCCCGTGTCGCTCACCACGAGGCGCGCGTACGTCCCCTCGCGGCGCAGCGACACCTTCACCTGCCCGCCTTGCCGCGTGAACTTCATCGCGTTGCTGACCAGATTCCACACGATCTGCTGGAGGCGATTCGGGTCCCCCGTGACCTGTTCTCCGGCCGACTCGACGCTGAGCTCCAGGCGGATCCCCTTCGCCCTCGCCGCCGGCTCCGCCGACTCCAGCAGCGTCTCGAGCATCTCGGTCAGATCGACCACCTCCACGTCGAGGCTCATCCGCCCGCTGATGATGCGCGACATGTCCAGGAGATCGTCGACGAGCTTGGATTGCGCGCGCGCGTTCCGCTCGATCGTCCCGAGCGCCCGGCCCAGGATCTCGTCCGACGGGCCGCGCATGCGGAGCAGCTGCGACCAGCCGAGGATCGCGGTGAGCGGCGTCCGCAGCTCGTGGCTCAAGAGCGCCAGGAACTCGTCCTTCAGCCGCCCCGTACGCTCGAGCTCCGCCCGCGCCGCCCGCTCGCGAGAGAGGAGCATCTCCCGCTCCGCCTCGGTCCGCTTTCGATCGCTGATGTCCGTGGAGATCCCGCAGACCGCATACACCCTGCCCGACTCGTCGAAGAGCGGACACTTGATCGCGATGTACGTGTGGAGCCCATCGTCCTGGGGCACGATCTCTTCCATCTCCAGCGGCCCCCCGGCCGCCACCGCCCGCCGGTCGAAAGCGCGAAGGGCGTCGGCGCACTCCGCGGGGAACAGGTCATAATCGGTCTTGCCGGCGATCGACCGCGTGGTCACATGAAACAGCTCTTCGTGGCGGCGGTTGACCATCAAATAGCGTCCTTCGAGGTCCTTGACGAAGATGACCGCCGTGGAGTTGTCGATGATCGCCTGAAGCAGGTGCTGGCTCTCGCGCAAAGCGACCTCCGCGCGCCGGCGCTCGGCGTTCTCCGCCTCGAGCGCGGCGTTCGAGCTCGCCAGCTCGGCCGTGCGCGCTCGCACCCGTTGTTCGAGCTCCTGGTGGGCACGCAGGAGCTGCGCGTTCTTCGCCTCGAGCTCCTTCTGCGCCTCGCGCAAGCTCAGGTGCGTCCTGATCCGCGCGAGCACCTCTTCGATCTCGAACGGTTTGGTGATGTAATCGACGCCCCCCGCCTCGAACCCCACGAGCTTGTCCGCCACTTCTCCGAGGCAGGTCATGAAGATCACCGGGATGTCTCGGGTGCCCTCGGCCGCCTTCAGGCGCCGGCAGGTCTCGAACCCGTCGATCCCAGGCATCACCACGTCCAGCAGGATCAGGTCGGGTTTCATGAGGCTGGCTCGCTTCAGGGCCGCCTCCGCGTCCTCGGCGGCGAGCGCCTGATGCCCCGCGGATTCCAGATGATCCACGAGCAGGGCCAGGTTCGTGGGCATGTCGTCCACGATGAGGATCGTGGCCTCACGAGCGCCGGGCGCGGAGGCTCTGCTCATGATCGCTGACCGTCGGCCACCACCTGGCCTACCGCGGCGTGCTCCTCGACGAACTCCTGCAGCTTCCGCAGCTGGTACGTCCGCGCCAGCGTCTGGAGCTGATCGAGCCAGGGGCGGAGCCGCGGCTCATTTTGCTGCATGCGCTCCGCCTCCACCAGCACCTTCCGGATACGGCCCGACGCCACCAGCCGGGACAGCAGCGATAGCTGTTCGGCCGAGGGCGGCGCAAGCGCGTCATCCCCCTTCACCACCGCGGGGGCGGCGGCGTTCACCGGTTCATGCGTCCATTCCACGCGGAGACAACGCGCGATCTTCTCGAAGAGCAGGCTGGCATGCACCGGCTTCGGCAAGAAGTCGTCCCAGCCGGCGTGGGCCCCCTTCGGCTGTTCGGCGGCGGCGACGTTCGCCGACGAGGCCAGGATCACCACCCCGTCGAGCTCGGGCATCCGCCGGAGGCGGCGCGTGGTCTCATTGCCGTCCAGGCCTGGCATGGCCAGGTCCATCAGGATCAGCGCCGGCCTGTGCTCCAGGGCGAGCCGCAGCGCGGATTCGCCGCCGTCGGCCTCGACGAGGTCGAAGCCGATGGGGACCAGCAGATCGCAGTACAAAGCGCGGTTGCCGGGGTTGTCGTCCACGACGAGGATCTTGCGGCGCTCGCCGCGATACCCGGTGATCGTGGCCCACGCCAGGGCGTCGTCGGCGGCCGCGGAAGAGAGCGCCTCGGCGAGCGTGAGCGTCACGGTGAACGCGCTGCCTTTGCCGAGCTCGCTCTCGACATGGATGGTCCCGCCCAGCTGCTCGATGATCCTCTTGCTGATGGCGAGGCCGAGCCCCGTGCCCTCGCTCTTCACCCGCTGGTCTCCCACCTGCTCGAAGGGCTCGAAGATGCGCGCGAGGTGCTCGGGGGCGATGCCGGTGCCCGTGTCCTCGATCCGGAAGCGCACGTCGCGCGGACCATCTCCGCCGTCGTCCAGCACGTCGACGAGCAGGGTGACCGCGCCGCGCTCGGTGAACTTGATGGCGTTGCCGAGCAGGTTCAGGAACACCTGCGTCAAGCGCTTCTCGTCCGCGTGCACGGCGGCGAGCGCCGGGCCCCGCACCTCGTGGGTGAAGGCGATGCCCCTCTGTTCGGCGCGCACGCCGCAGAGATCCGCCACGTTGTGCACGAAGGAGGCAAAGTCGAACCTCCGCGGGACGAGCTCCATCTTGCCTGCCTCGATCTTCGCCAGGTCCAGGAGGTCGTTGAGCAACGCCAGCAGGTGCTCGCCCGATTTCTTCACGATCTGCACCCCTTCGCGGCTCTTCGGCGAGAGCTCGGGCGCTCGCAGGAGGAACTGGGCGTAGCCCAGGATGCCATTGAGGGGCGTGCGCAGCTCGTGGCTCATGCTCGAGAGGAAATCGCTCTTCGCGCGGTTGGCGCGGTCGGCCGCCTCCTTGGCGATCCGCAGCTCCGCCGTCCTCTCCTGGATCTTGACCTCCTGGTCCCGGTACAGCGCGGCGTTCTCGACGGCGATCGCCGCCTGCGAGGCGAGCACCGACAGGAGCTCCACGCGCGCCGGAGGGAACGCCGACGGCACGTCGCGGTGCTCCAGGTACAGCACGCCCACCACGTGGCCCCGATGCGTCAAGGGCAGCGCCAGCAGCGAGAGCACCGCGTGCAATGCCAGGTACGGGTCGCCGGCGAAGCGCGCGTCGGACCGCGCGTCGCCCGTCACCACCGGTTCGCCCGTGCGGGCCGCGTATTGCACCACCGCCACCGGCACGTCGTGGCTCCGCCCGAGCGGCTCCGACAGGCCCGCCTCGATGCGGGTCCCCTCCACCCATAAACGAGCGACGACCGAGAGCGCCTCCCCTTCGCTGAGCACCAGGGCGCCGCGCTGCGCCCCCGCGTTCTCCAGCGTGAGCTCCATCAGCCGGCCCACCACGCGCCCCGGGTCGAGCTCGCCCGAGAGCGCCTGCGCCGCGCGCACCGCGGTCTTCACGTCGAAATGCGCGCCCGTGGACCCGCCCGTGGTCGTGGTGGTCGCCGTCACGGTCGTGCGGTCGGAGGCCGACTCGTGCATGGGCGCCTTGAGCAAGGCGGGATACCTCGCGCCCAGATGGGCGGCCACCGCGTCAGCACCCCAGCGCGCGTAGGCGTCGCGCGCCTCGCGCAGGTACATCGCCCCGACATGGCTCTTGCCCGCCTCCAGCCGAGACTCGGCGGCGAGCTGGGCTGCCAGGGCCTCGATGTGCAGGAAGCGGTGCTCGCGGGCCAGCTCGATGGCCTCGTCGTATCTGGCCGCTGCCTCCTCGGGCTTGCCCAGGACGCGGGCGTATTCCGCCTCGCCGAGGCGCAGTTTGTGGAGGAAATTGGCCTCGCAGCCTTCGGTGAAGTAGCGCAATCGCGCGAGGCCGTGCTCGATGTGCTGCCGCAGCCGCGCCCGTTCCTCGTCCGTGACGGCGTCGGGCCAGCGCTTCGCCGCCGCGAGCGCGAGAAAGAGCGCGATGTCTGTCACCATCGGGATCCCGAGGAGGTCTGCCTGGAATTGCTCCGCCTCCCGCATCCTCGACAGCGCCCGCTCCCACTTGCCGACGGCGCAGAACAGATACCCTTCCAGGGTACGAGCGAACCCTCCGGTGTACCTGTCCCCGTCGGCAAGGAGGGAGCGAGAGCCTCGCGGCAACGGCTCCTCCTCCAGGAGGCGCTCGGCGCCGTCGGGAGACATCAAGACCTCGCAAAAGGACGCGACCAGCTCGAAGTGGTGCCGCCCGACGGCGTCCCCTGCGCGCTGCACCAGCTCCCAGCGCGCCTTGTGCTGCGCGTCGACCTGGCCGAGCGGCAGGCCGCGCCACAGCCGGTAGTAGAGCAGGTCGCACAGGAGCCCCCAGCTCGTGCCTTGAAACGACCCGATCTTCAGGCCGGCTGCGATGGCTTGCTCATAGACGAGGGACGCTTCATCGATGGGCCTCGCGTGGCCGAGGTAGATCCCCTTGAGCGCGAGGCACTCGGGGAGCATCGGGGAGCCCACGCGCTCTGCGGCGCGCACCCCGGGCGTGAGCCAGCGCATGGTGCGGCGATACATGCCCGTCGCCACCGACCACGCGTTGGCGAAGCTGCAGATCATGAGGGTGGCGGCGGGCGTGAGCGCGTCCCGCCGTATCGCCTCGGACACGATGCGGGCGATGACGAGCGAATACAACATCGGCCGGCCACCGTAGATCGCGCAGAGCTGCGCCTGCGTCATCAGGGCATCGATGAGCCGGTGCTCCAGCGACGGATCGACCTGCATTCGATCAAACCCGTCCGGCGCGCGATCGAGCCATCGATCCAGCGCGGTGGACTCCCGCAGGAGCGCGACCTGGCACGCCTCATCCGTGTCGGGGAACGTGATGCCCTGCTTCGCCAGGGCCGCCATCCCGAGCCCGATTCCCCGGGTGTACTGGCCCGTGGCGACGCAGCAGCGCGTGCGGATCTCCTGCGCCGAGAGCCAGGCGACCTCCGGAAGAGGCCTGTCCAGCAAGGCGAGCGCCCGCGCTTCGACGTCGTCGAACTCCCGCAGCAGATAGGCGGCCTCCAGGCGCTCGAGCCCGATCTCCGCCGACAGCGCGCGCTCCTGCTCCCAGGCCCGCTCGCCGAGGAGCGCCTGGGCGCTGTCCAGCAGGTGGGTCATCAACCGGTACGAGCTCGCCGCCTTCGCGGCGCGCGCGGCCTCCAGGTTCAGCCGCGCGAGCTCCTTGCGCTCCTCCACGGACTCGAGCCGCGCCGCGCCCAGGTTCAGGTGCCGCACGAGCTCCAGGAATTGCTGGGCCGTCCCCCCCTCGGCGCGATGACGCGCCTCTAGCCGACGGCCGATCTCGAGGTGCGCGAGCACCCGCTGCTCCGGCGAGATCCGCTCGTAACTCGCCTGCTGCACGCGGTCGTGCAGGAACCGGTAGACCGCGTCCATCGCCGCCGCGCCGATGACCCCGAGCGCCTGCGCGGGGCGGTAGGCCCCGTCGACCGGCACCACCAGCTCTGCGTCCAGCGCCGGCCATAACGCCCCCGTCACGCGAGCCCGCTCCCACCCGCTGAGCCGCTCCAGGTCGTGCAGGTGGAACGTGTGGCCTGCGCAGGCCGCGAGCCCCAGGAGCTGCTGCGTCGGCTCGGGCATCTCACGAACCTTGTTGGTCAAGAGCGCCACCACGTTATCGGTGACGCCCGCCTTCTCCAGCGACGATTGCTCCCACCGCCACGCCCCGGTCTCCGGGTCCCTCTCCACCTGCTTCTGCCGGTGCAGCGAGAGCAGCAGCTGCTCCAGGAAGAAGGGGTTTCCGCGGGTCTTGCGCGAGAGCACGCGCGCCAGCGGCTCCACCCGCGCGGGCTCGCTCTCCAGCGTCCGCGAGCACCACTTTTGCACCTGCTCTGCCGACAGCGGGCCCACCGTCATCCGCGAGACGTTGGCCTCGCTCTTTTCCACCGCCTCCACGAGCTTCCACAGCGGGTGCTCGGGCGGCGTCTCGTTGTCGCGGTACGCCGCGATCACCAGCAGCCATTTGCGCTCCACGTCCGTCAGCAATGTCTGCAGGATGATCAGCGTGGCGCTGTCGGCCCATTGCATGTCGTCCAGGAACATCACCAGCGGCGGGTTCGGCGCCGTGACGGCTCGCACGAAATTCAGCCACGTCAGCTTCTGCCGGTTGAGCACCTGCTCGCCCTCCACCGGCGGCACCGGCGGCAGCTTGCCCATGACCAGGTCGAGCTCCGGCACCACGTCCGCGATGAGCCGCGCGTTGTCCCCGACCTCGCGCCGGATCCGCTCTTGCCAGGCCTCGAGCACCGCCTCCGGGCTGGAGAGCCACTGGCGCATCAGCGCCCCGAACGCTTGCGCCAGCGCCGCGTAAGGCGTCGACCGCGCGAGCTGATCGTGCTTGCCCGCGATCAGGAGCCCACGCCCCGCCTGCGCGATGTCCCTGTAGACCGTGCGCACCAGCGCCGTCTTGCCGATGCCCGAGGGGCCGCCGACGAGCAGGAGCTCCGTCATGCCCTGCGCGGCGCGCGCAAAGGACTCGCCCACCCGCTCGACGTCGCGCTCCCGCCCCACGAGCACCTGCGGCAACCGGAGCTTTCGCGAGAAGTCCTTTCTTCCCAGGCCGAACGGCTCGACCGTGCCCCGCTCGTCCCATTGACGGAGGGACGCCTCCAGATCCTCGGCCGCGCCGCGGGCCGTCTGGTAGCGCCGCTCGGGATCCTTGGCCAGGAGCTTCGCCACGATGGCCGCCACGGCCCTCGGCACCTCCGGGGCGACGGCGTCGAGCGGAGGCGGGTCCTTGGCCAGGTGCGCGTGCACCAGCGAGAGCGGATCGCGCTCCGTGAACGGCAGCCGCCCCGACATCACCTCGAAGAGCGTCACCCCCAGCGAATAGAGGTCCGTGCGCGTATCGAGCGCGCGCGCCGTGCGCCCCGTCTGCTCCGGGGAAATATAGACAAGCGTCCCCTCCAGCGCCTCGGGAATGCTCGCCTCGGTCGCCTCCTGGGACAGCAGCGAGGCGATGCCGAAGTCGAGCAGCGTGACCCTCTCGCACGCCGCGTCCACCAGCACGTTTTGCGGCTTGATGTCCTTGTGCATCACGCCAGCGGCGTGCACCCCCTCGAGCACCCGTGAAAGGAGCCGGCCGAGCCGCAGCGCCGCCCCGACCGGCACGCGCCCCTGCTTGGCGAGCAGGCGATCGAGCGACCCGAGGCCGGGATCCTCCAGCACCAGCGCCGCGGTGCCGCCCCGCTGCTCCAGCGCCCGCGCGCGCGCCACCCCCGGCACCTCGGCGAGCTGCATGAGCACCTGGTGCTCGTGGATCAGCCGCCCCATCACGCGCGGACTGGCCACCTCGGCCACCGGGATCTTGATCGCCACGCGCGCCCCCGAGGGGACATGGACCGCGCGCCATACCCGTGTCTCGTTGCCGTCGTAGATTACCTTTTCCAGCGTGTAATCCCGCAGCTCCATCGTTGCCCCCCTCGCGTCCTTCAGGGGTGCTGCTGTCGGAGCATCATCTAGCGTCGAGCAGGACGGAATGCGACCAGCGATCCTTAGTCTGGAGATTTTTTCGGGCAGCCTCTGCTGCACGACAAGGCCGTGGCCGCCTCAGCGCTTCTCGGCGACCGAGCGGGCTTCTGCTCGGTTGGCTCCGCGCACCAGTCAGCGTGTTAGGCTCTCCAAGTACAAGTAAAAGAAGTAAAAGAAGCCGGCTCCTGCGCGATGAGGTGTGCGCGGCGAACAGAGCGGGCACCGGGTGCGCGACGGCACGATGAGGCGCAGGAGGGTTCAGAGGCGAATGGATCCTCTGTGCGCCCAACTCGTTGCGCACTTGCGTGAGGGATCGAGCTGCTCATCGCCCGTCGTTGCAAGTCGAAGGCGAACTCGGAAGCAGCGGCATGGGAGGCGAAGGATCTGCCCGGGGCGCCGCGCACGCCGTCTGGGACTCGGGCCCAGCTTCACTCGCGTTGACGCAGTAGCGCTCGGGCACCAGAGAATGCAGGCGAGCTCGCACACCTCCGGTGGCGTGCGAATTCGCTCCTATATCAGCATTGTCAGCACGAATTGGGGGGATACCATGCGAAACTGCGCCATTTTGTCGATTCTGGCCCTCGTCGGCTGCGCCTGCTGTGGCGTGTTTGACGAGACGACCGTGGCAGGTAAAAATGGATCGCCGCAACCAGAGCGGGCGGCGCCGATCACCGAGAGCGCCGCGCTCGACAGCATGACGTCTGAAGGAGCTGAAGAAGAAGGTGACGTCGCCATGATGTCGATCGACGACGAGGAGGGCGCCGCCGACGCTCCGACTGACGAGCCGACCGCTGCTCGGGCGCCGTTCTGTGTCGATTCAGTGTGTAATTCCCATTGTAGAACGATAGAGTTCCGACGGCACAAGTGCTACGCGGGTGGCAGGTGCAAGGGCGGCACCGCCGGCTTCGGTGCCACGTGTACATGCTTTAAGTTCGAGGGAGGCGGCGGCCGCGACTGTTGAGGAGCGGTTCGAGGCGCACCGCGCGGGCGATGGCCGGACGGATGCCGCCAGCGGGGGACGGCTCTGCCGGGACGGCGGGGGGCGGCCCGAGCCGGACCCCGGAGGCGGTGCGCCTCATCCTCCTCGATCATGTCCGGATTTGCTCTCGCCGCACGCCTCTTTTACGTCCAGCGCGTCACGCGCGATTCGCCGTAGACGATGCACGCGTGTCCCTCGAGATCGGCAGGCGACTTCGGCATGCCGCGCGCCTCGAGATACGACGGCGTCGCGCACAGCCACAGGTCACCTCCCTTCAGCCGCTGCGCGATCAGGCTCGAGCCGTCGCCGCAAGCGAAGACCATGATGGCCACGTCAAAGCCGTCTTCGATCAGGTGCACGCGGCGGTCCGAGGCGACGATCTCGATCTCCACGGCGGGATGGCTCTGCGTGAACGCCGCTGCCACGCTGGCGAGGAACGATTCGCCGAGCAGGAGCGGCGTTGCCACCCGCAGCACGCCGCGTGGGGAGGACTCGAGGTCCTTCACCGCGGCGTTGGCCTCTTCCATCTCGGACAGGATGCGCGCGCAGCGCTCGTGATACGCGGCGCCGGCGCTCGTCGGTCGCACCACGCGCGTCGTGCGCTCGAGGAGTCGCACGCCGAGCGACGCCTCGAGGCGGGCCACACGTTCGCTGACCGTCGAACGCGGCAGCCGCAGCGCTTTCGCCGCCGCGCTGAAGCTCCCGAGCTGCGCCACCTCCACGAACGTCGCCATCGCGTCGAAATCGAACATTGTGCAGCCTGGTCGAACAGGCTATTCGCCCGCCGCTACCTGGTCAAACGCAGCGGGAGAAGCTACCGTCGTTCTCGACACTGTCACGACTGGCAGCGAAGAACTGGAGAACTCCGAGCTCGGCTGAGAGGTTCTCTACCAGCGATTGCCATCCACGAGGTGCCGCGATGCAAGACGAAATGCAGGTTGAGGAGTGGGGAGAGCTCTTCGTTACGCGCAAATGCTGCGGCGCCGGCACGTGCCGGAACTACGCGCCGGAGCTCCTGGGCGAGGTGGTGCCGGCCAGCGACCTCCCGGGAGGCCGCCGCCTCTCGGTGCTGCCGGGCTCCTACGAGAGGGGCGCCTTCACGGGTGTGCTGCGGCAGCCGCGGAGCAAGGAAGATCTGATGGCGGCGCGGACGGCGGTCGCGGCGTGCCCGTTCGGCGCCATCACGCTCAAGCCGGGCGCGGCGCAGGTCCGCCGGGGCGATCTCGGGTCACCTTGGCGCGGTTTTCCGCGGCCCATCGAGGATCATGTCTGGGTCGTCGGACAGCCATCCATCAAGAACTTCGGCGCCCTGTCCTATTTCATCGAGCGCAACGGAGGCGGGGTGCTGATCGATCCCCCGAAGCCGAGCGAGGAGGTCTTCCGCTGGCTCGCCGAGCACGGCGGCGTGCGATGGCTCTTTCTGACGCACCGGGACCATACGAACCACCACGCCGAGTTCGCCAGCCGCTTCCCGGGTTGCCGCCGCATCCTCGGCGCCGCAGACGTGAGCCTCCGTGAGAACAAGTACATGCCCTCGACCGGCGACGTGGAGATCAAGCTCGGGAACGAGCTCGGCCCGCTCTCGCTCGAGGGGCAGCCGCTCTCGAGAGAGGCGGCCAAAGAGGCCGAGATCATGCTATTGCCGCAGCCTGGGCACACGCCGGGCTCGTTATGCCTCCTGTACCGAGGCCGCTTCCTGTTCACCGGCGATCACCTGAGCTACTCGCGCTTCCTGGGTCAACTCGTGGCGCATCGATTGCAATGCTGGGAGGATTGGGAGCGCCAGGTCCGCTCGGTGCGGTATCTGCTCGCGGCGGCCGAGGCCGGCTGGCTGAGGTTCGCGTGGGTGTTGCCGGGTCACGGGGAATGGGCCCGCCTCCCGGGCGAGGGGAGCGCTTCCGAGACGGCGGCCGAGCTCCGCCGCGTCGTCACGTCGATGGAGCAGAAGCCGAAGGGGTATACGCCGCTGAGCCGCTGGATTATGTACGTCCAGAGCCGGATGGCGCCCGAGAAGGCGCTCGGGCGCGCGCTGCGCGCGATCGGCGGCGGGAGCGACGCCTGGGTATTGCCGCGCGGCGCGCGGAGCTCGCTCCCCGATTTCGATCCCGACAAGACGGGGGTCGCCCTGCGCCGGCTCTATGTCCTCGGCGCCGCCGCGCTTCTGGCCGCCGCCGGGACCGCATGGCTCACCGGGCGCCGGGACATGAGCGCCCCTTCTGGTCGCTCTTAGGACGCAAATCCCACATCTTCTCCCCGTCAGCGGTTGTCCGCGCGCGCCTCGAACTTCACCGAGCCGGCGATCTGCCTCGTGGTGACGTTGACCCGATTGAAGAGGTTGGTCAGCGCGATGTGCAGGGTCAGCGCCGCGAGCGCCGGCTCGTCGTAATGCCGCGCGGCCTCCTCCCAGACGTCATCGGGCACCGGATCCGCGCGATCGCTGAGCCTCGTCTCGGCCTCGGCGAGCGCCAGCGCGGCGCGCTCCGCGTCGGTGAAGTAGGGCGCCTCGCGCCACGCCGCCACGGCGAACAGGCGCTCGTCGGTCTCGCCCGCCTTCTTCATCTCGCGCGCGCCCATGTCGACGCAGAAGCCGCACCCGTTGATCTGGCTCGCCCGCAGGTGGACGAGCTCGAGCGTCCGCGCCGGCACGCCGCTCTTCTTCACCGCGCCGATCAGGGCGTAGATCGGCTGCATGACGTCGGGGATGACCATCGCGGGGTTCTTCATCCGTGCTTTCAGCATGTTCGTGCTCCTCCCGAGGTGCTCGGGTGTGCTCGCCGACCGTGACCGGGCGCTGAACGTCCGTTCGCGTCGTCACATCGGCTAGGGTTCGTCCGTCACAGCCATGACGAAGCACGACGAGGGAGTGTGACCGATGGATGAAAATAGTTGGCTGGCGGAGCGGTTCGAGGCCCACCGGGCCCATCTGCAGGCCGTGGCGTACCGGATGCTCGGCTCCCTGAGCGAGGCGGAGGACGCCGTGCAGGAGTCCTGGCTCCACCTGAGCCGCGCCGACACGAGCGGCGTCGAGAACCTGGGCGGGTGGCTGACGACGGTCGTGGCGCGGGTGTGCCTCGACATGCTGCGCTCCAGAAAGGCGCGGCGCGAGGACCCGATGGCCGCGCCCGACCCCGCCGTGGACCGCGAGGCCGGGACCGACCCCGAGCGCGAGGCGGTGCTGGCCGACTCGGTCGGCCTCGCGCTGCTCGTGGTGCTCGACACGCTGACCCCCGCCGAGCGGCTCGCCTTCGTGCTGCACGACCTGTTCGCGGTGCCCTTCGAGGAGATCGCCGCCATCGTGGGCCGCTCCCCGGCCGCGGCGAGGCAGCTCGCGAGCCGCGCCCGCCGCCGCGTGCAGGGCGCGCCCCCGTCCCCGGACGCCGACGTCGGCCGCCAGCGCGAGCTCGTCGACGCCTTCATCGCGGCCATGCGCGGCGGCGACTTCGACGCGCTCGTGGCGATCCTCGATCCGGACGTCGTGATCCACGCCGACGCCACGGCCGAGCCCCCGGCCGGGGGCGAGATCCGCGGCGCGCGCGCCTGGGCCAAGCAGGCGATCCCCGCAGCGCGCGGCGCCAGGTTCGCCCGCCCCGCCCTCGTGGACGGCACCGTGGGCATCGTCGTGGCCCCGCAAGGGCGGCTCTTCCGGGTGCTCCGCTTCACGCTCGCGCAGGGGAAAATCGCCCGGATCGACGTCGTGGGCGACCGCGAGCAGCTCCGCGATCTCGACCTGCTGGTCCTCGACGGCGGACCGCACCCGGAGATCTAGACAGGCCCCGTGTGAAGCGCGCTCCCCGGAGACGTGCTCACCTCATCCACTCAGTAAGGTGTTCCGTCCTTGTGCGTGAAGACGAACTCGCCGCCCACCTTGCGGAAGGCGAGATCCTCGTCGGGATACTCGACACCGTCTTCGGGATCGCGGTTGCTGATCTCGAGGTAACGCGCTGGCGCGGCGCTGCGATTGACGAAGTGATGCCCGTTGGGCGCGCCGGCCGGAAAACCCGCGCACTGACCCGCCGTGAGCACCTGCTCGCCGTCGTCCGTGCGCAGCACCACCTCGCCCTCCAGCACGAATACGAGCTCGTCCTCGTGAGAGTGGTAGTGCCGCAGCGCCGACTCCTTGCCCGGGAAGAGCGTGGTGAGGTTGACGCCGACCTTCGTCAGGCCGAGCGCGTCGCCGAGCGCGCGCTTCTCGCGCGGCGTGACGCGCGCGCGAAGCGACTCGGGGTACGTCGAGCCGGTGCGGGGCTCGAGATCGCCGGGGTTCAGGGCAGGGCGTTTGAGGGTCATGATCATCTCCGAGCAAAGCGGCTGCGCTCGGCGGCCGCGCGGTGTGGGCATGAGAATGGAGGCGAGCGTCGCCGGGCTCAAGGGGATCGCGGGGCTCACGACCAGCCCCGCACGCCCTGTCCCTTCGCGCCACGCGGCCGCGGCCGACTCAGAATCTGGCCCCCACCGCGACACGGAGCGTCGCGAGCTTGCCCTGCTCCAGACCGAACCCGAGCGGCTCGTCCAGCGCCACGAGCAGCCCGGCCCGGAAGTACAGGCCCGACGCGGGTGGCTCCACCCCGACGAAGGGCTCGGCCGCGAGCTGCATCTTGTCGGTCTGGGTGAGCGGGAACGCGGCCTGGAGCCGCGCGCCAACCCCGAACCCGCCCACGCTGCGCAGCTCCGCCTCGTTGCTCTGCTCGATGAAGAACTCCGTGTCTCCGCCGCCCGTGGGGATGGCGAACATCGCCACGAGATCGCTCCGCACATACAGCGCCTCGATCGGGCGCAGCTCGATGCCGCCGCGGGCCCGCAGCGGGACGTGCTCCAGGAGCGCCCGCTGCGTGTCGAAGTACCCGCGCACGGCCAGCGCCGCCGCCGCGGCCGCCTTCGTGTCGTCGGACGGATCCTGCGTGATGGGGATGGAGACCGAGAGCCCGCCGACGAGCATCAGCATGGGGGAAATGTTCCCGGCGTAGTGAAGTCCTATCGAGGGATTGCCGAAGAAGAACCCCTCGAGCTCCGGCGCGATGGTCGCCGCGTCGTGCTCCCCCGCACCTGGCTCGCTCGCCTGGCTGCTCCCGTACGCAAACGGCAGCTCGGCGTCGAGGTGGAGCCCGCCGATCAGCTTGATCTGGGCGACCGCCGCGAAGGACGCCACGAAGGAGTTTCCCTCCCACGCGCCGCTCGCCCCGTCGCTGCTCACGGTCTCCCAGTCAGGGAGGTTCGCCTCGATGGTGCTGGTGAGCACGTCCGCCTCCACACCGAGACGGAAGCCGTGGGACTTCGCCCACTGCGCATCCGTGACGGTCTCCTCGGCGAGCGCTGGCGGGGTGAACGAGAGCAGGAGCGAGAGGGCGGCGAGGGACGAAGCAAGCTGGCGCATGCGGACAGCGTATCTTTTTTTCCGTCCGGGGCCATCCAGCGGGACCATGGAACAGGCAGCCCGGAGGAGAAGCAGCCGCCCGCCGGGCGCTCAGCTGTAGACCCCCTGCACGTACTCGGTCAGCATCTTGATCTCGGCCTCTTGCTCGCGGCTCATCCAGTGCACGAGGTCGCCGATCGAGATCATCCCGACCACCCGCCCGTCCTGGACCACGGGCAGGTGACGGCAGCGTCGCTCGGTCATGACCGCCATGGCCTGCCGCGCCGGCGTGCTCGGCTCGATGCAGACGACGCCGCACGTCATCACCTCCGCGACGGGCGTGTCCGCCGGATCGCGTCGCGCCAGGATCACCCGTGTCATCACGTCCCGCTCGCTGATGATCCCGCTCGGGGACCCGTCGATGCTCACGAGCAGCGCGCCCACGCGCCGCACGCACATCGACTGCACAGCCTCGAAGACCGTCGCGTCCGGCGAGATGGTGTAGACGTTCCGACCCTTCCTGTTGAGGATTTCGCCAATGCTATCCATGGTCATCCCCTTCCTAAGGGGAATCATGACAAAGAAATCGCGCGTGCAGCGTGCTCATGCGCAATTATTTTGGCTGCTTTTCACCTGGACGCCTGGCTTCCCGCGCTTCACGGCCGGGTGGTGCTGTCATTTGCCCAGAGAGGGTTCACATGAAGGCGGTAAGGCGGGAAGATCATTGAGATTTTCTTCCCGCCTTACCGCCTTCATGTTCAAATGACAGCACTACCCACGGCCGGGCTCGCCTCGCGTGGAGATTGCGGCCGGGCTGAGGCGGCCGCCCTTTGTTGCATGGATGTTTCCGACCGAGGGCATCGCTCTTTTCGACGAATCGGAACCGATGAGGCCCTCTCCGGCCTACGAGCCGGGGGGAGCTCTCAGTAGGCGAGCGTGCAGGTGTTGCCGGCTCCGCACTCCTTGGAGGTGACCGCCGCGACGACCTGGGACGCCGGCATCGGCGTGTAGCGGTACGGGATCTCGAAGACGGTGCCCCTCGAGTCGTTCAAGTCGTCGCCGGTCCCCTGGTTGCCGATCCCCTTCCAGCCTCGTGGACTGCCCATGTCCGTCCAGATCGACCTGTTCTCATCGTAGACGCAGCTCTCGGCGATGAGCGCCATGTCCTTGCCCACGCCGTGGATCTGCCCGCCGCCGGTCTTGTGGTAGTTGTTGAGCATGTGGACGTTGCCGTACCGCCCGCGAGGCTGGCGTGAATCGACGCGCTCGCCCCAGTGGCTGTTCATGTACGTGATGTGCAGCTTGCCCTGGCTCGCCGGCTCGTCGTCGCTGCCGGCGATCAGGTTCGAGAACCGGTGCTCCTTGTCGTATGTGTAGTAGAAGCGCGACCAGGAAACGGTGACGTAGTCGGCCCCCTGGGTGATGTCGCAGTTGCCGTCCTGACCGTCGGAGATGTCCAGATGGTCCAGCCAGACGTGGTGGGCGCCGTTCCCCGTGTAGACGGCGTCTGCGCCGGCCTTGCACTCGTCGTAGCTGGCGCAACGCGCGCCCCGCACGGCGAGGTTGCGGAGGATGATGTTGTTCACGCCGGCGCCGCTCATCCGGATGTTGCCGGTGATGGTCACGCCGAGGCCGATGCCGATGATCGTCTTGTTGGCGCCTGGCGCGAGCGTCCCGCTGTAGTTCCCGGGCTTCACGAGGATGATCGCCGGGGTCGAGCCCTTCGCCGCGTCCTGGAGCTCGCTCATCGAGCCCACCGTGATGGCCGAGCTCAGATCCGTGCCGCCGCCGGTCGTGCCGCCGGCGACGCTCGCGAAGCCCGGAACGGGATCCGTGATGTGGAGATCCCCGACCGGGGTCGACCCGCCGGTACCGCCGCCACCAGCGCCCACTCCACCCGTGTCCCCGCCGCCAGCGCCCGCTCCACCAGCGCCCGCTCCACCCGTGCCGGCCACGCCCCCGGGGACGCCGCCCGTTGCGCCGGTGGTGGCTCCGGCGCCGCCTGTTCCGCCCGTGGTGGTACTGGCACCGCCCGTGGTCGTCACGCCACCCCCGCCGGTCGTCTGCCCCGCGCCCGAGGTTCCTCCAGAGCCCGCGCCGGCGCCGGGCGTGACGTCGGGATCCGTCGAGCTGCAAGCGATCAGCAAGCCGAGGATCGAGAAGGAGGCGAGTCGATACGCGTGGGTCATGGTTCCTCTGCGGGTGATGGAAGCCAAGCTTCTTTCCCTCAGGTTGCGCGGCGCCCCCGCCAGCCGTCACAAATCGCCGGGACGCTCCCGGACCGCGATCCGCGTCGAATCCTGAGGCGGAGCTCGGCCTTCGCAACCAGGAGGCCGCGAGGCTCACCGTCGCCTTGCCGCTGCTCGCGGGCGGGCGCGGGCGCGCGCCATCGCATACCGGCCTGAGGCGCGGGTGCTTGTCATCCTCCTGGCCACGGTGCCCCCCAGCAAGTTCCGGGCACGTTGTCGCGTCTCGCGAGGAGAGAATCAACGCAAAGACGCAAAGACGCAAAGACGCAAAGACGCAAAAAGGCCGAGATAGGGTTCGGGACATTCACGACTGCAGACCGTTGACGACGCGATGGACGCCCTGCCTCACGAGGCGCTCGCCGAAGTTGATGACGAGCGCGAGCTTGAGATCACAAAGCCTCAGGTAGGTGAGCGCTTGCGCCTCGAACAGGCGATTGTAGATAGCGGTCGACTTGCACTCCACGATGACACGTTCACCCACGAGCAAGTCGAGGCGGAGGTCGGTGGCCAGCCGTCTACCTTTGTAGACGAGCGGGACGGCCTTCTGACGCTGCACGTTCAGCCCTCGCGACGAGAGCTCGAAGGCGAGCGCCTCCTCGTACACGGCCTCGAGCAACCCAGGCCCTCCCAGCGTGCGATGGACCTCGATCGCCGCGTCCACCACAACCTTGGCTATCTCGTTCTCCTCCATTCAACCCACATCTCTTTTTTGCGTCTTTGCGTCTTTGCGTCTTTGCGTTGATTCTCTCCTCGCGAGACGCGACAACGCGCCCGGAACATGCCTGCAGTGCATGCCGGGGACGCCTCCCCTCACCGGTCCACGCGGTCGAGCCAGGCGCGCGCGTCCTTCTCCACCAGCGGATCCCCGAGCCGCACCGACAGCTCCAGGAGGTCCTCGAACTCCCGCCGCGCCAGCGCGTCATTGCGCGCGTTCTTCAGCAGCATCGCCGCCGCCCAGCGGCCCTGCAGCACGTCGTGCCAGTAGCCCTGCTCCTCCGCCCGCGCGATGAGCGCCTGCAGCCGCTCCCGCGCGTCCCCCGCCCCCGCCACGCCGTCCAGGTACGCCAGGTACATCCGGTTCGAGGCGGCCACCCGGTCGTAGCCCGCCTCGTCCGCCCGCTCGAGCGACTCCGCGAACAGCGACCGCGCCCGCTCGTGCTCGCCCAGCCGCACGCACGCGTAGGCCAGGTTGTGAAGGTTCACAACCCCGTCAAACCGCAGCCCGAGGGCCCGATCCAGCGCGATCGCGCGCTCGCACGCGGCCGCCGCAGCCCGGAAATCCCCCGCGTAGAGCTCGATCGTCACGAGCAGCTTCGCCCGCACCGCCTCCGCGCCCCGGTCGCTCGGGGCGGCCGCCTCCCAGCGCGACAGCGCCTCCAGCGCCCCGGCCCGATCCCCCGAGGTCGCCCGCGCCAGCGCGACCGACTGGAGCGCCCGCGGATCGTCCGTCGGCCCGAGCGCGACGAGGTCGAGCGCGGCCCGCCGCGCGCGCGCGAGCTGCCCCTGGAGGCACGAGACCTCCACGTCGACCGTCAGCGCCTCCTGCAGGAGCTCGCGGCGCCCTACCGCCATCTCGACCACGTCGTCGAGCAGGTCGTGCGACAGCCGGAACAGGTTGGTCGCCCCGAGCGCGCGCGCGAGCTCGATGCGCAGCTTCACCCGGTGCTCCAGCGAGCCGACCGCATCGACGCGCGCGAGGATGCGGTCCGACGCCGCCGGCAGCGACGGCGCGCGGCGCGCGTGGCCGGCCGCCTTCGAGAGGATCTCCACCCACCGGGCGAGCTCGTCGGGCTCGCGCCGCGCGACGTCCGAGAGCTCGAACGCCCGCGTCATCGCGGCGATCGCCGCGTCGAACTCGCCGCGGCGCACGCGGACCCCCGCCGCGCGCGCCAGGTGCCCCGCCGCGCCGTCCGCGTTCCCGAGCGAGAGCGCCCCGTCCGCGGCGCGGCCGAGGTGGCAGTCGACGAGCGCGAGCACCGCCGGATCGTCCCCGCCCACGCGCTCCAGCCACTCGGCCGCGAGCCAGTGGCCGAGCGCTCGATCCGCGTCCGTCAGCATCTCGTAGGCCGCGTCCCGCACGAGCGCGTGACGGAACGCGAACTCCGGCTCCCCGCGGAACATCGACTCCGGCCGCGGCTCGAGGAGCTCCCGCTTCTCGAGCGTCAAGAGCCACGACTCGAGCTGCGGCACCTGCCCGCCCCCGCCGAGCATCGCCTCCAGACCCCCGCGCCAGAACACCTTGCCCATCACCGCCCCGGCCCGGAGCACCCGCCGCGCCTCGGGCTCGAGCGCCGCGATCCGCGACTGCATCATCGCGAGCACCGTCTCCGGCACCTCCCCCGCCCGCCTGTCCGCCGTCGCGCGCACGAGCTCCTCGAGGAAGAACGCGTTGCCCGCCGACCGGTCGACGAGCGCCGCGAGCTCGGCCTCCGGCGGCGCGTCGCCGAGGACCTCCCGCACGATCCGCTCGCACGCGCGGCGCGACAGCTCCCCGAGCCGCATCTCCGTCGCCTCGCGATCCTCCCACAGGCCCGGGAACGCCTCGCGCACCCCGGGGCGCGCCAGCGCCAGCACCATGAGCGGCTGGTGCCGCAGGAACCGGAGCGCCGCGTCGAGCGTGTCCACCGTGGCGCGATCGCAGAAGTGCAGGTCGTCCAGCACGATCAGCACCGGCCGCGCGTCGCACTCGGCCCGCAGGAAATCGAGCCACGCGCGCCGCGCCTGCTCCTCCATCACGGCGCGGTCCTGCCGCGCCGCGCGCAGCGCCGGGCTCTCCGGGAAGGGCGCGCCGACCAGCTCGCCGAGCAGCTCCGTCACCCGCTCCCGCGCGGCCTCGCCGACGTGCCGCGCGACCCGCGCCGCGAGCTTCTCCCGCCGCGCCTCCGCGGGCTCGTCGTCGAGCAGGCCCGCCGCGCGCCGCACCGTCTGCGCGAGCAGCCCGAGCGGCGCCCCGCCCCGCATCGGATCGCCGTGCGCGCGCCACACCGTGACCGGCTCGCTGCGCGCCTCGACCCGCCGGAGCAGCTCGTGCGCGAGGCGCGACTTGCCGACGCCCGCCCCCGCCGTGACCAGCACCACGCGCGCCACCCCCTCGGTCGCGCACTCGTCGAGCACGTCCTCCAGCGCCCGGAGCTCCCGCTCGCGCCCCACGCACGTCGTGAGCTTCCCGAGCACCTTGCGCCCGCCGTCCTGCGGCTCGCGCGCGCCGAGCAGCGTGGGGCCCTGGCTGCCCGCCGCGATCTCGAAGCGATCGCCGAGCAGCGCGGCCGTCATCTGATCGATGAGCACCGGCCGGCCCGAGGACGGATCCTCCGCGGCGTGGCGGACCCGCGCGTCGAGCAGCGCGCCCGTGCGATCGATGACCTGCCCCACCGCCTGCGTCCCGGCGATGACGTCCCAGCCCGTCGCCAGCGCCACCCACGCCCCGGGCAGGAGCGCGTGGATCGAGAGCGCGCAGCGGGCGGCCTTGCCGGCGAGGTCGGTCGGCGAGCCCGCGCCGGCGACGACCGCGGCGACCGAGCCGTCGGCGAGCACCTCGAGGACCGCGCCGTGCGCCTGCGCGGCCTGCCGGACCTCGTGGAACGGCGTGGTCGGCGGCGGGGCGGGCCGGGGCCTCGCCGGCGGCGCCGGCGCGAGCAGGCCCTCGGGCAGCGCGTCCTTGCTGCCGGAGACGACGGTCGCGTGGTGCCCCGACAGCATCGTGTCGCTCGCCCGCTCGGGGCCCGCGATCGCCTGCGGGCGAGCCGACGGGGGGCCACGCCTGCCGGCGCTCATCTCGGCGGCGAGCACGACGCTGACGAGCCGCCGCTCGCTCTTCGTCAGCGCGGGCGTCGGCAGGCCGTTGCCCGTGGACATGTTGCCCTCCACGACGCTCAGCATCCGGAGCTCGGCGGCGACCTCGCCCGCGTCCGCGGGGCGCTCCGCGGGGTTCTTCGCGAGCAGCCGGGCCACGAGCAGGTCGAGCGACGGCGGGATGTTCGGGCAGAAGGTGCTCGGGCGCGGCGCGGCCTCGAAGAGCACCTTGGCGAGGACGGACAGCGGGTGCTGGGCGACGAACGGCGACCGCCCGGTGAGGCACTCGAACAGGAGGCACCCGATCGAGTAGAGGTCGGCGCGCGCGTCGACGTCGACGTCGCCGCGGACGCGCTCCGGCGCCATGTAGGCGGGCGTGCCGATCGCCGAGCCGGTGAGGGTGAGCTCGTACGTCGCGTCGGCCTGGCGCGCGATGCCGAAGTCGATGAGCTTCGCGCTCCCGATGTCGCCGCCGGGCAGGAACACGTTGGTCGGCTTGAGGTCGCGGTGCACGATGCCGCGCGCGTGGACGGCGGCGAGCGCCTCGGCGACGCGGCCGACGAGCATCAGGCTGTGCTCGATCCCGAGCGGCCCGCGCGACAGCCGCGCGCCGAGGTCCTCGCCCTCGAGCCACTCCATGGCGAGGTAGTAGAGGCCGTCCTCCGTGACGCCGTGGTCGATGTAGCGGGCGACGACGGGGTGCTCGAGCTCGGCGAGCAGGCGCGCCTCCCGCTGGAAGCGCACGACGTGCTCCCTGCCCTGGTTGAAGATCACCTTGAGCGCGACCACGTGGCCGCTCTGCCGGTCGAGCGCCCGCCACACCGCGCCCATCCCGCCGGAGCCCGCGAGGCGTTCCAGCTGGAAGCGGTTGGCGAGGACGTGACCTGAATGCATGGCGCAAGTATCGGTGTGCAGACCTCCGCGGTCCAGGCGGCCGGGGCGCGCGTGGACCGCGAACCGTGGGCCCACCGCCCACGCGGAGCGCGAGGATACCCATCTCGCGGCGCGGCTACGAGCCTCGAGGGCCCGCGGGCGCGGCCGCCGGGCCGGCGGGAGCGCGGCCGCGGCCCGCCCTCGCCGGCCGACGGGGCCGCTCACGTCCGCGCGAGCGCGCCTGTCGGGCGCGCATGGGCGTACGCGGGGCCTCGCGCGGCCCCCGCCGCCGCGGCGGAGACCTCAGCTGGCGAGGCGCTCGAGCCGCGCGTCGACCTCGCGCTCGGCGTTCAGCCAGTCTTCAACGGGGTTGTTCCGGAAGCCGGCCCTCTCGGCATATCCATAGGCCACCTTGGCGATCAGGCCGTGGCGCTCCTCGCGCGACAGCCGCGGGCGCGGAGGCGCGGCCTTCGGGGCACCGGCGCTCGCGCGCTCGGCGGCGCGCCCCACGGCCGCGGAGGGCATCTCGACGGCGGCGGGGGCAGAGACCGCGCTCTCGGGCTGCGCCGAGGCGACCGGGCTCGTGGCCCGGGTGGTCTTCGTGCGGGCCGGGGTCTTGCGCTTCGAGCTCATCTCGTCGTCTCTCCTTTCGGGTACACGGGTCGACTAACCCAGGTCCGCGCGTACGCACAAATTTTGAGCACGTAGTTTCTCGGCGCCCCCCCGCCGCCGGTCGGGATCTCCCTTCCAAGAGACCGTGATTCGCGGTAGAGTCGATGTCGCTGACCGGGTGAGATCACCCGGCATGTGTCAGCCGCCATCCCTCGTTGTTCGTGGCCACCTCGTGACCGACGTTCATCCGACGTCGTCCGTCTATCGTCCATCTGTCGTTCCCACCGTCGTTCCCGTTTTCGCTCACGGCGGCCCCTCCCTGGTCGCCGCCTGCGCCGAGGACAGCTCGGTAATCCAGAAAACGGCAGGCGCGTCGCTCGCCGTCTGCCCATGAATCGAGGAGATGCGATGTGGAAGAAAGCGCGGCCCCTTCCCGGCGCACGGAACACCTCTGCTCGTCCGGCGGCGGGATGACGCGCGTCGTCTGGGTCGAGGACGACAGCGAGGTGCGGCTCATCGGCGCCTCGGAGCGCTGGGCGGGCGCGATGGAGCAGCTGCGCCGGCTGGCGGAGCACGAGCGCGCGCCGCTGCTCATCACGGGCGAGCCTGGCACGGGCAAGGAGCTCTGCGCGCGGCGCCTTCACGCGGCGAGCCCGCGCGCGGGCGGTCCCTTCGTGGCGGTGAGCGCGGCGCGGCCGCCGGCCGAGCGCCTCCGGGAGGAGCTCTTCGGCGTGGCGGCCGGGGCGGACGGGCGGCCCGCGGCGCGCCCCGGGCTGCTCGAGCTGGCGCGGGGGGGCACGCTGTTCCTCGACGAGATCGGCGCGCTCCCGCTCGAGCTCCAGCCCCGGCTCCTGGCCGTGCTCGACGGGGAGCCGCTCTGCCGGATCGGCGGCGGGGAGGCGCTGGCCGCGGACGTGCGGGTCATCGCCGCGACGAGCCAGGATCTCGCCGCGCGCGTCCTCGGGCGGTCGTTCCACGAGGCGCTCCACCGGCGCGTCGGCGGGCTCGCGCTCTCGCTCCCCCCGCTGCGCGAGCGCGACGGCGACGTGCGCGCGCTGGTCGAGCACTTCCTCCAGCGCCAGAGCGGCGCGACGGGGCTCGCGAGCGCCGGGGTCACCCCGCGCGCGCTCGCGCAGCTCGAGGCGTACCCCTGGCCGGGGAACGTCCGCGAGCTCCGGGGCGTCGTCGAGCGCGCGTTCCTCCGGGCCCACGGCGCGCCGCTCGATCTGGAGCACCTGCCGCCGGAGATCGGCGCGGCCAAGCGTCCGCCGGCGCCGCCGCGCTCGGGCCCGCCGGGCGCGCTGCGGCCATCGCCGCCCGCGCGCGGCAGCGCGTCGCTCGGGGAGGCCGTGCGCCGCCACATCCTCGCGGTCTACGCGGCCCAGAACGGCAACGTGACCCGCACGGCGAGCGCGCTCGGGATCACGCGGGTCTCCCTCCGCCGGCACCTGCGCCAGTACCTCGCCGCGGACGCGCGCGACAAGGAGACGCTGAGCGATCGCTAGCGCTGCTGCGGGAAGTTGCCCCGGAGCGGCAGAAAAACCGCCAAGCCGCCAAGGACCATTCGTCGATTTCCGCTGCAACTCATTCTCTTGGCTCCAGTCATCCCAGCCGGTGCCGAACGTTGGATCGACCGCGGTGATGGGCGCCGACTCAAGAGGCCCAATCGGCGCCAGGCGGCCCGCGCGCCCCCCTCCTCAGGACGGCTGCGCGAGGCCGAGCGCTCCCTCCGGCTCGACGGGCAGCTCGACGAGGAACGTCGTCCCTGAGCCCAGCTGACTGCGCAGATCGACGCGCCCTCCGTGCGCTCGCACGATCTCCCGAACGAGGTACAGCCCGAGCCCGAGGCTCTGCGCCTGATGAAGCCCCGTCGCGCGCTCGAACGCCTCGAACACGCGCCGCTGGTCGGCCTCGGAGATCCCGATGCCCTGGTCGGAGACCGAGAGGCGAGCGACGGCCCCGTCCCCGTCGGTGACGATCCGGACCGGCTTTCCGGCGCCGTACTTCATGGCGTTCGTGAGCAGGTTCGTCGCGACCTGCTCGAGCCGCAGCCGATCCCACGGGCCCACGACGGCGCGCTCCGCCTGCACGTGGAGCGCGCATCCAGCCAGCTCGGCCTGCTCGCTCAGCCGCCCGACGACGTCCCGCACGAGGGCCGCCAGGTCCACCGGCTCGCGCGTCAGGGCGAGCTGCCCCTTCTGGATGCGCGAGAGATCGAGCAGGCTGTCGATCAGCAGGTCGAGCCGGCCGAGCTGGCGCTTGAACGACGTGAGGGACGGCGACAGCCAGGACGAGGAGACCGCCTCTCGCTGCTTGATCGATCGCGCGAGCGCGTCGAGCTTCAGGTGGAGGCCTGTCAGCGGCGTCTTCAGCTCGTGGGCGAGGAACGCCGTGCGCCGCTCCGCGGCCTCCGCCGCCGCCCGCGCCTCGCGCTCCCTGGCGAGCAAGAGCGCGTTCTCGAGGGAGATGGCCGCCTGCGTGGCGAGCAGCTCGAGGGCGAGGAGCCGCTCGGGCGTGAACGCGTGCGTGGTGACGTTGTTCTCGAGGTACAGCAGGCCGAGCACCTCGGCCTGCCGCAAGATGGGGACGCAGAGGACCGACCTCGGAGTGTGCCGGACGATGTACTCGTCCCCCGAGAACCTGCCCGCCTTCGCGGCGGCGTCGTCGAGGAGCACGCGCTCCTTGGTGAGCCGCACGTAGTGGAGGAGCGAGGCAGGGAGGAGCGGAGAGGACGACACCGGCAACGACTGGAGAACCCTGGTCACGGTCCCCTGTCGCTCCTCGATCGCGGCCTCCGCCTCGATCGTCAGGTCGCCGTCCCGCACCAGAATGAGGCAGCCCTTCTGGGCACCTCCCTGCTCGAGGACGAACTCGAGCAGGGTTCGCAGGAGCTTCTCGAAGAGGATCTCGCCCGAGATCGTCTGCGATGCCTTGACGACCGCGAGCACGTCGAGCTGCTCCGTGCGGGCCGCGAAGGTGGCGGTCGCCTCGAGCGGCCGCCGCTCGAGGAGCTGCGGATAGCGCTGCTCGAGCTGCTTCACCTTGCCGTCGGCCCCCCAGCGCACGTAGCACGAGCGGGCCTCGCGCAGGTACGTATCGGAGAAGCGCTCGAACCCTCGCGCTCGATAGAACCGAGACGCGAGCTCGTAGGCGAGCGCCTCGACGTGGACGAAGCCGCTCTCGCGCGCCGCGCGGATGGCCTCTTCATAGAGGCGCATCGCGTCGAGGTCCCGGCCCTCGACGCGGGCGACCTCGGCGGATACCAGGGCGTAGCGGCCCCGGAAGTTCTCGGGGCAGCTTTCGGCCCAGCGCCTCAGCTTCTGGAGCGCCCTCTCGAGCGTCTGCGCGAATCGCTGCCGCTGCTCGGCCGGCGCCTCTGCGTGGAGCGCCGTCACCGTGAGCGCGTGGTAGAACTGGTGCGTCACTTCCATGGCGAGAGACGCCGCCTGCCCCTGCATCAGCGCGGCGGTGGCCGCGGACTCCAGCGCTTCGGCGTGACGCTCGTGCGTGAACGCGGCGACCTGCTTCATGATGTGAACCATCGCGATTCCAAGGCCGAAGCCCGCCTTCTGGAGGATCGCGAGGGAGCTCGCCTCGTCGAGGTCGCCGCCGTCGAAGCTCGTGGGCGCCCGCGTCGCTCCCTTCAGGCTCGCCGCGAGCTGCTCTTCGAACCGGACCACGTGGTACACCACGTCGTTGTGGGTCTGGCGAGCGAAGGCGGTGAATCTCCGCGCGACCTCGATGACGCGGTCGAGCGGATCGCCGTTCTCGAGGACGACCCACACCATGTTGTACGTCAAGTAGCCGGCAAAGATGAAGTCTCCGACGTCGAGGCAATCGAGAAATGCCTTATCCATGAGCGGCAGGCTCGTCGCGTAGTGCCTGTGCCAGATGCTGACGACGCCCGCGTGGTGGAAGAGCAGCCTCCCCTTCAGCACGGCCGTGACGCTCTTGAATTTCTCGTTCAGCCTGAGCGCCATCTCGGAGAACTGGAACGCGCACGGGACGTCCCCGAGGATGGACACCATGACCCCGGCATAACAACTGTAGACGAACGAGGACTCCTCGGCGTGCCCGTGCTGCAGAGAGGCGTTCACCCCCTTGGCGGTGAGCAGCGGCCAGAGCGCCGGTCGCACGGAGAACAGGAGGGGGGCCGATTCGGCGACCAGGCCGATGAACGCCCGCACGTCCTCGTCGGTCGCCACGGGCGCGTCGACGAGATCGGCGATGCGGCGCCCGCGCAGGGAGATCGGGACCTGCCGGATCTCGGCCTCCATGGCCGCCTGGATCTCCTCGTCAGTGTCCGGGAGCGTCGCGCCGTAGAGCCGCAGGGCCTCGATCATGACCGTCATGGCGTCGCGGTGCCGTCCAGCGATCTGGTAGAGCCGCATGCGCAGCCGGTGGGCCCTGGCCCGGTCGGGCCTGGAGCGGGCGTTCTGGAGGATCAGATCGAACAGCTCGTCGGCCGGCTGGAAATTGCCGGCGATGGACTCGCATTCGGCGAGCTCCAGGTGGAGCCTGAACGTGTCCTCGTACCGCGCGCTCCAGGCGTCCTGCGGCAAGAGGGACGTCGCCTGCGCCAGGTAGCTGCGCGCGGAGGCGTAGGCGACCGAGGCCTTCGCCTTGATCCCTGCCAGGAGGTTGAGCCGGCAGAGCGCCTCCCTCTCGCGTGGATCGGTGATGAGGTGGGCGCCGTGATTGAGCTGGGTCGCGACGTCGAAAGCCCGCTCCTCGACCGCCCCGCCGGGCAGACGAGACACGAGGCGCCGGCCGATCTCGAGGTGCACCGCGGCGCGCCGGGCCTCCGGGATGAGCGAATAGGCCGCCTCCTGAACGCGGTCGTGGAGGAACCTGTAGGTGCCCTCGTGGCAGAGGACGAGCCCCGCGAGGATGGCCTGCCAGACCTCCGCGTGCAGCGCCTCGTCCGAGCGGTCGCACGCTATCGTCAAGACGCCGACGTCCGCGGCGCTCCCGAGGCAGGCGAGCTGCTTCAGCGCCTCCTGGGTGCCAGCGGGCAGCCGCGCGAGCTTGTCGACCATCAGATCGACCACGTTGTCGGTGAAGCCTTTGGCGCGGATCTTCGCCATGTCCCACCGGAAGGCGCCCGCGCGCGGGTCGAGGTCGAGCTCGATCAGCCGCTCTTCGTGGAGGGCGAGGAGAAACTGGATCGCGAAGAAGGGGTTGCCGGCCGTCTTCTCGTGGACCAGGGCCGAGAGCGGCGCGGCGTCCTCGAGGCGGCATTGAAGCATATCGCTGACGAGCATGGACAGGTGCTCGCGGGAGAGCGGGCCGAGCACCAGCTCCTGGACGTGCGCGCCCCCCCTCCTCGCCTCGTGCAGCGCCGTCATGAGCGGGTGCGAGGGGGTCACCTCGTTGTCGCGGTACGCGCCGATGACGAGGAGATGGCCCGTGTCGAGGTGCGTCACCAGATCCTGCAGGAGCCCGAGGCTCGCCGAGTCGGCCCACTGGAGATCGTCGAGGAAGAGCACGAGGGGGTGCTCCTTCCGGGCGAACACGCCGATGAAGTGCCGGAAGACGGTGCGGAACCGGTTCTGCGCCTCGACCGGCGGCAGCTCGGGCGCCGGCGGTTGCGGGCCGATGACCAGCTCGAGCTGCGGGATCAAGTCCACGACGAGCTGCCCGTTGACCGTGAGGACCTCGAGCAACCGCTGCTTCCAGGCCGCGATCCGCTCGCTGTCGGCGAGGAGCTCGAGCACGATCTCCTGAACGGCCTGAACGATGGTGGAGTAAGGGATATCGCGCTTGTGCTGGTCGAATTTCCCCGAGGCGGAGAATCCGCGCTCGCCGGCGACAACCTTGTCCAGCTCGTGGACCAGCGTCGACTTGCCGATGCCGGAGTAGCCCGAGAGGAGCACGAGCTGCGGAGATCCGGTGTCGACCACGCGCTCGAAGGCGCGCAGCAGCGCCGCGATCGCCTCGTCGCGCCCGTAGAGCTTCTGCGGGACGCGCAGGCGGCCCGACGCGTCCTGCTCGCCCAGCGGGAAGGGCGCGACGTTGCCGCCGCGGCGCCATGCGTCGAAGCACCGCTTCAGGTCATGGCCAAGGCCGCGGGCCGTCTGGTAGCGATCCTCGGGCATCTTCGCGAGGAGCTTGATCACGATGCGCTCGACCGCCTCCGGCACGTCGGGGACCACCTCGGACGGCGCCGCGAACGCGCGGGCGACGTGACAATGGATCCATTCGAGCGGGTCGCGGGCGTCGAAGGGGAGCTTCCCCGTGAGCATCTGGTAGAACGTGACCCCCAGGGAGTACAGATCGCTGCGGCTGTCGACCCCACGGTTCATCCGCCCTGTCTGCTCGGGCGACATGTAAGGGAGGGACCCTTCGATGAGGCGTGCCGGCCCCAGGGCGTGCTGTTCGCGTGAGAGCCATGAGGCGAGCGCGAGATCGGCGATCTTCACCTCGCCGGTGGCAGGAATGACCAGGATGTTCGCGGGCTTGAGGTCTCTGTGGACGACCCCTCGCTGATGGATGTCGGAGACGGCATCCGCGAGGCGAACAGCGAGCTCGAGGAACCCGCCGATCGCCATCGGCGCGCCGAGCAGTCGTTCGAGCGGCTCAGCGCCTGGGTCTTCCATGACGAGGGCGAGCGCCCCATCGTACATCTCGAGGGCGAGGGGCCTGACGACGGCCGCCACGTCGAGCATCTTGCCCGTCTCGTACTCCCGCTTGAGCCGGGCGACGTCCTTCGGCCGGCAGCTCCTCGGGTCGAGCACCTTGAGGACCACCGGATGGCCGTCGGCGCTTCGAACAGCGCGGTACACGGCGGTACCGCGGCCCTCGTGAATGGTCTCGCGAATCGTGTAGGGAAAGGGAGGAGACGGACTCGTCATGCAGGCGCTGGGCAAGGCAGCCTCGGCAGTGGCGGCAGGAGCCCCTTCCCCGGTAAGGTATACCATTCCCCGCCCTCGCACATTGGCCAGCGTTGCGGGCGATCCGGCGCGGATCCGCGTCAGCCGGCGGGCTCGGCCGCGCGCGGGATATCACGGTTACCCTCCGTGCATCGGCACGGTCATTTCGGTCAGCGCCGTCCGCTGGCCGCCGAAATAGCCCTGGGGCGCGCAGCCGAGGGCGCGCGTGAAGACGCGGTGGCATTGCGCATAACTCCCGAAACCGACGGCGTACGCCGCGCGCGCGAAGCTCGCGCCGCGATCCACCTCGGCGACGAACTGCATCAGCTTGAGCCGCGCACGGTACTCGACGACGTTCACGCCCACGTCCTTGCGAAAACGCCGGCTGATCCCGCTCTCGCCCGTGTGCAGGCGGGCCGCGAGGGCCGCCCCGGGGAGGTTCGGATCGAGCCGCAAGAGCTCGAAGATGCGGCGGCTTACCACGTGGGGGAGCGGCACGTTCGACAGCGACCGCTCGAAGAGCTCCGCGAGGCGATGCTCCACGACCGAGGTGTCGCGCGCTCGGTCGAGCGCGCCGAGGAGCGCGAGCTCCTCGGCGAGCACCGCCGGCGTGAGCTGCACGGCGTCGAGCGCGACCTTCGACGCGGCCCCCGCGACGCGAGCCGCCAGCCCGGGGCGGAGCGCCGCGACGTACAGAATGAAATCACGGCTCTCCTCGAGGAGCGCGTGATCTTGCCCCGGCGCGAAATAGAGCAGCGTGCCCGCCACGAGCGGCACCACGCGCTCCCCCACGCCCATCATGCCCGTGCCGCGAGCGACGAGGTTGATCTCCGGCTCCTCGTGGAAGTGCCGGGGCCGACGGTACTGCGGCTGGTGACGGAAGACCTGGGCGCGCCGGCCGGCGAGCATCGGAAAGGGCTGGAACAACGCGGGCCGAGCGCTCAAGGCCAGGTCAGTGTGCGGCAGCGGGGACGCGGACCGGAAGCAAAAAATGCGAAGCGCTCTCGCGCCCGGCGCTCCAAGTGGAGCCCATGATGTCTTCGACGCGCTTCACGGTCGCTTCGCTTCTGTTCTCCGCATTCACCGCGCTGGCGTGTGACGACTCCAGCCAGCGCCCGGGCTCGGCGACCGGAACTGGCGGGGACGGCACCGGCGCGGGTGCAGGTGGTGGTTCCAGCGCCGAAACGGGCAGCTCCATGGCGGGGACTGGGGCTGCGGGTGGCGCCTCCAGCGCCGGAGCCGGCGCGGGCGGCGCAGGCGGCGCGGGCGGCGCGGGCGGCGCGGGCGGCGCAGGCGACGCCGGCGGAACGGCGGGTGGCACAGCAGCGGCAGGCGCCACGGGGAACGGCGGCTCGGCGGGCGGCCCTCCCCTGCCCGAAGAGGCCTTCACCCTGCTCTTCCGCGACGATTTCGATCGGCTGGACGCAGCTCGCTGGCAGCTGATGACACATTCCTGGACCGGGAATCTGGCGCTGTTCTCGCAATCCGCCGCCACCATCGAACGTGGCCAGCTGGTGATTCGGCTCACGCCGGCCCCCCAGGGCACCGCCGACAGCTCCGGAGCCGCCAAGACCTTCCTGGGCGCCGAGGTTCGCTCCGTGGACGCGCTCACCTACGGGCGCGTGCGCGCTCGCGTCAAGCTGGCCCGTGGCTCGGCGGTCATCTCGTCCCTGGTCACGATCTACACCCCCTGGCCAGCGGACAACTGGAACGAGCTCGACATCGAGTGCCTGGGGGCCGAGCCGAGTGACGTGCAGTTCAATGCCATGGTGTACACTGGCGCTCCGGTACAGCCCCCGGTGACGCAATCCGTCAGTCCGACGCAGCATCCGCAGAAGGTGGACCTCGGCTTCGACCCGAGCGAGGACTTTCACACGTACCAGATCGAATGGACACCGTCCGGCGCCCGCTTTTCCGTCGATGACGTGCTCCGACACGAGTGGAAGGAGCGCATCGACCTCATGGTGCTGCCGCAGAACGTGCTCATGACGATCTGGGCGTCGTCGAGCGCGGCCTGGGCAGGGGCCGTGACGGCCGAGACGGGCACGGCGAGCGCGACCTACGATTGGATCGAGCTCTATCGGTACACGCCTTGATCGGGTCGCGAGACCAGGCCGCTCCGAGCGCGTGAGCTCACGCGGTTCGGCCCGTACTGGCCCGCGGCCCTGAGCTCCCTTCTCGCGGCGCTCACGGCGCAGGGCGGCCGAGCTCCAGGATCAGCACGCCCATGGCCGGCCGGGGCGCCCCCGCGGAGTCGTCCCGCCAGGAATCGCGTGTTCACGGAAACAGGGCAGCCGCGAAGCGAACGCCTGGGCGCGGGGCGGAGCCCCGACGGAACCTGCGCGCGCCTGTTGGCGACGCGACAGGATGGGCGGAGCATCGCTGTTCTCCGCGGCGGCTGAGGTGGTTCAGGGCGACGCGCGCGCTGACATGCCTCCCGCGATCGGATACTGCTCGAGCCCATGTCGCGCCGCCGTTCTGCCGTCATTATCGCCGCTCTCTCCGCCGTCATGCTCCCTGCCGTCCCGCTCGCGTGTGGGGGCGATCGCGCGCTCGACGCGGGCCAGGGGAAGGGCACGAGCGGCGCCGGTGCGGCTGGCGGCGAGGCGGCTGGCGCAGGCGGCGAGGCCGCAGGCGCCGGCGGGGCGGGCGCCGGCGGGGCGGGCGCTGGCGGGGCGGGCGGAAGCGCGCAGTACGGGAACGTGCTCTGTCCGACCTCGTTCACGTTCAACGCGCCTCCCGGGGCCACGGATGTCCGCGTCGCTGGCGAGTGGAACGGCTTCGATCTCGGCGCTGCCCCGCAGCTGCAGGGCGGTACGCAGGGCCGGCCCACGGCCACCGTCGATCTGCCGCCGGGGCTCCACGGCTACAAGATCGTCTATCGGTCCGGCGGCGAGGTCTCGTGGGTGCTCGACCCGGCGGAGGGGCGCCGCAAGTACGTCGACGGGGTCGAGAACTCCGCCGTCAAGGTCCCTGACTGCCGCCTCCCGTCGTTCTCGGTCGCGTCCAGCCAGGCGACGCGGCCTGCCGCCGGACAGGGCGCCTTCGAGGCCCGGCTCGTCTACCGGGACGGCATCGAGGGCGCGGGCCCCGAGGCGGCCGCGTTCGAGGCGGTCCTGCAGGACCAGGACGGCGAGGCGCGCCCGCTCACGGATCAGGAGCTCTCGGTCGACGCGCGCGGCGACGTGCGGATCCGGCTGGGAGGCCTCGGCGACGGCAAATACCGCGTCACCCTCCGCGGGGCGACCCGGAGCGGGCGCGCCGGTGAGCCGCTCCGGCTGGTGTTCTGGGTCGAGGCCGAGCCGTTCTCCTGGGAGGACGCGCTCATCTACATGGTCGTCACCGATCGTTACCGCGACGGCGATCCCGCCTTGAACCCGCCCGCCACGCCGGGCGCCGATCCGCGGGGCGACTGGGCCGGCGGGGATCTCGAGGGGCTGCGGCAGGCGATCGAGGACGGCACGCTCGACGCGCTGGGCGTGCGGGCCATCTGGCTCACGCCGTTCCAGGAGAACCCCGCCGGTGCCTACCTGGCGAGCGATGGAATCCACCAGGTCACCGGATATCACGGTTACTGGCCCATCAAGGCGCGCGAGGTGGATCCGCGGCTCGGCGGCGCCGCGGCGCTCCGCGCGGTGGTGGCCGAGGCGCACCGCCACGGGATCCGCGTCCTCCAGGACTTCGTGGTGAACCACGTGCACGAAGATCACGAGTACGTCTCGTCTCACCCGGAGTGGTTCCGGACGGGGTGCGTCTGCGGGACGGACGGGTGCGACTGGACGTCGCACGCGCTCGATTGCATGTTCGCGAGCTACCTCCCCGACGTGGACCACACGGTGCCCGAGGCCAACGCCGCGTTCGTGGCGGACGCGATCCACTGGCTCGACGCGTTCGATCTCGACGGGCTCCGCGTGGACGCCGTGAAGCACGTGGAGGAGATCGCGACGCGCAACCTCGCCGCGGAGGTCCGCGAGGCGTTCGAGCCGGCCGGCACACGTTATTTCCTGATGGGCGAGACGGCGATGGGCTGGAGCGACTGCGCCGACCCGTGCAACGACGAGAACTACGGGACGATCGCGAGGTACATCGGCCCTCAGGGGCTCGACGGCCAGCTCGATTTCGTCCTCTATCACGGGGTCTCGTACCAGACGTTCGGCTGGGGCGAGGAGGGCATGCTGCACGCCGCGTACTGGGTCGAGCACGGGCAGCGGCGGTGGCCGGAGGGCGCGATCATGACGCCGTACATCGGCAGCCACGACACGGCCCGGTTCGCGACGCTCGCCGACTACCGCGACGAGGCGGGGCCCCGCGGCCGGGAGGTCCCGGGCCGCCAGTGGGCGGACACCGCGGGAGCGCCCGAGTCGCCCGAGGTGTACGCGCGGGCGCGCCTCGCGATGGCGTGGCTCCTGGGCCTCCCGGGCGCGCCGCTGCTCTATTATGGCGACGAGTACGGCGCGTGGGGCGGCGCGGACCCGAACAACCGCAGCCTGTGGCGTCCGGAGGAGGATCTCACGGCGGACGAGCTGGAGACGCTCGATTTCGTGCGCGCGCTCGGGACCGCGCGCCGGGACATCCCCGCGCTCCGCCGCGGCGCCTACGTGAACCTCACCGCCACGGAGGACACGCTGGTCTTCGGCCGCCGGTACGGCCGGGGGGAGTCCGCCGTGGTGGCGCTGACGCGCGCGGGGACAGCGCAGCACATCTCGGTCGAGGTCGCTCAGGCGCTGGGCCTCCCGCCCGGCACCGAGCTCAGGGACGCGCTCGGCGGCGCAAGCGAGGTCGTCTCCGCGGCCGGCGTGCTCTCGATGAGCGTCCCGCCGGGCGGGGCGGTGATCTTCGCGCCGTGATCGCTGGCAGGACGGCGGGAGCGGGCTGCGGCGGCGAGCGCAGGCGCAGCGGGAGCGGCCAGGCGCCTGGACGAGCGCGGGAGGACGCGGCGGCGCGCGCGCTGTCCGATTGAGCTCCGCTGCCGCCCCGGGTATGTCGGAGCGGTACGACATGCAGCCATCCAACGCGAGCCAGTTGCCCGAGGAGCTCCGCGCGCCGCTCCCGCGCCCGTGGGCGGCCTTGCGGCACGTCCGGCACCAGCTGACTGGCGTGGGGTACTCGCTGCTCTTCTGGGCGGGGCTGCTCGGGGTCGGCTCGTTCTACCGGCACATCGATTTCGTCGCGATGCTCCTCGCC
Source organism: Sorangium sp. So ce281 (assembly GCF_051527395.1). Lineage (NCBI taxonomy): Bacteria > Pseudomonadati > Myxococcota > Polyangiales > Polyangiaceae > Sorangium > Sorangium sp. So ce281. The sequence goes on from NZ_CP150322.1 coordinate 8,955,156, forward strand.
TTCTCGTTCGCCGTCATGCCCGTCGTGCTCCTGTATCAGGCGCTGGGCAGCTACGCCGCGTGCCGCCTGGCGCTCCGCGGCGCGCCGTCGGCGGCGCACATCTACGAGGGAGCTGTCGTGACGAGGTACGGGACGGTGAACATCTGGCACGTCGTCGTCGCCGGCCAGCACGTGCGGATTCGCGCGAACGCGCCGCTCGACAGGAGCGTGGTGGTCCTCGTGACGCCCGAGACGCGGAGCGGCAAGCGCCGAATCGGGGTCTATCATCCCCGGTTCGGGATCTGCACATCGCTCGTGTGAGCCGCGCTCGCGGCGCTGTTGTTACGGGCGTGACCGCGTGAGACATTCACCAGCATGCGAGCTGGGTCGGGTCTTCGCGTGCTGGCCATGGCGGTCCTGGTGCTGGCCGTGGTGGGGTGGATGGGCGCGATCGGGTGCGCGGCGGGGCACGACGGCGCGGCGGCGGCGGCGCTCGTGCAGCGCCGGTTCCCGGCGCAGGCCGCCGAGGTGCTGGGCAGCGGCGCTCCCGGCGCGCTGTCGGCGACCGGCGCGACCGGCGGCGGCTTCGCGCTGGCCGCGCCTCGCCTGGCAGGGCGCGGGCCGCGGCTCCAGGCCGAGCTGCCGCGCGACGGCGGCGGCTGGATGCGGCTCTCGGGCGCGGGCGGCTTCGCGGTGCGGGTGCGCGAGGCCGGCGCGTCCGGCCCGGGGGCGGTGGTCGACGGCGCGGTGATCTACGGCCGCGCGGGCGGCGCGTCGTTCTGGCGGGCGGTCACCGGGGGCATCGAGGAATGGCTCACCGTGGCGCCGGGCGCCGCGCCGGCGGGTGAGCCCGCGGCCGTCTGGGAGGTCGACGGCGCGGCGCTGCGGCAGCGCGGCGAGGCCGTCGAGGTGGTGGACGCCGCGGGGACGCCGCGGCTGCGCGTCACCGCGCCGCGCGCGTTCGCGGAAGGCGGGCGGCCGATCGCGGCGCGCCTCGAGGCGCGCGGGGCGGAGATCGCGCTGCTTGTCGAGGCAGAGGCGTCGGATGAGCTCCTGCTCGTGGATCCGCTGTGGCGCCCCATCGGGGCGATGGGCGAGCAACGGGACGAGGGGCATACGGCCACGCGGCTCGGCGGCGACGACGGGCGGGTCCTGGTCGTGGGCGGCTCCCGCAGCGAGCGCACGCTGGCGAGCGCGGAGATCTACGACCCGGCGGACGACAGCTGGGCGCCGGCGACGCCGATGAGCCAGGATCGCCGCGAGCACGCCGCCGTGCTGCTGGCCAGCGGGCAGGTCCTTGTCGTCGGCGGCGCCAACTCCGAGTTCGCGCTGACGAGCGCGGAGATCTACGACCCGGCGGAGGACCGCTGGGCGCCGGCGCGGCCGATGAGCGACGCGCGCGAAGGGCACACGGCGACGCTGCTGAACGACGGGCGCGTCCTCGTCGCCGGCGGCTATGGCACCTCGGGCGTGCTGGCGAGCGCCGAGATCTACGACCCGCTGGAGGGCACCTGGACCGCTGGGGCGCCGATGAGCGCTGGGCGCCATGAGCACACGGCGACGCTGCTGGGCGACGGGCGCGTCCTTGTCACGGGCGGCGTCGATGGCGAGAGCGCGCTGGAGAGCGCGGAGATCTACGACCCGGTCGAGAACATCTGGACCGCCGCGGCGCCGATGCGCGTCGCGCGCCAGGAGCACGCGGCGACGCGTCTGAACGACGGACGCGTCCTCGTCACGGGCCTCTCGACGAACTACCGGAACGACGAGGGCGAGGAGGAAGAGGAAGAGGGAGAGCTCGCGAGCGCGGAGATCTACGACCCGGCGAGCGACAGCTGGGCGCTCACGGCGCCGATGAGCGCCGGGCGCACTCGCCACGCGGCGACGCTGCTGGACGGCGGATCGGTCCTCGTCACGGGCGGGTCCGCGTCGTCCGAGTCCGGGCCCCTGGCGAGCGCGGAGATCTACGACCCGGCGGCCGGCTCGTGGTCGAACGTGCCGGCGATGGTCGCGGGCCGCAGCGCTCACACTGCGACGCTGCTCCCGGGCGGCGATGTGCTCGTGACGGGCGGCAACCAGGACTTCGAGGCGAGCGCAGAGACCTACGACCTGGCGGGCGCGAGCCCGTGGTCGGAAGCAGCACCGATGCTCGACGCGCGCTACGACCACACGGCGACGTTGCTGAGCGACGGGCGGGTCCTCGTCGCGGGCGGCCAAGGGATCGACCATGTCAGCCTCTCGGGCGCGGAGATCTTCGACCCGGCGCGGGGAGCTTGGACCGCGGCGGAGGCGATGAGCGACCCGCGCAGCGCGCACACGGCGACGCGGCTGAACGATGGGCGGGTCCTCGTCGCGGGCGGCCAAGGGATCGAGTATATCAGCCTCTCGAGCGCGGAGATCTTCGACCCCGACACGCGCGGCTGGAAAGGGGTAAAGCCGATGATCACGGCGCGCCAGCTCCACACGGCGACGTCGCTGAGGGACGGGCGGGTCCTCGTCGCGGGCGGTTATGGGGCCGACTATACCAACCTCTCGGGCGCGGAGATCTTCGACCCCGAGACGGACACCTGGTCGGCGACAGAGCCAATGCGCACCGCGCGCCAGGGTCACACGGCGACGTCGCTGAGGGACGGGCGGGTCCTCGTCGCGGGCGGTTATGGGGCCGACTATACCAACCTCTCGAGCGCGGAGATCTTCGACCCCGACACGGGCACCTGGTCGGCGATAGCGCCGATGAGCGCCGCGCGCCAGAACCACACGGCCACGCTGCTCGATGACGGCCAGGTCCTCGTCGCAGGCGGTTATGGGGCCGACTACACCAACCTCGCGGCCGCGGAGGCGTATGATCCGGCGACCGATCGCTGGACGGCACGGGCTCCCATGAGCGCCGCGCGCCAGAACCACACAGCCACGTCGCTCGTGGACGGGCGGGTTCTCATCGTGGCGGGCATTGCCGGCGCTTACGGCTATGAGGGTAGCGCGACCGCGGAGGTGTACGACCAGGCCGCCGACAGCTGGTCTCCGGCAGAGACGATGTACTTCCAGCGAGCCCACCATGCGGCGACGCTGCTGAGCGATGGCAAGGTCCTGGTCACTGGCGGCAACGGGCCCGGCGGCATCCTCGCCGGCGGCGAGCTCTTCATCCCTGCCCTCCCCGGCGATCCGTGCGACGCCGACGCGGACTGCGCCGGCGCGTCCTGCGTCGACGGCGTCTGCTGCGACGTCCCTTGCGCGGGCGCGTGCATGGCGTGCTCCGCCGCGAAGAAGGGCGCCGGCCCCGACGGCGCGTGCGGGCCCATCCAGGCCGGCGCCGATCCGGACGACGACTGCCCCGCGGAGCCTGCCTCCTCCTGCGGCGCCACCGGCTTCTGCGACGGCCGCGGCGGCTGTCAGCTGCAGGCGCAGGGCACTCCCTGCGGCGCGGCCTCGTGCAAGGACGCCTCCGAGCTCGTCGAGGCCCCCCTCTGCGACGGGCGCGGGGTCTGCGCCGAGGGTGACACGCGATCTTGCGCCGAGTACCGCTGCGTCGCGGGCGCCTGCCTCACAGGCTGCACCTTTGACACCCAGTGCGCCGACGCGGCCTACTGCGCGGCGACCGGCGGCGACTGCCTGCCGAAGAAGCCCGTCGGCGCCGCGTGCTCGCTCCCGAAGGAGTGCCTCAGCGGGCAGTGCAGGGCCGGAGCCTGCGCGCTCGACATTGACGAGGACGGCATCGCCGACACCGAGGACAACTGCCCTGCGGTCCCGAACACGCTCCAGGCCAACACCGATGCTGGCCTGCCGGCGGGCGATCTCCTCGGCGATGCGTGCGACGACGACGACGACGCCGACGGCGTCGGTGATACGGTGGACAACTGCCCGCTGATCGCGAACCCCGACCACGCCGACGTCAACGGCGATGGGGTCGGCGACGCCTGCGATTGCGACAACCCGCGCAAGCCCGACGGCAGCCCCTGCGACGACGGCAACGCCTGCACGCAGACCGACACCTGCCAGAACGGCGCCTGCGTCGGCGGCGATCCCTTCGTGTGCCCGCAGCCCGACACGTCCACCTGCAGGCGCGCCGTCTGCGCGCCGGCCACCGGCGCCTGCGAGAGGCGCTACAAGCTCGACGGCGCGCCCTGTCCAGGCGGCGAGTGCATCGCCGGGGGTTGCTTGCTCGCGGAGGCGGCCAGCGGCTCCGGGGGCGGCGCGGGGGGCGAGGGCCAGGGCGGAGAGGGCCAGGGCAACGGGGGCCAGGGCGGAGGGGGCCAGGGCGGCGAGGGCCAGGGTGGCGACGCCGCCGCGACCGGCACCGGCGGGTCCGGCGGCTCCGGCGGCGATGCCGGCGGCGCGCCTCCGGCGCCTGCTCCGGAGCGGAGCGGCCCGCCGCTCGTGCACGGCAACGGCTGCGCCCTGGCGCGCAGCGCTGGCCCTGACCCGGGCGGTTCGTCCGTGCCCTGGCTCCTCCTCGCCGCGCTGCTCGCCGCGCGATCCAGGGGTTTCCGCAAGGCAGCCTGATCCACCACCGCTCGCCGAGCTCTCGCCGTGCTCAGCGAGCGGCTGGGGACGCACGTCGTGGAGACAGCGTCTCCAGCGAAGGCAGCCCCCGAACCCCTCCTGTCACTTCGCCGTCCTCCGCACCGCCCCGTCCTGCGCCGCCCAGTAGACGTACGCCTCATCCAGCGCGATCGCGATCGGCTGCGCCTGCCCGGCGGCGAGCGTCGCCAGGCCGGAGCCGTCCTTGTTCACCCGCCGCACCACCCCGCTGCCGCGGTTGACCCAGTACACGGCGCCGTCGGGCGCCGGATCCACGGCGATCCCGGCCGGAGCGGGCTGCTCGTCGGCGAGCACGACGAGGTTCGCGCCGTCCTTGCCGAGCCGCATCAAGCGGCCGCTCTCCGTGCTCCAGAAGAGGTGCTCCGCGTCGATGCCGAGGAACTGCGGGGTGAGCGCGTCATCGAACGCCTGGCCGGACGCGATCTGCTGCTGCTCCGCGCCGTCCTTCCGCATCTTCACCACGACCCCGCCGCCCTGGGCCCAGTAAAGGTGCGTGTCGTCGGCGACGAGCGCTCCGCCTGCCCTCCCGACGGTCCCCGTGATCTCGACGGCGTCCTCGGCGCTGCTCGCCGTGTCCACCCGGAAGACGCCGCTCTCTGCGCGCGAGGTGAACCACACCGCGGTCGCGTCGGCCACGACGGCCCACGGCTCGGCGACGTTCGCGCTGAGGAGCAGGAGGCCGTCGCTCGCCGTGTGCTTGAGCACCCCCTCCGCGCTCGTCACGAAGACGTCGAGCCCGGCGACGGCGACGCCCTCGAAGACGCCGAAGCCGCACGTCCCGTCCTGCGGAGGCGCGAGCGTGGCGAGGCACGCGACCTCGTCCAGCCCGTACTTCAGGACGCGGACCGCGACCCCGCCCTGCGGCCGCGCCCCGGCCAGGTAGAGGTGGTCGCCGAGCACGGCGAGCCCCGAGGGCACGGCGAGCCCCGAGGCGATCGTCGTCGCCTCGGGGCCGCAGACGCCGTCCTCGCAGACGCCGCCCAGGCAGTCGTTGCCGCAGCCGCCGCAATGGAAGGGGTTGCTCCTCACGTTCGTCTCGCAGCCGGTGAGGGGATCCTCGTCGCAGTCGCGGAACCCCTCCACGCACGAGAGCGCGCAGCGGCCGGCGATGCACGACGCCGTGCCGTGCTTCTCGACGCAGGCGTTGCCGCAGCCGCCGCAGTGGTCGGCATCCTGGGCGAGATCCGCCTCGCAGCCGTTCGACGCGTCACCGTCGCAGTCGCCGAAGCCGATGGCGCACGCGAGCGAGCAGGCGCCCGCGGCGCAGGAGGGCGTCGCGTTCTGGCTGCCGCAGACGTTGCCGCAGGCGCCGCAGTTCTCGACGTCGGCGTCCGTATCGCCGCATCCTGCGCCAGCGCCCCCCTCGCCTCCGCCGCCGCAGAGCCCCGTGCCCGCGAGGCCGCTCAGGAACGCGTCGCACAGCGCGCCGCTGCCGGTCAGCGCCGTGAAGTCGCACCGGTGGGCGAGCAGCCCGTCGAGGCTCGAGCAACAGCTCGCGAGGAGCTCGTCGCACGAGGCGGACGTGAGCGGCTCCCTGTCGCCCACGGTGGGGCACCGGTTGGCGTCCCCGACCTGACCGAGGTAGCCGAGGCATTCCTCGGCGTCGCCGGCCCCGGCGACGCTCGCGCAGCGCGCGGCCGGGCCCTCGGGCAGCGAGGGGCAGCAGCTCGCGCCGAGGTAGCCGCAGCTCTCGCCGGCGTGGCTCACGTCCTCGCAGCGCCCCGACGCCTTGGCGTCCTGCTCCAGGAACCGCTCGCAGCGCCGCTCGTTGCCGGAGAACGCGATCGCGTGGCACGCCTCCCGCAGCGCCTCGGGCAGCGCTGCGCAGCACTCGTTCAGGAGGCCGGCGCAGCTGGGTCCGTACTGCGGCGCGGCGGGGCCGCCCGCGCACAGGTCGACGTCGCCCGCGGCGCGGAGGACCTCGTCGCAGGCCTCGTCGTCGCCCTCCGCGGCCGCGGCCTCGCAGCCGGGGCGAAGCTCGGCCGGCAGGCTCGGGCAGCAGGCCTCGCCGAGGTGCGCGCAGCCCGCGCCGGCGGGAGGAGGCGGGGAGGGCAGCGCGCCGCACGCGCCGTACGCGCTCCCGTCGCTCGCGCATTGCTGCGCGCCGAGCGTGCCGTCCGGCAGGAAGCACGCGGCGAGCGAGCCGGGCGGACAGATGCGCGGGTCGTCAACGCCGCATGTGAGCGTCGTGATGGAGAGAAAGAGGATCGTGCCAGTGCGGCGCATGGGATCACCTACGGCCAAGCGTTATTCGCAGTCCGCCCTGGCGGCGCACACCTTCCGCCCCTGGGTCTCGTTCATGTAGTGCAGCGGGGAGATGAAGCCGCCGGCGTGCATCCAGTTCTCGCACCTGTCGTTCACGGCCGTGAACGTCGCCGGCTCCTCGTCGGGATCCGTCCTGCTGGCGTCGTACACCGAGTCCTTGCATTTCTGCTCGTCGAACGAGCTCAGGGACTTGTCGTACCCGCACGGCGCGCCGCGCGAGGTGCCGAACGTGCTGCAGAGCGCGTCCGAGAGGAGCACGTAGTGGAGATGCGTGTTCTCCTCCCCGCCCGTGAGGCCCAGATCCGGGTGAGCTTGCTTGATGGACTCCCACGACGCGACGGATCCGATCCGCTGCCCCATGGAGACCATCTCGCCCTCCTTGATGAGGCCATCGCGGCTGAGGTGCCCGTAGAAGGAGCAGACCCGCCGCGCCGGGCCGCCGCTCGGGTCCTCGACGAAGTGCTCGATGCGGACGGTGGCGTGATAGCTCGAGTCGTTGTGGCCGGCGAAGAGGACGCGTCCTGTCGCCATCGCCTTCACCTCCGCGCCGACGGTCCGACCGCCGTTCACGACGACGTCCTGGCCGAGGTGGTGTCCACCCCAGCAGGGGTCCTCGTAGCCGAGGATCTTCAGCAGGCGCGGGTTGTCGATGGGATCCGTGAAGCCCAGGCCAGGTGGGAGGTAGCACCGGTCGCTCGGGGCGCTCGACGGCGTGATCACGCAGCCGAACTGGCAGTATTCCGAGCGGACGAACTCGTACGTCCTCCCGGCCGTCTCGCCATCGGCGCACGGCGCGGACGTGGTCCCCCGGGGGCACATCGCCCGGCAGTGGTAGAGCATCCTCGGGTCCCCGTTCGCGCCGAGCGGGCCGCTGTTGCTCCCGCAGTAGGCAGGGTCCAGCGTGCCCGCGCTGTCGTTGCACTCGATCTCCGACGGATCGGACGTCGCGCTGTCGCAGCCGAGCCACTTCAGCCCGCGGTTGAAGGTGCCGGGGATCTCCCTGCAATACGGGGGCGTCCTGCCGTACGGATCGGGTCCGCACTCGCCGCAATCGGTCCCGCAGGAGATCGGCTTGACCTCCCAGCCGCTCGGGCGCCCGAGCGTCCGGTCCGAGCACTCGTAGATCTGCTTGCCTGGACCGCACACCCGCAGGCCGCGGCGTGTATCGCGCTGCGGCACGAGCGTGCCCTGGTAGTCGTGGAGGCTGTCGCAGCCGATCACGGCGGAGCCCGGCGGAGGATCGGGCGGCGTGCCGACCGGCTTGGCGTCGCTGGCGCCGCACCGGTCGTAGTTCGCCATCGGGTCCTCCATCGCGTCGCATTCGCTGTTCGCGCACGCCTCTGCCGGCAGGAGCTCACCCATCTCGACCTCGCCGGCGAGCGCGGCGTCGTAGTCTTCGCCGCTGATCCTGCAGTAGTAGAGCGTGCCGAAGCGCCCTGTATTGCCGTGCTGGCCGCAGACGCGGTACCACCATTCATGGGGGCGCTCCTCGCTCCGGTATTTGTATTTCGCCTCGGAGGGGCGCGGGCACCGCTCGTCGCAGCGGTCCCACTGCGGGATCTGCGGGGCGCCCTCGGTCGCCTGGCCCCAGATGTCCCCTTCGTGCCAGGGAGCGAGCTCCGTCATGCGCTTGCACGTCCCGTCGCCTCCCGCGTCCGCGCACGCGGTGGACAGGACGGGCTCTCCGCCGGGTGTGGGGCACGCGTAGAGCATGGCGGGATCGCCCTTGATCTCGCCGGTGGGCAGGCCATGGTGGTCGTAGAACTTCTGCCCGCCACAGAAGGTCTGCCCTGGCTCGATCGGCCGGGGGAAGGGCTGGCCCGAGCCGTATCGCGTCGTGGACGCGAGGGGGCACCTCCCGAGATCCTCGGCTGCCGGGCCGAGCCGCTCGTCGGGATCGCAGGGCTGTCCGGCGTTGATCCATCCCTCTTTGCCGCAGACCCAGCGGCTCTCATTGCCGATGCCTAGCCCGCAGATCTCGTCCCCGCAGACGCTCGTGATGGCTTCCTCGCCGTGGCTGTCCTGGATTCCACGACAGGCGGTGCAGCTCGCCGGGCCTGCGCCCGAGCAGGAGACGCCGAGGTCATGCCAGCCGTCGCTGGCGCACACGTACTTCGTCCTCTCGTTGCCGGCGCCGGAGGGGAGGCAGACGCGCGCCCCGCACTCGGCCTGGCCTCGCGGGAGAGGGCAGTCGCACGCCTCGCGCGGAGGCCTGCATTCGGCGTCTCGGGGGCTCGTGGCCGCGCAGCTGCCGTCACACACGCGCCACCACCGGGGGATCTGACCGCCGCCGAAGCAATGGTAGAGGCCAGCGGGGTGGCCGTTGAGCACGCGCGCTCCGCAGAAGGTGAGCCCCTCCGGATCGTCGGAGGCGGGGTAATCGGGGTGGTCGGGGCAGGCGCGGTCGCCGCATCGGTCCTGCGGCTGGCTCTTCCACCCGGTCTTTGTGCAGGCATAGGAGATGAAGTCTCTCCCACAGACCTGCATGTCGCAGAAGGTGTCGTCCGGATCGATGAGCTCGCCGGTCGAGTAGGCTCCGTCCGGGCACCGGCAGCTGCGGTCCACGTCCTGCGGCGCGCGGGGCAGGGACGAGGGGACGAGCGGCGCTGCCTCCTCCCTGCAACCGGCTGCGAGGACGGTCGCCGTGGAGGCCATGAAGAACGATGCGCCAAGGAGTTGGCGGAACCTGGCCATGAGCGGCTCCCTTGCGGCGAGGAGGGGTGAGACCAGGCGAGGCTGGTTGGAGGGGCGTGAGACGCCGAGGCTCTCACGGGCGGAGATTGCCGTCCAGGGGGGACGAGGCGCCTCTGCGGATCGTCAAGATGCCGGGGCGGGCCTTCCCTTGTCCGCTTCTTCATGGCGGCCTTGGCGCCATGGCGGCTCTTCTGCTGACGCTGATCCGGGGCGACTTCTCGCAGCAACGCGATGGCAGCGCGCCCCGGCTCCGGCAGGGGCCCCGGAGCCGCGCTCGCCTTCGCTTCAGATCGCCGACTTCACGAGGCGCAGCCGCTTCTCGGCCTGTCCGCGCTCGCCGAGCCGCAGCTCCGAGGCGGCGGGCGCGCGGCGCCGCACCGGCTGGTGCAGCCTGGCGCTCGCCAGGATGGCCTCGCACAGGTCGCCGAACTCGTAGCCTGCGGCCTCCGCGATCTTCGGCAGGAGGCTTGTCTGGGTCATGCCCGGCAGGGTGTTCACCTCGAGCACGTACTCGTTCTCTCCGCCGGTCACGAGCAGATCCACCCGCACCGCGCCCGTGCACCCGAGCGCCTGGGCCGCCCGCTCCGCCAGGTTCAGGACGCCGCGGTAGCGGGTCGGCGGGAGGCGCGCCGGCATGTGGTACTCGGTCATGCCCGGCGTGTACTTGGCCTCGTAGTCATAGAGCCCCTTCTTCGGGACGATCTCGATCGCACCAAGGACCTTCCCGTCCAGGATCCCCACGTTGACCTCGGTCCCCGCCACGAACCGCTCCACGATGGCGGCGTCGTCGAACTCGAACGCCAGCGCGAGCGCCGACTTCAGCTCCTCGAGCGACCCGACCTTGGTCACGCCGAGGCTCGACCCCTCGCCGCGCGGCTTGACGATGACGGGGAACCCGAACGAGCCATGGACGGCATCGAGCTCCTCGAGATCCTGATTCGCACCCACAGTGTAGTAGGGAGGCGTCGGCACGTTGTGCAGCCGGAACATCTCCTTGGCCTTCAGCTTGTCCATCGCGAGGGCGCTCGCGAGCACGCTCGACCCCGTGTACGGAACCTGGGCGAGCTCCAGGACGCCTTGCACGCACCCGTCCTCACCGAGACGTCCGTGCAGTGCCAGGAACGCCGCGTCGAGCCGCGCGCGCTGCAGCGTCGCGCAGAGCTCCGCGCCGAACCTGTCCCCGAGCGTGATCCGCACGACATCGTACCCGCGGGCCTCGAGCACCTCGGCGACGGCCGCGCCCGAGCGCAGGGACACGTCGCGCTCACCCGACGAGCCGCCCATCACGACGCCCACCCGCTTCCGGACTTGCCGCTCCACCATCGAAGAACCTCCGTCGCCTTCCCGTGCGGACACCAACACCACGTCAGCTCCTTCCAGTACAGTCCAGCTGCCGGAGAGGTGCTGCGCAAAAACCAAGCCAGCTGCTCCCAAGGCCAAAATCCGCGGCCTTGTCAGCGGAGGGCGCTATTCCTGAGCTGTGGTTGAGGAAAACTGCGCCCGCCCGCCGTGTTCACCTGCCCACGGCGCGCCGACCGCCAACCCGGTATCAAGGCCCGCGGCGGAGGTCAACTAAACGGAGCGATCTCGCGGTCGAGGGAGACGGGCGCAGCTGGGGCCATCTCGCGGCGTACTCGGGAGTCTGCAGCCACGGCGGGGCAGCTCCGCGCGCTCTCCCCCCCGCGCGGCGGCGCAGGCGCGTCGGGCGCTTCGCACCTGGCGAATCGATGGCGCGCAGCACCCGAGATCCAGCGCCCGAGATCTTCTGAAAGGCGATCGCGCTCTCGCCTGCTCGCGGCGCCGGCGGCGACCGAGCGAGGCACTCGCCTGCAGATGACATGATAATTCTTCGCCCCTCCCCGCAAGTGGTTGCAAGCGGGAGTGACCGTCATTCCGGCGCGGGAGAGCGCTTTTCTGCTCCGCCGCGTTACACCCTTTGGTAGGCTCTCTCGGCCCATGCGGAGACCACTTGGCGCCCATGGGCCAGGTTCGATCCTGCGGAGTTCCCCGGCTCGGTTGCGGAGGACACCCTGCAGCGGCCTCGTCAAAAGACCTGTCGAGCGTGAGCTCTCGAGGTGCCAAGGTAGGGTTGCCCGCGTGCTCGTTTCCGACCTTGTCGCCACCTCCGAGCGTGTCGCCGCGCTCTCTCGCCGTGTCGAGAAGATCGGCGCGCTCGCCGCGCTCCTGCGCCGCCTCTCGCCCGCGGAGGTGCAGATCGGCGTCGACTGGCTCACCGGTCGGCCGCGCCAGGGGCGGCTCGGCCTCGGGCCTTCGGTGTTCGCCGAGGCCCGCCGGGCCTCTCCTCCCGTCGCCCAGCCTGCGCTCACCCTGGGGGACGCCGACGCGGTCGTCACGGAGATCGCGCGCGCCTCGGGGGCGGGGGCCGGGGGGGAGCGCCGCGCGGCGCTGGCGGGGCTGTTCGCGCGCGCGACCGATCTCGAGCGGGACTTCTTCGCGCGGCTCCTCGCCGGCGAGCTCCGCCAGGAGCGGCTCGAGCCGGTCATGGTCGACGCGGTGGCGCGCGCGGCGCGGGTGCCGCCGGCCTCGCTGCGGCGCGCGGTGATGCTCGCCGGCGACGCGGCGGAGGTGGCCAAGGCCGCGCTCCTCGAGGGGGCGCTCGGCCTCCAGCGCTTCTCGCTGCAGCTGTTCCGCCCCGTGCAGCCGATGCTGGCGCAGTCGGCCGACGACGTCGCGGCGGCGCTGAGCGAGCTCCGCGCGATGGCGCTGGAGTGGAAGCTCGACGGCGTGCGCGTGCAGGCGCACAAGGCCGGCGACGAGGTGCGCGTCTTCAGCCGCGGCCTCGGCCCGGTCACGAAGGCGGTCCCCGAGATTGTCGAGATCGTTCGGGCGCTCCCGGTCCGCTCGGTCGTGCTCGACGGCGAGGCGCTCGCGTTTCGCGCGGACGGCGCGCCGCGCCCGTTCCAGGTCACGATGCGCCGCTTCGGCCGCGCGCACGACGCGGCCGCGCTGCGCGCCGAGCTGCCGCTGCGCGCCCTGTTCTTCGACGTGCTGCACCTCGACGGCGAGGATCTGCTCGACCGGCCCGGCAGCGAGCGCACGGCCGCGCTCCGGCAGGTGCTCGACCGGTCGCTGCGCGTCCCGCGCATCGAGCTGCCGACGGCGGCCGAGGCCGAGGCGTTCTTCGCCGACGCGCTCGCCCGCGGCCACGAGGGCGTGATCGCCAAGTCGCTCGCCGCGCCCTACGAGGCGGGGCGGCGCCGCGGCTCGTGGCTCAAGGTGAAGCGGGCGCGCACCCTCGACCTGGTGGTGCTCGCGGCCGAGTGGGGGACCGGCCGGCGCCGGGGGCTGCTCAGCAACCTGCACCTCGGGGCGCGCGATCCCGCGGCCGGGGGCTTCGTCCTGCTCGGCAAGACGTTCAAGGGCATGACGGAGGAGACCCTCTCCTGGCAGACAAGGCGGCTGCTGGAGCTCGAGATCGGCCGCGACGCAGACACGGTCTACGTGCGGCCGGAGGTCGTCGTCGAGGTCGCCTTTGACGGCGTGCAGGCGAGTCCGCGGTACCCGGGGGGGATCGCGCTGCGGTTTGCGCGGGTGAAGAGGCACCGGCCTGACAAGGCTGCAGAGGACGTCAGCACGATGGATGAGGTGCGGGCGATCCATGCGGGTGCGCTCGCGCGCGAGGCGGCCGAGGAGCGGCAGGCGGAGGGTGGAGGAGAGGAGTTGGAGGGGGACGGGTGACGCTCGGGGAGAGCCGCCCGTTTCAGAGCGGCAGGCGCACGAGGAGGAAGCCGTTCCAGCCCTCACTCTTCTGTGCCTCGGTGAGGCTCATGATGGTCGTCAGGTATCCTTCGCGTCCGTACCCGGCGCCTCCGGGGAACCGCGCCTCCCGTCGTTTCCGGGGGCTCTCGATCGTCTGCGGGCGAGGTTCGCCCTTGCTGCTATCGAAGCGCGCCGCGCGAGGGCGGGTCGTCGAAGCAAGCTCCATCGAGATCGGTCGACAGCGCCGCGAGCGGCGTCCCGCTGCTCACGGCGGGGCTGTCCGGCTTGAGGTGATAATCCCCGCCGGCGATGTCGACGAACCCCGGATCGATCCCCGCCATCGAGCCGTCGTCCGTGAGCGGCGACCCGACCGGACTCGACGCCTCCGGATCGTCGACGGCGTACCACAGGTTCGTGTGCAATGAATTCGTCGCCAGCGTCGGGAACGACGGGGAATACTCCGTCGCCCCGACGTCGCTGCGGCGGTAGTACGTGATGTTGTTGACGAAGCGATTGTCCGCCGTCGTCCGAACCCTGGGGTTTCCGCCCACGCCTCCCGACCCGGGAAAGAACGACAGCAGGCTGTGGTTCGGGAACACGATGGTGTTGTTGGCGACCAGGCACCCCACACAGCCGTTGAAAGAGACCGCCACGCCGGGCGCCACGATCAGGTTTCCGAGCACGCGTACGTCCTGCACCTCGATGATGTCGGCCCCCGGCGCGACCGGCGGGCGAAACTCCTCGGGTGACACGATCGTGCCGAGCCGGACCCCGTAGCCCCCGATGATATCGAACATGCGATTGTTGCGGATCTCGACGTCCGAGCTGCCGCCCCCGATCACGACGCCGTTGCCGAGCGCATTGCCGGCGACAACGCCGCGGTGCGAACCCATGATCTCGAGCCCTTCAGTCGTGTCCATGTCGATGAACTCGCTGTCCAGCAGCCAGAAGTCGTGGAGTCCGGCCAAGCGCACAGCCTTGGCGAAATACGTGTAGATGTCGCGTACGGACACGCGCTCGACAGCGACGAATTGCGTCGCAGTCGGATCGGCGTATGCCTCGCCGTCATCGACGATGAGCGCGGGGACATCTCCGGTAGGCAAGGTCTGGGTGATCTCGAGGTCGTGTATCACCACGTGGCGCAGCCGCGAGAAGTGCAGGACCGGGTCCCCACCGACAAATACCGGCCGCTCCTCCCCCGGTGCACCGCCGATCCAGATCGGCGCCTCGGCGGTGCCGGCGACGTCGCGGATCTGCTCGGGCTCGTACGTCCCGGCGTGGATCCGCACCGCCGTCCCCGGAGTCGCCGCGCTCACGGCCGCGGCGAGGGTCGAGCACGGCGCCTCCTCCGTCCCGCACCCCGCGGCGTCCGTCCCGCCGGGAGCCACGTGGAGGAACACCACCGGCTGCTTGCCGGCCGCGAAGTGGGGTAGGTTCGCGCAGTCCACCGGCTCGCCGGACGGCTCTCCTCCACCGCCGCCATCCGAGCCGCCGCCCTCACCCGGACCGCCGCCCTGCCCCGGACCGCTGCCCTCACCCGGACCGCCGCCCTGCCCCGGACCGCCGCCCTGCCCCGGACCGCTGCCCTGCCCCGGACCGCCGCCCTGCCCCGGACCGCCGCCCTCACCCGGACCGCCGCCCTGCCCCGGGCCGCCGTCCCACCCCCCCACGCCGTCGCCGCCGGATCCTCCCGATCCTGCGCCTGGGGTGCTGCTCGAATCGACGACCGGCTCGATCTCGCGGCTCTCACCGCATCCGGTGAGGATGATGGCAGGGGCGACGATCAACAGAACAGAAGCGATAATGCGCATGGCGTGACCTCCGCCCGACAGGCTACGTTCCGGCCGCAGGACCGCCCCTTAATCCGCTCTTAAACCGATTCGCACGCCCTCCTCCCCGGTGCTGCCGTCCTTGCTTGCCATCGATTCCGCAGGCCCCCGGAGAGGGTGTTGTTGGGGCGGGGTGGGGGATGGGCCGATGTTTGAGGCGGAGACATGGCGCATCCGGCGGCGCCGGATGCGCCATGTCTCCGCCGAGTTCGGCGGGGCCCCCACCCCGCCCCAACAACACCCTCTCCGGGGGCCGGGCAGCCGGCAACAGCCCCCTACCGCCGCTTCCCCCCGCGCGAATCGCCCCCTCCCCCCGCGGCCGGCTCCACCGCGACGTAGTGGACCGGCAGCGCCGGATCCAGCGAGTACCCCTCCGCGTCTCTCCGGAGCCACGGCTTCATCCCGAGCTTCCGCAGCTGGTTCATCGCCACGTAGATCCGGTTCGCCGCCGCCTCCGGCAAGATCCGCTCGCCGGGCCACCCCGCCTCCTTCAGCGCGGCCAGCGAGAGCCCTCGGCCCGGCGCAGACCGCTGCTGCTCGGCCAGCGCGTGCAGCAGGCGCCGCGCCGCGTGGCGCTCGCGCAGGTCGTGCCAGCCGCCGCCCGGCGGGCGGACGAAGCGCGCCCCCTCGGTCAGGAGGAGGTCGTCCTCCGCCCGCGCCTCGGGCAGGCCGCCCAGCGCCGCCAGGGTGCGCTCCAGGATCCGCAGCAGCAGCCGCACGTCGTCGGATCGGCTCGCGCTCGACGGCGATCCCTCCCGGGCGCGCGCGATCCTGCGCCGCGCCGCGCCCGCGTGCCCCGCCGCCTCCTCCCCCCGCCCCGCGCGGCGCGCCGCCTGGGCGAGCGCGAGGTCGACGAAGCCGGACGCCACCCGCGCGAGCTCCACGTCGGGCTCGTCCCCGAGCTGCGCGAGCAGCCGATCCGCGGGCTCGATCGCGCGCCGCGCCTCCGCCACCTCGCCGACCGACGCGAGCGCCGCCCCGAGGCGGCAGAGGGCGATCCCCTCGGAGCGGCGGTCCCCGACCTCGCGGAGCAGCCCCACCGCGCGGCCGTGGCACGCGCGCGCATCGGCGAGGCGCCCCTCCTCGTGGTGGAGCGCGCCGAGGTTGCCGAGCGTGATCGCGAGCAACCGGAGATCGCCCACCTCGCCGAGGATCGCGGCGGCGCGCTCGTAGCGCCGCCGCGCCTGCGCCGGCGCCCCGCGCTCCTGCTCGAGCAGGCCGGCGTTCGTCGAGAAGATGCCCTCCATCCGGCCGTCGCCGATCTCCGCCGCCATCGCGATCGCCTGCTCGTAGTAGGCGGCGGCCTCGCCCTCGCGGCGCTCGTCGTGGTGGAGCGCGCCGAGGTTGCCGAGCACCCGCCCCTCGGCGCGGCGATCGCCGAGGGCGCGGTGGAGCGCGAGCGCCTGCGCGTAGTGGTCGCGCGCGCGCTCCATGTCGCGCCGCCCGTGGTGGAGCACGCCGAGGTCCGTGACGATCCCCGAGAGGAGCGCCTCCGCGCCGAGCGCCGCCGCCTGCGCGCGGGCGCGCTCGAGGTCCTCGAGCGCGGCCTCCGCCTGCCCTCGGAGCCGCCGCGCGCGCCCCCGCGCCGCGAGCGCGCGGGCCACGACGCGCGGATCTGCCGCGAGCGCCTCGGCCGCCGCGAGCGCGCGGTCGAGCAGCTCGAGCTGCGCCCCGAACGGGCCGCGGGTGCTGAGCACGGGCTCGATGGCGCCGAGCGCCCGCAGCGCGCGCTCGGCCGCCGCCCCGGAGCCGACGCGAGGCGCCGTCGCCAGGGCGAGCGCGCCCTCGGCGACGGCGAGCAGCTCCTCCAGATCGCCGGCGATGCGGTTGAGCGCCTCGAGCGCGCCGCGCCGCTCGAAGTCCGCGGCCGCCGCCTCGCCGGCGGCCAGGTAGAACGCCGCGTGCCGCTCGATCGCCGCCTCGCGCTCCCCGCGCTCGGCGAGCTTCTCGGCGGCGAGCTCCCGCACCACCTCGTAGAGCGCGAAGCGCGTCGCCCCGTCGCTCCTCGGGGGCGCCGCGCGGAGCAGCGACTTGTCGCGCAGCGCCTCGATCCGATCGATCGCGGCGGCGTCGGGCTCCGCGAGGACGGCGGCGGCCGCCTCGAGCGTGAACGGCCCGTGGAAGGCGGAGCAGCAGGCGAGCGCCCGTCGCTCGCGGTCGTCGAGGAGGTCCCACGACCACTCGATCGCGCCGCGCAGCGTCGCCTGCCGCGCCTCCCGGCCGCGCGCCGCGCCCGCGAGCAGATCGAGCCGGCTCCCGAGCCGCGCGAGCAGGCCGCGCACGCCGAGCACGCCCTCGCGCGCCGCGGCGAGCTCGATCGCGAGCGGGATGCCCTCGAGCCGCCGCACCAGCGCGGCGACGTCGGCGAGGTGCTCGTCGCCGGGCGGCGGCGGCGGCGCGGAAGCGCGGTGGGCCGCGGCGCGATCGAGGAAGAGCGCCACCGCCGCGCTGCGCTCGGTCGAGCCCTCCGCGGGGAGGCCGAGGGGGCCGAGCTCGTAGCTGATCTCCCCTGCCAGGCGGGTGCGCTCGCGCGACGTCGCGAGGAAGCGGAGCTCGGGCGCCGCGCGCACCCACGCGTCGAGGGCCGGCGCGGCCTGCTCGAGCACGTGCTCCAGGTTGTCGAGCACGAGCAGCGCCGGCCCCTCGGTCGCCAGGGCGCGGCCGATCCGCTCGACGAGCGTCGCTTCCCGGCGCCCTGCCGCGACCTGCGCCCCGATCGCGCGCGCGACCGCGCCGCAGACGGCGCGCAGGTCGCGGCAGGCGGTGAGCTCGCAGAGCCACACGGCCTCGCCGGCGTGCGCCTCGGCCCAGCGGCTCGCGAGCTCCAGGGCGAGCCGCGTCTTGCCCATGCCGGCCGGGCCCCAGAGGGTGACGAGCCGTTCGCCGCGCCGGAGCAGCTCGGCGATCGCGGCGAGCTCGCCCTCCCGGCCGATGAAGCGCGACGCGGGCAGGGCAAGGTGCCGCGTCCGCGGCCGAGCTGCGTCCGCCATGCGCCGACCTTCGATCGGACGGGGGCTGGATTCAACGCCGGAGCGGGCGGTCGGGCGTGAAGACGGCGTGAAGACGACTGCGCCGGTGCGGCAGCCGCCGTCGACCGCCGCGTAGAGGCCCTCGATGCGGTCGAGCGCCGCGGGGCGCGCGCGAAAGGCGAGCTCCGCGCCCTCGGGCGTGCGCAGCCGGCCGGATCCGCCATCCTGGCAGGCGCCGGAGACGGCGCGCCTGGGAGTTGGGCTGGGGCTCACGATCGCGAAGGGCCTCGTGGAGGCCCACGGCGGGAGGATCTGGGCGGAGAGTCGGCCAGGAGTTGGTAGTGCAGTCATTTGAACATGAAGGCGGGAAGGCGGGAAGAAAACCTGAAGGATCTTCCCGCCTTCCCGCCTTCATGTGGACCCTCTCGGGGCAAATGACCGCACCACCCAGGAGTTGGCACCACGCTCTTCTTCACGCTCCTTCTGGCCCCGCCGGAATGACGAGCGCGGCGCGCTGGGCGCGGGCACCGGCGGCGCGCCGGACAGCGCGGATGGCGGCGCGCGCCTCGCGGGCGGACCGGCCCTCACAGCAGCTCGGCGAGCCTCTCCTTGAGGTCCGACAGCTCACCGCGGACCAGCGTCACGTCGTCGTCCCCCTCCAGGTAGTACCCCCCGGGATCCGCCGGCTCGTGCTGCTTCACCCAGAGGCGAAGCCAGTCGCAGCCCGCCGGCTCGGCGTGCACGAGCTTGAAGGTCGAGGGGATGGGACCGCCAAAGCCGTTGTAGGTCACGACGCACGTGCCCTCCGCCACGTTCGCGAGACAACGAGTCACTCGCCCGACGTCGTTCATGAAGCGGCGCCGGGAGAGCGCCACGGTGTCGTCGAGATGATCGTCGACCGAATAGATGTTCTCGGCGAACGGGTTGTAGAGGTAGAAGCCGTCGAACCCGAACCAGGCGGGGTCGGTCGCGTCGGCCAGGAAAAACCGGACGTTGTCGAGGCCGAGGCGCTGCGCGGCCGCTCGAGCGGCCTCGACGAGGTGAGCCCGGTGCTCGACGCCCGTGAAGTCGAGGTCCGGTCGGGTGCACGCGGCGACGAGGCAGAACTTGCCGGGCCCGGAGCCGATGTCGAGCACCCGTCGGGCGTTGTGGCGCGCGAACAGCGAGGCCGCCTGGCGGGCGATATCCGCGGTGGTCCAGAATTGCCTGGATCTGTCGCGAATCGGCGCGGCGTAGAGCGCGTCGAACGTGCTGTCGTCCACGGGGCCGTAGAGGAGGTCCTCCCGGAGCTGGGCGACCTCGTCGTCAGTCAGATCGCGGGCTGGAGTCGCGTCGGCGGGGAGGAGATTCAATTCGACCATCAGGGTGGGCTCGGCGGCGGGTGAGGGTTGCCCAGAGGCTCGACCTGAGAACGCCTGCCGCTCGCTGCCTGCTGTAGCACATCGCCGGCACATCGCGTGCACCCGTGAACGGCGGGGTGGCTGACGCGCGAGGCTTGTGCCCGGGACCCGAGAGCTCAGCGCCAGAGCGTGAGGAACGTCGCCCCAACCCGCAGGCGGGCGGGCTGTAGGCGACAGCGTGCGCAGAGGTCTCGCCGAGGCATGGGTTGCAGGTGTGGCAGTCCTCGTAGCACCCTGCATGTACGGGGGCTGTGGTCAGGAGCACGGCTATCTCCGGAACCGCTCCGCGTCGATGCCATACCGCTTCAGCCAGCGCTGGATCTGCATCCGCGCCTTGCCCATCTCGCGCGCCACGGCGGTGATATTCCCTCTGTGCACGCCGAGCAGCCGGGCGAGCTCCTCCCGCCGCGCGGCATCCCCTGCCTCCGGCCCCTCC
The DNA here is from genome assembly GCF_051527395.1 of Sorangium sp. So ce281. Lineage (NCBI taxonomy): Bacteria > Pseudomonadati > Myxococcota > Polyangiales > Polyangiaceae > Sorangium > Sorangium sp. So ce281. The sequence goes on from NZ_CP150322.1 coordinate 8,974,984, forward strand.
AGCACGGCGCTGCACCGCAGGGGAAAGGTGCTCCAGCCCCACCTGCCCTTCCGCCCCCGCGAGCACGACCGCCGTCCCGAGGCACCTCTCCAGCTCCCGCGCGTTCCCCGGCCAATCGTGGCGGAGCATCGCCCTCGCCGCGCGCGGGTGGAGCCGGACCCGCGCGGCGTGCTCCGGCGGGAGGCGAGCGAGGATCGCGCCGGTGAGCAGGCCGAAAAGCCCCCTTCTTGTGGCCAAAGAGCTCGGCCTCCACGAGGTCCTTCGGGAGCGCGCCGCAATTGACGGCAACGAAATCGCCGGTCCGCCGCGAGAGCGCGTGGAGGGCGCGCGCCATCACCTCCTTGCCAGTGCCGGTCTCGCCCTCAACGATCACCGAGACCGTCGAGCGCGCGATGGGGACGAGCCTCTCGAACACGCGATGGAGATGAAGGAGCACGGTCGCGAGGCCCGGGGCTTCCGGACGCAAGGCAGCCAGGTCGAGCACGGGAGGATCGTTCGGGTCACAGGGGATGGCTTCCCGGTAGAGAAAAAGACGGGGAATTCGTCAGGGCCAGCGTGGAGAGGCGAGCCGTACAGGCCGGGGCCCTGCGTCGTCAGTTCGAAAGCACCCGCTTCAACACCATCGTCGTCTTTTCCCGCTTCCCATCGCGCACGTAATTCACGACGACCTTCGTGCCGGGCTTCTGCTCGATGGGCTTCTGGATGTTCGAGACGTCGAGCTCCGCGGCGATCCCGCCGACGTCGAGGATCCGGTCACCCGGCGTGAGCCCCGCCTCTATCGCCGCGCTGCCCGGCAACACGCGCTCGATGATCCATGGGCGTCCCTTTGCCTCGGGCGACTCCTTCTTCGCGAGTTTCCACCCGGCGAGCGCCTCCGGGCGCGGGCGATCGCACGGCGGAACGAGGTGCATCGTGCGCGTCGCGACGTCGAACACGACCGCGCCGCACCGCGCGAGCATGTCGTTGCCGAGCAGCCCTGCGATGTGTCCTGTCCCCGGCGGATCGTCGATCGAGACCACGCGATCCTCGAGCGTGATCGGTCCGAGCTTCGCGGAGGCGAGGCGGAAGAGCGTCGACGACGTCGCGTCTACGCCGGCGCCCGAGCGCCCCGACGCCGCGAGCGCGGGGCGCGTTCCAGGGAAGCCGTGCGCGCCGGCCCAGCGTTTGACGAGGCTGATGCCCTTGGAATTTCCGGTGTCGATCTGGACGGGCGCCGGCGTCCCGTCGAGGAGCACGTCGGTAACCCATCTGTCTTCTTCGATGCGGAACGGGATCGACGTCGCACCGGGGTCAACGAGCCCTTTCGTCGATCGCGCGAAGACGAGCTCCTCTTTCGCATAGTCGACGCGCACGACGCTGGCGAGGAAGAACGAATAGCCGAGGATGACCTCCGGGCGTCGATTGCCGAACGCCTCGAGCATGGGAATCGGCACGCTCACCGTCGGCACGCGGCGCAGCGCGAGACCGCCGACATCGAGCGACGGGAGCTCGCCGAGCCCGACGCGGATCTTCTGCGTCGAGCCGGTGCCGCTCACCTCCATCGTCGACACGAACGTCGCGCCCGCTTGCGTCGTCGCGTCGACCACGGTCAAGCTGGCGCCCGAGTCGAGCATCGCCCAGGTCTCTCGCCCGCCGATCTTTGCCCGGAATGAGACCTCGCCGAGGTAGTGCTTCATCGGAACGCGAACCACGCCCGACGCCGGCCAGGCGATCTCGAGGCGCGGGTGTGGTGGCGCCAGGCACGCCTCGCCCTGCGCGCGCTCCTTGCCAGGGGGCTCGGCCGGGCAGGAGAGCCCTTCGTCGGCGGCGACGAGCGTTCGCTTTTCCGGCTCGGCGACGGCGCGGAGGCGCGTCGTCGAAGCCGGCCAGCTGACGCCGCGCGCGTCTGGCTTCGTCCAGGCGTCGAAGCGGACGGTCGCTCGTTCGCCGTCGGCTCGGCTCGAGGTGACGGCGACGAGCGCGGCGTTGTCGAGAGCGAACTCGAGCTCGGGCGAGCCGACGGGCGGAAGATCGAGCGCGATCGTCACGCGACCGGGCGCGTCGTCCGCGCAGCGCACCTTGTCACGGGCGGGATCGAACGCAACGACGTACTCGCGACGCGCCACGAAGCCATCGATCATCAGCGAGACGGCCTCCTCCGGACGCAGACGCACGAAGACGTCGGGCACCCCGAGCTGCCAGGGCCCTTCGGCGTTGACGCCGCGGGCGTCTCGCACGCCCGCAAGTTCCTGCACGGCGCGGAAGCGCGTGCGATCGAGCGCGAGCTCGTACGAGCCCTTCTTTCCCTCGGTCTCGACTTCCATCCGGAACGTGCGCGGGAGCGACGCGAGGATGGCGTCGGGCGTGCCGTACGCCTGCGCGTGTCGCAAAAGGAAAGATTTTACCTCACCTACCGCCGGACACGCGGCGGGCGCCGCGTGCGCGCCCGCGCGCGCCGAAGCTTCGGGAGGAACGGCGGGCGCCGCGGCGGGGGTCGTCGCCGCGGGCGGCGTGCACGCCGAGAGCGCGACGGAGGCGAAGAGCAATCGAGAAAAAGGCACGTTCGAAATGGTCGAGGGACGCATCCGCCCGGCGTTAGCACGCGCGCGGCGCGGGGGCGAATGGACCGTTCCGAGCGCGCTTCGCGATCCGAGGCACGTGCGTTGCCCGAGCGTCGGCTCCCGTGACGCGTCCGAAACCCGGCCGCCCGCCTCTCCTCGAGGTAGCGCGCGACTGCGAGCGGCACATGCGCGGCGATATAGGCGCACAGCGCCGTCACGGCTGCCTCGACGGGCGCCCCGCCGAAGAGCGCGAAAGCAAAGGAGCGGCCCTGTCGCCGATGGCGGACATGACCCGCATTGCGCTGTCGCGAGGGACCTTCCTCGCGCGCCCCTTCGCGCGCAAGGGCAAAGACGACGACGAACCGTTCGCCGACAAGCCGAGCCGCGTCGTACGACGGCTTCGACGTGCACTGTGGTGTGCGTATCGCCGCGAACGACGACGAGGGACGGGAGCGTCTGCTCCGGTGCTGCGCGCGTCCGCCGTTTGCGACCGACCGCATCGAGGTGCTGAAGGACGGGCGCGGCGCGTAGGTAAAAGAAGCCGGATCGCTGCGCGAAGAAGTGCGGCGCGGCGAACCGAAGTGGCGGGGCCGAGAGCGTCGCGGCGTGCGCCGCGAACCTGCTCGAGCGTTGGTGGCGTTCGCCTTTCGATTTCAGCGAAGGTACGGACTCAACGCCTGGAACCAAACATCGGCCATGCGGTTATACCCTGCCTGGTTCGGATGGAGATTGTCGGCGAAGAGGGACTGCTTGTAGTTCGTGTCGTTGGTGAACGCTGTGTACATGTCCACCAGCACGATGTGCTGCCCCTTGCTGACGCGCGTCGAAACCAGGTTGGGCATGGCCGCGTTGTAGGCCTTGACGGCGTTGTTCGTGGCGTCCGTTCTCGTCGGCACGATCTGCGCGAGCACCACGAGGATGTTCGGATCACGCATGAAAATCGAGTCGAGCAGCTTGCCCAGGCGATTCGGTGCGTCCGCAAGGTTGATGTTACCGTTGATGTCGTTCGTTCCGATCATCAACGTAATGATGTTGGGCTTGTAATTCGGAATGCTGGTGCCCACGAGCTGCGCGATGCCGTTGTTGCCCTCGATCGTCCAGCCGCCGTGACCCTCGTGGTTCCTCGGGAACGTCACTCCGTCCACCATGGGCACGCTGTAATCATTGGCGGAACCGACGAAGGTGATGTCGCGGTTCGCTTCGAGCGCGAGGTGGAACAGCGGGGCGCGGTAGCCGCCGGCGACGTTGAAACCCTGCGTGATTGAATCGCCGAAGGGCATGATCTTACAGGAGCCGCTCGCCGGGCAGGGCTGGAATGCCGGGCCGCCGCCCTCGCCAGCGCTGCCCCCTGCGTCACCTCCGTCGCCCGCGGTACCTCCGCCGCCGTCGGATACGCCGCCCATGCCACCCGAGCCCGCTCCGCCGGCGCCCCCGGTGCCGCCGCCGGCCGTGCCTCCTCCACCGGCGTTCGCCGCGCCCCCGCTGGTCGCGCTCGAGCCGGAACTGCCGGGCGAGCCGCCGCCCGCCGCTGTCCCGCTGCCGCTCGTGGTCCCGGCGCTGGCCGTGCTCGCGGTTCCGCCCGTCGTCGTGCCAGGCGAGTCGGCGCCGTCACTGCACGCCGCGACGAGCAGCACCACACACGAGAGGACGGCGGAAGAAGAAAATTTTAGGCGGTGTACGGGCATCTGCTGCGCATAACACGATCGCGGCTCCACCGCGATTGTGAAGCGCAGCTTATCGAAATTGCCGTCGTCGTTGAACGATTTCATCGCGAGGGGAAGTGCGTCTGGACGGCGGCGCTCTTCGCGGCCACGCGGCGCCCGAGTGCGAACGGCGGTTATACCGGCGCACCTCGTATTCGGTTCTGCGCCCGACGGCCCACGCCTGGTCCGCCTCGGTCCGACCCTCCGAGCACGGCCCGGCCCAGTTTTCGCTAGTGACCGCGCGATGGACGGCTCTTGCGCGACGAGGTACGCGCGGCGGCGCGGGCGACGACGACCGCGCCGGCTCGTGGCAAAGGCGCCGGCGCGTGACGCGGGTGCCGAACAGGTCCGCCGCGAAGCGGAGGGTCTTCTCGACCTCTGCATACGATTCCCAGGCTTCGTGCGCGCGACGCTGCCGTCCGGTGCCCGGAAGGAGAGGTTCGGCACCTCCGCGACGTCGCGACCGCGCTCGAGCGCGGCGCAGAGGAGCGGGAGCGCGATCTCGCCCTCTCCGCGCACGATGTAATCGATGGGAAAGCGGAGGAGGAGGTAGCTGTCGAACAGCGTCGCGTGGATGTTGCCGGCGACGATCGGCACGTCCTCGCGGCACGCGCGGATCTGTCGGATCACGTCGGCCGCCGTCGCCCAGCAGAGCGAGGTCGCGGAGATGCCGACGAGGCCAGCGTCGGCGAGGTGAGGGAGGAATGGGTCGAGGCGGCTCGAGCCTCCGGCGATGAGGTCGGCGATGACCACCTCGTGGCCGCTCTGCCGCAGGACCGACGCGAGCCAATAGACGCCGTACGGCGGGCAAACGCGGACGGCGTCCATCTCCGCGGGGACAAGGCGGTCGCCGTCGAGGTCCATGCTGGGCGGCGCGACGAGAAGGACCTTCACGGTACGCTCCGGAGCGCCGGCGGAGCGCAGCAGAAGGCACCGGCGTGCGCCGGGCGCCTCCGTGCGCGCGAGCGCGGACGCCCGCCGGGGCGTGGAGCCCTCCGAGGGCGGGCGATCTCAGGGTAGCGCGGTGTTCCGAGATGATTTCTTAATAGCCGCAGAGCTCCCAGGGGGCGGAGCAGCTCTGGCCTGTGGTGGTATAGGGGTTCGTTGGGCAGGTCCACCACTCATTCCCGAAAGGCCGGGGGTTGCATCGCGGGAGGCACTCCACCCATCCCGAGGAGCAAGAGTTCCCTACCTGTACAGTGGGGCGAGCGGCGCAGAACCAGCGTTTCCCTTCGAACCAGCCTGGATTGCACACATCGGCCGCTCCGGCGACGGGCGGATACACCGTGGTGGCCGCCTGGATGTCCACCGGGCTGAGGTTGGGGCTCCCGAAGCGAACACCATCTTGGTGCGCACATCCGCTGCCGTACGTCATGATGGAGTCGTAGTCATAGAAGCCAGGGTTCACGATGATGGCGGGCTGGCTCGAAGGCCACACGCTGGCAGTGTTGGAGGTGGAGATCGGCGCTCGATCACTGCAGTCGAAAGGGGTCAGCGGGTGATGCCACTCATGCTCGAAGCCGATGGCATGTCCCATCTCGTGGATCGCATACTGCTCTACGCAATCGAAGCTGTATTCGACGAGAGTCGTCCTCCAGTCGTAAGCGATGCAACGGTTCTCCTTGATGCCCCAGGGCTTGAACTCGGCCGTGTTGCCGAGGGCCCTCGGCGGACGTCGGCGCGGCGGAGACGGTCAGCGCGGCGCCCAGCGCTGCGAGGAGCAGCGGACCGAACGAAGAGCGAAACCGCACATGTCGTTCAGGGCCCCGCGCCGTGCGGTGCACCGAGACATTCGCGAGCGGGCTCATGGACGTAAACGCGTTACGATGGCCTTGCAGCATGTCCTTCTCCAATCGACGAGGGTTGTTCTGCCGAACGCGGCTCCAGCGTGGAGCTCGACGCGGTTCACCGGCTTCACGACCGGGCCGTGGACGAGACCCGAGCGCGGAGGAGGTCGGAGCCGCACCGGCTCGCGGCGTCTCCACCCTGCACCTACGACGAGCCTGCCGCTCGGCTTCGCGGGAAATGTCCCCCCGCTGCTCAGCGGGCGAAGCGCGGACGAGGCGCTCGTCCCCACGGTAGCGCCGGTGCCGCTGCATCCACCGCGCTCCTCCATGGGTCGCTGCCCGCGGGTCGTCGAGGAGACGGACCCGGGGCGCGGATCCCTGGCTCGGCGGCGTGGAACGTCGGTCGGCTCGCCGAGCGCGGTGAGGAAGCGGGCAATGCTCCTTGGCTCGGTGATCATGGCGACGAGCTTCATCCTGCCCTTGCAGGCCGGGCACTCGAGGACATCGATCGCAAACGTGCGGCGCAGAAGCTCGGCGCGGTTTGCCGGCCGCCCGATAGCCGCCCCGCTTGCGTTCGGGAGCGGGCTCGTCGTCGGCCTTCGCGGGCTGTTGCGGCTTCGCAGGGCGCGGTCCGATGCGCTGGCGCCACGGGCTCGCAGATGCGAGCACCCCCGCGTACTTCACGGTGTGGAAGCGCGGGGGCGGGATGCTGGTCGCGAGCCGTGCCGGCGGAGGTAACGCAACATCCGACGGACGGCGTTCTCGAGCACCTGACTAAAGCGCCGCGCTTCACAGGCGCGCGTCGCAAGCGCCGCGCTTCACAGGCGCGCGTCGCAAGCGCCGCGCTTCACAGGCGCGCGTCGCAAGCGCCGCGCTTCACAGGCGCGCGTCGCAAGCGCCGCGCTTCACAGGCGCGCGTCGCAAGCGCCGCGCTTCACAGGCGCGCGTCGCAAGCGCCGCGCTTCACAGGCGCGCGTCGCAAGCGCCGCGCGACGCCACCGACACCCCCGCCGCGTTCGCGGTGCAGGCGTTGCTATACGTCCTGCCGTCGCAGCCGCAGACAGGGTCGTACACCTGGAGGCAGGCCCGCGGGGTGGGCTCGCACGTGCCCATCTGATCGCCCGCGCCGCACTGGGCCTCCGGGCTGTAGTCGCAGAAGAACCCGCGCTCGCACGCGAGTCCGGCGATGCCGCCGCACGCCTGCGCCTCGGGAGCCCCGCACTCGCCGGACGACGCCACCGACACGCCCGCCGCGTTCGCATAACAGGCGTTGCCATACGTCTTCCCGTCGCAGCCGCAGACCGGGTCGTACACGTCCAGGCACGCCTCCGGGATGCGCTCGCAGGTGCCCGTCTGATCGCCCGCGCCGCACTGGGCCTCCGGGCCGTAGTCGCAGAAGAACCCGCGCTCGCACGCGAGGCCGGCGATGCCGCCGCACGCCTGCTCCTCGGGAGCCCCGCACTCGCCGAGCGACGCCACCGACACGCCCGCCGCGTTCGCGGCGCACTCGTTGCCGTACGTCTTGCCGTCGCAGCCGCAGACAGGGTCGTACTCCTTCGTGCACATCTTCGGGATGGGCGTGCAGGCGCCCCACTGATCGCCCGCGCCACACATGGCCTCGATCTCGTAATCACAGAAGAAGCCGGGCTTGCACGTGAGCCCGAGGAAGCCGCCGCAGAGGGCCACCGAGAGGGTGCCGCCTGCCCTCGCCTCCTGCGCCTCGGAGGCGATCGGCTCGACGGCCTCGTCGGCCATCTCCACCTGACAGCCCGCGGCGAACGGGGCCATCGAGAGCGCGAGCCAGAGCGCGGAGGCGAATCGATGATTGTGGATACGACGCTGAACGTTCATGATGTCTCTCCATGGGGCCTCGCCGCTCCCGGCGAGGCGGTTGCAATGCACGAGCACCTTCCTCCGCGGCGGCGACATGCGCAGCGTCGAAGCGAAGGATCGACGCGTTGCTCGACGCGGCGATCGCCGTGTCGAGGACGCCTCGGCGACGCGCCATCGGGGTCCGTCGCCGTGTTGCGGAGGCATAGTTCCCTTGGCAGGAGTCGGGCCATGCGGCTTTTGCGGGGTTCACGCCTTTCCGCGGTCCCCGGGCGGTCCGGATCGGGCAGGGGCTTGCTCAAATGGGCGCGAGCTTGCGCAACTTGCGCGACAGTCGCCCCGCAGGGGACTCCGGCCCGCGGTTCGTGGCAGGGAGCGCGGATGCACCGCCGCCTCCTGCGCCGCCCTCACCGCGCTCCTCAGCAGTTGCAGCGCCACGCCCGACGCCGCCTCCCCTGCCCAGGCCCCCGCGCACGGGCAGCACGGCGCCGGCCCAGCCGCTCATGCCGGCGCTCACGGCGGCAACGCCGGCCACCACGGCGGCAACGCCGGCCACCACGGAGGACATGGCGGGCACGCCCACGGCGGAGGACCGCTCGTGCACCGCTTCGAAAGTGTCCGTGCGACGCGCGACGTGTCCGGGTGAACGCCGCCCCTGTCCGTGCGACGCGCGACGTGTCCGGGTGAAGTCGCGGCGAGGAGGGTGTTGACGGCCCTGGTGGCGCGGCGCGCGGGGGCGTGGGGCAGGTGGTGCGGAAGCGCACGAGGTCGAGGTAAGCGCGCGCGGCCTTGCCGACGTCGCCCTCCAGGGCGGCGAGCGCGTCGAGCACCGCCTGCGGGTCGCCGCGCTTGGCGAGCGCGTCGCGGCCGGCCGCGCGCGCCCGCAGGGCCTTGCCGAGGACCTCGAGCTCCTCGACCGCGACGCCCTTCGCGAGCGGCGTGGTCCCCTGCAAGAGCGCGAGCGCGGCGGGCCGCGACGCGCTCGACCACCCCAGCGCCGCCGCTTCACCGCATCGCGGCGCTCCCGCTCACGAACCGAAGCGCGGCGCGAGGACGTGGTTCTCGAGGTGAACGTGCTGAAAGATGTCCTGCTCGATCGCCTGAAGCTCCCCGAACAGCGCGCGATAGCTGCCACAGGCCCAGTCGGGGAGCGCAAAATCGTCGCTCGCATCCCGGATGGTCTCGAGGAGCTTCGCCACCGCGAGGTGCTCGTCGCGCATCGCCGCGAGGGCGCGCGTCGTCTCCGGGTCGACGTGTGCGCCCGCCGAGCGGAGCGCCGGAAACAGGGTCGCCTCCTCGTCGTCGAGGTGCAGGAGCAGGGCCTCCGAGAGCTCGCCCACAGCGCCGTCGAGGGCGCGCAGCTTCGGGTTGTGCTCCCCGTGAACCCGCGCGACCTTCGCCGCGAGCGGCCGCACGAAGGGCAGCGCCTTTCGCAGGTACGCGTGGTGCTTGCCCACGATGTGGTCGATGAGCGCGGGCGTCGGGACCTCGCGCACCGCGCCCGGCGCGCCGCCTCGCCGCTCCGCGATGGCTCGCTCGAGCTGCCCCAGGAGCGCGGAGAGCTCGACTCCGCGCTCCTTGGCGGCTTGCTCGAGGCTGAGCTCTCCGCGGCAGCAAAAGTCGATGCGGTGCTGCTGGAAGACCTGGGCGCACTCGGAGTGATCAAGAACGATGTTGGCGACCGATCGGGTTGGGTTCAGCAAGGTGGACCTCCTGTCGTCCGCGTAAGCAGGGCGCGTGCCGGAGATCCATCGCGCGCGGATCCACCCGATTTCGCCCCCGAAATCGCTGGCGGGCTTGCCTCCTCTCCGGTCGCGTTCCAAAATGGAACGCATGGAACACCCGCGCCAGAGCTGCGAGGTTTGCGGCCTGATCCCGCTCGCGCCGCGCCTGTCCGGTGCGACCGATGTGGTCGCCCGCAGCGCCGCGATGCAGGCCGTCTTTCGACGCGTGGCGCGCTTCGCGAGGAGCGAGGCGCCGGTCGCTGTCCTGGGCGAGACGGGCACCGGCAAGGAGGTCGTCGCGCGGATGCTGCACGCGAACTCGCCGCGCGCGTCCGGCCCCTTCGTTCCGGTGAACGTCGCGGCCTTGCCGGCCGAGCTCCTCGAGTCCGAGCTCTTCGGGCACGGCAAGGGAGCCTTCACCGGCGCCACGCAGAATCGGCGCGGGCTGTTCGAGGCGGCGAGCAAGGGGACGCTCTTCCTCGACGAGGTGGCCGAGCTGCCCCTGCCGCTGCAGGCCAAGCTGCTGCGCGCCCTGCAGGACGGCGAGATCCGGCGTGTCGGCGAGAACCAGGCCTTCGAGACCGACGTCCGCATCGTCTGCGCGACGCACCGAGATCTCCTGCAGCGCGTGCGAGGGGGGGCGTTCCGCGAAGATCTCTATTATCGCCTCAAGGTCCTCTCCGTGCAGGTTCCGCCCCTCCGGGAGCGGCGAGACGACATCCTCCCGCTCGCGCGCCGCATGCTGGGCGAGGAGCGCACCAGGGCGCATGGCTTCACCGACGCCGCGCAAGCCGTGCTCCTTCGCCACCCCTGGCCGGGCAACGTGCGCGAGCTGCAGAACGCCGTGAAGCACGGCGCGGCGCTCGCGACCGGCGCGTGGATCGACGCCGAGGACCTCCCGGAGGAGCTGCTCACGCCGCCGCCTGCACCTCGCGCACCGTATGCGCTTCGGTCGCTCGCGGAGGTCGAGCGAGAGCACATCCTCCGCGTCCTCGATGCCTGTGGCGGCTCCCAGGCGGAGGCCGCGCGCGTGCTGGGGGTCGGGCGCAACACGCTCTGGCGCAAGCTGCGCGAGTACAGCGCGAGCTGATGGCACGTCTCCTGCAGTTCTCGTGATCAGCATCTCGTGAAAGGAGGCGCTCATGCTCTCGACCCAGTTCACCCACCACCTGTCGCTCGAGGTGTCGTGCCCCGCGTGCCCGGAGACCTACGCGGTCCCGCTCGACGCCATCGAGCAGAGCCAGCGCTTCGTCGACGAATACGGGCCCTGCTCCGGAATCGTCAGCTACGAGTGTCCGACTCCGTACCTCGCGTCGCTCGCGCCGCGAGCAGCGATCGCGCGCCTGCACGAGGCGGTTCGCGCGTTCGAGGAGGAGGTCCGGGGCGGCGGCGCGCGCGCCGTATGGGCCGACGGCCAACCCGACACGCCGGAGAATGGGCCTCGTCTCGGCAGCATCATGAAGGCGTTGCTGGCCTCGCCAGGTGCGGCAGCCGCGGCGGCGAGCAGGGCCGCGCCCTCGCCAGGTGCGGCAGCCGCAGCGGCGAGCAGGGCCGCGCCCTGGAGGCCGCCGTCCGAGGTCGCGGCGATCACCGTGGAGCTCACGTGCTGGGACGACGACGGCGGCGCGCCGCAGGGGCCGGGGTCGTCGTGAAGCGCGATCGGCGGCTCCGCGGTCTGTCGTCGGAGCATCACCACGCCCTCGTCCTGGCCCGCGCCGTCGAGCGGCGGATCGACGCCTGGTCGACGTCGGAAGGCGCGCGCCTCCGCGAGCAGTTCGATCGGGAGCTCGAGCCTCACTTCCTCGCGGAGGAGCAGGTCCTCCTGCCCGCGCTGCGCGCCGCGGGCCGGCTCGACCTCTGCGAACGCGTCGAACGCGACCACGCCCGCCTGCGACGCGCGGCCACGTCGGCGTCGGCGGGTGACGCGAACGCCGCTCGGGCGTTCGGAGCAGAGCTCGCCGAGCACGTGCGCTTCGAAGAGCGGGACTTGTTTCCCGCGTGCGAGTCGCTCCTCGCCGACGAGATCCTCGACGAGGTCGCGCGCCGCGCGCCCAGCGAAGATTCACCAGGTCCATGACCCCACGGGCGGCGTGTCGATCACGAGGATCGGGTTGACCACGAGGATCGGGTTGACGGCCTCCTCCTCGCAGGACTCCGGTGCGAGCACCGCCGTCGCGGCAGACTGCCGAGCGTCCTGCGCCATCGCCGACGCGCTCTGCGCCGCCGAGGACGAGCGCCGGGCCGGAGCGGGCGGACGGCGGAGTTGCGGAGGGACGGCGGAGGCGTGGCGGGGCTCAGGGTCGCACGAGCGGGGTCACGAGCAGCTTCTTCCGTGCGCCGCTGAGCTCGACCTGCACCTCGATCCCGCGCCGATCGAGCACCGACAGCGGGCGGATCGGCGTCACCTGGGCATAGAGATCGCCGGCGCCGCACCAGGTGCCCTGGAGCGCGGGCGCCTCGGCGTCGTCGGGCGTGAAGACGACGGCGCCGGTGCGGCAGCCGCCGTCGACCGCCACGTAGAGGCCCTCGATGCGGTCGAGCGCCGCGGGACGCGCGCGAAAGGCGAGCTCCGCGCCCTCCGGCGTGCGCAGCCGGCCGGCTTCGCCGCCCGGATCGGCGGTGGCCATCCACCCGTCGCTCTCGAGCGAGAACGCGCCGCTCGGGTCCTCGGTTCCCTCGAACCACCGGGTCATGGTCGCGTAGCTGCTCACGCCGCCGCAGACGTAGAGCGTGACCGTGCCCTCGCCGCGCACGAGGGCGAGCACGGCGTCCGTGCCGTCGACCGTGCCGACCGAGATCTCGGGCGGCGGGGCCTCGGGGCCTGCAGCGCACGCCGCGCAGAGCACGGCGCCGAGCACCCCGGCGGCGCGCGCGAGCGCGCGCGCGCTCTTCATGGAGAAAACGATCCCACCGGAGCGATGAACAAAGCGCATGGGGTCTTATTTTAGTCGAGACCCGGGGCGGAGGGAGCGGCAGTTCCGTGCCAAAGGCAAATGGGAGTCCGTGAGCGCTACGCCCCGCCGTCCGGCGGACCATCGCCGGACAGCCCCTTTCGTCGCGCGGCGCGGACCGCCGCGAGCCAGTGCACCTTGGCCGGGTCGCTGTCCCACGGCGGGGCCTCCCGGTAGAGCGAGTCCCAGAATTCGCGCGCTGCCGCCTCGGCCGTCGCGAGCTCGCTCTCGCCTTCGGGCGCGTCCTCGACGGCATCCACGAGAGCACGCCATGGGTCCGAGTCGTAGCCTCTCAGGTTCGGCCACGGCCCTGCGGGCTCTCCGTCGAAGAGCCCGTCGCTGCTCTGGAGAAAGCCCTCGTACGCGCTCCGGGCCACGGCGTCTCGCCGGCGACGGTTGACCTCGTCCACGCAGGAGTGGCGGTAGGACTCGGCCCATTCGCGGTCCTCCTCCGGCACGTCGTCTCGCCAGGCGCTCGCATAGAGATCGCGCAACTCCTGCAGGAGCACCGCAGACTCCTTGAGAACCGTCGTGTGACGCAACGCGTCCGCGAGAGCTCGGTTGCGCGCCGCGCTCGGCCCGGGGAGAGGAGGCACCGAAAACGTCCAGAACCGCGCAACATCCAGCACCGGGCGGATGGGCCTCGTCATGGACCTCGGGAGCCCGCGGCGCCCGCGCCGAAACCCCCTCTGAAAGGCGCGGAGCGCCGAGGGCCGATCCACCTCGGGGGCGTCGCCGACCGTCAGCGCCCGCCAGACGGACGTCCGGTGAAGGCGCGCTGTCGGATCGCCCGTCGCGCCCTCGCCCTCGACCGTCTGCCCGAAGTCCACGACGAAGGTAAAAAACGCGCTCTTGACGGCTTCGAGCAGCATCGGCCACGGCGGAGCGGGCTCCTTGCCGAACCTGCCCGTGAGGCTCTGGGGAGAGCCCGCTTCCACCCTCGGGCGGATGGCCTCGGGCTGCGAATCGTCGACCCACCTCCCGAATTTCTCGCGATGCGCCTCGGCCCAGGCGCGGTCCGACTCGGGCAGGTCGTCGTGCCATGCTTCGGCGCACAGCCTGCCCAGGGTCTCGAGGTCCATGTTCCGACCCCAGATATCCTTGGGCGCAAATAGGCAACTCGCCGTGCCCGCCTCGACCTCGATGCGCGGCATGAGGTACCACACGCGCGACGTTTTGAGCCTCATGGATGATCCCCTGGCTCACCGCCCGTCGGGTCGGTGGGTTGCTCGCCCGGAAGGTCCGTCGGCCGAGGTGGGCACCCCCAGCCTGGCCCCGCGCCGAGCGGACAGAGGAGCGGGACGAGCTGAGGGGCAGCAAATCCCGGAGGCGGCGCCGGGAGCGAGATCAGCCAGTCGATCAGCTCGTCGACTGTGATCGATCTGGGGTTCGTCAGGTCGGACGGCACCTTCTCCGGCTCGTAACGAAAATCCCACACGAACCTGCACTCGACCTGTGTCACGCCCGGCACCTGCTCCTCGTGCAGGATCTTGAGATTCATGGCCGCATTGCCCCTGCCTTGAAATTCGTCGGCACACATCGTGTAGGTCACGGGGATATTTCCTCCGCCAAGGAGACACTGGATCAAGTCCTCGACGGTGTACGTCGGCTCCTGGTCGTTCCAGCCGCTCCAGGTGCCGCCGGCCTTCAAACGGCACTGGAGCTTGCCCACCTGATCGTTGTGGTCCTTCTTGTAGGTCAGCAGCCACCTCAGCGCATTGGTGTTCAATTTCGTTTTCTGCAAGTGCGATAGCGTCTCGGACGGCAGCGCCGCGATCCGTCGTCTGAGCTCGTCGCGATCGTCGGGGTCCATGATCGAGCAGCCGAGGGCGATCACGGTGACCGCAGCGGCCGCCATGGCCTTCAGGCGCAGCTTCATGTGCGCAGGATTCCATGGAGAGCGGTGAGCATCAAGCCATCCGCGCGCCCAGTCCCCGCGCCGTGCTTGCCGATGCGTACCTGCCGGGCGCCGCTGTTCCTGAGCGAGCTCGCACGGGCGCGAGAGAGGACCGCGCTTCACCCCCGCGCCAGAGCACCGCCACCGCCCCAAACCCGATACGTACGCCTGGGACGATATCGCCAGAGGCCGGTGGATGGAAAATGCCTATGGGGTCGTATTTTAGTCGAGACCCGAGGCGGAGGGAGCCGGAGTTCCGCGGTGGACGGCGCCGAGTGCGTGGTGCCCTCTCAACCCGGGTCGAGCGGCGCGAGCGTTCGCGGAGCCGCGCTCGAAGGAGCGGCGCAACTCTGCGCTGCTGGTGAAGGGCGGTTCGGCCGGGCTTCCTCGACCCGGCGATGTTCGGCAAATCGTTCGGCACCGTCACTGCCACTTCTTCAAAGGCGAAGCCCCGACCAGTGGCGCCGCTTGGGCGCCGGTCACCGTCCTCCAGGTGGTCCGCCGCGGCTTGACCGGCGGCGGCGACCGCTGGTAAGATCGGCCACCGTCTGCGGGTACGTGGATCGGTGAATCAGGGGAAAACCGATGAACCATCGGCGCGGCGTTCTGCTCGTCGTGTTTGCCTGCGGCTGCTCCACCGTGGATCCCAGCGACCGCGACGAGCTGAGAGACCGGATCGCGGCAATGCCATTCGATCGGACGGGCGGCCAATCCGGAGATTGGCCGTGAAGTGGTGGTCGAACTTCCCTCCGGGAGGGGTTCAACTGCGCGAAGCAGTCTTCGGACACGGCCTCTTTAAAACTAAAGACCCCAAGTCATGGAACTGGGACCTCGAGAATCTGGGCAGGCATTGCGCCGAAGCGTGGCGAGACGACTTGCTGGAGGAGGATCGCATATGGGCAGAGCGGCACCGCAAGAAGTTCAGGCGGTGGATTGATAATTCGCGCCCCCTGGGCGTCGGCCGAAGAAACGCAGGCGCTCTCCCGAGCCGCCACGGACGCCTCGACGGACACCCGGCCCCACCTTGGCCGATGCTGCTGGAAGCCGTCCAGAGCGCATTCTTTTTCATGCTCGAGGCCTTCAAGAACGATCACGAGGGCACAAGCGAGCTCGCTCCGATTGACCCCACGTCTCGCCTCCACGGGACCTATTTCTGGCGAACGCTGACGTCCGACGATACGGCCGCGGAGATCCGGGCCGAGGCGCTCCGCGCCTTTCGTAGGGGATTTCGGATCGGCCGCCGCGGAAAGCCGAGGACGTTGACGCGGCCCATCCCGCCGATGCTGACGTCACCCTGTTACTGGGGAGGCCCCGGATATCCTGAGTTCCCCGGACCGAGCGCCGCGCGCGAGCGCGCAATCAAGGCGCTGCCGTTTCCGGCGAATCGAGAGGAGCTTACGGCGCGCGATGAGGAACTGCGCACGCTGTATGCGACCGCATGGAGAGACGATGTGCCGGAGGAGGACCGCATCTGGGCCGCAGCGTTCCGCAACGCGTGCACGATGTCGGTCAACAGTCCCCGGCGAAACGCCCTCGCGCAAAGCGCCTACGAAGGCTATCTCCGGAGCAGCGATGGACGCTTCGGTGGGGAGCCTGCTCGGCCGTGGCCGAGCCTGAGCCACGTCGCCTCGGAACCATGGCGTTCTTTCGTGGACCGCGTCGAGGAGGCGCCCGAAGGCGAGAGCGAGCTCGCGACGACCGAGGCGGCCGTATGAGAATATTGGGACACGCTCTACCAGGAGGCCCCCCCATGGGACAGCGACCCCGACCGGGCGCACTGGCTGGCGGCGGTCCGCGCCGCTCGAAGGAAGGCGCAGGCCGACGATGGTCCGCCGGCGATGGGTAGGTAGCGCTCGGACGGGGTCGCGCGCCGGGCTCGTCGCGCTGTCGCTCCTGCCCGCGGTCGCGCGGGCGGAAGAGGGCGCGCCGCCGCGCTGGGAGATCGACGTCAAGGCGACCTATGTCGTGCTAGGGTCGCGTGCCACGCGCGCGACGGGCGGCATCATGCCGTCGGTCACCGGCTTGCGCCGATGGCCCGTCCGCAACGCCGTGGACATCGGCATCGGCGCCGACGTGGGCCTCTTCGGTCTGGGCGGCGACGCGCGCTGGCTCGGCCTGCTGACCGGCCCCACGGCGGCCGTCCGGGGCAGGCCGTTCCGTGCGCCGGTGTCCTTCGAGCTCGCGGCGCGGCTCGACTTCGGGCGCATCCCTGTGTGCAACGCATGGGGGTTGTGCCTGCGTTATCTTGGATTCTTCCCGGCCATGGAGGCCGGCGCGGCCTATCTATCGACGCAGCATGTGGCGATCGTGGCGACGTGCGGTGTCCGCTTCATCCGCACGCTCGCGTGGTCTGGTGTCAGCGTGGAGCCAGCAGCGGCTGGTCGAATCTTCTGGTAGGTATGACCCCGATGGGCGAAGAGCCCACGGACCCCACCGGCGGTCAACCCGGAGGTTATTGATGAATCTTTCGATGGGGGAGACGAAGTCCCTCGTGCCTCGCGTCGTGCGCGAGGTGGCCATCGGACACGCGCTGTTCTCGACCAAAGATCCCGAAGAATGGAAGTCGCGCTCCGAGGATCTGGGCGAGCTGTGCGCCGAAGTGTGGCACGACGATCTGCCGGAGAGGGACCGCGCATGGGCGGCGGCGCACCGCGAGAGCTTTAGGAAGTGGGTCGACGATCCGGGACCGAACGGCATAGAGCCGGTGCCCAGCGAGAGCGCTCTCCGGGGCAGCCATGGGCACATTCCCCGGGCGTTCACCCCGCCGTGGCCGATGTTGCTCGCCGCCGTTGAGCGCGCGTTCATCGCCTTCGTTGACGCGTTCGAGGAAGCGCCTGCCAGCGACAGTGAACAGGCCGCGGCCGGGGCAGCCTCGCGCCTCCACCGAACCTACCTCTGGCGGATCCTTTCTTCCGACGACACAGCCGAGCAGCACCGGCCCGGGATGCTCCGCGCCTTCCAGCGGGGTTTTCGGCACGCTCTCCGCGGAGCCCCGAGTTCGATGAAGAGGCCCATCCCTCCGATGCTGGAACCGCCGTGGTACTGGGGCGCCGGGCTGCCGGAGTACCCCGGACCGAGTGCCGCGCGCGAGCGAGCCCTCCGCGCCGCGCGCGACCAGGCCCTCCGGGCACCGCCGGTCCCCGGCGATCGACATGGGTGGCTGACACGCCAGAAGGAACTGCGCGATCTCTATGCGAGCGCCTGGCGGGACGACGTGCCGGAGGAGGACCGCGAATGGGCCCAAGCGGTTCGCGATTGCTGCGCGTGGCATGTCAACCGCCGCCGGCGTGACGCGATCGCTCGGAGCGCCTACGAGAGCTACCTTCAGAGCAGCGGTGGAGTCTTCGACGGGGCGCCCGCAAGGCCGTGGTCGAATCTGAGCCACCACGCCTCGGAACCCTGGCGTGCCTTCGCGGACCGCGTCGAGGACGCACCCGACGGCGAGAGCGAGATCGAGACGGCCGAGGCGGCAGCGCGCGAGTACTGGGACACGCTCTACCGGGAGGCCCCGCCGTGGAACAGCGACCCGGACCAGGCACACTGGCTCGCAGCGGTCCGCGCCGCTCGATCCAAGGCGCAGGCCGACGACGGTCCGCCGGAGAGGGCGCGATAGCCCCAGGAGAGCCCGTCCGCCTAGTCGGCTCCGCTGCAGTCTGAGACGTGAAAGACCGCCGTCTCCACGCGCGCCTTCGCACCGTCGAAGAGCCGGATGATGTCACACGGCCCCGCCGACACGTCGGCCTCGTACGGGTCGGTTGGCTGCTCCTGGACGATAATCTCACACGGACCCTGGTAGAGATCTCCGTCGATCGTCGCGGATACATGAGGCAGGCCGCCCCCGTCCATGACGTTGATAAACGAGAGCCCGGCGTCATCCCCCTTTTCCACCACCACGCTGAGGCCACCCGAGTTCCGCACGACGCACAGGCCTGCCGGATCGTCGTCCAGGCCTACAAGTTTCGTTCCATTACCGCCGGTGTCGATCACCAGCTCTTCGCCGGCGCGCGTCACAACCGCCTTGCCCGAGACCTCGGGCTCGGCTTGAGCGAGGCACCCTCCACCCGCGCTCCACACGACAACCCAGAACAGCGGCGAGATCGCACGTGCGAGGGAATTTGCCATCGGCTCGCTCATGTCGTGCATTCGCCGAAGCTTAGAGGGATCACCGTCGGCGGGTGCCCGGCAGGCGTGCAGCACATCACGTGCTCTTCTCCATTCTCCTCGACATACATCGCGCGATCCTCGTATCCCTCGTAGCAGATCTCCTCGTCCTCGGTCGGGATCACGCAAAGGGTGTACCCGTCCGGGAGGTCATCGCGAACGACGCCCGCGCAAGCACGTGCGAACGACGGCGACTCGGGTGAGGTGGAGGTATCTTCCTGCCAGCCATCCCAAAGGACCTCCGTCTCTTCCGCACAGTCTTGCACCTCGTTCTGCGTGCCCTTCCAGAGCCACACGGCACGATCGCCCTCGTGGGGCCCTGTGCCAGGGCAGTCGCGGTCGGGGACACAACCTACCGCGGCCGCAGCGCCGATGAGCAGAAGAACACATCGCATCGACAGAAGCCCTCCTAGTACATCGCAGGACCACAGCTCACATCGCCGGCCTCGCAGTACGCCCGGCGCAGCTCGGCTCTTGTCGCCACGCTTATTTTCCGCGGAAGCGCGGTGCGCGGCCGGTTGTCCGCTTCCCTCAATGCGGTCGGCGCCGAGCCCAGCGTTCGCGTCGAGGGCTGCACCTTTCGTGGCGGCGAGATCGTCTCCACCAGGGTCGCTGCATGCTTCTCCGCGCGGAGCATGACCCGAGCCGGCTGGGTCATGCAGAGCACCCCGGCGCCTATCGCAGCCAACGCAGCAAGCGAAGCAGTGATGCGTAGGGGGAATGGCCGGGGCGTCGCTCCGGAAGGCCTGCGCCGAGCGGCCAGGATCTCTCGGTCCGGTTGCCAGATCAACGACGGTGGCGGCTGCAAAACCGGCTCCTCCGGAGTGGAGGCCGGCCACGAGGACACATCGAGCGGGGGAACCTGCGGCAGCGGAGGCTCGTCCTCGTTCGACGGCGCAACCCCCGATGGCACAGCCCCGGGCGCGACCTCGGATGGTCGAGTATCCGGGCCGTCCATCACGGATGCTGGCGACGGTGCCCCTTCCAGGTGCGAGCTGCGCAGCGTTGACGGCGCTGCGCCAGCGCTCGAAGCCCGGTCACCACGGCGGCTCGGTGCCTGATCCAACGTAGGCCATGCGTCCACGAGATCTTCGAGCACGGTGATGAAGTGGTTGACGTTCCTGTATCTGCGACGCGGATCCTCGGCCAGGGCCATCTCGATCGCGGCGGCGACAGCGCGCGGGGTGTCGTTCGGGATGACCGGAGCGATACGCCGCGCCCCAAGCTCACCCGTCTGGCCGACGTCCAGCGAGCGACGGCACACGAGCTCGTACAGCAGGGCTCCAAGGCCATAGACATCTGCCCGTGGGCCGACACGTTCGCCGCTCAGCAGTTCCGGCGCCACCAGCGGCTCTCGTGCGGCTTCGTGCGGCTCGATCCGGAACAACCGGACCAGGCCGAACTGGCGGATGCAGTAGTCGCGCTGCGACGTGATGAACACGCGCTCCGGACTCAGCGCCCCATGGCACCAGCCTAGCGCGTGGCAGCGCTCGATCGCTCGAGCGATCCCGATCACCATCCGCAGCGCGGTCGCCCCGAGATCGGCCCCGGAGATTGCGTCCTTGATGCCGATACCGTCGCTCCGCCGGCACGCGACCCAGGCAGATAGGCCGCTTGCGTCGCCGTAGAGAACGGGCTCGATCTGCGGCACCGCTCGCGAGATATCCTGCAGCCGCTTCAACTCGGACGTGAAGGCCTTCCTGTCCAAGGCCTGGCCCTCACGAACGTGCAACCAGACCGTCGCTCCCTCATCGCCTACTTGCCGGGCGAGGAATGTGCTGACCATGCCATCGTGAACCTCACCGAGGATCCGGTGACCTTCCCAGACGGTACCAGGCTCTACCACGAGAACCGCACCTCCGCGCCAGCCCTACGCGCGCGGATCTGAGTGCCATCCGGCAGCACCGCAACCGCGAGTGTCGCGGCACCGAGCGCGGTCCCGGCAACAAGCGCTGCCGTGCTGAGGTGCTGCTTTACCTCGACGGACTGCTGCTCTCTTCGAAACACGCCCGCAGCCTGGATGTCCGAGTGGGGCTTGCACATCTCGTCCCTCAAGGAGGTGTCCTCGATCGATGCCACGATGTGCAGCACGATTCCTGAGACCAGGAACGCGCCCGACGCCGCGGAGCCCGTATAGAGAAGCCACGGCGCCGGACCGGGTTCCGGCTGCGCCGGCGCGCCCGCAGGCGTCGCCTTCGACGGAGCGACCGAGCGCACGCTCGCCGGTTCGGTGCTCAGGAGGACGACGCGCGACTCTCTCGCGGTGACGTACACCGTGGAGCGTACCTTGCGGCCGTCAGGCAACATCGTCGTGATCTCATGCTGCCCAGGCGCCACGTAGACCTGACCGCTCTCGTCCACGATGCGCCCGTCCACGAGCACGGGCGCCGCCCCCGCGGGCGCGAACACATGGAGCTGCGCCACCTCGAGCCGCGCCGCCGCCAGGTCCGCATGCCGCGTCTCGTAGAGCCGCCGCTCCCTGGGCGTGGCCGGCGGGCGCATCTCCTGCACACACCGCGTGAGCTCCGCCACGGCGTCCACCCAGCGCCCGAGCCGGCGGTCGAGCTGCCCCAGCTGGCAGATCCCCACCGTGGAACGCTCGATATCGTAGATCTGCGCCCACAGGTCGCGTGCGCGCGCGATGTCGAGCCGCTCCAGGGCGGCCTCTGCCTCCTTGATCAAAGCCGTCACGCGCGGCGACCGAGGCGGCGGCTGCGCGGCGAACGCTGGATCGAGCGCGAGGAGGAACATCGCGACGGCCGCCACATGCGACCAACAGATGACCAGCGCAGAACGCAGCAAAGCGCACCTCGGCCCTACCAAGGGGACCGATGCCGCGCCGGCCCAATCCGGCGCGGTACCGCCTTTTCAGCTCAGCCTCGGCCTCGGCCGGAGCGGCGTCCATCCCTCGGGCAGACGTTCACTAACATAGGTCTGCCCGCGCTTTGAATCCCCCACAGACCGAATTTGCTCTCGCCAACGCATTGCAAATTGCGGCCACAAATTCTCACCAAATCGCCCTCCTGGGCGGTCGGGGTGCACCGGCACGGAACGCGCCTCTGGTGAGACGGAGCGCGCCTCTGGTGAGGAAGAGGGTCTCTCTTGGAAAGGAGAGGGCCTCTCTCCGAAGATGAGCCCATCCCTGGCCGCCCATCCGGGCCGCCCGAAGCGGGCCGAGCGCGACCGGCGAGCCTCCGATCGCGGAGCAAGATCGCGACGGCTGCCTGAGCGCGCGGGACGTTGCACCCAGCCAACCCGGGACCGAAACTCGGGACGCCCCTGACCAAGGAGGGTATCTCATGGGTTATCGCAATCTCACCCCGCAAGCGATGGTCAACATCTCGGGCCCCTGGCTCGATCCGGAGCAAGATCGGAAGGTCTTCACGTCGCTGCCGCTGCTCGCGCCGCTCCTGCCCGCGGTCGAGGAGGCGCACGGCCGGATCCTCACCACGCAGCGGCTCGGCTCCAGCCTTCAGCAGCAGGCGAAGGCGCTCATGGAGAAGGCCCTCGCGCTCGACGCGACGCACGATCGCAAGCTCCGCGGGGCGTACAACTACCTCGGCGCGCTCGCCGAGATGACCGACGACCCCGCGTTCGCGGCGGCGGTCCTCGATCTGCGCGACCGGCTCGCGCCGGCGGGGCTCAAGGCCGTCTCGCGCAGCTACGGCGACCAGGCGGGGGACGCCAAGCTGCTCCCGTCGCGGCTCGACGACGCGTCGGAGAAGCTGCTCAAGAAGCTGAAGACGCCCGAGGGGCCGCTCGCGCAGGTGGTGGACGCCTGGGTCGCGGCCGCGCTCGAGATCGAGAAGGTGGAGGCGCAGCGCGAGCAGCTCGCGCTGAGCGCCCCGTCGAACACCGACGGCGCCACGCCCCGCGAGGTCGTGAACGCCCGCAACGCCTGGATCCGCATGGTCCGGGCCGTCGAGACGAACCTCGCCCTCGAGAAGGCGGCGACCGAGGAGATCGCCGAGCGCCTCCTCGGCCGGCTCCGCCGCGAGTCCGCCCGGGCCGACCGGCGCGCTCGCAAGGGCGGCGCCGAGGGCGCGGCCGAGCCCGCGCCCGCAGATGACGTCGCGCCGCCCGCTGCCGGCGACGACTCCTTCGACGGCGGCTGAGCCGGGCGCTCCTGATCCTGCGGCGCGACGGATCCCCTCACCGGGGGCGCGCGCGACAAGACATCTTGCTCGATCCCGCCGCTCTCCACCCCATCAAAGTAAGCCATCTTCCATTTTTCGCCACCTGCCGGCGGGTGGGCGGCTGCCCACTTGCGCGGAACGCTCGGCAGGCGGCAACCTCTGCAAGATGTCTTACATCGATCTGCTGGCGATCGGCGATCACAAGTAAGAAGGCTTACGTCAAGACGCCGCCAAGCGGCGATCACAAGTAAGAAGGCTTACGTCAAGGCGCCGCCAAGCGGCGATCGCCGGCAGTGAACTCGCCCGGAACGCCGCCGGGCGGCGATCTCACGTAAGACATCTTACTTCAATGCACCGCCGCGCGGCGATCACCGGCAGCGGACTCGCCCCGAAGCGCCGCCGCGCGGCGATGGCCGACAGTCGCTTTGCCCCGAGGCGCTGCCCCCCGCTCAGCCGAACCGGTAGTGCTTCCGCACCGGCGAGCGCACCTCCCAGGTGCAGCTCAGCCCCGCGGGGAACGTCACCAGATCCCCCGCCTGGATCCGCACCGGCGCGCCGCCGCCCTCCGCGGGCGTCACGATCACGTCGCCCTCGAGCAGGTAGCAGATCTCCCGCTCGTCGTAGTGCCACGAGAAGGTCGACACCTCCTTCGTCCAGATGGGCCAGCCGCGCGCCCCGAGCTTCGCCAGCTGCTCCTCCGACGGACCGTGCTCCAGCTTGATCGACTCCATGGCTCCTCGTCCTCGCTTCATGCGCCGCCGCCGCCGGGCCCGCCCCCGCGGCGCCCTCCGCGATCGTCGCGGCGGATGCTAGCAGCTCGGCCCGTCGCGGCGGCACAGCTCGCGCACCTCGCGCGCGATCGCCTCCATGCGCCCGAGGCTCGCGAGCAGCGCCTCCCCGCCCTCGCCGGGCGCGGCGAGCACCGCGTTCACCCTGTCGGCGAAGCCCTCGGGACACAGCGAGAGCGACCGCGTCCTCGGCAGGGCGCCCTTCTCGTTCGAGAGGTAGCGCTCGTTCATCGCGAACAGCGCCTGCACCAGGCAGGCCGCAGCGCGGAACAGGCAGCCGCTCACGTAGAAGACGTCGCCGCGCCGCCCGGCCTTCCTCGCGGTGTCGATGGCGAAGCCGGCCTCCCACAGGAACCTCTCGAGGAGCGCCCTCCGCAGGGCCGGGGGATAGGGCGTCACGAGCGCCTTCAGCGGGGCCAGCGCGCCCTCCGGATCGAAGAGCGGCCGGCAGTCGTGGATATCGGCCAGGTAGTTGGCGCTGAGGAAGCCGTGCGGGTGACCGGGCTGGTAGTCGCACGTCACCTGCCCCGCCCGGCACTCCCCGATCACGCGCCGCACACGCGCGAGATCCCGGTAGAGCCAGTCGACCCGGTGCCCCTCGATCTCCAGCCACGCGCCGCCGTTGATCCAGGGCCCCCAGGCGCCGGGCGGCGTGACGACGTCCTCGACGGCGCTCGCGTGGAGCTCCCGCGCGAGCGACGCCACGTCGCCCTCGGCCCCACCCGCGCAGAGCTCCCGCGCGAGCGCGCGCAGCGCAGCGAGGTCGGGCGGGCTCTCGGGCTCGTAATAGATGCCCAGATCGACGTCCGAGTCCGGGTGGCCCGCGCCGCGAGCGCGCGATCCGCCCAGCACGACCGCCACCACGCCCGGGATCGCGCCGAGCCGAGCTGCCACGCGCGCCGCCACGTCCACTGCCTCGTCCATGCCGCCTCCGCCTCCCGTCGATCCCCGCTGCGACGCGGCGACCCTACCATCGAGGCGCCCGCGCGGTCCCACCCCGCGCGCGGCGCCCTCGGCGCCCCGCCCGCTGTGCCTGCGGCCGCCGTTCTGCTACACGGCAACCCGTGCCCGACCTCATCGTCCACCCGGCGGAGCGGCCGCTCATCGGGAGCGTGCCGGTCCCTGCGGACAAGAGCATCGCCCACCGGGCGCTCCTCCTCGCCGCGCTCGCCACCGGGCAGAGCCGCATCCGGGGCGGGACGCTCGGCGGCGACGTCCTCTCGACCGTGGGCGCGCTGCGCGCCATGGGCGTCCTCGTCGAGGAGCCGTCGCCGGGCGACCTCGTCGTCCACGGCGCCGGGCTCTCCGGCCTCCGCGCCCCCGGCGGCCCCATCGACTGCGGCAACTCCGGCACCACGATGCGCCTGCTCGCGGGCATCCTCGTCGCCCAGCGCTTCGCCGCGCGGCTCGTCGGCGACCCGTCGCTCTCGCGCCGCCCCATGGATCGCGTCGCGAAGCCGCTCCGGCTCCGCGGCGGGCGCATCGAGGGGCAGCTCGATCCGCGCAAGATCGGCGAGATCACGGCGCCGCTCGACGTCGGGCCGCTCCCCGAGCCGCACGTGCTCTCGTCGATCGAGCACGAGCTCTCCGTCCCGTGCGACCAGGTGAAGAGCGCCCTCCTCCTCTCCGGCCTCTACGCCGACGGCCCGACGTTCGTGCGCGAGCCGCTCGTCTCGCGCGATCACACCGAGCGCATGCTCACCGCGCTCGGCGTGCCGATCGACTCGGTCGGCGCGATGGTCTGCCTCGACGCGGCCCGCTTCTCCGGCGCGCTCCCGGCGTTCGAGCTCGACGTGCCCGGCGACCTCTCCGCGGCCGCGTTCCTCATCGCCGCCGCGCAGATCGTGCCGGGGAGCCGCGTGACCGCGCGGCGCGTGGGCCTCAACCCGACGCGCACCGGGCTGCTCGAGGTGCTGCGCGACATGGATGACATGGACGGCAGCGTCGCCGTCGAGATCAAGGGCGAGGCCCTCGGCGAGCCCACCGGCGACGTCCACGTCGCGTCCGCCGCCTCCGGCGGCGGCCTCCGCGCCGGGCGCGCGGGCGGCGAGCTCGCGTCGCGCGCCATGGACGAGCTGCCGATCCTGCTCGGCCTCGGCGCGCGGGCGCGCGGCCTCACCGAGGTGTTCGACGCGCGGGAGCTGCGCGCGCAGGAGACCGACCGCATCGCGGCCATGGCGTCCGTGCTCGGCGCCTTCGGCCTTCGCTGCGAGGAGCGCACCGACGGGCTGCTCGTCGAGGGCAGGCCCGACCGGCCGCTCGACGCGGCCGACGTCGACAGCCGCGGCGATCACCGCATCGCGATGACGGCCGCCGTGCTCGGGCTCGCCGCGAGCGGGCCCACGCGCGTCCGCGACGCGGGCTGCATCGCGACCAGCTTTCCCCTCTTCGTCGGGACGCTGCGCGCCCTGGGCGCGCGCATCGAGGTCGAGGGCGCCCGCGCCGCGTGAGCGCGCGATCGGTGAGGCGATCCGGTGAGGAAGAGAGAGGAGGAGGAGCGCAGGTGACCGAACGACAACGACAGGACGACGCGCACCACCTCCCGGCCCGGGGCGAGCCCCGGCGGCTGCGCGTCGCGATCGACGGGCCGGCCGGCGCCGGCAAGGGCACGGTCGCGCGAGGGCTCGCCGAGCGGCTCGGCTACCTGCTCGTCGACACCGGCGCGATCTACCGCGCCGTCGCGCTCGCGGCCCGCCGCGCGAGCCTCACGTGGGAAGAGGAGGGCGAGATCGGCGCGCTCGCCGAGGATCTCGCGCGCGGCGGGCGCATCGCGCTGGAGCGGAGCCCGCACGGCCTGCCGCCCGACTCCTCCGCCCCCCCGCCCGCGAACGCCCCGGCCCAGTCGAGCCTGGGGGGCAGCGGCATGCGCGTGCTGCTCGACGGCGAGGACGTCTCCAGCGCGATCCGCGCGCCCGAGATCAGCCTCGGGGCGAGCCGGGTCTCGGCCATCCCCGCCGTGCGCAAGGCGCTGCTCGCGATGCAGCGGCAGGCCGGCGCGGGCGGCGGCGTGGTGCTCGAGGGGCGCGACATCGGCACCGTGGTGTTCCCGGACGCCGAGGTGAAGTTCTTCCTCACGGCGCCGGCCGAGATCCGCGCGAAGCGGCGGTACGACGAGCTCGTCGCGCGCGGCATGCCCGTCAGCTTCGAGGCGACGCTCTCCGACGTGCTCCGCCGCGACAAGGCCGACAGCGAGCGCGCCGTCGCGCCGCTCCGCAAGGCCGACGACGCGATCCTCGTCGACTCGGGGCACAGGAGCCCGCAGGAGATCATCGACGAGATGGCGACCCTCGTGGAGCTCCGTGCGCGCGGCGGCTGAGGTCCGCGCCGCCGCCGCCGCCGCCGCCCTGATGGCGCTCGGGCTCCCGGCGTGCGGGGACGCCGCGCCGCGGCTCGCGGGCGGCGGCCACCCCGCGCGCGCGGCGAGCCCGGCCGGCCCGCGCGTCGTCCGGCGCATCGAGCCGGCCGATCTGCTCCCGGCCGATCTCGATCTCGTCGTGCGCGTCGACGTCGCCCGCATGCGCGACGGCCTGGGCCAGGCGGCCTCGGACGAGCTCGCCCGGCGCGCGCTCGACGAGGTGCCCGACGAGGCGCTGGAGAGCGCGCTCCAGCGCGCCGACGTCGTCTGGCTCGGCCTGCGGCTCGCCGATCTCGAGGAGGGCGATCGCGTTGTCGTCCTCGAGGGCCGCATGGCCGGGCTCACGCCCGATCCCGGCCGCTGGGAGCCGGCGCCGGCGGCGCAGGACGGCGTCGCCGTCTTCGACCGCCGCGGCGGCGTCGCGGGATCGCGCGCCGACACGGCGCGGATCATCGCGCTCGGCGATCGCGCGGTCGCGCTCGTGTCGGCGGTCGAGGTGAGCAGCGTCGCGCGCCTCCTCCGCGACGGCCCCGACGCGCGCCGCGGCGACCCGGCCGCCGAGGGGCTCGTCAGCGTCGACCTGCGCGCGCGCCGGCTCCCCCCCTACCTCGCGCGGCGCTTCCCGTCGATCGGCGCGCTCGTCGCGGGCGTCGCGCGCGTCCGCGCCGTGGCGTCCCTCCACGACGAAGGGGTGCGCCTCGACGTGGAGCTCGTCGGCGTCGACGCGGCCGGCGCGGCGCGCGCCCGCCGGTTCCTCGAGGTGCTCCGCGACAACGTCGAGGAGGGTCGTCACGCAGATCTGATGAAGGAGCTCTCGATCGAGCAGGTGGAGAGCACCGTGCGGCTCCGCTGGCTCTTCCCCGCGCCCCTCGTGCTCGCCCTGCTGTCCGGGCGCTCCCCGGGCTAGTGCCTCGGGTGAGAGATCCTGTCAGGGATCGATGTCGCGGAGGGAGAAAGATTTCAACGCAAAGACGCCAAGACGGCACGGACTCAATCGACAAATTCCAGTGGCGGGCTTCGATCGCCCGCTCGTCCTGTAGGCCACCACGCGCCTGCCGAGCTCGGAAGCCTGGCGGCGGAGACGGGGGGAGCGGTGGCTGAGTCGGGGCGCATCACGTCGCCTGGCTGAGGCCCGTGGCGCGCCTGCTAGGCCGCGCGGCATGCGGCGCAGCAGACGCATCGAGGTCACATTTGAGCCCACGCACCGGTCGGCGGAGCAGCTGAAGCTGGCCTACGCCATCGTGGTGCCGCCGACCCGGCGCGAGGTGCGTTCGGAGGTCGACGCGCTGGCGCGGCGACAGCCGACTGAGGTGCCTCGAGCGCGTGGCAAGGGAGGGAAGGCTGCATGAAGAAGGTCGCGCTGTACGCGCGTGTTTCGTCGGATCGGCAGACCAAGCAGGCCACGGTCGACAGCCAGGTGGCGGCGCTGAAGGAGCGAGCCTTGGCCGATGGCCATCACGTCTTGCCGGCAGACGTGTACGTCGACGATGGGTGCAGCGGCGCAACGCTGATCAGGCCGGCGCTGGAGCGGCTTCGCGACCGCATCGCCGAGGGGGCGGTCGATCTGCTGTACGTCCACAGCCCCGACCGACTTGCGCGACGCTACGCCTACCAGGTGCTGCTGCTCGAAGAGTTCTCTGCACGCGGCGTCACGGTCGTGTTTCTGCAAGGCGCGTCCGGGGTGAACGCCGAGGACCAGCTGCTGGTTCAGGTCCAAGGGATGCTCGCCGAGTACGAGCGAGCGCGGCTCGCGGAGCGATGCCGTCGCGGGAAGCTGCACCGGGCCAGGCAAGGGATGGTCAACCCGCTGTCGACCGCTCCGTATGGCTACCGCTACGTGCGTCGCTCGGATGCCGAGTCGGCGCACTACGAGGTCGTGCGGTCGGAGGCGAACGTCGTGCGCGCCATCTTCGACGCCTTCGTGCACCAGCAGATGCCTCTGCAGGCGATCGCGCGCCGGCTCAACACGCAGCAGATCCCGACACCCAGGGGTGGCTGTTGGAGAGGGGCAAGGGTGTACGAGCTGCTCCGCAACCCGGCCTACATGGGACAAGCCGCCTACGGCAAGCGCGAGTCGGTTGAGTCGCGGCCGCTTCGACCTCGACGGAGCAAGCTCCGGATAGCGCGCGGTAGTGCGAGGACATTCCGGCGAAGACCGGCCGACCAGTGGATCTCGATCCCGGTGCCGCCGATCGTGTCGGCCGAGGTCTTTGCCGCCGCGGGCGAGCAGATGATGCGTAACAGGCAGCTGTCGCAGCGGCACGCGCGAGGGCAACGCTACTTGCTGCAGGGCCTCGTTGTCTGCGCGCGCTGTGGTTACGCCTTCTGCGGCCGATCGGTCTCGAAGCCGTCGAGCTCGGTCATCTACCGCTACTACTGCTGCAACAGTGTGCAAGCGGTGCGCGACGGAGCTGCGCGTGCTTGCAACAACCCCTCGGTACGCGCCGAGATGCTGGACGCGCAGGTCTGGGATTCGGTGCGGCAGGTGCTGCAAGAGCCCGAACGACTCGAAGAGGAGTGGCTGCGCCGCAGTGCCGACGACGGCGCCGCGACTGATGCGCAGCTCGAGCGCGCTCAAGCCGAGCGATGGGTCGTCCACCACCAGCGCAGCCTCAAACGGCTGCTGGATGCCTACGAGGCAGGCGCGATTTGCTTGGAGGAGCTGCGGCCGCGCGCCGAGCGCCTGCGCGAACAGATCCGAAGGGCAGAGCAGGCCGCCAAGGAAGCCGAGGACAGGCTCTCCCACAACGCGGTCCTGAGCGCCGTGGTCACGCGGCTGCAAGACTTCGCCGAGCGCGTTGGGCAGGGTCTGGAGCACCTCGATTGGCAGGGGCGCCGTCAGTTGATCCGAACCCTGGTGGCACGGGTGGAGATCGACGAGGAGCAGGCGACGGTCGTGTACCGGTTGCCCTCGTCTGGCGGACGTCCGGGTGGCGGCCACCTGGATCCGAGCGTGCCGTCCAGCTCATCGGCCGGGTCCCCGGGTTGTCGATTGAGTCCGTGGCGTCAAGGCGCAAAGGCGCAAAGGCGCAAACCTGCATAAAATCTGTTCTTTTTTGCGTCTTTGCGACTTTGCGTCTTTGCGTTGAAATCTCTCCCCAGATCGCTGGCCGGACTTCTGGCGGGCGGAACTAGCCGATGCCTGACACCCTGATCGAAGAACCGATCCGACCGACCGTGACCGACGACCTCGCCGCGCCCGCGCCGGCGCCCGAGGGCGACCCCGCCCCCGCGGACGCGCGCCCCGCGCCGCCCGGCGAAGCCGCCCCGCGGCGCCCGGGCCGCCCCCGCGGGGCCGCGTGCCTCGTGCTGGCGATCGCGCTCGCCGCGTTGCTCGCCGGCGCGGCGCTCGGCGTCTACCTCCTGTTCTGGCGCTATGTGCCGACGGCCCGGCAGCACATCCCGGGCGACGCGAACATCGTGATCCGCCTCGAGACCGCCGACCTCGCGCTCTTCGGCCCCGTGCGCCGGCACTTCCTCCCGCTGCTCGACGACGCGCCCCAGACCGCGTCGCGGAAGGCGCGCATCGAGGCGGCCACCGGCCTCGATCTGCCGACGGATCTGCGCGAGATCGTCGTCGCGTCGACCGACGCCACGAGCTGGGTCGCGCTCGCGGGCGGGCGCATCCCGAAGGGCCGCTTCGTCGCCGGCATGGAGAAGGTCGCCCGCGACGAGGGCTGGACCGGCGTCCGCCGCGAGGGCGAGCTCCTCCTCCTCGGGCCGCGCGCCGTGCTCGGCCAGGCCGACGACGGCACGCTCGTCCTCGGCACGGACGTCGAGATCGTGAAGGCCGCGCTGCCCGCGTCGCCCGACGCAGACGAGTGGCGGCGCCTCGATCTGCCCGAGCAGGGCGCCGTCACCTTCGCGCTCACCAGCGCCGCGTGGTCCGGCGCCTCGGCCTCGGTCTCCGGCGTGCTGCCGCGGGCCGGAGCGCTGTTCCGCCGCATCGACCACGCCTCGGGCGCGCTCGCCCTCGGCGCGGAGCCCGAGCTCTCGATGCGCCTCGCGCCCGCTGCGGGCGAGGCCGCCGCGGCGCTCGCCCCGGACACCCAGGCGTTCCTCGGCAGCCTCAAGCTCGCGCTCGCGCTGCTCCCCGACGTCGCCGGCGCGGGCGCCGCGCTCGAGGGAGCCCAGGCCCTCGCGCAGGGAGAGCTCGTCGAGATCCGGACGAAATGGCCCCACGAGGGCCTCGATCGCGCCTGCGCAGAGCTCGCACACCGCGCCCGCGCCGCGCGCGACGCGCTCAACGTCCGCGGCGTCGACGCGCGCGCGCCGGGCGGCGCGCCCTGAGATCACGCTGCTTTGGGCGGGCGGGCACATCCTTCCCAGCAAAACGGACCGGACCCACAAAAACCTCCAGTGGCTCGGTCGTTGCATTGACAGAGGCGCCTCCTCAGACTACAGGCTCGCCTCTCCCGAGGGGCCCGGGTGCATCGGTACGCGTGTGCCTGCCCCTCCGCCGCTCGTGCGTGGCACCTAGGGTCCACGCCTGCGCCCGCGCGGCGAATCCCAGGGAAGGAAAGGAAACAAGAACGAACAACATGACTAGTAACATCCACATGGAGGCAGGCTCGTCCGGGGCGAGCATGGAGAGCTTTGCCGCGCTCTTCGAACAGAGCGTGGAAGGGGGCGATTTCGCGCGTGAAGGAGAGATCATCTCCGGCACCGTGGTCGCAGTGAACCGCGACTCCGTCGTGGTCGACATCGGCGGCAAGAGCGAGGGCGTGATCGCGCTCCGCGAGTTCGCGGACGCCGCGGGCCAGAGCGCCGTCAAGGCGGGCGACAAGGTCGACGTCTACATCGAGAGCCGCGAGAACGACGACGGCCTCGTGACCTTGTCGAAGGAGAAGGCCGACAAGATGAAGGTCTGGGATGAGATCTCGAACGCCTGCGAGGCGGACGAGCTCATCGAGGGCACGATCAGCCAGCGCGTGAAGGGCGGCCTCTCGGTCACCATCCGCGGCGGCGTGAAGGCCTTCCTCCCGGGCTCTCAGGTCGATCTCCGCCCGATCCGCAACTTGGACAAGCTGATCGGCCAGACCTACAAGTTCAAGGTCATCAAGTTCAACAAGAAGCGCGGCAACATCGTGCTCTCGCGGCGCGTGCTCCTGGAGCGCGAGCGCGACGAGATGAAGGCCAAGACGCTCGAGACGTTGACGGAAGGGATGACCGTCAAGGGGACCATCAAGAACATCACCGAGTACGGCGCGTTCGTCGACCTCGGCGGGATCGATGGCCTCCTGCACATCACGGACATGTCGTGGGGCCGCGTGAACCACCCGAGCGAGGTGTTCCAGGTCGGCGACGAGGTCCTCGTGAAGGTCCTCAAGTACAACGCCGACACCGAGCGCGTCTCCCTGGGCCTCAAGCAGACCCAGGAGGACCCCTGGAACCACGCCGAGGAGGCGTACCCGGCGGGCAAGAAGGTCCGCGGCAAGGTCATGTCGATCACCGACTACGGCGCGTTCGTCGAGCTGGAGCCGGGCGTCGAGGGCCTCATCCACGTCAGCGAGATGAGCTGGACCAAGAAGGTCAAGCACCCGTCGAAGCTGCTCGAGGTGGGCCAGGAGCTCGAGTGCCAGGTGCTCGAGGTGGACGCGCGCGCGAAGCGCATCAGCCTCGGCCTCAAGCAGCTGGAGCCCGATCCGTGGATGCTGTTCACGGACAAGTACCACCCCGGCGACAAGATCGCGGGCAAGGTCCGGTCGCTCACCGATTACGGCGTCTTCGTCGGGATCGAGGAGGGCGTCGACGGCATGGTCCACAAGAGCGATCTCTCGTGGTCGGTGCGCGTCAACAACCCGAGCGACCTCTACCACAAGGGCGATGACGTCGAGGCGATCATCCTCTCGATCAACCACGACGAGAAGAAGGTCTCCCTCGGCATCAAGCAGCTCTGGGACGACCCGTGGCCGAGCATGCTGACGGAGTACCCGCCCGGCCGCGTCCTCGACGACGCCCAGGTGGTGAGCATCGTCGACTACGGCGTGTTCGTGCGGCTGCGCGAGGGCGTCGAGGGCCTGATCTCCCAGGGCGACGTGCAGGAGCCCGAGGAAGGCAAGCTCAAGGTCGGCGACAAGGTGAAGGCCGAGATCTCGTCGCTCGACACGGTCGATCGCCGGCTCTTCCTGACGATGAAGAACATCGGCATGGAGCGCCCCGCCCCGGTCCGGCAGCAGCAGCAGAAGCGCAAGGACGACGACGACAAGCCGGTGGCCGGGACGATCGGTGATCTCATCAAAGAGAAGTTCGGCACCAAGCTGGACCTGAAGTGACGCGGATCGGCGCGCGGCGTCGCTGACGCTGCCGCGCGCCAGGCGCTCACCCGCCGCACCTCAGGTGCGGCGGGCCGAGGGCGCCCCGGTGCCCTCGGCTCGCCGTGTGGACCCGATGTCGACGAGAGGCGAGGCCCTCCCCAGGGCCTCGCCTCTTGCTTTTTCCGCGAGGCCGCGGACGATGCCGCGATGAGAGGCCTCCTCGCGCGCCCCGCCCTCGGGGCGCCCGTCCTCGCCGCCCTGGCGCTCAGCGCTCTTCCTGCCCGCGCCGACGGCCCCCGCGCCGCGGCCGCTCCCGCTGCCCGCGCCGGCGGCCCCCGCATCACGGCCGCTCCCGTTGCCCGCGGCGGCGGCCCCCGCGCCTCGGCCGCTCCCTGGGTGGGGTCCCCGGCGCAGCCGCTCGGGCGCGCCTACGCCCCGCTCCGCGCCGCCGACCCGTGGTTCGGCGATGACAAGATGCGCCATTTTTGCGCGTCAATCGCCCTCGCCGGCGGCGGGTATGCGCTCGGCGCGCTCGCGACCAACGACCTCCGCCAGCGGCTCGCGCTCGGCGCCGCGGTCGCGCTCGGCGCCGGGCTGGCGAAGGAGGTCTACGATGCCGCCGGGCACGGCACCCCCTCGGTCCGCGACGTCGTCTGGGACGCGCTCGGCACCTCCGTCGGGCTTGGCCTCTCGCTCTGGTTCGATCTCGCGGCCACGCCGATCCAGTTCTGAGCCCGCATCGGCGGCGCGGCGGAACGCGAGGCGCGCCTGCGCGGCGACTGCGAGCGCGGCGTGCCGACGAGCGAGCGGTGGTCCCGCGCGCGTTGCCGCCGTGCTAGCGTCTCCGCGACATGGGCAACCCCCTGTGGGCGCCCTGGCGCATCGAGTACATCCTTGCGCCGAAGGGCCAGGCCGACTGCATCTTCTGCGGCATCCCCCGCGCATCCGAGCAAGAACAGCGCGACCGGCTGGTCGTGGCGACGACCCGCCGCGCGTTCGTCATGCTCAACCGCTACCCGTTCGCGTCGGGCCACCTCCTCATCGTCCCGCACGCGCACGTCGCCTCGCTCGACGCGCTCGATCCAGCCGATCACGAGGCCCTCTTCCGCCTCGTGCGCGAGTCGACGACCCGCCTGCGCGCCGCGCTCAAGTGCGAGGGCATGAACGTCGGGATCAACCTTGGCACCGCGGCGGGCGCCGGCATCGCCGAGCACCTGCACGTCCACATCGTCCCGCGCTGGCCAGGCGACACCAACTTCATGCCGGTGCTCGCCGACGCCCGCGTCGTCCCGCAGGCGCTCGAGGCGACGCGGGACCACCTGCTCGGCTTCTTCGCCGACCTCCCCGCGTCGCTCGTCGACGAGGGCCCCCACGGCCGGGCCGCGCGCGGCGAGGCGCTGTGAGCGAAGGCCCGTCGCAGCGCACCGTGTTCCTGACGGTCAGCGCCGTCCTCACGGCGGCGCTGCTCATCGTCTCCCACGCGGTGCTGCTCCCGTTCGTGCTCGCGCTCGTGGTCGCCTACGTGCTCACGCCGGCGGTCCTCCGGCTCGAGCGCGCGCGCGTCCCGCGGTGGGCGGCGATCCTCGTCGTCTACGCGCTCGTGCTCTCCGGGATCGCGGGCTTCTTCGCCCTCAGCGTCCCGCGCCTCATCGCCGAGGGGAAGGCGCTCACCGTCGAGGCCCCGCGCCTCGCCGCGCGCCTGCGCGAGGAGTACCTGCCCGCGCTCGACGCGCGGCTCAACCGCTGGTCGGGCCGCGAGCCCGAGGCGCCGCCGCCGGCGATCGCGCCCGACCACGAGCCCGATCAGGGCGCGCGGGCGCCTGGCTCCATCGAGGCCCCTGGCGGCGAGGAGGGCGTCGAGCGCCCGCCGATCCGCGTCTTGCCCGGGCCGGACGGCGCGTTCGACGTGCAGATCGCCGACGACGTCGAGGTCCGCGAGACGCGCGACGGCGTCTGGCAGATCACGCAGGCGCGCCCGAGGCACCGCGGGCTCTCCAGCGCGAACATGCTCCAGGAGGGCTACGAGAAGGGGGCCACCTACCTGAAGGAGAACTCGCTCGCGGTCCTCCGGATCGGGCAGGCCATCGCGACGGCCATCTCGCGCGGCATCTTCAACCTCTTCATGACGTTGATGCTCGCCGGCTACATCATCCTGACGCACGAGAAGATCCTGCGCTTCTTCCGCGAGCTCTGGCACCCGACCTCGCGCGACTCGTTCGATCGGTTCCTGCGCCGGCTCGACCGGGGGCTCTCCGGCGTCGTCCGCGGGCAGCTCCTGATCTGCCTCGTCAACGGCGTCCTCTCCGCGATCGGCTTCTGGCTCTTCGACCTCAAGTACTGGCCGATCCTCTCCGTCCTCGCGGCGGTGATGTCGCTGATCCCGATCTTCGGCTCGATCCTGAGCTCGATCCCCGCGGTCCTCATCGGCCTCACGCAGTCGTTCGGCACGGCGGTCGGCGTGCTCGCGTGGATCGTGGGCATCCACCAGCTCGAGGCGAACTTCCTGAACCCGAAGATCATCGGCGACGCGGCGAAGATCCACCCGGTCCTCGTGGTGCTCGCGCTGCTCGTCGGCGAGCACTTCTTCCAGATCACCGGCGCGCTCTTCGCGGTGCCCTGCCTCTCGCTCGCGCAGACGATCTTCCTCCACTTCCGCGAGTCGACGCTGGGCCTCGCCGATCCGACGGCCACGATCCCGCCGCAGCGCGGCGTCCCGATCATCGCCCCCGCGATCGAGCCGCTCCCGCCGCTGCGCGGCTTCGAGCCCGCCCGCCCGGCCTCCACGCCCGTCCCCGCCCCCGAGCCCGAAGGCGAGCCCAGCGCCCGCAGCAGCGGCCCCGACACGGCCGCGAGCTAGCCCTCCACCGCCCGAGCCCCCTCCCGGGGCCGATCGGCCCGTCCGTCCGCCTCCGCTGGCCGCTCCCCCGCAAGCCGGCTATGAGACCCCGCGCCCCGCGCAGGAAATCAGCTCCACGACCTCGATGAAGACCCCCGGCAAACCCACCCCGAAGAAGCAGAGCCCCAAGCAGCAGCGCGAGCAGGCCATCGCCGCCCTCCGCAGCGGAAAGCCCCCCGCCGACCCGCTCTCCCAGCTGAACCCGCGCTCGCTCGCCATCCGCGTCGGCATCCCGGCGCTCATCGTCTGGGCCATCGCCCTGGCCATCCCGGGGGTCTGGCCGAAGGCGGTCGCCGGCGTCCTGACGGTCATCGTCAGCGGCGTCATCGTGTGGGCGCTGCGCTTCGCGACCCGGACGCGCGCCGTCGCGAAGATCGTGCAGACCGCCGACTCCGCCGAGGCCCGCAAGGACGCGATCGCCAAGCTCGACACGGAGTTCAAGAAGGACGACGCGGCCGCGACGTTCGCGAAGGCGCAGCTCCAGATGCAGGAGGACCCGCGGGCCGCGCTCCGGACGCTGGAGACCATCAACCTCGACAAGGTGATGGCCCCGATGGCCGACGAGGCGCGCGCCCAGCGCGGCATGATCCACCTCATCCTGAGCGAGACGGACGAGGCGCGGGCGCTCGTCGACAAGATCGACATGACCCGCCACAAGGAGCCGAGGATCCGCGCCATGATGGCCGCCATCGTCGGCGAGGCGTGGGCCCGGACCGGCCAGGCCGGGAAGGCGGTCGAGCTGCTCGAGACCTTCGATCCGAGCGACGAGGCGTTCGCCGAGCTCAAGCCGCAGCTGCTCCGCTCGCGCGCGTTCGCGTACGCGTGGGCGAACAACACGAAGCAGATGAAGACCACGCTGCGGAGCCTGAGCGCGCTCAACCCGCAGTACCTGAGCGGCTTCGTCACGAAGAAGAAGAGCCCCATGGGCGTCCCGCCGCGCGGCGTCCACCCGATGCTCGAGAAGGAGGCGTTCGAGATGCTGATGCGCTCGGGCGCCATCCCTCGCAAGATGCAGCAGGTGCGGCGCGGCTGACGCTCGCCGGGCAGGCGAGCGGCCGAGACCGTGCTTCATCGAGGCGCGGCGCCCGATCGTCCAGGGCGTCGAGGCGCCGCGTCGCCGAGCCCGCCCGCCGAGCGCGGCCCCTTGACGCGCGGCGCGGCGAGCGGCTCAGATGCGCGCCCTGATGAGAGGAACCGCGCTGCTCTACAGCTCCCATAACCGCTGCAACTTCATCCACGACCACTACATCGCGCAGCGGGCGCTCTCGGGGCGGGACAACAAGCGCATCCTGTTCCTGCCGATGTCCGAGGCGCCCCGCGACGGCAACGAGCGCGAGCGGCAGGAGTTCGCGTACGGCAACTTCAGCTGGTTCTTCCGGTTCTACGAGCGCTTCGGCCTCGAGCACGTGCCGTTCTACTGGAGCAGCGATCTGCGCAGGGAGGACGTCGACGTCCTCTGGCGCTACCTCGCGTCGTCCGAGGTGGTGATCCTCGGCGGCGGCTACAGCACGACGGGGCTCTGGCGCTACAAGCAGCTCGGCGCGATGTTCGACGGAGAGCCCGGCAAGTTCGGGCGCCTCCTGCACGAGCGCCGGCAGCGGGGCCTGCTCACCGTCGGGTTCTCCGCCGGGGCCGACCAGCTCTGCCAGCACCTCTTCCGCCGGGTGTGGGACAGCCCTGGCGACAACGACGCGTTCGGCCTCGCGCGCGACACGCTGGTCACGCTCCACCACGAGCCGAGCCGCAACGGCGATCTCTGGCACGCGGCGCGGCGCATGCCCCGCTGCTTCGTCTTCGGGCTCCCGAACGACTCCGGGGTCCAGGTGGACTGGGGAGTGCTCCCGTCCGGCAACATCTGGCAGGTCTACGAGCTCATCATCGACACCTCGTGGGGCGATCCCTCCGACGCGCTCCACGTCAAGACGCGGCAGGGCGCGCTCATCGATCACTTCGACCACACGGGCCGCCACTGGGCCTTCCACGGCGGCGACCACGTCGTGCGCGTCACGTCGCAGGACGGCCGCTTCGACCGGGCGTGGATGACGGCCGGCGGCCTTCTCCTCGATTACTGGACGCGCGAGCCCGCCGCCCACGGCTCGATTGACGACCTCCTCGCCAGCCACTGATCGCGCGCCCCCCTGCGCAGCCGCGCTCCGCTGTGGACGCGCGCTCCCGGCGTGGCCGGGGCCGCGCGCCGCCCGCGTGGCCGCGGGCGCGCCCCCGGCATTGACGCCAGGAAGGTGGCGCGGCATCGAAGAGGACGAGGCCCGCCATGCCGCCCCGCCCCTGCGTGTTCTGCAGCATCGCCCGGGGCGAAACGCCGGCCCACGTCGTGCTCGACGAGCCGGAGGTCATGGCGTTCCTGGATCACCACCCGCTCTTCCCCGGCCACTGCCTGCTCATCCCGCGCGCCCATCATCAGGTGCTCACCGACGTCCCGGCGTCGCTCGTCGGTCCGCTCTTCGCGGCCGCGCAGCGCCTCGCGCGCGCTGTCGAGTCCGCATGCTCGGCGGATGGTTCCTTCGTCGCCATCAACAACCGCATCAGTCAGAGCGTCCCCCACGTGCACATCCACGTGGTCCCGCGCCGTCAGAGGGACGGTCTCAAGGGCTTCTTCTGGCCTCGTTATAAATATGCGAGTGAGCACGAGATGCGCGGCTTCCGCGACGCCATCGTGACGGCATTGACAGCAGGTTGAATTCTGTCGCTGGTACGGGTATCTGGACGTGGCGCCGTGCTGACTCAGGCGCGAGACGTCCGTCCCAGATCGGGACATTCTGCCACACACGGTCTGCACCTCGTTGTGTCTTGCGACGAACCGAGACCGCTGCCAGGTTAGGGAATAGACAGGGCGCTTCCCTGGTTCCCGCGGCCGACAGCCTCTCACTCCTCGAACGATGCTGGCTCTCCGGTCATTTTTCCCTCGGATCGCGCTGCTCTTCATGCTGATCCTCGCCCCCGCTGCGCTGGGACGGGCGAATATCAGCATCATTGAAGCCGGCAAGTCCGATGTTTCGGGATCGTTTCGTACCGGGGCCAGCGAGAACGACGCGGGGGGCCTCGAGGCCTTGCAGCCGCAGCTCCGCGACGGGGCGCATCGTTCGATCGCCTCGCGACCGGCGCCGCGCGCCGGCGCGGCGCCGCCGCGCGCCGTTCTCGTCGCCGACCTCCGGCCTGTCCGCGTCCCGTCCCCCGTCCCCCACCCTCCCCTCCGTCGTCCTCCACCACGTTTCCTGAACTGACAGGCTAGCTCCGTGGCCGAGGCCGCTCGCGGTCCGGCTCGGAGTCGCTGGAAGTGGAGGTGTTCATGACGATCGCCGCGCCGTATCGGCGCGGTCAACGAGAGGGTTTATTCCATGCAGAAGCTCGCGGACGGATTGCACAAGTTCCATGCCGAGGTGTGCGCCACACATCAAGACCTCTTTCGCAATCTGGCGAGGGGTCAGCGGCCCGAGGCGCTGTTCATCACGTGCTCGGACAGCCGGATCAATCCGAACCTCATCACGCAGACCCAGCCGGGTGACGTCTTCATCGTGCGCAACGTCGGCAACATCGTGCCGCCGTACGGCGCCAGCAACGGCAGCGAGTCCGCCGCGATCGAGTTCGCGGTCGCGCACCTAGGGATCAAGCACATCATCGTCTGCGGCCACACGCACTGCGGCGCGATGCGCGGGCTGCTCGATCTCGGGGGCCTCGACGAGCTGCCGGCGGTCAAAGGGTGGCTCCAGCACGCGGAGCTGACGCGCCGCCTGGTGCAGGAGAACTACCCGCACATCGAGGGGGAGGATCGGCTGACGATCACGGTGGAGGAGAACGTGCTCGCCCAGCTCGAGAACCTCCGGACGCACCCGACGATCCGCGCGCGGCTCGCGCGCGGCGATCTCTCTCTTTACGCCTGGGTCTTCAAGATCGAGACCGGACAGGTCTTTCAATTCGAGGCTTCGACCGGCCAGTTCGGGCCGATCGGTGACGCTGTGCCCCCATCGGCGCTGCCGGAGTCGGCGGTCTACCGCCGGGCCGTCTGAGCGCCTGTTCGTCGCCGATCCACGTCTTAACTCGAATCGAGAGGGCCCGTCCGATGCAGCTTCCGAATCCCATCCATGCAGGCGCCGGGGTGAATCCCGCCGGCGCCGTGACGCTTAGCTCCGAGAGCCCGGGTGCGAGCCCGGAGTCGCCGCCCGCGGAGAGCGCGCCGCCGCTCGACCCGCGCCTCACCGCGAACCTCAAGTACGACATCCCCGCCGGCCTCGTCGTCTTCCTCGTCGCCCTGCCGCTCTGCCTGGGCATCGCGCTCGCGTCGGGGGCCCCGCTCCTCTCCGGCATCGTGGCCGGCATCGTGGGCGGGCTCGTCATCCCGTTCGTGAGCCGCTCTCAGCTCAGCGTGAGCGGCCCGGCGGCGGGGCTCGCCGCCATCGTGCTGGCGGGCATCGCCAGCCTGCAGAGCTTCCAGGCCTTCGCGATGGCGGTGGTGATCGGCGGCGTCCTGCAGCTCGGGCTCGGCGTGCTGAGGGCCGGCGCCATCAGCCATTTCTTCCCCTCCTCGGTCATCAAGGGGATGCTCGCGGCCATCGGGGTCCTGCTCATCCTGAAGCAGGTCCCCCACGCGGTCGGCTTCGACAAGGACAACTTCGCCTCCGAGTCGTTCAAGGCCGACGGCGGCAACACCTTCACGATCATCGGCCAGGCGGCGCAGGCCATCGAGTGGGGCGCGTTCCTCATCAGCGCCGTCTGCCTCGCCATCCTGGTCGGGTGGGAGAAATCGCGCTTCGCGAAGATCTCCTGGCTCCCCGCGCCCCTCATCGCCGTGCTCGTCGCGACGCTCGGCAACGAGCTGTTCAAGGCGGCGATCCCGTCGCTCGCCCTCGAGCAGAGGCACCTCGTGACGCTGCCCACGGGCGACCTGGTCAGCGCGCTCCAGTTCCCCGACTGGTCGGCGATCCTGCGGCCCGAGGTGTGGGTGCTGGGCGTGACGCTCGCGATCGTGGCCAGCCTCGAGACGCTGCTCAACCTGGAGGCCGTGGATCGGATCGATCCGTGGCACCGCAAGTCGCCGCCGAACCGGGAGCTCGTCGCGCAGGGCCTCGCCAACGTGCTCTCCGGGTTCGCCGGCGGTCTCCCTGTCACGTCGGTCATCGTCCGCAGCAGCGCCAACACGAACGCCGGCGCGCGGACGCGGGTCTCCGCCTTCGCGCACGGCGCGCTCCTGCTGCTCGCGGTGGTCTTCGCGGCGGGGCTGCTCTCGCGCATCCCGCTCGCGTGCCTCGCGACGATCCTGCTCGTGACCGGCTACAAGCTGGCGAAGCCCAAGATCTTCGCCGAGATGCGCCAGCTCGGCTGGAACCACTTCATCCCGTTCGTGGTGACGATCGTGGCCATCGTGCTGACCGATCTCCTGAAGGGCATCGCCATCGGCCTCGCGGTCGGCGTCCTCTTCGTGCTGAGGACCCAGATGTCCCGCGTCTTCGACGTGATCCACGAGGGGGCTCGCGTGACCATCCGGTTCAACAAGGCGGCCTACTTCTTCACCCAGGGCAACCTCGTCACGCTGCTCGAGCGGCTGCCGAGCGACACCCACGTGGTCGTGGACGCCCAGGGGGTGTCGTACATCGACCACGACGTCGCGGAGCTGATCCGGCGCTTCCAGCAGTCCGCGCACCGGCGAAATATCCACGTGGAGCTGCGCGGCTTCTAGAGCGACGCGTTTCGCGGTCGAGGCAGCGCACAGCCGCCGCGCGACGATGGCGGCTAATTTGGCCCGCCAAGCCACCTGGAGCGAAGCTGGTGGGATGCGCGCTGCTCTCGATCGGGCTGGGACGACGGGCGAGGTTCAACTCCACCGGTCGCCGGGTTGAACGTGGTCGCTCGATTCATCGGCAGGGCGCCCTCGAGCTCCCCTCGCGAAGAGGAAGGCGGGGGCGCCGGGCTCGCGTACGCGGGGGGGGCGCCGCTCGCGCCACGGCTCGACGAGATCCGACGGAGACCGCTCT
Organism: Sorangium sp. So ce281; assembly: GCF_051527395.1. Taxonomy (NCBI): domain Bacteria; kingdom Pseudomonadati; phylum Myxococcota; order Polyangiales; family Polyangiaceae; genus Sorangium; species Sorangium sp. So ce281. The sequence goes on from NZ_CP150322.1 coordinate 9,016,996, forward strand.
TCTCGCTCCAGGGGTACAGCGGGCTGCACCGATCGTGCGGAGACGTGTACTTCCCGGCGTCGGTCGAGGAGCTGAGGGTGCTGTTCCGCATGGCGAAGCGGACAGGGCGCAGGATCACGTTCCGCGCCGGAGGCCAGTCGTTCGACGGCCAGGCGCTGAACGACGACATCGTGATCTCGATGCACCACTTTCGATCCATCGAGATCGACACGCAGGGAGCGCGGATGACCGTGGGCGCCGGCGCGACCTGGGGAGCCATCGCCCGCGCGCTCGCCGCCCGCGGCCTCGTGCCCTACACGGTCGTCTCGACGAGCCACGCCACCGCGGGAGGCACGGTCTCGGGGGACTGTCTCTCGCGCTTCTCGGGCATCGCCAGCAAAGAGGGACACTACGTCGAGCGGCTCTCCCTCCTCTGCCTCGACGGACAGCTGCTCTCCCTCAGCCGCGATGAGGCGACGAGCGCGCTGTTCCACGCGGTGATCGGCGGGCTCGGCTACCTCGGCGCGGTGATCGATGTCACCTACCGCGTCGCGCGCGTCGCCCCGGCAGGGACGCCGATCCGGGTCGTCACCCAGGCGACGCGCTGCGCCTCGCTCGAGGAGCTCGCGACGGAGCTCCTGCCGCGCGCGGAGCAGCTCCCGCACGCCGAGGGAGGCACCGCAGACGAGGACGGGTGGATCCCGGAGGCGCTCTTCTCCATCGCCTTCCACACCCTGGAGGGGAGCAGGAGCATGGTCCTCCGGTCGCGGTACGTCCCGGGGACCTCGCACGAGCTCCGCCCGCTGCTGATCCATCGCCCCCGGCACGTTCTCCGCGTCCCGATCGAGTGGCTGATGCGCGCCTCCGTGGTGAGCCGGGGCCTCTGGACGCTCATCGACCGCTTCTTCTTCGATGTCTCACGCCCGTACGTCGATGAGCTCATGGGCTACCTGTTCTTCATGGACGGCAACGTCCGCGCGAAGCGCATCGCGCAGACCCTCGGGATGCCCATGCTCACGGTACAGCAAGCGTTCATGATTCCCTACGACCCGGGCGCCAAGGAGGACAGCCTGCGCCGGCTCGTCGATTTCCTGGGCAAGGTGGATGAGATCGCGACCCGAGACGGCATACCGCCGCTCCTGTTCGACGTGCTCCACATCCAGGGCGACCAGTTCCTCCTCTCGGCGAACCACGGGACCGACGGGTTCGCCGTGACGCTCGCGTTCGAGGCCTCGGAGGAGGAGAGCGCCCACCGGATCGGCCTCCGCCTCAGCGAGCTCAGCGCGCGCGCGCTCGAGCTCGGCGGCCGCGTCTACCTGGTGAAGAACGTCCACGCGACAGCGGAGCACCTCGAGGCGATGTACGCGCACGCGCTCCCGGAGTTCGTCCGCCTGAAGCGGCTCGTCGATCCCGACGGGCTCCTGCGCAACGAGTTCCTCGAGCGGGTGTTCCCCGCGCACTTCGGCGCGGCGCCACGGCCCGCCAGCCCGTGAGCACGGCGCGCCGGGGGACGGACACCCTCCCTGCTTTCCGGTGAGTTCAAGGCCCGAGGACGCCGCTCGGGCTCGCGAGAGGCGGAATTGCGAGGGCGCAGCGAGAGAGAGAAGAACGCTCTCCGCGCCCGCCTCGCCGCGGTCTGCGCGGCGCGCCGAACAACGGCCCGGACAGCGGCGGGGAATCGGTGGTTGGGATCTTGCACCTCCCGACGTGAGCGACGTGAGCGACGCGAGCACGCGTGAGGATGCGTGAGGATGCGTGAGGACGCGCGGCGAACGCGCGGAGGACGCCGGGGCCATGCATGGCAGTCAACAGCGGGATCAGCCCCTCCGTGCGCGCGGCGCGTACGGGTGGGCTCGACGCCTCTCAGGGGTGCTCACCCCGCTCGTCCCGCTGGCGGTCGGCGCGTGCCGCGGCGACTGCCCGCGCGTCGAGGCCTCGCAGCAGCGCGTCGAGGCCTCGCAGCAGCGCGCCGAGGACACGCAGCAACACGCCGGCGCGCCGGCGAGCCCGGCGGCGACCGCAAGGCCAGAGAAGCGCGACGACCGGTCGAGCCGCGCGCCGACAGCCACCTCCGTCCCGGCGCCGTGGCTGCTCACCATCCAGCCGACCACCGGGGAGGGCGCGAGGATCGCGAGCATGGATATCCGCAGCTTCACGTCCCCGCTCCTGGAGCCGGGCGACGTCATCCTCGCGGTCGACGGGCGGCCGGTCCACTCGCTGGCAGGCCTCGAGGACGACCTGCGCGCCCGCGTGCCCGGCGACATGGTGGTGCTCACCGTGCTCCGCAACGAGACCACGATCGACTACGCGATGCTCCAGGTGCCGGCCGGCGACGCTCCGGCGCCCCCGTCGGCCACGGCGACCAGGTCGAGAGGCGGCGGCTGACCGCCTCGCGTCCGCCCGCGGACCCGGCCCGGCGCGTGTTCGTCAGGGCGGCGGCGCGGGCTCGACGACGAGCGCCTCGATGCGCGCCGCGAGCGCCTCGATGTCCCCGTCCGTCGTCTGCGGGTGCATGAGGACGGGGCGCAGCGACGACTCGCCGCGCAGCGTGGTTCGCGTGATGTAGAAGCTCCCCTCCTCCTTCATCGCGTCCGCGCTCCTCGCCCTCCGCCGGGCGCCTTGTCGCCGCCTCGCCTGCCGCTCAGGAACGCGAACGCCTCGTCGACCTGCTCGTCGGTCATCGCGTGCCCGGCGCGCGGCTTGCCGAGCGACCTCGACGGCCACTTCAGCCTGCGGAGCATCTTCGCGAGCGCCACCTGGTCCTTGTGCGCCGGGTCCTTCCCGCCCCAGCCGACGAAGACCGGCGCGCGCAGCTTCGTCTGCGCGCCCGCGCGCTGCAGGTAGCGCGCGCCCGATCCGCCTGCGAACGCCGCGTAGCCGTCGACCGGCAGCCGCCCGCGCATCGCCAGCGACGCCGCGTAGTACGCCCCGTTCGAGAAGCCGAACACGAGCACCCGCTCGAAGCGCGCGCCCGCGCGCCGCTCCAGCTCCGCGCGCGCCGCGTCCCACTCGGCGAGCAGGGCGTCCTCGTGGGCCGTCTGCGCGGCGGAGGCGGTGGGCCAGCACCACCAGTCTTCCATGGTCTTCGGACCGATCCCGCGCCGGCCGCGCGGCATGATCACCGCGGCCCCGTGCCGGGCGCCGGCCCGCGCCGCGCCCCGCTGCTGCGCCCACTGCCACCCGGAATCGGGGTGGACGACGCCGTGCAGGAAGATCACGAGCACCCGGGGGCCAGGCGCCTCCCTGGCCGGCAGGAAGGCGCACACCTCGCCGGGCAGCAACGCGAGCTCCGGCGCACACCAGCGGGCCGCCGCCGGGTCCTGCGGGGACGCGGGCGCGCTCGCCAGGGGCGCTGCCGCAGGAGGAGCGCTCGCCGCGGGCGCGGACGCAGGGGGCGGGCTGGTCCCGTCGCCTTTGGCCGAGGCGGGTGCGCCCGCGGCCAGGAGCGCGGCCAGGGGCAGCACCGTCACGAGCGAGCGCATGGGCGCGCAGTACCATGTCCGCGCTTCCGCCGGGAATACCCCTCGCCGCCTCTCTTTCCCGTCTTTCTTTGCCCCGCGTCCTGGCGTCGGGCGCTCGCCGCCGGCGGTGGGTTCGGCGCGGGCCGCGCGGCGTCAGAGCCGCACCTCGATGCCCGCGCCGGACGCGCTCAGCCACGGCGTCACGGAGCCCGCCTTGGTCGTGCTCGGCGCGGGCTCCTTCAGCAGCAGGTAGAGCCCGACGCCCACGGTGGCGACGCCGGCCACGCCGAGGACGTCGCCGGCGATCCCCTTGGCCCGCGCGGCGCCCGCGTCCGCGCCCGTGCTCGAGCGCGCGTCGCCTGCCTGTTTCAGGCCCGAGAGCCCGAGGATGGCTCCGCCGGCGAAGAGCGCGCCGCCCGCGCCCAGGACGACGAGCGGGAGCGTCCGGCTCGACGATGCATCGGCAGCGCCTGCCACGGGAGGCAGAGCGCCCCCGGCAGCCGAGGCTCGCCTCGTCTCGGTCGTGGCTCGCGCCAGGGCGATCGGGACCTCGACCGAGCTGCCCGCGCCGACGCTGAACCGGGCGACCGCAGCGCGGAACCCCGGAGCGCTCGCCGCGATCTCGTGAGCGCCCGGGTCCAGCTCGATGACCTGACCAGGGGCCGCGCTCAGCGGCCTCCCGTCCATGGTCAGCGCCAGCCCGCCGATCTCGGCGGGCCTGACGGCGATCGTCGCCCGGCCGATGCGTCCTTCGAGCGCTGCGACCGCCTCGCGCGCCGGCCCGACGTAGGGAGAGGTCGCCGGCGTCGGCGGCTCGGCCAGGAACGCGCGAAAGCTGGCGAGCGCCGCGACGAGGTGCCCGGTCTCCTTCTGCGCGACGCCGAGGCTGTAGCGCGTGAGGGGAGCCGCCTTGATCTGGAACGATCGGGCGTAGAGCGCGCGCGCCTCCTCCCAGCGCCCCTGCTTGGCCAGCTTGGCCCCCTGGACGAACAGCACGCGCGCGGACTCCACATCGCCCGCGCCCTGCGCCGACGCGGGGAGCGGGACCTCGGCCATGAGCAAGGCCGCGGCGAGCGCGACGCCGAGGCGCGCGGAGCGCGGTGCGGGGCGCGCGCTCATGAGCACTCTCCTCGCCGGCACTTCGTACCGGCGGGGCATCGATTGCCACAGGTGCCGCAATGAGCGTCGTTGTTCCACAGGTTGGTCTCGCAATGATGCGCCACGTCCCCGTCACAATCGGCGTAATGGCCATTGCAGGTCGTCTCGGTGTCTGCGTCGCTGCTCGCTGCAGCGCCGCCCGCGCCGCCCGCGCCGCCCGCGCCGCTCCAGCCGCTCGCGCCCTCGCCGCCCGCGCCGCTGCCGCCAGCGCCGCCTCCGCTGCCCTCGCCGCCCGCGCCGCTGCCGCCAGCGCCGCCTCCGCTGCCCTCGCCGCCCGCGCCGCTGCCGCCAGCGCCGCCTCCGCTGCCCTCGCCTGCACTGCTGCTCGCGCCAGGGCCGCTACCGCCGCTAGCGCCAGCGGCGCTCCCGTCGCTCGCACCAGCGCCGCTTCCGCTGCCCTCGCCTGCACTGCTGCTCGCGCCAGGGCCGCTCCCGCTGCTCGGACCAGCGCCGCTCCCACTGCTCGGGACAGGGCCGCTTCCGCTGCTCGGACCAGCGCCGCTCCCGCTGCTCGGACCAGGGCCGCTCCCGCTGCTCGGGCCAGGGCCGCTCCCGCTGCTCGGACCAGCGCCGCTTCCGCTGCTCGGACCAGCGCCGCTCCCGCTGCTCGCTCCTGCGCCGCTTCCGCTGCTCGCTCCTGCGCCGCTTCCGCTGCTCGCGCTCCCGTCGCCACCGCTGCCCACGGTGGTCCTGCTCGTGCTCGCGCCGCTGCTCCCGATGAGGTCGCCCCCGCCACGCCCGCCGCCAACCTGGTCGTCGAGCCCTCCAGCGCCCTCTGTTTCGTCGGCCTTGTCGGACAGCTCCTCGCTGATCAGAGCGGAGCAGCCTCCCGGCCCGAGCGCCGCCGCAGCGAGCGTGACCAGGAGGAGCAGCAGATCGCCAGAACCACGAAGGGAACGGTGCTTCACCCCGGGAGTGCGCATGACACCTCAGAAGTCGGGCGCCGCCGGCAGCGGCATGGACGTGGAGGCAGGCCGTGGACGCGGCGACGCAGCTCGCTGAGCGCGCGGCTCGGCCACCGGAGCGCGCGGCGCGCTCCGTTGGCCGGCCGGCTCGGCCACCGGAGCGCGCGGCTCCGCGGGCGCCGGCAAGAGCTCATCCCATGGATCGCCCGGCTCCTCCCGCGGATCGCTCCGCTCGCCCCGCTCGGCAGGCGCGCTGTCCGCCGCCACACCCCTCACGGCCGCCTCGGAAGCAGCCGCGCGCCGCGCGCCGGCATCCGGGGGCGCGACGCCGATGGAGGACGCAGCCGACGCCGTCCTCCGCAGCGCTTCCGACGCGCCCAGGGCGACGGCAGGAGCAGCCGCCACGACCGCCGGCCGAGCGGTGCCCGCGCTCGCGCTCCCACCCCGCGCGCCCAGCCCCAGGACGACCACCAGAGGCGCGGCGAAGGCGAGGACCCCGGCGACGAGCGCCTTCTGGAGCCACGGCGAGGCCGTGAGCCCGAGCCGAGCTCCGCGCCACGCCTCGGGCATCTTGATGGTGCCGCCCCGGCGCGCGACGGGCGTGGCCGCCGGTGCCCGCAGCGCGCCCGGCGCCTCCCGCGCGCCGGCCGGGCGCTGCGCCGCCACCTCCGCCCCGGAGGCCGCGCCCGCAGGCGCCGCGATCGGAGCCGCCTCCTCCGCCGCGAGCGGCGGCTCGGCCCCTCGCGCGAGCCACTGGTGAGCGAGCGACGTGCCCGCCACATCCGCCGTCACCCCGCGCTCGACCGCCCAGGCGGCCAGGGCGCGGCCGAGCGCGCGCATGCTGGGCCATCGATCGGCCGGCGACTTGGCCAGCCCGCGCCGGAGGATCGCCCACAGCGCCTCGTCGCCGGCGCCGAGCTCCGTCGTCGGCACCGGCTCCTTGCTGAAGATCGCCACGATCACCGCGCTCAGCGTCTCCCCGCTGAACGGCCGCCGCCCGGTGATCATCTCGTACATCACCACGCTGAACGCCCAGACGTCGGTCTGCTCCCCGACGTCCAGCTGGCCGTCGGCCTGCTCCGGCGACATGTACTCCGGGCTGCCGACGATCGTCCCTCGCTGGGTGATCGCAGGGCTCGGCGCGTTGGCGAGCTTGGCGATGCCGAAGTCGACGACCTTCGGGACGTGGCCGCCCGCGCCGTCGGGCACGATGAGGATGTTGGCAGGCTTGATGTCGCGATGGACGATGCGCTGCGCGTGGGCCGTCGCGAGCGCGCACGCGACCGGCAAGAGCACCTGGACCGCCTGCTCCGCCGGCACCCGGCCCCTCGCCTCCAGCCAGCTCGAGAGCGGCGTGCCCTCGAGCAGCTCCATCACCAGGAACGGCTCGCCCGCGTCGGTCTCGCCGAAATCGAACACGCGCACGATCGCCGGATGGCCGAGCTTCGCCGTCGCGCGCGCCTCCCGGAGCAACCGCTCGGCGGCGTGGGCGTCGAGCTGCTCCTCGTGGAGCACCTTGATCGCCACGTCGACGTCGAGCCAAAGGCTGCGCGCACGCCACACCGTGCCCATGCCCCCTGCGCCCAGCCGGCCCACGATCTGGTACTTGCCCGCGAGGACCTCGCCCACGGCGCGCTCCCGCTGCGATCCACGGACGCTCGACGAGACGCCGCCCGTGCTCTCATCGCCTCTCCTGGCGAGCGCGAGCCATCCGCTCTGGCCGGGGACATGGTGCTCGTCCATCATGGGTCGCCCTCCTGGAAAGCAAGCGGCGAACCAGGAGCCGTCTCCTCACCTCCGCCGGCGCCAGCGCGAACCCCCAGCCCACGTCCTGCCGCGCACGCAGCGTCCGGCGAGCTCGACGCTCGCCCGCGCGCCCTCGGGACGAGACGACAAGACGAGCACGGATTCCCCTTTCCGGCGGGGAATCGACCGCGCGCATCGGTCACGCTGAGGCAATTTGCACCAAGGCATTGCGCGGGGGCGCGAGGCGCCCGCCATGATCCTCGGCAAAGCCTCGCTCCCGGCCTCATCGATTCGATCCGTGGATGGTCGGATCGATCCCAGCGAGCGCGCGCAGCGCCCGGGGCTGCGCAGCTGCGCTCTCAATCGCGCAGGTGCACCGCGGTCCGTCTCGTCAGGAAGGCGGCCGAGTGTCCCGCATGCAGCGTGTACACGCCGGGCTCCACCTGCCATCGGCCCGCCGCCCAGTGCGCGAAGGCCCGCGGCTCGACGGTGACGGCGACGTCGACCGTCTGATCGGGCTCGGCCTCGACGGACGCGAAGCCGGCCAGCCAGAGCGCGGGGCGCTCGACCTCGGAGTCGGGCCGCGACAGGTAGAGCTGGACCACGTGGCGCCCGCGGCGCGTCCCGACGTTGCGCACGCGCACCCGCGCCTCGACCGCCGCGCCGGCGGCGGCGCTCGGCGCTTCCACGTCGAGGATCTCCCACCGCGTGTAGCCCAGACCGTGCCCGAACGGGTAGGCCGGGGTGACGCCGGCGCGCGCCCAGGCCCGGTACCCGATGTGCAGGCCCTCGGCATAGACCAGCTTGCCGTTCTCGGGCTTCGTCGAGAGCACGGGCACGTCCTCCGCGCGCGCGGGCCAGGTCGTGGGCAGGCGGCCGCCGGGCTCCACGGCGCCGAGCAGCACGTCGGCGACGGCGGCGCCGAACTCCTGGCCCGGGAACCACGTGAGCAGCACCGCGGCCACCTCGTCGCGCCAGGGCATGGTCACCGGCCCGCCGGAGTTCACCAGCACGATCGTCCGGGGGCTCGCGGCCGCGACGGCGCGGATCAGCTCGTCCTGGCGGCCGGGGAGCCCGAGCGTGGTCCGGTCGAAGCCCTCGCTCTCGATCGCCTCGGTGGTGCCGACGACCACGATCGCGACGTCGGCGGAGCGCGCGAGCTCCACGGCGCGCGCCAGCTCCTCCTCGTCGGACGGCGCCGGGACCTCGGCGCCCAGGGAGAACGCCACCGCGAGCGTGCCCACGGGGACGGTGTGCGTCAGGGCGAGATCGATCTCCTGGCCGGCGGCCAGGGACAGCTCGGCCGCCCGCTGCGGCGGGGCGAGCAGGGCCGCGGCCATGTCGTCCTTGTCCGGCAAGATCGCCTCGTCGAAGAGGACCTGCCCGCCGGCGGCGAGGCGGTAGACGCCCACGCCGGCCACGCCGATCCGGTAGAGCCCGGCCCCGGCGGCGCGGAACCGCGCCGTCACCTCGATCGTCGCGGCCTCGTTCGCGCGCCGATCCCCGATGAACGTGAGGCGCCCGACGTCGCGGTGCTCCTCGTGCAGGACGCCGCCCTCCGCGTCGAGGAGCCGCACGTGGACGCCGTGCTGGCCGCTCACGGGGTCGACGACCTGGTCCCCGGCCACCGGCACGAGCCCCTCGTGGATGCGGGTGCCGACGGCGTGGAGCACCTCGGCGCGCCGGCCGAGCGCGGCGCGCAGCCCGTCCAGCGGCGAGACCGCGTAGTGCGGGTGGACGCTGGCGCTGCCGCCGCCCTGGATCCGCCCCGCCGCGGCGCTCGGGCCGATCACGGCGATGCGCCGCAGGCTGGCCGCGTCGAGCGGGAGCGCGTCACCCTGGTTGCGCACGAGCACCATGCCGGCCGCGGCGGCCTCGCGGGCGAGCGTCCCGGCCTCGGCGCCGGAGAGCGGGGCCGGGGCGGGCGCGGCCGGCGCGACGCCCTCGAGGGCGCCGACCCGGGCGGCGAGGCGCAGCAGGCGGCGGACCTTGTCGTCGATGGCCTTCTCGGGCACCGCGCCGCGGCGGACGGCGGCGACGAGCGCTGCGCCCCACGTCCCTCCCGGGCCCGGCATGGCGAGGTCCAGCGCCGCGCGCGCCGCGGCCTCGGTGGAGCGGGTCGCGGTCCAGTCGGAGACCACGACGCCGTCGAAGCCCCACTCGTCCTCGAGCGGCGACGCGAGCAGCGCGCTCTCCGTCAGGGTCACCCCGTTGACGGCGTTGTACGAGGCCATCACGAGCCACGCGCCCGCGCCGGTGATCATCCGCTCGAAGGGCGCGAGGTAGAGCTCGCGCAGCGTGCGCTCGTCGACCCGGACGTCGACCGTGAACCGCTCGGTCTCCGAGTCGTTGGCGACGTAGTGCTTGGGCGTGGCGCCGACGCCGTGGGCCTGCAGCCCTCGGACGTAGGCGGCGCCGATCCGGCCGGTCAGCAGGGGATCTTCCGAGAAGCACTCGAAGTGCCTGCCGCCGAGCGGGCTGCGGTGCAGGTTGACGGTCGGCCCCAGGACGACGTCGACGCCCTTGCGCCGCGCCTCCGACGCCAGCGCGGCGCCGACGCGCTCCAGCAAGGCCTCGTCCCACGTGGCCGCGAGGGCGGTGGAGGAAGGCAGGCACACCGAGGGGTCGCGCTCGTCCCAGCGCTCGCCGCGCACGCCGACCGGGCCATCCGAGACGACCATGCGGCGCAGGCCGATCGCGGGCTCGGGGTGCGTGCTCCAGAAGTCGGCGCCCGTGAGCAGGCGGACCTTCTGCTCGAGCGACAGCGCGGCGACGGCGTCCGCCACCCGCCGTTCGACGGCCTCGGGCAGTTGATCGGTCTTCTGGGGGCGAGCGGAGCGCGAGTCGGCGGCGGCCATGAACCCTCCTGGAGGCGCGGAGGCGCCGCCGGCTGAGGCGGCGCGGAGCACGGTGCTACCACGGTCGAGGAAACGCCGGGCTCACAGGAGCGTCACGGCCGCCGGTGAGCTCGCGCTCCGCCGGGAGGGTGGAGAGGGCCACCTTCTGTGTTCGCGCCGCGGCGATCGGCTGCGGGTGCGCTCACGGGCAGGCGCAGCCGCCGCCGTGATGCGAGCAGCACCCGCGCTTCACGTGGGTGCACGTCGGCGACGAGCGTGCCATCGCAGCAGCACACGCGGCTATCCCTTCGCGGGCGCGGGGACCGCCGCCTCGGGCGCCGTCGAGCGCTGGTAGCGGCGGATCGCCGACTCCCCGATCGTCCGGGAGACGGCCGTCGCGGCGAGCGCCCCCGTCGCCACGGCGAAGGCCGGGCTCAAGCTCACCGCGAGGACGGCCACCGGCGCGGCGGCGCTGGCGGCACAAGCCGCCACCACGGCCGCGAGCTCCTTGACGCGCTCGGATTCGTCGATGTCCTTCCCGAAGAGCAGCGCTATCTCGAGGACCAGGTAAAGGTGCATCCTGGTAAGGATGGATGTACCGGCGACGAACCCCACGCCTTCGTACACGATGCCGAACCCAGGGAGGATGGAGGGCACATGGACGACGCCGCCCGCGGCGAAAGAGATCGCCTTGGTCGATGCGATCAGCCGGCGCGCCTGCTGCTCCGGCGACTCGTCTGGATACATGCGCCGCACGCGGGCCACCACGGACTGGATACGAGATTTTCGAAGCCTCAGGATGAAGTAGAAAAAATCATCGGTGAACAGGCTTTGCTGCCCCGCTTGCTGCTGCCCGACGGCCATGTATACCCCCACTTGCAGGAATGCCTCGCGCGGATTCTGCCCTGATCAAGAGATCATCGGCGAAACACCATGATTATACACGCTGGCGGCCAAGGCTGCCGCCGGAGCGGCCAGGCGCTGGCGAGGCAAGGCCGCGCAGCCGGCCGGGACGTCGCAGGCCACGGCCCGAACTCCGTACACGTCGCGCCAGCCGCCGTCCTCGACACGCGTGATGTCAATGGGGTCGTCGGAGCGACAGCCTCGCTCGTCCCCTTCGAGATCATGGACCTCGTCCGCCATGGATGGCGACTGACGCGCATCGTCATCCTGGTGCTCAACATCGTCATCGTGGCCTATCTGAGCCGGCGCGCTCGGCGCGAGCACCGGAGCTGCTCGGCAACCACAGGCGGCGACACGACACTCCCCCTGGTGCCGGCGAGCGGACGATCGAAGGTTAACCATCCCGCCAGCTCCACGAACCGCGCGGCGATGTCGAGCGCGCGCCGACCGTTGCGCGGGGATGGGAACGGCGCGATGCTGGCCGTCCCTCGATCAGGGCCGCTGCCATGAGCCTCTCCACCGTGCTCCGCGTCCTCGGCCGCAAAGACGGCGAGGTCCACAGCGTGTTCCGCGCCGGGTCGCGCGTGTACGGCACCGCGTCCGCGACGTCGGACGAGGATTTCGTCGCCGTCCTCGCGCGGCGCGACGCGCGGCAGGACCTCGCCTTCGCGCCGGGCGTCAACGTCGTCGTCCACGGCCTCGACACCTTCCGCGACGCCATCGCCGAGCACAGCGTCTTCGCGCTCGAGTGCCTGTTCCTGCCGCCCGAGCACCGGCTCAGGGAAGGAAGGCCGCCCTTCCCGTTCAAGCTCGACAGGAAGAAGCTCGCCGCGTCGGCCGCGAGCCGCTCCGCGTCCGACTTCAAGAAGGCCGGCGCCCGCTTCGACGACGAGCCGGAGGCCTCGAAGAAGAAGCTCTTCCACGCCCTCCGGGTGCCGCTCTTCGCCGTGCAGATCGCCGAGTCCGGCGTCCTCCACGATTACGGCGCCGCGACCCCGTACTGGCGCGAGATCGTCGCGGACGAGCGCCTCGACTGGGAGGAGTACCGCAAGGCCTACGGCCCGATCCGCGAGGGCCTCTGCGATCGGCTCGCGGCGCTGGCCTCACGGCGGTGACGCAGAGGCCGGCGCCGGCGCGAGCCGCTGGGGCCGGATCTCCTGGTGCATCCAGTGCTCGTCCGTCTGCACGTGCCCGCGCCGCACCCACTTGGCGAGCCGCCGCTGGAACGCCGCGTCCGGGAACTCGCCGGCGGCCCGCACCACCACGCCCTCGCGCGGGCCGCCGAACGCGGAGGGCTCGCGCGCGAGCGCGGTCGTCAGCGCCTCGAGCTCGCGCTCGCCCTCGACGGTGCCCCGGAACAGGACAGGCACCGTGGGGAGCCCCAGATCGTTCGCCTGGGCCACGACCATGTCCCACTCCCAGAAGAGGCCCCGCACGTCGTCCCGCACGCCGAAGACCAGCGAGTACCCCGGGAGCGCCTCGTACTCGATGGAATGGATCGCATAGCAGTACTCGCAGAAGAGCGACATGCCCTCCGAGAGCAGGTGCGCGATGCTCGCGTGCGTGGCCTTCGCGAGGTCGAAGCTCGGGTGGGACGGGGGGCCCGAGTGCGAGCGGGAGAAGACGCTCGCCCGCGTGTACGTGAGGTTGCTCCCGTCGCACTTCTCGGTGATGACGATCTCGACGCCCAGCAGCCCCGACACGTCTGCCATCCGCTTGTCGTCGGACGTCCCGCCAGGGGACCACGGCAGGTGGAACGAGCGAGGGTATTTGGCGGACATGGCGGCGACAGGGTAGCACCGGCGTCGCTTCGCGGACATGCTACGGCCCTCACGCGCGCTGCGCGTCGCGCGACGCGCGGCGTTGACTGCGCGCTCGCCAGGGGTCCTCCTTCATGTCCTCCACCTCCTCGCTCCTCGATCTGCTCACCCCCGATCCCGCGCGTGTCCCCTGGAACGAGCTCCAGGTCTTCGACTGGGTCCGCGCGCTCGAGGCTTGCCCGCAGGACCCGATCCACCACGCCGAGGGCAACGTCTGGATCCACACCCGCATGGTGCTGGAGACGCTCCTCGGGCTGCCCGAGTGGCAGGGGCTGCCGGCCGAGGAGCAGCGCGTCGTGTACCTCGCGTGCCTCCTCCACGACGTGGCGAAGCCGGCGACCACCCGCGAGGAGGACGGGCGGATCACGGCGAAGGGCCACTCCCGCGCGGGGGAGCTCCTCGCGCGCCGCCTGCTCTGGGAGCTCGGCGCGCCGTTCGCGCTGCGCGAGCAGGTGTGCGCGCTCGTGCGCTACCACCAGATCCCGTTCTACCTGATCGAGCGCGACGACGCGCAGCGGGTGGCCGCCGAGATCAGCCTGCACGCGCGCTGCGATCTGCTCGCGCTCGTGGCCGAGGCCGACATCCGGGGGCGCGTGTGCGCGGACATGGCCCGCGTCGTCGACAACATCGAGCTCTTCCGCGAGTTCTGCCGCGAGGAGGGGTGTTACACGGCGCCGCGCTCGTTCGCGTCGGCTCACACGCGCTTCGTGTACTTCCGCTCCGAGCGGGGCAGCGGGCGGCACCCGGACGTGGAGGTGTACGACGACACGCGCGCCGAGGTCGTCATGATGAGCGGGCTGCCGGGCGCCGGGAAGGACACGTATGTTCGCGAGCACCTCGCCGACTGGCCGGTCGTCTCGCTGGACGCGCTGCGGAGCGAGCTGGAGATCGATCCGACCGACGCGCAGGGGCAGGTGGTTCAGGCGGCGCGCGAGCGGGCGAAGGAGCATCTGCGGCGCGGGGAGCGGTTCGTGTGGAACGCGACGAACCTGTCGCGGCAGCGGCGTGGGCCCGTGCTGCAGATGGCGGCCGACTACGGGGCGAGGATCCGCGTCGTTTACGTGGAGGCGCCGGCGGCGGTGCTGTTCGCGCAGAACCGGGCGCGGGAGGCGGCGGTGCCGGAGGCGGTGATCCGGCGGATGAGCGAGCGGTGGGAGATCCCGGCGAGGACGGAGGCGCACGAGGTGGTGATGGCGGTGCGGTAGCGGCGGGCTCCGAGCTGACCGGCCCCCGGCGAGGGCTCAAGGCTCGTCGCAGAAGTGACTCAACGTCCACTCGCTGCCACACGGGTAGTGGATCAGCTTGAGACCGACCAACCGTTCGCTGGACACCACGTACTTGACAGGCGTGCGCCTTACGGCCGTCTTCTGAGGAGGCACGTTCGAGCTGAAGAGCAATCCTCGGTAAACGACCCGCAGATCCGACTGTACCCGACCGTGGTACTTCACCATGGAGACGATGTATTCGGCCAGGAGCATGCTGTTCTCAAGCTGCCCCCTGCTGCCACCGACGTTCTTGGACTTCAGCTCGCACAGAAAGACGTAGAGGGGCGCGGGCATGGCGCCATGCTCGCGGTGCCGCTGATAAAAGATGATGTAATCGCAGAGGGCGCGGACTCCTGGAGCGGCCTGGAACAGGGGGAAGAGGCGTTCGTCGACCGAGAACGTGCATTCACAGTTCGGACGCGAGCACCGCCGAGGAGTGAACCCGTCGAACCTGAGCACGACGGCCGGCCCCTCCTTCCGAAGCGTGACCGCAGCGCTCTCGCCGGCCTTCCCGTGCGCCACCTCCCTGAGCTCGATCACCGCCGGCAGCTCGCGAAGCTCGCGTCGTAGAAGGTCAGCGATGCGCTGGAGAACGAAAGGCACCGACATGAGTCACTCGAGGCGATCCAGCTCGGCGTAGATCCTCTGAGAGACCGCGTTGAGCCGGTTGATCTCGTCGTCGATGGTCTTCACCTCGAAGCCCGACTCGGTGACGGACACCGCCTGGGCGCGGTGGTCGTTGAACAGGTACACGCCGACCTGCTCGGGCCGGAGGAGCGAGGCGCGATCGTACTCGAGCTCGTCCACGAGGTTGGACCCCCCCGCGGTGAGGCGGCCCAGCATCAGAAGGTGGTTGAGCTCACGGATCAGGTAGTCGCTGTGGGTGCTCATCATGATCCTGAACCCACGGTTCACGGCCTTGGCGAGGATCCGCGCGATCTTCCGCTGGTTGTCGGGGTGCAGGTTGAGCTCGGGCTCATCGATGATGAGAAAATCGCCTTCCCTTGCCATGTGGCGGAAATAAAACACCAGGCTCGCGAGTGATTTGACCACCGACGCGGTGAGGTGAACCGAGAGTCGGCGCTCCGGGGCCTGGCCGGGCGAGAAGACCATCTCTCCGAGGTCAGACACGCTCACCTCACCACCCAGCACGGCCGCCTCGATGTCATTCGCCAGGTCCTCGAATCCGCTCGTCACCGTGCTGATACTCGCCAGATCATTCGCGACGCGAAGGCTGTCGCGGATCGGCCAAGGATACCTGCCGGCGCGACGCTCGATGAGCTCGTTCGGCTCCGCCAGGGCGCGGCGTGCGCTTGCATCAAGCAGTTCGTCCACCAGCTCGGTACGCTTCAGCGCGAGCTCCTTGGCGAAGATATTCACGGCAATGCGCTCAGCGGGAAACAAAATACACTGTCCAAGCGCGTCGGCTATCAGAGTCGCGAGACCAAAGTTGAGAAAGCGCCTCACCAGCGCTCGCTCGCTGCTGATCACGGTCGCCGTATCCAGAACCACTGCTTCGGGCGGCCCCACCCTTTGCCTGCGAAAGTGCAGACGAAATTCGAGCTTTGAAGAGCTCGGCGCACCGGCGACGACCAAAAACCAGCGTTCTGTCGTACCCCCCAGGACCTCGGAGCTCGCCAGCCGAGCAACCCATTCATCGACAGCACGTGGGGAGTCGAACCGGAGAGACACGATGGTATCCCGGAAGCGATCGCTCTCTGCCGCGAAGCACTGGTGTATTGCTGGCGTGAACGCTTTTGCGAGGCTTGCCAGATGATCCCGCAGATAGGGAATCACGTCGGCCAGAGGGAGGCTCTGGTCCTCGGCCGCCAGGAGCGCCTCGCTCAATGCTTCGATCGATTCCGTCGGCTCGCTGGGGTGAAACCGGAGCAGCCCGTACACGGCCCACGCGAGGTACGTCTTCCCCGAGTTGTTCGGCCCGGTCAGCACGATGAGGTCCTTCGAGAGATCGACCTCCGCCTCGCGTAGCGGGCCCAGATGTTCGACACGGAAGCGCATGCCCTTCGTCCCGGGAACCCCGCGCGAAGCGCGTACAGCCGCGGTCCGCAGGAACCCCGAGCAACCTACCGCCTTCCCTCCGGGTCGGGCAAGGTCACGAGCGGCAGGGGGCAGGCGGGCGCCGTTGTCCCTTCACCGCCCTCGATCGAGCTTCCAGCGACAACGCCTCCGCCTCGGTCGACCCCCCTTTCCCTCGGGATGTACAAGGTTTTCGGGTCGGCTCACCGCCGGCCCCCTCGATTTGTACAAGGTTTCCGGGTCGACCGACCCCGACCCCCTCGAAGATGTACAAGGTTTCCGGGTCGACCGACCCCGACCCCCTCGAAGATGTACAAGGTTTCCGGGTCGGCCGATCCTGGCAGCCGGGGCGCTGACAAGCGCGTCCCCTCCGGCCGAGGCCAGCTCCCAGCTCTGCACGCCCCGCCCCACCCCGCGCCCCCCATCCCGAACACGGACGCCAGCATCGTCGCCGTCCAGCGGACCGACATCGAGCTCTCCCGGGAGCTTCGACGCCACCGGCAAGTGGTACGCGGCGCCGCGTCGCTTCGCGCCGGATCACGCCCGATTCGTGCACTCCCGCTCCGAAGGGCGCCACCAGCACGTGGCCACCGCCCGGCCGGCTGCGCGCACGCACGGATGAGGTAAGCTCCGGTCGGAGCGTCGAATGCCCTTCCAGAGCGAGAACTCCCCCGTCCCGATTCCCCCGCCCGGCGAGGACGAGCTCCCGCACGATGACGGAGAACCGATGGAGTCGGAGCGCCACCGCGCCCAGATGAACCTGCTCGTCGAGGTCCTGCAGATGCACTGGCACGACCGCGACGACGTGTACGTCGCCGGCAACATGGCCATCTACTTCAGCGAGCTCCAGGCAAAGAAGAACGACTTCCGTGGGCCGGACGTGTTCGTGGTCCTCGATACCAACAGACGAGAGCGCAAGTCCTGGGTCGTCTGGCAGGAAGACGGCAGGACCCCCGACGTGGTCGTCGAGCTGCTCTCCGACAGCACCGAGGCCGTGGACCGCGGCGACAAGATGCGGATCTACGCGAAGCTCCTTCACGTGCCGGAATACTACCTGTTCGATCCGTTCTCCGGCGCACTCGAGGCCTATGCGCTCGATCGGGCCACGCGATCCTATGTACGGGTGTCCCCCGAGACGAACGGCGACGTCATGAGCGCGTGCCTCGGCCTGCGCCTCGGGGTGCGCCACGGCACGTACCGCGGCCTCTCCATCGACTGGCTGCGCTGGATCGATGCCCATGAGCGCGTGCTGCAGACCGGCGAAGAGCAGGCTCGCGCCGCCGAGGAACAGGCGCGCGCCGCCGGCGATGAGGCGAAGCGGCTCGCCGCCCGGCTCGCGGCGTACGAGAAGCAGTTCGGCCCGCTGCCCGGCGGCGGCTCGGGCTAGCGGCTCCCCGACCGCCGCTGGCCGCCACGGTCAGCCCCAGCCGACCCGCTCGCCCCTTCCGAACCCCGGCGCCAGCATCGCCGCCCACCGCGCCGGGCTCTTGATCCGCTCCCGCGCCATCACCGCGTCCGCCACGAGGAGCCGCTGGAGCCCCTTCTCCCCGCCGAGCAGCTCGCCCGCCTGGCGCCGCGCCGCCGCCGCATAGAGCGGCATGTCCGCCGCGTCGAACCCGGCCGCCGCCGCCTCCAGCTGCGCGATCGCCGCCTCCCTGTCGCCGCGCAGCTCGGCCGCGCCCGCGCGGATCAGCGGCACGAACGGGTCCGACCACGCCGTCTTCTCCCGGGCGAGCGCCGCGGCGTCCCGGAGCGCCGCCTGGATCAGCGGCTCCGGCTCGGGCGCCGCCTCGGCCACGGCGAGCGCCGTGCACGCGCGCTCGACGTGGGCCATCACCCGGCTGTTCTGCATCATCAGCAGCATCGAGCCCTCGAGCATCGGCCAGGCGTCCGTGAGGCGCTTCATCGCCGCGCCGGCGCGGCCCGCGTACCGGTCGACGTAGGTCTCGCCGAGCAGCCCGACGAAATGCTCGAGGTGGAACCCCGACGTCGTCCACCTCGACAGCGCCCCCGCGATCGCGCCGCGCGCGCCCGCCACGTCGTCCGACGCGAGCGCCACCCACGTCGCCTGCGCGCTGAAGATCGCCGCCGCGTAGAGATCCCCCCGCTGCTCGGCGGCGCGGAGCACCGCCGGCGTCGTCCGCGCGAGCGCGTCGATCTGGCCGCGGTAGTACCGCGCCCACGACGCCATCAGCTGCGTCGTCGCGAGCTCCCAGGACACGCCGGCGCAGCGGTCGCGCAGGAGCTCGTCGGCGACCTCGTACCACGCGGACGCCGCCTTCCACCGCCCGGCCGTGAACGCCTCGAGCATGCCCGACACCATCATCGACAGGCCGAGGAGGTGCGGGCTGTCGAGCCGCTCCGAGAGCGCCCGCACCGCGGCGACGAGCTCCTCCGCGCGCGCCCGGCCCGGCGCCCCCATCATGCACGCGGACGAGGCCTCGAACGCGAGCGCGCGGCCGACGCGGTACGGCTCGCCGGCCCGCAGCGCGAGCAGCAGGGCGCGCGCCGAGAACTCGGCGGAGCGGACCATGTCGACGCCGGACAGCCCCACCGTCACCGTCCAGCAGGCGTCGATGCGCGCGAGGTCCTCCGGCCGCACCTCCGCCTCGGGCCGCTCGCGGAACCGGAGGCCCCTGAGGCGCAGCTCCGCCCGGTGCAGGAGCAGCGCCACCAGCGCGCGCCGCGGCGTCTCCGGGAACGACAGGCCGACGGCCCGGAGGACGGCGCGGACGAGCTCGATCCCCTCGTCGATGTGCCCGCTCCGCAGGTACTGCTCCGCGGCCCGCCGGCGGAGCTCGAGCGAGAGCGCGCCGTCCGCCCCCTCGGCCGCCGCCGCGTAGATCCGCGCCGCCTCGGCGCTCTTGCCCGCGTTGACCAGGGCGTCGGCGCACCGCACGCCGAGCGCGCGCCGCTCGGCCTCGGGGACATCCGCCTCGCGCGAGCGCAGGCCGAGCGCGAGCTCGTAGAGCCGCGCCGCGCGCTCGAACGCGAGCGCCTCCGCCGCCTCCTCGGCCGCGCGCTCGGCGAGCCGCCCCGCCCGCGCCGCGTCCCCCGCGCCAAGCCAGTGCCGCGAGAGCGCCTCCGCGTCCGCCGTCCCCAGCGCCTCGAGCGCCCGCCCTAGCCTCCGGTGCCGCGCCGCGAGCTGCTCCGGGCCGAGCCGGCCGACCACGGCCGCGCGCACCCTGTCGTGCGACGCCTCGACGAGCTCGCCCTCGCCGGCGCGCCGCGCGGAGATCAGGTCCTCCATGAGCAGCAGCGTCATCGCCGGGGCGCGCTCGTCGTCGCGGAGCTTCGCCGCGCGCGCCACGACCGCCGCGTCGATCGGCTCCCCGGCGACCGCGATCACCTCCAGCAGCCGGAGCGCCTGCTCCGGCAGGCGGCGGAGCCGCGCGTCGAGCGCCCTGCCCCACGCGGCGTCGCCCCGGGCGCCGTCCTCGCCCGAGAGCTCCTGCGCGTCGCGGGCGAGCTCGCCGAGCAGCCGCGGGTTGCCCCGCGAGGCGCGCGCGATGGCGTCCGCCCGCGCGCGGGTCACGTCGTCGCGCGCGAAGAGGAGCGCGAGCGAGAGCTCCTCGGCCTCGAGCGGCGAGAGCGGGCCGACCGCGATCTCGCGCAGCTCGCCGTCACCGCGCACCGACTCGATCCGCCCCCGCGCGCCGGCGGCCTCGGCCTCGGCGCCCCGGCGCTCGAGGCGCATGCCGTCGAGCAGCGCGCGGAGCGGCGCGCTCGTGGCGACGTCCTCGTCCCGGAAGCTGCCGAGGAACATCATCGCGGGCGCGTCGGGAGGCCGCGTGAGCTCGAGCAGGAGCGCCACGCTGTCGATGTCGCTCCACTGGAGGTCCTCGATCGCCACGACGAGCGGGCTGCGCTCGGCGATGCGCCAGAGCAGCTGGCGGAGCGCGGCGAAGCTGCGCTGCCGCAGCTCCTGCGCGTCGGGCGACTCGCTCGCGCGCGGCGCCGAGGCGACGGCCGGCACGCGCGAGAGCACCGGGAACACCCGGGCGAGCGCGCGGACGTCGCGCGGCAGGAGGCGCTCCACCTCGTCGTCCGAGACCCGCCGGAGGAAGCGGCTCAGCGCCTCCATCACGCCCCCGAACGCCTTGTAGGACTCGGCCGCCGCATGCGCGCAGCGCCCCCGCAGGACGACCGGCCCCTTGTCGCGGCGGAGCCCCATCAAGAAGTGGTGGATGAGCGCGCTCTTGCCCATGCCCGCGGCGCCATGAACGAGCACCGCGACGGGCCGCTCCAGCACGAGGGCCTCGGCGGCGCGCTGGAGCGCGCGCAGGTGCGGGCGGCGGCCGATGAAGTGCTCGATCGTCGGCGGCGCAGGCATGGGCAAGAGCGCGCTCGCCTGCGCGGCCTCGACGTTCGCAGGCGCGGCCTCGACGCTCGCCTGCGCGGCCTCGACGCTCGCCTGCGCGGCCTCGGCGCTCACAGGCGCGGCCTCGGCGCTCACAGGCGCGGCTTCGACGCTCGCAGGCGCGAGCTCCGCGCCCTCCAGCGGGGGCTCGGCGCCCTCAAGGTCCTGCCGCTCCGCGCCCTCCACGCCGCGCCACCGTCACTTCTTGCTCAGGAACGTATCCATCGCACGCCGGTGCTCCGGGCCGTTCCACTGCTCGGCGAACGCCCGTCGCTCGACCTCGGCGGCGGAGGCGCGCAGCGCCTCGCGCACCCTGTGCAGGGAGCGCTTCATGGCCGCGACCGACGCGCGCGGGCTCTCGGCGATGCGGCCGACCTGCGCGATCGCCCGGCTCCGCGCCGCGCCGGTGGGGACGACCTCGCTCACGAGGCCGACGCGGAGCGCCTCGGCGGCGTCGAGCCTCTCCGCCGTCAGGAGCAGCCGCGCCGCCGCGAGCGGCCCCACCCGCTCGCAGAGCCGCGTCAGCCCGCCCCAGGCCGGGGACAGGCCCATCTTGACGTGGCGGAACGAGAGCCCTGCGTGCTCCTCGACGACGACGAAATCGCAGAGCAGCAAGAGCTCGCAGCCGCCGCCCAGCGCGTCGCCCTGCACGGCGGCGACGATCGGCACCTCGCTCTCCTCGAAGGCCGCGAGGCCCTCGAACAGCCGGAGGACCTCGTCCCCCTGCGCCCCGCCGGCGGCGAGCGCGTGGAGCTCGCGGATGTCGCCGCCCGCCACGAAGACGTCGCTGCTCGTCGCGGTGAGCACGACGCCGCGCACGCGCGGGTCGGCGCTGGCGCGGCGGATCGCCTCGCCGAGGCGGCCCGCGAAGCCGCTGTCGATGGCGTTCCTGCGCTCGGGACGATCGATGGTCAGGACGACCGCATCGCCGGCCGCCTCGACCCGCAGGGTCACGAGAGGACCCTCCGCGCGCCCCTCCCGCCGGTGAGCGCCGCGACCTTCCGGCGGCTCGCGCCCGCCCCGTTCTCCGCCGCCGCGCGGCTCAGCCGCCGCGGCGCCGGCATGCGCTCGTCGTGGATCACCTCGGCGATCCGCGCCTCGAGCGTGCGGCGGCTGAGGCCGCGCTGCTCCGCCGCGTACCGCTCGGCGTAGCTGATGATCGCGCCCGCGACGTCGACGCCGCTCGCGCGCTCGATCCCCTCCAGGCCGGGCGAGCTGTTGATCTCGAGGATCTTGGGCCCGGAGCGCGCCTCGAGCATGTCGACGCCGGCGACCTCGAGGCCCATCGCCTTCGCGGCGCGGATCGCGACGCTCCGGTAGGCGCGCGGCAGCTTCACCCGATCGCCCTTGCCGCCGCGGTGGAGGTTCGAGCGGAACTCCCCCGGCTTGGCGACGCGGCGCATCGAGGCGACCACGCGGCCGCCGACGACGATGACCCGGATGTCGCGCCCCTTCGACTCGCGCACGTACTCCTGGAGCACGATGTCCTGGCCCATGGCCCAGAACGTCTCGAGCAGCGCGTGCACGGCGTGGGGCGTCTCGGCGAGCATGGTGCCGATGCCCTGGGTCCCCTGCTGGAGCTTCACGATCGCGGGGCAGCCGCCGACGAGCGAGAGCGCCGCCTCGACGCCGGCCGGGCTCCGGGCGCACACGGTGATCGGCACGTTGAGCTTGCGGCGCGTGAGCAGCTGGAGCGCGCGCAGCTTGTCGCGGCTCCTCGCGATCGAGACGGCGCCGTTCAGGACGGGGACGCCCATGAGATCGAACTGACGGACCACGGCGAGGCCGTAGTTCGTGATGCTGGCGCCGATGCGCGGGATCACGATGTCGAAGCGCGGCACCGCCGAACCACCGACGAGCAACGACGGGCGGCCGCGCGACACGACGATCTGGAAATCGAGCGGATCGATGACGCTGACGTCGTGACCACGCGCGCGCCCCGCGAGCACGATCCGGCTCGTCGAATAGAGGGACGCATTGCGGGACAGGACGAGGAGTCGCATGTGGCCCGGAGGCTAGCAGAGCCGGCAGACTGCGTGGATGGATGCGCGCGCCGATTCATTTTTCGCTCTTCGGCGGGGCGTCTACCGCTCGCACCGCTCGCACCGCTCGCACCGCTCGCACCGCTCGCGCCGCTCGCGCCGCGGCCCGCACGGTCGCGCGCCGCGCCATCGGCCCTCGTTTTCCATGGGGCTCCTCGCGGCCCGTTCGGCGGATCAGGCGCGGCCGAAGCGCGAAGGCGCAGCGCTTGCGCTGGAAAATGTTTCGTGTACGAATCATCTCGGTCGTGCCGGCGAGGAGGGGTTCGCGATGTGGCAGCCGTTCACGGAAGAACATCAGCAGTTCAGGAAGACGGTGCGGGCCTTCGCAGAGAAGGAGCTCGCTCCTCATGTGGAGGAGTGGGAGTCGTCGGAGTGCTTTCCCAGCTGGGTGTTCAAGCGCGCCGGCGAGCTCGGGATCCTGGGCGCGCACTTCCCGGAGGAGCACGGCGGCGCCGGGCTCGACTACTGGTTCTCGGCGGCCAAGGCCGAGGAGCTCGTGCGCTGCACGATGGCGGGGGTCTCGATGGGGCTGCTCGTGCAGAGCGACATGGCGACCCCGGTGATCAGCGACATCGGCACGAAGGAGCAGATCGAGGAGTTCCTCAAGCCGGCGCTCGCGGGCGACAAGATCGCCGCGCTGGGCGTCTCCGAGCCGGCGGCCGGCAGCGACGTGGCCGGGATCCGGACGATCGCGCGCAAGGAGGGCGATGATTACGTGCTGAACGGGCAGAAGACGTTCATCACGAACGGGACGCGCGCCGATTTCGTGACGCTGCTCGCCAAGACGTCGCCGGACAAGGGCGCCCACGGCTGCTCGTTCTTCCTCGTGCCGACGGCGCTCCGCGGCTTCAACGTCGCGAAGAAGCTGAAGAAGATCGGCAACAAGTCCTCGGACACCGCGGAGCTCTTCCTGGAGGACGTGCGGGTGCCGGGGCGCTACCTGCTCGGCGAGCCCGATCAGGGCTTCGCGTACCTGATGCAGAACTTCCAGACCGAGCGGCTGGTCGCTGCGGTGAGCGCGATCGCGAGCTCGTTCATGACGCTCGACGGCACGGTCGAGTACGGGCGCGAGCGGGTGGCGTTCGGCAAGCCGATCATCAAGCGCGAGTCGTGGCAGCACAAATTCGTCGACCTGTACACGCGCTGCGAGGCGGCGCGCGCGTTCGCCTACAAGTGCGTCGATCACTACAACGACGAGCGGTACGTGCGGAAGGTGCCGATCAGCTTGGACACGGTGAAGCTCATCTCGATGGCGAAGATCCTGGCCGGCGACGTGGCGAACGACGTCGTGGACACCTGCCTGCAGTTCCACGGAGGCTGGGGCTACATCGAGGACTTCCCGATCGCGCGCGCCTGGCGCGATCAGCGGCTCCTCCGCATCGGCGGCGGGACGACCGAGACGATGAAGTACTACCTGGCGAAGCTGATGAACTTCTGAGCGCCCCCCGCGGCCCGGCGGCCGCATCACCGCCAGGCCGCGCGGAGCTCGCCGCCGGGAGCCCCCACCCGGCAACACGCGCAAACGCACGCAAACACGCGCAAACGGGAGCAAACGCACGCAAACATGCGTAAAACATGCGTAAAACGTGCGTAAAACGTGCACGAACAGCCGCGAACCGACGCCCTCGGACACAAAAACGCGCCGGTCGAAAAAAAGTAGAGACAAGCGGCGCGAGAGGCTGTAGATATGCCGCTCCCAACGACCGGGGCTGTAGCTCAGCTGGGAGAGCGCATGACTGGCAGTCATGAGGTCAGGGGTTCGATCCCCCTCAGCTCCACCGATAGGACCGAAGGACTCCTGTTCCTGTAAGGAGTCTGCAGCGCCGTGCCCGCTCGCCGGCGCGTCGGAGTAGAGAACCCGGACATGGCTCTCTCGCCTCACTGGGTCTTCCCGGAGCTCGACGCGAGCGCTGTGGGCGCGGCGCGCGCGCGGCAGGACACGCTGACCAAGCCGCGCGGCAGCCTCGGCGTGCTCGAGGATCTCGCCGTGGCGCTCGCCGGCATCCAGGGCGGGGCGCCCGCGAGCCGGCCCGCGGCGGCGGTGCTCTTCGCCGCCGATCACCCCGTCGCCCGGCACGGCGTGTCGGCGTACCCGCCGGAGGTCACGGCGGCGATGGTGGCGAACTTCGTGCGCGGCGGCGCCGCCGCCAGCGTCCTCTGCCGGAACCTCGGTGTCGAGCTGCGGGTCGTGGACGTCGGCGTCGCCCACCCGTACGAGCGCGTCGACGGCGGCGATGGCGCGCTGCTGCGGCGCGATCCGGTCGCCGACGATCCCATCGGCGACCTGCGGATCGAGGACGCGCTCTCGGAGGCCGTCTACGAGCGCGCGCTCCGCGCGGGCGCCGCGGAGATCGACGCGCTCGGGGGCGACACGCGCGTCGTCCTGCTCGGCGACATGGGCATCGGCAACACGACCGCGGCGGCGGCCATGACGGCGCTGCTGCTCGGGGTCGCGCCGGAGGACGTCGTCGGGGCGGGGACCGGCGTCTCCGGCGACGCGCTGTCGCGCAAGATCGAGGTCGTGCGCGACGCGACGCGACGCGCGCAGGAGGCCTCGGGCGTCCAGCGCACCGATCCGCACCGCGTCGTGCAGGCGGTCGGCGGGAAGGAGATCGCCGCGCTGGTGGGCGCCATGGCGCGGGCGATCGAGCGGCGCATGGCGGTGCTCGTCGACGGCTTCATCGTCTCGACGGCGGCGCTCGCGCTCGTCCGGATGTGCGCCGAGGCGCGGTCGGGCATGCTCTTCGCCCACCGCTCGGCCGAGCGCGGCCACGCCCACGTCCTCGCGGCGCTCGACGCGCGCCCCTTGCTGGACCTCGGGATGCGGCTCGGCGAGGCGAGCGCGGCGCTGGCCGCGCTGCCCCTCCTCGACGCGGCGTGCGCCCTCCACGCCGGCATGGCGACGTTCGCGAGCGCGAGCGTGCCGGATCGCGCGCGGCCCGGGACTCCATGACGACGCCGCCGGTGCTGCGCGGCGCCCGCGCGGCGGCGACCTTCCTCACGCGCGTCCCGGTCGGCGGCTTCCCCTATGCCGAGGCGGACTGGCGCTGGGCCTCGGCCTGGTTCCCGTTCGTGGGCGCCGCGCTCGGCGCCGTCCAGGCCGCTGTGTGGCTGCTCGTCGACGGGGGCGGCGCGCTCGTCGCGGCCAGCGTCGTCGTGGCGCTGGGCCTGCTCCTCACCGGCGCCTTCCACGAGGACGGCCTCGCGGACACGGCCGACGCGCTCGGCGGCGGCTTCGATCGCGCGCGCGTGTTCGAGATCCTCAAGGACAGCCGCATCGGATCGTTCGGCGCCGCGGCGCTGATCGTGGTCCTCGTGCTGCGCATCGCCCTGCTCGCGCGGCTCGACGCGGCGGCGCCGGTCGCGCTCGTATTGACGCAGTGCCTCTCGCGCACCCCGCCGATCTGGTTGATGCTCGCGCTGCCCTACGTGACCCAGGGCGGCTCGCGCAGCCGGCCGGTCGCGCGGGCGGCGCTCCCGCAGGCGCTCCTCGGCTCGCTCTGGCCGGCGCTCACGCTCGCCGCCGCGCACGCCGCAGGCGTCGTCTCGGCGGCCGAGACGGCGGCCATGCTCGGCGCCGCCGCCGCCGCCGCGGCGGTCTGCGGCCTCCGCTTCCGCGCCCGCGTCGGCGGCCTCACCGGCGACTTCCTGGGCGCGACGCAGCAGATCGCCGAGTGCGCCGCGCTGCTCGCCCTCGCGCTCGCGCGGGGCGGCTGAGCCGCGGGCGCGCCGGCATGGATCCCCTCCCCTTCGGCCTCATCGCGTTCCGCCACGCCCCGGTCCCGCTCTCCGGCGTCTGCTACGGCCGCCTCGACGTCGCCGCGGAGCTCTCCCCCGACGGCGCCGCGACCGCGATCGAACGCGCGCTCCGCGACCTCGGCCTCCGCCCCGGCGTGGTCTGGTCGTCGCCGCTCTCCCGCTGTGCGCTCCCCGCGGCCGAGCTCGCGGCGCGCCTCGGGGTGGCGCACGCGGTCGACGAGCGCCTCGTCGAGATCGCCTATGGCGCATGGGAGGGGCGCGCCTGGTCGGGCATCGAGCGCGACGATCCGATCGCGTATGCCGCGTGGCTCGACGGCTGGGAGCGCGCCGGGCCGCCGGGGGGCGAGTCGGCGATCGAGGTCGAGGCCCGGGTGCGGTCGTTCTGGTGCGCGCTCTCTCCGACGTGCGGGGCGTCCCCGCACCTCCTGGTCGCGCATGCGGGCGTGCTGCGGGCGCTCCGCGTCGTCGCCTGCGGCGCGTCGTGGATCGAGGCGATGAGCGCGCCTGCCCCGTACCTTGCGGCCGAGCGCTTCCCTCTGCCGGCGTCCGCCGTTTCGCTGGAAGCCCGCTAGAACATCGACGATGAGGCAGCCCCGAGGTCAAGGGCTTTAGCGCTCTCTTTCCGCGGCTGGCCGGCTTCGGCTCGGCAGCGGTAGCGCTCGGTGTCGTCAGTGCAGGTCGTTTCGGCATGGGCGTCTCCCTTCGCCCTGGCGGGCGTCGTTACGGTTGGGCTGGAGCGCCGCGTCGCGTGCGCAGGAGCGAGCTGTGGCTCAATCGACGATCCGCATTCACAGGCCGGCGGTCGCCCTGGTGACCTGGATGCAGGCTGGGGTCCGAAACGGGATCGTGGAGGCGCAATCTATCAAACGGTGTGTTCCACCCAGAGGCGGATCACCCTCGGTGTTCCCGCGCTCATCCACGTAGCCCTCGTTCACGCTCCTGGCGTGGCGCGCTCGTGGCGCATGTCCCCCGTGTGGGGGAAGTCAGTGCATCGAGGCCCTCCTTGAGGTCGAGCTCGGCCTCGATGGAGCCGCTGCCGTGGCGGCGTTGAGTCCCTTGTCGACGGACCGTTGCCGGCGGCGCGCCTTGACCGTGGCTCGCTGCAAGGCGTGCGCCTGCTGCTCGACCGACTGCGCCTGCAGGCGCAGGCCCTTGGCCGAGGCAGCCGCTGCGCTCTGCGCGTCGTAGAGCGTGCCGTCGCGCCACATGGCCCACAGCACCCCCGACAGCCGCCGCGCCAGCGCCACGACGGCGATGTGGCGACCCCGGCGTTCGGCAATGGCGTCTGCCCATCGACGCAGTGGGTCGTCGCCGCTCTTGTTCTTGTGCCGCAGGATCGTGTGCGCGGCCTGTGTCAGCAGCACGCGCACGTACGCGTTGCCTTGCTTGGTGATCGAACCCAGCCGCCGCTTGTCGCGCCCGCCGGAGGTGTCCTCCAAGGGAACCAGACCCAGGTAGGAGGCGAGCTGGTGGGCGTGGCGAAAGCGCTTGGCTTCGTCCACGACCGAGACGAACGCGGCAGCGACGACCAGCCCCACGCCGGGCGCCGTGGTCAACCGCGCGATCACCGGCTCGTGGGCGCACAGCTGCTCGAGCGCGGCATCGACCAGCGCGATCTGGGGGTTGAGCACCTCCAGCGTGATCACCAAGGGCCCGACCAGCTGACGGCTCTCGGCTGGCAAAGAGGCCTCGCGCAGCCGCGCGAGAAAATCCTCGGTCATACATGTCGCGAGCTTGTGTCCGCAGGCGCGCAGAATGCCGCGCACGGTGGTGACGTACTGGGCTCGCGTCTCGACCAGCGCGCGCCGGACGGCCAGCTGGTGGCGAATGGCCCGCCGGTGAGGCGAAAGCACGTGAGCGAGCGGAATGCCCCCGCGCTCGACGGCGCGCGCCAGCGCCTCGGCATCGAGGCGGTCATTCTTGCGGCCGTGCTGGCCAACGCCGACCTGACGTGCTCGCGTGGTGTCGACGACCAGGACGTCGTGGCCCCAGTCGCGGAGCTTGTCGTGAGCCACCCAGGCCTCCCGGCACGCCTCGATCGCCACCCGGGCCGGCGAGGACGACGGACCGAGGACATCTTGGAGCGAATCAAGCGAGCGGACCGTGCGTCGCAGCGCCACCTGCCCGCCCACTACCTCGCAGAACGAAATCTCGTTGACCCCCAGATCCAGCGCTACACTTCGCATGGCTGACCTCTCCTGGGCCCCCGTCGACTGCGTCTTCGAACGCGTGGGGGTGCCCGCAGGCAACCCTGCAGGCGAGAGGTCGGCCATCTTGCTTGCTGCTCCGAGTGGCTCCTTCTTGCGCGCTGCTCTCCGGAGCTTGGAGCCCCCGCCGGAGGCCTCCGTCCGCCCATCGCCCGCAGCTTTGTCCGGCTGGAGCGCGCAGGGGGAGTCAAGGGCGGCGGAGCCGGCGAGCTCCGCTCGCGAACCCTTGACCCCCCCGAGCACTCCAGCACGCTCTGCTGCTGCCGATGGGCCGACCTCCACGGTGATGCGGGCTGTCTTCGCAGGCCCCGCCGCGCGAACGCGTCGAGCAGACGCACGGGTCGGTGCGGTCGGCATCGTGGATCCAGGCGCCGCTTGGGCTGCCTCATCCCATCTATCACGTTGAAACCCGGAGAATTTTCACAGGGAGGCGGGGAGATGGGGAGGAAGAAGAAATAAATTTCTCCCTCTTGCCGTCTCTCGCTCCCCGCCTCCCCGCCTCCCTGTGAAATTCCTGCTTTTTCTCGTGGTTTCAACCCGTTTGTCGCTCTAGAACACCAACGATGAGGCAGCCCCGAGGTCAAGGGCTTTAGCGCTCTCTTTCCGCGGCTGGCCGGCTTCGGCTCGGCAGCGGTAGCGCTCGGTGTCGTCAGTGCAGGTCGTTTCGGCATGGGCGTCTCCCTTCGCCCTGGCGGGCGTCGTTACGGTTGGGCTGGAGCGCCGCGTCGCGTGCGCAGGAGCGAGCTGTGGCTCAATCGACGATCCGCATTCACAGGCCGGCGGTCGCCCTGGTGACCTGGATGCAGGCTGGGGTCCGAAACGGGATCGTGGAGGCGCAATCTATCAAACGGTGTGTTCCACCCAGAGGCGGATCACCCTCGGTGTTCCCGCGCTCATCCACGTAGCCCTCGTTCACGCTCCTGGCGTGGCGCGCTCGTGGCGCATGTCCCCCGTGTGGGGGAAGTCAGTGCATCGAGGCCCTCCTTGAGGTCGAGCTCGGCCTCGATGGAGCCGCTGCCGTGGCGGCGTTGAGTCCCTTGTCGACGGACCGTTGCCGGCGGCGCGCCTTGACCGTGGCTCGCTGCAAGGCGTGCGCCTGCTGCTCGACCGACTGCGCCTGCAGGCGCAGGCCCTTGGCCGAGGCAGCCGCTGCGCTCTGCGCGTCGTAGAGCGTGCCGTCGCGCCACATGGCCCACAGCACCCCCGACAGCCGCCGCGCCAGCGCCACGACGGCGATGTGGCGACCCCGGCGTTCGGCAATGGCGTCTGCCCATCGACGCAGTGGGTCGTCGCCGCTCTTGTTCTTGTGCCGCAGGATCGTGTGCGCGGCCTGTGTCAGCAGCACGCGCACGTACGCGTTGCCTTGCTTGGTGATCGAACCCAGCCGCCGCTTGTCGCGCCCGCCGGAGGTGTCCTCCAAGGGAACCAGACCCAGGTAGGAGGCGAGCTGGTGGGCGTGGCGAAAGCGCTTGGCTTCGTCCACGACCGAGACGAACGCGGCAGCGACGACCAGCCCCACGCCGGGCGCCGTGGTCAACCGCGCGATCACCGGCTCGTGGGCGCACAGCTGCTCGAGCGCGGCATCGACCAGCGCGATCTGGGGGTTGAGCACCTCCAGCGTGATCACCAAGGGCCCGACCAGCTGACGGCTCTCGGCTGGCAAAGAGGCCTCGCGCAGCCGCGCGAGAAAATCCTCGGTCATACATGTCGCGAGCTTGTGTCCGCAGGCGCGCAGAATGCCGCGCACGGTGGTGACGTACTGGGCTCGCGTCTCGACCAGCGCGCGCCGGACGGCCAGCTGGTGGCGAATGGCCCGCCGGTGAGGCGAAAGCACGTGAGCGAGCGGAATGCCCCCGCGCTCGACGGCGCGCGCCAGCGCCTCGGCATCGAGGCGGTCATTCTTGCGGCCGTGCTGGCCAACGCCGACCTGACGTGCTCGCGTGGTGTCGACGACCAGGACGTCGTGGCCCCAGTCGCGGAGCTTGTCGTGAGCCACCCAGGCCTCCCGGCACGCCTCGATCGCCACCCGGGCCGGCGAGGACGACGGACCGAGGACATCTTGGAGCGAATCAAGCGAGCGGACCGTGCGTCGCAGCGCCACCTGCCCGCCCACTACCTCGCAGAACGAAATCTCGTTGACCCCCAGATCCAGCGCTACACTTCGCATGGCTGACCTCTCCTGGGCCCCCGTCGACTGCGTCTTCGAACGCGTGGGGGTGCCCGCAGGCAACCCTGCAGGCGAGAGGTCGGCCATCTTGCTTGCTGCTCCGAGTGGCTCCTTCTTGCGCGCTGCTCTCCGGAGCTTGGAGCCCCCGCCGGAGGCCTCCGTCCGCCCATCGCCCGCAGCTTTGTCCGGCTGGAGCGCGCAGGGGGAGTCAAGGGCGGCGGAGCCGGCGAGCTCCGCTCGCGAACCCTTGACCCCCCCGAGCACTCCAGCACGCTCTGCTGCTGCCGATGGGCCGACCTCCACGGTGATGCGGGCTGTCTTCGCAGGCCCCGCCGCGCGAACGCGTCGAGCAGACGCACGGGTCGGTGCGGTCGGCATCGTGGATCCAGGCGCCGCTTGGGCTGCCTCATCCCATCTATCAATCATGCCCAGACGCACCTTCTCCGTCTCGTCCAGGGCAGCCGCAGTTCTCGATGGGTCTTGAGCGCGTTCTCGGGCCCCAGGGGAATGGCCTCAACGCCTGGGTAGAACGCGCCGATCTCGAGCATGACGAGGTCGAACGGCCCGTACATCTGGCCCGTCTCGCGGAACTGTTCGGTCAGCCCCGTGTCGCCCGAGAAGAAGACCTTGTGCCGATCTGACTGGATGACCCATGACGACCAGAGGGTCGCGTCCCGGTCGCTCAGGCTGCGACCTGAGTAGTGCTGGCTTGGGGTCGCGAGGAAGCGCAACCCGCGAACGTCGCATGATTCACCCCAGTCGAGCTCGTGAATGCGCTCTGGCGCAATTCCCAGCCGCTCGAGGTGCGACCCCACCCCGAGCGACGTGACGATCGGGATCGCCGGCATGCGAGCGAGACCGGCGATCGTGGTCGCACACAGGTGGTCGTCTGACCGGACGACCCCATGCTTCGTGGGGGCGCGTCGTCGGCAAGGGAGCTTTCGGTCTACGTCGAGCCCCCCCGAAGAGGAGCTCGGGGAGCATCGGAAGGACTCCGGTCGTCGACGCCCTCCACGGACCCAGCGGGTTACGAAAGACGTCGCCGTCGAACTGCCTCGACGAACGAACTCGTTCCAGACGAAGACCATGAAAGCTCATGCGTTGCCTCTCGCCGCCCGAGCCGCCGCCTCGGCGCCGAGCTTCTCGCTCGACGTCCACAGGTCGGCCGCGAGCTTCGGATCCATCGCCTGCTTCTGCGGGGTCGCCGGCCGTCGCTTCGAGATGTACTCGCCCTTGAGCGACGCCGCCTCCGGCGAGGTCGGTGTCTTCGCGAGGTCGAATTTTCCGCGCGCCTGCATGGAGCTTGAGGTCGACACGACGCGCGCGCCGGGGGGTCTTGCGGATGAGGGCAAGCGCCGATCGTGCTCGGCCTTGAACTCCTCGGCGGCGCGCTTCACGTCGGCCATCCGCGACAGGTCGCAGAGAAGGATGTCGAGGTTCGGGTGCTCACTTGCTCTCCTTGGGAAAGTGGGGACGCAGAGCAGCGGCAAAGAGGAGGTCGAGTATCCGGTCGGGCAGGATGCGCACCAAGGTGAGGAGTGCGGCCTCGCGGCCGACGGTGGTGCGAGTGCGCGGCTTGCGCGCCGTCACTGCCTTGGCGATCACCTTCGCCGCAGCGTCAGCGGGCAGGCCCGACTTGGTGTGGTAGGCGGTCTGCGCGATGATGGCTTGCACCAGCCCGCCGTAGCGCTGGCTTTGCTCGGGCGTCATGGTCGACGCCACCTCATGGGCGCTGGCGATCGCCCGGCCGGGCATCTCCGTTCGCACGGCGCCCGGTTCGACCACGACCACCTGGACGCCCAGCGGGGCGATTTCGCGTCGCAAGGAGTCACTGACCGCTTCGAGCGCGAACTTCGTGCCTGCGTACGGACCATAGGTGGCCATGGCGACCTTGCCGCCCACGGAGCTGATGTTGACCACGCGACCCTTGCTGCGGATCAGGGCCGGCAGGAGTGTCTGGGTAACGGCGATGTGGCCGAAGAGGTTGACCTCGAACAGGCGTCGCCACTCGTCGATCGCGAAGACCTCGACCGGTGCGTTGACCGCCATGGCGGCGTTGTTTACCAGGGCCCGCACTGCCCGGCCCTGCGGGTCCCCGTGCACCCGAGTCGCCAGCGCCCGGATGTGGTCCGGGTTGGTGATGTCGAGGATCAGCGGCTCTATACCTGGCCCCCGGATTGCGTCGGCGTCCCGGTCGCGCCGGACACCCGCGAGGACGTGGAACCCCCGCCGAGCGAGCTCGCGTGCCGCGGCCGCGCCGATGCCGGTAGACGCACCGGTTATGACGACGATCTCTTGGATTTCAGGTGACGCTGTCATGGCCGCGCTCCTTTCTTCGACGAGCGAGGAGCGAAGCGCGCTGCGAGGAGCTGCGTCCGCTGCTCCAGCACCTCCATCGACGGTTGGTCCGCGAGCAACCCGTCGAGCGCGAGGAGGAAGACCTCGGCGCTCGCCTCATCGCCCAAGATGGCGGCCACGCACTCGAGCGCGATCTTGCGATAAAGTGCCTCGCTCTCGGGATCGATGCGCTCGCACGCCTCGATGAAATCGCTCCCCATCGGTGCCCCGACCATCTCCGCCCAGGGCTCGAGCGCCAGCAGACGGCAGACGCTGAGCAAGCGCTCATAGGCGCTCCCCGGGCCGTTCGCCGCCTCCTTCGCGGCGGGGTGCCGAGAGACCAGCCAGTCCACGAATACGGCCCGGTAGATGTCTTCTTTGTCCTTGAAGATCCGGTAGAGCAGCGTGCGCGAGAGGCCGGCGCGCTTGGCGATGTCCTCGAAGGCCGTCTTCGCGAAGCCGAAGTTGAGGAAGCACCAGCGCGCGGCGGTCAGGATCCTCGCGCGGCGGGCGGCCGCCTCGTCGTCTGTCGTCGCTTGCATGAAGACATTGTGACAATTTGCGCATCAATTGTCAACATGTTATCGATGGTCCCAAGACTGGGCAGTCGGGGAGGAATGCACGAGCGCACGACGCGTGCGAAAGCGCGGACGCGACGTTCTGCTGATTCTGCGACGTGCGTCCCCCGTCGGGGTGACACGCGACGCCTTCGACACGCAACGAGACGGACGGAACGCCGCGCGGCCTTGATCGCAACGGATCGATGGTCCCCGATGGTCCCGGGGGTGATGCGCGCGTTGGCTCAACGATCGCGACGTTCGACCGCCCCGATCTCCAGCACGCCTCGCGGGACGTCGCGATTCCGAGGCGCGCGTGGCGCGGGTCGAACAAGCAGACGAAGTCGCCGCGGGTGAGCGGCGCGCGCAAGCGCGCGAGCCGGCGCAACAGCGGCGGCAGCAGCAGCTCGTCCGCGAAGTCGGAGAGGCCGAGGCGGATGATTCGCTCGCTCGTGCGCGGCTCGACGTCGGGCACGAGCTCGGCTGGTTGCCCCTGAGGTTGCACGTGAACACCAGCAGATCGCGCACGGGCGAGGGCGACGCCGGGCCCTCGGGGACTGCAAGAGCGCCCCGCGAACGACGAGCCAGGGACGAGCTCGGGCGACAACGTACTGACCCATCCCCTCGCGGCCGAGCGCTTCCCGCTCCTTGCGTCCGCCCTTTCGCTGGCGGCCCCCTGAGGGGCGCGTACCCTCGTCGGGCATGACCCCGCAAGAAGAGCTCGCGCTCCTGCTGCGCCCGGCGGCCGGAGGCCTCTACCTCGTCTCGACCGGCCGCGCGCAGCAGATCGAGGTCCAGCGGCGGCTCTACGGCGCCGCGACCGAGGAGGAGGTCCTCGCGCGGTTCCGCGCGTCGCTCGACTGCATCGCCGGCGCGCGCGCCGTCTTGCTCGGCGTGCCCTCCGACGTCGGCGCGGGGTTCCTCCGCGGCTCCAACATGGGCCCGCAGGCCATCCGGACCGCGCTCCTCGACGCCTTGCCGGACTTCCCCGAGCGGGCGCGCGAGGTCGGGCTCGTCGACATCGGCGACGTGTTCGTCGTGCCGCAGCTCCTGCACGACGACATGCTCTCGGAGGCGCAGAAGGCCGCGTCGCGCCGCGCGCTCTACCCTGGCGTGCCCGAGCCCGCGGCGTCGCGGCTGCCGGTCTCGCCGCTCTCCATCGCGGAGCGCGCGCTCGATCTCGTCTTCTCGATCAACCCGGGCGTCGCCCCCATCGTGCTCGGCGGCGATCACTCCACGGCCTTGCCGGTGGCGCGCGCGCTCGCCCGCGCGCGGAAGCGGCCGTGGGGCATCGTCCAGCCGGACGCGCACACCGATCTCCTCGAGGAGCGGCTCGGGATCGCGTACTGCTTCGCCACGTGGTCGTACCACGCGAACGAGCTGGTCGGGCGGGGCGGCCGGCTGACGCAGGTGGGGGTCCGCGCGTCGCAGAAGCCGCGCGAGCACTGGGAGAGCCGCTACGGCGTGCGGCAGTTCTGGGCGGCCGAGTGCCGCGCCGATCCGGCGGCGGCGCTCGACGCCATCGTGGCCCACGTGAAGAGCACCGGCGTCGAGGGCGTGTATTTCTCGAACGACATCGACGGCACGGACGCCGCGTACGCCGACGCCACGGGGACGCCGGAGCCGGACGGCCTGTCGCCCGAGTTCGTCGTGGCGCTCATCCGCCGGCTCGGGCGCGAGGTCGGCCTGATCGGCGGCGACGTCATGGAGGTCGCGCCGGCGCTCCAGCCGACGCCGGAGAGCGCGGCGCGCACGGTCACGCTCGCCGCGCGCTACCTGCGCGAGACGATCGAGGCCACCGTCGGCCGCGCGCTCGCCTGACGCCGCTCAGGGCTCGGGGCCTCTGGCCGCGGGCAGGGCGGCGTCGCGGGCCCAATCGCTCCAGGACCCCTCGTAGAGGATCGCGTCCTCGCGGCCGAGCGTCGTCAGGGCGAGCAGGTCGTGGCAGGCGGTGACGCCGGAGCCGCAGTAGCAGACCACGGTGGCTGCATCGAGCGCGCCGAGGTCGCGGTAGCGCCGCTCGAGCTCCGCGCGCTCGCGGAAGGCGCCCCCGGGGGCGCCGAGGTTCTCGGCGAAGGGGGCGGAGCGGGCGCCGGGGATGTGGCCCGGGCGGGCATCGACGGGCTCGGTCTGCCCCTCGTAGCGCTCGCGGGCGCGGGCATCGAGGATCACCGCCGCGGAATCGCGGCGCAGCCTGTCGACAGCCGCCTTGTCGGCGACCGGGGCGCCGCCGGGGGCGAGATCCATGGCGGGCGCTTCCGCGATCGTGGGTGCCTCGGTCGAGAGGGGGTGTCCCGCGGAGGTCCACGCCTGGAGCCCCCCGTCGAGCACGCGCCCTCCCGGATGACCGAAGTAGCGCAGCAGCCACCAGAGGCGGGCGGCGATGGCGCCCCCGGCGTCGTCGTAGCCGACGACCACCGAGCCTGGGATGACCCCGATGCGGGCGAGGACGCGCGCGAAGGCCGCCGCGTCGGGCAGCGGGTGGCGGCCTGGTCCGCCGTGCGCCGGGCAGGAGAGATCGGCATCGACGTCGAGGTGGACGGCGCCCGGGATGTGCCCGCGGGCGTACTCGTCGGCGCCGCGGCGACCGCCGAGGTACCAGCGGCAATCGACGACGCGGACGCGGGGATCGCCCGCGTGCGCCGCGAGCCAGGCGACATCGACGAGCGGACCGGGGGGCACGAGGAAGGGATCGCGCATGGGCGAAGGGTACCTACCTTGCTCGCGCCGGGCCACATCGCATCCTCGCCATGCTCGACGGCTCGGCTGTGCCCGACGGCGCTGCGCCGCCGCACGCGACTCCGGCGCTCGACGGAGCGCCCCAAAAGCGACGGCATTTGCAAGCACTTTTGACAGTCGAGATCGGGCTTGACGGCATCAGGCATGGATGTCAATCGGCGCGCACAGCACGCCTGTATGCGAAATAGGCGCCACAAACCGCTTGATTTTCAACCGCATCTGCTCGTCCTGCCCGCCCCGCAGCACCTGCCCACCCCGGAGGACACCCCTGGCCTCGCTCAGCGCTCCACCGAGCGACAGGCGAAAGCGCCGCGGGCGACCTGCTCACAAAAGTTCGGCTTCACCAGATCGATTCATTGATCACGCCTCGCCTCGAAGGTCCGACGGATCGAAGCCTTTCCCTTTATTTCGACCGGCGAGAGCGCTATACTTTTCTCTCTAATCACTTGAATCACGACCCATGAAACTTCGACTTTCAAACTTCACCGCCGCAGCGTTCCTCCCCCTCCTGTCAGCTCTCTCGGGCTGCTCCGACGATGGAAGCTCCGGCAGCTCGGAGGCCGGCACGACCACGACCTCGAGCGCATCCGGGTCCGGCGGGCAGGGCTCGGGCGGGGATGGCGCCGGAGGGGCCACGGCCTCGAGCTCGACCTCCGCCGGAACCGGCGGTGGCGGCTCGGCGGTCGACCCGACCTTTGAAACGGTCAGAGCGGTCGTCGCGAATGCTGGCTGCTCCGATGCGAGCTGCCACAACGGCGAGGCGGAACCGAGGCTGCTCGACGACGACACCCTCTACGCGACCCTGACGACGCACATCTCCGAGGCTTGCGGAGACATTCCGCTCGTCACCCCCGGCGAGCCAGAACAGAGCGCCCTCGTCAAGATCCTCAAAGGCCCCTGCGGGGATATCGCCCGCATGCCCAATGGATGCGTCGGTGAGCCCGGCCCGGAATACACGTGCCTGCCCCAGACATACATCGACGCGATCGAGCAGTGGGTCGCCGACGGCGCGCAGCAGTGAGCAGCCGATAACAACGACGCGGGCTCCGCCCCGGAGCGCCGCGTCGTTGTGCTGATGGCACGAGGTCATCGCGGTCGCTGAAACCCGGCGCCAAGCAAGAGGCCCCTCCTGAGGGGAGGGGCCTTTTTTGCATTTCGATCAAGCCGGCAGACCCGGCACGAGCGACGATCAGCCGTTCGCGCGAAGCATCTTGAACTCACCAGGGTCCTTGATGGACACTGGATTGGTCTCGCTGGCGAAGAGCTTGGTGTCGTCGTGCTTGCCGAAGTGGGTCACCTCGGCCGAGCCACCGATCGCCGGGAAGCCGTCCGCGCCGGCCTTCACCCCGATGGCGTTCAGCAGGTTGCAGAAGTACTTGTTGATCGGCTGCGTGGCGACATCCGGCGGCGTCCCCGTGCCGTCGATCTCGCCGAACTCGAGCTTCGTCTGGCCCGGCCCGCAGGCAGCCTCGCTGTTACCGACGGCCAGGTCAGCCTTGCCACCTTCGACGTTCACCGCCTGACCCGTCTTGAAGTAGCCGCCGCAGCTCCCTGCCTGGAGGATCGGCAGGTTGTTGAGGTTGTGGCTGTTGCCGTCGGAGTCTTCCTGGAACCAGACCGTCGCGGTGTTGTCGAGGAGCTTGCCCTCGCCCTCGTCGATGCTGTCGAGCCGACCGACGAGGTAAGCGAACTTCTTCGCGTACCAGTCGTCGATCTGCTGAATCATCTCGATGACACCGGGAACGCAGTCACCACCCATGTTGGCGTCGCCAACGCGGTGGGAGATGCCATGGGAGTCCTTCGAATGATTGATGCCGTCCCACTTGAACGTGAGCGTCCCGGGGAACTTCATGAAGATGACGCGGTTCTGGTCGCAGATGGCCGAAAGCACCGCGAGGTCCATCATGATGTTCGTCGATTTCGACAGGTCGATGCCGAGGCCACCCCCCTGCGAGGCCGCCTGCACGGACTGGGCCGTCAACCCGAGCGCCTCTGCCTGGGCGGCGCTGCACTGGGCCCTGACCGTGTTCGTGGTCTGGTGGAGGAGGTCCTTCCAGTCGGAGAGCCGCTGCTTGTCCGCCTGGCTCATCCTGACCCTCTCGAGGGTCTCCAGGTCCTCCCGCACGACGTCGATCACGCTCTTGCCGCGGACCACCTTGTACGTGTCCTGCGACACGGGGCCCTGGCCGAAGAGGCCCGTGAGGTTGTTGTAGATCGTCGTCGGAGACCCGATGCCAGGGAAGATCTGCTTGGGCTTGTCGTACGAGAAATTGGAGAACGAGTCCTGCCGCACCCCGCCGATCTGCATCACGAGGGGAGCGGCGCCGTTGGGGTTGACCTGCTCCGCGGCGATGTGATCGAGCGACCGCCCGGTCGACTTCGCGTTGAACTTGTCGCTCTCGGGCGTCACCGGATAGCAGGTGAAATACGACCCCATGACCTGGCCGTGGGGGTCGTTGTTCTGGCCGTGGGTCCGCCCGAAGCTCCACTCGTTCATCCCCCGGATGCCACGCGGCATCAGGAGCTTCTTTGCGAAGGGCGCGAGGTGCTTGAGCGTCGTCGCCTCGTAATCGGCGGCGGTCAATTCGCCATGGGACTTCTTCGGGAACCACCGGTTCGTCAGGCAGCCATAGTGCGTGAAGAGCACGATCAGCCGCTTCGGAGCGCCGCCGCCGGCCGACTGCGCCTCGGCGTCACGCTCGGCGACAGAGCCCAAGAAAGGTGCAGCGACGACGGCTCCACCCAGGCCTCGGAGGAATACTCTTCGATTGAGGTTCTTCATCATGGTCGTAGTCCTTCTCAATCCCCGAAGACGGTGCGCAGGCGGAACGAATCGGCCTGGGTAAGATCCGTGAGCAAATTGATGATGGTGTAGCCGTCGCTGGACAGCTTGTCGCTGAGCTCGTTGACGGTGCAGGCGTCGTTCGTGTTCGGCACCCGCCGGCGGGCCCAGGAGACCCACTGCTCGGCGTAGTGACGCTTGGCGATCGCACCGGCGCCGAGCTCGGTCATCATCTCGAAAGGCGTCGTGATCGTCTTCGTGTTGGTGTCGCTGAAGTAGACGTCGCCCGTCGCGTCGATGTCGCCGCCGAGCGGATCCTTCGTCTGCACCTTGCCAACGGAGTCGAACCTCTCGAGCACGAAGCCCGGCGGGTTGACGAGCTTGCTGTGGCAGTCGACGCACCCCGCAGGGGAGGTCAGCGCCTCGATGGCCTCGCGCTCGGTGGAGAACGGGCCCGGAGGCCGCGGCGTCTGGTCCGCGCCGGGCGTCGGCTTCAGGGTGAGCCCGAGCAGCCTGTTGGCGACGTACGCGCCCCGGAGGATCGGGCTCGTGGCGCCGAAGGACGAGTAGGAGCTCAGGAACCCAACGCGGGTCAAGAACCCCGGCCGCTCGTTCGGGTCGAGCTCCACCCGCGTCAGCTCCGCGCCATAGTCGGCGGCGTTGAGCCCGTAGATCGGAGCGGTGTCCTCGTTCACGTAAGCGACGTTGCTGAGGAAGATGTCCTTGAACGACCCCCCCTCGAACGCCACCTCCTCGAAGAAGGCGTCGATCTCGGCCAGCATCGGAGCGACGATGTCCGGGGAGTAGTCGGGGAACTTGGTCGTGTCGTGCTCGACCTGTCCCCAGTGCGACCCCTCACGAATGTCGGCATAAGCACGATGGAACAGGGCCACGATCGGCGCCGTCTTGGTCCGGTCCTGAACCATCCGCTCCGCCTGCGCGAGGATCTGCTCCCTGGTGGTGAGCTGACCCGCGTCTGCGGCGGTGTTCAAGGCGTCATCCGGAATGGAGCCCCAGAGCAGGAACGCGAGCCTCGTCGCCACCTCGTGGCTGGAGAGCTTGATGGCGCCGTTCTCCGTGTCGTCCGTCAGCTCGGGGACCGTGATGAACGAGGGCGAAGCGAGCATGGCGAAGAGGATGGCCTCGGCGACCTCCGCGGGCGTGCCCTTGGGCTCCAGCGCGTTGAACCGCATGTAGCGCTGCACCTCTTCGTCCGTCACAGGGCGGCGGAACGCCTTGCGGCCGAAGGCGCGGATCGTCGACTCGAGGCACCCGGCCGCCGCCGGATCGCAGGCGATGAACTTCGACTTGTTCGCCCCGGCCATCACCTCGGCGGCGATGCTTTCGGCAGCCACGAGGTAGGAGTTCCAGGCGATGTCCGTCATGCTGCCCTCGAAGTCGGCCACGAGGAGAGAGGATGGGTTGCCCGTGGGAGCGTTCGGCACGCTCGTCACACCGAGCAGATCCCTCACCACCGCGTCGTACTCGCGGTTCAAGAGCCGCGGGACCTGGGACGTCGCCCAGATGCCGGGAGTGCAGACACGCGGGTCGCCGGGGTCCGGCTCCGCCGGCCCGCCCCCCGTACCGGCGCTGCCGGAGGTCTCCCCGCCACTGGAGGAGACCCCCGGGTCACCGGGTGCTATCTCGCCAGTGCAACCAGCGAGCAAAGTGGATGACGTCAAAAATGTTGCCGTACCGATGTACGCTAGTTGCCGCAGCGTTCGCATAATATGACTATCCCCGACCTGTGCCGAACTGATCCCCCAGCGCAGGATTCCAACGCGGGTCCGACCGGCGAGCCCCTGACTCGGGGAGCTGGCGCCGGCCGACCCGTCGCCTCGAGATGCTGTGGTTGCCGAGCTTACTGGCACCTTGAGCCGCGCCGTCGCCCTCGAGCATGAGGGTGCGGCCCGGGCTGTTTGCGAAGCGATCGGTCGGCTGCTCGGGCGGCTAATGAGGCCGCCCGTGCGGTGGAATCTTCGCGCATGGCTTCACGAGAACGTGTCACGAGCGCGAAGCGCCGGAGCACCGGCCCACGCGGCGCGTTCATCACTACCGTCCACTCGTTCATCGCGCGGATGCCTCGGGGCATGAGGAGTTTGTCGACGTGAGGCGCCAGGTGCCTCAGGCTTGAGCGCAGAGACGGCGCCAGATGTCGCGGTAGATCGACTCGAGATTGCGGGCAAAGCGCGGGCCGTCCATGAGCGGCGACTGCTTCATGCGATCGCGCAGCGTCCGGCGAAGCTCGCCGAGGTGCTCGAGGTTCTCGGCGAGCGCGCTGGCGACCCGAACGTAGTGTTCCGGCGTCGTCGCGATGAGCTCCGGCAGACCCAGGTTCATCGCCTGGCAGACGCCGGCGCGGCCGACCACGGTTTCCCCTGCGAGGGTCACCACCGGGACGCCCATCCACAGCGCGTCGAGGCTCGTGGTGTGGCCGTTGGAAGGGAACGTATCGAGACAGATGTCGATCTCGCGGTACCTTCGCAGATAGTCGAGCCGCCCGCACCGGTCGACGAACTCGACCCGGTCGAGCTGGACGCCCCCTTCCTCGAAGATCGAGCGCACCCGGTCCCGGGCCCTTCCCTGAGGCGCCATGAGCGTGAGCCGCGACCCGGGCGCCGCGGCCAGCACCCTCGTCCAGACTTGAAGCACCCCTTCATTCACCTTCCTGAAGTGGTTCAGGCAGCCGAAGGTGACCCTCCCCTCCGCGAGAGCGGGGAGAGCGCTCACGTCGGGCACGTCGGTGAGCGGGTCGTAGCACCAGAACGAGTCGGGGAGCCGAAGGGTCTCCTCCGTGTAGACGTCCGTGCTCGCACCGGGGGGATCGAGGAAGGGATCGGACAGGCGATAGTCCATCGATTCGAGGCCCGTCGTCCCGGGGTACGCCAGCCAGCACACCTGAAGGGGAGCGGGCCGGCGGGCAAAGACCAGGACACGGCGGTCCGTCATATGCATGGTGAGATCGACCAGGATATCGATCTGATCCCGCCGAATGACCTCGGACAGGGCGGCGTCGTCCAGCGCCGCGACCTCGCGAAAAACATCGGCATACCCGCGGATGCGATCCGTCAGGTTATCCGGCCTGTCCGTGCTCGAGTAGCAAAAGATCTCGAACTGCCGGTGGTCATGGCTCTGGAACAGCGGGATCGTGAAGAGAGACTGGACGTGGGTTCGGAAGTCGGGTGACACGTAACCGACGCGGAGCCGCCGGTCGGGCGAGCGATCGGTCTTGTGAGGGGGAGCCTGCGCGGCGAGGGCGCGGGCATGCCGGGCATTCCACGCGCGCGCCTCGGCGAGGATGTCGCGCTCGGTGACGTTCGGCCAGAACGGCATGTTGAAGAGGAGAGCGCTGTGCGCAGCGGGGTCGTCGGGACACAGGGCGACCGCCTCGCGGTACATCGCCTGGGACTCGTCGAGGAGCCCCGACTCGCCGAGCGCGGCGGCGAGATAATCCCGAGCGACATGGTAGTTTCGGTCGATCTCGAGCGCTCGACGCAGATCGTCGATCGCCTCGTCGAAACGGCCGGCGTCCGCGTGAATCGCGCCGAGCGCCGTGTACGCATTGGCCATCCGCGGATTGAGCTTCAGCGCCACGCGGTACCAGGCCGCGGCGTCGTCCGACCGGCCGCCGAGGCGCAATGTCTCGCCGAGGGCCGCCAGGGCGTCGGACGCGCTCAAGCCCGACTCGGGGATGCGCGCCGCCGCAGGAGCGACCCCGGCGGCAGACGCACCCCGCTGGTCCCGCAGGCCCGCGAGGCGCTCGCCAGCCTGCAATAACCCGGGTTCGAGATCGCGGGCGCGCTCGTAGCACGCCGCCGCCGCGTCCAGGTCCCCTTGCTCCTCGAACGTGAGAGCAAGGTTGAACACCGCCTCGGCGAAGTCGGGCTTCCGAGCGACGGCCATGAGCAACACGGCGACCGCCTGGGGTCTCCGGCCGAGGCAGCGATACACGTCGCCGAGATGCGACAGGTAGAGGGCGTTGCTCGGGGCGACGCGGACGGCTCGCTCGAGCAGCGCGGCGGCCTCCGCGAGCCGACCGGATT
This sequence comes from Sorangium sp. So ce281, assembly GCF_051527395.1. Taxonomy (NCBI): domain Bacteria; kingdom Pseudomonadati; phylum Myxococcota; order Polyangiales; family Polyangiaceae; genus Sorangium; species Sorangium sp. So ce281. The sequence goes on from NZ_CP150322.1 coordinate 9,060,100, forward strand.
GGACGGTGATCACGCCGAGAAGAAGCAGCGCGTCGCCATGCCCGGGCGCTTGCTCGAGCACGCCGCGATAGAGGAGCTCTGCGCGATCGACCTGCCCGGCCCGATGAAACTGCACTGCCAATTCGAAGAGCGAAGCGGCGGTCACGGGGAGTTCCTTGTCGGAAGAGTGCTGGATCTCGCGGAGCAGGATGGCTGCGCCCGGGCGCTGAGCGCAAGCCGGTTTTCTTGTCGACCGGCGCATCCAGCGTGGCTGTACGATGGGAGGGCCACTTCGGGAGGCCCACTTCGAGGAGCTTGACTTTCGGATCGCGCCAGGAGTTCTTCTCCCCTCCCGGCGCGGACCGCGCCGGACCAAGCCAAGCAGCCGAGCTCGGGCGCAGCGCCAGGCGCGACGAAGAGCCCTGCTGACATGGCGCGACGAGGAGCAACGACGCGACGCGCCCGCCCCCGTCTGCCTGGTGACGGGAGGTTGTGAGAGGGGCTCAGGGCACGTGAGACCGGCTTGAGCGCACAAGCACGAGTGTCAATCGACGCGTACAGCATGGCTGTACACCGGGATGGCCTCCACGAACCGCTTGATTTTCTGATGGCGTTTGCTCATTCTACCGGCACAAGAGGACGTTCCTCGTCTCGCGCAGCTCTTGCCTACGGGCGACGTGGATCGCGCGTCGCCTCTGCAATCCGAAGCTCGAAGCCTTTTGCTTCGATCCACGGGAACGAGAGCTCAACCTTCTCTCTCACCATCTTCGTCGTGAACCATGAAACTTCGATTCTCAAGCTTTATCGCGGCAGCAATCGTCGCCGTCCTGTCATCGCTTCCAGGCTGCTCCGACGACCCTGACGATGCCGGCGCCGGAGGCGCCGGCGGCACGGACGCCGGAAGCACGAGCGCCAGTGCGTCTACGTCGAGCGCGGTCGGGTCCGGCGGTTCGGGCGGGGCTGGCTCGACCAGCGCGAGCACCGGTGGCGACGGCGGCTCGACCGGCAGTGGCAGCGGGCAGCCACCGACGTTCGAGACGTTGCAGTTCGTCATACAAAACGCGTGTTTCGGGGCGGGTTGCCATAACGACGAGATGAACCCCCTGAACTTGATGGTCGACGGAGAGCTCCACATGAGGGTGAGCTCCCACGTAACCGAGCATTGCGGCGATCTCATCAACACCGAAAATCCGGAGGAGAGCGCGCTCATCAAGGTCCTGAAGGGGCCGTGCGGCGGAACTCCGCGAATGCCCCTCGAATGCGTCGACGATGGCGATGCCAAGTGCATACCCCCCGACTACATCCAAGCGCTCACGCAATGGATCGCGGACGGCGCGCAGGAGTAGCAGGGCTTGGCGAGCAGCCGCCGACGGGTTGCGGCGCCCCGCGGGCGCCGGTCGAACGAAGCCACCCTCGGCGGCAGCTCCCTTCACCCACGTAGACCGGGTAGGCTGCCGTAGCTGATCGCGCCCGCGCGACTCATGGGAAGGTCTACTGCTCTCCCATCGCGCCTGCCGGATATGCGGCCTGATCGGCTCCGGGCGTGTCCACGGTGTTCGTCTCGAAGGCCCAGCTGCCACCCGGCGGAATCTGGACGGTGCCGCTGGCGATCGCCACGCCGAGCGGACGCCCGACGCGATCGACTGAGAAGACAGTGACGGAGGGATCTCTCACCGCCACGTCGAGCCCGTTGAAGAGCGTGCCCGTGTACACCGTGCCGGCGCCGCCCGTCACGGCCTTCACTTCGCTGGTGGTGAGGCCATCGATGGGAACGACGTCGAGAGCAAAGTAGGGGCACCGGTAGACGACGTATCCCACATCTTCAATCACGATGTCCGAGGGCAGATCCGTGATCGCGGTCATGGTCACGTCACCCGGACCCACGCACGCAGCGATCGCGTCCGGGCGATCCGTGACTCGATAGAAATGCTGAGTCAGGAGCCCGTTGATCCCGGATGCCACGGACTGCTGGGCCTTGTTGTAGAGCTCGACGGAGAGGGCCGCGCTGCACGCCGGGGTATTCCCGTCGTTCCTCAAGGCGGCGTAGAGCTCGGTGTTGGTCGGTCCTTTGCGAAGAGTCAGCGCGATCACGTTGAGCACGCCGTTCCCGCCGGGGAGCGCGATGATGGTGAGGTCTTCGGGGACGACGAGCACCTCGTTCCCAGTGTCCCCGCCCACCCTGGCACCGTCGCTCACCTCGCTCGAGCAGGCCAGCGGGAGGAGCACGGCAGCAGGGATGAGGAAGCGCTTCGTCAGCATGAACATGAGAAGAGATGCCCAGCCTATCGCTGCCCGCCATCGTTGGGCAGCGCGGAGCCGCGACGTGAGGCGCACCACGAAGAGCGGCCATTTCGCGATGCCCGCGGTCGCCGGCGGCGCACAAACCCAAAGACCCCTTCGGTAAGAAGGGGTCTTTGGACCCGAGCTCGTCGGGGTGTTCAGGACCTGGCTCCGAGAGTGCTCAGGCCTTGAGCTCCGTGAACCCGCCCGGATTGCTGATCTTGGCGCCGGCGACTGCGCCCTTGCCACCGATGAACTCCTCCGTCTTGTCGGAATAGCCGAAGTGGGTCACCTCCGCGGAGCCGCCCTTCGCAGGGAAGCCATCCGAACCCGCCTTCACGCCCATGGCGTTCATGATGTTGCAGAAGTACTTGTTGATCGGCGCGTTGCCAACCTTCGGATCGGTCCCGGTGCCTTGTCTCGTGCCGTCGACCTGGCCGGTACCGTTGGCGCACTGCGACATGCTGTTGCCGACCGTCGGGGTCGACGCGGGGTCGACGTTGATGATCTGACCGGTCTTGAAGTAACCGCCGCCGCTGCCGGCCTGAAGGATCGGAGCGTTGTTGAGGTTGTGCGCGTTGCCGTCCGACATCTCGTTGAACCAGATGGCGACGCTGGTGTCGAGGACCGTCGACCCATTCCCCTGGGGGATGCTGTCGAGCATTCCGACGAGCTTCGCGAACTTCTGCGCGTAATAGGTGTCCACCTTGACGAGCCACTCGAGCGCGTTGGGCAGGCAGCTGCCCTGCATGCCTGCATTGTCGAGGCGGTGCGAGAGGGAGTGCGACTCCATGGTGATGCCGAGCCCCTTGAAGCCGTAATTCCCCGGGTACTTCAGGAAAATGACGGGGTTGGCATTGCAGGCGGCCGCGAGCGCCGCGATCGCCGAGCTGATATCCGCGCCATCCAGGTCGCCGGAGACCTTGGTCGTGAGGACGTCGACGCCCAGGCCGCCCGACGACGCCTTCTGGGCGTTCGCGGACGTCGCACCGAGCATCACGCCGAGCTCCTCGCTGCACTGCGCGGAGGCCACAACGGTTCCTGTCTGGTTGAGGAGCTCCTTCCAGGCCGCGAGCTTGCGCTTGTCGGCCTGGCTCATGTCGAACCGCTCGAGCGTTTGCAGATCGTCCTTCACGAGGTCGAGGATGCTCTTGCCGCGAAGCGCCGCGTAGGTGTCCGGTGACATCGGCTGCCCCGCCTGGAAGAGGCCCGTGAGGCTGCTGAAGGCCTGCGACGCGTTGAGGCCATTGTGGATGGTCTCGGCGGCGGAGTAGGAGATCGCCGACTGAGCGTTGTCCTTCTGGCCAGCCGTGGCGATGAGCAGGGGAGTGCCGTTCGGGCTGAGCTGCTGGGCCATGACGTGATCCAGCGAAGGACCGACAGGCTTCGCGTTGAACTTCGTCGCCTGGTTGAAGCTGAACGGGTCGTTGCTGTTCGGCGTGACCGGCTGGCAGGTGAAGAACGACCCCACGATCTGCGTGTGGGAGTCGTTCCCCTGTCCGCGCTTCATGTTGGCGGTCCACTCGTTCATCGAGCGGATGCCGCGCGGCATGAGGAGCTTCTTCGCGTACGGAGCGAGGGCCGCGAGGCTCGTCGCCTCGAGGTCAGCCGCCGTGAGCTCACCCTGGGTCTTCGTGGGGAACCACTTGTTCGTGACGCACCCATAATGGGTGAACATCACGATGAGCGCTTTCCCACCCGAAGCGGTCTGGGCCTTTGCGTCGCGCTCCCACACGGAGCTGAGGAACGGCGCGGCCAGGGCGGCTCCGCCCAGGCCACGAAGGAAGATTCTGCGGTTCAGTTGCTTGCTCATGGTCAAGTTTCCTCAGCTTTCACGGCGTTTCGCGGACGCGCACGCGGAACGAATCCGCTTGAGTGAGATCGGCCAGAAGATTGAGAATGCTGTAGCCGCCCTCAGACAGCTTGGTGTCGATCTGATCGACGACGCACTTGTCTTTCCCGTTCGGATCCCGCCCAAAGGCGTAGGAGACCCACGACTCGGCGTACAGCTGCTTGGCCTTCTGAAGCTCAGCGATTTCCTGCATGAGCGCCAGCGGAGAGGAGATCTCCTTCACGTTGCCGTCGCCGAAGTCGATGGTGTTCGTCGTGACGCTCGCGTCGATCGCACCACCAAGCGGGTCGGTCGTCTGCCACTTTCCGATGCCGTCGAAGTTCTCCATCACGAAGCCCGGCGGATTGATGACCGAGTGGCAGCCTTTGCAGCTCGCAGGCTCCGTCAGCTTCTCGATCCTCGCGCGTTGCGTCGTGAACTCGCCCTGAACGGTCTGCATGGTGGCGCCGGGGATGGGCGGACCCGGATTGACGCCGAGCAGGTACACCGAGATGAACGCGCCTCGCAGGATCGGGCTCGTGGCGTCGTAGCCCGCGTAGGAGCTCAAGAACCCGACGCGGGTCAGGAAGCCCGGCCGCTGGTTGGCGTCCAGCTCCACCTTGGTCAGCTCGGTGCCGTAGCTCGCGGGGTCGAGCCCGTAGATCGCCGCGTTGTCCTTGTTGACGAAGGCGACGTTGCTGAGGAGGAGGTCCTTGAACGAACCGCCCTCGAACGCCACGTCTTCGAAGAAGGCGTCGAGCTCAGCCTGCCAGCTGGGCTTGGCGGCCGCGGAGTACAACGGATACGTCTCGACGTCGTGATCCATCGTCCACCAGTGGGCGTTTCCGTTGTTCATCTGCGTCCAGTTGCGGTGGAACGCTGTCACGAGCGGCCCGGTCTTTTCGCGCACGGCGATCATCCGCTGCGCCTGGGCCAGAATCTGCTCCTTCGTCTGGAGCTCGTCGTTGTCGGCCGCCGCGCTCAGCACGTCATCCGGAGCGGAGCCCCAGAGCAAGTACGAAAGCTTCGTCGCCACCTCGTAGCTGGAGAGCTTGAGGGCCTGAGTCGACGCATCCGGGTCGGTCGCCAGCTCGGGGAGCATGAGGAACGACGGCGAGACGAGGAAGCCGATCAGCGTTGCCTCGGCGACCTCGGCGGGCGTTCCTGCCGGCGTAATCTGGCCCAGCTTCTGGAATCGCGCCACCTCCAGATCGGTCAGCGGGCGACGGAACGCCTTGCGGCCGAAGGTCTTGATGGTCTCCTCCAGGCAGCCGGCCGCCGACGGGTCGCAGCTGATGAACTTGGACTTGTTCGGCCCTGCCATCACTGCTTTGGCGATCTTCTCGGCAACCTCTTGATAGAGGCGCCACGCGTCAGAGGTCATCGGGCCGTCGAAGTCGTCGCCGAGCTTCTCGGACGGCAGCTGGCCGTCGACGCTGGTGACGCCAAGGAGATCCCGCACCGTGTTGTCGTACTGCCGGTTCAGCAGCCGGGGGATCTGGCTCGTGATCGGGATGCCAGGGATGCACTTCTCGGGCGAACCGTTGTCGGGCTCGTCCGTGCCCCCCGAACCGGTGCTGCCGCTGCCGCTGCCGGAGGTCTCCCCGCCGCCGGTGACCTCCGCATCGCCGGGCGCTATCTCGCCGGTGCACCCGGCGAGGAAGGTCAATGAGGTGAAAAATGTTGTCGTACCAATGTACGATAGTTGCCGTAACGTTCGCATGACCTCACTATTCCCGGTCCGCGCCGAAGTGATCATGGGAGCGGATCAAAAGTGATGAAACAGCCTGCGGGTCGCCATCCTCGAGATCACGCGCGTCTGGCCGATCGCTTCCTCTGGAGACGTGATAATGAAACGCCGGCGTACGAGCGGCGCCCTGATGTCGTCTTCGACCTCGAGAAGCGGACCGATTGGCGCGCGGACGCCGAGTTCCCTGCGGAACAGCGACGCGCGCGGGCCACTGCAGGGGCCGCCAAGCGCGTCATTGCGACGCGGCGCGGCGGCGCGATCGGGGCCACAAGCACGCTCTCCTCGGCCGCATCATCGAGCGAGCGCCGCGGAGTGAAGAGAACGCGTGAACCACGACATGGCACGAGGCGCCGTCGACGGTCGGGGGATGTGCCTCGCCGTGCCCATGGGTCACGCCGCAGCTCGCCGTTGACGTCGAGCCCTGCGCGCGCCAGCGGCGCGCGGGCGATTCAACCTTCCTCCAGATAGAACTCCATCCGCGCGACATCTCAAACAAAAAGGGAGCGCCCGCGAGATGCAACCAGGCTGGATAGCGCCAATGGGAACGGAGCATCTGTCGCCGGGATCGAGCGGCTCATCGGCAACAGTGAAGGAGTGCTCGACGAGAGCTCGCTCGGCCGCGAGAGGCCTGCGCTTCTCGCGCGGGCGCACGGGTCTGCCGAATCCAGTAGGTTCTCAAATGTGCAACCATGACATTCCAAGCCTCGTGTCATTCGTGGGCAACGCGCCGCATCACCCAACGTGAGGAGCATCACGCCAATTGGGTCATCTGCGGTCAGGGCGGTCAAGGCGGTCATTTCTGGCTCGAAAAGCTGGGTTCGCTCGCAACGTCGTCGACCCGGCTCCTGGGACGGGCGCGGCGTCCCCTTCCTCCGGGGCCTTCGCGAGAGCGGGCGCGCGGCCCCGCTCGTCCAGGCGTTGGGTGGATGATGTGCGGGTGTCGACCGGGCGCGTCGGGGCGCTCGTCGAGGAGATTCGCCCGGCGGCCGCCGAGGACGCGGGGGCTACCGCGGATGAAGACTCGGTGTCGTCGTCCTGGAGTCGTGGGCTGTGGACTTGAACACTCGCTCTCCAAGCTTCAGGAGGTTGGCGCTTGCCCGTGAGGCGGTGTGACGCTAGCGTGAGCCCCCGGAAGCCAGCTTCCCTGCCCCTCGCCCTCTGCACAATGATGCAATCGAGGTCCTTGGTCGTCATCGGGGCTGTCGCTCTTGCCCTCCCTCTCGCATGCTCGGCGAGCCCCCCCGAGGAGGGGGCGGGCAACGGCGGGAGCGGACACGGCAGCGGCGGGGATGCTGCCAGCGGCGGGGAGGCGGGAGCTGGCTCGAGCGGCCCGGAGACGGGCGGGGGCGGCATGGACGGGGACCCCGGCGAGGGCCTGCATTTCGTGCCGGAAGGCTTGTCCAGCACCGACATGGACGAGGAAGGGGCCGGGCTCAAGCTGGTTGCCTTCACCCTGGTGCAGGGGGCGACGGGCCCCGAGCTCTACGCCGCGGTCAGGAATGACGGGGAGACCCCGTCCTGCGACGCCGGCCTGATGGTTTACTTCATCGACAAGGCCGATCAGCTCGTGACAACCTGGGGCGGGAGCTTGCTCAGCCGTCGGCTCTATCGGCTGGACGACGGCTCTGGCGTGATGATCCCCTGCATCGCCCCGGGCGAGATCGCGATGACTGGCTCAGCGGATCTCCCCGGTGAGCTCGTGATCGAGGAGCTCGGGTATCTGAAGCACAGGTTTCCTGCCTTCACCGTGGACGTGGTCCCCGTCGATGCCGTCACCGTCAGCGAGGTGAAGACCGTCGGCAGGGGCGCCGGGAGCGCTTACACGGGCACGCTCGAGAACCGACTCGACGTGGCGGTGAGCGATCCCAGGATAACGGTCTTCCCGGTGAATCGAGCCGGACGGCCGCTCGGCATGGCGACGAGCAGCGCGGCCGCCGACATTCCGCCCGGCGGGAGCTGGCCCTTCGAGACGACCACCGTGGACGATGTCGGCGTTGGTCACGTCGCCTATCCGACGGTTTCGGTTCCTCCGTGAAGCGGGGTGCAGGCTCGTGTGGTACGGATTCGGCCGGGGGCAGGCGAATGAGGTGCAGGAAAGTACGCCGCAGCGAGCCGAACGGCGCGGATGAGCCCGCAGCGCGGGTCGCGCCCGATCGCAGAGCGGCGCGGCATGCCCTGTGGCCTTTGACTCCGCCGCGATGCTGCCCCCGCCTCCCGCGCGTCCGCGCGCTCGCCTACAGTTCGCCACGAGCGCGCCGACCCGACCCTCGACCCGAAGCGACCCAGTGAGCCCCATCCTCTCCCTCTGCGACGGCTACCAGCTCGACCTCTCCGACTACGCGCGCACCGGGCTGCGGGTCGGCATCTGGGCCTCCTCCGGCCGGGGCAAGAGCTTCGGCGTCGGGGTCCTCTGCGAGGAGCTGCTCGCCGCCGGCATCCCTGTCGTCGCGATCGATCCCGAGGGGGAGCTCTACACGCTGCGCGAGCGGTTCCGCGTCCTCGTCCTCGGGGGCGCCCACGCGGACCTGCCGCTGCCCTCCGGCGAGCGCGCGGCGGAGATCGCGCTCGCGAGGGTGCTCGACGAGGGGCTCGGCCTCATCGTCGATCTGTCGGATCAGCCGACGAGCCGCTCCCAGCAAGAGGCCGCGCTCCCGTTCCTCGAGCGGCTCTGGGTCCTCCTCTCGGAGCGCCGCGCCCCGGCGGCCGTCGTGGTCGAGGAGGTGCACATCTTCGCGCCTCAATCGGGCGCGTCGCTCACCTCCGATATCCTGCACCGGTTCGCGAAGCAGGGCCGCAAGCGCGGCGTCCTCCTCGTCGTCGCCAGCCAGCGCACGCAGGCGGTCTCGAAGGAGCTCATGAGCCAGCTCAACTTCCCCGCCATCGGCGGCTTCGAGATCGAGCGCGACTACGACGCGGTGAGGGCGCTCGTCGACGGGCACACGTTCGAGGAGTTCCGCGCGCTCCCGGCCGGCGAGTTCTTCCTGCCCGCCGCCGGGCGATTCGAGCGCTGGCGCGCCCGCCACACCGCCCACGGCGGCGAGGCGCCGAGCTGGACCGGTGAGCCCAGCGGCGTGCCGCGCGTCGCGGACGCCACGCTGAGCACGCTCCTCGACGAGCTGCGCGAGGCGCTCGCGGCCGAGAGCGCGAGCCAGCAAGGCCCGGATCCGAGCGCCGCGCTGCGGGCCGAGATCCGCCGGCTCCAGCAGCAGCTCGCCCGGGCCGACGAGGCGCGCAGAGCCGCCGAGGCCGAGGCCGAGCGGCTGCGCACCGCGCTTCAGGTGGCCGGCGTCGTCAAGGTGGTGATCCAGAGCGAGATCGTGGCGCGCGTTGGCCATGGCGAGGTCGCGCGGGCGCCGGCGGCCGCCGATCCGCGCGCCCCCGCGGCTCCCGCGCTCGGCGCGACCCTGGACCGCGTCCCTGGGGCGCCCGCGCTCGCGCCCGCCGCGGCGTCGGGCGGCGCGGCCGTGAAGATCATCGCGAAGCCGGCCTCTCCGTCGCTCCGGGATCTCGCGATGCCGGCCACCACGATGCTCGAGGTGCGCGGCGTCAAGCAGATGGTGAGCGCCGCGAGGAGCCACGCGCGGCGCCGATCCCCCCGGTCCGTGGCGCACGTCGCGCTGGCCGCGAAGCTGCTCGCCCGCGGCGCGGCGCTGACCGCGGAGGAGCTCGCCGCCCGCGGCGGCTCGCGCAGCCAGGTCGAGATCCGGCGCGCCGCGCACGCGCTCACCGCGCTCGCCCGCGCGGGCTTCGCCTCGCTCCAGGGCGGCCGTCACGCGCTCAACGAGGCGGCCGTGCTCCGCGCGATCCAGAGCGGCTGACGAGAGGCGGCCCCGAGCCGAGCCCTGACAGGGGCGCCCAGACGCTCGCGGCGCGCAGGCCCCGCCCGAGCCGCGCTAGCAGTAAGAAACGAAGATCAGGCGGAGCGTCGCCAGCGTCCCGAGCACGAACAGCCCTGCATAGAAGATCGTCCGCTTGCGCCGCAGCTGCTCGGCGCTGAGCCCGGTAAACGCGGGCTCCTCACCAGGCGCCACCTCCCCGCCGGCGTGCACCGCCGGCACCGTGATCGGCGCGCTGCTTGCCGGCGGCACGCTCGCTCCGGACGGCCTGCCCGCGGCGGGCGGCCTGCTCGCCGTGGAAGCAACGCCGTTCGCAGGCTGGGCCGCGGCCAGCCCTCGCTGGAGCTCCCCCTCCGGCGCGGTCGACGTCGCGTGCAGGCGCGGGCGCTGCGGAACATCGTCCGGGCCGTCGAAATCGAGGTACTGCACCGAGAGCGAGCCCGTCGCGGCGCCGAGAGGGAGCGGGGCGTCGCTGCGGCCCGCCGCAGGAACGCCGCGCCGTCCATCGGGCGATGAAGGGCGGACCGACCTACGGTCAGCGGACGTGGTCCCGACCGCTGGCGCCTTTCGCCCGAGGCCCGGCGAGCTCTGTCTCGACGCGCTCTCGGGAGGGAGCGACGGAGAGGCGCGGTAACCGGCGCCGCTCAGCGAGCCCGTCCTCGCGATGCAGGCCTCGACGTGCTCCTTCAGCTCGCTCCGGGCCTCTTCCTCGGCGCCCTGGCCCATGTCGCGGAGCACTTGCTCCAGATCGCCGGCGAGCTTGCCCGCGCTGGCGGTCCGCTTCTCGATGGAGAACTCGGTCGCCGCGTCGAGCGCATCCGAGAGCCGCGCGCCCAGGTCGGGCAGGAGCTCGCGCGCGCGAGGGATCGGCAGCGACGCGACGCCCATGATCAGCTGCCTCTGCGTCTCGGCCTTGCGCACCCGGCTGCCGAGCAGCGCCTCCAGGAGCGTGATCCCCAGGGAGAACACGTCCGCGCGCCCGTCGAACGGCTCCCCGCGCGCCTGCTCCGGAGGCATGTACGGGAGCTTCCCCTTGAACACGCTGCTCTCGGACTGCTCGTCCGCGAGGCCCGGTATCCGCGCGACGCCGAAGTCGGTCAGGCAGACGCGGCCGTCCCGCCCGATCAGGATGTTGGACGGCGAGACGTCGCGGTGGACGACCGCGTAGCTCTGCCCTTCGTCCTCGCACAGGCCGTGCACCGCCTCGAGCGCCCTCGCCATCTCCCGGCCGATGTAGGCCACGGCGCGCGGCGAGAACGCGCCCACCTTCCTGAGCACGCGATCGAGGGCGGGGCCGTCGATGTAGTCGAGCGCGAGGTACACCGAGCCCTCGAATTCCCCGAACTCGACCAGCCGGACGACGTTCGGGTGATCGAGCCGCGCGATCACCAGGGCCTCGGCGAAGAACGACTCCCTCGCGCTCTCGCCGAGCCCTGGCCTCGGGACCAGCCGCTTCAGCGCGACGTGGCGCCGGAGGTCGGGAGGCCCCTCCTCGGCGAGCCACACCTCCCCCATCCCGCCCTTGCCCAGCATCCGGATGAGCTGGTACTTGCCGGCGAACAGCTCCGGCGGCGGATCGGACTCGGCGTTCTTGCGACGCGGGCGGGAGGCGGGCATCTCGTGGTGTGCAGCGCTCGATCTCGACGCCGTCGAGGCTAGCCCTCCTGCTCGGGGTGGAGAGGGTGCAAGCAAGGCATGCCCGATCCTACCGCCGCCCGCGCGCCGCAGGAATCACCGCGTCGATGCCCGGCGCAGATCCAGCCTGCGTGCACTGGGCTCCGCCTGACCGAGGGGGCGCCGCTCACGCCTCGCTCACTCCTGCGTGTGCTCCTCGCGGATCGGCTCCCGCATGGTCGTCGCCGGGAACCACTCGAAGAAGCGGTGGATGAGCTGGCGCCGCTCGGGCTCGATGTACTCGAACACGGCGCCCCGGTCGTTGATCTCCCAGAACTCGTTGCTCGTCACGGCCAGGAGCTCGGCACGGATGGAGCGCAGCCTGTCGGGCCGCTCGTCGCGCATGTCGCGGTAGATCTTCCGCGCGAGCGCCTCCTCCCCCTTCTGCAGGTAGTACGTGGCGAGCTTGACCTGCGCCTTGCGGACGCCGCGGAGCGACGGCTCCTGCTGATCGAGCTCCGCTTCCTTGTCCACCTCGAGGAAGAGCTGGAGCAGCTCGTCCCGGGCAGGTGCGTGCAGGTCGTACGCGCGCTCGTTGACCACGCAGAGATCGAACGCGACGGTCTCGGTGAGGAACGCGAGCCCCATCGCGTGCGCCGTCTGCGCGTAGTACTTGAAATGACGAGCGATCTCGAGGACCTGATCCCCCCACCCCGCCTTGAGCAGCTCCTCCGCGAGGTAGCGGTACTGGTTCAGGTTGTTGTAGGCCGCGGCGATGTCCTTCGCGTTGAGCGACCTGCGCATGTAGGTGTTGAAGAACTTCACGACGACCGCGACGGCGGCCCGGTCTCCGGCGGCGATGGCGGTCTGCCCGATGTAGCGCGTGTCGATGGCGATGCGCGTGATGAGGTCGGGCATCGCCGTGAGCGCCTCGCGATAGACCATCAAGAACTGGCGGAGCGCCTTGTACTCGAGCCAGGTCCGCGCGGTCGACAGCTTGCCGAGCGCCTCGGCGTTCATGCTCACGAAGTCGGTGTCCTTCGCGAGGCGATCGCGGATCTGGAACCAGCGCGGATCGAGCGTCGCCTTGTGGGGCAGGTACGCGACGACGAGCTCCGACAGCGAGTCGACCGTCTTCGACGCGATCCCCTTGTCCTTCTGGTCGATCGCGTTGAGCGCCACGTCGGCGAGCTGCTCCAACGACGAGAGCGCCGTCACCCGCCGCTCGTCGACCTCGGCCTCGCCCTCTCCGCCCGCGGGGCGCAGCGCCTGCTCGACGCCGCTCGTCGTGATCCGCCGGACCACGTTGTCGGGCTCGACGAAGTCGAACACGTACCCGAAGTAGGGCGCCATCATGAGCAGGCTCGCGGTGAGCAGCCCCATCGTGACGACGACGCCGTAGACGGGGACGAAGACGTCCTCGGTCGGGCCGCCCCCGCCGACGCGGATCGAGAAGTTGACCCACAGCGAGAACACCGCGCTGACGACGAAGAAGCCCATCACGAGCATGTTCGTCCGGTCGCGGAAGAACATCTCGGTGATCCGCGGCGTGTAACGGTTCGCGGCGAGCTGCACGATGATGGACGCGACCGTGATGACGATGCCGAGGATGGCGGCGATGACCTCGCCGATGCCGCCCATGATGTGCTCGGCGTCGCTCGGCGACATGCGCGCGAACACCTCCCAGAGCGAGAGGTGCGCGTTCTCGTGCCGCGCGACGTCGAGCAGGTAGACGACGGCGAGGGTCGCGACGCTGACGCCCAGGAGATACGACATCGGCCGCAGCCAGATGCGGGCCACGGTCGCGCCCCTGCGACGCTGTCGTTCGGCGTCGTCTGCGGTCTGATCGGGTCTCATCAGGTGACCGCCGCTCGGTCGACCTGCTCGCCGACCTGCCTGCCCTCCCGCTCCACGCTGCCCCCCACGCACCTGCTCCACGCGTCCGCCACGCCAGGCGGCGGCCCGGCTATTTCTTCTCCGGGGGGCTGTCGAGATCTTCCGCGAGGTAGCTGAGGATCACCTCGTCGAGCGATTTCTCGCTGATCAGGTCCTCACCGAAGATCGAGGCGCCCTCCGCCGGCCGGTTCGTCGCGAAGATGCTGGCCGGGCGCGAGGCCGCGTAGCGGCCGGAGCCAGGGCCGCCCGAGAAATGCTCGACCGCGACCTGGGGCGCGGGCGGCGCGACGGGCTGCTCGGGGTGGACATTGCTGTAGACCCCGGCGCCGGAGGCCGCGGACTCCGCCCGCCGCCCGATCACCGACGCAGGCGGCGGCGGGAGATCCTGGATCTGCTGAAAGAACGGCGTCTGTGCCTCGGCTGCGGCGCGCTCCAGCGCGTCGAGATCGAGATCGATGGACGGTTGTTCGGGCTTGATCTCGGCGGGCGACGCGGGGCGTACGGCCCTGCCGGCGAGCGGGCTGGCCGCGCGCCCGCCGCCGAGCGCCTGGAGCGCGACGGGATCGAGCTCGAGCCGAGGGCGCCCGCTGGCCGAAGCGGGCGCCGGCTCGGCGACCGGGGCGCGCGGCGCTGCGGCGAGGGGCGCGGCCGCTGGCCTTGCGGGCGGCGCGGCGGGCCTGGGCGCCGGCGTCGGCGCGGCCGCCGGCTTCGGGCGCGGCGACGCATCGGGCACGACGGGCGGCATGACGGGCGGCGTGAGCGGCCGGGACGGCGGGGGCGGCTTCGGCGCGCCCGTCACCTCGGGCGACGACGGCGACGACGCCCGCGCCGGCTTGCTCGTCTCCGGATGCGACGGGGCGGGGGCGGCGCTTGCGGACACGGCGCCTGCGGACACGGGCGGGGCGGCGGTGTCGTCGAAGAGGTAGTCGAAGTGACCGTCGCGCAGGGCGATGAACATCGCCTTGTGCTGCTCCTTCATGAGGCCGCGGACCGTCTCCGCGAGCGAGGCCTGACCGACGTGCTCCGCGTACGAGGTCTTCGTGGTCTTGAGGATGCGCCCGCCGTCGGCGAAGAGGTGCGTGATGATGTGAGGATGGCGAATGCCCGAGTCCTCAGTCTGTATGTGGAACAACCGCCCCTTGTGCCGGACGTTGTTGTTGAAGCCGAGCAGGGGCGACGGGGCTTTCACGACAGGCAATCCGAGGGTGGGGAGGTGAGGAGATCGCGCCAGCGGGGAGCGCTCGCCACGGCCGAGACTATCACAGCGCGGCGCGCCCGGAACGATTCGCAGCGCGCCGGCGTCCCTTCACGTTCCTCCGCCGCGCTCCCGACGTCCTCCGCCCGCCCTCCGCCGCTCCTTCACCGTCGCTGTGGTAGGGGAGCATGTCGGGGCTGGTCCTCCGCGGACCGCGCGCGGGTCGCGTCAGGGCAGACAGCGCTCCAGGTCGTCCGCAGTTCCCGCCTGGAGGGCGCACGCCACCTCCGCCTGCGTGAGGTCGGCCTCGCAGCGGGCGAAGCCGCGCTCCCCGGCGGTCGCGCGCGCCATCGCGGTCCTCTCGGCCACCTGGGACGCAGCGGGCTCGGGGTTGGCCGCGCGCAGGACGAGCTCGACGTACCGATCGAGGAGCGCGGCGCACGCCTCGGCGGACGGGCGTGGAGCGGCGCGGCGGAGCGCGGCGCGCCCCACAAGGATACCGAGCACCAGCAGGACGATCGCCAGGGTTGCCAGGACGTCGGCGCGGGTCGCGGGGCGCGTCATTCCAGGCACTCATCGACTTGCTCCGGGGTCGTTGCCTGCCGGACGCACACCATCGCCGCATCGGTGATGCGGCGCCCGACGCACCTGTCGATGAGCTCCTTGCCGCGGGCGTCCCGCACCGCCGCCGTGCGCTCCTCGACGATCTTCGGGTCGACGACGTTCTGCGCGCGGAGCTCGATCTCGGCGCTCCTCCGGAAGATGGCCTCGCACTCGTCACGGCTCGCCGGGTGCCCGCACCCGGTCAGGAGCGGCAGGCCGGCGAGCAAGGCCAAGCATGGCGCGAGCCTGAGGACCCGACCCAGGTTGAGGACCCGACCCAGGTTGAGGACCCGACCCAGGTTGAGGACCCGACCCAGGTTGAGGACCCGACCCAGGTTGAGGACCCGACCCAGGTTGAGGACCCGACCCAGGTTGAGGACCCGACCCAGGTTGAGGACCCGACCCAGGTTGAGGACCCGACCCAGGTTGAGGGAGACCGTGGAGACGGAATACCGCCTCCCTTGAAGGGAAGTTGAGCCAGGACGGCGACGCATGGCCGCGACGATGGCGCCACGCTCGATGGGGCGCAACAGGGTCCAGCCGAAGCCGACAGCCCGTACTGGCGCACGGCCAACCCCTGCCGGCCCCCGCCGTCGCCCACGACCGGCCACCTGCCAGCCAGCTGGCCCGAGTCAAGATGGAAACGTCGCGTATTGCTGGAACGCGTGTGCAGGTCTGTTAGGATTGCTTTCTGTGCGCAAGGCGAGCGAGCACGGTGACAGCGTGGGCGGCGCTCGATCCGTCCGTACGGGCTCCGGGGGTACGCGGCGACGCACGAAAGCGACGGCGCAGCCCGTTGCGGGCAGCGGGAATGACGCTGGCCCCAAGGCTCCACGAGAGAAACGGCCGAGCAAGGCGCCGCGACGGCGCGCGCCCGCGGCGGCGCTGAGCGCGGAGGAGATGTTGCGGCGCGCGCTGGGCGCGGCGACCCCGCGGTCGCGCGCCCTCTGGGCGCGGCGGGGCCTGTCGCTCCGGGGGCCGCTCGACAGGACGACGCAGGCCATGCTGCTGCGGCAGCTCTACCTCGCGTATTTCGAGACACGCCGCTTCGAGCGGGCAGCCGAGGTCGCGGAGCAGATCCTGGCGCTCGGCGTGCTGAGCGACGTCGCCCACCAGGACGCGGCGCGCGCGAAGCAGGCCCTCGGGGACATCGAGGGGGCCGTCGGGCACCTCCGGCTGGCGGCGCGCACGGGGCCGGCGAGCCGGAGGGCGTTCCACTGGTGGACGCTGGGCAGCGTGTATCACCTGGCGCGCCGGTACGACGAGGCGATCGGCGCGCTCACGCGCGCGGCGCGCTGGGGCACGCGGGACAAGCCGCTCTACCAGGGGCACCTCGCCGTCGTGCAGTGCGAGAGCGGCAAGCCGGTGGAGGGGCTCGGCGCGCTGATCGATCGGCTCTCGGAGGTGCCGGCAGGCCAGGGGTACGGCCGGTTCGTGCTCGGGCAGATGGCCTACTTCGACCATCGCTGGGACGAGGCCAAGAAATACCTGGAAGCCTTCGTACAGCGGAGCACCTCGGGCAGGACCGCGGTCGCGATCGCGCTCGGCGCGGAGATCGAGGCGGCGCGCCGGACGCTCGCGTCCCTCGCGGAACGCTGATGCCGGCCTGAACGGACGGCGGCCCGCCGCACGACCCCGATCGCTTTGCTATAGAACCTTCGTGATGACCGCTTCGACTCGTTTCAAGGCAAGCGCCGGCGCCGCGCCGGCGGGTGTCCGACGTGGCGGGCGCGGCGCGCTCGGACGCGCGCTCCCGGCGCTGGTCGCGCTCGCCACGCTCGCGTCCCCGGCGCTCGCGCTGGCCGATGATCAGCGCGATCTCTTCACCCGCGGTCTGGAGGCCGGCCCGCTCTTCGCCGCGCTCGCCGCGCTCGGGGGCGGGCTGCTCACGTGCCTCACCCCCTGCGTGTACCCGATGATCGCCATCACGGTGAGCATCTTCGGGGCGCGGGAGGCGAAGTCCCGGCGCGAGGCGATGCTGCTCTCGACGAGCTTCGTGCTCGGGATCGTCGTGCTCTTCACGACGATGCTCGTGGCCGCGGCGCTCACGGGCAGCCTGTTCGGCGGCGTGCTCTCGAACAGGTGGGTCATCGTCGGCATCGCGGCGGTGTTCATCGCGCTCTCGCTGTCCATGTTCGGCGCGTTCGAGATGACGCTGCCGGACACCCTGATGCAGCGGCTCTCGCAGGTCGGGGGCATCGGCTACGGCGGCGCCTTCCTGCTCGGTCTCGTGAGCGGCCTCGTCGCCGCGCCGTGCACCGGGCCCGTCCTCACGGGCATCATTCTCTGGATCGGGAAGACCCAGAATGTCGGCCTCGGCGCGCTGGTCGGCGCCACCTTCTCCCTCGGGCTCGGCCTGCCGTTCTGGCTCGTCGGCGCGTTCGCGTTCGCGCTGCCGAAGGGCGGCAAGTGGATGCTGGGGGTGAAGTCGTTCTTCGGGATCGTGATGATGGTCGTCGCGCTCTATTTCCTGAAGACGACCTTCCCGGCGCTGTCGTCGCTCGCGCAGCCCACGCCGCAGTTCATGGCCATCATGGCGGGCCTCGTCGCGGTCGGCCTCGCGCTCGGCGCGGTGCACCTCTCCTGGGACGACGGCGGCGCCGGCGTGAAGGCCCGCAAGGGGGTCGGGATCGCGCTCACGGTGGCCAGCAGCTTCCTGCTCGTCGCGAGCCTGGATCTGCCAAGGCTCGCCTCGCCCGTCCCGTCGGCGGTGGCCGGCGAGGTCGTGTCGCCGCAGCTCACGTGGCTGCACGAGGAGCCGGTGGCCGTCTCCAAGGCGAAGGCGGAAGGGCGCCCGCTGCTCGTGGACTTCACCGCGGAGTGGTGCGGCGCCTGCAAGCAGCTCGCGAAGGAGACCTTCTCGGATCCCCGTGTCATGGCCAAGGCGGCGCACTTCGTCGCGGTGAAGGTCGACGCGACGGACGACGAGGATCCGCAGATCGACGCGGTGAAGGGCAAGTACAAGGTCGTCGGCCTGCCCACGGTCGTGCTGTACGACTCCACCGGCGCCGAGCGGAAGCGCTTCAACGACTTCGTCGGCCCGGACGTGTTCCTGGCCGCGCTCGAAGGCATCCAGTAGCGCGCTACGCCCGGCAGCAGCGCACCACACACGCCGTCGGCATGGCCCAGGACGATCGAACGCCGCGAGGAGGGAGCGACGGGCGCCGCGCCCATCGCGGCCACGCCACCACGAACCTCCGCGCCTTCCTGCTCGCCGCCCTCGCGCTCTGCGCCCTGCTCGTCGCAGGCTGCGGCGCTCCGGGGCCCACCACCGGGACCGTGGTGTTCGGGGTGACGAGCGAGCTCCGCGCGGGCGCCGACATCGACCTGCTGCGCGTCGTCCTGCGGGCCGGCGGAGACGTGGTCCACGAGGACGCGCTGGCGCAGAAGAACGGGCAGCTGTTCTTCCCGCGGGAGTTCTTCTTCAGCGATCTCGAGGATGGCACGGCCGTGGAGATCTCCCTGGAGGCGTTCGGAGCGGAGGACGCCGAGAGGCCGCTGCTCACCCGCACCGCGTCGACCCGGGTGATCGGCGGCCGCACGCTGCTGCTGCGGGTGCGCCTCGAGCGGGAGTGCGTCGTCGCGCCCGGGGCGGCCACTTGCCCGGCCCCGCAGACCTGCGTGGCCGGCGGCTGCAGCGCCCCCGACGTGGATCCCCGGCAGCTCGATCCCTACAGCACCTCGTGGAACGCGGGCGCGGAGCCGGACCTCTGCAAGCCGGCCGCCGGGGGCGAGCCGGTCGTCATCGTCGGGGAGGGGCAGGCCGACTACTTCCCGCTCGATGACCTCGACGAGGTCCAGGTGGAGGCTGGACCTCAAGGCGGCTACCACATCTTCGTCGCCATCCGGCTCAAGAACCTGCGCCGATCCGGCTCGCTCACCATGGTGAACGGCATCGTGCCCGAGCTCGGCTATGCGATCGAGCCGCTCGAGGTCATCTTCACCCTGGATCCCGACGAAGGCGGCTTCTGCAAGCTCGCCGGGCTGCGGTTCCGGCTGGATGGCGAGCGGAAGATCGAGGAGCTGCTCGGGAAGGTCGTGGACGTCGAGGTGACGGTGACCGATCCCGACGGAGACGCCGGTACCGGCAAGCGCGCGGTGACGCTCTCGCAGACCATCCTGTAGCGCGCGGGCGCCCTGCGCAGGCGGAGGCGCGCGGGCTCACTCGCGCGCAGCGCGCCAGCGCGTCATCCAGCCGCCGGTGAGCAGGTCGAGGGACGCCTCCGCCTCGAGCGCCGCGAGCGTCGCGGCGCGGTGCTCCTCGGGGCTCTGGCCCGGATCGGCCGCGAGCGCGACGGCGCGCTGCCACGCGAACAGCAGCTCGAGGACGCGCGCCGTGAGCTTCGTTTGCAGCTCGGCGCGCTCGCGGCGGAGGCGCTCCAGCGCGATCTCCTCGTCGGCGAAGACGATCCGGTCGAGCCGCCACGTCGCGCGCGCCTCGAGCCACAGGCTCGTGCCGCCGGACGCCGTCCTTCGCGCCGGATCGTACTCCGTCGGGGCCAGGCTCTCCGCTTCATCGACGAGCCGGGAGACGCGGAGCCGGAGCTCCGGGAAGAGCGACGACGTCCGCGCGCGCGACGCGATCGCGTCGATGCGCGCCTCGGGATCGAGGAGGCGGGATCGCCGCAGCGCCGCCTCGACGATCGCGCGGGCCATCGCCGGCGTGACCCGGACCGGCAGCGGGAGCGGCGGCTCGGCCTCGGCTGGCTGCGCGGGCGGAGGCGGCTCCGGGGGCTCGATCTCGGGCGCCGCGCGCGGCGGGCTCGGGGTCGCCGGGGCAGGCTTCAGCCGAGGCGCCGCTGGTTCGGCGACGGAGGACGGTGGAGACGGCGCGCCAGGGCGGGCGGATAGCCGCTCGAGGGGGATGCTCGCGAGCAGCATGCCGGTGAGGGAGCGCTCGCCCCCTTCGAGCCGGGCGACCCCGAGCTCCACCGCGAGCCAGAGCGGCCGCGCGCTGCCCGGGGACGCAGCCCAGAGCTCGTGGGGCGCGGTGTCGAGGCGGTCCACGCGCGGGTCGAGCGCCGTGGGCTCGTCGTCGAGGGGGAGCTCGGCGCGCGCCTGCCGCGTGAACAGGGCGCAGGCGAGCGCGGCGAGGAGGAAGAGAGCGGAGCTTGCGACGGATCGGTGGTTCGGGTGCACGCGAGGTGGGTCGACCGCCGCCCGTCGCGAGTTGCGTGCGGCGGGTCAACCAGGTCGCTCAGCGGCCCCGGGAAGGCGGGCGCGCCCGGGTGGAGAAGCTCCGCCAGAGCTCCGCTCCACCGCCAAGGGATCGGACCCGATCGGCGCCGAGGCGCGGCCCGCCGCCCGGCGAGAGGCCCCGCTCCGCGCTCGTGCGCCGGAGCGCCTCGCTGGCGTGAGGTCCCGCGCTCCCGCCGCCTCCTCGGAGCAGCTCGCTCGAACCGCCGCGGGTCGCCGCGACCGCCTGCGCGATCGCCTCCGGCGTCGGCGCCGTTCCTGACGGGAAGCGGGCTGGTCCCTCGGTCGCCGCGCCGCGGGTCGCCGCGACCGCCTGCGCGATCGCCTCCGGCGTCGGCGCCGTTCCCGAGGAGAAGCGCCCCGGCGCCTGGTCGGGCAACGCGAGCGTCGGCTCCGCGACGAGCGTCGCGCTGCGCCCAGCCGCGACCACCTCGAGGCCGTGAGGCGCGGCCGCCCGGACTGCCTCGGCGGCCACGTCGCGGATCGCGGCCGGCGCAGCAGGCGCCACGTCGCTGCCCGTGACGACCGCCGCCGCAGCCGCCTCGACATCTGCGTCACCGCCGGCGACCGGCGCGCTCGACGCCGGAAGCGCCGTGGTCACCGAGCCTCCGCTCGCGCCGACCACGACGACAGGCTCACCGTGCTCTCCGCTGGCCCCGGCAATCGGCGGTGACGCCGTCACCGCGGCGATCAGCGCCGGGGACGCCGCATCGCCGGCGCCGCCCTCGTGGTGCGGCTCCGCGACGTTCATCGCCGCAGCGGGGCTGCCCGGCGGGAGCTCCCTCGTCAGCTCCGGCGCAGAGGCCGGAGGCTCCTCGGAGGTCTCACCCGTCAGCGCTGGCGCAGAGGCCGGTGGCTCCTCCGAGGTCCCGCCCGCCAGCGCTGGCGCAGAGGCCGGTGGCTCCTCGGAGGACGATCTCGGCGAAGCCGGCAACGCGCGTGGCACAGCGACCTCGAGGCCGACCGCGAAAGGCTCGAACACCTCTCCGGCGAGCCAGCCCGTGCACATACGGAGGTTCGCGCCGGACGGGATGTCGCGCACGAACATGTCCCCGAAGAGCGCGTCGATGGCGAGATCCCGTTGCTCGACCACGGGCCGCTCCCAGCTCGGGAGCACCGCGACGACGCGGATCGCGAGCTGCCCTTCCGGGCGACGCGCCCGCGCTCGCGCGAGCGTCCTGGGACGCACTTCCCAGTAGAGGTAGATCGTCTCGTGATCGACCGCGATGCCGACGATCTCGTCGAGGTCATACCGCGCCGGGAGCTCCGCCCGCTCGTCGCGCAAGGCCGCCGCAAGATCCAGCGCCACCCCTGCGGCGACGGGCGACGCCGTCGCTCCGGCGCCTGCAGGCGAAGGATCTCGCGGAGGCTGCACCGGAACGCCGCCAGGCGCTCCGGCAACGGGCCCGGGCTCCCCCTGGTGTTCGCTCGCGATGGCGGCCCCGCGTGGCTCGGTCGCGCCATCGTCTCGCGCGAACGGAGCAGGAGAAGCCTCCGCGACGGCGCTCACCGCATCCTCGGCGGCTGCGCCCGCCCCCGCGGCGGCTGCGCCCGCCCCCTCGGCGGCTGCGCCCGCCCCCTCGGCGGCTGCGTCCGCATCCTCCGCGTCCGCGTCCTCCGCATCCTCCGCGTCCGCGTCCTCCGCGTCCCGCGCTTCCACGCCTGCCCCCTGCCCGCGTGCCGCGCTCTCGATCAGCCTCTCCCGGAGCCGCCGCGCGCCCTCGTCCTCCGGCGCTCGCGCGAGGATCTCGTCGAGCATCGCGATGGCCCGGTCCGTGTGCCCCTGGGACGCATAGATCTCGGCGAGCGTCGTGGTGGACCGCGGCGGCGGCGGGGGCGGGGGCGGCGGCCACTGCTCCGGCGGCGCCTCGCCGCGCAGCGCGCGCGCGGCCTCCGGCATGTGCAGGCCCCGCTCGACCACGCGCGAGAGCAGATCGCGCGCCCGCCCGAGGAAGCCGCGGAGGCGGGCCCGCTCCGGCTCGCTCTGCGCGGTGCGCGCCACGATCTCGTCGATGAGCTCGACCTTCGTGAGCAGGCGCGGCCGGGGCACCCCGAGCCCCTCGGCGCGCGCTATCAGCTCCTCCCGCGTCAGCCCGTCGAGCTCCCGGCGCTCCATCGCCGCCGACGCTACCACATCCGACGCTCGCTCACCCTCGCCGGACCGCTCAGCGAAACGCCCCCTCCGCCGCCGGATCCGCGCTGATCGACGCGAGCCGCGCGCGCGCCGCCTCGGCGTCCCGCGCGATCTGCGCCTTGAGCTCCGGCAGCCCGGAGAACCGCCGCTCCTCGCGCAGCCGGGCGATCAGGTGCACGCGCAGCGCCGCGCCGTAGAGATCCTCGTCGACGTCGAAGAGGTGCACCTCGAGGTTCGGGCGCGCCTGCCTCGACGCCTCGACCGTCGGGCGGACGCCCAGGTTGGCCACGCCGCGCGCGAGCGCGATCGCGCGGCCCGACGAGGTCACCCGATCGACGAGCGTCGCGTACACGCCGAACGGCGGGAGCGCCTCCTCGATCTCGTCGATGTTGCAGGTGGGGAAGCCGATCGTCCGGCCCCGCCTCGCCCCCTGCGCGACGACGCCGGACAGCATGTGCGGGCGCGACAGCATCCGCTCGGCCGACTCGAGATCCCCGCGCGCGAGGGCCGCTCGGACGCGGGTGCTCGACCACGCCCCCTCGGCGTCGCCCACGAGCGGGTGCGATCGCGTCTCGAAGCCGAGATCCTCGCCGAGGCGCCCGAGCGTCGTGAAGTCGCCGGCGCGCCCGCGGCCGAACCGGAAGTTCGCGCCGACCAGGACGACGCGCGCCGCGAGCCGATCGAGCAGCACGCGCCGCACGAACTCCTCCGGCGTCTGCGCCGCGAACGCCCGGTCGAACGTCACCGCGTCGACCCGGATCGCCGGCTGCACGCGCTGGATGAGCTCGATCTTGCGCGGCAGCGCCGTCAGCGTCGCCGGCGGGGTCCGGCCGAGGACGCTCGCGGGGTGCGGGGCGAACGTGAGCGCCACCGGCTCGAGCCCCCGCCGCTCCGCGTCCAGCGCCGCGTCGGCGAGCAGCGCCTGGTGCCCCAGATGAACGCCGTCGAAATTGCCGATGATCACCAGGCTGCCCCGCGGCCCGGCCGCGGCGCGCCCGCCCTGCCCCGAAGCGGCGGCGGCGAAAGACTCCACGGCCGCTACCTAACCCGAAGCAGCGCCGAACGAAATGCGGGTGGACGCAGGCGAGAACGCAGGTGAGAGCCGGCGCCGCCGGTCACGATACGCACGTACAGCCAAGCGATCGCTGTACAGAGTCGCTTGACGTGCCCATGGCCGACTGATAGAGCCGCGCTCCCCGAAATGGGCTGGAGGCGCGCCGTGTTCAAGAGAGTCAGTATCTTCTCCGGCAACGCCAATTTCCCGCTTACCCAGGAAATATGTCAGGTCCTGGAGCAACCGATGGGGAAGTCGCGCGTGTCGCGCTTCTCGGACGGCGAGACGTTCTGCGTCATCCAGGAGAACGTCCGAGGCGTCGACACCTACGTCGTCCAGCCCACCTGCTCGCCGGTCAACGACAGCGTGATGGAGCTCCTGATCATGGTCGACGCGCTCCGCCGCGCCTCGGCCGGCTCCATCACGGCGGTCATCCCCTACTACGGCTATGCCAGGCAGGACCGGAAGGTCGCGCCGCGGACGCCGATCACCTCGAAGCTCGTCGCCGACCTCATCGTCGCCGCCGGGGTGAACCGGATCGTCGCGCTCGACCTGCACGCCGGGCAGATCCAGGGGTTCTTCAACATCCCGTTCGACCACCTGTTCGCGATGCCGGCGCTGCTGGAGCACCACCTCCGCGAGCACTACGGCAAGGACGTGGTCATCGTCTCCCCGGACGCGGGCGGCGTGGAGCGGGCCCGCGCCTACTCGAAGCGCCTCCAGGGCACGCTCGCGATCATCGACAAGCGCCGCGAGCGGGCGAACGAGAGCGAGGTCATGAACATCATCGGCGAGGTGGCCGGCAAGAACTGCCTCATCCTCGACGACCTCATCGACACCGCCGGCACCCTGGTGAACGCCGCCAACGCCCTGATGAAGCAGGGCGCCAGGAGCGTCGCCGCCTGCGCCACGCACCCGGTCCTGTCCGGGCCGGCGGTCGAGCGCATCAAGGACTCGCCCCTCACCGAGGTCGTGGTGACGAACTCGATCCCGCTCTCGGACGAGGCGAGGGCCTCCGGTAAATTCAAGGTCGTCTCGGTGGCGCGGCTGCTCGCCGAGGCGATCCGCCGCATCCATCACTCGGACTCGGTGAGCTCGCTCTTCGTCTGACCGGCCGCGCGCGTTCGGCGGCGGGACGCACCGGCGACGCAGGTCGCCCGCGCCCCCTCGCCAGGACACACCAAAGAACGCACAAAAGACATAAAACGCGCCCTCCGGCGACGAAGGTTCGACTTTCTCTTCTCCGTTCTGCTATAGCGCCGCACCCTACGCCGGGGCGGAACCGCGCACCGCGGACCCCCGGATCACTTCTGGAGCCGTCGTCATGGACATCATCAAGCTCAACGCCACGAGGCGCGAGGATAGCGGCAAGAGCGCGTCGAGCCGCCTGCGCCGCGCCGGACAGATTCCCGCCATCGCCTACGGGCGCGAGCTCGCGCCGCAGTCGGTCGCCATCTCGCCGAAGGCGCTCCTTCAGGTGCTCGGCTCCGACCACGGCAAGAACTCCGTGGTCGAGCTGGCCATCGAGAACGGCCAGACGCTCACCGTCATGGTGCGCGACTACGACTACCACCCCATCTCGCGGGAGCTCGTCCACGCCGACTTCATCCAGGTGAAGCTCGACCAGCCCGTCGACGTGCAGATCCCCTTCCGCTGCGTGGGCAAGCCGAAGGGCGTGGTCACCGGCGGCGTGCTCCAGCAGATCTTCCGCACGATCCCCGTGCGCTGCCTGCCGGAGAAGATCCCGTCGTTCGTCGAGATCGACGTGACCGAGCTCGACCTGGGCGACTCGTACAAGGCCAGCGGGCTGACGCTGCCGGAGGGCGTGAAGACGCTCCTCGCGGACGACCAGACGATCGCCGTCGTCAACGCGCCCGAGAAGGCTGGCCCCGAGGAAGAGGCGAAGCCCGCCGCCGGCGCGCCGGCCGCGGCCGCTGCGCCGGCCGCCGGCGCCGCTGCCCCCGCGAAGGGCGCTGCCGCCGCGGGCGGCGACAAGAAGGACAAGAAGTAACCCGGGAGCGGGCCGCCTCGCGCCTCCGCACCGCGAGGCGCGCGCGGCCCGCCCTGCCCCGCGCTCGCCTGCCTCGCCTGCCTCGCCTGTTCAATTCCAGGGACTCAGCAGAACCCGCTCGTCATGCTGCTCGTGGTCGGCCTGGGGAACCCCGGCAAGGAATACGCTGCTCACCGGCACAACGTCGGCTTCATGGCCATCGACGCGCTGGCCGACGAGGTCCGGGCGGATCCGTTCCGCGAGAAGTTCTCGGGCGTCCACGCGCGGGCAGAGATCGCCGGACAGCAGGCGATCCTGCTCAAGCCGATGACCTACATGAACGAGTCGGGGCGCAGCGTGCAGCCGGCGATGGCCTTCTTCAAGGTCGCGCCCTCCGAGCTGATCGTGCTCCACGACGAGCTCGACCTGCCGTTCGGCACGGTTCGCCTCAAGGTCGGCGGCGGGCACGCGGGGCACAACGGGCTGCGCTCGATCATCTCGCACGGCGGGACGGGCGACTTCGGGCGCGTCCGCCTCGGGGTAGGACGGCCTCCGGCGGGTTTCCGGGGCGAGGTCGCGGATTACGTCCTGTCGGGGTTCGACGCCGTCGAGCGCGCGAGCCTGCCCGACTGCTTGAAGCAAGCTGTCCAAAGTGTGCTAGAAGTCGCCGCCCGCGGCTTCGAGGCCGCGATGAACGTCCGAAACACCCGGCCCAGGCCGGGCAAGAGGCAGAAGGGCGAGGGGGATGGGTCGACGGATCCAGCCCCTGCCGCGAAGGAAGGGAAGGGTCCCCTCCCCCCGACGCAGAAGCCCTGATCCTCTACGGGACAGCCTGCCGAGCTCGCCGGTGCGTCGCTCGACAGGCTGTTCCTTTCCTCGCTCCGGGGCACCGCCCCGGGGCCATTGGCCGAGAGGGAAGACTGAATGAGCCGACAGGTAACGGCGCCCGGGCGCGCCAGAGAGTACGAAACGATCTACATCCTGCGACCCGACATCGACGCCGACGGCGCCGAGCGGATCGGGTCGCGCCTCGCCGAGGTCGTCGGCCGCGAGTCGGGCCGGCTGACCAAGGTCGAGACGTGGGGGCGCCGCCGCCTCGCGTACGACATCGCCAAGCACCGCCGCGGCGTTTACGTGTACCTGAAGTACCTCGGGGGCGGGAAGGTCGTCTCCGAGATCGAGCGCAACCTGCGCCTCTCCGACGGCGTGCTGAAGTACCAGACGGTGCTCGTGCGCAACGACGTCGAGGTCGAGGGCGTCACGATCGCCGACGATGACGTGAAGTTCGAGCGCCTCGAGCTCACGCCGCTGGAGGACGACCGCGACGATTCGCGCGAGCGCCAGCTCGGCCTGATCGAGCCGGAGCGCCGCATCGACCGGAGCTCCGAGCAGGCCCCGGCGGGCGATCTCGACGATGCCGAAGAGGCTGAGGCGGAAGGCGCCGCCGACGAGGAGGAGAGCTGAGCTATGAACGGCCGCAACAGTGACATGGGCCGCAACGGCGGCGCTGACTACGACGATCGCGACTTCGGGCGCACGCCCGACCTGAACGCCGACGCCCCCGGGCGCCGCCGCACGGGCCGGAAGCGCGTCTGCCGCTACTGCGCGGACAAGGCGCTGATCATCGACTACAAGGACCCGCAGGCGCTCAAGTACTTCATCTCGGAGCGCGGCAAGGTCGTCCCGCGCCGCATCAGCGGCAACTGCGCGCGCCACCAGCGCAAGGTGACCCTCTCGATCAAGCGCGCGCGCAACATCGCGCTCTTGCCGTTCACCGTCACGGCGTAGGAGGTCGATCATGGCAACCCACATCCATGTGGTCCTCACGGAGGACCTCCACAACGTCGGCAAGAGCGGCGAGCTCGTGAAGGTTCGCCCCGGCTTCGCGCGCAACTACCTCATCCCGCGCGGCCTCGCGGTGGGCGCCACCGCCGAGAACGTGTCCCGCATCGAGCACGAGAAGCGGGTCGCCGAGTCGCGCGCCGCCAAGACGCGCTCCGAGGCGGAGCAGCTCGCGGGCAAGCTCAACCAGGTCAAGCTCACGATCAGCCGCCCGGTCGGCGAGGGCGACAAGCTGTACGGCTCGGTCACGGCGCGCGACATCGAAGAGGCGCTCGCCGCGCAGGGCTTCAGCGTCGACCGGCGCCGCATCGAGACCGACGCGATCAAGTCGCTCGGCGCCCACCCCGTCGTGATCCGCCTCGCCCCGTCCATCACGGCGTCGGTCGAGGTCACGGTCGCCGCCAAGTAGCGCAGCGCCAGGGAGCGCGGCTCGACCCGCGCTCCCGCGCTTCCCCTCCCTTTCCAGCCGCACCCGCGCGCCCTCTTGGGCCGCGCCCGCGCGCTCCCTTGGGCCGCGCCCCCGCGCCTCCTTCGGCCGCGCCCCCGCGCCCCCTCAGCCGCGCTTCCGCCTCACCCACGCCCGCGCGACGTCGTGCCCCCGCGTCACCGCGCGCAGCATGAGCGCCGCGTCCCCCCACCGCGCTCGCTCTTCCCAGACGAGGCTCGCCAGCATCCCGGCGCAGAAGGCGTCGCCCGCGCCCGTCGGATCGTGCGGACGCACAGGGCGCGGCGCGACGGCGCGCTCGCCCCCGGGGCCGAGCAGGAGCGTCGCCCGCGCGCCATCGGTGACGACCAGCGTCGCCTCGGGGCGGAGGCGCTCGCGGAGCGCGCGCGCCGTCGTCCCCAGCACGTCGAGATCGCCTGCGCTGCACTTCACGAGGTCCGCCTGCCCGAACAGGCGGAAGCAGCCGCGCACGCCTGCGCCGGAAACCGGCGCGGCGCCGGCCTCCGCGCCGGCAACGGACGCGGCGCGCTCGGCGCGCGGCCACATCCGCGGGCGCGCGTTGACGTCGACCACGACGGCGCACCCTTCGCGGCGAGCGCTCGCGGCCGCCCGCGCGAGCGCGCCGCTCGCCCCGCGCACCGGCGCGATCCCGGTGAAGTGCACGACCCGGGTCTGCCATCGTTCCGGCAGCGCTGCAGCGAGCGCCTGCGCCTCGCTCTCGCCCTGCCTGTACCCGG
Organism: Sorangium sp. So ce281; assembly: GCF_051527395.1. NCBI lineage: Bacteria > Pseudomonadati > Myxococcota > Polyangiales > Polyangiaceae > Sorangium > Sorangium sp. So ce281. The sequence continues at coordinate 9,088,482 of NZ_CP150322.1, forward strand.
CGAAGCGCGCCTCGCCGCGCTCGATCGCCACGAGCATGAGGCCTGTGCGCGCCGCGCTCAGCGAGAGCCGTCCCACGTCGATGCCGGCCGCCGCGACCTCGTCCCTCAGCCCGCGCCCCATCGCGTCGTCGCCCAGCGCGGCGCACAGCCCCGAGCGTATCCCGAGCCGGACGAGCGCCGTCGCGGTGTTCACGGCCCCGCCCCCCGGCACACGGCGCAGCAATTTCGCTTGCTCGAGCGGAATGCCTTCGGGCGCATAGAGATCCCACAGCGCTTCACCGACGCAGACCACCTCGGCGGGCTCAATCCTTGTATGGCGTGTTTTGTGATCCACAATGGCGGCTCCCCGCGATGGCTCACGCCGAGGCGCGAAGCGTCATCGCAGCTGAGTCAAGCTCGAAAAGAAATGGCGATGCGACCGGGGTTGCTCAATTTCCATACCTCGCCGCCGGCGGCGCCTCGCCGCGAGGCCCCTCGGCGGCGACCGCCGCCGAGGCCTCCGCGAAAGCGCCCGAGCAAGCCGCCGCGCCTGCCTCCGACCGTGCCTCCGCTCATGCCTCCGCTCATGCCTCCGCTCATGCCTCCGATCATGCCTCCGATCATGGAAGAGCGCCCCCTCGACGTGGAACCTGCATTGGGATGCCGACCGCACGAACGCTCACTGCAATGCAAACAGAAACCCTTCTCAGCGCTGCCCATGTTCTGGTAGACGGAAATCGACCCTGCACCCGACGCCCCGGAGGAACGTTTCCCCTCCGGGGCGTCGCCCATTTCGGCACCTGTGGAAAAGCTCGGGGCGGGATGGGGGGAATCGGTGGGGAGGAGAAGCACGGATGATGAGAATGATGGAGCGCCGCGGCCAGCGGCCTCAGAGGATCGAGCCTCCCATCGTCGCCGGACGCGTGCCGCCGCACGACCTCGACGCCGAGGCGGCGGTGCTCTCCGCCATCCTGCTGCACCGCGACGCGCTCGATCGGGTGCTCGAGATCCTGAAAGCGGACCACTTCTACAGCGAGGCGAACAGCCGCGTCTATGAGGCCGCGCAGGAGCTCGCGGCCGCCGGCACGCCCATCGACATCGTCTCGGTCGCGTCGTGGCTGCGCGACCGGGAGCGCCTCGTCCAGGTGGGCGGCGCGGCGTACCTCGCCCAGCTCGCGGACGCGACGCCCGCGGTCGCGCACGTCGCGGCCCACGCGCGGGTCGTCTACGAGAAGTGGCGCGTGCGGCAGCTCATCGCCACGTGCCAGCGCGTCGCGGCCGAGGGCTACGGCGACGTCGGGGTGGTGCAGGAGTACATCGACGGCGCGGAGCAGGCGGTCTACCAGCTCGCGCGCACGCCCCAGGGGACGGCGACCCAGCCGATCGCCCAGGTGCTCAAGGCCGCGTTCGAGCAGATCACCGCCGCCGCCGAGCGCGGCGACCGGATCACCGGCATCTCGACCGGGTACGAGAAGCTCGACGCCAAGACGGCCGGCCTGCACGACGGCGACCTCTCGATCATCGCCGCCCGCCCCGGCATGGGCAAGACGTCCTTCGTCCTGAACCTCGCCGTGAACGTGGCGTCGCCGCGCACCGTGAGCTCCCCGGGGCCCGACCAGTCGGGGCACGGCGTCGAGCGGCACGACCCCGGCTTCGGCGCCGCCGTCTTCTCGCTCGAGATGCCCCGCGAGCAGCTCGCGACACGTATGGTCTGCAGCGAGGGCCGCGTCGACGTCGGCAAGCTCCGCCAGGGCTTCCTGCAGCCCGACGACTGGCGCCGCCTGACGGAGGCCGCCTCGTTCCTGTCCACCCTGCCCATCTGGATCGACGACACGCCGGCCATCTCCCTCCTCGAGCTGCGCGCCAAGGTGCGGCGCATCCAGGCCGAGTACGACCGGCCGCCCAGCGACGGCAGCTCGGGGCGGCGCATCGGGCTCATCGTCATCGACTACCTGCAGCTCATGAAGGGGCGGGACGGCGTGGCCAGCCGCGAGCAGGAGATCAGCGAGATCTCCCGCGGGCTCAAGCAGCTCGCGAAGGAGCTCAAGGTGGCGGTCATCGCGCTCTCGCAGCTGAACCGCGCCGTCGAGACCCGGACCACCAAGGACAAGCGCCCTCAGCTGTCGGACCTCCGCGAGTCGGGCGCGATCGAGCAGGACGCCGACAACATCATCTTCATTTACCGCGACGAGTACTACAACCCGGAGACGACCAACCACAAAGGCATCGCCGAGCTCATCGTCGCCAAGCAGCGCAACGGGCCGACGGGCAAGGTGCTCACGCGGTTCACCTCCTCGTGCACCCGGTTCGACAACCTCGCGCCCGGCGACTACCCGGAGATGGCGGACGACGAGTAGGCTGCGACGCGCGACATGTCCGCCTGGTACGTCCCTGCCCTCCTCGCCGCGCTCTGCATGGCCGGTCACTACCTGATGCTGCGCGCGGCGGCAGGCCGGGTCGGAGACGCCCTTGGCGCGCTGTGCCTCGAGGGCACCGCGGCCGTCGGGATCCTCGTCTTCTTCCTCATCCGCCCTGGCGCGGAGACGCCTCCGTCGGCCCAGGGGGTGCTCTGGGCCTGCGCCGCCGGCCTGTGCATCAGCGGCGTCGCGACGCTCACCTTCATGGCGCTCCGCATCGGCGGTCCGGTGACCGCGACGGGGCCGATCGTGTTCGCCGGCGGCATCGCGATCGCCGCGCTCTTCGCGCCGCTGCTCTTCGGCGAGGTGTTCACCGCGCGCCGCGCGCTCGGCGTCGGCCTGGGGCTCGCCGCCCTCCTCGTCCTCGCCACCGAGCGCTCCTGACCCAAGGCGCGCCGCGGCCGCGCATCGGAGTCGGAAGAGGATCGATGACCCGCTCGCCCGAGTGCCCCCGCCCCCCCGGAAGCCCCGCAGGGCGCGCGGCGCGCCGCGCCCTCCGCGCGGCGCGCCTCTTCGCGCTCGCGCTCGCGCCGGCGACCTGCGCGCCGCCCGTGCAGGGCGGCAGCGTCGTCGTGTCGTCCGGCGCTGTCGAGCGCCTCGGCATGCTCTGCCGGTGGGGCCGCGGCGGCGCGGAGCAGGGCGATCTCTGCCCGAGGGACGGCGGCGCCGCGCGGCCGGCGCGCGTCCTGCGGATCACGGGGCCCGCGGACGCGCTCTCCGGTCCGCTCGCGGCGGGGCGGCCCGGCGACTACGTGCTCGAGAACGACGAGATCGCCGTGGTCGTCGATCAGCCCGGCCCCGGGGCTGGCCTCGCCGAGAGCGGCGGCAACCTCATCGACGCGGCGGACGCGCGGGCGCGCCGCGACGAGCTCGGGCAGCTCGTCACGCGGCTCGGCGCGCCGCCGCGGCAGGTGATCTACCGCGACATCACGACGGGCGGCGGCGAGGACGGCGCCGCCTGGATCGAGGCGCGCGGCGAGGTGCGCGGGCGCGATCTCGCCGGCGGCGCGCTCTCCGTCACCACCCGCTACACGCTCCGGCCGCGCGACCGGGCGGTCCTGATCACGACGTCGCTCCGGAACGACGGCGACCGCCCGCTCGAGGCGCTCGACCTCGGCGACGTCGTCCACTGGGGCGCGGCGGAGCACGTCGCGCCCGGCGCGGCGCCCGGGCTCCGCGGCGAGCACGAGGCGCCGTACCTGGCCGGCGTCGGGTCCGGCGTCGCGTACGCGCTCGCCCCGGTGGGCGGCGCGGCGGTCCGCGCGCGGAGCGGCGAAGGCTTCAGCGACGTGACGTTCGCTCGGCAGGCCGCGCTGCCGCCCGGCGGGCGCGCCGCGTACCAGCGGATCCTCGCGATCGCGCCGCGCGGCGACTCGCTCGCCGTCGAGACGGAGCTCTTCTTCCTCGGCGGCGGCGCGCCCGGCGGCGTCGCGCTCGCGCTCGTGGACGGCCGCGGCGCGCCGCTCCCGCCCCTCGCCGGCAAGGCGACGCTGACGCCGATCGCCGAGGACGGCGCCGCGCCGCCCGCCGCCGCGCTCGATCTGTGGCTGCGGACCGGCGACGGCGCGCCGCTCGCCGCCGAGGCGCCGCCCGGCCTCTACCTCGTCGGCTTCGAAGGGAGCGGCCGCCGCGCGCTGGGGAGCGCGCGGGTCCGGATCCGCGCCGGCGAGTTCGCCCCCGCGCGGCTCACGCTCTCCGGCGCCGGCCGGCTCTACCTCTCGGTGCACGAGGGCGGCGCCTCCGCGCCCGCCGCGGACCCCGATCTCCTCGGTCCGCTCGCGCCGGCGAGGGTCAGCCTCTTCGACGCCGCGACCGGCGAGGCCCTCTCGCCGCCCCGGCTCGCGCTCATGGGCGAGCTCGATGTCGCCCTTCCCCCTGGGCGAGTCCGCGTCGTCGCCTCGCGCGGGCCCGAGTACGCGCTCGCCGAGGGGACGGTCGACATCGCGGACGGCGGGACGTCGCGGCTCGATCTCACGCTGGAGCGGGTGGTCGACACGTCGGGCTACATCGCCTGCGACCTCCGGCAGCACACGGCGCGGAGCGCCGACGCGGGCGTCTCCTCGGCCGCGCGGCTCGCCTGGAACGCGGCGGAAGGCGTGGAGTGCGCGGTGGCGAGCGAGCACAACCTCGCCTCGGATCTCCAGCGGGACGTCGCCGCCCTGCGGCTCGAGACCCGGCTGCGCGCGCTCCCGGGCGTGGAGCTCACGAGCGGCCGGAGCGGCGCCGGGCTCGGGAGCCTCAGCGTGTTCCCGCTCGGCGGGGAGGCGGCCGCGCCCCGCGAGGGCGCGCTGCGGTGGGTCGACGAGACGGCGAGCGAGATCCTGCGCGAGGTGCGCGCGCTGCCCGGCGAGCGCGTCGTCCAGGTGAGCCGACAGCACGGCGGCGGCTCGCCGCTGCACGGATCCGGGGCGCCGCAGGCCGCGCCGGATCCGGGCCCGAGCCTGCTCGCGCAGATCGTCGGCGACGGCGCCGATGCCGTCGAGGTCTGGACCGGGCGCGACGCGGCCGCGCGGGACCGCGCGCTCGAGGAGCTCTGGGCGTTGCTCCGCGCGTCCCACCCGGTCACGCCGACGGCGACCAGCGACAGCCATGGGCTGCGCGGCGCGGAGGCGGGGTATCCGCGCACCTACGTCGCCGTGGCCGACGAGGATCCGGGCCGGCTCGACGTGGCCGATCTCGTCGCGGGCCTGCGGCGCCGTCGCGACGTCGTGATCACGAACGGGCCGTTCGTGACGATGCGCCTCGGCGACACCCGCCAGGGCGGCGTCGCCTCGGCGCGGCGCGGGTCCCGCGGCGGGCCGCTGTCGCTCTCGATCCGCGTCGAGCGCGCCCCGTGGGTCGACGCGCGCGAGCTCCAGGTGCTGGTCGGCGGCGTCGCGAGCGGCGCGCCGATCCCTCTGGAAGGCGCGCGCACGACGCCCGCGGGCGCGCTCCTCGACGAGATCGCGATCCCCGTCGTCCTCGGAGCCGGCGGCGGGCGACGACCGCCACGGCCCGACGCCCGCGCCGGCGCAGCGCTCGGCGACCGCGGGCCCGGGCAGAGCGCGCACGGCGCGATCTCCGTCGCCGAGGACACCTTCGTCGTCGCGATCGTCCGGGGGCGGCGCCCGCTCGAGCCGGTGCTCGCGGGGGACCCGGGCGAGATCCTCCCGTTCGCGATGACGGCGCCGCTCTGGATCGACGCCGACGGCGACGGCCGCTCCCTCGGCCGCACCGCAGCGCCGTGAGCGCGGCGAGCTCCGTGGCGCGCCGGGCACGGCAGCGCGGCCCCGCATGAAGAGGGCAGCACGCGTTGCCGCAAGCTGGCCGGCGCCTGGCCCGGCTGTGCGGCATTACGTGCAGCTGTCCAGCTTTGCTTTCCAATCGTCAAGTGCGCAAAGACGCAAGGATGTACGAAGTTTGTTCTTTTTTGCGGCTTTGCGCCTTTGCGACTTTGCGTTGAAATCTCGCTCCGGATCCCTCGCCGGACTCCTGGTGGGTGGAACCAGTACGCCCAGAGGACCGGTGGCTGGAGCTCCAAGACGACGCGAGCTGCCCACCCTTCCGATACGAGCGCACCGACGGCGCCCGTGGATCTGTACGATTGATACGGCGCCCTTGGCGCGTGCACGTCGAGAAAAGACCTGTACCAAAGGTCACGACCAGCGCCGGCGCTCGTTTGCGAGGCCGCGGATAGGTCACGACCTATCGCGGAGGATCTTTTCGGCCCCGGAGACAGGTCCCGATCTGAAGAAATGGATCTTTTCATACAAGTGCCCAGGTCGCGACCTCGCCGCCGGCTCGCGAACAGCCTCCGCCCCAGGTCGCGACCTCGCCGCCGGCTCGCGAACAGCCTCCGCCCCAGGTCGCGACCTCGCCGTCGGCTCGCGAACAGCCTCCGCCCCAGGTCGCGACCTCGCCGCCGGCTCGCGAACAGCCTCCGCCCCAGGTCGCGACCTCGCGGGGGCATCCAAACGGGCGGCCGGAGGGGATCGCTTTTCGTTTGCCTCCCGCGCGCCCGGGCAACATGGACCGCGGCGCATGCGAACCGAGCGGCTCGCCGCTGACGCGGCATCCATCGCGCGGGCCGCCGAGATCCTCCGCCGCGGGGGGCTCGTCGCCTTCCCCACGGAGACCGTGTACGGCCTCGGCGCGCGCGCCGACGACGCGCGCGCGGCGCGCGGCATCTTCGAGGCGAAGGGGAGGCCGCCCGGCAACCCGCTGATCGTCCACGTCCCCGATGTCGCGTCCGCCCGCGCCCTCGCGGACGGCTGGCCGCCGGACGCGGAGCGGCTCGCGCACGCCATGTGGCCAGGGCCCCTCACCCTCATCGTCGCGCGCCGGCCCGACCGCGTCGCCGACGTGGTCGCCGCCGGCGGGCCGACGGTCGCGCTCCGCATCCCCGTCCACCCGGTCGCGCGCGCCCTGCTCGACGCGGTCGGGCTGCCGATCGCCGCGCCGAGCGCCAACCGCTCCACCGAGATCTCGCCGACCACCGCCGAGCACGTCGAGAAGAGCCTCGGCGGGCGCATCGACGCGATCCTCGACGGCGGGCCGACCGCCGTCGGCATCGAGTCCACCATCGTCGACGTCACGCGCTCGCCCGCGCGGGTGCTCCGCCCGGGGCACGTCACGGCCGAGGCGATCGCCGCGCTCGTGCCGCTCGCGCCGCTCCAGACGACCGCCGGGCTGATCACCGCCCCGGCCGAGCGCGCCCCGTCCCCGGGGACCCACGCGCGCCATTACGCCCCCCGCGCGCAGGTCGCGCTGGTCCCCGCGCAGGACGTCCGCGGCGCGCTCGATCGCGCCGCGCGGGCCGGGTCGCGCGCAGGCGCCGTCGAGCACGGCAGCCGCACCGCGACAGGGCCGCACGCCGAGCTCCTCCCCGGCGATCCCGCCGGCTACGCCGCGGCGCTCTACGCCGCATTGCACCGGCTCGAGGACGCCGGCTGCGACGTGATCGTCATCGCCGCCGTCCCCGAGGGGCCCGCGTGGGACGCGGTGCGGGACAGGCTGACGCGCGCCTCCGCGGCCCCCTGAGCGAGCGCCGCGCGCCGCCGCCCGGCCCTGATGCCCCGCAGGTGTGTGTTCATCCCCCGAGCTGGCGGGGAGTGCTCAAATTTGCCCGAAGAAAGCTCACATGAAGGCGAGAAGGCGGGAAGATCATTGATCTTTTCTTCCCGCCTTCCCGTCTTCATGTTCAATTTTGAGCACTACCAGCTGGCGGTTTGTGGCAAATCAGGGTCGCCCGCCCGCTGGGTGAGCTACCTTCCTCGCCCCTCGTCGATCCCATGCCGGCAACGTCCCGCGCCGCCGTCCACAGCCTCGCGACCGCCCTCGGCCTCGCCGCGTCGCTCGTCGCCGCCCCCCAGCGCGCCGGCGCCAGCCTGCTCGACGAGCCGCCGAGGCGCGCGAGCTTCAACCTGAACGAGACGGTCGCGCCGGAGCTGCCGCTCCTCCGCGCCTTCCACAACGCCGCCGTCGAGCGCCCCGGGCCGTTCCGGCTCTACCTGAGCAGCGCCTACGGGAAATGGCGGCAGCAGCCGTGGTGGCAGCTCGCCTGGGGCGGCGCGCGGCCGGACGCCGCGGACGCGCTCGGCGAGCACGCGCTCGCCTCCCCTGCCCTCGGCTCCACGGCGTTCGCGAGCGCCTGGTCCCCCTTCACCCCCTTCGAGCCGCCCGGCACCCTCCACCTCGAGCCGGCCGCGCCGGCGTGGTTCCGCCAGCTCGATCCGATCCTCGGCCCGCCGGTGCTCGCGACCACGGGGCCGAGCCTCTCCTCGAACGGCTTCGATCTGCTCTGGGATCCGCCGAAGAAGCAGCCGCTCGACTGGCGTTGCCGCAGGGGCCCGGTCCGGTTCGCCCGGTACGGCGGCCAGCACGACGCCTTCGAGCTGGTGCGCTGCGACGGCTCCGTCGCGCCCGGCGCGCTGGATCGCCTGTCGATCATGGCCCGTCCGCCCGACGCGCCCGACCCGGGCGCAGAGCTCCCCGACGAGCCCGACGCCGACACCTGGCAGCGGGCGCTCGAGTGGGTGCCCCAGGTCCGCCTCGTCCACCCGCGCCTGCTCTGGCTGCTCCAGCAGATCGCCGACGCCTTCCCGCGCCGCGGGCTCCACATCTTCAGCGGGTACAGGCCGCGGGCGCCGACGACGCGCGACGCGCCGGCCGCGCGCAGGCCGACCTCCGGCACGCACCACAGCCAGCACGCCGAGGGGCGCGCCATGGACATCCTCGTGATGGGCGTCCCGAACACCGCGCTGTTCCAGTTCTGCCGCACGCTCGACGACGTGGGCTGCGGGTTCTACCCGAACAGCAAGTTCGTCCATGTCGACGTGCGCCGCCCCGGCGCCGGGCGCGTCTTCTGGATCGACATCTCCGGCCCCGGCGAGCCGTCGGAATACGTCGACTCCTGGCCCGGCGTCGTCGAGAGCGGCGGGCTCTCCTGGGGAGGCGCGCAGGGAGCGCGCTCCGGCGGGGCCACGCCTCGCTGACGTCGCCTCCCCGCGGTCGACCTCGCACCTCCACCCGCGCGACCGGCTGCTCCGCCGCGCGCTCCCGTTCCGGGGGATGGATCACGCCTCGGGGCGCGGTGACTTGCCTCCCCGAGATCGGTGTTAAGCTTGGCGTCTTCCCCCTGGGCGCGCGACGCGAGACGGGGGCGGAGCTCGGCGAGCCGAGATCTGTCCCCCGCACCTCCGGCGGCCATGGCCGCCCCGCGATCGCCCTGGAGAAAAAGGGTGCGAAATGGGCGAGTTGCGGACAGGGATGGTTGAGAAGATCGCGGCGATGCAGGACTTCGCGCTCTACCGCGATCTCGCGTGGGAGGGCACGTTCGAAGAGTACCTCCAGATCGTGCGCCAGAACCCGCAGGTGACGCGCAACGCGTTCCAGCGGGCGTACGACATGATCATCCGCTACGGCATCGAGGAGTACACGGACAACAAGAAGAAGCTCATCCGGTACAACTTCTTCAAGGACGAGATGCACGGCGGCGCCGACGCCGTGTACGGGCTCGACATCCCGCTGATGCGGCTCGTCCACGTGCTCCGGGCCGCCTCGGAGGGCTACGGCCCGGAGAAGCGCGTCATCCTGCTGCACGGCCCGGTCGGCTCGTCGAAGTCGACGATCGCGCGGCTCCTCAAGAAGGGCATCGAGCACTACTCGACGACCCCCGACGGCGCGCTCTACACGTTCGACTGGGTGAACCTCGACGACGTCGGCATGGCCGGGACGGAGAGCGCCCGCTTCAAGTGCCCGATGCACGAGGAGCCGCTGCGCCTCGTCCCGCCGGCGTGGCGCGACCGCGCGTTCCGCGAGCTCGGCCTCTCGAGCGCGCAGCACCACGTCCGCACCGAGGGCGACCTCGACCCCGCGTGCCGCTTCATCTTCAACCGCCTGATGGACAAGTACGGCGGCGACTGGTCGAAGGTGATGCAGCACGTGCGCGTGCGCCGCCTCGTGCTCAGCGAGAAGGACCGCGTCGGCATCGGCACCTTCCAGCCGAAGGACGAGAAGAACCAGGACTCGACCGAGCTCACCGGCGACATCAACTACCGCAAGATCGCGGAGTACGGCTCGGACTCGGACCCGCGCGCGTTCAACTTCGACGGCGAGTTCAACATCGCGAACCGCGGCATCGTCGAGTTCATCGAGGTGCTGAAGCTCGACGTCGCGTTCCTCTACGACCTGCTCGGCGCGTCGCAGGAGCACAAGATCAAGCCGAAGAAGTTCGCCCAGACGGACGTCGACGAGGTCATCATCGGCCACACCAACGAGGCCGAGTACAAGAAGCTCCTGAACAACGAGTTCATGGAGGCCCTCCGCGACCGCACGATCAAGATCGATATCCCGTACATCACGAAGGTGTCGGAGGAGATCCGGATCTACGAGAAGGACTTCAACAAGGAGAAGATCCGCGGCAAGCACATCGCCCCGCACACGCTCGAGGTCGCCGCGATGTGGGCCGCGCTCACCCGGCTCGAGGACCCGAAGAAGCACAACCTGTCGCTCGTCCAGAAGATGAAGCTCTACGACGGCAAGGTCCTGCCCGGCTACACGCAGGACACCGTGAAGGAGCTCCGCAAGGAGGCGTCGCGCGAGGGCATGGAAGGGATCAGCCCCCGCTACGTGCAGGACAAGATCTCGAACGCGCTCGTCAACGACCTCGGCGAGGGGACGATCAACCCCTTCATGGTCATGAGCGAGCTCGAGAAGGGCCTGCGCCACCACTCGCTCATCACGAACGACGAGCAGCGCAAGCGCTTCACCGAGTGCATCGGGATGGTGAAGCGCGAGTACGAGGAGCTCGTCAAGAACGAGGTGCAGCGGGCGATCAGCGCCGACGAGGACGCGATCCAGAAGCTCGCCGCGAACTACATCGACTCGATCAAGTCCTACACCCTGAAGGAGAAGGTGAAGGACCGCTTCACCCGCGAGGACGTCGAGCCCGACGAGCGGCTGATGCGCTCGATCGAGGAGAAGATCGACATCCCCGAGAACCGCAAGGACGACTTCCGCCGCGAGATCATGAACTACATCGGCGCGCTCGCGGTCGACGGCAAGAAGTTCGAGTGGCACACGAACGACCGGCTGCGCCGCGCCCTCGAGCTCAAGCTGTTCGAGGATCAGAAGGACGCGATCAAGCTCCAGACCCTCGTGTCGAGCGTCATCGACAAGGAGACGCAGGAGAAGATCGACATCATCAAGACCCGGATGATCAAGTACTTCGGGTACAACGAGGTCTCGGCGCGCGACGTGCTCGACTACGTCGCCAGCATCTACGCGCGCGGCGACACGAAGTGACCCGCCGCGGGGGCGCGGCGGCGCTCTCGGCAGCGCGCGCCGCGCCGCTCGCCCCCCCATCGGTCACCCACGTGGACGTTCGAATGTAGGAAGAAACGCGGCGCGGCGCTTCGTTACCGCCTGCGACCAGCCCCGAGGCTCAGCCTTCGCGCCGGAGCCTCGCGAGCTCGCGCTCCAGCGAGGCCACCGTGCGCTTGAGGTCGCGGACCTCCTCGACGGTCGCCAGGCCCATCGCCTTGGCGAACGTCTCCTTCTGCTCCGCGGTGAACGAGGAGACCCGGCCGGGCACGCTCATCGCCGTCATGAACAGCCGCATGAACCGCTCGTCCTGCATCAGCTTCGCCACGTTCGGGTTCGCGGCGAGCTTCATGCCCTCGGTGACCAGTCTGTCCTTCAGCGCCATGCGGGCAGCGTAGCCGACTTTCGCGCGGGCGCGTCAGCCCACCTCGACCAGCACCGCCGTGATGTTGTCCCGCCCCCCGCGCCGATTCGCGAGGTCGATGAAGAGGTCGACCGCCGCGTCGCCGCCCTTCGAGGCGATGCTCGCGACCTCCTCCTCGGCGTGGAGATACCCGTGCAGCCCGTCGGAGCAGAGCAGGTATCGATCGCCCTCCTCCACGGCGACGATCGAGGTGTCGACCTCGACGTAGTCCCGGTTGCCGACCGCGCGCGTGATCACGTTGCGGTGGGGCGAGCTCTTGGCCTCGTCCACGGAGATGAGGCCGTTCTTGATCTGCCACGCGATCAGCGTGTGATCCTCGGTCATCTGCACCGCGGTCCCGTTGCGGACCTGGTAGATGCGGCTGTCGCCCACCTGGCCGGTCACGAGCGCGCCGCCGACGATGAGCGCCGCGCTGATCGTCGTGCCCATGCCGCTCTTGTCGCGATCGAGCTCGGCGATCGCGAAGACCATGTACGTCGCCGCCTGGATCGCGCCCTCGAGGATGCGCAGCACGGCGCGCGCCTTGGGCTGCGTCAGCGGCTCGTTCGGATCGCCGATGGCAGGCAGGCCCCGCTTCACCATGCCGTAGATCGTCTCGACCGCCTCGGCGCTCGCGACCTCGCCGGCCGCGTGCCCGCCCATGCCGTCCGCGACGATGTAGAGGCGGAGCTCGTCGTCCCGGAAGAACGCATCCTCATTGGCGCGCCGGTGGCGCCCGACATCGGTGCGGCCAAATGATTGGATCCTCATCGAGCTTGCCCGGTCCTTCGCTTGCCGTCCCGTGAGGAAATCCCCGAGGCGCCGGCGCGACTGTCGCACGATAAACTTCTTGGGTGGGGCCTGTCGAGTGGGCGGAGGCTCGGTTAGGATGGAGACGAGCCAGCCATGGCACGAAGCTTCTCCGCGACCTGTGGGCCGGATGGCCTCCTCCAGCACCTGGCGGACCTGCGAAGCGCGGTCCCGTCGCCGTCGGGCGGGGTCGTCTTCGCCTCCGGACAGCTCGCCCAGCGCGCCTCGGGCGTCGCCGAGCTCGTCCGCAGCGCCTGGCGCGGCGTCCCCGCCTGCGTCGTGCCGGCCGCGGGCGTGCTCAGCGAGCGCGGCGAGATCGAGGGGGACACCGGCGCGAGCGGCGTGCTGTGGTCCGGCGGGCAGGTCACCCCCTTCGCGCTGCCCGAGCGCGCCGAGGAGCCGAGCCGCCTCCTGCGCGAGGCGCTCGCCCGCGCCGTCGGCCAGCGCTCCGCGACGGCCATCCTCTTCGCCCGGCCCGGGGCGTTCGCGCCCGAGCGGCCCGAGGCGCTCTCCCTGTCCGCGCCGAACGCGTGCCTCTTCGGCGCCGGGACGGCCTCCGGCTCCGCCATCGGCGTGACGTCGCAGGGCGAGCTCATCGAGGGCCCGGCGACGGGCCTCGCCATCACCGGGTTCGCCCCGCCGCTCGTCGACGCCTCGCCCGCCGCCCGGCTGCTCTCCGGCTTCCACCGCATCGACGAGGCGAGCGGCGGCGTCGTGCTCCGCGCCGGCGGGCAGCCGGCGCTCGACCTGCTCTCCGCCGCGACCGCCACGCTCGGCGAGCCGCCCAGCGCGCAGCAGCTCATCCTCGCCGCGCTGGCCGACCCGCCGGGCGCGGACCGCGGCGACGCCGAGGCGGAGGCGCTCGATTCCGAGCGTTACGTGCTGCGGCCGGTCCGCGGCATCGATCCGTCGCGGCGGGGGCTCCTGCTCGGCGACGAAGCGAGGCCCGGCGCGCGCCTCGCCTTCGCGGTGCGCGACGCCGCCGCCGGCCGCGCCGGGCTCGAGGGGATCGCCCGGCAGGTGTCCCGGAGCGCGCTCGGGTCGGCCCCCCGCTTCGCGCTCTACCTGACCTGCGCCGGGCGCGGCCAGGGCCTGTACGGGACGCCCGACGTCGAGGCGCGCATCCTGCGCCAGCGCTTCGCCGACCTCCCGATCGCCGGCATGCACTCGAGCTTCGAGATCGCCCCCTGGGCCCGGGGCCAGGCCAGGCTCGCCCTCTACACCGGCGTGCTCGCGCTGTTCCGCGCGCCGAGCTGAGCGCCGCGCCTCAGCGCTCGCGGTAGACCGCGACCACCTCGGAGGCCCGCCGCTGCACCGCCGCGTGGACGGCCGCATACCGCGGCTCGTCGCGCAGGGGCGCGAGGACCGGGCAGCGCTCGAGCCAGATCAGGTCGAACAGGCCGTCGGCCAGCGAGAGCTCGAGCGCGGCCAGCGCGAGCTCTCGCTGGCCGAGGAAGGCCGCGAACTCCGCCTGGAGCTGCCGGAAGAACGACGTGCGCCGCAGCGCCGTGACGGCCGGGCGCTCCCCCTCGACCTGCACGGGCCGGATGTCCGAGAGCCGCCCCTCGATGAGGTCAGCGATCACCCGCGCGAACGGCGCGGGGAGGTCCGGGAAGGCCTCGCTCACGCGCCGCTGAGAGAGCTTCTCGAGCACCTCCGGCTCGCGCTGCCAGAGCGCGCGGCGCATCCGCAGGACGGTGTAGCCCGAGCCGCTGCCCACCATCGGATGCGCCCGGATCACGTCGTCGGCGTCCGACCACCTGTCCAGCAGCGTGTACGCGCGCGCCAGCGCCTGCGCCGCCAGCACCACCTCGGGATCGCGCGCCAGCGCGGACCGGGCGCGGCGCGCGCCCTCCTCGAAGGCGCCGCACTCGAGAAGGATGTGGCCGATGAGGCCCTCCGCCTCGGCGTTGCCCGAGCGGCACGCGAGCGCCGCCTTGAGCTCCCGCATCGCGCCGACCACGTCGAGGCGCTGGAACCGCACCGACGCCATCGCGAGCCGCGCGTCCGGCAGCCCGGGCGCCGCGGCGACGGCGCGCGACGCCGCCTCCGTGGCGAGCTCCCCGCCGCGGTCGGTGAAGAACCAGAAGCGGCAGCGCGCGATCGCGTAGGCCGACAGGATCATCGGATCCTCGGGCGCGCGCGAGAGCGCCTGCTCGAACAGCGCGATCGCCCGCTCCTGGTGCTCCGGCCAGAACCTGCGGTACTCGTGGCGCCCGCGCAGGAACAGATCGAGCGCGACGGGATCGCTCGGCGCCGTGCGGTTCGGCGCGGCCCCGTCGAGCGTCAGCGCCGCCGCGACCGCCTCGGCCACCTCGTCGTTGATCCGCAGCACCTCCGCCTCGGGGCGATCGAAGCGCTTCGCCCACAGCTGGAACCCGTCGGCGACGCTGATGAGCCGCGCGCTGATCCGCACCGTCCCGTCGCGCCGCCGCACCGAGCCCCCGACGACCACCTGCACGCCGAGCTCGCGCCCGACCTCGCGCGGATCGAGCTCGGAGGACGAGCGCCGCCCGAGCGCCCCGCGCGGCCTCACCCGGAGGCCCGGCGTCATGGAGAGCGTGTCGACGAGATCGTCCGTCAGCTCCTCGGCCAGGTACGCGTCCGACGCAGGTCCCTGGTTCGCGAACGGCAGGACCACGACGCTCTTGCCGCCGTGCTCGGCCACCCCGGAGCTCGCCCCCGGGGTCACCCTGGAGACCGCCGTCCGCCCCTGCGGCGGCGTGAACGCCGGCGGCGTCACCGTGGCGGGGCGGGTGAGCGAGGCGAGGTCGTGCACGACGCTCTCGACGGACGGATACCGGTGGTCGCGCTCGCGCGCCATGCAGCGGAGCACCACGCGCGCGAGCGCGTCGGGAAGGTCGGCGCGCCGGAGCCGCGGATCCGGCGGGTCGGCGAAGAGCCGCGCCGCGGCGACGGCGAGCGGCGCGTCGCCCTGCCACGCGCGCTCGCCCGTGAGCATCTCGAAGAGCATCGCCCCGAGGGCGTAGATGTCGGCGCGCGCGTCGACGTCGTCGGCGCCCTGCACCTGCTCGGGCGCCATGTACGCCGGCGTCCCCATGACCGCGCCCAGCGTCTTGCCCGCCTCGCCGCTCGCGACCGCGCGCGCGATCCCGAAGTCGGTCAGGACGACGCGCCCGTCGCGCCCGAGCAGCACGTTGTCCGGCTTGAGGTCACGGTGGATGACGCCGGCCCGGTGCGCGGCGTGGAGGCCCGCGCAGACGCCCTCCACGACGTCCAGCGCGCGGGTCATGCCGAGCCGCCGCTCGCGCGCGAGCAGCGCGGCGAGCGGCTCGCCGTCGACGAACTCCATCGTCAGGAACCGGTCGCCCTCGTGCTCGCCGATGTCGAAGACCCGCGCCACGTTCGGGTGCGTGACCTTGCGCGAGAGCCGCACCTCGCGCCGGAACCGATCGGTCACCTCCGGCGCGACGCTGAGCTCCCGGCGCAGCACCTTGACCGCGACGAGCTCCTCGAGCTCCAGGTCGCGGGCGCGGTACACGCTGCCCATCCCGCCGATGCCGACCAGCCCGAGGAGCTCGTACCGGCCTGCGAGGACCTGCCGCGGGCCGGTCGCGACGGCGTCCGCGGGGTCGGCCCCCTGCCGCGCGCCGCTCGCCGGGAGCGGGAGGTCGTGGATCGTGTCGTCCTTGAAGCTCTGCGGCATAGGGGAATTCCGGCGGCCATTGCCCCCCGTGTCACGAGATTACCCCACGGGATCGGCCGGTCGAGCGCCGACCGTCGCGGGAGCCCCAGCACGGAGGTGCTAGTCTCCGCCGCCCATGGCAGAGGCGTCGAGCTCCATCGTGGTGGAGTCGCTCTCCAAGACGTACCAGGTCCACGAGCGCGCCGCCGGCTTCTCGGCCTCCGTGCGCTCGCTCTTCCGGCGCCGCACCAAGGTCGTCCACGCCGTCGAGGACCTCTCGTTCTCGATCGCGCCCGGCGAGCGCGTCGGCTTCCTCGGCCCGAACGGCGCCGGGAAGACGACGACGCTGAAGGTGCTCTCCGGGCTCCTCCACCCGTCGGGCGGCAAGGTCGAGGTCGCCGGCTTCGTCCCGCGGCACCGTGAGCCCGATTTCCTCAAGCGGATCACCCTCGTGATGGGGCAAAAGCAGCAGCTGCTCTGGGACCTCCCGCCCGCCGAGACATTCGCGGTGAACCGGGCGATCTACGGGATCGGCGACGCGGATTTCAAGGAGACCCTCGGTGAGCTGGAAGACCTCCTCGGCATCGCCGAGATCGCGACGAAGCCGACCCGGCAGCTCTCGCTCGGCGAGCGCATGAAGTGCGAGCTGGCCGCGGCCCTGCTGCACCGGCCGGAGATCCTGTTCCTCGACGAGCCGACGATCGGGCTCGACGTGGCGATGCAGCTCGGCGTCCGCGAGTTCATCCGCCGCTACAACGAGCGGCGGCGGGCGACGGTCGTGCTCACGTCCCATTACATGGACGACGTGGCGGCGCTCTGTCCGCGGGTCATCGTCATCGACAAGGGCAGGCTGCGCTACGACGGCGACCTCGCGGCGCTCGTCCGCAGCGTGCGGCCCCACAAGCGGATCGCGCTGCACTTCAAGAGCCCGGTCGACCAGGCGCTCCTCGAGCGGGTGGGCGCCGTCCTCTCGCTCGATCCTGGCCACGCGGTGCTGCAGGTGCCGCAGGCGGAGCTGCGCGACGCCATGTCCTGGCTGCTCGGCCACACCGACATCTCGGATCTCACGGTCGAGGATCCTCCCCTGGAGGAGGTGATGCGCGAGCTCTTTTCGGGCGTGGAGCCCTCGGCGACGCCGGAAGGCGAGCCGGAGAGCGCGCCGGAAGGCGAGCCGTCGGGGTCGACGGGCGGGGCCGCGTCATGAGCGAGCTCGCTCGAGCCGCCCGGGCGTTCCCGACGCTGCTCCGCGTCGGGCTCGCGGCCGCGCTCGCGTACCGGGCCGAGATGCTGATCTGGATGCTCACGACGACGATGCCGCTCGTGAGCCTCGCGCTCTGGTCGGCGGTGGCCGCGAGCGCGCCGGTCGGCCGCTTCGAGGCGCGCGACTTCTCCGCTTACTTCCTGGCCATCCTCATCGTCCGGCAGCTGACCGGCTCGTGGCTCGTCTGGGAGATGAACATGGACATCAAGAGCGGCGCCCTCTCGCAGCGCCTGCTCCGGCCGATCCACCCGCTCTTCTCGTACGCCGCCGAGAACCTCGCCGCGCTGCCGCTCCGGGCGGCGCTCTGCCTGCCCATCGCGGTCATCGCGCTCGTCGCGACGTCGGGCGAGCGGTTTCAGCCGACGGCCCTCGATCTCGGGCTCTGGGTCGCCTCCCTCGTCGGCGCCTGGGCGATCAACTTCTTCACCATGGCGCTGATCGGCTCGCTGGCGTTCGTGATCGACAGCTCGACCGCGGTGTTCGACGTCTACCTCGCGGCCTTCATGGTCCTCGCCGGCTACCTCGTCCCGATCGAGCTGTTCCCCTCGTGGCTCGCCGATCTCGCGCGGGTCCTGCCGTTCCGTTACAGCCTCGCGTTCCCCGTCGAGCTCATCACCGGCCTGCTCGACCCGGGCCGCGCGCTCACCGAGCTCGCGGTGCAGTGGGCCTTCGCCGCCGCGTCCGCCGCCGCCGCGCTCGTCGCGTGGCGCGCGGGGGTCCGGCGGTTCTCGGCGTTCGGCGGGTGAGCGGCGTGCGTTACCTCCGGTTGCTCGCGACGCAGCTGCGCGTGTCGATCGCGCTCGGGATGCAGTACCGGTGGGATTTCCTGCTCGGCGCGGTGATGACCGTCGTGTGGACGGTGGTCGGGCTGGTGCCGCTCCACATCGCGCTCTCGGCCCGGCCGCCGGTGCAGGGCTGGACGTACGAGCGGGCGCTCGTCGTCGTCGGGTGGTTCACGCTGCTCAAGGGCATCCTCGAGGGGGCCGTGAACCCGTCGCTCATCAGCGTGGTCGACCAGATCCGGAAGGGCACGCTCGACTTCACGCTGCTCAAGCCGGCCGACGCGCAGTTCCTCGTCTCCACGGCCCGCTTCGAGATCCGCAAGGTCGTGGACGCCGCGGCCGCGGTGGCGATCTTCGTCTACGCCTTCGCCCAGATGGGGCGCGCCCCCGCGCCCGCCCACGTCGCGCTCGCGCTCTGCCTGCTCGTGACGGCGACGCTGGTGCTCTACTCCATGTGCATCCTGGTCATCTCCGCCGCGTTCTGGGTCGTGCGCCTCGACAACCTGGCCTACCTCTTCAACTCCATCTTCGATTTCGCGCGCTGGCCGGTCACGATCTTCACCGGCTTCTGGCGCGTCGTCTTCACCGTGATCGTCCCGCTCGGGCTGATGACCACGTACCCGGCGGAGGCGATGCTCGGCACCATCGCCCCGCGCACGGCCGCCGCCGCGGCGCTCGGCGCGATCGCCTTCGGCGCCGTCGCGCGCGGCGTGTGGAAGCGGGCGATAGGCCGGTACACATCGGCGTCGAGCTGAGCCTCGCGAGGGCTTCCGGCGAGCGGCGCGGTGCGTTAACGTCAACCGATTGCCCTCCGGGCGCGAGGAGGGCTAACGGACAGCGGGGGGAGAGCGGGATCGGGAAGGAGACGCGGTGACGGACGGAGGGCTGACGCTCGAGGAGTTGGGTCGGAGCATCGTCGATCTCGCGATGACCGAGGACGTGATACGCCGCCAGGTGATCGCCCTCCTCCCGGTCGGGCGCCGCGCGGAGCGGGAGCTCGAGGTCCTCGGCAGGCCGTCGCGGCTCACGGTGGACTTCGAGGTCGGCGAACCGGCGGCGACGCGGAGCATGAGCGGCGCGTTCGATGTCGCGATCCCGCACGCCGTGACGGTGCGGGTCGACGCGGAGGGGGAGGCGGAGGAGCACCGGCTCGACGCGACCCTCGCGCTGCGCATCACGCCGAGGCCCTGCGCGCCGCTCGGGATCTTCCTGGACATCGCGGAGCTGCCGGCGGAGTCGGTGAGGTTCGCCGAGTCGCGGGCCTCCGCGAAGGACTACCTGCGCGGCCGGATCGAGGAGGAGGTGCGGAGGGAGCTGCTCCGCCTCGTGCGCGCGCGGGTCGCGGAGAGCCGCGCGGAGCGCACGCTCGACCTGGAGGAGCCGCTCCTCCGCGCGCTCGGGGACGCCTCCTGGGCGGGGCAGGAGGAGGTGGAGGAGCCGGACGGGCGGGACGCGCCGCCGCCGAGCCGGGTGCGCGGGGCCGGCGGCCCGGCGAGCGGGGCTGGGCTGCTGGACGCGCCGCTCAGCGACCTGGACGCGCAGCTCCGGTTCTTCGGGAACGCGATGCCCCTCCAGGTGTGGACCGCGCGCCCGGACGGCCAGCTGAACTTCGTGAACCGGGCGGTCCTCGAGTATTTCGACCGCACGGAGGAGCAGATGATCGGCGAGGGCTGGCTCGCGGTGCTGCACCCGGACGACGTCCCGAAGACGGTGGCGGCGTGGACCCGGAGCCTCGCGACGGGCGAGCCGTACAACACGGAGTTCCGCCTGCGGCGGGCGAGCGATCAGACGTACCGGGAGCACGTGGTCAGCGCGCTGCCGCAGCGCGACGCCGCGGGGAACATCTTCCGGTGGATCGGCGGCACCACCGACGTGGCCGAGCTGCGCCGCGCCGAGGCCGCCCTCCGGAGGAGCGAGGCGCGCTACCGGCTCTTCGCGGAGGCGTCGAACGAGGGCGTCTGGTTCTGGAACATCCGCGAGGACACGGTGGAGTGGAGCGATCGCATGCTCCAGATGATCGGCGTCCGCCGCGAGGCGTGGGGCGGGACGTTCGCGAGCTTCTTCGAGCGCGTGCACCCCGACGACCGGTGGGTGATGCAGGCCGCGCTGAGGGCTCACCTCGAGGAGCGGCGGCCGTACGAGGTGGAGTACCGGCTGCGGCGCGAGGACGGCGAGTACCGCGACGTGTTCGCCCGCGGCATGGCCGAGTGGGACGACAAGGGCGTGCCGTTCCAGATGGCGGGCGGCGCGACGGACATCACCGAGAAGAAGCGCCAGCAGGCCGTGCTGAACGAGCGGCTCGCGATCATCGAGCAGCAGCAGGAGGCGATCCGGGCGCTGTCGACGCCGATCATCGAGGTCTGGAGGGGGGTGCTGACGATGCCGGTGCTCGGCGTCCTCGACGAGGAGCGGGCGCAGCAGATGATGGAGGTGCTGCTCGAGGCCGTGGCGCGGACCCGCTGCCGTCACGCGATCATCGATCTGACCGGGGTGAGCGCCGTGGACGCGGCCACGGCCGATCACGTGCTGAGGCTCATCGACGCCGTGGCGCTGCTCGGGGCGCAGGGCATCGTCGTCGGCATCCGGCCCGAGGTGGCGCAGACGGTGGTGTCGCTGGGGCTCGATCTGTCGAACATCAAGACGCTCTCGAACCTCCGGGAGGCGCTCCTCTTCGCGATGCAGTCGAGCGGGGTGTCGGTCAAGCGGCGGCGCAAGCGCAGGGCGGGGCGCGAGCGCGCGGGCGACGCGGAGGGGACGCGCGACTCGCGCGACGGGTGATCGGCACAGGCGGCGCGAGCGCGCCGGCGGCGCTGCAGTACCGCGCGCCGGGCAAGCGCCGACCAGCGCGCCCTGAGCAGCTCCTGGTCCGGGTTGACGTCGCGAGGGGGGGTGCGACGATGGCGGCAATGCGTCCTCGCCGGCGGCTCGCCGCCCTGCTCCCGCTTCTGTGCATGCCCTCGCTCCCGCTCGCTCTCGCGGGCTGCCAGCAGATCCTGGGCATTCATGACGTGAGCGACGATCGCGACACGGGCGGGCCCGACGGCCAGACGTCTCAAGGGAGCGGGGGCGCGCCCTCCGGGGTTGGCGGCAGCGACGCTGGCGGCGGCGGGCTCGGCGGCGGCGGTCACGGCCCTGGTGTCATGGATCTCGCGCTCGTCGTCCTGACGCCCAACGTCACGGTGCCTCTCGGGGGGAAGAACCTTGTCGAGATCGAGATACGCCGCACTGGCGGCTTCGATGGCGAGGTGACGGTGGCGGCGGTGAGCCCTCCTGCAGGCCTCGTCGTCGATCGCATCACGATCGCCGCCAAGGAGACGAAGGCCGAGATCGTGGTAGGCGCCGAGGCGCCGCTCGCCCTGGGCAACACGATCTCCTTTACCCTGGCGGCGACCTCCGGCGCCCTGGAGAGCACCGCCGCCGTGACGAACGCGCTCGTGACCGGCCGCCCCGGCTCCCTGGACGCGACGTTCGGCGTGGCGACGGGCATCGCGCCGGTGCGCTTCGGGAACGACGACGGCGGCTATTTCACCGATATCGAGGTGGTCGGCGAGCGGATCGTCGCGACCGGCTGGGGCATCGGCGGCGTCGGCGGCTCCTCGATGAAGATAGCGCGCCTGACCAGCGCCGGCGCGCTGGATCCCGACTTCGCCGGCGGCGCCTTGCTCTCGACGAGGATCGGGAGCAGCTCGGGCTCCGAGGCCGAGTCGTTCGCGGTGGGGCATCAGGTGGACGGCAAGATCATCGCGATGGGCTGGCACGAGATCCCGGAGCCGCGTGACATCGCCCTCTGGCGCGTCGGGGCGAACGGCGCGACCGCGGACGCGGAGTTCGGCAACAACGGCAAGGCGCTGGTCGACACGGGCGGCGAAGAGACGGTCGTGGACGGGCTCGTCCTGGCCAACGACAAGATCCTCGTCGCTGGCGCGCGCGACGCGCGCATGATGGTGGCGCGCATCTCCTCGAATGGGAGGCTCGACACCGCCTTTGCCACGCCGAACGGCTTCTGGGCGCTCGACCGCGCCTCCACCGCGAGGGCCGTGGTCGTCGACCGCGAGGGCCGGCTCCTGGTCGTGGGCGAGGTGGACGCGGGGGGCCAGTCCGACGGCATCCTCGCCCGCTTCCTGGCCGGCGGGCAGCCCGACACCACCTTCGGGACCGGCGGCCAGCAGGTCTTCGGTGCGTCCGGGATCAGCGAGCGCACGGCGGCGATCGCCGTCCTCGACGACGGCCGCATCCTCGTGGGCGGCAGCGCCGGCAAGGACGGGGGCGCCGACTTCGAGGTCCGCCGCTTCCTCGAGGACGGCGCCGCCGACCCGAGCTTTGGCGCGTCGGGCGTCGTCGCGCTCCCGATCACCGACGGCGACGACGTGGCGGAGGACGCCATCGTGCTCCCCGACGGCCGGATCCTGGTCGTGGGCAATGCGACAGGCGGCGCCACGCCTGGGCCGGTGCTCGCGCGCTACCTGCGCGACGGCAGGCTCGATCCCAACTTCGGGGTCGGCGGGGTGCTCTCCTTGTATATCGGCGACTCCGGCGGCATCCACCGGGCCGCGGTCTACCCGGGCCAGAAGGTCGTGATCTGCGGCGAGAACCAGGGGGGCGTGCCAGGTCCAGGGACGTACGGGATCGTGGCGCGGCTCTGGATGTAGCGGCGGCGCGACGGACCTCCCCGCGCCGGAGCGCGGGCCCGCCGGCCGGATCGTGCTCGGTTGCCCCGCCGTTCGAGGCCGTCGAGCTCGATCTTTCGGTGCTCTGGGCGACGTAGCAGACCGCCCTGCCGTTCAAGCCCCGGCGCCGCGGCCCGGACAGCCCGAGCTCAGCGCGGCGCTCGCGTCGTGGCCTCCCACCGCTCCAGCGCGACGACGAGTCGAGCCGCCCCGAGGACGCCGGCCGGGAGCACGAGGAGCAGCGCGCAAGGCAAGAACGAGAGCAGCGCGAGGCCGGAGCCGAAGCCCATCACCGCGGCGAGGTTCCGGCGCACGAACTCGATCCGCGCCGCCACGGGCACGCCGCGGATCGACAGCGGGCAGTCGCAGAGGTCCCAGGCCCCCGCGAGCGCCGTCACCGCGAGCTGGAGCGGGACGACGACGACGCTCGCCGGCGCGAAGAGGAGACCCACGACGCCGAGGACGATGAGGATCGGGAGCGTGAAGGCGAGCGCCACGAGCGACGACTGCAGCGCGCGCCACATGTCCGCGAAGAAGCCGACCTCCGGCCACGGGGGCGCCCCGAGATCGGCCTCGGCCCTGCGCACCATCCGCTCCAGCGCGGTCCCCGAGAGCGGCTTCGCGAGCCCGAACGAGAGGACGAGGGCGGCCACGAGCACCACCGCGAGCGAGAGGATCCGCAGCACGGCCATGAGCACGGCCCAGGGCCACCCCGTCCCCGGCTCCCTCACGATCAGCTCGACGAGCGAGGGCGCGAGCTTCACGCCGACGATGGAGAACACGACCATGAGCACCAGCGCGATGCCCGTGGGGACGAGCGCGAGCGGCCAGAGGTCCGGCGTGCGAAAGAGGTAACCGTAGCCGCCCAGGATGGCCTTGAGGCCCGCGCCGAAGCCGGGGCGCTCGAGCGGCACGAGCCCCGCGGTCGGGCGCTGCGCGGGCGCTGAGAGAGAGCCGCGGGGAGCATCGGGGGGGATCATCCGGCCACGAACGTCCCAGCGGTCGTGCACCCGGTCAATACCTTCCGCGCGCTGGCATCCGCCGCTGGACGAGCTTCCGCCTGGCGTGCAGTGAACACGGCCCCTTCGATGCGTGGAGGACCTCCGAGCCTGCCTCGTCAGCCCTCGGGGAGCAGCGGATCGAGCACGCTCCCGCCCGGGGGCGAGGGCCCGAGCGCGCGGCCGAGGTGCTCGCGGATCGCGGCCGCGAGCGCCTCGGTGACGCGCCTGCGCAGCTGAGTCCGCGACGTGACGAGCCCGATCTCCCGGAGCGGGATCGGCCGTGCGAGCGGCCGCACGCGGTCGCGGCGCTTGTCCGGGGGCAGCCCCTGCGCCACCAGCGCGGGTAGCACCGTCGCTCCGAGCCCGGTGTCGACAAGGCCGATCAACGTCTCGAAGCTGCCGCTCTCGAGCTGGACGCCGCGCGGGGGCCTCGCCTGGCCGCTCCTGCAATACGAGAGCACCTGGCTCCGGAAGCAGTGCCCCTCCGGGAGCACCCACAGCTCGCGCTCGCTGAGGTTCGCCTGCGTGACCGTCTTGCGGTCGAGCAGCGGGTCGCCCTCGGGGAGATAGGCGACCATCGCCTCGTGTCCGAGGGGCGTCTCGCTCAGCCCCGGAGCGTGGAGCGGCGTCGCAGCGAGCCCCGCGTCGAGGGTGTCGGCGGCGAGCCGCTCGATGATCTCCTCGGTCTTCAGCTCTTCGATGAACAGCTCGACGCGCGGGTGTGCCTTCACGAAGGGGTCGAGGAACAGCGGCAGCAAGGTGGGAGCGAGGGTCGGGATGATCCCCAGCCGGTAGCGCCCCGCCGGAGCGTCGTCGCCGGCGACGATCTGACCGAGCCGCTCCGTCTCCCGGAGGATCTCGCGCATCTGAGCGATGGCGCGCGCCCCCTCCTCGGTCACCAGGACGGGCTTCTTGCTGCGGTCGAACAGCACGGTGCCCAGGAGCTCCTCGAGCTTCTGGACCTGCATGCTGAGCCCGGACTGCGAGACGTGGCAGCGCTCGGCCGCCGTGCGGAAGCTGCGGGTCTGCTCCACCGCCACGGCGTAGCGGAGCTGCGTGAGCGTCACCTGCTCGAGGTCCATGGCCGGAGGAGTATCATAAAAAATGAACGTTTCATAAAATCGTTCGATTTGCGCCGCCGGCGCAGAGCGACCACGTTGCCCCTCGCTGGCGCGGAGGCACGAGACGCCCCCGCCCCGAAACGAGGAAAAGAGAATGTCGCTCATCAACACCCGCATCAAACCGTTCAAGGCCACCGCGTTCCACCAGGGGAAGTTCGTGGACGTCTCGCACGAGTCGGTCCTCGGCAAGTGGTCGCTCTTCGTGTTCTACCCGGCGGACTTCACCTTCGTGTGCCCGACCGAGCTCGAGGACCTCGCGGACCTCCACGGCGAGTTCCAGAAGCTGGGCGTCGAGATCTACGGCGTCTCCACGGACACGCACTTCGCGCACAAGGCGTGGCACGACACGTCCGCGGCGATCAAGAAGGTCAAGTACCCGCTCGTCGGCGATCCGACCGCCACCCTCTCGCGCAACTTCGGCGTGCTCATCGAGGAGGAGGGCCTCGCGCTCCGCGGCTCGTTCCTCGTGAACCCCGACGGCGTCATCAAGGTCTACGAGATCCACGACCTCGGCATCGGCCGCAGCGCGGCGGAGATGCTCCGCAAGGTCAAGGCGGCCCAGTACGTCGCCACGCACCCGGGCGAGGTCTGCCCGGCGAAGTGGGACGAGGGCGCGAAGACCCTCAAGCCGTCGCTCGATCTCGTCGGCAAGATCTGAGGTGTTCGGGCGTCGCCGCGCGTGCCGCGGCGACGCCCGCCAGCGCTCGTGACCCGCTCGTATTCGCCGGAAGGAACGCAGCCATGCTCGAAGACTCCATCAAGACCCAGCTCCGCGACGTCCTCGGACGGCTGACCCGGCCCGTCGCGGTCACCGCCTTCGTCGACGACTCGCAGGGGTCGGAGGAGATGCGCGCGCTCCTGCGCGACGTCGCGAGCGCCTCGTCCCTCGTCGAGCTCCACGAGCGGCGCGAGGGCGAAGGGCGCACGCCGTCGTTCGGCATCCACTCCCCCGGCGAGGAGCCGCGCGTGATCTTTGCGGGGCTCCCGCTCGGTCACGAGCTCACCTCGCTGATCCTCGCGCTCCTGCACGTCGGTGGCCATCCGCCGCGGGTGAGCGCCGAGGCGCTCGAGCAGATCGCGCGGCTCGACGGCGAGCTCCGGTTCGAGACCTACTTCTCTCAATCGTGCCAGAACTGCCCCGACGTCGTGCAGGCGCTGAACCTGATGGCGGCCAGGAACCCGAGGGTTCGCCACGTCGCCGTCGATGGCTCCCTCTTCCAGGGCGAGGTCGAGCAGCGGAAGATCATGGCCGTGCCGACCGTCTTTCTGAACGGCGAGCCCTTCGGCCAGGGTCGGATGGAGATCGAGCAGATCCTCGCCAAGCTCGACGACGGCTCCGCCGTGAAGAGGCGCGTCGAGGCGCTCGACCAGCGCAAGCCGTTCGACATGCTCATCGTCGGCGGCGGGCCCGCCGGCGCCTCGGCGGCCATCTACGCGGCGCGCAAGGGCCTCGACACCGGCATCGTCGCCGAGCGCTTCGGCGGGCAGGTGATGGACACCCTCGCCATCGAGAACCTCATCTCGGTCGTGGAGACCGACGGGCCCAAGCTCGCGGCGGCGCTCGAGCAACACGTGCGCGCGTACCCCGTCGAGCTCATCAAGCACGAGCGCGTCGCGTCGATCACGCCCGGCTCGCCGTTCGAGCTGCGCCTGGCGAGCGGCGCCACGCTCCGCGCGAAGAGCGTCGTGCTGGCGACGGGCGCCCGGTGGCGCGACATGAACGTCCCCGGCGAGGCCGAGTACCGGACCAAGGGTGTGACGTACTGCCCGCACTGCGACGGACCGCTGTTCAAGGGCAAGCGAGTGGCCGTCATCGGCGGCGGCAACTCCGGCGTCGAGGCGGCGATCGATCTCGCGGGCGTGGTCGGCCACGTCACCCTGCTCGAGCTCGCCCCCGCCCTCCGCGCCGACGCGGTCCTCGTTCGGAAGCTCAAGAGCATGCCCAACGTCGAGATCATCACGCGCGCGCGCACGACCGAGGTGGTGGGCGACGGGCAGAAGGTCGTCGGGCTCCGCTGGGAGCACACCGAGACGAAGGAGCAGCGCCAGATCGAGGTCGAGGGCGTGTTCGTGCAGATCGGCCTCCTCCCCAACACCGGGTTCATCAAGGGGACGGTGGAGCTCAACGGCCTCGGTGAGGTCGTCGTGAACGACCGCGGGCAGACGTCGGTGCCCGGCCTCTTCGCCGCCGGCGACATGACGACAACGCCGTTCAAGCAGATCGTCGTCGCCCTCGGCGACGGCGCGAAGGCCGCCCTCGGGGCCTTCGAGCACCTCATCCGCGCCAGCGCGCCGGCGGACTGAGCGCCCTCCGGCCGAGGTTCGACGCGCGAGCTCGCCTGCGATCACGAGCTCAGCCACGCCTCGGACCGGAGCCGATCGACGAGGAAATCCACGAACGCGCGCACCCTGACCGCCGCCCGCCGGCCCTCCGGGTGGACGACATGGATGGGGACCGGCGGGGGCTCGTGCGCAGCGAGCACGATCGAGAGGCGCCCGGCGGCTCCTGCGGTTCCACGTGGCCGAGGGCGCCTGGCGGGAGGACGCGCTGCCGCTGCGCTGGTCGGCGACGGTGCCCGCGCCGCAGCTCGCGGCGACCGGCTCGTGGGAGGACGTGGCGCGCAGGTGACGCCGCGGCCCGCGGGGGCCCGTCCAGGGGAGTTTTGCCCCATCGGGGCGATCCGGGGCGGGCCCGGGCCGGTCAGCGTGCGGACGGACACCTTGAGAACGCGTACGCGTCCTGCATCCTACCGGCGACCTCATGCGACTCGCCAGCAAGCTCACCCTCGCCCTCGTCCTCGTGATGTGCGCGGCGCTCAGCCTGTACGGCTACCTCTCCGTCCGGCGCGAGCGGGCGCTCTTCGAGGCGGACATGCGGCGCGACGAGCACCTCATCGGCATCGCGCTCCGCGCGGCGGTGGTCGAGACGTGGCGCCGGGACGGGATGGGGGAGGCGCTCCAGCTGCTCGACGAGATGAGCGAGCGCGAGGACGGCGTGCGCTTCCGCTGGGTGTGGCTCGACGCGCCGGCCGGGGATCGCTTCGCGCCCGCGCTGCCCGCCGCCGAGATCGAGGAGCTCTCGCGGGGCACCGAGGTGTTCCGGATCGAGCGCAAGGGCGACAGGAGCGGGCGCTTCTACACGTACGCGCCCGTCGGGGTGGAGCCCGAGCGCGTCGGCGCCATCGAGATCTCCGAGTCGCTCGAGGAGGAAGAGGCGTACGTCCAGGCGAGCGTGGTCAACACCGTGGCCACCATCATCGCCCTCGCGGCGCTGAGCGGGCTCCTGGCGATGACCTTCGGGCAGGTCCTCGTCGGGCGCCCGACGCGGCGGCTCGTCGACAAGGCGCGGCGGATCGGGGAGGGCGACCTCGGCGGGCCGCTGCTCCTGCCGCAGCGCGACGAGCTCGGGCGGATCGCCGACGAGATCAACGCGATGTGCGTGCACCTGGCCGAGGCGCGCGAGCGCGCGGGCCGCGAGACGACCGCGCGCATCGCGGCGCTGGAGCAGCTCCGGCACGCGGATCGGCTCACCACCGTGGGCAAGCTGGCGTCGGGGCTCGCGCACGAGCTCGGCACGCCGCTCAACGTGGTGGGCGGCCGCGCCAAGATGATCGCGCGCGGCCTGCCGCAGGAGGAGGCGGCGGAGAGCGCGCGCATCATCGCCGAGCAGGCGGACCGGATGACGAAGATCATCCGGCAATTGCTGGACTTCGCGCGTCGCCGGGTGGCGCAGAAGGCGCCGGCCGATCTCGCGCACATCGCGCGCCAGACGCTGGCGCTGCTCGAGCCCCTCGCCCGGAAGCGGAGCGTGACGCTCCGCCTCGACGAGGCGAGCGGCGGGGCGGCGCGCGCCGAGGTGGACTCGGGGCAGATGCAGCAGGTGCTCACGAACCTCATCATGAACGGCATGCAGTCGATGAAGCGGGGCGGCGAGCTCACCGTGCGGGTGGAGCGCGCCCGCGCGCGCCCGCCGGCCGACCACGGCGGCGCCGAGGGCGAGCACGTCGCCGTCCGGGTGACCGACGGCGGGGAGGGGGTCGCGCCCGAGAACATCCTCCGCATCTTCGAGCCGTTCTTCACCACGAAGGACGTCGGCGAGGGCACGGGCCTCGGGCTGAGCGTGTCCTACGGGATCGTGCGCGAGCACGGGGGCTGGATCGGCGCGGAGAGCGAGCTCGGCAAGGGCTCGACGTTCACGGTGTACCTCCCGCCGAGCGGCCAGGAGGACGCAGGATGACGCGAGCCCGGCGGCCGCAAGCCGAGGGCGAGGGCGAGGGCGCGCTGGCCGGGGCGGCCGCCGCGGCGCGGCTGGCCGCGGGCGGGGCGCTGTACTACGCGAGTTATCGAGGAGAGATGGCGGGCGAGCCATCGAGGTGACCATGGGCAGGCGAGCGCTGATCATCGACGACGACGAGGCGATGTGCGCGTGGCTCTCGGCGGACCTGCGGTCGCGCGGCGTCGAGGCGACGACCCGGACCTCACCGGCGGAGGCGCTCGCGCTGCTCGAGGCGGACGAGGGCTTCGACGTCATCCTGACCGATCTGAACATGCGCGGGATGGACGGGATCGCGGTCTGCGGGCGGGCGGCGGAGATCCGGCCGGACGTGCCGGTCGTGGTGATCACCGCGTTCGGCAGCATCGAGACCGCGGTGCAGGCGATCCGCGCGGGCGCGTACGACTACGTGACCAAGCCGGTCGACATCGAGGCGCTGGCGCTGGCGCTGGAGCGGGCGATCGCGCACCACGCGCTCAAGGCCGAGGTGCGGCGGCTGCGCCGCGCCGTGGCCGGGCCCGGCGGGTTCCCGGACCTCATCGGCCGGAGCGCCGCGATGCGGGGCGTGCAGGACCTGATCGAGCGCATCGCCGACGCGGACGCGACGGTGCTCATCACCGGCGAGAGCGGGACGGGCAAGGAGGTCGTCGCGAAGGCGATGCACGCGCGGAGCCGCCGCAAGGAGGGGCCGTTCGTGGCGATCAACTGCGCGGCGGTGCCGGAGTCGCTGATCGAGAGCGAGCTCTTCGGGCACGTGCGGGGGGCGTTCACCGACGCGCGCACGGCGCGCGCCGGGCTGTTCGTCGAGGCGAACGGCGGGACGCTGCTGCTCGACGAGATCGGGGAGCTGCCGCTCACGGTGCAGCCGAAGCTGCTCCGCGCCCTCCAGGAGCGCCGGGTACGCCCGGTGGGCGGGAACGCGGAGGTGCCGTTCGACGCGCGCATCATGGCCGCGACGAACCGCGACCTGGACGAGGCCGTCGAGGCGCGCCGCTTCCGGGAGGACCTGTACTACCGGATCAACGTGCTCCACGTGGAGCTGCCGCCCGTGCGGGCGCGGGGCAGCGACGTGCTGCTGCTCGCGCAGCGCTTCATCGAGGATTTCGCCACGCGCTGGGGCAAGGAGGTGGTCGGCCTGTCACCGGCGGCCGCCGAGCGGCTGCTCGCGTACACGTGGCCGGGCAACGTGCGGGAGATCCAGAACTGCATGGAGCGGGCGGTGGCGCTCACGGCGTACCCGGAGATCACGGTGGAGGACCTGCCGGCGAAGATCCGGGAGCACCGGCCGTCGCACGTGCTCGTGGCGGGGGACGACCCGTCCGAGCTGGTGCCGCTCGAGGAGGTGGAGCGGCGGTACATCCTGCGGGTGCTCGAGGCGGCGGGCGGGAACAAGACGCTGGCGGCGAGGATCCTGGGGCTGGACCGGAAGACGCTGCACCGGAAGCTGGAGCGGTGGGAGCCGGGCGCCGGGGGGACGAAGGGGAGCTGAGGCGCGGAGGAATACCCCGGGCGGGGAACGACGCCCCACCCCGGATGGCCGACGCGGGGGGTCGCCGCCGGTCCGCTGCAACCCGCCCGTCCGCCGCAACCTGGGTGGCGCCTGCTGCCTCAACCTCGGTCGGTTCCGGCCAGCCCCCCCAACCCGGGTCGGTTCCGGCCAGCCGGGTCACCTCAACCTCGGTCGGTTCCGGCCAGCCCCCCAACCCGGGTCGGTTCCGGGTCACCTCAACCTCGGTCGGTTCCGGCCAGCCCCCCCAACCCGGGTCGGTTCCGGCCACCCAACCCAGCCACCTCAACCCGGGTCGGTTCAGGACGGCCGCCGGCGGGCGGCACGCGGCCTGCAGTACAGGCCTCCCACCAAGGAGAGAGCCCGATGCCCCCCGACTCGATGCGCGGTCTTGCCTCGATCCTGAATACGCCCCCCGCGCCGGTGCCGTGCGTCCACCCCGGCGCGCCCCCCATCCGCGTGCTGCTCGCCGAAGACGACAGGGAGTTGCGGCTGCTCCTCGCCACCGCCCTCCGCCGCGACGGCTACGAGGTCCTGGAGGCGCACGACGCCAAGCACCTCCTCGAGTTGATGGGCGAAGCGCTCGTCTCCGGGAACGGCGCCCCGGTCGATGTCGTGGTGAGCGACATCCGGATGCCAGGCGCGAGCGGGCTCGATCTGCTGGCCGGGCTGCGCCGCGACGACTGGACGACGCCGGTGGTCCTCATCACCGCGTTCGGCGACCCGGAGACGCACGCGGAGGCCTACCGCCTCGGCGCCGACGCGGTGCTCGACAAGCCGCTCGACGTGGACGATCTGCGGCTCGTGGTCCAGACCCTCGTCTCGACGCGCGGCTGACGCACCACGCAGCCCCCCGCGCCGCCCCACGCCGCGGTCACACCAATGGCCCGCCGCCCCCACGCCCCTCGCGCATCTCGCGATCACAGACATCACGAGATGGCGCGTAGGTGGGGCCCTATCGACGAGCAACTGGCCTGCACACGCCCCTTGTCAGGAGCGCGCCAGTTGACCGCTGGATAGGTTTTCAACATCGTCGTAGAGCAGATCCGTGCGATCGTGAATCGCCCGGCGCCGCCTCACCCCGCCTCGACCGGCAGCCGGCGCGGCTCCCCCGCGCGCTGCGCCTTCAGCCGCGCCCGCCGCATCTTGTGCCACGCGAGGATCCCCGCGTCCGCGCGCACGAAGCGGCACGCGTCGAGATCCGCGTCGCGCGGCTCCGAGGACGCGAGCATCCGCTCGTCGCCCGGCTGGATCAGCGAGAACTCCGCCCGCAACCCGAGCCACGCGAGCAGCCGCCCAATCACCGGGATCGGCACGTAATACCGCCCCACGATCGCCGTCCGCTCCGCGTCGATCGGCGCGCACCCCGCCATGCCCACCACGCGCTTCCCGAACGAGAGGCGCAGCACGCCCGGGAAGCGCACCTCCATCTCGAACCTCCACCCCCGACGGCCGTCCCACGGCTCCCCGTCGTCGTGGCGCAGCACCGCCTCGGCGTGGATGACATCGCCGTCCACGCGGACCTCGCAAGGGTCGAGCATCGCGCCGACGCCGGGGACCCAGGGGCGGTGCGCGAACGGCAGGTGGTGGAGGTCGAGCATGCCCTCCATCGCGCGCGCGAACGGCACGTCCCAGTCGATCGACGCCGTGTGGGCGTGCCGCTCGTCCGGCGGCAGGCCATCGAACCAGGGCACCGGCGGCAGCTCGGCCGGCCGCTCGCCCCAGAAGAGCCACACGAAGCCCCGGTGCTCCCGCGCCTCGTACCGGGTCAGCGCGAGCGCATCCCCCGCGCCGCGCGCGCCCGCGCCGCGCCCCTCGCACGGGATCGCGACGCAGCGCCCGTCCGAGGCGAACCGGAAGCCGTGGTACGGGCACTCGATCGCCCCGTCCACGACCCGCCCCATGCCGAGGTCCGCGCCGCGGTGCGGGCAGCGCGCCCGCGCCACGACCAGAGCGCCGCGCTCGTCCCTGAACAGCACGAGCCGCGTCCCGAAGCGCTCGACGGCGACCGGCCGCTTGCCCACACTCGCCGCGTCCGCGATGATGTACCAGGCGCCCTCGACGAACGCGCCGCGCCCTTCCTCGATGCCGTGCTTTCGCATGATGCTCCTCCGATCGCCCGGAAGCCTGGGGCCTGCCCGGCCGGGGAGCCGTGACAGCGCGCGCCACAAGGGCTGACATGCGGCGCCAGGCCCCGCGGGCGCCCGCCCCGACGATCTGGGCCCGCACCGCCGCGCAGCTCGCGGACCACGCCGCGGAGCGCGGGGCGGATCGGCGGGCGCTGCTCGAGGCCGCGGGGCTCGCCGGCGCGGCGCTCGCCGATCCGGACGCCCGCGTGCCGCTCGCGGCGTTCTATGCGCTCATCGAGGCGGCCGTGGCGGCGACCGCCGATCCGCACCTCGGCCTCGACTTCGCGGCGCGCTTCGAGCCGGAGCACTTCGACGCGCTCGGCTTCCTGGCCATGAGCAGCCCGACCCTCGGAGAGTCGTTCCGCCGGATGCTCCGCTACCAGCAGATCTGGAACGAGGGCGAGCGCCACACGCTGGAGATCCGCGGGCGCCGCGCGCACCTCGGGTTCGTGCCCTTCGGGCCCGACCGGCCGGCCCACGGCCAGCTCGCGGAGATGTTCGCGTTCGACGCGCTCGTGAACGCCGGGCGCATGTGCGGCGCGCCGCTCCAGGCGCTCGCGGTGCGCTTTCGCCACGCGCCGGCGGGTGATCCGGAGGAGAAGGCGCGGCGGCTCGGCTCGCCGGTGCTCTTCGAGGCGCCGGCCACCGAGCTGGTCCTGCCGGTGGAAGAGCTCGCCCGCCCGCTGCCGCACGCGAACGAGGCGCTCGCCGCGTTCCTCGAGCGCCACATGAGCGCCGCCGCGGCGCGCCTGCCGGGCGCGGCGCCGCCCGCGCTGTCCGACCGCGTGCGCGCGCTCCTCGGCGAGCGGCTGCGCGAGGGGGCCGACCTGGGCGCGCTCGCGGCGCGCCTGCGGATGAGCCCGCGCACGCTGCAGCGCCGCCTCGGCGACGAGGGGACGTCGGTCCACGCCCTGCTCGACGAGGTCCGGCGCGGCCGCGCTGCGGCGCTCCTCGACGCGGACATGGCGATCGGCGAGGTGGCGTATCTGCTCGGCTATTCCGAGCCGAGCGCGTTCCACCGGGCGTTCCGGCGCTGGACCGGCGTGACGCCGGAGGCGTTCCGCGCCCGGAGCAGGGGCGCAGCGCCGCGGTGAGCGGCCTGCGCCACCGGCTGGCCTGACGGGTCCTTCACGCGCGCCCGGCCGCGGCCTACGCCGCTGCCGGGCCTGCGCCCGAGGGCCCTGCGCTCACGGGCTCGGGGGGGCGATCTCCAGCTTCGCCATCACGCTGCCGCTGCCCGCGATGCCCGCCTGGATGTTCTCGACCGCCTGCGTGATCGCATTGGTGGCCGGGATGAGGCACGCCCCCGCCTTCACGCTGCCCGTGGCCGCGCCCTCGAGGTGGCCGCCCGCCTCGACCACCGCCTGGGCGCTGGCGAGGAGCAGCTCGCCGCGCGCGTGCGCGACGACGAGGAGCCGCGGCAGGTTCGCCT
Source organism: Sorangium sp. So ce281 (assembly GCF_051527395.1). Lineage (NCBI taxonomy): Bacteria > Pseudomonadati > Myxococcota > Polyangiales > Polyangiaceae > Sorangium > Sorangium sp. So ce281. The sequence goes on from NZ_CP150322.1 coordinate 9,122,712, forward strand.
TGAGCGTCGCGATCGCCGCCTCGACGTCGGCCCCACCCTCGATGTTGACCGCGGGCTCCCTGCAGCTGGCCTTCGCGCTCGCGCTCGCCTCGCAGGAGCCGCTGCACTCCGCGGACCCCTGGCACTCGGCGCTCGGCGGCTTGAGCTCGGCCTTGCACTTCGGCGCCTTGAACTGGACGTCGCACGAGCCCGAGCAATCGGCGTTGCACTGCACCTCTGCCTCGGCCGCGAACGCGCACGAGCCACGGCACTCGCCCGTGCAGGTGCCCTGGCACTCGCCGCGGCAGTCGCCGCCGGCGGTCGTCGCGGAGCACTCGCCGTCGCACGTGCCCTCGCACGTCCCCTGGCACGTGCCCTCGCAGTGGACCGCCAGGTTGGCCGAGCCCTCGCACGAGCCGGTGCACTTCCCCTCGCACCGCCCCGAGAGCTGGCCGGGATCGCAGCGCGCGACGACCTCCGCCGGGGTCAGCTGGCACTCGACGTTGGCGCTGCACCTCGCCTCGCAGTTCGCCTGCACGCTCGCGTCGACCGTGCAGCTCGGCGGCTGGAAGGTGATCGACAGGCCGGCCGTCGCGTCCCCGAGCGCGTCGACGGCGAGCTCACACCATTGCTCCGCCCGTTCGTTCGGCTTCGTCGCCGTGATCGTCGCGACGTCCGCGCCGAGGTCCAGCGCAATCGCCTGGCAGGCGCTCGTCACGTCCGCCACGATGGCGCCCGCGGCGCCCGTGAAGTCCGACACGGACTGCATGAAGGCACCATAATTGAGCTCTGCTTCGCCCTCGAGACCCCATTCCACCGTGGCGAGATCGGCGCCCGGCGTGAAGTCGCGACAGCAGACGTCATTCTGCAGCTCCGAGACCTTGTCACACCCCATCGCCGGGAGGACGGAGAGCCCCGCCAGCGCCAGCGGGAATGCCGCGATTCGCCACGTCACACGGATATTCATCGGGAAACTCCTTCGTTCTTTGTCGGGCGTGCAGCTGGTGCGGGACTGCCACGGAGAGCGGTGAACCCCCATGAGGGAGCGCACTCGCCTCCGAGCTCGGCCTGCAGCCGCCTCCGAAGCAGGGCGACAATAGCTCATAGATCGACCCACATGACAAGGCCCATGCTGCGGAATTGTTGCTCGTCTCGACGTCACCCTAGGGCGAAGCCCGTCAGCACGGGAGCCAGCGACGACGAGATCTGTTGATGTTCATGCCGACGGCAGTGGTAGGAAGAACGCCCGGTCGCCGCCGTCCAGGCAGCGCTGCGGGCGCGCCATGACACGGCACGTCGTGGGCTCAACCAGCCATCATCGAATCGCCGTTGCAGAGCTCGGTCGAGCCGTAGGACAATGGCCCCGTGATGACGCTCGGCCCACGGCTCCCCCGGTTCGTGCAGCTCTCTCTCCTGCTCGCCCTGACGGCCGGTTGCGGCGCCTCGTCCGACGACGAGGGCCCGACGAGCGGCCAGGCCGCCGGCGAGCCGCCCAGGATGACCGGGATGACGGCGGCCCACAACGCCGCGCGCGCCACCGTCGACCCGCCCGCCGATCAGCCGGTGCCCCCTCTCCTGTGGTCGCCCGAGATCGCCGCGGTGGCTCAGGCCTATGCCGCCCGGTGCATATTCGGCCATAGCGCGAGCGATTATGGAGAAAACATCTTCGCGTCGACCGGCGCGTCACCCACACCGGAGGATGTAGTCGCCTCGTGGGTCGACGAGGCGGCCAACTACGACCTTGCGAGCAATGCCTGCAGCTCCACCTGCGGCCATTACACGCAGGTGGTATGGGCCGACTCCCTGCGGCTCGGCTGCGGGGTCGCCGATTGCACGACCGGCTCGCCGTTCGGCGGTGGCACCTGGCAGATCTGGGTGTGCAACTACGATCCTCCCGGCAATTTCGCCGGAGAGCGCCCCTACTGAGCCCGCGGGCGCGTCGTCGGCGCGCGCCGTCCTCGTCTCCTCCCCGCCCCTCGCCGGCTCTGGTATCGCAGCGACGATGGACTTCGGGTGGACCCCTTCCCAGCGCGCCGTCCACGACCGCATGCGGGCCCTCGGCGCCGAGGCCGACGCCGCGGCCCCGGACGATCGCATGCGCGTCCTCGCCCGGGGCGGCGCCCTCGGCCTGCCGATCGCCCGCGATCTCGGCGGCGAGGGCCTCGACCTCGTCACGACGGCGCTCGCCTACGAGGGCCTCGGCGCGACGCTGCGCGACGGCGGCGTCCTGCTCGCCGCGGGGGCGCACCTCTTCGGCGTGGCGCTCCTGCTCGCGCGCGTGGGCACGCCCGCGCAGCAGCGCGCGTGGCTGCCGCCGATGGCGAGCGGCGCGTGCATCGCGACGGTCGCCGCGACCGAGGCCGGCGCGGGCTCGGACGTCGCGTCGGTGCAGGCCAGGGCCGACCGCACGGACGCCGGCTACCGGCTCACCGGCGACAAGCGGTACGTGACCTGGGCCGACCGGGCCGACGTGTACCTCGCGGTCGCGCGCGACGGCGGCGGCCGCGCCGGAGGGGCCCCGGCGCGCGGCCTCACCGCGCTGCTCGTCCCCCGCGCCGCGGGCGAGGGCGCCGCGCGCATCCTCCCCGGCGCGCCGCTCGCGACCGCGGGCCTCCGGGGCGCGCGGCTCGCGCCCGTCTCGTTCGCCGGCTGCGAGGTCGGCCACGACGCGCTCCTCGGCCGCGCCGGCGCCGGCCTCGCCGTCTTCCAGATCGCGATGACCTTCGAGCGCGCGCTCATCCTCGCCTTCCGCCTCGGCGCCATGGAGCGCGCCCTCGGCGACGCCGTCCGCTTCGCCCGCGAGCGCGAGATCGGCGGCCAGGCGATCGCCCGCCACCAGGCCGTCGCGCACCGCCTCGCGCAGATGAAGCTGCGGCTGGAGACGTCGCGGCTGCTCATCTACCGCGCCGCGTGGGCGCTGGACCAGGGCGAGCGCGGCCAGGCCGAGGCCGCGCTCGCGAAGTGGCACACGGCGGACTCGGCCGTGGCGTCCGCGCTCGACGACCTCCGGCTCCGCGGCGGCGCTGGCTACCTCGAGGAGAGCGGCCTCCCCTCCGCCATCGACGACGCCCTGGGCGGCAGCATCCATTCGGGGACGTCCGACGTGCTCGCCACGATCGTCGCGCGGTGGCTGGGCGTCTAGCCGCTCGCCCGCGCTTCACCTCGTCTCACCGAGCTCCGCCCTCGCCGTGACATCAGGCCCCCCGGGGAGGGCGCTCGGCCCCCTCCCATCCACCATGGAAGAACTTGGACGACGAACTACTGGCCAACCCTCGCCGGCGCCTTTACCAAGGTAGGGCTGCGCGGACCGGCCGAGGGTCGCCGGCCCGCGCCCGCCCGCCGGCCCCATCAAGCCCAACCAGGAGCGATATGACCGAAGCGACCGACAATCCCCTGCTCACTCTCGGCTTCGAGATCCCGTTCGATCGCATCCGGAGCGAGCACGTAGAGCCCGCGGTGCGCGCGCTGCTCCAGGACGCCCGCGCCCGGCTCGACGCGCTCGTCGCGGCGCCCGGCCCCCGCACCTACGACAACACCCTCGCCGCGCTCGAGGCCGTCACCGAGCGGCTCGACCGCGCCATGAACGTCGTCTCCCACCTCGAATCGACGTCCACCACACCCGCGCTGCGCGCCGCGTACAACGCCGTCCAGCCGGAGGTCAGCGAGTTCCTGAGCGGCATCGCCCTCAACGAGGGCGTCTACGGCGCGCTCAAGGCGTACGCGGCCACGCCCGAGGCCGCGGCGCTGACGGGCCCACGGCGCCGCTTCCTGAAGAAGACCCTCGATGATTTCCGGAGGAGCGGCGCCGAGCTCGACCCGACCGGCAAGAAGCGCCTCTCCGAGATCGACGTCGAGCTCGCCACGCTCACCCTGCGCTTCTCGCAGAACGTGCTCGACGCGACGAACGCCTTCGAGTTCGTGGTCGAGGACGCCGCCCGCCTCGCCGGCCTGCCGCCGAGCGCGGTCGAGGCGGCCCGTCAGGGCGCGAAGGACAGAGGCATCGAGGGTTACCGCTTCACGCTGCAGGCGCCGAGCTACATCCCCGTGCTCACGCACCTCGACGACGGCGCCATCCGCGAGCGCTTCTACCGCGCCTTCAACACGCGGGCGACCGAGGGCGACCACGACAACCGGCCGCTCATCCGCCGCATCCTCGAGCTCCGCGGGGAGAAGGCGAGGCTGCTCGGCTACGCGAGCTTCGCCGATCTCGTGCTCGAGGACCGGATGGCGAAGACGGGCGCCGCGGCGCGCCGCTTCGTCGACACGCTGCGGGCGCGCACCGAGCCGGTCTTCGCCCGCGAGAAGGAAGATCTCGCCGCCTTCCGCCGCGAGATCGAGGGCCCGGACGCGCCGCCGCTCGCGCCGTGGGACGTCGCCTACTACGCCGAGAAGCTCCGCCGCGCCCGCTACGATTTCGACGACGAGGCGCTCCGCCCGTATTTCCCGCTGGATCGCGTCGTCTCCGGCCTGTTCGAGATCGCCCACCGCCTCTACGGCGTGCGCATCGCGCCCTGGCAGGCCGCCCCCACGTGGCACCCGAGCGTCCGCGCCTACCAGCTCGTCGAGCCGAACGGCGCCCAGAGCGCCGCCTTCTATCTCGACTTCGTGCCGCGCGAGCAGAAGCGCGACGGCGCCTGGATGCACGGGCTCGTCACGGGCGCGCCGAGCGACGACGGGCGCGCGGCCGGCGAGGACGCGCGCCACCTCGAGGTCCTCGCGGGCAGCTTCACCCCGCCGGTCGGCGGCCGCCCCGCGCTGCTCAACCACCGCGAGGTCGAGACGCTGTTCCACGAGTTCGGGCACATGATGCACCACGCCTCGAGCCGGGTGCCGATCCGGAGCCTCGCCGGCACCAACGTCGCCTGGGACTTCGTCGAGCTCCCCTCGCAGATCATGGAGAACTGGTGCTGGGAGCGGGACGCGCTCGATCTCTTCGCGCGCCACCACGAGACGGGCGCGCCCGTCCCCGACGACCTGCTCCAGCGCATGCGCGCGGCCCGCACGTTCCGCGCGGGTGCCGCGACGATGCGGCAGCTCGGCTTCGCCGAGATCGACCTCGCGCTCCACATGGACTGGACCGGAGAGCAGGGCGATGTCGTCGAGTTCGCGCGCGAGGTCCTCGGGCGTTACTCGCCCGTCCCGCTGCCCGAGGGCTACGCCATGATCGCCGGCTTCTCGCACCTCTTCTCGAGCCCGGTGGGCTACGCAGCGGGCTATTACTCGTACAAGTGGGCCGAGGTGCTGGACGCCGACGCCTTCTCCCGCTTCCAGGAAGAGGGCCTGTTCAGCCGGAAGGTGGGCGACGCGTTCCGGAGCCAGATCCTCGCGCTCGGCGACACGCAGGACCCGATGGATCTCTACAGGAGCTTCCGCGGCCGCGAGCCCACCCTCGACGCCCTGCTCCAGCGCAGCGGCCTCGCCTGAGCCTCCGGGGCGGCCCGGCGCCGCGTCCATCACGGCTACCCCCAAACTCCCTCTCTGGCCATGTGACCGAGCGGCGCTCTCGTGAGGCGTCAAGCAGGCTCGTTCGGTCACGCTCAGGGCGCGAAGCTTGGTTATCGCCTAGGCCCCATCGGCCTCCGTGGGCACGAGGAGGCCGTGTTCTTCGCGCGGCGCGGGGAGGGCGGATGTCTGAGCCCAAATGAAAAAGCTCCTCCGGTGAAGCCGGAGGAGCTTTGTCTCAGGTGAGTCCGGCGGGGTCCCCGCGCCGCGCGAAGGACACCGTCTCTTCGCGCCGGGCCCCCTCGGACGACCGCCTCGAGGAAGCGCCGGCGCTCGTCGCGCCGGCCCCCCGTGGGATCACTGGATCTTGAAGTTGCAGGCCGACAGCGTGGCCGTTCCGATCGTCTGCGTCATCGCCCAGTTCGCGAGCGAAGCGACGCTGGCCTGCTCGGACCTGAACGCGTAGTTGCTCGCGAGCTGCACCTCGGTGCCGTTCTTCGGCCGGATGTACACCGAGTACCGCTTCGCCGCCACGTCGACCACCATCCGGACGGTATAGGTCGTCCCGCCGGTGTACGGGAACACCCGGAGCGCCTGGTACCTCGCGCCGTTCCGGACGCGGACATTGCCTTCCTCGTCGAAGATGACGATCGCGGCGAGCTGGGTCCACTGGCTCGCGGAGCCGCTCGAGAGGCCGACCACGGCGTCGATCTTCGACGCGCTCGGCGTCACGTCCCAGGTCGCCGTGAAGGTGCCCCGCTGGGTCGAAGGCAGCGACGAATTGAACCATTGGCCAGCGTTGACGACCGAGCACGCCGGAGTCGGGGTGGGCGTCGGCGTCGTCGGCGTGGGCGTCGGCGTCGTCGGCGTGGGCGTCGGCGTCGTGGTCGTCGTCCCGAACTCGAACGCGCCGATGTCGACCGCGCCCACGGCCGTCCGCCGCTGCGCGGAGCCGACGGCCGCGAGCGCCGCCTTCGGCGGGTGGTAGAGCGGCATCGCGAGCGGCGACGGGAACGTGCGCCCCGAGATCCCCGTCGTCGAGCTGACCCCCGCGTTCCGCAGCGGGCTCGTCGAGAGCAGCGTCACGTCGCGGTTGCCGATGCTCGAGAAGCCGGGATCGCTCACGATCAGCGTCCCCGTGAAGCCGGAAGGCACCGTCGTGCCCGTGGGCACGGCGTTGTTGACGCCCTTGATGAGCGGGCTGCCGGTCTTCCAGCTCGCGTCGTCACGGAAGACCTGAACGCTCCCGCCCCCGACGCGATGGAAGATGTTGTTGTGGAGCTCGATGCTCTCGATGCCATCGAACAGGTGGATCGCCGCGCTCGACCCCGCCATCAGCAGGAACGTGTTGTTCACGAACCGATACCGCCCGTTGGTGTCGCCGGTGCCGTCGCCGCCGACGCGGATCACGTACTGCGTGTGCGTCTTGCGGAAGACGTTGCCGACCACATCGGAGTCCTCCCGCGCGAGCCCCGGATCCTGCCCGTCGGGGCCGATGAGCTCGAGGTCCTTGTAGAGCCCGCCCTCGATCCAGTTGTAATAGATCTCGTTCCGCTCCGCGCGGGTCTTCACCGCGTTGCCACCGATTGCATCGTGGACGTAGCTGTGCTGCATCCGGAACACGGAGCCCGGGTAGGCGGACTCATCCGTCGCGATGTAGATCGGGTGCTTCTGCGTACCGCTACCGCAGTTATAGACCTCCACGTATTCCACCAACAGCGAACCCGAATCGCTGTCGGCGCCCAGGATCCCGTGCGCTGGGCAATCGTGGATCACGGAGTCACGGATGGTGACATCGTGCCCGTGCTGGAAGATGCACCTCGAGGTGCCGCCCGTCACATCGAACCCCTCGAAGACGATGTGGTTCGCGTTGATCTCGATCGTGTTGGTGCCGCCCTTCAGGACGGGGCGCTTCCCGCCGACGCGAACGCCGCGGATCGTGATCTTCGAGGTGGGCGTGCCCCATTTCGTGAGCCTGATGTTGCCCGAGTACGTCGCGTTGCCGTCGACCGCCACCACGTCGCCCGGCTGCAGTCTGCTGGCTACCTCACCGATGGTCTTGTAGGTGCGCGTGGGACCAACTTGATACGTCGTGCCGGCCGCCTGCTCCTCCGCGTCCAGCTCCTCTGCGGTCACGTCCTCGTCGAGCGGCGCGCAGCCGAAGCCGACGATCGACATCGCCAACAGGGAAGCGATGACCTTACCGGCGGCAATCGACAGCGACCCAAAGCCTTGAGAAATTGAATGCATGGCTTTATCTCCCCCGGCGTCGTTGAACCCCTGTGGTGAACAGGACCGTAACGGGCGAAAGCACCAGGGGGCAGAAGAGGAGCCTCCCGCTGCGTGCCTTCGCGCCGCGAACCATCGGTGCAGACCATTCAGCACCAGAGGGGCGGATACCGGCGCTCTCGTGAAACAACTTATTCCCGGATTAACACGACGGGTCAAGACGAAATGCTTTCGAAAACGAAACGAACACCCAATTAGGTCGCACACCTCGGCCGCTTTTCACATCGCGGTTGCAAATTTTCGATGCAGAACTGCAATGCGCAGTCCGTCCGCTGATGTAAGGAAGGTATAGAGAAGTGGTCGTCCGCTCGCTTGAATGCAGACGAAATCCCCGGGGAAATGTGGGTAAAACCCCAATGCGACAGCGTTCTCCATGTCGGCCAACGACCTTTGCCTACCTTGCCCCTGCATTCGCTATCTCGGCCGCGGCGCCTGTGCCCCGAGGGAGGTCGCGCGCTTCCTCGGCGACACCGCTGCATCGCAAGCAAGAAGACATCTCGCAGCCCTGCTCGATCGCTTGGCGGAGGATCCGCCGCGCGCGTCGCGGCTGGCCTGCCGCGACGCGCGCGGCACGGGCTCGCGGGAGATCGTGGAGAGGGACGACGGACCGGCGTTCGACGGGGAGATCGGCGGCGTCCGCGCGGCGTCGCGCTGCTCGCCGCGCGGGGGAGATCGGCGGGAATCGGCGGGCGCGCGCGCGTGCGAGCGGTCAGCGCCTCCCCTTGAAGCCCATCATCTGCTGCACCACCGCCTCGCTCTCCTCGGCGATCGCGCCCTCCTGCGCCGCGCGGTCGGCGCAGTCCTCACAGACCTTCTTCTTCTTGCTTCCGACCTTGATCGTCTTGAGCTCGTCGACCTCGTTATCGCATTCCCGGCACGTGGGCATCGCCACACCTTCCTTTCGACGGGCCAGCATATCGCACCGATCCCGCGCGCGCCGAGATCGCTCCCCCGCGCCACCAGCGGACCGCGCCGAGATCGCGCCCCGGCGCCGCGAGCGGACCGCGCGGCTCGCCCGCCCGATGTTTGGCCCGGACGAGCCCCGCGACCTAGGATCGCCGCGTCACGAGGACACCAAGGAGGCTTTCATGGATCGGAGGCAGGGCGCGCGCGCGCAGGTCGACTTCCCCGTCTCGGCGCTCGTCGATGGCCACCGGCACCGGTGTCGCGCGATCGATCTCTCCCCCACGGGCATGGTCGTCGAGCGCGCGCCCGCGCTGGCAGGCCGCGCGCTGCCCGCCGTGACCCCGTTCGAGCTCGACCTCGGGGTCGGGCGCCCCATCCGGCTGCGCGCCCGCCCGGTCTGGGACCGCGACAACCTGCTCGCCGTCCGCTTCGTGGTCATGAGCGACGCCGACCGGCTCACCATCGCCGAGCACCTCGACCAGCGCGCCCACCGCCGCGAACCCCTCCATTAGAGCGGCGGTCTCCCGCACAGGAGACGGGCCCACCTCGACGTTTTCGGTGCTCAGCGCACCGGAGTGCGCTTCCGCGCCGAAAACGCCGATCTGGGCCCGTCTCCTGTGCGGGAGACCGCCGCTCTGCTGCGGCTCTGGATGGGGCAGAGAGGGGGCGGAAACCGCTGGAGATGGGGCAGAGGGCCGGGGGGAACACCTTGAGACGGATGGGTGGGGGACGTCCTCGACACGATGCTCGTTTGCAAGGATGAAATCGCAGGAGTGCAACGCCGGGAGGGTGCGCCCGGGACATCTATGCGAATTTTAAATCTATTTCCGTCTTCTCGCGGTGGCATGTGAGCTGCTAGTTCACGGACGAGCGTTGCTGGTGCGGCCTCTCCCCCCCCTAGGCCCCGGCGACGCTTTTTTTTTGTCGCTCGCCGGAGCGATGAGCGGTGGGGCACGCGCTACGTGCGTGGCTCTCGTCGTCGGCGCGCAGCGGAGATCGACGGCCGCGGAATGCCGGCGGCAGAGCGGCGAAGCTCGTCGAGCGCGTGCTCGGGCAGGCGCGGCGCGCGCGGCTCGGCAGCGTCTGGCTCGGGTGGGGCGGGCGCGCGGGCGCCCAGGTACGGCCAGAGGCTCTCGCGGATGGGCGCCGGCAGGACGTTCTCCAGGTACTCGAGCGCGGTCCCGCGGAGGTGGGCGTCGTCGGCGTGGAGCGCCCTGTAGGCGATCTCGAGCGGCTCGCGCTCGAGGCAGAGCGAGAGGACGCGGAACACGTGCTCCAGGCTGCGGCTCGTCCGCTCGACGAGCCATCGCTCGGCCGGCGGCGCCTCGACCGGGGGCGCGACGCCGGGGGGCTGGGCGTCCCACACCCGGCGGCCGATCGCGATCTCGCGCATCGCCGCCTCGATCACGTCGTCGCGCCGCAGGTGGATCGGCGCGCGCTGCTGGAGGAGCCGCGCGAGCGCGACGCCGCACTGAAAACGCACCTCGAAGCGCTCGTCGGCGAGGCCCAGGAGCAGGCCGTCGGCGGCGCGCTGGGTGGGACAGGCCTGGAGCACCCGCGGGATGCGGCGCCGGAGGGCGACGCTCACGGACGGATCGAGGAGCGCGTCGGTGAGCTGGCCGGTCGCGCGGGGGGCGACGGCGCGGAGCGCCCGGATCGCCTCGGAGGTGAGCCCCTCGCGCTCGAGGAGCGGGAGGAGGTGCGGCACGAGCGCGGGGTCCGGCTCCCGGACGAGCGCCCGGCGGATCCGCTCGGGATCGCCGGAGCGCAGGTCGGCCGTGGCGGCGAGCACCGGATCGGACGCGAGCGCGGCCGACGCGGCGCGCGCGGACAGCGGCCCGTCGACGCCCCTGCGATCATCCGCCGGAGGCCGCGGCGAGTCCCCGGGGGCAGGGCCGGCGAGCGACGCGCGGCCGGAGAGCGGTGAGCGGCCGGAGAGCGGCGGGCCGGGGTGCGACGTGCGCTCGCCGTCGGCGGGAGCGCGCCCGGCGTCGTGCCGCGCCGCCGCGGCGCTCCGGTGCGCGGCGAGCTCGGCGAGGACCCTGTCGCGGCTGAGCGCGTCGACGGTGCCGCTCAGGGTGCGGCGGGTGGTCGCGTCGACGACGTTCGTCGGGTCGAGCGAGACGGCGCCGGAGCGCAGGCTGCCCTCGAGCGCGGCGACGTAGCCCCGGTGCAGCCGAGGCGTGAAGAGCAGCGTGACGCCCGCGGCCGCCGCGCCGAGGCCGAGCAGCAGCGGGAGCGACCCGCCCGGGGCGAGCACGAGCAGGGCCATCGCGAGGCCGCTGCCCGCCGCGGTGCCGATGCGGTCGAAGCCGACGTCGATGAGCGTCTTGATCGACCGCTTCTGGTCCGGGGGCAGCGGCGTGTAGAGCAGCTCGTAGCCCGACCGGAACAGCGAGTTCCGGAGCACCGCCTCGGTCGCGCGGACGATGGAGGCGGCCCAGAGCCGCGGCGCGACCACGACGGAGAGGGTGCTCGCGACGACCGCGGCCGGGAGGATGCCGATGGTGGCGGCGAGCCCGAGCCGGTCGAGCGAGAAGGTGGCGGCGAGCGACTGCACGAGGAACGAGAGCACGCTCACCGAGAGGTGGAAGAGCGCGAAGAACGAGAGCAGCGCGCTGCGGTCGGTCATCGCGGCGGCCGCCTCGACGCTGAGGGCCACGTCGAACAGCGCGCCGCTCACGGCGCCGAGCCCGACGAGCAGGCCGAGGTCGCGCAGGTGGCTGTTGTCGCGCAGCGCGGCGAGCCCCGACCCACCGGCGCCAACCTGGGTGCGCCCTGCCTCAACCTCGGCGCGCCCCGCCTCCGCCTCAACCTGGGTGCGCCCTGCCTCAACCTGGGTGCGCCCCGCCGCCTCAACCTGGGTGCGCCCCGCCGCCGCCTCAACCTGGGTGCGCCCCGCCGCCGCCTCAACCTCGGCGCGCCCCGCCTCCGCCTCAACCTGGGTGCGCCCCGCCTCAACCTGGGTGCGCCCCGCCTCAACCTGGGTGCGCCCTGCCTCAACCTGGGTGCGCCCCGCCTCAACCTGGGTGCGCCCCGCCTCAACCTCGGTGCGCCCTGCCCCGCCGGTGGCGCGGGCCGCGCGCGCGAGGCCGGCGCCCAGGTGGTGGGTCGCCCAGGCGGTGAGCGCGCTCACCGCGGAGAGGGCGAGGAGCATCGTCGGGGCGTCGATGAGGCGGCTGGCGCGCCAGGCGAACAGGCCGCCGATCACGCCGCCGACGGTCCCGCCGCCCGCGATGCGCCCGATGGAGTGGCGGGCGGTGTGGGGGTCGAAGCGCTCGTTGACGAGCGACCAGAAGGCGGAGATGAGGGTCGCGCCGAAGACGGCGATGTGCAGGTAAAAGACGAGGGCGGCGGCGCCGGGCGCGCGCCGGGCGAGGGCCCACTCCAGGGCGAGGAGCACGGAGCTCGCGGCGAACGTGGCCGGGACGACGCGCGCGGGGGAGAGCTGGAGGAGCGCGCGCGAGAGCAGGACGACGGCGGCGAACGACAGGGCCGCGCCGGCGGCCATGACCTTGGGGACGTCGGCCGCGCCGAAGCTGGCGAGGAAGAGGGCGTCACGGGTCGCCCGGCCGGCGACCTGCTGGGCGATCATCGCGCCCGAGGCGATGGCCGCGAGGAGGACGGGCCTGTCGCTCGCGATGTCCTCTCCCACCTGCGCCCTGGGCATCCTAGGCGGGTTCGGCGGCGAGCACGCGGGCGTCGGTGACGATGGTCCCGAGCGGGACGTCGCCCGGGGTCGCCGGCACCTCGGCGACGAGCTGGAAGTCGAACACGACGCCCACCGCATGCGCCGGGGGGCAGAAGCGCGGCAGGGTGCTGTCGTAATAGCCGGCGCCATAGCCGATCCGATGCCCCCGGGCGTCGATCTGCAGGGCGGGCACGACGATGACGTCGAGCGCCGCGGCCTCCTCGTCGGTCGCCCCGGGCTCGCGGAAGCCGAGGCCGCGCTCCTCCATGGCCTCGGGGTCCTCGACGAAGCGGAAGGTCATGGCGCGCGACTCGGGGTCGACGGAGGGGTACGCGACCCGGGCGCCGCGGGCGCGCAGCAGCGGATCGAGCTCCCGGAGGTCGACCTCGTTGCGCCCCTCGATCGGGTAGAAGAGCGCGACCCGCCGGGCCGCAGCGAGGGCCGGCAGCTCCGCGAGCGCGCGCTGGATCCGGCGCGATCGCTCGAGGATGGCGTCGCGGGGGATGGAGCCGCGGAGGGCCCGAGCGCGCTTCCGCAGCTCGGCTTTGGCGCGGTAGCGCAGGGCGGCCTCGGCGTCGGGGTCCATGGCTCGGTGGTTCCTCCGGCGCGCATCCTAGAGAGCCGCCCCGGGCCGGGGAACCGCCATGTACGAAATCGGTGGGAGGTGGCGCAGTTGGCCCCAGGTGTGGCGCTCTTGCACGGGGGCGGGGCAGCGGCCGCGCTGCGAGCGCGGGGAAGCCGACGGGCGGGGGGCCCGACGCGCGGCGGGGAGCGGGCGGAGAGCGGGGAGGGAGCGCGGGACGAGCGAGGGACCGCGCGGGAGCGCGGCGGGCAACGCGCGGAGGGCGCAGTTGCGGGCGGCTAGCCAGGGTGAGCCCACGGACGAGCCCGGTGGCACCGTTCGTGCTGCTGGCGGCGGCTGCGCGGAGGGCGGCGACCGCCGCTGCCGCGCGGTCCGCACGGGCGTCTGGTAGCGTCCTGATCGCGGAGAGATGATACCGGAGCGGTGCGATCGCGAGGGCAGGAGCCCCCGACGCCGGAGGAAGCGATGTTCTGGGAGGATTTCAAGAAGTTCGCGGTTCGTGGCAATGTCGTCGACATGGCCGTGGGCGTCGTGATCGGCGCGGCGTTCGGCAACATCGTCAAGACGCTGGTAGATCACGTGATCATGCCGCCGATAGGCCTCCTGACGGGCGGCATCGATTTCAGCCGGCACTACATCGTCCTGAAGCCCCCGAGCGGGCCCGGTCCGTACGCGACCCCCGAGGAGATGGTGAAGGCCGGCGCGGTGCTCCTCCAGTACGGGGTCGTCATCAACAGCCTGGTGAGCTTCTTCATCGTCGCGCTCTGCGTCTTCCTCCTGGTGCGGCTCATGGGGAAGCTTCAGAGACAGCACGCGGAGGAGGTGACGACGAAGGAGTGCCCCGAGTGCGCGATGAGCATCCCCATCAAGGCGGTGCGCTGCGGCCACTGCACGGCGGCGCTGGAGGGCGCGTGACGCGAAGCGGAGAGGTCACCGCGTGGCTGGCGCGGCTGGCCGGCGAGCGGGCTCCCCGTGGAGGCAGGGCGCGTCGACGCCGGGTTCGCTCGGAGGGGAGCGCGGCCGCGGAGGGCCGCGCTCTGGCTCAATGGTTCTCGACGGGCACGCCGGCCTCGAGCGCGGCCTTCTTCAGCGTCAGAATTTCCTGCTGGGCGTCGGTGAGCTCCATCGAGTGAAAGCCGGACGGGGCGGTCGAGCCCATGTGGATCGGGGCGACCGCGGTCTCCAGGATCGGGATACCGTCGAGCCTGCGCTGGTCGGTGCGTGGCCTCGGCTCGCTGAGCACGGAGAGCAGGCTCGGAGACGCGCTGACCCGAGGGCTCAGCGCGTTCACGCGATCGGGCGCGAACAGCTCGAGCGCGGTGCGCGCGATGCACGTATGATCGAGTGTTCCGTGGAACGGCACGCCGCGCGGAGCCCACGGCGAGACGACGAAGGCCGGCACGCGAACGCCGAGCGTGTCGAACGGCGCCGCCTCGTTCGCGGGCGACGGCGGCGGGCGCACGTGGTCGTAGAACCCGCCATGCTCGTCGTAGGTCACGACCAGCGCCACGTGCGGCCAGGACGGGCTCGCGATCAGGTGGTTGTAGATGCGCGCGATCAGGTTCTGACCGCGCGCCACGTCGGCCGGCGGATGGTCGTCATTCGCCCAGTTCAGCAGCGCGTCCACGTCGACCAGCGTGAAGTTCGGGTCGATCCACGAGACGCTGGGCAGCGTGCCTTCACGGCAGGCCCTGTAGAACGAGGAGATCTTCGCGATCGGCGGCCCGCGGTGGCCCTTGTATTTCTCGACGGTGCGCAAGAACGCGATGTCGTGCGAGTAGTAGCGCCACGAGTCGACCGGCAACAAGTCGAAGAACGTCGCGTGGTCGATCCATTGCAGGTTGCCGGTGCGCCCGCCGCTGGTCCCGCATAGCGCGAAGAACCGGTTCGGCCACGTCGGGCCCGCGAACGAAGCGAACCACCGGTCGCAAACGACGAACTGTCGCGCCAGGCTATCGTACGTCAGCAGATCGCGCTGATCGAACCAGCTCATGATCTCGGCGACGTGGCTGTTCGTGCTGTAGCCCTTCACGAAGCCGTCCATCGCGCCGCCGTTGATCTGCCTCACGACCTCCTTCCGGTGGTGATACGGGCGGATCCGGACTCTCGTGCTCTCGAGATGATATCCAGTGATCGGCGTGCCGTTATCGTCCGAGTTCGTCGCGCCGATCGCCCCATCGACGTCCATGCCCGTGCCGCGCAGGTAACCCAGCATGTGATCGAAGGAGCGGTTCTCGAGCATCACGATGACCAGATGACGAATGTCTGCCATGTTCCACCGCTCGCTTTCCCGTGCGGCTCAGCGCTGTGCCGGCCGACGCGGCCGCGCAGGGCCAGTTTCACTATCTTGATTTCATCTACCGAAATCTGCCAGCGGAGAAGGAGATCCAACGTTTCCGAAGACGTCAAGCCCCAGCTGCGGGGACCTGACCCCGGGTTGACTGAACATTTTCCATGCGCTCCGACGTCCCCTGAAAAGCGGTGCCAATTCAACAACTTGTCCATGCGCCGAGGGGGCCGCGCTCGCGCTGCAGGCCGCGGCGATCTTGACGCATTACAAGGCGCGGCTCGCCCGGATGGACGAGATCATCCGGAAGGAGCGCCTCGTCACGCTGCCGGAGCGGCCGGCGCGCATCCGGCTCGGCACCGCCGCCGAGAGCGCCGAGATGCCGGCGCCGCGCATGCGGCCGCCGCGGCTGCTCGACAACCAGGGAGAAGCGGGGGGAGTTCGTGCTTCCGCTCAGCCTGCCAGGGCCCTCGGACGAGCTGCGAAGGATCGACGATTTCACCTACGCCGCGGCGTCATGGACGCTCACCGCCCACGCGGCGCGCCCCGGGCACGAGCTCCAGCTCGCCTCGCTCGTCGAGCGGGGCGTCTCGATCGCCCGGGCCGTCTTCGCGGAGAACAGCGCCAACATGGAGGGGTGGGCGCTTTGCTCGGAGGCCATCCTGCTCCCGTTCATGCCGCCCGAGGTGGAGCGTTACACCTGCCGGGCGCCGGGGCAGGCGACCTCGTACTTCGACGGGTTCACCCGGCTGATGGAGCTGCGGCGAGAGATCGCGTCCACCATGGGCTCGCGCTTCGACGCGCAGCGATTCCACGACTTCGTGCTCGCCCAGGGCATCCTGCCGCTGAAGCTGCTTCGCAAGGCGGTCATCGAGCGCTTCGTGCCGGCACAGCCGTCGCCCTGAGCGGCGGAGGGCCCGCGGCGCGCGCTGGACGAGCTCCCGCAGGCTGATTTGCGGTGGCGAACCGTCGTCGCGATCCGCGGCTTCGGCCGGGGTTTGGGGGGCGTGGCGGCGGATCGCCCCCCTCGGCTGGCGTGGGCCCGACCCGAGCCCGATCGCTGAGCTCGGGTCTGGGGAGCTCGCGCCGGCCGAACCGCGGTGCCGCCGCACACAGACACGACCAGCGCCGCGCCCGAACCTGGCGCGACGCCCGCCGTAACGCGGCCGCCCCGACCTCGACTGGTTGGGGGCCTGGTGCCGGAACGTGCCCCCAGCGCAATCCTCTCATAGGTTCCTCGCCCGGCCTGTCGCAAACCTGTTGGCGACTTCCGTTCCCACCCCTCGCCACAAGGCTTCTTCAACGCAGCGCAGCGCCTCCTCGCGTCCAGGTCCTTCCTCGACGAGCCTCATGATGTGCCACACCAGCGGGAGGCCCCGTGCTCCGGCGTGTGCGTCAAAACCCGGCTGAGCTCCGCTTGCATTGAATACGACCTTAGCGGAGACCTCGAGAAGCTCTACCATCGCACACTCGATTGGCGCCCCTTCGCTCTCGAGATTCAGGCTGACCCGCCTGAGACCGAGGAACAGGCCCTCCGCCGTACCTCACGAATTCCTGTCGCGACATATTGCCACGGTCCTCTGCCCGAACCCCAAGAAGTCGCATCGGGTCACAGCAAGGACCGCCTCAAGGACTCCGCCGATCCACGCTGGGCGCATCTCGCTCACAACCGAGCGAAACAACTCAGCACCGAGGAGCAGCGCCTTGCCCTCATCCACACCTGCCCCTGCTCGCATTCTCATCAAGCGAACCGTTCCGCGGCGTCACCCATCCAGCCAGCGCCGCAGTTCCGCGGCCCCTGGTTGGCCAGTGCCCCTAAAGCCTTCTGTTCTTCGGCGCAGAGCCGCTTCCACGCCTCAGTCGCCATGAATTCCTCCAGTGGAGGAAGAACCCGAGGGGTATCTTCGGCGATGACATCGATAATCCTGGAGAACTCCCCAAGCGCGCGGCCCTCCTCCACAGAAAACAGAGAGTCAAACTCAGCGTTGTCTGGCCTGTAGCAATCGTCCCATTGATTAAACAGCTCCTCCGCCACGTTCACAGCAGGAATCCGCGCCTGGTAGGCACGCTGCAGTTCCAAGCTCGACAGCAGCATCAACACCTCACGAACACGCTCTCGCATATGCATTCCATAGCTTCAATACCAGAATCAACTGAGCATACGGAATCTCGTTCCGCACGCGCTCCAGGTTGCCCGCTGCGTCATACGCGTACCGCGTCCGCTGGAACGCCCGCGCCGGCCGGCCGCGCTCCACGAGGTACCGGTCGCGGTGGTCCGCGTTGATCTCCTGAAGCCGCCGCGACTTCTCGTAGTACCGATACGACGTCGCGATCCCGTTGCCGTGCACCACCCTCACCCGCTGCTCGAACTCGTCGTACCCGATGTGCAGCAGGTACTGCGTCACCGCAGGCTCGTCCGGGTGCTGCGGGTTCGTCTGCGTGTGTCGCATGGTAGGGTCCCCTCCCCCCGTGCGGCTCGCGCAGCCCGGGGGGCTCGGACGTCAACTTCGCCAGATTTCCCAGCCTATGCAATTATCTCAATACCCACAAGAACACCCCTCAAATCAAAATCAAGCACCACATCCGGACCATCGTAATCACCAATAAGATCACAAAGCCGAGCAGACTTGGACATCTCACAGGGACTGGTTCCAGGATGAGACGGCAACCGAAGATACGCCACACCAGAATCGTCCTCAGACACACGCAACTCAAAGAACCCAACACCATTTAACGAGTCAGATTCACTCATTTCAGCGGCCTCCATTGCAAGACCGTCTTCAACTTCAGAGTCCCGTCTTTGACCTGATAGACAACAGCCCCTCGCTACCCGAACCCGGGAACAATCACTTAGAGCACCTAACATTATCCTGCTGACGCCGCTCGTTTGCCCGCTCGCTTGAGCGATGCGGAATGTGCGACAGAATACAACATGGGCAAGCTGTTGGTGCCGGACGAACTCTGGGGGCGAGTCGAACCTCTATTGCCGAAAACGGAGCCGAAGCCGCAGGGCGGCCGGCCGCGTACGCCTGATCGGATCGCCCTGACGGGGATCTTGGTTGTGCTCAAGACAGGGATCCCTTGGGAATATCTCCCGCAAGAGTTCGGCTGCAGCGGAATGACGTGCTGGCGCAGATTGCGCGATTGGCAGCAGGCTGGCGTGTGGGATCGGCTCCACGAGGCATTGCTTGATGAACTCGGCGGGGCCGACAAGATCAACTGGAATCGTGCTGCGCTGGATGCCTCCTTGGTTCCGGCAAAAAGGGGGGCCAAGAGACCGGCCCGAACCCCACAGATCGCGACCGGGCGGGCTCGAAATAATATCACCTCCTGGTCGATCAGAGTGGCATCCCTCTCACCATCGAGATGACGCTGACCAACGTCCATGACTCGAAGATGTTCACCCCCATGGTGGATGCGGTGCCGCCGATCGCGCGCCCTTTCGGCCGACCGCGGCGCCGCCCCAAGAAGCTGCACGCCGACAAGGCATACGACGACCCGGCCCTACGCTTGGCTTGCCATCTGCGCCACATCGTACCCCGCATTGCTCGCAAGAGTATCGAGTCGTCGGAGAAGCTCGGCCGTTGTCGATGGCTCGTCGAACGGACGATCGCATGGCTGCGTCGTTTCCGGCGCCTGACTGTACGCTACGAGCGGCGGGCCGACATCCACCGTGGGTTCCTCAAGCTCTCCGTCTGCCTGATCTGCCTCAGTTACGTCCGGGCAGGCTCTTGTTAGGCGCTCTTAGCAAATTCGCTCCAATCACCTTTGTCGCCTCCACTCCAGCACTACCGCTCGAACCGACGCCCCTACTGCCCGCAAGTAGCACTTTGAGTGAACCCGTCGGGGGGTACCCAGCGAACATAGCACTGATCGCCAGCAACCACGAACCAAAGGCATTTTTCTCCAATAGAAATCTGAACCCCGGCATCTCGACCGAATTGGTTCTTCATGATTGCCACAGAAGACACGACCTCGCCAAGCAGACTCGCAAACCTCGGACCACTTGACTGCTCGAACCTACTCCATTTTCCACTCTGCTCAACGTAGAGGCGGTTTTCATCGGAAATCGGTGGCTCAAACGGATCCGCCCAGGGTGCACCTTGAACCCGAAGACTCTCACCATCAGCCGATCCGTCGAAGAGAACTACGGTACCGTCGTCCAAGTAGAGTTCGAGCGGCCCGTCGTCCGACTCAATTTGCCCGTCACGCTCGAACAATATCCGCGCCACGGCACGAATGCGTCTGCCGGGCAGGACCTTCAGATTAGCGGGGAGAAGCACCATTGAACCATCCATTGGACTGGCCTCCTGCGAGAATTGTCACAAAATCGCCGGACAGTTTGGTGACCACCACGTCGGCGCCTTGCCTAAAAGAAACAGAAAAATGGTTTCCTCCGCCACTCTGGGGATTTCATGGCCCTGTCGAACTTCGTCGTATTTATGGACTATTGCATCGATCCGATCTCGAACCCACTGGCGATGCTCGGCTTTGGCCGGGTTGAGTCCGAAGTCCGCGGCGTGTTTGCCAACTTTCTTTCCGAATTGAGTGCGATCGACTTTCAGCTCTGGAAGGGGCTTAGCCGCTCCCCCTCTTGCGGCTCCTGTCGCCCGTGCTGCCTGCTTCACAGGCGCCTTCGCCGCCTCCGCCCCCCCTGCGGCGATTTCGCCGCCGGTGTCGGCTGCGCCGCTTTCGCCGGCTGCGCGGCCGGCGGCGGCTGCGCCGGCGCGGCTGCTGGCTGCGCCGGCGGCCGAGCAGCCTGCTGCTGCATGACGAACCTGAACAGCAGCCGGCGCATGCCGTCCCCGATACCGCGAGACGTGCGACCCGCCGCCGCAGCGCCTGCGTTCATCCGCTGCAGCATCTGCTCCTGGTGGTACTTCTGCCCCGCCGGCCCGTTGAAGCAGCTCGGGTGCCTGCACCCGTTGGCCCCAGGCGGGAAGTTCCGATGCGCCCCCTGCGCGCTCCTCCCATCCGGGTCGACAAGGTTCACCGGGTTGTTCAGCGTGTAGCTGTACAGCCCCAGGTTCCCGGGGTTGAACACCCCTCCGCTCGTCCCTCCGTCCATGTACTCGTCCAGGATCGGATCCGGGCTCAGCCACACACTGCTCCTCGGGTCGTAGTACCGCGCCCCGAAGTAGTACAGCCCCGTCGCCTGGTCGAGCTCCTTCCCCGTGAACACGTACGCTCGCCTCAGCTCGTACCGCGAGTCCGACGCGTCGATCCACAGCTCCCCGCTCGGGAAGTACTCGTCCCGCTGCGTCAGCGTCTGCTCGTTGTTCGACGCGAAGCTCGTGCTGCCCAGGTGGTCCGGGTGGTAGTACAGCGTCGGCGGGTCACGGAACCAGTCCGGATCCATCTTGCTCGCTATCCGCGTCTGCCCCGCATAGATGTGCTTCGTCACGAACCGACCGTCCCGCAGCGTCAGGTGCTGGTCGTGGTACGCCGTCTCCTCCTCGCCGCTCACGTGGTGCTGGTGCAACCGCCGCTCGCCGTCGCCGTCGTACAGCATCCGCGACAGCACCTGCCCGTTCTGCGTCACCCGCGTGACCCGGTTCTCCTCGTTCCACTCCGTCGCACGCGTGCCCGAGCCAGGGTAAGTCCAGCCGGTCTGGTTGCCGCTCGCGTCGTAGCTGATCACCCGCGACCACGGGGCCGACTCCGCCACGAGCTGCTCGTCGATGCGCTTCGGCGCGTGCGGCTGCGGGCCCGTGTATCGGTACTCCGACCGGTACGTCTGCTCCCGAATCGCGTGGCCCTCCTGCCATGGGTCGCACGGCTCCGGAGGGGGAGGGCACGTTCGCGGCTCGTACCGGTAGCTCGCCTGGTCCTTGGTCAGGATGTTGCCAATCTCGTCGTACGCCAACGACAGCCGGTACCGGTACTGCCAGTCTCTCCGATCCTGGTACGTCCCGCGCACCGAGAGCAGCTGGTACAGATCGTCGTACCCGTACTCCTGCGTCGTCGGCCCCACCAGCACCGAGCCCGGCATGTCCTGCTCGTACGGCACCTCGTTCCGCACCCGCTCCAGGTTGCCTGCCGGGTCGTACCCGCGCTGACGCTCTATCCACGAAACATAAAATTCGACACACCGCACCACAACACCTCACGAAGACTGCTCGTCCGCACAAGCGTAGATCTCATTCCAAAGCCCTCGAACCATGCGCGTCAATGCAAAGGCGTCCTCCAGAGGTTCCCCGACCGCTGCCCAATACTCAACTTGATCTCGATGAAGATCAGGCCTCACGCGAATGACACTGGCCAAAGCATTCCATGCCGACACACCAATATTTTCATCCCGCTGCAGCAAATCGTTCGCCACATCCAGTGCCAGCTGCATTAGTATGCGCCGCTCAGGATCCCCATATGTCGGGTTAGCGTACGCATCCAGATACCTGTAGAATGCAACCTCGTCCCGAAACTCCTCCGGCAATTCATACGCCCAATCCTGAACATACGAATCTCCCTCAGGAAGCCCGAGATCAGAACAAATTCTTCGAATCGATGCAATTTCGTCTTCAATCACGTCAACCTCGCGCATCTTAGTTGGGATGAGTCGAGCTAAACGGAAACGCGGTCCTCACCCCACCATCTGGCTTGACTATCACCCGCGCCATATCGGAATTCAGCTGAGTTCCATCAGCAAGAAAGCTCCGCCCCATGTCCTTCGGAAGCGGGACATCGTGAACCCCAGGACCTTTCTTTGCCACGTCCGCAATAAAATTGGCCGCCGCCTTGTCATTTGTCCACTGGCTTGCCTGGTGACCCAACCCTCTGGCCCTATCCGTTAGCTGCTTCGGCGTAAGCTTTGCCGTGTGACTAGTAAATGTGTGACCATAGGTTGGCTTACTCGCCGGATTCCCCCATTTGAGTCCTCCGTTTGCACCCGCTGCGGATGATGATGTCGCCGCCTTCGCCGCCTCCGCCCCCTGCGGCGGTTTCGCCGCCGGCGCCGGCTGCGGGCCTTTCGCCGGCTGCGTAGCCTGCGGCGGCTGCGCCGGCGCGGCGGCTGGCTGCGCCGGCGGCCGAGCAGCCTGCTGCTGCATGACGAACCTGAACAGCAGCCGGCGCATGCCGTCCCCGATACCGCGAGACGTGCGACCCGCCGCCGCAGCGCCTGCGTTCATCCGCTGCAGCATCTGCTCCTGGTGGTACTTCTGCCCCGCCGGCCCGTTGAAGCAGCTCGGGTGCCTGCACCCGTTGGCCCCAGGCGGGAAGTTCCGATGCGCCCCCTGCGCGCTCCTCCCATCCGGGTCGACAAGGTTCACCGGGTTGTTCAGCGTGTAGCTGTACAGCCCCAGGTTCCCGGGGTTGAACACCCCTCCGCTCGTCCCTCCGTCCATGTACTCGTCCAGGATCGGATCCGGGCTCAGCCACACACTGCTCCTCGGGTCGTAGTACCGCGCCCCGAAGTAGTACAGCCCCGTCGCCTGGTCGAGCTCCTTCCCCGTGAACACGTACGCTCGCCTCAGCTCGTACCGCGAGTCCGACGCGTCGATCCACAGCTCCCCGCTCGGGAAGTACTCGTCCCGCTGCGTCAGCGTCTGCTCGTTGTTCGACGCGAAGCTCGTGCTGCCCAGGTGGTCCGGGTGGTAGTACAGCGTCGGCGGGTCACGGAACCAGTCCGGATCCATCTTGCTCGCTATCCGCGTCTGCCCCGCATAGATGTGCTTCGTCACGAACCGACCGTCCCGCAGCGTCAGGTGCTGGTCGTGGTACGCCGTCTCCTCCTCGCCGCTCACGTGGTGCTGGTGCAACCGCCGCTCGCCGTCGCCGTCGTACAGCATCCGCGACAGCACCTGCCCGTTCTGCGTCACCCGCGTGACCCGGTTCTCCTCGTTCCACTCCGTCGCACGCGTGCCCGAGCCAGGGTAAGTCCAGCCGGTCTGGTTGCCGCTCGCGTCGTAGCTGATCACCCGCGACCACGGGGCCGACTCCGCCACGAGCTGCTCGTCGATGCGCTTCGGCGCGTGCGGCTGCGGGCCCGTGTACCGGTACTCCGACCGGTACGTCTGCTCCCGGATCGCGTGGTCCTCGCGCCATCCGTCGCACCCAGCCGGAACCGGCGTGGGACACGCCTGCGGCACGTACCGGTAGCTCGCCTGGTCCTTGGTCAGGATGTTGCCAATCTCGTCGTACGCCAACGACAGCCGGTACCGGTACTGCCAGTCTCTCCGATCCTGGTACGTCCCCCTCGCCGAGAGCAGCTGGTACAGATCGTCGTACCCGTACTCCTGCGTCGTCGGCCCCACCAGCACCGAGCCCGGCATGTCCTGCTCGTACGGCACCTCGTTCCGCACCCGCTCCAGGTTGCCTGCCGGGTCGTACGAGTACCGCATCCGCTGGAACGCCCGCGCCGGCCGGCCGCGCTCCACGAGGTACCGGTCGCGGTGGTCCGCGTTGATCTCCTGAAGCCGCCGCGATTTCTCGTAGTACCGATACGACGTCGCGATCCCGTTGCCGTGCACCACCCTCACCCGCTGCTCGAACTCATCGTACCCGATGTGCTGCAGGTACTGCGTCACCGCAGGCTCGTCCGGGTGCTGCGGGTTCGTCTGCGTGTTCGTTCCCACCGCCGACCGCACAAGGCCCCCTCGGTCGTAGCCGTACGTCACCACCTCCGCCCCGGAGCCAGGGAACTTCATCGACAGCAGCCGCCCGAACCCGTCGAAGTCGTACTCCATCGTCGCCTGGTACGGCCCCCGGTGCGGCTCCCGCAGCCGGGGGAACTCCGTCGTCAGCTTCGCCACGTTCCCCAGCCGGTCATACCAGAACGTCCTCTTCCCCGCCTCGCTCTGCTCCTCCACCAGCCGCCCGGCCCGGTTGCCGTGCTCGTCGCCCGCCTCGTCCGGCGCGCCGTACACATACGTCACGTCCGTCGAGTCCGGGTAGTTCACCCGCCTGAGCCGGTTGTATTCATACTCGTACCGGATCAGCTTGTTCGCGCCTTCCGCCAAGAGCTTCGCCGTCTGCCGCGCCCCGACGTTGCCCGACCGGTCGTAACGCCACTCCGTACGCCCCATGTCCGGGCTCGTCAGCGTCACCATCCGTCCCAGCGTGTCGTACGCCGCCGTCGTCACGTTCCCGCGCGTGTCCGTCACCCGCACCAGCTCGTCGACCGCGCTGTACCCGTACCGCGTCATCAGGGTGGTCCACGCCTCCGACCCGCCCAGCCGATTGCGCTCCTCGACCGCCACGATCGCGTTGTCCACGTCCTGGTACGCCTTGCGCACCTTCCCCTTCGGGTCGACCTCCGTCGCCACGAACATCGCCACGCCATCGAGCTCCTCGATATCGTAGCTCGTCGTGGTCACCGCCTCGCCGCCCTCGGCCTCGTCGTCCGGCTCCCTCCGCTCGACGATGCGCGAGAGCACGTCGTACTCGAACGTCGTCGGGTGCTTCAGCGCCACGTCCACGAACGCCGTCGCCTCCCCCGTCGCGAACACCGGCTGCCCCTGCTGCCAGACGCGCCCCCGCTCGTCCAGCACCACCCGGCCGCTCACGCTCATGCCCACGACCGCGGCGGCCCCCGTCCCTGGATCCTTCTCCAGGTCCTTCTTCGTCTGGATCACCCGGTCCAGCCCGTCCACGAACGTCACCGTGTCGATCGGATCCCCCGGGTGCTGCACGTCCTTGTGCCGCGTCCGCGCCCACGCCGGCATGGCGACGCTCTCCCCGGCCTGGAGCGCATACTCGAACGCGATCGTCGCCTCCGCCGCCGCCAGCGGATCGTCCGGACCGAACACCGCCCGCAGCCGCCCGAACCCGTCGAAGTCGTAGTGGACCTCATGGCCGTTGACGTCCCGCACCGCGCTCACCGCGCCGTAGCGGTAGTCCGACCACGTCTCCGAGAAGTATCCGAACGAGTCCTCCACCCGCGAGAGGTACGTCTCCGCCACATCGTCGTACTCGTACGTCAGCGTGAACCCCCGCGGCTCGATCGCCCGCTCCAGGTTGCCGTACGCGTCGTGCGAAAACTCCCATCTTGGATTCGTCGAGCCCTCTCCCGTGTACGGCGCGCCCGTCGCCGGATCCTTGCCCCCGATCACCGTGCTCGCGATCCACTCGACCGCTCCGGTCACCTCGTTGTACCCGGCGGTGCGCTCGCGCAGCAGCGTCCCCGCGCTGTCACGCACCTCGACGCTGTCCGCCCGCACGATGTGCGGCCCGTCGTACGTCACGTAATGGATCGTGCTCGTGACGTCGTCCTCCAGCGTGCCTGGCTCGCCGTGCTCGATCACCTCGACGAGGTTGCCGCGGTCGTCCCAGTCCCGCTCCTCGCTCGTCTGCTTGCCCGGCGCGCTCGGGTCCGTCGTCTTGCCCTCGTACCACGACATCGTCCGCAGCTCTTCCGCCGGGAAGAACGAGCCCGTCAGCGTCGCCTGCGCCCCGGGCGCGCGATAGGCCACCTCTTGCCGGCTGAACAGCCGCCCCTCGGCGTCCTGCTCGATCACCTCGGCCACCAGCCCGCGACGGTAATAGTCCTGGTTGTGGTAACGCGTCACGAGCTGCGAGCCGTCCTCGCGCGTCGCCGTCACCTGCGCGAAGCCGTAGTCCTCCCGCTCCGCCCGGTCGTAGAACCCGCTCTGGTGGTAATCGAACGTGTGCACGTACGCGGGCGTGCCCATGCCGTCCTCCACCTCCACCCGCGACAGCACCCACTTGCTGCGGGGCATGTCCACGCTCAGCTCGTCCGGGCTGCTCGCATACGCCACCTTGTTGCCCTCACGCGCATAGTCCAGCCGGATGCTGCCGCCTAGCGGACGCACCACGCGCGACAGCCGGTTGGTCTTGCCCGTCAGGTTCAGCCGCGCCCGCAGCGCCGGGTCGCTCTCCCGCAGCATCCCCTCGCTCAGCTTCAGCACGTGATCCGCCGTCCCGTCGCCGTCCAGGTCCTCCCATGCGAGCTCGCTCCGTCCGTCGCTCAACCCGAGCTGCGCCGCGATCTCGAGCACGATGCACACGTACGGCGTCGTGATCTTGATCGGCACGCCATACCCCGCGTTGAACGCCGTCGTCTCCGAGAACGACAGCGCGTCGTTGCTGCCGTTGATCTCCTTCGTGAACTTCTTCTCCAGCACGACGCCCCACGGCAGAGCGCCGCTCACCGCCGGCGCGCTCCACCTCTCCTCGGGCCCGAAGCGGTCACCGAGGTTCAGCCGGACGCGGTAATAGGCCTGTCCAGGTTGCTTGATCACCCGGTCGGGCAGCCTGTCGCCGTTCAGGTCCACGAAGTCGACGAGCGTCCGGCTCACCGTGTGCGCGATGCCGCCGCCGATCCCCGCATAACCCACCTGCAGGCTGTTCGTCGTGTTGTCCTGCACCCGCACCGACGAGAGATGCTCCGGAGACCAGACCCGGCCCAGCGCGGTCAGCGGATCCCCGTCGACCTCCGGCAGCGGCTCGAACGGATCGCCGCTCGGATCGAGCGCCGCCCAGGGGCGCTCGTCCCCGAAGCGGTAGCCGAGGTTCAGCTGCACATGGAGCACGCCGCCCGCGCTCCTCACCTTGTCCGGAAGCCCGTCGCCGTTCACGTCGAGCAGGTCGCGCGTCGTCTGCGACGTGCCCCAGCTCTTGCCGAGCGAGGGCAGCACGCTGAGCACCTCCTTGGTCTCGGCGCTCGCCTCGATCTTCTCCGCGACGGCGGACGCCGCGGATCCGAAGCCGAACCCGAACCGCGCGCTCATGCTCTCGATGACCCGGATGTCCCCCGGCCCGTCGACGGTCAGCTCGCCATACTGCCCCGGCTGCTGCCCGTCGCACCGGCCGCCGCCGCCGCACGTCTGGATGCGCACGCCGCCCTGCGTGACGGCATCGGGCCGCCCGTCGCCGTTGACGTCGACGAGCTCCAGCTTCGACTCGGTGGTCCCGGTCGTCACCTGGAACGACCCGATGAGCGCGAGCTCCCCCGAGCCCGAGCCGTTGTGGCTCTTCCTGAGCCCCGGGACGTTGGCCACGTCCTCCGGCCGGATGCCGCCGACGCGCGACGGCTTGAGCTCCCCGGCCCGGATGTACATGTCCGCGCCCGAGCCCCGGAACACCGGGCCGCTGACGCTGCCCACGAGAGGAAACCCGGCGTCCCCCGGCGACCAGCTCGCGTGGTACCCCTCCCAGTGCGGCTCGACGCGCGTGAAATAAGGCGGCTTGTTCTCCGCCGGCCTCCGGCGGAGCTGGTTCTCGTCGAACGGATACTCCGTCGTCCACTCGCCGTAGCTGAAGCCGCGGAACCCGCCCACCATGCGGGCGTCCACCTTTTCCAGCTGCGACAGCGGAAGCGCCGTCCCGCCGATCGTGCTGTCGCTCAGCTGCACGGGCGCCAGGATCGACTCCTCGGGCACCGAGATCGGCCCGCCGTCGCCGGGCGACGCTTCGAGCCCGCAAACCCTCTTTCCGGACGGAGCACCGGACCTGGGCGCGCACTCGCCCACAGCGCGGCAGCTCCCAGGATCCGCGTCGTGGCCGCAGACCTCGGTGTACCGGGCGAACCCCTGGTACTGCACGCGCGACGGGTCGACCACGTCCTCGCCGAGCTCGGCGTACAGGAACAGGAGATCGCCCTGGAGCACGGACACCGGCCACGCGATCTCGGTGCCGAGCTGCGCGCCCGACACCCTGGTCCGATGGACCTCGACGCTCTGCCCCGAGTCGACGTCCCGGCGCACGAGCCGCACATCGAACGCATCGTCCGCGTCGGTCCGGACGAAGCTCGCCCGCACCGTGACCTGCCCGTCCGCCCCCGCGGCCCAGCCCGGCACGCTCCGGTCGAGCACGGAGAAGTCGTCCGCGAAGGCATAGGTATACATCGGACGCCCGAGCGCGTCGGGGCGCATCGTGTCGCGCGGAAGCAACGGCCGGCAGGAGTCCGACGGGCAGAGCTCCGCATAACGGATGCGCGGGTTCCAGCGCGTGACGTCGCCCTCGATGTCCTCCCTCGGGTCCACGCGGAAAAAGAGCGCATCCGTCGGACGGACGCGGACGCGGATGCCGCTCCCGCACCCTCTCTCGCCCTCGGGCACACACGCAGCATCGCTCGGCCCGATGTCCCTCTGCCAGAGCGGCAGGTGCTCGCGGTGCAACTTGTCACTCGGCCGCGGCGCCAGCATCGTCTTCGTGATCGACGCCGTCACCCCGTCTCCCGCGCCGCCCCCGGCCAGCGACACGCCGCCGTCGATGACGACGACACCGTCGATCGGCGGCGTCCATTTCACCAGCGCGCTGGTCCGGTAGAACGCGTTGCGGAGCGCCTCGACCTGCTCGCCATCGCTGAAATCCTCGTCGATCGTGAACCCGGCGCCGCGGGCGCCCGGCCCCAGCCGCACGTTGTTCGGGTTCAGCGCCGCCCCGCTCCCATCCAGCAGCTCCGGGAAGCCGTCCCCGTTGATGTCGAGCAGCAGGCTCTGCGCGGTCGCGGTGCTCCAGGCGCGGTTGAGACCGAGACCTCCGAGCTCCTGCAACATGTGCATCGCCCCCTGCAGGCTCGCCGTGATCTGGTGCGTGCTGCCCACGCTCTCCGGCGAGAACGCGTTTCCGCTCGACCGATCCGGGAGCGAGTTCAGCCAGACGCCGTTGCTGCCCACGAAATCCGGGAGCCCGTCGCCGTTGATGTCCGTGAACGCGACGTCCTCGTCGTCCGCCCCGAACGAGACGGAGACCCCCACCCCGGCGTGCGGATCACACACCGTCGGCCCCACGCCGACGAACGCGCTGAGCCCCCCTTCGACCGAGCTCGTGGCCCCGAGGCCATCGCGCCCTTCCGCGGGACGGCCCCACTCGGTCGGCGTCGAGAACACCTGGAGCTCGCCGTCCGCTTGCTGGAGGCCGAAGTACTCGAAGCCGTGCTCGTAGAGCATCTCCTCACCGCCGTTTCCATGGACAGCGATGCTCTTCAGCAACGACTTGTGATGGTGCCGCGGGTCCGGCGTGTCGTACGCGAAATGATAGCTCCGGATGATCTCCTCGGCGTCGGGCGCCTGGCCCAGGGTCACGTCGACGCGCGTGAGCCTCCGCGTCGTCCGCACCTCGAAGCCGGCGCGCGCCGAGCTCACGACGTCGCTCCGCTGCGCTCCGTCGTCCACGGAGAAGACCACGTGATAGTGCGCTCCGGGGAAGCCGCTCTCGTGCTCCGTGTAGTCGATCCGCTGCGGATAGAGCTGCACCCAGTCCTCGCCCTCGGGCGCGTCCTTGAAGTACGAGATCCGCATCCGGTTGCCGAACGTGTCTTCCACCCGCTCCAGGTTCCAGCGGAAGATCCCGGCCTCGCCGGACCGGTCCGCAAGGCGCGCGTCCGCGCTCTCGCCGTAGGTATACCGGGTGCCGTCCTTGTCGGTGACCACCCAGTGAAAGCTCCCGGGATCGGCCCCGAGGCGCTCGATGCGATCGAACGCGCCCTCGACGCGCCGCTCGTACCTGCCCGGCTGATCGGGGATGGCCCGCAGCATCTGGCCGTCGAGCGTGTAGAGCTCGTCGCCCGTGTACCGGGGCACGCCGAACCGCGTGTCGATCTCGATCGCCGAGACGCGCAGATCCCACCCCACGCCGAGCCAGCCATTGCCCAGCTCGCTCTCGTACGTGACCGCCAGATCCGGCGCGATGCCGTGCCGGCCCGGCGGCACCTCGATCGGGAACGACAGCTGCGCCGTGCCCTGGCCGTTCGCCTCCGGCGGCTCGATGAACGACACGCCCGCAGACGGGCTCGCGAGCTGGATCCCCTTCATCGCGTTGGGATCGAACGACTGCGCTCCCGGCTGATCCGGCATGGAGATCGCCGCGTTGAGGAAATCGGTGAAGTGATCCGTCAAGCTCGTGAGCTCCCGGGCCCCGCCCTCCTCGACGCGCCCGAGCTTCGTCCATCGCTGGACCGCCTCGTCGAAGTAGAAGCCGAAGATCTCCCTGGCCCTGGCGCCGCTCGGGAGCGCCGCGGCGTCGACAGGCAGCGTCAGCTTCACCGGCTTCTTGAACTTGAGCCCATGCGGGCCGAAGCGGAACGCGCGCCCCTCGGGCGTCACATTGCGCATCGCGCGCCCCATCGGCTGCACCTGGACGGGCATCAGCGGGCGGATCGTGATGCGCGTCGTCTCTTCCAGCGCGTCTGGCGGGATATCGAGCGTGGCGCCCGCGAACGAGAGCACCGCGCCCTCGTCCGGGCTCACCACCGCGCCATAGGGCGCGCCGTGGTCCACGACGAGCCCGCCCGGAGCGGCGCCCGCGGCGCACGGACCGAGCTCTAGCTCGCGACCGAGGCGCGTGCCGTCCTCGAGCCGCGCCTCGAGGCGCGCCGTCCACGTCCGGTGACTCGCCCCCTCGGGCTCCGGGAGCGTGAGCTCGAAGCTGCCGTCGTCGCCCAGCGCAACCGGCTCCGCGCCGGCGAACAGCCGTGCTCGCGACGCGCCCTCGCCGGCCAGATCGAGGAACCCGCGCACATGGGCTCTCCCCTCGGCGCACTCGCCGTGCAGCGGCATGCTCAGCGCGATCCGCCGCGCGCGGGAGGGGACGGGGCTCGCCACCACGGCGACGTCCGACACCTCGGCGTGGCTCCCCTTCGCCGGCGTGATCTGCACGGAGGCCGCCCCCGGCCATGTCGCTGACTCCGGGAGATCGAACCGGTGCCAGCCCGGCGGCAGGTCCTTCAGGTCGAAGCGCAGCCCCTCGGCTCCTTCGCCGGGCGCGATCCGGAGCTCCCCGGCGCCCGCGCTGGTCAGCTGGAAGAGGAGCGCGTGGGGCGCCACACGCGCGCCGAAATCGAGGCGCAGCGCCTCCGTGCGACGCGCGCGCTCGCCGCCGGCCGGCCGGGCGCGCGCCTCGGCAGCGGAACGCGCCTCGATTACACCGGCGTGCGGGATCCCGACCACCCGGAGCGCGCTCACGGTGAATCCGTGCTCCTGCTCCGCGGAGGGCCGGAACCGCACCACGTTATCGCCGCGCCTCAGCCACGCGGGCGCGATCTCCTCGACTTGCAGGCCTCCGGTCGCGGGCGCTGCCGCCGGGGAGCCGCCGCGCGGGGCCGTGCCGTTGATCTGCCGGCTCACGCTCGACCAGTGGCCGCGGCCCTCCAGCTGGTAGACGAGGAACGCGCGCGCGAGCGCCCGTGGATCGGTGTCCACGTGGAACGACAGCGATTGCTCTCCGCCCGTGCGCGTCACGGTCGCCCGCTCGGACGTCGCAGCGAACTGGTAAGCCCCGGCGAGCCGCCCCGCGAGCACGCGATCGGCGAGCTCCACCTCGGAGAGGCCGCGCGTGGGCGCGCCGGCGGTCCAGAACAGGATCTCCTGCGGCCCGCGCTCGCCCGAAGGAAGCCACTCGATGACGACGTGCTGGGCCGTGACCGCCATGGGAAGGCGCGTCCAGCGCTCGCCCGTGTCGTGGAGCGGCACGTCGACGAGGCCGGAGACGGCCTGAAGCTCTGCGCCGTCCTCCGCGCGGACCGTGAGCGCGCCCTCGCTGCGCCCGTACAGCGAGAGCGCCTCCAGCGCGGTGGGCTGCGGAAACGAGACCCGGATCCGCACCTTCTCCCCGGTCTCGCTGCGAAGCCCCGTGTCGCCGCGGCCGTCGAACAGGACCCACGGGTCCGCCCCCGGGCCGGCGCCATCGGCGCGAACGTCCGCTGGCAAGGCCACCATCGGGACGACGGCGAGGCCGCCGGGGCCGCCGGCGGGATCTCCCGCGCTCGCGAGCACGGCGGCGTCCCCGGCGAGCGCCGCCGCGAGCTCGGCGCCGCCACGAGCGCCGGTGAGCCGCGCGCGCAGGGGATCGCCTATCCGGCGCAACGTCAACGCTTGAGCCCACGCGCCGAGGGGCGCGCTCACCACCATGAGCAAGAGAACGCAACCCGCGCACAGCCGCCAACCCCGTCTCATCCACCCGGACGTCATCGCTTGCCTCCGCGGTCGCGAAGGGAGCAAACGACATCGTAAATAGCAATTACAAGCGATAACAGGTGGGGCGGTCTCGCCGGGAAAAGCGCCAAACTCGACCGGTTCCCAGCACGATTTCAGCGCACCCGCAGGTCCTCCGCCTCCGAGCCATCGAATTCGGACTACCGGATGCGGAGAAGTTCATTATCCTGTGACGCTCCAGCAACACTCCTTGGCTCGCCCTCTCGGCCGCCCGTGCGGCCGTGGGGGGGTGGCCGATCACGCCATTCACGGAGGTGACCTTGCGCAATCTCACGATAGGGGACCTGAAGCTCGCGCTGCGCGATCTCTTGACTGACAAGGCCGATGAGCTGCGCCTGTCGGCGACAGGCAAGCTGTATGAGCCGCGGCTCCGGGCGAAGCAGAAGGAGATCGACGCGATCCCCGACGCCGCGGGCACGCAGGCGCCGCTCGCCAGGGAGCTGGCCGAGGCCGACGTCCGGCACGACGGCCTCGGGGCGGCCGTCTTCTTCCTGTGCAAGGCCGTCGAGGCGCACCCCGCCTTGCCGGCGGCGCTCAAGGAAGCGGCGGCGACCGCGCAGCAGGCGTTCGTCCCAAAGCTCGACGTGCTCCGCGCCCCGTACGCGGACGAGGCGGCGGCGGCGCTCGACAACCGGCCGGAGCTGACCCGGCTCAAGGCGGAGCTGAAGGCCGCCGCGACCCCCGGCGGAGGGACGCTGCACGACTGGGTGAAGGCGTTCGTCGCCGCCGGCGACGACATCGACGGCCTGCTGCGCAGGCGCGCCACGCTCCTCGCGACGGGCGAGAACGCCGCGGCCACCGGCCCGCTCCGCGGCGCCGCGGTCGGGCTGCTCGGGAGGTTCCGGGAGGCGCTCCGGGACGAGATCCAGGAAGAGGGCAGCAAGCTGCCGGCCGACCATGAGGCGCGGCTGTTCGCCTACATCGACAAGCTCAACGCCGATCGCGAGCGGGCCCTGCGCGGGCGCGCGGCGTCCGAGCAGGCCCCGCCCGCGGCCCCCAGCCCGCCGGCGGCGCCCGGCGACGTGGCGCCGGCCGCGCCGGCGGTGAGCGCCGAGCCCGAGCTCTAGCCGGACCGCTCGCGGCGACATGCCGGGTGCCTCGCCGAGCAGGCACCCGCCCATGTCCGACATGCCCGGGGGTCTCGCCGAGCAGGCACCCGCCCATGTCCGACATGCCCGGGGGTCTCGCCGAGCAGGCACCCGCCCATGTCCGACATGCCCGGGGGTCTCGCCGAGCAGGCACCCGCCCATGTCCGACATGCCCGGGGGTCTCGCCGAGCAGGCACCCGCCCATGTACGAGCGGAGCCCTGGTAACACTTCTGACCGGGAGCCGCGGTGACACTTTCCTGAGCTACAGGCCCCTGCTCCGGGAGGGCTGGAAACAGGGACCGGATCCTCATCGACGCGACAGGCTTGCCTCGCTCTCTCGGATCGCCAGGATCTATACACGAACCGCTCCCCGCGGTCTCGGTGCACGCGAGCCTCTCCTCACGGTCTGGCGTGCGAGCGCGCAGGTCACCGTGCCTTGACGAGCTGCAGCTCCTTGTTCTTCAGGGTGACCTGCGCGAGCAGAACCGGGCCGTAGTACAGCTCCCAGACATCGTCTGCGAGCGGAAGCAGCCCTACCGGCTCGCGCGCGATCAGCTTGGAAACGAAGCTCTGCCCGCCCCCGAACTGCAGCTGTCCCGTGTCGCCGATACGTCGCACGGCCATCGTGTCCGGATACTCCGGCGAGGAGGGCTTGCTTGGCATCGTCCGTCGCGAGGGCGTGTAGCGCGAAGCCGGCGTTCTCTGCCCGAGTGCCTCGTGGGGCCGCTGGTCGTTGTACTCGTGCCGGAAGCGGTCGAAGACGCGCTGCTGCGCCGCAAGCGTCGCTTCGGGCGGCGAGGTCGCCTCCGCCTTCAGCGTCTTGTGCATGCGCTCGTGACGGCCGTTCTGCTGCGGTTTGCCGGGCTCGATGCGCTCGGGAACCACGCCGAGCTTGATCCAGCTCACCGACAGCGCCGAGAGCCCTCCGATACCCAGCGTGGCGAACGGCGGGCCGTTGTCCGAGCGGATACGGTTCGGCAGCCCGAACTCGTGGAACGCGCGCTCGAAGTGCGGCCGCACCGAGGCGTCGTCCGGCTTCGCCACGCCCTCGCACTTGAGCAAGTACCGCGATGCCTGGTCCGTCAACGTCAGCGGGTGGCAGCGCGTCTTGTCGCCGAGCGCGAAGTGGCCCTTGAAATCGGCGCACCACGTGTCATTAGGCTGCTCGGCCGGAGCCAGCGTCGACGGCATCGCTGACGGCGGCGTCACCACGCGGCGGCGACGGGGCCGGATCAATCCGTGCTTCTTGAGCAGCTCGCCGATGGTGCTCGTCGCTGGCAGCCCCTCGACGCCCAGGCTCTCCAGCCGTGCACGCAGCTTCTTCGGCCCCCACGTGGGGCGCTCCTTCCGCAGCTCGATCAGCGCGTTGACGAGCGCCGCTGGCGTCGCATGCGGGAACGTGTGCGCCACGGGCCGCCGCTCTTCCAGGCCGCGAGGTCCGGCCTGCTCGTAGCGCTCCACCCACTTGTACCCCGTCTTCCGGCTGATGCCGAACCGCCGGCACAGCTCCGCAAACGTCTCGTCCGACTCGTTGACCTGCGCGATGAACTGAAGTCTCTCGTCCACTGAACATGTCTCTTTCCAGGGCACCGGCGCTCCTCCGTCGCCGGTCCTCTACGACATGTGTCACCGAAGCCCCCGGTCCGTCCGGGTGCTACCCAGGCTCCCGGTCTGAACCGTTACCCAGGCCACCGGTCCGTACCCCATGTCCGACATGCCCGGGGGTCTCGCCGAGCAGGCACCCGCCCATGTCCTTCCTCCGGGATGCCCTCGCATCCTAGGATGCGCCCGTGTCGGTCACCCCGCAGCAGGGCCATTTCGTGCGCGTGCGCTCGCGCCTCTACCTCGTCGATGACGTCGCCCGGGGTGCGACCGGCGACCAGGTGCGCGACGAGGTCCTGGCGCGGCCGATCGAGCTCAACCGCATCCGCACGGAGGACGAGCGCACGGGCGGGTGGCGGTGGCACGAGACGCGCGCAAACTGGACGACGATGGCAACGACTGAAGCAGGCGCGCTCCGCGCGCGCGGAAGCTCGCGCCCGCTGCTCACCAGAGAACACGATGCTTAGACAGCTGGAGCTCGACGGCATCGGTCCGGCCGACAAGCTCACGTTCGGGCCGCTCGCGGGACGGCTGAACCTCATCACCGGCGACAACGGCCTCGGCAAGTCGTTCCTCCTCGATGTCGCCTGGTGGGCGCTCACGCGGACCTGGCCGCAGTACCCGGCTGTCCCCAGGCGGCCCGACGCGTCCATCGGGTTCGCCTTCGACGGGGCCAAGGGGCTCACCGAGGACGTGTCCCCCTGGATCGCGAAGGCCCAGGACTGGAAGCGAAAGCGAGGGCGGCCATCGAACCCCGGCCTCGTCCTCTACGCGCGCGCGGACGGCGCGTTCTCGGTCTGGGATCCGGCGAAGAACTACCGCCTCTACCGCGGCGCGGACGGCAGCGAGCGCGAGATGCTGCCCGCCTACCACTTCACGCCGGGTCAGGTCTTCGATGAGCTCCGCACCGGCGACAACCAGGTGGTCTGCAGAGGATTGCTCGACGACTGGACGCGCTGGCAGCAGTCCCATGACCCTCGCTTCGCGATGCTCTCCCGGATGCTCGAGGCGCTGTCCGAGGATCCGGAACGGCCCATGGAGGCCGGCAAACCCACCCGGCCCTTTCTGGAGGACGTGCGCGACGTCCCCACGATCAAGATGCCTTACGGCGACGAGGTACCGGTGATCTTCGCGGCGGCCGGAATGCAGCGCATGCTCAAGCTGGCGTACCTTCTTACCTGGGCGTTCTCGGAGCACGAGGAGGCGGCGCGGCGGCAGGCCCTTCCGCTCTCGGAGCAGGTCGTCCTGCTCATCGACGAGCCCGAGACCCACCTCCACCCCCGGTGGCAACGCGCGGTGCTCCCGGGGCTGCTCAGGACGATCGGCGCGTGGGGCGCGCATGCGCCGCGCGTCCAGGTGATCGCCGCCACGCACTCCCCGCTGGTGCTCGCGTCGGTGGAACCGCTGTTCGATCCCGAAGCGGACGCGCTCTGGAAGCTCGATCTCGTGGACGGCGCCGTGCAGATCGCGCAGGACGTGTGGCACAAGCGGGGGGACGTCAACCGCTGGCTGATGTCCGACGTGTTCGATCTCGACGCCGCGACGTCCGCGGAGGCAGAGGCCGTGCTGCGCCAGGCGCGGCAGTTGCTCAGGGACTCGAGCCCTGATGCGGCCGAGGTCCGGCGCGTCAACGAGGCCCTCCTTCGCTCGCTCCCCGAGATGGATCCCTTCCTGGTGCGCTGGCGGTACTACGTCCAGCAGCACGCCGGCAGGGAGTCTGCGTGATTCGCGTCCAACGGGCCTGCTGAATTCGACGCCAAGGTCCGACAGAAGGGGAAGGCGGCGCTAAAGGAGCTGATCGGCTCGACCGAAGCGCCCAGGCGACGCGGACCCAGGCGGGAGAAGCTCGCCGGGCGGATCGAGGATATCCCCTCCGAGGCCCTCTCCCCAGGTGCCAGTGCTCGCCTCCCCGGGCGTCGCGCTGTCCACCGGAAGCCGACTTTGCTTTGATGCAGGTCTTCATGTTCCGCCTCAGCACCGTGCGCGCCAAGCTCACCGTCCTCGTCGCGCTCTCTTCGCTCGCGACCCTCGCGGCCCTCCCCGTGCTCTCCTGGGTGATGCACCGGCAGCTCCTCGCGCAGATCAGCGAGCGCGTCCCGCAGGCGATCCGCAACTTCCGGCTGGAGCTCAGGCAGCAGCAGCGCGCCATCTCGGCGAGCTCACGCCAGGCGTCTCGTGCGCGCGAGCTGGTCGAGGGGCTCCGGGTGCGGCACGAGTCGGCCGTGGGGACGGCGCTCGAGACCGTCACC
Source organism: Sorangium sp. So ce281 (assembly GCF_051527395.1). NCBI lineage: Bacteria > Pseudomonadati > Myxococcota > Polyangiales > Polyangiaceae > Sorangium > Sorangium sp. So ce281. The sequence goes on from NZ_CP150322.1 coordinate 9,159,721, forward strand.
GACGCTCATCCCAACGTCGCCATCGTCGCCTTCGACGAGCTCGGCGAGCTGGTCGCGGCGAGGGGGCTCGATGCGCCGCCGACGAGCACGGACGAGGTCCCCGGGCTCACCGAGGGCCTCCCGGGCCTCGGCGAGATGGACGACCTGCGGGACGTGCTCGTCCATGGGTGTGATGGACAGCAAGGCTCGCCGCCTGCGTACATGATCGCCCAGCATGCGAGGAGCGACGCCGGGTCGCTGCTCGCCTGCATCCCCATCGATCACACCTACTTCGACGAAGCGGCGACGAGGCTCGGCGTGGAGATCGCGCTCGTCGACCCGTCGGGCAAGAGGGTCACGGGCACGGCGCGTTTCCCGATCGAGCTGCTCCAGGGCGCCGTCATCGGCGACGAGACCCACCCCACGATCGTCGAGGAGGCGAGCTCGCTGTGGGCGCTCTCCCGCTTCGCGCCCCGATCGCTCCGGGGCAAGGCCGGCGATTTTTCGATCGTCATGGCGCTCGACGTGAGCGACGTGCGGAACATCGTGCGCCAGAACCTGATGTTCGCGGCCGGCGTGCTCGCCGTCGCGGCGCTCTTCTCGCTGGTCCTCGGCGCGCGCCTCGCAAGCACGATGTCGCGCGCGCTCTCCCGCGTGAACGTCGCCCTCAAGCACCTCGAGCAACAGCGGTACGTCCATGTGGAGGCGGTGAAGACAGGCGACGAGCTGGAGGATCTCGCGACCGGCTTCAACTCGATGGTGGACGGCCTCAAGGAGCGCGACAAGCTCCGCAGCACCTTCGGCAAGTACATGACCGAATCGGTGCTCGAGCACCTGCTCGCCGGCAAGGTGCAGCTCGGCGGCGAGACGCTCACCGTCTCGATCCTCTTCTGCGATATCCGGAGCTTCACGACCATCAGCGAGAGGATGAACGCCCATGAGCTCGTGGGGCTCCTCAACGAGTATTTCACCGAGATGGTGGCCATCATCCTCGACGAGGGCGGGGTCGTCGACAAGTACATCGGCGACGCGATCATGGCGGTGTTCGGCGCGCCCGTCCCCAGGCCGAACGACGCCGTGCGCGCCGTGCGCGCGGCCATCCGCATGCGCGCCGCGCTCGAGCGCTTCAACGAGCGACTCGCCATGCGGGGGATCCCGGCGCTGAAGACCGGTGTCGGGATCCACACCGGCGAGGTCGTCGCGGGCAACATCGGCAGTGAAGCGCGGATGGAGTACACAGTCATCGGCGACGCCGTGAACCTCGCCTCGCGCCTGGAGAGCGCGACCAAGGAGCTCGGCGTGAGCGTGCTCCTCAGCGAGGACACGCACCTCCTCGTGAAGGACGTCTTCAACACACGTCCCATCAGCGAGATCACGGTCAAAGGCCGCGTGCAGCCGGTGATGACCTACGCGGTGGCGGATCTCTGACGAGCGCAGAGGGGCGATAGCGCATCACGGCGCCCGGCGCGGCAGGGGCGCGCGCGCCGCGCTCACCCCCCCGCGAGCAGCCGCGCGAGCTCCCCGCGCTGGCGCCGCGCCGAGCGCGCCAGCGAGAGCTGCCCCGCCGCCCGGTACAGGTTGTGCGCGACCCGCGTCGGGAAGCGCGACGGGTCCCAGCCGAAGTACCGGTCCTCGAACGCATCCCGGCAGAACCTCGCCGCGAGCTCCAGCGCGATCCGCTCCGCCGCGTCGACGAGCGCCTCCCGCTCCTCCGCCCCGAACGGCCTCGCCTCGCGGTAGCCCGCCACCGCGGCGGCGAAGACCTCGAGATCGAAGCGCGTCTCGGTCGAGTCCTCCCCGACCGGGTTGCACCACGAACGCCACGCGTCGCCGAGCTCCACGTCGATCGATTGCAGCGCCAGCGTGTCGAGGTCGAGCAGGCAGATCCCCTCCCCCGCCTCCGAGAAGCGCAGGTTCGAGATCTTGAGGTCGCCGTGGCAGTGCCGGACCGGCAGGTCGAGCCGCCCCCGCCACGTGCGAAACGCGTCGAGGATGGCGTCCGCCAGCCGCCGCCCCTCGCCCCCCGTGGCCGCGCCGTCCAGCCGCTCCATGTGGAGCACCGTGTCGTGCGCGCCCGCGCGGACGTGGCGGTACACGTGCTCGAGATCGTCCACCGCCCGGTGGAACCGGGCCGCGAGCTCCCCGGCGGCGCGCGCCAGCCCAGGAGAGCCGACCCGGTGGTGCGTGCGGCCAGGGACGAAGTCCATCACCCGCCACACCGCCCCCTCCGCGTCGCGCGCGCACAGGGCGCCATCGCCGGCGCGCAGCAGCCGCGGCGTCGCGAGGCCGCGAGCCGCCAGGTGCGCCGTCACCGCCTCGATGTCGTCGTGGACCTCCGGGGCGAAGATGGGGCTCACCCGCTGGACCACGTACCGCGGAGGGTCGCCGGCCAGCCAGGTGCCGTTGATGAGGCCCTCGTCCTCGCAGCGGCGCACGGAGAGGCCGCTCAGAGGCGCCCACACGTCCGGGATCATCGGAGCGGGAGGCTAGCTGCGCTCGGTCTCGGGCGGCAAGGGAGGCGGCGCCGGGACCGCCGCAATCTCGGGGGGCAAGGGAGGCGGCGCCGGGACCGCCAAGACCGCCGCAGCCCGCCGGCGCAGCATCCACTGCGCCCCGAGCCACGTGACGACGCCGGCGCCGAGGCCGAGCCAGGCGGAAGCCGCGGGCACACCGGCGCGCTCCACCAGGAACGCCCCGCCGAGCAACGTCCCGCACAGGCCCACCGTGAGGACCAGGTTGTCGGCGGCCGAGAGCCGGCCGACGAAACGATCCGGCGAGAGCCGCTGGATCTCCGTGCTCGACAGCACCCAGTTCGCCCCGCTGCCCAGGCCCCACACGAGCACGACCGCGAGCAGCGCCGCCGGGTGGCGGGTCACCGCGAACACCGCGATCGCCCCGAACGTCACCCAGACGGCCCCGGCCGCCGCGCGCTCGCCCCGCAGGCCGCGGCGGACCAGCGCGACGCCGACCAGGGGGCCGACCCCGGTGCCCGCGCCGCGCACGCACTGGAGCACCCCCAGCGTGAGCGCGCCCGTGCCCGCGAAGGGGAGCTGCGTCGCGACCAGGTTGAGCAGGAGGAGCGCCCCGCCGTTCGCCATGTGGACCGGCGTCTTCGCGAGCACCGCGTCGAGCAGCGGCGGCCGCTCCCACGCGTGCCGCCAGGCGAGGACCATGTCGCGGCGCACCGACGCGAGCGCCGGCAGCACGCCGCCCTCCGCAGGCCGCCCCTCCGCCGCCATCGGGGGGAGCCCCCGGAGGAACAGCGCCGACAGGCCGAACGACGCCGCGTCCAGGGCGAGCGCCGCCGCAGGGCCGAGCCCCGCGATCAGGCCCCCGAACGCCATCCCGACGGCGAACATGACGCTCCACGTCGCCGACACGATCGCGTTCGCCTCGAGCAGCTCGTCCTCCTCGACCACATGGCGCAGCACCGCGCTCTGCGCCGGCAAGCGCAGCGCGCCCACCGACGCGCGCACGAAGACGAGGACCTGCACCCCGACCACGCTGCCGGCGACCGCGGCCCCCAGCATCCCGACCGTGAGCGCCCCCTGCGCCACGCTCGTCGCGATGAGCAGCCACCGCCGATCCAGCCGGTCCGCGAGCACCCCCGCCACCGGCGCGAACAGCGCGTTCGGGAGGTGATGCCCCACCATCACCAGCGCCAGCGCCACGACCCCGCCCCCCTCGCCCCCCAGCGCGAGCAGGCTCACGGCGACGAAGCTCATCCAGTCGCCCAGCAGCGAGACGATCTCGCTCATCCAGACGCGGCGGAACGCAGGACGGCAACGGAGCAGGAGCAGGCCAGGACGGCGCTCCGGGCGCCTGCCGCTGTTCATCCAGGGCACACCATGGTAATCGCGCTCCGTCTCATGCGGATCTGCGCCATCATTCCCGCCTACCAGGCCGAGCGCAACGTGGGGGACGTCACACGGGAGGCGCTCCGGGTCCACGGCCTGGCCGGCTCCGTCATCGTGGTGGACGACGGGTCGAGCGACAGGACGGCGGAGCGGGCGCGCGCGGCCGGCGCCACGGTGCTGAGCCACCTGGAGAACCAGGGCAAGGGCGCCGCCCTGCGCACCGGGATGGAGTTCGCCGTCGCCGCAGGCTTCGACGTCGCGGTCACGATCGACGCGGACGGACAGCACCCGCCGGAGGAGGCGCGGCGCCTCATCGAGGCCGACGCCGACCCCGAGGCGCTGGTGCTCGGCATCCGGGATCTCGCGGGCGCAGGCGCGCCGCGCGCGAACCAGATGTCGAACCGGATCTCGAACTTCTTCCTCTCCCTCTTCGCCGGCCGCCCCTTCGCGGACACCCAGTGCGGCCTGCGCCGCTACCCGCTCCGGACGACGCTGTCGCTCGGCGCCCGCGACGAGGGGTACGCCTTCGAGGCGGAGATCCTCCTGCGCGCGGTGGCCGCCGGCGTCCGCCTGGTCGAGGCGCCGATCCGGGTCATCTACCCGCCCGAGGGCGAGCGGCTCACCCACTTCGACAGCGTGCGCGATCCGGCGCGGATCATCCGCCGGGTGGTGGCGACGCTCGCGCTCACGCGCGGGCTCCGCCACGTGCCGGCCGCGCCGGTGCCGTTCCCCGACCCGGTCCGCCCGGCCGCGGCGAGCGCGCTCGCCGCGGAGCTCGACCCCCACCCGCGGCAGCCGGCGACGGCGCCTCCCTGACTTGCGGCCGCCGCGCCTCGCACGCCACCGCCGCAAGCTCCTCGCGGCCGCCGCGCTCCTCGCCGCGCCGATCCTCGCGCACCTCGGCATCGCCGCCGCGACGCGGATCGAGCCGCCCCCGATCCGCGCGGCCGCCGGCGAGCCCGAGACAGGGCCGGGGGGGCTGCGCGTGCTCGGCCCGGCCTACGTGCGCCGCCGCGGGCGGATCCTCGAGGCGCGCCTCTCCGGGTCGCCGGAGGAGATCGGGCACCAGCACGGGCGGCTCTTCTACCCGGAGATGGTCCAGAACGAGGGGACCCTCTACGAGCAGTTCCACCGCTACGTGCCGGTCGCCCCGCTCCGGTGGCTCATCATGGACCTGTCGCGCCTCGAGTTCCGCGGCGTCGACGAGGGCATGACCGACGGCGTGCGGCGCGAGATCGCCGCGCAGGCCCGCGCCTTCTCGCCCGACCCGTTCGACGGCGTCCTCCCCACGTACCACCGCTTCGTCTTCCTCCAGTCGCTCTACGACATCGCGCTCTCGTTCGAGCACTCGCCGCTCATCGGCTGCACGAGCTTCGCGCTCACCGGGACGGCGTCGGCGGGCGGGCACGCGGTGCTCGCCCGCAACTTCGACTTCGAGGCCGGGCCCGTCTTCGACGAGGGCAAGGCGGTGTTCCTCGTCCACGAGCAGGGGAAGATCCCGTACGCCTCGGTGTCCTGGCCCGGCCTGATCGGCGCGGTGACGGGGATGAACGCCGCGGGCCTCGCGCTCGTCGTCCACGGCGGGCGGGCCGGCGAGCCGCGGGCGGCCGGCGAGCCGGTCGTCCACACGATGCGCGAGGTGCTCGGCCGCGCGCGGGGCGTCGACGAGGCGCTCGCGATCCTCGAGGCGCGCGCGCCGATGGTCTCCCACCTCGTGATGCTGGTCGACGCGGGCGGCGAGGCGGCGATCGCCGAGCGGGCGCCCGGCGCGCCGCTGCACGCGCGCCGGGGCCGCGGCAAGGTCCCGCTCACCAACCACTTCGAGGGGCCGCTCGCGGGCGATCCGCGCAACCTGCGCGTGGAGGCCGAGACCTCGACCCGCCCGCGGCGCGACCGCCTCGACGAGCGGCTCGCGGCGCTGCCCGAGGGCGCGACGATCGAGGCGGCGGTCGACGTCCTGCGCGACCGGCGCGGGCGCGGCGGCGCGCCGCTGCCGCTCGGCGACCGGCGCGCGATCGACGCGCTCATCGCCACCCACGCGGTCGTCATGGACGCCACGGCGCGCGTCCTCTGGGTCAGCGAAGGCCCCCACCTCGCCGGCCGCTTCCTCCGCTTCGACCTCACCCGGCTGCTCGACCCCGCGTTCGACCCGGCGCTCGACACGGCCGAGCCCGGCGCCCTGCCCGAGGATCCGCTGCTCACGAGCGGCGACTACGCCGCCTGGGAGCGCGCCGGCTCACCCCACGAAGGCGGGGAGCGCGGCAACGACAATCCTTAAAATAAACAGACGCAACCCAATAACCGCTCCGTCCCTCGCGCAAGCGCGGCGGCGCCGTCTCCATGCCGTGACGCCGAGGTGGCCAGCGTGGCGAGCGTGGCGAGCGAGCGCGACAGCCCCGCGCCCGGGACGCGCCTCCTCCCACAGCGAGCACGAAAGCGCCGCGCCGCCACGCCTACGAAGGGCCTCCCCGCAGCGCAGCAGCGACACACCCTGCGCGAGATCGCAAGTTTTCGGCGTGGTTTCGGGGCGCCCTCTCTTCCACGCCCGTACATCGGCGGTAGGACACCTCTCGTCCGGCATGGCCTTACCGCAAGATTGCCTAGCGGCTGCTTCCGTCCGACAATGCGATTCGGGGCGCCAAGGTCGCGGCACCGGAGCGGCGACCGAGTCGACCAGACCATGACGGACATCAACCTGATCAACACCACCCTCGATCAACGGTACGTCATCCTCGGGCTGCTCGGGGAAGGCGGGATGGGGGCAGTCTACGAGGCACGGCACCTGGGCACCGGCCGCCGCGTCGCCGTCAAGGTGATCACGAGCAAGCTCGCGCAGGACGAGGCGGTGATGGCCCGCTTCGAGCGCGAGGCCAGGGCGGCCGGCGCGATCGACAGCGAGCACATCGCGAGCGTGCTCGACAGCGGCAGGGACCGCGCGACCGGCCTGCCCTTCCTCGTGATGGAGCTGCTCAACGGCGAGGACGTCGACCAGATGCTCCGGCGGCTCGGCCCCCTGCCGCCCGAGCTCGCGCTCTGCATCGTGGCCCAGGCGTGCATGGGCCTCATCAAGGCGCACGACGCGCGCGTCCTCCACCGCGACATCAAGCCTGCCAACCTGTTCCTGGCGCGGCGCGACGGGGGCGAGTACGCGGTCAAGCTCCTCGACTTCGGCGTCGCCAAGATCCAGGACGACACCTTCGAGCAACAGAAGGAGCTCACGGCCACGAGCAACCTGATCGGCTCGCCCATCTACATGTCGCCCGAGCAGGCGCGCAACATGCGGGACGTCGACGGCCGGACCGACGTCTGGTCGCTCGGCATCGTCCTCTTCAAGATGCTCGCCGGGCGCACCCCCTACAGGAACTCGCGGGGGCTCGGCGAGCTCATCGTCGCGATCTGCTCGACCCCGGCGCCGCCCATCCAGACGCTGGCGCCCTGGGTGCCCTACGAGGTCTCCGAGATCGTCCAGCGCGCGCTCCAGATCGACAGGAACCTGCGCTTCCAGAGCGCGGCGGAGATGCTCGACGAGTGCCGGATGCTCCTGCCGCACGGCATCTCGATCCACGAGAGCATGCTGCAGCCCCTCCCCGACTCGGTGCAGGCCGACATGCCGCCGCCCTCGCAGGGGCCGCCGAACCCCGACGTCCCGACGCGGCGCCCGCCCACGCCCGTGGGGACGCCCCGCAGCCGCACGCCGACGCCCGGGAGCACGTCCCGCAGCTGGCCGGACCCCGGCGAGATGTCGACGCGGCGCCCGCCCACGCCCGTGGGGACACCCCGCAGCTGGCCCGAGCACGTCACGCACAGCGGGGCCCTGGGCCAGAGCGGTCACCACCACGCGACCCAGAGCGGCCACCACGCGACCCAGAGCGGCCACCACGCGACCCCGCACGGCCTCCTGATCCGCGGGCTCCCGGACGGCCCGCCGCCATCGAGGACGGTCTCGGGCACCTCCGTGCCGTTCCACAAGACGATCATCGTGGCGGGTGACCAGCCCACCGCCCACATGCGCCCCCGCAGCAGGGTGGCCCCGCTCGTGGCGGCGGCGGTGCTGGTCGCGGCGACGGGCGCCGGCGTCGGCGCCTGGCTGGTGCAGAAGACGACGGCGTCCGCGTCCGCCCCGGCGACCGGCGAGACGCAGCCCGCGCCGGCGGCCGCCGCGCCGGCCGCGCCCACCGCGGCGCCGGGCGCGTCCGCCGCGGCCCCGGCCGAGCCGGCCGTGCAGATCGATCCGGAGCGGCTCGGGAGCTTCAACCCGCTGCCGGCGGTCATCACGTCCTCGAGCAACCCGCTCACGGACGAGAAGATCAACCTCGGCCGGATGCTCTACTACGAGACGCGGATCTCGAAGAACCACGACCTCTCGTGCAACTCGTGCCACCCGCTCGATCGCTACGGCGCGGACGGCGCCAAGGTGTCGATCGGGCACGCGCACCAGAGCGGCCGCCGCAACACGCCGAGCGTGTACAACTCCGCGGGGTTCTTCTCGCTCATGTGGGACGGGCGCTTCGACAACGTCGAGGCCCAGGCCAACGGGCCGATGATGAACCCGAGCGAGATGGCGATGACGCCGGTGCGGCTGGAGGCGACGCTGCGCTCCATCCCGGAGTACGTGAAGGCGTTCGGCAGGGCGTTCCCGAGCGATCCGTGGCCCGTCAACGCCAACAACACGGCGAAGGCGCTCGGCGCGTTCGAGCGCAAGCTGATCACGCGCGGGCGGTGGGACCTGTTCCTGGAGGGGGAGCCCGAGGCCCTGACCAACGCGGAGAAGGAAGGGTTCAACACGTTCGTCGAGGTCGGCTGCGTGACGTGCCACTTCGGCCCGCACATCGGGGCGACGATGTTCCAGAAGCTCGGCCTCGTGCGGTCGTGGCCCGACACGATGGACCGCGGCGTCTTCGAGATCACGAAGAAGCAGGCGGATTTCATGGTCTTCCGGGTGCCGACGCTCCGCAACGTGGCCATGACGGCGCCGTACTTCCACGACGGGTCCGTCTCGTCGCTGCAGGAGGCGGTGCGGCTCATGGGCAAGCACCAGCTCGGCAAGGACCTGTCCCATGCCCAGGTCGATCAGATCGTGGTGTGGCTCAAGTGCCTGACGGGCGACCTCCCGAAGGAGTACATCGCGAAGCCGGACCTGCCGGAGAGCGGGCCCAACACGCCGAAGCCCATTGCGGATTGAGCGCGGCCCGCTCGTCTGACATGACCATGTCAGAGGACGAGGCGAGGATGCAGCGACGATTTTTCCTGAAGGGGCTCGCGGCGTGCGGCGGGGCGCTGTCGCTCGGCAGCCACGCGCGCCGCGCGCGCGCGGACGAGGTGGGCGACGCGCTCGCCGAGATCACGCGGGCGCGCGCGTCGGTGAAGACGCTGGTCGCGCCGTTCACGCAGGAGCGGAGCATCGGCCTGCTGGCGACGGCGGTGAAGAGCGACGGCGAGATGACGCTGGTGCTGCCCGACCGGCTCCGGTGGGAGCTGAAGCCGCCGGACGCGATCACCTACTGGATCACGCCCGAGGGGTTCGGCTTCGCGACGCCGAAGGGCGCGTCGGGCGCGGGGCGGGGCGCGGCGGGGCGCTTCGGGGCGGTGCTGTCGGACCTGCTGGTGCTGCTCGGCGGCGACCTCGGGAAGCTGCGGGCGCGCTACGACCTGTCGATCCCGAGCCGCGCGGACGGGATCACGCTGGCGGCGCGGCCGCGGGCCGAGGAGGTCGCGAAGCACGTGCGCAGCCTCGAGATGACCTCGGGGCCGGAGCTGTGGTCGGTGCGGCGCGTGGTCATCGAGGAGCGGAACGGCGACCGGAGCGTCATCGCGTTCGGCAAGGTGGCGCGGGACGTGAGCGTGGATCCGGCGCGGATGAAGGCGCCGAAGCAGGGCTGAGCGGGGCGCCGCGCTCGTTCCCGGCGGCGCGCGGGGCAGCGCCGGGCCGCCCGGCCCTTTGGGACACGGAAGCAGGAGGAGCGCGGGCGTCGCGGCGCTAGGCGAAGATCAGCACTCGCACTCGTCCTCCCCTTCATAGGACTTGGCGACGAAGCTCATGTCGTACGGGTAGTTCGCCTCGGGCGGGCCATAGACGCGGAGCAGCAGATCGTTCGCCGAATCCGCGCCCCCTCCGTCGAGCCATACGCGTCCATGATCGCTCTCCTCAGCCCCGAGGAGCTCCATCGTGGCAGCGCTGTAGACCTCCACGATCAACGTGTTCTCTGGACCGGGGGGCGGAGTGTACTGCTCACAACCCGAGCCGCACAGCCCTGCCCCGGAGGCCAGGACGCGAAGGCTCCAGTTGACCTCCTCGATCCCGAGAGAGGTGGTGTCGAGCAGGTACCAGTCCTCGTTGCCCTGGCAGAGGACGAAGTCGATCTTCGAGAACCACGCGCTGGGACCAAAGCTGTCGTCGGTATGGTCATAGGCGAGCGGAGCCGCAGAGATGGACGCGTCGTTCGCCTCGTAGGCGTCGTCCGCGCAGACAGGCGCTCCGCCGCCCCCGGTCGTGGCCCCGCCTCCACCCGCCCCACCCATGCCGCTGCCGCCGCTGCCGCCGCTGCCGCCGCTGCCGCCGCTGCCGCTGATGCCGCCGCTGCCGCCGCTGCCGCTGCTGCTGCCGCCGCTGCCGCCGCTGCCGCTGCTGCTGCTGCCGCCGCTGCCGCCGCTACCGCTGCTGCTGCCGCCGCTGCCGCCGCTGCCGCCGCTGCCGCTGATGCCGGTACCGCCGCTACCGCTGGTGGCGCTCCCGCTGACGCCGGTACCGCCGCTGCCGCTGGCATCACCGCCGCCTCCGTCGGCGCCTGAGCCCTCGTCCAGCCAGCGCGAGCAAGATGTCGTTCCGAACAAAGACGCGCAGAGCGCCGCGAACCCCATGAGACGAACCGAGCTACGAATGAGCGACATAGACAACTCCACTGGGCACAAATGAACAACGACCTCGAGGGCGAAACTTCGCCCTCGAGGCGCGAACATCGAGCGTTCGCACAAAGCAGACTCAGAAGCGGATCATCCGCTCACATCATTTTTTCATATCTCCTGACTCCCTCCTTTCTCATGGCGCCATCCCCGCCACGGCGTATCCTTGTCGGCGATGAATCCAATCGTCGCTCATCACTCTCGTGGTCGCCGCCGCCCTCATCGCCCTCCTTCGATGAACTCGCGCGCCGATCGCGGAGCTCGCTTCCGGAGCATCGCGTGGGGCGCCGCGCTCGCCGCCGTCCTGGGGTGCCGTTCGTCGCCGCCTCCGCCGGCCCGTCAGGAGGTCATCGACATCCATGTGCACCTGACGGAGGCCAGCGCGGTGGCACCATTGCTCGCGCACATGGCCAAGCATCACGTCGATCGCGCCGTCATCCTGGCGAGCCCGGACCTGACCAGCGGACGCGGCGGCGCTGGCCTCTCCGGCTACCGCGCAGGCAACGAGCTCGTCCTCGACGCCGCAGCGGCTCACCGTGGGAAGCTCATTCCCTTCGTCACCCTGGAGCTCGGTGACGATGACATCGCCTACCTCGCCGAGCTGCGCCGCCGAGGCGCCTGCGGCGTGAAGCTTTACCAGGGGCACAACCTCTTCCACGAGCGTCCCCTCGACGACCCCTCGCACCAGGCGATGTGGCAGGCGCTCGCGGATCAGGCGCTTCCGGTTCTGCTTCATGCCAACACCGTCCGTTACAGGAGCGAGCTCGAGGCGGTCCTGCGCGCCTTCCCCGACCTGCAGCTCGTGTGCGCGCACCTCTGCGGCAGCCGCACCGACCTCGCGCGCATGGAGTCCCTGATGGCGGCGTTTCCGCGCCTGCTCGTCGATACGAGCCATGGCTCCGCCGGCCCGGCGACAGAGGGGTTCGCGAGCCTCGAGCGGGAGCGCGCCCAGCTCCTCAGGCTGTTCTCTCGCTGGCCCGAGCGCTTCCTGTTCGGGACCGACCTTGTGACCAGCGGGCTCGACCCGATGTCCATGGAGCTGTGGGACCTGCAGGTGGAGTCGAACATGGGTCTCTTGAGAGAGGACAAGTTTCGCTTCTTTCGTCAAACCGCCGATCAGCCCGCCCGCACCATCGGCACCTATCAGGGCCTTCATCTGCCCCCCGAGCTCCTGGGCCCCACCCTCGGACAGAACGCCGCGCGATGGCTCGGCGCCTGCCTGCGCTGAGGGCCACCTCGCGGATCGCCGCCCGCGGCCTCAGGGGCCGAACTTCGCGAGGAAGATCGCCCGGGTAGGCGTCGGGGTCGCCAGCGGCCCCGTGCCAAAGTCGATGGTGCCGAAGAACGGCCCGGCGGCGTACACGTCGCCGGCCCCGTCCATGGCCGTGGAATAGCCGTACTGTTGCTCCCTGCCGCCGGTGTGCTTCACCCAGCGGACCGTGCCGGCCGCATCGAGCTTCGCGACGAAGGCGTCGCCGTAGGTGCAGTCCATCAGGCCCGTGCCGAAGTCGACGTCGCCGTACATCAGGCCGGTGATCGCGAGTTCGCCGCCCGCGGTCGCCGCGACGTCCAGCGCCGTCTGCGGCCCATGCTGCCCGAGGCGCCTGGCCCAGAGCAGCTCGCCTGCCGGGTTCAGCTTGGTCACGAAGGCGTTGCCCCCCCACGTGACAGAGCCGGGCTCGAGAGGGCCGTACCCTCCCGCGCTCACCAGCGGGCCTGCGCCGAAATCCACGCTCCCGAGGAACGTCCCGCTGATGACGACGTTTCCAGCGCCGTCGACCGCGACGCCGTACGCCCTCTGGAGCGCCTCGTCGCCGAACCGCTTGCTCCAGACGTGCTCACCGGCGGCGTCGAGCTTCGCCACGAAGATATCCTCGCTGCCCGCGGTGATCAGCGGGCCGCCGCCGAGGTCGATCGCATCTGCGAAATAAGCGCCGAAGCTGCCGGCGAGGACGACGCTGCCCGACCCGCCGAGCGCGACGTCGTGGATCTCCGTGTAGCCGAGTTGCTTGCTCCAGAGGCAATTCCCCGCAGGGTCGAACTTCGCGATGAACGAGTCCATGTCACCGACGCTGGTCAGCGAGGCGCCGCAGAGGCTGATCTGACCCATGAACGTCCCTGCCACGACGACGTTCCCGGCTGCATCCATGGCGAGGCTGTCCGCCCCTTGATCACCATCGGCGCCGATCCGAGCCGACCAGACGTGTTCTCCGTCTCCCGTGAAGACGGCCACGAAGGCGTCGCCGCCCGACTCCTGCCCCACGAGCAAACCACCGCCGAAGTCGACGCCGGTGCCGTAAACCACCCCCGTCGTGGCAATGAGGCCCGCCTGGTTGACCGCGACGTCACGCGGGTAGGCGGAACCGGGGAATTCCTTGTGCCAGAGGTTCTCTCCTTCGTCGTCGAATCTCGCGAGGGCGAAGGCCAGGGCGCCCCCGGTCGAGAGCGGACCGTCGCCGAAGTCGACGCCATCGGCGACCGCCGTCGCGACGACGAGGTTGCCGGGCTCGTCCACGGCGATGCGGCTGCCCACCCACACGTTGGGTTGGCGTGGGTTCGAGGCGAAGTGCCGGCTCCACAGAGGATCGCCATTGCCGACGGCGCCGCCGGCACCTGCGCCGCCGCTGCCGACGGCGGCGCCGCTGCCGCCTGCGCCGCCGCTGCCGCCTGCGCCGCCGCTGCCGCCTGCGCCGCCTGCGCCTGCGCCGCCGCTGCCGCCTGCGCCGCCTGCGCCGCCTGCGCCGCCTGCGCCTGCGCCGCCGCTGCCCCCGGCCCCGCCGCTGCCCCCGGCCCCGCCCTCTCCCGTCGCGCTACCGCCGGCGCCCTCATCGCGTATGGGATCGAGCGGGATCCTGTCGCATGCGGCGACAAGCGTCATGAGCGCGGTGCATCCAGGGACGAGGAGCTGCTTCAAGGAGGTCTCTCCGATTTCGAGTGAGGAAGTGCGCGTGGCTTGCTCCTAGGAATGGCCGCCTGTCGTGGCGGCGGCTCACCGCTGGACGACGACACCGAGCGAGAACGACGCGATCGGGCTGAACGTCGAGATCACCCGTCCTGCGAACCGGATGTCGACAGGCGGGATCGCCGCGCCGCCGAGCGCGCCCGCCGTGAGAACCACGGAGTCGACGAGCCGGAAACGCGCCTCGCCTCGCCCGTACACCAAGGCGGTGAAGGTGGACTCGTCGCTGTCGATATAGGGCGGTCTCGCATCGCCGGACGCGCTCACGTAACCGAGACCCACGCCGGGGGAGAGGACGAGTCCGAACCGGCGGCTCCTCTCGATGGGCGCGAGGGCGAGCTCGGCGCCGAAGAGCGAGCGGCGAAAGCGCACCTTGCCTTCGGACGCCTCGATCTCCGGACCGATGACCGGCAGATCCGCCAGGAGCCCGGCGCCGATCCGGGCCGAGGGCCAGATCCGGAGCGAGGCCTCGAGCGCCAGCGAGGCGCCAGGCGCCTGCCATCCCGCGGCGATCGCGACGCCGACCTCGACGAGCGGGGCCCTGGGCGCCGCGGGCACCGCGAACGGCGGCGAGGGCGGCGCCCAGGCCCGGAGCGGCGGGCGCGGCCACGCCTCACCGGGCGGCGCGGCAGGAGGCGCGGCGGGAGAGGGCTGGACCGGGGCCGGCGCGACGGCCGCCGGCTCGGGTCCGACGGCTCCGGCGGGGGCCCCGGCCGTCGACGCCGTCGACCGGAGCGCCCGCACCAGCTCCGCCGCGCGGAGCACCCGGGTGTCGAGCGGGCCGTCGGGCGCCACGCTCGCGACCAGGTCCGCGCGCCCGCTCGAGTCCGACCAGATCTCGATGGCTCCCTCCTCGCCTTCGGGGATGACGATGAGCAGCCCGCCCGAACCAGCCGCCGCGGGGCCCGCCTGGACGTGTACCTGCAGGCCCGCCGCTTCGAGCTCCTGCGAGAGCCGGTACGCCAGCGCCCCGCGCGCGCCGGCGACGACCGTGATCGGCGGCGCCTCACCGGCGGAGCACGGCGCCGCGAGCGCCGCAAACGCTAGCAAAGCGACGAGCGCGCAGCCGATCGAGCTCGCCACGGCGCGCGCTCCCGGCGAGCGCGGGCGGCGCCGGCGGGGCGGCCGCGACCTCCGCGGGAGGAGGCTCGATCCAGCGTGCAGGCTGCCGGGCGGACCCCTCAATCGGCCCCATGGGCGAGCGTCGCCGCGAGCCCGGCGTGGGCGCCGTTCGGGTACGCCGCGAGGTAACGCGCGGCGAGCTCGCGGGCGCGCGCGCGGAGCTGGAGGTTCCTCGCGCACTCTATCGAGCGGCCGAGCGCCTCCGGCGCGAGCGCGCCGCGCGGCCTCTCGGCGAGGTACACGGCGAACCAGCGCTCGGCCTCCGCCCAGGCGCCGCGCCCGTCGAACGCCATGCGACCGAGGTGGTACGCCGCTGCGGCCGCGGCGTCGCTCCCGGCAAACCGCAGGCGCGCCGCCTCGTAGAACCTGGCCGCGACGTCCGGCTTGCGCGAGAGCCGCGCCGCGGAGCCGAGATCGACGAGCTCCGCCCCGCCGGCGCGCCCGAGCACCGTGTCGATGCCCAGGAGCTCCACGTCCGCGAGCGCCTCGCCGAGCTTGCCGGCGGCGAGGTGCGCGCGCCAGCGCTCGGCGGGGGCGCCGGCCAGGGGCTCGCCCGCGCGGGGCTGCGGCGCGCCAGGGGAGGGTGGCGCGGGGGCGGGCGCGGGCGCGGATGCGGCGGCGCTCGCGCTCGGGAGGAGCGCGGGAGGCTGCGCGGAGGGGACGGCCTCCGGAGCAGGCGCCGGCGACGACGCCCGCGGCGCGGCGGGTCGCGGAGCCGCGCACGAAAGCCGCGCCGCTTCGGGGGCGGCGAGGGCGCGCCCCGAGGGGTCGACGCATGGGCCCAGGACGCGCACGCGGCCGGTGATCATCGAGACCGTGAGCTCCTCGGCGTCCGTGTTCCACGTGATGTCGAACTCGGTGCCGATCACGTGGACCTCGAAAGGGCCCCCGGCCACCACCCACCGGGTGTCGTCGCGATGCGCGACACGCACGCGCAGCGAGCCGCGCTCGAGGAGGACGCTCGCGCCCCGGGGGCCGACCTCGGTCACGCGGGCGCGCGTCCCGGGCGCGAGGTCCACGCGCGACCCGTCCGAGAAGTCGAGCCCGACCTGCGACGCGTCCGCCGCCACCCACCGGCCGACGGCGCCCGGCGCCCCCGCGACCCGGTAGGTCAACGGGTCGCCCGGCCGGAGCAGCACGAACCAGAGGACCGAAGCGGCGACGCACGCCGCAGCGAGCGCGACGCCGAGCCGCCGCGAGCGGGGAGCCGCCCTGGCGCTCAGCGAGAGCGCGGCCTCCTTGCGGTAGATCGCCTCGAGTCGATCCGTGGTCGACGGCCGCACCAGCCGCTCGAGCGCGGCGTCCTGGTGCGCGGCGACCCGGCGCCCCACGGCCGCGACGTCTTTGGTCCTCAGGTCCATCGGTCGCCCTCCGCGAGCCAGGAAGACAGAACTTCATCCTTCTTGCAGCGCTCGACGAACGCGAGCTCCGCGCGCTGGATCCGGCGCTTGACGGTGGCGAGCGACACCTTGCACGCCGCGGCCACCTCCGTGAGCTCCTGGCCCTCGACGATACGCAGCGTGAACGCCAGCCGATCGTCGGCGTCGAGCGTCTCCAGGGCGCGGTAGAAGGCGCGCACGCCCTGCCGGGCCTCCGGATCGGCGCTGGCCGCGACCTCCGGCAGCTCGTCGCTCGCGAAGAACGCGAGCCAGCGGTGCCTGCGCCTCTTGCGGAGCGCCTCGCGCGCGACGAACACGGTGACGCTGGTGAGAAAGGGCTTCAGCGCCTCGGGCTCGCGCACGTCGTCGATGCGGGAGAACACCCGGGCGAACACGTCCTGGACCAGATCCTCCAGGCTCCGGACGTCGCCGAGGATGCGAAGCAGCATCCGCTCGACGAGGCCCGCGTAGGTGTCGAGCAGGCGGCGCTCCGCCGCGGGGTTCCGAGCGTGCAGGCCGCGCAGGATGTCGGCCGAGGTGAGCTGCGCGCCGGCAGGGCCGTCCGGTGGACGGGGCTTTGGAACGACGCGGAGGTGCGCGGACATCGGGTAGCCTCTAGATGGCCGGCCCCCGCCGCGACGGCTCAGGGCGGGCGTGCGGCGCCGCCCTGCGCCCCCGCTCCTGGATCATGCTTTGACCCGGCGCCTCGGGAGCCGCTCACGCGCCGGGCACCGCCGCGGCCTCGAGCAGCGCCGGCTCCAGCACACCCGCTCGGTGGCCGAGGCCCCTCGCGCCGGACGGCTCGTGCGCCCGCCAGAGATCCATCATCCGGCGGTACGCCCCGCCGCGGCGGAGGAGCGCCGCGGGCGGGCCCTGCTCGACGACGCGCCCGCCCTCGATGACGACGACGCGGTCGGCGCGCAGGGTGGTGGAGAGCCGGTGCGCGATGAGCAGCGTGGTGCGGCCCCGCGAGAGCCCCTCGATGGCCCGCTGCACCGCGGTCTCGCTCTCGATATCGAGGCTGCTCGTGGGCTCGTCGAGGATCACGACCGACGGGTCCTTGAGCAGCGTGCGCGCGATCGCGAGGCGCTGCCGCTCGCCGCCGGAGAGCGCCACGCCGCCGCGGCCGACGAGGGTCTGGTACCCGAGGGGGAGCCGCTCGATGAACTCCTCGGCGCAGGCGGCGCGCGCCGCGGCGCGGAGCGCCTCGCTCGTCGCGTCGGGCGAGCCATACCGGAGGTTCGCCTCGATGGTGTCCTCGAAGAGGAACGGCTCCTGCGTGACGATGCCGAGCTTCCGCCGGAGCGCGCGCTGCGACAGCGCCCGGAGGTCGAGCCCGTCGATGCGGATCGCCCCGGAGGTCGGATCGTGCAGCCGCAGGAGCAGATCGGCGAGCGTGCTCTTCCCGGCGCCGCTCGGGCCCACGACCGCCACGAACTCGCCGGCGCGGATCGAGAGCGAGATCCCGTCGATGACCGCCCGCCCGGCGGCGTGCGGGTAGCGGAAGCTCACCTGGTCGAGCTCGAGGTCGCCGCGGATGTGCTCCGGGCTCACGGCGCGCTCCGGATCGGCGACCGCGACCTCGGCGTCGAGCACGCCGAAGATCGCCGCCAGGCCGACCTCGGCGCGGCGCGCCGTCTCGTAGACGCCGAGGAGCGTCTGCGCGGGGCCATAGAGGCCGCCGACATAGCCGAGGAACGCGACAAGCGTGCCCACGCCGAGCTCCCCGCGGAGGACGAGCAGGCCCCCGACGCCGAGCAGCGCCACACGGCCGATGTTGACGCAGACGCTCCGGCCCGCGGAGAGCCGCGTCTGGAGCCCGATGCTCCGGAGCACCTCGCCCTGCGCCTCCTCGACGGAACGGATGAACCGGGCGTGCTCGTCCGCCTCGCGCGCGAACGCCTTGACCGTCTTGATGCCCGAGAGCACCTGCTGAAAGCGGTTGTAGATCCCGCACCAGCGGTCGAGCACCTCGCGCTCGCGCTCCACGAGGCGCGCGGTGGTCGCCCTGCCGAAGAGGAGCGGAGGCACGATGAACCCGACAGCGACCAGCGCGAGCAGCGGGCTCAGCCGGAGCATGATCCCGAGCGAGACCACGAGGTAGACGAGCGCGGGGAAGAGCTGGAACGCGACCGAAGCAAGGCAGTCCATGAGCGACGTGATGCCGCGATCGACCCGCGTCATCGTCTCTCCGACGCCCCTCTCCTGATGGTACGAGAGGGGCAGCGCGTGCAGCCGCGCGGTGGTCTCGTCGAGCAGGTCGCGGTTGATGCGGAGCCGCACCCGCCACACCGAGAGCGCCCCCAGGCCCTCCGCGATCTGCCGGAGGACGACGAGCGCGCACAGGGCGAGCGTCAGGCAGGCGAGGGACCGGGCGCCCTGCTCCCCGGGCGCGGCCGGCCCGCTCCCGGGGCCGAAGACACCAGCGCTCGCCGAGATCTGGTCGAAGATCGCGCGGTGCGCGAGCGGCTCGAGCGCGGGCAGGCCGCCCGAGACGAGCGTGAGCGCGAGGCACACGGAAAGTCGACCACGGTGGGGAGATAGGTAATTCAGACTCCGGCGCAGGTCACGAATCAGGGATCGCTTCACGGCCAATGCTCGTTCGCGCCCCATCGCAGCGCAGGAGAAGCGCTGGAGGCGCGGCCGGATACGAGCAGGGGACAGCCCCAGGCGCAACGGTCTTCTCTGCGCCTTCGAATGGAATCATCGGTGTCCCGAGGACCTGCGGAGCCGGGTAGTGCTCAAAATTGAACATGAAGGCGGGAAGGCGGGAAGAAAAGATCAATGATCTTCCCGCCTTCCCGCCTTCATGTGAACTCTCTTCGGGCAAATGTGAGCACTATCCGGAGCCGAGGGATCACGGGAATCCGGATCACACGCCGGCGCGGGATCAGCGCGCCGGCGAGACGTCCACCACGCTCGCCGGATCCGTCACCGCGCCCGGCCCGAAGTGGAACTCGAGCGGCTCGTTGTCGAGCCATTGCGGGAGGAGGTTGTTGTAGAAGGCGCTGTCGCGGTGGAGGTCCGACCCGCCGGGGAGCCCGAAGCGCATCTTCGGGCCCGCTGGATCCGCGTCGATGACCAGGCGGATCGACGGCCCATTGGCGAAGGCGAAGCTGGGCTTTCCGCCGTCCGGCGGGAGCGCGCGCGATCTCGGGTTGGCGACGTTGACGGTGAACAGCCCGCCCGGCGCGGCATAAGGCCCGTCATTGTACACGGCGAGGCCGAAGTTATCGAAGATGCTGCGGAGCGTGAGCGTGTGGACGCGGCCCCAGCGCCAGTCGTCCGCCGGGCCGAGGACCGCGAGCGAGGCGGCCGCCTTCGTGAGCGCCCGGAGCACGATGTCGTCCTGCGTCTCCGCCACGCCGTCGGTGGTCACGTCGTCCCAGAGCAGAGGGCCCGAGCTCAGGCGCGCCGGATCGCGCAGCGCGCGCGCCACGACGGTCAGCCCGAACCCGGGCTCGTCGAGGCCCGCGGCCGCCGCCTCGTCGCCCAGCGCCTCGCTCACGATCGCATAGAACGTGGCGTGGAACGCCGTGCAGCCGATCGACGCGGCGGCGAGCGTCGCGTCGTCCGCCTTGCCCGCGTCCACCGGATCGTGCCCGTCGAGCCCTGTCGGACACGTGTGGTCCCAGGCGGCGAGCGCGTCGACGACGGCCTGTTCCTCGTCCGTCAACGTCGCCGGCTCCGCGGCCGACAGCACGGCAGGCACGACGAAGCTGCCATAGAGCGAGTACGTGTCGCCCTGCATCGCCGTCATGGTGTCGGGCGAATGCGCGTCGCCGCCTGCGTCGAGCAGATCGAGGATCCGCTGCTCGCGCGTCCCGTCGGCCTTGCCCCACGCCTGGAGCGCGCCTTGCCCGTCGTTCATGGGGTCGCCGTCGGCGGTCGCGCCCGTCATGTCGCCGTTCGCCGTCGCGATCGCGGCCGCAGGCGGGTTGAGGAGCTGCGGCAGCTCGGCGAACGGGATCGGGTCGCCCCACTCGGCGCTTCCGTCGCCCGGGAGCGGCAGCCACGCGGGCACCTCGGGCGACGCCCAGGGCCGCGCCGGCACCTTGCTGTACGGGAACCAACCGATGTTGCCCTCGGTGTCGACGACGACGAAATTCTGGCTGGCGGAGCTCGCCGCCTCGAGCCCTCTCCTGGCTTCGTCGACGCTTCCAGCGCGCCCGAGGGCGAAGAACGCGTCGAGGTCCGTCCCGCCGTCGTGCCCGCGCCACCGGATGGTCACGGCGGTCCCGGCGCCCGCGTCCTCGCTCACGATGGGCCCGTGGTGCGGGACCCAGCGGAAGGTCTTCTCGATCGTCTCGCCGGAGGCCGCGTCCTTGAACGAGAACTTCTTCTCGACGATCGCCACGTCTTCCCCCTTGAAATCGACCGACGCGCCGTCCCCGGTGAGCGTCTCCAGGTAGACGTCGGCCAGGTCGTAGTACGCGGTGGTCACGCCCCAGCCGATGGACTCGTTCTGTCCGATCATCACGCTCGGCATGCCCGGAAACGTGCCGCCGGCGACGTGGTATTCGCCGTCGCCCCTGCTCTTGGCGTCGAGCTCGACGGGGAACCAGATGCTGGGATTGCCGAGCAGCAGGTGAGGATCGTTCGCCAGGATGGCGTGGCCGCTCTCGGTGCGGCCCGGGCCGACAGCCCAGTTGTTCGACCCGGCGTCGCCCGCCATCTTGCGCCGGCCGTCGCCGACCTCCGCCGCGCGCTCCGCCGCGCCCGTGAAGAGCGCCCGGTGCGGCGAGAGCCGCGACGCGGCCGACGGCGCGAAGGGCCGCGCGAGGTCCGCCGCCTGCGCGGCGGGCACGGTGGACGCGTCGAACACGGGCGCGGGCGAGAACAGATCGGCGGCGAGCGCCGCGTCGAACAGCGGCACCTGCGCCGCGAGCTCGAGCTCTTGCGCGCTGTTGTTCGAGAGGTCGTTGAGCACGTAGAGGCCGACGGCGGCGCTGTCTTCCGGGCTCCAGTCGCGGATCGGGTCCTTCACCATGAGCGCGAGGTTGTACTCGACGGTCAGCGTCGCGCCGTTCCTCTTGCTCCGCATGTCGGCGAGCCAGGCGTTCACGCCGCGCGCATACGCGTCGAAATGCCCTTTCACCTTGGGGCTCGCCTGCGCGTAGAGCGCCCTCTCGAGCGGCTCGCCGTCCCGCGTCGTGAAGAAATGGCGGTTCTGATAGTCCTGCTCGAGCACCCGCGCGCCCGCCTTCACCAGCCCGCCGAGCGACCCCTCGACGAGGTTGCGGATGAAATCCATGAAGAAGAAGCGGTTCTGAGCGTGGAAGTAACCGAGCGCGGCGAAGCAGTCGTTGTCGGACGCGCACTCGAGGTGGAGGACCCCGAGCTCGTCGGTCACCGCCCGGACATCCCCGTCGAGATCGGGAATCGCCACGCCGCCGGCGTCCGATCCCCCTCCGCCGCCGCCCGCCGCTCCCCCGCCGCCTTCACCGCCGCCTTCACCGCCGTCGCCGCCGGCCGCGCTGGACGGGGCGTCGCCGTCGTCGCCGCACGAGACGGCGGCCGCCGAAGCGGCAAAGACGAACGCAAGAACCAGCGAACCGAAACGAGCCCTACGCATCATCAGCGATACTCCTTCTGTCTTCGGGCGCACGATATCACGCGCCTCCGGCGGGAACGGCGAACCGTGCGCGTCGATGGCCTGCCGGAGCAGAGGGCGAGATCCGGCAGCGCCAACCCGGGAAGCCGGTGCCCTCGGAGAGCGCCCGGCGCGCCGCCGCCCGGAGCGAGCGCGCCCCGGCCGGACCGCCCCCGGCCCGGCCGGGGCGCGCGGCGTCGATCCGGGGGCGCGACGCCTGGTTCCCCTTGCCGCGATCTCGACTATGACGCCGGGCATGCGACGCCTCCTGCTCCCCCTCTCCCTCCCCGCCCTGACGCTCGCCGCCGCCTGCTCCGGCGCTCCCCCGGAGCCCGCCCAGACGGGGCCGTCCCCGCGCGCGCACGACGGCCACCCGCCCGCGGCCGCGCCGTCCCCCGCCGAGGCCGGACCTGCAGCGCCCCCCGCCCCGGAGGCCGGCGCGCCCGCCCCCCAGGCGGGGACGGCCGGCGGGGAGAGCGCCGCCGTGGAGGAGCAGGCGTGCCCGGCCGACATGAAGCTCGTCGAGGGCGAGTACTGCAGCGAGGTCGAGCACAGCTGCCTCCGCAGCTGGTACGACAAGTCGAACAAGAAGACGATCTGCGAGGAGTTCGCCCCCGCCCCGGCCCGCTGCACGGGCGACAAGACGAAGAAGCGGTATTGCATCGACACGTACGAGTGGCCGAACAAGAAGGGGGAGCGGCCCGAGGTGATGAACCGCTTCCACCAGGCGCAGGTCAAGTGCGCCGCCGTCGGCAAGCGCCTCTGCACCGAGTCGGAGTGGACGCTCGCGTGCGAGGGCCCCGAGATGAAGCCGTTCCCGTACGGGTACTCGCGCGACGCGACGAAGTGCAACGGCGACCACCTCTGGGACGATCCCGACATGAAGAAGGTCGCGAAGCGCGATCCGGGCGAGCTGGCCCGCCTCTGGAAGGGGGTGCGGAGCGGGTCGCAGCCCGAGTGCATCAGCGACTATGGCGTCGCCGACCTGCCCGCGAACACCGACGAGGTGGTGGCGAGCGAGACGAGCGGCGGCTGGCGCGGCAAGTTCGACAGCGTCCACACCGGCGGCCCCTGGTACAAGGGCGTGCGCAACCAGTGTCGGCCGAAGATCTACACCCACGACGAGGGGTTCTATTATTACTTCCTGAGCTTCCGCTGCTGCGCCGAGCCCGACGGCAAGGCCACCGAGCCACGGACGCCCCGGCAGGTCCAGGAGGGGTGGGACATGACTCGGGTCGAGCGGATGGCGCAGTTCACGGTCGAGGAGATGCGCGGGAAGCTCGAGCTCAAGGAGCAGGGCAAGTGCGAGTGCAAGCCGACCGACATCCGGTGCAAGACGATGTGCGGCACGCTGCTCGGGCCGGGCGCGGTGGACGCGACGCCGGGAGGCGGCGCGCCCGCGGCGCCAGGGAGCGGCGAGAAGCGGTGAGCGGCGAGGCGCCTGCCGGACCTGCGGCGCAGCGCGAAGGGGCCACCTCCACGCCGCCGCCTGCGGGCTCCGCTACATGCTGGCGTCCGTGAGCATCGCCACGACGCGCTCGATCGACCAATAGCCTGCCATTGCGCCCATCGCATACACCACGCCGCGCCTCACCGTCGCTGGTTGCGTGGGGACGCGCGCGGCGAGGAGGCGCAGCGCGACCACCAGCGCGATCACGCCGAGCTGGCCTATCTCCACGCCCACGTTGAAGAACAGGAGCGCCATCGGCACATGCCTCTCCGGCAGCCCGATGTCGAGCAGCGACGACGCGAACCCGAGCCCGTGAAGCAGCCCGAAGGCGAACGTGACGACCCATGGGGCCCGGCGGGTCAGCGAGTCGGTCGGCCGGATGCACTCGCCGCAGATCAGCACGATCGAGAGCGCGATGGCCGCTTCGACCGGCGGGGCCGGCAGCGTCAGCCAGCCGAACACGGCGCAGGCCAGCGTCAGGCTGTGCGCGACCGTGAAGGCCGTGACGGCGCCGAGCAGCTTCCGGCCGCCGCGCACGAGGAGCGTGAGCGCGATGACGAAGAGGAGATGGTCGAACCCGGTCAGGATGTGCTCGACGCCGAGCCACGTGTAATCGACCATGATCGGCCGGAGCGCGCCGAGCCCGGCGGAGGCGGGAATACCGTAGACCACCAGGCTCGGGTCGTTGCCGGTCAACACCCGGACAAGCCGGCTTCCATTCCGCCACTCGACAACCACCATCACGTTGGTCTCGGTCCCCTCGAGCCAGGGGAGCTCGATGGCGCCGACGAGGCCGTCGTGACCGCAGTCGAGAGCTGCTCCGTCGAGCTTGCAGGCCGCGGGGAACACGGCGGGCGTCGCGAGGTCGGCCTGGAGCGCGGACGAGCTCGCCTCCCAGCGTACGGCGAACCGCCCGTCGTGACCTTCCACCTCCGTCAGCGAAAGGAGCGCCGAGTTGAGCGCGTGGGCGGCCGCGGGGACGGGCACCAGGAGCAGGGCCAGCAAGAACGGCAGGGACCGAGCGAGCCGGAGCAGACGCGAACGATTCAAGGGCTCTCCTTGAATCTGTACTGCGCGAGGAGGCTCTCGACGAACTCGTCGACGGCTTGCTTCTTCCGTGCGGCGGTCCAGTCGATGATGAGGGTCGCGCGGATCGCCTCGCGGCTGGGCAGCCCCCCGCTTATCTGGTTGACCCGCGCGAGCAGCAGGCTGTCCTGGGTCTCCAGGGCCTGCCACGCGGCGAGCGGCGAGCTGCCGATGCTCTCGGCGACCGCGGGTCCGAACTTGGCTGCGAGTGAATCGCGGGTGAGGTTGCCACCCTCGATCGGACGACCGAGCGTCCTTGGGTCCGCACCGTCGGCCAGCGCACGTCGATACGTCGACCGCTGCTCCTCTGCAGCCGGGTCGCTCCTGGGAAAGGCGACGATCTCGAAATCGTACCGGAGCGGCGCCTCGTACTGGCTCCGGTGAGCAGCCAGCCACGCGTCCAGCTCTGCGTCCGTCGGCGCCCGCGCCGCGCTCGGCTGAGCCGCCCGTGTCCGCAGCTTCTCGGCCAGCGCGACCCGCACCGTCGCGTCCTGCCGATCGAGCCCCTCCCGCAGCGCCTCACGGTAGAGCACCTCGTCCCGCTTCCACCCGTCGAGCGCCGCCGCCAGCTCGGCCGCCGTCGGCGCCCGCCCCATGGTGTCGCGGAACTGCCGTTCCAGGTCCGCCTTCAGCCCCGTGCTGACGACGATCTCCCTGGGATCGCCGGCGACGAGCCGGTGGCCGAGGAACAACAGCGCGCCGATGAAGAGGAAATGAAGGATCGGTTCGCGGAGCAACCGAGCGAAGCTCCCCATGGTTCTACCGCTGATGTCAGGCATGAAACGCGCTCTCGCTGGGGGAGAGGAGACCCAAACGCTTCGGAGACGTCAAGCCCCCGCTGCGGGACCTTCCCTGGGTGGGATCGGCTTCGCCCGAAGCCCGCGCCGGCAGCGGCGCGGGGCGTCGGGCGGCTCGCGTCACGGCGAGAGCGTGACGGACTTCGCGTCGAGCGCGACCTCGTAGTAGCCGTGCGGATCCCAGCTGAGCGGGGCGCCGTTCTGCTTGAGCGTGCCGCCGGTGACCGTCACGCGCACGTACTTGCCCGGCGGGAAGTTCTGGGGGAGCGTCCAGCTGTAGGTCGTGTCGTTCCCGTTCTTCATGTTGGTGCCATCGGTGATCGCCTTCTGGCCACGCCAGTAGGCACCGATGGTCTCCATGGTGCCGATCCACACGTCGCCGTATTCCTTGACGGCCTTGACGTGATCGACCCAGGCCTGGAACGGGATGGGCTGATAGGCGCCGTCGCTGCCGCCGGTGAAGCCGTGGATGCAGAAGGTGCGCCACTTCTTGCCGGTTCGCGCGCTCGCGACCTCCGAGTCCATCTGCGCCTTGGAGGCGTTGGTCGGGGGAATGTAGGTGGGCAGCTTGAACGGATTGCTGTTGTCGTTCGGGCCGATCAGGGCGTTGGACACGCCGCGATTGATCATGAAGCGCGACTGGGAGATGCTCGTGTACGCATCCGAGCCGTTGGGCGCCGCCATCGTGTACGGCGTGACACCGTACTTGTCCTTCATGTCCTTCGTCGCGGCGTCCGTATCGGAGCCGTTGTCGTTGCTCGAGTGGCTCCTCGTGTGGTTGGCGAGCTCGTGCCCGTCTGTCAGCGCCTTTTTCCAGACCGCGTTGTTCGCTTCCTGCTTACCGGTCCAGACGTAGAACGTGAACGGCACGCCGAGCGCGTTCATCGCGTCGTAGTTCTGGATCTGGGTCTGGTTCACGTCGTCGAAGCTGTACGTCACGGCGCCCGCGAAGCCGGCCCAGTCGAGGACCTTGAACCCGCCGGCCGCGCCGCCCGGCTTCGGCACATTGCCAGCGCCAGGCGCCGGCGGAATGCCGGACTCGGGCAGCGCTCCTCCGTCACCGCCACCGCCCGTTCCCGCTCCACCCGTTCCGCCGGTGCCGGTGGGGTCCGAGCCGCCGGTGCCGGCCGGGTCCGCGCCGCCCGTGCCGGCGGGGTTCGAGCCGCCGTCGCCCCCCCCGGCCGACGCCGAGGTCGCGCTGGGATCCGCGCCGCTGGAGGAGGAGCTTCCCGGCGTGCCGCCGCCGCTGCTGCTCGTCGTCTGCTGGCCACCGGTGGTGCCGCTGGTGGAGGTATCCTCGCCGTCATCGCCGCCGCAGCCGCTGACGTGCAGCGTGCCCAGCAACAACATCGCACCGAGCGCCAAGGACGATGACGCAGGAAAATTCTTGAGCCGAAGGAATCGCCGTGATTTCAGCATAGGGTAAGGATACAAATTCCCCGAAAGGCGCTCAAATGATTATGCACGACGCACGCGACTCGACGCATCGCACGAATGGCTCACATGTTACCAAAAGTAGCGAGGGCCGCGTCAACGAAGCGCTGCGCCGTATCTTTCTAGCGACGCCGCGACCGCCGGAGCGTACCGGGCTTCGCGTCGGCCTCACGCGCAGCGCTGTCCCCCTGACTCGCCAGGTGTGCTTCACCCCCGCCCGGACGATCGGCAAAGCAGGCGGGCGGCCCCGTGGTGACGGCCGGAGGACCCGCCCGCCGCGTGGGTCCAAGGGTCCGCTTCACGGATCCCCCTGGTGTCCGAGCAACACGCGTCGACACCATCGGTGCAGGCGCACGTCGTCGGTCGCGAACGACCAGCGGGCGGCGAGCCATCGCTCTGCAGGCTCGAGCAGCGCGTCGAGGTGCTGGGCCAGCAGCCACTCCCGGGCGAGGCGTCGGTCGCGATCCGTGGCGGTCGTGGTGATGAACGGCGTGAGGTAGATGACGGCGGAGAGCGGATCGAGCCGAGCGTCTCCCACGATGGGTAGGCCCCCGAAGTCGATCACGGCGCTCACCTCCTGGCCTTCGACCAGCACATTGCCTGGATAGAAGTCCATGTGCACGAAGCTCGGTCGCTCCGGCTCGGGCAGCGCGGCGGCCAGGCGCGCCGGATCGATGCCGTCGAACGCGCTCCCGGCGCAGGCCAGGCTCTTCCTTGCGCGCAGCTCGAGGTAAGCGCGGTAAGAGGGCGTCCGGATCGGCTCGGCTTCGCAGAGGTCGCCGTACCACGCAGCGCTCACGCGCAGGGCTCGCAGGTGCGTCGAGGCCTCGAGAAAGCGGGTGATGAGCTGTTCGCGCTCGGCGCCGGCCGCCTCGCCGAGCGCCTGCAAGAGGGGCCGCCCGGGGAGCCGCGGCTCGACTGTGATGAGGCGGCCGTGCAGCTCGGTCATCTCCAGGACACGCGGGATCGAGAACGGCACCGCGCTCGCGCCCTGGTGGAAGTCCTCGAGCAGCTGGGCTCGTCGAACGACCGTCTCCCGGACGGTCCCGGGATGGTGGACGCGCACGACCCGCTCGCCGCCCAGCGCAAACACGCAGGCTTCACCGCCGACGCCGAGCAGCGCATCCCGGGTCAGGCCGAGATGGCTCATCACCCGCAGCAGGGGGGCGTCGTCCTCGATGCTCATCCCGAGGTCCGCTGCGGGTGACTCATGATGATGATGATCTCGCTCTCCCCGGCGCCGCGCCCCTCAGAAGAAGGCCTTCAACAGGCCTATCGCGCCCTGCTTCCAGGGCACGCGATGGGTCACGCCCGAGCGGCTCTCGAACTCGCTGCGATGCGCCCGGTACCACTCGAGGTTGCGCACCAGCGCGTCCTTGTTCGAGTACCTCGGCGTGAAGCCGAGCACCCGCTCGGCCTTCTCGATCGACACGAACGAGTCCTTCGACGCCGTCTCGTAGACCCACTTGTAGAGCGGCGACACGCCCATCGCCTCGAGCGCGCGCAGGCCGAGCACCGCCGGCGCCGCCGGGAAGGGCACGATCTTCTTGCCTTTGCCCGCCGCGTCGAGCACCGCCTGGTAGTCCTCACCCATGGTGGTGAAGTCCTTCGCGCCGATGTTGAAGGTGTCGTTGGCGATCGACGCGTCCTTCGTCATGCACAGGGTGATCGCCTCGCAGAGATCGGCCACGTCGAGGAGCTGGTAGCGGTTCTTGCCGTCGCCGATCATGGGGAAGCCCTTGCCGTCGAGCGCCCAGTCATAGAGCAGGGCAAAGACCCCGAGCCGCTCCGGGCCGATGAAGGACTTGGGCCGGATGATCGGCACCACGAGCCCCCGGCCACGCTCCTCCAGGCACACGACCTCGGCCTGGATCTTGGCCTGCCCGTACGGGCCCACGCCGTCGAGCCGGTCGTCCTCGCAGAGCGGGTGATGGTCGGGGATGCCGTACACGGCCGTGGAGGAGATGTGCACGGCGCGCTCGACGCCGTGGCGGCGCGCGGCGCTCATGACCAGGCGCGTGCCGATCACGTCGGTCGTGTAGATCTCCTCCGCCGTGTACAGGGGCAGCGCGGCCGCCGTGTGCACGACGAAGTCCTGCCCCTTCACCGCCGCGTCGACGACCGCCGCGTCACGGATGTCCCCGCGCACCTCGCGGATGCTCGACCGCTCGGGGTAGTCGAAGTCCAGGAGGTCGAGCGAGGTGACCTCATAGCCGCGCTCGAGCAGGTGCCGCACCAGATTGATCCCGAGGAAGCCCGCGCCGCCCGTGATCAGGACCTTCTTCTTGCTCATCGTCTTGCAACCTCGCTTCTGGGACAGGAATAATACGAAGGAGAGCCGCCGACGCTCACGCGCCGCGCGCCTCGATGATGGCCCGAGCCTCGGCCGGGTGCTGCTTGCACTCGAGCAGCGCCCCGAGCAGGAGCGGCGCCACGATGGTCGCGTCCGACTCGATCACGAACATGGGGGTGTCCGCGGTCAGCTTGTCCCAGGTGATCTTCTCGTTGGGCGTGGCGCCGGAGTACGAGCCGTAGGACGTCGTCGAGTCGGAGATCTGGCAGAAGTAGGCCCAGGGCCGGGCCGGCTCTTCGAGATCGTACTTGAGCGACGGCACCACGCAGATGGGGAAGTCCCCCGCGATGCCCCCGCCGATCTGGAAGAACCCCACGCCCGCGCCTGCGCTGAGCGCACGGTACTGATCGTAGAGCTCGGCCATGTACTCGATGCCTGACTTCACGATGCTCGCGCTGCACTCGCCCCGCTTCACGTAGGACGCGAAGATGTTGCCGAAGGTCGAGTCCTCGTGGCCCGGGACCACCAGCGGCAACCCGGCCTCCGCGGCGGCGAGCAACCAGCAGTCCTCGGGCGGTCCGCGGTGGAGCGCGGGCTCGACCACCCGGACCAGATCGTAGAAGTACTCGTGCCAGAAGCGGCGCTCGCCGCTCGCCGTCGCCCGCTCCCACATGGGGAGAATGTGCTTCTCGACCGCGCGGAAAGCCTCGTCCTCGGGGATGCTGGTGTCGGTCACGCGCCGCATCCGGTTTTCGAGGATCCGCGTGTCGTCCTGCTTGGTGAGGTAACGGTAGTCGGGGAAGTCGCGGTAGCCGTCATGCGCCACGAGGCGAAACAGCGACTCCTCCAGGTTGGCGCCGGTCACGGACATGCCGTGGATCAGGCCCGCGCGGATGGCCGGCGCCAGCGTGATGCCGAGCTGAGCCGAGGACATCGCCCCGGCCACGGCCCAGAACATCTTCCCCCCGCGCTCGATGTGCTCCCAGTACGCGAGAAGCGCGTCGCGCGTCGCGCGAGCGTTGAAATTCTTGTAGTTGCGGAGAACGAACGAAAGGAGGGGCAGCGACGTCGACGCCGACTTCGTCTCAGCCATGTTTTTTCCGAGCCTTGGCGACCACGGAGGTCGTCCCGGTGGTCTCGGGTCGCGCAGGCCACCAGGGACGCGCTACGGACCGGCGCAGGCCGGGCCGCCATCGCAGCGTCGGGTGGCTTCGGGGGGGACCGTAGCACGAATTGCGTGGAGGGTGTCAAGCCGGGCGGGAACCATGCAGGCTAGAGCGACAAACGGGTTGAAACCCCGAGAAAAAGCAGGAATTTCACAGGGAGGCGAGGAGGCGGGGAGCGAGAGACGGCGAGAAGTAGAGATTCTTTTTTTCTTCCTCCCCGCCTCCTCGCCTCCCTGTGAAATTCTCCGGGTTTCAACATGATAGATGGGATGAGGCAGCCCAAGCGGCGCCTGGATCCACGATGCCGACCGCACCGACCCGTGCGTCTGCTCGACGCGTTCGCGCGGCGGGGCCTGCGAAGACAGCCCGCATCACCGTGGAGGTCGGCCCATCGGCAGCAGCAGAGCGTGCTGGAGTGCTCGGGGGGGTCAAGGGTTCGCGAGCGGAGCTCGCCGGCTCCGCCGCCCTTGACTCCCCCTGCGCGCTCCAGCCGGACAAAGCTGCGGGCGATGGGCGGACGGAGGCCTCCGGCGGGGGCTCCAAGCTCCGGAGAGCAGCGCGCAAGAAGGAGCCACTCGGAGCAGCAAGCAAGATGGCCGACCTCTCGCCTGCAGGGTTGCCTGCGGGCACCCCCACGCGTTCGAAGACGCAGTCGACGGGGGCCCAGGAGAGGTCAGCCATGCGAAGTGTAGCGCTGGATCTGGGGGTCAACGAGATTTCGTTCTGCGAGGTAGTGGGCGGGCAGGTGGCGCTGCGACGCACGGTCCGCTCGCTTGATTCGCTCCAAGATGTCCTCGGTCCGTCGTCCTCGCCGGCCCGGGTGGCGATCGAGGCGTGCCGGGAGGCCTGGGTGGCTCACGACAAGCTCCGCGACTGGGGCCACGACGTCCTGGTCGTCGACACCACGCGAGCACGTCAGGTCGGCGTTGGCCAGCACGGCCGCAAGAATGACCGCCTCGATGCCGAGGCGCTGGCGCGCGCCGTCGAGCGCGGGGGCATTCCGCTCGCTCACGTGCTTTCGCCTCACCGGCGGGCCATTCGCCACCAGCTGGCCGTCCGGCGCGCGCTGGTCGAGACGCGAGCCCAGTACGTCACCACCGTGCGCGGCATTCTGCGCGCCTGCGGACACAAGCTCGCGACATGTATGACCGAGGATTTTCTCGCGCGGCTGCGCGAGGCCTCTTTGCCAGCCGAGAGCCGTCAGCTGGTCGGGCCCTTGGTGATCACGCTGGAGGTGCTCAACCCCCAGATCGCGCTGGTCGATGCCGCGCTCGAGCAGCTGTGCGCCCACGAGCCGGTGATCGCGCGGTTGACCACGGCGCCCGGCGTGGGGCTGGTCGTCGCTGCCGCGTTCGTCTCGGTCGTGGACGAAGCCAAGCGCTTTCGCCACGCCCACCAGCTCGCCTCCTACCTGGGTCTGGTTCCCTTGGAGGACACCTCCGGCGGGCGCGACAAGCGGCGGCTGGGTTCGATCACCAAGCAAGGCAACGCGTACGTGCGCGTGCTGCTGACACAGGCCGCGCACACGATCCTGCGGCACAAGAACAAGAGCGGCGACGACCCACTGCGTCGATGGGCAGACGCCATTGCCGAACGCCGGGGTCGCCACATCGCCGTCGTGGCGCTGGCGCGGCGGCTGTCGGGGGTGCTGTGGGCCATGTGGCGCGACGGCACGCTCTACGACGCGCAGAGCGCAGCGGCTGCCTCGGCCAAGGGCCTGCGCCTGCAGGCGCAGTCGGTCGAGCAGCAGGCGCACGCCTTGCAGCGAGCCACGGTCAAGGCGCGCCGCCGGCAACGGTCCGTCGACAAGGGACTCAACGCCGCCACGGCAGCGGCTCCATCGAGGCCGAGCTCGACCTCAAGGAGGGCCTCGATGCACTGACTTCCCCCACACGGGGGACATGCGCCACGAGCGCGCCACGCCAGGAGCGTGAACGAGGGCTACGTGGATGAGCGCGGGAACACCGAGGGTGATCCGCCTCTGGGTGGAACACACCGTTTGATAGATTGCGCCTCCACGATCCCGTTTCGGACCCCAGCCTGCATCCAGGTCACCAGGGCGACCGCCGGCCTGTGAATGCGGATCGTCGATTGAGCCACAGCTCGCTCCTGCGCACGCGACGCGGCGCTCCAGCCCAACCGTAACGACGCCCGCCAGGGCGAAGGGAGACGCCCATGCCGAAACGACCTGCACTGACGACACCGAGCGCTACCGCTGCCGAGCCGAAGCCGGCCAGCCGCGGAAAGAGAGCGCTAAAGCCCTTGACCTCGGGGCTGCCTCATCGTTGGTGTTCAAGGAGCCGGAGCTCGCACTGGCGATCGTCGTTCTGGCGGGCAATAAGGAACATCCTCACCCCGGGTTGCCTTTCCTTCTCCCGCCGGCCTGCTGGCGGGGCTCCACGCCGGCGGCGCGCCGCCCTGTCCGCGTCGCGCGTTTCGCCGGGTCGACCTTGCCCATCGCTGCGCATGCGAGCTCGGGCAAGGTCGCCTTCATCCACGCGGGGTCCACGGCGCCGGGCGCGGAGAGGTAGGCGCGGCAGGCCTGGTGCGCCGGCCCGAGCAGCACGACGTCCACCATCACCATCACCTCGCACGAGCGCGCCCCGGAGAAGACGCCGAGCCCGGAGAGGTGCGCCATGCTCTCCGACTTGAGCCGCGCCTTGGTCTCCAGGAGCGCGGCGCGGTGATGCCCGTCGAGCTCCAGCGCGAGCGCCTGGTACATGAAGCGCGCCTCGGCCTCGTGGTCGAACACCCAGGTCAAGTGCGCCTCCACCAGCGCCCGCACCGCCGAGCGCGCCGTCCTGGCTGCGAGGACGCGCGCGGTCACGTGCCCCACCAGCCGCTCGAAGGTCCGCTCCAGCAGCGCGGCCACGAGCGCCGGGAAGTCCTCGAAGAGGTGGTACACGCTCGAAGGGCTCGCGCCCGCCGCCTTGCGGACGTCCTCGATGCCGGTGCGCAAGAGGCCCCGCTGCTCGAAGCAGCGGAGCGCCGCGTCCAGGAGCGCCTCCCGGCGGGCCACGCCGTTCTGTCGAGCCACGGCCATGGCCCCTCCCCTACCCCAGCCGCGCACCGCTGGCCAGGCGGTTCAATTGGAGGATTCTTCCAATTTCATCTTGGAAGTTTCTTCCATTTTGCTTATCTTCCTGTCGAAAGCGAGGTGTCGCATGGAGCTGGGGCTGGAGAAGAGGGCCGCGCTGGTGACCGGTGGCTCACAGGGGATCGGCAAGGAGGTGGCGTTGCAGCTCGCGGCCGAGGGGGCCCGCGTGGCGCTCACCTACCGGAGCGAGCGGGAGAAGGCCCGAGAGGTCGTCCGGGAGATCGAGGGGCGAGGCGGCGAGGCGGTCGCGCTGGAGCTCGACCTCGGGTCGGTCGAGTCGGTCAAGGCGGCCGTCGCGGCCACCGTGGCGCGCTTCGGGCAGATCGACGTGCTCGTCAACAACGCGGTCCGCTGGGGCGAGCGCTTGCCCTGGGAAGCGCCGCGCTTCGAGGACATCCCGCTCGCGGAGTGGCAGGGCGTCATCCACGACAACATCGACGGCGCCTTCGCGGCGATCCAGGCCGCGGTGCCCTCGATGCGGGCCCGCGGATGGGGGCGGATCGTCAACGTCTCGTCGGGCGTGGCGCTCGACGGGGTGGTGGGCGCAGGGCCGTACGCCGCCGCCAAGGCGGCGCTCCACGGGCTCACGTCCGTGCTCGCGCGCGAGCTCGGGCCGCACGGGATCTTGACCAACGTGGTGGTGCCGGGCTTGACGCTGACCGACAAGGTGAGCGCGCAGGTATCACCGGAGCTCGTCGCGCAGCGCGGGAAGGCGTATCCCGTGGGGCGGTTGCTGCGGCCCGCGGAGGTGGCGCCGACGATCGTGTTCCTGTGCTCGGCGGCGAACACCGCGGTCACGGGGGAGATCGTCCGCGCGAGCGGGGGCCGGCCGATGTAACCGAGGTAACTGACACCCACCGGTCACGGCGCCTGCGCGCCGTCCACCACCGCTGCGAACTCCGGATCGGTCAAGCTCTTCATGAAGGCCACGACATCCGCCTTCTCCTCCGGCGTGATGGTGAACGCCCTGACGAGCGTGCTCTTGTTCGGGTTCTCGCTGCCCACGCCCGCGAACGGTCCGTCGTCGATGGTCCTGCCTCCCGCGGCGTAGTGGTCGACGACCTCCTCCAGGGTGGCCACGCTCCCGTCGTGCATATACGGCGCCGTCAGCTCGACGTTGCGCAGCGAAGGAACGCGGAACTTCCCCTTGTCGGCCGGGTCGCCGGTGAACTCGAACAGCCCCTCTCCGCCGGAGGGATAGCCCCCGTCCGAGCCGAGGTTGTAGAGGCCGGTGTTGTGGAAATCCATCTCCGCCTGCTTCGTCTCGGCGCTCCGGAAGGCGGTGGTGAAGTTGATCCCGCTGTGGCAGTGATAACACTCGAGCCGCTCGGAGAAGAACAGGTCCATGCCGCGCAGCGCCGCCTCGGACATCGCGCCCGCCTCTCCGCCGTAGGTATAGCGATCGTACGCGGAGCGCCCGGAGAGGAGCGTCCTCTCGAACGTCGCGATCGCCTTCACGACGGTATCGAACGTGATCGGCTCGCGCTCGCCGGGGAACGCGGCGACGAATGCGGCCTTGTACGCCTCGTCGCCGCGCAGCCGGCCGAGCACGACGTCCTCGGCACCGGTGATCCCGAGCTCGACCGGGTTCTCGCCGAACATCGGGACGAGCGCCTGCTCCTCGAGCGACGACAGCGTGGGGTTGCCCCACGTGAGCAGCGGGAAATAGGCGACATTGGCGAGCCCCATCGCGTTGCGCGGGATCGTGTCCCCTGTCGAGCCGGTCGGGGTCGGCTTGCCGTCGGCAAACCCCCTGTCGCGCTCGTGACACGAGGCGCACGCCATGGTCCCGTTGCCCGACAGGCGCTCGTCGAAGAACAGGGCGCGCCCGAGCGCGACCTTCGCCTCGGTCATCGGGTTGTCGGGCGGCACCCACGGCCTCGGGAAGCCGAGGGGCAGGGCGAGCTCATAGCCGTCGACCGGCAAGGTCGCTTCCGTCTCGCCCCCACACGACGCCGCCGCGAGCGCGACGAGCCCCGCCGATGCGATTGCGCGGATCACTCCAGCAGAATGCGGCGCTGTTCGTTGTGACACAGGTTACACGCTCCAGAGATGGTTGGAAACGGCATCTCGCTCGTCCCCTCGCCGTCCGGTGACCGCAGGAAGAAGAACAGCGCTTGGTCCGGGAAGGGCAGCGGCTCGGTCGTGAAGAAGTTCCCGTTCCCGTCGATAGCGACGGAGAGCACGAGATCTCCCTCGCCTCCGCCGGCCGTGCGGAGCTCGACCGTTCCGCCTGTCACCGGCGTGCCCGACGGCGCATACACCGTCCCGGCAGCAGTGAAGAGCCCCTTGCCAGGTCCGTGGGGCTGATGGCAACCGACGCAGTTCTGCCCCATGTTGTGGCTGCGCCTCTCCGCGGCGGCGCTGATGTTCTCCACGTCGAGCGCTGGATCGCGCTCGAAGCGAGGGTCGCCCGGGAGGATCTCCGCGTCGCGCGGCTCGTCCATGTCCTCGTCCGAGGCACCGCAGCCGGCGAGCGCACAGACCCATAGCGAGGCGAGCAGGCAGGTCGCCGTTCTGAGGATGTACATCTCACTCCACCCGGAAGGCGGTCTGCGCGGCGGACGGGTTCACGCCATCGAAGCCCATGCCAAGCGCGTTGAAGACGGGCGGGCACTCTGGATCGCCCTCGAACGACATGCAACCGGAGGTGCGATCCGTCTCGCCGTCGACCTGGTGGTCGAGGTCGGATTCGGCATAGAACCTGGCGATATCGAAGACGATGGTGCTCGACTCCGGGTCGACCCCGTCGATGCGTATGTCAGCGAGGTTGTCAGCGGCGCACGAGTAACCCTCGCTCACGGTACCCTCGCACTTCGTACCCCCGAGGTGGAAGAAGTAGGTCGGGTTCATCGTCGAGATGAGGTCGAGGCGCACGAACTTGTAGCCGCCCTTCCACGACCACCACATGCCGGGAATGTTCAGGGGCGCCGGGGCCGTCGCCGCGTCCAGGTGGTTCATCTCCGGGGGCAAACCCACGTTGAACCTGACACCGGCGTAATCGCCGGCGGGCGCGGTGCCAACCACCTCGGTCCTCGTCTCCGGGCTGCCGGTCTCACAGGAGCCCGTGCCGTCCTCGAAGTCGAGGAACGCGATCTTGTCGCGCTGCCATTGGCCATCCTGCTCGAGCGCGAGGGGCTCCTCGGCCCCGTCGCCGCGAACAAGCCGCACGTCGTAGACGTACATGCGAAAGTCGAGCGCATTGACCGACGATCCGGTCGTGCCGACTCCATCGAAGGTGTCGGTGCAGGAGAACGGCCCGTCGCCGACCTTGGCGGCGAAGCTCAACGCGAACGTCTTCGAGGTGACGTCCTCATCGCTCCCGCCGCATCCGCTCAGAGCCGCGAGACAGGCCACGCCGAGGAACGTGACACGCGCCATTGAACAAATCATCAGGCAACCTTTCAAGCTACGAAGCCACAACGTCGTCACCACCGCACCGGAGCCGAGCGTACTCGAAGCTCGGCTCTCCTGGGTGCAGCAAGTTGTCGCACCCTGCGGCCATCCTTCGAGGGGAGTCGGCGGCATCCGGGCAAAGAGTTTTCCGCCGCGGCCACTGCGCCGCGGTCATAACGAGATGTCCCTGCTGAGCCTCCTCTCCAGTCAACCGGGAAGACGGGGGCGCTCACGCGTCGCGCTCGCGGAGCTCGTCGTCGAGGCGCTCGTCGTACTCGTCGCGGACAGCCGCGAGGGTGCCTCCGGACGGCGCGGCCTGCGCAGCGTTGCTCCGCCACGAGCGCAGCAGGGCGAAGATCCCGAGGAAGGTCGCTGCGATGCCCAGCAGCAATCCCAGCGCGACCTTGCCGAGCGTGCCTGACGAGGGCGCCGCGCGGAGGCGTTCGCCGTAACGCGCCACGAGGTCCTGCTCGATGGCGTCGGCCGCCTCGCCTCGCCGGAGGCGCGCGTGGATCTCGCGACGAAGATCGCGCGCCACCTCCGATTCGTGGACATCGAGCGTCTGATCCCAGCAACAAGGCGCGAGCAGGCGCGCTGCGAGCGCCCTCTCGCCGGGCGCCGGGGTCGAGTCGACGAGCTCGGAGGCGGCCTGGCTGGGCGGCGCGGGCTCGGCGCTGCCGGTGAGCGCCACGCCAGCGAGGGCGACGGCCAGCGCTGCCACGCAGCGCCAGCGCGAGCTCTGCAACGACCGGAGACCTACCGGTCCGCTTACCTTTCGCGGGGCGTGAGGGAAACGGGCCGGGTCGTTGGCAGGCCCGTCCTGGTCTCTCTGGATCATCGCGAGACAGGCTAGCGTCACCCGCTGCCAAGGTCCTGCGACACGATGTCGCGCCGGTCACCGCGCGACGCAGAGCGCACGAAGCAGGGCGCCGTCAGGCCGGAAAAGTAGCCTGGGAGCGGCCCGTCCGAGGCTCGGCTGGGCTGTTCAAATTCCCGCGGTTTGTCGGGTCCTGCAGCATTTGGTTCTGCCCGCGAGGTATCTCGCGCTGTCCGAGGACCGCTCGAGATCGGTCTGGCGCTTGCAAACGGACGAGCATGAGCAAGAACCGACCAGCCTCGTCACGGACGACCGTCGCGCTCGCAGAGAGGCCGATTTGCCGCGGCGTCGTCGCGCTCGTCGCGACATCGCTGGTCGGTTGCGGCATCGCCAGCGTGTGGGCACAGACGAGCTGTCCGACCCCGCCTCCGCCTGACGCGATCGCCCGCGCACAGGAGGCTTGCCAGGTCGCGGTGCAACGGCCGGAGCAGAGGAAGACCGCCCACGACCTCTCGGACATCTTCAACGCGCGGAACGCCGAGCCGTCCTCTCCCGTGTTCCTGAGCCAACCGAAGCAGGGCAGGGTCTCGGGGTTCGACTTCTACCGGGATCCGCTGAACTCGGACAAGCCGAACGAGGATCCCACCGCCATCATGAAGCGGGAGATCGCGAACAAACCCAACGTCATGCGCGCTCAGCAGAAGCTCCTCGAGCAGCGCTACGATCTCACGCCCAGATTCGACCCCGTCGCCAAGATGTCGCGCGGCAAGCCGCTCTGCGTGGGCCCGACGGCGCGCCTCCAGAGCGGGCTGACCTGGGAGAAGCTGGCCGCCATGCCTCCCCTGGAGATCAAGCGGCGGGGTGTCTTCCCGTATCCGTCGCTGCCCCATCCCCTGCATGCGAACGGCGGCCAGGTCTTCCCGAAGATGCAGATCGCGATGTTCCCGCGGCTCGAGCGCTTCGACGTGGACTTCGATCTGCCGGAGGCGTTCCTGCCCGAGTTCCCGCCCGCGATGTTCCTGAGCAACCGGCCGGAGCTCGGCGACGTGTCGCGCGGGGAGGTGGTGTCGATCAACAACTACTATCGGCTCTTCAAGGACATCCTCACGCCGGTGCAGCTCGACGGGCTCCGGCTCCTCCTGACCTCGTTCCCGCAGGAGGAGTTCAACCCGACCGACGATCGCAAGAGCCGTGAGCCGAGCCTCGGCGTGACGTGCCTCGACTGCCACATCAACGGCCACACGACGGGGCAGTTCCACCTGAACCCGGACATGCGCCCGCAGGAGCGGCGCCTCCGCCTCGACACGGTGAGCTTGCGAGGCGTGTTCAACCAGCAAATCCACGGCTCGAAGCGGAGCCTGCGATCCGTCGAAGACTTCACGGAGTTCGAGCAGCGCACGGCCTACTTCAACGGCGATCCCATCCACGCCATGAAGAAGGGCATGAACATCCTCGACCGCATCCAGGTCAGCCACATGGCGCAGCTGCAGAACATGCTCGATTTCCCGCCGACGCCCAAGCTCGACCAGGCCACGGGCCGCCTCGACCGCGCGAAGGCGACCCCGAGCGAGCTGCGAGGCGAGCAGATCTTCTTCGGCAAGGGTCAATGCGCAAGCTGCCACACGGCGCCCTTCTATCTGGACAACCAGCAGCACGACCTGCATCTCGAGCGCTTCCTCAAGGACGAGCCGGGGGACGGCCCGATCAAGACCTTCACCCTGCGCGGCATCAAGGACAGCCCGCCGTACATGCACGACGGGCGTTGCCTGACGCTCGAGGACACCGTGGAGTTCTTCAACGTCGTGCTCGGCTTGAACCTCTCGCGCGACGAGAAGAGCGATCTCACCGCCTTCATGCGGCAGCTGTAGCCGTCGGGTCGACGTGCGGAGTAGGATACCGGCCGAGCGACGGAGGATTTCATCGGCTGTTCGTCGCGACGACCAAACGGGTAGACCCGAGGGGACCGATGAGGCGGGGGCCGACTCACTCTCAGGTCGCCTCCCGCGCCCCTGCCACCACGAGCGCGCTCTTCCGCCCCACCCGGTACGTCCTCACCGGCTCTCCCCGGACGATCCGATCGTGCTCGCTCCAGCGCGCCGCCTCCCCGTCTGCGACGCGCCGGGCGGCGCGCTCGGCGAGCCGCTCCGCGATGCGCTCCACCCCGCGGCGGACGTTCGCGCGCTGCGAGCGCTCATCGGCGACGCGCACCGTGATCCCGCTCGGCCGGTGGTGGATCCGGACCGCCGACAGGGTCTTGTTCACGTGCTGCCCTCCTGGCCCGCTCGCGCGGCAGGCCGAGATCTCGAGCTCGCGCAGGTCGACGCCCACGCCCGCGCCCGCGCCCGCGCCCTCCCCGGCGTCCGCCCCGGCAGCGTGGACCGCCACCCCCGCGAACCACCGCTTGCGCGCCGCCTTCCCCCGCGCCGCGCTCCGCTCGACCAGCGCGTGCGTCCCGAGCTCGCCCTCCAGGCAGCGCCGCGCGTCGCCCTCCACCAGGATCTCGACCGAGGCCGGCGCGTCCTCGTCGCCGTGCAGCGTGACGTCGACCACCGCGAGCCCGCGCTCCTGGCAGAGCGCCTCCATGCGCTCGGCGAGCCGCGCCACGAAGCGCCTCACCTCGATAGGCCCCCTCCCCGCGCTGACCTGCACCCACGACCGGCTCATCGCTTCACCGTGAGCACCGGCACGAGCGGCGCGACGGGCGTCGCCAGGCCGGCCTCGACGAGGCTCTCGATCACCGGCGCGATCGGCTTGTACGCGTCCGGGTGCTCCTCGAGCAGCAGCGCCGGGTCGTCGCACACAACGCGGCCGCCGAGCTCCGTGCGGGCGAGCTCGCGCCGCCGGTACCTGGCCGCGATCTTCTCGCGCGCCTCGCTGCGCCCCATCTTGCGGCCCGCGCCGTGCGCGACGGAGCGCAGCCCCGCCTCGGCGTCGCACGAGCGCATCACCCACGACGGCGCGCCGCGCGACCCGAGCACCACGGTGAAGTCGCTGCCCCGGGCGGGCGCCGCGCCCTTGCGGTGCACCCAGGCCAGCTCGCCGCCCACGGCCTCGCGCGCGACGTCGTTGTGGGTGAGGTCGAGCCCGCCCGTGATCGTCGATGCTCGCGAGGCGCCGAGCGCGCGCAGCATCCGGTACGCGAGCAGGAGCCGGTTCGCCCGCGCGAAGCGGCACGCGCCGGCGAGCTCGCCGAGGTACGGCTCGGCCGCGTCGCCCTCGAGCACCGCGCCGCCCCAGCGCTGCCCGAGCGCGCCGCCGAGCCCGCGCGAGCCGGAGTGCGCCAGGACGACGAGCTCGCCCGCGGAGAGGCCGAGGGCCTCCGCCGCCGCAGGGTCCCGCAGCGCGCCGACCCGGGCGACCTCGAGGAAGTGGTTTCCCCCGCCGACCGAGCCGAGCGCGCCCTCGTAGCCCGCGCGGTACGGCGAGGCGTCCCCGCTCGGGCGAAGGCCGTCCTCGGGCTCCGCCGCCGCGAGCCGCGCGAGCGCCTCGGGCACGCCGTCGACCTCGGCGAAGCCGCGCGCGCCGCGCTCCCAGACCCGCTCGAACACCGCCCGCGGGTCGCACCCGGCGAGCGGCTCGTCGTCCATCGCCTGCCGGGCGCGCCGCTCGAGGACGTCCGGCGCCATGCGGCCGATCGACGTCGCGACGAGCCGCACGCCGCAGCCGGCGTCGCCGCCGATGAGCGCCGGGACGACCCGGTCCGCGAAGGCGAAGGCCGCGCCGATGGGGATCCCCCGCCCGGCGTGCAGGTCCGGCATGCCCACGGCGCGGACGCAGCCCGGCAGCGCGGCGACGCGCGCGAGCTGCTGGACGGCGTTGCCCTCGAGCCAGACGTCATCGCGGGCGACCAGGCGGGCGTGGGCAGGAAGGACAGTGCTGTCGGCGGGGGCTTTCATCGAGATCTCCGGGGCAGGTGGCAAAGGCAGGCGCAAACGCGGATGGGAACGGGAATGCCCATGGGAATGCGGAGGAGACCTGCGGCTTCCGTGCCAGCGCGCGACCCGCGGCGACGCCGGCAGAACGCCTCAACATGGTGCGCCGTGCACCAGATAACGTGGTACATCGTGCACCATATCTGGTGTACGGTGCACCAGTGAATCGCCTCCTCCTCACCTGGTCGGACGCTGGCACGCTCGGGCCGGCGCCGGCGCACCACGGACGCCGGCCCGAGGGCGATCGCGGGCCGGTGCTGCGGCTCCTCGACCAGGAAGAGAGCCGCTACGACGCGATCGTGGTCCTCACCATCCCGGCGGGCGAGGCGCCGTCGCGCGCGCTCGTCGAGCGGGCGCGGGCCTGCGCGCCGCGGATCGAGCTCCGGGTCGTGGACGTCGACGATCCGTCGGACCACGCGAAGCTCTTCCGGGCGCTCGGGAAGCTCTCGGCGCAGCTCAAGCGCGCCTTCCCGCCGGCGGCGTGGGCGACGGACGTCCTTCTCTCGGCCGGCACGCCGCAGGCGCAGACGCTCTGGGTCATCCTGGTGCAGGCGGGGATCCTGCCCGCGCGCATGCTCCAGGTGATCCCGGCGGCGTTCGTGCCGCACCCGCACCCGCGGCCGGTGCGCGAGGTCCGGCTCGACATCGAGGGTTTCCCGGAGATCCGCGCGCTGCGCGAGGAGGTCGTGCGCCTGCGGGCCGAGGCGCGCACGCGCGACACGGTGCTCGTGGGCGAGAGCGAGCCGATGCGCTTCCTCCGCGCCCGCATCACCCGGGTCGCCGCGACCGACGTGCCGGTGCTGATCGTCGGCGAGACCGGGACCGGAAAGGAGCTCGCGGCCAGGGCGATCCACGAGCACAGCCCGCGCGCGAAGGGGCCGTTCATCGCGGAGAACTGCAGCGTCTTCGCCGAGGGCGTGCTCGCGAGCGAGCTGTTCGGCCACGAGGCGGGGGCCTTCACCGGGGCCGCGGGGCGGCGGCGCGGCGTCTTCGAGCAGGCGCACGGCGGGACGCTGTTCCTCGACGAGATCGGCGAGCTGTCGCCGCGGGTGCAGGCGTCGCTGCTGCGCGTGCTCCAGGACGGGACGCTGCGGCGGGTGGGCGGCGAGGCGAAGATCGAGCTGGACGTCCGCGTCCTCGCGGCCACCCACCGCGACCTCGCGGCGATGGTCGAGGAAGGGACGTTCCGCGAGGATCTGTATTACCGGCTCCGCGGCGCGATCATCGAGGTTCCCCCGCTACGTGCGCGGGGTGGCGACATCGAGGTGCTGGTCGGCGCGTTCCTCGACGAGGTGCAGTCGCGGCGCAAGGGGCGCGGGCTCAAGGTGACGCGCGAGGCGCTGAGGCGCCTTTACCAGCACCCCTGGCCGGGCAACGTGCGCGAGCTGCGCGCGGAGGTGCAGCGGTGGGGCGTGTTCTGCGAGCACACGGTCGACGTGGGCGATCTCGCGCCGGAGATCGCGTCGCCGGCGGCGCGGCCGGCGGGCGGCGGCGCAGGCGGGATCGCGCGAGCGACGGCGTCGGAGGCAGGCGGCGAGGAGGTCGCGCCGCTCGCGGAGGACGTGGCGTCGGCCGAGCGCGCCGCGATCGGGCGCGCGCTCGAGGTGCACCAGGGCAACCTCTCGCGCGCGGCGCGCGCGCTCGCCATCGACAGGAACACCCTGAAGCGCAAGATGGCGGCGTATCACCTCGGCAAGGGGGCGCCCGCGCGCTCGTCGATCCGAAGAAGCTGAAGCTGCCGCCGCTGCCGAAGAAAGAGAAGAAGAGGACGAGCGGCCGCTGATGGGGCGAACAGCGCCCGGGCCGCCGGCGTCAGCAGCGATGTCCTCGATGTCCTGAGCCTGGGCGCCCGAGGCCCGGAGAGCCGATGCCTACGCCAGGCGCACCCACGAGCGTGCGCGCCTGGTTCACCCCTTGCATTGGCCCGTCGAGCAGCGTGGGAGGTCGTGCGAATGCTGGCGCTCACATACCATGGGCCGAAGAACGTCCGCGTCGAGGAAAACCCGGAGCCTCGGGTCCAACATCCGAACGACGTGGTCCTGCGCGTGAGTCGCGCCACGATCTGCGGCTCCGATCTGCACCTCTATCATGGCTACGTGCCTGACACGCGCGTGGGGACCATCTTCGGCCATGAGTTCACCGGCGTCGTGGAGGAGCTCGGGTGCTCGGTGCAGACCCTCAAGCGCGGCGACCGCGTCGTGGTGCCGTTCAACATCGCCTGCGGGACGTGCTTCTTCTGCCAGCGAGAGCGCACCTCCGCGTGCGAGAACACGAACCCGCTCACCACGCTCGCCAGCGGGATCTTCGGTTATTCACACACGACCGGCGGCTACCAGGGCGGCCAGGCCGAGCGCGTCCGCGTCCCCTTCGCCGACGTCGGCCCCATGAAGATCCCCGACGACCTCTCGGACGAGGACGCGCTCTTTCTCTCGGATATCCTCCCCACGGGGTACCAGGCCGCGGAGATGGGAGACATCGGCCCCGCGGACACCGTGGCCGTCTTCGGCTGCGGGCCCGTCGGCCTCGTGGCCCAGCGGTGCGCCTGGATCCTCGGCGCGCGCCGGGTCATCGCCGTCGACTCGATCGGTTACCGCCTCGACTTCGCGCGCCGGCACAACAAGGCAGAGACGCTCGATTTCAGCGAGACCCCCGATGTCGTGTCCGCGCTCCGGGACATGACCGACGGCCGCGGGCCGGACGTCTGTGTCGAGGCGGTCGGCCTCGAGGCGAACGGCTCGGCGCTGCACGACGTGCTGGGCAAGGCGCTCAAGCTCGAGGCCGGGTCGCCCGTCGCCCTCAACTGGGCGATCCAGTCGGTCCGCCGCGGCGGGAGGGTCTCGATCGTCGGCGTCTACGGGCCGCCGTGGAACCTCATCGACGTGGGCGCGGCCATGAACAAGGGCCTGACGATCAAGGCCGGACAGTGCGACGT
Organism: Sorangium sp. So ce281; assembly: GCF_051527395.1. NCBI lineage: Bacteria > Pseudomonadati > Myxococcota > Polyangiales > Polyangiaceae > Sorangium > Sorangium sp. So ce281. The sequence continues at coordinate 9,203,910 of NZ_CP150322.1, forward strand.
GAAGCGGTACATGCCCCGCCTGCTCGAGCACATCCGCAGCGGGAACATCGACCCGAGGGCGCTCATCACCCACCGCGCCCCGCTCGACGCGGCCGCGGAGATGTACCGGGTGTTCGCGGCGAGGACCGACGGGATCCTCAAATGCGTGCTCGTTCCGCGGGGGGCCAAGTGAGCTCGGTCATCGAGGGGGAGACGATCATGGAAGCCGAGATCGTGCTGCCGAGGGAGCTGCCGTACTGGGGAGTCGATCTTTGCCTCGAGGACAGGCCCGGCGTCCCGAGGGAGGTGCCGCCGCGCCTCCTGGAGAGCGCGCACTGGCTCGAGCCCGAGCAGCAGCCGATCGAGGGGCCGCTGCTCAGGCACCCCGGGCGCGCCCGCCCGACGCCGGTGTTCAGCACGGCATTGCCGCCGAGAGGAGCGAGCGGCGCGCTGCGCCGCCTCGCCTACAAGGTCCCGGATCACCGGCTCTCCCACTGGGTCGCGCTGTTCATCGCGGATCGGGTCGACGTGATCGAGAGCCTCCCGCTCCTGTTGAAGAGGCGGGCCGCCAGGGCAGTCAAGCCCAGGCGCGCAGCGCCACAGCGCGCGTGACGAAAGGCGTGCTCGCGCCGATCCAGCGTGGCACACGCGATGCCGGATCGGGACCAGGGCCCCCCGGGCCATGGCGAGATGCGAGGAGCCGAGCGCATGCGCACTGGATCGATGGAAGCGGAAGGCCGGGAGAGCTCGGGCATGCGGCGCGTGACGTCCGGCGCCGCCGAGCAGGCGGCATGAGCGCCGCCGACGCGCTCGTGCTCTTCGGAGCGACAGGCGACCTGGCCTTCAAGAAGATCTTCCCGGCGCTGGCCGGGCTGATCCGCCGCCGCAAGCTGGACGTGCCGATCGTCGGCGTGGCCAAGAGCCCGTGGAGCCTCGATCAGCTCTGCGCCCGGGTCCGCGAGAGCCTCGAGCGGGCGGGCGCGTTCGAGGCGGGCGTGGTTCGCGAGCTGTGCGCGCGGCTCTCGTACGTGAGCGGGGATTACGCCGATCCGGCGACGTTCCACCGCCTCCGCGAGCGGCTCGGCACCGCCCAGCGGCCGCTCCACTACATGGCCGTGCCGCCCGACCTGTTCGAAGAGGTCGTCAAGGCGCTCGACCGCTCCGGGTGCGTGCGGCGAGGGCGGCTCGTCGTCGAGAAGCCGTTCGGCCACGATCTGGAGTCCGCTCGGGCGCTCTACCGCACGCTCGCGAGCGTCTTTCCGGAAGAGGAGATCTTCCGGATCGATCACTTCCTCGGCAAAGAGCCTGTCCAGAACATCGTTTACTTCCGCTTCGCGAACGCGCTGCTCGAGCCGGTCTGGAACTCCCACCATGTCGAGAGCGTCCAGATCACCATGGCCGAGCGGTTCGGCATCGAGGGCCGCGGCCGGTTCTACGACGCCACCGGGTGCATCCGCGACGTCCTGCAGAACCACCTCCTGCAGGTGGTCGCGTGCCTCGCCATGGATCCACCCCCGTCCGGCGACGCCGACGCCGTGCGTGCGGAGCGCGTCCGCCTGCTGCGGGCCATCGCGCCGCTCGATCCGGCGCACGTCGTCCGCGGTCAATACAACGGGTACCGCGGCGAGCCGGGCGTCGCGCCGGGGTCGCAGGTCGAGACGTTCTGCGCCGCGCGGCTCCGCATCCGCACCTGGCGCTGGGCGGGCGTGCCGTTCTGCATCCGCGCCGGCAAGCGCCTCGCGGTCACGGCGACCGAGGTGATCGTCCTGATGCGGCGGCCTCCGCACGCCGTGTTCGACGATGTCGGGCGCGGGGATCCAGACTACGTGCGCATCCGGCTCGCCCCGGCGCCGGAGCTCGCCATCGGCGTGCGGGTCAAGGCGCCCGGCGAGCGGATGGCCGGACAGCCGACCGAGCTGCTCGTGGCGAGCGACCTTTCCGAGGCGCTGGGGCCCTACGAGCGGCTCCTCGGCGATGCGCTCGCCGGCGATCCGACCCTGTTCGCGAGCCAGGCCGAGGTGGAGGCGCAATGGGCCGTGGTCGCTCCGATCCTGGACCAGGCGACTCCGCTCTCGCCCCATGAGCCGGGCAGCTGGGGCCCAGCCGAAGCCGACCGCCTCGTCGCCGACCTCGGCGGGTGGCGTACGCCCACCGTGGCCACCCCGCTGGCGAGGAGAGCCGCATGACCGGGATTCGAGTGCTGCTCGCCGACGTGGACGGCGCGCTGCTCACGCCCGATGGCGTGCTCACCCCCAGGGCGGAGCAGGCGGCGACTCGGCTCCGCGACGCCGGCATCGACCTCGCGCTGCTGAGCAGGCGCCCGCCGCGCGGCCTGCGCGTCCTGCTCGGGCGGCTGGGGATCGCGACGCCCGTCGCCGCGTTCGGCGGCGCCGTGCTGGTGCGGCCGGATCTCTCCGTGATCGAGCAGCACCCGCTGGACAACGGCGCGGCCGCGGTCGTCATCGCGACCCTGGAGCGGCACGGCGCCGCGGTCTGGGTCTACCAGGGCGACGACTGGCTGGTGCGCCACGCCGGCGCGCCGCACGTCGCGCGCGAGCAAGCGGTCGCGCGGTGTGTCCCCAGGGTCGTCGAGCGCTGGGAAGGTGTCGTGGACAGCGCGGTCAAGATCGTCGGCGTCAGCGACGACGCCGAGGTGCTGGAGCGCTGCGAGTCGGGCCTCCAGGGGGCCTGCGCGTTCTTCTCTGCGTCGCGCCCCGCGCCCCATTGCATCGAGGTGATGCACCCGCGGGCCAACTCCGGAGAGGTCGCGAGGGCCCTCTCGGCGCGCCTCGGCGTCTCCGGCGCGGCCATGGCCACGATCGGCGAGCTGCCCGACCATGTGCTCATGTTCCGGGAGAGCGGGCTCAGCATCGCCATGGGGCAGGCGCGCGCCGTCGTGCAGCGGCAAGCCCAGTTCATCACGCTGTCGAACGCCGACGAGGGCTTCGCGCACGCCGTGGAGACGTGGCTGCTCGCCACGAGCGATGGTGGCCAGTGAGGGACGAGCGCCGGGCGCGGTCTCCGGCCCGGGGCGCCTGTCACATGCTGGCCACCGGCCGCTGTCGCGCGCTGATCCCGATCAGCAACATCGACGTGCCGCTGACGAGGACGTTGACGCCGACGAGCAGCCCGATCGCCCACGCCGCGGTGCTCGGCCAGCGCCACCAGATCAGGACCCCGAGCGCCAGCGCGAGCAGCCCGTCGAACAGGAGCCAGCCCCAGGCCGGCATCTCGCGATGCTGGAGCGCGCGCACGATCTTGAGGAAGCCTTCCGCGAAGAAGAAGGCCGCGAGGATCAAGGTCAGCGTGACCGTGCCCGTCAAGGGGAAGGCCACGATCAGGACGCCCGCGACGATCTGGATCAGGGCGCTCGCGAGCGACCAGCCGGCGTTGGCCCATCGCCGGTGCTGGATGGCGTGGAGGCCCTGGAAAAGGCCGCTCGCCACCAGCACGGCCCCGATGGCGACCGCCGTGACCAGCGAGGCGATCACGGGCATGAGGATCGCGAGCGCCCCGAGCACCACGAGGGCGATGCCGAGCCCGATGAACGAGCCGCGGTTCTCCCGCAGGGTATAGGGCTCGACCAATCGCAATCCGAAGCTCGTCGTATGAACAGGGTCCTGCCAGCGATCAGCCATGTGTGCACCCTCCTCTTCCCGGAGCTGGAGTTTCGCCGTCACCTTCGCCGTCACCGCAACCGCCCATGGAAGCCCAGCGCCTCACCGGCGTGCCTGCCCGCCGCGACGAGCGCCCCGCGCTCCGCCGAGAGCGCGTGAGGCGGGCGGCGCACGGCAGGGGTCGGGCCACGGCGAACAAGGTGCCGTCCCCGAGCGGTGTCAAGTGACTCCAGAGCGGCCGGCCTCGCGCGCCCGTGATCGGTTGCTCACCCCCGGGTAGTGCTGTCATTTGAACATGAAGGCGGTAAGGCGGGAAGAAAATCTCAATGTTCTTCCCGCCTTACCGCCTTCATGTGAACCCTCTCTGGGCAAATGACAGCACCACGCACCCCCGCACGCCCAGGGGACGGCGGGCGGCCCTCTCGCGGCGCGGTTCTACCAGCGATCCGCGCGGCCAGGCCGCTCAGCCGGCGAGCCAGCGCAGGAGCGCCCGCCCGCCCTCACTCGGGCGACCCCGTCCCCCGGCGTGGACGGCGGCGCCGACGTACAGCTCGCCAGGCACGCTATCAGCCAACGAGAGATCGCGAATCGTCGCATGGATCCACGCCCCGTGGGCTCCGGCGGCGCACCTCTGGCCGATATCGCAGAGACGCTGGACCTGTCAACCCGGAGGTCCCGCGGTTTGAGCTTGACGTTTCCAGGGCGTTTGGGTGTGCTTTCCCACGGTTTCGGCGGGCTTCAACCTCGACGACCTCGGGCTGGTGCAAGAATGAACGGACGACTCCTTCTCTCGCTGTCCGCGCTGGGCGCTCCGCTGCTCGTTGCGACGAGCGGGTGGGCCAAGGACTACTACGTGGCCCCGGCGCCCGCCGGCGACGACGCGAACGCCGGCACCGAAGCCGCGCCGTTCGCGTCGATGGCCAAAGCGCAGAGCGTGGCCATGGCCGGCGACGTCTTCTACTTCAAAGGCGGCACGTACACGTACACGGAGGGCACCACCACCTGCTCGAGCGGGACGGCGACCATCAGCGGCGTGGTGCTGAACAAGAGCGGGAGCGCCGGCAACCTGATCAAGTACTGGGCGGCGCCCGGCGAGAAGCCCGTCTTCGATTTCGACGGCATCCGGGATTCTTGCCGTATCAAGGGCATCCTCGTCTCCGGCAATTACATTCACCTCAAGGGACTCGAGATCAAAGGCGTTCGCCAGAACAACAACCTGAACCACGAGTCCTGGGGCGTGTGGAATCAGGGGAGCAACAACATCTTCGAGGCGCTCGACGTCCACCACATCATGGGCGCCGGCATCTTCCTCCAGCGCGGCAGCAACAACCTCGTGCTCAACTGCGACTCGCACGACAACTTCGACGAGCTCACGTCGAACGGCGCGGGCGAGAGCGCGGACGGCTTCGGCTGTCACGTCGGCGCCGGGGAGACCGGCAATGTATTCCGAGGCTGCCGCGCCTGGTGGAACGCGGACGACGGCTACGATTTCATCAACTCCGGCGCCGCCTGCCTCGTCGAGCGCTCGTGGGCCTGGTACAACGGCTACAAGCCGGGGACGCAGACCGGCATCGGCAACGGCAACGGCTTCAAGGGCGGCGGCTACGGCGCCGATCCGGCGCGATTTCCGGCCGAGCCCGCCGCCCACACGGTGCAAAACTGTCTCGCCGCCTTCAACAGGGCGGCAGGGTTCTACGCGAACCACCACCCGGGCACGCTCTACTTCTACAACAACACGTCGTACGGCAATCGCCCCGACTTCAACATGCTCGGGATGGATTCGAACGGGAACGACATCACCGTCGGGGTTTACCGGAACAATCTGGCGTTCGGCGGGACGCTGTTCTCGAACCGCAACGGCGCCGACGACGCGAACAACTCCTGGACGGCGGGGGGAGTCACGGTCTCGGACGCGGACTTTCAAAATCCGTCCGAAATGGGGCTAGGGGCTCCGCGACAGGCGGACGGCAGCTTGCCCGTGCTCACGAATTTCCGCCTCGCGCCGGACAGCGACGCCATCGACAAGGGCGTCGACGTCGGGCTGCCCTACGCAGGCTCCGCTCCGGATCTTGGCTGCTTCGAGACCGGGTTGGCCGAGACCGAGACCGCCGGCGCCGGCGGCGCCGGCGGCGCGGGGAGCGCTGGCTCGGGCGGCGGCGGCACCGCGGACACCGGGTCGGGCGGCGCGAGCGCCAGCGCAGGCGGAGGAGCGGCGAGCGGCGGCGCGAGCAGCAGTGTCGCGGGCGGCGGCGGGAACGCGGGCAGCAGCACGGCGTCCGCTGGTACAGGCAGTCCTGGGGCCGACGCCGGCGGGGATGGCGGCTGCCGCACTGGCGGTCCAGGTCAGCCGACGCGCAGCGCTTCCACGATCATGGCCTTCGCGCTCGCGCTGGCCGTCTCGCCGGCAAGGCGCCTCCGCGATGCGCGCCGCCGGCGGCTGGCGGCCCGGGATACGGCCCTCCCGGCCTGACACCGCAGCTCGCCTGCTGCGGGCCAGGTCTCCTCGCTGCTGGAGCCAGGACACCCGGGAAAATTGTGACCCACATCAGCCCGAGGCTGGGATAACCTCGCCCTGGAAGGCCGATGGACGCGCAGAAGACCGTGGCGCTCGAGGCGGAGCTGGACGCATTGCAGAAGGAAGTGCGGCGCCTGCGCTCCCGCGTCGCCGAGCTGGAGGAGGCCGGCCGCGGCTTCCCGGAGCGCTTGCTCGACGCGCTGCCCAGCCTCGTTTACGTGCTCGATCTCGATGAGGGGCGGTACGTCTACTGGAACCGGGGGCTCGCCGATCTCGTCGGAGAGGGCGGCGGAGCCGCGGCAGGCTCGCCCCGCGGCGACGGCCTGTCCTCGATGGTGCATCCGGACGATATCGGCCGCATCGAGGAGTACCGGGCTCGCATGGCCGCCTCGGGGAGCGGGGAGCAGGCGACGGTGGAGTACCGCGTGCGCGGTCGCGACGGCGGCTGGCGATGGTTCCTCGAGCAAGGCGTCGCGCTCGGCCGCGATCCGGAGGGACCGGGGCGGCGGATGCTGGGGTCGGCGCACGACATCACCGCGCGCAAGCATACGGAGCAGATGCTCGAGCGGAGCGAGAGCCTGCTCCATGCGTTCCTCGAATACACGCCATCCATGGTGGTCGCGGTGGACGCCGCGGGCCGGCTCCTCCTCGTGAACCGCGAAATCGAGTCGTTCTACAAGATGAGCCGCGAGGAATTGCTAGGGCGGGTCGTCTACGACCTTCTCCCGGCGCCCGCGGCCGCCTCGATACGAAAGGCCAATGAAGAGGTGGCGGCCGCCGGACGCCCGGGCGCATCCGAGCAGGTGCTCGTCTATCCGAACGGTCCGCGCACCTACCTGTCGACCAAGTTCCCCATCCGCGACGCCGAGGGGGAGATCTACGCGGTCGGGACGATCTCGGTGGACATCAGCCGGACCAAGCAGGCCGAGGCCGAGCGCGCGGAGATGCAGCGGCAGCTCATCGAGATGCACCAGGCGACGATCCAGGAGCTCATCACGCCGCTCCTGCCGCTGGCGCCCGGCGTCGTCGCGATGCCCATCGTCGGGAGCGTCGACCCCGCGCGCGCCGAGCAGATCCTGACGACGTTGCTCGAAGGGATCGCCGACCGGCAGGCCAAGATCGCCATCCTCGACATCACCGGGGTGAAGGTCGTCGACGAGCGCGTGGCGCGATCCTTCATCGACGCGGCCCGAGCCGCGGGATTGCTGGGCACCCGGGTCGTGCTCACCGGGATCAAGCCGCAGATCGCGCAGACGCTCACGACGATGGGCGCCGATCTGAGCGGCATCGTCACCAAAGGGACCCTGGAGAGCGGCATCGCCTACGCGCTCGGGCGCCGGCGCCGCTGGTGACCGAGCGCGCTCCCACCGAGAGACCAGGTGTACGCGGGTACGCACAGGGCCTTCACGGCATCGGCGGAGCCCGCGACGACCTCATGAGAGCAGGTTTCTGGCGCCCCTGACGGTGTACTCTACTGATGACATGCGCCCGCGCCCATGACGGGAGCGCGAAGCGCTGTCGGTACAACGTGCGATGTGACCCAGGAGGTTGCTTATGAAGCCTGGAGTGATGCCGTTACGTGGCGCGATCGTGGTGACCATGGCCGTCAGCCTGGTCGCGGGGGCCGCGCTGGCCCGCGGCGTGCCGATGCTGCAGGGTTACGATCCGGTGCCCGGCCCTTCGCCGTGGGGCCCTGACGACGAGGCGGGCGCCTCCAACACGCAGACGCCGGACAAGGTCCTCGAGGGCAAGCGCCTGATCAAGGAGGGCAAGGTCTATCGTCTGGGTCACGTCTACGAGCCGGGGATGCCGACGTTCCCCGGCAACCAGGGGCTCTCCGTGGAGGCCGGGCCGACCGCGGTCATCCAGCAGCAGGTCACGAACTCCGAGGTGATGCACGGGGAGTTCGGCCAGATGGGGACCGAGTTCGACGCGCTGGGCCATTTCGGCTACATCCCGCCCGGGAGCACGGACCCCGCCGACGCGCTCTTCTACAACCAGTTCACTGGCGCCGAGATCCTCACGGAGGACGGGCTCGCGCACCTCGGCGTCGAAAAGGTGAAGCCGCTCGTCACGCGCGGCGTGCTCCTCGACGTCAAGCGCTACGCGAACGGCGGGGAGACGCTCGCGTTCGGCCAGGAGATCACGCTGCCCATGGTGATGAAGACGCTGCGCGCGCAGAAGATGGACGAGCGCGACATCGGCGCCGGCGACGTCGTGCTGATCTTCACGGGCTGGGAGGAGAACTGGGAGCTCGGCACCGAGGGGTATTACACGCAGCCGGGCGTGGGGCTGGCCCAGCCGGGGATCGGGCTCGAGGTCGCGAAGTGGCTCTCATCGAAGGGCATCGCCTGCGTCGGGTCGGACAACTTCGGCATCGAGGTCACCCCGCCGAAGGCTCCGGTGGCGCCGGGGGTGGTCTTCCCGGTGCACCATCACCTGCTGGTGAAGAGCGGAATCTTCATGCACGAGGTGATGGTGCTCTCGGAGCTGGCCGCGGATCTGGCCGCGGAGCTCCAGCAGCGGCCCCACGGCCACAAGAGCCCCTACGAGTTCTTCTACGTCTACAGCCCGCTGCCCCTCCGGGGCGCGTCCGGATCACCGGGCATCCCGCTCGCGATCCGGTGAGCGGATCGGCGCGCCGGCGCCGCCCGCGCCCCCGTCACCCGGCGAAGCGCTGAGGCCCCTGGGCCGTTCCGCCGGCCGAGCGCATCCCTCGCCCCTCCTGTTCAGGATCTGCCACTGCGCGTCAGCGTGATTCACGCGGTGGGGCTCGCCGAGCGGGTTTCCAGTACGTGTCGGAGGCGTCTCTTCCGGCGGCGTCGAAAAAAGAGCCAGGCAGCGTCGGCGAACTCGGCTGCTCCACCCGGGGTGCTCGGCTCGCTCGCTCGCTCCGCTGCTCTGGGTCTGATAGAATGGTCGCTGGCCATGCTCGAGCTCCTCCGCAACGCGCACCACACGGTGACGATCGACCCGGCTTCGCAGATCGCCCGGGTCACGAGGAGCGCGGTGCCGTCCGAGTCTGTCGCGCAGTTCGAGGAGCTGTGGATGAAAGTGAGCCACGCGCTCGACCGGGTCGACCGCCATCGGCTGTGTCTGCTCATCGATCTGCGCGCCGCGGTGGGGCGGAACGACCCGCAGTTCGAGGCGGCGATGCAGCGGATTCGGCCGCCCGTGATGGGCCGCTTCCGGCGCGTCGCCATCCTCGTGCGGACGACCGCGGGGGCGCTGCAGATCCAGCGCCATTTCCGCGAGGACGGCATCGATCGGATGATCGGCAGCGACGAGGCCCGGCTGCTCGACTACCTCCGCGAAGCACCGGCGCGCAGCCGTTGATGCGGGTCGCGATCGGCGCAGCCCCCCCAGACGCGCGCGGCTGCGCCGTCTGCGATCTGCATCGAGGTGTCCTCCGTCCGGCGATATCCATCGCGGTGTCCCATGTTCCGTGAGGAGGCGATGATCCGAAGTCACCCGCGGCGCCGCCGCAGGGCGAACCGCCGCCAAGCACGCTCCATCCCAGACCGCCCCCCGACCCGCCCTCTACAGTGCTCAGGCGAGCCAGGCGCGGCTCACCTTTCGTGACCGGCCGGCGACGATTTTTGTAACCTGCCGAAAACGAACGACTTTATGGGCCAGCGACCGGGCCGCCCACGCGGGCTCTCGACGGGCTCCTGGGCCGGTGAGAAGTCGCCCTCACGGGAGGTGGCCAGTCGAAGTCTGGGACGGATCACCACGCTTGGGCGCCACGGCCCATGTCCTCTTCGAGCTTGTGAAGCCCCCGTACTCCGGTCTTCTCGTTTGTTGTGTGATGTGCTTGTCAGTTCGCGAATTCGACGTATAGTGTATTCGAATCGCGCCCCTGCCGTCCGCAATGTAGTCATGCGGCGTGTTGCAGCGCTCGTGTCGATCTGCCAGGTCGAGGCCCCATCCGTCCCGGTTTCGCTCTTGCGATGCCCTGGACGGTGTGTTCCGTACCGGAGAGCCACGGCGCGGCGGGAGGACGTCGAGGCATGCCTGGCGCTCGATGAGCGGTCGAGTCGAGAGATCGACAGTCTGCTCGATGGGGGGAGAGGGGTATGGTGGTACGGACCGATTGCGGTATCGAGGCTCGTGATCTCAAGGATCCACGGACCTACCGGCGGCTCGCCATCGCGCACGTGGTGAGCAGCTTCCAGACCGGCGGCGCCGAGCAGGTGGTCGTCGATCTCGCCGCGTCCCAGCGCGCCGCGGGTCATGACGTGCTGGCGGTCGCGATCGCCGAGGATCCCGACGGCCCGCGCGCCGAGCAGCTCCGGCGGCGCGGGGTCGAGGTGCGCCTCGTGCCGAAATGCCCGGGGTTCGACGCGGCGCTCACCGCCCGCCTCGCCGCGCTGTTCGCGACGAAGGGCGTCACGCTCGTCCACGCGCACAACCACCTTGCGCTCGTCTACGCGGCGCCCGCCGGATGGCTGCACCGGGTCCCCGTCATCCACACGAAGCACGGCGTGTCCCAGGACATGCAAGGACGGAGCTGGCTGCTCCGCGCCGCGTCCGCGTTCGTCGATGCTCATGTCGCGGTGTCGCAGCCGACCGCCGCGGTCGTCCTCGGCCGGCGCGAGGTCGACCCGCCGAAGCTGCATGTCGTCGTGAACGGCATCGATCGATCTCGGTTCGCGCCGGATCCGGCGGCGAGGGCGCGGGTTCGGGCCGATCTCGCGATTCCACGAGACGCCTGGGTCGTGCCGCTCGGCGCGAGGCTCTCGGGGCTCCACGCCAATCCGGCCCGCGCCGCGCAGATGGGCCGGAGCGGCCGGAGGCTCGCGCTCCGGCGCTACTCCGCCATCCAGATGGCCGAGCGCTACATGGAGCTGTACGCGCTGCTGCTCCTGCGGCATTCGCGGCGTGTCGCCGCTGTCCGCCCGAGCACCCTGCTCGCCCGGATCTGGGGCGCGGACCAGACGCCGCGCGCAACCACCGCCGCCCCGCTCCACCACGGCGGGCGAGCTCTCGGCGATCACCCGTCGTCGCGCTCGCCGGCGCCGCTCGCGCGCTGATCGGGCGGCGGAGCGCCGCCGTCGCCGAACGCTGCTGCTTTCAAACGCTCTCAAGGGGGGACGACTCATGTCGAACGCAATGCGATGGCTCTCCGATCTCCTGGCCACGCCGTGGGCGACGCGACCATTCACACCGATGATGCACGGCCATTCGACCATCATCGTGATGCATCGGCTCGCCGACCCGGATCGCGGGATCGAGGGCCTGGATCCGCGCGCCCTCCGGCGCGCGCTGCAATTCCTGAGGAGGGAGCGGTATCCGCTCGTGTCGCTCGAGCGGGTGTTCCGAGGCCTCGCGGGCGAGGAGCCGCCCATCGACCGGGCCGTCGCCTTCACGATGGATGACGGCACGATCGACCAGGCGACGGTCGCCGCGCCGATCTTCGCGGAGTTCGATTGCCCGGCCACCATCTTCGTGGTGAGCGGCTATCTGGACGGCCATCTGTGGTGCTGGTGGCACCGCGTGGAGCACGTGTTCGAGACGACGCCACGCCGCGAGCTCAGCGTGATGCTGGGCGGCCTCCGCCACGTCATCCGCCTGGACGACGGCGTCCCGCGGGCGCAGCTCGCGCGGCGCTTCACGGAGCGCTGCAAGCGCGTGCCCGAGACCGAGAAGCTCCGCGCCATCCAGCGGCTCGCCGCCGCGGCCGAGGTCGATCTCCCGGCGCGCCCTCCCGCGCGGTACGCGCCCATGTCGTGGGATGACGTCCGCGCGTGCGAGGCGCGCGGCATCACGTTCGGTCCGCACACGGTCACCCATCCGGTGCTCTCCAGGACGAGCGACGCGCAATCGAAGCACGAGATCCACGTGTCCTGGGCGCGCCTGCGCGCCGAGGCCAGGCGCCCGGTCCCCATCTTCTGTTATCCGAACGGGCACGAGGGGACGGACTTCGGTCCTCGCGAGTGCGCGACGCTTCGCCGGCTCGGCTTCCTGGGAGCCGTGACCAACTGGCCTGGCGACCATGCGACGGTCAGCGGGTTCCGTAGCTCCGCGGACGCGCCGTTCTCGGTGCCGCGGCTCGACTTCGGCGCGGATCACCGGAGCCTCATCCGCTCGGTGTCGGGCGTCCTGCGGACCAAGCAGCTGCTCCAGCGGCAACTCGCCCTGCGAAGCCCGGTGGCGCCGGTCGATCCGGGCATGATGCTCGATGGCTCTCAGGATGAAGCCGAGGGCCCACCGGCCCCGCTGGTCCAGTGATCGCCGGCCGGGACATCACTTCTTTCGATAGGCGCCCGGCGTCGTCCCCGTGCGGCGCTTGAACGCCGTGGTGAGGTGCCCCTGATTGGAGAAGCCACACTCCAGCGCGATCTCCGCGATGGACAGCCGCTCGTCCTGGAGCATGGTCATCGCCTTCTCGATGCGGCGTGAAATGACGTACTGGTGGGGAGTCTGGTGAAAGGCGCTCTTGAACAAGCGCGAGAAATGGTCCGGCGAGTAGCCGACCAGCCCCGCCAGGTCGACGAGCCCGAAGTTCGAGGAGAGCTCGCTGTCCACGAATCTTTCGATCTGAGTTCGCTGGCTCCTCGAGAGGCTCGCGTTGCGCAGCGAGATCTCCGCCCCTGATCCCGCTCCGTACCGCGCCGATACGTACGAAGCCAGCGCCAGGCAGAGCGACTGCACGTAGACGGCCCCGAAGTACTCCTGCCCCTCGGCCTGCGCCTGCAGGCGATGGACCAGGTCGACGACATGGGCGTCGACCAGACCGAACCGCGGCTCCCGCTCCGGGACCAGCACGGCGGACGGAGACGCACAGAGCGCCACCATGGATGCTTCGGGGAAGTTCACCGACGTGCACACGGAGGGCCGCCCCCGCCATGCGACGCTGTGCAGCCTGGTCCTCCGCGGCAAGAGGTCCATCATTCCCGAGAGCCGCTCGAAGGAATGCTCCCGGACCTCGCCCGAGGTCGGCTCCGCGAAGCGAATGTCGACCTGCGAGGGGCCTCCCGTCCACACCAGAATCGCATCGCTCTCCGCCGAGAGCCCCTCGAGCCGGCCGCTCTCGGGCACGTACCCGATCCGGAGGGGCAGCCCCACCCAGTCCGATCCGGTCAGGGCCGCGCCGTACTTCGCTGAAAACTCCGCGGTCATGCCTGAATCGCCCCGGAGCATCGTCGGCATCGAGGAACACGGGGGTCAAGCCCCTCGTGCGCCAGGCATGTGAGCACACACACATCTCTGCGCGCTGGCGCCGGGTGGATGGGATCCCGCGCGTCGGGATCCTGAAAACCTTCGCCGGGAATTTGAACGACCTCGCTGCGAGCGCCACGTACCCTTCCCTTCACTTTTTCGCAAAGGCTGTGCGGGTGGTCAGGCATTGCGCCGAGCTCCCGCCCCCTCTGCTTACAACACAATTTTCTTCGGTCGCTGACCGGGAGCGGGGCTCACATGTCTACCTCGACCTCTTCGCTGCTCGTCCGCCGTGGCGCATTCGGCACCTTTGCCCGTGGGATTCCGCTCGTGGGCCTGCTGTTGGTCGGTTCCATGGCCTGCTCCAGCGCTTCTGATGGGTCGCCCGAAGACTCGGGTGGGTCTGGAGGAGGGGCTTCTTCCTCCGGCGGCCCCCAGACGACGAGCACGGGTGAGGGGTCGGGCGTCTCCTCGAGCACGAGCGGAGCTGGCAGCACGACGACGGCGACCAGCGGCTCGGGCGGTGGGGCATCTTCCAGCAGCTCGAGCAGCGCCGGAGGGGCTGGGGGCGCGAGCAGCAGCAGCAGCTCTGCGGAGACCTCGAGCGGCAGCGGGGGCTCGCCCGAAACAGGGTTCCAGCCTTGCCCTGCGACGGGCCCTTGCAAGATCCTGCCCCTCGGGGACTCGATCACCGTCGGCCTCGGCTTCGACGGCGGGTACCGGGTCGAGCTCTTCCACCTTGCCACGCAGGACGACCACGAGGTCACCTTCACGGGCACGCAGCAGATGAACGGCCCCGCGATGGTCGATGGCAAGCCCTTCCCCCGCAATCACGAGGGCATCAGCGGAGAGACCATCGAGCAGATCGCCAAGCGTATACCGATGGGGCTCCGGGAGATGCCGCACATCGTGCTGCTCCACGCCGGCACCAACGACATGTATCGAGAGCCGAACGGCGCCGACACCCGCCTGGGCGCGCTCATCGACGAGCTGATCGCCGAGGCGCCCGACGCGCTGATCGTCGTGAGCAACATCATTCCTTTCCCGATGGGCGCAGGCGCGGTCAACACGTACAACGCCAAGATCCCCGCGCTGGTCGAGGCGCGCGCCAGCAAGGGCGCGCACGTCCTCTTCGTCGATCAGTTCAAGGATTTCCCCACGTCCGAGCTCGGCGACGGGGTCCATCCCAACAAGGCCGGCTACGCCCGGATGGCGGGCCGCTGGTACGACGCGATCTCCGACTACCTGAGGTGAGCCGGACCGGGATTGGAGGCGAGCGTCCCCCAGGCCAGCTCGACGATCCCTCGACGCGCCGGCCACGGCGCCTCGGACCGGGCCGACCACCCACCTGATCTTGCCGCACTCCTGAGCCGCGCAGTCGCCTCCGGGCATGACGGGGCGGAGCACCGAGGTCATCACCCGGTGGCCGGCCCGCTTCGCCGCTGATTTCGCCAGCCCGTCCGGCGAGCGCGCTCAGGCGACCACCTAACTGAGGACGTCGCGCTCGCCGGTGCGGCGCGCGGCGGACGACACCCGCCCGAGGGCATCGGCGAGCGCGCCGCGCGGATCCGCCGGCAGGTCGAGCGAGCGCCAGGCCACGTAGCCGTCCGGGCGGACCAGCGACGCTCCCCCGGCACCGAGACCAAACGCCCTAGAGAACGCTCCTTCATCGGATGGCAGCACCTCCGCGCCGATGCGGACGCATTCGAGCTCGATGCCCAGCTGCTCACCGACCTGCGCTGCGGCGGGGCACCACCGCGCGTCCTCGGTGAGCAGCACCCAGCGTCGCTGGAACAGATCGAGCGTCGACAGCCGCTCGCCGCCCCTCACCACCCACGCGTGCGGCGCGCGCGTGCCGGGCTGACCCGCCCATTGCTCGGGCCGCAACGCCGGCGGGAGCCCGTCGCCGGCGCCGAGCACCGCCGTCGATCGGTAGAGCTGCCCGAGCTCCATGGCGTCGTCGTCGAGGATCGGCGCGCCTCCGGCGGTCCCGCCCGCATGCGCCTTGTAGTCTTCCCGGGCGAAGATCTGGTGGTGCCGGAGCCACGCGATCGGGCGCCGCTCGGCGTCATACGTGTCGAGCAGATCCGGCGTCGACGCGCCGGAGAGGACCGCAGAGAGCTTCCACGCGAGGTTGTGGGCGTCCTCGATGCCGGTGTTCGCGCCGTAACCACCCCGGTTGGGCGGCAGCGTGTGCGCGGCATCCCCGGCGAGGAACACCCTGCCGGACATGAATCGATCGGCGACGAGGGCGCTGATCTCCCAGCGCCCGGTGGTGACGATCTCGATCTCCAGGTCCGGCCTGCCGATCGCCCTGGATACCAGCGCTCTCAACGTCGCCGCGTCGCGCTCCTCGTCATCCCAGAAGATCAGCACCCAGCGGCCATCGCCGTAGGTGGTGAGGAATGCGCTGAAGCCCGGCTGCTCGATCGCGAACTGCGTGACCCCCGTTCGAAGGTACTCCTCGAGCGGAGCCCGGAAGAGGACGCTGCGCACCGTCCGGATGTGCCCTCTCCCGGCGCGCCCGATCCCGAGCGCCTCGCGGATCGCGCTGCGGTGGCCGTCCGCCGCCACCAGGTAGGAAGCGCGCAGCGCGACCTCTCGCCCGTCGCGCTCACGCAGCCAGGCGGTCACGCCGCCTGGGTCCTGCTCGAAGCGGGTCAGCTCGGTCTCGAGCCTCACGTCGGCGCCGAGCTCGACCGCCCTGTCTCGAAGCCTGGGCTCGAGACGATCCTGGGCGATCGCAGCGCCCGCGCACGGCGAGCGCTCGATCGCGGGCGCCCCCTGCTCCCCGGGCGTCCACGGGACCTCCTCGAACCACGCCCCGGCCAGGCTCTCGACCCGAGCCCGGCGCAGCCGGAAGCCGGGCGGCACCTGCGGGATGTGCTGGCCCAGCCCGACCGCGCGATAGAGCTCCAGCGTCCTCGGCGTGTAGCCGATCGCGCGTGGATGCGGCGAGCTGCCAGCGTGCCGTTCGACCAGCACCGTGCGCACACCTCGCCAGGCCAGGAACACCGCGGCCGACAGGCCGACCAGGCTGCCCCCGACCACGAGCACCGGCGTCGATTCTAGTTCCATGAAAACCGTCCTTTGGTACAGTGTATCACTGCGATACAGTGTATCGTTCAGGATTTGTTGTCAACCGGGGTCCGATGCGGACAAGGACAAGACGAGCGATGACCGCACGGCAGAAGAAACCGCACGCGACCGGCGCCTCCCTCATCTGGGAGCGCCCGGAGCCGGCGCTCCGTCCCGCTCCCGGGCCGCTGAGCAGAGAGCGGATCGTGCGCGCGGCCATCGCGCTCGCCGACGCGGAAGGCCTCGCCGCGGTGTCCCTGCGCAAGATCGGGGCCTCGCTCGACGCCGGCCCGATGCGCCTCTACGGCTACCTGGACACCAAGGAGGAGCTGCTCGAGCTCATGGTGGACGCGGTGTACGGGGAGATGGCGTCCGCGGGGCCGATCCCCTGCGGCTGGCGCGAGGCCCTCCGGACGATCGCCCACCGTACCCGTCGGGTCGCCACGGAGCACGGGTGGTTCATCGATCTGCTGGGCGGCCGTCCCCATCTGGGCCCGAACGCCCTCGCGCACCTCGAGGCCTCGCTCGCCGCGCTGAGCGGCGCTCCGGGCTTCGAGGACATCGACGCCGTCATGATGGCGGTCAGGACCGTCAACGCCTACGTGATCGGCGCCATCCGCGCCGAGGCCAACGAGCTGCGCGCCGAGGTCGCGAGCGGCATGGATCAGACCGAATGGCAGCGGGCGTCGGAGGCGTACATCCGCCGGATGATCGCCACCGGCCGCTTCCCGACGCTCGCCAAGGTGGTCAAGGACGCCACCCACCCGCCGGCCGACGCCTCATTCGACAGGGGTCTCGACTGCGTGCTCGACGGCATCGCAGCGCGCCTCTCCTGCGGAGCCGCGGCAGGAAAAGGTCCCCGCGAGCGCCGGTAGCCGCAGCCTTCCTAGAGCACCCGGAGGAACGCCGTGAGATCGGCCTTCTCCTGCGCCGTCAGCTTCGTGCCGAGCACGAGGTTGAAGAACTCCACGGTGTCCTCCAGCGTGAGCAGGCGCCCGTCGTGCAGGTAGGGAGGGCTGTCCTTGATGCCGCGCAGCGGGAACGTCTTGATGGGGCCGTCCGCGGTGGCCATCCGTCCGTTGATGAGCACGGGCTTGAAGAAGCGCTCCGCCCGCAGGTTGTGCATCAGGTTGTCCGTGTAGTACGGCGCGGCATGGCACGTCGCGCACTGGCCCTTGCCGTTGAAGATCTGCTCTCCGCGGAGCTCCTCCGGCGTGGCCTTCGCGGGATCGAGGCGCCCGTTCAACGCGAGCTTCGGCGCCGGGGGGAAGTCGAGGATCTCCTGGAACTCGGCCATCGGGTGCACCTGGTGCCCCCGGTCCAGGATGTTGATCCCCTTCTTCACGGCGATGACGATGTCCCCGTCGAAGTACGCCGCTCGCTGCTCGAACTCGGTGAAGTCCTCGACGGTCTTGAGCGCGCGCTGCGAGCCGAAGAGGCGCTGGATGTTCACGCCGCGCAGGGTCGGGGTGTCGAGGCGGTGGCGGAACTCCTGCGGCCTTATGTCGCCCACGAGGTGGGTCGCGTTGTTCGTGTGCCCGTTCGCGTGGCAGTCGAAGCAGGCGACGCCGAGGCTCGCCTTCTCCGAGCGCCGGTCCGCGGTCGCGTTGAACTGCATCTGCGGGAACGGCGTGACGAGGAGGCGGAGCCCCTCGAGCTGCTTCGGGTTCAGGATGCCGTTGAAGAGCTCGTAGAAGTTGTCGATCGTGACGAGCTGCCCCTTGGAGACGTCGCCGAGGTCAGGCCGCGTCGTGAGGTAGATCGGCGGCGGGAACTCGGAGATCAGGTGATCCGGGATATCGAAGTCGAGATCGAAGCGCGTGAGATCCCTCCCCGTCTGGCGCTTCAGCTCCTCGATCTGGAGCTTCGGGAAGACCATCCCGCCTTCCGGCTGGTTCGGGTGAGGCAGCGGCAGGAAGCCCTGCGGCCAGAGCCCCTGGTCCCGGATGGCGTCGGGCGTGAGCGCCGCCAGCGACTCCCACGTCGTCCCCTTCTCGAGCTTCACGCGGACGCCCCCCTGGACGGGCTTTCCGCGCGACATGGTGACGCCTGGCGCGGGGCGGTTCGAGAGGTCGTACCGCGCATCGAGCAGCGTCTGGTGGCGCTTCATCACCGCGGGTTTGTCGGCCTTCATCCGGGCCATCACAGCGGCGAACGGCTCCTTGTCGTCGACCGGCAGGTAGCTCGTGCGCGGCGTGGCGGGGCCGGGCGGCGGATACGCGTTCATGGGCGCCCTCGGGCCCGCCGGCGCGACCGCCTCGGGCGTCCCCGGCGGCGTGCCACGGGTGCTGTCAGGCTCCAGAGGTACCGCCCCGGGCGTCGAGGCGCAGTGCACGAGGCCGAGCGAGAGCGCGGCAGTGCACGCCACCATGCACGTGATATCCATTCTCCTCACAGGCATACGAGCGGCTCCTTCACGAGGGGTACGTCGTCAGAAATGGCCGGCCGAGCGCCCCGCCTCCCGGCGCGCGGAGCTCCCGCCCGGTGCACACGAATGGCGGCTCGCCGGGCATACAGCCGAGGCGCCATGAGCAGTTCCGCCCGCAGGCGACTCCTGTGCCAGGGGCGCGCCCGCTGTGCGCTCCGTTCCTGATCAGGCGCGGAGCGGGGCAATTTGCGCGGGGGATCGTGCCCCCTCGCTCGGATCGGCGAACGAGCACACCTCGC
Organism: Sorangium sp. So ce281; assembly: GCF_051527395.1. Lineage (NCBI taxonomy): Bacteria > Pseudomonadati > Myxococcota > Polyangiales > Polyangiaceae > Sorangium > Sorangium sp. So ce281. The sequence continues at coordinate 9,222,927 of NZ_CP150322.1, forward strand.
GCCAGCGCGGATCACCGTGCCCACAGAGCGCACGAGCGCGCTCCGTCCAGCCGATGTGCGGGCCGGCGCGAGGCAAACTGCCACGATCCGTGGCATCATGGCCCGCGCCGCGAGCGCGCGCGCCCCACGGCGGTCCGTTCAGCCGCCCTCTTCGCCCCGCTCCGGCCTGACGCGGAAGAACGGCGCCTTGACGTCCTTCGCTTGGAAGAAGAACACCCGATCCCAGACGGGGACCCGCTCCCGCTCCGCCAGATCGTACACCTCGCCTCGGGACAGGCTGCCGACGAGCTTCGCGCTCGACCGGCCTCGCATCCTCCACCGGAACTCGTACGGGAGCAGGACGCTGGCGTCGCCGAACATGCCGCGGCGCTCGGCGAAGCTCCGCCGCGCGGCCTCGGAGAGCTCCCGGGCATGGCGGAGGTTCGGGGCGACGATGTAAGTCGCCGCCAGGCCCTCCTCCAGCATCTGCAGGTTGATGAGCCGACCCCGCGACAGGACGTATCCGAGGACGCGACCGTAGGCGTCGAACGGCTGTTCGTCCGTCTGGATCTCGACCTCGGCGCCGTCGGGGAGCAGCTCGGACAGCCGCTCGGCGGCCACCTCGGCCCAGTGACCTTGCGAGGCGCCGAGGAAGTGCGTCTCCGGCGTATCGATGGAGAGCATACGGACAGGATGGATCACGCCGTTCTCGTCGCGCACGCGGAGCGTGTCGCCGTCGACCGTCCTCACCACCTCGGCCAGGAACCTGTCGCCCGGCAGCTCCCGGCGCAGCCCCCGCCTCCAGGAGACAAGAGACACGTAGTCGATGAACCTCCGGAACTCCGGAAGCAATCCTGCCATCGCCCCCTCCTATGATGGATAGCCCCACAGAAACCGCCGTTCGCGCATCGCAGGGACGTTCACCCTGCCCAGGCGGCCTGTTCCATGAAGATATAGAGAGGGCCCTGGCCCTCTGAAAGCGCTCGTCGCGCCTGACCCGCGGGGCGCGAGGTGGCCTGAAGCGCCGGTCGGAGGGGGAGGAAGAATTGGACGCAAAGGCGCAAAGACGCAAAGACGCCAAAAGGCAAGAGGGAATATTTCCTCCTTCGCTCCCTTGGCACGCTGGCGCTACAATCTTCTTCTGGCGGCTTGACGAGTTTTTCGTTCATCTCACCGGCGTCGCCGCGTGCCGGTCAGATGACACCGCTCATCCCGCCGCCTTCCGGGCGTCCCCGGCGCCGATCTCCTCCAGCAGATCATCCTCGTCCTCCCCCGCGGACACCTTCTCCAGCGCCAGCCTCAGCTTCGGCTCGGCGCTCGCCTCGGCGGCGACGCGGATCCGTTTCTCCACCGCTTCGCCCCCGTGCGGGCGCGCCGCGAGCGCCGCAGCGACGCGCTGCTCCGGCGGCGCCGAACCGTCCTCGACGATGCGCAGCACCTCTTCGAGATCGTTCCCCGCCGTCCGGTATCCGGTCCTGGCCACCAGCGACCCCAGCGCCTTCTTCCACTCGGCCAGCGGCCGGCCATTGCGCGCGATGACCTCCAGCAGCCGCGCCCGATCCTGCATCGCGACGGCGAGCTGAGCGGCCTGAATTCGCTCGATCAGCGCCGTGGCCTCGGCGGGGCTGGCCGCCGGGACGGTGATCGACTCGCCGTGCCGCAGGCCGATCTTCACGAAATGATAGGCGCCGCCAACGCCCCCGTGGGTGAGAGTGACCTGGACGATGGCCCTGTGCGGGAAGAACCGCCGCCGGAACGCGCTCTTGACCATCACGCCGTCGGTGCCGATATGCACCCAGCTCGGCGTCACCTTGGACCAGAGCCAGGCCGCGACGCCCAGGAGCGGCGCGAGCCCGCCCATGGCCACCATCGGAACGAGGGGCGCGATTGACCACTTTGCGATGGCCGTGAACAGCAGGATCAGCAGCGCCAGCGCACCCGGGGCGAGGATCAGGACGAAGAAGGCCAGGAGACAGCCCGCGATCTTGCGACCGCCGGAGTCCTCGCGGTACGTGCGCATCCGCACCGCGCGCGCCTGCGCCCCCGCCCCGGCCCGGGACAGGAGGTCGATCGCCTCCTGCTCCGAGGTTTGCTCGACGGCGGCGACGCGCCCATCCGAGAACGACAGCACCGCGGCGTGGCCGTTCGGCGTCCGCTCCGTCCAGCCGCCCGCGAGGCGCGCGAGCGGCAGACTGCTCTCCTTCGCTCCCTCCGCGATCAGCAGCCGCTCGCCCTCGATCGTCACGCTGCCGTCGCGGAGGCGGCGCTCGCCCGGTCCGCGGTCCGCGCCGGCGAACGACAGCGCGCTGGCGAAATAGCTGCCAAGGCCGATCAGCGCGGCGAAGAGCGAGGCCGTCTCCATCCCGAGCGCGGCTAGCCCCCACGGAGCGGCGAACGTGCCGACGAGCGACGCGACGACAACGGACCCGAGGAGGCGCTTGTCGCGGCGGGCGTCCTGCACCTCGACCTTGCAGCGTCGCTCGGGCGAAGCCGCGCCGGGGGCGTCCTCGCTCATCGCTGCGGCCGCATCGCCAGGATGTGCTCCCCGTGGTCCGCGGTGGTCATCGGTCGAGGTTAACCCGGGGTCATCCAGCCGCACCAGCGCCCTCGGCAATCGCCGGCGACATCGTCGTGATCGCCTCGAAAAAGACAAGAGATCAGAGAGCGAATCGCGGGCGCAGCATGCGCGGAGAGCGGGGGAGGCCTGCGCGCAAGGGCTGCGCCGTCACGAGCGACCGTGGCACACCCGCCCACCGGGCGAGCGTCGCCACCGCGGCGTCCCTGTCGGCCGGGGCGAGGCCGCCGATGTGCGCGCCGTGGTTGGCGCCCGGCGCGAAATAGCGATACGAGTCCACCGCCGCGCCGAGATCGAAGGCCCCGGCAGACCACGGGTCGTTCTCGCCGTAGATGAACAGGAGCTCGCTGCCTTCGGTGGCGACCCAGCGCGCGACGTCCTCCATCGCGGCAGGCGAGAACGCCGGCTCGATGGGGATGGTCGGCAGGCGGTCGACCGCCCCCCAGTCGAACGTGAGCAGGTCAGCGATATCAGCGGTGTCGGGCAGGGGGGCGCCGAGCTCTGTGTAGCATTGCCAGTAGTACGGCTCGAAGGCGAGATACGCAGCGTCGGCGCCGGCGCTCACGGGAGAGATCAGGCCGAGGGCCAGCCACAGGTCGTCGTCGGACGCCGACACGTCCGGGATCTGGCCGCAGGTGGCCTCGAGCGAGTAGAGCCAGAAGTAGAATGGGAGCCATATCACAGCGCTCTCGAGCTGCGCCTCCACGCCGAACAGGTCGTAGGTCAAGCCCAGCGCGTCCGCTTCCGTCTCTGCGCGCTCGAGCATGGCCGGGCGCCGGAGCAGCACCTCGCGCCGGAACGCGGCGATGCGCTCGCGGCAGTCGGCCTCGCCGACCTGGTTCAGGAAATCGATGTAGCGCGGATCTTCCACGCCGCGGCTGAGCGGAGCTACGTAGGCCACCGTGCCGTCGACGTCATCGGGGTAGAAACGACGATGGTAGACGGAGGTCATTCCCCCCTTGCTCGCCCCCGTGGAGATCCATCTCCCGGTGTAGATCGTGCGGAACGCTTCGACGACGCGGTGGTGATCGGCGGCCGCCGCTTCGATCGTCATCTTGGTCCAATCCGCCGGCTCCGGGCGTGACGGCGTGAAGAACCGGTGCTCGATGTAGATCTGGTTTGCGTTCAGGAGCGCGGTGGGCTCTTCGATGTACTGCTCGGGCAGAAACAGCGAGTAGCCGGTCGCGGCGAGCACGAGCGGCGCGCTCGAGTCGCGGTGGTGCAGCGCGAGCCGCTGCCGGAAGCGCTCGCCCCCCGGGGCATCGTGATCGACAGGCTGTTCGAGCTCGATGACGAAGAACCGATAGCCGGGGATCTTGGACGCCTCTTCCGTGACCTCGGCGACGTCGAGCGCGCGCAGCTGATCCAGGAGTTCCACCGCGGCGCCGCCGCCGCCGGCCGACCCGCCCACGCCGCCAGCGCCGCCGCCCCCTGTCGCGCCGCCGCCGCCCGTCGCGCCGCCGCCGCCACCTGTCGCGCCGCCGCTAGCACCGCCCTCGCCGGTCGAGCCGCCGCCGGTCCCGGCGCTCGCGCTTGTGCTCGAGCTCGCGGAAGATGTCGTCGAGGCGGTCGCCTCTCCGCTGCCGTCGTCTCCGCAGGCGGCGACGGCGGCCAGTGCGATCGATATCAAGAAGGCAGCGCTGCTGTTCTGCATCGTCCGGTCGGCCATCGTGGCGGCAGCGTGCCCGATCGGCGTTCGGAGCGGCGTGGCGCAGCAAGATTTCCACGTTGCGTGGTGACCCTTGGAGCGCCAGCGTCGCAATCTTCTCCTGGCGCCTTCACGAGCTTTTCTCTCTTCTCTTGGCGTCTTGGCGTCTTGGCGTCTTTGCGCCTTGGCGTTCAATTCTTCTTCTCTTGGCGTCTTGGCGGATCGAAGCTCGTCCCCACGCCAGGCGGCATCCGGATGAGCGCCGCTCGCCGTCCCGCTCCGGCTTGGGGCTACGCTTCCTGCGCGCTTTCCCGTTACGATGACCAGCGCGATCGCTTCGGTAGATCGCCGGGGGGCATGGGACGTCTGCATGCGGCCCCGCGCTGGGCTCCCGGGGGCGAGGGCCACCGCGGCGAGGAGGTCTTGGATGTCGTCGCACGAACAGGTAGAGCCGGCCGATACGCCGGCAGAAGAGGGCGCAGCGAGGGCGGGGGCCGAGCTTGCGCGCCGCAGGCGCGGTCTGCGCTTCCGGCTCGCGCTCGGGGCGCTCGCGCTCGCCGCCAGCGTGACAGCGCTCGTCTTGACCCACGAGACGAAGCCCGAGAAGACCAGCGCCATCGGCGCGCGGCTCGAGCTGTCGTCGGGGGAGGTCACGCTCGCGGCGAGCGCTCAGGACGACAGGAAGTCGACGGTGGTGTCCGGGATCCCCGTCCCGGTCGGGGCGAAGCTCGCGACCGGAAAGGGCGCGCGGGCGCTCGTCCGGCTCGCCGACGGCTCGGCGGTGTTCCTCCGCGCAGACTCGGAGATCGCGCTCCGCGCAGAGGGGCTCTCGATCGCCCGGGGCGAGGTCTGGCTCGACGCGCCGCCCGAAGGGCGCGGCGGGCTCTCGCACGCGCTCGGGGACGTCAACGTCTCGGCGGCCGACGCCGGCCTGTCGATGAGGCGCTCGGGCGACGCCGTGACCGTGTACGTGGCGCGCGGGCTCGCCGTCGTCGCGGCCCCCGGCGGGCGCGTCGAGGTGCACGCAGGGGAGCAGGCGACCGTCGCCGGCAGCGCCGCGCCCAAGGTGGCGCCGCTCACCTACTGGGAGGACTGGACCGGAGGCATGGGCGACCACCGGCCGCTCGCAGGCGAAGGCAGCGGATCCGGCCGGATCTACGGCGTCGACCTGCAAGGCGCCCCCGGGACGCAGGCGCGCACGCTCGAGATCAGCCGGCAGGCCGTGCGGGCCGTCCTGCGCGACGGCATCGCCGAGACCGAGGTCGACCAGACCTTCTCGAACCCGGGCGGACGCCAGGTCGAGGGCTGGTACTGGTTCACCGTGCCCGAGCGGGCGATCGTGAGCTCGTTCGCCGTGGAGACCAACGGCGTGCTCGTCGAGGGCGAGGTCATCGAGCGGAAGGAAGCGGCGCAGCGGTACCAGACCGCCGTGCAGACAGGCCACGAGCCGGCGCTGCTCGAGTGGGTCGACGGACACAGCTACCGCGCCCGCATCTTCCCCGTGCCCGCCAGCGGCTCCCGGCGCGTCGTGCTGCGCTACGTGGAGATGCTCAGCGCGCCATCAGGTAAGCTTGCTTACGTTTACCCGATGCGCGCGAGCGATCCGGTGCAGATCGGCGAGTTCTCCCTGTCCGTGGATCTCGGCCAGGCCGGCCAGGGGCTGCAGATCGCGACGCTGGCCGACGCGGTGATCGAGGACGGCGGGCGGCGGGTGAGCATGCGGCGGAGCGGCTACGAGCCGCGCGCGGACTTCCAGCTCGAGGCCTCCGTCGAGGCCAAGCCGTCGCCCCTGCGGGTGTCGCGCTTCGCCGCGGGCGAGGACCGCGCGGACTACGTGATGGCCAGGTACGTGCCCGACGTGGACTGGGCCGAGCTCGAGGAGCTGCCCGCCGACCTGGTCGTCGTGGTGGACACGTCGGCGTCGGCCGACGAGTCGGCGCGGCAGCAGAAGGCGGCGGCCGCCGAGGCGATCCTGCGGGCGATGTCGCCGTCGGACCACTTCGCGCTGATCGCGCTCGACTCGGCGCCGGCGGTCCTGCACCCGAAGGACGGGCTGGCCGAGGCGTCGGACAAGGAGATCTCCGCCGCGCTCACGCGGCTGGCCGAGCACGCGACGGGGGGCGCGACCGACCTCGGCGCGCTGTTCGAGTCGGCGCTCGGGCGGGTGCACGGCAAGGAGCAGCCGGCGGTCATCTACATCGGCGACGGGCTCGCGACGAGCGGCGAGGTGACGGGCGCGCGCCTCGCGGAGCGGCTCCGGCGCTCGCTCACGGGCTCGCGCGCGCGCTTCTTCACCGTCGGCGTCGGCGAGAACTCGAACCACGCGCTGCTCCGCGAGCTCGCGCGCGCCGGGGGAGGACAGGCGTTCCGGATCGACGAGGCCGAGGGCTCGACGTCCGAGGTGCTGCGCCTCGCCGGCGCGATCAAGACGCCGACCATCACCGATCTCGCGATCGACCTCGGCGCAGGGCTCGACGAGCCGATGCTCACCGCGAGCGGCAAGGTGTCGCGCGGCGAGGAGGTGGTGCTGCTCGCGCGCACGCACCACGCGCTGCCCACGAAGGCGATCGTGAAGGGGCGGCTCGCGGGGAAGGAGTACACCCGCGAGCACCCCATCGCGCTCGATCGGGGCGTCGGCGCGGCGCTGGTGCCGCGCTTCTGGGCGGCCGAGAAGATGCGGCGGCTGCTCGCGGACGGCGACGACATCGAGGCGCACCGGGGCAAGGTGGTGGAGCTCGGGCTCGACTACGGGCTGATCACGCCGTTCACGAGCACGCTGGCGCTCGAGAGCGAGCAGGCCTACGTGAACCAGGGGATCCGGCGGCGGCGCTCGCCGCTCCGGGGCGAGCGGCTGACGGCGCTCACGCCCCGGCGAGAGCGCGAGCTCGCGGCGCTGCTCGCGCCGCCCTCCGCGGCCGTCGCCGCCGGGTGCTCGAGGAGCGAGCCGAGCGCGGCCTACGAGGAGAGCTCGGCGAAAGAAGGCGGCTACGGCGCGAGGGCGCAGGCGGCGGCGCCAGCGCCGGCGATGGCGCCGGCGATCGCGGAGCAGGGCAACGAGCGGGACCAGGGCCTCAAGGGGGATGTCCCCTCGCCCGGCGCCACGCTGGCGGCCCCGCCCCCCGCGCCCGAGGCGGCGCGCCAGGCCGAGGAGGCGGAGCAAGAGCCCCTGCGGCAGAAGCAGGAGGCCACGGCGACCCAGCCGGCCGCCCCCCGCCCGCTGGCTGCGCCCATGAGCGCACGGGCGGCCGACGAGCCGTCCGAGCTCGCAGCGATCGGCTCGACCGGCTTCAAGCGCGCGGCGGGCGGCGGCGGTCCGATCACGCCGTCCGACGCCATCCCGCGCCTGGAGAAGGCCCGCAGGACTGCGCCCGCGGCGGCGCGCCCCGCTTCCTCCCCGCCGCCGAGGCGCCCGCAGGTCGCGATGGCGCCGTGCAGCGACACCGCGCGGCGGCCGCTCGCCGAGCGCATCGTCGTCTGGTCGAAGCGCCTCGCCCGCGCCACGACGGCGGAGCAGCTCATCGCGCGCTACGAGGGCGCGCTCACGACCTGCGAGCTGCCGGACTGGCGATCGAGGGCCGCGCTCCTCTCGCTCCTCCAGGCGAGGGTGTCCACCGAGGGCGGCGCCGAGGCGCTGCTCGCCCGGTTCGCCGGCGAGCCCGAGGCGCAGCGGTTCATCGCGCACGCGCTCCTCAGGCGGAGCGTGGACCCCGCGATCTCCGCGGCGGTGCGGCGCACGCTCTTCGGGGGCGTCGATCCCAGGGCGAGCTGGGCGCTCCTCGACGAGCGGCTCGCGGCGCTCCCGGCGGTGGACGATCGGCTCGCGCTGGTGCGGCAGGCGCTCACCGACCGGCCCGACGACCCGGAGGGGGAGATCCGGCGGGTGCGCCTGCTCGCGGAGGCGGGCCGGAAGGACGAGGCGCTCGCCTACGGGCGGCGGCTGCGCGACCGCGGCTTCATGAGCCCGGCGCTCGCGCTCGATCTCGGCGACGTGCTCGCGTCGAGCGGCTTCGAGGCGGACGCGCTGCGCACGTACTCGGAGGTCGTCGAGTTCGACCCGACGAGCCCCGCGTCGCGCGCGATGCTCGGCGACGTCTACCTCCGGCACGGCTGGTACGCGGCGGCGTACCGCCAGTACACGACGCTCACGGACCTCGCGCCGGCCGAGCCCCAGGGCTGGCTGCGGCTCGCCGCGGCGGCCGCGGGCAGCGGGCGCGTCGACGAGGCGCTCCGCATCCAGCGCAAGGTCGCCGCCGCGGAGGGCACGCCGGGGCCCGACGATCCGCGCGCGTGGGCGCGGCTCCTGTCGGCGGCGCGCATCGGCCGGCTGCTCGCCGGGGGCGGCGGCGCGGCCCCCGCGACCGGCGCCGAGGCCGAGAGCCTCGCCCGCAAGCTGAAGGAGCTCCAGCTCTTCAGCGGGCCCGGGGCGCTGCGCGTCGTGCTCTGGGAGGACTACGCCGCGGAGCTCGCCCTCGCGGCGCGGGACGGCCAGGTGGACGCGGCGCTCGGCGACGGCACCTTCGCGCCGGCGGTCGGGCTCGCGGCGGTGCAGCTGCCCGCCTCGGAGCTCGCGCGCCTCGAGTGGCGCGTCCGGTTCCGCAGCGATCCGCCGGGGAGGGACGTGCGCTTCGTGGTGACGACGATCGTGTGGGACGGGGCGTCGTTCCAGGTGACGAGCGCGCCGGGGTCGATCGGCGCGAAGGACCGGGAGGTCGCGCTGGCGAGCGGCGCGCTGCCATGATCGACGTCTCGCTGCTCGGCTGGCTCCTCGTGACGCTGACGTCGCCGCTGTCGCTCGTCCTGCTGCTCGTGGCGCTCGGCTCGGTGGCCTACCTCGGCGTGACGGCGCTCGAGGCCGCGCCCCGCCAGCGCGGCGCGCGCGCGGTCGGCACGGGCGCGGCGGCCTGCGCGCTCGCGGCCGGGATGGTCGGGCTGCGCGTGGGCGCGGGCGCGGGCGCGGCCGTCCCGACGGCCGCCGTGGGGATCGCCGCCGCGGCCGCGATCGGGGCGACCGCGGCGTGCGCGTGGACCTTCGGGGCGCGCGCCGCGGCGGCGCTCGGGGCGGCCCAGGCCCGCCGGAGCGCCGCGGCGCTGCGGGCCGGCGACGAGCGGCGCCGGCTGCTCGCGGCGAGCCAGCGCGCGTACGCCGAGGGGGACGACCTCGCCGCCGAGACGGCGGCGGCCGACGACGCCGTCGCGCGGCTGCGCGCCGCGGTGGGCGCGCTCGCCGGCGCGCGCGCCGCGCTCGAGGCGAAGCGCGCCGGCGCGCAGGACGCGCCGCCGTCGGAGGAGCGGCCGGAGGCGAGCGCGCTCGCCGGGGACCTCGCGCGCGCGTGCGACGAGGCAGCGCTGAAGCTGTCGATGGGCCAGCGGGTGCTCGCCGCCGCGGAGGCCGCGGCGCTGCGGATCGCGTGCAACGCGCCGCTCCGGCGGCTGCTGCGGCGGCGGCCGCGCGAGGCGACGCAGGCGCTCGCGACCCTGGGCGCGGGCGCGCTCGCGCCGGCGGCGGCGTCGATCGAGGCGTTCCTCGGCGAGGTGCGGGCGGCGCGCGCCGAGGTCGTGGAGATCGCGGAGCGGCGCGCGCCGGGCGCGGCCGATGAAGACGGTGCGCCCGGCGAAGACGGCGCGGCCGGCCCAGAGGGCGCGGCCGGCCCAGAGGGCGCGGAGGGCCCGGCGGCGCTCGCGTTGCGCGAGCTCGCCGCGATGGCGTCGGCCTACGGCGCGCTGCTCGAGCGGCTGCGCCTGGCGGAGCTCCACGCTTCGGCGCGCGCCTCTGCCGAGCAGGTCGAGAGCGCCGCCGGCGCGCTCTCCGCGACGGCGAGGGCGGCGGCGATCGACCCGGCGGCGATCGGCGCGCTCGTGACGGAGATAGCGCGCGCCGAGTCGGCCGTCGCCGCCGCCGCGCCGGAGGCCGGGGGCTCGCGCGCGCTCGCCGAGGCGCTCGCCGCGGGCTCTGTGGCGCTCGATCGGAGCGACGCGACGTCGCTGGCGGAGCTCATCGCAGCGCTGCGCGAGCTCCGCTGAGGCGATGAGCGACGGCCGCCCCTGAAAATCACACGCAAAACGATGCCTCGCCGTAAGGGGTCACCTTGGCGTCACCTTGGCGCCCGGCGCCCTGGGAGCCTCCCCGAGCGAGGTGGGTTGAGCTAGGCTTCGCGTGTGGTTCAGGCCCTCCCTACCGGCTATCTCTTCGACCCTGCGGACCCGCGCGCGCCGACGAGCGAGCAGTGGGCGCGGATGACCCCGGCCGAGCGCGCGCGCGTCGTCGACATGCTCCCCGCCGAGGTCCCGCTGGAGCTCATGCCTCCCGAGGGAGACCCGCACCGCAAGGCGAAGCGCGACGCGCTCGACGCCCTGGACGGCTTCTTCCGCCGCACCGCCCGCAAGATCTACCTCTCTTCCGAGCTCGCCGTCTTCTACCCCGGCGAGCCGCGGTTCGCGCCCGACCTGCTCGCCGTGATCGACGTCGAGCCCCACGAGCGCATGCGGTGGGTGGTCGACCACGAGGGCAAGGGGCTCGATCTCGTGATCGAGGTCCACGTGGCCGGCAGCCGTACGAAGGATCACCAGCTCAACGTCGACCGCTACGCCCGGCTCGGCATCCGCGAGTACTTCCTCTTCGACCGCGCCCGCCTGCGCCTGCACGCCTACAGGCTGCCCGCGGCCCAGGAGAGCGACCCGTCACGCCCGCGCGCCTACCAGCGCATCGTGCCTCAGGCTGGCCGGTTCGCCTCCGAGGTGCTCGGCCTCGATCTGCTGCTCGACGGCACGCGCCTCCGCTTCTTCGCGGGCAACGCCCTTCTCGAGGACGCCGACGAGAGGATCGCCCGCCTTGGCGTGATGCTCGATCAGGTCATCTCCCACCAGGAGGAAGCGCAGCGCGTCGCCGAGGAGCTGGCCGCGGAGCTCGACAGGGAGCGGCGCCTGCGCGAGGAGGAGCAGCGCCTGCGCGAGGAGGAGCAGCGCCTGCGCGAGGAGGAGCAGCGCCTGCGCGAGGAGGAGCAGCGCCTGCGCGAGGAGACAGAGAAGCAGCTGGCGCAGGCGCGCGCGGAGATCGAGCGGCTCAAGTCCCGCTGAGCGCCTGGCCGGCGAGGGGGATGGCCGCTTGAGCCCCCCTCGCCAGCCCCGCCGCTCCTTACCCCTTCAGCTTCGCCGCCAGGAACCGCCGCGCCTTCTCCCACGCGTCCGCCGCGGCCTTGGTGTTGTACCGCTCTCCCGACGGGTTCGCGAAGGCGTGGTCGGCGTCGTACCGGAGCACCTCGTGCTCGATGCCCGCGTCGTGGAGCGCCTTGTCGAAATCGTTGACGACCTCGGGCGGGATGCCCTTGTCCTGGTTGCCGAAGATGCCGAGCACGGGCGCCTTGATCGCCTTGAGCTGCGCGGGGTCGGTGACGAGCCGGCCATAGTAGATCACGGCCGCGTCGAGTTCGGGCTCGTTCAGCGCGAGCTTGAGCGACCACGCGCCGCCGAAGCACCACCCGATCGAGGCCGTGCGCGGCGCGAGGACGCGCGCGTCCGTCGTGAGGAAGCGGCGCGCCGCGCGCACGACCTCGATCCCCTTCGCCTCGTCGACCGCCTTCATCGCCGCCATCGCGTCGTCCGGCGTGGTCGCGACCTTGCCGCCGTAGAGGTCCACGGCGAGCGCCGCATACCCGTCCTCCGCGAGGCGATCGGTCCAGTGCTTGATGTGCTCGTTCAGGCCCCACCACTCGTGGATGACGATGACGCCCGCGATCGGCGGCTTGGCGTCCCGCGGTAGGCTCAGGTACGCCTTCGTGCCAGCCACATCGACCGTCTGTCCTCTCGCGGGCGGGGCCTTGTCCGCCCTGAGCTGGTGGAGGGCCTTGAAGTCCTCCTCCGAGAGCAGCCCGGTCGGGCCGACTTCACCGGGCGCGCCGGACGACGCCGGCGACGGCGCGGCGGCCGCGGGCGGCGGCTCGACGCGGGGCGCGGGAGACGAGGCAGAGCAGGCGGTCGCGACGAGCAGCGCCAGCGGCGCAGCCACGCGGAAGCGGCGTAGGTGGGACAGAAGCGTCATGGCCCGCACCCTACCAGCTCGGAGCGGTGCACCGGAAGCCTCGCCGCGAGGCGTCGCGCCCGCCTACGTCGCGACGCGCAGGCCCAGCTGGCTCGACGCGACCCCCCGCCGAACGGCGGACACCAGCGTATCCGGGGCGAACGGCTTGGCGACGAACGCATGGGCGCCGAGCCGGAACGCCCGCTCCCGCTCGCGCGGCGAGGACATCGACGAGACGATGACGAGCGCGACGTCGCGGTGGTGCAGGCTCTGCCGGATGAAACGGATGAGCTCCAGGCCGTCGATGTCCGGCAGGTGGATGTCGATGATCACCGCGTCGTAAGCGCCCCCGTGCATCCGCCGGAGCGCCTCGAACCCGCTCGCCGTCTCGGCCACCTCGACCGCCGGACCGAGCTCCGGCGCCCCCTCGAGCGCCGCTCGCATGTACGTCCGCATCGCGGCGGAGTCGTCGATGAGGAGGATGCGGGTCATGCGGCGGGTCCGGCTCGAGCTCTCGAGGGGGCGCCTAGTACACCACAAACGGCAAAATCGGAAGTGTTTGTCGGCCTTCCGACGCCTTCCGACGCCTTCCGACGCCTTCCGACAGGAGAGCGCGCCCCCGGCGGCGCCCCTGGGCCCTCCACGCCCGGCTGCGCGCTGGTCAGGTGCCCCGCGGCGGCCTCCGACGAGGACCGGCCTGGCCCCTCCTCGAGCCCGTGCCGTGATCACATCGGCGCGTTCCGGGAATTCGTCTGAGTCACACAGGAAACCTTGTGCGCACCGCGCGCACTGTATTTCTTCACCAGGGCTGCTTCGATGAGAGCCCTGGTTCTGCCACGGCAGCGCCAGACGGGGCGAGAAAGAGACGATTTGCGGTACGTCGCTCCGCTACCGCGCACCTCGGCGCGTCGCCCGGTTCTTACTTAGGAGGGCCAAGCCCGTATGTCCTTGAAGCACTGTCTCACCGTGAACAGCGGGTGGGGCAGCCTGTCCTCGGGCAGCTTCGGTACCCGTGCCCTCCGACCCATCCTCGGCGCGCTCATCCCGTCGCTCGTCATGGTGGCGTGCCGGTCCGAGACCGGGAACAGCGATGACGCGCCCGATGACGATGACGCGGCGTCGACGAGCGCCTCCTCGGCGACCAGCGGCGCTGGCGGCGTCGACCACGGCCCCACCGTCAGCCACGGCGCCGGCATGGGCAGCGCCGGGGCGGGACGCCGCCCCCTCTCCGGTCGAGCCAGGGTGATTGCACGGGTCAGATCAGCGACTCATCGAAGGAGACCGTTGTATGCGTAATAGCCAGGGAGCCGTGCCGCGAGATCTGCTCGACTGGGTCTTCAACCGTCGGCAGCCCCTCGTCAAGCTCGGGGCGTTCGCCATCACCAGGCCCGTACTCGTGTCCTGCAGGGAGGACGACGAGAGGGGCGGCGACCTGAGCGGGAGCGGCACCGGCGGCGGAGGGGGCACGTGGAGCGGCCCTGGTAGCTCGGGCAGCAGCACCGCCGGCCCCATCGCCACCAGCTCGAGCAGCGCCGGCGGCGGCGTTGGCGCAGGCGGCGCCGACGCGCTGGATCCGTCGATCTTCAAGGGCGCCGGCAGCTGCCGGTTGACCGCCACGGACATCGGGGGTCCGTTCTTCATCGACGACAGCGAGATCCCGAACGACATCAGCCTGTTTCGCAGCGACATCCGGGACAACCACCCCGGCTGCGAGCTCCGGCTCTATGTCCGCCTGCTCGACGCCCGGAACAACCACGAGCCCATCCCCGACGCCGAGGTCTACATCTGGCACTGTGACGCGGATGGGCAAACCAGCAGCTTCGAGCGTCAGGGCCCCTCCACGCCGTCCACGGGCGCGGCCGAGCGCACGCCGGAGCGCCAGGATCGGTTCTGCCGCGGCGTGCAGCTCTCGGACCGCAACGGGATCGTGGGCTTCAAGTCGATCTATCCCGGGTCGGACGCGGGGCGGCCGGTCCTCGTCCACATGCTCGCTCGCATCAACGGAGCCACGACCAGGCTGATCACGACGCAGCTCTATTTCGACGCAGACCTCAGCGCGGAGGTCTTCCAGAAGGAGCCAGCCTACGCGGCTCGCTCGGCGAACCTCCCGGCGTCCGACCTCAATCCGCCTCCAGGCAGCGTGGTCATGCCGACCACGTACACCTCGGGGCTGATCACCAGCATTCTCACCATCATCGTCGACGCCTGAGCGCACGGGTGTCCCGCCCAGGGAGCCGTGCGTCACGCCCCCGGCTCGACCCGGGCCACCCCTCGGCGAGCCGGGACCGCGCCTGCTCGCTGCCTGTTGAACGTCACGAAATTTCGAGGAAACAGGGCACCTCTGCCGTTCGCCGCGCCGGCGCGGGGCGGACAATCGCCCTCCGGGGCGCCAGACTGCGGTAGGGAGGTTCCATGAGCGACACGGATCGGCTGGATCCCGGGAGCATGGCGCGCGCGTTCCGCGAGGCGCGGCGCCGCGGGATGGATGTGGAGCCGGCGGTCCTGTTCCACGACCTGGGGCGCATGCGGGCGCGCATCGGACGGATCGGCGCGGCGTTTCCGCCGGGCGCCCTCCACACCGTCGCGATCAAGGCGAACCCCCTCGTCGAGGTCCTGCGGGCGGCGGTCGACTGCGGCGCTGGGCTCGAGGCGGCCTCCCTCGAGGAGGTGAAGCTCGCGCTGGCCGCCGGCTGCCCGCCCGACCGCATCGTCTACGACTCTCCCGCGAAGTCCCGCGCCGACATCGCGGAGGCCCTCCGCCTGGGCGTGCGGCTCAACGCCGACAACCTCGACGAGCTCGGACGCATCGACGAGCTCGTCGGTCACGGGGGGGCGGCCAGCCGCATCGGGCTGCGCATCAACCCGCAGGTCGGGGCCTCCAGCATCGCCCTGACCAGCGTCGCGGATCGGCGCTCCAAGTTCGGAGTCCCCCTCGAACAGGCCGACGCCGTGCGCGCCGCCTTTGCGCGGTACCCGTGGCTCGCCGGGCTGCACGTGCACGTCGGCTCGCAGGGGTGCGCGCTCTCCCAGCTCATCGACGGGATCGGCCGCGTCGAGGCGCTGCGCCAGGAGCTCCGGCGCGCGATGGGCCCGCTCGCCGCCGGAACCATGGATATCGGCGGCGGCCTGCCGGTCGCCTACCGGAGCACGGACCGCCCCCCGGCGCTCGAGGACTACGCGGCCGCGCTGCGGCGCGAGGTGCCGACGCTCTTCGAGGAGGGGACCGCGCTGATCACCGAGTTCGGGCGCTGGATCCAGGCGGGCTGCGGCTTCGCCGTCTCGCGGGTGGAGTACGTGAAGAAGGACTCGGCCGGGCGCACCGCGATCCTTCACCTCGGCGCCGACTTCCTGCTGCGCCGCGCGTATCACCCGGACGACTGGCACCATGACTTCATGGCGCTCGATCCCGAGGCCGAACCCAAGGCGGGGCCGCTCTCGCCGTGCACCCTCGGCGGCCCGCTCTGTTTCGGCGGCGACGTGCTGGCCCGCGAGCTCGCGTTTCCGGAGCTGTCGCCTGGCGATCTCGTGCTCATCCGCGACACGGGGGCTTACACGCTGAGCATGTGGTCCCGCCACTGCAGCCGCGGCATTCCTGCTGTGCTCGGCGTCGACGCCGACGACCTCCGGGTCCTGCGCGAGCGCGAGCTGCCAGAGGACGTCGTCGCGTTCTGGAGCCGCGGCCGCGGCCGGCCATGAGCCCGCCGCGCGGCGTTCACATGGACGTTTCCAGGGGAATCCAGCATGTGGCACCATGGAACGGCGAGCGCTGCGACGTGGAGGAGCAGAGATGAGAACGAGCGGAGCTTCGTGGGTCCTCGGGCGATGCGCACGAGCGTGGCGGGTCACGCTCCTCGGAGCCGCGCTGTGCGTGCCACCCGTCGTCAGCGCGGGCTGCGGCGATGACGAGGCGACGACCACCGCCTCGGTATCCAGCGGCAGCGGCGGCGCGACGGGTACCAGCTCGGGCGGCGGCGCTGCCGGCTCGGGTGGCTCCGGCGGCGATGCCGGCTCAGGTGGCTCCGGTGCCGGCGGCTCGGGCGGCTCCGGCGCGGCTGGCTCGGGCGGCTCCGGCGCAGCCGGCTCCGGTGGTTCCGGCGGCACCGGCGGCGCTGGCGGCTCGGATGGCACCGGCGGCTCCGGCGGCGACACCGTGAGCGTGCAGATCATCGCCTTCAACGACTTCCACGGCAACCTGGAGCCCCCCACTGGCAGCAGCGGCAGGATCACCGTACCTGCCACACCCACCAACACCACCGTGGACGCCGGCGGCGTCACTTACCTGGCGTCCCGCGTCGCCGCGCTCCGCGCCACGAACCCGAACACCGTGGTGGTCTCGGCCGGCGATCTCATCGGCGCGAGCCCGCTCGTGTCGGCGCTGTTCCACGATGAGCCCACGATCGAGGCGATGAACCTCCTCGGCCTCGACATCAACGGTGTCGGCAACCACGAGTTCGACAAGGGCACAGCGGAGCTCCTCCGGATGCAGTACGGCGGGTGCAGCCCGGCCGACGGCTGCACGGACGGCACCTTTTTCCCTGGCGCGAACTTCAAGTTCCTCGCCGCCAACGTCGTCGTAGACACGACGAGCGGCAGGACGCTCTTCCCGCGCTACGACATCCGCGAGTTCGACGGCGTGAAGGTCGCCTTCATCGGCATGACGCTCGAGGACACGCCGTCCATCGTGACGCCGATCGGCGTCGCGGGGCTGTCGTTCATGGATGAGGTCGACACGGTGAACGACATCGTCCCGGAGCTCCAGGCGCAGGGCATCGAGGCGATCGTCGTCGTGCTCCACGAGGGAGGGCTCCCCACCGGCCTCTTCAACGAGTGCCCGGGCCTCTCCGGCCCCATCGTCGACATCGCCACGAACATCGACCCTGCCGTGGACGTGATCGTCTCAGGGCACACCCATCAGGCGTACAACTGCATCCTCGGCGACAAGATCGTGACGAGCGCGGCGTCGTTCGGCCGTCTGGTGACGGACATCGATCTGGAGATCAGCAAGAGCACGGGCGACGTGACGGCGAAGACGGCGAACAACGTCATCGTGACGCGCGAAGCGCCCGACGCGGGCGTGAGCACCCTGGTGACGCGCTACAAGGACCTCGCGGCGCCGCTGGCCAGCGTGCAGGTCGGCACCATCACCGCGAATCTCGACCGCGCCGTCCCGGCCATGGGCGCCGGGCTGTTCACGATGGGCGCGGTGATCGCCGACGCCCAGCTCGCCGCCACGCGCGACGCGAGGACCGGCGGGGCCGAGATCGCGTTCATGAACCCGGGCGGCATCCGCGCGGACCTCACCTACGCAGCCTCGTCCACCGAGGTCAGCGACGGGGTGGTCACGTTCGGTGAGGTGTTCGCGGTGCAGCCCTTCGGCAACAGCCTTGTCGTGATGACCCTCACAGGGGCGCAGATCGACACGCTGCTGGAGCAGCAGTTCCGGCTGGACGCGGGGGGCGCGCTGCAGAGCCTGATCCTGCAGGTCTCGGGCGGCTTCACGTACACCTACAGCCAGAGCGCGCCTGTCGGCGCGAAGGTCGACATCGCGTCGATCCGGATCAACGGCGTCCCGATCGAGGCGGCGCGGACCTACCGGGTGACGGTGAACAGCTTCCTGGCGACGGGCGGCGACGGCTTCACCGTGCTCAACGACGGCACCGATCGGCTCGGCGGCGCGCTGGATCTGGACGCGCTGCGGGACTACTTCGCGGCGAGCTCTCCTATCTCTCCGCCCGCGCTCGACCGGATCACGATCACGCCCTGATCGGGCCTCCTGGAGCTGCGCGAGCTCGCACCCTAGCTGCGCGGCCTTCGTGTGTAGAGGAAGCGTGCATAGCCGATCTCGGCGGCGTTCTTCGTGAGCTCGACGTTGGCCCACGCGACGACATCACCGAACGGGCGGTCCTGGAAAGGCCATCGCGTCCGTCGTGTCGAGCGCAGGTCGTCGTCGGTCGCCTGCTCGATCACCGCTCGCCACTGGCCCTGAAGCCCTCCGAGCCACGCGCGCACGTCGTCGGCGTTGCCAGGCCACGTCACGTTCTCGCGAGCGAGAGCGCCGTCGCCGAAGGCGTGGTCGAGCACCATGGACCACCCCATGACGCCAAGGAACCAGGGAAATGAGAGGGGAAAACGCCGCGACGGCACTTTCTCTCTCTCCTTGGCGGCCTCGGCGCCATGGCGGTTTTTCTGCCGATCCGGGGCGACTTCGCGCAGCAGTGCTAGCCGGGATTCACCGCGATCTGCATCTGGGCGATCACGATGTCCCCGTCCATCACGGCCTTGGCACGAAGGCCGCTGTTGCCCGCTTCGTCGGCCTTGATGGCGCCCTGGTAGTAATTCGCCAGGTTGCCGGTGGTGCGCGCCTTGTACGGATCGTACTTGGTATGAACGGAGTCGGTGAAGGCGGGATCGAAGTAGAACTGCGTCGTGAAGATGTGGTCTCCACCCTGGTACGTGGTGCGACCCTTCGACATCGACCCCTTCTTGAAGCAGACGAAGTGGATGTGAACGTCGCGGCCGTTGTACCAGCCGGGGAAGATGCTGCGGAACGAGACGACGCCGTTCGCGTCCGTGGTCTGCACGCCGCGACAGAAACGGTCCGTGTTGGTGAGATCGTTCTGACCCGGCCTGCCCGCGTAGGGCGCGTCGGGCTTCTGCTCGTTGGCAGCACCCCTGGTCCCGAAGCCGCTGTAGAACCCCTGCCCGTCCGTGTGCCAGATGTAGACGTCCACGTCGGGCAGGCCGACGCCCTTGCCATCGCAGTCGGGCGCGCTCAGGTCGACCACGCGCAGGTGGAGGTGCATCTCCACACCTTCTGGCGCGCTCTCATTGTAGCGACCACGAATGTCCTGTCGGACCAGGGAGATATCGTCGTTCTTCTCGAGCTCGTGAATGAAGAAGGGGCCCTGGCCGGCGCCGTCCGTCTTGTTGATCGCCCTGCACATCGGCACGTTGTCGAACGGCGGCGCCTGGAGGCCGTCGCCGCCGCCGCTGCCGCCGCTACCTCCCGCGCCTCCCGCGCCCGGCTCGGAGCCCCCCTCGCCTGAGCCGCCCGTGCCTGCCGTGGTGGAGGTGGCCGGTCCCGCGCCGCCCGAGCCCGCCGTGGTGGAGGCAGGGTCGGCCCCCCCGCCTCCCGTACCCGAGCCCGAGCTCGTGGTCCCGTTGCCCCCGGAGCTCGCAGAGCCTCCGCCGGCGCCGCTGGGGTCATCCGACTCGCCGCCATCTCCGCACGACACGGTGACGGCAATCACTCCCAGCCCCAGGAGCGCCTGCCGCCGGTCAACGACCTTGAACAACGGGCCCTGGGTCTCGGTATCTCGTTCCTTGCTCATAAAGCAGCTCTCCTCAGGTGGTCGATGACCTGTCCGTCCGGCGGACAAGGCGCCGAAAAGGCGGCGGCATCTTCCCAAGAACGGCGACAGTAAAGCATGGCGGCGCGGGGCGTGGAAGATGGGACCCGAGCTGATCCCACATTCCTGCCCTCATGTAGTTATCCTCTGCTGTTTCACGCGCATCGGCGCGTCAGGTATCGAGGGTGACAGGGGCCTGCACGCCACCCCGGATCCACGCGCGAAGAGCCTCGATCAACGCCAGGAATCCCATGGCTCAGGCCGGCATCGGTCGCTTGTTGCACGTCGCCTGGTGGAAGGCCCCGCAGGCAGCGGCTGTGGAGTAAGACGAGGCATCCTTCGATGCATGAGTGCGTTGTGGACACAGCGCACTTTTCCAGGAGGGATGCGAATCGCGCAAGGGACCTTCTGTCGCCTGAGACGCCAGGAAGACGGGCTCTACCGCAAGCGATGCCAGCGCCTGACGTGGTCGATGGGCTTGCCGCCTGGACAGCGCTGCGAGAACGCGGTTGCCATGGGAGTCTTCACGATCCGGGCGTACTGGATGACCGGCTCGCCTTCGACCAGGCGGAGCACGATGCGTTCCCGGGGCCTCGATCCGCAGAAGCTGCCCTCACGAGATCGCGCACCTCGACCGGGCCACAGGGGACGGCGCCTGGCTTTCGGGGACGCGGTGCGGAGGTGCTCACGGGCGGCGGCGATGGCGCGATCCTCGTTTGGAGTGCGTGAACCCTGGGCCACCGTGCGCCACGCGACACGACCCTTGCACTCGGAAAGGAGTCGTCGAACATGAAGCACGTTTCCATGCTGTTTAGTCTCCTGGGGATTTCAGCCTCCTTGTCCGAAGCAGCGAGCAAGCAATTCTTCTTTGCTCCTCTTTAGAATCTGTGGGTGCATGGCTGGCGCAAGGGCATGACGACCTGCGGATCAGCCGCAGGGTGCCAACGATCCATGGTACGATCCCGGACGTCGCGCCAGGGCTCCTCCGAGGGCCCGCAGCGCGGCGCACAGTCCGACGAGCACCTGAGGACCCCGCGATGACCGACCGTATCGACTTCTACTTCGATTACATCTCGGGCTACGCCTACTTCGCCTGGCTCAGCATCCAGGAGATCTGCGACCGCCGCGGCGCGGAGCTCGGCGTGCATCCGGTGCTCTTCGCCGGCCTGCTCGACCACTGGGGCCAGCTCGGGCCCGCCGAGATCCCGCCCAAGCGCGAGTGGGCCTACAAGGATGCCTTCCGCCACGCGCGGCTCCACGGCATCGAGCTCGCCTGTCCCAAGTACCACCCCTTCAACCCGCTGCTCGCCCTGCGGCTGTCGCTGCGCGAGGTCGCCGGCGCGGAGCAGCGCCGGCTCGTCTCGGCCATCTTCAGGGCCGGCTGGGGGCAAGGCATCGACCTCGGATCGCAGGACGAGCTCGCGGCCGCGCTCGATCGCGAGGGGCTCGACAGCCGCGCGCTCATCGAGCGGGCGTCGGCGCCGGCCGCCAAGGAGGCGCTCCGGGAGAGCACCGCGCGCGCGGTCGGCCTGGGCGTGTTCGGCGTGCCGACGATCTTCGTGGGCGACGAGCTCTTCTGGGGGAGCGACCGCATGGAGTACGTCGAGCTCGCCCTCGACGGCCGCGACCCGCTCGACCACGCCCGCGTGCGCGAGGCGCTCGAACGCCCCCGCGGGGCCGACCGGCGAAAGGCGCGCTCCGAAGGCGATGCCTGAGCGCCGCCGGCCGCCGTCCCTTCGCGGCCGGCGGGGGCTCCGGCCCGTCGAAGCGCGGGATCAGTCGTTCACCGCACGACCGCGATGGGGCAGCGGGGGCCACACCATCCGCTGCTCGGCCGCGAGCGCGGGCGAACGATGGATGGCGGGCGGCGCCGCGAACGACGCCTCCGACGTGCCGCCGCCGGCCGCGGCCTTCTTGGGCCACCAGTCCATGCTGAGGTGGATGTGGTGGTGGTGATACGGCCACCCCTCGCCGTACGCCATCCGGTCCGAGAAGCTCGCGAGCTCGCCGTCGGTGATCTTCCGCCGATCCCGGGCCGGAAGGGCGTTCAGCTTGGCCGCGGTCCTCGACAGGAACGGCGCGATGACCTTGTCCACGCCGATGACGCGCGTGCGGGGCGAGCGGAACAGCCTGGCCATGAAGAACGCCTCCCGCTCGAGGTCGACGATGTGCTTCCGCTTCGCCGCCGAAGAGCAGTACCCGTCCTCGTGCTTCGACCCGTCTCCGCAGATGATCTCCCCATCGTTCGATCCGTCCGTCTGGAAATAGGCAATGTCGATGTTGCCACCCTGATCGTGCGTCGACTCGGGGTGACGCGGGCTGTCGACGTCGTAGCCGGGCGTGACGCCGTTGATCTGGCAGACGTCGATCAGCGAGAGCGGCGTCGTGCCCGGGAACGCATGCAGCGTCTCCGCGAGGGCGTCCCGGACGAGCATGATGAGCTCGCGCCGAGCAAAGCGGTAATTGCTGAACGTCTCCCAGGTGTAACCGCCGCCGACCACCGAGTCGTCGGGGTCGGGGAACGGGAACGGCAAGAGCCCGCCGCCGCGCTCGCCGAAGCCGGCGCACTCGTCGAACGAGAAGCCGGCGTCCACGCAGCTCGGGCCGTCGACATACGGAGTCGACGTCACGTCCAGGCCATAGACGTTCTGCGCGCCGTCGTGGCCGACGACCCGGACGAAGTACTCGGCACCACCCCGCTCGGAGTAGAACCCGTAGAACTCGGTGTCCGTCTCCTGATCGCGGTACGCGTACGGGTACTGCGCGCCGTCGCGCGCGCCGAGCAGGCGGCCCACGCCGTCATAGACCACCAGATCGATGTCCCCGGCGGCCTGACGGAACCGGATGCCCACGCGGACGATGGTCCGCTCCGGCACCACGATCTTGAACCAGTCCTCGTCCCCCTCGCAGAGGGTGAGGTCCCTCGTGACGCCCGTGGGCGCGGTCACGGCTTCTGCCAGGTCGTCGTTGGGCTCGAGGGCGTCGCCCTCGGCGCCGCAGGCGGAGGGGCCCTTGCGGCACTCGCCGCCATCGCAGGAGCTGCCCTCCGGACACCAGCCGGACGGGACGTCGGGTGAGCACGCGACATCGTCCGATACGCAGAGCTCCCCGAGGCAGGTCGTGCCCTCCGGGCACGTCGACGCGCCGTCGCAGCCGGCGAAGCAGGCCGACCTGCCCTCGCCGTCGATGGTGTGACACACGTAGCCAGGCCGGCAGTCGAGATCGCTGCCGCAGGTGCTCATGCACACCGGCGAGCCGCCCTCCGCCGCGGGGAAGCAGCCGGCGCCTGGGCCGCACTCGTCATCGCTCTCGCAGTCGAAGGCGAGGCAGTACCCCTCCACCCAGCCGTTCGGCGCCGAGGGATCCTCGTCACGATAGCAGGTCGCGCCGCGCAGCGAGCACGCCTCGTCGGCGTCGCAGGCCGCGCCGATCTCCCCGGCGCCGACCGTATCCTCCGCGCACGCCGCGCCGCAGGCCGTGTTGCACCCGTCGCCGCGCCGGGGAGAGCACAGGCCATGACGGCTCTGCACGCCATCGCAGGTCCCTGGATCATAGAGGGGATAACACACCCCCGAGTCGTTCAGGATGTCCGTGTTGAAGCAGCGAGAGCCGGGCGCGCAGCCCTGCTCGCTGTTCGGCGCCGTACACAGCCCCTCCGCGCGCTGCATGCAGATGCCGAGCATGCAGACGGCCGCCTCGCCGTCGCAGTCCGCATCGCAGCTGCAGCTCGCGCCGGCGGGGAGGCGCTTCTGGCTCGCCCCGCCGCTCTGCATCTCGCTGTCGAACGTCAACTCCGATTCCCATGGGTCCACATCACACGCTTCCAGAGAACCCATGAGCGCCGGCACCATCACGAAGAGCCATCGCCAATGTAGATCCATGCCACCCTACCTAGTGAGGAGTGCGAGACAGCACCTGTCGAGCGTTCTAGTCACAGGCGAGGGGCAACTGGTTATTGAAAAGAGCGCATGAGTCACGCGGGATACCCCGCGCGAAGATATTCCCAGCTTCGCAGCGGCGTTGTTCTCCCCGCGCGTGGGGGCGCCCACGCGACGAGCGGCTGGCGCGCGTCCGCCGCGGCGGCCCCGCGGTCATCCGACGCACCGGGCGCGCCGCGCCGCGCCCGCGCGGATCGGTGATCGTCCTCGGGTCGGCCCGGGGCGCCTACTCGTACTTCTGGCTGACGCGGAACGAGCCGAGCGAGCGCACGCCGGTCGCGTGCTGCTCGAGCAACGCGAGGGCTTCCTTGAACGCAGGCTCCTCCGTGCTGCCCTCGCACTCGACGAGGAAGAGGTACTCTTCAGGGCTGTCCGGCAGCGCGCGAGAGACGATGCGCGTGAGGTTGATGTGGTGTCTCCCGAGCGCGGAGAGCGCCGCCACCAGGGCGCCCGGGCGGTGGTCCAGCCCGAACAGGAGCAGCGTCCGCCCCCCCGAGGCCGGCGGCTCCGCGGCCTTCCCGACGATGAAGAAGCGCGTGATGTTCTCGCCCTTCGCGCCGAGCTTCGGCACGAGGATCTCCAGCTTGTAGATGGCCGCCGCGCCCTTGTTGCCGATCGCGCAGGCCTCGCCGTCCTGCGCGGCGCGCTCGACCGCCTCGGCGGTGCTCTCGGCCTCGAGGATCTGCGCGTCAGGGTAGGTCTCGCGCAACCAGTCGCCGCAGTGCTTGAGCGGGACGAAGTGCGAATAGATGCGCTTCGGCGCCACGCCCGCCCTGCCGAGGAGCGACAGCGTGACGTGCAGCGAGAGCTCCTCGCACACGACGAGCGCGGCGCCCGTGCCCTCGCGGCGGATCAGCTGATCGACGGTGTCGTAGATCGGTCCGCCCACCGCGTTCTCGATCGGCACGACCCCGTAGGCCGCCGCGCCGCCGGCCACGGCGTCGAACACCTCCGAGATGGTGCGCCGGGGCGTGAGGTCCGCGCTCGCACCGAAGCGCCGGGACGCGACCTCGTGGCTGAACGTCCCGGGCCGCCCGAAGTAGGCGACCCGCTGGCGCGCCGCCGGCACCTCTGCCGCGTCGCTGGCCGCGGGCGCCGCGTCGTCGCCGCGCGCCGTCCCTGGCTTGCCCGCGTCAGCCGACATGAGCGATGGGCGCCTCGCCAGCGCCCGCGCGGACGGTCGCGACACGCCCCCCGCAGGGCGCGCCGCTCCGCCGTGGGGCCGGCATCCTTCGATGGAAGCTGTGCATCGAGCGCCGCCTGTCTACCGGCGCGATGCGGCGGCGTCCAGCGAGGAAAGCGGCGGCGTCTCGCCTGTCTCGCCTGCCTACCTACTACCCGCCTACCCGCGCGAGGAGGCGCCCTCCGCCGCGGTGCACCAGGCCGCCGCCGAGCCCGCCCGCGCGGCGAGCGCGCCGCAGCAGCCGGGCGGGAGCACCATCGTGACCGACGATGCCGGAAGGCCCCCTGGCGCGGTTCGGGTGAGGAACGATCGTTACATCCCGAGAACCATCGTCCAGCGGCGCTTTCCCGAGCGATTCGGCCTGCATGCGCGCAGTCGCGCAGGCGGAGGGGGACGCAGGAGATGACCACACGCGCACACCTTCGACCACTTTTTCGATCAAATTTCGCCTGTGATCGCCCCGACCAGTTTTGCAAGTTCCGTTTCTTGTGATAACGATCGTTACGCGATGTCGGGAACGGGGCGAGGAGGCCACGGTTCAGGGCCACCGAACGACAGAGAAGGGGCCTACTGGCGGATCTTCAACAAGAAAACGATCGTGCTCGTGCGGCGATGGCTTCGCCTCCTGGGGGTCCCGCGCCGGGATCGCTGGGACATCGCCCAGAACGTGATGCTCGCGGCGCATGAGAGCTTCGGGAACTACGATCCGGAGCTCGGGCCGTCCGACCGCTGGCTGAACAAGATCGCCGTCCACGCCGCGTCCCACTACGGGCTGCGCGAGCGGCGCCGGAAGGAGGAGCCGTTGCCCGACGACTTCGACGCAGAGCTCGACGAGCCCTCGGCCGAGGAGCTGATCATCTCGCAGTGCGATCGCCTGTTCGCGCGCGCGGTCCTGCGCGAGCTCGACGCCGAGCTCGGCGCGATCCTCATGGCCCACGACATCGACGGCGTCCCCATGGCGGACTTCGCGAGCCGGGCCGGGATCCCCCTCTCGACGGCGTACAAGCGGCGGAGCCGAGCGCTCGCCGCGTTTCAGCAGATGGCCACGCGGCGCCTCGCGTCGATGCCCGGCGCAGAGGCGCGGGGCGGCGGCCGGCCGGAGTCCTGCGCTGGGCCACCTCGCGTCGCGGGCTGGTCCGCCCGGACGTGACGGCTCAGGGGCTCATCGCCCGCGCCGGCTCGATGACGAGGGGGCGGAGCCGCGCGACCCGCGCTCCTCGGGCCGAGGCCGCGAGCGGAGCCGCGCGCGCTCCGGATCCTCGTTGATGAGCGCGAGGATGGCCTGCTTCTTGGGCGAGTCGTCGGGCTCGATCAACAGGAAGAGGAGCGCCTCCTGGAGCGCCTCGGGCGCGCGATCGAAGCGATCGGCGACGACCGCGGAGACCGGGCTCCTCCCGTCGCCGGGCAGGAGGAGCCGAGCATCGCAGTCGAGCCCCTGTGCGATGAGCGCCAGCGCGCCGAGCCCGAGATCGCGCTCTCCGCGCTCGACCTGCCGCAGGTAGGTCGCCGAGAGGCGCGCTTTCTCGGCGAACTCGGCGTAAGTGAGCCCGTGCAGCTGCCGGAGCACGCGAATGGCTCGACCGACCTCCTTGGGAAGCGCATCGCTCATGGCCGGCGCAGCCTATCAACTCCCGCCGCGGCCGGAAAAGGACGATCGCACGTTTCTCCCTGCATTCGCGCGGGGGCGCACGTCGATGTCCGTTACTTACTATAACTGATTCAGCTCCTCCAAGAGCGCCCGGGAGTGCGAGTTCTCGCGCTTCTCGATCGCTATGCCGGTGAGGAGGGGCGCCCTGGCGCCGCTCGGATCGACGCGGGGTCAACGTCGGTTGCGTCGGTTGCGTCGGTTGCGTCGGTTGCAGCCGCTGGGCGCTTCTGTCATTCCTGGCGCGTTCGCTGGCAGGATGTGCGCTGTGGCGAGCGCGTGTCTCGACCCCTCCGGGGGACGGCAAGGGGTTCGATGATCCGTCTGGAGCTTTCAGGAGAGCACACCCGGCTGCACTCGACGCTGTGCGCCCAGTGCCCGCAGGGCCCCGCGGGGTGCTGCGTCAGCCCGCCCGAGCTCGACTGGACGGACATCGGGCGCATCGTCTCCCTCGACGGCCGTGGCTGGCTGCTCGAGCAGATCGCCGCAGGCAACCTGCTCCCCGTGAGCCGCGGACTCGAGCTCCGGCGCGTGCGGAAGCGGGAAGAGCGCACGGCCCCGCGGCAATCGAAGTGCGTCTATCACGGCGCGCGCGGCTGCTCCGTCCCCGCCGAGCGGCGGGCCGCGACATGCAATTACTTCCTCTGCGAGGACGCCTTCGCCGAGCGCGCGGACGGCCAGGCGGATCCTGCGTCCGCCGAGGGCCGCCGGGCACACGCGCTCCTCCGGGACGTCTACGGCCGCTGGGACCGCGAGCTCGCCGCAGCGGTCGCGTCCCGCCCGGAAGGGCCGACGTGGGACGCGGCGTTCCTCGACTGGCTGGGCGCGGAGTTCGAGCGGCTCTCGCGCGCGTCGCGCGACGAGCTCGGCGAGCTCGCCGCGCGCGGATCTGGATAGAGAGCGCCGCCGGCGCAGCGAGCGCGCCCGTCTCCCAGGATCGCCCGTCACAGCATGGCGACCGGATCCACGTCGATGATCACCCGGGCGTTCCGGTCAAGGCCATCCCTCATCAGCCCGGCCACCGCCGCGAGCGCCCCCCGGAGCGGACCGCGATCGCGCGCCCGGAGGAGCACCCGGAACCGGTAGCGCCCGCGCAGCCGCGCGATCGGCGCCGCCGACGGGCCGAGCACCTCGACGCGCCGGGCGACCCCCTCGGGGCAGGTGCGGGCGTGGGCCGCGAGCTTCGCCGCGGCGCCGCGCCCCACGCTCTCGTCGACCGCGTCGATGCGGAGCAGCGCGAGGCGCGTGGCGGGCGGATAACCCACCTCCTCGCGGTCGCGGATCTCCCGCTCGAGAAAGCCGGGCACGTCGTGCGCCGCGGCGAACGCGATGGCCGGGTGCTCGGGGTTGCGCGTCTGGATGAGCACACGGCCGGGGCGGTCGCGCCGCCCCGCGCGCCCGGCCACCTGCACGAGCAGCTGGAAGCCGCGCTCGGCCGCGCGGAAGTCGGGCAGCCCGAGCGCGGCGTCGGCGTTCACCACGCCGACGAGCGTCACGTTGGGCAGGTCATGGCCCTTCGTGACCATCTGCGTGCCGACCAGGATGTCGATCTTGCCCTCGCGCATCCTCGCGAGGATCGCCTGCGAGCGATCCTTGCCGGCGACGTCGCGATCGAGGCGCGCCACGCGCGCCTCCGGGAACGAGCCGGCGATCGTGGCCTCGAGCCGCTCGGTGCCGAGCCCCTCGAGCAGCAGGTTCCGCGCGCCGCACGCGCCGCAGCGGTCCGGCAGCGGCCCCGCATAGTCGCAGTAGTGGCAGCGCAGCCGCCCCCCCTCCGGCCGCTCGTCGAGCGGCGCCGCGGGCGCGGGCGCGCCGCCCGGCGAAGGCGGGCGCGCGTCGCGGCGCCGCCCGCGGTGGTACGTCAGCGCGACCGAGCAGGCGTCGCACGTGGTCAGCGTCCCGCACGAGCCGCAGACGACGCTCGGGGCGAAGCCGCGGCGGTTCAGGAAGAGGATCGCCTGCTCCTTCGCCGCGAGCGTCTTCTCGAGCGCGCGGTGCAGCGGCAACGAGATCAGCGGATCGCCCGAGGGACCGGCGCCGAAGCGGCGGAGATCGACGAGCGAGACCTCGGGGAGGCTGGCCTCGCGGTGCGCGCGGTCCGGCAGGCGCAGCTCGGCGAGCTTGCCGCGGCGCACCAGCGCGACGGACTCGATGGAAGGGGTCGCGGAGCCGAGCACGCACACCGCCCCCGCGCGGTGGGCGCGGAGCAGCGCCATGTCGCGCGCGTGGTAACGCACGCCCTCCTCCTGCTTGAACGAGCCGTCGTGCTCCTCGTCGACGAGGATGAGGCCGAGGTCCGGCACCGGCGCGAACAGCGCGGAGCGCGCCCCGATGGCGACGCGCACCTTGCCGACGTGGAGGCTCGCCCACATCGCGTGGCGATCGGCGTCGCTCAGCCCGCTGTGCAGCACGGCGAGCTCGTCGCCGAAGCGGGCGCGGAAGCGCGCGACGAGCTGCGGGGTGAGGGCGATCTCCGGCACCATGACGAGCGCGCCGCGGCCCCGGTCGAGGCAGCTCTTGATGGCGCGCAGGTACACCTCGGTCTTGCCGGAGCCGGTCACGCCGAAGAGGAGGAACGCGCTCGGCCGCGGCTCCTGCGCGATGCGCGGGGGCTCCTGGTGGGTGCTCGCGGGGTGCTCCCCTCCCCCGGGCGGCGCGGGCAGCGCCGCGAGCGCCGCGTCGATGCGCGCCGCGGCCTCGGCCTGCGCCGCGTTGAGCTCGGGGGGCACGTCGCGCTCCTCGGCGCTGCGGAAGAACGGGTCGCGCGGCGGCTCGCGCTCGTCCAGGGCGACGAGGTTGCGCTCGGCGAGCTTCTTCAGGGCGCTGCGCGCGTTGCCGAAGCGCTCCTCGATCCGCGCGACCGGCTGCTCGCCGTTCGCCCGGAGCAGCGCGAGCACCGCCGCGGCCTGCCCGCGGAGCGTGCCGGGCGCCTCGACGACGTCGGTCGCGCTCGCGTACGCGACCTTGCGGCCGCCGACCTGCTTGGCGCGGCCGAGGTCGAGGACGCCGTCGAGCTCCCCCTGGGCCTTGAGCGCGCGCACCTGCTCGCGCTCGATCGCCGGCAGCGCGAGGCGGATCACCTCGCCGATCGGCGCGAAGTAGTAGGCGGCGAGCTCCTGCAGGAAGGCGAGCAGCTCCGCTGGCAGCGCCGGGCGCGCGTCGACGAGCGCCGTGAGCGGCTTGATCTTGGACGGATCGATGGCCGCGCTGCGCTCGCTGACGGCGAGCACCACGCCGAGCAGCTTGCGCCGATGGAACTCGCAGAGGACGCGCGCCCCCGGTCGGACCTCGCCGGCGAGCGCGGCGGGGACCTCGTAGGTGAAGGCCTGCGAGAGCGGGACGGGCACCGCGACGTCGGCGAGGAGGGGCATCGCTCCGGGAGGGCCGCGCGCTGCGCGGCACGGGCGAGATACCAGAGAACGCCGCCCAGGACGAGGAACGCAAGGGCGTGCGCGCGGGCGCCGCGCCCGGAAAGGAAAGACTCCAAAAAAAAAGCGCCGCCGGGGCCTCGGGGGGGGGAAGGCCGCGCCGGCAGCGCTGGCCGGACAGAGAGCACCGTCCGTGCCATCCGCGGGATTCGCGATTCGAACGTATTTCACTTCAGATGGGGCGCTCGCTGATTTCGAACCTGAAATTTCGGCAAAACATCATTGCAGAAGCGAAGTGAGCGGCCTGCTCGAGCGTCGCCGACGCGCGCGCCGCGGGAGGGGATGGGAACGCCCGACCCGCTGCCGCGGGGTCCGCGGATTGCTCGGGATCCGGTCAGGGGTTCACCGCTGGACGGTCGGCGGGGCGGGCGCCATGCGCTGGAAATCCGCGCAGCCACGCGCCTCGGAGGAGGGGAACATGATCGGAAGCGCAGTCTTGGGGGGAATCGAGGAGCAGGACTGGATCGACCGGATGGCCGACCCGCTCCAGCGCGGCATCCAATCCGTCCTGAGGCGAGCGCCCACGCTCGCCAGCGTGCTGCACGGCAAGTTCCTCGGGCACCCCTTGCACCCGGTGCTGGTGACCATCCCCATCGGCGCCTGGTCCTGCGCGCTGGTGCTCGATCTCGCCGGCATCGGCCGCAGGCGGCATCGTCTCCATCGCGGAGCGGACGCGACCGCGGCCATCGGCCTCGGCGGGGCGCTCGTCGCCGCCTTCGCCGGGCTCGCCGACTGGAGCACCACCCTCGGCCCCGCGAAGCGGGTCGGCTTCATCCACGGCGCCATGAACCTCGCGATCGCCGGCCTGTACGGCGCCTCGCTCGCCTCCAGGGCGAGCGGGCTGCGGCCGCTCGGGATCGCGCTGTCGACCGCGGGGTTCGGCCTCGCGGGGGCAAGCGGCTGGCTCGGCGGAGAGCTCATCTACCGCTACGGCGTCGGCATCGGCAACGACGCGTGCGCGCGGAGGCCGGAGATGCAGGTGCCCGTGCCCGAAGCGCCGATCGTCGACGCGGGTTGACGGCGACGGGCGCCGGTGCGCCGGACGGGAGCGGGAGGCGACGTTCTCCTCGCCCGAGCGGGCGCTAGCGCGCCGCGAGGTAGCAGCCCGCGATGACGAGCGCGGCGAAGGCGAACAGCAGCGCGCCGTCCACGAGAAATGGCACGAGCCGGCGCTGCTGCGGGCGAGCGAGCGGAGGCTGCGCCCTGGCCCAGGGCGGGGGCTCGGCCAGGGCCAGCGCGGCGGGCTCTGCGCCCTGCGCGCCGGCCGCCCTCGCGGGCAGCGCGGCCGCCGCCATCGCCGGCGGCGCTGCCATCGCGCCCTGCGCGCCGATGTCCATCGCGCTCGGCGTGACGGCCTCCCTCGCGCTCGGCGCGATGGCCGCGGTCGCGATCGGCTCGATCACCGCAGGCGGACCGAGCTCCAGCGCGCGCACCGCGCGCTCGCGCGCCCGGCGGGGCGCGACCAGCTCCGCACCGAAGTTGTCGCGCAGCCACGCCCCGAAGCGCAGCGGGCTCGCCGTCAGCTCGGCCGCCGCCGCGTAGGCGGCGATGTCCTGGAGCATCGCCGCCGCGCTCGGGTAGCGCTCGTCGGGCGCGACCGCGAGCGCCCGCGCCACGATCGCGTGGAGCGCCGCCTCGTCGGGGAGCCCGCGCTCCACGAGCGGCGGGATCGACGCGCGCCGCGCGAGCTCGAGCAGATCGCCCCGCGCCGCTTCCTTGGAGAGCGCGGCGCCGGGGCTCGCGCTGTACATCCGCCGGCCGGCGAGCAGCTCCCAGAGCAGGATGCCCGCCGCGAAGACGTCGGATCGCGCGTCGAGCGCCTCGCCCCGGGCCTGCTCGGGGCTCATGTAGCCGGCCTTGCCCTGCAGCGCCTCGTCCGTGGCTCCGCAGCGCTCGTGCGCGCGGGCGATGCCGAAGTCGCAGAGCTTGATCTCGCCCTCGAAGCTCAGGAGCACGTTCGACGGCGAGACGTCGCGGTGCACGACGCCCTGCCGGTGGGCGTACGCGAGCGCCTGGAGCGCCTCGGCGATGATCAGCAGCGAGAACGCGACCGGGAACTTCACCTTCTGGCGCGCGCAGCGGCGGAGCAGCTCGCGCAGGTCGAGGCCCTCGACGTACTCCATCGCGATGAAGAGCGAGCCGTCCTCGCGGCAGAGGTCCTCGACCTGGGCGATGGACGCGTGGCGCAGCCCCGCCGCGAGCCTGGCCTCGCTCGCGAGCATCTCGACGAAGCGCGGGTCGTGCGCGAACCTCGGGGCGACCTCCTTGATGGCGACGAGGCGCGCGGCGCCGAGGTCCGTGCGCACCCGGGCCAGGTAGAGATCGGCCATCCCCCCCTGGCCGATGTGATCGAACAGCGTGTAGCGGCCGATCCGGCACGGCAGCAGCCGCCCCCCGCGGGGCGCCGCCCGGCGGCGGGGCGTCTCCTCGCGCGCGGCGCCGAGGGGGAGAGCGGGCAGGCCGGAAGGCGGGTACGGGAGCGTGCCTCCGCGACGCACATCGAGGCGATCGATCTGCACGAGCCCTCGTCGCAGACTTCGCCCGGGCGGGCCAACTAAGTGGACGCGGCGCTGTTCAGGCCCTGCGCCGCGCAGTCCACGTCAGTTCACGTCAGTTCACGGCAGTCCACGGCAGTTCGCGTCAGTCCACGGCAGTTTACGTGCAGCGCGCGCGGCGGCGGGCTACATCCGGCGCATGGCGTTCAGCGCAGGCTGGGGACCGGCCTTTGCCGGGTCGTTCATCCGCATCGTCGACGACCGGGGGCGCAAGCACGAGTGGCGCTCTCCTCCGCGGCGCATCGTCTCGCTCGTCCCGAGCGACACCTACTCGCTCCTCCGGCTCGGCGCCCGGGATCGGCTCGTCGGCCGCACCCGCTACTGCGTCGCGCCCGCCGAGGACGTCGAGGGCATCGAGCTCGTCGGCGGCACGAAGGACGCCGACGTCGACCGCATCGCCGCGCTCGACCCCGACGTCGTCGTCGCGAACCAGGAGGAGAACAGCAAGCGCGACATCGAGCGCCTCGACGCCGCGGGGCTCCGGGTGCTCGTCTCGTTCCCGAAGCGGGTCGCCGACGGCGTGGCGCACCTCGCCCGGCTGGCGCGCCTGCTCGGGCACGCCGCGGCGAAGCCCGGCGCGCCCGCACCCTTGGCGTACGTGGAGCACGGCGCCCCGGGCCAGCCGCCGCCGGCCGCGGCGCGCGAGCAGGTCGCGGCCGCCTACCGCGCCCACGCCGCGGCCGAGGCGCGGCGCCGCGAGCGCCCGCCGATCCGCGCCTTCGTCCCGATCTGGATGGACCCGCTGATGACCGCCCACGGCGACACGTTCCTCTCCGACGTGCTCGATCTCGTGGGCGCGCAGAACGTCTTCGAGGATCGGCCCCGGCGCTACCCGCTCGCGGCCGACCTGGGCAAGGCGCCGCCGCTGCCCCCCGAGCGCGTCCAGGGCCGCGACCTCCGCTACCCCCGCGTGACCCTCGACGAGGTGATCGCCCGCGCCCCGGAGCTCGTCCTGCTGCCCGATGAGCCGCACGCCTTCACCGACGCTGACGCGGCAATATTTCGCTCCCTCGACATCCCCGCTGCCCGTCGCGGCCACGTGATCAGGTGCGACGGCAAGGACCTCATGTGGTACGGCGCGCGGGCGCTCGAGGGGCTCAGTCGGCTGCGCGAGATCGTCGACGCCGCCCGTCCCTGATGCACGCGCGAGCGTCGGGTCAGGGGGTGCGCCGCCGAATTCCCGCGGCCTTGCGGCCGAGCAAGCCCCTCCTCGCCACGCCGCAGTTAGGGTAGGAACGTAGGATGACGTGGACACGGGAGACGTTGCGGGCAGAGATCATCCAGCTCCTGGAAGGACACACGGCCGGCGAGGTAAAGATCGAGGAGTCGAGCCACCTCGTCGCCGACCTCAGCCTCGACTCGCTGGGAGTGATGGAGATCGTCGCGGATATGGAGGATAAGTTCGACCTCTCGATCCCCGACGACATGTTGCGCGAGGTCGACACGGTCGCCGACGTCGTCAAGGCCATCGAGCTCCGGCTCAAGAACGAAGGAAGGCTCTCGGGATGACGGCTGTTTGGAAACCGCGGACGGTCGCGCAGGCGATCGAGGACGCAGCGGCGAGCACGAAGACGGGCTATCGCTTCATCGAGGAGTCCAGCGAGAACGAGCCGTTCTTCACGCACGGGGGCGTCGAGCGGGCCAGCGCGCGCTTCGGCGGGGCGCTCCAGGCGCTCGGGCTCCAGAAGGGCGATCGCGTCGCCTTGATCCTGCCGGACAACGCCGACTTCATCTTCGCCTTCCTGGGCGCGATCCGCGCGGGCGTCATCCCGGTGCCCATCTACCCGCCGACCGGCCTCGGCAGGCTGACCGGCTACCTCGAGAACACGCTGCACATCGTCGCGAAGAGCGGCGCCAAGGTCCTGCTCACGAGCGCCGAGATCAAGCGGATGCTCGGCACGATCCAGGCGCAGGCGCCGGAGCTCGAGCAGATCGTGGCGGTGGAGGGCCTCCGGGGCGCCCGCGAGGAGCTGAAGCCGGTCAAGGTCGAGCTCGACGACGTGTGCTTCCTCCAGTTCACGAGCGGCTCGACGTCGCGCCCGAAGGGCGTGGTGCTCACGCACGCGAACCTGGCGTCCAACGTGCGGGCGATCGTGGATCTCGGCCTGGCGGTGCGCGGGTCGGTCGACACGGGCGTGTCGTGGCTGCCGCTCTACCACGACATGGGGCTCATCGGCTTCGTGATCGCGCCGCTCTACTACGTCAACACGATCACGTTCCTGCCGCCGCTCCTGTTCCTGAAGCGCCCGGTGCGCTGGCTGGAGACGATCACGCGCCACCGGGGCAACGTGTCGTTCGGCCCGAACTTCGCCTATGCGCTCTGCGTGAAGCGGATCCGAGAGCAGGAGATGGCGGGGCTGGATCTCTCGGCGTGGCGGGTCGCCGGGTGCGGCGCCGAGCCGATCCGGGCCGACAACCTGCGCGCGTTCGCCGAGAAGTTCGCGCCGGTCGGCTTCGACGAGAAGGCGTTCGTCTGCTCGTACGGGATGGCCGAGAGCACGCTGGCGGTGTCGTTCAGCGCGCTCGGGGCCGGGCTGCAGACCGACGCGGTGGACGGCGAGACGCTCTGGAAGGAGGGCAAGGCGACGCCCGTCCCGGCCGACAGCGAGGGCGCGTCGTCGCTCGTGCAGTGCGGGTCGGCGTTCGAGGGGCACGAGATCGCGGTCTTCGCGTCGGACGACGCGGAGAGCGCCCGCCCGCTCGGCGATCGCGAGGTCGGGGAGCTCCGGCTGCGGGGCCCGAGCGTGATGCCCGGCTATTTCAACGACCCGGATCTCACGAAGGAAGCGTTCGCGGGCGGCTGGCTGCGGACCGGCGATCTCGGGTACCTCGCGGAGGGCAAGGTCTATATCTGCGGGCGCTCGAAGGAGGTCATCATCGTCAACGGGCGCAACTACTACCCGCAGGATCTCGAGTGGGAGGCGAGCCGCGTCTCCGGGGTCCGGAAGGGCAACGTGATCGCGTTCGGGACGATGAAGCCGCACAACGACCGCGAGCGCGTGGTCATCGTCTTCGAGACCCCGGCGTTGGACGAGCAGGAGAAGCAGGCGCTGAAGGGCGAGGTGCGCCGCGTCGTCCAGCAGGCCATGGGGCTCACCGTCGATGACGTGGTGGCGGTCGGGGCGGGCATCCTGCCGAAGACCTCGAGCGGGAAGCTCCAGCGGAGCAAGACGCGGGATCTCTACGAGAACGGGGAGCTGCTGCTCCGCAGCTCGTCGCGCGAGGGGGACCGGCTGGACGCGGCGAAGGAGTTCGCCAAGAGCCAGATCAACTTCTTCCGCCACGCGATCTTCCGCGGGCGGGGGGGATGATCCTGGAGGGGCCTCGGAAGGGGCCCCCTGGAGATCTCCGGGGCTGCCTCACGGCGGCTGACCGCGGCTCTCGCCGGTAGCTCGCAGGACAGCAACACGTCGCCGCGCGCGCTTCGACCTCACGGACGGAGTTCGAGCGAGCGGGCGCGCGGGGGAAGCGCGAAGGCATGGCCGCTCGTGCGGGTGGCCGTTATCGTCGAAGGGCGTCCATGCCTGCGTGGCTCAACCAGCTGCTGCCGATCGTGCTCCTGCTCGCGGCCATCGCGGTCGTCATGCGGCGGCTGCCGAAGATCGATCTCGGGCACTCGGAGGAGTTCCGGCGCCGGCGGTTCTTCAACTGGTTTCCGCTCGGGCTCACGTACGCCTTCCTCTACATGGGGCGGTACAACCTCTCCGCCAACGCGCCCGAGCTCGACGCGCTGCGCCTCGTCAGCAAGCACGAGTTCGGGAACATCGACGGCTGGGGCTCGGCCGTTTATGGGGTCGCCTTCCTGCTGAACGGGCCGCTCACCGACCGGTGGGGCGGGCGGGTCACCATCCTGATCGCCGCGGGCGGATCGGCGCTCATGAACGTCCTGATGGGCGTGGCCGTCCGCCTCGCCCAGGAAGGGCGGCTCGACCACGGCGCCGCCATCACCGCGATGACGGTGCTCTTCTCCGCCAACATGTACTTCCAGAGCTTCGGCGCCGTATCCATCGTCAAGGTCAACGCGCCCTGGTTCCACGTCCGCGAGCGCGGGATGCTCGGCGGCGTCTTTGGTATCCTGATCTCGCTCGGGCTCTACTTCGCCTACGACTGGAGTCGATTCGTCGCGAAACACCTGCCGATGCCGTGGGTGTTCCACGTCCCCGCCCTGCTGCTGCTCGTTTTTCTGGCGCTCGACGTCTTCCTCATCCGCGACACGCCGGGCCAGGCGGGGTTCCGGGACTTCGACACAGCCGACGCGTCCTCGGGCGACACCGGCGGGCGCCTGGGGGCGATCGCGGTCGCGCGGCGCATGTTCTCGCAGCGGGTCATCTGGATCATCGTCGCCATCGAGTTCTGCAGCGGCTTCCTCCGCAACGCCGTCATGAAGTGGTACCTCGTCTTCGCCGACAAGACCGGGCTCAAGGGCTTCGTGTCGGCGCACTGGGGCGTGCTCCTCTGCGTCGCCGGCATCCTGGGCGGCGTGTTCGCCGGCTTCATCTCCGATCATGTCTTCGATTCGCGCCGCGGCCCCGTGGCCTCGGTGCTGTACGCAGGCCTCGTGTTCGGCGCGGTCATCGTCCTCTTCACGCTGAGCTTCCCCATCGCCGGGTGGACGGTCGTGTTCATGTCCCTCTGCGTGATCGGCGTCCACGGCATGCTCTCGGGGACGGCGAGCATGGATTTCGGCGGGAGGAAAAACGCCGGCATCGCGACTGGCATCATCGACGGCTTCGTCTACCTGGGCACCGCGGCGCAATCGTTCCTTTACGCGAGCATCTTGCCCTCGGGCGACGCGGCGAAGCACCCGGGGAACTGGATGCCATGGCCCGCGGCCATGCTCCCGGTCGCGCTCGTCGGCTTCGCGCTGGCGACGCGGGTGTGGAACGCGCGGCCCGAGCGGCGCGCGGCGGCCCACTGACGCGCCGGCTCCACGCGAGCCAGGCGAGGTATCCCCCCCCGGCCCCCTCCGCCCCGCTCACCCGCGCTCGGCGGCGAGCGCCCGGGGATCGACGAAGACCCACGGCATGCCCGCCGCCTGCGCGGACTGGATCCCCAGCGCGGCGTCCTCGAAGACAAGGCACCGCGCGGGCTCCACGCCCAGGCGCCTCGCCGCCTCGAGGAACGGGTCGGGCGCCGGCTTGGGCCGCGCGTAATCCTCCGCCGCGACGACGACGTCAATGTACCCGCGGAGGCCCAGGAACTCGAGCGTCCGTTCCACCGACGCCCGCGGGCTCCCCGAGACGACGGCGCGCTTCACGCGCGGAGGAGCGTCGCGGAGCGCGGCCACGACCTCGGGCACGCCTCGCACCGTCGGTATCAGGCGGTGGTACGCCGCTTCCTTCGCCGCGAAGACCTCGGCCACCGGCATCCGCAGCCCGTACTTTTCGTTCAGGCGCTCGACGATCCGGTCGGTCGGCATACCCGCCCAGCCGTAGAAATCTTCGCCGGAGAACTCGCATCCATGCGGGGCGAGCGCCTCGAGCCACGCCTGGTAATGGAGCGGCATGGAGTCCGCGATCGTCCCGTCGCAATCAAAGAGGTAGGCGACAAACGAGCCTGAGGGGAATACGAGTCCTGGCATGGGCCGCACCTCGTAGCACATCGGCAGGCCTCCCGCCGGTGCACCGGCCATCCCGGAGAGCTCGCGGCTCAAAATCTCATGCTTCGCCCGCGGGCGAACATTCCTCGAAGACGCCCCGATACACCTCGTCGAGCGGAAGACGGCACCCGATCGACGACAGCTCCGCGACGCCGCTCTCCCGCACGTCATGGAGCGTCCAGGTGCCATCGTCATTGCGGCGCAACACCTCGACGCGCCTCCTCTGGTACGAGACGAGCACGTACTCGCGCAGCGAGGGGACGGCCTGATAATGAGCGAACTTGTCGCCACGGTCGTAGGCCTCGGTGTTCGGCGATAACACTTCCACCAACACGACTGGGTTCAGAACGCTGTTCTCGTCCTGAGGATCGCGCTCCAGCCCCCCGCACACCACGCTGACGTCCGGGTACGTCGCGAGCCCTGTCGCCGGGATACGCACCCGTACATCGGAGTTGTACACACGGCAGCGTCGCTCGAGCAGCTGGCTGCGGAGCACGCTCGCCACGTTGACCGCCATGAGCCCATGCTCCGGCGTGCCCCCGGCCATCGCGAAGATCTCGCCGTTCACATGCTCGTGCTTCGCCTCGCTCGCCTGCTCGCGGGCGAGGTACTCGGCGAACGTGAACGTCAGCTTTCGCGCGGGCTCGGCCATGGTCGACCTCCTTCCTCGTAGTCTAACGCGCTGTCACGCGGCGAGCGAGCCGCCCTTCCCGCCGGCTCGGACGACGATGCGCCAGCGAGAGCGGAGGGAGCGGCTGCCTTCACCACCTGTCCTCGACCGCCTCCACCCGCACCTCGCACGCGCCATCCCCCCTGAGCGGTGACTTCGTCTCTTGCACGCGGAACCGCGTCCCCATCTTGAACAGCCCGCCATAGGTCTCGGCGTCGATCGGCCGCGCCGTCCCGAAATCGACGCGGTGCAGGAGCTGCATGATGGCCAGCGCCGTCCCCTGCTGGAGCAGGAGCCGCCCCCGCGCCGTGGGCCCGTGCTTCATGGCGTAATACGCGCTCTCGTGCGTGATCGGCGCCCGCAGCACGAGCGCCCGGCCCGGCTGGAACTCGGGCGCGGAGAGCGCCCCCCAGCCGAGCGCGCGGGCGAGCCCTAGCAGCTGCTCCAGGCGCTCGTGCTGGTCCCTGCCCACCGGGCCGCACGCCGCCTCGAACGACGAGGACGAGAGCATCCCCCCGAGCAGGTGGAACGCGCCCGTCTGCGCCGCCTCCCGCACGAGCGCCTCGAACACAGGGACCAGCTCGGGAGTCCGCCGCTCGATGAGGTGCACCGTGTCGAACGTCTTCTGATCGATGTACCCCACCGGCACGAGCGCCACGTTCACCCCGTACGCCGAGATGAGCCCGCGCTCGTCGGACCGCAGCGCCCCGAGCTCCTCGAGCATCGCGCCCTCGACGCGCTGCGCCCGCGAGAGCGGCCCGCCCTCCGTCTCCCAGCGCACCCGCGCCGCCTCGATCTGCTTGCGCGTCAGCGCCTCGCCGAAGCGCGGCCGCTCCGACCGCCGCGTCAGCAGGAAGGTGCAGGCCGCGTCGCCCCGCGCGACGCACGTCACCTCGTCGGCGTCGAGCCGCCCCCAGTCGGACGGGAACGCGAGGCTCGCCGCGGCCGCGCAGTAGCCCGAGGCGAACGCGTCCACCGCGAGCCGGTTCTGGATCCGACCGCCGTACTTCGCGAGGAAGCTCGTCCCGTGGAAGAGCGCGCCCGCGTGCACCGCGCCGCCCTCCGCGCTCACCTCGAACCGCAGCCGCCCCTGCCCCATCGCGGCGAACAGCTCGCCCGCGAGCTCGAGCTTCTCCCGCGGCGACGCCCCGTGGCGGTCCTCGTACAGCGGCCCGAGCAGCGCGTGCGTCGCCTCGAACGCCGCCTGCCGGCGCACGCCGCGGCTCTCCCCGCCGAGCGCGTCGAAGATCGTCTGCTCCAGGAAGAGCGCGAAGTGGTGGGAGTGCGCGATCACCAGCTGATCCGCCACGTGGAGCAGCCCGTGCGGGACGATCGGGCCGACCAGATCGCCGAGCGGGCCGTCGATGCGGCCCCGCAGGCCGTGCCGGAGCGCCGTCACAGGAGCCTCCGCAGCGCGGCGCG
Organism: Sorangium sp. So ce281; assembly: GCF_051527395.1. NCBI lineage: Bacteria > Pseudomonadati > Myxococcota > Polyangiales > Polyangiaceae > Sorangium > Sorangium sp. So ce281. Next base: position 9,262,932 of record NZ_CP150322.1, read on the forward strand.
CTCCAGGCCGAGGATGTCCGCGACCGCCGTCTCGACGAGCACCATCGCCTCCGCGCCGAGCCCGTCCGGGTGCTCGAGCGCGAGCGGCGTCAGCCCGGCGCGCAGGGCGAGCCGGAGCCGCGCCACGTGAGGCTCCGGCGCGCGCGCCTCCAGCAGCGCGAGCAGCCGCTGGATCCGCGCGACCTCGGCCGACGGCGGCTCGACGGGCGGCGGCGTCCCGCCCGTCCGGCGCGACGGGATGCTGGACGAGCCCCTCGGCGGCGCCGATCGCGCGACGCCCCGCACGAGATCGTCCACCGTGTCCGCGCTGAGCGGCTCCTCGAAGAGCCCCGACGGGTCGCTCAGCATCTCCTCGGACGGCTCCTCGAGCGGCAGCTCGGGCGCGAGCGTCGCGGCGAGCTGCTGCGCCACGAGCCGCGCCATGCCGAGCGGCATCGTGCCGTCGAACAGGCTCGCGACGACACACGCGCGGACGCGGCGCAGGAGGACGGTCCGGCCGCTCAGCTCCAGCGTGACCACGGGGTCCGGGAGCTCCTCCGCGCGGCCCTGCGAGCGCGGCGGCTTGCTCGACGACCGCGCGCCGCGGCTGCGGGCGGGGCGGATCGAGCCCTCCCGCTCCGGGACGAGCCGCTGCGCGGCGAGCTGGCTCCCGAGGTACGCGTCGCGCAGCCCCGCGGCCACGTCGCCCGGAGAGAGGGCCGCGCCCTCGCGGACGAACACGGCGTGGACGCGCGCGTCGCCGAGGTGGAACACGACGATGGCGTCGAGGCCGCCGACGCCGTAGCCGATGCCGTCGAGCGCGATCGGCGCGAGCGGGTCGTCGTCGTCCAGCGCGCCGGCGCCGACCGCGACGCCACGACCGAACGAGGGCTCGCCGTGCTCCGCGCTCAACCGATGACCCCGACCGCGGCGTCGATCGCGTGCCGGCACGCGATCCGGACGGCGTGCGCCTCGCGCGGCGTGAGCGGGCCCGGGCGCATCAGGCCGACGATGTACGCGGCGGAGCGCACCTGGAACCCGATGAGCTGGAAGAACGGCCCGTCGCCGACGCAGAGCTCGAAGCGCTGCGAGGGGGCGCCGGGCAGCGCCGCGACGAGCGAGCCGATCGCCGACGCGATGAGGCCTGAGGCGGCGAGCCTCGCCTCCGTGTCGCGGATCGCGCCGGCGAACGGGAGCCCGGCCGCGTCCGCGAGGAACACGTCCGTGGCGCCCGTCGCCTCGGAGATCCACTCGATCACCCGCTCGCAGCGCGCGACCGGCCCGCCCGCCGCGGCGAGGTCCGGGAAGCGCGGCGCGCGGCCCGCCGAGAGCGCCTCGATGGCGCCGTCGAGGCGCTCCTCGAGGGGCTCGCGCGCCGCCGCGAACGAGGGCGGCGCGCCCAGGGGCCGCAGGTCGAGCGGCGCGCCGCGCCGCGAGTCGACGTCGTCGGCCGACGAGGGCAGCGCGCCCCGGAGCCCGAGATCGCCGCCCGCGCCCGCGCCCGACAGGGGGCTCGACAGGGGCAGGAGATCGCTCGAGGGCGCGAGCTCCTCGAACGACGGCGAGAGCGGCGACGAGGACGTCGGCTCCGGCTCCGCCCGCGAGGACGGCGGCCGGGACTCGAACGACACGAGCGGCTCGGCCGCGGGCGCGACCGGCGCCGCCCGCGGCCTCCGCGACTTCGACCGCTTGACCAGCGCCGCCGCGGTGACGACGGCGCCGTCGACATCAAAGGAGGAGCGAGATCGGGCCATCGTCATCGTCCGGCGAGGTGGGGTCCAGGCGAACCAGCACGTCGTTCGCGAGCTGATCGAAGACGCGCGCGAGCGGCGGAGGGCGCTTCTGCATGAGCAGGAGCGGCGCCCCGCGGAGAGACGCCTCGAGGAACGCCTCGTCGCGCGGGATGACCGTGTCGAGGATGATCCCGTCGGGGAACTTCGTCCAGAGCGTCTCGGCGACGTCGAGCGACGCGGACGCCTGCCGGTCGAACATCGACAGCACCATGCCGAGCAGCGACAGGTGCGGGTTCTTCTCGGCGCGGACGCGATCGATCACCGCGAGCAGCTGGCCGACCGAGCGGAGCGCGAGCGGCTCGGCCTGGAGCGGCAGGAGCGCGTGCGTCGCCACCTCGAGCGCCCGCGTCGTGACCTTGCCGAGCCCCGCGGGGCAATCGACGACCACGATGTCGAAGTCCGGCGAGAGCCGCGCGAGCACGCTCGGGAGCACGGGCCCGCGGGCGAGCGCGTCCTCGAAGCCCGCGACGGTCGTGGGATCGACCCGGCCGACGGTGAGCACCTGGAGCTGCGGCTCGCGCGTCCGGAGCAGCACCGACTCGAGCCGCTCGGCGCCCGTGAGCAGCTCCGCGACGCCCGGCCGCGCGCGATCCGCGAGGCCCAGCGACAGCCCGAGGCTCCCCTGCGCGTCGAGCTCCAGGATCAACGCGCGGTTGCCCGCGCGCCCGAGGGCAAGCCCGAGGTTGAGGGAAATCGTGGTCTTTCCGACGCCGCCCTTCTGGCTCGCGACCGCGATGACGTGCATGGACTCCCTGACGGCGCGCTGTCACGGCGCCCGGGGGCCATCCTAACAGGACGGTTGCGGCTGAGAACTAGTCCCGTCCCTGACGAGCGCGAACTAGAGCAGCGAGATCCGCTTCATCAGCGTGCCGCACAGATCGCTCTGGGGGTTGCGCTCGCGCTCGATCTTGAGGCCGGCGCGGAAGATCTTGTCGGCGCTCTCGACGTTGCCGAGCACGACGTGGCAGAGCCCGAGGAGCTCGTGGTCGCCGGGATCGCCGTGGATCGACACGAGCTCGGTCAGCGCGGGGACCGCGGCGCGGTGGGCGTCGATCATCGCCTCGGTCGGCGTCGACGGGACGCCCTTGGCGAGGATCATGAGCCGCAGCACCTGGCGCTGATCCTCGGGGCGCTGCTTGAGGAACTCCGGCTTCTGGAAGAGGTCGCGGTATCCCTTGTAGGCCGCGTCGAGGTCGCCACCGCGCGCGAGGGCGACGATGGTCTTGACCGCCTGGACGAGCGTCTCATTCGGCATGACGAGACGATACACGGCCCCGCGCCCCGCGGCGAGACCGCCGCTGCACCGGCGCGACGTGTCGCCGAGAAGCCGAGGAGCCGAGGAGGCGCGCGGACGTCGCGCGACGTCGCGCGCTTCCGTCGCCGTCGTTTGCGCGCGCTGCGCGGCGGTGCGGCGCTTGCGGCGCCGCTGTGTGGCGTGGTAGTCGCGTTCAGCTCGGTTGCTCATGCGCTGGCTGTCCTTCCTCTGCTGCCTCTCCGCGGCCGCCCTCGCCGCGCCTCCGGCGCTCGGGCAGCCTGAGGCGCGGCCCGAAGCGCCCGTGGCGCCGCAGATCCTCGAGCACGTGGATCCGGAGTACCCGCCCGAGCGGCTCGCGGAGGGCATCGACACGACGGTCACGCTGTTCGTCACGGTCGAGAAGGACGGCACGGTCAGCGACGCGGTCGTGGCCGAGTCCGGGGGCGCGGCGTTCGATGACGCGGCCATGAAGGCCGTGCGGCGGTGGCGTTTCTCGCCGGCGATGCGCGGCGGCGCGCCGCTGCGGGCGCGTATCCGCGTGCCGTTCCACTTCGCGCCGGGCCCCCACGAGGAGCAGCCCGCGCCGGCGCAGACCGAGGCGCCGGAGGCGGCGGATCGCCCGGCGGCGCCCCCGCCGCCCCGGCCGGCGGCGCCCAAGCCGGTGGAGTTCGCCGGGGGCGTCGCGGGCCCGCACGCGGTGGCCGAGCCCGGCAAGCCGATCGAGATCCACGTGCAGGGCCGCCCGAACCCGCCGCGCCGCGCCGCGAGCGACTTCCGGATCGGCCGCGCGGCGCTCTCCGCCGCGCCGCACGCCACCGCCGCGGATCTGCTCCGCACGGCGCCCGGCGTCCACGTCGCCCACCCCGAGGGCGAGGCGGTCGCGCAGCGCATCTTCCTCCGCGGCTTCGACGCGGAGCACGGCCAGGACGTCGAGCTCCGGGTCGGGCCGATCCCGCTGAACCAGCGCTCGCACGTCCACGGCCAGGGCTACGCGGACCTCGGCGTGATCATCCCGGAAGTGGTGCGGTCGCTCCGCGTCGTCGAGGGCGTGTACGATCCGCAGCAAGGCGACTTCGCGGTCGCGGGCAGCGCGTACTTCGACCTCGGCGTCGAGGAGCGCGGGCTCCAGCTCAAGGGCACGCTCGGCTCGTTCGGCACGCGGCGGCTGCTCGCGATCTGGGCGCCCGAGGCGCAGTCGGAGGACACGTTCGGGGCCGCCGTGGTGCGCGCGACCGACGGCTTCGGCGACGGCACGCGCGGGGCGATCTCCGGGGGCGCCGTCGGCCAGTACCGCGTGCCGCTGCCGGACGAGTACTCGGCGCTGCTGCACATCGCCGCCCACGGCGGCCGCGCGAACCTCGCGGGCGTGCTCCGGCGCGACGACGTCGAGGCGGGGCGCGTCGACTTCCACGACGCCTACCCGGATCTCGCGGCCCGCGCGCAGTCGGCCGCGTCGACGCGGCTCCAGCTCGCGCTGAGCGTCGAGCGGTCCGACGACGACGGCTCTCAGAAGAGCGCCTGGCTCTGGGCGGCGACGTCCGGGTACCGGAGCCGGATGAACTTCACCGGCTACACGCAGCGCTCGCGCCGGCGGCCCGAGTGGGTCGGCAGGGGCGACCTCATCGAGCAGGCGAACCAGGACGCCGCGCTCGGCGGCGGCCTCGCCTACCGCACGCCGCGGATCCCGCTCGCGCCCTGGCTCACCGGCCAGGTCGCCGTCGGCGCCGAGGTGCAGACCAACGGCATCGACCAGGCGCAGAACCTCCTCCAACCGCCGCAGAACGAGACGTGGGATCAGCGCGTCGACGCGTCGATCCAGGTGACCGGGGTCGGCGCCCACGCCGACGCGCTGCTCGAGCTGTCGCGCTACGCGCGCCTCCGCGGCGGCCTGCGCGCCGACCTGCTCGTCTTCGACGTGGACGACCGCATCGGCAACTTCATCCCGGCGGCGCAGAAGGAGACGCACATCGAGGGGTTCCGTCGCACGGCGGCGGGCCTGGCCGCCGGGCCGCGGGTGACGCTGGAGCTCGACCCGCTGCCCGCGCTGCGCGTCTCCGCCTCGTACGGGCACGGCTACCGCTCGCCGCAGGCGCGGCTGCTCGAGGACGGGGACAACGCCCCGTTCGCGACCGTGAGGAGCTACGAGGCGGGCGCCACGCTGCGCCCCGGCGGCGGCCTCAGCGTGACCGCGGCCGCCTACGAGACGCGCCTCTCCTACGACCTCGCGTTCGACGCGGCGGAGGGCGCGCTCGTGCGCATCGGCCGGACGACCCGCCGCGGGCTCGTCGCCTACCTGCAGGCCGCGCCGAGCCCCGCCCTCACAGCGGGCGTGAGCGCGACGTTCGTCCACGCCACGCTGGACGAGCCGCCCCCGCCGACGCCCGAGAACCCGTCGCCGCCGTACGTGAAGGGGCAGCAGCTCCCGTTCGTGCCGCCCGTCGTGGTGCGCGCCGACCTCGCGCTGAAGCGGCCGCTCTTCACGATCGCCGGCGCGCCCGTCGAGGGGCGGCTCGGCTACGGCGCGACGTTCCTCTCCCCGCGCCCGCTGCCGTACGCGCAGACCGCCGCGCCGGTCTTCGTGGTGGACGCGTCCCTCTCGCTCCGGCGGAGCCTGCGCGTCGGCCGCGACGCCGCGCAGGGCGGCCCCTGGATCGAGGTCGGGGTCGAGGCGCAGAACCTGCTCGACGCCGAGTACGCCGACACCGAGTACTCGTTCAAGTCGTACTGGCCACGCACCACCACGGACGCATCGCGGCCGCCGCCGATCCCCTCGGAGCTTCCGGCCCGGCACATCAGCGCCGGGTCGCCGCGCTCGATCCTCGCGAACGTGACGCTCTCGCTATGAACGCCCCGAACCTCTCCCCGGCCGCGCGCCGCCTCCTCGCCGCCGTCCTCCTCGGGTCGCCCGCGTTGTCCGCCTGCGCCGGCACCGGCCAGCCCGAGGTCACGTATGTCGCGCACGCGGAGGCCTCCGTCCCCGGGGAGATCGCCGCGGGCGCGTGGACGATCGCGCTCGACGAGGCGACGGTCGCCTTCGGCCCGGCCTACTTCTGCGCCGCGGAATCCGGCGCGTCGACGCTCTGCGAGACCGCGATCGCCGAGCTGAGCACGATCACGCGCGTGAACCTGCTCGATCCCGCGCCGCAGCCGCTCGGCCTGGTCCACGGCTTCGAGGGTGAGATCCGGAGCGTGTCGTTCAACTACGGCATCCACTGGTTCTCGACCGAGTCGTCACCCACGCCGAAGCCGGAGGCTCCCGGCGTCAGCTCCGTCCACCTGCGCGGGCGCGCGACGCGGGGCGCGGAGGCGCTCGACTTCGAGGCCGACATCGACGCCGTGCCGCAGCGCCGGGGGCTGCTCACGGTCCCGAGCCTCGCGGTCGCCGCGAGCGTCGGCGCGGCGCCGGTCCGCCTCGCGGTCCGCTTCGACGTCGTGGACGAGTGGCTCGCGAGCGTCGATTTCGATGCCCTGGCCGAAGGAGGCGCGACCAGGGTGGCCATCGCGCCGGGGTCGCCCGCGCACCAGCAGCTGCGCTACGACATGATCGCGGTGCACCGGCCGCAGTTCCTCTGGTCGACGTCGCCATGAGGCGGTCTCCGTGAGCCGCCGTCCGGCCCGCGTGACAGCCGCCGCGCGGCGGCGGCCTGGCCGGAGCCCCGCCTGCCGGTGGCGAGCGCGCTGGCTCGTGGCGCTCGCGCTCGCGGCGCAGCTGTGCAGCCTGACGCACGCGTTGCTCGTCCGGCACGTCCGCTGCGAGCACGGCGAGCTCGTCCACGCGGCGACGATCGCCGTCGCCGCGGCGACGCTTCACGCCGAGCGCCGTCCTCCCGACGGCCAGCCCGGCGCGCCCGGCGCGCGGCCCGGCGGGGGTGACGACCTGTGCGACGCGCTCGCGCCGCGCCACGAGGGCGACGAGCACTGCGACGCGTTCGCGCTGCGCGGCCAGCTCGGCGCGCCCGTGCACCGCGTGGCGGAGGCCACGCTGCTCGAGGTCGTCCGCCTCACCTCGATCCGGCCCTCGCCCGAGGTCCGGCCCATCCCGTTGCTGATCCTGGCGCCGAAGAGCTCCCCGCCGGCGGCCTGAGCATCTCACGAGGCCAGAGGGTGATGCGGGCGCTGGGCGCGCGAGGAGCGCGGGCCTGCGCTCGCCGGGCGCGCCTGCGCGCGCTCGTCGGGATTTCGAGACGACTCAGGAGCTTGATCATGCAAAGACTGAAAGAGACAGGGTTCGTGGTCGCGGCGTGCGCGCTCGCGCTCGTCGCCGGGTGCGGCGATGACAGCGGCGCGACGTCCGAGACCGGCGCCGTGCAGATCTTCGTGGAGCCGGAGGACACCATCCCCGAGGGCCTCGAGCCGGGCACGGGGGAGGAGAACATCGCGGACGGCTGGAAAGTCACGTACGAGAGGTTCCTCGTGACGATCGGCAACGTGCGCGCGGCGCGCTCCAATGCCAAGGAGACGCTGGGTGATGACTCGGTGTTCGTGCTCGACCTCAAGAACGCCCCGGCGACGAGGTATGTGATCGCGGAGTTCCAGGACGTGAGCGCGGTGCGCTGGGACCGCTTCGGGTTCGACCTCCCGAACGCGAAGGCGGGGGCAAAGACGCTTCCGCCCACCACGGCGGCCGACGTCGACCTCATGGTCGAGGGCCGCTATTCGCTGTTCTTCGAGGGATCCATCGAGAAGGAGGACGGCGAGTCGTGCCCGCCGCCCGGCGACGCGTGCGTCCCCGCGGCTCGGGTGCGCTTCAGCTGGGGCCTCTCGGCCGGGACGTCGTTCGACGATTGCGCGACCGAGGACGGGCTCAACGGGTTCAGCGTGCCGACCAGCGGCACGGTCGCGGTGAAGCCGACCATTCACGGCGACCACTGGTTCTTCGACAACATCACCGCGGGCGTGGAGCTGACCAAGCGCTACGCGCAGTACATCGCGGACAGCGATCTCGACGGCGACGGCGAGACGACGATCGACGAGCTCGAGCAGGTGAACGCCGCCGACGTGTTCGGCGACGAGTACAACCTCGCCGGCGCGCCCGGCGGCCCGATCGAGACGGCGTACGATTACGTGGTCGCGCAGGCGCGCACGCTCGGCGACTTCCAGGGCGACGGCGAGTGCCCGAGGCGCGCGGTGCTGCCGTGATCGGGTGAAGCGGGCTGGCCGCGCCGGCCGTCGCTCGGTGGCCGGCGCGCCTGCCCGGGCGGCGGCGGCGCGCGCCGCCGCTCGCGCCGCGAGGTCAGTCGCTCGCCACGCGCGTGAGCGAGGTCAGCTCGGCCACGATGTAAATAGCGCTTTGGAGAGACGAAGGCGTGGCCTGGTAGGGGAGCGTCAGGACGACCCTCGCCGCCTCGAATTTGCTGAGATCAGGCGGCGTGTCCGGCAGCGCGGTGGACGTGATCGCCGACGGGTTGCTCTCGCTTATGAGGGACAGCGTCCAGTAAGGATGAATGGGACCGACATCCCATGAGGAGAGACCCGCGACCTCATTGAGCGGGCAGTTCACCTCGTAGCTATCCTCATAACCGGCCACGCCGTCGGTGAGCGAGATCGTCGTAAGGAGTCCAGCCGAGATCTCCTGGGGAGCGTGAGGAGCCGAGGTCACGGTCAGCGGACCGACCACCGCCTGATGCCCGAAGAAGCCCGGCGCATTGTAGAATGGATAGCTGGACACGGCTGGATGGCCTGAAAAATCGTGCATGTGCGGATCGAAATAGTAGGTCCCGCTGAAGGTATCGCCGACCTGAACCCCGGTGTCCCGCGGTCCCTGGGGGTCAGGGGCGGCGCCTCCCTGCTCCACGGCGATGACCACGCCGCTGTACTCGAAGGCGACCGTGCTGAACACGCAGTCGTTGGCGCACCCGTCCTCGTCGTCGGCGTTGGCGTCGTCGCATTGCTCCACCGGGGTCTGCACCACGCCGTCGCCGCACACAGCGTCGACCGAGACCTCGGTGAACGTACAGGCGCTGGTGCACCCGTCCTCGTCGTCGGTATTGCCGTCGTCGCACTGCTCCGCCGGCCTCTGCACCACGCCGTTGCCGCACACCTCCTCCAGCGGGGCTCCCCCCGCTCCAAGATAGCCCTCGTCGTGGCCCCCCTCGCCTTGGTCCCCCTCGTACGGACAGTCCATGGAGGACGAGCACGATTCCGTGTTCACGTGCTGCTCCGCCGTATCGAGTCCTTCAAGCCTGCTGCTGTCGCACGCGCAGAGCAGGACGAGCCACGCCGCCGTGGCGAGCGGCCGCGGGCGCGCAGAAATATGGAAGTTCATGGTTCTCCCTCTCGATGCGAAGCCACCCGAAGCCTCGCTCGGATAAGTGGGTATGACGCCCTCTCCGTAGCTCACGAAAATCGCATGTCCCGGAGGAGCCAGCACGTCAGAAGCCCAGCTTGAGCCCGAGGCTCGGAAGGAGCGCCGGGCGCCCTGTCCGGCCCACTTCCGCGCCTGCGATGGTCACGACCGGCTCTCTCGCGAGCAGGAGGACCTCGAGCCTCAGGAGCGCGGTGAGGCGCGGAAGGACGCGGACGCCGAGGCCGCCCCCCGCGGAGACCCCGACGGTGAGCCAGCGCTGGCGCCTGTCCCGATGCGGTGGGTTCGCCCGGCCGTCGATCGTCAGATCGTAGACGCCTGCGCCGAGCGCGAGCACCGGACGGATCCGCCACGTCTCGGCGCCGGCAGCGTACGCGACGCCGAGCAGCGCCACCGTCTGGCCGAGCGCCACGCTCCCGGCGGGCGCCTCGAGGCGCCTCTCGACGACGGCCGGCACGAGGGTCCCGCCGAGCGAGAACCTCGCCGGAAGGCCGTACTCGACGCGGAGATACGGGCCGGGCACGGCGCCGACGCCGCCGGCGAGCACCGCGAGCCCCGCCTCGAGGCTCAGCCCGAGGCCCTGGGCGGCACGCTCGCGGGGCGCGGCGCTGCCTTCCGCGCGCCGCGGCGGTGCGGCGCGCGCGCCCGCCGCGGCGGGGCGATCCCGGGGGGCGGCCGGCGCCTGCGCGCGCCCCGGCTCGGCCGCGGGCGCCACGGGCGCGGGAGCCACCGGCCGCGGGGCTTCGGCGATCCATCGCGCCACCTGCTCCGGCAGCTTCCTCCGCTCCTCGTCGCTCAGACCGAGCAGGCTGGCGCGGAACAGCTCCGCCGAACGCACGGCGAGATCGCTCGCCGCGTTGGTCGCGTCGGGATCGCCGAGATCCGCGCGGCGGACGATGGTCTGCTTCATCGCGCGATCCGCGACCCACGCGTCGGCGACCGCGCCGCGGTCGGTCTCGACGATGGCGATGGCAGCGAACGCGCCCCCGGCCCCCTCGATCGCCGCGCGCCCCTCGACGCCCGGCGCGCCGTCCAGGAAGCGGGCGGAGAGGCCCACGGCGCGCAGCTCGCCCGCGAGGCGGACCGTGGCTTCCTCGACGACCTCCCCGGCGCGCGGCGAGCGCACCACGACCACCTCGGCGGTCCGCTCCTCCGTACGCGCCTCCCGAGACACGAGGAGCGCCGCGCAGAGCGCGAGCACGAGCCCGTGCGCCCTCATGGGCGACCGAGGATCTCCGCCGCGGCGGCCGCAAAGGCCCCGCGCGGGTAACGCGCGAGGTACTCCTCGGCGACCGGCCGGGCCGCGGCCTCGCCCCGGGAGGCGCGCATCACGATCATCTTCCGGCCGAGCGCCTCCGCCGCGAGCGAGCCCGCGGGCGACTCTGTGAGGTACTGATCGTACCAGCCGATGGCCGCCGCGGGCGAGCTCGGCTCGGCCATGCGACCGAGCAGGAACGCCGCCGAGCGCGCCTCGGGCGAGCCGGCGAAGCGCGCGCGCTCGACGAGCAGGACCCGCTGCGCCAGGTCGTTTCGCCCCGCATAGCGGGCGGCGTCGGCGAGCGCGGCGAGCTCGGAGAGCGGGCTCGCCGCGATGGTCGCGTCGATCCCCCGCGACTCAGCGTCCGCTATCGCCCCGGCGAAGTCGCCTCGGGCCACGCGCTCGCGGTAGCTCTGCGGCGCGGGCGCGCGGCGCGGAGAGGTGCGCGGCACGGCGGCGCCCGCGCCGCGCTTGGCCGTGACGCCCGGGCCGGCCTTCGCGTCGAGAGCGGCCTTCACGTCGAGATCGACCGTAGCGCCGGTGGGGCCGGGATCGGCCGCAGCGTCGGGCTCGGCCATCCTGCCGGCCTCGCGCGGATCGTCGCCCTCCGGCGCGCGCAGATCGGCGGCTGCCTTCTGATCGGCGATCGTGAGCTCTCCTCGGACGATGTCGGCGACAAGGCACTGGCCGCCCTGGACCGCGATGCCGCCCTCGGCGAGCGGCCCGCGCACGGCGACCGAGCCGCTCTGCATCGTCAGCTCCATCCGCTCGTCCTGCCAGCTCAGGTCGAACTCCGTGCCCGTCACGGTGACGGTGAACGGCCCTGCCTCCGCGATCCACTCGGCGCCCGGCAGGTGCACGACCCGGAAGTGCGCAGCGCCGTGCTCGATGTGGATCTGCGCGCCGTGCGCCGTGACCGCGGCGACACGCCCGCGCGCCCCCGGCGCGAAGCGGACGGTCGTCCCTTCGCTGAAGCGCGCCGTGGCCCCGCGCTCCCCGGCGCGCACGTAGCTGTCCGCGGGCGCGGCCTCGTCGATCCGGTAGTCGAGCCGCGCCGCCGGGCGGAGGACCCACAGGCCGACGATCACGACCAGCGGCGCGAGCGCCGCGGGGATGACCCAGCGCCGCGGCGCGCGCGGCGACTCGATCCGCTCGACCTCCTCGATCAGCCGGGCGCGCCCGCGGACGAGCGCGCGCTCGGTCCGCTCCACGGCTCCGGCGTCGTGCGCCAGCGCCGCGAGCCGCCGCAGGGCGACCTCCGGGGGAACGCCGGGCTTCGGATCAGCCATCGCTCGCCTCCTCCGCGGGCGCCATGTAGGCGGCAAGGAGCGGATCCCGCTCGGCCATCGCGTGGACGCGCGCGGTCACCTTGGCCAGGTGGCGCTTGGCCGTGGCCAGGGACATCCCGCTCGCCTGGGCGGTCTCCGCGAGCTCCAGCCCCTCGATGTGGCGCAGCACGAAGAGGAGCCGCGCCCTGTCGTCCAGCCTGTCGAGCAGCGCGTAGAGCCGCGCGACCGCCTCGCGCGCGCCCTCGTCGACGCCCTCGGCCGGCTCGTCCGGCAGCGCGCCGCTGTCGGTGAGCGAGAACCAGCGCCGGAGCCGCCGTCGCCGCAGCGCCGACCGCGCGACGCGCACGGCGATGCCGAGGAGGAACGGCCGCAGCGCCGCGGGATCCCGCAGGTTCTTCACCTCCCGGAAGAACTGCAGGAACGTCTCCTGGGCGTGGTCCTCCACGTCGCCGCCCGGCCCGAGCACGCGGCGGAGCAGGCCGTGCACCAGGGCGCCGTAGCGGTCCCAGACGACGCCGGCGGCGCCTGGCTGGCCCTCGGCCGCCGCACGGGCGAGGCCGGCGTCGTCCAGGCCGGCCAGGGGGCTCGGGCGGACGAGGGTGAGCCGGGGGGCGAGGGCTGCGCTGAGCAAGACCACGGGAGCTGGATTAGGTGGTCGCGAGCGGGTCCCGGTGGCTCACAAAAGCGACGGGGGCGAAGCGAACGCCGCGCGCGCCTCGCGAAGGGCGATCTGGATCTGTCGACGGGAATGGGGCAAGCGGCATCGAGGGGGAGGCTCACGCCGGAGCGCCGACGAGAAGGGCGGGCCAGGGATCGCAGGGTCGGAGGGCGGCGTCTCCACCGCGGAGACGGGTGCCACCCGTCTTTTCTTGGAGCCACGTCCACCAGGAGACGGGTGCCGGCCCTCTCGTCTTGCAGCCGCCTCCACCGCGGAGACGGGTACCACCCGTCTTTTCTTGGAGCCACGTCCACCAGGAGACGGGTGCCTCTCGTCTTTTCTTGAAGCCACGTCCACCAGGAGACGGGTGCCTCTCGTCTTTTCTTGAAGCCACGTCCACCGGGAGACGAGTGCCACTCATCTTTTCCTGGAGCCACGTCCACCGGGAGACGAGTGCCACTCATCTTTTCCTGGAGCCACGTCCACCGGGAGACGAGTGCCACTCATCTTTTCCTGGAGCCACGTCCACCGGGAGACGGGTGCATCTCGTCTTTTCTTGGAGCCACGCTCACCGGGAGACGGGTGCCACTCGTCTTTTCCTGGAGCCACGTCCACCGGGAGACGAGTGCCAGGGATTTTGGGGGCACCAGACCACCGATCACACCCGTTTGCAAGGCATGGGCCCAACCCGGGCCCAATGAATAGGCGTTTGCGGGACTGCGCCCGAGCAGCAGCGGCGGCGAGGTCCCGGCGCAGTCCCGTAAACGTCGGGTTGGACCTGGCCGGTTCGCGGCCGGGCGGGGCGGCCGCGGAGTCTATGGAGATCCTGCCCGAGAAGGCAGCAGAGGGCGGGCGCGGCGGGGCTCGCGCGCGTGGTGCATCCCGCCGCAACGACGTTGGGCGCAGACGTGCCGAGCGTGCCGAGACAGAGCGCGGCGCCGACAGAGGCCCAGCAGCACGCAGGCCGCCGACGTGGACGGCGCAGAAGGCGGATCGATGCCTGGCCGCCGTGCTACGGAGGTGGTGTTGTCGTTTCTGCCCAGGCCAGCGATGCTCATGACGTGTCCGGAGGCGCAGCGGAAGAGGCGACGACGCACGACGGCAGCGGGCGGCGAGCCATCGCAGCCTGACCACAGCGAGGACAGATGGACAGGTCGATCCCCGTGAGCGCGGTGAGCAGCGTGCACCAGTCGACCTTGACGACGTGGCGCGCAGAGGGCTCGTGCTCGTGAAAGCTGCCTTCCCGGTGCTCATCTCCCCCGACAGCGCGCTGCCCTGCGTCTCGCGCCGCCAGGATCCTCGTGCGTGCCACCTCGAGCGTGGTGGTGGCGTGACACGCAGCCATCAGGCCGAAGTGTCGGATCTTCACGAAGCGATGAGGCAGCACGTGCAGCAGGAAGCGACGCAGAAACTCCTCTGCGGAGAGCGTCACGGTCTTGTCTCCGCGGGTCCGGAAGCACACGCCGCGCTCATCCATCGACCGCAGCCGGTGATTGGACAGCCCGACACGGTGGGTATAGCGGCCGAGGTAGGCTGTTACTGAGCACCGTCGTTGATGCCGATGGTGCGCCTGTCGATCCAGCTCTTTGATGGCGGGGCGCTCGGCCCACCGGAGAACACCATCGCCGGGTCGAGGTTCACCTGGATGACTTCGCGCGCGACGTCGGCACGGCGCGCGTCGGCCAGCTGGCGCCCGTTCTGCACGACGTACATGGAGCCAAAGCAGACAGGAAGGCCGCATTCCTCGCTCCAGAGCGGCCGCATATGCGCGGGGCCGCCGACGGCGCGCTACATGGCGCTCGAGCAGACATGCCGCAGGGCCGAGGTCCCTGACCGCTCTGCGCGCGGGGATCGACGTGGACGCCGGCGAGTTCGGGGCCGTCGATGTCCGTGTGCTCAAGCGCGTCGGGCCCAGCGATCGCTCGTTGCGAGCGCGGGCGTCCAAGCCGCGCGTGGTCGCGGCACGGCAGAATCGTGAGACACGCGGCGCGGCCCGCCCTTGTCGCGCGGGCGCCGTCGATCGAAGACGCGCGGCTGCGCAGCGGCATGGTCGAGCTCTTGCTCCCTCTGATCTCCCGCTTCGCTCGCCGGAGTACCGCACGCGGTGTGATCGAGGTGATAGCGCTCCTGGGCGATCTGGATCGTCCGCGCGTGGTGATCGGCGCAGGCGCGGCTCGGCAGCTCGACGACGCCGAGAGGCCCGCCGGCCGGGGCAACAGCGGCGACGCCAGCGAGCAAGGGCGAGGGCTGCGGGACCGTCCGGGCTGCGATGCGGTGCCTGCGGAGCCCCATCGGGCATCCGTAGCCGGTCTCACGGCTGCCCGCCGATGGGGCCACGACGTGGGACGCTCGCGCCGACGCGGACGCGCGAGCGACGTCGTGCAGCTCCAGGCGCGTGAGCGCTGGCGCGTCGCCGCCGCCGACCGCGCAGGCCACCGTCAGGCGCCGTGCTCGCGGGCGGCGTGGCCGCGCGAGCGATGTCGTGCCGCGCCACGCGCGTGGCCGTCACAGCGCACGGTCAGCGCTGCCTGCGCGCGGCGCCGCGCTGGATCGGGCTTGCAGCCGAGACGCGCAGCCCGGGGCGCGTGGCCGGTAGCGCTCTCTCGCGGCGGCGTGGGCAGGCAGCTGGCGCCCGTAGGCCGACACGCGCTGGAGCCGCGCAGGTCGCTGCGCGCCGGCGCACGCTCCGGACGGTACGACCCCTGGCCCGTGTAGTGTCCTCGTCTAGATTCCGTTTGACGCCGATCCCGTGATCAGAAGAATGGCCCACGTCGCCACGTTGCTCGCGTGTTTCGGACGACCGTGAGGGAGACGATGAGGATGACAGACCGGCAGATCTCATCGTCGGCAGTGTTCGCTCTCCTGCTCAGTGTCGTTCCGACGCAGGCAGACGCATCCGAGCTGAGTGCCGGAATTAGCTTCGGGGGGATCCAGGCTGGCACCGTGACGCGACTGGCGGTGAGTCCGCACGCGGGAATCTCGTGGCGCATCAACGGCGACATCATTTTAAATGTTCACGATCTGCTCAGCGTTATTCCCCCAGTCCAGATCGGTGGGGTCGGTGTCTACAATAGCACCATCGCCGCTCTCGGATATGGCTGGAAGAATGGCGATTTTAGCGCTGGCCCATCCGTTGCGCTCTACTTCATGCCGGCTTGCGGAAGCACATTGTGTGGGCACGTCGCCGGGATCGCGGTAGGCGCGCATGCGCAAACCAACGCGTACGTTGCAGGACCGCTCGGCGTGTCGGTGAGCGCCAATATGGATTGGGTCGGCGGGAGCAGCCTCGTGCTCCCAGGTTACGTGTCCGTGCTGGTCGTCGTCGGTCCCGTGCTTCGATGGAGTATAAAATGAACGCGAAAAGAATTCTGTTTCCGATTCTGGCTGTCGCCATCTGCACGCTGGCGGCCTGCAACTGGACGGTAGGAGACTGCGATCCCCGCGAGGAGTGGGTGAAGGGCGAAGGTGCAGGTGCACCAGTCGGGCCGCACGTTCCCGTCTTCACCTCCGTCTCGTCGGGGGACTTCGGGGCGGAGCCGCCGGGCGGACCGGAGTACGGCAGCGAGCGCAAGATCCAGTGCAACAAAACGGACAGCGAAGACGAAGAGGAAGAGGAAAGCCCGAGCGACAGCTCGGAGAGGCCGACAGCTAGCCCGACGAGCCCGCCAGATCCCTGCCAGCAGAGCGGCACTCCGACCATGGGGTGCACAGGTGTCAAGCCGATTGACCCGCGGGCCTTCGACTTTGTCACCATCGTGGCCTACGATGGGACGAGTGTGGCAGGTGGTTGGCAGGAGGCAAAGGCGAAGCTGTTCTTCGGCCACAATCTAGAGGGCGACGATGCGTGCATGATTCACATTGGCATGCCACTGCGAAGCGAGCTTTGGGGGAATATACCGGCGGACAAGGCAGCGCGCATTAGCGCTGATGTGGCGAACTTCGTGCTGGAAGAAATGTACAAGAAAGAAGGAGGCGAGGATCTCCCGCCTGGCATATTCTGCAGTAGGTTCAAGGGGAAGGTAGACTTTTATTTTAAGAAAGATTACAAGGGACTCGGCGCGCAGGTCAGAAATCCATGAAACATAGCCTGGATGAATTGCTGGGCATTGTCTACCGATATTATCGGCGTGGGACTGGGAGCGCCGATGATATCGACTTCCAGCTTCGCAACGAGACCGAAGAGCACGCTCGGCTCGTGGCCGCCCGGATCCAAGCATCAAAGGACGAGCGCTGGCACTCGATGCAGCGTCGCATCCGAGATCGCTTCCCTGGTATGTTCACGAACCAGTCGCTACATCTCCCCGCCGGCGGCTGGGACGGCTGCTATTCCTTTACGATCGATCTGCCCAATGCTACAGATCGAACGCTGTGGTTCCAAGTGAGCTTCCTGGCTCCTTACTACATCGTCCACAGCTGGCGCACGGTCGAGAGCGTCAAACAGACGAGGGACTTGTTCTCGGTCAAATTCCGAGGCATGCATGTCATTGTTCATCGAAGCCCATTCGATCCAGGTTTCGTGTCGCGCCCGGACGATAGCCTCAGGTTCGCAACCGTCAGGGAGAGCTATGTCTCCTTCGATTTATTGCCCGACGAGCAACCATGTGCGGAGTGGATCTCCCGTGATATTGAAGCGACCTTCGGTTGCGAGCTCATGCCGCCGGAGACCGGGACCGTGCTCGTACCGGACGTGACAGCGGGCCTGCGGCCTCCCGGGGAGGTAAGACTCTACGATTGCCTGTTTTCGAACCAGCATACATGGGTGAAGCCATCGCCGTCTGAAGTGTCGGCGCCCGGTGTAGATATCGAAGCGAGCAAGCTTACGGATTCGCTCGTTGCGGTG
Source organism: Sorangium sp. So ce281 (assembly GCF_051527395.1). NCBI lineage: Bacteria > Pseudomonadati > Myxococcota > Polyangiales > Polyangiaceae > Sorangium > Sorangium sp. So ce281. Next base: position 9,280,308 of record NZ_CP150322.1, read on the forward strand.
CTTACCGTGCTTGCGGCGCTCTATCAAATCGCATGGGCACTGATGCCTGAGGTGCAGAGCGGTTCTTCCTACTGGGTGGTGACGACGGATGGGGTCCTGCGCAAAGAGGAAGTAGTGAGAGTGCTTGCAAAAATTCGTGTGCTCATGGATCCGCCGAAGACTCCCCGCGGCATCGCTTCCAAGCGCGAACTCGAAGCCGCCACGCGCGAGCTCGAAGCGTTGATCGCTTCGTGGGATGGTGAAGGCGAGCCGCCGGCCGCCATGGTCGCTTGGGCTTCCAGGTTCCTGGCGACTTGGCCCGTGGACTCGGTCGCCGATCGCCCGTGAGGTGACTGGGGCTACTCGGGAAAGCGAAGCGTCTCGTGGCTCTCGCCGCTCGGCCCCATCGTGGTCGTGCCATCGTGGTTCCAGCTGATGCCGCCATGGCCCGGCGGTCCGATCTCGAAGATGACGCCCTCGAGCGTGAGCTGGCCCTCGTCGAGGTAGCCGACACCGATCGAGTCGCCGCCGCGCCCCGGGCCGCCGTAGCCGCCGTGGCCTCCTTCGCCGCCCGGGCCGCCGAAGCAGCCCTGAACGGCGTCCACGTCGGCGGCGCCCGGTGCGCCTCGGCCCCCTCGGCCGCCTTCCTGGGGCGGCCCGCCGTCGCCGCCCCTGCCGCCGGAGATCGTCGTGATCTCGCTGTCGCGCACCGTCACCCGGGCGTGAAGCGCGAGGACGCCGATGGTCGGACGTCCGTTCGCTCCCCCGCGGCCCCCCCGGCCTCCGCAGCCGCCGGCCCCACCCGAGCCTCCTCCTCCGCCTCCCTTGGAAGCCGCGCCGCACACGGCCAGCCCGCCCCGGCGACCGCCGCCGCCGCCGCCCCCCTGGCCCGGGGTGCCCCACGTCCCCTCGCCCCCCGTGTCGCCCTCCCAACCGGCCTCGGTGAGGCGCCCGATGCCCTTGCCGGGCGCGCCCTGCGTTCCCGGAGCCCCCGGGCCCCCGGTGAATCCGCTTTCGCAACGGCGGTTGTCTCGTTCCCCGATGCCGCCGCGCGAGGGCGAAGTGTAGACGGGCTCCCCGTCGCCGCCATCCCCGGCGCTGTCGGGCAGCCCATCCCCTCCCTTGCCACCGACGCTCGTGTGCCCGCTCTCGCACCGGTTCACCGCCGCAGGTCCGCCGGCGACGAGGGGCGCCGAGCACCCCTCGCCAGCGAAATTGCCATCCGGTCCGTCCGGTTGATCGGTCGGCCACTGCTCGCCATCGCTGCCCGCTATTGCGCCGTCTGCGCGGATCTCGCTCCGCACGATCTCCACCCCCGTGTTGGACTGGACGAGCACGCCGAGCGGACCAAAAGCCCCAAGGTTGAGATCGGCGAGCGTCGACACCCCGTCCGCGGCCCCGCTGTCCTCGGGACCCGCGGGCTCGACGATCACCATGGGGTCGGCGAGGTCGGCGATCGGCTGGTGAAAAAATGTGGTTCGCGGGATTTCAGGGTCGCGATTCCATCGCCGGCAGTGAAAGCCCCCGAGGAGGTCCACGCCGGAGGGCACCCTGATCTGACGCACCGGAAATCCGTCGTTGCAGATGAACATGCGGCCTCGTCCCGTGCGCGCGAGCTCGACGGCACGCTCGACGGTGGCCACAGGCTTCGCCTTCGTGCCGGGGTTCCTGTCGTCGCCAAAACCGTAGGGTCCAGCGATGAACACGCCACAGCCGTCGTCGAGGATATCGGCGGCGACGTGCTCGGCGCAGACCGACTCCGGGGGCGGCTCTTGCTCGCACGAGGTGCCCTCGCAAGACGGCACGCCAGGGGCGTTCACGTCGGGCGCAGTTCCGCAGCCGGTCGCCCACGGCGACAACAGAAAGACGAAGGTAGCAGCGGTGGTCTTTCTCATGTGCGCATCCTGACGTGCGCTGTCAGCGCAGGGTAGTTCATCGAGCCGGTTCCGGATCTGGCGTATCGAACGGGTACCAGAACAGCGCAATCCCGGCTTTCCCCTGGCCGGGCGTGCTTTCGAAGGGTGCATTGCCGCCGCGGCCACCCTTGCCGGCTTGTCCAGGCAAGACCTTCGCGAACTCCGTGATGGCCACGGAGGCGCCCACGGAGCCGATGCCGAGCGAGTGGCCGCCGAGACCGCCGCCGGCATCGCCCCCGCGACCGCCGTCGCCGCCAAAGCCGCCGCGGCACCCTCGCGACGTCTCGGTCAGAAAAGCGTCTCCGCCGTGTCCGCCGGCAACCCCAAAGCCTCCCCACTGGCCCGTTCCGCCGACCCCGCCGTCGCCGCCCTTGGCCCCGAGGACCGTGCTCGCATCGACTGTGAGGTCGCTCCCCTGCAACGCCACGATCGCGATGCTCGCGCCGCCGTAGTCGCCTCCCTTGCCCCCCTTGCCACCGCAGCCGCCACTGCCCCCCGAGCCGCCGGCCGCACCGCCCTGGGGCCGACCTGCCGGACACGCGTTCCTGGCGGAGTCGCGACCTTTGCCGCCCTCGCCCCCGCCGCCGCCCTGACCGGCGCCGCCCTTCGCTCCATCCTTCCCGCGGACGCCGACCCATCCGTACTCGTCCAGGAGGCCAGCGCCATCCGCTCCGGCAGCGCGCTCCGCAGGAGCGCCGTCGGCTCCGTTCTGCCCCTGCCTGCATGCCATGCTGACCGCGCCGGATCCACCCAGGCCACGCACGGTCGGATTCCCGAGCGGCTCCGGCAGCCCTGAAGTTCCGTCGCTGCCCGTCTCGAGGCCTCCATCGCCCCCCTGGCCGCCCGTCGACTCGATCCCGTCGCCGCACACGGTCACGACCGGAAGGGCGCCCAGCGCCGCGTCCGCGGTGCAGGCGTCCGCGCCGTCGTTCCCCAGCACGCCGGAGTTCGCGCGAACGCTCGGCGCGTCCTCGCCCGGCTCTCCATCCTTGCCATCGCCTGCGAGGATCTTGCTCTGCCGCACGATCGCCCTGGTCCCAGGGCTCAAGATCATCGCGATCGACGACTTGCCATCGTCCGCCGACGCATCCGCCGCCTCGACGCGCACGCCGAAGACCGTTGACGTCGCGCGCTCTTTATCATCCGCGATCACCCTCAGCGGGATGCCCACCGGCGGAGCGATGATCGTCGGGTGATTCGGTCCGCCGAACGACCCGTCATACGACCAATCGCCGCCGTCACACAGGCGCCCGCCCCAGAGGTCGACCCCCGAGGGCAGCGTGATCTTCTCCGCGAACGACCCGCCGCACGCGTACACGCGCCGGGTCGCTCCCTCTCCGTGGCCTCGCCCGTGCGCGGCGAGCCCGATCGCGTGCTGGAGCGTCTTGACCGGCGCTCCTTTGGTTCCGGGGCTGTTGTCGTCGCCCTGCTCGCTGACGAACACGCCGCACTTGTCGAGCGCTGGCGCTGTGCCGGGCTCTCCAGCGCACGGGTCAGGCGTGTGCTCCGGATCGGGAGCACACGCCAGCTTTTCCGAGCAATCCTCGGAATAGGCAGCGCAAGCTGTCAGCGTGCTAGCTCCCCACACGCAGACTGCGAGAGCGACGATCGACGTCACGGCGCCTCGGTCTGCCAGCGGCCCCATTCTCTCGGCCCCCCGCGTGTTCACCATACCCCCTCGATTCGCGCGCCGATTTCGTTCCCATTCGCCACGGGCGATACGTTGACCCGATCCTGAGCCGGCTTGAATCTCAGGAAGGAGAAGTCCGTGAAGAATGACGCGGCGGTCACGGCACCGACGACACCGCCCGTGATCACCGTGGCCAGACCGGCGCGGCCGAACATGTTTCGCGCGTCCTGCAGGCGCGCCAGCTCGCCACATGGCGAGTTCCGAGGCGCGTGCCAGCACATCGACGTGCTCGCTGACGGCTCGCTTTGGAGCCAGTCACGCCGGGCGCTCAGGTCGTCATCGAGCTTGCCCGCGTGGATCATGAGGATGGTGCCCACCGTCACGCCAGCCGTCGTGACGGCGATCCCCGTGATGCGCAGCGTCCCCGGCCAGGAGGCCCAGGGGCTGGGAGCCTTCGCGCGCGCAGCGGGCAACGTGCGTAAGGCGGGCGGCGTCGCTGGCGCGGTGTCCTTCGTGCTGCTCGCCTCCGTGGCACTCCCCGCCGCCGCGCGGGATAGCTCCATCGTCATCTCGTGCTCCACGCCCGCCACGCCAAGGAACCCCTGAAACGCGTCCGCGTGGCCCGGTGCACGGCCCCGCACCATGTGTTTGTCCCCCGGCTCGAAGAAGAGCGTATAGGTGCGCGCGGTCCTTCCGACGCGCTCGCCGTCGATGAGCACCTCGGCGTCGGGCGGATCCACCGAGAGCACGAGCGTAGCGACGCGCTTCACTGCCTCGCGCTGGCCTGCCTGGAATCGCCGCCCGAGCGCGTCCGGCAGCGCTTCGCGCTGTTCGAGGCTCTTGGCAAGGTGCTCGGCCGCATCGCGATACTTGTGCAACGCGACCTCGCAAAGGCCGAGCTCGCCGGCGATCTCCGCCCGCTCTCGCTCGGTGCTGGTCGTCGGGTCCGCGGCGTCGAAAGCAGCCTTGTAGGCAGCGTATGCCTCGCTCCACCGCCCGGCATTGCGCGCTCTCTGACCACGGCGAACATGGTCCTTCACCAATGAGCTGTCGTTCGCTCCCGCCTTCGGGGGGGACATCGGCGGCGCCGGCAGACTTCGTGAAGTCTGTTGCGCCTTCGGGGGGGCATCATCGGCGCTGGCCGAGGTCGGGAAGCCTGTTGCGACCCCGAGCGTGAGAAATATCGAGAGCGAATGCGCAATGCAACGCATCCAGGGACGGTACTGACGCCGGCCGTTCGGCGTCAACCGCCAGAAATCGCGACGCCTCGGCCGTTTGGGCGAGAATTGGCGGCCGTATGATGGAATGTGCTCAGTCGTCCTCTGGACCCGCTTCCGCGTGGCTGAAGATGACACCTTAGCTTACGTTGCCCGACCAATATTGCTCGTTGGTTCTTTTTTTTGAAGCGTTTGGGCCCGCTCAAGTGTGCTGCTTACCGTGGGCAAGCCACCGACCGTCTTCCCCGGCTTCGAGCTCTTCCGGCGCCTCGCCAGGCGCCACGGCGTGCCGGAGCGAAACGCCGAGGATATCGCTCAGGAAGCGCTGCTGCGCGGGCTGGAGGCCGACAAGCGGCTCGACCCGGGGGCAGACCCAGCGCCGTACCGCGTCACGATCGCCATCAACCAGGCGCGCAATCACGTCCGTGACGCACGCTGCCGCGGCGAGGTGCTGACGTCGTTCGATGAGTGCGAGATTCGAGACGAGTGCCCCACGCCGGAAGAGCTGCTCCGGAGACGGCAGCGGGAAAACCAGCACGCCGGCGCGGTACTGGGAGCGCCTCTGGCAGCTGCACGACGACCACCGGACGGACGCCGAGGAGACCGTGGTGATCCAGGTCGGCGAGCCCGTCACCAAGCGCGAGAGCGCGGCGCGTCCCGCGTCGTCGCCGGCGCAGAGCTCGACACCGCCAACGCTACCTCCCAACACGACACTTCCGGGAGTAGGGAGCCATGGGTGAATTACGCAATATCATTATGCTTCGAGAAGCCAGCGTGATCTCTGTGCGGGCAGTGGGATTGCAATGAGCGTCAAGGGCCTGGTTGTCCACTTTCGGCGCGACTTGGACGACGATGAGGCGCAGCGAACGATCGACGCTCTGATGATGATCAAGGACGTTGTCAAGGTGGCATCGGTCAAGGCCGGTTACGAAGACGAACTGAACCGGCAGCGGGTCAAGCGAGATCTGCTAAGCAAGATTGACGGGCTTCTGAGGGATGACGAGGCCACGATCTAGCTGCCGACGAACCCGCGTCATCGTGGCGTCGACGCAACCGGCCCGCCGCGCCGCAAACGGCCGGCCCGCGGGGGCCCAGCGCAGAAGAATTCAGCGCCGCAATTCATCGAGGAAACGGGCGGCCACCGCGGCCGGCGAGCCCTTCTTCTCGTCCACGGCCGCGTTCATCTGGCGCATCTTCCGCGCGTCGATCGTCCCCGACAGCCCGCGCAGCGCCTCCAGCACCTCCGGGCGGGTGCGCGCGAGCCGATCGCTCACCAGCACGAGCGCGTCGTACGGCGGGATGGCCCGGCGATCGTCCTCCAGCAGCACCAGATCGTCGGCGATGATCCGCCCGTCGGTCGAGAAGGCGGTGATCACGTCCACCTGGTCCGCCCGCAGCGCCTCGTAGAGCAGCGACGGATCCATGCTCCGCGCCTCGCGGAACGCGAGGCCGTACACGCGCTCGATGGCGCGCCACTCCGGCCGCTGGAAGATCTCGTAGTCGCCCCCCACCCGCAGCGATCGCGCGCGCGCCCCGAGATCGCTGATGCGCCGGATCCCCTGCCGCTCGGCCTCGGCCCGCCGCATGGCGAGCGCGTAGGTGTTCTCGAACCCGAGCGCGGCGGCCACGTGGACGTTGTGCCGATCGAGCAGCTCCCTCTCCACCGTGGCCCGTACCGACGCGCGGTCCGCGCTCTCCGTGCTCCGTCTCAGGACGTTCGCCCAGAGGGTGCCCGAGTAGTCGACGTAGACGTCGATCTCGCCGTTCTTCAGCGCGTCGAACACCACCGTCGATCCGAGCGATCCCAGCGTCCGCGCCGGCACGCCGGCGACGCGCTCGATCCTCCCGGCGACGATGCCGGCGAGGATGTACTGCTCGGTGAAGGTCTTGGCGCCGACGGTGATGGACACCTGATCATCGCGCGCGAGGAGGGCGCGCACGACCGGGGTGGCCGCGAAGACGGCGAGCCCGGCGAAGCCGCCGAGACACAGCAGCACGAGGCGCCGGCTGCGGCGCGTGACGCCGGCGAGCAGGCCACGCACCAGGCCGTCCAGCACCAGCGCGAGCCCGGCCGAGGCCACACAGCCGATCAGCACGGCCGTGGTGTTGCGCGTCTGCAGCCCGCTGAAGATGTAGTCACCAAGGCTCGGCGCCCCGACCGGCGTGGAGAGCGTGGCGGTGCCCACCGTCAGCACCGCCGCCGTGCGCACGCCGGCCACGATCACCGGGAGCGCCAGCGGCAGCTCGACGCGGCGGAGCTGCTCGCGGGGCGTCATCCCCACGCCGCGCGCGGCCTCGATCACCGCCGGATCGAGGCCCGAGAGGCCGGCCGCCGTGTTCCTGAGGACCGGCAAGAGGCTGTAGAGGAAGAGGCCGATCAGCGCCGGCAGGTAACCGATGCTGCGCGCGCCCAGGGCCGCGAGCACGGGCACCATGAAGGCGAGGAGCGCCAGGCTCGGGATGGTCTGGACGACGCTCGCCACGCCCAGCACCGGCCCCTCCAGGCGGCGCGATCGCGTCACCAGCACGCCCAGCGGGACGCTCACGGCCACGCCCAGCGCCAGGGCGACCAGCGTGAGCCCAAGGTGGGCGGCGAGGTAGCGCGGGAGGAGGGCGAGCTGCTCCTTCACGAAGCGTCGCCTCCAGCGATCGTTCGCGCGGGCGCGCCCGCGATCAGCGACTCGACGGCGCGCGCCTGCTCGAGCGGGCCGCGCACCAGATCGGCCACGTAGTCATCGGCCGGCGCGCGCACCAGCTCGCGGCCGGGCGCGAGCTGCAGGAGGCGCCCGCCGCGCATGACGCCCACGCGATCGCCGAGGAGCAGCGCCTCGACGACGTCGTGCGTGACGAAGATCGCCGAGAACCCCAGGCTCCGGCGCACCCGCGCGAACGATCGCTGGAGGCGCTCGCGCGTGATCGGATCGAGCGCGCCGAACGGCTCGTCGAGCAGCAGCACGCCCGGCTCGGCCGCCAGCGCCCGCGCCACGGCCACGCGCTGCGCCTGGCCGCCGGAGAGCGCGTCGGGCCGCCGATCGCGGACCTCGGCCGGATCCAGCTCGACCAGCTCCAGCAGCGTGTCCACCCGACCACGGATGCGCCTCGCGTCCCAGCCGAGGAGCGCCGGCGTGATGCCCACGTTCTCGGCGACCGTCAGGTGCGGGAAGAGCCCGAGCCGCTGGAACACGTAGCCGACGCGGCGCCGGAGCGCGTGCGGCGGCACGGTGGTCACGTCCTCGCCCTCGACGCGGATGCGACCCGAGCTCGGCTCGATGAGCCGGTTCGTCATCTTCAGCGTCGTGGTCTTCCCCGATCCCGACCCGCCCAGCAGGACCACCAGCTCGCCCGGCTCGACGCGCAGGGAGACCCTGTCGACAGCGACGATTCCATCGTAGCGCTTGGTCACCTGCTCGAGCTCGATCATCGCCGCCGAGAGCGTGGCGCCTCGCGGACGACCCGGAAGCTCGAAAAGACATAGGGATAGTCCCGGCGATACCAGTTGCGGAAGCTCGGCCGGAGGAACCCCTCGTCGGTCGCCCACGAGGCGCCGAAGACGACGTCGTGCTCCCCGTCGAAGAAATCCGCCGAGTACCCGGGGTACGTGCGGGCGTACGCGACGAAGCCGGGCAAGGGCGCGAAGGGCGTGGACGTCCACTCCCAGCCATTGCCCACCAGCTCCTCGACGCCGAACGCGCTGGCGCCGTCCGGGTGGCTGCCCGTCGGCACCGGCGACCATCCGCGAAAGCCGAACTGGCCATGACGCGGCTCGCCCGGCGCGTGCCCCCACGGACGCGCGCGCACACCGCCGCTCGGCTCGCCGAACGCGGCGCGGCGCAGCTCGGCCTCGGTCGCCAGGCGCCCGCCGCGCCAGACGGCATAGGCGCGCGCCTGCTCGCCCGAGACCTGCGCCGGCCAGCCCGACGCGACCTCGAAGGAGACCGGCCCGAAGATCGTCTTCACCGCCAGCCCGCCTCCGCGGCGCACGAACGTACGGGGCGTGAGCGCGGCCCGCGCGCCGTCTTCCATCGCCTCGAGGAAGGCCAGGTAATCGCCGTTCCGCACCGGCAACGAGTCGATGGTGAAGCCCGGGACATCGATCTCCGCGCGCCCGAACTCGTTGTCCCAGCCGAACGGGATCGCCTCGAAGTCCGCGCCGATCACCACGCGGCCCGCCGGGACGTGCCGGGGCTCGGCCGCGCGCCCCCCGCCGCCCACGAACGCGGGCGCGCCGTCGGGGCGCCGCGCGGCGCCGTGCTCCTGGAGCATGTACATCAGGGTCTCGTGGTGCATCCGCTCGTGCTCGATCACGAGCTGGAGGATCCGCCCCCGCGCGCCGAGCACGTCCTCGGCGCGCGCCAGCACGTCGGGGATGCGCGCCCGCACGGCGCGGCGGACCTCGTCGCGGTACGCGATCACCTCGGCGATCGCCGGCCACGCGCCCCTCGACGCGGCGCGGGCGCCGTCCTCGTCGGCCGGATCGATCCCGCGCTCGAACAGCACGTCGAAATCGCTCCGCATGGGCCCGAGCCCGAGGACGCCTCGGCCGATCTGGTTCCACGCGAAGGCCGGGAGGTGCCCCAGGTAGAACGAGAAGGGGTGTCGCAGCGCGATGGGCCGACGCCCCATCGACGCCTCCGGGACGAGCGCGAACAGATCGTCGCTGCGGCGCCACGCGGCGGCGAGGAGCGCCTCGAACGAGGCCTCCGTCACGCGTCGCTCCGCCGGAGCAGGGCCAGCGCGAAGAGCTGGTCGGGATCGGTGTGCCACGAAGACACCACGAGCCCTCCGGCCCGGGCCGAGGCCTGGAGCGAGTCGCGCGTGAACTTGCAGCTCACCTCGGTGCGGATCTCGGCGCCGCGCTCGAGATCGAGCCGCAGATCGAGCGCCGGGATCTGCACGCGCATCCGCCGCGAGGCCACGAGGCGCATCTCGATCCACGCCCGCGCCGCGTCGTAGAAGGCGCGGTGCGCGAACGCGTCGGGCGCGAAATTCGCCCCGAAGCGCCGGTTGATCACGCGGAGCGCGTTGCGGTTGAAGGCCGCCGTCACGCCCTCCGGATCGTCGTACGCGGCCTCCAGCCGGGCCGTGTCCTTGACCAGATCGGCGCCGACGAGGAGCGCGTCCGACGGCTCCATGACGCGCGCGACCTCGCGGAAGAAGGCGCGCCGCTCGTCGGGGTAGAGGTTGCCGATGGTGCCCGCGAGGAAGAGCACGAGGCGCCCCCCGCCCCGGCCGAGCCGCGGCAGGTCGGTGGTGAAATCACCGATCATGCCGCGGAACGTGTACTCCGGGTAGTCGGTGCGGAGGCGGCGGATCGACGTCTCCAGGAAGAGCCCGTTCACGTCCAGCATCGTGCACGTCTCGCCGCCGCCCACCCACCGCCAGGCGTCGAGCAGGATGCGGATCTTGCGGCCCGCGCCGCTGCCCAGCTCGACGAGGCGCCGCGGCCGGACGGCGCGCAGGAGGTCTCCGGCGCGCTGCTCGAGGATGCCGATCTCCGTGCGCGTCGGGTAGTAGACCTCGAGATGGGTGATCTGCTCGAACAGCTCGCTCCCGAGATCGTCGTAGAAGTAGACGGGCGGGATCTCGGGCAGCGATCGTGTGAGGCTCTCGCGCAACCGAGCGCACTCATCGGGTGAAGGGTACGCGTCCTCCGCGAATGTGGAGCTCAACAGGACCTCCTTGAGGGAGCGCTGGGCAGGGCGTCCATTGGGAGGGGAGCGGCGGACGTCAAGCATGGATCCCCGGCGTGCCGCCGTGGACGATGCTCGGTGAAACCCGGGCAGCGCGGGCGTACTCAAGGGGTGTGCAGAAAACGGGGGCCGGGCAGGTAGAGCCAGTAGGGTACAGCGATACGGTAGGATGCCTTCCGCTTGGTGCTACGTCCGCGAAGTCGAGGGAGCCACGCGGGATTGGGCGACGTCTTCCCGCCGGTGCCGCTCTCGCTCTGCAAGGGGAAACAATTTCCATACGGGCGCGCGGGCGCGAGCTCGGCTCCTCTCCGCCGCTGCGGTCGTAGAGGTCGAAGCGCATGCCGGGCAGCACGGTGCGGCCGCCATAGTCACGCCGAATCGTCGCGGCGCTGTGAATTTACGGCGAGGGCCGTTCGCCAACCACTTGGTTGACGAACACTCAACCCGAGGGGCGTTCCGTTGTCGGCGGACGGTGCAGACTGGCCATCACAACCGAGCTAGCCGTCCATCATCGAGCACCACCCATGGAGATGACGTCGAATACGCCTCGGTCCCGGCGATCGGCAGGCTTGGTGCATCCGCGAGCCGATCGAGTCCTTCTCGGAGCTTCATGCCGCGATCGGTGAGCCGATAGACCAGCGATTGCATCGGGTAGCCATCAGCCGGCTTCGGTCCCGTCGCCCGCTCCACAACCGCACTCGAATCGTGATCTGCCCATTGCTCCAGCCGGCGTGGTAGGAACAGATCGCCCGTGCAGTCGAGGAACTCCCACAACGCGGCGCCCAATTGCGATTTCTGGCCGCACACGGCCAACGGAGCCTGCCACTCCGCCGATAGAAGAGCCAAGATGAGCTCGTCGAATCGACTGAGGCGTATGGCTCCTCTCGTGCTCCTTCGTGGAAAGAAGGAAGAGAGAAGCGCCCACAAGGGAGCGAGCTCCGGAAACCCTTTGACGCCACGTGTGCACCTTTCGACGAAAGGCAATGGATTCGCATCGACGTACCTCTCCCAGAGGCGGACGGCGCGATCGTAGCGGTCCCGTGGCCAGGGGCGCGACTTGTCGAGGCGCTCCAGAAGAACCTCGTCAGGATGATCAGACACCGATGCGGAGCAGTCGAACGGAGGCATCGGTTCCGCGGGGATCCTTGAGCGGTGCACTGGATCAACATCGACGATAAAGACATTATGACGCGCGATCCCTAGGCGACGCAACCAGCTACAGGCCCTCCAGAGGCCAACTCGCTCGTGGAGGCTCGATGATACCCACAGGACAACGGGCAGATCCCAGCGGACATTCGATGAATAGAGCCGGTCCCACTCTCCGAACGAAGACCACCATGCCTCACGCGCCCGGGCATGCTCCATGGCATCCATTCGGCTCGGTCCGACAATAAGGCAGTCGGACGCACGCACCGTATTGACCGCACCGAGCCGTGCCAGGCGCTCTGTTGTCGACGAATCGAAGGCAACATGCGTTGCGCCCCGAATAGACCTCTGGATCGTCGTGTTCATTCAAACCCACACCGATAGCACTCGTCGTACGTATATCGCTTTTTGAGCTGACAATCGCGCCGACAAATTGCGCAAAGAGATTTGCCGCCATCGATAATGCGGTTACATGGACAGCCTTTGTCCTAGCAGTCGACGTACATGTCTATGCATGACCTATCTGGAGTGCAACCAGCCATCTCTTCAGTGGCGCCGCTCCCCACGTCGTCACCGTTCCCGAACCAGTCCCCCGTAGCTGCTGACCCCGGTGGGAATGGTTCTCCGGCCCCTGTGCCTTCCGTCCCCCTGAGATAGCACTCGCCTACGTCGTAGTTGCACGCCCACACCGTGAGACCGAGAGGAATGAGAACAGGGATTGCCTTCGATTTCAGCCTGTGGCGCATGCCCATCCTCCAGGTTTCTCAGATGCGTGTGCGGAGGGGCGGCGTCAACTGTGATTCAAGGCGTGGATTGCGTCGCTGCGGTTACGGCTTGTCAATCTCGCCCCGGTCGAAGCCGAGCTCGAGCCGAGCGCAGCGGGTTGCACATCGTCGCGGCCGAGCTCGGCGCGGACCATCGGAGGTCGAGGCGGACGGACATCGGCGAGCGCGGTGCGATCTCCGTCCACCTGCCACCTGGTCGAGTTCGGGCGCGTCGCCAGCGACGAGCAGCTCGAGCGCGAGTTCGATGCAGCCCCCCCGCGGCAGGGCGCGGCGGTCGAAGCGGACGCCGACGACGGCTGGCGACGAGGAGCGCGGGCGCCGTGGGTGCCGTGGTTCTCGTGAAGGCGGCGCGCATGAAGGAGGCATGGCGCTTGGCGACATCGCTCGCCACCACGAAGGCGGCGGAAGTGAGCAAGCTCTTGAGGCGTGGAGCGTACGCCGAGGCCGAGGAGCTGCTCTCCGGGCTCATCCACGACATCGAATCGCGATCGGGCGACCGCGCGCCGGAGCTGATCAACCCCCTTTACCAGTACGCCAGGGCTGTGAGCCAGCAGTACCCGTGGACCACGCTGCCGCATCGCGAGAGGGCCGCGCTCGAGCGCGCGTTGCGGCTCGCCGTCGAGCATCACGGCGAGGAGTCGCGTCTCGCGGCGCGGATCCAGAGTGTGCTGGCGCTGAGCCTGAGCTCGTGTGGAGAAGCCGCGCTGGCGTGCACCCACATGATGAATGTCGTTCGGTTCACGGAGCGAGCCCACGGAGATGGCGTCCTGCTCGCTCACGCGCTGGGCGGGCTCGCTGATATGCTGCTGGATGCCGGGCGGTGGGAGGAGGCCCTCGCGACGTACGAGCGCGCGTCCTGCATGATGAGAGGCAGAGGAGACGAGCTGGCCGAGTTCACGCTGCTGTTTGGCAAAGGCCGTTGCCTCATCGCGATGGGACGTCACCCCGACGCGGTTCCGGTCCTCGAGCGCGCGTACACCTGGTTCCTCGGGAGGTTTGGCGACAACAGGAGGGCAAAGGAGCTGCTCGCCTGGCTCGATCGTGCCCGGCCCGGAGCGGCGGGAGCCCTCGAGACGTGAGTCCGACGGCGCCCGTGCCGGCCCTGCATGGGCCATGCGGCGCGCGGGTTCGCCGCCCAGCGCCGCCACGCCGTGGGCGCCGTGGCGGCGCGCCCCCCGCGCCTGGTGGTAGACACCGCGCGGGCGCGGGGAGTCGGGGAGGCAGAATAACTAGTCTTTGATGCCGACGCACGAGCCGTCGACGCACGCGGCGCGCCCCGTGATGTATTGCTCGCTGCTGCAGTGGGGCTCCGCCGGGAGACAGTCCGCGCAGGTGTCCTCGGCCGCGAGGCGCAGCGTCTCGTGGGTCATGCCAATGGCGTTGCCGGCGATGGGGACCGGACAGACGGGGCTGCAGCGCGTCCACAGCTGCGTGAACGAACAATCCAGGTCCGTCTTGCAGGCGCGCGCCAGCGCGAGCGTCGCGGCCAGCTCGGGCTCGAAGGCGTCACGCTGCTCGAAGCAAGCTGCAGACTGCGTGATGCACTCGGCACAGCACCCGGCACCGGCGTAGGCCAGCTCCTGCCCTTCCGGACAGGCGCTGGGGCACACGACGTCGGCGCACGGGTCGACCGGCAACAGCGGCGGCTCGCCTTGCGATGGCGGCTCGACGCACACCGGGCAGCAAGCGCCTGCCGTCGAGCGCGGCTCTTGACCGTCCGGGCACGCGAGCGGGGCGCATTGGCGCAAGTCGCACTGGTCGCTGACGGGCGAAAGCTCGGCTTCGCACGCCGGGGTCCAGTACGGACTGCCACCTGTGCGGCGGACATCGCAGCTCAGTTTGTACGTGTCCTCGGCGCCCGCCTGCTTCTCGGCGGTGCATCTGCGCTCGACGCCGCCTGCCTCATCGGCCTGCAGGCTGAACCCCGAGCTCAAGCCATGGCTGCTGTGCCCCGAGCGAGGCAAGCCCGTCTGGTCTCCGCTCACGCTGACCGAGCACGACGCGTCCCCCAGCTCGATGGTGACGACGCCAGCAGGACCACAATCGCCGGACACGTTGACGGTGATGCTCTCGGCGTCGTTCAAACCGCAAGTCGGAATGTCCCCGCCGTGCGCCACCAGCGAGGCGCCCGTCGCGATCAGCGCCACCAGCTCGAGCTTCTGAGCTACCCACCTCTTCATCGTCTTCTCCCCTGATTGTTCGACCACCAGCACGCGAGCAGCACCATCGGCAACGCCAGCAGGTCGGTCGGATCCACGCGATTGGCTGGTGACCGCAGCGCCACGAGCGAGCCGAGCGCGGCGCAAACGCCGTCGAGCACGGCCGACGCCGCTGCGCTCGTCTTCACCAGCGTGAAGACCAGCGCCGTCGTGACGGCCCCGAGCGCCACCCGCCGCGCTCGCGACCAGCGCGTGACGTGAGCGAGCAGCGCCGCCACGAACAGCGGCAAGAAGAAGCAGGCGGCAAAGTCGCTGAGCTTGCCAGCGAGCACGACCGGCGCCCGCCCCTTGAGCCAGAAGTTGTTGAACGTGAACAGCGCGACGGCCGCCAGCGGCGCCCACGCCAAGAACTCGGGCGCGCGCCGCCCTTCCTGAAGGGTCCCTTCCATTTCGCCCTCGGTTCCCACCCTGGCAAGCTTCGCTCGCAGGCCTGGCAAGCTTCGGACCAGCAGACTTTCCGCGAAATTTTCGGTGTGCGGCATCCGATAGGGCCTGACAGCCACGCCCTACCTGCGTGAACTCGCCACCGGTGACGGTGACGTGTGCCTGCGGCGCTGGGATCGCGGTCAAGTTCGATGAGATGGGCTGCGCCGCCGGGACACAGGATCCTGACATCGACGCGACAGCTTCGTCCTGCTCGAGGCGCTCGATCGGAAGGACTCTCCGTCTCTCCGGACGTGGCCCAGCCCGGGAAACGGGGCGTGGGTGTGCGCGACGAGGTAGCCCTTGTCGGCCGCGTCGGCGAGCGCCTTCTTGCGCGTCTCCACGGCCATCGGCGCGTTCACGTCGAAGGCCACCGCCACCGAGGGCTCGTCGAACTGAACGGCCATGAGGTGAACGAGGTCGCCCCACCGGAGGAGCCTCTCGCCGCCGTACGGAACCGGCGCGCTCGCCGCCGGAGCCGGCGCCGGTGCCGCCGGCGTCGCGGCGGGCTGCTCCGGAGCCGCCGGGCTCTTCGGAGCGCTGCTGCTCGGCGGGGCCGGGGCGGCGCACGCGGCGGGGAGGGTGAGAGCGCCTCCGAGCAGCAGGAGTGAGGCCGCGATGGACGCGATTCGCCGCAGAGCGCCCTGTGCACGCGCTTCGAGGCGTCGGCGCCGAGGCGCTCTTCATCTCGCCGGGCGAGGCGCGCTTCGCGCCGCTCCGGTAGCCACCCCTCGCGGCGTCCACGGGAGACAAGCGCCACTCGTCTTTTCCTACAGGCACGTCCACCGGGAGACGGGTGCCACTCGTCTTTTCTTGCAGGCACGTCCACCGGGAGACGGGTGCCACTCGTCTTTTCTTGCAGGCACGTCCACCAGGAGACGGGTGCCACTCGTCTTTTCTTCGAGGCACGTCCACCAGGAGACGGGTGCCACTCGTCTTTTCTTCGAGGCACGTCCACCAGGAGACGGGTGCCACTCGTCTTTTCTTGGAGGCACGTCCACCGGGAGACGGGTGCCGCCCATCTCCCGCATGGACGCACCAGCTCCCCCGGATGGGTTCACGGCATGTCGCCCGCCCCGGGCGGGGGGCGCCGGGACGGCTCCGCGCTTCCTGGCGGGGGCTCGTCGACGGGACCTCGCCAGGTCGTCGGCCACCTCGACGTAGGGCGCCAGGAGAAGCGACGTTGACGGAGGGCGTCGAACCGCAGGTTGTCACAGCGCGGGGCCTGGCCGCGCCGGTGTCTACTCCGCCAGCACCGGCGCCATCCACGGCACATCGGCCGGCGGATCCTGAACCAGCTTCCGAGCCCATTCCTGGTCGGTGAGTCGGGTGAAGCCCTCCGCCAGGTGCTCGTGGTAGGCGAACACTGCGCCCGCGTACGCGCGCGGACCCTGACAGGTATCGACCGTCATGACCATCATGCGTGGATTGCCGGTGCCCACGTGCAACACCGACGGAGATCGCGGGACCGGCAGGTCGCCTCCGATGTCCGTGTGCACATCGGCGATGGTCGGGTCGCTCTTCAAGCCGTCGACGGGATCGAAGAACAGATCTTTGTACCAGCCCGTTTGCCAGGGGTCGCCGCTGCCTCCGCCCTCGATGTGAATTGCCTGCTTGATGAAGGTCAGATGCTCCTCCGAGTGCGGCATGCCCGTCCGCTGCGCTTCCGCCATTTCACTCAAGGTGGTCGCGATGCGTGACAGGGTGCCGAAGTAGGCGCTCACCTGCTCCGCCAGCGTGTCGTTCCCGTTCAAGCTGAAGTCGAGGGTATCGACCAAGGCCTGGCCCTGGCCGGCGAATTTGGCGATCCTTTGAAACAGCTCGGGGTAGGGCTCGACGTACGCATCCGGAAAGTCGCAGCCATTGCTGCCGGTATACGACTGCTTGGCATACAAGATCGTGTCGTGCCTGAGCTGCGCCCACGATCCGAGCTGGGTGTTCAGCAAGCGGCGCCCCCACGCCTCGCTGCGCGCCACGCTGGGTAGACCTTCCGCGGCTGGCCCCAGGGTCGTGGCGTTCGCCGAGAGCGTCTGGAGCGCCCCGAGCCAGGACGTGTACAGGCTGCCTTCCCAGTACGATGGCGGGTGGGCGTCGGCGATGACGCGGACGGCCGCCAGATCGCCGGCGTAGCTCCATTCTTCGAGCTCACCCGCGAGCAGGCTCACCGCGTGGTCGTTCTTCAGGGCGGCGAACGCGGCGTCGAGCGGGTTCGGGACCACGCGCTTCGCGGTGCGGTCGTACACCACGTTGGAGAACACGTGACTGTCGATCACGTAGCGCTGCCCGAAGAACGCAAAGCTCGCGTTGAGCGGGAACGTGGAATCGCCGCCGTCCTTTCGCATGATGTGACTCGCGATGCGCTGCTCGCCGTAGCGCCCATTGATGATCGCCTGAGCGATCGTCGAATCGTCGATGGCGGCAAGCCCGCTCGCATCGGACACCCCCAGGCCTCTCAACAGCTCGTCCAGCTCGGGCACGATCATGTAGTCGTGCTCGCCCACGAACGCGGTGACGGTTCGATCGATGCCCGACCAGTCTTCCAGCGCCGCGGCATCCATCAAGCCACGCAACGCCAGCGCCGCCTCGAGCTGGCGGCGCCAGAAGACGCGCGAGCCATCGGGCATGGTCTCGATGAGCCGAAAATCGATGCGTCCCATCCACATCATGGCGCGGAAATAGCGTTCCAGCGCCACCGTGTCCGTGTAGTGGCCCCGGGGCTTGAACTGCGAGAAGTCGAAGCGGCGCGGAACGCCGAACATGGACTTTTTCTGTTCTCCGTCGGCCGCTTCGGCGTGAGTCAGGAAGGACGCGACGTCGGCTTTGCTTGCCCCCGCCACGGGTTCGCTCGGCGCTCCCATCAGCAGGCTGCGCGCGACGGTCAGGTAGAAGTCCGCGTCGGCTGCCGCCTGCTGCGAGAGCCCGGAATCTCCGGACGCCAGGCGCGCACGCATCGTGTCGAGCAAGCGGGCGACACGCGGGATCAAGACGGCTCGTTCCAGGGCCTGCAAGATGTCGTCGTACGAACGGTGCATGGCCTCGAGCACCATGTCGCCGCTCACGAAGACCGGCAGATCGTGCACGTAGATGGCAGCGTAGGCGTAGGGAAAGCTGGGATAGGCAAGTCGGCTGGAGACGACGAAGCCGTTGGCGGCCAGGACCTCGAGCTCCGCGTCATTCAGGCCCAGCTCTGATCGCTGGATCAGATCGAGGTTCTGAACGTCCGTGAGACCGTAGCCCAGATCGTTCGAGAACGAGACCGCGTAGGCCTCCTGGAGGGACGCCGCGTCGTGTTGTTTGGCGGCGGCCACCTGGGCTTCGACTTCGGTTGCGGCGACCGAGCTGAGCTCGAGCTGCACCTGGGTTCCGACGTCTGCGGGACGCTCGTCGCCGGGACCGGCGGGGCCCGGACCGCCCGGTTCGGTGGAACCAGAACACGCCGCCAGCAAGCCAACGCTGACCAAGGTGGAGAGAATTCGTTGGGTGTGCACGGATTTTCCTGCTCCTTTGGCGGCACGGGGGCTGGTGTGCCGGTGTGCCAAACCCGGATCGTTGTGCCGCGGCCCCAGGCCGAAGGACGCTCGAATCGCGGGTTTCATCCACGCCATGTGTGCCAACGCCACAGACAGGCAACCAGCGTGCCAGCCATCCCAGTCGACAAGCGGCTTCCTGGCTTCCTGCTGGCCGCTCCAGTGCCGCGGGTGTGGGTGTCGTACGGCGCCGGCGGTTCCAAATGAGGCTCCTGGACGCCGAGCTCATGCCGCGCCTGCTCGGCGGCGGTCGCCGGCACCGGGCGCGAGACGAGCAAGCCTGTCCTCATCGGCTGACTTCGATCCCTTTTTCTCTCAGGCGCCGGAGGATGTCCTGACCGTTCATCTCCCAGAGGTCACCAGGGTCGATCTCTCGCGTCTGGCCGTCCCTCATCTTCACAATCCACACCTCGATCTCGCGATTCTTTCTATCCCTGGCGGTGCCAATCGCGACGGATGCGACATCAGCGAGACGAAATCCCTTCACGGTCGGCGCGAACCAGAAGCCTGTCGTCTGCTCCAGCTTCTCGTCGTCGAGAACGACCCGATCCATCGCCAGCATCGGCGCGAAGAGGCCACCCGCCACCGCGGAGACCCCGAATGCGATCAGGGCAATTGGCAGCGGCTTGCGCCTCCACAGCAGGAGCGCGCCGATCGACGCAGCAAGAACCGCGATGGCGACCGCAATGCCGGGCACATAGCTTGGGAGTCTGTAGATCATGCTGTCTTACCTGACGTAGCTGGCGTTCTACCGCGAAACCCGAGCGAATGTGAGAATGCCGAGCGCGCGATCCCACGGAAGCCCCCCGTGTCGGCTACGTCGGAGCGCGGAAGAGCATTTTCGCGGACGCAGCGCCGAGGACCAAGCCAGCGCCTGCGCCGAGGAGACCCGAGATGCCGAGGCCCGCGCAGCCCAGGCTCGCGGCCAGGACCGCGATGCCGCTCGCCCCGAGCCAGGTCGATGCGGGCGCCGAGCCCCGGACGAGGCGGGCGCCGAGCCACACGCCCGATGGAACCCCGACGCCCAGGCACACGGCGGTGCACACGGAGAGGAGCGGCGCGTCCGCGCAGGCCGGAGCCGCCCACGCGACCGCGAGCCCCGCCAGGAGCGGCAGCGCGCCAGCGAGGAGCCCGTAGCGCACCGAGTCCGCCCCCTGCCGGTCGCGCCAGCGCAGGAAGAGGCTCGCGCTGACCAGCAGCACGCCGAGGCACGCACAGGTCTCGCGCTCGCCCGTCTCGAACACGCAGACGAGCACGACGGGCGCCAGTATCCATACCGCGCGCGCAGCGACGCGCAGCCGGCCGACCTCGTATGCGCGGAGGCCAACGCGCTTCAGCTGCTCACCGCCCGCTCTCGTGACCGTGGCGGATCGCTCCACGGCACGGGTCGTGATAGATCCGAGGGGCAACGGGAACTCCAGGGGCCGGTCTGTCGGGCGTGCGTGGCGCTGGGCGCATGCTCTCTACCTCGCGCTGCTCCCCTCGGCTTTCCCGCTCCGGGAGCCACCGGTCACGATCCTTCAGCTTGCGGATGGTTGGCATGAACAAGAACCGTTCTTCTCGATGGCTGTGCGGCACGACCTCGATCGCACTCGGGATCGCGGCCCTCGCCGGCTGCTCTGGCAAGGTGGACAAGGCTGACGATGGCCCGAGCGGCTCGTCGAGCGCGGGCGGCACGACGGGAGCGGGGGGCCATGGCGCCAGCGCCGGCGCAACGGGCGCCGGCGGAGCCGGCACGGGCAGCACGGGCGCTCTGGGCTCTGGTACGAGCGGCTCCGGCGACGGTGGCAACGGAGGCGCCGGGGCCGCCGGAGGCGCTGGACCGAGCAGCTCCGGGGCCGGCGGTTCCAGCGACGGGTCGGGTGGCTCGAGCGGCAGCACCGGCAAGTTCGTCGGCAACATCACGACGAACGGCCAGGTGCGCGACGGCTTCATCCAGCACTGGAACCAGATCGCGCCCGAGAACGAGGGCAAGTGGCCCTCTGTCGAGAGGACCCGCGGCGTTCGAGAGTGGAGCAGGCTCGACGCGATCTACGAGTACGCGCAGGACAACGACATCCCCTTCATGCAGCACAGCTTCGTGTGGGGTGCCACGCAGGCGGCCTGGCTCACGAGCCTCCCCGCGGAGGAGCAGCGGCAGGCCGTGAGGGACTGGATGCAGGCGTTCTGCGAGCGGTACCCCGACACGAAGTACATCGTCGTCGTGAACGAGCCGCCGCCCCACACCGTGCCTCCCTTCATGAACGCCATCGGAGGCGGCGGCGAGAGCGGCTATGACTGGATCGTCAACTCCTTCAAGTGGGCTCGCGAGTTCTGCCCGGACGCGACCTTGATCCTCAACGACTACAACAACATCGAGTACGAGAGCGATCACAACCACTTCGTCGAGATCGTGAAGGCGGCGCTGGAGGCGGGCGCCCCGATCGACGGCCTCGGCGCGGAGGCCCACGACGCGTACAAGATCGACACCAGCACCGTGAAGGGCTACATCGACAGGCTCGCCGCCACGGGCCTGCCCGTGTACATCACCGAGTACGACATCGACCTCGCGGACGACGACGAGCAGCGCAGGGTGATGGAGGAGCAGTTCCCGATGTTCTACAACCACAGCGCCGTCAAGGGCATCACCCTCTGGGGCTACGTCGTCGGCTCCACCTGGAG
Source organism: Sorangium sp. So ce281 (assembly GCF_051527395.1). Lineage (NCBI taxonomy): Bacteria > Pseudomonadati > Myxococcota > Polyangiales > Polyangiaceae > Sorangium > Sorangium sp. So ce281. Next base: position 9,301,501 of record NZ_CP150322.1, read on the forward strand.
GGACCGCACGGGCCTCCTGTACCCGGACGGCACGATGCGGCCGGCGATGACCTGGCTGATGGACTTCCTCGGTCGCGGCGAGTGATCTCCCTCGCACGACCGTGCCGCGGCGCTCCTTGGCGCGCACGACCGTGACCTACGTCTCGGGGTCAGACACGGCATCGCCGGAGCACCTCGATGGCGGGCTGCCGTGGGGCGAGGACACGCTCGGGATCTACTTCTGACGCGCGGGCTCAGCGCGCCTCGTGCTCGCGCCAGAAGGCGAACGCCTCGTCCAGGTACACCTCCTTCGCGCCGTGGCCGACCGGGTGCTCGGCGACGCGCACGGGCCAGCCCGCGCCGCGCAGGACGCCCGCGAGGGCGCGGGCCGAGCCACCCACCGTGTCGTGGGCGCCGAAGCCGATGTAGAACGGCCTCGGGGCGAGCGTCGCGAGCTCGGGCGTCGCGCGACCTCCCCCGCCGGACATCGCGCCGAACCCGTCGGCCTCGATCCCGCCGCGCAACGCGAGCGCCGCGGCGAAGTACGCGCCCGACGACGAGCCGGCGACGTACACCCGCGAGAACGACGCGCCGGCGATCTCCTCGAGCCTCCTCCGCTTCTCCGCGAACGTCGCGACGAGCGGAGCAGCGTGCTCGTCGTACGCCCGCCCGCCCGTCGGCCAGCCCCACCAGCTCGCGTACCCCTTCGGCGCGAGGCCGACCTTGCCGCGCGGCATCAGCGCGGCGACGCCCGCGCGCCGTGCGGCGCGGGACACGACCGTCTCGAAGTTGGTCTTCTGCTGGCTCTCCTTCCCCGGCGGGACGATGCCGTGGAGGTAGAGCAGCAGCGTCCGGGTCGGCGCGTCGGGCAGCACGTAGCAGGTCTCCTCGTCGAGCGCGTCGACGCCGTCGATGCACCAGTCCGTCTCGACGCGCGGCGGGCGCGCTCGGGGCCACGGCGCCGGCTCGGGCGGCGTGGTCGCGGCCGCGGTGACGGTCGGGATCGGCGCTGCAGCCACGAGGCCGGGCTGCGCTGGACCGAGCGCGGCCCCGTCACGCGCCGGCGTATGCGCGCTCCTCGGAGCGTCTGCCGTGTTGGTGCACGCGCAGACCGCGACCGCGAGCGCGCCGAGCAACGCCGCGATCCACCGCGCCGCACCTCGCGACGACGAGCCGCTGGCGCTGCGACCAGCGCTGGCCAGCGCGCCGCTCGCCGACCGCCGCCCCATCACCCCGCGTGCGCGTCGCTCACCGCGATCAACGCTCCGAGCGCCGCCGCGCACACCGTCTCCGTGCGCAACGTCAGCGCGCCGAGGCGCACCCGCTCGAACCCGAGCGCCGCGCACATGCCGAGCTCCTCCGGCGTGAACCCGCCCTCCGGCCCGACCGCGAACGCCGCCTCCATGCCCGGCGACAGCGCGGCCAGCCGCGCGCCGAGCGGCGTCTCCGCGTAGGGATCCAGGCACATCCCCAGCGCGCCGCCCTCGGTCGACGGCGCCGCCCCCGCCTCCGCGAGCGCCGCCGCGAGGCTCATCGGCGCCTCCACCCGGGGCGCGTCCCCGCGGCCGCACTGCCGCGCCGCCTCGATCGCGATCCGGCGCCAGCGCTGGCTCCTCTCCTCGGCGGGCCGCGCCACGCTCCGCGCCGAGATCGCCGGGATGATCCGCGTCGCCCCGAGCTCGGTCGCGTCGCGCACCACCGCGTCCATCTTGTCGCCCTTGCCCACCGCCTGGATCCACGTCACGCGCCGGCCTGGCCGCAGCGCGGCCGGGCGGGGCGCGTCGATGCGCGCCTCCGCCCCGCGGCGGCCGATCGACTCGAGCGTGGCCTCCGCCTCGACCCCGAGCTCCGGATCGAACACGACGAACCGATCCCCCTCGCGGAGGCGGTGCACCCGCACGACATAGCTCGCCGCCTCGGGCGGCAGCGCGATCACGCCGGCCGCGATCGCGCCGAGCGGCACCCGCAAGAGCCCCGGGCCGCTCATCCGGGCGAGGACGCCGCGCCGCCCGGCGCGCGGAACAGGAGCGCCACCCAGCCCTCGCCGCCCGCGTCGCCCCGCCCCGCCCTGCGCTCGCCGCCCGGCGACGCGGGATCCGGCCGGGTCGCGACGTGCTCGAGCGGGCCCGGCAGCGACGTGTACCGCGCGATCAGATCGTCGCGCTCGCTCTCGAGGATGCCCGACAGGATCAGCCAGCCGCCGGGCTCGAGCACGCGCGCGAGCTCCGGCGCCAAGGGCCGCAGCACCCGCGCCTCGATGTTCGCGACGACCCACGGGAACCGCCGCGTCACCCCCTCGACAACGCCGGCGCTCGCGTCGATGCGGCCCTCGAGGCCGTTGCGCGCCGCGTTCTCGAGGACCACCTCGATCACGTCGTCGTCGTTGTCGATCGCGATCGCCCGCTCCGCGCCGAGCAGCAGCGCGACGAGCGCGAGGATGCCGCTGCCCGTGCCCACGTCGAGGATCTCGCGGCCGCGGAGCTCCGCCGCGTGCTCGTCGAGGAGCTCCGCCACGAGCGCCGTCGTCGCGTGGAGCCCCGTGCCGAACGCCCTGCCCGGCTCGAGCAGGAGCACCCGCTCGCCCTCACGCTCGGGCGCGCGCTCCGCCCACGGCGGCACGACCGTGATCGTGGGCGTCAGCGCGAACGGCGCGAAGTGCTCCTTCCACGCGTCGCGCCAGGCGTCGCCCACCACCTCCTCGAGCCGCGCGGCGAGCGGCGGCGACTGCTCCCCGAGCGCCGCGATGGCCTCCATCGCCTCGCCGTGATCCTCGAAGCTGGCGACGAGCGTCACCTGGCCCGAGCGCGCGCCGCGGACGAGGGTCTGCTCGTCGCGCTGCTCGACGCCGCTGGCGCCCAGCTCGAAGAGCAGGGCGCCGATCTCGTCGGCCTCCGGCTCCGGGACATCGACTGCAACGAACGGGTATCGAGGCTCCACCTGGCTTGCTCCGTGACGAGCCGCCGGCCTGGAGAGCGGCCGCGGCGCGGACGGGAGCCTAACGAAATTCCCGCAGAGAGGCGCGGCCGATCGCGCGGAACCGCTGGAAGACGCGGAGCATTTCTAGCGCCCCACATAACGCCGGCGCGCCGGGACCGAGACGAGCACCTCGCTGCGCGACGCCGGCGGCGGGACGCGCTCGCCGTCGTGGAGCACCATCGCGGTCAAGCGCCCCCCGTAGACCGCGCCCGTGTCGATCCCGGTCGCCCACGCGTGCATCTGCGGCTCGCTCCGCGCGTTGTGGCCGAACACCACGTGCGGCGGGCCCTGGTACGTCTGGCCCCACAGCGTCTTGCCCCCGCGGCGCTCGACCGGCTCGCCGTAGCGGCCGAGGCAGCGCACGTACATCAACGTGTGCGGATCCTGTCGCTCGATCGGCAACCCGGGGATCAACCCTGCATGGACCACACGGAGCCCGTGCTCCGGCAGATCCAGCCAGAACGGCAGCGTCTCGATCCACGCCCAGTCCCGCTTGCGCAGCTGCTGCGCGGTCTCCTTCGAGAGCTCCCCCAGCGGCTCGCCGCGAGGATCGCTCCGCCCGGCACGCCAGCGGAGCAGCCGATCCTCGTGGTTGCCCCGCACGGAGATCGCGCCGACCTCCCGGAGCAGATCGAGCGTTCCGCACGGATCAGGGCCGCGCACGATCAGATCGCCGACCATGACGACCCGATCGCCCGATACGAGGCCCACGTGCTCGATCAGCCGCGCCAGCTCATCCCGGCAGCCGTGAACGTCACCGATGATGATCGTGCGCGGCATCGCACACCCAACGTAGCAGGGACGCCCGTTCCATGGGGGGCGCCCGGGCCCGTCCCCGTGGACGCGGCAGGACCGCGCGGCCCGGCCGGCGAGCGCCACGCGCCGCCGCGCGCCGCGATCGAAATTTTACATGCAATTCAGGAGAGTTACGCGCCGGCCACCCGGACGGCGCCGCGCTGGGCCCTGGTCAGGCGCATTACGGGGAGTCGATCTTGGCGCGCTTCGGGATCACGACGATCCCGCCCTCGCTGACGAACCACTTCTTGCGGTCCTCCTCGAGGTTGAAGCCGATCTCGGCGCCGGCGGGGATCTCGACGTCCTTGTCGATGATGCAGCGGCGGAGCTTGACGTGGCGCCCGATCTTGACGTCCTCGAACAGCACGCACTCCTCGATGTGGCTGAAGGAGTTCACGCGGACCCGGTTCGAGAGCACGCTGCGGTGGATCCTGCCGCCGGAGATGATGCACCCGAGCGAGACCAGGCTGTCCGTGGCGATGCCGACGCGCGCGTTCGCCTCGTCGCGGAAGACGAACTTGGCGGGCGGGTCGTGGCTGATCCCGGTCCGGATGGGCCAGCGCGGGTTGTAGAAATTGAACGCCGGCTGGATGCTGACGAGATCCATCTGGGCCGCCCAGTACGCGTCGATCGTCCCGATGTCGCGCCAGTACCCCGCGCCCTCGTCCTCGCCGGGGACGCGGTTCTCGTGGAAATCGTAGACGTAGACGCGGCTGCCGCTCTGGACCATGCGCGGGATGATGTCGCGCCCGAAATCGTGCGCGCTGTCCTCGGTCGCCGCGTCGTGCTCGAGGACGTCGAGCAGCGCCTTCGTCTTGAAGATGTAGTTGCCCATCGACGCGAGGCACATGCCCGGCCTGCCGGGCATGCTCGGCGGATCCTGCACCTTCTCGTGGAAGGCGAGGATGCGCCCCGACTCGTCGCACTCGATGACGCCGAAGGCCCGGGCCTCTTCCTTCGTCACCGGGATGGCGGCGACGGTCACCTCCGCGTCGCGCGACAGGTGATCGTGCAGCATCTGGCGCACGTCCATCTTGTAGACGTGGTCGCCGCCGAAGATGCAGAGGTGCTCGGGCGACTCGTCCGTGATGACGTGCTGGGTCTGGTAGACGGCGTCCGCCGACCCCTTGAACCAGCTCTTGCCCGTGCGCTGCTGCGCAGGGACGGTCTCGATGAAGCTGTCGAGCATCGGCGAGAGGCGCCAAGCTCGGGCGATGTGCTCGTCTAGCGACGCGCTCTTGTACTGCGTCAGGATCTTGATGCGGTGGAGGCCGGAGTTGACGAAGTTCGAGAGGACGATGTCGATGATCCGGTAGCGGCCGCCGAACGGCACGGCCGGCTTCGCCCGGTCGTGCGTCAGCGGGCCGAGCCGGCGGCCCTCGCCGCCGGCGAGGATCATCACCAAAACCTTCGACGCTTCGAAAGCGGCGCGCAGGGAGGTCTCGCGCATGGGACGGAGAGGGTACTCGATCGATGTTGCCATCGCGAAGAGCGGAAACACGTCCTTCGCGTATTCGAGGCAACCCCGGGACCGGGAGAACGCCGCGGAGACCCGCGCAACCCGGCCTGGCGGCGCCGGGCGGAGCCCGGGCGGGTCGCGCGCGCGCCTCGCCGAGCCCGCCTCTCGCGCCCTCCTGCCCCGCGCTCGGGCCGGCGTCGGCAGCGGCCCGCCGCGCTCTACCGCCCTCCGCCCGCCCTCCGCCGCGCGCCGGTGCGCGACGAGGCCCGATGAGCCCGATGAAGAGAGGGGGACGTCTCCGTTTCTCTTTACGATCGACTCGCGGCCGTGTTAGCCGTTTCCGCCGCCGCGCGCGCATGCGAGAGGCGCCTGACCCGCACGCGGCGCACCGCTGTCCGGGGGCTATTCCAGCGCTGGATCTTTCCTGCTGGAGGTGCCCGTCACGCTGACCTTGGAGATGCCATGAACGCCCGATTCGGTCGAACCCTCCTCGCCGCTATCCTCCTCGTCGCGGGCACTTCAGGGTGCGGAACGGACGAGCAGCCCTACCAGGCAAAGCCCGCCTTCAGCGGCCGCAAAGCGACGCTGCCCGCGGTGCCGACGCTGCCCGCGAAGAACAAGAAGCAGGGCGACGCTTACACGGTCTGGGGCGTCACGCACGACCTCCGGAGCCGCGTCCACTTCGAGGACGTGAACGGCAAGAAGCTCTCGATCGTCGGCTACATCGTCAAGACGAACCTGGCGGAGGCCCCCGCCTGTGCCGTGCACAAGACGGGCAAGGGCGACCCGCCGGACTGCAAGGCGCCGGTCCCGAGCTTCGCGATCGCCGACGAGAAGGGCGAGACGAAGGACATGGTCGACGTCATGGGCTGGGCGTCGAACTTCGCGCAGATCTACAGCATGATCGAGGCGATCGACAAAGCGCCGCGCGGCAAGGAAGGCGAGGCGAAGCTCACGGACGAGTTCTGGGGCCAGGAGCTGCCGAACCCGATCCCGGCCGTCGGCGCGAAGGTCAAGGTCACCGGCACCTACGGCGTGACGTTCACGAAGTCGACCGGCGGCGCGGCGGCCAACCCGAAGTACGGCATCCTGGCCGCGGAGCAGATCGAGTACCTCGAGCCGCCGCCCGAGAAGGCCACCCTCCCCGGCATGAAGCGCAAGCCCTGACGCGGCCGCCGGCGGCGGCTGTGCGCCGTCGCGCCGCGCCGCTTCACGTCAGGATGGACCGGATCCCGCTGCTCGGCTCGGTCGCCGCCGACTCGAAGACGGCGTCCACGAGCAACCGCCGCGCCGACGCGTCGTCCGCTTCCCGGCGATCGACGCGCACCAGCGACGCCGGCGCCTGACGGGTGATCGCGTCGAACACCTCCCGATCGAACCGGTACAGCTCCTCCCCCACGATCACGGCGTACAGCTGCGACGCCGCGCTCGTCGCCCGGAGCGAGCGCAGATCGCACTCGCGCACCGTCACCCCGAGCCGGGCCCCTGCCTCCCGGCACGCGGCGACGAGCTCGGCAGGACAACCGGCCACGATCACGAGCGGAGCGGGCGGAGCGCTCGGGACCACGGCCTGGCGCGGCTTCGTACCGTCCTCCATAGGCACCTCAGCGTACGCCACGAGTCGAGTACGCCGGCAAGGGAATTGTTTCGTCTGGCACCACCGGCGAGCCCGTCTTTCTGCGCGAGACAGCGGCGATCAACGCACCCCCGCTCCCTGCTGGATGTGCCATCCCCGGCCCTCTTCCACGCCGATGAAACGGATCCGCCCCGACCGCTCCATATCATCGACGAGCTCCTCCGCCTCGAGCTGCGAGATGTCGATCCGCTCACAGAGCACGTCCCGGAACCGGGTCTTGCCCTGCACGTAATCCTCATCGATCAGCGAGCCGAGCGAGCCCGCCAGGATCTCGGCGGCCAGCTCGAGCGCCACAACGGGCGTGACCACGGTCTCGGCGGTCGTGCGGACGCTCTCGTCCGTCGTCTGGATGGCGGCGTCGCCCATCGTGACGCTGGCGTCTCCGGTGATGAGGGTGCCGTACTCGACGGTGCTCCGATCGGTCGTCATGACTCCACCTCGTCCGGGCTCGGGCGGGTCCGGATGCCGCGCCCGCGCCAGGCTTCCTTCCTCGCTCATGGAGCGCGGGAGGCCCGAGCGGAAGTCGAGCGTAGACCGAGCGGAAGCTGAGCGGAGGCTGAGCGGAGGCTGAGCGGAGGCTGAGCGTAGACCGCGCGGAGGCCGACACCGCGAGGGCGCCTCCCGGGACGGCGATCCTGGCGGCGATTTCAGGCGGCAACCCGCCGAAGATCAGGGAAGCTACCGCTCCTGCCAGGCCCATCGCTCGAGGGGGAGGCCCTGGGCCATGAGATCATGACGTTGTCCCGCGAGTACTCCCCATCACGCCCCAGCCGCACGGGGGCGGCGCGCACGCCGATCCCCCGCGCGCAGGGGCTGATCCCGTTCCAGCTCGTCGGTCGGGTGCTGCTCCACGCGATCCTCGTCGGCGTCACGGCCGGCGTCGCCGGCTCGCTGTTCTTCGCCGCCCTCGAGCTCGCAGAGCACGAGCTCTTCATCGCGGTCACCGGCTACGAGCCGCTCCGCGCCAAGGGCGAGGCGGTGCTCTCGCGCGCGCGCATCGGGGCGTTCCGGCCGTGGCTCGTCCTCGTCCTGCCGGCGTTCGGCGCCCTCGTCGGCGGGGTGCTCACGACGGCGCTCGCGCCCGAGACCCGCGGCGGCGGCGGCGACGCCTTCATCCGGGCGTTCCACCACTTGGGCGGCAACATCCGCCGCCGCGTCCCGGTGGTGAAGGCGCTCGCCTCCATCGTCACGCTCGGCTGCGGCGGGTCCGGCGGGCGCGAGGGGCCCACGATGCAGATCGGCGGCGCGATCGGCTCGATCATCGGGCGCGCCCTCCGGGTGGACACGCGCGAGCGGCGGATCCTGCTCATCGCCGGCGCGGCCGCGGGCATGGCGGCCGTGTTCCGCACGCCGCTCGGGGCCGCGCTCCTCGCCGTCGAGGTGCTGCACCGCGACGACTTCGAGGCCGACGCGCTCATCCCCTCCATCCTCGCGAGCGTCGTCTCGTACTCCGTCTTCATTTACTTCTTCGGCGAGTCGACCCTCTTCGCGCACGCGCCCCGCTACCCGTTCATCCCGAGCCACCTCCCCCTCTACGCCGCGCTCGCGCTCGTCGTCTCGCTCGTGGCCACGGTCTTCCTCCAGACGCTGCACGCCGTGGAGCACACGATGCACCGGATCCGCCTGCCGCCCTGGGCGAAGCCCGCGCTCGGCGGCCTCGCGCTCGGCGCGCTCGTGACCCCGCTGCTCATGCTCCTCGGGCCGCGCTTCGACAGGCCGGGGCAGGGGTTCGGGATGCTGGGCGCGGGGTATGGCGCGGCCCAGATCGCGATCACGGGGGCCCCGTGGCTGCCGAGCGGGTGGACCGCGGTGCATCTCCTGCTCGTGCTGCTCGCCACGAAGATCGTCGCGACCTCGCTCACCGTCGGCTCGGGCGGCAGCGCGGGGGATTTCGGCCCCTCGCTCGTGCTCGGCGCGCTCACGGGCGGGGCCTTCGGGCGCGCGGCGGAGCTCCTCCTCGGCGACCCGCGCATCGACCCCGGCGCGTTCGCGCTCGTCGGGATGGGCACGTTCTACGGCGGGATCGCGCACGTGCCGATCGGCTCGCTCGTCATGGTCTGCGAGCTCGCCGGCAGCTACGACCTGCTCGTGCCGCTCATGCTCTGCGAGGGCATCGCCTTCGTGGCGCTCCGGCACAGCACCCTGTACCGCGCGCAGGTCGCGACCAAGCGCGAGTCGCCGGCGCACCGGGATGAGCTCATCGTCGACGTGCTCCGCAGCATCCGCGTCGCCGACATCGTCATCCGCAGCCGCCCGTTCGTGTCGTTCGAGGCGCGGACCCCCGCCACGATCGTCGTCGAGCGCATCGCGGCGTGCGAGTGGCAGGACACCTTCCCCGTGCTCTCCGAGGACGGCAAGGTCGTCGGCACCATCGACGCCGAGATCCTGCGCGCCACCGCGACGAGCCCCGAGCTCTCGGGGCTCGCGATCGCGCACGACATGATGGCGAGCCCCGCCTCGGTCAGCGAAGCGGAGGACCTGCACCACGCGCTCCAGGTGCTGCTGGAGCTGCGCGTGCGAGAGCTCCTGGTCACCGACGCCGAGGGCAAGATCGTCGGCATCCTGGACGAATCCGACGTCACGCGCGCCTACCACGACGCGACGGCGCAGCTCGAGGGCGCGGGACAGTAGGAATCTCGGAACAGGCGGCCGGCGACGACGCACGGCGGACGCATGGCGCGCTCGCCCTGGAAATTCGGGAATAGCCAAACTTCCCGCGCCCGCGCGTCCACGCGGCCCGGCGCGCGCGCGTCATGGGCGTGCGCGCGCGGATGTCCCGGTCGCGCCGCGCGCCCGATCGTGGTTCGGGCGTAATGACGCAAGCGCGCGGCCCCCACCGCTTTCGGGAGTCTCCCGAGCTTTCAATCTTGGATTCCACGCAGCGACGGAACGGAGCGCGTGGGGAATACTCTCGTTCATCCGGAGAATTCGGGGTCCGGAGAGCGCGGGGGAGAACGGCATGCTGGTCGATACGCTCGGAGGTCGGACGGTGCGGCGCAACGCGGAAGTACGAACACGATCGAGCGCGCCGAACAGCCGCGCCAAGCTCGTGGTCGTCGTGGACGACGAGCCGAACATCCAGGAGGTCGTGAGCATGATCCTGGAGAGCGAGGGCGGCTACGAGGTGCGCTGCGCCTCGAACGGCGAGGAGGCGCTGGCGCTGCTCGACCAGATCGCGCCGCCGGATCTGCTCGTCGTCGACATCATGATGCCGGTGATGGACGGCTGGGGCCTGCTCACGGCGCTCCGGCACAACGAGAAGACGGCCCGTATACCAGTCATTGTTTCATCCGCGTCTTCAAAACATGACGCGACGAGCCTCGGTGTCGCTCGGGTGCTGCCCAAGCCGATCGACTACGACGCCTTCCTCGCCGCGGTCGACGAGCTCACGCGCTCCAGAGAGCGGCAAGCCCTCGACGCCGAGTAGGCCGAGTCGATCAGCCGACCGCGCCACTGCCTCCATCGCGTCAGAAACCGCAAATGGCCCATGGACCTCCAGGGCCGTCCAGCGGTAGCTTCACTCCAGTGTTGTTAGAGAACCCGGGTGCCGGCCTCTTCGCCGGCTACGCTCCCCTCCCCGGCGCCTACGACGAGCTGTTTGGTCGAGACGGCGCTCCTCGCCCCGAGTTCCTGCGCACTGCCACGCTCCTCGGCGCGCTCGCGCCGAACGAGTTCGCGCGCGCGCAGCACCTCGCGGAGCTCGCCCTGCTCAACCAGGGCGTCACGTTCTCGGTCTACGCGGATCAGCGCGGCGCGGAGAAGATCTTCCCGCTCTGCCTCATCCCCCGGCTGCTCTCCGCGGCGGACTGGGCCCACATGGAACGGGGCCTCGAGCAGCGCGTCCGCGCGCTCGGCCTCTTCCTCGACGACGTCTACGGGGACCAGCGCATCCTCAAGGAGGAGCGCGTCCCCCGGGACCTCGTGCTCGGCTCCGGGCAGTACCTGAAGCAGGTCCACGGCCTGCGGCCCCCGGGCGGCGTGCGCATCCACATCGCGGGCGTCGACATCATCCGCGATCCGGCCGGGACCTTCCGGGTCCTCGAGGACAACCTCCGCACGCCGTCCGGCGTCTCCTACGTCCTGGAGAACCGGCTCATCAGCAAGCGCGTCCTGCCGCACCTGCTGGACAAGGCGCGCGTGCAGCGGGTCGACCATTACCCGGCCCGGCTCGCCGAGACGCTGCGCTCGGTGTCGCCCGCGAGCCCGAGCGGCACGAGCGCCGTCGTGCTCACGCCGGGGCCCTACAACTCGGCCTATTTCGAGCACAGCTTCCTCGCGCGCACGATGGGGCTCGAGCTCGTGCAGGCCCCCGACCTGTTCGTCGATCAGGACCAGGTCTTCGCCCGGACGACGCGCGGCCCCCGCCGGGTCCACGTCATCTACCGCCGCATCGACGAGGCGTTCCTCGACCCCGAGGCCTTCCGCCCCGACAGCCTGCTCGGCGTGCGCGGCCTGATGCGCGCCTACGCCGCCGGCAACGTCGCGCTCGCGAACGCGCCCGGCAACGGCGTGGCGGACGACAAGGCCGTGTACCCCTTCGTGCCGGAGATGATCCGCTACTACCTCGGCGAGGAGCCGGTCCTCGAGCAGGTGCCCACCTACCTCTGCATGCGCGACGACGACCGGCGCTATGTGCTCGACCACCTCGACCAGCTGGTCGTCAAGGCGGTCGACGAGGCCGGCGGCTACGGCATGCTGATGGGGCCGCAGTCGACCGCCGCGCAGCGGGACGAGTTCCGGGCGCGCATCCAGGCGACGCCGCGCCGCTACATCGCCCAGCACCGGGTCGAGCTCTCGACGAGCCCCACCTGGGACCCGAGCGGGAAGACCGCGGTCCCGAGGCGGCTCGACCTGCGCCCCTACGTGCTGACGGGCCGCGACGGCTCGTGGGTGCTGCCCGGCGGGCTCACGCGCGTCGCCCTGGTGGCCGGCTCCTACATCGTCAACTCGAGCCAGGGCGGGGGCTCGAAGGACACCTGGGTCCTGAAGGGCCCAGGGGAGAGCGCGCAGCGCACGCCCTCGGTCGGCGCTGCCGACACGGGCCCTGCTGCCACGAACAACGACCCTCCCGGCGCGGCGCCGGGATCCGACCCCCCGGAGGCCTCGTGATCTCCCGCGTCGCCGATCACTGCTTCTGGTTCGGCCGCTACCTCGAGCGGACCGAGAACATGGCCCGCATCCTCGCCGTCACGCAGAACCTCGCGCTCGACGCCGAGATCCCGGCGCACCAGTGCTGGCTGCCGGTCATCATCGTGGCCGGGCAGAAGGCGCACTTCGAGGCCGAGCACGGCGAGGAGGCCGCGGCCGACGGCGAGCTCGTGCAGCGCTACATGAGCTTCGACGAGGACAACACGACGAGCCTCCGCAGCTCGATCTCCGCCGCGCGCTGGAACACCCGGTCGATCCGGGAGGTCGTCAGCCTCGAGGTGTGGGAGACCGTCAACGAGCTCCACCTCTGGGTAAACAGCGACGAGGCGCGGGAGGAGTTCAGGTCGAGCCGCTACGCCTTCTACCGGCGCGTACGCCAGCTCACGCAGCTCTGCCTCGGGCTCACGCAGAGCACGATGCTCAACGACACGCCGCTCGATTTCATCTGGCTCGGCGTGCTGCTCGAGCGCGTCGGGCAGACAGCGCGCACGCTCGACGTGCACCACCACGCCCTGACCCACCTGCCGCCGCCGCCGCCGTCCGAGATGAGCGCCCAGACGCAGGGCGCGCTGCGCAGGCAGCACCGGGTCGTGGAGACGGCGCTCTGGCTCTCGCTCCTCCGCGCCTGCTCCGGGTTCGAGCCGTTCATGAAGCTCAACCAGGGTCAGGTGAGCGAGCAGGCTGTCGCCCAGTTCCTCCTGTACGAGCCGCGCTTCCCGCGCTCGATCCGGCACTGCGTCCACGCGGCGTTCGCGCGCCTCTGCGAGATCCGGCCGCCGGACAGCGTGGCGCTCCCCGGCGGCGAGAGCCTCGAGCGGCTCCAGCTCCTGCACCAGTGGGTGGCCGACAGGGCCACCGAGGCGTTCGACCCGATGGCGGTCCACGCGGCGCTCACCCATGTGGTCGACGAGACGGCGATGATCTGCGACGGTATCGGGCGCGAGCTGCTCGGTTACGGGCCGCCCGACAGTAGCCCCACGGTCACGAGCCAGTAGCCGCCAGAGTCGCCGACGCACCCATGCCGAATCTCCTCGCGATGTCGTTCGAGGGCGAGCTCGCCCCATGCTTCGATCTCACCTGCCTGCGCCCCGGGCGCAAACTGCCTGACGGCTGGGGCATCGGCTACTACCCCGGCGGCGAGCCGAGCGCCTCGGTGCTCAAGGAGCCGGCGCCGCCGCAGGGGAGCATCCGCAGCGAGCTCGTGAAGGCGTGGGAGCACCTCGAGTCGTCGCTGCTCGTGCTGCACATCCGCACGGCGACGTGGGGCAGCGTCAACGACGCCAACACGCAGCCGTTCAGCCGGAGCTGGGGCGGGCGCGACTGGCTGTTCGCGCACAGCGGCAGCCTCGTCGACCGGATCGAGGTCGATCCCAAGTCGCTCTTCCAGCCGGTCGGCTCGACGGACACGGAGCTCATCCTGTGCGAGCTCATGCGCTGGATGGCGTCGGAGAACCTCCGGAGCGTCGGCGACGTCGACCCGGCGGTGCTGCGCGACTGGTTCGACGAGATGAACGAGCACGGCCCCCTCACGACGGTCCTGGCCGACGGCCGCGATCTGGTGGTCTACGCGGATCGCGATCGCGAGGGGGACGCGTTCCTGTGGGAGGTGCTGCCGCCGTACGAGCGCCTCGCGTTCGGGGACGACGATCTGGAGGTCGACCTGACGCGCCGGGGGGTCAAGAGCCGCAAGGGCGTCATCGTCTCGTCGGAGGAGCTCAAGGTCCACGCGGGCGGGCGGGCGGCGACCTGGAAGCGCGTGCCGCCGGGGCACCTCGTGGTGCTGCGGCAGGGGGCGCTGCGGGCCACGGCGACCCCGCACACCGACCGGCGCAAGGCGTCGGCCTCCGTGCCGCCGCTCTCGTCGCGCCCGGTCCGCCGCCCCGTGCACGCGGCCATCCGCCGCTTCCAGGTGGTGCACCGCACGTCGTACCACTATGCGACCGCGGTGGAGCGCAGCACGCACCTCCTGCGGCTGACGCCGGCGCACGACCGGCTGCAGTCGCTGCTGCACAACGAGATCCACGTGTCGGTCGAGGGCCAGCAGCGCGAGTACGACGACGTCTTCGGCAACCGCACGCGGCGGGTGCTGCTCGACACGCCGTTCCACGATCTCGTCATCGAGTCGAGGTCGCGGGTGGAGCTGCTCGACACCGATCCGCTGAGCTTCCGCCCGCTGCGCGCCCGGTCGACGATCCCGCTCGTGTGGATGCCGTGGCAGCGCCAGGTCCTGCAGCCGTTCCTCCTGCCGCCGGAGCTGGCGGAGAGCGAGCTCGCGGAGCTCATCGAGTACGCGATGACCTTCGTGGAGCGGAACGGCTACGATCTGCTCGACACGCTGCTCGATCTGAACGCGTCGATCTTCGAGGAGTACGAGTACAAGCAGGGGTCGACGAACCTGTTCACGACGGCGTTCGACGTGTACGCGAACCGCCGCGGCGTGTGCCAGGACTTCACGAACCTGTTCATCTGCCTGACGCGGCTGCTCGGCGTGCCGTCGCGCTACGTGTGCGGGTACATCTACACGGGGCCGAAGCACGAGAACCAGCGGCAGGGCGAGGCGTCGCACGCCTGGGTCCAGGTGTACCTGCCGGAGATCGGGTGGAAGGGCTTCGACCCGACGAACGGGATCCTGACGCAGACCGATCACATCCGCGTCGCGGTCGGGCGCAACTACGTGGACGCGACGCCGACCTCGGGCACGATCTACGTGGGCGGCGGGGCGGAGCGCCTCGCGGTCGACGTGCGGGTCGAGCCCATCGATTGAGGGGGCGGCGGGCTCACGGCCGCAGGTGGTAGGTGGTGCTTTGGCTGAAGGTGGGGGTCTTTTGAACCGCCAAGGACGCCAAGGACGCCAAGACATCACAAGATTCTTGGCGTCTTATGGCGCCTTGGCGGCTCCATCATCCCGGCAGGGTGGGGGAATTCCCCCACCACCGGGCCGCGGGGAGATCGATTGCGAGGGCAGCCGGCTCAGGGCCGCGTGGCGATCCAGTAGAGGAGCGCGGTCCGGCTGAGGCCGTCGTCGAGCTCGGTGAGCGCCTGCGCGTCCTCCCAGGCCGCCTCCTTGTCGACGGTCGCGTGCGCCGCGATCAGGAACGCTTTCCAGGGGTCCTCCGCGTCCTGCGTGGTCTCCGAGATCACGGGCCACGCGTCCTGGACCCAGTCCTTGGAGATGAGCGACTCCGAGATCGGCGTGATCGGGAGCAGCTGGATCCCATAGACGTACTCGGGGTTGGGGCCGAACCACGTCCCGAAGTCGGCCTTCGTGGACCAGAGCACGCCGACAGCGCCGTTGTTCTTGAACGGCTCGGGGTAGACGATGCTGTCCGAGGTCACCTGCCAGTACTTCTGCGCCGAGGCCGTCTCCATGGCGAGGAGCACCCGGCCGAGGTTCTTCACGTCCTCGTTCTCGAGCGCCTCGCCGAGCAGCTGCATGCTGTACCAGGCGTTGACGGCCTCGGAGGTCGACTCCTGGTTACGGCCGTCCGCGAACGGGAACAGCCCTGACGCCCACGAGTGGCCCCTGAACCAATCCATGTTGCGGAACGGCGTGAAGTACGTGTCCTTCGCGCTCGGGTTCGCGATGTCCCGGACGAGCCAGAGCGCCTTGTCCCCGTACTCCTCGCGCCACGTCTCATCGCTCTTCGCCAGCACGGCGGCCGCGTAGAGGAAGTAGCCGTAGTGGAAGTGGTGATCGTTGTAATACGCCTGGCCGAAGTCGGCGGCCTGGTCCGCCAGGCCGTTGGTCGTCACGAGGCCGCCCCAGGTCGTGTCGTAG
The DNA here is from genome assembly GCF_051527395.1 of Sorangium sp. So ce281. Taxonomy (NCBI): domain Bacteria; kingdom Pseudomonadati; phylum Myxococcota; order Polyangiales; family Polyangiaceae; genus Sorangium; species Sorangium sp. So ce281. The sequence continues at coordinate 9,317,272 of NZ_CP150322.1, forward strand.
ACGAGGGGGTTGTCGTTCTGGCCGTTGAGCCACGGGTTGAGGCGCGACTTGAGCCGCGCCCTGAGCTCTTCCGCGAGATCCGCCTTGCCGACCACCTCGGCGATCTGCGCGAGGCGCGCGAGCTTCGCGATCTGCTTGCCCCCGAAATAGGGGTCTGTCCCGGCGACCGCCGCGTCGGGCATGAAGCCCTTGTCCTCCTCGAGGGCCGCGATGATGTCGTCGCCCCAGTCGTCCGAGGCGCGGCGCGGCGCGTCCCAGCCGATCGTGCTGAGCGGGTACTCGAGCTCCCAGCTCGCGCCGGAGATGCCCTTCATCTGACCGATCACGGTCGGGTGCGAGACGTCCGCCGCCTTGAACATATCGAGGTGATCCAGATGGTGCGGCAGCGCCATGGTCAGGAGATCGCCCTCGCCCTCGGTCTTCCAGACGAAGCGCACCCTGGCCTCGTCCTCGGTGACCGAGGCCTCGATGTCGCCGCCGACCGGGATGGCGGCGGCGTGCTTGTCGAGCACGGCCGCGGCGTTCGGCCCGGGGACGAGCGCGAGGCGGAGCGAGCCCTCGTACGGCTCGTCCGCCATCATGGAAAGGGCGTCCCACTCGAGGCTGATCTCGGGGAACGCATAGAGCACCCACGTCTGGCCGTTGTTGAGCGTGATCTCGAATCGGTCGCCCGTGACCGTGGTGGGGCTCGTCGACTCGCCGTTGACCTCGGTGATCGCCACGCCGTCGCCGGCGCGGACGGAGGGGGCGAGCCCGTCGTACGTGGCCGTCACGTACGGCATCCCGTACACGATGGGCGCCGTCATCGTGCCGCCCTGCGCCGCCCACTCCACGGTGACTGACAGGAGATCGGCCGACTTGACGGTGTGGCCGGCGAAGGCCTGGCGCGCGCTGAGCGCGAGCTGCGTCAGGTCCGCCGAGGTGACGGACGCGCTCTCCACCACGACGGCGGGCCGGGAGATCGACAGCGCCTGTCCGACCGCCTTGAGGTCGTACGGCGCGGCGTTGATCCGCTGATCGCCCTGGCCGAGCGCGAAGTTCATCCAGGTGGCGTTCGTGGGGAGCGGGGCCTTGAGATCGGCCAGCACGGCGCCCGGCGCGAGCGGGTGCTCCGCCTCCGCGAACTCCGGCTCGACGTCCGACAGCGGCTTGCTGCGGTCGAGATCCCACGTCTCGACCGGCACGCCGCCGGTGCCGCCGCTGCCGCCGCTGCCGCCGTCTCCCCCGCTGCCTCCGCCGCCGTCGCCCTCGGTCACCTTGGGCGGCGGCTCGTCATCGCCGCACGCGGCGATCGCTGAGAGGCAGCTCAGCAAAGCAAAAGTCCGTAGCATCGGATGCTTCAACATCATAATCCAGCTCCCTCGCTCCCTCGCTCCAGCGCTCATCGCTCCACCTGCCACGAAGCGGATCGAGAGATGAGCCCTGGTGTCGTGGTAGTTTCATCGATTTGCAAGCAACGGCACAGATTCTTTCATGAAGCGCCGGGCCCGTCCAGCTTGGCGAGCCCGCCGTCCCCGCGCCGGAGGCCCTCGCGATGCCATCCATCAGGCGATCGACAGCCCGCACGCCCCGAGTCGACGATGTCGTTTGTTCGACGGTTCCTGGGGTCCTTTATCGAGTCTTCGCGGGCGCCTTGGCCGCGCGCTTCGCAGGCGCCTTGGCCGCGCTCTTCGGTGTCGCCCGTGCTGAAGGCGCGGGCGGCGCCTCGCCTCTGCCGCCTCCGCGCACGATCGCGAGCACCTCGTCCGCGTGTCCGTCGACCTTCACGGCGCCGAAGGCGTGCTTCACCGCGCGGTCGGGGCCGATGATGAAGGTGCTCCGGATGGTGCCCATCACCTTCTTGCCGTACATCGACTTCTCGCCGTAGACGCCGTAGGCGTTGTGCGCGGCGAGATCCGGATCGCTGAGGAGCGTCACCCCGAGATCGTACTTGTCCCTGAACTTCCGGTGGCGTTCGACGGAGTCGCGGGAGACGCCGAGCACGACGGCGCCGGCGTCGGCGAAGGCGCGCAGAGCCGCGGAGAAGGCCTGGGCCTCGCGCGTGCAGCCGGGGGTGTCGTCCTTTGGATAGAAGTAGAGGACGACCGTCTTGCCCGGGAAATCCGCGAGGCCCACCGTCTTACCGCTGTCGCTTTCGAGAGAGAAGTCGGGGGCACGATCGCCTGCATTCACCATCGCTCGTTCGCTCCTTGTCCGCCCGGGCGCAGGGAGGACAGCCCCCCTTCCCCATCGGCGCGCACGATATCACGCGACGTCCCCGGCGTACCACATAGCGCCCCCCGGCCCGCGCCAGCGTCGCCGCGCGCCGCGCCCAGGCGACGAGTCGGCGGGGCCTCGGCCCGGAGGGCGCTCAGGGCCAGCCCGGATCCGGCTCGGGCGGAGCTTGGGGTCCGTCCGAGGGCGGCCGCACGACGACTGCGCTCCACTCCGGGTTTCCCGCGCCTGCGCGCGGCGGCGGCGCCCCTCGCGCGAGGCGCGGCGCGCGGCGGCTGGGTGGTGACATACGATCTCGAGGGGATCGCGAGAGCCCGGTCGCGAAGAGCCCGGCCGGCGGAGCGAGGCAGGGGGGCGATCGATGCGATCGATGCGATCGATGCGATCGATGCGATCGATGATCGATGTGAACCCGCGAACCGCGCGAACCGGACGAACCGCGCAGGCAACCGCGCGGGCAGCGGGGCGTCGCGGGGCCGGCTTGCCCCCCCAGGCCAGCCGAGGTACCCAAGGCACATTCGCAAGGCGCACGGCTGGCGTCATCGAATGACATGGCATCAGCGCTGCTGGAGGAGATCATGACCCTGCCCGTCCCCGTGTATATCGTCGCAGCGGCCCGGACGCCGATCGGCGCGTTCCAGGGCGCACTCTCGCCCTTGCCCGCCCCCCGCCTGGGTGAGGTCGCCATCCGGGCGGCGCTCGAGCGGGCAAAGCTGTCTCCGGAGGCCGTCGAGGAGGTGTTCCTCGGCAATGTCCTGTCCGCCGGTATCGGGCAGGCTCCGGCCCGGCAGGCCGCCATCTTCGCCGGCATCCCGAGCAAGGTGCCGGCCACCACCGTGAGCAAGGTCTGCGGCTCGGGCCTCCAGGCCGTCCTCTTCGGCGCGAAGACGGTGGCGCTCGGCGACGCGGACGTCGTCGTCGCCGGCGGCATGGAGTCGATGTCGAACGTACCCTACTACCTCCCGCAGGCGCGCTCCGGCTACCGCATGGGCGACGGCAAGCTCGTGGACGGGATGATCCACGATGGCCTCTGGGATCCGTACGGTAACTTCCACATGGGCACCGCGGGCGACGCGTGCGCCAGGGAGCACGGCTTCTCTCGGGAAGCGCAGGACGAGTACGCGAAGGAGAGCTTCCGCCGCGCTGTCGCGGCCCAGCGCGAGGGGCTCTTCGCCGCGGAGATCGCGCCCGTCTCCGTCCCGCAGAGGAAGGGCGACGCGGTGGTCGTGAAGGAGGACGAGGGCCCGCCTGCGGGCAAGCCCGAGAAGTTCGCGTCCCTGAAGCCCGCGTTCCAGAAGGACGGGACGATCACCGCGGCCAACGCGTCGTCGATCAACGACGGCGCGAGCGCGCTCGTCCTGGCGAGCGAGCGCGCCGTCAAGGAGCACAAGCTCACGCCGCTCGCGCGGATCGTCGGCTATGGCGGCGCCGCGCAGGCGCCCGAGTGGTTCACGACGGCGCCGGCCGCGGCCATCGCGAACACCACGAAGAAGCTCGGCATCCCGACGGACCAGATCGACCTCTTCGAGGTGAACGAGGCGTTCGCGGTGGTGGCGCTCGCGGTGAACAAGCTCTCCGGGCTCGACGCCCAGAAGGTCAACGTCCGCGGCGGCGCGGTCGCGCTCGGCCACCCGATCGGCGCGAGCGGGGCGCGCATCCTGACGACGCTGCTCTTCGCCATGAAGGACCGGAACGCGAAGCGCGGCCTGGCCACGCTCTGCATCGGCGGCGGCGAGGCGCTCGCGGTCGTCGTCGAGCGGTGATCCGCCCGCAGCCCGTCGGGCCCGGCGTGCGCGGCGTGGAGGCCTTCCCCGCGCGCACGCCGACCCTGCCGCCCGCGACCCACACGAACAGCTACGCGCTCGGCGGCGGCGAGGTGCTGCTCGTCGAGCCGGCCACGCCGTACGAGGACGAGCGCCGCGAGTGGCTCGCCTGGGCGCGCGGCTTCGCCTCCCAGGGGCGGTCGCTCGTGGCGATCGCGGTGACCCACCACCACGCCGACCACGTCGGGGGCGCGCGCTTCTTCGCGGCCGAGCTCGGCTTGCCGGTCTGGGGGCACGCCGAGGCGGCCCCGCGCCTCCCGGGCGTCCCGCTCGCGCGCCGCCTCGCGGACGGGGAGGTGGTGCGGCTCGGCGGGCCGGAGCCGACGGCGCTGCGGGTGCTCCACACGCCGGGGCACGCGCCCGACCACCTCTGCTTCCTCGACGAGGCGCAGGGCGCCCTGGTCTGCGGCGACATGGTGGCCGGCGAGGGGACCATCCTGATCGATCCCCGGGAGGGCGACATGGCGGAGTACCTCGCGCAGATCGAGCGGCTCGCGGGGCTCGGGGCGCGGGTCGCGCTGCCGGCGCACGGCGGGCCGATCGGCGCGCCGGAGGCGCTGTTCCGGCGCTACATCGCGCACCGGCTGGGGCGGGAGCGGCTGGTGGTCGCGGCGCTCGAGGCGGCCGGCGAGGACGGCGCGGGCGGCGCGTCGCTCGAGGCGCTCTTGCCGGTCGTCTATGCAGACAAGGCGCCGGTCGCCTGGCCGCTCGCGCGGCTGAGCCTCGAGGCTCACCTGATCAAGCTGGAGCGCGAGGGGCGGGCGGTGCGCCGCGACGACCGATGGCGGCGCGCGGCGGGGACGGGCGCCTGACCGTACGGCCCGGCGGAGCGGGGTCGCTTCGTGGAGGCGTCGCCCTTCGCGCGCCGCACGTCGCGGCCTCGTGCACCGCCTCTCCCATCAGGACGCACGCGGCAGCTCGACCCGGAACACCGAGCCGGCGCCCGGCTCGCTCTCGACGAGGAGGCGGCCGCCGTGCGCCTCGACGATGCGCTTCGCCACCGCGAGCCCGAGGCCCGTCCCCGGGATCGCGCCCGCCGACGCCTTGAGGCGCTGGAACGGCTCGAAGAGGTGCGCCAGATCCGCCGGATCGATCCCGACCCCGCGATCGCGAACCGCGATCTCGGCGCGGCCCGCGCCGCCGTGGACCGCCACATCGATCGGGCCGCCGGCGGGAGAGTACTTGAGCGCGTTCGACAGGAGGTTGTTGAGCACCTGCTGGATCCGCGTCGCATCGCAGCGGACGAGCACCGGCGCCTCGGGGAGCGAGAGCTCGATCGGGTGCTCCGGCGACACCGGGCGATAGAGCTCGGCCGCCTCCTGCACGAGCTCGCGCAGGTCGCGCGCCTCGACCCGGAGCTCGAGCTTGCACGCCTCGATCTGTGACGCGTCAAGGAGGTCCCCGACCATGCGCTCGAGGCGATCGACCTGCCGTCCGACGAGCGCCATGGTCCGCTGCACGCGCGGCTCCGACGGGGGGCCTCCGTCGTTGAGGAAGCCGACCGACAGCCGGAGCGCCGAGAGCGGGTTCCTGAGGTCGTGCGCCACGCCGCCGAGGAACGCGAACCGCGCCTCACGCTGGCGCTCCAGCGACTCCGCCGTGCTGTTGAAGGCCCGCGCGATGTCCCCGAGCTCGCGCGGCCCGACGAGCGGCGCGCGCACGGCGCGGTCCCCCGCGCCGTAGCGGCCGATCGCCTCCTGGATCGCGACGACGGGGCCGTAGACGAGCCGCCGCGCGCTGATGAGGACCAGGGACGCGCCGGCCATGAAGAAGAGGACGGCCGCGACGCCGGCGGTGGTCGCGCGCTGACCCAGACGCTCCACGAGCGCCTGGGACGCGCGGGCCTGATGGAGGTTGATCTCGACCAGGCCGTCGAGGGCATTGAACGCCTCGTCGAAAGCGAGCGAATCGGTGGCCGGCGCCGGCGCGTCCGGCGAGGGGGGTGAGCCGCCGGCATCGCCGGCTCGACGCCCGACGAGGTACTCGTCGACGCGCCGCTCTGCGTCGACGAGCATGCCGCTCTCTTCCTGGCTGCTCACGTGACGGTGAGCCTCCGCAAGGCCCTTCCTTAGCTCGCTCTCCCACTCGTGGAAGGTGGAGATCGGCCCGCCGCTGGCGGCCCCGTTGTCGCGGTGGATCTGGTGTGCATCGAGGAGGATGTCGATCTGCAGGCTGTGCACCAGGCGGACGCTCTCGATCGCGTCGCCGAGGATCCCGGTGGCCTGCTGCATGGTCGCCGAGGCGGCCATGAGCGCGGCGGCCACGGCGATCGCCGCGCCCGTGAGGAGAAATGTCGCGATCCCGAGGAGCGTGCTCAGGCTCGGCTGCCGCGAGGAGCCGAGCTCTGGCGCGCGCCGCGCCGCTGCTGATTCCATGGCGTCGATTGGTCCGATTTCGCGCCCGAGGCAACTCGGACGCATCGTCGCCCCCGAGCGGCGCGGCCGTCCGCGCTCGCCCGTCTGGCGCGTCGCCTCGCTGGGCAACTTACTTCACCGGCGCCGACCCCGAGAGCCTGCGCCTCGCGCGCGCCGCGCGTCGCCTCGTGGTGACCGCCCGCAGGGGCGCGGCGCTCCGGGCGGCGGCGATCGCCCCCGACGTGGTCATCGGCAGCGCCTCCGATCCGCGCGAGAACGCCCCGCTCGACGCGTACGACCCCTGTCCCGACGCGCTGGTGCTCACGGACGGGCCGCGGCCCGTCCGCGTGCTCCGCCCGGGGAGCGCCGCGCTGGTCGACGCGCCGCCCGCGCCGGACCGCGTCCTCGGCGAGTACGGCGCCGGCGATAGCTTCGCCGGCGCCCTCGCCTACTATCTCGCCCGCGGCCTCCCCGTCGAGGAAGCCTGTCGCCTCGCTGGACCGCACGGCGCCGCCGTGCTGCGCGGGATCGATCCGCTCGAGACGCAGAGGAGGCTTATCGCGCCGTGACTCGGATCCACGCCTGCGTGGAGGGATCCCGGCGCTTCGGTCGACATGAGCGGAGGGACGCCCTCGAGCCCGTTCCACCCCGTCATCGCCGCTCTCCTCACCTCATGACGGCGTCAGGAGAGCCACTCCGCGCGCGCTCGGACGGCGACCTCCGCCGGGGCGCATCCCTCCGCCGGGGCGCGCAGGCGCTCCCATGCCTGCTCTATATAAGCGAGGCACTCCATGATGGATCCCTGCTTGCCGGCCTCCCGCGACCCGCGCGGGATCGCGCGCTCGACAGGGCAGACGGTGTACTGCTTCTCGTGATCGACGACGACGCGATAGGTGGCTGCGTCCTGCCGCTCTTCCTGGTTCATCTTCCCCTCCGCGGGTCGGCCCGATTGCGCTGCGGGGTCGCACCATAACCTCGGTCCCCGCGCCGTCGAGCCGGAATCTCCGAGAACGGATCGCAGGATCAGGCCATCTCCGCCCGAGACGGCCGGACGCCGGGATCGATGCCCGTGTCACGAGATCACGCCAGCGAACCGATGCCCCATGGATCCGCTCCCCATGGTTCGACGCCTCACGCCGCGGGAACAGGCAAGGAGCCTCAGCCCATGGCAGGCCTTTCACGCGCGAGAACTCCCGAACATGATGGATGACGAGGATCAGCCCATTCGCGAGCGCGATGGAGGCGATGAGGAGGTCCATGCTCCCGATAGGTTGACGATCGCTCTCGAGATCGGAGCGGATGCGCGCATAGTGATCGGCTGCGAGATCGTCAAAATCGAACGAGAGCGCTTCGCGCGCAGAATCCCAACCACACGTGTTGGTGTCGAGGAGGTATCTCACTCGATACGCCGACGCTGTTCAAGAGCGGGTTGAGCGGGGCGCTCGAACGTCGGGTCGTCGATGGCTCCCCAGAAGAGAAGGGCCTCGCGATTCAAGTCTCGCAGGAAGCGCGCCTTGTCTCCGCCGGCTGCAGGGCAAGGCGGCGGGATACGGCCTGTTCAGGCCCAGCTCAGAGCGGCAATCGACCGTCGACCTTCGTCGAGCAGCCACTCGAGCGTCGCGGTGATCTCATCAAGAACAAACTGACCGCGGTCGAACGGGCTCGCCTTCCTCGGGTCCACGGCGAGCAAGTAGCAGGTGCCCGCCTCCTCCAAGTAGCAGGTGCCCGCCTCCTCGGCGACGCGCTGGAGCGAGAGGATCTCCTCGCCTGTCTTCGCCATCAGCGCGCTCCGGTCAGGAGAGCACGTCGGTCGCAGTCTTCGCCCCGAGGACGTTATCGATCCAGCGATCGAGGATCGCGATGTCCGCGCATGCGTGGATACGCGCGCCCTCGTTCGCGGTCAGCGCGATCCCTGCACGCGCAAGCAACCGCAACAGCGTGTCCCTCTTGCCCTTGAGCTCGCCCTCACGTAGGCCCTTGAGCTCGCCCTCACGTAGGCCCTTGAGCTCGCCCTCACGTAGGCCCGCAAGCTTGACGCGATCCATGAGCTCCTGCACGAACGGAAACCTCGTCTCGCCTTCGATCTGCCGTTCCATGACCAACGCCTCCAGAGCCCGCCGCATGGGCTCACGCAACCCGCTCCAGATGACCTGAAAGTAGACCATCGCGTGCTCCTGGTCGAGCCGGCCCAGCGCAACGAGCGCGGACTTGACCACGGTGAGCCCGTTCGGCCCATTGCCGTGCGCCACCGCCGAGAGCACGGCCAGCTCGGCGTCCTTCTCCGCCTCGGCTGGGTCGGTGATCTCGGGGACGACGGCCGGACCGAGCACCAGCGGCTCGACGTGGCCGAGGCCCAGGCCGAGGTCGATGTTCTCCGCCGCCCAGGCGGCCACGCCGGCGTCCGGTGCGATCACGAGGACGACCGTGCCGCAGCGCTTCTTGGCGCGCACGATCGTGACGTACGTCGGCCACGAGAACTTCTTGTCCGGATCCGTGTCGCGCTGGACCTCGATGACGATCGCAAGCACGAGCACGCCGTTCGCGTCTCGAAGCTCGATCACCAGGTCAGCGCGGAACTCCACCGGGATGAGCTGGTCGAGCGACGATTCGACGACCCCGACCGAGGTGTGTGGCGGCACCTCGAGGTGGAAGAGCGTCGCGAGCCAGTGGGGCGCGAGCTCGGGGTGCTCGCGGAACATCTCGACGAGGGCGTTGTGCTCGAGCGTCGGCATGACGCTCGGCCTCGAGCACACCCCATGCCGGCGCGAAGACACGGGAGAACCCGAGAGGCGCTCCACCTCAGGGGGTGGCGCCGCCATGGCGGCGGATCGCGGCCACCCCTCCTGTGAAGCGGCCATCCACGGCGCTGATGGATCCATCCAGAACATCGAATGGTCGGCCGGACGCCGATCGTTACAACTCTCTTCACCGAAGCGCGGCGCGCCGTGCGCCGCCGAAGAGGAGGATCCCATGACCGCTGCTTCCCCGACCGCCGTGACGCTCTCTCTCCTGGCCCGCATCGAGGCCAAGCCCGGCAAGGAGGCCGAGGTCGAGGCGCTCCTCCGCTCCGCCGTGGGCCTCGCCGCCGAGGAGCCGCGGACGGTTCACTGGTTCGCGCTGCGCATCGGGCCGTCGACGTTCGGCATCTTCGATACCTTCGCGGACGAGGTGGGGCGCAAGGAGCACCTCGCGGGCCGCATCGCGGCCGCGCTCATGGCCAAGGCGCCGGAGCTGCTCGCCACGCCGCCCGTCATCGAGCACGTGGACATCATCGCCGCGAAGGGGTGACCGGCCGCGCCCGGGCAGCGCGCGAGAGCAGCGCGTCCCAGAAGACCTGCAAGCCCGGCGCCGGCGTGCGATCGCCCGAGCGCACCAGCGCGACGGTGCGACGGAGGGCCGGGTCGACGAGCGGGCGCTGCGACGCGCCCGTCAGGAGCACCGAGTGCTCGGGCATGAAGGCAAAACCCAGCCCCGCGTGCACCAGGCTCTGGACCCAGTCCTCCCGGTCGGTGCGGTACGCCGCGTACAGGTCCACGCGCCGCGCGGCGCACGCGCCCGTCACCTGCTCGCGCATCTCGCAGGCGAGCCGATCGAGGTAGGGCTCGCCGTCCAGATCCTCGAGCCGCAGGCCCTCGCGCGCGGCCAGGTGGTGGCCGGGCGGCAGGACCACGACGTAGCGCTCCTCGTAGAGGGGCGCCACCACGCACCAGTCCGGAACAGCGTCGCCGAGGTTCGAGACGATGACGTCGACCTCGGCCTCCTCCAGCCGCCGCAGGAGCTCACCCTGCACGGCCACCGCGATCTCCAGCTCCACCCCCGGCGCGTCCGCGCGGAACGCCGCCAGCGAGCCCGCGAGCCGCGCGGGCCCGATGGTGCAGAGGATGCCCACCCGGAGCGGCACCTGCTTGAGGCGCCGGTGGTTGTCCGCGATCACCTGGACGGCCTGCATCTCGTCCCGCAGCCGCTGGAGCCGCGGCAGCACGCGCTGCCCCAGCGCCGTGAGCTTGGCGCCGCCGCGCTCGCGCAGGACGAGCGGGCCGCCCAGCTCCTCTTCGAGCTTCTTGATGGCGGCCGTGAGCGCGGGCTGCGAGACCGCGCACCGCTCGGCCGCGCGCGTGAAGCTGCGGGTCTCGGTCACCGCAAGGAAATACCGGACCTGATGCATCTCCATGGCCGCGCATCTTCGCCCGGCGACGCCGCCCGCGCCAAGGAGGCCGAGGAGGCCAAGGAGGCCGGCGCGCTCGCTCGGCCCCGATCAGGGCTGCCGAGGGAGAAGACGACCGGCGGCCCCTCTGCTCAGGATGGCGAGAGTCACCGCAGCGCGGTGGTGATCACATGGCGCGTCTCGCCGAACTCCGGATCATCGCATTCCTTGTAATACTCCCCGGAGCGGTTGAGCTTGCCGCAGTACTCCTTGCAACGCCCGACGATCTCGATCATCCCGCAGCCCTCGAGATCGCCGTCCGCGTCGAGCTGGCCCGCGGCGCAGTCGCGCTTCGCCGCGCGCGCGACATCGACGTTCGCCGGGTTGTAACAGGCGCGCAGGTACGGCGTCTCCGTGAAGAGGTTCCCCCAGAAGGCCCCTTCGACATGAGGGTACTCGTCGAGCTCGCCGCACCCGACCTCGTGACGCAGCGGGTTCTGTCGGGAGCGCATCGAGATGCCGACCGAGACCCCATAACGGTTCGTGTGGGCGGCGAGGCACGCGGAGACCATCCGCTTGCCCTCGCCGTCGAGCGGGCGCCGGTCCCACCGGGGCGCGAGGCCGAGGTGTCCGGGATAGACCTCCTTGTGGGTCGCGCCCGCGCGGTCGGTCCAGGAGAAACGGAACGACTGGGACTCCTTGAGCGCACAGCTGACCGTGTACTTCACGAGCGACCGGAAGAGCTCGCCCCGCTCGCTGGGGTCTTTCAGCGCGGAGGCCGCCTCCCGGCTCAGCGCGGTGTGGCTGAGCGCATTGAAGCTCAGCGCATTGAAGCTCAGCGCATTGAAGCTCAGCGCGTTGAAGCTCAGCGCGTTGAAGCTCAGCGCATTGCCGCTGGCGAGCTCGTCAGCGGCGGAGCCGAGCTCCTCTGTTTCATTCCCCGCTTCGAGCGCCTGCTCGGGCGCGACGCAGCCGGTAGCCACGAGAAGGATGCCTGCGCACCCAAGTACAGCACTGGTTTTCACGTGATGAGACCTCGGTAGCGAGCCAAGGGGAGCGCCCACGCTCCCCGATCACAGCACGCCCTCCGGCGCGTCGCTCAACAGAACGACAGCCGGGAACTCTCCACGTCAATCAGCAGGGTACGGCAAACCACTTCGACTGTCAGCCATTAAATTGCACGTCCCCCGCGGATTCCGCCGCAGGACAGCCACGTTGAGTCACGTTCAGCCACGTTCAGCCACGTTCGGCCACGTTCAGCTCTGACAGTTCCGCCCAGCTCCGACAGCTCCGACCCACTGCGCTGCGAGCTCCAGGGTGCGGGCGTTGTCCGGAACGTGGGAGAGAAAGCGCCTGCGCCACTCGGGGTCACGGACGCTCTCCGCCCGGTCGAGCAGCTTGTCGCGCGCGGCGGAGATCGCGGCGGCGGCGCTAGCCTCATCGCCGACCGCGGAGAACGCCTCCGCATGGACCAGTCGGATCATCGACTCGCCCTCTTCGATCCCGCCGAGCGACTCGAGCGCTGCCAGGGCCTCGCCGGCGGCCGCGAGCGCCTCGGCGGCGCGCCCGAGCCCGATCAGCGCCCGGGCGCGGATCGCCATGGCCGTGACGCGGAACGGCGACGCGCTCTCCAGCGCCTCCGCGAGGCGCGCCTCGCGCTCCGCGCCCGCGAAGTCGCCGGCGAGCAGGGCGATTTTCGCGAGGTACGAGCGCGACACCACCTCGGCGCGCGGGTCGCCCAGCCGCTGGCTCGACGCGAGGGCCGCCTCCGCGACGGCCCGCGCCTCGGCGAGCTTGCCGCAGTAAGCGAGGACCTGCCCGAGGCTGGCCTGCGCCGCCGCCGCCACCTCGTGCAGGCCCATCCGCTCCGTGGCCTCCAGCACGGAGCGGAGCGCCGCCTCGGCGCCGCCGAAGTCGCCGAGCTCTCCGTAGGAATAGCCCAGGTTCGCGCGGGTGATGCACGCGTTGCGCCGGTCGCCGACCTGCTCGAACGCCACGAGCGCGGCCTCCAGGCCGGCAACGCAAGCGCGGGGATCGCCCTCGCTCATGGCGCGGAAGGCGCGCGCGTTCTGGAGGCCCGCGACCACCTCCGCGCCCGCCGCGGACCCGTCGCGCAGCGCGCGCTCCACCGCCGTGACGAGCGCGTCCACGACGGCAGGGCGGCCGGCGAAGGCCAGCGTCGCGGCGCCCGCGCAGAGGCACGTGCTCCTCGCGCTGCCCGCGCCCTCCAGCCCGGGCGCAACGACCGCCTCGTCCATCCACCGCTCCACGCGGTCGAAGCCGCCCAGCTTGCTCGCGGCCGCGACGGCCTGCGTGACGGCCGCGAACCATGGCGCCGAGCCGGGCGCGAGGTGCCGCGCGGCGTCCGTCCCCCGCTGCTCGGCCAGCGCGAGGTCGCCCCGCCACACGTGCGCCTCGGCCTGGACCAGCCGGAGCGCCCCCACCACCGCGGCCTCCGGCGCGCACTCGAGCCCGCGCTCGGCCCGCGCGATCGCGGCGCCGAGATCGTTGCCCTCCAGGGCGTGCTGCGCCGCCCGCAGGTACGCCGCCGCGGCCCGCGCGGGCACGGCGCCGCGCTCGAAGTGCTCCGCGAGCGCCATCGCGTCGGGCTCGCCCGCGCCCTCCAGCCAGGCGCCCGCCAGCGCGTGGCCGAGCCGCCGGTCGGCCTCCGTCAGCATCCCGTACGCCGCCTCGCGCACCAGCGCGTGCCGGAAGCGGTACTCGACCTCTCCGCGCAGCCGCCCGGGGCCGCGCCGGTGGACCACCTCGCGGCGCTCCAGCTCCGAGAGCCAGCGCGTCACCACGGCGCCCCCGAGCAGCGCGCTCACCGCGCTCGGCCAGAACGCCTGGCCGAACACGCTCGCGGCCCGCAGCACGCGCCGCGCCTCGGCGTCGAGCGCCTCGATGCGCGCCTGCACCATCGCCAGCACCGTCTCCGGCAGGTCCGCGCCGTGGCCGGCCGCCACCGCGCGGACCTGCTCCTCCAGGTAGAACGGGTTGCCGTCCGCCCGGTCCACCAGCGTGGCCACGAGCTCCGCGCTCGCCTCGTCGCCCAGCGCGGCCCGCACCAGCCGCTCGCTCGCCCGGCGCGTGAGCGGCGGCAGCATCATCTGGTTGCCGAAGCGCCCCTGGGACAGCCCCGGAAAGGCCTCGTGCACCTCGGGGCGGGCCAGCCCGAGCACCAGGAACGGCAGATCCCGCAGGCTCCGGAGCGCCGCCTCCACCATCGTCAGGGTGGGCAGGTCGCCCCACTGCAAGTCCTCGAGGATCAGCAGCACGGGCTGCCTCGCGCACTCGGCCCGGATGAACTCCTCCCACGACAGCCGCAGCTGATCGCCCATCAGCTGCCGGTTGCGCCGCGCCGCGCCGACCCGGATGTCGTCGTCCGGGAACGGCGCGCCCAGGAGCTCGCCAAGGAAGGCGCTGACGCGCCCGACGTCGAGCTCCGGGTGCCGCTCGACCCGCGCCCTCACCTTGCGCCGCCGCTCCTCCAGCGGCTCGCCGTCGACGATGCCCATCGCGCTCCGCAGCGCGCGCGACAGGAGGCCGAACGCCGAGCCCGAGCTCATCGGGTCCCCCTGGCCGATCCACACCTCCACGCGGGCGCCGTCCGCCAGGTCGGCGCCGCCCCCGCCGCCCGCGCGGTCGGCCGCGCGCGCGGCGGGGGCCGACACCTTCTCGAGGAACTCCTGCCGCAGCCGCGATTTGCCCATGCCGGCCGCCGCGACCACCAGCAGCGCGCCGGAGGTCGACTCCTCGATGCTCCGATCGAGCTCCGCGGCCAGCACCGCGAGCTCCCGCTCCCGCCCGAAGCACGCCACCGGCTTGCCGAGCAGCGCCGGCGCCGACGTCACCTTGAGGTCGTCCCGCGCCCCGTGGAGGAAGCGCGCGCCGCCCTCGCAGCTCGTCTCGAACCGGCCGCCCAGGAGCCCCGCCGTCACCTCGTCGATGCGGACCGCCGCGACCGCGCCCGGCTCGCCGCGCGACGGCAGGAGCTGGACCGCCCGGTCGATGAGCTCGCCCATCGGGATGCGCGACGTCAGCTCGGCCCGACCGGTCACGAGCGAGACCTGCGCGCCGCCGAGCAGCACGCGCAGCGAGAGCGCGCAGCGCGCGGCCTGCGCGGCGAGATCGGTGGCCGCCTCGGCGCTCGTCAGCACGAGCAGCGGCGATCTCGCGTCGATGAGCTCGATCTGGCCCTGGTAGCGCTCGGCGAGCGCGTAGAGCTCGTCGGCGCGGCCCGTCGCCCGCGCCTGCTCCTCCTCCTGCGAGCGGGTCACCTCCTCGGGCTCCGAACGCTCGTGCGCGAGCACGAGGCACGTGACGCGCCGCTCGCTGCTCGTGAGCTCCAGGACGGGCGCCAGCGCGCCAGGGTGGGCGCCGTCCGCCGCGCCGGCGCGGCTGAGGTCGATCGCGCGGAGCTCCTCGGCGACGGCCGCGCCGTCGCGGGGACGCCCGTCTGGCAGCTTCGCGAGCATCCTGGTGACGAGGGCGTCGAGCTCGTCCGGCAGGTCGGCGCGGACCTCGCGGAGGCGCGGCGGCTCGTCGAGCAGCACCTTGACCAGCACGGCGAGCGCCCCGGCGCCCTGGAAGGCGGCGCGCCCGGTGAGGCACTTGAAGAGCACGCAGCCGAGCGCGAACACGTCGGCGCGGGCGTCGACGCGCCGCTCGCCGCGCGCCTGCTCGGGCGCCATGTACTCCGGGGTGCCGAGGACGGTGCCCGGCAGGGTGAGCTGCTGGTCGATCCGGAAGCGCGCGATCCCGAAGTCGAGCACCATCGCGCGATCGAGCCGCCCCTCGACGAGGAGCAGGTTGCTCGGCTTGAGGTCGCGGTGCACGACGCCCTGCCCGTGGAGGGCGCCGAGCGTCTCCGCGATCCGCGCGACGACGTCGACGCTCTCGGCAGGGGTGAGCCCTCGCCGCGCGACGCGCTCGGCGAGCGTCTCCCCGGCGAGCCACTCCATCACCAGATACGGCTTGCCGTCCGCCGCGACGCCGTGGGCGATGTACCGGACGACGCCGGGGACGCGCAGCGCCGAGAGCGCCTCCACCTCGCAGGAGAAGCGGCTGAGCTCGCCCTTGTCGGCGCGGCGAAGCACCTTGAGAGCCACCGTGTCGCCGCTTCGCCGGTCGCGCGCCCGGTAGACGTGCCCCATCCCGCCCGAGCCCGCGAGGCCCTCGATCTGGAACCGCTCGTCGACGATCTCTCCGACGCGCATCAACGGCCGTGAATCCAGCGATATCACGCGCGCCGCCCGCCTGGTCTGGATACAGGCCCGGGATGGTAGGGCGACTCACCTTCAGCGCGATCGCGACCGGATCGAATGCGCGACGCGACGCGTCAGGGCTGGAGTCTCACGAAGAACACGCCGGGGCGCTCGGGGAGGACCGGCTCCGCGCACGCGCTGGCCGCCCGCCGGCGCGAACGAGGGGTCCTCGACGGACACGTGCGTGTGTGCAGGCCGCCCGGGTGGTGGACCGAGCGCAGCTAAGCCATCGGCGAGGAGGGCGCCCGCGCTGGCGAACGGCTCCGGCGCCGGAGAGGGCGCCGCCGGGTGCCGTGTTCTGCGGGCTCGCTTCAAGGCATCTGAAATGCCATCGAGGAGCGCATCGCGCGGTGTCGATAAGCCACGTCGTCGCGTCATGTCGATGGGTCGCTCTGGCGCATCGCGAACCTCGTCATCGCGCCGGCGAAGAGACCTGCCTGCGCCATCGACGAACGGAGACCCCGCCGACGGCGCCCAGGGTGGGCGCGCTCTTCCGGCGCGGAGGCGGCGCGGAGGCGGCGCGCGCCCGGAGGGCGGCCCTGAGGCGCGCTCGCCGGCGGGCCAGCACCTCCGCCCGCCACGTGGCGTCAGGACGTCCGCGCGGCGCGAGCGAGGACGGAGACGGCGCTGGGCGGACATCATGAATGAAGTTTTTCTCTCCTGACGTTATCTTCGCCTCGGCGGCGTTTGGGATGAAGATCTTGTCCCCCAACGCCGTCTCGCCTCGGCGGCGTTCGCGAGCCGGCTCGGCGACCAAGGTGGCTGTTGACTTCCACCCGCGGAACTGCAATGTCTCTCGCTGCGCTTGCCCTTACCCACAGGAGACGTCGGATGTCGATGAGCAAGAAGCTGATGAGTGCCGTGTTGATGACCGTCGGCATTGGCTTTGCTGGAGCCGCGTGGGCCGCAGGCGGGACCGCGGACCTCCCCGCATCCGTCGCCGAGAAGAAGGATTTCGGCTGCGGTGCAAAAGGACAGAAGGCCTGTCCGATGCAGGGCTGGATGAAATCGGTGATGCAGTCGGCGACCACGAGCGGCGACGCGGCGAAGATCGCGGAGGCCCTGGAGTACGTGGCGAAGCGGCCGCCCAAGGGGATGGACAAGTGGGTCGCTATCACGAACGACGGCATCGCGAAGGCCAAGAAGGGCGACATCGACGGTGCCAAGGCGAGCTGCAAGGCCTGCCACGATCTGTACAAGGCGACGTACAAGGACACGCTCCGCGACGCCCCCTTCTGAGGCGCTTCGCTCCTCTCTCGCTCTCTTCCCTCCCTCCGTTCTTCCTTCCGCGCGCCGAGAGCGCGCCTTCTTCGGACAGCCCTGGCCGGTCACGCCGGGGCTCGCCTGGCGATCTGCCGCGACGGCCATGGAGCCGGCCCGCGGCGACGGCCATGGGCCGACCCGCGGGCCGGAGCCCCCCGCTGGGTGCGCGTCGGACGGCGCAGCTCAGCAGCCGCCGCCGGCAGCGGCGCAGATCTCCTGGGGCGTGAGCGTCCGGCCGAAGATGCGGAGGCTGTCGAGCAGCCCGTTGAACTCGTCTTCTCCCGAGGGCTCGTCCGAGCCGATGTGGACGGGCTGTTCGCCGGAGGCGATCACCGGGCCAGAGGGGCTCCGGTCGACCTCGACGCCGTTCACGTAGAGGCTCTGCGTCTGGCCGTCGGAGAGACAGGCGACGTGCGTCCACTGCCCGGGAACGATGGGGTAAGTCACGTTCCGCTCGACGCCCATGGTGCAGCGGATCTGTCCGCCCGGCATCAGGAAGAGCGAAGGCTTCCCGCCGCTGTCGATCACGGTGTATCGCCGCTTGTCGGGGAGAGAGGCGGGGTTGATCCAGACATCGATGGTCATCGCGGAGGCGGTCCATGCGGCGTCGTGGCGGAAGTAGAGTTTGCTCCCCATCGTCACCGAGAGCGCCTGCCCGACCCGGCCAGGGGCGTAGTGCAGGCTGCGCACCCGCTCGGGCGTGAAGTGATGCTGCGAGGCGTCGTCGGGGTTCCCCTCGAACGCGAAGCACGCGATCAGCGATGAAGCCGCCGCTCCGCACAGCGGCTTGGGAGCGCCGCCGGGCTCTTCGACCTGAGCGCCGCCGGGTTCTCCGAGCGGATCCCCGCCGGGCTCTTCCGTCGGCGCTCCGCCGGGCTCTTCCGTCGGCGCTCCGCCGGGTTCTTCCGCCGGAGCGCCGCCAGGCTCTTCGATGGGAGCGCCGCCAGGCTGTCCGGCGATGGGTCCGCCGGGCTCTCCAGCGGGAGCGCCGCCAGGTCCTCCGGGTTGAGCCTCGGATTCACCTGACCCGCCTGTGCCGCTCGTTTCGAGGGCGCAGCCCGGCAGCGACAGAAGAAGCACGGCGACGCCGGCCAGGCGATGTACAGATGGATGGGATTTGCAAAGCATACTGCGTTTCCTGCGGGGCGCTCAGCGTAGCTCAGAACGCCGCTCCCTGTCACCGTGCCTCGCACGAAGGTTCGACTCGCGCCGGCACGCCGCACGCCGATGCAGTGAGAAGAAAAATGCACCACAGAGGCGCAGGAGAAGAGGCGCGGAGTAGATGGCGGTCGCTCGCTGCTCTCTCCTGTGAAGCCTCCGCGTCTCCTCGGTCGCGTTCGAGCAAAGAGAGGACCGTGAGCGCGGACGGGTCGGAGGAGACCACGGTCCGCGGCACCCGGAGCTCGGCCGAGGGGCTCCAGGGAAACGGCGTCACGATCGTCAAGAACGCTGGCGACTCGGAGGCCACGTTGACCGGCGTGCAGATCGAGGCGAGCGACGGCGCCGCCGTCGCGAGCTTCGGCGCCTCGGTGGCGCTCGCGCGCAGCACCATCGAGTGCAACTTCATCGATCTCAACGTCGAGGCGGAGAGCGGCACGGCGGGCAAGATCACCGACGGCGGCCAGAACCAGTGCGGCTGTCAGGGCGTGAGCGTCCCGTGCAGGGCGAAGAGCGCGGGGCTCGCGCCGCCGGAGCCGCTGTCGGAAGCGCTGTAACGCCGGCCTCGCCTCAGCCCGGCTCCCGCCTGGCGCGGCGCGGATCCCCCGCTGCGCTCCTCCGCGCCTCCGGCTGGCAGGCCGGGCAGAAGATCGCGTCGTGCCCGTGGACGCTCGCGCGACGGAGCTTGTCGCCGCAGCGGGGGCACGGCTGGCCCGGGCGCCCGCGGACCTTGAGGAAGTCGCGCAGCCGCTCGTCCAGCGCCGGCGCGCGCCGGGCGATCGTCCGGGTCGCGTCGCCGAGGACACGGGCAATCGCCACGTGCAGGCGGTCGGTCTCCTCCTCGGAGAGGCTCTGGACCGTCGCCTTCGGGTGGATCCTTGCCTCGAAGAGCACCTCGTCGGCGTACGAGTCTCCCATGGAGTCGAGCGCCGTCCCGTCCATCAGGAAATCCTTGGCGAGGTCGCGCCGCCCGCGCGCCGCGGCGCGGAACGCCTCCTGCGTGAACACCCGAGGATCGAGGACGTCGAGGCCGACGCGCTGGAGCCCGGGGATCCTGTCGAAATCGCCCCGCGCGAGCACGTAGACCTTGCTCATCTGCACGTCGTCTCGGACCCTGAGCTCGCGGCCGTCCCCGAGGGTCAGCGAGAAGGCGAGATCGGTTGGGATCCGCGTCTCTCCTGGCCGCGTGATCGAGAACCGCCCTGCCAGCATCGGGGAGATCACGAGATCGAGCGCGCGCGCTCCGTCGAGCTCGAAGACCACGGCGTGCGCCCGCCGCGCCACGCGCCGGACCTCCGCGCCCGGCAAGAGCGCGTCGAGCCGCTCCGGGAGCAGGACGTGCAGCACCACCGAGTTCTCCGCCCGCGCCGCGGCCACGGCCGCGCCTGCAAGCTCGCGCGCCAGGATCGGAACGACGTACTCCAGGTCCGGGCGCTCGGGCACACCTCCAGGATACAGATCTCGCCGCGAAGATCGCGCGCCTTCGGGCGAGGCGCGAAAAAGAGGCGCGGCGGCGCGCTGATCACGCGCTGATTACGCGCTGATTACGCGCTGATTACGCGCTGATTACGCGCTGATTACGCGCTGATCCGCGGGGACTCCTCCCCGAGCGCGGCCTCACCGGCGTCGCCCCGCCTCGGCCGCTGCGCCCCCTGGATCACGAGATCCTGGCGCCGGGCGAGCGCGTACACGACGCGGATGAGCGCCGTCTTGAAGGCCTTCTCCGGCGGCGGGTTCAGGTGCACGACCCTGCGCTCGCCCGGCTGCGCGACATGGCTCGCGCCCCGGGGCTCGCCCCGCTGCGCGACGGGGCTCGCGCCGCGGGGCTGGCCCTCCTTCGGCTCCTCGACCTCCAGCGCGATGGGGATGGCGCCCCGGGGCGCGAGCGCCGTCCGGATGTCGTCGAAGCGGAGCTCGTCGCCCGCCTGCCCCGCCCCGTCGGGCGGCGGCGCCTCGATGCGGACGAGGTCCTGCCCGCCCTCGCCGAGGAGCTCATCGTAAAGAGCCGTTACTCCCGGCACGAAAGCGCTGTGGACCATGAAGTAGTTCTTGATGCGCTCGGTGCTGACGAGGCTGACCCGCACGGCCAAGCCGCACTTGTCGGGGGCAAGGAGGCTCCGGACGTGCTCGCCCTTCGCCACCGAGGAGAACTCCGCGAGCACGTGCAGCGCCCCGCCGTGCGCGAGCTCCCGGCTCGCCAGCGCCCGCGCGAAGCGGATGACCCGCATCGCCGTGCGCGCGTCGCGATCGAGCCCCTCGGGCTCGCTCAGGAACACCGCCGCGGAGAGCGGCGCGCCGCGCGCAACGCAGCGCACCGCGAGCGAGGCGAGGTCGTGCCCGTGCTGCGTGTACACCGTCGCGCTGCCCCCGCGCGGGAGCGAGAGCATCGCCCCGTCCGAGCCCGGGGGCGCGCCGCCCGGGCCGAGCGTCACGCCGAGCGAGGCGAGCCGATCGGGGAGCGGCATCCGCTCGTCCCCGCGCTCCCCGAGGACCAGCGTCACCTCGACGCCCGGCACGAACCGCGCGAGCGCGTGCAGCAGCGAGGGCAGCGCGGGGCTGTACCCGACGATCAGCACCCGCTCGATCTCGTCGAGGTGCAGCGAGAGCTTCGCCGCCCACGCCTGTGCCGCCGTCGCGCCGTCCGACGCCGCGGCGCGCTCGATCCCCCGCCCCCTGTAGAGCTCTCGCCCGTAGTTGAGGAGCGGCGCATACGTCGCCGATACGCCGATGAGCCCCCGGAGCCGCTGCGCCGGCACCCGGCCCGCCCGCGCGCCGAGCGCCCACGCCGGCGACCCCTCGAGCGGATCGAGCAGCGGATTCAGCCACGGCACGAGCCCCTCGACCGACACGAGCTTGCCCTCCTCGCGCTTCGGCACCGCCGCCTCGTCCCCGAGGAACACCCCCGCGAGGATCACCTGCTTCTCGTAGGCGGCGCGCGCCATGTCCGAGAACGAGAGCTCGTGCCTCGGCGCCTTGCCGAGCTTGCCGACGGCGCCGGCCGCCTCCTCGCCCAGGAAGATGTGCGTGTAGAACTCGGAGCCGTCCGCGGTCATGAGGTCGGTGTAGAGGGACTCCACGCCTGGCGTGAGCAGGTGCTGGCAGAGGAAGAAGCCGAGGAACCGCTGCATGTCGAGCGGATGTGTCCCGGGCCCGCCCACCTCCTGGATGAGATCGCGGTTCTTGCTCTCCTGCACCTCGACGAACACGTGGCCGTGCGGGTTCTGCGCCCGGAACGAGGAGAGCGTCATCGCCGTCAGGGCGTCGGCGTCGGGCCCCGCGTCGGGCCGCGCGAGGATCAGCGCCCGCTTCGCCTCGGCGGCGCCCACGAGCTCGAGCGCCTCCGGCTGCGCGCTGTCCCCTTGCCGGTAGGTCACCCAGCGCATCCCCGGCGCGTAGAGGTAGGCAGGCGGGTCGTCCTCGGTGCCGAGCAGCGCCATCCGCGGGAGCGCGTGCCGGGTCGGCGGGGGCCCGCGGCGGACGAGCCACTGCCAGAGCTCCGAGAGCCGGATGCTCCGGAGCGCGCGGTGGCGCTCGTACAGCCGGACGAACTCCTGCACGAGCATCTCGGCCTCGTGCACCGGGCCGATCACGAGCGCGTGCCCTGCGTAGCGGACCGGCCGCCGCCGCGCCGCGCGCACGACCTGGTCGACCACGTTGGCGCCGATGCCGATGATGAACGACGTGATGAAGACGCCCACCATGGTGAGGCCGAGCGAGACGACGGCCACGACGGGGTGGACCCGGAGGTTCTCGACGAGGTTGTCGGCGCTCTCGATCTGCCGGAAAGACCACCAGATCCGGTCGATGAAGTCGGTGTCCGGGGTCGGGCCGCGGCCATCGTAGTCGTGCGTGATCGCGAGGTGGCTGAGCAGCACGGAGGAGCCGAACGCGAGCCCCCAGACGGCGAGCGTGACGAGCCCGAACTGCTCGAGCAGCTCCCGCCGCGTCATGATCGCGTAGAGGTCGATCGCGATCTCGCGCGTGAAGCGCAGGAGCAGGAAGAGCCGCGAGAGCCGCAGCATGGGGAGGGCGTGGGCGGCGTGCGCGTCGAGGAGCCGCTCGAGCGGCAGGAAGCTGACCCAGGCGATGATGTCGAACGCGAAGAGGAGCACGTCGAGGCGCGACCGCCCGTCCCCGCGCTGGTGGAGGAGGAGGGCCCGGAAGAGGAGCTCGACGCCGAAGATCGCCAGGAAATACGGGCGGAGCTGCTCGTCGAGGCCCTGGATGGGCAGGACCGAGACGAGGATCAGGAGCGAGATCGCGGCCTTGACGGGGCGGGTCTCCAGCCCGCCGGCGAGGCGGTGGAGCAGGGGCAGGCGGAGCGCCATGGGCGGCAAGGATAGGCGACCTCGCGCGCGGCTGCTGTAAGCTCGCCGGGCGCCTGCTCGCCGATCGCGAGCCGGTCACGCGCGCGGAGGCCGCGGCGGCGCTCGCGAGGTCGGGTCCGGGCTCAGACGAACGCCCAGCCCACGGGTGGTGCTCAGGCGCAGCTGATCGATACTGCGGAACGATGGGGAGCTGCATGGACCAAGCGAGCAGCACCCGCGGGCCGCCCACCTCGCGGAGGCCGGCCGCACCTCACGGCAGCGTCCACCGGCGCACGGTCGGACGAGCGAAGGTGTAGAGGGCGTCGATCGTGCGACGCGGAGGAGCTCGAAGGTAAGTTGCACGGTGAATGGACCACGCGTGGAAGACACACGCGTCTCCGGCGCGTAAAGCGACGCGCGCGGCGTTCGGCATGTCCGGCGTGGTCCGATCGGCGCCCCTGCGGATCCGGAGCTCGTCCGGCGTGTCCCAGCGGGCGTGGGACCCGGGGACGATCTCGAGCCGATCGTCGTCTTCCAGCGCCACCCTGAAGTGGACCGATGTCGTCGTCGCGACGATGGCGCGCTCGATTTCTGGATCGGATTGGCCGAACTGGCTGTCTCGGTGCCAGTCCCCGTCCCAGTCGCGCCTGGTCTGCTCGTGGTAGTAATGCGCGTCCTTCAGGCGCGGGGCGTCTTCCTCTCCTTCTCCCGCTCCCGCGCGCGAGAGGCCGGCGAGCAGCTCGCAGACGCGCCGGGAGCCGACGAACGCGGAGATGAGCTCCAGCGCGCAGGGATCGTCCTGAAAGCAGGTCGCGCCGTCCGTGAGGAGCGAGATGCTGGGGGTCGAGTGGCCCGTCTCCCGGGAGAGCGCTCGTGTGCGGAGGAGCGCGGCGTCGCACGCGCGGCGGAGCTCGGCGCGCTCGGCGATGTCGAGAAAAGCGCGCATGATGAAGAAGCCTTGCGCGCGAAAGGCGTCGATTCGATCTCTCGTTGACGTGCTCATCATGACCTCGCGACACCCGGGATCGCGGAGATCACTCAATGGATGGCCCGAGGCCCACGCATCGCCAGGGCGACGAGGGGGCTCTGAGGGAACGGCCGCGGGCGATGGCGGCTCGAGACGACGAGACACGCGAGCCGCCCCGCGATCTCGAACGTCGCGAGCGCGGCCGGCGCGCCGAAGTAATCGATCGGCACGAGATCGATGTTTCGCGCCGCCTTCGGCGTGGAACGCTCGTCGAGGATCTGCGCGAGCGCCTTCTGGTAGCTCTCGCCGGTCCGGGCCATCCTGGCGCGGACGTCGGCGCGCAGCTTCTTGTGGTGGTGGCGGTTCCCCATCGGCCCTGTCCAGGTGATCTGCCGAGATCGGTCCTTGTCGGCCGGCACCGACGGAAGAGCGGCAGCATCACGAGCGAAGACCGCCGAAGGGCAGCGCCCTCTTCGCCCCTCGCGGAGCCGTGCCGGCGGCGAGCGAGGAGCCGGGCTCGGAGCAGCCCGTGGGGCGAAGTGTTCGCTGGAGCACGGCCGCTGTCAAGCAGGCGCCGGAGGCCCCCGCCCCCGCGCCGGGATGGGGTCGTCCGCGTGCGGTTCGCTGCTCAGCGCTGCGTCTCGCTGACGGGGTGCTCGGGGCCGGGGCGCCCGTCAGCCAGCGTCTCTCGGAGGCGCTCCTGCGTCAGCCCCGGGCTGCTCGACAGCCTGGTATCCGCGTGGGGATCGTCCGATCGGGCGACCGACTGCGCGTGGGCCGTCTCGGGGCGCGCCTCGCTCAAGGGGTGGTGGCTGCCAGGCCGCCCCGTCGCGAGCGTCGAGCCCTGGCCGGTCTCGGGCGGCGATGCGGCGTGCGCCGGCCGCGGCGGGGGCGCTCCGGCCGAGCGCGGCGCGAAGAGGTCCGCCCAGTCCGGCAGGTGCCGCTGGAGCCGCACGCGCTCGGCCTCGGGCAGCGCCTCGCCGATGACCTGGCACACGGCCTGGGCGTGCTCCATGCCAAAGCCGCGCGGCGCGCCCTCGCGGCGGGCGATGCGGTCGTAGAGCTCGTCGCGATCGAAGTCGCCCTGGTACGTGGCGCGGCGCATCGCGGCGGCGACCGGACCCGGCAGCCCGCCGGCGAACGCGGCCGCCTCCTCCATCAGCAGCCGCTCGCCGAGCGTCCGTGCTGTCACGGCGATCGCACGCTCGGCCTCATCGCGGCCCTCGAAGCCGGCGCGGCGCTGCACCTCCTCGATGAAGCGGTCGTAATCCATGAGGGGGCCTCCTTCGAGAGACGATTGTATGCGAGGTCCGTGCCAGGCGCGTGCCCAGGGTGAAGGGTCTGGCCGGCAACCTCAACCTGGGTCGGGTCGTCCGACCTCATCGCCCGACCTCATCGCCCTCAACCTGGGTCGGGTCGTCCGACCTCAACCTGGGTCGGGCCGTCGGTCCCGACCCCAACTTGGGTCGGCGACCTCCCAACCTGGGTCGGCGAGGAGGAGGCGACCTCAACCCCAACCCGGGTCGGCGACCTCAACCTGGGTCGGGACGCCCACCTCGGGTCGCCTCGCGCAGCGTGAGCCCGATGCAATGCTTCAGGCCCGCCTGGAGGTCGGACAGCGTCGTGATCTCGGCGAGATCGATCCCCAGCGAGACGATCGTCTGGGCGACGCTCGGCCGGATCCCGGTGATGATGCCCTCCGCGCCGAGGAGCCGGATCGCGCGGACGAGATCGACGAGGTAGCTCGCGGTCTTCGTGTCCACGGCCTCGACCCCGGTCAGGTCCAGCAGCGCATAGCGGGCCCCGGTGCGCACCACCGCCTGGAGCAGGCTGTCCATCACCTCCGCCGTCCTCGCGCTGTCGACCACGCCGATCATCGGGAGCGCCAGCACGCCCTTCCAGACCTGCAGGATGGGCGTCGAGAGCTGGCGGATGACCTGCTGCTGCCGCTCGATGATCGCCAGCCGCTCCCGGAGCTCCCTCTCCGCGCGCCGTGCCTCGGTGAGATCGAGAGTGATGCCGACCACCGAGTCCACCTCGCCCCCCTCCCCTCGGACCGGAACGAACCAGTTCTCGATGGGCCTTCCGTCCGCTTCCATGACGTTGTGCATCGGCTCCCCTCGAAGTGCCCTGCGCAACCCCCCGGTCTGGTGCTCCTTGTAGATGTCGAAATTGTTCAGCCCCACGAGCTGTCCTGGCTTCATGCCGGCCGCCGCGAGCGCCTTGCCGTCGTAGTAGGTGAACACGCCGCTGGCATCGCAGGCCCAGACGACGACATCGAGGTTCTCGACGAGGGCACGGAGGATGTGCTCGTGCTCCGCCTGACGCCTGGACGCCTCGATCTCGGCCGTCACGTCGCGGCCGATGCACACCACGCCCGCCGCCTCTCCCTGCGCATCGAGCACGCGGTGATGAACCCACACGATGGCCACGTCGCCCCCGTCCCTCCGGGCGTGACGCAGGCGCTGCTCCCCGCTGTCCTCGTCGAGCAGCCGCCGCCACAACCCCGCGCCCTCGGGGGCGGGGAGCAGCTCGGCGATGGATCGACCCATCGCCTCCTGCCTCGGGAACCCGAGCTGTCGCGCGGCGCTCTCGTTCCACGCCGTGATTGCCAGATCCAGCCCGTATTCGACCACCGCGAGCGGCGATCGCGCGAGAGTGTCCACGTGTGCGCTCATGTTCAGGTTCATGTGCCCCGCCCGCGATGCGCCGGCGGCCTCGGCTGTGCAGCCTAACCTCACGACCTGTCGACAAATCAAGCTTTAAGGGGCGCCCGCGGGGAGGCGCGGATCACATCTTGTCGCGGCGCTGCCGTGGGTCCAACACGTGTGTAATGTGCGCGACAACCCGATGGATCGCTAGCCCTCACCGGCGCGGCCCGCGCGCGCCTTGAGCTGCATCCGCAGCGCCTCGACCACGTGATCGCGCAGCGCGACGGTCTTCCTCGGCAAGTGCTGGCCGCTCGGGAACACGAGGAAGACGCCGCCCGTCGGCGCCGTCCAGCGCGGCAGCACGCGGACGAGCGCTCCGGCGAGCACGTCCTGCTGGACGAGGAAGGTCGGGAGCAGGCCGATCCCACCGCCGTTGCGCACCACCTCGCGCGCGAAGAACCCGTCGTTCACGAGCCACCGGACGCGGGGCCGCGCGCGGGCCCGCGACACCTCGTCTCGCCCGAACGGGCTCGTCTTGATGAGCGCCACGCCATCGTGCCCCGCGAGATCCTCCAGCGTCCTCGGCGTCCCCCGCGCGGCCAGGTACGCGGGCGAGGCGTAGAACTGGAGGTGCAGCTCGCCCACCTTGCGCGCGACCAGCGTCGAGTCTCGCGGCTGCTTCGTGAGGAACCGGAACGCAGCGTCGTACCCCTCTTTCACCAGATCCACGGGCTGCGTCGACAGGTGCATCTCGACCGTGATGCGCGGGTAGCGGCGGCAGAAGGCGGCGAGGATCTCCGCCAGCACCTCGGTCGCGAAGTCCGCCGTCGCGGTGAGGCGCAGCGTGCCCGACGGCTCGTCCTCGAGCTCCGGGAGCCCCTCGATCGCCTCCGTCAGCGCCTTGAGCCGCGAGCCGAGGCGGTCCACCAGCGCGTGCCCGGCCGTCGTCAGCGCCACGCTGCGCGTCGTCCGCTGCAAGAGCCGCACGCCGAGCGACGCCTCCAGCGACGCGACGCCCCGGCTGACCGTCGACTTGGGCACCCCCAGCCGGCGCGCCGCCTCCGTGAAGCTCGCCGTCTCGGCGACCGCCGCGAAGACGGAGAGGTGGTTCAGATCCATTGTTCCCATTTCGGCACACAGTAGCCAGTTTATGCGTGTTGCACCAGATTCGAGACAGCGGCAAATATGCGCCCAACCTCGTCACAAGGAGCTCTCACCATGTCTCAGCCTCTCCTCGTCACCGGCGCGAACGGCCAGCTCGGGCGGCGCGTCGTCGATCTCTTGCTCGCGCAGGGCGCAGGGCCGCTCCTCGTCACGACCCGGCACCCGGAGAAGCTCGGCGAGCTCCGCGCCCGCGGCGTCGAGGTGCGGCGCGCAGACTTCGATGCTCCCGCCTCGCTCGCGGAGGCGTTCGCCGGCGCGGCGCGCCTGTTGCTCATCAGCACCGACGCGCTGGACCGCCCGGGCCGGCGCATCGCGCAGCACCGGAGCGCGCTCGAGGCCGCGGCGAAGGCGGGCGTGCGGCACGTGGTCTACACGTCGCTGACCAACCCCGGGCCCGGCTCGCCGATCACGATCGCGCCCGACCACCAGGCCACCGAGGACGCCCTCGCGGAGAGCGGGCTCGGCGCGACCGTCCTGCGCAACAACCTCTATACGGACTTCCTCGTGGCCTCGCTGCGGCGCGCGCTGGCGACGGGCCAGCTGGTCGCAGCGGCCGGCGACGGCAAGGTCGGGTATGTCACGCGCGAGGACTGCGCCCGCGCCGCGGCCGCGGCGCTGGCGGCCGATTTCGACGGCAAGCGCGTGCTCGATATCACCGGGCCGGCGGCCGTGTCCCAGCGCGAGCTCGCGCAGATCGCCTCGTCCGTCACAGGCAAGTCGATCGACTACGTCCCCGTGCCACGTGACGCGCTGGAGCAAGGCATGCAGAAGGCCGGGATGCCCGCGGCGATTGCCGGGCTGCTCGCCTCGTTCGACGAGGCGATCGCCCGCGGAACGCTGGATGTGGCCACGAGGGCGGTGGAGGAGCTGACCGGCAAGCCCGCGGAGGACGTGCGGAGCTACCTTGCGCGCCACCGGGCAGCGCTGCTCGCGCCGGTCGAGGCCTGATCAGGCGGGAACACCGATGGCGAGCGTGTAGACGACAGACTCGTTCACCCCATCCATGCCGAGGAGATCGTCGATGCCGCGGTCATAGTAGCCACCCAGCGGAACGCCGCCGAGCTGAAGCGATTGGGACGCCAGCAGCACGTTCTGCGCCAGATGCCCGGCCTCGATCAGCGCGAACCGGTACCCTCGGAGGCCGTATTTGAACCGGTTTCGCCTGAACATCGCCGCAATCAGCAGGACCACGCACGCGCCCATCACGATCCCGGGCGCGACCATGGAGCCGCCTATTTCCTCCCGGCAGTCGCCAGCCCGCACCTGCTCCAGGGCGTGCTGGAAGGGGTCATAGCGGTACACGCCAGAGGCAACACCGTCGACCCCGAGGACGGCGCAGTAGAGATCCGGGGGGTAAAGCGCGCCTCCTGAAGGGACGGTCCGCATCGTCATCGGGCTCGCGGGGACCGTGTGGGTGATGCCGTACCCGGCGTACACGAGGCTCGCGAGCGCCTGCGCGTCGATGCGCGCGCCGCTGAACCGGCGGATCGATCTGCGCTCCCGCAGGAGCGCCGTCAGGCCCACATCGGGCAGCGCCGGTCCTGGCAGTCGAATCGCCTCGCCGAGCACATACCGCTTGGTTGACCTCGCCGTCGAGCGCTGGAGCTGCGCGCTCGTCTCCAGGAGCGTCCTACCAGCGGCCTCCTCGCCGAGGATGCTCGGATGGCGCACATCCGGCGAGGTGATGTCGACGAGGTACGCACCGGCGCCTCGCCGCGCGAGCGCTCGCACGGCCGAAGCGGTCTGACCGAGCACGTCCGTGCCCTCCAGGGGGGGCACGTCGCCGAGGTGGCGCCGCTCTCGGCTTCCATCGAGGAACGCGGAAGACGCGGAGTTCTCTCGCAGCGCATGGTAGAGCGCATGATCGTCGAACGTGCGGACTTGATGCGCCTCCAGCGCGCGCCGTCCCCGGGGAAGAGCGCTCAAGAGCTGCTTCGCCAGCACCCTGGTCTGGAAGGCTTCGCGCAGCGCCTTCCGTGCAGCCTCCTGACCGGTCGCCGCGCTGGCAGCGCCAACGGTCAGGGCGGGCTGCCCGGCCAGGGTGCATCGCGTCACGCCGATGGCGGTAGGCACGCGGAAGAAGACGCTCGCGTCGAGCGCGGCATAGTGAATGCCCGCTGGGGCCGGAACCACGCGCTCGTCATGACGAGGCGAGTCGTCTCGCTGCCAATCCAGGAGCGGCAGCTCCAATCGGTTGTTCCATGCGAGCATGAACGCGTCGCGCTCGATGACCTCCATCAGCGCGCTGAACGCGGCCTCTTCCAGCGTACCGCCCAGCGCGGTCCCGCTGCTCGTCGCGTAGGCGATCTGCGGCTCGCCGCGCGCGAGGTGTGATCCCATGAACGTCAGCTGGGCCGGCAGCCACGCGGGCATCCCATCCTGGATGGACCAGCCACGCACCCACCGGACCCGGGCGCCGGAGGTGAAGGGCACATAGGGGAAGTCGCTCGACGCGTACTGCGATGGATGAAACAGGGCGAAGCTCTCCGGCTCCGGCGCTGCCCCGTCCAGCTCCTCATACGAAGAGAACACGAGATCCCCCACAGGTACGTAAAACGACGAATATCGCTCGACGGCCTCGGCGACCGCCGCCACCCAGGCCGCCTCTCGCTCGGGATGCACGGCGTTGGACATGACCTCGCTCGGCGCGCCGACCAGATCCGAAAGGTCGCCCGTGCGGGCGCCAAAGTTGAAGAAGCGGCAGTCATCCGGAGCGCGAAGCAGCTCCACGGTGTCGCGCACGACGCCCGTATAGGGAGACACGAGGGTGCGCAGCCTGCCGGCGACCTCGGCGAGCGGCGTGCGTTGCGCGCGCCTCGGCGTGACGTGACCACGCGCCGGCTCGTCGCCTGGGGAGCGGAGCGGAGCAAACATGTTCATGGCTCCGTTCCTGCCTGCAGGGCGTACCAGGGGCTGGGGGCGCTCGCGGCGACGGCGGCGCTGCATGCCGAGCACCGGGGTACGCGGTACGCCATGTGCGTGTCGCTGCGGACGGTTGGACCTGGGTTGACCGCGTAAAACCGCCCTGGCAAGAGCGGGTCCCGCGAGACGATCCAGCGGGCCACGAGCAATGCGGCGAGGCCGCTCACGATCGCCAGCATGGCGCACGGCAGCGGGAAGCTGGGCATGCTGCGCTCCAGGGCCCAGTATTGTCCGCGATACGCGACGTTCGAAGCGAGGCGCAGCCGGTAGCACTCGTAGCAGCAGGTTGCGTGCGGAAGGTAGAGCGGGCCTACCGCGGAGAACCTGCTGTCGTACGCGAGCACTTGCATCCAGGGGATACGTCGACGCAGCGCTTCCGTGTTCCAGTGCGCCATCCAATCGAGCTCGCCTCGATCCGGAGCGACCACGACGAGGTTCGCCGAGGCCAGGTCGCCCGCCCCGGCATCGAACGACCTCCGCTGCACGCCCGTGACCCCGGAGAGGCTCACCTGGCGCGCGACCTCGTCGGCAAGAACGCCGGCACCGACGACCGCCACGCTGGCGTCGCTCAACCTTTGCTGCGTGAGGGATTCCGGCTCGTCATCGCGGTATGCCGCGTGGAAGCGGGCCGATTCCCGGGCGGGCCGCGGCGCCGAGGCCCCGACGGGAGAACCGCTCGTGAGCACCCCTTTCTCGGCTAGCAACCGCAAGGCGCTCGCGGTGGCGGGTTCGATGGATTTTCCCATGTACTCGATCACTTGCTCGATCGTCCGCGTTCCATCGAGGATCGAAAGCAGCACCGGCAGCAGCTTGCTCGCGGCGTTGCCCTGAAAGCAGAGCGCCCTCTCTCCGTGCTGGAAGATCACCGCATCATCCGTGATCGCGACCCGATACCAGGTCTTGACACAGGGGAACTCAGGAACGTCGTCTAGCTTGTTCATACTCGTTCATCAGCTTCTTCGCGCTGCGGAGCTGGCGGCGAGGCCTCACCACGCCGCCAGCGCTGGCACGCAGAGCGATGACTGGGGCAGAGCCCGTCAGGAATCAATGGAGCGCCGGAGGAGGCTCCTCGTCTGACGAGGAGCCCTGTCCGGTCGGATAGCGTCGTCCGCATCAACCGATACAGAGGATGCTGCTACTGCTGCTGCACGCGGCGATGCCGATGAAGACGACGGACTTCGCGGCGCCGTGCTCATCGACGGTGAGGTCCATCAGGTCGTCGACCAACCATTCAAACATCTGCGTCCTTCTCCTGTATTGCCAGATTTCAGGTGCCGTTCGCGCGCCGCGCCTTCGTCGAAAATGCCTCGAACGGCCGCCACGGCATCGAGGACATCCGCGCCGAGCTGGGGCTCTGCGGTGCTCTATTCCAAGGTGAATCTTGGAGACCTTCCATCAGTTTCCAGGCATGTTCGATTCCGTTCTTGCGTTGGCCACAGCTGGGCGCAATGGCAAGCGACGTACCAGCCGAGAACACACGCGACGCCCCGCCTCGAGATACGGGGACCGCAGCGCGCGGCGAGCATTCTCGCCCGACCCCTGCAGGACCGGCCGGGCGAGCCAGAACAGGAGCAATCGCAATCTACTGCGCGATCGAGCAATACCCTACCGATGCGCGGCGCTCTCGGCGGGAGATGCGTCTGCGTCGCCCTGGCTCGTCAGCCTACGCCCCGGCGTGGAACCGACGGGCGAGCATGCTCCGCTGCCCTGACGTGGGTCGCGCTCCCCCGACCTGCTCCACCCGGCCTGGGTCGGATCGCTGCCAGCCGGAAGCCGGACCGCCTCAGCTGGGGAAAGTTCCTTTACACTGCCTTCCGGGCTCCGCCCGGAGGAGGAATGTTCATGCGTCGATGGTCCGTTCTGCTGTGCGCTGCAGCTGTCGTTGCGTGTGGTTCGGGGGACGACTCGCCGGGGGACGACGCGTCGGGCGGCAGCGACACTAGCTCCGCAGGCGGTGGGAACGGGGGAAACGGCGGCTCCGGCGGCAACGGCGGCAACGGCGGGCTCCCTGGAGCGTTTCGCTACGGCGCCAACCTCGGCCACCGCAATGCGGACTGGGGCGACGACAAGGAGGCGACGCTCGCCGCGCTCGCGGGCGTCCGCAGCCTCCGCGTCAAGCTGCCCGCGGCCCACTTCGCGAGGTGGGGGTACGAGATCGAGGTCGGCGACGTTCAATCCTACGCGTCCCTGGGCATGGCGGATCACATCGGATTTCTCATCGGATCCGAGTCCGTGGATCTGACCGTCGCGCCGGCCGGCGCGGAGGACTGGCAGAACGAGTACTATATCCCGAAGAGCCTTTACGAGCCGATCTTCTCGGCCGACGGGACGGTGAATCCGGGCAACGCGTGGGCCTCGTACGTGTATCGGACCGTCGACACCTACAAGTCCTGGGTCAAGCTGTGGCACGTGTGGAACGAGCCCGATTGGGTGGCAGACTGGCGCGTCACCCAGACATGGAGCACCGAGCCGCCGAAGGCCGCCGATCTCCCCCGGTTCAACGGCTCGATATTCGACTACATAAGGATGCTGCGCGTCACGAAAGAGGCCGCGCGCAAGGCAGATCCGGACGCGCGGATCGCCACCGGAGGCATAGGATACCCCACGTTCCTCTCGGCGATCCTGCGCTACACCGACAACCCCGAGGGCGGGGCGGTCACGCCGGATTACCCGGAGAAGGGTGGCACCTATATCGATGTGCTCGATTTTCACTATTACCCGATCTTCAGCCCGAAGAGCTCGGACGCGTCCGTCGACGATTTCCTCGCATCGAAGGACGCCTTCGCCGCGACGCTCGCCGGCGCCGGCGTGGAGGTGCAAGGGTGGAATGTTTCGGAGAACGGCGCGCCGCTCGCGCCGACGCCGGAGTACCCGGAGGTGGGTAGCCCGGAATATGCACGCAACTACCTCATCAAGATGATGACCATGGCGCAGGCGCACGGCATCGGCGGCGTCGACTGGTTCATTCTATCGAACGGCGAGGAGGGGAGCGACGACGTGTTCGCGCACATGGGGCTCTACAACGATGTCGGCGCCCTCGCCACCGTGGATCAGGCCACCAAGACCGACCTCGGCAAGGCGTACACCACCCTCAACGAGGTGCTCTTCGGCGCGTCCTACGATGACCGCGCGACCACGGAGCTCGCGCTGCCGGCGAGCGCTCGCGGCGTCGTATTCACGAAGGACGGCAAGCGCCGGATCGCCCTCTGGGCCGTGACCCCGAGCAGCACGGAGAACGCGTCCGCGAGCGTCGGGCTCGCGACGGCGACAGGGTTCGACGTCCGCGCGTGGGACGGCGCGAAGACCTCCGCCGACGCGAGCGGTGGCAAGGTGACGCTCGCCCTCTCGGGCAGCCCGGTGCTGCTGGTCGAGCGGTGACCGCCGGGCGTAGGCCGGATAAACCCGACCGGTAGACCCGGCGCGGGCTGCCAGCCCGCGGAGCGATCCGCTGGCGACGCGCTGATGCCCGCATCGCTTGCGCGGCGGCGCGTGACGCGCGGGCGCTCTCGATGAGGGGCCCGGACTCGACCCAGACACACGAAGGTCGTGCGCGATCGGCGAGCGGCCTATGCGCCCCAGGGGGTCGCGATGGCAGCGATCGCCTTCCGCAACTCCTCGTCGAACTGCTGAAACGCCGCGAGGCGCCGCAGTGCACCGAGGCGCACCTCGGCCCCGAGGACCGCATAGTACTCCTCCACGCCTCGACCCATCCGCGCGCCCAGGCCACAAAGCGCCGTCTCCAGGACAGCTTTCGGGTCGGACTCCGCTTCGGGATCGGGAGGCAAGAGCGGCGTCCGGTCGGTCTCGAAGATGCGGCAGAACGCTTCGGGGTCGGCCAACATCCATGCCTCGGTCTCCCGCACGGGGACGCAGGCGGCCGCGGCGAGCTCGGGGCGCGCGCGCCGC
Organism: Sorangium sp. So ce281; assembly: GCF_051527395.1. Classification (NCBI taxonomy): domain Bacteria; kingdom Pseudomonadati; phylum Myxococcota; order Polyangiales; family Polyangiaceae; genus Sorangium; species Sorangium sp. So ce281. The sequence continues at coordinate 9,351,412 of NZ_CP150322.1, forward strand.
GCGCGGGCGAGGCCCGGCTCGATCCGCTCGCGCCGCACCTCATCGGGAGCGCCCTCGCCGTCGCTGTGCACGACGAACAGGTTGCACTCGCTCCAGCTCTCCTCGATCGCCGCGGCGATCCGCTCTTCCCGGCTGGCTCCCCGCATGCGTCGCGGCTCACTGATGCGCCGGGCATCATCTATATAGAAGCCGCCCTTGCAGATCTCGACGGCGAGCGGCGGCAAGATACGGTTGATCAAGTTGCAGAGGAACCGGTCATCCGTCGGGCCCTCGGCGTAAACCCCTGCACATGGCCAGATCACGCCTCGTCCTCCGGGCGCGCGGCGTCCAGGATGCGCTCGATCTCTCGCCGGGAGACCGTGCTCGGGTCGCGCTCCGGGCCGTCGGCAGCGCGCACATGGCGCATGCGCGTGGAGCGGAGGTCCTCGCCTCGCCGGACGAGATCCGCGAAGACGAGCGACTCGGGCCTCCCTTGGAGCGCGGCGAGGATGGCCGGCGAGTGGCTCGTGAGGAGCACCTGCGGCGGGAGCACGTCGCCCTTGGGCGTGGTCGCGTCGACAAGTTTGTCGATGAGCGCGCGCAGCCGGCCGGGATAGATGCCATTCTCCGGCTCCTCGACGGCTATCAGCGCGCCGGGCGGCGAGCCGCGCAGGAGCGTGAGCAGCGCGATGAGGCGCAGCGTGCCGTCCGAGAGGACGCGGGCGGGCACGCGGGCGCCGTCCGTGAACTCCACTTCCAGCCGGAGTTCCTCGTCGGCCGGAGCCACCTCGAACGAGCGAAAACCCGGGATGAGCTCCGCGAGGTCGGCCCGGATCTGCGCGCGCGCCTCGGGGGCCAGCGCGGCAAGCGCGGTCGGGAGGTTGGAGCCATCGGCCGCGAGGGTCGGGCCTGCAGCGCGATCGCTGGAGAGGCGAAGCTTGGAGGGTTCGAAGTGAACGACATGGATTGCGCTGAGCTCCTTCGCAACTCTGCCAACCCAGTTCCGAGAGGCGAGCGACCCCACCAGAATTCCGCGGTGCTGAAGGGTGCGGGCGAACGCAGGGTTCCACTCCAGTCCGGAATCATTCCAACGAGCCACCCGAGTATCCGGACCGGTGACGGATCTTGTGCCCTCCAACTTGAAAACGCTCTCCATACGATTGCTGTTCGGGGCGTTGTAACGAGCGAACGGCAGCAGCGCCGGATGCTGCTGGATCCACTCGTCCGCAGCTGGATCATCGAAGACGAGGAAGCGTTGTTCATCGACGGTGATGTCCTCGATCCCTGAAGAAAGGACGGCACGCCCGATGTCGGTCTTGTGAAGCACCCTCGTCACTAGCTGCTCTTCCCCAGGAAGGTCCCTGTCCGCCCGAAGGAGCATCTCCACCGAGATGCTTATCTTCCCCGCCGCTCCATCCCGCAGCCGCGAGAACTGATCCCGGATCGCCCCGCGACCGCCCTTCAGCGCCTCGGTGACGCTGGTCTGGGCGAGCCGTGACAGGAGGTGCAGCGCGTCGAGGAGGTTCGACTTGCCCGCGCCGTTGGGGCCCACGATCGCCGTCAGCGGCTCCAGGTCCAGCCCGAAGCCGCGGAGCGACTTGAACCCGTCGACCTCGATCCGCGTGATCATCGCCGGTCACCGTACCGCAGCCGCCCCCCCAGCGCACCGGCCCACCCCGCAGGACCCGCCGCGCGCCACGGCCCCACCCCGCCTGAGCCCCTCTCGATCGAGCTCCGCAAAGCGAGGCAAGCCGCGCCGTACGTCCCGCACGAGCCCGCTCGGCCCCGCCGTCCCGCATGGTAGCGTCCTCGCATGGAGCTCCGCCTGCGCGGCCTCACCCACCTCGATCCGCTCGCCGTCCCTCTGCCCCACGGCACCGAGGTGACCACCCGGGTCGACCGCGTCCTCGGGGAGCGCCGCGTCCCGCAGGGCGCCATCGGGCGCGTCGTCGGCTCGGCGGGCGCCGAGCTCGACGTGATGCTCGTCGGCGTGGGCGTCGTCCGCTACCGCCGGGACGAGCTCGTCCCGCGCAAGACCGGCCAGGTGCGGCACGCGGAGCGGCGCAGCGCCGCCTGGGACGCGCTCCTGCCCGCCGTCGTCCTCGAGGCCGTCGTGGGGTCGCGCGCGTGGGGGCTCGCGAACGAGGGGTCCGACACCGACCGGCGCGGCGTCTTCGCCCTCCCCTTCCCCTGGACCACGGGCCTCGCCGAACCGCCGCGCGACCTCGTGAGCGCCGACGGCAGCGCCTCGTACTGGGAGGTCGAGAAGGCCATCCGGCAGGCCCTGCGCGCCGACCCGAACACCCTCGAGCTGCTCTTCGTCCGCACCGCCGAGGCGCGCGACGAGATCGGCGCCTGGATCCTCGAGGCGCGCGACGCGTTCGTCTCCTCGGCCATCTACGGCAGCTTCGGCCGCTACGCGCTCTCGCAGCTCAAGCGGCTCTCGCAGGCGCACCGGCTGGCCGAGCACCGGGAGCGCGTGCTCGACTGGCTCGCCGACGACCCCTCGCTGGCGCTCGACGACGTCGCCCGGAAGCTCGCCGCCGTCAGCCCGCGCGCCGCGCCGACCCAGGTTGACCGGGAGCTCCAGGCGAAGGAGTACATCAAGCAGCTCTACCGCTCGCTCCACGACCAGGGCCTCCTCCCCGCGCGCGACTTCGCCTCGCTCGCGGCCTTCGCCCGGGCCGACAGGACGTCGCTCGACCTCTCCCGCGACCTCCGCCCCAAGAACGCCTACAACCTGGTTCGCCTGATCGCGACCGCCATCCGCTGGCTGCGCGACGGCGAGGTCGACCTGGTCGTGCAGGGCGATCTCCGCGAGACGCTCCTCGCCATCAAGAGCGGCGCCTGGCCGCTCGAACGCACCATCGAGCTCGCCGAGGCGATGACGCCCGACCTCGAGGCCGCGCGGCTCGCGACCAGGTTGCCGCCGCACCCCGACGTGCCCCGCGCCGACGTGCTCCTCCGGCGGGTCCGCGAGGAGATCGCCCGCCGGCACCTCGCGGCGGAGCCCGGCCCCCTCGGCAAGGACGCTCCCCCCGCGCCGGTCGCGGCCTGGGACGACGGAGGCGCGGCCCCCACGCCCGACGACCCCGCGCCCGGCAACGAGGAGAGAAAGGACGACGGATGAACCCTCAGGTGCTCGAAGCAAAGCAGCAGGAGGTCGCGGCGCGCGTCATCGCCGAGGAGGAGGCCAAGCGTTCGCACCTCGTCATCGCCCTGAGCGGCGCCCACGCGTACGGCTTCCCCTCGCCGGACAGCGACCTCGACCTCAAGGCGGTCCACGTCGAGCCGACCGAGAGGCTGCTCGGCCTCCACCGCGGCAACGCGAGCCCCGAGCGGATGCAGGTCATCGACGGCGTCGAGATCGACTACACGTCGAACGAGCTCCACCCCGTCCTCATCGGCGTCCTCCAGGGCAACGGCAACTACATCGAGCGGATCCTCGGCCCCCTCCAGCTGCACGTCGATCCCGACCTCGCCTCGCTTCGCCCGCTCGTCGCCGCCGCGCTCTCGCGCCGGATCTTCCGCCATTACGTCGGCTTCGCCACGAGCCAGCTCCGCGCCTGGGAGGCGGGAGGCCGCTCGTCGGCGAAGAAGCTCCTCTACGTCCTCAGGACCACGTTGACCGGCGCCCACGCCCTCCGGACGGGCGAGATCGTCACCGACGTCACCGCGCTCCTCGACCTCTACGGCTTCGGCGCCGCGCGCGAGCTGGTCGAGGCCAAGCGCGCCGGGGAGCAGGCGCCGCTCGCTCCCGACGTCGCCGAGCGCTGGGCCGAGCAGATCGCCCGCGCCTTCACGACCCTCGAGGCGGCCCGCGATCACGCCGTGCTGCCGGAGGAGCCGCCCAACCAGGGAGAGCTCAACGACTGGCTGCTCGCGCTGCGCAAGGCGCGGCTCTGAGGCGCGGCGAGGGCTCGCAGGCACGCCAGCCCAATCTCACCGCGGCAGCGAGCAACCGTCCCCGCACGCGTTGCGGCCGTCGCCGCACTTCACCGCGGGCCCCTGCCCCACGCAGGTCACCGGGCATCCTCCCCCGGCATTGGAGCACGCCACCGCGCACGAGCCCATGCACATCACCTGGCACCCTCCGACCCGATTGCACCTCACGACGCTCCTGTCGCCCACGACGTGGGCGCACTTGTTCACGTCCTCGCAGGTGATCGAGCACCCTGCGCCGCAGTTGACCTGGCACGTCTCCGCGTTGCGGCAGTCCGTGGAGCAGCCGTCGCCGCACGTCGTGCTGCACCCCTTGCTCCTCGCGCAGGAAGACTGGCAGTCACCGGCGCAGTGGCTCGCGCAGCTCTCTCGATCAGAGCAGCTCGGCCTGCAGCCGGGCGCGTCGCCGCACGTCAGCAGGCAGCTCGCCGGCGCGTTTCCCGGGCTGCCGCCCGGGCAGGTGCAAGGCACGCCCGGCGGGCAGCCGGCGGGGTCGACCGCGAGCGCCGCAGCGCTCCGGGCCCGCGCGGCGTTCGGGAGGGACACCGGCGCGTTGCTGTCGCCAGCGTCGCCAGCGTCGCCGGCGCCCTGGTCGCGGGAGGGCCAGAGCAGCAGCACCATGCCGACTCCCACGCAGAAGAGGAGCACCCCCACCCCGCCGGCGACGGCGATCTGCGTCGCTCCCGGCGCGCGCGGCCCCCGCGGCGCGGCCCCCGCCCCCGGATAAGGCTGGCCCGGAGGAGCCCACGTCGAGGCGGCCACCGCCGCCGGCATCCCCACCCCCGGCGGGCTCGCGCTCGGGAACCGCGCCCCCGCCGGCGGCCCGTCGGAGATGGCCCGGCCATGCGCGCGCGTGCGCTCGTCCATCTTGGCCAGCTCCCCCGTCGCGAAGGGCGGCTCCTCGCCCCGTCGCAGCGCGCGCACGTCGGCGAGCATCGTCTGCGCGTCCGGGTAGCGCCGCTCGACCTGGAAGGCGAGCGCGCGGTCCACGACGCGCGCGACCCGCGGATCCACGCCCGGCGCCACCGTCAGCAGCGGAGGAGCCGGCGTCGTGCCCCTCCTCACGAGGAGCTCTCCCTCGGTGAGCCCGTCGTCGTCGTGGACCCGGCGGTTCGCGAGGACGGTGAACATCGTCGCGCCCACCGCGTAGAGGTCGGCCCGCCCGTCCACGTTCCTCCCCAGGATCTGCTCGGGCGCCATGTAGCTCGTCGTGCCCAGCACCGCGCCCGTCCGCGTCTTCAGCCCCGAGCCGCCCTGCTTCATGCGCGCGATCCCGAAATCGAGCACCTTGAGCCGCCCATCGCGCGTCACGAAGAGGTTGTCGGGCTTGATGTCCCGATGGACGATCCCGGCGTCATGCGCCGCCTTGATGACCTCGAGGAGCGTGTCCATGTGGGCGAGGAGCTCGCCCGAATCGATCGCACCGAGCCGCAACACGCGCTCGCGGAGGCTCTCTCCGTCGAGCAGCTCCATGACCAGGAACGGCTCGCCTCGCTCAGTCACGTCGATGTCGTGGACCTGCACCGCGGCCGGGTGCCCGAGCCGCGCGGCGGCGAGCGCCTCCTGCTCGAAGCGGGCGCGGAGCTCCCGGGACACGGCGCCCTCCGGGTGCAGGATCTTGATGGCCACGCGGTGCCCCACGTGATGGGTGGCCGCGTAGACGGCCGCCATCCCACCCGCCCCGATCAGCGCGTCAATCCGCCATTTTCCGTGGAGGATCGTCCCGACGCGGGCTCTCAGCCGCTGGATCTCGTCCTCTTCCGCTTCCGGCATCGGCGCGGAGGCTAGCACGGGCCGCCGCGCGGCCGGCTCGCCCGGCGGCCGCGCCGCGCGCGCGGCGCCCTGTCATGCCCCCCGGCCGCGGCCGCGGCCCGCCGTCTCCCACGCCGTCGACACCGCCTCTTCCGCGCTCGCGACCGACACGATCCGATCCGAGCGCCGGTCGTCCACGCGCCCCCCGGCGAGCTGCCTCGCCCAGCCCCCGCTCGTCGCGAGCGCGAGCACCGGCTTGCCGAGCTGCCAGGCGACGGCGATCTCGCTCAGCGTGCCCGCGCCGCCGCCGACGACCACGACCACGTCGGCCATGGCGACGACCAGGACGTTGCGCCCGATCTGCATGCCGGTCGGGATGACGATGTCCACGTACGGGTTGGCCGTGGACGCCTCGTACCCTGGCAGGATCCCCAGGATATCGCCGTCGCGCCACGTCGTCGCCTCGCGCCCGCCGCGCGACACGGCGGCCATGACGCCCCCCAGCCCCCCGGTGACCAGCCGGAACCCCGCCTCCACGGCGCGCCGCCCGAGCTCGACGCACACAACCTCGGTCGCCGCGTCCACCGCGAGGCCGTTGCCGATCACCGCCATCACGGGGCGGCGCGGCACGTAGGGAGCGATGTCCCGCTTCGTGTCCTCCTCTTCTCGCTCGTCCCGATCGTCGTCCATCACGGCTCCGCTCCGGCGCCCGTTATCTCTACCGCGGGAGGTCGGCCGGGGAAGGGAACCGCCAAGCCGCCCCCTGGAACGCGCCCACGAACGCCTTGATCTTGGCCTGATCCGTGTAGTTCGCCAGATCGAGTTAGCTCCCGCGGCCGCGTGGCGTCAAGGCTCGCGCCGGCGCCGCGAGCGCGCTCGGTCGCGTGGTCGCGTGTCGCCCGGCGTCTGGTCGCGCTACCGCTGGGCCGGGTAGAGCCCGTCCACGGCGTCGGCCCAGAGCTTGTTCATGGCCACCCGCCCGGCGGGATCCGGGTGCACCTTGTCGGTGAACCGGTCGGGGTGGTCCTTGAACCACGTATACAGATCCGGCCCAGGAGGGAGGCCGTTCTCCTCCGTCAGCGCGTCGATCGCCTCGTTGAATACCGGGACCGCGTCGTGGTTGCCGTCAGGCGAGAACGGGATGTGCGCGAGCACCGGGACGCGGCCCGCTGCCTCGATCTTGTCGATGATCTGCTGCAGGTTCGCCTTGAAGGTGCTCGGGTCGGTCTGGCCCCAGGAATCGTTGGTGCCGTAACCGATGGCGAAGTAGTGGAAGTCGGGGTTCAGCTCCAGGACGTCATCGATGCGATCGAGCGCGCTGGGCTTGTCGCTGCTCTTCGTGAGCTCGCTCCCGATGCCGCCGTTGATCATCGCCGGGTAGTGGGCCGGGTGCGCCGCGTGCACGTTCTCGGCGAAGCTCGGCTGCGTGGCCGGGGTGTCGCGGTCGTAGGCGTACGCCGTGATGCTGTCGCCGAGGAAGAACCACGTGTCCTCCGCGCCCTTCGAGATGTCGTGCACGTCGATCTCGTCGAGCTGCACGCCGGTGTCGTCGGTCGTCGCGGGGGCCGCGGTCACGACGAGCCGGACCCAGCTCTTGCCGCCGAAATCGAAGCTGTGGGCGCGCGTGCGGACCGGGTTGCTGGTCACCTCCGCAACCTGGGTCCAGGTGCCGTCCGAGCCGTTCGTGGAGTCGCTCGACGTCTCCACCCGGTAGGCGCCCGGCGCCCCGTATTGCACGTCCGTGTAGTTGTAGTTGTACGAGGCCGTCCAGCTCAGGAGCAGCCGCTCGTACCCGGTGCCGACCTGGATGGCGACCCAGGCGGGCGCGGCCGAGGTGGGCTTGCCCGCGATCCAGGTCCCCGCCGACCTGTACTTGCCGTCGTTGATCGCCGACGCCGTCCCCGCCGAGGCGAAGGCGGGCTTGCCGCGAGAGATGATGGGATTGGGCACGATCCCCTGCGCGTCCGCACCGCCGCCGGTGCCGCCGCCACCGCCCGTGCCGCCGCCGCCGCCCGTGCCGCCGCCACCCGTGTCCCCGGCGCCGCCCGTACCACCGCCCGCGCCGCCCGTGCCCTGCGCGGTGGTGCTCCCGGAGCCCCCGGAGCTCGCCGACGAGCCGCCCGTGCCCCCGGAGCTCGCTGACGAGCCGCCGCCGCCGTCGTCATCCGAGCAGGCCGCCAGGAGGACTACCGCCCCCAGCGTAAGGGCCAGGAAAGGTGCCTGGTGAAATGAACGAAAAGCCATCGAAACCGACCTCCAGCGCCGGGCACTCTGGGGCAGTTCGGCGCCACGATCAACAGCGGAGGTGACCTCCGTCATCGATCCACGCCGACAAGATGAACCGGTAAATCCCTGTTCGCTGCGTCACGGCTCGCAACAGCTCAGGACAATGCGCCGTCGGGAGGAACCGTCAACTGAAACGGTAAATATCCAGAGATGCTCTCTGTAGCGCCGGCGGGACGGGAGACCCTCGCGACGGACGGCATCCACGTCGAGCGCTCCCACACAAGCCAGCACGCACGACAAAAGGCGAGCGACGAGCGGTGCCGTCAGGGGGCGCTCCGGCGACACCGCCCCATACGGCGCGCTTGACACGGACGGCCGTTCCAGCGTCCATGCGCCAGGAGACAGCACGCGAGGGGTGAACCATTGAACGCCAAGAAAGAGCCGAGACTCCGCGCGCCGGGGCGAGCGAGGGCCGCAGGGCTGGTGGCGGGGCTCTTGGCGGCCGCCATGCCCCTCGCGGCAGCGGCGGACCCCGCGGGAGCTCCGGGCGCCCGCTCGGCGGCGGGAGGCATCGAGGGCCTGGCTCAGAGCGCCGCCCACTTCCGCTTGGCCAACGGCCTCGAGGTGCTCCTGGAGGAAGATCACAGGCAGCCGACGGTCGCCGTCATCGCCGCGTACGAGATCGGCAGCCGAGATGATCCGCGGGGCTATAGCCAGCTGGCGCACCTCGTCGAGCACATGACGTACCGGGGCTCGCGTCACATGAAGCCGTTCGATGCCCTGAGCCTGCTCGAGCGAGCGGGGGTGCACCGCATGAACGGGACCACGACCCCCGACTACACCGCCTACTACGCGCTCGCGCCAGCGGCCGCGCTTCCCCTCGCGCTGTGGATCGAGAGCGAGCGCATGGCATTCACGCTCGAGCGCTTCAACGAACAGGCGCTCGCGCTCGAGCAGAAGATCGTGCGCAACGAGCTCTTGATGAAATACGGCATCGAGCAGATGTTCCAGCGCCACACCTGGCGCGCCATCTTCGGGCAGGACCACCCTTACTCGGGCCCAGCGCTCCCTCTCGACGATCTGGAGGCGATCGAGCTGCGGCACGCGCAGTGGTTCTTCCAGCAAGGCTACCGTCCGAGCAACGCGCGCCTGATCCTGGTCGGCGACATCGATCCACAGGCGACCCGCGCCCTCGTGGAGCGTTACTTCGGCCCGGTGGTCAATCCGAAGGCGCCGTTCGTGCGAAGGTGGACGGCCCCGCCCGCCTTCGCTACGGCGCAGCGGGTGACCTTCGAGAATGCGGTTCATCGTGAGCAGATCGAGATGTGCTGGGCGGCGCCGCTCGCCTCGTCGCGCGAGCGGGTCGCGGCGGGGCTCTTCGCCTACGCGCTGGGGCAGTCGCTCCGGGCGCGCCTCGTCGATGATCAGGGGACCCTGTCGCACGTCGACGCGGACATCGACGACCTGGACCTGGGATCGGTGTTCTCCGTCTCGGCGACCCTGACGAAGCACGCGACCCACGACGGCGTCGAGGCGGCGATCGAGCGAGAAATCCGCCAGATGTGGACCATGGACTGGGGCGCCCTGCTACCGGAGCTGAAACAGACAGCGATCGTCCGCGAGCTCATGTCGCATGATCAGCCGATCGGGCGCGCGTTCCGACACCTGCAGTCGCTGCGCTCCACGTCGAGACCTTTCGACGTGGCACAGCGGATCGCTGAGATCCGCGGCGTCACCCCCGACGACGCGCTGCGCCTGCGCAGCTACTTCACGGCGGATCGGCGCCTCGTCGCCCGCCTCGTCCGCGTGGAGCCCGAGGATCTCGCGTCCCCTGAGGGCAACTTGACCGTCGACGCACGCTGAGGTGTCCGCATGAGGCGAGCAAGCATGGGGTGGGCCGCGCTCTTCGGTGCAGCGCTCGCGGGCTGCGGCTCGCGGGTGGAGCTGCCTCCTCCCCTGCCGCCGCTCACGCCGACCCCGGACGCCGAGTTCCGCGCGAACGCGCCCCCGCTCACGGCCGAGCCAGCGCTGCGGGTCCACGACATCCGCTCGGCCGAGCTCGAGAACGGCATGACGACGCTCGTCGTCGAGCGGCCCGAGCTGCCGCTCGTGACGCTGGTCTACGTCAACCGTGCGGCCCGCGACGATGGAGCGCCGAGCAACGCCGGGCTCGCGGAGCTCGCGGCCCGGATGTTGAACGAGGGGACGCGGCTGGAAAACGGCGAGGTCCTGCGCAAGCTCCGCATCAGCGGTGAGCTCCCCGGGTGGAGCGTGAACTCCGCCGGAACCGCGATCGCGATCACGACGCTGGCGTCTGGCGCCGATAAGGCGGCATGGCTTCTGGCGCGGCTCGTCCAGCACCCCGTCTTTGACGCCGACGCGCTCGAGAGCGCACGCGGCGCGCAGTCCCAGGCGCTGTTCAGCCGCTCCCTCAGCATCTCTTCCCAGCTGAACGAGCTCGCCCTCGAGGGGCTGTATGGCCCTGATCACCCTCTGGCGCTGCCATTCAAGGCCTTTGGGAGCAATCTCAGGGGTTTCTCCGCGCATCAGGTGAGGAGCTTTTACTCACGGCAATACGGCCCGCGCGACAGCGCTCTCATCGCCGTGGGCGCCGTGCAAGCCGAGGCGATCTTCACGCTCGCGCGCCGCCACTTTGGCCCATGGTCCCCTGCGCAGGGTCAGGTGCCGCCTGAGCCAGCGCCGCCAGCGGTCATCCCCCGCGGCGACCGGGAGATCCGGATCGGTGCGATCGCGGGTGGCACGTCTGACGCCAGCCTGGTCGTCGCTTTGCCATGCGCCGGCTTGTCAGACCCGGACGCCCTCACCTTCGATCTCATCGCCATGCTGATCGGCGGGCTCGCCGTGTCGCGTTCTGCGGCCACGCTCCGGCACGACACGGGAATCAGCTATGGGGTGCACGCCGCGTGCTATCAACGCAGGACCGCTGGCCGATTCTTGATCGAGCTCAGCGCCGATCTCGATCGCGCAGGTGAGAGCCTGGAGAAGATCCTGGCGGAGATCCGGCGGATCAAGAGCTCTCCGGTGACGCTGGCCGAGCTGGAGACGGCGAAGATGCGCTTGCTCGGCCAGACGGCCGCTGCTGTGTCGTCGACTCCCGGTCTGGCCGGGACGCTCGCGAACCTCTATCTGAACGCGCTGCCGCTCGACCACCTGGCGACGCTGGAGCGCCGGGTGCGCGCCATCAGCCCCGAGCAGCTGCAGCGCGCCGCGGCGCGATACTTTGACGCCCAGATCGGCGTCGCCGTCTATGGGCCCCCGCGGCTGCTCCACGACCAGCTCGTGGATCTCGGCGACGTCGAGTGGTCGGTGCTGAAGACGACGAGGCCAGAGTGATTTCCTTCTCCCCTCGGTAGCTCGGCTCGAGCTCGCAGCGCAGGCGCGCTCAGCCTGCCACGCGCGCCCGCGGGCTCCTCATCTCATCCCTCCAGGCCTTTGAACGGCTCGCGCCACGCCTCGATCTCGTCCAGCTGGTTCGACAGCCGCTGCACCTCGGGGTAGTCGGCCAAGGGCAGCCGCGCGCGCGCGGCATACGGAAAGACGAAGGCCACGCGGAAGTCGGCATAGCTCAGCTTGTCGTCGATCAGCCAGCGGCGGCCCTTCAGGAGACCGTTCAGGACCTCCGCGAACTGTCGGAACTCCTTCAGGTGTTGGTCCATCACCGACTGCTCTGCTCGGTCGGTCGTAAACGTGGGCTTGACGATGTACTCGAAGTAGAGCGCGCTCGCCGGCGGATTGAAATGCTGGTGCGCCCAGCTCAGCCAGCGCAAGAGCTCCGGCAGACGAGCGGGCGCGGGCCAAAAGTCCGAGCCAGTCAGCTGACACAGGCGACAGGCAATGGCGTCGGCCTCCCAGAGGGGCGTGCCGTCCTCGACGAGGATCGGAACGCGCGTGTTGGGGTTGAGCGTTCGGAAGAATTCGATCTGGTCCGGCGCGAACGGGGCCGCGCGGATGAACTCCACCGGCGCCTGGACGTGCCGCGCCACAGCCACGGCGAGACGTGGGTTTGAGTTGTGCGAGTAGTAGAGCTTCATCTGACCTCCGTTCGGACCCGCGCCGCCGGGGCGCCCCCAGCTGGCCCATTGGATGGATATCAGCCCATTTGCGCCGCCGTCAACCGGGCCCGCACGCTGTTGAGGGAGGGCGTCGCCTTGGATGCATGGATAACGTAGGGGGATAGCGTCGCTCTTCCGGGGGTACGGGATCGCACAGAGGATCTTCTGTCACCCGAGGTGAGCGACCTTTCGCCGTTCCCCCCTCTACCCGCCCTCCGCCACCACATCGCTCCAGTCGATGTCGAACCGCGCCAGGTATTTCCGCAGCCGGTCCGCGTCGTTGACGCTCTTCTTCTTCGCCCGCGACGCCGCGAACAGCACCCGTCCCGCCTCCGACAGCGACCGCGCGCCCTTCGGCACCCGAAGCACCTCGGCGAGCTGCACCCGGTCGACGGGTCGAGCGCCGCCGCCCGGCGCGCGCCGAGCGCCGCGACCACGAGGCGCCCGGCGGCTGAGCCTTCACTTGAGGGTTCGGACGAGACGGAAGCCGACGCCTCGGTACGCCGCGTCCGATGCGGGGTAATTCTGGCTGGCCGCTCGCAGCTGAAAACGCGAGCCCGCGGCGTTGCTGCCTCGGGTCACGCGGAGATCTGTCCCGTCGGTCCTCAGGGTGATCTCCGTGGCAGGGTTCGTCACTGGCCCCTCGGCATCGTGAAAGACGGGTCGATCGCTGGTCCACTCGACGACGTTGCCGAGCATGTCGAACAAGAGCCAGCGGTTGGGCCGCTTCGTCCCCACGGGGTGCGTACGCGCTCCCGAGTTCACGTCATACCATGCGATGGGCTCGAGGTTCGGCTCGGGGTCGTAGCGCGCGTCCGGATTCGCTCCGGTGATGTCACCTCCGTAGTAGGCCGTCCTCGTCCCCGCGCGCGCGGCGTACTCCCATTCTGCCTCCGTTGGCAGGCGATAGCCCTCGCACTCGTAGACGCTCGCCGCGTCGCCCGCGAGGCCCACGCGGCCGCAAATCACGCCGCGGCCCAGCTCGCCTTGACATTCGGAGAGCTCGAAGCAGGGCGCGAGGGGCGGCTCGTGACGTGCGGAGAGCAGGTTCGCGAAGAGGAGGGCTTCGAACCACGTCGCATACCGGAGCGGACACGCGTCGTCCTCGCAGGTCGCCGTACCATCCTGGACCTTCACCGGCTTCTCCGGCATGAACTCGACGAGCTCCGACCACTGCTTGCGCGTCAGCTCGAACTGCCCGATCTCGAACCCGCGCTCGAGCGTGACCGCCCTTGGAATCTCGGTGTACTCACCACGCCAGAGCTCGCTCTCTGGCGAGCCCATGATGAAGCAGCCCGGCGGAACGCGACACCAACCATTCGCGCACTCCGCCACCACCGCCGGATGCCGACACACGGATCCATCGGCCGAGGCGACCTCCCAGCCAGTCACCTCCGGACCGGCCGGATCCATGCTGCCGTCAGGCACGACGGATGGCTCGTGGCCCTCCGCCTCGGCCTGGCAGCCGAGGGGTACGGCCAAGAGAGCCCAGAGAGCGACACCGATCGCGCACGTCATCGGATCGATCGTATTCATGGCACGTTGCTGACCCCGAACTCGTCACCCAGGTTTTCGAAGTTCTGCGCTGCTGCCGGCGTCTTGAACCCTTCCGTCACCAGCAAGTCAACGCCTTCGAGCAGGCTTTCGTGGCCCAGTCCGCCGTCGTGCTTCTTCCTCTGCCAGCGGCAGAAGGACACGACCTGGTGCGCTCCGGTGGATTGATGTTCTCGTGATTTGCCATTGTCATCCCGTGAGCACAGGCCGCTGTGGAAAACGCTGTTTCTCGGCCGCTCGGACTAGCACGTAGCACTCCACGTGCCAGGCGCAGAGCGCGCGAGATGCCTCGAGCCGTCGCGTTCCACGCGCTGGACGACGGGCCGCCCGCCGCGCTGTGAGGCCCATTCTCCGTGACATCTCACGGGCTGCAGCGTGACATGTCACGGCTCGCGGCGTGACACGGCCCGCGGGAGCATCGCGCATCGGCCGCGCGCGGCCCTCGACGGTTCGGCGCCGCAACGTCGTTGCCCAGGCTCGGTCCTGGCCCCGTGATAGGGGGGAGCCCTCTCTACCCGCCCTCCGCCACCACCTCGCTCCAGTCGATGTCGAACCGCGCCAGGTACTTCCGCAGCCGGTCCGCGTCGTTGACGCTCTTCTTCTTCACCCGCGACGCCGCGAACAGCACCCGTCCCGCCTCCGACAGCGACCGCGCGCCCTTCAGCACCCGCAGCACCTCGGCGAGCTGCACCCTGTCGAACGGGTCGAGCGCCGCCGCCCGGCGCGCGCCGAGCGCCGCGACCACGAGCTCGTCCCCGTCGCTCCCCTCACCCGCCGCGCCTCCCGCGGCGAGCCCCCGCCCGCCCGCCGCCGGCGCTCGCCGCCAGGCCTCCACGAGCCGCCCGATCTCCTCCTCCACGATCGGCACCCCGATCCGTCCCCCGGGCGCGAGCGTCGCCATCCGCGTCACGGCCGCGTTGAAGTCCCGGAAGTTGCCCGGCCACACCGCCTCTCGCGACGTCGCGAACTCGAGGAACCGCGCGCGCGCGTCGCGGCTCATCGTGATCCGCACGCCGAGCAGCCGCGCCGAGGCGTCGAGCTCGTACTCGAGGTTCGGCGCGATGTCCTCGACCCGCTCCCGGAGGCCCGGGAGCCGGAAGGTCCACAGGTTGATCCTCGCCAGGAGGTCCTCCCGGAAGCGCCCCGCCAGAACCTCCAGCGCGAGATCCCGGTTCGTGCCGGCGAGCAGCTGGAACTCGCTCCTCACCTCCCTGTCCGAGCCGACCGGCAAGAACGCCTTCTCCTCGATCGCCCGCAGCAGCATCGCCTGCTCGTCCGCGCCGAGCTCGCCGATCTCGTCGAGGAACAGCACCCCCTCGTGCGCCTTGCGCAAGAGCCCCGGGCGGTCCTGGAGCGCCCCCGTGAACGACCCCTTCGTGTGCCCGAACAGCGCCGACATCGCGCCGTCGCCGCGGATCGTCGCGCAGTTCAGATCCACGAAGTCGCCGCCCACCTGCCGGCGCCCCTTCTTGAGGTCGTAGATCTTCCGCGCGAGCTGCGATTTCCCCGCCCCCGTCGGGCCCATCAGCAGGATGGGCGCCCGCGACGCGATCGCCACGTGCTCGATCCGCTCGATCAGCCGGTTGTACGCCGCGTTGCGCGTGTCGATGCCGCTCTTCAAGAACGACACCCCCTCGCGCTGCTCCTTCTGGAAGCGCGACGCGATGCGGTCGTACTTCGAGAGGTCGAGATCGATGATCGTGAACGACCCGGCCGCGAGCTCCTCACGGTCGCGCTTCGGCGGCGACGTCTGGATG
Source organism: Sorangium sp. So ce281 (assembly GCF_051527395.1). Lineage (NCBI taxonomy): Bacteria > Pseudomonadati > Myxococcota > Polyangiales > Polyangiaceae > Sorangium > Sorangium sp. So ce281. The sequence goes on from NZ_CP150322.1 coordinate 9,366,695, forward strand.
AGCCGACCCGGGAGGTACCGCGACTCCGTGAGCAAGAACAGGCAGATCTGCGCGACGTGCGTGCCCGTCGTGATGTGGACGAGGTAGTCCTCCCGGTCCGGCGCGAACGGGTACGCCCTCGCGAAGTCGTGGAGCGCGCCGTACACCGCCTCGAAGTCCCACGGATCGTCCACCTCGACCACGTGACCGCGGATGTCCGTCTCCGGCGAGGCGCGCCGCACGTCGCCCATCACCGTCCCGGCCAGGCCCTCGAAGCGGCGCTGGTAGAGCAGCTCGAACCGGTCGACGATCAGGTCCTCGTGCTGGCACAGCGCCACGCTCGGGCGCCAGCGCGACCAGCGCTCCGGCGTCTTCCCGGTGTCCAGCGTCGGGCCCAGCATGCCGAGGACCACGGTCGTCTTGCGCGTCATAGAATTTTCTCTAACCGTTTTATACACACGTCTAATCCGCAGGGCCAGCGGCCCGTGATCGCCTGGATTTCGGGTGGCACGCGCCGTGCGATACGCAGGAACGCCGAGCCGACGGAGCGACAGAGCGACCGAACGACAGAGACCGACGGACCCCGCCGCGAACGCGCGCCGCGGCCCGCGCCGGACGGCTCGACCCCTCACCGGAGACCTTGCCATGGAGCGAAGCTACAACGTCATCCCCACGGACTCGGGCGTGCCCATCAAGGCGTGGACGGTCGGCGTGCCGTTCGAGACCGCCGCGGAGGCGCAGCTCAAGAACCTCGCCGCGCTGCCGTTCATCCACAAGTGGATCGCCGTGATGCCCGACGCGCACCAGGGCATCGGCGCGACCGTGGGGAGCGTGGTCGCGACGAGCGGCGCGGTCATCCCGGCGGCGGTGGGCGTCGACATCGGCTGCGGGATGATGGCGGCGCGCACGAGCCTCTCCGCGTCGCAGCTGCCGGACGCGCTGCGCGGGCTCCGGACGGCGATCGAGGGCGCCGTGCCGCACGGGCGCACCGACAACGGCGGGAAGAACGACCGCGGCGCGTGGCGCACGCCGCCCCCCGCCCAGGTCGCGGCGTGGGCCGAGCTCGAGCCGCGGTACCGGCAGATCGTCGAGAAGCACCCGCGCGTCGGGCGCGGCTACGCCATCGAGCACCTCGGCACGCTCGGGACCGGCAACCACTTCATCGAGCTCTGCCTCGACGAGGAGGACCGCGTCTGGGTCATGCTGCACAGCGGGTCGCGCGGCGTCGGCAACCGGGTCGGGAGCCACTTCATCGAGCTCGCCAAGCAGGAGATGAGGCGCTTCTTCATCAACCTGCCCGACGCCGACCTCGCCTACCTGCCGGACGGGACGAGGCACTTCCACGACTACATGCAGGCCGTGTCGTGGGCGCAGGACTTCGCGGCGGTGAACCGCGAGCTGATGATGGCGCAGGTGGTCGAGGCGCTCCGCGGCTCGGGCGAGCTGCCGCCCTTCGACGCGACCGTGGAGGCGGTGAACTGCCACCACAACTACGTGGCGCGCGAGCACCACTACGGGAAGGACGTGCTCGTGACCCGCAAGGGCGCCGTCCGCGCGCAGGCGGGCGATCTCGGGATCATCCCGGGCAGCATGGGCGCGCGCTCGTTCATCGTCCGCGGGCTCGGCAACCGGGAGAGCTTCTGCAGCTCGAGCCACGGCGCGGGCCGCGTCATGTCGCGGGGCGAGGCGCGCCGCCGCTTCTCCGTCGCCGACCACGAGGCCGCGACCGCGGGCGTCGAGTGCCGCAAGGACGAGGACGTGATCGACGAGACGCCGGCGGCCTACAAGCCGATCGACGACGTGATGCGGGCGCAGAAGGATCTCGTCGAGATCGTCCACACCCTGCGGCAGGTCGTCTGCGTGAAGGGGTGAGCCGCGCCCCGGCGCCGTGATATCGCTGATCCAGGGGAGAGCCGATCGCCATGCTGACCATCGATGGATCCATCGGAGAGGGAGGGGGCCAGATCCTCCGCACGACGCTCGGCCTCTCGCTGATCACGCAGGCGCCCGTCCGTATCACCTCGATCCGCAAGGGCCGCGCGCGCCCGGGCCTGATGCGGCAACACCTGACGTCGGTCCGGGCCGCGGCCCAGATCGGCCGCGCCGAGGTGTCGGGCGCCGCGCTCGGGTCGCAGGAGATCGTGTTTCGACCGACCGCGATCGTCCCCGGCGAGCACACGTTCCAGGTCGGGAGCGCGGGGAGCACGACGCTCGTGCTGCAGACCGTCCTGCCCGCGCTGCTCCGCGCGCCCGCGCCGTCGGCGCTCACGCTCGAGGGCGGCACGCACAACCCCCTGGCGCCGCCGTTCGACTTCCTGGACCTCGCCTACCTGCCGCTCGTGCGGAGGATGGGGCCGGACGTCACCGCGACGCTCGTGACGCCCGGCTTCTACCCGGCCGGCGGCGGGCTGGCCCGCGTCTCGATCGCGCCGGCGCCGGCGCTCGCGCCGCTCGAGCTCCTCGAGCGCGGGGAGATCCGCGGCCGGCGGGCGGTCGCGACGGTGTCGAACCTCCCGGGCGCCATCGCGGCGCGCGAGCTCGACGCGGCGGCGGCGGTGCTCGGCTGGGAGCCGGGCTGCTTCAAGCCCAGCGTGCTGAGGGGCGGGAACGGCCCGGGCAACGTGATCACCATCGCCGTCGAGAGCGAGCACGTGACCGAGGTCTTCACCGGGTTCGGCGCGAAGGGCGTGCGCGCGGAGTCCGTCGCCGCGAAGGCGGCCGAGGAGGCGCGCGACTACCTCGCGGCGGGCGTCCCCGTGGGCGAGCACCTGGCCGATCAGCTGCTCTTGCCGATCGCCCTCGCGGGCCGCGGCGCCTTCCGGACCGTGCGCCCGTCATCCCACACGACGACCCACCTCGGGCTGCTCCGGGATCTCCTCGGGATCCGCGCGTCGGTCGAGCAGATCTCGGACGCGGCGTGGCAGATCGAGATCTGGCGCTGAGCGCGGTCCACGGCGGATCCACGGCCGATTGACGGCGGCGTCCCGGTTGTGCCACATCACGACGGGCGTACGGCGCGCCCTGCGTCGCGGGCTGCCCGCGGCGCGACGGCGCGCCCGGACGGCGGCGACGCGGAAGGCGGGACAATGGCGAAGCGCGATTACCTCAAGATCACGGACACCACCCTGGCCGAAGCGCACCGCGTGCTCAGGCTCGCCGCTCGCCTGAAGGAGGAGCCGAAAGGGCGGCGCACGACGATGCTCGCCGGCCGGGCCATCGCGGTCGTCCTGGAGAAGGCGAGCACGCGCACGCGCGTGTCGTTCGAGGTCGGCGCCGCGCAGCTCGGCGCCCATCCGGTCGTGCTGAGCACCCAGGGCAGCCAGCTCGCCCGCGGCGAGCCGATCCGCGACACGGCGCGCGTCCTCGCCCGGTACTGCGACGCCATCGCGTTCCGCACGTCGTCGACCGCGCGCCTGCTCGAGATGGCGGAGGCGAGCGTGCCGGTGATCAACGCGCTCTCGGACGACGGCCACCCGGTGCAGGTGCTCAGCGACATCTTCACGATCCAGGAGGCGCTCGCGGCGAGCGGGGACAGGACCGGCATCGCCGGCCGGCGCATCGCGTTCCTCGGCGACTGCGCGAGCAACATGGCGCGCTCGTGGCTCGAGGCGGCGCCGCTCTTCGATTTCCACCTCGTGCTGGCCGGGCCCGAGGGGTACATGCCGCCCGCGGACGAGGTCGAGCGCGCGCGGAAGACGGGCCACGTCACGATCACGCACGACCCGCGCGAGGGCGCGGCGGGCGCGGACGTGGTGAACACGGACGTGTGGGCGAGCATGGGGCACGAGGCCGAGGCGGAGAAGCGCCGCGCCGCGTTCGCCGGCTGGACCGTGGACGCCAGGGTGATGGCGAAGGCCGCGCAGCACTCCATCGTGCTGCACTGCCTGCCGGCGCACCGCGGCGAGGAGATCGACGACGAGACGCTCGAAGGGCCGCGCTCGCGCGTGTGGGATCAGGCCGAGAACCGGCTGCACGTGCAGAAGGCGCTGATGCTGTGGCTGCTCGGCGTCGAGCTCGCCTGACGCGACCGCGCGGGGTCAACCGAGGAGGGCGCCGCGCCGGGGGCGGGCGGGGGCCCCGTCGCTGCCCGAGCGGCCCGTGAGGTCCGCGACGACCTGCACCAGGTCGGCAGGGTCGATCGGCTTGGCGACGTGCTTCTGGAAGCCGGCCGCCAGCGCCCTCCTCCGGTCCTCGATCCGGGCATAGGCGGTCAGGGCCACGGCGGGGATACGCCGGATCTCGTCCCGGCCCGCCGCGCGGAGCTGGTGGATCAGCGCATAGCCGCTCTCCCCGGGCATACCGATGTCGCTGAGCAGGACATCGGGCCTCAGCCGCTCCAGGACGCTCATGGCCTCGCTCGCCGAGTCGGCCGTGGTGACCCGCGCGCCCGCTCCCTCCAGCAAGAACGCGAGCAGCTCCCGGGCGTCCGGCTCGTCCTCGACGACGAGGACGTGAACGCCGAAGAGCGGCGGCTCCCCGCTCCGCAGCGGGGCGCGCCCCGGCGCAGGCGGCGGCCGCTCGTGCGCGGCGGAGGGCGCCGCGGGCAGGGGGAGCGTCACCGTGAACGTCGCCCCTCCCCCCTCGCCCGGGCTCTCCGCCTCCACCGTGCCGCCGTGCAGCTCGACAATGTGGCGGACGATCGCGAGCCCCAGGCCGAGCCCGCCGTGAGCCCTCGTCGGCGAGGAGTCGCCCTGGCGGAAGCGGTCGAACACATACGGCAGGAACGACGTGGCGATGCCCTTGCCGTTGTCCGTGACCGAGATCGCGACCTGGGAGTCGCTCCGCCCCACCCGGACGGTGACCAGCCCCCGCTTCGGGGTGAATTTCACCGCGTTGGAGAGCAGATTCCACATGACCTGCTGGAGGCGATCCGGGTCGCCGCACACGTGGCTGAGCCTCTCGCCCGGCTCGACGCGGATCTCGATCTCCTTCGCCTTCGCCGTCGGCGTGATGGTGTCCACGGCGGCCTCGATGACCGCGGCGATATCCAAGGTGATCGTGCGGAGCCGCAGCTTGCCCGTGATGATCCGGGAGACCGTCAGGATATCGTCGACGATCTGCGCCTGCGCGTGGGCGTTGCGCTCGATCGACGCCATGCCCTGCTTGACGCGCTCCGGGGCGAGGGCCTTGTCCTTGATCAGCCGCGCCCAGCCCAGGATCGCCGTGAGCGGCGTCCGCAGCTCGTGGGAGACCGTCGCGAGGAACTCGTCCTTCATGCGGTTCGCGTCCTCGGCCCGGATGCGGTCCTTCTCCGACTGGGCGAGCGCCTGCTGCTCGCGGCGGAGCAGCTCCGTGCGCTCGTGCTCGAGCTGCTTCAGCTCGGTGATGTCGACGACGGCGCCCGTCAGGAACAGCGGGGAGCCGTCCCGATCGGCGACGATGCGCCCGCGATCGTGGACCCACCGGATCGACCCGTCGGCGCGGACGACGCGGTGGATGACGTCGTAGATGCACCGCTCGCGGACGCTCCGCTCGTGCGCGGCGATCACGGCGTCGAGATCCTCCGGGTGGACGCGGCTCAGCCAGTCGCCCATGGGCTGCGTCGTCTCGCGCTCGTCCAGGCCCAGGATGCGGTTCAGGCTCGCGTCCCTCGTGTCGTACCGCGTCTCCAGGTCGACCCGCCACGTGCCCACGTCCGCCGCCCACGTGGCCAGCCGGAGCCGATCCTCCCGGTCCTGGAGCGCGCTCTCGATCCGGAACCGCTCGGTCAGGTCGACCGAGGCGCCGACCATGCGGATCGCCTTGCCTCCCGCGTCGCGGAGGACCGTGCCGCGATCGAACACGCGGGCGACGGAGCCGTCGCCGCGGTAGACGCGGTACTGCGCCGACCAGGTGTCGGCGCCCCCGCGGATGAGCTCCTCGAGCGCGCGCGCAATGCGGTCGCGATCCTCGGGCAGCACGCGGCCCACCCACCACGCGCCGGTCGGGGCCGTCTGCTCGGGCGTGTAGCGGAAGACCTCGTGAAACGTCACGTTGCGCTCGACCCGGTCCGTCCGGATATCCCAGTCCCAGATCGGGTCCTTGATCGCTCGACCGAGGAGGCGATAGCGCTCGTCCTGTACGTCCGCCTCCAGGCGCGCGCGCGGCTCCCGGGCGCCTGCGTGCGCGGCGCCATCGGCGGGGCCAGCGAGCGCGACAGCGGCCTGATCGGCGAGCGCCTCGATCAGCCAGGCATCCTCGCCGGAGGCCGGGGCGTCCCGCTCGACCGCGAGCACGCCAGAGACAAGGCCGCCGACGACGAGCGGCGCGGCGGCGACGTGGGCCGCCCCGTCCAGCGCTCGCGCTATCCCGTCGTCGGCGCTCGGGAGCGGGCGGCCGCAGAGCTCGGCGAGCAGCGCCGGATCGAGCCCCAGCGCCGCTCGCACGACCGGACGCCCGCCCTCGTCGTTCAAGATCAGGACGGCCCTGCCGGAGCCGCTCAGACGCGTCGCCGCCGAGAGGACGATCTCTTGAACCGCGGGCGCCGAACACGCCGACGCGAGCGCGCGGCTGGCCTCGGTCAGCGCGCGGATCTGCGAACGGTGCCTCTCCTCGTCTTCGATCACAGGCAGACGACCCTCGGATCCAGCAGGAGGGTGCTCTCGCGGACGATGGGTGTACATCCCTGCCCAGATCAGCCGGGCACGCTCTTGGAACACGGCGCCACCACACCAGAGCACGAGCAGGCGGTATGCCTCTTGCGGCCCTGTCATAGGAGCACGTGGACATGCGCGCCAGCCAAGCCGCGGGCGTCCCGGCGCAGAAAACTTGGCCCGGTATCCCGATTCCTGAGCAAACCCGCGCAGCGTGGATTTCCGCGACATGCCGCCCGAGCTCCTCCTGGCCGTGGCCGGCGCGGCGCTCTCCTTCGGGCTGGTCCAGACGCTCCGGCTCGCGTGGAGGCGCGCATGGCAGCGGCGCCGGCTCTCGCGGTGCCGGGAGCAGGGCGCCGCGGGAGAGGCCCGCGCCGAGGCGCTCCTCCGCGAGCTCGGCTACACCATCGTCGGCCGGCAGGTCGCGATCTCGTACGGAGTCCAGATCGACGGCGAGCCGGTCAGCGTCGGGCTCCGCGCCGACTACCTCGTGGCGCACGGTCCCAGGCGGTATGTCGCCGAGGTGAAGACGGGCCGGCTCGCGCCCCGCATCGACACGCCCGCGACGCGGCGGCAGCTGCTCGAGTACCGCGTCGCGTTCGACGTCGACGGCGTGCTCCTTGTCGACGCGGAGTCCCGGCGGGTGCGGTCGGTGGTGTTCCCGCTGCCCGCCGGCGCCGCGGCCGCGTCGCCGTACGGCGCGCGCCTCGCGTGGGTCCTGGCGGCGGTCGTGGGGGGCCTCGTCGCGGCGATGGCCGCGCGCTCCGCGGGGTGACGCGGGCGCGCGGCGGGCCCGTCCCTGGCGTTTTGGCGGTTCGAATTCTCGCTGTTTGCTCGCGGCTTCAGCCCGATTGTCGCTCTAGCGGCTCGCGGCGCGGCGCGCGCGGCGCCTGCGGCCGGCGAGCAGCAGGAGACCGAGCCCGAGCAGGCCGACCCTGGCCGGCGAGGCCTCCGAGGTCGCGCCCGCGCGGCACGCGCAGGACGTGTCGGGCTTGTTGCCGCCCGTGCCGCCGCCGCTCGCGCCGCCAGAGCCGGAGCCGGAGCCGGAGCCGGAGCCAGAGCCAGAGCCAGTGGTCAGATCCACCGGATCGTCGAGCCCCACGTCGGGTCCGATCGGCCCTCCGCTCGCGGCGGAGGCGGCGCCGCCGTGGACCACCGGCTCGCCGCAGACCCCGTTGACGCACGGCGCGTTGCCGGGGCAGACGGCGCCCGCGCACGCGTCGGCGCAGTTCCCAGCGACGCAGACCTGCCCGTCAGCGCACGTCTTGCCGTCGCAGCCGGTGTCGACGCAACGGCCGTCCCCCCCGCACACCTTGCCGGTCGGGCAGGTACGGCAGCCGCAGTTGGACTGGCAGATGCCGCGCTCGCAGACCGCGCCGTCCTCGCACTCGATGTGGGCGCAGAGATCCACGCACCGCCCGAGCTGGCACTCCTGGTTCGCGGGGCAGACGACGCCGTCGCACCCGCCCACGCAGTTGCCGCCGACGCAGATCTGGCCGCCGGTGCACTCCTTGTCGACGCACGCCGGCTCCACGCAGAAGCCGTCGTTGTTGCAGACGAGGCCGACGTCGCAGACCACCTCGCCGCGCCCGCAGTACGGCACGCACGACCCGCGGTTGCACACGAAGCCCTCGTTGCAGAGCCCCTCGCCGTTGTCGACCTTGCCGTCGCAGTCGTTGTCGATGTTGTCGCAGGTCTCTTTCTGCTCGCCAGGCTCGAGCACGGGCAGGCACTCGACGTCGCCCTCGGTCGCGCAGCCCGTCCTGCCCACGGCGCACGCGCCCTGCAGGCCCGTATCGCAGATCTCGCCGCCGCCTTTGCAGGTCACGCCGGTGATGTAGTAGACGAAATCGTTGAAATCGCCGTCGTTCTCGTACCCGCCCTGGCTCCCCTTCCAGCTCGTCGCGGTCACGGGCAGGTCCTCGAAGGCGACATAGAACGCGTCGGGCTCGGCGGTCGACGTGTAGATGAGCGTCGTCACCCACGGCGCGTTCGGCGTGCAGCTCGTGCAGACGGTGTTCAGCTCGCGCTGCGAGAACTTCGTCTGGGTGCAGTAGGTGCCCTCCTTGCCGATCAGCGCGAAGCCGACCAGGCCGCCCTGGTACCGCCGATCGTTCCGGATGTCCGCCGCCGAGAACTGCCGCGGCGTCCAGCCGTGCTGCCCCGTCTGGGTGGTCACCATCGTGGCCAGCGGGCAGAAATCGTCGTCCTGGCACCGGAACGTCGTTTTGGTGTCCGCAGGGATCAGCTCGTAGATCTGGTTGTCCGGCGGGCGCACGCCGCTCGCGGTCGCGTTGTACCAGCCGAAGGCGACCTTGCACCCGCCCCCGCGCAGCACCAGCTCTCCCGTGAACCCGCAGAGCGGCGAGAAGACACCTGGCTCCGTGCTCGCGTCGGCCACGGGATCGATGTCTTCCCCCCGGTACCCGAAGAGCCCCTCGAGCGTGACGGCGTCCTCGCGGAAACCCCGGCTGGTCACGAGATCAAGCTCATTCTTGCGGACCGCCGTGGGCAGGCGCGTGCCGTCCAGCTGCGTCACAGCAGCGCTCGCGGGCACGGCCCCCGCGAGCGGGGCAAGCGACAGGAACAAGGAAAACGCGGCTCGAGCCGCGCGGCGGCAAGGCGTCGTGAAATAAGGCGTTTGCGGCATGAACACCACTCTACACCTCCCGAGGAGACCAGGGTGGATGAGATTACACATCTCCACACCGCCAGAATTATGCAGCGCAGTTGTTCCTGCGTCGCGGCGCGCAGCCGTTTTGACGCACGCCGTCACCACGACGCATGGGGTGGCTCTGACGTTGAGTCGACCGTCAGTGTATTCCGGCGCCGCTCCCCCTCGCGCCGGGACAGGCCCCCTCGGGGCGCTGCGCGGACGACTGCGGCGGAATCGCCGCAATGGCGACATGAAAGAGCGGAGCAATGAAACGACGGCGCGCGCGACGAAACAACCAACAGCGCCGCCGAGCAACGCAGCGGAGCTCCCGGACCGGGGTGCTGCCCGGGTGTGGTAGGCTCGCGCGCTCGGGCTGCGCGTTTCCACCGCCACCGTATGACCAAGAAATCGCTCCGCGTCTATTTCATCGCCCACCACGACGGCCGCGTCACCGGCATCCTCCTGCGCACGTGGGCATTCCTCTTCGATCGGCCGGCGCCGTCCGCCTATGGCGCCTCCGAGGACGACGTGCTGCGCGCGATCGAGCTCGAGCTCCACGCGAGGCTCGCCACGGACGAGGACGATCTCGATCGCTACCTGTGGGACGAGTCGTTCGAGGTCCGCTCGCTGGACGTCGACGTCCACCCGCAGACCACGGTCAAGCGGACCGCCGTCGTCGGCCGGCGCCAGATCCCGCTGCGGCTCACGTACCTCGCGAGCAAGCTCGCCGAGGGCGGCGTCCGCGTGATGCTCCCCCGCTTCGGCTGGTCCGTGGTCCTCGAGGATCTCTCGATTGCGCCCGACGTGCTCCGCCAGCTCGTCACGAGCGCGCTGCTCGGCGAGTCCCCGCGGTCGCTCTTCGATTTTCGCCGGGAGGGAGACGAGTACGTGCGCCCGTGGTCGCCGCGCCGGATGGAGCGCGCCGGCCGGACCGCCCGGCGCCCGGAGGACAAGCGCCCGACGCTGCACGCCGTCTCCGAGGATCTCGTCGAGAAGGCCGCGCGCCAGCGGCTGCCGCCCGCGGTGGGCGAGTCCGAGGAGCTCGAGCAGGCGCTGCCGCTGTTCGACGTGGCGCGCGCCTCGTCGATGCCGTCGATCCTGCTGGTGGGCGGCCCGGGCGTCGGCAAGACGACCTGGGTCCACCGGCTGGCGCGGCGGTTCGCGGCGTGGCGAAGGGACAAGGCGCGCGCGAGCTCGCCGGGCCTGTTCAGCACGTCGGCCGATCGGCTGCTCGCCGGGATGAAGTACCTCGGCATGTGGCAGGCGAGGTGCCTGAAGCTCGTGAGCGAGCTGTCGCACGAGGGGGATCTGCTCCACGTCGGCGCGCTCCTGCAGCTGCTCCGGCCGCAGCCGGACGGCGCGTCGATCGGCGACGTGTTCCTGCCCGCGCTCCGGACCGGCGAGGTGAGCCTCATCGCGGAGTGCACCGAGCCGGAGCTCGAGGCGTGCCAGCGCCGCGCGGCGTCGCTCGTGGCGTGCTTCCAGATCGTCCGGCTGCGCGAGCCGGATGCGGCCGCGGTGCCGGCGCTGCTCGCGGAGTACGAGGCGCGGAAGGACACGCGCGTCCGGCTGCACCCGGCGGGCAAGAAGCGGCTGGTGCAGCACCTCGCGATGTTCCGGCGCGACGTGCTCTTCCCCGGCAAGGCGTTCCGCTTCTTCGACTGGCTCGCGCAGGAGGCCGGCGCCCGGGCCGGCGGGGAGGCGGAGGCGGCCGGAGCGGCGCCGGCGCGCGTGCTGTACCCGCGGGACGTGTCCGAGGCCTACGCGCGCCACTCGGGGCTGCCGATCGAGCTCATCGCCGACGAGATCCCCGCGAGCGCCGAGACGATCGCGCGCGGGCTGAAGCGGCGCGTGATCGGGCAGGACGAGGCGTGCGACACGGCGGCGCGGGTGCTGGCGCGCTTCAAGGCCGGGATGAACGACCCCGAGCGCCCGTGCGGCACGCTGCTGTTCGTCGGCCCGACCGGCGTGGGCAAGACGGAGCTCGCGAAGGAGCTCGCGCGGTCGATGTTCGGCGACGAGGGGCGGATGATCCGGCTCGACATGAGCGAGTACAGGCTCCCGGGCTCGTCGGCGCGCCTGCTCGCGGCGGGGCCGGACGCGACGACGCTGGCGCAGCGCGTGCGGCAGGAGCCGCTGTCGCTCGTGCTCCTCGACGAGATCGAGAAGGCGCACCGCGAGGTGTTCGACCTCTTGCTCGCGATCCTCGGCGAGGGGCGGCTGACGGACGAGGACGGGCGCCACGTGGATTTCCGGATGGTGCTCCTCGTGATGACCTCGAACCTCGGCGTCGCCGACCGGGCGCCGGTCGGCTTCGGCGGCGACGACGAGCGCGCCCTGCCCCCGGGCGCGCGGCGCGCAGCGCCGGCGGGCGTGCGCGAGCACTTCCGGCCGGAGTTCGTGAACCGCATCGACCACGTCGTGCAGTTCCGGGGCCTCGGGCGGGACAGCGTGCTCAGGATCGTCGATCTCGAGCTCGCCAAGGCCGAGGCGCGCACCGGGCTCGTGCGGCGCAACCTGAGGCTCCGTGTGCTGCCCGAGGCGCGGGCCTGGCTAGCCGAGGCGGGGTTCGATCCGAGGCGCGGGGCGCGGCCGCTGAAGCGGGTGATCGAGGAGCGGGTGATCACGCCGATCGCGGCGCGCATGGCGGAGGATCCGGGGTGCAGGGATCGAGACGTCGTGGTGGCGGGCGGGGGCGCGGGGCTCGATGTGCGGTTCGGGTAAACGATGGGAGAGCGCCGGTCGGCCGGCGCTCAGCCCGCTTCGATGGGCTCCTCGGGCGCGGCCCCGGGCTCCTCGTGCAAAATGGCCCAGACGAACTCCGGGATGAGCGCGAGTGAGTGAGGGTCCTGTGTGACGCCGATGAGCCCGCTGATGAGCTCCAGGGAGTGCTCCTGACGGTGCGCGTCGACGAGCCGCAGCGGCGCGCTCGCCAGCGCCGGCGGGAGCCGAGCGAACCCCGGCCCCTGCGGATCCGCCAGCGCCACGAGCGGGTTGCGGCGAGCATCCGCCGCCTTCCACCGCTCGAGCCAGCCGTCGAGGTGCGTATTCGGGACGAAGTGATCTGCGGGCCACGCGCGGAGGTAGGGGAAGAGCACGTGAATCCAGCCGGTGAGCTCGTCCGCCGCGTTCTCGTACCGGAAGAAAGCGCGCCAGAACGCCGGATCCGGGGGCTTTCGCCCCTCCGCCGAGGCGACGATCTGGTCCAGCACGGGCAGGAGCGCGCGGGTCCAGCGCTCCGCGCCGAGCGCTCCGAATGCTTCCGCGCGCTGCCGCACAGAGCGCCAGTCATCCGCCGTGCCCATCAGGTAGATGCGCGGGATTCCGGGTGTCGGAAACACCATATCGGCCGGGAACGGCGGCTCCCACTCGAAGTGCGGCGCGAGCGGGGTTGTCACCGTGAGCTCCGAGGCCACCCGCTCGACCGGCCCCGTCGTCGAGAAGTTGGCTGCCAAGAGCTCCCTCAGCTCGCCGACCTGCGCTGCGGTCTGGGCGGAGAGCTCCGAGAACGTGATGGGCCACGGGTTCACCTGGCCGAGCGTGAAATCAGGCCGGTCGAGCGTCAGCTCGAAATCGCGGTCCTCCCGGATGAACTTGCGCCGCTGCGCCTCGTTCGAGGCGATGTGGAGCGTGAGCCCCCGCGCCAGGCAGAGCCATATCACGTCGGGCGAGAGCACGAGCGGATAGCGCTGGGTGAAGGCCATGTACGCTGCCTGGACGAGCGGGTGCACGTCCGTGCGCCCGACGAGCGGCAGGCGATGGCGGTAGGCGGCCTCGATGTGCGAGACGAGCAGGCTCTGCACCGAAGCTTCTTCGTCGAACGCGGGCAGGAGCTCCGTCGAAGGCGCGACCCCGGCAACGTCGATCGTCGTAACGCTCATGGCTCCTCGTCCTCCTGACCCTGCGCGACGGCTCCATGGGCCAGCGCTGCCGTAGATAGAACCTCGTACACAAGCGCGCCGCGCGAGACAACTCGCGCCGGCGGCAGCTGTGCAGCGGGCTCAACCTTGGAATCGCCTCGGCAGCACCTCGACCTCGTCAGGCGCGCCGACGCACGACCGTGCGTCAGACGCGTGAGCGGAGAGGCAGCAAGCGCTCACCCACAGCGGAACATTCCAGAAAAATTGACACATCCGTGCGTGCAATCAGAGCGCCAGGTTACCTGCTCGGCGGACCGACCGCAATCGCGATGCTTGTCGCCACGTCGCCCTGGAGGCATGCGCGGATTCGGTCCCGGGGGACCGCCACGATGGCGTGAAGGTGCGGGCATCTCCCGGTCCACAAGGCGGATCCGGAGAGGTGCGCTGCTGGACGAGCAGGGTGACATGGCACGGCAACTCCCGCCTCCAGGCGAGGAGCGAGGCGCTTGGCAGCGCATGAGTTTCGCGTCATTCATGGCGCATGCCCTCCTCGCGCAGCTCCTCGCGCAGCCGTTCGCCGTCGCCGTCGAAAGCCACAGGTGTCCGCTCGGGGCTGCGCGTCCAGATAAAAAGCGCGGGCAATTTCGCGCATCCCCTGACCGAGGCAGGCAGCACGTCCAGCAGCGCGGCCGCGCCCAACGCCGTGAACCAGGCCGCGGCCCCCAGCCCGACCCCGAAGCCAGACCCCTTCTCCGGCTGGGATCCCGTCACGCGGAAGAGCACCAGCAAACCGAGTTCGCCCGGCCCGACGACCACGACGACGGCCGCGCCGCAGAGTCCATCGGGGGGCCATGCCGGGAGCACGACGACCGGCAACAACAGCCCCAATGTCGGTCGAGTACCCACCAGCGCGCCAAGCTCACCCACCGCGACGCCGAGGCCGCCGCTCTCCAGCGCCGGGGACCTGCAGGATCCGGTCAGGCCTCGATCCGCTGCTTCCGATAGCGGCCTCCCCAGGGGCTCCACGCAGCCTCAGACCATCGAGCCCACCGTCAGGCCTCGATCCGCTGCTTCCGATAGCGGCCTCCCCAGGGGCTCCACGCAGCCTCAGACCATCGAGCCCACCGTCAGGCCTCGATCCGCTGCTTCCGATAGCGGCCTCCCCAAGGGCTCCACCCAGCCTCAGACCACCGAGCCCATCGTCAGGCCTCGATCCGCTGCTTCCGACGGCGGCCTCCCCAAGGGCTCCACCCAGCCTCAGACCACCGAGCCCATCGTCAGGCCTCGATCCGCTGCTTCCGATGGCGGCCTTCCCAAAGGCTCCACCCAGCCTCAGACCACCGAGCCCACCGTCAGGCCTCGATCCGCTGCTTCCGATGGCGGCCTCCCCAAGGGCTCCACCCAACCTCAGACCACCGAGCCCACCGTCAGGCCTCGATCCGCTGCTTCCGACGGCGGCCTCCCCAAAGGCTCCACCCAGCCTCAGACCATCGAGCCCACCGTCAGGCCTCGATCCGCTGCTTCCGACGGCGGCCTCCCCAAGGGCTCCGCCCAGCCTCAGACCACCGAGCCCGCCGTCAGGCCTCAATCCGCCCCTTCCGACGGCGGCCTTCCCAAAGGCTCCACCCAGCCTCAGACCACCGAGCCCACCGTCAGGCCTCGATCCGCTGCTTCCGACGGCGGCCTCCCCAAGGGCTCCCCCCAGCCTCAGACCACCGAGCCCACCGCCAGGCCTCGATCCGCCCCTTCCGATGGCGGCCTCCCCAAGGGCTCCACCCAGCCTCAGACCACCGAGCCCACCGCCAAGCCTCAGTCCGCTGCTTCCGAAGGCGGCCTCCCCAAGGGCTCCACCGAGCCTACCAACCCGCCACCTCAGGACCTCGGCAAGGGTCCCCAAGGGAACACCAAGGGGACGGCGCCAGGAAGCACGGCTCCCAAGGAAGGGGAGGTGCCCGGAAAGACGCCCACGAACGAGACAGGCGCAAAGGACGGCACGTCGGCTCAGACCTCCCCCAAGACGGGCGAGACCGGCGCGAAGAGCACCCCCGCCGGAAAAACCGCTCCCACCGCGGAGCCCACGCCCGCCAAGCCCTCCACCTCGAAGTCACCGCCCGCGGGGCAGGGCTCCCGGCAGCCGGAGCCTGGAGGCTCGGGAGCGCCGCCGGGAGACTCGTCGACCACGGCTGACCCAGAGCAGGGCGACAAGGTGACATGGATCGCGGACAAGGCCGTCAAGAAGTCCCGATGGAGAACTTCGACGGGTAGAGGCAGCCGCAAGAAGGCGAAGCGAGCCGTCCCGAGCATCGCCGACCAGCTGACCAGCGGCGGCTTCCCCACCAACCCCGCGCAGGCGAAGAAGCAGCTCGGGAAGCGCTTCCCCAAAGGACCGCTGTTCAACGAAGCCGAGTGGAACGCCTACGAGCAGCTCTCCTCGACGCCTCAGGGACAGCGCTGGCTCAACGCCTCGGGCATGCTCACGCTCGACGAGGTCAAGCAGTACCTGTCGGACGACAAGGACGACAATCCCGAGAAATTCCGCGGCTTCCACCAGCTCCACAAGCCGAGCAAGGTCGTCCTCGCGAGCTACGTTTCGCGACAGAGGAACAGCGGCGAGGGCGGGAAGCGCTTCGACGGCACCCCTCCGGCCGCGGTGGCCCTGTCGATGGAGGCGAGGCACACGACCGACCCGGCGAGGAAGAAGGAGCTCGAGCAGGAGATCGATCAGGGCATCGCGGCAGAATGGGCCAAGACGCTCGAGCACACCGAGCCGAACGACGACGCGACCAAGGCGATCACGCAAGGCGCCGTGCCGAACCCGACGGGGAGCGGCACCCTCTCGAACGACGACGTCCTCGGCAGGCACCAGCAGTCGCTCGAGGTGCTCACGAACGTCTTTCACCTGCTCCAGGAAGGCGCCGAGATCTACGACGCTGGCGCGGGTAGCCATGTCCCGCTCCGCGACGTCCCCGTCGCCAAGCTCCTGTCCCACGGCGGCCGCGTCAACATCCAGATCCCCGCGGGCACCCCTCCGTACGCGGTGACCGAGTTCATCGGCATCACCGACAGCCACGGCAACCCGAAGGACGGCGTGTTCCCGCGCGCCTTCGGGACGCACCACGTCGCGCTCGGAAAGGGCAAATTCAAGGAGGAGGGAGGACACGTCGCCGCCATCAAGTCCAAGCTCGACGACACCGAGCTCTACGGCATCAACCTCGCCATCGGCGGTCTCGGCCTCAAGGACTTCAACGGCGACGTCATCCTGCCAGACGGCGCCCACGGCCACATTTTCATCGGCCACCGGCCGCCCAGGCAGGACAGGCCGGGCGCCCTCCAGATCGGCATCGAGACGACAGGGCCCAACGCGCCCAGCACCGTCGGCTACATCCACAACTGGCGCTCGACCGAGAAGACCGCCAACCCCATCTCCAGCGTCGGCGGCCTCAAGCAGGACAAGATTGGCAACGACCAGATCAAGAATGCTCGCACCGTCGACCTGGGCAAGCTCGGCGACGACTGGGCCGGGGTCCTCAAGGACCGAGTGGACAGGTTCTCGGAAGACCTGAAGGACCGCCCGGCAGAGGCGATCCAGGAGCTCGTCGGCCCGCGCGCCAATCTGCCGCAGGAGACGACGGAGGTGGAGCCGCGCGACGCCGACGAGGCGTCAGACGGGCCGCGGGACGACGCCGACCGCGATTCGCGGGACGACGACGAGGCGTCAGACGAGCCGCGGGATGACTCCGACAGCGATTCGCCGCGGGACGGCGACGAGGCGTCAGACGAGCCGCCGGGCGGCTCCAAGCGCGCGCCGCAGGACAACGAGGCGTCAGACGAGCCGCGGGACGGCTCCAAGCGCGCGCCGCGGGACGGCGATCGTCGCGATCTGCCCGGAGACGCCGCGGCGAGCCCGGCCAAGGACACCGGCAGCACCGCGCCCCCGAAGGCGAACGAGGGCGGATTCTTCGCCACCATGCCCCAGTCCAATGCCACCGGCGACGGCGAGGGGAGCACCGCCGATCTCGAGGCCGAGGCCATGGAGGCGCTGAAGGCGCAGGAGACGCTCAGGATCTTCATCCCGCGGGCACCGGGCAACGGCCATCAGGCCGCCTCGGTGCAGCTCATGAAGCGGCTCGTCCACCTCGGCTTCGAGGGCGAGTTCGACGTCGTCTACGACGACTCCAGCGAGAACAACGAGAAGGTACGGATAAACGGCCAGCCGTACGGCGCGAACAGGCCGAAGCTCGAGAGCCTCTTGCCGGGCTTCAAGGCGAACGGCGACCCCATCCAGAGCTTCACGACCGGGGATCTCCGGGTCAACGTCATGGGCCTCAAGACGTTCCAGGCCCAGAGCAACCCGAAGCCGGCAAAGTACGGGCTCACAGGCGCCATGGACAACCACGAGAAGCCGGACGGCATCCTGAGCGAGCTCGGCGTTGACTCCTTCGTCCAGCTCCAGCCGATGGGCTGGGATCCCGGAGACGGGAAGCGAGGCGTCACCTACAAGGACAGCGACGGCAAAGAGCAGTTCCACGAGGTCGAGGCGCTCTCCGGGCTCGGCTACATCTACGAGACGAAGGAGCCCGACGACCCGAAGGCCATGTTCGTGGAGGAGCTCGAGAAGAGCGGCGCCGCGGCCAAGACGCCTGGCATGCTCGCCTTGCTGGAGCAGACCCCGAAGAACAAGGCCGAGAGCCCCGACACCCACACCATGGTCGTCTACGGGCTCCAGACGGGGATGGAACCGAAAGCGCCCATCTTCACGCTGTTCAACCTCATCACAGGGGTCCTGTACGCGCAGGATGAGGCGAGCGCTGAAACGGATCTCAAGGACAAGGGCGTGATCATCGGCGTGGCGGGCTGGTCGGACAAGGGGGAGATCGCCACGCTCGAGAAGATGCTGACAGGGGAGTGGGAGGGCGGGCTCCGGCTCATCGTCGACCCGGGCGACTCCATCGGAGAGACGGACTGGGAACCGCTCGTGGATCGCCTGCGTCAACGGCTCCTCAGCGACGGCGAGCCGCGCGCGACGGTGATCAACATCGAGGCCCCGGAAGCGCGGGACCGCATCACCAGCGTCGGGCCCCGCAAGGTGCTCGTCGTCGAGTTCTCGCCGGACCGCCTCCCCATGCCCGTCTTCGAGCACCTCAGCTCCAAGACCTCCTTGCCCAACGGCTTCGAGAGCGTGAACGGCATGGACAAGGAGCGGCAGAACAAGCCCTACTTCCATGTCGCAAACGCCAATAGCAACAAGTTCCCGGGCTCAGACGAGCTGGACGGGGTGGCCGGAGCGGACGAGATGGCGGAGCAGGCCAAGCTCGTCGGGCGGCAGCTCCAGGGGCGCGCAGGGCTCGAGAACTGGACGCTGAGCTACAACCACAACGACAGGCTGGCGATCTTCGAGGCCATATCGAGGCTGGAGTCAGGCCGCACGCTGGAGTCGCCGAGGAAGGACGACCGCAAGGTCGCGCTGAAGATCGGGAGCGGTCTGGTGACGGGCGAGGGCGAACCCAAGCTCAAGAGCTCGGGCAAAAACAAGCCTTACACGCCGGTCGAGCTCAGCAGGCTTTACGACAAGAACCAGGACTACATATCGAGCAAGCTCCAGGAGAGGGATCCCGACCGGCTCATCGGGCAGTACATCAACGACACGCAGCAGCCCGACTCGAAGCTGAACCAGTACTTCAATGCGCTGAAGGAGCGGTCCGGGACCAAGGATCAGGTGAAGATCGCCTTCACCGAGCTCATCAGGGTCGAGAAGAATCCTCCCCCGCCGCCCGCCGACGACGGCATGTGGACCGCGCCGGAGACCGGTGCGTCCGCCGGGGATCAATCGCCTGCGCCCGGCAAGGACGACGACCGCGCCGGGGCCGGAGACACCGCCGCCGCCCAGTCCGCGCCGGCCGGCTCCGCGGCGCCGGCCCCGTCGCTCGCCGAGCTGACCGACAGGGGGATGAAGCGCGGGCTGCGGGGGAGCGCCCTCGACGGTTACACGAGCCACGCGATCGCGAGCGGCGACCCGGACCCGAACAGCTACCTCAAGTCGCTGGTCGACGACATCGACGGTATGCCCTCCGGGTTCAAGGAGAGGGCCAAGGAGCTGCTCGAGCACCCCGAGCGGATCGACCAGCAGGACTTCGCCTTTTGCGGCCTCACGGCCATCGCCGAGGCGGCCCTGCACAACAACCCCATGAAGGCGATCGACGTCTTCCGATCGCTGTTCGACGCGACGCCCTTCCCGCTGGAGTCCGGCGGAGCCATCGACGTCACGCCCGGCGCGGAGGAGGTGGCCCGGGGCAAGGACCCGAGTCGCAACGTGCTGCTCGGCGGCAGGGTCAAGCAGATCGAGAGCATGTCCGAGCACACGGGCAAGGACTACGGCGACAAGCGCCTCGACATCCTGCTCGCCCGCGCCCTGCCCAAGCTCTGGAAGACCCGCGCCAGGGACAAGTACGACGCCTGGCGCGAGAGCGTCGAGAGCAAGTTCGACGCGAATTTCGGCCAGGGGAGAGAGCAGCTCCAGGGCGACGGCGCGCGCCTGAAGCGCGGCGACTTCCCGATGAGCGACGAGGCCTATACCGGCATCCTCCAGGATGTCTTCGAGGCGCACGAGGTCGACGTCCTGTCCGCGCGGGAGGCCGGTTATGACATCGACGCCATCAACGCGCTGCTCGAGGACGGCGCAAGCGCGCAGTTCGTCCACGGCATCGTCCTCGCCGGGCCGGTGAGCGCCGCCGCGAAAGGCGGCGGGCTCGGGGCGCCCGTGGGCTCGTCCGCGGGCGACCAGGGGCTACACCAGGTCAGGATCGTCGGTCCGATCGAGACGACCACGACGCCCGACGGCGCGGAGAGCTACGTCGTTCCGCTCTCGACCTACGGGAAGGTCATCCGGCTCCCGGTGCCCAAGGACAAGATGGGCGCGTACTTCCCCCACATCCTCACCGGCCGCTGGCACGAGCCGGCACCACCGCGGGCGGCCGACCCGGCCCAGGGCTCGCCCTCGGCTGCCGCCCCGAAGAGCGCGGCTCCTTCGACCGGCACGAGCGAGCTCTTCGCCACCATGCCCAAGGACAAGACCACCGGAGACCCGGAGCGCGACGAAGAGACGGATGGCGAGGAGCTCGCGAGCTTCATCAACGGGCTTGACGAGATACGCGCGTACGTACCCCAGGGACCCGGGCTCGGACATCAGTCCTCCACGATCAACCTGGTCCGGAGGGTCGTCGATCAGTTCGATTTCCAGGGCACCCTCCGCGTCGTCTACGACGACAGCGGCACGAAGCAGCTCCTCGACGACCGCGCGGAGGCCAGGCGAAAGCAGGGGCGCGGCCAGCAGCTCAACCCGCTGGAGAAGAGCAGCCTGATCGAGAGGACCGTCGAGGAGAAGCTCGCGCTCCTCGTCCCGGGGTTCAAACCGGCGCCAGGCGCTGGCGAGCAGACCGTGAAGCTCGGCGCGGCCCAGCTCGTCTTCACACCCGAGTCGAAGGCCGGGGGGCTGCCGATCACGCCCTTCGGCTTCACGGGCGGTTATGACAACAAGAGCGACAACCTCGCCGCTCGGCTCAAGAGCGACCACGTCCTGAAGCTCCAGCCGTTCGGCTGGGCTCATCCGAGAGGCCGATGGGCGCGCCAGCCCGACGAGGAGACCCGCGAGAAGATCGCCAAGCTCAAAGAGCAGCTCGGCAAAAAGCCGCCCCTCGCCCAGCAGCGGCAGATCAAGAGGGAACTGGCGGCCCTCGAAGCGAAGCAGTTCACCGAGATGCCGTCGCTGGACGCGAAGGCCCACAAGTGGGCCGTCGCCGGGCCGGAGGAGTTCGAGGCTGCCCTGTCGACGACAGGTCCGAGAGGGGCGCTCGTCAGGCACCTCATGGACGAGATCGATAGCGGCAAGCCCGTGATCCCGCTCTACGGGATGGGGCACGCCGAGCGAGCGCAGGACGCTCCAGCCTCCCACGAGCTGTTCAGCCTCATCGCGGGTACGGCCCGGGCGCAGCAGAAGGACCCAGGGCAGTTCCCCGAGGGCGTCGCCCTCGTGGTGACCGCGAGCCTCACCGAGGACCACTACAGAGATCTCGACGCCCTGATCCACGGTCCGCGCGACGCGGGTCAGAGGGTGCTTCAGAACACCACCGGCGGCCGAGGCTGGAACAACCCCGCGCTCGACGCCTTCGACAGCACGGTCGAGGAGCTCGGCCTGAAGGAGCGCCTGCTCCGCGTCACGGTCGACGATACCGAGGAGAGCGTCGCGAAAGCCATGCAGGCCATCTCCGAGCTGCGCCAGGACCAGATACTGCTCGTCCAGCTCGGCGGCTTCCCGCCTGCCGTCTTCGAGGTCTTCTTCTCTCACACCAACATGATGGGGGTGCTGGAGGGGCCGAACACCGCCAACATGATGATGAGCCAGGGCAAGCCCTTCGTGAAGGGCGGCGGCGCGGCCAAGGAGCAGCTCGGAGCCCCGCCCTCGAAGCACGGCTTCGAGCGCGAGCGCGACCTCATCGACAAGGTGAGCGAGACCCTCAATGGCAATCTCTCCAGCTGGCTTCCGGGCGACGCAGGTCCCGGTCTCCAGCGCAAGGACGAGGACATCGCCGATTACCTCCTCTCGCTCGGCGGCGAGGGCTCCCAGATCCGCGAGTACCACAGGAGCCTGGGAGAGGAGTACACCTCCCCGAACGCCGACGCCTTCGCCGACGGCATGAAGGACATCATCCGGGCCGTACGTGACGGCGCGAGCGAGCCCACCGGCGCCCCGGCGGAGAAGAAGAGCGAGTTCTTCGCCACCGCGCCCCAGACCAGCGCCAGTCCGGCAGACATGAGTGCTGGGTACAACCCCGCTGCCACGCAGGGCGCGAAGGGCACCCCTGCCCCGACCACCGCCGCCACGGCGACCGACAGCCCTTCCGGCGCCGAGCAAACCGCGCAGCCCCAGGGGAGCCCCCTCGACGATCTGATCCGCACGATCGAGGGGCAAAGCAGCACATGGCCTCGCCCGGCGGACGGCGAGCACAGGGAGGCGGCCGCCCAGCTCCTGAGCCGGCTGCTCGATGCGCAGGGCGTGAACAGCTCGGTCATCGAACGGCTGAGCACGCTCATCAAGGACCCTGCCTCGCTGTCGCAATCGGCCTTCACCAACTGCGCGCTGCACAGCGTCCTTTACACGACGCTCAAGAACGACCTCTCCACGGCATCGCACCTGGTCGTCGCGCTCTTCACCGGCAAGCTGCTCGGCCGGCTCGCGGGCGCGCCCGGCGCCGGCACCTTCGGACAGCAGGGCTCGGGCTCGGCGGCGCTCAGCGAAGGCCTGGGGCTCATCGTGAACCAGATGAAAGGAGAGGGCCTGCCCGCGCCAGGGCCGGCGTCGACGAGGCCGCTCGTCAACGGCCTCAAGACCGCCAAGGCCAAGCACGGCCGCCTGAAGGGGCAAGGCGCATCCACCCAGGAGCTGGACGGCCACCTGCTCGACCACCTGCTCGCCCGGGGCCTCGTCGAGCTGCTCGGGAGGACCGCCGTCGCGGCGCTCGAGAAGCAGACCGACGACGCCAGGGAGCCTGGCGTCACCGCGGCGGAAGGCGATCTTCTGCTCTCGGCGAGATCGACCGCGGCCCTGATGAACGCGGCCCTCGGAGCGGACGCGAAGATCATGACCAGCGGCTCCCCCGAGGGCTACGACGTCGCGCGCATCAACGAGGCCCTCGGGAAGACCGGCCAGTCGGGGTTCGCGCTCGCGACCGTGATGAACGGCAAGGCGCTCTGGGAGGAAGCGGCGAAGCGCGAGGCCGGCGCCTCGGGCCCCCAGGATCCCGAGGCGATCCCGCGGCTCGGCGAGGTCGATCCGTCAAGCCCCCACCTGGTCGCGATCGACGGGCCGATCACGGTCCACGGCGATTCCTTCCTCGTGCCGATCCAGTCCTGGGGGCGAGCTTTCTCCGTGCGGGTGGCCAAGCAGGACATGCCGAAGCTCTTCGCGGCGTTCGCTTATGGCACGTATCCCCCGGCGCGGACGCCGCAGGCGAGCGCGTCCGTCGAGGTGAATCCTCAGGCTTCGGGCGGCGCCGAGGACGCGCTGACCGGCATGGCCCCCCGCGTGGAGGACTTCGACAGCCGGGCGGACTGGCGCCGCTTCAACGAGCGTGTGCGCCCCTGGCTCGGCGAGATCCACCGCATCCGGCAGCCCCACGATCTGCGCGGGGCCATCGACGCGCTCTCCCCCGAGGCCGCGAGGCTCTTGCTCCGGCTCTACGACGAGGATCCGCAGAGAGCGCGCGTCGAGCTGCGCCGGCTGGGCCGCTTCAACATGAACGACACGCGCAGGCTGAGCGCGCTGCTGGACAGGCTCACGGCATCCGAGGCGTCCGACACCGAGCTGATGGAGGTGGAGCTCCTGTCCGAGCTCGAGGCGATCGAGCAAGCCCAGAGCGAGGGCGAGGCGTCCGACACGGACTCGTTCGATCTGGATGAGGTCCTGGCCTTTCAAGGCCAGCTCGACGCGCTGGAGAGCGCGCAGAGCGAGTTCAACCAGTGGATGCAAGAGCAGCTCGACGGCGATCCGTCAGAGCCCGAGGACGCCGGGGAGGAGCGGTCGGAGTCCGGGGACTCCGACGCTGGGATGTCCGAGTCGGCGCGGCTGGCGCGCGCCAACGTCCAGGGAATGGACCAGCTCCACACTGCGGGCAGGGTCCAGTACTCGTTCAACGTGCCCAGCGAGGACCTGGACGAGCTCACGGAGATCGCGCGGAACGCCGGCGTCCAGGGGGAGCTGGCGGACGCCCGGACCGGCTTCCTCAATCCGGATCATTTCGAGAAGCAGAGCAGCTACACGTGGCGCCTGAAGCCCGGCGTGAGCGCGAGCAAGGCGCTGCGGGAGTTCTTCAACCCCGAGGAGCACCTCACCATCGCCGAGTGCGGCACGACGATGCAGGCGATCAACTACCGCACGATCCTGCGCGCGGTCGGAGAGGAGGACTTCGACCGGAGGTTCGGCCAAGAGGGCTCCACCGTCCCGAACGAGGACCGCCTGATGCTGCAGCGCGACTTCAGCGCCCAGAACCCCCTGCAGCGCTTCTTCGCGCCCGAGGCCGCGACGCTGGATGACGAGGAGCGGGCGGAGATGACCGGCGACGGCGGGGAGGAGATGCGCAACGCGCCGAGCTCCCGCCCCGCGAAGCGCGGCGGCTGGTACTACATCAAGAACCACGAGCTCTATTCCAGACGCCACCCGGAGGGCTTCTGGAGCGGCGAGAACGCGATGTACCTGGGGCGCGACGGCGCGTCCGGCGAGCAGCTGTTCAGCGGCTTCGGCGTGGCCCCGAGGACCGAGGAGCAGCTGGCAGACACCCTCGCCAGCGAGTTCAACCAGGAGCCGACCGAGGCCGAGGTCGAGAAGATCCTTGGCTCAGGCCGCGATCTCAGCCTGGCGCTGCCGACGCTGGGAGATCTCGGCTCGATCGATGACATGCCGCTCAGCGATGCGAGCATGGACCACATCGCCAGGCTGCACGGTCACCCCGACATCGACGCAGCGCCCAGGGAAGACGGCGAGACGAGCGAGGACGTGGCGCGCCGCCTCTTCAGGGAGACGCTCGAAGGCCAGCCGCTCCAGCAGGAGCTCTCGCCCTCGGATCTCGTCGCCAGCTTCGACCTGTCGGAGCTCGACAGGAGGGCTCTCGAGGCGGTGGACCCCGGTCCGGCGGAGCGATCGCTCGGGACGTGGGGAGTGCGCGCGGTGCCCGGCGCGGAGGACGCGGCCTCCTCGCACGACACGCAGGCCGGGACGCCGCGCGCCGTGCTGCGCTGGACGCGGCCGTCGTCCAGCAGGCACGGGGGGCAGCACACCACGCCGTATACGCTCGTCTTCGACGGGTACTGCAAGCGGTTCAACTTCACCTTCACGCCGGCGTTGATGAACCTCTTTCTGGATCTCAACCGCGACAGGATGAGACCCGTCAACCCGAGCGAGCGGACGGTCCGCAAGACGACGAAGATCCGGGTCGACGAGGGCGCGGAGTTCGTGTTCCCGCTGCCCAGCGAGCTGAACAAGCTCGCGAAGGTCCCCGGCGGCTTCCAGAGCATCGGCGGCAAGGTCCTGTCGGCCGAGCAGATCCGGACGGAGTTCGGCCGGCAAGAGCTCTTCTCGGGAGCGCCGTCCCCGGCGGACCCGGCCGACGCGCGCGCGGGGTACCGGCCCCGGGACGCCGCGAGCGGCAGGAGCGACGGCGCGCAGACCGCAACCGCCGCCTCCACGACGCGCGGCGAGGGCTCCCCGTCAGACGGCGCACTCGGCGACACGCCGGCCATGCAAGCGGGCACGCCGGCCACGCGAGCGACCGGTGCGCCGGCGGCTCTCGACGGCGCCGTGACCATCCCGGCGTCGATCGACGCCCTGGTGAGGACGCTCGTCGAGAAGAGCGTCGCGTGGTCCTCCCCGCGCACGCAGGCGGACAAACAGGAAGCCATCGCGCTCGTGACCGAGCTCCTGCAACAGCTCGGCATGGACGCCCGGGTCGTCGACAGGGCGGGCGAGCAGGGCGAGGACTCGCCGGATTCCGAGCACTCCGCCTGCACGTGCGTCCGTTAGCGCCCGCGTCAGCCCCCCTTCATGAGCGCGCTCCCTCTGCCTCCTCGCCAGGGCGCGGCCCGGCCGCTTCAGGCGAGCGCGATCCTCATCGGATGAGCAGCGCTCCCGGCGCCGAGCGGCTAAGCTCGGGCCGCGCCAGCTCATGAAGTTCGTCCACGCCGCCGACCTCCACATCGACAGCCCGCTCCGCGGGCTCGACCGTTACCCGGGCGCCCCCGTCGAGCAGATCCGCGGGGCCACCCGCCGCGCGCTCGAGAACCTCGTGGACCTCTGCCTCGCCGAGGAGGTCGACCTGCTGCTCCTCGCGGGCGACATCTATGACGGCGACTGGAAGGACTACAGCACGGGCCTGTTCTTCGCCGCGCAGCTCTCCCGCCTGCGCGCCGCCCGGGTCGACGTCGTGCTCCTCTATGGCAATCACGACGCCGAGAGCAACATCACGCGTCACCTGGAGCTCCCCGAGAACGCCCGGCGGCTCGATCCCCGCCGCCCCGAGTCCATCGTCTTCGATCGGCTCGGGGTCGCCGTCCACGGACAGAGCTTCGCGACCAAGGCCGTCACCGACGATCTCGCCGCGGGTTATCCGGACGCGCGGGCAGGCCTCTTCAACATCGGCATGCTCCACACCTGCCTGAGCGGCCGCGAGGGCCACGACAACTACGCTCCTTGCAGCCTGAACACCCTCGTCGGGAAGCGATACGATTACTGGGCGCTCGGCCACGTGCACACCCGGGAGGTGCTCTCGCGCGATCCGTACATCGCGTTCCCCGGCAACCTCCAGGGCCGCCACGCCCGCGAGACCGGCGAGAAGGGCGCCCTCCTCGTCGCGGTGGACGACGGCCGCATCACCTCGGTCGAGCACCGCCCCCTCGACGTCGTGCGCTGGAGCGCCTGCGAGGTCGATCTCTCCCCGGCCGCGAGCGCGGACGACGTCGTGGATCTGACGCGGGAGGAGCTCGAGCGGCGCCTCGCCGAGGCCGACGGGCGCACGCTGGCCGCGCGGGTCTTCTTGTGCGGCGCGACGAAGGCGCACGCCGCGCTCCGCGCCGATTTCGAGCGATGGACGGGGCAGATCCGCGCGATCGCCAACGATCTCGGCGGCGCGCTGTGGATCGAGCGCGTGCTCTCCCGGACGATCTCGCCGCTCCAGGTGGGCGCGCTCGAGGAGCGGGACGACGCGATCGGCCAGCTCACGCGGTCGCTGCGCGCGCTGCGCGACGACGAGGCGGGCCTGTCCTCGCTGCTGCGCGACTTCGCGAGCCTCAGGAACAAGCTGCCCGTCGAGGCGCGCGAGGGGGACGACGCGATCCGCCTCGACGACCCGGCGTTCCTGCGCGAGGCGCTCGACGACGTGGAGCACACGCTGATCTCGCGGCTGCTCGGCGCGAGCGACGCGCCCTGAAGGCGGGCGCGCTCCCGCGGCGCGCCCGAGCTCCGGCGCCGCTACCTGACGGCGCGCAGCCCTCCGGCCGCCGCTTGACGGCGCGCGGTTCTCCACCATGCACACCTCGCGATCCGGCGTGACGCGAGCATCACCTCGAACGTCCGGACGCCATGAAACGGGGGAATCATGGTCGACCAGGACGCTTTTCCGGAGCTGTTCCATCCGAGCTGCCGCGCCGAGCCGCACGCGATCTACGCGCGCATGCGGGCCGCGGGGCGCCTGCATCGCCTCATCCACCCCCGCCTCGACGTGCCCATCTGGGTGGCCGTGCGTTACGACGACTGCGTGGAGCTCCTCAAGGATCCGCGCCTGATCCGCGACTTCCGCAAGCTCCCCGACGAGGTGCGCCGGCGTTACTTCCCGCTCAGCGACCGCACGACCTTCATGGATCAGCACATGCTCGACGCCGATCCGCCGGATCACACGCGGCTCAGGGCCATCGTCCAGCGGGCCTTCTCGCCGCGGATGATGGAAGGGCTGCGCCCGCGCATCCAGGCGATCGCGGACGGGCTCATCGACGCGGTGATCGACCGGCGCCGGATGGAGCTCGTGGCAGACTTCGCGTTTCCGCTCCCCACCGCGGTGATCGCCGAGCTCCTCGGCCTCCCCCTCGAGGATCGCGACCGGTTCCGCCGGTGGACGAAGATCCTCCTCGCGCCCGCGAAAGATCGCGAGTTCGTGGAGCGCGCGCAGCCCGTGGTGGAGGAGTTCGCGGCGTACTTCCGGGCGCTCGCCGACGCGCGCCGCAAGGCCCCGCGCGACGACCTGATCAGCGGCCTCTTGGTGGCCGAGGAGCAGGAGCGCAAGCTGAGCCCGGCGGAGCTCTCGAGCATGGTGTTCCTGCTGCTCGTCGCGGGCCACGAGACCACGGTGCACCTCATCGCGAGCGGCATGTTCCTCCTGCTCTCGCACCCCGCGGAGCGGCGCCGGCTGGACGAGGACCCCGGGCTCGTCGGCTCCGCGGTGGAGGAGGCGCTGCGCTGCGAGGGGCCGGCGGAGCTCTCGACGATCCGCTGGTCGCTCGACGACATCGAGCTGTTCGGCGCCCGCGTGCCGGCGGGAGAAGGGGTCGCGGCGGGGCTCCTGGCCGCGAACCGGGATCCAAAGCACTTTCCGGAGCCGGACCGCTTCGATATCGGCCGCTCGCCGAACCGGCACATCGCCTTCGGGGGCGGGATCCACTTCTGCCTGGGCGCGATGCTCGCGCGGATCGAGGCGGCGATCGCCTTCTCTACGCTCCTCCGGAGGCTGCCGCGCATCGAGCTCGCCACTTCGCCCCGCGACATCGTGTGGAGCGAATGGCCGATGATCCGCGGCCCGGCGGCGGTACCTGTGATGTTCTGAGGCGGACAAAACCCTCATCTCGTTGGTATTTTTGGCATCAGCGTCGTCGCGGTCATCCGGCAGCGCGCGTCGACCTCGTACGCCTCGACGCCGCCCACCGCGTCGACCGCCGCGATCAGGCAGCCTGCGCGGTCATAGCGGTACTCCACCCATTGCCCGAGCCGCCGCTCGGCCCACAGCTCCAGGCGCGTGATCCGCGCATCCTTCCATCGCCCCCGGAGCTCCCGCTCTGCCGTATCGACGATCCGGACGAGCCGCTCGCTACCTCTCTCATGGTGCCCGGCTCGTTGCCGTGACACGCCTTCATGCACCCGCCGACCGTCAGGATCTTCCTACCTTCGATCGTCGTCCGCATCGGCGCGTCGATGATCCCTTCGGTCACCGTGCCCGTCGTCGGATAGGGGATCGGAAGAGGGCTCGGCGCGGCCGGCGTCGTGCACACGCTCACCGCCATACCGGTCATCTGGTGGCCGGAGCCCTCGTGCACGGCATCCAGACCCAGCGCAGTGACCTTGCTCATGGCGACAGCAGGTTCGCCCACACCCCGCCGGGCATGCACCCGCCGCCCGCACGACACGGACACGACGCCGGCCTCGCCGGTCCCGGCGGTGAAGGAAGGACCGCCGCTCCCCCTTGCGCGCCTCACCGGACCTCTGCGACCCTGAGCCGCTTCACCCTACCTCAGGAGGTACTCATGGCAGACCCCTACATCGATCCGTTCGAGACCAAGGCGTACGGGAAGTTCGCGCGGGAACAGATGGCCTCGGTCCTGATGGGCAAGATCGCCGCGCTCGACGGCATGATCGAGTTCGCCGTCGGCAAGCAGCTCGCCGCCGATCAGGCGATGGCGGACGTCCTCGCGCGCCAGCCGAAGCCCGCGCCCGAGCTCGACTCCGCCGCCGTCGTCGCCGAGGCGCGCGACGTCGTGACCCGCTTCGCATCGTACCTCGACTCGCTCAAGGGCCGCCCGGTCGACCCGAAGCTGTTCTTTCGTGGCGAGGTCCCGAGCATCCTCGCGCGCCGCCGGCTCACCAAGCTCACCGCCGGCGTCGGGCACATCCTCGAGGAGCTGGAGCGACAGAAGGCGAAGATCCGCGGGGCCGAGCTGTGGCTCGAGGAGCTCGGCGAGGCGCACGAGAAGCTCTCGCTCCTCGAGAAGCAGCAGCGCGCCACCCGCGTCGAGAAGCTCGAAATCGGCCCCGAGGTCGGCGCCGCACGCAGGGCATGGCTCGAGGTCTACGACGCCAACAAGCTGCTGGTCCGGGGGGTGCTCGCGCACCTCAAAAAGCCCGAGCTGCTCCCGCTGATCTTCGACGATCTCGCCGAGATCCACCGCGCGAGCGGCGTCTCGGACGCGCTGCCCGCCGAGCCCCAGGCCGGCCCCACCGCGCCTGCGAGCCCAGAAGCCCAGCCTGACGCTTGAGGGCGGCGACTCGGCCGCTGCAACGCTCGCCGCAAGCGTTGCAGCGGCGACTCGGCCGCTGAGTCGGCGATTTCAACCGTTGAAAGGCCGACTCGGCACGCCAGCCGCCACCTTCAAGCGTTGCAAGCGCCCGCTGGGATCTCCAGGACCCCATCCCAGGCATTGAAGGTGGCCGCTCGATTTCCGAGTGAGCGCTTTCACGCGTTGAAAGCGTCCACCTCGCGCGGGATGTCGACAGGACCGTCGGGCGACCGCCGCGGCGTCCGTCCGTGGCTGGACTCCGGCGACAGGGCGAGGTGGGCCGGTCGCCCCGGCGCTACGGGTGGGCGATGACGACGAGGGTGCGCGCGCGCCGGAGCACGCAGCGCAACGCGCGCTCCAGCGTCTCCGGGTCGAGCGCCGCGAAGCTCTCGTCGAGCACGACGACCTCGGCGCCCTGCAGCAGCGCGCGCGCCATGTAGAGCCGGCTCCGCTCGCCGTGCGAGAGCTGCCAGCCCGTCTCGCCCACCACCTGCTCCAGCCCCCCCGGCATCCGGCCGAGCAGCTCGCCGAGGCCGAGCTCGTGGCAGATCTCCTCGGCCTCCGCGAGGTCGTCGGGCCTCGGCGGCCAGCGCCTGCCCATCAGCAGGTTGTACGCGAACGTCCCGGCGAGGACGTGGTTCTCGTGGAACTGCGGCGCCGCGGCCACGCGGCGCCGCCACGCGGCGGCGCCCAGCATGTGGCGATCGAGCCCGTTCAGCAGCAGCAGCCCCGCGTCGGGCGCGTGGCGGAGGCGGCCCGCCGCTTCCAGCACGACACGACCTGCCGCTCCCTCATCGGACGGACGGGCGCCGCGGAACGCGCCCCGGCGCCGCGCGGTGCGGCTTGACAACGCGCCGAGGTTCCGCACTTGCTATCCGTTCAGGGGAGGGCACCGCCCCCTGCGCCCGGCAAGCGATCTCGTGAAGATCCTAGAGCTCCACCTCCTCGCGTTCGGCCCCTTCACGGATCTCCGGCTCGACTTCGCCTCGCCGTCGCCGGGCCTCCACGTCGTCTACGGCCCCAACGAGGCCGGGAAGAGCACCGCGCTCCGGGCGATCCGCGGCCTGCTCTACGGCATCCCGCACATCACGCCCGACGCCCACCTGCACCACAACACCGATCTCCGCGTCGGCGGCCGGCTCGCGGGCAGGGGCGACGCCGCGCTCGCGCTCGTCCGCCGCAAGGGGCGCGTGAAGACGCTCCGCGACCCGGACGACAACCCCCTCGACGACGTCGCGCTCGCGCCGGTGCTCGGCGGCGTGACGGAGGAGCTCTTCCGGACCTCCTTCGGGCTCACCCACGAGACGCTCCGCCAGGGCGCCGAGGCCCTGCTCCAGGGCAAGGGCGACGTCGGTCAGAGCCTGTTCGGCGCGGGGCTCGGCGGGCCGGGGCTGCAGCAGCTGCTCGCCACGCTGCGCCAGGAGGCGGACGAGATCTTCACGCCCCAGGCGAGGACCCGCCCCCTCAACGAGGCGATCAAGGCCTTCGAGGCGGCCCGCAACGGGGCCAGGAGCGCCGCGCACCCGCCCGCGGACTGGACGCGCAAGCGGCAGGAGATCGACGAGCAGCGGGCCGAGCAGGAGCGCGTCGACGCGGAGCTGCGCGCGCTCCGGTCGACCGACAAGCGGCTCCGGCGCGCGCTCCGGGTGCTCCCGCTGCTGGAGGCGCGGCGCGCGATCCTCGGCCGGCGCGCCGCCCTCGGCCACGTCGTCCTGCTGCCCGAGAGCGCGCAGCGCGACCGCGAGGACGCCCAGGATCGCGCCGCCGACGCGAGCGCCCAGGCCTCGCGGCTCCGCGCCGACATCGCGGAGCTCGAGGCCCGCCACGCCGCGCTGGAGGTCCCCGCGTCGCTCGCCGACCTCGACGCGGGCGCGATCGACGGCCTCGTCACCCGGCTCGGCAGCCACCGCAAGGCCGCCGTCGACCTGCCGCGCGTCCGGGCGGAGCTCCACGGCGTCGAGGAGGACGCGCGCGCGATCCTCCGCAGGCTCGGGCGGGACGCCTCGCTGGCCGGCGGCGACGACCCCGAGCGGCTGGAGGCGATGCGCGTCGACGTCGCGACCGAGGCGCGCATCAAGAAGCTCGCCCGCGAGCGCGGCGCCGCCGAGGCCAAGCCGCGCGAGGTGGAGCGGCTGCTCTCGGCGCACCGCGCGCGGCGCGACGCCTGCGCGCGCCGGCTGGCCGAGCTGCCGCCGGGCGAGGACCCCGCCCCGCTCCGCGGCGCGCTCTCTCGCGCGCAGAAGCAAGGTGACCTCGAGCACCGCCTCCGCGAGGCCGCCGCCGCGGCGGCGCAGCTCGCCCGCGACGCCGACGCGCAGCGCGATCGGCTCGGCCTCGGCGCGGCCGCGAAGCGGACACGCCTCGACGTCGACGAGGCAGCGCGGCGGGCGCGCCTCGACGCCGGCGGCGCGCCCGAAGGCCGGCCGCTCTCCGCGGCCGAGGCGAGCGCCCTGCCCGTCCCGCTCCCCGAGACGGTCGACCGGGCGGCCGCGCAGTGGGGCGCGCTCGCCCGGGAGCGCGAGCGGCTCGGCGAGCGCGCCGCCGAGATCGAGGCGCGCCTCCGCGAGAGCGCCCGCGAGATCGACGCGCTCCAGCGCGCCGGCGCCGTCCCCACGGAGGCCGACCTCGCGGAGGCGCGCGAGCGCCGGGACGCCGCCTTCAAGGCGCTGGTGCGCGCCCTCCAGGCGAAGGCGGGCGCCCGCGCGGCGGCCGCGACGATCCACACCGCCTCGCTCTTCGACCTCGGCGCGGACGCGCCCGCCGCGCCCGGGGCGCGGCGCAGGCCGTCGCTCGCCGCGCGCGACGAGCCGCCGCCCGCCCGGGGGAAGCCCGACGAGTACGCCGACCTGGTCCGCGCCGCCGACGCCCTCGCCGATCGGCTGCGCCGCGAGGCCGACCGGGTCGCCCGCCTGGCGCGGCTGCTCGCGGACGAGGCGCGGGCCCAGGCGGACCTGGCGCAGCTCGCCGCGGAGCGCGCCGCGCTCGGGCGCCGGGCCGAGGAGGCCGAGGCCGCGTGGCTCGAGCTGTGGCGGCCCGCGGGCGTCGCCCCGCGCTCCCCCGACGAGATGCGCGGCTGGCTCGGCCGCTACGCGGCCCTGACCGCCACGGTCGACCGGCTGCGCGCCGCGGAGGCCGAGGCCGAGGCGCTGCGGGCCCGGATGCAGGCGCACGCCGCCGAGCTCCACGCGGCGCTCCAGGGCGCCCGCGCCGCGCCGGGCGCCTCGCGCGGGGACGCGGCCGGCGCGGGCTCGCGCGACGACGCGGCCGGAGCGCCGGAGGACGCGCCGGCGCGCCTCCCGGCGCTCATCGAGGCCGCGGAGCAGGAGCTCGCGGCCATCGAGGGCGCGGCCCGGGAGCGCAAGGAGCTCCTGCGGGAGCGCAAGGAGCTCGAGCGCGAGATCGAGGACCTCGAGCGCGAGCAGGCGCAGCACGCCCGCGCGCTCGAAGCGTGGCGGGCCGAGTGGGCCGAGGGCGTGCGGCCGCTCGGCCTGCCCGGCGACGCCTCCGCGGACGAGGCCACGGCGATCCTCGAC
Organism: Sorangium sp. So ce281; assembly: GCF_051527395.1. Lineage (NCBI taxonomy): Bacteria > Pseudomonadati > Myxococcota > Polyangiales > Polyangiaceae > Sorangium > Sorangium sp. So ce281. Next base: position 9,400,095 of record NZ_CP150322.1, read on the forward strand.
GAGCTCGGCGCGCTGTTCCGCAAGGCGGACAGCGCCGCCCACGAGCGCCGCCGGGTGCGGGGCATGGAGCGCGACGCCCGGGCGTTCGCGGCCGACGTCGCGGAGCTCGCGTCCCGGCACGCGCCGGACCTCGCCCCGCTGCCGGCGGATCAGGCCGCCGATCAGCTGATCAAGCGCCACCACAAGGCGCGCGCCGACCTGCGCGAGCGCGGCGAGATCGCGCGGAGCCTGGCCGACAAGCGCCGCGAGCTGGATCAGCAGGACGCGCGCCGCGCGGCCGCCGAGGCGCGCCTCGCCAAGCTCTTCGAGGCGGCGGGCGTCCCGCGCGGCGGTGACGACGCCGACGACGTCGCCGCGCTCTCGCTGGCCGAGGAGCGCTCGCGCGAGGCGCGCCGGCTCGACCGCGAGCTCGTCGAGAACGAGGGCAAGCTCCTCGAGGCGGGCGAGGGCGCGGGCATCGCCGCGCTCGAGCAGGAGACCGCCGGGGTGGAGCGGGACGCGCTCGCGCTCGAGCTCGACCGGGCGGAGGAGCGCCTCGCGGCGCTCGAGGACGAGCGGCGCCGGATCGACAGGGCGCTCGGGAGCCTGGAGCAGGAGCGCGAGCACCTCCGGGCGACGGTGGGCGCCGCGGAGGCCGCCGCGGAGGCGCAGATCTGCCTCTCGCACCTGCGCGGCGAGGTGCGCCGCTACGTGCGGGCGCGCCTCGCCGCGGTGCTCCTCGAGCGCGAGATCGAGCGCTACCGCGAGCGCAACCAGGGCCCGATCCTGGCGCGCGCGAGCGCGCTCTTCCACCGCCTGACGCTGGGCGCCTTCACCGGCCTCCGGGTGGGCTACGACGAGAGCGAGCAGGCGATCCTCCGCTGCGTCCGCGCGGCGGCGTCCGGCGGGGTGGCCGGCGGGGCAGCGGCCGCGAGGGCGCCCGCGCCGGACGGCGCGGCGGAGCCCGCGAAGGCGCTCGCGGACCCAGCGGCGGAGCCCGCGAAGGCGCTCGCGGACCCGGCGCCACAGCCCGCGAAGGCGCCCGCGGACCCAGCGGCGGAGCCCGCGAGGGCGCCGGTGCAGCGCGAGGTGGACGTGACGGGCCTGAGCGACGGCACGCGCGACCAGCTCTACCTCGCCCTGCGCCTCGCGAGCCTCGAGCACCACGCCCGGACGGGCGAGCCGATGCCGCTCATCCTGGATGACATCCTGATCCACTTCGACGACGACCGCGCCCGGGCTGCCCTCGCGGTGCTCGGCGAGCTCGCGGGGACGACGCAGGTGCTGTTCTTCACGCACCACGCGCGGCTCTGCGAGCTCGCGCGCGAGGCGGTGCCGGCCGACGTGCTCCGCGAGCACCGCCTGCGGTAGCAAGGCCGGTGACCGCGATACGCTATCCTGGGCGGGATGACGGTCCAGGAGCTCCACGTCGCGGGATACCGCTCGATCCGCGAGCTGACCCTCCCCCTCGCGCAGGTCAACGTCATCGTCGGACCGAACGGCGTCGGCAAGACCAACCTCTACCGCACCATGGTGCTGCTCGGCTCCGCGGCGAGCGGGACCTTTGCGCGCACGCTGGCCGAGGAGGGGGGCATGCCCTCGGTGCTCTGGGCCGGCCGGCGCAGCAAAGGCCCGGTGCGGATGACGCTGCGGGTGCGGCTGGATCAGCTCGTCTACGAGCTTCAGTGCGGGCTGACGCCGCCGCCGGGAGGGCCGTTCGAGCTGGACCCGGACATCAAGGAAGAGAGCCTCTGGCTGCTCGACAAGCGCCGCCGCCTGCCGATGCTGGAGCGGGCCGCGGGCTCGGCCTTCGCGCGCGACGCGGACGGCCACCGCGTGACCTTTCCCTTCTCGCTCTGGGGCTCGGAGTCGGTGCTGGCGCAGGTGGTGGAGCCGCACCGCTTTCCGTTGCTCTCGGTGGTGCGGCAAAAGCTGATGAGCTTCCGGTTCTATCACCACTTCCGCACCGACTCCGGCGCGCCGTTGCGGGTCGAGCAGGTCGGGGTGCGGACGCCTGTGCTCAGCACCGATGGCCACGATCTGGCCGCGGCGCTGGCGACGATCCTCGATATCGGCGACAGGGTCGCCTTGAAGGATGCCGTCTCCAGCGCGTTCCCTGGCGCGTCCCTCGAGGTCTCCTCGACGCAGGGGCGGTTCCGCGTCGAGCTCGGATTACCAGGGATGTCGCGGCCGCTCGACGCCCGCGAGTTCTCGGACGGCACGGCGCGCTATCTCTGCCTCCTGGCGGCGCTGCTGAGCCCGAGGCCTCCGCTGCTGATGGCGCTGAACGAGCCCGAGACGAGCCTGCATCCGGATCTGCTCGGGCCGCTCGGGGATCTCCTTGTGCACGCGGCATCCCGGAGCCAGCTATGGATCACGACGCATTCCCGCCCGCTGGCGGAGCGGATCCGGAAGGCGACGCCCTGCCGGCTCATCGAGCTTGGCAAGGAGGGTGGAGAGACGGTGCTGGCAAGCGGCGCGGAGGAGGAGGGATGACGTCCGCCATCAACGACAGAGGCCTCCTCGTGTTCATTCTGTGCTCCATCGAAACACGGGACCAGCGACGACGACGAAGGCCACGTGGCCCGGAAGCACAGGACTATCCCCGCCGAGCCACTGCACATGGGCGCTCGTCGACCAGCCCAGCGGCCCTGCGAAGTACGAGTTGACCTGCGCATGCCCGCCTATCGCCACCCCGGCGACGCGCCCGCACAAGGCGACGCCGCACGACGGCATGTCGTAGAGCGCGAGCGATGGCCCCAGGCTGAAATTGCCGTCCTCCCAGGAGACGCCGACGTCGAGTGACGTCTGATTGTAGACACCGAGCCCGCCGCCCTGGGCCCCCAGGAGGAGGGTGCACAGGTCGTGAACCGTGAACAAGAAGTCTCGCTCGAAGGGCCACGATATCCCCCCTTGTGGACCCACCGCGGGGCGAGAATCGGCGCCGAGCTCAATCCACCCGAGGCTCGCACCGGCGCTGATTTCGGCCGCTCCTGCTCGCGCCGGTGCGGCGAGGAGCGGGAGGACGGCCACGACCGCCCATGGGATCTTCTGCCGGCCTCTTGTGCCCATGGTACCTCCCCTTTCCCTCAGCGGACGAGCGACGTGACGACGCGAGCCGTCCTACCGACGGCGAAATTGGACGTCAACCGGGATCCGGGCGGGGACGTCCCGATGGACATGGGTCGTACCGTCCCGAGGTTGCGCCCGTCGCGCGCCGGCCTGCGAGGCGCGAGTGCTCTCAGGAGCCGAGCAGCGGCGCCGCCTCCGCGGCGTCGAGCTGGGCAGCTGGTTCCTGGAAGGCACTCGCCGCGGAGGCAGGCGGCGATACGCTCACTCCGGACACGGCCCCGCGCACCCCTCACCGCCGCAGTCGACGCCGGCCTCGTCGCCGTTCTTCACGCCGTCCGTGCAGGTGGGGGCCTCGCAGGCGCCGGCCCAGCACACGCCGCTCTTGCAGTCCGCGCCGGTCTTGCAGCCCCCGCCCGGCTCGCAACGCGGGCACGAGAGCGTGCCGCAGTCGACGCCGGACTCGCGGCCGTTCTTCACCCCGTCGCTGCAGTTCGGGATCATGCAGCTCTCGTTCGTGCACACGCCGCTCATGCAGTCCGTGGCCGCGCGGCAGCGGTCCCCCGCCTGGCAGGGCCGGCACGGGCCACCGCAGTTGAAGCCGGTCTCTCCGCGACCGGCGTCCTGCACGTCGTTCACGCAGTGCTCCGGCACGCACCAGACGCCATCACACGCGAGCCCGCCGGGACAGCGCAGCGACGCGTCGGCGTCGACACACTGCACGCAGGCGCCCTCATGGCACCGCCCCTCGCCCGAGGCGGGGCACGTGACTTCGTTCAAGAGGAGGTGCTGCGGCTCATCGACCGCGCAGAAGTCGAGGGTGCACTGGTTGCCGTCATCGTAGACGTCCTGGGCCGCCGCGCTGACCACACGGCCGTCGGCTGTACACTCCTCGATCTTGCAGTCGCCGCGGAGCTGCGACTCGAGCGGGCCCTTGTGGATCTCCACCGCGCACGCGCCGTCCACGCACCGCCCCGCGCCGCACCGCGGGTCCGGCGGGCCAGGGCACTCCGCGTCGCTCTCGCAGCCGCCGGGCGGCACCCCGGGGCACTCCGCGCCGCTCTCGCAGCCGCCGGGCGGCACGGGCACCCCGGAGCACTTCTCGGTGCCCTCCTCGGTGCCCTCCGCGCACTCGTCGCAGGTGAGGCACTCCTTGAAACACTCCGAGTCCTGCTCGCCGCGCGAGCCCTCCTCGCCGCGCGCGCAGCAGATGACCTTGCCCGGGTCGCCGCACACGCAGCGCTCATCGACGCAGACCGTGCCCGGCACGTACTGGTGGTCCGACTCGCAGTCATCCGTGACCGCGCAGTCTCCGCCCATATAGGGCACGTCACCACATGCAAAGAACGTCGCTGGGCCGATGAGAAGAATGAAACCAACGAACCAAGGCGCGATCGGCCTACCCATGCTCCAGTCCTCCGGCACGAGGCTGAGGCGCCGGCACCCTGGCGGCCCCAATCCGCCGGGGTGTCGTTTGCCTGTCATCCGAGGCGCGCACTATGCCGCGTCGGGCCCGCCGCCGTCACGCAAGTTTTCGCCAGAATGCGCCGCCGGCGAGGCGGCCTTCCAGCAGGGCAGGCGCGCTGTCGAAGGGAGGAAAAACGATGCTCGTCAACGGAAAGCCGCCGATGGACACCGTGTTCTCCGCCGGGCCGCGAGGAGGGAACGTCCGTGGCCGTGCGCCCCTGCTCACCGGGTCGCGTCGCGTCACGCCGCGACGCTTCGCCTCCGGCTCACGAGGCGAACAGCCAGGCGATGCTCGCCGCGCCGGCCAGGAAGATCGCCGCCGTGAAGATCAGGATCGCCGTCCGGTCAGGGCGGTACTCCCCGCGATCGATGGCGCGAGCGACGCGCAGGTAACGCATCGCGGCCCACGCGATGAGCGCCATCCCGAGCACGACCATGCCCGCGCCGACGCCCACGACCTCGCGCAGCAACGCCCGCGGCCCTCCCGGCGCGGACGGCGGCCCCACCTCGAGGAAGTAGAGGCTGACCCGGTTGAGCGTGATGCCGAAGCTGAGCAGCGCGATCGCCGTGCGCACGTAGGCGAGGTGCGTCCGCTCGTTGGCCAGGTGCTCCCTCGCGTAGGCCTCCGTGCGCTTCACGCTCTCCTCGCCGGGCATGGTGGCTCGCCCTCCTCGTCGCTCAGCGCCCCACTTCAAGCGAGCTCATCCGACCTTGCGGCCCGAGAGCTCCACGGATGCGGCATCCACCGACACCGACGTCGGCGGGCCGAACTTCTTGACCTGAACGGTCACGAGCAGGGCCGGCGTGTCGTCGAGCACGCGCTCGATGATGCGCTCGGCGAGCGTCTCCAGCAGCTTGTACGACGCGCTCGTGCCCGATTCGACGACGAGGCTCGCGAGCCTGTCGTAATCGAAGACGCGCGCGCGCGTGTCCGCGCGAGGCAACAGCGAGACCGGGAGCTCCACCTCCAGGCACACGACGAAATCCTGGGGCAGGTCGCGCTCGGCGCGAGACACGCCGTGCTTGGCGCGAAAGCGGATGCCGTCAAGGCGGATCCGGTACGTCTGGATCACGGACTCCATCGGCGCCCCCCTAGCACGCCTTCCGGCCGGCTTCCGCCGCAAGAATGCCGCGCGGCAGGCCCGCCCGCTCGCCGCGGCCTTCCCGGCGCGCGGCGGCCGTCTCGGCGGCGCGCGCGGCCTTCCCGGCGCGCGGCGGCCTTCCCGGCGTGTCCCGGCGCGGGCGGCCTTCCCGGCGCGACCGCGCGCGACGGCTGCGCGCCACGTGCGCCACGTGCGACACGTGCGACACGTGCGACACGTGCGACACGTGCGACACGTGCGACACGTCAGAGGAGAGGCCGCTTGAAACACACGGCTTCGATCTTCGCGGTCATCTCGCTGCGCAGGAACTGCACCGGCTCCCAGCCTTCCTGCCCGAACCGCTTGAGGACCGGGTTCCATCCGGCCGTGGTGGTCACCTCGAACACCTGGCTGTCGCTGACGCGCGCCGTCTCCACGTCCACGCACCGGACCTCCCACCGGGGCGGATCGGTCCCCGCCTGCACCGGCGGCACCAGGAAGCGCGGCGCGACGTACGACGCGGAGCAACCGAAAAGAAATGCGACGGCGATGGCTGTCCCGGAGCTGAGCTTCGGCATGAGCGGTCCTTTCCTGCGGGGTCGACTCGCGAAGGCGTATCGACGCTTCGTGCGCCACGTCAACTGGGAACGGCGCGCGCGCCGGCGCGGAGCGCGCCGGCTCCTCGGCCGTCACCGCACCTAGCGTTTGCGGGCGAGCGCCTCGCGGTCCTTGACGATGAGGCGCCGCCCCGCCGCGTCGAGCACCCCCTCCTTCCGGAACGCCCCGAGCGTCAGCGTCACCGTCTCGCGCGTCGACCCGATCACCTGGGCGATCTCCGCGTGCGTGATCGGCGCCGAGATCAGCGTCCCCCGCGGCGTCGGCACGCCCCACCGCTCCGCCGCGTGCAGGAGGAACTCGGCGAGGCGCCCCCCCACGTTCTTGAAGAGCATCGACTCGATCCGGTCCTCGGTCTCCCGCTGCCGCGCGACGAGCAGCGCGAACACCGCGCCGCCGAGCCCCGGGTGCTGGGCGCAGAGCTCGCGGACGAGCGCGAGCGGCACCCGGACCACCTCGGCCTCATCCATCGCGATCGCCCGCTCCGTCCGCGTCTCCAGCCCGCCGAGGCACGACTCGCCGAGCACGTCGCCCGTGCCGCGGTAGCTGAGCGGGAACGCGGCCCCCGCCTCGTTGACGCGCTCGACGCGCGCGCGCCCCCGGCCGAGCACCACCAGCGTGTCCGCGGGGGCCCCCTGCTCGAAGATCGCCGCGTCGGAGGCCACCACCTCGAGCACCGCGGCGTCCGTGACCGCCTCCCGGACCTCGCGATCCACCTGCGCGAACAGGGAGGAGAGCCGGAACGCGCGCGCCACCCGCGCCTTCACGGGATCCGTCGGCTGGCGGCCAGCATCCTGCGCGTACTGGGAATCCAGATCGCTCACGGTAGGGAACAAAAGAGTAATCCATACCGCGTGGGTTGACACACAGGAATCCCCGCGACCGAGGCACGGCGCGGGGCGAGCGGAGCGCCGCGCTCAGCGTCCGTCGCGGTCGAGCTGCACGACGATGTCCCGGTCGAGCGCGCTGTCCGCCGCGCGGGCGAACTGCTGGAACTTCGTATAGGCATCGGGCTGCACGCGGCCCGCGGGCAGATCGAGGAAGCGATCGAGGACCAGCGCGCCCCCGTCCACGCGATCGTTCACCCGCACGGCGCGCCCCTCGTCGTCCGCCGTCGACGGAGCGAGCTTCGTGATCACGCGCGCGCCCGCGGGGAGCTTGACGCGGAGCCGCACCTCCGAGCGCGTCGCGATCTGCTCCGACAGGTAGAGCGGCGTCTCGCGGACCGGCAGGCTGGCGAGGCTGGCCACGCGCACGCCGAAGGGCGGCGTGATGACGAGCTCCCCTCCCTGCGCGCGCGCGAAGCTCGCGGCGGCGATCTTCATCTTCAGCGTGAGCGGCCGGTCGATCTCGCTCAGCTCCTTGATCTCGATCGCCTGGAGCCGCGCCCCCGGCACCATCTGCGGCAGGAGGCGCGACTCGACGGCGTCCCTGAGCTGGGCGTCGGGGAGCGACTCCAGCGCCGAGCGCAGCGCGATCGCGAGCTTGCCCTCGTAGCGCTGCTCGATCGCCAGCGAGGCCGAGCCGTCCCTCGCCACCTCGGCGACGCCCTCCGTGACCACGCCGTCGTGCGCGCCGGACGAGGGCGTCACCTCGCGCGGCGTCCCCGGCTTCAGCACGATCGCCGGCTGCCCGCGGAGGGAGCTCGGCAGGTAGCCGTACGGCGCGAACTTGTCGCGCACGAACATCCAGCGCGCCGCGCCCGCGCCGGGCTTCTCCCCGGTGTCGAGGCGGACGGCGAGCGCGTTGAACGTCTCGGCCTCGCTCATGGGCCCGCGCGGCGGCGCGGTGAGCCGGTCGCTCACGACGCCGTAGCCGGCGTCGATGCCGACCAGGCGGCACAGGTAGAGGAACGCCTCGGTCCGGTTGCCGCTCTTGCCGATGACGACGCGGCGGCCGTCGTCCTCGCGCCCCGGCTCGACGTTGGAGAGCACCCACCGGTAGATCCGGCGCGCCTGCTCGTCCTTCGACGGCGCCGCTCCCCCGCCCTCGCCGCGCGCATCCTGCGCGGCGCCGGCGGCCTTCCCCTGCTCGCCGCCGCCCGCGGCCGGCGAGCGCGGCGTACGCGTGATCGCCCGCGCGATGCGCACGAGCCGCGGATCGCGCGGCGTCTCGTCGGCGGCCGCGTCGACCATGCGCGCGATCGTGCTGTCCAGGCGGATGCCCCAGCCGATGCGGATGTTCGGAAGGAACTCCGAGATCGGCGCGCTCGCCGGCTCCTCCGGGAGCGCGGGGCTCTTGTCGACCCGGTAGCGGCGGGTGACGAGCGCGCCGGACTCGACGATCGCCGGCGCCGGGACGGGGCCGGAGGCCTCCACGTCGAGCGGCCGGCTCTTCGGCGACACGACGATGAACTCGCTCCGCCAGTAGGGGACCTTCTCCTCGCGGAAGAACCAGCGCGGGCCCTGGAACGTGAGGCCCCCCTGCCCGTCGCCGCGCAGCACGAACAGGTTCTCCACCTCGATGTAATCGCCCACCTCGAGGTGGGGCATCGTCACGGTCGGCTTGTCCTCGATGAACTCCGGCTCGTGGATCGACCCGTCGCGCTTGACCGTGCGGAGCTTGAGCACGAGCCCCTCGGGCATGCGCTGCTCGGCGTGCTCCTGGATGGCCTCCCGCGACTGGATCCGGATGATCTCGTGCTGGAGCATCCGCGCCGAGCCGTCCTCGTGCACCCACATGGCCGCATAGTCGAGCACGCGCGCCGCCGTGCCCGGCATGACCTCGCCCGAGGCCTCGTGCTCGGCGATCACCTTCTTCGAGTCCAGCCGGTACGGGCTGAGCTCCGTCGTGCCGTCGAGCAGCTCGATCGCGTCGCGCAGGCCCGAGGTGTCGGCGCCGGTGCGGATCGCCTCGATGAGCGCCTTCTGGAGCGCGCCGCGCTCTCCCCGCGCGAAGCGCGCGTCCGCGAGCGCGAGGCGCGCGTCGGCGTCGTCCGGCGACTTCGCGAGCGCGCGCTCGAGCTGCTCGAACGACTCGGCGCGCTTGCCGGCGCGGGTCAGGAGGTCGGCGACGCGCGCGGCGATGTCCTTGCGGTCCTTGCGGACGGAGCCGAGGCGCTGGAGCTCCTTGATCGCCGCCGCGTAGTCGCGGCGATCGATCGCCCTCTCCAGCTCGATCTCCGCGTCGGGATCGAGCTCCCGGATGCGCGCGGCGAGGGCGTCGGCCTGCGCGATGTGCCCGTCGCCGTCGTGGATCCGGAGGAGCGCGCCCAGCACCTCGATGTCGTCCGGGAAGCGCGCGGCGGCCTCCTTCACGGTGCGGACCTGCTCGACGCGCCAGCCGAGCCGCGAGTACGTCCCGGCGAGCGTCTTCAGGAGGTCGGGCACCTCCCGGAAGCGGTCGGCGAGGGCCTCGATCGTGCGGGTCATCTCGGACAGGCCGACCTTGTCGGCCTCCTCGAGCGCGAGCCAGAGGCGGGGGTACCAGAGCTCCGGGTCCTTCTCCACGGCGCGCGCGCGCACGTCCTTCACGAGGTCTCGCCCGTCGGACGCCGGGAAGATCGGGTCCTTCTCGAGGAAGACCGCCTGGGCCGCGAGCGCGGGGCCGGTGGCGCGCGCAGGATCGGCCACGAGCGGCTCGATCAGCACGGCGCTCACGTCGTCCTGGCCCTCGAGGTGCGCGATGGTCGCGGCGAGGTACCGGGCGATCGGATCGCCCACGTCGCGCTCGGCGGGGGGCGCGCCGCGCAGGCCGAGCGCGCGCGCCACCTTCGGCGCGGGCTGCGGCGGCACGCCGAGCGCCGTGAGGAACGGCTCGATGGGGTTGGGATCCGGCAGGACCTCGGGCCGGACGAGCGAATAGGGCGGCGTCGGATCGGCGGACGTGGCCACGCCGAGGGGCGTGCCGTCGGGCGCGAGCAGGCGGATGGAGGTGTCGCGGCCCCCGACGCGGGCGAGGATGCGGTGCCGGCCGGGGCCGAGGCGCAGGCGGACGCCGAAGCGGGGCCAGATCCCCCACTGCTTCGTGTCGCGGGTCAGCACCTCGACGTCGTCGACGAGGATGGCGTAGGCCCCCTGGACGGCGATGAGCATCTCGCGCTCGGCGGGCAGGTCGACGAAGGTCTCGACGTAGAAGATGCCTCCCCTGGCCCCGTCCTCGCCGGGCCCCTCCGGCGCGACGGCCGAGAGCTGGCAGCCGCGGCGCTCGGCGCCGAGCACGCGCGGCGGGCCTCTGCGGTGGGGATCGCGCGGGAACACGGGCGGCCAGGGGCCGGCGCGCTCCGCCTCGTAGTGGACGCGGTGGTCGCTCGGCGCCAGGTGGCCGAACGGGCCGGCGAAGCGGGCGTCCTCGATGCACCCGTAGCGGCGCGCCGCGCGGTCGATGAGCGGCACGGCGGGCGCCGCGCCGTCGACGAGCGGCACGGCGGGCGCCGTGCCGGCGGCGTCGTCGGCGGTCCCGGCGGCGCCGTCCGGGCGCGCCGCGGCGGCCTCGTCGGGCAGCCCGTCGAGGCTCCACCACTCGACGAGCTCTCCGCGCGCGCGCCAGCCCAGCTTGCCCGGGTGGTCGATGGCGCGCAGGACGACCTCGCGGGACTTCTTCCAGAGGCCCGCGACGCTGGATCGCAGGCCGAGCAGGCGGTTCGCGGCGAACCAGCCCACGAGCGGGGCGTCGGGGTGCGCGCTCACCCGGGCGGCGCCCAGCGCATCGAGGTAGGCCGCCGCCGCGCGCGCGTTGCGGCCGTGCCCCTGGTCGTCGATCGCGCGCCCGAGCGACGCGAGCATCGATTTCGCGCCGATCCCCTCCAGGCGCTTGCGCGCCTCCCTGGCGCCGGCAGGCGTGCCGCCCGGGACCAGGAGCTCTCCGAGGAGCCAGCGGCCGACGACCTCGCCGTCGGCCGAATGCGCGCCGGCGTCGCGGAGCGAGGCGATGGGGTCTTTCGCGCCAGGGGCGGTGACCGCGCCGCAGGCGCCGAGCGCGAGGGCCAGGGCGGCGGCGCCGGCGAGCCGGGCGAGCGTGGAGAGGGGGCGAGGAGCGCGCATCGGCCCGGTCCTTAGCGCGAGCGACCGCGTGCGCACAGAGACGCCGCGCGGCGCAGCGCACCTGGCCCGCCCGGCCCCTGAGCGCCCCGCCCGGCCCGCCGTCGTCGCCCGACCCGCGGCATGGGGCCTCCGCGGCGTGCCAGCGGCTCCCGGGGCATCGTCAAGGCGCGCCGCCGCCCCTAGAGGACGGCGCGCCACGAGGTCGTGCGCGGCGACGCTCCGCGGAGCCACCAAGGACGGCCCCATGGGCCGGTGGCGATCTTGATTATCATTTGCATCATTGCTATGTTAAGCGGCGAACTCATGGAAGACGACCTTGCGGTAGAGCTCGGCGCGCGCGCGCACCGCGGCGCCGCCCCGCTGTCTTGATCGGGGAGCGCGCTCTTTCGAACCACCTCGCCGCGATGCTTTCGCACCGACAAGGATGAACGACATGGTACCCGGTTACACAGAAGAGACGGTGCTTGAGGTCCACCACTGGACGGACAAGCTCTTCACGCTCAAGACCACCCGCTCGCCGAGCTTCCGCTTCGCGAACGGGCAGTTCTGCATGATGGGGCTCGTGGTCGCGGGCAAGCCGCTCGTCCGCGCGTACTCCCTCGCGAGCGCGAACCACGAGGAGACGCTCGAGTTCTTCTCGATCAAGGTGCCGAACGGCCCGCTGACGTCGCGCCTGCAGCACATCGCCGTCGGCGAGACGATCCTCGTCGGCAAGCGCGCGACGGGCACGCTCACGATCGGCAACCTGCGGCCGGGCCGGACCCTGTGGCTCGTGGCGACCGGGACCGGCCTCGCGCCGTTCCTCAGCGTCGTCAAGGACCCCGAGACGTACGAGCGCTTCGAGCGCGTGGTCATCACGCACACGTGCCGCCGCGTGCAGGACCTCGCCTACGGGCGCTACCTCGAGCACGAGCTCGCGGCGGACGAGCTGCTCGGCGAGATCGTGCGGCCCAAGCTCCGCTACTACCCGTCCGTCACCCGCGAGGCGTTCAAGACCGAGGGCCGGATCACCGCGCTCCTCGAGTCCGGCCGCATCTTCGCCGATCTGGCGCTGCCCGCGCTCGACCCCGCGCACGACCGGCTGATGCTCTGCGGCAGCTCGGAGATGCTCGCCGACACCGCCGCGCTCCTGGAGTCGCGCGGCTTCGAGGAGGGCAACAGCGGCGAGCCGGGCGACTACCTCGTGGAGAAGGCGTTCGCGGGCGAGAAGCGCGCCCCGCTCGCCAGCGCGTCGCCGGCCGAGAGCACGAGCCTGTCCGGCCCGGCGTGACGTCGCGCGCCGCGCGTCGGGCTGCGCCCCGGACCACGCGTCGGCGTCACGGCGGACGCGTGGATCGATGCGGCGCGCAGGCCGCGTAGCCGGACCTGGACCGGGGCCACCGCCCGCCCCGGTCCAGACCGCGGCTCACGCGCTCGCTTCGACAGCGCTGGCGACCTGCTGGAGGAGCACCGTCTGTTCGATCACCTCGGGCGGCACGCCGACATCGTCGCGCGCCACCGCCACGTCCTCGCGCGCCACCACCGCCACGTCGTCGCCCGCCGCCGCCACGTCCTCGCCCGCCACCACCGCCACGTCGTCCCGCGCCGCCGCCACGTCGTCCCGCGCCGCCGCCACGTCCTCGCGCGCCGCCGCCACGTCGTCCCGCTCCGCCGCCCGGCGCAGCGCCGCGATCTCCGCCTGCGCGGCGACGAGCGCCTGCTCGAGCTCCTCGTGGAGCGCCGGCGGAGAGCCGGCCGTGTCACGCGCCTCGGTCAGCTCGCGCTCGAGCTGCGCGATCTTCCATCCCGCGGCGCGCAGGTCGGCCTCGCTCGAGGCGGCGCTCCGCGCCAGCGCGTCGAGCTGCTGCCGCAGCGCCTCCACCGCGCCGCCCGGCCCGCCCTGCCCCGCGAGCGCTCCGCCCTGCCCGCCGTCCGCCGCCTGGCCCGGCCCGCCGTCGCCGGCCGGCGCCGACGCGAAGACCGTCCCGAGCTCGTCGACGAGCTCCTTGCCCACCCGCTCGCTCTCGCGCAGCTGCGCCATGAGCGACGTGATGACGTGGCCCCGGTCGCGCAGCGCCTCCTCGAGGCCCGCGATCTCCGCGGCCGCCGCCTCGCCTGCGTCGCGCTTCTCGAGCTCCGACGCCCGCTGCTCCAGCGCGACGACGGTCTGCTCGAGCTCCACGATCCGCGCCTCGAGCAGCAGCCTGCGCGCGTCGAGGGCGCTCCGCTGGTCCTCCAGCGCGCGGCACTCGCGCTCGTTCCGGTCCGCCCGCTCCCTCTGCCGGTCGCGGTCGCGCGCGAGCTCGGCGCGGGCGGCCTCCAGCTCCTCGACCCTCCCCCCTGCGCGCCGCGCCTCCTCCAGCGCGCGCTCGCTCTCCTGCGCGCGCCTGCGCGCCGTGTCCCGCTCCGACGTGAGCTTCGAGAGCTCCCGCCGCGCCCCCGCCGCGGCGGCCTCGAGCTCCCCCACGCGCGCCGCGAGCGCCGGGTCGGGCGCCGCCACCGCGGGCCGCGCCTCGAGCTCGGCGACCCGGGCGCGCGCGGCCTCGAGGTCGGCGGTCACGGCGTCGAGGCGGTCGCGGGCGCCGGCGATCTCCGGCCTGTTGCGGATCATGCCGAGCTCGAGCTCGACCTTGGTCCGCACCCGCTTCTCGTCGTCGAGCTGCTTGGTGAGCCGGGTCGCGCGATCGCGCTGGCTGCGGAGCTCCTCCTCCATGTCGCGGATCTGGTGCGACAGGCGCTCGGCCCGGACGTGGGCGTCGCCCGCCCTGGCCTCGACGTCGCGCAGGCGCGCCGCCCTGGCATCGAGCTCGGCCTCCACCTCGGCGAGGCGCGCGGCCGTGGCGACCGCGCTCTCGGCGCGGACCCCGGCGTCCTCGCGGTCGCGCTGGTGCCGGGTGCGCAGCTCCGCGAGCTCGCCCCCGAGCCGCTGCGCGCGGCCCTCGGCCTCGCTGAGCGCCTCGGGCGACGGGCCGGCGCTCGCGCCCGGGAAGTCGGCGAACGGCAGCTCGATCACGGCGAACGCGTCGAGCCTGGGCAGGCGCTCGCCGGCCACGGCGATGAACCACTCGGGCTCCTCGGACGCGTCGAGGATCGACGTGTCCACGCTGACCTCGGGCTCGCCCTTCGGCGCGAACTCCGCGACCGTGTAGCCGACGAACGGCGCCTGGCCGACCATCCGCACCTGCTTGAACTGGAGCGCCACGAGGTCGTAGAGCGCGTAGTAGCCGGGCGCCGCGCCGCGCCGCGCGCCCGCGGGGAGCAGGCCCCGGGCGGCGTCCGGGTTCGGCGACGCGATGACGGCGACGCCGCCCGCTGCGGTGAGGCGTCGGGCGCGCCGGACGACCTCGGCGGGATCGCCGAAGAGGGAGAGATCGGGGATGACGAGGGTGTCGAAGGCGCCGTCGCGCACGCCGAGGTCGCCCTCGAACACGGCGACGTTCGGGTGCGGCTGCCGCGTGGGCGCCGTCCGCGCGAGCTTCTCGGCGACGCGCGCGGCGTCCGGGTCGTAGGCATGAACGAGGCGGGCTCCGCGCTGGAGCAGCCGGTCGGCGAGGCCGATGGTGGCGTCACCCACCACCGCGACCCGCCGGCCGCGCACGAGCGGCTCGAGGTAGGCGCTCAGCACCAGGGCGGGGTGGAGCGCGGCGGGGGCGGCGTGCCGCGGCGAGCCTGCGGCTGCGAGGGAGGACTCCTTCGTCATGGTTCCGTCCTCTTACGGCTCTGGGGGCCCGGAGTCCACAAAGCGCAGTGCAGAGTTGCAAGGCGGCGCTCACCGCGCCGGGCGCCGCCGGGCGCCGCCCGCGCGCGCCGGTCCCACGCCTTCGCGCCGGCCCCACGATCCGCGCCCCCACGCCGCCAGCGCAGTGAGCTGCCTCACCCATGACGCCTCGCGTCTGCGCCGCATGTTTCTGGGCCTCTCCGTCGCTCCCGCCGTCCTCTCCACGACGCCAGCGGTTCGCCCTCTCTCCTTCGAGATCGCGCGGTCCTTCTGCTGCGCTCGGTCAGAGGATCACGGTCTCGCAGCCGAGGAGGATCTGGATCTTCGCGATGGAAGCGCCCCTGGCGGCCTCGCAGGTGTCGGGGCACAGCACGAGGGCCGCGGGAGAGGCCGGGTCGTCGTAGCGCCAGCCTGGGCCGCCGCAGCCGGGGCGCTGCGGCAGGATCTCCTCCGATGCGCCGTCGAGCCCGAAGAGGACGTTGACGTCGTCGAACGCGACCTGCCCGCCGGCCACCTGGGAAGGGACCTCGACCTCGCACGGGAGCGCCTGCCCCGTGACCTTCGCGAGCGCGTTCTCGAACTCGACGGCGATGTTGGTCGCCCCGACGAGGACGGCGGCGTCGGTGCCTCCCGCGGCCGCGACCTGGTTGGCGAAGCTCTGGTTCACGCCCGGGAGCCCGATCACGAAGGTGCGCACGGGGGTGCCGAAGCGCGCGCCCGCCGCCGCGAGATCCGCGATGGCGTCCGGGTCTTCCGGGTTCACCCCGGCGCACTGGGCCGCCGGCCCCTGGGGCTGCCCGTCGGTGACGAGCAGCACCGCCGAGGCCTCGCCGGGGTGGTTCTTCGCCACGTCGATGCCCTGGAGCAGCGCGCCGCCCAGCGCCGGATAGACGGGCGTGCTCGCTCCGTTCGGCGACTCGGCCTCGATGGCCGCGACGATGGCGCCCGCGTTGTCGGGGAGCGGACCGAACGGGACCAGCGGCTCCCTGTATGCCTCGTGGTCACAGGCCGGCACGTCGTCCGCCACCCGCGGAAAGAAGCGCAGCGCCACGCGCACGCCGGCGAACCTCGCGCTGTTGACGAACGCCGTCAGGCCGGCCTTCGCGCTGGTCCACTTGTCGGCCACCGTGGGGTCGTCGCCCGCCATCGAGGACGACTTGTCCATCATGATATAGAGATTGAGCGGGACCGCGATCGCCTCCTCGGTGACAAGGCCACACGCGGCGTCCGGATCGAGGACCTCGACAGGCGCGTCGGTCGACAGCCCGCCATCCGGATCAAAGGTCCCGCCCAAGCCAGCTCCGTCCGAAGAGGAAGAGGACGAGACAAGGCCAGCTCCTGAGTCCGGTGCACACGCGCCATGGAGCCCCAGGGCGACGGCGAGCCCAACCATGGAAGCGAGCGAGGTGAGGTGGAGCGATTCGAGGCGCATGAGATGAACAGAGGACAGCGAGGACGGTGCGGAAGCGGGAAGGTACGCAGACACAGAGTACCGGAGACGGTGACAGGCGCGAGGGGCG
This sequence comes from Sorangium sp. So ce281, assembly GCF_051527395.1. Lineage (NCBI taxonomy): Bacteria > Pseudomonadati > Myxococcota > Polyangiales > Polyangiaceae > Sorangium > Sorangium sp. So ce281. The sequence goes on from NZ_CP150322.1 coordinate 9,416,506, forward strand.
AATCGCGGAATCGTGAGCTGGCTCGCGCCGGCGCAGCACATAACGGCGTGGGCGGACGCGCTTTTGATGCCGGCCGCAATGTGGCGCACAGCCCCATGGTGATTGGGAACGAGCAAGACAATGTCTTTTCGAAAAGCGCGCGAAGGTGCAGAATTAAGCATGCGCGCACAATTCTTCCTCGAGACGGCATCTCTGCTCGCTTTGCTCTCGGCGATCGGCTGCGCGGAGAGCAGCTCGATCGACGACCCCGTCGGGCCGGTCGCGGGCACGGGAGGCGGCTCGGGCGCGGGCGGCGAGTCCTCCGCGAGCAGCAGCAGCAGCACCACCACGACAGCGTCATCGAGCAGCGCCGCCGCCACGAGCGGCTCGAGCGGGGGTGAAGGCGGCTCGAGCGGGGGTGAAGGCGGCTCGGGTGGAGAGGGGGGCAGCGAAGAGGCGGGCGGCGGCGGCGCCGGGGGCGCGGATCGATGCGCGCTGGGATGCTTGCCGGGCACACACGACGTGGACGGTAATCCCTTCACGGGCGAGTGCGGCTGTGAATACGCGTGTACGCCGACCGCGGCGGGAGAGGCGGGCGAGGATCCGATCGACGCCGAGTTCGTCGACGACAACTGCGATGGCGGCGACGGGCTCGTCGAGCGATGCATCTACGTCTCGGCGAGCACGGGGGACGACGCCAGCAGCGGGGCGCGCAACGCGCCGGTGGAGACGATCGCCAAGGCCATCCAGGTGGCGCAGGCGGGCGCGGTGCCGGCGATCTGCCTGTCGGGCGAGCTGTACCAGGAGGCGGTCACGGTCGTGTCCGGCATCAGCATCTACGGTGGGTTCGATCACGCCAACGCTGACTTCAAGTTCCGGAGGACGTCCTCGGTGACGACCACCGTGCGCGCGGCAGGCACGGTGTTCCACGCGCCCTCGATCACGCAGCCGACGCACATCGAGGGCCTCTCGATAGAAGCGCTGAGCCCGTCGTCGGCCGGCGCGAGCACCTATGGAGTGCGCCTCGGCGGAGGGACGGCGGATCTCTTCGTGCGGTTCAACCAGATCGACGTGGAGGAGGGCCGGGCCGGCGCCGCAGGGACGAACGGGGCGGCGCACATGGTGGGGACCGCGGCGGCGGGGAATGCGGGAGAGCAGGGCTGCCACAACTGCAGCGGCCTCGGCAATGCCGGCCCGGCGCCCACCTGCGACGAGCCTGGCGGGAGGGGTGGATATGGCGGACATGGCTCGAACACCGGAGCAGCGGGCCATCCGGGCAGCCAGGGCGCGGCGGGCGGCGCGGGGGGCATCGCGTCGAGAAGCTGCTCGACGCGCACCTCGCCAGAACAAAATGGCGCACCGGGCATGGCGGGATCGCAAGGGACGCCGGGAACAGGGGGCGCGAATCTCGGGCGCATCGCCTCGGGCGTCTACCAGCCTGCGAACGGCACCAACGGGCAGCAGGGAGCGAACGGCGGCGGCGGCGGCGGCGCGGGCGGCGGCGGCGGCGGCTCGTGCTCGCCATTCCCTGATGATCGCGGCGGTGGCGGCGGCAGCGGCGGATGCGGCGGGCTCGGAGGCCGCGGCGGCCAGGCTGGCCGCGGTGGAGGCGGGAGCTTTGGTATCTTCGCGGCGGCCGGACGGGTGGTCGTCTCCCGCAACGAGATCACGACCGGAAAGGGCGGCAACGGCGGCCGCGGCGGCAACGGAGGAGCGCCGCAGTTCGGAGGGAACGGCGGCCCTGGCGGCCCCGGTCCTGATGACGCCGGCAACGGCGGCGTCGGCGGCAGGGGTGGCAATGGCGGCGACGGCGGCCCAGGCGCGGGCGGGGGCGGTGGCCCGAGCGCCTGCCTGGCGCGAGCCGCGAGCGTCGGCTTCACGTTCGGAGACAACAGCTGCTCGACCGGCGTCCCCGGGTACGGCGGCGCTGGCGGCACGACCCCGAGCGGCGGCGTCGCGGGCGCGGGACAGGACGGTGAGGCGTCCGCGAACCTGCAGATCAACTGATCAACGCTGCTGAGCTCGAGGAGCTATCTCCTGTCGGAGCGGCCGTCGCTATCATGGATACTCGTCCGCCCGGGGCGCCGGCGCCTCCAACGCCGTGGAGGCGCCTCCGCTAGACTGGAGCAAAGCGACAGGCGCCCGTGTCAACGCGTTGCGACGGCGCGCCGACCGGCTAGAACGGCTCCCCGGAAGCAACGAGCGCGGACGACAGGAGCCCCCATGACCACTGCAATGCAGATGCCCATGATGCCGCAGGCGATGTACCCGATGATGTCGACGCCGGAGATGGCCGCCGGCGCATCCATGATGCCCGGCATGATGGGCATGCCCATGCCCATGGCGCCCATGATGGGCATGATGCCCGGCATGATGGGCATGCCCATGCCCATGGCGCCCATGATGGGCATGATGCCCGGCATGATGGGCATGAGCATGCCCATGATGCCCGGCATGATGGGCATGATGCCCAGCATGATGGGCATGGGCATGCCCATGACGTGCAAGATGTCGTGTGAGATGACCAAGGACGGAATGATCTGCAAGATGATGCCGCCCGAGGGCATGTCGATGGACACGCTGAAGGAGCGCTGCGAGGCCATGACGAAGATGATGTCGGCCGGGATGCCCATGATGATGATGTGCGGCGGGATGCCCATGATGATGTGCACCCCCGCCATGACCAAGTAGCGCGGCCGCGGACCGCCTCGGAGCAGCGGAGCGTCGGCGCTCACCGGCGTCCTCGCGCTGCTCCGCCCCTCCCCCGTTCCTCGGCGAGGAACGCGCCCCGCCTCAGGGCGCCTGCAGCGAATACGTCATCACCAGGTACATCAGCGAGTCGACGTTCGCCGGGTTGCGGTAGACGTGCGGGACATCCGCCTGGAACACGAGCGCGTCGCCCGTCGCGAGCAGAAACCGCTGTCCGTCGACGCTGATTTCAACGGTCCCCTGACAGACCACGATGTTCTCGGTCGTCCCGGGCGGGTGGGGATCGGCCTTCTCGACGCCGAGCGGGGCCAGGCAGAGCTCGTAAAACTCGACCGTTCGCGGCGCATCGAACGGGAAGAGCGCGCGCGAGGTGAACTTGCCGTCGTGCGATGTCAGCCGCTTCGCGCGATCCCCGCGCAGCAGCATCGGGCCGCTCGCCGAGCGATCGCTGACGAGCGCCGAGAACGGCACGCTGAGCGCGCGGGCGATCTTCCAGACGACGTTGATCGTGGGCGCGCTGCGGCCGAGCTCGACCTGGCCGAGCATCGCACGGCTCACGCCGGAGATCTTCGAGAGCCGCTCCAGCGAGAGGCCGCGTCGCGTGCGCAACCGCCTAAGGTTCTCCCCGACAACGTGCGTGAGATCCGACGGCGAGTCGTGGTGAGCGACCTCATACGTCCACGCCTCCTCCTCCAGCTCCTGTCCCTGTGCGCCGGGCCTGGCTGGCTGCGCGTCGAGCGTGACCGGCAGCGCGCCGTTCACCCGGGGAAGGTCGCTGTTCTGTCGGACGGATCTCATAGGAGGATGGGCGCCACTCTACACGGGATCTCAGGGGCGGAAAACCAACCAAATTCGTCGCTGCGTCATGATGCGTGGGATCGATCATCAGGCCATTTCCGTCACTCCTAGAACACCAATCATGTTGAAACCCGGAGAATTTCACAGGGAGGCGAGGAGGCGGGGAGGAAGAAAAAAAAAGAATCTCTCCTTCTCGCCGTCTCTCGCTCCCCGTCTCCTCGCCTCCCTGTGAAATTCCTGCTTTTTCTCGGGGTTTCAACCCGTTTGTCGCTCTAGGATACCGCCTGAACCCGATCCGTGACGTCCCTGTCGCATTCGCTTTCCCCCTCGGCGCGCTCGCACTTCCGCCCAGGGTCGCGCTTGCTCCCAGCGCGCTTCGCCGCACGCTCGCTCGCCACAGGCCTCTTCCCCCCGCAGGCGGCTTCCCGCGGGCCGCGTCCCCGGGCGCCCGCGCCCGCCGCCCCTCTCCGCCTCCGGTCCGCCCCCGGCCGGCGAGTCAGGGCGGCGCCCAACCGGTCCCTACCGCCAGCGCGCCGAAGCGGCTACAACCTGGGCTCGCTGTGCGGCACGCTGACGCAGCGCGCTCACGCACCGAGGGCTTGCCGATGGACCACGACATCGACGACGTGCTCGACGGCCGGTACACGCTGATCGAGGTGGTCGGTCAGGGAGGCCACGGCGTGGTCTACCGCGCCCTGGACCAGGAAACCGGCGCGCACGTCGCCGTCAAGTGCCTGCGGCCCGAGTTCGCCGGCGATCCCGCCCTGAAAGCTCGCCTGCGGCGCGAGGCCCGCGCCATGGGCGAGCTGGCCGGCACCAGCGCGACGCACGTCTTCGCGTTCAGCGAGGTGCCCGACGGCACCCTCTACATCGTCATGGAGTTCCTGAAGGGCAGCGATCTCGAGACGGCGCTGCGCCAGCTGGAGGCGCGGAACCAGCGGCTCCCGCTCGACGAGGTCCGCGAGCTGTTCCGCCCGATCGTCGACACCCTCGACGCCGCGCACGCGCGCGGCATCGTCCACCGCGATCTGAAGCCCGCGAACATCTTCGTCCTCGACCACGACACGGGCGTCCCTTCCTCCACCTCCCCTCACCGCGGGAGCGCGCCGGCCCGCGCCGGGGCAGCGGCGCGGGGGCGCGTGCGCTTGCTCGATTTCGGTCTCGTCAAGGTCATGCAGGCCGACCCCCTCACCCGCGAGGGCACGATCCCCGGCTCGCCCAGCTACATCGCGCCCGAGGTATGGAAGGGCCGGCCCCAGGAGATCGACCACCGGATCGACATCTACTCGCTCGGCGCGGTGCTCTTCCGCGCGCTCGCGGGGCGCGTGCCGTTCGCCGGCGCGAGCCGGGTCGACATCCTGCTCGCCGCCGCCCGCGGCCCGCGGCCGAGCTTGCACGCCTTCCGGCCCGACCTGCTCCCCGAGGTGGACGCGTGGGTCGCGCGGGCGCTGGCCGTGGCCCCCGAGGAGCGCTTCCAGGACGTCCGCTCGCTCTGGAGCGCGCTGGAGCCGCACCTCGACCACGCCGATCGATCCGGAGGTGGGCCTACGGGCGGAGGCGCGATCGTGCGCTGAGCACGTTCCTCACCCGACCGCCTTGCGACGCGGGAAGCGGCGCTGGTAGCGTGGTGCAAACCATGCCTGAACCGAGGGCCGCAGGATGAGCTCCTCGCCCGGCCTGTTGCAGCCGAATACGCGGTTTCGCAACCGTTACCAGGTGCTGCGCGTCATCAAGGCGGGCGGGATGGGCGCCGTCTACGAGGTGATGGACGACGTCACCGCGACGCGCCGCGCGCTCAAGGTGATGCTGCCCAGCCTGCTCGACAGCGAGGAGCTGCGCGCCCGCTTCGCCCTCGAGGCCCGCATCACCGGCGTCATCGAGAGCGACCACATCGTCAGGACCTCGGACGCCGGGGTCGACGACGAGACCGGCACCCCGTTCCTCGTCATGGAGCTGCTCCGCGGCGAGGAGCTCGGCAGCCTCGTCAAGAAGCGCGGCGCCCTCCTCGCCGAGGACGTCGCGCTCTACCTGTTCCAGGCCGCGCTCGCGCTCGACAAGACGCACGCGGCGAGCATCGTCCACCGCGACCTCAAGCCGGACAACCTGTTCGTCACCGTCCGCGACGACGGCTCGCCGTGCGTGAAGATCCTCGACTTCGGGATCGCCAAGGTCATCGAGCAGCACAACGCCTCCACGCTGACGCGGCAGATGCTCGGCACGCCCGTGTACATGGCGCCGGAGCAGATCCGCGCCGAGCGCAACGTCGGCCCGCGCGCCGACATCTACGCGCTCGGGCAGGTCGCGTACGCGCTCCTCGTCGGCGAGTCGTACTGGGCCCAGGAGGCCGAGGCGACCGCGTCCCCGTACATGCTCGCGGGGGAGCTCCTGCGCGGCGCGATGGAGGCGCCCAGCGCGCGCGCGGCGCGGCGGTCCTCGGTGGCGCTGCCGAAGGAGTTCGACGGCTGGTTCCTCAAGGCGACGGCGCTCAAGGCCGAGGACCGCTTCGAGCGCGCGTCCGTCGCGGTCAGCGCGCTCGCCGCCGCGCTCGACGTCGCCCTCCCGCGGGTCTCGCGCGTCGTCCTCCTGCCGGAGCCGGCGGCGCCCGCGCCGAGCGCGAACCCGAGCCCGACCGACCCGACGCTGCCCTCGAAGCCCGGCACGGCGAGGGGCTTCGCCGAGGTGCCGACCGTCACGGTGCCGGAGCTGTCGTCGAAGACGCCTCCCTCACGCCCCGGTCCGGCCTCCTACCCGAGCCCCCCCTCGCGCTCCGTTACGCCGTCGGCACCCAACCCGCCCTCGCGCTCCGTCCCTCCCTCGTTTTCTTCCGCGCCGCCCGCGCCGTCGGCCGCCCCGAAGTTCGCGGAGACCCGACCCCGGACGCCGCCCCCCCTGGACCCGCCGGGCCGGACGGGCCTCTCCGGGAGCGAGGCGCCGAGGAGGTCCGAGCTCACGTCGAAGCGCGAGCGCGCCCCACAGCGGCGCTTCGACGTCAGGCCCGACACGTCGACGGGGGTCCTCCACGTGAAGGTGTGGGGGTTCTGGGACATCGACGAGGGCAAGGCGTACCTCGACGAGTTCCGCCAGAAGGCATCGACGCTGCTCAACCTCGGGAAGCCCTGGTACGTGCTCGCCGACATCGCGGACTTCCCCCCGCAGAAGCCCGAGGTGAGCCCGTACGTCGAGCAGACCATGGCCTACGCCGTCGAGCACGGCATGCGCAAGGCGGCGAACCTCGTGAACAGCGCGCTCTCGAAGATGCAGATCTCCCGCCTGTCGGCCGCCATGGGGCTGCCCGAGTACTCGTTCTTCACCGCGGAGGCCGACGCCGTCGCGTGGCTCCTGAAGGGCTGATCGCGCGGGGGCCGAGCGACGCCGGCCGGCCACGAAGGGCCGAGCGCGCTCAGCCGAGGACGAACCGCCGGATGCGCCCCGCGAGGCTCCGCACCTTCTCCTCGGCCTCGAGGTAGCGCTCGGCCGCGTCGCGCAGGTGGGCCTGGCGCGACGCCATGAGCAAGCTCAGCTCGATCACGAGCTGCGGGCGCGCCTCGATGATCGGCTGCAGGGCCTCCTTCGTGATCTGGTAGAGCACCACCTCGTCGACGGCGCGCACCGTCGCGGTCCGCTCCTCGCCCGTGAGCAGCGCGAACTCCCCGAAGACGGCGCCCTTCTCGAGCGCGGCGACCGTCGCGTCCTGCCCGTCGGGGTGCCGCACCAGGACCTCGACGGCGCCGGACGCGACGACGAACATCGACGAGTCCCGCTGCCCCTGCAGCACGATCCGGTCGAGCGGCCCGTACTCGATCCGGCGCGCCTTCGTGGCGAGCTTGCGGAGCTCGCGATCGAGCAGCGGCTTGAAGACCGGCGTCCGCCGGAGCAGCATCATGAGGTCCTCGGCGCTCGCCTCCCGCGCCGCCTTGCTCGGCTCCTCCAGCTCGATCGACGGCGCGGCCCCGTGGCCGTCGCGCCGCTGCAGCGCGGCGAGGTGCGACGGGTTTTTCTCCATGTACGCCTCGAGCAGGCTCGCGTTCCGCGGGATGCACGCGTCGCCCGTGTAATCCATGAGGTTCCGCTCGGCGGCCCACCGGGCGACGTCGTTCATCGACTTCCGGTACTGCCGGCACGCCGCGGGGAAGATGCCGTCCTGGTCGCCGAAGAGCCCCGTCAGCGCCTCGGGCATCAGGCTGAGCCCGAACAGCCGCATGTCCCCCCGCTGGTGCCAGAGCGCGAAGTCGCGCCACCGTGGATCGAGGTGCGCGAGCTCCGGGAACGCGAGCGCGTTGTTCTTGAGCACGGCCCGCTCCGCGTCGCGGAACACCCGGTGCCACGTCTCCTGCGCGTTCCACAGGTTGGGACCGGCGAGCTCGATCGCCTTCTGCAGGTCCGCGTGGTGGGCGTGCAGGAAGGCGAGCGTGGCCTTCTGCTTGCGCATCAGGTTCGTCAGGCTCACGGGCCCGGCCGCGAAGAAGCCGGCCGCGCGCGGCGCGATGTGCCGCATGTCCCAGACCTGCGCCCACGCCGCGACGTCGATCGAGGCGCGGATCGGCGCGAACGCCGCGCCCTCCTCGAAGGCCTCGCGCTCCCCCGGCGAGAGCATGTCCGGGTAGTCGTGCTTCACGGCCTCGAAGATGCCGAGGCACGTGAGCAGCTCGAGGTAGAGGCCCACCCGGAGCAGCCAGCGGGGGTCGGGGAGGTTGCGCCGGTGCTGCTCGAGGTCCTGATGGATGGCCCGGAGGTACAGGAGCGCCTTGTCCATGCCGATGGTCAGCACGGGGAACCACGGGTGATAGCCGACGTGGAGCTCGTCGATCCCGAGCGCCCGCTGCTGGATCTCCGTGTCCGCCTTGACGAGCCGGTCGAGCAGGCGCGCGTAGAGCGAGCCGAAGCGGCCGGTGTCGAAGATCTCGATGTCCGTCGACTCGGAGGCTACCGTCCTGCCCGCCTCGCTCAGCCTGATCTCGACCCGGAGCTGCTGCCGGAACAGGCTCGCGAACGTGAACGGCTCGAAGCCGTCGGTGACGCGCCGCCGGAACGACTCGGGCAGGTCGCTCCAGGCATAGCCGCCGCCGGTCTCCTCGCCCGGGGGGTGCGGCACGAGCTGCCGCGCCGGCGCGATGGTGGCGACGTAGACCGTCTGATGGAACGAGTTCCACGGGGCCGGCTCGAGCATCGGGACGGGGTACGACGACGTCGAGACGATCTGCGGGCTGAGCGGCCGGTCCACGAGGCCGGGCACCGGGCACGGATCGCCGTCTCCGGGGCTCGCGGGGAGGAACCACGCCGACATGGTCACCTCGAACGGGCGCTCGAAGGGGGCGACGAACGCGTAGATATCGCGCAGCCGGTAGAGCAGCCACACCTCGTCGCCGAGCTCCGACGGGTCGCCGGAGGTGTTGATGCAGCCGACGCGCTCGCTGCACCCGTGCCCCGGATAGAGCGCCTCGTCGACAGGCCGCTTGCCGGGCTCGAACGGGATGAGCTCCAGCGACGGCGAGAGCTCGGCCGACTCCTCCTCCGGGCTCTGGCGCGCCTCGAGCTGGCGCAGGTACTGGCGGACCCGGGCGAGCTTGTCTTCCCAGTCCATGCCCTCCACGCGGCTCATCAGCAGCCGCTTGAACTGCCTCTGGAACTCCTTCGGGGTCATCATGCTGCGTCCACCTGAGTTGCCGGGGGCCGGACAGGCCCTCCGCGAGAGCTTACCGGCTTCACGCGCGCGGCGTCGTGCGATCAGCGCGGCGCGTGGCGTCCGGCAACCAGCGCGGCGCGCGGCGCGCGGCGCGCGGCGCTCGGGGCCGAGACCACGTCGGTGCGAGCCCCTTGCAGCGCCGCGTCTCGGAAGGTACGGGCTCAGGCCCTATGGCTATCGAGATCCGCGAGCTCCGGAAGGGCGACAAGAAGGTCCTGAAGGACTTCCTGAACGTGGTCGACACCGTCTACGAAGGTGAGCCTAGCTATATCCGCCCGCTCGACTTGGACATCTCCGATCGGCTCGACAAGAAGAAGAACCCGTTCTTCGAGCACGCCGAGGGGACGGCATGGGTGGCGTACAAGGACGGCCGGCCAGCGGGCCGGATCACCGCGCAGGTCGATCACGAGCACCTCCGGGTCCACCGCGACGAGACCGGCTCGTTCGGGTTCATGGACACGATCGACGACGCCGAGACGGCCGGGGCGCTGCTCGCCGAGGCCGCGGGCTGGCTGCGCGCGCGCGGGATGAAGCGCATGCGGGGCCCCTACTCGCTCTCGACCAACGAGGAGATCGGCTGCCTCATCGAGGGCTTCGAGCTCCCGCCGGTGATGATGATGCCCTACCACCGGCCGCACCAGGGCCGGCTCATCGAGCAGGCGGGGCTCGAGAAGGTGAAGGACCTCTACGCGTGGGGCTACGAGGTCGGCAACGTCCCCGCCCGGGCGCAGAGGGCCCACGCCGAGGTCCTGGCGATGCCGGAGGTGCACACGCGCTGCGGCGATCCGAAGAACCTGCTCCGCGACATCCGGATCCTCATGGACGTCTACAACGACGCCTGGAGCGACAACTGGGGCTTCGTCCCGATGACCGAGAAGGAGCTCGTCAAGTGGTCGAAGGACGTGCGGCTCATCCTGATGCCCGAGCTCACCAAGATCACGTTCATCGACGGCGAGCCGGCCGCCGTGTCGCTCGGGCTGCCCGACCTCAACCAGCTGATCAAGGACTTCCACGGCAAGCTCCTCCCTGGCGGCATCTTCAAGCTGCTGTGGCGGCTGCGCGTGCGCGGCCCGAAGCGCGGGCGCCTCGTCGTGCTCGGCATCCGCAAGAAGTGGCGCCACGTGCGGCGCTACGCCGGGCTCAGCGCCTTCCTCTACGTCGAGATGAACCGCGCGGCGCATCTGCTCGGCATGGAGGGCGGCGAGCTGGGGTGGACGCTGGAGGACAACGCCGCCATCAACGCGGGCATCCGGCTGATGGGCGGCCGGATCCACAAGAAGTACCGCGTCTACGAGCGGGCGCTGTGATGGACGCGTGCGCCGGGGCCGGAAAGGAGTAGCGGATCGATGAGGGTGCTGGTCACGGGCGCGAGCGGGTTCCTCGGCTCGCACGTCGCCGAGCAGCTCGTGCAGCAGGGGCACAGCGTCGTCGCCCTGGTGCGGCGCTCGTCGGACACGAGGTTCCTGTCGTCGCTGCGCGGGGTCGAGCTCGCGTACGGCGCCGTCGAGGACGCGGAGAGCGTCCGCCGCGCGGTCGTCGGCCCGCCGGGCGTCGACGCGATCGTGCACTCGGCCGGGCTGGTCAAGGCGCGCGACGAGGCGGAGTTCTTCCGGGTCAACGTCGGCGGCACGCGCAACCTGCTCGACGCGGCGAAGGCGGCGCCGGCGGGGGCGATACGGCGGTTCGTGTTCGTCTCGAGCCTCGCCGCCATTGGCCCGAGCCTGGACGGGCGCCCCATCGCCGCCGACGCGCGCCCGGCCCCGGTGACGCGCTACGGGCGCTCGAAGCTCGAGGCCGAGCGGCTGGTCCTCGCCGAGAAGGGCGCGTTGCCCGTGGTCGTCATGCGCCCCCCGATGATCTACGGCCCGCGCGACCAGGAGTCGTTCGCGTTCTTCCAGAGCGTCGCGCGCCGCTTCCTCCCGATGCTCGGCGACGGCAGGAACACGCTCAGCGTCATCTACGCCTCCGACGCGGCCGCCGCGTGCATCCGGGCGATCGAGAGCGACGTGCCGAGCGGCCGCGCCTACTTCATCGACGACGGAAGCGTGTATGTGTGGCGCGACATGCTGGCGGACGTGGAGGCGGCGCTCGGCGCGCGGGCGCTCGTCCGTCTCGGCGTCCCGTTCTCGCTCGTGCGCGGCGCCGCGCTCGCGAGCGAGGGGCTCGGCCGCCTCACCGGCAAGGCCGTGATGCTCACGCGCGACAAGCTGAACGAGCTCTCCGCGTCGCACTGGGTCTGCGACTCGAGCGACGCCCGCCGGGAGCTCGGCTGGGCGCCCGAGGTGAGCTGGGCGGAGGGGACGCGCCGCGCGGTCGCCTGGTACCGCGAGCACGGCTGGCTGTGACGTGAAGCCGCGCCGCGCGCCGTTTGACGCTCGCCCGCGGCCTCCGTACCGTAAATGCATGTCCCGCTGTCCGCCGGTTGCCCCGGGCCTCGTCGCGATGGCGCTCGGCCTGACGGCGGCGCCCGCGCAGGCCCAGGAGCCGCCTCGAGACGGCGCCGCCGCGGCGGCTCCGGACGCGGGCAGCGCGGCGGCGGCGCCGGCGGCGCGCGGCGCGCCGGACACGCCCGCCGCACGGTCGGCCCTGCGCGGCGCCGTCGTGGTGGCGGTGGACGACGCGAGCGCCGAGGCGGCTCGCTCGCTCGCCCGCGCGATCTACGGCGACCCCGCGCTCCGCCCGCCCATCGACGAGGCGACGGCGCAGGTGCTCGCCGGCGATCCGCCGCGCCCGGACGCGCCGGCCGCCGTGAAGGAGCTCGCGGAGGTGCGCCGCTCCGCCGGGCGCGCCGAGTCCGAGCCGGTCGCGCGCGGGCTGCTCGCGTCGCTCGGCGCGGGCGCAGGCGCGGCGCTCGTCGTCGCGGTGAGCACGGCGCACGGCCACCCCGTGGCGCGCGTGCTCCGGGTCGCGGGCGCGAGTTACGCGCCGCTCGAGCTCGGCGCGACGGTCCAGCGGACCGCGGACGGCGCGGCCGCCCCCACCGGGGCGACCTTCGGCTGGCCGGGCGCGGGCGCGGCCGTGCGCGCGCTGCTCGCCGGAGACGAGCGGAGCGGAGGCGCGGCGGGCCGCGCCGCGACGCCGCCGCCCGCGCCCGCCTCATCGCCGCGCGGCGCCTCGGGGCCTCGCGGACCTCGCGCCGACGTCGCCCAGGCGGCGCCGAGGTCCGCGGACGGCGGCGCCAGCTCGCCGGAGCCGTCGGAGCGGCGCTCGACGTGGAGCTCCCCCTGGTTCTGGGGGCCGCTCGCGGGCGTCGTCGCGACCGGGATCGTCGTTCTGGTGCTGGCCCAGACGGGCGGCGATGACGGCGACACCGTGCACCTGCGGGGCCGGATCGCGCCATGACGCGCTCCTCCCGGCGCAGCCCAGCGGGGTTCGGGCTGAGGCTCGTCGCGCTCCTCTGCGTCGCGATCATCGCCGCGCCCGCGCGGCTCGCCGGCGCCGCGCCCCGCGTCTACGACGCGCCCGCCGCGTCGCGCGACGGCAGCGCCGATCTTCCCGTGCCGCCGCCGCCGCCGGCGTACCACACCGAGGATCTCGGCTGGATCGAGCTCGCCTATCACCCGTCCACCCGCGACCGTGTCCGCCCGCTGATCGCCCGCGCCGGCGACCTGCGCGCCGAGCTCGGCGCCCTGCTCGGCCGCGACGTGCTGACCGCCCCCGTGAAGGTCCGGATCGCGGATGTGCCCGCCGAGCTCGACGATCTCGTCCCCGGGGGCCTCGCTGGCCCCGTGACGGCGATCTCGTTCGGCGCGCTGCGGCTCGCGGTCCTGAGCGCCTCTCCGCGGCTCGGCGCCGAGGCGCCCGATCTCGAGGGCGCCTTCCGTCACGCGCTCGCGCACCTCGCCCTGGACGAGGTCACGGGCGGCGCCGTGGTCCCGCGCTGGTTCCACGAGGGGTTCGCCGCCCACGTGGCCGGGGACCGCGGCGCTCGTCGCGCGCAGGAGCTCTCGGTCGCCGCGCTCCGGGGGCGCCTCCTCCCGCTCGACGAGCTCGAGGCGCACCTGACAGGCGCCGAGGACACGGCCGGCTCGCTGCCCTACGCGCAGGCGGCCGACGTCGTCCGCTTCCTCGTCGAGGACGAGCGGCGGCAGAGCTTCGTGCGCGCGCTGGCTCAGGTGCGCGGCGGCGTGCCGCTCGAGGCCGCGCTCGGGGCCGCCTATGTCTCGACGGGCCGCGAGATCGAGCTCGCGTGGCGCGCCAACGTCGCGCGCCGCTACGGCTTCGTCCCGGTGCTGGCTGGCTCGCTGCTGGCGCTCGGGCTCCTGGCCTCCGGCCGGCTGGCCGTGCAGCGGCTCCGCAGCCGGAGATCGCCGCCGCCTCCCGCGCCGAGCCGCCGGCTCCGCGCGGCGTCGGAGGCACGCCACCGGCCCGCGCGCCCGTCCACGGTCCAGCTCGTCGCCACGCTGGGCGCGCGTCACCGCAACGAGGTCGACGGCGACGCGGACGTCCCGAAGGTGGAGCACAACGGCCAGTGGCACACGCTCCACTGAACGCCACGGAGGAGACCCCTCCTCGGCCCGGTCCCGCCGGACCGCAGCGCCGCCTGACGGAGCTCGCGCTCGGCGCGGCCTGGCTCATCGGCCTCGCCGCGGCCCTGCAGATCGTGTCCGTGCTCCTCTCGTCGAGCCCGCTCGCGGCGGCGCTCGCCGGCGCGGTCGTCGCCGACGTCGTCGCGGCGCGGGCCGGCGTGCAGTGGAGCGACCCGCTGGAGCCGGAGGGCCCAGGCCGCCGCGCGCGCCGAGCCCGTCGCGTCGGGCTCGGCGCCGCGCTCGGCGCGCTCGCCGTGCTGATCACGCTCGGCGTCTCCGCGGTGCTGGGGTGGGTGACCGTCGAGGCCGGGGCGCCCTCGGCGGGCCTCGGCTTCGCCCTGGCGCGCGCGATCGCCCTCGCTGTCCGCGACGAGCTCCTGCTCACCGGCATCCCGTTCGCCGCCGCGGCGCGCGCCGGCCTCTCGCCCCGCCCCGCGCTGGTCTTCTCCGCCCTCGCGCACGGCGCCGCGCTCGGGCTCGCGCCGGGCGCGTCCCCGTCGAGCTTCGCCCTCGCGACCGCGCTCGGCGCGCTCGCCGCGGCGCTCTTCCTGCGCGGCCGCGGCGTGTTCGGGGCGGTCGCCGTCCACGCGAGCTTCACCGCGCTCGCGGGCGCAGGTCTGCGCGGCGCCCTGCTCGACGCCACGTGGATCGACGGCGCCCTCGCCGCGGGAACGCAGGCCTTCGGCCCGCCCGCCTGGCTCGGCGCGGCCGTGCTCGCCATCCTCGCCGCGCTCACCCTCCGCGCCGGCGCCCTGCAGCCTGACCGTCCAGCGCGGTGAAGCGCCCCGCCCCGCGCGGCCACCACGGAGCTCTCGCCGCCGCGCCGGCATGAAGCGCGCCGCACCCGCGTTGTAGCTCCGGACATCGGCGCCGGCGGCGCCGCATCCATCGCAGCTGGGCACTCGGCCTCTCCTCTTCCACCGCCGGCGTCCGGTCTCCGGCGCTCGGCGCGTCACATCCCCCGGACCGACACCGACATGCCACAGCGCCGCGAGAGCGCGCGCCGCGCAAGCGGATCGCGGGCGAACGCGCGCGATCTCCCACAGCGCCTCACCCCTCGGACACGGCTATGTCATATTTCAGCGCACCGCGTCAAGCACACATTGACGCGCCGCCTTCGAGGAACCAACGATCAGGTATGCATTGCGAAAGGATCCTTCGGATTGCGCCGATGATGCTGCTCGCGCTCGTGTCGACGGGCTGCGGCATGGCGACGATGATCGACACGAACACGCGCTCCATCCAGGCAACGACGGAGGAGATGCGGCGCACCCGCGCGACGATCGAGGATTCGAATCAGACGCTGCGGAGCTCGCAGGAGAGCATCGATCAGCTCGCCGAGCTGCGTCAGCCGATGGAGAAGCTCGCCGAGATGCAGGCGGCGATGGAGCGGCTGGCCGAGCTCAAGGGGTCGATGGACGCAATGCAGCAGAGCATGCGGGAGACCGCGCGCCTCAAGGAGTCGATGGACCGGCTGAGCGAGATGGAGGCCACCATCGCCGCGATGAACGAGAGCCTCGTGGGCATCCGCGGCCCGCTCACGGACGTCGCCGCCCTGAACGCGCCGATGCGCGACGTCGCCGCCCTCGACGCGCCGATGCGCGACGTCGCCGGGCTGAGGCAGCCGATGGAGCAGGTCGCGACGCTGCGCGAGCCGATGAAGGAGGTGAGCAAGCTGTCGGCGCCGATGGAGGAGATCAGCCAGCTCGGGGGCGATGCGTCGCGCCAGACCGGCCTCATCGCCGTCGGCCTGCTCGGCTGGGGCGTCGTGACGTTCCTCGGCGTGTACTTCGGCGTACAGGCCGGCACCCGCCGCCAGCAGCGCCTGGCGCCGGGAGAGAGGGACTCGAGCGCGGGGCCGGCGCCTGCCGAGCCCGCGCCGCGCGTCCTCACCGAGAGCCGGAGCTTCGAGCGCCGGGCCCAGATCAAGCCGATGTGATCGAGCCCTGCCGGACGCCTGTCCGGCAGGGAGCGGCGGAGTCGCCCGCCGCCCGCCGTCCCATCACCCACCGATCAACGATACGTATCCCAGTGAGCCGACATGCGAGCGGCCTGCCCTGCAGTGAACCCATCCATGCAGGAGTCGTCGGTGTAATCCATGAAGTTCTGGACCGGGTCGAGCCCACCTCCCCGGCAGCTGTCCCTGCTCAGCGGGCAACCATACGCGGCGCTGCGCTCGGACGCCGTGTCCGCGACGCCATCACCCCTCTTGTTGCAGCCGCCTTCGAACGTGTGGAAGAGGCCGAGCCAGTGACCGACCTCGTGCGTACCCGTATCTCCCTCGTTGTACGGCGCCGCATTGCCGCCGGGTAACGTGGAATGGCGCAGGACGACGCCGTCGTCGGTCGGATGGGCCGCGTAGCTCGAGGGGAACGTCGCCCAGCCGAGCAGACCGCCGCCCGGATTGGCCGTGTAGATATTAAGGTGGTCTGACCCACCAATGCGGAGCGCGGCCTTGGCCTGCCGCTCGGCCGAAGAGCCCGACGACATGGTGTACCAGGTCGCGTTCCTCGTCCGATCGACGGAGGCCAGCGTGAAGCTGAAGCGGGTGTTCGCGTACGCCTCGTTGAGCACATCGATCTGCTCCGCGATCATCCCGTCCGTCACGTCGCCGTTCGACACGCCGGTGCCCTTGTTGATGACGTGGACGTGCACGGGGATCTCGACCGTCGCGCCCACCGAGAACCCGAGCGCCATCTGGCTGCGGACGAAATGCTCGACGGCGTCCTTCTCAACGTCGCTCAGCTCGACGGTCGCGCAGCCGCGCCGCAGGGGCGCCGGCGCCGCCTCGACCTGCTCGGGCTCGACGTCAGCGACGGCCGGCGCATCCTCCACGGGGGTCGAGGGGTCGGCGCCGCACGCGACGCCCAAGGCAGCGATCAAGACTAAGGCAAGTACTTCCGCACACGTCCGAGCTCGCATGGACACTCTCCTTGGTTCATTTCCCCGCAAAGGAAGCATGAATATATATCCGCGATCACAATCGGTTCAATTCCCAAAGAGCTGATTCCACTCGCGACGACAAAGGAAGATTCCATGCCTTGGTCGTTCTGGTCGTTCTGGTCGTCTTACGAGTCTTGCGCTCTCTCGCCGAACGCCGACAGGCCCCCGGACATGCAGGGCGATGACGAGGCGCAGCGGCCCGTGTGGAACGGACACGCCGATCGCTCCAACTTGGATCGATCGCTCCATGATGGAGCACACGTCGAGAGCGGCGCGGACCGAGAGAGCGCCCCTCGACTCGAGATCAGACGATGACGGGGACCTGGTTGTTCCGCATGTTCCATGTCCTCCGCGCCTTCGGGATCAGGGACCGCGGAGCTCACCCCGATTTCGAGGCGCTCTCCCGAGGAGCGCCGCGCCGCGCGCCCATCCGCCTGGCCTGTGCAGCTCGAGCGACGCTCGAAGGCAAGCGCACGACGTTATCCAAACTCTCCGCCTGCCACATCCGCTCGGGGCCCCGTCGGCGCTCGCCGCCGCCGGCCCTCTCGTCGGGGCCGCGCCGGGCACGCGCACACGCGGTCCGCACGAGGGCAGACGCTGCGTTCTCGCGGGCGGTGGCGCGGCGAGCTCGGCGGCGATCCTGCGATCTCGCTCACACTGGCACGCGGCCGACCCGGGCGCCGCGCGGCCGGCGGGCGCGATGCATCGTGATTGCGGCACTCTCCTGGCGACGGTAGATGTTTGGCATGGCGCGTACGAAAGCAGGTCAGTCCGCGGAGGAGCTCCGCGAGCAGATCCGGGCGACCGGTCTGCGGGCCACCTCGCCGCGCATCGCGGTGCTGCATAGCCTCGGCCGCTCGCGGACGCCCGTCAGCCACGCGGAGCTCGCTGCTGAGCTCGCCCCGAAAGGGTGGGATCGCGCCACCATCTACCGGAACCTGATCGACTTGACCAACGCCGGGCTCGTGCGCCGCACCGACATGGGCGACCACCTCTGGCGGTTCGAGCTGCGGGAGTCCACCGGGACCCACGCGGCGGACGAGCACCCGCACTTCATGTGCGACACATGCGGCGATGTGCTCTGCCTCCCTGATGAGAGCATCGAAATCAAGGCGGCGCGCGGCGCGCCGCGCGCGTTGCGGCGCAAGGGGCTCCAGATCCAGATCAAGGGCCGCTGCGATCGGTGCGTGCAGGCCTGAGCGGCGGAGCAGCCCCCGGTCATCGGCGACCCCCGGCCACCAGCAGCCCCGAGCCGCGTGGATGACGCGGCGCTCGGCGGCGCTCGGCGACCACAGACGGCTGGCTGCATCCTGGTTGCAACACCAATTTGATATTGATTAGGCCACGTGGCTCGGGCATAGCCCACCGCGCCCATGCTCGCGCTCGTCGTCGTCCTGTCGATCGCCGGCCTCGCCGCGGGGCCGCTCCTCGTGGCGCTCGGCCGGCGCCAGGCGCTGCCGACGTCGGCGCTCGACGGGCTGACGCTCGGCCTCGTGCCCGCGCTCGTCCTCACGCGCCACCTGCCGCACGTCGTCGAGGAGATCGGGGCGCAGGCGCTCCTCTGGGCGGCGCTCGGGTACGCGGCGCTCGGCCTCACCGAGCACCGGAGGCGTGACACCGGCGAGGTGCTGGGGCGGGAGATCGCGTTCTCGGCGCTCGCCGTGCACGGGCTGCTCGACGGCGCCGGGCTCGCGCTGGCCGTGGCCGCGGCCGACAGCAGCGCGGATGGGGTGCTCTTCGCGAGCGCCGTCCTCGTGCACCGGCTGCCCGAGGGGCTGTCGCTCGCGGCGCGCTTCCTGCCCGCCTGGGGCTGGCGGCAGCTCGCCGCGCGCCTCGGGCTCCTCGGGCTGCTCACCGTCCTCGGCGCCGTCCTCGGCCAGGGCGCCGTGGAGAGCCTCCCCCACGAGTCGTTCGAGGTGTTCATCGCGTTCGGCCTCGGCGTCCTCCTGCGGCTCGTGGTCCACACGCACGAGGCGCCGCCTCGGGGGGCGCGCGCGCGGACGGCGAGCGCGATCGCCTTCGCCTCGGGGCTCTGCGTCGCGCTCGCGCTCCCCGGCCCGGAGAGCTGCTTCACGAGCGCGCACGCGTCCGAGCTGTCGTTCGCCGAGTCGCTCGGCCCGCTGTTCATCGAGACGGCGCCCGCCGTGCTCGCCGGGCTCGCCATGGCGGGGCTCCTGCGCGCGCTCTCTCCGGGCGTCCTGCACCGCTCGACCGGCTCGCTGCGCGGCGGCGCGGCGCTGCCCCGGGCCGCCCGCGGCCCAGCGTCCGGGCCGACGCTGCCCCTCTGCGCCTGCGGCGTTGCGCCGCGCATGCAGCGGCTCCCGCGCGCGAGCGCGCCGGTCGCCGCGGTCGTCGCTGTCGTCCTCTGCGCGCCGGCGCTCGATCCCGCCGGCGCGCTGCTCTCGCTGCGGATGCTCGGCCTGCCGTTCACCGCGGCGCGCGTCGCGGGCGGCGCGCTCCT
Source organism: Sorangium sp. So ce281 (assembly GCF_051527395.1). NCBI lineage: Bacteria > Pseudomonadati > Myxococcota > Polyangiales > Polyangiaceae > Sorangium > Sorangium sp. So ce281. Next base: position 9,435,608 of record NZ_CP150322.1, read on the forward strand.
CGCCGTGCTGGTCGCGCTCCTCGTCGCCAGGGTGGCCAGGACGAACGGCTCGAGCGCCGCGCCCTCCGGCGGCGCGCCGCCCGTCGTCGCCGGGGCCGTGGCATCGCCGGGCGCGCGGCTCCGCGCCGCCGTCGCCGAGGCCGTCGGTCCAGCGCTCGATCACATGGCCGCCTGGTACGTCGCGGGCCTTCTGCTCGCCGCCGCCCTCGAGGCGGCCATCGCGCCGGCCGCGGCGCGCGCGCTCGGCGCGCCGGACGACGTCCTCGTGAGCGCGCTCCTCGCGGTGCCCGCGCACGTGTGCGCGCAAGGCGCGGCGCCGCTCGCCGCGGTGATGATCCACAAGGGGCTCCCGGTCGGCGCGGCGCTCGCGTTCCTCGTGGCGGGGCCCGCGACCCACATCGCGGCGCTCGGCGCCCTGCATCGGACGTTCGGAGCGCGCGCCGCCGTCGCCACCGCGCTCTTCAGCGTCGCCTTCGCCGTCGCGCTCGGCCTCGTCGCGAACGCCTTCGTCCCCCTCTCGGCGATCCCGGACCTCCACGACCTCGCGCCGCAGGAGCACTCCGCGATCACGTGGGTCTGCGCGGCCGCGCTCGGCGCGCTCCTGATCTCGAGCTTCATGAGGCTCGGCCCTCGCGCATGGCTCGGCGGCATGCGCGGCGCCGGCGACACCGGTGCGTCCGGGCCTGAGGAGCGGCATGCGCCCTGCGCACACGCACATCGCTGCAGCGCGAGCGGCGCACCGGACGACCACGGCGCGCCGCCCGCGTGAGCCGGGCTCCCCGGAACGTCGTTCCAGGAGCTCACGCTCGCCGCTCTCCCTCACGCCGCTCGCGGCCTCCCTCGCGCGCCGCTCGCCAGTCTCCCTCGCGTGTCGTCCCGCGGCCTCCACCTCACGCGCCGGAGCTCCGGCGCGGGGCGGCGCGGCGATCACCCTAGCTGGACCGAGCCGTGGTGATCGCAGTGATCGCCGTGCGGATGGTGCAGGTGCGCCCCGACGAGGTAATCGGAATGATCGCCGTGGGGCACGGCCTGATGGCCGCAGCCCGCCCCGTGCGTGTGCGCCTCCTCGTGATCGGCGCATGCATGGCCCGGCGTGCACGCGTCAGGGTTCTCCTTGCCGACCGAGAGCACGTGCTCATCGAAGTGATCGCCGTGGGGGTGATGCAGGTGCCCGTCGTGCAGGTAATCGACGTGGTCTTCATGCTGCAACGCCTGATGTCCACATCCTTGCCCATGAACATGGGCGTGCGCTTCATGCATCTGGTGGTCGTCCATCGACTTGCATCCTTTCCATCAATGCTCGCTTCGAGCTCGGGTGACGGCTCGACGTGGGGCCAACATGGGGCCCCGACGCGCACCGCCGCAAGGAGCAACCTGGCGCGTATGCCGCGGGCGAGCCGACCGCGCTCGCTCGCCCTGCGGCGGCGCGGCGCTCAGCGGACCCAGTACTTGCCGATGAGCACGAGCGCCATCGCCCAGAGCACCACCCCGATGCCCGCCGCGACGAGCATGGCCGGCGGCAGGCGCCTGCCGTGCTGCACGAGCCGCCCCAGCGTCCCGGCGGCGTCGCCGCCCCGCGCCGCCGCGCTCTCCGGCGCGAGGCCGACGTCGCCGCCGAGGCTGATGTCCGAGGCGCGCCGCCCCTTCTGTCCCCGGAAGCGCTCGGCGCGCAGCTCGCGGAGAACGGCCTCGAGCTCCCTCGCGAGCGCGTCCGCCGAGGCGATCCGTTCGTCGCGCTCGCGGCGGAGGCACGCCTCGACGAGCTGGCAGAGGTGCGGCGGGAGCCCTGGCCTGCGCGAGGCGATCGGATCGCAGTCCTTGCTCAGGATCCGGACCATCAGCGCGTTGTAGTTCGGCGCCTGGTGCGGGGTCGTCCCGGTCAACGCCTCGTACATGACGACGCCCAGCGACCAGATGTCGGCGCGAGCGTCCACGTCCTCGCGCCCCGCGGCCTGCTCGGGCGACATGTACGCCGGCGAGCCGACGACGCAGCCGGTGCGGGTCAGCGAGAAGTTGTGCTCCTTCTCGAGGACCTTGCTGATCCCGAAGTCAAGGATCTTCCCCACGAGCTCGCCCAGGTGGTTGCGATGCACATAGATGTTCGCGGGCTTCAGATCGCGGTGGACGATCCCTTGCTGATGGGCCATGTCGAGCGCCCGCGCGAGGCCGAGGAAGAGCTCGACCAGCACCTCCGGCTCGATGGTGTGCTCACGCTGCAGCCACTCGTCGAGCCCCTCGCCGACGAGCAGCTCGAACACGAGGAACGGAGAGCCGTCCTCGGCCTGGCCGAGGTCGAGGATCTCGACGATGCTCGGGCTCCGCAGGCGCCCGCTCGCCTTCGCCTCGTTGAAGAAGCGCTGGAGCGCGACGGCGTCCCCGGCCACCTCGGGGCTCATCACCTTGAGCGCCACGTCGCGGTCGATGAGCACGTTCTTCGCGGCCCACACCGACCCGCTGGCGCCTTGGCCCAGGAGCTTCACGAGCCGGTAGCGAGACTGGATGAGATCGCCGGGGTTCACTGCTGCGCCGAGGTGTCGCTGGGGAGCTGAGGGAGCTGAAGGAACTGAGGGGACCGAGGAGACAGGCGGGCCGGAGGACCGCGGGACCAGGGAACCGAGGAGGAGCTGGCTTTACGCCGCCCCCACCGGAGCCGGACCGGAGGATAACCCGAGCCATGGACGAGCGGTACCGCGGTGCGGCGCGCTCCAGCAGGAAGCAAAAGTTCGCGGCGCGAGGGGTCGATAACCCGCCTCGCCGCCTCCGCGGGCGCTGAGATCCGTGGATTTTCCGATACCGCGACGCTTCGACTCGGCGTCACCGGCGCTCGCCGGACACGACGACGAGCGATGAAGAGGCTGGGCAGCGAGGGGCACAGCGCAATTTTCTTGCGCGCCGGCCCCTGCGCTGCCCTCGGGGGTGGGGGCGATCAGACGTCGTAGTAGAGGAAGAACTCGTGCGGGACCGGGCGGAGCCGGATCGCGTCGACCTCGCGCTCGCGCTTGTAGTCGAGCCAGGTCTTGATGATGTCGCGGGTGAAGACGTCGCCGCGGAGCAGGAACTCGTGGTCGCGCTCGAGGGCGCCGAGGGCATCGTCGAGCGAGCCCGGCATGTGCGGCACTTCCTTGAGCTCCTCGGGCGAGAGCGCGTAGATGTCCTTGTCGAGCGGGTCGCCCGGATCGATCCGGTTCTGGACGCCGTCGAGGCCGGCCATCATCATGGCGGCGAAGGCGAGGTACGGATTGCAGCTCGCGTCCGGGAAGCGGACCTCGATGCGGCGGCCCTTCGGGCTGTTGCCCGGGGCCAGCGGGATGCGGATCGACGCCGAGCGGTTGCGGCTCGAGTACGCGAGGTTCACGGGCGCCTCGTAGCCCGGGACGAGCCGGCGGTAGCTGTTCGTCGTCGGGTTGGTGAGCGCCGCGAGCGCCTTCGCGTGCTTCAGGATGCCGCCGATGTACCAGAGGCCCGTGTCGGACATCCCGGCATAGCCGTCGCCGGCGAAGAGCGGCCTGCCCTCCTTCCAGAGCGACTGGTGGCAGTGCATGCCGCTGCCGTTGTCGCCGAAGAGCGGCTTCGGCATGAACGTCACCGACTTGCCGTTCTTGCGGCCGACGTTCTTGATGACGTACTTGAACCACATGAGGTTGTCGGCCATCGACGTCAGCGTCGAGAACCTGATGCCGATCTCGCACTGGCCGGCCGACGCCACCTCGTGGTGGCCGACCTCGACCGCGATGCCGGTCTCGATCAGCGTCGACATCATCTGCCCGCGCAGATCGCCGAGCGTGTCGGTCGGCGCGACGGGGAAGTAGCCCTCCTTCGACCGGATCTTGTGCCCGAGGTTCGGGCCGGCCTTGCCGGAGTTCCAGACCGCTTCGTCGCTGTCGATCTCGTAGAAGGCGCCGCGCTGCGAGCTCTCGTAGCGGACCGAGTCGAAGACGAAGAACTCGGCCTCGGGCCCGAAGTAGGACGTGTCGGCGATGCCGCTCGCGCGGAGGTGGTTCTCGGCCTTCTGGGCGATGTAGCGCGGGTCGCGGCCGTAGGGCTGGCCGGTCACCGGATCGCTGATCTTACAGATCATGCTCAGCGTCTTCTGGGCATGGAACGGGTCGAGCTTCGCCGTCGACGGATCGGGCGTCATCAGCATGTCGCTCGCGTTGATCGGCTGCCATCCGCGCACCGACGAGCCGTCGAAGCCGATCCCCTCCTCGAAGAGATCCTCGTTCAGGCGGGACGCCGGGATGGTCGTGTGCTGCCAGATGCCGGGCAGATCGATGAACTTGAGATCGACAAATTTTACGTCGTTTTCCTTCGCAAACGCGACGACATCTTTCGCCTTCATGATCTTCTCTACCTCGCTGACTCGCTGCTCTCGCTGTATGTGACTCGACGGTGCGCGGGCTCGTGCTCGCTTCTCGGTTGTCGATCTGTCGATCTGTCGATCTGTCGACCTATCGACCTATCGATCCTCGAGCCGGTGACCCGCCGCGAATGCCCTGTGACGCTCTGCCGGCGGCGCGCCTCCTAGATGGCGTCCTCGCCGCGCTCCCCCGTGCGGATCCGCACGGCCTCCTCGACGGGGACGACGAAGATCTTGCCGTCGCCGATCCGACCCGTCTTGGCGCTCTTCTCGATGGCGTCGATCACGTCGCTGACCATGCTGTCCGGCACGACGATGTCGACCTTGACCTTCGGCACGAAGTCGACGACATACGCCGACCCTCGATAGACCTCTTTCTTGCCGCCGGTCCGACCGAAGCCCTTTACCTCGGTCACCGTCATGCCCTGAATCCCGACCTCGGCGAGGGCGTCCTTGACCTCGTCGAGCTTGAACGGCTTGATGATCGCCTCGACCTTTTTCATTGCGCACGCCTGTGGTGACTGGGTGCGCGCCAGGGTGGAAGACCCGGGCGCTCACCCGAAAGGCCCCGCCGGAGCAGAGCTGGTAAAGGGGGGACACCTCCGCCGGCGGCCTCCCATCGATGTGCCGGGCACCGCCCGGCTTCCGATCCGTGACGGGAGCGGCCCGGTCCACCGAGCCTTGCCCGCCACTGTCAACGACTCAGGGGCCCATCCAGCGGAGCCGGATCGGCGACCCTTCACCCCGGACGCTGGCGCGCGACCGAAGGTCCAGGCTGGTGTACCCAAGCTCATGTTTCCGGAATGTTTCGCGCACCGCGCGAGCGTGAGAAAAGTGCATCGGACGTCAGGAAATCGGAGCCCGCTTACTTTTTTCACAGCTCTACCTGTACAAGGCAGAGCTCGCTTGCGCAGCGGTGGCGCCGGAGGTGGGAACCTGCCTACGCACCGCGCCGCCAGGGCGGTGGCCCCGCCTTGTTCCATGACCGGCCCCGGGTGAAATCCGCTTTCACGGTGCCGTCGTGGGACCGCTGAGCCCGCTCGCGCGGCGCCAGGGAGACGATCGGGCCCCTCCCCGACGGGTCACGCTGCGCTCGCCATTGTTCTTGTGACGCGGCTCGAATAGGCTGCGCTGGCGAATCCAGTCGCGGGACAGCCCTGCCTGATGGCTTTGCCGAACAAAGCGAAGATCCCGGTAGGCACGGTCCTCGCCGGAAAATACCGCATCACACGCGAGATCGGACGCGGTGGCATGGCTGCCGTGTACGAGGCCGAGCACATCGACATCGGCAAGCGCGTGGCGATCAAGGTGCTCGCCCAGGAGCTGACGACCTCAGCCGTCGTGGTCGAGCGCTTTCTCCGAGAGGCCCGGGCCGCCGCGTCGATCCGCAGCCCCTTCATCTGCGACGTCTACGACTCGGGCAAGCTCGACGACGGGCGGCCCTTCCTGGTGCTCGAGCTCCTCGAAGGCGAGTCGCTGTACGAGCGGATGACCGTCATCAGGTACCTCGACCCCGAGACCACCGTGACGGTGGTGTCCCAGGTGTGTCGAGGGCTCACCAAGGCGCACGCCGCCTCCATCGTCCACCGCGACCTCAAGCCGGAGAACATCTTCCTCACGAAGGACGAGGAGGGCCGGCTCTGCGCGAAGATCCTCGATTTCGGCCTCGCGAAGTTCTACGCGCCGGTCGACGGCGGCGACGCGCAGGCGCGCCTCACCCGCGAGGGCGCGGTCTTCGGAACGCCGGCGTACATGAGCCCGGAGCAGGTGCGCGGCCAGGGAGCGGTCGACCACCGCGCGGATCTCTGGGCGCTCGGCTGCATCACCTACGAGTGCCTCACCGGCCGCACCGTCTGGCAGACCGAGCAGGGCGTCGCGATGACGTTCGCGCAGATCGCCAACGCGCCCCTGCCGCAGCCCGCGGCGCTCCGCCCCGACCTCCCGGCGAGCTTCACCACGTGGTTCGAGAAGGCGCTCGACCGCTCCATCGATCGCCGGTTCCAGACCGCGAAGGAGTTCGCCGACGAGCTGTCGGTCGCGCTCGGCGTCGCGCAGCCGACGCCGCCGCGCGGCGCGGAGCCGTCGCAGGCGGGGCTCGTCATGCCGGGCGGCGACGCGCCGGCCGACCTGTCGTTCGACCCGCCGGGGGTCGTCCGTGTGACCCCCAACGAATCGCGGCGGACCGTCCCGTCGGGTCCGGCGGAGCGCGGGGGAGATCCGTTCGCCGGGCTGGACACCTCGGGCGCGCCCGGCGCCGCGATCGCCGGGCGCATGAGCCAGGGCGCGGGGCAGCAGATCACGTTCTCCGGGGGCTCGGGCGAGACCTCGGTCCCCGATCCGCTGGCGCACGCATCGACGCCGAAGCGAGGCGGCGCGGGGCGCGCGCTCGTCGTGTTCGGCGTGCTCGCGCTCTTCGCGGGCGGCGCCTACGCGGGCTACCGCCAGTTCCTCAAGCCGACGGCCCTGCCGCCCGTCTCGTCGAGCAGCGCGGCGCCGCCGCCGGCCATCAGCGCCATCAGCGCCCCCTCGGCGTCCGCCGGGGCCAACGTGCCGGCCCGCACCGACGCCCGCGTCGAGCCGCCCGCCCTGGCGTGGCCGCCGCTCGTCGCGCAGGCGCAGGAGGCGGTCGCCGCCGGCGATCTCAAGGCCGCGCTCAGGCTGCTGAAGGACGCTCAGGACAAGGGCAACCACGCCGTGCCGAAGACCCTGATCGATCACGTGCAGGTCGCCCTGAAAGACGCGAGCGGGAAGGCGCCTTGCGCGCTCACCGGCCTCGCGAGGCCGCGCACGCACGATCTGGTGCGCGAGGGCGGCCGCGCCGTCGGGGCCAGCCGGCCCTCGATCGCGCTCGGGCCGCGCGGCGCGGTGGTCACCTGGACGGACTCGCACGAGGGCACCGAGCACGCCTACACGACGACGCTGGACGGCGCGATGCGGCCGTCGTCGCCGGCGCTCGACGTGACGCCCGAGGGCCGCGCCATCGGGCGCCCCGAGCTGACCTCCGCAGGCGATCGGCTGGTGCTCACGTACTGGGACGGCAAGGGACCGGAGGCCGGCGTGCACGTGCGCTGGCTCGACGCCAACGGCCGGATCGACGGCCCCGCCGTGATGGTCGCGCCCTTCCCTCGCGGAGGGAACTCGTGGCCCTCGCTCGCGCGCGCCGCCGAGGGGTTCCTGATCACGTGGTCGGACGACGGCGACAACGCCTCCGAGGACCTCTTCATGCGCCGCCTCTCGCCGAACCTCGATCCGGCGGGCGAGATCATCCGGCTGACCGACGTCACCCCGACGGGCCCCTCGAAGCCGCGCGTCCGCTTCCCCTCGGTGGCGGTGGCGAACGACGTGATGCACCTCGCCTTCCGCTTCGATCGCGAGCCGACGCGGGTCATCCAGTACATGCGCCTCCCGCTCGCGAACGCCGGCAAGGGGCTCCCGCCGGCCAGCCCCGGCAAGCGCGCCGACCGCGCGCTCGGCGACCTGTCGCTCGTGAACAGCGATCGGGTACGGAGCGACAGCCCCTCGCTCGCCTGCGGCGCGGGCGGCTGCTTCGTCGTCTGGCACGGCGAGGCGCCGCTCGGGGGCGCATCGGCCGCCTACATCGATCCGGCCAAGGGCCAGCCGCTCTGGCGCAAGCGGTTCTCGAAGTCGGGCGCGCGCCCGTCGATCGCCATCGCGCCGAGCGGGCAGGCCCAGCTGGTCTGGTTCGAGGGGGGCCGCGTGCTCACCGCGTCGATCAACCGCGACGGCATCGGCGCGCCCACGAAGTTCGCCCGCGTCAGCGGGGATCAGCCGGCGCCCTCGATCAGCCCCGGCGCGAAGCCTGGAGAGTGGTATGTCGCCTGGCTTGACTACGAGGCGGGTCATCTCGAGCCCTACGCCGCCCGCATCCAGTGCCGGTGACCCCATGCTCATCCTCCCACCTCGAAGCGAGGTCCGCGCCCGTCCCATCGAGACCGAGCGGCTGATCCTCGTGCCGATCGACCCGTCCGACGGGCCCGAGCTCTGGCTCGCGGTCAACGGCTCGCGCGCGACCCTCCAGCGCTGGTTGCCCTGGGTGCAGTTCCACACGGATCCGGCCGCGAGCGTGCGCTTCGCCGAGGCGTGCGCCGCCGACTGGGATCACGGCAGGGCGCTGCGCTTCGTCATCCGCGAGCGCGCGCACCGCTCGCTCGCCGGGGTGGTCGGCCTCGAGGCGTGCGTGCACCTGCACCGCTCTTGCGAGCTCGGCTACTGGCTCCGCAAGGAGGCGACCGGGCGCGGGCTCATGACCGAGGCCGCGAGGGCCGCGCTCGGGTTCGCGTTCGGCCACATGGGCGCGCACCGCGTGCGGGTTGCGGCCGCGACGGACAACCACCCTTCCCTCGCGGTCATCAGCCGGCTCGGCTTCCGCTTCGAGGGCATCGCCCGGCAGGCCGAGTGGTGCGACGGCCGCTGGCTCGACCACTCCGTCTTCGCGCTCCTGGCGACCGATCCCAGGTAGAGCCGCCCGCGAGGGCGCTCGCTCGCTAGTTCCCTCCGCGCGCCCGAGGTGGTCCGTGCGCCGCCCGAAGCGCGCTAGCATCCTGACTCCTCCGTGGCCCGCCGTCGTCGCCTCATCCGCTGGCCCCGCGGCACGACGCCGCTCGTGCCGCTCGCGCCCGCGATCGTGATCGTCGTGGGGATCGCGACGGCGATGGCGATCGCGCTGATCGGCATCGGCCAGCTCGCGAAGATGAGCGATCAGGCCGCGAGCCTGCGCGCCGAGGTGCTGGCCGCGACGCTCTCGGCGCGGCTCCGCGGGACCATCGAGGGGGAGCGGGCGGCGTTCCTGCGGGAGGCGGCGCGGCGGGCTGGGTCGGAGATCCTGCTCGTCGATCAGGGCGGCCACGTGCTGATCAACGAGAGCTTCAGCGCGCCGGCCAGGGCCGGCATCGTCCAGATGCTGACCCAGGGCAAGGGCGAGACGACGACCTCGCTCGGCCGCGTCCGCTTCGCGGCGCGCCCGCTGCACCCGCCGCTCTCTCATCTCTCGGTGCTCACCTTCGTCTCGGCGCCGAGCCCGCCGCCCGACTCGATCGCGCTCGGCAACGCCGTCGCGGCGCTCACGGTGCTGCTGCTCGGCGTGGCTGTCGCGGTCGCGCTCTCGTTCACCAAGTCGGCGCGCGACGACGTCGACTACCTGCGCGAGCGCATCACGGCGATGGCGCGCGGACAGGTCCAGAGCGCGCTGCCCACGGACGTGATCCAGGCCGAGCCCGTTCCGATCAGGTCGCTCGACCAGGTCGGCCTCCTGACGGCGGCCTTCAACCTCCTGATCACCCGCTTCGCCGCGGCGGAGCGCACCTACCGGGCGGACCTCCAGCAGGCCTCCGCGATGGACCGCGAGCGCTCGGCGTTCCTCGCGGGGCTGAGCCACGAGCTGCGCACGCCGCTCAACGCCATCCTCGGGTTCGCGCACGTCCTGGAGAGCGAGGTCGACGGGCCGCTCAGCCAGGACGCGCGCGAGGCGCTGTCGGTCATCCGGCAGAGCGGCGAGCACCTGCGCACGCTCATCGACGACATCCTCGACCTCTCGGCGCTCGAGACGGGCAAGCTCCAGCTCTCCCGCCGCGCCGTCAACCTCCGCGCGCTCGTCGATCAGGTGATGCGGGAAGCGTCCGCGGCGGCGCGCGACAAGCCCCTCCAGCTCCGCGTCACCGGGGACCACGCCCTGGTCGCGCACGCCGATCCGCGGAGGGTGCGGCAGATCCTGACCAACCTCGTCTCGAACGCCGTCAAGTTCACGGCGCGTGGCTCGGTGACGGTCAACATCACGGGGCGCGGCCGCTATGTGGCGATCGTCGTCCAGGACACCGGCCCCGGCATCCCGCCGGAGGAGACGTCGGCGGTCTTCGAGGAGTACCGGCAGACCGGCGACGTGCGCTCGCGCCGGGCCGGGACGGGGCTCGGGCTCTCGATCGCGCGGCGCCTCGTGCTGATGCACGGCGGGACGATCCAGCTGGAGAGCGAGCTCGGGCGGGGCTCGACCTTCACGATCACCCTGCCGATGTGGATCGTTCAGCAGCCCCTGTTCGCGCCGACCCCGCCCGCGCCCGACGCGGCGGCGCCGCCGGGGAGCGACCCCGGCGCCGGCGGCCCCCAGGGGAGGATCGCATGACCGAGGAGCGCATGAGGGACGACGCGATCCACTTCGCGAGGCGCGTGCTCGTCCGCCAGGCGCTGGTCGGCGTCGCCGCGTTCGGCGCGATCGCGGCGCTCGCGCCGAAGCTGCTCATCCTCGAGCAGCGCGTCGCCGCCAGCGTGCTCTCGGTCGGCGCCAAGCTCGCGCTCGCCGCGATCTGCGCGACCACGCTGCTGACGCTGCTCCGGCTGCGCACCCACGAGAACCTGCTGCGCTCGCTCGTGATCGGCTCGCGCGACGTCGATCACGAGGAGCTCGATCGGTTCGCCAGGCTCCCGACGTCGCTGGCGCTGCGCTTCGTGCTGGCGAGCTCGACGATCGCGGGCCTCATGATGATCCCTGGGATCAGGCCAGAGAAGCTCGACGACGGCCGCGCGGTCAGCCTGCTCATCCTCGCGATCACGATCCTGAGCGCGTCCGCGATCCCGCACTACGTGCTGACGCGCGCCGCGGCGTTCAGCCTCTTCGAGATCAGCCCGGCCGAGGCGATCGGCGCCTTGCTCGAGACCGCCGAGCTTTACCAGACGCCGCGCCGGCGGGTCACCTCCAAGCTGCTCCTGGCCGTCGCCGCGCCGGTGCTGCTCGTCGGCGTCGGGGCGGTGCTCATCGCGAACGCGCACCTCCAGACGTTCATCGAGCGCAGCCGGCGCTCGACCGCGGGGCTCATCGCGCGCACGGCGCTCGACCCGTCGCTCGGGGCCATCGACGCGGCCGGCCGCAACGACGTCGTGGCCTCGGCGGCGGAGTTCGGGTTCCTCGCGCGCCTGGAGCACGACTGCGTGGGCTCGGAGCCCTCCTTCGGCCGCGAAGCCGACGGGCAGATCGCCGTGATCACGCCGCTCGACTACGGCTGCGTCAACACCCGGTTCTCCGCCGACCTCGAGCCCTCTGCCGCGATCTGGGGCGCGCTCGTCGCGCTGCTCGCGGTGCTGGTCGCCGGCGCGCTCGGCAACCTGTTCGGCCGCGTCCTCGCGGCCGATCTCGTGCACGCCACGAAGCAGGTGCGCCTGCTCGGCACGGACAGCGTGCTGCGCGGCGCCACCCAGATCGCGCGCCCCGCCCGGTTCGCCGTCGTCGCCCGGCTCGGGCACGCCATCGAGGACCTCGCCGAGCGCTTCCGCGTCTTCGCCGCGGCGCAGGAGCGCGCGCTCGAGTCCCGCGAGGCGGCGCAGCGCATGCGCGGCCTCCTGTTCGCGAGCGTGAGCCACGACCTCAAGAGCCCGCTGAACGCCATCCTCGGGTTCGCCGAGCTCGTGGGCCAGGAGGATCTGACCCCCGCGCAGCGCGAGAGCCTGGAGCTCATCGCGACGCGCGGCCGGGAGCTCCTTGGCCTCATCGAGTCGATCCTCGACGCCGCCCGCGTCGAGGCCGGGCAGCTCACGCTCGAGCCTCAGCCGACGTCCGTCGGCTGGCTCATCGCGGGCGCGCTCCGCAAGGCGCGCGAGCTCGCGAGCGACGCCGGCGGCGAGGTCGTCATCGAGGTCGGCGACACCCTGCCGCTGATCCCCGTCGATCAAGCCTACGCGACGCGTGCGATCGCGGTCATCGTCGCGCACGCGCTCCGGACGGGCGCGGCCGACCCGTCGGCCCGCCTCGTGCGCCTCACGGCGACGATGGCCGGCGAGTTCAACAACGAGGTCCGCATCGACATCGAGTACGGCAGCCGTGACGTGCCGCCGGACGAGCTCGAGGCCCTGTTCAGCCGGCAGACCACGGCGCGCGGGCGCGGCCTGACGCTGGGCCTCAGCCACGCGCGATCGGTGATCGAGCTCCACGGCGGCTCTCTCGAGGTGGACGGCGCCCCCGACGGCCGGCCGCTCTGCCGCGCTCGTCTGCCGCGCATCCCGCCCCCCCGCCGCCCCCGCCTGTCCTCTGTCCCTGCGCTCGGCTGACCTCGACCAGCGCCCCGCGGCGACCCACGCCGCCGCGCGGATCGCTTCCCTTCGCTGCTTGCACGCGGTACGCCCGTGGTATGCCTGAACGGGCGCTCTCTCCTGCCGAGACAGGCGACGACGATCGCTTCGATCGCCTCTTCCGGCCTGCCTCGCTCGCCGAGTACGTCGGCCAGGCCAAGCACACGGAGAACCTCAAGATCTTCGTCGAGGCCGCGCGCCGGCGGCGCGAGCCGCTGGACCACATGCTGTTCTGTGGCCCACCCGGCCTGGGAAAGACCACGCTCGCCCACATCATCGCCCGCGAGATGGGCGTCGCCCTCCATGTCACGAGCGGACCGGCGATCGAGCACAAGGGCGCGCTGGCCGGCTTGCTGACGAAGCTGGAGCGCAACGACGTGCTGTTCATCGACGAGATCCACCGGCTCACGCCGGCGGTCGAGGAGAGCCTCTACCCCGCGATCGAGTCGTTCAACATCGACATCATGACCGGCGATGGCCCGTACGCGACGACGATCCAGCTCGCGCTGAAGCCCTTCACGCTCGTGGGCGCGACGACCCGCACCGGGCTGCTCACCGCGCCGCTGCTGTCGCGCTTCGGCCACGTCGTCCGCCTCGACTTCTACCCCGTCGAGGAGCTCGAGCGCATCGTGCAGCGCAGCGCCGGCCTGCTCGATGTGCCGATCGACGCCGGCGGAGCGCGCGAGATCGCGGCGCGCGCGCGGGGGACGCCGCGCGTCGCCAACCGCCTCCTGCGCCGCGTCCGCGACTTCGCCGAGGTGCTGAGCGACGGCGCGATCACGGTGGAGATCGCGCGGAAGACCGCGGAGCGGCTCGAGATCGACGCGGCCGGCCTCGACGAGATGGATCGCCGGCTGCTGCGCGTCATCGTCGATCACTACGACGGCGGTCCTGTGGGCATCGACACCCTGGCCGCGGCGCTCAGTGAGCCGCGCGACACGATCGAGGACGTGTACGAGCCGTTCCTGCTCCAGCAGGGCTTCGTCGGCCGCACGCCGCGCGGCAGGGTCGCGACCCGCCGCGCCTACGAGCACCTGGGCCTCGCGGCTCCTGCGACGAAGCAGGGAGATCTCTTCTCCTGATCCCAGCGCCGCGCGGGCAGCGCAATGCAATGCGCCAACGCCGCGCCAGCGCCGCGCCGAGGCCCGGAATTCTCTCATCGCTCCAGCCTGGAGTCGCTAAGCTTGGCGTGTGCCTCGCCGTGATCCTGTGCTCGTCGTGGACGACGACGCCGTCAGCCGGCAGATGCTGCTGCACGCGCTGGCCGACGCGGGCATCGAGGCCGTCGCGGTCACCTCGGGCGCGGACGCGCTCGCCTGGCTCAAGGCGAGCGTGCCGGCGCTCGTGCTGCTCGACCTCGTGATGCCGCCCCCGGACGGCTACGTGGTCCTCAGCGCCGTGCGGGACGCCCCCCGGACGCAGGACGTCCCCGTCGTCGTGCTGACCGCGCTCGACGCGGACGAGGACGTCGCCCGCGCCTTCGAGCTCGGCGCCGACGATTTCATCCGCAAGCCGTTCCGCCCTGCCGAGCTGATCGCGCGCATCCGCGGGCAGCTCCGGATCCGGGACTACGTCGACGCGCTCGCGCGCAAAGAGCACGACGCGAAGGTGGTCCTCGAGCTCACGCAGGCGCTCTCCTCTACGCTCGACTTCCGGAACATCCTCTTCACGGTCGTGCGGCGCATCGCCGAGGTGGCCCGCGTCGACCGCTGCAGCATCGTCCTCGTGCGCGACGCGGGCGACGTCGGCTACGTGGTCGCCGCGAGCGACGACAAGGAGCTGCGGGATCTGCCGATCGATCTCGGCAAGTACCCGGAGATCCAGCGCGTCATGCGCACGGGCGACGTGCTCGTGATCGACGACGCGAAGGCGCACCCGCTCTTCGACATCGTGCGCGCGGAGCTCCCGGAGAACGCGTTCCGCTCGCTGGCGCTGCTGCCGATCTTGTTCGAAGACAAGCCGCTCGGCGTGCTCTTCTTGCGCGGCCGGCAGCCGGTGGCGCCCCACGCGCACGAGCTCTCGCTGGCCCGCACGGTCGCGAGCGCCACCGCGATCGCCCTGCGCAACGCGCGCATCCTGCAGTCGCTCCGCGACCAGACGCAGCAGAGCACCTTCGCGCGGTTCGAGGCGGAGCGCCGGCTGAAGGCGCTCCAGCGCTACGCCGACTTCTTCTATTCGACGGCGGACGGCATCGTCGTCGTCGATCCCGACGGCCACATCCTCTTCTCCAACCCGCGCGCGCAGGCGATCACCGGGCGCACGGCGGAGGACCTCGAGAGGGCGAACCTGGCCGATCTCGTCGACGCGCGCGAGCACCCTCTCCTCGAGGAGATCCGGGCCGGCTTCGCCAAGGGATCGTTCCCGCACATGGTGGATTTCACCGTGCGGCGCGGCGAGCACGAGCGGCTCATCCTGAGCTTCAGCTTCAGCAGCGTCCTTCGCGAGGAGAGCGGCGCCGTCCTGGTCAGCTTCCGCGACGTCACCACGGAGCGCGCCACCGAGGCGGAGCTCACCAAGACGAAGGAGTTCCTGGAGCGCGTCATCGACAGCTCGGTCGACGCGATCGTCTCGGCCAACATGGAGGGCGTCGTCCTGCTCTTCAACCGCGCCGCCGAGCGGATCTACGGGTATGACGCGAAGGAGGTCGTCGGCGTGATGAACGCCCGCGCGCTCTACCCCGACCACAACGCCGAGCACATCATGAGGCTCATCCACGCGAAGGAGCACGGCGGTCCCGGCCGGCTCGAGGGCTACCGGACCGAGGTCCTGGCCAGGGACGGGTCGCGGATCCCGGTGCACCTCTCCGCGGCGCTGATCTTCGAGAACGGCGTCCCGGTCGGCTCGGTCGGCATCTTCACGGACCTGCGGGAGCGGATGCGGATGGAGGCCCGCCTCACCGAGGCGCAGGAGGAGCTCCGCGCTCGCGAGAAGCAGGCCATCATCGCCGAGCTCGCGGGCGCGGCCGCGCACGAGCTGAACCAGCCGCTCACCAGCGTGCTCGGCTACGCCGAGCTGATCTGCCGCCGGATTGACGACGCGTCCCCCATCAAGGGGGCCGCGACCACGATCCGCAGCGAAGCCGAGCGGATGGCGGAGATCGTCCGCAAGATCGGCAAGATCACCCGCTATGAGACGAAATCCTATGTCGGCGCAGCGAAGATCATCGATCTCGACCGATCGAGCGGCGACGACCCGAACAGGGTGATCGGGTGAGCGGAAAGACCGCGGAGCGCCTGGGGGAGCAGCCATTGTCCGACGCTCCCGTCACGCTCCGGAAGCCCCTCACCCGGGACATCCCGCTCGAGTGGGTGGACAGCCTGCTGATCGCGTCGAGCGAGCTGGATCCGTCGGCCTCCATCGAGCAGCGCGCCTCGACGCTGCTCGGCGCGGCCGCGAAGGTGCTCACGGCCTGCGGGCTCGGCGTCTACATCCCCGGCGCGACGGGCGCGCAGGTGGCCGTCCGGGTCTCGCCGCGCGCTCGCCGCGACGACGGCCGCGATCCGGCGCGGCTCCTCCCGGAGTTCGCCTTCGAGCGCGTCGTGGCCATCGAGCCCGGAGGTCGCTCGACGATGCACATCGCGGCCGACGACGCCGCGTACCTCGACAGCGCGCCTGTCGAGGCGCTGGTCGACCGGCTCGTGCTCACCCTGGGTGCGTCGCTCCGCGAGGCGCGCGCGCACGAGTCGCTGCGCGCTCAGGTCATGCAGGCCGAGAAGCTGGCCTCGCTCGGGAAGATGGCCGCAGGCGTCGTGCACGAGCTCAACAACCCGCTCACCTCGATCCTCGCCTACTCCGAGTACCTGCGCCGCAAGGGCGAGCGCGGCGGCTTCGACCCCTCGGACATCGAGCGGCTCGCGAGGATCAACGACGCGGCGGATCGCATCCGCCGGTTCTCGCGCGACCTGATCGCCTACGCGCGGCCGTCCACGGAGAAGCCGGGCGCCGTCTCGCTCCACGACATCATCGAGCGCGCGCTCGTCTTCTGCGAGCACCTCCTCGACCAGACGGGCGTCACCGTCGAGCGGCGCTTCGACGAGATCCCTCCGGTTTGCGGCGTCATCGATCCGCTGACGCAGGTGTTCGTGAACCTGTTCACGAACGCCGCGCACGCGATGAACGAGCGCGGCGGCTGCCTCGGCATCTCCACCGCGATGTCGCCGGCGGACGGCTACATCACGGTGACGATCCGCGACGACGGGCACGGGATCGAGCCCGAGCACCTGACGAGGATCTTCGAGCCCTTCTTCACGACGAAGACCGACGGAACCGGCACCGGGCTCGGCCTGAGCATCGTAAGGAACATCGTTGCCTCGCACGGCGGCAGCATCCGCGCGGATGCGCGCGCCCCGCGCGGGACGGTCTTCTCTCTGGATCTGCCGATCGCGCTGCCGTCCTCGGCCCGCCGCTGAGCAGGGGCGAGCTCCCCTCGACTCAGGGCGCGACCTTGATGCCGAGCACGAGCACACCGCCCATGTGCGGCTGACCCGCGACGAAGAAGCTCTCGCCGGCCTTGGCGTTCACCTCGAGCAGGGGCAGGAACGTGGTGCCACCTGGCTTCTGGATGCTCGCGCTGACGACGAAGCGCCTCGGCTCGTCCTTCTTCTTCGCGGCGACCACGTCCTTCAGCGACACCATGAGGACGCTGCCGTTCGGCAGCTTCGTCGTGGTCGGCTTCCCCTTCTGCAGGGTGACCTTCAGCCGCTCGAGGAGCTTGTAGCTGTTGTACGCAGAGAACGGCGGCTTCCCGAGCTCGGGCATCTTGCCGATCTTCGGGTCGATGCCTTTTCCATCGTTCGTCGCGTGGAGGATCACGATCTCGGACGTGACCTCGGCGTCCGAAGGCGCCGCTTGCGGGGGGGCCGGCGCCTTCTCTTGCGCGACGGCAGGGGAAGGGCTCACGCCGAGCGCCAGGACCATCGTCGCGGTGATCGCACTCGCAAGAAATCTCATCACTGTCCTCCCGGACCGTCATCGGAGAGCCAGACCACCGTGGTCGTCGGGCCTGAAGCCACGGCCTCCTGAGGGACGTAAAAGATGGTGCCCATGCGTGCCCCGAAGTCGACCGCGGCGATCTCGACGCCGGGCTCGACCTCCCCCTCGAAGCTCGGCGCGGCGTCCGGCTCCTTCGCCGGCGCCGCGAGCGGCGCGGAGGGCGCCTCGGGCGGCGGGGCGAGCAACGCGGAGGGCGCCGACGTCGTCAGCTCCGCGGTGGGCGTCTCCACGCCCATCTTGCCCCAGACCATCAAGGCGGCGGCCGCCGCCACGGCGAGCGCCGTCAGCGCGAAGATCCCACGCGCGTTGTCGTTCGCCGGCGCTCCCTGGAGCCGCGCCCGAGCGCGGGGCGGCTCGCCCGACGGCGGCGCCGCGAGCGGCCGCGCGGCGCCGCCCCCGTCGCCCCGCGCGGCGCCCGCCTGCCCTTCGAGGAGCTTCGCCATCACCCCATCGGCGATGCCGTCGGCCGCGCTGGAGGCGAGCGCGCTGTCCCGGACCATGTCGGCCGCGGTGACGAGCGCTGCGACCTTCGCCCGGCAGCGCGGGTCGTGGAGCACGTGCTCCTCCACCTGCCGGAGGCGCGCCTCATCGAGCTCACCGTCGACATAGAGCATCAGCTCCAGATCCGTCGGCGGGGCGCTCGCTTCCCCGTGATTCGCCTTGCTGCTGTTGGCGCTGCTCACGCGATCTCCTCCGGGTCCTCTGCTGGGGCCTTGCCCTCTTCCTCCGCGTAACAGTCGGCGAGGGCGCGCTGAAGCTTCTGACGGGCGTGGAACAGGCGGCTCATGATCGTCCCCTTCGAGACCCCCATGGCCTGAGCCATCTCCTCGTACGACATGCCCTCCACCTCCCGCATCAGGATCACGCCTCGGTGGTAGGGCGGCAGCGCGTCGAGCGCGGCCTGGATGCGCCCGGCGATCTCCCGGCGCCGGACGACGTTGAGGGGGTCCGCGCCGTCGATCCGAGCGACGAGCGGGAAGTCGGACTGCTCGTCCGCCACCTGGTTCTCCTGGAGCTCGAGATCGCGGCGTCCCGGCTTCCGCATGAGGTCGATCGCCAGGTTCGTGACGATCCTGTAGAGCCAGGTAAAGAAGGACGAGCCCCCCTGAAAGGAGCCGAGGCCCTTGTAGACCCGGAGGAAGGCGTCCTGCACGAGCTCGCGCGCGTCGTTCTCGTCGCGGACGAGCCCCATCGCGATCGCGAACGCCCTGCGCTGGTGCCGCTCCACGAGCGAGCGGAAAGCCGCCTGGTCCCCCTTCTGCGCCCGCTCGATGAGCTCACGATCTTCCTCCGCTTCCCGCCGCCGTGCCTCGCGGTTGGACGCACGGCCGGAAGCGCTATTCAGGCGCGGGTGGAGCTGCTTCGTTTCGGGGTGGTCGCCCTCCGCGGACAGGTCGTCGCCTTCCGCGTCGACCTCGCCGGGATCACCGGGAGGTGCGACCGGCTCGAGCTCGTCCGGGTGGGAAGGTGCAATGGCCACGGGGTCAGCTTACCTGAGGAGGCTGGGGGACGAGGGAGGTCGCGGAGCAGGCGGCCACGCACGGCGCGCGGCAGCCGGCGGACGTGCCGGGCGGCAGACAGCGGCCGTCCGGCTCACGGCTCATCGGCCTCGTCGCTGAGCTCGGGCAGCTCGCCCAGCGTGAGGCGGACATCGAAGACCCGCTCCAGCCGCGCGACGCGGAGCGTAACGGCCTTGTTCACCCCGGCGATGCTCGCCATCCACCGGAGCTCGTTCGGGTCGGAAATCGCCTTTCCTTCGAAGCCGATGATCACATCGTCCGGCGCGATGCCAGCCCGGTCCGCGGGTCCCCCCGCCACCACGGTCTTCACCCATGCCCCCTTTCGATCGGGGCGCTTGAGCCGCCCCGCCTCGATCGAGTTGAGGACGTCGACGATCACCCCGACCTGGCTCCGCCGGATCTTGCCGTCGCGCAGCAGCATCGGGAGCAGCTGCCGGACCATGTTGATCGGGATCGCAAACCCGATGTTGTTCGCGTTGGCGCGCACGGCCGCGTTGATGCCGACCACCTCGCCCTTGAGGTTCAGGAGCGGGCCGCCGGAGTTGCCGGGGTTGATGCTCGCGTCCGTCTGGAGGAAGTTGAAGTAGCCGCTCGGGTCGAGCCCCTTCACGTCGTCCCGGGTGCGGCCCTTGGCGGAGAGGATGCCCGCCGAGACCGTGTGGGAGAGGCCGAAGGGGTTGCCGATCGCGACCACCCAGTCGCCGACCTCGATGGTGTCCGAGTCGCCCAGGGGGAGCGACGGGAGCCCCTTCTCGTCGACCTTCAGCACAGCGACGTCCGTGTGCTTGTCGCGGCCGATGACGGTCGCCTTGATGTCGCGGCCGTCGACGAAGCTCACGAGGATGTCGGTCGCGCCCTCGATCACGTGGTTGTTCGTCAGCAGGAAGCCCTCTGGATCATAGACGAAGGCGGTCCCGAGCCCCTCGGCGACCGTGCGGCGGCGGCCGCCCGGCTGCTGCCGCTCGACGCGCGCCTTGACCGTCGCGACCGCTGGATCGGCCCTGCGCGCGAGCGGCGCGAAGGAGCCGGGCATGCCCTCGGAGCGGACGATCGGAGGAGGCGGCGGCGCGGGCGGAGGCGGCGGCGCGATCGCCACCGGCACGGCGCCCGAGGGGACGGTGGAGCTGCTTGCGCTGGAAGAGTGGCCGGGAGAGGCCTTGCTGCACGAGGCGACCAGCGAGGCGAGGAGGACCCACAAGAGAGCCCTGGCGCCAACGGTCACGATCGTTTCGAGACCTCGAGGTAGCGCATCCGCAGATCGTAGAGCGCCTGCTCGAGCAACCTCTCCTCGTCGCCCGAGAGGTTCCCCTTCGTCTTCTCCTGGAGGAGCGACAGCAAATCGATGTCCTGATGCGCGAGGATCAGGTTCTGCTCTTCCCTGCCGTCGGGGCTGGGCGCGTCGCCGAGGTGAACGTACGCGGAGCCGATGATCGACAGCACGAAGGTCGAGAAGTCGAGCGTCGGCAGCTCCGGGAGGCTCCCTGGCGGAGGGAGGTCTTCCCGATTCGTCGCGTCGCTCACTCTGCCCCTTCGTCGTCGAGCTCGGGCTCGATCCGCGACCCCTGCGCTGACGCGCCGAGCGCCGGCTGGTCGACGGCGATCCCCTCGGCGTGCTCCTCCAGGTCCTGCAAGCCCGCGAGGTGCACCTCGATGATCCCGGCGCTGAGCGTCCCGCTCGCCAGGAGGCGCTCGCGCACCCGACGATCGAGCTGCAGCTCCGTCAGCTTGCCCTTCTCACCTACGGTCATGATGTGATCTCCTCAGACAACCCACCCGTTCGCGGTGGGCTTATGACGACTTCTTCGAGAGCGTCACGAGCACCCCCCCATCCCCGTGCTCGTGATGGTGGCTGTGATCGTGGTCGTGGTCGTGGTCGTGACCGCAGCAGCCCTCGCCCTCGGAATCCTCGATGCGCTCCTCCAGCTCGGCCTGAGCCTGCGCGATCTCCTCCTCGCTGGCGGCGCGCACGTCCTTGACCTGAACCTGAAAGCGCACCTTCTGGCCTGCCAGAGGGTGATTCGTGTCCACCCGGAAGCCCTCGGGGAGGATCTCGATGACCCGGAGCGCGATCGGCGAACCGTCCGGGCCCTGGGCGACGAACTCGTCGCCGACCTCGACAGCGCCCCCATCGGGGAAATCCGCCTTGTCCACCTCGAAGACGCCGGCGTCATCGCGCTCGCCGAACGCATCTTCCGGCTCGACGGTGATCTCGCGCTGCTCGCCGGCGCGCAGCCCTTCCAGCGCGCGCTCCAGCCCGGGCACGATCTGAGCATAGCCGTGCGTGTAGACGAGCGGCTCCGCGGTCGATGCCTCATCCACCGTCTCTCCGGTTTCGTTGA
The DNA here is from genome assembly GCF_051527395.1 of Sorangium sp. So ce281. Classification (NCBI taxonomy): domain Bacteria; kingdom Pseudomonadati; phylum Myxococcota; order Polyangiales; family Polyangiaceae; genus Sorangium; species Sorangium sp. So ce281. The sequence continues at coordinate 9,456,889 of NZ_CP150322.1, forward strand.
AGAGGACGTAGGACAGCGTGACGACCGTATCCGTTGCGATGGGCAGCGACTCCATGGGGCGGCGGTTGGTCTGCCACGGCGCTTCCGCGGTTTCAAGCGAGGCGCGCTCACGCGGCAGCATGCTATGAGGACGTCCGATGGCCGATTCCATGGCTCGGGCGACCGGTCACGACCCCCTCGACGCGTCGCCCGCTGCTGCGCAGGCCACCACGGAAGCGGAGCGCCTCCGTCCCGGAGAGGCGGCGCCGGGCGAGACGCGACCGGCCTCGACCGCGCCGGCGCCCCCCGGCGGCGCGGCGGCCCGGGGCCTGCGCGAGGGCGGACCGCGTCCTCGACGTGGGGGAGAGAGCCTGGAGCAGGAGCTCTCCCGGGTAGGCACGAAGCGCTGGCTCGCTCGCCTCGGCGTCCTCGCGACGATCGCAGCGCTCGTCGCGGGGCTCGTCGTCTGGAGGATCCGGACGAGGCCCCCGCCGCCGCCGCGCTACGTCACGGGCGACATCACCACGGGCGACGTGCTCGAAGTGGTCCAGTCGACGGGGCAGGTCAAGCCGCTCACCGAGGTGCAGATCGGCGCCCAGGTCTCGGGGCGAATCACCAAGGTCTACGTGGACTTCAACAGCATCGTGAAGGCCGGCGACGTGCTGGCCGAGATCGATCCGACGCTCTTCGGGGCGCAGATCGACTCGAACCAGGCGCAGATCGCGGCGGCCAGCGCGAGCGTCGTGCGCTCGGAGGCGTCGCTGGGGACCGCCAAGCAGCGGCTCGAGCGCGCGAGGAAGATGGTCGCGGAGGGGGTGGGCTCGCAGGCCGATCTGGACACGGCGCAGGGCGCCTACGACGTCGCGCTCGCCGACCTCGCGGCCTCGAAGGCGCAGGTGGCGCAGCTCAGGGCGGTGCTCCGCTCCTCCACGACGAACCTCCAGTACACGCGCATCTTCTCGCCGATCGACGGGGTCGTCATCAGCCGCGCGATCGACCCCGGGCAGACCGTGGCGGCGAGCTTCCAGGCGCCGACCCTCTTCGTGATCGCCCAGGATCTTCGCAAGATGCGCGTGCTCGCCGACATCGACGAGGCGGACGTCGGGCGGCTCCGTGAGGGCATGACGGCGGACGTGAGCGTCGACGCGTTCCCGGGCGAGACGTTCCGAGGGACGGTGAGCCAGGTGCGCTACAGCCCGTTGAGCCAGTCCGGCGTCGTGACATACGCGGCGGTCGTCGAGGTCGACAACCCCGACATCAAGCTCCGGCCGGGGATGACGGCGACGGTGAGCGTCCGGTCCGCCGAGGCCAAGGGGGTGCGGCGGCTGCCGAACGCGGCGCTCCGGTTCAAGCCCGCCCCGGCGCGGGACAAGGACGGCAAGGAGATCAAGGGGCCGCCCCTCGAGCCGCTCCCGCCGAAGAAGGGCCGAATCTACGTGCTGACCGACGCGACGCCCGGGGCGGAGAAGATCGAGCCGCGCGTCGTCGACGTCGGGATCACCGACGGCATTTTCACCGCGCTCGGGTCCGATCTCGGGCCGCTCAAGGTCGTCACCGACGAGAACGACGATCCGTCCGCGAGCGGCAGGGGGCGCGGCCCTCGGCTGTTCTGAGGCGTGATGCTGCCCCAGAGCCAAGACGTCGCCGCGGCGCCCCGAGACGAACCGCTCATCGAGCTCTCGAGCGTCGGCAAGGACTACACGACCGAGGCCGTCATCGTGAGGGCGCTCCGGCACGTGGATCTGAGCATCCAGCACGGCGATTTCGTCGCGATCGTCGGGCAGAGCGGCTCGGGCAAGAGCACCCTGATGAACATCATCGGGTGCCTGGACCGGCCGACGCAGGGGACGTACCGGCTCGACGGCCTCGACGTCACCCGGCGCAGCAACGACGCGCGCGCGATCGTCAGGAACCGCCTGATCGGGTTCGTCTTCCAGGGCTTCAACCTGCTGCCGCGCACCACGGCGCTCGAGAACGTCGAGCTGCCGCTGGTCTACCGGGGCGTCGGCGCGGCGGAGCGGCGCCAGCGGGCGCTCGAGGCGCTCGGCGCGGTGGGGCTGGCCGAGCGCCTGCACCACACGCCGAACCAGCTCTCGGGCGGGCAGCAGCAGCGCGTCGCCATCGCGCGGGCGCTCGTCACCTCACCGCCGCTGCTCCTCGCCGACGAGCCCACGGGCAACCTCGACACGCGCACGAGCTACGAGGTGCTCGGGCTGCTGCAGCGGCTCAACCGGGGCGGGATCACGATCGTCCTCGTGACGCACGAGCCGGACATCGCCGCCTGCGCGAGCCGCGTGATCACGATGCGCGACGGCGAGATCCGCAGCGATCTCAGGAATGATCGCCCTGTCGACGCGGCCGCGGCGCTCGCCGCGCTGCCGCTCTCCGCGGCGGAGAGCGACGAGCGCTCGCCATGAGCGGCTACCTCGCCGCCGTCCGGATCGCGCTGCGCGCCATCGTCCGCTCGAAGCTCCGCGCCGCCCTGACGGTGCTCGGCATCCTGATCGGGGTCTCGGCCGTGGTGATCGTCGTGGCGCTCGGGACGGGCGTGCGCAACCGCGTCCTGGGCGAGATCTCGGGCATGGGGGCGAGCTCGATCTACATCTTCCCGCAATCGACGCAGGCGTCGGGGCTGAAGCGCCGCGAGAACGCGAGGATGTCGGAGGCCGACGGGATCGCGATCCTGAAGGAGTCGACGAGCGTGGCCGTGCTGAGCCCGTTCAGCTCGACGTCGACGCAGGTCGTTGCCGGAGAGGCCAACGTCGCGACCCAGGTCATGGGCGTGACCCGGAGCTACCTCTCGATCCTCTCGTACAGCGTCGGGGTGGGCGAGGGCTGGACCGAGGCCGACGAGCAGCTCAAGGCGAAGGTCTGCCTGATCGGCGAGACCGTCCGGGAGAACCTGTTCGGCTCGGGCGAGGCCGTGGGCCGGTACATCCGGATCGGCAAGCACCCGTTCCGGGTGATCGGGGTGCTCGCGAAGAAGGGGCAATCGCCCTTCGGCGAGGACCAGGATGACCGGCTGCTCATGCCGATCGGCAGCTTCCGGTCGCGGATCGTGCCGAGCGCGCCGGGCAGGGTGCAGATGCTCGTCGCCGCCGCCACGAGCGAGCGGACCGTCGATCGCGCGGTGGAGCAGATCGACAGGATCCTCCGGCAGCGCCACGGGATCGCGCCCGACGACGAGCCGAATTTCGTGATCCGCACGCAAGCGGAGTTCCGCGCGTCCCAGGAGCGGATCCTGGACACCTTGACGATGCTCCTGTCCTCGATCGCCGCGGTGTCGCTCCTCGTCGGCGGGATCGGCGTCATGAACATCATGCTGGTCAGCGTCACCGAGCGGACGCGCGAGATCGGCATCCGCATGGCGATCGGCGCCTCCGAGGGAGACATCCTCGTCCAGTTCCTTGTCGAGGCCATCACCCTGTCGCTCATCGGCGGCGTGCTCGGGCTCGGCGCGGGGCTCGGCGTCATCGAGGCCCTCGCCGCGACGCTCGGCTGGAACATGACGTTGCCGGCCAGCGCGGTCGTCGTCGCGGTGGGGACGAGCGCGACGATCGGGATCGTCTTCGGGTTCTTCCCGGCCCGCCGCGCGGCCCGTCAGGATCCCATCGCTGCCCTGAGGCACGAATGAGCGCCACGCTCACCCGGGTGTTCTCGGCGGTCGTGATCGCGCTGCGCGCCGTCCGCCGGAACAAGCTCCGCGCCGGGCTCACGATCCTGGGGATCACGATCGGCGTCGCGGCCGTCGTCACCGTCACGGCGCTGGCGAGCGGCGCGCGCGCCAGCGTCAACGCGCAGATCTCGAACCTCGGCTCCAACTCGCTCATCGTCTTCGCCCGCTCCGCCCGCGCCTCGGGCGTCCGCAGCACCGCGGGCGCCAAGCTCTCGGAGCTCGACGGCCAGGCGCTCGCGCGCGAGTCGACGAGCATCCGGCTCGTGGCGCCGTTCCTCAGGTCGAGCGCCCAGGTCATCCACGAGGGCCAGAACGCGAGCCCGACGCTCGTCGGGACGCGCCTGAACTACTTCGAGATCCGGAGCTGGAAGGTCGCGCAGGGAGAGCCGTGGAGCCCCGCCTCGGAGAACCTCTCCGAGAAGGTCGTCGTGATCGGGGCTCAGACCGCGCGCGATCTGTTCGGATCGCTCGATCCGGTCGGCCGGATGGTGCGGATCGGTCGCCAGATGTACCGCGTGCTCGGCGTGCTGGAGGAGAAGGGGGCGTCGCCCTTCGGGCAGAGCCAGGACGAGATCGTGCTGATGCCCATCACCACGATGCGGTCGCACGTCGTCGCCACGCGGCCCGGGGAGGTTCACGCCATCTTGCTGAGCTCGACGTCGGCCGAGACGTCGGAGCGCGCCAGGCAGCAGGCCGAGGCGATCCTCCGCCAGCGGCACCGCATCGGCGAGAACGACGAGGACGACTTCGCCGTCCGGAGCCAGGCGGAGTTCCAGGCCATGCAGGACGCGATCTTCGCGGCGCTCTCGGCGTTGCTCGTCAGCATCGCGGCGGTGTCGCTCGTCGTGGGCGGCATCGGCGTCATGAACATCATGCTGGTCAGCGTCACCGAGCGCACCCGGGAGATCGGCATCCGGATGGCCATCGGCGCCCGGGAGATCGACATCCTGCTGCAGTTCCTGCTCGAGGCGCTCGTGCTCGCCACGCTGGGCGGCATCGTCGGCAGCGCGCTCGGGTACGGCGTCATCTTCGGGTTCTCGCGCGCGCTCGGCTGGCCGATGAGGCTCGAGCCGGCTGCGCTCGCAGTCGCGCTCGGGGTGAGCACGGCGATCGGGATCGTCTTCGGGTTCTTCCCGGCGCGGCGGGCCGCGCGCATGGATCCCGTGAGCGCGCTAGGGCGCGAGTAGCGCGAAGCACGCCGGACCGCGGGCGGTGGCCGGTGGAGGAGGGAGGCGGAGGCGCCGCCGCACGGGCGGCGCGCGCCTCCCGGGATCAGCTCTTCTTCATCAGGTCGGCGAACGTGCCGAACTTGGCCTCGCGCGCGACTCCCGCGCGGTACTGCTGGTACGCCTGCTTCTCGGCGTCCTCCTTGAGGGCGCGGATCGACAGCTTGGCCTCGCCCCGGCGCGGATCCACCTCGATGATCTTCGCGTCGAGCTGGGTCCCGATGGGGAACTCCTTCCGGAGGTCGGTGCCGCGCTGCGTGCCGGTGTGGCCTGCCGGGATGAAGCCGCGAGCCGCTCGCCCCGTGGTGCCGAGCACCCGGACGACGAGCCCTCCTTCCGTCACCTGCGTGACGGACACCTTCACCGCCTTGCCCTGCTGAACACGCTGGCGCGGCTCGCTCTCCTCGCCCTCGGGCGGAGCGGGGTGGAGCCCGATGCGCCGGCCCGCGGCGTCGCAGGTCGCGACGACAACGTCGACGTCGTCGCCGACCTTCACGACCTCGTTCGGGTGCTGGATCGGCTTCATCGAGAGATCGGCCGTGTGGATGAGCCCATCGATGCCCGGCTCGAGCTCGATGAACGCGCCGAACGGCTGCAGGCGAGCGACCTTGCCCTTGTGGCGCGTGCCGACCGCGTACTTCTCCTTCACCGCGTCCCACGGGTCGACCGTGGCGGCCTTGCGGCTCAGCCAGAGCTTGCCCTTGTCGTCGACGCGGAGGACCTTCACGTCGATCTCCGCGCCCGGCTTGAACAGGTCGGCCAGCTTGGCGCCGCGGTCGTGGCTCGCCTCGCTCATGTGGACCAGCCCCTCGACGCCGCCGGCGTCGGGGAGCGCGACGAACACGCCCCACGCGACGACCTTGCGCACGATGCCCTTGTGCAGCGAGCCGGGCTCGATCGACGTGAGCGCCTCGGTGCGCGCCTTCCGGCTCTCCTCTTCGAGCATCTTGCGGCGGGACACGACGATGTCGCGCCCCTTCTTCGCGAACTGGGTCACGCCGAAGTCGAGCCGCTGGCCCACGAGGTAGTTGAGGTCGGCGCCGTGGCGCAGATCGACGTGCGACGCCGGCGCGAAGGCGCGGAGGCCGCCGAGGTCGACCTCGAGCCCGCCCTTCACCGCCCCGGTCACGAACCCCTCGATCGACTCGCCGCTCTGGAGCGCAGCCTCGGCGCGCGCGCGCGCCTGATCGAGCTGCACCGGCGCCCTGGACAGGAGGAGCATGCCTCCGCGCACGCCGGTGCTGGCCACCGTCGCGATGAACTGATCTCCCTCGACGGGCGGCTCTTCCTCGAGGATCTCGCGACGGTCGAACAGCCCCGTCGCCTTCCCGGCGATGTCGATCCAGATGGCGTGGTCGGTGATCTTGCTGACCTTGCCGAACACTTCCTCGCCGATGCTGAAGGCCGGGCGCTCGCGCGGCGGCGGCGCGCCCTGCCCCTTGCGCCGCTTGCGCTTCTCGCCACCGGGCTGCGGCTGCCCGCCCGCCTCGTCGGCCGCGTGCTCCTCCTCGCCCTCCTCTTCTTCTGCCGCGTCGGCCGCCTCCGCGCCGCTGGCCTCGGCCGCCTCAGCGGCCTCGCCCTCGGGCTGGCCGGACTCCTCCGCGCCCTTGCGGCGACGGCGGCGACGACGCTTCTTTCCAGCGCCACCCTCGGTCTGCGCGGCCGCACCGGCCTCTCCGGCCGGCGCGGGCTTCGCAGCCAGCGCCGGCTTCGCGGCCGGCGCGGGCTTCGAAGCCGCCGGAGGGGTCCGCCTGCCGGACGAGAACCCCGGCTTGCGATTGCCGATATCATCCCGCGGCAAGCCTGGAACGCGGTTGCCGATGTTGTCGCCCGGCTGCTCTTCCCACTCGTCGTCGGCGTCACTCGCCGGGGCGGCGCTCGCCGCCGCGGCCGGTGTCGCCTCGGACTGGGCCGAGCTCGCCTGCGGCGGCGCTTCTTCGCCGGGCTCGTGGCTCGCTTCGGTTGGAGGGGTGGACCCCCCTTCATGGGCTTGGGCTGCTTGCTCGGGCGCAGCGTTCGACGACTCGAGCGGGCCGCCCTGGTCGGCCGGAGCTCCCGGCGCGTCCGCCGGCGTGGTGGTATTTTCGTGGGTATTCATCCGCGCCTCGCGCGACAACGCATGCCGATGGGGGCGAAACGTGCTCGCGTTCTCTCCAGCGGCCCCCTCGGTTGAATGGGGGAAGGGGCCGGAACCATATCGTACCCGGGACGTTTACGCGAGAGCCTACCGCATGATGGGCAGGTGCTTGTTGCTCCCCCCGCTCCGATCGATGCGGAGGCCGCCCCCGCTCGCGAGGTTGTGGGCGCTGACCTGGCCGGCCAGCCGCTCCGCCACATCCACGAAAGCGCGCGCGATCGGGCTGCTCGGGGCAGCCTGAACGACCGGCGTGCCGGCGTCGCCCCACTCCCGGATGGCCGGATCCATCGGGATCTGGCCGAGCAGCGGCGCCTCGGCGAACTCGGCGATCTTCTGCCCGCCGCCGGCCCCGAAGAGCTCGTGCCGCTTGCTGCACCCGTCGCACACGAAGTAGCTCTCGTTCTCGACCACGCCGAGCAGGGCGATCCCGACCTTCTGGGCCATCGAGACCGATTTGTACACGTCCTGGAGGGCCACCTCCTGCGGCGTTGTCACGACGATCGCGCCCGTGGTCCTCATCTTCTGGGAAATCGTCAGCGCAATGTCGCCGGTACCGGGCGGAAGATCCAGCACGAGGTAGTCGAGCTCACCCCATTCCACGTCGCGCATGAACTGGATCAGGGCGTTCTGGAGCATCGGCCCGCGCCAGACGACCGCCGATCTCGGATCTTCCAGCAGGAAGCCGATCGACATGAGCTTCACGCCGAAGCGCTCGAGCGGCAGGAACTTCTGCCCATCGGCCGACGTCGGGCGGCCCATCACGCCGAGCATGGTCGGGACGCTCGGCCCGTACATGTCCGCGTCGAGGAGGCCGACCTTGGCCCCCTCGCGGCTGAGCGCCAGGGTGAGGTTCGCGGCGACCGTGCTCTTGCCGACGCCGCCCTTGCCGCTCATCACGAGGATGATGTTCCGCACGCCCGGGGACGGGTCGTCCTGAAGGATGGTGCGCGCGGGGATGCCGATGTCCCACGCGATCCGGACGCCCTTCGCGCCGGCGCCCTTCAGCGCCGCCTCGATGTCCGCCGCGAGCCGCTGCTTGAAGTAGCTGGTCAGCTCGACGGTGAGCGAGACGGCCTCGCCCTCGACCGAGAGCTCCCGGACGCGACCGAGGTCGGTGATGGGGCGCTGGAGGTCCGGCGCGATGACCTTTGCCAGCGCGGCGAGCGCGGCGTCCTTCGTGATGGGCATGGGGCGAAGGAGTTAGGACTGCTCGGGATTCCCGTCAACCGGCGAGCGCGGCGTCGCCGCGGGCGCTCGCTCTGGCCTGGCCGGGCGCGGCGCGACACAGGCCGTTCCTGCGCCCGGCCGGCGCCGTCACCAGCAGGTGGCGACCTTGGAATCGGGGTCGCCGCGATCGAGCTGGCGCGACGGCAGGTAGCACCGCGAGTCCACGCAGTCCCCGCTCGAGTTCTGCTCGACGCACACGCACGCGCCGACGAGCCCGCTGGGCGACTTCGGGCAGACCTCCGCCGCGTTCTCCGCGGTGCACCGGATGGGGAGCGCCGCGTCCAGACACGCCCGCTCGCCGCGCAGCGTGGTGGTGCACTCCATCGTGGAATCCGCGTCGCCGCAGTCGGTGTCGTTGCGGCACGGCTCGCAGAAGTTGCCCTTGCCGGTGCAGGCGCCGAACCGCGGGATGCACGCGCCCTCGTCGCACCGGTAGTCCAGGTCGCAGTCGGAGTCCGCGCTGCAAGACCTGGCGCACCGGAGCTCGCCGTCGATCGCGACGCAGCGCTGCTCCGCGGCGAACGAGCAGTCGAAATCGGTGCTGCACGGCGCGCACTGGGTGCGCTTGACGCAGGTGCTGCGCAGCAGGCACACCGGGCCCTCGACATAGGTGTTGCCGTCCCCGAACGTGGACGGGTCGATGCACTCCTCATCGGTCTCACCGCAGAAGCCGTTATCCCCCTTGTTCGTGCCGCAGATCGCGTGAGGATCGCGGGACACGGCGCACTCGAAGCCGCCGGGGCAGTCCGCATCGCCCATGCAGTGCGGCATCGTGCAGTAGGCCTCGGCGTCGCCCTGTCCCTTGCCAAGGCACTCCAGGCCGAGCGAGGTGCACTGGTCGGGAGAGCAGGCCGGGACGACGCAGGCGCTGCCGTCGCTGCACTTGCCGGCGGAGCAGGCGGGGTCGTCGCCGCACCGCTCCGTGTCGCGCTGGCACTCGCCTGGGTTCCCGTTGCATTGGATCGGGTTGCACGGCGTCTCGTCGGGGCAGCGCCCGAACTGGCCGCACTCGGTGCCGAATGGACAGGGCGCACCGAAGCCCACCATCTTCTCCTTCTGCGTGCAGACCAGGATCTCGACCTTCGTGTCGTCCTCCTCGGCCGGCGCACAGTCCTGGATGCCTGGATTACATTCGCGGTGGCTGCTGCACCTGAGCACGCAGCGGTTGCCGACGCAGGTGTTGCCCTCCAGGCAGAGCTCTGGCTTGCATTTGCCCTCGCAGACGCCGTCGACGATGACCCCCCCGAAGCATTTGTCCTGTGGCGTGCCCGACGAGCATGCGCCGCTCGCGATGGCCGCCCCGCTCGCCAGGCAGCACAGCATCAGGAAGGCGTGGATACTACGGAGACGGGGCCGACGGGCGCTGTGAGAAGCGACAACCTGCTGCATAGGACCTCAGCGCGGGAAACACCCGCGGATCGGGGCAGGCACGGCGGGCCTGGCCGGAGATTGCGGAAACGCGCTCCCGAGCGAAGCGGCGACGCCAAGGTTGCCCTTGACGCCCCCCGTGCCGCCCAGAAGAATGAGCACTCCTACACCATACTTCAGGCGGTGGCATCATGCGAATCGACGCGGTTCTCGGTGGGATGGGCCTTTTCGTCGTGGCGGCTCTAGGGCTCGTCGGCTGCGCAGAAGAGGATCCCATTCCTGCTCCTCCTTTTCCCGAGGGGACGGGTCAAGCAGCGAACGCTCGATATCCGGCTGGGCCGTATGGGGTGAGCCTCCACCGGGTGATCGCGAACTATCAGTTCGTCGGGTACGCCAACGCCGCCGAACACAACGACACGATGCAGCCGATTCAGCTCGCCGATTTCTACAACCCGACCGGGACGGAGGTCTTTCCGGAAGGCTCGCTTTACGGCGCGGGAGAGCCGAAGCCGAAGGTGCTGCTGATCGACGTCTCGTCCGTATGGTGCGGCCCCTGCAAAATCGAGGCAGAGTCCGTCCTGCCCGAGCTCTACAAGAAGTATCAACCCCAGGGCGGCGAGTTCCTTGTTCAGCTCGCAGACGGAAGGACCCCGGGCGAGGCGGCGGTCCCGAACGACCTGTACCGCTGGACGACCCGGTACGACGTGCAGTACCCGTCGGCGATCGACCCTTCGTACAAGCTCGGCGCGCTTTTCCAGGCCGACGCGTTCCCGGCGAACATGATCGTCAGGACGCAGGACATGACGATCATGGAGATCGTCGCTGGCGTACCCGAGGTGAACAGCAATTTCTGGCGAACCTTTGAGAAGATCATGAACGGCGAGCTCTGAACGAGCTTCGCCGTGCGCGCCTCGTCGAACCACCGGTCGGCGCGCGTGTAGCGAGAATCTGCCAGGGCGCCGCAGAGGGCGCCCGCGACGTTGAGCCCTCATGCCGGTCGGCCGCTCAGGCCGGCCCCTTCGCGATGGAAACCCAATGAACCGAAAAACCCGCTGCGCGCTCTCGCTGGCGTCGATTGTCCTCGGCCTCGCTACCACCTCGTGCGGAGCAGCCTCAGGCGGCCCATCGGCGAGCCGGGCGCCGGATTTCTCGCTCCCCGCCCTCGACGGCAAGACGGTCAGGCTCTCGGACCATGCCGGCAAGAGCGTGGTGCTCATCGACTTCTGGTCGACCACCTGCGATCCGTGCCTGGCGGAGATGCCCCACCTCGTCGAGCTCTACAAGAAGCACAGGGACAAGGGGTTCGTCGTGCTCGCCGTGTCGCTCGACGGACCGGAGTCGCGGGCGCAGGTGAGCAGCACGGTCCACGACAGGGAGATGATCTTCCCTGTGCTCCTCGACGAGGAGACGACCGTGGCCGCCAAGTACAATCCGAAGCGCGAGCTTCCGTTCTCCGTGCTCATCGGCCGAGACGGCTCGATTCTTCACAAGCGCGGCGGGTACCAGCCCGGCGACGAGGCGGCGCTCACCGAGCAGGTCGAGAAGGCGCTTGGCCTGTAGCGCCGGGGCGGCCGTCTGCGCGTGCTTTCGGCGCGATCGGCGGCTCGCTCGCTCCACGGCGCCGAGGTCCATGGTAGAGATCGGGCGGTGCGCAGCCCGCTCCGCCTCGTCCGTTCCTGCCTGACAGCGACGTTCGTCCTCGCGGCCTCGCCGGCGGCGGCGGTCGATCTCCCGAACGTCGGCGGCGAACCGAGCTCGCTCGATGTCGTGAACACCGCGGCCATCAGCTACCACTTCGACAACCGCAACGACGATGGCCGCTATCCTTCGCGCTATCTCGACGACAACTACGGAGAGATCGTCGATCGGCTCGACGCCCAGCTCAACTGGTGGCGCCTGCAGCTCGGTATGCGGCTCAACGGCTCTTTCTACGTGCCCAGGCCCTCGGCGACCGACATCGATCTGCAGCGGAAGGTCCTGAACAAAGAGGTCTCGTTCGAGCTGGACGACGCCGCGCGGGAGCTCCACTCCCGGTATTTGACGACGGTCTACCCGGCGAAGCTCTGGCTTACCTACACGCAGCCGGGCATCGAGGCCACGGTCGGCGACTTCTACGCGCAGCTCGGGCGCGGCCTCGTCTTCAGCGTGCGGAAGATGGACGAGCTGGCCATCGACACGACCGTGAGGGGCGGCAGGCTCGTGCTCGACAAGGATTTCCAGCTGTTCAGGCTGGAGGCCACCGCCTTCGCCGGACAGATGAACCCCCTGCGCGTCGACGACGCGAGCGGCAGGCGGCTCCACGGGGACGGGTCGCCGCTCTTCTTCGGCTTCCCTGGCGCAAGCGACCTGGCCACAATCGACTTCAACAAAAACAATCGACCTTACAACGCGATCGAGGGGGCCCGGCCGAACTACCTGGAGGACACCGTGCTCGGCGGACGCCTGGAGGCGGGTGTGAAGGGCGTCGAGCTCGCAGCGAACGGCGCGCTGCTGCTGCGCAAGTCATATACCGAGGAGTTCAACCGATGCGTGGCCGCGGCCCAGCTCATTGAGGACGCCGATGTGCGCAGGGCGCAGCAACGCCTGTGCGCCGGTGAGTTCCCTGAGTTCGTCAGCAACCCCCCCGAGCGGCAGCGCAACACGATCCGCACCTTCAGCGGCTCGGTGAGTATTCCGTCTATCGCGGAGCGCGGGGACGTCTACGTCGAGGTGGCCGGTCAGCAGCTCCGCAGCGGTCGCCCCAGCCGGGATGGTGAGCAGGCAAGGGACATATCTGGCTACGCGGTCTATCTGGCGGCGAACGGGCGCGGAGGTCCGCTCGCCGTCGCCCTCGAAGGGAAGCACTACCGGCGATTTTTCCCGCTCTCGGCCAACGTCGACGTCTCCCCGCTGTCGAACCCGGGGTTCAACGCGCCGGAGTTCGAAGGCGTGGCGTACAACCAGCCTCCGACGGCGGAGCCCATCTACGTCGAGCCGATCGGGTCCCCCAATGTCTGCGTAACGGGCGGTCGCGCCCGCGTGGACTACCGCTTCAACCGGAGCGCGGCCATTTACGCCTGGCTCGGACGCTATGTGAGCTTCTCGGAACGCCGTGACAACATCGACTGCGACACGGCGGATAGCTTTCGGACCGACACCTGGGATACCGCGGCAGGCGCCGAGATCGACTTCGATGGCCGCCGCTCGCACGTGCGCGCCTGGACTGGAGTTCGGCAATCCGATGCGGCCGACACCGGCGACGTCTTCTACAGCGAAGGCTACGTCCGGTACGACATCGTGAAGCACCTCGCCGGCGCGTTCTCCCTCCAGGCACAGGGCAACAGCCGCCGCCGTTACAGGCCAGAAAATTTCGAATCGTCCTGGGTCGAAGGGGACAACTACGTCGCGCTCCAGTGGTCACCCCATCTCGCGGCGATGTTCGGCTACGAGTACACCTCACAGCCTGGGTGTGCGCCCGGCAAGGGCAACGAGCTCTGCCATTACTTCAACGGGGGACTTCAGTGGAAAGCCGGGTCGAGGGAGACAGTGCTCGACCAGGTCATCGACACCGTGCAGCTCTTCGTCGGACAGCGGCGCGCGGGCCTGCGTTGCGTTTCGGGCGTGTGCCGGAATTTCCCACCGTTCGAGGGGGCGCGGCTCGAGCTCGTCTCGAAATTCTGAGCGACCGGGCCGCCGCGAGCGCCATACCGGCAACGCTCAGAACGCCGCAAGGATCTCGCAGGCCACCGAGGTCCTGACCTGGGGCTCGGCGTCGGCGAGGAGCGATGCGGCGCGCGGGATCTCGCCGAGCGCGACCAAACCCGCCCCCGCCGCCTCGCGCACCGGGATCTCGCGGGATCGGACGTCGCGCTCCAGCAGCGGCACGACCGCGCGGATCCCTGCCCGTGCGAGGGCTCCCCGCGCGAGCACCGCGCGCGTCGACGTCCCCGCGGCGAGCTTCATCAGCCAAGCGACAGCCGCGGAGCGCTCGCGCGCCGCGACGTCCCGCGGCGCGGCGTCGACGTGGCGGCTATGGACGGCGAAGACCACGGCCTCATCCGGATCGCCCTGCGCCTCGATGAGCGCAGATCGCACCGCCGGGTCCTGGAGCGGCGCCGAGAGGATGGCGTAGACGCGATCCCGGCTCTGGCTGGAGCGGATGGAGCCGATGAGGACGGAGACCGCTTCGCCGGCGCCCTCGCCTCCCGCGCGGACCAGCGCGCGCGCGGCGGAGATCGCGGGCGCGCCGCGCTGGGTGGAGATCGCCCAGCGCAGCTGCGCGCGCCCGCCGCCGTCCAGCGCGCGCGACGTCGCCCACGCTTCGGCGATCGCCTCGCGCCCGGGTTCATCCGCGAGGGTCCAGACATCGCGCAGCGCCAGCACGATCTCCTGACCGCCGATCGCCCCGGCGGCGCGAATCGCCAGCGTCCGCGCGAGCGGGTAAGGATCGAGCCGCGCCGCCTCGAGCAGCGCTTCCCGATCGCTCGGGTCCGCTGCCGCGGCGGCGGCGCGAAGCGCCGAGACGCGGACCTCCTGATCTCCGTCGAGCATCCGCGAGCGGCGCACCGCGCCGTCCTCGGCTGTGATGAGCGCCCGCGTCTCCAGCGCGCGGAGCGCCGTGTCCTTGCCGGGGTATCTCCCGGCCGCCGCGTCGCTCGCGTACCGCTTCACGCTCTCCGGGTCGGTGAGCCCCGCCTCGAGGAGGATCATCGCTGCGGCGGTCGCGATCGCGTCCGAGCCCGCGGCGCGCTCGGCGAGCGCGTCCTCAAGCGCGCGCGCGCACGTCCGGAGCTCGCGCAGCCGATCGGCCCCCGATGGCGGCGTCGCGCGCGCGATCTCCCCCTGCGCGACCGCGCGGGCGATCGCTCGTGCGCCCTCGGCGTCCAGCGTGCCGCGGCGGAGCTCGTCGCTCAACGTGCGGCGCAGCTCGTCGAACCTGCCCGCCTCGGCTGCCCGCAGGGAGGCCGAGCTCGCGCAGCCGGTGACGGCGGCGAACGAGAGGAGGCCGGCGAGGATCGACCGGGAGAGCACGCGGCGCATGACGCGCCTCTTACCGCGCCGAAGTTCGCGTTCGAAGCCCCTTCGGCTCGACCACCCGGGGATTCCGTTTTATAGGGCGGTCACATTCCGGCACCATGCGTATCGACGTCATCGTCAACACCACGGCGCGCCGGTACCGGGCGAGGCCGTCGCTCATCGACCGCATGGCGGCCGCGTGCGCTGGCGCGGCGGAGCTCCACCCGACCTCGAACGTCGCGGAGCTCGCGGAGGTCTGCGAGCGGCTCGCCCGGCGACGCACGGATCTCGTCGCGCTCTCGGGTGGCGACGGCAGCTTCATGGCCGGCGTCACGGCCCTCGCGCGCGCCTTCGGCGAGCGCTCGCTGCCGCCTCTTGTCCTGCTGCCAGGCGGCACCGTGGCGACCGTCGCGCGGAACTGGGGCATGACCGGAGATCCGGCTGTGCTCCTCGCGCGGACGGTCAACGAGGTTCGCGGCCTCCCGAGCGGCGCGGCCATCCATGGCGCCGTCCGCCGGCCCACCCTGCGCGTGCGCGCGACGACCCGCAGCGGCGTCGAGGAGCGCATCGGCTTCATCTTCGGCACCGGGCTCGTGGCCAGCTTCTTCGATGTCTACTACGAGCGCGGAGGCGACGGCTACGGCGCCGCTGCGCGCATCGTGGCGCGGGTGTTCATCGAGTCCTTCTACGGCGGCGCCCACGCGCGCCGCGTCCTCGACCCGCTGCCCTGCACGATCGACGTGGAGGGGCGGCAGCTCGCCCCACGCGCCTGGTCGCTCATCTGCTCGTCTGCAGTGCGTGACCTCGGGATCCACATGCTGGTCACCTACCGGGCAGGCGAGGATCTCGATCGCCCTCACCTCGTCGCCAGCGCCCTGTCCCCTCGAGAGCTCGGGCCGCGCGCTCCGCTCGTCCTCGCGGGCCGCCGGATCGGCGGCAGGGACCACTTCGACGACCTCGTCCAAGATTTCACGGTCCGGTTCGGCGCCGAGACCAGCGCGACCTCGCCCGGCGACGGCCCCTACATCCTCGACGGCGATCCCCTCCGAGCGAGCGAAATCCGGGTCTCCGCCGGGCCAGCCATCGACGTCCTCTCCCTGCGCCCCTGAGTCCGCGCGCTCGCCGACGCCCTGCGCCGATCCGTCGGCGAGCCGGCTGCCGCATCGCATGACGGAATCATGACCAGCGTCGTGAGCCCCAGTGACGGGCGTGCTCGATGCTCCATCCACTTTGGAACCCATGACGCAAGCGCCTGCATCGAGCCCTACACGGGTCGTCGTACCGAAACCTGGCCCCAGCCTCGGCCAGATCTTCAACGTGCTGGGGATCACTGCGATCCACGTGGGCGCCGTGGTCGCCATCCTCCGAGGTGCCACGTGGAAGCTCGCGGCGCTCGCCGCGGCCACGTACGTCGTCCGGATGTTCGCGATCACGGCGGTCTACCACCGGTACTTCTCGCACCGTAGCTACAAGACGAGCCGCGGCCTGCAATTCCTGCTTGCGCTGCTCGGCACCACGGCGACGCAGAAGGGCCCGCTGTGGTGGGGGGGGACGCACCGCGTCCACCACAAGTACTCGGACACCGAGCGCGACGTCCACAGCCCGCTCCGCAAGGGGTTCTGGTACGCGCACATGGGTTGGTGGCTCGGCCGCGAGCACGAGGAGCTGGACCTGAAGCGCATCCCCGACTTCGCGGGATTCCCTGAGCTCCGCTGGCTGGATCGCTACCACGTGGTCGGGCCGCTCGGCATGATGGCGCTGCTCTTCGCGGTGGGCGGCTACGACGCGTTCCTGTGGGGCTATGTCGTGTCGACGTGCGCGCTCATGCACGGCACGTTCACGATCAACTCCCTCGCGCACGTGTTTGGCTCGCGGCGCTACGCAACGACCGACACGAGCCGCAACAACTTCTGGCTCGCGCTGATCACCCTCGGCGAGGGCTGGCACAACAACCACCACCACTACATGAGCAGCGCGAACCAGGGCTTCTTCTGGTGGGAGATCGACGTCAGCTTCTACGTCTTGCGCGCGATGGAGAAGCTCGGCCTGATCTGGGAGCTCAGGACCGCGCCGGCGCACGTGCTGCAGCGGAACCTGATCAAGGAGGTCGGCGAGCGGTCGCCGCTCCTCGCCCCTCAGGCCGCGAACGCCGAGCCCCTTGACGCCCCGCCGCTGGGCCGGCCGAGCCTCGGCGACGTTTGACCGCGCGCGGCGTTCGTCATCGATGATCTGCGGACGGAGGCTGCAGGGCCGCCTTCGTCCGCAAGAGCTCGCGACAGAACCCTCGACGACCATCGCAGCGCCGCCCGTCTCGCCGTCGATGCGACGGCCAGAGCTCCTCGGGAGCTCTGGTGCGGGCCGCTAGCGCGCAGGCGCATCTTCGGTGCGCCGCGCACGAACCTGTGCACCCGGCTCTAGTTGACGGACGAGGCAGCTTGCTGGGTGTGGGCGGCGGCAGAATCGCCGGGCTTCGGCTTCTCGGCCTTGTTGCGCTCGCGTTGGCGCTCCAGACCGGCGCGCACGAAGCGCGCGAAGAGCGGGTGCGCGTTATGGGGGCGGCTCTTGAACTCGGGGTGGAACTGACAGCCCACGAAGTACGGGTGCTCGCGCAGCTCGATCATCTCGACGAGGCGCTGGTCGGGCGACGTCCCGGAGAGCACGAGCCCCTTCTGCACCATCGCCTCGCGGTACTTGTTCGACACCTCGTACCGATGTCGGTGCCGCTCGCTGATGCTCGTCTGCCCGTACGCCTCCGCGGCGATCGAGCCCTTGTCCAGGACGCACGGGTACGCGCCGAGGCGCATCGTCCCGCCCTTCTCGACGACCCCCTTCTGGTCGGGCATCAGATCGATCACCGGGTAGGCCGCGTTGCGATCGAACTCCACGGAGTTGGCTCCCGTCATGCCGCAGACGTGGCGCGCGTACTCGACGACCGCGAGCTGCATGCCGAGACAGATCCCGAAGAACGGGATCTTCTCCTCGCGCGCGAAGCGGATGGCTTCGATCTTCCCCTCGGTCCCGCGATCGCCGAAGCCGCCGGGCACGAGGATGGCGTCCAGGTTCGACAGCACCTCGGGTGCGCCACGCGCCTCGATCTGCTCGGAGTCGATGTACTCGAGCTCGACCCGCACGTCGTTGTGGAGCCCGCCGTGGACGAGCGCCTCGTGCAGCGACTTGTAGGAGTCGCGCAGGTGCACGTACTTGCCGACGACGCCGATCTTCACGATCCCGCGGGACGGCTTCTTGAATCGCTCGACGATGCGCTGCCACGGCGACAGGTCCGGCTGCCTCGCCCAGATGTTGAGCAGCTCCGTGATCTTCTCGTCGATCCCCTCGGCGTGGAGCACGAGGGGGAGCTCGTAGATGCAGTCGACGTCGACGGCCGCGATCACGCAGTCGACGGCGACGTTCGAGAAGAGGGAGATCTTCTCCTTCATGCTGCGCGGGAGCGGCCGATCGCAGCGACAGAGGAGGATGTCCGGCTGAATGCCGATCTCGCGCATCTCCTTCACCGAGTGCTGGGTGGGCTTCGTCTTCAGCTCGCCCGCCGTCGCGATGAACGGCACCAGCGTGACGTGCACCGAGATCGCGTTCTGCGCGCCCGACTCCACCTTGAGCTGGCGGATCGCCTCGATGAACGGAAGCGACTCGATGTCACCCACGGTACCGCCGACCTCGACAATCGCGACGTCAGCCCCGTCCGCAGCAGAACGGATGCGCAGCTTGATCTCGTCCGTGACGTGCGGGATCACCTGCACCGTCGCCCCGAGGTACTCGCCGCGGCGCTCCTTCGAGATGACCGCCTCGTAGACGCGGCCGGTGGTGAAGTTGTTCTGACGGCTCATCCGGGCGAGCGTGAAGCGCTCGTAGTGCCCGAGATCGAGATCGGTCTCCGCGCCATCGTCTGTGACGAAGACCTCGCCGTGCTGGTAGGGGGACATCGTGCCGGGATCGACATTGATGTACGGGTCCAGCTTGAGGTGGGTGACCTTCAACCCACGGGACTCCATCAGCGCCCCGATCGAGGCCGCAGCCAGTCCCTTGCCGATCGACGATACGACTCCGCCTGTGACGAAGACGAATTTGGTCCGCTTGCTCATGACCCATCGCTCCGCTGCGCCGTGTGCGCGCCTGTAACCAGTCCCTCGAGCGGCGCTCCAAGGTGAGCGCCGCCGAGGGTCGGCTGTCCACGGCAAATACCTTGCCCGGCTTACAAGCCGCACGGCCCCGTCAGCAGGACCGAAGCCGGAGGAAACCCCGCGACGGGGAACCCCGCGCCGGCAACAGAACCTGACCTACCGTACGAGCCCATCTGCAACCGGCAGGGACCCACGGCAAGCCTGCGCGACGTGATGCCGCTCTGAATCCGCCGGCATTCTAGGCCGCTCTCCCAGCGCGTCAATGCAAAGGACAATCCGATGTCCCAAGAAGGGTCGAGTCCCTCGGGATCGGACACCGACCGCCGGCCGCAGGCGTAGGCGCTGGGGGCTCCGCGGGCCTGAGAGCTCCGGCCGACCGGGATGGTACGCTCCGCCGGCTGCCGGCGGGCCTGGTCACGCCATGAGAATCGCGCACGTGCTCCAGCTCGCGACGTCCACCCCGGTCGTAGCGCTCGAACGGGACGGTGCGCTCTACGACGTCGCGGAGCTGGAGCGCCACTTCGGGACGAAGCTCGCGGACATCCGCGGCGTGTCGGACTTTCACACGCGCGTGGTGGCGCTCCGTTGCGCCGGCCTTCACGCGCTGGATGATCGGCTGCTCAGCGGAGATCGTCCCGCGTCGACGCATCTGCACCCAGCCACGATCTTGTGGTTGCCTCCCTGCGCCACCGACCGCGCGGCGTACATCCAGCTCGGCCCCTACGCGCGCGGCGCCAAGCGCCCCTGGTATCGGTTCGGCAACAGCCGCGCGCTGCTTGGACATGCTGCCGAGATCCCCTTCCCCCCGCTCGAGGACAGGCCCGACTACGAGCTGAACCTCGCGGTGGTCCTCGGCGAGGATCTGCGGCGCGCCGCCCCGGAGGAGGTGGAGCGCGCGATCGCTGGCTACACCGTGCTGAACGACTGGACCGCGCGCAGCCTGGAGGCGCGGTCGCTGGTGCGCGGGCTCCCACCGTCGGAGGCGAAGGACTTTGCAACGCAGCTCGGCCCGGTGCTCGTCACGCCCGACGAGCTCGGCTCGGTCGAGGCGCTGCGGACCCAGGTCCGCGTCGACGCCGAGACGCGTTCCTGTTCGCGCGTTGGCGAGTGGACCTTCTCGCTGGCGGAGTCCGTCGCGTACATCAGCAACCACGTCGAGCTGCGCGCGGGCGACGTGATCGGCGCGGGCCGCGTCTTCGGTGGGAGCGCTGATCAGCGCGTGCCGTACGGCGCCAGCGTCGAGCTGATGATCGAGCGCATCGGACGGATGACCGGCAAGCCCGTCTGCGGCCCCGCGCTGTTGCCATGGCGCCGCCGGTGAGCGGGCGCCGGCGCATCACCGCGCGGACCGCGTGGTCCTCGGTAGCTCAGAACGTTCCGACGACGCCGATGCCCATGCCGGTCGCGGTGATCACCGGGGCCGGCCGCACCGTCAGCGCCGCAGGGGTCGAAGGCTGCGCCGAGCGCGCCTCCGTGGTCATGAAGATCCCTTCGCCGACGAGACCCAGACCGGCGAGCTGCGCGAGCCCACCGATCGCGGTGAGCGCCCCGCGAACGTACAGCGTCGCTCCGCAGTCCGGATCGTCCGCGGCGCAGCCGTTCTTGGCGAGCGCGAGCCACGGACCAGCGATCGGGATCTTCAGCTCGCTCGCCCCAGGGACCTCTGGCCATGACGATGCGGCGAGGAACGCCGCGCCGTAGGCGAGCGCCGTCACGGCCACCCCGCCGACGATGACCTTCACGCGTGCCGAGGACGGCGGGTACCGCGGAGGCGCCGCCGGCTCCTCCGCGCCGGCGGAGGCTGCGGCCAACCCCAGCGCGGCGACGACGGCGATCGAGGCGAACTTCATGGCGTCTTCGTTCCGGAAGCTCCCGCGCCCGACTTCTTGGACGGCAGCTTCACGGTGTACGGGACCTCGAGCGGCTCCCCCTCGAACGGCAGCACGATCTCTCCGACGAAGGCGCGCTTTACGCAGGATTCGGCGGGCGTCCCTGCGAAGGGCGGCCCGACCAGCACGTCGGTCACGCGTCCCTTCTGGCCGTCGAACACGACCTTGACCTCTCCCTCGCCCGTCGGCGCGTTGGGCACGACCTCGGCGCAGTTCGCCGCCTTGTCCCCTCCGCGTCGCAGGGCGATCTCCATCTGCTTCTTCTGATCGGGGTTGAGCCCGCCTCCGCTGTCCGCCTCGGAACCGGAGCTCTCCGCCTCGGCGCCGGAGCTCCCCGTCTCGGCGGGTGCGGCAACATCGGACGGTGCCTGATCGAAGTTGTAGTCTTCCCCTGCCTGCTTGGGCTTGGCGCCGGAGCATGCTGCAGCCGCGAGGATGAGGAGCGGCAAGAGCGCGCGGGTCGAATGCTGCTGGGACACAGTGTCCTCCCTTCGAGCAGAGCGTGAAGGAGCGTCTGCGCGCACCCTAGCAAGCTCTCCTTTCCGAGGACAACCCCGAGCGCACACGCGCGCACCGATGAGCGACGCCGGGCTGCGACGACCGGTCGACCGGAGGAGGCGTCCGCGGTGGAGGCGTTGTAGAGGCGGAGACATCTCATGCCTCGACATCCCCGCCGTACAGCCTCCGCGGTCGCGCTCGCGCTCTCGTCGCTCCTCGCCCGCCCCGGCGGCTCCCAGCCGCTCGACAGCGGCGCCGCTCCCGCTGACCGCTCGACCCCCACAGCGAGGCCGACCCAGGGAGCCCCCGTCTCGCCGAGCGCGCCCCCGGCGCCCCTCGCGTCGTACGGACCTCGAAAAATCGACCCTGAGCGCGCTCGAGCGCAGGTCGAGACGCTCGTTACCGATGTGCGCCGCCTGGGGGGGCGGGTCGGCGTGCTCGCCCTCGACGTCGCCAGCGGAGCGACGCTCGCGGCCTTCGATCAGCGCGGCCTGTACAACCCTGCATCCAACGCGAAGCTCTTCACGGCAGCCGCCGCGCTTCGCCTGCTCGGGCCGAGCTACCGCTACCTGACCGGCCTCTACGGGGACGCGTCGAACGGAACCGTCGCCGAGCTCGTGCTCCGGGGCTCGGGCGATCCCTCCCTCAGAACGCGAGATCTCTGGGAGATGGCGCGCGCCTTGAGGGCGTCCGGCGTCCGGAAGGTCGCGGCGATCGCGATCGACCAGGGCTACTTTGACGCGCGCTACGTGCCTCCGGCCTTCGAACAGCAGCCGGAGGAGTGGGCGGCCTTTCGCGCCCCGGTCGCGGCAGCCTCGCTGAACGCGAACGCCTTGCTCTTCACGGTGCGCCCGTCGAAGGCAGGGCAGGCTGCCTCCGTCGCGATCGATCCCCCGGGCTTCACGGTGCTCCGGGGCACGGTGACCACCGCGAGGCGCGGCACACCAGAGAAGCTCGGGGTCCGGCTCGAACCGAACGGCGAGCGCCTCGTCGCGCACCTCAGCGGGCACATCCCAGAGGGCGGCCGCGCGGTGAGCCTGGCGAGGCGCGTCGACGATCCCCGCCTGGTCGTCGCGTATGCGCTCAAGGAGATGCTGCTGGAGGTGGGCGTCGACGTCTCCGGCGAGGTGCGGCTCGGCGGTGAGCGCCAGAAGCGGCTCCTCGCGGCTCACCGCTCGGCGCCGCTCGGCGAGCTCCTCTCCGCCCTCGGGAAGGACAGCGACAACTTCTACGCGGAGACGATCTTCAAGACGCTCGCCGCAGAGAAGCGCGGGCGCCCCGGCACAGCCGAGGGTGCCGCGGAGGTGGTCGGCGAGACCCTCCGGGAGCTCGATGCGTTCGGACAAGACGTCGTCTTGAGGAACGGCTCGGGCTTGTTCGACGCCGCTCGCGCATCGCCGGAGGCCATCGTCCGGCTGCTGCGCGCCGCGCTTCTCGATCCAGCGCTCGGCGCAGATTTCACCGCGCAGCTCGCGATCGGCGGTGTCGACGGCACCTTGCGCAGCCGCTTCCGCGGGTGGTCGAAGGAGCGCGCCATCCGTGCCAAGACGGGAACGCTCGCCGCGGTCGTGGCCCTGTCTGGCTACATCCTCGCGCCCCCTGGTCGTTCCCCGATCGCCTTCGCCGTGCTCGCCTCCGACGTCCCAGGGAAGATCGACCCCGCGCGAAGGGCCATCGACCACTTCGTCGAGTCGCTCGCCGGCGAGCTCTGGAAGGACGCACGCACGCCGTGAGAGCGCGGGCTGTCGTGTCGGCCCGCTGGGCTGCGGTGAGCTCCGGCCCCCGCTCACCTCTGCGCGCCCCCACGCGGCTGCGTGTTCGGGCGGCTCACGCAAAGCGGCCGCGCAGCATGACGCCGCGCGGCCGCTTCATCGACTCGCGCTGAGCTCGTCGCTCAGTAGTCGCGCATCTGCTTGCGGATCTTCCCGAGCGCCTGCTCCTGGAGCTGACGGATGCGCTCGCGCGACAGGTTGTACTTGTCGCCGATCTCCTTGAGCGTGAGCTCATCCTCGTCGTCGAGGCCGAAGCGCCAGCGGATGATCCGCGACTCGATCGGCGTGAGCGTGGTCAGGAGACGCCGGACCTCGTCGCTCCACTTCCTGTTGGCCAGGTGATCGAACGGCGACAGCGCGTTCTCCTCCTGGAGGAAGTCGATGAACTTGCGCCCGTCCTCGTCGCCGACCGGACGATCGAGCGAGAAAGGCGTCTCCGCGTAGAAGTCCTTCACCTTGTCGAGCTTCTCGCGCGGAACCCCCGTCTCCTTCTCGAGCTCCTCGATGGTCGGCTCATGCCCCGTGCGCGCGATGATCGCCTGCGTCGCCCGCGCCACGCGGTTGTACGTATCGAGCATGTGGACCGGGATGCGGACCGCGCGGCCCTTGTCGGCCAAGGCGCGGCTGATCGCATGCCTGATCCACCACGATGCATACGTCGAGAAGCGGTAGCCACGGCTGTGGTCAAAGCGCTCGACCGCCTTCATCAGGCCGATGTTGCCTTCCTGGATCAGATCGATGAGCGGCAGGCGCCCGCGGTTGTAACGCCGCGCGATCGACACGACGAGCCGCAGGTTGGCCTTCACGAAGCGGTTCTTCGCGTCGTGCTGCGCCTGGAAGGACCGCTCGACCCGATCGAGGTAACGGCGGTAGGAGCCAGACATCGGGAGCCTCGGCCGCGTGGGGCGGGTCTCCTCGGGATCGCTCACGTCGTCCTCGAAGTCGGGCTCGCGCACGAGATCGCGCGCGATGCTGAAGGCACGCGCCATCCAGAGGCGATCCGAGTCCGGCAGGCGGACGGCCGCAGCGAGCTCCTCGGAGAGCTGGGTCCACGGCTTCTCCTGCTCGGCGAGCAGCTTTCCCTTCTGCTTCTTCGCCAGGCGAACGAGCTTCTGCATCTCCGCGATCTGAGGAGCCTTCACCTCGTCCTCACCCGCCTTGACGACGTCCTCCTCGAGCGCGGTGAGGATGAACTCGGCCGCAGGCAGGTAGGAGAGGAGAGCCACCCAGTGCTCCACCTCCGTGCGCTCGACCGCCCGCGCGGTGTCGAGCTCCTCGTCCGGCCCCATGACGGGGTGGAGCGCCATGTCGCGGAAATAGCGGGCGAGCATCGAGTCGCCGCCCCCGTCCTCGACATCCTTCAGCTCCCGATCCTGGTTCCTCGCGCGCTCGGGCTGAGGCAGCCGATCGAGCGGCCCAAGGTCCAGATCGATGAAGTCAGCCGCCCGCTCCTCATCGATGATCTCGGCCGGGCGGGGTCGCACGGCCGTCTCCTCGGTCTGGTCGTCTTCCAGAAGGCCGAGCGCTGCGATTTCCGGCGTGGCCGTCCCACCCTGAGCGAGCGGGTCGCCCTTCACTACAGTGGCGTTGCTCTTGGTCGACCTCATGGCGGCTCCCTCCACGGTGGTAGCTCCTTGAAAGTGCGAGCGCGGCGACTGGTTGTCCCCGAAATCTTCGACCTCGGAGACCTCCAACTCGGTGGTCTGCGATGCCCCCCGCCGGGGAGCCGATGCGGTCTCGGCCCCCTGCGAGCTCTTGGATGCCGCGAGCCGCGCAGAGGCACCTACAGCAGAGGACTTGGCGGTTCTCCGCGCAGTTTCTGGACGGCGGGCGGTCGACGTGCTCATCTTGGTCTTTGTGTCGGCGTTCACTTCTAAACGGCTGACCTTGCGAGATTGAAATGTCTCGCCACCTTTTGACGGCAGGCGAGAGGATTTCGTGCCAAACAGAGGGGAGGAGCTGACCGAAGGAGCCCCCGTTGAGACTGGCAACCGCTGGTGCTTTCTTTTGATTCCGGTCGAACTCTTCTCACCTGAGGCAGGTCTGCTCTTGCAGAATGATGCTCCTGCGCCAGTCCCCGGTAGCAGCCCAGCTCCAGAAGCAAAAACAGTGCCTTTTTTAGCGTGCGTTCCCGCTTCTCCCGTTTGAGAGCTCGGCCTGGGTGCGCTATGTAGAGCGGAAGGCGCTGTCCATGTCCTGTCGAGCGAGGCGTTTCGCTGCGACCGGGCCGAACTGCATGGCTGGGTACGCTTTCGGGGACGCAACAACATCGGCAACCTGTTCTCCTTGGGGACACCTCGAGCTCGTCAGCGTTCCGCGGTCCGGTGGGTCCGTCCTCGCAGCACAGGCAAGGGAATTTCGCTGTCTTTTCCAGCGAGTAGGAGCCCATGCCTAGCCGCTGAGGCCGTTCTCTCAGTGAGCTTCGATGTTTCCTGAACCTGGGCCTCCCGATGGCAATGTCGAGCCCTCACCCGACGGACGAAGGCGGAGAAGGTTATTTTTCGCGACAGATCGCCTGGAGAGTTAGAAATTCCGGCAAATTGTTTAGCCTCAGCGGAATTTATCGCTAAGTCTGCCCCCGGGGAGGGGACCGGGATCACGCCTTAGGTTGCTCAGGCCTCGACTGGGGACGCAGAGCCCCTTGAGAGACAACGAACGGTCGGCCAGTCGTCAGCGAACCGGGCTGGGTCGAAGTTCACCCTGATCGCACGATCATACGGTGCCATCGGCGGTGCATAGCAGGTGCGCACGGAATGCACGCTGCGCAGTTGCTCAGTGCCTAATCGCCTCACACTGATGAGGCTGATCAGCGTCAGCGACGGCAGCCGCACGTCCCTGCCGAAGGGATGCCCCCGAACTCTACGTCTGCGATGCAACCCGAGGGAGCGCTCGCAGCGGAGGCGCACCAACTATACGAAATACTAGGATAATCGGGCACTGGAGAGGAAAGGGGGGCGGCCTTGGCCAATTTCGACCGTTCCGCATCGGGGTGGTCGAACGGCGGGCTGAAGACCCCCCCGCGGAGCCGTCACTTCACCGCTGCGGGCGAGGCGAGCTTCGCCACGGCGCCGAACGACGCAGGATCGTGGATCGCAATCTCCGAGAGGATCTTCCGATCGAGGGCGATGCCCGCCTTCTTGAGCCCGCTGACGAGGCGGGAGTAAGTCGTACCGTTGAGGCGCGCGGCGGCGTTGATCCTGGTAATCCAGAGGCGACGGAAATCCCGCTTCTTGAGCTTACGGCTGATGTAGCCGTACTCCCAGGCGTGACGGAGCACCTCGACCGCCTGGCGGAAGCGGTTCTTTCGGCCGAGGAAGTAGCCCTCGGTCTGGTTGAGGACACGGTTGCGACGGCGACGGGCCTTGAAGCCTCTCTTTACACGCGGCATCGGTAATCTACCTCACTGCTCCAGGGTCAGCCGTAGGGAAGAAGCAGCTTGACGCGCTTCTCCATCGCCGAATCGACCATGTCGTTCTTGCGGAGACGACGCAGACGCTTCTTGCTCTTCTCCTGCATGCAGTGGTTGAGCCCGCCCTTGCTGCGGCGAATGCGGCCGGAGCCGGTCACCTTGAAGCGCTTGGCCGCGGCGCGGTTGGTCTTCATCTTCGGCATGATGCCCTCGATCCGAATGCCTATCGCTCCCGGCGGCCACCGCTCCGAACCACCGGAGAGGCTGTTCTGCGCCGCAGGGATGCGTAGAGGGGGCGCTTTATGGCGATCCAGCGTGGGGTTGTCAAGTGTCCAGGCAGCGGCTAGGGGGGCCGGTCGGCGCGCCGGAGGGCCGGGGGTCAGGTCGTCGCTCAGTCGCTCACTTTCCGAGCACCACCCGCTGACCGAAGACGCGGTCCGCCGTCTCGCAGAACGTTCGGAAGGCCATGTACTCGGACGGCTTGATCCGGGACTTCGTGAGGGAGATCTGACTGCGGACGACGATCTTCCCCGCGGACTGCTCGACCGAGAGCGAGAACTTGCCGAAGGGGGTGTCCACGTCCTGGGGCAGCGGCGCCCTGGTGACACGCCACCCGGCAGGGATCCGGATGGTCCATTCATCCCGGCGCGTGGTGAGCGCGGGGATGATCACGTCGCGGGTGCGCGCCGAGAGGGAGGCGAACTCGGTGGCGAGACGCTGCGTGGGGACAGCCGGGACCGACAGGCTGTCGCCCTCCCTTCGAGCGAGCGCGACGGCTCTTCCTCGAGCCCGCAGCTTCGCCGGCTGCTCGATGTCCTCGAGATCGTTCACCTCGACCCCGGCCTTCCCAGGGGCCAGCTCGACCGCGCCGAAATCCGTGGCGAGGTCACGAGCTGCTCGGTCACGGCGCGTCCCCTCCGCCATGTAGCGGGTCCGCCACTCCGGCGCGGACGCACCGGCCACCTGGATGTCGACCCCGAGCTGAGCTGATCCGTCAGCGCTGACCGCGATGTCGACGGTCCGGTGCACGACCGAGGCCTCGGGAGCAGGCTCCGGGAGGCGAACGAGCTTCGGCTTGCCCTCGTTGATCTGAAGCGCCATCGCTCCGCGATCCATGATCGGAAGCTCCGTCGAGCCCGAGTGCTCCGCCGTTCCGTCGAGGTACAGGTCGAGCGACGGCACGTACGCGATCGCGTGGTCGAACGGAGCAAGGCTCGCGGGCTCCGACCCGATGTCGCCTCGCATGCGGGTGCGCACGAGCACGATCGTCGCTGGGATGCCGATCTCGCGGAGCATCGTGACGATCAGCGTCGCCTTGTCCTTGCAGTCGCCCCAGCCGCGAGCGAGCGTCTGCGCGCACCTCCTCGGGCGAATCCCCTCGATGCCGAACTCGAGCGCCACGTAGCGCGTCTCGGTCGCGTACTTGTAGATCGCGCGGACCTTGCTCCGATCGTCGGCAAGGTTCTTCGTGATCTCGCGCACCCGCTTGCGCACCTCATCATCCACATCGAACTGCTCACGCGCGAGGCCCCAGTACCAGGAGCCGACCTCGTCCCAGGTCTTGAAGGTCGAGACGTGGACGTGCGCGAGGATCTCGGACCACGCGGGCATCGCCGGCTCGGGCGCCACCGGCGGCACCGAGGCGGCAGAGAAGCGGAAGATGCGCCGCTCGGCGTCCTCCTTGGTCTCGCGCACGAGGCCAGGCAGGTCGGACGCGAAGAGGTGGAACTGCCTGGTCTTCGGGGTGATCAGCACGTACTCGCTGCTGGCGATCGGCTCATCCCCCTGGAGGAACTCGATCTCGCCGAAGTGATCGCCGATCTCGTTGCGAGGGCTGACGTCATCGACGCGGTAGCGCAGCTCGACGACGTCGCCGGCGTTGAGCCGCGGAAAGCTGACGTAGAACGTGCGCGCCGATGTGTACATCGCGAGCGCCGGGTTGTTCGCCCCCGATTCCCCGCTCTCGATCGCCCCGTCGACCTTGCCGTCTGCTCGGTAGACCTTCGCCGCACGGAGGCTCACGGTCTGGCGATCGGCCTGGTACTCGAACGCGTACTGCCGGGCGCTCGCCGCAGCCTCGTCCGTCAGCGGCTGGAAGACGACCTGCCGGAACCGGCTCGCCAGGCCGTTCGGGAAGACGGTGGTGACCGTGAGGTTGCGCAGCGTGCGCTTGGGATACTGCCGGTCAGCGTTGCGCCGCATCGGGAGGAAGCGGTCGGGCGCCCAGGCGTAAGCCTCGTCAGCGCGCGGCTTCGGCGGCTCGATGTGCTCGATGTACTCGCGCACATCCTTCGCCTGAGGGCTGATCGCCAGGATCTGCTGCAGCATCTCCAGCTGCGCTTCTCGGTTTCCCTCCTCGCCGTAGAGGTCCGAGAGCGCGCGCAGCGTTCCGATGTCCTCCGGCGCCATGGCGAGCGCGCGCTGATGGGCCGCGAGGGCGCGATCGCCCTGGCCGAGCGCGCGGTACGTGCGCGCCGCGACCGTGCGGGCCCAGACGGAGTCGGGCTCGCTGCGGAGGAAGCGCTCGATCCAGCGCTCCGCGCCGGCAGGGTCGCGGCGCGCCACCGCGAGCTCGACCTGCTGGTGAAGGAAGCTCGAGTCGTCGAACCGCAGCGCGGCGTAGCGCGCCTCCATCTCGGCGGCCTCCGTGTCGCGCCCGAGCGCGCGCAGCTGCGCCGCCGAGGCGCGGAGGAGCGAGACGCTGCTCGGCTGGCGCGCGAGCGCCCGCTCCAGCGTGGCGAGCGCGGTGCGCTTCAGCCCAGCCTCCACGTAGAGGTCCACGAGCCCGAGGACGGCCGCGACATGATCGGGATCGGAGGCCAGGATGCGCTCGTAGATCGGAGCCGCCTCCCGCCAGTTCGGGCTCGTCTGCGCGAGCCGAGCCTGCGAGAGAAGGACGTCGGTGTCCTCACGACCGCCCGCGAGCGCGGCGGCGCGCTCGATCCACGCGCGCTGCTGGTTCCTGTCCTCGGAGAGCTGACCCGCGAGCAGGTAGCGACGCACGCTCGGCTCGGCCTCGGCGGAGCGCCGCGCGAGATCGCGCGCTCTGTGCTCCCCCTCGGCGTCGCCGCCGGTGAGCATGAGGTACCGCGCGAACGCCTCCAGCACGGCGGGCGAAGGCCGAGCGGCGCTCGCGGCTCGCTCGAACGCCTGCATCGGCCCCTCGATCGCAGCCGCGCGCGCGGCGCGCGTCGCGCCGGAGGTTGGCCCTCCGGCCTGCGCCCGCGCCCCGCCCGCGCGCCTCGCGTCAGCGGCTTCCCCCTGAGGCGCCGCGACCTGGGTTCCGATGTCCGAGGTCACCTCCAGATCAAGATCCGGCGCCCCCTTCTCGTTGCCGATGCGCAACGCGAACTTGGGCGCCGAAGCACCTCCGCAGACCTTGATCGTCAGGCGGTTGTAGCCGGGCCGCAGCGTCACCGGCGCGGCGAACCGATCGATGTCGAGCTCGCGGTACCCCGGATCGGCCAGGACCTTCGCGCCGTTCCAGAACAGCTTGAACGCCCCGTCTGCCCCGACCCAGATCGAGATCGGCCGAGGAGCGCGCGTCCCGGCCTTCGCGCGGACGAACGTCGTCGCGTAGCCGCAGACGCTCTCCACCGGACGAATGAAGTCGCCGAAATCAAACCACCCGTACTGCGGCGCCTCGGGGGGCACGCGCCAGCGGACCGCGCGCGCCTTGCCGTCGTACGTCCTGCCCGCAGCCATCGGCTGCTCGAGATCTTCCTCGGGCCCGAACGCCCGCTCGAAGCCCCCCTTGTTCTCGTTGTCGAACGGTCCGATCGTCGCCCAGCGGCCGATGAACCCGAGCATCTGGATCCTGGCGACCGCTCCGTCGAGATCACCTCGACGCCTGCGCGCGTACGCCGAGAGGAGCTCGGCATAGACCTGGGTGGGCGCGCTGGTCGCGCCGGCCTCAGCCATCGACGCGATCGCCTCCTCGACCTGGACCGGGTCCGCGCGGTCCCACGTGCGCCAGAGCTCACGTAACGCGGCGTAGACCTCGGGGCCTCTCGCTGCGCGGACAGCCGCGTGCGCGGAGAGCACCTCAGGGTGAACCGCGCCGAGCTCCGCGCGCGCGTCGGCGCCGAGCGACACGGCGCACGCCAAGGCCGCCGTCCCCACGGTGAGCGCGCAGAAGGAGCGCCCCCTCGTCGTCCCCGGGTTGAGCTCGATCTCACGGGGCTCGGCCCGGCTGAGCACGTCACGCATCCGAGGCGCTATCCCGTGGCCGAAGCCATCGGTCAAGCACAAGCCATGGCTGCAGAGGCGTCGCACCGGCCGAGGTCAAGGGGGTGCTGCCCGCGAGCCGGCGGAACGCACGCCGGCAGGAGGTCGTCCCCCGGGCCGCGTTCATCGGGCCGCATCTCCATGAGCGCGCCGCGCCGCGCGCGCCGATCCCGCGAATTTTGTCGATCTTCTGCCGGGTACAGCGCGATGACACGCAGCGCGCCCCACACCAGCGCCCCCGGAGGAGGGCGCAGCGCCGTCCGACCGCATTCAACAAAGGAAACAACAACAATTTTCGATATTTATCATGCAGGCCCTCGGGTGAGCCGGGGCGGACAGGCGCCTGGAAGAGGTCCGGAACCGAGCCTCCCCCGGAAGCAGGGGGAGCGAGCTCCGACGGGGTCCGGCAAGGGCTCGGCGAGGTTCGGCCGTGCGATCCTCCAACTTCCAGAAAGGGCCGCCTTGCTCCGCCGCACCTGCTTCGGATAGAAACGTCCCAAGATGTACGGGTGCACGGTCGAGGAGCAGCCGCACTGCGCGCTGCGAACCAGCCCTGCAAGTCCCAAGGCAGCGAGCGTCAGGCCGCGAACGTGGTACCGGTGGTAAGGCAAGCCCGCGCAGCGGGAAGCCAGTTGGATGACGATGGTCGGGGACCGCACGTGCGGCGCCCGGTGATGACAAGGGCGACAGAGCCCGCAATGCCCAGGGCCCCATCGCGAGAGCGCTGGCGGAGGAACGATGGTCAACCCTCAGATGGTGATGTACGAGGAGGAATTCAATCAGATCCAGAGCGTGGTGGATCGCCTCGTCAAGGACGCCAATGCGAAGGTCGTCTTCATCGTTGACAAAAACGGGCAACTGATCGCCGCGAGCGGAGACGTCGACAACCTCGACACCACGTCGCTCGCCTCGCTGACGGCGGGGAACATCGCCGCCACGGGCGGGATGGCGAAGCTCCTCAAGGAGAACGAGTTCGCCACTCAGTTCCACGAGGGTGAAAAGGCGAACATCCACATCCAGCTGGTCGGGAACCGCGTCATCCTCGTGGTGATCTTCGACTCAAAGTCGAGCCTCGGGTTGGTGAGGCTCCGGGTGCGAAAGGCGAGCGAGGAGCTCAACCACATCTTCGAAGCGCTGCTCAAGAAGGTGCAGGAGCCGGGCGCCGACTCGCCGTTCGCCGAGATCACCGACGAGGACATCGACAACCTCTTCAACGACTAGGAGCGCGGTCGATGAGCTTCATCAATTACATGGCGCGCGAGATCAACTGCAAGATCGTCTATTACGGCCCGGGTCTCTGCGGCAAGACGACGAACCTGCAGTACATCTATGAGCGCACCAACCCGGACGCGAAGGGGAAGATGATCTCCCTCGCCACGGAGACCGACCGGACACTCTTCTTCGACTTCCTCCCGCTCGCGCTGGGCGAGATCCGCGGCTTCAAGACGCGGTTCCACCTGTACACGGTGCCGGGGCAGGTCTTCTACGACGCGAGCCGCAAGCTCATCCTGAAGGGCGTCGATGGCGTGGTCTTCGTGGCAGACTCGCAGCTCGGCCGCATCGAGGCGAACCAGGAGTCGGTGGAGAACCTCCGCACGAACCTGGCCGAGCAGGGCTACTCGCTGGACAAGATCCCGTACGTCATCCAGTACAACAAGCGGGACCTGCCGGAGATCGGCACCGTCGAGGAGCTCCGCTCGCTGCTCAACCCGACGAACGTCCCCGATTTCGAGGGGGTCGCGCGGACCGGCGTCGGGGTGTTCGACACGCTCAAGGCGGTCGCCAAGCTGGTGTTGACCGAGCTGAAGAAGGGCGGCCCCTAGGTTCCAGGGGCCGGCCCCGAAGATTGGATCGAAGAACGCACCGCGAGCGAGGCCGTAGACCCGCTCGCGCTCGGTGCAACGATCAGGTGCGCTGGTAGATGCGGTTGCGCCGGTTGCGGTTCTTCGCCTTCAGCTTGGACCGGTGGCGCTTCGACTTGGAGCGCGTGGTCTTCCGGGGACCTTTCGACAGCATGAGGAACATGAACAGGCTCCGTTGAGGCGCCCGGCGCGGAGGCGTCGTGCCGCCGCCGCCGGTGCGAAGGGGCGGCAACGTACGGCATCACAGGGCAAAGTTCAACCGGAGAGCACCTCGACCGGGCGACCGGCAGGTTCCCGCGGCGGATAGGACGGGCCCTGGCACAAGGGCCGAGCTTTTCTGCTATCGGTGTTCTACGACGTGCGGTCCAGGACCCTCCTCTGCCTAGCCGCCGCCTCGGTGACCGCATGCGGCGCGAGCATCAACGCGGTCTACGAGGGGGACGTACGCTTCGAGCACTGCATGGCGCTTGACTCGCTGGCCGATGTCAAGCCGACCCTGCGGCGCGCGTGCTGGGACGAGTGGCTTCAGTTCTGTACGTTCGGCCAGACGCGCGACCGTGTGGAGTACGCCACGCTGCGGGCCAGGCAGCTCAGCCACGCCAGCGATTTCGACGAAGGCGAGTGGACTCCGCCGAGCAGCCGAGCCCCTGCCGTGCCTGAGCCGACCAGCGCGCTCGCTCCGCCGCCCAGGCTCCTGACCGCCGACGTGGCCGCGCCGGCGGCGACGGAGGAGGCCCATGCAGACCCGGACGCGAACGACGGCGGCGCTGCGGCCTCGGCGTCGAACACCGCCGAGGAGATTGCGCCGCCGGGCGCGAAGTGCGGCGCGTCGTGCCAGGCGGACTGGAAGGAATGCCAGGACGACTGCAAATCCGCCGCCTGCGAAAAAGGATGCTCCGGCAAGTACTCGCGGTGCATGCGTCGCTGCTTCTGATCGACGTCGTCGGCTCTCCTCGCGGATGCCTCACCTTGTCACACCAAGATGGCCTGGAATCTTGACCCGCGATCGAGCGTAGAGCTATCGGCGTACACGATGTCCGCTTCGCACGCGCCCAAAGAGCTCAGCAGCACGACTCCTGATCGCAACGGCGCGGCGTCGCCCCTCGAGGGGCTCGGCGTGAGCGCAGGCCCCATGCGGGTGCTGCGGCCACGGCGAGCGGCGCCCGCGGACGCCGTGCGGCCGACCCGCGCCGAGGTGAACCTCGCGCACCTGCGGCACAACCTGCGCGTCCTCGAGCGAGGGCTGACCGGCGCGACGAAGCCGCAGATCTGGGGCGTGCTCAAGGCCGATGCGTACGGCCACGGCGCGCCAGCGGTCGCGCGGACGCTCGAGCGCGCAGGGATCCCCGGCCTGTGCGTCGCGTTGCTCGAGGAGGCCATCGAGCTGCGAGACGCCGGCATCCGGCTGCCCATCCTCGTCATGGGCGGCTACTACGGCCCGCGCCGCGACGGGTTCGAGGAGATCATCGCGCGCGACCTCGTGCCCGTCGTCTACGACGCTGGCCAGATCGAGCGCCTCGCGAGCGTCGTGCGGCTCGAGCAGCGCGGTCGCGTGGGCGTCCATCTCAAGGTCGACACCGGCATGGGACGGCTCGGGGCCGCGAGCTCGGAGATCGAGGCGGTGCTCGCGACGCTCGCCAAGCACCCGGAGGTGAGGCTCGACGGGCTCATGACCCACCTCGCCTGCGCGGACGCCGACGATCTCGGCGTGACGATCGAGCAGATGCGCCTCTTCGGGGAGATCGAGCAGCGAGCGAAGCGCTTCGGCCTCACGCCGCGGGTGCGGCACGCCTCGAACAGCGCGGCGATGCTGCGCCTCCCTGCGGCGTGGCTCGACATCGTCCGTCCGGGGGTCGCGCTCTTCGGAATATCGCCGTGCGCAGGGCTCGCGCCCGACCTCAAGCCGGTCATCCGGGTGCGCAGCGAGATCGTCGCGCTGCGCACGATCGCGAAGGGCGACAGGATCGGCTACGGCCACACCTGGCAAGCTTCCCGGGAGAGCGTCGTGGCCACCGTGCCGATGGGGTACGCCGACGGCCTGAGCCGCCAGCTCTCGAACCGCGGGGCCGCCCTCGTGCGCGGTCAACGCGCGCCGATCGCGGGCGCCGTGTCGATGGATCTCACGATGCTCGACGTGACGGATGTACCGGGAGCACGCCTGGGAGATGAGGTGGTGTTCCTCGGAGCGCAGGACGGGCCGCTCGGGCGCGGCGCGATCAGCGCTGAAGAGATCGCGGGGCTCACGGGGACGATCGCCTGGGAGGTGCTGACCAGCATCTCGCGCCGCGTGCCCAGGTTCTACCGCGAGCCCTGAACGCGCGCGGCGGCGCCCGCGCTGGCGCTGCCGGCTCGAACGGGCGTGATACGCTGCTCGCCATGAAGACGGCCGTGAAGCAGCGAGCCGGCGCCTGCGGCATGCTCCTCTGCATCGGGACCGCGCTCGCGCTCGGCGGCGGGGCGATGACCGCATGCGAGGACGAGGTCACGAAGCAGCGCCCGCGCAGCGGCGCCGGTCAGGAGGCGCAAGAGCCGGAGGACGGGTTCGATCCGGACACCGAAGGCCCGAGCGGACCACCGGCCGCGGACGCGGGAGGGCTCTGCGGCAACCGGATCCACCAGGTCGAGATCGCCGAAGCGCCGAACATCTACTTCGTCCTCGATGCGTCGGGCAGCATGCTCAGCCCCGCCTCCTCGAGCTCGATCGCGACCCGATACGACCGGGTCCATGCGGCCGCGGTCGACCTCGTGCGCAACCTGGGCCCGCTGATCAACGTCGGCGCCGCCGTGTTCCCCCTGGACGCGACCGACGAGGCGCCGTGCAGGCCGGGCGGCGAGGTGTTCGCTGTCACGCCGGGGGCTCCCTTCGCAGAGGGACAGGCGAGCTCCACGACGACATCGCGGTTCCGCGCGGCGACGCGGGCCGCGCCCCTCGGCGGCACGCCTACCGCGGCGACCCTCACGGCGCTGACGCCGAAGCTCGTCGAGCTCCCCGGCAAGACCATCGTCGTGCTCGCGACCGACGGCGGTCCGAACTGCAACAGCTCGGCGAGTTGCGAGGCCGACGGGTGCATCGCCAACATCGAACAGCAGTGCCCAGACCCCGAGGAGAACTGCTGCTCGCCCCTGGGCCCCTCGGGCCCCGAAGGGTGCCTCGATCGCGACGATACGGTCGCCGCGATCGAGCGGCTCGCGGCGAGCGGGATCGAGGTCTACGTCGTCGGCATCCCGGGGAGCGAGTTCTACGGCGATGTCCTCGACCAGATGGCGCTCGCCGGCGGCACGGCGCAGTTCGTGAGCCCGTTCTACTTCAAGGTGGACGACCTCGACACGCTGGGGAACGTCCTCTCGAAGATCGCCAGCATCGTCGTCTCCTGCGAGTTCGACCTGGTCGACCCGCCTCCCGAGGCGGGACAGACGAACGTCTACCTGGACGACGAGCTGGTCGCCTACGACCCGGAGAACGGCTGGCGCTGGAAGTCGCCCGCGGTCATCGAGCTCCTCGGGGAAGCCTGCGCGAAGCTCAAGAGCGGGCGGGTGGGGCAAGTCCAGATCGTCTCCGGCTGTCCCACGGAGGTGGCGAGGTGAAGCGCGACGCGACGAGGCCCTCTGCCTCGCTGAGCCAGCTGACGGCCGACGCCGCGGACGACGCTGCGCTCGACGAGATCGACGCCGTCGCGTCCGCGGCCTTCGACGTGCCGCAATTCTCCGCGCGAGAAGAGCTGCGCCGCCCCTGGACGCGCTGCTGGGTCGCGCGCGAAGAGCGGAGCGCGCTCGCCTTCCTCATCGCGTGGCACGTCGCCGACGAGCTCCACGTGCTGAACGTGGCCACCTGCCCGGCCGCGCGGCGGCGCGGGCTCGCGACGGCGCTGATGAACCGGTCGCTCGAGTATGCGCGGCAGCAGCAAGTGCGGCTGATCCTGCTCGAGGTGCGCCGCTCGAACCGGGCAGCGATCCGGCTCTACCGGAAGCTCGGCTTCACCGCGATGGGGGTACGCCCTCGGTACTACAGCGACAACGGCGAGGATGCGATCGAGATGGTGCTCACGCTCGATCCAGCGACCGGCGCGGTGCAACCAGGCCGCGACGAGATCCGCATCGAGATCTGAACCGCGCCGCGTGGCTCAGCGCGGGCCCCCAGCAGGCGCCGCCGCGGGATAGCGAGACACCGCGGCGAGCGGCGGCAGCCGCGCCGCCACCACCTGCATCGGGGTGAGCAACAGCGGCCGGAGCAGCGTCTTGGCCCGCTCGTCGAAGGGCTGGAGGAGCGCGTCGGCCTGTCGCGTCGCCTCGATCAACCGATCGGCCATGAGGCGCGCGTCGACGTTGGGGTTCAGATCCTCGAGGCGCTGGATCTCGTCGCGAAGCGCGCTGAGCAACGAGACGTACCTCGCCAGGGGCGTGTCCGTGATCGGCGCCGAGCCGCTCGGCGCGGCCGGCACGCCGAACTCGACGGTCCGCTTGAACTCATCCGGCACCGAGCTCGGCCGGTTTCTTATGAGCTTCACGTTGACGGGGACCTTCAGCCTCGTCTTCTGCTCGATCTTTCGATCGAGGTACTCCTTCCCCCGCTTGACCAGGGCCGAGTCCTCGATCGCGCTGCGATCCCGCTTCCACTGCGTGTTGTCCTCGAGAGCGCGGAGGATGCGGAGGTAGGGGTAATCCGCCTGGGTGAGCGCCTGGTACGTCTCCTTCGCCTCCTTCAGGTTGGCCGGGACCCGCACGGTGAGGTCCGCCATCCAGTCGGTCCACTGCGCGATGTAGCTGACGTCGTAGTCGGCCGCGAGGCCGTCCAGGTTCTTGTTGATGGAGGCTTCCTCGCCGGGCGCGAGGTCCACGACCCACCGCTCAGCCATCAAGCTGCCGGCGCCGCTCTCGAGCCTCTCGAGCACCGCGAAGTGCCCGCTCTCGGTGTACGGACCGTCCACCTCCTTCCAGCGCTTCTCCTTCGCGTACAGCTTGCTGCCGATGATCTTCAGCACGGCGGGGCGGTCGGCGAACATGTCGCCGAGCGTGTGAGGAGGGTACTTGCGGTTGGCGCGGCTGTTGTCACCCGTCTCGTCGTACTTCTCCTCGATGATCGCGTTGACGAAGAAGTCGTAGTACCGCTTCCGCGGCGGCACGGCCTGGAGCGTCGCGCGCACGCTCGCGACCAGATCCTCCTTGCGCGCGATCGGCGTGACCCGCTTCTCCTTGATGAGCGTCAGGTAGTACTCGACGTGCCGTTCGAGCTGCTTCTTCAGCTCGGTCTCGGTGAGGTTCGAGGTCGCCCGCAGCACCTCGGCCCAGAGCGAGGTGAACCTGTCCTTCGCCCACGCGACGTCGAGGTGCTCGACGTCGCTCAGCATCAGGTACAGCTTGAGGTCGTTCCGCTCGCGGAGGTAGTGGTCGCCCTTCGCGAGCTTGAGGCGATCCTCGAGCCGCTGCTTGCACGGGATCACGAAGCCGTTCTGGAGGCTGGCGACGTAGACGTGCACGAGCGGCGGGTACACCGTCTCGCCCTGGAACATCGTCCACCCCTTCCCGTCCGGCGGCCCCTCCTCGCGCGCCTTGTCGATCTCCTTCAGCCGATCCAGCGCAGGCCGCAGCGCGGCGAGCTTCTCCGAGAGGGGTCGCGTGTCCTCCCATCGGAGCGCGCTGACGGTGCGCGCGTCCGCCTCCACGTCGCGCAGGAACGCGCGGTTGTTGGCGAACGACACCACGCTGGGGATCGCGAGGATGACCCCGAGCGCCGCGGCCGCCGCGCTGATCGCGCCGCGAACGAGCCGCTGGCGCCGGATCTCGCTCGCGCTCCTCGCGGCGATGTCCCCGTCCGGGAAGACGACGTTCATGAAGACGTCGTGGAGGAAGTAGCTCTTCGACTCCACGTTCTGCTGCGCCGCGGCCTCGTGCGTGCGGATCCCCATCGCCTGGCCCATGCGCTGGAGGACCCGGTCGAGCGGCCTGCCCTCCTGCGTGCCGCTCGTGAAGTAGAAGCCGCGAAAGATGGGCGTCCCCTGGAACGCGTTGACCATGAAGACGGTCGAGACCAGATCGGAGAGGTTCCGCCGGATACCCGAGAACTCGAGCGGGAACTGGTAGACGCGCTCGCGCGCCTCGCGGCTGCGCTCCATCACGAGCCGCTTCAGCGAGCGGGCGTGGATCTGCTTCGCCAGGGCGTCGAACTCGGCGTCGAAGAGCCTCCCTGGGTCGGCCTTGTCCGCGCTCAGCTTGAGCGTCGCTCCCCACGCCTGCGCGCGGTCGCTCTTGCGCATGTCGCCGAAGAACTCCGAGAAGCCCGCGATGAGGTCGCACTTCGTGAACAGGAGGTAGACGGGCAGCACCATGTGGAGCTGCGTCATCACCTCGTCGATGCGCGCCCGGAGCTTCTTCCCCATCAGCTCGACTTGCTGCTCGCTCGCGTCGATGAGATCCGCCACGCTCACGGCGACCAGGATGCCGTTGAGCGGGCGGCGAGCGCGGTGCTTGAGGAGCATCTGCAGGAACGCGATCCACTCCTCGTGGTCGTCCTGCTCCGTCGTGTAGCGCCCCGCGGTGTCGAGGAGGATCGCCTCGTTGGTGAACCACCAGTCGCAGTTGCGCGTGCCGCCGACGCCGCGCACGCCGCCGCCGTTGCTCGGGTGCGCGTACGGGAAGACGAGGCCGGAGTGCTTCAACGCCGTCGTCTTCCCCGCCCCGGGCGGGCCGATGATGACGTACCAGGGCAGCGAGTAGAGCGCGGCGTTGCCGTGCTCCTTCCCCTTGCCGAGCTTCGAGCTCTTCAGGGCGCTGATGCCGCCCTGGACCTGCCGCTGGAGCTCCTGGATCTCGGCGCGGCGCTCGGGCCGCGCGTTGAGCGCCTGCTGCGCTCCCTGCTGGACGATGGCCCGCTCAAGCGCAGACGCGGCGCGGCGCGCGTTGATCCGGCGGTACACGAAGAGCGCGATCGCGGCGAGCGCGATGACGACGCTCGTCGCGATCGGGATCGCGGTGGGCAGGTCGAACGTGAAGAACGCCGCCCACGAGATGAGGAACAACAGCCCGAAGAGGACCCACAACACGGAAGCGACGATACCACCTGTCGCCGCTTCCGGAGCACGTCCACGCGGCGCCGCCGAGCGTGGGCGCCCCACACCCCGCGCGCCGCGATCCCCGCGTCAGCCGCCGCCGCGCTCGTAGTCGCCCGGATCGAGCGCGGCGTCGGTATCCTCGCCGGCAGCGAGCCGGCGCGAACGGATCGCGTCCACGGCGATGTCGATCACCTCGAGCCGCGTCGAGGGCGCGTAGTACTCGTTTTCCGAGACCGACGGCAGCTCCGCGAGCCTGGCCGCGACCGCCTCGCGATCGTCTTCCTCCAGCTCCAGCGCCGCCGGATCGCCGCTCAGGGAGTCCTCTGCAAGGTCCAGCGCGGCGTCGGCCCGATGTTCGCGCGTGAGCGCCTCGCGCACGAAGAGGACGGGGCTGAACGCGAGGAAAACCGAGCCGAACTGCACCTGCCAGTAGGTCGGGTCTTCGCCATCCAGGCGCCACCACGACGCGTGCCGGCGCCGGATCACCTCACCGAAGTAAGCGCCTGCCATGTGCGCGACCATCGGCAACGCTTCGGCCCGCTCCGACGTCGCGCCACGCGCCTGCTCGAGGTAGTGGTCGAGCAGAGGCAAGGTCTCCGGCCGATAGTCAAGCCGTACGCCGAGGGCGCGCTCCACAAACCGCACGCACCCCTCGGCGAGATCCTCCACGGTGGACGGCGGCGGCGCGACAGGTTCGACAGCTGCAGCGGACGGCGCAGACTCGGCCGGCCGCTCCGCAGAAATCGGAGACGTCCCTGCACCGTTCTGTTTGGTATTCATGGGCTCCACGCTATTCTTCTCCGGTGCGGGTGGCCGCTCGTCAACGTGGTCGTGCTGGGAGCGCCTCGGCAAGCTCCGCAAGGCCCATGTCCGGCCCTCGACCGTCCTCTGCAGATCCTCGGGCGCAGCGGAAGCACGCTCCGTCGGAGCCGACAAAGCTGACGAGACCGACGGAACTGACAGAACTGACAGAGCTGACGGACCCGATGGATCCGCCAGAGCTAGCAGAACCGCCGGGGCTAGCAGAACCGCCGGGGCTAGCAGAACCGCCGGGGCTAGCAGAACCGCCGGGGCTAGCAGAACCGCCGGGGCTAGCAGAACCGCCGGGGCTAGCAGAACCGCCGGGGCTAGCAGAAACGACGAGCCAGCCGATACAACGCCGAGTCGACAAAGCTCCGTGCCGGTCCGACCGGCCCATCCGTGGATCCAGGTTTGAATTCCTAACGGAAGTCGAGGCCTTCGTGCTAAGCTCCGCCCTCGCGTCGAAATGAGACTCGGGATTTTCAGCGATACGCACGCCAACTACGAGGCGCTCAGCGCTGTGCTCGAGTCCTACCGCCACGAACGTATCGACGTCTACTACTGCCTCGGGGATACGGTCGGCTACGGCGGCTCGCCCAACGAGTGCGCCGATCTCGTCCGCAAGGTGGCCAAGAAGACGATCCTCGGCAACCACGACGCGGCCGTCGCGGGTCGGATGGATTACTCGTATTACTACGAGGCCGCCCGGCAAGCGCTCGACACCCACGCTGCGATGCTGTCCTCCGAGAACGCGGCCTGGCTCCGGAGCCTGACGTACCAGGAGAAGCTGACGGACATCAACGTCGACCTCTGTCATGGCTCGCCCGTCCGGCTCGAAGAGTTCGAGTACATCTTCGCCCCCGAGCAGGCGCGCGAGTGCCTCCCGATGTGGAACGAGCTCGGTCACATCACGCTGATCGGCCACTCCCACCTCTGCAAGGTGTTCGCGCTCACACCGAACAGCGTCGAGGAGCTCCCTGCGGTGGATTTCCAGCTTGAGCAGGGTCGCAAGTACATCGTGAGCGTCGGCTCGGTGGGACAGCCGCGGGACTACGACAACCGCGCGAGCTACACGGTCTACGACAGCGAAACGAAGCGCTTCGAGTTCAAGCGCGTCGAGTACGATATCGAGACGGCGGCGGAGAAGGTGCTGCGCGCCAAACTCGAGCGCAACTTCGCCCACCGCCTCTACATCGGCGTCTGAGGCTCCAGGCAACGGCGGCGCTGGCGCATGCTCGGTGCTGCAGGACCAAGGGGCACACACGCGCTCGTGCGCGGACACGTCGCGCATGGCCTGATGCCGACCGGGCGCCGCCACAGGGCGGCGCGAGGCGCAGCGGGCGCCGGGCGTTCGCGCGCCGGTGCCGCGCCCCCTTCAGCGGCCCCCGTCATGTCCAGGGCGGCGAGCCCTGGCAGAACGGCGTGGCCGGCAATGATAGAGCAGCATGCTCGTCTGGTTGTCGGGCGGTTCCGCGGAGAAATCGCTGCGGAGTTCCGTGAGCTCGAAGCCGTTGTAGTGGAGCAAGGCTTCGAGCTCCTGCGGGTAAAACTGGCGATGGGCGAGCGGCGTCATCCAGCGCTCGCCGCCGTCGACGGGCGAGAACTCCATGGAGACGAACAGGATCTGCCGGACCTTGTCGTAGTCGAACCGCTCCGTGTACCGGACGAACTCGCCAGGGCCATCCTTCGTGGGGTACCGGAAGCGCGGCGTGGCATAGGCGCGATCCGGATCTCGCGCGAGCTCTGCCGGCTCGGGCATGGAAACGTCGAAGACGAGCTCGCCCTTCGGCGTCAGATGCTCGCGCGCTCGCGCGAGGAATCGCTCCACGTCCACGCGCGTGTACAGGTGCAAGAAGGCGTTGAACGGGCAGATCACGAGCGGAAAGCGGCGCCCTAGCCGCAGCGCCCGCATGTCGCCCCGCCGGAGGCTCACGCGAGAGGAGACACCGCGCGGCTCGCGTCCAAGCTGCGCGCGCAGATCGCCGAGCATCGGCGCCGACAGGTCCACGCCGGTGATCTGGACCCCCGCCCTCGCGACAGGCAGCGTGATCCGCCCGTTACCGCAGCCGTACTCGAGCACCGGCCCCGCGGACGCGACGGCGAGGTCGACGTAGTAGCGGACGTCATCCTTACGGCGCGCGTACGTCTTCGCGTAGTACGCCGGATCCTCGTAGTGGGCCGACGTCCCTGCTTCGAGCTCCGGATCGCGACGCTGGCCGGAGCCCGAAACGCGCGCCGGCCGCCTCGTGGCCATCCCGCTCATGCGAGGCAGTAGATCAAGCGCAGCGCTGGCACGGTGACGGGAGCGAGCTGCAGAACGGAGCCTCTACGGAGGCCGCGCATCACCGGACGCGCGCCCTTCCGA
This sequence comes from Sorangium sp. So ce281, assembly GCF_051527395.1. Classification (NCBI taxonomy): domain Bacteria; kingdom Pseudomonadati; phylum Myxococcota; order Polyangiales; family Polyangiaceae; genus Sorangium; species Sorangium sp. So ce281. Next base: position 9,499,505 of record NZ_CP150322.1, read on the forward strand.
TGCGGCATCAGCGCTGGCCGCCAGCGTTCATCTGCTGGAGCCACTCGGATACGACCTCGTGGGAGCTCCGGTGGAAGTGCACCTTGCCCGCCGCGATCTCTCGGAGGCTGGTCACGGCAGGCTTGTTCTTCGTCTTCACGAGAGCGTCCGAGCCCTTCATGAGCTGCCGCGTCCGGTTGGCCGCGAGCACGACGAGAGCGAAACGGTTTTCCTCACGCTCGAGGCAGTCTTCCACAGTCACACGCGCCATAGGGGGACCGAGAGTAGCTCCCCGCTCCAGCAAACGCAAGGTACATGCCGCCCCGGCGGGTCTGCCTGCTCTGTTGCCGATGCTTCCTCTGCTTCCTCTGCTTCCTCTGCTTCCTCTGCTTGCTCTGCTTGCTCTGCTTGCTCTGCTTGCTCTGCTTTCTCTGCTGCTGCTTCCTCTGGCTCTGCCTCCTCGCTCTTCCTCCTTTGCGGCGCGCGCTGCAGCTTCGCCCGGGCGAGGGTTCACGTTGTTCGTTGCCCTCCACGCAGGTCCCGGCTACGAGGCCCCACCGTGGCCGCTGAACAGGACTCTCTCCTTCCCCCTCCCCCTCGTCCGGCCCCCGGGCTGAAGTACCGCCGCATCGTGCTCAAGCTGAGCGGCGAAGCGCTCTGCGGCGAGGAAGGGGGGTTCGGCATTCGTCCCGAGACGCTCCACCACGTGGCCGGCGAGGTCGCCGAGCTCCAGCGGATGGGGGTGCAGATCGGGGTCGTCGTGGGCGGCGGCAACATCTTCCGCGGGCTGAAGGGCGCGAGCGCGGGGATGGACCGCTCCCAGAGCGACTACATGGGCATGCTCGCCACCGTCATCAACGCGCTCGCCCTCCAGGACGCGCTCGAGAAGACGGGCGTGCCGACGCGCGTGATGACCGCGATCGAGATCCGGCAGGTCGCCGAGCCGTACATCCGCCGCAGGGCGATGCGGCACCTGGAGAAGGGCAGCATCGTCATCTTCGCCGCGGGCACGGGCAACCCGTTCTTCTCCACCGATACGGCGGCGGCGCTGCGGGCCATGGAGATCCAGGCGCAGGCGCTGTTCAAGGCGACCAAGGTCGAAGGCATCTACGACCGCGATCCCGTGCGCCACGAAGGCGCGCAGATGTTCGCGCACCTGAGCTACGACCGCTTCCTCGCTGACAGGATCGGGGTCATGGACTCGACGGCAGTCACGCTCTGCCGCGAGAACAAGATGCCCATCCGGGTGTTCAAGCTCATGACCCGCGGCAACATCCTCCGCGTCTGCAGGGGCGAAGAGATCGGCACGATCGTCGACTGAGCGAGTGCTCCGCGCGACGAGCCGAGGCGTCCGCCGACGCGCCAGCCCGAACGAGGCGCTGCGACCTCGAGCCACGCTGAAACCGTGCTAGACCCCGAGCCAGCAATGTCCCGAGCTCCGGTGCGCCGACCCCTGCTCGCCATCTCGCTCGCCGCGCTCGTCGCGGGCTGCGATGAGCCGGCCCTCCAGGTCCCCTCGGACGCGGGGGATCCGGTCTTCGGCCTCACCGCCGAGCAGTCGGCGCGCGTGCTCGCGAAGGTCGGCGACAAGGCGATCACGCTGGGCGACTTCGGCAGGACGCTGGAGCGAATGGACCAGTTCGATCGGCTCCGGTACCAGACGAAGGAGCGGCGCCGCGAGCTGCTCAGCGAGCTCATCGACGCGGAGCTGCTCGCGCTGGAAGCCCGGCGCCGAGGCCTCGACAAGGACCCCGCGGTCGAGGACACGATCCGGCAGATCCTCCGCGAGGCGATGATCGCCCGGGCGCGAAAGGGCCTGCCCGCGCCGGCCGACATCCCCGCGTCCGAGGTGCGCGCGTACTACGAGGCGAACGCCGACAAGTTCAGCGAGCCCGAGCGCAGGCGCGTCGCCGCCATCGTCGTCGGCGACCGAGCGCTCGGGGAGAAGGTCCTCAAGGAGGCGCAGAAGGCCGGGAGCAGCAGCGCGTGGGGTGAGCTCTTCCTCAAGCACTCGCTCACGGCGCCGAAGGACAAGAGCGCGGCCCCGCCGCTCGATCTGGCCGGAGAGCTCGGCATCGTCAGCCCGCCCGGCGATCCGCGCGGCGCCCACCCCCGCGTCCCAGAGCCGGTCCGCGCGGCCGCGTTTCGCATCGGCGGCGTGGGCGCGGTCGGCAAGGAGGTCGTCGAGGCCGACGGACGGTTCTTCATCGTCCGCCTGAACGGGCTCACCAGCGGGCACCGGCGCCAGCTCGCGGAGGCCGAACGCTCGATCCGGGTCGCGCTCCTCCAGCAGAAGATGCAGGACCAAGAGCGCACTCTCGAGGACGAGCTGCGGAAGAAATTCCCCGTCGAGATCAACGAGGCGGCGCTCTCCTCGGTCAAGCTGCCGGAGCAGCTCATGGAGACCGGGAGCGCGGCGCAGCCTGATCCCGCGAAGCCCCGCACGCCACAGCCGGAGCGGTCCGGCGCTGCCGCGGCGCCGTCGAGCGATGCCGGCAAGTAGCGAGCTCGTCGCCGCCGCGCGGCTCGCCCGGCGACCCGGCGAGGAAGGCGCGAACGCCCACGCCGCCGCGCTGCCGGAGCGAGCGGGGCCGCTCGCCGCGAGCGCGCAGCAGGGAGCGCGATCCGCCCGCGTGAAGACGCGGAAGAGCGACTGGACCTGGCAGCTGCGTCACGCGCTCTCGAGCGCCGACGCGCTCCACGGGGCGCTGTCGCTGACGCCGGAGGAGCTCGCTGGCGCCCGGCGCGCCGAAAAGGCGGGGCTGCCCATCCGCGTCACCCCCTATTACCTGAGCCTCTGCGACAACGGCGATCCGGCGTGCCCGATCCGCCGGCAGTGCGTGCCGCTCGCCGACGAGGCCGCCGAGGTGCCCGGCGATCTGGTCGACCCCCTCGGCGAGGTCGCGCACGAGGTCGCGCCTCACCTCGTGCAGCGGTACCCGGATCGCGCGCTGCTCCTCGCGACCGACCGCTGCGCCGTCTACTGCCGCTTCTGCACCCGATCACGCATGGTCGGCGACGGCGGCGGCGCGGTGGCGCTCGAGCGCCTCGCGCCGGCGATGGCGTACCTCGAGGCGCACCCGGAAGTGCGCGATGTCATCGTGAGCGGCGGCGATCCGCTCGCCGTCTCGACGGACCGCGTCGTGCGGCTCATCGCCCGGCTGCGGCAGATCCAGAGCGTGGAGACGATCCGGATCGCGACGCGCGTGCCGGTCACGCTGCCGCAGCGGATCACCGCAGAGCTCGTGCGCGCGCTCAAGCCGTATCACCCGCTCTGGGTGATGACGCACTTCAACCACCCGAAGGAGCTCACGCCCGCCGCCGAGCGCGCCTGCAAGCGCCTCGCGGATCACGGCTTCCCCGTCATGAACCAGACCGTGCTGCTGCGCGGTATCAACGACGACGCGACGACGCTGGCCACGCTCTTCCGGGGTCTCGTGCGCTGGCGGGTGCGCCCCTACTACCTGCTCCAGATGGACCCCGTGCGCGGCACGGCGCACCTGCGCACGCCGCTCGCGACCGGCGTCTCCCTCATGGAGCAGCTCCAGGGCCGGCTCACCGGCATCGCGCTGCCGAAGCTGATCGTGGATACGCCCGGCGGGATGGGCAAGGTGCCCATCGGCCCCGACTACGTCGTCGACCGCCGGCCGGGGCGCACCGTCCTCCGCACGCACCGCGGCGTCGAGGTCGAGTACGTCGACCCCCCGGCGGGGCCTGGCGGCTGAGCCGCCGGCTCAGCGACCCGGGCCCCGCGAGAGCGGCTTCGCGACCCGGAACGACAGGTTCAGCGCCCGCGCGATCCCGAAGAAGCGGGTGCGCGACGCGCTCCTGCACTGCTGCGAGTCCGCGGCCCAGCTCCCGGAGCGGGCGATGCGCCACGGCGGCGCGTCTCCGCCGGCGTCGGCGGCCGACTCGAGATCACCCGACGTCTCCGCCCACGATCTCTCGCCGTTCACGTCGGCGACCCACTCGCGCACGCCGCCCGCCATGTCGCGCACGCCGTAGGGCGAGGTGTCGATGGGAAAGGTCCCTACCGGCTCCGGCTGCGCCAGGAACGGCCGCGACGAGCGCATCAGGCAGAACGTCGGGTCGAAGTGATCCCCCCACGGGTAGAACCGGCCGTCGGTCCCGCGAGCCGCCTTCTCCCACTCCAGCTCGGTGGGCAGCCGGACCTCGATCCCGTCGCGCTCGCTCCGGAAACGGCAGTAGGCCACGGCGTCGAACCAGTCGATGAGGATGACCGGCAGGTTCCAGAGGTGCCCTTCCTCCGCCGGGAACCGCTTCTGCGCGTCGCCCTCGACCACGCTGGGCAACGGCTCCCAGCCGCCGCTGCTGGCGGGCCGCGCGACGTAGCCCTCGGAGCCGCGCGTCCCGTGTGGCGCGCGCTTGAGGGCGAGATCGAGATCGCGCGTCTCGAGCTCGTTCAGGAACTCGCAATACTCGCGGAAGGTGACGGGGAACTTCGCGATCGCGACGTCGGGGACGTGGAGCTCGGCGCGGCGGAGCGGATCGTCGGCCTGCGCGTCGCCGCCGGCGATGAAGGTCCCCCCCGGGATGTACACGAACCCCTCGCCGATCTCCGCGTCGGTGTAGAGGTTCACCTCGACGCGGTGGTGGGTGCCCCGCTTGAGCAGCAGCGGGTAGCGCACGTCCCGGCAGCCGGCGCGCTTCAGGATGAAGAGGTAGCTGCCCGGCTTGAGGTGCACCTCGCGGAGCGGGGTGCGGCCGAGCGAGCGCTCGTCGCTCGCCACGAGGATGCGATCCTTCTCGACGTAACGGTACGCGACGACGCTCGCGCCGGGCGGCGACGAGTCGAACGAGAGGACCGAATCGGCGGTGAGCAGCGCGGCGTAGCGGCCCACGTCGAACTCCGCCACGAGCGCCTCGTGGTAGATGCGCGCCGCGTGCTGGTGCTCCTGGTCCGCCCGCACCGCGCGCGACCAGTAGAGGTCCGCGAGCCCGGCGCGCGCCTCGACCAGGTCCGGATCGTACGCCAGCGCCTTCGTGTAGAGATCGATCGCCTCCGCCGCGGCGCGCGCCTGCTCGCGCTCGACCCCGGCGGCCCTGTCCTCGAGCTGCCACCCCGCCCGCTTGCGCTCGATCGCCTCGTACTCCTTCACGTCCTTGAGCAGCCGCCGCGCCTCCTCGACGAGCCGCTCGCGCTCGCCGTCGAGCCGCCGGTCACGCTCGAGCGGGGCCTTGGCGAGCTCACATAGCTTGATGGCCTCCTCGCGGCGGCGCATCCGCTCCTTGGCGCCCTCGAGGAACGCCTCCGCCTCCGCCGCGACGCGGTCGGCGGTCGGCGGCCGCTGATCGGGATCCTTCGCGAGCATCGCCAGGCAGAGGTCCTCGAGCAGCAGCGGGCAGCTCGGCGCGATCGAGCGCGGCGGCCTGGGGTCGCGCGTCTGGGTCGCGAGGATCACGGCGAGGACGGTCGGCGCGTCGAACGGGTGCTCGCCGGTGAGGATCTCGTAGAGCACCACGCCGAGCGCGAAGATGTCCGCGCGGTGATCGATCCGCGCGTGGTCCCCTCGGATCTGCTCGGGCGCGATGTAGCCGGGCGTGCCCGAGAGCGCGCTCGCGATCGCCTCGTGCCGCCTGCGGCCGAAGTCCTGCCCGCTCGGATCGACGGAGATCGGCTCGCTCACCTCCGCCCTCGCGAGCAGCTTCGCGTTGCCCCAGTCGCCCAGGTAGACCTCGCCGTAGTCGCCGAGCAGCACGTTCTCCGGCTTGATGTCGCGGTGGGCGACGCCTCGCCGGTGCGCGTAGGCCAGCGCCCGGGAGATCTGCACGAACGCGCCGATGAGCCGGACGAGCGGCCATTGCCTGCGGAGCTCGGGGTTCGTCAGCACGTTCTGCAGGCTCTGCCGCTTGACGACCCGCATGGAGTAGTACGGCTGGCCGTTCGGCAGCGTGCCGAGGTCATAGACCGGGATGATGTTCGGGTGCTCGAGCTGGGCCGTGATCCGCGCCTCGGTCCGGAAGCGGTTGCCTACCGCGGAGTCCTCCTCGGCCCCTGGCTTCAAGGTCTTCAGCGCGACCACGCGCCCGATCTCCCGATCGCGCGCCTTCACGACCTTCCCGGCGCCCCCGGCCCCGAGCGCCTCGCCCACCTCGTACCGGGTGCCGCCGGAGTTCACGGCGCGCGTGGCAGAGGTCGCGAGCGTCGGGAAATCGGCCCCGACGTCATCTCCAGGCAGGTCGATCTCCCGCTGCGTGTCGAAGCGCAGCGCGTCCCCGTCCTCGCTCTGCGGCGAGAGGGCGCGCGCGACGGGCGGGCTGCGGCCCTCCTGCGCGAGCAGCTCCGGCAGCGCCGCCAGCTGCTCGGGCGTGAGGATCCCCTCGAAGAGCTCCTGGGGCGTCGACGCGCCGCCGAGGGTCCATCGGCAAGCCATATCCCAAAGGGCGTTGGGCTCGATGAGCCCTCGCGCCACCGCGGCGACGGCCAGGGCACGAGCCTCACGAGTCTGAGCGAGCTTCACTCGAGCGACCTCTCGTCCGAAACGATCTCACCCCGCGACGCGAGGCGGAAGGCCACGCTGAGGCCGTCGAGCGCAAGGCGTTGCGAGCCAGGAGCGCGTGGCGCTCGCGCGAACGATCGAGGGCTGCCGGTGACGCTGTTCCGTGCGCATCTCACGAGGCGCCGCACGTCAGTGGCCGTGGAAGGCGACCGCTCTGCTGCCACGCCGGCCCGAGCTGCCCCGTTCGAAGTCGCGGCGCGGCGGGTCCGCAACGGCGATGGCGGCCCCCGCGTCCCGGTCTTCAGATGGTCTACGTATCGGGAATTCCTGCATTTACCATCGGGAGCTGAGCGCCGCTCAGCGTACGTGGTGTCCCCTCGCCCGCGCAAGAGAGTAGGGCGGAGCCGATCGAGGACCGCGGTCATTTTTCGTCGCAGGTCCCCGCGCGCCTCGCGCGTCCCCAGGTCTCCACGTCGTGCGCGTTTCGTGCGTTTCGTGCGTTTCGCATGTTTCGCACGGTTCGCACGGTTCCGCCGGCCTCGCTCCCTTGTCGTACCGGCTGCATGGGGTCGTCGCCCTGCCATGGCGTCGCGCGGTCGTGCTCGCCGGCTGCCTCGACATCAAGGCGGCGCGCTTCGTCCGCTGCTGCGACGGCTTCACTATCCCGCTCGTCACGTTCCGTCGACGTGCCCGGCTTCCTCCCGGGGCTCGACCAGGAATAGGGCGGGATCATCGCTCACGGAGCGAAGCTCCTCTATGCGTTCGCCGGAGCCTCCGTGCCCGAGGCGAGGGTGATCACCCGCACGGCCTATGGCGGCGCTTACGACGTCACGGCCTCCAAGCACATCAAACATCCCGCTTTAGCAGAATTTTGCGACAGCTGAGAGCCCGCGAGAGCCGTGCTCCGGGAGAGATCAGCGAGCAAACCGCTTAGAGCGCCACGGCAGGTGGGTGCTGGGGCGAGCGACGCCGTTGCGCGGCCGATCCCGAGCGTGTAGAAACGACTTGCGTGGCTGTTTTTCTTTGAACTTCACGCACGATGCTTCTCTCTGACCGACGATCTGCACAGGTGCACCCGGAGGCCGGTCGCAGGACAACGGGTGGTTTGGCAGGCATGCCGAGCGTTGGGGGGGCGCCGAGTACACGAATGAAGGGTCGGTTGGGTTCTGTGGAGGTATTGAGCATGAAATCTTGGGTATTCGCTGCGGTTTTGATCTCCGGCTGCGCCCTCGTGGCTTGCGGTGACGACGGCAACACGTCGTCGGGCTCCAGCACCACCACCAGCAGCAGCGGGAGCAGCAGCTCTGGCGGCGGCGGCAACGGCGGCAACGGCGGCAATGGCGGCTCCGGCGGCAGCGGCGGCGCCGGCGGAGAAGGAGGCGCGAGCGCCACGAGCACTTCCTCGACGGGTACCCCGACCTGTGATGACACGACGGACACGTGCGGCCGCGACACGAATGAGGGCTGCTACAAGTGCGCCGGCGATGGGCCGTGCAAAGAGGTCCGCAAGGCCTGCGCGGACAGCAGCGATTGTATTGACGTGGTGGTGTGTATCGCTGACTGCGCCGCGGTGGAAGACCCGGCCACGTGCATCGAGACGTGCCGCACGGACAACGCGGCCGGGGTCGAGGCCTACGACGCCCTCATCACGTGCACTGTTTGCGAGGAGTGCGCCGAGCGCTGCGATGCCGGCGGAGAGCCGGTGTGTGGCCTGTGAGCCTCTGACAACAGCAGCGCATCTCCGGAGGGGGCGCCAGATGGCCGCCCCCTTCGGCCTTTATGCGGGCTGAGCCGCGGCGGACGGCTCGCCCGCGCCAGCCGTCGCGGCTCGACAGCCGGCGCAGGGCGGCGCGGGGCACGACACCGGCGGCTCCGGAGCAGCACGGAAGCGGCGGCGTGCCAGCGGGGGCGAGGGAACGGGGCGGTTCGGGTCCCGGGCGAGGGCGGGGAGCGCCGCCTGAGGGACGTCGCCCCGGCTCGCGCGCCCTCGCCGCCGTGCGGGCGCCTCGATCCGGCGCTCCCGGCCAGGGCCCTGGCCCGGCGGCGGGCGCCGCCGGTCCGCGGGCCAGGCGGCAGGCGCGCCGCCGGGCGCCGTCGAGGCAGAGCGGCGGAGACGCGAGGTAGCTCACGCGCTGGCGGCCGGCCTGCCTCGGCGGCCTCCGGTCCCGGGCCCCAATCGCGCAGCATACTCCGGGTTGCGCCTTCATGGGCCGGGCAACCCGTGGTAACGCTTGGCGGCGCCGCCGATGTGCGGCATCCGACATGGGAAAGAACCTTCTCGTCATCAATGTGGACATCCGCGAGACACGCGTCGCGCTGATCGAAAACGGGATCATCGCTGAGCTGCATCTCGAGCGGGAGAGCTCCAAGGGGACGCTCGGAAACATCTACCTCGGCAAGGTCAGCCGCGTTTTGCCCGGAATGCAGGCCGCGTTCATCGACGTGGGGCTCGAGCGAGCAGCCTTCCTGCACGTCGAGGACCTCATCCGGCCCGACGATTTCGAGGCGTACCTGGCTGGGCACCGCCGGAATGTTGAGGAAGAGCGCGCCTCCTCACGAGGCCGCGCCGCGCGTGGCAGCGAGGCGCCTAGACCAGACGAAAGCGAGGTGCATGAGCTATCGGGCGCAGAAGCCGCGCCCGAGAGCCCCGACGTGACGCCCGGACGACACGAGCTCCGGGAAGGAGCGGATTTCGGGGCGGAAGAAGAATTCGAGGCCGGCGGCTCGGCCGATGCGGGCGGCTCGCTCGACGAAGGGAGCGACGTGCCGATCGAGCTGCCCACGGCGCTCGATGTGCTCGGAGGCCCCTCCGGCCAGGCGTTCGCCGGCGTGGGGACGATGGTGGCGCTCGACGAGGCCGACGACTCGGAGCCGGAGGACGACGGGCACGAGCACGACGGCGCCGACGACGACGAGGAGCTGGTCGCGCCAGGCGGAGGCAGCGACGCCGACGAGGCCAGCGACGAGGAATCCGGCCCCGACGAGGCGAGCATCGAGGACGACGACGAGCTCGACGCGCCCGGCTACGAGGTCGAGCCTGCCTCCCCGCCACCGGAGGATGCAGCGGACGCGTGGAGCGCGGCCGAGGAGCATCCGGAAGCGCTGAGCAACACCGCGGACAGCGGCGAGACAGGAGCGCAGGAGGCGAGCGCGTCGGACGAGCACGGCGCCGCCGGCGACTGGCCGGCCGGACAGGAGGCGAGCGCGCCGCCGGTCCCGGAGGCCGCGGCAGCGGCCTCGGGCGAGGACGTCCCGCCGGCAGCGCGGGCGCGCAGCGGGCGCGCGCGCGGACGGCGCGAGGCGCGCGTGCGCCGTTCGGGACGGACGCGCGACCGGCGCGCCAACCTCGAGGGCGGCCCCGCGCTCGCGGAGGCGGCCCCCGCGGAAGCACGCGAGGGGCGCGAAGGTCGCGAGGCCCCGCGCGAAGGCCGCGAGGCCCCGCGCGAAGGCCGCGAGGCCCCGCGCGAGGGACGCCAGGCCCCGCGCGAGGGCCGAGAAGGGCGCGAGGCGCCGCGCGAAGGCCGAGAAGGGCGCGAGGCGCCGCGCGAAGGCCGCGAGGGCCGGGACGCGCGCGAAGGGCGCGACCGGGGCGGCAAAGGACAGCAGGGCGGACGCGAGGGGCGCGAGCAACGCGGGCGCGAGCAGCGGACGCGAGAGCGCGGGCGCGAGCAGCCGCGGGACGGCAAGGGCAAGAGCGCAGCGCGGGGCCAGCAGAGCTCACGCAGCTGGCAGAACGAGCCGCCGCGGATCTCGAAGTCGACGCCGATCCGCGAGGTCGTCCGCGAAGGGCAGGAGGTCATCGTCCAGATCTCGAAGGAGCCGATCGGGACGAAGGGCGCCCGGGTCACGAGCCACATCTCGCTGCCCGGCCGCTATGTCGTGTACCTGCCGACGGTCGATCACATCGGGATCTCCAAGCGCATCGGCTCGGAGAAGGAGCGATCCCGGCTGCGGGACGCCATCGAGGCGATGAAGCCTCCGCAGGGCGGGCTCATCGTGCGCACGCTCGCCGAGGGCCTCACGAAGAAGCAGCTCAAGGCCGACGTCGGCTACCTCGTGCGCCTCTGGGGCGAGGTGGCGAAGAAGCGGGAGAGCGGCGTGAGGGCGCCTGCGGTGCTCTACACCGAGCTCGACCTCGTGCTGAAGACCGCACGCGACCTCTTCACCGACGACATCGAGAAGATCGTGATCGACGACCGCGAGGAGTACATCCGGCTGCGGCGCTTCGTCGAGATGTTCATGCCCGAGCGCGCCGACGCGGTGGAGCTCTACGAGGGGACGGAGCCGATCTTCGACGCGTACGGGATCGAGGACGAGATCCAGCGGGCGCTGTCGCGGAAGGTCCCGCTGCCCTCGGGCGGGCACCTGATCATCGACCAGGCCGAGGCGCTCACCGCGATCGACGTGAACACAGGGCGGTTCGTCGGCAAGGGGTCGAAGGATCTCGAGGAGACGATCCTGACCACGAACCTGGAGGCGGTCGAAGAGATCGCCTACCAGCTCCGGTTCCGCAACATCGGCGGGCTCATCATCCTCGACCTCATCGACATGGAGCGCGCCCAGAACCGGGAAAAGGTGCGGCGCCGCCTCGAGGAGCTGCTCTCCAGGGACAAGGCGAAGACCACGCTGAACCGGATCTCCGATCTGGGCCTCATCGAGATGACCCGGAAGCGGACGCGCGAGAGCCTCGGGCGGACGATCCTCGAGCCGTGCTTCTACTGCGACGGGACGGGCCAGCTGCAATCCAAGCAGACCGTCGCCTACGAGATCCTGCGGCAGATACGGCGCGAGCGGATGAACCTGCCCGGCTACTCGGTCGTGGTCAACGCGCACCCGGCCGTGATCGATCTGCTGAAGAACGACGAGCGCATCGCCGTGCAAGAGGCGGAGCGGCTGTTCCAGCGCCGGATCGATCTCGTGCCCCGGAAGGAGTACCACCTCGAGCAGTTCGATCTGCAAGGCAGGTAAGGCGTCATGGTGGACGATCAGGGTTCTCCGGAGAGCAGCGACGCGAAGACGGGACGCAAGGAAGAGCGCGTCACCATCAACAAGGAGTTCGAGTCCTACGACGCGTTCATCAACGAGTACGTGACGAACATCTCGCGGACCGGCGTGTTCGTGCGCTCGAAGACGCCGCTCGCCGTCGGGACGAAGGTGAACCTGCGGTTCACCGTGATCATGGACGACATCGAGACGATCGAGGGCGTCGGCGAGGTGGTGCGCGTGCACGATGATCCGCAGGGGATGGGCGTCGTCTTCACCGAGCTGTCGGGCTACTCGCAGGGGCTCATCGACAAGCTCCTGACCAGCCAGGGGCACCGCACCTCGAAGGGCTAGGCAGGGGGGCGTCGGCGATGTTCACCGGGCTTGTCGAGACGATCGGGGTCCTCCGCCGCCGGAGCGGCGGCGCCGTCGCCCGCGCGCTCGTCGAGGCGAGCCTCGGGCCGCTGACGCTCGGCGAGTCCGTGAGCGTGAACGGCGCCTGCCTCACGGTCGATCGCATCGCGCCCGGCGGCTTCGAGTGCGACATGTCCGCCGAGACCCTCGGCCGCACCACGCTCGGCGCGCTGCCGGTCGGCGCGCGCGTCCACCTCGAGCGCGCGACGCCGCTCGGCGCGCGGATGGGGGGGCACGTGGTGCTGGGCCACGTCGACGGGCTCGGCCGCGTCGTCGAGCAGGCGCGGGCCGGCGACGCGATCCGCCTCCGGGTGAGCGCCCCGCCCGAGCTCGCGCCGTACCTCGCTCCCAAGGGCTCGATCGCCGTCGACGGCGCGAGCCTCACGCTCAACACCGTGTCCACGCCGGGCGCCGCCGAGATCTGGTTCGAGGTGATGCTGGTGCCGCACACCATCGGCCGGACTCTCCTCGGAGAGCTCCGCCCCGGCGCGGCCGTCAACCTTGAAGTTGACGTGCTCGCGCGCTACGTGGCGCGGGCGCTCGAGGTCGCATCGCTCGCCAGCGTGAAGGGCCTCTCGAGCCAAGACGCGCGCGGCGGCGATGCCTCCGCCGAGCGCGGCGAAGAGCGCGGAAATACGGGAGAGCATGCGGATCACGACGAACGACTCCTCGCAAAGCTGCGCGCGGGGGGATTCTGGTGAGGCTGTGTCAGCCGCCTCGAGCGGCAGGCTCGACCAGGACATGACCTCCGGGGGCCCGATGCCTCACCGGCTGACCATCGACAAAGCGGTCCTCGACCGGGTGAACACCGCGCTCGATCACATCCGCGCGGGCAAGATGGTGATCCTCGTCGACGACGAGGATCGCGAGAACGAGGGGGATCTCTGCATGGCCGCGGAGGCGGTCACCCCCGAGGCGATCAACTTCATGGCGATGCACGGGCGCGGGCTCATCTGCCTCGCCCTCGACGAGGAGCAGGTCGCGCGCCTCGAGCTGCCGATGATGTCCGCGCCAGGGCGGAGCGGACCGCCGCTCGGCACCGCCTTCACCGTCAGCATCGAGGCGCGCACCGGGGTGACGACGGGGATCAGCGCCGCCGATCGGGCGCACACGATCCGGGTCGCGATCGCGCGCGACGCCGCGCCCGAGGATCTCGTCACGCCGGGGCACGTCTTTCCGCTGAAGGCGCGCCGCGGGGGCGTGCTCGTGCGGACGGGGCAGACCGAGGGATCCGTGGATCTCGCGCGCCTCGCCGGGCTCCGGCCGGCGGGCGTGATCTGCGAGATCATGAACGACGACGGCAGCATGGCCCGCATGCGGGATCTCGAGGGGTTCGCCGCGAAGCACGGCCTGCTGATCGTGACGGTGGCGGACCTCATCCAGTACCGGCTCCAGACCGAGCGGCTGGTCCGCTGCGTGGGCGAACGGACGCTGCGGCTCGACCTGACGGGCACCGAGTGGAGCGTGTACGTCTACGAGGTGATCAACGAGCAGCGGCAGTTCCTCGCGCTGACCAAGGGCGCGGTGGCGACGCCGGACCCCATCCTGTGCCGCGTGCACTCCGGGTCGACCATCGCGGACCTCTTCAGCTCGACGCCCCTCGACGGCGGCTCGAACCTGCGCGAGGCGCTCCTCGCGATCGAGAGCGCCGGCGTCGGGGTGGTCGTCTACATCCCGTCGCGAGGGGACCTGGGCCGCGAGCTGGAGCTGCTGAAGGGCTCGGGCTCCGACGAGACGCTCCCCGTCGTGAAGACGCAGCAGCCGTGGACGCTGCGGGAGTTCGGCCTCGGCGCGCAGGTCCTCGCGGACCTCGGGGTGCACCAGATCCGGCTCCTCACGAACAGCCAGCCGAAGATCGCGGGGCTCACCGGGTACGGGCTCACCGTGATCGAGCGGGTGCCGCTCGTCTCGATGAAGGGCGAAGCCTGACAGACGGGCGCGCTCGTTCGCTGGTAAAAGGGCGCTCGGACAGGATCGCGATCGCGGCGATCGCGCACCTCGCGCGGCAGGAGAGAGGAACGGCGGATGGCAGAGCAAGCGGTCGGGCAAGCACAGGCGAGGGTGATCGAAGGGAACCTGGTGGTCCCGCCGGGGGCGCGCTTCGCGCTCGTGGCGAGCCGCTTCAACCACTTCATCGTCGATCGCCTGGTCGAGGGCGCGCTCGACGCCATCGCGCGGCACGGCGGCGCGCTCGGTCGGACGTCGATCGTGCGCGTCCCGGGCGCGTGGGAGATGCCCACCATCGTGGGGAGGCTCGCGCACAAGAAGAGCGTCGACGCGATCATCACCCTGGGCGCGGTGATCCGGGGCTCGACGCCGCATTTCGACTACGTGGCGGCCGAGGTCACGAAGGGGATCGCGACCGTGTCGCTCCAGACCGGGGTGCCGGTCACGTTCGGGGTGCTCACGACCGACTCGATCGAGCAAGCGGTCGAGCGGGCGGGCACGAAGCATGGCAATAAGGGGTGGGAGGCCGCCGTCAGCGCGATCGAGATGCTCGCGCTCGGCGCCGCGCTGGACACCGCTGGCCTGTAAACGAAGGTTCTGAGAGATGGGTGCGCGCTCTACCGGCCGTGAAGCGGCCTTGCAGATGCTGTTCGCGGTGGAAGCCGGAGGAAGCTCGGCGCCCCGCGTCGTCGCGACCTTCTGGCGCGAGACGCCGGGCGATCCCGAGGGACGCGCCTACGCGGACGAGGTGGTGGTCGGGGTCGCCGAGGATCTCGGGGCCGTGGACGAGGCGATCCGGAAGGCGAGCACGAACTGGCGCCTCGAGCGGATGGCGCGCGTCGATCGGAACGTGCTCCGGCTCGGCGCGTGGGAGCTGATGAACCGCCCGGAGGTGCCGCGCGCGGTCATCCTCGACGAGGCGGTCGAGCTCGCCAAGCGCTACGGCAGCGAGGAGAGCGGCGCCTTCGTGAACGGCGTGCTCGACCGGATCGCCGAGAACCTCGGCCGCGTCGACCGGGACCGCTGAGCGTCACGGCGCGCTGCCGCTCGGGCGCGCGCTCGCTCACCACTTCAGCCAGGCGACCGTCACGCCGTCGCCGCCCTCGCTCGGTCCGCCCGGGCGGAGGCGCGCCACGTACGGGCTCCCGCTCAGCGCCTCGCGGACGGCATCGCGCAGGGCGCCCGTGCCGTGCCCGTGGACGAAGAACGTGACCTTGCGGCCCGCGCCGAGCGAGCGGTCGAGGAACTGCTCGGCCATGGCGACCGCCTCGTGCGCGCGCAGGCCGCGGAGATCCACGGTGTTGTCCGCCGTCTGGATCGGGACGTCGGGGTCGGCGGCGGCGTCCAGATCGACGCGGCGCTGCGGGGGCGCCGCGGCGGCCGGTGGCGCGCCGGTGCCGCGCAGCTCGGCGATCGAGGTCGTGAGCTTGAGCGAGCCGGCGGTGACCCGCAGCTGGCCGCCCGAGAGGACCTCCACCACCTCGGCCTCGGCCCGCAGGCGAGGCACGTAGACGCGGGCGCCGACGCGGATGGCGGCCGGATCGATCGCCGGCCGCGCCTGCGGCTCGTCCTTCGGGCGCAGCTCGAGCTCGCCGCCGATCGACGTCTTCTGCCCCACCGCGTCCATGGCGCGAGCGGCCGCGCGCACGTCCTCCTCGGTGGGCTTGCCGCGCAGGCGCGCCTGCGCCGCCTTGAGGTCCTCGCGCGCGCGCCGCAGGCTGGCGAGCAGCGCCTCCCCCTCCCGCGTGATCACGCCGCGCTCCTTGTCCCGAGCCCGCTCGATCTCCGCCTCCAGCTCCCGCCGCTTCGCGCGGGAGGCGGCCGCCTCCCGCTCGGCGTCCTCGCGCGCGAGCTCGAGCGCGCGGCGCTCGGCGGAGAGCTTCTCGACCATCTGCTCGAAGGTGACCGCCTCCTTCGTGAGGAAGCGGTCGGCCCGCTCCAGCACGGCGCCCGGGATGCCGAACCGCCGCGCGACAGCGAGCGCGCTCGAGGCGCCGGGCACGCCGACGACGAGCCGGAAGGTCGGGCTCATGGTGGCGAGATCGAAGCCGACCGAGGCGTTCTCGAAGCGCTGATCCCCGAGCGCGAGCGCCTTGAGGCCCTCGTAGTGCGTGGTGCTGGCGACGGTGCCCCCGCGCGCGCACAGCGCGTCGAGCACGGCCGCGGCGAGCGCCTCGCCCTCGCGCGGATCGGTGCCGCCGGCGAGCTCGTCGAGCAGGACGAGCGCGCCGGGGCGCGTCTCGCCGAGGATCCGCCCCAGGTTCTTCACGTGGGCGCTGAAGGTCGACAGGTTCTTGTGGAGGTTCTGCTCGTCGCCGACGTCGGTCAGCACGACGTCGAAGAGCGCGACGCGAGAGCCCTCCCTGGCCGCGACCGGCAGGCCCGCGCGGACCATCAGCGCCGCGAGCCCGAGCGTCTTCAGGGCCACGGTCTTGCCCCCGGCGTTCGGTCCGGAGACGATCATCGCGCGGCCCGCGCTCATCGCGAGGTCGCTCGGGACCACCTTCACGCCGTCGAGCGCGAGGAGCGGGTGGCGGCCCCCGACGAGCTCGATGGAGGTCGACCTCGATCCGCCCTCCGAGGCGCCCCGCCCGGCCTCGAAGGCGTCCTCCGGGACGTCCGGGAAGGTGAGGTCGAGGTCCTGCGCGAGCCGCGCCGCCGCGGCCCGCACGTCGGCGTGGGCCAGCGCGCGGGCGGCGGCCGCGACGCTCTCGACGTCCTCGGCCACGCGGGCGGTGAGCGCCGCGTAGATCGCCAGCTCCTCGCGCGCGACCTCGGCGTCGACCATCTTCATCCGGTTGCCCGTCTCGACGAGCACCCGGGGCTCCACGAACACGGTGGCGCCGCTCGCGCTCGTCGCGTGGACGATGCCGGGGAAGCGCTCGTGCGCGTCGGAGCGCACCGGCAGCACGTAGCGCCCGTCGCGCTCCGTCCAGTAGCGGTCCTGGAGGATGTCCTCGTGCTTCTGGATGAGGTCCTCGAGGCGCCGGACGAGCCGCTCGCGCACCGCGCGCCGCTCCGCGCGCAGCGCCTCCAGGCGAGGCGACGCGCGATCGGCGAGCGTGCCGTCCGGATCGAAGGCCGCCGCGAGCTCGCGCGCGACGGCGTCGAGCTCCGGGTTGGTCGCGCACGCGGCGTGGAGCGCGGGCGCGATCTGGCGCCGGTTCTGCAGGTACTGCCGCGACGTCCGCGCGGCCTCGAGGAGGCCGAGCACGGCGCGCAGCTCCTCGTTCGCGAGCGCCGCGCCGATGCGGGCCCGATCGAGCGCGTCCTCGAGCTCCGCGACGTCGCGCGACGGCACCGGCTCCCCGGCCCGGGCGAGCTCCACCGCCTCGCGCACCTCCGCGAGCGCGGTGAGGGCCTCGGCGCGCGTCGACGCGAAGGGCAGGGCCCGGGCCAGCCGCTTCCCGCCCCGGGACGCGCATCGCTCGGCGAGCGCCTCGAGGACGCGATCCCACTCGAGGTCGGCGCGGGTCTTGGTCGGACAGGGGTCTGCGAAGGGCCCTTCGGGGTTGTAGTCCATCACGCTTCGGTCGGATCGCGGGCCACGCCGCCGGCCCCGCTCGGCATCGGGTTCTGCTCCTTTTCGAGGTAGCGGAAGATGGTGCGCGGGTCGACGCCGAGGTCGCGGGCCGTCTGCGTGCGGTTGCCGTTGTTGCGCTCGAGCGCCTCCAGCACGTACCGCCGCTGGAACTCCTCCTTGGCCTTCTCCAGCGGCATGATGGCCGTCTCGGCGCCCGGGCCGAGATCGAGGTCCTCCACGGCGAGGAGCGCCTGGTCGCAGAGGACGAGCGCCTTCTTGATGCGGTTCTCGAGCTGCCGGATGTTGCCCGGCCAGGGGTACTTCTTGATCGCGGCGAGCGCGGCCGGGCTGAAGCCTCGCACGGCGCTGCCGAGCTCGTCGGCGTACTTCGAGAGCAGCACCTTGGCGATGATGAGCACGTCGTCGCCCCGCTCGCGGAGCGGCGGGAGCCACAGGTTCACGACGTTGAGCCGGTAGTAGAGATCCTCCCGGAAATTGCCGGCGCGGATCTCCTCCTCGAGGTTCCTGTTCGTGGCGGCGACGATGCGGATGTCGACCTTCTCGGGCTTCGAGTCGCCGACGCGGAAGACGATCCGCTCCTGGAGGGCGCGGAGGAGCTTCACCTGGAGGTTCAGCGGCAGCTCGCCGATCTCGTCGAGGAACAGCGTGCCCTTGTCGGCGACCTGGAACTTGCCCGGGCGGCTGGCGATGGCGCCGGTGAAGGCGCCCTTCACGTGGCCGAAGAGCTCGCTCTCGATGAGGTTCTCGGGGATCGCGCCGCAGTTGATGGTGATGAAGGGGCCGCCATCGCGCGGGCTGCGCCGGTGCAGCTCCCGCGCGATGAGCTCCTTCCCGGTCCCCGTCTCGCCCGTGATGAGCACGCTGATGTCGGTCGCCGCGACCTTCTGCAGCTTGCGGAACACCTCGAGCATCGACGGGCAGGCGCCGATGATCTCGCCGAACTTCTTGTCGTGAAGCTCGGCGACGAGCTTGGCCTTGTCGGCCCTGAGCGCGTTCAGGAGCATCGCGTTCTGGAGGATGAGCGAGGCCTGGGACGCGAAGATGCTGAGCAGATCGAGCTGGGCGCGGTCGAAGAGGTGCTTGATCTTGTCGTTGCCGACGTAGAGCGCGCCGATGATCTGGCCCTGCGACAGGAGCGGCGCGCACATCACGCTGGAGAGCTTCATCGCGATGACGCTGTCGCTCCGGCCGAACTGCGTGTCGGCGAGCGCGTCGGACACGATCACCGGGCGGCCCGAGACGATGACCTGACGCACGATGCTGTCCGAGATCCCCCCGGCCGCGTCGGTGATGGCCTCCTTGCGGACATTGCGCGACGCGCGCACGGCCAGCTTGCGCTCGCCGCCCGCGGCCGGCGCGCCGCCGCAGACCGCCGTGTCGGCCGCCGCCTCCGCCCCCTCGAGGAGCAGGAGGAAGCCCTTGTCGGCGTGCGTCAGCTCGATGACGTCGTCGAGCATCGCCTCGAGGAGCTCGTCGACGCTGCGCCGGTTGATGAGCTTCTCGCTGAAGGCGAACAGCTTGCGGACGCCGGCGAGCTCCGACGAGCCCCGCAGCGGCGCGGGCCGCTCCGCGCCGCCGTCGCCCGCCGCGAGCCGCTCCTGGACGGTCGGCGCCTCGGCGAACATCGAGAAGCCGACCTCGACCGCGCCGAGCTGGAGCCGGTCGCCGTGCACCAGGCGGGCGCGCCGCTTCTTCTTGCCGTTGATCGCGATCTCCCCGTCGCGCTCGCACTCCTCCAGCACGAAATCGCGTCCGTCGAACACGATCTGCGCGTGATGGTCCAGCACCCCTGCCCCCGCGACCGCGACGTCGTTTCCGAGCGCCTTGCCGATCGTCGTGACCGGCTTGTGGACGCTGTACAGGCGTGGCGCGCCCTCGGAGGCGAAATACTTCAGGGTCGGCATCGAGGGCAGCATAGCAGGCGTGCCGCGGCCTCATGCAGCCGTGTTGGACGGCACGCCGCGGCTTACCAGAGCTCTCCGACGACGACGGCGCCGAGCCCACCTCGGTAGGGCGTGAGGCTGCCGCCGAGCACGCGCGCGAACGGGGGACGGCCACGATCTTCCTGGTCGTCCAGGGCGACGGAGGCGCTCGAGTCCGGCCTCCCGAGGAACAAGGCGCCCGCGACGAGGCCGAGGGTGCCCGCCGCGCCCTGGGCGATGAGGCCGCGGCGGGGGTCATGATCGCTCCCGATGTACGCGAGGTAGATGGGCAACGACACCACCGTGCCGATGCCGAGCCCGCCCCACATCCACGCGAGCTGGTTCCACGAGGGCGTCCACGCGACGGACAGGCCCACGGCGCCCGCGGTCGCGACGTTGAACCCGATGAGGCCCCCGAGCGAGACGCTGTCGTTCGACTCGCTCCAGTCGCCGTTGCTGGCGGCGGCCCCGAACGCGCTGCCGATGAGCGAGCCCCACACCGCGCCCGAGGCGACGAGCATGTTGGTCTGCGGCTTGGGCCGGAGGAGGTAGTAGAAACCCCAGCCCGCCGCGCCGCCGACGGTGGAGCCGATCACCTCGGCGGTCGCGAGCCCGAGGAAGCCCCACTCCTTGCCCTTCCGCGCGCTGACGTACTGGTAGGACGCGATGCCGAGCCCCTCGCCCGCGCCGATCACCATGCCCGTGGCGATCGCGGACGGCATGCCGCGCGGCATCGGCGGCGAGTCGAGGAAGTAGACGCCGACCGGCGCCGCGACGCCGAGGAGCGCGGGCGCGATGAACTGCACGCCGGGATCGTCGATGCCGGCGATCGCGTCGATCCAGATGCCGGTCCCCACGCCGTAGGCCACGGAGGTGGCGTAGAGGTAGCCGACCTCGAGCGGCGTCGATTTGGGCTCGCTCTTCTTCGGCGGGGCGTACCCGTAGCCGCCGTACTGGCCTCCGTACCCGCCGCCGTACGCGCCGCCGTACTGACCGCCGTACGCGCCGCCCTGCTGACCACCGTAGGGCGGCGCGCCGTACTGGGCAGCGGCCGTCGAGCTGACGCTCGACAGGAGGAGCGCGGAGAGGAGACTCACGAGAGGTCGCGTGTGCATCGCGCCGCCACTTTACACGCTCGCGAGAGGCGAGGCGCGCGGCGGCGCGAGAAAGCGCCTTCCCGCGAGCCGGCCCCGCGTCTCACTCTCTCGTGAGCGCGCGGGTCATGAGGTCCACGACGGCCTGCTGCGGCGGCTTTTCCTCGTACAGCATCCGGTACACCTCGACCGTGATCGGCGCGCTCACGCCCAGCTTGTCCGCGAGGTCGTGCGCGCTCTTCGCGGTCTTCACGCCCTCGGCGACGTGGCCGAGGCCGGCGAGGATCTCGTCGAGCTTCCGTCCCCTGCCCATCTCGATCCCGACGGTGCGGTTGCGCGACAGCTCGCCCGTGCACGTGAGCACCAGGTCGCCCATCCCGGAGAGGCCCGCGAGGGTGAGCGGGTTCGCCCCCTTCGCCCCCGCCACGCGGCCGATCTCCGCGAGGCCGCGCGTGATGAGGCCGGCGCGCGCGTTGTGGCCGAAGCCGAGGCCGTCGCAGATGCCGGCGGCGATGGCGATGACGTTCTTGAGGGCGCCGCCGACCTCGACGCCCACGACGTCATCGGACGAGTAGACCCGGAACCTGTCGGTCGCGAACATGCGCTGCACCGCGTGCGTCTCCCGCTCGCCCCTGCCAGCGACCACGACCGTGGTCGGCTGGCCGGCCGCGACCTCGCGCGCGAAGCTCGGGCCCGACAGGTACGAGAGCCGCGGCTCGGCCTCGCGCCCGAGCTCGTCGACCAGCACCTCGCTCATCAGCATCAGCGAGTCGTTCTCGATGCCCTTCGTCGCGCTGCACACGAGCGCGTCCCGCGGGATGTGGCGCCCTGCCTCCCGGACGACCTCGCGCAGCGCGTGCGACGGGACGACCACGACGGCGAGCTCCGCGCCCCGGAGCGCGTCCTCGAGATCGCCCGTCGCCCGCAGGCTCGCGGGCAGCTCCACGCCCGGCAGGTACCGGCCGTTCTGGCGCTCGCGGCCGATGCGCTCGGCGAGCTCGTCGTGGTGCGCCCAGAGCGCGGTGGGGTTGCCCTTGTCCGCCAGCAACTTCGCCAGCGCCGTCCCCCACGCGCCGGCCCCGATGACTGCGACGTTCGCCATGGCGGTGACCCTATCACCACCCGCGCGCCGAGGCCGACGGCGGCGCGCCTCGCGGCGCGCGGGGGCCGACGGCGGCGCGCGGCTCGACCCGCCGGCGCGCGGCTCGACCCGCCGGCGCGCCGCTCGACCCGCCGGTGTTTCGACTATGCTGCGCCCATGCTCTTCCGCACCGCCGCGCTGCGCGCGCTCGGCCTCGCGCTCTGCCTCTCGCTGCTCGGAACGGTGTGCGGCGCGTGCGGCCAAGGCGCGCTCGGCGTGATGCCCGGCGTCGTGAACGACCCGGGAAACCTGTCCCTCCGCAGGGCCATCCTCGCCTTCGCGACGAGCCAGCTCTGCACCGAGATGCGGAAGCGGAGCGTGCCGCTGCGCCTCCGCGACGAGGATCCGGTGACGGGCCGGTTCTACCCGGGCTCGTGCGTCGCCCAGGAGCTCGCGAACGGGCACCTGCTCCTCCAGTTCGGGGGGAGCGGCGTCGTCTGGACGAACCTGACGAAGCGCATGAGCTTCGATGCGAGCGCGGCCGTCGAGTACGACCACGACTTCCTGATGGATGGCGACACGATGTACGTGTACTTCCGCCAGCGCTCGACGACGGCGGCGAGCTTCACGACCAAGCTCATCGAGCAGCCCGCCGCGATCTCGCTCGGCGGCGTGTCGCTCGCCCAGGGCAGCGCGTACGCGAACGCGCTCGGCGCCCAGCTCCTGAAGACCGAGATCGCCCGGGGGTTCACCGTCATCCGCGACGACGACGGCGCCGTGCAGTTCGGGCTCGGCATCATCGAGAAGGGGCAGCGGCCCGACGCTCCGTACGAGCGCCGCGACAACGGCAAGCTGCTCCTGGCGAACGAGCGCACCGAGGTGCACCAGGAGCAGCGCGATACCATCGGCCCGCTGGAGATCGCGGGCAACGGCGAGGCCCTGACGCTCACGATCACCGTCGAGGGCGCGCCCGGCGTGGACGTCCTCCTCGTGCCTCGAGGCGCCGGGGAGCCGTGGCTCCAGGCGTACCTGACGCAGCCCGCGCCGGCGCCCCTGACAGCGGCGGCCCTGCTCGACGAGCCGGTGTACTCCGGCGCCCCCTGGCGGCGAACGGTGCCGCTGCCCAAGGGGCACTACTACCTCGTCATCGACAACACGAGCGCCGCGGGGCGGACGCAGCCAACGACGTACGCCCGCGACGACCGCGCGGCCCTCGTGAGCTACGCCGTCGAGGTCGGAGACGCGCCCTGACGAGGGCGAGCGAGGGGCGAACGGGGACAACGAGGGCGAACGAGGGCGAACGAGGGCGAACGAGGACACGCGGGCGGCGACGCCGACGGACCGCGTGTCGCCCTCCACGCCTGCGCACTTGCCGCGGCGAGGGGCGGCGTATACATAAGCTCTCTCTTGCCGCCGCGCCCCGATGATCCACCCCAGAGCGTCCCGTCGGTCGCGGCCAGTCGGCCCGCAAGCTCGGAGTTCAGACCCTCGATGAGGGGCAGCGCGAGCTCGGAGCCCCGCGCCAGCGCGGCCAAGGCGACAGGCGGCGCAGACCCGCGCTCGGCTGGCAGCTCTCCTCCGCCACCGCCAGGGGGCAGGGACGGCCGGGCGCCGCTGCGCTTCCTGTTCCACCTCGTGTGGATCTGCATCGTCCCCTTCGCGCTCGCGGTCCTGAGCGTCTGGCTGCTCACCCCGCCGGCGAAGGGAGGGAGCTCCCAGCCGCTCCGGGTCTTCGTCGGCGAGCAGCAGATCCCGGCGGGCATCGTGCTCTTCACGATCTTCGCGATGATCCTCTGGCGGTTCCGCCACGAGCTGCCGCTCGCGTCGGCGATCGGCGTGGGCGGCCGCCGGGACATCCCGCCGAAGGCGCGCGCTCGCTTCGAGGACGCCGCGGCGCTCCTCGAGGAGGCCCACCGGATCCTGCGCGGCCGCAAGCGTGACGTCGAGCGCGAGCTGACGAGCGGCGAGCGCGAGCAGGTGACGCAGGCGATCGCGGCCCTCGAGCGCGCGATGAGCGCCGAGACGTTCGACGCCGACGAGTTCGACGCCGCCCACAGCCGCGCCGATCGCGCGGTCGGCGAGCACCTCAGCCGCTGGCGCAAGGGCGAGATGCGCGAGTACGCGGAGTCGATCGGCATCGCCGTCGCCGTCGCGCTCCTCCTGCGCGCCTTCGTCGTCGAGGCGTTCAAGATCCCGAGCGGCTCGATGATCCCGACCCTCATGGTCGGCGACCACATCTTCGTCAACAAGTTCACCTACGGCCCGCTCATCCCCTGGACCGACCAGCGCCTCTTCCCTCGCCTGCCGCCGTCGCGCGGGGACGTGATGGTGTTCAAGTTCCCCGAGAACAAGGAGCAGGACTTCATCAAGCGGACGATCGCCATCCCCGGCGACACGCTGGAGGCGATCAACGGCCGCCCCGTCATCAACGGCTGGCTCGTCCCGCACTGCCACGTCGGCCCCTACCACTACGAGGGCCGGCAAGCGGAGCTGTTCGTCGAGTACCTCGGGGACAAGTCGTACTTCACGCTCTACGAGAAGAACCCCGACGGGATGATGTGCGTGGAGAGCGACGACTGCACGCCGGGCTCCTCGTGCCGGGGCGGCGTCTGCGGCGATCTCCAGGGCCCCTTCAAGGTGGCCGCCGAAGAGGCGTGGGTGATGGGCGACAACCGCAACAACAGCCACGACTCGCGCAGCTGGCGCGGAGGGCTCGGCGCGGGCGTGCCCTTCGATCACATCAAGGGACGCGCGATGTTCGTGTGGATGAGCTTCGGCCCCGGCGGCGGCATCGCGCAGGATCGCCTCTTCGTGAACGTCATGGGGCGCCCGAAGCTCCCCGGCGCCCACGAGGCGACCCTGCACGACGGCCTCGAGAAATGCCTCCGCGAGCGGCCCCCCGTCTCCGAGACGACCCCGCCGCCCGCGCCCGCGCGCCCTCCGTCGAAGCGCCGCTGAAGCCGCGCCGGCTGCGCGTGGGCGCGCAGCCTCCCCGTCAGCGCGTAGGCGGTCTTGTCCCCGACAGCGCGTGGGCGGTCTTGTCCCCTCGAGGTCGACGCGGCGAGTCATCCGGTCCAGGGCAACGGCGCAGACGATGCGCCCGGGGCGCCGCGAGATCGCGCCGAAGAGGCCGAGGGGAGACGCCGGACACGTGAGCAACCCGAGCGCAATTTTCTGATGGGCGTTCGCTCGTTCACGCGCCACGCTTCCCATGCCCGAGGCGCCCGTGCGCCAGCTGCGTGCGCCTCGAACCCCGAACAGGAGCCAGGTGCATGAGCGACGCGATGTGGGCGCTGACGTACAACCGCGAGAAGCAGCCGTGGGAGTCCACCGTCGGGCTGTCCAAGGATCAGGTCGAGCGCCCGGCGATCGACGAGGCCAGGGACTACCACGACCGCGCGAGCGTCCTCGTCAAGCCGATCATGACGGGCTTCTGCGGCTCGGATCGCGGCATCTGGTTCCGCAGCGCCTTCAAGGACATGATCCTCTCGTCGCTCGATCGCGATCGGAAGGCGACGCGCACGATCGGCCACGAGCTGCTCGGCCGCGTGGTCGACCTCGGGACCGACGCGCGCCGGTCCTTCGGGCTAGAGATCGGCGACGTCGTGTCGACCGAGAGCCACATCGCCTGCGGCGCTTGCTACCAGTGCCGCGTCGGCGACACCCACGTGTGCGCGGACGACAAGATCATCGGGATCAGCGAGGATGGCTGCTTCGCCGAGCTCGTCAAGCTGCCCGCGAAGAACCTCTGGCGCACCGACATCGCGAGGATCCGGCCCGAGGTCGCCGCGGTGCAGGAGCCGTTCGGCAACGCCGTGCACGCGTGCACCAAGGTGAACCTCCGCGGCAAGCGCGTGGCCATCTTCGGCTGCGGCACCATCGGCCTGTTCGCGATCGCGATCGCCCGCGCGATGGGGGCGATCTACGTCATCGGCGTGGAGCCGGCGGAGCGGAACGCCGAGATGGCCCGCCGCCTGGGCGCCGACGCGGTCCTGCGCCCGCACCGGGCGAGCCCCGAGCGGCCCCACGCGAGCGATCCCGAGCTGACGGAGCGGGTGCGGAAGCTCACGGACGGCGTCGGCGTCGACGTCGTGCTCGAGATGAGCGGCGTGAACAGCAGCGTCAACAACGCGATCCACGCGGCGAGGCGCGGGGGCGACGTCATCCTCTTCGGCCTGAAGAGCGGTGACGCGGTGATCGAGAACTTCGACCGCCTCATCGTGGACGGCATCAGCCTCCACAGCGTGATCGGCCGGCGCATCTTCGAGACGTGGCACATCACGCGCCACCTGCTCGAGTCGCGCGATCCGAACATCCACGACCTCATCTGGGAGGTCATCCTGAACCGCGGTGAGGGGACGGTGTTCGACTTCGAGGACTACGACGCGGCGGCCTTCCAGGAGGCGATCTCGAGCCACCCGAAGGTGATCCTCCGCTACTGAGCCGCTCAGGCGACGACGCCGAGGCGCCGGCCGACCCTCCGGAAGGCGTCGATCGCCTGATCGACGTGCTCGGGCTCGTGCGCGGCGGAGAGCTGCACCCGGATGCGCGCCTGGCCCTTCGGCACGACGGGGTACGAGAAGCCGATGACATAGATGCCCTCGGCGAGCAGCGCCCTCGCCATCTCGTTCGCGAGCTGCGCCTCGCCCAGCATGATGGGCACGATCGGGTGGGCGCCGGGCTTGATGGTGAAGCCGGCCTGCGCCATCCCCTGCCGGAACCGGCGCGCGTTCTCCATCACCCGCAGGCGCAGCGAGGGCTCCGCGTCGATGAGGTCGAACACGGCGATCGAGGCGCCGGCGATCGCCGGGGCGAGCGTGTTGGAGAACAGGTACGGCCGCGATCGCTGCCGGAGCAGGTCGACGATCGGCTGCCGGCCGGTCGTGAAGCCGCCGCTCGCCCCGCCCAGCGCCTTGCCGAGGGTGGAGGTGATCACGTCGACGCGGTGCATGACGCCGCAGAGCTCCGCGGTCCCGCGCCCGGTCGGCCCGATGAACCCGGTCGCGTGCGAGTCGTCGACCATCACCATCGCGCGGTACTTGTCGGCGAGATCGCAGATGGTATCGAGCTTCGCCAGGTACCCGTCCATCGAGAACACGCCGTCGGTGGCGATGAGCCGGAGCCGCTTGCCGGCCGTCGCGCGGAGGATGTCCTCGAGGGCGGCCATGTCCCCGTTCGGGTAGCGGTGCCGCTCGGCCTTGCAGAGGCGGATACCGTCGATGATCGACGCGTGGTTCAGCGCGTCCGAGATGACGGCGTCCTCCTCGCCGAGGAGCGTCTCGAAGAGGCCGCCGTTCGCGTCGAAGCACGACGAGTAGAGGATGGCGCCCTCGGCGCCGAAGAAGCGGGCGATCCTGGACTCCAGCCGCCGGTGAAGGTCCTGCGTGCCGCAGATGAAGCGCACGCTGGAGAGGCCGAAGCCGTGCGTGTCGATCGCCTCCTTCGCCGCCGCGATGACCGTCGGGTGCGACGACAGGCCAAGGTAGTTGTTCGCGCAGAAGTTGAGGACCCCGGCGCCACCTTCGGTCCGGATCACCGGCCCCTGCGGCGTCTCGAGGATCCGCTCTTCCTTGTAGAGACCCGCCGCACGGATGTCCTCCAACGCCCGTACGTACAATGACCGAGCGACATCGAACATGACGTCGTTATAAAACGGGGCCGTCAGCCGGTCGACGGGGGAACGCCGTCCGGGCCCCCAGGGCGGCGCTGCTCATGGGCCTGAGCGCCAGCAGGCGACCCCGGACACGAGAGGCAGGGTGCAAGCGGCTTTGTCGCGCGCAGCGCGGCCGCGGCCTACTCGATCCGGGAGGCACGTGGCAGAACGGGCAGCGTCCAGCGCCGCGCGATCGCCGTGCGGCTCGCGTCGCGCGCGCCAGCGCGCCGCGCGAGCCGAGCGCACGAACGGCGCCCTCGGGAGGAGCAGGCATGACGGAAGCCAGGGGGGACTTCCGGCGAAGCGCCGGTGTGCTGTGCGCTGTCGCGTCGCTCGCGACCGCCGCGAGCAACCCGGGCTGCAGCCGCGCGGAGGATCCGCCCGGACGGGCCAGCGCGGGCTCCACCGGCGGAGCGCCAGGAACGACCGCGGCGAGCGGAACGGGAGGCGGGGGCGGCGCGGGGGATGACGCTCCCTATGCGGCCTTGCCGCTCGTCCCGGCGATCGCGTTCGACGCGACGCCGGATGTCGCCGGGGCTTACGTGTACTTCACCGGCCTCGGCGCGGACGGCAGGGCCGGCGTCTTCAGGATCGGCGCGCAAGGCGGCGCGGACGCCGCCGAGATCGCGGCCGGTCCGCCGCTCGTGGCGCCGCTCGGGATCGCGACGAGCGCGGACGGCGGTCGCGTCTTCGTGGCCGACCCAGGCGCGGGCGGCCCGGCGCTCGGCGACGCGGGCGCCCTCTTCGCGATCGACCTGCCCGGCGGCGCCGTCGCCCCGATCGACGGCGGCGAGGGGCTGTGCGCGCGCGGCCTCGAGGTCGCCCGCGGCGCGGACAACGAGGAGCGGATCATCTTCTCGGGGCGCGCTCGCGACGACGGCCAGCCCGGCGTGTTCTCGCTGCCGGCGCGCGGCGGCGAGGTGTCGGCGCTCGCCAAGGGGAGCCCGCTCGTCGACCCGAGCGGGATCGCGGTCGCCGGCCGGGGCGACGTCTTCGTGTGCGACACCCTCGCGGGCCCCGACAAGACGGCGACCATCTTCAGGATCGAGGACGGCTTCGTGAGCCCGTTCGCGACCGGGCTCCACGTCGGTACGCCGTGCGGCATCGCGCTGACGCGCGACGACGCGGCGCTGCTCGTGCTCACGCGCGACCCGACCCGGGGCGCCGACGAGGTCGTGTGGCTCGATGTGGCGTCCGGGGCGCGCTCGGCGACGGTCGCTGGCGCGCCTGGCCACGACGAGCCCGGGGGGCTGCACCGGGCGAGGGGCGCCGACGTCTTCGCGTTCGTCGATCACAGGGCCCAGGAGCAAGGCTCGGTGTTCCTGCTCAGGCAATGAGCCGCAGAGGAGCGATGGAAGGACCCGCACGCATGATCCACCGACCGTCTCGCGCCGTCGCCGTCTTCACGGCGTCCGTCGCGCTCAGCGCGCCCGGCCTCGCCGCAGCGTCGAGCCACCGCGAGGCGCCGGCCATCGCGAGGGATCCGGCCGCCGACAACACCGACCTGTACGCGTGGGTGGAAGGCGGCAACCTCGTGATCCTCGCGAGCTACATCCCGCTCGAGGAGCCCGCCAGCGGGCCGAACTTCCACGGCTTCTCGGACGACGTGCTCTACGAGGTGCACATCGCGCGCGGGCCGTCGAGCCTCGAGGACGCGCTGACCTATCAGTTCCGGTTCTCGACCAGGCCGTACGTGCCGGCGGATCCGGCGGGGCTCACGCCGGCGCCGAGCGGCGGCAACGAGTTCTTCTCGCAGCTCGCCGGCGGGGAGCAGACGTACACCGTGACGAGGATCGAGGGCGGCGCGCCGACCGTGCTCCTGAGGGACGCCCCGGTCGCGCCGCCGAACATCGGGAGGAGGACGAACCAGCTCGCCTACCGGATCACCGGCGGCGGCTACCCGGCCTTCGCGACGTCCTCGAAGTTCCTCAAGCAGATGGCGGGCGGCGCGGGGCGCGCCTGGGCCGGGCCGCGCGACGACGGGTTCTACGCGGATCTCGGCCGCGCGTCCGATCTGGCGGGGCTGTGCCCGCTCCTCGCGGCGCCGAACCCGTCGTGCACCGCGCGCGACAACCTCGCCGGCTTCAACGTCCACACGCTCGCGCTCGAGCTCCCGCTCGCCGCGGTCAACGGCGGCGCGGAGCCGACGCCGGGGCCGAGCGACCGGCAGACGCTCGGCGTCTGGGCCTCCGCGAGCCGCCGCAAGGTGCGGATCCTGCGCGCGAACGGCAAGGAAGATGGCCTCGGTCCCTGGGTCCAGGTGTCGCGTGTCGGCCTGCCGCTGATCAACACCTGGATCATCGGCCTGCAGGACAAGGACAAGTACAACCGCGCGCACCCGCGCGACGATCTCGCCAACTTCGGGGCCTACTTCCTGAACCCGATCCTGGTGCGGGACGCCGAGTTCGCCGGGCTCTATCAGGCAGGCCAGCCGCTCGCGGCCTTCGATCCCGAGGCGCTGAAGCAGAGCCGGACCGACCTCATCGACGCCTTCAACCTGAAGCCCGCGAGCCTCGGAGGACACAGCCTGGAGACCGTCGGCGACGTGCTCCGGATCGATCTGGGCATGCCGTCGGGCTTCCCGAACGGCCGCGCGCTGGTCCCCGGCGCGGATCACGAGCAGACCGACGTCACCGACGCGCTGCTCACGCTCGTCCTGACCGGCGCGCTCGGCGCGACGGCGGGCGACGGCGTGGGAGCGAACGACGCGCGGTTCCTCCCGGCCTTCCCGTACCTGGCGACGGCCTGGGAGGGTGCGACCCAGGGCCACTTCCGGCCCTGAGCGGCCCGGCGTGGCGCTGCGCGCGCAGCTCGCCCGTCACGGCGCAGCGCACCGCATCCCGCACACGCCGCCCGCGGCGCCCCCGCGCGCTCGTCGGACACACGCGGCGCGGCACTCGCCGTCGCGCGCGCAGGCCTCGCCCTCGGCCTTCGGCGCCGCGCAGCGCCCGTCCACGCAGCGCGCGCCGGCCGCGCAGAGCCCGCCGAGGCAGGCGGCGCCGGCGGGGGGCAGCGCCGCATCGCTGCAGCGCGCGTCGACGCAGCGGCGGCCCCGCCCGCAGGCCGCGTGGGCCTCGCAGCGGCCGCCGAGCGGGAGGTCGCCCGCGCACGCGCGCCCGGCGCAGTGGCCGCGGCACTCGGGGTGCGCCTCGGCGTAACGCGTCTGCCGGGTGACCGCGGCCAGCGCGTCGACCGAGAGGCCGCAGGGCCCCGCGGCGCGCGGGGCGCTGCAGGTGCCCGCGTCGGTGGGGCCGGCGCCGTCGCAGCGCAGCCCGCCCGCGCACTCGAGCGACGACCGGCACCGGGCCCCCTCGTCGAGCGCGCCCCGCACGATCCCCTCGCACGCGGGCGGGACCGGGGCGGCGAGCGGAGAGACCCAGTCGCATCCATCGAGCGACCGTTCCATCGCCTCGACACAGCGGCCCACCTCGTCGGTCGACAGCGTCACCGCCCGCGCGCGCACCGCGACGCTCAGCGCGCGCGCGCACTCGGCGGCGGCCTGGAAGCCCGCGGCGCCGCCGCAGCACGCCGCCTTGCGCCGCGCGGGCAACGCGTGAAGCGCGTCGCACAGCCGGGCCGCGAGCGGCTCCGGCGCGCCCTCGGCCTTCCCGTAGACGGGGGTGATCTCGTCGCCCGGCAGGTCCTCCGCGGGCCCTGCCGGCGAGGGCGCCGCGGTCGCGCCCGCCTCCGGGGAGAGCGCCGCGGCCGCATCCGCCCCCGGCGAGGGCGCCGCGGTCGCGCCCGCCTCCGGCGAGGCGCGGCGAGCACACGCGGCGCAGAGGTGCACGATCAGCGCCGCGGCGCAGAGCCGCTGCAGGCGGTCGCCATCCGTCTGGACAGGCAATGCGATCTCCTCCGCGCTGCGCGCCGCTGGTCGATCGAACGATGCGCTGGAGCTGCGAGCTTGCCGGCGCATGCCAGCGAGGCAAGCTCTTTCGCGATCGGGTCGAGCCTGTGACGCCCCCGGGAGAGCCGCGGCGCGCCCAGGGCGGAGCTCCAGCGCGAAAGGAGGTCAACGCTCCGATGCTGCGACGAACGGGTTGCCTCTTCACCTGCGCTGCCCTGAGCGGAGGCCTCGGTTGCACCGAGCGCCCGCGCGCCGAGGCCGTCCCGGCCGCGACGGCGTCGACCGGGCGCGCGGCCGAGGCGCTGGCGCCCTCGAGCCTCGACGCCGCGCGCGCGCTCGCGCTCGCGGCCCCGGCGGGCGCGAGCGCCGTCGATCGCGAGATCGAGGCGTTGTCCCGGCGGCTCGCGAAGGCGCCCGGCGGCGCGGATCTCTGGAGCGCGCTCGGCCACGCGTGGCTCCGAAAGGCGCGCGCCTCGGGCGATCCGTCGCTCTACGGCCGGGCTCGCGCGTGCGCGGAGGCCGGGCTCGCGCTGGCCGCAGGCGATCGCGCGTCGCTCAACCTGCTCGGCCTCGTGCTGATCCACGAGCGCAGGTTCACCGAGGCGCGCGACGCGGCGGAGCGGGTCCTCTCGCGGGACGAGGGCGACGCGCTCGCGCTCGGGACGCTCAGCGACGCCGCCCTCGCGCTCGGCGCCTTCCAGGTCGCGGCGCACGCGGCGCAGCGGATGGTCGACCAGCGGCCCGGCCTGCTGTCCTACGCGCGGGCCGCACACCTGCGGTGGCTCCAGGGCGACGCGGCGACGGCGAAGCGGATCATCCGCCTCGCGATCGACGCCGGGGACCCGGGCGACCCCGAGGCGCTCGCGTGGACCCTGACCCAGGCGGCCATGATGTTCTGGCACGAGGGCGACCACGAGGGCGCAGACCTGGGCTTCGAGCGGGCGCTCGCCGCGCTGGCCGAATATCCGCCGGCGCTCGCCGGCAGGGCGCGCGTCGCGCTGGCCCGCGGCGCGTGGGGCCGCGCCGTCGAGCTCCTCGAGCGGGCCCACCAGCGGAGCCCGGACGCGGAGACCGCGTGGCTGCTCGGCGACGCCAGGATGGCTGCAGGCGACAACGCCGGCGCAGCGCGGGCTTACGCCGGCGCGGTCGACGCGGGGCAGCGGTCGGACCGCCGGACCCTCGCGCTGTACTACGCGACCAGGGGCCTGGAGCGCGACGAGGCGCTCCGCCTCGCCGGCGCGGAGCGCGCCGTCCGCGCAGACATCTACACCGAGGACACCCACGCCTGGGCGCTGTACCGCGCCGGCAAGCTGGCCGAAGCGCGCGCGGCCAGCGACAGGGCGCTGGCGCTCGGCACGAGGGACGCGCGCTTGCTCTACCACGCCGGGGCGATCCGGATCGCCCTGGGGGACGTGGCGCGAGGCGAGCGGCTCGTGCGGGACGCGCTCGATCTGAACCCCAGGTTCGACATGACAGGGGCCGCCGAGGCCGAGCAGCTCCTCGCGCGTCGCAAGGCCCCCCGCGGCCTCGCGCGCTGACGGCTCTGCGAGGAGCAGCGCGCGAGGCGCGCTGAGGGGGAGCACGCGAGGCGTGCCCTTGGTGGTGAGAGCTCGCGAGTCCGGCCGAGCGGGGACTGGACCTCAGGTGTCGTATTTCACTGTCGACGGGACCACCATCGGTGGAGGAGCGATCGCAGGTTGTGACGGCGCAGGGGCGGACTCATCGGTGGGCTGCGAGCCTGGCTGGCTCTTCGGTGGCTGGCCGTGGAGCTCCCGCAGCCGGGCGGGCGCGGGCTCGATCGCTGTCGGGGCCTCATCTCCTCCCGTCTCGCCCTCCGCGACGGGGGGCACGCTCACCGCGGGCGGCGGCGGGACGAACATCCTCGGCACCTGGATGGAGCGGGCGATCGACGCGACCTCCGGGAAGCTCATGGCCATCCGCTCGACAAACGCCGCACGGGCCGCATCATCGGGGGCGCTCGCCGAGGCCTTCGCGACCCGCAGCGCCGACCAGAGCTCGTAATACCAGGCGGAGAGGGAGGCATGCGCTTCCAGCAGGTCACGAATGGTATCCTCGGAAACGATGATGTTCTTGCCCATGGGCGAGAGGATACATGACCGAGCGACGCCTCCCACCTCGTTCGAGCGGCCCAACACCGGCGGAGCAGGTACCGGACCCGACCTCGACACGCGCGGCGTCCGGCGCTCTCCGCGGCCCCGGGACACCGCGCGACGACGCCATGGCGCTCAGGATCGTCACCTATAACGTCCGCTACTTCGGGCACGGCACGCGGGGCATCGCCTCGACCAGCGCCGCCATCACCCGGATCGCGACGACGCTCGCGCGGATGTCCCCGCTGCCCGATCTCGTGTGCCTCCAGGAGGTCGAGACCCAGTCGCTGAGGTCCTCGACGATGAACCCGCGCTGGCACCCGGAGGAGACCCAGCTCGATCGCCTGACGACCGAGCTGCACGCGGCGCTGGCGCAGGCAGAGCGGCGCGAGCGCTACGTCGCCTACTACTTCCCCGCGCACGCCTACAGGCTTACCTCCCGGACGAACATCTACACGACCGGGCTCGCGGTGCTCGCGCGCGACACATTCCACATCGGACACCACAACGCGGAGCGCCCGCACGACATCACCCATCGGCGGGGGGTCAAGAGCCTGAAGCAGACGCGCATCTGCGCGCACGTGTCGTTCGAGCACGAGAGCGGGCAGAGCTTCGATGTGTTCAACACCCACCTCAGCCTGCCGAGCGTGTTCTCGCGGGAGTTCTGGACCGGCGAGGCGCGGATGGGGTTCGGGCCCAATCAGATCGAGGAGGCGAGGGTGCTCGCCGATTTCGTCCGCCGCGAGCGCCGGAGCGGCAACTTCGTGGTGGTCGGCGACTTCAACTCGCTGCCAGGCTCGCCGGTCGATCGCTTCCTGCGCGAGGAGATCGGCTTCGTGGACGCGTTCGCCAAGGTCCGCTGCCTCTCCGAGACCGAGGCGCGCGCCTTCCCGACGGCCGGCTTCATGAACCTCCGCATGCACCTCGACCACGTCTACTCGTCCGAGCGCCTCCAGTGGCTGGACTTCACGGGCACGCACCCGTTCGGGCACAAGGGCGCGTTCGCAGGGCTGTCCGATCATGTCCCCCTGATCGCGCGCTGCCGCCTGCCGGGCTCCGCCGGCTGACCGCCGCGCGGCGCCGCCGCCCTCTGGGCGTGGCGGAGCGCGGCGCGGCGGCCGCTCACCCCGGCAGCCAGAGCAGGTCGTCCATGATGGGCTCGAGGCACGCGGAGATCTGGGGGCCGAGATCGCCGCCGCACGCGAGCTTGCCGAAGCAGGCGCGGACCTCGTGCCGGCCGCGGCTGTTCATCGCGCCGATCGCTCGCTCGAGCTGCGGGCCGAGGCCCTCCTCCAGGCTCTGCCGGCAGGTGTCGTAGTCGAGGTCTCCGCACCCCGCGAGGCGGCCGCAGAGGACGGCCATGTACGGCGCCAGGTCGGCGCGCGGGAGCGTGGTGGCCGTCATGGCCTCGGAGCCGCAGCGGCTCACCTCCTCGGCATAGGCGGCGGTGAAGGGATCGCCCTCGAAGCGCCGCAGCGCTGCCAGCGAGCACTCCGAGGTCGCGCGGAGCATCTTCGGCGAGGCCATCGTCGTCATCTGCGTGCACTGCTCGAACTTCGGCCAGCCCTTCGCCTGCTCGGTGGCCCGCTGGTAGAGCGCGTCGAGGTAAACGCACCAGGCGCGCTGGGCCTCGCGCTGCTCGCGCTGCTCGCGCTGCTCGACGCTCGCCCCCCGCGCGCCCTGCCCGCCGGGCGACGCCTGCGCGGGTCGCGCGGGCGCCTTCGCGGAGGCGGCGGGCGCCGACGCGCCGCCGCATCCCGACGCGAGGGCCGCGGAGATCAGCGAAGCCGCGCCGAGCATCGAGACGGCGGCGCGGAAGCTGCGTTCATGGATTGTGCCTTTCACGTGAGCCCCCCTTCGTCGAACAGGCTGCGCAGCAGCTTTCCTGGGCCATCGAGGCCACGCGCGTGCAGACCCGGCCCAGCGACGTCCACGTGCACAGCCCAGGCCACACGCGCGCCGGCCGAGGCGGCGTCGGGCGAGCGGAGG
Source organism: Sorangium sp. So ce281 (assembly GCF_051527395.1). Classification (NCBI taxonomy): domain Bacteria; kingdom Pseudomonadati; phylum Myxococcota; order Polyangiales; family Polyangiaceae; genus Sorangium; species Sorangium sp. So ce281. Next base: position 9,534,530 of record NZ_CP150322.1, read on the forward strand.
CGCTCGGGGCGCGCGGCGGCGGAGCGGCGCGCGGTCTTTGCTCGATCAGCAGCCGGACCGAGAGCCGGGCCGCTGGCCGATGAGCAGCTTGAGCTTGAAGAGCGCGCCGATCTGCCCGCGGTCCATGGCGATGCGCGGGAAATTCAGGGGGTCGAAGGACGAGAGCATGCAAAGGCCGGAGTTGTTGGTGAAGCCGATCTCGAAGCCGGCCTCCTTGACGGCGCGATGGAACGCGCCGCACAGGCTGTATCCGACAGGGTACGCGACCGCGTGCACGGCCTCGTTCAGGGCGTCGGAGAGCACGCGGCGGGAGCGCGCAAGATCGCGAGTGGCCTCTTCGGGCGAGAGCGTCTGGAGGACACGATGGCTGTGCGAGTGCGACTGGACGTCCATGCCTGCCCGGCGCAGCGCCCCGATGTGGTTCCAGTCCATGATCGTCCTGGTCGCGAGCGCGCGCTCCTCGTCGAGGTCGATCGACACCCCCGTGGCGCGCTCGATCTCGTCCCAGAGGCGCCCGATGTCGACCCCGGAGGTGTGCTTGATGGTCTGGCAGACGAGCATCGCCGCGGCGATCGGGTCGCGCAGCGGCTCGAGCACGAGCGTCGCTGGGTAGGCGATCTCGACGCGCGCCCGACGGCACCGGTGCATGAGGAGCGCGACGCGATCCCACCAGAAGAGGCGGCCCCTGTCGGGGTACCCGGTGGCGATGAAGAACGTGGCCGTGACCCCCGCGCGCTCGAGGAGGGGCAACGCGACGTCGTGGTTGTCACGGTAACCGTCGTCGAACGCGACCATGACGGGGTTCGGCGGGAGCTTCCGCCCCTTCGCGAAGAGCCGCACGTCCCGGAGGGACACCACGGTGCCGTGCGTCTTGATGACCGCGAGCTGCTCCTCGAACTCGCGCGCGCTCACCTCGGCGACCCCCGGATCGAGCTCGTCCACCTCCGAGACGTCCGCGATGCGGTGGTAGGTGAACACGGAGAGCACGGGCAACCGAAGCTTCGCGCGCAGCCAGAGGAAGCGATCCAGGAGCCCGAGGGTGTCGAGCACCCCGGCGGCCAGAACACGACGACCGCGCGGCAACCTCCTGCGGATCCACGTCAGTGGATGTGCGACGACGTACACGGATGTATTCCAGCACACATCCGACGTTCGTGCTTGCTCTCGAGAGCGGCTCCGACGGCGAAGCTCCTGCGCTTCCGTCGGGTGGGCCGCCGACAGGGGGGAATCCGGCGCGGCAGCGATCCGGCTAAAGTGGCGCCCGATGTTCTCGACGGACGCGGACGCCCCCCAACCTGGGTCGACAGGCGCGGACGTACCTCAACCTCGGTCGGACGGTCCTCAACCTGGGTCGGACGCTCCTCAACCTGGGTCGGACGCTCCTCAACCTGGGTCGGACGCTCCTCAACCTGGGTCGGACGCTCCTCAACCTGGGTCGGACGCTCCTCAACCTGGGTCGGACGACGGCCCCCCGTCGAAGCCACTCTCGCCGCAACCTGGGTCGGCCTCGCCTCAACCTGAGTCAGTCGCGGCGCCTCTGTCGAAGCCGCTCTCGCCGCTCGGCACCGCCGGAGTTGCGCTGGCGACAGCAACCATCCTGTTTGCGCTGGGGGTGTACACCGTCGAGACGAGCCTGCCCGAACTGGCGGCACCCAGCCGAGCGCCCCGACCGGCGATCGTGACCACCGGCGGTCCTGTAAGCGTCACCGCCGTGGCTTCAAAGCAAGCAGCCGTCCCCGTGCAGCTGGCGAGCGCGACCGACGCCACGGCACAGCCGACGCCGGCCGCATCCCCGACGCCACGTGCTGAGGCCGCGCCACCTCCAGCACCATCAGCCACCGAGGCCGCGGCACCTCCAGCACCATCGGCCACCGAGACGGCAGCCCCTCAACGACAGACATCCGTCGACGCTGCAGCGACGACTCCGCCGACCCCGCGAAAGGGCCACGGCCTGCTCAAGCTCAACTCCTCCCGGAATGCGACCGTCTACGTGACGGGCGTGCCGGTGGGGCCCAGCGAGCGACCCGTCGAGATCCGTTGCGGGCGTTTTTTCGTTCGACTCGGCGAGCCGACGCGCGACGGCACGCGATGGCTCACCGAGGGCAGGACCGTCCGCGTCAAGTGCGGTGTGCTGACGGAGGTGAGCTTCTGAGCTCGTCCGCTCCGCTCTCGGCGGTCGCGAGGACGAGGTAGATCACCGAAGCGGCGCCCGCGCCGAGGAGCGCATCTCGACACGCCGCGAGCGTGGCCCCCGTGGTCGCCACGTCATCGATGAGCGCGACCCTCCGGCGCTGGACGCGCTCAGGCGCGTGCACGCGAAACGCACCTGCCACGTTCTCCAGGCGGCGATCACGCGGGAGCTGCGCCTGCTGCGCGGTGGGACGGACACGGCAGAGGGCCCGTGGCGCGAAGGACACCGCGAGTCCGTCGGCGACGTGCGCGGCCAGCAGGGCGGCCTGGTTGTACCCGCGCTCGGCGAGACGGCGCGGATGCAGCGGCACCGGGACAACGACGTCGACGCGCACCTCCGCCTCGCGCGCCGCGCAGAGCATCAACCGGCCGAGCGGGCGCGCGAGATCCGGACGATCTCCGTACTTGAAGCGCCGGATACCCTCCGCGACCGCCCCTCCGAACGGAGCGAACGCGACGAGAGGTGCTCCCGCCCCGGCGCGCGTGCCCGCTCCTCCTCGCGGCGCCCCCTCTGCGTAAGGCACGGAGGTGCGCGCGCAATCGGCGCAGAACACCGAGGCATCGGCGACCGGGGCGTCACAGCCCGCACAGGCCGGCGGGCTGAGCGTGCGCGCAGCGGCGGCGACCACGGAGCGGACTGCGGCGGCGAGGGCGCTGGAAAGGCTCATGAGCTACCAGCGCGATCTTCGTCGTGAGTGGACGCGCGGTTGCGTGGGCGCACGAAAGAAGATCTCTTTGCAAACGACGCGCGGTACGATCGCGATCGTCGTGGTTCACGTCCTGAAATTCCGGCGCTCTACCAGCTGGCGGAGGAGCCCCCGTTGAGCGCGTGGAGATGGACGGACGAGCGTGGCGTCCAGCGGAGCCTGAGCACCGCCGAGCTGCGCAGCGCGCTGGCTGCCGGGATCATTCCAGGCTCCACGCTCGTCTGGCGCAAGGGCATGGACGCCTGGGCGCCCGCGTCCAGGCAGCCGGAGCTCGCCGACGCCGCCCAGCTCCGGCGCAAGCCCGAGGCGCACACCGCTGCGCCCGAGGGGCCGGCCGCCGGGGTTGAAGAGGCCGCTCGCGAGGACGGCGCGGCGCTGGAGATCGAGCTCATCGAGGATCTGGGTCCGGCGCCCGCCCGCAGCGGTCAGCCCATCGGCCCGGCGCCCGCGGAGAGGTCCTCGAACGGGCGGAGGCCCGCGCCGCCGCACGCGCGCCGAGCGGCCACGCGACCGCAGCCGCCTCCCCTGCCGCCGCGCAAGCGAGAGTCCATGAGGACGCTCACGGGCGTCGAGGCGCCGGCAGACGCGCCGGCCAGCGGACAGAACGCGCCGATCGTCGTGCCAGCCGCGGGCGGAACGTTCGATGCGGGAGTCGCCCGCGCGATCACCCAGCTCCCCCGTTACGACGGCCCCTCGCCCGGCGACCAGGGGACGACCGAGATCCCGCGCGCGCCGAAGCTCCCCTCGGGGGCGGAGGAACCCGAGGAGACCTCCGCGGGTCAGCGCCCTGCCGCAGACGCGGGCGGCGCCGGCGCGACGACGGACGGCGATGAGCCGGCGCCGCCGAGGCGCGCGGCGGGCGCGGCCGCGCCCAGCAGCCCGGGAACAGCGCCGAGAGCCGCGGGCGGTACGGCGTCGCGCCCCGAGGCGAGACCACCCCGGCCGCCGCCTCTCCCCGTCGGTCGCGATGCGGCGCTGGCGGGCGCTGCACAGCAGAACGATGGGCGCGGCGGAGCGACGACCGGCGCGGATCAGGGCGCCGGCAAGCCGCTCTCGGCGACGCCACCGGCGCCGTCGAGCCCCGGCCGCGCCACGAAGCGCGCCGCGCTCACGGGGAAGCGCTCCGTGCCGCCACCTCCAGTTCCGGTCCGGTTCCCCGCGGTCGCCGCGAAGCGGCCCGCAGGCCCGCGCGCGCCTGACGCGTCGGATCGGACGGCGGCCGGCGCAAAGGCCCTCGTCCGTCTCGGCGCGCTCCCCGCGCCGCCGCCGCGCCCCCCTGCGGACGCGCGCCGCGCCGCGCCCTTGATGGCACCGCCCCCCGCGCCGTCGGCCCCGCTGGCGACGCCGACCTTGCCCCTCGCTGCGCCGGCCCCGCCGGCCGAAGCTGCGCCTGTCACGGGCGCCGCTTCCACGGCGCCTGGCTCTCGCCCTGCGAGCCCAGCGACGTCCACCGACGGTCCCTCGCCCCGCAGCTCCGAGGACACGCCGGCCGCCGACGGCCGCGGTCCCGCGGCGAGCCGCGATCGCAGCGACGCCCCGGAGCCCTCCACCACGGTGCTGCGCCGCGAGAACCCGGAGCTCCCCACGCCGCCCGTGCCCAGCGAGACGAAGCGCTCTCCTCTGGCCGCCGAGGCGCCGATGGGGCGCCGCGAGTACGCGACGATACCGTCGGTCGGCGTCGGATCGAGCGCGTCGCAGGGGCACCCGGCGATGCGCGCGTGGCCGGGGCTGCCGGGGCTGCCGAACCCGCAGCGGAGCGCGGCGGCTGCCGACGCGCTCCACGCCTCGGGCCAGCGCTCGGATCGAGGCTCCGTCCCCGGATCGGGCAACGGCCCGCCAGCGCTCAACCCGCGCGCGCTCGCGGCGCGACGCGGCGACGGAAAGGGGCTCTCCGCAGCGGTGACCGTGCCGGCCTCGTCGCTCATCGGCCTCTGCGGGGCGGCGGTGCTCATGAGCGTCGTCGCCTTCTTCGCGGGCCGCCGCTCCGTCACGACCGCGCGCCAGTCGCCGGTCGGGACGGCGCGCACGACGCTCGGCGCAGCGCAGGACGCCGCGCGCTCGGCGATCCCCGTCCCGCCGAAGCCTTGCTGGGTGGCGCGCCAGCCCCAGCCATGGGCGCCGCTCGTTGCGAAGAGCATCCCCTTCGAGGTCACGACGACGAAGGGCGGCAAGCTCGTGGTGGGGTACGCGAAGAGCCCCATGGAGGCCGTGGGCCTCGAGATCGATCCCGCGACCGGGGAGCGGAGCGAGCGGTTCTCGAACCGAGAGGCCGCCGACATCCTGAGCATCTCGCCGGTCGAGGAGCGCTTCACCGTCCTCACGGCGGCGCAGCAGGCCATCCGCTCTCCCGTCAGCGTGCCGGGGCCGAGGTCGTTCGTCATCGGTCTGGCGGACGGCGCTCTGGTGGCGGCCGATGCTCCCGACGCCGCCCCCTCCCCGCTCTGGCCGGTGCAAGGGGATGAGCCGCTCGAGGCGCCGCGCGCGCTCGCGGCCGGCGCCGGCGGCTACGCCGTCGCGTTCCGCCGCGAGAAGGCCGTGTGGGCAGGCTGGCTCGACGCCGAGCGCAAGCCCGTCGGCGAGCTCACCCGGGTGACCGGCTCCGGAGGCTCGATCGGCAAGCCGTCGCTCGGATGGAACGAGCGCGCGCTCGCCGTCGTCTTTGCCGATCGGCCAGCGGACGGGCGATGGGAGATCCGCGCCGGGCAGGCCGCTCCGGGGTCCATCCCCGGGTCGACCCAGGTGATCCCGCTCCCTTCCGGCGGCCCCGGGGGGGACGCCTTCGCGCCGGATATCGCGGGGCTCGGCGATGGACGCTGGCTCCTCGTGTGGACCGAGGGCCCTCCGGGGAGCCGCGCCATGCGCGCGCAGACCCTGGCCGCCAACTTCTCCCCCATCGGGGATCCGATCGCGCTCTCGCCGCCGGCCGGGAACTTCGGGCAAGGCGTGCTCGGCGTGTCGTCGCGCTCGGGTTACGTGGGCGTGGTGTTCCTCTCGAAGCCTGCCGCGAGCTACGAGCTCTGGGGGGTCATCCTCCAATGTCGGTGACGAGGCCGCCGGACCGCGCGAGCCGGCTCCGCATGGCGGCGCTCGCGCTGCTGCTGGTCGTGCCGCACGCCCCCTTGCTCGCCGCGTGCGCCGCGCAGGTCTCGCTGCTCGATCAGGGACAGGCCCTGCGCACGGGCAAGCAGCCCTACGACGAGTTCTTCGAGGCCACCCGGGCGCTCCGCGACGAGTCGCTGAAGGCCGAGGAGCTCTCGAATGCAGCGCCGGCCGAGCTGTCGCGCGCGCTGGGGCTCGATCCGAGATCGGACGGCAAGGCAGCGCTCGAGGCGGCGCGCGCGCGCGCGGCGGAGCTCCGCGCGGCGGGCGTGCTGCTCCAGGTCGAGCTCGTGCCAGAGGCGCGGATCGGGATCGCCCGAGGCGGGCGCTCGCTGGACGCGGAGGACAGGAACACCATCGCGGCGTTCGAGGTGTTCTTGAAGAGCTCCCTCGCGACGTCGAAGCAGCTCGGCGAGCTGTCGAACCGCGCCGCGGAGCTCGAGAAGAAGCGGGCGTCGCTTTCGGCCGCGTGGGCAGAGGCGCTCGCGGACGATCCGCAGCGTCGCGAGGTGAAGCACGAGCTCGAGGCGGCCGAGCGCGTGCTCGCGGAGGCGGGCGCGGCCGCGGATCGACGCGCCGGCAGGGCGTCGAAGCTCACGCTCGATCTGGTGCTCGCCGTCGATTCGGGCGACGCTCCGGCGCGGCGTGGCGCGGCCAGCCGACCGCCGACGAGGCAACCCGCCCCGAGCGTGAAGGCGCCGCCGCGGCGCGGGAGCAGCACGGGGGCCGCCCCGAAGCCGCCGAAGCCACCGGCGTCGCACGGCGAGGACGATTTCGATCCCTGACGTCGTCCGCATGGCGCACGGCGCACGGCGCGCGAGCTGGCCCCGCCGGACGCCGGGGCCGCCGGGGAGGAGCGGAGCCGCTTCCCCACTTGTCCGACGCGCATCGGGACGCCTATCCTCGCGCGAGCGCTCCAGGAGCGCGGCCCGCCTGAACGCCGCGGTCCTGGCCGCACATCTGCAGTTCGACGCCCCCGCGCTCCGGCCCTCCTCGCTGATGATCCGATCCCTGCCGTTCGCCTCCATCGCTCTGGGATCGGCGCTCCTCGCGCTCACGTTCGCGCCCAGGAGGGCGGCGGCGCAGGCGTCGCCGCAGGCGGAGGGCTTGGCCGTCGGCGGGTTCACGTTCCGCCCCTCGGTGGAGCTCCGGCTCCGCGGAGAGCTCCGCCGGTACCCGGTCGACACGGGCGGCGACGTCTACAGCTCGAACGCGGTGCTCGCCGAGGGCTTCGGAGGCGCGCTGCCGCCGCTCAGCGACACGGGCAACGTCGTCAAGACGCAGTGGTTCTTCGCCCAGCGCGCGCGCCTCGGGCTGACCGTCGAGCGCGGCCCCGTCACGGGCGTCGTCACGCTCCAGGACGCGCGGCTCTGGGGGAACGACGACGCGATCTTCGTCGGGCCGGGCGAGCCGGCCCTCCCGGAGACGGCGCCGTACGAGGCGTACATCGATCTGCGCGCGCGCTCGGGGCGCCGCGCCTTCATCCGGCTGGGCCGGCAGCGGATCGCGTGGGGGGATGGCCGCCTCGTCGGAGCGGACGACGAGACGCTCACCGGGCGATCGCTCGATGCGGTGCGCGCAGGGCTGCAGCTCGGCAACGTCGACCTCGAGGCGATGGCCGTGCTCCTCGCTGCGCCAGGAGGCGCCCCGCCCGAGGTGGCGGGGACGCGCAAGCCCATCGCCGCCGGGACAGGGTCCCAGCTCTACGGCCTGAACGCGATCTGGCGGCTCGCCCCCCTGCTCCACCTCGAGGCCACGGCGCTCGCGCGCATCACCCGGGAGCCGCGCCCGACCTGGCTCACGCCCGGCGACACCGTCGTCCTCGACGCGCGCGTCTCCGGCGACCGCCGGGGCTTTCGCTACGCGATCGAGGGGGCGTACGAGCTCGGTCGCGTGGCCACGTTCGCGGCCGACCGCGCTCTCGGCGCGTTCGCTGCCGCAGCGCGGGCAGAGCTCGAGACAGCGCTCCCCGCCCACCTCACCTTCAGCGCCCGCGGCGCTTACGCGACGGGCGACGACGGCGCGCTCGCGGTGGGCGAGACGCAGCGCCGCTTCGATCCGATCCTGCCCGACGCACAGAACAACCACGGCCCCATGGGGCTCTACGCGTGGTCCAACGTGATCGAGGGGGGCGGAAGCGTCCGCGCCTCGCCCTTCGACCCGCTGACCGTCTCCGCCGGATACACGTTCGTCGGCCTCGCCTCTCCAGCAGGCAGGTGGGTGACAGCGCGCCTCCTCCCTGTCGGCGCCGCCAGCGACAACGAGAGCCGGACGCTGGGCCACGAGATCGACGTCTCGCTCGCCTTGCAGCCCTGGGAGCCGCTGCGCCTCGCGCTCGGCTACGGCCTGTTCCTCTTCGGTGACGGCGCCCAGGCGATCTTCACGAAGGCGAACCGCGCGCACGACGACGGCCGCCCGGCGGATCTGCAGCAGTGGGCGTTCCTGCAGGCAACGCTGACCGCCCCCTGAGGCGATCCGGGGAGCGCGCCGGCTGCGCGCCGCCGCTTTTCTGATGGGGAAGGGAATCGAGGGGGCTCGAGGCGCCGCGCCGTCCCGCGTGGCGCCCCAGGTACGCGGGGGCCGCCCGAGAGGCATCGGGCGCCCCCCCGCGCTTCGGGATCAGGTGCTCGGGGCGGGCTTCGGGGTGCCGAAGATGCTGGCCGCGCGGCGCTTCTCCTTGGCGGCGCGATCGCGATCGCTGTAGCTCGGGATCACGACGCGCTGGCGCTGCGGCAGCTCGCGGCCACCGACGATGGCGTCGACCTCCTCGGCGTCCAGCGTCTCGCGCTCGAGGAGCGCCGTGGCGAGCCGCTCGAGGATCTCGCGGTTGTCCGTGAGGAGCTGCCGCGCCTCGGCGTGGGCGTCGAGGATGAACCGCCGCACCTCGTCGTCGATCTGGTTGGCGATCGTCTCCGAGTAGTCGCGGCGCCGGCTCGTGAAATCGCGCCCGAGGAACACGCTCTCCTCGTCAGCGCCGTACGAGATCGGCCCGATCACGTCGCTCATGCCGAACTCGGTCACCATGCGCCGCGCGAGGCTCGACGCCTGCTTGATGTCGTTGCCCGCGCCCGTCGTGAACTGGCCGAACACGATCTCCTCCGCCACGCGGCCGCCCATCAGCACCGACAGCCGCGCCTTGGCGAAGTCGCGCGACATGCTGAGCCGGTCCTCCTTCGGCAGCTGCTGCGTGAGGCCGAGCGCCGGACCGCGCGGGATGATCGTCACCTTGTGGACCGGATCCGAGAACTTCTCCAGGAGCTTCGCGACGAGCGCGTGCCCGGCCTCGTGGTAGGCCGTGGTCCGCTTCTCCTCGTCGCTGATGACCATGCTGCGGCGCTCGGCGCCCATCAGCACCTTGTCCTTGGCCATCTCGAAGTCGGCCATCGAGACGACGTCCTTGTCCTGACGCGCCGCGAGGAGGGCCGCCTCGTTGACCAGGTTCTCGATGTCGGCGCCGACGAACCCGGGCGTGCCCCGCGCCAGGATCTCCATGTCGACGTCCGGACCGAGCGGGACCTTCTTCGTGTGGACCCGGAGGATGCCCTCGCGGCCGCGCACGTCGGGGCGGTTCACGACGATGCGCCGGTCGAAGCGGCCAGGCCGCAGGATCGCAGGGTCGAGGACGTCGGGGCGGTTCGTCGCGGCGACGATGATCACGCCCTCGTTCGACTCGAAGCCGTCCATCTCGACGAGCAGCTGGTTCAACGTCTGCTCGCGCTCGTCATGACCGCCGCCGAGCCCCGCGCCGCGGTGGCGGCCGACCGCGTCGATCTCATCGATGAAGATGATGCACGGCGCGTGCTTCTTGCCCTGCTCGAACAGGTCGCGCACCCGGCTCGCGCCGACGCCGACGAACATCTCGACGAAATCCGAGCCGGAGATCGAGAAGAACGGCACGCCCGCCTCGCCGGCGATCGCGCGCGCGAGGAGCGTCTTGCCCGTCCCGGGGGGGCCCATCATCAGGACGCCCTTCGGGATCCGGCCGCCGAGCTTCTGGAACTTCTTCGGGTCCTTGAGGAACGCGATGATCTCCTCGAGCTCGTCCTTCGCCTCGTCGATGCCCGCGACGTCGGCGAACGTCACCTTGTTCTGCGCCTCGCTGAGCAGCCGGGCGCGCGACTTGCCGAAGCTCATCGCCTTGCCGCCGCCGGCCTGGAGCTGGCGCATGAACAGATAGAACATCACGAGCAGGAAGACCGTCGGCAGGAGATACATGATCGCCCCCGGCCAGAACGGCGACGTCTCCTCCTTCTCGAAGAACACCGCGACCTTGTTGTCGACGATCGTCTTCGTGATCTCGTCGGCGTTGTCAGGCCCGATCGTGACCTTCTTCGTCTTCGTCCCGCTCTTCGGGTCCTTGACCCAGAAGGTGTACTCGCGGTCCTTGATCGTGACCGACTCGACGTGCGGCTCCTTGTCCTTGGCCTCGACCTGGACCTGGGCCATGAACTCGCTGAACGCGACTTGTGTGGCGGGCCGGGAATCCGGGCTCAAGAACTGCCAGATCGCCAAGAACATCATGATCAGCAGAACCCAGAGCAGCAGCGTCTTGTGCGATTGCTTCACGAGGACCCTCTAAGCTCGCGCGGCGAGCCGGCGTGTACTGAAATTGTACGCGTGTTCCAGTCAGCATGCCACCCGTCGGCTCGGTCGTCGACCGCGGGTCTCGACCGTGGTGACACGGCGAAAAAAGGGGGCTCGACAGCGGCCGCGGGTGGGGTGCATGCGGTCAGGTCCCGCGACGCGCAGACCCATCCTCGATAAGCACGCTGGACTCCTCTGGAAAGCCCACGGCGATCTCTTCGCCGCCGCGAACCCGGACGCGCAGCGGCCGCCCCAGCTTGCGAGCCCGCTCGATCGCGAATCGCTGCGCCCGACCGAGCGGAATCGACGGCGGCTCGCTGCCGTCGAGGACGTCTGAATCGCCGCCAGGCGGCCGATCTCGCCCGGCGACGAGCATGTCCGAGAGCGCGCAGAGGTGGTCGACGATCGCCGGCGACAGGTCCTCGAGGAGCGGGAGGAGCTCGCGGCGGACGCGGACACGGGTGAAACGGGGATCCCGGTTGCTGGGATCCTCTGCGAACGCCAGTCGATGTCGGCCGAGGTGGGCCAGGACGTCGGCGCGGCGGGCCTGGAGCAAGGGGCGGATGAGCTCGATGCTCGCCGCCGGGGCCGGCAACACGCCGCCACACGCCGCGCCGGCGACGTCGGACGGGAGCGGGGCGCGCGGCGGCAAAACGGCAAGCCCACGCGGCCCTGCCCCCCGCAGCAGGCGCAAGAGCACCGTCTCGGCCCGGTCGTCCGCGGTGTGGCCGGTCGCGATCGCGCGGGCGCCGTGCGCCGCCGCGGCGGCTGCCAGCGCGGCAAACCGGGCGGCGCGCGCCCTGGCCTGGAGGTTCGCGCCGGGAGCCACGTCCACGCGGGTCTCGGCGTAAGGGACCCCGAGCTGCTCGGACAGGTCGCGCGCGATCGCGAGCTCGGCCGCGGCCGCGGCGCGGAGGCCGTGGTCGACGCCGTGCGCGACCACCTCGTGGCCGATCCGCCGCCGCAGCAGCGAAAGGACGTGCAGCAGGGCGGTCGAGTCGGGGCCTCCGGAGCAGGCGCAGAGCACGACGTCGCCGCGAGCGAGCAGCCGCTCGTCCCGGATCAGCCGCTCGGCGAGGCGGATCAGCGACGGGGGGTGCGACCGGCCCCGCCTGGGCGGCGGGGGAGGTCCAGCAGGAGTGCTCATCGCAGCTCGAACGCTTTGCAGAAGATGATCTCGTCGCGATCCTCGAGCGAGGTGCTCAGGTGCGGCGCGACCGGGTAGCCAAGCGAGCAACGAGGCCCGCGGCCAGGCGGCCCGGCGCCCGCCTCGTCGGGGTCGGAGGCCACCGGATCGAACGAGGCGCAATCGGGGCAGGCGAACACGAGACGATAGCGCCGCGCCTCGTCGCGGAGTCGATCGTCGAGGTGGTGAATCATCCCTGGCAGCGTAGCGCAAGCCGCCGGGCGACGGCGCCACGCGGCCGCTCGCGGCCCTCCGGCCGAGCTCGGCGGAACAGCGCTCGGCGCGGAGAGCAGGCCGGCATGCCCGCGCGGATCAGCGCGCGTCAGCGCGCGGACTTGCGGGCGCGGGAGAGCCGCACGATCGACTCGATATGGCTCGTCTGGGGAAAGAGCTCGACCGCCTCGATGTCCGTGATCTCGAAGCCGCCGCGGAGGATCCCGCCGAGATCGCGCGCGAGGGTGGCCGGATCGCAGGAGACGTAGACGACCACGCGCGCGCTCGAGGCGGCGATCGCGCGCGCCGCGCCGGGAGCCCCGCTGCGCGGGGGATCCAGCACCACGACGTCGGTGCGGGCCGGGATCGGGTACTGATCGGCGTCCGCCTCGATCGCCTTGCCGGCGAGGCCCCGAGCGGCGAGGTTCTGCCGCAAGCAAGCGACCGCCGCGGACGAGAGCTCGACGGCCGTGAAGGACGCGGGCCCCGGGGGGCCGGAGGCCGCGGCCCCGGCGGGCTCGGCGGCCGGGGAGGGTCGCAGCGCGCCGCGCGCGAGCAGCACGGAGAGCGTCCCGCTCCCGGCGAACAGCTCCAGGACGTGCGGCGCGCGGGTGGAGTCGAGGTGGGCGAGCTCGGCGGCGCGGCGGGCGAGGACGGCTGCCCCCTCCTCGGACGGCTGCCCGAACCCGCCCGGCGCGAGGAACAGCGGCAGGCCGTCCGCTCCCAGGATCGCGGGCCGCGGATCGCCGAACGACGCGGCCTCGCGCGCCCCGTCGAGCGTGACGCGGGCGCCGGCCCACTCGCCGCGCGCCGTGCGCTCGTCCAGCCGCTGCCACACGGCCGGCGGCAGCTGGCCACGCCACAGGATCTCGACCACCGGGCAGCTCGAGGCGCCCAGCGAGATCAGGACATCGCCCTCCCCCACGGCTCCATGGAGGACACCGGGCAGCTCGCCGGCGAGCGGCGCGATCGCGTCGACAAGCACCACGCAGCGATCGACCGCCGCCACGGCGTGCGTCCTCGGCGCGCGATACCCCACGCGCACCTCGCCGCGCTCCGCGCGCGCGAACAGCCTCGCCCGCGAGCGGTAGCCGAGCGGCAGGGGGGCCGGGTGGACGCGGATCGGCGGCAGATCGGCCTCGGCGAGCGACGTCGCCCGCGCGATGGCCTGCCGGACGATCTGCTCGTGCGCGGCCTGCTGCGCCTCGATACGGACGTGCATCCAGTCGCAGCCGCCGCAGGCGTCAGCGAAGCGGCACGGCGGAGCGACGCGGTCGGCGCTCGGCTCGACGACGCCGAGGAGCCTGCCCCTCGCCGGGCGTGCGCTCCTGTCGAGCTCGACCTCGACAAGATCACCCGGCGCGGTCCCAGGGACGAAGACGACCTCGCCCGCGAGCCGGCCGACCCCCGCGCCTCCGGCGGCCAGCGCCTCGATGCGCAGCTGAGCTCGCTCGCCGGGGCGCTGCCGCGCCCTGGCGCCGTTCGAGCGGCGGTGGACAGACTTCATCCCTTCATCGTAAGACGCTGCAGGCGGATCCGGCCGGGGTGGACGACGGACGCTCGGTCGCAGACAGCGAGAGAGAGCGCGCGAAGGGCCCCCGCGGCGCTCCCCGGCACGCAGGAGCTCGACTGGCCCGTGGTGGTCGCGTCCGTCGAGGCGGGCGACGCAGGGCCGGCGTCCACGCCGCTGGAAGGCGAGGACTGCGCGGCGCTCGTCTTCATGTAGATCAGCGCGCCGATACCGAGCACGCACAGCACGGTGAGGGTGATGACGGCGACGAGCACGAGCGTGTTCCTGCCGTTCCCCTTGGACGCCGCGTCCTGCGTGGCGGCCCAGATGGCCGCCGGATCCGGGCGCGGCAGGGAGAGCGCCGTCTCGATCTGCGACTGTGGAGGCTGCGCTGTCGCCGCGGACGCGAACAGCTGGGCCTGCCCCACCGTCATCGGCGCCTGGGCCGCCTGCACCGGCGAGCCGACAGGGGGCGCGTGGGCTGCGGCATGGCCCTGGCCATTGAAGGGGAGCGCGTACGGGACCGCGGCGTGCGCCGGCGACGGCGCGGCGACGGCAGGGGTCCTGGTCATCCGCGCGTGACGCGCAGGCTCGCTCGCGCTCTGCAACACCGGCGGTGGATCCTGCGACGGGAGCGCGAGCGTGGACGCGAGCGGGTTGCCCAGATCGCTGTCCAGGAGGCCTCCCTTGGGGAGGGGCGCGAGCTCGCCGGTGTCGAAGTCGCGCGGAGGGTACGGGCCCGAGGAGAGCGGAGGCGGAGCAGGATCGTGGCCGCCGGGCACGCGCGGTGGGCCCGGGTAGGCCGGCGAAAAGCCGGGGCGCGCCGTCGGCATGCCAGGACGCACCGTGGCAATGCCGGACTGGACGCCGGCCTGGCGAGGCTGCGCAGGCGCCGGCTCGGGCACCATGCCGGCCGCCGGGCGCACCATCGGTCGCTCCCCGTGAGGGGAGCGCACCGGCTCGGCTTGCTCGCGCGTCGCGACCGTCGTCGGGACATCCTCATCATCATCCATCAGCGATGAGGCGACCATCTGCCTGTCGTCCGCGTCCCTCGACGGCGGGCGCCCGACCGGCGCGATCCCGCTCGCCGGCGGAGCGTTGTGCCGCAGGATCTGCGGCGGCGTGAGGCGCTGCTGCGGCTCAGGCTCCCGAGCGCGGCTGCGCAGCCCGACGCTGTCCGTGGCCGTCGTCGAGCTGCGCGCGCGCACCTGCTCGACGTTGATGGTGGACGTCACCTCGGCGGCCCACGCGAGGTGCGCCTCGCGCTTCTGGATGCGATCGACGAACACCTGCTGCACGAACTGCGCGACCTCTTCGGAGCCAACGAAGACCCCGCTCCTCATCAGGAAATTCTGCAGCGCTCGCGAGAACTCACGCGCGGTCTGGAAGCGGTCTTGCTTGTGCTTGGCGAGCGCCTTCATGACCACGCTCTCCAGCTCGATGGGATAGTCGGGCACGATCGTGGACGGCGGCGGGACCACGCAGGCCTGCACCTTCTCGAGCGTGTCGAGATCCGTATCCATCCGGAAGAGGCGCTGGTTCGTCGTGAGCTCCCAGAGGACGACCCCGAGCGCGAACACGTCGGTCGTGCGATCGATCTCGTTGCCGCGCACCTGCTCGGGAGACATGTAGGCCAACTTGCCTTTCAGCGTTCCCGCGCGGGTGGACGACAGCCGGTCGGCCACCTTGGCGATCCCGAAATCCACGACCTTGGTGTAGCCGTCGTAGGTGAGGAACAGGTTGTGCGGCGTGACGTCTCGGTGCACCAGGCCGAGCAGCTGGCCGTTTTTTCCGCGCAGCTCGTGAGCGGCGTGGAGCCCCTCTGCGGCATCGGAGCAGATGCGCGCGGCGAGCTCGGGCGAGATGCGCAGCCGGCGCTCCTCCGCGCGGCGCATCACCTCCCGGAGCGGCTCGCCGTGGAGGTACTCCATGGCGATCCAGTAGGTGTTGTCGTCCTTCCCGAGATCGAAGACCTGCGCGACGTTGGCGTGGTTGATGCCAGCCGCGATGCGCGCCTCATCCAGGAACATGTCGACGAACTGATCGTCCTCGACCAGATGAGGGTGGATCCGCTTGATCGCGACCCACTTTTGGAAGCCACCCGGGCCATCCATGCGAGCCAGGTGAACGCTCGCCATTCCGCCCACCCCGATCTCGTCGACCACACGGTAACGGCCCAGGAAGTAGGTCCCCTGCTGCTTCTCGGACTCCTTCGCGCGCGCTTCGAGCGATGAATGGGTCGACCCGGGGCTTGGAGGTCCGCCCATTCGCGATGCGGGTCGAGGCGGGGGTTGGGGCATGAGCGGTCACTACTTTACCGCGAGTTCGCGGCGCTTTGCCATGTCGTCTCGGCCAGGACACCTTCCAGATGGTCAGCTTCAATCCACCCGGGCGCTGAAGGCGCCTGTCCCGACAGGTAGGACACCACCTGAAACCCAGGACGGAGTCGTGGCGGGCTCAGGGGAACGGTTGCCCAGGTTGACCCCGCTCGAAGTAGAAGCGGAACCCCCCGGTGACCCGCGAGAGGAGCTCCCGAGGGATGGCGTCGGCTGGATGACCGAGCCCTGCGTCGCGCGGATCGCCGACCAGGACGTCGAACGTCGCGTCGGTGTACTTGTCGACCGCGTCCGTCTCGTTGGGATCGCCGCTGAACAGCGCCTGGAACTTGATGGTCCCATCGACGGCGTAGAGCACGATGTTCTGGTTGTGGCAGGACCGCTGGAGGTAAAGCGCCATGTGCACGAGCGGCGCGAGCCCCTCCGGCTTCGGCGTCGGTGGAGGCGAGCCCGGCAGCTCGACGCCGGGCGGGAGCCCGACGCTCAGGTCGACGTCGAGCTTGTTCACGGTCCCGTCCCCGCGGATGAGGTCGACGTCATCGATCAGGACCGCGAGCCCGTCCGAGATCTCCTGCAGATCGCTCCCCCGCTGCACCCGGACCTGCAAGGTGGAGCGGTAGGGGACCGCGGCGAAGAAGTCCGGGTTCATGTCGTAGCTGTCGTCCCAGCAGCCGGCCGCGCGCAGCCGTTCGCTGACGACCTCGCCTTCCCCCTGCCCGAGCGAGCACCCGAGCGAGAGCGCGCAGGCGAGGGGCGCGAGCGCACGGGCCCTCATGACGCCTCCTGCGAGCGGAGGGCCGCCTTGATGCGGCCTCCCCCGAGGACGCGATCGCCCCGGTAGACCACGGCCATCTGCCCGGGGGAGACGGACCGCACCGGGCTCGCGAACCGCGCCACGAAGCTCTCCGCGCCCGTCGCGGGGTCGCGGTGCCGCTCGATGATGCCAGGCGCCGCCTCGTGCCGCGCGCGCACCCGCACCTCGGCCTCCAGGGGGAAGACCGCGTCGTCGCACCACACCGCGTCGGCGATCTCGGCGCCCGCGGCGTACAGATCGCCCTCGTCGCCGAGGTGCACCGCGCCGGACGCGGCGTCGAGGCCCACGACGAACGCGGGCCGGCCGAGCGAGACGCCGATGCCCTTGCGCTGGCCCACCGTGAAGCCGTGCACCCCGCCGTGCGACCCGACCACGCGGCCGTCCCGATCGACGATGGGGCCGGGGCGGAGCCTGTCCGCGGCGCGCTCGGCCACGAACGGCGCGTAACGGCCGGAGGGGATGAAGCAGAGCTCCTGGCTCTCCCCCTTCTCGGCCCCCGGGAGCCCGCGGGCGATCGCCTCGGCGCGCACCTCGTCCTTGGTCGAGTCGCCGAGCGGGAAGAGGAGCCGCGACAGCTCGTCCGACCGGAGCATGTGCAGGAAATAGCTCTGATCCTTGTGCCGATCGCGGCCGCGGTAGAGGCGAGCGCCGCCGTCCTCCAGGACGACCCGCGCATAGTGGCCCGTGGCGACCCACGAGACCCCCAGCCGCTCCGCCAGCGGGAACAGCTCCCGGAGCTTGACGGAGCGGTTGCAGGCCACGCACGGGCTCGGCGTCTCGCCCGCGAGGTAGGCCTCGACGAAGGGGTCGACGACGTGCTCGCGGAACAGGGCGCGGCGGTCGAACGTGTAGTGCGGGATCCCGAGGTGGTCGGCGACCCGGCGGGCGTCGTGCTGATCCTCGGGCGCGCAGCAGCGGCTCTTGACGCTGCCGTCGTCGGGGTAGTCCCAGAGGTGCAGCGTCACGCCGACGACCTCGTATCCTGCGTCGCAGAGGCGCGCCGCCGCGACGGACGAGTCGACTCCGCCGCTCATCGCGATGAAGACGCGAGCCCCCGACGAGGCCCGCTCGCCGGGCCGCGCCGTACCGTCGGCCTCTCGGACCAGAGTTGCCATTTCCGTTCTTATAGCGTGGATTCCTCGCCGCGGCCGGACGCCGCGGGCGAACCCGCGCGGGATGCCGCGGCGAGGGCTCGCGCGGGATGCCGCGGCGAGGGCTCGCGCGAGGAGCCGGGACGGCGGCGCGCCGGCGAATGAATGATCAGGCTGGCTCTCCGCCATTCACCCTTGGCCACCCCCGCAGGGCGCGTGTACCGTCTGCCAGATGCCGAGCGGGGTCGTGCTCGTGATCGAGGACGAGGAGTACATCGCGGACCTGCTCGCCACCGCGATCCGGGAGGCAGGTTACGAGGTCGTCTTCTGCCCCACCGCGGAGGCCGGGCTCTCCACCGCCTGCACCCTGGAGCCCGAGTGCATCGTCTGCGACATCGGCCTGCCCGACCACGACGGCTACTGGGTCGCGCGCAGCGTGCGCACCCAGCCGTCCCGGGTATCGGTCACCCCCTTCCTGTTCCTCTCCGCGCTCGACGACCAGGAGGCCCGCCTCGAAGGGTTCCACGTGGGCGCCGACGTCTACATGACCAAGCCGTTCCGGGTCGGCGAGGTCGTCGCGCAGATCGGGGCGCTCGTGCAGATGGCGTCGCGCCTGCGCCTGCGGCGGGACAGCCTCATGTCCATCCCGACCTCCGTCGATCAGACCGCGATCGAGGGCGATCTCAGCCAGATGTCCATCGCGACCGTCCTCACGGTCCTCGAGATGGAGCGGCGGTCGGGCGTGTTCGAGGTGAGCAGCAAGAAACGTCGGGCTCAGCTGGACATCGCCGAAGGGTGCATCGTCGAGGGGACCGTGGGAGGCACGCGCGCCTCGGCGCTCGCCGCGCTCCGCACCATGCTCAGCTGGAAGGTCGGACGGTTCGCGTTCGTGCCAGGCATCCGCCCCCTGCCCGCGCAGCGGACATCCATCGCTGCGTACCTGCTCGAGGCGACCCGGCTCGAGGACGAGAGCGCCCGCGTCGAGCTGCCACTCCCGCCGTCGCGACGCCGTCCGGAGCCCCGGAGCGCGACGACGGCGCTCGGCGGGCCGTCGTCCATCCTCGACGACGTCGCGCCGCCGTCGTCGCGCGTCGTGTTCGAGGAGCGCCTGCGCCGCGGGCCCACCCCTGCGCCGCCGAAGGGCTCCGACCCCGGCGTGGCGATCGCCGAGGGGCCGCCGTCGCTCGAGCTGAACTTCGAGCTCGAGCTGGCGGCCCCGGCGGCGCCGCCGACGCTGCCCTCGCTGGCCCGCAGGACAGCGAAGCCGTCGAGCCAGCGCGGCGTGCGCGTGGCGGAGAGCGAGCCTCCGACGCTCCCGCGAGGCGGGAGCCGAACGCCGCCCTCGCGACCGTCCTCGCCAGGCCGGGCGAGGCAGAGCGCCGTGGAGACAGGCGAGCTCTCCCGCGGGACCATCGCTCCCCCAGAGACCCAGCCGGCGAGCCATGAAGGCCCGCCGCGCGCGACCCCGATCCCCCCGAGACCGATGCCGGCCAGGCCTCCCCGCCCCGACGCGAAGAAGCGCTGACGGTAGGAAACGGGGACAGCGAGGAAGCGGAAGCGCCGATCTAGAGCGCCGTCCGCTGCTCCACCTCGCCCGGATCGTGATCGCGCAGGTAGCTCAGGTTGACCGCGTTCACGACGGCGTGCGCCACGATCGGCCCGACGAGCGACCCCGTCGCCGCGAAGATGGCGCCGAGCCCCGCGCCCACGCCCACCGCCCAGCCGATCCACACCCAGCGGCTCGGGCCGCGCATCTGGTGCATCAGGCCGAAGAGGATCGCGCTCAGCAGCACGCCGAGGAGCGGCGTCAGGAGCCCGCGGAAGAGCAGCTCCTCCCCCAGGCTCGAGAGGCCCGCGAGGAGCAGGATCTGGCCGAGCGAGAAGTCGCGCGCGACCGGGCGGAGCTCCGCGTGCAGGCGCCGGGCCCAGCTGAACCGGGCCACGGCGACGCGCGTCGTCACGATGACGCCGGCCGCCAGCGTGAGGCCGAGCGCGGCGCTCACCAGCAGCGCGGCCAGCGGCGGCAGCGCGAGCCACGGGCTCGGGTGGATCCACGGCCATCCATCCCGCAGCACCAGGCCCAGCGAGATCGCCAGCGCCGCGAGGACGAGATAGCCGGACGCCGCCTGCACCGTCGCGTCGGTTCGACCGGTCCGCGCCCATCGCGACGCCATGTCCCATCATGGCACGCCAAAAGAAGCCGGTGAAGCCGCGCGCGCCGTCAGGACCCCTGGCCGAGCGCCGGCAATCGGAGTACGTCGACCGCCATGCACGCGACCGTGGTCATCTTCCCGGGCTCCAACGCCGATGCCGAAATGATCCATACGCTCCGCGACGTGCTCCAGGTCCGCACGTCGACCGCCTGGCACCGCGACGCCGAGCTCCCCGCAGGCACCGATCTCGTCGCGATCCCCGGCGGGTTCTCCTACGGGGATTACCTGCGCTGCGGCGCCATCGCGCGCACGAGCCAGATCGTCCCCGCCATCCGGCGGCACGCGGAGCGCGGCGGCCTGGTGATCGGCGTCTGCAACGGGTTCCAGATCCTCACCGAGGCGGGGCTGCTCCCGGGCGCCCTCACCCGCAACGCGCACCTCCGCTTCGAGTGCCGCGACGTCTTCGTGACGCCGCGCGCGGAAGGGCCGTTCACGACCGGCCTGCCGCGGGTGCTCCGCCTGCCGATCGCGCACGCCGAAGGGCGCTACCAGGCTGATCCGGAGACGCTCCGCAAGCTCGTCGAGGAGCGCGCCATCGCGCTGCAGTACTGCGACCGGGAGGGGCTGGTCGGCGGCGACGCGAACCCCAACGGATCGGCGATGGACATCGCCGGCATCTACGGCGGGCCCCGGCGGAACGTGCTCGGGCTGATGCCGCACCCCGAACGGATGAGCGAGCCCTTCCAGGGCCAGGGCCGCGCGGACGGGCGCGCCCTGTTCGACGCCGTGCTGCGCAGCGTGGGCGGCGCCCGCCCGGCCCCATCCGCGAGCGCGCCGTGAGCGACGCGTCGCCCGGCGCCGCCCGCTGCCGCGTGTGCGACGCGGCGCTCGCGCCGGAGGGCGATCGCTGCCCGCAGTGCGGCGCGGCCGCGCGCGCCGAGGCCTGCCCGCACTGCGGCGGCGTGACCGGCGTCTCGGCGCACCCCGAGCTGCGCTTCGCGTGCGACGCCTGCGGCGGCCCGCGCGTCCCCGTCGCCGACGCCCGCGTCGAGCGATCCGGCCGCGAGGTGCCGCTGCTCCAGAAGGCGCGCGCGGCGGCCTCGGCGCGCTCGGTCTGGCGCGCCGCGGGCGTCGCGGCCAGCGCGCTGCTCGGCTTCGAGCTCTTCCTGTTCGCCGTGCTGCTGCTCGTCCTCAGCGCGAGCGTCGGGCTCTTCACCGCCGGCCTCCTGACCATGGCGCCCGTCGGCGCCTTCGCCCTCTGGGCGCTCCGGCGGGCGAAGTCGCGGAGCCGGGACATCGCGCCCGCGCTCGACGCCGCCTGGGTCTCCGTCGCCTCCGACATCGCCCGCCAGGCCGAGGGCCCGCTCACCGCCGGCGGGCTCGCCTCGACCCTCCGCGTCGCCGAGTCCCAGGGCGAGGAGCTCCTCGCCCTGCTGGAGGTCAACGACGTCGTGCGCGGCGCGGTGAGCCCCGCGGGCGAGTTCGGCTATGCGCCGAAGCTGCGCGTCGGCGCGGCGCGCGGCGAAGACCGGGGCGAGGCGGGGGCCGAGGGCGTGGCGCGCGCCCTCGCCGCCGAAGAGGAAGCCTTCGCTGCCGAGCCCATGACGCAACGGACCGCCCATGTCGACCCCGCGAAGCGCTGATCCCAAGCCGAAGCCAGGCCCGCCGCAGCAGAAGGCCCGCGCGGGCCGCCCCGCGCCCCAGGAGCGCCGCGCCCTGACCCACATCGGCGGCGCGACGGTGCTCGAGGGCGACCCCGAAAGCGCCGCGAAGCTCGCCCACGCGCTCGACGTGGCCAGCTCGAGCACGGCGGAGGAAGCGGCGCGCGCGCACGTGCACGGGTTCCACAGCTACCCGGCCCGGATGCACCCGGACACCGCCCGCCGGCTGATCGAGGGCCTCTCGAGGCCGGGCGAGCGGGTGCTCGACCCCTTCTGCGGCAGCGGCACCGTCCTCGTCGAGGCCCGGCTCGCGGGCCGGGCGGCGATCGGCGTCGACGCGAACCCGCTGGCCGTGCGCCTCGCCCGCCTCAAGGTGCAGGGCAGCACCGCCGGCGAGCGCGAGCGGCTCGTCGCCGCCGCCCGCGAGGTCGCGGCCGCGGCCGATGAGCGCCGCAAGGCGCGCGCCGGTCCGAGCCGCCGGTACGGCCCCGAGGACGTGGCCCTGTTCGAGCCGCACGTGCTCCTCGAGCTCGACGGGCTCCGCGTCGGCCTCGACCGCATCGCGGGCCACGGCGCCGACGCGCTCCGCGCCGATCTCGAGCTCGTCCTCTCCGCCATCCTGACGAAGCTCAGCCGCCGCACGTCCGACACGTCGGAGCACGAGCTGCCGCGGCGGATCGCCGCCGGCTATCCGGCGCGGCTCTTCCTCCGCAAGGCGGAGGAGCTCGCCCAGCGCCTCGCCGAGGTCGCCGCGCCGCTCGAGGCGAGCCCCCCCGCGCTCGTCGAGGAGGGAGACGCGCGCGTGCTCCGCGGCGTCGAGGCCGGCTCCGTCCACCTCGCGATCACGTCGCCGCCCTACCCGGGCGTGTACGACTACCTCGCCCACCACGAGGCGAGGCTGCGCTGGCTCCGGCTCCGCAGCGCCCGCTTCGAGCAGGACGAGATCGGGGCCCGCCGGCACCTCGACCCGCTCGGCCCCGACGCCGGCCGCGCGCGCTGGCGCGACGAGCTCGGCGGCGTGCTCGCCGCGCTCGCGCGCGTCCTCCGGAGCGGCGCGCCGCTCGTGCTGCTGATCGCCGACAGCGTGGTCGCCGGCGCGCCGGTCTACGCGGTCGACGTGGTCAGGGCCGCCGCGTCCGGCGCGCGCTTCGCGGTCCGCGCGGTCGCGTCGCAGCCGCGCCCCCACTTCCACCGCCCCACGGCGCGCGCCTTCCAGCGCCGCCCGCGCCACGAGCACGCCATCCTGCTGATCCGCACCTGACCCGCGCGGCGCAGGCGCATGGCAGGGCGCGCCGCCGCGCAGGAGCCACCAAAAATTGCCCCGCGGCGCGGGCTCATGGCAGGGTGCGCCGGCGTCGGGCAGCGCGCGAGGCGGCCAGCACCGGCCTCCTGCGGCGCGCGGCGCTCCGGCGCGCGCGACCATGGCGAGAGCTCACCTGGCACTTCTTCTCTGGGGCACCTTCGCCCTCGGCTGCGGCAAGGCAGGCGGCGATCCGGGGATGGCCGACCTCGACAGCACGGGGGTCGACGCCTGCGACAGCTACCTGGTCGCGATGACCACCTGCGCCGGCAAGCTGCCCGCGGAGAGCAGGAAGAGCCACGAGGCCGCGATCCGGATCGCGCGCGACGTGCTCGAGGCCAAGGCGGAGGCCGACGACGAGGCGCTGGAGGGCGACGCGAGGGCGGAGGCGCGCGTCGCGCTCGCGGCCGCATGCAAGCAGATGAGCGACGCGGTCCTGGACCGCGAAGCGTGCGGCCGCTGAGCGCCGGACGGCCGAGCGCCCGGGCGAGCGCGCGCGCGACGAGGCACACGCTCGGCCGCCCGCCGCGCTTCACGCGAAGGCGGGCACCTCCGCCGGATACTGCTGCCGGAGGAACGAGGCCCACTGCGGCCGCCGCTCGGCGTGGAACACGTCGCCCGCGAGCATGCTGGTGATGAGCTTGCGCATCGTGGGCCGCTGGTTCGGCTCGAACAGCGTCTCCCGGAACTGGCCTTTGTAAAAGCCCTGAACGACCCCCAGGAAGAGATCGACGGCGTAGCGGATCTCCGCCTCGTAGGCCGCGAACGCGGCGCGCGAGGTGTCCCCGGCGTCGAGCGCGCGGTGGATGGTCGTGGCGGCCAGATCGGCGCCCTTGATGGCGAGGTGCGCGCCCGTCGAGAAGAGCGGGTCGAGGAACCCGCCCGCGTCGCCCACGAAGAGCCATCCATCTCCGGCGAGCTGGTCGATCCGGTACGAGAAATCGGCGAGCGCCCCCACCGGCCTGACGCGCCGCGCGCTCGCGAGGAACTCCCGCGCCCAGCCGCTCTGCGCGACGGTGCGCTCGAACAGCTCGTCGAGCCGCTCCCCCTTCGCCCGGCCCCGGATCCAGCTCGACGACACCACCGCGCCGACGCTCGTCACCTCGCCGCGGAACGGGATGAACCAGAACCACCCGTGCTCGAAGAGGACGATCTGGATGTCACCCTGGTGGATCCCCTCCTCGCGGGGCACGCCCTCGTAGTGGGTGAACAGGGCGGTCTTGTCGAGCTCGGCCAGCTGCGCCTTCCGCCGCATCCTCGATGCGAGCAGCGTGTCCCGCCCCGTCGCGTCCACGATCACCGGCGCCCGGAGCTCGACGGCGTCGCTCGAGCCGGCGCGCGCGGCCGCGGCCTCCTCCGGCCCGGCGCCGTCGGATCGAGCGCGGGGCCGCGCGCGCACCCCGACGGCGCGGGGGCCCTCGAACACCACCTCGACGGCCTCCCACGACTCGCGCACCTCCGCCCCGAGCTCCGCGGCGTGGCGGAGCAGCAGCTGGTCGAACGCGTCGCGCTGCACCTGGTAGGCGAACTCGAACCTCGGATCGAACGCGTCGGCGAAGCTGTACGTCCGCGTCCGCCCCGTCGACGAGCACAGGAACCGGGCGCCATATTTGCGGAGGAAGCGCGCGTCCAGCTCCTCGTCCAGCCCGAGCCGCTCGAAGACCTCGCGGGACAGCGGCAGCAGCGACTCGCCGATGTGAAAGCGAGGGAACCGCTCGCGCTCGAGCACGAGGGCCCGGCGGCCGAGGCGGGCCAGCGATGCGGCGAGCGTCGACCCACCCGGCCCTCCGCCGAGGATGATTGCGTCCCAGCGATCCGTCATCGCTCGTCGTATAATGCGTGCCGACGCCCGAGAAAATGCGCTCTCGGCGTCGCGCGCCTGGTGAGGGAGGAGGGATCGGCGGTGCCCACGGTCGTGTTCGAGGACGGCGCGCTCGGCCCCGCCGTCACCGCGGAGACGGGAGCCGGCAGGCTCATCGATGTCTGCGACAGCGCGCGCGCTCCGATCGTGTTCTCGTGCCGCGACGCGCGCTGCGCCACGTGCCGCGTCGAGGTCGTCGAAGGGGAGCAGCTCCTCGAGCCACCCGCGCGCGGCGAGCGCGATCTGCTCGAGCGCTTCGGCGCCCCGCCGCGGCTCCGGCTCGCGTGCCAGGCGGTGCTCCGCGCGGGCCCCGGGCTGGTCCGCTTGCGCGGGGTCGTCGGCCGCGAGGGCTGAGCTGCAGTGGGCGCGCGGTGAGCATCACGCGCGCCCGCCATCAGGCACCGCCGCAGCGCGCACGTCCCTGCGGCGGAGAGCGCGCTCCGCCGCCCTCGCGATCGTCTGCTCCGGTCGTGCCCTGCCATTGGCGGCACTGGCGAACGGTGTTAAGGCAGGCCCCGTTCTGAAGCCCGGCTCCTCGGGGAGGAGAGCGAGATCAGGCGCCCCCGGAGCTGCCCGCGCGCGGTGACGACGGGACGCCGCTCGCCGGGGACACGCACCGCGGCGCACGCGGGCGCGGTCGCCCGCCGGGCAGAGATGGCAACACCGCGCGGAGGAGTGGAGGAGACGTGACCAAAGCCAGGAAGCTGCGCGACCTCATGGCCCGCCCCGGGCCGATCGTCATCATCGGCGCGCACAACGGGCTCTCTGCAAAGATCGGCGAAGAGGCAGGGTTCGACGGGCTCTGGGCTTCCGGCTTCGAGATCTCCGCGAGCTACGCGGTGCCGGACGCGAACATCCTCACGATGGCGGAGAACCTCCAGGCCGCCAAGATGATGAACAACACGTCGCTCCCGGTCGTGGCGGACTGCGACAACGGCTACGGCAACGCCGTCAACGTCGTCCGCTGCGTCGAGGAGTACGAGGCGGCGGGCATCGCGGCGATCTGCATGGAAGACAACATCTTCCCGAAGCGCTGCAGCTTCTACGCCGGCGTGAAGCGCGAGCTCGCGGACGTCGAGGAGCACGCGCTCAAGGTCCGCGCGGCGAAGGCGACGCAGAAGGATCGCGACTTCGTGGTCATCGCGCGGACCGAGGCGCTCATCGCCGGCTGGGGGATGGAGGAGGCGCTCCGCCGCGGCCGCGCCTACGCGGACGCGGGCGCCGACATGGTCCTCATCCACTCGAAGAGCAAGGACCCGGACGAGGTGCTCTCCTTCGCCCGCGCGTGGGACCGCCCGAACACGCCGCTCGTCTGCGTGCCGACGATCTACCGCACGACGAGCGTCGACACGCTGCACAAGGCCGGCTTCAAGCTGATCATCTTCGCGAACCACGCGATCCGCTCGTCGATCAAGGCGATGACGGAGACGCTCCAGACGCTGAAGCGCGAGATGTACACCGGCAGCGTCGACGACAAGGTCGTGCCGCTCGAGCGCGTCTACCAGCTCGTGGGCGTCGACAAGATGAAGCAGGAGGAGTCGAGCTTCCTGCCCTCCGGCAGCCCGGGCGTCACCGCCGTCATCCTCGCCGCCGGCCAGAGCCAGGGGCTCCTGCCGCTCACGGAGGAGCTGCCGAAGCCGATGCTCGACCTGAAGGGCAAGAGCATCCTCGAGCGGCAGATCGACGTGCTCAACGCCTGCGGCGTCAAGGACGTCGCCGTCGTGCGCGGGTACAAGAAGGAGGCGATCAAGGTCCCGAACGCCCGCTTCTACGACAACGACGAGTACGCGACGACGAACGAGGTGGTCTCGCTCTTCCGCGCCTCCAAGGAGCTGAGCGGGCCGTTCCTCTTCCTCTACGGCGACATCGTGTTCGAGCGCGGCCACCTCGAGAAGCTCCTCAAGAGCCCGGCGGACATCTCGATCGTCGTCGACCGCGCGTACGCCGAGGGCCAGCGGCCCAAGGACGCGCGCGGCGTGCCCGACCTCGTGGCCCTGAAGGACGCGCAGGAGGCCGGTTACCGCTTCGTCGGCGCCGAGGCGCCGCACCGGGTGGCCCGCGTCGGCCGCGCGATCCCCGCGGGCGAGGCGCACGGCGAGTTCGTGGGCATGGCCATGTTCACCGCGAAGGGCGCGCGCCTGCTCACCGACTGCTACCACCAGCTGCAGGAGAGCCGCGCGAAGGGCGGCTTCCACGAGGCCGAGTCGCTCCGCAACGCGACCTTCACCGACCTGCTCCAGGAGCTCGTCGACCGCGGCGCGGACGTGCAGGCGATCGACGTTTACAAGGGGTGGCTCGAGATCGACACGTTCGAGGACTACCGTCGCGCCTGGGCGCTCATCAAGGAGTGAGGCGATGTCCCACGGTTCAGGCAAATCGTATGCGCCCGAGTTCGTCGCCGCGCTCAAGGAGGCGGGGTTCGACTTCTTCGCGGGCGTGCCCTGCTCGCTGCTGAAGGGCCTGGTCTCGCGGCTCGACGCCGACACGAGCGCCCGTTACATCTCGGCGACCCGCGAGGACAGCGCCATCGGGATGGCCTTCGGCGCCTGGCTCGGCGGCAGGCTGCCGATGGTCCTGATGCAGAACTCCGGGCTCGGCGTCTCCGTGAACGCGCTGGCCTCGCTCAGCACGATGTACGAGGTGCCCACGCTGCTCGTCATCTCCTGGCGCGGCGAGGGCGGCAACGACGCCCCGGAGCACATCATGATGGGCGAGATCATGCTCCCCATCCTCGATCTGATGAAGATCCAGCACCGCGTCCTCCGCGCCGCCGAGCCGATGGGCCCCCAGGTGCAGTGGGCGAAGGACGTCATGCTCTCCACCAGGCAGCCGGCGGCGCTCATCGTGCCCGCGGGGGTGCTCGAATGAACAAGCTCGAAGCGCTGAAGGTGTTCACGGCGGCGGTCGGCAAGGACGACCTCGTGGTCTGCTGCAACGGCATGATCGGCCGCGAGCTCTACACGACGCAGGACCGGCCCTCGAACTTCTACATGATCGGCTCGATGGGGCTCGGCCTGTCGATCGGCCTGGGGCTCTCGCTCGCGCAGCCGCGCAAGCGGATCTTCGTGCTCGACGGCGACGGCAACGTCCTCATGGGCATGAACGCCCTCGCCAGCGTCGGCAGCGAGCGGCCGGCGAACCTCGTGCACGTCGTCCTCGACAACCGCTCCCACGCCTCGACGGGCGGGCAGCGGACGATCTCGGGCGACGTGAGGCTCGAGTCGGTCGCCAGCGCGGTCGGCTACCGCGCCACGCACCGCGCCGACTCCGCCGAGTCCTTCGAGGCGTCGCTGCGCGTCGCGCTCGTGCAGCCGGGCCCGGTCATGGTCCTCGCCCTCGTCGACGGCGGCACCGTGAAGGGCATCGGCCGCGTCGCGGAGACGCCGCAGGAGCTCGCCTCCCGCTTCGCGGCCGAGGCGCGCCGATGAGGGCGATCCTGCTCGCCGCCGGCCGCGGCCGGCGCATCGGCCGGGACGCGCCCAAGTGCCTCATCTCGATCGAGGGCAAGACGCTGCTCGAGCGCCACCTCGTGAACCTCACCGAGAGCGGCGTCACCGATCTGACGATCGTCGTCGGCTTCCGGCACGAGATGATCGAGGACGCGCTCGCCTCGCTCCGCCCTTCGCTGAAGATCGAGCTCGTCAAGAACCCGCGGTTCACCCACGGCAGCATCGTCTCGCTCCACGTGGCGGCCGACCGGCTGTCGGGCGGCGGGCTGTGGATGGACGCCGACGTGCTGTACCCCGCCGCGCTGCTGCGGCGCCTCGTGAGCTCGCCCCACGAGAACTGCCTGCTGGTCGACGCGAGCTCGGAGGAGAGCGGCGAAGAGATGATGGTCGGCGTCCGCGCCGGCCGCGTCCTCAAGATCGCGCGCCGCGTGGGCAAGGACTGGGACATCGCCGGCGAGACCGTCGGCTTCGCCAAGGTCGGCCCGCAGGGCGGTCGCGCGATGCAGCGCCTCCTGGAGGAGGAGGTCTCCGCCGGCCGCCTCGACCAGGAGTACGAGGCCGCGATGGACCGCGCTTTCCAGGAGGTACCGTTCGGTATCGAGCGCGTCGACGACCTGCCCTGGACCGAGATCGACTTCGAAGAAGACGTGGAGAAGGCCCGCCGCCTGGCGAGCGCCCTCTAGAGCGGGCGCTGAGGGGGACTCGCGGATCCGAGCTCGGCGGCGCAGCCCATCGCCGAGCTCAGGCCACGGCCAGCTTCGCGCGGCGGGATGCGCCGCGGAGGAACCAGCCGTTCAGCCAGACGACCGCGACGATCCAGACGACCCCGCCCGTCGCGAAGAAGACCTGGCCCAGCCAGAGCTGGTTCACGAGGAGCGTCAGCACCACCATCGACAGGAACGCGTCGCCGTTCGATATCGCCCAGAGCGCGCCGATGAGGCGCGTGAGCGGCGACGCCTCCTCCCGGATCAGCTGCTTTACCTGATCCGCGCTGGTCGAGGACTGGCTCCGCCGCGGGTCGAACCACTCGTGCTCGAACGCGAGGTGCCCCATGCGCCCGATGAAGACATCGAAATGGGCAAAGAACGAGGAGGAGGGGCCGAGCGCCTGGATCTTCCGGCGCAGCACGTCCGCCGTCTCGTCGGTGCCCGTCTCGAAGATCGAGCAGTACTTGAGCTTGAAGTAGTCCGCGGAGAAAGAGCGCAGCGCCCCCTGGAGCAGCGCGATCAGCAGGAGTGCGTTCGTGGGCACGGCCGCGCTCCACGGGCCCTCCGGCGGCGGGTGAAGGTGAAGGTGCCAGAAGATGCCGGCATAAAGAAAGACGACGCCCAGCCAGTCGGCCAGGCCGTCAATGGCGTGCCCGGCGGGGCTCACCATCCTCTTCGCCCGCGCCAGCGCGCCGTCCACGCAGTCCAGGATGGAGCGGAGCTCGAACACGAGCGCCCCGGCGATGAGGTGCCTCGGATCATCGAACGTCACCAGGTAACCGGCCAGCGCGGCGAAGAGCGGCTGAACCAGCGTCACCTGGTTCGGCGTGACCGGCGTCCTCATCAGCGCCCGCACGATCCAGCGCGCGATCGGGTACCGATAGTAGCGATTGAGCGGGTCCTCCATCCGCATCTTCCAGCCGCCGGGCACACCGCCGGACTGGGCGGCAGGTGTCGAGCTCTCGGCAGCAGCGCGCGGTTCAGGCATCGGCGACCCCGGCCCGGACTCTAGGGCAGCCGCCCCCGGAGACCAACTGGATTGCGACCTCTCGATGGACATGGCGTGACAGATCGCTGCAAGCCCGCGCCCGGGCGCCACGCCGCGCTCTCCAGCGCGTATCCCGCGCCTCCGGCGACCAGCTGCGTAGTTGGTTGCGCTCCTGAAGCCCCACCGAGAACCGCGCTTCGCACCTCGCGTGCGGACGCGACAGGCACACTCGGGCGCTCCCTTCCTGTAAAGTCACATTCTCTCGCCTGCGGCGCTCTGACGTTCGACGAGCGCGCGCGTCCGCTCGGGCCGGTCTGACGTGGCGGCCGCGTCCCGCCGCGCGCTCCGGGGGGCGCCCTGCGAGAATGGCGGCGCGCCGGGGCTCCTCGGCGCTATGGTGCCGCGGTGGCAAACAGGTCCTGGAGCGCGGCGCTCCTGCTCGTGGCCGCAGGGTGCACCGCGAGCGTGGGATCCATCGGCGCGGTCCTTGGGCGAGATAACGAGTCGCTGGCGCTCTACGTGCGCGACGTGCCGCCGGGCCTCGCCGCCGAGCGGGCGGGGCTGATCCCGGGCGACGAGATCATGATGATTGATGGCGTGTATGTCCGGGATCTCTCGTCGGCGGCGGTGCGCGATCGGCTCCGCGGCGCCGTCGGGAGCGCCGTCGAGCTCACCGTCGTCCGCGGGCGCGACGTGCGGCGCGTCCGGGTCGTGCGCACCGAGCTGAAGGCGCACGAGGGGCTCAAGCCCAGAGAGGAGCAGATCCTGCCTTGAAGCGGGGTCGGTGACCGCTCATGGTGCGGTGAGCGCCACGAGCTCGGCATAGTGCTTGTTCGCGTAGAAGGAGAGCACGTCGACGGCGTCGCGCACCTCGCTCGGATCGAGGTCCTCGAGGCGGTACTCGACGCTGAGAATCACGTCGCCCTCCTCGTCGGCCGAGAGCTTGGCCATGTTGATCTCACGGTTCAGCTGGAGCAGGCGCCGCACGATCGCGTCGCCCTCCTCGAGCTCCATCGGGAGCCGCACGAACGGGATCACCGCGAAGACGACGAAGGGGGGCGAGAGCCGCACGAACAGCGGGAAGAGCCGCTCGGCCCCCTGGAAGTCGCTGCGCATGCTGTCGTTGGATACGACCTCCACAGCCCAGCCCTCGCGCTCCAGGCACGCCTTGATCTCGTCGAACATCATGCGCGGCATCATAACCTCTGGCGGCGCGGCGCACTCGGGGCGAGCGCGCCGGATCGGCGGCCCGACGCCCCCCGCTCGTCCGGTCTCGCGGGCGACGCCGCCGGCAAGCTCCCCGCAGGCAGCGCGGCGCCTTCACCAGGGAGCGCGGGCGCACGGGGAAGCAGGGAAGCAGCGAAGCAGCGAAGCGAGGAAGCAGCGAAGCAGCGAAGCCGAGTGAGATTGCTGCCCAGGCAGCAGCCTGCGCGGAACGTCGGTGCGGGTCGACAGCGACAGCCGCCCGGCACCGTTCACACCGACAGCCCACACTGACAGCCCACACCGACAGCCCGGAGGCAGCTCGTCCGGCCGGCGCTTTTGTCCGCGGAAGGCCGCGGCTCGCGTTGACGGTGCCCCGCGCTCGAACTATGCGTAGAGGTCCGATCTCGAGTCCGCCGAAGGAGCGATTCATGCGCCGTTACCAGTTCACATCCGAGTCCGTCACCGAAGGACACCCCGACAAGGTGTGCGACCAGATCTCCGACGCCATTCTCGACGGGATCCTCGAGAAGGATCCGACGGCCCGCGTCGCGTGCGAGACCCTGGTGAAGACGGGGATGGCCGTCGTGGCCGGCGAGATCACCACCTCGGCGTGGGTCGACATGCCGGTCGTCGTGCGCAACACCATCAAGGACATCGGCTACACCGACGCCGCGATGGGCTTCGACTACGAGACGTGCGCGGTGCTCACGGCGATCGAGAAGCAGTCGCCCGACATCTCCCGCGGCGTCACCGAGGGCGAGGGCCTCTTCAAGGAGCAGGGGGCAGGCGACCAGGGGCTCATGTTCGGTTATGCGACGGACGAGACGTCGGAGCTGATGCCCTCCCCCATCAGCTATGCCCACCGCCTCGCCCGGAAGCTCGCCGATCTCCGCAAATCCAAGAAGCTCGACTGGCTGCGCCCCGACGGCAAGACCCAGGTCACGATCGAGTACGAAGATCAGACGCCCGTGCGCGTGAGCGCCGTCGTCGTGTCGACGCAGCACGGCCCCGAGGTCAAGCACAAGACGATCGTCGACGCGGTGCGGAGCCTGATCATCGAGAAGTGCATCCCGGCCAAGCTGATGGATCGGAGCACGAAGATCTACGTGAACCCCACCGGCCGCTTCGTGGTCGGCGGCCCCTTCGGCGACGCCGGCCTCACCGGCCGCAAGATCATCGTCGACACCTACGGCGGCATGGGCCGGCACGGCGGCGGCGCCTTCAGCGGCAAGGACCCGACGAAGGTCGACCGCTCCGCCTGCTACTACGCGCGCTACGTCGCGAAGAACGTCGTCGCGTCCAAGCTCGCGGCGCGCTGCGAGGTGCAGATCGCCTACGCCATCGGCGTCGCGCAGCCGGTCGGCGTCCACGTGAACACCTTCGGCACGGGCCGCGTAGGTGAGGACGTGCTCGAGAAGTACATCATGCAGAACTTCGACATGCGGCCGAAGGCGATCATCGATCAGCTCGATCTGCTGAAGCCCATCTACCGAAAGACGGCCGCGTACGGGCACTTCGGGCGTGACGAGTTCAGCTGGGAGAAGACGGACCGCGCGGCCAAGCTGGCCGAGGACCTGCTGCGCCCGACGCTCGCCGCGGTCCCCGCGACCACGAACGGCGCCGGGAGCAAGAAGGAGCCGAAGCGCAAGGGCAAGAAGGAAGTGGGCGCCCAGGCCTGATCGTTCAGAGCGCTCCGCCCGCTGCGTGTGAGCGGGGCGAACCGTGGACGGCCCCTCGGAGAGGCCGAGAGCGCCGGCGCTGTCGAAGCGCCGGCGCTCTGCGTTTTGTCGCCACGACCCGCGTCTCCTGGAACGCGCATGGACCATGGCGCCTGGGTCGGATGCGGGGGCCACGATGTGGGCATTCACCTCACAAAAAAGCACCGACCTTTGCCGGGATGGGCTGACTGCTGCGGCCGCTTCTGCTGATAAAATCATCGACGACTCCCGTATCGCCGGATCGACCCGAACCTCCCTGGTTCCATGCGACCTCGAGGAGCACCGATGAAACCTTGGTTGAATTTCTTGAGCCTCATCACCGCGGCAGGGTGTCTGGGCACGGCCTGCACCGGGAACATCGGACCGGTAGGCGGCCTTGATGTCGGGGAGGGCGGCGCCGCGAGCAGCTCCAGCACCGGCGGGACACCGACCACGACAGCCGAAACGACGGCCGACGCGACGACCGCCGCCTCGTCCGCGGGGGTGGGTGCGGGGGGCGCGGGCTGCAGCGGCTCGCCGGAGGCCGACGACGACGGCGACGGCTTCACGGAGCTCGACGGCGACTGCGACGATTGCAACGCGCTGATCAACCCGCGAGCGCTCGAGCTCCCGACGGTCGGTGGAGAAGGGGGAGCCTCGCCGGAGCCCGTGGACGACGACTGCGACGGCATCCCCGACAACGTGCCCGAGCCGTGCGACGACGGGATCCCGCTCGACGACCTGGATCCGCTCAACGCCGCGAGGGCGGTCGAGCTGTGCAAGATGTCGTCCGGGCCCCGCGACTGGGGCGTGGTCTCCGCCGCCTGGGTCATGGTCGACGGCGCGCCGCCGCCGCAGGAAGCCCAGCTGCTCGCCAACTTCCACCTCGGGCACGGCATCCTCCCCAAGTTCGGACCCAACGTCCCGCCGAGGGCGGGCACGCGGCTGCTCGCCCTCTCGAGCGGCACGGCGCGGACGGCGGACGACGAGGGGTTCGAGAGCCCGCAGGGCTTCGACAAGAAGTACGAAGGCGAGTTCCCCGAGGGCTTTCCGAAGGACCCTCGCAACTGCGAGGATCTCGTGCCGGCGAAGCCGTCCGATCCGACCGCCGTCGAGATCACTCTCCGGGTCCCGTCGAACGTCCGCGGCTTCGCGTTCAACGTCAATTACGTCACGTTCGACTGGCCCGTCGTCTGCGACAATTTCAACGATTACTTCGTCGCGTTCCTCTCGCCGCGACCGGCCAACCTCATCGATGGCCACATCCTGTTCGACAGCGAGAGGAACGCGATGAGCGTCAACAACTCCTTCATCGACGTCTGCGCCTGCGCGGACGGCCCGCCCTGCGATCTCGACGAGAGGGTCTACGCGTGCACCCGCGGGACCCGGGAGCTGCTCGGGACGGGGTTCGAGAGCCGCGCGGGGACGAGCTGGCTGGTCACCTCGGCGCCCGTGGAGCCGAACACGGAGATCAAGATCCGATGGGGGGCCTACGACGCCGGAGACCATCAGCTCGATTCGACCGGGCTCATCGACAACTGGCGGTGGCTCACCGACAAGGACGAGAGCGTGATCACGCTGCCCGACCCCCCTGCGCCGGCGCCGTAGGGCGCATCGCGGCAGCGGCGGCGCGCCGGCGTGCGTGGGAGGCGATGGCCCGCGCGCCGGGCGATCAGGCCGCGATCGGCGCGTCCGAGGTCGCCGCGCCGACGCCGGCGAGCAGCTCCTTGTACCAGGCGGCCGCTCCCGCGGCGCGGCCCGGAAGCGCGCGGCTGCCCCAGAGGACCGAGAGCGTGCGCGTCGTCCCCGCGTGCGTCTTCGTCCGCTGCGCGTCCTTCACGGCGTTCGCGCACGGGCCGTCCGCGTCGAAGACGCAGAGGAGCCCCTCGAGGTCGATCTCCTGCCCCGAGGCGTTGAACACGTAGCGGGCCCCAGCGGGCGCGACCTCGATGCGGAGCGGCGGGCGGGCGCGGTCGAGATCGATCACGCTGATGGGAAGGCCCGTGTGCAGCGACACGGCGTTGCACGCGTCCACGGCCGCGTTGATGGCCGCGAGCGATCCCCCCTCGGCGGCGCGGATGAGGTACTCGGAGGCCGGCTTGCCCCGGCCTGTCGGCTTGTAACCGCCGTGCCGGAGCAGATCGCGGACCGCCGACCGCACGCCGTCGTCCGAGCGGAACGGGGCCGAGGCCTTGTCGGACAGCAGGCCGCGGAGCGCGTCGCTCCCCTGCAGCTCGCCGAGCGGCGCGGGGAACGTCGTGACGAAGGCGGCGACTTCGAGCAGAGGATGCGCCGAGAGCGTGAGCACGCGGCGCACTCTACACGAGCGGCGAGGCTGCGCGAGCGCCTCCTCGGAGCAGGTCGTGATCGGCGAGCTGGTCGCCGGAGGCGTGGTTGGGCGCGAGCTCGATCCGCGCCTCGAGCGACCCCTTCGAGATCAACCGCTCGGCGTCGAACGCGAAGGAAGGCGCATTGATGCGCGGCGGCGCGCGACAGCGCTCCTGGATGGATGCTCGTCATCTCACACTCTCTCGGTCAATCCCGCGAGTGCGCAGGTCGACTCGATGGTGCCGTGAGCGACCCCGTCCCTCTGCGGCGCAGATCGACTACCCTGGCCGGCCGTGACGACGGACTCCACACGCCCGAAGCTGAGGTCGCCCGCCGAGCTCCGGCGCTCGATGGGCGCCGCGGCGCGGAGCCGCCCAGGAGGCACCGCACCGCCGCTCGCCGAGCGCGTGATCCCGTGGCTGCTCGGGGCCATCGTCGCCGGGTCCGTGCTCGCCATCGGCGCTGTCCATACGCCGACGCTGGCCCTCGTGTCCGCGGTCGTGGCGATCGCCGCCGCGCTCTCGCTCCGCGCCAGCGCGATCGCCGGCGAGCCGTCTCCCGTGAAGACGCTGCCGGCGCTCACGCTGCTCGGCCTGACCGCGTATACGCTGCTGCAGGCCGCGCCGCTGCCGCTCGCGTGGCTCGAGCGGCTCTCGCCGGCGAGCGCCGACATCTGGTCGCGCTCCCTGATGCCGCTCGGCGAGGCGGCGCCGCGGTACGCCAGCGCCTCGCTCGACCCCGGGGCGACGCTGGTGGAGGCCGTGAAATGGCTGACCTATACCGGAGTCTTCATCACGGCCGCGTTCGTCGGCGCGCGGCGCGGCGCGAAGCTCGGGATCACCCTGGTCTTCGGCAGCGCGTTCCTCGCCGCGCTCACGACGATCGCCCACGGGCTGCTCGGCGCGACGACCGTCTTCGGCCTGTATCAACCGCGGTTCTCGGTGGCGTCATGGCACGTCGGGCCGCTGCTCAACCCGAACAACCTCGCCGGTTACCTGAACCTCGGCGTCCTCTCGGGGGTCGGGCTGCTGCTCACGAGCAGGCCGCTCCTGCCGCCCTGGGTCGCCGGCGTCGGCCTCACCACGATCGTCGGGGTCGGCATCATCGCGTCGTCGCGCGGAGGGCTGCTCGTGCTGCCGCTCGGCCTCGCCCTCTTCGCGCTGCTCTCGCGGCGGCGCGGCAGGCACCGCTCCGGCCCCCGCGGCCGGGGCGCGGCGGCCTGGCTGTTGAGCGTGGCCATCGGCGGCGGCGCGCTGCTGGCCGCGCTCGCCGCGACGAACCGCACGCTCGCGGAGATGGCGGACGACAACCTCGACAAGCTGTCGCTCTTTCGCTCGACGCTCCCGCTGCTCGCGGATCACTGGCTCCTCGGCGTCGGGCGCGGCGCGTTCGAGACGGTGTTCCCGGCGTACCGACAGTCGCCGGGGAACATCGTGTTCACACACGCCGAGAACGTGGTGATCCAGTGGGCGGCCGAGTGGGGTGCTCCGGTCGCGGCGGCCTCGCTCGTCGCGCTCGGCGCCGCGTTTCGCCCGGGCAAGATCGCCTTGCGCGCGAGCACGGCGGCGCTCGGCGCCTGGGTCGGCTGCGCGGTGCTCGTCCTCCAGAACCTGTTCGATCTCGGGCTCGAGGTGCCAGGCGTCAGCATCGCGCTCGCGACGACCCTGGGCTCGCTCTGGGGTGAGGCCCATGGCGAGCGGCCGCGGCACGAGGCTCCGGCGGGCGAGCCCGGCCCGGAGCGGCGGCGGCCGTGGCAGGCGGCGGCTTGCGCCGCGGCCTCCGCGCTCGCGCTCGTCTCCCTGATGGTGCGCTTCGGCTGGCGTGACGTCGACCACGACCGCCGGTCGCTGCGCGCGCAGAGCGACGCCGGCGCGGCGAGCGGCGCCGGCTGGCCACGCTTCCGCGAGGAGCTCCGCGCGGCGATCCTCCGCCACCCCGCGGAGCCGTACTTCCCGCTGCTCGGCGCGGTCGCCGCGCTGCGGGGCAGCGGCGAGAGCCCCATCCCATGGCTCCAGCGCACGCTCGAGCGCTCGCGCCGCCACGGGCGCGCCCACCTCCTGCTCGCGGAGGTGCTCGCGTCGCGCGGCGCCAAGGAGCAGGCGCTCCTGAGCCTGCGGCTCGCCGTGGAGGACGACCCCGGCGTGACCGACACGGCCGCGGGGCTCGCCCGGCAGTGGACCCACACGTGGGAGGAGCTGCTGCGGGCCGTGCCGGAAGGCAAGGCCGGGGTCGCGGTGCTCGAGCGCATGGCCACCGCGGGCGACCGCCGGGAAGAGGTCGAGCTGCGCCTGCGCTGCGCGGAGGAGGCGATCGCACGCGACCCCGCGCGGGTCGGAGCGCACTGGGCTGCCGGCGATGCGCTGCTCGCGATGCTGGAGGTCCCGGGCTCCGCCCGCTGCGGCGGTGACGACGGGCGGAGGGCCGCCTGCGAGCGGGAGATCGAGGCGCACGCGGCGGCGGTGCAGGGCCTCGACGACGACTCGTTCTTCGCGGTCCAGCTGAGGGCGCGGCTCCTCCTCCTGGGCAAGAAGAGCGCGGAGGCGGAGCAGCTGCTCTCGGGGAGCTGCGAGCGGCTGGACAACCGGGCCGGCTGTCTTCGCCTGCGGGTCGTCGCGGCGGCGCAGATGGCCTCGTCCGAGAAGCTCCTCCCCGCGCTCCGCGAGCTGCTCTCCGCGTCGTGCACCACGCTCGCGGCGTGCGCGGCGACGTCGACCTGGGCCGGCGACCTGCTCACGGCGCGGAAAGACCATCCGTCGGCCGTGACCTACTACGCGCGGGCAGCGCAGGACGAGCCGACCGAGGAGCGTCTCCTCAAGCTGGCCGACGCCGCCAGCCGCGCGGGCGCGCACATCGAGGCGTCGAAGGCGCTGGAGCGCCTGCTGCAGCGGCGCGGGGGGCAGGACCCTGCGCTGCGCAAGCGGGTCCTCGAGGAGAAGGCGAAGGCGCTGGCGCCTTCGCTCAGCCCGTAGGTAGATTGCGCACGATCGTGGCCATCTCCGCCTTCCTCCCCGTCCTTCGAATCGCCCTGTGAAGCTGTCGTCGTTGCTGCGCGCTGGGATGCACGGCGGCGCCGGGGTCGCCTTCGCGGTCATCCTGCCTCGCGCCGTCTCTCTCGCGGCCCAGTGGGTGCTTGCGCTGTCGGCCGACCCCGCGGCGCTCACCGCGCTCGCCAACTACACGTCGCGCGGGATGGTCGTCGTCGCGCTGGTCTCCGCCGGCCTCGCGCCGACCCTTGCGCGCCGCGCGCGCGCCTTCGCGACCAGGGAGGGCCGCGCGCTCGTGGGCGGCGCCATCGCGCTCGTCGCCGTGTTCGCCTTCAGCTGCACGCTCGCCCATGAGCTGATCACCGGGCTGGGCGGGACGGCGGGGTTGGTCACCGCGCTCTTCAGCGCGTGCTCGCTGCTCGCCGCCGCCTCGCCGAGCATCTGGCCGAGCTGGCAGCTCCGGGGGCGGTATGTGCACGCGCTCGCGGTGCTCCTCGTCTTCTCCCCGGGCGCGTCCATGCTGGCCGCGCTCGCGGGGCGCCCCGATGCCGTCGCCGTCGCGATCGGGATCGCCGGCGCCTCGCCTGCGCTGCTCCTCCTGCGCCCGACCCGGCTCCGGCGCGCCGCGCGTTACGCGATGCTCATCGTCCGGCGCGCGGTCCCGTACTCCATCGCGAACTTCTCGACGGTCATCGTTTACCCGATCTCGCTCAGCGCCAACCTCAAGCTCATCGGCGACCATCGCGTGGGGCAGCAGGTGCTCTACTGGTCGTTCGCCGCGGTGCTCTCCCAGGCGTCGCAGGCGTTCGCGGCGCGCGCGGTCGCGGGCGCGAGCAGGTCTGGAGACGCGGCGGCCTGGCAGGCGCGCGCCGTGCGCGCCTGGCTGCCTCCGGCCGCCCTGCTCTCGCTCCTCGGCGCGGCCATCTATGTGATCTTCACGGTCCGGATCCCCGGCCTGCCGCACTCGGGCGCCGCGCGCGACGCCATGACGATGACGATGCTGGTCTCCGCGGTGGCTCCGCTCGTCACGGACGCCATGTGCATTTACTTCTCCGGCCCGGGTTCGCGCCGCGTGCTCGCGGCGGGCAGCGTGCTGAGCAGCGCGTGCGTGGCCGGATGGCTCCTGCTGGCGCCGGCGCCCCTGGTCCGCCATTTCGGCGTGTTCGGCCCCTCGGTGCTGGTCGGCGTGGCGCGCCTCGCCTTCGTGATCGACGCGCCTGTGCGGCGGTACACGCTCGGCGCGATACTCCTGCTGAGCGCGGCGTTCGCGCTCACGCTGGTGCTCGGCGGGGGCGTGAGCTTCTAGCGCGCCGGCCGCGCGTCGTGCGGCCAGCGCCCGCGAGGTGCCCTGGTCGCGCGGCGGCTCGGCGGCGCGCTCGCCGTCCCGCGGGCCCGGCCGAGGGCGACGAGCGCCAGGGCGATGGCGCCGAGGCCGGCCGCCCACGAGGCCGGACGCTGCCCCGGCGCCTCGGTGCACACGCAACCACGGCCGTACAGGAGCGTGTCGTCCCACCCGGCCGCGCCGGCTCCGCCAGGACCTGCGCTGCCGGTGCCCCCTGCTCCGCCATCGCCGCCACCCCCTGCCCCGCCGCCGGCGCCGCCGGCGCCTCCGGCGCCTCCGGCTCCACCGCCGCCTCCCCCTTCGCCCTGCGGCATCCTCACGATCACGCCGTCCGACCCCCGGTCCGGCGAGAGCCCGGCGGCAGAGACCGCGCGCACGCCGACGTAGTACTTCGCCCCATCGAGGAGCGGCAGCCCGCCGACCGAGGCTTCGACGACGTCGCCCACGTCCTGCCACGCAGGCGAGCTCAGGTAATCCCCTTGCCCGCCCACGACCGTCACCTGATACGACGTCGCGCCATCGACCTTCGACCACCTCATGTGGAGCGTGTCCCTCGTCTCGATCTCGTCGATGTCCTCGCCCCGCTCGCCGCTGCCCGGATCGACGTCCCAGACGAACTCGGGCGCCGGCAGGATCTCGTGTCGCATGTTGTAGAGGTAGCCGTCTGCCACGCTCACGAGGATGTCGTCGTGGCCGTCACCGTCGGTGTCCGCGAGGCTCGGTGAGCCGACGGGGCTGCCGAAAGCATAAGACCACACGAGGCGCGCCGAGCACGCGTCGACCGCATAGAGGAAGCCGTTCGTGGAGCCGACGATGGCGGTCGGACCGGCGGACGCGCGCCCGGTCAGGTTCCGCGAGATCGCCACGTCTCCGAGCTGGCCCATCGGGGCGCCCGCCCGCGCTGCGGCGTCCTCC
Source organism: Sorangium sp. So ce281 (assembly GCF_051527395.1). NCBI lineage: Bacteria > Pseudomonadati > Myxococcota > Polyangiales > Polyangiaceae > Sorangium > Sorangium sp. So ce281. The sequence goes on from NZ_CP150322.1 coordinate 9,574,851, forward strand.
GCGTCGAACGCGCCGTCGCCCGCGAGGACGATGAAGCTCGATTGCCCCCCGCTGGCGGCGTCCAGCACGAAGAACGTCAGCCGCGCCGGATTCATGAACGACCCCTCGACGAGGACCGTTTTGCCGTCGCAGCGCGCGATCGCGCCGTGCGGATAGGGACGGATGTCCTCCGCGCCCCGCCACAGCGCGGCGCTCAGGTCGTGCGGCAGCGCCCGCGCGGGGGCATACCCCCCCTGCAGGGTCATCTCGAGCCGATGATCTCCCGACACATCGGCGAGGATGGGCATGAAATAGAGCACCGTCTCCGGGTTCTCGCCGAGGGGGCTGCCGTTCCTGCCCGAGAGCACCTTGGCCCTGTTGATCGCGACCGCCACGTCCTCCGCGCCGTCTCCGTTCCAGTCGGCGATCGCGACGGCCTGGGTGCCGGCGGAGGCGTCGATACGGTGTCTCCACCGCTCGCCGCCGCCCCGATCGATCGCGACGACCTCGGTGTGCAGGCTCGGATCCACCGTGACCGCCACGAGCTCGCGCGCGCCGTCTCCGTCGAGATCCCCGTGCAGCACGTCCCACGCGGGGGGCTTCTCGAGCGGAGTTTCGCTCGTTGGCCTGCCGTTCGCGTCGAGCGTCGCGACGGCGTACTTCGCCGGGTCGGTGAGCGGGTGCAGCCGCCTGAAGCACGCGAGCGTCGCGGGCGAGCTCCCCTCGGCGGGAACGATGGACGCGCCAAACGCGTCCCTCACGCGCCAGGCGGGCTTGGCCGGCGCCACGTTGCTCGCGCCGTCGGACGCGACCCGGACGAGGTCGCCCCGGCTGTCGACGACCACGACGCTGGCGGCGGCGTCCTCCGGAGAGAACCTCGCGGCGAGCGGGGCGCGGCCGAAATTGACGAAGGCGCCCGGGCCTGTGTAGAAGCCGCCGACGCGCATCCCGGGCAGGACGTCGCGCCCCTCCCGCACGAGGTTGGAGGGCCCGAACGACGCGTCGAGCAACGTGAGGAACCCATCGGCCCGGGAGACCACCAGCCGCGGCCACGACGGAGCGCTCGCGACGGGCAGCTCGAGCGCCGCGACGCCGCTGCCAGGCTCGACGGAGTAGACGGCCGCGACCGTCGTCCCGCCCCCCTGCATGTCGACCGCGGTGAGCGCCACGGGCTCCGACGTCGACTCGAGCACGAGCTCGCCGCGTCCGTCGCCCGTGAGATCCGGAGTCACCAGCGAGAAGGCGAGGTTCGTCCTGCGGGATCTCGCCCAGTCGAGCCGCGTGCGCACCCGCTCGCCGTCCAGCGACCAGAGCCTCTCCAGCGAGCCTCCGGCGGCGCGGCTGAACCGGTACGCCGACACGCGCTCTTCGCGCGACGCGACGATCCATTGCTCGGAGCCGGCGTCTCCCTGGACCGCGCCCTGCGCTATCGCGTCGGGAAGGGTGGCGAGCACGGCGCCCGTGGCGGCATCGAGCACGAAGGACGTCCAGGTTTCGCCCACCTTGCCGCTCGCCAGCACCTCGAGCGCGCCGTCGCCGTCGAGATCCCACGCGAGGCGCGTCGGGGCGCGGGCGTCGCCGCCGTCATTGGGGCTGAGGATCTTTCGCCAGACCACAGCGAGCGACGGGCTCTCGTCCGGCCTGTACGCGAGCAGGGTGACCTCGCGCGCGCCCTGGTTGCCGCGGACCCGATTCTGGAAGCAGAGCGCGTGTTGACCGGGGCTCGCCCGATCGCCCATGGTCACCGCCTCGCAGACGGCCCCGCCGAGATGGGCGCCGATGCTGGCCGACTCCGCAAAAACGTCCCCCGAGCCCGAGACGAGGAATAGCTGGTCATAGGAGGACACGAGGAGATCGTCCGCGCCATCTCCGTTCCAGTCGCCCACCGTGTCGATCGTCGCGTTGCAATGCACGCGCCGCGGAGGAGGAGGCAACCGCTCGACAGCGCCGAACCCCCCCGCGAAGCTGTAGATGACACCCGGGCTGTCCGTGCGCACGCTGCAACAGCCGCACTCGTCCAGGAAGAGATCGAGATAACCGTCGCCGTTGAAATCCGCGAGGCGCGCGGCCCCGAGCGTTCCGAGCTCCGAGGCGTCCTCGCGCCACAGGACGGCTCCGCTCGATCCATCGATGACCGCCGCGCCCGCGCCGCTCAGCGCGACGATCTCGACCCGCCCGTCTCCGTCGAGATCGTCGACGGAGTGCAGCGTCTGCAATCCCAGCGATGGGGTGCTCCAGCGGACGAACCCCAGCGGATCGGAGAGGACGACGCGGCCGCCGGACACAAAGAGCAGGTCGATATCGCCGTCCTGGTCCGCGTCCCCTGCGAGCACCCGGCCTGTCGAGAGGACACCGCCGAGGTACGCCCGCCAGTAGGGCGCCGGCTTCACGATATTGCTCGTGGACGACGTGGCGCCCGTGCGCTGCGTGTCGTGACGGGCAGATGGCCAGTCGGCGAAGGCCGAGGCCCCCTCGAGGAGGAGCGCAGAGCAAACCGCGCTCGCGACCGCGCCGCGCGCCATGAAGGACGATCGTTCCATTCTGACTGCCCGAGCGCGTTTTTCGCTGCCGAACGCGCGGCCGGAGTGTACTGCATCGGCGCGAGCGTCGCACCGCGCGAGAATGTGCCGCACCTCGCCTCCCCGACGCCAGGCCGCCGCCAGGCCGCGCCCTGCCACAATGCGCACATTGCACTACATCGTCCCCCCTGGTAAGAACCCCGGCTTGAATTTTGGAGACGCCGCGGGCACCTTAGCCCTCCGCGCGGACCTCTACCCTCCGCGAAGGCGCTTCGAGCGCATGACTTATGGCCGACGAATCCAGAGCCCCCTCCACGACCGCTCTCCGCGACGAGATCACAGGCGAGCGCGCGTTCGACCTCGTCGTCACCTGGCGAACGGTCAGCAAGCACTGGGCCATCGCGCTGACCACCCTGCTCCTGGTCGCCCTCAGCGTCACGTTCTATACGCTCGGGCAGAAGAAGATCTATCAATCGGCGGCGACGGTGCAGTTCGATCCGAACCCTCCTCGGCCGCTCGGCCGCGGGGTCGACACCGTGGTCGACATGGGCGCCGGCTCGTACTGGAATAACCGCGAGTACTATGAAACCCAGTACAAGGTCATCCGGTCCATCCGGGTGGCGCTGGCGGTCGTCGCCCAGCTCAACCTGCAGAACGATGCTTATTTTCTGAAGGACCTCCCGAAGGACGCGGCCTCGCCCGGGCCGATGTCCGTGACCCCGGAGGAGGCCGCGGAGATCCTGCGCGAGCGGCTCGCTGTCGAGCCGGTGAAGGACAGCCGCCTCGCGGTGATCCGCTACAACGACGCGGATCGCGAGCGGGCTCAGCGCATCCTCTCCACGTTGATGGACATCTACATCGAGCAGAACCTCGATGACGCGGTCGCCTCGACGAACTCAGCCGTCGATTGGCTCCGGGCGCAGCTCGACAAGCTGAAGAACGATCTCGAGACGAGCGAGACGTCGCTCCACGAATACAAGCTCAGCAAGAACATCCTCGACGTCGATTTCGAGGACAAGACAAACCTGCTGCGCGAGGAGATGAAGCAGATCAACGACGCTCTCACGTCCGTGCGCACGAAACGTGAAGAGTTCGCGGCCCGGAACCACGAGCTGTCGAAGCTCGACCCGAACAACCCGCTCGACCTCCCCGCCTCCGAGCTCATCCAGAGCCCGGTCCTCCAGATGCTGCGCGCGCGCCAGGAGGAATGCGCCCGTGAGCGCGACGCGCTCATCGGCTCCGGCAAGGGTGAAAACCACCCCGACGTCCGCGCCGCGACCGAGCGGGTCGCCGCCAACAGGAGCGCGCTGGTCGCCGAGATCAAGAACGTTCAGGGCGCGGTGAGCCGCGATCTCGCCATCGTGAAGCGCCAGGAGGGGGGCCTCGTGGGGCTGCTCGAGGACGCGAAGAAGCAGGCGTTCGAGCTGAACTCCCTCAAGATCGAGTACGATCGACTCCGCAGGACGAAGGACAACACGGAGAAGCTGTACCAGCTCGTCCTGGAGCGCACGAAGGAGAGCGATCTCCAGCGAATGCTGCGGGTGAACAACATCCACATCCTCGATCGGCCGAACCTCCCGCTCACCGCGCTGCGGCCGCGCGTCGGCGTCAACATCGGGATAGGCATCCTCGCCGGGCTGCTCCTCGGGATCGGCGCGGCGCTGGCGCGGGCGATGCTCGATCGCACGCTGCGGACGCCGGATGAGGTCGAGCGGGAGCTCGGGCTGCCCTTCCTCGGCCTCCTCCCGGAGTTCGACAAGCGGGACCAGAAGGAAGCCCAGCGCCGCAGGGCGCGCCACCGCGGCAAGGCCGCGCCCCAGCTGGGCCGGCGCGAGCTCGTCGTGCACGATCAGCCGACGAGCGGGATCGCCGAGGCGGCGCGCGCGATCCGGACCAACCTGCTCTTCATGTCGCCCGACCGGCCTTACAAGACGCTCCTCATCGCCAGCGCGGGCCCCAGCGAGGGCAAGACGACCGTGTGCTGCTGCATCGCGGTCGCCATGGCGCAGGCCGGACAGAAGGTCGTCCTCATCGATTGCGACCTCCGCAAGCCGCGCATCCACCAGATCTTCGGCAAGAGCCCGGAGCTCGGCGTCACCAGCGCGCTGCTCGACGACTCCGTTGTGGACGACGAGAGCGCGCTCAAGACCGAGGTGGAGAACCTCTACGTCATCCCGGCAGGCCCGATCCCGCCGAACCCGGCGGAGCTCTTGCACAGCGGTCGCTTCAAGGCGCTGCTCCAGAAGCTCCAGGGCCGCTTCGACCGGGTCATCATCGACAGCCCTCCCATCGTCGCGGTCACCGACGGCGCCGTGCTGTCGACGCTGGTCGACGGCACGGTGCTCGTCGTGCGCGCCTCCTCGACGAGGCACGACTTCGCGCGCTACGGGATCCGCGCGCTGCTCGACGTCGGCGGCAAGACCGTGGGCGTCGTGCTGAACGCCGTCGATCTGAAACGCCAGGAGTACGGGGTCTACCACTACTATGGTGACAGGAAGGACGGCTATTACCACGCGCCCTCCGAGCCGGCGCCCCCGCCCCCGGCGGACGCTCCTCCACCCCCCTTGCCGAACTGAGGAGCGCCGCCGTTGCCCCCGCTGAGACTCCCCCGCGCGCGCGGCGCCCGCGCGGCGCCCGCGCGGCGGACGAAGACGCCCCTCGGCCGGGTGGCCGCGACGCTCCTCGTCGGGACGCTGGCGGCCCTCGGCCCGATCCTCGAGGGAGCGCTCGGCGACGGCCGCGGATGGACGATCGGCCTCCTGCTCTTGCTGGCCGCCCCGTCGCTCGCCCGCGCCAGCGGCCCCCGGTTCCATCCGCTGGATCCGGAGACCTACATACCAGCCGCCTATTTCCTCAGCGTCGCCTACTCACCTATCCTGCGCCTCCTCATCTCCCGCGAGTTCGCCCTGTCGAGCCATGAGACGGCAGCCATGCAGGTGGCCTATGCCGGCGCGGTCGGGTGCGCCCTCGCCTGCACCGCGCTGAGCCGCCCCAAGGAAGCGCCTGACCTGCAGCGCCTGGTCCCGGCGCACAGGCCCAAGGCGACGCTGGACCAGGACTGGGCGACGATCATCGTCGGCATGGTGGGCCTGGGGCTCGTGCTCACATGGATCGCCACGATCGGCGTGGGGCGGTTCTTCTCGATGAACTACGCCTCCAATCACCTCGAGGCAGATGGCAAAGGGCTGCTCCTCGGCGGCTGGCATCTCGTCGGGCTGGCCGTCGTCTACCTCCTGCTCCGGGCCGTATCGCTCCGCAAAGCGGGGCTGGGCGTGCCGAGGGTGATCTCGCTCGCGGGGCTGTGCTTCTTGGTGAGCTTTCTGCTCAACACGATCATGGGCCGCCGGGGCCCCCTCGTCTGGACGGTCCTCTCCATCGCGCTCGCCGCACATGCGTTTGGCATCCAGATCCGACGCGTGTGGCTGGCCATCGGAATGGTGGGCGTCCTCTTCTACGGCATCGTCGTGGAAGGCGCCCGCGCCGAGCAGGGCAGCGGGCTCGACGCGCAGATATCGTCGGCCAGCGCGTACCTCGATCAGATAGAGAACCCGCTGGAGATCGGAGAGCTCCAGCGCGTCTACGCCAACCTCGTCAGCGTCGTGAACGAGCGGCCGCCCATCATCAGCTACCCAGGCGAGAGCTGGGTGAACGCGTTCCTCATCCTGGTGCCCAAGCCGCTCTGGAGCGAGCGGCCGCTCGGCCTCGCGCAGCGATATGCCTTGTGGGAGGCCCCCGACCTCGCGCGCGGCGGCACCGGCTTCGCGATGGGCGCCGCCGCCGAAGGGTACCTGAACTTCGGGCTCGCCGGCACGGCCATCGAGATCGGGGTCTTCAGCGCGCTCTTCTTCATGCTTCCGCTCCTCGTGGCCGGCGCCCGCGGCTCGCCCCTGCTCATCCGCGCTGCGGCGGTGAACCTCGCCTCGTTCGCATACAACCAGTTTCGCGGCGAGCTGACCGCGCTGCTCAAGATCACGGTGTCGCTGGGGATCGCGCTGATCGCGGTGCTCCTGCTCACCTCGGTGGTCGCGCACCTGCGGCGCGGGCTGGCGGCGCTCCGCCCGACACGCAAGAGACCCGGCCAGCGCCTGCGCGACCCGCGCCTCGGCCCCTCGTCTGCGCTGGGGCGATAGCCGCGCTGGGGTGGAGTTTGCCGGCGCGAGGACAACGCGGACCGCGCGCCCGCAAGATGGACCGCGCAGCGCCGAAACATTGAAGAGCGGAAAAGCCAGGTCCCTATCGTCATGAGAGTTCCCTTTCGTTTGAACCGTTCAAGCTGGCCGGCGCGCGTGCTGCCCCGAAGGGTCTGCTTCCCGGACCCGCGGGCGCTGCTCCGGCCTGAGGAGATCACGTCGCCCGAGGTGTTCTCGGAGCGGATCTCCGTCCTCTTGCTGGGCGGCACCTACAAGACAACGCGGCCGGGCAGGCATCGGCAGAGCGACGCCCTCCTCGTGGAAGCGCTCCGGCAGAAGCGCCCCGTCGTCCTCGATGTCGGTGCCTCCGACGGGAGCACGGCGCTCGATCTGATCGCCGCGCTCGGCGACGCCTTCGAGGCGTACTATGTGACGGACAGGGCGCTCTCGCTCCGGGTGCGCACCGACGACCGCGGGCGGGCGTTCTTCTATGATGCGGACGGTGCCTGCGTCCTTGCGGCCACCCCGCGCTTGCTGTTCTATCCCGCAGCGGCGGGATCGCGCCGCTGGCCGCGCTGGGTGCTCTCAGGGTGGCGCGGCGCCATCCCGCCCTTCGACCCGGCCTATCCGGAGGTATCCCTCATCCAGCCGCGGCTCCGCGAGATCGCGCGCCGGGACGCGCGCGTGCGCCTCAGGCCCCACGACATCTTCCAGCCGTGGGATGGCCCCGCGCCGACGGTCATCAAGGCAGCGAACATCCTGAATCGCGCCTATTTCTCCGACGATCAGCTCCGCCGAGCCGCGCGCAATTTCTGGCGCACCCTCGCGCCTGGCGGGCAGCTCCTCGTGATCGACAACCGCGACGCCGAGAAGGCGTCGCTGTTCGTGCGAACGGAGAGCGGCTTCGGGCACATCGACAGCATCCACGGCGGAACGGAGATCAAGGCGCTCATCCTGAGCTGCTGACGGCCCTCTTCCGCCGAGCGAAGCTCGTTTCCCACGCGGAGCCCTCCCTGAAACCCTGATGCGCATCCTTTACGTCTCTCCCTACTTTCCCCCCGAGCCTGGGGCCCCCGCTGCGCGTGTCTCCGAGCTTTCCCGGGCCTGGCGGCGTGCCGGACACGACGTCACGGTCCTGACGGGCATGCCGAACCACCCGACTGGGGTGATCCCGGCTGCGTATCGAGGCCGGCTCCGCGTGGAAGAGGACTTCCACGGAGTGCGGGTCCTCCGCACCTGGATCTACGCCGCCGCCAACCGGGGCACGGTGCGTCGCTCGCTCGCGTACGGGTCCTTCGCCCTATCCGCGCTCTCGCTCGCGCAGCTCGGTTTACCGCGGGCCGACGTCCTCATCGCGACGAGCCCCCAGTTCCTCTCGGCCATGGCCGGCTACGGGCTCGCCATGCTCCGCGGGCTGCCGTTCGTGTTCGAGGTGCGCGACCTCTGGCCCGAGTCGATCGTGGCCGTGGGCGCGCTCTCCGCCGGGCACGCGGTCGTGCGCGGGCTCACGCGCATCGAGGAGCATCTCTACGAGGCGGCCGACGGGATCGTGGTCGTCACGCAGAGCTTCCGCGAGCGGCTCGTCCAGCGAGGCATCCCTGCCGGCAAGATCGACGTCATCAGGAACGGCGTGGACCTCGATCGTTTCACCCCCTCCTCGCGCGACACGCCGCTCCGGGAGAAGCTCGGCATCGGTGAGCGCATCGTCGTCGCGTACGTCGGGACGCACGGGATGGCGCACGGCCTCTCCGCCGTGCTCGATGTGGCGAACGGCCTGCGCGCCCGCGACGACATTCGCTTCCTGTTCGCCGGCGAGGGGGCGGAGCGGGCCAGCCTGGAAGCGCGTGCCCGGGTGCTCGGGCTCTCCAATGTGACGTTCCTCGGCGCCCTCCCGCGCGATGCGGTCGCCGAGGTGTATGCGACCGCCGATCTATGCCTCGTGCCGCTGCGCAAGACCGAGCTCTTTCAGACGGTCATCCCGTCGAAGATCTTCGAGATCCTCGCCATGGAGCGGCCTATCGTGATCTCGGTCGATGGCGAGGCGCGGTCCATCGTCGAGGAGGCGAACGCCGGCGTCTTCGCTCCCCCTGAAGACGTACCGGCCATGATCCGGGCGATCGTCGAGCTCGCCTCCGACCCCGAGAGGCGAAGGCGCATGGGGAAGGCAGGGCGGGCCCACGTGATGCGCTCGTTCGAGCGCGACATGCTCGCGCGCGAGTATGTCGATGTGCTGGAGCGCGTGCTCAGCCGCTCGCGCTCTCCTGAAGGCCAGAGCAGGAGCGAACGATGAACCTCCCGCGGATCGCCCGCACCCTCGTCCAGCTCCATCCGCTGCAGGTGCTCGCCCGCCCGGTCGCCCTCGGCCGCCGCGCGCTCGGCGGGGGGCCGAGCGCGGCGCTGGCGCCGCGCGTCCGGCCGGGCTTTGCCCCGTCGAGCCCGCGGTTCGCGGCCTTCGCCGACGCGGAGAAGGAGCGCGGGCGCGCGCGACTGGCAGCCATTCCCGAAGGGTCGCTCCTGCACGCCTACGAGCGCGCCTACGGCTATGAGCTCGGGGCCGAGCCGACCCTCCCCGCCCCCGGCCCGTGGGACGACCCGATCGCGTCGCACGCGTTTCCCGCGTCGGTGCGCGCCCGCCGGCTCGCGGTGGCGGCGCGCCTCGGACGCCCCGGGCTCTCTGCCGAGCTGGCGCGCGCGTGTCGGGCCATCGCGCTCGGCCTCGAGCTGCACCTGCTCGCCAATCACCTCCTGGAGAACGCGATCGGGCTCGTGTGCGGGGGCGCGGTGGCCCAAGGGCCTGAGGCCGAGGCGTGGTGGCGGCTCGGCTCCGCGATCCTGGCCTGGCAGCTGCCGGAGCAGTTCCTCGCGGACGGCGGTCATTTCGAGCTCTCCGCCTCGTACCACCTCGCGCTGACGGCCGGGCTGCTCGAAGCCATCGAGCTCGCGCAGGCAGCCGGCCGCGCTGTGCCCCAGAGCTGGCGGACCACGGCGGAGAGGGCCCTCGAGTGGGCGGCCGCCGTGCGCGCGCCGGATGGCTCGTATCCTCTCTTCAACGATGCGTCGCTCGACGCCGCGCCCGAGCTCGACCAGGTCCTCGCCCTCGGCGCGGACCTCGGCCTCTTCGTGCAGGGAACGGCCTCCGGCGGCGCGCGGGGGGCCCCCGGCGCGCCGCCGGACGACGTGCCGTCGTTCGATTACCTCCCAGCCACCGGCTGGGTGATCCTGCGGTTCGGCGACCGGGCCTGGCTCGCGCTCGACGCGGGGATGGATGGGGCCCCCTATCAGCCAGGGCACGTGCACGCGGACGCGCTCACCTTCGAGCTATGGCTCAGCGGAGAGCGTGCTGTCGTCGATTACGGGGTCTCCAGCTACAAGGCCGACAGCGACCGGCAGACGACCCGCTCCACGCGCGCCCACAACACCGTGGAGCTCGGCAACATGGACTCGAGCGAGGTATGGAGCGCCTTTCGCGTCGGCCGCCGGGCGCGCGCTGAGGTGCGCAGGCTCGAGCGCGCCCCGGCCCGCGTCACCGTGGAGGCCGAGCACGACGGGTATCGAGCGCTCCCCGGGGCCCCCCGACATCGCCGGACGGTGGAGCTCGCCGCGCGGGAGCTCATGGTCCTTGACGACATCCTCGGGGGCAGGACGAGCGCGTGCTCCCGGCTCAGGCTCGACGAGGCCACCTTGCAGCGCCAGTCCATCGTGATCGAGGGCATCCAGCTCGCGCCGGAGCGGAGCTCGGGCGTGTGGCACCCCCGCTTCCGGAGGTCGCAGGCGGCCACGGTGTTCTCCGGGCGCGGCGACGTGCGCGACACCTGGCGCGGCGGCTTTCGCATCCGCTTTTAGAGCGGCTCGGGCTTCGCGCTGAACGCCGCAGTCGCTCCGGCGTTCCACGCCCGGAGCGTGACCGCTACTCGCGCACGAGGCTGCCTGTGAGCGTGATGCGGAAGGGCGAGAGCGCCTCGACCTTGTCGAGCACGAGGTGCAGCGCCAACGCAGCCTGGTGGAGCCCGGGGACCAGCACCGTATACGTCGGATGGTCGACCCCGGTAGCGAGCTTATCGACGCGGAAGCCCGCGGCCTTCGCGATGCGGTTCACGGCCCAGACCGTGTTCATGCGGAAGTACGTCGGGTACGGCTTGGCATTGTCGCTGCCGTTCGTCCCGCGCAGCAGCCCGACGTAGAGCCTATGAAACCAGTGCGGCGTCAGGTGCGTCGCGAGCCCCGAATAGGAGAGGAGGTTCGGCGCCGTGAACACGAACCGCCCACCCGGCCGCAGCAGGCGGTGCGCCTCGCGCAGCACCGCCTCGGGCCGCTCGAGGTGCTCGAGCAGGTGGTCCGCGGCGATCACGTCCGCGCAGCCGTCCGGCAGCGGGATCGACTCGCCGAACGCACAGATATGCCGCTGCGCCGGGTTGCGCGCGAGCGCCTCCTCATCCGGGTCGACCGCGTAGATGGTCTTGCCGTCGAGGGGCACCGTCGCGACCTTACCGAACCACAGCGGCCCGCAGCCGAGGTGGATGATGTCCGTCGCCGGCGTGACCGCCTCGTCCACGATGCCCTGGTAGACCTTCCAGTAATGCGCACGATCGCTGAAACGATAATAGAGCTCGTTCGTCTTGTTGTTGAGACCAACGATCCTGCTGGCAATGTCCACGATGTCTCCTCAGCTAGTCCGGCGGCACGAACAAATCAGCGGGGGATAGCGGCCCCTCACACCACCGAGAAGCGCCCCTGCGGGCGCGAATCCCGCGCGCGCGGCGGCGGCCGGCGTAGAAGCAGGCGCTCTGCAGAGTCCACGACGAGCTGCAGCAGCATGTCGGCCTGCGGGCTGACCGCGCACGCCTCGCTGTCCCAGCGGAAGCGCAGCTCGACGGTCTCGCCCTCGAGCTGGATCGGGAACACCGCGACCACCGCCTCGCGGAGCTGCTGGGCCGTCGCCGCGTCCTGCGCCCAGCTCCAGGGCTTCACGCGCGCGCTGCCATTGGCGCCGGCGGAGCTCACCTCGAGCGCGACGAGCTTCGCCTCCTCGGCGAAGCGCTCGAGCACCGGGCGCAGCCTGTCCACGCCGCTCGCCGCCTCGATCTCCATCAGCGCCCACGGCACGGCGCGGCGCAGCGCCTCCACGGTGGCCTCGCGGGCGCGCCGAGGGTCCTGCGGCTGCGCCCCGAAGAGCGGGAGCGAGCCCGCCGTGCGCACCACGATGAAGAGCACCACGCTGCAGGCGACGAGGGCAAACCCGATCTCGAGCGAGCGGCCGACATACGCCACCAGCGCGACCACGGTGAACAGCAGGCTGAGCCCGTACAGGATCAGCACCGCGCTGCGATGCGAGTGGCCCTTGTCGAGCAGCTTGTGGTGGATGTGCGAACGATCGGGGGAGAAGATCGGCCGGCGAGCGACATAACGCCGCACCATCGCCGAGATCATGTCGAAGATCGGCAGGCCCAGCGCGAGCAGCGGCACCATGACGGCGAGCGCGGTGCCGCCCTTGTGCGTGCCAACGCCGAAGAGAGGGATCGCGGCCAGCATGAACCCAAGGAACATGCTCCCGGTGTCCCCCATGAAGATCGTCGCGGGGTGAAAGTTGTGAAACAGGAACCCCACGATCGCGCCCGCGAGCGTCGCCGCGAGCAGGCAGATCACCATGTTGCCGGGGTAGCCGCCGAGGTACGCGGTGATGAAGTTCGCGACGCAGGCGAAGAAGCCGACGCCCGCCGCGAGCCCGTCGAGCCCGTCGATCAGGTTGATCGCGTTGATGATGGCGACGAACCACGGAATCGTCACCAGGAACGAGAGCGGCCAGAACGATACATGACCGAAGTACGGCAGCGTCACGCACTCGAGGCGGAGCCCGAAGGCCCAGGCGATCGACGCGACGAGGACCTGCGCGGCCAGCTTGTGTCGCGCGCGCATTCCCTTCGTATCGTCCCAGGCGCCGACCGCGGCGATCGCCAGCCCTCCAGCCAGCAGCCCCACCACCAGCGAGTGCTGCGAGAACCACAACAGCCCGATCTGCGTCCCCAGCGCGACCAGGATGAACAGCGGCAGCACGAAACCCGCCACGATCGCGAGCCCGCCCAGGCGCGGGACGCACCGCGTGTGTACGCGCCGCGCGGTCGGTTCATCCACCGCCCCCACCCTCACCGCCAAACGGCGCGCGAGCGGCGTCGCTGCCCACGAGAACACCAGCGCCAGAATGACCGCCGTGAGCGTACTTACCATCGCTCGCTCCTCTGGAAATCCCGCATCCCTAAGGTGCGGCGCGGCGGGCGGCATTCATAGCTCATCACCATGGCGGACAGCCCGTTGTTGGTGCGCACTTAGTACCCCAAGTCAGCACACGGAACAACCCAGGAGCAGGCTTTGGAATGCGGCGAGCATCTGGAATTTTCTGCCTTTGCTCACATTTTACAGCCACATCGAACAAATTTACCTGTGAGTGTCTACCATGGTGCGTCGGCCTGGTGACAATGTCATGATGCCGGACTCGGCCATGGCGGGGCTTGTCGTGAAAGCGGAAACGCCTTCATCGGGACAGAGACGTGGCCTCGGCGGGCCCCTTCTCGTCTCGGCTGGGCGTGGAGCCCCGCGCGGGCCGCGCGGCGCTCCATAGCAGCGATGGAGCCCGCGCCTGGTGTGCGCTTTCTGGCCCGAGACTCCATGGCGCGATGGAGTCGTGCCATCAGCTCTTTTCGGCGACGCAGAAGATGTACGGGGACGTGACGGCGTTCGGTCGGGGAGCCAGGCCGCGCGCGTCGAGCGCCCAGACGAGCTCAGCAACGGCGGAGGCAGCGCCGACCGCCGGCAGGCGGAGCCAGCGCGACCCGATGCTGCCCACGCCGAAGAGGCTGACGTCCAGCGGCAGGATGTAGTCGCTCCGCAGCACATGGAGGCCCGCGTCGCGATGCGCCTTCACCAGCGCCTCGCGGTCCAGCGGAACATGAACGTCGTAGGTCGGCCTGTCGGTGACCTTGGCCACCCACCCCACGAGCCCGCGCATGTTCGGGATCTCCGTGACGATGCGCCCGCCTGGGCGCAGGTAGCGCGCGCATGCGCGGAGGCAGCCCGCCGTGTCCTCGAAGTGCTCGACCACGCCGAGCGACACCACCACGTCGAAGGCGCCCACGAAGCGCTCCGGCGGCTCGAACAGATCGGCGCACACGATCTCTCCAGGGATGCCGGCGCCCGCGAGGATGTCCCGCTCCTGCGCACAGCCGATCTCGGTATAGTCGAGCCCGCTGACCTGAAAGCCAAACTCACGCGCGAGGTAGGGGAGCCAGGCGGAACGACCACAGCCGATCTCCAGCAGACGTTGCCCCTTCGTGTCCATGCCCTCGAACGCGCGAACGAACTCCCGATGAAACGCCTGGCGCACATATTGCCGAAACCCACGCGCGTGCGGATCCACCGGCGTCGGGAGCGACCGGTTCGACCACACTTGATTCCAATGCGCTCTTCCTGCCTTGTCTCCGGCCGACGACGCCGTGTTGCTCATCACGTCCTCGCTAGGGCAGGCCGCCGGCGGGGCGGGTGCCTCGCGAAAGGAATCACGGTTTCCCAGCTCGGTCCAGGACAAATCTGGACGGATGTCGCAGCGCGGCGCCCCGTGCGCTCGAGGTGCGTGCGCTCCCCGGCCGGGTGAAACCGGCGCGCCCGTGGCGGTGCAGGCCCCCACGGGCCACGCGCACCATGGGGCCGGGCGCGCACGGAACACGCACGGAACACGCACGCAAGAAGGCGCGCCCCGTCACGCGGACCGGCCGACCCGATCCTGCGGATCAGGCGCTCGGGTTATCCAGCTCGTAGTACTTGAGCTTCCTGTCGGACGCGATGATCCTGAACGGATTTCCGGCGACGACGGAGTTGGACGGCACGTCCTTGTTCACGACGCTGTTGGCTCCGATGATCACGTTATCCCCGATGACAATGTCGCCGAAGACGGCGCTCCCCGCTCCGACATAGACGTCGTTGCCCAGGCGCGGGACGCCCTGGCTGCCGAAATTCCTGCCTATCGTGACGTTCTGGCAGACGATGCAGTTGTCGCCGATGACCGCCCTTGTGTGGATCACGATCCCAAGCCCCCAGTAGGCGAGCCTGAAATTCGCCCCGATCGTGGCCGAGGAAGGGACGAAGACCGCGAACAACCACCTGTTCAACCACGTGATGATCGTGGCGACGAAGGTCAGGTTGTTCCGATAAAAGAAGTTTCCCAGCCGATACAGCAGCACAGAAGGGTTCTTCATAGCGTCGACAACAGGTCTCTGAACTTGGTCACGGCATGACCCATCGTGTTGGTCTGCCTCACCCTCTCGAGCGAGCGCCGCGAGAACTCCTCCAGCAGCGCCGGCTCGCGGAGGACGGTCAGGACCGCCTCGGCGATCTGGCCCGGGCTCCCGACGTCCACCAGGAGCCCATTTCTCCCGGACACGACCAGATCGTTCACGGCGCCCACCCTGCTGGACACGACGGGGACCCCCAGGGCCATGACCTCGAGCAAGGCGTTCGGGAACCCTTCGCTGTGCGAGGTGAACACGCACAGATCGAAGGACGAGATGACGTCGTTCTTGTCCGTCGAGAGCCAGCCCATGTACTCGGTGTTATCGAGCTGTTTCTCGGAGATGAACCTGCGCACGTCGTCCAGCTCGCTCCCGTCCCCGTAGATCTTGGCGCTGACCGAGGCGTTCGCCCGCTGCAAGAGGAGCATGGCCTCGAGGAAATCGTAAATACCCTTCTGCCGCTCGATCCGATTGAAATAGAGCAGCCTCAAGGGCCTGTCCATGGCTCGCGGGTATGCCTTCTCTCCCACGTCGCCGAAGCTGGAGTCGGGCAGCCAGTTCTCGATGACGACGAGTTTGTCCCCGCGCTCCTCGGGGACCACGCTCTGGAAGAAGCTTCGCCAAGTTTCGCTCTGGCATATCACGACATCGCAGGATTTCACGACGGCGCTCAGGTATGACCTGTACAGCCTGCTCCTGGCGACATTGTCGACGATCGGCCCCGAGCGAGGGAAGATGACGACCTTCTTGCCGAGCAGCTTGCCGAGGAGCCCAATCGATCCCTTCTCGACGAAGCTCAGCCCCGAGCTCGAGAACAAGAGGAGCGCGTCCACCCTCGAGAAGAGCAGCGCCCTGACGCACCTCAGCACCCTCGGCGCGATCCTGTGCAGCCTGCGGCGCGCCGATTGCACCCGGATGCTGTCGAGGGTGGAGTCGACGAGGAGGAAATCGAAATCATCTTTCAGATCGCTCTCGATCAGCGAGCGACAGGCAAAGTACTGCCCACCCATCCTCCCGTCAGCCGGGGGATTGAACGAGCCCACGAACAGGATTCGTTTCTTGTCTGCCATCGCGTCGCTATCGTCCCGGAGGTGATACCATACCTGTGCGGCGATGGATGGCGGGAACGCCCGCTCGCCGAGCGCCGCGCCGACAGCGCCGGATCGTCACCGAACGGCCCGCGCCCCAGGGAAAGCAGCCAGCCTGCCTCGGCACAGGGCGGCGGGGCGGGCTCTGCAGGCGCGCCCCCCCGCCGCCCCGACCCGCCGCGGCGCGGCCGCCGATTCCGCCTCCTTCCGCTGTTTCACGCTGGCCTCGTACGACCCGGTTGACAGTCTTGGCGCTCCGACCTACAAGGTCCCCAACCCTCACGCGCACGTAAGGGTCATGGTTTCAACCGAGCACGGTTTCGAGCGCAATGATCCGATGACCACCCGATGACCACCCGATGACCACCCGCCACCACCTTCCGCTGGCCCACGAGCAAAGCATCGCGGGACCCGTCACGTCCAGTACGTCCCGAACGGACGACCTGATGGGGGTTCTCGGTGGCGCCGAGGAGGAGGAGCGCCTCCTTCAGGTGGGGGACATCGCCAAGGCAACCGGGAAAACCGTGCGGGCAATCCACCACTACGAAGAGGTGGGGTTGCTCACGCCGCACGCCCGCTCCAAGGGGCGCTACCGGCTCTACGATCACGGGGCCCTGACCCGCGTCCGGTGGATCGGCAAGCTCCACGACCTCGGCCTGTCGCTGAGCCAGATCCAGCAGATCGTCTCGACCTGGGAGTCGTCCCCCTCGGCCCCCGGCGCGATGGCGCAGATCCGCCACGTCTACCAGCAGAAGCTCGAAGAGGTGCGGGAGCAGATCGCGCACCTCAAGACCCTCGAGCACGAGCTCGTGGCGAGCCTCGCCTACCTCGACACCTGCGAGACGTGCGACCCGGCAGAGCTCGTCGCCGCCTGCACGAACTGTAACCTCCACGACAAGAGCACGGCTGAGCCCGAGCTCGTCGCCGGCATCCGCGGCAATGGGCATTGCCGCCACGGCTCGAATCACCGCTGAGCGAGAAACATCATGGGTATCCAGCTTCCGATTTACATGGACTACCACGCGACGACGCCGGTCGATCAGCGTGTCCTCGACGCCATGCTGCCGTATTTCAACGGCAAATTCGGCAACGCCGCGAGCCGGAGCCACGTCTTCGGCTGGACGGCCGAGGAGGCGGTCGGCCACGCGCGCGAGACGCTCGCCAGGTTCATCGGCGCCTCGAACCCCAAGGAGATCGTCTTCACCTCCGGCGCGACCGAGAGCGACAACATCGCCATCAAGGGGGTCGCCGAGTTCTACAAGGACAAGGGCAACCACATCATCACGAGCGTCATCGAGCACAAGGCGGTGCTCGACACCTGCAAGCGGCTCGAGAAGCAGGGCTACGAGATCACCTACCTCAAGGTCGACAAGTACGGGATGGTCGACCCGGACGACGTCGCCCGGGCGATCAGCGACAAGACGATCCTTGTCTCGATCATGCTGGCCAACAACGAGGTCGGCACGGTCCAGCCCATCGGCGAGATCGGAAAGATCACGAAATCGAAGGGGGTCCTCCTCCACTCCGACGCGGTGCAGGGGGTCGGGAAGGTCCCGTTCAACGTCGAGCAGATGGGGGTCGACCTCGCGTCGGTGACGGCCCACAAGATCTACGGCCCGAAGGGCATCGGCTTCCTGTACGTGCGCAGGTCGAAGCCGCGCGTCCGCATCACCGCGCAGATGGACGGCGGCGGCCACGAGTTCGGCATGCGGTCCGGCACGCTCAACGTGCCCGGCATCGTCGGGTTCGCCAGGGCGGCCGAGATCCTCATGCAGGAGGGCGAGGCGGAGTCGGCGCGCATCCTGTCGCTGCGCGAGCGGCTCAGGAGCCGGCTCTGGAAGGAGCTCGACGCCATCCAGCTGAACGGCTCGCCCGATCGGCGGCTGCCGGGCAACCTCAACGTGTCGTTCAGCTTCGTCGAGGGCGAGGCCATGATGATGGCGATCAAGGACGTGGCGGTCTCGAGCGGCTCGGCGTGCACGAGCGCCAGCCTGGAGCCCTCCTACGTCCTCCACGCGATGGGCATCGGCGACGACCTCGCCCACTCGTCCATCCGGTTCGGGCTCGGGCGCTTCACCACCGAGGAGGAGGTCGACTACGTGGCTGACCTCGTGATCCGGAAGGTGAACAAGCTGCGCGACATGTCGCCCCTCTACGAGATGCACAAAGAGGGGATCGACCTGAACTCCGTGCAGTGGGCGGCCCACTGACGAGCGGCGCGGGCGCCGCCACCGGCCCGGCAGAGCAAGGTTTCGAGACGAAAGGAAACGGTCGAGGAGAGAGCCATGGCATACAGCGAAAAGGTCATCGAGCACTACGAGAACCCCCACAACGTCGGCACGCTCGACAAGAATGACGAGCGCGTCGGTACCGGGCTCGTCGGCGCTCCGGCCTGCGGCGACGTCATGCGCTTGCAGATCAAGGTCGGCGAGGGCGGCGTCATCGAGGACGCGAAGTTCAAGACGTTCGGCTGCGGGTCGGCCATCGCGTCGTCGTCGCTCGCCACCGAGTGGCTGAAGGGCAAGACGATCGACGAGGCCGAGACGATCAAGAACAGCATGATCGCCGAGGAGCTCCACCTGCCTCCGGTGAAGATCCATTGCTCGGTCCTCGCCGAGGACGCGATCAAGAGCGCCATCGCCGACTTCCGCGCCAAGCAGCAGGCGAGGAAGGAGCTCGCAGGCGCGGCGTCTTCGGTCCCCGCCGCGGCCGCCGCGACGGCGAGCGCGGAGTAACAGCGCCGGGGCTTCGGGGCGGAGGCGGCCCGCAGCACCGGAACCGGAACCGGAACCGGAGAAGGAAGGACGCATGCAGAGCAGTGAGCAGACCACGACCAAGGCGGCGGACACCGGGCCGCACGCCGCGCACGCCGCAACGGCGGACGGCGCGCCCGCGCGCGGCGACGGGGCCCCGGGCGAGGCGGAGGCAACGTCGAAGCGGACGCTCTCGGTGAGCGACGCCGCGGTGCAGGCCATCCGGGCGCAGCTCGCGAAGCGCGGCACGCCCGAGGGCGCCATCCGGGTCGGGATCCGCGGCGGCGGCTGCTCCGGGTTCTCCTACGTCATCGAGTTCGAGGACAAGCCGCCCCGGTCCGGCGACCTCGTCCTGGAGTTCGCCGAGCCGGACAAGGCGACCGTGCGCGTCTTCTGCGACAAGAAGAGCATCCTCTACCTGGGCGGCTCGGTGCTCGACTGGGAGAAGACGCTCATGTACCAGGGCTTCAAGTTCAAGAACCCGCACGAGGCGACGCGCTGCGGCTGCGGGCACTCGTTCACGGTGGCCTGAGCCGCCGCAGGGAGCGCCCGCCCCGCCTCCGAGGCGCCTTCCCCAGAGCACGCCATGACCGATCCCTTCGATACCCTGGGCGTCGAGCCGCGGTTCGACCTCGACCTGCGCGCGCTGGAGCAGCGCCACCGCGATCTCTCCCGCGCGCTCCACCCCGATCGCTACGCGGGCGCCCCCGCGGCCGAGCGCCGGCTCGCGCTCGGCCGCGCGATCGAGGCGAACGACGCCCTGCGCGTCCTCAGGGATCCGATCCGCCGGGCCGAGGCGCTGCTCCAGCGCGCCGGGGTCGCGCGGGGCGAGGAGGGCGAGCAGAAGGCCTCCCCCGCCCTGCTCATGGAGATGATGGAGTCGCGCGAAGAGCTCGCCGAGGCGGCGAAGGGGCGCGATCCCGCGCGGATCGCGCGGCTCGGCGAGGCGATGTTCGCGCGCGAGCAGGCGACCCTCACGGCGATCCAGGGCGCCTTCGCCGCCGCAGGGAATGATCCGGAGCAGCTGCAGGGCGTGCTCGCCTTGCTCAGCGAGCTCCGCTACATCCGGCGGTTCCTCGAAGAAGTGAGCGCCATCGAAGAAGAGCTCGCAGATTTGAAATGACCCTCCTCGAAATTTTCGATCCCAAGGCAAGGCCCAGCCCGATCGGCATCGATCTCGGGACGACGAACTCGCTCGTCGCCCGCGTGCGCGATGGCCGCCCGGTGGTCATCGACGACTGCAATGGAGAGCGGCTGCTGCCGTCGGTCGTGCACTACGACGAGCGCGGCCGCGCGGTCGTGGGCGACAGCGCGCGGCGGCTCGCGCAGAGCCACCCCCGCGAGACCATCGTCAGCGTGAAGCGCTTCATGGGCCGCGGCGCGAACGATCCGGAGACGCGGCGGCTCGGGCCGTACGAGTTCGCGGAGCCGAAGGGCCCCGAGGACGCGAAGAGCGTGCGCTTCAAGGTGCGGGACGCGGTCGTGACGCCCGTCGAGGTGTCGGCGGAGATCTTGAAGGAGCTCCGCACCTCGGCGGAGCGCGAGCTCCGCTCCGTGGGCGGCGCGGTGATCACGGTGCCGGCGTACTTCGACGACGCGCAGCGGCAGGCGACCAAGGACGCCGGCCGGCTGGCCGGGCTGGAGGTGCTGCGCCTGCTCAACGAGCCGACCGCCGCGGCGCTCGCGTACGGGCTCGACAAGCAGCAGAACGGCCTGTTCGCCGTGTACGACCTCGGCGGCGGGACGTTCGACGTCACCGTGCTCCTGCTCGATAACGGGGTCTTCCAGGTGAAGTCCACGGGGGGCGACAGCTCGCTCGGCGGCGACGACATGGACAGGGCGCTCGCGGAGCGGCTGCTCGAGGAGATGGGTGCGACGCGGCGCACGCCCGAGGTGGTGCGGCTCGCGCTCGACACCGCCCGGAGCATCAAGCACGCGCTGACCGACGCGACGCAGATCGAGATCGAGCTGCCCGTGCAGGCGGCCGAGGCGACGGGCGGCCCGGCGTCGAAGCTGGTCACCGTGACCCGCGACGAGCTGAACGCGCTCATCACGCCGCTCCTGGAGCGCACGGGCGTCGCGTGCCGCCGCGCGCTCCGCGACGCGGGCGTCCAGGCCGCGGACATCGACGGCGTGATCCTCGTGGGCGGCGCGACGCGCGTGCCCCACGTGCGCGACTACGTGGCGCGCCTCTTCGGCAAGGAGCCGCTCAAGGACATCGATCCGGAGGAGGTCGTCGCGCTGGGCGCGGCCATCCAGGCCGACATCCTGGCCGGCTCGATGGATCGCGCGGACGAGGTGCTCCTGCTCGACGTGCTGCCGCTGTCGCTCGGCATCGAGACGATGGGCGGCGTCGCCGAGAAGATCCTGCCGAGGAACACGACGATCCCGGCGGGGGCGCGGCAGGTCTTCACGACCTACGCGGACAACCAGACCGGGTTCGATCTGCACATCGTGCAGGGCGAGCGGGAGCTCGCCGCCGACTGCCGTTCGCTCGCGCGCTTCGTGCTGAAGGGGATCCCGCCGATGCCGGCGGGCATGGCGCGGCTCGAGGTGACGTTCCGCGTGGACGCCGACGGCCTGCTCGGCGTGACCGCGCGCGAGCTGACGACGGGGGTCGAGCAGAAGGTCGAGGTCAAGCCGAGCTACGGGCTGACCGACGAGGAGGTCGAGAACATGCTCCTCGCGGCGCTGGACCACGGCGAGGAGGACCTTCTCAAGCGCCGGCTGGTCGAGGCGCGGGTCGAGGGCGAGCGCGTGGCCATGGCGACGCGCAAGGCGCTCTCCGCGGACGCCGATCTGCTCGATCCAGGCGAGCGCGAGGTGATCGAGGGCGCGCTGAAGGGCCTCGACGCGGCGATCCGCGGGGACAAGCCGGGGCTGATCCTCGCGCGCACGGAGGCGCTCGACGAGGCGACACACGGGTGGGCGGGGCGGCGGATGGACCGCGCCGTGGCCAGGGCGATCGCGGGCAAGCAGGTCGAGGACGTCGAGGCGAAGGTCGCCGCGGCGAAGGGCGTGGACGCGCACCTGGCCGAGCACGGCGGGGGCGACGCGAGCCACGCGCAGGTCGAGGCGGGCGGCGCTGGCCCAGCGAAGGCCGGCGTCGAGGCGAGGAGGAGCTGATGGCCAAGGTCCGATTTCTGGCGCACGGACGCGCGTGGGAGGTCGAGGCCCCGGTGGGCTCGTCCGTCCTCCAGGCGTCGAAGTCCGTGGGCGCGCCCGAGGGCGACGCGTGCGGCGGCGTCTGCGCGTGCTCCACCTGCCACGTCTACGTCACGAAGGGCCGCGAGCTCCTCAGCGAGGCCGAGGAGGACGAGGAGGACATCCTCGACAAGGCCTTCGACGTCCGGTCGACGAGCCGCCTCGGCTGTCAGGCGAAGATCTTGAAAGACGGCGATATCGAGGCGGAGATCTCCCGCGAGAGCCTCGACGCTTTCTACAACGAGCACCCGAACGTGAAGGATCCGCGCAAGGGCTGAGCCCCCGTCGCGCGCCGCCCGGCGCGGGTCGAGCAGCGCGAGCAGCGCGCCGCCCGGCGCGAGCAGCGCGCAACGACGGCAGGAACGGCTACGGCGGCGGCCTCACCTTGGCGGTCGTCGGCTTCGGCTCGCGCTGCGCGGGCGGCGGGCGGCGGAGCTTGTCCAGCTCCGTGCGCGCCTCGGTGGCGATGCGCCGAGCGATGTGGGCGAACGCCGAGGCGGCCTCCCTGGCCGGCGGCGTCGAGACGATCGCGACGAGGTGCTGCGCGGCCGTCTTCCTGCCGATGGGGACGAGGAAGAAGGTCAGGGCGGCGAGGAGGAAGACGACGCCGTTCGTGAGGCGCTTGAAGAACTCGCCGACCACAGGCGCCAACGGTAGATGGAGCGATCGGCCGGGGCCCAGTTCTCGGGGGCCTTTTGCCCGTCCGCCGGGCGCGGCCCGCTGCGCCAAGCCGGGCGCGTGGACAGCGGACCGCCCCATGCTCGCTGCCCCTTGCCAGAGCGCCAGCGACTCACGACATACGGCGAGCGCATCACCCGGGGGCGCCGAGCAGTGGAGTCCGGCCGTCCCGGGGCGATGGAGCGATCGGCACCGCCGCCGGAAGGCGGCCGTGACAAGGAGGGGACTGAGATGCTCAAGCCTGTTCTATTCACCATCATGATGGCGGCAGCGTCCGTGCCGGCCTCTGCCGCTGCAGAGGGGCAGGGCTCGACAGGGCAGCAGGCCCAGGCCAGCCAAACCAAGCTCAGCGAGTCAGATCGGGAGTTCGTCGAGAAGGCTGGCCAGGGAGGGCTCCTGGAGGTGCGGCTCGGGCAGCTCGCGAAGCAGCGCACCGCGAGCCCGGAAGTGAAGCGCTTCGCGCAGCGGATGGTCGACGATCACACGGCGATCAACAAGCGGCTCGCGGGGCTCGCGCACCGCAAGGACGCGCTCGTACCGCAAGAGCTCACGCAGAAACACCGCGAGGACGTCGACAAGCTGTCCAAGAAGACAGGGGTCGAGTTCGACAGGGACTACATGAGCGCGATGGTCGATGACCACCAGCGCGACATCGAGGAATTCGAGAAGGCCTCGAAGGAGGCGAAGGACGCGGACGTGAAGCACTTCGCCGCCTCGACGCTGCCGCAGCTCCAGGAGCACCTCGCGATGGCGAAGCAGGTCCACGGCAAGGTGAAGGGGAAGTAGCGGCGCGAGCGCGCCGGCCCCGCGCGGCGCGGCCGGCGCGCGGCGGCCGGCGCGCTCAGGCGACCACGCGCGCCGCGCGGTCGGGCCTCTCCGCTGGCGGCGGGGTCGTCCTCGACCTCGCCGCGCCGCGGACGGGCGCGAGCTTGCCCCGGAGCTTCTGATACGCGGCCGTGTCGACCGGCTCGCCCCGGACCCAGGTGCGGAGGAACGGCGCCACCCCGGACTCCCAGGCGGCCCCGAGGCGGAGCGCGAGGAACTCGCCGTAGAGCGCGGTGAAGAGCGTCTCGAGCTCCTCGATGAGGTACATGCGCTCGTAGAACTGCTCGTCCGCGGCGTCCTTGACGACGCTCGGGATCTTCACGCCCGAGAGCGAGAACGCGTCGGCGTTGAACAGGAAGGCGTACTCGAGCTCTCCGCGCGTGACGCGGACGCGCGCGTGCGACGGGAGCTTGCCCTGGCGCAGCGCCTCGTGGGCCTCGGGGGCGCTGCTCGGCGCCGCGCCCTTGAGCCGGCTCTGCTCCTTCTCCTGGACGAGCGTGATCTGCCCCTCGAGCCAGAGCTCGCAGACGCCGAGGGCGTCCAGGGAGAAGCGGCCCTCGAAGAGCTCGCTCTCGAACCAGAGCCAGACGAGGAATTCGCGGCCGACGAACCGGCGCTGCTCGATCAGCTCAGCGAGGCTCACAGGGCACCTCCAAGGGTCGATTCCGCGTGGAAGACCGTGGGCTTGAGCAGCTCGAAGGCGGCCAGCTGCTCGGCCGTCAAGCCGAGCTCACGGGCGGCGGTGTACGGGCTCTCCGGCACGAGATCGAGCTCGAAGGTCTCTTCGAAGAGCTCCGAGAGCCCCTCGTGCGCGCGCGGCGACTGGTTCCAGAACCGGACGACGCCGGCCTCCAGGTTCCAGGACAGATCCACGACCTTCATCACCGGCATGAGCTGCGCGCGGAGCTTCCTCGACACGACGGCCCGGAGCTCCTCCTTCTCGCGCCGCCCGAGCTTTTCGCGCCCGCGCTTCGCGAGGTGCTCCCGCTCCGCCTCGGCGAAATGCGCCTTGAAGAGCGCGGAGGGCACCTGCCAGCGATCGGTCCTGAGGCCGAGGTTGATGTACGAGTTGAAGAAGATCTTGCCGTGATCGAGCTCGCAGTCGAGCGGGTTCTCGATGGAGCACCACCCGGCGCGCTGCTCCGCGTCCTCCTCGACCGTGAGCGGCCGGAACGCGCGGAGCTGGATTCGCTCGACGAACCTGTCGCGGAACCCCTCGGTGAGCTCGCCGCGGACATAGAACTTCGAGAATGAGATGGATCCTTTGAGTGCGCCCAAATGATCGTCCTTTCGTCTCGTGAAGGCGAAGGAGGTAGCCGAGCGGATCCGGGGGGTCAAAAAACCGGACGGGGCGCCGCGGCCAGCGGCGCCATCGTCCAAAGAACGGCGACGAACAGCGATCGCCCCGGCCGCCAGGCGGGCTGGGCAGGGAGGCGCGCTCAGAGCGGCTGGAGCAGCGGCGGGCGCAGCCAGCGGCCCGAGAACGGGCCCGTGATGTAAAAGCGATAGTGAAGGAAATACGGCTCTCCGTCGGGCCCGCAGAAGACGACGGTGGCTCGCAGGAAGCGGCCGAAGACGTCGTCGCGGGGCTCCGCGGATGGCCTGTGGCCGATGGCCGGCGCGGGCACCGCAGGAAAGCGGGGCGGCGCGCCCTCCGAGAACCCGCGCGGCACATCGCAGCGCGCGGGCGGAACAGGCGCCCGCGCCGCGCCGCCGCCCGGGTCCGGGGCGCCCGCCTCCTCGGGCGGGACGTCGGTGGCAGCCGCGACGCAGCCCGCCGCGGCGCTCCCCCACGAGGAGAGGAGAACCAGCACACACCACGCACCGACGTTCGCCCTGGGCACCGTCCTGCCTCCGTCCGAAGCGCGAGGTCCGCGGAGCGCCGGCGGTCGTGGCCGGCACACCGCGCCTGCGCGAACGCCGGCGGAGCAACGGCGGTGCCGCGCCGCCCGCGAAGCAGGGGCGCACCGGGCCCCGCTCGGGGAGACCGACTGCAGCGGGCGCGCTCGTGGGAGGGACGGTCAGTCAGACGTTGAAGAGGAAGTGCGCGACGTCGGCGTCCTGGAAGACGTACGTCTTGCCCTCGACGCGCAGCTTGCCGGCGGCGCGGATGGCGGCCTCGGTCCTGTGCTCGACGAGGTCGTCCACCTTGTAGACCTCCGCCCGGATGAAGCCCTTCTCGAAATCGCTGTGGATGACCCCCGCGGCCTGCGGCGCCGTGCACCCGATCGGGATCGTCCAGGCGCGGATCTCCTTGGGACCGACCGTGTAGTAGCTCTGGAGGCCGAGCAGCCGGTAGGCCTCGCGCGCGAGCGTCGAGAGCGCCGGCTCCTTCATGCCGAGGCTCTCGAGCATCTCCTTGCGCTCGTCGGGCGCGAGCTCGTTCAGCTCCGCCTCGAGCTTGCTGCAGACCGGCACGACGCCGCTGCCCTCGGAGGCGGCGCGCTCGCGCACCTTCGCCGCGAGCGGGCCCGTGCCGGAGACGTCGGACTCGTCGACGTTCGCCACGTAGAGGACCTTCTTCGCCGTGATCAGGCCGAACGTCTTCACGACCTTCCGCTGCTCGTCGTCGAAGGAGAGGCCGCGGACGGGCTTGCCGGCCTGGAGCGCCTCGAGGCACTTCTCCATGAGCGCGATCTTCGGGAGGAGCTCCTTGTCGCCCTTGGCCTGCTTCCGCGTGCGCTCCAGCATTCCCTCGAGGGAGCCGAGGTCGGCCAGCATCAGCTCCGTCTCGATCGTGTCGATGTCGCGGAGCGGGTCGACCCCGCCGTCGACGTGCACGACGTCCGCGAGCGTGAAGCAGCGGACCACGTGGAGAATGGCATCTACCTCGCGGATATGACTCAGGAATTTGTTCCCGAGCCCCTCGCCCGTGCTCGCGCCGCGCACGAGCCCGGCGATGTCGACCACCTGCACCATGGCGGGGATGATCTTCTCGCTCTTGATGAACTTCGCGAGCGTCGTGAGCCGGTCGTCAGGGACAGGGACGGCGCCGACGTTGGGCTCGATCGTGCAGAAGGGGTAATTCTGCGCCTCGGCCTTGGCGGCCGTCAGCGCGTTGAACAGGGTGCTCTTGCCCACGTTGGGCAGTCCGACGATGCCAACCTCGACGCTCATGGCGCGCACGTCTAGCACAGGCAGGGTCGCGCGGCCCGGCCCCGTGGGCAGCACCGCCCCAGCGAGATTCCCGGTTCGCCCGCGCCGCCGTCCGCCGTCAGCGCCGCGCGCGGCCCGGCGCGCGGAGGGTCACCGACGCGGCGCCTTGACGCCGCTGCGCCGAGGCGTCTGGTTCAACCGAAAAATGAAGCGATGGCGGCCGCCACGCGGGTGACTTCGTCGCCTGTGAGCTCAGGAAAGATGGGGAGCGCGAGCGTGTCGCGCGCCGCCGCCTCCGCGACCGGAAGGGAGCCATCGGGCGGACCAAGCTGCGCGAAGCAAGGCTGGAGGTGGAGCGGCGCGGGATAATAGATCTCGGTGCCGATGCCCTGCTCCGCAAGCGAGCTCCGCAGCGGATCGCGCAGAGAGGCATCCTTCAGGCGAATGACATACTGATTGAACGTGCGCCCCGCAGCGCCGGCGTCCGGCAGCGCGAGGGGCAGATCTCGCCCGCCGAGCAGCGCGGCATACCGCGCGGCGTGCTCTCGCCGCCGCTCGAGGAGCGCGCCGAGCCGCGGGAGCTTGCGCCGGAGGAGCGCCGCCTGCAGCGCGTCGAGCCGGAAGTTGCCGCCGACGCGGGTGTGATGGTGCTTCCTCCGAGCGCCCTGCGCCCTGAGCGTCCGGACGCGCTCGGCGAGCTCGTCGTGATCGGTGGTCACGAGCCCGCCATCGCCGAAACCGCCGAGGTTCTTGGTCGGGAAGAACGAGAAGCACCCCATGAGCCCGAGCGCCCCCGCGCGGCGGCCGCCGCGCTCGGCGCCGAAGGCCTGGGCCGCGTCCTCGATGACCGGCAGGCCGCGGCCGCCCGCGATCGCGAGGAGCTCGTCCATGGGCGCGCAGCCGCCGAAGAGGTGGACGGCGAGGATCGCCCGGGTGCGCTCCGTCAGGGCGCGCGCCGCGGAGGCCGGGTCGAGGTTCAACGAGCCGGGGAGCACGTCCGCGAAGACCGGCGTGGCGCCGGTGCGATGGATGGCGCCCGCGGTCGCGAAGAACGTGTAGGCGGGGCACACGACCTCGTCGCCCGCGCCGACGCCGAGCGCCATCAGCGCGACGAGCAGCGCGTCGGTGCCGGAAGAGACGCCGATCGCGTGCCGGACGCCGAGGTACGCGGCGCACTCCGACTCGAAGGCCTCGACCTCCGGACCGAGGATGTAGTGGCCGCTCCGGAGGACCGACTGGAACACGGCGGAGAGCTCGTCCTGCATGGCGAGATCGCCACGGGCTCGATCGAAGAAGGGAACAGGGGCGGTCATCCGTCGGTGTCCTCCGCGGAGAGGGGATCGCGGTAATGGCGCGTGGCCGCGGCGCGGGGCCGGGCGAGCGGCGCGTCCTCGTCGAGGTCGAGACAACGGACGATGTCGCCGTGACGCTCGTAGCGAAAGCCGCTCTCGGGGCAGCGCAGGAGGCCGTCGCGCGAGGCGACGAGCTTGTGACCGTGGCGGCTCATCCAGCCGGTGCGCCGGGCCGGCACGCCGGTGACGAGCGCATAGTCGGGCACGTCGCGCGTGACGACCGCGCCGGCGCCGACGAACGCATGGCGCCCTATCGTGACGCCGCAGACGATGGTGGCATTGGCGCCCACGGTGGCGCCGCGACGGATGCGCGTCGTGTCGAGGAACGCGCGGCGGTCGATCGGGGCACGCGGGTTGACGACGTTGGTGAGCACCGCGGACGGGCCGAGGAACACGTCGTCCTCGACCAGCGTGCCGTCATAAAGAGACACGTTGTTCTGGATCCGCACGCCATCGCCGATGACGGCGGTGCCCGCGACGAAGACGTTCTGGCCGAGGACGCAGGCGCGGCCGATCCGCGCCCCGGCCGAGATATGGCAGAAGTGCCACACCCTCGTCCCCTCGCCGATGTCGCAGGGCTCGTCGATGCACGCAGACGGGTGCGCGAAGAAGGGCTTTGCGGGCTCGCTCATGGCGCCCTGTCCGCGGGGTGCGCGGCGCCCCTGGAGCCACCCTCCGGCGGGGCCCCCAGCGCGCCGCCTGCCAGAGGCACCGGCCAGATCCCCCAGGCGCCGCGCGTCGCGAGCGGCGGGCCGGCGAAATCGATGACGGGCGGCCTGGCGCGCCCGATGAGGTAGGCGGCGCCCAGGCCGGCGGCGCGGCGCGCGAGCGAGGCGGAG
The DNA here is from genome assembly GCF_051527395.1 of Sorangium sp. So ce281. Classification (NCBI taxonomy): domain Bacteria; kingdom Pseudomonadati; phylum Myxococcota; order Polyangiales; family Polyangiaceae; genus Sorangium; species Sorangium sp. So ce281. The sequence goes on from NZ_CP150322.1 coordinate 9,603,590, forward strand.
TCCTCGAAGCTCGAGCGGACGGGCGGATCACGGGGATCGATCGAGCGATCGGGGTACACCCCCTCGGGGCGCCCCAGGGCGGCGAGCGCCGCGAGGTGGCCATAGTCGGCGACCTCGAGGAGGAGCGGCGCGGAAGGCGGCGTGAGCTCCGCGGCGGCGCGGCCGATGGCGACCTCGTCCTTCCGCGGATTGAAGTGCTCGCGGCGCAGGTGCGGGCGGAAGAAGGCGCCGAGGGCGAGCACCACCAGCAGCGCGCCGCCGAGGGCGCGCCGCGCGCCGGCCGAGGCGCCCCGGAAGGCGCGCGCCGAGAGATCCCCGACGGCGAGGGCGAGCAAGAGCAACGCGAGGAGGGTCGCTCGCTCGGGGTGGTGGGTGGGCGCGCCGTCGCGCACGAGGGCGAGCGAGAGCGCCGCGATCTGGAAGGCGGCGACGGCGCCGGGGAGCGCGTACGGACGGGCCGCGCGAAGGAGCGGCGGAAGCGGTCGGGCTGCCCCTGGCGCAGCGCCGCGGCGGGCGCGCCATGCGACGAGGGCGATGGCGATGGGCCACACGAAGAGCTCCGGCTCCTCGCGGACCATCGCGGCAGGGTACGCGAAGAGCCGCAGCAGGGAGCCGTCGCCGCCCGGGCCGATCGCGTTGCGGTAGGAGGCGACGCGGGCCAGGAAATGCAGCGCGTCGCCGTGAGCGACGCGGTTCCACGCGATCCACGCGGCGGGCCCGGCGAGCGCGACGAGCGCGGCGAGCGCGAGCTTCGCCTGCGCGCCGCGGCCCTGACCGAGGCGGGCGGCAGCGAGCAGCGCCATCGCCGCGAAGGCGACGGCGATGGACCAGGGCTCGTAGCGGGAGAGCGTCGCGAGCACGAGCGCGAACGCGCCGAGGAGGGCGCGCCCGGCCGGGGGCGCGGGCCCGGCCGGCGGCGTGACGAGCGACGCCACCGCGAACAGCGAGAGGGCGGCGGTCGGCAGCTCGGGGACCGTCGCCACGCCGAGGCACGCGCTCCAGGGGAAGGCGCCGGCGAGCAGCGCGCCGGCGAGCGCGGCGCGGCGGTCACCCGTGATCCAGCGGGCGGAGAGGTGGACGAGCGCGGCCGAAGCGAGGCCGAGGGCGAAGGCGATGGCGCGGGCGACCTCGAGGGTCGGCGCGAAGACGCGCCCAAGAACGCAGAAGAGCGCGCCGTTGAGCCAGAAAGGGACAGGCAACCAGCTCGTCCCCGTCGGGTCGAGCCGGGGCGCGTGGGCCCACGCCTGCGCGAGGACCACGCGCGCGAAGTCGTCATCGCTCACCGCCCGGAAGCCGAGCGCGAGGACCAGGGCGGAGACGACCGCCTTGGCGAGGACGACGAGGGCAAGGTCGCGCGCGAAAGGGACGGAGACGGCCGACGCCGCGTCCACGGACGGCCTCGCGCCGAGCGCCCTCCCCGGCGCGGGGGCGGGCCCTAGCACGCGAGCCTACTTCTCCTGGGATTTCTCGAACTCGCGCAGCTCGCGGTCGCCCGCCGACGAGAGATAGGCGAGCGAAACGCTCGTCGCCATGAAGACGGCGGCGCAGACGGCCGTGAGGCGGGTCATGAAGTTGCCGGCGCCGCGGCCGCCGAACACCTGCGCCGTCGCGCCGCCCATGGCCGAGCCCATCCCGCCCCCGCGGCCCTGCTGGAGGAGCACGACGAGGATCAGGAACAGACAGACGAACACGTGCACGATGTTGAGGAACGTGTGAAGCATCGGCGTCTTTCAGCTGGGTGAGTCTGGACCGCGCGAGGGGCCCAAGGGGCAAGTGGGCGACAGGACAGGCCGGCGCTCCCGTGGCGAGACGGGAGCGGCCTGCGATCTACCCCTGTTCCGCGCGCTCCGCCAGTCGGTGAGCGGCGTCGACGATCTTGGCGAAGCCAGCGGCGTCGAGCGAGGCGCCGCCGACCAGCGCGCCGTCGATGTCGTCCTGGGCGAGCAGCGCCTCGGCGTTGTCGGCCTTGACGCTGCCGCCGTAGAGGATGCGCGTGACGCCCGCGAGGTCCTCCGAGGCCTTCGCGAGCAGGCCGCGGATGAACGCGTGCACCTCCTGCGCGTCCTCGGCGCGCGCGACCTTGCCCGTCCCGATCGCCCAGACCGGCTCGTAGGCGATGACGCCGAAGCCGGGCTGCTTCGCGAGCTCGTCGAGGACGGCGCGGACCTGCCGCTCGACCACGGCGAGCGTCTCACCCGCCTCGCGCTGCTCGAGCGTCTCGCCGACGCAGACGATGGGGCGCAGCTCGGCGGCCATCGCCGAGGCGACCTTCCGGGCGACCGACTCGTCGGTCTCGGTGAACAGCTGCCGCCGCTCGCTGTGCCCGAGGATCACCCAGGTCGCGCCCGCGTCCTTGAGCATGCCCGAGGAGATCTCGCCGGTGAACGCCCCGGAGACCTCGGCGCTCATGTTCTGCGCGGCGATGCCGACCTCGCTCTTCGCCTCCGCGAGCTCGTGGGCCACGGCGGCGATCGCCGTGAACGGCGGAGCGACCACCACCTCGGCCCGGGTGAGCTCGCGCGTCGCCTTGGCGACGGCCGCCGAGAGAGGACATGCGTCCTGGCCCCCGGCGTTCATCTTCCAGTTGCCGGCGATGAGCGGACGACGCGAGGCCGCCCGCGGGGCGGCGCCCACCTCCGCGGACGTGCCCCCATCGTTCACGGGCTTCACTCGCTCACCTCGGCCGACCGGAGCGCCTCGACGCCCGGGAGACGCTTGCCCTCGATGAGCTCGAGCGAAGCGCCGCCGCCGGTCGAGATGTGATCGAAGCCCTTGGCGATCTGCTCGCCGGCCTGCTTGACCGCCGCCGCGCTGTCGCCGCCGCCGACCACCGTGAAGCCGGAGGCGCCGCTCATGATGCGCGCGACGTCGAACGTGCCCTTGGAGAAGGCGGGCGTCTCGAAGAGGCCCATCGGGCCGTTCCAGAACACCGTCTTCGCCCGCTCGATCGCCTGACCGAACTGCTCGATCGAGCGGGGGCCGATGTCGAGCGCCATCGTGCCCTCGGGGATCGCGTCGACGGACGCGGGCTCGCCCTGCGTCGCGTCGATGCTCGAGGCGACGACGGCGTCGACGGGCAGGAGGAGCTGGATGCCCCGATCGCGCGCCTTGCTCATGATCGTGCGCGCCAGCGGGAGCTTGTCCTCCTCGATCCGGCTCTTCTGCAGGTTCTTGCCCTGCGCGGCGAGGAAGGTGTTCGCCATCGCGCCGCCGATGCACAGGGTGTCGACCACGTTGAGGAGCGCCTCGACGACGTCGATCTTGTCGGAGACCTTGGCGCCGCCGAGGACGGCGACGTAAGGCTTCTCCGGGCGATCGACGAGCCGGGTCAGCGCCTTGAGCTCCTTCTGGAGGAGGAGGCCGGCGGCGCGCTCGCGCATGAGGCGCGGCAGCGCGTGCACCGACGCGTGGGCGCGGTGCACGGCGCCGAAGGCGTCGTCGACGTAGACGTCGCAGAGCTCGGCGAGCTGGCGCGCGAACCCCTCGTCGTCCTTCTCCTCCTCCTCGTGGAAGCGGAGGTTCTCGAGGAGGCAGATCTGGCCCGCCCGGAGGTCGTAGATGACCTTCTTGGGCGAGTCGCCGACACAGTCGTCCGGCAGGTGGACCTCGTAGCCCGTGAGCTCACTGAGCCGCCCCCCGCACGGCTCCAGCGAGAGCCCCTCGGTCTTGCCCGGCTTCGGGCGGCCGAGGTGCGACGCGAGGATCACCTTCGCGCCCGCCTCCATGACGAGCTTGATCGTCGGGATCGCCTCGCGGATGCGCGAGTCGTCCGTGATCTTGCCCGTCTTCTTGTCGAGCGGGACGTTGAAGTCGACGCGGATGAAGACGCGCTTGCCGCTGAGGCCAGCGGCGTCCCCGGCGGCGGCGAGGTCTTCGACGGAGCGGATTCCGGTGAGCTTCACGGCGCTAGACGCCCTTCCTCGCCACGAGCTGCGCGAGGTCGATCATGCGGTTCGAGAAGCCCCACTCGTTGTCGTACCACGAGAAGATCTTCGCGAAGCGATCGCCGAGGACCGACGTCATGGTCGCGTCGAAGGTGCTGGACGCGGGCGAGCCGATGAAGTCGCCCGAGACGAGCTCCCGATCGGTGTAGTTGAGGACGTCCTTCATCGGCCCCTGCTCGGCGGCCTGCTTCATCGCGGCGTGGATGCTCTCCTTCGTGATCGGCTTCTCGGTCTCGAGGGTGAGGTCCACGAGCGAGACGTCGACCGTGGGGACGCGGATCGCGAGCCCGTCGAACTTGCCCTTGAGCGCCGGGATGACCTCGGACAGCGCCTTCGCGGCGCCGGTGCTCGAGGGGATCATGTTGACCGCGGCGGCGCGCGCGCGGCGCAGGTCGCCCTTGCGGTGCGGGACGTCGAGCAGGTGCTGGTCGTTCGTGTACGAGTGGACCGTCGTCATCAGGCCGCGGACGATGCCGAAGTTGTCGAGCATCACCTTGGCGATGGGGGCGAGGCAGTTCGTCGTGCAGGAGCCGCACGAGATGATCGTGTGCTTCTGCGCGTCGTAGAGCTCGTCGTTCACGCCCATCACGACCGTGAGGTCGTGGCCCTTGGCCGGCGCGCTGATGATCACGCGCTTGGCGCCCGCGTTGATGTGGCCGGCGGCCTTCGCCTTGTCCGTGAAGAGGCCCGTGCACTCGAGGACGATGTCGACCCCGAGGCTCTTCCACGGCAGCTCGGCCGGATCCTTCAGCGCGAGGACCTCGATCTTCTGATCGCCGATGCTGATGTGCTTGTCGCCGGCGCCGACCTTCGCCGCCTTGAACTCGCGGTGGATCGAGTCGTACTGGAAGAGGTGGGCGAGGGTCTTCGGATCCGTCAGGTCGTTGATGGCGACCAGCTCGATATCCTTCACGCCGCGCTCGTAGAGCGCGCGGACAATGCAGCGTCCGATGCGCCCGAAACCGTTAATTGCGATCTTCGTCGCCATCACGAACTCCTGGGAAAGTGGCCGGCGCGAGTCGTAGTCACCTCGCGCGCGACGGTCAAGCAAAGCCTCAGCCGCGGGGCGCCGGCGTCGGCGGGGCCGCGGCGTCGGCGGGGCTGCGGCCGGCTGGCCGGAGCGGCCCCGCCGCCGGGAGGGCTTTCGGTCGGTATTTGGGGTGGTTTCGGTCTGTGGGAAGGGGAGCGCCGGCGCGCTCGGGCGCTGTCCCGCCGGCGTCACGCGCGGCCGCGGATCAGACGCCGAGCTCCCGGAGGAGCTTCTCCTTGCTCGCGACGCCGGTGTACGAGCCCGCCTTCTCGCCGCCCCGGAACAGGATGCACGTCGGAACGGCGCGGACGTTGTACTTCTGGGCGAGCTTGGGCGCCGCGTCGATGTCGAGCTTGCCGACCTTCAGCGTGCCCTGGGACTCCTTGGCGATCGTCTCGACGATCGGCGCGAGCTGCTTGCAGGGTCCGCACCAGGTGGCCGTGAAGTCCACGAGCACCGGGATCGGGGAGTTGATGACCTCGGACTCGAAATTCTCGTTGGTGAAGGTGACGATGTGCTCGCCTGCCATGATTGTCTCCGTCGGTGCCGCGCTGTTCATGTTCGGGGCAGCGCCTGTGATGCGCGGGGCGCGCCCCGTGAGTTGACCGAGGCCGCGCCGGCCTGTCGGCCCGATGCAGAGCGGACCGCCCTGTCGGGAAAGGAAAGTACCCGGCGCGCACGCCTCCGGCAACCCACAAGGCGCTCGCGGCGCACCCCGTGAAACCTTCCGCCTGCGCCGTCGTTTTGGTAGATCGCCGGGCGCCGGAGCGCCCGCGCTGGCCGACGCAGCGGAGGCCTGAGCGCGAGCGGACGCCCGCGGACCCGGCGCGCGACGCTGCACGGCGCGCACGATCACGCGTGCGAGCGCCCGCTCGCGCGGCGCCGAGCCAGGATGGCCCCCCGAACCCTCATCATCACGCCGACGTACAACGAGCGAGACAACCTCGCCGAGTTCGTGAGCTCCGTCCTCGCGGCGGCCCCGGAGGCGCACGTGCTCGTCGTCGACGACGCGTCGCCCGACGGGACAGGCGCCCTCGGCGACGAGCTCGCCGCGCGCGACGAGCGCGTCCGCGTGCTCCACCGGGCGGCGAAGCGCGGGCTCGGCACGGCCTACCTGGAGGGCTTCCAGCGCGCCCTGGACGGCGGCTACGACGTCGCGTTCGAGATGGACGCCGACCTCTCGCACGACCCGCGCCACCTGCCGGCGTTCCTCGACGCGATCGCGCGAGGCGCCGACGTCGTGCTCGGCTCGCGCAACATGCCGGGCGGCGGCGTCGAGGGCTGGGGCCTCGGGCGGCACGCGCTCTCGAAGGGCGGCTCCCTCTACGCGCGGACCATCCTGGGCGTCGGCATCCGCGACCTCACGACCGGCTACAAGGCGTTCACGCGGCGCGCGCTCCTCTCGCTCGATCTCGGCAGCGTGCGCTCGAACGGCTACGCCTTCCAGATCGAGACGACCTACCGCGCGCTGCGCAAAGGGCTGCGCGTGGTCGAGGTGCCGATCGTGTTCGTCGACCGCCGCGCAGGCCGCTCGAAGATGAGCCGCCGGATCTTCGCCGAGGCGATCGTCGAGGTCTTCCGCCTGAAGCTCGACGCCGCGCGCGGTCGCATCTGATCGCGCGGCCCCGCGCGAGCGCGCGCTGCGCTCAGCGCTCCCCCGCGCGAGGCGGCCGCGAGGCGGCGTGCGTGCGGCCCGGCTCGTCGATCTCCGGCTCGTCGAGCTCCTCGTCCGGCGCGACGTCACCGTCGTGGATGCGCGATCGACCGGGGGCCTCCTGCTCCTCGAAGCGCACGCGCCCCGCCGCGGCCTGGCCGCGCTGGGCCGCATCCTCTGGCGCCGGGTGCCCGCGGACGACGCGCGTGGCGCGGCGCAGCGCGAGATCGGCGACCCGCCCGGCCCGGCGCACGTTCGGCGCGGCCTTCTCGCGCAGCACGCGGCCGAACACCAGGGACAGCAGCGACAGCACCGTCGGGACGATCACCCCGAGCGCGAGGCCGACGGCGATGCGCGCGACGGTGAGGCCGAACAGCGCGGCCACGAGCGGCAGGCCCACCAGGCCGCGATCGAGCGCCGGACGCCCCTCGTACCGGCGCGCGCGCCGCTCCTCCTTGCGCGCGCGCTTCTCTTCCTTGCGCTCGTCCTTGCGCGCGCGCCGCTCGTCCTTGCGCGTGCGCCGCACCTCCTTGCGCGCCCCGCGCTCCGCGGAGCCCTCCGCGGGCTCGCCGGCGCGCGGCGTACCGGGGGGCGCGCCGCCCGCTCCGAGCCCCGAGAGGAGCGGCGCGATGCGCCCGGCGCGGCGATCCGGGTCGGGCTCCAGCATCGCGGAGAGCGCCCGGACGAGGCGCGGATCGGCTCGATCGCCGAGGGCAGCGGGCACGTCGATCGCGAGCCCTCGGTGCGGCAGGTTCTCCGGCTCCTCGCCGGTGAGCAGGCAGAGCGCGGTCGCGCCGACCGCATAGACGTCCGACGCGGGCAGCGCGCGGCCCTGGAACTGCTCCGGCGCCATGTACCCGAACGTGCCGACCACGGTGCTCCCGCCCTCGGGACGCATGCGATCGCGGACCGCGCCGAAGTCGACGATCGCGAAGGAGCCGTCGGGCCGGCGGATCACGTTGTTCGGCTTGATGTCGCGGTGGATGACCGGCGGCGCGCGGCCGTGCAGGTAGTCGAGCACGCCCGAGGCATCTCTCAGAAAGCGGAGGATGTCGTCCCGCCCGAGCACCGCGCGGCGACGGCGCATCGCGCCCAGGCTCTCGCCCTCGATCTTCTCCATCACCAGGAAGAGCGCTCCGTCCTCCTCGAAATGATCGAGATAACCCGGCAGGCTCGGGTGCGAGAGCGACGCGAGCACCCGGGCCTCGCGCTCGGCGAGCTCCACGCTTTTCCAGCTCGAGGCGCCGCGGATCTGGAACCGCTTGATCGCGACGAGCTTGCCGAGCCGCTTGTCGACCGCCTCGAGCGTGTGCCCCTGAGCCCCTTCGCCGAGGGCGCGCGTGATCGCGTAGCGGCCGTCGCGCAACGCCTGGCTCGGCTCGGCATCCATCGAGGGAGCGAGAGTACACCGCCCGGGCAACGACACCAGGTCGAAGCCGCGCCTGGGCGCCCGCGAGCGCGCGCGAACGTCCGGACGTACGAGCGCCCGCCGACGCGCGCCGCTCGCGCGGCCCGCGCCATCCGCTCTGCTAGAGTCGCGAGCGATGTCCCTGATCCTCACCGTGCTCGGGCTGTTCGCCGCGCTCTACCTGCTGTCGGGGCTGCGGCAGATCAACCAGTGGGAGGCCGCGCTGCGCTTCACGCTCGGCAAGCTGACGGGCCGCATATCCCCCGGGGTAACGCTGTTCCTCCCGGGGATCCAGGAGCTGCGGCGCATCGACACGCGGATGAAGAACCGCGATCTCCTCCAGCAGATGGTGATCACCCGCGACAACGTGACCACGATGGTCGATGCGGTCGTCTATTACCGCGTCGTCGATCCGGAGAAGGCCACGCTGGCCGTCGAGAACTACGAGACGGCGATGAAGGATCGCGCGAAGGTCGTGCTGCGCGACGTGGTGGGCGAGACGCGGCTCGACGAGCTGCTCGCGCACCGCGAGGAGGTCGCCGCCAAGGTGCGCGCGCAGGTCGAGGCGGTGGCGGCCGCGTGGGGCCTGCACGTGGAGATGATCGGCCTCCAGGACATCGCGCTGCCGCCCCAGATGCAGGAGGTGCTCGCGAAGGGCGCGATCGCCGAGCGCGATCGGCGCTACGTGGTCATCAAGAGCGAGGCCGACGTGGAGAGCGCGAAGAACTTCGCGGAGGCGGCGAGCATCCTCGCGCGCTCGCCCGGGGCGATGGAGCTGCGCCGCTTCGAGGCGCTGGCGAACCTGAGCCAGGGCAACACCAAGGTGATCTTCGACCTCGCGAAGCCGTACGACGACGTGCGGCACGCGGCGGTCGCGATGGCCGAGGCGGCGGTCACCGAGGCGAAGCCCGTGCGCGTCCAGCAGGGGCAACGCCCGGTCGACGCCGAGGCGCAGCGCGAGGCCGAGGCGGCCCTCGAGGAGGAGGCGGCGCTCGAGGAGCAGCGGACGGCGCGGCGCGGGCGCATGGGCGGGGCGTGATCCCGGCGCTGACCGCGCTCAAGGCCGCGGTCGCGGCGCTGCTCGAGGCGCGCGGCGAGCGCGGGCTCTCCGCCCTCGTCGCCGGCGGAGAGCTCTCGCTGGCCGCGCCGCCCCAGCGGTGGACGCTGGGGTCGCGCGAGGTGAGCGCATCGCGCCTCTCGCTGACCGTCGACGCGCCCGAGTTCGCGGCGCTCACCGCGGATCCGAGCCGCCTCGCGGCGGTGAAGGAGGCGTTCGCGAGCGCGGTCCGCACGCCGGAGACGGAGCTCGCCGATCTGTCGCTGGTGCTGCGCCTGCCCGGCGTCGGGCGCGGGTGGAGCCAGATCTACCGGGAGGCCGCCCTCCCGGCGGCGCCGGAGCGGCCGGCTCCGGACGCGGTGCTCGGCGGCGCGGCGGCCCTGCTCGAGGCGTCGGGCGACGCGCGGGGCGCGGCGATGCTCCGCCGCGCGCGGCTCGAGGCGGCGCAGGTCGCGAGCGGGGGCGCCGCGCTGGTGCGCTGCGTGGTGCGGCTCGAGCCAGCGGATCGCGCGGCGCTCGACCGCGACGGCGAGCGCGCGGAGCGGCTGCGGCGCGCGGTGCGCGACGCGGGGACGCGCGCCTCCGAGGCGATCGCGTCCGTGGAGCTCGCCACGGCGCTCTACCCGCTCGGCGGAGCGGCGGCGCCGGAGGCCCGGCTCGCGCGGGCGCTCGCGGCGCGCGGCGCGGTGGCGGTGGCCATCCGCCGCGGTGACGACGGGCCGGAGGGCGAAGGGGTGGAGCTCGCGGTCGTGGCGTCCGGCGAGCTCATGCGCGTCCGGATCACGGCGGCCCCGGAGCGCGAGCACGGCGGCTGGAGAGCCGAGGGGATCCGCGCGATCAGCGTCGCAGCCGGGGACCTCGCGACGCCGGAGCGGACGGAGGAGCTCGCCGCGCTGCTCTGCGGCGGCGGCGAGCTCCCGTGACGGCCGCGGTCAGCCCCGCGCCCGCAGGCCGGGCGTCGCAGCGCCGCTGTGCGAGGGGTTTTCCGGGCGGGTCATGCTCCGGATCGCATGCTGGAGCGCCGCGCGAAGGTTGCGCTGCGTGTTGAGCTGCGAGAGGTCGAGCCCGAGCGCGACCATCGTCTGCGCGACGTTCGGCTTGATGCCCGCGACGATCCCGTCGGCCCCGAGCAGACGGATCGCCGTGACGAGCTCGATCAGGTGGCTCGCGACCTTCGTGTCGACCACCTCGACGCCCGTCAGGTCGAGGATCGCGAAGCGCGCCTGCTTCTCCACGATCTTCGAGAGCAGGCTGTCCATCACGTCGGCGGTGCGCATGCTGTCGACCGTCCCCACCATCGGCAGCGTGAGCACGCCGTCCCAGACCTCGATGATCGGCGTGGAGAGATCGCGAATGACCTTCTGCTGCGCCTCGATCTGCTGCAGCTGGGCGCGCAGCTCCTCCTCCGTGCGCCTGGACGCCGAGATGTCGAGCGCCAGCCCGAGCACGCCGCACACGGCCCCTCCGCGCTCGTCCTGGAGCGGGATGATCCAGTTGTCCCAGTAAACGCCGAAGGCGTCGGTGCGGAAGCCGCGCACCTCCCCGTCGAACCATTGGCGCAGATCCGCGGCGGAGAGGTGGATGCCAGTCGTTTCTGGCTTGTCCGCATAGATGTCGAACCAGCTGGCCCCGACGAGCTGCCCGGGCTTGAGCCCGGCGGCCCCGAGCCCCTTGCCTCCGTGATAGAAACAGACTCCATCGCTGTCGATCGCCCAGAGCACCATGTTGTCCACGTGCTCGGCGAGGCTGTCCAGCATGCACGCCTTGTTACGGAGGGTCCCCAGCTCCTTGTCATCGCTCTCGGAGGTCGGTTGGAGCGACCCGAAGACCGCGCTGCGATCGGGCGAACGCTTCGCGTTGCACAACAGCGGACGGTACGCCCCGCGCGCGTCGCGAAGGCGGACGCGAAAGGAGACAGGTTCACCGGTCTGCTCGAGGTTCGCCCACGCCGCGAGCAGCGCTGCGCGATCCTCCGGGTGAGCGAGCTCTGCGAACGTCACGCCCCCCTGGCTCGCAGGACCGATGACCTCCCGCAAGGCATCGTTCTCGTGGAGCAGTCCGCCCGCCGTCGAGGCGACGAACAGCAGCTCAGGACAGCAGGCGAAGAACTCCGCGAACAGGGCGTCTGAAGTAACATTCATGACACGAGCACTCTCCCTGGAGCTCAGAAAGGCAGCAGGGTATCGCACGCGACGCTCTCGGGGGAAGACACTCGGCTGCAGCGGCTCATGGCGACGGGGGCACGCACGACGACATCTACAACGATGTACGAGAGAGGACGACGATACGCGCAGCGCAGGCTACAGGCGGGCGAGCGCCCCTGCGCGCGCCGCAGCGCGTCTCCGGCTCAGGCCCTCGACGACGCCCGGTACGAGTCGGACACGACCTTCTTTGCAAAGTCGATGATCGGCTCCCTGGGGACGTTCTGGATCGCGTACTTGACCGCGTAGCCGCCGGCGAGGAGCGTGAGCTGGCGCAGGATCCTCGAGCTGGCGAGCACGCCAATCGCAAACGCCGCTCCGCCGATCGCGATCGGCACGACGTACGGGACATCCTTGACCTTGGTCTGGATGTCCTTGGCGAACTTCAGCAGCATGTCGAGGCTCACCGCGCCCTCGCCGCCCTGCGTCTGCTGTGCGCCAGGCTCGTGCGAGCCGGACTCCCGCGAGCCGCCCTCGTGAATCCCATTCTTGTACTCACCCGAAGTGTACTGGTCATTACCGATGCTCATAGCGCTCTACCTCGTCCTGAGATGATGAGCCACGGAAGTGGCGATAGCCCCCGGCGCCATGCGAAGCACATACCAGCAGCGAGCGCCGGGGTGGCCGGGGCGCAGCACGCGTGCGCCCGCGCGGCTCGCGCGGCAGCGGGCGAGCCGCTTGCTCCAGCGGCGAGCGCGCTCGCACGCGAGCGCGACCGCCTGCGATGAGGCAACTTGGCCGGGCGTGGCAAATGATCCCACCTCGATCGGCTCACACGTTATCGGCTCGCATCGGAGGAGAGGCTGGCCGTGCAAACCTCGAACGCGGCGGGCTCCACCCACGCTCATGCAGGCGACGCTCGTGCTCGATCAGCACCGCTGACGAGCGCTCGGCGCGAGCCTGGAGCACCGGTTGCACGCTGCGGCTCCAATCGACGCGCGCGCGACGGCGCTCGCTCCCGGCACACGCCTTGCGTGAGCTGCCTCACCCATGTCGCTCATGACGGTGCTGTTCGGCCGGCGGCTGGCCTCGGATGAAGAGGAGAAAGAACAGCTCGGCCCGTTCTCCGGCATCTCGGTCCTGGGCCTCGATGCGCTCGCTTCCGCGTCGTACGGCCCCGAGGCGGCGCTCACCGTGCTCATCCCCCTCGGCGCGCTCGGCGTCCACTACATCGTGCCGCTCAGCGCCTTGGTCATCGGGCTGCTCGCGATCGTCTACGTATCGTACCGCCAGACGATCGCCGCGTACCCGAACGGCGGCGGCTCGTACATCGTCGCGAAGGAGAACCTCGGCACGCGCGCCGGCCTCGTCGCGGCGGCGGCGCTGCTCATCGACTACGTGCTCAACGTCGCGGTCGCCGTCTCCGCGGGGGTGGGCGCGCTGGTCTCCGCGGTGCCCGCGCTCCTGCCCCACACCCTGGGCCTCTGCCTCGCCGTCCTCACCCTGCTCACCGCGGCGAACCTGCGCGGGCTCCGCACCGCAGGCCTCGTGTTCCTGGCGCCGACGTACGCGTTCCTCGGCTGTCTCTTCGCGGTGATCGGGATCGGGATCGGGAAGACGATCCTCCACGGAGGGCACCCGCCGCCCGTGGTCGCGCCGCCCTCGCTGCCGGTCGCGCTCGGGACCGCGAGCCTGGCGCTCCTCTGCCACTCTTTCGCGAGCGGGTGCACCGCGATGACCGGCGTGGAAGCGGTGAGCAACGGCGTCCCTGCCTTTCGCAAGCCGAGCAGCGAGCAGGCGCGCCGGACGCTCTCGTACATCGTCGCCTCGCTTGGCATCCTGCTCGCCGGGATCGCGATCCTCGCGCGGGCGTACGGCATCACCGCCACCGAGCCCGGCAAGAGCGGCTATCAGAGCATCGTCTCGCAGATCGTGGGCGCTGTCGTGGGGCGCGGCCCGTTCTACTACGTGACCCTGGCCGCCGTGGTGGCGGTGCTCATGCTCTCGGCCAACACCAGCTTCGCCGACTTCCCGCGCCTCTGTCAGCTCCTCGCGCTCGATCGCTTCCTGCCCGAGCCCTTCATCCACCGCGGCAGGCGCCTCGCCTTCTCCTACGGCATCGGCGTCCTCGCCGGGCTCTCGGCCCTCCTGCTCGTCGTCTTCCAGGGCATCACCGACGCCCTCATCCCGCTCTTCGCGGTGGGCGCGTTCCTCGCCTTCACGATGTCGCAGGCGGGGATGACCGCGCACTGGCGCAGGGTCGGCGGCGCGCGCTCCCGGCTCCACCTCGCCGTCAACGCGACCGGCGCCACGGCCACGGCCGCCACGCTCGTCGTCATCATCGTCTCGAAGTTCACCGAGGGGGCGTGGATCTCGACCCTGCTCCTGCTCGGGGCCTTTCTCATCTTCTGCAATGTGCGACGCCACTACAAGCATATCGACGAGGCGGTTCGCGCCCGCGCGCCGCTCGACCTCACCCCACCTCCGCCGCCGATCGTGGTGGTCCCGATCAGGCGCTGGGACCTCGTGGCGCAGAAGGGGCTCCGCTTCGCGCTCCGCCTCTCGCCCGAGGTCTACGCGCTCCAGGTGCTCCTCGACGACCCTCGCGTCGAGGACCTGAGCGGCGAATGGCACCATCTGGTGGAGGAGCCCGCGAAGGAGAAGGGGGTACCGGCGCCGCGGCTTTCGGTGGTGCGGTCCCGCTACCGGCGGCTCTTCAGGCCGCTGCTCCGCTTCGTCACCACCCTCGCGCGCGCCCACCCGGACCGGCAGGTGGCGGTCGTCGTACCCGAGGTGGTCGAGTCACGCTGGTACCATTACCTGCTCCACAACCACACGGCGTCGATCCTCAAATGGCTCCTTCTCTTCCGGGGCGGGAAGGGCATCGTGATCGTCAACACGCCTTTTTATCTGCCCGACGAACCGGAGACCGCCTGATCGTCGTGCGCGGCCGCGCCGGCCCGAGGCCGCCCGGCCGACGCGGCAGCGCCGCGCCCCGGGGTGGCCGTCGAGCGTAGGGCCAGGCGCAGCGGAGCCGGGCCCGGGCCTCACCACCACGAGCGCTGGCGGGCGAGCGAGACGATCGCGGCGGAGAGCTTGTGCGGGTCGTGGCGAATCAGCTTGCCGCCGAACAGCAGGTCCGCGGGGACGAGGAGGTCGGAGGCGAGCGGTTTGTCCGGCGAGGTCACGACCGGCTCAGAGCCGGCGGAGGCGTACTCCGCGAGGCCCTCGGAGGGCCAGACATCGTTGACCAGCACCGCGTCGAGCCGGGCCTCGCCGAGGTACATGGCGATGGTCCCCACGAAATCCTCGACCGTGTAGCCGGGGGTCTCGTTGGGCTTCGTCATCAGGTTGCACACGAACATCGCGCGGGCGCGGCTCGCCGCGATGGCCTCGCGCACGCCCTTGACCAGGAGGTTCGGCACGAGGCTCGTGTAGAGATCTCCCGGCCCGAGGATGATGAGATCGGCTTCCGCGATCGCGTCGAGCGCCGCTGGATACGCCTGGGCCTCGGGATCGAGATAGACCGAGAGCACCGGCGCATCGAGCATGTCGGAGAGGTTGTCAATCGACGCTTCGCCGCGGATGGTCCGGTCGTTCTCGAGGTGCATCACGAGATCGACGTGATCCATCGTGACCGGGAGGACGCGGTTCTTGACGGAGAAGATCTCGTGCAGGCGCTCGACCGTGAGGGGGAGCGAGCCGGTGATCTCCTGCACCGCGGTGAATATCAGGTTGCGCAGGGTGTGCCCGCCGAGGCTGCCCGAGCGGAAGCGGTGGCCGAGCAGCTCCTTCAGCGCTTCCGGGTGCTCGGACAGGGCGACGAGGCAACGCGTGAAGTCGCCTGGCGGCAGGAGGCCGTACTCGTCCCGGAGCCTGCCGGAGCTCCCGCCCGAGTCCATCATGGTCACGATCGCGGTGATGCGGACGCTCAGGTCACGCAGGCCGGTGAGGAGCGTGTAATGGCCCGTCCCTCCTCCCACGGTCACGATCTTCGGCGTCGCCATGGGGGAGCAGGCTACCATGCGGACGAGCGGGGCCGATACCGACCGTCAGGCCGCCGAGATCTCGACGCGCGGCTGCGGCGCGCACTTCGCGAGGCGGCGCGACGCGACGGCGTGGTACGTGGGCGCGATCTCGGCGCTGTAGCAGCGCCTCCCTGCGGTGAAGGCCGCCACCGCGACCGAGCAGAGCCCCCCGAATGGCTCCCAGACGACATCGCCTGGATCGGACGATGCGCGGATGATGCGATCGAGCAGCTTGAGGGGCTTCTGGTTGCCGTGGATCGACCGGGTGTCCTCCTTGAAGCGTTCGGGGCCGCGGACCGCGGGCTCGTGCCAGACGTTGGTCACGCCGACCTCGCAATGGAATTTGGCTCTCAGGGTAGCCCATTCCTCGCCCGTCAACGGCCGCTTGCCATCGACCGAGAAGTAGGGTCGCCCCTCGGGGCGGCCGTGCGCGTTCGCGAAGGCGGCGATCTGCTCGAACGCCGAGGCCGGGGGGTAATACCAGAGGTGGCAGCGGGTGAAGTACTTCCTCGTGGCCGCGTTCTTCACGCCGCACGCCTCGTTCGTCTGGCGCAGGGGGAGGCCCGAGCGCTCCCATTCATGCCGCAGCCAGGTCTTGAGGGGCAGCCGCACGCCGGCGCTCTCCAGGAGGACCTTGCGCACGTACTGCACGCACACCTCGCTCACCACGGGGAACTTGCGCAGCGTCCGGGTGTTCGCGTTGCCCGCGATGTGGGCGATTCCCTTGTCCCAGACGTGGCAGGTCCGGTACTCCCAGCCGTGCTGCTCGAGCAGCGGGTGCACCGTCGCCCAGCCGATCTCCGTCCCCCAGAACCAGAGGGTGGCGGACGGCAAGGCGCGCTCCGACCAGACGGCGACGTGGGGCGCGTACCACGCGGCGAGCCCGTCGTGCGTCGGGGGATCGCCGGGAAAACCGGAGACGCCATAAGCACCGTCGGAGACAATCACGGTGGGTCTCGGCCAGGAGGCGTAGTGCTCCAGCGCGTCGCCGAGCGTCAGGGTGGGGTGGAGGTGGGTCGATGCGCGCTTCACGGGGGGCACGCGGCCATCCAATCGAACTGCGCGGATCTGTCAACAAAACGGCGGAGTTCGGCCGCGGCGAGCCGCCTGGACCCGCGCGGCGCGGGCGCGGCGCGCTTCGCCAGGGCGTCGGGCGCGAGCCGAGCGGGAGCCCCGAGCGCGAGCCTCGAGCGCCCGGGACCGGCCGATCCGTACGACATCGCCGCCCTCCAACGTCGACGTCGGGCGCAACGTCGGTCGCGTCGGGCGCAACGTCGGTCGGGCGCAACGTCGGTCGCGTCGGTCGGCGTCGTCGGCGCAACGTCGGTCGCGTCGGGCGCAACGTCGGTCGACGTGGGCGACGTGGGCGCAACGTCGGTCGCGACGGTCGGCGGTCGCGACGGCCGCGCCCTCTCCGTACCTGCCGTGATCCCCGCGCCGCCGCCGCGCCGCCCCTGCGGTAGGCATCGACGCGCGGATCTACGAAGACGTGCACGGAGGTCGCCCCGAGGAGACAGCCTGTGGAAATGAGGGGAACACTATCCGCGCAGGATCGCGCACGGCCCGTGTGCCGCCTTCGTGCCGGTGATTGAAGAGATCGTTCGTTCGGCGTATGTTCGGTGGCTTGGTGCGCAACTTCGCTTTGCCGGCGCTCCGCGGCGATGCCCGCGATGAGGCCGACACCGGTGTGACCAGCCTACGCGGGGCCATCGATTCCACACGGGAGGAAATCATGAATGCATTGAAGCGCATGAGCTCGAAAGCCGCTGTTCGCGCGCTCCCGGCCGTCGTTCTGGCCGGGGTGAGCCTGCTCGCGTCGCGCCCGGCAGAGGGCCAGACGGCCGGAGAGCCGGGCCATTTCCACTGGGCCGACACACTCGTGACCCACATCGCACCGGCAAACAACGAATATGGAAGCGGCACGACCTATGTTTACTGGGCCGGCGTCGGAGGAGCCACGGATTATCGGAGCCGCAGCCTGTGCGCGTCGTTCGTCACGAACGTCCTCAAGCAGGCCTATCAGCTGTCCGTCTACGACATCAGCACATGGTTCGGTAGCATGAGCCCGAACGCCGCGCTGTACCACGACAGGATCATCGAGGAGGTCGGCTTCGAGCAGATCGTGACGGTGAGCGAGATCGAGGCCGGCGATATCGTTGCGATCGAGTATCCGGCGGGGAGCACGGCGAGCGGGCACGTCGCCATCGCGGCAGGCGCTGCGGTGCCGCGCACGGCGACCAATCCGGTCGTCACGGGGACAATCCAGTATTCGCTCCTCGTCCTCGACTCGAGCACCACGGGCCACGGGACAACCGACACCCGGCGCAACGCGGACGGCTCCTGGCACGCGGGTGTTGGCAGGGGTGTCATGCGCCTCTATGCCAACGGCAACGGGACGATCGTGGGACACGCCTGGAGCACGCAATCGGGATCGACATACTATGGGACGCAAGTGCGCGATATCGTCGTCGGCCGGATCATGGAGCCGTATACCGAGCTCCCTTTACCGTTGTAGCGACGCGCACGGAACGCCCGCGCCTCCTCGACCACCAGGCCGACTCACGCAATCCCGGCGCCCTTGACGTGTAGTTTCACACGAAAACCAGGTGCGCTTTCATGCACGCGAACGGAGGGCGTCTGCCGCCCACTCGCCCTCGCTCAGCAGCCCATGTGCCGCGTCGGCATCCCGATCGTTCCTTTTACGACACGAGCGGCTCATCGTTCACGGCCACGCCATGGAATACGCGCATCCACCACGTTTCTGCCGGAAACACCACGCTGCGCAGCCCTGCACGCCATCGTTGAAGCGCCTCGCGGTACGCTGCGCGAAATGCCCGGACAGCGGCGACCGCGGTCCTTCGTGCGTCTGCATGTCCTCTCCCCACCGCAAACGTTGGATTGAGGCCGCGAGGCGCCTCGAAGCTCGTCGCGCGAGCGTCGGGCGACACCGCGCATGCGCGCTCGGGGCCGAGGAAACCGCGGCCAGTTCGATGCATCGCGGCATGCGCCTCGGCTTCCTTCCGCTCCAGCTCCGCCGCCACCTCGCGCCGAAAGGCGTCCGCGTCATCATCCGCCACTGCTGGCGGAAGCGAGATCGCAATGGCGGCGTCCTCGGGCCATGCGGAATTGCTCGAAGCAAAGTAGACGTCAGGACGCCTCGCCCGCAGCTCGCCGCGGCCGATTTCGTTGACGAGCACCTTCGCACCCGGCCATTCCTTCGCACGTCGCACCAACCCCGCCTCCACCGGGTTCGCCAGTGAATATGAAATCTTTTCCACCACGGCCGCCCGCGTCAAGAGGCGAACAACGCTGGTCGCTTCGTGGCCCCAGACCGGCCCCTCCCAGGTTCGGAGCACCTTGGTCCCCAGCGCCACGAGGCGATGAAACAGCTGCAGGAATCGCGGAAGCACGCCTTCTACGTCAGTGACGACGATGTGCAGGTGCGTGGACATGGCGCACAATGCATGCAGGCGAATGCCGTAGCGCCTGGCCGAAACCGCGAGTGCATAGGTGATCAGCTGAGTAATCGCGGCATCCGGTCGGAAGAGGAGGTGTCGCCGCAACGCGCGTCGCGTGAGGAGATAGGTGGCACCTGCAACGATTGCGCGAGGCTGGCTCATGGCTGCCGACGATGCCAAACGCGTGCCGGGGCTTGCGGTCAATGATTTCGCGCACTTGAATCTTCGAGATCCTGGCGGCTACTGTTTTCCGCCGGCGCCCGCCATGGCCTAGGCCTGGGACCGCCTCGTAATCGGGTCTCATCACCGAGGCAACGTCGGTCAGACTGGCCGGGCCGGCAGACCGGCAACGTCGGTCAGGTCGACAGTCAACGGCAACGTCGGTCAGCCCCGCAGTCCGGCACGGGCCCAACAGGGGCCTCCGTTTCCGGTGGCACGGGCCCAACAGGGGCCTCCGTTTCCGGTTGACATCTGGCACGGCGCATGGATCAACCACATTGCGCGCGTTCATGGTTGTCGACCTCGTGCGATGCTCTCGCCCGCCATGCTGCTGGAGAACTCCCATGCACCGACCCCTCCTCGCCCAAGGCCTCGTGCTGTCGCTCTCGCCGTTCGGGTGCTCTACTAGCCCGGAAATTCCTGAAGCGTACGGCATGGCGGTCATGACCGTGAACGGGGAGAGCTTGGTGCTTGACACGGGGGATAGCGGCAAGCTGCCTGTCGCCGGATTCGACGACAGCTGGGACGTTGACTGCTCCCGCCTCAATGGCGAAACCAATCTGGAGCTGGCGGATCACTCGAAGGACAGGAGGGGCTTCTACTACCTCGATCTCCATCTGCTCGACAGCAAACGCAAGGGCGGCGACGCTGCTGTCGTGAACATGCGAATGTACGTCGACGATGCGCTTTTCTATGGCTCTTGCCACGCGACGCTCCGGACATCGTCCGGGGACTCGCACGAATGCAAGTTCTCTTTCGCTGACTGTGGCCTGAACTTGCTCGGCGCTGCCCAGGACGTTGTCCCAGCGCGCCTCGAGTTCGCGTCATTCCACTTGAAATGGTGCTTTGTCCCGTGAGGGGGCGGAGCGCGATATGTCCGAGGATAGCTCCTCCTCGGCGCGTCGTGGCGCAAGACGACCGACGCCGCTCCACAGGGCGTCCCCACAGCGCGCGAGGCGCTCGCACCGGGCGCGGCGTCGGGCACAGCGCGCCGCAATGAGGCGTGGAGGAGCGCCCCGAAGCAGCTCTGGCCGGCGCGTCGGCCCGCAGGTACACCTCGCTCCATGGTCGATGCGTCTCCCCGGCGGAGGTTCAGCGCCGCGTTCGTTCGGTGGTCTCGCCGCGTCCGGCGGCGGCTCGCGCTCGATCTGGTCCTCACCGGCGCCGCCGCTGGGATGATGCTCGGCGCGGTAGGCGCGGCGGTCGCCTGGCACATGCGGCAAGGCGCGCTGCGCCCCTGGATGGCCGCGGGCGGCCTGCTCGGCGCCGTGGCTGGCGCGGCGGTGGCGCGCCGGCGCCGGTGGACTGACCCGAACGTCGCGTTGTTTCTCGACGGCAAGCTCGGCTCCGCCGAGTCGGTCTCCACGGCCGTCGAGCTCGCAGCAGCCAAGGACGCGGCGGACGGCGCGCCCGGTGCCAGCGCATCCGCGGCCCGCGACGTGGTGTTCGCCCACGCGGCCGCGGCCCTCGATGCCGCGACCGCCCGGCAGGTCCGCACGCCCCTGTGGCGGCGCTGGCATACCGGAGCGCCCCTCGCGGCAGCGGCCATTGGCTATCTCAGCTGGCTTCCCCTGCCACCTGCGCCCGCCGCAGCAGCGCCCCCGCCCGGGGCCGAGCAGGTACGCCTCGCCGAGATCGCCGGCCTCGGGCGGGTGGTCCAGCTTTCCGAGATCGACGCCCGGGACGCAGAGCAACGCGAGCGGCTGAAAAAGCTCTCGGACGACGCGAAGAGGCTCCGCGAAAAGCTGAAGAGCGGCGTCGAGCGCCGCGAAGCGCAGGCCGAGCTCGGCAGGCTCCGCGACGCGATCACGGCCGAGCGGCTATCGCTCGGCGAGGGCGAGCAGCGCCATGGGATGGAGTCGGCGCTCGGCAAGCTCGGAGAAGACCCTCAGCTGAAGCGGGCGGCGAAGGCGCTCGGCGATCGCGACCTCGTGGCGTTCGACGAGGAGATGGCGCGGCTCGCAAACAA
The DNA here is from genome assembly GCF_051527395.1 of Sorangium sp. So ce281. NCBI lineage: Bacteria > Pseudomonadati > Myxococcota > Polyangiales > Polyangiaceae > Sorangium > Sorangium sp. So ce281. Next base: position 9,624,498 of record NZ_CP150322.1, read on the forward strand.
GCTCGAACGGAACGACCGCGAACGGGCGAGGAAGGTGCTCGAGGAGGCGACCGAAGCCGCCAGGAGGGCCGGCGCCCCCGGCGTGGCGAAGGCGCTCGAGGAACAGCGCAAGCTGCTGGATCAGCGCGGCAAGCAGGCTGACGCGCTGAGGGAGCTGGCGGAGGCGCTCGGCGATGGGCTGGGCGACGAGGGGCGCGACGCGCTCCGCGAGCTCGCCCGGACCGGCAGCGACCGCGACGCGCGGCGGCTTGCTGGCAGCCTCGAGAAGGCGCTCGAACAATTGAGCCCCGAGGAGCGCAAGCGGCTCGCCGACCGCTTGAAGCAGCGGATGACGCAGTCCCCCGAGAGCGCGCTCGGAGAGCCCATGTCGAAGGAGCAGATGCGCGAGCTCGCGCGGCAGCTCGAGACGCCGGACGGACAGCGGCAGCTCGAGGAACAGCTGCGCCAGATGGCCCAGGAGGGCAGCCCGGGCAGCGAGGAATCGAAGCGCCAACGAGCGCTCGACGATGCACAGCGCGGGGCGGGCGAGGCCGAGGGGCAGCTCGGGGGGACGCCGCTCCCGGTGCCGATCGCAGGCGGGTCAGGCCAACCCGGGTCAGGCCAACCGACCCGGTCAGGCCAACCGGGGTTGGGCGGCCAGGAGCGCGGACAGGGCGGGCAGCAGGGCTCGTCGGGGGGTGGGGCCGGCAAGCAGGGGTCGGCGCAGCCAGGTCACTCGGAGGGCGGCGGCTCGGGCAGCCACGAAGGGCAGACGGGCGCGATCGCCGGGGGTGAGCTGCGCTCACGCGCCAGCGCGAGGCTCAACCCGGGTAGGCCGATGCCGGGGATCGTGACGGGCCGAGCAGCCGGGCGCGCCGGAGACACCGCCAACGTGCGCGGCGAGAGCGCGCTCGGTGTCGTGGGTCCCCAGGAGGTCGGCGGTGTCGAGCGCAGCGATGTCCCCGAAGAGTACCGCGAGCAGGTAGGCCGTTACTTCCAGCCGCGCTGAGTCCGGGGACGAGACGTGGAGCGCAGAGCGCCCACCGCGCCTAGCTCTACCCCGCAGTCGCGCTAGAAGCTCGCGCCCAGCACCAGGCCGTTCGCCTCCGCGCTCACGAAGGGCGCGGCATACAGCCGGGGGAGCCCGGCCTTCGGGACCGGCGTGCGGCTCGACGTGGAGAACGCGTACAAGGCCGTCCCCGCGAGCACCACGCCGCCGCCGAGGAAGCTCCAGAACGAGACGTTGGCGAGCGTGGTCTGGGCGTCGCGCAGGTCGGTGCGCCTCGCGCTGCCGAACGGCTCCGTCGCTGCGGACTCGCCCTTTGCCGTGGAGAGGATCGCGAAGGTCACGCCCGACGCGAGCCCGAGCAGCCCGACGGCCCCGCCCGCGACCACCAGCGGAATGTTCGGGCCCGAATCGAGGCTGAGGGCGATGCTCTGGTCCGAGCCCCTCGCCACGAGCAGCGACGTCGATGTCCTGGCGCCAGCGCGGCGTGCCTCGATCGTGCGCTTGCCGGGATCGACGAACACCTGGGTTTCGAGGGGCGAATGCCCGACGACCTTGCCGTCGACGAGCACCTCGGCGTCGTCGACGTTCACGCTGATGCGAAGCGCGCCGACCTGCGACCTGGCGATGGCGAGGCGCTTCTGCAGAAAGCTCTTCTTCTCGGCCTTCTCGCCGAGCGGAAAGATATTGAGCGCGTACAGGAGGTGCTCGGCCGCCTCGCGGGGCTGGTTCACCTCCAGCTCGACGTTCCCCAGGTTGCCGGCCACGTCAAAGCTCTGCTGGAGATCCCACGCCGCCTGATAACGCGCCTCGGCCTCGGCGAATCGCGCTTCATCGTAGAACCTGTTTCCCTCCCGGTAGAGCTGCGCGGCGCGCTCGCCCGCGCGCGACGTCGCAGGCGCGGCGTCGGTCGGAGAGTTCGGCATCAGCCGAGCCTCTCCGGTCGCGCTCGCGACGCTCGGCCCCAGAAGAACCGCCGCGCACGGGAGGAGTAGAGACAGGTATTTCAAGAATGGCTTTCGCATGGTGGCTGGCGGGAGGAATGCAATCCGGAGAGGCGACGCCTCAGGGGAACGGACGCGGCGGAGCGGTCGTCCCCGGGGGCGTTGTGGGCGACGCGGAGGGCGCGGACGGCGGGACCGGGGGTGGGAGCGGAGGGCTCACAGCCAAGTCGTAGATGTCGTCCGCCGCCGTCGAAGGCTTGACGGGGCGCCTCACCTGCGCAGCAGGGCGCGGTGATGACGGACGGGCAGCGACCGTGGCCGCGGAGTGGGCGGGCGGCGAGCTCGGCTCCGCCGTGGGCGATACCGTCGGAACCTCGGGCGCGGCGGGAACGGGTCGCTCTGCGATGGGCGGCAGCTCGATCGCCACCGGGGGCGGATGTTCGGGCTGCGCGCTCGGGGTGGGCGTCGCGAGGCCTGCGGGATCGGGCGTGGGAGCGCGGCCGCCCTCGGCCAGCGCCGGATCCTGCTCGCTCGTCGGATTGGCGGCGCGCCACAGCACCCAGAAGCCTGCGACCGTCGCGCTCCCCAGAAACACGAGCAACGCGAAGAGCGCCAGCGGGGCCCGGCGGCGGCGCGCCGCGAGCACCGCCGCGGCGGCCGCTGCGGTCACCGCGGTGTCGTCGGACCGCGCCGCGGTCGGCTGCAGCCCCGCTCGAGGCGCGCTGGCTGCTGGCGGGGAAACGGCCGCTGCGATCGGCCGCTGCTTCCGGGACGACTGCCCGCGCGAGCCGGACGACTCGTCTTCGGGCGGCGGCCAGACGCCGCTGCCCACACCAACGTGGGCCGTGCGGACGCCACCGGGACGCGCGCCGCCCTGCCCATCGGGAGCACCGGTCGGGGGGCCCGGCAACCCCTGCACAGGGATCCTGCGCATCGTCGGCCGGTTCCGTTCGTCGACGCCCTTCAACAGCGACGGGGCTACCTGGATCTTCTGCTGATCCATCGCCTGGTGCGCTCGGTTGGGAGGCAGCGTGACCGGAGGAACATACACCTGCTTGTCGCTCGGCCCCGCCTCGCGATCCTGGCGGCGCCGCGGCCTGGGCTCGCCCCACTGCACCATCCGCTCCGCGGGCGGCGCTGCGGGGCCGGTGTTTCCTTCTTCGGGTCTGCGGCGCGGCTCCTGCGTGAGCGCTCGCTGTTGCGCCGGTGAGGGGTGCTCTTGCGATGCAAAATTCGGCGTGTCGTACCCGCGCGGCGGCTGCTGCGGCAGCGTCGGTTGCTGCGGCGCGGCGTCGCCCGCAGCGCCTTGAGCCGCCGGCTGCCCTGGCGAGCTCTTGTTCGCGTTCCTGTTGGTCATGCCTGCCCCTCTCGCCACGCGCAAAAGGCGTGCTGCTGCCCCACGTGAGCAGCAGTGCATCGAGCCCCCGGTACAAGACGCCGCGCTGTCATGGGCGCGCTCCCGAGGTGATCTGCCTCGACCGCTGCACCGCGGACGGCGTGGCGGGTGCCACGGCAGCGCTCCGACGAGCCCGGGGGCGCCGGAGGCCAGCGTCGAACGTGCGCTGGTCCGCGCACGGTACCTCGGAGCTCGCTCGGGGACAGGGCCACGGCATGGACCCGAAGATACTCCACCCGGCCGCCACCACCACGCACCCAAGCGTCACCACCCCCTCCGGAGCGATGCCAAGGTCGCTCCATGGCAGGGCGCGGGCATCGGGAGCCGCCGCCGTCACGGACGTGACTGCGGCGGCTCCCGATGCCCGAAGGCGCCGGTGTCGCGGACCATGACGTCGCGCGAGGCGCGGCTCCGCGGGTCGACGGCGCGCAAAGTTGACCCTGGCCACCTTCTTGCTTCCGCACCGAACCACGCGCGTGTTGTCCAATACTGCGCCGCCAAACTTCCCGCGTGCCACGACATCGATTTTTTGCACCCATCCAGCATCCACGGTCCACGGTCCGCACCCAGGTTGAGCTGCCGAGCTGCCTTCTGGCCCGCACCCAGGTTGAGCTGCCTCGTGGCCCGCACCCAGGTTGACCTCCAGGTTGACCCCTCCGAGGTTGACCCTTCCGACCCAGGTTGCCCTCTCGGCGCCGGCGCTCCCATTTCGCAGCCCGCATCGTAGCGGGTTCGTCACGCCGGGTGACGTTCCTGGCATCCGCGGCGACGACGCCGTACCCGCCTGTCAGCCCAGGAAGCTCACCAGCAGCGCCAGGGTGAAGCCGAAGAGCACGACGCTCACCACCAGCAATCCCATGGCCGCCCAGCTGGCCTGAGCGCGCGCGGGCCGTCGCGCGCGCCGCGACCTGCTTCTGTGCGCCTCCGAGGCGCGCTGCGGCGCAGCCCCTGGGGCGGGCCGCGCTGCCATGTCCGGCGCCATGAGGCCGAACGCCTTCACGGTCGCGCTCAACGTCGGTGGGAGCACCGGCGCCCGGACCGGCGGCAGCGTCAGCGGCGCCGTGCGCTGCCAGTACGACCCGGACGGCATGACCGACCCACCTTCCACCCCTCCCGAAAGCCCCGCGGCGATGCGCGACAGCTCCGCCGCGAACGCCGCTGCGTCAGGAAAACGGAGCTCCGGGCTCTTCTCCAGCGCCCTCATGATCGCGCGGTCGAGCTCCGGCGGCACCGGTCGTGGCGCGTGGCTCGACGGCGGCGCGGGGACCTCGCTCGCGTGGGCGCGCACGAGCTCGTGCACGCGCCTCACATGCTCGAACGGATCGCGACCGGCGACCAGCGTGTAGAGCACCACGCCGGCCGCATACACGTCGGTGCGCGCATCGACGGCGAGCCCGCAAGCCTGCTCGGGCGAGAGATAGCGCGGCGTACCGACGAGCACCCCCTCCTCCGTCTGATAGAGCGACGGCGCCGGCGCGCGCCCATCGCCGCGCGGAGCGACCACCTTGGCGATCCCGAAGTCGAGCACCTTCACCACGCGCCGCCCCTGCGCATCCACGTCGCACACGAAGAGGTTCTCGAGCTTCACGTCGCGGTGAACGATGCCCGCGCCGTGCGCCGCGGCGAGGCCCGCCAGCGTCTGCGTCACGAGATCGAGCGCCTCCATCGCAGGCAGCGCGCCGCGCGCCGCGAGCTCCTCGCGCATCGTCCGGCCGTAGAGCCGCTCCATGACGAGGAACGTCCTCCCCTCGGCGGTCCGCCCGAAATCGGTGACGGTCACCAGGTTCGGGTGGGCGAGCCGCGCCAGCGACTGCGCCTCGACGCGCATCCGCTCCACGAGCCGCGGCTCGCGGTTCAGGTCGCGGTGCAAGAGCTTCACCACCACCGGCTTGTCGAGGCCCACGTGCGCCGCCTCGATCACCTCGCCCATCCCCCCTCGCCCGAGCCGGCGCACGGGCCGGTACGGCGTTCCCTCCAGCAGGGTATCGCTCAGCTCAGGCGCCGCGCATCGGCAGTCTTCGTGCGAAGGCAAGGCCATCCTCTGCGGGTCGAGGTGGTGCCGCCGTCGTCACACGACGCGAGGAATCGAGATCCCCTCTCGCTCCCGGACCTCGAGCGCGCGAGCGCTCTTTTCACACGCTCACCACGGGACGCTCAAGATTTCGACAGATCCGCGCGCAGCGCATCCTGACGCATTCCCCGGTCGCGCTCCAAATTTCCACACAAAGAGACATGCACGTACGATTTCGGAGCTCGCCGCGATCACGCCCGTGATCAGGCGGCGGTGCCCGCGGCGCTCCCTGGCTCCGCGTGCTCGGGCGTGGTCGCGTGCGGCGGCGCTGCTGCCTGCTCCGCCGCGAGCGCCGCCTCGTCTTCCCGGGCGAGGAGCGCGTCCGTCTCGGCGAAGGCGGCCTCGCGTTGCGCGACCACGGCAGCGCAGCGCGCGCGGGCCGCCGCGAGCAGGCCGAGCCCGACGGCGACCCAGCCAGCTGCGGCCGTGTACCCGGCGGCGAGGACAGACCCCGCGTCGCCCTGATCGGCCTTGGAGAGCATCACGAACGCATAGAACGGCGACGGGGCCGCCACGAGGAGAGCGCTCTCGCTCGTGTCGAGCTCCGCGACGAGGCCGGCGATGGCGGCGACGATCCATGGGCCGACCGCGATCGTGAAGAGCAGCGTCAGGAGCAGCGCCCGCGTGACCAGGGGCGAGGCGATCCGCGCGCGAAGGAACGCGCCGAGCCCGACGAGGAACACGTAGACGGCGAGCGCATAGACGGCGACGTGCTGGACCTGCTGCGCATGGATCGCCGGCATCGGGACGGGCGCGCCGAGGCTCAGCCGGTGCCCGACGACCCAGAGCGCGGCGATGGCGGGGACCCCCACCGCGAGGAGGAGGTACGCCGAGCGCATCACGCCGGGGCCGAAGAAGCGACGCAGCCGGCTGGCGCGGCTCCGAGCCCAGTGAACCTCGACGCGGCGCGATGGGCCGATCGGCTCTCCGGCAAAGAGGAACACGCAGAAGATCAGAAACGAGAGCGCCGCGCACACGCCCGCGACGATCGCGGGCAGGCGATCGGAGGCGTCCACCGAGAACGCCGGCACCGCGACGGCGGCGGTCGCCACGGGCGCGCAGACCGCGAACCACGTCTTCAGCCCGGAGGAGCGGTCGTCGCTCTCGCTCGTGAGGTTCGCGACGGTCACCTGGTACAGGAACCACGCGGGCACGCCGATCGCCGCAATCGGCAGGAGGATCAGGAAGAGCACGTAATCGAGGCCGAGCGGCGCGCGCTGGTAGGCGATCGGGAGCCAGATGGGCGGCCCCTCGGGCACCTCCGGCCAGGCCAGGTGGGCCGCGTACGAGAGCCCCGAGCCACCCGCCGAGAACAGGCCGATCGACAGCGGGAATGCGAGCAGCAGCGTGACGAGGATCGCCGCGCGCAGGCTCCCCATCTTCGAGCTGATCGCCAGGCCGAAGGCCACGCTGAGCAGCGCGATCAAGAAGAGGAACAGGAAGGCGATCACCACCTCCATCGCGGCGATCCCGCCGAACAGGAACGGCAGCGCCCCGACCGGCGCGAGCATCACCACGTACATCGAGATCGCCGTGTAAGCGGCGAGGAACTTGCCTCGCGCGATCTCGCCGGGCGGGATGCCCGTCAGGAGCACCGCCTCCCAGGTGCGCCCCTCGCGCTCCGAAGCGATGCTGTTCGCGGCGACCGCCGGCCCGACCAGCGCCACCACGAAGTACGCGAGCGAGAAGAAGACCTGGAACAGGATCACGCCCGTCTTCGCGGGCGCGATTTCCTTCGCCGCGATGCCGCCGATGGCCGTCACGAGCAGCGCCATCAGCACGGCCAGCACGAGCAGGATGATCGGCGTGCGGGCGAGGCGCGCCGCCTGCTTGAGCTCGCGGATCCAGATCGGGTTCGGCTCGCGCAGGACGTGCCCCACGCGATGCCGCGCCCGATCGACGAGCCGCCGCGACGCCGGACCGGCGGGCGGCGATGTGCCAGTCTGCACGCTCACTGCACCTCTCCTTGCGTGACCTCCAGGAAGATCCTCTCGAGCTCATTGCGCTCCGGCTCGACGCCGATCACGCCGACGCCGCTGCGCACGAGGTGCTGCACGATCTCGGCGATCTTCACGTCGGTGCCCACGTAACCGACGTGCACGGCTCCGGCGACGATGTCGACGTCGGTGATCCCCGGCCCGCCCCTGACCAGGAAGGCCGCTGCCTCGGGATCGCCGAGGACCCGCACCTTGACCTTGCGCCGGGAGATCTGCGAGAGCGCCGGATAGGCCGCCTGCCCCGCGCTCGCCGGCGCAGCGGCGTGCGGCGCGTGCTGGCCGTATCCGGGCGGCGGACCGCCGGCCTGCGAGCGATCGGCGGAGGCCGGATCCACGGGCGCGCCGTCGGGCGTGGCCGCCTCGGGTCCGTGGCGCGGCGGCGCGTGCCCGTGCGCCTGCGCCCCGTACGCGCCCGACGCGGCGCCGTGGCGCGGCGGCGCGTGCCCGTGCGCCTGCGCCGCGCGCACCGCCTCGAGGCGCGCGGCGATCTCCCCGATCGGCCCGGCGACGACGAGGCGGCCCTTCTCGAGGATGCCGATCGACGTGCACACGTCGGAGAGCTCCGTGAGGATGTGCGACGAGAGGAAGATCGTCTTCCCCAGGCTCCGGAGCTCGAGCAAGAGATCGCGGATCTCGATGCGCGCGCGCGGATCGAGATCGCTCGCCGGCTCGTCCAGGATGAGGACCTTCGGATCGTGCAGCAGGATCCTCCCGAGCTGGAGGCGCTGCTTCATCCCCTTCGACATCGTGGCGACGATCCGGTCCTGGATCTTGCCGAGGTCGGTCAGCTCCAGGACGGCGTCGACCACGTCGAGCGACGGCACCCGGAAGGCGTCCGCGAAGAACTCGAGGTACTCGCGCACCGTGATCCTGTCGTAGACGCCGGCGTGATCCGGCATGTACCCGATGCTGCGGCGGACAGCCGCGGGGTCGATCGTCACGTCGACGCCGTCGATCTCGACCCGCCCCGCCATGGGCTCGAGCAGGGTCGCCATGACCCGGATCGTCGTCGTCTTGCCCGCGCCGTTCGGCCCGATGAAGCCGAAGATCTCGCCGGGGCCCACGTCGAAGGTGACGTCCTTCAGCACGTCGAGCGCGCCGAAGCGGTGCGAGAGGTGCCGGACGCGGATCGTCGGCCGAGGCCGCTCGATCTGCGCCGCGGCCGTGGAGGGCGGAGCGCCGCCGAGCGCCGCGCTCACGGCCGGCCTCCGTAGCCCACGACCCGCACGAGCACGCGATCGCTGTCGATCCGCAACCCGGAGTCGCTCGCGCGCCCCTCGCCGCCGTCGAGCTGGCCGAACAGCACGGGCACGCCGGCCGGGAACCAGTCGACCGATCCGCCCGCCGCCTCCTCGATCGCCAGCCACGCGGCGCCCAGCCCCGGCGCGTCGGGCTCGAGGAGCGGAGCCAGCAGCCTCCCGCCGAGGTCGTGGACGTCCATGCCGCCGACCCGCCGCCCGAAGCCCGCGTGCGAGAGCCAGCCCTGCCCCTCGCTCCGCGCCGCGAGATCGACCCCCGCGCGCGACGAGACCCTCTCTCCGTCGCCGATGCGGGCGAAGTAGCGGGCCGCGCCCTCCGGTAGCCACAGGACGCCGGCCCGGAGGTCGCGGCCGCTCCGGTTGCTCACCACGACGTCGCCGCTCGGATCGGCGACGAGCGCGATGCCGTCCCCGAGCGACGCGGCCCCGTCCTCACGCACGATCACCGTCTGCCAGGGGAGCGCCGCGACCTTCGTCAGCCGCGCCCCGTCGCGATCCACGAGCAGCCGGTCGCGCCGCTCCGAGAGCTCGGCGGCCACCGCCGTGCTGATCACGCCGCTCGGGTCGGTCGTGCGGACCGTGAGCTCCTCCGCGCTGGCGACGAAGAAGCCCCGGAACCGGCGCACCGCCCCCTTCGTCATGCCGGCCCCCGCCTCGATCAGCGTGAGGTGGCGCGCCCGGCCGCGCACCCCCTTCGCGAGCAGGCCCACGCCGACGATCACCGCGAACGTCACCGCAGAGAGCACCGGCAGGTGCCAGAGCGCGCGGAGCGGCCTCCCCTGCCGCGCGGCGCGCGAGAAATTGATCGGACCGGCGAGCACCGCGTAAATGCAGAGCAGCAGCGCGGAGACCCCGATCGCCCAGCGGGAGCTCTCGTTCGGATCGAGCTCCCGCCGCACCGGATCGAGGTCGACGCCCATCGCATCCTCCCCCGGGCGGAAGGCGACCGTGGAGCGACGGTCGTAGGCTCGGCGAGCGAGATCGGCCACCCGGATCTTCACCCACGGGTCGCTGGCCGCGGGCGAGCGCGTGGGGTCGAACGCGAGCAGGTGCACCTCGCCGAGGCCGTAGAACGCCGAGCTGCCATACGCGCTCCCGCGCAGGTTGCCGCCCGACCAGCCGCAGAGCGACTCGGCCACCGCGGGGGTCGCGCTCGGCGCGGGCAGGAGCACGTTGCCCTGCTTGCCAAAGCCGCTGGAGCCGCCGGGCGGCGCGATCTCCGCGAGGGTGGGCGGCGCGATGGCCGCCCTCGCGACCTCGCCGCCGACGAACGCCGCGAGCGTCGGGTGCCGCAGATCCTCGGGGCGGGCGACGGACAGCGCCAGCGTGCCGCCGGAGAGGACGAAGCCGGCGAGCGCCTCGAGCTCGGAGCCGCCCAGCCTGGACAGCGTGTCGGTGCGCATGAGCACGGCGTCCGCCGCGTTGTACAGGGCCGCACGGTCGGGCAGCAGCGGGTCGCCGGTCGCGCTGTCGAAGCGAGGCTGCCCGACCCAGAGGACAGGGCTCGGCGTCCCCCCGGGCGCGCGGCTGGTCGATATGTACAGCGGCGCGATCGGCGCGTCGTGGAGGCCCCCGCGGAGCAGCGACCTCTCGCTGACGTCGAAGAGCACCACCGCGTGCTGCGAGGTCGACGGGAGCCCCTGCGACGACACCTGCGCTCCGCCCTCATCGAGCGCCCGCACCTGCACGTCGCCGAAAGGCGACACGTGCACCGGCACGCGCACGTCGACCGACGCGCCAGCCCCGACGGCGTACGGCGCCGACGCGACGAAGACGCGGTCATCGGAGTAGCGCTTCGACTCGACCTCGACCTCGCCCCTGGCCGCCCGGCCGCCGTTGTTCTGGACGCGCACGACGACCTGGTTCCAGCCCCAGGGCATCCCGCCGCTCGTCCCGAGCACAGGCGCCACGTCGACGACGAGCGCCGCCGCGGTCGACAGGGGCGGCGCCTGCCCGGACGCGGGCCCCGCCGAGAAGAGCGCCACGAGCCACGCCGCCCCCGCAAGGCCCTTCGCGCCTCTCCTCAGCGACCCGCTCCGGATCGCCTGCCCCCGCGGCTCCTCCACGCGCCTCATCGCCGGATCGCCTGCGCCACGGGCTCGGGGCGCGCCTCGATCGCGGAGAGGAGCGCCGCGATCACCTGATCGGTCGTGATCCCCTCCGCCTCGCCCTCGAAGGACCGGATCATCCGGTGGCGGAGCACCGGCTTCGCGACCCGCTGCACGTCGGCGAAGGCGACGTGCGCCCTTCCCTGGAGCAGCGCCGCGGCCTTCGCGGCCAGCACCAGCGACTGCGCGCCGCGCACGCCGGCGCCGAACCGGAGCGACCTCCGCACGATCTCGGGCGCCCCCTCGGCGGCCGGATCGCTCGCCCGGGTGAGCCGCGACGCGTACCGCATGACGGGCTCGGCGACCGCGATGTCGCGGCAGAGCGACCGCAGCGAGAGCACGTCGTCGCGGGTGAGCACCCGCGGCGGCGGCCCGCGATCGTGGCCCGTGGTCCGGGCGAGGATCTCGGTCATTTCATCCTCGGTCGGGCTCGGCACGAGCACCTTGAGCAGGAACCGATCGAGCTGCGCCTCCGGCAGCGGGTAGGTCCCTTCCATCTCGATCGGGTTCTCGGTCGCCAGCACGAAGAACGGCTCCTCCATCGCGTACCGCGTGCCCGCGATGGTGCACGCGTGCTCCTGCATGGCCTCGAGCAGCGCGCTCTGCGTCTTCGGCGTCGCCCGGTTGATCTCGTCGGCCAGGATCACCTGCCCGAAGATCGGCCCCTTGTGCAGCGAGAAGTGGCGCGAGCCGTCCGCCGCCGCGACGAGCACGTTCGTGCCGGTCACGTCGCTCGGCATGAGATCCGGGGTGAACTGGATGCGCGAGAAAGCGAGATCCAGGCAGCCGGCGATGGTCCTGACGAGGAGCGTCTTGCCCAGCCCGGGCGCCCCCTCGAGGAGGACGTGCCCTCCCGCGAGGATCCCCCACAGCGTCTGCTCGATGACGTCGTCCTGCCCGACCACGGCCTGCCCGATCGCGTCTCGCAGCCGCGTGCTCGTCCGCTGGGCGAGCTCGAGCCTCGCCTCGAAGGACGCAGGGGCCGTGCCCTGACCGCCGTCAATACCCGCGCCTGATTCCGCCGCCATCTGGTCGCCCTCGGCCGACGACGATAGCCGGCCGCGCCCCGCGCGTCGATCGGACCTCGCCATGCTATGTCTTGCGAAGGAGGATGCTTATGTTGACCTGTCGCCGTGGGCTCGCTTCGCTTTGCCTTGCCGCGCGCAGCGGCGCGGCGCTCACCGTGGCGCTGTCGCTCGGCGCGAGCGCCTGTACCGCGGTCGTCGGCGAGCATGAGGTGGAGACCAAGTTCCTCGTGAAGCCCACCTCGCAGTCGACCTTCTCCGGATGGAGCGAGCTCTCCGTCTCGGAGGACCCGAGCTCCGTCGACAGGGCCGAGCTCATGTACATCCGGCTGGAAGCACGCGACGACAACGTGCCTGACCTCACCTTCCTCAAGAGCGTCTCCGCCTCGGCCGTCGTCGACGGCAAGTCGACCGTCGTCGCCAAGAAGGCGCCGATGCCTGCCGGGGAGCGCATCGTCCCGCTCGATCGGGTCTATCACGACGACATCCGGCCCTTCTTCTACAAGGACGACGAAAGCGGCGATTACACGGTGCACGTCGACTGGGAAGGCAAGGTCGATCTGACGAAGACGATCCCGCCCGAAGGGGTGTGGATGAAGGTCCTCGTCGCCGTCCGCATCGAGTGATCAGGCCAAGGCCGCGAGGCCGGCGGCGCCGCAGGCGCCCAGGAAGGCGGAGTGCTTCTGCGGGGAAGGCGACCCGATGTGCGGCTGCCTTCCCTGGCGGTTCAGCGGGGCACGGCCGCGCGAGCGCAACCGACGAGCTCCTTGAAGAGCGGCGAGGTGACGTACCGCTCCCCGCCGTCGGGGAGGATCACCACGATCCTCTTTCCCTGCATCTCGTCGCGCGCCGCGATCGACAGCGCCGCCGCCATCGCCGCCCCGCCGGAGATGCCGACGAGGATGCCCTCGGTCTTGGCGAGCCGGCGCGCGGCGTCGAACGACTCGTCCTCGGACACGGGCACCACCTCGTCGATGAGCTCGCGCCGGAGGATCTTCGGGACGAAGCCCGCGCCGATGCCCTGGATCAGGTGCGCGCCCACGCGGCCGCCGCTCAGCACGGCCGCGTTCCTGGGCTCGACCGCGATCATCTTCACGCCCGGCTTCTTCTGCTTGAGCACCTCGCCCACGCCGGTGATCGTCCCGCCGGTCCCCACGCCGGCGACCACGACGTCGACCGTCCCGTCCGTGTCCTCCCAGATCTCGCGCGCGGTCGTCACGCGGTGCGCGGCGGGGTTCGCCGGGTTCTCGAACTGCTGGAGCATCACCGCGCCGGGCGTCTCTTCCACGATCTGGCGCGCCCGCGCGACGGCCTGCACCATGAGCGACCCGGGCGTCAGCAGCACCTCGACCCCGAACGCCCGGAGCAGCGCGATCCGCTCCGGGCTCATCGACTCGGGCATCGTGAGGATCAGCCGGTAGCCCTTGGCCGCGGCGATCATCGCCAGCGCGAGGCCCGTGTTGCCGCTCGTCGGCTCGACGAGGACGCTCCCGGCCTTCAGCTTGCCCTGCCGCTCCGCGTCCTCGACCATCGCGAGGCCGATGCGATCCTTGACGCTGCCGCCGGGGTTCCGGCTCTCGACCTTGCCGATCAACTCGGCGCGCAGACCCTTGCCCGCAGAGCTCAGGCGGACGAGGGGGGTGCGCCCGATCGTCGCCGCGATGTCGTCGAAGATTGAAGCCACGTGCCGCCTCCCGTGGTGGCCGTTGGCCGGACGGGAGCGCCGGCCAGCGGGCTAGATGGAGTAATCTTGCACGAAGATCTTGGCGTCTCGGAGATTTACCAGCACCCTGTCCCCCTCGGACAGGCCGAGCTCGGCGACGCGATCCTTGGTCAGCTCGACGGAGAGCGGCTGGCCGTCGGAGAGGCGGAGCTCTGCCTTGACCATCCACCCGACCCGCGACAGCCGCTCGACGCGCGCGACGCTGGCGTCGTCGGCGTCAGGCGTCTTCGAGGAGTCGATCCGGGTGTGGACCTCGATGTCGTGCGGACGTACGAAGGCGTGCACGCTCGCGCCGTCGCCGGTCCCGGGGGGAGCGTGCACCGCGAGGGTCCCGAGCGCCGCCTGGCCGTCGCGCACCTCCCCCTTGAGCACGTTGATCGACCCGACGAAGCTCGCGACGAACTCGGTCGCCGGACGATCGTAGATCTCCTCCGGGGTGCCGATCTGCTCGACCCGCCCCTTGTGCAGCACGATGACCCGATCGGCGAGGTCCATCGCCTCTTCCTGGTCGTGGGTCACGAAGACGCTCGTGATCCCTCGCTCCTTGTGGAGCCTCCGGATCCACTCGCGCAGCTCGAGGCGGACCTTGGCGTCGAGCGCCCCGAACGGCTCGTCGAGCAGGAGCAGCGACGAGCCTGGCGCGAGCGCGCGCGCCAGCGCGACGCGCTGCCGCTGGCCGCCGGAGAGCTCGTGCGGGAGCCTGCCGCCGAGCCCGTCGAGCTGCACGAGGCTGAGGAGCTCGTCGACGGTGGCCGCGATCTCCTTCCGTGGCCGCTTCCGGATGCTGAGGCCGAAGCCGATGTTGTCGCGCACGCTCATGTGCCTGAACAGCGCGTAGTTCTGGAAGACGAAGCCGATGTTCCGGTCCTGGACGCGGGTGGTGGTCGCGTTCTTGCCGTTCAGGATGACCTCGCCGGAGTCGGGGCTCTCGAGCCCGGCGATGATGCGCAGGACGGTGCTCTTGCCACCTCCGCTCGGCCCGAGGAGCGCGACCAGCGCGCCGCTCTCGATCTCGAACGAGACGTCATCGACCACCTTGTTCGGACCGAACCGCTTCGTGAGCCGCTCGACAACAATTCCCATAAGCAACAGCTAGCCTTCCGACCCGTCTCGACCGCGCCTCGGACAGAAAAGCGAGGGGCCCGAGCGCGCACCAGCGTCGCCCGCCGGGCGGGTAGGCGCAACCAGATTCAGAAATACACATCGGAAAGGTGGGCGTATTTGCAAGAAGCGTGGGGGGTGCTGTTGCAAGAAGGCTGACAGAGGGCAGGAAGCGCGGAGCCCGTGCTCAGGCCGTCCCCCTCCCGGGTCGGTCGGTCCTCAACCTCGGTCGGTCCTCAACCTCGGTCGGTCCTCAACCTCGGTCGGTCAGTCCTCAACCTCGGTCGGTCAGTCCTCAACCTCGGTCGGTCCTCAACCTCGGTCGGTCCTCAACCTCGGTCGGTCCTCAACCTCGGTCGGTCCCGGTCCCGGACCCCCAACCCCGGTCGGTCCCTGCTTGCTCGGTTCCCGAACCCCCAAGCGAGCTCAGCGGCGCGGCGGGCTGCTGCCCGACTCAACGGACGGCCCGAGGTGCTAGCATCGCCGCGCCGCGACGCGGCAGGCCCGGGACCGGAGGCCGCGGCGCGGCTGGACGAGGACGCGAGGCCGCGACGCGGCAGGACCAGGACGGAAGGCGGATGCGTTGTCTGGTGACGGGGGTGGCCGGATTCATCGGCTCCCACCTGGCGGAGCGGCTGATCGAGCTCGGACACGAGGTGCTCGGGGTAGACCGCTTCACCGACTACTACGCCCGCGAGCTCAAGGAGGGGAACCTTGCACGGCTGCGCGGCGAACCGCGCTTCTCGCTCTCGACGGCCGACCTCGCGACAGACGATCTCCGCCCGCTGCTCTCGGACCGCGAGGTCGTCTTCCACCAGGCAGCGCAGGCGGGCGTGCGCCCGAGCTGGGGACAGAGCTTCGAAATCTACCTGCGCGACAACGTGCTCGCAACGCAGCGGCTGCTGGAGGCAGCCAGGGCGCACGGCCAGGTGCGCAAGCTCGTCTATGCCTCGTCCTCCTCCGTCTACGGCGACCCCTCCGGCAACACGGGCGATATGCCCATGCACGAATCCAGCCGGACCGCCCCCCACTCGCCCTATGGGGTGACGAAGCTCGCCGCCGAGCAGCTCTGCGAGCTGTATCGGCTCAACTTCGGCCTGCCCACGATCTCGCTCCGGTACTTCACGGTGTACGGCCCCAGGCAGCGCCCCGACATGGCGTTTCACCGGTTCATCGCCGCCGTGCTGAAGGGCGAGCCGGTCCGCGTGTACGGCGACGGCGAGCAGACGCGCGATTTCACGTACGTGAGCGACGCGGTGCAGGCCAACGTCGACGCCATGGAAGGCGGCGCGGTCGGCGTGTTCAACATCGGCGGCGGCTCGCGGGTGAGCCTCAACGACGCGCTCGGGCTGCTGGGGGAGCTCGCAGGCCCCGTGCGCGTCGAGCGGGGAGAGCCGCAGCCCGGCGACGTCCGGCGCACCTGGGCGGACACCGCGGCGGCGCAGGCGGCGCTCCGGTACGTGCCCCGGGTGCCCCTGCGCGAGGGGCTCGCGGCGCAGGTCGCCTGGCAAACGAGGCGGCTCGGACTCTGCCGGTGACGGGCGCGCCGCGCCCTCACGCGCCGGCGCCGCCTCCGCAAGGGACGAGCTCGACCACGCGCGCCGCCGGCACGCGCGCGCTCACGATCTCGTCCGCGAGGTTGACCCAGCCCACGCAGCGATCGAGGACGACGCTGTCGGACGAGATCACGCCCGCCGCCCCCGCGAGGAGGCGGTCGGGGTCAGGGACGAGCGTCGCCTCGATCGAGAGGGGCGCGCCCCCGAGCCGCTCCAGGATCCGCGCGCGCAGCCGCCCGGAGCTGGGGATGGCCGCGTCGAGGAGGAAGCGCGCGCGCGCCGCGCCGGCGCCGGACAGCGCGTCGCCGATCCGATCGATGGCTGCGTCGGTCTCCGCGATCGGCGCGTAGCTGCCGCGCAGCCCCGCGAGATCGCGCAGCGCCCCCTCCGGCCCGCGCACGAGCAGCCCGCCCGCGAGCGCCACCTCCAGGGTGATGATCAGGTTGAAGCCGTCGATGTTCACCTCCGCGCCCTGGAGCGACGAGGACGGGGCGCAGCGCGCGAGGCGCGACGCCCGCTGCGCGTCCGAGCACGCGGCCCGCTGCAGCGCGAGGCGCTGGCGTGCGGCCAGCTGGTGGTGGTCGCCGGCGGTCCGGATCGCCGTGCGCAGCGGATAGCCGCGGCCGAGGAGCCACGTCACCTCCTCGAAGGCCACGCGCAGCGTCCGGACGGCATCGGGGCCGAACAGCCGTTCATCGTCCGGGTGTCCGCCGCGCGGCGCGCCGCTGTGCTCACCCGGCACTCTTGTCTCCTGATTTCGTCACCTCGGCACTTCGTTGCTCTCCTGGACGGGCGCCCTTGCATCGCGCCCGTCGATCATTCGCGCTCGTCTTCGGGCAGCGGGAGCTTGAGCCCGATGCCGGAGGGCGGCGTGAGCTCCTCCACAGGTTCCCCGCGCGCGGCTCGCTCTGCTCTGCACTCCGGGCAACACAGCTCCGGATCCCAGTCGACGTCCTCGATCCCCAGCTTCCGCAGCCACGCGAGCTCCCACATCAGTCTTGGGCTGACGTGAATCACGTTGTCCGAACGACGCGTGCCGTTCCCGTTGAACCGCCGACGCTTGGCCACGAGCGCTCCTCTTCGAATGAGGGCACTCATTCTGCCGCCGACGAAACCACTCGCCAAGCGCTATATCGCCGACGCCCGAGATCGCGCGCTTACGCGCGGCTGCGTAAAATTCTCATGTTCTTGGTGCGCCCGTGACGGGAGGCAGCAGCGCGTCATCACCGCGCACCTCACCTGCTCCCGAGGCGCGCCAGCACGCACGTCACGTTGTCCGGACCGCCATACGCCCAGCCACCAGGCGTCCGGCCAGGGATCCCGGAGGGAGAGATCTTCTCACCCACGGCGCCCTACTCCCGGGAGCGTCGTGTTCAGGGGAGAGCGCTCTGCTTCCTCCCAATCGGACGCGCTGGCCGCGCTCGTCCCCCCTTCGTCGGGCTGCAGCGGGAAGCTCGTCAGGGGGGCAGCGCGATGGGCAAGCTCTTCCCCCGTGGCGGCCCGGACAGGGCGCGGTGGCCGGAGCTGCGGCAGGGGAGGCGGCGGGAGCTTCGCCCGCGGGCTACCGGCCGCGAGCTCGGGAGACGCCACCACGGGCGGAGGCGTGTCGAGCGCGCGGGGAGGGATCGGCGGCGACGCCGAGCTCTCACGCTTGGTGACGGGCTCGCCGACCCGGAACACCACGGTCTCCTCCGCATCCGTCCGGCGGTCGTCGTGCAGCCGCCACAGGCGCTCCCAGTACCGCGCCGGCGTGCCGGTGAAGGTCTCCAGCTGCCGCGCGAGGCCGGGCGTCATGGGCAGGTCGCTCCTCAGCAGCCGCTCCACCTCCCTCGGTTCCAACCCCGTGCACTCGGCCAGCTTCCTCCTCCACGAAGGCGTCGTCGCGCAGAACGACTCGAGGACCCTTCCCGGCCAGGGCCAGGGGACGGGGCGCCCTCGGGCGTCTCTCCGCTCGGCGAGCGCCGCATCGACGTGACAGTCCAGGAGGCGCCGGTAGCGGTCCCGCTCCCCCGATGCCTGCTCCTTCGCATCGGTGAGAGCCGCCTCCTCTTCATCACGCGCCTGCTCGCGCGCCTCACGAACCCCCCGCTCGCGTCCCAGCGATTCGCGCGCGGTGACCGCGAAGCCGATCGCGACGCACGCGATCATCGCGAGCCCGAGCGGCGAGACGAGCCACATTGCACCCAGCATGTCTTCCATGTTCCCTCCTGAACCGTGAGCCTTCTTGTCCGGTGCACCGCGGAGCCCGGCCTTGTGCTGCCCGACCCGAGGCGTCCCCTCGAGTCAGCCGTTCGTCGCGCCTGCCACAGCGCGCCGTCTCGCCCCGCCTCCCAGGCGTGCGAGCACGCACGTCACGTTGTCCGGGCCGCCGGCCTCGTTGGCGAGGTCGATGAGCAGCTCCGCCGCGAAGCTCAGGTCCCGGTGCGCCCCGAGGATCCCCTCGATGCGCCGCTCGGGCACCGGGCCCCAGAGGCCGTCCGAGCAGACGAGGAACACGTCGCCCGGCTGCGTCGGCTCCACGCGCGACTCGATCTCCACGCTCTTGTCGCACCCGAGCGCGCGTGTCACCGCATCAGCCCGGCCGCTCAGCGCCTCCAGCGCTGCAAGCGCGGCGTCCCCCTCGCTCAGCAGCTCCTCCAGCAGCGTGTGATCCCGCGTCAGCCGCTCCAGCTTGCCGCCGCGCATCCGGTACACACGCGAGTCGCCCACGTGCGCGATGTACGCCATCCCTGCTCCGAGCAGCACGCCCGCGAACGTCGTCGCCATGCCGCGCACCTCCTCTTTCTTCTGGCTCGCCTCGTAGATCGCCCGGTTCGCGCGCCGCACGCTCATCACCAGCCGCACCTCGTCCCGGTCGTGCGGACGCCCCGTGCCGTACGGCCACGTCTCCTCGAGATCCTCGTCCACCTCGAAGCAGCCCTTGACGACCTCGATGGCCATGCGGGACGCGACCTCGCCGGCCGCGTTGCCGCCCAGGCCGTCGGCCACCATGAACAGCCCCAGGCACGGCAGCGCCGCGAAGCTGTCCTCGTTGTGACTGCGCCGCCGGCCCACGTCCGACTGCGCTGCCGCCTCGATGGCGAGCGTTGGATACACGATCGTCCTCCTCGCGCGCTCGTCTTCGGGACGAGCCGAGCCATGGCGCGCCGCAGACGGCGGCGCGCGTTCTTCTGCACCCGACGAAGCCGCGCCGCGCGCGGCTTCGCTACGTCGTTACCTCAGCGCAGCCGCAGCGCTGCCAGCACCACGCCGCACAAGACCCCCAGCACGAAGAGCACCGTGCCGACGAGCGCCAGGCGCGACCTGCGCTGGTCGGCCTCACCCGTCACAGGCACCGCGCTCACCCACACGTCGTCGTCCGCCTGCGTTGCCTCGCGCTCCTCGGCGGCCCACTTCTCCACCCAACCGGCCAGCTGCACGAGCGTCGCCTCCAGCCGGGCGTCCTCGATCCCGTGCGCTGCCATCGCCCGTCGCGCCTCCACCTGCGCGATGCGCTTCTTCTCCGCCTCCGGCGTCATCGCGCACCACACCGGATCGGTCCACCGGCCGACGGAGGCTTCCCGGGTGTTGGGCGAGACGCTCGTGTCCTTCGGCGTTCTCATCGCGCTCATCTTCACAGATCAGCCGCGACCACGCACGCAGGTAAGCGAGCTCCGCGTCCTCCAAGCGACCCGCCACGTGCGCCTTCCGCCCGTCCTCGAAGTCGCGCACCGCGCGCTCACGCTCGCTCTCCGCGTTCGGCCCCGGCGTCGCTCGCTCCTCGTCTCCGCGGGCGCTCGTCGTCGCCGCCGTGCTCGCGAGCAACAACGACATCGCCAACCACCCCGCCTGCAGCTCTCGCCTCACCGTCGCTCCCTCTGCCACCCAACGTCCGCCTTCCACCTGCTCGCCCCGCGCTCGGCCTCGCGCCGCGCGCACACGTCCGTCCTTCGTCGCGCCTACCTCAGCGCGCCGTCTCCACGTCGTCTTCTCCGCCCTGCTTCGTGACGCTGCCGCAGCGCACGCTCCGCCGCAGCAGCCGCAGCGCTCACGACCTCACGTCAGAACGCCTGCACCTCGGCCTTCACGCCCGCCGCTCCCTCGCCCTCCGCAGTCGCTCCAGGACCGCCGGCGCCCGCCTCGCCCAGCTCCACCGTCGCTCCTTCCACAGCCGGCGCCGCGCCCTTGTACGCGATCCCCAGCGCGTGACCGCCTCGACCGCCGCCACCGGGACCGCCGGCGCCTCCCTTGCCGCCGACGCCCCCGGCGCACGCGTCGTGCAGCATCGTCGCGCCTTCAGCTTTCGTGCCTCCAACGCCGCCCGCCCCACCATCGCCGCCTTCCTGCCCGGCTCCACCCTTCCCGCCCGCTCCGCCGCGCCCCGTCTTCAGCGTTACCTGATCGAAGCTCAGCTCCGCGTTCAGGCTGATCAACGCGATGCTCGCTCCGCCTGCACCACCGCCTCGACCACCAGCGCCACCACAGCCGCCCGCACCACCTGAGCCGCCGCTCGCTCCGCCCGCCGACGCTTCGCTCGGGCACTTGTCTGCGCCCGCGCCGCCCTTCGATCCTCCGCCTCCGCCTCCGCCTTGCGCGGTGCCGCCCTTCGCGCCATCGCCGCCGGAGGTGCCCGTGAAACCGCTGGCGCTGATGTCACCCAGACCGGTCGCGCCCGCACCAGGGCCGCCCTCGGGGCCGCTCTCGCCTGCAATCCCGTCGGTGCAGACCGTGCTTCCTTCCTCACCCATGCCACCGTTCAGCGTCGCGCCCGGCGTGCCTTTAGTCCCGGAACCGCCGGTGCCCGCTTGGCCGATGCCGCCGGCACCACTGAGCGAATCGTCGCTCTCCTCCTCCGGCGTGCCGCAGTCGTTCTTCACTTCTCCGCCCGGAACGACGAGGGCTGCCGAGCAGGCCGCGTTGCCGCTGTTGCCCTCGGCTCCACCCAGCGCGCTCGTCTCGTACGCAGCTCCCCCGGCTCCCGCAGCCGCATCCCCCGCCTCCAGCACGCACCGCGCGAACTCCACGTTCGCCTCGTCCGCCAGCGCCGCGATCGACGACGCTCCCGCTAGCTCCTCAGCGGCAGGTTCGATCCCCCTCGCTTGCACGTGCACGTCTTCCATGCGCACGGTCGCCTCTGCTCCCCCGCCGCGCATCACCAGCGGGATCTCTCCAGCCCCCGCCGTCACCACCGTCTTGCGCTGCTCGCCGACCCAACCCCACCCGCTCGCGCAGTCCAGGCCCCCGTAGATCGTCACGCTCCCCGTGACCTCCACGGCTTCCTCGAACGTCTCCGCGCACGCGTACACCCGCCGCGTTCCGTTCTGCTCGGCCAGCGCCAGCGCCGCGGCGAGCGTCTTCACCGGCGCTTCCTTCGTCGCGGCGTTCTCGTCGCTCCCAGACGTCGACACGAACACACCGCACCCGTCGTCCACCGCGCTCGCGTTCTCGCTCGGCACGCAGCCGACAGGCGGGCCGCCATCCTGCTTCAGCCCGTCGTGATGCTCGCACGTGAGCATGAACTCGCAGTCGTCGGTCACGTTGATCCACCAGCCGTCACAGCCGGAGGCGATGAGCAGAAGACCCACACCCCCTCGCCTCCACCAGCGCCCCTGGCTCGTCATGTGGTCGTCACTCCCCAGGCTCACCATGTGGCCTCAATAGAAATGCTCGCGCCGCCAGCTTGCAGCGAGGTGGACGCTCGCACACCCATGGCAGCAGTATGGCTGCGCGGCCAGACCGCGATGGCCAGCGCGGCAAGGGCAAAGGTGCCTGACGCTGCGTACGCCAAGATGGCGCCGTTGCCGAAATCTTCAGTGCGGGATCCTAAGCGTCCGATGTCCCCACACCGTTCGGCGAAGGCGCCCGTTGCATGAAGGCATCCAGGCTTATCTCTCAAGATCGCAGCGCGCTGCGCGTGCGCATCCGCGCTCGCGTTTTTCGACGCCACCGTCATGCCCACGCCCACTCCGAGCCCCACGACGCTCGCCGCCCCCAGCGCGATCACCGGCACCCAGCCCCGCTCCTCCACCCTCGTCCCAACTGCAGGCGCCTTCGTCTTCGCGCCCCCCGTCCCCGGCGCGCTCGTCGCTCGCGGCCCCGCCGCTCCCGGCCCCGCCGCTCCCGGCCCCGCCGCTCCCGGCCCCGTCGTCTCCGGCGCCTTCGCCTCCACCGGCTTCATCGTCACCGGCACCGTCTCCGTCACCCCCGCCGCCGCCACCACCCGCATCACCTCGTCCTCGTACCCCGCCCGCCGGATCACCAGGTTGTGCTCGCCCGGGTCCACGTAGATCTCGTGCTTCGCCTCCTCCGCCGGCACACGCTCCCCGTCCACGAGCACCTCCGCGTCGGCGACGTTCTTCACACGCACCCGCACCGTCCCCACCTGCGCCTTCGCCGACTCCAGCAGCGCCGCCATCCGCGCAACACGCTCCGCCTCCACCTCAGGACCCACCGTCCTCATCCCATACGCAAGGTGCTTCGCCGCTGACGCAGGCTTGTTCAGCAACAGCTGCACCTGCCCAAGGTTCGCCGCGATGTCGAACGACTTCAGCCGAGACCACGCTCGCAGGTAAGCGAGCTCCGCCTCCTCCAGCCGGCCCTCCATGTGCGCCCGGCGCCCTGCCTCGAAGTCACGCACCGCCCGCTCACGCTCACTCTCCGCGTTCGGCCCCGCCATCGCTCCCTCCTCGTCTCCGCGGGCGCTCGTCGTCGCCGCCGTGCTCGCGAGCAACAACGACATCGCCAACCACCCCGCCTGCAGCTCTCGCCTCACCGTCGCTCCCTCTGCAACCCAACGTCCGCCTTCCACCTGCTCGCCCCGCGCTCGGCCTCGCGCCGCGCGCACACGTCCGCCCTTCGTCGCGCCAACCACGGCGCGCCGTCTCCACGTCGTCTTCTCCGCCCTGCTTCGTGACGCTGCGGCGGCGCACGCTCCGCCGCAGCAGCCGCAGCGCTCACGACCTCACGTCAGAACGCCTGCACCTCGGCCTTCACGCCCGCCGCTCCCTCGCCCTCCGCAGTCGCTCCAGGACCGCCGGCGCCCGCCTCGCCAAGCTCCACCGTCGCTCCTTCCACAGCCGGCGCCGCGCCCTTGTACGCGATCCCCAGCGTGTGACCGCCCAGCCCGCCGCCGCCGGGGCCACCTTGGCCGCCTTTGCCCCCGGCTCCTCCGGCGCACGCGTTCTTGAGCGCCGTCGCTCCCTCGGGCTTCGTGCCTCCGGGGCCGCCCGCCCCACCATCGCCGCCTTCCTGCCCGGCTCCACCCTTGCCGCCCGCTCCGCCGCGCCCCGTCTTCAGCGTTACCTGATCGAAGCTCAGCGTCGCGTTCACGCTGATCAACGCGATGCTCGAGCCGCCGGCGCTGCCGCCTCGCCCACCGACTCCACCGCAACCGCCCGCGCCTCCAGAGCCGCCGCTCGCGCCGCCGGCCGACTCGGCCGACATGCATTTACCTTCGCCCGCTCCGCCCTTCGCTCCGCCGCCTCCGCCCCCGCCTTGCGCAGTGCCGCCCTTGGTGCCGTCGCGGCCGGCGGCGCCCGAGAAGCCGCTGGCGCTGATCTCGCCCAGCCCCGTCGCGCCCGTGCCGGAGCCGCCCTCGGGGCCGCTCTCGCCTGCAATCCCGTCGGTGCAGACCGTGCTTCCTTCCTCACCCATGCCACCGTTCAGCGTCGCGCCCGGCGTGCCTTTAGTCCCGGAACCGCCCGGGTTCTCCTGCCCGATGCCCCCGGCACCACCAGACGAATCATCGCTCTCGTCCTCCGGCGTGCCGCAGTCGTTCGTCACCGACAGACCGCCGAGGGATGCCGCCGCCGAGCACGCCTCGCCTCCGCTGTTGCCCTCGGCTCCACCCAGCGCGCTCGTCTCGTACGCGGCGCCCTCTGCCCCCGCAGCCGCATCCCCCGCCTCCAGCACGCACCGCGCTAGCTCCACGTTCGCCTCGTCCGCCAGCGCAGCGATCGACGACGCTCCCGCTAGCTCCTCAGCGGCAGGTTCGATCCCCCTCGCCTGCACGTGCACGTCCTCCACCCGCACCTTCGCCTCGGCTCCGCCGCCGCGCACCACCAGCGGGATCTCTCCAGCCCTCGCCGTCAGCACCGTCTTGCGCTGCTCCCCGGTCCAGCCCCACCCGCTCGCGCAGTCCAGGCCCCCGTAGATCGTCACGCTCCCCGTGACCTCCACCGACTCCTCGAACGTCTCCGCGCACGCGTACACCCGCCGCGTTCCGTTCGCTTCCGCCAGCGCCAGCGCCGCACCCAGCGTCTTCACCGGCGCTTCCTTCGTCGCGGCGTTCTCGTCGGCGCCCGACGACGATACGAACACGCCGCACTCGTCGTCCACCGCGCCGGCGACGTTCTCGCTCGGTACACAGCCCGTGGGCGTTTCCATGTCGTTCCACAGCCCGCGGAAGTGCTCACAGGTCATGAGAAATTCGCAGTCCTCGGTCGTGTTGGGCCATGCCACGTCGCAACCACAAAGGATTACTGCGAACGCCAAAACCCCACGAGTCGAGCGGCTTCTTCGCATTCTCATCGCAACCTCTCGCGAGCGCTTCACCAGGCACCTCGCACGACGATCCCAGCACGGCCCGGACTCAGCTCGGCAGATGCGTGCATCCTGCGGGACGTCGCAGTCCGTGCACGCGGCCAGAGTGCATAGGTCACCGCACCGATCGCCAGGGCACCGGAGGCCACATATGCGACAGTCGCCGCACGGGTGCGTGTTTCGTGGCGCGACGCGCTGTCGCGAAGCCCCGAGCATAGATTGCTGTACTCGCCGGGGACACCTACGCAACCGCCGCCAGCCTGACGCAGCATCGCTTGCTGCCTGTCTCCATCCGCGCTCGCCGCGTTCGCCGCCACCGTGAACCCCACCCCCACGCCGAGCCCCACCGCGCTCGCCGCCCCCAGCGCGATCACCGACACCCAGCTCCGCGGCTCCTCCACCCTCGTCCCAACCGCCGGCGCCTTCGCCGCCGTCGTCTCCGCCGCCTTCAGTGCCTTCGGCTTCAGCTCCGGCATCACCGTCTCCGTGATCCCCGGCGCCGCGATCAGCCGCACCACCTCGTCCTCGTAGCCCGCGTGCCGGATCACCAGCTCGTGCGGGCCCGGGTCCACGTAGATCTCGTGCTTCGCCTCCTCCGCCGGCACACGCTCCCCGTCCACGAGCACCTCCGCGTCGGCGACGTTCTTCACACGCACCCGCACCGTCCCCACCTGCGCCTTCGCCGACTCCAGCAGCGCCGCCATCCGCGCAACACGCTCCGCCTCCACCTCAGGACCCACCGTCCTCATCCCATACGCAAGGTGCTTCGCCGCTGACGCAGGCTTGTTCAGCAACAGCTGCACCTGCCCAAGGTTCGCCGCGATGTCGAACGACTTCAGCCGAGACCACGCTCGCAGGTAAGCGAGCTCCGCCTCCTCCAAGCGCCCCTCCACGTGCGCCTTCCGCCCTTCCTCGAAGTCACGCACCGCGCGGTCACGCTCACCCTCTGCACTCGACCTCGGTAGCGCTCGTTCCTCTCCGCGGACGCTGCTCGTCGCCGCCGTGCTCCCGAGCAGCACCGACATCGCAAGCCACCCCGCATGCAGCTCTCGCCTCACCGTCGCTCCCTCGTCCGCGCAAGATCCACCGTCCACCTGCTCGCTCCTCGCGCCTCGTCGCGCTCGGCCTCGCCCCGCGCGCACACGTCCGCCGTCCGTCGCGCCTGCTCCAGCGCGACGTCTCGCCCTTCATCCTCGTCGTCTCGCTCGGCGCGGCGGCGGCGTCCTCTTCGCCGCGGCCACCGCACCGAGCCGCGTCACCTCAGAACGCCTGCACCTCGGCCTTCACGCCCGCCGCTCCCTCGCCCTCCGCAGTCGCTCCAGGACCGCCGGCGCCCGCCTCGCCAAGCTCCACCGTCGCTCCTTCCACAGCCGGCGCCGCGCCCTTGTACGCGATCCCCAGCGTGTGACCGCCCAGCCCGCCGCCGCCGGGGCCACCTTGGCCGCCTTTGCCCCCGGCTCCTCCGGCGCACGCGTTCTTGAGCGCCGTCGCTCCCTCGGGCTTCGTGCCTCCGGGGCCGCCCGCCCCACCATCGCCGCCTTCCTGCCCGGCTCCACCCTTGCCGCCCGCTCCGCCGCGCCCCGTCTTCAGCGTTACCTGATCGAAGCTCAGCGTCGCGTTCACGCTGATCAACGCGATGCTCGAGCCGCCGGCGCTGCCGCCTCGCCCACCGACTCCACCGCAACCGCCCGCGCCTCCAGAGCCGCCGCTCGCGCCGCCGGCCGACTCGGCCGACATGCATTTACCTTCGCCCGCTCCGCCCTTCGCTCCGCCGCCTCCGCCCCCGCCTTGCGCAGTGCCGCCCTTGGTGCCGTCGCGGCCGGCGGCGCCCGAGAAGCCGCTGGCGCTGATCTCGCCCAGCCCCGTCGCGCCCGTGCCGGAGCCGCCCTCGGGGCCGCTCTCGCCTGCAATCCCGTCGGTGCAGACCGTGCTTCCTTCCTCACCCATGCCACCGTTCAGCGTCGCGCCCGGCGTGCCTTTAGTCCCGGAACCGCCCGGGTTCTCCTGCCCGATGCCCCCGGCACCACCAGACGAATCATCGCTCTCGTCCTCCGGCGTGCCGCAGTCGTTCGTCACCGACAGACCGCCGAGGGATGCCGCCGCCGAGCACGCCTCGCCTCCGCTGTTGCCCTCGGCTCCACCCAGCGCGCTCGTCTCGTACGCGGCGCCCTCTGCCCCCGCAGCCGCATCCCCCGCCTCCAGCACGCACCGCGCTAGCTCCACGTTCGCCTCGTCCGCCAGCGCAGCGATCGACGACGCTCCCGCTAGCTCCTCAGCGGCAGGTTCGATCCCCCTCGCCTGCACGTGCACGTCCTCCACCCGCACCTTCGCCTCGGCTCCGCCGCCGCGCACCACCAGCGGGATCTCTCCAGCCCTCGCCGTCAGCACCGTCTTGCGCTGCTCCCCGGTCCAGCCCCACCCGCTCGCGCAGTCCAGGCCCCCGTAGATCGTCACGCTCCCCGTGACCTCCACCGACTCCTCGAACGTCTCCGCGCACGCGTACACCCGCCGCGTTCCGTTCGCTTCCGCCAGCGCCAGCGCCGCACCCAGCGTCTTCACCGGCGCTTCCTTCGTCGCGGCGTTCTCGTCGGCGCCCGACGACGATACGAATACCCCACACTCGTCGTCCACCACTCCAGTGGCGGTCTCGCTCGGCACGCACGCCGAAGGCGTCTCGATGATCCTCCAGCGCCCCCGGTACTCCTCACACATCAGCGTGAAGGAGCAGTCCTCCTCCAGGTTGCTCCACACGGCATCGCAACCGCCCACGCAGATAGCGAGCCCCAACGCACCGAGCAGCCAGCGGCTTCGTCGTACTCTCATCGCTTCCTCACTCGTTACCATGCGCCTGCCAGAATCATTTCGGCGCCCGACGCGTGAAGCCGCGGAACCGCCAGCACACGCCCGGCGACTCCGCTGCCCTTGTCGCACGGCCAGAGAGCGTAGGTCACCGCAGTGATAGCCAGGGCGGCCGAGGCCACATAGGCCACACGCGCTGTGTTGGCGAACGTGTCGGCGCGCGCTCCCGTCTTCCGAAGCTCTTTGCACGCATCCGCGTAGGCGCTTACGGCATCGACGCATGCTCCGGGAGCAGTCCAGATTGCGGCTTGCTGAGCCTCGCCATCCGCCTTCGCCCCGTTCGCCGCCACCGTGAACCCCACCGCCACCCCGAGCCCCACCGCGCTCGCCGCCCCCAGCGCGATCACCGGCACCCAGCTCCGCTGCTCCTCCACTCGCGCCCCAGCCGCGGGCGCTTTCGTCTTCGCCTCCCCTTTCGCCACCGCCCCCGTCGCGCCCCCAACCCCCGGCGCCTTCGCCCCCGCCGACCCCTGCCCAGCCGCCCCGGCCAACGCCGCCTCCGGCGCCTCCGGCTTCAGCTCCGGCATCACCGTCTCCGTGATCCCCGGCGCCGCGACCACCTTCAGAGTCTCGTCCTCGTACCCCGCGTGCCGGATCACCAGCTCGTGCGGCCCGGGGTCCACGTACACCTCGTGCTTCGCCTCCTCCGCCGGCACGCGCTCGCCGTCCACGAGCACCTCCGCGTCGGCGACGTTCTTCACCCGCACGCGAAACGTCCCCACCTGCCCCTTCGCCTGGTCGAGGAAGTGCCGGATCCGCGCGATCTGCTCCGGCTTCGTCGACGGCGGCGCCGTCCTCAGCGCGAACGCGAGGAACGTCGCCGCCGACCGCATCTTGTTCAGCTGGATCTGCACCTCACCGAGGTTCGCCGCGACGTCGAACGTCCTCACCAGCGCCCACGCCTTCAGGTACAGCAGCTCCGCGTCCGCCCACCGCTTCTGCTTGAACGCCTCGTTCCCCTCCCGGTAGAGCTGCGTCGCGCGGGCGTTGTCGCCGCGGCCCTCGTCGTCCCGGCTCACCGCCGCGGCCGGCGGCGCGGGCTGTGCCAGGGCCGTGGCGGGGGCCAGGGCGCAAGCGGACAGCACGCAGATCGCCGCGCCCGTCACGTGCATCGTCAGCTTTCTCATCGCGTCTCCCATCGTCGATCCATCCCGGGGGCTCAATCGAAGTTCGGCACGTCGTAGGCGCTCGGCGGCTGCGGCGCGCCCGGTGTCGCCCTCGCCGACGCCGCGCCCGCCGGCTCCCTCGGCGCCTGCTGCGTCGGCGCCGCCGGACCGCCGGCGCGCGCCCTCGGCGCCGCGCCCTGCGACGCCGCCGACCCGGCGGGCCCGCTCGACCTACCCTGCAGCGCGCTGGTCGCTGCCGCGGGCGCTCCTTCCACGGGCGGCGTCCGCGCCGAGACCGCCGCGCCACCCAGCGCTTCGACAGGCCGCTCCGACGCGCTCGCGGCCGGCGCGCTGGCCGTCGCCGCGCCGGACACGCTTGCCTTCTCGTCCCCCCGCGTGCCTGCCTTCTCCTCGCCCCGCCTGTCCTTCTCTTCGTCCTGCGCCGCCCCGCCTGCGCCGCGGGCCGCCTCTGCCCCGCCGTCGCGCGCTCCCCACACGGATCGCAGCACCGTCACCCCGATCGCCAAGAGTACGCCCATCGCCAGCACCCACGCCGCGCGCTGCCGGCCCGCTCGGCGCTCCGTGCGCCGCGCCGCCGCGACCTCCGCGAGCCGCGGCGCCGCGCGCCCCGCGCTCCCCGTCGCCTCGTCTCCCTTCGCCGCCTCGCTCCCTGCCGCCTCGCTCCCTGCCGCCTCGCTCCCTGCCGCCTCGCCCCGCCCCCCGTGCCACTCCGCGAGGATCTCGCTGTCGATCACGATCGGCTGCCGCTTCGTCACCGCCAGCCCTTCCGGCATCGACACGCTCGGCGCCCCCACGTCCGCGAGCGGCGCGCGCTGCTCCGGGTTGCGCGCTCCACCGCCCCGCCTCGCCCCCTCCCGCGGCGGCGGCACCCGCCGAGGCTCCTCGATGTGGACCCGCTCCATCTCCACCGTCGGGTGCAGCGGCGTCGGCGCGACCTCGCCCTTCGCGTAGGCCTTCGCCTCGTCCTCCCCCTGGCTCTGGATCACCCGGGTTGTGTCACCGACCGGCTTCAATCCGACAGCGAGAAACAAGAGAAGAAGGATCGATGCCCCACCCCGGTCCGTGCTCGGCCCTTCGGGCCTGCGCGCGGCCCGCCCGCCCCCGGTCCCGCGCCGAGCGCGGGACGGGGCGGGTCCGTCCGTCGCCAGTGCCTCGGTTGTCACGGAATTCCCGCTCACGTCACCCGTCTCCCAGCCACGCCAGCACGCATGTCACGTTGTCGGGTCCGCCATACTCCCAGCCACCAGGCGTCTGGCCAGCGAGCCCGGAGGGAGAGAGTTTCTCACCCATGGCGCCCTACGCCCGGAAGCGTCGTGTTCAGGGAGGAGCGCTCTGCTTCCTCCCAATCGGACCCGTTGGCGGAGTTCGCCGCTCCTTCGTCGCGCTGTAGCGGGAAGCTCGTCAGCGGGGCAGCACGACGGGCGAGCTCTTCCCCCGCGACGGCACGGACAGGGCGCGGTGGCCGAAGCTGCGGCAGTGGAGGCGGCGGGAGCTTCCCCTGCGGGCTCCTGGCCGCGAGCTCGGGAGACGGCACCACGGGAGGTGGAATGTCGAGCGCGCGGGGAGGTACCGTCGGCGGAGCCGGCGACGCCGAGCTCTCGCGCCTGGTGACGGGCTCGCCGACCTGGACCACCACGGTATCCTCCGCGTCCGTCCGGCGGTCGTCGTGCAGCCGCCACAGGCGCTCCCAGTACCGCGCCGGCGTGCCGGTGAAGGTCTCCAGCTGCCGCGCGAGGCCGGGCGTCATGGGCAGGTCGCTCCTCAGCAGCCGCTCCACCTCCCTCGGCGATAGCCCCGTGCTCTCGCCCAGCTTCCTCCTCCACGAAGGCGTCGTCGCACAGAACGACTCGAGGACCCTTCCCGGCCAGGGGACGGGGCACCCTCGGGCGTCTCTCAGCTCGGCGAGCGCCGCATCGACGTGACAGTCCAGGAGCCGCCGGTATCGATCTCGCTCGCCCGCTGCCTGCTCCTTCGCATCGATGAGGGCTGCCTCCTCTTCATCGTGCGCGTGCTCGCGCGCCTCACGAAACCCGCGCTCTCGTCCCAGCGCTTCGCGCGCGGTGACCGCGAAGCCGATCGCCACGCACGCGATCATCGCGAGCCCGAGCGGCGAGACGAGCCACATTGCACCCAGCATGTCTTCCATGTTCCCTCCTCGACCGTGAGCCTTCTTGTCCGCTGTACGGCGGAGCCAGGCCTCGTCCTGCCCGACCTAAGGCATCTCCTCGAATCCGCCGTGCGTCGCGCCTGCCTCAACGCACCGTTTCGCCCCATCTCCCAAACGTGCCAGGACACACGTCACGTTGTCCGGCCCGCCGTGCTCGTTGGCGAGGTCGATCAGCAGCTCCGCTGCAAAGCCCAGATCGCGGTGCGCCCCGAGGATCCCGGCGATGCGCCTCTCAGGCACTGGGCCCCACAGCCCGTCCGAGCACACGAGGAACACGTCACCCGGCTTCGTCGTCTCCACGCGCCAGTCGATCTCAACGTTCTCGCTGCACCCGAGCGCGCGCGTCACGGCGCTCGCCCGGTCGCTCAGCGCCTCGACCGCCTCCCGCGCGCCGTCGTCGTCCTCCAGCAGCTCGGCCAGCAGCGAGTGATCCCGCGTCAGCCGCTCCAGCTTGCCACCGCGCATGCGGTAGACGCGCGTGTCGCCGACGTGGGCGATGTACGCCATGCCTGGCGCCAGCAGCACCCCCGCGAAGGTGGTGGCCATGCCGCGCTTCTGCTCGTGCCGCTGGCTCGCCTCGTAGATCGCCCGGTTCGCGCGCCGCACGCTCATCACCAGCCGCACCTCGTCCCGGTCGTGCGGCGTCGCCGCGCCGTAGGGCCAGGTCTCCTCCAGATCGCCGTCCTCCTCGAAGCAGCTCTTGACCACCTCGATGGCCATCCGCGACGCGACCTCGCCAGCCGCATGGCCGCCCAACCCGTCGGCCACCATGAACAGCCCCAGGCACGGCAGCGCCGCGAAGCTGTCCTCGTTGTTGCTCCGACGCCGGCCCACGTCCGAGTGCGCCGCCGCCTCGACGGCAAGCTGTGGATACACCTTCGTCCTCCTCGCGCGCTCGTCATCAGGACGAGCCGAGCCATGGCGCGCTGCGACTGCGATGGCAGAGCGCCGGGTCCTTCTCTCTGGGGCAGCGCGCCGCGGCGCTGCCGCGGGTCGTCAGAGCATGCGAGCCGTCATCGTCCCGCTCGCATGCACGTCTTCCACGCGCACGATCGCGTCAGCGCCGCCGCGCACCCCCACAAACCCCAGCGCACCGAGCGCCCAAGCCCATCGCCCTCTCCTCATCACACCTCTTCCTCTCACCACGAGCCCGTCACGGCGATGCCTGCGCCGCCCGCATTCAGCCCAGGCCCAGCCTCCAGAGCGACCGCGCGCGCTGGTCGTCCTCTGGGCCAGGTCGCGTAGATCAACGCGGCTATCGCCAGCGCGCCCGCTGTCGCGTACGCGACGCGCGCGCCGTTGCCGAGCGTGTCGACGCGCGACACCGTCCTGCGCAGCTCCGCGCACTGCTCCGGGGTTGCGGTCGGCGGGTTTACACAGTGAGTGCGCGCCTTCAAGATCGCGTCGCGCTGTGCGTCGACGTCCACGCGCGCCCCGTTCGACGCCGCCGTGAAGCCCACCCCCACCCCGAGCCCCACCGCGCTCGCCGCCCCCAGCGCGACCACCGGCACCCAGCTCCGCGGCTCCTCCACCGCCACCCCCGCTCCGGGCACCTTCGTCTTCTCCTCCCCGACCTTCCCGACCACCGGCGCGCCCGCCGCCCCCGGCCGCGTCGCCAGCTTCGGTTTCAGCTCCGTCGCGATCTCCTCGCGCGACCCCGCCATGGCCGCCACCTGGATCATTGCCTCCGCGTAGCCCGCGCGCCGGATCACGATCCGATGCTCCCCTGGCTCCACATAGATATCGTGCTTCACCTCCTCCGCCGGCACGCGCTCGCCGTCCACGAACACCTCCGCGTCCGCCACGTTCGTCACCTGAAGCCGCACTGCCCCCACCTGCGCCTTCGCCTCGTCCAGCAGTGCCAGCATCCGCGCCAGCCGCTCCGGCTCGATCTCCGGCCCCGCCGCGCGCACCCCGTACGCCAGGTACTTCGCCGCCGACGCAGGCTTGTTCAGCCGCAGCTGCACCTGCCCGAGGTTCACCGCGATGTCGTACGACTTCATCCACGACCACGCCCGCAGGTACGCGAGCTCCGCTTCCTCCAAGCGGCCCGCCATGTGCGCCCCGCGGCCTTCCTCGAAGTCACGCACCGCGCGCTCGCGCTCGCTGCTCTCGCTCGACACGGGCATCGCTCGCTCCTCGCCCCGGACGCTGCTCGGTACTGCCGTGCTGCCGAGCAGCACCGACGTCACCAGCCATCCCGCGCGCACCGCTCGCCTCACGGTCGATTCCTCGCTCTCGCAAAGTCCGCCATCATGTACCCGCTCCTCGCGCAGTCGCCGCGCTCGGTGCCCTGCCGCGCGCGCACACGTCCGCCGTTCGTCGCGCCTGCTCCAGCGCGCCGTCCCGTCCTTCGTCGCTTTCGCCATCACGCCGCCCTGCCGCTGCGCCTCATGCTCCGCAGCAGCAGCAGCGCCGCTCACAACGTCACGTCAGAACGCCTGCACCTCGGCCTTCACGCCTGCCGCTCCCTGCGCCCTCCGCGCTCGCTCCAGGACTGCCGATGCCCGCTTCGCCCGTCTCGGAAGACACCAATTCGTCTTCCTCACGGCCCACAGCTCTCGTTCATTTCGAAGTTCCAGCACGCGCTGCTCACGCCCGGCGCGCCGGTGTTCCCGCCAGGGACGGTGCTGCCGCCGTCGCCTGCCGCGCCCTCGACGAATTCCAGCGCCACCGCTGCGTTCGGAGCCGTCGCATGGGCGATGCCTACGGCGTGGCCGCCTCGGCCGCCTCCACCGGGCCCGCCGGCTCCGCCCTGCCCCCCTTTGCCGCCGTCACAGCCGGCGGAGCCACCAAGGATCGAAGGCGTACCACCGGTCCCAGGACTGCCACCCAGCCCGCCGCCCCTGCCTCCAGCCCCATCCCCGCCCTTGCCAGCGTTGCCCACGGCGACGGTCACGT
Organism: Sorangium sp. So ce281; assembly: GCF_051527395.1. NCBI lineage: Bacteria > Pseudomonadati > Myxococcota > Polyangiales > Polyangiaceae > Sorangium > Sorangium sp. So ce281. Next base: position 9,658,237 of record NZ_CP150322.1, read on the forward strand.
CCGTCAACACGAGCTTCGTTCCGAGACTGAGGATACCGATGCTCGACCCACCGGCCTTGCCACCGCCCCCTCCTTTACCGCCGCACCCCCCAGCTCCGCCCCCGCCACCGCTGGCGCCGGGGCCCTCCACGGTGTCTTCGTCGGCCTTGCAGAAGAGCCCTGTCTTCGCTCCGCCGCCGCCTCCTCCCCCTTGACCGCGGCCGCCTGGTATGCCTGGACCGCCATCACCGCCCACGATGCCAGCCAGCGTCAGCGTCGTGCCGCTGCCTGCTGTGCCAGCCATGCCGCGAGCTCCATTTTTGCCGATCGTGCCGGGCTTGCAGGCGCCATCTGGATCCGTCTGCCCCATGCCGCCGAGCCCATACTCGTCGGGGTTCTCTTCCGGCACCGGCGCGCCATCTTCCCCGCGCTGCCCGTTGCCGTCATCCATCCCCGGGGTTCCTCCGGGTCCTCCTCGGCCGCCGCGCGTCTCACCGTCCTCGCACGTCGTCACGCCAGCCTCACCGCCTCGCACGTCCGCGGCTAGCTCGCACGCATTCGACGCGCTCATCGTCGCCGCGCTCGCGCCCGCCTGCGGTGCCTCCGCAGGCGTCTCGCCCTTCGCACCGTCCATCCCATCGCCCGCTGTCACATCAACCTGTGCGAGCTCCGCCTCAACGTCCGCCACCGCCACGCCGATCGACGACCCGCCCGGATCCATCGCGCTCGCCGCGCGTACCGCGAAGCTGCGCACATTCGCCCCGCGCGCATCCTCGGTCAGCGTGAGCGCGATCCGATCCGCGGGCGCATCGATCGCGCTCCGTGCCTCGGCGCTCCATGTCCAATCCGCCGCGCAGTCGAAGCCGCCGATCACCTCGACGCCGGCCTCGATCGTCACGCTCTCCGCGAACGCCCCGCTCGCGCACGCAAGCACCCGCTTGCCGTTCGCGTTGGCGATCGCCTCCCCGAGCGACGCGTACGGCTTCGCCTTCGTTCCATCCCCACCAGGCTTAGCGCTCGCGCTCGCGAACACCGCGCACTCCTCCGTCACCGTGCTTGCGTCGTCGGTCGGATCCGCCTTGCACGCGGGGCTCACGTCGCCACCACCGCCCCCGGCGCCGAAGCTGCAGTCCGTGTACGTGTTCTCGCAGTTGTAGTTCAACGGGAATGGGAAGCACCCAGCCACGTAGATTCCCGAGCTCATCGCCAGCGCGACGAGCGCCCACGCACAGCACGAAGCACGACGCATGCTCTTGTCTCCTTGCTCCATCGTGCCTGGTTCAGAGCGTACCGCTCACGGAGAGGCCCACGTTGCTCGCACCAATGAGCGGCGCGAACTGCACCCGCTCCTGCGGCCTTGATGAGGGTCGCGTCACCAGTCCGTAGACCAAGCTGCCCACACCGATGGCTCCAGCACCGACGAAGCTGAACAGCGCGGCATTGGTGAAGTGGACGCGCGCTTCGTACGATTCTCGCAGCTTAACGCATGCAGGTGGTCCGCCGGTGCGAGGACACGGAGCAGCGTTCGTGCCAGCCAGCGCATCCCGCCGTTCTCCCGCGTCGCTGGCGTTCGCGTTCGCCAGCACCGTGAACACCACGCCCGCGACCGCCGCCGCCCCCGCTGTCGCCGCGCCGCCGATCAGCACCACCTTTCTCGGCCCGCTGGCATGCGCCTCCGCGCTGCGGATCGGCGCCACAATGGGTGCCTCCGGCAGCTTCGCCGGCCCCGCCTCGCTCGCCTCCGACGCCTTCCCTTCCGCCGCCTTCGCCTCCAGCGGCTTCATCGCCACGGGGACCGTCTCCCGCACCCCCGCCGCCGCCACCACCCGGATCGCCGTCTCCTCGTACCCCGCCCGCCGGATCACGAGCCGATGCTCCCCAGGCTCCACGTACATCTCGTGCTTCACCTCCTCCGCCGGCACGCGCTCGCCGTCCACGAACACCTCCGCGTCCGCCACGTCCGTTCCCTGAAGCCGCACCGCCCCCACTTGCGCCTTCGCCTCCTCAAGGAAACCCCGCATCCGTGCGCGCTGCTCGGGCTTCACCGACGGCGGCGCCGTCCTCAGGGCGAACGCGAAGAACGCAGCGGCAGACCGCGGCTTGTTGAGCTTGAGCTGCACATGCCCGACGTTCGTGGCGATGTCGAACGATCTCACGAGCGCCCACGCCTTCAGGTACAGAAGCTCCGCCTCCGCCCACCGCTTCTGGTCGAAGGCGACGTTGCCCTCTCGGTAGAGCTGCGCCGCGCGCGCGTTGTCGCTCGCCGCGTCGTCCTCCACCGGCGCGGGCGGCGGGCTGCCCTGCGCGCGGGCCGCGGCCGGCGCGAGGAGACAGGCGGACAGCGCGCAGCATGCGACCGCCGTCCAACGCATCGTCAGGTTCCTCATGGCGTCTCCCATCGTTCATCCACCCCGGCGGCTCAATCGAAGATCCGCTGTTCATCCGGACTGCGCGGCGACGGCGCCGGTGCGCCCTCCGCTCCGCGCTCTTCCCGCGTGCCCCGTGGGCTCGCAGGCGCCTCCCGCGCGGGCGCCGCGGAGCCAGTCGCCCTCGGCCTCGGCGCCGCGGGCGCGCTCGGCCTCGGCGCCGCAGGCTTCGGCGCAGCCTGCCCGCTCGGACCGCTCTCCTGCGATGGGACCGTGGCCCCACTTGGCGCCACCGGCGCGCTCGCAGCCGGCGCTCTCGCCGACTCCGCAGCCGGCGCCCCGGCTGCGCGCGCAGCGCTCGCCCCTGGGGCACCCGCGTTCTCGGCAGCCTTCCCCGCGGTCTCCCGGGCCGCCGGCTCGCCCTGCGCGGCCCCGCCTGCGCCGCGGGCCGCCTCTCCCGCACCGCCGCCCGCTCCCCACACGGATCGCAGCACCGTCACCCCGATCGCCAAGAGTACGCCCATCGCCAGCACCCACGCCGCGCGCTGCCGGCCCGCCCGCCGCTCCGTGCGCCGCGCCGCCGCGACCTCCGCGAGCCGCGGCGCCGCGCGCCCCGCTCCCGCGCTCCCCGTCGCCTCGTCTCCCTTCGCCGCCTCGCTCCCTGCCGCCTCGTCTCCCTCCGCCGCCTCGCCCCGCCCCCCGTGCCACTCCGCGAGGATCTCGCTGTCGATCACGATCGGCTGCCGCTTCGTCACCGCCAGCCCTTCCGGCATCGACACGCTCGGCGCCCCCACGTCCGCGAGCGGCGCGCGCTGCTCCGGGTTGCGCGCTCCACCGCCCCGCCTCGCCCCCTCCCGCGGCGGCGGCACGCGCTGCGGATCCTCGATGTGGACCCGCTCCATCTCCACCGTCGGGTGCAGCGGCGTCGGCGCGACCTCGCCCTTCGCGTAGGCCTTCGCCTCGTCCTCCCCCTGGCTCTGGATCACCCGGGGCACGCCCGCCGCTTCGCCGTCCTGCTTCGTCATCGCCTCGCTCCCTGCCGCCCGCGCGCTACCGCCCGCGCGGCCCGGGCCCTCGCTTCCCCGCGCGCTCCGCGCCTTCCGTGCCTCCTGCGCCTCCACCCTCGGGCCCATCGCCCCGCACCCCGCGCAGCACCGGCGCGCTCCACGGCTCGCCCCGCGTCAGCGGCATCTCCTTCACCCCCCGCTTCCACAGCGCCTTGCGCAGCCGCTCCCGGCCACGCTCCAGCCGCCGCCGCACCGTGACGTACGCCACCCCGAGGAACGCCTCCGCCTCGTGCATGTCCATGCCGTCCACGAACACCGCCCCGAGCGCCCGCTGCTCGTCCTCGGGCAGCTCGGCGAACGCCTCCCCCAGCGCACGGATCGCGCCCACGTACGCCACGCGCTCGGCCGCCTCCTCGTCGGACACCGGCCGCCGCATCGCCGCCACCCCCGCCACGACCCCGACCGTCGCCAGCGCGTCGCAGAACTCCTGGAGCCGGCCCTGGATCTCCTCCGGGCCGTCCCGCAAGAGGTCGAACCCGCCCTGGTGGTGCTCCGACAGCGCCGCCATCGCGCGCCGCATCGCCACGTCGCGCTGCCGCGCCTGCGTCTCCGCGCGGATCAGGTCCAGCATGCTGCCGTCCATCCGCGCGCGCGCGTACCCCTCGAACGAGACGCCATGCGCCTCGTCGTACCGGCGCACCGCCTCCACCACGGCCGCCGAGCCCGCCGCGACGAGCTCGTCCCGCTCGACAAGCCCCGCGTACCTGCGCGCGTACCAGCGGGCCTGGGCATCGACCATCGGCAGCGCGCGCTCGACCATCGCCCGCTGCCTCGGCGTGAGCAGCGGCAGCACCTCGGCGTCTTTGCCCTCGCCCTCGCCGGTCACGCGCCCTCCCTCCCGCCGCCCGCCGCGCCCCCCTTGCGGTCGTGGCCACGCTCCGCCGGCGCGCCCTCGCACGGCACCTCCCCGCTCGACGACGGCGCCGGCCGCGCCGTCAGCTGGCGCAGCAGCGCGACGGAGTAGGGGTTCTTGACAAGCTCGTCCTCCATCGCCTCGCGCAACTGCGCGAGCATCGCCTCCGGCACGAGCCCGCGGTACGGCGCGAGGCTCCGCTCGATCGTCTCCGCCACCACGCGCTCCGCGCGCAGCCGCTGCTCGTCGTTTCGATCGTCCTGTGACATTCCGGCCTCCTCTCCGCGCGCGCTCCAGCGCTTCGCCCTGCGCATTCCTAGAAAATCGGCGTGTCTCCGAAGGGCGGCGGGGTCCCCTGCCGCCGCGGCTTGGCCGTCGCCGCTGGCCGGCGCGCCGGCCCGACCGGGGTTGCCGGCCTGACCGAGGTTGCGCCCGCCGCCGCCGACCTGACCGAGGTTGCGCCCGCCGCCGCCGGCCTGGCCGGGGTTGCCGGCCTGACCGAGGTTGCGCCCTCCGCTCCGACCGAGGTTGCGCCCTCCGCTCCGACCGAGGTTGCGCCCTCCGCTCCGACCGAGGTTGCGCCCTCCGCCGCTCCGACCGAGGTTGCGCCCTCCGCCGCTCCGCCCTCCGCTCCGACCGCCGTTGCGCTGGCAGCCGCCGTTGCGCCGGCATCCTCCGCCGAGGTCGCGGGCGTGCCCGGCGGCGCGAGCCACCGCACGGCCAGCGCGCTCGCCGCCGAGGAGGCGAGCACCAGCGCGATCAGCATCCACGGCGCCATGCGCACCTCGCGCCCGGCGCGCGCGCCCTCTCCCCGCTCCCCCGACCCGCGCTCGCCCTCCGCGGCCAGCTGCCGGAGCATCGGGCTCGTCGTGCGCACCGCGGGCGGCCGGGACGACCCCGGCGGCGGACCGGACGGCGACGACAGCGACGTCACCTCCATGATCTCCGTCCCCCGCGCCGTCCTCCCTTGGCTGCCCGGCGCGCGCCCGTCCCCGGCGCTGCCCGCGGGCCACGGTCCAGGCCCGAACGCCGCCGCCCGGACGCTCTCCAGATCCATCGGCGCCGTCCCGCCGGGCCCCGCCGCGGGCGCCGGCGACGCCACCACGACCCGCGCGGACGGCTCCCGCCGCGGCACCTCGAGCGTCGGCCCCGTCACCGGCGCCCGGTAGACCGCGCGCCGCCCCGGCCGGCCCGGGATCGGCGGCTCGCCGGGCGGCGTCGCCAGCGAGATCCGGCCCTCCGCCTCGTCCTGCTCGAGGCGCCTGCGCAGCGCGATCATGCCCTGCGCCATCTCGGCCATCGACAGGTACCGCGCCGCCGGCTGCTTCGCCGTCGCGCGCCGGATCACCTCGTCCACGTACGCCGGCAGCCCCGCCACCTCCGACAGCGGCGCGGGATCCGCGAAGAACTGCCAGTTCACGAGCTTCGTCCGGTCGTCGAAGGCGTCGCGGAACGGGTGGCGGCCGGCGATCATCTCCCAGAGCACGAGCCCCAGCGAGTACACGTCGAAGCGCGCGTCCGCCTCGTTCCCGGCGAGGTTCTCGGGCGCCATGTACGCGGCCGTCCCGAGGCGCACGTTGCGCTGGGTCGTCCGCATCTCGTAGGGGATGACCTTCGCGATCGAGAAATCGACGACCTTCACCATCCCGTCCGCGGTGAAGACGATGTTGTCCGGCTTCACGTCGCGGTGGATGATCTGGTTCTCGTGCGCCGCGTCGAGCCCCCACGCGGCCTCGAGCGCGACGTGCAGCGCGAACAGCGGCGACAGCCTCCCCTGGCGCTCCAGGATGGTGCTCAGCGTCGGCCCGTCGAGGAACTCCATGAGCATCCACGCCGTGCCGTCGGCCTCGCAGCCGATGTCGTGGACCTCGACCACGTTGGCGTGCTGGATCCCGAACGTCCCGTGGGCCTCGGCCAGGCTCCGCTCCGCCTTCCTCGCGTCCTTCCGGTCGCGCAGGTGCATCATCTTGAGGGCGCACCGCGCCCCGCTGATCCGGTGGCGGACCTCGTACACCTCGCCGGAGTACCCGGCGCCGACGAACCGCACGATCTCCATCTGGTGGAAGACCTGCCCCGGCTGGAACACCTGCCGCTCGATCGGTTCCTCGGCGTCGCTCACGGCGCTGTCACGCTCCTTCCCGGCGTCCACCCTACTCGCCGGCTGCTGCGGCGGGAACGCCTCGGTGACGGCCAGCGCGGCGGTGGGCAGGTCCGCCGTGACGGCCAGCGCCGCCGTGCCGAAGGCCGGCCGTCTCGTGGGTTCCGTGAGAGGGAGCATCGCGTTGTCCATGGGCGGGTGCCTCTCGGGCGAGCGCCCCTCCTCTGGAGGCGCTGCCGTCGCCTACCCATGTCGGTACGGCGCCGCCGGAGTGCTCACCCAATCGACGTCTCCCCCTTCGAAAACGACGCGACCGCCGACCACCACCGGGCGCCCACGGCCCGGCGGCCCTCCCATGGCCGCTGGCCGCTGGCCCATGGCCACTGGCCCACTGGCCTCCGGCCAATGGCCTCCGGCCGATGGCCGCGCAGAGCACGGTTCCGACAGGAGCCTTTGCGCAAAGCGGTTGTGAACGCGCGAGGCGCTCCCGCTAAGATGCACGGTTTCCTGGGGGAGGATCGGAGGAGAGAACGATGGCATCCTATGGATACAGCTTCGTCACGGACAAGGCGTTCAGCGCGTTCGCGCGGGATCTCGAGCAGGGAGCGTGGAAGGGCGTCTCGATAGACAAGTACGATGTCCCGAACCGCGTCCCCGCGGCGTTGCTCATCGAGGCGCCGAGGCCGGTGGTCTGGAAGCTGCGCGCGCGCTGGAGCATCGCGGCGCTCGACGAGGCGCTCGGCGTCGCCTCGGCCGCGGTGCTCGCCGAGCTCGACATGGAGTGGGACACGGCCCAGCGGGCGCTGCACCTGTTCCTGGCCTCGGCGGCCGAGAGCAAGGACCCGGCGCAGCGCGACGCGGCGGTGCGGCTCCGCGGCGCCTTGCTCGCGGGGGCGGGCACCGAGCAGACCCAGTACGCGTATGACGCCGAGGTCGACTACGGCTGGCACCAGGTCGCGCTCGCGGGCAAGCCGCCGCTCGCCGCCGACGTGAAGAAGGTCGGCGCCGGCGCGTACCTGAAGCGCGTCGAGGAGGCGACGGAGGCGCTCGCCCGAGGCCTCGGCCGCACCTCCGGCCAGAAGCGCGCGGTAGCGCGCTCGAAGCGCATCCGCGAGGCGGTGGTCGCCTGCACGCAGGCGTTCAACGCCATCCACGGCGAGCTCGGCTGGCTCATCGAGCACACGCCGAGCGGCAAGCAGCGCGACATGCTCCAGGCGCTCCACGCGCCGTTCCTCGCCCTCCTCGAGCGCAGCCCGCAGCGCGCCCCGGCCGCCGCCGCGCCGGAGGAGGAGGTGGTGGAGGACGCCGAGGAGGAGGACGCCGAGGAGCCGGAGGCGGAAGAGAGCACGCCCGCGTGAGCGCCTGCCGGGGGGTGCGCCGGGCGGGCCGGCGAGCGATCCCTTTGCCGGTCGGCGCACGCGCACCTGTTCCGGCCTAGAACGACAAACGGGTTGAAACCTCAGAAAAGAACAGGAATTTGAACCGCCAAGCGCGCCAAGGACGCCAAGATTGTGTTTTGTTCTTGGCGTCCTTGGCGCCTTGGCGGCTAATTTCTCGCTCGATCAACGTGATCGGTGTCCTAGGTCGCACTCAGCGGCCTGGCGCCGGAGGTCGCGCCAGCCCACGCTCTCGTCAGGATCACCTGCGCTTCGGGAGCTGCACCACCAGGTGGTCGGTGCGCCACACCCTGCCGTCCGGGTCGGTCTGCTGGACCCGCCAGCGGCCCACGAGATCCGGCGGCGTCGGCAGTCGCTCCATGCTGCGGCCCGCAAGGCACATCCGCTCATACGCTTCCGGCCAGCCCGACGCGTCACGCACGCCCAGCGTCACGGCGATGCCGTGAAGGCTGTCCGAGACGCGGTAGTCGTCGATCTGCTCCTGGATTCCCTGGTTGTGAGCCGCGCCGCGCCAGATCTTGGTCTCGATCAGGGCGTGGCCGTCGAGGCCGGGCCGCGTCAGGCGCACCTTCACGTCGGTGAAACCCGCCACCTGAATGGCCTCGCGTTCCGTCTCCCATCCGAGGACAGCCAGCACCGCCGCGATGAAGGAGCTGAACACCTGCTCTTCCAGCAGCCCGGATTTGCCGTGAAAATCGCGCCCGACACGCCGCAGGTTCGCCAGCGCCGCGCAGACGTCCTGGATCAGACGATCGATAGGGTCGCCCGAACTCGCCGGGAGCTCCGGCAGGTTCAAGATCGAGGCGATGGGCCAGGCTGCTGCGGGGTCGGCGAGCATTGAGCCCTCGACCCTCACCAGACCGGCCGCGCGCAGGAGCTTCAGCGCCTGCTCCGGATCGATGGAGACGTGCTCGCCGGCCTGCAAGGCGCACGCATCACGGAGCCGCTGCATCGGGACCGAGCCGGCGTGCTCGCGCACGACCTTCAGCACGCGCCAGGGAGCATCGAGCCGCCCTCGCTGCGAGACAGAGGAGCGCGCCGCGCGAACGAAGCCGTCGTGCCTTTCGCGAAAAACGCCGAAGATCTGCTCCAGCGCCTGTACGGAGGGGCTGGCCGCATCCCACAGGTGCTCCAGGCCGTAGGTCACGAGCACGGGGATGCCCCCGGACATCACGCGAAGAGTCTCCAGGCAGATGTCGTCCAGGGAGCGCCCATCCTCCTGGAAGGACCTCGCGAGCACCGAGATCTCCGCCGGTCCGAACGGGTCGAGCACACACGGTTCGGCGCGGCTCACGATCCCGGATCCCACCTCGCTCTCCAGATAGAAGAGGCCGATCCCGCCCGCGAAGACGAGATCGAAGCATGTGCCGTGTTGTTTCCGCGTGACCTCCAGCTTGTTGAACCAGCTCCTTGCAAACGCCCCCCGCTCGCCATCTCCAGCCGTGACGTACTGGTCGGCCTCGTCGAAGAGCACGACCAGCCGCGTCGTGCTGCCATCGAGCACGCGCTCGAGGAGGTCGTCCATTCGCGGCGCCGCGAGATCGCGGATGCCGAGCCTGGCAGCGAGATCGCGCACCGCTCCGGCGACTGTCGACTCCTCGGGCGGCCCCGGGACGAGCAGGACGCGCGTGCCAGGTGCGTCCTGAAGAAGCTGCGCCTGGAGTTGCTGGAGCAGCACGCTCTTCCCCATCCCGCGACCGCCGATGACCTTGACGGCAGCGCCGCGACGGAGGTGCCCCGCGATGGTGGCCACCGGCGCGCCGCGATGCACCGGGTGGCGTGGGGTGTGGTGCTGCCAGTTGTACGGATTGGAGCGGCTCGTCACACGGCCACCTGGGTCCGCGTCGGGAGCAGGTTCTGGACGTACCATGAGAGGTGCATCGGCAACGCCAGCGTCGCATCGTCAAGGAGGCCGAAGTTCCGCAGCGGCCGCGCACCGGGGCCATACGGTCCGCCTGACCGCTTCACAGCCGCGGCGGCATCATGGCTCTCGATAAGATCGAGGAGCAACGCGTAAGCAGCCGGGTACCTCTTCGAGAGCAGCGCGATGATCTCCCGGTCCACCTCGAGCACCACCTGACGTCCCAGGAAGCGCTCGACAGCCCTCTCACAATAAGGGTCCGTCGGCTCCTTCTGCAGGCCCCCCGGGGAGTGCACGCGGATCTCCTCGAGGAGCGCTGAGCCGAACTGTCGGTGCAGCAGCGGGTGCCCGCCGGTCCACGCGCGGGCGAGCTTTGCCGTCTCGTAACCCACGGCGAGGCCCGCGCGGCGCCCCAGCTTGCGGAGCATCTCCGTGTCGTGCGGCGGACGGATCGGCCCGAGCCACAACGGCGTGAGCCCCGCGAGCAAGGGGTTCGGTACCCCATCGAGCTGCGGAACGGACAGGTGCTCGGGGTCACGGCCGATCAGCACGAGCGAGACGACCCCTTGCTGTTGCTGGGACAGCGCGCGCACGAGCCCGAGGAGCCTGGAGATGCCCGGCACCGGGCCGAGGTTGCCCTCGCGCTCGAAGAGGAGATCGTACTCGTCGATCACGAAGCAGAGGCGCATTCCCTCATCCAGAATCGCCTGAGCCGCCGCCTTCAAACCGGCCATGCCCTCCCGTGCCGGAGGCTCGTAGGAAGCGCCGGACGCGCGCATCCTGCGGCCCAGCGCCGCGAGCATATCGTCCGCGACACCGTCGACGGTCGGCAGATCGAGCCCCTGCGCATCGACCCAGAGGACGCACGCCTGGGACACATCCTGCTCTGCGTCGGCCGTCTTGATTCCGCTCGCCGGATCGAGCCAATCGGTGACCGCGCGAACCAGCGAGGTCTTGCCCGACTTGCGCAGCCCAAACACGCCGACGGCGTCGCCGCGCAGGACGCGCGTGCGGAGGTCCTTCACCTCCGCATCCCGGCCCATGAGCTGGTGCCCTCGGACTGGATCACGTTCTTCGAAGACGTCGTACGCGGGCAGGCACTGACAGAGCACCTCGGAGAGCGGCGGCCAGAACCGATCCTCGTTCCACACCCACGCCACGCGCTGATCCCGGCCGGGCATCCGCTCGAGGCGCTCCTGGAGCGGCCGACCGTCGTCATACGTGTGGCCGTCGTCCGTCACGATGACCAGGTTGCCGTCGAGGCGCAGGCCAGAGCGCACGACCTCGTCGGCGGCGCGCTGGAGATCCCTCGACTGGACCTCGCCCTGGACGGCGACGAACAGCAGCTCGGGGGCCAGCCCGAAGCCTTCCTGGATGTGCTGCGGCGGCTTCGCTCGGAGCAGCCAGCTCGACGGCCCAACCGGGCGAGCATGGGTCAGCTCGAAGCCGTCCTTTTCGAGCACCTCGAGCATCACGGCGCCGAAGTGGATCTCGTCGTCGAAACGGCGCAGGAGGTGCTCGAGGGTCTTCGTACCGCGGCCGTTCATGCGGAGAGTCTCGCATACCGCACCCGGTTCGTCATGAAGCCGGCAGGCGGACACACGGGATGTCAATGCTGCCGTCGATCGCCGCTGCATCCGGCAGCGCTTCCGTCCGCCCCTGGCGGGTCTCCGCGGCCCTTCCCCGAACCCCTGCCGGGTCTCCGCGGCCCTTCCCCGAACCCCTGCCGGCTCTCCGCCGCCCTTCCCCGAACCCCTGCCGGCTCTCCGCAGCCCTTCCCCGAACCTCTGCCGGCTCTCCGCGGCCCTTCCCCGAACCCCTGCCGGCTCTCCGCCGCCCTTCCCCGAACCCCTGCCGGGTCTCCGCAGCCCTTCCCGGAGCCTCTGCCGGGTCTCCGCGGCCCTTCCCCGAACCCCTGCCGGGTCTCCGCAGCCCTTGCCCGAGCCGCTGCCGGTGACCGGCAGCACGTCCTGCCCTCGTTGCCGTCGCGCTTGCGGCGCGTTCTCGGACGGAACCGCGCCTTCTCGTGACGTTCTGCTATCCTCCGCCGCCGTGATTGTGGACCAGCCCCCCACACCTGCCCCTCACGAGGCTCCGGAGGACCGGGCCACGTTCGGGCTCTCCGCCTTCGATCCTCGCCCGAGCCTCATGGCGCCTTCCATCGCGCCGGCCGCCTCGGCGGCGCCGCACGTCTCGGTGGTCGTCCCGGGGCTGAACGAGGCGGAGAGCCTGACGGAGCTCGCCCAGCGGGTGGATCAGGCCTTGAAGGGGCGCTTCTCCTACGAGCTCATCTTCGTGGACGACGGCAGCACGGACGACAGCTGGGGCGTCATCTCCAGGATCCGCGCGGAGAACCCGGTCGTGAAGGGGATCCGGCTGCGGAAGAACTTCGGCAAGGCGACGGCGCTCACGGCCGGGTTCCGCAAGGCGAGGGGCGCCGTGGTCGTCACGATGGATGCCGATCTCCAGGACGACCCGGCCGATCTGCCGAGCTTCATCGCCAAGGTCGAGGAGGGCCTCGACGTCGTGGTGGGCTGGAAGGTCAACCGCCTCGACCCGGCCAATCGCCTCGTCCTGTCCCGGATCTTCAACGGGACCGTCCGCGCGGTCACGGGCGTGAAGCTCCATGACATGAACTGTGGCTTCAAGGCCTACCGTCGCGAGGTGCTGCGCACCATCCCGATCTACGGAGATCTCTTCCGGTACATCCCGGCGCTCGCCGCCTGGCAAGGCTTCCGCGTCACGGAGATCCCGGTGCGCCACCACGCCCGCAAGTACGGCGCCTCGCGCTACGGCCTGGAGCGCATCCTGCGCGGCTTCTTCGACCTGCTCAGCGTCATGTTCCTCACGCGCTACTCGAAGAAGCCGATGCACCTCTTCGGCCTCATCGGCCTGGTCTTCGCTGCGACCGGCGTGACCATCAACGCGTATTTGACGTTCCTCTGGCTGCTCGGTCACAAGATCGGAGACCGGCCGCTGCTCCTGCTCGGCGTGCTGATGATCCTCCTCGGCATCCAGTTCTTCTCGATGGGCTTCATCGGCGAGTTCCTCACCTTCCAGATGCAGCAGCGCCACCTGGCAGACGAGCCGCCCATCCGCGAAGAGTTCGAGTGATCTCCGAGCCTCGCCGCGATCGGCCCTGGGCCCCCGCGTCCGGGCGCCTCCCCTCTCTTCAGGCCCGCTGCTCCGCGGCGCCGCGCTGAGCGCGCGGCCGGGGTTCACCGTCGTGAGCCGCACCGCCCTGCGCGCCTTCGTCCGCCTGATTGGCCCGCTCTTGCTCGTCCTCGTGGTCGCGCGCATGGACGACCGGGACGCGGTGCTCGGCGCGGTCGTGTCGGCCTCGGCTGGCCCGCTCGCGCTCGCGGCGGCGCTGAACGTCCTCAACATCCACCTCAAGGTGGTCCGCTGGGACGCGCTGCTGCGCGCCCGGGGCATCGTCTATCCGCTTCGGCGTGCGTGGAGCGCCTACGCGACGTCGCTCTACGTTGGCATGCTGACCCCCGGGCGGGTCGGCGACCTGCTCCGGATCCGCTACCTGCGCCACGACCTCGGCGTGCCTTACGCGGAGGGGCTCGCCACCGTCGTGATGGACAGGCTGTGCGATCTCTACGTGCTCGCCGCGTTCGTCGCGGTCGGCGTCGCCCGTTACAGCGCGGTGATCGCCGGCCGCCTGGCCTGGCTGACGTGGGGTGGAATCGCCCTCACGGTCCTGGCGCCCCTCGTGCTGCTCATCCCCGGGCTGGCCGAGCGGCTGCTGCTCGCCTTCTCGCGCAAGCTCGCGAAGGATCCGTCGGAGAGCGCGGAGCCCGGCGCGGCGAGCCGCTTCCTGGTCGCGCTGCGCGCTCATGTCGGGCGCGGGCTCCTCTTCACGCTCCCGGTCACGATGGCGACGTTCGTCGTCAACTTCGCGCAGGGCTACCTCATCGCGCGCGCCCTCGGCGTACCGCTCGCGCTCCTCGACGTCACCTGCTTGCTCGCCATCGCGAACCTGCTCGGTCTCTTGCCGATCTCGATCGCCGGCGTGGGTGTCCGCGAGCTCTTCTTCTCCCTCGTGTTCCCTTCGCTCGGCTTCACCGCCGAGCACGGCGTGAGCTTCGGCCTGCTGGTCTTCGCCGTCGTCTACCTCAACGTCGTCGCCGTCGGCTTCGTGAGCTGGCAGCTGGCCCCCCCGCCCACCTCCCCGGCCCCATCCACCTCCCGATCCAGCTAGCGCCCCGAGCTCCTCCGTCGCCCGCAGGGGCGAGCGCGAGCGACGATCTCCCTCGATGGACTCAGAGCGAGATCGGGGTCGTGAGCCGGAGAGGCTCCCCCTCGAAGGCCGGCACCCGCGCCGCGGCGCCTTGGAACGCGTCGACCACGCACGCGCCGACCTCGGTCCCGGCGAAGGGCGCCCCGTCCAGCGCCACGTGGGCCTCGCCGCTCGGCGCGAAGGTCACGGTCACGCTCCCCTCCCCGCTCGGCCCGCCCGGCTGCCAGCAGCGCTTCGCCCGGACACGGCCGTGCTCGAGCGCCGCGCCCGCGGCCTTGCTCACCCGGACGCGCGCCCCGTCGACCCGGCTCGACCAGGCGTCGTACCCCTCTTGAGAGCGCAGCGACACCTCGGCGGAGAGGGGGTACGCCCCGCCGCGCTGCAGGCAGTGCGAGGGGCGCACCATCGCGTAGCCCGTCGCGGTGGCGAAGCTGCACACCGCGAGCGCCACCAGCAGGGCCCGCTGCCCACCGCCCCGGCCGAGCGGCCCGTCGGGCGGCCCGTCATCGTCCGATCCGCCACGCAACCGCTCGACCTCCGCACGGATCTCCGCGATCTCCGCGTCCCGGGCGGCGAGCGCCGCATCCCGCTCCTTCAGCTTGGCTTCGAGGGTTTCGATGCGCGCGCGAGCCGCATCGAGATGATCCCGGTAGTGCGACATGGCGCCATTCTACCGCGGGCCGCGCGTGGCGCCCTGCCCTTCCCGCGCCCTCGCGTCGTTACACGTCCTTCCGCGTCCTTCCGCGTCCTTTCGCGATGTTCCCCCCGCTCCTTGACAGCGGGGGGTGGGGTCAAGTAGCCGAGGACCCGCCTCACCTATGCTAGAGAACCACCGCACCAGGCTGAACAACGCGCTCGCCAAGCTCGACGGCGCCCTCGAGCGGCTCGCGCGCGCCGCGTTGACCCTGGCGCCGTGGCCGATCCTCTACGGCATGAGCATCGCCGTGACGGCCTGGGTCTTCACCCACCCGAGCCGGCACGCGCAGCTCGACACGAACAAGCTGACCGAGGTGGAGCGCCGCTGGATGGCCGGCGGCGCCGCCGCCGCCATCGTGGGGGTCGCGCTCGCCTACTTCCTCGTGATGCTGGTGCGGCGTGCCCGCGCCCGCTCGTGGGACTTCGTGAGCACCGTGGGCCGCCTCAACCGCGCCCTGATCCCCCTGCTCGCGCTCCCGTTCGTCGCCGCGCTCAAGCTCCCG
This sequence comes from Sorangium sp. So ce281, assembly GCF_051527395.1. Classification (NCBI taxonomy): domain Bacteria; kingdom Pseudomonadati; phylum Myxococcota; order Polyangiales; family Polyangiaceae; genus Sorangium; species Sorangium sp. So ce281. Next base: position 9,673,306 of record NZ_CP150322.1, read on the forward strand.
AACATCGAGAAGGACAGCCCGAAGAGCACGATCTTCTTCGCCGCCCTCGCCGCCCTGGCCACGGGCGCCGGCGCCTACGCCTGGGGCCGCCGCGCGCGGTTCTCGCCCGGGCTCGACGATGCGTCCGAGCTCGACGGCGCGCCCGCCCGCGGAGGCCGCGCCGCGCGGTGGCTCCCGCCGCTGGCCCTGCTCGCGATGTGGACGGGCTACACGCTCTTCTTCTCCCGGCTCGCGATCACCAACCACCACGCGCTGCACACCAGGACGCCCGACCTCGGCTACTACGACAACATCTTCTACCAGACGATCCACGGACGGCCGCTCGGCTGCTCCTGGCTCAAGGCCGGTTACCACGGCTCCGCGCACTTCGACCCGATCCTCATCCTGCTCTCGCCGCTCTACCTGATCTACCCGAGGGCGGAGTTCCTCCTCATCCTCCAGTCCGCGTGGCTCGGCGCCGGCGTCGTGCCCGTGTACCTGCTCGCGCGCGACAAGCTCGCTCACCGCGGCAAGGCGCTCCTGCTCGCCGCGGTGTGGGCCATCTATCCGGCCCTGCACGGCGCGAACATGTACGAGTTCCACTCGCTCGCGCTGATCTCGCCGCTCGTCGTCTGGCTCCTCTACTTCTACGAGACCGGCAGGGACAGGCTGTACTGGGTCACCCTCGCCGTGCTGCTGCTCTGCCGGGAGGACGTCTCCCTGCTGATGTGCTTCATCGGCCTCTACGCCATCTTCGACCGGCGCTCCGTCGGCAGATCGCGCCTCGGCTGGGTGACCATCGCGACGAGCCTCGTCTACTTCGTCATCGTGAAGCTGTTCTTCATGACGTCGTCGGGCATCATCATGTCCGGCAAGGACGCCTATTCGTTCGCCTATTACTACGAGGAGCTCATGCCGAACCGGAGCGGGCTCGGCGGCATGCTCGTCTCCCTCCTCACGAACCCTGTCTTCGCGCTCAAGGTCCTGCTGGAGGAGCCGAAGATCATCTTCCTGCTCCAGCTCTTCGTCCCCCTCTGCTTCCTGCCCTTCCTCGCCAAGCCCGGGCGCTGGATGCTCGCCTACGGGCTCCTGTTCTGCCTGCTCGCCTCGCGCGACGCGGTGTTCTCGATCCACTTCCAGTACTCGTCGATCCTCTTCCCCATCGCCTTCGCGCTGACGCCGATCGCGCTCAAGCGGATCGAGGGCTCCGGGCCGGCCGCGTACTACGGGCTCGACGGGCGGCGCCTGTCGCGCGCGCTGCTCGCCGCCATGGTCGTGGCGGCCGCGCTGATGTCGTGGAAGTTCGGCGGCCTCGTCGAGAACGCGTCGTTCAGGGGCGGCTTCTCCCGCGTGGCGCGCAAGCTGACGCCCGACCAGGAGGCGACCTACGCCTGGGTCCGGAAGCAGGTGGAGGCGATCCCGAAGAGCGCCATCGTCGGCGCGACGAGCAAGATGGGACCGCACGTGTCGAACCGGAAGGAGGCCTATTTCTATCCGGGCGAGCGCGCCGCGACCGTCCAGTACGTGCTGCTCGACGAGGGGGAGCTCAAGGGCAAGGACCTGGAGCGCCACAACGCGGCGGTGAAGCGCGGCGAGCTCGAGGAGCTCAGCCGGCTGAAGAAGCTGGCGCTGTTCAAGCGGGTGAAGCCCCCGTCGAAGGCGCAGCCGCCGGCCCCGGCGGCCTCCGACGAGCCCCCTACCGGAGACCCGCCTCCGGAGCTACGAAAGCGGGACCGAAAGGGCGGCGCCGCGCCGCCTGCGCCCTCCACCACCGCGGAGCAAGATGAAGACCCTCCTCCTGGCCCATGACTTCAACGCGACCTCCGAGATCGCCCTCGACACGGCGATCGAGCTCGCCCGCAAGCTGTCCGCGAAGATCGTCGTCGCGCACGTGTACAGCGTGCCCGTCTACAGCTTCCCGGAAGGCTCGTCCCTGATCCCCTCGGCCGAGGACGCCGCCCGCATCGGCGATGCGGCGCAGCGGAGCCTCGATCAGGTGCTCGAGCGCCGGCGCGCCACGCCCGGCGTCGAGATCTCGGGCGTGCTGCGCGCCGGCGTCCCCGACGAGGAGATCTGCCGCCTCGCGGACGAGATCGGCGCCGACATGATCGTGATCGGGACCCACGCGCGCGGCGTCGTTGCGCGGGCGCTGCTCGGCAGCGTGGCGCAGCGGGTGGTGAGATCGGCCAAGGTCCCGGTCCTGTCGATACGCGGACCACAACCGGCCTGATGTAGGTGACATCACGAAACGATGGGATCCGGTGTCCGGCGCCGCCAGATCGGGCGTTAGAAATTTCCCGACTTCCTGTCAAATGCGTCCTGCCGCGACCACGAAACCTCGTTGAAACATCGGGCACGTTACCCCGGTGCCATGAAGATCGACACTGGGGATACGGCCTGGCTCCTCGCATCGACAGCCCTCGTCCTTTTCATGACGCCGGGCCTCGCCCTGTTCTACGGCGGCATGGTGCGCCGCAAGAACGTGCTCGCGACGCTCATGCACTCGTTCGCCGCGCTCGCGGTGATCTCGGTGCAGTGGGTGGCCGTCGGGTACTCGCTCGCGTTCGGGACCTCGCACGGTGGGCTCATCGGCGGGTTCGACTTTGTCGGTCTGCACGGGATCGCGACGGTGGAGCGCGGCACGGTGCCGCACATCGCGTTCGCGGCGTTCCAGATGATGTTCGCGGTGATCACGCCCGCGCTCATCGCGGGGGCGTTCGCCGAGCGGATGCGGTTCTCGGCGTACCTGGTCTTCATCCTGCTCTGGTCCACGCTCGTCTATGACCCGGTGGCGCACTGGGTGTGGGCGGAGAAGGGCTGGCTCTTCGAGATGGGCGCGCTCGACTTCGCGGGCGGCACCGTGGTTCACCTCGCGGCGGGCGTCTCGGCGCTGATCTGTGCGCTCGTGCTGGGCAAGCGCACGGGATATCCGCACGAGCGGCACGTGCCGCACAACCTGACGATGACCCTGACGGGCACGGGCATCCTGTGGTTCGGGTGGTTCGGCTTCAACGCCGGCAGCGCGCTGACGTCGGGCGGGCTCGCGGCGCTGGCGCTGCTCGACACGCACCTCGCGGCGGCGGCGGGCGGCGCGGCGTGGCTCCTCGTCGAGTGGGCGCAGCGAGGCAAGCCGACCGCGCTCGGCGTGGCGTCCGGCATCGTGGCCGGGCTCGTCGGGATCACGCCCGCGGCCGGGTTCGTGGCGCCGTGGGCCGCCGTCGTGATCGGCCTGCTCGCGGGCGTCGTCTGCTACTTCGCGGTCGTCTCGAAGGAGCGCCTGCGCTACGACGACTCGCTCGACGCGTTCGGCGTGCACGGCGTGGGCGGCCTCCTCGGCGCGGTCCTCACCGGCGTCTTCGCCGAGAAGGCCCTGAACGAGGGCGGCCGCGACGGCGTGATCGCCGGCAACCCGGGGCAGCTGGTCCCGCAGCTGGTCGGCATCGCGGCCGTCGGGCTGTACGCCGCGATCGTGACCTTCGTGCTCCTCAAGCTGGTCGACAAGCTGATCGGCCTGCGCGTGCCCGAGAGCGACGAGCGCGAGGGCCTCGACGCCACCGAGCACGGCGAGACCGGCTACGCGCTGTAGCGACACAGAGGGGGGCAGCCACAGACCCAGGTCGGCGAGGGCTCCCCGCCGCGCTCGCCCTCCCGGTGGAGAGGGAACCGCGCGGCCAGGGGCGCCGTCGCTGTTGCCTCCCCCGGGGCGCACCGCTAGAGCGACAGACGGTTCGAACCGAAAGGCGCCGAGAGCGCCAGGAGAGCTCGACGATCTCCTGGCGCTCCCGGCGCCCTGACGGTTTCTACGCTCGAACCGAACGGTGCTCCATCTTGCGCCGAACCTTCCCCCCTGGGCGCGCGCCGCGAGCGAGCGCCCCGTCATCACGGAGCAGACAGGCATGAGCGGCCATTCGAAGTGGGCCACCATCAAGCGCAAGAAGGGCGCGCTCGACGCGAAGCGCGGCAAGCTCTTCACGAAGCTCATCAAGGAGATCACCGTCGCCTCGCGCATGGGCGGCGGAGACCCGAACGGCAACCCGCGCCTCCGCAAGGCGATCAACGACGCCAAGGGCCAGGCGATGCCCGCCGACACGATCAAGCGCGCCATCCAGCGCGGCACCGGCGAGCTCGAGGGCGCGAACTACGAGGAGATCCTCTACGAAGGGACAGGGCCCGGCGGGACGCTGTTCCTCTGCGAGGCGATGACCGACAACCGGAACCGCACCGTCGCCGAGATCCGGAAGATCTTCGAGAAGAACAACGGGCAGCTCGGCGCCGGCGGCTCCGCGCAGTGGGCCTTCGAGAGGAAGGGGATCATCCTCCTCGCGAAGGACGCGGCGACGGAGGATCAGCTGATGGACACCGCCGTGGGCGCGGGCGCCGACGACTACAGCGACCAGGGAGAGGAGTGGCAGGTGCTCTCCAGCGTCGACGTGATGGACACCGTCGTGAAGGCCCTCGAGGACGCGAAGATCGCGGTGAAGTCGAACTCCGCGGGCTACGTCCCCAAGAACAAGAAAGAGGTCGCGGGCCGCGACGCCGAGGTCTGCCTGAACCTCGTCGATTCGCTCGACGACCACGACGACGTGCAGAACGTCTACGCCGACTTCGACGTCCCCGACGAGGAGCTCGCGAAGCTCGAGGGCTGAGCCCGCGGCAGGCGCGGGCGCGTCACGGCCGCCAGATCGGGAAGCTCACGATCGCCCACGAGAAGAACGCGTGGGCGAAGACCGCCGGCGCCAGGCGCCCGGTCCGGTGCACCACGCGACCCCACACGATCGAGCAGCCGAAGCCCGCCGCGACGAGCAGCGGGTTCGGCCCGGCCACCGGATCGCCGAGCAGGAAGAGCGTCGGGGCGTGCGCGGCGGCGAACAGCGCGCTCGACAGCAGCCACGCGGCGCCCCGGTCGAGCGGCCCCTCCAGGGCGCGCAGGACGAGCCCGCGCCAGACGATCTCCTCCAGCGCGGCGATGACGAAGACGAGCGCGCCGACGAACACGCGCGCGTCGGCCGAGGGGTCGCCGAGCTGGAGGTACAGGCGAAGGACCCACGCCTCGCGAGGCGAGCCCCGCGGGGCGAGCAGCAGCTGCACCGCCATGGCGAGCCCGTAGAGCCCGGCCGCGACAAGGGCGCCGCGCGCGAGATCGCCGGACAGGGGGCGGAGCGCGGCGCGGAGCTCGCCGCGCCGGCGGAGCCACATCACGGCGATCGCCGCGAGCACGGCGTAGAGCGCGCCGAGCGCCGCGAGCATGGCAGGCGCGCCCGCGCGGCCGGGATCGAACGCGAACGAGACGGCGAGCGCGACACAGGCGGTGACGGACGCGGCGATGAGCGCGGCCTCGCGGCGCGAGGAGCGCGGCGGCTCGCGCGGGTCGATCGCCCGCGGATCGCGCGACGAGGCCGGGGCGGCCGAGCCGGAGGCAGCCGGAGGAGCCGCGGCGGAAGGAGCCGCGGCGCGGTCTTCGCCCGGGATCATCGCGCGCTCGCCTGATTCGTCTGACTCGACCGAGACAATCGCATGACCCGGTCGAGGATGCGGTCCGCGAGCGCCGGCTTGGGCAACACGCCGAGCGCGTCGGCGGCGTCGCGGGTCACGATCGTGGCGCGGTTGTCGTCCCGGCCGAACGAGTCCGCCGCGTGGTTGGCGACGATCATGTCGACGCGCTTGCTGGCGAGCTTGTGCCGCGCATAGGCGATGACCCCCTCGTCCGTGGCGGTCTCGACCGCGAACCCGACGAGCACCGGCGAGCGCGCTCCGTCCGCGCCGGCAGCGCCCGCCAGCCCGGCGCGCGCCGCGCCGATCTCCGCGAGCAGATCGGGGTTCGGCACGAGCGGGAGCGACGCGAGATCGGGCGTCCGCTTCAGCTTGGTCGCGTGCTGCTCGGCCGGGCGGTAGTCGGACACGGCGGCCGTCATGATGAGCGCGTCGGCGCCGCGCAGGTCCTCGCCGAGCGCCTGCCAGAGCGCGCCGCGCATCGAGAGCGCGCCGCGCACGTCGACCCGGCGCGCGCCCGGCGGCGTGGAGAGCGACACGGGGCCGGCGATGAGCGTGACCTGCGCGCCCCGCGCCGCGGCCCGCTCCGCCACGGCGAAGCCCATCTTGCCGGTCGACCGGTTGCCGAGGAAGCGCACGGGATCGAGGTCCTCGAGCGTGGGCCCCGCGGTGACGACGACGCGGAGGCCCGCGAGGTCGCGCGGGGCGAGCCGCGAGAACGCCGCGGCCGCGATCGCCGCCGGCTCGGCCATGCGCCCGAGGCCGCGCTCGCCCGAGGCGACCTCGCCGAAGACCGGGCCGACGAGCTGCACGCGCCCGTCGGCCTCGAGCGTGGCGACGTTCCGCGCCGTCGCGGGGTGAGCCCACATGCGGGGGTGCATCGCCGGCGCGGCGAGCACCGGCCCCCGCGCGCACAGGGCGAGCGCCGTCACGAGGTCGTCGGCGCGCCCCGCGGCGAGGCGGGCGATCACGTCGGCGGTCGCGGGCGCGAGCAGCACGAGATCGGCCTCGGCGGCGAGCGCGACGTGCAGCTCGCCCGCGAAGCCGGGATCCCACATGGTGTCGCGCACCGGCTCGCCGCAGAGCCCGCTCAGCGTCATGGGCCCGAGGAACTGCTGCGCCGCGCGCGTCATGATCGGCAGCACGCGCGCGCCGCCCTGGATCAACAGCCGGGCCACCTCGGCGGCCTTGTACGCGGCGATGCTGCCCGAGACGGCGAGCGCGACGGTCGGCCGCGCGCCTTCGGGGGCTTGGCCAGCGAGAGGAGGAGCGGAGGCCTCGGGGCGAGGTGCGGGAGATGACGGCGTTCGGCCAGACATGGCGCAGGTGCCAGCGTGGGTCGTGGGGTCGGTCCGGGGTCCACCGTGGCACGAAAATCGCCAATCGTACACGGCCACGACAGGGTACACGCTGCGCCGCGGGCGGATGATCCGGGGCCGCGCTGCGCGCAGAGCAGCTCGTGCTGGCGCGCACGTGCGCACGCGCGCTCCACCCCCCCACCGCGCGCGCGCCAACGCGCCGACACGCGCCAACGCGCCCGCGCAGCAAGAAACCCGGCTGATTTTTGGGGCGTGGCAGTGGCATCACCCGCCGGGAGCGCGTAATGGGATGAGCTCCCTCACAGGAACACGACAACGATGGCAAGCACCGTCCTCACCGGCATCAAGCCCACCGGAACGCCGCACCTCGGCAACTTCGTAGGCGCGATCAAGCCGGCGCTCGCGCTCGCAGGGACCGCGTCGAGCGCGCTCTACTTCGTCGCGGACTATCACGCGCTCAACGTCATCCACGACGCGCAGAAGCTCCGGAGCCTCGTCCACGAGGTCGCCGCGACGTGGCTCGCGCTGGGCCTCGATCCCGAGAAGGTCATCTTCTACAGGCAATCCGACGTTCCGGAGATCTTCGAGCTCAGCTGGATCCTCTCCTGCTTCACGGCGAAGGGGCTCATGAACCGCGCCCACGCCTACAAGGCCGCTGTCGCCAAGAACATGGAGTCCCGGGCCGGGGCGTCGAGCGCCGCGGGCGCCGAGGACAGCGACGACGTCGACGCCGGGATCAACATGGGCCTCTATGGCTATCCGGTGCTGATGGCGGCCGACATCCTCCTGTTCAAGACGAATGTCGTGCCGGTGGGCAAGGACCAGGTCCAGCACATCGAGATCGCCCGCGATATCGCGCAGCGCTTCAACGCGATCTACGGCCCGACCCTCGTCCTGCCCGAGGCGCGCATCAGCGCGGAGACGGCGGTGATCCCGGGCCTCGACGGCCGCAAGATGAGCAAGAGCTACGACAACACCATCGCGCTCTTCCTGCCGCCGGAGAAGCTGCGCAAGACGATCTTCAAGTACAAGACCGACTCGTCACCCCCGAGCGAGCCGAAGGATCCGAACACCTCGCCGCTCTTCCACCTCTACCGGGAGTTCGCCACGCCCGAAGAGGCGGAGGCGCTCCGCGGCCGCTACCAGAGCGGCATCGGCTGGGGCGAGGCGAAAGAGGCCGTGTTCGAGGTGCTGAACCGCGCGCTCGAGGAGCCGCGGCGCCGCTACGCCGATCTCATGGCCAACCCGGCCCGCGTCGACGCCCTGCTCCTGGAAGGCGCCCAGCGCGCGCGGGCGCTCGCGGGCCCGACGCTCCACGAGGTGCGCCGGGCGATCGGCGCTCGCTGAAGGCCGCGGCGGAGGACGAGCGGAGCTCACCGAGGCCAGCGCGCGGCGAGCTCCGCCGAGCCGCCGCCGCCGGCTCCGTTCGAGGCCGCCCGCTCAGCCGTCGTCGCTCGTCGTCGTCGTCTTCTTCTTCTGGTTCTGGTTCTGGCGTCGCTTCTTGCCCTTGCCGCCCTTCGCCTCGTCCCCCGCGGGGTCCCGCTGGCCACGCGCTTCCGGCGCTGCCGCGCCCGTGACGGCGATCCCCTCTGCGGGCGGCGCGTCCTCGCCGCGCGCGCGGCCGCGTTCCCCTTCGGCGCGCGCCTCCCCCTTCGCGCGGAACGTGCCGAACCCCGCGCGCTCGGTCCAGCCGCGCTCGCCCGTGAGCCCGGGCTCGCGGCTCTCGACGGTGCCGCCGCCCGGCTCCGGGCCGGTCACGCCCGGGGTGCGGACGTCCGGCCCCTGCGTCACGACGAGGTACTCGTCCGCCACGTACTCGGGGTGATTGTCGTCGGCCGTCTTGGCCTCGGGGTCGCGCGGGCCGCTCCCGACATGGACGATCTGCGCGGTCGGCGGGTAGCTGTCGCTCCACTTCTCCCGCACCGCGTAGGCGCCGTCGCGGACGAGCCGCGAGCTCGTCGTCTTGAAGCCGGGGATGCCGCGCTGAGCGAGGGCCCGCGTCCCTTCGGGCAGCTTCGGCGTCGGGCGCTCCACCTCCTCGAACGGGACGACCTCGTCGATGCGACGGAAGTACGTGACCGTGAGCTTGCGCGAGGGCCCGAGGATCTCGGCGCGCACGACGCCGCCGGCCACCGTCTCGTGGAGCACGATCGGGAAGTCGAACGGGTTCCGGAAGCGGTAGTTGATCGTCGGGTAGACGACGGTCGCGTCGAGGCCGAGCTTGATGTAGTAGCTCGGGCGGGAGTGCGGGTAGCGCTCGACGATCTCGAGCCCCGCGAAGAACGCGGCGCCGTGGAGCGTGCCCGAGATCTGGCAGGTCCCGCCGCCGAGCCCGTCGACGAGCTCTCCCTGGGCGATGACCGGAGCGACGCGGTACCCGTGCGCCTCGTCGCGCGGGCCGACCGTCTCGTTGAAGTCGAAGATCTCGCCCGGCATGACGACCACGCCGTCGAGCTTGGACGCGGCGAGCCTGAGGTTGTACGTCCTCTCCTTGGATCGCGCGCCGGTCGCGTAGCGCGTCTCGAAGTAGCCGAGCACCTGATCGAACTTGACGTTGCCGAGCTGCTCGGTGACGAGCTTCGGCGCGATCGTCTCGACGCTGGCCTGCGCGGTGTCCTCGCCCGCCCGGAGGGCGGCGTCGATGCGCGCGAGCGTGCCGTAGACGTCCAGCCGATACCCGATCTTCTCGGGCTTGAGCTGCTTCGCCTCGAGGTCGACATACGCGTCGACAGCGGGCGCGTCGAGCTCGACCTTCAGGTCGAGCAGCTTGCTGATCGCCCGCTCGGAGTCGAGGAGGAGCGGGATCGGGATGTCGAGCGGCGCGTCCTCGTCGCGCTTGTCGCCATCGCCGGCCCGCTCGTGCGCGCGGCGGAGCGCGCTCTCGGGGCGGAGCGCCTCGCGCACGAACTCGGCGAGGCGGACCCGGTTGATCTCGACGCCGAGATCGTTGCGGCGGAGCGCGCGCGCGGAGCCGTCGGGGAGCACGATCCGGATCTCCCCGGTGGCGTAGCGGCGCACGAGGTCGAGCGCGTTCGCCACCACGTCGCCGCCCGTCGGCACCGGCACCTGCGCCACGCGGAGGACCGGCGGGGGCTTGGGGCCGTCGTCCGGCGGGGGCGGCAGCACGAGGTAGGTGATGGCCAGACCGCTCGTGACGAAGATCGCCACCAGCGCGGCGAACCGCCAGAGCTCCGGCGAGCGGCGAAGATCCATGCGAGGGGGGCCATCTTGAAAAGCGTTGCCCGAACCGTCAAGCAAACGCGGGCGCGCGGCGCCGCTACGGTGCGGCCCGCGTCACATCGGAGCCGCCGCGCGGCGCCTTCGATGCGGCGCGCGCGGCCCTGAGGAGCGGCTCCTTGATCGAGCCCGCCCCGGGCACGAGCAGGGAGCCCCGCTGGCGCGGCGAGCCGCCGTGCGGCGAGGAGCGCAGGAGGAGCGCGCCCGCGAGCACCACGAGGACCACGAGGCCGACGGTCGCGGGGACGAGCCAGCGCCGCGCGTGGCCCTCGTCGGACGTCGGCGGCGCCGGCCGAGCGCCCTGCGGTGGGCCGGCGCCGCGCTCCGCGCTCGCGTGCCCGGGCTGAGCGGCGGCTTGCGGCGAGCTCTGCCGTGACTGCGGATAGTCGGAGTCGATCGCGCGCTCGCGCGCGATCTGCATGGCCTCCTGGATCGCGGCGCGCCGCCGCTCGCCGCGCGGGCCGAGCATCTGCTGCATCAGCGCGGCGAGCTCATCCGAGGCGGCGACGGGCGTCGCTGGCGACAGCTGATCGATGGACTGGCGCAGCTCGGCCATCGTGGCGAAGCGCTCGTCCCTCGGCTTCGCGAGCATCCTCATGATGATGCGCCCGACGTCCTCCGGGAGCGACGGGACGAGGGTCCGCGGCGGCTCGGCCGCCGCCTTGTCGCAGATGCGGCGCACCGTCGCAGGATCGTTCTCGGCGTGGAAGGGGTGCTTGCCCGTCACGAGCTGATAGAAGACGATCCCGAGCGTGAACACGTCGGTGCGGCGATCGATGGGCTCGCTGCCCGCCTGCTCCGGCGACATGTACGCGTACTTGCCCTTCAGCTGGCCGACCTGGGTTCGCTGCAGGTTCGAGGCGGCCTTGGCGACGCCGAAGTCGAGGATCTTCACCGACCCGTCGTATCCGACCAGGATGTTTTGCGGCGAGACGTCGCGGTGGACGAGGCCGACGGGCTTGCCGTCGCGGCCGCGCAGCTCGTGCGCGGCGTGCAGGCCGAGGGCCGCCTCGGCCACGATGCGGAGCGCGAAGGGGAGCGGCAGGCCGCCGCGCGCCTTGCTCTCGCGGAGAACCAGGTTGAGCGGCTCGCCGTCGATGAGCTCCATCACCTGGTAGAGGACGCCGTCCTCCTCGCCCACATCGATGGTCTCCGCGACGTTCGGGTGATGGATCTGCGAGACCAGCGTGGCCTCGTCGAGGAACATCGCCTCGAAGTCGGGATCGTCGCTCAGCTCGGCGCGCAGCAGCTTGACGGCGACGATCCTGGGGACCTGGCCGCCCGTTCGAGCGGCCCACACCGAGGCCATGCCCCCGAGCGCGATGGGGACGAGGAGCTCATAGCGACCGAGCGTGTGGCCAGCGCGTACTTCTCCCATGGTGCTCACGTGCCGCGTAACCCCGGAGCGAGGCAGCGCCCGCCGGGAATCGAGCCCGCCGAGCGCGGCCCGCCGCGGCCCGCCCACGACGTCGGGTCCGCAAGAAGCGCTCGGTGTGCCAGGTGGTGCTCTTGATCGAAAAACGACCGCGTGCGCCCGGATTGCGACCGGGCGCCTGGTGCTCGGATCGTCGCAGAGAACGCCTTGTCGCTCAACCCGGAACGCCGTTCGGGTCGCAGCGTGATCTTTCACCGATCCATCGCGGAACGGGCCCGGTCGCGCTCAGCGCGTGAGCCCCCGTGCCTTGGAGAGATCGCCGGTGTCCTCCGCCGGCGCGTCTGGCTGCGAGGGCTCGGGAGACGGGATGACCTTGCGCAGCGCTGACAGGTGTCGCTTGGTGACCCCTGTCACCGCCAGGATCTGAGCGTCGGTCGCGCGACGCACTCCTTCCATGGAACCGAGCTCCCGGAGGAGCGCCGTCCTCACTGCGCTGCCAAGCCCTGGGATGTCCTCGATCTCGGACCGGAGGCGCCGCGCCTTGCCGAGCCGCTTGCGTGCGTGGTTTGCGAAGCGGTGCGCCTCGTCGCGCGCGCGCGCCAGGAAGAAGAGGGCGGAGCTCGTGGATCGGAGCGGGATACCGTTCTTCTGGCCAGGCAGGTAGACGCGGTCGACGAGCTTCTCTCCGGTCTGCGTCTCCCGCTCCTTCGCCAGACCGACGATCGGGAGGCCGTGCAGGCCGAGATCGCGCGCGGCCGACAGCGCCACCTGCAGCTGGCCGCGCCCACCATCGACGACGAACAGATCTGGAAGATCCCACTCGCCTCCGCCGGCCTCGGAGCGCCTCGACACATCACCCCCCGAGCCGGCGCTCTCTCGCTCCGCGGCAGCGGACACGGGCGCCCCTTCCGTCTCCGGCGGAGCGTCGCTCGCTGTTGCCAGGCCGATGTCCTCGTCGGCCAGGTCGCCCTCCGTCGCATCGCTCTCGAGCGCGTCGCTCTCCGCCGGATCGCTCTCCATCATGTCGCTCCCGGTGACGCCCTCCATCACGTCGCTCTCGGGCGCGCCTCCGGCGCCGAGGGCGGCGTCGCTGTCTGCGGTGTCTGCGGTGTCTGCGGTGGACGCGGGGCTCGCCTGCCGAGCGGCCTTTCCGCGGCGGAAGCGCCGTGAGAGCACCTCGTACATCGCGGCGTAGTCGTCGCCGTCGGCCACGCTCTTCACGTTGAAGCTGCGGTAGCGCTTCTTGTCCGGCTGACCATCGAGGAGCGCCACGATCGATCCCACCGTGTCGCCGCCGCCGAGATGCGAGATGTCGCAGCACTCGATGCGACGCGGGAGCGTCGGGAGACGAAGGCGCTCCCTGATCTCCTCGAGCCGGGCCTCGAGATCGTCGGAGCTCCGCTGCTTCTCCCGGAACGCGTGAGCCGCGTTCTCGCTCGCCATCTTGAGCAGATCGACGCGGGGCCCGCGCTGAGGCACGAAGAGCGCCACCTTGCGGCCGCGCCGATCGCCGAGCCACTCCGCGACGCCCTCCGCGCCGTCGGGCAACACCGGAACGAGGACCTCATCGGGGATCGTGGTGGACGCGACGCCATAGTACTCGTTCAAGAAGCCGCCGAGCACCTCGTCGTCCGGCAGCTCCATGTTGCGGAGCGAGAAGGACAGCGTGTCTGTCACGCGCCCCCTCCGCACCAAGATCACTTCGACCTCCACGAGCGTCCCCTCGCGGTAGATGCCCACCACGTCTTGATCGACGTCCTTCACGTAGACGACGCGCTGGGCCTCGCGCACGGCCTCGACCGCCCGGAGCTGATCGCGGTAGATGGCGGCGCGCTCGAACTCGAGCTCCCGCGACGCGTCCCGCATTCGCGTGGTGAGCTCCCCCGTGAGCTCGTCGTGGCGCCCTTCGAGGAAGAGCGCGACCGAGCGGACCATCTCCGTATAGAGCTCCCGGTCCACATCCATCACGCAGGGCGCGAGGCAACGCTTGATCTGGTACTGCAGGCAGGGGCGCCGGCGCGACGCCATCTCGGTATCGGAGCAGGTGCGGAGCTGGAAATGCTTGTTGACCAGGTGGAGCGTCCGCCGCGCGCTCGTCGCCGAGTGGTAGGGCCCGAAATAGCGCGCCTTGTCCGGGGCGGGACGGCGGACCGTCTCGAGCATCGGCCACGCCTTCTGCGTGTCGAGCCTGAGGCAAAGGAAGTCCTTGTCGTCACGCAGCTTGACGTTGAACCGCGGCTTGTGCTGCTTGACGAGCTCGTTCTCGAGTACGGCCGCTTCCTTCTCGGTGGCGGTCACCACCGTCTCCAGATCGGCCACGATCTTCCGGAGTATCGGGATGAAGTACCTGGCGTCGCTCCCGCTCTCCTGAAAGTAGCTGCGGACGCGCGAGCGCAGGCTCTTCGCCTTGCCGACGTAGACGACAGCGCCGGCCTTGTCGATGAACAGATAGCAGCCCGGCGTCGTCGGGAGCGACGCGAGCTTGGCGGCGAGGAGGGCTTCGGGATCCTGCTTGGCGCTCGGGTTGACCACGGCCGGAACGATCTAGAAGTCGCGCGCGCCGGCAGCAAGCGCCGCGATCACGGCTGCTCCCGTGGAGAGCGGCCGACGCGGCCCGCGCCGGTTCTCCTTTACATCTAGAAACGCCGTCATGTGACGCGGCGCCGCTCGCCTCGGCGCGACGGGGCAGAACGCCCAGGTCGAGATGTCGGGCGGCGAGCGCCCTGATCACGTGAGCCGCGCAGCGCGCGCGAGCGCCCTGATCACGAGAGCCGCGCGCGCCGCGTGTCGACGCGCGGCTCTCGTGAGGCCACCCGATCACGGCGCGCCGCCGTCACGCGCCGCGCGATCGCCCGTGTAGGAGGCGGCGCTGGCGACTGCGGTGATGGCGCGCCGCGCCCACGTCGAGGCGAGACACGCCCTCGATCTGGCAGTGGGCTCGACGTCAGGATCTTCGCGGGAGGAGGTCTCGGGTGTCGACCGCTCCTGCTTCGTGGCCTGGCGGACGACGGCGTCTTCGCCTCGGTCGCAATCCGGCGCGACTCCCGGTCGCTCCATCGCGCCCAGTCCGTCTGGAGCTTCCTGGCCTTGAGAGAGGTCGCCCGCTGGAGAGCGAGGTTGCCCGTACCGGCCATCGGTGCCCGCTTGTCCCCGCCGTAGCTGCGCTTCGGGCTCTCCCCGCAAGCCACTTTCAGCCCGCCGGGCGCCACGGTGGCGATCGTCTGGGAAGCATCTGGCGGGAATCAGGGAGGAACCTGGGAGGAAGCTCGGAGGAAGCTCGGAGGGGCGATGGCAGGGCTGATGCCCGGTCGGAGCTCCATCGTTACCGCGCACCATCTAATCAGGTTGCCTGAACCCGAAAGGACTTGTATGGTCGTAACACCACCAGCGACTGCCCGTTCGATACCCGGGTCCTGGGGCCAGAAGGCATCGGCGAACTGAGCCTGCGGCGCCACCGGCCCCGTGCCTGGTTCCCGTTCGCTGCCGTCCAGGTGCGCCGCCGCGCCTGGTGTCGGGCGGCCCCCGAGGTGGGAGTGCGCGTCGAACAGCCGAGGAGTGACGAACTGTCCACCAGCGTCCATCACCGCCGCCCCGCTCGGGGGATCGATGTCGCCCTCGGCGGCGACGGTGAGCTTCGCCCCCTCGCACGGGAGCGAGCCGCGGGCGAGCGTCACCCTGGTGCCCAGCACGAGTGTCACCCCCTGAATCAGGATGAGCGGCTGAGCGGGAGCGGCGGCCTCGTGGCCTCCCGCAGGGCGACTTCCGGCTTGCCAGGGCGGCCGTCGGAGCTCGGGCACGGCGAGCGGTTTGGGAGACTCGGCCGGAGGCTGGGCAGCTCCAGCACAGCCGCAAAAAGACGCAGCCAGACCGGAGGCGACATGGCCTGGGGGCTGCAACGTGGGTGGGAGCAACCGCGTCGGGCCGCCGCGCCGATCCGCCAGGGGGATGTCCTTGCAGGTGGGTGGGGTAGCCCTCATGACGTCGACACCGCCGGAGGACGTCTCGGCGGCCGACACGTTGCGGTCGATCCCGGAGAGCGGCTCGGTCGGGAGACGAGAGCTCGGGCATACGGTTACGCCGCCGGAGCAGGGCGGAGTGCAGAAGTGAAAGGCTGCCGCTCCAGCTCACCGGGGGTCGCCTGGAACGGCGACCTCGGCCATGACACCTTTCCTCATCGCGGGCGCTCCACCCGGGGGGTCGGGCTCCTCCACGGTCCCTCGGTCAGGCGCCCGCTTCGGTCGCTGCGCGGTGGGGCGCGTGTGTCCGGAGCACAGGAAAGCAGATCCTCATGGGAATGTCGCTGGCTCCCCTCGGTTACGGGGCTGCCCACGGCGCGCGCGCGGCGGCATCCAAAGCGGGAGCGCGGTGCAGAGAGGAGCGCGGCGCTGTCCATCGCACCCTCTTGGGTTGGGGCGGAGCCTGGCTTCGCGGCGCGACGTCGCCAGGGAGACGAGGTGGCTGGAGTCCTGCTCGACCGGTCGCCCCAGCACCCCATGACCCGACGGGGAGGTGGCGAGCGCGGGTTCTTGACGCGCGTTGAGGGGAGAGGGGGACACCTCTCGAATTATTTTCAAGCAAGGTGCTGTTCAGCAGTTGACAACTCTAGCTAATCATGGGACGCGAGATCCAATGAGCAACGTCGAAACCGAGATCAAAAGCCACGTTGATGCATTCGTCTCTCAGCTGAGCGGACTTGTCCGCAAAGCGGCTCTCGAGGCCGTCGCCAACGCCCTGCGAGGCGAGGGCCAGCCGGCCGCTGCGGCCGCCGCGCCGCGCAAGGTGGGTCGGGCCAAGGCCGCTCCCCAGCAGCCTGCGGAGGTCAAGAAGGCGGTCGGTCGTCCCGCTCGCGCTGCGAAGCCCACCCGCAAGAAGGGCGAGAAGCGCTCGAAGGAAGAGCTCGCCGCCATGACGCAGAAGGTCCTGGAGCACATCCGGAGCAACAGCGGCCAGGGCGTCGAGCAGATCGCCAAGGATCTGGGCACCACGACGAAGGAGCTGACCCTCCCGATTCGGAAGCTGCTCGTCGAGAAGAAGATCACGTCGAAAGGAGAGAAGCGGGCTACCAAGTACTTTTCCCGCTGAAGCCGGCATCGACGCTCTCCAGAAGGGTCCGGCCAAACCGACCGAGGTCGACGTCCCGCCTTCCCGCAAGCCCGGCAGGGGAAATCGCGGCGAGCCGGGAGCTGTCCCGGCAGGCGCGGAGACGTCGCACCTCGGAGCGGAGCAAGCTCCGCAGCCGTACACGCCGCTGGATGCCCCTCAGGACGCCCCGCCAAGCCATGTCGTCTCCTCGTAGGACGACGGAGAAACCCGCGCGTAAGGCGCGGCAACTGCCGCCCGAGCGCTGCTGAGCGGATCCGCCTGGTGACACGACACAGGCGGCGGCGGCGCTCCGCGATCGCGCCTGTGCACACATGTCCGATCTGGTGCCCAGGACGCTGGGTTACCGGGCCGCCATGCCCGTGCTCTTGTCGACGTCGGATCGGGAGAGACCACCACGTCGTGATCCCCTGAGACCCCAACATATCGTGGGGCATCATCAAAGGACCACCATATCTAGCTTCGTGCATCCGCGATCGCGCCGGGTCTCCTGTCGCGCGGCGCTGACGCGGCCTCGAGACGGACGCTGGGGCGTGAGGCGGGGCCGAGCTCCAAGGAAGCGAAATGGAGCGTCACCGGCGCGACGCGGCGCAGGAGTCCGGTCATCCGGGGCCGGACTCCCGCCGGGCGGTGCTCGCTCCGTGGGGCCGTGAGCGTGGCCGGGACTGCCGACATGGCAGAGCGCGATCGGCGCCGCGCAAGCGTCGTTGCTGTGAACGCCTGACCCGCTCCGCCCACCCGGCGCCTTTCTTCTCGACGATGACGCGGCGCCCTCGGAGCCGCACTGGACCTGGCTGGCCCGGAGCTCAACGCACTTTCACGGACACCTGGACGAGATGCCCCAGGCGGATAGTGCGGGCTTGCCATGTGGGCGAGCCTGACGCCCGGCAAGGAGGAGCCACCGGAAGCCTATCGGCCTCTGGCGATCAGGACAGGGACATGGACAGCGAGCTCCGCCGCCAGGCCCATGGGACATGGCATGGTCCGTGCCATCAGGGTCGCTCCAACCGATAGATAGCGCGGGTCGTGTACCAGAAGGAGCCGCGAGACCAGCGCGTCAACCTACTGGACAGGTTCTAACCATCCGCGGTGATCGAGCAACTGGGCGATGCACAAGAGGCCGCACGCCGGATCGGACACCCCGGCAACGACCGCTGACGCTCGGGGCGCGGTGACGGCGGTGGGAGGATGAGAGCTCCGGGGAAGGGCGACTCGGGCTCAGCGCTGGGCTCGGCTCCCGACGATGAGGACATTCGAGAAGGGCGTTTTCCCCCAGGCGGGCATCGTCTCGCAGGAGAAGCCGAGCTGCTCGAGGAGCGCCTCGATCTCTCGGGCGGGACGGAAGCGCACACGCTCGCCCCGGTTGAATCGAAGCGCGGTGAAGACACGCTCCTCAAGGAGCGTGATCGAGCTCCTCAAGCCGCGCTCGGTGTCCGCCTCGCGGACGAGCAAGCGCCCGCCCGGACGAACCGCGGCCGCCGCGCGCCGCAGGATCGCGTCCTGCTCTTCCACGCGGAAGTAGTGGAGCAGGTCGATGAGCAGCACGGTGTCTGCAGTTCCGAGCTCGGCCTCGCGCGCATCTGCGCACCAGAACTCGGCGTCCAGCGGAGGGCCGGCGTGGGCCGCGCGCTGCGGGCCGGGCGGGCCGGGCGACTCGGACGAGCGCGGGAGAGATGCGCCGGAGCCCTCGCCGGCCGCGCGCCGGGCGTCCTCTATCTTGGCCCGGTCCCAGTCGAACCCACGCGCGCGCTCGGCCCTCCCCAGCTCGAGCAGGAGAATCGGCAGCTGGCCTGCCCCGGTCCCGATATCGAGGACCTCCCCGAGCGCGCCGGAGCGGTCGCCCGCGATGCCGGCAATCAACCGGGCGACGGGGTCGCCGAGCAGCTTGAAGCGGACATAGTGAAAGCGGGTACGCTGCGCCGGCGTGGCGCCCTCAGGCGGGCTGTACCTCCCGGCGACGCGCTCGACCGCGTGAACCCACGGCGGCGCATCCCCGGGGAGCCGATACGGCTCCATCCTGCTGCTCTGCTGCGAGGGAGCGCGGCGCCGCTTCAGCGTGACGAGGACGAAGATCAGGCCGCCGCCGAGCGCCGCGAGCGCGAGCCCGACCACGGGGGCGCCGAGGAACATGTACTCGGGGAAGTCCGAAAGCGCTTGCGCCCAGCTCATCTTTTCGTAAAGGCGCAGCCAGCGACCCGTGCGGAGGTACGCTCCGACCTGGACCTCGGCCGTGAGCAGCGCTGGCGCGAACAAGGGGTTGGAGATGTTCGCAGCGACCCAGGCAATCGCTGCATCCAGACGGAACCACAGACAGAGGAGGAGCACGAGCGGCGTGTGGCAGCCGAAGATCGGCTGCGACCCGATGAACAGGCCGATGGCGACCGCCACGGCGGTCCGGCCGGCGGACAGCTCGCTGCCACGGAGCTCACGCCACGCGCGGCGCGCCTCCTCTCGGAGGAGAGAGTATTTCGCCAACGCTCAGGGCTTGCTTTCCCGTGCAGCACGATCCGTCTCACCCGCTGCATCGGCCGTCGTCTTGGAGAGGATGTCGCTCACGGTCGTGGGAGTCGCCTCGTCGAGCGCGTCCCACGCACCGCCCGCCGCGGCGGGCGGCGCCGGGTCGCCTGACACGACGCCCCCGGCGCGCCCGCTCCGCCGCGCCTCCAGCGTGCGAAGGTACATCTTCGCCGTCCTGTTGTCGGGATCGATGGCGAGCGCCTCGCGCCACTCGGCGCTCGCCTGATCGGGCTCGCCAAGGGAGAGCAGCGCGACCCCGAGCAGCACGCGCGCCGGCGCGTACTTCGGGTTCGCGTCGCGCGCGGCGGCGTAATGCTCGCGAGCGAGCGCCAGGTTCCCGGCGTCGCGGTACATCGTCCCGAGGCGCAGCTGAAGATCCACGAACGTCGGACACAGCGCCACAGCCCGCGTGAGCTCGGCGATCGCTTCCTGCGCGCAACCGGCGTCGGCATAGGCCTGCGCGAGATCGGCGTGCATGTTGGCGATCTTGCCGCGCGCGAACGGGTCGAGGACGCCGCCTCCCCCCTCGCCGCGGCGGATGCGAGAGTAGACATGCCGCGCGGCCTCGTATTTGCCGAGGTCGTTGTAGGTGACGGCGAGGTTCAGCAGCGCTTCCGTGTAGTGCTCGTTGAGCTGCACCGCGCGCTCGAAGTGGGCCTCGGCCGCGAGGAAATCACCGCGTTCGTGGAGAATGACGCCGAGCATGTTGTAGACGTCCGCGAAGCGGTCGGTCTTCTCGATGATCTGTCGCAGGGCGTGCTCCGCGAGATCGTACTCGCGCCGCTCGTAGTGCTCCCTGCCGAGAACCAGGAGTTGCTTCAGCCGGTCGTCCATCAGGCCCGTCAGCTTACGCGACCGGCGTACGATGGGATCCGTCTTCCGCGCAACCCTTGCGTCGGCCAGGGAGTCGCGCGGTTGCAACCCCGTCGATGCCTTGGTACGCACGGCGGCGTGCCGAGTGCAGTACCCCAGAACCCGCTCGAGGCCTCCGGAGCGCCGGACGCCGAGGACCGCGCCAGGGAGCGGAGCGGAGAGGCCGGCAGCGCGGCGGAGCCTGGCGCCGCTGCCCCGCAGGACGCGCCGCGCGTGGAGCCCGGCGCTGCAGCCCCGCAGGACGCGCCGCGCGCGGAGATCGTGCGCATCGGCGCGGCCGAGGACGTCGCGGACGACGCGCTCGACGCCCCCAGCAAACCGGCCACGCCGCCGCTGACCGCGCCGCTGCAGGGCGGGCGCCGGGGCGAGGGCGCTCCGGCCGCTCCCTGGTCGCGCAGCAGCGAGCTGCGCGCCCGCGCGGCGTCGACGTGGCCGCCGCAGCTCCCTCCTCCTTCTTCTCGCGGGCGCGCATCGGCGCCCTGGTCGCGCGGCAGCGATCCGCGCGTGCAGCCCCTGCGGACGCCGTCGCTCGTGGACGGCGGTCCCCACGCGGGCCCTGGTTCGACGGATGGCCCGCGGCTCCCACCCGGCCTCAGCCGCCCCCCTCCAGGACCGCACCTGTCGCCGCGCATGACCGCGGTCTTCGGCGGCATCTTCGGCCTCGCGACGCTCACCTCGCTCATCGCGCTGCTGATCCAGGGCGTCCCCGTGCGCGACGAGCGCGCGCTGGTCGCGGCGAGCCCGGCGGCCTCGGCAGCAGGTACGGATGAGGCCGCCAGGCGGTCCTCCTTGCCCGAGGTGAAGACCAAGCAGCGCACCCCGCTGCCCGGCCCATGGCGGATCTCCGAGCTCGCGAAGGATCCTTCCATGCTCCTGGTGAGCGACGTGATGGACCGCCGGTCGTTCATCACGGCCCTCGACGAGAAGGGCGTACCGAAGGCGCAGATCTACCGGATCATGAAGGCCTTCGACGGGCTGCGGAAGTTCGACAAGTGCGGCCGCAAGGACCGGTTCACGGTCGCGATGGATCGCTCCACGCGCCGCGTCCGCGCCTTCGAGTACGAGGTCTCGGCGAGCGAGATCTACCAGGCGAGGGACGACGCGGCCGGGCTGCTCAAGGGCGCCGCGCTCGACATGAAGATCGCCGAGGAGGAGGTCGTCGCCTCCTTCTACGTGGGGAAGGATCTCGCCGACGCGATCCGGGCGGGTGGCCTGGAGCCCGGCGTGCTCGACCTGATCGACGACGCGCTGAACGGGCGCCTCTCGACGGAGAGCTTCGAGGAGGGGAGCACGGTCCGGCTGATCGCCATCGAAGAGACGGCGCTCGGGATGTTCTCCCGGTACAAGAAGGTCATCGCGTTCGAGTACCGACCCGCGGATCCCGCGGAGAAGCCGGTGCGCATCTACGATTTCAAGGGGCAAGAGGCCCGCGGCACGTTCGATGAGCGCGGCCGGCAGCCGCACGCCGGCGGCTGGCGCGCGCCGGTCCCGGGCGCGCCCGTGACGTCGAGGTTCAACCCGCAGCGGATGCACCCGGTGCTGAAGAAGAGGATGCCCCACAACGGGACGGACTTCGGCGCGCCGATGGGAACGCCGGTGTACACGGCGTACCGCGGCGTGGTCGACTGGGTCGGTCCGGCGGGGCCGAGCGGCAACCTCGTCACGGTGACGCACGCGAACGGGGTCACCACCGGCTATGCGCACCTGTCGAGGTATGCCCCCGGGATCAAGGCGGGCATGAAGGTGGGTACCCACCAGCTCGTCGGCTACGTCGGGTCGACGGGCCGCTCGACGGGCCCTCACCTTCACTTCAGCGCGAAGAGGGACGGCAAGTACTTCGATGCCGAAACGCTCCAGCTCGATGGAGAGCGCGTGATGCCCAGCGTCGATCGCGCGGCGTTCGCCGCGGCGAAGGAAGCGCTCGACAAGCGGCTCGACGCCATCCCGCTGCCCGAGCCGCCGCCCGAACCGGCGAAGCCGGAGGCGGCAGAGCCTCCCTCGCCGCCGCTCGCGGCCACCGGCAGCGAGGCCCCGGCCGCCGCGGCACCGGACGTCGGACCGAGCGGACCGAACGAGCAAGAAGCGAAGCCGCCGGAAGGCGCCGGGGACGACGAGGGCGAGCTCATCGAAGGCGCCGATCTCAAGAGCCCGCCGGAAGCGATGTGATGCCGAGCGGGCCGAGAGGTCCGCTCGATGAAAGCAGAGGACGCCGAGCGGGCCGAGAGGTCCGCTCGAGCAGAACAGACGCCGAGGGACGAGCCGCCCCGTCCTCGGCGCCTTCGCGGCATCGGGCAGACAAAACGCACCGAGGACGCGGAGGGGGAAACCCTCGCGTCCTCGATGTCCTTGCCATGCCGTCCATCTCGATGGGCGGCGGCCCAGGCCTGCTACCGCTTCGAGTACTGGAAGCGCTTGCGGGCGCCGGGCTGGCCGTACTTCTTGCGCTCCTTCTTGCGCGCGTCGCGCGTGAGGAAGCCCGCGCGCTTGAGCGACGGCCTGCGCTCCGGATCGAGCTCGCAGAGGGCGCGCGCGATGCCGTGCCGCATCGCCTCGGCCTGCGCGCTGTGGCCGCCACCGACCACGGTCGCGTTCACGTCAAACTGATCGAGCAGCTCGAGCAGCTCGAGCGACTGACGCATCACCATGCGCGAGGTCTCGCGGACGAAGTAATCGTCAGCAGGCCTCTGGTTCACCTTGATGTTGCCGGTGCCCGGCGAGAGGAAGACGCGCGCAACGGCGGTCTTACGCTTACCAGTGGCGTACGTTCTGGTTTCCGTCATGGCTTTGCTCAGCTGTAGCTAAGGGGCTGCGGCTTCTGCGCCGCGTGGGGGTGGTCGGGACCGGCGTAGACCTTGAGCTTGGTGAGGAGCTCGCGCCCGAGCACGTTCTTCGGGAGCATGCCCTTCACGGCCTTCTGGATCGGGAGCTCCGGCTTGCGCTCGAGCAGGTGACCGTACGACTCGGAACGGAAGCCGCCCGGCTCGCCGCTGTGCCGCACGTAGTTCTTCTGCTGGAGCTTGCGGCCCGTCAGAAGGATCTTCTTGGCGTTCACGACGATCACGAAGTCGCCGGTGTCGACGTGCGGCGTGAACGTGGGCTTGTTCTTGCCGCGGAGCACCGTGGCGATGCGGCTGGCAAGGCGGCCGAGGGGCTTGCCTTCCGCGTCGATCACCCACCACGTACGCTCGTTGCGGGCCTCCGCAGGCTTGGCGGAAAAGGACTTGGGCTGAGGATTCATTGGGCGAAAAACTCCGGAAGGGCGCCTGCCAAAAAGGGGCGCCACTTCTACAAGGCGGCCCTTCGCCTGTCAAGCGTCTCAGGCTTCTGCCGCAGCATCGTCATCGTCCGGCGAGGGTTGGTCAAGCGGGGTTTGTCGACAATCCGTCGGCGTTCCGTCCGTCCCGCCGGTCACGTCCATCACGTCGGTCACGTCCATCACGTCGGTCCCGCCGCGCACCACTGGCTTGTCTCGGGCTCCCCCATTTCTCTCATTTGCCCGACCATCCAGCTCGCCAGGGTGTTGAACCAGGCAGCGCCTAGCGGCATCGACGGCGAACGCGCCCCAAGCTCCCCCTCGAACGCCGCGACAGGGAACACGGCGACGAGCGGACGCGGCAGTCGAGCGACCGACCGATCGGCCTCATCGCTCACGTGGCATCGCTCGCCGACGTCCTGCTGGCTCGCTTGAAGGAGCTCATCACGGCAAGGAGTCGATCGACGGTTCAGCTCAGCGGAGAGGGCGGGATTCGAACCCGCGGTACGTTGCCGTACACACGATTTCCAGTCGTGCACCTTCGACCACTCGGTCACCTCTCCCGATACAACTTCAACGCGCCTCGCTTCTGCCGGACCGGCGCCGCTCGCGAGAGAGCGGGCGGTGAGAGCCCACCTGCGTCAACAGGGGCAAGCAGCCAAGCGTAGCGGAGAGAGCGGGATTCGAACCCGCGGTACCCTTGCGGGTACACCTGATTTCGAATCAGGCACCTTCGGCCTCTCGGTCACCTCTCCGCCGGCGAACATGGCAAAGCGGGGCCGGCTGGTCAAGCATCTCCTGACCACCGACCGGTCCGGAGGTGCGCTTTCAGCGCCGAGGCCCCCCCGCCAGCAGCTCGGAGCCCGCTCCCGGGCAGCGCTCGTCGTCCAGCATGCGGCGCGCGGGGCGCTGCAGGATCCGCGGCGCCGCACCGGCGGACGCGGCCCTACCCCGCCCCGCGCGCCGCCTGCCCTCCGCGCGCGGCTGGCCGCGTCGGAGCGGCGCCCTCGGAGGCAGGCTCGCGATCGCCGTCGGAGAAGGCCTCGGCCCCGAGCGCGGCGCGCGCCGCCGGCGTGCCTGCGCGCGGGAGCCGGATGACGAAGCGCGCGCCTCCGAGCGGGGACTCGAGCACGTCGATGGTGCCGCCGTGATCGACGACGATCTTCTTCACGATGCTCAGGCCGAGCCCCGTGCCGTCGTACCGCGTCGTGACGTACGGATCGAACACCGAGTCCCGCACGGCGGGATCGATGCCCGGGCCGTCGTCGTCGATCGCGATGAGGTGGCTCTGCCCCTCGCTCCGCGCCGAGACGCGAACGCTGCCCCACGCGGCGGCGCCCGGGCGCTCTCGGGCTCCTCCGCCGGGCGCCGCTCGCTGCGCGTCGCGCAGCGCCTGCGCCGCGTTGCGCACGATGTTGCCGAGGGCGCGCCGGAGCATCTCGCGATCGAGCGCGGCCGGCATCGGGACGTCCGGCACGTCGAACTCGAGATCGACGCGCCCGAGCAGCGCCTCGTCCGAGGCGTGCTCGCGCCCCGCCTCCTCGATCGCGGCGAAGCGCTCGCCCTGCTCGCGCAGGAACTCCGCGAGATCCGAGGGCTCGAGCTCTGCCCGCGGGAGCCGCGCGAAATTGGAGAACTCGCCGACGAGGCGGCGCAGCGTACCGACCTCCTCCTCGACGACCTCCAGCGTCGTCTGGAGCAAGCGCTGGTACGCCGGGTCGCTGCCCGCATAGCGGCGGTGGCACTCCTCGACGGCGAGCTGGATCGGGGTCAGCGGGTTCTTGATCTCGTGCGCGAGGTGCCGCGCCATCTTCTGCCACTCGCCCATGCGCTTGAGGAACTCGATCCGCGCGCGGCTGCCCTCGAGCTCCTCGAGCATGCGGTCGAAGGCGCGGCCGAGATCGGCGACCTCGTCGTCGCCCCGCAGCCCCACGCGCACCGAGAGGTCGCCCTCCGCGACGGGCCGGGTCGCCGCGGCGAGCCGCGCGATGCGGTCGACCACGGGGCGCGCCACGAGCACGCCGGCGAGGATCGCGAGGACGATCGTCGCGCCGAGCAGTGCGGCGAAGGCGTCGCCGTAGCTCTCGTCGAGGTACTCCTTCCGGTGCTCCCGCTCGAGGGCGTGGTACGCCTGCGCGAACGCCTGCGCCGCGTCGAGCTCGTCGAAGCGCGCGCTCGGCGCGGCGAACGTCGCGACGAGGGTCCGCGCGTCGCCGTCGCAGCCGCCGTCGTCGAGCGCGGGATCGCCGGGCTCGGCGGCGTGGCCGGGCGCGCGCGCGATCGCCTTCCGGACCGTGAGCGTCTTCTCGTGCGCCGGATCCACCGGGCGGCCGCGCTCGCGCGCTCCGGCGGGATCGCCGCCGCAGCGCTCGACGCGGAGGGAGACGAGCGCGGGGTGAGCGGCGATGATGCGCGCGAGCTCGGCGTCGAGGCGCTGCGCGTCGCCGGTGAAGGCGGCCTCGCGCAGCGGGTCCGCCGCGACGATCGCGTCGGCCTCGGAGCGCATGCCCTGCTTGATGGCGGCGGCCAGCTCGGCGTACACGCCGAGCGCCCTGTCCAGGTGGACGCCGAACTCGGGCTGGAACGCCGTCGCCGACACCCGCGCGATCACCGTCCTGGCGACCACGATGCTGGCGACGAGCGGGATCAGGGCGGTCACGAGGATGGCCGCGACGACCCGCCGCTCCGTCCTGCCGGGGATGCGCATGCGCGCAGCATAGCCGCGGCCCCGCGCGGGCGCGCAGGCGCGGCTATGCTGCGCGCATGCGCCGAAGACGGAGGGGCGCTCACCGCAGAGGAGCGCTGCGCGCGGCAGAGGAGGCCGCTCGCGGCGGCGGGGATTCCCGCCGTGAGAGCGGCGTTGCTCGCTACTCGACGGTGACCGTCTTCGCGAGGTTGCGCGGCTGATCGACGTCGTTGCCCTTCAGGTTGGCGACGTAATAGGCGATGAGCTGGAGCGGGAGCACGGTAAGGAGCGGCCCGACCTCGTCCGGCACCTTGGGGATCCAGACGTGGTGCTGAGCGATCTCGAGGATCGACTCGTCGCCCTTCGTGGCGATCGCGACGACCTGCCCCTCGCGCGCCCGGACCTCCTGCAGGTTGGAGAACGTCTTGTCGTAGTGCGCGTCGCGCGGGCAGACGACGATGACGGGGAGCGCCTCGTCGATGAGGGCGATCGGCCCGTGCTTCATCTCGCCGGCCGCGTAGCCCTCGGCGTGCGCGTACGAGATCTCCTTCAGCTTGAGCGCGCCCTCGAGCGCGATGGGGAAGCCGAGGCCGCGCCCGAGGAACAGGACGTCCTTCGCGTGGACGAGGCGCTTCGCGATCGCGTGCACGTAGTCGGCGTCGCCGAGCACCTCGCGCATGTGGCTCGGGATCTCCCAGAGGGCCTGGAGGATCTCGCGCCCGCGCTCCGCCGGCAGCGAGTCGCGGCGGCGGCCGAGGTAGACGGCGAGCAGGAGGAGCGCGGCGAGCTGCGTGGTGAAGGCCTTGGTCGAGGCGACGCCGATCTCGGGGCCCGCGTGCGTGTAGAGCGCGCCGTCGGAGAGGCGCGGGATCGCGCTGTCGAGCACGTTGCAGAGCGCCAGCACCTTGGCGCCCTGCGCCTTCGCCGCCTTGAGCGCCGCGATCGTGTCGGCGGTCTCGCCCGACTGGCTGATGGCGATCACGAGATCGTCCGGGAAGAAGATCGGCTCGCGGTAGCGGACCTCGCTCGCGAGCTCGACGACCGTGGGGACCCTGGCGAGCTGCTCGATCCAGTAGCGCCCGGCGATGCCGGCGTGGTGGCTCGTGCCGCACGCGACGATGTAGACCCGGCGCAGCTCCCTCGCGAACTCGGGCGTGACCCCCATCTCGGTCGCGTGCACGTCGCCGGCGGCGAGATCGATCCTGCCGCGCAGCGTGGCCTCGACGACGTCGGGCTGCTCGTGGATCTCCTTCAGCATGAAGTGCTTGTAGCCGCCGCGCTCCGCCTGGACGGGGCTCCAGTCGATGCGCTTCACGCGCCGCTCGACCTTCTCGCCACCGGCCACGGTCTCGATGCGGACGCCGCTCGCGCGCAGCTCGACGATGTCGCCGTCCTCGAGGAAGATCATGTCGCGGGTGTGCGCGAGCAGCGCGGGGATGTCGCTGCCGCACAGCATCTCGTTCTCGCCAGCGCCGACGACGAGCGGCGAGCCGTACCGGGCGGCGACGATGACGTCGGGCTCATCGCGCGAGAGGACCGCGATCGCGTAGGCGCCGTGGACCTGCCGGAGCGCGCCGCGCACGGCCTCGAAGAGCGACTTCGCGCCCTTCTGGAGCTCGCGGTGGACGAGGTGAGCGACGATCTCGGTGTCCGTGTCGGAGAGGAACTTGACCCCCTGGCTCTCCAGCTGCTGCCGGACGGCCACGTGGTTCTCGATGATGCCGTTGTGCACGACGGCCACCGGGCCCGCGGAGTGCGGGTGGGCGTTCACCTCGCTCGGGCGGCCGTGCGTCGCCCACCGCGTGTGGCCGATGCCGGTCGTGCCGTCGAGGGTCCGCTTCTCGAGCGCCTCGCTGAGCTTGATCAGCTTGCCGAGCGTCCGGACGATCTCGATGCCCTTGCCGTCATGAATGGCGATGCCGGCCGAGTCGTAGCCTCGATACTCGAGCTTCCGTAGCCCTTCGACGATGATCGGCGCCGCCTTTTTTGACCCAACGTATCCGACGATCCCGCACATGCTCGCCTCGTTCAGGTAGTGCCCGCGCGCGCCTACGCGTGCGGCGGAAAATGGAACGTTACTCCTGGCACCGGGAGCTGACAGAGAAAATTGAGCCCCCTGACGGTGAACGCCGCGTTGAGCGCGCGAAGGTCACAGCCAGGACGAATGCGATCAACGCCGTGATCGAGGCGACCCCAAACGTGAGGGTGCCGCCCCCGCGCTTGTAGAGCTCACCCCACACGAGCATCCCGACGACGGATCCGGCGCCAGCGCTCGCCGAAAAGAGCCCTTGCGCCGTGGCGAGGATCTCAGGCGGGGAGCGATCCCGCGTGTAGGCGAGCGAGGCGACCCACATCATGCCGAACGAGACCGCGTGGAGCGGCTGGATGGCCAGCAGGGCGGGCCAGAAGCGCACATACGAGAGCAGCGCCCAGCGGAGCGAGGCGCCCGCGAAGGCGAACGCGAGCACCGTGGGCGGAGCGAATCGCTTGAGCAGGGGGCCGGAGAACGCCATGAGCGCGATCTCGCCGGCGACGCCGACGGCCCACGCGACCCCCACCAGCGACTCGGGGAAGCCGATGTCGCGCAGGTGCAGCGTGTAACAGAGATCGTACGAAGAGGTGGCGCTCTGGGCCAGGAACGATGCCGCGAGGAACAGGCGGAAATCGTGGCTCTGGAGGAGGGCACGGGCGCGCTGCCGCACGGAGCCTCCAGCGGCCGGAGCGCGCGCAGCGCCGGCGGCGTCGGCCGCTCCGTCGCGCGGGCCGGACCGACGGAAGAGCGCCTCGCCGCGCGCCGGAAGGGCCCACGAGATGGCGAACGCGATCAGCAGGCAGGCAGCGATCGTGGCGGGGAACGCGGCCGGCCGCGCCGGATCGACGAGGGCTCCGCTGGCGATCGCCATCAGCGCGAAGCTGATCGAGCCCCAGAGCCTGAGCCGGCCGTAGGCGATGCCGGAGCTCGCCGACGCCTCCACCGCGACGACGTCGGCCATCGTGAACATCGGCGATCGAAAGAAGGCGAACGCGAGCGCCGCGACGAAGAGGCCGGCGAAGCCGAGCGACACGCCGAGCGCCGACGAGAGCGCGAGCAGCGCGAACACGACGAAGGCGCCAGCGCAAGCCGCCCGGATCAGCCACACCCGCACGCCGAGCGCGTCGGCGATCAAGCCGAACACCGGCGGCGCGACGAGGCCCATCGCCGGGAGCGTCGCCGCGATCGCCCCCATCGCGAGCCCCTGCATCCCCCGCGCCTCCAGCCAGCTCGGGAACAGCGGCAGGTACACGCCGAGGACGGCGAAGATACCGAAGTAGTAAAGCGAGATCGCCCGCGGCGACGGCCTGTGCTCTGAAGGGATGGAAGGAGGCATCGGCTGTGAGCGGCCCGCCCCGAGCGCGAGGGGCGTTCAGCGTGCCGCTCTCTGACGCCCGCCAGGCAAAGGAGCAAGCTCCGCGCCCCGGAAGCGCGGAGCTCGGGTCGCGGCGTCCTCCGGCGAGGCGTGCTCGTCGTGGGATGCGTCGCGGGCACCGGCTTCACGGTGGCGATCTTCGTCGCGGGGCTCGCGTTTGGAACCAGGCAAAGGCTCGGGGTCGCGAAGCTCGCCGTCCTGCTCGGGTCGCTGTTCTCGGCCCTTGTCGCGATGGCCGTCGGCATGCTCGTGCTCCGCCCCGCGGAGGCAGGCCAGATCGCCGCGACGGCGGAGGAGGCGGAGGCATCGACTGATCACCGGGGCCCCGGAGCCCGTGACGGCGATCGCCGCACAGGGCAGCGCACAAACGAGAACGGCGGCGCCTCTGGGGAGAGGCACCGCCGCTGGAACGTCGACCTAGCTCGGCTCAGTACCGATCGCCGCCGCGACCGCCACGACCGCCGCGGCCACCACCGCCGCCGCCGCCGCCGTAACCGCCGCCGCCACCGCCACGACCGCCGCGGCCACCACCGCCGCCGCCGCCGTAACCGCCGCCGCCACCGCCGCCGTAACCACCGCCGCCGCCGCCGCCGCCGCGCTGGACCCGCTCCTCCGCCTCGTTCACGCGAAGCGGACGGCCGTCCATCATGGCGCCGTTCATGTTCTCGATCGCCTGCTGGGCCTGCTCAGGCGTGCCCATCGTGACGAACCCGAAACCACGCGACTGCCCACTCTCGCGGTCGGTCACGATGTGTACATCCGTCACCTCGCCGCTCTGGGCGAATGCGGCCTGCACGGAGGCCTTGGTGGCGGAAAAGGGGAGATTACCAACGTAGAGGCGAGTACCCATGACACTGATTCACTTCACGGCTCTGCGAGATGCGTCAGCTTCGGTGCCGAACAGTGCCCTGCCGCCCCGATGGAGCCGTGGGGGATCGAGGGGGGGCGGCGCTGGGGAGGAGCCCCCGGTGCGCCACACGTTGCGTCGTCCAGTCCGCGATCAATCCGCGATCCCCGAGAAGAGAAGCGTCGTGTCGAGTGCCAGTGACGTTCGTGACCAGCCGATAGTAACCAAATGTCCCCACCGCGCAAGCGCTCGAAGCGGCTCCCATCACCGCGACGCTCGCCCGGACGTCCGGAACAGCCTCCGGGCGGTCGCGCTCGCTTCCACGCGGAGGTAGGCACACATCAGCGCCTCGCTGGGCGGCGGAAGGTGGCGCCGAGATCCCAGCCCTCGCCGCTGGCGGCGCGCGCGAGCGCGACGTCCGGCAGCACGCCGCCCGCGATCCGGACCTCGGCGATCACGCCGAGGCGGAGCGTCGCGGTGAGCGAGCGGGGGGCGGCGCCGGGCACGAGGCGGGGCGGGTGACGGGCAAGGTCGAGGGCGCGGCTGCGATCGTCGGCGGTCGCGAGGGCGAGCAGCGCGTCGAGGGGCCCGGGGCCGAGCGGGCGCACCAGCTCGATCGCGAGCGTCGCCTTCCCGCGAGCGCGGCGGCGCCCGAGCTCCGCCCGCGCCACCGGCTCCGCGGTGACCTCGTGCCCAGGCCGCGAGAGGATCGGCGCGACGGCCTCGGCGACCTCGACGAGGTGGGCGGCAGACTCGTCCACGAGCAGCGGGGCCGGGGGCCCTCCCCACGCCGGATCGCCGTGCGCCCTCGGGAGGCCGACGAGGCCGAGGTGCGCGAGGCGCTCGGGCGGCAGCGCGTCGACCAGCCGCTGCGCGACGCCGGGCTGGCCGAAGGGCCCGGCGTCAGGGCCCGTCGTGAGCACGATCCACCCGGCGACGCCCAGATCGAAGCGGACGGCGCCGCGGCGGTTCGTGTGGAGGCCGGCGCCGAGCCAGCCGAGGTCGTCGCGCTCCGTCTCGAACGCGCGCAGCGAGGTCGTGAGGTCGTCGGAGCGGATCACCTCGATCGCGTCGAGGAAGGCAGCGCCGCGCGCGGCGACGTCGTTGCGCGTCAGCGTGATCTTCCCCGCGCCGACGTCGGCCCGGAACGCGCCGGTGCCGTCCGGCGCCGCGGGGTCGAAGCTGCGCGGCAGGAGCGCGACCATCGGCGACGCGAGCGCGCGGGCGACGCGGGCGGGATCCGCGCGCGGGAACACCGCGGCGAGCGGATCCCTCGGGTGCCGCTCGGGCCTCGGGATGTCGGCGAGCGCCGCGGCGGCGCCGCGAGCGCGGGCGCGCTCGACGGAGCTCACGATGTCGCGGCCGTCGAGCTTGAGCAGGCGCGCGGTGCGCAACCCCTCGCGGAGCCGCACGACCGCGCCATCCGCCTCGCGCGACGGCAGCGCGGACGAGAGCGTCGGGTACGGGTTCCCGGACGCATCGAGCCCGTAGAGGCTGTCGGCGATCGCCGGCGCGAACAGCGCCGCGGCGGGATCGCTCAGCTCGTGCGGATCGAGCGAGCTCGTCGGCCACGGGAGGTGCATCGAGAGGCGGCCGCCGAGCGGGGTGCGCCCCATCGCGCGCGCGGCCTCCGGGAGGGCGGCGGCGCCGAGCAGCGCGCCGGCGCCGCCGAGGAAGGCGCGGCGCGGGAGGCTCACCGCACCACCCAGATCTCGTCCGCCGTCGCGACGGCGAACGGGGCGCGCCCGGCCCCGTCGGGCGGACAGACCGCGAGGGCGCGCACCCCCGCCGGCGCCGGCAAGCGCAGGATCTCCTGGGGCGCCGCGCGGGCCGGGCCGCCCTCCCGGCGCCGCCACGACCAGACCACGACGGCATCCTCGAGCGGATCGAGGACGTCGAGGCTGGCGAGCAGCTCGGGCTCTCCATCCTGATCGAGATCGCCTAGCGCGAGCTGCGCCCCGGCGCTGCCCACGACCTTGCGACGGCCAGCGCTGTCCCGGAGCTCGACCGCGCCGCGCTCGCGCGTCGCCCAGACCGCGAAGGGCTCGCCCTGCGCGGACAGGAGCTGCGCCGACGCGAGCGCGTCGTACCGGCCGGAGAGCGCCGCGGTCGCCGGCGTGGGATCGGCCGGGGCGCACGGCCCGAGCGGGCCCGTGAGGAGCGGCCCCCACGCCGTCGTGCAGGCCGAGCCGCCCGCGTCCGGGATCGCCAGCCCCGGGAGCTCGGCGAGCGCCTTCAGCTCGCCGTCGAAGCGGACGCTGCGCGCGCGGTCGGTGAGCCCGACGTCGGCGAACGGCGGCAGGCGCTCGCCGTCCCTCGCGCGCTCGACGAGCGTGGCGAACGCGAGCGGCTCGCGGAGCGGCGCCGGGTGCACCGCGACCACGTCCGGCCACAGGCGCGACGCGAGCGGCACGACCCGGCCGCCGCGGAGGCGGAGCGTCGTCACGCGCCGGCGGCTCACGCTCAGGAGCTCGAGCGCCCCGTCGGCGTCGAGATCGCCGCACGCGAGCGCGACCACGTCGCCCTCGAAGTTCTTCGCGCGGTCGACCCTGGCGGCGACGAGCGGGATCGGCGCGAGGAAGCTGCGGATCTCCGCGTCGAGGGGCGCCTCGGCGTAGGCGTGGGCGACGGGCCCCGGCTCCGGGTCGCGGATGCGCGCCCAGACGGTGCGCGGCACCGGGTACACGTCCGCGGTGACGCGCAGCCGCCCCGCCGCGATCTCGACGACGAGGTGGACGAGCGCCGCGTCGTCGCGCGCCGCCTCGCGCGCGAGCGGCAGCGGGATCGGGTCCTTCTGCGCGCGCACGCCGGCGCCGAGCTTGCCGGCGACGTGGGCGGCGAGCGTGGCCACGAGCTGGGCGCCGCGCGGCGCGGGCGCGTCGGAGACCAGCGGCGCGGCGGCCACGAGCGCGCGGCCGTCCACGGCGTCGAGCGAGCGCACGAGCGCGTCGACGGCGCGAGCCACGGCCGAGCGCGGCGGCCTCGGCGCGGGCGCGGCAGGAGGCCGCGGCGCAGCGGGCGGAGCAGACGGCTGCGCCGCGGCGGGACGCGCGAGCGCGAGGAGAGCGACAAGGAGGAGGCCCCGGGGTGACAACGGCGACATGTTATGCACCTCCGTGGGCCCGGGGCCAGAGCCGCAGCCCCGCCGGCACCACGACGAGCGCGACGACGAGGCCGACCGCGCTGCCCAGCGCGCCGACCCGGCCCAGGTCGCGGAGGCCGTCGAAGCCGCAGAACGCGAGCGCGGAGAAGCCCGCGGCCGTGGTCAGCGCCGTGGCGGCGATCGCCGGCCCCTCGCGGCGCAGCGTCTCGCGGATCACGGCGTCGCCGCCGCCCGCCGCCTCGATCTCGCGGGCGCGGTGGAGCAGGAACATGCCCTCGTCCACCGTGATCCCGAGCAGCACCGGGATGACGAGCGCGTCGTACGCGTGCAGGGGGATGCCGAGCGCCCGGATCAGCAGGAGGACGAGGGAGATCTCCGAGGCGACGACGAGCGCGGCCAGCGCGATGTCGCGCGCGCTGCGGAGGGAAGCGGAGAGCGCCAGCAGCACGAGCGCGCCCGCGACGAGCGCGATCCTCGGCATGTCGTGCGCGAGCGTCTCGCGCAGCGACGCCTCGAGCCGGCTGTAGCCGGTGAGCATGGCGCCCGGATCCTCCTCGCGGATCGCGCGCTCGATCTGCGCGACCGAGCCGGTCTCGCGGGGCCGCACGTACAGCGCGACGAGCGCCTCGCCCCCGTCCGCCCCGAGGTAGCGCGAGAGCAGGATGGACGCGGGGCCGCGCTCGAGATCGGAGAGCGCCACCTCCTGCCGGGGGGGCGCGCGCATCCCGTCGAGCACCGCCGAGAAGCGCTCGGGCGCGAAGCCCGTGTCGCGGAGCGCGCGCGCGAGCTCGCCGGCCCTGGCGGGCAGGTCGAGCGCGTCACGCGCGGCGAAGCGCTCGGCCTGCGTCGGGGCGGCGGGGGCGAGCGCGGTGAGCGCGTCGACGGCCTCCACGTCGGCCTTCATCGAGGCGAGGCGCTCCGCGATCCGGTCGCCGCGCGCGCGGGCGCGCTCCTGGTCGCCGTCCGCGACGAGCACCACCCACTGCCCTCGCCGCCCGCCGAACGCCTCGAAGATCTCCTGCTGTACCTTGAGGGGCTCGAGCTCGGCCGGCCTGATCGCGACGATGGCCTCCGCGAGCGGCGGGGAGGCGCCGAGCGAGACCGCCGCGATGGGGAGCGCCGCGAGCCCCGTGAGCGCGAGCGCGCGGCCCCGGGTGCGGGTTAGCCAGTAAAGGCCGTCGGGCCAGCGCGCCGGCGCCTCGGCCGGCGGAGTCCCCCGCTCGAGCCACGCGCCCACGGCCGGCGTCACGAGGACGATGGCGATCGCCGTCAGGACCTCGCCCGCGGCGCACAGGAGCCCGAGCTGCCGGAGCGCGTTGATGTCCGACAGCGCGAGGGCCCCGAACGCCGCCGCCGCCGTGACGGCAGCGATGAGCACGGCGCGGGAGGTCCGCGCCCTCGCCGCGCGCGCGGCCGCCTCCGGCTCGAGGCCCTCGCGCCGCGCCTCGAGCAGCGCGGCGTAGACGTGGACGCCGGTGTCGACGCCGACGCCGACGACCACCGACATGAAGGCGACGGCGATCGCGCTGAGCCCGCCCGGGAGCGCCGTGGCGAGCCCCGCGGTCCAGAGGGTCCCGAGCACGAGCGGCGGCATCACCGCGACGAGGGCGCGCAGGCGGCGGAAGAGCAGCGCGAAGACGACGGAGGCGAGCAGCATCGAGAGCGACCCCGAGATCGCGAGATCGCGCGTGAGCATCGCCTCGGTCGCCGCGGCGATGGCGTGCCCGCCGGTGAGCCCGAGCGTGAGCCCGGGGTGCGCCGCGCGGATCGGGCCGAGGACGGCGTTCGCGTCCGCGACGAACGCCCGCGCGTCGGCGCCGCGGAGCGCCTGCCCCGCGGGCTGCACCAGGACGAGGTGCACCTTGCCGTCGTCCGTGGCGAACGCGCCGTCCGCCTGCGTGCGCACCCCGGATCCGATGTCCGCGGACTCGAAGACGAGCTGCGAGAGGCGCAGCGGGTCGGCCGCGATCGTCTCGGCCGCGGCGCCGCCGCCCGGCGCGAGCAGCATGGCGCGCGTCTCGGCGAGGCGCTCCCGCATCCCCTCGGGCGAGAGCGCGGCGGCGAGGCGCTCTCGCACGCGCGCGTCCGCGTGCCGGAACGCGACCCACGGATCGAGCGCGCGCGAGACGTCGATCCGATCGGCGGCGCGCTGCACGGTCGGGCGCGCCGCGAGGGCCCGCGCGATCTCCGCGGCCACGGCCGCGTTCTCGTCGGGGTCGTCGCCCTTGACCATCACGACGCCGAGGTCGCCGCCCCCGAACCCCCGCACGTACCGGCGCAGCGCCGCGGCGTCTCCGCGCTCCGGCAGGAGCGAGGCGACATTCGGCTCGAGCTGCAGCCGCAGCGTCACGGCGGCGAAGGCGGCGAGCGTCAGCGCCGCGAGGGCGACGACGACGGCGAGGCGGAGCGGCCGGCGGGGGGCGTCCGCGCGAGCCGACGGAGGCGGAGGAGGTGCTGCCATGGAAACGCCGGGCCGTGCCCGGCGCCGCTCCTCTACCCTCACGCCCGCCTCGCCGCGAGGACATCCACCCTCACGCCCGCCTCGCCGCGAGGCCCCCACACGGTCCTTGCTCCCGAGCTCACACCGCTTGCGCTCGCGAGGGCGCCGGTTCATCCCGGCAGCATGGAGCTCCCCCCGATCGTCCTCGCAGGCAGAGCCGTCCTGCGGAAGCCCGCCGCGCCCGTCCCGCCCGAGGAGATCGGGACGAAGCGGCTCAAGCACCTCGTCTCGACGATGGTCTCCGTCATGCGCAAGGCGCCCGGCGTGGGGCTCGCGGCGCCGCAGATCGGCGTCGACCAGCAGGTGATCGTGCTCGAAGACGGCGAGGAGCTCATGTCCCGCCTCACCCCGGGCCAGCGCGCCGAGCGCGGCCGCGTGCCCTTCCCGCTCAGGGTGCTCATCAACCCGACGCTGAGGGTCCTCGCCCCGTCGCTCCCGGACGCGGCAGGCGCGGGGCGGGCGACGTTCTTCGAGGGCTGCCTCAGCGTCCCGGGTTACATGGCGCTGGTCGAGCGAGATCTGTCGGTCGAGGTGAGCGGCGTGGACGAGGACGGCAAGGAGGTCCGGTGGGAAGCGACGGGCTGGCCCGCGCGGATCCTCCAGCACGAGGTCGATCACCTCCGCGGCACGCTGTACGTCGATCGCATGGTCACGCGCTCCTTCTGCAGCAACGAGGAGGCGAAGCTCTTGGTCAGCCTGCCCGTCGCCGAGGCGCGGGCTGCGCTCGGCGCGTGACCGCGGTCCGTCGCGCCCGGAGGCGAGCGCGCTCGACCGGCGGACGCGCGCTCACGGCGAGGGCGACGGGCCGGCGCCGCGCCCGGCGCTGGCGACGAGGGCTTCCACGATCCGCTCCATCCTGATCCCGCGCGAGCCCTTCACGAGCACCAGATCGCCGCGCTCGACGATCTCCTGCGCTCGGGCCGCCGCGGCGTCCGCGTCTCCGGCGAACCACGCCCGCACGCCGGCGGCCTCGGCGGCGCGCGCGATCCGCGCCGCCTCGCCGCCGACGGCGATCAGCGCGGCGGGGCGCGCGGCGCCGACCTGCTCGCCGAGCGCGTCGTGCTCCGCCGCCGCGAGCGCGCCGAGCTCGCGCATCTCGCCGAGCAGCAGGACCAGCCGCTTCCCGAGCCCCTCGGCGACCTCGACGGCCGTCCTGAGGGACGATCGCATCGACAGCGGGTTGGCGTTGTAGCTGTCGTCGATGACCACGGTGCCGTCCGGCAGCTCGCGGACGGACAGGCGCCCGTCCCCCGGCGGCGCGAGCCCCGCGGCGGCGCGAGCCGCTCGCTCGGTCGAGAGCGGCTCGCCGACCGCCTCTTCCACGACGGCGACGGCCGCCGCCGCCGCCAGCGCCCCCGCCTCGCCGAGCAGCGGGACGACGAGCTCCAGCGCCTCGCCTCCACGCTCGATCCGCACCGAGGTGCCGCGCACCCCCACCGGCCGCCTCCCTGCGATCCGGATCCGCGCGCGCTCCCCGAAGCCGTAGGTGATCCGCCGCGCGGCGCCGGCGCGCTCGAGCTGCTCGACCACCTTCGCGTCGTCGCCGTTGCCGAGGGCCACACCCCCGGCCGGCAAGGCGGCCAGCAGATCACCTTCCTCGGCGGCGACGTCTTCCAGCGTGCCGAGCCCCTCGGTGTGCTCGACGCCGATGGACGTCAGCACGGCGAGATCCGGCCCCGCGATCCGCGCGAGGGCCGCGACCTCGCCGCGCTGGTTCGTGCCGATCTCGACGACCGCGAAGCGATGGCGGTCCTCGAGCCCGAGCAGCGTCATCGGCAGCCCGATGGCGTTGTTCAGGTTGCCCGCTGTCGCGTGCACCTCGCCGCGGCCCACCCCCGCGAGCAGCGCCGCGATGGTCCGCGTCGTCGTCGTCTTGCCGGCCGAGCCGCCGATCGCGACGATCGCCCGCGGCCCGTCGGCGTGGGCGCCCGTCCGCCATCGCTCGCGGTGCGCTCTGGCCAGCGCCCCGAGCGCCGCGAGGCCGTCGTTCACGAGCACCGCGCCGCCTCCGGGCGGCAGGGCCACCTCCCGCGAGACGATGAACGCGGCCGCCCCGCGCTGCGCGGCGGCGCCGAGGAACCTGTGGCCATCGAAGCTCTCGCCGGCGAGCGCGACGAACGCCGCTCCGGGCGCGATCGTCCGGCTGTCGGTCGAGATGCCCCGCGCGTCCGGCCCGCTCCTCAGCACGCGCCCGCCGGTCGCGCGCGCCAGCTCGTCGAGGGAGAAGGGGGCAAGGTTCTGCGGGATCGGCGTCGCCATCGCGGGCGATCACCAGCACGGAACGGGGCGCGGGGCCAACGAATCGCCTGCGGCGCGCCCCGCCTGTGCGGCGTCGCGCCGCCTCAGCGCCGGGTCTTTTCCTTCTCGACCTCGTCGTAGATGTCGTCGCTCTTCGGCCGCGGGCGCGCGGCTGGGCGGGGCGCGGCGGGCGCGCTGGGGGCCGCTGTCACGCTCACGGTGGGCTCTGGCGATGCCTCGGTGGCCGTGGACGGCGGCTCCTTGTAGTCGATCGCGATCGGTCCTCCGCCGCCCATGCTCTGCCACAGCGTGATCCCGATGAGCGCCAGCAAGGCCACCGCCAGGATCACGCTGAGCACGATGATGAGCGTCCTGCCGCCCTCCCGCC
Source organism: Sorangium sp. So ce281 (assembly GCF_051527395.1). Classification (NCBI taxonomy): domain Bacteria; kingdom Pseudomonadati; phylum Myxococcota; order Polyangiales; family Polyangiaceae; genus Sorangium; species Sorangium sp. So ce281. Next base: position 9,711,618 of record NZ_CP150322.1, read on the forward strand.
GCCGCGGCGCGACGGCGGCGGGTGGCTTCTGCGGTTCCGGGCGCTCCTGGACGAAGGTCGACGGGAGCGCCGGCATCTCGAGGCGCGCCGACGTGGTGGCCCACGGGCTCTCGGCCGCTCCGTCCCACCCGCCGGCCGCCTGGGGCGCGCCGTGCCCCGCCGCGCCGGGAGCTGCGCTCATCGCCGACGCGGGCGCAGCGGCCGGCGGCGGCCCCGCCTGAGCCGACATCCCCGCATGCAGCGAGGGCATCGGCGTGCGCGCGGCCTCTGTTGCTGCGGGCGCGGCCGCACCGAAGCCAGGGCTCCCGAACCCGGGCGGCGCCGCCGGCGCAGGCGGCTGGCCGGCGTGAGGCGATGGCATCGGCGCGCGCGCGGCCTCTGGCGCCGCGGGCGCGGCCGCACCGAAGCCAGGGCTCCCGAACCCGGGCGGCGCCGCCGGCGCAGGCGGCTGCGCCGCGCTCGCGCCCATCCGGTCCGTGATGGGCGCCGGCTGGAAGGCCGCCTGGCTCGGAGGCACCGGGTCCGACTGCGGCGGCGCCGAGATGAACGGGAGCGCGCTCGGAGAAAAGACGCCGCTGGCCGAGAGCACGTCCTGCTGCGAGACGATCCCGGGCGGAAGGGTCCCTCCGCGCGCCGAGACGCTCGCCGCGGGCGGCTGGGTGTACCCGGCGGGAGCTGGCCCCGAGAACGCCGGCGCCGGCATGGCGCCCGAGAACGCGGGCGCCGATGACGCCGGCCCCGAAAACGCGGGCGCCGACGGCATCGGCGCCGAGAATGCGGGCGGGCTCTGCTGCTGAAGATGAGGGCTCAGCGCGTACTGCGCGGAGAGCGGGCGCAGGGCGCCGGGCGCCATCAGCGGCGGCACGGGCAGCGGCCGGAAAGGGATCCCCGAGCCGTGCGCCGACGGGAGCGGCCGGCCTGGCTGCGCCGCCCTTTCACTCTCGGGGGCTCCCCATGGAACGTGTTTGTCGGTCATCCGCGCGCCTCGGAGGGACCGCCCACGCGACCCCTCCGCCTCACACTGAAGCGGAACAGCGCTCTCAATCTACCCCCAAGTCTCGGCGTGCGGCCATCCTTCTGACGCGTCGCCCCGCCCCGCGGGGCGGGGCCGCTCGTCGGCGCTGGCGCCACGCAGCGCCGCGCCGTGACGACACCGCCCGTCGCGGACGCAGGATAGCGACGCCAGGGGTGCGCTCCTTCGGGTCGGGGCGATGAAGGGCGAGCTCGTCCCGCCACCGAGGCGCCCACGAGGCGCGCGCTCTCGCCGGCGCCACCGGCGCGCAGGGGGCGCGCACGACGCTCCGGCGCGCGGGTGGCTCCAGAGCGCGAGGCGGCGCGCGAGGTCAGCCCGCTCGGGCGCGGGCGTCTCCGGCGGCAGAGCTCGGACCGAGGCGCTGTCCACGCTTGTCGGGAACTCTCGACATGGCCGCGGCGCGCCGTGGACGGGCGTGGCGCTCCCGCCGGGGCGCGGGCGTCTGCCGCCGCGGGGCGGCTGTCGACCGCGGCAGCACAGTGCTATGGCACGTCGCGATATGGCCGCCGAGACGATGGACCCCCGCGCCTCCACCGAACCTTCTCCCAACGAGCCGCGTGAGCCCGCGCGCTACGATCATGCCGCCGTCGAGCCGCGCTGGCAGCGCGCGTGGGAGGAAGGCGAGACCTTCCGCGCCGTCCGCAGCGCGGACCCCGCCCGCGCGAAGCGCTACGTGCTCGACATGTTCCCCTATCCGTCGGGGTCGGGGCTGCACGTCGGCCACCCCGAGGGGTACACGGCGACCGACATCATGTCCCGCTACTTCCGCATGCGCGGGCTCGACGTGCTGCACGTCATGGGCTGGGACGCCTTCGGGCTGCCGGCGGAGCAGCACGCCCTCGAGACCGGCACGCACCCGGCCGACACGACGGCGCGGAACATCGCGACCTTCAAGCGCCAGCTCAAGATGCTGGGCTTCAGCTACGACTGGTCGCGCGAGCTCGCCACGACCGATCCGCGCTACGTGCGCTGGACGCAGTGGATCTTCCTCCAGCTCTTCAAGAAGGGGCTCGCGTACCAGGACGAGGTGAGCGTCAACTGGTGCCCGGCGCTCGGGACCGTCCTTGCGAATGAAGAGGTTATCGACGGCAAGAGCGAGCGCGGCTCGCACCCGGTCTACCGGACGCCGCTCAGGCAATGGATGCTCCGCATCACCGCCTACGCCGACCGCCTGGCGGAGGATCTCCGCCTCCTCGACTGGCCTGAAGGGACGGTGGCGATGCAGCGCTCCTGGATCGGCCGCTCGGAGGGGGCGCTCATCACGTTCGAGGTCAAGGGATGGGGCAAGGGCGCGCTGAGCGTGTTCACGACCCGCCCCGACACGCTGATGGGCGTCACCTACGTCGTGCTCGCGCCCGAGCACCCGCTCACGACATGGCTCACGAGCGCGGAGAGCGGCGCGTCCGAGCCGCGCCGCGAGGCGGTGCGCGCGTACGTCGCGGCCGCGGCGGGCAAGAGCGATCGCGAGCGGCTCGCCGCGGCGGCGAGGGAGAAGACCGGCGTCGACACCGGCCTCGTCGCCGTCCACCCCATCACGGGCGTGGAGGTGCCGATCTGGGTCGCCGACTACGTGCTCGGCGGCTACGGCACCGGCGCCGTGATGGCGGTGCCGGGGCACGACGAGCGCGACTTCTCCTTTGCCCGCACCTACGGGCTGCCCATCGTCGAGGTCGTGAGCCCCGACGGCGCCCTGCACGACCAGCTCGAGGCCGCCTACGTCGACCCGGGCGTCGCGGTCCGGAGCGGCGAGTTCAACGGGCTCGCGACGGAGGAGTGCAAGCGCGCGGTCATCGCGCGTCTCGAGGCGCTCGGGCGAGGCAAGCGCGAGGTGAACTACAAGCTGCGCGACTGGGTCTTCTCCCGCCAGCGCTACTGGGGCGAGCCGATCCCGATCTACTTCCCCGTCGAGCTCGCCGATCCGCAGGGTGATCCCAGGAAGGGCGCCGCGCACACGATCCGCTACGATCAGCCGATCGCGGTCGACGAAGCCAGCCTCCCGATCGAGCTGCCGCCGCTCGCCGACTTCCGCCCTGGCGACGACCCTGCGGGCCCGCTGGCGCGCGCCGTCGACTGGCGCTTCTTTCAGCGGGACGGCAAGTGGTACGCGCGCGAGACGAACACGATGCCGCAGTGGGCGGGCTCGTGCTGGTACTACCTCCGCTTCCTCGATCCGCAGAACGACGCGGAGCCGTTCTCGGAGGCCGCGTACGACGCGTGGATGCCCGTCGACCTCTACGTCGGCGGCGCGGAGCACGGCGTGCTGCACCTCCTCTACGCGCGCTTCTGGCACAAGGTGCTCTACGACCTCGGCCACGTGAAGCACCCCGAGCCCTTCGCGAGGCTCGTCCATCAGGGGATGATCCTGGGCGAGGACAACGAGAAGATGTCGAAGTCGCGGGGCAACGTGATCAACCCCGACGACATCGTGCGGGCCTACGGCGCCGACGTGCTGCGGATGTACGAGATGTTCATGGGCCCGCTCGAGGCGGTGAAGCCCTGGCAATCAGGGCAGATCCAGGGGGTGGTCCGGTTCCGGGACCGCGTGTTCGCGACGTGCACGCGACCGCTCTCGGACGCGATGGACGACGCGACGAGCCGGCAGCTCCACAGGACGATCAAGAAGGTGACCGGCGACATCGAGGGGATGGCGTTCAACACCGCCATCTCCGCGATGATGGTCTTCGTGAACCACCTGAGCTCGCTGCCTTCGCCGCCGCGCGAGGCGGTCCTCCGGCTGATCCTCCTCGTCTCCCCGTTCGCGCCGCACCTCGCGGAGGAGCTGTGGCGGCTCACCGGCCACGAGCGTTCGCTCAGCTACGAGCCATGGCCCACCCACGACGAGGCCTTCTGCGTCGACGACGTCCTGGAGATCCCGGTGCAGGTGAACGGCAAGGTCCGCGGTCGCGTGATGCTGGCGAAGGTGGCATCGGAGGAGGAGGCACGAGCCGCCGCGCTCGGCCTGGAGAGCGTGGCCGCCCTCGCCGCGGGCAAGCAGCTGAAGAAGTTCATCTACGTCGCGGGGAAGATCGTGAACATCGTGGTCGGCTGACGCTCCGGAGCCGCCCGGAGAGCTCCGGCGCTGCCGGGAGAAAACGAGCGCTCGCGGCGCGGCGACGTCGCGAACGGACGCGCGGGGTAGCCGCGCGAGGGAGGCGCTCCCGGCGCGCGAGGCCCCGCGCTCGCGCCGCCTCCTCGCCGCCGTCTCGCGCTCCAGCGCCTTGCGCTCGGTTGACGACAGCGTCGGGCGCTCGGGTGTACATGAGCCCGATCGGCGCGCTGACCGCATCCCTCACCACAGCGCAGCGGGGTGGGCTCCGCCGGCGCGTGAGCTTCCCCGGAAGCAATCCTCTCCTCCCTCGGGGAGCGCGGCGGTGCACAGCCCAGGCTGGCAGGTGCCGTGCAAAGGCGGCTGGCCGTGTGCCGGAACAGCACCGCATGGTGTACCCGAGCTGGCTGCCTCCTCCTCGCCGCCGCGCTGGCCGGCTGCGCTGGAGACGCGGACGAAGCTGACCTGCACGAGGAGGACGCGGCCGAGGCCGCGCTGGAGATCAAGGGAGGGTATCCAGACGCTGGAGACCGCGCGGTCGCCGGTCTCCTCATCACCGATCGCAGAGGGCGCGTCGCGCGGACCTGCTCGAGCACCGTGATCGCGCCCAACCTGGTGCTCACCGCGCAGCACTGCATCGCGGAAGCTCCCAAGCTCATCGCCTGCAAGACGGCGACGTTCGGTGAGCCGGTCGATGCCTCGCAGGTCTACGCCACGCTCGGCGGGGCCCTGTGGGCCGCGGACACGCCGTGGATCGGCGCGCGCGCGCTGCTCAGCCCGCCCGACGGCAACGCCGTCTGCGGGCGCGACGTCGCGCTCGTCGTGCTGTCCTCCCCGCTCGGCGGCAGCGAGGTCACGCCGCTCGCGCCCCGCCTCGATCGGCCGCCCGAGGAGAGCGAGGTCTACTCGGCGGTGGGCTTCGGCGACACGGAGGGCAGATCGCGCGGCGGCGGCGTCCGCAGGCGCCGCGATGGGCTCCACGTCGAGTGCGTCGGGTACGGGTGCGGAACGCAGGAGCGCGTCACAGGAGGCGAGTGGCGCGGAGAGAACGGCATCTGCAGCGGCGACTCGGGCGGACCGGCGCTCGACGTCGCGGGGCGGATCATCGGCGTGACGTCGCGCGGGCCGGCCGGCTGCGCCGATCCCATCTATGGTGGGCTCATCGCCCATCGCGACTGGCTCGTCACCGAGGCGAGGCGCGCCGCCGACGTCGGCGACTACGACCCGCCCTGGTGGGCCACGGCGTCGGACCCCGCCGAGCGCTTGCCTTCGCGCCGGCCGCTCGACGAGCGCTGGCTCTCGTGCGCGCACGGCCCCCTCGTCGGCGACGACAGCGGGGCCGCGGCGGCGCGCGCGCTGCTCGCGATGCTCGCGCTGCTCGCGCTGCTGCGAGCCAGAGCGTCCGCGCCGCCGACATGCCGCGCGCGCCGCACCCGCCGCGCACGCAGCGCGCGCGCCCCGTCGCAGAGCACGATTTCCGCCTGATCGAAGCTCCAGCGCACACCTCGCCTGCTAGGATGCGGGCGTCCTGCCCTGCGGAGTGTCCATGCCCATGTCGCCCAGCATCCGTCCGGCCGCGCTGCTCGCGGCGCTCGCGCTCGCCTCGCTTCCCATCGGCTGCGGCCCCACCTACGTGCGCGGCAATCAGGTCGAGGGGCTCGACGACGCGGCGATGAGCACGGGAATCGACAGGCGCGACATCGAGCAGCTCCTCCACGAGAACCTGACGTCCCTGATGGCCTCTCCGGTGGCCAAGGCGTGGGCGCACGACGGCTCGCGGCCCACGCTCGCCATCTATCCGCTGTCGAACCAGACGAGCGAGCACATCGACAGCCAGCTTCAGGCGCTCCTGTCCGAGATCGAGACGTACCTGGCCCAGGCGAGCCTCGTCACCGTGGTGACCGTCGAGCGCCAGCAGCAGATGGTCGCGGAGGTCGAGAAGCAGCACGGCGGCGGGTTCGATCCGAACCACATCGCCGAGTACAACCGCCAGCTCGGCGCGAAGTACTACCTCACCGGCAAGGTCTTCACCGCCGACGAGCGCACCGAGGACGAGCGCCGCGTCCAGTACTTCATGTTCATGCAGCTCATCGAGGTCGCCACGAGCGCGGTGGCCTGGCAGAACAGGGCGGCCTTCACCAAGGCGCTCATCCAGGAGTGATGCGCCGGCGGCACGCGACCCTCGCGGGGCGCAAGCGTGCGGCCCTGGCTCCTCTCGCGCTGCTCCTCGGCCTCTGGCAGGCCGCCTGCGGCGGACATGAAGATCGCGTGCGCACCGCGCTCCAGGCGCTCGATCGCGGCGCGCCCGCCGAGGCGGTGGCCGCGCTGAACGAGCAGCTCGAGGTCGAGACCGCGGCCCAGCTCCCGGCGCTCCGGGGCGACAACGCGCTCCTCCTGCTCGACCGCGGCAACATCCTCCTCAGCATGGACAGCTACCGGCTGTCCGCGCGCGATCTCGGGGCCGCGGACAAGTCGATCGACCTGCTCGACATGTCCCGCGGGGCCGCCCACGATCTCGGCAAATACCTCTTCTCGGACGACGTGGGCCCGTACAAGGCGCCTGCCTACGAGAAGCTGCTCATCAACACCATCAACATGATGAACTACCTGGCCCAGCGCGACCTCGGCGGGGCCAGGGTCGAGGCTCGCCGCCTCGCGATCATGCAGAGATACCTGCGCGATCACGAGGGCGAGACGGCGCTCCTCGGCCTCGGCAGCTACCTTGCGGGCCTCGCCTTCGAGAAGAGCGGCCAGGCTGACGAGGCGCTCCTCCACTACGACGACGCCCTCCGCCACGGGTCGTATCCGTCGCTCCGCCGCCCGCTCCGCGCGCTCACGCGCGGCGAGCCCAGGTCGCCCCGCATCGCCGCGTCGATCGAAGGTGAGGCCCCGCCGCCGCCCCTCGACGAGACCGGCGAGGCCGAGCTCATCGTCGTCGTCGGGTTCGGGCGCGTCCCGCAGAAGGTGCCGCAGCGCCTTCCGATCGGCCTCGCGCTCACGCTCGTGGCCAACGACATCAGCCCGACGGATCGCGCGCGGGCGAGCGAGCTCGCGGCGAAGGGGCTCGTGACCTGGGTCAACTACCCGACGCTCGCCCGGGGCAAGGGCGGCTATTCGATCCCGACGCTGCAGCTCGACGGGCGCCCCCAGCCGATGGAGCAGGCGCTCGACGTCGAGGCGCAGGTGCGCGCGGCCTGGAAGAAGAGCGAGGGGACCGTCATCCTGTCGGCCATCACGAGGACCGTCGCCCGCATCGCGGCCGGCGAAGCCGCGCAGGGCGCCACCGAGGCAGCAGCAGAGGACTCCGGGCCGCTGGGGCTGCTCGTCGGCCTGCTGACGAGCGCGACGCTGACCGCGCTCGACACACCGGACACGCGCGGATGGTCGACGCTCCCCGCGCGCATCGCGATCGCGCGGACCCGCGTCCGCGCGGGCGCGCACGACGTGGTCGTCGGCGTCCGCGGCGAGTCGAGGCGCGCCCGGGTGAGCGTGGCCGCTGGCGGGTGGGCCTTCGTCCCGGTGATGGTCCTCCGCTGAGCGGCGCGCGCGGACGGGAGGGTTGCGGGCGCACCCCTCCCGCGGCAGTCTCCGCGCCGATGCGTAGCCCTCATCTCCGCGCCGTGCTGGTTCACGCGCTCTCGGCGTGCTCGCCCTTCGCGCTCCTCTGCGCGACCGCCTGCGGGACGCTCGCCACCTCGCCCTCCTGGGTCGGCGGCGGCCTCGCGGTCTCCGCGCCGATCCGGGCGGCCGAGGAGGACGCAGCGATCGAGCGGGAGCGCGCGCTGATCGCGAGTCAGCCCAAGCAGATCGGCGCGCGGCATCTCCTCGTCATGCACGAGGGCTCGAAGAGCAAGCCCGAGGGCCTCCGCCGCACGCGCGCCGAAGCCCGCGCGCGCGCGCAGGAAGCGCTCCTCAAGATCCGCGGCGGGGCGAGCTTCGAGGAGGCGGTCGCGGAGTACAGCGACGAGCCGGGCGCCGCCGAGCGCGGCGGGGATCTCGGGGTGTTCGAGCGCGGCATGATGGTGAAGGGCTTCTCCGACGCCGCCTTCGCCTTGAAGATCGGCGAGGTGAGCGAGATCATCGAGACGCCGTTCGGCTTCCACATCATCCAGCGCACCGAGTAGCGCCCGCACCAGGTCGTCGCGCGCCGGCCGCGGGCTCGACGCCTCCGTCGGAGTCGCCTAGCGTGGCGCGCATGACGAGGACCGTCCGCGCTGCGCCGACCGCCGAGCACCGCCGCCTCGAGGAAGAGCGCGAGCGCCTCCTGCGCTGGAAGCACTGGGGCCCCTACCTGTCGGAGCGGGCCTGGGGGACGGTGCGCGAGGACTACAGCGCGAACGGGGACGCGTGGGCGCACTTCCCTCACGACCATGCCCGGAGCCGCGCCTATCGCTGGAACGAGGACGGGCTCGGCGGCGTCTGTGACCGACACCAGATCTTGTGTCTCGCCGTCGCCGTCTGGAACGAGCGGGATCCGATCCTGAAGGAGCGGGCCTTCGGCCTGACCGGGCCGGAAGGCAACCACGGCGAGGACGTCAAGGAGATCTACTACTACGAGGACGCGACGCCGACCTCCAGCTACCTGCGCTATCTCTACCGGTACCCGCAGCGGCCGTTCCCCTACGAGGCGCTCGTCGCCGCCGCGCGCGACCGTGGACTCTCGGAGGGCGAGGCCGATCTCCCCGATCTCGGCGCCTTCGACGGGGATCGTTACTTCGACGTCTTCGTCGAGTACGCGAAGCGGAGCCCGAGCGACATCCTGATGGTCATCACCGTGGTGAACCGCGGCCCGGAGGCCGCGCCGATCCACGTGCTCCCGCACCTCTGGTTCCGCAACACATGGTCCTGGACCGAGCCTCCGGGTCCGGTCCCGGAGATCCGGGCCATGGAGACCGACGCCGGTCATGTGATGCTGCGCGCGGCGCACCCCGAGCACGGCGCACATCACCTGTACATCGAGGGCAGCCCGGAGCTGCTCTTCACCAACAACGAGACGAACCGCGAGCGGCTCTATGGCGCCCCTTCGCGGACACCGTACGTCAAGGACGCGTTCCATCACCGGGTCGTCCACGACGACGAGGCGCGGGTGAACCCCGAGCGCCGCGGCACGAAGGCCGCGAGCTGGCATCGCTTCGAGGTGCCGGCCGGCGGGAGCCGGCGGATCCTGCTCCGGCTCGCGCCTGAGCCGGTGGAGTGCCCGTTCGACGGCGCGGACGAGCTCCTGGAGGCGCGGCGCAGGGAAGCGGACGAGTACTATCTCGCCGTCCAGGGCCCTGCCCTGTCCGACGATCGCCGCGCCATCCAGCGTCAGGCGGCGGCGGGGCTGTTCTGGACGATGCAGTTCTACCACTACGACGTCGACACCTGGCTCCGCGGCGACGCGCACGCGCCGCCGCCCGAGCGGCTGAGCGGCCGAAACGCCCACTGGCGGCACGTCTCCGTCGCCGATGTCCTCTCCATGCCCGACGCGTGGGAGTACCCCTGGTTCGCGGCGTGGGATCTCGCCTTCCACGCGGTCGCGCTGGCCTCGCTCGACATCGACCTCGCCAAGGCCCAGCTGAAGATGATGGTCAAGGAGTGGTACCAGCACCCGAACGGGCAGCTGCCTGCCTACGAGTGGGAGTTCTCGGATCTGAACCCCCCGGTGCATGCCTGGGCGACCTACCAGATCTACAAGATCGAGCGGAAGCAGCGGGGCGAGGGCGATCGGGTGTTCCTGGAGCGGGTGTTCCACAAGCTCCTCATCAACTTCGCCTGGTGGGTCAACAAGCGCGACGCCGAGGGGCACAACGTCTTCGAGGGCGGGTTCCTCGGCCTCGACAACATCTCGCTCTTCGATCGCAGCGAGCGGCTCGCGCCCGGGATGCGCCTGGAGCAGGCGGACGCCACGGCGTGGATGGCGATGTACTGCCTCGACCTCATGCGCATCGCGCTGGAGCTCGCGCTCGACAACTCCGCGTACGAGGATCTCGCCAGCAAGTTCTTCGAGCACTTCTTGCGGATCGCGCACGCGCTCCACCACACGGCGGACGGCCGGCTGCCGCTCTGGTCCGAGGAGGACGGCTTCTACTTCGACATCCTCATCGCCGGAGGGAAGCCGCGGCACGTGAAGATCCGATCGGCCGTCGGCCTCATCCCGCTCTGCGCGGTGCACGTGATCACCCCCGAGATCTACGGCAAGCTCGCGAACTTCCGGCGCCGGACCGAGTGGTTCCTCCGCAAGAACCCCGCGCTGGCCGAGGCGATCACCGTACGTCCAGACGGCCGCCAGGTGCTCTCCGCGGTGCCGCCGGGGCGCCTCGAGCGGGTGCTCGCGCACCTGTTCGACGAGGACAAGCTCCTCTCGCCGTTCGGCCCGCGCTCGCTCTCCAAGGAGCACGCGGCCGCGCCCGTCTCGCTCGGGATCGAGCCCTGCGACGCGCAGTACACGGTCGGCTACGAGCCGGGCGAGTCGATCACGCGCATGAAGGGCGGCAACTCCAACTGGCGCGGCCCGATCTGGTTCCCGCTCGGCTACCTGCTCTACCGCTCGCTGCTCCGGCTCGACCACGGCTTCGGCGACGTGCTCACGATCCCGTCGCTCGGCGGCCACGGCCCTCGCACGCTTCGCGACGGAGCGCACGAGATCGCGCGCCGGCTGATCGCGATCTTCGAGCGCGACCGCGAGGGGCGCCGCCCTGTCTACGGCGAGCACCCCCTCTTCCAGCGCGATCCTCGATTCCGAGATCGCCTGTTTTTCTTCGAGTACTTCCACGGCGACACCGGCGCTGGGCTCGGCGCCTCGCACCAGACCGGCTGGACTGC